>NZ_JACHWR010000001.1 GCF_014191495.1 Nocardioides soli
CAGCAGCGCAGAAGAAGCGCCAGGAGAAGGCACGCAAGTCTCTAGAGCGCTCTTACAAGACTGCTGAGAAGAAGGCTGTCAGTTCCCTTAGGTCTGAGTCCAAGGCTCTAGAGAAGGTTCTTGTTCGTCGTGATGAGTTGACCAGCAAGTTGGACGACGCAAAGAAGGCACTAGAGGAACTAAAACAAACCTCTAGCGACTATGCGGCATCCATCAAGAACTCAGTACTTGACTATGGCTCAATCACCAGTCTGAACTCTGCATTTACCTCAGACGCAATGATTCAGCAGTTGCGTGGACGCATCGACATGGTGCGCAGATTTGCCGCTGTCATGGCTTCATTGCGCGAGCAGGGTCTAAACGATGACTTGTACAAGGAACTTCTGTCAGCCGGTGTAGAAGGCGGATTGGCCTACGCCGAGGCACTTGCATCAGGTGGCTCAGAGGCAATCACGGAGATGAACAATCTCAACTCCATCCTGACTAATGAAGCCGACGCCCTAGGTACCACAGGTGCCAACAATCTCTATGCGGCGGGTATCGCCAACATGGAGGGCTATGTAAACGGTCTATCAAGCCAGTTGGGAGCCGTAGACGCAGAGGCAGCCCTACTAAGCCAGCGCATCGCTGAACATGCCGCAGAACTCGCTCTAACTGGCGCACGTGGCATGCAACTGGCAGGAGCGCAGGCCAGCAACGGATTCATCAAGGGTCTGAACTCAAACAATGCCAAGGTCAGAAAGTGGGCTAAGAATGTAGCCAAGTCCATGATCAAGGAAATCAAGGATGAACTTGGTATTGCGTCACCATCACGAGTGTTTAAGGCAATCGGTAAGCACACCACACAGGGACTACAGATCGGTCTAGAAGACACACGCGGTGTAGTCAAGGCCATGGCCAGGGTCAGCGATGCCATGACCGGAAGTTTCAAGCCTGAGTTCCAAACAGCAGCATTCGCAACTAATGGATCAGGTGGAACAACCACCATCACAATCAACGTAACCGTGCCAGTGGGAGCAAACCCAGCACAGGCCGGTAAGGAAATTAAGGAGGCTCTAGACGCCTACTACGCAACAGGCGCAAAGTAAATGAAGATCGAAGACATTAGAGAACATTTGAGATTTGAAGTGGAGGATGATCAGGAAGGACTACCTAACCTAGTTCAGAACCCAAGTGGAGAACTTGGTACATGGGCATGGGAGTCACCTGTACCCGGCTCGTTCATGTACACCGGCACCAGTGCAGGTCTGCCAACAATCTCATACAAACATGCTCCGTCAGCAATCGCCGGGTACTTCACAACAGAGTTGATGGCAGTAGACGCAGGTAAATATGTGGCCGCACGAGTTGACATTACCAACATCACTGCTGGTCACAGAATCAAACTACGTCCAGTGTTCTACAACTCTAGTAAGACACTTATCAGTAGTGGGACTCAGACTAACGGATTCACGACCGGTAGCGGACAGTACTTACTACCACCCGCCTTAGCACCAGCAGGTACCGCATATGTCAGACTCCGAGCAGACATTTACAGGATGGCTGGTCCGACTGACACTCCCCTAACACCCAACGCAAACTGTTTCGTTGATCTGAAAAACGTGATGGTCACATGGGCCAACACATCAGGTGCAATCAGCACGGTCAAAACCAACCTGATTCCTAACCCATCGGTTGAATTGGATACAGCGACATGGATCACGATGGGTGCACCCCTAGGACTGGCAGTAGGTGCCTACTCAGGGACCTACTGCCTATCAATGGCCGGTAGTTGGGGAAACGTAGGTTTCTATACCCAAGTCCCTATCAGTGGAGGTAAGGACTACACATTCAGCACCTACCTAAGACAGAGCACAGGCGCTAGCGCGGGTCAGTTGTACCTACGTTGGTTCACATCGACCAACACCCAAATTAGTACGAAGATCGTCAATATCAACACCAATTCAACTTGGACACGATTCTCTGCCACAGCAACAGCACCATCAAATGCCACAAGCGTGTGGGTCATGTACTACACGGCTGCTGTTACAAGCGCTGCAACGTACTACGCAGACGCCATGATGCTAGAAGAGGGAACCACGCCAAGTACCTATTTCGATGGTTCCAAGTCATCAACGGCGCAGAAGGTCTACGGGTGGTCAGGTACACCCCATGCAAGCGCTTCAACAGAATCAAGCACAGACTTTGCATTTGTTGAGCCTGCCGAGTTCCGCAATATTCTCGGGTCATCATCACACCTAGAGATCGACACTGCTGAGTTCTCACCGGGCTTAGGTGGATTCACGCTGTATGACGCAGCCCTATCCCCCGCTGATGCTGATGCCCTAATCAGACCAAACAAGCGTGTGCGTATCCGTGTCAGGAACTCATTCACTGAAAGTGGTCTGAAGGCAGCAGAGTTCTACACGCTCTATGAGGGACGCATCGGAAGCCCAACGGTTGACTATGACCCTCTGAAGAAGGACAAGGGTGTCAAGATCACCATTCCTACCACCAACAACTATTCAGTGTTGGCAGAGCAGGGAGAGAACTCCGTAGTTGCCAACATTGCTGACCTGGCATACACCCTTGAAGGAAAAGGAGTGCCATGGAACATCAACGGGTCCGGTAATCAAGTGACAAGTGCGTCAGTAGTCGCATACAACGAAAATGCCAAAATGACAGATCAGATCATCGTCACCAGAGACACCAACTTAGCCAAGGTATGGATCGACAGAAACAACGTCCTACAGGCACACACGGGTTGGAATCCACCTGTTCTAACTGCCTTCTACGACAGCAGCCCAGAGATTGAGGCTGACCCAGTGCATAACATCGCACCACAGGCAGACGGACTAAAGATCGATTGGGACGCAGCAGACTGCATCAACAACGTTGTCATCAAGTGGTTGAGATACGACGTAGGAGCCGCACGCACCACAGAGGTCAACTGGCCTTCTGACGGATCAGGCTATGCAGATGTAGCCTCACAAAAGAAGTGGGGTGTGAGAACAAAGGAGTTCAAGATCTGTGGTCTTCCACTGAACGAGAACAATTCCTACATCTCTTCCTATGCCAACTCCATCCTGGCAGCCAACGCCCAACCAAAGGTGCGAATCAGATCTCTGACATGGGCGGTAACCAAGGAAGAGCACCTATACACAGTACTTGCCAATGACCTGTACTCAAACGTCTATGTCTCCTTTGCTCTACCTGATGGTCAGTCAGTAGAAGGAAATCATCAGATCACAGGTATCAAGCACACCATCAGTGCCGACAAGGATAAGAAGTTCAGATGGTTAGTGACGTACACCTTTGCTGATACCGGCTCAGTGGCCACACCAGTCAGCACAGAGTCACCACCATTCCAGGGTGTAGGTGTGGCACCAGGCGTATGGCAGAACTACACGCCATCAATCGTCAACATGACCGGATCAGTTCAACGATCTCGCTGGATGAGAGTTGGAAACACCATCACTTATCAGTTCAGGATCTACATCACATCAGGGTCAGGTTCAACAGCAGCGATCTCGGTTCCGGTTCCTATGTCGAGCACCTACTATTCAATTGCGAACATTTGGGGTGAGCACCTTGGGGAAGTCACCATTCTGAACAACTCAACTGGCTACATATCCTCAGGTCATGCTTACACACTCGGACACAGCGGAATGATCATCTTCAGGCCACATGACAACAGTATTGAGTGGCCCGGATCATCCCTGATTGGTGCCTACGTTCAGGGCTATGTCATCTACGAGGCAGCGTGAGACTTCTCCTAAGAAGCACAGAGGCCGGTATCGAAAGATGCCGGTCTTTGTGTATCTACAGCCACGGAACATGGTGGTCACGCTCGACGCTGAGTGATCCACCCAGACAAGAGCCTCTCCCTAGAGTTGGTAGGGAGAGGCTCTTGCGTGTCTGAGGCTAGTAGTCCAGATCTTCCTCTGTCATATGCCCCCCTGCCGCTACGATGAACTCCTTGCGGGGCGCGACCTCGGAGCCCATCAGCAGCTCGAAGATCCCGGCCGCGCTCTCCGCGTCGTCGACGGTCAGCCGTCGCAGCGTGCGGTGCCGCGGGTCCATCGTCGTCTCGGCCAGCTGGTCGGCGTCCATCTCGCCGAGACCCTTGTAGCGCTGCACCGGGTCTTTCCAGCGCACGTTCTTCTTCTTCAGGTCGGCGAGGGTGCGCTGCAGCTCGTCGTCGGAGTAGGTGTAGACGTACTTGTCCATCCCCTTCTTGGGGTTGGCGAGCTCGATCCGGTGCAGCGGGGGCACGGCGGAGTAGATGCGTCCGGCGGCGATCAGGTCGGGCATGTACTTGAAGAACAGCGTCGCCAGCAGGCAGCGGATGTGCGCGCCGTCGGAGTCGGCGTCGGCCATGAAGATGATCCGGCCGTAGCGGCGCGCCTCGAGCTCGAACGTGCGTCCCGAGCCGGCGCCGACGACCTGGATGATCGAGGCGCACTCGGCGTTCTTGAGCATGTCGCCGACCGAGGCCTTCTGGACGTTCAGGATCTTGCCCCGGATCGGCAGCAGCGCCTGGAACTCCGAGTTGCGCGCGAGCTTGGCGGTGCCGAGCGCCGAGTCGCCCTCGACGATGAACAGCTCGGTGCGGTCGTTGTCGGCCGCGCGGCAGTCGGCGAGCTTGGAGGGCAGCGCCGAGGACTCCAGCGCGTTCTTGCGGCGCTGGGTCTCCTTGTGCTGTCGCGCCGCGAGCCGGGTCTTGGCCGCCCCCGCGACCTTCTCCATCACCAGCTTGGCCTGGGCCTTCTCGGCCCGCTTGGTCGACGTCAGGAACTTCTTCAGCTCCGCCGACACGACCCGGCGTACGACGGTGCGCGCCGCCGGCGTGCCGAGGATCTCCTTGGTCTGGCCCTCGAACTGGGGCTCGGCCAGCCGCACGGTGACCACGGCCGTGATGCCCTCGAGCACGTCGTCCTTGATGACGTCGTCGTCGTTGACCTTGAGCACCTTGGCGGCCTTCATCGCGTCGTTGAAGGTCTTGGTGACCGCGCTCTCGAAGCCGCTCACGTGGGTGCCACCCTTGGGCGTGGCGATGACGTTCACGAACGACCGCAGCACGGTCTCGTAGCCGGTCCCCCACCGCACCGCGACGTCGACGTGCAGCTCGCGCTCGACGTCCTGCGGGGTCATGTGCCCCTTGTCGTCGAGCAGCGGCACGGTCTCGGTGAAGGTGTCGGACCCCTGGAGCCGGACGATGTCGGTCACCGGCTCGTCGGGCGCGAGGAAGTCGGCGAACTCCGCGATGCCCCCGTCGTGGCGGAACTTCTCCTCCCGCGGGCCCCCGTCCGGTCCGGTGCCACGCAGGTCGCGGATCACCAGCTCGAGGCCCGGGACGATGAACGACGTCTGCCGGGCCCGGCCGATCAGCTCGTCGTAGACGAACGAGGCGTCCTTGGTGAAGATCCGCCGGTCCGGCCAGAACCGGATCCGGGTGCCGCTCCTGCCCTTGGCGACCCGCGCGCCCTTGCGGGTCAGACCCGACTTCGGCTCGAACGACGCCTCAGGCCCCTCACCCGAGAAGACCCCGGGTGCACCGTGGCGGAAGGAGAGCCCCTGCTCGGCCGGGGACCGCTGCACGTCGATGTCCATGCGCGCCGACAGCGCGTTGACGACGGAGAGACCGACGCCGTGCAGGCCGCCGGTCGCGACGTACGAGCCGCCCCCGAACTTGCCGCCCGCGTGCAGCTTGGTCGCCACCACCTCGACGCCCGGGAGCCCGGTCTTGGGCTCCTTGTCGGTCGGGATGCCGCGGCCGTCGTCGTGGACCTCGGCCGAGCCGTCGGGGTGCAGGGTGACCTCGACCCGGTGCGCGGCGCCGGCCAGCGCCTCGTCGACCCCGTTGTCGATGATCTCCCACAGGCAGTGCATCAGCCCACGGGTGTCGGTGGACCCGATGTACATGCCCGGACGCTTGCGAACCGCCTCCAACCCCTCGAGGACGAGGAGGTGTGCTGCGTTGTAGGTGTTGTCGGCGATCGTGGGGCTCCTACGGGGTGGCACTGGGTGGGTACGGGTGGCACGGACTGGACACCCCGAATCTACCCGCGACACGCCGGGCCCCGGTGCAGGCACGCCTGCCGACCCCGGGTCTAGCGTGGGCAGCACTTCCCCGAGCACCACCAGATGAGTAATTCCAAGGGATCGTGCAAGCGAGCGGCGCTCAGCGCCGCGCTGGCCAGGCGCCGGCGCGACGACAGACTGGATGTCTCTCGAGCGCTGGCAACGCAGCCAGCGTGGATGCTGAGCGTCGCGTAGCGTGCGAGACCTTGGAATTAGTCATCTAGGCAGCGACCGCACACCAGCAGCACCCGACCGCGGCATGTGGGATCACGTCACGATGTGGACACGATCGGCTCTCGGACGGCCGGTTCCGCAACGGAACGTCGGCCCCGCGCGTCACACTCGACAGCAGGGTTGGACCCGTGAGTGACATTCCCCCACCGACAGCCTCTCAAGGCATGAAAAGCTGCCGATGAGGGAAGACAGAACATGATTGGATTGACCGTGTTACCCGCCACGTGGCGGTCGGACCAGGACGGGAATCTTGGAGCCGGTCGCTACGTTGTGGCAGACACCGAGGCAGTACGAGAAATGAGGCCGATGTGACCACTGCACTTGCCCCCAACGCCGCCGCGCTGAGCGCCGCGGACCGTTGCGACCGTTGCGGAGCCCAGGCCTACCTTCGCGTGGAGCTCCAGTCGGGCGGTGAGCTGCTCTTCTGCGCGCACCACGCCCGCGAGCACGGGGACAAGCTCAAGGAGATCGCCGTCAACGTGATCGACGAGACCCACAAGCTGTCCACCACGCCCGGCAGCGCCCCCGACGGCGAGCGCTGATCAGCCAGACGCCCGACTTCCACCGCGGCCCCGGACCTCGTGTCCGGGGCCGCGGTGCATCTCCGGCTGTGGCAGATTGCCACTCGTGACCGCCACCACCCTGCTCGCCGCCGTGCTGGTGGCAGTCGGCCTGGTCGGCATCCTGGTCCCGATCCTGCCCGGATCGGTGCTGGTCGTCGCCGGCGTGCTGGTCTGGGCCTGGGCCGAGGGCGGTGCCACGGCCTGGACCGTGTTCGCCGCGTCGACCCTGCTGGTGGCCGCCGGCGCCGTGGTCAAGTACGTCGTACCCGGTCGCCGGCTCCAGGTCGCGGGGATCCCGGCCAGCACCCAGTGGGTCGGGGTGCTGCTCGGCGTCGTCGGCTTCTTCGTCGTGCCCGTGATCGGGCTCTTCCTCGGCTTCGTGCTCGGCGTCTACCTGGCCGAGCTCGCGCGGGTCGGCACCCGCGAGGCCTGGCCGTCCACCGTGCACTCGCTCAAGGCGGTCGGTCTCAGCATCGTCATCGAGCTCCTGGCCGCCCTCGGCGCGACCGTGGTCTGGCTCGGCGGGGTGATCGCGACGTGACGGTCCTCCTCTCGCTGCTCGCGGCGGGCACCTACGGCCTCGGCGACTTCAACGGCGGCCTCTTCTCCAGGCGCGGCGGCCCCTGGGCGGTCTCCCTGCTCGCCCAGCTCGGTGGGACCGTGCTGGTGCTGGCCGTCGCCCTCCTCGACGGTGGCTCGCCCACCACCGCGGACCTGCTCTGGGCGGCGCTGGCCGGAGTGGGCAACGGCTTCGGCACGGCGTTCCTCTACCGAGGGCTGTCGTCGGGCCGGATGGGGGTGGTGGCGCCGGTCTCGGGTGTCGGTGCGGTGCTGGTGCCGGTGGCGGTCGGCCTCGCCACCGGCGAGCGGCCGGGGTCCCTGGTCTGGCTCGGGGTCGTCGCCGCGCTGCCGGCGATCTGGCTGGTCTCGCGCGAGCCGGCCGACGGCCCACCGATCGGCCCCGGGTCGGGGCTCGTCGACGGGGTGCTGGCCGGGCTCGGCTTCGGGGCGCTCTTCGCCGCGCTCGCGCAGGTGCCGGAGCAGGCCGGCTGGCTGCCGCTGGCGGTCAACCAGTTCGTCGGCGGGGTCCTCATCATCGTGGTCGCGCTGCTCCTCCGGCAGGACTGGGTGCCCCGCAACCGGTATGCGCTCGGCGGCCTGATCAGCGGCGCACTCGGCGCGCTCGCGACCGGCCTCTTCCAGGTCGCCACCCAGCAGGGCTACCTCACGGTGGCCGCGGTCATCGCCTCGCTCTATCCCGCGTTCACGGTGCTGCTGGCGGCGACCGTGCTGCGTGAGCACGTGCACCGCACCCAGGCGGTCGGGCTGGTGCTGTGCGCCGGGGCGGTGGTGCTGGTGGCCGCCGGGTAGCCGCTACTCGCCGTCCTCGTGGGCGCCGCGCCGGAGACGGGCATGCTCGGCCGAGGCCGAGGCGCGGATCACCCGAATTCGAAGTAGCTGCTCACCGGCTTGTCCTCCCAGCTGGTGAAGCACCCGAGTGGCCCGCTCATGAACTCGCTGGTCCAGTAGCCGCGGCCCTTGCTGCCCTTGTCGTTGTCGAAGTAGATCTTGAGGAAGTAGTCGTGTCCGTTCTGGACGCTGCTCTTCGCCACGGTGCCGACCGAGTCGACCTTGAACGTTCGCTTCAGCTTGATGCTGACCTCCCCGGCGGTCTGCCAGTCCTCGCAAAGGTAGTCCAGGCCGGAGATCTTGACGTTCTTCACCTTCACGGCCTCGCCCTTCTTGACGACGACCTTGAAGGTGACCCGAAGGTTGGCGTCCTCCTCGCCGGTGGCCCGCACCCGGTGGCCCGCGGCCTGGGCCGGGGCGGCCACGGCCCCCACGAGACCGAGCGCCGCGATCGCCGCCGCCAGCTTGTTGACCACGCCCATGAGAGTGCCCCCGGTTCCACCGGGCTGCGCGCGCCGGCTCGGGTCGAGCGTACCCATCAGCCGCGCCCCTGTCCGGGCATCTGCCCGGACGTCTGACCCAGCTCGCGTGCGGCCGCTCAGGAGCTGCGGACCCAGCGGGTCCAGGACCGCGGCTCGCCCAGCCAGTCCAGGACCGGGTGGGAGGGGTCGAAGTCGTCGCGCATCTTCACGCCGATCCGCACCCGGCCGGGCTCGCCGAGGCAACTACGCACGGCGTCGAACGCCAGCCGGTCGCCCGCGAACCCGAGCCGCACCCGGTGCGGGCAGGTCAGCGGCGCGCCGACGGGGTGGCCGCGCCGGATCCGCAGCAGCTGGTAGTCGGTGCCGTCCTGGAGGCCCGTGGTGAGACCGAAGTCGGCGCCGCGACGGTCCTTGCGGGTGTCGATGAAGATCGTCAGGCCGGCGGCCCCGCCCTCGGAGCGGCGGCGCAGGTCGGTGAAGCCGACGACCACCCGCAGCTTCGCCGGGGTGTGCTTGATGGCGACGGTGCGGATGTCGGTCAGCGACGCGGTGGCGTCGGCGGGGTCGTCGTACGTCGCCTCCGCGGCGCCCGCCGGCGCCGCGGGCAGCCCGGGAACCACGGCCGCGGCCAGCAGGCCCGCCGCGACGGCGGACCTCCGGAGCGGCCGGGCGGGTCGCATCAGTCCAGGTAGTCGCGCAGCACCTGGGAACGCGACGGGTGCCGCAGCTTCGACATCGTCTTGGACTCGATCTGGCGGATCCGCTCCCGCGTCACGCCGTAGACCTTGCCGATCTCGTCGAGGGTCTTCGGCTGGCCGTCGGTGAGGCCGAAGCGCATGCTCACCACGCCCGCCTCGCGCTCGGAGAGCGTGTCAAGGACGGCGTGCAGCTGCTCCTGGAGCAAGGTGAAGCTGACCGCGTCGGCCGGGACGATCGCCTCGGAGTCCTCGATCAGGTCACCGAACTCGGAGTCGCCGTCCTCACCGAGCGGGGTGTGCAGCGAGATCGGCTCGCGGCCGTACTTCTGGACCTCGATGACCTTCTCGGGGGTCATGTCGAGCTCCTTGGCGAGCTCCTCCGGCGTGGGCTCGCGGCCCAGGTCCTGGAGCATCTGGCGCTGCACCCGGGCCAGCTTGTTGATGACCTCGACCATGTGCACCGGGATCCGGATGGTGCGGGCCTGGTCGGCCATGGCGCGGGTGATCGCCTGCCGGATCCACCAGGTGGCGTACGTCGAGAACTTGTAGCCCTTGGTGTAGTCGAACTTCTCGACCGCACGGATCAGGCCGAGGTTGCCCTCCTGGATCAGGTCGAGGAAGAGCATGCCGCGGCCGGTGTAGCGCTTCGCCAGCGAGACGACGAGTCGGAGGTTGGCCTCGAGCAGGTGGTTCTTCGCGCGGCGGCCGTCCTCGGCGATCCACTCGAGCTCCTCGAGCGTCTTCGGCGCGATCTTGCCGCCCTTGGCGAGCTTCTCCTCCGCGAACAGGCCGGCCTCGATCCGCTTGGCGAGCTCGACCTCCATCTCGGCGTTCAGCAGCGGCACCTTGCCGATCTGCTTGAGGTAGTCCTTCACCGGGTCGGCGGTCGCGCCCGCGACCATGACCTGCTGCTCGGGCTCGTCGGTGTCGTCGGCCGCGGAGACGACGAACGACGCCTCCTTCTCGTCCTCCTGGATGGAGGGGTCGGTCGCGACGTCCTTCTCGAACTGCTCGTCGGAGATGTCGGGGAGGACCTTCTTGCCGTCGGGGCCGACCACGACCTCCTCGGTCTTGGCCTCGCCCTCGTCGGACTTCTTCGCGGCGGCGGCCTTCTTCGCCGGGGCCGCGGCCTTCTTGGCCGGAGCGGGCTTCTTCGCCGGCGGGGCGGCCTTGGCCGTCGTCGTCTTGCGCGTCGACGTGGCGGCCACCGCCCGGGTCGTGGCGACCGGCAGGTGCACGGAGATGCCCAGCGAGCTCAGGTGGCCGAGCAGGGCCTTGAGGTGACGCGGCTCGACAGCGGCGTCCTCACTGGCCTGCCGGACCTCCTCCGGCGTGAGGGTGCGGGTCGGCCCTGCCCGCTCGATCAGGGCCACGACGGCAGGGTGCGACAGCACCTCGGCAGGGAGCAACTTGCGCGCGTTCGAGGACACGAACACCTCTCGTGAAACGACGGTCCAACCAGATCAAGGGCGCGGCCCATCCCGGTGTCGTCAAGAGCCGCGCCGCCCATTCTGCCACGCGCTCCCAGCGATTCGGGCAATCCCCCACCTGCCGGTGGGCCGCGCCGCGGACGAGGGCGCCCGAGCACCCAGCGCGGACCGGCCGTTCAGCAGGTGGAGCTGGGCTCCATGACCGCGGCTTCCGGGCCGGCGTTCGGCGCCGATCGGCCCGTCGGGAGCGGGAACTCGGCCAGCACGGTCGTCCCCGGTCCGGCGGGGTCGATCCAGACCCGAGCCGCGCCGTACTGGTGCAGCACGGCCTCGGTGCGCGTCAGGAGCGCATCCAGCAACGAGAGGGGTAGGCCCGAGGAGACGGTGAGGACGTGGACTGCGGGCAACTCTCGCACCTTCCATGGCTCCGCCGGCGTCCCCGAGCGGGGCCACACCGGCGGTACGGCGGCCCGTCCGCGAGACCCGCGAATCCGACAACGAACGACCATAAACGTTCACGCGCGCACGGCCGAGCGGGCGTCCCCGACATGAGGTAAATCGGCCTGTCGTCGCGGCCAATCCGGTACATGCCCGCGGCGGGTCCGCTCTGATGGAGCCCTGGGCCCGTCTGACAGGGCAGGCGGCCCGGACGGCTGGCGGGTGAGCGCCAGGATCGTGATGTGGGGGATGACAGATGGACGTTGTGCAACTCGTAGATCAGTCGGCGGCGACCGCGCTCCAGCACGCGTCGGCGTTGCAGGACCACCTCCGCTCCGTGGACCGGACGGGCAACCCCGTCATCCACGAGTGCCGGGCGGAGATGCACCGGCTCGTCGGCGACATCGTGTCGCTGCGCAACGCGGCCGAACTGCTGAAGCGCCAGAGCGAGCTCGACGCCTGAGCGCCGGCCGCGACGTCAGCGCACCGTCAGCTCGACGTCAGCGCGCCGTCGCGGCCTTGGCGGCCGCCTTCTTCTGCTTCTTGTAGTCGCGCACCTTCTGCAGCGAGTCGGTGTCGACCACGTCGGCCACCGAGCGGTAGCCCTCCTCGGCGTACGCGCCGACGGCGGCCTCCCAGCCGGCCGGGCGGACGTCGAGCTGCTTGGCCAGCAGGGCGACGAAGATCTGCGCCTTCTGCTTGCCGAAGCCCGGCATCTCCATGACCCGCTTGAGCAGGTCCTTGCCGTCGGCCGCCTCGGTCCAGATCCGCTCGGCGTGGCCGTCGTACCTCTCCTCGACCAGAGCGGCGAGCGCCTGGAGGCGGGCGGCCATCGAGCCCGGGAACCGGTGGATCGCCGGCGGGGTCGAGCACAGCGCCGCGAACTCCTCCGGGTCGGCCGCGGCGATCCGGGCCGGCTCGATGCTGCCGAACCGGTCGAGCACCTTCGCGGGACCGCGGAAGGCGTGCTCCATGGGGTACTGCTGGTCGAGCATCATGCCGACCACCAGCGCGAACGGGTCGTCGGTCAGGACCTGGTCGGCGTGGTCGTCACCGGTGATGTGGATCGTGGCCATGTCCCCATCTTGCCCGAGGTCGGCCGCCGGGACGTCATACGTTGCGAGCAAGGGGACACACTATCCGTATGACGTCCCGCGGCCGGGCGGGGCCCGGGTCCTTCGGTGGTGTCGTTCGGGAAAGGTGTGGTCAGGGTCAGGCCAGGCTGAGGAAGAGCTTCTCCATCTTCTTGACGTCGACGGATCCGGGGCCGTCGCCGGCGGCGATGCACTGTTGGAGGCCGGTGGCGACGATCTGGAAGCCGGCGCGCTCGAGCGCCTTGAGGACCGCCGACAGCTGGGTCAGCACGTCCTCACACTCGGCGCCCTCCTCCAGCATCGCGATCACCTTGCCGAGGTGGCCGTGCGCCCGCTTGGCGCGGTTGACGATGGCCTGGAGCTCACCGGGATCGAGCTGCATCACGCCTCCCGGACGTCGGGGACGTCGGGGACGTCGAGGCTGTCGAGGGCGTCGCGCAGCCGGGTGCGGGCCTCGGCGGCCACCGACGCGACGACCGGTCCGGACTCCAGACGGGCCATCGCGTCCGGGTCGATCGCCTCGACGACCGTCGTGCCGTCCCCCGCGTCGCGGACGACGACGTTGCACGGCAGCAGGGCGGCGATCGAGGGCGCCGCGGTGAGGGCGCGGTGCGCCAGCTCGGGACGGCACGCCCCCAGGATCACCTGGGCGGGCACGTCGACGTCCAGCTTCGCCTTCATCGTGGCCCGGACGTCGACCTCGGTCAGCACGCCGAACCCCTGCTCGGCGAGCGCGTTACGCACGCGGGCGACGGCATCGTCGTACGGCAACGAGGTCCGGATCCGCATCGTGTAGCGGTCGGGGGCCTGCTCGAGGGTGCTCATGGGTTCCTCCTTGGTGGTGTTCCTGTGCCATCATAACCCCCCGGGGGGATAACCCCACGGGGGGATATCTCAAAGCCCGGCCCGGGCTCGATCACGAACAGGAGACGCCATGTGCCAACCGACCCGATGCCGCACCTGCGGACGGACGACCTGGCGCGGTTGCGGCCGCCACGTCGCCGAGGTCCGGGCCGCCGTGCCCGCGGACCAGTGGTGCCCGGGCCACCCGGACGCGCCGCGCCGGGGCATCGCGGCGTGGTTCTCGCGCCGCTGAGCGGGCACCTCGGGACAGCGGACGGCTCCGCTCCGCCGGTGCGGCGGAGCGGAGCCTGGCGAACGACGGCGCGTCGGTGCGCTCGGAGGCCGACGCGCCGTCGGCTCGGGGGTCAGCGCAGGGCCGGCCAGCGCCGGACCAGCGTGGTCCGGGCCCAGGCCCGTCCGGCTCCCCAGGTGTCACCGGCGTAGGCGAGCACCAGCACCACCATGCTGATCGCACCGAGGACGTGCTCGTCGAGCACCGGGTTGTTGTCGGGCAGCAGGTAGACCGACCACATCATCAGGTAGAGCAGCGCGCCGGCAGTGCCCGCGATCCGCATCCCGACGCCGAAGGTCAGCGCCAGGCCGATGCCGAGCAGGCCGACCATGAAGAGCCAGTCGGCCCACCAAGCGCCCGCGATGGAGTGGTAGAAGCCCTCGAACGGCCCCTTGGCGCCGTACTTCAGGAAGCCCTCGGTCGGGCTGCCGCCGTTGATCCAGGCCGCGTCGCCGAACCGGTCGAGGTTGCCCAGGGCGTCGTAGCCGGTGTGGTAGCCGAGCGCCAGCAGCTTGTCGAAGAACGCCCAGAGGAAGGTGAGGCCGAACGCGATCCGGAGTACGGCGAGGGCGCGCGCGGCGGCGACGGTGAGACCCCGGGCGTCAGCCAGCTGCGGGGTCGTGGTGGTGGCGTGCGTGCCATGGATGGTGCTCATGGGATCTCTCCTCCCGGTTGTCGCACGTGGGTTTCGTCCTGGTTCCAGTCGACGCCATGACCGTTGGTCCGGGACAGGGCTGGACTCCCCGATCGGGCGGGACCAAGGTCCGCCCAGGAGGCCCAGTGGTCGGGCCCTTGTCCTCGGGTCGCTCTCAGTGCAGCGCCGCGAAGGCGTCGTAGACCATGAACGCCGGCCACACGAAGCCCTCGAGCACGGCCAGGACGTGCCACCAGAACCCGTCCGCCTGCTGCCAGAACCAGACCCAGGCGCCAAGGATCCCCAGCGCGTAGAGGGCTCCCCCGCCCGCGGCCGCACCCGATCCGTTTCCTGCCATCACCGAACTCCCTCCGTGCCATCACTCCACGCCGAACTCGGTGTCGGAACCGGCGCCGCGCCACCCGGCACGGACCAGCCGGACCTCGAGCTTCCCCGGGTCGCGCCGTTCCATCTCGTCGAGGAGCTGCTCCCGCTCACGGACGAGCCGGAGCGCCAGTGCCGGAGTCGTCCGCGGGTCGTGCAGCTCCTCCGACGTACGCCGCCACCGCCGCTCCAGGTCGCGGTCGCCCAGCCACCGGGTGTCCCGGGGGCGCGCCTGGCGGTGCTCCACCCAGAGGTCGACCCCGCACTGCACCAACGGCGGGCTCGCGCCGCCGAGCGCCAGGACGACGAGCAGCGCGACGTCCCCGAGCGCCGTCGGCAGGCCGACGAGCAGCACGCCGGCGACGCCGAACCAGAGGGCGCACTCCCCCGCCAGCCGCCACCTGCTCCGGTCCTCGACCCAGCACAGACCCAGCACTGCGCCGAGAGCGGCGAGCATGGCGGCCGACCCGACCATCGCCCACCAGCCGAGCTGCGCCCCGGCGAGGACGAACGTCAGGGCCGACACCAGCACCGTCGTCGTGCTCCAGAGCGCCCGATAGCTACTCATGCGACCACCGTGCTCACCGACCGCGGGCGCCGGCAGGGCCCATGGTCACATCGAGCGCAGGCCTTCCGGCCGTGCCGCCGGCGCCGCCGCACTGCTCACGCTGGCCGCGTGAATGAGGGACGACGACACTGCGGCGGTCCACCCCGATCGAGGCACCCCGACCCCGGGGTGGTCGTCGTGCGCCGGGACAGTCGGGACAGCTGGGACAGCTGGCGACGGACCCTGGACTGGGCCGCGGACCAGGCGGTGCGCGAGCACCGGCCGCTGCCGATGGTGCATGCCGTGGCGGCGGCCGAGGAGCTCTGGCGCGACCCGCAGGGTCGCGACACCCGCGTGGGCGTCGTCACGGTCTCCGGGGGCGCCGGTCACACGCGCGCTCCCGCGCAGTTGCTCCTCGACCGCGCGCACCACGGGCGCCCGGCGTCCGACGTCCTGCCCGGCCCCGTGGTCGCGCCCGTGATCGGTCGCGCCCGCTGCCCCGTCGCGGGGGTGCCGCACCCATGACCACGGACGCGCCCCGCGACGATCGGCCGGATCGGCCGGATCCGCCACGCCCGCACCGGGTCGCGGAGTGATGAGCCGCCGGGTGCTCGCCGTCCGCTCGGACTGCAGCATCGTGACCGCGATGCGGTCGGCGCTCGGCGCCGGGCACCAGCACGTCGTGGTCGTGGACGCGACCGGGCGCTACGTCGGCGTCGTCTCCGTGCACTCCGTGGCCCAGGTGATGTTCATGCCGACCACGGTCCGGCGGGTGGCGGTGTCCGCGATCGTGGAGCGCGACGGCCCCCGGACCCGGCCCGACCAGCCGCTGGCCGACGCGGCGTCGGAGATGCTCGACGCCGGCGTCGACGCGATCGGCGTGGTCGACGTCGAAGGTCTGCTGGTGGGCCTGCTCACCTGGGCCGACATCGTGCGCTCGGTCGCCGACACGGCGCGGGAGTAGTGGGCGCGGGAGTAGGGCGGGCGGGGCCGACCGCGTCAGCGGGCCAGCTCGCCGCGGCGCTCCACCACGAGCGACGGAATCGGCGGTACGTCGGCGGGCGCGACGACCCGCACCGGGCACGGCGCGGTGCGCAGCACGGCTCGGGCGGTGGCACCGAGGTGGACGGCGGCCGGCACGCCGTGCTGGCGCCGGGCGATCATCACGAGGTCGGCCTCGCGTGCGGCCTCGACCAGGGCGTGCCCGGCGTGGTCGTGCACGACCCGGAGCTCCACACGTACGTCCGGGTAGGCGGTCCGCCAGTCCCGGACCAGCGCCTCCAGCTCGGCCGTGCCCTCTCGCCGCCACTCGTCGAGGTCGACCCGCGACTCGATGATGTCGTCGTACTCGCTCGGCAGCTTCCACGCATGGACGATCAGCAGCTCGGCCTGCCGGCGCTGGGCCAGCGCGAACGCGTCGGCGAGCAGCTCGGCGGTGTGTCCGACCGCCTTGACGCCGACCGCGATCCGGCCCCGCTCGTCCGGCTGCCAGCCCGCCGGCACCTCGATCACGGGCACCGTCGCCCGGGCGGCGACGCCGGTGGCGGTGTCGCCGCGCAGCAGGCGCTCCAGCAGCGGCCGGTCGTCGCGGCCGACGACGATGGCCACGGCACCGTCACCGGCCGCTGTCAGCTGCGCGGGCCGGGTGCCGTGGCGCAGGCAGCGCTCGGTCGGCACGGCCGGGGCCAGCGCGGCCACTCGGGCGGCCGCCTTGGCCAGGACCGCCTCGCCCACCCGCGTCAGGTCCACCGGAGCCTCCGGCAACAGGGGCGAGATCGGCGTCTGGTCGGGCACGACGTGCACCAGCCGCAGCGTCGCGCCGAGCGACGCCGCCTCGGCTGCGGCGTACCGCAGCGCGCCGAGGTTGTCGGCGCTGCCGTCGACGCCGACGACCACGTGTCGCTGCTGCTCCTGGATGCCCGTCTTGACGCTCATGGCGACCTCCTCGACGTCGGTGAGGCGGCGACTCCACCCCTCTCGCCAGCGTCGGTCCCGGGGGCCGCCGCCGTCAGGGCCGCTCGTCCGCCACCGGGCTGACCAAGGTCACCCCGGGCCGGGACCCTGGGCCGTGGCGCCGAGCGCCGTCCCGCCGCACCGTGGAGGCAACGGAGATCGACCGAGCGGGACCGAGAGGGACCGAGCGCTCCGGTGTGAGGAGGTCGAGATGAACACCACGATGCCGACGCCCCCGCCGGTCGTGCTCACCGGGTACGACTGCTGGGGCCTGCTCGAGGACGAGGAGATCGCGCGCATCGCCTGGTC
This sequence comes from Nocardioides soli, assembly GCF_014191495.1. Classification (GTDB taxonomy): domain Bacteria; phylum Actinomycetota; class Actinomycetes; order Propionibacteriales; family Nocardioidaceae; genus Nocardioides; species Nocardioides soli. Next base: position 17,375 of record NZ_JACHWR010000001.1, read on the forward strand.
GAGCCCGGACGGTGTCGCCATCGTCCCCGTCAACTACGCCGTCGCGGACGGCGCGCTGTGGTTCCGGACCCAGCTCTACACCGCACTGGCGCGCCAGTGCGCCGGCGGACGCGTCGCGGTCGAGGTCGATCACCTCGACCGGCGGAGCCGGTCGGCGTGGAGCGTCGTGGTCGTCGGCACCGCCGAACGGGTGCCCCCGCAGGAGGTGCCCGACAGCGTGATCGGCATGGAGGTCTGGGCGCCGGGTCCGCGCAGCCTCTTCATCCGGGTGACGCCGATCGAGGTCACCGGCCGGCGCCTGTGGGGTCGCCCCGCACCCGATCGCGACGACCGGACCGAGCCCGAGACCCGGAGCGAGGCCCCGACCGAGGAGGAGAGCTGACATGTTGGTCCAGGAGGCCATGGCACGCGAGCCCGTGACCGTGACGGTGCAGACGAGCATCAAGGAGGCCCTGCGGCGGCTCTGCGACCACGCGATCACCGCGATGCCGGTCGTCGACGCCGACGGCCGGCTGCGCGGCATCGTGAGCGAGGCCGATCTGATCCAGGACCTCGTCGCCCGGGATCCCCGGGCGCTGGAGCGACCGATCACCGTCGAGCCGCTCTATCCGCCGGTCACGGTCGAGGACGTCTACACCCGCGCGACCGTGACCGTGGCGCCCGACGACGACGTCGCGACGGCGGTCGAGCTGATGACCGCGACCGGGGCCAAGAGCCTGCCGGTGGTCGACCGTCGGCACCGACTCCTGGGGATCCTCAGCCGCAGCGACGTCGTGCGCGCGCTTGCCCGCGGTGACGAGGCCATCGCGTCGGACGTCACCGCGCTGCTGTCGTCGCTCGGCCACGACGACTGGCTCGTCGACGTCGACGACGGCGCGGTCTCGATCACCGGGCCCGCGGACGCCGCCGAGGCCGCGCTGGCCCGGGCGCTCGCGAACACCGCGGCCGGCGTCGTCGACGTACGGATCAACCTCGGGTGAGGCCGGGCGCCGGTCAGCCCACTCGCACCCGCTCGCCGAGGGCCGGGACGACGGCGGTGATGCCGAGCTGCCGGTCGATGCGGGCCGCCAGGCGGCGGGACGCGTCGACCTCGCCGTGCACGACGTACACCACCTCCGGCGGCGCGCTCGCGGACGCGATCCAGCCGACGAGCTCGTCGGCGTCGGCGTGGACGGAGAACGTGGGATCGTCGACGATCTCGGCCCGCACCGGCACGTACCGCCCGTGGATCTTGACCTGATGCGCACCGTCCAGCAGCTGGCGGCCACGCGTGCCGACCGCCTGGTAGCCGGTGAGCACCACGCAGTTGCGGTGGTCGGGCAGCTGGTGCGCCAGGTGGTGGATCACGCGCCCGCCGGTCGCCATGCCCGAGGCGGAGACGACGATGCACGGCGAGCCGGGCCGGTTGAGCCGCATCGACCCGGCCGCATCGGGGACTCCCCGGACGCGCAGGAGGTCGAGGGCGGCGAGCAGCTCGGTGGCCTCGGGACGCAGCTGCGGCGACCCGGTGGCGACCGCGGCCCGGTAGACCTCCAGGGCCGCCAGCGCCATCGGGCTGTCGAGGAAGACCGGCACCCGCGGGATCGCGCCCGCGCTCATCAGCCGGTACAGCTCGAGCAGCACGAGCTCGGTGCGGTCGACCGCGAACGCGGGGATCAGCACGGAGCCGCCGCGGCCGACCGTCCGGCGGATGGCGTCGGCCAGGACGTCCGGCTCGTCCGCGGCGTGGACGCGGTCGCCGTACGTCGACTCGATGACGATCGCCGACACCGCGGGCGGCGGCGCGGGCGGCCGGAGCAGCGGATGGTGCGGACGTCCCAGGTCACCGCTGAAGGCGAGAGCGGCCCCGTCGACCTCGAGGTGGACCGTGGCCGAGCCGAGGATGTGCCCCGCGGGACGCAGCGTCAGACGGGTGGACCGGCCGAGCACGACCTCCTCGTCGTACTCGACCGCGTCCAGGAGCCGCAGCGTGCGCTCGACGTCGTCGACGTCGTACAGCGGGAGGGCCGGCCGGTGCCGCGAGAACCCTCGTTCGTTGGCGAACCTGGCGTCCTCCTCCTGCAGGTGGGCGCTGTCGCGGAGCACGATCTCCACCAGCTGGGCGGTCTCGGGCGTGCACACGATGCGCTCCCGGAATCCCTCGCGCACCAGGCGGGGCAGGTAGCCGCAGTGGTCGAGGTGGGCATGGGTGAGGACGACCGCCGCGAGCTCGCCGACGGGCACGTCGCTCGGCTCCCAGTTCCGTCGCCGCAGGGCGGACAGCCCCTGGTAGAGCCCGGCGTCGACCAGCAGGCTGCCGTCGTCGGACTCGACCAGGAACCGGCTGCCGGTCACGGTGCCCGCGGCACCGAGGAAGGTCAGGGCCGGGCTGCGCCGGGTGTGCTCACGGGTGTGCTCACGGTGCTCGGTGGGGTTCATGGGACGCTCCTTCGACTCCGTCTCCAGGCTCGGGTACCACGCGGGCACCGGTCAGGGCCCTTCGTCACTGGGAGCGGGGCCACAGGTACCGCCGGGCTCGGTGACCGGACAGGTGCCAGGCTGGGGTCGAGATCCGAGTCGAGGGAGTGAGTCGTGGACGAACACGGGCACGAAGACCGGCACGAACACCGGGCCGAGGTAGGCCGGGGGCAGGCGAGCCGAGCCGGGCTCACGCCGCTCACCGACGACGAGTGCCTGGCGCTGCTCTCGCGCGCGGAGGTCGGGCGGATCGCCTGGTGCACCAGCCGCGGACCGGTCGTGCTGCCGGTCAACATCCGGCTGGTGGGTCACGCGGTGCTGATCCGGGCGTCGGGGCTCTCCGCGATGGTGGCCAAGATCGACGCCGAGCGCGTCGCCGTCCAGGTCGACCATCTCGACGCCGACCGGCGGGAGGGCTGGTCGGTGCTCGCCCGCGGGCGAGCCGAGGTCAGCTTCGGCCCGCCCACTCCCGGCTCCCCCGAGCCGTGGCCGCCGGGTGAGCGCTCCGCCGCGGTGCGCGTCACCGTCGACGAGCTGAGCGGCCGTCGACTGACGGCTGGCCAGTAGTCTCCCGCCTCGCTCAGTGGTGCTCGTGCCCGTGCTGCCGGGTCGCGATGATCGCCGCCTGCGTCCGGCTCTCCACGCCGAGCTTGCCCAGCATCGTCGAGACGTAGTTCTTGACGGTCTTCTCCGCCAGCGAGAGCCGCTCGGCGATCTGCCGGTTCGTCAGGCCCTCGCCGACCAGGTCGAGGATCTGGTGCTCCTTCGGGGTCAGGTGCTTGGTCACCGGGTCCTCCGGCGGACCGTTGCGCAGCCGCGCCAGTACCTGGGCGGTCACCGCCGGGTCGAGCATGGACTGGCCCGCGGCCACCCGGCGCACCGTCTCGACGAAGTCCGCGCCCTTGATCTGCTTGAGCACATAGCCCGAGGCGCCGGCCATGATGGCCGCGAAGAGCGCCTCGTCCTCGTCGTACGACGTGAGGATGAGCGCCGCGATCGTCGGATCGACCGACCGGATCTGCCGGCACACCTCGACCCCCGAGCCGTCGGGCAGCCGCCCGTCGAGGATCGCGACATCCGGCCGCAGCGCCGGGATCCGGCTGGCCGCCTCCTGCGCGAGACCGGACTCGCCGACCACCTCGATGTCCCCCTCGCTCTCGAGGAGGTCGCGGATGCCGCGGCGGACCAGCTCGTGGTCGTCGAGGAGGTAGACCGTGATCGGGTCACCCCGTGGCTGCTCCGGATGCTCGTCCTGCTTCCACATGTCTCGACGGTACGCGCCGGATACCCGGGACCGCCGCGGGCGATCGCACCCCCGCGACGGGACCTTCGTCCCTGGGCGCGGCTGCTCACGGCAGCCGGATCAGCCGGGTGCCCTGCACGATCGCCGACGCGGCGGTCTGGAAGAGCGGCGCCAGCGCCTCGGGCGTCGGGGTGCAGAAGAAGAAGTCGCCGTCGGCGTTCTCGCCGTTCTGCTCCGCGGTCGTGTCGCAGCCGGGTCCCGCTCCCCCGCCGTCGTCCTTGCTGGGCGTGCCGTCCGGGCGGTTCGATGCCGCGGTGGCCAGGCGCTCGGTGACGAGCGCGGATCCGCCGCCGTTGCACCGAGTGCCGTCGAGCCGGAAGGCGATCGTCACCACCAGGATCCCTGCGTTCTTGGCCGAGGCGGCCTCGTTGACGAGGTTGTTGCAGGCCGTCGTGCCGTTGCTGCTGTAGGGGTAGCCGTCCCCGGGGTTGGTGTCCTCGTTGGGCTCGCCGTCGGTCATGAAGATGATCGCCTTCCGCACCGGCGCCGGTCGGGCCGCGGAGCTGGCGAGCAGCTCCCGTGCGGCGCGCATCGGCGCCGCGAGATAGGTGCCGGTCGACGATGACGTGTTGCCGATGCAGTCCACTGCCAGGGCCAGCGGATCACTGGCGCTCAGCACGGGCGGGGTGGTGGGTGGGTGGACGTCCGTGTCGTCGTAGGTGCTGCTGAAGCCGACCGGGATCCACGGCCCGGAGCTCTTCGAGGTGCTGGGCCGGCTCTTGCACGACAGCGGCGCATCGCCCGAGCTGCGCCCGATGGTCCCCAGAGCGACCCGGTGCTGACTCGGCGTGAGGTACTCCAGGAGGCCCTTGATCGCATCCTCGAGGTTCCGGATGGCGCTGCCCATGCTGCCCGTCCGGTCGCCGACGACCACCATGTCGATCGGGTTCGCCGGGATCGAGCCGCACGCGCCCTGGCAGGCGACGGACGTGAGCGACCCGGTCTCCCCCTCATCGACGCCGATGACCGGCGCGAAGACGTAGGGCACGTCCTTCTCGTCGCGGACCCGCAGCGTGTTGCACAGGTCGCCCTGCTCGGGCACGCACGGGATCGCGCAGATCCGGCCGTTGCAGGCGAGTCCGGGGTAGGCCGAGGCGGTGTACGGCGCCGAGCCCGGGTTGCAGCTGAGCGGGATGTGCGTGGTGTCCACGACGTACGTCGAGCCCGAGGCCTTGGAGCCCACGACGCAGAAGAAGTCGACGTCGGGAGACGCGTCGGGGTCGTTGGCGTGGGCGTTGGCCAGGGCCGCGGCCCTGGCGCCGGCACCGTCGGCCGGCAGCTTCCCGGCCCCGGCCTGCGCGGCCATGTCGAGGGTGTCGTGGAGCTCCTGCCGCTCGTTGACGAGATCGGCGAGGTCGACGGCCAGGGCCGCGAACCCGAACAGCACGACCGCCACGACGGCCGAGATGACGGCGATGGCGCCGCGCTCGTCGCGGGGCCGGTCGGACCCGGTCATTCGATCCTCATCTCCGCCCGCTTCGTGAGGGTGGTGCCGCCCGGGTCGACCATCTCCCCGACCGGGGTGATCCAGCCGTGCGGCAGGCTCACCGTCACGATCACCGTGTCGCCCGGAACGGCCGCGGCGAGGCTGCTGCAGACGACGCCCGACGGCTTGCGACAGGCGACCGTGACGGTCGCGGCGGTGGCGTCGCCGGCCGGGAGGCTCGACCGGACCACTCCGCTGACCGCCGCGGCGTTCGGGTTGAGGCTGCCCTCCCGGGCGCCCTCCCGGGCCGCGTTGTTGATCAGCACGTCCCGGTTGATCGCCCACCCGAAGTCGACCGCGCCGAAGACCAGCAGGAAGAACGGCAGCAGGACGAGCGCGAACTCGACCGCGGCCGCCCCCCGCTGGTCGCGGGTGGTGGTCCGTCGAGGACTCATGTCGGCCTCCCTCGGGTCGTCGGTCACGGTGGGCTGGAGACGCCGGCGGCCGGTGCCGCCTCCCCCATGGGCGGCACCGGCCGGTCGGCTGGTGGGGTGCGTCGGATCAGCTGGTCGGCAGGTCCGGCAGCGCCTCCGTGATCGTGGTGAAGGCGGCCTCGATCTGCTTGCCGAGGATCACGACGGTGGCGACGATCACCGCCGCGATCAGGGCGACGAGCATGCCGTACTCGACGGCGGTGGCGCCGCGCTCGTCCTCGCGGCGGACGCGGCCGGTCTTGAGGTCGGTGAGGAACATCAGGGTCATCAGCTGGAGCTTCTCGATCATCGGACTTTCCCTTTCAGTGAGGCGACCGGTGACCGGTCCCTTCCGAACCCCCCGATGGGGCCCTTCGTGACATCAATGCTGGGCCGGCCGGGAGCCGCCGGCGTACGCCGTTCGGCTCGACCGCATGGCCCGTTCGGGCCATCTCCGGACGGCCGCTCGACCCACGGGTCGACCCGGAACGGCGGTGGGCGGTCCACCGTTTTCAGGCGACAGACGGTGGATAGCCCACCGCCGCACGCCGTCGCCCCACGAACGCGGCGGAGCCGCAGGCCCCGAGGGCCTGCGGCTCCGCCGCTGACGATGCGGGCGGCTCAGCCGGCCACCGGCACCGGTGCCATCAGCAGGCCGAGGCGCAGCCCGGCCGCGAGCGCCTCGGTACGGCTCGCGACGCCGAGCTTGCGGTAGATGTGAGCCAGGTGCACCTTGACCGTGGACTCGCTCAGGTACAGCTGGCGGGCGATGTCGGCCGTGCGCAGGCCCTCCGCGAGCAGTCGCAGCACGGCCAGCTCGCGCTCGGACAGCCGGGTGGTGGTCGACCCGGACCGGCGCATCAGCGCACCCGCGAGCCCGGTGCACAGGAAGCTACGTGGCGTGCGCACGGCGTGCCGGACGGCCCCGATGACCTCCTCGCTCCGCAGCTCCTTGCCGAGGAAGCCGGAGGCACCCGCCTCGAGCGCGGCGAAGATCTGCGGGTCGCCGGCGTGCATGGTCAGCACGAGGACGCCGGTGCGGTCGCTGTCCCGGCGGACCGCCTCCACGACGTCCAGCCCGCTGCCGTCGGGCAGCTGGAGGTCCGTCACGACGGCATCGGGGCGCAGGGCGCTCCACATGGAGAGCGCCTGGGCGACCGTGGCGGCCTGGCCGACCACCTCGAAGCCACCCGCACGCTCGAAAGCGCGGACCAGCCCCTGGCGGACCAGGTCGTGGTCATCGACGAGCAAGACGCTGAGTGTCATCGCCCTCTCCTTCTGTCCTGAGATCTCTCCTGAGCCGAGCCGGGACCCCCAGGGCGAGGGTCACGACGGTGCCGCCGTCCGGGCGGACGCCGATCACGAGAGCCGCGCCGACCTGGTCGGCGCGCTCCCGCATGCCCTGCAGTCCGAAGTGGCCCGGGCTCGGGGCGACGGTCCCGACGCCGTCGTCCTCGATCGCCAGGACCAGCCGGTGCCCGTCCGAGACCAGGCGCACCCACAGGTTGACCGCCCGCGCGTGCCGGCGGACGTTGGTGATCGCCTCCCGGGCCACCATCAGCACCTCGTGCTCGACGGACTCCGGAAGTCGCTCGCCGCGCTCGTCGAGGTGCAGGTGCACCCGCAGGTCGCCGCGGCGTCCGAGCTCGCCGACGTACGCCGAGAGCGCGCCCGACAGGCCGTCGACCGGCCGCGGCTCGGAGCGCAGGCCCTCGACGGCGCGGCGCACCTCGCAGGCGATCCCGGTGACGTCGTCGCGGAGCGCGAAGAGTGCCTCGCGGCCCGGGCCCGACCCGACCACGAGCGCCACCTCGTCGACCCGGTAGGCGAGCGCGACGAGCTGCTGGATCACGCCGTCGTGCAGCTCGCGGGCGAGCCGGCGCCGCTCATCTCGGGCGGAGCCCGCCGCGGCCGGGCGGCTCATCCGAAGGCCTCCATCATCTTCAGCGCCGCCGGGCCGAGCACGACCAGGAAGAGGCTCGGCAGGATGCAGAGGACGAGCGGGACCATGATCTTGACCGGGACCTTCTGCGCCTTCTCCTCCGCGGTCTGACGGCGGCGCACCCGCATCTCCTTGCTCTGGATGCGCAGCACCCGGCCGATCGGCACGCCGAGCTGGTCGGCCTGCACCATCGCCTGGCAGAAGGAGCGCAGCTCCTTGATCGTGCTGCGGTCCCCCATCGCGCGCATCGCGGCCATCCGGCCCATGCCGAGCTGCATCTCCTGCAGCAGCCGGGAGAACTCCTGGGCGAGCGGGCCGGTGGTGTTCCGCGCGACCTTCAGCACCGCCGCGTCGAAGCCGAGTCCGGCCTCGACCGAGATCGTCATCAGGTCGAGCGCGTCCGGCAGCGCCCGCCGCATCAGCGCCTCGCGCTTCTGCCCGGCGTTGTAGAGCAGCAGGTCCGGGACCAGGAAGCCGGTCAGTGCGAGGACCACCGCCACCGCGAGGGCCGGTGCCGGCGCGACACCGACGGCCAGGCCGTAGAGCAGCGCGGCGCCGCCGAGGACGCCCATCGCGACCACCTTGACGCCCAGCATCCGGTCGACGTCCCACCCGGTCGGGTTGCCCGCGATGTCGAGCCGGCGCTGGATCCGCGCCTCGGCCCCCGACCGGGTCAGCCGCCGGGCCAGGCCGGCGAACCGGACGGCGTACGGCGCGAGCACGCGGCGCACGAACGACGGGTCCGGGTCCATCGCGACGGGCTCGGGCGCGGCCCCCAGCACCCGGATCGCGGCGAGGGAGGACGCCACGCCGCGCCGGTCGGACGCCAGTCCGCCCAGCGCCACGAAGGCGAGCACCGACCCGGTGAGCAGCAGCAGGCCACCGCCGACCATCACGAAGGAGGACATCTCAGACCTCCACCTTGACCATGCGCGACATCACCCAGCCGCCGACCGACACCAGCGCGACCGCGGCGCCGAGCATCACCAGCCCGAGCAGGGTCGTGTAGAGGGGCTCGGCGAACTCGCGGTTCGCGACCATCAGGTAGCAGAACATCGCGACCGGGAGCCCGCCGAGGATGTACGCCGACAGCCGGCCCTCGGCGCTGAGCGTGCGCACCTGCCGGCGGAGGAACTCGCGCTCCCGGAGCGTCTCGGCGACGGTCTCGAGCACCTCGGCGAGGTTGCCGCCGACCTCGCGCTGGATCCGGATCGCCATCACCACCCACGCGAAGTCGACGCTGCCCATCCGGGCGGCGATGCCGTCGAGGGCGTCGCCGATGTCGACGCCGAGGCGCTGCTCGACGAGGGCCCGGCGCAGCTCCCCCGCGATCGGCTCCTGGCCCTCCCGGACCACGGTGTCGATCGCCTGCGGCACCGAGAGACCGGCCGACAGGCTGTTCGCGATGATCGTCAGCGTGTCGGGCAGCTGCCCACTGAACGCCGCCAGCCGCCGGGCGTGCCGGATCCGCAGGTAGACCAGCGGCGCCAGCACCCCGAGCGCGAGACAGACCAGCGCGAGGGCCAGCCCGCCCAGCGCGAAGCCCAGGCCGGCGACGACGAGCGCCACGGCGGCGTGCATCACCGCCCACTCCGCCGGGCGGACCGCCATGCCGGCGCCGGAGAGCCGGCGGGCGAGCCGGGCCTCGACGTCGCCGGGCACCACGGCCTGGGCGACCAGCACGGCCACGCCGCGCACCCCGGCACCCTCCCGCTGCCCGGTGACCTCGCCGAAGTACGTCGCGAGCCGGCGGTCGGCCGACGGCGGCGCGGGACGAACGAGCACGGTGCCCACCGCCAGGGCCAGGCCCGCACCGATCGCGACGGCACCGAGCAGCAGCGGCACGGGGACGGTACTCACGCCGCGGCCCCTGCCGCGCTGAACACCGTCGGGTCGATGTGCACGTTGCGCTCCGCCAGCCGGTCCAGGAACCGCGGCCGGAGCCCGGTGGACCGCAGCTGACCGCGGGCGGCCCCGTGCTCGTCGTACCCCGCGGCGAAGTCGAAGAGGAAGACGTCCTGGAGCGTGATGACGTCGCCCTCCATCCCGACGATCTCGGTGATCGCCGTGATCCTGCGGCTGCCGTCCTTGAGGCGGACCTGCTGGACGACCAGGTCGATCGCACTGGACGCCTGCTCCCGGATCGCCCGGACCGGCAGCTCCATCCCGGCCATCATCACCATCGTCTCGACCCGCGCGAGCGCGTCGCGCGGCGAGTTGGCGTGCACGGTCGACAGCGAGCCGTCGTGCCCGGTGTTCATCGCCTGCAGCATGTCCAGCGCCGCGGCGTCGCGGATCTCGCCGACGACGATGCGGTCGGGCCGCATCCGCAGCGCGTTGCGCACCAGGTCGCGGATGGTGACGGCGCCCCGGCCCTCGATGTTGGCCGGCCGCGACTCCAGCCGCAGCACGTGCTCCTGGTGCAGCCGCAGCTCGGCGGCGTCCTCGACCGTCACGATGCGCTCGTCGCTGGCGATGAACGACGACAGCACGTTGAGCGTCGTCGTCTTGCCGGCGCCGGTGCCGCCGGACACCAGGATGTTCAGCCGCCCGCGCACGCAGGCGGCGAGCAGGTCGGCGGCCTCCCGGCCGAGCGTGCCGGCCGCGACGAGGTCGTCGGCGGTGAACGCGTCGGCGGCGAACTTGCGGATGGTGAGCATCGAGCCGTCGAGCGCCAGCGGCGGGATCACCGCGTTCACCCGGCTGCCGTCGGTGAGCCGGGCGTCGACCATCGGGCTGGTCTCGTCGACCCGCCGGCCGACGCGGCCGACGATCTTGTCGATGGTGCGGCGCAGGTGCGCCTCGTCGTTGAACGCCGCGTCCACCCGCACGATGCGGCCCGCCCGCTCGACGAAGACGTCGCTGGGACCGTTCACCATCACCTCGGTGAGATCCGGGTCGCGCAGGTACGGCTCGAGCGGGCCGTAGCCGAGGATGTCGTCGGCGATCTCCTGGACCACCCGACTGCGGTCGGCACCCGACATCGGCTGGTCGCTGCCGGCCACGGCGGTCTGGAGGGCGGTGCGCACCAGCTGCTCGAGGTCGTCGGAGGTCATGTTGACGTCGTAGAGCTGAGGCCCGAGATCGCTCACGAGCTGGACGTGCACCATCCGCTTGAGGTCACCGAAGGGGTCCCGTGCGAGGTGGCGTCCGGGCGTCGGCTCGGAGGGCTGCGACGACGCCTCCTCGGCGGCGCCTCCCGCTGCGCGCGACCGGTCCTGGTGTGCCGCCAGGAGCCGGTCGGAGAGCGCCATGTCACGCCGCCTTCCGCGGTCGCCGGCCGCGGCGACGGTCGCGGGCCGCGGTGGCCCGGCCGGCCGCCGGCAGGGCGAGGTCGCGCGACAACGCCGCCGCGAACGAGGCGAGGGTGCGACCCACCGGACGTCCGGCGTACGCACGGACCGCGGGCTCGCCCCGGTTGACGGCGACCAGCACCTCGCGGGTGGTGGGCATCGTGACCGTGCTGCGCACCCCGAGCGTCTTCTCGAACTCCTCGACCGAGAGGCCGACCTTCGCGTCCGCCCGGTTGAGCACCACCCGCCACAGGTCCCGCGGGTAGTTGAGCAGGTCGAGAGTGCCGACCGCGAGCTTGAGGTTCTTCAGCGCCGGGATGTCCAGCGTCCCGACCAGCACCAGCAGGTCGCTGTGGTCGAGGGCCTGCAGGGCCTGGTCGTCGAAGGAGCCGCTGGTGTCCACGACGACCACGTCGAACATCTGCTTGAGCAGGTCGAGCACGGCGCCCACCGACGCCGGCGAGACCACGGTCCCGAGCTGCACCGGCGCGGCGAGCACCGCGAGCCGGTCGGAGTGCCGGGTCAGCAGCGACTCGACGGCACTCTGGTCCAGGTTGCCGTCGAACCGGGCCAGGTCGTCGAGCGTGTGCTGGGGCGCCAGCGAGAGCATCACCGCCACGTCGCCGCCCTCGATGTCGAGGTCGACGAGGCAGACCCGGTGGCCGAGGTCGGCCAGCGCGACGCCGAGGTTGGTGGCGACCAGCGTCTTGCCCACCCCACCCTTCGTCGAGAACACCGTGACCAGGCCACCCCGGGCTCCCTCGGGCCCGGCCTGCTCCTGGGCGCCGGACATGGCGCGGGCGATCGCCTCGACCCGGCGTACGGCGCTGCCGATCGTGGGCAGGTCGTCGCTCGCGACGACCTCGCGCACGCCGGCCCGCATCGCACGGGCGAGCACCTCGTCGTCCACGCTGTCGCGGAGCAGGACGACGCCGAGCGCGGGGCGGAGGATGCGATTCTGCTCGGCGACCCGGAGCGCGTCCTCCACCGGGACCGACGGGCCCAGGACGACGGCGTGCTCGGGGTGCCGCTCGAGGTGGCGGGCGAGCCGGTCGGTCGTGGTGAGCACGGACGGCGTGCCCGGCATCAGCTGCTGGACCAGCCCCGCCACCTGCGGGTCGGTCTCGACGATCGTGGTCATGACACTCCTCGGAACAGCTCGGGCGCGAGCTCGCGCGCGGTGGTGCCGGGGCCGTTGACGACCCGGCTCTTGTCGGTGCGGAGCGCGAAGGTCAGGTCGCCGTTGCGGGCGCCGTAGATGACCCGCTCGGCCTCCTTCTGGCTGACCGCGATCGTGAGGATCGTCCGCGGGACCTGCTCGGTGGTCTCGGTGCCGTCATCGTCCTTGGTGGTCCGGGGGGTGACGGTCGTGTCGCCGACCCCGAGCACCTGCACCTTCGGCAGCAGCACCCTCGTCAGCGGCGGCAGCTTCCGGGTCGACCCGTCCTTGAGGTACAGCTCCGGGTCGCCCGACACGAAGATCGCCACCCGCGATCCCGGGGTGACGAACCCGGCGACCCGTTCGGGATCGGTGAGCTCGACGCTGATCGCCAGCCGCTCGCCCGGGATGCCCAGCACCTGCTCGCCCCCGGGCTGCCCGAACTGCTCGGCGATCAGCTGCTGCCCGGGATAGATCGTGCTCAGCGCGACCAGGTCCTTGATCGACGCCGTTGACGTCAGGGCTCCCCCGCTGAGGTCGTTGCGGACCACCTTGCGGGTCTGGAGCTTGTCCGCGGCCAGGGCGTCCCGCACGGACTCACCCGGCGCGATCACCTCCGTGGCCGTCACGACCTCGACGTACTCCCGTCCGTCGGCGGCCCGGGCGTCGACGCCCTGGAGGTACCAGATGATCATCGTCGTCCCCAGCGCTGCGATGGCCAGGGCCACGATGAGGGCTGTCGCTCGTCGTGCCATGGTGCTGCCCTTCTCCCGCGTGATGGGCGAACATGACGCGGCCGCTGCTACCGATGCCCGACCTCGGCCATGTCTCCCGGATGACCCGGAACGTAGGGCTCGGCGCTCAGACGGCCCGGCCGAAGGATTCGGTCGCTACCCAAATCTGGGGATCGGCGAGCACCAGTGGTCTGGACGACAGGTCTGGACCACTGGGAGCGCTCCGGAGGAGCGAGGTGCGGCGCGGGAAGGTGCGGGAGGTGCGGCTCAATCGGCCTTGACTGCGAGCACCGGGCAGTGCGCGTCGAGGAGCACCCGCTGCGCGTTGCTGCCGAGGATCAGCTTGCCGACCGGCGAACGACGGCGCAGGCCGATCACGATCAATTCGGCCTGACTGGCCTCCGCGATGCTGATCAGGTCCTCGGCGGGCTCGAAGCCACGGACCAGCTGACGGACCTCGTAGTCGACGCCGGACCCGTCGAGGATCTTCCGGACGGCGGCCATCTCACGGTCGGCCTGGGTGGACGCCTCGGCATCGAAGTCGGAGCCGCCGCGGTGGGAGTTGACCACGACGAGGCTGGCGTCGCGCAGCTTGGCCTCGGCCACGGCGGTGCGCAGGGCGGCCTCGCCCTCCGGCTTCGGCACGTAACCCACGACGACCTTGCCCATCGATCCTCCCAAGCTCAGCGACTGGTGGTCCATCCGGGCGGGGCGCCCACCGGCACCGTAGCCGATCCGGCCACGCCCATGCATGCCTGTGGAGGACGCCCGGCGCGTCCGGCGCGTCTGCACGAGGGTGGTTCTCGACGACGGGAGACGCATGGACGGCATCCGAGAGCCGGTGGGGCGGCCGCTGCAGGCGGTGCTGCGTCGGGCGGTGCTCGACCACGGCCGGCGCGAGCGCCGGCGGGTCCATCCGCCGCTGCTCCACGTGGGCTGGCCCGGCGCCCGGGAGGAGCTGTTCGCGGCCGAGCCCGGGGACGTCCTCGACCATGCCCTGCGCACCGATGTCGCCGCCTCCCTGCTGCGCGCCGCCCGCCGGCACCCGCCGGTCAGCGGCGCCGTGCCGATGCTGTGGCTGACCAGGTCGGCGCCGCTGGAGGTCGGCGACGCGGACCTCGCCTGGCTGGCGGCCGCGTGGTCGGCGACCGCCGAGGCGGGTCTCGGACTCACCTTCGTGGTGGTGAACCGGCACGGGTGGCTCGACCCGCGCACCGGCGTACACCGCGAGTGGAAGCGGCTCCGGCAGCGGTGAGTGCTCCCGGCGGCCGCCCGATCGATCAGTCCCAGGTGTGCACCGGCTCGTTGGTGTGCATCCGCTGGCGGTAGTCGAGCAGGGCCGCGCGCAGGGCGTCGTAGCGGTCCCGCTGGCCCTCGGCGCGCACCCGGCCGACGAACCACTCCGCGCCGTTGGCACCCCGCAGGCAGCGCTCCTCGATGATGCCGAGCAGTCGGTCGCTCTCGGCGCCGGACGCGCCCCACGACGCCAGGCCCTCGCGGGCCATCGGCAGCAGCCGGCGCAGCACCAGCTCGGTCGCCCGCACCTGGCCGACGCCCGGCCAGTACACCTGCGCGTCGATGCCCTGCCGCGACGCGGCGTGGAAGTTCTCCTCCGCGGCGCTGAAGGACATCTGCGACCACAGGGGTCGCTCGCTCTCGGCCAGGGCCCGGACCAGGCCGAAGTAGAACGCGGCGTTGGCCATCGTGTCGGCGACCGTGGGACCCGCCGCGAGCAGGCGGTTCTCCACCCGCAGGTGCGGCACCCCGCCGGCGATGTCGTAGACCGGCCGGTTCCATCGGTAGATCGTGCCGTTGTGCAGCCGCAGCTCGGCGAGCGTGGGGGTCCCACCGGCCTCGAGCACGGCGAGCGGGTCCTCCTCGTCGGAGACCGGCAGCAGCGCCGGGAAGTACCGGACGTTCTCCTCGAACAGGTCGAAGACCGACGTGATCCACCGCTCCCCGAACCAGACCCGCGGCCGCACGCCCTGGGCCTTCAGCTCCTCGCTGCGAGTGTCGGTCGCCTGCTCGAAGAGGGGGATCCGGGTCTCGCGCCACAGCTCGTGGCCCAGCAGGTACGGCGAGTTCGCCGCCAGGGCGACCTGCACCGCCGCCATCGCCTGCGACGCGTTCCAGTACGCCGCGAACTGGTCGGGCGAGGTCTGCACGTGGAACTGGGTGCTGGTGCAGGCCGCCTCGGGCACGATCGAGTCGGCCGTGGCCCGCAGTCGCTCGGCCCCGTCGATGGCGATCGCGATGTCCTCGCCCCGCGCGTTGAGGATCTGCTCGCTGAGCAGCTTGTAGCGCGGGTTGGCGCTCAGGCTGTCGACACTCATGTGCCCCTCGGCCAGGGTCGGGAGGATCCCGATCATCACCATGTGCGCGCCCACCGCCGCGGACTTCGACTCGGCGTCGTTGAGACTGCGCCGCAGACTCGCCTCGAACGTCGTCAGGCCGCCCTCGCGCAGCTTCGCGGGAGGCACGTTGATCTCGATGTTGAACTGGCCGAGCTCGGTCTGGAAGTCCTGGTCGGCGATCGCCGCCAGGGCCTCGGCGTTCTTGAGCGCGGGGTCACCCTCCTCGTCGACCAGGTTGAGCTCGACCTCCAGCCCCGTCATCGGGTCGTCGGTGTCGAAGCGCGCCTCGCGCAGCATCCGGGCGAACACGTCCAGGTTGCGGCGCACCTTCTCCCGGTGCCGCGTGCGGTCCTGGCGGGAGAACTCCTGAGCTTCGACCTCTTCGCCCATGACCAGACCTTAGGCCGTGTTCCGCCAGGAGGCTTCGGTACGGGCGATCAGGTCGTCGACGACCCCGGCCACCTCGCCGGTGCGCTCGAACGCGGCACGCTGCCGGGTGGCGCCGTTGTCGCTGACGCTGCCGGCGACCGCGGCCGTGACCGCCTCGAGGTCATCCGCCTCGTCGAGCACGACCCGAACTCGCTCGACCAGGGCGTCGACCACCTCACGGGCGGGCGCCAGCCGGCCGGATCTCGGGTGTACCAGCGAGTCGGCCATGCCGAACCGGGAGGCCCGCCAGTGCGCGGCCCGCAGCCCCTCTGCGCGCCACCGGGGCAGCGGACGACCGGCCCGCCAGTCCCGGGCCGCGGTCTCGACCAAGCCCCGGACCAACGCCACGATGGCGACCGCGAGCACCGGGTCGGTGCAGACGTCACAGACCCGGACCTCGACGGTCGGCTGCGCCTCGGAGAGCCTGGCGTCGAAGTAGAGCATCCCGGCGTCGCGGGCCGCCCCGGTCTCGAGGAGCATCCGGCTCACCTCGCGGTAGCACTCGACCGACCCGAACTGCTCGGTCTGGCCCGCACTCGGCCACCGCGGCCAGACCTGGGCCCGCCACGAGGCGTACCCCGAATCGCGGGACTCGACGAAGGGCGAGTTGGCGCTCAGCGCGAGCAGCACCGGCAGCCAGGGCGCGATCCGGTCGATGACCGCCACGCCCTCCTCCTCGCCGTCGATGCCCGTGTGCACGTGCATCCCGCAGGTGCCGCCGGTCCGCGCGACCTCGCCGTAGGTGTCGACCATGTCGCGATAGCGGTCGTGGGGGGTGACGACGGAGCGGTCCCCACCGAGCGGCACGATCCCGCACGCACCCACCCGGAGGCCCGCGGCCCGGGCGGCCTCTCCGGCGGTACGTCGGCCGGCCACCAGCTGGGCGAGGACGGAGCCGAGGTCCGTCTCGGGGTCGGTGCGCGTCTCCAGCTGGTGGCGGAACAGCTCGTGATCGAGCTCGTCGGTCGCCGCCCGGGGCCGTCGGCGACCGTGACCGTGCTCGCGGAACTGCTTGAGCACGGCGGGGGCCGCAGCCTCCACCTCGCGGGTCGCCGGGTCGAAGAGCAGCAGCTCCTCCTCCACGCCGACCGTGCGCGTCCTCCCCATGCCGGACCACTACCCCACCCCCGGAGGCGGCATGCCCGGCCCGATGCCCTGCCCCGTGCCCTGGGTCCAGTCGCCGATGCCCGCCCAGCTCTGGGGCGCCACCGCGCGGGTGAGCAGGTCGCCGACCAGCTGCGCAAGCGAGTAGTCGGGCTCGACCTCGCAGCAGCGGTCGACGGCGCACCAGGCCAGGGCACCATCGCCGGCCTGCCAGGCGGCCAGGGCCAGCACGGCCGACGGAGCCGGCACGAGCGGGTCGGGCGCCCGCCGCACCACGTCGGTCCAGAGCTCCACGTGGGAGCGGGCGCGATCGCGACACAGTGACGAGCACGCGGCGTCTCGGACCCGGACGTCGAGCATGCCGCGCAGCAGCCGGGCCACCGCGCCGTCGTCGGGGCGGGTCGCCGCCTCGGTGTGCCGCACCACGAGCTCGCGCGCCCACTGACCCTCGTCGAGAGCCGGTGCCTGCGGACCGAGCGCGGCCAGCTCCGGGACCACCCGTGCCACCAGGTCGGGCACGGCGGCGATCGACCTCGCGAGCTCCTCGCGGGAGGTGTGCAGCACCCGGCCGTCGTAGACCGCCTGGGCCGCGAACCGGTGCGCGGAGAGGTCGTAGGGCACCCCGATCGCGGGGATCGCCATCGACGGGGTGCCGCGGACGGGGACCGGGAACCAGCGGCGACCATCGGCCCGCAGCGCGTCGATGACCTCGATCCCGCTGTCGGCCAGGGCCCGGGCCGTCGCCTGCAGCGCTCGGTCGGCGAACCGGCCACGCTGGCTGTAGACGACGAGGAGAGCGTGGGGTGCGCCGTGGCGCCGGGCCGGCTCGGCGAGCATCGCGGCCATCTCGGGGATGGCTGAGCGCGCCGGCAGGTCCACACGAGCGTGGAAGGGAGGATCGGCGCCGAAGGTGAGCATCACCATCGACTCCGACGGCTCGAACCCGAACACCACGGGCACCAGCGCGAGCACGTCCTCGGGGGAACGCGCGATCATCGAGGTCGGGTCGGGTCGGCGGGCACGGGCGGCGTGGTCTGTCGTCATGACACGACGGTCCCCGCGCGGTCCGACATCGGGAACCGGCGTCGGCCCGGCCTGTGGAGGACCCGGTCGGAAGCCTGGCTGTGCACGGTTGGCGGGCCGTCCCTCTCGGTCGGCACCGTCGGCGGCCCGCGATAGGTTGCGCGGGTGCGAGCAGTTGCGTCGGTGCTGCACCTCGACCTCGACGCGTTCTTCGCCGCGGTGGAGCAGCGCGACAAGCCGTCGTTGCGGGGCAAGCCGGTGGTCGTCGGCGGCGTCGGCGGCCGGGGCGTCGTCGCGACCGCGTCGTACGAAGCGCGGCAGTTCGGCGTCCGCTCCGCGATGACGACGCGGGAGGCGCGGTCGCGGTGCCCCCACGCGGCGTTCCTCACCGGCCGGTTCCACGCCTATCGCGAGACCAGCGAGCAGGTGATGGGGCTGCTCCGGTCGGTCTCGCCGCTGATCGAGCCGCTGTCGCTGGACGAGGCGTTCGTCGACCTCGCCGCGGCCGACCGCGAGGCCCACCCACTCCTCGGCGACCTCACGGTGGCCGACGTGACCGCGTTCGGCACCCACCTGCGGGAGCGGGTCGTCGAGGTGACCGGCGGGCTGACCGCGTCGGTGGGCATCGCCACGTCGAAGTTCGTCGCGAAGGTCGCCAGCGACCTGCGCAAACCCGACGGCCTGGTCGTGGTCCCGCCCGGTAGCGAGCGCGACCTGCTGCGCCCGATGAGCGCGTCGGTGATCCCCGGGGTCGGACCGGCCACGGCGGAACGACTGCGCCGGGTCGGCGTACACACGGTCGAGGAGCTGGAGACGCTGAGCGAGGACGAGCTGGTCCGGCTGCTCGGCAAGGCCTCCGGTCACTGGCTCCACGCCCTCGCCCGGGCCCAGGACGACCGCCCCGTCGTCGCCGAGCGGGAGGCGAAGTCGGTGAGCGTCGAGGGCACCTACGACCACGACCTCACCGACCGCGACCTGATGGAGCGCCTGCTGACCCGGCAGGCGGGCGACGTGGCGCAGCGGCTGCGCCGGTCGGGCCTGTCGGGGCGCACGGTGACGATCAAGGTGCGGCTGCACGACTTCACGACGCTGAACCGGTCGACGACGCTGTCGTCGCCGACCGACGCCGCCGCGACGATCGCGCGACTGGCCAGGGCGCTGCTGGCGGATCTCGACACCTCGGGCGGCGTCCGGCTGCTCGGCGTGGGCGTGTCCGGGCTCGCCGACTGGGTGCAGGAGGACCTGTTCGGCGAGCCCGAGGAGGAGCAGGACGAGCTGCCCGAGGTCGAGGTGCCCCACCACTCCCGGCGCAGCTGGTCGCCCGGCATGGACGTCGTCCACGTCGAGATGGGCCGGGGCTGGGTGTGGGGCTCGGGGCGCGGCGTGGTCACCGTGCGCTTCGAGACCGCGCAGACCCCGGCGGGGCCGGTGCGCAGCTACGCCGAGGACGACCCCCAGCTCAGCCCCTGGCGTCCGCCGACCCCCGACGACGAGTGAACCGCAGCTCCTCCCCCGGCCGCAGCTGCGCGCACTGCCACAGGTCGGCCTCGTCGACCACCGCGAGCACCGGGTAGCCGCCGGTCGGCGGGTGGTCGGCGAGGAACACCACCGGCACGCCGCTCGGCGGCACCTGCACCGCGCCCAGGACCATGCCCTCGCTGGCGAGCTCGCCGGAGCGTCGGCGCGGCAGCGCCGGCCCGTCGAGGCGCAGGCCGACCCGGTCGGAGTCGGCCGCGACGACGTACGTCGTGGCGCACAGCCGGTCGAGCGCCTCGTCGCCGAACCAGTCGGCCCGCGGCCCGGCCGAGACCCGCAGCGGGCCCGGTTGTGGCGCCCGCGGGGTGTCGAGCGGGCGGGGCTGGCCGGTCGGCTCTCCCACGGGCAGCACCGTGCCGGCCTCGACGCGCGGCGGACCCACCCAGGCGAGCGTGTCGGTGGACCGCGAGCCGAGCACCGGGGTGACGGCGACGCCACCGCCGACGGCCAGATAGCTGCGCACGCCCGCGACCGGCGTGCCCAGCGACAGCGTGGCGCCGGCGGGCAGCCACTCCGCCCGGGCGTGCGCTCGGGCGGAGCCGCCGACGGTCAGCGGAGCTAGCGCTCCGGTCACCGCGATCCAGCAGCCGGTCCCGGCGCGCAGCCTCAGCCCGCCGAGCAGCACCTCCAGCACGGCCGCATCGGCGTGGTTGCCGACCAGCCGGTTGGCCAGGTCCGCCGCCGGTACGTCGAGCGCACCGGCCCGCGGCACCCCGAGATGCGCGAGCCCGTGGCGGCCACGGTCCTGCACGGTCACCAGCGGCCCGGTCGCCAGCACGTGCAGGCTGCGGGACGCGATCATGCCGGGACGAACCTGACCCGGGTGCCGGGCGCCAGCAGCGCCGGCCGGGCGCGATCGGCGTCCCACAGCCGCGCGTCGGTGCGGCCCAGCAGCCGCCAGCCTCCGGGCGAGGCCGTCGGGTAGGTACCGCACCAGGTACCGGCCAGCCCGATCGACCCCGCGGGCACCCGCGACCGCGGCGACGCCAAACGAGGCACGGCGAGCTCGGCCGGCAGCCCGGCGAGGTAGGCGAATCCCGGCGCGAACCCGCAGAACGCCGACACGAACTCCAGGTCCGTGTGCCGGGCCACCACGCCGTCGACGTCGGTGCCCCACGCCTCGGCGACGAACGCCAGGTCCGGCCCGTCGTAGACGACCCCGACCTCGACCCGCTCCCCCGCCGGCACCGTCGACGCCGGCGTCCACTCCCGCAGCCGGGCCACCAGCGCATCGACGTCGGGCACCCCGTCGAAGAGCACCGTCTCGGCGGCCGGGACCACCTCGACCGCCTCGATCCGCGCCGATCGCGCCCACATCGCGAGCGCGAGCGCCGCCGCCGGGTCGCCGACCTCGGCCAGGAGCGCCGAGGAGGCGATCGGTCGCAGCTGCATGGGCCCAGTCTGGCTCAGACGAACGGCCGCAGCAGCAGCCCGCCGGCCTCGAGCGCGGCGCGGACGGCGCGGGCGTGCTCGACCGCGCCGGGGCTGTCGCCGTGCAGGCACAGCGACTCGACCTCGGCCGCGAGCGCGAGCGCCTGCGCGACGATGCCCGCCTCGTCCTCGACCAGCGCGCCCGGCTCGGTGCGCGGCAGCAGCCGCCCCTCGGGCGTGTAGCTGCGATCGGGGAAGCCCTCGTGGAAGACCGGACGGCCGCCCCCCTCCGCAAGCCTCAGGAACGCCCCGGGCATGCCCAGCACCGGCAGGTCGCCCGACCCGGCCAGCACCGCCGCCGCCTGCTCCTCGTCGACGATCACGCGGTGGTAGAGCGCCCCGTGCGGCTTGACGTAGCGCACCGGCGTACCGGCCGCCGCCGCGATCTCCGCGAGCGTGCCGACCTGGTCGGCGACCTGGTCGCGCAGCACGTCGTGCGGGACGTCGCGGGCGACCCGGCCGAAGCCCGTCCGGTCGTCGTAGGAGACCTGGGCGCCGACCGCGACCCCGAGGCGGGCGGCCTCGGCGCACACCGCACGCATGATCGCGGCGCTGCCGGCGTGGTAGCCGCAGGCCACGTTGGCACTGGTCACGACCGCGAGCAGTGCGGAGTCGTCGGTGACCTCCTCCCCCAGGTCGGCGTTGAGGTCGATCGAATGTCGCGAGAGCGAACCCACACCCCGACGCTATCGTCGCCGCATGCAGCCGCCCGTCGCGCCACCGATCGCAGAGCGCCGTCCCACCAGCCGCGAGATCCACGGCCACACCCGCACCGACGACTACGAGTGGCTGCGCGAGAAGGAGTCGCCCGAGGTCACGGCGTACCTCGAGGCCGAGAACGCCTACACCCAGGACCGGACCGCACACCTCGCCGACCTGCGGCAGGCCATCTTCGACGGCATCAAGGCGCGCACCCGAGAGACCGACCTCTCGGTGCCGACCCGCAACCGCGGCCACTGGTACTACGGCCGCTCCTTCGAGGGCAAGGAGTACGGCGCGAGCTGCCGGATCCCCGTCGTCGACCCCGACGACTGGACCCCGCCGCGGCCGGCCGAGGACACCGCTCCGGACCAGCCGGCGCTGCCCGGCGAGCAGGTGCTGCTCGACCTCGACGCGCTGGCCGAGGGCCACGAGTTCTTCTCCCTGGGCGGGTCGTCGGTCAGCCCCGACGGCGACCTGCTCACCTACTCCACCGACGTGGTCGGCGACGAGCGATACACGATCCGCGTCAAGGACCTGACCACCGGCGAGCTGCTGGCCGACGAGATCAGCGGCGTGCTCGGCGGCGCCACCTGGGACCGGGCCGGCGAGAGCTTCTACTACACGACGACCGACGAGTCCTGGCGCGCCGACAAGATCTGGCGGCACCGCCTCGGCACCGCGCAGTCGGAGGACGAGCTGGTCCATCACGAGACCGACGGCCGGTTCTGGGTCGGCGTCGGGCGCACCCGCAGCGACCGGTTCCTGGTGATCGCCAGCGGCTCGAAGACCACCAGCGAGTACCGCTTCCTCGACGCCGACGCCCCCGACACCGGCTGGCAGATCTTCGCCGAGCGCTGCGAGGGCCTGGAATACTCCCTCGACCACGCCGTGATCGCCGGCGAGGACGTCTTCCTCGTGCTGCACAACCACACGGGCGCCGACTTCGAGCTCGCCACCGCCCCGGTGGCACCGACCCCCGCGGCGGAGTGGCGGGCGCTGATCACCCACGACCCCGCCGTCCGCCTCGAGGACGTCGACGCGTTCGCCGGCCATCTTGTCGTGCACCAGCGCAGCAACGGCCTCACCCAGCTGCGCATCCTCGAGCTGGACGGGGACGGCGTGGGCGACGACTACCTCGTGGAGTTCGACCACGAGATCTACACCGTCGGGTCGGCCGGCAACCCCGGCTTCCACCAGCCGGTGCTGCGCCTGGGCTACACCACGATGGCGGTGCCGTCGTCGGTCTACGACTACGACGTCCGCACCCGCGACCTGACCCTGCTGCGCCGGGCGCCGGTACTGGGCGGCTACGACCCCGACGACTACGAGGAGCACCGGCTCTGGGCGACCGCCGACGACGGCGAGCGGGTCCCGATCTCGATCGTGGCCAGGCGGGGCTCCCGCGAAGACGTGGGTGGGGGGACGCGTCCCGTCCCGACCCTGCTCTACGGGTACGGCGCCTACGAGACCTCGATCGACCCGTACTTCTCCATCGCCCGGCTCGCGCTGCTCGACCGCGGCGCGGCCTTCGCGATCGCCCACGTGCGCGGCGGCGGC
Organism: Nocardioides soli; assembly: GCF_014191495.1. GTDB lineage: Bacteria > Actinomycetota > Actinomycetes > Propionibacteriales > Nocardioidaceae > Nocardioides > Nocardioides soli. The sequence continues at coordinate 40,298 of NZ_JACHWR010000001.1, forward strand.
GAGCTGGGTCGGCGGTGGTACGACGACGGCAAGCTGAGCCGCAAACAGCACACGTTCTCCGACTTCGTGGCCTGTGCCCGGCACCTCGTCGACACCGGCTGGACCACCGCCGAGACCCTGGTCGCCGAGGGCGGCAGCGCCGGCGGCCTGCTGATGGGGGCGGTGGCCAACCAGGCGCCGGAGCGGTTCGCGGGCGTCGTCGCGGCCGTGCCGTTCGTCGACGCGCTCACGACCATGCTCGACGCCACGCTGCCGCTGACGGTCACGGAGTACGACGAGTGGGGCAACCCCGAGGCCGACCCGGCGGTCTACGACTACATGGCGTCGTACGCGCCGTACGACAACGTCGCGGCCGTCGACTACCCGCCGATCCTGGCGGAGACCTCGCTCAACGACACCCGGGTGCTCTACGTGGAGCCCGCGAAGTGGATCGCCCGGCTGCGGGCCACCGCCGTCGGCCGCCAGGACTTCCTGCTGCGCACCGAGATGTCGGCCGGCCACGGCGGCGTCTCGGGCCGCTACAAGGCCTGGCACGACCGGGCGTTCACGCTCGCGTGGATCCTCGACCGGATGGGCCTGGCCGGGGTCGCACCCTGAGCCGGTCCGAGGGAATTCCCCTGAGAAGTCCCTGAGAGTACGCCGTCGAGGCAACTCTTCAAGTCCCCCACACGTCGTCACGGGTGAAGGCACCACGTTTGACCCGGGAATCCCGCGGTCACCGTGGACGTTGATGAAGACGTGTGGGGGCGCAGCGGCGCCGTCCACCACGGAAGGAGGGCGTCCCATGGCTACCCGTACCGCTTCGGCCACGCGCGAGATCGAGGGTCGCGACAGCGTCGGCCTGTACCTCGATGAGATCGCCCGCAATCCCCTGCTGGACGCGGCCGCCGAGGTCGAGCTCTCCAAGACGATCGAGGCCGGCCTGATGGCCGAGCACCTGCTGGCCGAGGGCCGAGTGGGTCGCCGCAAGGGCGGCGCCCCGATGTCGGCCAACCAGGAGGAGCTCGAGTGGCTGGCCGAGGAGGGTCGCAAGGCCGTCGACACGTTCATCACGGCCAACCTGCGCCTGGTCGTCTCGATCGCGCGCAAGTACGGCCGGGCCCAGATGCCGATGCTGGACCTGATCCAGGAGGGCAACACGGGCCTGATCCGGGCGGTCGAGAAGTTCGACTACACCAAGGGCTACAAGTTCTCGACGTACGCCACCTGGTGGGTGCGGCAGGCGATCACCCGCGGCATCGCCCAGCAGGCGCGCGTCGTCCGGCTGCCCGTGCACGTCGTCGAGGAGCTCAACCAGGTCGGCGGCGCCCGCCGCACGCTGGAGCGCCAGCTCGGCCGCGAGCCCGAGCCGCAGGAGATCGCCGCCGAGCTCGGCATGGAGGTCGACCGGGTCCTCGACCTGATGGCGTGGGGTCGCGAGCACGTCTCGCTCGACTCCCCCGTCGACGAGGACGGCGACACCTCGCTCGGCGACCTGATGGCGCAGGAGACCTCGCCGGGCCCGGACCTGACGGTGCTCGACGTCGAGTCCCGCGAGCGGCTCAACCGGCTGGTCGGTCAGCTCGACGACCGCGCCGCCGACATCATCCGGTCCCGCTACGGCCTGGTCGACGGTCGGCAGCACAAGCTCGCCGACATCGGCGCCAAGCACGGCATCTCCGCCGAGCGGGTCCGCCAACTCGAGCGGGAGGCCCTGCAGAAGCTGCGTCGCCTCGGCGACCCCGACCTCGCCGCCTGAGGTCCCGCCGCGCTCGACCCGCCCGACGTGCTTCGGGCGGGTCGAGACCATTTCAGGGGCCCCATCGCGATAGTCCGTCACGTTCCAGCTGCAAATCGGCTCGCCGGACAACCAGAACGTGACGGACTATCCCACCCGCCCGCTATCCACAGCCCGTCACCCCAGCAGCTCGGCGTGGACCTCCTCGACCCGCTTGCGCAGGTCGGCCCGCGAGCCGTCGTTGACGATCAGGTGGGTGGCGATGGCCCGGCGCTGCTCGGGGCTCGCCTGGGCGGCGATCCGCGACTCGGCGTCCGCACGGGACCAGCCGCGGTCGCGGAGCATCCGCTCGACCTGCACCTCGGCGGGCGTCTCGACGACGATCACGGCGTCGAAGGTGTCCGCCCGGCCCGACTCGGCGAGCAGCGGGATGTCGTGGACGACCAGGCCACCCTCCGGGGCGGCCGCCTCGAGCTCGGCGTACCTCTCGAAGACCAGGGGGTGCACGATCCCCTCGAGGGTCTTCCGCTTCGCCTCGTCGGCGAAGACGATCCGCCCCAGCTTCGGCCGGTCGAGGTCGCCCTCCGGCGTCAGGATCTCCGGGCCGAACGCCGCGACCACCTGCGCCAGCCCCGGCGTGCCCCGCTGCACGACTTCGCGGGCCAGCACGTCGCCGTCGATGATCACCGCGCCGAGCTCGGCGAGGATCGTCGACACGGTGCTCTTGCCCGACGCCACGCCTCCGGTCAGTCCGACTCGCATGGGCCTCAGGCTAGTGGTCGTCGCTGGAAGTTCCTCGGGGGGTGGCCCGTGCTCGGGGTGCGATCTAGGGTGCGGATCTCAAGTTCGGGTCACTAGGTCGTCCGCGAGCATGCCCCGCGGGCGGTCCGGTCGGCGCGGTCCGGGTCGGCGCGGTCCGCCTCGGTCAGGACGCCGTGACGGCCAGGCCGTCGGTCCCGGTCGCCGTGGCCCGGCAGACCTCCGCCCACGGCGTCGGCTCGAGCCCGAGCTCCCGCGTGATCGCGCCGGAGTCGAGCACGTACGGCCGGGTGAACTGGTACTCGGTCTCCCGCAGCTCCCGCAGCGCCGGTACGACGGCACCGCCCAGGCCCAGCACCCACCGCGGGAAGCCCTTGACGGTCACCGGCTCGCGTCCCGCGGCGCGGCAGACGTCGGCGATCGCCTCGGCCTGGGTCCGCGGGGAGTTGGTGGGCGCGTGCCAGACCCGGCCCCACGTGCGCGGCGCCTGCGCGACCGCGGCCAGCGCCCGCCCCATGTCGCGCACGTCGGTGAACGAGTGCGGCCGGTCGGGGCGGCCCAGCACCCGCACCGTCCGGCCCGCCAGGGCGGCGGCCGTGACCCGGGCGATGTGGCCGTTCGCCGGCGCGACCCACGGGCCCATGTAGTCCGAGCCGCGCACCTCGACGGCCGCGATCCGGCCGGCCTCGTGGGCGGCGAGCGCGTCCGCCCACATCAGCGCGCGGATCCGCGCCTTCTTCGTCGTGGCGGCGTCGGGCATCCCCTCGACCATCGGCTCGTCGACCGGGCCGTAGCCGTAGAGGCACGAGGCGATCACCAGCGTCGCGCCGGTGCGCTCGGCCGCGGCCAGGAAGGCGGCGGCGACCGGCGGCCAGAACTGCGGCCACACGGTGTAGGAGGGCGGATTCACGCAGTTGTAGAGCGCGACGGCGCCCGCGGCGAGCTCGACGAGCCGGTCGGCGTCGGCGGCGTCGGCGGCCTCTCGTCGTACGCCGGGGAGGTCCGGGCCGGTGCCCGATCGGCTCACAAGGAGCACCTCGTGGCCCTCGGCGGCGAGCTGGAGCGCGGCGGCACGGCCAACGGGGCCGGCGCCGACGACGACGTGCAGATCGGGCATGGTTCCTCCTGAGGATCGAAACGAGAGCACTGCTCTCAGTTCTTCCAGGCTGGCACATCTCCAGCCCCAAAACAAGAGCACTGCTCTCGCAATGTGCGAGGATGCTCCCGTGCCCTCGACCTCCCGCGCGCAGAACCGCGCCGACCAGACCCGGGCCATCCAGGAGACCGGGCGCCGACACCTCGCCGAGGTCGGCCCGGCCGCGCTGTCGCTGCGGGCGATCGCCCGCGAGGTGGGGATGGTCTCCTCGGCCGTCTACCGCTACTTCCCCAGCCGCGACGACCTGCTCACCGCGCTCATCGTCGAGGCGTACGACGAGCTGGGCGACGCGGTCGAGGCGGCCGACGCGACGGTGGCCGACCCCACGGACCTCGCGGTCCGCTTCCGCGCCATCGCCCACGCGATCCACGGTTGGGCGCGGGCGAACCCGCACGAGTACGCGCTGCTCTACGGCTCTCCGGTGCCCGGCTACGCCGCTCCCGACACGACGGTCCCCTCGGCCGCCCGGGTGACCGGCGCCTTCCTCCGCCTCGCCGAGGCGTCCGAGCGGGCCGGCCTGGCGCTCGGCGCCCCGACCTCGCCGGTCGCCGGCGGCGAGCACGACGCGCTCGCCGGCGTCCGGGCGGCGCTCGATCCTCCCGTCACCGACGAGCGCACGGTGCGGTGGCTGATGGCGTGGTCAACGGTCTTCGGCCACATCAGCCTCGAGCTCTTCGGGCACATGTACCGCGGCATCCTCGACTACGATGCCCACTTCGCCCACGTCACCGACCAGCTGGCGGCGGACCTGGGGCTGGCCCGTCACGTCGGCTGACGCGGCCACAGCGATCACGGCATCCTGTCGGGCCCAGGCCGCGGTCGCCGTGCTCTCCGGGGTGACTTCTCGGGGAGTCTCTGACGTTCTGGGGTGTTGCGTTGGCCGAGAAGTGCAGGGATACCCGGTGCACCGGGTATCCCTGCGCGGGCGGCATCACCCACCGACCAGTCAGAAGAGCCCGGCCGAGGCGGCGGATCTCGGCCTAGCGAAGCTAGGTTCGCTAGCGCAGCCGAACCGGTAGCCGGTCGATGCCATACACCGCCGACAGCTTGCGGAACCGCAGCCGACCGGACGCCGGGCGCAGCCGCGGGAACCTGGTCGCCAGGCCGCGCAGCGCCGTACGCAGCTCCATCCGCGCGAGCTCGGCGCCGACGCAGCGGTGCATGCCGTGACCGAAGGCGAGGTGACCGGTGATGTCGCGGCCGGGAGCGAAGTCCGGCGCCAGGTCGCGGTTGGCCCCCAGCAGCGAGACCAGGACGGCGTCGCCGCGCCGGATCGAGCGACCGAACAGCTGGTGATCGAAGCGGGCGAACCGCGGGAACGCGAGCTGCACCACGGTGAGGTGGCGCAACAGCTCCTCGACGACCTCGTCCGCCGAGGCCGGGTCGGTGGCGAGCGAGGCGTAGACGTCCGGGCGCTGCATGAGCAGGTGCGCCGACAGCGCCAGCATGCTGGCGCTGGTCTCGTAGCCGCCCAGGAAGACACCGTCGGCGAGCCCGCCGAGCGTGGTGTCGTCGAGCTCCTCGCCATGCTCGCGCAGCAGCGCCCCGATCAGCCCGTCGCCCGGGTCGCGGCGCTGCCGGGCCACGGCGTCGATCAGGAACTCGCGAGACGCGGCGGCGGCACCGAACGAGCCCGCGCTGCCCCTGCTGAGGTCGAACCTGGCGACCCCCAGGCGCCGGAAGTCGGCTCGGTCGGCGACCGGGAGGCCGAGCAGGTCGCAGATCACCTCGAACGGCACCGGGAACGCGAACTCCGCGACCAGGTCGACCCGGCCGCGCCGGCGCTGCATGGCGTCGAGCCGCTCGTCGACGATCCGCTCGATGCTCGGCTGCAGGCGGGCCAGCCGGCGGCGCGTGAACTCCGGGGTGAGCAGCCGGCGCAGCGTCGTGTGGTCCGGCGGGTCGGTCATCCCGAGCCCGCCGATCTGCTCGGCGGCGGACCGACCGCCACGCGAGATCAGCGGCCGCAGGTCGTTGCTGTAGGTCTCGGCGTCGGCGAGGACCGCCCGGGCCTCGTCGTACCCGCTGACCAGCCACACGTCGGTGCCGAACAGGCTCACCAACCGGGTGACCGGCTCCGCCTCGACGAGCCGGGGCACCGGGTCGATGCCGACCCGCTGCAACGGGTACTTCGCGACGCCCGGGACGAAGCGGAGCTTGCGCAGGTCCAGTCCGTCCCGGGTCGCCCACGCGCTGATCTGGTTGCCGACGATGTTCGCGATCGTGCTCACACCTCAAGTCAACTGAGGCATCCGGGCGCACACCATCGGGGAAGGCCCCGAGTTCATGGTGGTGCTGGCACCACCACCAACGTTCCGGTCAGCAGCCGTGGTTGGCCTGAGCGCAGGTGTCGAGCCCCCACTGCAGCCGGTAGTCGTGCCGGACCCCGGAGAGGGTGAGCGTCACCTCGATCGGGGGCTGCTTCGCCTCGCTGCCCTCCGGCGCGGCGGAGCGGTGGACCACCCGCCAGTACGTGCGTCCGTCGGAGCCGGTCGTGAGCTCGGCCGGCACCGTCGCGCCGTCGGGGAACCGATAGCGGACGTCGTACGCCGCCGCGCCGTCGGGCACGACGCCGGCCGCCACGCGCGTGACGTCGAAGCCACCGCCGTCGGCGGGCAGGTACATCGAGCTGACCCGGAAGGTCTCGACGCCCGGCCCGGGGGTGAGCGGGAGCGGCTGGTGGGTCGTGGTCATGCCGTCGGCCACGTCGCAGATCGTGAACCGGTCGCCGGCCACCCAGACCGAGGTGGCGTGAACGCCGTCGTCGGGGAAGTCGGCGACCTGCGCGGCGCCGGGCAAGGTCTCGCGCATCGTCCGTGCGCAGCCGCGCTCCTTGACGTCGACCTGGTGGTCCTCCTGGGCGCCGGGCACCTTGCTGACCTCGATGGACCGCACGTCGGTCGGCCCGGGCTCGGTCGGCCCGGGCTCGGTCGGTCCGGGCTCGGGGGTCGCGGTCTCGGTGGACGTCGCCGAGGTCGACGCTCCGGCGGGCGCGCCCTCCGAGCCGCCGCCACCGGACTGCATGGCCCAGCCCGCGAGGCCGGCGACCACCACGACGGCGGCCGCCGCGGCCGCCGGGACCACCCAGCGACGGCCGGAGGGGCGGTCACCCTGGGCCGCAGCGAGCAGCTCGGCCCGGATCCGGGCGCGGGCCTGGTCGGGCATCGGCTCGTCGGGCGGCGGGGTCAGGTCACTCATCGTGGGCACCTCTGGAGGTCAGGGTGGCGAGCCGGGCGCGAGCCCGGGAGAGCCGGGACCGGACGGTCCCGACGGGGACGTCGAGCGCGGCGGCCGCCTCCTCGTAGGAGAGCCCGGACCAGGCGACGAGGCCGAGCACCTCCTGCTCGCGGGGCGGCAGCTCGCGGATCGCGTCGAGGACGGTGCGCATCCGCTCGGTCGAGCCGACGCGGTCGGTCACCCGGTCGGCGTGGTCGGGCTCGGATTGCGGCGGTGGCAGCGTCGCGAGCGCCCGCAGGCGCCGGCGCCGCGACCGGGTCAGGTTGCGGCAGACGTTGGTCGCCACGCCGTACAGCCACGGCAGCGCCGAGCCGTCGTGCACCTGGACCCGACGCCGATGGCGCCAGACCTCCAGGAACACCGACGCGGTCGCGTCCTCGGCGTCGGCCCAGTCGCCGGTCGCACGGAAGCAGTGGTTGTAGACGCGGTCGCCGTACCGGTCGAAGAGCGTCGCCAGCGCCTCGGGGTCGTCCGACCGCAGCGCCGTCACCAGCGCCCGCTCGTCGCCCTCGGTCGTCACCGATCCTCCTCGCACACCTGGTCATGTCCGCACGCCCCGAGGAGTTCCCGGGTTCGCGGACCATTTCACCTGTCTCGGGCGATGGCACCCACCCGCGGCCGGAGGAGGCTCGGTGCGTCGCCCCCGGAAGGAGTACGCCGTGCGTGCCGTCGTCTTCGAACAGTTCCAGACCTTCCCGTCTCTGACCGAGATCGACCGCCCCGTGCCGGGGCCCGGCGAGGCGCTGCTCAAGATCGCCGGAGCCGGCGCCTGCCACTCCGACGTCGCGGTCTACCGCGAGTTCACCGCGGACGGCCCCGCGTCGATCCCGCCGCCCTTCGTGCTCGGCCACGAGAACGCCGGCTGGATCGAGGAGCTCGGGCCCGGCGTGAGCGGGTTCGAGAAGGGCGAGGCGCACCTCGTCTACGGTCCGATCGGCTGCGGCCACTGCAAGGCCTGCTCCCGCGGCCAGGACACCTACTGCGAGAACGTCGCGTCGATGCCCTACCTCGCGGTCGGACTCGGGCGCGACGGCGGGATGGCCGAGTACATGACGGTCCCGGTCCGCAACCTGGTGCCGCTCGGCGACGCCGACCCGGTCGACGCCGCGCCGCTGGCCGACGCCGCGCTCACGCCGTACCACGCGATCAAGCTGTCGCTCCCCCAGCTGGGTGGCGGCGGCCGGTACGCGCTGGTCGTCGGCCTGGGCGGCCTCGGCCAGATCGCCGTGCAGATCCTGACCGCCCTCACCGGCGCCACCGTGATCGCCACGGACGTCAAGGAGGACGCGATGGAGCGCGCCGCCGCCCACGGGGCCGTCACGGTGCCCGGCGGGCCCGACCAGGTGGCGCGGATCCGCGAGCTGACCGGGGGCCGGGGCGTCGACGCGGCGTTCGACTTCGTCGGCGCGAGCGGCACCATCGCCGCGGCCCAGGGGTCGATGGCGCAGCGCAGTCGGCTCACGGTCGTCGGGATCGCCAACGGGACGGCGCAGTGGTCCTTCTTCACCAACCCGTACGAGTGTGAGCTGACGAACACCTACTGGGGCACGATCGAGGACCTGCACGAGGTCGTCGCGATGTACCGCGCCGGCCAGATCCGCCCCGACGTCCAACGCTTCGGGATGGATCGGGCGCTCGAGGCCTACGAGCTGCTGGAGTCGGGCGGCCTCACCGGTCGTGCTGTGGTGATGCCGAACGCGTGAGGCTCAGCCGGACCGGCTCGGACCAGCCGCCCGGCTGCCGCTGGTGCCAGGAGCGGACCCGCCACCGCGACCTGGCCGGACCGGCGCCGATCGGGACCGTCACCCGCGGGCGCGCCGTGGTTCGCACGCTCACCCAGCTACCGCCCCGCCTGGCCGCCACTTCGTACGCCGTGGCGTGCCGTCGCTCCCGCCAGGTCAGTCGCACGCGCCCGCCGTCGAGCGCGCGGGCGCGCAGTCGGGCCGGGCCTGTCACGTGCGGCCCGGTCGGCGTGCCGGTCGCCTGCGCCATCGGCCCGGCCCCCGCGCCGTTGCGCGGAGTGACGTAGATCGTGTAGCGCTCACCGGCCAGCAGGCGGCGGTAGACGACCGGGGCGTCCGCCACCAGGCGCCGCCCCAGATAGCCGCTCGTCTCGCCGACCACTCCGAGGTCGTACGACGTGTCGGCCGAGCCGGCATCCCAGGTCACGCGCAGCCGGTGCCGACCCGGCTGGACCCGAAGCCCCCGGGGCGTCGCAGGCGGCGAGACCCGTGGCATCGGGCGGCCGGTGGCGATCGCCGGCGCTCCGGTGCCGCCACCGTTGCGCGCGGCCACGGTCAGGCGGTACTCCAGGCCCGGCACCAAGCCGGTCAGGACCGCGTGCGGAGCGGTCACGCTGAGCAGCCCCGACGATCCACCGTCGACCGCCCAGGCCACGTCGTACGAGGTGGCGCCCGGCACCGGGTCCCACGACAGCCCGAGCTGCTCCGGCGCGGAGTGGACGCTGAGCCCCTTCACCGCTCCAGGGGCCGCCGTCAGCGGCTGGAGCGGAGTGACCTGGGCGACGGCGGAGAAGTCGGCGGAGATCGCCGTGCCCTTGGCCGATTGGAGCCGGAACTCGTAGGTGTGTGCGGCGGCGAGTCCATCCACCGTCCAGGCCTCACCCCGGACGGGGTACGGCAGCCGCACCCACGCCGCGTTCTCCGACACGTCGCGCACCCAGACGTACTGCTCGAGGCCGCCCGGTGGCGCGACCCAGTCCAGTCGAGCGGCGCGCTCCTGCGCGGTGGCCACGACGTCGTGGGCGATCCCCCAATGGCCGTTGTCGACGTCGGGCCAGGGCCTCGGATAGGGAGTCCCGACGCCCAGCGCGGCCAGCGCGTCGGCGACGGCCGCCGCGAACCTGATCTCGCCCGTGGCGGAGAGATGCGCCGGATCCCAGGTGTCGACTCCCTCGCTGAAGCCGACACCCGTGCCGGCAACCACGACGCGCGAGCCCGGCTCGCCCAGGTCGGTCGCCAGCCCGGGGAGCATCGCGTTGTACTCGGTCGCGCCGCCGAACCAGACCTGCGGGAGCCCGGCGACCACGAAGTCCACCTCGGGCTCCACGGCGCGGGCCTCGTCGATCTCGTGGGCGACGTCGTCCACGACCTGGCCCGGTGAGCGTCCGAACCAGATGAGGTCGTTGATGCCGCGCGTCTCGATCACCACATCGGGTCGGAAGGTCTCGACCAGCGATGTCATCGTGGCGTCCGGGTCGACCAGCGCCATGCCCCAACGGGCCGCGTGGTCGCGGTCGAAGTCACCGTCCGCGTAGGCGAGGGCGCCTGCGGGATCCGATGTGAGGTTGTGCAGCTCGTCGTTCGGCCCGACGAGGTCGACCGAGGCACCCGACCCGGCCAACGCCTTCCAGAGCCGGTAGCGCCAGGTCCAGTCGCCCGACGAGCCGTGCGCGACCGAGTCCCCGACGATGAGGATCCGCGTCGGCTCGCTCGCGGCCGAGGAGGTCGGCACGATCACGAACGCCGTGAGGATCACGAGCACCAGCACCTGGCGCATCCGTCTCATCTCGGCCCCCGGTTCCGCGCGACCGCCCGATGCTAGTGGCCATCATCGGAAGTTGTTCGGGTGGCCCGAGGAACTTCCAGCGACGACCACTAGCCCAGGAGCGCCTCGTCAGCCGGCGAACCGGCGCCGGTACTGCTGCGGACTGAGGCCGCGCACCCGCCCGAAGTGGTGGCGCAGCGTGGCGGCGTTGCCGAAGCCGACCTCGTCGGCGATCCAGTCGATCGAGTGGTCGGTGCGCTCGAGCAGCTCCTCGGCCGCCTGCACCCGCTGGCGGGTCACCCAGGCGTGCGGGGTGGTGCCGGTCTCGGCGCGGAACCGGCGGGCGAAGGTGCGCGGCGACATGTGGTTGTGGCGGGCGAGCGTCTCGACGCTGAGGTCCTCGCCGAGGTGCTCGACGATCCACTGGAGCAGCGGCCCGAGCGTCTCGGCGTCGCAGTCGGGCACGGCGTTCGCGATGAACTGCGCCTGACCGCCGTCGCGGTGCGGCGGTACGACGATGCGGCGGGCCGTCGTCGCGGCCACCCGCGCCCCGAAGTGGTCGCGCATCAGGTGCAGCGAGGCGTCGATGCCGGCCGCCGCCCCGGCCCCGGTGAGGACGTTGCCGTCGTGGCAGTAGAGGACGTCGGGGCAGACCTTCGCCTCCGGGTAGGTCTGCGCGAGCCGGTCGGTGTAGCGCCAGTGCGTCGTGCACTCCCGCCCGTCGAGCAGGCCCGCCGCTCCGATCTCGAAGACACCCGAGCAGTGCGCGTAGATCGTGGCACCGCGGGCGTCGGCGGCACGCAGCGCCTCGAGCACCAGCGGATCGTGGTTCATGAAGTCGAACTTCGGGCTCAGGCAGACCAGGTCGGCGTCCTCGGTCGCCTCGAGGCCGCGCTCGACGACCAGGTCGAAGTCGGAGCGCCCGTGGAGCCGGCCGGGCCGCGGAGCGCAGACCTGGAAGTCGAAGACGGGGTTGTCGTCCTCGGGGTGGTAGGGCTCCCCCCACACCTCGACCAGCGAGCCGAGCCCGAAGGGCTCGGCTCCCTCCTGCACGATCACGGCCACTTTCCTCACGAGGCCCAGCCTGCATCAACGCTGGCAGAAAATCAACGGAGAGTGTCTTTCCTGCCACTCGTGGCAGGATCACAAGTGGCGCATGATTACTGCCATGACCTTCCTGATGATCCTGCTGGTGATCGCGCTGGCGATGAGCGTCGCAACGGTGGTGCTCAGCGTCAGGGACGGCCGGGGGCCGCAGCGCCCGCCGGTCTCGCACCTCGAGGACCGCCGGTTCCAGGCGCCCTCGGCACGCTGACTCCCCCTCCGAGACTCCCACCGACGAGGCCGGCCTCCCCCTGAGGCCGGCCTCGTCGCATCCGGGACCGAAGATCCCCCTCGCACCGGCCCCGGACCGGTCGGTCGCTACCGGCCCCGCCCGGCCCCCGCGAGCGGTGCGAGCCGGTGCCGCTGCACCTTCCGGATCCGCTTCTTCAGCCGCCGGAAGTGGGCCCGCTGCTGCGGCGTCATCCGCTTCGGCCGATGGGCCAGGTTGCGCCGTTCGAGCGGGTCCCTGCGCAGGTCGTACATCTCCCACTCCGGCTTCTTGCGCCCGGACTCGTCGTAGTACTTGGCCAGCTTCCAGCGCCGCTCGCGGACCGCGACGATCCGGTTCGGCGGCGGGATGTAGGGTCCCCGCGCCTGTCCGGCCTGCCAGTCGTCGAAGGTGAACACGACCCGGTCCTGGGTGTGCTTCGAGGTCGCGCCCAGCACCTGGGCCGCATAGTCGACGCCGCGCCACTGCGGGTCCCGCGCGGTCCTGGGCGCCTTCACCAGCGACGCCAGGGTCGGCAGGAGGTCGACGTGCGAGACCAGCTGCTGCGAGCGGCGCGCTCGCGGATAGAGGACCGGGTTCGAGAAGACCAGCGGCACCCGCAGCGTCTCCTCGTAGGCGTTGAAGTTCTTCTGCTGCATCTGGTGGGCCAGGCCCATCTCGCCGTGGTCGGAGGTCCGGATCACGATGGTGTCGTCGAGCTGGCCGGTGGCCTTGAGCTCGTCGAGGATGTCGACCAGGTAGCCGTCCACGAGCTTCATCAGGTTGCCGTAGAAGTTGAGGTAGTTCAGCTTCTGGCGGCGGGTCCGCAGCTTGCCGGCCAGGCCGAACAGCTTGACGAACCGCGCCTGGCACTTGGGCTTGGTGGACAGGTCCTCGTCGTACGTCGGCGGCAGGCCGATGTCGCCGTCGAACCAGCCGTCCTCGGGCAGGTAGCCGGCCTGCTCGTACTTCGGCGGGTCCATGTTCGCCGGACCGGGATACATCAGCACGTCGTGCGGGTTCACCAGCGAGACGATCATGCACCACGGCTTGGTGGCGCCCGCGCGGCCCCGGATGAACTGCAGGACGCCCTCGTGCCCGGTGGCGGCGTCGCCGTCCTCGTCCATGATCCGGCCGTCGTGGTCGGTGACTCCGCCGCCGGCCTCGCTGATGTCCTGGTTGGCGCCCGCGTCCGGCGGGTTCCAGCGGTCGAAGCCGAAGCGGGCCAGGTCCTCGGGCGCCCAGTCGTCACCGAGCGGCTTGGACAAGTGCCACTTGCCCTTGAAGACGACCTCGTAGCCGGCGGCCTTCATCACCGACGCCACGTTGGTCAGGTCCGGCGAGAGCTCGACCTGGGGGTAGTCCCCGGCCGGCATGTCCAGCTCGAGGGTGTACTTCACCCCGTGCTGGGCCGGGTAGAGCCCCGTGAGCAGCGACGCCCGGGACGGCGAGCACATGCTCGCGTTGCAGAAGGCGTTCTCGAAGCTGACGCCGTGCCGCTTGAGCCTGGTCAGGCCGGGGAGGTTCTTCTGCTCCCAGCCCTTCGGGAAGTGCTGGACCTTCCGGTCCTGGTCGGTGATGAAGATCAGGAAGTTCTTCCCGGCCGCGGCCCCCGCGGCGGCGCTCGCGGCGAGCTCGGCGGCGACGGCCGGGTCGGCCAGCTCGCCGGCGGCCAGCGCGATCGCCGGTGGGGTCGCCGCGGCCGAGGCCAGCAGCCGTCTCCGCGTGATCATGGACGCTCCCGTCGTTGCATGTCCCGCACGATAGGGAGATCGACGACCGGCCGGGGGTGGAGTCAGCCACGGAAAAGAGGGGTTGACAGCACCGCCGAACGGACGAGGGCCCGCCCCGGTCTCCCGGGGCGGGCCCTCGTCGTGGTGTTGCGGTCTGTTGCAGTCGCTTGGAGCAACCGCCAGAGGAGCGTCGAGCGCTCCGCCGGACGGCGCTGGTTTCGAGACGCCGGTCGCGACCTCCGTCGGTCGCGCCGCTCCTCAACCGGGCTGCTGGGTCCCGGCCATCGCAAGCTCAGGCCGGGGCAGCTCTCAATTGCCGCCGGTGAGCTTCTCCCGGAGGGCCTGCAGCGCCTCGTCGGAGGCGAGCGAGCCGCCGGCGTCGCCCTCGTCGGCCGCCGAGGAGGAGTACGACGTCGCCTCGCCGGCCTCGACCTCGGCCTTCTTGGCCTCGGCCTGCTGCTTGACGTGGGCCTCCCAGCGGGCGTGCGCCTTGGCGTACTGGTCCTCCCAGGTCGCGCGCTGCTCGTCGAAGCCCTCGAGCCACTCGCCCGTCTCGGGGTCGAAGCCCTCGGGGTAGACGTAGTTGCCCTGCTCGTCGTACGTCGCGGTCATGCCGTACAGCGTCGGGTCGAACTCCTCGACGTCCGCGGCGGCCGCGGTCTCGTTGGCCTGCTTGAGCGACAGCGAGATCCGGCGACGCTCGAGGTCGATGTCGATGATCTTGACCATGACGTCGTCGTTGACCTGGACGACCTGCTCGGGGATCTCGACGTGACGCTCGGCGAGCTCGGAGATGTGCACCAGGCCCTCGATGCCCTCCTCGACGCGGACGAACGCACCGAACGGCACCAGCTTGGTGACCTTGCCCGGGACGATCTGACCGATCTGGTGGGTGCGGGCGAAGTGCTGCCACGGGTCCTCCTGGGTCGCCTTCAGCGACAGGGAGACACGCTCGCGGTCCATGTCCACGTCGAGGACCTCGACGGTGACCTCGTCGCCCACGGCGACGACCTCGGACGGGTGGTCGATGTGCTTCCAGGACAGCTCCGAGACGTGCACGAGGCCGTCGACGCCGCCGAGGTCCACGAACGCACCGAAGTTGACGATCGAGGACACGACGCCCTTGCGGATCTGGCCCTTCTGGAGCTGGGTCAGGAAGCCGTGGCGGACCTCGGACTGGGTCTGCTCGAGCCACGCACGACGCGACAGGACCACGTTGTTGCGGTTCTTGTCGAGCTCGATGATCTTCGCCTCGAGCGTCTGGCCGACGTAGGGCTGCAGGTCGCGGACCCGGCGCATCTCGACGAGGGAGGCCGGCAGGAAGCCGCGCAGGCCGATGTCGAGGATCAGGCCGCCCTTGACGACCTCGATGACGGTGCCCTCGACGACGCCGTCCTCCTCCTTGACCTGCTCGATCGTGCCCCAGGCGCGCTCGTACTGGGCGCGCTTCTTGGACAGGATCAGGCGGCCTTCCTTGTCCTCCTTCTGGAGGACCAGGGCCTCGACCTTGTCGCCGACCTCGACGACCTCGTTGGGGTCGACGTCGTGCTTGATCGACAGCTCACGCGAGGGGATGACGCCCTCGGTCTTGTAGCCGATGTCGAGCAGGACCTCGTCCCGGTCGACCTTGACGATGGTGCCATCCACGATGTCACCGTCGTTGAAGTACTTGATGGTCGCGTCGATCGCGGCGAGGAAGTCCTCCTCCGACCCGATGTCGTTGACCGCAACCTGCGGCGCGTCGGTGATGTCGGGGAGGGTCGAGATGCTGCTCGTCATAAGGAAGGTGTGTCCTTGGATGGATGGTGTCGTGCGGGCACGTCGAAGGTCGGTTTCACCGCTCGTGGAGAGATAGCGAGCACGTGTCCGCTCCGTCTGGGACCCGGGCAGACCTCCGGCGCAACCTAAAGACTACGCGGGGCGGCGGACGTGCGTCCAACCCGCGCCCGCCGGCCCGCCCGCCGCTCCGGCCCTCGCGTCGCGGGACTACTCTCCCGAACGTGGAGAACCATCCCCCTGTGCGGGTCGAACGCCGACCGGTCTCCGAGGAGGAGTCCCGTCGGGCCAACGGTCCGGACTGGGACCGGTACGCCGACGAGTACCAGGCCACCCACGGCGAGTTCCTCGGCGATGTGGGCTTCGTGTGGGGGCCCGAGGGCCTCACCGAGGCGCGGGCCGGGATCCTCGGCGACCTGGCCGGGCGCGACGTCCTCGAGGTCGGCTCGGGCGCGGGCCAGTGCTCGCGCTGGGTCCGCGCGCAGGGCGGGCGCGCGTACGGCCTCGACCTGTCCTTCCGCCAGCTGCAGCACTCCCGCCGGATCGACCTCGACACCGAGCTCCCGGTCCCGTCGGTGCTCGGCACCGCCACCGCGCTCCCCTTCCGCGACGACTCCTTCGACGTGGTGTTCTCGTCGTTCGGCGCGCTCCAGTTCGTCAGCGACATCGACGTCGCCGTCGCGGAGACCGCGCGGGTGCTCCGCTCCGGCGGGCGCTACGCCTTCTCGATCACCCACCCCACCCGCTGGATGTTCCCCGACGACCCGGGCGAGGAGGGCCTGACCGCGAGCCAGTCCTACTGGGACCGCACGCCGTACGTCGAGATCGACGACGCGACGGGGGTGGTCGCGTACGTCGAGCACCACCGCACGCTCGGGGACTGGGTCGCCCTGCTCGCCGGCCACGGCTTCGTCATCACCGACCTGCTCGAGCCGGAGTGGCCCGAGGGCCACGAGCGGGTGTGGGGCGGTTGGTCGGGCGTGCGCGGTCGACTCACCCCCGGCACGGCGATCTTCGGGGCGCGGCTCGACTGAGCCGGATCCACCGATGTGCGGCGTCGCGAGCGGTTCCGGGCTGCGGCCGGGCCACCGGTGATCAGGCGGACGAGCCCGCGAGCTCCTTGTGCTCGGCGTCGCCGCTGCGGCCCCCGCGGCGCACGCTGAGCAGCAGCAGTGCGCCGGCGACCAGGCAGAGTGCGCCACCCACGAACCCCAGCAGCGGCACCCAGAAGAGCAGCAGCCGCAGCAGGCCCATGTTGTCCTCGGCGTCGTCGGCGCTGGCCTGCTGCTGGTCGTCGGTGAAGCCGATCTTGAGGTCGAGGACCTGCGTGCCGTCGTCGAGGTAGCGCTGCTGGTCCTGGGTCTGCTGTTGGATCGCGCCCGTCTGCGGCTCGACCCAGATCTCGATCTCGTTGTCGTAGGTGCCGGGGATGCCGTCGGCGATCTCGATCGGCGCGTCGCTGATGGAGATCGTGTAGACGTAGCAGTCGACGCCCAGGAGCGTCTCCTCGCGGTCGTAGACCGCGGGGACCGCGGCGCCCACGGTGCCGTCCCAGTACTCGTAGTCCTGCTTCTGGGAGTCGAACGGCCACTTGTTGACCAGGCCGTCGGTCGGCGTCGCGTCCGCGGGCAGGCCCCCGAAGTCGGGCACCGACTCCGCGGTCACCCGGTCGGTCGCGAACACCTCGATCTCCGCACTGACCAGGCGCTCGTCGTCGCCGTCGACGCAGGCCGGCGGGTCGTCGACGTCGATCACCACGCAGGTCTTCTGCACCCAGACCGCGGTCTCGCCGTCCGAGGCGTCCGCGTCGACCTGGGTGATGTTCTGGACCTTGACCGGGTTCTCGACGAGCTCGCCCGTGGCCGCGTCGAGCTTGCGCACGGTGCCGTCGAGGTTCGTCGTCTGGTTGACATCGAGCGGCAGCCTCTTCACCTGACCGGGCGCCCAGGTCACCGCGAGCACGCCGGCCACCAGGAGGAAGGTGCCGAGGCCGACCAGGACGAAGCCGAACACCTTGCGCTTCACGATGCCCTCCCAGCGGTTGTCGGTTGCGCCCGCACCGTAGCAGTACTGGCCAGTAGATGTGAGGCGTGGATCACACTCGTGTCGAAATCTTTTCTCGGCTTCCCGGTCTGACTTCTCGGCTTCCCGATGTGACATAGTCCCGGCGTGCCGCGCCGCCCCGACCGCTTCCTCGTGCTCGGCGCGCTCCTGATCGCCGGTCAGCTCGGGGTGCGCGCCTGGGCCCTGTCGGGGTCGTGGTTCTACTTCGACGACCTGGCGTTCATGTCCCGGGCGATGAACCAGCCCTTCGACGCCGACTACCTGCTCGAGTCGTACGGCGGCCACCTGATGCCGGCGGGCTTCGCCGTCGTCCGGCTGCTGACCGACTGGGCGGCGTACGAGTGGTGGCCCTGGGCGCTGACGCTGCTCGTGCTCCAAGCCGTGGCCGCGATCGGCTTCCTCCGGCTGCTGGTCTCGATGTTCGGGCGGCGACCGTTCGTGCTGGTCCTGCTCGCGGGCTACCTGTTCTGGGTCTTCACGCTCTCCGCCGGCATCTGGTTCGCCGCCGGCATCAACCAGCTCCCGCTGCAGATCGCGCTCGGGTTCGGACTCACGGCGCACCTGGCGTACCTGCGCACCCGCCGGACCCGCCACCTCGTGGCCACCCTGCTGTGGACCGTCTTCGGCCTGCTCTTCTACGAGAAGACGATGATCCTCTTCGGGATCTACGCCCTGGTCGCCCTCTGCTGGTTCGGCACCGGGAACACGCCGGTGCGACTCCGCGGACTGTGGGACCGCTACCGGCTGGGCATCGTCGCGCACGGCCTGGTCGCCGCCGGCTACCTCGCCGCCTACGTGCACTGGGGACTGGACTTCGGTCTCGAGGAGTCGGCCGACGTGGCGTGGGGTCCGATCGCCTGGAACCTCGTGGGCGTCGCGCTGTCCGCCGGCCTCGTCGGCGGCCCGATCACGTGGCAGGCCCTGAACGTCGGCTCCCTGGCCGACCCGTCCGACCTGCTCCTGCTGGCCTCGTGGGCCGGCGTCGCCGGCACCGTCGCGTACGCCGTCTTCAGCCGGGTGCTCAGCAAGCGCGCCTGGTCGCTGCTCGGCTTCACGATGCTCGCCAACGTGGTGCTGCTCGCCAGCGCCCGCGCGGCGATCGTCGGCCCGGAGATCGGCCGCGAGTACCGCTACCAGACCGAGTCCGCCGCGGTGGCCGCCCTCTGCCTCGGGCTGGCCTTCCTGCCGCTGCGGGGCGCCGTCGAGCAGAACATGCCGCGCGCGGGCGTACCCCGCAGCTACGAGGGCCGCGCGTTCGTCGGCGGCGTCGCGCTGGTCGTCACCGCGCTCGCGCTGGTCTCGACCGTGCGCTACGTCGACCTGTGGCAGAGCCGCAACGACTCCCCCGAGTTCTTCCGCAACGCCCGCACCACCCTCGCGGCCGCCCCCGAGCACCCCGTGCCGCTCGTCGATCGCGGCATCCCCCAGACCCTGCTCTGGTCCTTCCGCTTCCCGGAGAACTCCTACCGCCACGTGCTGCGGCCCTACGCCGACAAGACGTCCTTCCCACGCTCGGCGGTCGACGAGCTGTTCATCCTCGACGACGACGGCCGCCTGGCGCCGGTGACCATCGACCCGGCCCGGTCGATGAAGAGGACCGGAGGGTGCGGCTACCGGCTCGAGGACGACACGACGACCATCCCGCTCGACGGCCCCGTCCTGGGCGGCGGGTGGTGGATCGAGATGAGCTACGAGGCTCCGCGCGCGACGTCGCTGACCATGACGGCCGGCGAGGAGATCCATGACCTGGTACTGCCGGCCGGCGAGCACGACGTCTTCGTCCAGGCGGCCGGTGAGTTCGACGAGGTCGAGCTGAGCGACTACCCGCGCGGGAGCGACCTGTGCGTCACCGACCTCGTGCTCGGGGCCCCGGTCCCCGACTCGTCGTCATGACCTGGTCGCGGCGCGGCATCCTCGTCACGGCCGTCGCGATGATCGCCGCCCAGCTCGCCTTCCGGGCCTGGGCGACCTACGGCTCCTGGTACCACTACGACGACTTCAACTTCATGGCCCGGATGGCCGGCGCCGGCCCCAGCCCCACCGCCGCGCTCGAGCCCTACATCGGCCACCTGATGCCGGGCGGGATGTACCTCTCCTGGCTGGCCGACGCCCTCGCGCCGTACGACTTCCGGGTCACCGCGACGATGCTGCTGGTGCTGCAGGCCGGCGCCGCCGCGGCGCTGCTGTGGATGCTGGTCCGGATGTTCGGGTGGCGTCCCGGCATCCTGCCCCCGCTCGCGTTCTACCTCTTCAGCGTGATCACCACCCCCGTGGCGATCTGGTGGGCGGCGGGGGTCAACCAGCTGCCCTGGCACATCGCCCTCTTCGCGGGGCTCGGCACGCACGCGACGTACCTGCGCACCCGGCGGCTGAGGTACGCCCTGCTCACGGTCGCGTGGTCGGCGTTCGGCCTGGCCTTCTTCGAGAAGACAATCCTGCTCTTCGGCGCCGTCGCGTTCCTGGCGCTCGCCTACTTCGCCTCCGGCACCCCGGGAGTGCGGGCGGTCACCGTGCTGCGCACCTACGCGCGCGGGGTCGTCGTGTACGCCGTGGCGCTCGGCGCCTACCTCCTCGCCTACGTGACCACCGCGCTCGACTTCGACCCCGGCGCGGCCACCGACGGCAGCCTGGCCGAGGTCGCGTGGAACATGGTGGGCCGCGGGTACCTCCCGTCCCTTGCCGGCGGCCCGCTGCGGTGGCACTACCTCGACCAGGCCGCCTTCCCCGACCCGGTGAGCGCGGTGCGCTGGGCCAGCGTGCTCGCCGCGGGGCTGGTGATCTGGGAGATCCGGCGGGCCCGCACCCGCAGCCTGCGCGCCTGGCTGCTGCCGCTCGGCTTCGTGGCGGCGAACATCCTGCTCATCACCGCCGGCCGGGTGACCTACCTGGGCACGATCGTGAGCCTCGACTACCGCTACCAGGGCGAGCTCGCGGCGGTGACGGCGATCGCGCTCGTCCTGGCGGTGCTCCCCGTGCGCGGCGCCGTCGAGCCCGTGGAGGTCCGCCGGCCGAGCGCGCTGCTCGACCATCCGCGCCGGGTGGCCGTCGCGGTCGTGGTGCCGGTCGCGCTCGCGCTGGCCTCCTCGACGCTGTTCGTCCGGCACTGGCAGACCCATGACCCCGGTCAGGCCTACTTCGCCCACCTGTTCGCGGCGCTCGACGCGGCCACCGAGCCGCTGGTCCTGGACGACACCACGGTCCCGGAGGTCGTGATGGGCGCCTACTCCTATCCCGACAACACCCTCAGCCACCTGCTGACGGCGTACGGCAAGGACGTCTCGTTCCCGGACGCCGCGATCGACGCCGTGGCCACGGTCACCGACGACGGCCGGGTCGTGCCGTCGGTGATCACCCCGCTGGAGCAGGCGCCGCCCGGCGACGAGCAGGACTGCGGCTATCGGGTCGCCGACCGGCCGCGCACCATCCCGCTCGACCCGACCGGGCTCGAGCCCGGCCCGGAGGCGCGCTGGAACGCCCGCTCCTGGGTCCGGATCGGCTACCTCAGCAGCGGCACCAGCCCCGTGTCCGTCGAGGTCGGTGGTGAGACGATCTCCGCCACCATCGTGAGAGGACTCCACGCGTTGTACGTCAGGACCCCACTCGTCGCCGACCGCGCCGCGCACGAGCCCGTGGGCAGCGTGACGATCTCGGGCCTGGCCGGCGGCGCCCAGCTGTGCACCGACGACGTCACCGCCGGTCCTCTCGCGCCGGCGGACCCGGCCGGCGCCGCCGACGGCGACGGGGCCGGCTCATGACGTTCCAGGACCGCTCGTTCCCGACCCTGAACGCCGTGCGCGCGATCGGCGCGATCATGGTCGTGCTCACCCATGCCGCCTTCAACACCGGCCAGATCAACCACGGCTGGATCGGCGCGGCCCTGGCCCGTCTCGACTTCGGCGTCACCCTGTTCTTCGTGCTGTCCGGCTTCCTGCTGAGCCGGCCGTGGTTCCTCACCGCCGCCCTGGGCCGGCGCGCGCCGTCGACCCGCCACTACCTGTGGAAGCGGGCGCTGCGGATCCTGCCGCTCTACTGGGCGGTGGTCGTCGCCGCGCTCGCCCTCGACCCGGCGAACGACGGCTCGAGCTGGGAGGTCTGGCTCCGCAACCTCACCCTCACCCAGCTCTACTGGCCCGAGCTGCTGCCGAGCTCGCTCACCCAGATGTGGAGCCTGTGCACCGAGGTCGCCTTCTACGTCGTGCTGCCGTTCCTGTGCTGGTGGCTGACCTGGCAGCCCCGGCGGGGTGGGCACCGGCTCGAGGTGCGGTCGGTGCTGCGCCGGGCCGGGGTGCTGTTCGTCGCCGGCGTCGCCTGGCAGGCGGTCGTCGCCCAGGTCCCGGGTCACGAGGGCCACTACGCCCAGTGGCTGCCCGGATACCTGCCGTGGTTCCTGGTCGGCGTGTGGTTCGCCGCGGTGTCCGCCAAGCTCGCGGTCGAGCCCGGCGACCACGTGCTGGAGCGGCTGGCCCGCGACCTGCCCGGGTGCTGGATCCTGGCCACCGCCGTCTTCGCGATCGCCTGCTCGCCGCTCGCCGGGCCACGGCAGCTGCTGGTCCCCGGCGGCTGGGAGGCCGGCTCCAAGGTGGTCCTGTACGCCGTGGCGGGCGCGCTCTACGTGCTGCCGCTGGTGTTCGGGCCGGAGCGTGAGGGGTGGGTGCGCACCCAGCTCAGCGGGCCGGTGCTCTTCTGGCTCGGCGAGATCTCCTACGGCATCTTCGCGATCCACATGCTCGTGCTCAACGCGGTGTTCGCGGTGCTCGACATCCCGATCTTCACCGGCCGCTACCTCACGGTCGCCGGGGCCACGCTGGTGGTGACGATCGTCCTCGCGACGGCGTCCTTCTACCTGTTCGAGAAGCCGATCCTGAGGGCCAAGAACATCCGGTACTTCAGCCGCATGGACCGCGAGGCACGACCGATGGGGGCGACGGTCCGGTGATCGGCAGCGGCGCCGGGCGCGCCGCCCGGCCGCAGCGCAGCGCCGGGCGCGGCGTGCTGCTGGCCGGCCTCCTGGTGGTCGCCGTCGCGACCGCGTTCCGGGCCTGGCAGCTCCAGGGGGCCTGGTTCTTCTACGACGACTTCTACTTCATCCAGCGGGCGCTGGACGGGCCGCTGACCTGGACCTACCTGGTCGAGCCCTACAACGGGCACCTGATGCCCGCCGGCGCCCTGCTCACCTGGCTCAACGCCCACGCCGACGCCATGTCGTTCGCCTATCCGGCCGTGCAGATCGTCGTCGGCTTCGCGCTCACCGGCCTCGCCGCGCTGCGGCTCGTACTGCGCCTCTTCGGCGTGCGGTGGGCGGCGCTGGTGCCGCTGGTGCTGTTCCTCTTCTCCCCCTTCCTGATCCCCGCCACGATCTGGTGGGCCGCGGCGGTCAACCAGGTGCCGATGCTGCTCGCGGTCATCATGGCGCTGTCGTCGTTCGTGGCCTACCTGCGCTCGCCGCGGTGGCCGGCCCTGGTCGCCACGTTCGCCTGGATGGCCGTCGGCCTGCTGTTCGTCGAGCGGACGCTCACCGGCTTCGTCGTGCTCTGGCTCGTCGCGCTGCTGTACTTCACGGAGGGCACGTTCCCCGACCGGCTGCGCCAGCTGTGGAACAGGTACCGCGCGGCGGTCGTCGTCCAGGTGGTCGCCGTCCTCGTCTACCTCGCGGCGTACGCGCCCTTCGCCCTCAACTTCGACGCGGGCTCGGTGCGCAGCCGCCCGCTGTTCGGGGTGCTCCGCGACCTCGCGGGCGTCGCCTTCCCGATCGGCGCGGCCGGCGGCCCGCTCGACTGGCAGGTCTCCGGCGTCACCCAGAGCGAGGTGCACCCCTCGCAGCTGCTGCTGGTGCTCTCCTGGGTCGTCCTCGGGGTCGTGGTGCTCGCGTCGGGGATGACCCGGCGCCACGGCCTGCGGGCCTGGCTGATCCCGGTCGCCGGGCTGCTGGCCAACGCCGCGCTGATCGCGGTCAGCCGCGCCATCTACTTCGGCAGCGCGATCGCCCTGGACCTCCGGTTCCAGACCGAGTCGGCGCTCACCGTCGCCCTGGCCGCGGGCCTGGCGTTCCTGCCGGTGCCGGGCGCCCGGCAGTCCGCCGAGCCGCGCCCCGGCGCGACGTGGTCGATCTCCCGGCCGTCGTGGGTGGTCGGCGGCCTGGTCGGCTATCTGGCGCTGGCGGTGGCGAGCACGGCGTCCTACCCGCTGCGGAACCTGACCGACACCAGTCCGGAGCGCTACTACGGCAACGTCGCCGCCTCGATGGCCGAGGATCCCGACGCGGTGCTCCTCAACCGGACGGTGCCGGACTGGCTGTGGGCGCCGCTGGCCTACCCCACCAACACCTACCGCCACATGTTCCCGATGCTGAGCCCCGGGCCGCAGGTGGCGACCACCGTGACCGACGGCGGCGCGGTGGTCGACGCGGCCGGTCGGTTCCGCCCGATCACGTTCGTGCCGCAGCGGACCCAGCGGGCGGCCGTCGGCGCCGACGGCTGCTTCGCGCGGGCGCTCACGGCCCGCACGACGCACGTGCTGGACGGTCCGGTGCTGGGGCCCGACTGGTACCTGCGGCTGCGGTACGCCGCGGCCCGCGACACCGACGCCACGCTGCGGATCGGCGACCGCACGGTCGACGTCCGGCTGGAGCGGGGGGAGCACACGCTGATCACGCCGGCGCCGGGCGCCTACGCGTCGGTCGACGTACGCGTGGCGTCCGGTACGGCGTGTCTCGAGCGCCTGGAGATCGGGGCGGTGCTCCCGGCCGGCTGACCGGCGGGCTGACCCGCGGTGGGACCGGCCGGACGACCGCCCCCGGCCAGCCCGGCGGCGAGCAGGCAGACCGCGCCCAGGACCCATGCCTGGCTCCAGGTCGTCGCCCACGAGCGGTCCGTGAGGACGTCGACGCTCAGCGCCAGCGCACCGCCGAGCACCGCGAGCCCGGCCAGCCACGCCCAGCCCTCGAAGGTCCGGCGCAGCAGCCGGGCGACCACGAGCGCGAGCGCCGTGCCGCCCAGCCCCCACCAGCCCGCGAGCTGCGCCCCGGCGCCGAGGGCCACGACCACGTCGAGCAGCCCCACCCGACCGGTGCGCAGCCCCGGCGACTCCCGCCGCCCGCCTCGGCGCGGCCAGAGCGCCACGCCGAGGACGCCCAGGACCGCCAGCGCGCTGAGGCCGAGCAGCGCGACGAAAGGCACGGCCGGGCGATAGGTCAGCTCGACCGTCGCCGCGCCGCCGGCCGGCAGCCGCCAGGCCTGCTTCCAGCCGTCCGTGCGAGTCGCCGACAGCTCCCGTCCGTCCAGCGTGGCCAGCCAGCCGGCGTTGACGTTCTGCGGCAGGGTGAGCACGGTCGCGGCGTCGCGCGCGGGCACGTCGACCGCGTCCGGGGTCCCGCGCGCGTCGCGGCGGACGGCGCCGCCGGACAGCGGCGAGCTCGGCTCGGAGCCCGCCGCGGCCAGCGTCAGGGTCTCGGCCCGCAGCAGCGTCGGGACGGCGAGGGCCGAGGTGGGCTCGGCGTCCAGGTCCGCCTCCGTCGTCTCGCACAGCCGCAGGGGGACGCTCCTCCCCCGGATCAGGTCCTGGGTGCTGGCGGTGAGCGCCGTCTCCTGCACGACGCCCGCGACCCCGATCCGCGGGCCCGTCCCACACCGGAACCTGCGGGGCGTCGTCGCTCCGGGGTTCAGCGACTCGCCGTCGACCTCCAGCTCGGAGATGCCCGGCGGCAGCTCGACGAACTCGCTGCCCGACGCGGAGTAGGCGCGCTCGACCTTCCGCACCGTCAGGTCGAGCTCGTCGACGCGCCACCCGGGGACCCGGACGACGCCGTCCTCGACCGGCAGCACCCGACGCCGGTCGCCGGAGGTCAGCTCGACCCGCGTCGGCCGGGAGACGGGCGCTCCGTCGTCCACCGAGATCCGGAGCGCGTCGATGCGGCGCCGCTCGGGGAACTCCAGGTGCACGGTCTCGCCCGCCGAGCGCGAGACCCACGAGGTACCGAGATCGCCGTCCGCGAGGGCGACGGGGCCCTCGGCGACGTCGCGCACGTCGGCGTCGCTGCTGACCCGGACGCCGGAGGCGAGCAGGTCGCTGGCGTCGACGGTGCGCCGCAGGGAGGCCGTCGCGGACAGCCGGTAGGTGTCGGCGAAGGAGAGCCGGAAGCGCCGCGCCAGCGTGTCGCCGTCCTCCCCCGACGCGACGAGCGCGTCGTCGCACGGGAACGCCGAGCCGACCTCGACGCAGGCGGCGCGCTCGCGGTCCCGCTGGAGCAGGATCGACGAGACCGGCATCCGCTGGTCGGGCGGCGGCAGGTCGAGGAAGCGCTGCGCCACGATGCCGGGCACCTCGACCTCGGCGAGCGAGAACGACCCCCCGAGGTCCGGGTCGGTCCCCGCGGCGGTGATCCGCAGGAGCGACGCGTCGGTGAAGCCGAGGGCGTAGGTGCGCGAGCCGCCGGGCTCGGGCGCCGGGACCAGCCGCGACCGGGTGCCGGACTGGAGTACGAGCTGGTCCACCGGTGCGGAGCCGGCCGCCAGCGTGACGCGCACCTGGGGCACCGGAACCGGCTCGACGAACCGCACCTGCCACCACTGCCCCACCGGCCGTACCTGTCGCGCCGAACGCCAGGCCGTGGCCGGGTCGTGGTCGAGAGCCGCGCCGGGATGGGTCCCGGGCTCGAGGGGCGGCAGCGCCTCGGCGTACGCCTGCGAGGTGCTCGCGTCGGCCGACGAGACGTCCCCGGCCCAGGCCTCGGTCGTCTGCCATCGGTCCTGGTCGCGCAGGAATCGGTGCTGGTGCTCGGGTCCACGCAGCCGGTACGGCTGGATCGCGGGCATGGTGGCGGACTGGTTGGCGCGCACCGCGGCGAAGTTGACCTCGCGCCGCTTGTTCCCGTCGGTGAGGATCGCGCCGCCCTCGTCGCCGCGGACGTCGTCGGGCAGGACGAAGGGCCCCGCACCAAGGCCCGCGGCCGCCGTCTGGAAGCCGCTGCCGGGATCGCCCACGAGCGGGGGCGGGTCGTTGACCGTCATCGTGCGAGCGCCGGCGACCTCGTAGACGTCGACCGAGCCGACCTCCGCCGCGATGCCGGAGCCGGTCAGCACCCGGACGTCGCCCTCGGGTGTCTCGACCTCGTCCACCGGCGGGGCGCCGACCGTCGGCCCGAACGACCTCGCCAGCCGGATGCCCGGCGAGTCCGCCAGCGCCCGCTCGACGTAGGCGGGGTCCGGTGCGCCCGTCTCGAACCGGTCGAGGTCGTTGCGGACCACGAGCCTCCCGACACCGTTGACGGCCAGCACCTCGGCGAGCGTGTCGCTGGGCCGGCCCGCCTCGACGGCACGTGTGACGGCGTCGAGGAACGCCACGTTGCCGGGCTGGGCGAGCGGGATGACGTTGCGGACCGCCCAGGGGCTGTCGGCCAGCCCCTGGAGGACGTCGTCGTGGACGTTGCCCCACGAGTAGACGCCGAAGCTCGAGGCCGGCAGCACCAGCGAGACCGTGCCGTCGTCGTGGTCGTGCAGGTAGCGCGCCACGTCGTACCAGTAGTCCGGCACCTCGACGACGCCCTCACGCGGTGCGATGCGGTCCTGCGCCCACGGCAGCGTCGTCGCGACCACGGCGAGCAGAGCCGCGGCCCACAGCGACCGGACCGCCCAGGTGGACGCGCGGTCCCGGCGGCCGCGGACCAGGGCGGGCAGCGTCGCCAGGACGTGGGCGAGGCCGAGCATTAGCGGCACCCGCAGCACGACGTCGAACTTGTGCAGGTTGCGCAGCGGCGCGAGCGGGCCGTCGAGCAGCTCGACGCGCTCGCCGGCGAGGAAGCCGGAGAGGTCGCCGGCGTAGCCGAGGCCGACCAGCGCCAGGCCGACGAGCACGCCCCAGGTCAGGAACCTGCGGTGCGGGTTGCTCGCGAGCCCGACTCCGACGATCCCGAACGCCGCGATCACCGCGGCGTCGAGCATCAGGAACGGCGTGGTGACGAGGAACTGGCCGGCCGGGTAGTCGATGCCGGCGAAGTAGGCGACCCAGTCGGACTCGCCGATCAGGGTGCGCAGCAGGTCGGTGGGGACGGTGGTGACCGTCGCGTTCTCGATGTAGTCGAGGAACGGAACGCTGTAGCGACCCAGGAAGATCAGTGGCGCCCACCACCACATCGTGGCGAGCGCGGTGAACAGCGTCCACCAGCCCAGGAGCGGCCACTTCCGCGGCCCCGGGCCGCGGGTCAGGATCCAGATCACCCCGAGCGGCAGCACGGCCGCCACGGCGACCGCGTTCACCCCTCCGCAGCACGCCACGACGAGGGCGCTGACGGCGGCGGCGCGGCGTACCGAGCCCTCCCGGCTGCCGCGGACCAGCGGGAGCAGCACCCACGGCGCGAGCGCCATCGGCCAGATCTCGACCGACGTCCCGCCGAGGAGCGTGGTGATCCGCGGCGTCAGCACGTAGGCGAAGGCCGCGACGACCTGCGTCAGCGGCGTGCCGAGGCCCAGGCGCTGGGCGAGCCGGACGATCCCGAAGAACGCCGCACAGAGCAGCAGGGTCCACCACAGTCGCTGGACCACCCAGCCGGGCAGCTGGAGGAGGTCGCCGAGCAGGAAGAACGGGCCCATCGGCCAGGCGTAGCCGTAGGCCTGGTTCTGGATCTGCCCGAACGCCGCGGACGGGTCCCACAGCCGCAGTGCGTTGCCCAGGAACTTCGCGGGGTCGGTGACCAGGTCGAACTTCGTGTCGGCGACCATCCGGCCCGCCGACTGGGAGAACGCGAGTGCGGCGAGGATCGCGGCGTACCCCCACATCCGCAACCGCGACGTGGCCAGCCCCCGGGGCGGGGCGTCGGGCGGCATCACGCCTTGCGCACCACGATGACGAGGTTCCAGGTGAGCAGCTCGCGCAGCACGGGCACCCGGACCAGCCCGTGGCTCCAGCGCGGGTGGTAGCGCGGCAGCACGTCGACGACCTCGCCCCAGGGCTGCGACCGGGCCCAGGCGAGCCCCTGGCGCACGGTCACCGGGAAGAGCGACTCGCCGTACCGGTTCTTCGGCTCGTGCCCGTGGCGGCGGGCGTAGCGCCGGCGCGCCCGAGCCCCGCCGAGATAGTGCCAGGGCGACGTCTCGTGCCCGCCCCACGGCCCGTACCAGAGCGTGTACGACAGGAAGACGATGCCGCCGGGCCGGGTCACCCGCAGCATCTCGTCGGCCATCTCCCAGGGCCGCGACACGTGCTCGAGCACGTTCGAGGAGTAGCAGAGGTCGACCGCCCCGTCGCGGAACGGCAGCCGCATCCCGTCGCCGATGACGGTGCCCGCGGCGATGCCCCCGAGGCCGGACAGCTCACCGACGTCGGCGTCGAGGGCCCAGTACGTCGCACCGGCCTCGCGGAACGCGTCGCGGAAGTAGCCCGGCCCGCCGCCGACGTCGAGCACGGTGGCCCCGTCGAGGGCGAGGTAGCCGGCGAGCTGGCCGATGGAGTCGGCGGCGAGCGCGGAGTAGAAGCGCCGCGGGTCGGACTGCTCGACCCGGAAGTCGGCGAGCAGCCGGCGGGACCTGCGCAGGTCGGCCCGCCACGGTGGCGCGCCGGCGGACGCGGGGGTCGACCGGCTCAGCATGCGCGCACCCTATCCGAGGAGTGACTCGGTAGTAACCTCGCCGAGTGCCGACCTCCGACGCCGACGAGCTGACCGGCCGCCGCGTCGTCTTCCTGAGCTGGCGCGACACCCGCAACCCCGAGGGCGGCGGCGCCGAGAGGTATCTCGAGAAGGTCGCCGCGGGCCTGGTGGAGCGGGGCTGCTCGGTCACGATCTTCTGCGTCGCCCACTCCGGCGCGGCCCCCGACGAGACCATCGACGGGATCCGGTTCGTCCGCCGCGGGACGAAGCTCTCGGTCTACGCTCGGGGGATGTGGGCGCTGCTGCGCCGCGAGCTCGGACCGGTCGACGTCGTGGTCGACGTGCAGAACGGGCTGCCGTTCTTCTCCCGGCTGGTCACCCGCAGGCCGGTCGTCGTGCTCGTGCACCACGTGCACCGCGAGCAGTGGCCCGTGGTCTACCCCGGTCTCACCGGCCGGTTCGGGTGGTGGGTCGAGCGGCGCCTCGCGCCCTGGGTCTACCGGCGCGACCAGTACGTCGCCGTCTCGCGGGCCACCCGCGCGGAGCTGCGCGGGCTCGGCGTGACCGGCCCCCGGGTCGCGGTCGTGCACAACGGCACCGACCCGGTGGTGCCGGTCGAGGTCGACAAGAGCCCCGCACCGACCGTCTGCGTCGTCGGCCGGCTGGTGCCGCACAAGCAGGTCGAGCACGCCATCGACGCGGCGGCCGAGCTGGCCGTCGACCACCCCGACCTGCGGCTGCGCATCGTCGGCAGCGGCTGGTGGGAGGGCGAGCTGCACGACCACGCGCGAGCGCTGGTCGAGCGCGGGATCGTGGTCTTCGAGGGTCATGTCTCCGAGGTCCGCAAGCAGGAGATCTACGCGGAGTCCTGGGTGATGGCGCTGCCCTCCCTCAAGGAGGGCTGGGGCCTGGTCGTCGGGGAGGCGGCCGCGCACGGCACGCCGACGGTCGCCTACGCCGACGCCGGCGGCACCCGGGAGTCGATCATCGACGGCGTCTCAGGACTGCTCGCCGACGACCGCGCCGGGTTCACCGCCGCGCTCCGCGCCGTGCTGGAGGACGCCGGGCTCCGGCGCCGGCTCGCCGACGGCGCACTGCGGCACAGCGAGGGCTTCACCTGGGGTCACTCCCAGTCGGCGTTCGCCCACGTCGTCGCCGCGGCGATCCGCGGTGAGCTGGTCACCGACCAGGACCTCCCCGAGGAGGGCGTGCGCTCCGCCCGTTGACCGGTCAGCGGGCCTGGGGCACTACTCCGTCTGGCCGTAGACCAGCGACGGGTTGGTGGAGTCGCCGGGCGACTGGGAGGGAGCCGCGGTCTGGTTGTTGACGACCCCGACGATCGTGGCGCCGGCGAGGCCGCCGCCGACCAGCAGGCTCACGCAGGTGATGAGAAAAGCTTGCACGTGGGGTTCCTCCCTCTCGGCGCAGACCGTATCACCTGCCCCGAGCGGAAGACCGGATTCCGGAGCGCCGTAACCGGAACGTGTTCCACCCGGCCGCGACGAGCAGGCCGGCGTACGCGGACCAGGCCACCGTGACCGCCGCGACCCACCCGGCGGAGGGCTCCCGCACGTCGACGGACCCCGCCAGGCGGACCACCTCGACGTCGGGACCGTCGTGCAGCACCACGCCCGCGAGTGGGGCGTCCTGCGTCGGCAGCGCCGGCACGCCGTGCTCGCGGGCGACCATCGCGATGCCCAGTCTCGTCAGCGCCGCCGAGCGCGCCACCTCGGTCGGCAGTGCGAGCGCGGCGTACACCTGCGGCGTCCGCGGGTCCTCGCCGGCGAGCACGAGCGAGTCGACCGCGAGCTCGTCGTTGACGACGTAGTCGGGCTGGAGGTAGCGCGGCAGCGGGTCGAGGACCGTGCGGCCGTGGTTCCAGGCGGGTGCGCGGAAGCCACTGAAGGGCAGCACCAGCAGGTCCCCGTCGGGACGCTCGCTCAGCGCGGCGCGGGCCGCAGCATAGTCGTCGGGATAGTCCGCGGGAGCCATCGTCCCGAGGAGGCCCCAGGCCGCACCGGGCAGCAGCGCCAGCGGCGCCAGCACCGCACCGATCGCCACCACCGGTCGCAGCCCGGGGATCCGCAGTCTCCGGACCAGGCGCTCGCAGCCCGCGGCGACCAGCACCACCACGAGCGGCACGCACAGGGCGAGCCAGCGGGCACCGTCGCGGAGCAGCCCGCCGCCCGGCACGTGGGCCGCCAGCCAGCCGATGGCGTCCGGCGCGAGCCAGGTGAGCACGGCCAGCAGGTAGCCCGCGACCCAGAGGCCGGCCAGCGCACCGCAGGTGCGGGCGCCGAGCCGCCGCCACGCCGGGCGCAGGCCGTACGCCGCCGCCGCGGCCAGCAGCCCGGTCGCGACGATCCCGAGCGCGAGCACGTCGCGGCTGCCCGGCACGACCTGGGCGTTCCAGATCCCGCCGAGGGTGAGGGCCGCCAGCGGCGCGGGGAGCCCGTCGCCGTTCAGGGCGAAGACCGAGCCGGTCGAGTCCGAGGTCGCACCGGAGGCGTGCAGCAGCCCGGCGACGACCCAGGGCGCGTTGGCGGCACCGACCAGCACGAGCAGCGTCGCGAGGGGCCGGCGCCGGCGGGTGGCGGCGACCGCGAGCAGGACCGCGGCCGACATCACCCCGGCGTTCGCGCTCAGCGACCCGACCAGCAGCAGGAGCGGCAGCGCGGCGCCGACCCGCGACTCGTCTCGGAACCGGGCCCCCGCCAGCACCAGCCACGGCAGCGCCGCCCAACACAGCAGCACCGGCCAGTGCCCGATCCACAGCCGCTCGACGACGAACGGGCTCCACACCGCGACGCTGACGGCGACCGAGCGCGCCACCAGGCCCGGGCCGGCCAGGCGCGCGGCGCCGAGGCCGCCCGCGGCCAGGCAGCCGAGCAGCACCGCCTTCTGCAGCAGCATGCCGGGCACGACCTCGTCGGCGAGCGCCACCACCAGGTCGGAGGGGACCGCCCGGGGCAGCGCCGGCCCCAGCCCGAGGAAGTCGCCGCGCACCGCGAGGTCGGGCACCCAGACCATGTCGTAGGTCAGCAGGTAGCCCGCCCCGAGCGCGGGCCCGAGCAGGAGCACGGCGAGCAGCACCGCCCACAGGTCCGGGAGGAGGCGCCGCAGGGTCGGGCCCATGGTCAGATCGGCAGCCGGCGGAAGAGCGAGCGCGGCACGTGGCGCAGGCCGGACATGACCCCGCGCATCGCGGCCGGCACCCAGATCAGGTCATCGCCCGAGGCGACCGCCTTGGTCACCGCGCTCGCGACCTGCTCGGCGCTCACCGACAGCGGTGCGGCGTCGCGACCGGCCGTCATCTTGGTGTGCACGAAGCCCGGCCGGACCACGAGCACCCGGGCGCCGCTGCCGCGCAGCGCCTCGCCGAGGCCGAGATAGAAGCCGTCCATGCCCGCCTTCGACGCGCCGTAGGCGAAGTTCGAGCGCCGCACCCGCTCCCCCGCGACCGACGAGAGCGCGACGATCACCCCGTGGCCCTGGCGGCGCAGCCGCTCGGCCAGGCAGACGCCGACGCTGACCGGCGCGACGTAGTTGACCTCGGCCAGGTGGACCGCGGTCTCGTGGTCCTGCCAGGCCCGCTCCTCGTCGCCGAGCACCCCGAAGGCGACCACCGCCACGTCGATGTCACGGCCGGACGCGACCGACTCGATGAGCGCCGGGTGCCGGGCGGTGTCGGTCGCCTCGAAGTCGATGGGCTCCACGACGCACCCGAGCTGCTCGAGCTCCGCGGCGGCCGCGTCGCGGCGCGGGCCCGGACGGGCCGCCAGCACGACGTACAGGCCGGGCTCGTGGGCCCACGACCGGGCCAGGGCGAGGGCGATGTCGCTGGTCCCGCCCAGGAGAAGGACGGTCTGCGGCCGGCCGAGCGCGTTGATCATGGGGGCCTCTCGTCGGGTCGGGATCACGGTCGGGTCGGGGTCAGAGGTGGAGGCGGCGGGCGAGGTCGGACTGGAGGCGGCGCTGCGGGTCCAGCCGGGCCCGGAGCTCACGGAAGTCGCTCGCACGCGGGTACATCGCGTCGACGATCTCAGGTCGCAGCCTGGCGTCCTTGGCGAGGTAGACCCGACCGCCCGCCGCGACGACCTGCTCGTCCAGGCCGGCGAGGAGGTCGGCCAGGTCCGGCCGCGCCGGGGTGTCGACGGCGAGCGTCCACCCGGCCCGCGGGAAGGACAGCCAGCCGGGGCTGCCCGGACCGAACCTCTTGAGCACCGCCAGGAAGGTCGGGTGCCGGTCGGCCGCGAGCCGCTCGAGGATGCGGCGTACGACGTCGGCGTGCGCCTCGGGAACGGCGAACTGGTACTGCACGAAGCCGCGCGGGCCGTAGAGCCGGTTCCAGCCGGCGACGCCGTCGAGCGGGTGGAAGAACGCGGAGACGTCCTGCAACTCGTCGCTCCGCCAGCGGGGCGCCTTGCGGAACCACAGCTCGTTGAACGCGCGGACCGTCGCGG
The DNA here is from genome assembly GCF_014191495.1 of Nocardioides soli. Classification (GTDB taxonomy): domain Bacteria; phylum Actinomycetota; class Actinomycetes; order Propionibacteriales; family Nocardioidaceae; genus Nocardioides; species Nocardioides soli. Next base: position 73,600 of record NZ_JACHWR010000001.1, read on the forward strand.
CCGTCACCAGTGAGGTCGGCGGGGTGAGCGGCACCGTCAGCCGGGGGGCGCGCGGGAGCGCGAGCGGGTCCCGGGCGGCGCGGCCGGACAGCTGGTCGCGGCGCGCGTGGTCGCCGCGCGAGAGCACCGACCGGCCCAGGGATCGGCCTCGGGCCTCGGTGTCGATCCACGCGACGGAGTACCCGAAGCGGGCGTCGCCCTCGGCCATCTCCCGCAGCACGGCGTCGAGGTCGGGGAGCCGCTGCGTGGTGACGGTGAGGTAGCCGCTCTCGACCGGGATGGTGCGCAGCACCGCGGCCACGATCACCCCGGTGAGCCCCATGCCGCCGACGGTCGCCCAGTACAGCTCGGGGTCGGTGTCCGGGCCCACGGTCCGGGTGGTGCCGTCGGGCAGCACCAGGTCGAGGGAGACGACCTGCTCGCCGAAGCTGCCGGTGACGTGGTGGCCCTTGCCGTGTACGTCGGCGGCGATCGCGCCGCCGACGCTCACGTAGCGCGTTCCGGGGGTGACGGGCACGAACCGGCCGCGCGGCAGCAGGTGCCGCATCAGGTCGTGCAGGCTGGTGCCGGCCGAGACCCGCACCGATCCGTCCGGCCCGGGCTCGTCGATCCAGCCGGGCAGCGGCGCGAGGACGTCCCCACCGGCGTTCTGCGCGGGGTCGCCGTACGAGCGCCCGAGCCCGCGGGCGATCAGGCCGCGCGGCCCGGCGTCGCGCAGCAGCCGCGCGACGCCGCTGGCGTCGGCCCGGCGCAGGGACGCGGCCGTCGGGGCGGTCCGGCCCCAGCCGGTCAGCACGACGTCGGTCGCGGGCTCAGCCATCGAGGACGCCGACCGTGAGGAGCACCAGCCAGACCACGCCGATCCCCTGGAGAACCCGGTCGCGCCAGACGATGTCCTCCGGCTCGGCGGCGGTGCCCGCGTCGATGTCGACGGCGTAGCGCAGCAGCGCACCGACGAACGGGATGATCGAGAGCGCGTGCCACGGCAGCAGCTGCCCGGCGTTCGAGTTGCCGAACGCCCAGAGGCTGTAGCCGGCGATGGTGACCGCGGCCGCGGCGCTCCACACGAACCGGAGGTACGACGCGGTGTAGCGCACCAGCGAGCGGCGGGTGCCCGCCTCGCTGCCGAGCGTGTGCAGCTCGGAGTAGCGCTTGCCGGCCACCATGAAGAGGGAGCCGAACCCGGCGACGAGCAGGAACCAGTCGGAGATCTCCAGCGACGCGGCGAGGCCACCCGCGACGGCGCGCATCAGGAACCCCGCCGCGACCAGGAGCAGGTCGATCACCGGCTCGTGCTTGAGCCAGGCCGAGTAGACCAGCTGCACCGCGACGTACGCGAGCACCAGGGCGACGAGCTGCCACGTCGTCGTCAGCGCGAGCGCGGCCGCCGACACGGTGAGCAGGACGGCGGTCGCGACGGCGGTGGTCACCGACAGCTCGCCGGCGGCGATCGGGCGGTGTCGCTTGCGGGGGTGGGCGCGGTCGGCCTCCCGGTCGACGCAGTCGTTGACGAGGTAGACGGCCGACGACGCGAGGCAGAAGGACACGAAGGCCACGAGCGTGGCGCCGAGCACCCCCGGCTCGCCGATGTCGCCGGCCGCCAGCGGGGCGGCGACCACCAGCACGTTCTTGACCCACTGGCGCGGGCGCATGGAGCGCGCGAGCGCGGCGGCGGTGGTCACGGCGGTGAGTCTAGGAGGATCCCGGCCCAGGGCGCGGTACGGCGAGCGCGGCCGCGTCGCCTACGCTTCCCTCCCGTGAGTGTCGCGTCGCACCGGCTGGCCGCCGTCTTCCGCGGCGGCGGCTCGATCGCGATCGCGATGGGCGTCATGAACGTCGCGACGTACGCCTTCACGATGATCGCCGCGCGGCTGCTCGGGCCGCGGTCCTACGGCGCCTTCGCGTCCCTGATGGCCGCCCTGCTGGTGATCGCGGTGCTCCAGCTCGGCCTCCAGGCGACGGCCGCACGGCGCATCGCCGCGGAGCCCGAGCACGTGGCGCAGATCGAGAAGACGGTCCTCGGCGTGACCTACCGGGCCGCCCTGGGCCTCGGTGTCGTGCTGCTGGTGCTCACGCCCGTGCTCAACCAGGTGCTCCGGCTCGAGAGCCTGGCCACGGCGGCGCTGATCTCGGTGGTGTCGATCCCGTTCACCGTGATGGGCGGGCAGGCCGGCGTCCTGCAGGGCGAGCGGCGCTGGGGTGCGCTGTCGGTGGTCTACCTGCTGAGCGGGGTCCCCCGACTGGTCATCGGCACCGCGCTGATCCTGTGGCAGCCCACCGAGACGGTGGCGCTGGTCGGCGTCGGCCTCGGTGCCTGCGCTCCGGTGGTCGCGGGCTGGTGGTTCCTCCGGCGCCCGCGGGACGTCGGCGCGGGCTCGGCGGACCACGGCTTCCGCAACGTGATGCGGGAGATCCTGCACAACTCCCAGACCCTGTTGGCGTTCTTCGCGCTCTCCAACGCCGACATCGTCGTCGCGCGCAACGTGCTCGACCCGCACGACGCCGGCCTGTACGCCGGCGGCCTGATCCTGACGAAGGCCGTGCTGTTCCTCCCCCAGTTCGTGGTCGTCGTCGCGTTCCCGTCGATGGCGACGATCGGCCAGGCCCGCCGAGCGCTGACCGCGAGCCTAAGCCTGGTGCTCGCGATCGGCCTGCTCGTCGTGCTCGGCGCCGCCCTGCTGCCCGACCTCGCACTGGTGTTCGTCGGCGGCAGCGACTACCGCGAGATCGGCGATCACCTGTGGATCTTCGCGCTGCTCGGCATCGTGCTCGCGATGCTGCAACTGCTGGTCTACTCGGTGCTGGCCCGCCAGGGACGACGCTCGGTCTACCTGGTCTGGGCGGCCCTGGCCGTCATGGTCGGCGTCGGGCTCACCTGCTCCTCGCTGCGCGGGCTGCTGACCGTCGTGACCTGCACCGACGCCGCCCTCCTCGCCGTGCTGCTGGTGGTCAGCCTGCGCGTCGTCCGCCCGGCAGAGAGGTAGCCGACCGACTCACCGGCGGTGAGCCAGCAACCCTTCCGGCATCGGATCCGGTTGCCCGCTCACCACCGACCACCGACCACCCCCACCGGCGGTGAGCCAGCAACCCCTTCCGGCACCCGACCCGGTTTCCTGCTCACCACCGACCACCGACCACCCCCACCAGCGGTGAGCCAGCAACCCCTTCCGGCACCCGACCCGGTTTCCTGCGCACCACCGACCACCGACCACCCCCACCAGCGGTGAGCCAGCAACCCCTTCCGGCACCCGACCCGGTTTCCTGCGCACCACCGACCACCGACCACCCCCACCAGCGGTGAGCCAGCAACCCCTTCCGGCACCCGACCCGGTTTCCTGCTCACCACCGACCACCGACCACCCCCACCAGCGGTGAGCCAGCAACCCCTTCCGGCACCCGACCCGGTTTCCTGCGCACCACCGACCACCGACCACCCCCACCAGCGGTGAGCCAGCAACCCCTTCCGGCACGACCCGGTTGCCTGCTCACCACCGAGCACCGACCACCCCCACCAGCGGTGAGCCAGCAACCCTTCCGGCACCCGACCCGGTTTCCTGCGCACCACCGACCGCCGACGGCGGCGTCGCCTCAGTGCGCGGCTTCGTGCCAGCTGCGGCCGAAGCCGACGGAGACGTCGAGCGGCACGGCGAGCTCGGCCGCACCGCCCATCTGCTCGCGCACCAGGGTCTCCAGCGCCTCCTGCTCGCCGGCAGCGACCTCGAACACGAGCTCGTCGTGGACCTGCAACAGCATCCGGGACCTCAGACCGGCCTCGGCGATGGTGCGGTCGACGTTGAGCATGGCGACCTTGATCAGGTCGGCCGCGGAGCCCTGGATGGGCGCGTTGAGCGCCATCCGCTCGGCCATCTCGCGGCGCTGCCGGTTGTCGCTGGTCAGGTCGGGCAGGTAGCGGCGCCGGCCCATGATGGTCTCGGTGAAGCCGGTCTTGCGGGCCTCCTCGACCACGCCCGCGAGGTAGTCGCGGATGCCACCGAAGGTCTGGAAGTACTCGTCCATCAGCCCGCGCGCCTCCCCCGGGTCGATGCCGAGCTGCTGGCCGAGCCCGAACGCCGAGAGACCGTAGGCGAGGCCGTAGTTCATCGCCTTGATCTTGGCGCGCATCTCGACGCTGACGTCGTCGGCCGGCACGTCGAAGACCCGGGCGGCGGTGATCGAGTGAAAGTCGCGCCCCGACTTAAACGCCTCGATGAGCAGGTCGTCCTCGGACAGGTGGGCCATGATCCGCATCTCGATCTGGCTGTAGTCGGCGGTCATCAGCGACTCGTACTCGCCGCCGGCCGCGCCCTGCCCGACGACGAAGGCCTCCCGGATCCGCCGGCCCTCCTCGGTGCGGATCGGGATGTTCTGCAGGTTGGGGTCGGTGCTGGAGAGCCGGCCGGTCGCAGCGATCGTCTGGTTGAACGTGGTGTGGATGCGCCCGTCGCTCGCGACCGTCTTGAGCAGGCCCTCGATGGTCTGCCGCAGCCGGATCACGTCGCGGTGCCGGAGCAGGTGGAGCAGGAACGGGTGCTCGGTCTTCACGTAGAGCGCCTGGAGCGCGTCGGCGTCGGTGGTGTAGCCGGTCTTGGTGCGCTTGGTCTTGGGCATCCCGAGCTCGTCGAAGAGCACCACCTGGAGCTGCTTGGGCGAGCCGAGGTTGATCTCCTTGCCGATGACGGCGTACGCGTCGTCGGCGGCCTTGCGCACCTCGGCGGCGAAGTGCTGCTCCAGGCTCTGCAGGTGGTCGACGTCGACGGCGATGCCGGTGCGCTCCATGTCGGCGAGCAGGTCGACCAGTGGGAGCTCGACCTCGGCGAGCAGCCGGGTGCCGCCGCGCTCCTCGAGCTCGTCGTCGAGCGCGGCGGCCAGGTCGAGCACCGCCCGCGCGTGGAGCATCTCGACCTCGCCGGCCGACTCGGTCTCCAGGCCCAGGCTGAGCTGGCCGTCGTCGGCGCCACCCTGCTTGAGCTCACGCTTGAGGTAGCGGACCGTCAGGTCGGCGAGGTCGTAGGACCGTTGATCGGGCCGGGCGAGGTACGCCGAGAGCGCGGTGTCGCGGGCCAGGCCGGCCAGCGGCAGCCCCCAGGCCGCGAGCGCGAGCATCGGGCCCTTCGCGTCGTGCAGCACCTTGGGGCGGTCGGCGTCGGCGAGCCAGGCACCGAGCGCGGCCTGGTCGGCAGGGTCGAGGCTCTCCGCCGAGACCCACGCCGCGGCGCCGGCCGGGGTCGCGAGGGCGAGGGAGTCGACGTCGCCGGTGCCCGAGCCCCAACGGCCGGTCAGGTGCAGCCCGACCCGATCGCCACTCGCGGCGTGCTCGGCGAGCCAGCCGGCCACCTGGCCCGCGGCGAGCACGGACCCGGCGAGCTCAAAGCCGGAGTCGTCGATCTCCTCCTCGGAGGTGAGGGTCTCGAAGAGCCGGTCGCGCAGCACCCGGAACTCGAGCCCGTCGAAGAGCGTGTGCACCTCCTGGCGGTCCCAGGGGCGCACGGCCAGGTCGGCCGGGGCCTTGTCCAGCGGCAGGTCGCGCACCAGGGCGTTGAGCTGACGGTTGCGGATCACGTCGCCGAGGTGCTCGCGCAGCGCCTCGCCCTTCTTGCCGGTGATCTCGTCGGCGTGGGCGATGACGTTGTCGAGGCCGTCGTACTGGTTGATCCACCTGGCGGCGAAGCCCTGGCCGACACCGGGGACGCCGGGCAGGTTGTCGGAGGTCTCCCCCACGATCGCCGCGAGCTCGGGGTAGCGGGCCGGCGGGACGCCGTACTTCTCCTCGACGGCGGCCGGAGTCATCCGGGCCAGGTCGGAGACCCCGCGCATCGGGTAGAGGACGGTGGAGCGGTCGGTCACGAGCTGGAGCGAGTCGCGGTCGCCGGTGAGGATCAGCACCTCCATCTCCGGGTCGTCGAGGGCCTGGGTGACCAGGGTGGCGATGATGTCGTCGGCCTCGTAGCCGTCCTTCTTCAGGAACGGGATGTTGAGCGCGTCGAGGACCTCCTCGATCAGCGGCAGCTGGCTGCTGAACTCGGACGGCGTCTTGTTGCGCTTCGCCTTGTACTCGGAGTACTGCTCCAGGCGGAAGGTCTGCCGCGACACGTCGAAGGCCACCCCCACATGGGTGGGCTGCTCGTCGCGCAGCACGTTGATCAGCATCGAGGTGAAGCCGTAGACGGCGTTGGTGTGCTGTCCGGTCGTCGTGGAGAAGTTCTCCACCGGCAGCGCGAAGAACGCACGGTAGGCGAGCGAGTGACCGTCGAGCAGCAGCAGGCGTGGCACCCTGCGACTCTAGCGGCGGCCACCGACAGGCAGGATGGCACCATGACCACCCCCGACGCGGATCCGCTGAGCATCGACGACTACATCGCCGCGATGCCCGAGGGCATGGGCGGGCTCAACGACAAGATGGGCATCCGGCTGACCGAGATCTCGGCCGAGCGCGTGGTCGCGACGATGCCGGTCGAGGGCAACACCCAGCCCTACGGGCTGCTCCACGGGGGCGCCTCGGTGGTGCTCGCGGAGACCCTCGGCTCGGTCGGCTCCGCGATCCACGCCCACCCCGACCGGCTGTCGGTGGGCATCGAGATCAACGCCACCCACCACCGCTCGGCGACATCCGGCACGGTCACCGGCACGGCCACCGCGATCCACCTCGGCCGCACGACGGCGACGTACGAGGTGGTGGTCACCGACGAGCGCGGCAAGCGCGTGTGCACCTCGCGGATCACCTGCGCGCTGATGCCGCGGGAGCGGTACGCGGGGTGAGCCGTGCTGCGGGTCTTGGCTGTCAGCAGCCAGGACCCGGGCGACACGCCGGTGCGCGTCGGCGCGTCGCGCGGGTTTGGGCTGCCAGCAGCCGAAACCCCGTGGCCGCGATCAGCCCTCGGCCCCCGCCCGGCTGCGGCGCAGCGAGCGGCGGGCGGCGAGCACCTGGGTGAGCTGGCGACCGCCCGCGGCGGCCGGGCGACGGTGCGCGCTGAGCCGGCCGCGCACCGCGTGGGTCGTGGCGACCCGCAGCACGGCGTACGGTCCGAGCGCGATCCGGGCCATGAAGCGGTTGGCGTCCCGGGAGCCCGCGACGGCCGCGGTCGCGACGTGCGCGATGCCGAGCTCCTCGGCCCAGGCGACCGCGGCCTCCATCAGCGCGGTGCCGACCCCGCGCCGCCGGTGGGCCACGAGCACGTGCGGCGACAGCGCGCGGACCACGGGCTCGAGGTTGAGCGCCGACATCGTGGTGCGCTCGAGATGGACGGCGCCGGCGAACTCGCCGTCGTACTCGGCGACGACGATGCGCTGATCGTCGGAGTCCAGGACCATGGCGATCACGGCCTCCATGTCGGCGACCTGGTCCTCGGGACCGGCCCTGCGGATCACGTCGCCCCACACCTCGGCGAGATGGGCGGCGTCCTCGGGGGTCACCGAGCGCAGCGACACCAGCAAGCGGCTCATCGCGACATGCCTATTCCGACCTCTCAGGCCTGCCGCGTCTCCTGTCCCCCGGTCGCGGCTCCACCGGTAGAGACTACGCTCAGCCTCCCCGTGATGTCAGAGGAGTCCCGTGATCCCCGGTATCGGCACCGTCGTGAACGTCGCCACCGTGCTGATCGGCAGCACGATCGGCGTGCTTCTCGGCAATCGGCTCCCGGTGCGCACCCGCGACGTCGTGACCGACGCGCTGGGGTTGGTGACCCTGCTGATCGCGGGTACGTCGGCGATGGCCGTGCTCGACGACGACCTCTCCGACACGATCGGTGACAGCGCCCCGATGCTCGTCGTGCTGGGTTCGCTGCTCGTCGGCGGGATCGTCGGCTCGCTGCTGCGCCTGGAGTCGCGGGTGGAGTGGTTCGGCGGCTGGCTGCAGCGCCGGCTCTCGGGCGGGGCGAGCTCGGTGGAGCGGCACCGCTTCGTCGAAGGTTTCGTGGTCTCCTCGCTGGTCTTCTGCACGGGGCCGCTGACGATCCTGGGGTCGCTCGACGACGGCCTCGGCAACGGCTCCGAGCAGCTGTTCCTCAAGGCCGCGCTCGACGGCTTCGCCGCGATCGCCTTCGCCGCGTCCTTCGGGTGGGGCGTCGCGGCCAGCGCGACCACGATCGTCGTGGTCCAGGGCGGCCTCACGCTGCTCGGCCTGGCGCTCGGCGACGTCCTGCCCGACGCCCATCTCGCGGCGATCACCGCGACCGGTGGGCTGCTGCTCGTCGGGGTGGCCCTCCGGCTGCTGCGGGTGCGGGAGATCCCGGTCGCGGACCTGCTCCCGGCACTGCTCGTCGCACCGGTCCTGGTACAGCTCGTGGCCGCGTTTCGTTGACGGTTTCGGTGACGTAACGGTTCGCTAACGACAACGTGCCGCACATCACACTGCCCGGTAGCCGGTCCTACGGTGGCAGGGCTATGCCCGGTCTCTCGAGGACGGGCGCGGTGTAGTGCATCAACGCGACAGAAAGGTTCACCCCGTGAATCGATCCAGAACCGCCACCTGGGTGCGGCTGATGGCGGGCACAGCCGCGATCAGCTTCGTCCTGACCGCATGCGGCGACGACTCGAGCGACGAGCCCGAGGCAACCGCCAGCGACACTCCGTCGGCCTCCGAGTCCGCGCCGGCCGCGGACTCGTTCACCAACGACAAGTGCGCCGCCAACCAGACCAGCGCAGACAGCCTCCGCGTCGGCGGCATCCTGCCGCTCACCGGCAACCTGGCCTACCTCGGCCCGCCGGAGATCTCGGGCGTCGGGCTGGCGGTCTCGGACATCAACGCCGCCGGCGGCGTCGACGGCACCAAGGCGTGCCACGACGTCCAGGACTCCGGTGACTCCACCGACATGTCGGTCTCCACCGCGTCCGCCGGCACGCTCGTCGCGAGCAAGCCCTCCGTCGTCATCGGCGCCGCGTCCTCCAGTGTGTCCCTGAACGTCGTCGACACCTTCGCCGACAACAAGATCGTCCAGGTCTCCCCGGCCAACACCGCCGTCGACCTGTCCGGCTACTCGCCGTGGTACTTCCGCACCGCGCCGCCGGACGGCGTCCAGGGCAACGCGCTGGGCACCCTGATCTCGACCGACGGCTACTCGAAGGTCGGCTTCCTGGTGTTCAACGACACCTACGGCACCGGCCTGCGGAACGCGGTCGAGGACACCGTGAAGGGTGCCGGCGGCTCCTGCGTCTACGGCTGCAAGGGCCAGGGCGACGAGTTCCCGGCCGGCCAGACGACGTTCTCCGCCGAGGTCAGCGGCGTGCTCGCCGCCAAGCCCGACGCGATCGTCGTGCTCGCCTTCGACGAGACCAAGTCGATCATCCCCGAGCTCAAGGCTCAGGGTTGGGACATGTCGAAGGTCTACCTCTCCGACGGCAACACCGCGGACTACAGCGCGGACTTCGCCAAGGGCACCATGGAGGGCGCTCAGGGCACCATCCCCGGCGCGGACCCGGACCAGGGCTTCAAGGACCGCCTGGTCGGCTGGTACGAGGCGGCTGAGGGCACGAAGCTCAAGGACTTCGCGTACGGCGCCGAGTCCTACGACGCCACGATCCTCGCCGCGCTGGCCGCGGTCCGGGGTGGCGGCACCGACCCGCAGACGATCCAGAAGAACTTCGCGGCCGTCTCCGGCGCGGTGGACGGCGCCGAGGAGTGCAACACCTACGCCGACTGCGTCGCCCTGCTCGGGGAGGACAAGGAGATCCGGTACGCCGGTCCCTCGGGCATCGGCCCGATCGACGACGAGAACGACCCGTCGTCGGCGTTCGTCGGCATCTACACCTACAACGCCGACAACAAGAACGAGCTCACCAGCACCGTGGAGGGCCAGAAGTGATCTGCTGATCACCGCTGAGTTCTGCGAGAGGCCCCGGACTTCGGTCCGGGGCCTCTTGCTTGGTGGTGCGGGTCGAGCGGAGAGGTTCGTCGGCCGACCGACGAACCTCCCGCTGAGATCCGCCCCACTGCCCACGTCATCACCGGTCGCAGGTTCATCACGGGATGACGGTCAGGCCACGCTTCCCTCGATGAACTGAGCCAGGGAGGCGCGACGTCGACCTCCTCCCTTGATGAACCGCCAACCGACCCGGGCACCGGGACGCTCCTCCACCGGTGGTGGTGTCGAGGCTCGGGCCTGGCGGCCCTCACACCTCAACCACCGCGCCCCAACGCGGCCCAGATCCGACCATGGATCGGCGTCCAGTCCAAGAGGCGGCAACGGAGTGTGCGGGAGGAGTCGTCAAGGGCCGGAGCGGCGAACGAGAACCCTGGACGAGGAGGACGCGCACCCACCCTGGCACCGGGAGGACGCCGGCACTCGCACGCGCGGGACAGGTGGTTTCGAGACAGGCGCTAGCGCGCCTTCCTCAACCACCGTGGGGCGCGCCTTCCTCAACCACCGTGGGGCGCGCCTTCCTCAACCACCGTGGGCGCGCCTCCTCGACCACCGTCACCGCCGAGCGCGTCGACGGGGATCCGTCAGGCCGAGGGGTGGTCGCGCGCGTCGTCGACGTCCTTGGCCAGGGTGCCGAGGTAGAGCTCGATGACCTTGGGGTCGTTGGCGAGCTCGCGGCCGGTGCCGGTGTAGGCGTCACGGCCCTGGTCGAGGACGTAGCCGCGGTCGCAGATCTGCAGGCAGCGGCGGGCGTTCTGCTCCACCATCACCACGCAGACCCCGGTCTTGTTGATCCGCCGGGTGCGCAGGAAGGTCTCGTCCTGGCGCACCGGCGACAGGCCGGCCGACGGCTCGTCGAGCAGCAGCACCGAGGGCTCCATCATCAGCGCCCGGGCCATCGCGAGCGACTGGCGCTCGCCGCCCGAGAGCGCGCCGGCACTCTGGTTGCGCCGGTCGTGCAGCACCGGGAACAGGTCCCACATCGCATCGAGGCGCTCCCGCACCTTCCTCGGGCGCAGGAAGAGCCCCATCCGGAGGTTCTCCTCGATGCTCAGCGACGGGAAGACGTTGTTGGTCTGCGGCACGAAGCCGACGCCCATCTCCACCAGCTGGTTGGTGCGCAGGTTCGTGATGTCGCGGTCGCCCAGCAGCACCGAGCCGGAGTGCACCTTCACCAGGCCGAACATCGCCTTGAGCAGGGTCGACTTGCCGGCGCCGTTCGGACCGATGATGCCGATCATCTCGCCCGGGAAGGCCTGCAGGCTGCAGCCGTTGAGGATGTTCACGCCCGGCAGGTAGCCGGCGACCAGGTCGCGGGCCTCCACCACCGGCGTGCGGGTCTCGGTGGCGGTGCCACCCGTCTGCTGCTCGGTCATCGCAGTCCCTCCGCCTCTTCCTCGGCCTCGCGTTCGGCCTCCTCGGCCGCCACCTGCTCCGCGAGCTCCTCCATCGTCTCGTCGGAGAGCAGGGCGTCGTCGCCGAGGTCGGTGTCGTGGTGCGCACCGAGGTAGGCGTCGATCACGGCCTGGTCGGACATCACCGACTCGGCGGGCCCCTCGGCGACCAGGCGGCCCTCCGCCATCACCGCCACCCAGTCGGAGATATGGCGTACGACGTGCATGTCGTGCTCGACGAAGAGCACGGTCATGCCCTCGTCGCGCAGGCTCTGGATGTGGCCGAGCAGCGACTGGGTGAGCGCGGGGTTCACGCCCGCCATCGGCTCGTCGAGCATGATCATCTTCGGGTCGCTCATCAGCGCCCGCGCCATCTCGAGCAGCTTGCGCTGACCACCCGACAGGCTGCCGGCGTAGTCGTCCTTCTTCTCGTGGAGCTTGAACCGCGCGAGCAGCTCGTCGGCCTTCGCCTCGATCTCCCGCTCCTGCTTGCGCCAGGTGCCGCGGAACATCGACTTGAAGAGGTTCTCCCCCGCCTGGTCCTGGGCGCCGAGCATCATGTTCTCGATCACCGTCATAGCACTGAGCGCCTTGGTGAGCTGGAAGGTGCGCACCATGCCGGCCCGCGCCACACTCGACGCCGACGTCTTGTCGAGGGTGCGGCCGTCGAAGGCCCAGTGGGCGCCCTTGCCGGCCGAGGTCGGCTTGTCGAAGCCGGTGATCAGGTTGAAGAACGTCGTCTTGCCGGCACCGTTGGGGCCGATCAGCGCGGTGATGATCCCCCGCTGCACCTCGAGGTGCTGGACGTCGACGGCGGTCATGCCGCCGAACTGGCGCACGATGTTGTCGACGACCAGGATCGGATCGGGCTTGCCCGAGCCGGGCGTCGCCTCGAATCCGGAGACCAGCTCGCGGCGAGCGGCCGGGTCGGCGAGCCCACGCGGGGCAACGGACGGGGATGCCATCTGGTCAGACATTGAATCGGAGCTCCCTCTTGTTGCCCAGGATGCCTTGTGGTCGGAAGATCACGATCAGCATCAGCGCCACGCCGACGACGATGTAGGAGAACTGCTCGGTCTGCTGGTTGTTCATGATGCTGTCGGGCACGTACGCCGCGGCGGTGTACTTGATGCCGATGCGGGCGGCGAAGAACAGGATCGAGCCGAGCAGCGGCCCGAAGATCGTCGCGGCTCCACCGAGCAGCAGGGCCGTGTAGCAGAAGAACGTCAGCGAGCGGCCCATCGAGTCGGGCTGCACGCTGGCGGGCAGCACGTAGACGATGCCGCCGAGCGCACCGAAGAGCCCGCCGATGATCAGCGCCTGCATCTTGATGGAGAAGACGTTCTTGCCCAGGGAGCGGATCGCGTCCTCGTCCTCGCGGATGCCGCGCAGCAGGCGGCCCCACGGGCTGCGGACCAGCAGGTACACGACCAGGGTGCACAGCAGCACCAGGCCCCAGGCGATGAACCTGACCCACCAGCCGTTGACGCCGGTGCGCTGGTTGGGCACCGGGAAGAGGAAGAACAGCAGGAAGATGCCGACGATGATCAGGGCGCCCATCAGCGCGGCCTGCCCCAGGCCGGCGAACGCGTGGCCCCTCCGGAGCCGCTGGATCAGCACCACGGCGCACGCCACTACGAGGACCCACCCGATGATGCGCACCCAGGCCGCACCGTCGGCGACGTCGGTGTAGTTGAACGGCAGCAGCGTGAACTGGCCGCCGCCGAAGAAGGACAGGCTCGTGAAGGGGTCGCGGTACTGGCTGCCCGGGATGCCCTGGGCGGAGCCGGTGAAGTCGGTCAGCAACGCCGATCTGCCGACGTACCTGATGATCTCGGCGGCAGAGATCGTGACGATCGCGAGATAGTCGCCACGCAGCTTCAGGGTGGGCGCGCCGAGGATGAGGGCGAAGACGAACGCCGCGCCGAACCCGAGAGCCAGGCCGACCACCATCGGCAGGCCGTGCCAGACCGAGATCGCGAAGCCGTAGGCGCCGAGCAGCATGAACGCCGACTGACCGATGTTGATCAGTCCGGTGAAGCCGAAGTGGATGTTCAGGCCGATCACCGCGATGGCGACCGCGGCGGTCTGGGGCGAGAGTGCCTCGCGCATCATGCCGTTGAGGATGAACTGGATGGTGTCCATGGTCGTCAGTCCCTCCCTTACCCGACCCGCTGCGGCTTGCCGAGCAGACCTTGCGGTCGCACGAGCAGGAGCAGGATCAGGATCAGCATGGCGGTCGCGTACTTGAAGTCACCGGGCATGCCCAGCACCGGCGACAGCTCGACGACGAGGCCGATGATCAACGAGCCGAGGAGGGCTCCGAACGCGGTGCCGAGGCCGCCCAGGGTCACCGCCGCGAAGAGCAGCAGCAGGATCTGCATGCCCGAGTCCCACTTGATGCCGTTGGTGACCAGCGCGTAGAGGAGGCCCGAGAGACCCGCGAGGCCCATGGCGACCGTCCAGACCAGGCGGATCACCCGGTCGGTGTCGATGCCCGACGCCGACGCCAGCGCCGGATTGTCGGAGACGGCGCGGGTGGCGCGGCCGATGCGGGTGCGCAGGAGTGCGTACCCGACCGCGGCCAGGACGACGATCGAGATCCCCATGGCGACCAGCGACTGGTTGGTGATCGTGACCGGCCCGAACGTGCTGACCTCCGGGTTGGCCTGCTCGACGCGGACGGTGCGGGCCCCGACGGCGTACTGGAAGACGTACTGGAGTGCCAGCGAGAGCCCGATCGTCACGATCATCATCTGGATCAGCCCGAGCCCCCGGCGCCGCAGCGGCTGCCAGAGCACCCGATCCTGGAACCAGCCGGTGAACGAGCACACGATCACCACCAGGATGCCGCCGACCCAGAGGCTGAGGCCCTGCTGGTTGACGAAGAAGTAGCCGAGCAGCCCACCGAGGGTGACCTGCTCGGCGTGCGCGAAGTTCGAGAGGCCGGTGGTGCCGTAGATCAGCGAGAGCCCGACCGAGGCCAGCGCGAGCAGCAGGCCGAGCCGGATGCCGTTGACCGTGCTCTGCACGAGCTCGTCGACCTTGCTCGTCGAGGCGCTGTAGGCCTCGGTGCGGACGTCGAAGAGCGCCGGCTTGGTGACTCCGAACGCCGCCTGGACCGTGATCTGGTCCTCGGCGACGACCACGTCGTCGGGCAGGGACGCCTCATCGATCTTGACGACGTAGGGACCTTCCTTGTCGAGCTGGAGGTTCCACTTGCCGGTCTCGCTGGTGGTGACCTCCTGCTCGGCGCCGCTCTCGTCGGTGACCGTGAGCTTCACGTCGGCCAGCGGACCGTCCTCCGTGCGGACGGTGCCCGCGATGCAGGCGGCGTCGGGGCCCGGGAGGCAGAGCGTGTCGACGGCCTGGGCCGCCCCTGAGGACATCAGTGCGAGCAGCGGCGCGAGCAGCAGCGCGGCGATCAGCCCCGCAGCCCCTCTGGCCACCCTCCGCTCGCGGACGACGTGTTGAGACTTCAACTCGGTCCTCCCATCCAGAACCCGGCCGGGTTTCGGGCAGTCTAGGGGCCAATAATGTGGTCTGCGCCACTCTCCCGCGCCAGTCGCGCGCGTCGCAACGAGGCTTTACCAAAGCGTGATCAGGCGGAGACGTACGGCGGCGGAGCCGCCCGGCGCAGGGCTCAGCCCGCGATGCCGGGGCCGTGCGCGATGACGCCCTCGGCCACCTGCCGCATGGAGAGGCGCAGGTCCATGGCGGTCTTCTGGATCCACCGGAAGGCCTCCGGCTCGGAGAGCCGGAGCTGCTCCTGGAGCACGTTCTTGGCGCGGTCGACCGCCTTGCGGGTCTCCAGCCGCTCGGTGAGGTCGGCGACCTCGGCCTCGAGCATCGACAGCTCGGCGAAGCGGCTCATCGCCATCTCGATCGCCGGCACGAGATCGGACTGGCTGAACGGCTTCACCAGATAGGCCATCGCGCCCGCGTCACGGGCCCGCTCCACCAGGTCCCGCTGGGAGAACGCCGTCAGGATGACCACCGGCGCGATCCGCTGGCCGGCGATCTGCTCGGCCGCGGCGATGCCGTCGAGGACGGGCATCTTGACGTCGAGGATCACCAGGTCGGGGCGCAGCTCCTGGGCCAGCTCGACCGCGGTGGCACCGTCGCCCGCCTGGCCGACGACGTCGTACCCCTCTTCGGTGAGCATCTCCGCGAGGTCCATCCGGATCAGGACCTCGTCCTCGGCGATGACGACCTTCCGCGCGGGACCCTCGGGCGCCCGCGGGTCGGTCGGCTGCGTCACGGACAGCAGCGTATCCGCCCGCGGCCGGCGCCGTCAGGCCGGTCGGGTCACATCCCTGATCGGCTCGTGACGGACCGGCCCGGCGTACCGCGTGCGCAGGTAGAGCTCGACCTCCTCGCGCTCGACCCGCGTCCGGCTCAGCGTCGTCGACGCCTCCCGCGCGTTCGCCAACGCACGCTCGTTGCTCCGGCGGCCCCAGTCGCCGATCCGCGCACCGATCCCGGCGATCATGGTCATGTCGATCTCCCCGCTGCCGAGCACCCGCGAACCTCTTCGCTCGAAACTGTAGTAGACAGGTCGACTTTGGCCAAGGGCGTGGGCCGGCGGCGTTTCGGCTAAAGTTCTGGCGCTGCTGGCCCCGGTAGCCCAACGGCAGAGGCGATGGTCTCAAACACCATTCAGTGTGGGTTCGAATCCCACCCGGGGCACGGTCCCCGCCACCTGCGTGTTCCAGCAGGACCCGCGGCTCGGTGTCCATCGGTCGCGGGGGTGGACGAGCGACGGGCTGGCCACGGGCGCAGCCGGGTCGCGACGGATCACAGCCGGCTTGCGGGCCCGCGGACGGGATAGTCCGTCACGTTCTGGCTGTCGTTTCGCGCGGTCGGCCCGCCGTTCCGTGACGGACTATCCACGGGGCGGCACCCGGCGGTGCGCATTCCACCGGGACGACCGAACTCACGCCCGGACGACGAAGCTCCGTCGTCCCAGCGGGAGATTCGTCGGCCGGCCGACGAATCTCCCGCTCGGCCCCCGGGACCCCACCGCAGGGCGCCAGACGTACCACCCACGGATCAGTCAGGACAGCCGGTCGTACGGCGCCTGGATCCGACGATCCGACCCGTCACGGCACGGTCGAGAGCGGCCAGGTCTGCCCGGTCGCGCTGTCGATCAGCGCGGCGCGGGCGACCGTCAGGCCCAGCGGCAGCGTGTCGGCGACCATGGTGACCGCGGCGGCCTGGCGCGTGCCCTTGGCCCGGGTCGCGACCGAGACGTGCGGGATCCAGTGGCCCGGGCGGTAGTGCTGGTGCAGGTCCGCCCCGGCCGCCACCAGCGCCGTGGCGACGCGCTCCTGGCGGAGGGCGACCGCCGCCGGGATCGACACCGCGAGCGCGACCCGGCCGCGCGGGAACAGCACCGAGCCGTGCCCCTCGGCGAGGAAGCCGCCCCCGTCGGGCATCGCCTCGACGATCGCCCGGACCCGGTCGAGGTCCCACGCCCGCAGCACTGCGTACGACAGGTGGGGGCGGTGCCGGCGGTGCGTGTGGGTCTCGAGCGTGCGGATGCCGTGGACCTCGAGCCGGCTCCATAGGTCCCGGACCAGGCGCTCGGACCGGCCGTCGAAGAGGAGGCAGACCGCGAGCGCCATGCCTTCAGTGTCGCCCAGTGTCGCCCAGTGTCGCCCAGCGTCGGCGCCGGGACGGCGCCTCAGCGCGTGGGGCGGCGGTACGCCGGGGCGACCTCGTTGATGGCGTCGCCCATCCGGTGGATCCGCAGTGCATTCGTCGAGCCCGGGATGCCCGGCGGGCTGCCGGCGATGATCACGACCAGGTCGCCCTCGGTCACCCGGCCGATCTGGAGCAGCTGCTCATCGACCTGGCGGACCATCTCGTCGGTGTGCTCGACGGGCTGGGTCTTGAAGGTCTCGACGCCCCAGGTCAGGGCCAGCTGCGACCGGACGGCCGGCAGCGGCGTGAAGGCGAGGACCGGGATCGGGCCGCGCAGCCGCGACATCCGCTTCGCGGAGTCGCCGCTCTGCGTGAAGGCCACGACGTACTTGGCGCCGACCCGCTCCGCGACCTCCTCGGCGGCCTTGGCGATCACGCCGCTCTTGGTGTGGGGGTCCCAGTCGATCGCGGCGACGCCGAAGCGGTCGCTGTCCTGGAGCGCATGGGCCTCGGTCGCCGTGATGATGCGCGCCATCGTCTCGACGGTGTGCACGGGGTACTCCCCCACGCTGGTCTCGCCGGACAGCATCACCGCGTCGGCGCCGTCGAGCACGGCGTTGGCGACGTCGGAGGCCTCGGCACGCGTCGGCGCGGGGTTGCCGATCATCGACTCGAGCATCTGGGTCGCGACGATGACCGGCTTGGCGTTGAGGCGGGCCTTCTCGATGATCCGCTTCTGCAGGAACGGCACGTCCTCCAGCGGGCACTCGACGCCGAGGTCGCCGCGGGCGACCATGAACCCGTCGAACGCAGCGATCACCTCGTCGAGGTTCTCGATCGCCTGCGGCTTCTCGATCTTCGCGATGACGGGGATGCGCACGCCCTCCTCGTCCATGATCTTGCGGACGTCCTCGGCGTCCTTGGCGTCGCGGACGAAGCTCAGCGCGATGAAGTCGACCGTCAGGCGCAGCGCGAAGCGCAGGTCCGCGATGTCCTTCTCCGACAGCGCCGGCACCGAGACCGCGACACCGGGGAGGTTGATGCCCTTGTTGTTCGAGACCTTGCCGCCGACCAGCACCTCGGTGTGCACGTCGGTGCCGTCGACCACCTTCGTGACCCGCAGCCGGATCTTGCCGTCGTCGATGAGGATCGGGTCGCCGACCTGCACGTCGCCGGGCAGTCCCTTGTACGTCGTGCCGCACGCCTGGTCGTCGCCCGGCACGTCGCGGGTGGTGATCACCCACTCCTGGCCGCGGTGCAGCACGACCGGCCCGTTCTCGAACGTCTCGAGCCGGATCTTCGGGCCCTGGAGGTCGGCGAAGATGCCCACCCCGTGACCGCTGGCGTCGGAGGCCTCGCGCACCAGGCGGTACGCCTCGGCGTGGTCCTCGTGGGACCCATGGCTCATGTTCAGCCGGGCCACGTCCATCCCGGCGTACACGAGCTCCCGGATCCGTCGCGGCGACGAGGTCGCCGGGCCGAGGGTGCACACGATCTTGGCTCTACGCACGTACCTCACCCTAGCGACTTTGACCTTCCGAAGACCAAACCTCCAGGGCGCTGGGTCGCAGAACCGCCGGTTCACGTGCGTGTGAGCGGGGCCGGGCCGGCTTGCCAGGGGGCGGATCGCGTGTCTCTTCGTTTCCCCGGGCGCCCGGGGAAACGAAGAGACACGCCGGGCCCGGGCAGGGGCGGTCAGGGCAAGCGACGGCGACACGCCGGAGGTTGTCGGCGTGTCGTCGTCGCTTTCCCTGACCACCCCCGGCAGCTCGACCGGCCGACGGCCCGCGCAGACCCAGACCCCACCAGACCCAGATCCCACCAGACCCAGACATGAGGTTCAGACCGGCACTGCCCGAACGACCCCGAGCAGGTGGTCAAACGACCGAGCTCACACCACCAGCGGGCGCTCGGTGGGGGCGATCGGGGCGGGGAGCGTGGTCGAGCCGGTGAGGAACCGGTCGACGGCCGCCGCGGCCGCACGCCCCTCGGCGATCGCCCACACGATGAGCGACTGGCCCCGGCCCGCGTCGCCGGCGACGAAGACACCCGGCTCCGAGGACTGGTACGTCGCGTCGCGCTTGACGTTGCCGCGCTCGTCGAGGTCCACGCCGAGCTGCTCGACGAGGCCCGGCCGCTCAGGACCGAGGAAGCCCATCGCGAAGAGCACCAGGTCGGCCCGGATCTCCCGCTCGGAGCCCTCGACCTCGGTCAGCCTGCCGCCCTCGAACACGACCTCGACCAGGCGCAGCGCCCGCACGTTGCCGTGCTCGTCGCCGAGGAACTCCTTGGTCGAGACGCCGTACACGCGGTCACCCGCCTCCTCGTGCGCCGAGGAGACCCGGAAGATCATCGGGTAGGTGGGCCACGGCTGGCCCGCAGGGCGGGACGCCGGCGGCTCGGCCAGGATCTCGAGCTGCGTGATCGACGCCGCGCCCTGACGGGTCGACGTGCCGAGGCAGTCGGCACCGGTGTCGCCACCGCCGATGATCACGACGTGCTTGTCGGTCGCCAGGATCTGGCCGTCGACCTCCTCGCCCAGCGCGACCCGGTTGGCCTGCGGCAGGAACTCCATCGCCTGGTGGATGCCGGCGAGCTCGCGCCCGGGCACCGGCAGGTCGCGGGGCTCGGTGGCACCCATGGCGAGCACGACGGCGTCGTACCTCTCCCTGAGCCGGTCGGCGGTGAGCTGCTCGCCACCGACGTCGACGCCGGCCCGGAAGACGGTGCCCTCACGGCGCATCTGCTCGAGGCGCTTGTCGAGGTGCTTCTTCTCCATCTTGAACTCGGGGATGCCGTAGCGCAGCAGGCCGCCGATCTTGTCCGCCCGTTCGTAGACCGCGACCGTGTGGCCGGCTCGGGTCAGCTGCTGGGCGGCGGCGAGGCCGGCCGGGCCCGAGCCCACGACCGCGACGGTGCGACCCGAGAGCCACTCCGGCGGCTGGGGCCGGACCAGGCCGGACTCCCATGCCTTGTCGATGATCGAGACCTCGACGTTCTTGATCGTCACCGGATCCTGGTTGATGCCCAGCACGCAGGCGGTCTCGCAGGGGGCCGGGCAGAGGCGGCCGGTGAACTCGGGGAAGTTGTTGGTCGCGTGCAGGCGCTCGATCGCGCCCTCCCAGTCGTTGCGCCAGACCAGGTCGTTCCACTCGGGGATGATGTTCCCGAGCGGGCAGCCCTGGTGGCAGAACGGGATGCCGCAGTCCATGCAGCGGCCCGCCTGCTCGGTGATGATCGGGAGCAGGGCCCGCCCGGCGCTGCCGGGGTAGACCTCCTGCCAGTCCCGCACTCGCTCCTCGACCGGCCGTCGCTCGGCGACCTGACGGCCGCTCTTGAGGAATCCACGTGGATCAGCCATGCCGAGCTCCCCCCTTCATGCCTTCGCTTCGCTCATCCATGAAGCACCTCCATGATCCGGGCGGCGGCCTCGTCCTCGTCGAGGCCCTCCTCGAGGGCCTCGGCGCGCGCCTCGAGCACGCGCTTGTAGTCGCTGGGCATCACCTCGGTGAACCTGCCGAGCGAGGTCGCCCAGTCGGCGAGCAACGCCTCGGCCACGGTCGAGCCGGTCTCCTCGAGGTGCCGGCGGACGAGCTCCTCGAGCTCCTCGGCGGCGGCACCCGTGACGGAGCCGAGGTCGACCAGCTCGGGGTTGACCCGCCCGGGGGCCAGGTCGAGCACCCAGGCGACCCCGCCGGACATGCCGGCCGCGAAGTTGCGTCCGGTGGGGCC
The DNA here is from genome assembly GCF_014191495.1 of Nocardioides soli. Lineage (GTDB taxonomy): Bacteria > Actinomycetota > Actinomycetes > Propionibacteriales > Nocardioidaceae > Nocardioides > Nocardioides soli. The sequence continues at coordinate 94,226 of NZ_JACHWR010000001.1, forward strand.
GAGGACGACGACCCGGCCCCCCGTCATGTACTCGCAGCCGTGGTCGCCGACGCCCTCGGTCACCGCCCGCGCGCCGGAGTTGCGCACGCAGAACCGCTCGCCGACGCCGCCGCGGATGAACAGCTCACCCGAGGTGGCGCCGTACGCGATCACGTTGCCGGCGATGATCTGCTCGGCGGCGTCGAACGTCGCGGCCCGGTCGGGCCGGACGACGATCCGGCCGCCCGACAGGCCCTTGCCGACGTAGTCGTTGGCGTCGCCCTCGAGCCGCAGCGTCATACCCCGCGGGACGAACGCGCCGAAGGACTGTCCGGCCGATCCGGTGAAGGTGATGTCGATGGTGCCGTCGGGCAGCCCGGCCCCGCCGTACTTCTTGGTCACCTCGTGGCCGAGGATCGTGCCGACGGTGCGGTTGACGTTGCGGATCCGGACCTGGGCGCGCACCGGCTCGCCGTGCTCGATCGCGGCCCGGGCCAACGGCACCAGCTCGGTGACGTCGAGCGACTTCGCCAGGCCGTGGTCCTGTGCCTTGGTGCGGAACAGGTCCTGTGCGGGGAACGCCGAGCGGTCGGGCTGGTGCAGCACCGGGGTCAGGTCGAGCCCGGCCGCCTTCCAGTGGTCGACCGCGGGCTTCACGTCGAGGCTGCCCACCTGGCCGATCGCCTCCTCGAGCGAGCGGAAGCCGAGCTCGGCGAGCAGCTCGCGGACCTCCTGCGCGATGAACTCGAAGAAGTTCACGACGAACTCGGGCCGGCCGGAGAAGCGCTCGCGGAGCACCGGATTCTGCGTCGCGACCCCCACGGGGCAGGTGTCGAGGTGGCAGACCCGCATCATGATGCAGCCGGAGACCACCAGCGGCGCCGACGCGAAGCCGTACTCCTCGGCGCCCAGCAGCGCCGCGATCACGACGTCGCGACCGGTCTTGAGCTGGCCGTCGGTCTGGACGACGATCCGGTCCCGCAGGCCGTTGAGCAGCAGGGTCTGCTGGGTCTCGGCGAGGCCGAGCTCCCAGGGACCGCCCGCGTGCTTGAGCGACGTGAGCGGTGCGGCACCGGTGCCACCGTCGTGGCCGGAGATCAGCACCACGTCGGCGTGCGCCTTGGAGACACCGGCCGCGACGGTGCCGACGCCGACCTCGGAGACCAGCTTCACGTGCACGCGGGCCTGCGGGTTGGCGTTCTTGAGGTCGTGGATCAGCTGCGCCAGGTCCTCGATCGAGTAGATGTCGTGGTGCGGCGGCGGTGAGATGAGTCCCACGCCAGGGGTGGAGTGCCTCGTCTTGGCCACCCAGGGGTAGACCTTGTTGCCGGGCAGCTGGCCGCCCTCGCCGGGCTTGGCACCCTGCGCCATCTTGATCTGGATGTCGTCGGCGTTCGTCAGATACTCCGACGTGACGCCGAACCGGCCCGACGCGACCTGCTTGATCGAGCTGCGCCGCTCCGGGTCGTAGAGCCGCTCGGGGTCCTCGCCGCCCTCGCCGGTGTTGGACTTCGCGCCCAGCCGGTTCATCGCGATCGCGAGGGTCTCGTGCGCCTCCCGGCTGATCGAGCCGTAGGACATCGCGCCGGTCGAGAACCGCTTGACGATCTCGGACACCGGCTCGACCTCGTCGATCGGCACCGGCCCGCGGCCGGTCGCCACGGCGTCCTTGAACCGGAACAGGCCGCGCATCGTCATCAACCGCTCGGACTGCTCGTCGACGCGGGCCGTGTACTGCTTGAAGATGTCGTAGCGGCCGGTGCGGGTGGAGTGCTGCAGCCGGAAGACCGTCTCGGGGTCGAACAGGTGCGGCTCGCCCTCGCGGCGCCACTGGTACTCCCCGCCGATCTCGAGCTCGCGGTGCGCCGGCGAGATGCCGCCGCGCGGGTACGCCGTGGCGTGCCGGCGCGCGACCTCCTCGGCGATCGTGTCGAGCCCGATGCCGCCGAGCTTGGAGGTGGTGCCCGTGAAGTAGCGGTCAACGACCGCCTGCGACAGGCCGACCGCCTCGAAGATCTGGGCGCCGGTGTACGACGCGACCGTCGAGACGCCCATCTTCGACATCACCTTGAGCACGCCCTTGCCGAGCGCCTTGACCAGGTTCTTGACCGCCTGCTCGGGCTCGTTGGTGACGTAGTAGCCCTGACGCGCGAGGTCCTCGACCGACTCCATCGCGAGGTACGGGTTGACCGCGGCCGCGCCGTACCCCACCAGCAGGGCGACGTGGTGCACCTCGCGGACGTCGCCGGCCTCGACCAGCAGCCCGACCTGGGTGCGGGTCTTCTCCCGGACCAGGTGGTGGTGGACCGCGCCGGTGAGCAGCAGCGACGGGATCGGCGCGCGCTCGGCCGTCGAGTGCCGGTCGGAGAGCACGATGACCCGGGCGCCGTCGGCGATCGCCGCCGACACCTCCTGGCAGATCTCCTCGATGCGCTGCGCCATCGCCGCGCCGCCGCCCTCGACCGGGTAGAGGCCGCGGGCCACGTGGGTGATGAAGCCCGGCATGTCGCCGTCGCGGTTGATGTGCCGGATCTTGGCCAGGTCGTCGTTGGAGATCACCGGGAACGGCAGCACGACCATCCGGCAGGACGCGGGCGCGGGCTCGAGCAGGTTGGCCTCCGGGCCGATGGTGCCGGCCAGGGAGGTGACCAGCTCCTCCCGGATCGCGTCGAGCGGCGGGTTGGTCACCTGGGCGAAGAGCTGGGTGAAGTAGTCGAACAGCAGCCGCGGCTTCTCGCTCAGCGCGGCGAGCGGCGTGTCGGTGCCCATCGACCCGATCGGCTCGGCGCCGGTGCCGGCCATCGGCGTGAGCAGCACCCGCAGCTCCTCCTCGGTGTAGCCGAAGACCTGCTGACGCCGGGTGACCGACGCGTGGGTGTGCACGATGTGCTCACGGTCCGGCACGTCGTCGAGGTGGATCAGACCGGCGTGCAGCCACTCGTCGTACGGGTGCTCCGTGGCGAGCTCGGCCTTGATCTCCTCGTCCTCGATGATCCGGTGCTCGTCGGTGTCGACCAGGAACATCCGGCCCGGCTGGAGGCGGCCCTTGCGGACCACCTTCTCCGGGGCGATGTCGAGCACGCCGACCTCGGAGGCGAGCACGACGAGACCGTCGTCGGTCACCCAGTAGCGTGACGGGCGCAGGCCGTTGCGGTCGAGCACCGCGCCGATCTGCGAGCCGTCGGTGAACACCACGCAGGCCGGGCCGTCCCAGGGCTCCATCACCGTGGAGTGGAACTCGTAGAAGGAGCGGCGCGCCGCGTCCATCTCGCCGCCCTGATCCGGTCCAGCGTTCTCCCATGCCTCGGGAACCATCATCAGCACCGCGTGGGGCAGCGAGCGACCACCCATGTGCAGCAGCTCGAGCACCTCGTCGAACGACGCGGAGTCCGAGGCCCCGGGGGTGCAGATCGGGAACAGCCGGTCCAGGTCTCCCGGGATCACGTCGGAGGCGAGCAGCGCCTCACGCGCCCGCATCCAGTTGCGGTTGCCCATCACCGTGTTGATCTCGCCGTTGTGGGCGATGAACCGGAAGGGATGCGCCAGCGGCCAGCTCGGGAACGTGTTGGTCGAGAACCGCGAGTGCACCACGGCCAGTGCCGAGGTGACCCGTTCGTCGAGCAGGTCCGGGAAGAACCTGTCGAGCTGGTCGGTGGTGAGCATGCCCTTGTAGACCAGGGTCCGCGAGGACAGCGACGGGAAGTAGACGTCGGTCTCGCGCTCGGCCCGCTTGCGCAGGCAGAAGGCCAGCCGCTCGAGCGCCATGCCGGTGACGCGGGAGCCCGCGCCGGCCACGAACAGCTGCTGGAAGGCCGGCATCACCCCGAGCGCCATCCCGCCGAGCCCGGCGGGATCGGTCGGGACCTCGCGCCAGCCGAGCACGCTCAGGCCCTCCTCGGCGGCGAGCTCCTCGATGCGGTTGCGGGTCTTGGCGATCTGCTCGGCGTCGCCGGACAGGAACGCCGTGCCCACGGCGTACGCGTGCTGTGCGGGGAGCTCGAAGCCCGCCTCCCGCGCGACCGCGCGCAGGAAGGCGTCGGGGACCTGGAGCAGGATGCCGGCACCGTCGCCGGTGTTGGGCTCGGCGCCGGCGGCGCCGCGGTGATCGAGGTTGCGCAGGGCCTGGATGCCCTGCTTCACGATCTCGTGGGTGGCCTCACCCGTGAGGGTCGCCACGAACGCGACGCCGCAGGCGTCCTTCTCGTGGCGGGGGTCGTAGAGCCCTTGAGCTTGCGGGCCGCGCCAGTGCGCGGGCCGGGGCAAGGATGGGGGCGGCGGGAATGCATGCGAGTACGGCACGGGCATTCTCCCGTCGTCGTCTGCGCCCGCGTGGACTCCACGACGCTGTCGAGGCCTCCGCCGGCGGTGTGATCAGTCCTGGTGGACCCGGTTCGAACTAGGCACGGGACGACATTGGCCCAAGCGGAGGGAAAAGACTAGCACCGGATGTGGCGCGATTCGTCCAACGGCGGACGGCTTCAGCCGCTCAGCGGGATGCGGGGTCGTCGGCCTCGCCGGGCTCCGAGGTCCCGTCCGCGGCGGACGACGCCTCCGAGGCGGACGACTCGTGCCGGGCCAGGGCCGCGTCGGTGTAGACCTGCTTCTCGCGGCCGGGCCGGCGGCGGGTGCTGACGACGAACCAGACCAGGGCGGCGACGAAGAGCACCAGCGAGGTCCACACGTTGAACCGCAGCCCGCCGACGTCGTCGAGCTCGACGTTGTCGATGCGCAGCATCTCAATCCAGCCGCGACCGATCGTGTAGACCATGATGTAGAGCGCCACCACCCGACCGTGGCCGAGCCGGAACCGGCGGTCCGCCCACACCAGCAGCGCGAAGCCCGCGAGGCACCACAGGCTCTCGTAGAGGAACGTCGGGTGGAAGGTCGTGCCGGGCTCGTAGCCGGCCCGGATCGCGACGTCGTCGCTGACCTCCAGCCCCCATGGCAGGTCGGTGGGCTTGCCGAAGAGCTCCTGGTTGAACCAGTTGCCCCAGCGGCCGATCGCCTGCGCGACCAGCACGCCGGGCGCCATCGCGTCGAGCACCGGCAGCAGCCTGATGCCCTTGCGCTTCGCGGCGATCACCGCACCGAGCGCGCCGAGCCCGATCGCACCCCACACGCCGAGTCCGCCGCGCCACACGTAGAGCGCCTCGATGGGGTTCGCCCCGGAGCCGAAGTAGAGGTCCTGGTCGGTGAGCACGTGGTAGAGCCGGCCACCGACCAGCCCGAACGGCACCGCCCAGATCGCGATGTCCTGGATGTCGCCCGCCCGGCCGCCGCGGGCCACCCAGCGCTTCTCGCCGATCCAGATGGCGGCGACGATGCCGAGGATGATCGCGAGCGCGTAGCCGCGGATCGGCAGCGGCCCGAGGTGCCAGACACCGGACGACGGGCTCGGGATCGAGAGCGCGGCGGCGAGCACGGTCATGGTGTCCTCAGTTCAGGAGCGTGTGGATGTCGGCGGCGAAGTCGGCGGACGACGTCGCCTCGCTCCAGTAGATCGTGCCCTCGTCGTCGGCGTCGACGCCGGTGATCGTGGTGCCGTGGGTGACGTCATAGCCGCCCGAGGGCAGCCGCTCGCCCTGGGTGACGCCGACGCCCATCGGCTTGGCGACGGCCACGATCGTGTCGAGCTCACCCGTGAGGCCGACGAACGCCGGGTCGAAGTGCTCGAGGTAGCGCTTCAGCACGTCCTCGGTGTCGCGGGCCGGGTCGGTCGTCACGAACACCACGTCGACGCGGTCCCGGTCCTTCTCGTCGAGCCGCGTCATCGCCGTCGCGAGGTTGGACATCACCGTCTGGCAGATGTCCGGGCAGTGCGTGTAGCCGTAGAACACCAGCGTGAGCGGCTTGTCGGTGTCGTCGGTGAGTGAGTACGGCTGGCCTGCGGTGTCGGTCAGCGGGGTCGAGGAGACCTCGAACGGCGGGTCGAGCACGGTGCCGCTGAGCCCGCCATCGTCGTCGTCGCCGCCACCACAGGCGGCGAGTGGGAGGAGGAGAGCGGTCAGGGCGGCGGCCAAGCGGACGGGGCGGGACCGGCTACGCACGTCGCACTCCCCTGGCCAGGTCCTCGGTCAGCCGGGCCAGGGCCCGCAGCCCCTCACCCGGCTCGTCGGGGTGGTCGAGAAGGGTGCGGACGAACGCCGAGCCGACGATCACCCCGTCGGCGCCGATCCCGTCCTTGGCGGCGATCTCGGCCGCCTGGGCGCCGTTGCTGACCCCGAGGCCGACGCCCACCGGCAGGTCGATGCCCTGCTGCGCGATCGCGGCCTTGGTGCGCGCGACCAGCGGGCCGGCCAGGTCGGAGGTGGACGTGCGGGTGCCGGTGACGCCCATGACCGCGGTGGCGTAGACGAACCCGCGACAGGCGGCCGTCGTCATCGCGATCCGCTCGTCGGTGGAGCTCGGCGCGACGAGGTAGACCTTGTCGAGGTCGTGCTCGTCGGCGGCCCGACTCCACGACGGGTCGGCGTCCGGCGTGATGTCCGGCGTGATCAGGCCCGCGCCGCCCGCGCTGGCGAGGTCGCGGGCGAACCGCTCCACGCCGTACTTCTCCACCGGGTTCCAGTAGGTCATCACCAGGGTGGGCGTGCCGGTGGCGGCGACCGCCTCGACCGTGCGCAGCACGTCCTTGGTGCGCACGCCGCGGTCGAGCGCCTGCTGCGCGGCGGCCTGGATGGTCGGGCCGTCCATGACCGGGTCGCTGTAGGGCAGCCCGATCTCGATCACGTCGCAACCGGCGTCGACCAGCGTGCGCATCGCCTCGATGCCACCCGCGACGTCGGGGAAGCCGGCGGGCAGGTAGCCCACCAGAGCGGCGCGGCCCTCGGTTTTCGCCTTCGCGAAGGCGATGCTGCTGCTCACGCCCGTCCCTCCGTCTCGTCGGGCGCACCGAGCTGGCTGTGCTCGTCGCCGCCGGCCTCGGCTTCGCCGAGCCGGAAGTACTCCAGCGCCGTGCCCATGTCCTTGTCGCCGCGCCCGGAGAGGTTGACCAGGATCGTCTGGCCGGGCCGCTCCTCGGCCAGCCGCAGCGCACCGGCCAGTGCATGGGCCGACTCGACGGCCGGGATGATGCCCTCGGTGCGCGACAGCAGCGCCATCGCGTCCATCGCCTCGGCATCGGTCACCGGGAGGTACGTCGCGCGCCCCACGTCGGCGAGGTGGGCGTGCTGCGGGCCGACCCCGGGGTAGTCGAGTCCGGCCGAGATCGAGTGCGACTCGATGGTCTGGCCGTCCTCGTCCTGGAGCACGAACGTGCGGGCGCCGTGGAGCACCCCGCGGTCGCCGGCGTAGATGGTCGCCGCGTGCCGACCCGTGTCGAAGCCGTCGCCGCCGGCCTCGAAGCCGTAGACGTCGACGTCCGCGTCGTCGAGGAACGCGGTGAACAGCCCGATCGCGTTGGAGCCACCGCCGACGCAGGCCGCGATCGCGTCGGGCAGCACGCCGTACTGCTCCAGGCACTGGGCGCGCGCCTCGTCGCCGATGCCCCGGCAGAACTCGCGGACCAGGCTCGGGAAGGGGTGCGGGCCGGCGGCGGTGCCGAAGAGGTACGCCGTGTGGTCGACGCTCGCGACCCAGTCGCGCAGTGCCTCGTTGATCGCGTCCTTGAGCGTGGCGCTGCCGGAGTCGACCGCGACGACCTTGGCGCCGAGCAGGTTCATCCGGGCGACGTTGAGCGCTTGCCGCTTGGTGTCGACCGAGCCCATGTAGACCGTGCAGTCGAGACCGAAGTACGCCGCGGCGGTCGCGCTCGCGACACCGTGCTGGCCGGCGCCGGTCTCGGCGATCACGCGGGTCTTGCCCATCCGCTTGGTGAGCAGCGCCTGGCCGAGCACGTTGCGGATCTTGTGTGCGCCGGTGTGGTTGAGGTCCTCGCGCTTGAGCAGGACCCGGGCACCGACGCGCTCGCTGAGCCGCTCGGCGTGGTAGAGCGGGCTCGGGACGCCGGCGTACTCGCGCAGGATCCGCTCGAAGTCCGCCGTGAACGACGGGTCGGCCATCGCCTCGTGCCACGCCACCGTCAGCTCGTCCAGCGCGGCGACCAGGGCCTCGGGCATGAACCGCCCGCCGAACCCGGACTCGGCGCCCCCGAACCACCCGTGCTCGTCGGCGTCGAAGCCCGCGAGGTGGGCCGTCATGCAGTCACTCCTGTCATCTCGGCGACCGCGGCCTGCGGGTCGCCGTCCTTCACCAGTGCCTCGCCGACGAGCACCGCGCGGGCACCCTCGGACACGAAGCGCTTCACGTCCACGGGGCCGAAGATGCCGCTCTCGGCGACCTTGACCCGATCGTCGGGCACCAGCGGCGCGAGCCGCCCGAAGGTGTCGGCGTGGATCTCGAGCGTCTTGAGGTTGCGGGCGTTGACGCCGACCAGCTCCGCACCGAGGTCGACCGCGCGTGCGGTCTCGGCCTCGTCGTGCACCTCGACCAGCACGGTCAGCCCGAGCTCGCGGGCGTCGTCGTGGAGCCGGCGCAGGGTGTCGTCGTCGAGCGCCGCGACGATGAGCAGCGCGAGGTCGGCGCCGGCGGCGCGCGCCTCGACCAGCTGGTAGGTCGTGACGATGAAGTCCTTGCGCAGGATCGGGACGTCCACCGCGGCCCGGACCGCGCGCAGGTCGTCGAGGCTGCCCCCGAACCTGCGCTGCTCGGTGAGCACGCTGATCGCGGCGGCCCCGCCCGCGGCGTACCGCTGGGCGAGCTCGGACGGGTCCGGGATGTCCGCGAGCGCGCCCTTGCTGGGGCTGCGCCGCTTGACCTCGGCGATCACGCTCGAGCCGGGCGCGCGGAAGTGCGGCATCGGGTCGCGCGGCGGGTCGACGTCGGCGAGCGCGGCCCGCAGGTCGGCGAGGCTGGTGCGGGACTCCCGCTCGGCGAGGTCGATGCGCACCCCGGCGACGATGTCGTCGAGCACGGACATGCTGGTCTCTCCCACCGGACTGGCCACGGACTGCGGACGGACCCCAGTCTCCCACGCGACATGAAGCACCCGAGCGTGGGTAGTGTCCGCTGAACACGGACCCGACAGACGGACGGGGCCGACCAGAGAGGAACCCCCGTGAGCTACTCCGACCCGCCGCCCCCGCCGCCGCAGTACGGCGCGCCGCAGCCGCCGATGGGCGGCATGCCCCCGAAGACCTCGGGCATGGCGGTCACCTCGCTGGTGCTCGGCATCATCGGCGCCATCCCCTGCTTCTGGGGCTGCCTGATCTTCTCGATCCTCGGCATCGTGTTCGGCCAGCTGGGCAAGAAGGACATCCGCGAGTCCGCGGGCGCCAAGAAGGGCGACGGCCTCGCGCAGTGGGGCTTCATCCTCGGCATCATCGGCGTCGCGCTGGGTGCCGTCTACTGGATCCTGGTCGCGACCGGGGTCATCGACATCACCTACGACACCAGCGCCTGACGGTCGTCGGTGAGACGTACGTGACTCGGGTCCGGCCACGCGGCCGGGCCCGGGTCGCGTCCGCTCGGCACGAGCGGTCGGGCAGACCGTCGGTCGGTCGGACCGGCGCTCAGGGCGCGAGCCAGGATCCCGCCGGCAGGTTGCGCAGCACCGTGAAGACCGCGAGCAGCGCCAGCCCCGCGTAGGCCGCCGGGCGGACCAGGCGCATCGGTGGCCGGACGGTGACGCCCCGCCAGCGGGCCACGGCCCAGGTGCCGAGGCCGATCACGACCAGCGGCACCAGCGCCACGAACAGCAGGTTGCTCGACGCTGCCGCGCCGATCTCGCCGTTGGTCAGGTCGTTGACGGCCCGCAGGCCACCGCAGCCGGGGCAGGAGAAGCCCAGCGCGGCGCTCGGACACACCCCCCACGCGCCCTGCTGGTGCGGGTCGCGCAGGTGCAGGGCGAGCGTGGCGAGGCCGAGCCCGCCGATGACGATCGCCGGTCCGCGGACCCGGCGCCACCGGCTCTCGGCGTACGCCGCCCCCGCGGGCGGGGCCGGCGCGGTGGCGGTCATGGTGTCGTGCCGCGGTCGGCGGTCAGCTGCCCGACTCGTGGAAGCCGAGCTTGGCCATCACCGCGAAGATCACCAGCGAGGCGACAGCGAGCCCGACGCCCACCCAGAAGATCGGCCACTTGATCGGGTCGAACAGCATCCCGGCGGCGCCGACGACGAACCCGAGCATGGCTACCGTGACGAACGTCCAGGCCGCAGGGGTATTGCCGTGGTGTGCAGACATGCAAGGCTCCTCGAGCACAGTCTCGTGTGATGGGCACGCGTGATGGTGCGGGGACAGTCTATTCAGGTGCGCTTCCGGGCCGGCCACCGGCTCAGCCTCGATCCACCGATTTGGGGCGTCGCGAGCGTCACCAGGCGGGTGTGCGGGCCAGGCACCGGCGCGAGCGTCGTACTGGTTGTCCGTTGAGCGTCGGTAACGCAGCCAGCGCGCCCGAATGGTGACGCGCAGCAGGCGGAAATCGGTGGATCGAGGCTCAGCCCGGATCAGTCGGTCGGGTCGCGGCCCTCGTCCATCGCCTTCCAGAGGTCGATGCTGCTCTGCTCCTCGGGCGGGGCGGTCGAGGTCGGCTCGGACGCCCCGGGCGCGTCGTACCGGGTGCCCATCTCCGGCCACGTGGGCGTCCAGAGGAACGCCAGCGCCGCGCACACGACGGAGACGCAGGCCGCGGCGAGCGCCGCCCAGTACCACGCGGTGTGCGAGATCTGGACGTCGGTGACGCCGACCTGGGCGAGCTCGTCGCGCAGGTCGTCACTCACCTGACCGAAGGCGACCAGCACCCCCACCAGGGCGCCGTCGGCAGCCAGGGAGCCCAGCAGGGCCACCGCCCGGCGGACCCGCCCTCGGGTCACCAGCACCACGCCCCAGCAGGCAAGCACGACCAGGGCGAGCGCCGTCACCAGCGGCATCGTGCCCTCGAAGGTGAGCGTCAGCACGCTGCCGGCGCCGGTGCCGGTGCCGGTGGCTCCCCCATCGACCGCCGGCTTGTTGGCCGCGATGGCGGTCAGGCCGGCCGAGGCGAGGCCGAGCAGCACGACCGGCCCGAAGGCACGCCGCCGGGTGGAGGGGGTGGGCTCAGTCATCTGCGACCTCGTGGAGCAGCGCGGCGTCGAAGCAGGTGCGGTCGCCGGTGTGGCACGCCGCGCCGACCTGGTCGACCCTGACCAGCAGCGTGTCGCCGTCGCAGTCGAGCCGGATCTCCTTGACCCACTGGACGTGGCCGGAGGTGTCCCCCTTGGCCCAGTACTCCTGGCGGGAGCGACTCCAGTAGGTCGCCCGGCCCGTCTCGATCGTCCGGGCCAGCGCCTCGTCGTCCATCCAGCCGAGCATCAGCACCTCACCGGTGTCGTGCTGCTGCGCCACCGCGGGCACGAGGCCCTCCGCGGTGCGCTTGAGCCGGGCGGCGATGGCGGGGTCGAGGGTGGTCACCGGGTCATTATCTCGCGCGGGTGGTTTCGAGGCTCAGGCGCGGGGCGGCTTCGCACCTCAACCACCGTGGCGGTGGTTGAGGTGCGTGGGCCGCCAGGCCCGGGCCTGGCGGCCCACGCCGTCACGAGCCCTGCTGCGCCACCCAGGAGCGGTGCAGGCCGGCGTACACCGAACCCTCCTGCGCGACGAGCACCGCGTGCGGTCCGCGCTGGACGATCCGGCCGCGGTCGACGACGACCACCTCGTCGGCGGCCTCGGCGGTCGAGAGCCGGTGTGCGATCGTCACGCTGGTGCGGCTCTGCATCAGCCGCTCGAGAGCCCGACCGATGCGCATCTCCAGGGCCGGGTCGACGGCGCTGGTCGCCTCGTCGAGGACCAGCAGGTCAGGATCGGCGAGCTGCGCGCGCAGCAGCGCGACCAACTGTCGCTCCCCCGCCGACAGCGACTCGCCACGCTGACCGACCCGGGTCTCGGGCCCGTCGGGCAGGCCCGCCAGCCAGTCGCCGAGGCCGAGCTCGTCGGCGGCCGCGGCGATCTGCTCGTCGGTCGCGTCGAGCCGGCCGTAGCGCACGTTGCTGGCCAGGGTGTCGTCGAAGAGGAAGCCCTCCTGCGGCACCAGCACCACGCTGCGCCGCAGCGACTCCTGCGCGATCTGGCGCACGTCGACGCCGTCGAGGGCGATCGAGCCCTCGCTCGGGTCCATCAGCCGGGTCAGCAGCTTGGCGATCGTGGACTTGCCCGAGCCCGTCTCGCCGACGACGGCGACCCGGGTGCCGCCCGGGATGTCGAGATCGAGGTCGCGGAGCACGGGCGGGCCGCCGGGGTAGGCGAAGGTGACGTCGCGGAACGACACGTCGATCGGTCCGCGGGGCAGCACCTGCCCCGACTCGCCCGGGTCGACGAGGTCGGCGGGCGTCTCCAGGATGCCGATCACCCGGCGCCAGCTGACCAGGGCGTTCTGGGCGTCGGTGAGGATCTGGGTGCCCATCTGCACCGGGCCGACGAAGAGCGTCACCAGGAACGCGAACGCGAGCACCTTGCCGGCCGTCATCTCCCCGGCGAAGCCGAGCTGGATGCCGACGATCAGCGTGCCGGCGTTGGCCAGGCCGGCGGAGATGCCGCCGAGCGAGAACGACACCACCGTGAACTTCTGGGCCTGGGTGCTCGCGGTCTTGAACTCGTCGATCGCCTCGTCGATCCGGGCCTGGGTGCGGTCCTCGATCGCGTAGGACTTCACGACCGCGGCGCCCACGACCGGCTCGGAGATGGCCGAGAGCATCACGGCGACCTGGCGCCGGACCACGCCGTAGGCGTCGGACAGCTTGCGCTGGAAGTACCGGATCGAGGCGAAGAGCGGCGCGAAGCAAACCCACACGACGATCGCCAGCTGCCAGCTGTAGACGAGCATCACGATGGTCGCGATGATCACCTGGCAGCAGCTGACGATCAGCAGCAGCCCGCCGAAGACGAGGAACTGGCTGACCTGGTCGACATCGCTGGTGACCCGCGAGACGAGGGCCCCGCGGCGCTCGGTGTTCTGGGTGAGCAGCGGCAGGTCGTGGACGTGCCGGAAGGCCTTGATCCGCAGGGTCGCGAGGCCGCGCTCGGAGACGGTGAACAGCCGCGCGGTCATGAGGTACGACGCCCAGCTCGTCACCAGGATCGCGGCGGCGGCCGCGACCCCCATCAGCACGGTGAACGAGACGTCGGGGCCGTCCGGGCCGTTGAGCCCGCGGTCGAGCGTCTGCTGGACCGCGATCGGCACCACGACCTGGCCGATCGCGGCCACGAACGCGAGCGTGATGGTCCAGCCGAGACCGTCCTTGAGCTCGGGCGAGACCCGCACGCCCCGGCGGACGGTGTCGAAGCCACCGATCTGCTCGCCGGTGTCGAAGGTGGTGCTCGTGCTCATACCGTGTTCTCCCCCACCAGTTCGCCCTGGCCCTGCTCGTAGGCGTTGACCAGGCGGGCGTACGCCGGGCTGCGGTCGAGCAGCTCGGCATGGGTACCGCGGTCGGCGATCCGGCCGTCGTCGAGGTGCACGACCTCGTCGGCCAGCCCGATCGTGGCCTTGCGGTAGGCGACGACGACCAGGCTGCTGCCGTGGTCGTTGCTGCGCAGCGCCTCGAGGATCCGGGCCTCGACCTCGGGGTCGACCGCGGACGTCGCGTCGTCGAGGACCAGCAGGCGCGGGCGGCGTACCAGGGCCCGGGCCAGCGAGATGCGCTGGCGCTGCCCGCCGGAGAGGGACGTGCCGCGCTCACCGAGCCGGGAGTCGAGCCCGTGCGGGAGCGCGGCGACGAACCCGTCGGCCTGCGCCGCGCGGAGCGCCGCCCAGACGTCGTCGTCGGGGACGTCGGCCCCCAGCGTGACGTTGCCCCGGACGGTGTCGTCGAAGAGGAACGCCGTCTGCGGGACCACGGCGACGACCTCGGCGAGCTCACCCTTGCCGAGGTCGCGCAGGTCGGTGCCGTCGAGCAGCAGCCGCCCCTCGTCGGGGTCGACCAGCCGCGCGATCAGGGTGGTGAGCGTGGTCTTGCCGGACGCGGTGGCACCGACGAGCGCGACGGTGCGTCCGGGCTCGACGGTGAAGGACACGTCCTCGAGGAGCGGCTGGTCGGCGGCGTAGCGGTAGCCCAGGTCGACGACATCGAGCCGCGCACCGGCCCGCGCGGACCGGTCGACCGTCCGGTCGCCGTACGGCATCGCGCCGGTCGCCCGGAGCACGGAGCGCGCCCGGTGGTAGCCGACCACGCTGCGTGGGAACTCCCCCAGCAGCCAGCCGATCGAGCGGATCGGGAACGAGACGACCGTGAGCAGGTAGGCGACGGTCACCACGTCGCCGGGCGCGGTGGCGCCGGAGAGCACGCGGCTGACGCCGACGGCGAGCACCACGAGGACGCCCAGGTTGGGCAGTGCGGCCAGGGCCGGATCGAAGGCGGCGCGGATCCGGCCGGCGCGGATGTTGACGTCGCGCAGCTCGCGGGCCTTCTCGGCGAACCGGGCGGTCTCCTCCGACTCCCGACCCAGCGTCTTGACGACCATGGCGCCGTCGAAGGACTCGTGCGCGACCTCGCTGAGCTCGGCCCGCAGCTGCTGCGCCTTGGTCATGAGCGGGGAGGCGAGCCGCTGGTAGGCGAGGTTGGCGACCACGACCGCCGGGAAGACCATCAGCCCGACCAGGGCCATCACGACGTCGGCGACGAACATCTGGGCGACCGCGATCACCATCATCGCGAGCGTGCCGACCGCCATCGGGAGCGGCGCGATCGGGCCCCAGGCCGCCTCGACGTCGGAGTTGGCGTTGGAGAGCAGCTCGCCGGTGGGGTGCCGCTGGTGCCACGCCATCGGCAGCGCGAGGTACTGCCGGGTCACGGCCCGGCGGGTGTGCGCCTGCATGCGGTACTGCATGATGCCCGCTCCCAGGCGGCGCGCGACGATGCCGACCGCGCGCAGCAGCGCCACCCCGAAGAAGAGCGCGAACACCGCGACCAGCAGGTCGGCGCCGATGTCGCCGCGCTCGAACGCGGGCAGCACCACGTGGTCGGTCGACCACCCCAGCACCCAGGCGTCGGCGACGGTCAGCGCGCCGAAGAGCACGCTGCCGATCGTCGACAGCGTGAAGATCCACGGCTCCCGACGGATCGCGACGGCCAGGACCCGGAACCCGTCCGTCGTGGTCCCCCGCCTGCTGCGCCTGTCGCTCACTACCCGCTCGTCCCCGTCCGTACCCGTCTGCCCGCGGGGAACCCCGCCGCCCGGCCAGGCTATTCCCACGCGCGGACATCGGGACGACGGGCGTCGTGATCGCCGTCCGCCCGCCGCGTGCCGCCGTATGCTCCGGTGGTGACCGACTCGCTCTCGCGCCGTGAACGGGCCGCCCTGTGCGACCTCGCGCTCGAGGTCGGTGCGGACTCGCCGACGCTGTGTGCCGGGTGGAACGCCCAGGACCTCGTGGTGCACCTCCTGGTGCGCGAGCGCAGGCCGCTCGCCGCCGCGGGCATCGTGCTGTCGCCGTTCGCGAGGTTCACCGACCACGCCTCCCGCTCCGTGGGCCGGCGGGAGTACGACGAGCTCGTCGCGCGGCTCCGCTCACCCGGCGCCATGTTCGCGGTGCCCGCCGTCGACCGGGCCGCGAACACCCTCGAGTTCCTCGTGCACCACGAGGACCTGCGCCGCGGCCGCACCGGCTGGCAGCCCCGATCCCTCGACCCCGCCGACGTCGACGAGCTGTGGTCGCGACTGGCCCGCTCGATGTCGTTCATCGGGCGCAGGCTCCCGGTGCCCGTCGTCCTGCGCCGCCGCGACACCGGCGCGACCACCGTCGCCCGAGCGGGCGACGACCCGGTGACGATCACCGGCGACGTCGTCGAGCTGATCCTCTTCCTCTTCGGGCGCTCGGCCGTGGTCGGCCTCGAGCTCGACGGCCCCGAGGACGCGGTCGCCGCGCTCCGGGCGGCGGACCTCGGGGCGTAGTCGGTTTCGGGGGTGGTCGGTGGGGGCGCCCGCGGTGGCCGGCCGGCTCCGCTGGCGCCGTGACCGCGGCTCCCCTCGTTTCCCCGGCCGCCCGGGGAAACGGCGAGACACGCCGATGACCCGCCGGGGTGGTCAGGGGAAGCGAGGGCGACACGCCGGGGTACGACGGCGTGTCGGGCTCGCTTTGCCTGACCGGCCCGCGATGCGCGCCGGGGCTGCAGCGACGCCTGGGCGGCGACTGTCTGGTGGGCGACTGTCTGGTGGGCGACTGGCCTGGTGGGCGACTGGCCTGGTGGTTTCGAGGCTCAGGCGCCAGTGCGCCTTCGCACCTCAACCACCGTGCCGACGCCTTCGCACCTCAGCCACCGTGCCGACGCCGTCGCACCTCAACCACCGTGCCGACGCCGCCGCCACGGCGGCGCCCCACCGCCCCGAGGGTTAGGCTGCCGGGACCATCGACCGCGAGGAGCAGCCGTGCTGTTGTGGACCATCATCGGGATCGCCGCACTGATCCTCGCCGGGTGGGCGTTCTGGCCACGCCGGCGCGGCCTCGCGGACGCCGAGGTGGATCGGGCGCGGCGCACGGTCCAGGGCCGCGGCGAGAGCTACAACAACCCGTCCGGTCCCAACTTCAGCGGACCGTTCTGAGCGGGCCGGCGAGGGCTCAGCGGACCGGGTGACCCGCCCCGGCGAGCACCGCCTTCACGTCGGCGATCCGCAGTGTGCCGAAGTGGAAGACGGTGGCCGCGAGCACGGCGTCCGCGCCGGCCGCGACGGCCGGCGGGAAGTGCTCGGTCGCACCGGCGCCCCCGGAGGCGATCACCGGGATCGCGACCTCGCGGCGTACGGCCCGGATCAGCTCGAGGTCGAAACCGTCCTGGGTCCCGTCGGCGTCCATCGCGTTGAGCAGGATCTCCCCGGCACCGAGCTCGGTCGCGCGGACGGCCCACTCGACCGCGTCCAGGCCGGCCGACCGGCGACCGCCGTGGGTGGTCACCTCGAAACCGGACGGCGTCCCCGCCGCGCGGCGCGCGTCGACCGACAGCACCAGCACCTGGTTGCCGAACCGGTCCGCGATCTCGGCGACCAGCTCGGGTCGGTTGATCGCGGCCGTGTTGACCGCGACCTTGTCGGCGCCGGCGCGCAGCAGCCGGTCGACGTCCTCGACGGAGGACACTCCGCCGCCGACGGTGAGCGGGATGAAGACCTCCTCCGCGGTCTTCGACACGATCTCCATCGTGGTCGCCCGGCCCTCGTGGGAGGCCGAGATGTCGAGGAAGGTCAGCTCGTCGGCACCCTCCGCGTCGTAGGTCCGCGCCAGCTCGACGGGGTCGCCGGCATCGCGCAGCTCCATGAAGTTGATGCCCTTGACCACCCGCCCGGCGTCGACGTCCAGACACGGGATCACGCGTACGGCGAGGGTCACGACGCGCCCCGGGTGAGCGCGAGCGCGTCCTCGAGGGTGAAGCGGCCCTCGTAGAGGGCGGTGCCGGCGATCGCACCCTCGACCCCTCCCGGAGCTCCGGCGGGGCGCACCAGCGACATGAGCGCACGGATGTCGTCGAGCGTCGTCACGCCGCCGGACGCCACGACCGGCGCGGACGTCGCGGCGCAGACGTCCTGCAGCAGCTGGAGGTTGGGCCCCTGGAGCATGCCGTCCTTGTTGACGTCGGTGACGACGTACCGCGCGCAGCCCTCGGAGTCGAGCCGGGCCAGCGTCTCGTAGAGGTCGCCGCCCTCCTTGGTCCAGCCGCGGGCGGCGAGCGTCCGGCCGCGTACGTCGAGGCCGATCGCGACCCGGTCGCCGTGCTCGGCGATCACCCGGGCGCACCACTCGGGCTGCTCGAGCGCGGCGGTGCCGATGTTGACCCGGCGGCAGCCGGTGGCGAGCGCGGCCTCCAGCGACTCGTCGTCGCGGATGCCGCCGCTCATCTCGACCTGGATGTCCAGCGCCCCGACGATCTGCGCCTGCAGCTCGCGGTTGGAGCCGCGGCCGAACGCCGCGTCGAGGTCGACCAGGTGGATCCACTCCGCACCGGCGTCCTGCCACCGCATCGCGGCCGCGATCGGGTCGCCGTACGTGCGCTCGGAGCCGGCGACGCCCTGGGCGAGCTGGACGGCTCGCCCCTCGGTGATGTCGACGGCAGGCAGCAGCTCGAGGTAGTCACTCATCTTCGTCTCTTCGATCGTTCAGTCGGATGTGGTCAGCGAGTTCACCCAGTTGCGCAGCAGCGCGGCGCCGGCGTCACCGGACTTCTCGGGGTGGAACTGGGTCGCGCTCAGCGGGCCGTTCTCGACGGCGGCGACGAAGCGGTCCCCGCCGTGCTCGGCCCAGGTCACCAGGGGCGCCTTGGTGCGGTCGTTGGTAACGAGGGTCCAGTCGCGCACACCGTAGGAGTGCACGAAGTAGAAGCGCTCGTCCGCGATGCCCGCGAAGAGAGAGCTCCCCTGTGCGACGTCGACCGTGTTCCACCCCATGTGCGGCACCACCGGAGCCTGCAAGCGCTCGACGACGCCCGGCCACTCGTCGCAGCCCTCGGTCTCGACGCCGTGCTCCACGCCGCTGGCGAAGAGGATCTGCATGCCGACGCAGATGCCGAGCACCGGACGGCCACCGGCGAGCCGGCGACCGATGATCCGCTCACCCTTGATCGCCCGCAGCCCGGCCATGCAGGCGGCGTACGCGCCCACGCCCGGGACGACGAGGCCGTCGGCCGCCAGCGCCGTGTCGAAGTCGCTGGTGAGCGTCACCTCGGCGCCGGCGCGCTCGACCGCGCGCACGGCGGAGCGGAGGTTCCCCGACCCGTAGTCGAGGACGACGACGCCGGGCCTGGTGTTCAGAGGGTCCCCTTCGTGGAGGGCACGCCCGTCTCGCGCGGGTCGAGTGCGACCGCGTCGCGGAAGGCCCGGGCGAACGCCTTGAACTGGGTCTCCACGATGTGGTGCGGCTCGCGGCCGGCGAGCACCCGCACGTGCAGCGCGAAGTGGCCGTGGAACGCGATCGTCTCGAAGACGTGCTGGGTCAGCGAGCCGAGGTACGCCGGCGTCGACCCACCCAGCTGCACGTACTGCTGGCCCTCGGGCTCGCCGGTGTGCACGCAGTAGGGCCGGCCGGACACGTCGACGACGGCCTGCACGAGCGCCTCGTCGAGCGGCACCGTGGCGTCGCCGAAGCGGCGGATGCCCTGCTTGTCGCCGAGCCCCTGGCGCAGCGCCTGGCCGAGCGCGATCGCGGTGTCCTCGGTCGTGTGGTGGGCGTCGATCCAGTGGTCGCCCTCGGACTGCACGGTCAGGTCGACCAGGCTGTGCCGGGCGAACGCCGTGAGCATGTGGTCGTAGAAGCCGATGCCGGTGGAGACGTCGTGACGCCCCGACCCGTCGAGGTCGACCTCGACGAGCACCTTCGACTCGCTGGTCTGCCGCTCGATCCGAGCCGTCCTGCTCATGCCTGTGCCTCCATACCCAGGGTCCGCGCTGCCACGGTCTGCATGACCTCGGTCATCGCCTGCTTGAACGCCATCATCTCGTCTGCGGTGCCGATCGACACCCGCAGCCACCCGTCGGGCCCGACCTCGCGGATCAGCACGCCCCGGTCGAGCAGCCCCTGCCACACCGCATGCCGGTCGGCGAAGGTGCCGAACAGCACGAAGTTCGCGTCGCTGTCGGCCACGGTCAGCCCCTGCTCCCGCAGCCAGTCGACGCAGCCGTCGCGCTCGGCCCGCAGCTCGTCGACCCTCCCGAGCAGCTCCGGCGCGTGCCGCAGCGCGGCGAGCGCGGCCGCCTGGGTCACCGCGGAGAGGTGGTAGGGCAGCCGGACGACCCGGATCGCGTCGCAGATCGCCGGGTCTGCCGCCAGGTAGCCCAGCCGCAGGCCGGCCGCCGCGAACGCCTTGCTCATCGTGCGCGTGACGACCAGGTTGCGGTACGTCGGCAGCAGCTCGACCGCGCTCGGGACGCCGGAGCGCCGGAACTCGCCGTACGCCTCGTCGACGACCACGAGCCCACCCGGCTCGTAGCTGGCCGCTGCCTTGCAGAGCAGGCCGACCGCCTCGGGCGGCAGCGCGGTGCCGGTCGGGTTGTTGGGACTCGGCAGCAGCACGACGCTCGGCCGCTCGCGCTCGACGGCCTCGCGGGCGGCGTCGAGGTCGAGGCTGAAGTCCTCCGCGCGCCGGCCCTGCACCCAAGTGGTCGAGGTGTCGCGGGCGTACTCGGGATACATCGAGTAGGTCGGCGCGAAGCTCATCGCCGTGCGCCCGGGCCCGCCGAAGGCCTGCAGCAGCTGCAGCATCACCTCGTTGGAGCCGTTCGCCGCCCACACCTGGTCCGGCGTCACGCCGTGCGGGGTGTCGCGGGAGAGGTACGCCGCGAGGGCGGCGCGCAGCGCCACGTGCTCACGGTCGGGGTAGCGGTTGAGGGTCAGCGCGGCCTCGCGCACGGCGGCGGCGATGTCGTCGGCGCATGCCGCGGAGGGCCCGTAGGGGTTCTCGTTGGTGTTGAGCTGGACGGGGACGTCGAGCTGGGGCGCGCCGTACGGCTCGAGCCCCCGCAGCTCCTCGCGGATCGGGGGGAAGTCCATGCTCACTCCCCGAATCGCACGCTGACCGCGGCGCCGTGGCCGGGCAGGTCCTCGGCCTCGGCGAGCGTCACCACGTGGCCGGCGACCGCCTCGAGCGCGCCGCGGTCGTACTCGACGACGTGCACCGACTTGGTGAACGCGCGCACCGACAGGCCGCTGCTGTGGCAGGCGCAGCCGCCCGTGGGCAGCACGTGGTTGGAGCCGGCGCAGTAGTCGCCGAGGCTCACCGGAGCGTAGGGGCCGACGAAGATCGCGCCGGCGTTGTTGACCCGGGCCGCCCAGGCGGCGGCGTCCTCGGTGTGGATCTCCAGGTGCTCGGCGGCGTACGCGTCGACCACCTGGAGTCCCTGCTCGAGGTCGTCGACCAGCACGATGCCCGACTGCGGGCCGGAGAGGCTGGTGCGGATCCGCTCGACGTGCTTGGTCACCGAGACCTGCTTGTCGAGCTCGGCCTCGACCTCGCTCGCGAGCCGCTCGCTCGGCGTGACCAGCACCGACGCCGCGAGCGGGTCGTGCTCGGCCTGGCTGATCAGGTCGGCGGCGACGTACGCCGCGTCGGCGGTGTCGTCGGCCAGGATCGCGATCTCGGTCGGCCCGGCCTCGGAGTCGATGCCGATCTGGCCCTTGAGCAGCCGCTTCGCGGTGACGGTGTAGATGTTGCCCGGCCCGGTGACCAGGTCGACCTTGGCGCACGGCCCGACGCCGTAGGCGAACATCGCGATCGCCTGGGCGCCGCCGACGGCGTACACCTCATCGACGCCGAGCAGCGCGCACGCCGCCAGGATCGTCGGGTGCACGGAGCCGCCGAACTCCCGCTGCGGCGGGCTGGCCAGCGCGATCGACTCGACGCCCGCGGTCTGGGCGGGCACGACGTTCATCAGCACGCTGGAGACCAGCGGCGCGAGGCCGCCCGGCACGTAGAGGCCGACCCGCCCGACCGGCACCTTGCGGTGGGTGACGCGGGCTCCCGGGCCGAGGTCGGTCACGGCGTCCTGCTCCAGCTCGTTGGCGCAGGTCGCGCGCAGCCGCCGGATCGACTCGTCCAGCCCGGCGCGGATGGCCGGGTCGAGCTCGACGAGAGCCCGCTGGAGTGCCTCCGGCGCGACCCGGATGTCGTCGACGCGCACCCCGTCGAACCGCTCGCCGTACTCCCGGATCGCGGCCAGGCCGCGGGTGCGGACCTCCTCGCAGATCGCATGCACCGCCGGCACCGCCGCCTCGACGTCGAAGTCGGCACGGGGCACGGCTGCTCGGTAGTCGACCGTCGTCCGGTCGGCGCCCCGCAGGTCGATGCGCTGGATCATGGCACCGATTCTACGAGCGCCCCGGCCCCGGCCTCGCCCCGCGTCCGACGGCTGAGGCGCCGAGGACACAACCGAGGACTCAGTCGGTCAGGTCACCGGGCGCGACGGCGACCGGGAACGGCCGGACGGCCGACCAGCGCTCCCCCGGCCCGACATCGGCGATCTCGACGTAGCGGCCGTCGACCAACTCCCACACCACGAGCCGCAGCTCGTCCGGGTCGACCACCCAGTACGACGCGATGCCGGCGCGTTCGTAGCGGGCGAACTTCGTGTTCAGGTCGTAGATCCGGTTCGAGGGCGAGAGCACCTCGACCGCCAGCAAGGGCGGGTGGTCGAGGTACTTGGCGCCGTAGTCGGACTTCGGCGCGACGACGATGTCGGGCTCGACCCACGTCCGCTCGTCGATGATGACGGCCGTCGGGGCAGGCAGCACACGCAGGTGCGCTGGGGCTGTCGTCCGGAGCAGCACGAGCAGGTTCGTCAGCACGTCCTGGTGTCGCCAGGCGGGCGTCGGGCTCACGACGAGGACACCGTCGATGAGCTCGTAGCGCTGCCCGTCATCGGGCATCGCCTCGATGTCTGCGACCGTCAGCGCCCGCCCACGCGGCAGCGTCGTCATGACCACCATGGTGCCTCACCCCTCGCTGATCAGCCACAGCCATGGGCATGAGCGTGCGGTGGGAAGCAGCGTGCCGCGACCGGCTCTCCACAGGCGCTGGCGCGCCTTCGCACCTCATCCAGCGAAGCCGGTGGTTGAGGTGCGAGCGCCAGCGAGCCTCGAAACCACCACCGCGATGACCGACTACGTTGAGACCGTGGCCGACACGCTGCCGATGTTCCCGCTGAACGCGGTCCTCTTCCCGGGTCTCAGCGTGCCGCTGCACGTCTTCGAGGACCGCTACCGCGCCCTGGTGCACGAGTTGCTGCGGGTCGCGGATCCCGCCGCCCGGCTGTTCGGGTCGGTCGGCATCCGGGAGGGGTACGAGGTCGGCGAGCACGGGGCGCAGTCGCTCTACCGGGTCGGCTGCCGGCTCCAGCTCACCGATGTCGAGAGCAATGCCGACGGCAGCTTCGACATCGTGGCGGTCGGCATGGAGCGCATCGAGCTCCAGCGGCTCGAGACCGGGGGCACCTTCCCGGTGGGTCACGTCGTGGATCGGCCCGACAGCGGCGCGGACGTCCCGACGGAGGTGCTCGAGCGTGCCCGCGCGGCGTTCGTCGCCTACCGTGCGGCGCTGGCCGACCTGCGCAGCGACCCGTACGAGGGCACCCTCCCCCGCGACCCGACGTACCTCTCCTGGACCCTGGCCGCCATCGCCCCGCTGCCGATGTCGGAGCGGCAGTCGCTGCTGGAGGCCGAGGACGCCACCGACCGTCTGGTGCTGCTCACCGACCTGCTGCGCACCGAGCTGCGCGCCATGAACGTCATCCCGTCGCTGCCGGCCACCGAGGTGGCCCGCACCCGGTGGTCGCCCAACTGAGCGAACAGCGCGCACGCGAGGAACGAGCGTGGGCGCGTGGTGAGCGAAGATTGAGAAAGCCCCGCGACCGAGGAACGAGGTCGCGACGGGCGCGTCGAAATCCAGTGAGCCGAGAGTCGGCGCCGACCCAGGAGACCACCCAGCGGCGCCGACCCAGGAGACCAACTCGTGGCCAAGAAGAAGTCCGCAGGCGGCACCCCCGCGACCGTCGCACTGACCCGGGCGGGGATCGCGTTCACCCTGCACGAGTACCACCACGACCCCCGCGCGACCTCCTACGGACTCGAGGCCGCGGAGGCGCTCGGCCTCGACCCGGACCGGGTCCTCAAGACGCTGATGGTCAGTCTCGACGGAGCGCTGACGGTCGGCATCGTGCCCGTGTCCGGCCAGCTCGACCTCAAGGGCCTGGCCCGCGCCCTGGGCGGTAGCAAGGCCCTGATGGCCGAGGTGGCCGCGGCCGAGCGCGCGACCGGGTACGTCGCGGGCGGCATCTCCCCCGTCGGGCAGAAGCGCCGGCACCCGACCGTGCTCGACGACACCGCGACCGGCTTCGACACGGTCTTCGTCTCCGCCGGCCGGCGCGGTCTCGACCTCGAGATCGCGCCGGCCGACCTGGTGACCGCGACCGGGGCGGTCGTGGCCCCGATCAGTCGGTCGTGATCTTGAGCACGGCGTGGCTCGTGTCGCCGTCGAGCCAGGCGCTCATGCCGAGGCCCTCGAGCGGCTCGAGGTTCTCCCGCACGTCCTGATCGTCGCCGGCGAGCTTCACCAGCCAGTCGTCGCCCGCGTCGAAGTCGACGAAGAGGACGACCGCGGCGTCGTCGTGGTGCTCGACGACGCGCTCGAAGGAGTCCGTGCCGCCGAGCCCCCGGTCGGAGAGCAGCTTCGCGCGGTAGTCGGCGTCCGGCCCGAGGGCGACCGCCTCGTCATCGGCGTCGCTGTCCAGGAAGCCGGCGTCCTGACCCGCGGCCGCGGCGCGGAGCTTGTCGAGCACGTCCTCGACGCCGTCGGGGTCGCCGAGGATCTTCACGCCGATCCCGGACCCCGGCTCCGCCGCGCCCCCGAACCACGACTCCGGGTCGAAGTCGCCGTCGACGGCCAGCGCGATCGCCGAACCGGCCAGGGTCTCCGCGTCCTGGGGCAGATCGATCCCGAGCACCTCGCTCGCCTGCGCGACGAGCTCGTCGGTCGACTCTCCGGTCGCCTCCGCGATCTGGTCGAGCAGCTCGTCGGCCCAGCCGTCACCGAGGCTGAGGCCCAGCGCCGCCACGGTGCCCTCCGGCAGGGACGCCACGAGGTCGCCGGCGGCGTCACCGTCGGCCATGCTGCCCGTGGCCCCGGCGTCGGCCGCCATCTCCAGCTCCAGACCACCGTCGTCGAAGCGGATCGTGGCCGCGGCGCCGCGGAACTCCTTCAGCAGCTCGATGCTCTCCTCGGGCACGACCTCCTCGGGTGCCAGGCCGAGGTCGTCGCCCACCCCGCCGAGCTCATCGGCGAGCAGCGCACCCACCTCGGGCGCGGCGTACAGCGACACGATGCCCGAGTCACCCGCCTCGCTGGTCCAGTGCTGGAAGTCGTCGTCGTCCGCCAGCGACGCCTCGGCGGCATCGGCGGCGGCATCGTCGACGATCTGCTGGGTCTCGCCGATCAACGCCCAGCCGTCGCGGATCGACCAGGCGCCCTCGACCGAGTCGCCGCCCGCGCACTCGCGGATCGCCTGGAGGCCCGCGTCGGCGGCGTCGTCATCGCTCACCTGGAGCACGAAGACCGGCGCGGGCAGATCGCCGCCGGCATCGACGGCGGCCACCGCGAACCGGTCGCCGAGCCACGGGGCGACGTCGTCGTCGTAGTCGAGCGCCTCGCACTCGGTCTCGCCCTGGATCTCGTCGAAGATCCACCGGCGGACGTCGTCGTCGGCGTCGAGGCCCACGACGTCGTCGAACGCCGGGAACTTCGACAGCGCACGCAGCGCGGCGATCTTCTGCCCGCCGCTCGGGTCGAGGTCGATGCTGGCGTAGCCGAGCGTCGAGGCGGGCAGCGCCTCGGCCGGCTGGTCGCCCGTCGAGAAGAACGACAAGGTCGCCCATGCGGCACCGCCGACGGCCACGACCGCGACGGCGGCTCCGGCCGCGAGCACGGTACTGCGTCGGCCCCGGCCCCGGGGCCGGTCACCGCCTCGGCTGTCGAGCGTCTCGGCCTGTCCACCCGGCGGCGGGCCTGAGGGCGGCGGTCCGGACGGCGTGTCGTACGACATCGGCTAACCCCATGAGATCGGACGCCGACCGATGCCGGCGAAGAGGAGGGCAGCCTATCCGGCGAGCTCCCGGCCCGACGGCGACTCCAGCGACTCCTGTGGAGGAACCCGGGCCGACAGCCCGATGAACACGAGCACCAGGCCGAGCAGCGCACCGACCGGGAAGGCGATGAACGGGCTCCGACCGGAGACCGCGAGGTGATCGGGCAGCCGGGTGCCGTCGGCGGCGCTGCGCGCGGCCGTGGCGGGGTCGGGCGGCCCGAGGGCCGTGCCGACCTGCAGCATCAGCCAGGCCGCGACGACCGACCCGACCACGACACCGGCGAGCGTGAGCAGCGGGACCCGGTCGGCCACGAGCGTGACGGCGATGCCGGCGACCAGTCCGGCGACCACGGCCACCACGACGTACCAGCCGGTGCCGGAGAACTGGTGCTGCAGCCCGAGTGCGTCACCGGCCGTCCACTGGTGGTCGACGACCACGCCGATCGTGGGGCTCCAGATCCACTCCCAGACCACGCCGGCCAGCGCGCCCGCCAGCGCCAGGACGACCACGACCAGCGCCAGCTGCACCACCAGCCGCCGCGTCATCCGGCCAGGCACCCCGGGCCGAGGAGCTGCTTGAGGTCGGCGAACAGGGCGGGGCTCGGCGTGACCCGATGGCGCTCGAGGTTGAGCACGACGGTCTTCTCGCGCATCCGCAGGCGCAGGTGGACCTCGGTCACGCCGGCATGGGTGGCCAGCACCTCCTTGAGGTGGTCGACCACGTTGCCGTTGACCCGGGTCTGCGGGAGGTTGATCACGACGGGGCCGCTCGGACCCCGGGTGGTGTCGACGAGCGACACCTCCTGGCCCATGATCTCGGGCTGGTCCTTGCTCCGGGAGAGCCGGCCCTTGACCGTGATGATGGCGTCCTCGGTGATGAGGTGGCCGCACAGCTGCCATGAGCTCGGGAAGAGCAGCACCTCGATCGAGCCGTCGAGGTCCTCGAGCGTGACGAGGGCCCACGCGTCGCCGCGCTTGGTGATCTTGCGCTGCACGGAGGTGACCAGGCCCGACACCGCGATCGGGCTGCCGTCGGGGCGGCTCTCGTCGAGCATCAGCTGCCCGATCGTGCAGTCGGTGCCCTGCGAGAGGACGTGCTCGAGGCCCAGTAGCGGATGGTCGGAGACGTAGAGACCGAGCATCTCGCGCTCCCGCCCGAGCAGCGTGGTCTTGTCCCACTCGTCGATGTCCGGGATCGGAATGCTGACGTCGAAGCCGACCTCGTCGACCGAGTCGGCCGCGCCGAAGAGCGAGTCCTGCCCCTCGTCCTCGCGCTTGAGCCCGACGTAGCGGTCGGTCGCCTCCTCGTGAACGAGGTGGAGCGCCCGCCGCTTGTGCTTCATGTCGTCGAAGGCGCCGGCGAGGATCAGCGACTCGATGACCCTCTTGTTGCAGACGTTCGCCGGCACCTTGCTGAGGAAGTCGTTGAAGTGCTCGTAGCGGGCCTTCTCCTCGCGCGCGGCCACGATGCCGTCGACCACGTTGGCGCCGACGTTGCGGATCGCGGTCAGGCCGAAGCGGATGTCGTTGCCGACCGGGGTGAAGTCGTGGGCCGACTCGTTGACGTCCGGCGGCAGCACCTGGATCTTCATCCGACGGCACTCGTTGAGGTAGATCGCCATCTTGTCCTTGTCGTCCCGCGCGGACGTGAGCAAGGCGGCCATGTACTCGGCCGGGTAGTTGGCCTTGAGGTAGGCGGTCCAGTAGGTGATGACGCCGTACGCCGCGGAGTGCGACTTGTTGAACGCGTAGTCGGCGAAGGGGACGAGGATCTCCCACAGCGTCTTGACCGCGTCCTGCGGGTAGCCGCGCTCGAGCATGCCGGCCTCGAAGCCGGCGTACTGCTTGTCGAGCTCCTCCTTCTTCTTCTTGCCCATGGCGCGCCGCATGTTGTCCGCCGCGCCCAGCGAGAAGCCCGCCAGGACCTGGGCGATCGCCATGACCTGCTCCTGGTAGACGATCAGGCCGTAGGTCTCCCCCAGCACCGGCTCGAGAGCCTCGGCGAGGGCGGGGTGGATCGGCTCGATCGGCTGGCGGCCGTTCTTGCGGTGCGCGTACTTGTTGTGCGAGTCCGCGCCCATCGGGCCGGGGCGGTAGAGCGCGCTGACGGCGGTGATGTCGGCGAACTGGTCGGGCTGCATCGAGCGCAACAGCGCACGCATGCCACCACCATCGAGCTGGAAGACGCCGAGCGTGTCGCCGCGGCCCATCAGCTCGTAGGTGGGCCGGTCGTCGAACGGGAGCTCCTCGAGGATGATCTGCTCGTCCCGGTTGGCCGCGATGTTGGCGACCGCGTCCTCGAGGATGTGCAGGTTGCTCAGGCCGAGGAAGTCCATCTTGACCAGCCCGAGCGACTCGCACATCGGGTAGTCGAACTGGGTGATGATCGCGCCGTCCTGCGGACGGGCCATGATCGGCACGATGTCGAGCAGCGGCTCGCTCGACATGATCACGCCGGCCGCGTGGACGCCCCAGTTGCGGATCTGGCCCTCGAGGCCGACCGCGGTGTTGTAGATCGTGCGGACGTCGGGGTCCTGGTCGTGCAGCGCGCGGAACTCGCCGCCCTCGCCGTACCGCTTGTGCTCGGGGTTGAAGATCTCCTTGAGCGGCACGCCCTTGCCCATGACGTCGGGCGGCAGCGCCTTGGTGATCCGGTCGGAGATCGCGAAGCCGTGGTCGAGCACGCGGGCCGCGTCCTTGATCGCCGCCTTGGACTTCAGCCGGCCGAAGGTCGCGATCTGCGCGACCCGGTCGGCGCCGTACTTGTCCGTGACGTACTTGATGACCTCGCCGCGGCGTTGGTCGTCGAAGTCGATGTCGAAGTCGGGCATCGACGGGCGCTCGGGGTTGAGGAAGCGCTCGAAGAAGAGCCCGTGCTCGAGCGGGCAGAGGTCGGTGATGCTGAGCGCGTACGCCGCGATCGAGCCCGCACCCGAGCCACGGCCGGGGCCGACCCGGATGCCGTTGCGCTTGGACCACTGGATGAAGTCGGCGACCACGAGGTAGTAGCCGCAGTAGCCCTTCTGCGAGATGATGCCGAGCTCCATCTCGACGCGGTCCTTGACCTCCTGGGTCAGTCGGTCGCCGGGGTAGCGGGCCTCGATGCCCCGCCACACCTCCTTGCGGAACCAGCTCTCCTCGGTCTCGCCCGCCGGGACGTCGGCGCGCGCCATGTAGCCGCCGGTGGACTCGACGAACTCGACCTCGCAGCGTTCCGCGATCGCGAGCGTGTTGTCGCACGCGTCGGGGAAGTCGCGCCACAGCTCGCGCATCTCCGCCGCGGACTTGATGTAGTAGCCGCCGCCGTCGAACTTCAGGCGGTTGGTGTCGGCCAGCCGCTTGCCCGAGGCGACGCAGATGAGGGCGTCCTGACCATCGGCGTCCTCGGGGTTGGTGTAGTGGGTGTCGTTGGTGACGATCGCCGGCAGGTCGAGCGTCTTCGCGATCCGGAGCAGGTCCTCACGCGTCGCCCGCTCGGCGGCGATGCCGTGGTCCATCAGCTCCAGGTAGAAGTTCTCCTTGCCGAAGATGTCCTGGAACTCCCCCGCCGCCCGCAGCGCCTCGTCGTACTGCCCGAGCGTCAAGCGGGTCTGGATCTCGCCGGAGAGGCAACCGGTGCTGGCGATGATGCCCTTGGAGTAGCGCTGCAGCAGGTCGCGGTCCATCCGGGGCTTGTAGTAGTAGCCCTCGAGGCTGGCCAGGCTGGCGAGCCGGAAGAGGTTGTGCATGCCGGCGGTGTTCTCGGCCCACATGGTCATGTGGGTGTAGGCGCCGCCACCGGCGACGTCCTTGCCGCCCTCCTCGGCGGTGTCCCCCTTGCCCCAGCGGATCCGCTTGCGCTCGCCGCGGGGCGTCCCCGGCGTGAGGTAGGCCTCGATGCCGATGATCGGCTTCACGCCGTACTTGCGGGCCTTGGAGTAGAAGTCGAACGCGCCGTGCAGGTTGCCGTGGTCGGTCATCGCGATGGCCGGCATCTCCTGCGCGGCCACGCGCGTGAACAGCCCGTCGAGCAGCGAGGCCCCGTCGAGCATGGAGTACTCGGTGTGGACGTGGAGGTGGACGAAGGAGTCCTGGGAGCCGTTCGCCATCGTCGTCGGCTACTCCTCGGGGCTAGCGGTTGTGCGGGCATGCTGGACCAGAGCCACGGAGAAGGCCGGGCGCCGATCGGGGGAAGGACGCCAGCCTACGTGACTTCGCGGGACACCTTAGGGCGGCGCACCGACAGTCGGGGTTTCGAGGCTCGCTGCGCTCGCACCTCAACCACCGTGAGCCCCGACACCGCCCTCGCGGGCGGCCTCGAGGCTCTCGGTGATGATCGTGTGCACGATCCGGGCCAGTCGCTCCTCGCCCAGCTCCGGGGCACGACGGGCCAGGGCGGCGGCGATCTCACGCTCGCGCCCGGCGTCCCTCGAGGTGTCGTGCTTGATCCGCTGGACGGCGCGGGTGAGCGCGACCCTACGGGCGAGCAGGTCGCCGAGCTGCTCGTCGACCTCGTCGATGAGGCCCCGGTAGAAGCGCAGCGGCTCGGCGCCGGGCCAGGCCATCCGGACGTCGGGCGCCCTCTCCTCGTTGCCCGACCCGTCGGTGCGCTCCAGCTCGACCAGGCCGTGCCGCGCGTAGAACCGCCGCGCGCCCTCGTTGCTCTCGAAGACCCACAGCGCGAACCCGTCGGGACGCAGCGACTTCACGAGGTCGAGCAGCACCGCCCCGGTGCCCGAGCCCAGGTGCTCGGGATGCACGAAGAGATGGTCGAGCCAGGTCGGCGTGATCAGCGCGTAGCCGATCACCCTCCCGTCGTGCTCGGCCAGCCAACCCTCGTGGTCGACGCGCGCCAGCTGCCCGGCCATCCACTGCCGGTCCTCGGCGTTCGTGTGCAGCGCCGGTGGCATCTGCGGCACCGCCGCGACCCGGGCGGCGGAGTAGAGGTCGGCGAGCGCCTCGGCGTCCTCCGGCTCGGCCCGGCGCAGGGTCAGCTCCGGGTCAGTGGGCATCCCGGATCACCTCGAGCGCGTGCGCCAGGTCGTCGGGGTAGGTCGACTCGTACTCGACGTACTCCCCCGACTCCGGGTGCTCGAAGCCGAGGCGTACGGCGTGCAGCCACTGTCGCTCCAGCCCGCAGCGTCGGGCGAGCGTCGGATCGGCCCCGTAGGTCAGGTCGCCCACGCAGGGGTGCTTCAGGGCCGCCATGTGCACCCGGATCTGGTGGGTGCGCCCGGTCTCGAGGTGGATCTGGAGCAGGCTCGCGAAGCGGTGCGCCTCCAGCGTCTCGTAGTGGGTGACGCTGTGCCGGCCATCGGCCATCACCGCGAACTTGTAGTCCGCCTTGGGATGCCGCCCGATCGGGGCGTCGACGGTGCCCTCGAGCGGGTCCGGGTGGCCCTGCACCAGCGCGTGGTAGGTCTTGTCGACGGTGCGGTTGCGGAAGGCGTTCTTGAGCACGGAGTACGCACGCTCGGACTTGCAGATCACCATCACGCCGGAGGTGCCGACGTCGAGCCGCTGCACGATGCCCTGGCGCTCCGACGCACCGCTGGTGGCGATCCGGAAGCCGGCACCGGCCAGGTGGCCGACCACGGTCTGGCCGGTCCAGCCCGGCGAGG
This sequence comes from Nocardioides soli, assembly GCF_014191495.1. GTDB lineage: Bacteria > Actinomycetota > Actinomycetes > Propionibacteriales > Nocardioidaceae > Nocardioides > Nocardioides soli. The sequence continues at coordinate 125,323 of NZ_JACHWR010000001.1, forward strand.
GGTGGACGGCGACGCCGACGGGCTTGTCGATCACGACGATGGAGTCGTCGTCGTGGATGATCTTGATCCCCTCGACGATCTCGGGCACCACCTCGAGCGGGTCGGCCTCGACGGGGATCGTGACGTCGAGGATCGCGCCCGGGAGCACCCGGTCGCTCTTCGCGACCGCGGTGCCGTCGAGCTCCACGTGACCGGCCGCGATCAGGTCCGCGGCGCGGGTGCGGGAAAGGCCGAAGAGCCGCGCCATGGCGGCGTCGACCCGCTCCCCGGCGAGCCCCTCGGGGACCGGCAGGATCCGGTGGTCGGCGTTCACTCCGCGGACTCCGCGCGGACGTCGTCCTCCCCGGTCCGGTCGCCGGAGTCCTTGCGCTCCTCACGCCGCCCGTCGAGGTGCACGCCCCGGAAGACCTGCACGAGGATCAGTCCCGCGGCGACGTTGATGCAGATGTCGGCGACGTTGAACACCGGCCAGTTCGGGAGCATGAAGAAGTCGATGACGTGGCCGCGCAGCGGCCCCGGCTCACGCAGCAGACGATCGGTCAGGTTGCCGGCGACCCCGGCGAGGAGGAAGCCCAGCGCCACCGCCCAGACCAGGCTGCCGACCTTCCGGGCGAACCACAGGATCACGACCACGGCCACGCTGGCCAGCACGCTGAACACCTCGGTGAATCCGGTGCCGGTGCTGAACGCCGCGCCGGGGTTGCGCACCAGGTGGAGCACGAGGAGGTCGCCGACCACCTCGACGTCCGGGCGCCCCGTCAGCCGGTCGACCGCGAGGTTCTTGGTGATCACGTCGACGGCGTACGCCGTGGCCGCGATCAGTCCGAAGACGGTGAGCAGGCGGGCGCGCGAGGTGCGGGATCGGGCCGGTGGATGTTCCTCGTGGTCGCCGGTCAGCGACGCTCCTCGCGCTGCTTGCATGTCATGCACAGTGTCGCACGGGGGAAGGCCATCAGCCGCATCTTGCCGATCGGGTTGCCGCAGGACTCGCACACGCCGTACGTGCCGTCGTCGATCCGCGCCAGCGCCCGGTCGATCTGGGCGAGCTTGTCACGCTCGCTGCTGAGCACCGCGAGCTCGTGGTCGCGTTCGAACGTGCTGGCACCCACGTCGGCCTGGTCCTGTCCGGCCCCGTCGCCGGAGTCGCGCATCAGGCCGTTGAGCTCGTCGTCGAGGCCCTCCACGATCTCGAGGCTGTGCCGGCGCTGCTCGTGGAGCTCGTCGAGCACCTCCTTGAGCTCCGCCTTGGTCCAGGCGGACTCCCCCGGCTGGACGACGAGCGAACTCGGCGCGACCGTCTTCCGCGACGCGGCCGACTTGGTGGCCGACTTGGTGGCCGACTTGGTGGCCGTCTTCTTGGCCGCCACCTTGGCGGGCGCGGCCTGGGCTGCCGGTGCGGCCTTCTTCACGGGTGCCGCCTTCTTGGTCGGGGCTGTCTTCTTGGTCGGGGCCGCCTTCTTCGCCGGGGCCGCCTTCTTCGCCGGAGCGGCCTTCTTGACCGGAGCGGCCTTCTTGACCGGAGCGGCCTTCTTGACCGGAGCGGCCTTCTTGACCGGGGCCGCCTTCTTGACCGGGGCCGCCTTCTTCGCCGGGGCCGCCTTCTTGACCGGAGCGGCCTTCTTCGCCGGGGCCGCCTTCTTGACCGGGGCCGCCTTCTTCGCCGGAGCGGCCTTCTTCGCCGGAGCGGCCTTCTTGACCGGGGCCGCCTTCTTGACCGGGGCCGCCTTCTTCGCCGGAGCGGCCTTCTTCGCCGGGGCCGCCTTCTTGACCGGGGCCGCCTTCTTCGCCGGAGCGGCCTTCTTCGCCGGGGCCGCCTTCTTGACCGCCGTCTTCTTCACCGGTGCCGACCCGGTCCCCTTCGTGGCGGGCGCCTTGCGCGCGACCACCTTGCGGGCCGCTGCCGCCGCCTGTCCGGCGATCGACTTCCTGGTGCTGCGAGCCATCAGCGGGCCTCCTCGGCCGTTGGGGCGCCTGTGCGTCGTGCCACAGTGGTGCAGGGAGGGTAGCCGAGCGCCGGTACCCCCTCAACCCGACGCTCCGGGAAGCACGACACCGGCCGGTCCCGTGGGACCGGCCGGTGTCGGTGGAGTTGCGCTCCGGGTGAGATCAGGGCGAGATCAGGCGTCGTCCTCGCCCAGGATCGACCGCAGCCGCTTCGGGGCGGGCGTCTCCTCGCCGGAGGACGACGGGGCCTCGGAGCCGCCGGTGTTGAGGGCCTCGAGCTGCTGGCTGAAGTAGCTCTTCAAGCGCGAGCGGTACTCACGCTCGAAGGAACGCAGCCGCTCGACCTCGGAGTTGAGCTTGTCCCGCTCGGTCTCGAGCTCGCCGAACATCTGGCGACGACGCTCGGCCGTCTCCGAGTCCAGCATCTGAGCGCGGGTGCGGGCGTCCGCCTCGAGGCGGTCGGCCTTGGTGCGGGACTCGACGTCGAGACGCTCGGCCTTGGTGCGGGCCTCGGCGATGATCTTGTCGGCCTCGTTCTTGGCGTCCTCGACCAGCTCGTCGGCGTTGCGGGTGGCGATCTCCAGCAGCCGCGCCGCGGCGTTGGAGGCCTCCGGCACGGTCTCGACGCGCAGCGTCTCCACCGGACTCGCGGCCACCGGGCTGGCGGCCACGACGGGCTCGGGCGCCGGGGTCGGCGTCGGCTCCGGGGTCGGCTCGGGAGCCGGCCTCTCCTCGACCACCGGCGCGGGCGCCGGGGCGCCGGACTGCGCCGTGGCGAGCTTCGACCTGAGGTCGTCGTTCTCCTTCGTGAGTCGCGCCAGCTCGGCCTCCACCTCATCGAGGAACTGGTCGACCTCGCCCATGTCGTAGCCCTCGCGGAGCCGGACGGGAGTAAAGCGCTTGTTGCTCACGTCCTCAGGCGTCAGCGGCATGACCTCACCCATTCATTCTCGTCAGAGTTACTGTCGGTCGAACAATAGCGCTTGCACCGGTCTCGGAGTCAGCCAGCACCGCGCTTGATTCAGCTCAGCAGGAGTCGCCCGTTGAGCGAGAGCAGGACGTACGCCCCGATCATCACGATCAGGAAGCTGAGGTCGAGCGCGATGCTGCCCAGCCGCAGCGGCGGGATCACCCGGCGCAGCGCCTTGATCGGCGGGTCGGTCGCGGAGTAGACGCCCTCGAGCCCCACCAGCAGCGCGCCGCGCGGCGTCCACTGCCGGGCGAAGATCTGCACCCAGTCGACGACGAAGCGCACCCACAGGAGCGCGATGAACACCCACAGCACGACCTGGATGATCAGACCAACGGTTTGCAACGTACGACGTGTCCTAGCCCTGGTTCAGCTCTGGTAGTGGTTCAGCTCTGGTAGTGGTTCAGCTCTGGTTGAAGAATCCGCCCTCGACGATCCGCTGCTTGTCCTCAGCGGCCACCGACACGTTCGGCGGCGAGAGCAGGAACACCTTGTTGGTGATGCGCTCGATGGTGCCACGGGTCGCAAAGACCAGGCCCGCCGCGAAGTCGACCAGGCGCTTGGCGTCGGAGTCGTCCATCTCGGAGAGGTTCATGATGACCGGCGTGCCCTCACGGAAGTTCTCGCCGACGGTGCGCGCCTCGTTGTAGGTGCGCGGGTGCAGCGTGGTGATGCGGGACAGCTCGGCGACGACGCCGGTCGGACCACCGGCCGGGGCGCTGGAGGCCCCCGCCGAACGACGGCGTTCGGCCAGGTCGGAGACCGGCGCGGGGCGGGTCTCCCGCTTGCGCGCGGCGACCGGCGCGGTCTCCTGGGTCTCGTACTCGTCGTAGGAGCCGTACTCCTCGTCGTAGCGTCCGGTGTCCTCGAGCAGGCCGAGGTACTCGCCGATCCTGCGCATCGCGCCGCTCATGACTGTCGTCCTCCGGAACTCCGCATCCCCTCGGGGACGCACTTGTGGTGATTGGGACCCTACTTGAGCCGAGGCCTCGAACCGAGGACCGCGGACCCTATCCGTACGTGTGTCGCCCCGGCGCGGACGGCGTGCTCCAGGTCGCCGCTCATCCCGGCCGAGAGCCAGGTCGCATCGGGGTGCTCGGCGACGAAGTCGGCCCGGATCGCCGCGAGCCGCTCGAACGCGGGCCGCGGGTCCTCCCCGAGCGGCGCCACCGCCATCAGGCCGCGCAGCCGGAGCGGCTCCGCCTCCGCCACCGCGACTGCCAGCGCCGGCAGCTCGGCCGGGTCGACGCCCGCCCGCCCCGCGCGTCCCGGCGGGTCGAGGCTGACCTGGAGCAGCACGTCGACCGGCCGCTCCCCCGCCCCGCGGGCGAGCGGCGCGACCAGCTTGCGCCGGTCGACCGACTCCACGACGCCGGCGTACGCCGCGACCGCCGCCGCCTTGTTGCTCTGGAGCCCGCCGATGAAGTGCCAGGTGAGCCCGAGGTCGGCGCACTCGGCGGCCTTGGCCTCGGCCTCCTGGTGACGATTCTCACCCACGTCGGTGACGCCGAGTTCGGCGAGCAGCCGCACGTCGGCGGCCGGGAAGAACTTGGTGACCACCACCAGCCGCACCTCGGCAGGGTCGCGGCCGGCGTCGGTGCACGCGGCGGCGATCCGCCCGCGCACCGTCGCGAGGTTGGCGGCGAGCTCGTCGCGCCGGGCGCTCATGACGCCCTCCGACGGATCAGGCCGGCATGCCGGCCGGCGCTCCTACCGTCGCGACGGTAGGAGTAGAGGTCGGTCGACTCGCGGGTGCAGCGAGCGACGTCGACGACCCGTACGCCGGCGCGCTCGAGCTGCGCGCGGACGCCCGCGCCGAGGTCGAGCGACGGCGTACCCCACGACGTGGTCGCGACGCTGGACGGCTCCACCGCCCCGATCTCGGCCTGGAGGTCGGCGGGCACCTCGTAGCAGGCGCCGCACACGTGCGGACCCACCCACGCGGTGATCTCGCGCGCACCGAGATCGCGCATCCGGGCCACGGTGGCGGGTACGACGCCCGCGGCGAGCCCCGGCCGGCCGGCGTGCGCCGCGCCGACGACGCCCGTGTCGGCGTCGGCGAGCAGCACCGGCACGCAGTCGGCGGCCCGCACCATCAGCACGACTCCGACGCGGGCGGTGACCAGCCCGTCGGCCTCGGCCCGCTCCACGTGCTCTCCCCCGACCGACACGACGTCGCACCCGTGCACCTGGCGGAGGTCGGCGAGCTCGTCGCCGGGCGCGAAGTCCCCGAGCAGCAGCCGCAGGTTCTCGGCGCGGTCCGGCTCGGGGTCGTCGCCGTCGATCGCCAGGTTGAGCTCGTCGAAGGGCACACCGCTGACCCCGCCGTACCGGTCCGTGAAGGCCAGGTCGACGGGGCCGTCGGTGTCGCGATGGAAGTACAAGCCGCTACTTCAGGAAGTCGGGCACGTCCAGGTCGTCGTCGTCGAACTGCACCTGGGTGGGCGCCGGGCGGGGGGCCGGCTGGGACGGGGCACTGACCGGCTCCGCGGGCCTCGCGGGCGCGGCCTCGGACTGCTTGGTCGCGACCGCCTGGGCCGCGGCCCGGGTCTCGGCCTGGGTCTGTTGCGGTCGGGCGTCGCGCCGCAGGACGGCCCCCTCGTCGCGCCGCTTCGGCTGACCGCCGTCGAAGCCGGCCGCGATCACGGTCACCCGGACCTCGTCACCGAGCGCGTCGTCGATGGTGGCGCCGAAGATGATGTTGGCCTCGGGATGCACGGCCTGCGCGACCAGCGCCGCCGCCTCGTTGATCTCGAAGAGGCCGAGGTCGGAGCCGCCGGCGATCGAGAGGAGCACGCCGTGGGCTCCGTCGATGCTGGCCTCGAGCAGCGGGCTGGAGACCGCCATCTCGGCGGCCGCCACCGATCGGTCGTCGCCCCGGGCCGAGCCGATGCCCATCAGCGCGGAGCCGGCGTTGGACATGACGGACTTCACGTCGGCGAAGTCGAGGTTGATCAGGCCCGGCGTGGTGATCAGGTCGGTGATGCCCGAGACACCCTGGAGCAGCACCTGGTCGGCCTGCTTGAAGGCGTCGAGCACCGACACATTGCGGTCGCTGATCGACAGCAGCCGGTCGTTCGGGATCACGATGAGGGTGTCGACCTCCTCGCGCAGCTGCGCGATGCCCTCCTCGGCGGAGTTGGCCCGGCGGCGACCCTCGAAGGCGAACGGCCGGGTCACGACGCCGATCGTCAGCGCGCCCAGCGAGCGGGCGATCCGCGCCACCACCGGCGCGCCGCCGGTGCCGGTGCCGCCGCCCTCGCCGGCGGTCACGAAGACCATGTCGGCGCCCTTCATGACCTCTTCGATCTCGTCGGCGTGGTCCTCGGCCGCCTTCGCCCCCACCTCGGGGTTGGCGCCGGCGCCGAGGCCACGGGTGAGCTCGCGGCCGATGTCGAGCTTGACGTCGGCGTCGCTCATCAGGAGGGCCTGGGCGTCGGTGTTGATCGCGATGAACTCGACGCCCTTGAGGCCGACCTCGATCATCCGGTTGACGGCGTTGACACCACCACCACCGATGCCCACGACCTTGATGATGGCCAGGTAGTTCTGTGCTGCTGCCACGGCAGGTTCGCCCTTCGCTGCTCGTTCGGATGGTGCGCTGGTCTGGTGCTGCTGGCGGACCTTCGCGGCCCGGGGAAGCTCGTCCGGCGTGTTCCTCAACTCTGACCCTCAGCCTGAGGGTTATAGTTATGTCAACCTCGCCGTGTTGAAGACAGTAGGCAAGCACCATCCGCATTTCGGCGACGACACGCCCACGACGCCGACCCGGCACGAATTTCTCGGGCCGGTTGGCCGCGCTTCCCGGTGGTCGCGAGGGCTCCACCCGTCACGTGCGTCGGTGGAACTGGACCTTCCCGGTGGGGAGGTAGGTCGTCTGGTAGGTGGGGTCGTGGATGAGGGTGTGGTGCCAGGGGCAGAGGGACGCGCCGTCGTGGAGGTTGGTGTGGCCGCCGTCGGTCCATCTGGTCTGGTGGTGGGCGTGGAGTCCGATGGTGCGGTCGCAGCCCTCGGCGCGGCAACCGCGGTCGCGGAGGAACATGGCGATCCGCTGGTGCTCGCTGTGGTAGCGGCTCCGCCGGCCCAGGTCCAGCGGGACCGAGGCGCCGCCGAGGACGGCGGGGATGATCCCCGCCTCGCACGCCAGCCGCCGGGCCATGCCGGGGCTGATCCGGTCACCGGTGTCCAGGACCCCGGCCTTCTCCAACCGGCCCATCAGGGAGTCCTCGTCGATGACCACCACGACGGTGGCGTTCACACCGCCGGTGGTCGGCAGCCGGTCGACCGGGTAGCGCTCGATCAGCTCGCACAACGCCCGCCCCAACGCCTCCGGACCGGGCCGCCGCTCGATGCCGGGGCCCTGGGTGGCCGCGAGGTGCTTGGGAGCGGCGAGCGCGTGCAGCATCTTCCGCAGCGCGGCGGCGTGGTAGGTCGGCAGCGTGAACCGACCCCGAGTCTTCCCGTCACCGTCGTCGACCATCGTCAGCGAACAGGCCCGCAGCGCGGCCGCCTCCTGCCGTTGCAGGATCTCGGCCTCGTGGGCGTCGGCCTCGCCGGGGGCGATGACCTCCCACAGCCGCCGCCCCAGCCGGCCCAGTGCCTTCGCGTCGTGGTGCCGCGCCTCGGCCAGCAGGTGCGCCTCCGCCTTCTCCCGGATCTCCGCCCCAAGGTCGGCGGGGAGTCGGTCGACCCACCGGATCACCACCCGCGCCCGCTCCACGCAGATCTCCCCAGCCGCGAGCGCCTCCCGCGTCATGGGGTGCTGTTCGAGGTCGTGGCCGAGCCGCACCGCGCCGTACGCCGCCGCCCGCGTGGTCTTCGTGGTGTGGGCCAGCCAGTTCGCCGCACTGGACGCACCGACCTCTTCGCCGACGTGGATGGTGTCGGCGTGCGCGGCGCCCCGGGCCTTGAGTTCGACGATCCGGGCCTCGGCCCGCTCCAACTCGATCAGCGTCTGACCTGCCTCGGTGGCATCCATCGACCACACCGAGGCGTCAGCGACCGCGTCGAGCTCGGCGTGGACATGCGCGGTCGCCACACTGACCCGGTGCCGGGGTGTCGCGATCGCCGTCATGCCACCGACTCAAGCACCCGCCACCGACATTCAAGGGCCGAAATCCCCTTATTCCACAGGGTTCTGGGTCACGAACAGGTCACGATCCGGCGTGCTCGTCCACACCCAATGCCGATGTCTGTGGAGGGGTGGTTTCGAGACAGGCGCTAGCGCGCCTTCCTCAACCACCGTTGCCCGACGAGGACGGTGGTTGAGGAGGTTGCGCTAGCAACCGTCTCGAAACCACCCCCTACTTCGAACCGACCACAGGTCGGCGTCCTCCCGATGGGCGCCAACGGGGTGCGCGGGAGGAGCCGTCAAGGACGGCGAAGCCGCCGCAGGGAATCCTTGACGGCGGAGGACGCGCGCCCATACTGGCGCCGCCGGGAGGACGCCGACACTCCCCGACGCGGGACAGGTGGTTTCGAGACAGGCGCTAGCGCGCCTTCCTCAACCACCGTGCTCGGCGACGGTGGTTGAGGTGCGACGAGCGCCAGCGAGGAGCCTCGAAACCACCACCCGCCCACACGGAGGTTTCGAGGCGCCAGCGCGCCTTCGCACCTCAACCACCGTGGCGACTCAGCGGCTGGTCGGCTGGCCGGGCACGCTCACGTCGTACCGCTGTGCCTCGACGGCGCCCAGGAGCTGCGCGAGGACCTTCGCCTTCAGGTCGGGCTCGTCGGCGCTCCCCCAGACGACCTCGCGGCCGTCTCGCAGCTCGAGGGAGATCGCGTCGATGGTCCGCACGTCGACGTGGTCGACCTTCGCGGCGAGGTCGCCGGGCAGCGCTGCGATCACCAGCGCGCCCTCGCGGAGCGCCTCCGAGCCGGTGTCCGCGGCGGTCTCGATGCGCGGCAGGTCGGGCGGTGCCTGGGCGAAGTCACGGAACACCACGCCCTGGTCGTCGAGGCCGCGCAGCTGGCCGCTGATCGTCACCACGGCGACCGGCACCCGCTCGACGACGGTGACCAGCACGGTGTCGGGCCACTGGCGGGTGACGTCGGCCGAGCGCACTGGCGCGAGCGCCTCGACCCGGGTACGGATCCGGTCGAGGTCGACGGTGGCCAGCGGCTCCCCGGTCGGCACGGCGGCGGCCCGCTCGACCTCCGCCGCATCGAGCTGCTCCACGCCGGTGACCTCGACCCCGTGCACCGACAGGTACGAGGAGAAGTAGACGAGCCACACGCCGCCGACGATCAGCCCCACCACCAGCACCACGGCGAGCGCGGGCTTCCACGCCAGCCAGCGACGGGCCCGCTGACGGCGCGCGAAGCGCCGACGGCTGGCCACCAGGGCCGGGTCGAGCAACGGGTCGGGCCCGTCGTCCTGCGCGGCCTGCAGCGCGTCGAAGCCCTGCGTCTCGTCGGGGTCGCGGCGCCTAGCCATCGGCGCTCTCCCCGGAGAGCAGCCGGAGCACCCGCGGGCCGATCTCGGTGATCGTGCCGGCGCCCAGCGTCAGCACGAGGTCGCCGGGTCGGGCCCGCGCGATCAGCGCCGCGGGGACGGCGTCGAAGTCGGGCACGAAGCTCACCCGCTCGGGCGGCAGTGGCACGGCGCCCGCCACCAGTGCGCCGGTGACGGCCGGGTCGGCGTCCTCGCGCGCGAGGTAGACGTCGAGCACCACGACCTCGTCGGCCGCCCCGAGAGCGACGCCCATCTGCTCGCCGAAGATCCGGGTGCGCGAGACCAGGTGCGGCTGGAAGGCGACCACCACGCGGCCCTCCCCCGCGACCGCCCGCGCTGCCTGCAGGTCGCCGGCGATCTCGGTCGGGTGGTGGGCGTAGCTGTCGTAGACGCGCACCCCGCCGGCCTCGCCCTTGCGCTCCATGCGCCGCTTGGTGCCGGTGTACGACTCGATGCCGCGCGCCAGGTCGTCGGCCCCGAAGCCGAGCGTGACGCCCGCGGCCAGCGCGGCCAACGCATCGACCAGGTAGTGCTCCCCCGGCGACCACAGCGTGACGCCGGCCAGCGCGTCCGGGCCGAAGTCCGCGTCGTGGCGCGCGGAGACCGTCACCACCCGGCGCCCCGCGGCGCGCTGCCGCTCGGCGAGCGCCGCGGCACCCGGGTCGTCGACGCAGCAGACCAGGAACCCGTCGGGGTCGACGGTGTCGGCGAACTCGTCGAACGCCGCGACGTAGGCCTCCTCGGTGCCCCAGTTGTCGAGGTGGTCGGCCTCGACGTTCGTGACGATCGCTGCGTACGGCGCGTAGTGGAGGAAGGCCCCGTCGCTCTCGTCGGCCTCGGCGACGAACACCTCGCCGGCACCCTCCGCGGCGTTGACTCCGGTGGCGGTCAGCTCGCCGCCGATGGCGTACGTCGGATCGGCCCCTGCCGCCTGCAGCCCGACCGTCAGCAGGGAGGTCGTGGTCGTCTTGCCGTGGGTGCCGGCGACGGCGACCACCCGGCGGTCGGCCATCACCGCGGCGAGGGCGGCCGAGCGCGGCAGCACGCGCAGGCCGCGGCGCATCGCCTCGGCGTACTCGGGGTTGTCCTCGCGCACCGCGGTCGAGACCACGAGCGTGTCGGCGTCGGCGACCTGCGCGGCGTCGTGGCCCAGGTGCACGGTCGCGCCGAGGGCTCGCAGCGCGTCGAGCGTCGGCGAGTCGACGCCGTCGCTGCCGCTGACGGTGACGCCCCGGGCCAGCATGATCCGGGCGATGCCGGAGAGGCCGGCGCCGCCGATGCCGACGAAGTGGACACGGCCGAGGCGCTCGGCGGGGAGCAGCTCGTCGGGGACGGGGATCTTCACGACCGGGCTGCCTCGAAGACGATCCGGGCCAGCCGCTCGTCGGCGTCCCGCGGGATCAGCGCGGCCGCCGCCGCGCCCATCGCGGCGAGCCTCTCGGCGTCGCTCGCGAGGCCCGGGACGGTGCCGGCAACCCAGTCGGCGGTGAGGTCGGCGTCCTTGACCAGGATGCCGCCGCCGGCGTCGACGACCGGGCGGGCGTTGTGCTCCTGCTCGCCGTTGCCGATCGGCAGCGGCACGAAGACGGCGGGCAGGCCCACGGCCGCGGCCTCGGTGACGCTGCTGGCGCCGGCCCGGGAGACCACGAGGTCGGCGGCGGCGTAGGCGAGGTCCATCCGGTCGACGAAGTTGACGACGACGTAGGGCACGTCGGGGTCGGTCTCGGGGGACGCCTCGCCCTGCGGGCCGACGACGTGCAGCACCTGCACGCCCGCGGCGGCCAGCGCGCCCGCGGCACCGGAGACCGACTGGTTGAGGCGCCGGGCGCCCTGCGAGCCACCGGTCACCAGCAGCGTGGGCCGGTCGGGGTCGAGGCCGAAGGACGCGCGCGCCTCGGCGCGCAGCACGGCCCGGTCGAGCCCGGAGATCATCGGCCGGATCGGCAGTCCGACGTACTCCGCCCGCGGCAGCGGGGTGTCGGGGAAGCTGACCGCGACCCGCCGGGCGACCCGGGCTCCGGCCTTGTTGGCCAGGCCGGGCACGGCGTTCTGCTCGTGGACGACCAGCGGCAGCTTGCGGCGGCGGGCGGCGAGGTACGCCGGCATCGACACGTAGCCGCCGTACCCGACCACGACATCGGGGCGCACCCGGTCGAAGACGGCGAGCGTCTCCTTGACGGCGGCGCGCAGGCGGGCCGGCACCTTGAAGAAGTCGGCGTTGGGCTTGCGGGGCAGCGGCACCGGCGGGATCAGCTCGAGGGGGTAGCCGGCCTCGGGCACCACGCGGTTCTCGAGACCGCGGGGCGTGCCGAGACAGGTGATCTCGGGCTCGATGCCGAGGTCGGGCGCGAGCCTCCGGATCGCGTCGGCCGTGGCGAGCAGGGGCGAGGTGTGGCCGGCGGTGCCACCGCCGGCGAGGAGAACGCGCATCGGCACAACCCTAGCCAGCGCGGGGACCGGCCGAGAGGCCGGCCGATCGGGCCTTCTTGCGCTGCGCGAGCGCCCGCGCCGCCTCGGGCTCGCGGCGGGCGAAGCCGATCAGCAGGCCGAGCGCGACCAGCGACGGCAGCAGCGCGGAGCCGCCGTAGGACACCAGCGGCAGCGGGATGCCGATGACGGGGAGCAGCGCGAGGACCATGCCGACGTTGATGATCATCTGCCCGAGCAGCCAGACGACGATGCCGAAGGTCATGTAGCGCACGAACGGCTCGGTGGTGCGGGAGGCGACCCGCACCGCGGCGTAGGCGATGGTGAGGAAGAGCACGATCACCAGCAGCGTGCCGATCAGGCCAAGCTCCTCGCCGAGCACGGCGAAGATGAAGTCGGTGTGCGCCTCGGGCAGGGTGCCCCACTTCTCGCGGCTGCCGCCGATGCCCTGGCCGAAGATGCCGCCGGAGGACAGCGCGAAGAGTCCGTGGGCGGGCTGCCACCCGGCGTAGTGGTAGTCCTTGAACGGGTCGGTGAACGTCATGATCCGGTCGAGGCGATGCTGGCTGGTGGTCGCCAGATAGAGCGCCAGCACGCCGATCATCGACAGCATCAGGGTGAACAGCCGCGCGGGCGCTCCGACGACCCACAGCATCGCGAGGAGGATCGCGAAGAGCACGAGGGCGGTGCCGAGGTCGCGGCCGAGCATGACGAGCACGATCACCAGGCCGATGCCGAACACGACGGGCATCAGGATCTGGTGCAGGCTGGTGAGCTTTCGGTCCTTGCGGGCGTAGATGTGGGCGGCCCACAGCACGATCGCCAGCTTGGCGATCTCGGCGGGCTGGATCGTGAACGGGCCGATGCCGAGCCAGTTGGTGTTGCCGTTGACCGTGCGCCCGAGCCCGGGCACGCGCACCAGCGCGAGCAGCAGGACCGACAGCAGCAGCGCCGGCCAGGCGAAGCGCCGCACCAGCCCGATCGGCATCCGGGAGGCGAGGAACGCGCACGGGATCGCGATCACCACCCAGATCAGCTGCCGGGTGACGATGGCATAGGAGTTGCCGTCGTTCTTCTCGTACGAGTAGACGCTCGACGCGCTGAGCACCATGATCAGGCCGATGGTGAGCAGCAGCGCGGACGCGCCGAGCAGCAGGTAGTACGACGTCAGCGGCCGGTCGAGCGCGGCGCGGGCCGCGGCGTACCAGCCACCGATCGCCGAGCGGCGCTGGGTGCTGTCGAAGGGATCCGCGGTGGTCATCGCGTCCCCTCCCTGAACCGGGCCCTGAACCTGGGCTACATCCTGCGGCGTACGGCGGCGGCGAACGCGTCGCCGCGCTCGCCGTAGTTGGTGAACATGTCCATGGAGGCGCATCCCGGCGCCAGCAGCACCGTGTCGCCGGGTCGAGACAACTCGGCGGCCGTCGCCACGACGCGCTCCATGGCATGTCCACCATCTACCGGGCCAGTCTCGTCGTCGCCGACCACGATCACGGGCACATCGGGGGCGTGTCGCGAAAGCGCGTCCGCGATCACGTGGCGGTCGCGGCCGAGCAGCACGACGCCGCGCAGCCGGTCGCGCACGGTCAGCACGAGGTCGTCGAAGCTCGCGCCCTTGGCCAGGCCGCCGGCGACCCACACGACGCTGTCGTAGGCCAGCAGCGACGACGTCGCGGCGTGCGGGTTGGTGGCCTTGGAGTCGTCGACCCAGGTGACCCCGTCCGCCTCCCCGACGACGGCGATCCGGTGACCGTCGGGGCGGAAGGCGCGCAGCCCGTCGCGCACGGCCGCCTGCGAGACCCCGTGGGAGCGGGCAAGTGCCGCGGCCGCCAGGGCGTTGGCCACGAAGTGCGGAGCAGGCGAGGCGAGGTCGGCGATCGTGCAGAGCTCGGCGGCGCTGGTGTCCCGCTGCTCGATGAACGCGCGGTCGGCGAGGATGTCCTCGACCAGGCCGACCATGCCGACCGCCGGCATGCCCAGGGTGAACCCGATCGCCCGCGCGCCCTCGATCACGTCGGCCTCGCGGACCAGCCGCTCGGTCTCGGGGTCGGCGACGTTGTAAACGCAGGCGCGCTGCACGCGCTCGTAGATGCGCCCCTTGTCGGCCGCATAGTCGGCCATGCCGGTCGGCCCGGCGTACCAGTCGAGGTGGTCCTCGGCGACGTTGAGGACGGCGGCCGCCTCGGCGCTCATCGAGTCGGTGTAGTGGAGCTGGAAGCTCGACAGCTCGACCGCCAGCACGTCGTACGGCTCGGGGTCCATGACCGCCTCGACGATCGGCAGCCCGACGTTGCCGACCGCGATGCTACGCAGCCCGGCGGCCCGCAGGATCGAGTCGAGCATCTGCACGGTCGTGGTCTTGCCGTTGGTGCCGGTGACGCACAGCCACGGGGTGTCGTGATCGGGATCCCGCAGCCGCCAGGCGAGCTCGACCTCGCCCCAGATCGGGACGCCGCGCGCGGCCGCCTGCGCGAGCAGCGGCGCGGTGGGCCGCCAGCCGGGCGAGGTGACCAGCAGGTCGACGTCGTCGGGCAGGGTCTGCGTCGTGCCGGGGCCGAGGCGTACGTCGGCGCCGAGCACCTCGAGCAGCTCGGCCTTCGCGGGCCGGTCACCGGCGTCGGACTCGTCGAGCGCGACGACGCTCGCGCCGAGGTGGTTGAGGTTGTCGGCGGCGGCGAAGCCGGACACGCCGAAGCCCGCGACGACCGCGCGGACACCCTCCCAGGAGTCGTGCCGGCCGAGGCTCCCCGGATTCATGGGAGATCCTTCACAGACGTGCCACCCACTCGGCGTAGAAGATGCCGAGGCCGCCGGCGACGCACAGCCCCGTGATGATCCAGAACCGGATCACGACCGTGACCTGCTCCCACCCGAGCATCTCGAAATGGTGGTGCAGCGGCGCCATCCGGAAGATCCGCTTGCCCTTGGTGACCTTGAAGTAGCCCACCTGGAGCATCACCGACAGCGTCTCGACGAGGAACAGCCCGCCGAGGATGATCAGCAGCAGCTCGGTGCGGGTCAGGATCGCGAGGCCAGCGAGCGCGCCACCGAGCGACAGCGATCCGGTGTCTCCCATGAAGATCGCGGCGGGCGAGGCGTTCCACCACAGGAAGCCGAAGCACGCGCCGGTCAGCGCGGCGGCCACGATCGCGAGGTCGAGCGGATCTCGTACGTTGTAGCAGAGCGCGGTGTTCTCGACGGTGCACGACTGGTTGCTCTGCCAGATGTTCACGATCATGTACGCCGCGAAGACCATCGTGCAGGCGCCGGTGGCGAGGCCGTCGAGGCCGTCGGTGAGGTTCACGCCGTTGCTGGTCGCCACGATGATGAACCAGATCAGCACCACCGCCAGGACCATCGGCAGCGCCAGCCAGCTGATGTCGCGCAAGAACGAGATCTTCTGCGACGCCGGCGTGACGCCGCTGTCGTCCTCGAGCCACGGCGACAGGGCGAGCACGCCGAAGACCACGGCGACCAGGGTCTGGCCGATCATCTTGGCCTTGCTGCGCAAGCCCAGGCTGCGCTGCTTGGAGATCTTGATGTAGTCGTCGAGGAAGCCGACCAGGCCCATGCCCACGAAGAGGAAGAGCAGCAGCAGCGCCGAGGCCGACGGCACCGTGCCGGTGATCAGCAGCGCGCCGAAGTAGCCCAGCACGGTCGCCAGGATGATCACGACGCCGCCCATCGTGGGTGTGCCGCGCTTGGTGTGGTGGCTGGTGGGCCCGTCGTCGCGGATCTCCTGGCCGTAGCCCCAGCGGGTGAAGAGGTTGATCGCGACGCGGGTGCCGAGCAGCGAGATCAGCAGGGCCAGGCCGCCACCGAACAGGATGGCTCTCATGGCTTGTGGTCTCCCTCCAGCAGGCCGTCGGCGATCGTCTCCAGGGCGGCTCCGCGCGAGGCCTTGACCAGCACGACATCGGCGCCCGCGACATTCTCGCGCACCCAGGCCGCCGCCTCGTCGCGCCCCGCCGTGACGATCACCTCACCGGCCCACTCCGGTACGCCGCGCAGCCCGTCGGCGATGCCCGCGGCCGGAGCGCCGACCACGACCACGACGCCGACGCCGAGCGCGGCCGCGGCCCGGCCGACCTCGACGTGGCCGGCGTGTGCCTGGTCGCCGAGCTCGCGCATCTCGCCGAGGACGGCGACGGTACGACGTCCGCGGCGCGCGCCGATCTCGGCCAGCGTCTCGACGGCGGCCGTCATCGAGGCCGGGTTGGCGTTGTAGGCGTCGTTGATCACCAGCAGCCCGTCGGACCGCTCGTGCAGCTCCATGCGCATCGGGGACGCGGTCGCGGCGGCCTCGAGCGCGGGCCCGATCATCGCGAACTCGACCCCGGCCGCCAGCGCCATCGCCGCGGCGGCCGCGGCGTTCTCGACCTGGTGGAGACCGCTGTGCGGGAGCCGCAGCCGGGTGCGCTGCCCGCCGACCGCCAGGGTGACCTCGGGCCGGCCGAGGTCGTCGAGATCGACGTCGGAGGCGCGTACGGTCGCGTCGGCGTGCTCGGCCCCGAAGGTGAGGACCGCGGCCGCCGTGCGCGTGGCCATCGCGGCCACGAGCGGGTCGTCGGCGTTCAGCACCGCGGTGCCCGAGGGCGGCAGCGCCTCGACGATCTCGCCCTTGGCGGCGGCGATCGCCTCGCGCGAGCCGAACTCCCCGATGTGGGCGGTGCCGACGTTGAGCACGGCGGCGACCTGCGGCGGCGCGATCTCGCACAGGTAGGCGATGTGACCGACGCCGCGGGCGCCCATCTCGACGACGAGGTAGCGCGTGGCGGCGTCGGCGGTGAGCACGGTCAGTGGGACGCCGATCTCGTTGTTGTGGTTGCCGGCGGTCGCCACGGTCGGACCGGCGGCGGCGAGCACCTGGGCGAGGTAGTCCTTGGTGCCGGTCTTGCCCTGCGAGCCGGTCAGCGCGAGCACGGTGGTCCCGCCGGCGACGAGCCGGTCGACGACGTGGCGCGCGAGGCGCCCGAGCGCGACGACGGGGTCGGCGACCACGACCGTCGGCGCCTCGGTCGGCCGGGTGCCGAGGACGGCGTGCGCCCCGGCGGCGTACTCGTGGCCGTCGACCCGCTCGCCGACCACCGCCACGAAGAGACCGCCCGGCTGCGGCCGGCGGCTGTCGACGTAGGCAGGTCCGCTCACCACGACATCGGCGACGTCCGCGGTGACCGAGCCGCCCACGATGTCCGCGATCTCGCGCAGGCTCAGGGCAAGCACGCCAACTCCTCCCGGGCGACCTCGCGGTCGTCGAAGGGATGCACCACGCCGTCGATCTCCTGTCCCGTCTCGTGCCCCTTGCCCGCGATCACCACGATGTCGCCGGGCCGGGCCCTGCGCACCGCCGCGCGGATCGCCGCACGCCGGTCGCCGATCTCGACGACCTCCGCCGCGCCGTCCTCGACGCCCGCCAGCATGGCCGCGCGGATCGCGGCCGGATCCTCGGTGCGCGGGTTGTCGTCGGTGACGACCAGCACGTCGGCGAGCCGGGCGGCGATGCCCGCCATGATCGGCCGCTTGCCGGGGTCGCGGTCGCCGCCGGCGCCGAGCACGACGATCAGCCGGCCGTCGGTCAGCGGCCGGAGGGTGCGGATCGCGGCCTCGACGGCGTCGGGCTTGTGGGCGTAGTCGACCACGACGAGGAAGTCCTGGCCGGCGTCGACGCGCTCCAGGCGGCCGGGAACGCCGCCCGCCGCGGCGATGCCGGCCGCGACCGCCGCCGGGTCGAGGCCGGTCTCCCCCGCCGCGGCGACGGCCGCGAGCGTGTTGGCGACGTTGAAGTCACCGGGCAGGGGGCAGCCCGCCGCCAGCCGGCGCCCGTCGGGGGTCACGATCACGAACGTCGATCCCTCCGGTCCGGGCTCGACGTCGTCGACCGTCCAGTCGGCGGCACCGGTGGCGGAGAACGTGCGGACCGGCACCGTCGCCTCGGTGACGAGCCGACGCCCGTGCTCGTCGTCGATGTTCACCAGCCCGAGCCGGGCGCGCTCCGGCGTGAACAGCGACGCCTTCGCCGCGAAGTACTCCTCCACGTCGCCGTGGAAGTCGAGGTGGTCGCGCCCCAGGTTGAGGAACACCGCGACGTCGAAGACGACGCCGTCGACCCGGCCCATCACCAGCGCATGGCTGGAGACCTCCATCGCGCAGGTCGTCACGCCGCGCTCGCGCATCATCGCGAACAGCCCGTGCAGGTCGGGCGCCTCCGGCGTCGTCAGCGTCGTCTGCACGTCCGCGCCGGCCACCCGGGTGCCGTTGGTGCCGATCACGGCCGCGAGGCCCCCGCCCTGGGTCAGCCCGCCCTCGAGCAGGCGCGTCGTGGTCGTCTTGCCCTGGGTGCCGGTCACACCGATCATCCGCATCGACTCGGCGGGGTCACCGTAGACGTGGGCGGCGAGGCGCCCCAGCACGGCGCGGGGCCGGGAGACGACCAGCACCGGGACGTCGACGACCGCCGCCCCGGCACCCGCCGGGTCGGTGAGCACCGCGACGGCGCCGGCCCCGACCGCGGCCGGCGCGAAGTCGATGCCGTGGGCGCGGCTGCCGGGCAGCGCGGCGTACAGGTCACCGGGCCGGACCCGCTGCGAGGAGAGGGAGATCCCGGTGACCTCGACGTCGCCGAGACCACCGACCGCCTGCGCGCCGACCCAGTCGGCGAGGGTCGCGAGCGGCGTCCGCGGGGGGTGTTGGGGCCGGGTGGAGTCGCTCACCACGTGAACCTATCGCTGCACGACGCTCACCACTCGACCGGCAGCCGCGAGGGCTGGGTGCCGGTCGGAGGCACGCCGTAGCGGCGCAGCGCGTAGCTCATGATCTTGGCGAACGCCGGGCCCGCGACCGAGCCGCCACCGCCGCCGTTGCGGGGGTTCTGGACGACGACGTAGATGGTGAAGCGCGGGTCGTCGGCGGGCGCGAAGCCGGCGAAGGAGACGGTGAACGTGCCGTCGTAGCAGCCGCACTCCTCGCCGACGCGCTGCGCCGTGCCGGTCTTGCCGGCGACGCGGTAGCCCGGCACCGCCGCACCGGGCGCGACGCCGACGTCGGGGTCGACGACCCGCTCCATCATCAACGCGGTCTGCTTGGCGGCCTGCTCGCTCACCACGCGGGTGTGGGTGGCGTGGTCGGTGCCGACCGGCCGGCCGTCGTCGCTGGTGGCGGAGCCCTTGATCAGGCTCGGGGACACCCGGACGCCGCCGTTGGCGATGGTGTTCACCGCGGCCGCCATCTGCACGCCGTTGACCGACAGCGACTGGCCGAAGTCGATGCGGTCCTCGAGCTGGGACGTCCACTCGCTCAGCCGCGGCAGCAGGCCCTTCGTCTCGCCCCGCACGCCGATCCGGGTGGGCTTGCCGAGCCCGAACTGGCGCAGGTAGCGGAAGAGCTGGCCGTCCTTGAACCGGTCGGCGGCCAGCACGGTGCCGATGTTGGAGGACTGGGCGATCGCGCCGGTCAGGGTCAGCCGGATGGTGCCGTGGGTGAACCAGTCGTGGATCACCCGCCCGTCGCGCGGCAGGTCGGACGGCACCACGATCTTGGTGCGCGGCGTGACGAGGCCCAGGTCGAGCAGCGAGCTGGCGGTGAGCACCTTCTGGACCGAGCCGGGCTCGTAGACGTCCTGGAGGGCGCGGGAGCCGAGGTCGGCCTTCGCGGACGCGGTCGGCTCGTTCGGGTCGTACGTCGGGTCGTCGGCCACGGCCAGCAGCTCGCCGGTGCGGGAGTCCATCACGATCGCGAAGCCGGACTCGGCGCGGGCGTTCTCCACGGTCTCGCGGATCACCCGCTGGGCGTACCACTGGAGCTTGGTGTCCAGCGTGGTCCGCAGGTCCTTGCCGTCGACCGGCTCGGTGATCGTGCTCTCGCCCAGCGGCAGCCGGTTGCCGCTGCCGACCTCGTAGCGGGTGGAGCCGTCGACGCCGGAGAGCTCCTTGTCGAAGGTGCGCTCGAGGCCGGCGAGCGGCTCGTCGGTGCCCATGAAGCCGACCAGGTTGGCGGCCACGTCACCCGCCGGGTAGTCCCGCAGCGGGTCGCGCCGGGTGTCGAGGCCCTGGTACCCCTTGCTGTCGGCCTCCTCGACGACCTCGGTCGCGATCGTCGCGGGGACCCGCCGGGCGATGTACTCGAACCGTGCCTCCACGCCCTGCTCGGTCTGGTGCGCGCGCAGCTTCGCCAGGGTGCTGACGTAGTCGACGCCCAGCTTGCGGTAGAGGAACGCCGCGAGGTCGGCCGCGTCGTCGTCCGTGAGCCGCGGGTCGGCGACCACCATCATCCCGTCGATCGAGTCGGCGAGCGGCTCGCCGTTGCGGTCCATGATCTGGCCGCGCGTGGCCGGCAGGTCGACCTCGACGAGGCCCTCAGCGGCGGCCATCTCGGCGTACGAGTTGGGGTCGATGCCCTGGAGCTGGACCAGGCGCGCACCGAAGACCGACAGCACCATCGCGATCACCACGAACCCGATGCGCAGGCGCAGCTGGGGCGAGCCGCGCCGGGTGCCGCGGGGCGTGGTCGCGGGCAACGGCTGCTCCTCTGGTCGGGGGACGGGCGGGGGTCGGGAACGAGCCGGGGCTACCGGTTGTTCTTCTTCCTACCGTCCCGGGCGTCCCGATCCGGGTTGCCGCGGCCCGTGTCGGCCTGTGAGTTCTCACCCGCGGAGGCCGGTGGGTCGACGGTGACGACGTTCGGCGGCGGGTTCAGGATCGCGGGCTTGCTCGGCGGCAGCGGGTTGATCCGCAGCGACGGGCTGTCCGGGCCACCACCCGCGCAGGGCACGCCGGAGACCTCGCCGGTGCCCAGCCGGAGGAACGCCGGGCTGCAGGCCTGCACCATGCCCAGCCGCTTGGCCGCGGCGGCGATGCGCTGGGGGTTGCGGAGGCGGTCGAGCTCCATCTCGAGGCTCTGTTGGCGGGCGGCCAGGCGGGTCGCCTGCTGCTCGAGCCCGGTGGTCGCGAAGGACGCCTGCTGCATCGAGGTGTTGAAGAGCAGCAGCCCGACGACGCCGCCGAGCAGCACCATCGTGACCAGGGCGAGGAACGGCGCCCGACCGGCCGCCCTGCGGCGCCGCGGGACGACCGTCAGCCGGGCCCGCTCGACGGCGGCGCCGGCGAGCCTCGGGATCCGGGACCGGACCTGCATCGCTGGACTGCTCATGGGCGTACTCGCTTCGATCCGTGCGCCCCTGAGGCACCGGATGCACTGTCTTGGATGACTCGCTCGCTGCGCTCGCTCATGCTGTCTCTCCCCTGCTGTCTCGCATCCGTTCGACGGCCCGCAACCGCACCGACGCGGCGCGCGGGTTCGCTGCGATCTCCTCCGGCCCGGCCTTCTCGCTGCCCCGGGTGACCAGCCGGAGTGCCGGCTCGTGCCCCTCCGGCACGAACGGCAGGTCCTCGGGCACGTCGCTGCGGGTCGCCGCGGTGAACGCCTGCTTGACCAGGCGGTCCTCCAGCGAGTGGTAGGACTCCACGACCACCCGGCCGCCGACGTTGATCGCGTCGATGGCCGCCGGCATGGCCCGCCGCAGCACGGCCAGCTCGTCGTTGACCTCCATCCGCAGCGCCTGGAAGGTGCGCTTCGCGGGGTGTCCCCCGGTGCGCCGCGCGGGCGCCGGGATCTCGGCGTACAGCAGCTCGACGAGGCGCCCGGAGGTCGTGAACGGCTCGCGCTCGCGCTCCCGCACGACGGCGGCCGCGATCTTGCGGGCGAACTTCTCCTCCCCGTACTCCTTGAGGATCCGGGTCAGGTCGGCGGCGGGATAGGTGTTGAGGACCTCGGCCGCGGTGATGCCGGTGGTGCCGTCCATGCGCATGTCGAGCGGGGCGTCCTCGGCGTACGCGAACCCACGCTCGCGGACGTCGAGCTGCATCGACGACACCCCGAGGTCGAACAGCACCCCGTCGACGGCCGCGAGCCCGAGGTCGGCGAGCACGTCGGCGATCTCGTCGTACACCGCGTGGACGCCCGTGAAGCGGTCGCCGTACGCCGCGAGCCGGCGGCTCGCCAGCTCGAGCGCCTGCGGGTCGCGGTCGATGCCGACGACGCGGGTCGCGTCGATGCGGGAGAGCACGGCCTCGGTGTGGCCGCCGAGGCCGAGGGTCGCGTCGACCAGGACGGCGCCGGGTCGGTCGAGCGCGGGTGCCAGCAGGGAGACGACCCGGTCGAGGAGGACCGGGACGTGGGAGGGGCTCGGCATGTCAGGCCTGACGCGCCGCGAGTGCCAGCAGGAGGAAGCACGCCGCGACGCCGACCGAGGTGGCCGCGGAGAACACCATCAGGGTGGCCGCGTCGCGGGCCAGCTGTCGCACCCGGGGCGCGGGCTCGCCGTGCTGCCCGGCCGGACGGAGATCCGGCTCGTCCGGTGCAGCCAGGTGCGGCGACGGTGCCGCGGAGGCGATGCTCATGGTCTCGACCCTTGATGTGGTGGTGCTGGGGAAGTGGTTTCTCGGGTGCTGCGATCCGCCTGACCAGGTCCCTGCCCGCTCCCACGTGGGAAGGCATCTGGAACCGGGGAAGGTGCCCCAGATGCGGGTCGTCTGGAACCGGGGAAGGTGCCCCAGACGGTGGCGGGAGCGGGCTCGAGACCTCGTCCTGCGGATCGCTCTTGAGTTCTGTGGGTGCTGGCCTCTCGGCGACTAGCCCTGCGGGGCCGGCTGTTCGTCGAGCTCGGCGAACTTGGCCTGTGCTCCGCTGGAGTACTCCCGCCAGCGGGCCGGGTCCCAGATCTCGACCCGGTCCATCACGCCGATGACGACCACGTCGCGGTCGAGCCCGGCGTACTCACGCAGCGGGGCCGGGATGCCGATCCGGCCCTGCTTGTCCAGCGATCCCTCGTCGGCGCCGGCGAAGAGGATGCGGGCGTAGTCACGCGCGCCGCGCACCGTCATCGGCGTGGCCTGGGCCCGGCGGGCCTCCTCCATGAAGACGTCGGTCGGCCACACGACGAGGCAGTTCTCCTGTCCCTGTGTGACCACGAGCCCCTCCGAGAGCCGATCCCTGAACTTGGCCGGGAGGAAGAGCCGCCCCTTGTCGTCGAGCTTCGGGGTGTACGTGCCCATGAAGAACATCGGGCACCTCCACTCCTCACGCTTCCTCCACTTCGCCCCACTCTACTCCACATCACTCCACCGTCAACCACTTAGCGCCCGCGGCGACCGCGATTTCCGGCGCCCGCGGGCCGGATCCGAGCGGCGGGCGACCGCCGGTTCCCGACGTACGCCGAGCCGCGGACCTCGCGTTTGCGCAGGTCAGCACGGGTCCGCCGGGCGCCGTACCGCCCGGGGTGGTGCGCCGGTGGGGAGGGATCCACTCGTGGTGGGGCGCGATGGAGCGGGGTGGAGTGGCTGGTGGGGCCGGCGCGGGCTCGGCCGGGTGAACCCGGGTGGCAACCAAAACGTGCTGACCGGAGTCAGATACCCGAGTCGGGTGGGCGCGGCCAGAATCGTCGGGTTGTGGGACCACATAGGTTTCCCTTCACGACTTAGGGTTGAGACAGCGTGATCCGCCTCACCGGCAGGCGGCTTCGGGGGTTGGAAAGGGACAACGTGGACATTCAGGCGGGCGGGGCGGACCTCGAGACGCTGGCACGGGTCGTGGGCCGGGTGCGGTCGAACATCGAGCGGGTCATCGAGGGCAAGCCCGACGTCGTCCACTCGACGCTCGTGGTGCTGCTCGCCGAGGGGCACCTGCTGATCGAGGACGTCCCCGGGGTCGGCAAGACCATGCTGAGCAAGACCTTGGCTCGCAGCATCGACTGCTCGGTGCGGCGCATCCAGTTCACCCCCGACCTGCTGCCCTCCGACGTGACCGGCGTGTCGGTGTTCAACCAGAACACCCGTGAGTTCGAGTTCCGGCCCGGCGGCGTCTTCGCCAACATCGTCGTGGGCGACGAGATCAACCGGGCGTCGCCGAAGACCCAGTCGGCGCTGCTGGAGTGCATGGAGGAGCGTCAGGTCACCGTCGACAACTCGACGTACCAGCTCGAGCAGCCGTTCATGGTGATCGCGACCCAGAACCCGATCGAGATGGAGGGCACCTACGCCCTGCCCGAGGCGCAGCGCGACCGGTTCATGGCGCGGGTCTCGGTCGGCTATCCGGTCGAGGCCGCGGAGATCGCGATGCTCGGCACCCACACCGGCGCCAACCCGCTCGACGACCTCGAGCCGGTCACCGACGCGGCCGAGGTGCGCAAGCTGATCGCCATCGTCAACCAGGTGCACGTCTCCTCCGACGTGCAGCGGTACGCCGTGGCGATCACCTCGGCGACCCGGCGTTCCGAGGAGCTGTCGCTGGGCGCCTCGCCGCGCGCGACGCTGCACCTGGTGCGCGCGGCCAAGGCGGTCGCCGCCATCGACGGGCGCGACTACGTGCTCCCCGACGACGTCCACCGGCTCACTCGCCCGGTGCTCGCGCACCGGCTGCTGCCCAGCGTGGAGGCCGCGATGAGCGGCCGGTCCACGGCCGCGATCCTCGACGCCGTCGTCGGGACGGTCGCCGTCCCCGCCGGCGCCCGCTGACCCGAGGGCACCAGGCTCATGAGAGAGGCACTGGCCGGCCTGAGCGTCCGCGGACGGGCCTTCCTCGCCGCCGGCGTCACCGCGGTCGTCTGCTCGATCATCCTCGACCAGACGACGCTCGCCCGCGTGGGCGTGCTGCTGCTGGCGCTGACGCTGATCACGGTCCTGGTGCTCGCGCGCAACCGCTACCGGCTCACGCTGGTGCGCAACGTCACCCCGCAGCTGGTGGCCGCCGGGCAGCCGGCCCGGGTGACGCTCACCCTCGCGAACGACGGGCTCGCGCCCAACGGCGTACTCCTGCTGGAAGACCAGGTGCCCTACGTGCTCGGCACCCGGCCGCGCTTCGTGCTCGAGGGCATCAGCCAGGGCTGGCGGCACTCGGTGAGCTACCAGGTGCGCTCCGACGTGCGCGGCCGGTTCGAGATCGGCCCGATGTCGGTGCGGGTCAGCGACCCCTTCGGGCTGGTCGAGCTGGGCCGCACCTTCCGCACCACGGTGCCGCTGATCGTCACCCCGCGGACCGTGCCGCTGCCGCAGATCCCGCTCGGCGGCGCCTGGACCGGCTCCGGCGACAACCGGCCGCGGGCGTTCGCGATCGGCAGCGCGGAGGACGTGACCGTGCGCGAGTACCGCCGCGGCGACGACCTGCGCCGCGTGCACTGGCGCAGCTCGGCGCGCGTCGGCCAGCTCATGGTGCGCCGCGAGGAGCAGCCCTGGCAGTCACGGGCGACGCTCTTCCTCGACAACCGGGTGACCGCGCACCGCGGCCAGGGCATCGCGTCCTCGCTCGAGGCGGCGGTCTCGGTCGCGGCCTCGGTCGCCGTGCACCTGACCCACCGCGGCTTCGCCGTACGCCTGGTGACCGCGACCGGCGAGGAGCCGGGCAGCGCCTGGCACGTGCGCGGCGCCGACCTGAACACCGGGCCCCTGCTGGAGGCGCTCGCGGTCGTGGCACCGGTGCAGCAGCCGCGGCTGGAGACCGGGTGGCTGACCGAGGGCGCGCACGGCGGGCTGACCGTCGCGGTGTTCGGCGGCGTGGACGCGGCGGACCTGCCGGTGCTGCGCCGGATGCAGCACCACGCCGGCTCGGCGCTGGCCGTCGCCGTCGACGTGGACGCCTGGATCGGCGCCGCTCCCGACGACGGCGCCACCCGGGTCCTCGCCCAGCAGGGCTGGCGCGCGGTGGCGCTGCGACCCCGCGACCGGCTCGACGCGGTCTGGCAGGAGCTCGGCCACACCAGCGCTCAGACCGCGCGCGGCGCACACCAGCAGGTCGGGTCATGAGCACCCGGCCCCGGGGTCGGCTCGGCGCCAACGTCATCTTCGCCGCCACGACGGCGGGCACCACCTGGCTCGCGATGAACGCCTGGCGCGACCTGACCGTCCGGCCGGGCGACTTCCTCAACCCGCTGCTGCTGCTGGCCCTCGTGATCGCCGGTGTCGGGGTGGCGGCGCGCTGGTGGCGCTGGCCGGGTGCCGCCGTCGTGGCGTTCCAGGTGGTCGTCGGCGCGATGCTGAGCTGCCTGATGCTGGTCGGCTCCCCGCTGCCGGTCGGCGGTGCCTGGACCGAGCTGACGACGATGATCGGCGACGCGCTCGACACCTCCCGGCAGTACCGCGCGCCGGTGCCGCTGGGCGCGCCCCCGGTCGACGTCCTGCTGGTCCTCGGTGGGCTGGCGTGCCTGCTGCTCGTCGACATGCTGGCGTGCACGCTGCGGCGGGTGCCGCTGGCCGGCCTCCCCCTGCTCGCGATCTTCAGCATCCCGGTCGGGATGATCGACCAGGGCATCGCCTGGTGGGTCTTCGCCATCACCGCGATCGGCTACCTCACGATGCTCTTCCTCCAGGAGAGTGACCAGGTCGCGCGCTGGGGCCGTCCGCTCGGCGAGGACCGCGAGACCGGCGATCCCATCTCGTTCGGCGCCGGCGCGACCACCGTCCGCAGCACCGCGAGCCTGGTCGGTGGCGCCGCGACCGCGATCGCCGTCATGGTGCCGGTGCTGATCCCGGCGACCGGGCTGCACATGTTCGACTTCGGCCCGGGCTCGGGCGGCGGCGACGACATCAAGGTGGCCAACCCCACGGCCGATCTGGTGCGCGACCTCAAGCGCGGCGACGACATCCCGCTGATCCGGGTGACGACCAACGACCCGGACCCGTCGTACCTGCGGATCCTCGCCCTCACCCGCTTCTCCGACGCGGAGTGGAGCCCCGGCAACCGGGAGGTGCCGGCCGACCACCTCGCCGACGGCCAGATGCCGCCACCGCAGGGCGTCGCCGCGGAGCTCTCCCGGCAGGACTATCCCTACCAGGTGAGCGTGCTGCCGACGTTCGACTCGCGCTGGCTGCCCACGCAGCCGCCGGTCAGTCTCGTCGACGCCCCGGGTGACTGGCGCTACGACCAGCGCACCATGGACTTCATCGCCGGCGACCAGGACCTGTCGACGGCCTCGCTCGACTACACCATGACCTCGGTCGACCTCAACCTCACCTCGGCGCGGCTGGAGCAGGCGGGCACGCCCACCGGCAAGGTGGACGACATCTTCACCGACCTGCCCGAGGACATGCCGCCGATCGTCCACGACCTCGCGGTGCAGGTGACCGACGGCGCGACCACGCAGTACGAGAAGGCGGTCGCGCTCCAGAACTGGTTCCGCACCGAGTTCAGCTACTCCCTCGACCGCGCCGACGGCAACGGCACCGATGCGCTGGTGGAGTTCCTGACCGACGCCCCGGGCGGCCGGATCGGCTACTGCGAGCAGTTCGCCTCGGCAATGGCGGTGATGGCTCGCGACCTCGGCATCCCCGCCCGGGTCGCGATCGGCTTCCTGAACCCGTCGCCGGACGGCCCGGACACGTGGGTCTACAGCTCCGACGACATGCACGCCTGGCCCGAGCTGTTCTTCGACGGCGCCGGCTGGGTGCGCTTCGAGCCCACCCCGGCCGGCCGGGCCGAGGACGTCCCGTCGTACACCGTGCCCGGCACGCCCGACGACGGCCCGACCGCGTCGATCTCGCCGTCGGCGAGGTCCTCGGCGGTCGCGCCGACCAACCGCCCCCAGGACACCGAGTCTGCCGCGGCGGACGCCGGCGACTCCGGCGACACCGGGTCGACGATCGCGTGGGGGCCAACGCTCGGCGGGCTCGCCGCGGTCGCGCTCCTCGTCGGCGGACTGCTGCTCCCCCGGCTGGTGCGCTCTCGGCGTCGCGAGCGCCGGCTCGCCTCGGGCGCGATCGAGGCGATCTGGGACGAGCTCCACGACACCGCGCTCGACCTCGGCGTCCCGTGGCCGCCCGGCCACTCGCCGCGGCGTACCCGCAACGTGCTGGTCGAGCACCTCGGCGCGCCCGCCGGGCCCGACTCCCCCGAACGCCCGGCACACGGACCGGCCGTCGCCCCCGCGGCGGTCGCCGCCCTCGACCGGCTGGTGCTCACCCTCGAGCTGGCCCGCTACTCCCGCGCCGGCGCCACCATCGACCCGGTGCGGCTCCGCAGCGACGGCGAGGCGTGCGTCGCCGCGCTCGCCGGCGGTGCCACCCGGGCCGCCCGGCGCCGCGCCACCTGGTGGCCCCGCTCCGTGCTCACCCTGCGCCGCCGTACCAGCTCCACCGCCCCGCCCCTCGAGGCCCGCTACGGCGGGGTCGTCGACAACATGAGCTGATCGGCCCCGCACCCGGTCGGCGTCGGATCGGACTTTGCGGATAGTCCGTCACGTTCCGGTTGTCGATCCACGCTCATGACGACCAGAACGTGACGGACTATCCCGCCGCCGCTGCCGGCCGGGTGGGCCGACGGGGAGGTCGCCATGAGGGATACCCAGTGACGATGTGGTTGTTCCGAGCGCTCCGGAGCAACCACATCGTCACTGGGTATCCCTCTTGCGGCTGCGCGTGGGACGTGCTCCGAACGTGGAACGACCCGGCCGTGGTCGACCGGGTCGTGGTGCTGGTGGTGCTGGGGGCGCGGGTCAGAAGCCGCCGTGCTCGCGGCGCCGGCGCCAGCGCTCCTCCATGCGCTCCATGAAGGAGCCGCCGTTGGAGCCGCGGTTGCGCTTGGTACGGCGACCGCCGTCGATGACGGTGAAGCCGCGGCTGGGATGCGCGGCGCGCGGGTCGGCCGCCGCCGGGGCCGCATGATGACCACGCATGGCGGCCAGGGCCACGGTGGCCGAGCCGAGCATCACCACGAAGCCCGCGATGCCGAGCACTGTGATCCGGGCGACGGCGCCGGTCATCAAGACAGCGACACCGATCGCGAAGCAGACACCTGCGATGATCGCGCGGCGACGGGCCGTGCGGCGGAAGGCCGTGCCGCGCAGCGTCGACGCCAGCTTGGGGTCCTCCTCGACGAGGGCCCGCTCCATCTGCTCGAGCAGTCGGAGCTCCTCTTCCGAGAGTGGCACCGTACCTCCCACATGGTCATCGCCGGACACAACGACTCCGGCAACTGCAAGTCTAGGCAGCGGCTGCTGATCCCGGTAGGCGGGTCGCCGAATTTCGTCACCGAACCGTGGCCGACGCCTGGTCGGCACGGTGCCCAGGACGGCGTCGGGGCGTTCCGGACGCGGTCACGGGCGGCTGCGATCCGCCCCCGCACGGGCATCCGGCGGTCAGCGGGTCAGCGCGCCAGAAGGTGCAGCTGGGCCGCCAGCGGGAGGTACTCGGGTCGCTCCGAGACCGCGCGCTCCAGCTCGACCAGGGCGGCGGTCGCCCCAGCCTCGAGGTCGAGCAGCGAGCCGGGGACCAGGTCGGCGAAGACGCGGACACCGTGGACCGCGCCGACCGCGAAGCCGGACCGTTCCAGCAGCTCGGTGGCCTCGGCCGCCGTGAAGCGGTGGCCGGCGCGGCCGTCTCGCGCCCCCACCGGGGCATCGAGCAACGTCAGCGCCTGGGTGAAGTGGCCGGCCATCGCCCGGGCCACCACGGCCGCGTGTCGCTGGGCGACGAGCAGGCTCAGCGTCCCGCCCGGGCGGAGCACCTGACGCAGGGTCGCCAGCGCGGCGACCGGATCGTCGACGACCTCGAGGACACCGTGGCACAGCACGACATCGGCACTCTGCGGCCCCACGGCGTCCAGCAGCGTCGCCAGGTCGCCCTGCTGCGCCGCGACCTCGACGTCGAGCTCGCGGGCCCGTCGGCTCAGCGCCGCGAGCGCATCGGGGCTCGGGTCGACCACGGTCACCCGGGCTCCGAGGCCGGCGACCCGGACCGCGAACCCGCCGGTGCCGCCGCCGATGTCGAGCACGTCGCCGCCGGCCTCGACGTACGGCCGAACGGCGTCCCAGACCACCGAGCTCCTGGCGGCGGTCCGCCGCTCGCTCGGGGGCTCGGTGGGCCGCGCGCTCTCGTTCATGCCTCCGACACTAGTGGCGCGAGGCCGGTGACGCGCGAGACCCGGCGCGTCACCCGGCGTGCATCACCCGGCGCGCATCACCTCCCCCGCGGCGAGCGGGGCATGCGGCACCAACCCCAGGGACCGCTCGACCACGGCGAGGAAGCGGTCGGCGTCGCGCACCAGGTCGTCGGCCTCCCGCGCGGCGACCGCCCGTGCCGAGCCGGCCTCGGCGGCGGCCCGCTTGGACGCACCGGCCGCGAAGAAGGTCGCCCACTCGCCGAGCTCGGGAGCGACCTCGGCGAGCAGCACCCACGCGTTCTTCTGTGGTCGGCGACCGCGGCGTGCCGATGGCCGGGCCCGGGCCGCCAAGAGCGCCGCCGCCGAGCGTAGCGCCGCGACGTGGGCGCAGGCGTAGCGCGTCGGGGGGTCCGTGGCCGCCACCGCCTCGCTCAGCGACTCCGCTGCGCGGGCGAGATAGGAGTGCGTGGTGGCGGGCAGGGCGTACGGGTTCATCGAGCACCTCATCTCCTCGACCCAGGACCGGCGACCCACTGTCGGTGCGACCGGGCATGCTGAGCCAGGCCCGGCCCGACGGGGACGGGGTCGAGGTCGTCCCCGCCGAGCCGGATCGAACATATGTTCGATCTGATGGCTACGCTACACCCCGGTGCCGACGGCCCGTCAAGGGCGCGAGATCAGGATCCGGCGCGGACGTCGCCGGAGCGGTCGGCCGCCCGCAGGTAGACGCCGGTGTCGCGATGCCACAGCGCGACCAGCACCGCCGCGTCGAGCACCAGGCTCACGATCGACAGCACCACGAACAGGGCGGGCGGTCCGATGCGCAGGGTCGCCAGCGTGCCGATCGCCAGCGCCGCCACCGTCACGGTGATCGCCACCCGTGCCCAGCCGTGCCGGGCCCGGAAGAACTCGAGCAGGACCGCCATCATCAGCGCGATCACCACGAGCATCACGACGATGACCGGCACGATGTCGGGAGGCTCCACGGAGCCGGCGTCGGGGCGACCGGCCTCCCACGCGTCGGTGAGCTCGGACTTGAAGACCATCGAGAGCCCGGCCGTGACCATCGACAGTACGACCAGCGCCCCGGTCAACCAGACCGCGGCCGTCACCGCCGTTGCTCGCCCCTGACTCATCCAGCTCCTCCTCCATCCCCGGCGCAGCACGCTGCCCTAGGGTCTCGACCATGAACTCCGAACACCCGACGATCACCCGGTTCCGCGACGACCACGCGCGACGAGGCGGCACCGGTGAGATCGTCATCCTGCCCGATTCGGTGCACACCGCGGCACTCGCGGCCGAGGCACTGGGGTGTGAGGTCGGTGCGATCGCCAACAGCCTGCTCTTCGACGCCGACGGGACGCCCGTACTCATTCTGACCTCGGGAGCCCATCGCGTCGACACGGTTGCGGCCGCGGCGCGCGTCGGGGTGAGCAAGCTCAAGCGGGCCTCGCCCGACTTCGTGCGCGAGCACACCGGGCAGGTCATCGGCGGGGTCTCCCCCATCGGGCATCCGGCCCCCGTGCCGACGTACCTCGACTCCTGGCTGCGGCGCTACGAGGTGGTCTGGGCGGCGGCCGGCCACCCGGCTGCGGTGTTCTCCACGACCTACGACGAGCTCGCGGCGATGACCGGCGCGCCGGAGATCGAGGTCGACTGATGGAGATCTGGCTCAACCCCGCCTGCTCGAAGTGCCGCACCGCCGTGGCCGAGCTCGACGCGGCCGGCGTCGCCTACACCGTACGGCGCTACCTCGACGAGCCACCGACGGCCGTCGAGCTCGCCGACGTCGTGGCCCGGCTCGGCCTGGAGCCCTGGGACATCGCGCGCGCCAAGGAGGCCCGCGAGGCCGGCATCGACCTGCCCCGCGACGCCGAGCACCGGGCGGACTGGCTCGAGGCGCTGGCGACGCACCCCCGGGCGATCCAGCGGCCGATCATCACCGCGGCCGACGGCACGACCGTCGTGGGCCGCGACCAGGAGTCGCTCGACCGCGTGCTCGGCGCCGAGGCCTGAGCCGGGGATGGCACGCGTCGTGGTCGTCGGCGGCGGGTTCGGCGGTCTCGCCGCCTCGCTGCGGCTCGCCAAGCTCGGCCACGACGTCACCCTGATCGAGCGAGCGGCGAGGCCCGGCGGGGCGCTGTCGGAGGTCCACGCGGGCGACTTCGCGTGGGACGCGGGCCCGACGTACACCCTGCTCCCCGCCGTCGTGCGCGACCTCTTCCGCAAGTCCGGGCGGCCGATCGAGCGGGAGCTGGAGCTGGTGCCGCTCGACCTCGTGCGGGAGCACCGCTTCGAGGACGGCACGTCCGTGCGGCTGTCGAGCGGCCGGGCGGCGCAGGTGGCCGCGTTCGACGGGCTCGGCCGCGGACTCGGTCAGCAGTGGGTGGACCACGTCGCGTCGTACGCCGACGACTGGGAGGTGCTGCGCCGTGGCTACCTGGAGAACCCGTGGGACCCGGCCGACCTGCCGCGCGACGTCGCCCGCCGGCTCGACGGTCGGGAGATGCTGGCCAGACGCCTGCGGAAGGCGTTCCGCGACGAGCGACTCCGGCTGGTCGCCGGGCATCCGTTCGTCGCCGAGGGTCACGAGCTGCGCAACGTGCCGGCCTGGGCCGGCATGACGGCGTACGTCGAGCAGCGCTTCGGTGCCTGGACCGTCGAGGGCGGGATGGCGCGGCTCGGCGACGCGCTGATCGCACGACTCGCCACCCGCAAGGTGCAGGTCCTGACCGACACCGAGGCCGACGACCTGCTGGTGCGCGACGGAAGGGTCGCCGCGGTCGCCACCCCTGCGGGCGAGGTCGACGCCGACGTCGTGGTCTGCGCCGTCGACCCGCGACGACTGCCGGCGCTGGCGGCGTACGTCGAGCGCACCATGCCCGCGATCCCGCCCTTCGTGGTGCACGTCGGCCTGTCGGGCGAGGCGCCGGACCTGCCGCACGAACTGGTGCTGCACGGTGACCCGACGCTCGTCGTCCGCACCGGCGGGCGCGCCCCGGAGGGTCACGCCGCCCTGACCGTGCACGGCCGCGGCAGCCTCTCCGAGGACATCCTGCGTGCCCTGGCGCGGCACCGGATCGACCTGCGGCCACAGGTCGTCGAACGGGTGGATGTCAGCCCGCGCGAGCAGGTCGAGCAGTGGGGCGGCTCGCCGATGGGCGTGCTCTGGCAGGGCCGGGGCACCACGCGGAGGCGACTCGGCCCGCGCACCCCCATCCCCGACGTGTACGCCGCCGGCGCCCATGCCACCCCGGGCGCCGGGCTCCCCTACGTGGGACTGTCCGCGGCGCTGGTGGCGGCGGAGGTGGGACCGGCGGGATAGTCCGTCACGTTCTGGTCGTCACTCCGGACGATCGGCAACCGGAACGTGACGGACTATCCCGATAATCGACCCACTCCGCCCCCGCACCTCGCGGGCCTGTGGATGACGGGAGCAGCGACGGCCGGATGCGGCGCACGATGCTGCGATGTTCGAGCCGTCGCCGTTCCACCCGAACCGACCGGAGATCGTCGCCCCGGTGCGGGTGGACGCTCGCGGTCTGGCGGGGCCCACCCAGGCCCAGGCGCGAGGGCGGGACTGGCGGCGGAGCTCGCGGGGGCTGTACGTCCCGAGCCGGATCGACGACGAGCGGGTCGAGCAGCGGATCGTCGAGGCGGCCGCCGTCCTGCCGACGTACGGCGGGGTCACCGGGTGGGCGATGCTGCGCTGGGCGGGTGACCGCTGGTTCGGCGGGCTCAACCACGACGGGACTCCTCGCGACGTCACGCTGGCCACCGCGGGCCTCCATGTCCGGCCCCAACCGGGCATCGCGGTGTGCCGGGAGAAGATCGCACCCGCCGACCTGACGGTGGTCGACGGACTGCGGACGACGACGGCCGTGCGGTCCGTCTGCTTCGAGATGAGGTACGCCCCGTCCCTGCTCGCAGCGGTCATCGCTCTCGACATGGCCGCGTACGCCGACCTGGTCTCGATCGAGGAGCTGGGTGCGTACGCCGATGAGCACTCGTCCTGGACCGGCATCCCCCGATGTCGCGACGCGATCCCGTACGCAGACGAGAACGCCTGGTCGCCGACGGAGGTCGAGATGCGCTGGGCCTGGACCGTCGAAGCCGGCTTCCCACGGCCGCTCTGCAACCGTCCCGTCTTCGATCGGTCGGGGCGACACATCGGCACCCCGGACCTGATCGACCCGGTGGCCGGGATCGTCGGCGAGTACGAAGGGTCGCTGCATCTGGTGGGCAAGCGACGCGCTCGCGATCTCGACCGGGAGTCCGCGTTCCGGGGAGTCGGCCTCGAGTACGTCACGATGGTCGCCGAGGACCGTCCGCACCCGGCCGCCTTCATCGAGCGACTGCGCGGGACCTACAGCCGTGCTCGGTACGAGCCCGGGGACGCGTGCCGATGGACCCTCGCGGCGCCGGCGCGGTGGGTCCCCACCGTCACCGTCGACCAGCGCCGTCGACTCGACGACGTCCAGCGACACCGGCTGCTGAGGTACCGCCGGGTGGGCTGAGGGTGCTCGGGCCGCGTGCATCGTCGGGATAGTCCGTCACGTTCTGGTCGTCGATCGGCCCGGTGGGCAACCAGAACGTGACGGACTATCGCAAATGGCGACGTCCTACACCGCCATGTTGAGCGCCGCGAAGATCTCGCGCGTCGCCTTGGAGCGGTTCAGCGTGTAGAAGTGCAGGCCGGGCGCGCCGCCGTCGAGCAGCTGCTCGCACAGCTCGGCCGCGAGGGCGACGCCCGCCGCGCGCATGGCGACCGGGTCGCCGTCGTGGGCCATGATCCGCTCGACCACGGAGCCGGGCACGTCGGTGCCGATCAGCTCGCTCTGGCGGCGGATGTTGCCGAGGTTCAGGATCGGCATGATGCCGGGCAGGATCGGCAGGTCCACACCGCGCGACCGGACCCGGTCGACGAGCGCGAAGTAGTCCTCGGCGCGGAAGAACATCTGGGTGACGGCGAACTCCGCACCCGCCCGGGCCTTCGCGACCAGCACGTCGGCGTCGTGGTCGAGCGACTCAGCCGAGGGGTGTCCTTCGGGGAACGCGGCCACGCCGATGCTGAAGTCGCCCCGGGCACGCACCAGGTCGACGAGGTCCTCGGCGTAGGTCAGCCCGCCGGCGGTCGGCGTCCAGGGCGCGCGGGGCCCCTCCTGGGGGTCGCCGCGGAGCACCATGACGTTGCGGATGCCGGCCTCGGAGTACGAGTCGAGGACGCCTTCGAGCTCCGCGCGGGTGTGCCCGACACAGGTCAGGTGGGCCATCGCCGTCATCGAGGTCTCCCGCGCGATCCGGCTCGTGACCCGCACCGTCGCGTCGCGCGTCGACCCGCCGGCGCCGTACGTCACCGAGACGAACGTCGGGCGGTAGGGCTCCAGCTCGCGGATCGCCTGCCAGAGCTGCTCCACGCCGGCGGCGTCGCGCGGCGGGAAGAACTCGAAGGAGAACGATCGCCCCCCGGACCGGACGAGGTCGCCGATCCCGGGCTGCTGCTGGTTCGCCATACGCAACAGTCTAGGAAGGGGACCGGCTCCGACCACATCGCGTCCACTGGCTAGTCTCCTCGGCGTGACGGCGAACGGGTGGGACAGCGGCGCGTTCCGCGCCCGGGTCCAGGCGGCACTCGACGAGTTCGTCGACGAGCGTGCCGCGCAGCTGACCCCGCTGGGACCCGACGCCGACCGGCTCGTGGCCGAGGCCCGCACCTCGATCAGCGGGGGCAAGCGGTTCCGCGCGTCCTTCTGCTACTGGGGCCACCGCGCGGTCGCGCCCGAGCCCGCCGACGAGGACGCCCTCGTGCGCGCCTGCGCGGCACTGGAGCTGCTGCATGCGAGCGCGCTCGTCCACGACGACCTCATGGACGCCTCCGACACCCGTCGCGGCCGGCCGGCCACCCACCGCGCGTTCGAGGCCGAGCACCGTACGGCGGGCTGGCCGGGCGACCACGCCCAGTACGGCGCGGCCGCGGCGATCCTGCTCGGCGACCTGCTGCTGAGCTGGGCCGACGAGCTGCTGCGCCGCTGCGGGCTCCCGATCACCCAGGTCGCGCCCGCGCTGGAGGTCTTCGACCGGTGCCGCTCCGAGGTGATCGCCGGGCAGTTCCTCGACGTGTCGGTGCAGGCCCGCGGCCGCGCCGACGTCGACCTCGCGATGACCGTGCTGCGCTACAAGTCGGCCAAGTACTCCATCGAGCGGCCGCTGCACATCGGCGCCGCACTCGCCGGGGCGACCTCGGACACCATGCGAGCCCTGTCGGAGTACGGCCTCCCGCTGGGTGAGGCGTTCCAGCTCCGCGACGACCTGCTCGGCGTCTTCGGCGACCCGGCGACCACGGGGAAGCCGGCCGGAGACGACCTGATCGAGGGCAAGCGCACCGTGCTGGTCGCGCTCGCCCTCGACGGCGCCCCGCCCGCCGACGCCACCCTGCTGGACCGCTCGCTCGGCACCGACCTCTCCCCCGACGACGTCGCCCGGCTGCGCGGGATCATCGACGCCTCCGGCGCCCACGCCCAGGTCGAGGCGGTCATCGACGAGCTCGCCGGCCGCGCCGTACGCGCCCTGGACCGGGCCGACATCGACGACCACGCCCGCGAGGTGCTGCGCGGGCTGGCCGACTCCGCCACGCGGCGGGCGGTCTGAGGGCGGTCTGGCCGGGTGGTTTCGAGGCTCAGGCGCTAGCGCGCCTTCGCACCTCAACCACCGAGACCACCGGTGGTTGAGGTGCGACGAGCGCCAGCGAGGAGCCTCGAAACCACCACCCTCCCACTCACCGGGTTTCGAGGCTCAGGCGCTAGCGCGCCTTCGCACCTCGACCACCGAGACCGGCTCAACCACCATCCTGGCTAGAGCAGTGCCTGGGCGCGGCGCTTGACCTCGGAGCCGCGGTTCTCGCGCAGCGCGTCGATCGGGCGGCCCGGGAGGTCGTCGTCGGTGAAGACCCAGGCGATGCACTCGCGGTCGTCGAAGCCCGCGTCGTGGAGCAGGGTGAGGAGACCCGGCAGGCCCTTGACCGGCAGCCCGTCCTGGAGGAAGTCGGCCGGGACCTGCTGGCCCGCGCCCGGCGACGGGACGGCCGCGGCCAGCTCGTGGTCGCGGATCATGGTGCGGACCTTGGCGACCGTCACGCCGAGCTGCTCGGCGGCGGCCGCCCAGTCGAGCCAGTCCGGCACGAGGACGGCGAGGTCGGCGTCGGCGAGGCTCCGGGAAGTGGTCATGCCGCCAGTCTCCCACCCGCATCCCGGCCGCTCCACGCCACGCCGGGCCGCCGCCCAACAGGCGGGCAACGGGGACCGTCCGTACGATTGAGGCTCCGGACCCTTCCCCGTCCGGTCCCAGGAGGGTCGCTGTGCAGCAAGACCGGCACGACGACCGGCGCGCCCGCGCGGGTGGCGCCGGCGCTGCCGCCGACCCCCTGACCGGGCGGGTGCTCGACGGCCGCTACCGGATCGGCTCGCGCATCGCCCGCGGCGGTATGGCCAGTGTCTACGAGGCCACCGACATCCGCCTCGACCGCACCGTCGCGGTCAAGGTGATGCACCCCGGGCTGGGCGACGACAACGAGTTCGCCGAGCGCTTCGTGCGCGAGGCCCGGGCCGCCGCACGCCTTTCCCACCCGAACGTCGTCGCCGTCTACGATCAAGGCGACGACCACGGCACCGTCTTCCTGGCGATGGAGCTGGTGTCCGGCCACACGCTGCGCGACGTCATCCGCAAGGAGAGCCCGATGCCGCCCGCGAAGGCGCTGGCGCTGCTCGAGCCCGTGCTCTCCGCGCTCGCCACCGCCCACCGGGCCGGCCTCATCCACCGCGACATCAAGCCCGAGAACGTCCTGATCTCCGACGACGGGCGGGTCAAGGTCGCCGACTTCGGCCTGGCCAAGGCGGTCAGCGCCGACACCCAGCACACCGCGACCGGCGGCGTGCTGATCGGCACCGTCTCCTACCTGGCACCCGAGCTCGTGGTCAACGGCCGCGCCGACGCCCGCGCCGACGTGTACGCCGCCGGCGTCGTGCTGTTCGAGATGCTCACCGGCGCCAAGCCCCACGAGGGCGAGACGCCGATCCAGGTCGCCTACCGCCACGTCCACGAGGATGTGCCGGCCCCATCTGCGACCGTGCCGGGTATCCCGGCGTACGTCGACGCACTGGTGGCCCGCGCCACCGCCCGCGACCGCGAGCTCCGGCCGGCCGACGCGGCCGTGCTGCTCCACCAGGTGCACCGGGTCAGCCACGCGCTCGCCGAGGGGGTCGTCGACGACCCGGACCTGACCACGGACCTCACCCCGCTGCGGGCCAGGCTCGAGGCGGCCGAGGCGCCGACCACGGAGGACACCGCGCCCGACCCGCTCGGCGGACCCTTCCAGCCCGGGCAGGTGCTCGCGACCATCCCGGCCGCCGCCGACGCCGACCTGACCGCGCCGCTGCGCACCCTCGACCCGCAGCCGGCCCAAGCCGCGCCCCGCACCCGGACGACGCCGCCCGTGCCGCCCGCGGGACGCGCACAGCCGCCCGGCGCGGACGGCGCCCGACCGCCCGGTCGCCGACGCTCCCGCAAGGGACCCCTGCTCCTGATCGTCGCACTGCTGCTGGTGATCGGCGGCGGCACGGCGGCGTGGTGGTTCATCGACGGGCGCTACACGACGACCCCGGGCGTGCTCGGGATGACCCAGAGCGGTGCCCAGGACGCGCTCGAGTCGGCGGGGCTGGAGGCCGAGTTCGGCGACGAGGCCTACTCCGAGACGGTCGCGGCCGGCCGGATCGTCTCCACCGACCCCGAGCCGGGCGCGAAGGTGCTCGACGGCGGCACCGTCTCGGTGGTGATCTCGCTGGGCAAGGAGCGCTACGACGTACCCAAGCTCAAGGGCAGGTCCGAGGACGCCGCGCAGGACGCGCTGCTCGCCACCCACCTCGGCTACGGCAGGTCGATCGAGAAGTGGTCGGACAGCGTGCCGGCCGGCGAGGTGATCAGCAGCGACCCCAAGGCCGGGACGACGCTGCGCCCCGACTCCCCCGTCGACCTCGTGGTCAGCAAGGGGCCGAAGCCGGTCGACCTCAAGGACTGGGTCGGCAAGAGCGTCGACAAGGCCATGGAGTGGCTCGCGAAGAAGGGCCTCACCGGCAAGGTCGCCAGTGAGGAGTACTCCAACGACGTCCCCGACGGCGCCGTCATCTCGATGGACCCCCAGGGCGGCACGACCGTCCACCGCGGCGACCAGGTGTCGTTCGTGGTGTCCAAGGGTCCCGAGCTGGTCGAGGTGCCGTCGGTGCGCGGCGCGGGCGTCGACGCGGCCCGCGCGAAGCTCGAGGGCCTCGGCTTCGACGTCCGGACCGAGGACGCCGCGGGGTCGCTCGGCCTCGGCTTCGTGTGGTCGCAGTCCCCCGGGGCGGGCGAGATGGTGCCGCCCGGCACCACGATCACCCTGTCGCTGATCTGAGCCGGCGCTGGTTCGCCCCACGGCCGCCGGTAGGTTGTGCCGGTGTCCGCCCCCACCCCTCTCGATCCGGTACGCCGCAACCCGATCGGCACCCACGTCCTGGTCGGCAAGGGCCTCGTCGACGGCGCCGTCGCGAACGCCGACCTGGTCGGCTGCGAGACGTTTCAGGTCTTCGTGGGCAACCCGCGCGGCTGGGCGCTCACCGAGGGCAAGCCCGCCGAGGACACGCGGTTCCGCGACCTCATGGCCGAGCGGAGCACCCGGGTCTTCATCCACGCCCCCTACCTGGTCAACCTCGGCTCGCCGACGCCCACGACGTACGAGCGTTCGGTGGCCTCGGTCGCCCACAACCTCAAGCGGGCCGCCGAGATCGGCGCCGAGGGCGTCGTGGTGCACACCGGCTCCTTCGTCGACCCGAGCGAGGGCGACAGCACGGCGCGGTACGACGCGGCGATGGCCCAGGTGCGCGAGGCGCTGCTCCCGATGCTGGACGCCGTGGCGGCCGACGACGCGCCGTGGCTGCTGCTCGAGCCGACCGCGGGGCAGGGGCGTTCGCTGTGCGCGGGCGTCGAGGACCTCGCGCCGTACCTCGACGCGCTCGACCACCACCCCAAGGCCGGCATCTGCCTCGACACCTGCCACGTGTTCGCGGCCGGCGCGCCGCTCGACGAGCTCGGCGGTACCACCACCACCGTCGACCGCGTCGTCGAGATCGGCGGCCCGAGCCGGCTGCGGCTGATCCACGCGAACGACTCGATGGACGTGCGCGGCGCGTTCAAGGACCGCCACCAGCGCATCGGCGAGGGCCACATCGGCGAGGGCGCCTTCACCGAGCTCTTCGCGCACCCGGCCACCGAGGGGGTGCCCTTCATCCTCGAGACGCCGGACTCACGCACCGCGGACAACCGCGACATCCCGCTGCTCAAGCGGCTGCGCGCGCAGGCCGCGCCGTGACCCAGAGCCGTCGTACGACCCTGCTGGCCACCGCGGCGCTGCTGAGTGTGACGGCCTGCTGGGGCAGCACGTTCTTCCTGATCCGCGACCTGCTCGACCGGATCCCGACGGTCGACTTCCTCGCGCTGCGCTTCTCGATCGCGGCCGTCCTGCTGCTCGTGGTCGCCCCGAAGGCGCTGCTGCGGCTCTCCCCCGCGACCCGCCGCCAGGCGATGGTGCTCGGCGCGCTCTACGGCGTCGCGCAGATCCTGCAGACCGCGGGGCTCGCGCAGACGCCGGCGAGCGTGTCCGGATTCATCACGGGCATGTACGTCGTGGCGACGCCGCTCTTCGCCGCCGTACTGCTGCACAACCGGATCACCCGGACCACCTGGCTCGCGGTGCTCCTCGCCTTCTGCGGCCTGGCGGTGCTCTCGCTCGACGGGCTCTCGATCGGGTACGGCGAGGCGATCACGTTCCTGGCCGCGCTGCTCTACGCGCTGCACATCGTCGGGCTCGGCGCCTGGTCGAACGCCCGCGACGCCCTCGGCATGTCGATCCTCCAGGTCGTGGTGGTCGCGGTGATCTGCCTGGTCGCCAGCGCGCCGCACGGGATCGTGCTGCCCGACACCGGCCGGGACTGGCTGTCGGTCGTCTACATGGCCGTCTTCCCGGCCGCCCTCGCGCTGCTCGCCCAGACCTGGGCCCAGGCACACCTGACCGCGACGCGGGCGGCGATCGTGATGAGCATGGAGCCGGTGTTCGCGGCGCTCTTCGCGGTGCTGTTCGGCGGCGAGTCGCTGACGCTGCGGATGCTCACCGGCGGCGTCCTCGTGCTCGCGGCGATGCTGATCGTGGAGATCGGTCCGCGGCGCAAGGTCGAGGGCGAGGTGCCCCATATCGCGGTCTGATCTCGGGTCGGCACAGGGGCGAGACTTGAACCTCCCGGCCCCGTCCGCATGCCGAAAACCAGCGGCCCGACCCGGGGAGGGTCGTCTACGCTCCTCGACATGGCCTCGACCTATTTCTTCGGACACCTGCCGGGAGCACCCGTGCGGGCCGTCCCGATGTAGGCAGCCAGCACACACCAAACGCCCCGGCCACCCGCGGGGCGTTGCGCATCTCTGGCCCCGACGACGTGGCCGCTCATCGAGAAAGAGAACCAGCATGGTCGTCGTGATGTCCCCCGATGCCACCGACGAGGACATCGCCCGCGTCGTCGCCCGCGTCGAGAGTGTCGGCGGGGAGGCCAACGTCAGCAAGGGCGTCGTCCGCACGATCATCGGGTTGGTCGGAGACATCGACTCCTTCCACCACCTGAACCTGCGCACGCTGCCGGGTGTCGCCGACGTGCACCGCATCTCCGACCCGTACAAGCTCGTCAGCCGCCAGCACCACCACGACCGGTCGACGGTCTGGGTCGGGCGGCCCGGCCGGCAGGTGCCGATCGGCCCCGAGACGGTCACGTTCATCGCCGGCCCGTGCGCCGTCGAGTCGCCCCAGCAGACGCTGGAGGCCGCCCAGATGGCGCGGTCCGCCGGCGCGACGATCCTGCGCGGCGGCGCCTACAAGCCGCGCACCTCGCCGTACGCCTTCCAGGGCCTCGGCGTGAAGGGCCTCGAGATCCTCGCCGACGTGCGGGAGGCGACCGGGCTGCCGATCGTGACCGAGGTCGTCGACGCGCGCGACGTCGGCGTGGTGGCGGAGTACGCCGACATGCTCCAGATCGGCACCCGCAACATGGCGAACTTCGGGCTGCTCCAGGCCGCCGGCGAGTCCGGCCGGCCGGTGCTGCTCAAGCGCGGCATGACCGCGACCATCGAGGAGTGGCTGATGGCGGCGGAGTACATCGCCCAACGCGGCAACCTCGACATCGTCCTGTGCGAGCGCGGCATCCGCACCTTCGAGCCGGCCACCCGCAACACCCTCGACATCTCCGCGGTGCCGATCGTGCAGGCCGCCAGCCACCTGCCGGTCATCGTGGACCCGTCGCACGCGGCCGGCCGCAAGGACCTGGTCGTCCCGCTCTCCCGGGCGGCGATCG
Organism: Nocardioides soli; assembly: GCF_014191495.1. Classification (GTDB taxonomy): domain Bacteria; phylum Actinomycetota; class Actinomycetes; order Propionibacteriales; family Nocardioidaceae; genus Nocardioides; species Nocardioides soli. The sequence continues at coordinate 167,399 of NZ_JACHWR010000001.1, forward strand.
CGGTCGGCGCCGACGGCGTGATCGTCGACGTACACCCTCAGCCCGAGGTCGCCCTGTGCGACGGACCGCAGGCGCTGGAGGGCGCCGAGCTGCGCGAGCTGGCCCAGGCGGTCCGCCGGCTGCCCGCGCTGGTCGGCCGCGTGGCCGCGCAGGCGCCCATGCCCGCGGTCTGACTCCTGTCCGACCCGTCGTCTAACCTGGCGCCCGGGCCACGAGCCCGGAGGAGAGCGATGGATCACTGCGCCAAGTGCGGCTACGAGCTCGGCGTCGGGCGTTACTGCACCAACTGCGGTCACCCCGTCGACGCCGAGCCGACGTGGCGCACCGACACCGCCGAGCGGCCCCGGGTCGCCCCGGCCACGCCTCCGCCGGACGAGCCGCCACCACCGGCCTGGACCCCACCTCCACCGGCCCGGTTCCCGCTGTACGCCGACGAGGCCGACCCCGCCGAGCAGACGATGCACGCCGCGCCGGTGGCTCCTACCGCGAGCCACCGGCGCCGGCCGTGGGGGCTGTGGGTGGCCGGCGCCGCCGTGCTGCTGCTGGTCGCGATGGTCGGCGTCCTGCTGGTCGTCGGCGGCGACGACCCGTCGTCGACCGTCGAGGAGCCCGCGTCGGGTGCCACGAGCGACACGGGCGACGGCGGGGGCAGCGGCGTGGGCAATCTCGCGTCGGCGGCGTCCGTGAGCGTGCCGGCCACGGCCGGGCCCGGGCAGGACGTCGACGGCAAGCCGGTCGCCTACGACGGCGAGAACATGCTCGACGGCGTCCCCGAGACCGCGTGGCGGATGCCCGGCGACGGCACCGGTGCCGAGATCGTCGTGACGCTGACCGAGGAGTCCCGGCTGAGGTCGGTGGGACTGATCAACGGCTACGCGAAGTCGGCGGCCGACCGGGACTGGTACCACGGCAACCGGCGCATCGAGCAGGTCGAGTGGGCCTTCGACGACGGCACCACCGTCACCCAGGAGCTCGGCGACAGCACGGGCGTCCAGTCGGTCGACGTCGACGTCTCGACGACCACGGTCACGCTCCGGCTGCTCGCCGTGTCGAAGCCGGGAAGCGGGCCGTCCGCGCGCGACTTCACCGCGATCAGCGACCTGTCACTGGTGGGCACCAGCTAGCCGGCCGCGCCACGGCATCGGCTCGTCGACCAGGATGTCCCGCCGCCGCAGGGCGTGGACCACCACGGCCGCGATCAGCACCCCGATCGTCCCGAGCGTCAGGTCGCCGAGCGTGTCGGCGTACGCCTCGATGTGCTTGCCCGCGATCCGCAGGAAGGCGATGTACTCCGCGACCTCCCACGCCACGGCCGCGGTCACCCCGAAGGCGAGCGCGCGCTCGATGGTCTCGCCGAGTCCCGCGGTCCGCGGCAGGGTCAGCAGCACGAACGCTGCGGCCAGGATGCCGGTGTTCAGCAGGTGCATCAGGTCGTCGAACCAGCGGATCGTGTCGTAGAGGTTCAGCCGGTTGCCCAGCACGTCGCTGAAGCAGGTCAGCGTCACCAGCAGGTCCGCCAGCCATGGGTACGACGCGCGGCCGCGCCACCACGCCGTCCAGGCCAGGGGCAGGGCGAAGGCCAGCAGCGGGTAGCCGATCGCTCGCGCCATCGCGCCCTTGCCGCGCAGATGCCCGAGGTCGGGATAGGTGATGGCCACCCAGAGCAGCAGGAGGAGCCCGGCCTTGGCGGCGACGTCGAGGGTCCGGACGATGCCGGGTGTCTCGTCTCGGGACGCCACAGCATCGGTCACCCGATGACTCTACGTCACCATGAACGCCGCCGAGCGGGCACGATCATCGTGCCCCGCACTCCCGCGGTCGTGCCCTACCGTGATCCATACGGCCTCGCGCACGGGTATCGCGCAAGGTCTCGGGCAAGGTCTCGGGGAAGGTCTCGGGCAAGGGAGGGCCGGATGGAGGTGGCGTCGGACGGCGGGGAGCTGTGGCGCCTGACCCTGCAGTACTCGCCGGTCGGGATGACGCTGGTCGGCCTCGACGGGCGCCTGCTGATGGTCAACCACGCGCTGTGCGAGATGCTGGGCTACGACGCCGAGGAGCTGTCCCAGCGGGGCTTCCAGGAGATCACCCACCCCGAGGACCTCGACACCGACCTGGAGCACTTCGAGTTGGCACTGAACGGCGTGATCGACTCGTACCGACTGCGCAAGCGCTACCTGCACTCCGACGGGCACCCGGTGTGGGGCGATCTCTCCGTCGCGCTGGTGCGCGACGCCGGCGGCGAACCGCTGCACTTCGTCTCGCAGATCCTCGACGTGAGCGAGCAGCACGAGTACGAGCAGCGGCTGCGCGAGACCAACGAGGAGCTCCAGCACGAGCGCCAGGCGCTCTCGGCGATCTTCGACACCGTGAACGTCGGGCTGCTGCTCATCGACCAGGACGGCCGCTACGAGCGGATGAACCGGCGGCACCAGGAGACCATGCAGCTGCCCTTCCCCGAGGGGCACGCGGGCGAGGCCGGCCAGCTCGGGCACGTGTACCTCCCCGACGGGCGGCTGATGACCAGCGAGGACATGCCGTCGTACCGCGCGGCCCGTGGCGAGGAGTTCGACGACTACACCTACTGGGTCGGCGACGACCCGGGCGACCGCGCGGCGTTCTCCGCCTCCGCCCGGCAGGTGCGCGGGCCGGCGGGCGAGCACCTCGGCGCCGCCCTCGCCTACCAGGAGATCACCGACCTGATGCGGGCGATGCGCGTGAAGGACCAGTTCGTGTCGTCGGTGTCGCACGAGCTGCGCACCCCGCTGACGACCGTGCTCGGCTACCTCGAGCTGCTCTCCGACCGGACCGACCTGCCCGTGGACGCGGCCGGCCAGATCGAGATCGCGCAACGCAACACCCAGCGGCTGCTGGCCCTGGTCTCCGACGTGCTCGACGTGGCCCGCGCCGGCGCCGGCCACCTGGTGCTGACCCGGACGGCGACCGATCTGACCGCGCTCGTGCGCGAGGCGGTCGAGACCTCGGCTCCGATGGCCCGGCGGAGCGGGGTGAGCCTGCGCGCCGACGCCCCCGACCGGCTGGTCGCCGTCGTCGACGGCAGCCGGATGCGCCAGGTCGTCGACAACCTCGTCTCGAACGCCGTGAAGTACAGCGAGCGCGGCGACGCCGTGACGGTCTCGCTGCGCCGGGTCGACGGGGCGATCGAGCTCGACGTGGCCGACACCGGCATCGGCATCCCGCCCGACGAGGTCGACCTCGTCTGCGACCCGTTCTTCCGCGGCGGGAAGGTCGTCGAGCGACAGATCTCCGGCACCGGACTCGGCCTCAACATCGTCAAGTCGATCGTCGCCGCCCATGGCGGCACGATCTCCCTCGAGAGCGAGCTCGGCCGGGGCAGCACGTTCCGCGTCGTGGTGCCGGCCGGGTGAGGCTGGTTGCGGGTGGCTCGGGGCGCGGCGGGCGGGCGGGCGGGCGTTTCATCAAGGGATGAGGGCCGAGCCGCGCATCCCTGGCTGAACTCACCTGGGGAGGCGCCACTCCACCGTCATCCCTTGATGCCCCCGCGGGCGGGCGGGCGTTTCACCAAGGGATGAGGGCCGAGCCGCGCATCCCTGGCTGAACTCACCTGGGGAGGCGCCACTCCACCGTCATCCCTTGATGAAGCATCCCCTCCCGGGGCGACGAGGCGCCGCGCCTAAAGCCGGGCGAGAACGGCGGCGGCCTTCTCGGCGTCGTCGCGGCTGACGTCGAGATGGGTCACCAGGCGGACGGCGGTGGGGCCGACCGCGGAGACCAGCACACCCTGTTCCGCAGCGGCTGCCACGAACGCCGCGGCGTCGGAGCGCTGCGCGACCACGATGTTGGTGTCGACGGTCGCCGGGTCGACGCCGCAGGCCTCGGCGAGCACCCGGGCGTGGGCGTGGTCGTCGGCGAGCCGCTCGACGTGGTGGTCGAGCGCGTGCAGTCCGGCGGCGGCCAGGATGCCCGCCTGGCGCATCCCGCCGCCCATCCGCTTGCGCCATACCCGCGCCTCGGCGATCGCGTCGCGGCTGCCGACCATGAGCGAGCCGACCGGCGCGCCGAGTCCCTTGGACAGGCAGACCGCCAGCACGTCGGCGACCGCGCCGTACTCGACGAGCGGCGTGCCGGTCGCGACGTGCGCGTTCCAGATGCGCGCGCCGTCCATGTGGACGCCGACCCCCACACCGGTGGCGTACTCGCGCAGGTCGCGGAGATCCTGGAGCGGCAGCACCGCTCCCCCGGCGAAGTTGTGCGTGTTCTCGACCGAGATCGCGGTGGTCGCCACGAAGAACGGGCCCATGTCGGGCGCGAAGATCGACCGGATCGTCGGCAGGTCGACCTGGCCCCGCGGGTGGATCCAGGTCCGCATCGTCAGGCCGGTGTAGGCGCCGTGTGCACCCAGCTCGGCACGAGCGATGTGGGCGCTCGCCTCGCAGAGCACCTCCTGACCGGCGGCGACGAGGGAGCGTACGGCGAGCACGTTGGCCATCGAGCCGGTCGGGGTGAACAGCGCCGCCTCGTGACCGAACAGTCCCGCGACCCGCTCCTCCAACCGGATCACCGTCGGGTCCTCGCCGTACACGTCGTCACCCACCTCCGCCCGGGCCATCGCGGCGCGCATCTCGTCGGTGGGCTTGGTGAGGGTGTCGGAGCGCAGGTCGATCACGCAGCAATCCTGCCAGCCGGCCGATCGGCGCCGGTCGACACCATGCCGCTGGGGCCGATGTCGCATGTAACGCCGGGTTATCGGCTGTTCCCACCAGGTTGCAGCATGGTGGGAACAGCGAGTAACCCGGCGTTACATGCGATCACGCGCAGCGAACGACCGGCCCGGCGACGCCGTCACCCCTGCCGCGCGCCCTGCTCGGGACCGGCGGCCTCGGGGATCGGCCGGGCAGCATCGACGAGGTAGGCGGCCTCGATGTGCAGCGCCTGGGCGAGGACGATGATCGTGTCGAGCCGGGGGTTGCCCGGCCCGTGGCGACCGGTGACCGGGTCGCGGGCGTTGTTGCGGCAGTGCTCGATGTTCTGGATCTGGTTGCGGCTGAGGCCGGTGCGGCCGGCGAGCTCGTCCTGGCTGAGTCCCAGGGCCTCGCGGGCCGCCCGCACCTTGAGTCCGAGCAACCTCGCGACCTCGCCGGAGTCGTGGGCGATGCTCCTGGCCGACATGCACCCACCCTGCCGGTGACCCCACCGTCGGGCCGCCATACCTGTTTGGCCAATCGAGCGGTGCGCGCCTCAGGCCGGAGCGTCCGGAGACTCGGGCTCGGGCTCCGGCTCCGGCTCCGGCTCGGGGGCAGCCTGGGTCGGGTCCACGAGGTAGGTGACGTCGATATCGAGGACCTCGGCGAGGATGAAGATCGTGTCGAGCCGAGGGTTGCCGGGCCCGGGACGCCCAGTCACCGGATCACGCGTGTTGTTGCGGCAGTGCTCGATGTTCTGGATCTGGTTGCGGCTGATGCCGGTACGGCCGGCCAGCTCGTCCTGGCTGAATCCGCGGGCCTCCCGAGCGGCCCTCACCTTGCGACCCAGTAGCCTGGCGGCATCCTCGTAGTTGCGCGCAACTCTCCTCTCCGACACGCGCTCACCCTGTCGGTCATCAGCCTCGGAGACCGCCAAATATGTTGGGTATCCAGGGTGAGATTGGTCGCTCTTCTCCGGTCGGGTCGCCGTGGTGGTTTCGAGGCTCAGGCGCTAGCGCGCCTTCGCACCTCAACCACCGCCTGCCACGGTGGTTGAGGTACGACGAGCGCCAGCGAGGAGCCTCGAAATCACCGACCGTCCCCACAGGGGTTTCGAGGCTCAGGCGCTAGCGCGCCCTCGCACCTCAACCACCGCCTGCCACGGTGGTTGAGGTGCGACGAGCGCCAGCGAGGAGCTCGAAACCACCCCAAGCGCTCACCGGGTTTCGAGGCTCGGGCCTGGCGGCCCTCACACCTCAACCACCGTCAAGCCTGGCGGCCCTCACTCCTCAACCCCCGACACCGCCTCAACCACCACCCCACACGGTGGTTGAGGCGCGACGGGCTGCGATCAGAGCGGCTTCAGGCCGGTGATCACCCAGGTGTCGCCGGAGCGCTCGGCCGTGACGGCCAGCTGCGCCGCGGAGACCGAGGCCTCCTGGTCCTTCTTCCGGAGGCTCTTCTGGTCGACGAAGGCCAGCAGGGTGGCCTTGTCGTCGGTGAGCTCCTCGACCCCGGCGACCTGCACCTGCGCGGTCAGGGTGAGCTTCTGGCCCGGGGCCCGCTCCTGGAGGCTGGCGAACAGCGTGTCGTACTCCTCGCGGGCCTGGCCCTCGAGCACCTGGTCGGCGAAGGCCCGGGTCGCGTCGGGCTGGGAGTAGTCGTAGCTGAGCACCTGGGTCAGGCCGCGCGACACGTCGGCGACCATGCCCTCCTGGATCGACTTGTCCAGCATGGCCCGGTTCTCCAGGGCCGGATCGGTCTTCAGGGTCTGGGTCTGCCAGACCAGCACGGCCGCGACCACCAGCAGCGCGACCGCCAGTCCGACCACCAGCCCGCGGAGCGTCGCCACGCCGCGCAGCAGCCGGGCCGCCCGGGCCTTCACAGTCCCACCGCCACTTGCTGCAGGTTCTCGATCTTCCACTCTCCGTCGACCCGCACCAGATCGGCGGAGAACCGGTTGCGCTTCACGGCCGGCTCCTCGCTCCCTTCGTCGTCACGCACGGTGACCTCGACCGCGACGATCAGCGTCGCGGACCGGTCGGTGAGATCGGTGAGCGCGGCCTGGACGACGCGACCGGTGGCGATCTTGCCCTGGTCGGCGAGCATCTGCTGCTCGTCGTCGCCGACCGCGAGCAGCTGGTCGTGCATCACGCCGGTGGACACGGCCTGCCAGGCCTTGATCCCTCCCTCGACGTCGCGGTGGTCCATCGAGGTCATCGTCTCCACCGCGGCGGTGCCCTCGATCACCGCGCTGTCGCGCAGCGCGGCGCGATCCCGGTCCGGGTCGCCGTCGGCGTCGCGCCAGGCCAGGAACGCTACGACGACCGCCACCACCGAGATCGCCAGGAGCAGCCACGCGAGCCCGCCCACGCGGGGCCGCCGGGACGCCGGCGGCGCCCCGTCGTCCTCGCCGGGCAGACCCGACTCGTGCGACTGATCCGGCGAGTCCGCGTCGTTCGAGCCCGCCGGCTCGTCCGGCAGATTCGACTCGTTCGGCTCGTTCGGCTCCTCGGGCACATCGCTCACGGCCTGCCGCCCATGAGGTCCTCCAGGCTCTCAGCCGAGCTCAGCGCGGTGGTGCGCACGTTCTTCTTCTCCTTGTCGCCGCCGCCCAGGACCGCCTGCGGGCCCCGCACGTTGATACCAGAGGACGGGTCAGCGGTGCAGCCGGCCTTCGTGTTGAACGGCTTGCCCGGGCTGGTGTCGGTGCCCTGACGCATCTCGGTGCCCTCGTAGCCCGCGACACACGGCAGCGGGTTGAAGAAGGACAGCTGCAGACCGGACTGCATGCCCTTGCTGGTCATCACCGCGTAGGTGATCGAGATGCCCTCGGGCAGCCGGATCATGGTCTCCTTGACGCCGTCGGCGTTGGTGCCGAAGACCTCGGCGGTCGAGATCAGGTTGCTCATCAGCTCGCCGAGCGGCGCGCCGACCGTGCCGAACAGCTTGTCCAGCTCGCGGGCGGCAGCGGGGGTCTGCTGCACCAGCCGGCGCCAGTCCTTGTCCTGCTCCGCGAGCGAGTGCGCCAGCAGGTTCAGGTCCTTGCTGAAGCTCTGGAAGCTGGAGGCGGCCGCCTCCTGGGTCGCCAGCACCCGGCCGGAGTTGTCGATCAGGCTGACCGTCGTCAGGAAGTTGCGGTCGGCGGTCTTCGCGAACTCGGTGGAGGTCTTCAGCAGGCGGGCCATGTTCTCGCCGTTGCCGCGGGTGAACTCGTACCCCTCGTCGATCACGGTGTTGAGCGCGTCCGACGGGATCGAGTCGAGCAGGTCCCGGCTGCTGCGCAGCAGGCCGTCGATCGAGGGCGGCAGGTCGGCGGCGGTGAGCGTCAGCTCCGAGCCCTCCTCCAGCGTCTCGCCGTCGGTCGAGCCGCCACGCAGGTCGAGGTACTGCTCGCCGATGGCGGAGCGGTCCACCACCCGGCCCTGCACCTGGGCCGGGATCGGCGGCGCGCCCCGGCTGATCCGGACCTCGGCCTGGGCGCCGTCCTGATCGGCGTCCAGGGACTCCACCAGGCCGACCGGCACCCCGCGGTAGGTGACCTCGGAGCCCTCGAAGAGGCCGCCGGCGTTCGGCATGTAGACCGTGACCCGGTAGCCGCCGATGTAGCGGTCCAGGCCGACGTAGTGCACCGCCAGGAACGTCGTGGTGCACACGGCGACCACCACGAACACGAGCACCTTGCCCTTGGTCATCCAGGTGAGCATCAGCCCTCCTCCCCTGCGGACGACGCTGCCGAAGACGACGCGGACGACGACGCGGACGAGCTCGCGCTCTGGCTGGGCACCTGCACCGACGGCTGCGGCAGACCCGGCAGCGCCGAGTCGGTGGGCGGCAGCAGGCTCGGCGTGGGCGAGACCGAGGTCGACGGCTTGGCGGAGTCCGTCGCACCATCCGGCGAGGCACCGCCCGACGGGCTCGGTGAGCCCGACCCACCGGCACTCGGCGAGGACGATCCACCGGCGCTCGGGGACGCCGAGCCGCTAGCACTCGGCGAGGACGAGGGGCTCGCCCTCTTCTCGCCGTCCCTGGCGGCTGCGCCCTGCTGGACGCCGGAGCCTCCACCACCGCCGGCGAAGGGGTCGATCGGCGGCAGCGTCCCCGTGTCGGGGTACTGCGGCCACGGGCACCCCATGCCGGTGCAGGTGTCGGGCAGCGAGGCGTAGTTCGCGGTCACGAACACGTTCATGTAGTCACCCTTGATCGCGTCGAGCACCGAGTCGGGGAACGGGTAGGTGAGCAGCAGCTCCAGCGAGTTCGGCAGGGCGGCCCCCGACGCGGCCAGCTCGCGCAGGATCGGCTCGAGCAGCTCCATGTCCTTGACCATGTCCTTCTGGGACGCGTCCAGGGTCCGGATGCTGACCTGCCCGAGCTTGTCCAGGGCCTGCAGCATCTTGACCAGCTGGGTGCGCTGCTCGGTCAGCACCTGCATGCCGGGGCTCAGCCCCTCCAGGGCCTCCGCGATCTTGTCCTTGTCGCGGTCCAGCGTCGCGGAGAGGGTGGCCATGGAGTCGAGCGCGTCGGTGATCGCGCCCTTGCGCGCATCGAGGTTGGCCATGAAGGCCTCCATGTTGCGCAGGAAGCCCCGGATCTCGCCGGGCCGGCCGTCGGAGACCTGCTGCAGCTCGCGCGAGATGTCGCGGAACTTGGCGATGCCGCCGCCGTTGACCACCAGCGACAGCGCGCCGAGCACCTGCTCGATCTCGGCCACCTGGCTGGTGTCGGCGATCGGGATGTTGGCGCCCGACTTCAGCGCCGGGCCCGAGGTCGTCTTGGTGGGCCGGATCAGCGCGACGTACTTCTCGCCCAGCAGCGAGGTCTGCTGCAGCCGGGCCGTGGTGCCCTTCGGGAGTACGACGTCGCCGCGCACCAGCAGCGTGGCCCGGGCGGTGCGCCCGTCGGGGTTGAGCTCGATCGAGGCGACCCGGCCGACCGCGATGTTCTCCACCTTGACGCTGCTCTGCGGCACCAGGTCGACGACGTCGTCGAAGTCCGCGGTGATCTCCAGCGGGTGGTCGCCGACGTCGGCGCCACCGGGCAGCGGGGTGTTGTAGAGGTCCTTGCCCAGGCTGCACCCGGACAGCAGCAGCGCGAGACCCAGCGATAGGGCCAGCGCCAGGGTCACGACGCGTCGGCGTTGGAAAGTACGACGGCGGGAGCTCATCGGCGTCCCTCCTCGCCCGCGCCGCCCAGCATCGTCGGCGGGGCCTTGCGCGAGGTCTGGGCGGTCAGGCCGTCGGTCGACCACAGCGAGACCTCGTTGACGTTGCCGCGGCCGGCGATCACGTTCTGCTCGGGCACGTAGGCGTCGCTGAGGTTGTGCAGCAGCAGCGGTGCCAGCTTGATCATCTCGTCGAGCGACTGCTGCTGCTTCTTCAGCGCCTTGGCCGTCGGCACCAGCTGCTTCACGCTGGAGCGGAGGTTGGCGCGGTTCTCCTCGATGAAGTCGTCGAGCACCGCCATCGCGCCGGCCAGGTTCTTGGCCATCCGGCCCATGTCGTCGCGGTCGTCGGCCAGGTAGCCGGCCACGTCGGCGAACTGGTTGCTCACCTTCAGCACCGCACTGTCGTTGGCCACCAGCATCTGGTTGAGCTGGTCGAGGTTGGCCAGCATCGAGAAGAAGCTGTCGTCCACGTTCGACAGGGTCGCGCTGGCCTTGCCGAACTCGCGGATCATCGTGTTCAGGTTCTCGCCCTGCCCGTCGAGGTTGTCGGCGCCCACCTCGAGCAGCCGGGTCAGCGCGCCGTTGCGGTTGGCGCCGCGGGGGCCGAGGGCCTCGGCCATGTCCTTGAGCCCGGCGTACAGGTCGTCGATCTCGACCGGCACCGCGGTGTCCTTGCGCGCGATGACGGTGCCGCTGCTCAGCTTGGCGCCGGATCCCTCGACCCAGGGCTCGGTCATCTGCACGAACCGGTCGCTGACCATGGTCGGCGCGATGATCACGGCCTTGGTGTCGGCGGCGATCGGCTGGTCCTCGTCGATCTCCATGGTTACCCGCACGCTCTCGCCCTCGGCGGTCACCACGGTGACCTTGCCGACGGGTACGCCGAGCACCTGCACGTCCGATCCGGGGTAGAGGCCGACGGTGGAGTCGAAGAGCGCGACCACCGTGATCGGCTCGGTGCGCAGCATCATCCGCGCCCCGAGCGCGCCGGCCACCACCATCGTGACCACCAGCGCGGTCACCAGGCCACGGCGCAGGGCGTGACTCATGAGGCACCTCCGGGGTAGCAGTTGCGGACCACGTCGTTCTCCAGCACCGGCTCGTTGTTCTGGTCGAAGAGACCGCACAGGTAGGCGTCCACCCAGCGCCCGTTGCCGAGGGCCGAGCCCAGCATCCGGTAGTAGGGGCCGAGCTTCGCCAGGGCCTGGTCGATGTTCTTCTGGTTGTCGTTGAGGATCGCGCTGACCCGGTCGAGCTTGCGCAGCGCCGGCGCGAGGGACTCCTCGTTGTCCTCGACCAGGCCGCGCAGCTGCTCGCCGAGCTCGGAGCTGCCGACGAAGAGCGCGTGCACCGCCTTGCGACGCTTCTGCAGCTCGCCGAGCAGGTCCGAGCCGTCGTTGATGAGTGCCGCCAGCTCGGTGTTGCGGCTGGCGAGGGTGCCGGTGACACCGTCGGTGGCCGTCAGGAGCCGGTCCAGCTCGGTGTCGCGCGAGGAGATGGTCCGGGACAGGTCGGTCAGGCCGGCGACCATCCGCTGCACCGACTCCGGGGTGTCCTCGAACGCGTCGGCCAACGCGTCGAAGCTGGCCTCGAGCTTGACGGTGTCGATCTCGCCGAAGGTGCTGGCCATGTCGGACACGGCGGCGTTCACGTCGTACGGCGTGGTGGTGCGCGCCAGCGGGATGGGCCCGTCGAGCGAGCCGGTGCCGAGCGGGTCGAGGGCGACGAACTTCTGCCCGAGCATCGTCTTGACCTTGATCGCCGCGGTCGTCTCGTCGTGCAGGTCCACGCCCTTGGCCTGGAAGCTGACCACGACCTGGTTGCCGTCGAGCCGCACCTCGGTGACCTCGCCGACCCGGACGCCGGCCACCCGGACCTCGTTGCCGGGGCGCAGGCCGCCCGCCTCGGTGAAGACCGCCTGGTAGACCTTGCCGTCACCGATGATCGGCAGGCCGCTCATGTTCATCGCGGCCAGGAAGGCCACACCCATGACGAGCAGGCCGGCCAGCGCCAGCACCACCCGGTTGCGTTCGGCGAACGCGCGTGGGAACCGAGGCATCAGCGACACCTCCCGGCGACCGGCTTCACACCGAGATCACCCATGTAGCCCTCGGCCATCGGGATCCGTCCGTCCATGGAGCACATGTAGAAGTTGAGCCAGGAGCCGTAGCTGGCGGTCCGGCCGATGCGATCGAGCTTGATCGGCAGCTTCTTCAGGAAGCTGTCGACCTGGTCGCTGTGCTTGTCGAGGTTCGCCGACAGCACGCCGACGTGGGTGATCGACTTGCGCAGCGGCGGGCGGATGTCGTGCATCAGGTCGGCGACCCGGGAGGTCAGCTCGCCCATACCCTCGATGGAGGCGCCGATCGAGGCGCGATCCTCCGACAGCCCCGAGACCAGCTCCTGCATCGAGACCAGCATCGTGTCGAGCTGCCCGGAGCGCTCGTTGACGGTGGTCATCACGCCGTTCAGGCTGGTGATCAGCTCGCCGATCACCTGGTCCTTCTCGGCCAGCGTCGAGGTCAGGCTCGCGGTGCTCTGCAGCAGTCCGTCCACGGTGGCGCCCTCGCCCTGGAACACCGCGATGATCTGCTCGCTGAGCTTGTTGACGTCGTCGGGGTCGAGCATCCGCAGCAGCGGCCGGAAGCCGTTGAAGAGCACGGTCAGGTCCAGTGCGGGCCGGGTCTCGTCGAGCCCGAAGGTGTGGCCGGGCTTGATCGCCGCGTCGGTGCTGGCGCTCGCGGGCTGGATGTCGCTGCCGGCGCCGGCCCGGGGCGGCTGCTCCACGGCCAGGTAGCGCTGACCGACGAGGTTGCGGAACTTCAGCTGGATCACCGCGCCCGCGTCGAGGCGCACGCCCTTGCGGATCGTGAAGGTCACCTTGGCCAGCCGGTTGTCGGTGACCGACACGTCCTGCACGGTGCCGACCTTGACCCCGGCGATCCGGACGTCGTCGCCGCGGTTGACGCTGGTCGCGTCGCTGAAGATCGCGGTGTACTCCTGGGCTTCCCCGGCCGAGCTGTTGCGGATGGTGGTGGCCAGGATCCCGGTCGCCGTCACCGTGATGATCGTGAAGACCAGGCTCTTGATCGCGATGATCCACAGCGGGCCGTGGTTGGCATCCCTACTCATTTCAGCACCACCTTGGTGTTGCGGAGGGTCGGTCCGAGCAGGAGGCTGTTCCAGCGCGGGTACTCGCTCGGCGCCATCCCCTGGGTGGGTGCGACCAGCTCGGCGATCAACTGGTTCTCTCCCGGCGAGTTCGCCTCGCCGAGCCCGGCCAGCGCCCGCACGTAGGACTGCGCGTTGTCGCCCGGCGGCGGACCGATCTGGGCGGGCTCGCCGGTGGAGGCGTCGGTGGCGTCGTCGCCGACCGGCACCTGCGGCCAGGCCGCCATCCGGGCCGCACTGGTGTCGGCACTCCGCTTGGCCGCCTCGGTGCCGACCTCACCGGTCACGTAGGGGCACCGCGGCGGCGGGTTGCCCTGGGTGTATTCGATGTCGTCGACCCCGGCGAGGTACTTGCTGCGGGCCGGCATCACGGTGAGCACGCCGTGCATGCCGGGCTCGTCGGTGCCCGCGCCCAGCGCGGCGTCCATGCGCGGTTTGAAGTTCGCCACCGCCTTGAACAGGCAGGGGAACTGCGAGGCGTAGGGAGACGTGGCCCTCAGGGCGGCCTTGCTCTCCTTGGAGAGCACCACGATGGTGTCGTGGTTGTCGCTGATCCAGCCGCGGGTGGTGTCGGCCGAGCTGATCACGCTGGCGTAGACATCGCGCAGCCGGGCCTGCTCGTCGACCAGCGTCTGCGAGCTGGTGGTCATCGTGCTCAGGGCGTCGACCAGGTCGGGGACGGCGACGTTCCACTCGTCCGCGACCCGGGCCAGCCGCTCCAGGTCCTCGGTCATCTGCGGCACCTGGGGGTTGAGCTTGGCGACGTAGCGCGACCACTCGACCATCGTGTCGCCGATCTCCTTGCCCTGGCCGCGGAGCATGTCGGAGAACTCGCTGAGCATGGCCGAGAGCTTCTCCGGCTGGATCGCCGTGAGCACGGGCAGCAGGGAGTCGAGCACCTGCTGCAGCTCGGCGGCCTCGGCCGAGGCGTCCTGGTGGATCACGTCGCCGGCCTGCAGGGTCGTGCTGCTGGGCTGCGGCGGCACCACCAGCGCGACGTACCGCTCGCCGAACATGGTCTTGGGCAGCAGCCGGGCGACCACGTTGTCGGGCACCTTGTCCAGCGTCGCGGGGTCCAGCGCCAGCCGCAGGTCGGCACCCTCGTCGGTAGCGGAGATCTCGGACACCGAGCCCACCGGGACGCCGTTGAGCTTGACGTCGGAGCCGACCTGGAGCGCGTTGCCGACCACGTTGGTCTGCAGGATCACGTCGCGGTGCGGCACCAGCACCCGGTTGTAGGACAGGTAGGCCACCACGAGGCCGCCGGCCAGCAGCGACAGGGTGAGGACGCCGAGCAGCATGTCTCGGACTCGACCGAATGTCATCCCGCGATCCTCACCGTCGTCGCCGCGCCCCACAGGGCCATCGAGAGGATCAGGTCGAGCACCGCCACCGAAACCAGGCTGCGGCGCACGGCGCGGCCGACGGCCACGCCGACCCCGGCCGGTCCGCCGGTGGCCTGGTAGCCCATCCGGCAGTGCACCATGATGATCATCACCGAGAAGATCAGCACCTTGACGAAGGACAGCATGATGTCGACGGGTGGCAGGAACAGGTTGAAGTAGTGGTCGTAGGTGCCGGCCGACTGCCCGTAGATGTAGACGGTGACGAACCGCGCTCCGGCGTACGACGTGAGCAGCCCGATCACGTAGAGCGGGACGATCGCCACGAAGCCGGCGATCACCCGGGTGGTGATCAGGTAGGGCACCGGCGAGACGGCCATCGCGCTGAGCGCGTCGACCTCTTCGTTGATCCGCATCGCGCCCAGCTGCGCGGTGAACCCGGAGCCGACGGTGGCCGAGAGCGCCAGCGCGGCGACCATGGGCGCCACCTCGCGGGTGTTGAAGTAGGCGGAGATGAAGCCGTTGAGGGCCGAGGCGCCGATCTGGTCGAGCGCGGCGTAGCCCTGCATGCCGACCACGAAGCCGACGGAGAGGGTCAGCCCGAGCATCACGCCGATGGTGCCGCCGATCACGGCCAGGGCACCGGAGCCGAAGCTGACCTCCGAGAGCAGCCGCAGCACCTCCTTGGGGTAGTGCCGCAGGGTCCCGGGAATGTGCAGCAGCACGTTGATGTAGAAGCGCAGGTCGGCGCCGAGCTGCGAGAGCTTGTCGACCGGCCAGCGCAGCCAGCGCGCCGGCGCCGACGGATCGGACGGTGCCGGGGTCGACGGCGCGGGTGGCGGCGGGGCCGCTGCCTGGAGCGGGACGGCGGGGTCGGCCACGTCGGCCATGTCAGGCCCCCTTCATGGGCACCAGCGTCAGGTACAACGCGGTGAGGACGAAGTTGACGAAGAAGAGCAGCAGGAAGGTGATCACCACGGACTGGTTCACCGAGTCGCCGACGCCCTTGGGGCCGGGCGCGGTGTTCAGGCCGCGGTAGCAGGCGACCACGCCGGCGAGGAACCCGAAGATCACCGCCTTGATCTCGCCGACCCACAGGTCGGAGATCTGGGCCAGCGCGGTGAAGCTGGAGAGGTAGGCGCCGGGGGTGCCGCCCTGGAGGATCACGTTGAAGAAGTAGCCGCCGAGCACGCCGACGACCGAGACGAGGCCGTTGAGCAGCACGGCGCCGATCACGCAGGCGAGCACCCGGGGCACCACGAGGCGCTGCACCGGGTCGAGCCCCATCACCCGCATCGCGTCGGTCTCGTCGCGGATGGTGCGGGCACCGAGCTCGGCGCAGATGGCGGCGCCGCCGGCGCCGGCGATGACCAGGGTGGTGACGATCGGGGAGGCCTGTTGCACCACCGCGAGCACGCTGGCCGCACCGGTGAACGACTGGGCGCCGATCTGCTGGGTCAGGGTGCCGAGCTGGAGCGCGATCACCGCACCGAGCGGGATCGAGATCAGCATCGCGGGCACCCACGACACGCTGACCACGAACCAGAACTGCTGGAGGGCCTCGGCCCACGAGAAGGGCCGGCGGAAGCCGGCCCTGATCGTGTCGAGCCCGAGGGCGAAGAGACTGCCGGTCGCGGTCAGCGCCCGGGCCGGGAGACCGGGCTTGGGGATGGCCCGCGCTCGGTCATTCTCCTCGTCGTCGGCGATGTACAGGGACGCGGCGCCGGAGCTGACCCGGGCGCGGTGGCGCTCGGCGCTGGCCCGGACCGCCCCGGAGCGCGGCGCCAGCTGGCGGGGCAGCACCTCGATGGCCCGGGCGCCGGCGTGCACCATCGTGGAGCCGGGGTAGCCGCCGCCCTCGTAGCCGATCGGGTCGGTGCGCTTGTGGTCGGCCTCCTCGCTCATCCCGATCGGGCCGTCGGGGTCGCCGCTCATGAACTGGCTGACCACCGGGTGGTCGGTCATCAGGAAGTCCTCGCGGGGCCCGAACATCACCAGCTCGCGGCGATAGAGCATGCCCAGGTTGTCGGGCAGCGTGCGCGCCAGCTCGATGTTGTGGGTGACCACGAGCATGGTGGCGTCGGTGGCCGCGTTGACCTCGATCAGCAGCTCGGCGAGGTTCGACGTACGCACCGGGTCGAGGCCCGAGTCGGGCTCGTCGATCAGGATGATCTCGGGGTCGGTGACCAGCGACCGGGCCAGGCCGGCGCGCTTCTTCATGCCGCCGGAGATCTCGCCGGGCAGCTTGTGCTCCTGGCCGACCAGGCCGACCATGTCGAGCTTCTCCAGCACGACGTCGCGGATCTTCGACTCCTTGAACTTGGTGTGCTCGCGCAGCGGGAAGGCGACGTTGTCGTAGACGCTCATCGACCCGAAGAGCGCGCCGTCCTGGAAGAGGACGCCGAACTTCTTGCGCAGCTCGAGCCGCCGCGACTCGCGCGCCGAGACCATGTCGACCCCGTCGATGAGCACCTGCCCGTGCTCGGGCTTGGTGAGCCCGATGATCGACTTGAGGAACACCGACTTGCCGGTGCCCGAGGGGCCCATCATGGCGGTGATCTCACCGGGCGGCAGGGTCAGCGTGACGTCGTGCCAGATGTTCTGGCGACCGTACGTCTTGCTGAGTCCGATCACTTCGACGGATCCGCCCACGGCAGACCTCCCTAAGTTCTGTGGCTGGTTTGTGTTGATCCGAGCCCTCGCCCGGCCTCCGGGGTGCAGGCGCTGCTGGTGCTGAGTTGCGAAGACGAGCACATGTCGGACCGGGGTGGTCCGGGTCACTCCCTGGCAGGTCCTACCCTCTCCAGGTTCGGGCGTTGAAGGAGAAATTCCGTGGAGACGGCAAGAACATCACCTCGGTTGTTGTCAGCCCGGTGACAACAACCGGGCCGGTTCGGGCTGCCGTCAGTCGTCGGCTCGATCCGGGTATGCGAACTTCTTGGTGCCGTAGCACCCCTCGACCGGGGAACCCTCTGCCTTCCAAGCCTGCGTGAGCTTGGGGGCGGACATTCCCGGCGCCAACGGTCCGCCGCGGTCTGCACCCGTCTCCTTGGTGCAGATCCAACCGATCCGTGCCGACACCGGGTTGTCCGGTCCGGAGACCGACAGCGTCATCAAGGCAGACAGGTCATCGCCAGCCTGAGTCGTGCAGCCGGTGAACGGCGGGATGGTCATGGTTCCGGACAGTTCGCCGCCCCACAGCGGGTGGAAGTAGGTGGACGGGTCATGCGTCCGGTACCACTCGGTCAAGTAGTCCTTGTCCACGGCGGGGTCGTGCGGCGGCTGGCCCGGGTCGTCGATCGTGTAGCCGGGGCCGACTAGCCTGAACGGCGCAGGCGTCTGGGTACGGCACTCACCGGTCAGCCCCAGGTCGACCCCGTCAACCCGCACCGTGAGGATCTGGATGTTGAAGGCGTCATCGACCACGGTCTCCTGCGCCACTTGCTTGAACTTCTCACCCGGCTTCCCAGGGGCCCAGGGGCTCTCGGCGTAGTGGTCGGTACCAGTCAGCTTCGACTGCAAGGGGATGGGCAAGCCGTTCTCCCGGCGCTGGCTGACCTGCACAGTGGCCTCGACCGGCATCAGGCCGAAGCCGACCGAGCGGACCGTCATCGGCGCCATGTAGCCGTAGTTCGCCGGCGCACCGTCTGGGGACACGATGTAGGCAACGCCGTTGGCGCCGTAAGACCGCGTGAGCGAACCATCACCGACGGCGACAGGATCACCAGAGAAGACGTTCGCCAACCAGGTGGACATGCCGTCGGGAGCCCGGAACCACTGCTTGGCCCGCTTCGCGTAGGAGATGCCGCCCATTGACGACGCTCCCCAGGAGGCAAAGCCCGGCGGAGCGTCCGGGAGCCCCGGATACCATTCGTAGTCGTCGTCGGCCGCAGAGGACGACGGGGCGGCGAATGCCACGGCCGCGACGAGGACTGCGGCCAGGAGTCCGCGGCGGATGTGCTGTCGGCGACGCATGTGAGAACCATCTTTCGATGGCCCGACCGCGGCAACCGGAATCGGGAAACTCTCTGCACCTTGGCGCAACAGTTGTCACCGGCGTGACAAGACCGTGCCGCCATCGAGGCGAGTCTGGGCATGTTGGTCTGGTTCGGCACCGGCCAAGGCGTTCACGAGCGAGGGGCAGCCTCGGGCGTACCTCCCTGCGTCCGGCGCCACACTTTTGCTCACTTGTGTGACAACTTCTGCGTTGTGTTCTGGTCGTCTGCGAGCGCGCGAGCGCGGATGTGGGGCGTGGGTGCTTACGGTGTGGACCAGACCACGCCGCGGGGTGTGGTTGTGGTGAGGAGGCGTCGTGGTGAGGACGAGGATGAGGCCGGGTCCGGTGCGGTCGGGCGTGCTGGCCGGTATGGCTGTTCTGATGGCGTGGGCGGGAACGGTGGTGTCGGTCCCAGTGGCGTCTGCGGATCCGGCTCCGGGGGTGTCGGTGGCGCCGATGCCGGTGCTGGCGGTGCCGTTGGCCCAGGCCGGCCAGGTCCACGTGTGGGGGGCCGATCCGTACCATCAGTGGGGCCCGAGCGACAACGTGGTGCTTCCGGAGTCCCTGAACGGGGTGGCGGTCAGCCAGGTCGCACTGGGTACGAGCGTGGGGTTGGCGGTGACCGCTGCGGGAAAGGTGGTGGGCTGGGGCAACAACGTCCCGGCCAGGCTGGAGAAGATCCCGCCTGAGATCGAGGCCGCCGACGTGGTCCAGGTCGCGGTCGGTCCCACCGGCGCCTCGTATGCCGGTGCGGTGACCCGGGATGGTCGGGTGCTGACCTGGGGCCTGAAACGCAAGTTCACCACTCCGTTGGATGTGCCGGCGGGTCTGACGGGGGTGGTCCAGCTCGCCATCCCCGACCTGAACGCGGTGGCGCTGAAGGCCGATGGCTCGGTCGTGGCCTGGGGCACTGTTCCGTCCCTCAACGACGTGCCGGCGCAGCTCCAGGCCCCCGGCAGCGTCCGGGCGATCGCCACTGGCCAGAGTCAGGCGTGGGCGTTGACCACACAGGGCACGATCGTCGCCTGGGGGCAGCCCGATCCCCTACATCCCCTGCCATCACAGGTCCTGATCCCCGGCAACGTCAAGGCCATCGCGCCCTTCGGTGATAGCGGTGGGATGGCCATCCTGGCCGACGACACCCTGGTCGCCTGGGGCCGCAGCACGGGCGCGGGGCAGATCCCGGCGTCGGTGTTCGCGGCGACCCCGGTCTCGATCGCCAGCAACGACAACTTCATGGCGATGATGGACACCGACGGAGTGTTGCACCACTGGACGCCCGGCTTTCCCTATCAGACGAACGTGGAGCTTTCGGTGCCCGCGGGGCTCCACGGTCCTGCGATCGCCCAGTTCGGGGTGAGCAACGACAGTGTCGGTGCGGTGGTGGTGACGAAGATGCTGCCGGCTGTGGCGCCGTCGATCGCCGGTGGCGCGACGGTGGGTGGCACCTTGACCGGTACGCCGGGGACGTTCTCGGCGTCGCCGACGAGCGTGACCGGTCAGTGGTTGGCTGATGGGGCCGCGATTCCGGGCGCGACGGGTGCCACGTTGTCGCTGACCGCTGGGATGGTGGGCAAGAAGATCACCTACCAGTCCACGGCGTCCAAGCCGGGCGAGTCCACGGTCTCCTCGACCTCGACGGCGGTCACCGTCGCCCCAGCCTCCGACAACAACCCGCTCGCACCTGCGAAGGTGCGCTCGAAGACCAAGGTGTCGAAGGTGACGGCGGCCAAGAAGGGCGCCAAGGTCACCGTGACCGGCAAGGTCACCGCGTCGAAGTCGCCGGCCGGCAAGGCCAAGGTGATGATCAAGAAGGGCAAGAAGACCATCCTCGCCAAGACCACCAAGGTCACCACCAAGGGCGCCGTCAAGCTCACGGTCAAGAAGTTCGCCCAGCTGGTGGCCAAGAAGACCAAGGCAAAGGGCAAAAAGGCGAGGACGGCCTACCGAGGCAAGTACATCGTGACGATCACCTACACCGGCAACACCCAGGTGAACCCGAGCACGGCCGCCAAGAAGTTCACGATCAAGAAGTAGCCACCCCCTCCTCTACCCCCGAGGGACACCCCGAAGGTGGTGCCCGGGCCGAATCGGCCCGAGCACCACCTTCTTGCTCACCGGCGTGGCGACTACGGCATGAGCAGCGGCGGACAGCGCAGGTAGTTGCGTCCTTCAGAGTCGCTCTTCTATGTCTGTCAATCCACAGCGTGCTCGACGTAGAGGGCATCGAGGGTCCGGTAGCTGGCGCGAAAGGCCGCGCTCGAGGGCGCCCTAGAATGGAGCTGCTGCACTGGCCTGTGACAGTCGGTCACGCGGCCTGCTCGGCCAGCGTGGTGATGATGAACCGCCCCGGCGAGTCCGGAGGCCTTGTTTCAAGGCTCAGTCGATCGGCGTGAGCTCGTTCTTTGCAGCGTAGTGGAGTTTCTCGGCGGCCATCGGGGTGAGGTCGTCGAGTGCCTCGTGGGGGCGCTCGTTGTTGAAGAAGTCGACCCAGTTCAGGGTCTCCAGCTCAATGTGCTCGACCCCGCGCCAGGGACCCTCGGGTCGGATCAACTCGGCCTTGTAGAGCCCGATCTGGGACTCAGCGAGCGCGTTGTCGTAGGCATCGCCCGCTGAACCGACCGAGGGGTCGACGCCCTCGTCGATGAGCCGTTGGGTGGAGGCGAAAGAGACGTACTGGGAACCGGCATCGGTGTGGTGGATCAGCCCCGACAAGTCGGTGATTCCGGCTTGCCGGCGGGTCCAGATCGCATGCTCCAACGTGTCCAGGACAAGGTCGGTGGTCATCCTCGTGGCCGCACGCCAGCCCACGATGCGGCGGGAGAAGACGTCGAAGATGAAGGCCACGTAGACGGTGCCGGCCCAGGTCGCGACGTAAGTGAAGTCTGCGACCCACAGCTGGTTCGGTCGTGATGCCCAGAACTGTCGATCCACTCGATCAAGGGGGCGCTCGGCGGCCGGGTCGCCGATCGTGGTGCGGATCTTCTTCAGCCGCAGGGCACCCTGCCAGCCCTGCTCGCGGTAGAGCCGCTCAATCGTGCACCTGGCGACGTCATGGCCCTTGCCACGCAGGTGGAGCCACATCTTCCGTGCGCCGAATCTGGCGATCAGCTTCTGCCGGGCACGCTCAGCGGTGATCAGCGGACCAGTTCGGTGTCGCGCAGCACTCGTTTCGAGGGCCGGCGGCTGGCGGCCTCGTAGAAGGTGGAGGGGGCGATCTTGATCCCGTGCTCAGTCAGCACACGAGTGATCGGCTCGACCCCGAACTCCTCCTTGTGATCGGCGATGAAGTCGATCAGTACCTGCTGGGGCGGTCGAGCTCCGCCGCGAAGAAAGGCTTGATATGTAGGTGATCCGCGAGTCGCTCCAACTGGGCGGTGACTCGGGGCGGATGCTGGTTGCAGTGCCCGTCGAGGAGGCCGTGATGGCTGGCGTGTTCACCCCGTGTCTGATCAGCTCGGTTGGTGAGTCGCCCCGGCTGGGCGACCCTCTGGTCGATGAGTACCTGCGGTTCACCGCTGCGCGGGTGCGCCCGAACTCGCTGGTCGCGCAGTCCTTCGACCTGAAGGTCTTCTTCACCGTGGTCGCCAAGCCGCCGCAGCAGGTCGAGGTGGCCGACGTGCTGGGGTTCATCGAGGAACAGCGCGCGCCCCGCAGGGGCGGGAACGTCGTTCGGCTGGTCGACGGTGAAGCCGGGCTCGCGGCGTCGACGATCAAGCGCAGGCTTGCAACGATATCGTCGTTCTACGACTACTTGTTGCTGCGGGGGATATGCGACCGCAACCCTGTCCCGCGCAGCATCAACGCCCGTCACCGGGGCCACCGCGGTTCCCCGCTGGTGCGGGCGCCGAAGAAGATGCCGCGGGTGCTGTTGCCGGAGGAGGTCGTCGCGCTGACCTCGGCGCTGAGGACCGATCGGGACCGGGCCATGATCTCGTTGATGGTCCATGCCGGGCTGCGGCGCTGTGAGGTGCTCGGGCTGCGGTTCGGCGATGTCCACATCGGCGACCGGCGGGTCTTCATCGCCGACGGCAAGGGCGGCCACCAGCGCCTTGTACCGGTCGTCTCGGCCTTCTTCACACAGTTGGCCAGCTACCTGAGCGCTGAACGTCCCAGCGACGCGCCCAGTGCGGGCGAAGACCACGTGTTCGTCGTCCTCAAGGGTCCCACCCGCGGCCGGCCGCTGACCGCGGCCGGGCTGGATCAGGTGCTGGCCGGTGCCCGGGGCCGCGCGGGGCTGACACACGCGACGTGCCACGAGCTGCGGCACACCTGCTTCACCCGGCTCCGGGAAGCGGGGATGGCGCTCGAGGCGATCCAGGCACAGGCCGGGCACGCCTCGATCGAAACCACCCGGATCTACCTGCACCTGTCCAACGACTGGCTCGCCGGTGAGTACCAGCAGGCCATGGCCATCCTCGACAACTGGCACGACGAGATTTCAGGAGAACCATCGTGAGCACCAACGCCGCCAATGACCTCGTGTCACCGCAGGTAGTTCCATCGACGACGCCGGCTTCAGCGGTGCCGCTGGCGGCGCCGACGTTGGATACGGCCGCTCGTGCCTACATCGACGCTGCTTCCGGTGAGTCAGGTCGTCGGTGCCGGCGCCGTGGTGTCGTGGGTTTCATCAACCGCTACGGCGACCTGGATGCGTGGCTGGCGCTGTCGGTCCAGGAACGCCGCGATACCCGCAGTGACGTGATGGCGTTCGCGGGGCACGCCCTGGTGCACTGCGGCGTCCCGGTCGACCCGGTCTTCGTGGTCACCTCTGGATGCCGCTGGGGCAAGTACGTCGCCGACGCTTACCCCGAGCAGGTCGCCCGGTTCGGTGATCAGGCCGCCAGTCTGGGGTACTGCCGGCAGGAGACTCACCGGATGTTCGCCTACCTGGCGAAGATTTGCTTGACCACGGGCACCGCGCCCGACCAGATCACGCCGGCGGTCTACAGCCACGCGCGCCGCCTGATCCACGACACCGTGATCACGGTCCGGGGATACCGACCCAAGACGTTGTCGACGCCGCTGTTCGGCCTGGATGCGGTGATGTTCCACCGCGGCCAGGCACCACCGCCCGACATCCGGCGACGGTGGACCGGCCGTCCCGTCAAGGAGGTCACCTGGGAGCAGCTCCACGCCACAGCGCCGATCATGGTCGCCACGATGCGTCGCTACCTGGACCAGTGCCTGCTCAGCCTGCGGCCCTCGTCGGTGGCCTGCTTCGACACCACCTTCCGCCAGTTCGCCGCCATGTTGGTTGCCGCGGACCCGCCGGTGACCCGGGCCGCGGACATCAGCCGCGAGCACATCGAGGCATACAAGACCCTCCTCGCGACCCGGCCCGGCTACCGGGGCAGGCCGTTGTCGAAGACCACGCTGGGGATGCGGATCGGGCACCTGCACACCTTCTTCACCCGGATCATCGAGTGGGGCTACGACGACGTCCCGGCACGGATCCCGGTCTACGCCAGCGACCGTCCCCGACTGGACAAGCCGCTGCCGAAATTTCTCGACGACGCCCAAGCTGTCGCGTTCATGAACGCAGCCCGCAACCTGCCCGACCCGCTGGACCGGCTCGTGGTCATCGCCCTGGCCCGCACCGGCATGCGTCGTGGTGAACTGCTCGGACTCACCGTCGATGCGGTGGTCCAGATCGGCGCCGGTTACTGGCTGCGCACCCCCGTCGGGAAGCTCCACACCGACCGGTACATCCCGCTGCATCCCCAGTTGAAGGGCCTACTCGACGAGTGGATCGCCGACCGGCCCGGCTGGCAGGTGACCTCGCTGCTGCTGACCGACCGCGGACGGCCGATCCCACCGACCAGGGTCGACAAGGCAGTCCAGAAGGCCGCGACCGCCGCCGGGATCGGGCACGTCCACCCCCACCAACTGCGTCACACCCTGGCCACCCAGGCCATCAACCGCGGCATGTCGCTGGAGGCGATCGCCGCCCTGCTCGGACACCACGACTTGTCCATGACCATGGTCTACGCCCGCATCGCCGACCGGACCGTCGCCGAGGAGTACTTCGCCGTCACCGAAAAGGTCGAGGCGCTCTACCAACACCACGACCAGCCCACCGTGCTGCCCGCCGAGGCTGCCGGGCCGAACATGCGCGTGCTACGCAACGAGGCCGCCAAGCGTCTGCTCGGCAACGGCTACTGCGGTCGCCCCCGGGAGCTCGACTGCCAGTACGAGACCATCTGCGAGTCCTGCACGATGTTCTTCACCACCATCGAGCACCGCGACACGATCCAGGCCCAGCGCAACAACGCCGCCGAACAAGGGCACGACCGCCGCCGAGACGTCTACGACGCCCTGCTCACCAAGCTCGACGACACCCCCGCTTGACACCGATCACCCACATAAGCCGAGGCCGCCTTCAAGATTTCGTTGGCCCGCCGAAGCTCGGCGACCTCCTTCTTGAGCTTCTTGATCTCAGCGATGTCCTCGCTGGTCTTGCCCGGCCGGACACCACCGTCGACCTCTGCCTGGCGAAGCCAGGTGCGCAGTTGCTCGGGCGAGGCGATCCCGAGCTTGGCCACGACCGACCTGATCGCGGCCGCCTCGGAGGGGTGATCGGCGCGGACTTCGATCACGAGCCGAACAGCGCGCTCACGAAGCTCGGTCGGGTACTTGCTGGGTCGTGCCATGAGAGTGATCCTTCCAACGAATCAGCTCTCCGGACTCGCCGGGGCGGTTCACTTCGCGGTGGTCGACGGCGTGGAGCCCGGAGCAGATCGCCCAGCGCCTAGAGGTGGACTTCGCCGAGGATGAGTCCATGCGCATCAGCTACGAGGCGATCTACCAGTCGCCGTTCATCGAGGGACCTGGTGCGCTCAAGCGTGAACTGGTCACATGTCTGCGCATGGGCCCAGCGCTACGGACGCCGCGGGCCCGGTCAAGGGCCAAGCGCACGGTCACGTAACGGCTGACGTCGTCTTGAGCGAGCGTCCCGCGGAGGCCAGGGACCGCGCCGCCCCCGGTCAAGTCGGGAGGGCGACCTCATCGTCGGGACGGGTAGATCGGTAATCGCACGCTCGTCCGGCGCAGCAGACATTCGACGGTGATCGATACACCTGCCCCGATGGCGGGCTGGGGCGAGAAACCGTACGTGAATAACGGTACGTCGCTAGGCGGCTACGCAGTCATCGCGATGAACGCCGCGCCTGACAGCGTCGATGACGAAGCTGCCTGGGCAGTTGCGCAAGACCTTTGACCTGGGACCGTGGCAATGACCTTTCGGGCCACGCTCTGTTCGCGCTGGAGAGCGGGACGCGGATGTTCCTCGCCGACCCGGGCGGTTCACGGCTGGCGAGCGTCAGCGCACGAGCATCCATACCCGAGTCCCCATAGTCAGACTGGGGCTCCGAGCAAGAAGGTGGTGCTCGGGCCGATTCGGCCCGGGCACCACCTTCGGGGTGTCCCTCGGGGGTAGAGGAGGGGGTGGCTACTTCTTGATCGTGAACTTCTTGGCGGCCGTGCTCGGGTTCACCTGGGTGTTGCCGGTGTAGGTGATCGTCACGATGTACTTGCCTCGGTAGGCCGTCCTCGCCTTTTTGCCCTTTGCCTTGGTCTTCTTGGCCACCAGCTGGGCGAACTTCTTGACCGTGAGCTTGACGGCGCCCTTGGTGGTGACCTTGGTGGTCTTGGCGAGGATGGTCTTCTTGCCCTTCTTGATCATCACCTTGGCCTTGCCGGCCGGCGACTTCGACGCGGTGACCTTGCCGGTCACGGTGACCTTGGCGCCCTTCTTGGCCGCCGTCACCTTCGACACCTTGGTCTTCGAGCGCACCTTCGCAGGTGCGAGCGGGTTGTTGTCGGAGGCTGGGGCGACGGTGACCGCCG
This sequence comes from Nocardioides soli, assembly GCF_014191495.1. GTDB lineage: Bacteria > Actinomycetota > Actinomycetes > Propionibacteriales > Nocardioidaceae > Nocardioides > Nocardioides soli. Next base: position 193,583 of record NZ_JACHWR010000001.1, read on the forward strand.
TCGAGGTCGAGGAGACCGTGGACTCGCCCGGCTTGGACGCCGTGGACTGGTAGGTGATCTTCTTGCCCACCATCCCAGCGGTCAGCGACAACGTGGCACCCGTCGCGCCCGGAATCGCGGCCCCATCAGCCAACCACTGACCGGTCACGCTCGTCGGCGACGCCGAGAACGTCCCCGGCGTACCGGTCAAGGTGCCACCCACCGTCGCGCCACCGGCGATCGACGGCGCCACAGCCGGCAGCATCTTCGTCACCACCACCGCGCCATTGGTCGAATAGCCACTCTCCCTATGCTGCGGCGGGCCTACGACGAACTGCGCGACCGCCGCACCGATCAGCTCCGCCGGCACGGGCTCCTCAACAGGAAGGTCGGGACTGTGGGAGCACACAGCGCACCCGTAACGGATCACCCCACTGGTGTCCACCAGGCCCAGGCCGGCGCCGCTGCCGGTCATCGAGACCGAGGTGGCAGTCAGCATCGATGCCGGGAGTGCCTGGTACAAATGTGACCCGCCCCAGGGGAGCAGGGTGTTGTCGGCCAGGAGCGCGAACCCCCACCCGGCAGCCGAGGTGACGGCCCTGACGTTGCCGGGCACCTCGACCTGCTCCGGCAGCTTCTGGGTTGTTTCGCGCCTACTTTCAGTGCCCCAGGCGACCACCGTGCCCTGCGTGGTCAACGCGAAAGCAGTGAAGCCGTCCATCGTGACGGCCTGGGCACTGCCGGGGGCCCGCAGCTGCGCCGGCACCTCGTTGAGGCCATGTGACGTGGAGTCATCGGCACCCCAGGCCACCACCGAGCCATCGGCCTTCAAAGCGACCGCGTTGCGTTCGTTCGTGGCCAGTTGGGTCACGCCGGTCAGGCCGACCGGCACATCCAATGGAGTGGCGAACTTGCTCTTTGGACCCCAGGTCAGCACCCGGCCATCCCGGGTCACCGCACCGGCGTACGAGGTGCTGGTAGAGCCGACCGCGATCTGGACCACGTCGGCGTTCGCGACCTCAGCGGGAATCTTCTCCAGCCTGGCCGGGGAGTTGGTGCCCCAGGCCACCACCTTCCCCGCAGCCGTCAACGCCAACGCCACGGTATCGCCCAGCGCGACCTGGCTGACCGCCACCCCTTTCAGGGAGGCCGGAACCGTCGCCTGCCCCACGTCATCGAGACCCCAAACCTTGACCTCACCAGCTAGGGCCAACGGCACTGCCATCACCGGCATCGGCGCGACCGACCGACCCCTCCGGAGCCGCCTGCGCAACCGAGACCGGCGACATCGCCGCCCCAACCAACGCCCCAACCACGCCGGCCAGCATCACCGACCGGACCACACCCGGCCCCCTCGACACCACCATCACAACTCCTCACCACACCACGCATGACCTACGCCACAACGTAGGCAACCACCACCACCACGCCCACCCATCCAACGAAATCACCACGAGACACCCACCGAAGTTGTCACCCCCGTGAGCAAATAGCCACAGGGGCGGGTGGACCGGCGAGCGGGGTCGGGGCCTGAGCCCGGTTCTTGGACACGCTGAATCCAGCATCCGCTGGGGAAGCGGGATGCTCCAGGAACCATGGCCAGGAAGAACCACACCGAGGAGTTCCATCGTCAGGCCGTCGACTTGTACGAGTCCACACCGGGGGCGCCACGGTCCGCGGTATCCCTGAGAATCTCAACGTCGTGCGTGGCACGCTGCGGGACTGGCTTGGGGTCTACGGGACCGGAAAGAAGACCGCCGCTGACAGGACGTGGACCGCCAGCCCACTGCAGTCGAAGCCGTCAACGACCAGCCCCTAGGCACCCACTGAGGAGACGCCGGAGCAGAAGATCGCCCGACTCGAGGCCGAGAACGCCGCGCTGCGGGCGAGACGACGAAGCTGACCACCGAGCGGGAGATTCTGCAGAAGGCGGCCAAGTCCTTCGCCGGGGAGACGCGCTGGTGAGTCGCTTCCAACTCGTCGCCGACAACCATGCCACATACGCCGATCGCGGCGGGCTGAAGCGACTGTGCGAGTTCGTCGAGGTGACGCGCTCCTAGTCTTGCGCCTGGCTGTCCGCAGCGCCCGGCCGTGAGCGGCGGGCCGCCGCGGACGCTGAGCCCGAGGCCCGGATCCGCACGATCCACAAGGTCGACGACACCGTCTGCGCGCCACGGGTCACGACCGCCAGCGCGGCGCCCGCCGAGCTCCATGTCGGCGCTCCAGCCGGTGAGGGGGTCAACCACAAGCGGGTCGCCCGCATCATGCGTGCCGCCAGCATCGCCGGCTACGTCAAGAAGCGACGCGTCCGCACGACTGTTCTCGAGCCGGCGGATCAGACGGTTCCCGATCTGATCAAGCGGGACTTCACCGCCCTGGCACCGAACCACCAGCGCTACGTCGGCGACATCACCTACCTCCCGCTCGCGGGCGGCAGCAACCTGTACCGGGCCACCGTCATCGACCGCGACCGCGACCGCGACCGCGACCGCGACCGGGGAAGCCTGGCCGGGGCGATCTCCGACAGCCACCACGGGACACGTCCAAGGACTACGCCAGCCCTGCAAGACCCCTCGGCGTCACCCAGTCCACGGGCGCCGCCGGACCCTAGGCCGACAACGCGCTCGCGGAGTCGTTCAACGCGACCCTGAAGCGCGAGGTCCTAAGACGCCGCTTGCTGGACCGACGACCTCAACTGCCGCCGCCGGGTGAGGTCAGGAGGGTCGGCGCTCACCCGCCGACGGGCCTTAGCCCCGAGTATTGGACACGGGGTGTGACTACGCGGCGTTTGGCAGTGTGGCGGCCTGGTGGGCCTCGTAGGTGGACAGGGGCGGTGGCCGCACCAGGAGTGCCGGCCTCGGAGTCTTGTAGCGGGTCAGCCACTTGAAGACCTCGGCGAACAATCCCTGCTCACCCGAAAGGATCGGACCCTCTGGCGCAGTCGGTCGGAGTTGTAGTCGTAGATGGAGACCAACGCCCGGCGCGCGGCGTCTCGGTCCCTCGATCGGTGGCAGGTCGGCGGTCAGCACCTCCCCACCCGGAATGCCGAGCATGTCTTCGGCCTTGGCCGGAGTCGCGCGACGCGCAAGGTGGATCGCATAGCCACGCTCAGCGACACACTCAGCGGAGCGTCGGTGGACCCGCAGCTACGGTGCACCCGCGGGAAGCGAGCGGTGTCCGCCGACCGGATGGAACTGCGCGTCCACGGTGAGCCAGGCGTGCCTCCTCGGTACTGAGGTGCTGATACGTGGCATGGTGGCTCCTGGCGGATGGCGGCATCCTCGAATGCACAGTCCTCGAAGTACGCAGGGGGCGAGCGTTCACTCCACGTGAACCCTCGCCCCCCGGGTCGTGCCTATCTCGCGCGGTGAGTGCGCTGTGTAGTCAGACCTTGAACTTGGTCGTGGTCTTGGCCGCGGCCACGTTGGCGTTGCCGGCGTACTTCACCTGCGCCTTGTACTTGCCACGCTTGACCTTCTTGATGGTCACCTTGACCTTGCCCTTGGCGTTGACCTTCGCGTTGACCTTCTTCTTGGTCTTGCCCTTGAGGGTGAAGGTCACCTTGCCCTCGGGGGATACCCCGTCAGCGGTCGTGACAGTGACGGTGATCGTGACCTTCTGTGCGACCTTCTTGCTCTTGCCCTTCACCTTCGGTTTGGCGGCCTTGAGCTTGCTGGCCGCCCGCTCGACGGTCACGGCAACCGCCGCAGAAGTTGAGGGATCGGTGGTCGCGTCGCCGTGGTAGGTCGCTGTCATCGTCTGCGTGCCGGCAGGCAGGGTCGCAGGCAGCGTCCAGGTTGCTGTGCCACCGGTCAGCGTCGCGGTGGTCTCTGTGCCGCCCAGCTTGAACGACACCGTGCCGGTGGGGGTGCCGCCTGCCTTGGCGACGGTCGCCGTCGCGGTGCGCGCCGCGCCGTACTCGCCCGTGGCGGGGGCGACTGAGAGCGTGGTGGTCGACGCGATCGTGCGCGGGGTGACCGGTCCGACCTCGTTGGAGATGGACGTGATCGTCTCGCCAGCACGACCTGCGGTGGTGCGGTAGCTGATCTTCTTGCCCAGCATCGCCTGATCGAGGACCAGGGTGGTGCCGGTCTGACCGGCGATCGCATCGGCCCCGGCGTACCACTGGCCGGTCGCTGGGGTGTCCGGCGCCAGGCTGAACGTGGCGGGCACCGCAGCCAGCGTCTCCCCGACCCGCGGGGTGCCGGTGACCGCCGGCTTCGACACGTCCCGGAAGGCGGTGACGATGACCGCGGCGTGCTTGGGGCCCATCGCGATGGCCGCTACCGGCGCACCATCCAGATCGATCGGAACGTCGCTCAACTGGGCGACGGCACCTGCACCCCAGATGTGCACCATGCCGTCCTCGGTGACCGCACCAGCGTTGGGCGTGAAACCGACGGTATTGAAACTGAGGCTGATCACCTTCTTGCCGGCGAAGTCTGGCGTGCCCGTGGGGGGCACGGTCCCCCATACGCGGATGGTGCCGTCGTCCAGTACGGCCCCGTTCGCCGTGGGGCCGGCGGTGATCTGGGTGACCTTGTGGCCCTCGAAGTCCGGGACGCTCGTCTGGCCGTACTGAGGCATGGCCCCCCAAGCGACGACCGTCCCGTCGGCACGCAGCGCCATCACCTGGAAGTTGTTGGCGACGACATCCACCAGGTCGGTCAGCCCACTCTCCGGTACCGCGTAGAACTCACGAAGCTCCTCGTCGCCCCACACGGCGAGAGTGCCGTCGGTCCGGACTGCATACCCGAGGCTGCCCTGCCCGATCGCGATGGCTTTGGCCCGCAGGCCCTCCGGGACCTCATCGGTGAAGGCGGGACTATCGGGGCTGCCCCAGGGCGTGATCTTTCCGTCCGCGTGCAGCACGGCTCCGTACTGAGGACCGAGCGCGACAGCCGTGGCGTCAGTGACATCATCGGGAGCCCAGTCGACCTCGGCGAATCCCTCTTGCCCCCACACCCGTAGTTGGCCGTCCGCGGTCACCACGGCGGTGGATCGAGTGTTCGTCGCGACGGCGGCCACTGGAGCGGTCAGGTCGCCGGGCACCGTCATCGCCGCCTTGGCCACGACGTCATCGGTGTCGCCCCAAGCAACGACCCTCCCGGCCATGGCCGGCGAAGATACAGGGGCGGCCTGGGCCGTCGCGCCGGTGACCCCGGCGACAAGAGCGCTGGCCAATGCGGCGGCCAGCAGGTTGCGCAATCTCATGTTCGTTCTCCCGCAATAGGTGGAGGTCTTCCCTCCGGGATTGGGTACGCGCGACCCTGCTGGTCTCGCCCCACTCTGTGCCACTGATTCCGCCGCGAGAAGCTCAGGAATCAGCCGAAGTTGTGATGCGCCTCATAAGAGATGGTGGTCGGCCCATCGACTGTGACTCCATCGTGGGGCATCGCTGCGCCCTCGGATCGGCCCGGCGTACCGGTGGCCGGCGACATGTGGTGTCGCCGGCCACCGGCAAGATGAGCTCAATCGACCAAGTCGATAAGTCCGTTGTCGTTGGAGACGTTGAAGACGGCCCTCCAAGGTGAAGTCGCCGGGGCTGCCGACGGCGCCGAGGTCGGCGAGGCTGGGCCTTGGCCTGGAGACCGCTGCCAGTGAGCACCGTGTCCTGTGAGCCGTTGGGCTTCTCGGCATCGTGGAGTAGGCCTTGATGTCGCCGCCGATCCGGGCCTGACAGCCGCCGGTGACATGATCCGCACGCAGTTCAGGGCAGCCTTGGTCATCTACGCCCGGCCGTCGACGGCACTGACCTTTGAGTTGCCGGGAACGCCGGTGTCGATCACATCGTCGAGCGGGTTGGTGCCAGCGTGGACGTCGTTGTCGGCGAGGCTAACGTCGACGTTGCACTGATCGAGGGTCATGGTGACCGTGGTCCCGGGAAGGAAGGAGTCGCGGCTTGGGGACCCGTGCCGGCAGGTGAGGTGGTAGCGGCCCACGAGACCGCACTCCTCATGTTCCGTCTGGTCGCGCGGACGTCGCGGCGGCAGCACCGATGGTGCTGCTCCCACTGCCCGACCTGGGCTTCCTGCGCGCCGGGCCGAGCCAGGCTGCGGTAGCGCAGATCGCGGACCTGCTCAGGCCGCTGGCGCAGCAGTCCGCGCAGCGCCGGCTCACCCTGGCAGGCACGTTGTAGCTGCGGCTGCGCACCGACAGCACCGCCCAGGCCCTGGCCGCCCCTCTCGGGTTGCACGCGCAGAGGCGCCCGCAATCACCTCGTTGCACACCGCTAGCTCTTCGACAACCCGGATCTCGACTTCGGCCGGGACACGCTCACCATCCAGGCGACGCTCGACCTGGCACTCCCCTGTGGGAGCTCGAGGCCTCCAGACATCGGACTTGGCGGTGAGAGGGCGACACGCACCGCGGGGGGAGTGCCGAAGGCCCCCACGATCGAGAACTTATTCTAACCTGACGCCATCCTGTCGGATCGGTGGCACAACAGCATGGGGACCGTCTGTGGGGCTGGACGGTGTGCGCGCAGCCTCGAGGAGGCCGTCGTGCGCCGGACCCAACTCATCACACCCTCGGACGACCGGGGCACTCCCCCATTCAAGCCACCAGCACCCCTTACTTTTGTGATGCGCATCGCAACTTTCGGCCCGCCGTGCTCTGGACCCCTTGCCGTCTGCCCTCTCACGTGTGTGAATCGGGACGGCAGATGGCCACTCCCGAGGACGGACCCCTCCCCCACCGGACTCTCGGGGGTGGCGGCTAGGAGCTCGGCGCTCCGCACATCGGCCAGGTCACGGGGCGTCGGCATGGCGCCCCGTGACCTGCCTCAAGCGCGGACCGGACGAGCACCTGGAAGGCCATGGATCTGTGACCCGAGACGAAGCGGACGGCCAGGGATCGGAGGCGCATGACGATGTGGGGCCACCGTTGCCGGTCGCGAATCCGCCGGCCATGACCGGCGCCGTCCAGGTGTCCGATCTCGGATCGCCGTCGTCACTGGAGCTCTTCCGCCCGCTCGCCGCTCGGATGGTGCAGGCGGTCGTCCACCGGGTCCATGCCGAGCTCCCCGTCTACGCCGGGGTCGACGGGTCCGCCCCCTGCCCCCTCCTGGAGGTGGCGGCCCGTGAGGCCGTCCAGGCCTTCCTCGACGAGGGTCCGGCCCGCGAGTCGCGACTGCGCAAGGTCTACGAGCTGTTCCGGCGGCTGGGGCACCGGGAGGCGCAGCAGGACCGGGACCCAGGCCTGATGATCGCGGCCCTGCGGGTCGGCAGTCGCAGCGTCTGGGACCACGTCTCTGACTTCGCGGTCGCGCATCGCTACTCGGTCGCCACCTTCCGCGACATCTCCACCGAGCTCATGGAGTACGTCGACCACCTTCGCGAGCAGCTCGTCTCAGGCCATGAGCTCGGGTCTCGCTTCGCGACCCAGAGCCGGTCGACGGCCCGCACCCGGTTGATGGACTTCATCATCCACTCCTCCGGCGGGCGGGTCTCCCCGCTGCGCCCACTCGGGATGGACGAGGACGAGCTCCGCCGGCTGGCGGAGGGGGCCAGATGGCCAGTACCCGACCGTGTCTCCGCGCTCGCCGTCAGCTACCACGGCGAGCCGCCGCCACTGCCCGATCGCGACGAGGTGCTCAGCAGGGTCGGCCCCGACCGGATCTTCGTCCTGTGCCCCAGCGAGGACGCCGAGGACCTGGCCACGGTGCTGACCAGGTCGGGCCCCGACCGGAGGGTGGCGCTGAGCTGGCCGGTCCATCCCGACGAGGCCGGCAGCGCGCTCCTCTGGACGGCCCGTGCGCTGGACCTCGTGCGCCTGGGTGTGATCGCCCCGACGACGCTCGTCCGATGCACCGACCACGTGACCCAGCTGTGGCTGCACGCCGAGCCGTCAATGCGGCAGCGGCTCTGCCAGGAGCTGTTGGAGCCGCTGCTCGCCGAGACGCCCAACTCCCGAGAGATCCTCTCCGACACCCTGCTGGCCTGGCTCGAGACCCGCGACAGCGCTCCGGCGATCGCCGCCCGGCTCGACGTACATCCCCAGACCGTGCGCTACCGCTGGAAGCGGATCAACGAGCTGTTCGGGGAGTCCCTGCACGACCCCGAGTTCATCCTGCAGATGACGTTGGTGCTCAAGACCAGCCTGCTGATGTGGAAGGCCGGGAACCAGAGCGACTTCGAGCGGTTCCGAGACCGAAAGCTGTCTGATCAATGAAACCAGCTGCCCTTCCTCTCCTCGGGGGACTCGTCGGCGTGGAGCTCGTCGCCGCCGGCGCCACCTGGTGGGGCTCAGAACTCGTCGGACGAGAAGGTCTCGCCCCAGCGCTCGCCGTGCTGCTGGTGGCCTCCCCGCTCGGCTTCCTCGTCGCGCGGTACCTGCCGGTGCCGGTCGTGCGCCGCGTCGGCCGCCGCGGCGGCACCACCTACGTCGGGTCCTCGGCCGACCGGGCCCTGACCCGGTTGCGCCAGCTGGTGATCGAGGTGGAGCACGTCGTCACCACGGGCGATCTCGTGGTGCTGGACGTCGTACCCCTCGACCTGCGGCACAAGAACGACCTGCGCTGGTTCGCCGGCGCGCTGGCGCACGGGTCGACCGACCCGGTCGCCCGCGCGATCGCGAAGCTCTCCGGCCTGGGGCGGCCGATCGACGTCAGCCAGGGCCCCTCCCACGAGCTGCGCGGCGCCGTCGACCGGCATCCGGTGCGGTTCGGGGTCAACGGCGTCGACGGGCCGCCCGACCAGGTCATCGGGACCACGGTGCGCGTCGACGTGGACCAGCGGCCGATGGGGCACATCACGGTCGCCGACGAGGTGCGCAAGAACGCCGCCCGCTGCCTGTCGACGCTGCGGGCCGAGGGCATCGAGCCGATCCTGGTGTCGTCGTCCCTGAGCGCGCCCGACCTCAAGCGGGTCTCGGAGCAGGTCGGCGTCACCCAGATCCACCACGGCACCGACGCCTCGACGATCGCGGCCACGCTGCCGCCGGACACGACCGGCATCCTCCGTGCGGCCACGGTGCCCGGTGCCTCCGGCGTCACCGCCGAGACGACGCTGCCGAGCGAGCCCGGCGAGGACACCGTCGTCCGCTGCGCGAGTCCGTCGATCGACGCCGTGCTGGAGTCGATCCAGCACGTCCGGTGCCTGCGCCGGGCTCGCTTGGTCGCCCGGGTGTGCGCGGCGGTCGCCATCGTGGTCGCCGTACCGCTGGCGGCCACGGGCCTGATCACGATCGCCCACGCCGCCCTGCTCGCCGCCGCCAACCTGCTCTTCGTGGCGGTCGTCGCGTCCTCCGCGGTGATGTTCTACTCCTCGCAGGACCCGAACTGATCTACGGTCACGGCACTGGTTTCGAGGCTCGGGCCTGGCGGCCCTCGCACCTCAACCACCAACGGCACGGTGGTTGAGGTGCGACGAGCGCCAGCGAGGAGCCTCGAAACCACCACCCCCGACGCACGCGCGGGATTCGATCCTCGGGCCTCGCGGCCCTCACACCTCAACCACCAACGGCACGGTGGTTGAGGTGCGACGAGCGCCAGCGAGGAGCCTCGAAACCACCACCCCCGACGCACGCACCGGGTTTCGAGGCTCGGGCCTGGCGGCCCTCACACCTCAACCACCGTGTGCTCGACCACTCTGTCCCGACCGCAGGTCGGCGTCTGCTGGGACGACGAAGCTCCCGCTGGGACGATGAAGACTCGTCGTCCCAGGAGGAGTTTCGTCGGCCGGCCGACGAAACGCTCCCGTCGTCGCCGCCTCACCATCATCACCAGTGGCAGGTTCACCAAGGGATGACGGTCAGACCACGCCTCCCTCGGCGAACTGAGCCAGGGCAGCGCGACGTCGACCTCATCCCTTGATGAACCGCCGGCCAACCCTGGCACCGGGCGGTGGTTTCGAGGCTCGGGCCTGGCGGCCCTCACACCTCAACCACCGTGCTCGCCGTGGTTTCGAGACAGGCGCTAGCGCGCCTTCCTCAACCACCGTGGCGGCTCGGGCCTGGCGGCCCTCACACCTCAACCACCGCGGGACCTCGGCGCTCACGCGCCTTCCTCAACCGCCGCGGCGATGGGTCAGGCCTGGCGGAGCATCTCCGCGACGAGGAAGGCCAGCTCGAGCGACTGCACGCGGTTGAGGCGGGGGTCGACGACGGACTCGTAGCGGTGCGCGAGTCCCTCCTCGTCGATCTCCTCGCCGCCGCCGATGCACTCGGTGACGTCGTCGCCGGTCATCTCGACCAGGACGCCGCCGGGCCAGGTGCCCAGGGCCCGGTGGACGTCGAAGAAGCCCTGGACCTCGTCGATCACGTCGTCGAAGCGGCGGGTCTTGTAGCCGGTGCTCGACTCGAAGGTGTTGCCGTGCATCGGGTCGCACACCCAGGCGACCTTGATGCCCGCGGCGGTGACCTTCTCGACCAGGTTCGGCAGGCCGTCGCGGATCTTGCCGGCGCCGAACCGGGTGATGAAGGTCAGCCGACCGGCCTCGTTGTCGGGGTTCAGCCGCTCGGCGAGCGCGATCGCGTCGTCGGCGGTGGCGGTCGGGCCGAGCTTGCAGCCGATCGGGTTGGCGATGCTGCGGAAGTACTCGACGTGCGCACCGTCGAGCTGGCGGGTGCGTTCGCCGATCCACACGAAGTGGCCGGAGACGTTGTAGGCCGTGTCGGTGCGCGAGTCGATGCGCGTCATCGCGTGCTCGTACTCCAGCAGCAGCGCCTCGTGGCTGGAGTGGAAGTCGACCCGCTTGAGCTCCTCGGGGTCGGCCCCGATCGCGCTCATGAAGGCCAGCGCCTTGTCGATCTCGCCGGCGATCGTCTCGTAGCGCTGACCGGCGACCGACGTACGCACGAAGTCGGTGTTCCAGGTGTGCACCTGGCGCAGGTCGGCGTAGCCGCCGGTGACGAACGCGCGCACCAGGTTCAGCGTCGCCGCGGAAGCGTTGTAGACGTCGAGCAGGCGGGTCGGGTCGGGGATCCGCGATTCGGGGGTGAACTCGAAGCCGTTGACGGCGTCGCCGCGGTACGCCGGGAGCGTGACGCCGTCGCGGGTCTCCATGTCGGACGAGCGCGGCTTGGCGTACTGCCCGGCCAGCCGGCCGAGCTTCACGACCGGCACGGAGCCGGCGTAGGTCAGCACGACCGCCATCTGCAGCAGCACCCGCAGCTTGTTGCGCACGTTGTCGGCGGTGACGCCCGCGAAGGTCTCCGCGCAGTCGCCGCCCTGGAGCAGGAACGCCTCGCCTCGCGAGACCGCCGCCATCTTGGCCTTGAGCTCGTCGCACTCACCCGCAAAGACCAGGGGTGGCATGGTGCGCAGCCGGGCGACGTTGGCCGCGAGGGCGCCGGCGTCGGGGTAGGTCGGCTGCTGCGCTGCTCCGATGGCATGCAGGGTGGCGAGGTCGGGGACGGTGGTGCTCACCGTCCCAGGGTACGGCGAGGCGGCACACTCCCCCGATTCCTCGGGCCACCGCGAGACGCCGGCGACGAACCTACTCCTCCAAGTGGTCGATGTCGCGGAAGCCGGTCTTCTGCGCGCGGACGCCGCGGTTGGTCAGCCAGGTGAACAGCCAGAGCACGATCCCGACGGCCAGCAGGCCGGCGGCGATCTCGTAGACGATGCCGTCGCGGTCGACCCACGGACCGACCAGGAACGCGCACAGCACGGCCGCCACCGCCGGGGTCACACCGGGCGAGCGGAACCTGCTCTCACGGCCGTCGCGGCGCAGCACGAGGCAGGCGATGTTGACGATCGTGAAGACGCCGAGCAGCAGCAGCGCCGTCACCGAGGCGAGGTTGACGACGATGTCGTCCTCGGCCCGGTTGGCGACGTACACGATGAGCGCGAGCGCCAGCACGGTCGAGAAGATCACCCCGACGTACGGCGAGCGGCGGTTGGGCGAGACCTTGCCGAGCGTGCGCGGCAGCACGTCCTGGTGGGCCAGGCCGTAGAGCAGCCGGCTCGCCATCAGCATGTTGATCAGCGAGGTGTTGGCGACCGCGAAGACCGCGAGGAACGGGAAGACCTTGTCGATCGGGAAGTCGGGGGCGCCGACCCGGACGACCTCGAGCAGCGCTCGCCCCTCGGAGGCGCTGGCGATCTGGTCGGAGGTCAGCACCGAGACCACCGAGATCGCGACCAGCATGTAGATGATCACCGCGATGCCGAGGCCGGTGATCATCGTGCGCGGGAAGATCCGCTCGGGGTCCTTGGTCTCCTCGACCATGTTGACGGAGTCCTCGAAGCCGACCATCGCGAAGAACGCGATCGAGGTGGCGGCGGTGACGGCGAGGAAGATCCCCTTGCCCTCGGGGTTCTCGAACGTCGTGACCCGGCTGAAGTCCGCGTCGCCCTGGGCCATCGCGTAGAAGCCGACGCCGATCACGATCGCGAGGGCGGTGACCTCGACGAGGGTGAGGAGCACGTTGAACTTCACGGACTCGCCGACGCCGCGCAGGTTGATCAGCGCCAGCAGCACCATGAAGGCCAGCGCGATGATCGTGATGGTGGCGGTGCTGGGCTCGGCGTCGATCCAGCCGTTGACGACCAGGCCCTGCGTGAGGTTCTGGGCCAGCACGTTGGCCGACGTCGAGGCGCTGGTGATGCCCGAGCAGATCACCGCGAAGGCGACGAGGAACGTGACGAAGTGGATGCCGAACGCCTTGTGCGTGTAGAGCGCCGCGCCGGCGGCCTGGGGGTACTTGGTGACCAGCTCGAGGTAGGACAGTGCGGTCAGCGTGGCCACGATGAAGGCGACCAGGAACGGCAGCCAGACGATGCCGCCCACCACACCGGCCATCTGGCCCGTGACGGCGTAGACACCGGCGCCGAGGATGTCACCGACGATGAACAGCAGCAGCAGCTTCGGGCCCATCACCCGCTTGAGGTTGGGAGTCGGGCCGTTGACGTCGCGGGTCTCCGGAGCGGCGGTGGTCATCGTGGCCTCCTCGTGGTGGTCCGTCGTGGTGCAGCGTCCCCCGCGACCGTGATCCTGAACCCACTCTGGCCCTCCCGCGTCACGATGCGCCACCCTCGGGCCGCTCCGGCTGCACCTCCAGCCGCTCCAACAGGAAGAGCAACGCGGCCGCGAACGGGTTGTCGGCCGTTCGCTTGGCCACGACCGCCCAGTCCACCTGCTCGCGGACGGCCCGGGCGACGGGCACCACGGCGCCGAAGTCCGCGGCATGCTCCTCGAGGGCGTTGAGCTTGTCGACCATCAGCTCGGTCGCCGTCAGCACCGGCATCCGCACCGACCCGACCTCAATCTGGTCGACGTGCTCGAGCCGCTCCCGGGAGACCGGGTCGCCACCGGCCCGGAAGAGCACGTCGACCATGGCGTCGTCGACGTACACCTTGAACAACCAGTCCTCCGGGGGCTGCACCACCTGCAGGCCGCGGCCGGCGAGCAGCTCGGCCGTGGCCGCCGCGTCCTCCTCGGCCACCATGAAGTCGACGTCGTGGTCGGGCTCGGGCCCGCCGCGCGCCTAGAGCGCGTAGCCGCCGGTCAGCGCGAACGGCGCTCCGCCCTCCTTGAGGGCGACCGCCACCAGCTTCAGCGCCTCCCGCAGCCCCGACCGCACCTCGTCCACACTCGCAGGGTTACCCGGCGCCACGGCGGCGCATGCCACGGGTGCCGCACCCGGCGGTGGGTACCGTCGAGGCGATGCGCCTGGCGACGTTCAACATCCTGCACGGCCGCTCCCCGGCCGACGGCCGCGTCGACGTGTCGAGGTTCGCCGACGCGGTGCGCGAGCTCGACGCCGACGTACTCGCCCTGCAGGAGGTCGACCGCTTCCTCCCCCGCTCCGCCCACGCCGACCTCACCGCCGTCGCGGCCGCCGCGATGGGTGCGGTCGACCATCGCTTCGTGGCCGCCCTCGACGGCAGCCCGGGCGCCACCTGGACCGCGGCGACCGGCGCGGAGCAGCCCGACAGCGCGGGGTACGGCGTGGCGCTGCTGAGCCGGCACCCGGTGGTCGCCTGGGAGGTGGTCCGGCTCCCCGAGCTGCCCGGCCGCGGACCGTGGCGCTGGCACGGGCAGCGGCTCCCCCGACTGGTGCGCGACGAACCGCGGGTGGCCGTGGCCGCCCAGCTGGAGACCCCGGCGGGATGCGTGACGGTGGCGAACACGCACCTGTCGTTCCTCCCCTACTGGAACGTCCGCCAGCTGCGCCGGCTCGTGCGCGCGCTGCGCGACGCCCGCCGCCCCCTGGTGCTCACCGGCGACCTCAACATGGGTCCCCGGCGGGCCGAGCGACTCACCGGGCTGGCGTCGCTCGCCACCCACGCGACCTTCCCGGCTCAGCGACCGGAGCGCCAGATCGACCATGTGCTGGCCGACGGGCCGGTCGTGGCCGTCGACTCGGCCGCGCACCTGCTGCCGCTCTCCGACCACCTCGCGCTGGTCGCGGACCTCGACGTGGGGTGAGGGTCAGCGGACCTCGCAGTCGACGGGGTTCGAGCACGGCTTGAGCTCGTGGTCCTCGATCACGTCGCCGTCGGCGTCGTACGCCACCACCGCGGCGAGCTTCCCGACGACCGTGCCCCAGAGCATCGACGCGCCGGGCACCACGCTGCCCCTCTCGACGTGACCCGGCACCGTGGTGCCGTCGGTGGTCACCAGGTCGACCCGCGCCACGTCGGTGCCGGGCAGGCCCGCGAGAACGAGCTCGCCCGGTGCCCCGGTCGAGTAGTCGTCGCTCAGGAACACCTCCATGTCCGAGCCGGGCCGCAGGAAGTCCTCGGTGCCCATCCCCCACTGGTAGGACCAGCCGCCCGCGTCGCGGGTCAGGAGCGCAGGTGTGCAGGAGTCGTCGCTGCCGACGCACCCGAGGTACGCCGCGCCGGCGTCGACGAGGATGCCCATGTCGGTCGAGCCGACGGGATGGCTGCCGTCGTCGGACGCGAGGTCGGTCCGCTCGATCTTCGCGACGCCGCGGTGGAGCCAGTCGGGGAAGGCGCCGGCCCGGTAGGAGGTCACGCCTGCGTAGTGGCGGGCACCTGTGTCGACGGGGGTGCCGGCCACCGCCATGTCGGTCTCGGGCCACTGATGCGCGGCTCCGGCCGGCGCGGGCAGCACGACCTGCCAGTCGGAGACCTGCATCGCGCCCGACACCTCGTCGAGGACGCGTTCGGCCAGCGGTGAGAGCTCGTGCGGCTGGGCGGCGACGGGTACGTCGTCGACGGCCCGTCCGATGCCGCCGCCGAGCGTGAGGCCGAGCACGAGGCCGACCGCCACCGTGGTCGCCAGCAGCGCCGCGCCCATGCCGGCCGCCGTCAGGTAGCGGCGGCGCATGCCTGCGGCGCGGATCGCCTCGAGGTCGGGCTGCGTCACCATGTCGCGCTCGTCGCGGTGCAGCTCGTGCTCGAGCTCCTGAAGGGTGCGTGTGCTCATCGAAGTCCCTGCCTCACGAAGGTTGTCTCGTCGTCCGCCGCGGCGACCCGCAGCTTGCGCAGTGCCCGGGACAGCGCGCTCTTGACGGTCCCCGGCGCGATCCCGAGCTCGCCGGCCACCTCCGCCTCGGAGAGGTCGAAGTAGTGGCGCAGCACGACCACCCGCCGTTCGCGCTCGGTCAGTCCGGCCAACAGCCGGACGATCTCGTCGCGATCGGTCGCGATCTCCGCACTGCCACGCCCCGACTCCGCCCGGGTGGCCAGCGCGACATCGGCCGCCACGCCGCCGAGCTCGGTGGCGCGGCGCCGCCGGATGCGGTCGATGTTGGCGTTGACCAGCACCTTGCGGGCGTAGGCGAGCGCGTCGGCGCGACGTACCCGCCGCCAGCTCGCGTAGGTGCGGGCCAGCGCGGTCTGGGCGAGGTCCTCGGCGAGGTGGTGGTCGCCGGTGAGCAGGTACGCCGAGCGCCGCAGCCGGGGCCAGGCGGCGACCGCGAACTCGTCGAACTCCTGCTCCGCCGTCACGGACCCTCCACGCGCTGGGTGATCGTCACACCCACCTCTACGCAGGGTGGGTCGCGCCGGTTCCGTGCCGTGCCGGAATCAGTCGGGGTCAGCCGAAGAAGACCTGTGCCTCGGCGTACTCCTCCTTGCTGACGAGCTTGAGCTCGCCGGTGCCCTCGATCAGCGGGACCCGCGCGATGGCGGTGCCGCGCAGGGCCATCATCTTCCCGAAGTCGCCGTCGGCGACGGCGTCGACCGCCTGGAGGCCGAAGCGGGTGGCGAGCCATCGGTCGAACGCCGTGGGCGTGCCGCCGCGCTGGATGTGGCCGAGCACGACCGCGCGGGCCTCCTTGCCGGTGCGGGTCTCGATCTCCCGGGCGATCCGGTCGCCGATCCCGCCGAGACGGACGTGGCCGAAGTCGTCGAGCTCCCCGGAGGAGAGCGTCATGTCGCCGCCCTCGCGCGGCACCGCACCCTCCGAGACCACCAGGATCGGGGCGTAGTGGGACTCGAAGCGGCTCTCGACGAGGTCGCAGACCTCGCGGATGTCGAACGGCTGCTCGGGGATCAGCACGATGTTCGCACCGCCGGCCAGCCCGGCGTGCAGCGCGATCCAACCGGCGTGCCGGCCCATCACCTCGACGACGAGCACCCGGTGGTGGGACTCGGCGGTGGTGTGCAGCCGGTCGATCGCCTCGGTGGCGATGTTGACCGCCGTGTCGAAGCCGAAGGTGAAGTCGGTGCCGGAGAGATCGTTGTCGATGGTCTTCGGCACGCCGACGACGTTCACGCCGAGGTCGGCGAGCTTGGTGGCGACGCCGAGAGTGTCCTCGCCGCCGATCGCGATCAGCGCGTCGACGCCGTCCTTGGCCAGGTTTTCCTTGATCCGCTCCACGCCGTTGTCGAGCTTGAAGGGGTTGGTCCGCGAGGAACCGAGGATGGTGCCGCCGCGGGGCAGGATCCCCCGGCACTGCTCGATGCCGAGTTGCATCGTCAGCCCCTCGAGCGGGCCACGCCAGCCGTCGCGATAGCCGACGAACTCGAAGTGGTGCTGCCTGACCCCTTTGCGCACCACCGCCCGGATGACGGCGTTCAGGCCGGGGCAGTCCCCGCCTCCGGTGAGCACTCCGACGCGCATGACCTCTCCCGTCGCTGGACTGTCTTGGATCGTTCACGCAGACCGCCCCGAGCCTAGCCAAGGTCGGGGCGGACGTCATCGAGCCGGCGGCGCCCCGAATCGCTACTGTCGGCCCATGACCTTCTCGATCGTGGCCCGCTCCGCCGACGGTGAGTCGTGGGGCGTGGCGGTGGCCTCGAAGTTCCTCGCGGTCGGTGCGACCGTCCCTGCCGCCGTCGCCGGCGTCGGCGCCATCGCGACCCAGGCGCACGCCAACGTCGCCTACAAGGGCCAGGCGCTCGCCCACCTCGACGACGGCGCCACCGCCTCGGTCGCGCTCCAGCGGCTGCTCGAAGAGGACGACGGCCGCGACCTGCGCCAGGTCGGCATCGTCGACCTCGACGGCAACGCCGCCAGCCACACCGGTACGGCCTGCCTGGAGTGGGCGGGCAGCGTCACCGGCGACGGCTACGCGATCCAGGGCAACATCCTGGCGGGCGGCCAGGTCGTCGAGGCGATGGAGGCGGCCTGGCTCGACTCCTCGCCCGAGGCGCCCCTGGCCGACCGGCTGCTCGCGGCCCTCGCCGCCGGCGACGCCGCGGGTGGGGACTCGCGCGGGCGGCAGTCGGCGGCGCTGCTCGTCGTACGGGAGGGGGCCGGGTACGGCGGTCTCGACGACATCGCGGTCGACCTGCGCGTCGACGACCATCCCGAGCCGGTCGTCGAGCTCGCGCGGCTGCTCGCGCTCAACGAGCTCTATCTGACCGCCTCCACGGCGGAGGAGCAGGTGCCGATCACCCCGGACCTCGCCGAGGAGCTCGAGCAGCTCGCGACCGCGCTCGGGCACCGCGACTTCGCCGCCTGGGTCGGCGCCGAGAACTACGAGATGCGGGTCGCCGACGACGGCTCCTGGATCGACGTACGCATCCTCGAGATCATCCGCGACACCGAGGCCGACCGGTGAGCTCGCCGGACGGCGCGATCCTCGCGATCGACGCCGGGACCACCGGCGTCACCGCGCTCGTCGTCGAGCACGACGGGCGGATCGCCGCGCGGGGCTACCAGGAGTTCTCCCAGCACTTCCCGCGCCCGGGCTGGGTCGAGCACGCGCCGGAGGAGATCTGGCAGGCGACGCTCGAGGCCTGCCGCGAGGTGCTGAAGAAGTACGACGCGTCGGCGCTGCGGGCGGTCGGCATCACCAACCAGCGCGAGACGGTCATGCTCTGGGACCGCGAGACGCTCGGCGCGCCGCGTCGCGCGATCGTGTGGCAGGACCGGCGTACCGCCGAGCTGTGCACGCGTCTGCAGGACGACGGGCACGAGGCGCGAGTGCGCGAGCTGACCGGGCTCCGGCTCGACCCGTACTTCTCCGGTACCAAGCTGATGTGGCTGGCCGAGCACGAGCCGCACACCTGGGCGCTGGTCGAGTCGGGCCGGTACGCGATCGGCACCGTCGACTCCTACCTGATCGCACGGATGAGTCGCGGCAACTACCACGTCACCGACGTCTCCAACGCGTGTCGCACGCTGCTCTTCGACCTCGAGGCCGGCGACTGGTCCGACGAGCTGTGTTCGCTGTTCGGCGTACCCCGTGACGCGCTGCCCGACCTGGTGCCCAGCTGGGGCGACATCGCCACGACCGATCCGGCGACGTTCCTCGGGCTGTCGCTGCCGATCTCCGGGATGGCCGGCGACCAGCAGTCGGCGCTCTTCGGGCAGACCTGCTTCGACGAGGGCGACTCGAAGTGCACCTACGGCACCGGGTCGTTCATCCTCACCAACACCGGGTCGTCGGTGCAGCGCTCCGACGCCCTGCTGGCCTCGGCGGCGTGGCGCTCCCCCGACGGCGCGATCACCTACTGCTCGGAGGGCTCGATCTTCGTGACGGGCGCGGCCGTGCAGTGGCTGCGCGACGGCATCCAGATCGTCGGGTCGGCGGCGGAGAGCGAGGCGGTGGCCTCGACGGTGGCCGACAGCGGTGGGGTGGTGTTCGTGCCGGCGCTGACCGGCCTGGGCGCCCCGCACTGGGACCCGCAGGCGCGCGGCCTGATCGTCGGCATCACCCGGGGCACCACCCGGGCCCACGTCGTACGCGCGACCCTGGAGGCGATCACCTTCGAGGTGCGCGATGTGCTCGACGTGATGCCCCGGCTCTCCTCGCTGCGGGTCGACGGCGGCGCGGCCGCCAACGACCTGCTCTGCCAGCTGCAGGCCGACCAGGTCGGCGTACCCGTCGAGCGCCCGACCGCCGTGGAGACCACCGGCCTCGGCGCGGCGTTCCTCGCCGGTCTCGGTGTCGGCCTGTGGTCGTCCACCGACGACCTGCGCCACACCTGGACCCTCGACCGGCGCTTCGACCCCACCTCCGACCGCACCGCGGCCGATGCCGCCCACGCCCGCTGGTCTCGGGCCGTCGAGCTGGCCAAGGGGTGGGCGGACTGAGGACATCGGGATAGTCCGCCACGAAACGGCTGCCCCACGACGAAAACAACAACCAATACGTGACGGACTATCCCTCCGGAGCGGACATCGGGATAGTCCGCCACGAAACGGCTGACCCGAGCCGAAAACAACAACCAAAACGTGACGGACTATCCCCCCGGAGCGCCAGCACACCAACCCCCGGGCTGCCCTCTCAGGCGGACCGCTCCCCGTCCGAACGGCGATACCCAGTGACGATCTGGCTGTTCCCGAGGTCCGGGAACAGCCAGATCGTCACTGGCTATCGCTGCAGCCGCGCCAGCGCCGCGCGGGCGGCATCACGGGCCCGGGCGGCGGCGTCGAGGTCGGCGGTCGCCTCGGAGCGGGCCTCCTCGGCCTCGGCGAGCTCGTCGTCGGTCTCCTCGGCGGAGGCCTCGAGGTCGTCGATGCGGCCGCGCAGCTCGGCGATCTCGGCCTGCAGTTGGAGGCCGCGGGCCTCGAGGGTCTCGACCGTGGCGGTGGCGTCACCGTGGGCGGCCTCGGCCGCGGCGTACGCCTCCTGCGCCTCGGTGAGTGCCGTCTCGGCGGCGGCGACGGCCTTCGCGTCCGCCTCGGGGTCGGGTACGACGTGCAGGTCGGGCCGACCCGGCGGCTCGGCCTCCCGCGCGGCAGCGACGAAGCCCAGCGCCTCGGGCACGGCCACCGCACCCTCCACCTCGGCCGGCTCGAGCCCGGTCGTGGTGAGTGCGGCGACGAGCATCCCGCTGCGCAGCGCCTGGCCGCAGCGCTCGTCGACCATCGCGGCGGTGAGCGTCGCCTCGACCTGGTCGGCGACGGCCTGGGTGACCCGAGTGCCCTCCTCGCGGGCGATCCGGCGGGCACCGGTCGTCACGGCGGCGGTGAGCTGGCGACGCTGCCGGGTCAGCGCCCGCAGCTCGTCGGCCGACATCGCGGCCTGCGCCCCACGCAGCGCGGCACCGACCGCCAACACCTGGTCGACCTGCTCCGCGTCGCGGCGTACCAGCAGGTTGGCGACCCATGCCGCGGTCGACGGCTTCCGCAGCGCCTTGACCCGGGCGGCCACCGGGGTGCCCTTCAGCGCCTTCGCCCGGGCGTCGCGGGACGGCGTGAAGTCCGCCAGCGGGAGCCCGTAGAGCTCGTCGGCGATCCGCAGCAGCTCGTCGGTCGTCGAGTCGCTCACGGCCGCACCCACCGACCCCGCCGGCTCACCAGCGGCTCGACGTCGTCGCCGACGGTCAGCGACTCGATCACGCACGTGAGCAGCGTCGACCAGCCGACCTCGACCGCCGACTGCACGGACACGCCCGCCCAGGTCACGGCGTCGGCGAGGCGAGGCCCCCAGGACGTGTCGGCGAACGTCGCCATCCGCCACGGCCCGCCGGGTGCGGGGGCGGTGCCGGCGAACGCCTCCGCCAGGTCGCGGTGCCGCCACGACAGCAGCTGCACGACGGCCCGGCCGGCGCGCGTCGCCTCGTCGGCCAGATCGCTGTCGGGGTCGACCAGCAGCAGCATCCGCGCCGGAGAGCCGTTGGCGACCATCAGCGACGAGACGGTCAGCCCGGCGCGCGCCGCCGGCCCCCCGGCGGTGACGAGCGAGACCGTGCCGCCGAGCCGACCGCGGAGACGGCGTACGGGGTCGGGATCGGGGTCCGCGAAGGGATGCGTGTCGTGGATCGTCACAGGACCGTCAGGACGCGAGCCGCGACGGGCCCTCGCCGTGGCCGCCGTCCTTCTCGGCCTTCGACAGCTCCTTGGCCCGGGTGGCGTACATGTCGACGTACTCCTGACCGGAGAGCCGCATGATCTCGTACATGATCTCGTCGGTGATGGAGCGCAGGATGTAGCGGTCGTTCTCCATGCCGTCGTAGCGGGAGAAGTCCAGCGGCTTGCCGAAGCGCACGACCGGCCGGGTGAACCGGCCGAAGGTCTTGCCCGGAGGCGCCACCACGTCGGTGCCGACGACGGCGACCGGGATCACCGGGACCTTCGACTCCAGCGCGAGGCGGGCCACCCCGACCTTGCCGCGGTAGAGCCGGCCGTCGTGGGAGCGGGTGCCCTCGGGGTAGATGCCGAAGAGCTCGCCCTCGGCGAGCAGCCGCTTCGCGGAGATGATCGCCCCCTCGGAGGCGCTGCCGCCGGACCGGTCGATCGGCACCTGCCCGGACCCCTTGAAGAAGGTCTTCTGCAGCCAGCCCTTGAGACCCGGGGTCGTGAAGTACTCCGCCTTGGCCACGAACGTCACCCGGCGCGGGAGTGTGAGCGGCATGAACAGCCAGTCGGCGTACGAGAGGTGGTTGCTGGCGAGGATCGCGGGACCCTCGAGGGGGACGTTCTCGGCGCCCGACACCCGCGGCCGGAACACGAGCCGGAGCCATGGGCCGAGCGCGATCCACTTCAGGAACCAGTAGAACACCGCCACCTCCGCACCAGCCCGAGTCACCTTCGCGGGAAGCCTAGTACCCGGCCCGCCGCTGGTCTCCCCACCCGTTGTACTCCCCGAGACGGGTCCGGTGGTGCACACTGCGCAGATGACGATCCATCCGCTGGCCGCGCCGCTGTCGGAGCCCGCCCGGCCGGAGCTGACCGGAGGCCGCCGGATCGGGGTCCTCCTCAGCCACGGATTCACCGGCCAGCCGGCCTCGATGAAGCCGTGGGGCGAGGCACTGGCGGAGCGTGGGTACGCCGTCGTGGTGCCGCGCCTGCCCGGGCACGGCACCACGTGGCAGGAGCTCAACACGCTGACCTGGGCCGACTGGTACGCCGAGCTCGACCGGACCCTCGACCGGCTGGTCGCCGAGAACGACGCCGTCGTCGTGGGTGGCCTGTCGATGGGCGGCGCGCTCGTGCTGCGGCTCGCCGCGGACCGGCCGGGCGACGTCGCCGGCGTGATGGTGGTGAACCCGGCCGTGGCGACCAAGCGACTCGACGTCAAGCTGCTGCCGGTGCTCAAGCACCTGGTGAAGTCGTTTCCCGGTATCGCCGACGACATCAAGAAGCCGGGCGCCGAGGAGTTCGGCTACACGCGTACGCCGTTGAAGGCGGTCCACTCGATGATGCAGCAGTGGCCGGAGCTCGTCGCCGACCTGCCGAAGGTCACCGCGCCGCTGCTCTACTTCCGCTCGGCCGAGGACCACGTCGTCGACGAGGCCTCCGAGCCCCTGATCACCGGCCGGGTGTCCTCCCGCGACGTCACCGTGGTCCGGCTCGCGGACAGCTACCACGTCGCCACGCTCGACCACGACGCCCAGCGGATCTTCGACGAGAGTGCCGCATTCGTCGCCCGAGTGGCCACTATTTCGTAGGACGGGCATACGCTCGTGGATGTGCCGGACCCCCGCGACCCGCGCGACGAGCGCGGCGATCACGATCACCACGACCAGAGCGCCGACGAGCGCGCCTGGCAGGCGATCGTCGACAACTACGGCGAGCGCGCCGAGATCGACGAGTCGCCCGCGGCCGAGCCACCGGTGTCCGACGCACCCTTCGGCGGTCGGTTCGGCGACCCGCGCGCGTTCCTCGAGGACGCCGACGACCCCTACGTCGGGCACGAGCCCGCCGACCTCGACGACGCCGAGGACGGCTACGTGCCGCCACCACCGCCGCCGCTCCCGACGGTGGCCCCCGACCGCGGGCTGGCCTGGGCCGGCGTCTTCGGCTCGCCGACCATCCTGCTGGTCTCGCTGATCCTCGGCATCGACCTGCCCAGCTGGCTGGGCTACCTGCTGATCGGCGGCTTCGTCGGCGGCTTCGTCTACCTGGTGCTCAAGATGCCCCGCGAGCCCCGCGACCCCTGGGACGACGGCGCGCAGGTCTAGTGGTCGTCTCGAAGCCCCCCGGCATTACTGTGCCATCGTGAGCGTCAACGAGACCGTCGAGATCACCGGCCACCTGATGGACCACGGCATCCTGTCGCGGGTCCTCGACGACATTCGCGAGTACGGCGGCGACTACACGATCGACCGCTTCGACGTCGGCCGCGAGACCGACGACACCTCGCACGCCGTAGTCAACGTGATCGCGGAGGACGAGGAGTCGCTCCAGCGACTGCTGATGCGGCTGCAGACCCGCGGCGTGAACCAGGTCGACCCGGGCACCGCCCAGGTCACGGAGGCCGACCGGGACGGCGTCTTCCCCGACCAGTTCTACTCGACCACGAACCTCGAGACCCGGGTGCGCATCGACGGCACCTGGCTGCAGGTCGAGAACCCGGAGATGGACTGCGGCCTGGTGCTCGAGCGCGACGCCGACGGCAAGCCGGTCCGCGTCTACACGCTGCCGATGTCCGACGTACGCGCCGGCATGCTCGTCGTCACCGGCGCCGACGGCATCAAGGTGACGATCCCGGCGCCCGACCGGAGCGGGGAGGCCTTCGGGTTCATGGAGTCGGAGGTGTCCTCGGAGAAGCCCCAGGCCGTGCTGGTGCGCCAGGTCGCCGACGGCATGCGCGAGGCCAAGGCGGCCGGCAAGAAGGTGCTGTGGGTCGGCGGCCCGGGCATCGTCCACACCGGCGCCGCACCGGCGATGGTCGCGATGGTCGAGGCGGGGTACGTCGACGTGCTGTTCGCCGGCAACGCCCTCGCGACCCACGACATCGAGTCCGCGCTCTATGGCACCAGCCTCGGCGTCGACCTCGCGATGGGCCGCGGCGTCGAGCACGGCCACGAGCACCACATCCGCGCGATCAACACGATCCGCAAGGCGGGCTCGATCCGCGAGGCGGTCGAGGCCGGGGTGCTGACCCGCGGGATCATGCACGCTCTCGTCCGGCACGACAAGGAGTACGTGCTGGTCGGCTCGGTGCGCGACGACGGTCCGCTGCCCGACGTCTACACCGACGTCATCGAGGGTCAGCGTGCGATGCGCGCCCAGCTCGAGGACGTCGGCTTCTGCCTGATGACCGCGACCATGCTGCACTCCGTCGCGACCGGCAACATCCTGCCGGCGTCGATCCCGCTGGTCTGCGTCGACATCAACCCGGCGACGGTCACCAAGCTCGCCGACCGGGGCTCCTCGCAGGCCCGCGGCATCGTCACCGACGTCGGGCTGTTCCTCGAGCAGCTTGCCGTCGAGCTCGTGCCCGAGTACCGGCGGTCCTGAACCGCTGCCGGGCCAGGTCGGCCGCCCCGATCGCCCCGGCCTCCGGCCCGAGCGCGGCGCGGACGACCGGCGGGACCGTGCGGTGGTCGGCCCCGACCAACGACGTACGCAGCGCGCTGCGCGCCGGCTCGAGCAGCAGGTCGCCCGCGGCCGAGAGCCCGCCCCCGATCACCACGATCTCGGGGTCGAACGCCGCGACCAGGTTGGCCACCCCGACGCCGAGCCAGGTGCCCACGGACGCGAACGCCTCCAGCGCCAGCGGGTCGCCGGCCTCGGCGGCCTCGGTGATCATCGGACCGGTCAGCTGGTCGCCACCGCCGCGCTCGCGGACGAAGCGGACCAGCGCGTTGCCGCTGCAGTACTGCTCCCAGCAGCCGGCGCCGCCGCACTCGCAGCCGCGGCCGTCGGGCACGACCTGCATGTGGCCGAACTCCCCCGCCATGCCGTTGTAGCCGCGGTGCACGGTGCTCTCGAGCACCACCGCTCCGCCGATCCCGGTGCCCAGCGTGATGACCAGCGCGTTCTCGGCGTCCCCCACCGCGCCGTACACGACCTCGGCGCGGGCCGCACAGTTCGCGTCGTTGTCGAGCACCACCGGCGCGCTCCAGCGCTCGGCCAGCCGCGCCCGCACGCCCTCGTCGCGCCACGGCAGGTGCGGCGCGAACCGCACCCGCTCCCCCTGCGCGTCGACGAAGCCGGCCGCGGCGATCCCGATCGCGCTGATCCGGCGGATGCCCGCGATCTCCTGGACCGCCTCGGTCAGCGCGTCCTCGACCAGACTCGCCTCCACCCGGCGCCCCGGCGTCGTGCGCAGTGCCGTGCGCAGCACCCGCCCGGAGCGCGACACGGCCGTCGCGAGGACCTTGGTGCCGCCGATGTCGACGCCGATGAACAGAGCCACGCGGGCTATTCGACCACGCCGCTCGGACGCCGCTACCTCGGCCGATACACCTCCGCCCGGTGTTCGATGCGCATCACGAGGATCTCATCGGCCTCGTCGTCGATGCGATAGAGCACGCGGTAGGTGCCGCGCCGAGCCGCGCGGATACCGGCCAGCTCGCCACGCAGCGCCTTCCCGACCCGCTGCGGGTTCTCGAGCAGCGGCCCGGTGAGGAACTCGATGACCGCGGTCGCCACCGGCTCCGGCAGCCCCGACTGCAGGGCCCGGACGGCCGGAGGGGCCAGGACCAGTTCGTACGGCGGGCTCGTGCTCACCGACGAAGGGCCCGCACCGCGTCCGCGCCGCGAACGACATCTCCGGTGCGGTAGGCGGCATCGGCCTCCCGGATGTCGGCCATGGCCTGCGGATCGCTGAGCACGGCGAGGGTCTCCTCCAGCTCGGCAAGGTCGTCGGGACTGATGATGACGGCCGCGGCCCGGCCGTTGCGCGTGACCGTAACCCGCTCGTGCTCGCGTTCGACGCGATCAATGACGTCGCTGAAGTGGTTGCGAACTTCGCGCAGCGGCTCGACAGACATGACCACAATTGTGGCGCTCCGGACCCGAATACTCAACCCTTCACGGAGCGACTCAGCGCCGGGACAGGTCGGCGGCGCCGATCAGGCCGGCGCGGTTGCCGAGGCGGGCCTTGCGGATCTCGGGGATCGGGCGGAAGCCGCGGCCGACCAACTGGGCGCCAAACGCCTCGCGGGTGGGGCCGAGCAGCAGCTCGTCGGCCTCGCTCACGCCGCCGCCGATCACGACCACCCCGGGGTCGAGGATCTCGGTGAGCGACGCGATGCCCTCGCCCAGCCACCGACCGAGCTCGGAGAGCTGCTGGATCGCGCCCTGGTCGCCGTGCTGGGCGGCCTCGGTGATCAGCGGGCCGGTGATCGCGTTCAGGTCGCCGCCGGCGCGCTGGAGCATGCCCTGCGCGATCATCGCGCCGCTCATCGCCAGCGCGCGGGCCTCACGCACCAGGGCGGAGCCGCTGGCGTACTGCTCGAAGCAGCCGTGCTTGCCGCAGCCGCAGAGGATCCCGTTCGGTACGACGCGCATGTGGCCGATCTCGGCGCCGACGCCGTTCGCCCCGCGGTAGACCTCGCCGTCGAGCACCAGGCCGCCGCCGACACCGGTGCCGACTGTCACGAGCAGCAGGTCGTCGACGTCGTGGCCGGCTCCGTAGACGAACTCGCCCCAGGCCGCGGCGTTGGCGTCGTTCTCGATCACGACGGGCAGGTCGACCCGCTTCTCGAGCTCACCCTTGAGGTCCTCGTTGCGCCAGGCCACGTTGGGGGCGAACAGCACCACCGCCCGGGCCTTGTCGATGTAGCCCGCCGCGCCGACGCCGACGGTGGCGATGTCGTGGCGGGACCGCAGGTCGGTGACCAGGCCCGCGATCGCCTCCTCGATCGCCTCGGCGTCGGTCGCCGGCGACTCCACGCGCAGCGCCTCGAGGATCACGCCGTGCTCGTCGACCACGCCGCCGGCGATCTTGGTGCCGCCCACGTCGATCCCACAGGCCAGGCTCATCGGGCCACCGCCTGCGGCCGGATCCGGGCGGCGGTGGGCAGTCCACCTGATGCCGGCCGGGGCAGGTGGAGCGCCCACCGCTCCTCGGCCGCCCGTGCAGCGGGCGGTGGGCAGTCCACCTGATGCCAGCTGAGGAAGGTGGAGCATCCACCGCCGTTCGGCGAGACACGCGGTGATCGACGCAGCCTGCTCATCGGTCGTCCTCCTCGGGATCGGTGTCGTCGGGCCACTCGTCGCCCTCGTCGTCGAGGTCGATGTGCTCGACCCCGCTCTCCGCGGCGCCCCGATCGTGGGTGCCGGCCGCGGCCACCAGCCCGGCGAGGGCGTGGAGCGCCGAGGTCGCCGCGCTCGCGAGCTGCGTGCGCACCTCGGGGCTCAGCTCCCGCACCGCGTGCACGGTGCGGCAGATCGGGCAGTACGAGCACTCCGGCGCGCCGGTGGCCAGATGCTCCTCCACGTCGTGGGTCGCGTCCTTCGCCCAGCCGGTCAGCGCACCGAGGAGCTTCGCGGCCTCCTCGGCGAGGCTGCCCACCTCGGGCCCCTCGGGCCCGTCGCACGGCTCGTTCCCGTCCCCGCTCACGTCATCTCCCTGCCTCGTCCACGGGGCCCTCGACGAACCGCACCCGCAGCTCGCCCGCCTCCACCCGGGCACCGGCGACGCGGTGCCGCGCCAGCCCGGATGGGAGCGTGACCACCCGACGATACGATCCCACGGTCACGACCAGATCGTCGCCGGTGCGCGCCAACTGGACCTCGGCACGCGAGACCAGCGGCAGCGCGAGCCGCAGCACCGTGCCGCCGCGTCCGCGGGTGACCTGGAACGGCCCGCTGCCCGTCGCGGCCGCCAGCGGGTCGTCGGCGCCGTACACCTCCCCCGCCAGCGCGGTCAGCGCCGCCACGCCGACCGGCTCGCGGGGTCGGTACGCCGAGCGCCACAGCGGCAGCCCGGCGAAGGACTCCGTGACCCGCTCGAGCACCTCGTGCTGCGCGACCACCCAGCCGGCCCGCCAGTCGTCGGCGCCGCCGTCGGGGAACACCCGGTTGGCGACCACGCCGTCCACCCGGTAGCCGAAGAGCGACAGGGTCGTGTACGACCGGCGCGCCTCGGCGAGCACGACGTTCTCGGGGGTCAGCACGATCCGCACGCTGGCGTCCGGACCGGCCAGCAGGGTCCGGACCTCGTCGAGCTCGGCGTGCAGTCGCTCGATCGCGTCGAAGACGGTGTCCCCCGGCATCGGCACGCCCGCAGCGCGGCTCAGCACCGGCCGCAGCGCCTTGACCACGCGCCGCTCGACGGGGAGCACCCGGTGCAGGTACCAGCCGAGCGCCTCCGGGAGCGCGAGCAGCCGCAGCGTCTCCGCCGTCGGCGCGCAATCGACGACGATCACCTCCCAGGCGCCCGACCGGGCCTGGAGCCGCAGCTCGAGCAGCGCCAGCACCTCCTCGGCGCCGGGGATGACCGTCAGCTCCTCCGCGGTGACGGGGTCGAGGCCGGTCGCGTCGAGCACCGAGAGCAGGTAGCGCTGGACATCGGCCCAGGACTGCTCGAAGCGCAGCTGGGCGTCGACCTGCTGGACGTAGAGGTTGCTCGCGACCTCGGTCGGCTCCGCGCCGATCGTGCCGGGCGGGCAGCCGAACGCGTCGGCCAGCGAGTGCGCCGCATCGGTCGAGAGCACGAGCGTGCGCCGTCCGGCGGCGGCCGCCAGCGCCGCCGTACCGGCCGCGATCGTCGACTTCCCGACCCCTCCCTTGCCGGTGAACAGGAGGATGCGCACTACGAGGTCGACTCGACGCGCTTCTTCAGGCCCTTGAGCGCGGTCTCGATCAGGATCTTCTCGCCCTTGCGCTTGAGCATGCCGATCAGCGGGATCGAGACGTCGAGCGCCAGGCGGTAGGTCACCTCGGTGGACCCGTTGCCGAGGTCGCGCAGCACGTAGGCGCCGTCGAGCGCGCGCAGCATCTTGCCCTCGACCAGCGTCCAGGTGACCTCGTCGTAGCCGTCCCACTCGTAGGCGAGGGTGTACTCGTCCTTGATCGGGCTGACGTCGAGCGCGAAGAACACCTGCTCCGCCCAGCCGTCGGCACCCTCCGCGACCACCTCGGCGGTCGTGACGCCCTTGGCCCACTCGGGGTAGGCCGGGAAGTCCCCGATGACCTCCATGATCTCGGCGGGGGCGGCGTCGATGACGATCGACGAGGTGGTCTGCTCGGCCATCGGGCCCCCTTGCTCACGGGCTGGTCTCGACTGGTAGGTCTCCACTGGGGCTGCGAGCGTACCGGATGGGCCGGACCCTCGAACACGCGGTAACCTCAGCCGGTGCGTGAGTTCTCGACCCCGCTGACGACCGAGATCCCGACCACCGGCAATCTCACCGACGACGTGGTGACCAACGCGCGCGAGGCCGCTTCGACGGTGATGTTCAGCCGGCGCGCCGGCGGCCCCGAGAGCCCGTGGGTCGACGTGACCGCGGCCGCCTTCCTCGCCGAGGTCGGCGCGGTGGCCAAGGGCCTGATCGCCGCCGGCATCGAGGTCGGCGACCGGATCGCGCTGATCTCCAAGACGCGCTACGAGTGGACGCTGCTCGACTACGCCATCTGGTTCGCGGGCGCCGTCACCGTGCCGATCTACGAGACCTCCTCGGCCGAGCAGATCCGATGGATCCTCGGCGACTCCGGCGCCCGCGCGGTCATCGCCGAGACCTCCGGCCACCTCGCCCGCGTGGCCGAGTCGCGCGCCGAGCTCGACCAGCTCAACCACGTCTGGTCGATCACCGACAACGCGGTCGACGCGCTGACCCGGCTCGGCGGCGACATCTCCGACGAGGAGCTCGAGAAGCGGCGTACGACGGCGACGCCCCTCGACCTCGCGACCCTGATCTACACCTCGGGCACGACCGGCCGCCCCAAGGGCTGCATGCTCACCCACGGCAACTTCATGTTCGAGCTGGGCGTCGCGGTCGACGAGCTCGAGCGGCTCTTCCACGAGGACGACGGCGCCACGCTGCTCTTCCTGCCGCTGGCCCACGTGTTCGCGCGGATCATCCAGATCGGCTGCGTGAAGTCGCGCACCCGGATGGGCCACACCGCCGACATCAAGCAGCTGCTGCCCGACCTGGCGGAGTTCCGCCCGACGTTCATCCTCGCGGTCCCCCGGGTCTTCGAGAAGGTCTTCAACACCGCCTCGCAGCGTGCCACCGCCGACGGCCGCGGCAAGATCTTCGACGCCGCCGCCGAGACCGCGATCGCCTACTCCCGCGGCATCGAGCGCGGCAAGATCCCGTTCGCGGTCCGCGCCAAGCACGCCGTCTTCGACAAGCTCGTCTACGGCAAGCTGCGCGCCGCGCTGGGCGGCCGGTGCCTGTACGCCGTGTCCGGCGGCGCCCCGCTCGGCGAACGCCTCGGCCACTTCTACCGCGGCATCGGCCTCGTGGTGCTCGAGGGCTACGGCCTGACCGAGACCACCGCGGCGCTCACCGCGAACCTCCCCGACGCCACGAAGATCGGCACCGTCGGCCGGCCGCTCCCCGGCACCGCCGTCCGAGTCGCCGACGACGGCGAGCTGCTGTTCCGCGGCGGCCAGGTGATGGCCGGCTACTGGCACAACGACGAGGCGACGGCCGAGGTGCTGGAGTCCGACGGCTGGTTCCACACCGGCGACCTCGGCGAGGTCGACGACGAGGGCTTCGTGCGGATCACCGGCCGCAAGAAGGAGATCCTGGTGACCGCGGGCGGCAAGAACGTCGCCCCCGCCGTGCTCGAGGACCGCCTGCGCGGCCACCTGCTCGTCGACCAGTGCATCGTCGTCGGCGACGGCCAGCCGTTCATCGCGGCGCTGGTCACCCTCGACCGCGAGGCGATCCCGCTGTGGGCCGAGCAGCACGGCAAGCGCAACAACATCGCCGAGCTCGTCGACGACCCCGACCTGCAGGCCGAGATCCAGGCGGCCGTCGACGACGCCAACAAGGCCGTCTCCAAGGCCGAGTCGATCCGCAAGTTCACGATCCTCGTCGACGAGTGGACCGAGGAGGGCGGCCAGCTGACGCCGAGCCTCAAGCTCAAGCGCAACGTCGTGATGCGCGAGTTCAAGGACGACGTCGCGGCGCTCTACGTCGGCTGACCCCGCACCAACCGGGTCAGTCGTCGAAGCCGCGCTCGGCGAGCTGCTGGGCGATCGCGATCCGGGTCAGGCCGGTGGGGTGCGAGCCGAACCAGAACTGCGAGAGCGCCGGCGGGGTCGGGTCGGCCAGGGAGCGCAGCGCGAGCTGGCGCTGCACGGCCTCGAACGCCCCCGGGTCGCGGGTCACCTCGAGCGCGTCCACGTCGGCGCGGGTCTCGATCTGCCGGCTGATGGTGTTCTGCACCGGCGAGGCCAGGAAGGTGCCGATCGCCAGCAGCGCGAGCACCAACGGCACCACGGCCGGCTCCGGCATCGACGGCCGCCCGCGCCGGGACAGCCCTCCCACCACGAGGGCCAGCAGACCCACCCCGAACACCGCGCCCGCCGCGCCCAGCAGCGACCCGGTGAGCACGTCGTCATGCTTGGCGTGCGCCAGCTCGTGGGCGACGACCGACAGCACCTGCGCCCGTGGGACGTCGTCGACCAGGTTGTCGTAGAGAACCACCCGTCGGGTGCTGCCGAAGCCGGACACGTAGGCGTTCAGCGTGGTCGTACGCCGCGAGGCGTCGGCCACGAGCACGTCGTCGACGGACACCCCCTCCCGGTCGGCGAGCGCCAGGATGTCGGTGCGCAGCGACCCCGCCTCCAGCGGCCGGAACTCGTTGAACAGCGGCTCGACCAGCACCGGGTAGACGAACGACCCGGCCAGCACGAGCACGGCGAGCAGCCCGCCGGCCACCGCCGGCCAGACCCGCGGCCAGAGTCGGGCACACCCGACCAGCACCAGCAGCAGCAGCGACAGCGCCACGATCTGCACGATCTCGGTGCGGGCGACGTCGGCGGCGAACCCGCTCCACGCCTGGTTGCTCAGCCCGTGGTCGAGCGCCCGCCGGCGCAGCGCCACCGAGAAGGGCAGCGTGCAGACCCGGCCCACCAGCACGACCACCGCGACGGCCAGCACCACCCGCACCCACCACCAGCCGGGCAGCCGCCCGACCAGGCGCTGTCCCCACCGGCTGAAGCCGAGCACACACGAGACCACCAGCGACACCGCGAGCGAGCTCCAGCTCAGCACCCGCGACCAGCGGGCGTACTCCTCGCCGCGCGCGAGCTGCTCGGGGGTGAAGACCGACGACACGGCGACCGGGGCGGGCGTGCCGCCCGGCACCGGCTGCCACGGCACCAGCAGGGCGGCGAGCACCACGAACGCGGCGCCACCGACGAGCGTGACGACCAGCGCGACCCGCCGGTCGGGGCTGCTCATGCCGCCCCCGCGTCGGCCAGGGTCGCGAGGTAGTCGCGCCAGCGCCCGGTCAGGTCGGCGACGCTCAGGCCGGTGGCCGCCGCCAGCGCCGGTCCGACGCTCCGGCCGCGGTCGACGGCGCGGTAGAGCCTCACCAGCGCGGCCTCCCCCGCATTCTCGGCGATCAGCCGGCAGGCCAGCCAGGCGCTCTCGTACGTCGCGCCGAGCCGGGGCGTGTGGGCCCCGAACGCGGCCGCGTCGGGCAGCGCCCGCGGCGGGCCGGACCGGCGTACGGCGGCGATGATCTGGGCCGCGGAGCGCTCGACGGGCAGGGCGACGTCGCGCAGCGCGACGTAGTCGGCGAAGCCCTCCAGCAGCCAGAGCGGGGCCCGGCTGTCCCACGCGCCGGTCGCGACATGGGTGGCCTCGTGGCTCATCACGACCTGCGCGCCGGTGCGCCGCAGCCCGCCGAAGATCTCGGGGTTGGCGAAGACGTGCACCGCCGACCGCGGGGCCGCGGAGCCGTCGGCCGCGGCGGTCACGGCGGCGATCTGGTCGTAGCTGCCCGCGTCGGCGCCGAGCGCCTGCTCGAGCCCCTGCGCCGAGGCCGGCACTTCGACCACCAGCCCCCGGCGCCAGGTCGGCAGCACGGCACGAACGGCCGGCACGGCGGCCTCGGCACGAGCGGCGTAGCGGTCGGCGCCCGCCACGGAGTCCGCGACCAGCACGAGGGTCGACGACGTACGCCGCACGTCGACCGGGCCCGCGAGCCAGACCGGGGAGACCCGGTCGCCGCCGCCGAAGCCGGCCAGCGCGACCCGGTCCCCCTCGTCGACCAGGTGCGCCGTGATCTCGGCGCGGGCCGAGACCGTGTCGAAGCCGCGGAAGCGCCACGTCGCGTCGACCGCCGCCGTCCACGCTCCGTCGGCGGTCGGCGCGCCGTCGTCGTCGACGTAGCGCAGCGTGAAGTCGGTGACCCGCAGCGCCTCGCCGTTCGCCGCCAGCGCCGCCAGCAGGCCACCGGCGCTGTCGTCCCCGCCCGGCGCGAGCCCGCGGGCGGCGTCCGGGTCGCGCTGCCGCACGGCGCGCTCGAACGCCGCGAGCGTGGTGCCGGCCCCCGCCGGCGCGACGCTCGGGCGCACCGCCCGCGGCGTCGGCGCGACGTAGGTGTCGTCGCGGACGACCGCCCAGCCGACCAGCGCCGCCGCGACCAGCACGCACAGCGAGAGGCCGGCCACCCACCAACGTGGGCGGCCGGCCTCTCGGGGCTGGTCGGGGGTCGTGCTCACCCCCGCATTGTGCCGTCAGGCGCCAAGGCCCGGGGCGAGAGATCGGGCGATCAGCCGGGCCGGACGGCGCCGACGTACGGCATCGAGGACACCGAGGAGACCACGACACCGGTGCCGGGGTTGGCGGCGTGCACGATCATGCCGTTGCCGATGTACATGCCGACGTGGCTGATCGGGCTGTAGTAGAAGACCAGGTCGCCGGGCTGGAGGTCGCTCATCGCGATGTGCGGCCCGGAGCCGTACTGGGCGCTCGACGAGTGCGGCAGCGCGACGCCGGCCTGGGCCCAGGCCATCATCGTAAGACCGGAGCAGTCGAAGGCGTTGGGCCCGGCGGCGCCGTAGACGTAGGCGTCGCCGACCTGGGCCATCGCGTAGGCGATCGCCGCGGAGGCGCGGCCGGAGGCGGGCACGTCGGAGGGGATCCGCGCGACGCCGCGCGAGAGGATCTCCTCGCGCTCCTTGGCCTTGAGGTCGTCGAGAAGGCTCTCGGCCTCCTCGAGCTTCTTGTCGACGGTCGCCTTCTCCTCGCCCAGCTGCTTCTCGAGCGCGGCGACCTCGGTGGCGCGCCGCTCGGTCGCCTGCTGGCGGATGCCGAGCGCCTCGGCCTCGGTGGCGTACTTGTCGAACAGCTGCGACTGCAGGTCGTTGAAGGCCGACATCGTCGACAGCTGCGCGAGGAAGGACTGGGGGTCGTCGGAGACCACGACCTGGCCGACGTTCGAGAGGCTCTCGCCCTCGTACTGGCGCACGATCGAGTCCTGCACCTGGGAGCGGACGTCCTCGAACGCGTCGTCCTGGCGGGCCTGGTCGGCCTTCAGCGAGGTCAGGTCGCGCTGGAGGTCCTTCAGCTCGAGCTGGGCGTCGTGGTAGCGCTCCTGGGCCTGCTCCGCCTCGTGGTAGAGCTTGTCGACGCGGGCCTGGACGTCGTCGATGTCGGGCTCCGCCTGCGCGGGGCTGGACGGCATGAAGCCGACGCAGGCGATCATGGCGCAACCCGAGACGATGGTGGCGAGTCGCTTCCGGCTCTTCTGCACGAGCGGGCGGTCTCCTTCGGTACGTCGTACGCCTACCGGGTGAGCTGACGGATTCGGGCACGACATTTGCCCTACACCGGTCCGGTCCCGGCACGCACGCGTCCCGTCACCCTTCCGGTGATTCACCCCGGGCGGCGGGCGGACCCGCCACCGATGGTTCCCCGGCTCCGGGTGCTCCGACAGGTCGGCGCATCCGGATTCAGCGCGGTGGCCGCGCGGATCCGAGTGATCCACGTCCCCGGCCACCTGAGCGACTGAGGTTAGTCATGCCGGACCGCGGTCGCCAAACCTTCCACCGGCAACACGCCGGAATTTTGCATTGACCTTGCGGCTGACCCGCCGTGGATCCCCGGTTTTCCACAGCATCCGCCCCAGAAGTCACATGCGTCACATCAGCCCCACCCCCGTCTCGCAGCGTCGTGGGTGGGCCGTCTCACGCCGACTCCATGTGCGGCGTGTCGACGGATCGGACCAGCCGCAGCGGCGGCACCAGCCCGCTCTCGGCCAGGACGTCGAGCGCGCGGCACTCGTCGTCGTCGAAGGTGAGCTCGGGCGGCGGACCGAGCAGGACGGTGACCACGCAGTCGTGGCAGTGCAACCCGCGGACCTCGCAGGTGTCGCAGTCGATTCTCGTGCTCATGAGAGGCACGGTGCCAGGGACCACCGACAGTCCCCCGGACACCGTCCGGGAGGCGCGTCGCGGCGGTCAGCGGGCGAGCAGCCCCAGCAGCGCGTCGGGGTCGACCACCCGGGCGCCGGAGCGGGCCACGTCGTCGGCGACCGCCCGGTCGGCGGTGACCACGACGACCACCCGGCCGGCCGGCTCCACGGCGACCAGATCGCGCACGACGTCGTCGGCGATCACGCCGCGCGGGCTGTAGAGCACGCGGACCCCGCGCGGGGCGACCACCGGCGGTCGGTGGTCGGTCTCGGCCGCGTCGAAGACCAGCGTGGTCTCCGCGCCGGTACGGGCCACCAGCGCCGCGAGCCCGCCGGCGAGCCGGTTGCGCTGGGCCTCCAGCGACGAGCTCGGCCAGGCCCGCTTGCTGACGTTGTACCCGTCGACGATCAGCCGCGACCTCGGCATCGCGAGCAGCTGCTCGAGGAGCGCGGGACTCTCGGCGCCGAGCGCCCCGGCCGCGCTCGTCGTCCGCGCCCCCGACGCCGCGACCTCGGCCTCCACCCGGTCGGCCGGCACGCCCTCGACCGTCCGCAGCGCCAGCTCGCGGCGCAGCCCGGAGGCCGCGTCGATGACCGTGTCGAGCAGCAGCCGGGCCCGCAGCGTCACCTCGTCGCGGTCGGACCGGGCGGTACGACGCGCCTGCGCCTCCTCCGCGTCGCGGCGCTCCCCCTCGGCGCGGAGCCGGCGGTTCTCCTTCTCCAGCGCCGCGACCCGGCGCTCGACGTCGCCCTGAGCGGCGGCCAGCTCCTCCTCCGCCCGCTCGGCGCGGGCACGGGCCTCCCGCTCAGCCGCCCGCGCCTCCCCGATCCTGCGCCGCAGCGAGGTGTGCTCCGCCTTGTGCTCCTCGGCCCGGACCCGCTGCTCCTCGCGCAGGTCGCGCACGGCCTGCTCGGCCTCGGCCAGCCGGCCGCGCAGCCGCTCGAGCTCGCGGGCGCGCGGATCCGGCTCGGGCGCGGCCGCCACGATCCTCTCGACCCGCTCGGCGAGCTGCTCCTCCCACCCGTCGGGCCGGACCAGCCAGATCCGGGCGGCCACCGCGGCGTCGCCGTCGTCGGGCTCCGGGCGCGCGGCCACCTGGATCCCGACCCGCTCGCGCAGCTCGTCGTCGGCGAGCGCCTCGGTGATCGCACTCGCGCCCAGACGGGCGCGCCGGGCCGGGGCGAACGACGCCACCCGGCGTACGGCAGCGGGCAGCGACGGCACGTCGGGCAGCACCTCGGCGGTCTGCGCGACGACGCGGGCGCGGACCGGCTCGGGGAGCCCGGCCAGCGCGTGCGGGTCAGGGACAGTCATCGGCGCTCCTCTCCCTGAACGTGTGGTCACCATAGACCGCGCGTCGCACCCGACCGCGCGTCGTCCCAGGAATGTCGGTGGTCGGATCTAGCGTCGAGCACATGGCCCAAGAACCCCGCGTGCACAGCGGCGTTCAGCGTGCGACCTCCACCTGGGAGTCGCAACGCAGTTTCGACGAGCTGGGCCGCCCGCTGCGCGACATCACGTTCTGCGTCGTCGACCTCGAGACCACCGGCGGCTCCGCGGAGGGCGGCTCGATGATCACCGAGATCGGGGCGGTCAAGGTGCGCGGCGGCGAGCTGCTCGGCGAGTTCCAGACCCTGGTCAACCCCCGCGCCGAGATCCCGGCCTTCATCGCGGTGCTGACCGGCATCACCAACGGCATGGTCTCCGACGCGCCGCCGATCGAGTCGGCGCTCCCGGCGTTCCTCGAGTTCGCGGCCGGCTGCGTGCTGGTCGCCCACAACGCGCCGTTCGACGTCGGGTTCCTGCGCTACTTCGCCGAGCAGCAGGGCCGCCCGTGGCCGACGTTCGAGGTGCTCGACACCGCCCGCCTGGCCCGGCGGGTGATCACCCGCGACGACGCGCCCAACTGCAAGCTCTCCTCGCTCGCGAAGGCGTTCGGGTCCGCGACCACCCCCAACCACCGGGCGCTCCAGGACGCGCGGGCGACCGTCGACGTGCTGCACGGGCTGATGGAGCGCCTCGGCGGGCTGGGCGTGCACACCCTCGAGGAGCTGCAGACCTTCTCCTCCCGGGTCTCCACGGCGCAGCGCCGCAAGCGGCACCTCGCGGAGGCGCTCCCCCATGCCCCGGGCGTCTACCTCTTCCGCGACGACCGGGCGCGCGTGCTCTACGTCGGCACCTCGCGCGACCTGCGCACCCGGGTGCGCTCCTACTTCACCGCCTCGGAGACCCGGTCGCGGATCGGCGAGATGGTCGGCATCGCGACCGTCGTCGACGGCATCGAGTGCGCGACGGCGCTGGAGGCCGAGGTCCGCGAGCTGCGCCTGATCGCGGAGCACAAGCCCCGCTACAACCGGCGCTCCCGGTTCCCCGAGAAGGTCCACTTCATCAAGCTGACCCGCGAGCCCTGGCCGCGGCTGTCGCTGGTGCGACGGGTGCTCGACGACGACGCCGACTACCTCGGCCCGTTCTCGTCGAAGAAGACCGCGGAGAAGTGCCTGGCCGCGCTCCACGACACGTTCCCGATCCGGCAGTGCTCCGACCGGATCGCCCGCGACCCCGGCGGCCCCGCGGGCGGGCGGACCCCCTGCGTGCTGGCCGAGATGGACCGCTGCCTGTCCCCCTGCGACGGCAGCGTCGACGCCGCGACGTACGCCGCGGTCGTGCGCCAGCTGCGCGACACCCTGCTGCGCCGTCCCGACGAGGTGGTCGAGGCGATCAACGCGCGGATGGCCGCCCTCGCCGACGACGAGCGCTTCGAGGAGGCCGGGGTGCACCGCGACCGGCTCGCGGCGTTCGTGCGCGCGGCCGCCCGCACCCAGCGGCTCGCCGCGCTCACCCGCTGCCCCGAGGTGGTCGCCGCGCGGCACGAGGACGACGGCCGGTGGGCGGTCCACGTGGTCCGCCACGGCCGGCTGGCCGCGGCCGGGGTGATCCCGCCCGGGGCCGACGCCCACGCGTTCGTCACGACGCTGCGGCAGTCGGCCGAGACGGTCCGCCCCGGCCCGGGCCCGGTGCCGGCGGCGTCCGCGGAGGAGACCGAGAAGGTGCTGCGCTGGCTGGAGTCGCCCGGCATCCGCCTGGTCGACGTCGACGGCGAGTGGACCTGCCCGGTCGCCGGCGCCACCCGGCACCTCGCGGTGCACGACGCGGTCAACCAGTCCCGGCTCTCGCTGGTTCCGTTCGCCGACCGCCGCGGGCTCGCCCCGGTGCACCGGCCGGCCCGCTGAGCTCACGGGGCCGAGTAGTGTCCGTCCCGTGATCACCGCCATCGTCTTCGTGAAGGCCGACGTCGCCCGCATCCCGGAGGTGGCCGAGGCCATCGCCGCGCTCGACGGCGTGAGCGAGGTCTACTCGGTCACCGGTCAGATCGACCTGATCGCGCTGGTGCGGGTGCGCGACCACGACGACATCGCGGCCGTGGTCGCCGACCGTCTCAACAAGGTGCCCGGGGTCAACGCCACCGAGACCCACATCGCGTTCCGCACCTACTCGCGCCACGACCTCGAGTCGGCGTTCTCCCTCGGCCTCGACTGAGGGTCGGAAGTCCCGATTCAACCCTCAGGCGGACGCGGCGATCCAGCGCTCGAGGGTGGCCTTCGCGGCACCGGAGTCGATCGCGTCGCGGGCCTTGTCGATGCCGGCCGCCAGCGCGTCGGCGGGTTCGGCCGCGGGGTCGTCGTACACGGCCAGCGCCGCGCCGGCGTTGAGCAGCACGGCGTCGCGTACGGCGCCGGTCTCCCCGCCGAGCAGCCGGCGCACGACGTCGGCGTTGTGAGCGGCGTCGCCGCCGCGCAGCGCCTCGGTGGTGCCCCGGGCGATACCGAGCTCGGCCGGGTCGACCACGGACTCGGTGACCGCACCCTCGTGCACGCGCCACACCCGGGAGGTCGTGGTGGTCGTCAGCTCGTCGAGCCCGTCGTCGCCGCGGAAGACCCACGCGTCGACGCCGCGGCCGGCGAACACGCCCGCCATCACCGGCGCCAGCCGCGCGTCGGCGCAGCCGATCGCCTGGGCACCGGCCCGGGCCGGGTTCGTCAGCGGGCCGAGCAGGTTGAACGTCGTACCGATGCCCAGCTCGCGCCGCGCCACCGCGGCGTGCCGCATGGCCGGGTGGAAGGTGGCCGCGAAGCAGAAGGTGATGCCCGCCTGCTCGGCCACCGACGCCACCCGCTCGGGCGGCAGGTCGAGACGGATGCCGAGCTGCTCGAGCACATCGGCGGAGCCCGACTGCGAGGAGGCCGAGCGATTGCCGTGCTTGACCACGCGAGCGCCGGCGCCGGCCGCGACGATGGCGGACATCGTCGAGATGTTCACCGACATCGAGCGGTCGCCCCCGGTGCCCACGACGTCGAGCAGGCGACCCGGGACCGACAGCGGGGTGGCGACGGCGTACATCGCCTCGACGAGGCCGAGCACCTCGTCGATCGTCTCCCCCTTGGCGCGCAGCGCCACCGCGAAGCCGGCGACCTGCACGGGCGTGGCCTCGCCCGAGAGCATCTCGTGCATCGCCCAGGCGGTCTGCTCCGCGCTGAGGTCGGTGCCGGCGACCAGCGCGCCGAGGACCTCGGGCCAGCTGGTCACGTGCCGGCGGGCACGCGCGAGCTCAGCAGCGACACGACGGTCTCCGCGAGCTGGATCGGGTCGAGCGGGTGCGGCACGGCGGCCTCGGCCCGCGACCAGGTGGCCAGCCACGCGTCCTGCGGGCG
The DNA here is from genome assembly GCF_014191495.1 of Nocardioides soli. Classification (GTDB taxonomy): domain Bacteria; phylum Actinomycetota; class Actinomycetes; order Propionibacteriales; family Nocardioidaceae; genus Nocardioides; species Nocardioides soli. The sequence goes on from NZ_JACHWR010000001.1 coordinate 233,587, forward strand.
ACCGGTGAGCACCAGCACCGGCGGGCACTGGTAGATCTCGTCCTTGAGCTGCTTGGCGATGCCCATCCCGCCCGCCGGCACGGCCTCGCCGTCGAGGATCACGAGGTCGATGCCACCGGCGTCCATGTTCTGGATCACGACCGGCTCGGTCGCCACCTCGACGTACTCGAGCTCGGGCAGCTCCGGGTGCGGGCGTCGGCCGAGGGCCAGGATCACCTGCTGGCGGGTGTTCACGTCATCGCTGTAGACCAGCACCCGCAGGGGCATGGTCCGAGAGGTCGCGTCGTTCACGTTCGCGACTCTACCGGTCGGTCTCGGTGGGAGGTGCGGCCGAGGGTGTGACCTGCGGCGCGGTCTGGGGTCCGGTCTGGGGTCCGGTCTGGGGTCCGGTCTGGGGTCCGACCTCGGGCGGGGACCCGGATGCGGACGCCGCACGCTCCCGCGCCTCGAGCCGGTCCAGCCTCCGGTCCTCGCGCTCGGCCTCCTTCAGCGACTGGCGCACCCACTGCACGAACAGGACGCCGAAGAACGCCACCGCGATCAGGTCACCGGAGCCCCAGAGGATGCCGCCGGCGAGGTGCTGGTCGTCGAGCGGGTCGGGCAGCCAGGCGCCCATCGGCCCGTCGTGCAGGGAGGCGTAGTGGTCGCCGCCGAGCACCTCCTCCTCCTGCATGATCGTGATCCCGAGGAAGGCGTGGAACGGCAGCGTCATCACGATCAGCAGCATCCGGAACGGGTAGGCCACCTTGCCGGGCACCGGGTCGACGCCGACCAGGGGCCAGAAGAAGAGGCAGCCCACGAGCACCAGGTGCAGGTGCATCGTCTCGTGGAGGTACGTCGAGTCCAGCGTCGCGGGGTACCAGCCGGTGAAGTAGAGCGACCAGGGCGAGGTCACGTAGAGCACGAACGTCAGCGGCGGGAAGGACAGCACCTTCGCGACGCGCGAGTGGAGTACGACGAGCAGCCAGCGCCGGGGCCGGGCCGGCAGCGTGCGCAGCGCCAGGGTGACCGGGGCGCCGAGCGCGAGGGAGAGCGGCACCAGCATCGACAGGACCATGTGCTGGACCATGTGCACGCTGATCAGCGTCTCGTCGTACGCCCCCAGACCGGACGCCGTGGCGAAGTAGAAGAGCCCCATCCCGACGGGCACGAAGGCGACCGTCCGGCCGACGGGCCAGCGGTCGCCGCGGCGGTGCAGCGTGACCACTCCCCAGATGTAGAGACCGGCCACCCAGACGGTCAGCACGAAGGCGACCGGCTGCAACGACCACCCCGTGAGCACGGTGCCGAAGGTGAAACGAGGGAGGTCGACACCGGCGTCCAGGACGGTGCCGACAGCGGGGATGAGCACGTTGTGAACTTTATGACGACGAAACGCGGGGGGCCGGGGTGCCCTCCCCGAGCGGTCACGCCATAATGGCCACCGTGGCGACAGCAACTGCGATTCCGGCTTCCCGTCTGCACGGGCATCATGACCGTCCGAGCATGGTCTCGGTCGGCACGATCATCTGGCTCTCGAGTGAGCTGATGTTCTTCGCGGCGCTGTTCGCGTCGTACTTCACGATCCGGGCGGTGAGCCCGGACCTGTGGGCCCAGAACACCCAGCACCTCAACGTGCCGTTCGCCACGGTCAACACCACGATCCTCGTGCTGTCGTCGCTGACCTGCCAACTGGGCGTCTTCGCCGCCGAGCGCGGCCAGGTCGGCCGCACCGGCTCGGTCTGGAACGTCAAGGGCTGGGGCCTGCGCGAGTGGTTCATCCTGACCTACGTCATGGGTGCGATCTTCATCGGCGGCCAGGCCACGGAGTACGCCGAGCTGGTGCGCGAGGGCATCACGATCCAGGACTCGGCCTACGGCACGATGTTCTACCTGACCACCGGCTTCCACGGCATCCACGTGACCGGCGGTCTCATCGCCTTCCTCTTCGTGCTCGGCCGCACCTACGTCGCCCGGAAGTTCACCCACGAGCAGGCGGTGAGCGCCATCGTCGTGTCCTACTACTGGCACTTCGTCGACGTCGTGTGGATCGGGCTCTTCGCCACCATCTACCTCGTCCAGTAGCCCCGAGTAGACCTACCCAACGCAAGGACAAGATGTGCGTCTCCTGAATCGATCCGCAGGTCGACTCTCGCGGCACCGCCGTAGCCCCCTGGCGGGCCTGCTCGTCATCCTCGCCGGCCTGCTGCTGACCGGCGGCATCTTCACCGCCGTCGCCAACACGACCGCCCAGGCCGACCAGACCGCCTCCAACGAGGAGCTCGTCGCGAAGGGCCGGGCGCTGTTCCTCGTGAGCTGCTCCTTCTGCCACGGCCAGAACGGCGAGGGCGTGAGCACCGAGAACGGCAACCAGCTCGGCCCGTCGCTCGTCGGCGTCGGCGCCGCTGCCGCCGACTTCCAGCTCAGCACCGGCCGGATGCCGATGGCGCAGCCCGGCGCGCAGGTGCCGAGCAAGCCCGAGGCGTTCGACGACGACGAGATCGCCGCGCTGTCGGCGTACGTCGCCTCTCTCGGCCCCGGCCCGGCCATCCCGGACGAGTCCGACTACAGCATCGAGGGCCTCAGCGACGAGGAGCGTCAGGCCGCGATCGCGCGCGGTGGCCAGATCTTCCTGACCAACTGCACCGCCTGCCACAACTTCCAGGGCTCCGGCGGCGCCATGCCGCGCGGCGGCTACGCGCCGGCACTGCACGAGACCAGCGCCAAGAACATCTACCAGGCGCTGCTCACCGGCCCGCAGAACATGCCGAACTTCACCAACGGCAACCTCTCCCCCGAGGAGAAGCGCGACGTCATCGCGTACCTCTACTCGCTGCGGGACATGCCCGAGTACGGCGGGTTCGGCCTCGGCGGCCTCGGACCCGTGCCGGAGGGCATGGCGGCCTGGCTGTTCGGCATCGGCCTGTGTGTCGGCGCCGCGGTCTGGATCGCCGCCCACACGACCCGTTCGAACAAGAAGAAGGTGGACGCGGCATGAGCACTCCGTCCCACGACGGGGGCCACGACGAGCCCGTGGACGAGAATCTTCCCGAGCGCGACGACCTCTACGCCAACCCCGGCCTCCCCGAGCACCAGTGGCGGCCGACCGACGTCGACCCGAAGGCCGAGAAGCGCGCGGAGCGCCAGGTCGCCACGCTGTTCGGGCTGTCGGCGATCTGCACCGTGCTGCTGGTCGTCGCGTACTTCACCGTCGACGTCAACGACACCGTCGGCAACCTCGGCGCCCAGAACCTCACCCTCGGCCTCTGCCTGGCCGGCGCCCTGCTGTTCCTCGGCTTCGGCGTGATCCAGTGGGCCCGCAAGCTGATGGCCGACCAGGAGATCGTCGAGTACCGCCACCCGGCGGCGTCCTCCGACGAGGACCGCGCGGCGACCCTCGAGGCGCTCAGCACCGGTCTCGCCGAGTCCGGCATCGGCCGGCGCCCGCTGGTGCGCAACTCGCTGCTCGGCGCGGTCGGCCTGCTCGGCGTGCCCGCGATCGTGTTCCTGCGCGACCTCGGCCCGACCAACGCTCAGGTGACCAAGGCCCAGCCGTACCCCGGCGCCGGCCTCGAGCACACCATCTGGGAGCAGGGCATGCGCGTCGTCCGCGACGTGGTCGGCACCCCGATCAAGCCGGGCGACCTCCAGATCGGCGACCTGGTGAACGCCGAGCCCGAGGGCCTGTTCAAGAGCCCGTGGGACGGCGAGCCGCTGGAGGGCCTCGCCCTCCAGGTCGGCAAGTCCAAGGGCGCCGTCGTCGTCGTGCGCATGGAGCCCGACGAGATCATCCCGGGCAAGGGCCGGGAGAACTGGTCCGTCGACGGCATCCTCTGCTACTCGAAGATCTGCACCCACGTCGGCTGCCCGATCTCGCTGTACGAGCGCACCACCCACCACCTGCTCTGCCCCTGTCACCAGTCCACCTTCGACCTGGCCGACTCCGCCAAGGTGGTCTTCGGCCCGGCCGCGCGGCCGCTGCCGCAGCTGCCGCTGGCCGTCGACAGCGAGGGCTACCTGGTGGCGCAGAGCGACTTCACCGAACCCGTGGGACCGAGCTACTGGGAGCGTGGCTGATCATGGACACCAGCAAGGTCGCCAGCAGCAACACGACGACCGCTGCGACAGCGAGCAAGCCCAAGCGCATCGGTGCCGTCGCCACCTGGGCCGACGAGCGCCTCGGCCTCGCCGGCCTCGCCAAGAAGAACCTGCGCAAGGTCTTCCCGGACCACTGGTCCTTCATGCTCGGCGAGATCGCGCTCTGGAGCTTCGTCGTCCTGCTGCTCACCGGCGTCTTCCTGACGCTCTGGTTCACCCCGAGCATGGGCGAGGTGCAGTACAACGGCACCTACGAGCAGCTGCGCGGCGTCCACATGTCCGAGGCGTTCGCCTCGACGCTGCGGATCTCCTTCGACGTGCGTGGCGGCCTGCTGATGCGCCAGATGCACCACTGGGCGGCGATGCTCTTCGTCGCGTCGATGATGATCCACCTGCTGCGCGTCTTCTTCACCGGTGCGCACCGCAAGCCGCGTGAGCTCAACTGGGTGATCGGCTGCCTGCTGCTGATCCTGGGCACGCTCGAGGGCTTCACCGGCTACTCGCTCCCCGACGACCTGCTCTCGGGCACCGGCGTCCGGGCCGCGGACGGCTTCATCAAGGCCACCCCCGTGGTCGGCACCTACATGTCGTTCTTCCTCTTCGGCGGCGAGTTCCCGGGTGAGTCGATCATCCCGCGCCTGTACGTCGTCCACGTGCTGCTGCTCCCCGGCCTGCTGCTCGCGCTGATCGCGGCGCACATGCTGCTGCTCGTCTACCACAAGCACACGCAGTGGCCTGGTCCCGGCCGCACCGAGAAGAACGTCGTGGGCTACCCGATGCTCCCGGTGTACGCCGCCAAGGCCGGTGGCTTCTTCTTCATCGTGTTCGGCGTGACCGCGCTGCTCGCCAGCCTGCTGTCGATCAACGCGGTGTGGAAGCTCGGACCGTACGACCCGTCCAAGGTGACCGCCGGCTCCCAGCCGGACTGGTACATGGGCTGGCCGGACGGCGCGCTGCGGATCATGCCCGGCATCGAGAGCGAGTTCTGGGGCATCACGATCTCCTGGAACGTCATGCTCCCGATCCTGGTGCTGCCGATGCTGATGTTCGTGATCCTGCTGCTCCTGCCGTTCCTGGAGGCGTGGATCACCGGTGACAAGCGCGAGCACCACCTGCTCCAGCGGCCGCGCAACGCCCCGACCCGCACCGCCCTGATGGTCGCGCTGATGACGATGTACGGCCTCTTCTGGGCGGCCGGCGGCAACGACATCCTCGCCATCAAGCTGCACGCGTCGATCAACGAGATCACGTACTTCCTGCGCGGCGCGGTGTTCGTCGGCCCGATCCTGGCGTTCATCATCACCCGCCGCTGGTGCATCTCGCTGCAGCGCAAGGACAACGAGACCCTCCTGCACGGCTACGAGACCGGCATCATCATGCGGTCGGCCGAGGGCGGCTACTCCGAGCGCCACCTGCCGCTGCCGGACTCGAAGGCCTACACGCTCACCGCTCGCGACCGCGACCCGGTCGTCGACGGCTTCGAGGTCGACGCCGCGGACGCCAACGGCCTGCCGGCTCCCGGCGAGGGCCGGATCGCGGCGCTCCGCCACCGGCTCCGCACGCTGTGGTACACCGACAACGTGCAGAAGCCGAGCCAAGCCGAGCTGGAGGAGGGTCACCACCACTCCGAGCACGAGCACGAGCTCCAGGAGCCGTTGGACGGCCGCGCCGCCGACGGCCACCAGTTCGACGGTCACCACCTGGTCGACGACGAGTCGCTCCGGCACTGACCCGGCCCTGCGCCGTACGAGGCCGCCCACTCCCCAGCGGAGTGGGCGGCCTCGCTCATTTCAGGCTGTGCCGACCAGGGTGTTGGTCTCGCTCTGGCTGGCCTCAGCCGTCGCGGCTTCATCAAGGGATGAGGGCGAGGCCGCGCTCCCCCGGGTGAGCACACCGAGGGAACCGTCGCTCCACCCTCATCCCTTGATGAAGCGCGCCCGCAGCGCGCCGCACCGGGACGACGTTGCTCCTGCGCCAACCGCCGCTCTCGACGCGCAGGTCGCGACCTCGCTCCCTGGTGACGCCATCAAGGGATGAGGGCGAGGCCGCGCTCCCCCGGGTGAGCACACCGAGGGAACCGTCGCTCCACCCTCATCCCTTGATGAAGCGCCCGCAGCGCGCCGCACCGGAACGACGTTGCTCACGCCAACCGCCCGCAGACCCGCTCAGGCCAGCGCGGAGCCCTGCCGGTACTCCCGGAACGACTCGTTCCAGTCGCCGTAGCCGTTGTCGAGGGTCATCGGGCGATCGGTGCCGGTGTAGTCGACGACGTCGCCGCGGCGGGACATGGCGTAGAGCCAGGCGGCGTTCTCGGTGCTCATGCCGGTGCAGCCGTGGGAGACGTTGGCGTAGCCCTGGGAGCCGACCGACCACGGCGCGGCGTGGATGAACTCGCCGGAGTTGGTGACCCGCATCGCCCACTTCACGCCGGCGATGTTGTAGGCCTCGGCGCCCGTGATACCGACCGTCTCGGAGTTCATGTCCTTGGACTCGAACTTCTCCATGATCACCTTCACGCCCGAGCGGGTCGTGAAGTCCGGCTGCTTCCCGGTGGTGATCGGGATGGTCCGCAGCAGCTTGCCGTTGCTGAAGACCTTCATCTGGTGGGTGCGCGCGTCGACCCGGTAGATGTGCGCGTCGCCGACGTGGAAGTCGAGCTGGCGGCTCTCCTGGCCGTAGATGCCGTTGCCGGCGGGCACGCTGTTCACGTCGACGTCGACGTGCACGTCGGTGCCGGCCCGCCAGTACTTCTTCGGGCGCCAGTGCGCCTCGTTGTCGCTGAGCCAGTGCCACGTGCCCGGCTGCGCGGGCGTGGAGGTCACCGTCATGTGCTTCTCGAACGCCGCCCGGTCGGTGACCGGAAGGTCGAACCTGACGATCACCGGCATGCCGACGCCCACCGTCTCGCCGTCGAGCGGCGCCACAGAGGCGTAGGTCTGCTCGTCGAGGGTGAGGCTCTGGGTCGAGAAGCTGAGCCGGCGGGTGGCCTGGTCGCCGGCCGCGCTCTGCCCCGAGGCCTTCACGACGTACGTCGTGCCGGGCTCGAGCCGCGCGGTCGCCCGCCACGAGGTGCCGTCGGACGAGACCTTCCCTGCGACGTCGCCCGCCGGCGAGGTCGCCTGGACCGAGCTGATCGTGCCGCTCGAGGCGGTCACCGTGAGCTCGGTGTCGACGGGCACGTCGCTCGCGCCCCGCTGGACGCTCGAGGTGACCCGGAAGGGCGTGGCGTCGGGCGTCGGCTCCGCGGCCGACGTGTCGCCGCCCGCGACCGCAGAGGCGCCCGGGACGTCGTCGGTGTTGCAGGCCGACAGCCCGCCACTCGCGAGCAACAGCAGCGCCACGGCACCGGTCAGGCGCGTGCGACTCACGGACATGGTCTCCCCCGAAACAGACGGCCTACGAACGTCGTCCAGGGTAACTGCCGAAGCCACACGCGCCGATTCGACGCGGCCGGGTGGGCTCAGTGAGCGTGGACACCCCGGTAGTACTCGAAGATCCAGCCGCTCACGGCCAGGGCACCGAGCACCAGGCCGATGATGAACAGCCACCAGGCGCCCGCGGCGATGCCGAAGACGCACACGCTGAGCGTCAGGCCGCACCACAGCGGCCACCAGGAGTACGGCGGGAAGAAGCCGAGCTCGCCGGCGCCGTCGGCGATCTCGCCGTCCTTGCGGTCCTCGGGACGCGGGTCCATCCGCTTCGCGTGGAAGCCGAGGTAGAAGGTCACCATCACGGCCAGGAGCGTGGTCATGGTGAGCGCGGACGTGCCCGTCCAGTCACCGGCGATGAACCAGTAGGCCGGGGTGACGAGGGCGAAGAAGATCGTGACGATCGCGAAGATCCAAGCCTCGGACTTCATCAGGCGTCGCCCTCCGGGTTGTCGTTGCGGTCGCGCAGCATCTCCTCGCGGCCCTCCATGTCAGGCGCGTCGGCCGGTCCGCCGACCCGCGCCATCTCGTTGTCCTCGAGCTCCATCGCGGCGACCTCCGGGTGGTGCAGGTCGAAGGCCGGGGACTCCGAGCGGATCCGCGGGATGGTGACGAAGTTGTGCCGCGGCGGCGGGCAGCTGGTCGCCCACTCGAGCGACCGGCCCCAACCCCACGGGTCGTCGACCTCGACCAGCGGAGCCCGGCGCGAGACGTAGACGTTGTAGAGGAACGGCAGGGTCGAGGCGCCCAGCAGGAACGCGAAGACCGTCGAGATCTGGTTGAGCGTGGTGAAGCCGTCGTCGGGCAGGTAGTCGGCGTACCGACGCGGCATGCCCTCGACGCCCAGCCAGTGCTGGATCAGGAAGGTCCCGTGGAAGCCGACGAACAGCAGCCAGAAGTGCACCTTGCCGAGGCGCTCGTCGAGCATCCGGCCGGTCATCTTGGGCCACCAGAAGTAGAAGCCCGCGAACATCGCGAACACCACGGTGCCGAACACGACGTAGTGGAAGTGCGCCACGACGAAGTAGGAGTCGGAGACGTGGAAGTCCAGCGGCGGGCTGGCCAGGATGACGCCGGTCAGGCCACCGAAGAGGAACGTCGTGAGGAAGCCGATCGACCACAGCATGGGCGTGTCGAACGAGACCGACCCGCCCCACATAGTGCCGATCCAGTTGAAGAACTTCACTCCGGTCGGTACGGCGATCAGGAAGGTCATGCCGGAGAAGAACGGCAGGTCCACGGCGCCGGTGACGAACATGTGGTGCGCCCACACCGCGACCGAGAGGATCGCGATGCCGAGCGTCGCGCCGACCAGGCCGATGTAGCCGAAGACCGGCTTGCGGCTGAAGACCGGCAGGATCTCGGTCACGATGCCGAAGAACGGCAGGGCGATGATGTAGACCTCGGGATGGCCGAAGAACCAGAAGAGGTGCTGCCACAGGATCGCGCCGCCGTGCGCGGTGTCGAACACGTGGGCGCCGAGCTGGCGGTCGGCCTCGAGCGAGAGCAGCGCGCCACCGAGCACCGGGAAGACGATCAGCGCGAGCAGGCTGGTGACCAGCGTGTTCCACACGAAGATCGGCATCCGGAACATCGTCATGCCGGGCGCGCGCATGCAGATGATCGTGGTGATGAAGTTAACCGCGCCGAGGATGGTGCCGAGACCGGCCATCCACAGACCCATGATCCACAGGTCACCGCCGACACCCGGCGAGCGGACCGCGTCGGAGAGCGGCGTGTAGGCGAACCAGCCGAAGTCGGCCGCACCCTGCGGGGTGAGGAAGCCGGACGCCGCGATGATGCCGCCGAAGAGGAACAGCCAGTAGCTGAACATGTTCAGCCGCGGGAACGCGACGTCGGGCGAGCCGATCTGCAGCGGCATGATCACGTTGGCGAACCCGAAGAACAGCGGGGTCGCGAACAGCAGCAGCATGATCGTGCCGTGCATGGTGAACAGCTGGTTGTAGAGCTCGTCGTTGACGACCTGCATGCCCGGGTAGGCCAGCTCGGAGCGGATCAGCATGGCCATCAGGCCACCGATCAGGAACCACGCGAACGAGGTGACCAGGTAGAGCTTGCCGATCAGCTTGTGGTCGGTGGTCGTGAGGATCCGCGCCACCTGCTCGCCAAGCGGCCTGCGGGGCGCCGGAATGGCGCTGGTCGGCTGTGCGGATGTCGTAGTCACTCCGCGCCCTCCTCGGACTCGTCACCGGACTCGAGTCCGGTCTGGGTGCTGGCGTAGTCGCCGCCGAGCAGCGGCAGGTCGGACGTCGCGCCGGCGTCCTCCAGCTGCTGCAGGTAGGCCTGGTAGTCCTCCTGGCTGACGACGTGCACGTTGAAGAGCATCCGCGAGTGGTAGGCGCCGCAGAGCTCGAAGCACTTGCCCTTGTACGTGCCGATCACGGTGGGGGTGACCTCGTAGTGGTTCACCCGGCCCGGGATGACGTCCATCTTCATCAGGAACGCGGGGACGCCCAGGTCGTGGATCACGTCGGGCGAGTGCAGGTTGAAGCGCGTGGTCTGGTCGACCGGGAGGTACAGGTCGGGGATCTGCGAGCCGGTGCCGCCGCCGTGGACGTAGGACTGGTACGGGAAGTTGTCGTCGGCCGGGTCGTCGTTGGCCGACGCGTCCATCTCACCGAGGCCGTAGTTGAAGGTCCACGACCACTGCTGACCGACGACCTCGATCGTGTTGTCGACCGGCAGGTCGTCGTCGAGCACGTAGTTCTGGGTCTTCACCGTGTGGGCGAAGAACACGATCACCATGATGACCGGAGCGATCGTGTAGAAGATCTCCAGCGGCAGGTTGTAGCGCGTCTGCACCGGGATCTCGTCGTCGCTGCGACGGCGGTAACGGATGATCACGTAGAAGATCAGGCCCCACACGATGACGCCGGTGATCATCGCGGCGATCCAGGCACCCTGCCAGAGGCCGAGGATGCGCTCGCCCTGGTTGGAGATCGGCGCCGGCATCGCCGCGCGCTTCCACTCATCGGTCGTCTCAGAGGAGCAGCCGCCGAGCACCAGGACAGTGATGCCCATTGCGATCAGCACGGCCGAGCGACGGATTGTCGCCGGCTTCACGGCCGAGCGCCTGGGGAGTTGCAGACCCACGAACGAGCCTCTCTCTCATCGATCACGGATACGCCGAACACTAGCGGAATCGCCCCCTCAATGATCCGGTGGGGTGCCGGTAGGTTGCGAGTGTGAGAAAAGCCGCGGCGTACCTGGACTCGGCATCGTCGGAGCCGCTCCACCCGGCCGCCCGCGAGACGCTGTCGGCCGCCTACGAGCGGGGGTACGCCGACCCCCGCCGGCTGCACGGCCCGGGGCGCGATGCCCGTCTGCTGCTGGACAACGCGCGCGCCGTCGTCGCGGAGTGCCTCGGCGTGCGCGCCGACGAGGTCACCTTCACCCCGTCGGGCACCGACGCCGTGCATCGCGGCCTCCTGGGGCTGCGCCGCACCGGCGCGGTCGGGCACGCGTCGGTGGCGCACACGGCCGTCGAGCACTCGTCCGTCGTCCATGCCGCGACGTGGGCCGGCGCCGCCCGCGAGATCCCGGTCGACCGGCTGGGGCGGGTCGACCCGGCGGCGGTGCCGGCAGACGCCGGCGTGGTCGCCGTCCAGAGCGCCAACCACGAGGTCGGCACCCTGCAGCCGGTCGCGAACCTGCACACCGCCGCCCCCCTCTTCGTCGACGCCTGCGCGTCGATGGGCCGGCTCCCCCTGCCCGGCGGCTGGGCGGCGCTCGCGGGCTCGGCCCACAAGTGGGGCGGCCCCGCCGGCGTCGGCGTCCTCGTCGTCCGCAAGGGCACGCGCTGGGTGAACCCCTTCCCCGGTGACGACCGGATCGACGAGCGGACCTGCGGCTTCGAGAACGTGCCGGCGGCGCTCGCCGCTGCCGCCGCCCTGCGCGCGGTCGTCGAGAAGCGCGAGGAGGTCAACGCGCGCCAGTTCGCGCTCGTCGAGCGGATCCGCGAGGCCGCGGCGCTGATCCCCGACGTCGAGGTGGTCGGCGACCCCGTCGAGCGGCTCCCCCACCTGGTCACGTTCTCCTGCCTCTACGTCGACGGCGAGGCGTTGGTGACCGAGCTCGACAAGCGCGGGTACGGCGTGGCCAGCGGGTCGGCCTGCACGGCCTCGACGCTCACCCCGAGCCGGGTGCTCGAGGCGATGGGCGTGCTCACCCACGGCAACGTGCGGGTCTCGCTCACCCGCGACACCACCGAGGAGGACGTCGACGGCTTCCTGGCCGCGCTGCCCGAGGTGGTGCGCGACCTCCGCGCCCAGGTGGGGCTCTAGATGGCCGGACCGACCACGGTCGACCTCGAGCTCGACTGCCGCGGGATGCTCTGCCCGGTGCCGGTCATCCACCTCGGCAAGAGGTACGCCGAGGTGCCGGTCGGCGGGCTGATCGGCGTGGTGGCGACCGATGTGGCCGCCCGTACCGACGTGCCGGCCTGGTGCCGGATGCGCGGCCAGGAGTACGTCGGCGAGGACGCCGCGCCCGACGGGACGCCGCGCTACCTCGTACGCCGGCTGCGATGACCAGGCCCGAGGGCTCGCACGCTGCGCGACGCTCGGCATCCACGCCGGCTTCGTTGCCAGCGCTCGACAGACACCCGGTATGCCCTCGCACCGGCGCCTTGCCGGCGCGGCGCCGAACGCCGCTTGCCGGCACGACCCCCCGGGCCTGCTCATCTCAGCTGACCGACTCCGCCAGCCCGGCGATCCCGACACCGGTGTCCTCCAGGCGCGCCACGTCGACGGTCCGGCCGACCAACGCGCGCAGGTGGTCGATGCTGTCCCACTCGTTGAGGTGCATCCCGCCCAGGACCCGGCCGGCGTCATGCCAGAGCACCACGGCCTGCCGGGCCGCCAGGTCGCCACGCACGACGACGCTGTCGAGGTGCTCGCGCGGCACCCGCCCGACGTACTCGACCCCGAGGTCGTACTGGTCGGTGAAGAAGTAGGGCACCCGGTCGTAGGGCGCGTCCGCGCCCAGCATCGAGCGGGCGGCCGCCCGGCCCTGCTCGATCGCGTTGTCCCAGTGCTCGACCCGCAGCCGGCCGAGGGTCGGGTGGTCGTGGGCCGCGATGTCGCCGGCGGCGTAGACGTCGGGGTGGGAGGTGCGCAGGGTGGCGTCGACGAGCACACCGCCGTCGACGTCGAGTCCGGCCGCGACCGCCAGATCCAGCCGGGGCGCGGCACCGACCGCCACCAGCACCAGGTCGGCCGGCACCGGACTGGCGCCGTCGAAGGAGGTGCCCAGCCGCAGGTCGACGCCGTGCTGGCGGTGCAGGTCGGCGAAGGCCGATCCGAGCCGCTCCCCCAGCACGCCGAGCAGCGGCTGCGCCTGCGGCTCGATCAGCGTGACGTCGCACCCGGCGGCCCGGGCCGCGGCCGCGACCTCGAGGCCGATCCAGCCGCCGCCGACCACGGTCAGCCGCGGCTTCTCGAGCAGCGCGGCGCGCAGCGCGGCCGAGTCGTCGCGGGTGCGCAGGTACGCCGCCGGCGCGCCCGTCACCGGCAGCCGGCGCGGCTCGGAGCCGGTGGCCAGCAGCAGCTTGTCGAAGGCGATCTCGCCGCCCGGCGTCACGACCACCCGGCGCTCGAGGTCGACCGCGCTCGCGGCCGTGCCGGTGCGGACGTCGATCGCGCGCTCGGTGTACCAGTCGGCGTCGCGCAGACCGGTGGCCTCGACGTCCTCGTGGCCCAGCAGCACGTCCTTGGACAGCGGCGGCCGATCGTAGGGCAGATGCTGCTCGGCGCCGAGCAGCACGACGTCGCCGTCGTACCCCTGCTCGCGCAGCTCCTCCGCGGCGGCGTTGCCCGCCAGTCCGGCGCCGATCACGACCATCGTCATGGGATCAACCTCTCTATCGATCTGGTGCTGTCGGTCGGGTGCGGGTGAGCGCGAGGAACTCCGCACGACTCGCCGGCTCCTCGCGGAGCCGGCCGAGCAGGGCGGACGTCACCGTCGTGGCTCCCGGCGCCCGGACGCCCCGCAGCGTCATGCAGAGGTGCTCGGCCTCGATGACGACACCGACGCCGGACGGCGCGAGAGCCTCCTCCAAGTGTCGCGCGACCCGTTGGGTGAGTCGCTCCTGAGTCTGCACGCCGCGGGCGTGGTGGTCGACCACGCGGCCCAGCTTGGAGAGGCCGACGATCCGGTCGCCGGGGAGGTAGCCGACATGCGCGACGCCGACGAACGGGAGCATGTGGTGCTCGCACATGGACCGCACCGGCAGGTCGCGCACCAGCACCAGCTCGTCGTACCCCTCGTCGTTGGGGAACGTCGTCATCTCGAAGGCGGTCGGGCTGAGCATCTCGGCCAGGGCGCGGGCCATCCGGCCCGGTGTCGCGGCGAGCGACTCGTCGGCGAGGTCCAGGCCGAGCGACCGGAGCAGGTCGACGGCGGCCGCCTCCGCGGCGTGGACGTCGACCCTGGGGTGATGCTCGACCCGCCAACGAGCGAGGTCCTGGGCGGCCTGGGTCATGCCCGGGACCGGTCCATGGCCAGCAGGCTGAGGGCCAGGGCGGCGAGCAGCAGGCCGAAGTCGCGCAGCGCGATGTCGTAGTACTCCCCCGTGCTGACCAGGTTGACGATGATGCCGGCCAGCCAGGCGGCGACCAGCAGCCCGCCCCAGCGCGGCGTGACGAGCACGACCAGGCCGGCGACGATCTCGACGACGCCGATCATCAGCATCGCGTCGTGGGCGTCGCCGGGGATCAGGTCGTTGACCCAGGTCGCGAGGTAGGCCTCCCAGTCGTCGGTGAGGACGCCGAGGAACTTGTCGAGCCCGAACAGGATCGGCGCCACGACGAACGCGGAGCGCAGCAGCAGGTAGGCCTGGTCGGTGTGGTTCGCCGTCATCACGGACGGCCGGTGGTGCAGCGTGGTCATGGCTCCTCCGGTTTCTAAAACTGAACTAGTTGCACGTTAGAATCCGTGGCACCATTGCGTCAAGAGTTTTCTGTTTTAGACAAGGAGCCGCCCGTCGTGGACCTCGCCGCCCAGGCCGCCAGCGTCGGTGCCCTCGCGGAGCCGATCCGCCTGGCGCTCTACGAGTACGTCGTGGCGCGCGGGGAGCCCGTGGGCCGCGAGGAGGCCGCGACCGCGCTCGACCTGGCGCCGCACACGGCGAACTTCCACCTCGACCGGCTGGTCGAGGCGGGGCTGCTGACCGCGGAGTACCGCCGCCTCGGCGGCCGCACCGGACCTGGCGCCGGACGCCCGAGCAAGCTCTACAAGCGGGCCGAGGACCCGGTCGCGATCTCCCTGCCCGACCGGAAGTACGACCTGGTGGGCCACATCCTGGCCAGCGGCATCGAGCGGGCGAGCGGTGCCTCCGGCCCGGATGTCGACACGGCGATCGACACGGCGGCCGCGGAGATCGGGCGGGCGATCGGCGCCGAGGCGGCGCCCGGCGACGTCGCGGCGTTCACGAGGGTGCTGGCCGACCACGGCTTCGAGCCCCGGGTGGACGGCGACACCGTGCTGCTGGCCAACTGCCCCTTCGACACGCTCGCCCGCAGCCACACCGAGCTGGTGTGCGGCATCAACAGGTCGTTCGTGCAGGGGGTCGCCGACGGGATCGGCTGCGACGTCAGCGCCTGCCTCGCGCCCGAGCCCGGGATGTGCTGCGTGCAGGGCCGGATCGGCCCGGAGGTCAGCCGATCGACTTGAGGTGCGGCTCGATGTCCGCGGCTGCGTCGCTCCCGTAGGAGTGCTCGAGGCGGGCGAGGAACTGGGCCGGGGTGAAGGCGTACTCCTGCGTGCCGACCGTCTCCACGACGTACGCCGCGAGCACGCAGCCCACCTGGGCGGCCCGCTCGAGGCCGAGGCCCCACGCGACGGCGGCGAGGAAGCCCGCGCGGAAGGCGTCGCCGACACCGGTCGGCTCGACCGCGGTGACGTCCTGGGCCGCGGGCAGGACGATCGGCTGCTCCCCCGCGCGCTCGACGCGCACGCCGTCCTTGCCGAGGGTGGTCACCTGCACGCCGACCCGGTCGAGGACCTCGGCCGCCGACCAGCCGGTCTTCTGCTCGATCATGTGCGACTCGTACTCGTTGGAGAAGAGGATCGCAGCGCCGTCGATGAGCTCGCGGATCAGCTCGCCATCGCTGAACGCCAGCTGCTGGCTCGGGTCGGCGATGAAGGCGTAGCCGCGCTGGCGGCACTCCTCGGTGTGCCGGAGCATCCCGTCGGGGTCGTCGGCGCCGATCAGCACGTAGTCGGGGTGACCGACGCGCTCGACGACCGGGCCGAGCTCGATCAGCCGCGCCTCGCTCATCGCGCCCGGGTAGAACGAGGCGATCTGGGCGCCGGTCGGGTCGGTGGTGCACACGAACCGCGCCGTGTGCCGGGTGTCGGAGATCCGCACGTGGGAGCAGTTGACGCCGTGCCGCTCCAGCCACGAGCGGTAGTCGGCGAAGTCCTCGCCGGCCGCACCGACCAGCACCGGGCGCAGGCCGAGCTGGCCGAGCCCGAAGCACATGTTCGCCGCCACGCCCCCGCGCCGGATCTCGAGATCCTCGACCAGGAACGACAACGAGATCTTGTCCAGCTGCTCCACCACCAGCGAGTCGCGGAACTTCCCCTGGAAGCTCATCAGGTGGTCGGTGGCGATGGAGCCCGCGATCAGCAGCGACATGACACGGGAGACTACCGAGGCGAACTGCTACCCCGACCGGCCGGTAGCACTTACGGTCGATGTCATGAGCAACGCCCGACTGGCCTACGACGACGCCTCGACGCCCGCCGAGATGCGGATCGACTGCCTGGCGGCGCAGGCCGCCCTCGCCGGCCCGCTCGCCGCGACGGCGCGCGAGCTGTCGCGGGAGCAGCCCAAGGCGGCGCAGATCGAGGTCCCCGAGGCCGCCGCCCGTCTGGCCCGCGCACTGCACCTGCAGCTCGACGGGGAGTGAGCGGCCCTCGCACCCACCGCACCGGTGGTTGAGGAGGTTGCGCTAGCAACCGTCTCGAAACCCGGACAGCCGACAGGCAACCGCCACCACCGACGCCGTCAGCAGGGTGGTCTCGAGGCTCGGGCCTGGCAGCCCTCACACCTCAACCACCGCACCGGTGGTTGAGGAGGTTGCGCTAGCAACCGTCTCGAAACCCGGTCAGCCAACAGGCAACAGGCAACCGCCACCACCGACGCCATCAGCACGATGGTCTCGAGGCTCGGGCCTGGCGGCCCTCACACCTCAACCACCGCACCGGTGGTTGAGGAGGTTGCGCTAGCAACCGTCTCGAAACCCGGACAGCCAACAGGCAACCGCCACCACTAACGCCGTCAGCGGGGTGGTTTCGAGGCTCGGGCCTGGCGGCCCTCACACCTCAACCACCGAGCAAATGCAGCGGGCCCCGCCGGTCGTGCACCGACGGGGCCTTGCTGTCACTCAGCTCAGTGGAAGCTGTCGCCGCAGGCGCAGGAGCCGGTGGCGTTGGGGTTGTCGATCGTGAAGCCCTGCTTCTCGATCGAGTCGACGAAGTCGATCATCGCGCCGTTGAGGTAGGGAACGCTCATCCGGTCGACGACGACGGCCACACCGTCGAAGTCGGTCACGACGTCGCCGTCGAGGCTGCGCTCGTCGAAGAACAACTGGTAGCGGAGGCCCGAGCAGCCACCGGGCTGCACCGAGATGCGCAGCGCGAGGTCGTCGCGGCCCTCCTGCTCGAGGAGGCTCTTCACCTTGGCGGCGGCCACCGGGCTCAGGTTGATGGAGTCGGCGTGGCGCTCGGTGGTGGTCTCGACCTGCTCGGTCATGGGCTGTTCTCCCGAAGTCGATGGAAGTGTCTTGCTAGCCCCAATGGTCGCACACCGGCGGTTATTCCGGTCACCCAGCGTGACCTCGCGGCGACCAGGTGCGCGCCACGCGCTCCGCGAGGTCCGCCAGCGCCCCGGCGGGGTCGGCGAAGGCGCGCTCCTCCCCCGTCAGGTCGACCAGCGAGTACGCCGACTCGACGCCCAGGGCCCGCATCTCCCGCGAGCCGACCTGGACCCGTCCGGCGAGCACCACGCAGGGGCGCAGCGCCTCCCCGGCGAGCTCGGCCACGCCGTACGGCACCTTGCCGCCACGGCTGGAGTAGTCGAACGCCCCCTCGCCGGTGACGACGAGGTCGGCGGTCCGGGCGCGCTCGGCCAGCCGGAGGCTGTCCGCGACCAGCCCGATGCCCGGCCGGCGGGTGGCGCCGAGCAGCAGCAGCGCGAAGCCGAGGCCCCCGGCGGCGCCGGCGCCCTCCCCGAGCGCCACCCGGCGGTCGGTGGCCACGGCGAGCTCCTCCAGCCAGCCGTCGACGACCGGGAGCCGGTCGTCGGCGATGCCCTTCTGCGGGCCGAAGACCTTGGTCGCCCCGAACAGGCCGGTCAGCGGGTTGTCGACGTCGGTGGCCGCGACCAGCTCGACCGGCACCGACGGCAGGTCGACCCGGCCGATGCCCGCGAGCCCGGCGGCGCCCCGGTCGAGCGGCCGGTCGGCGGTGGCCCCGAGGGCGGCCAGCAGCCCGGCTCCCCCGTCGTTGGTGCCGCTCCCGCCCAGCCCGACCACGACCCGCCCCGCACCCGTGTCGACGGCCGCGCGGACCAGCTCGCCGACGCCGTACGTCGTGGCCTCCTCCGCCCGCTCCCCGCCGGTCAGGTGGACGCCGCAGGCCTGGGCGCTCTCGACGTACGCCGTGCGCACCCCGTCGTGCTCGACCACCAGCAGGGACGCCGGCGTCGGCTCGCCGTGCGGGCCGCGGACCGTCACCGCGAGCAGGTCGCCGCCGAGCGCCGCGTGCAGCACGTCGACGAAGCCGGGGCCGCCGTCGGCCATCGGCGCCAGGTCGATCTCGTCGTCGGGGGCCCGTCGCCGCCAGCCCGCCGCGATCGCGTCGGCGGCCTCCACGGCGGTCAGCGTGCCCGCGAACTTGTCGGGGGCGACCAGAATGCGCATGCGCCCATCCTGGCGGACTGCCTAGGGTCGGCGTCGTGGCAGACCCCCAGAACGGCCCCCGGCACGACCCCCTGAGCGGCCTGATCATCCGGCCGATGACCCTCGACGACGTCCCGGCGGCGGAGCGGGTGAGCGACGAGGGGTTCTTCGAGCTCGACACCCGCCAGCGGCGCGGCACCGACCCGGAGCCCGAGCGCCGCTCGGAGGCGCACCGTGCGGTGTGGATCGAGCGGACCCGGCACTTCGTGCGCACCGACCCCGGCGGCTGCTGGGTGGCCGAGGACGCCTCCGGCATGGTCGGCATGGCCACCTCGTTCCGGCGCGAGACGCTGTGGTGCCTGGCGACGTACGCCGTGCTGCCGGGCCGCCAGGGGCAGGGCATCGGCAAGCCCCTGCTCGCGGCGGCGCTCCAGCACGGCGCGGCCAGCACCCGCGCGATGCTGTCGGCGTCGTCGGATCCCCGAGCCGTGCGGGTGTACCACCAGGCCGGGTTCGAGCTGCATCCGCAGATGTACCTCACCGGCGCCATGGACCGGTCGGCGATCCCGGCGGTGCGGAAGGTCCGCGAGGGCTCGGCCGCGGACGTCGACCTGATGGACTCCCTCGACCGGGCGGCCCGCGGCGCCGGGCACGGTCCCGACCACGAGCTGATGCTGCGCACCTGGCGGCTGCTGGTCTCCGACACCTCGACCGGGTCGGGCTACGCCTACCTCAACGAGCGCGGCCAGCTGGCCCTGCTGGCCGCCAGCAACCGGCGCACGGCGACCCGGCTGCTGTGGGCGGCGCTGGCGGAGGGCCCCGAGCAGATCACGGTCGGGCACGTGACGGGGGCCAACCAGTGGGTGCTCGACGTCGGCTTCGCCGCGCGGCTCGCGCTGCACCAGGAGGGCTACCTCGGCCTGCGCGGGATGAAGCCGCCCGCGCCGTACGTTCACAACGGTGCACTCCTGTAGTGCCCCGCACCGGAAGTTCGGCACCCGACCCCCAGGACTAGGATTCGGCCATGGCGACCGTGGATCTCCCGCTGCTCCCACTCGGGCGCGGCACCGACCTCAACAGCGAGCGGGGGGTGGAGTGCCCGGGCGACCTGCCCCCGGCGTCCGACCCCGCACTGGTCGCACGGGCGCGAGCGGCCAAGGACGCGCTCGGCGAGAAGGTGTTCGTGCTCGGGCACCACTACCAGCGCGACGAGGTCATCCAGTTCGCCGACGTCACCGGTGACTCCTTCAAGCTCGCCCGCGAGGCGGCGGCCCGGCCGGACGCGGAGTACATCGTCTTCTGCGGCGTGCACTTCATGGCCGAGTCGGCCGACATCCTGACCGGCCCCGACCAGCAGGTGGTCCTGCCCGACCTCGCGGCGGGCTGCTCGATGGCCGACATGGCCCGGCTGACCCAGGTCGAGATGGCGTGGGATGCGCTGGTCAAGGCCGGGATCGGCGACTCCGTCGTCCCCGTGACCTACATGAACTCCTCGGCCGACATCAAGGCGTTCTGCGGGCGCAACGGTGGACTCGTCTGCACGTCGAGCAACGCCGACGTCGCGCTGCAGTGGGCGGTCGAGCAGAAACCCGACGCCAAGATCCTCTTCTTCCCCGACCAGCACCTGGGCCGCAACACCGGGGTGCTGAAGATGGGCTACTCGGTCGACGACTGCGTGGTCTGGGACCCGCACCGCCCGAACGGCGGACTGACCACCGAGCAGCTGCGCGACGCAAGGATGATCCTCTGGCGCGGCCACTGCTCGGTCCACGGCCGCTTCTCCCCCGAGGCGGTCGACGACCTGCGCGCCGAGATCCCCGACATCACGATCCTGGTGCACCCCGAGTGCCGCCACGAGGTCGTGCTCAAGGCCGACCTGGTCGGCTCGACCGAGTTCATCATCCAGACGATCGAGGCCGCGCCCGCGGGCTCCAGCTGGGCGATCGGCACCGAGCTCAACCTGGTCAAGCGGCTCGCCGACGCCCACCCCGACAAGCGGATCGTCTTCCTCGACAAGGCCGTCTGCTTCTGCTCGACGATGAACCGGATCGACCTGCCCCACCTGGTGTGGACGCTCGAGTCGCTGGTCGCCGGCACCGTCGTCAACCGGATCGAGGTCGACGCCGAGACCGAGAAGTGGGCGCTGGTCGCGCTCGAGCGGATGCTCGCCCTGCCGGGCAGGACCGCCAAGGACTGACCGGCGGGCCGCGCCCGGAACCGGGCGGGTCCTCAGGACTGCTCGGGCAGCTCGAACCAGGCGCAGGTCCCGCCGTACGCCGCCTCCCCGAGGCCGATGCGGCCACCGTGGGCCTCGATGATGCGGCGGCAGGTCGACAGGCCGATGCCCGAGCCCTCGACGTCCTCGTCGATGCGCGCGAGGGGCTGGAAGACCCGCTCCCGCTGGTCCTCCGGGATGCCCGGTCCGCGGTCGCAGATCTCGATCCGCCAGCGACCGTTGACCACCGTGCTGTCGACCTCGATGTGCGGCGGGCGGCCCGCCCGGGTGAACTTGGCGGCGTTCGCGACCAGGTTCTGCAGCACCGCGCGCAGCTGCACGGCGTCGCCCGTCACCGTCGGGAGATCGCCCGTGACGATCGTCGCCCCGGTCAGCGGCACGGCCAGGTCCTCGACGACGTCGCGGAGGACCCCGCCGAGATCGACGGGGCCGCGCTGCAGCTCGCCGCCGACCCGCGCGAACTTGAGCAGGTCGTCGATGAGCGACTGCATCCGGTCGGCACCGCCGATGGCCCGCTGCACGAGGAAGCCCATGTCCCCGTCGCCGTCGAGCTCGTCGTCGAGCATCCGCAGCGCCATCGTCACGGCGGTGAGCGGGTTGCGCAGGTCGTGGCTGACCTGGCCGGCGAACGCCGCGAGCTGCTCGTTGGAGCGCTGCAGCTCGCGGGTGCGCAGCTCCAGCTCGAGCAGGTCGACGACCCGGTCGGCCAGCCCGACCAGGGCGCTCTCCTGCTCGTCGGCCAGCGTGCGCGGCTGCTCGTCGAAGACGCACAGCGTGCCGATCACGACGCCGTCGGGCGTGCGCAGCTGGTGGGTCGCGTAGAACCGCACGCGCCCGATCGCGCCGGTCACGAAGGGGTTGTCCGCGAAGCGGGGGTCCTTGCTGGCGTCCGGCACGATGACCGGCGCCTCCTCCTCGAGGACGGTCGCGCACATCGAGTCCTCGCGCCGGCAGACCGAGGCGTCGAACCCGTGGGTGGCGATCTGGTGCTGCTCGGTGTCGGTGAGCAGGTTGATCGTCGCCATCGGCACCAGCGCCACCTGCGCGGCGATCTCCACGAGCGCGAGCAGGTCCGGCCGCGGCGGCTCGACGAGCACCCGGTAGCGCCCGATCTCCGCGACCCGCCGCTCGTCCTGCACAGGCGCGATCGCCATCCGTCAGCCTCCCCATCGGCTCGAGGTACCCGGACCGAGAGCCGGGGCATCGGCCCCGGCCTCGAAGCCCGCAGGCTATCCGGGCCGCCGCCTCGTCGGCGCGGGCCCCTCACCGGCCGAACGGCTGGCCACCCGATCCGCCACGGAACTGCACCATCCCGCCACCGGGGACGCCGGGGAGGCCGCCCTCGCCGAACCGGAGTCCGCCGGTCCCGCTGTCCCCGCTCGGCAGCGCCCGGTCGAGGTCGGCGAGCACGACCTGATCGCCCGGCGACACCCCGTCGGTGATCTCGACCCGGGTGCCGCCGGCGACCCCGGTGGTGACCGGCGTCGGCGTGGCGACGCCGCCGTCGAGCACCAGCACCGTGCCGTCGGACACCGCCGACGCCGGCACCGTGACGACGTCGGTCGCCGCGCCGGTGACGACCGCGACCGAGGCGGTCAGTCCGGTCGCGAGGTCGAGGCGCTTGCGCTTCAGCGTGATGGTCACGGCGTACGCCGAGTCGTCGTCCGGCACCGAGCTGACCTGCGTGACGGTGCCGGCGAGCGACCGCTCGGCACCGGCGGGTGCGGCCGTGGCCCGCTGGCCGACCTTCAGGTCCTGCACCTGGGCGGTGGTCGCCGCGACCCGGACGGTCGTGGTGCCCCGGGAGACCAGCACGAAGACGTCCGTCCCCGCCGCGACCGAGTCGCCGACGGCGGCGTCGACCGCGACGATCCGGCCCGCGAACGGCGCGGTCACGGTGGCGGTCGCGAGCTCCTGGCGGGCGGCGACCAGGTCGGCGCGCGCCTGGTCGATCGCGGCCTGGTCGTGGGCGAGCGTCGCCGCGGTGACCGTGCCGCCGGGGGTCTCCTCGGCGACGAGCACGATGGGGGCCTCGCCGGAGGTCGACGTGGCCGCGGCGGGATCGGCCGCAGCTCCGGCCTCCGACAGGGTCGCGCCGAGCGCGTCGAGGGCGTCCTGGAGCGCCTGCTGGTCGGTGGCCACCCGCTGCTGCGCGGCCTGCACCGCCCCCAGGGCGTCGGTGCACGCCTGGCCGGTCACGTCGACGCAGGCGGCCTGCTGGGCGACGAGCGCCTGCTGCGCCGCGACCAGCGACGCCGACACGGTCGACTGCGCGGCGACGACCGCCCGCTGCTGCTCGGCGAGCGCGGCGAGGTCCGGATCCTGGCTCGGAGACCCCGACGGCTCCGCGGGGGACTCCGAGGTCTGGGGAGCCTGGGGACTCTGGGGAGCCTGGGGCGTCTGGGCAGGCGCGGAGGGCGATCCGCCGCCCGCCTGCGACACCGCGACGGTCTGGGCATCGATGTCGGACTCGAGCTGCGCGCGGGCCACCGCCAGCGTGGCGCGGGCCGACCGCACGGCCCGGCGCAGCGTCTCGTCGTCGAGCCTGCCGAGGGCCTGCCCGGCGCGCACCTGCTCGCCGGGCTCGACCGCGATCGTCGCGACGGTGCCGGAGGTGGCGAAGGCGAGGTCGGCCCGCCCGGCCGGCTCCACGGTGCCGGACAGGTCGAGGGTCTGCTCGACCTCGCCGACGGTCGCGCGGGCGGTGCGGTACGACGGGTCGTCGGCCTGCGCGGCGTACGCCGCCCAGCCGACCCCGACGACGGACAGGGCCGCGACACCGACGACGGCGCGGCGCGGGATCCTCACGCGGCACCGTCGCCCGGGCCGCGCATCGCGAACCCGAGGCCGCCCGCGCACTCGCCGTCGACCGGGTCCGAGACGCCGATCGTGTCGGCCGTGACCGCGCCGGTGTCGTCGCTGTCGCCGCGGGCGGTGACGCAGCGGCCCACCACCACGGCGGAGGCCGTGGCCGCCACCGTCGTCGTGTACGTCGTGGCGTCGTCGACGGTGACCGTGACCTCGGCGTTCTCGTCGCTGCCCGGGGTCGTCGCGCTCAGCGTGAAGCCCGCCGCGGACACCCGCGTGACCTCGCCGAGCGTGCCGAAGCCGCGCATCCGGCCGCCGTCCGGCGCGTCCGACGGCAGGTCGGACGGCGTCCCCTCCGGCCGCTGACCGCCACCGGGACCGTCGGCGCCGGGGCCGCAGCTCCCGTCGGCGTTCGCGTCGGTCAGCCGCACGCCGGCGGCGGTGACCGCGGTCGGCGCGGTCGCGTCCGCGGAGGCATCGTCCGTGGTGACCAGGACGCAGGCGCCGACGGCGACGTCGTCGAGCGTGCCGCCCACCTGCTCGGTGAACGTGGTGTCCCGGGTCCAGGTCACGGCGACCTGGCCGCCCTGCGGGCTCTGCACCTGGGCGGTGCGGCCCGACACGGCGGCGACCTCGCCGGCGGCACCCGGGAGGCCCGCTCCGCCGGGCATGCCGCCCGATTGCGGAGCGGCGTCGGTCGCCTCGTCGTCGGCGCCGCAGGCGGCGAGGGTCGCGAGGAGCAGCACCGACGACGCGGTGGCGAGGGTGAGGCGGGTCAGGGTCATGGGGAGGGCCTTTCGTAGGGGCGCAGCCTCACTCGCTGCGGAGGGCGTCGATGGGCGTGAGACGGGCGGCGCGGCTCGCGGGGTAGACCCCGAAGCCGACGCCCAGGGCGAGCGAGGTCAGCAGCGCCGCGCCGACGGCCAGCGCCGAGAGGGTGACCGGCTGGTCGATGAGGGGCGGCAGCACCCACGAGCCGACGACGCCGACCAGCAGGCCGACGACCCCGCCCGCCAGGCCGAGCATCGACGCCTCGACCAGGAACTGCCGGCCGATCACCCGGGGCGTCGCGCCGAGCGCCTTGCGCAGCCCGATCTCGCGGATCCGCTCGGTGACCGAGACCAGCATGATGTTCATGACACCGACCCCGCCGACAAGCAGCGAGATCGCGGCGATGCCGGTGAGCAGCACGGTGAGCGTCCTGTTGGTGGAGTTCGCGGTCTCGACGAGCGACTCCTGGGTCGAGATGCCGAAGTCCGCGTCGGTCGTGGTGACGCCGTGCCGGGTGGCCAGGAGGCTCTGGACCTCCTGGTACGCCGCGCTGAGCGTCGCCTGCGACGCCGCCTCGACGTAGATCGTCGACACCGAGCTCGAGGTGGCGCCGGTCAGCGCCTGGGCGGTGCTGATCGGCAGGATCGCCTGGTCGTCCTCGGAGCCGCCCGACTCGGAGGCGCCGCTCGAGTCGAGCACGCCGATCACGGTCAGCCGCTGGCCGGCGATCGTCACGGTCTGCCCGACCGGGCTGCCGAGCCCGAGGAGCTCGCTCGCGGTGTCCGGTCCGAGCACCACCACGGGGGCGCCGGAGGCGACCTCGTCGGCGGTGAAGAACCGGCCCGACGCCAGCGAGCGGGCGCGGACGTCCGGCCACGAGGGCGTCGTACCGACCAGCGAGGTCGTCCAGTTGGTCTCCCCCGCCGTCAGCGACGCGGACGACGAGGTCGTCGGCGCGACCCGGCGTACGTCGGGCGCGGCGGTGTCGTCGCCGATGGCCGCGGCGTCCTCGAGCGTGAGCGTGGTCGCCGAGCCGAAGCCGCCGCGCATGCCACCGGAGTCGGTGCTGCTGCCCGGCGACACGATCAGCAGGTTGCTGCCGAGCGCGTCGATCTCGTCGCGCACCTGCTGCTGCGCACCCTGGCCGAATCCGACGGTGAGGATCACCGACGCGATGCCGATGACGATCCCGAGCATGGTCAGCAGCGACCGCATCCGGTGTGCCCGCACGGCCTCCGCGCCCGCGCGGAGGGTCTCCACCCAGGTCACGCGGGCACTCCCGCCCGCGCGGTCGGCGTGTCGGAGACGATCCGGCCGTCGTCGATGACCAGGTTGCGGCTCGCGCGGCCGGCGACGTCGTGCTCGTGGGTGATCAGCACGATCGTGCGGCCGGCGTCGTGCAGCCCGTCGAGCAGGTCGAGCACGTCGGCGGTCGACCGGGAGTCGAGGTTGCCGGTGGGCTCGTCGGCCAGGATGATCGCCGGCTCGGCCACCAGCGCCCGGGCGACCGCCACGCGCTGCTGCTGGCCGCCGGAGAGCTCGCCCGGCCGGTGCGCGGTGCGGTCGGCCAGCCCGACCCGCTCCAGCGCGGCCACGGCCCGCTCGCGTCGCTCCTGGCGGGGCAGGCCGGCGTACACGAGCGGCAGCTCGACGTTGCGCCACGCGGGCAGGCCGGCCAGCAGGTTGAACTGCTGGAAGACGAAGCCGATGCGGCGGTTGCGCACCTCCGCCAGCTGGGCCTCCGACATGGTCGACACGTCCTCGCCGGCGAGCAGGTAGCTGCCGGCGGTGGGGTTGTCGAGGCAGCCGAGGATGTTCATCAGCGTGGACTTGCCGGAGCCGGACGGGCCGACGACCGCGACGTACTCGCCCTCGCGGATCGCGGTGTCGATGCCGCGCAGCGCCTCGAACTCCAGGCTGCCGGTGCGGTAGGTCTTGCGGACGCCGTCGAGCCCGATGATGGGCGGGGTGCTCGTCGTCGCGCTCACTGGGCCGGGCCGCCCGGCATCGCGGGCTGGCCGCCGTCCATCCGGAGCTGCGGCAGCTGACCATCCGGGAAGCCCTGCCGGCCTCCCCCGCCACCACCGGAGATCCGCTCGAGGCCCGGCACGACGACCGTGTCGCCCTCCTCGAGCCCCGAGACCACCTCGGTCGTCACGCCGAACGCCTCGCCGGTCTCGACCTCGACCCTGGTCTCCTCGCCGTCCTCGACCTGGATGGCGTAGGTCGTGCCGTCCTCGGTCGTGAGCGCCCGACTCGGCACGGTGAGCACGCCCTCGCGCTGCCTGACGACGATCGTCGCGGTCGCCGAGACCCCGGCGTAGAGGTCGTGGCGCCGGCCGGTGACCGCGATCGTCACCGGGAACACGGCGGCGCCGCTGTCGTTGGTCCGCGCGACCAGGCCGACCTCCTCGACGGTGCCGTAGACGGTGTCGGCCACGCCGGTGACGGCGATCTCGGCCTGCAGGCCCCGCTTGAGCCGGTCGACGTCGGCGGCGGCGACGGTCGCGTCCACGACGTACCTGCCGGTCGAGACGATCGAGATCGTGCCGGCCGAGGTGTCCGCGTCTGCGGTCGGCGCGGTCGACCCGACGGTGTCGCCCTCGGCGAGGTCGACCGAGGTCACCGTGCCCTTGATCGAGGCGCGCAGGGTGGCGTCCTCGACGGCGCTGCGGGCGTCGGCGAGGGCGGCGCGGGCCGAGACGATTGCGGCCCGGTCGCTGGCGAGCCGGACGTCGCCGGCGCCGGAGTCCTCGTCGTCGTCGAGCTGGGCCAGGGCGGCGTCGTACGACGACTGCGCGGCGCGCCGGGTGGCGACCAGGGCGGCATCGTCGACGACCGCGAGCACCTGGTCCTTGCGGACCCTCTCGCCCTCGGCGACGGCGACCCGGGTCACCCGGCCGGCGACGGCGAACGACTCGTCGGCGGTCCTGCTGGCGGCGACCGACCCGTCGGCCGTGACGGTGTCGCGGACGGTCTCCGTGGACACGGTCGCGGTGGTGCTGGAGGCGGCCTGTGAGCTGTCGCGGGTCGACAGCCAGGCGCCGGTGCTCGCGACCGCGACCAGCGCCACGAGGGCGCCGCCCAGCAGGACACGCGAGCGACGACGGGCGGGCAGGCGCACGGGGGTCCCTCTCGACGTGGGTCGATGCGGGACCGGTCGGCGCCGCGAGGGAGACGTTGCCGGGGCGGGCTGTGCCGCTCCTCGGGTCGACCTGTGCGTGGCCTGTGGGGCGGACCTGTGGGCGGACCTGCCTTACAGGCCGGGGGCGCCCCAGACCGCGAGCCAGCGGCCGAGGTCCTGCTCCATCGGGAGCTCGCCGGCGAGGGTGTCGCGCAGCTGGAGCTCGAGCAGGTTGTCGCGCTGCCGCTCCCCCGCCCCGGCGGAGCCGCCCTGGGGCGCGAACGGGTAGAAGGTGCCCTGCTTGTAGAGGTAGACCAGGCCGACCCGGCGACCGTCGGCGCCCGCGAACGGGATCAGCGAGCAGAGCAGGCCGGGTCCGAACCCCTGCTCCTCCAGCGAGGTGTTCACCGCGTGCAGGTCGGTGCAAAGGTCGGCGATGTCGGGGTCGTCGCGGACCACGAGCCAGGTGAAGCCGTACTCGTCCTGGCTGAGCTCGACGTCGGGCTGGCCGGGGTCGGCGTTGAGCAGCTCGACGACCTCCGACTGCACCTGCGCGAAGGCGTTGCCGGTCGCCGCCCGGTAGCAGACCGAGCCGGTGCCGGTCGGCCGCAGGCCGAGGCTCGTCTCCAGCGTGATCGCCGCGCTCGGCACGTGGAAGAGCGCGTCGAGACGGGGCGCCTTGGGGCGGGAGCGGCCGGTGATGACGTCCCAGAGGCCCATCAGGCGGACCGGTCCAGCTCGGCGCGGATCTTCGCCAGCTGCTCCAGGCGCTGCTCGAGCGTCGGGTGGGTCGAGGTGAGGGTGCGCATCGACACGCCCTTGACGGCCGGCGCGATGAAGAAGGCGTTCATCGGCTGCGAGGCGCGCAGGTCGCGGTCGGGGATCGTGTTGATCTCGCCGGTGATCTTCTGCAGCGCCGAGGCGAGCGCCTCGGGCTTCATCGTGAGGTAGGCGCCGGCCCGGTCGGCCGACATCTCGCGGTAGCGCGAGAGCAGCTTGAGGAGCAGGAAGCTCACGGCGTACGTGATCAGGCTGACGACGAGGACGATCAGCCAGACCGGGAGGCCGTTGTTGTTGTCACGCCGGTTGCCGCCGAAGATCGCGCCGTACTGCGCGCCCCGGGTGAGCATGCCGGCGACGATGCCCGCGGACGAGGCCACGGTCATCACCAGCACGTCGCGGTGGGCGACGTGGGACAGCTCGTGGGCGAGGACGCCCTCGAGCTCCTCGCCGTTGAGGCGCTGGAGGATGCCGGTGGTCACCACCACCGCGGAGTGGCTGGGCGAGCGGCCGGTCGCGAACGCGTTGGGCAGCTCGGTGTCGGCGACGCCGACCCGGGGCTTCGGCATGTCGGCGAGCACGCAGAGGCGGTCGATCATGGCGTGCAGCTCGGGCGCCTGCTCCGGGGTCACCTCGCGGGCCCGCATCGCCTTCATGGCGACCTTGTCGGAGTTGTACCACTGGAACCAGGCGACACCGATTCCGCCGATGCCGATCAGGAAGACGAGCAGCGGGCTGTTCCAGAACAGCGCCATCAGAATCGCGATGATGCCGACGAACAGCGCACCGAGCAGGAAGATCACGGTGGTCATCCGGGCGGTGAGCCCGGGATCGCCGACGAATCGCGTGCGTGCCATGCCCTTATTCTCCGGGACGGCTCAAACGGGCGGGACTCAGGCCTGCTCGCCCTCTGCCTTCTCCTGGGCCTTCTCCTGTGCCTGCTTCTCCGGGGCCGCCTCGAGGACGTCCCCGCTGTCGTCGGCCCCCTCGATCGCCGCCGGCGGGGTGGGCGCCGTGCCGGCCTTGAGCGCGGCTAGCTCGGCCTCCACGTCGGCCTGCGAGCTGAGCGCGTCGAGCTCGCGCGCGATGTCGTCGCCGCTGTTGGTCGCGGTGACGTCGTCGAGCGCGCCGGAGGCGATCAGCTCGTCGATCGCGCCGGCCCGCGCCTGCATCTGGGCGGTCTTGTCCTCGGCCCGCTGGATCGCCTGGCCGACGTCGCCCAGCTCGTCGCCGATGCCCGACATCGCCTCGTTGATACGGGTCTGCGCCTCGGCGGCGGTGTACGTCGCCTTGATCGTCTCCTTGCGGGTGCGGAACGCCTCGACCTTCGCCTGCAGCCGCTGCTGGGCGAGGGTGAGCTTCTCCTCCTCCGCCTGGAGCTGGGCGTGCTGGGTCTTGAGGTCGGTGATCTGCGTGGTCAGACCGGACTTGCGCGTGAGCGCCTCGCGGGCGAGGTCCTCACGGTCCACGGCGATCGCCTTCTGCGCCTGGTCCTGGAGCTTCGTGGACTGCTGCTCGAGCTGGTTGATCTGCAGCTCGACCCGCTTGCGGCTGGTGGCGACGTCGGCCACCCCACGACGTACCTTGGAGAGCAGCTCCTGCTGCTTCTGGTAGCTGTAGTCGAGGGTCTCGCGGGGATCCTCGGCGCGGTCGAGCGCCTTGCTCGCCTTCGACTTGAAGATCAGGGTGAAGCGCTGCCAGAGTCCCATTGCGGCGTGGTCCCTCTCGATACGGTCCGGTCTCGGAGTCAACCCTAGACGGACAGCCGCAATGGGAACCACAGCGGCGCCGCCGGTAGTCTGAGGTCAACCTCTCGTCCCCGCTCTCCGAAGGCCCCGCGTTGTTCCGTCGCAGCAAGTCCGAACCCGCCCCCGAGCCGACTCCCACCAAGGTGGGCGGCAAGGGTCGTCCGACCCCGACGCGCAAGGAGGCGGAGGCCGCCGCCAAGGCGCGGGTCAAGCAGCCCCGGACCCGCAAGGAGCAGTCGGCGGCGCAGCGCAAGCAGCGCTCGGAGTCGAGCAAGACCGTCCGCCAGGCGATGCGCGACGGCGACGAGCGCTACTTCCCGGCGCGGGACAAGGGCCCGGTGCGCCGCTTCATCCGCGACTACGTCGACGCCCGGTTCTCGATGATCGAGCTGGTGATCCCGCTGCTGCTGATCACGATGATCCTCGGCTACTCCGGCAACCCGTCGCTCGCCCAGTGGGGCAACACGCTGCTGCTGGTGATCGTGATCGTCGTCCTCTTCGACATGTTCTGGCTGCGGTTCCGGCTGCGCCGCGAGCTGGCCCGTCGGTTCCCCGACAAGAGCCTCAAGGGCACGACCTACTACGCGATCACCCGCGCCATGCAGATGAAGTTCATGCGCCTGCCCAAGCCCCGCGTGAAGATCGGGCAGGCGCTCCCGGACGACTACGACCGCTAGGCGGTCGGCTCCCAGGCTCGGCGACGCTGGCTGGCCGTGCCGGGGGCCGGGTGTCGGCGGTTCACCAAGGGATGCAGGCGAACCCGCGCTTCCCTGGCTGAGTCCACCCTGGGAAGCGCGGCTCGACCCTCATCCCTTGATGAAACCGCGGCCGGCGACGCACGCACCGACCACCCGGACCGCTAGAAGTCGCGGCGCGACGGCGACTGGGTCTGGGCGGGGTCCCGCTCGACGATCGGGCCGACGACCTCGTCGATCGCCTGCAGCGTCGCCTCGTCGAGGGTGACGCCCGAGGCGCGGGCGTTGTCGGTGACCTGCTCGGGCCGGCTGGCGCCGATGATGGCGGCGGAGACGTTGTCGTTCTGCAGCACCCAGGCGACCGCGAGCTGAGCCATCGAGAGGCCGGCCTCGTCGGCGATCGGCCGGAGCCGCTGGACCCGCTCGAGGACGTCGTCCTGCATCCAGCGGCTGATCATGTTCGCGCCGCCCTTCTCGTCGGTGGCGCGACTGCCCTCGGGCGCCGGCCGGCCGGGGAGGTACTTCCCCGTCAGCACACCCTGGGCGATCGGGGACCACACGATCTGGCCGATACCGAGCTCGGCACTGGTGGGGACCACCTCGGCCTCGATGACCCGCCAGAGCATGGAGTACTGCGGCTGGTTGGAGACCAGCGGGATCCGCAGCTCCCGCGCGAGCTCGTACGCCGCCCGGATCTCCTCCGCGCGCCACTCGCTGACCCCGATGTAGAGCGCCTTGCCCCGGCGTACGACGTCGGCGAACGCCTCCATCGTCTCCTCGAGCGGCGTCTCGTGGTCATAGCGGTGCGCCTGGTAGAGGTCGACGTACTCGGTCCGCAGCCGCCGCAGCGATCCGTCGATCGACTCCATGATGTGCTTGCGCGACAGGCCGTGGTCGTTGTGCTGGCGAGGCCCGGTCGGCCAGAAGACCTTGGTGAAGATCTCCAGGCCCTCGCGCCGCTCACCCTTCAGTGCGTTGCCGAGCACGGTCTCCGCGGCGGTGTTGGCGTAGACGTCGGCGGTGTCGAACGTCGTGATGCCCTCGTCGAGCGCCTGCCGCACGCAGGCCGTCGCGGCATCCTCCTCCACCTGGGATCCGTGGGTCAGCCAGTTGCCGTAGGCGATCTCCGAGATCTTCAGTCCACTGCCGCCGAGGTTGCGAGTCTGCATGGGTCCGACCCTAGTGCCGCCCGGCACGGGCCCTGCGCCCTCACAACAGCGTCAGGTGATCACGGCCTGCGCCGGGCACAGCCGAGACCGGCACCGACTCGTCGAAGGTCACGAGCCGGCCGCCGCGGGCCACGGCGAGTGCCAGCAGGTAGAGGGCGGTGACCTGCTTCGGTCCATGCACGCGATCGGCGCGGACCCGCTCGGCGTCGAGCACGGAGACCTCCGCCGGCCAGAACTCGTGGTGAGCGGTCGCGGTCGCCTGCCGCAGCAGCTCGATCGCCTGGCCGGAACGGATCGGGTTCGGGTAGCGCGGCTGACTGATGATCCGCACGAAGCCGTTCTGGGTGAGCGGGCACGAGGCCCATCCCTGGTCGATCTCGGCGTCCAGCCAGTCCCAGGCCCGCCGATGACTCACGTGGTCGGAGTCGAGCAGCGCCAGGAGCACGTTGACGTCGAGGAGTGCCCTCACGATTCGAGTTCCGCGGCGATCTCGTCGATCAGGGTGTTGGTGACCAGCCCGCCGCGGGACGGCAGGGGCCGGAATCCGTAGTCGGCGCGGGCGGCCTGGTCCGATGCATCGTTCAGCGCCTGCCGGGCGAGCTCCGACAGGATCGCGCCCGCCGACCGACGCTCGCGTCGGGCGCGCTCCTTGGCGACCATGAGCACGTCGTCGTCGATGTCGAGAGTGGTGCGCATACATCTGATGCTATCGCATCAGCGGCGCCCGGCCTCAGCCGTCGTAGTCGAGGACGACCTCCTCGGAGGTCGGGTGCGCCTGGCAGGTGAGCACGTACCCGCGCTCGATCTCGTCGGGCTCGAGGGCGTAGTTGGCGTCCATCGCGACGGTGCCGGAGACCAGGCGCGCGCGGCAGGTGCCGCACACCCCGCCCTTGCAGGCGAAGGGCAGGTCGGCGCGGACCCGCAGGGCCGCCTCCAGCACGGGTACGTCGTCGGGGCGCAGGTCGAGCGACGACGCGCGGCCGTCGAGGCGGATCGTCACCCGGGCCGCGCCGTCCGGTGCGCCCGTCAGCGCCTCGACGGGCGCCCGCTCGACGGGGTCGGCGTGGAAGAGCTCGCTGTGCACCCGCGCCGAGGGGACGCCCAGGTCGGCGAGCGCGGACCGGACCGAGACGAGCATCTGCTGCGGCCCGCACAGGAACCAGTCGTCGGCGCCGGCGAGCCCGAAGGCGGCGACGATCCGCGACAGGCGGGGGCCGTCCAGCCGGCCGGACAGCAGCTCCACGTCGGAGGTCTCCCGCGAGAGCACGTGCACGATCTGCAGCCGCGACGGGAAGCGGTCCTTGAGGTCGTGCACCTCGTCGAGGAACATGACCGAGCGGTGCGTCCGGTTGACGTAGACCAGCGTCACCGAGGAGGCCGGCTCCCCTTCGAGGACCGCCGTGACGATCGAGAGCACCGGCGTGATGCCGGAGCCGGCCGCGACGGCCACGACGTGCCGGGCGGCGGTCGGGGACACCGTCGTGGTGAACCGGCCCGCGGGCGTCATCACGTCGAGCGTGTCGCCGACCGTGAGCGTCGAGAGCACCCCGGAGCTGAAGGCGCCGTCGGGGAGGCGCTTGACGCCGATCCGCAGCCGGCCGGACGACGGCGCCGTGCAGATCGAGTAGGAACGGCGTACGTCGTCGCCGCCGCGGATGTTCAGGTGCTGGCCGGGCAGCCAGGCGAAGTCGGACGCCAGGTCGTCGGGCACCTCGAAGGTGAGCGCGACCGAGTCGTCGGTGAGCTCGTCGATCGCCGCGACCCGCAGCGCGTGGAAGGTCGCCGACACCTCAGCGGTGCCCCATCAGTGGTGCCCCATCAGTGAGCCTTGAAGTGGTCGAACGGCTCCCGGCAGGAGCGGCACACCCATAGCGACTTGCACGCGGTCGACCCGAAGCGGCTCGACTCGCGGGTGTCCGGCGACCCGCAGCGCGGGCACCGGACGGCGAGCGGCACCGTGACCGGCCCCGTCACCTGCCCCGTCACCTGCCCCGCCGGGCCCGTCACTGGACCCGCCGGGCCTGGCGGCGCGATGCCGTACGCCGCGAGCTTGGCGCGCGCCTCCTCGGTCATCCAGTCGGTCGTCCATGCCGGCGACAGCACGTACTCCACGTCGACGTGCTGGTAGCCGGCCGAGGTCAGGGCGTCGACCAGGTCATCGCTGATCGTCTCCATCGCGGGGCAGCCGGAGTACGTCGGGGTGATCGTGACGTGCACGCGACCCTGGTCGTCCTCGGTGACGTCGCGCAGGATGCCGAGGTCGCCGATCGTCACCACCGGCAGCTCGGGGTCGGGCAGGTCGGCGGCGATCTTCCAGGCCGCCGAGGGGGCGGTCGGGGCGGCCCTGCGGTCGACGAAGCCGGTCACCAGACCGCTCCCGGGTGCGATCGGTGCAGGTGCTGCATCTCCGCGAGCAGGTGCCCGAGGTGCTCGGTGTGCAGGCCGCGCCGGCCTCCCCCGATGGCCGGTGCGACCTGCGGGACCGACAGGGTCGCCGCGACGACGACCTCCTCGACCCGTCCCAGCACCCCCTCGCGCAGCGCGCCCGGGTCCACGAGGGCGCCGGCGGTGGGGGCGAAGAGCTCCTCGACGTAGGGCCACTCCGCGTCGAGCGCCTGCTGCATCCGCAGGTGCGACACCTCGGTGCCGTCACCGAGCCGCAGCGTCCAGAGCCGGGCGTGGTCGACGTGGTAGGCGACCTCCTTGACCGCCTTGCCGGCCACGCCGGCGAGCGTGGGGTCGGACGCCGACGCGAGCGCGACGTACAGCTCCGACTGCCAGGTCGCGAGGACCAGCAGCCGCGCGATCGTGACGGCGAAGTCCGCCTGCGGCCGCTCGACCAGCCAGACGTTGCGGAACTCGCGGTCGTCGCGCAGGTAGGCCAGGTCGTCCTCGGTGCGGCCCGCCCCTTCGACCGCCCCGGCGTAGGTCAGCAGCGCCCGTGCCTGCCCGAGCTGGTCGAGCCCGATGTTCGCGAGGGCGACGTCCTCCTCGAGCTCCGGCGCCCGGCTGAT
The DNA here is from genome assembly GCF_014191495.1 of Nocardioides soli. Lineage (GTDB taxonomy): Bacteria > Actinomycetota > Actinomycetes > Propionibacteriales > Nocardioidaceae > Nocardioides > Nocardioides soli. Next base: position 268,362 of record NZ_JACHWR010000001.1, read on the forward strand.
CCACCAGCCCATCCGCTGCGCCGAGACCAGCGCGTCATCGGCCAGGCCGAGGACGTAGTCGAACAGGGTGCTCGGTGGGGTGGTCACAGGTGCTCGACCCCCTCGGGCACCGAGTAGAAGGTCGGGTGCCGGTAGACCTTGTCGTCGGCGGGGTCGAAGAACGCCTCGCGCTCCCCCGGGTCGGACGCCACGATCTGCGCCGACGGCACCACCCACAGCGAGATGCCCTCCTGGCGTCGGGTGTAGAGGTCGCGGGCGTTGCGCAGCGCGAGCTCGGCGTCCGGCGCGTGCAGCGAGCCGACGTGCACGTGCGAGAGCCCGCGGCGCGAGCGCACGAACACCTCCCACAGCGGCCAGTCGTTCATGCGGCGCCCTCCTCGGGGACCGCGTGCTTCGCGGCGTACGCCGCGGCCGCCTCGCGCACCCAGGCGCCGTCCTCGTGCGCCCGGAGGCGGTGGGCCATCCGCTCGCGGTTGCACGGCCCGTTGCCCTTGATCACCTCGGTGAGCTCGCCGAAGTCGACCTCGCCGAAGTCGTAGTGGCCGCGCTCGTCGTTCCAGCGGATCTCCGGGTCGGGCAGCGTCAGGTCGAGCGCCTCCGCCTGCGGCACGGTCATGTCGACGAACCGTTGGCGCAGGTCGTCGTTGGAGAACCGCTTGATCCCCCACGCCATCGACTGGGCGGAGTGGGGCGAGTCGTCGTCAGGCGGGCCGAACATCATCAGCGCCGGCCACCAGTAGCGGTCGACGGCGTCCTGGGCCATCGCCCGCTGCCCCGGCGTGCCGTGGGACAGGGTGTGCAGGATCTCGAAGCCCTGCCGCTGGTGGAAGGACTCCTCCTTGCAGATCCGCACCATCGCGCGGGCGTAGGGGCCGTAGGAGCAGCGGCACAGCGGCACCTGGTTGACGATCGCGGCGCCGTCGACGAGCCACCCGATCGCGCCGACGTCGGCCCAGGTGAGCGTCGGGTAGTTGAAGATCGAGGAGTACTTCTGCCGGCCGGTGTGCAGCTGGTCGAGCAGGTCGGCCCGGTCGACGCCGAGCGTCTCGGCCGCGGCGTACAGGTAGAGCCCGTGCCCGGCCTCGTCCTGCACCTTCGCCATCAGGATCGCCTTGCGGCGCAGCGACGGCGCCCGGCTGATCCAGTTTCCCTCCGGCTGCATGCCGATGATCTCGGAGTGCGCGTGCTGGGCGATCTGGCGCACCAGCGTCCGCCGATAGCCATCGGGCATCGGGTCGCGCGGCTCCACCCGACCGTCGTCGGCGAGCAGGTCGTCGAAGGACACGTTCGGCACGCTACCAGAGTTGTTACAGTTACATTCCGGACGAACGGCGTACTGTAACAACTCGCGCGGCTGAGAGGATCGGGACATGAGCAGTCCCACCGCCGACGTCTCGGTCCGCGTCGCCTGGGCCGACGACGCGCCCGCGATCGCCGAGCTGCAGCTGCGCACCTGGCGCACGACGTACGCCGGCCTGGTGCCCGCCGACGCACTCCCCGACGACGCCGAGGCGGCCGCCGCGGCGTGGCGCGCCGCCCTCGACCGGCCCGGCGACGCCCGCAACCGGGTGCTCGTCGCCCTCGAGCGCAACCGGGTGGTCGGCTTCGCGATCTGCTCCCCCGCGGCCGACCCCGACTGCGACCCGATCGCCGACGGCGAGCTGGCCGAGCTGACCGTCGACCCCGACGAGCGCGGGCGCGGGCACGGCTCCCGGCTGCTCCAGGCCGCCGCGGAGACGATGGCCGCCGACCGCTTCGCGCGCGCCGTGCAGTGGGTGCTGGCGACCGACGACGCCCTGCGCGCCTTCCTCGCCGGCGCCGGCTGGGCGGCCGACGGGGCGCACCGCGAGCTCGACCTCGACGGCTCCGGCAGCACCCTCGTCAAGCAGATCAGGATGCACACCTCGCTCACAGAAGTCACCCCTTGATTTCCTGGGCTCCCGGGCCAGGATGGAGGTCCACTCCAGATCGGAGACCTCCGTGTTCGGACCCCTGCCGCGCCTGCACCGCCTGCTCGTCATCGTCACCGCCCTCGTCGTGGGCATGCTCTCCGGGATCTGGCTCGTCGAGGTCATGGGTGCGCCGCTCCTGATCGGCGCCGGCATCGGCTGGGGCCTGCTCGCGGGCCTGCTCCTCAACTACGTGCTGCTGCACGACTTCCACCACCGCACCCGTCCGGTGCGCGTGCGCCGTCACTAGCTACGCTCGGGCGGGTGACCGTCGCGCCCCTGGACCCCCGCGAGCGGCGCGCGATCGTCCGCGACAGCCTCGGCGTCGGCATCGCCACCGGTGCGTACGGCGTCAGCTTCGGCGCGGTCTCGGTCGCGGCCGGACTGTCGGTGGCGCAGACCTGCGCCCTGTCGCTGCTGGTCTTCACCGGCGCCAGCCAGTTCGCCCTGATCGGCGTGCTCGCGGCCGGCGGTGCACCGCTCTCCGGCGCCCTGACCGCCCTGCTGCTCGGCACCCGCAACACCCTCTACGGGCTGCGGATGGCGCCGCTGCTCCGCTTCACCGGGCTGCGCCGCATCCTGGCGGCGCACGTGCTGATCGACGAGTCGACCGCGATGGGGGTGACCCGCGAGTCGACCCCGGCGGCCCGGGTCGGCTTCCTGACCACGGGCGTCTCGATCTTCGTGCTCTGGAACCTCGCCACGCTGATCGGCGCGGTCGCCGGCAACACGATCGGCGATCCGCGCACCTACGGGCTCGACGCCGCCGTCGGCGCCGCCTTCCTGGCGCTGCTCTGGCCGCGGCTGCACGGCCGCCGCAACCTGCAGGTCGCCCTCGCCGCCGCCGTCGTGGCGCTCGCGACCGTGCCGGTCGTGCCCGCCGGCGTACCCGTGCTGGCGGCGGCCGCGGTCGCCCTGCTCGCCGGGGCCTTGTCGCGGAGCACCCCGGGGAGCGCGCCGTGATCTGGGTCGCCGTCGTCGCCACCGGGATCGGCTGCTACCTGCTCAAGCTGGCCGGGCTGTCGGTGCCGCCACGGGTGCTCGAGCGGCCCCTGGTCGAGCGGGTCGCCGACCTGATCCCGGTCGCGCTGCTCTCGGCGCTGGTGGCCGTCCAGGTGTTCGCCGACGGCCACGACCTGGTGCTCGACGCCCGCGCGCTCGGCCTCGCGGTGGCCGTGGCGCTCCTGCTGCTGCGGGCACCGTTCCTGGTCGTCGTGTTCGGCGCGGCGCTCGCCGCCGCCCTGGCCCGGATGCTCTGACCGGACCGGACCTCGGCACCCCCAGCAAGGCCCGCACCGACCAGGTCGGCGCGGGCCCGCTCGCGGTCTCCCAGAGGGTCAGCTCACGCCGACGACGCTCCGGGCCGTGGCGACCGCGCTGTGCTGGACATCGCCCGCGGCGCCGAGGTCGCGCGCGACGTCCAGGGTCCGGGCACCGCGGTGGCCGGCATCGGGGCCGGGTGGACCGTCAGGGGCGCGGTACCCGGTCCGGGCCGCGGCGACGCGCCCCGCATCGCCGGGTCCCGGGATCCTGCGCATGACACGTCCTTCTCCACCTCGAGGAGCGGCTACGGACTCGCAGCCTCGCCGCTGTCAACGAGCGGTGGAACCGGGCGGCACGCACAGGTTCCTGCAATGCACGAACCTGCAGGCAACCGAGTTCGCGCCGACCCCTAGATGAAGCCGAGGACGTGCTCCAGCCCGACGGTCAGGCCCGGCCGGGCAGCGATCTCGCGCACGCCGGTGAGGACACCGGGCACGAACGACGCCCGGTCCAGTGAGTCGTGCCGGATCGTGAGAGTCTCCCCCGGCCCGCCCAGCAACACCTCCTGGTGGGCGACCAGACCGCGAACCCGCACGCTGTGCACCCGGACGCCGTCGACGTCCGCGCCGCGGGCGCCGTCGAGGCCGGTGGACGTCGCGTCCGGCATCGCGTCGACGCCGGCCTCGCGACGGGCGGCGGCGATCAGCTCCGCCGTACGCCGAGCCGTGCCGGAGGGCGCATCGGCCTTCGTCGGGTGGTGCAGCTCGACCACCTCGACGGACTCGTAGTACGGCGCTGCCGCGGCCGCGAAGCGCATCATCAGGATCGCGCCGATCGAGAAGTTGGGCGCGATCAGCACGCCGACCGACGGCGCGTCGGCCAGCCAGCGGCGCAGGGTGTCCAGCCGGGCGTCGTCGAAGCCGGTGGTGCCGACGACGGCGTGGATGCCGTGGTCGATGCAGAACTCGAGGTTGTCCATGACCGCGTCGGGATGGGTGAAGTCGACGACGGCCCGAGCACCGGAGGTCACCAGGGAGTCGAGGTCGTCGCCGACGTCGACCGCGGCGACCAGCTCCATGTCGGCGGCCGCCTCGACCCCCCGACAGACCTCCGAGCCGACTCGTCCACGCGCACCGAGCACACCTACCGTGATCACGCCCTCAACCTACCGGCCAGCCGGTGCCTGACTCGGCGGCGACCGTCTGGCAGTCTTGGGCGCATGGCGCTGCAGACGATCCCGCCGCGGATCCGGTGGGCTGTCGACATCATGGACGTCCAGCCGACGGACCATGTGCTCGAGATCGGTTGTGGTCCCGGCTACGGCGCCGAGATGATCTGCGAGCGGCTCGACACCGGGAAGCTCTTCGCGATCGACCGGTCCGAGTCGGGCGTCGACCGCACCAAGCGCCGCTGCGCCCGCTTCGTCGAGAGCGGCCGACTGACCGTGCGCCAGATCGACCTCGCGACGCTGCGGGTGCCGGTCAAGCGGCTGCACAAGGTCTTCGCCTTCAACGTCAACCTGTTCTGGGTGCGCGACTGCGCCGACGAGATCGCGCTGCTCCACGAGCGGGTGCTGCCCGGCGGCGCGGTCTACCTCTTCTTCGACGCCAACCGCCCCGAACTGGTACCCAACATCGTGCGCAAGTCCTCGGCGGCACTCCAGGGGGGCGGCTTCCGGGTCTCGGTGGTCAACCAGGTGGCGCCGCCGGTCGTCGGCATCATCGGTCGCAGATAAGGAAATATCCTTCACTTCTCTTGCATTAGGTTATTCCCTGACGTAACCTCCTCGGCATGACCACCCCCGTCGTGGTCCTGACCGTCGACCAACGCGGCAGCCGCAGCGGCCCGGACCTGATTCCCGAGGCACTCGCCAAACTGGCCGCCGTGCCCGCCCGGCTGCCCTTCGAGCGCACGGTGGGCGACGAACTCCAAGGCGTGCTGGTCCGGGCGCGGTCGGTCGCCGACGCGCTGTCTCTGCTGCTCCGGGCCGACGCGTGGAACATCGGCGTGGGCGTCGGCATGGTCGAGGAGCCGCTCCCCGACCATGCCCGCGCCGGCCGCGGCCCGGCGTACCTCCACGCGCGCGCGGCCGTGACCGCCGCCAAGAACAGTCCGTGGCACACCCGGGTCGTCGGCGACGAGCCCGCGGCGCGCGCCCTGGAGACCACGATCTGGCTGTGGGCCGCCGTGCTCGCCCGCCGCACCACCCGGGGCTGGGAGGTGGCCGACCTGGTCGCCGAGGGCCTGTCGTACGCCGAGGTCGGCGAGCGGCTCGGCATCAGCCAGTCGGCCGTGAGCCAGCGCGCCCAGGCCGCCGGCATCGTCGAGGCGCGCCGGGCGCACGAGCTCGTCGCCGGAATCGCCGCACACCTGCTCGGGACGGGAGAGGACCATGTCGACCATGTCGGCTGAGAACTGGGGCGCGCTGACGCTGGTACTGCTGGGCTTCACCCTCCTCTGCGGGCTGGCGGCGTGGGCGCTCGGTGGCCGCCGGATCTGGGCGCCGGCCGCGCTGCTGCTGCTCGCTGCCGCTGCCGCCGTCGCGGCGGCACCCGACCGGGTCAGCGTCGACTCTCCCGCCGCCGAGGCGCTGCTGGTCGCCCTCGGCGGCGCGGTCGCGGTCGCGGGCGGCGGGCCGCTCACCGCGCTCGTCTTCGACCTCGTCGACCGTCGCGAGCCCCCGGCCGAGTCCCTCGACCTGGCCGGGCACGTGCTGCGCGGCGGCGCCTGGATCGGGGCGCTGGAGCGGGCGGCGATCTACGCCACCCTGGTCGCCGGCTGGCCCGAGGGCCTCGCGGTCGTCCTCGCCCTCAAGGGCCTGGGCCGCTACCCCGAGCTGCGCGCGGCCGAGGACGGCGTCCGCACCGGCGCGGCCGAGCGGTTCATCATCGGCACGTTCACGAGCGTGCTCTGGGCCTGCGCGGCCGCGGGAGTCGTCGCGCTGGCGCTGACGAGGGGCTGACCCGCCCCCCGAGGTACGCCGGACAGCGCACCCGGCCCATGGGATCCTGTCGACCGTGGAGACCCTGTCGACTCGGATCGCGACCGCGGTCGCCCGACGCACCGAGGCGGGCTGGAGCGCCGCCGGCACCGCCGAGGCGGCCCTCGCCGCGCTCGACCTCGACGCCGCCGACGTCGAGCGCGAGGCGGCCCTGGCCGAGCTGGCCCACCGGTTCGGCCTCTCCCCCGCCGAGACCGCGATCCTGGAGGTCGCCGCGCTGGCCGACCACACCGTGAGCGGTCACCTGCTGACCGGGCTGCTCTCCGGGGATCCCGGGCCCGCGCGCGCGACCGTCGCCGTCGCGATGGAGGTCGCCGGCCTGACCGCCGACGCCCGGGCGGCCCAGCAGCACCTCGGCCAGCACTCGGCGCTCGTACGCCAGGGCCTGGTCGCCACCACCGGAGCCGACGTGCTGCTCAGCCGCCGTGTCGTCCTCCCCGATCGGGTGGCCGCCCACCTGGCGGGCGACGACGTACCGACCCGACGGGTGCTGGGCCTGCTGCACGACGCCGTTCCGGTCGAGGTCGAGGGCACCGAACTGGTGGCGGCCGCGCTCGGCGCCGGACAGCGACTGGTCTGGATCCACGCTCCGGCCGGGGGCGCCGGCGCGGCGATGGCCGCCGCCGCCTGCCGGCGGCTCGACGTGGCACACCTGGTGGCGGACCTGGGTCGGCTCGACCCGACGACACCGGTCGAGGAGGCGGCGTTCGAGGTGCTGCTCGAGGGCGGCCTGGCCGGCAGCGTCGTCGTGCTCGTCGGGGCGGAGCGGGTGCGACCCGACGTCTACCTGCGCTCCGCCGTGCCCGTCGTCGGCGTCAGCGCGGAGCCCTGGGACCCGGTCTGGCCGGCCGACCTCCCGCTGACCGTCCCGGCGCCCCGGCTCTCCGTCGCCGAGCGCCAGGCCCTGTGGCAGCCGCTGCTCGAGGACGAGACCGCGGCCCGCGAGGTGAGCGGCATGCCGCTGTCGCCCGAGCAGATCGTGGCGGTGGGGCGGCACGCGGTGACCAGCGCGCGGCTGCATGGCGAGGAGCGGGTGTCGATCGCGCGGGTCCGGCAGTCGGCGCGCGAGCTGGGCCGCGGCCGCAGCGTGCGCGCGAACGCCGGATCGTCGGTCACGCTCGACGACCTGGTGCTGCCGCCTGCTGCCCTGGGCGAGGTCACCCGGCTGCTCGACTGGGCCCGCTACCGCGACGAGGTGACGGCGCTCGGGCCGCTGCACGGCAAGGGCGGCAAGGGCACCGGCATCTGCGCACTCTTCTCCGGGCCGCCCGGCACCGGCAAGACCCTGGCTGCCCACGTGGTCGCGGACTCGCTGGGCATGGACCTCTACCAGGTCGACCTCTCCACGATCGTCGACAAGTACATCGGCGAGACCGAGAAGAACCTCGAGCGGGTCTTCACCGAGGCGGAGGCCACCAACGCCGTGCTGTTCTTCGACGAGGCGGACGCCCTGTTCGGCTCCCGCTCCGAGGTCCGCGACGCCAAGGACCGCTACGCCAACCAGGAGATCGCCTACCTCTTGCAGCGGATGGAGCAGTTCGACGGCATCACCGTGCTGGCCAGCAACCTGCGCGGCAACATCGACCCGGCGTTCGCGCGGCGGCTGCACTTCATGGTGGCCTTCCCCGCGCCCGACGAGCCGACGCGCCGGCGTCTCTGGTCCCACCACCTGGACGGCATCGGCACCGACGCCCAGGACCCGGTCGACCTCGACGGCCTCGCCGCGTCCGTCGAGCTGGCCGGCGGCGACATCCGCAACATCGTGCTGACGGCCGTGTACGCCGCCGTCGCCGAGGGCACACCGCTCGGCATGCGACACCTGGCCGACGCCGTCGTCCGCGAGCACGTCAAGCTCGGCCGGCGGCCACCGGTCTTGACCAGTGGGTCGAACCCGCGGCGTTGATCGGCGTTTCCCGCGATCGGCGCCCCGGGGCAGGAGAGAATCGGGCCATGTCCAGCGGACCCACCCACGCGACACCGGAGACGGAGCAGGAGCTCGCCCGGTCGGCTCCGGCGCCGGCCGTCGCCGCCCCGGAGGCCCCGCTGCCGCTCGTCGTCGGGCACGCCGAGGACCGCGCCGAGCACGAGGCGGACGCGATGGCCGACAGCGCGCTGGCGCGGCTGAGCCGCCTCGAGGCCGGCCCCCACGTCCACGCTCCCGGGTGCGACCACGCGGTCCGGCGCAGCGCCACGGCGTCGGGCACCGCCGTGGTCGGCCACGAGGGCGGCGTGCTCGACCCGGGCACCAGCGACGCCATCGAGGCCCGTCGTGGCACCGGCCGGCCGCTCGACGCCGACGTACGCCGCCGGATGGAGACGGCGTTCTCCCGCGACCTCTCCTCGGTGCGCGTCCACCGCGACGACCACGCCGCCCGGCTCAGCTCGGCGGTCTCCGCCAGCGCGTTCACGACCGGTCAGGACATCTTCTTCGGGCGGCAGCAGTACGACCCCGGCTCCCCCACCGGGGAGCGAATGCTCGCCCACGAGATCGCCCACACGCTGCAGCCGGCCGGCGGTGCGCGCCGCCTCGTCGACCGGTCCGCCGCCCCGCTCGACCCGCACACCCGGGCGGCGATCGCCCGCGGCGTGGGCGCCGGCTCCCGGATCTGCCGCTGGGAGCTGCCCTGGCGCAAGAAGAAGGCGGCACCGGCCGCCGCACCCGCGCCCGCACCGGCGGCACCCGCGGTCGCGCCGAAGCCGCCCGCCTACAGCGGTCCGGCCGGCAAGCACGACCAGGTGGGGGTCGAGCTCGGCAAGCCGGGCATCGCCGGCGGCATCACCGGCAGCGTCGCGCTGGGCACCCACCTCGCCAAGGAGGCCGGCGGCGCCAGCGAAGCCCTCGGCGGCCTGCTGGTCGGCGACTCGCTGGTCGGCCTCAACAACGCCCGCAAGATGGGCAACGACGCCGCCGAGTTCGACGACGCGGGCATGAAGAACCTCGCCGGACGCAAGGGCAAGAACCAGGCCAACGCCCTCCTCGGCGCCGCCACCTCGACCGCCAAGGCCGGCGTGCAGACGGCGTTCGTGCACAGCGGAGGCAGCGTCAAGAACGTCGCGGTCGGCGTCGGCAACGCCACCCTCGGCACCGCCGCCGGGGCGCTGGGCGTCGCGACCGGCTCCGCCCAGGTGCTGCAGGGCATGTGGCGCGGTGGGAAGGCCGTCCAGAAGCTCTGCCGACTGGCCTGGGGACGCGCCCAGACGATGCTGAGCACTCGCGGCGCCGAGTGGAAGAAGGCGATCGTCAGCGCCGAGAAGTACAAGCTCGCGATCGCGGCGATGAAGACCACCCTCGGCGTACTCGGCATCGCCGCGGGAGCGCTGCTGATCGTCAGCAACCCGATCGGCTGGGGCATCGGGATCGCCGCGGCGGTGGCCGGTGGCGTATACGCCGCGGCGAAGATCGCCGGCAAGGTCTCCAACGCCCGCGACCGGGCCAAGGCCGCGGAGCAGATCGCCCAGGGCAAGCGGGCCGAGGAGGTCTTCGGCGAGATCGAGACCGAGGAGATGGACGCCGAGGAGGCCGAGCAGGTCACCACGCGCGGGCGCAGCCGCAGCTTCGCGGCGGCGCCACCCTCGACCCCGCCGCCCGCGAGCGTGGTCGGCTTCAGCAAGACGCGGTCGGGCCCGATGACGCCCCAGGCGAAGGCCCGCCGGCAGGCCATCGAGCAGGCGAACGAGGTGGCCCGCCAGGCCTCCGCCAACGCCCGGCTGGCCGACGAGCTGCGCGGCGCGCTCCGCCAGGGCAACGTACCCCTGGTGCTCGGCGCGATCGAGCGCTCCACCGTCGACTCGGCCTTCAGCCGCGAGGCGGCGCTGCCCGAGGAGAGGGAGCGCGAGCTGCACGACTCCTACCTGCTGCTGAGCTCGATCAACGTCGACCCGGACGAGGCGCTCTCGGAGTCCGGCCAGGACCTCATCGAGCGGAAGCTCTCCAAGGTGGAGTCCATGTGACCAGTCCGGGCGCGTCGTACGACGCCACCCAGGACCCGGCGTACGAGCTGCTCGGACTGCTCGCCGAGGAGTTCGCCGAGGGCGGCATCCCCTCGAGCGTCCTGCCGGGCGACGGCGAGGTGCCGGCGCAGCTGGTGGTCCCGCTCGAGGACGAGGCCGGGCGGACCTCGACCGCGCACGTGTGCTTCCTGCCCGGGCACGAGCAGCCGCCGGTGCTCCAGTACCTCGTGGTGCTCCCCCACGAGGTCGTGCCGGAGGCGGTGAGCGACGTCGCCCGCTTCCTACACATGGTCAACTCGACGCTGCCGCTGACCGGCTTCGAGCTCGGCGAGTCGGTCGCGACGGTGGTCTTCCGCTACAACCAGGCGGTCTCGGTGCACCCGCTCGACCCCGGCGTGGTCGCCTGGTCGCTGTCGATGATCCACCACGCCGTCGTACGCCTCGGTCCGCTGGTCGCCGCCGCCTGCGGCGGCACGTCGTACGCCGAGCTCGTGTCGGCGTTCGGTCGGGTGCAGGCCGAGCTGTTCGCGGAGTGAGGCCCCGGCGCCGGGTGTCGGTGGGTGGGGTGCCCCGGCGAGGGGGTTTCATCAAGGGATGAAGGCGAAGCCGCGCCTCCCTGGCTGGGTTCACCCCGGGAGGCGCGATCTCGACCTCATCCCTTGATGAACCCGCGCCCCGACGGTGACCCCACCTGGTGCCGCCCGGGCGAGGCCGTCGGGCGGTGAGCCAGCAACCGATTCGGTGCCGCAGACGGTTGCCAGCACACCGCCAGGCCGGTCGGCCGTCGTGGCGGTGCGTGAGCAACCTTCCCGGCATCGCAGAAGGTTGCTGGCTCACCGCCGGCCGGACCCCCGGGACTCGCAGGCCATCCACACCACCTCGGAGGACCGACGCGGGCCGGCGCGTCAGGCCGGGCCGACGACCGCGAGGATCTCGGGGCGCCCGAACACCTCGCGCCCGACCGCGCGCACCTCGTCGAGCGTGACGGCGTCGATGCGGGCCATCACCTCGTCGATGCTGAGCAGCTCGTCGTGGACGAGCTCGGCCTTGCCGATGCGCGACATCCGCGACGCGGTGTCCTCGAGCCCGAGCACCAGCCCGCCGCGCAGCTGACCCTTGCCGCGGGCCAGCTCCTCGGCGGTGATGCCGTCGCGGGCCACCTTGGCGAGCTCCTGGCGGACCACGGCGAGCACGTCGTCGAGCCGGTTCGGCAGGCAGCCGACCGAGACCCCCACCAGGCCCGAGTCGGCGTGGTGGGAGGAGAACGAGAACACGGAGTAGGCCAGCCCGCGGAGCTCGCGGACCTCCTGGAAGAGACGGCTCGACGTACCCCCGCCGAGCGCGGTGTTGAGCACGCCGAGCGCGAAGCGCCGGTCGTCGTCGCGGCGCAGGCCCTCCATGCCGAGCACGAGGTTGACCTGCTCGAACGGGCGGCTCGCCTCGATCAGCCCGGAGGTGACCCGCTTGCGGCTGCCGTGCCGCGGCGGCACCGGCGCCTCGCGGACGTCGAGCCAGCCGTTGCGGCCGAAGGCCGTACGCACCTGGCGGACCAGGCTCGCGTGGTCGACGTTTCCGGCGGCGGCCACAACGACGTTGGCCGGCCGGTAGTGCCGCCGGTAGAAGCGGTGGACCTGGGCGCGCGTCAGCGCCTCGATCGACTCCTCGGTACCGGCGATCGGGCGGCCCAGCGGGCTGTCGCCCCAGGCCCGGGCGGCGAACAGGTTGTGCACGACATCGTCGGGATCGTCGTCGTGCATCGCGATCTCGTCGAGGATCACGTCGCGCTCGGCCTCGACGTCGGCGGGCGCCAGCGTGGAGCCGGTGATCATGTCGCCGAGCACGTCGACCGCGAGCGGCAGATCCTCGTCGAGCACCCGCGCGTGGAAGCAGGTGTACTCCTTCGCCGTGAACGCGTTGAACTCGCCGCCCACGGCGTCGAGGGCGACCGAGATGTCGAGCGCGGAGCGCTCCGCGGTGCCCTTGAACAGCAGGTGCTCGAGGAAGTGCGAGCAGCCGTGCAGCGCGGGCGACTCGTCGCGCGAGCCGACGCCGACCCACACCCCGATCGCGGCCGAGCGGACGCCGGCCTGCTGCTCGGTGATGATCCGCAGCCCGCTGGGCAGGGTGGTACGGCGTACCCGCGCGGTCACCTGACCGGCGGCGTCACGCTCGGTGTGCAGCGTCACCGTCCGCTGAGAAGACGGCGACCCGCCAGAGAGCTTCTGGCGGGTCACCGTGTTCGGAGCCTTGGTCACTCGGCGTCGTCAGCTCCCTCGGAGCCCGACTCCTCGGCGTCCCCGGCACCCTCCGCGTCCTCGACGACGGGGACGAGGGACAGCTTGCCGCGGTCGTCGATCTCGGCGATCTGGACCTGGATCTTCTGGCCGACCGAGACGACGTCCTCGACGGCGTCGACGCGCTTGCCGCCGGCCAGGCCGCGCAGCTTGCTGATGTGCAGCAGGCCGTCCTTGCCCGGGAGCAGCGAGACGAACGCACCGAAGTTCGTCGTCTTCACGACGGTGCCGAGGTAGCGCTCGCCGACCTCGGGCATCGTCGGGTTGGCGATCGCGTTGATCGCGGAACGGGCGGCCTCGGCGGCCTCGCCGTTCGTCGCACCGATGTAGATGGTGCCGTCGTCCTCGATCGAGATCGACGCCTCGGTGTCGTCCTGGATCTGGTTGATCACCTTGCCCTTCGGGCCGATGACCTCGCCGATCTTGTCGACGGGGATCTTGATGGTGATGATCCGCGGCGCGTGGATCGACATCTCCTCCGGCTCGTCGATGGCCTCGGCCATCACGTCGAGGATCGTCATCCGGGCGTCGCGCGCCTGCTGGAGCGCCTGCGCGAGCACCTCGGCGGGGATGCCGTCGAGCTTGGTGTCGAGCTGCAGAGCGGTCACGAACTCGCGGGTGCCGGCGACCTTGAAGTCCATGTCGCCGAACGCGTCCTCGGCGCCGAGGATGTCGGTCAGCGCGACGTACTGGGTCGAGCCGTCGATCTCACCGGAGACCAGGCCCATCGCGATGCCCGCGACCGACGCCTTCAGCGGCACGCCCGCCTGGAGCAGCGCCAGCGTGGAGGCGCAGACCGAGCCCATCGAGGTGGAGCCGTTGGAGCCCATCGCCTCGGAGAGCTGGCGGATCGCGTACGGGAACTCCTCGCGGTCGGGCAGCACCGGCAACAGCGCCCGGCGGGCGAGCGCGCCGTGGCCGACCTCGCGGCGCTTGGGCGAGCCCACGCGGCCGGTCTCGCCGGTGGAGAACGGCGGGAAGACGTACTTGTGCATGTAGCGGCGGTGCTTCTCCGGGGAGAGCGTGTCGAGCTGCTGCTCCATCTTGAGCATGTCGAGCGTGGTGACGCCCAGGATCTGGGTCTCGCCGCGCTCGAACAGCGCCGAGCCGTGCACCCGCGGGATCACGCCGACCTCGGCGTGCAGCGGCCGGATGTCGGCCAGTCCGCGGCCGTCGATGCGGACCTTGTCGCGCAGGATGCTCTCGCGCACGACGGCCTTGTTGACCGAGCGGAACGCCGCGCCGAGCTCCTTCTCGCGGCCGGCGAACTGCTCCTCGAAGTGACCGAGGACCCGGTCCTTGAGCTCGTCGGTGCGGTCCTGACGCTCCTGCTTGTCGGCGATCTTCATCGCGGCGGCGAGGTCGGCCTTGGCGAACGACTCGACGGCCGAGAAGACGTCGTCCTCGTAGTCGAGGAAGATCGGGAAGTCCTGGACCGGCTTCGCGGCCACGTTGGCCAGCTCGGCCTGCGCCTCGCAGAGCTGCTTGATGAACGGCTTGGCCGCGTCGAGACCGCCGGCGACGACCTCCTCGGTCGGGGCCTGGGCGCCGGACTGGACCTTGCCGAAGCTGGTCTCGGTGGCCTCGGCCTCGACCATCATGATCGCGACGTCACCGGTCTCGGTGACCCGTCCCGCGACCACCATGTCGAAGACGGCGTCCTCGAGCTGGCTGTGCGTCGGGAACGCGACCCACTGGCCCTCGATCAGCGCCACGCGGACGCCACCGACCGGGCCGGAGAACGGCAGGCCGGAGAGCTGGGTGGACAGCGAGGCGGCGTTGATCGCCAGCACGTCGTACGGCGCGTCCGGGTTCAGCGCCATCACGGTGATGACGACCTGGACCTCGTTGCGCAGGCCCTTCTTGAAGGTGGGGCGCAGCGGACGGTCGATGAGGCGGCAGGTGAGGATCGCGTCCTCGCCGGGCCGGCCCTCGGAGCGGAAGAACGAGCCGGGGATCTTGCCCGCGGCGTACATCCGCTCCTCGACGTCGATCGTCAGCGGGAAGAAGTCGAAGTGGTCCTTGGGGTGCTTGCCGGCGGTGGTCGCCGAGAGCAGCATCGTGTCGTCGTCGAGGTAGGCGGTCACCGAGCCGGCGGCCTGCCGGGCGAGCAGCCCGGTCTCGAACTTCACGGTGCGCTGGCCGTACTTGCCGTTGTCGAGGACGGTCTCGACGGCAGAGATCACGGGCTCGTTGGATTCAGTCAAGGGTCGTTCCCTGTTCTGTCGCGGAGCGAGCCGCGGCGTCCCGCTCACCCGGCGGGAGTGTGCTCGTGGACGAGTCCCTGCCGAGCGGAGCCGGTCTTCGATCGAGGCCCGCAGACCGCGAGGTCTGAGAGCCACTACCGAGGACCGGGCCAGACGGGCGGGTCGCTCCTGGTTGTTTCCGATGTTGTTCAGTTGTGGAACGGGTCCGAGCCTAGCCGGATCGGACCCGGATACGAGAGGAGCGGCTGCCCGAGAGGGGCAGCCGCTCCGCCCCGGAGACGGGGATGATCAGCGACGGAGGCCGAGGCGCTCCACGATCGAGCGGTAGCGCTCGATCTCGGTCTTCTGCAGGTAGTTGAGCAGGCGACGGCGCTGACCGACGAGCAGCAGCAGCCCACGACGGCTGTGGTGGTCGTGCTTGTGCTGCTTGAGGTGCTCGGTGAGGTGGCTGATGCGGTGGCTCAGCAGCGCGATCTGCACCTCGGGCGAGCCGGTGTCGCCCTCGGTCGTGGCGTACTCGGCGATGATCTTCTTCTTGGTCGCCGCGTCGGTACCGATCGACATGCGGGCTCCTTCCTCGGCCCTCTCGGGCACAGTCTTCGTTGCGCGGCGCGCCCGGGCCTGTTCACCGGGGCACTCTGGTTCCGCGGCCGTTCTGACGGCGTGTCGCCTCCGTGGAGGCAACCTGAGAAGACTAGCGCGCTGGGTCGCTCGCGGCCGAATCCGCATGTGATGATCGAGCCGTGCCACGACGCCTGGGAGCCGGGCTCGCCCTCGCGCTGCTGACGACCCTCCTCGTCGCCGCGCCGATCGGCGCGGCGACGGGGAGCGCGCGCGTCGACGAGCCCGCGTGGGCCCGCGGGCTGCCGGCCCGGACCACCCAGGTGGTGCGCACGGTGTCGAGCCGGACGTACTGCCGCCAGGTCTGGTGCACCGTCACCCAGGCCTGGGAGCGCGGTGACGACGGCGTCTGGACGATGCGCCGCGAGTTCCGGTCCACGATCGGCTCGCGGGGCTGGGGCAAGCAGCGCGAGGGCGACCGGCGCTCGCCGCTGGGGGTGTTCCGGATCAAGGTGACGTTCACGACGACGCCGGCCAACCCGGGTCGGATGCCGTGGCGCCAGCGGCGCGCGACCTCGGTCGTCTCGGCCGCGGCCGGGCCGAACTACAACACCTGGCTCGAGGTCCGCGGCGTCACGTCGGGCAACCGACCGTCGATGCGATCGGGCTGGGTGCTGGACTTCAACCACGTCCGGCTCCGCCCGGGGGCGGGCGCCCGGCCCGTACCCGGCAAGGGCAGCGGCATCTTCTACCACACCTCGAAGCCGGGACACCCCTGGGCGCCGACCGCGGGCTGCACCCAGGTCGGCAACCCGCAGCAGATGCGCTGGCTGCTCACCTGGCTGCGCCCGGCGGCCCAGCCGCGGGTCGTCCAGGAGCGCTGAGCACGACCGAGCCCACGGCCGGGCTACGGCTCGTCGGTCCCGGCGACCTGCTGGCGCAGCCTGCGCAGGGCGCGGTGCCGCGCGACCCGGACGGCGGTCGGGCTCAGCCCGAGCGCACGGGCCGTCGTGGCGACGTCGAGGCCGACCACCTCCAGACAGGCGAGCACGTCGGCCTCCCGCGGGCTCAGCAGGGCGAGCAGTCGGCGGGTCTCGGCCTGGCCGACGACCGCGCCCTCGGGCGACCCGACGACGCCCCAGGCGTGGTCGGCGGGGTCCGGCTCCCGCGGATCGGTACGCCGTCGCCGCGCCGCGCGCCGGCGGTTGTTCAGGGTCAGTCGGGCGATGGTGAACAGCCAGCCCGCGAAGTCGTCGTCGGACCCGGTGAACTCGCCGATCTTGCCCGCCGCGGTCAGCCATGCCTCGGCCGCGACGTCCTCGGGCGAGGCGGTCGGGTCGCCGGACGGCAGGGACGCGAGCCAGGCCTCCAGCCGGCGCGCGTGCCGGGCGTAGAGTTCCCTCCAGGCCGCCTCGTCGCCATCGCGCGCCGCGGAGACGAGCGGACCGTCGCGTCGTGGTCCGGGCATCGCACTCCTTCCGAGACTGGCCCGGGGAGCGTAACGATCCGCGGGACTCGTGACATGTTCTCCATGTGCGACCCCGTCCCTCCCGTGCCGAGCTGCGGCGCCTGCTGCGCGCTCCGGTCGACGACCCCACCGTCGGCGACCGCACCGTCGACGACCGCACCGTCGACGACGAGTTCATCGCCCGGCTCGCCGCCGAGGCCCGCACGGCACCCCGACCCGCCGCCGCGCCGCCGCGCCGCCGGCTGCTCGCGCCGGTGGCCGCACTGGTCGCGGCGGGCCTGATCGGCGGGGTGGGCGCCTCCTACGCCGCCGGCATCGTCGAGCCGCGTTGGCCGCTGCACCCGGCTCCCGAGCGCTCCCCGAAGCCGACGCCGACCACCCCGGCCGAGCCGACACCGGCGCCTCCCGCCGGCGGCCCGGCGACCGGGCCATCGACACCCCTCGCGCCGGGAGCCGGCGATGGCGACCAGGGCACCGGACGCGGCAACGGGCACGGCAACGGCAACGGCAAGGGACACGGCAGCACCGGCAATCCCGGCCAGGGCCAGGGCAACGGCCAAGGCCAAGGCCAAGGCCAGGGCAACGGCCAAGGCCAAGGCCAGGGCAACGGCCAAGGCCAAGGCCAGGGCAACGGCCAAGGCCAAGGCCAGGGCAACGGCCAAGGCCAAGGCCAGGGCCGCGGCAACGGCCAAGGCCCGAAGCAGGGCAGCGGCCCGGGCCACGCAACGAATCCGAAGCCCGGCAAGAAGGCAGGCAAGGACCGCGGTCACGGTGGCGATCGGCCGGGCACGGGTCAGGGGCATGGCCAGGGCCAGGCTCAGGACACGGGCGAAGACCGCGGTCGAGGCACCGCGCCCGGCGGCTCGGGCCCGATCCGCGAACGTCCTGTAACGCTCCGCCCCCGTCGCGACATGTAGCCACTGAGTTGTCCCAGGGACGTCCGCGTCCCGAGATCGAGGAGTTGAGCATGCACCGCTTCCGCACCACGACCGCCGCACTCGTGTCGAGCGTCGCCCTCGCCGTGACCGGCGCGCCGTTCGCGGCCCACGCCGACAAGCCGGACCCCTGCGCCAAGCGGGAGGCACAGGTCGCGAAGGCCGAGGCCGCGCTGGCCCACGTGACCGCCGTCTTCGCCAAGCAGCAGGAGAAGGTGGCCGACGCCCAGGAGGCCGTCACGCACGCCGACAACCGCAACGCCAAGGCCGAGGCCCGCGCGCAGCTCGGTGCGGCCAAGGCCGACAAGGCGAAGGCCAAGAAGGCCAAGAAGGCCCAGCAGATGCGGCTGGCCAAGGCCACCGAGCGGCTTCAGCAGTGCACCGCCCCGGAGGCCCCCGCCGCGTCCTGACCGACCGGCCCCCGATCGCCTCGGCCCGGCGCCCCACCCCCCACGTCGGGCGCCGGGCCGGGCGCCTAGATGAGAGCGGCGGCGACCCGCCGGTGCGCCGCCCAGATCTCCTCGGGCAGACCCTCGAACTGGGCGAGATGCTGCTCCCGGTGGCCCATCTCCTGCTGCCAGCGCGGCACGTCGACGGCCAGCACGGCGTCCAGGTCGGCGAGCGTGCGCTCGTCGAGGCCCTCGAGGTCCAGCTCGTGTCGGGCCGGCAGGATGCCGACCGGAGTCCGGACGCCGGCGACCTCGCCGTTCCGGAGCTGCATCAGCCACACGAGCGGGCGGAGGTTCTCCCGGTAGCCCGGCCACAGGAAACGGCCGTCCTCGCCCCGCTGGAACCAGTTCACGTGCGCGAAGATCGGCTGGCTCTTCGCCGCACCGATGACGTCGAGCCAGTGCTGGGCGTAGTCGGCCTCGGGGTAGGACATGAACGGACGCATCGACATCGGGTCGTAGCGCAGCACGCCCTCGAGGCCGTCCGCCGCTGCGGTCGCCTCGGCGCCCAGCGTGAGTCCGTCGTAGACGCCTTCGGCGAGGTCCGTGATCGCGCGGATCAGCGGCTCGCGGTCCCGGGTGCGGCCGCCGAAGATGACGCCGTGGATCTCCACGCCACGCGGGTCGTCCCAGTCCGCGGCCACGTTCGGGACGTTGCCGAGCTGGGTCGTGAACCGGGAGTTCGGGTGCGCCCACGGGTCGTCGGCCTGCTCGGCGGCGCGCTCGGCGATCGGCTGCCCCGTCCAGTCCAGCCAGCCGTCCAGGTCGGTCGGCTGCGGGCCGCGGCCCTCCCACCAGACCTCCTGGGTCTTCCCGTTGTAGGCGACGTTGGTGAAGATCGCGCCGGAGTTCGGCGTGATCGAGTCGATCGCGGTGGGGTTGGTCAGCTCGTTGGTGTCCTTGGCGACGCCGAAGACGCCGTTCTCCGGGTTGAAGCCGCGCAGCACGCCGTCGTCGTCGACCCAGATCCAGGCGATGTCGTCGCCGTAGAACTCGACGTGGTAGCGGTCGCCGAGGGCGTCGGGAGCCAGCGTCATCGCGAGGTTGGTCTTGCCCGAGGCGGACGGGAAGCCGCCGCAGATGTGGTACTTCCGGCCGGTCTGCTTGTCCGTGATGCCGAGCAGCATGAACTGCTCGACCAGGAAGCCGTTCTTCCAGCCGTCGTAGGAGCCCTGGCGCAGGCCGTGGGCGATCTTGCCGAGCAGCGCGTTGCCGCCGTACGACGAGCCGAAGTGCAGGATCGTGCGCTCGTCCGCGATCGTCACGAAGTAGCGCCGGTCCTCCGGGGTGCCCTGGCCGAGGTTCTCCAGGTCGCCGGTCACGTGCACCGCGCGGACGAAGTCGTTGCCCAGGGCGTTGACGGAGTCGACCCCGACCCGCGCCATCCGGATCATCTGCAGCACGACGTTGCGGTTGTCGGTGAGCTCGACTCCGGCGGCGAACCTCTCGAGCGGCGAGCCCGCCGGGGCCATCAGGTACGGGATGACGTACATGGTCTTGCCCGCCGAGGCGCCGGTCATGAGCTCGACGAGCTTCGGCTTCATCTCCGCCGCGGGCTTCCAGTTGTTGTACGTGCCGCGGTCGCGCTCGTCGGAGGTCGCGACGATGGTGCGCTCCTCCGCGCGGGCGGTGTCCTTGCGGTAGGAGCGCGAGTAGTACCGGCCGGCGCCCACCGGAAGCAGCTCGCCGGCCTCGAGGGACTCGGCGACCAGACGGGCGTCGTCGGCGGCGGAGACGACCTCGACCCGGGAGGCGCCGGTGACCTCGGCCCAGTGCGCGACGTACTCACGCACGTGCGGATTCGTCAGGCCCGCGTCATCGAACACCTTCACCACGTCAAGCACCACGTCAACCATGCGCGTTCCTCATCTCGGGAGTCCAGGCGGGTGAGCCGGAGACTACCCGACATGAAGACTTCTTCATCTGATGTATTGTTGTGACATCGGCAACGCGGATGCGGAGGGAGCAGTCATGGGGGTGCCGCTCTACCAGGCGAAGGCCGAGTTCTTCAAGACGCTCGGCCACCCGGCCCGGATCCGGATCCTCGAGCTGCTCTGCGAGCGCGACCACGCGGTGCACGAGCTGCTGGAGCAGATCGAGATCGAGCCGAGCAACCTCTCCCAGCAGCTGGCCGTGCTGCGGCGTACGTCGATGGTCGTCTCGCACCGCCGCAACGGCGAGGTCGTCTACTCGATCAGCGTGCCCGAGGTCCGCGACCTGCTGCTGGCCGCCCGCAAGATCCTGTCCGGGTTGATCGCCGTCCAGGGTGAGCTCGGACACGAGCTCACCGACACCCTCACCGATACCGCGCCCCGCTGATCCCGCCGTTGTCCTTGCGCATCGTCCTCCACCGCATCCGCGAGCTGGCGCCCCGTTCGTCCGACTGGCGCCACCTGCGCGTCGGGCGGGACCTCACCGCCGGCGTGCTGGTCGCGCTCGTCGCGCTGCCCCTGGCGCTCGGCTTCGGCGTCAGCTCCGGGATGGGCGCCGCGGCCGGGCTGGTCACCGCGATCGTGGCCGGGGTCGTCGCGGCCGTGTTCGGCGGCAGCCGGGTCCAGGTGAGCGGTCCCACCGGCGCGATGACGGTGGTCCTGGTCCCGATCGTCGCCGCGCACGGCGCCAGCGGCGTCCTCGTCGTCGGCCTGATCGCCGGCCTGATCCTGATCGGGCTCGGCGCCACCGGCGCCGGCCGGTTCATGCGCTACGTGCCGGTGCCCGTGGTCGAGGGCTTCACGGTGGGCATCGCACTGGTGATCGGCCTCCAGCAGGTGCCGACGGCCCTCGGTGTCGACGTACACGCGGAGAAGGTGCTGCCGCTCGTCGCGGACGCCGTACGGGCGTGGCTGTCCGATCCGCACTGGACCGCACCGGCCATCGCGATCGGGGTCGCCGTCGGCATGGTCGTCGTGGCCCGGGTGCGCAGCGCGATCCCCGCCGCCCTGCTCGCGGTCGTGGTGGCCACGGCGGGCAACCACTTCCTCGACTGGGGCGCCGCGACGATCGGCGCCATCCCGCGCGGCCTTCCCGGTCCGTCGCTGCCCCGCGTGCCGTTCGCCGACCTGGACAGCCTGCTGCTCCCGGCCGTGGCGGTCGCCGCCCTGGCCGCGCTGGAGTCCCTGCTCTCGGCCACGGTGGCCGACGCGATGACCGTCGGCGAGCAGCACGACCCCGACCGGGAGCTGGTCGGACAGGGTCTCGCGAACCTCGCCGCTCCCGTCTTCGGCGGCATCCCGGCCACCGCGGCGATCGCGCGCACGGCGGTCAACGTGCGGTCCGGAGCCGGGTCCCGGCTGGCCGCCGTCACCCACGCCGTGGTCCTCCTCGGCATGGTGCTCGTGCTCGCACCCTGGGTCGAGCAGATCCCGCTGGCCGCCCTGGCCGGCGTGCTGATCGCCACAGCGGTGCGCATGGTCGAGGTCTCCAGCCTCACCGCGATGCTGCGCGCCACCCGGGGCGACGCGGCGGCGCTGGTGGCCACCGCGGCCGCGACGGTGGTCTTCGACCTCGTCCTGGCGGTGCTGATCGGCCTGGTGGTCGCGGGGTTCTTCGCCCTCCAGCAGACCGCCCGCACCGCCCGTCTCGACCAGGTGCCGCTCGACGAGAGCGACCACGTCGACGAGGAGCGCCGACTCCTCGACGAGCACATCGTCGCCTACCGGATCGACGGGCCGCTGTTCTTCGCGGCCGCGCACGACTTCCTGCTCGAGCTGGCCGACGTCCATCGGGTCCGCGTCGTCGTGCTGCGCATGTCGCGCGTCACCACCGTCGACGCCACCGGCGCGCGGGTCCTGGCCGAGACCATCGCCGGGCTCGAGCGCCGAGGGATCCGCGTGCTGGTCTCGGGGGTGCAGCCCCAGCACGAGCGGGTGCTGCGCGAGCTGCGCGTCCACGACCAGCTCGCCCACGAGCAGCACCTCTTCGCCACCACCCCCGAGGCCATCGCCCACGCCCGGCTGCTCGCCGCGGAGCCCGGCGGGCCGTAGCACTCGACCCGCTCCTCCCGGTGTCGCGTGCACGGGTGGTTTCGAGGCTCAGGCGCCAGAGCGCCTTCGCACCTCAACCACCGACGCCGGTGGTTGAGGTGCGAGGAGCGCCAGCGACGAGCCTCGAAACCACCACGCCCCCGACTCACCGGGTTTCGAGGCTCAGGCGCCAGAGCGCCTTCGCACCTCAACCAGCGACACGGTGGTTGAGGTGCGAGGGCCGCCAGGCCCGAGCCTCGAAACCACCCGTCGAAGCCCGGTCCTTGCCGTCAGCGGGCGCTGACGGCGTACGCCGGCTCCCGCTCGACCACCGGCTCGCCCCGCGGGCGGGACGGGCGCCAGGGCCACCAGACATGGTCGCCGAGCAGCACCAGCACGGCGGGCAGGATCACCAGGCGGATCAGGGTGGCGTCGAGGAGGATCGCGGCGGAGAGACCGACGCCCAGCATCTTCATCTCCAGCATCGACAGGGTCGCGAAGATCGCGAACACCGACACCATCACGGCCGCGGCGCTGGTCACGACGCCGGCGGTGTCCGCGATGCCGCGCTGGACGGCCAGCCGGGTCGGCAGCCCGTGCTGGACGTGCTCGCGGACCCGGCTGAGCACGAAGACGTGGTAGTCCATCGACAGCCCGATCAGCACGACCAGCACGAAGAGCGGGATCCAGTCGATCACGAAGCCCGGGCTGGTGAAGTCCAGGGACCCGCTGAACCAGCCGTGCTGGAAGACCAGCGTCAGCACGCCGAACGCCGCGCCGACCGAGGCCAGGTTGAGCACCGTCGAGATGCCCGCGAGCGCGACGCTGCGGAACGTCGTGACCATGATCAGCATCGTCAGCACCAGCACGAACCCGATCACCAGCCCGAGCCGGCCGCTCTGCTTGTCGGCGAAGTCGAGGCTCGCGGCGGCACCTCCGCCGACGGCGTGCTCGATCCCCGGCGCGTCGGCCAGGTCGCCGAGAGCGGCCGGCACCAGCTCGCCGCGCAGCTCGCGCAGCGCGTCGTCGACGCGCTCGTCGGTCTCGTCGTACGGCATGCCGAGCACGAGCAGCGACGTCGTGCCGTCGTCCGAGGTCTGCACGCCACGGCCCGAGGCCACGAAGTGGCCGGTGTCGACGGCGTCGGAGCTCAGTCGCTCGAGGGCCGCCTGCACCTGCGCCCCCTCCCCCGCGTCGCCGCGGACGACGACCGTCGCGCTGGCGCCCTCGTCGGCCGGGAAGCTCTTGCTGATGTCCTTGACCGTCTGCACCGCGGGGACCGAGGTGGGCAGCGTGTCGAGCGTCCCGGAGTGGGTCTTCATGCCGAGCGCCGGGATCGCCAGGCCGACGATGACGCCCGAGGCGAGCACCAGCGCGACCAGCGGATGCCGGACGACGGGGCCGAGCAGCCGCCGGCTGATGCCGCCCTGGCCGACACGCCGGTTGAGCCGCCACAGCAGCGGCACGCGCGGGCGGTCCGACCAGCGGCCGAGCTTGACCAGCAGCGCCGGCAGCACGGTGATCGAGCCGAGCACGGCGACCGCGACGACGAGGATCGAGCCGATCGCCAGGGAGTTGAACGTCGGGTCCGCCACCAGGAACAGCCCGGCCATCGCGGCGATCACCGCGCCTCCGGAGACCAGGATCGAGTGACCGGAGGTCTGCGCGGCGATCTCGACGGCGTCGAGGGTGCGGTGCCCCTTCGCGCGCTCCTCGCGCTCGCGCTTGAGGTAGAAGAGCGAGTAGTCGACGCCGACGGCCATGCCGATCAGCACGATCATGCTCGCCGTCGTGTCGTCGGAGGGGATCAGGTGCGACAGCGGCGCCATCAGTCCGATGGTGGCCGCGACGCTGGACGCCGCCAGCAGCACCGGGATGCCGGCCGCGACGAGCGCGCCGAAGGCGATCAGCATCAGGACCAGCGTCACCGGGACGCTCGTGGTCTCGGCGGCACTCAGGTCGTCGCCCACCCGCTCGTTGATCGCCGCGTCCAGGCTGACGTCGCCGGCCTGGCGGATGTCCAGTCCGTCGTGCTCGGCCGCGACGCCGTCGACCGCGCGCTGGAGGTCGTCGACCTCGTCGGTGT
The DNA here is from genome assembly GCF_014191495.1 of Nocardioides soli. GTDB lineage: Bacteria > Actinomycetota > Actinomycetes > Propionibacteriales > Nocardioidaceae > Nocardioides > Nocardioides soli. The sequence continues at coordinate 292,488 of NZ_JACHWR010000001.1, forward strand.
CGCCGGCCAGCTCGATCGGCACGAGCAGCGCGCTCCGGTCGGCGTTCCACTGCGGGTCGCCGACCTCGGCCACGTGGTCCGCCTCGCCGGCCGCCGCGACGACGTCCTCGGCGGCGGACTCGGCGGCGCTGGACTCGAGCGAGCCGGACCGCGCGGTGATCAGGACGTTCTCGGTGTCCGCCTGGACCAGGTCGGCGTCGTGGACCATGGCGTCCGCGCGGCCCGACTCGCCGACCCGGTAGTCGGCGTCGGTGGTGTTGTTCGTGGGGATCGCGACGGCGAGCCCGACGGCGAACGCGACGAAGGCGATCCAGGCCAGGATCGCGCGCCAGGGGTGCTCCGCGCTCCATCTCGCGGCTCGCATCGGTACTGCTGTCAACGGGTTGCCCATGGCCGTCTCTCCTCGGGTCCTCGATGGCTGGTGTGTCGGTCCCTTCCAGCGTCGGGCCACGCGTGCGGAAGGTCAGGGGCGCCAGGACCCCGGCCGAGGTGGTGCCTGCACCACTGCACAGGTCGGGCCGGCCCGAGAGGATGGGGACGTGGATCGTTTGCGCCTGACCGGGTACGCCGTCGCTCAGTTCTTCCTCGCGATCGTGCTGATCGTGCTGCTCGTGCTCTGGATCGTCGGCGGCGTGCTCGTCGTGGTCTGGATCGGCCTCGGCATCCTCACCGGCTGCCTGGTCGCCACCCGGTGGATCGCGAACCTGCACCGCGAGATGGCCGCCCGCACGCTCGGCGAGCCGATCCCGGTCCCCTACCGCCCGCTGCCGCCCAGTGGCTTCTTCGACAAGGCCCGCGTGGTGCTGGCCGACCCGATGACCTGGCGCGACCTCGCCTGGGTGCTGGTCGCCCCGGTCGTCGGCATCGTGGTCTCGCTGGTCGTGGTGATCCTGCTGCTCGGGATCGTCACGGGCTTCATCTGGTGGTTCGCGACGCCGCCGCTGATGATGGCGCGCGCCCACTTCGACCGCCTCTTCCTCGCCTACAGCCGCACCGAGCGGCTCGAGCAGCGGGTACAGGACCTGACCCACAGCCGGGCCGACGTCGTCGACCACTCCGCGGCCGAGCTGCGCCGGCTCGAGCGCGACCTCCACGACGGCGCCCAGGCCCGCCTGGTGGCGCTGTCGATGAGCCTGGGCATGGCCGACGCGGCGTTCGACGGCGACCCGGAGCAGGCACGCCGGCTCGTGCAGGACGCGCGCGCCACCACCACGGCGGCGATCGGCGACCTCCGCTCGGTCGTCCGCGGCATCCACCCGCCGGTGCTCGCCGACCGCGGCCTCGGCGGCGCCGTCCAGGCGATCGCGCTGGACATGGCGATCCCGGTGCAGGTCGACGTCCGGCTGCCCGGACGGCCGCCCGCGCCGGTCGAGTCGGCGGTCTACTTCGGCGTCGCGGAGTGCCTGGCCAACATCGGCAAGCACGCCGGCGCCCACCACGCGTGGATCACGCTCACCCACGACGACGACCTGCTGCGCGCGGTCGTCGGCGACGACGGACGCGGCGGCGCCGACGCCGCCACCGGGACCGGCATGCTGGGCGTGATGCGGCGGCTGGCCGCGTTCGACGGCACGATGTCGGTGTCGAGCCCGACCGGCGGGCCGACCCTGGTCACCCTGGAGGTTCCGTGCAGCCTGGACCCGATGCCGCACCCAAGCTCGTCCTCGCCGAGGACCACGCCCTCCTCCGGGCCGGCATGATCCAGCTGCTCGAGGGCAACGGCTTCACGATCCTCCACGCGGTCGACAACGCCCCCGCCCTCGAGGAGGCGCTCCGCGACCCCGACGCCGACGCGGCCGTCCTCGACGTACGCCTGCCGCCGACGCAGACCGACGAGGGCCTGCGCGCCGCCATCGCCGTGCGCGAGGCCCGCCCCGGCTTCCCGGTGATGGTGATCTCCCAGTACGTCGAGCAGCTCTACGCCCGCGAGCTGCTGGCCAGCGGCGCCGGTGCCGTCGGCTACCTGCTCAAGGACCGGGTCTCCGACGTGGCGGAGTTCGTCGACGGCGTACGCCGGGTCGCCGCGGGCGGCACCGTCCTCGATCCCGAGGTGGTGGCGACGGTGATGGCCCGCCGGCGCGACGAGCCGCTGGACCGCCTGACCGCGCGCGAGCGGGAGGTGCTCGCGCTGATGGCCGAGGGCCGCTCGAACGGCGCCATCGCCGCGCACCTGCACGTGACCGAGAAGGCCGTCGCCAAGCACATCAACAGCATCTTCGCGAAGCTCGACCTGCCGCTCGCCGACGACGACCACCGCCGGGTCCGGGCGGTGCTGGCCTGGCTGCGCCTGTAAGGACGGTCAGCCCAGCAGCGCGCGCACCGCGGCTCGGGCCGACTGCGGGTCGTCGGCCGACAGCGCGGCCTCCGCGGCGTCCTCGCACTGCTGCGAGGTGACCGTCGACAGGCGGGCGCCCACGGGACGGACGGCGGCGGCCGCCATCGACAGGGAGCCGACGCCCATGCCGACCAGCACGCAGGCGAGCAGCGGGTCGGCCGCGGCCTCGCCGCACACCCCCACCGGCTTGCGGGCGTGCAAACCGGCGTCGGCGGTGATCGCGACGAACTGGAGCACCGCCGGCTGCCACGGGTCGGTGAGGTAGGCGAGGTCGGCGGCGCTGCGGTCGGCGGCCATGGCGTACTGCGCCAGGTCGTTGGTGCCGATCGAGAGGAAGTCGACGACCTGGAGCATCCGGTGCGCGAGCAGCGCCGCGCTCGGCACCTCGACCATGATCCCGGCCTTCAGCCCGCGCCGGTGCACCCGGGCCGCGAAGCCCTCGGCCTCGGCGACGGTCGCGACCATCGGCGCCATCACCCACGCCTCTCCCCCGGTCGCGGCGGCGGCCGCCGCGATCGCGTCGAGCTGCCGGTCGAGCAGGCCGGGGTCGTCGGAGCTCAGCCGCAGCCCCCGGACGCCGAGCGCCGGATTGTGCTCGCCGCCGGGGCCGGCGTACGCCAACGGCTTGTCCGAGCCGGCGTCGAGGGTGCGCAGCACGACGTGCCGGCCGGGGAACGCCGCGAGCACCTCGCCGTACGCCGCGGCCTGCTCGGCGACCGTCGGCTCGGTCTCGCGACCGAGGAAGCCGAGCTCGGTGCGCAGCAGCCCCACGCCCTCGACGGGAGCCCGGGCCGCGGCGCGAGCGGAGGCGCCGTCGGCGACGTTGGCGAGGATCTCCACCGGGTGCCCGTCGGCGGTGCGGCCCGGGCCGCTCCATCCGGCGACGGCGGCGCGCCGGGCGGCGTCGGCGGCGGCCCGGGCCCGCGCGGCCTGGCCGTCGGGGGCGACCTGCACGGTGCCGGCGGCGCCGTCGACGAGCAGCGGGGTGCCGTCGGCGACCGCCGCCACCCCGGCGACGCCGACCACGCAGGGGATCGCGAGCTGGCGGGCGACGATCGCGGTGTGGCTGGTCGGTCCACCGCGACGCAGCACCAGAGCCGTCACTCGCTTCGCGTCGAGGCCGGCCGCGTCGGCGGGCGCCAGGTCGTCGACCACCAGCACGGAGGGCCCGTCCGGGAGGTCGAGGCCGGGCTCGGGGACGCCGAGCAGCCGGGCGACCAGCCGCCGCTCGACGTCGCGCAGGTCGCTCACCCGCTCGGCCATCGACCCGCCCAGGTCGGCGAGCACGGCGACGAAGCGGTCCACGCCGGCTTGCACGGCCGCGACCGGGTCGGCACCGGCGCGGATGTCGAGCGCCACGGCATGGCGCAGGCCCGGGTCGCGGGCCAGCCCCGCGCTCGCGGTGAGCACGGCCGCCGCGTCCCCCGACGCCGCCCGCGCGCGACGCAGGTAGCCGTCGGCGACCTCCCGCGCTGCGAGGTCGTACGCCGCGAGCGAGGCCTCGGCGTCGGCGTGGTGTGGGCCGTCGTGCGGCTCGGCGGCCCGGGGCCCGGCGGGCACGACGTACGCCGGTCCGTAGCCGACGCCCGGCACGACCGGGGTTCCACCCAGCACCGTCACAGGCGCACTCTGTCAGACTGGCCGGCGATGCCCAGCAAGACCGTCGCAGTCGGCTCCCGGGTGGGCCTGCACCTGCGGCCCGCGCAGCTGATCGCCGAGGCCGCCGCCGCGCTCGACGCCGAGGTGCGGATCGGCCGGCCCGGCGCGGAGCCGGTCGACGCCCGCTCCTCGCTGCTGATCATGACGCTCGGCGCCGGCCCGGGCACCGAGGTCGAGGTGTCGAGCGACGACCCGGCCGCGCTCGACGCGATCGTCGCCCTGGTCGAGCGGGACCTCGACGCCTAGACCTGCCCGCGCAGGGCGAGATAGACCGCTCGCATCCCGACGGCCCGCTCGAGCTCGCGGGTGACGCCGCCGAAGAACTGCGCGCGGTAGGCCTCGTCGGTCACCGTCGACACCATCAGGTAGAGCCCGGAGAACGCCGACAGGAACACCGACACCTGCACGAGCGCGCGAGAGGCGGTGAACTCCGGATCGGTCTGCCAGGCGCTGGTCACCGGTCCGGTCATGATGATCGACCCGAAGACCATCAGGAACGCGAACACGGTCAGCGACAGCAGCAGCACCTGGACGGTCTGCACGACGAGCAGCACGAGGATCAGGTTCCAGCGCTCGTAGCCGGTCACCTCGGCGTACGCCGCGGGGTCGGCCGCCGGGTCGCCGACCAGCTCACGGCACGGCTCCTCGAGCGGGGTGCCGCGGCAGGCCCGCACCAGCAGCGCGTCGTCGACGGCGTCGTCGGCGCGGTCGACCTCGTCGGGCAGCCGCACCAGCAGGAAGCCGATCGCCAGCGCCGAGAAGAGCGCGACCACCAGCCACAGCGACGCGACGGTGAGGTTGGCCGCGACCTGCCATACCTCGGTGTTGATGAAGAGGAATGTGATCGCGAGCAGCAGCAGCGGCAGCGCCCGCGTGGTCATCGGCAGCACGAAGCGCAGGCTGCCGAAGGTCCGGCCCAGGCCCCAGGCGACGATCTGGCGGGCGTGCAGCGCGGTCAGGGCATACCAGAGCACCGCCAGCGCGCCGAGCGCCACCAGCGTCGCCGGCGCCGCGCTGAACTCGCCCGAGACCCACGCGATCACGCCGCCCGCCCCGGCCGAGAGCAGGGCGACCAGGACCACCAGCGGGACCGTGCGCCTGAGCCGGAGCGCGTTGCGCACGTCGGCCCGGCGCTCGGGCACGAAGTAGGAGAGACCGTGCTGGAGGAACCACGCGTCGGTGGCTGCGAGCGTCTCCTCCCGCGAGGTCACGCGAGTAGCTCGCGGGCCCGGTCGACGTCGGCGGTCATCTGCTCGATCAGGGACTCGACGGACTCGAACGCCACCATGCCGCGCAGCCGATCCACGAAGCTGACCTCGACCTCGACGCCGTAGAGCTCGAGGTCGGTGCGGTCCAGCACGTAGCTCTCGACCCGCCGGTCGCGCACCCCGTCGAAGGTCGGGTTGGTGCCGACGCTGATCGCGGCCGGGAACACCTCGCCGGTGTCGAGGCGGCGCAGCCGGCCCGCGTAGACACCGTCCGGGGGTACGGCGGTCATCGCCGGCGCGGGCACGTTGGCGGTGGGGAACCCCAGCTCGCGACCGCGCTGGTCGCCGCGGATCACCACGCCACGCACGGCGTACGGCCGCCCGAGCGCCTCGGCTGCCCCCGCGACGTCGCCGGCGGCCAGGCTCATCCGGACGTACGTCGACGACCACACCTGCGGCCCGCCGTCGAGCGGGATGCCCTCGACCGTGAAGCCGTGCCGCTCCCCCGCCTCGTGCAGCGTCGCGACGTCGCCGGACGCGCGGTTGCCGAAGCGGAAGTTGGCGCCGACGACGACCGCCGCGGCCCGCAGGGACTGCACGAGCACCCGCTGGATGAACTCCTCCGGCGACCAGCCGGCGACGCCGCGGTCGAAGGGCAGGGCCAGCACGTCGTCGGCGCCCGCCTCGCCGAGCAGCTCGGCGCGGACCTCGACGGTCGTGAGGGTGGTCGGAGCGTGCTCGGGGCGCAGCACCGCCATCGGGTGCGGGTCGAAGGTGACCGCGACCACGCGCAGCGACCGGTCCCGGGCGATCTGTCGCGCGCGGGCCAGCACGTGCCGGTGCCCGAGGTGCACCCCGTCGAAGTTGCCGATGACCACGGCGGTCGGTCCGAGGTCGGCCGGGACCTCACCGAGAGAGCGCCAGATCTGCACGGCGAGAACACTATCGGGGCTCACCCGGTGAACACCGCGACGGGCCGGGCCCGACCGTCCTTCGGCTCGTAGAGCGCGAGGAACTCCCCGTCCGGCGCGAACACCGCCGAGAGCCCCGCCAGGTCGACGTCGATCGCCCGGCCGACCCGCACGTCGCCCGCCTGGCGCTCGTCGAGGTCGACCGACACGAACGCCGCGCGGGCGGCGGCCGCGATCGGCATCATCGCGAACTCGTCGCCGAGCTCGTCGAGCGTGCGGGCGTCGGCGAGCGCGTAGGGGCCGACGGCGGTACGCCGCAGCGACGTCAGGTGCCCCCCGACGCCCAGCCGGGCGCCGAGGTCGCGGGCGATGGCGCGGATGTAGGTGCCGCTGGAGCAGCGGACCGAGACGTCCAGCTCGTCGCCCCGCACCGCGTGCACCACCAGCTCGTGCACGGTGACCGGCCGCGCCTTCAGCTCGACCTGCTCGCCGTCGCGCGCCCGCTGGTAGGCCCGCTTGCCGTCGACCTTGATCGCCGAGACGGTGGTCGGCACCTGCAGCAGGTCGCCGACGAACTCCGCCGCGGCCGCCCGCACCTGCACCTCGTCGAGGCCGTCGGTCGCGACGGTCGCGGTGACCTCCCCCTCGGCGTCGTCGGTGCTCGTCGCCACGCCGAGCCGGATCGTCGCGTCGTACGCCTTCTCGGTCAGCATCAGGTGCCCGAGCAGCCGGGTCGCCCGGTTGACGCCGAGGACCAGCACCCCGGTCGCCATCGGGTCGAGCGTGCCGGCGTGGCCGACCTTCCGGGTGCCGGCGAGCCGCCGCACCCGCGAGACGACGTCGTGCGACGTCATGCCTCCGGCCTTGTCGACGACGACCAGCCCGGACTCACTCATCGTCGAGTTCGTCGTCCTCGGCCTCGCGGGGTGGTTCCTGAGGAGCCGAGGTACGAGGCGTCTCGAAGGGCTTCTTGTAGGGGTCGGCCTCGCCGGCGTACGCCGTGCCGCGCGCCGCCGCCACGGCCTCGTCCTGCTGCCTGGCCCGGGCCAGCACCTCGTCAAGGTGCCGAGCGGACTCGGGCAGGGCGTCGGCCACGAACGTCAGCGACGGCGCGTGCCGCATGCCCAGCTGCTTCGCGACCTCGGAGCGCAGCAGCCCCTTGGCCGACTCGAGCGCGGCGGCCGTAGCGGCGAGCGCCGCCTCGTCGTCCCCGGTGGAGTCCAGGACGGTGTAGAAGATCGTGGCCTGCTGCGAGTCGCCGGTCAGGCGGACGTCGGTGATGGTCACGAAGCCGAGGCGCGGGTCCTTGATCCGGCGCTCCAGCATCTCCGCGACGATGACCTGGATCCGATCGGCGATCTTGCGGACGCGAGGGCTGCTCATGATTCCTACTCTCTCAAACGTCGAGTCGGCGCCAGTTTCCCGCCGTAACGCACCGAGCCGGCGCCAGTTTCCGCGCAGGGCGGGGAAACTGGCGCCGACTCGGCCGGGTCAGCTGCGGGGGATCTCCCGCATCTCGAAGGCCTCGACAATGTCGCCTTCCTTGATGTCCTGGAAGTTGCGCAGCACGAGACCGCACTCGAAGCCCTCGCGGACCTCGGACGCGTCATCCTTCTCGCGCTTGAGCGACTGCAGGTCGAGGTTGTCGGCCACGACGGAGCCGTCGCGGATGACGCGGACCTTGGCGTTGCGCCGGATCACGCCGCTGGTGACCATGCAACCGGCGATGTTGCCGATCTTGGACGAGCGGAAGATCGCGCGGATCTCCGCCTGGCCCAGGGTCGACTCCTCGTACTCCGGCTTGAGCATGCCCTTGAGCGCGGCCTCGATCTCCTCGATGGCCTGGTAGATGACGGTGTAGTACCGGATCTCCACGCCCTCGCGGTCGGCCAGCTCCGTCGCCTTGCCCTGCGGGCGGACGTTGAAGCCGATGATGATCGCGTCGGAGGCGGCGGCCAGGTCGACGTTGGTCTCGGTGATCGCACCGACACCACGGTCGATGACCCGCAGGCTGACCTCGTCGCCGACGTCGATCTTCGCCAGCGCGTCCTCGAGCGCCTCGACCGAACCGGACACGTCGCCCTTGAGGATGAGGTTGAGCTCCTGGCTCTCGCCCTTCTCCATGGAGGCCATGAAGTCCTCGAGCGTACGACGCACGCGGCGCTTGGCCTGCATGGCCGCCCGCTCGCGGGCCTCACGCTTCTCGGCGATCTGGCGCGCCATCCGGTCGTCCTCGACGACGATGAAGTTCTGGCCCGCGCCGGGGACGGCGCTCAGACCCAGGACCATCGCCGGGCGGGACGGGCCGGCCTCGGTGAGCTCGTTGCCGTACTCGTCGAGCATCGCGCGGACCCGGCCGTGGGCCGGACCGGCGACGATCGAGTCGCCGACGTGCAGCGTGCCGCGCTGGACCAGGACGGTCGCGACCGGGCCGCGACCGCGGTCCAGGTGCGCCTCGATGACCAGACCCTGCGCGTCCCGGTCGGGGTTCGCGGACAGGTCCAGCGACGCGTCGGCCGTCAGCACGACCGCCTCGAGCAGCTTGTCGAGGTTGAGCTCGGACTTGGCCGAGACGTCGACGAACATCGTGTCGCCGCCGTACTCCTCGGGCACCAGGCCGTACTCGGTCAGCTGGCCGCGGACCTTGGTCGGGTCGGCCTCGGGCTTGTCGATCTTGTTGACCGCGACCACGATCGGGACCCCGGCCGCCTTGGCGTGGTTGAGCGCCTCGACGGTCTGCGGCATCACGCCGTCGTCGGCGGCGACCACGAGGATCGCGATGTCCGACGACTGCGAGCCACGGGCACGCATGGCGGTGAACGCCTCGTGACCCGGGGTGTCGATGAAGGTGATGCGGCGGTCCTCGCCGTCGACCTCGGTGTGCACCTGGTAAGCACCGATGTGCTGGGTGATGCCACCGGCCTCGCCCGAGGCGACGTTGGCGCTGCGGAGCGCGTCGAGCAGGCGGGTCTTTCCGTGGTCGACGTGGCCCATGACGGTGACGACCGGCGGACGCGCCTCGGCGGCCTCCTCGTCGTCCTCGTCGTCGCCGAACTCGATGTCGAAGGACTCGAGCAGCTCGCGGTCCTCGTCCTCCGGGGACACGACCTGGACGACGTAGTTGAGCTCCTCACCGAGCAGCTCGAGGGTCTCGTCGTTGACCGACTCGGTCGCGGTGACCATCTCGCCGAGGCTGAACAGCATCTGCACCAGCGACGCGGCGTCGACGTTGATCTTCTCCGCGAAGTCGGTCAGCGAGGCGCCCCGCGGCAGGCGGACGGTCTCGCCGTTGCCCTTGCGGACGCGCACGCCGCCGATCGTCGGGGCCTCCATGGCCTCGAACTCCTGGCGACGCGCCCGCTTCGACTTGCGACCGCGCCGCGAGGGACCGCCCGGGCGACCGAAGGCACCCTGGGTCTGGCCGCGCTGACCGGGACGACCGCCACCGGGACGACCGCCGCTGGGGCCGAAGCCACCGGGACGACCCGGCGCGCCGGCACCGGCACCGGGACGACCGGGGGCGCCACCGCGACCCGGCGCGCCACCGCGGCCGGGGGCACCGGGGCGACCGGGACCGCCGGCACGGGCACCCGGGCCCTGGCCGAACGCGGCCGGGGACTTGGGCATCATCGCCGGGTTGGGACGCGGCATGCCCGGACGGCCGCCGGGTGCCGGCGGGCGCGGCGGCCGGTTGTCGCCGCCACCGGTCGTCGGAGCCGGGCGCTCGCCCGGCGCCGGACGGCGGCCCATGCCCTGGCTGGACGCGAACGGGTTGTTGCCCGGACGCGGCGCACCGGGGCGGCCGACCGGACGCGGCGCCGGTGCCTTGGGCGCGGGGGCCTTCGGGGACGGCGCGGCGTCGGCGGCCGGCGCCTCGGGCTCAGGCTCGGGCTCGGGCGGCGGGGCCGGGGGCTCCTCGGCCTTCGGGCCGGGGCGGGGGCCGGGCTTGGGGGCGGCCTTCTTCGCCGGGGCCGCCTCGGCCTCGCCGCGCTCCTCGACGGGCGCAGCGGGTGCCGCCGCGGCGGCGGGAGCCTCGGCGGCCGGGGTCTCCACGACCGGGGCCTCGGCGGCCTTCTTGGCCGGGGCCTTCTTCGCGGCCGGCTTGGCCGGTGCCGCGTCGGCGGGAGCCGCGGCCTGCTCGGCCTTCAGCTTGTCGCCGTACTCCTTGCGGAACCGCATCTCAGCGGGAAGTTCGACCGTGGAGCTCGCCGACTTGACGAACTCCCCCATCTCCTTGAACTTCTCGAGAACGAACTTGCTCTCGACTCCGAACTCCTTGGCGAGTTCGTGAACTCGGGTCTTAGCCACGCTTCTCCTTCTGGCCTCGAACCCGAGTTCCCGCAGATCGGCTGGGGGGAGATCGAGACCGTTAGTGGGTGTGCACGCTCATCGCGAAGTACTCATCGAGTGCTCATGAGCAGGTGCTCCAGTTTCTGTCGGACGGTCAGGTTGGTTCTGCGCGCGAGTCGAGGTACTCGCCCAGCGGTGCGGTGGCCAGCCCCGCCCCGCCTCGCCCCTGGTCTCCCAGGAAGCGAAGGGCCCGGGCGAACGCTCGCCGCCGCACCGCGAGCTCGTAGCACTCGGGGGTGGGGTGGAGGTGCGCTCCCCGCCCGGGTGCGGTGCCCTGCGGATCGGGCACGACGGCCGGGTGGCCGTGCGCATCCGAGCCGACGGTCACCCGCAGCAACTCGCTCTTCGTGGCCCGCTCCCGGCACCCCACACACGTCCGAACCGGGCCCCCGGGTTCAGCGGAGGGGGCCGGGAGATCCGGGCATGCTGCAGAGAAGTGTTCACGCGCCACTGACGACAACCCTACCCCCACGAGCCCCTCGATTTCGAACTGGGGCGACCTACGCCGAGTCGGCGCCAGATTTCACGCGGGCCCTGCGGGCGAGCGGAAATCTGGCGCCGACTCGGCTGCTATCGACATCGGCAGCGCCTCGTCAGCCGCCGCTACGCGTCGGCTGCCTCGTCGCTGCGGATGTCGATGCGCCAGCCGGTGAGGCGGGCGGCGAGGCGGGCGTTCTGGCCCTCCTTGCCAATCGCCAGCGAGAGCTGGAAGTCGGGCACCACGACCCGCGCGGAGCGGGCCTCGGCGTCGATCACCTCGACCGAGGTGACCCGGGCGGGCGAGAGCGCGTTGGCGACCAACTGGGCCGGCTCGTCGGACCAGTCGACGATGTCGATCTTCTCGCCGTGCAGCTCCGACATCACGTTGCGCACCCGCGAGCCCATCGGCCCGATGCAGGCGCCCTTGGCGTTGACGCCGGGGGCGGTCGAGCGCACCGCGATCTTGGTGCGGTGGCCGGCCTCGCGGGCGATCGCCGCGATCTCGACGGTGCCGTCGGCGATCTCGGGGACCTCGAGTGCGAACAGCTTCTTCACCAGGTTCGGGTGCGAGCGGGACAGGGTGACCTGCGGCCCACGCATGCCCTTGCGCACCGACACGACCAGGCACTTGATGCGGGTGCCGTGGTCGTAACGCTCGCCCGGGACCCGCTCGCCGACCGGCAGCAGCGCCTCGAGCTTGCCGAGGTCGACCATCACGTCGTCCGGGTTGCGGCCCTGCTGGATGATCCCCGAGATGACGTCGCCCTCGCGGCCGGAGAACTCACCGAACCGGATGTCGTCCTCGGCGTCGCGCAGCCGCTGCAGCATGATCTGCTTGGCGGTCGTCGCGGCGATCCGGCCGAAGCCCTCGGGGGTGTCGTCGTACTCCCCGACCACGTTGCCCTCGTCGTCGAGCTCGCTGGCGAGCACGGTGACGTGCCCGGACTTGCGGTCCAGGTCGACGCGGGCCCGCTCCTGCGCGCCCGGGGTCTTGTGGTACGCCGTGAGCAGTGCCTGCTCGATGGCCTCCACCAGCACGTCGAACGAGATCTCCTTCTCCCGCTCGAGCATGCGCAGGATGCTCATGTCGATGTCCATCAGGCCTCCTCGCCCCCGTCACCCTCGTCGCCGCGGCGGTTGAACTCCACTTGCACCAGCGCCTTCTTCACCTCGGCGTACGCGACCTGCTGCCGCGCGCCGTCGACCTCGAGCGTGGCGGCGTCGTCGGTCGACTCGAGGATCCGCCCGGTGACGGTGCTCCCGTCGGCGCCGGTCACCTTGACCAGGCGGCCGGCGTTGCGCCGCCAGTGGCGCGGGAGCGTGAGCGGGCGGTCGACACCGCGCGAGGTGACCTCGAGCGTGTAGGGGTGCTCCCCCATCACGTCGGACTCGTCGAGCACCCGGTTGACCTCGCGGGTGGCCTCGGCGACCTCGTCGAGGGTCACCCCGCCGTCCTTGTCGACGGCGACCCGCAGGATCCGGCGCTTACCGGCCGGAGTGATCTCGACGGCCTCGATGTCGAGGCCCAGGGCACGCAGGGGGTCGTCGAGCTCGGCCTCGATCCGCTCCCTGGTGGCGTCCTGGTTGGCGCTGCTCACGGGTGGGCGACCTCCTTGTGCTGTTGTTGATCGTCAACCATAGCCGCTCCGGGGCACGGCGGCGGCACGGCGGCATCACGACGGCATCACGGCGGCCAGAGGGGTTAGGGTCGGCGCCGTGCCCGCAGCGTCCCGCCTCTCCCGCCGCGCCGCGCTGGCCGTCGGCGCGGGCGGTCTGCTCGGGGTCTCCGGCTGCGGTCAGGACGCCCCGGCACCACTGCGCCCCGCCGCCGGGGGAGACCCCGACGAGGCCCTCGTCGACGAGGTGGTCGCCCGGATCACGGCGACCGCCGCGAAGTCCGGACGGGTGCCGCAGCTGACCGCGATGCACGCCGCGCACCTGGCCGCGCTCGAGGCCGAGGCGCCGGTCGCCGCGGCCGCCTCGCGCCGGCAGCTGCGCCGGGCCGAGCGCGACCTGCAGGAGTTCTTGGAGGACGCCGCGGTGCGCGCCGAGAGCGGCCCGCTCGCCCGGCTGCTGGCGTCGATGTCGGCGTCGGTCTCCCAGCACCTCGCCGCACTGCCGTCGGAGGCGACGTGAGCGACGTCGACGCCCTCCAGACCACGCTCGCTGCGGAGCATGCCGCCGTCTACGTCTTCGGCGTGCTCGGCGGGCGCACCTCGCGCAGCGCGATGCCGGTCCTCTACGCCGCGGTCTCGGCGGCGTACGCCGCGCACCGGGGGCGACGGGATCAGCTGACCGGCTGGCTCGTCGACGCGGGCGCCGAGCCGGTCGCGGCCGAGCCGGCGTACGTCGTGCCGGCGGACCTCGAGCGCGCCGAGCGGATCGCGCGGGTGGCGCGGGAGACGGAGCGGGCGTGCGCCACGACGTACGCCTGGCTGGTCGCGAACGCCGTCGACGAGACGCGGCGCTGGGCGATCCGGGCGCTGAACGAGACAGCGGTCCGCGAACTCGCCTTCCGGGGAACTCCCGAGATGTTCCCCGGAGCCGGCGAGCACGCGGACCGCTGAGGCCTGGACTGGCCCGCGAGCGAGGCACCGCCGGGATGTGGGGGGACTGGCGGCTCCTCGCTCTTGCAAAAGCATGCAACAGAGCGCCCCGAAGGCGCGATAGCCCGCCAACCTCACGTTTGTGCATTGCACAAACGTGCAGATCCCGTCCGGGCGCGGCCACGCCCGGACGGAACTCCGCGCGGTCGGCCCGTGCCGCTCAGGCCTTGACGAGGCGGACCAGGTGGTCGACCACGTGGTCCGCGGCGACGTCCTCACGGGCACCGGTGGCGCGGTCCTTGACCTCGATGGTGCCGTCGGCGAGGCCCTTCCCGACGATCACGATCGTCGGGACGCCGATCAGCTCGGCGTCCTTGAACTTCACGCCGGGGCTGACCTTCGGGCGGTCGTCGTACAGCACCTCGACGCCGCGCGAGGCGAGCTCGTGGGCGATCCGCTCGGCGGCCGCGTAGACCTGCTCGTCCCTGCCGGTGGCCACCAGGTGCACGTCGGCGGGCGCGACCTCCCGCGGCCACGACAGCCCGAGGTCGTCGAGGGTCCCCTCGGCGATCGCGGCCACCGCACGCGAGGGTCCGATGCCGTAGGAGCCCATCGTGACCGTGACCAGCTTGCCGGACTCGTCGAGCACCTTGAGATCGAGCGCGTCGGCGTACTTGCGGCCGAGCTGGAAGATGTGGCCCATCTCGATGCCGCGGGCGGTCTCGAGGGTGCCGCCGGCGCCCCCCTCGACCCCACAGACGGGGCACGGGTCGCCGTCGCGCACCTCGGCGGCCTCGATCGTGCCGTCGGGGGTGAAGTCGCGGCCGACGACCAGGTCGAGGACGTGGCTGCCGTCGACGTTCGCCCCGGTCACCCAGCTGGTGCCCGCGACCACGCGGGGGTCGACCAGGTAGCGGATGCCCGACTCGCCCTTCTCCCCCAGCGCCCCGGGGCCGATGTAGCCCTTGACCAGGCTCGGGTGACTCTTGAACTCCGTTTCGTCGAACGGCTCGACCTCGATCGGCTCCAGCTGGCCCTCGAGGCGCTTCTGGTCGACCTCGCGGTCGCCGGGAACGCCGATCGCGATCGGCTCGCGGGTACCGTCCGGGTGCTTGAGGACGATCAGGACGTTCTTCAGCGTGTCGCCGGCGGTCCACGGGCGGTCGGCGCGCGGGAACGCGTCGTTGAGGTGGTCGACCAGGGTCTGGATGGTCGGCGTGTCGGGCGTCTGCTCCGCGTGGGCGGCGGGCAGGCCGTCGTACGGCACCGGCCGCGGCGGCGCCACCTGCACGGCCTCGACGTTCGCGGCGTAGTCGCACTTCGTGCAGCGGACGTAGGTGTCCTCGCCGACCTCGGCCCGGGCCAGGAACTCCTCGGACTTCGACCCACCCATGGCGCCGGAGGTCGCCTTGACGATGACGTACTCGAAGCCGAGCCGGTCGAAGATCCGGATGTAGGCGTCGCGGTGCTTCTGGTAGCTCGCGTCGAGGCCCGCGTCGTCGATGTCGAACGAGTAGGAGTCCTTCATCACGAACTCGCGGCCGCGCAGCAGGCCGGCCCGCGGCCGCGCCTCGTCGCGGTACTTGGTCTGGATCTGGTAGATGACCAGCGGCAGGTCCTTGTAGGAGCTGTAGAGGTCCTTGACCACGAGGGTGAACATCTCCTCGTGGGTCGGGCCCAGCAGGTAGTCGGCGCCCTTGCGGTCGTGGAGGCGGAAGATGTTGTCGCCGTACTCCGTCCACCGGTTGGTCGCCTCGTAGGGCTCGCGCGGCAGCAGCGCGGGGAAGCTGAGCTCCTGGCCGCCGATGGAGTCCATCTCCTCGCGGATGATGTTCTCGATGCGGCGCAGCACCTTCAGCCCCAGCGGCAGCCAGGTGTAGATGCCGGGCGCCGCACGGCGGATGTAGCCGGCGCGGACGAGCAGCCGGTGCGACGGCACCTCGGCGTCCGCCGGGTCCTCCCGCAGGGTCCGCACGAACAGGCTCGACATCCGCATGATCATGGCGAGAAGGCTACTTGTGGGGGTCCACGGGCAGCGAACCAGTAAGGCCGGTGCCCCGGGGCCGGCTCAGAACATCACGGTCGCGAAGCGCGCGGTCTCGCGGAAGCCGACCTTCTCGTAGACGGCGCGCGCCGGGGAGTTCCACTCGTTGACGTAGAGCGAGACCACCGGCGCGATCTCGCGGCGGACCAGCTCGACGACGGCCGCCATGCCGGCGGTCGCCAGTCCACGGCCGCGGAACTCGGGCGGCACGAAGACGCCCTGGACCTGCGCGGCGTACGGCGTCGCGCAGGCGACCTCGGCCTTGAACACCAGCCGGCCGGAGTCGTCGAAGCGGGCGTAGGACCAGCCGCGGCTCACCAGCTGCGCGACCCGGGCCCGGTAGAGCTCGGTGCCGCCGCCCCACTCCGGGGAGACGCCCACCTCCTCGGTGTACATGGCGACGCAGGCCGGGTAGAGCTGCTCCATGTCGGACTTGGTGGTCCGCCGGACGTACGGGTCGATCGGCGCGTGCGGCGGCGTCGAGATCTCGAGGTGCGGCTGGTCCCACCGGGCCTCCCGGGGCCGGCCCCAGCTGCTGGCGACGCCGTTCCAGAACGCCCGGACCGGCTCCTGCGGACCGACGATCGTCGACACCGTGCGGCCGCGGGCGAGGGCGCGCTCGGCGAACGCCGCGGCGTCGTCGGCGGTGGCGCAGATCGGCACCAGGTTGGCGCCGACGTGGCAGGCCGCGGTGAGCTCGCCCGCGACGAACCGGCCCCACATCTCGCCGCCGAGCCAGCGCGGCTCGAGGTTCGTGGTGGTCGCGCGGTAGTCGGCGAAGACGTTCACGACCGGCTCGCGGCGGGCGAGCGCCAGGAAGGCGTCCAGATCGGGGGCACCGAGCGGCCGGACGCCGTGGCGGGTCGTGAGCACGGCGGCAGCCTAGTACCCAGACCGGGAACGCCCGGAGCGATGCCGAGCGAGCACGACGAAGCCCACGACCACGAGGACCGCTGCCGCGACCAGGAGCACCAGCGGCAGCAGCAGGGACATCACGAGACCGTGACGCTGGCCGAGGCGCCGTCGACCGACTCCATGCCCTCGGCGATCCGCATCGCCTCTTCGATGAGGGTCTCCACGATCTGCGACTCGGGCACGGTCTTGATGACCTCGCCCTTGACGAAGATCTGCCCCTTGCCGTTGCCGGAGGCGACGCCGAGGTCGGCCTCACGGGCCTCGCCAGGGCCGTTGACGACGCAGCCCATGACCGCGACCCGCAGCGGGACCTCCATGCCCTCCAGGCCGGCGGTCACCTCGTCGGCGAGCTTGTAGACGTCGACCTGGGCGCGTCCGCAGGACGGGCACGAGACGATCTCGAGCCGACGGGGCCGCAGGTTCAGCGACTCCAGGATCTGGAGCCCGACCTTGACCTCCTCGACCGGCGGCGCGGACAGCGAGACGCGGATGGTGTCGCCGATGCCCCGCGAGAGCAGCGCCCCGAACGCCGTCGCCGACTTGATCGTGCCCTGGAACGCCGGGCCGGCCTCGGTCACCCCGAGGTGCAGCGGCCAGTCCCCGCGCTCGGCCAGCATCTCGTAGGCGCGCACCATCACGACCGGGTCGTTGTGCTTCACCGAGATCTTGAAGTCGTGGAAGTCGTGCTCCTCGAAGAGGCTCGCCTCCCACACCGCCGACTCGACGAGTGCCTCCGGCGTGGCCTTGCCGTACTTCTCGAGCAGCCGCTTGTCGAGCGAACCGGCGTTGACGCCGATCCGGATCGACGTACCGCGGTCCTTCGCGGCGCGGGCGATCTCCTTGACCTGGTCGTCGAACCTCTTGATATTGCCGGGGTTGACGCGGACGGCCGCGCAGCCGGCGTCGATCGCGGCGAAGACGTACTTCGGCTGGAAGTGGATGTCGGCGATGACCGGGATCTGCGAGTGCTGGGCGATCTCCGGGAGCGCCTCGGCGTCGTCCTGGCTCGGGCAGGCCACCCGCACGATGTCGCAGCCGGACGCCGTGAGCTCCGCGATCTGCTGGAGGGTCCGGTTGACGTCGGCGGTGACGGTCGTGGTCATCGACTGCACGGAGATCGGGTGGTCACTGCCGACGCCGACCTTGCCCACCTGGATCTGGCGGGTCTTGCGGCGGGGCGCGAGCACCGGCGGCGGCGCCGCGGGCATGCCCAGGCTGATCTCGGTCATGGTCCCGATCCTAGGTCCCGGTCAGGACGCGATCCGAACGGGGACGACCAGGTCCCCGACGATCAGCACCGCACCCATGACCAGCAGCACGCTGGCCACGCAGTAGGCGATCGGCAACAGCCGCGCGACATCGACGTACCCGGGATCGGGGCGGCCGCGCAGCCGGGCCATCCCGCGGCGGATCGCCTCCCAGAGCGCGCCCGCGATGTGGCCGCCGTCGAGCGGCAGCAGCGGGATGAAGTTGAACATGCCGATGAAGAAGTTGAAGCCCGCGATCAGCATCAGCAGGAAGACGGCCTTCTCCTTGACCGGGAACGCCTCCTCCGACACGGTCTCGCCCGCGATCCGGCCGCCCCCGACGATGCTCACGGGGCCGTTGGGGTCGCGCTCCTGGATGCCGACGATCGCCTCGGCGACGTCCCACACCTTCACCGGGAGGGTGCCGAGGGCGACGACCGTGTCCTTGGTCATCCGGCCCATCTGGTCGACGGTGTAGATCGGCCCGCCCGTGTTGAGGCCGCCCAGCGTCGGGCTCACCCCGAGGAAGCCGACCTGGGTGAGGTCGGCATCGGTGGTCGACGTGGGTCGGGCGGTCACGGTCGTGTTCGTGCTGAGCGTGAGCTGCCGACCGTCGCGCTCGACCACGATCGTGGCGGCGCCGTCGTCGTTGGCGCGGATCTCCTTCTGGAGCGCCTCCCAGCTCGTGAACGGCACACCGTTGAACGACACGATCCGGTCGCCGACCTCGATCCCGGCGGCCTTCGCCGGCGCGACCGGATCGGTCGGACTGCAGGCGCGGTCACCCTCCGAGGCGGGCAGCACGCAGTCGACCACCGTGCTGACGACCGGACTGTAGGGCTTGGGATCGCTCAGGTTGCCGTACGTCGCGAAGACCCCGGCGAAGATGAAGAAGGCGATCAGGATGTTCACCGTGGGCCCGCCGGCCATCACGATGACCTTCTTCCACCACGCCATCTTGTAGAAGAGCCGGTCGGAGTCCTCCGGCCGGATCGTCTCCCACTCGGCCGCCCGCGCGTCCGAGATCAGCTGGGTGAACATGCCGGTGTTGGACTTGCGCACGCGCACGACCTGGTTGCCCTGGGCGTCGACCGTGACGTCGTCGGCGAGTTCCACCGCACCGGGCGGCAGCATCCCGACGATCTTGACGAAGCCGCCGAGCGGGATCGCCTTCACGCCGTACTCGGTCTCCCCGACCTGCTTGCTCCAGACGGTGGGCCCGAAGCCGATGAAGTACTGGGTGACCTTCCCGCCGAACTTCTTGGCCGGGATCATGTGGCCGAGCTCGTGGAGGGCGATCGAGGCCATGATGGCGGTCGCGAAGATCACCACCCCGAGCAGGTAGAACAGAGCGCTCACTGCCCATCCTCACTCATGTACGGCCTCACTCATGTCCGGCCCTCGATCAGCTGGCGGGCCGCGTCGCGGGCCCAGGCGTCGGCAGCGAGGACGTCCTCGATGCCCACCTCAGAGGGTACGACGTGCCGGCTGAGAACTTCCTGAACCGTGGGGACGATCCCGGTGAATCCGAGCCGACCGGACCGGAAGGCGTCGACGCACTCCTCGTTGGCCGCGTTGTAGACGGCCGGGGCGGTGCCGCCGCGCTCCCCCGCCTGCCGCGCCAGCGCGACCGCCGGGAACGCCTCGTCGTCGAGCGGGAAGAACTCCCACGTCTCCGGCCTCGTCCAGTCGACCGGCGGCGCCGTGTCGGGCACCCGGTCGGGCCAGGCCAGGCCGAGCGCGATCGGGATCAGCATCGTCGGCGGACTCGCCTGCACCAGCGTCGAGCCGTCGACGAACTCGACCATCGAGTGCACGACGCTGGTCGGGTGCACGACGACCTCGATGCGGTCGAACGGGATCCCGAAGAGCAGGTGCGCCTCGATGACCTCCAGGCCCTTGTTGACCAGCGTCGCGGAGTTGATCGTGACGACCGGACCCATGTCCCACGTCGGGTGCGCCAGCGCCTGCGCGGGAGTGACGTCGGCGAGCTCCGCACGGGAGCGCCCGCGGAACGGCCCGCCGCTGGCGGTCAGCACCAGCCGGCGTACCTCGTCGGGCGAGCCCCCGCGCAGGCACTGGGCGAGCGCGCTGTGCTCGGAGTCGACGGGCACGAGCTGGCCGGGCCTGGCGCGGTCGAGCACCAGCGGGCCGCCCACGATCAGCGACTCCTTGTTGGCGAGCGCGAGGGTGTTGCCGGCGTCGAGGGCGGCCAGGGTCGGCCGCAGCCCGACCGCGCCGGTGATGCCGTTGAGGACGACATCGCACTCCAGCGACGCGGCCGCGACGCTCGCGTCCTCCCCCAGCCCGGAGTACGCCGGCGCGAACTCCGCCACCTGCCGCTCGAACAGCTCGGGCTGCGAGCCGCCGGCCGTGAGCGCCACGACCCGGAACCGGTCCGGGTTGGCGCGCACGATCTCGAGGGCCTGGGTGCCGATGGAGCCGGTGCTGCCGAGGATCACGACGTCTCTCACCGGTCCAGTCTCGCCCACTAGTGTCGGTGCATGAGCATCGCGCAGGAACGCCGACTCGTCACCGCCATCCCCGGCCCGGGCTCACTCGAGCGGCTGGAGCGCAAGAAGGCGCTCGTCGCCGACGGCGTCGGCACCACGCTGCCGGTCTTCGTCGCCGAGGCCGGCGGCGGAGTGCTCGTCGACGTCGACGGCAACCACCTGATCGACCTCGGCTCCGGCATCGCGGTCACCACGGTCGGCAACGCCGCGCCCGGGGTGGTCCGACGCGTGCAGGAGCAGGTCGCGGCGTTCACGCACACCTGCTTCATGATCACGCCCTACGACGGCTACGTCGACGTGTGCGCCGCGCTGGCGGAGCTGACGCCCGGCGTCCACGCCAAGAAGTCCGCGCTGTTCAACTCCGGCGCCGAGGCCGTCGAGAACGCCGTGAAGATCGCGCGGGTCGCGACCGGCCGCGACGCCGTGGCCGTCTTCGACCACGCCTACCACGGCCGCACCAACCTCACGATGGCGATGACCGCGAAGAACATGCCGTACAAGAACGGCTTCGGCCCGTTCGCCAGCGAGGTCTACCGGGCGCCGATGTCCTATCCCCTGCGCGACGGGCTCTCCGGCGAGGAGGCCGCGGCCCGCGCGATCGACGTGCTCGACAAGCAGGTCGGCGCGGCCAACCTCGCCTGCGTGGTGATCGAGCCGATCCAGGGCGAGGGCGGCTTCGTCGTGCCGGCGCCGGGGTTCCTCCCCGCGCTCGCCGCCTGGTCGCAGGAGCACGGCATCGTCTTCATCGCCGACGAGATCCAGTCGGGCTTCTGCCGCACCGGCGACTGGTTCGCCTGCGACCACGAAGGCGTGGTGCCCGACCTCGTCACGACCGCGAAGGGCATCGCCGGCGGCCTCCCTCTCGCCGGCGTCACCGGCCGCGCCGAGCTGATGGACGCCGTCCACGTCGGCGGCCTCGGCGGCACGTACGGCGGCAACCCGATCGCCTGCGCGGCGGCGCTCGGCGCGATCGAGGAGATGCGCACCCACGACCTCGTCTCCCGGGCCCGCGAGATCGAGGCGCTCATGGAGACCCGGCTCGGCGCGCTGCGCGCCGAGCACGACGTGATCGCCGACGTGCGCGGTCGCGGCGCGATGATGGCGATCGAGCTGTGCCGGCCCGGCACCACCGAGCCCGACCCGGCACGGATCGCGGCCGTCGCGGCGTACTGCCACCGGCACGGCGTCGTCACGCTCACCTGCGGCACCTGGGGCAACGTCTTCCGGTTCCTGCCGCCGCTCTCCATCGGCGACGCGCTCCTCACGGAGGGCTTCGACGTCGTCGCGGAGGCATTCGCCGCGACCCGGTGACGCCGACCCGCCCGGGCCCGGCCGGCTGATGGGGCCGGAGGGTGCGGGGGCGGAAAGAGGAAGTCACCTGGAACGCGGTCGGTGCACCGCGCGGCGGATCAGCCAGGCGCCCGCCCCCGCATCTTCCAGAGCGTCCGGACCGGCCGCGGCGTTACATCGCGGCGTACGGTCGCACTCGGATCGACCGGCCCGCGCCTGTCGATCCCGGGCCGCCCCGCCCGTCATCACGACGACCGCATCGCACCGAGGAGGATCCCGTGTCCGCAGAACGTCGTCGCTACCTGCTGCTGCTCCCGGCTCCGGAGGAGGAGTGGGCGAGGCTGCCCGAGTCGGAGCACGAGCTCGGCATGGAGAACCATCGTCGGTTCCACGAGGCGCTGGCGGCCCGAGGCCACGAGCTGGTGCTCACGAGCCCGCTCGAGCCGTCGAGCGAGGCGATCTCGATGCGCAACACCGGCCGCGGGTCGGTCGTCGTGACCGACGGCCCGTTCACCGAGACCGTCGAGCAGATCGTCGGCTTCTACCTCGTGGAGTCGGCCGACGAGCAGGATCTGATCGAGATCGTGCGTGCGTTCGCCGAGGGCGGCGACCACGTCGAGCTGCGGCGGCTGGCGTCGGCCTAGCCGGCGAGGTGTCCCCACCGGGGCGCCAGCTCCGCCCACGGGCCGACGGCCGCCACGCGGCCCTCGACGAGCACCACCACCCGGTCGGCCTGGGCCAGGGCGGCGCGCTTCGAGGTCGCGCCGACGACGGTCGCACCGGCTCGGCGCAGCGCCGTCCACAGCTCGATCTCGGTGGCGGCGTCGAGCGCCGACGACACGTCGTCGGCGAGCAGCAGCTCGGCGTCGCAGGCGACCCCGCGCGCGAGGGCGAGCCGCTGCACCTGGCCGCCCGAGAGCCGGACGCCCCGGTGGCCGACGAGCGCGTCGGGGCCGCCCGCCACCGCGACGTCCTGCGTGAGCCGGGCCGTCTCCAGGGCGGGGACGACCCGCCGGTCGGGGTGGTCGAGGTGGACGTTGTCGGCGAACGTGCCCGACAGCACCCGGGGCACCTGCGCCACGTGGGCGACCCGCCCCGGGCGGAGGAAGGACTGCCCGTCGGCCACGGGTACGTCGTTCCAGCGGATCTCGCCCGTGCTGGACACGAGCCCGGCGAGCGCCGAGAGCAGGCTCGACTTGCCGGAGCCGACCTGACCGAGCAGCAGCACCAGCTCCTGCGCGGACACGCTGAGGTCGACGTCGCTGACGCCGATCGTGCCGTCGTCGTGGACGGCCGAGACGCCGCGGAGCTCGAGGGTGCGTAGTGGGTCGCGCACCCCCGCGAGCGGGGCGGGTGCGGTGCCGCGCACGAGGTCGACGCCCTCGGGCAGGTCCATGAGGTCGCCGCCGCCGGCGAGCCGGCTGGTGGCCTGCATCCAGGCGCGGGTGCCGGGTGCCTCGGTGATGACGGCACCGGCCACCCGGCCGAACCAGTCGAAGCCGTTGACCGCGCCGGCCACCAGCAGCGCGGTGGCGAGGCCCCAGCCGCCGGCGACCAGGACCGCCCAGGCGGTGACGACGCCGCACTGGACCATCACGACCGGCACGCCGTCGAGCAGCGCCTGCACCCGGTGCTCGCGCACCGCGGCCTGGACCCGCCCGCCGTCGACCTCGCGCAGGTGGGCGTGGACGCTCGGCGTCGACGCGGCGAGCTTGACCGTGCGCACCGAGTCGAGGGCCGAGACGAGCGAGCGGCCGAAGCGCGCCCGTGCTGCCGCGGACGCGGCGGCGGACCGGCCGGCGACCCGGCGCCCGAACGACGACGCCAGCGACGACGTCAGCATCACCGCGAGCAGCACGCCACCGGCGAGCAGGCTCTGGGCCAGCAGCGCGGTGACCACGGCGACCACGAGGCCGCTGACGAAGTCGACCCACCGGTCGGCGTACCGGGCCAGGCGGTCGGCGTCCATGGTGCGGGCGACGACCTCGCCGGGCGGGGTACGGCGCAGCCGGTGCTGCTCGGTCTGGCCGGCGAGCACCGTCGTGCGGACCCGCAGCATCACCGCGATCCACCAGCGCGGGTAGCGCCGGATCGCCTCGGCCAGCAGCAGCGGCGACACGATCAGGGACGCGACCAGGGCGACCGTGAGCCGGGTCGGGTCGCCGTCCTCCTGGAGCGTCTCGACCAGGTGTCCCCACGCCCAGCCGGTGAACACGCCGAACGCGCCGGTGAGCGCGGACACGAGGAACAGCACGATCGACACGGCGCCCCACCGCGGCTCGATCAGCAGCGCCCGCAGCGTCGAGCGGGCCAGGCCCGGCACCGGCTTCAGCGCGGGTGCCGCGGGTGGCTCGCCCGTCCGCCGCGCGGTGCCGACCTGCTGTGCGTCGACGGCGGCCTCCCGCTCGACCTGGTCGAGTCGGTCGTCCTCGGCCGACGCCTCCAGCAGCGCGCGGAACGGGCCGGCCTCGGCGACGAGCCGGGCGCGCGGGCCGCGCTGCACGACGCGGCCGTCGTCGAGCACCGCGACCTGCTCGGCGCGCTCGGTGGTGGACAGGCGGTGCGCGACCAGCAGCCCGGTGCGGCCGGCGAGCAGCCGGTCGGCGGCCCGGACGACGTGGGCCTCGGTCACCGGGTCCATGCGCGCCGTCGCCTCGTCGAGCACGACCACCCGGACGTCGCGGACCAGCAGCCGGGCGAACGCGACCAGCTGCTCCTCCCCCGCCGAGAGCGTGGTGCCGCCGGGGCCGAGCAGCGTGTCGAGGCCCTCGGACAGCCCGGCGACCCAGTCGTCGAGGCCGAGCTCGGCCACCGCGGCCGCGATGTCGGCGCGGGGGACGTCGGAGAAGAGCGTGATGTTCTCGGCGAGCGTGCCGGCCAGGATCTCGGTGCGCTGGGTGACGACGCCGACGGCGGCGCGCAGCCCCTGCAGCTCGAGGTCGCGCACGTCGATGCCGCCGAGGAGCACCGAGCCGGGCTCGGGCTCGACCGCCCGCGACAGCAGCGACGCCAACGTGGACTTGCCGGATCCGGTGCGGCCGACCAGCGCGCAGGTGGTGCCGGCCGGCACGTGCAGGTCGACGTGGCGCAGGGCGAACCGCCCCTCGGCGTACGCGAAGTGCAGGTCGCGGAAGGAGAGGTCGAGCCGCCCGTCGGGGAGCTCGGCGCCGTCGGTCGGCTCCTGCTCGGCGCCGAGCAGGCCGCGCAGCCGGAGCACGGCGCCGAAGCCGGCCTGGAGGTCGGGGAGGTGGCGCGCCAGCTGGTCGACCTGGCCGACGAACATCGTGGTGACCAGGAACAGCGTGACCAGCGAGGCCGTGCCGAGATGGTCGCTCGCCACGAGGGCGACGCCGACCAGGGCGGTGCCCGCCAGGACGGCGTGCAGGAGGGTGCCGGTGCGGCGGCTGACCCGGGCCTCGAGCTCGAGCACGACCGCGAACAGCCGGTGCACCCGGGCCGCGAGCTCGGTGGTGCGCCGCAGCACGTGGGCCTGCCCCAGGCTGGCACGCAGGTCGTCGCGGCCGGCGACGCCCTCCTCCAGGGCGGCCGCGTGGTCGGTCCACGCGGCCTCCTCCTCGACCTTGCGGGCCGAGATCTGCGGCAGCAGCGGCCGGACGACGCCGAACGCGGCGACCCCGGCGAGCGGGAAGAGCAGGAACGCCGGCCACCAGGTGAAGCCGGCCACCAGCCACAGCGGCCCGGACGCGAGCACGGTGCGCATCGCCATCCAGACGCTCTGCCGGAGCAGGGTGCCGACCTCGTGGGTGTCGTCGTCGACCCGGTCGAGCACCTCGCCGACGGCCTGCTCGGTGAGCGCGGCGAGCGGCTGGTCGAGGGCGGCGTCGAGCAGGTCGGCACGGAGCCGGCCCTCGGCGCGGTCGACGACGCCGGCCCACAGCGTGCGGCCGACCGTGTCGAGCACCGCGGCCCCCACGACGCACAGCGCGAGGACCCCGACGAGTCCGCTCGACGCGTGCTCCGCGAGCCGCCCGGCGACCAGCGAGCCGAGCGACGTACCGACCGCCGCGATCGCGCAGGCGACGACCGCCACGACGGCCACCGGCGTGCGGAGGCGACGCCAGTCGACGGTCCGGGCGGGTTCGGGAGGACCGGGAGGGGCGGACCGGAGCGACCGGTCGGCGTCGAGCTGGGTGGCAGGCATGGCGAGGTACGACGTTATGCCGCGGCACCGACGGTCGTCGCGTGAATATCCGGCTCAGAACCGCCAGCGCGTGGCGCCCCCGGGCTCGACCGTGAGCAGCGCCACCATCGAGGTCGCCTCGACCCGGTAGACCCACCACGGCGGCGGCCCGCCGGAGGGTGCGGTGAACGGAGCGGTCAGCGCGATCCCCGACTCGTCGACCACGCACGGCCACCCGTCGGCAGCCCACTCCGCGGCCCGGGCAGCCACCACCTCCGGGTCGGTCACCCGGCCGGCCGTGCCCTCGACCACGAGGTCGAACTCCTGCACCGCGAGGGCGAGCGAGCAGCGGGGGTCCCGGGCGAGGTTGCGCGCCTTGCGGGTGCCCGGCCCGGTCTCGATCCAGAACGCGCCGTCGGCCCACAGCGCCCCGATCCCGGTCGTGTGCGGACCGCCGTCGGCGTTCAGCGTCGTGATCCAGGTGCTGTGCCGGCTCGGCCCGCCGGTCTCCGGCGCCTGGGTGAAGCCCTGGCCGAGGCGCCGGGTGATCGTCGCCAGGTCCAGGATCGGGCTGTGGTCCTGGGTGTCGAGGTTCGTCGCGGTCATGTCAGATCCGACTCGACGGCGACGGCGTACTCATCGGCGCCTGCTCGGCCCACCACCAGGCCCGCCGACCGACGTCCTGCCCGGACGCGTCAGAGCTCCTTGATCCCCCAGGGACTGCCGTACTCGGTGAGCAGGTCGAGGAACGGCACCGCGTCGAACGCCTCCGGGCCGAGCACGCCCGCGCCCTTCCAGGTGCCGCGCGCCAGCAGCTCGAGCGCGACGACGGGGTTGATCGCGGTCTGCCACACGACGCACTGGTGGCCGTACTCCTGCATGGTCCACTCGTTGTCGACCACGTGGTAGAGGTACGTCGACCGCTCGGCGCCGTCCTGGCCCGTGCCGGTCACCCACACTCCCGCGCAGGTCTTGCCCTGCATCCGCGGCCCGACCGTGGCCGGGTCCGGGAGCACGGCGGCGACGACGTCGCGCGGGCTGACCTCGACCCCCTTGACCCGCACCTTCTCGGTCGAGTCGAGGCCGAGGGTGTGCAGCACCTTGAGGATGTTGATGAACTCGTCGCCGAGGCCGTACTTGAACGTCGCGCGCCTGCAATCGATCCAGCGCGGCATGAGGAGCACCTCCTCGTGCTCGACGTTCACGCACTCGACCGGGCCGATGCCCTCGGGGAAGTCGAAGACCTCCGGCTCGGAGAACGGCGGCGTCGTGTGCCAGTCGCCGTCCTGCCACACCACCGGCGGGTTGAGGCACTCCTCGATCGTGGTCCACATCGAGAACGACGGCGCGAAGATCTCGTTGCCGTCGTCGTCGGTCACGACGAGGTTGGCGCCGTCGCGGGTGCCGAGCTCGTCGATCTCCCTGAAGAGGTGGTCGGCGGCGTACCGCGCGAACACGTCGGACAGCCCCGGCTCGACGCCCATTCCGACGAGCGCGAGCCGGCCGGCGGCCTCCCAACGGTCGGCGAGGGCGAACTGCTCGTCGCCGAGCTTGACCCCGGGCTTCTCGTACGGCGTCGTCGGGTGCGGCTGCGACAGCGACATCGCCATGTCGAGATAGTCGGCGCCGGCGGCGAACGCACCGTCGAAGACCGGCATGTCGAAGACCGGGTCGACCGCGTTCATCACGTGGGTGATGCCGTGCTCGCGACACAGCGCCGCCACGGCGTCCGCGGACGACGCGTCGATCTGCGCGGCCACGTACCGACCGTCCTGGGCTGCCGCCTTCTCGGCGCGCGCCGGGTCGTAGTCGGCCACGACGATGGTCTCGAAGAAGTCGCGGCGGGCCGCGATGGCGGCGAACGCCGCCCCGACGCCCCCGGCGCCGACCAGCAGGATTCTCATGGTGTCTCTCTTCGCTCAGGAGGTGCGGTGGTTTCGAGGCTCAGGCCTTGACGGCCTTCACACCTCAACCACCGGTCCGGTGGTTGAGGAAGGCGCGCTAGCGCCTGTCTCGAAACCACGACTGGAGGTCAGTCGCCGATGTACGACATCACGTGCTTGATCCGGGTGTAGTCCTCGAAGCCGTAGCCGGAGAGGTCCTTGCCGTAGCCGGAGTGCTTGAAGCCGCCGTGCGGCATCTCGGACACGAAGGGGATGTGGGTGTTGATCCACACCGCGCCGAAGTCGAGCCTGCGCGACATCCGCAGGGCGCGGGCGTGGTCCGTGGTCCAGACGCTGGAGGACAGGCCGTACTGCACGTCGTTCGCCCAGGCGAGCGCCTGCGCCTCGTCGGTGAACCTCTGGACCGTCATCACCGGGCCGAAGATCTCGGTCTGGATCTGCTCGTCGGTCTGCCGCAGGCCGGAGAGCACGGTGGGCTCGTAGAAGTAGCCCTTCTCGCCCTTGCGCGCACCGCCGGTGTTGATCGTCGCGTGGTCGGGGAGCCGATCCACCATGCCGGTGACGTGGCTGAGCTGGTTGGCGTTGTTGAGCGGCCCGTAGTACGTCGCCTCGTCGTCGGGCATGCCGGTCGGCATCCCCTTCGCGGCCTCGGCCAGCGCGGCGACGAACTCGTCGTGGATGCCCTGCTGCACCAGCACCCGCGTGGCGGCGGTGCAGTCCTGGCCGGCGTTGAAGAGTCCGGCGCCGGCGATGCCCTCGGCGGCGCCGGCGATGTCGGCGTCGTCGAAGACCACGACCGGCGCCTTGCCGCCGAGCTCGAGGTGGACGCGCTTGAGGTCGTGCGACGCCGCCTCGGCGACCTGCATGCCCGCACGCACCGAGCCCGTGATCGCGACCATCTGCGGCGTCTTGTGAGAGACCAGCGCGCGTCCGGTGTCGCGGTCGCCGCAGACCACATTGAGCACGCCCGGCGGCAGGAACTCCTGGCACAGCTCGGCGAGCAGTGTCGAGCTCGCGGGCGTGGTGTCGCTGGGCTTCAGCACGACCGTGTTGCCCGCCGCCAGCGCGGGCGCGATCTTCCAGATCATCATGAGCAGCGGGTAGTTCCACGGCGTCACCTGGCCGACGACGCCGATCGGCTCGCGGCGCACCCACGAGGTGTGGTCGGCCAGGTACTCCCCGGCCGCCTTGCCCTCGAGCATCCGGGCCGCGCCCGCGAAGAACCTGAAGTGGTCGGAGGCGTACGGCATCTCCTCGTCCATGGTGAGCTGCACCGGCTTGCCGGTGTCCTTGCACTCGACGGCGTTGATCTCCTCGACCCGCTCCTCGATCGCGCTCGCGATTCTCAGCAGGGCGTTGGAGCGGTCCTGGGGTGTCGCGTACGCCCACCCGTCGAAGGCGGCGTCGGCCGCGGCGTAGGCCCGGTCGATGTCCTCGGCGCCCGACTTCGGCGCCTGCGCATACACCTCGCCCGTGGTCGGGTCGATGACGTCGTAGGTCTCCCCCGACGCGCTGTCGACGAGCTCCCCGTTGACGACGTTCTTGAAGGTCTGGTCGGCCATGGCTGGGAGCCTAGTGATGGGACAACGAAATCTGTAGGGGCGAGCCCGTTTAGATACTGATTTCGTTGTCTCAGGCGCGATGGACGGGCGTACCGTCGATCCACGTGGACGCGACCTGCGTGGCGCCGATGTCGTCGGCGGACTCGGCGAACGGGTCGCGGTCCAGCACCACCAGGTCCGCGGTCGCGCCCGGGCGCAGCACACCGGCGTTGTCCCTGTGGTTGATCCACGCCGAGCCCGAGGTGTACGCCGCGAACGCCGACTCGAGCGCGATCGCCTGCTCTGGCAGGAACCGGTCGTGGCCGGCGCGGCCCGCCTCGCCGTACGCCGTCCGGTTGACCGCGACGTGGATCGCCTCGAGCGGATTCGGGGTGCTGACCGGCCAGTCGCTGCCCGCGACCAGCCGGGCGCCGTGGCGCTCGAGGTCGCCGAAGGGGTACTGCCAGCGCGACCGCTCCTCCCCCAGGAACGGCAGCGTCAGCTCGACCATCTGGTCGTCGTAGCAGGCCCACAGCATCTGCAGGTTCGCGGCGACGCCGAGCGCGGCGAAGCGCGGCACATCGTCGGGGTCGACCAGCTGCAGGTGTGCGAGGTGGTGGCGGCGCTCGGGATCGCTGCCGCGGAGGGCGTCGAGCGCCTCCCGCACCCCGCGGTCGCCGATCGCGTGCACGTGCACCTGGAAGCCCGCGGCGTCGAGGCGCCCGACGTACCGCCGCAGCGCGTCGGGCTCGACGAAGGAGTGGCCCCGGTTGGCGGTCGCGTGGCCGCAGCGGTCGAGGTAGGGCTCGACGAGCGCGGCGCTGAAGTTCTCGGCGACGCCGTCCTGCATGATCTTCACGCTCGTCGCCCGGAACTGCCCGTGGGTGTACCGCTCGCGGCGCTCGACCAGGTCGGCGATCTGCTCCTCGCCGCGGCCGCGGTCCCACCAGAGCGCACCGACGACGTGGGCCGACAGGTCGCCCTCGCGGGCGGCGCGGAGGTACGTCGGGCCGACGTCGTCCATGCCGGCGTAGGCCCCGACGATCGCGTCCTGCCAGCCGGTGACGCCGACCGAGTGCAGGTAGCGCTGCCCCTCGAGGAGTCCGGCGTAGTACTCGCCCTCGGAGGTGGCGGGCGGGTGCCGAGCGACCAGCGCCATCGCACCCTCGTGCAGGGTGCCGGTCGGGTGGCCCTCGGCGTCGCGCTCGATCCGCCCGTCAGCGGGATCGGCCGTGTGCCGGTCGAGGCCGGCGAGCTCGAGCGCTCGGCTGTTGACCCAGGCGCCGTGGTGGTCGCGGTTGGGCAGGAACACCGGCCGGTCGGGCACGACCACGTCGAGGTCGGCCGCGGTCGGCGTGCCGCCCGGGAACGCCGACATCGCCCAGCCCCCGCCCAGGATCCACGGGCGGTCGGGGTGCGCGTCGGCGTACTCCCTGACGATCCGGAGGTAGTCCTCGCGGGTCTCGCCCTCGGTGAGGTCGCAGCGGGTGCGCTCCAGCCCGCCCTGCACGGCGTGCACGTGGGCGTCGACGAAGCCGGGAACCAGCAACCCGCCGTCGAGGTCAACCACCTCGTCGGTGGTTGAGGTGCGAGCGGAGCGAGCCTCGGAACCACCATGGACCGACACGATGCGCCCGGACTCGACCAGCACCTCTCCCGCACCCACGTACCGCTGCCCGTCGAAGAGGGCACCGTTGGTGAAGAGCGTCGCCATCAGCGCCCCTCCAGCAACGGGCCCGCCGGGTCGTGGGAGATGCCGTGCCAGCGCGCGGCCAGGCCCGAGAGCGCCTCCAGGCAGACCCGGTTGGCGAGGAACGCCGTGATCTCGGCGTGGTCGTAGGGCGGCGACACCTCCACCACGTCGATGCCGGCGACCGGCAGCTCCCGGCAGATACGGCGTACGGCGTCGAGCAGTTGGCGGCTCGAGAGCCCGCCCGGTTCCGGCGTACCGGTGCCGGGCGCATGGCCGGTGTCGGCGTGGGCGTCGAAGTGGATCATCGAGACCCGGTCGAAGCCGTGGTGGCGGGCCACGCCGGTCGCGTCGGACAGCGCGATGGAGTGGTCGCCACCGAGCACGAGCGGAATCGCACCTGCCCGCGCGACGGCGTACACCGCCTCCTCGAGGGCGTGCAGGGAGCGCTCGATCTCACCGGGCGGCATCTCGACGTCGCCGGCGTCGACGACCGCGAGGTCTCGGAGCGCGTCGACGCGGAGCGCGAGGTGCGGACGCGAGCCGTCGTGCGGCAGGTAGTCGGTCTGCCGGATCGCCATCGGCCCGAAGCGGGTGCCCGGACGGTGGGAGGTGCCGCCGTCGAACGGGGCGCCGATCACCACGACGTCGGCGGCGGCCAGCGCGGCGGGAGCGTCGAGATCGACGCGGTCGACGCCGAGGAAGGTGATGTCGGGACCGAACTGCGGGCCGTACCGGGTCATGGGCCATTCCTATCAGCCGGACGAGCGGCCCGATCGCCGTCGCACGACGAAATCCGTGGTCGACGACCGGCGTTGACGACGGATTCACTTGCAATCAGGGGGTCCGGCCGCGCATCATGGTCCCCATGACCTCGGACTACGACCACCTGCAGCGGGCCGCCAAGGACCACCTGTGGATGCACTTCACCCGGCACTCGTCGTACGACGAGGCGGACGTGCCGATCATCGTGCGCGGTGAGGGTGCCTACATCTACGACGCGCAGGGCAAGCGCTACCTCGACGGCTTGGGTGGGCTCTTCGTCTCCCAGCTCGGCCACGGGCGCACCGAGCTCGCCGAGGCCGCGGCCGCGCAGGCCAAGGAGCTGGCGTTCCACCCGCTGTGGTCCTACGCGCACCCGAACGCGATCCTGCTCGCCGAGCGGATCGCCGGCTACGCGCCGGGCTCGCTCAACCGGGTGTTCTTCACCTCCGGTGGCGGCGAGGCGGTCGAGACGGCGTGGAAGCTCGCCAAGAACTACTTCAAGCTCGTCGGCAAGCCGCTGAAGCACAAGGTGATCTCGCGCGCGATCGCCTACCACGGCACCACCCAGGGCGCGCTGTCGATCACCGGGCTGCCGCCGCTGAAGCAGCAGTTCGAGCCGCTGGTGCCCTCGACGTTCCGGGTCCCGAACACCAACATCTACCGGGCCGCGGAGACCACCGGCGGCCTCCTCGACGGCAGCGACCCCGAGGCCTTCGGCCGCTGGGCAGCCGACCAGATCGCCATCGCGATCGAGAACGAAGGCCCCGACACCGTGGCGGCCGTCTTCCTCGAGCCGGTGCAGAACGCCGGCGGCTGCTTCCCGCCGCCCCCGGGCTACTTCCAGCGGGTGCGCGAGATCTGCGACGAGTACGACGTGCTCTTCGTCTCCGACGAGGTCATCTGCGCCTACGGCCGGCTGGGCCACATGTTCGGCGCGGAGCGCTACGGCTACGAGCCCGACATGATCACCTGCGCCAAGGGCATCACCTCCGGCTACGCCCCGCTCGGCGCGATGATCGCCTCCGACCGGCTCATGGAGCCGTTCCTGGCCGATGGCGAGATGTTCGCCCACGGCTACACCTTCGGCGGCCACCCCGTCGCGGCCGCGGTCGCGATGAAGAACTTCGACATCTTCGAGGAGGAGAAGGTCCTCGAGCACGTCCGCTCGAACGAGGACTCCTTCCGCGCCACCCTCGAGCGCCTGACGGACCTCCCCATCGTCGGCGACGTCCGCGGCGACGGGTACTTCTACGGCATCGAGCTGGTCAAGGACAAGGCCACCAAGGAGTCCTTCACCGACGAGGAGTGCGAGCGCCTGCTCTACGGCTTCGTCTCCAAGCAGCTGTACGCCGAGGGCCTCTACTGCCGCGCCGACGACCGCGGCGACCCGGTCATCCAGCTCTCGCCGCCGCTCATCTGCGACCAGCAGCACTTCGACGAGATCGAGCAGATCCTGCGCATCGTCCTCGACAAGGCCGGCTCGCTGCTCTGAGTCGACCCGGCGCCAGATCACCGCCGAGCCGGCGCCAGATTCCTCATTGGCGCCGGTTGTCCACAGATCGGTCCGGTGCGCGCTGAAGTCCCGGACCGGTGGGCAGACGTCGGGGCATGGAGACACCCGACCTGCCCAACCATCCGTTCACTCTCGCGATGGCCCGGGAGATCGGACTGAGCGCCGCCACGCTGTTCCGCCTGGTCCGACGTGGCGTGCTTCGCCACCCGGTGCGCGACGTCTACGTGCCGTCGGCGATCCCGGACGGGATCGAGCTGCGGTGCCAGACGCTGCGACTGGTCCTTCCCCACGACGCGTTCATCTGCGACCGGACCGCGTCGTGGCTCCACGCCGGCGACCGCGCACTGGCACCCAACGAACACCTCTCGGTGCCACCGATCTCGTGCTTCCGGCCGAGCGATCACGGCCGCCTTCGCAACAAGCTCGTCGACAGCGGCGAGCGGGAGATCCGCCCGCGCGACCTGATGACGATCGGCGGGCTCACCGTTACCACGCCGCTGCGCACGGCGCTGGACCTCGGACGGCTCCAGCGCACCGCCGACCTCAAGCTCCACGGCATGGACACGATGCTCGGACTCGGAGCCTTCGGCTACGAACAGCTGCTCGCCGAGGTCCCCGGGTTCAATCGGAGACGCGGAGTCGTCGAGCTGCGCGTGCTCGCACCGCTGGTGGACGGTGGATCGGAGTCGTTCGGCGAGAGTGCGCTGCGCCTCCGGTGGTACGGCGCCGGCCTCCCGCGGCCGCAGACCCAGATCTCGATTCGGGTGCACGGGCGCGAGGTCTACCGGATCGACCTGGGACTCGAGGACATGCTGTTCGCGGCCGAGTACGACGGTGAGCGGTGGCACGGCGAGGAGCAGGCCGAGCAGGACGAGGAACGTCGACGGTGGCTCGCGCGAGTGCGCGGCTGGGCGATCGAGGCGTTCCGCAAGCCACACGTGTTCGGAACTCAGCAGCATGCGGAGCAACGACTCAGGACGACGTACAACACCGTCCGCGCACGTCACGGACTGCCTCCGGCGTACTTCGTCTGACTGCAATCTGGCGCCGTCTCGGCTGCAATCTGGCGCCAACTCGCGCTAGGTGAGTGCCCGTTGGCGACGGCGGTTGTTGACCTCGCCGCCGACCACGATCAGCACCGCCACCAGGAACATCACCGTGCCGACCACGTTGACCTGCATCGGGATGCCACGCTGCGCAACGCCCCAGACGAACATCGGGAACGTCGTGGTGTTGCCGGCGTTGAGGTTGGTGATGATGAAGTCGTCGAAGGACAGCGAGAAGCTCAGCAGCGCGGCACCCAGGATGCCGGGGAAGACCAGCGGGAAGGTGACCCGCCAGAAGGTCTGCCGCGGCGTCGCATACAGGTCCATCGCCGCCTGTTCGAGGTTGTCGTCCATGCCCGCCAGCCGGGCTCTGACCGTCACCACCACGAACGAGATGCAGAACATGATGTGGGCGATCAGGATCGTCCAGAAGCCGAGCTGACCGGCGAAGCCGGAGGCCACGAAGAGGGCCAGCAGCGACGAGCCCATGACTATCTCGGGGGTGGCCATCGGCAGGAAGATCAGCAGGTTCATCGAGGACCGGCCGACGAACTGGTGGCGGACCAGCGCGAAGGCCATCAGCGTGCCCAGGATCGTCGAGCCCAGCGTAGCCAGCAGGCCGATCTCGACGCTGGTCTTCAGCGCCGAGCACATGCCCTCGGGCTCGCACGGGTTGAGCCAGTTGTGCAGCGTGAAGCCGTCGAAGCGATAGATCAGCCGGCTCGTCGGGTCGTTGAAGCTCATCAGCACGACCACGAAGATCGGGATGAAGGTGTAGATCAGGACCAGGATCCCGAGGATCAGCACCAGGTGCTCGCGCAACCACCGCATCACAGCAGCTCCTCCGTCCCCGCCTTGCGGACGTAGACCAGCACCATCACGACGATCAGGATCATCAGGATCATCGAGAGCGCGCCCGCGGCCGGGTAGTCGTTGGCCTGGGTGAAGAGGTTCTGGATGACGTTGCCGACCATCCGCTGGTTGGGGCTGCCCAGCAGCTGGGCGTTGATGTAGTCACCGGCCGCCGGGATGAAGGTCAGCAGCGTCCCGGAGACCACGCCCGGCAGCGACAGCGGCCAGGTCACCTTCCAGAAGCCGACGAACGGGTTGGCGTAGAGGTCGCTGGACGCCTCGATCAGCCGGTGGTCGATCTTGTCGATGCTCGCGAACAGCGGCAGCACCATGAACGGTAGGAAGTTGTAGACGAGGCCCGCGATCACCGCGAACGGGGTGGCCAGCAGCCGGCCGTCCGCGCCCATCAGGTGCAGCGCCTGGAGTGTGTTCACGACGAGGCCGTCGTCGGCGAGGATCAGCTTCCACGAGAGCGTGCGCACCAGGAAGCTGGTGAAGAACGGCGCGATGACCAGCACCAGCATCAGGTTCTTCCACCGGCCGGCCTTGAACGCGATCGCGTAGGCCAGCACGTAGCCGAGGACCAGGCAGATCAGCGTGGCGAGCGCGGCGTACCACAGCGAGCGCAGCAGCGGCTCCCAGTAGTCCTGGAGCGCGTGCCAGTAGTTGGAGAACTCCCACGTCATCTCGTAGCCGCGGAAGACCGAGCCGTTCGGGTCGTAGAGGCTGGTCGCGACCAGGGAGTAGAACGGGATGACGAAGAACAGCGCGAGCCAGACGACGCCCGGGATCAGCAGCAGGTAGCCGGTGCGCCCCCGCCGCCGGCCGGACTCCTCGGGCGGCGGCGCGCCGACCTCCGGCGCCACTCCCGCGGTGCTCGCCATCAGTCGTCGCCCTCCTGCGCACCCGCCCTCGCGTCCTGACTGAAGTCGAGGAGGAAGGCGTAGTCGGGTCGCCACGAGAGCTCGACCGACTCGCCCTGGCGGTAGATGCGCCGGTGTCCGGTGTTCTGCGCGAACACCTGGAGCTCCTGGCCCCACGGCATCCGCACGAGGTACTGGGTGCTCACCCCGACGAAGCTGACGTCGCTCACGACACCGCCCGGGATCGAGTTGCCGGGCGCGTCGAGCTGCTCACCCGGATCGCCGATCAGCACCTTCTCCGGCCGGATGCCGATCCAGCCCTTGCCGCCCTCGGCGTGGGCCCGGTGCGCCGGGATGGAGACGTCGACGCCGTGCATGTCCACGGTGACCAGGTCTCCGGAGCGGCTCTTCACCGTGCCCTCGATGAGGTTGGACTGGCCGAGGAAGTTCGCGACGAACGTCGTGCGCGGGTTCTCGTAGAGCTCCTCCGGGTCGCCCATCTGCTCGATGACGCCGGCGTTCATCACCGCGACCGTGTCGGCCATCGTCATGGCCTCCTCCTGGTCGTGGGTGACGTGGATGAACGTCAGCCCGACCTCGGTCTGGATCCGCTTCAGCTCGATCTGCATCGAGCGGCGCAGCTTCAGGTCGAGCGCGCCCAGCGGCTCGTCGAGGAGCAGCACCTCCGGCTTGTTGATCAGGGCGCGGGCGAGCGCCACCCGCTGCTGCTGGCCGCCGGAGAGCTGGGCCGGCCGCTTGCGGGCCTGCGTGTCGAGCTCGACGAGGTCGAGCATCTCGCGCACCTGACGGGCGACGTCGGGCGCCTTGCGGCGCTTGAGGCCGAAGGCGACGTTCTCGTGGATGTCGAGGTGCGGGAAGAGCGCGTAGTTCTGGAAGACCGTGTTGACCGGTCGCCGGTAGGGCTTGGCATAGGTGATGTCCTGCCCGGCGAGCGTGATCGACCCGGCGGTCGGGGTCTCCAGGCCGGCCACCATCCGCAGCGTGGTGGTCTTGCCGCACCCGGACGGACCCAGCAGCGCGAAGAAGGAGCCGCGGGGTACGTCGAGGTCGAGGTCGTGGACGGCGGTGAACGCCGCGAAGCTCTTGGTCACACCGCGCAGCCGCAGCCCGTCGAACGCGTCGTCGCGCGCGGGCGCCTGCTCGGCGAGGTCAGCCGGCGATGACATCGTTGAACTCTCCTTCGTACTGCTGGGACTGCTGGTCGGACAGGGGCATGAAGTCGAAGGAGTCCTTGAGGTCGTTGTTGTCGGGGAAGATCAGCTTGTTGTCGACCAACGACGGGTCGATCTTCTCCATCTCCTCGCGGGCGCCCTCGACGGGACAGATGTAGTTGACCCAGGCGACCAGCTTCGCGGCGACCTCGGGCTCGTAGTAGTAGTTCATCCACTCCTCGGCGTTCGCCTGGTGGACGGCGAGGTTGGGGACCATCATGTTGTCCGCCCAGAGGGACAGCCCCTCCTCCGGCGTGACGAACTTGATGTCGGGGTTGTCGAACTGGGCCTGGATGACGTCGCCCGACCAGGCCTCGCAGGCGACGATGTTGCCGGCGGCGAGGTCCTGGATGTACTCGTTGCCGGTGAAGGAGCGGACCTGCCCGCTCGCGACGACCTCGCTCAAGCGGTCGATCGCCTGGCCCCACTCGGCCTCGGTGAACTTGTCCGGGTTGGCACCGACGACCCGGAGCATGAACGCCATCGTGTCCCGCATCTCCGAGAGCAGCGTCATCCGGCCCTTCAGGTCGGACCGGGTGATCAGCTCCTCGAAGCTGCGCACCTCCGGGACCTTCGCGGCGTTGTAGGCGATGCCGGTCAGCCCGGCCTGCCAGGGGGCGTGGTAGTCGAGGTCGGGGTCCCACTGGCGGTTGCGCAGCGGCTGGATCAGGTTCTTGTGCACGTTGGGGATCCCGCTCGGATCGAGCGGCTGGATCCAGCCCAGCCCCACCATCCGCGCCGCCATCCAGTCGGTCATGATGATGATGTCGCGGTCGATCGGCTGGCAGGAGCCCATCTGGTTCTTGATCTTGGCGAAGAACTCCGCGTTGTCGTTGATGTCGTCGGTGTACTGGACGCTGATCCCCGTGCGGTCCTGGAAGACCGACACCGTCGACGTGGCCTTCTTGCGCGGGTCGATGTAGGCGGGCCAGTTGGAGACGATCAGCTCCTGGGACGTGGCCGAGACGTCGGTGGCTCGGCACTTCGCGGGGTCCTGCTTCGCTCCGTCGACGCTGAACATCGGCAGCTTCAGCGCGGCGATGCTCAGCCCCGCGAACGCCACCCCGCCCCCGGTCTTGAGCAGCCCACGGCGGGTGAGTCCGGGCCCTCGGCGACCCGTGGCCCGCGGGTGTTCCTCGGCCATGCACCCATCCCTTCGTCGGGGCTCCCAACGCTCGGATCGTGCCATGCATCACCCGCGTCGACAAGCGATCCAGTCGAAAAGAAACTACTCTGCAACGGAATCCTTCGTCCCCGTCCGATCGGGGCACTGGTCGACAAATCCCCGCGCGACACGCCGGATCGCTTTGACCGGGCGCGGCGGCTGCGCCACCATCGCCTCCATGAGCAGGAAGCCCGACCGACCGACGGCCACGCTCGACGAGGTCTCCAAAGCGATCATCGAGCAGTTGCAGCAGGACGGGCGCCGGTCGTACGCCGCGATCGGCAAGGTCGTCGGCCTGTCGGAGGCGGCGGTGCGCCAGCGCGTCCAGCGGCTGATCGAGGCCGGTGTGATGCAGGTCGTGGCCGTCACCGACCCCCTCGAGCTCGGCTTCGCCCGCCAGGCAATGGTCGGGATCCGCGTGACCGGACCGCTCGAGCCGGTCGCCGACCGGCTCGCCGAGCTCGACGAGGTCGACTACGTCGTGGTGACCGCCGGCAGCTACGACCTGCTCGTCGAGGTCGTCGCCGAGAGCGACGAGCACCTGCTCGAGCTGATCTCCGGCCGGATCCGTGCGATCGAAGGCGTCACCGCCACGGAGACCTTCATGTACCTGAGCCTGCGCAAGCAGACCTACTCCTGGGGTGTGCGCTGAGCCCGAACATCCCGGGGCCGGACCCCCACTACGAACGGCTGTCGCTCTGGCACGACACCGTCGACACCGACTGGACCCCGCGCGCCCCGCTCGACGGCGACACCGAGGCCGACGTGGCGATCGTCGGCGCCGGGTTCACCGGACTCTGGACGGCCCACTACCTCGCGGAGGCCGACCCCGAGCTGCGCGTCGTCGTGCTCGAGGCCGAGACCGCCGGGTTCGGCGCGTCCGGCCGCAACGGCGGCTGGTGCTCGGCGCTCTTCCCCGCGTCGCTCGCCACGCTGGCGGGGTACGCCGACCGCGCCGCCGCGCTCGCCCAGCACCGGGCGATGCGCGAGACCGTCGACGAGGTCGCCCGGGTGGCCGCGGCCGAGGGCATCGACGCACACCTCGCCCAGGGCGGCACCATCGCCCTGGCCCGCAGCCGCGCGCAGTGGTCCCGCGCCCGGGCCGAGGTGGCCGAGGCACGCGCGTGGGACCGCGGCGACGACGACCTGCGCCTGCTCGGTCGCCAGGAGGCGGCCGAGATCCTGCGCGGCAGCCGCACCCGCGGCGCGACGTACACCCCCGACTGCGCGGCCCTCCACCCCGCCCGCCTGGTCCGCGGCCTCGCGGATGCGGTCGAGCGCCAAGGGGTCACGCTCCACGAGCGCACGCGGGTCACCGCGATCGAGCCCCACCTGGCGCGCACCGAGCGCGGGTCGGTGCGCGCCCGCACCGTGCTGCGCGCCACCGAGGGCTACACCGCGACGCTGCGGGGCGAGCGCCGCACGATGGCGCCGGTCTACTCCCTGATCATCGCGACCGCGCCGCTCGCACCCGAGGTCTGGGACGAGATCGGCCTGGCCCGGCGGGAGACGTTCACCGACCACCGCCACGTCATCGTCTACGGGCAGCGCACCGCCGACGACCGACTGGTGTTCGGCGGCCGCGGCGCGCCGTACCACCTCGGCTCCCGGATCCGGCCGGAGCACGACCGCGACGAGCGGGTCTTCGCGCGGCTCTACTCGGCGCTCGTCGACCTCTTCCCCGTGCTGGCGGGCACCCGCATCACCCATGCCTGGGGCGGTGCGCTCGGCATCCCGCGCGACTGGTGCGCGTCCGTCGGGCTCGACCCCGCCACCGGCATCGGCTGGGCGGGCGGGTACGTCGGCGACGGGGTCAGCACGACCAACCTGGCCGGCCGCACGCTGCGCGACCTGGTGCTCGGCCGCGACACCGAGCTCACCCGGCTGCCGTGGGTCGGCCACCGCTCCCCCGCCTGGGAGCCCGAGCCGCTGCGCTGGCTGGGCATCAACGGCGGCCTGCGCGCGATGACGATCGCCGACGCCGAAGAGTCGATCACGCGCCTGCCCAGCGTGGTCGCCAAGATCGTCAGCCCCCTGCTCGGCTGACGGTTACCCCAGCCCGTTGGCGACGGTGTCTGCGGGCTTGCGCCCGGTGTGCACCCAGGCGCCGAAGAACCCGTCGAGGTCGGCGCCGCTGACCTCCTCCGCGAGCGCCTCGAACTCCGCGGTCGTGCCATGCCCGCCCGCGCGCTCGGCGACCCAGCGCCGCAGCAGCGTGCCGAACGCGTCGTCGCCGATCCGGTTGCGCAGCGCCTGGAAGGCCATCGCACCGCGCTGGTAGACGAAGCTCGCGAAGATCCGGTCGACGCAGCCGACCCCGCGCGGACACGGATCGGCGACCGTGCCGGACCAGAAGGGGTCCCCGGGCCCGAACGCGTCGTACATCGAACGCAGCCGGGTCGCGGCGGACGCCCCGGCCGTCGCCTCCGACCACCGCCACTCGAAGTACGTCGCAGCGCCTTCGTTGAGCCAGATGTCGCTCCAGCGGCGCAGCGCGACCGAGTCGCCGAACCACTGGTGCGCCAGCTCGTGCACGACGGTCAGCTCGGCGCCGGCGCCCTGACCGAGGTAGGGGTACGTCGGCCGGGTCTGGTTCTCGAGCGCGAAGCCCACGGGCAGGCTGGTGACCAGCCCGCCGACCGTCGAGAACGGGTAGTCGCCGAGCGCGCCCTCCAGCCAGGACAGGATCTCCGGCGTACGCCGCATCAGGCTCATCGAGCCGCGCTGCTCGCTCGGGCCGAGACCGCGCGAGACCGCCACCAGCCACGGTGTCCCGTCGCTGGTGCCCGACGCGAACCGGAACCTGCCGGCCGCGAAGAAGGCGAGGTAGGGCGCCATCGGCTCGTCCGCGCGCCAGGTCGTCGTCGCCCAGCCGCGGCCTCGGCCACGGCGCTCGACGCGGCGCACCTGCCGGCCGTTGGCGACCACGGCGTACTCGCTGGGCACCGTGATGCTGACCCGCATGCTCGCCTTGTCGGCCGGGTGGTCGTTGGCCGGGAACCACCACGGTGCCATGTGCGGCTGGTTCATCGCGACGACCTCGCTCGGGCCGGCCAGCCAGTTCCGCTCGCCGTCGTAGCCGAGCGCGGCCGGGCGCCCGGCGTAGCGGACCCGTACGTCGACGGTCTCGCCGGTCGTCAGGGGCCGGGCCACGACGAGCTCGTGCGGCCGCTGCCGGAACCGCACCCGGCGGCCGTCGACCTCCACCCGCTGCACCGGCAGCAGGAAGTCGAGGGAGAAGCTCGACACCGGCGCGGTGCCCCGCAGCCGGACCTGGGTCCAGCCGCTCAGCCGGCCGGTGCGGAAGGCGTAGCGGTCGTGGACGTCGTAGGAGACCACGTCGATGCCGCCGTTGCCGTCCAGCGGGAAGTACGGGTCGCCGATCCCCGGCGCGCCCGGCGGCCGGTCACCCGGCACCGCGACCGGCGCCGCGGTCGCGGTCGTGCCGCCGACCCCGAGCGCCAGGGTGAGCGCGATCAGCAGGGCGACGACGGACCTGGGTCGGGCGAGCACGTCGGCAACGTACCCGACCGCGCGTTAATCGGTTGCGCGGACGCGACCGCACACCCCAGAGTGTGCTCGACGCCCCGGAGCGACCGGGTGCCCGAGCGAGAGGAGCGCGACATGTCCACGACTGTCCTTGGCCTGTCCGCAGACCAGCACCCCTCTCACCTTCGGAGCACCCACACCGATGTCTCACGACTTCACCGCGGAGCCGCACGGCTCCACCACTGACACCACCGACCCCGGCCTCGACGACCTCGATCCGACCTTCGTCTTCGACTTCCAGGCCTACGACGACCTCGGCGACGGCCAGCGATGGTCCACCTGGCTCGCGGTCGAGCCGCTCTGTCGCGGCCCGGAGCCCCGCCCCGACTGGGTGGTGACCTCCCAGGCCGCGGTCGACACCGACCTCGGCATCCTCAAGACCGGCAAGGAGGCCGACGCCTTCCTCCTCGAGCGCGCGGTGCCCGGCTCCCCGCCGCCCGACGAGGGGGGCCTCGGCGAGTCCGTCGTCATGGTGGCCAAGCGCTACCGCAGCAGCGAGCACCGCAGCTTCCACCGCGCCGCGACGTACACCGAGGGCCGCAGCGTCAAGCGCTCCCGCGACGAGCGGGCGCTCAAGCGCAAGAGCACCTGGGGCCGGATCGTCGCCAGCAGCGAGTGGGCCATCTCG
This sequence comes from Nocardioides soli, assembly GCF_014191495.1. GTDB lineage: Bacteria > Actinomycetota > Actinomycetes > Propionibacteriales > Nocardioidaceae > Nocardioides > Nocardioides soli. The sequence continues at coordinate 334,875 of NZ_JACHWR010000001.1, forward strand.
GAGTGGGACGCCCTCCGGCGCTGCTGGGAGCTCGGCCTGCCGGTCCCCTACCCGGTGCAGATCGACGGCACCGAGATCCTGATGGAGTGGATCACCGACGACGCGGGCGAGAGCGCACCACGGCTCGCGCAGACCCGGCCGGCGCCGGCGTTGCTCGCGTCGTACTACGACCAGCTCCGCGAGGCGCTCGCGACGATGGTGGCCAACGGGATCGTGCACGGCGACCTGTCGGCCTACAACCTGCTCGCGGCCGGGGAGCGGCTCGTCATCATCGACCTGCCGCAGATCGTCGACCTGGTCGGCAACACGGCGGGCATGGACTTCCTGCTGCGCGACTGCACGAACGTCTGCACCTGGTTCCGGGCCAAGGGCCTCGAGGTCGACGAGCACGAGCTGTTCGGGGAGCTGATGGCCCAGGCGTTCTAGAGGACGCCACTAGGGTGCGGGCGTGCGATCGCGTCATGCCGTCCGAGGTGAGCCCGACGAGCTGGTCCTCGGCCTGGAGCGTCGGGCCGCCGAGCAGCCCGACGTGCCGGTCGATCCCGCCCGGACCACGCTCTACTCACCCGGCGACCTCTACGACGCGGCGCCGTACGACGACTCGCTGGACGCCCGGGCCTACCGCTGGGCCCGGGCTCCACGCACCCCGGAGGCGGCGCTGTGCCGCGCGCTGCACGACCACGCGATCGACGTCGCGCTGGAGCGGTGGATCGCGGACCGCCGCCTGGTCGGCGTGATGGGCGGGCACGGACTGCGGCGCGGCGAGCAGGCGTACGTCGAGGCGGCCCGGCTCGGCATGCTGCTCGGCGCGTCCCACGTGGTGGCCACCGGCGGCGGGCCGGGCGCGATGGAGGCGGCGAACCTCGGGGGCTACCTCACCGGCCGCCCGGACGCCCTCGCCGACGCGCTGGCGCGGCTGGCCGCGGCCCCGTCGTTCCACCCGTCGGTCGACGCGTGGGCGGAGGCCGCCTTCGACGTGCTCGCGCGGCACCCCGACGGGGCTCCCGGCCTCGGGATCCCCACCTGGCACTACGGGCACGAGCCGCCGAACGTCTTCGCGAGCGCCATCGCGAAGTACTTCCGCAACTCCCAGCGCGAGGCGATCCTGCTCGAGATCTGCGACGCCGGCATCGTGTTCCTGCCCGGCCTCGGCGGCACCGTGCAGGAGATCTTCCAGGACGCCTGCGAGAACTTCTACGCCGACGAGGCCGCGGTCGCGCCGATGGTGCTGGTCGGCGCGACCTACTGGACCGAGACCCTGCCCGCCTGGCCGCTGCTCCGGGCGCTCGCGCGGGGCCGGGCGATGGAGCGACACGTGCACCTCGTCGACACCGTCGACGAGGCCGCCCAGCTGGTCGATTCCAACGACACGGACACCAATACGGTGACGCGGACGACCGACTGAGCCTAGATTGACGCGGTGCAGATCTCGCGTCGTGACGTCCTCCGCTCCTCCGCCGCCGCCGCCGGCAGCGTCGCCGCTCTCGGTGGCTTCGGCCTCGGCCTCGCCGACGCCGCGGTCGCAGGTTCCCCCACCGTCCGCGCGGCCGGGCGGACCGCCGTGCTCGGCAAGACCACACGCACGGCGGTGCTCGCCAAGGGCACCGCGGGCGCCGGCGGCTACCGGCCGGTGGTCGCCCGCGCCGGTGAGGCGACGGTGGTCCGGGGCGGGCTCGGCGCCGAGGCACAGCGCAAGCGGGCGAGCCGGCGCCGGGCGCTGGTCGCGTTCGGGCAGATGAGCGACGTGCACATCTGCGACAGCGAGTCCCCCAACCGTCTCGAGAACGCCGAGTTCTTCAGCAGCTCGGCGTACCGGCCCGGCGAGATGCTCGGCCTGCACGTCGCGGAGGCGATGGTGCGGCAGATCAACCGGATCGGCCGCGGTCCGGTGACCCGGCGCAAGCTCGACTTCGTCGTGCAGACCGGCGACAACGCCGACAACGCGCAGTACAACGAGCTCCGCTGGAACATCGACGTCCTCGACGGGGGCACCGTGCGGCAGGACTCCGGCGACCTCAACCGCTACGAGGGCGTGATGGACTCCAGCGACCCCGCCTTCTACGCGCCGGCCTACTACCACCCCGACGGCACGCCGGCCGGGCAGGTCGACGACGACTACCGCAAGACCTACGGCTTCAAGGCGATCCCCGGCCTCATCGACGCCGCGCGCCGCCCCTTCGACGCCACCGGCCTCGACGTGCCGTGGTACTCGGCACTCGGCAACCACGACCCGCTGATCCAGGGCAACGAGGCGCCGGACGCGACCAGCCAGGCCAAGGCCATCGGCGGGACCAAGACGATCCGGGTGGGGCAGCTCCCGCGCAACGTGACGCCGGACCCCGACCGCCGCCAGCTCAGCACGGCGGAGATCGTCGAGGAGCACTTCCACCTGGTGCCCGGGGCGCCCGGCCCGGTCGGCCACGGCTTCACCCCGGAGAACCGCAAGTCCGGCACCGGCTACTACACCTTCGACCACGGCAAGCACCTGCGGTTCGTCGTCCTCGACACCGTCAACCACAACGGCGACGACCGGGGCTCCCTGAACCAGACGCAGCTGAGCTGGCTGCGCAAGGTCCTCGCCGGCTCCCGCAAGCGCCTGGTGGTCGTCGCCAGCCACCACACGTCGTGGACGATGAACAGCACGGTCACCGGCTCGATCGACCCCGGGCGCCGGGTGCACGGCGACGAGCTGGTCAAGGAGCTCCTGCGCCACCCCAACGTGATCGCGTGGGTCAACGGGCACACCCACAGCAACAAGATCCTGCCGCATCCCCGCAAGAAGAAGGGCGGCAAGGGTCGCGCCGCGGTGGTCGGCGGCTTCTGGGAAATCAACACCGCCTCCCACATCGACTGGCCGCAGCAGGCCCGCCTGATCGAGGTCGCCGACAACCGCGACGGCACGCTCTCGATCTTCACCACGATGATCGATCACGGGGCGCCCACGGCGTACGCCGACCTCGGGTCGCCGCTCGAGCTCGCCGCCGTCGCCCGGGAGCTGGCCGCCAACGACCCGCAGGAGCGGAGCAAGAAGCGGGGCGGGGTGCGCACCTCCCGCAACACCGAGCTGCTGCTGCCCGCGCCGGCCTTCCTCACCAAGAAGAAGAAGAAGTAACCGCCGGTCAGGCCTCGGTGGCGGCCAGCTGGCCGCAGGCGCCGTCGATCTCGCGGCCCCGGGTGTCGCGCACGGTCGTGGGGATGCCCTTGGCCTCGAGCCGGCGCACGAACTCGCGCTCGTCGGCCGGGTCGGACGCCGTCCACTTCGACCCCGGCGTGGGGTTGAGCGGGATCAGGTTGACGTGCACCCAGCCCCATCGGCTCCGCCGATCATCCGGTAGAGCACCACGCTCGCGCAGCACGTCGGCGAGCAGGTCGGCCCGCCACGCGTGGTCGTTGATGCCGCGCATCATGGCGTACTCGATCGAGACCCGTCGCTTGGTCACCTTGGCGTAGTTCCAGGCGGCGTCGACGGTCTCGGCGACCGAGAAGCGGGTGTTGATCGGCACCAGCTCGTTGCGCAGCTCGTCGTCGGGGGCGTGCAGGCTGAGCGCCAGGGTGACCGGGATGCCCTCCTCGGCGAGCTGGAGCATCCGGGGCACCAGGCCGACGGTGGAGACGGTGATGCCGCGGGCGCTCATCCCGAGGCCGTCCGGCGTGGGGTCGGTGAGCCGGCGGACGGCGCCGATGACCGCCTTGTAGTTGGCGAGCGGCTCCCCCATGCCCATGAACACCACGTTGGAGACCCGGCCCGGGCCGCCGGGCACCTCGCCCCGGGTGAGCGCGCGAGCGCCGGCGACGACCTGCTCGACGATCTCGGCGGTGGACATGTTGCGCTGCAGCCCACCCTGACCGGTCGCGCAGAAGGGGCAGGCCATGCCGCAGCCGGCCTGGCTCGAGACGCACATGGTGGCCCGGTCGGGGTAGCGCATCAGCACCGACTCGACCAGCGCCCCGTCGAAGAGCTTCCAGAGGGTCTTGCGGGTGGTGCCGCGGTCGGCCTCCATGGTCCGCAGCGGGACCATCAGCTCGGGCAGCAGGCCCGCGACCAGCTCGTCGCGCTGCGTGGCCGGCAGGTCGGTCATCTCGGCCGGGTCGTCGACCAGCCGGGCGAAGTAATGGGTCGAGAGCTGCTTGGCGCGGAAGCCGGGGAGACCGAGCTCCGCGAGCCGCTCCTTGCGCTCCTCGGGCGTCAGGTCGGCGAGGTGCCGCGGTGGCTTCCTGCGGCCGCGGGGCTCGTCGAAGACGAGGGGAAGGTTGGTGCGCTCGGACATCGCAGCCGATTCTCCCACCCGCTCGCGCCGCGGGGCGATTCGTGGGCCGGTCAGCCCTCGTAGGAGATCATGTACCAGAGCACCAGGGCGGCTACGCCGCCGACGACCAGCGCGGTCACGAGGACGCCGGTCAGCATGTAGCCGCCGAACCTGCGGGTGCGTGGCGCGATCACCAGGCCGATCGGCACCGCGAGCATGACGAGCACGAAGGGGAACAGGCCCTCGGCCGTCTCGTCGTCCAGCACCAGGTGCAGCAGGCCGATGAAGAGCCCGGGCACCAAGATCACGAAGGCCAGGCCGGTGAAGAAGCCGGTCAGCGCGGTGAACGTCGGGTGGTCACGGTGCCACCAGTCGGGCTCGCGGGCGGCGCGCTCGTCGGTCGCGGCGACGGGCTCCGGGGCCTGGTCCTGGTCGGTCGACATCATCTCGATGCTACGTCGAAGCGGCGCCCGCGACGGCCGCGCCATGCCGGTGGCGCGGGCCCGGCCAACACGGCCTAGTAGACCAGGTAGTGGAGCAGCAGCCAGATCGGGGCGATCGTGGCCAGCAGGGAGTCGAGCCGGTCCATGAGGCCGCCGTGGCCGGGGATCACCTGGCTCATGTCCTTGATGCCGAGGTCGCGCTTGATGACCGACTCGCACAGGTCGCCCAGCGTGGCCATCACGACCGCGATGGCGCCGAGCAGCAGCCCGACCCACCAGTCGCCGTCGAGCAGGTAGACCACCAGCGCCCACCCGGCGGCGAGGCAGAAGACGAACGACCCCGCGAAGCCCTCCCAGGACTTCTTCGGCGAGATGACCGGCGCCATCGGGTGCTTCCCGAACAGCACGCCCGCGACGTACCCCCCGATGTCGGAGGCGATCGTCACCAGGACGAACGCGATGATGCCCTGCACGCCGGGGTCGTCGAGGCCGCCGCCGTTGCGATCGGGTCCCTCCGCGAGGAGGAGCGCCACGAACGAGCCGAGGAACGGCACGTAGACCAGGCTGAAGACCGAGGCCGTGGCGTTCTGCACGTAGCCCTCGACGCCGCGACGCAGCAGCCACAGCATGGTGGCGAGCGCGGCCACCGCGGTCGCGGTGACCAGCGCCGGGGCGCCCCAGACGTAGGCGACGACCACCATGACGACGCCGCCGACCATCAGCGGCGGCTCGGGCAGGTCGATGCTCTTGGCGGAGAAGCCGCGGCTCAGCTCCCAGATCGCCACGACCACCGCGGCGGCGACGATCACCATGAACGCCGGCTTCCAGAAGAGCAGCGACAGCGCGATCGCCGTCAGCAGCACCACCGCCGAGCTGACGGCAGCACGGAGGTCACGTCCGGCGCGGCCATGGTCCTTCTGCGGTGGCGCCGGCGTCGAGGCGTCGGTCATGGAGGCTTCCGAGTTGCTCAGACCTCGAGCAGCTCGGCCTCCTTGTTCTTCAGCATCTCGTCGATGGCGTCGGTGTGCTTCTTGGTCGTCGCGTCGAGCCGCTTCTCGGCGCCGGCGACGTCGTCCTTGCCGGCCTCGCCGTCCTTCTCGAGCTTCTCGAGGCTCTGCTTGGCCGTACGCCGCAGGTTGCGCACCGCGACGCGACCGTCCTCGGCCTTGCCCCGGGCCACCTTGATGTACTCCTTGCGGCGCTCCTCGGTGAGCTCCGGGAACACGCAGCGGATCACCTTGCCGTCGTCGGCGGGGTTCACGCCGAGGTCGGAGTCGCGGATCGCCTTCTCGATGGCCTGCATCGCGCTCTGGTCGTAGGGCTGGATCAGGATGACCCGCGCCTCCGGCGCCGTGAACGACGCGAGCTGCTGCAACGGCGTGGGGGTGCCGTAGTACTCGGCGACGATCTTGTTGAACATGCTCGGGTGGGCGCGGCCGGCCCGGATCGCCGCGAACTCCTCGCGCGTCGCCTCGACCGACTTGTCCATCTTGCCGTCGGCCTCGTTGAGGATGTCGTTGATCACGGCTGCTCCTGTTTCTTCGCGGTGATGCTGCTCGGTGGTGCTGCTCGGCGCCGGGGCGCCGCTGCTCAGCGGGCGGGGTCAGCCCGCGCTGACGAGCGTGCCAATCTTCTCACCCTGCACGACGCGCAGGATGTTGCCCTCGGGCTCCATGCCGAAGACGACCATCGGCAGCTTGTTCTCGCCGCAGAGCGCGAACGCGGTCTGGTCCATGATCTTCAGGCCGCGGGCGATGGCGTCGGTGTAGGTCAGCTCGTCGAACTTCGTCGCACTCGGGTCGACGTGCGGGTCGGCGGAGTAGACGCCGTCGACGCCGCTCTTGGCGACCAGCACCACGTCGCACTTGCTCTCCAGCGCCCGCTGCACGGCGACGGTGTCGGTGGAGAAGAACGGCATGCCCATGCCGGCCCCGAAGATGACGACCCGGCCCTTCTCCATGTGCCGGATCGCGCGCCGCGGCACGTAGGGCTCGGCGACCTGGCCCATCGTGATCGCGGTCTGCACCCGGGTCTCGACGCCCATCTTCTCGAGGAAGTCCTGGAGCGCGAGGCAGTTCATCACGATGCCGAGCATGCCCATGTAGTCGGCGCGCACGCGGTCCATGCCGCGCTGCTGGAGCTCGGCACCGCGGAAGAAGTTGCCGCCGCCGGTCACGACCGCGATCTGCACGCCGGCATCGACGACGGCTGCGATCTCACGGGCGACGGTCTGCACGACGTCGGGGTCCACCCCGACCTTGCCGCCGCCGAAGACCTCGCCGGAGAGCTTGAGCAGGACTCGCTTGTAACCGGTCACGGGCGGCTCCTTCGTGCCTGGTGGGGAGTGGTGCGGACATGCGAGAAGGCCGGTCCGATGATCAGGGTTGCTGTCATCGCACCGGCCTCCTCGTGTGGTCTGGGGTGAACCTATCCGCTCAGGCACCGACCTCGAAACGGGCGAACCGCTTCACGGTCGTGCCCGCGGCGTCGAGCACCTGCTTGACGGACTTCTTGGCCTCGAAGACCGACTCCTGGTCGAGCAGGACGATCTCCTTGAAGAAGGCGTTGATGCGACCCTCGACGATCTTCGCGACGGCAGCCTCGGGCTTGCCCTCCTCGAGCGTCTTCTTGGTCAGCACGTCCTTCTCGGACTCCACGACGTCGGCCGGGACCTCGCTGCTGGTGAGGTACTGCGCCTTCAGCGCGGCCGCCTGCTGGGCGGCCTGCTTCGCCGCGGCCTCGTCGCCCTCGAACTCGACGAGGACGCCGAGCGTGGGGGGCAGGTCGGAGGCCCGCTTGTGCAGGTAGACCGTGGTCGTGCCGTCGAAGTAGGCGACCTGACCGAGCTCGATCTTCTCGCCGATGGTGCGGGCGAGCTCCTCGACGGTCTCGCCGACCGTCTTGTCGCCGAGCGAGACGGCCTTGAGCGCCTCGGCGTCGCCGACCTTGTTGCTGTCGGCGGCCTCGGCGATCGCCTGCGCGGCGTTGATGAACGCGTCGTTCTTGGCGACGAAGTCCGTCTCGGCCTTGAGGCTGATCAGGGCGTTGCCCGAGGCGGCGACCAGGCCGGCGGACGCCTCGCGCTCGGCGGCCCGGGCGGCGGCCTTCGCCGCACCCTTCACGCGGAGCAGCTCGACCGCCTTGTCGAAGTCGCCGTCGGTCTCGTCGAGCGCCTTCTTGCAGTCCATCATGCCGGCCTGCGTCAGCTCACGGAGCTTCTTGACGTCGGCTGCGGTGTAAGCCATGTTCCTCTTCCTCGAAGTGTCCGGAGTGGATGCGGTGCTCAGGCCTGGGCGTCGGACGCCTCGGCGGCCGGCTCAGCGGCAGCGGCCTCGGCGGCCGGCTCAGCGGCAGCGGCCTCGGCGGCCGGCTCAGCGGCAGCGGCCTCGGCGGCCGGCTCAGCGGCAGCGGCCTCGGCGGCCGGCTCAGCGGCAGCGGCCTCGGCGGCCGGCTCAGCGGCAGCGGCCTCGGCGGCCGGCTCAGCGGCGGCCTGCTCGGCGTCACCGGTCAGCAACTCGCGCTCCCACTCGGCCAGCGGCTCCTCGGCGCCCGGCTCGGCCGCACCCTCGGCGGCCTTGGCGCCGGAGCGGGCGATCAGGCCCTCGGCGACGGCGTCGGCGACCACGCGGGTCAGCAGGCCGACCGCGCGGATCGCGTCGTCGTTGCCCGGGATCGGGTAGTCGACGACGTCGGGGTCGCAGTTGGAGTCCAGGATGCCGATGATCGGGATCCGCAGCTTGCGGGCCTCCTCGACGGCGAGGTGCTCCTTGTTGGTGTCGACGATCCACACGGCGGACGGCGTACGGCTCATCTCGCGGATGCCGCCCAGGGACTTGTTGAGCTTGTCCCGCTCGCGGCGCATCTGGAGCAGCTCCTTCTTCGTGCGGCTGCTGCCGGCCACGTCGTCGAAGTCGATCTCGTCGAGCTCCTTGAGGCGGTTGATCCGCTGGTGCACGGTCGCGAAGTTGGTGAGCATGCCGCCCAGCCAGCGCTGGTTGACGTAGGGCATGCCGACGCGGGTCGCCTGCTCGGCGATCGCCTCCTGCGCCTGCTTCTTGGTGCCGACGAACATCACGGTGCCGCCCTTGGCGACGACGTCCTTGACGAAGGCGTAGGAGCGGTCGATGTAGGCCAGCGACTGCTGCAGGTCGATGATGTAGATGCCGTTGCGCTCGGTCATGATGAAGCGCTTCATCTTCGGGTTCCAGCGCCGGGTCTGGTGTCCGAAGTGCACGCCGCTCTCGAGAAGCTGGCGCATGGTCACGACTGCCATGTGAATCTCCTGGTGTGTGGAGCCCGCACCGTTGCCGCCCGACCTTCAACCAGGCCGGACCGGAGCGTGCTCTCGCTGTTCTCAGTTACTGCCTCCGGCGGGTGCCGTCGGCCCTGACGTCTGCGCGCGACCCGACCGGTCCTCCCATCACTGGGAGGGTCGGACTGAAGGTCGTCGCCCACGGGTGGCCGGGTCCTCGGAGTGCCAGGACCCGTCGCGGTCTGCGGACGTGCGAAGTCAACCCATGCGGGTTGCGGACTCCAGCGTAGTCGACCGCACCGGGCCGCGACCAATCGCGGCCGCGGGGCCACCGGACGTCCACAGGCTCCCGTCCGGCAGCGTCCTCCACAGCCCCGGCCTCGATCCGCTCCGGCCGTCCCCGGCCGACGGGAGCCTGGACTCCATGACACCACGCCACCGGATCCGCACGCTCCTCGGCCTCCTCCTGGCGATGGCCGTAGCCGGCCCCGCGGCGCCCGCCGCGGGCGAGACCGAGCCGGTCGGGGTGTGGCCCCTGAGTCCCGAGCCGGCCGTCGTCTGGGCCTTCGACCCGCCCGCGGACCCGTGGGACACCGGCCATCGCGGCGTCGATCTCCGGGGTCACCCGGGTCAGCGCGTGCGGTCCGCCCTGGCCGGCCGGGTGACCTGGGCCGGGGTGCTCGCGGGCCGCGGGGTGGTGGTCGTCGGCCACGGCACGACCCGTACGACGTACGAGCCGGTCACGGCGACGGTCGCGGTCGGCGACCGCGTCGCGGCGGGCGATCTGATCGGCGCGCTCTCGCCGGTCGGCTCACACTGCCCGCCGGGCAGCTGCCTGCACTGGGGCTGGCTCGAGGGCGAGACCTACCTCGATCCGCTCCGGCTCGTCGGCGCCGGTCCGGTCCGGCTGCTCCCGCTGTGGCGGGACGATCCGGCGGGGTCGCCGGGGCCGGCCGTGACCGAGCCCTGGCAACCGCCCTCACTTCCCTACGCGCACTGGCGGCCGTTGCTACGCTTGCTACATCTGGTGAGGATGGCATGAGAGGCACGGTGAGTCGGCTGATGGAGCGCATTCCCCACCGTCGGCTCCGCAATGACAGTTCGGAGATCCTGCGCCGGGTGGCCGACGGGGAGTCGTTCGAGATCACGAACAACGGCGAGGTCGTGGCCATCCTCGCTCCACCGACCGCGGCTGTGAGCTGGAACCTCCGCATCGTGAAGCCCGCCGTCCGCAAGGGTGGCTGGTCGAGGTTGAAGCCAGTGCGGCTGCCGCCCGGATCGCCGGCGCTGAGCGAGACCCTCGACGAGTTGCGCGAGGAGCGGCTGTGAAGATCTACCTGGACTCGTCGGCAGCGACGAAGCTCGTCGTCGAGGAACCCGAGAGCGCTGCGCTCCTCGCGTACCTGGAGGAGCGGGCGGCGTCGGCCGAGTTCGTGTCATCGATCCTGTTCGAGACCGAGCTCAGGCGCGCCGCGCGACGGCTCGGCATCGATGAGGAGAACGTCACGGCGGCCGTCGACCTGGTCAACCTCGCCGAGGCGCCCCGTGCGGTGTTCAAGGTCGCCGCGGCCATCGGACCGATGGCGCTCCGCAGCCTCGACGCCATCCACCTGGCCACCGCTCTGCGCGAGGACGTCGACGTCCTCGTCACGTTCGACCGCCGCCTGCAGGACGCGGGCCGGGAGGCCGGGTTGGTGGTCGAGGCGCCGGCCTGACCGGGGCTCACGCCCTGGGGTGCGCCTGCTGGTAGGCCCGACGCAGCCGGTCGGTGGTCACGTGCGTGTACAGCTGGGTGGTCGCGAGCGAGGCGTGGCCGAGCAGCTCCTGCACGGAGCGCAGGTCGGCGCCGCCCTCGAGCAGGTGGGTGGCCGCGGTGTGCCGGAGGCCGTGCGGCCCGATGTCCGGCGCTCCGGGCACGTCCGCGATCCGCCGATGCACCATCGTGCGGACCGCCCGCTGGTCGATCCGCCGGCCGCGGGTGCCGAGGAAGAGCGCCGCGCCCGAGCCCTCGACGGCCAGCAGCGTCCGGCCGTGCCGGACCCAGAGGTCGAGCGCCCGGGCCGCCGGGCGCCCGAACGGCACGGTCCGCTCCTTGCGGCCCTTGCCGAAGACCCGGATCACGTTGCGCTCCCGGTCGACGTCGTCGACGTCGAGGCCGGCCAGCTCGCCCACCCGGATGCCGGTCGCGTAGAGCAGCTCGAGCATCGCGACGTCGCGCAGCCCGGTCGGGCTGCCGTCGTCGGCGTGCTCGGTCGCGGACCGGATCAGCTCGGCGGCCTCGTCGGCGCGCAGCACCGGTGGCAACGACTGGTGCGCCTTCGGCGACCCGAGGCTGGCACCGACATCGGTCGGGATCCGCTCGGTGCGGGCCAGCCAGGCCGTGAAGACCCGGGCCGCGGTGGCGCGGCGCGCGATCGTGGTGCGGGAGCGGCCCATCGTCTGCTGCTTGGCCAGCCAGCTGCGCATCGTGCGCAGGTCGAGGTCGCCGACGGTGCTGCCGCCCAGCCTGGCCGTGTGGTCGAGCAGCCCGCCCACGTCCGTGACATAGGCCCGGACCGTGTGCGCCGTCAGGTCGCGCTCGACCGCAAGGTGCCGCTCGTACTCCCCGAGCACGGCGGCCATCGCCTCCGGCAGCACGTCGTGCGCCGCGTCCTCCTCACTCACGTCTGCACTCTACGAACGGCCGACCTCCTCACTCGTGAGCCAACGCGGCGAGCCGCCACCCGGCCTCGTCCAGCTCGACCATCCCCCGCATCTCGAGCTCGAGCAGGGTGCCGTGAGCCCGTTCGGCGCTGAGACCGACGAGCCGCGCGATCGACGAGGACGTCGCGCCACGCGCGACCGGCACCGCGTCGAGCACGAGGCGCTGGCGCTCGGTCAGGGCGTCCCGGGCCCGGTCGCGACCGCGCGGGATGCTCAGGAGGTGCTCCCCCGCGGGGCTGAGCACCTCCAGCACCTCGGCTCCCGAGGTGACCAAGGTCGCCGCGCCGGTGCGGACCAGCTGGTGGACGCCGGCCGACGAGGCGCTGGTCACCGGGCCCGGGACGCCCATGAGGTGCCGATTGAGGCGCCCGGCCCAGTTGGCGGTGTTGAGCGCACCGCTGCGGAGTGCGGCCTCGACGACCACGGTGCCGCGGGTGAGCGCGGCGATCAGCCGGTTGCGCGACAGGAACCGCACCCGCATCGCCGCGCCACCCGGCACGGTCTCGGAGACCACCGCCCCGTCGTCCGCGATGCGGGCCACGAGCGCGGTGTGCTCCTTCGGGTAGACCCGGTCGGCTCCACAGGCCAGCACGGCCACGGTCGGCGCGCCCGCCGAGATCGCGCCACGATGGGCGGCCTGGTCGATGCCGTACGCCGCGCCGGACACGACGATGCGCGCCGCCTCGGCGACCTCGCCCGCGACGTCGCGGGCGAGGTCGGCGCCGTAGGTCGTGGCCGATCGCGAACCGACCACCGCGAGGGCGCCGCCGAGCGCGTCGAGGCGGAGCGGCCCGCGCACCCACAACCCCAGCGGCACCCCGCCGCGCTCCTGCACCGAGCCGGCGCCGGCCAGGTCGTCGAGCCCCTCCGGCCACTCGTCGTCGCCGGGCACGACGAACCGGAGCCCGGACCTGGCGGCGACCTCGAGCTCACGAACGCTGTCGATCTCCGCGAGCCTCGGTCCGAGCGTCGCGTCCTCGAGCAGCTGCTCCAACACGGCGGCGGCACCGAAGGACGTCACCGCGTCGAGCAGGGCGGCCCGGCCGGGCTCGGCGATCCTCCCGAGCGCGACGCGGGCGAGCCGGTCCGGCTCGGTCACGACACCCGCTCCAGCATCTGCAGCAGGAGCGGCTCCCCGGTGCGGAGCCGCAGCGCGGTCTCCACCTCGTCGAGGCCCGGACGATCGAGGCGACGGAGGTCGGCGACCGTCCAGGAGAGCCGGTGGACGCGGGTGGCACCGCGGCGGCTCAGCCGTCCGTCGTAGAGCTGCTCGTCGACGGCGCGCTGACCGGCCTTGGTGAGCGGCCAGCGCTCGCGCAGCACCGGCCCCGGTGCGTGGCCGTTGAGGCGCCAGCTCTCGCCGTCGTACCGCTCGGCCTGCCGAGCGCGGGCGGCGGTGACCCGCTGGCGCACCTGCGCCGAGGACTCGGGTGCCTCGGTGTCGGCGAGCGCGTCGTGCCTGCGCAACGGCGGCAGGTGCCGGACGATGTCGACCCGGTCGGCGACCGGACCCGTGACCTTGTTGCGGTAGTCGCGGCGCTGGACCTCGCGGCACGTGCACCGGTTGAACCGGACGTCCCCGCTGTAGTCGCCGCAGGGACACGGATTGCAGGCGAGCACCACCATGCCTCGGGCCGGGAGCGTCACCGACTCGTCGCGCCGGGCGATCGTCACGTCTCCGCTCTCCAGCGGTTGGCGCAGCGCCTCGATCACGTCGGAGCGGAACAGGGGGAACTCGTCGAGGAAGAGCACGCCCCCGTGGGCTCGACTCACCTCTCCCGGCCGGACGGCGCCCGACCCTCCCCCGACGATGCTCGCCTTGCTGGCGTCGTGGTGCGGGGCCGCGAACGGAGGCCGGGTGAGCATCCCGGCAGCCGGGTCGAGGGTGCCGGCCAGGGAGCTGATCGCGCTGAGCTCGAGCGACTCGTCCGGCGTGAGGTCGGGCAGGATGCCGGGAACCCGTTCGGCCAGGCTGGTCTTGCCGGAGCCCTTGGGCCCGGACAGCAGGAGATGGTGGCCCCCGGCCGCGGCGACCTCGACGGCGTACCGCGCGTCGTCGACTCCGAGCAGGTCGGCGAGGTCGAGCTCCTCGAGCCGCTCCTGGCCACGCCAGGCGAGCAGCCGAGCACCCGACAGCGGGGCCACCGGCTCGGCGTACGGAACCTCCTCGTCGCGCAGGATGGCCACCACCTGCGCCAGCGAACGGACCCCGATCACGCTCATGTCGGGGACCATCGCGGCCTCGGTCGCCTGCGGCTCGGGGACGAACACGGCGCGGATGCCCCGCTCGGCGGCCGCGAGCACCATCGGCAGCACGCCGCTGACCGAGCGCAGGTTGCCGTCGAGGGTGAGCTCGCCGACGAGCGCCGTGTCCGCCAACGAGGCGGCCGGGACCGTGCCCGCGGCCGCCAGCACGGAGACCGCGACCGCCAGGTCGAAGTGGGTGCCCCGCTTGAGCAGGTCGGCGGGCGAGAGCAGGATCGTGATCCTCCTGGTCGCCGGCCAGTCGAGGTGGCTGTTGATGATGGCCATGCGACACCGGTCGCGGGCCTCGTTGATCGTGGTGTCGGCCCGGCCGACCACGGTCACGCCGACCTGGCCGGGTGAGACGTCGGTCTGCACGTCGATGAGGTGGCCCACCGCACCGTGCAGCGACACGGTGTGGGCGGTGGCGAACGGCATCAGCCGACCCCCCGGACGTGCTCCACGGCCGACGGCCCCTTGAGGGGTCGGAGCACGGCGACCAGGTCGACGCGGACCTCGGGCGCGGTCAGCCCGTGCGCGGTCAGCCCGTGCGCGGCCTGCCAGCGCATCGCCAGCCGCCGCAGCCGGTCGAGCTTCGCCGCGTCGACCGCCTCGTGCGGGGTGCCGTAGTCGACCGAGGTGCGGGTCTTCACCTCGCACGCGACCAGCACGGCGCCGTCGCGCAGCACCAGGTCGAGCTCACCCGCCTCGCACCGCCAGTTGCGGTCGAGGACGACCATCCCCTGTGCCACGAGGTGCCGCTCCGCGAGCCGCTCGCCGTACTCCCCCAACGCCTGGTTGTGCAGCGCCTGGTTGTGCAGCGCCTGGTTGCGCCCCGCCCGTGCCGTTCCCGTCATCTCGATGACCTCCTGACCGCCAGCGTCGCGGTCGGAGGGGACGGTCGGGAGCGCGGAAGGCCGCGCCTGGGGATCGCGCTGCCGGAAGGGCGCCTGTGGACGGAAGGTGGCCCGTCAGCCGGGGGCCGTCAGGACTTCGGGGGGTCGATCTCCGTCGGGCTGAGCTCCTCGACGTTGACGTCCTTGAACGTCAGTACCTTGACGTTCTTGGCGAAGCGTGCGGGGCGGTACATGTCCCACACCCACGCATCGCTCATCGACACCTCGAAGAACACGTCGCCGGCCTCGGTGCGCGCCTTCACGTCCACCTGGTTGCACAGGTAGAAGCGACGGTCGGTCTCGACGACGTACTTGAAGATGCCGACGACGTCGCGGTACTCCCGGTAGAGCGTCAGCTCCATCTCGGTCTCGTACTTCTCGAGGTCCTCCGCGCTCATGCTTCTCCGGGGTCCCCGCGGAAGGGCGCCGCCGCGCGCAGCGCCCCCGTCGCGCGCTTTCGTGGGGTGTTCACGACGCCGACTCTATCCCCGTGGGCTCGAGTCCGAGCTCGCCCACGCCGGGCTCCAGGCCCGCGGCCCGACGGACGTTGACGAACCGCATCCGGTGCACCGGCGAGGGCCCGTGCTCGGTGAGCGCCGCGGTGTGCACGTCGGTGATGTAGCCCTTGTGCGTCTTGAAGTCGTACGCCGGCCAGACCGCGTCGAGCTCGGTCATGATCCGGTCGCGGGTGACCTTCGCCAGCACCGACGCGGCGGCGATGCACGCGGCGACCCGGTCGCCCTTCCAGACCGCCAGGCCGGGTACGCCGAGCCCGTCGACCGGGAACCCGTCGGTCAGCACGTAGGCCGGCGGCAGCTCGAGCAGGGCGACCGCGCGCCGCAGCGCCTCGACGTTCGCCACGTGCATGCCGAGCCGGTCGCACTCGTCGTGGGACACCACCACCACCGACCAGGCGAGCGCCCGCTTCACGATCTGGTCGTAGCAGCGCTCGCGGGCCTTCTCGGTGAGCAGCTTGGAGTCCGCCAGCCCCGGCACGATGCCCGCCCTGCCCGGCGGCAGGATCGCCGCGCCCGCCACGAGCGGACCCGCGCAGGCGCCACGGCCGGCCTCGTCGACGCCGGCGATGTCCTCGATGCCGTGCCGACGGAGCGCACGCTCGTAGCCGTAGAGACCGGCGTCCCTGCGGACGGTGACTCCACGGGGCAGCTCGCTCACGGGACCATCACCCCCGGTCAGTCGGCGTCGGGCACGTCCGCGAAGGTGTCGGGACGGTGCAGGATCTTGAAGCGGTCACTGGGCCACAGCAGCACGAAGACCTTGCCGACCACGTCGTCGACGTCGACGTACGGATTCTTCGTGCAGTCGGTGTCCGTGGGTTTGCACATGTGGAACGACGAGTCCGCCGAGTTGTTGCGGTTGTCGCCCATCACGAAGACCTGGCCGTCGGGGATCGGCCCGACCTCCCAGTCCTTGCTGCAGTCGTTGACCATCGGGCCGTAGCAGTCGGCGCCGCCGAGGCGGGCGTAGTCCTTCTCGTCCAGTGGCTGGCCGTTGACCGTGAGCCGGCCCTGCTCGTCGCAGCACTTGATCACGTCGCCGGCCACGCCGATCACCCGCTTCACCAGGTGCCCGCCGGTCGGGTAGAGCCCGACCTTCGACAGCGCCTTGGCGACGGTGCCGGTCGGACCGGCGGCCTCCTCGCCGTTCAACCAGCCGCCCGGGTCCTTGAACACGACGACGTCGCCGCGCTCGGGGCCACCGAACCAGTACGACGGCTTCTCGACCAGGATCCGGTCGTTCTTCACCAGCCCGGGCTCCATCGACTCCGACGGGATGTAGAACGCCTGCACGAACAGCGCCTTGATCAGGATCGCCAGCACCAGCGCGATGCCGAGCAGCAGGATCGTCTCCTGCCAGACGGGCAGGTGCTTCTTCTGCTTCTTCTGCTTCGCGCCGTCGGGGCTAATCGGGGCGCCCGCAGGCCCCTCGTCGGGTGACTCCGCGTTCGCCGTGGGTTCGTCGGTGGTGCTCATGCCCTCGCCATCGTCGTCGGAAGCCACGCCCCAGGGTAAACGTAGCCCGGTGCCGAAGCGGGACCGCCGCGACCGAACCGGTCAGGACGCGTCCGGTACGTCGTCGAAGGTCGCCGGCCGGTGCAGGAACCCGAAGCGATCCACCGGCCAGGCCAGGACGAAGACCTTGCCGACCACGTCGTCGACGTCGACGTACGGGTCCTCGTCGCAGGCGGTGCCGATCGGTGCGCCGAGACACGCGTGGCGGCTGGAGTCGGCCGAGTTGCTGCGGTTGTCGCCCATCACGAAGACCCGCCCGTGGGGAACCGGCCCGACCCTCCAGTCGCAGGACGCCGACCCGCGTGGCATCGGGCCGTAGCAGTCGGCGCCGTCGAGGACGGCGTAGTCCTCCTCGTCGAGGGGTTGGCCGTTGACCATCAGGCGGCCCTGCTCGTCGCAGCACCTGATCACGTCGCCGGCCACGCCGATCACCCGCTTCACCAGGTGGCCCTCGGTCGGGAAGAGCCCGACCTTCGCGAGCGCTCTCGCCAGGGCCGACGGCGGCTCGCCCGGCGGCAGCCAGCCACCGGGGTCCTTGAACACGACGACGTCACCGCGCTCGGGGCCACCGAACCAGTACGACGGCTTCTCGACCAGGATCCGGTCGTTCTTCACCAGCCCGGGCTCCATCGAGGCCGAGGGGATGTAGAAGGCCTGCACGAACAGCGCCTTGACCAGGATCGCCAGCACCAGCGCGATGCCGAGCAGCAGGATCGCCTCCTGCCAGACCGGGAGCCGCCGGCCCCGGACGCGCGAGGACCGCGACCCCTCGTCGGGATCGCGGTCCTCGGAAGTCATCGCGGGGTCCCCGCGGAATCGTGCGCCGGAGGAGCGAAGCGGAGGAGGCCGCGATTCCGTGGGGTGCTCACGCGGGTGAGCGTAGCGCTCAGGCCTCGCGGCGCTCCTTGATCTTGGCCTTCTTGCCGCGGAGGTTGCGCAGGTAGTAGAGCTTCGCGCGGCGGACGTCACCACGGGTGACGACCTCGATCTGCTCGAAGATCGGCGAGTTCAGCGGGAAGGTCCGCTCGACGCCGACGCCGAAGGAGACCTTGCGGACGGTGAAGGTGCGGCCCACGCCGGCACCGTGGATGCGGATGACGACACCCTGGAACACCTGGATGCGGGACCGGTTGCCCTCGACGACCTTCACGTGCACCTTGACGGTGTCACCGGAGCGGAACTCCGGGAGGTCCGTGCGCTTGCTCGCGCTGCCGAGCTCGGCGATGACGTTGCTCATTGTCTCTCCTCGCGAGTGCCACAGGTCAGCCGCGGTGCGGGGATGGCATGCAGTTGGACGGCCCAGCCTGGTGGCCGGCGGCGCCACGCTCCCCCTGTGGCAGGAGGTGGTGCGGAACCCCGTCGAAGAGTTACTCCGGGCGATCCCTGTTTGACCGGCTGGACCGAGGGTCAAGTCTGCCACAGGGGCTCAGGGCCGGGAAATCCGCTTGGTCATCCGGACCACGCCCGGGGCGATCTCGCCGCGGAGCCGGTAGCCGGCCTTCCGGTAGATCCGCTGGTTGCGGGCGCTCCCGGCGCCCGTGAACAGTGCGTACGTCGTAGCCGCGGCGGGCGCCATCGCCTCGATCCGCTCCAGCAGCACGCGACCGAGGCCACGGCCGGCGAGGTCGGGGGCCACCATCAGCCGGCCGATCTCCCACAGGTCGTCGTCGAGGGAGGCGCGCACGGCGCCGACCAGGCGCCCCGCGGAGCGGGCGACCAGCACCGTGTCGCGCGCCAGCCACGCGCGTACGTCGTCGTGGGTCTCATGCAGCGCGGGGATCCGCACGCCGGGGTTGTCGTGCTCCTCGGCCACCCAGCAGGCCAGCTGCAGCACCAGCAGCTCACCGGAGTCGGCGAGCTCGGCGGGTCCGATCTCGACGTCGTCCATCAGCGTCGACGCCGCGACGAGGTCCGGTCGCCGCTGAGCCGTGCGCCGCACGGCCTGGTCGTGCCGCCACGCGGCGATCGCGGCGTGGTCGCCCGAGAGCAGCACCGGCGGCACGTCGTGCCCGCGCCACGAGGCGGGCTTGGTGAAGACGGGATACTCCAGCAACCCGTCCTCGTGCGACTCCTCCACGAGCGACGCGGCGTTGCCCATGAAGCCGGGGAGCAGGCGCACCACGGCCTCGGTGATCGCCAGCGCGGCGACCTCTCCCCCGTTGAGCACGTAGTCGCCGAGCGAGACCTCACACACCTCGGCCCGGGTGGCGACCTCGTCGACGACGCGCTGGTCGATGCCCTCGTAGCGCCCGCAGGCGAACACGATCCGCTCGCGGGTCGCCAGGTCGCGGGCGACCGCCTGCGTGAAGGGCCGCCCCGACGGCGTCGTGAACACGACCGTCGCCGGCCCCTCCGCCAGCAGCTCGTCGAACGCCTCGCCCCACGGCTCGGGCTTCATCACCATGCCCGCCCCGCCGCCGTACGGCGTGTCGTCGACGGTGCGGTGCCGGTCGTGGGTCCAGCCGCGCAGGTCGTGGACCCGGATGTCGACCAGTCCCTTCTCCCGGGCCCGGCCGGCGAGGGAGAGCTCCAGCGGGGCGAGGTACTCGGGGAAGATCGTGACGACGTCGATCCTCACGAGTCGTCCTCCGGCAGCGGCGTCACGAGGCCGGGCCGGTCGGCGATCACGACCCGGCGCGCAGCGAGGTCGACCTCGGGCACGAGCGCCTTCACGAACGGCACCAGCGCGTCCCGCCCGTCGGGCGTCCGCACGCTCAGCAGGTCCTGGGCGCCGCCGTGCACCAGGCCGGTGACCTCGCCGAGCCCGGCGCCGGAGACGTCGTACGCCGCCAGCCCGACCAGCTGGTGGTCGTAGTACTCGTCGGGGTCCTCGGGGGTCTCGTCAGCCGCGATCGTGGCGTGCAGCAGGATGCCTCGCGCCGCCTCGGCGGCGTTGCGGTCCGGGATCTCCTCGAAGCGCACCAGCAACACCGACTGGTGCCACTTGGTGCTCGCGACCGTGAGCGTCCGGAGCGTGGACGCCGACCCCTTCGGGGGCTGCACGGCGAAGACCGCACCGCGCGCGAAGCGTCGCTCCGGCTCGTCGGTGCGCACGTCGATCGTGACGTCCCCACGGATGCCGTGCGGCTTGCCGATCCGGCCCACCAGCACCTCGATGGTCTCCACGTGCTTCCTCTCAGAAATGCCGAACGGGTGCCGCCCCCTGAGGGCGACACCCATTCAAGCGGTCGAACGGCGCGTTCAGCGACGTCGGTCCACGTCGACGAAGTCGATCCGGGCACCGCCGCGTCCGGCGAGCGCCGAGATCACGGTGCGGAACGCCGTGGCGGTGCGACCGCCACGGCCGATCACCTTGCCCAGGTCGTCGGGGTGCACGCGCACCTCGAGGATCGACCCGCGGCGCAGCTGCTTGTCTCGCACGCTCACGTCGTCGGGGTTGTCGACGACACCGCGCACCAGGTGCTCGAGCGCCTCGGCGAGCATGGCGCTCAGGACTCGGCCTTCTCGGCCGCGTCGGCGTCGGACTGCTCCGCGGCCTCGGCCTGCTCGGCGGCGACCTCCGGGGTCTCGTCCGCGGGGACCGGGGCGGTCTCCTCGGCGGCCGGGGCCTCCTCGGCGGGCTTCTCGTCGGCCTTCTTCTTGGCCGCCGACTTCTTGGTGACCGCGTCGCCCTTGGGCTCGCTCGCGGCCTCCTTGAGCGCCTCGTTGAAGATCGCCAGCTTGTCCGGCTTGGCCTCGGCGACCTTCAGGGTGCCCTCGGTGCCGGTGTAGCCCTTGAACTTCTGCCAGTCGCCGGTGATGGTCAGGATCTTGGTGACGGCGTCGGAGGGCTGCGCGCCCACACCCAGCCAGTACGCGACCCGGTCGGAGACGACGTCGATGTACGACGGGTTCTCCTTGGGGTGGTACTTGCCGATCTCCTCGATGACCTTGCCGTCGCGCTTCTTGCGCGAGTCGACGACGACGATGCGGTACTGCGGCACCCGGACCTTGCCCAGGCGCTTCAAGCGGATCTTGACGGCCACGTTTGTGGTGTCTCCTCGGAAGTTGTGTGTGGTGAGGACCCGCGGACCGGGTGGGGACCAGGAGCGGTGTCCTCGATGGGCTCTGCGTCGTCCGGATGAGAGGGTCCGGGCGCGCAGGACTCAGCCGCCAAGTCTGCCAGACGCGACACCGGTCGAGAAAATCGGGCAGAGTCGGTCGCATGACCACGCCGCCGAGCCAGCCGCCGCCGTCGTACCCGGTGCCGTCGGGCTACCCGCCGGGCCAGCCGCCGCGTCCCCAGAAGTATCGCCCGAGCTGGGTGTGGTTCCTGGTCGGTGCCGGCCTGATCGTCGTCGGCGGGGTCGCCGCCGTCGGGCTGTTCATCTGGACCCTGGCGGCGTTCTTCACCACCGATGCCCGCGTGCCCATCGACGGCCGGCCGCACACCGTCACCGTCGACACCGACGGCGACCGGATGCTGTGGCGCTCCGACGACGTGTTCGACCCCGGCTGCCGGGTGGTCGACACGGCCACCGGCGAGGAGATCCGGCTGCGCCCCGTGACCAGCCAGTTCACCCGCGACACCGGTGACGGCGACTTCGTGGCGGCGTACCGCTTCGCTCCAGGCTCCGGAGAGCTCGAGGTCACCTGCAACGCGACGCCCGGCGCCAACCTCGGTTCCGAGGACCGGCTCGGCGATCCCGACGACCGCCAGGTGGTCATCGGGCCGGCCCCGACGGTCGGCGGCTTCGTCGGCGGGCTGATCGCGACGGTCGCGGTGGGCGGCCTGCTCGGGCTGCTGGGCCTGGCGACGCTGATCGTCAACGGCGTGCTCTGGGCGACCCGGCCGGCGCGGCCGAAGTCCTGACAGGACGCCGGATCGTTTGTGATACTCCGTCGCGTGTCTGATGCCTCGGGGAACGCGCGGCCGACCGCCCTGATCATCGAGGACGACCGCGACACCATCGACCTGCTGGAGGTCGTGCTGGCCCAGGCCGGCTTCGCCGTGCTCAGCGCCGGCGACGCGGCGACCGGCATCGCGCTCGCCCAGCAGCACCAGCCGGTGCTCGCCACCATCGACGTGACGATGCCCGAGATGGACGGCCTCGAGGCCACCCGGCGGATCCGCGAGTTCAGCTCGGCGTACATCGTCATCATCAGCAGCCGCTCCCAGGAGGCCGACATCCTCGCCGGCTTCGACGCCGGTGCCGACGACTACGTGCCCAAGCCGATCCGCCCGGTCGAACTGCGGGCCCGACTGGCCGCGGTCGCGCGCCGGCCGGTGACCGAGATCGTCGGCGGGACCGCCGAGACCGGCTGGGCGCCGGCGGCGGAGGACGCGGAGCGTTCGGCGTTCCTGCGCCAGGTCGCCGCCGGGCAGCCCGTCGGCGCCGAGCCGGAGCCCGACGACGAGGACACCGGGCACGACGGCCGCGAGGGCATGCTCGAGGTCGGCATGCGGTTCGTCGGCGGCTGGATCGAGTTCCGCGGGCTGCGGATCAATCCGGCGCGCGGCATCGTCGTCGTCGACGACCGCCTCGTCGACCTCCCGCAGGAGCAGGTCGACCTGCTGGAGGTCCTGATGTACGCCGGCAGCCGGACGCTGAGCGCCCGCCAGCTCGCACTGCGGATGCGTGGGCAGACCGAGCAGACGGCGACCACCACCCACCGCCAGGACGAGCGGTGGATCGACGCGCTGATGACGGGCCTGCGGCTGGGGGTCAAGGACGACGGCCCGCGGCCGCGCTGGTTCGCGGTGCTGCCCCGGAGCAAGTACCGCCTGGTCCGGCCGGCGGCTCCGTCAGCAGATCCGTCCGCGTAGCACGACACAGGCCGGGCGGAGCAGCACGGACAGGTCGGCCAGCGGATCGGCGTCGTAGACGACGAAGTCCGCCGGCGCGCCCTCGGCCAGGTCGGCGTTCCAGCCGAGCCACTCGCGGGCGCGCCACGACGCCGCGCCGAGCGCGTAGTCGCGCGGCAGCCCCATCGCGGCCAGCCCGATTACCTCGCCGGCCAGGTTGCCGTGGCGGCTGACCCCGCCGTTGTCGGAGCCCGCGTAGAGCGGCACCCCCGCGTCGTACGCCGCCATCAGCGTCTCGCGGCGGCGCACGAAGAGATCGGTCATGGTGCGGGAGTACGCCGGGAACCGCTCGCGCCCCGACCAGGCGTACTCGGGGAACTTCTCGGTCTGCATGACGGTCGGCACCAGCGCCACCTGCCGCTCGACCATCTGCGCGAGGTGGCTCTCGTCGAGGCCGGTGCCGTGCTCGATGCAGTCGATGCCGGCCGCCAGCACGCTGGTGAGGACGTCGCTGCCGAAGCAGTGGGCGGTCACCTTCGCGCCGTGCTCGTGGGCGACGCGGATCGCCGCCGCGAAGTCGTCGGCCGGGAACGATGGCATCAGGTCGCCGTCCTCGCGGGAGATCCAGTCACCCACCAGCTTCACCCAGCCATCGCCGCGCTGGGCCTCCTGGGCGACGTACGCCGCGAGGTCCGCCGGCTCGACCTCGTGGGCGTAGTCGCGCAGGTAGCGCTTGGTGCGCGCGATGTGTCGGCCGGCGCGGATCAGCCGCGGCAGGTCCTCGCGCTCCTGGATCCAGCGGGTGTCGACCGGGGACCCGCAGTCGCGGATCAGCAACGCGCCGCCGTCGCGATCCTCGATCGCCTGCTGCTCGGTCTCCTCGTCGCTGATCGCACCGTGCTCCCCCAGGCCGAGGTGGCAGTGGGCGTCGACCAGGCCGGGCACGATCCAGCCGTCGACCGCCCGCTCGGCACCGGCGACCGGCTCGTAGGTGATCGCGCCGTCCACGACGTACAGCTCACGGGGTTCGCCGTCGGGCAGGACCGGACCGGAGAACTTCAGTGCAGCAGCCATGCCCGGACGCTACCGCCTGCGGTGGCCGGCGCCGGCCCCGCCGTCCCACCGATCGCCGCACGCCGCCCAGGCCCGCGCGCGTCATCAGGGCCCCGCCTGAGCCGCTAGCAACAGCTTGTCGATGTCGCGCAGCGGCGCGGTCGGCTTGTGGTCACGGTCGGTGACGCGCTTACCGGGTTTGTGTGGTCGCCGTGGGTGGGGGTTACGGGGGGTGGTTGCGGCTGCTGGGCGGCTTGCGGTCTGCTCGGGTCGACCGGGTCGGCCCGGGTCAGGCGGCGGCGTATTCGATGACGAAGTCGGGGTAGTGGAGTTCGCGTCGGATCCGAGGTACGACGCGGCTGGGTGTGGGTGCGCGTGGTGCTGTTGATCGGATCGTGTGGCCGGTGGGCAGGGTGGTCTCGACGACGTGCTGATCGGGTGGCCCGGCCAGTGGTCTGGCTCGCCAGCCGGGGGCTTGTTTGGTGTGGTTGCACTGCTCGCACAGGCCTTGGCCGTTGATCGCGGAGGTGGGGCCACCGTCGGCGTGGTCGGTGATGTGGTCGTGGTGGCGGACCGGGGCGTTGCACCAGGGGGTGCGACAGGTCTGGTCGCGGAGCTCGAGGAACAGGCCGAGGGCCTTGGGGAACGCCCGGGCCTTCGATTCCATCGCGACGAGGGTGCCGGTCTCGGGGCGGGCGTAGAGCCGCCGCAGCGCCACCCGCGCCACCCGCGCCGCCTGCGCGTGGGCGAGGGCGGTGGCGGTGAGGTGACGGGCGTGGTCGGCGGTCAGGGGGCCGTAGCCGGTGAGCCAGGCGGGCTGGTGTCCGCCGGCGAGGAGGGTGTGGTCGGAGACGGTCAGGTTGATCGTGACCGGGACCGCCTCCGCGGTGGCTTGTCCGGTGATCAGGGTGACGAGGGTGTCGGTCATCACCTGCCGGCGTGATCTCGGGTCGCCTTGGGCACGGGCGGAGTCGGCGGCCCGGGTCAGGGTGGCGTAGACGGCGACGCCCTGGGCGACCGGGAGCAGTACCGAGAGCCGGGCCATCGTGTCCGGCGCGGGCCGCAGGCTCACGTGCCGGTCGGCCTCCGCCTTCGCGCGGCGGTCGACCACCGCGGCCGGATCCAGACCGGCGACCAGCGCCCGGGTCTGCGCGATCAGGCGTCGGTCGCCCCACCCCTCGAACCGATACGCGCCCTGGTTGTCGGGGGCGCAGAGCTCGGCGTCCACGCGGGCCCGGTGTCCGGGCTGGAGGCAGGCGGTCTCCCGGGCGATCAGGATCGCCCGCCACTCCGACACCACCCCGGCCGCCAGGGCGGCCTCGGTGTGCGGGAGCTCGGTCAGGGCGTGCGCGAACCCCAACAACCGCGTGCCACGGGCGGGGGACTCCCGGCGGGCGTAGGCCACCAGACCGGGCACGTCCCGCCCCCGCCGCGCGACCGGCACCCCCTGGTCGGCGTGCCGGGCCCTCACACGGGCATCCAGTGCCCGGGTCAACCGCGCCTGGACCGCGCAGGCGCGGGCCTTGGCGTCCTCGAGGGCGCGGATCGCGTCCACCAGCTCCGCCTCGCTCATCCCCGACACATCGGACACGTCACCGGCCCGGAGGTCGGTGACGGGAGCGCTGGCCATGCCTCATTCTATCGAACAATTGTTCGATCACACAAGGGGTTGGGCGGCGAATTCCGCCCAGGTTCGGAGTGGTTTCGAGACAGGCGCTAGCGCGCCTTCCTCAACCACCGTGCTCGGCGGGAGGCTCGGCGACGGTGGTTGAGGAGGTTGCGCTAGCAACCGTCTCGAAACCCACGCACCCACCGCGGATGCCGACACTCCCCGCGGGACTGGTGGTTTCGAGACAGGCGCTAGCGCGCCTTCCTCAACCACCGTGGGCGCGCCTTCCTCAACCACCGTGGGCGCGCCTTCCTCAACCACCGGGCGCGCGCCTTCCTCAACCACCGGGCGCGCGCCTTCCTCGACCACCCGATCGCCGCGCCGGCTACGCGGCGACGAGCTCGGGCTGCCGGGCGACGTGCAGGGCGGCCTGGAGCCGCCGCTGCGCGGTGAGGACCAGGACGAACGCGACCGCCATCGCAACGACGGTGACCGCGAAGGCCGCGGTGTGGCCGTGCTGGTCGGCGAGCCGGCCGGCGATGGTGGAGCCGACGGCGTAGCCGAGGCCGGTGGCGCTGGCGAGCACCGTCATCGCGGTGGCGACGCGGGCGGGCGCGACGACCCGCTCGGCGAGGGTGAACACGCCGATCATGAAGGGCGCGACCGCGCAGCCGAGCACCGCCACGACCGCGATCAGCGCCGGCAGGCCGTCGACCAGCAGCAGCGGGAACGAGAGCACGAAGAGCGCGCTGACCGCGCCGAGGATCCGCCGCTCCGGGCCGATCCGCTCGGGGATGAACGCGGTAGCGATGCCCGCGACGGCGCTGCCGACCCCGAGGGTGGCGTGCACGAGTCCGGCGACACCCGGCTGACCGGCGGCGGTGGCCAGCACCGTCGTGCCGGTCTGGGTCGCACCGAAGAGGGTGCCGATCAGCAGCTGGGCGCTGACCAGCACCACGAGCACCGGGGTCAGCAGCCGCCCGGTCGGCAGCGCGGCGCCCGCACCACGATGGGTCCGCGCGGTGCGGTGCAGCGCGAACGCCGTACCGAAGACCGCGAGCATCGCGGCCGCGAGGAGCAGCGCACCACCGGGCGAGATCACGACGACCCCGAGGCCCACGAGGGCCGGGCCGATCGCGAACGACGCCTCGTCGGCGGCGCCCTCGTAGGAGAACGCGACATCGACGAGGCGGCGCTGCTGACCGCCGGTGCGCGCCGTGATCGGCCGCCAGCGCACCCGGGCCAGCGGCCCGACCTGGGGCATCGTGAGCCCGGCGAGGGCGGCGACCGCGACGACGGTCGCCGGCGCCGCGTCGGCGTGCACCAGGGCGACGAGCAGCGTCAGCGAGGCGGCGCCGGCCAGCGACTGGACGAGCACCACGTGGCGCTGGCCGAGCCGGTCCGCGAGCGAGCCCGCGATCGGGGCGCCGACGGCGTTCGCGACGGCGAGGGCGCCGGCGGAGAGTCCGCCGAGGCCGTAGCTGCCGGTCGCGCCGGCGACCAGGAGCAGGGTGCCCAGCTGACTCATCGCGAGCGGCAGGCGGGCGACGAACGCGACGACGACGTACGTCGGACCCGCGAGCTCGAAGAGCCGCCGGTAGGAGGCGAGGGGTGACACGGGAGGGGCCTTTCGGGTCGCGTCGAACGACGCGCCGAACCCACCTCCAAGACGCGTGAAACCCTGAACTGGCTCCAGTCTAGGGCTCCGACCGGCCGAAGGCCGATTCCGGGCCGCTACAACTGGTCGAGCAGCCAGGACGGACTGAGCGCCTGCGCGCCCACGCCTCCGACCCGGGACTGCAGGAAGCGGTCCGCGGTCACGACCACCACCCGGTCGCCCCGCTCCGCGGCGCGCTGCGCCTCGGCGACGATCGTGTCGTCGCCGACGCCCTTCGCATGGACGGTGCGCACGTGTCCGTCGCGCCCGGCGCGCACCCCACCCTTGGCCTGGCCCTCGAGGACGAGCACGATCTCGTCGTACGCCGTGTCGGCCACGAGCAGCGACTCGTGCAGCCGGCGGGCCGCGCCGGCGCGGTCCTTCCACCAGCCGTCCGGCCGGCTGCCGACGACGTTGGCGGCGTCGACGATGAGGACCTGGGTCACTTGAGGTACTTGGAGAAGTCCTTGGGCAGGTTGAGCGCCGCGGCGGCCTTCTCGTAGTCGACCGGCTCGTCGCCGCCGGCGGGCGTGCCGAACGGGTTGCCGCCGCTGGCGGCCTTCTCCTTCTCCGCGGCGGCCTGCTGGGCGGCCTTGGCCGGGTTGCCGGAGACCCGCTTGCCCTTGCCCTTCTTGGCCTGCTGCTTGGCCTTCGAGCGCTTGCCGCCCATGCCGGGCATGCCCGGCATCCCGGGCATGCCGCCGCCCTTGGCCAGCGACTGCATCATCTTGCGCGCCTCGAAGAAGCGGTCGACGAGCTGGTTGACGTCGGAGACCTGCCGGCCCGAGCCACGTGCGATGCGCGCCCGGCGGGAGCCGTCGATGAGCTTGGGGTTGGCCCGCTCGGCCGGCGTCATCGACTGGATGATCGCCTGGATGCGGTCGATCTCGCGCTCGTCGAAGTTCTCGAGCTGGTCACGGAACTGCCCCATCCCGGGCAGCATCCCCATGATCTTCGACATCGAGCCGAGCTTGCGGACCTGCTGCATCTGCTCGAGGAAGTCGTCGAGGGTGAAGTCGCCGGTCTGCAGCTTGCCGGCGGCCTTCGCGGCCTGCTCGGCGTCGAAGGTCTTCTCGGCCTGCTCGATGAGCGTCATGACGTCGCCCATGTCGAGGATGCGCGAGGCCATCCGGTCGGGGTGGAAGAGGTCGAAGTCGGTCATCTTCTCGCCGTTGGAGGCGAACATGACCGGCTTGCCGGTGATCGACGCGATCGACAGCGCGGCACCACCGCGGGCGTCGCCGTCGAGCTTGGTGAGCACGACGCCGTCGTACCCGACGCCGTCGAGGAACGCCTGGGCCGTGCTGACGGCGTCCTGACCGATCATCGCGTCGACGACGAAGAGCACCTCGTCGGGCTGGACGACATCGCGGATGTCGGCGGCCTGCTTCATCATCTCGGCGTCGACGCCGAGGCGGCCGGCGGTGTCGACGATGACGACGTCGTGCAGGGTGCGCTTGGCCTCCTCGACCGCGTCGCGGGCGACCCGCACCGGGTCCCCGACGCCATTCCCGGGCTCGGGGGCGAAGACCTTGACGCCGACCCGCTCGCCGTTGACCTGGAGCTGGTTGACGGCGTTCGGCCGCTGGAGGTCGGCGGCGACCAGCAGCGGGCTCTTGCCCTGCTCCTTGAGCCAGAGCGCG
Source organism: Nocardioides soli (assembly GCF_014191495.1). Lineage (GTDB taxonomy): Bacteria > Actinomycetota > Actinomycetes > Propionibacteriales > Nocardioidaceae > Nocardioides > Nocardioides soli. The sequence goes on from NZ_JACHWR010000001.1 coordinate 363,401, forward strand.
AGCTTCGCGGCCAGCGTCGTCTTGCCGGCACCCTGGAGGCCCGCGAGCATGATCACGGTCGGGCCGGACTTGGCGTAGCGCAGCCGGCGGGTCTCGCCGCCGAGGATCGCGACGAGCTCCTCGTTGACGATCTTGACGATCTGCTGGGCGGGGTTCAGCGCCTGGCTGACCTCCTCGCCGCGAGCCCGCTCCTTGACCGCGCCGACGAACTCCTTGACCACCGGAAGGGCGACGTCGGCCTCGAGCAGCGCGATCCGGATCTCGCGGGCGGTGGCGTCGATGTCGGCCTCGGAGAGCCGACCCTTCCCGCGGAGGTTCTTGAAGGTGTCGGCGAGCCGGTCGGAGAGTGTCGCGAACAAGTGCTGTCCTGAGGTGCTGGAGGGGTGCCTGGACGGTCGGATGCAGAGGCCAAGCCTAACCGGGCGGCCCTCGCGGGCCGTACGCTGGCGGCATGGTGCTCGTGCTGGTGGCCGTCGCGGTGCTGCTGGCGGGCGGCGCCCTCGTCGTGTGGGCCGGTACTCGCATGATCAACACCGCTGCCGACAGCGGGGCCGGTGCGGGAGTCGCGTTCGGCGCCGCCTTCGAGGCGTTCGACCCGGCCCGGGCGCGCGCCGACGAGGACCTCGAGAGCCGCAGGCAGATGGGCGAGGTGCTGCCCACGCCCGACCCGGAGCACCCGGTCTGGAACGTGGACCTCCAGCGCAACCAGGTCAGGATCCCGCGACCGCGCTGAGCGCCGCCCGCACCGCGTGCGCCGCCTGGGCGGCCCGCACGTCACCGAGCACCCCGGCAGCGGCCTCCTGCAGGTAGAACACGTCGACCGCCTGCGGTCCCAGCGTGTCGACGTGCGCCGACCTGACGGCGATGTCGAGGCCCGCCAGCGCGGCACAGACCAGGTGGACGGTGCCCGGCCGGTCGGCGGTGCGCACCTCGAGCACGGTCGCGCGCGCCGACGCCTCGGGCCGGACGACGACGGTCGGCTCGAGCGCGGCGGTCTGCTCGGCCCGGCGCAGGCTGACGGCCGAGTCGAGGCGGCCGGCGACGATCGCCTCGTAGCGCTGCCGGAGCACCGCGGGGTCCAGGCCGGTCGCGTCGACCTCCCACACCGACACGGCGTACTGGTCCTGGGCCCAGGCCCGCGCGGCCCGCACCGGAACTCGCTGGAGCGCGAGCACCGCCGCGACGTCGGCCAGCAGCCCCACCCGGTCGGGCGCGATCACCCGGACCCGGGTGCCGTCCGGCAGGTCCTCGACCGTGATCGACACTGCGCCACGGCGTACCTCGTCGGGGACGGGTACGTCGGAGGTGACCGGCGGCGGCACTCCCCCGGTGTCGATCGCCGCCCGGGTCCGGCACGCCAGGCCGCGGACCAGGCCCCCGCGCCACGACGACCACACCTTCGGCGCGGTCGCCTTCGCATCCGCCTCGGTGAGCGCGAGCAGCAGGTCGAGCGCCTCGACGCTCCCGACCCGCTGCGCGACCAGCTCGGCCGTCGCGGGGTCGTCGACGTCCCGGGTCGTCGCAGTCTCCGAGAGCAGCAGGTGCCAGCGCACCAGCCGGGCGACCAGGTCGACGGCGTCGGGACCGAACCCCATCCGCGCGGCGATCTCGCGGGCCACCGGTTCCCCCGCGACGCTGTGCGCGGTGAGGCCGCCCTTGCCGATGTCGTGCAGCAGGGCGCCGACCACCAGCACGTCGGGCCGGCCGACCCGGCGGATCAGCGCCGACGCCTCGACACACGTCTCGACGACGTGCCGGTCGACGGTGAAGCGGTGGATCGGCGACGCATGCGGCAGCAGGCGCAGCCGCTCCCACTCGGGCAGGATCCGGGCCAGCGCGCCGGTCTCGTCGAGCGTCTCCCACACCGCGAGCAGTCCGCGCCCCGAGGCGAGCAGCCGGACCATCAGCTGCCGCGCCTCCGCCGGCCAGGGCGTCGGCAGCGGGGCGGCCTCGCGGGCCAGGCGCGCCGCGGTCGGCGGAGCGAGCACGACGTCGCGCTCGGCCGCCAGCGCCGCGGCCCGCAGCAGCAGGAGTGGGTCGTCCCCCGGCCGGGCGGCGCCAGTCAGCACCACCTCGCCGCCGGAGAGCGCCACCCCCGCCGCGAGCGGCGCGAGCTCGGGGCGGCGGCCGGCCGCGGTGCGCGCCGGTCGCGCCAGGGCCGCGTCGACGCGCCGCCAGGTCAGGTGCGAGAGGTGCGCGATCCGCCGTCCGAGCTCGCGGACCCGCACCTGCGCCGCCGGTGCGTCGGCGAGGCCCAGACCCCGGGCGAGGTCGGCCCACTGCTCCGGGTCGAGCCGATCCCCCGCCCGGCCCGCGACCTCGTGGAGGACGTCGCGCACGTCGAGCATCGCCTGCCGGGCCCGCTCGAGCTCGACGTGCGGCACGTCGACCAGCCAGGTGGCGACCAGCGCCTTCAGCACCGTGGCGTCGCGCAGCCCGCCCTCGGCCTCCTTGAGGTCGGGCACGGACAGGTGGGCGACCTCGCCGACCCGCTGGTGCCGCGCCTGCACCAGCTCTCGGAGCGCCGGCAGCCGGTCCCGGGCTCCGCGTCGCCAGTCGGCGAGCACGGTGGTGCGCAGCCGCAGCGTCAGTCCGGCGTCGCCGGCGAGGTGGCGGAGGTCGAGCAGCCCCAGCGCGACCCTCAGGTCGGCCCCGGCCGCCGCCCGCGCCTCCGGCAGGGTGCGCACGGCGTGGTCGAGCCTCGAGCCGGAGTCCCACAGCGGATACCAGACCCGCTCCGCGACCGCCCGCACGTCCACGCCGTCGTCGGCCACGAGCAGCACGTCGAGGTCGGAGTACGGCGCCAGCTCGCCGCGTCCGTAGCCGCCGACGGCCACCAGGGCGGCGCCGGCGTCCGGGCCCGCACTCGCGCGGTAGGCCGCCACGCATCGCGCGTCGGCCTCGGCGGTACGCCGGGCGCGCCCCGCGGCCGTCAGAGCGCCGCCTCTCCCCGGTCGCCCGTGCGCACCCGGACCACGGTGTCGACCGGCTGCACCCAGACCTTGCCGTCGCCGATGCGGCCGGTCTGAGCGGACTTGACCACGATCCCGACCACGTCCTCGGCCGCCTCGTCCTCGACGACGATCTCGATCCGGATCTTGGGCACCAGCGCGATGTCGTACTCCGCGCCCCGGTAGACCTCGGTGTGGCCCTTCTGCCGGCCGTAGCCGCTGACCTCGCTGACGGTCATCCCGGCGACGCCGAAGGTCTCCAGCGCCTCCCGGACGTCCTCCCACTTGTGCGGCTTGATCACCGCGGTCACGAGCCTCATGCGTTGGCTCCTTCGGTGATCGTGCTCTTGGCCAGGACCGACGGGGTGGTGGCGGTGCCGGCGCCGAGCCCGCCGTGCAGGTCGTACGCCGACTCGCCGTGCTGGTCGCTGTCGATGCCGTCGACCTCGGCCTCGTCGGAGACCCGCCAGCCGATCGTCAGCTTGATGGCGTAGGCGATGACCGTGGTGAACACCGCCGACCACGCGATCGCGATGGCGGCCGCCATCACCTGATCGCCCAGCGGCCCGAAGCCGCCGCCGTACAGCAGCCCGTCGATGCCGCCCGGGGCGGCGGAGGAGGAGACCAGGCCGATCAGCACGGTGCCGACGATGCCGCCCACGAGGTGCACGCCGACGACGTCGAGCGAGTCGTCGAGACCGAACCGGAACTTCAGGCCGACCGCCCAGGCGCACAGGCCGCCCGCGACGGCGCCGATGAGGATCGCGCCCGGGATCTCGACCGCGCCGCAGGACGGCGTGATCGCGACCAGGCCCGCGACGATGCCGGAGGCGGCGCCGAGCGAGGTCGCCTTGCCGTGCAGCACCTGCTCGACCAGCAGCCAGGCGAGCATCGCGGCGCAGGTGGCGACCGTGGTGTTCAGGAAGGTCACGCCGGTCTCGGAGTAGAACTGCGCGAGGATCTCCTCGTCGGTCGCGCCGGTGAAGACGATCGAGCCGACGTTGAAGCCGTACCAGCCGAACCACAGGAGGCCGGCGCCGAGCATCGTCAGCGTCAGGTTGTGCGGCCGCATCGGCTCCTTGCCGAAGCCGATCCGCTTGCCGACGACCAGCGCCAGCACCAGGGCCGCGACCCCGGCGTTGATGTGGACGACGGTGCCGCCCGCGTAGTCCTGCGCACCGAAGTGCTCGGAGATGAAGCCGCCGCCCCAGACCATGTGGCCGATCGGGAAGTAGCTCAGCGTGACCCACAGCGGCAGGAACACGATCCAGGCCGACAGCTTCACGCGGTCGGCGATGGCGCCGGAGATCAGCGCCGAGGTGATGGCGGCGAAGGTCATCTGGAACATCACCGCGACGTAGCCGTCGGAGGCGACGCCGTCGAGGCCGAACAGGTCGAAGGGGTTCGCGAAGAGCCCACCCACGTCGTCGGGGCCGAACGTCATCGACCAGCCCCACAGCACGTACACGATGCCGACGACGCCCACCGCGACGTACGACATCATCATCATGTTCAGCACGGACTTCGAGCGGCTCATGCCGCCGTAGAAGAGCGCCAGCGCCGGCACGGTCATCATCAGGACGAGGGCCGTCGCCACCAGCATGAAGGCGTAGTAGCCGTCCACAGAACCTCCAGGGATCGCATCTCGGGAGGGGCGGGTACGGCGACGACCGCGCTGTCGGCTCCCGGAGCCCGCCCATTGGCCAACACCCTCGGCGGCGTACGTTTCGGCGCGCGCCGCGCCATGTTGCGGTCAGGAAACGAGTGCCCCGGTTTGTTACACCGCTGTTTCCCGCACCGGCGGCCCACCCGGTACGCGATGCCCACCCATCCGTAGAATGCGCGCCATGTCCGCCGCCGACCCGCCGTCGAGGGTCCTCGCAATCGTCCCGGCGTGGAACGAGCAGGACGCCGTGGGCCATACCGTGGCGGTGCTGCGCGAGACCCACCCGACGCTCGACGTGCTCGTCGTCGACGATGGCTCCGGTGACCGCACCGCGGCGGTCGCGGAGGCGGCCGGTGCGCAGGTCGCCCGCCTGCCGTTCAACCTGGGCGTCGGCGGCGCGATGCGCGCGGGCTACCGCTACGCGATCCGGCACGGGTACGACGCCGCGGTGCAGGTCGACGCCGACGGCCAGCACGACCCGGCGTTCCTGGATCAGCTGCTCGACGGGCTGCGAGACGCCGACGTGGTCATCGGCGCCCGGTTCGCCGGCGAGGGTGACTACAAGGTCGGCCTGCTGCGCGGCGTTGCGATGCGGGTGCTCGCCGGGACCCTCAGCCGGATGACCCGCCAGCGGCTCACCGACGTGACGAGCGGGTTCCGGGCGGCCAACCGCCGCGCGATGACGGTGTTCGCCGTGCACTACCCCGCGGAGTACCTCGGCGACACCGTCGAGTCCCTGGTCATCGCCCACCGCACCGGCTGCCGGATCACGCAGGTCCCCGTGGCCATGCGGCCGCGCGCCGCCGGTCAGCCCAGCCAGTCGCCGCTGCGTGCGGCCCTCTACCTCGGCCGCGCCGTGGTCGCCCTCTGCCTGGCGCTGGTGCGTCCCTGGCCGACCGGCCTCGAGCTGCCTCCCCCGGAGCAAGCGTGAGCGCCAACTACATCCTCGGGATCCTCGGGTCCCTGGTCACCCTGGTCGCGCTCTTCGAGCTGATGCGGCGGCGCCGGCTGCGCGAGAAGTACGCCGTGCTGTGGGTCACCGTCTCGCTCGGCCTGGTCCTGATCGCGCTGGTCCCCTCTCTGCTGCCGGCGCTGGCCGATCTCGTCGGCGTCGCCGTGCCGGCCAACCTGCTGTTCTTCGTGGCCAGCGTGGTGCTGATGCTGGTGAGCATGCAGCACAGCAACGAGCTTGGCCGCCTCGAGGAGGAGACCCGGACGCTCGCCGAGGAGGTCGCCCTGCTCCGGCTGGACCTGGAGCAGCGCACCTCGCCGCCCGAGTCGGCGCCGGGTTCCCAGGCGGAGTGACTAGCCCAACAGCGCGTCGACGAACGCCCCGGGGTCGAAGGGGGCCAGGTCGTCGGCCCCCTCGCCGAGCCCGACCAGCTTGACCGGGACGCCCAGCTCGCGCTGCACCTGGACGACGATGCCGCCCTTGGCGGAGCCGTCGAGCTTCGTGAGCACGATGCCGGTGACGTCGACGACCTCGCTGAAGACGCGGGCCTGGATCAGGCCGTTCTGACCGGTGGTGGCGTCGAGGACCAGCAGCACCTCGGTGACCGGCGCCTGCTTCTCGATCACCCGCTTGACCTTGCCGAGCTCGTCCATCAGGCCGGCCTTGTTCTGCAGCCGGCCGGCGGTGTCGACGATCACGGTGTCCGCGCCGGTGTCGAGGCCCTCCTTGACCGCCTCGAACGCGACGCTCGCCGGGTCGGTGCCCTCGGCTCCGCGGACCACGTCGACGCCGACGCGCTCGCCCCAGGTGGCCAGCTGCTCCACGGCGGCGGCGCGGAAGGTGTCGGCGGCGCCGAGCACCACGGTGCGGTCCTCGGCGACCAGGATCCGGGAGACCTTGCCGACCGTGGTGGTCTTGCCCGAGCCGTTGACGCCGACCACGAGCACCACCCCGGGCCTGCCCTCGGCGCCGCTCACCTGGAGGCGGCGGTCCATGCCGGCGTCGACCAGGGTCAGCAGCTCCTCGCGGAGCACCGCACGCGCGTCCTCGCCGCCCTCCACCCGCAGGCGGGTGCGCAGCTTCTCGACCAGCTCCTGGGTGGGCGCGACGCCCACGTCGGCGGTGAGCAGGGTGTCCTCGATCGACTCCCAGGTGTCCTCGTCGAGGCGGTCCCGGGAGAGCAGGGCGAGCAGGCCGCGGCCGAGCCCGCTCTGCGAGCCGGCCAGACGCTGGCGCAGCCGGACCAGCCGGGACGCCGTGCCGTCGGGTCGCTCCAGCGCAGGCGCGGGCGGCTCGGCGGGAGCGGCCGGGGCCTCTGCCTCGACCGGGATCTCGGCCGGCGCCTCCGTAGTCGGTGCCGCAGTCGGTGCCGCAGTCGGCGCGGGGGGCGGGGGCGGGGTGCGCAGGCCCGGGGCCGGCGCCGGCGGCGCCGACGGCGTACGCCGGGCCCGGCCGACGACGAGTCCGACGACGAGCGCGACCGCCAGGACGGCGATCGCGATGACGAGATAGAGCCAGTCACCCATGGGCTCAATCCAACCAGAGCAGGTGGCGCGGTCCGTCAGTGGCGCTGCTCGGCGTCTCCGTGCTCACGAGGCGGGTCGAGGGCGAAGACCTTCTCGTCCTCCTCTGCGAGGACGGGCGCGGCGTCGACGGCCCGGGCCATCGCGTCGCCGAGCCAGGGCGCCGCCGGCATCTGCTCGCCGCGGTGGGGGTAGGCGACGTACGCCGCCACCAGTCCGGCCACCAGCAGGATCAGGACCATCACCACGACGACAGTGAGCACACGCACCTCCCGAGTCAGACGAACGCCCACGGCGTACCCGCGGCACCACCGTGCCACACGACGGGCGGCCCTCCGCAATCAGACGCGCAGCAGTCGCTCGACTGCGGCGCGGATCACGTCGGGCATCGGCGTGGCGGGGCGGGCCGGGTCGGTGTTGTCGACGTAGACGTGCACGAAACGCCCCTCGGCCGCGGCCGCGGCCCCCTCGCGCACGGGGTCACCCTGGAAGAGCCCGATCCGGTAGACGACGCTCGATCGGCCCACCTTGTCGACGACCAGTCCGGTCTCGATCGGCGCCGGGAAGCCGAGCTCGCGGAAGTAGCGGCAGCCGGTCTCGGCCACGACGCCGACCTGGGGAAGCGCCCGGATGTCGGTGCCGGTCGCCTCGTAGAGGTAGGCGTTGACCGCCGTGTCGAACAGCTCGTAGTAGGTCGCGTTGTTGAGGTGCCCGTAGGCGTCGTCGTCGCGCCACCGGGTCGTGACGGTCCGCCACGCCACGTAGTCGGACCGGGTGGGACGGTCGCTCACGCGCTCTCCGCCTCGCGAAGCCGCTGGCTGATCACCGCCGAGACGCCGTCGCCGCGCATGGTCACGCCGTAGAGGGCGTCGCCGACCTCCATGGTGCGCTTCTGGTGGGTGATGACCAGGAGCTGGGAGTTCTCGCGCAGCTCCTCGTAGATCTCCAGCAGGCGACCGAGGTTGGTGTCGTCGAGGGCGGCCTCGACCTCGTCGAGGATGTAGAACGGCGACGGCCGGGCCTTGAAGAGCGCGACCAGGAACGCGACCGCCACCAGCGAGCGCTCGCCGCCGGAGAGCAGCGAGAGCCGCTTGACCTTCTTGCCCGGCGGACGGGCCTCGACCTCGACCCCGGTGGCGAGCATGTCGCCGGGGTCGGTCAGCACCAGGCGGCCCTCGCCGCCCGGGAAGAGCCGCGCGAAGGTCGCGTCGAAGGCCCTGCTCACGTCGGCGTACGCCTCGGTGAAGACCTGCTCGACGCGCTCGTCGACCTCGCGGACGATGTCGAGCAGGTCCTTGCGGGTCTTCTTCAGGTCCTCGAGCTGCTCGGAGAGGAACTGGTGGCGCTCCTCCATCGCCGAGAACTCCTCCAGCGCCAGCGGGTTGACCCGGCCGAGCTCGCGCAGCGCGCGCTCGGCGGTGCGCAGCCGCTTCTGCTGCTCCTCGCGGACATACGGGTACGTGGCGGGCTGGCCGCCGTCGGCGAGGTCCAGCGTCTCGGCGTCGGCCTCGGGCCCGTCGGTCGCGGCCGCGTCCGGGGAGCTCGTCGCGGCGGGGTCGAACAGCCGCGGGACGGGCACGTCGGGGCCGTACTCGGCGATCAGCGCGTCGGCGTCGATGCCGAGCTCCTCGATCGCCTTCTCCTCGAGCTGCTCGATGCGCATCCGCCGCTGGGTGCGGGCGACCTCGTCGCGGTGGACGGAGCTGACCAGCTCGTCGTGCTCCTTGCCGAGGTCGCGGAGCTGGGTCCGGACGTCCCGGAGGTCCTGCTCGCGGCCGCTGCGGGACTGCTCGACGGCGGCCCGGGCCTCGGCGGCGCGCCGGATCGAGATCTCCAGCCGGGCCAGCACGTAACCCACCGCGACGCCGACCGCCTCGGCGGCCCGGCCCTCGCGGATCAGCCGCTCGCGACGTTCGGCCGCCTGGGCCCGGGCCGCGCGCTCCTTCTCGGCCGCCCGCAGCAGCGCGTCGGCGCGGCCGTGCAGCGCGCGGGCCCGCTCCTCCGAGGTGCGCAGCGCCAGCCGGGCGTCCATCTCGCCCTGGCGGGCGCCGCGGGCGGCCTCGACGAGCTGCTCGCGGGCGGTGGTGTCGGGCTCCTCCTCGGGCGCCTCCTCCGCGGACGCGAGGCGCTGCTCGAGATCGGCGAGGCCGGACACGGCCTGCACCCGGGCCTCCTCGGCCTTCGCGATCGCCTGGGCCAGCCGCTCGGCCTCGCCGCGGGCGGCACGGGCCTGCGAGCCGAACTGGCCGAGTTCCTCGGCGACGGCGGCCAGCGTGGCGTCGGACTCGTGGAGCTTCGCGAGCGCGACGTCGACCCGCTTGTGCGCCTCGAGCCGCTCGCTCTCCAGCCGCGACATCTCGAAGCCGAGGCGCTCGGAGGAGGCGATCGTCTCGGCGAGCTGCTGCGCGGCCTCGTCGACGGCGGCCTGGACCTCGATCAGGCTGGGCTGGCTGCCGGAGCCGCCGGCCGCGAAGTGGGTGCCGATCAGGTCGCCCTCGCGGGTCACGGCGGTGACGTCGGGCAGGGCGGCCACGAGCGAGCGGGCCGCCGCCAGGTCGTCGACGACCGCGACCCTGAGCAGCAGCCGGGTGAGCGCGGGGCGGACCTCGCCGGGGCACTCGACGACGTCGACGGCGTACTCGGCGCCCGGCGGCAGCGCGGGCCAGTCGCGCGGCTGGTCGGGCGCGCCGCCGAGCAGCATCCCGGCCCGGCCGAGGTCGGCGCCCTTGAGGTGCTCGATGGCGCGTACGGCGGCGCCGGCGTCGGCCACGGCCACCGCGTCGGCCGCGGAGCCGAGCGCCTGGGCGACGGCGGTCTCGAAGCCCACCCGCACGCTGAGCAGCGCGGCGACCGAGCCGAGCAGTCCCGAGACCTCGTCGCTGGCCGCGAGCAGCGCACCCGCGCCGTCCTTGCGGTTGAGGCCGAGCTCGAGCGCGTCCTTGCGGGCGGCGAGCGCGGAGCGGTCGCGGTCGGCCTGGAGCGCCTCGTCACGCGCCTTGGCGAGCCGCTCCTCGACGTCGTCGAGGCCGGCCGAGGCCGCCTCGTGCTCGGCGTCGAGACCCTCCTCGCCGGCGTCGAGGCCGGCGACCTTGGTCTCGAGCGCGGTGAAGTCGCGCTGGGCCCGCTCGGCCCGGGCCACGGCCTCCTCGCGGGCCAGGCTCAGCCGGCCGACCTCCTCGTCGGCGGCGGCCGCCCGCTGGCGCAGCGCGTTGACCTGACCGTTGAGCCGGGCCAGGCCCTCGCGGCGGTCGGCGGCGGCCCGCTGCAGCGCGGCGATCTTGCGGTCCTCCTCGGCGGCGGCGTCCTCGGCGCCCCGGCGAGCGGTCACGGCCTCCTCGAGCGCGACCCGGTGGGCGTCCACCTCGGCGGCGATCCGCTCCTCATGCTCGCGCACCTGCGCCGCCTCGGCCTCGAGCTGGTCGGGGTCGCGGCCCGAACGCGCCTCTTCCACGTCGCGGGTGCCCGCGGCGTTGCGCACGCGCTCGGCCGCCAGCGACTGGGTGCCGCGGAGCCGCTCCTTGAGCCCGGAGAGCGCGAACCAGGTCTCCTGGGCCTGCGCCAGGGCGGGCAGGTCCTCGCGGAGTGCGGCCTCAAGGGCGGTCTCGCGCTCGCGGCCGGCCGCGATCTCGGCCTCGACCTGCTCACGGCGGGTGACCAGGATCGACTCGTCGGCCAGCTCCTGCTCCAGCGAGGTGCGGGCGACCGTGAGGTCGTCGGCGAGCAGCCGGGCGCGGGCGTCGCGCACATCGGCCTGCACGGTGGCCGCCCGCCGCGCGACCTCGGCCTGGCGGCCGAGCGGCTTGAGCTGGCGGCGGATCTCCACGAGCAGGTCGCCCAGGCGGGCGAGGTTGCCCTCGGTGGAGTCGAGCTTGCGGAGCGCCTTCTCCTTGCGCTTGCGGTGCTTGAGGACGCCGGCGGCTTCCTCGATGAAGCCCCGGCGGTCCTCGGGCGTCGCGTGCAGGATCGTGTCGAGCTGGCCCTGCCCCACGATCACGTGCATCTCGCGGCCGATGCCGGAGTCGGAGAGCAGCTCCTGGACGTCGAGCAGCCGGCACGAGTTGCCGTTGATGGCGTACTCCGACCCGCCGCTGCGGAACATCGTGCGGCTGATCGTGACCTCGGAGTACTCGATCGGCAGCGCGCCGTCGGCGTTGTCGATGGTCAGCACGACCTCGGCCCGCCCGAGCGGCGGCCGGCCCGAGGTGCCGGCGAAGATGACGTCCTCCATCTTGCCGCCGCGCAGCGACTTGGCCCCCTGCTCGCCCATCACCCAGGCGAGCGCGTCGACGACGTTCGACTTGCCGGAGCCGTTGGGACCCACGATGCAGGTGATGCCGGGCTCGAGCTGGAGCGTGGTCGAGGAGGCGAAGGACTTGAACCCCTTGAGGGTCAGGCTCTTCAGGTACAACGTCGGGCTCCCAGCTGGTCGGTTCCGCGGACACTGAGGTCGGAGGCTGCATCATCGCAGCCGACCCAGGGGAAGCTCAGCCTGGCTCACGATACCCGGCTCCACCCCCGATCCCCGGCATCCGGGCACGTGCCGAGTCGGCTCAGGCCGGGGCCTCTGCGTGGTCGGCGTGGTCGGTGTGCGCGATGTGGGTGAGCTGGCGCCAGATCAGCACGACGAAGACCGCGGAGCCGACGAAGGCGAACCAGAACGGCGCCGTCACTCCCCCGTGCTGCGCGATCACCCCGCCGAGGCCCGAGCCGACAACCAGCCCGCCGAAGACGCCGACCAGGTTGACGCTACCGACCCGGCCCTGGAGCTCGTTCGGGACGGCGCGCTGGCGGATGGTGAGCGAGGTGGTGCCCCAGATGAAGGCGTGCGCGCCGAAGACGAAGAAGATCCCCATCGCCACCCAGGCGCTCGTGGTCAGCGCGAGCGAGAGCATCGTCAGGGTCTCGACGACCAGGCCGACGCGCATCAGGTTGCCCAGGCTGACCCGCCGGGTGATCCAGCCGTAGGACAGCGTGCCCGCCAGCCCGCCCACCGCCGACACCGTCGTCAGCAGGCCGAATCCGACCTCGCCCAGGCCCAGTCGCTGGGTCGCGTAGAGCACCAGGATCGACCAGGCGGCGCCGAAGGTGATGTTGAAGACGAAGATGGTCAGCACCAGCGTGCGGACGGCGGGGTGGCGAACCACCCAGCGGAACGCCTCGGCGATGTCCTGCCGGAGGTGGGTCTGGGGCGCCTCTCGCCGGTGCGGCGGCAGCACCACCCGTGCCACCAGCAGCGCACCGAGCGCCACGACCACGCCCTGGGCCAGGAAGGGCAGCGCGTGTCCGGCTGCGAACAGCGCCGCCCCGATCGGCGGCCCCGCGAGCTGGTTGACGGTGATGAAGCCCGTGGTGAGCCGGGCGTTCGCGACCGCGAGGTCGTCGCGGTGGACCAGCATCGGCATCAGCGTCGCGGCCGTGTTGTCGGCGAACACCTCCGCGGTGCCGAGCAGGAACATCGCCAGCAGCACCAGCCAGATCGACACCACGTCGGTGGCGATGGCGAGGGTGAGCAGCACGAGCACGCCCGCCCGGAGCAGGTCGACCGTGACGATGATCAGCCGCCGGTCCAGCCGGTCGGCGAGCGCCCCGGCGTACAGGCCGAAGACCAGCGGCGGCAGCCACTGGAGCAGGGCCGCCATCGCGACCAGCGCCGGGTCGTCGGTCATCGACGCCACCAGGAGCGGCCCCGCCGCGAGCGCGAGCCCGTCGCCGAGGTTGCTCACCCAGGACGACGCGAGCAGCCAGCGGAAGCCGGTGCCGAGACGGCGCGGCGCGACGATCTCCACCAGCCTGCTCACAAGGCGCTGACTCTAGACGCAGCTCCCGACGCATTTCCTCCGGTTTACCGCGCACCGGCCCTGGGGTAGGTCAGGGCAGACGTCCCACCAGGGACCGGAGACGGGGAGACAGCATGATCAAGACGGCTCTGGCGGCGCTCGTGGCGTCCGCCGTGACGGTCGCACCGGCCGCGACCGCGGCACCGACGCACGCCGATCGGACCGACCACGCCCGCGCCGCGAAGGGCGTGACGGGCTCGTGGAAGGGCGCCGTGTACGGCGACGCGGGCGGCCCGGTCGGCTACACCGCGAAGGTGAGGATCACCCAGCGGCACGGGAAGCTGCGCGGCACGATCACCTACCCCGGGATCTGCTCCGGGACCTGGAAGTTCCGCGGGAAGAAGGGCGGCTGGTACACGTTCCGCGAGGTGATAACCCGCGGTCCGAGCCCCTGCGTGAGCCCGGTCAGTGCCAAGGCCAAGCGGGTCGGCGCGAAGCTGAAGGTGGTGTGGCGGGAGCCGCAGACCGGCGACACCGCCAGCATGAAGGCACGCCGGACCTGACCAGCCGTGCCTGGCGACGGTCAGGCGGGCTGCATCTCCGACAGGGACGCGGCTTCGTCGAGGAGCGCGGCGGCCTGCGCGGCCGCGAGCTTGTCGTTCTCCTCGCTCAGGCGCAGCACGAGTGCCTCGAGCTCGCCCACACGCGCGCGCAGCCGAGCGTTCTCGGCCGAGAGTGCGGGAGTCCGCAGGTCGCTGTCCATGTAGCCGATCAGCGCCTTGGCCATGTATGAGCCTTCCGGGGTGGTGAGAGGGGATGGGGTCCGCGATGGCGGGCCGTCTTCAAGAGTCCCACCCAGGGCGCCGCGGGTCAATGTGAGGCGCTCCGGCGGCGGCGCGGGGCGGGCTGGCAGACCGGGCAGAAGTACGACGAGCGGTTCATGAACGCGACCCGGCGCACCGGCGTACCGCACCGGTCGCAGGGCTCCCCCTCGCGCCCGTAGGCGTGCAGGGAGCGGTCGAAGTAGCCCGACTCGCCGTTGACGTTGACGTAGAGGGCGTCGAACGACGTGCCGCCCTCGCCGAGCGCGGCGACCATGACGTCGCGGGCGTGGCCCAGCAGCTCGCGCACCTGGGCGGCGGTCAGCCGCTCCCCCGGGCGCTCGCCGTGCAGCCGCGCCCGCCACAGCGCCTCGTCGGCGTAGATGTTGCCGACCCCGGAGACCAGGCCCTGATCGAGCAGCTGCCGCTTGATGCCGGAGGCCCGCTTGCGGACCCGGCGCACGAACAGGTCGTCGTCGAACTCCGGGTCGAGCGGGTCGCGGGCGATGTGCGCGATCTCCGGCGGCAGCTCGGCGCCGCCCCCGGAGAAGGACAGCCCGCCGAACATCCGCTGGTCGACGAACCGCATCTCGCGGCCCTCGTCGCTGCCGTCGAGGGCGAAGCGGACGCGCAGGTGCCGCTCGGCCGGCGCGTCGGGCGGCTGGACCAGGATCTGTCCGCTCATCCCGAGGTGGCCCAGCAGCGCGTCGCCGCTGTCGAGCGGCAGCCAGAGGTACTTCCCGCGGCGCCGGACGGCGTCGACGCGGCGGCCGGTCAGGGCCGCGGCGAAGCCGGCGGGACCACGTGGGTCGCGGCGCACCGGGCGCGGGTGCAGGACGTCGACGCGGGTGATGGTGGCGCCGACGACGTGGCGCTCGATGCCGGCGCGCACGACCTCGACCTCCGGGAGCTCGGGCACCGGAGCCGGTCAGCCCTGCTCGGCGGCAGTGTCCGCTGCGGTGTCCACGGCGGCGCTGCTTGCCGGGTCAGCGACGTCGAGCTCGCTGGCGATCTCGCCGTACGCCGTCTCGGCGGCCGCCTGCTCGGCCTCCTTCTTGGAGCGCCCGACGCCGTTGCCGTAGAGGCGGTCACGGACCCGCACCTGGGCGGTGAAGGTCTTCATGTGGTCGGGGCCCTCGTCCTCGATGACGTACTCGGGGACGCCGAGCCCGTGCTCGGCCGAGAGCTCCTGCAGCGAGGTCTTCCAGTCCAGGCCGGCGCCCAGCGCGGAGGCGGCCTCGATGAGCGGGTCGAAGAGCCGGTGCACCACCGGGGCGGAGCCCTCGAAGCCCCCACTCAGGTGCACGGCGCCGATCACCGCCTCGACGGTGTCGGAGAGGATCGACGCCTTCTCACGGCCGCCGGTCGTCTCCTCGCCGCGGCCGAGCTTCACGTGCTCGCCGACGCCGATGCCCCGGCCGACCTCGGCCAGCGCGCGGGCGTTGACGACCGCCGCGCGCAGCTTCGCCAGCCGGCCCTCGGACAGGTCCGGGTGGGTGCGGTAGAGCGTCTCGGTGACGACCACGCCGAGCACCGAGTCGCCCAGGAACTCCAGGCGCTCGTTGTTCGGCAGACCACCGTTCTCGTACGCGTACGAGCGGTGGGTGAGTGCGCGCTCGAGCAGCTCGGGGTCCAGCTCGGGGTCCCCGAGCGCTGCTCGCAGCGCGGCGTAGTTGGTCAGCGGACCGGAACCGGTCAGAGGACCTGACGACGGTCGGCGCGCGCGCCGTACTGGCCGCACTCGCCGCACGCACGGTGCGGGAGGTGCTTGGCACCGCAGGCGGGGTTCGCGCAGGTCACCAGCTGGGGCGCCACGGCCTTCCAGGCCGAGCGACGGTGACGCGTGTTGCTGCGCGACATCTTCCGCTTCGGGACAGCCACTGTTCTCTCCTCTAGCCAGGACCGGAGTCTCCGGCCATGTGTCGATCTGGTCTCAGTTCTGGTCGTGCTGGTCCTGCTTCAGGGCCGCCAGCCCCGCCCAACGCGGGTCGATCGGCGCGTCGTGCGCGTGGTCCGGGTCGTCCTTGAGTCGGGCCCCGCAGTCGGGGCACAACCCGGGACAGTCGTCCTCGCACAGCGGCTGGAACGGCAGTGCGAGCACCACCGCGTCCCGCAGCAGGGGCTCCAGGTCGACCAGGTCTCCCTCGAGCGTGCTGACCTCGTCGTCCTCCTCGGAGGGGTTGCGCTGGTCCTCGTAGACGAACAGTTCCTGGAAGCCGACGACCATCCGGTCGGAGATCGGCTCCAGGCACCGCGCGCACTCACCGACGAGCTCGACCTCGGTCGAGCCCGTCACCAGCACACCCTCCATGACCGCTTCCAGCCGCAGGTCGAGCTCGACCTGTGAGCCTTCCGGGACACGGAGGACTTCGATGCCCAGATCTGCCGGTGCCGGAACCGTCCGCGTCACCTGATGCTGGGACCCCGGGCGGCGGCCGAGCTCGCGGGTGTCGAGCACGAGCGGCGCTCTCGGGTCCAGGCTGCTCAGGGTTCTACTTCCGGTTTCAGGCACGACAGATCAGCGAGAAGCGTACCGGTCGGGCGTCGGCCCGGCCAAACCCCGAGGTAGCTCGGACCGAGCCTGCGAGGGACGAGCGTGGGCCGAGGGGGTTGAGGGTGTCGGCTGGGACCGCGCGCCAGCGCGGGACCAGCGACACGTCTCGAAACCCACTAGCGCTCGGCCAGCCGCAGCGTGAGCCGGGCGTGCACGGCGGGCGGCACCAGTGCGGAGACGTCCCCGCCCAGCGAGGCGACCTCCTTGACGAGGCTCGACGACACGTAGCCCCAGGACGCGTTGGTGGGCACGAAGACCGTCTCGACGCCCGTGAGGTGGGAGTTCATCTGCGCCATCGGCAGCTCGTACTCGTAGTCGTTGCCGCCCCGCAGGCCCTTCACGATCGCCGCGGCGCCGATCTCGCGGCAGAAGTCCACGATCAGGCCGGTGAAGCCCATCACCCGCACGTTGGGGAGGTCGGCGCAGACCTCGCGCAGCATCTCCATGCGCGAGTCGGGGTCGAACAGCCGCGACTTCGAGGGGTTGGTGCCGGTCGCGACCACCAGCTCGTCGAAGATCGCTGCCGCCCGGCGGATGATGTCGAGATGACCGTTGGTCACCGGGTCGAACGATCCGGGGCAGACGGCGCGGGTCATGGCGTGGACGCTACCGCGAACCACAGGGTGGTCTCCCCGTAACGCTTCTCACGCTCCCGGCCGAGCCCCTCCGGCCACGCCGGCTCGGGGCTGCGCGACGAGCGCTCGACGACGACCATCGCGCCAGGGGCCAGCCAGCCGTGGTCGACGAGCGCGGCGAGGTCGCCGGCGACCATCTCGTCGTCGAGCGGGTACGGCGGGTCGAGGAAGACCACGTCGTACGCCGCGCTCGGCCGCTTGCGCAGCGTGGCGGCGACCGAGGCCGCGACGACCTCGGCCCTCGGGTAGCCGATCGTCCGCGCGTTGGCGGTGACCAGGGCGGCGGTGCGGCGGTCCTGCTCGACCAGGGTGACGGTCGCGGCGCCACGCGACCAGGCCTCGAGGCCGACCGCGCCGGATCCGGCGTACAGATCGAGGACGCGGAGGCCGTGCAGCGAGCCGCACCACGACTCGATCGCGGAGAAGAGCGCCTCTCGGACCCGGTCGCTCGTGGGGCGGGTGGCGTCGCCGCGGGGCGTCTGGAGCCGCCGACCGCCGGCGCTGCCTCCGATGATGCGGGTCATGGCGTGCTCACGACTTCTCGATGAAGTCGGCCTGGACGGAGGCCTCGAGCCGGGCCACCTCGGTGGCCAGGTCGGGCGCGAGCCTCAGATCGGCGTCCGCGTCGAGGAGTGCGTTGGCCGCCTCGCGGGCCTGCACGATCGTCGCCTCGTCGCGGAGCACGCGGAGGTTCTGCAGCCCGGACCGGAACCCCGACTGCGACTTGCCGAGCACGTCGCCCTCCCGGCGCTGCTCGAGGTCGACCCGGCTCAGCTCGAAGCCGTCGGTGGTCGCGGCGACGGCGTCGAGCCGCTCGCGGGCCGCGCTCCCCTGCTCCGCGCGCGAGACCAGCAGGCAGAGGCCGGGCAGCCCGCCCCGGCCGACCCGGCCGCGGAGCTGGTGGAGCTGGGAGACGCCGAACCGCTCGGCGTCGAGCAGCACCATCGCCGTGGCGTTGGCGACGTCGACGCCGACCTCGATCACGGTCGTCGAGACCAGCACGTCGACGTCCCCGGCGGCGAAGGCACGCATCACGCGGTCCTTCTCGTCGGGCGGCAGCCTGCCGTGCAGCCGCTCGACCCGGAGGCCCGCGAGCGAGGCCTCCGCGAGCTGCGCGGCGACCTCCTCCACGGCGGACAGGCCGCCGGTGGGCGCATCGGGGACCACGGGGTTGTCCTCGTCGTCGAGGTCGACCTGGTCGGTCTCGCCCTGCTCCTGCTCGTCGCCGGTGATGCGCGGGCACACGACGTAGGCCTGATGGCCCTTCTCGACCTCCTCGCGCACCCGCTCCCAGACCCGGCCGAGCCAGCCGGGGTGCTCGGCGAGGGGGACGACGTTGGTCTGGATCGGCGCGCGGCCGGCCGGGAGCTCGGTGAGCGTGGAGGTCTCGAGGTCGCCGAAGACCGTCATCGCGACCGTGCGCGGGATCGGCGTGGCGGTCATCACGAGCACGTGCGGCGGGGCGCCCGCCTTGTCGGTGAGCGCGGACCGCTGCTCGACGCCGAAGCGGTGCTGCTCGTCGACGACGACCAGACCGAGATCGTTGAAGATCACCCGCTCCTCGAGCAGCGCGTGGGTGCCGATCACGATGCCGGCCTCGCCGGTGACGAGTCGCGACATCGGCTCGGCGCGCTGGGCCTTGGTCATCGAGCCGGTGAGCAGCTCGACGTTCGTGGCGTCGGCGGCGCCGCCGAGCATCCCGCCCGCGGCGAGGTCGCCGAGCAGCGCGGTGATCGAGCGGTGGTGCTGCTGGGCGAGCACCTCGGTCGGGGCGAGCAGCGCGGCCTGGCCCCCGGAGTCGACCACGCGCAGCATGGCGCGCAGCGCGACCAGCGTCTTGCCGGAACCGACCTCGCCCTGGAGCAGCCGGTTCATCGGGTGGTCCTGGGCCAGGTCGGCCTCGATCTGCTCCCCCACCTCGCGCTGGCCGTCGGTCAGCGCGAAGGGCAGCCGGGCGTCGAACGCCGCGAGCAGGCCGCCCTGGTCGCCGGTGCGCGCCCGGGCGCCGAGCGCGCGGACCTCGCGCCGCCGCCGGGCCAGCACGAGCTGGGTGACCAGGGCCTCCTCGAAGCGGAAACGCCGCTGGGCGCGGGTGATCTCGGCCCAGTCGTCGGGCGCGTGGATCCACGTCAGCGCCCGACGGGCGTCGAGCAGGTCGTACTGCTCGCGGACCGCCTCCGGGAGCAGGTCGGGCACGTCGTCGACGACCGACAGCGCGAACGCGATGGCCTTCTGGATGTCCCAGGAGTCGACGCCCTTGGTCAGGGGGTAGATCGGGTAGAAGGCGCGCAGCGTCTCCAGCGAGAGCTCGGCGAGGTCCTCGCCCCCGCTGCCGAAGAGCACCATCTGCGGGTTGGTCAGCTGCCACTCGCCGCGGAAGCTCCCGACCTTGCCCAGGAAGATCCCCTCGCGCCCCTCGGCGAGCCGCGCCACGTTCCAGTCGGCGATCCGGCTTGACTGGGCGAAGAACGACATCCGGAGGCTGGCGCCCTCGGCGTGGACCACCGTGTCGACGCGGTACGCCGTGCGTCGGGTGCGCCGGTCGGTGTAGGTCCGCTTCTGCGGCTTCCCGAGGCGACCGGAGATGGTCAGCATCTCTCCCTCGTGCAGCCGCTCGACCCGGCTGAGCTCGCCGGTCTTGAGGTAGCGCCGCGGGAAGTGGTGCAACAGGTCGCCGACCGTGCGCAGGCCGAGCCGCTCGACGATGGCGTCGCGCTTCTTCTTCTGGTCGCCGAGGACGGTGGCGACGGGTGAGTCGAGTGTGATCACGGGTGTGGTGCTCTCATTCCACGGACATCAGCAGCGGGTAGCGCGGCTGGCCTCCGTCGTACACCACGACGTCGACAGCGGGGTGCCGCTCCTCCAGGTACGCCGCGCACCGCGTCGCGAGCGCACCCTCGACGTCCTCCGCGCCCGCGACGATCGTGACGAGCTCCCCGCCGCCGGCGAGCAGCCGCTCCAGGACGTCGGTCGCGACGGCGTAGAGGTCGGCGCCGACGACGGCGAAGTCGCCGGCGATCACGCCGAGGACGTCGCCCGGTTCGCACGGCCCCGCCATCGTCATCGCCTGCTTGGCCGCGACGGTGACCGCCCCCTGCCGCGCGTGGCGCGCGGTCGCGGTCATCTCGAGCACGTCCTGGTCGAACGCGCGCCCGGGCTCGTGCACCGCGATCGCGGCCAGCCCCACGACCTGGGCGTGGGTCGGGATCACCGTGACCCGGATCGCCTCGCCGAGATCGGCCTCCGCCGTGCGCGCCGCGATCTCGGCGACGCGCACCGTGTCGGCGTCGTTGGGGAGCACCACGACCTCGGCGGCGCCGCAGGCGGTGATCGCCTCGAGCAGCTCACCGGTGGAGGGCCGCTGGCCGGGGCCGCCGCCGACCACGACCCCGCCGGCCTCCTCGAACAGCGCCGCGAGGCCGGGGCCGGCCGACACCGCGATCACCCGCCGGCCCTGGCGCGTGGAGACGGTCCGGGCCGCCGCGATCTGCTCGGCGAAGTGCGTCACCCGGATCCGGTGCGGGCGGCCGGCGGCGATCCCGGCCTCGATCGCGGCGCCGACGTCGTCGACGTGCACGTGGACGTTCCAGAGCCCCTCGCCGCCCACGACCACGAGCGAGTCGCCGAGCCCGGCCAGCGTCTCGCGGAGCGTGGGCACCGCGTCGTCGCCGGCGTCGAGCAGGTACATCACCTCGTACGACGGTCCGTCCGGGCTCAGGTCGGCGCCGGGCGCGGGCTGGGGCACGGGGATCTGCCGGGTGCCGAGCGGGGCCGTGACCGGCACCGGCCGGCGGCCGGTCAGCACGGTCTCGGCCGCGTCGAGGATCACGCTGACCCCGCGGCCGCCGGCGTCGACGACCCCGGCCGCCGCGAGGGCGGGCAGCTGCTCCGGTGTCCGGGCCAGCGCCTCCCGCGCCGCCGCCGCGGCGACGGCGAACACGTCGCGAGACCGGGTCCGGGAGTCGCGGACCACGGCCACCGCCGCATCGGCCGCGGCCCGGATCACGCTGAGCATCGTGCCCTCGATCGGCGTACCGACCGCCGCGTAGCTCGCGTCGGCGGCGCACGCCAGCGCCTCGGCCATCACCGCGGCGTTGCGCTGGTCGGGGGCCGCCTCGGAGATCCGGCGCGCGATCGCGCCGAGCATCTCGCTGAGGATCACGCCGGAGTTGCCGCGGGCACCGAGCAGCGCGCCGCGGCTGAACGTCGCGAGCGCGGTGCCGACGTCGACGCCCGGATCCGCCTCGACGGCGTCGCGGATCGCGTCCCGCCCGGAGGAGACGGTCAGGTACATGTTCGTGCCGGTGTCCCCGTCGGGCACCGGGAAGACGTTGAGCGCGTCGATCTCCTCGCGCGCGTCGGCGAGGGCGTCGGTCGCGAGGTCGACGAAGCGGAGCACGACCTCGACCGTGATGACGCCGCCGCGCGGAGTTTCCATCGCCGTCCTCGATCGGGGAGACTGCCCTGGAGCCCCGGTGCGGCTCCGCGGGGAGATGAGTGCCACAGGCTAGTGGCAGTGGCACGATTTCCGCGTCCGCGGGGTGGTCCGATACTCTTGTGCGGTTGCCCGTCCGCGGGCCCTCGACCCGTCTGACCAATCGATTCGTTTCAGGAGTACCTCGTGGCTGCCGTCTGCGACATCTGCGCCAAGAAGCCGGGCTTCGGCAACAACCGGCCGTGGTCGCGCAAGATCACGAAGCGTCGCTTCGACCCCAACATCCAGCGTGTCCGGGCGACCGTCAACGGCACTCCGAAGCGCCTCAACGTCTGCACCGGCTGCCTCAAGGCCGGCAAGGTCACCCGCTGACCTGACGTACCACCGCGAGGCCCCGACCGGATCCGGTCGGGGCCTTTTCGCGTTGGCGGGGGCGGCGGTTTCCCCGGTCCACCGGGGAAACCGGAACTGTTGGGCCGAAGCATCGCCCGAAGAGCTCCGGTTCTGCCCTGAACAGTCGACTCAGAAGTGCGTCCAGCCGGTGGGGCCCTCGTACGGCGCGCCGTCCACGGTCACGCCCGACCCGGCCGCGACCGAGCCGATCACGGCCCAGCCCGCCGGGACGGCGTCCACCGAGGCGAAGGTCGCCAGCAGGGCGTGGTCCTCGCCCCCGCTGAGCATGAACTGGATCGGGTCGGCGCCGAGCGCCGCACCCACGGCGTGCAGCGGCTCCGGCACGTCGAACGCCGAGGCGTGCACGTCGATCGCGACGCCGGAGTCGTCGGCGACGTGGCCGGCGTCGGCCAGCAGGCCGTCGGAGACGTCGATCATCGCGGTCGCGCCGGCCTCGGCGGCGATCCGCCCGGCGTCGTACGGCGGCTCCGGGCGGCGGTAGGCCTCGACCAGCACCCGCGGCGAGCGGAAGCCCCGGCCGAGCACCGCCAGGCCGCCGGCGGACCAGCCCTGCCGGCCGCAGATCGCGAGGACGTCGCCCGGCCGGGCTCCCGAGCGCAGCACCGGCGCCTGGGTGCAGCCACCCAGCACGGTCACCGCGATCACGATCTGGTCGGAGCGGGTCAGGTCGCCGCCCACGACGCTGGCGCCGACCTGCGCGCACTCGTCCGCGAAGCCGCGGGCGAAGTCGAGCGCCCACTGCACCGGCAGCTCGGCCGGCGCGGCGAGCCCGATCGTCAGCGACGTGGCCCGGCCGCCCATCGCGTTGATGTCGGAGAGGTTCTGGGCCGCGGCCCGGTGACCGACGTCCTCGGCGCTGGCCCAGTCGCGACGGAAGTGCCGGCCCTCGACGAGGAGGTCCGTCGAGACCACCACGTGGCCGTTGCGGATGCGCAGCACCGCCGCGTCGTCACCGGGCCCGACCAGCACCTGCTCCCCCTGCGGGAAGAGGTCGACCAGCGCCGAGATCAACCCGAACTCCCCCGCGTCGGCGAGCGTTGCGTCGGGCGGGAACGGGGTGCGTGCGGCCATGTGCCCATCCCACCAGACGCCGGTGTCCAGCACCCGCGGCACCTACCGGCAGGCGCGGAGCGCGCGGTAGGTTGGGGCCTCCCGCACGCAACCAACCCGAGGGAGAGCGCGATGGTCGTCCAGGCGTACATCCTGATCCAGACCGACGTCGGCAAGGCCGCCGAGGTGGCCTCCGCGATCGCCCAGGTCAAGGGCGTGACCCTCGCCGAGGACGTCACCGGTCCTTACGACGTCATCGTGCGCGCGGAGGCCCGCAACGTCGACGAGCTGGGCAAGCTCGTGGTCTCGAAGGTGCAGAACCTCGACGGGATCACCCGCACGCTGACCTGCCCCGTCGTGCACATCTGAGTGCCCGATCACTCCAGGTCCCGACGCCCCGTGTCGCTACTGGCACGGGGCGTCGTCGTGTGCGCGGCGGTCGCGCTGACCGCAGGCTGCTCCAGCGGTCCGGTCGAGATCGACGCGCCCGCCCTCTCGGGCTCCGCGGCCGCGGACTGCCGTCGCCTCGTCGCCGAGCTGCCGGACTCGCTCGCCGGCCAGGAGCGGCGCGAGACGACCGGCGACACGGCGTACAGCGCCGCCTGGGGCGACCCGGCGATCGTGGTCACCTGCGGGGTCGGCGAGCCGGCCGGGTACGACCTGGGAGCCTCGTGCGTGCAGGTCGACGACGCCGGCTGGTACGTGCCCGACGAGGTGCTGGCCGCGGCCGCGGAGGGCGACGAGGACGTCGACGTGACCGCCACCGAGCTCAACTACCGCCCCCGCGTCGAGCTCCAGCTGCCCGCGGACTACCGGCCCGACGGGTTCGGCAACGCCATCGGCGCCCTCACGCAGGTGATCGCCCGGGAGTTCGAGAGGACCGGCCGCTGCCGCTAGGCAGCCGGTCGGCTGTCAGCGCAGGCCGGTGTCGCGCGCGAGGGCCAGCCTGATCAGGCGGTCGACCAGCGCGGGGTAGTCGACGCCCGAGGCCGCCCACATCCGCGGGTACATCGACGTCGGGGTGAAGCCCGGCATCGTGTTGATCTCGTTGACGACGAGGTCGCCTCCGGGCAGCAGGAAGAAGTCGACCCGGGCCAGGCCCTCGCAGCCGACCGCCTCGAAGGCCCGCACCGAGAGCTCGCGGAGCCGCGTGACCACGTCGTCCGGCAGGTCGGCCGGCACGTCGAGCTCGGTGTGCTCCTCGGGGAGGTACTTGGCCGCGAAGTCGTAGAACTCGTGGTCGCCGCTGATCCGGATCTCCGCGGGCACCGAGGTCTCCGGCGTCCCGTCCAGCGCCTGGAGCACGCCGCACTCGATCTCGCGGGCGTCCACGGCCGCCGTCTCGACGAGGACCTTCGGGTCGTAGCGGAAGGCCTCCTCGACCGCCTGATCGAGCTCGGCGGCGTCGTGGACCTTGGAGATCCCCAGGCTCGAGCCGCCCCGGGCCGGCTTCACGAACTGCGGGTAGCCCAGCCCGGCGGCCCGCGCCCGGCAGCCGGCGGCGTCGCGCTGCCACTCCGCCGCGGTCACGGTCACCGAGGGCAGCACCGGCAGCCCGGCGGCCGCGAGCGCCACCTTCATATGGGCCTTGTCCATGCTCACCGCCGACGCGAGCACACCCGCGCCGACGTACCGGACCCCGGCCATCTCGAGCATGCCCTGGATGGTGCCGTCCTCGCCCCAGGGCCCGTGCAGGAGCGGGAAGACGACGTCGACGTCGCCGAGTGTGCGCGGGGGCTGCGCCGGCTCGGTCACGACCAGACCGGTCGAGCTCGCCTCCGGCGCGAGCGCGATCGTCGCCCGGTCGCCGTCGACGGAGGGCAGCTGGTCGCGGCCCCGGATCCGCAGCCGCTCCGGGTCGCCGGACTCCAGCACCCAGCGACCGTCGGTCGCGATGCCGATCGGCACCACCTCGTACTGCTCGCGGTCGATCGCGGCGAGCACGCTGCCGGCGGTGATGCAGGAGACAGCGTGCTCACTGGACCGGCCGCCGAAGACGACTGCGACGCGACGCTTGCGGGAGGGGGAGTTCATCGGCACGACCCTATCCATCTACTTTGGACGCATGACCGACGACCCGCGCGCCCCGCAACCGTCGCTGCATCCCGCCACCATCGCCGTGACCACCGGTCGGCCGGCGCGCGAGCCCGACCAGCCGCTGAACCGGCCGATCACGATGGCCTCGACGTACGTCGCGGGTGGGGACGTCGAGTACGGCCGCTACGGCAACCCGACCTGGGAGGCGTTCGAGGTGACCCTCGGCGCGCTCGAGGGCGGCCGCGCCCTGGCCTTCTCGAGCGGCATGGCCGCGGTCACGACGGTCCTCGACCTGGTCGGCCACGACGCGCTCGTGATCGCGCCCGCGCACGCCTACAACGGCACCCTCCTCGAGCTCGCCGACCTGGAGGGCCGAGGCCGGGTCCGCACCAAGCTGGTCGACGTGACCGACACCGCGGCAGTCGTCGGCGCGGTCGAGGACTCCGCGCTGGTGTGGCTGGAGTCCCCCACCAACCCGGCGCTCGAGGTGGCCGACATCCCGACCATCGCCGCCGCCGCGCGGGCGGCCGGTGCGCACGTCGTGGTCGACAACACCTTCGCGACGCCGATCAACCAGCGGCCGCTGACGATGGGCGCCGACATCGTCGTCCACTCGGCCACGAAGTACCTCGCCGGCCACAGCGACGCGCTGCTCGGCGCGGTCGTCACCGCCGACGACGAGCTGTACGCCGTGCTGAAGGGCCGTCGCGACATGCTCGGCGCCGTCCCCGGCACGCTCGAGGCCTGGCTCGCGGCCCGCGGCCTGCGCACCCTGCACCTGCGCGTCGAGCGGGCCCAGCAGAACGCCCAGGAGCTCGTCCGCCGACTCGAGGGCCACCCCGCCGTCAGCCAGGTTCGCTACCCCGGCTTCGGCGCGATCGTGGCGATCGTGCTCGCCGAGGGCACGCTCGCCGCCGACCTGCTGTGCCGCACGACCTCGCTGTGGGTGCACGCCACCTCGCTCGGCGGCGTCGAGTCGACGTTCGAGCGGCGCCGCCGGTGGAAGGCGGAGCCGGCGACGATCCCCGAGGGCCTGGTGCGGCTCTCCGTCGGCGTCGAGGACGTCGAGGACCTCTGGGCCGACCTGGCGAAGGCGCTCGACGACCTGGGGTGAGCCCGCCTGCGGTGGTTTCGAGGCTCAGGCGCCAGAGCGCCTTCGCACCTCAACCACCGTGCTCGGCGGTTGAGGTGCGAGGAGCGCCAGCGACGAGCCTCGAAACCCCCGGGCCCCGCTGGTTGAGGTGCGAGGAGCGCCAGCGACGAGCCTCGAAGCCCCCGGCGAACCGGCTCAGTCGGTCTCGGCCTTGGTGTCGCGGGCGATGAAGGCGTCCATCGTCTGCTGGGCCGTCATCCGGCCGGCGATGACCTCGTCGACGTACTGGGCGACGGGGGCGTCGACGCCGGTGCGCGCGGCCAGCGCCCGCAGCGACGAGCACGACTTGGCGCCCTCGGCCACCTGGCGGGTGGAGGCGATGATCTCCTCGGTCGTCAGGCCCTGGCCGAGCTTCTCGCCGAAGGTCCGGTTGCGCGACAGCGACGAGGAGCAGGTGGCGACCAGGTCGCCGAGGCCGGCGAGGCCCATCAGGGTCAGGGGGTTCGCACCCAGCGCCATCGCCAGGCGGGCCGTCTCGGCCAGGCCGCGGGTGATCACCGAGGCGGTCGTGTTGTCGCCGAAGCCGAGCCCGACGGCCATGCCGACCGACAGCGCCACGACGTTCTTGTAGGCGCCGCCGAGCTCACAGCCGAGCACGTCGACGCTGGTGTAGGGCCGGAACGCCGGCGAGTGCACCCGGGCCTGGATCCGCTTGGCCACCTCCTCGTCGGCGCACGCCACCACCGACGCCGCGGGCTCGCGGCGGGCGATCTCCTTGGCGAGGTTGGGGCCGCTGACGACCGCGATGCGCTCGGGGCCGGCGCCGGTGATCTCCGCGATCACCTGGCTCATCCGCTCCAGCGTGCCGAGCTCGACGCCCTTCATCAGCGACACGAAGACCGCACCCGGCTCGACGTACGGCGCCCACTGGGTCAGGTTCGCGCGCAGCGACTGGGAGGGCGTGGCCAGCACGACCACGTCGGCCCCGTGCAGCGCCTTCTCGACGTCGTGGGTCGCCTGGATGACGGGCGGCAGCTCGATCCCCGGGAGGTACTCGGTGTTCTGGCGCCGATCGTTGATGGTCGCGGCGACCTCCTCGCGGCGTGCCCAGATCGTCACGTCGTTGCCGGCGTCGGCCAGCACGATGGAGAACGCCGTACCCCAGGAGCCGGCGCCGAAGACAGCGATCTTGCCGTGCGAACCGGTCACGACGGCTCCTCCCGTGGGGTCTGGTGCTCGGGCTTGTTCGGGTTCCCGGTCTCGCGGACCCCCGCCTTCCTCATGTCGAAGCGCTCGGCTGGCGCCTGCTCGCCGCGCACCTCCTCGACGAGCGCGGTGACCGCCGCCATGATCCGGTCGGTGGCCCGCTGGATCACCGGCATCGAGCGCGGCTCGGCGGCCAGGTCGGCGAGGTCGATCGGCTCCCCCACCAGCATCGTGACCTTCTTGCGTGGGAAGAAGTCGGGCCGCTTGGCGTACGGCGCGAGCAGCTGCTGCGCACCCCACTGCCCCACCGGGATCACCGGGCAGCCGGTCTCGAGAGCGATCCGCGCCGCTCCGGACTTGCCGGTCATCGGCCACCCGCCCGGGTCGCGGGTGATCGTCCCCTCGGGGTAGACCACGACGCACTTGCCCTCCCGCACCGCGGCGACCGCGGCGTCGAACGCGCCCGCGGCGTTGCGGCTGAGTCGCTCGACCGGGATCTGACCTGCGGCGGTGAGGAAGTAGGCGAGCCCCTTGTTCTTGAAGAGCCCGGACTTGGCCAGGTAGTGCGGCAGCCGGCCGTGGTCGTAGACCAGGTGCGCCGCCAGCAGCGGGTCGACGTGCGACACGTGGTTGAGCACGATGATGCAGCCACCGGACGCCGGGATGTTCTCCCCGCCGACCCACTCGTGGGTGGTGGTGGCGAACAGCGCGCCCCGCACGATGGGCTCGGCGAAGCGCCAGGCCCAGTTGCGTTTCTCCTGCATCCTGCGAACGACCACGTGCGCAGGCTACTCGCTCGGGTGCCCCGGTCCCGGTCTGCGACGCGGACGCGGCGCCGCCGGCCGGCACCGGGCCTGACAGGATCGGAGTGATGTCCGCACCCCAGCCCCTCCAGCGGTACGCCGTCCTGGTCCCCGTCAAGCCACCCGCCATCGGCAAGTCGCGCCTCGCGACGTTCGAGGCCGACGTACGCCGCCGGCTCGCCGAGGCATTCGCCCAGGACACGGTGCTGGCCTGCCTGCGCGCCGAGCGCGTGGGCCAGGTGCTGGTCGTGACCGACGACGCCCACCTCTCCCGGGCGCTCTCCGCGCTCGGCTGCGCGGCGATCCCCGACGGCGTCTCGGGCGACCTGAACGGCACGCTGCGCCAGGCGGCGGCCGAGGCGCACCGCCGCTGGCCCGGTCTGGTCCCGGTCGCGGTCTGCGCCGACCTCCCGGCGCTGCGATCGGGCGACCTGGACGCCGTCCTGACCGGGCTGCCGGACGATCGCCCCCACTTCGTGCCCGACGCCGCCGGCATCGGCACCACGATGTACGCCGCCGGGCACGACCGCTTCGACCCGCGGTTCGGACCGCGCTCGCGCGCCGCACACCTCGCCGCGGGCGCGCTGGAGGTCGCCGACGCCCCGGCCTCGGTGCGCCGTGACGTCGACGACGCCGACGACCTCGCCGACGCGACCGGCCTCGGCCTGGGACCGAACACCTCGGTCGCGGTGCTCGCGACATGACGAACGGGCCGCCACCCCGCAGAGTGACGGCCCGTTCGTCGATGACGCGCTGCGTCAGGCCTTCTTGGCGGTCTTCTTCGCCGTGGCCTTCTTCGTCGCGGTCTTCTTGGCCGGAGCCTTCTTGGCCACGGTCTTCTTGGCCGGAGCCTTCTTGGCGGGCGCCTTCTTGGCCACGGTCTTCTTGGCGGTGGCCTTCTTGGCGGGCGCCGCCTTCTTCGTCGCGGCCTTCTTGGCGGGCGCCTTCTTGGCGGGCGCCGCCTTCTTGGCCGTGGCCTTGGTGGCGGTGGCCTTCTTCGCCGGAGCCGCCTTCTTCGCGGGCGCCGCCTTCTTGGCCGGAGCGGCCTTCTTCGCCGTCGCCGTGGCCTTCTTGGCCGCGGCCGGAGCGGCGGCCAGCGTCAGCTTCGGGAGCTTCTTGGCGCCCGAGACGACGTTCTTCAGGTCGGCACCGGCGGTGAACTTCGGCACCGCCGTCTTCTTCGCCTTGATGCGCGCGCCGGTCTGGGGGTTGCGCACCCAGCGGGCCTCACGGATCCGCTTCTCGAACGAACCGAAGCCGGTGATGGCGACCTTCTCGCCCTTCGTGACCTCGCGGGTGATCGTGTCGAGCACGGACTCGAGGGCGTGGGCCGCGGCCTTCTTGTTCCCGTCGAAACGGGCGGAGAGCGCCTCGATGAACTCTGACTTGTTCACTGTCTTCCCTTCCAATGAACGCTTGTGGTCGAGCCCATGCTCGACTTTCTCCAATGCACGCTAGGTAAACGGGGCCGCACTCACAATCACCACAGGGTGTTTTGCTCGGTGTTTTTCGCCATGAATTTGTCGCACCGGAGTCGGGCAGACCCCGCTCGGGCAGGCTCAGAACCGCTCAGCAGCGGGTGTTTGCCACCGATCCGGGCCGCTCGGGAGAAGGTGGCCGAAATCGACCGATGCCGAGATTTCCCAACCAGGACAGGGAAATCTCGGCATCGGCCGTGTCGTTGGTGAAGGTCAGCCGACCTTCTGCGTGGCCGGCTTCCAGCCGGGCCGGGTCGCCTCGAAGGCCGCGATGTCAGCCTCGTGGCCCAGGGTGATGCCGATGTCGTCGAGACCCTCGAGCAGACGCCACCGCGTGTAGTCGTCGATGTCGAAGGAGTCCTCGATGCGGTCGGGGCCCTCGCCGGCGGTCACCGTGCGCGACTCGAGGTCGACGGTGACGGCCGCGCCGGGGTGAGCCTCGAGGTAGTCCCACAGGCGCTGCACGACCTTCTCGTCGACACGGCCGGCGAGCAGGCCGGCCTTGCCGGAGTTGCCGCGGAAGATGTCGCCGAAGCGCGGCGACAGCACGGCCTTGAACCCGTAGTTCTGCAGGGCCCAGACCGCGTGCTCGCGCGAGGAGCCGGTGCCGAAGTTGGGGCCGGCCACCAGCACCGACCCCACGGCGTACGCCGGGTTGTTGAGCACGAACGACGGGTCGTTGCGCCAGGCGGCGAACAGGCCGTCCTCGAAGCCGGTGCGCGCGACCCGCTTGAGGTACTCGGCGGGGATGATCTGGTCGGTGTCGACATCGCTGCGCCGCAGCGGGACGCCGACGCCGGTGTGGGTCGTGAACTTCTCCATGACGTTCTCCCTCTGGTCGTCGGGTCAGCGGGCCGCGGCCGGCGCGAGGTCGGCGGGCGAGGACAGGGTGCCGCGGACCGCGGTCGCGACGGCGACCGGCACCGAGACGAGGTGGGTGCGACCGCCCTTGCCCTGGCGGCCCTCGAAGTTGCGGTTGGACGTCGAGGCACTGCGCTCGCCGGGCGCGAGCGTGTCGGCGTTCATGCCCAGACACATCGAGCAGCCCGCGCCGCGCCACTCGGCGCCGGCCTCCTTGAACACCAGGTCGAGACCCTCGGCCTCGGCCTCGAGGCGCACCCGGGCCGAGCCCGGCACGACGAGCATCCGGGTGCCGTCGGCGACCCGATGGCCCTTGATGACCTCGGCGGCGGTGCGCAGGTCCTCGAGGCGACCGTTAGTGCAGGAGCCCACGAAGACCGTGTCGACCCGCACGTCGCGCAGCGGCGTGCCGGCCTCGAGGGCCATGTAGCGCAAGGCGTTCTCGGCCGCGACGCGGTCGATCTCGTCGTCGAAGTCCGTCGGCGCCGGGACGCTGCCGCCCAGCGGCGCGCCCTGGCCCGGGTTGGTGCCCCAGGTGACCCACGGCGTGACGTCAGCGGCGTCGATCACGATCTCGCGGTCGAAGACCGCGTCGTCGTCGGTCACCAGCGTCCGCCAGTGCGCCACCGCGGTGTCCCACTCGGCGCCCTTCGGCGACTCGGGGCGATCCTTGAGGTAGGCGTAGGTCACCTCGTCCGGCGCGATCATGCCGGCCTTCGCGCCCCACTCGATGCTCATGTTGCACACGGTCATCCGGCCCTCCATCGAGAGCTCGCGGATCGCCTCGCCGCGGTACTCCACGATGTAGCCCTGGCCACCACCGGTGCCGGTCTGGGTGATCAGGTAGAGGATCAGGTCCTTGGCCGTCACGCCCTCGGGCAGCGAACCGTTGACGGTCACCGCCATCGTCTTCGGGCGGGCCTGCGGCAGCGTCTGCGTCGCCAGCACGTGCTCGACCTCCGACGTGCCGATGCCGTGGGCGATCGCGCCGAACGCGCCGTGCGTCGAGGTGTGCGAGTCGCCGCACACGATCGTCATGCCGGGCTGGGTCAGGCCGAGCTGCGGTCCGACCACGTGCACGATGCCCTGCTCGATGTCGCCGAGCGAGTGCAACCGGACGCCGAACTCCTCGCAGTTCTTGCGCAGGGTCTCGACCTGCGTGCGCGAGATCGGGTCGGCGATCGGCTTGTCCCAGTCGATCGTCGGCACGTTGTGGTCCTCGGTCGCGAGGGTGAGGTCCGGCCGACGCACCCGGCGGCCCGCCAGGCGGAGGCCGTCGAAGGCCTGGGGTGAGGTCACCTCGTGGATGAGGTGGAGGTCGATGAAGAGCAGGTCGGGCTCCCCGTCGACCGACCGGACGACGTGCTCGTCCCACACCTTCTCCGCCAGGGTCCTGCCCATGACTCACTCCCTCCATCGCGACTCGCGACCGACACCGCAGTCGGCGCGCGCACGGATTTCCGCGCGTCGACCACCCTAGCCCTTGCATCCCATGATCTGAGACGGCAGTATTGCCATATGGACAACTCCAGTGGCGTCGGCGTCCTCGACAAGGCCGCTCTCGTGCTCACGGCCCTCGAGTCCGGACCGGCGACGCTCGCCGGTCTGGTCGCCGGCACGGGGCTGGCGCGACCGACGGCACACCGCCTGGCGGTCGCCCTGGAGCACCACCGCCTGGTCGCCCGCGACATGCAGGGCCGCTTCGTGCTCGGGCCCCGGCTCGCCGAGCTCTCCGCCGCCGCCGGCGAGGACCGGCTGCTCGCCACCGCCGGCCCGGTGCTCGCCCGCCTGCGCGACATCACCGGCGAGTCCGCCCAGTTGTGGCGCCGCCAGGGCGACCACCGCGTCTGCGTCGCGGCCGCCGAGCGACCGAGCGGCCTGCGCGACACGATCCCGGTCGGCTCCCAACTGACCATGCGCGCCGGCTCTGCCGCCCAGATCCTGCTCGCGTGGGAGGACCCCGAGCGGATGCACCGCGGGCTGCAGAGCTCGACGTTCTCGGCGGCCGCACTCTCCGGCGTACGCCGCCGCGGCTGGGCGCAGTCGGTCGGCGAGCGCGAGCAGGGCGTCGCGTCGGTCTCCGCACCGGTGCGCTCCCCCGGCGGCAAGGTGATCGCGGCCGTCTCGGTCTCCGGTCCGCTCGAGCGGCTCTCCCGCCAGCCCGGCCGGATGCACGCCCCCGCGGTCCTGGCCGCCGCCGAGCGGCTCTCGGAGTCGCTGCGCCGGGCGGCTGCCGAGTGACCACGATCGCTGGTTGATCGCTGGTTGATCGCTGGTTGAGGAAGGCGTTCTACGCCTGTCTCGAAACCATTGTCGGGGTCGAGGCCGACTTTCGTCCTACCGGGTTTCGAGACGGTTGCTAGCGCAACCTCCTCAACCACCGGGGCTCAGAAGAGCGAGTCCGCCTCCAGGTTGAGCAGCAGCTGCTTGCGCTCGAGCGGCTCTCGGAGTCGCTGCGCCGGGCGGCTGCCGAGTGACCACGATCCCTGGTTGATCGCTGGTTGATCGCTGGTTGAGGAAGGCGTTCTACGCCTGTCTCGAAACCATTGTCGGGGTCGAGGCCGACTTTCGTCCTACCGGGTTTCGAGACGGTCGCTAGCGCAACCTCCTCAACCACCGGGGCTCAGAAGAGCGAGTCCGCCTCCAGGTTCAGCAGCAGCTGCTTGCGCTCGAGCGGCTCTCGGAGTCGCTGCGCCGGGCGGCTGCCGAGTGACCACGATCCCTGGTTGATCGCTGGTTGAGGAAGGCGTTCTGCGCCTGTCTCGAAACCATTGTCGGGGTCGAGGCCGACTTTCGTCCTACCGGGTTTCGAGACGGTTGCTAGCGCAACCTCCTCAACCACCGGGGCTCAGAAGAGCGAGTCCGCCTCCAGGTTGAGCAGCAGCTGCTTGCGCTCGAGCCCGCCCGCGTAGCCGGTGAGCGTGCCGTTGGCGCCGATCACCCGGTGGCACGGGATCACGATCGGGATCGGGTTGCGGCCGTTGGCGAGGCCGACGGCGCGCGAGGCGGCGTTGGTCATGCCGAGTCGGTGCGCGATCTCGCCGTACGACGCGGTCTCGCCCCAGCCGACGCCGAGCAGCTGCGCCCACACCCGCTTCTGGAAGGCGCTGCCCTCCGGGGCGAGCGGCAGGTCGAACTCCTTGAGATCACGGTCGAAGTACGCCGTGAGCTGGCGTGCGGCCTCGACTAGCAGCGGGTGGTCGTCCTGCTGCTGCCCGCGCGGCCGGCCGTCCGAGTCGCGGAACGGCGAGAACTCGATCGCGGTGATCGCGCCGTCGTGCTCGACGAGGCGCAGGGGGCCGATGGGCGACTCCATCACGGTCCACATGTCAGTGCTCCTTCGGGTTGTGAGTCTGCCAGAGGTACATCTGCGCGTACGACCGCCAGGGGCGCCATCCCTCGGCGAGGCCGACCGCCTCGACCGGGTCCCGCCCCAGACTGCGCAGCGCGTTGCGGATGCCGACGTCGGTCGGCAGGAAGACGTCCGGATGGCCGAGCGCGCGCAGCGCGACGTAGTCGGCCGTCCACGGCCCGATGCCGGGGATCGCCAGCAGCGCCCGGCGTACGTCGTCGCGGTCGGGTCCGCGGTCGAGCGCGATCGTGCCGTCGGCGAGCGCCGCGCACAGCTCGATCAGCGCGCGGCCGCGGGCGCGCGGCATCGGCAGGTCCTCCGGGTCGAGCCCGGCGAGCGTCGCCGCGTCCGGGAAGAGGTGGGTGAGCCCGTCGACCGGCCGGGCCAGCGGACGGCCGTGCTCGGCCACCAGCCGCTCGGCGGTCGTGCGCGCCCCGGCGACGCTGACCTGCTGGCCGAGCACGGCGCGCACCGCGATCTCGTGCCCGTCGACGTGGCCCGGTACGCGCAGCCCCGGCCACTCCCGCACGAGCGGCCCGATCACCGGGTCGCCGGCGAACGCGTCGGCGACGGCCACCGGGTCGCAGTCGGCGTCGAGCAGCCGGCGTACGCGCTCGGTCGCCGCGCTCGTGTCGCGCAGGTCCTCGAGCGCGAACGTCGCGGTGACGAAGGCGGTGCGGTTGGACTCGAGCTCGTCGGGGACCTCCAGCCGCACCGTGCCGGTGCCGCGTGGCAGCACGAGAGTGCGGGCGTACCAGCCCTCCCCCGCGGCCTCGACGCCCGGCACCGCACGCAGCGCCAGGAAGTCGAGCAGCGCCCGGCCCGAGTACGGCGTGCGCACCGCGAGCCGCATCGTGACGACGCCGGTCGCCGGCCGGCCGCCGCGCCGGCCGCGCAGGTCGGTCGGCGAGGAGTCGTAGACCTCGCGGATCGTGTCGTTGAACTGCCGGACGCTGGAGAACCCGGCGGCGAACGCGATGTCGGCGTACGTCAGGTCGCTGGTCTCGATCAGCACCCGTGCCGTCTGGGCGCGCCGGGCGCGGGCGAGCGCGAGTGGCCCGGCGCCCAGCTCGGCGGTGAGGATCCGGCCGAGGTGTCGCGAGGTGTAGCCGACCCGGTCGGCGAGGCCCTCGACGCCCTCGCGGTCGACCACGCCGTCGGCGATCAGCCGCATCGCCCGACCGGCGGCCGTCGCGGCGACGTCCCAGTCGGGGCTGCCCGGCGTGGCGTCGGGAAGGCAGCGCTTGCAGGCGCGGTAGCCGGCGGCCTGGGCCGAGGCGGCGCTCGGGTGGAAGGTGATGTTGTGGAGGGCCGGGGTGCGGGCCGGGCACGACGGGCGGCAGTAGATGCCGGTGGTGCGGACGGCGGTGTAGAAGACCCCGTCGAAGCGGCGGTCCCGCGACTTCACCGCGCGATAACAGGACTCGGGGTCGAGCCGCAGGTCGGGAGTCGGGTTCATGCCTCCTATCCTGCCTAACCCCGCCGACCCTTACTCGCGGGAATCGGACACCGCCGTCAGGGCTCGGCGGACCACCGGTCACGAGGACAGGCGTAGGCTCCGCGCACAGCGTGGTTCTCGGTTCCGAGCGGAAACCGGGAATTCGGGGAGAGGGAGGGTCCGCCGTGACCAAGGCGAGCCGTCGGCAGCGTCGCACCGTGATGGCCGTCATCGTCGTCGCCGAGCTGGTCGTCGCACTCCTCACCGGGGCGGGCGTCGTCTTCGCCTACAACCACGTCGACAGCAAGATCGACGAGGGCGCCCCGATCCCGCACGAGTTCGCGCGGCCGGAGCCGAAGCTGCCGACCGGCGCGTTCAACATGCTCGTCATCGGCACCGACACCCGCGACTGCGAGGGCTGCGGCATCGACAAGGAGGGTGGCCTCGGCGGCTCCGACATGACGATCCTGCTGCACGTGGCCGACGGTCGGCGCACGGCCTACGGCATCTCGATCCCGCGCGACACGCTCGTCGACCGGCCCGAGTGCGAGGTCGACGGCACGACGGTCCCGGCGGCCGCCGGAGCGATGTGGAACGAGGCGCTGGCAGTCGGAGGCCCCACCTGCACGGTGGCGCAGGTCCAGTCGGTGACCGGCATCTACGTCGACGACTACATCGTCGTCGACTTCGCCGGCTTCAAGGACATGGTCGACGCCCTCGACGGGGTCGAGGTCTGCATCCCGTCGGACATCGACGATCCGGAGCACAACATCCACCTCGCCGCCGGCACCCGGAAGCTGCACGGCGACGACGCGCTCGCCTACGTCCGCCAGCGCACCTCGACCCCGAACGCCGACCTGGGCCGGATGAAGCGGCAGCAGGCGTTCATCGCGTCGATGCTCAACCGGGTGATGTCCGCCGAGACGCTGACCCGCCCCGACAAGCTGCTGCGCTTCGCCAGCGCCCTCGCCGGCTCGATCCAGACCAACCCGGAGATCGCCAGCGTCGGCGAGCTCGTCGACCTCGCCTCGTCGCTGCGCAAGGCCGACCTGGACAAGATCCGCTTCGTCACCGCGCCGACCACCGACTTCCCGACCGACAGCCCGAACTGGGGCCGGCTCCAGCTCACGCCCGAGGCCGACGAGCTGTGGCAGAAGGTGCGCGACGACGAGCCCCTCGGCTCCCTGGGTCGCGGCGCGATCAGTGGCCGCAACCCGAGCGGGTCGAAGGAGGAGGCCGCGGCCAACGGCCTCTGCGACTGAGTCCTCCCTCGACCGGTCCCCCGCGACGCGGCTACCGGACCGTGCAGGGCCCCTCGATCCGGTCGCCCGCGTCGGCCAGCACCAGGTTGGCCGCGCTGCGACAGACGACGTGGTCGCCGCCGGCGCCGTCGCGGGCGTTGATCAGGGTCCGGCCGGCGGCCCCGACCAGGCGGTCGGGCCCACTCCCGCCGACCAGCAGCACCGTGCCCGGCGTCCGGGCGACCAGGACGTCGGCACCGGGACCACCGTGCGCGGCGCCGCGCGCCGCGGTCACCACGATCCGGTCGGCGCCGGTGAAGCCGAACGCCGCGCTGCCCCGGGTGCTGACCACGACGTGGTCGTCGCCCCGCCCGGCCAGCACCGTGCTGTCCGGGCGTCGGGTCGTCAGCCGGTCCGTGCGGGCGCTCCCCAGGACCGTCCGGCCGAGGGTGCGCACGCCGGCGGTGCCGCGCCGACAGACCACCTGGGCGTCGACCCTGGTCCCGGCCGGGACGGTGCCGGCCGGGATCCCCTGCTTCGTCCCGGTGCCGGCGAACAGCTGCTCCGGGAGCACCCGCGTCGGGCTCGAGGCGTTGACCTGCACCGGCACCCACGCCGCGGGGCAGGCCAGCCTCCGGGCCGGGGCGCCGCCGCGGGGGCCGGCGACGTAGGCACGGTCGACGACGACCAGCGGCGGCGTCGCTCCGGCCCGTCGGAGCCCGGGGACGTCGGCGTCCGGGGTGACGGTCTCGCCCGGGGCGCTCAGCACGGCGCTCCCGGCGGCGGTGCGCGCGGCCGGCGTGACGGTCAGGGTCCAGCTCGACGACTGCGCCGCCGTCAGGCCCTCCTTGGACGGCGAGTCGCAGTAGAGCGGGCGCCCCTTGCTGTTGACGCTGCCGGCGTACACGGCGTACAGCGTGTAGGTACCGGCGGCGAGGCCGGGGGTCTTCAACGTGCCCGTGCCACCCGAGAGGGCGCCCTGGGCGAGCCCGGTGTCGGTCCCTTGCGAGGTGACCTTGCCGTCGCAGTCGGACTTCGTGGGGTCCGGCTTGCTGCCCGGCTGGAGCAGCAGCGCGATCGTGCCGCCCGGCGTGGTGCCGCCGTCGGGGTCGGTGACCTTGACCGAGTACGACGCGGGTGTGCCCGGCGTCGTCGTGCTGGCGCCGGTCACGGAGATCTTCGAGACGTGGAAGCGGTTGGTCTTGTACTCGTAGTCGTCGCCCTTGTACTGGCTGCTGGAGACCGTGCCGCCCTTGGCGGTGTTCCAGATGGTCGTGGCTCCCCAGTGCCGCGACCCGTCCTCGCTGTTGAACGCCGTGAACGTGATCGACGATCCGAGGTCGCTGCCGTAGTACATGTAGGAGACCTTCACCCCGCCGGTCTGCTTCCACCGGTGGTCGCGCTTGGTGTAGCCGAGTGCGGTGCTGTGCGTCCAGGTCTGGGTGTTGAACGACCCGATCTTCTTCTTCCCGCTCTTGGCCTGGTAGCCGCAGGTGAAGCCGCCGCCGGTCCACATCACCCAGTCGTTGCTGCCGCCGGTCTGCGACGAGCACTCGCTCGCCCCGGCCGTGGGCGCCACCGCGACCAGGGCGCCGAGGGCCAACGCGCCCGTCGCTCCGGCGGCGAGGAGCCGGCGGACACCGCCTCTCCGTCTCGTGGTGGGCAGGCCTCGTCCTCGGCTCTCCAGCGCGCTCATGTCGCGGAAACCTAGCCCGCGACCGCCGCTCCCGGGATCCGAACGAGCCGCAACCACGCCAAAGGAGGGTCAGTATCGGACGGCAACCGTCCGGATCATCGTGCGTCCGCGTCCGCGGCCAGGTGAGCGACGCAGAGGTCCGGCTCCGCGAAGGGCTGCAGCCGCTCCACGGTGAGCGGACTCTCCCACTCCTCCAGCGCCCCCAGCATCAGCCCGAGATGCACCGGGCAGACGACCTCCGGCCGGCTCGTGGCCAGCTCGAGGAACGGGCAGCTGCGCAGCCCGATCCGCGGCACGTCGCCCTCGAGCGGCTCGGCCGCGAAGCCCAGCTCGTCCAGCACCGTCACCAGGCCGTCGACCGACTGCCGCGGCCCGGGCCGGCGCACGTCGGCGAACCGGGAGCTGCTGCGCCGCCACCAGGAGCGTCCCGCCTCGACGAGGCGCTCACGAGCGGCCGCCACACCGCTCAGCGAGTCGGCCAGCGAGTCGGCCAGCGCCTCGGCGAGCAGGCGGTAGTGCCGTGGGCCCTCGGGGTCCATCCGCGGCACGGCGCGGAACAGCAGCGGCGGCCGGCCCGGGACCCGCTGCGCGGGCGCCGCGCGCTCGACCTGGCCGCGGCGCTCCAGCGACTCCAGGTGGAAGCGGGCCGTGTTGGTGTGGATCCCGAGCCGCTCGGCGATCTCGGCGATGCTCAGCGGTGCCGAGGACGCCCGCAGCACGCCCAGCACGGCGTCCCGGCGCCCCGGCGTGGCGTCGGAGGGAGCGTCAGGCGGGGGGTCGTGAGCGGGAGCGGCCATGGTCTCGCCGACCCTAGCCCTGCGGCGGCAGCCCGGCCACCAGCGGCGTGTCGACGTCGAAGGCACCGAGCTTGGCCGCACCGCCGGGCGAACCGAGCGGCGCCGGCCGACCCGGCAGCGCCTCGTGGAAGAACGCCGCATTGTCGTCGAGGAAGGGCTCCCACGCCGCGGGCAGGTCGTCCTCGTAGTAGATCGCCTCGACCGGGCACACCGGCTCGCAGGCGCCGCAGTCCACGCACTCGTCGGGCTGGATGTAGAGGCTGCGCTGCCCCTCGTAGATGCAGTCGACCGGACACTCGTCCACACAGGCCCGGTCCTTCACATCGACGCAGGGCTGGGCGATCACGTACGTCATGGACCGAGTTTACACAATGCCCTATTGTAGAAACTGCGGAAACGGCCGCGCCCGACCAGTCCAGGAGCCCAGATGAGCATCGCCGCACGCACGACACAGACCACGTGGGAGGGCCCGCTCGGGAGCGGGCGGGGGCGGTTCACCAGCTCCAGCAGCACCGCTCTGGACGGCCTGGAGTCCACCTGGGCGTCGCGCACCGAGCGACCCGACGGGCGGACCAGCCCGGAGGAGCTCGCGGCCGCCGCGCACTCCTCGTGCTTCTCGATGGCGCTCGCCCTCCGCCTCGGCGAGAACGGCACGCCTCCCGAGCGCCTGCAGGTGGACGCCACGGTCAGCCTCGACGACGTCGACGGCGTCCCGACGATCACCACCTCCGCCCTCCTGGTGCGCGCCCGGGTGCCCGGCCTGGACGCCGACCGGTTCGCCGCCGTCGTCGACGAGGCCGCCGTCCTCTGCCCGGTGTCTCGGCTCTTCGCGGCCGCCGAGATCACCGTCGATGCCGGCCTCGACTAGGCAAGCGACCGGGGCGCGGCCATGACCACGCAGTCGATCGTCGAGACCCTGACCCGCGAGCACCGCGCGATCGACGCCGCCGTCGAGGGCTTCGTCGAGCACCTGCAGGATGGCGAGCTCGACCCGGACCTCGTGCTCGGCGGGCTCGCCACCCTGCGCCGCCACATCTACCTGGAGGAGGTCCACCTCTTCCCGCCGCTGAGCCGCGGCGCCCTGATGATGCCGGTGACGGTGATGCTGCGCGAGCACGGCGAGCTGTGGCGCACCATGGACGCGATCGCCGAGTCGGTCGCCGAGGCGCAGGCCGGTGGCGACTCGCCCCGGGCGCGGGAGCGGACCCAGGCGCTGTGCCTCGAGCTGCTCGCCATGCTCGACCGGCACAACGAGAAGGAGGAGCCGGTCATCTACCCGCAGACGCCGCTGCTCCGCGCGGACGAGGCGGCGGCACTCGCCGCCGCTCTCGCCTCCGGTGCGATGCCCGACGGCTGGACGTGCCACGACGCCGGCACCGGTGACCCGGCGACGCCCGGCCTGACGCCGCCGTGGTCGACGGGTGCCTGACCTTCCCCGGCCGCGGTCGTCGGTCAGGCGAGGATGCCGTCGACGATCAGCGCGATGCCGAAGAGCGCGAACAGCGCGGCGGCACCGTACTTGATGACGTTCTCGGGCAGCTTCTTGCCGAGGACGGCGCCGACGACGATCGCGAGCGCGTCGGCGGCGACCATGCCGAGCGTGCTGCCGATCCAGGTGCCGAGCCAGCCCTCCTGGGTGGCGAGGGTGATGGTGGCCAGCATCGTCTTGTCGCCGAGCTCGGCGAGGAAGAACGCCGTGCCGACGGCGAGGATGGCGGCCCCGGTCGCGCCGCGGGCCTTGTTGGCCTCGTCCTCGGTGAGCTCGTCGCCGCGCAGGGTCCACGCCGCGAACGCCAGGAAGGCGACACCGGCGATGATCCCGATCCAGTTCTGGTACTCGGAGAAGGCGTCGCCGATGAAGTAGCCGATGCCGACCGAGGCCAGGTGGACCAGCGCGGTGGCCGCGGTGATGCCGATCAGTACGTCGCGGGCCCGATAGCGGGCGGCGAAGGTCATCGCCATGAGCTGACTCTTGTCGCCCAGCTCCGCCACGAAGATCACGGCGGTGCTCAGCAGGAAGGCGTACACGGGGATCGGGTCCTCTCCGGCCCGGCCGGAGGAGCGCTACCCGTGTCGGGGAGGACCCTTCGACCAGGCGCAAACCTCACAGGGGTGCGCGAACTGGTCGAAAGTCTCGTCCGCCACCTCTCGGTGGCCCTCCGCGCCGGGCCCGGGGGCCAGCATGTCGACACGGCTGTTGGGGACTACTCCCTTTCGCCGACGACTATATCCCCTGCGGCGGCGTGCCGCCCAACGGGCGCGCGGCGGTCGGGCGATCTCCCCCGAAACGGGTCATCGCCAACGCGTCCGGGCCGTGGCACTCTGGAGTGCCCGACTGTCACGTCGAGGGGGTGGGAGCCCTGTCCGAGGAAGACCAGCGCGCCCCCGCCCCGGTCGACCGCACCGACCCGCTCGACGGCGAGTCCCGCGCCGGGCGCTCCGCCGTCCGGCAGGCGAAGCTGCGGCCGGCGGTGAACCCGGCGTACCTGCTGCCGCGGCCGCGGCTGCACGCGCTCCTGGAGGGGGCGGTCGACGCGCCGCTCACGCTGGTCGTCGCGCCGGCCGGCTCGGGCAAGACGTCGTTGCTGCGCAGCTGGGCGGCCGAGACCCGGCACCCGCTCGCCTGGCTCACCATCGACGAGGACGACCGCGACCCCGCGCAGTTCTGGCGGGCGGTCCTGGCCGCCCTCGAGGGGATCGCCCCGCAGGCGGCCGCGTCGACCACCGACCTGCTGCACCGGCCGCAGCTGCTCCTCGAGGCCGT
The DNA here is from genome assembly GCF_014191495.1 of Nocardioides soli. Classification (GTDB taxonomy): domain Bacteria; phylum Actinomycetota; class Actinomycetes; order Propionibacteriales; family Nocardioidaceae; genus Nocardioides; species Nocardioides soli. The sequence continues at coordinate 404,945 of NZ_JACHWR010000001.1, forward strand.
CGGCGCGCTGCTCGACGACCTCGAGGCGCGGGACTACCCACCGAGGGTGCTGGTCATCGACGACCTCGACGTCCTCGACGAGGTCGAGCCGGTGGTCTCCTCCCTCTCCCACTTCGTCCAGCACCTGCCCGCGTGGCTGCACGTGGTGGTGGCCAGCCGGCGTACGCCGCCGCTGCCCGTGCACCGCCTGCGGGCGCGCGGCCAGCTGGGCGAGGTGTACTTCCCGGAGCTGCGGTTCTCCTTCGAGGAGGCGACCGCGATGCTGGCGCGGCTCGCACCCTCGCTCGACCCCGACGTGGTGGCCGAGGTGGCGACCCGGGCCGGCGGTTGGGCCGCCAGCATCCAGCTGGCCGCACTCGGCGCCCGCTCCGCACAGGCCCGGGGCCGGCGCTACCTGCCGAGCCAGGACGACGAGCGCCTCCACCTCGCGGACTACGTCTGGCACGAGGTGCTCGTCAACGAGCGGCCCGACGTGGTCGACGTGCTGCTGGCGACCGCGGTCGTCAAGCACGTCGACCCCGACCTGGCGCGCCGGCTGGCCGACCGCACCGACGCCGTCGACCTGCTGGCCCTGGCCGAGCAGCGCGGCCTGTTCCTGACGCGCACCGAGCCGCACGGGTTCGAGATGCACGACCTGGTGCGCGAGACGCTGCTCGCCGTGCTCGCGGAGCGCTCCCCCGAGCGGCTCGCCGAGCTCCACGCGCAGGCGGCCGCCTGGCACGAGGCGCACGGGCAGACGGCGTCCGCCCTCGATCACTGGGTGCGCGCGGAGCGTCCCCGCGAGGCACTGCGCCTGCTCGCCGCGCAGGCGCCGGCGCTCTACGACAGCGGCCAGGAGAGCACGATCCAGCGAACGATCGCGGCCCTGCCCGACGCGGTCATCGCCGACGGCGTCGACGCGATGATGGAGTTCGCCTGGTGCCACCTGCTCGTCGACCGGCGCCGCTTCGCGGCCCTCGTCGACGGCCTCGGGCGGCTGGTCCGCGACGACCTCGACGTGGACCCGGTGTGGGGTGCGCGCATGGAGGTGCTCGAGTCGGTGGCCGCCACCCTCCGGGGCCACTGGGACGACGGCGCCTCCCTGGCCCGCTCGGCGCTGGAGAGCCTCGGCGAATCGTGGTGGCTCGACCCGCTCGGCCAGTTCGCGTGGAACGTGATCGCCCGTGACGTGGCCCTCTCCGAGCGGTGGGACGACGCCGGCCACGAGGCGCGCGAGATCATCCGGGCGCTCAGCGTCACTCCGGAGCGGCGGATCGCACTCGAGGGGAGCCGGGCGCTCGGCGAGGCGCTCTCCGGCCACCCCGACGACGCGCTCCGGCTCGTTGCCGGGGCCCGGCACGCCACCGCGCACGGGAGCATGACGATCCTGCGCACCGAGGCGCTGACGGCGGAGGCGATCGCGCGCCGCGAGCTCGGCGACGCCGCGACCGCGCTGCCGATCCTCCTGGAGCTCTCCGAGGCACGGATCGAGCCGGGCCCGCACTGCCAGCTGCTGGCGCACCTCGAGCTCACCCAGGCACGGCTGGCGGACGGCGACCTCGAGGGTGCTGAGTCGGCCTTCGGCCGGGCCACCGAGCTCGTCGAGGTCGAGATGCCGGGGCCGGGTGCCCGCACCCGGCTGGGCCGCATCGGCACGCTGCTGAGCCTGGCGGCCGGCGACCTCGATGCGGCGTACGCCTGGTCGGGGCAGGTGGTCGACCCGTTCTGGACCGGCATGGTCGCGGCCCGCCTCCACCTCGCCGCCGGCGACCTGGGCGGCGCGGCCGACGCACTGAAGACGGCCGAGCCCGGCTGCGTGCGGCATCGGGTCCTGCAGGGCCTGCTGCAGTTCCGGGTGGCCGGGTCCGCACCGGAGGCCGAGGCCCACCTGCTCGACGCGGTGCGCCTGGCCGCGAGCCACGGCCTGGTCGAGACGGTCGCGGCCGAGGGGCCCGACGTCCTCGAGGCGATCGAGCGGCTGGCCTGGCACGCCCCGCAGCACTGGCTCGACCGGCTCCGCCGCGTCGGCCCGGCGGAGACGGCGGTCAGCACGCCGCTGGGCCTCGTCGAGGAGTTGACCGAGCGCGAGCTCGAGGTGCTGCGGATGCTGCCCAGCCGACTGACGCTGCGCGAGATCGCCGACGAGCTCTTCATCACGATCAACACGCTGAAGTTCCACCTCAAGGTGATCTACCGCAAGCTCGACTGCACCTCGCGGGCCGAGGCGGCCGAGGTCGCGCGCACGGTGACCGGTCTGCGCCGGACCGTTCAGCCGCCCAGCACCCGCCGCCGCTGGACCTCGTAGCGGTCCAGCGGCAGCAGTCCCCGCTCCACGAGCCGCGCGAGCTGACGCACCTGCGCCACCTGGTCGATCAGGGGCGCGGTGCCGGGGCCTCGGACGATCAGATCCGTCGGGCCCGCGCGAGCCAGCGAGCGCAGCACCCGGTCCCGCGCGATCCGCTCGCCGGTGATCCCCCGGGCGCCACCCTCGCGCGCGGCGTCGGACAGCGCCCCGGCCCAGCTGTCCTCGACGAGCAGCAGCAGGGCGGTCTCGTCGGGCGCCAGCGTCACCGCGGCGAGCTCGATGTCGTGGGGGCTCAGGAGCACGCTCCCCTCGGTGACGGTCATCAGTCCCGCGAGCCTCTCGTGGTCGGTGGGCGACACCGAGTCGACCCGGGCGGCGCCACCCTCACGGACGAGCAGCACGGCGTCCAGGAGCCGGATCGATCCGTCGCGCACCAGCCGGGCCACCGCCTCGGCGACCGGCGCGAGTCCCTCGGCGGCGTGCGCGGAGACGAGGACGTACTCGAGCAGGTCGAGGTCGGGCTCGTCCTCGCGGCGCGGCTCGTCAGGCATGTGGGCTCACCCCCACCGGGTGGTCGTATCGAGGCGTGCCGGGATCGTGTCAGTCCCGCGGGTGGCCCGGCACCACCCCGGAGCGGGTGAGGCGCCGCCACCCGCGCCGCGCCGATGCTGGCAAGCGACCGGGAGGGAGACGCCGATGTCCCGAGCAGCCGCCTCGAGCCGTGCCGCGACCTCGGGCGCCGTGCTGCTGACGCTGGCGTCGGGCCAGTTCCTGATGACGCTGGACAGCTCCGTCATGAACGTGTCGATCGCCCAGGTGGCGAAGGACGTCGGCACGACGGTCACCGGCGTGCAGACGGCGATCACCCTCTACACGCTCGTGATGGCCACCATGATGATCACCGGCGGCAAGGTCGGCACGATGATCGGGCACCGCCGGGCGTTCGCCATCGGGTGCATCGTGTACGGCGCCGGGTCGCTCACGACCGCCCTGTCGCCGAACCTGGCGGTCCTGATCCTCGGCTGGTCGGTCCTCGAGGGCGTCGGGGCCGCGCTGATCATGCCGGCGATCGTGGCGCTGGTGGCCGCGAACTTCGTGGCCGCCGAGCGGCCCCGCGCCTACGGCCTGGTGGCCTCGGCGGGCGCGATCGCGGTCGCCGCGGGACCTCTGATCGGCGGCGCGGTGACGACGTTCTGGACCTGGCGCCTGGTGTTCGCGGGCGAGGTCGTCGTGGTCGTCGGCATCCTGGCGATGACGCGCCGGATCCAGGACGCCGCCCCGGGTGTGCGCACCCGGATCGACCTGGTCGGGGTCGGGCTGTCGGCGCTCGGCCTCGGCCTCGCGGTGTTCGGCGTGCTGCGCTCCGGCGAGTGGGGGTGGGTCACCCCCAAGCCGGGAGCACCCGACCTCTTCGGCGTCGCGCCGACCGTCTGGCTGGTGCTCGGCGGGCTGCTCGTGCTCCGCGTCTTCGTGTGGTGGGAGCTGCGCCAGGTCGGCCGCGGCCGGGAGCCGCTGGTCGACCTCGGGATGCTGCGCAACGCCCGCCTGGTCGGCGGCCTGACGATGTTCTTCTTCCAGTTCCTGTTGCAGGCGGGGTTGTTCTTCACCATCCCGCTCTTCCTCTCGGTCGCGCTCGGGCTCAGCCCGCTCGAGACCGGTGCGCGGCTGCTCCCGCTCTCGGTCACCCTGCTGGTCGCGGCGGTCGGCATCCCGCGTCTGTGGCCGCACGCGTCCCCCCGCCGGGTCGTGGGCCTGGGACTCGTCGCGCTGCTCGCCGGCATCCTGTCGATGGTCGGTGCCCTGGAGGCCGGGGCCGGACCGGAGATCGTCACGACCCCGCTCCTGCTCGCGGGGCTCGGGGTGGGAGCGCTCTCGTCCCAGCTCGGGGCCGTGACGGTGTCGGCGGTCCCGGACGAGCGCAGCGGCGAGGTCGGCGGCCTGCAGAACACCTCGACCAACCTGGGCGCCTCGCTCGGCACCGCGCTGGCCGGGTCGGTGCTGATCGGCGCGCTGTCGGCGAGCTTCTTCGTGGGCATCGAGTCGAACGCCACGGTCTCCGATGCCGTCTCCGAGCGGGCCACGGTCGAGCTCGCCGGCGGCGTACCGTTCGTCTCCGACCAGGACCTGGAAGCGGCGCTGGCCACCACCGACCTCAGCGCCGCGGAGGCCGACGCCATCGTCGAGGAGAACACGACGGCCAGGCTGGTGGGCCTGCGGTCCAGCCTGACGGTGCTCGCGCTGATCGCCGGCCTGGCGATCTTCCTGACCCGGCTGCTGCCCACGAGGCCGGTCGGGTCGCCCGAGGCACCCGCCGGCCGGTCCTGATCAGTGCAGGCCGACCTTGAGCAGCACGACGAGCAGGCCGACGCCCGCGCCGGTGGCGGCGCTCGCGATCCGCCCGGCCGTGTCGAGCCCACCGCGCACTCCGGCGAGGTAGCTGTAGAGCGTGAGCAGCGCGATCGTCGCGATCAGCGCGATCCAGGCCGCCGTGCGGATCTCGGCGCCGAGCACGAACGCGACCAGGAGCACCCCGAGCGGGACGACGGACGCGCCGGCGATCGGGAGCGTCTCGCGCAGCGCGTGCCGCAGCGCCGCGACCGGGTGGTGCCGGTGGGTCAGCGCGCTGCCGATGGTGACCGCGTGCAGGTGGGCGATCCAGTAGACCGCGACGGTGCCGAGGATGACCAGGCTCAGCTGGCCGATGGTGTCCTTGTAGCCGGCGCTGTAGGCGATCGCCGCCGCACACACCACCGTGCCCGTGATCGCGCCCTCACCCCCGCGGACCAGCCCGAGCGGGTCACGGCGCGTCGACGCCTCACTCACCGCCGAACGTCTCCAGCAGCGTGGCCCGCTCCGCCTCGGTGAGGTTGGTCGAGATCAGCCGGCTGTCGCGGCCGTGGAACCGCTCCCCCAGTCGGTCCAGGTCGGCGTCGTCGGTGACCAGGAACAGCGCGGAGGTGCCCGGTGTGACCTCCATCCGGATCCGCTCCAGGTCGCGCTCCGTGATGCCGGTGCCGTCGGTCCTCTTCACGAGCGCGCCGATGCCGGCACCCAGCGCGGCACCGGCGATCGGGATCGTGAAGAGCGCACCGCCGAGCACGCCCCACAGCACACCCCAGGCCGCACCGCGCTTGGAGCTGTCGTGCTCGTGGAGGAGGTCGGGCTCGGCGCTGTCCGTCGGCCAGCTCAGCACCGCGTGGTCGACGATCGTGACCAGGCCCTCGGCCTCGGCGGCACGCAGCGCCAGCTCGGCGCGGCCCGCTCCGTCCGTCTCGTCGAACTTCCACACCGTGAACGTGGTCATGCGTCGTCCTCCTGCTCCATGCGTGCCGCCAGCGCGGCCAGGGTGGTTCGGGTCTTGGCCTCCTGAGGCGTGCTCAGGTCGACGCCGTGGCCGGCGAGGAACACCTTGGTCTCGGCGGCCACCCGGAAGGCGTCGGCCGGCGGGCACTTCGTCGAGAGCTCGAGGATCCGCGCGCCGTCCGGGAGGAACCACAGCTCGGCCACCATCCGGTGAGGATAGTCGCGGTGCTCGAACTTCGCCTTGAGCAGCGTGACCGGCCCGAGCACCCGGAGGTCCTCCATCGTCACGCCCTCCGGGAGTCGCGCGAGCACCAGCGCGCCCTGCTCGTCCGAGAGCACGTCCGCGATCGTGCGGTCTCCGGTCAGCACGCGCCGAGCCTTCTTGTCCGACACCTCCGCGGTCAGCGAGCAGGAGCAGGTGTACCCCGCCGGCGAGGCGTCGACCTCGACCTTGAAGCCCGGGATCCCACGCAGCCCCTCGGGTACGTCGGCAGGCAGCATCGGCCGCAGCTTCACCGTCACGTCGCCGGGCTTGTCCTGGGTGCGGCGGACGCGCAGCACCAGCCCGGCCGCGGACAGCGCCAGCTCGCGGGTGTCGACGAACGCCACCTGCCGGAGGCCGGCGTCGAGCGGGTCGATCCCGAGCGCCTCGATCACCCCGGGACGGTCCTGGTCGGAGATGGTGACCTTGAGCTCGACGGCGTCGACGTCGGGCAGCAGCGCGAGCAGGCCGGCGAGCTGCTCGGCCTCGTACGTGGGGAGGGTGGTCATGCGGGCGCTCCTTCCGATCGGCCCGATCGGCGCAGCACCGGCTTCACCAGCTCCTCGACGACCACGAGCGACGCGGCGAGGCCGATGCAGGTGCACCACTGCGCGAACGTGAGTCCGGTGGTGTCGAAGATCCGCTCGAGGAAGTCGAGAGCGGTGATCGCGACGATCGCCAGCAGGGCCACGGCGTACCGCCGCAGCTGGAGCGCGCCCGGGATCGCGGCCCGGTCGACGATGGTGCCGGTCTGGTCGCGGCAGAGCAGGGCGGCGGCGAGGTGGAAGAGGGACAGGGTGGTGAGCAGCATGGTCGCGGCGAGCACGGCATCTCCGGCGTGGTCCCCGATCTGGTAGGCCACGAGTGCCCCGACCGTCATCACGGCGCCCTGCACGCACAGCCGGATCCAGTTGCCGCGGGACAGCACGGGCGCGCCGACCGGGCGCGGCGGCCGGGACATCAGGCCGCGGGCCGGCTGGTCGAAGCCGAGCGCGATCGCGAGCGGGATGTCGACGACCATGTTGAGCCACAGGATCTGCAGCGGGTTCAGCGGTGCGCCCGCGGCGATGCCGAAGATGCCGGCGCCGATGAAGATGGCGATGTAGGCGACCAGGGTCGACATCTGGAACCGCAGGTACTTCAGCAGGTTGTCGTAGAGGGTGCGGCCGTAGGAGACCGCACCGACGATGGTGGCGAAGTTGTCGTCGGTCAGGATCATCACCGCGGCCTCCTTGGAGACCTCGGTGCCGGTGATGCCCATCGCGACGCCGATGTCGGCGGTCTTCAGCGCCGGGGCGTCGTTGACGCCGTCGCCGGTCATCGCGACGACGTTGCCCTTCTGCTTGAGGACCCGCACCAGCCGGACCTTGTCCTCCGGCGCGACCCGCGCGATCACCCCGATGTCGTCGATCTCGGTGGTCAGCCGCTCGTCGCTCATCGCGGCGAACTCGGTGCCGGTCACCGCGCGACCCTCGATGCCGAGCTCGATCGCGATCGCGGCGGCCGTCGTCGCGTGGTCGCCGGTGATCATCCGCACCCGGATGCCGGCGTCGTGGCACTCCGCGATGGCGGCCTTCGCCTCCGACCGGGGCGGGTCGACGATGCCGATCATCGCGAGCAGCGTCAGGTCCTGGACGAGGCCGATGAGGTCGTCACCGGGACGGACCGTCCCGGGCTCGAAGTCGCGCTGGGCGACGACCATGACCCGCTCGCCGGCGTTGGCGATCGCGTCGTTGGCCTCGAGGGCGAGGTGGCGGTTGGCGTCGGTGATCGCGATCAGGGTGCCGTCGGGGTTGCGGATGGTGGTCGCGCGGGCGACGAGCACGTCGGGCGCGCCCTTGACGTAGCAGCGCACGACCGGGCGGCCGTCGTCGGCGGTCATCTCGTGGAAGGTCGCCATGAACTTGTAGTCGGAGTCGAAGGGCACCTCGGCCACCCGGGGCAGCGCGGCCCGGGTCTCGGCGATGTCCAGCCCGCCCTTGGCCCCCAGCACGATGAGGGCGCCCTCGGTCGGATCGCCGATCAGGCTCTCGCCGTCCAGCACCGCGTCGGCGCACAGCACCATCGGCAGCAGGTAGGGGTCGAGGTCGTGTCGCTGCCCGCCGACGTGGCTGATCTCGCCGACCGTGCTGTAGCCCTCACCGGAGACCGTGTAGCGGTTCTGGCCCGGGATGACCAGCTCACGGGCGGTCATCTTGTTCAGGGTCAGCGTGCCGGTCTTGTCGGAGCAGATCGCGGAGGTCGACCCGAGCGTCTCGACCGCGGGCAGGCGCTTCACGATCGCGTTGCGCCGGGCGATCTCGCGGGTCCCCATCGACAGCAGCGCGGTGACCACCGCCGGGAGGCCGGTCGGGATCGCGGCGACCGCGAGCGCGACGCCGGTGATGAAGAGCGTGTCGAAGGACTGCCCGCGCGCCAGGCCGAGCAGCACGACGAGCACCAACGCGACCGCGGCGATCGAGGCGATGATCTTCGAGAGCGAGTCGAGCTGCCGCTGCAGAGGCGTCTTGCTGGTCTCGGTGTGGGCGAGCATGTCGGCGATGTGGCCGATCTCGGTGCCCATGCCGGTCGCGGTGACGACCAGCTCGCCGCGACCCCGGGTCACCGAGGTGTTCATGTACGCCATGCAGATCCGGTCGCCGAGCGGCACGTCGGTGCCCAGGACCGGGTCGGCGGTCTTCCCCACCGGCAGGCTCTCGCCGGTGAGCGCCGCCTCCTCGATCTCGAGCGTCGCCGCCAGCACGACCCGGCCGTCGGCCGGCACCCGGTTGCCCGCCTCGACCAGCACGACGTCACCGGGCACCAGCTCGGCGGCGTCGACCTCGAGCGCCTGCCCGTCGCGGCGGACCCGCGCGACGGTCCGCATCATCTGGGAGAGCGCCTTCACACTCTCCTCGGCCTTCGCCTCCTGCCGCAGCCCGATGACCGCGTTGAAGACCGTCAGACCCGCGAGGACGACGGTGGTGCCGGCGTCGCCGGTGACGAGCTGGTTCACGAGCGCCGCGGCAAGCAGCACCAGCTGCATGAAGTCCTCGTACTGCCTCAGGAACGCCCGCCAGCCGGGCTCCTTCGCGGTGCCCGTGAGCTGGTTGGGTCCGTGCGACGAGAGCCGGACCCGCGCCTCGTCGGCGGAGAGGCCGCGCCCGACGTCCACGCCGAGCCCGGCCGCCACCTCGGCCGCCGGCGCCGAGACCGGGTCGGTGACGCTCGGTGCGAGAGCCAGGTCGATGTCGTTGCCCACCGTTGCTCCCCTCGTCGGTCCGCGCCGGCCGGTCCGCGCCCCGAGGGCCATCGTCGTGACCGCACGGGTGGTCCCGCCTCACCCCTGTCGGGGTGGGGTCGAACCACCCACCCCTGTGTGAGCGTGAGCGCGTACCGCTGGACCTCGACCAGCGGGTCGGCCGAGGAGGACCCGATGACCCAGCTCGACGTAGGACCGATCGACTATCTCGCTGTGGAGCTCCCCGGCGCGAGGCTCCAGGGACAGGGCCTGGCGGCCCTGGTCGACCTGACCGACCGCGGGATCATCCGGATCCTCGACCTGGTGGTCGCCACGGTCGGCGAGGACGGCAGCGTCGCCGCCGTGGAGCTCACCGATCTCGACGGCGACGGCGAGCTCGACCTCGCGGTCTTCGAGGGCGTGCGGTCGGGGCTCCTCGACGACGATGACCTCGCCGAGAGTGCCGCGCTGGTCGAGCCCGGCAACGCGATCGCACTCCTCGTCTACGAGAACACCTGGGCCGGCCCGTTCGTCGCCGCGATGCGGGAGGTCGGCGCCGAGGTGATCGCCAGCGGCCGGATCCCGGCCGAGGACGTGATCGCCGCGCTCGACGCCCTCGACGCGGCACAAGCCTGAGGAAAGGACACGACATGGGACTGATCGGCGGCATGGCCCGCACCGCAGTCGTCGCCGGCACCGCGACCGCGGTGTCCAACCGCGTCTCCCGCCGCCAGGCGGGGCGCTGGCAGGCGCAGGCGGATGCGCAGGCCTACCAGCAACAGCAGTACCAACAGCCCCCGCAGCCGCAGTACGCCGCGCCGCCCCCGCCGGCGCCGGCTGCACCGGCCGCGTCCGGCTCCGACGACCTGATCGAGAACCTGCAGAAGCTGGGTGCGCTGCGCGACCAGGGAGTCCTGACCGACGCGGAGTTCGAGGCGCAGAAGGCCAAGCTGCTCGCCGGCTGATCGCTCCGGTCATCTCACGCCGACCTGCGGGGCCGGGCGGGTTGGTGGTGGTTTCGAGGCTCCTCGCTGGCGCTCGTCGCACCTCAACCACCGTCGTCCGGGGGCGACGGTGGTTGAGGTGCGAAGGCGCGCAAACGCCTGGACCTCGAAACCACCAGCCAGCACGGAGAGTGTCGGCGTCATCGGGACCACGGTGGTTGAGGAAGGCGCGCTAGCGCCTGTCTCGAAACCACCCCGGGTGTCGACGACGACCGCGCAGATGCGCGACCTCGCCGACGCCGTGGCCGATGCGTCGGTGTGGTCCATGGACCCGGCCGAGGCCGGCGCCACACTGGTCGAGCTGACCCGGCTGGCCGCGCAGGTCAGCGAGCTGCAGGCCCGGGTCGCCGCGCACGCCGACACGATTCATGTGGGCCAGGACGTGGGGGCGTCGTCGACGGCGAACTGGCTGGCCCACCAGACCAAGACCACCCGGGCGGCGGCGTACGGCGCGGTCCGGCTCGGCCACGACCTCGAGGCCCACGCGTCGACGCGAAGGCGCTCGGCCGGCTGGGTCGGCGGCTGTGGGAGGTCATCGCCCCCGAGGAAGCCGACGCCCACGAAGCCCAGATCCTGCAACGGCAGGAAGCGGCCGCGCTGCGGGCCTGCTCGCTCACGATGGTCGACGACGGCGACGGCACCACCCACGGCCGGTTCACCCTGCCGACCTACCACGCCGCCGCCCTCAAGAAGATGCTGATGGCGCTCGCCGCACCCAAGCACCTCGCGGCCACCCAGGGCCCCGGCATCGAGCGCCGGACCGGCCCCGAGGCACTCGGCCGGGCGCTGTGCGAGCTGATCGAGCGCTACCCGGTCGACCGACTCCCGGCCACCGGCGGGGTGAACGCCACGCTGCTGGTGGTCATCGACGAAGACACCCTCACGGGCCGGCTGGAGAAGGCCGGCGTCCTGGACACCGGCGACCGCATCAGCCCTGGCATGGCGCGGCGGCTTGCCTGCGAGGCCTCGATCATCCCCGCCGTCCTCGGCGGCAACAGCGTTCCCCTGGACCTGGGTAGGCGGAGCCGCTACCACACCGAGCACCAGCGCATCGCCATGTTCCTGCGCGACCGAGGCTGCCGCGCCGAAGGCTGCGACCGCACCACCGGACTCCACGCCCACCACCAGACCAGATGGACCGACGGCGGCCACACCAACCTCACCGACAGCGCATCACTCTGCGCCTGGCACCACACCCTCATCCACGACCCCACCTACCAGACCACGTACCTCCCCACCGGGAAGATCAGGTTCCATCGCAGAACGTGACGGACCATCCGCGTGGTGGCACCCGGCGGTGGGGGTTCCACCGGGATGACGAAACTCCCCGCCCCGCGAAGCCGGACCAGCCCGGCCGGACCGGCTTCCGGTCCGGCCCGGCAGAGCCGCACCGGTCAGGCCAGCAGCTTGGCCTTCGCCTGCTGGAACTCCTCGTCGCTGATCGCGCCGCTGGTGCGGAGCGCGGAGAGGCGCTCGATCTCGGCGGCCGCACTCGGCGCGCCGGCGACGCCCTGGACGTAGGCACGCATCTGCTCGTCCTGGCGGCGGGCGTCCCGAGCCGCGTGCTCCCCCATCTTCTTGCCGCGCGCGATCAGGTAGACGAACACGCCGAGGTAGGGCAGCACGATCACCAGGATCGTCCACCCGGCCTTGCCCCAGCCGCCCATGTCGTCGCTGCGGAAGATGTCGGCGAAGACGCTGATCAGCAGCCAGATCCAGATGAAGAACAGGAAGAACCACAGCATGCTGAGGAAGACGTCGCCCGGGCTGTACTCCCATACGGTGACCACGATGCACCTCCTGGCAGGGTCGCAGCGGCGACGCCGCTGAGGCGAGCCGTCACGGCGACGGTGCCCGCGTCACATGATGGGGAGCCACCGGGTGGGCGGGCACCACCCCGGTCGGGGTGGTGCCCGTTCCCCCGTGATCAGCGGTCGTAGCCGCGCAGCTGGACGCTCAGCGCCCAGATGACGAAGCCGTCGAAGGCGATGATCACGATCGACCACAACGGATAGTGGGGCAGGAAGGCGAAGTTGGTGAGGGCCGAGAGCCCGGCGATGATCATGCCGAGGACCCGCGCCCACGACTTGCCCATCAGGATGCCGACGGCGACGACCGCGCCGATGACCGCGAGCACGATGTGGACCGTGCCCCAGGTCGTCATGTCCAGCTTGTAGAGGTAGTCGCTGCCGGCGGCGTACAGGTCGTCGTTCGCGACCGCCGACAGGCCCTGGAGCAGGCCCATGCCCGAGGACAGCAGGAGCAGCACCCCGCCGAACGTCGCGCCGAGGTCGGCGAACAGGCCTCGAGTCGAGTAGTCGATGTCCCGCGCCGATTCCGTCCTCATGCGAGTGCCTCCTCGAGTGACCGGTGGCTCGATCGTCGGGGCGGGGTGGGTGGCGCCGCACCACCCCGGCCGGGGTGGACTTGTGGTCGCGCCCTCCTCCCGGACCCCCGGGGCCTCAGGTCGAGGAGCCCTCCGGAGCGCCCGCACCCGACCTGGCCGGTGTCGCCGAGGTCGGCAGCGTGTGGCTCGCCGAGGCGGCCGCCGCGGCGGCGTCGGCGAGGGTGCCGCGGGCCTCGCGGTGCCGGCCCATCACGACCGCCATCACGACGCCCGCGAGGCTGATCGCCGCCATCACCCAGGCGGTCGTGCCGAGCCCGGCGGTGAGGGCGACGGCGGAGCCGTCGCCGTCCGCGATCCGGTTCGCCGTCACCGTGCTGTAGAGGGTCGCCGCCAGCGCGGTGGCGACCGCGGCCCCGACGTACCGGGCCATGTTGGAGACGCCCGACGCCTCCCCGACCTGGTCGGCCGATACGGCGGCGGTCGCCGCGGCCGACGACGGCCCGTTCGAGAGGCCCATGCCGACGGCGGCGGCGACGAGCGGCAGGAAGAACGCGGCGTACTGCCAGGACGCGTCGGCGAAGCCGATCCACGCGAACCCGACCGCGGTCAGCAGGAAGCCGAGGCCGACGACCTGGCGACCGCCGACCTTCGCGGCGAGCCGCGGCACCAGGGGGGCCGACACCACCAGGCCAACCGTGGCCGGCAGCGTCGCGAGGCCGGCCTCGAGCGGGCTGAAGCCCAGGGTGCTCGGGTCCTGGAAGTAGAGGCTCAGCACGTACATCAGCGCGTTGATGGTGCCCGCGCCGATGAGGATCGCGACGGTGGCGCCGACCAGCACCCGGTTGCGCAGCAGGGCGAGGTCGAGCAGCGGCTGCGCCACCCGGCGCTCGACGGCGACGAACCCGGTGCCGGCGAGGATCGCCACCAGGATGCAGCCGACCGTCGCGGCCGAGACCCAGCCCCAGTCGCTGCCCTTGCTGAGCGCGAGGATCAGCGGCCCCAGGGTGAGGGCGACCAGCACGGTGCCGACGTAGTCGACCGAGCGCGGCCGGTCCGCGGCCCGCGAGTCGGCGACGGTCGCGAAGGTCAGCACCATGCAGCCGACCGCGACGCCGGCGTCGATCCAGAAGAGCCCCTGCCACCCGGTGAGGTCGACCAGGACCCCGCCGACGAGCGGTCCGGCGGCCGCGCCGACCGCGGCCGCGGCACCCCACAGCGACACGGCGCGCACCTGCTCCTGGCCGCTGTAGGCGACGGTCAGCAGGCTCATCCCGCAGGCGAGGATGGTCGAGCCGGCGGCGCCCTGGATCATCCGCCCGGCGATCACCATCTCCCCGGAGCCGGCCAGGGCGATCAGCACGCAGGAGGCGACGAAGAGCAGCAGCCCGGCCTGGAAGACCCGCTTGCGGCCGAAGACGTCGCCGAGCGAGCCGGAGGTGATGATGACGGCCGCGCCGACGAGCGAGTAGCCGGTGACCGCCCACTGCAGGGTGTTCACCGACATCCCGGTGTCCTCGCTGATCGCGGGCAGCAGGATGGCGACCGCGGACGTGTTCGCGTTGACGACCAGCGTGGAGATGCAGGTCGCCAGGAGCACGCCGGTGCGGCGGCCGCCCGTCATCGTGCGGCCGCGCCCTCGGCCGTCGTACCGGCGAGATGGACCAGCAGTCGCGCCTGGGCGATCACCATCTTCTCGATCTCGCTCGGATCGACGCTCTCGTCGGAGGCGTGGATGCGGGACTTCGCGACGTCCTCGGGGCCCCACAGGATGAACTCCGCCGTGGGGCAGGCGTCCTGGAGCGTACGCAGCAGCGGGATCGAGCCGCCGGAGCCGGCCTCCCCCGCCGGCTTGCCGTACGCCTCGGCGAGCGCGGCGCGCGCGGCGTCGTACCCGGGGCCGTCGGTGGCGCACCGGAAGGGTGGGGCCTGCTTGGTGCGTTGCACCTCGACCTGCGCACCGAACGGCGCGTGCGACTCCAGGTGCGCGACGAGCGCGTCGAGCTCTCGCACCGGGTCGGAGCCCGGCACGATCCGCATCGACAGCTTGGCCCTGGCCTCCGGGATCAGCACGTTCGAGGAGCCGGCGATGCTGGTCATGTCGACGCCGATCGCCGAGACCGAGGGCCGCGCCCACAGCTGGGTGCCGATGCTGCCGGTGCCGGCGAGCGTGACGCCGTCGAGGAGGTCGGCACTGGCCTCGAAGTCGGCGGCACTGAGGTCGGCGCCGGTCCACTCGCCGCTCGAGACGCCGTCGACCGCGACGTTGCCGTCCGCGTCGTGCAGCGTCGAGAGCAGCCGCGCGAGCGACATCATGGCGTCCGGCGCCGGGCCACCGAAGACGCCGGAGTGCAGCGGATGCTCGAGCGTGCGCACCGTGACGACGCAGGCGACGTCGCCGCGCAGCGCGGTGGTGAGGACCGGCTCACCGACCGCGAGGTTGCCCATGTCGCAGACGATGAAGACGTCGCACTGGAAGAGCTCCGGGTGCGCCTCGACGAACGCCTCGAGGTTGCTCTCCGTCTCCTCCATGCCCTCGAGGATCAGCTTCACCGTGCACGGCGGCCGGCCGTCGAAGATCCGCATGGTGCCGAGGTGCGCGACGAGGCCGCCCTTGTCGTCGGCAGCGCCGCGGCCGTAGATCCGGCCGTCATCCTTGTGCACGGCGGTCCACGGGTCCGACGTCCAGCCCTGCTCGGGCGGGGCCGGTTGCACGTCGTAGTGCGCGTAGAGCATGACCACCGGCGACCCCGGAGGGCCGGCCGCCTCGGCGTAGATCGGCGGATAGCCGGTCGGCACGTCCATCAGCCGCGCGTCGGAGAACCCGACCTCGCGGAAGAGCTCGAGGGTGGTGGCGGCCATCTCGTGCACGGGCTCCTCGGGATAGCCCGGGAAGGCCACCGAGGGCACGGCGACCAGCCGCTCGAGCTGGCCGACGAGCAGCGGCATCATCGCGGCCGCCCGCTTCTCGATCTCCTGCAGGTCCATCGGGATCTCCTGTTCTCGCGAGGCTCAGGCGACGAGCGAGCCGATGGCGGCACCGACGGCGACGGTGACGACGGTCATGATCAGCATCGGCACGAAGAAGCTGTGGTCGAGCAGCTTGCTGCCGAGCTTCGTCGTGCCGCTGTGGTCGAAGTTCGCGGCCGCGATCTGGGTGCCGTTCGCGGGCAGCGTGTAGACACCGCTGAGGGCACCGGCCCACATGCCGGTGACCAGGCCCGGCGAGAGCCCGGCGGCGAGGCCGATGGGCACGATGGTCCGGGTCGCGGTCGACTGGCTCGTCGTCAGCGCCGCCACCAGGAAGACCGCGAGGGCGAACAGCACCTTCCAGTCGGTGACCCAGCCCCCGATCGTGTCGATGATCTGCTCCTCGTGGGCCGAGATGAAGGTCGCGGTCAGCCACGCGATCCCGAACAGCGCGATCGCCGAGATCATGCCGGCCTTGAACACCGACTGGTCGGGCACCTCCGAGACCTTCGGCCGGCCGAGGAAGAGGATCGCGACGCCGACGGCGAACATCACCATCACGATGGTCGTGGTCATGTCGATCGAGACGGTGCCCTCGCCCTCGACCTCGAAGGCCGGCCGCAGGTCGGGGAAGAGGCCCAGGATGACGATCGCGACCACCCCGGCGAAGAACGCCAGCGCCGAGTTGCGCCCGGCGGCGGTGTAGGTCAGGGCCGTCGACGCGGGCGGCGTGTCGGCACCGGTACCGGCGCCTGCACCGGCCGAGCCGCTCGCCGGGCCAGCGACGTCGCCACCCATGTCGCCGCCGGCGGCCGCCGGCACCGGCGCGACCGTGACCGCCGCGCCCGGGGCGGCGAGCTCGCCGGACGCGATCTTCGCCTGCACCTCCGGGTCGTCGTCGAGGTCGGGCCACATCCGGTTCACCACCAGCGCGGTGACCACGATGCCGACGACGCAGGCCGGCAGCGTGATCGCGAGGATCTCGGTCAGCCCCAGGTCGTACGGCGCGACGTCGGTCAGCGTCAGCATCGCCGCCATCGCCGCGGAGACCGGGGAGGCCGCCAGCGCCATGCCGGACTGCACGACCGTCACCGTCAGCGGTCGGGAGGGGCGGATGTGGTTGCGGTACGACACGTCGTAGATCACCGGCAGCAGCGGGTAGATGATGTTGCTTGTCCCGGCGCCGATCGAGAACACGAAGGCCGTCAGCGGGGCGATCAGCGTGATCTGGTGGGGCCGCTTCTCGATCACCCGCGCCGCCATCGCCACCATCCAGTCGATGCCGCCCGCCGCCTGCATCATGGCGGCGGCCGTCACCACGGCGAGGATGATCGCCATCGCCGCGGCCGGCGGCTCGCCCGGTGCCTCCCCGAAGACGAACACGAGGATGCCCGTGCCGAGGCCGCCCCAGAGGCCGACCCCCACGCCACCGGCCCGGGTGCCCATCACGATGCACCCGAGCACGACCAGCGCCTCGAGCACGAGCTTCACGTCGTCTGCACTCATCACGCCTCCCCACACTTGACATCCGCGACCTGCTCCAACGCGCCCCATGCCTCGCTGACGGCGTCGATGCTGTCCTCCAGCAGCGGTCGGGCGGCGTCGAGCGCCTGCTGGCCCGCGTCGTTGGCCGCCGCCGCGAAGTCGTTGACGGCGGTGCGCACCGCCGAGATCAGGGTGTCCAGCTGGCCCTCGGCCGTCGCCTGCAGCGCATCCAGCTGGTCCTGCACGTCCTGGGCCCGGGCACGTACGTCGTCGACGGTCGCGGTGTCCGGGTCGAGCTCCGACAGCGAGTCGACCTGCTGGACGAGCTGGTCGTACTGGACGCACAGGTCGTCCTCCGCCCTGACCTGTGCCTCGCCGCAGCCCGCCGAGAGGGCCGCACCGACGAGGAGCACCATCGCGAGCCCGCCCGCGCGGCTCCGCGCGGACGCCGGCCGACGTCGACCTCTCATGGCGCGGGACGCTAGCGAGGGGCGGGGTTGGCGGGCACCACCCCGGGACGGGTGGGCCGGAGCCCGGTCGCCGAGGGGTCGCCGACCGCTCGAGTGCTCGCCTGGAGAATGGCCGCCGGACGAGGCGCGCAGCGGACGGTCGTTGACGGAGGATGCCATGGACAGGCGCACGGAGCTGGTGTCGGCGGCGAGCGACCACGTCGCCGAGCACGGGCTCATCGGTTTGAGCCTGCGCCCGCTCGCCGCTGCCATCGGCACCAGCGACCGGATGCTGCTCTACCACTTCGAGAGCAAGGACGACCTGGTCGCGGCCATCCTGGAGCACTCCTCGGGAACCGCGCTCGAGGAGCTGGCCGGGCTCGAGCCCCGCGCCGACGTGCGTGCCGCGGTCCTCGACCTCTGGCAGCAGCTCCGTGCGGGACGGCTGGCGGCCGACTACCGCGTGTACATCGAGGCCGCCGCCATGGGGCTCCTGGGTCGCGAGCCGTATCGCAGCGTCATCCGGGCGGGCAATCGGGAGTGGCGTCGCACACTGGCGCGCTACTTCGCCGGCAGCGGGGCCACCTCCACGTCTGCGACCCGGGTCGCCGCGTTAGTGGACGCGGCCCTGATGGGCCTGTTCCTCGACCTGCCACTGGACGACGACCCCCTCGTCGAGCGCTCGGTGCGGGACCTTGCCGACGCGGCAGCGGCGCTGTCCGGCGCCGGATAATCGACCCCTCGCCGTGGCGCGCCCCTTCGCCAACCTGGGGGCTGCCGTCCGGCCCCGACCGCGGCTAGCCTCGCGAGATGAGCGCGGAGCGCACCCTGCCACCACTCCCGGCCGACGCGTTCGATCGCGTCCTGTGCGTGGTGGCCCATCCCGACGACGTCGAGTACGGCACGTCGGCGGCCGTCGCGGCGTGGACGAGCCGGGGCGTGGACGTCGGCTACCTGCTGCTGACCCGCGGGGAGGCCGGCATGGACGCCAGCCACCCGGACCGGACTGCCGCGTTGCGCGTGGGCGAGCAGATCGC
Source organism: Nocardioides soli (assembly GCF_014191495.1). Classification (GTDB taxonomy): domain Bacteria; phylum Actinomycetota; class Actinomycetes; order Propionibacteriales; family Nocardioidaceae; genus Nocardioides; species Nocardioides soli. The sequence continues at coordinate 423,303 of NZ_JACHWR010000001.1, forward strand.
GGCCTCGGCCGCCGTCGGCGTGTCCGAGGTGGAGTTCCTCGACTACCCCGACGGCGTGCTCGTCTACTCGTTGGAGATGCGCCGCGACATCGCCCGGGTGATCCGGCGGCACCGCCCGGACGCCGTCGTCGTGGGTTCGTGGGAGGTGGAGTTCGCGGCCGGACTCAACCAGGCGGACCACCGGGTCGCCGGACTGGCGGCCGTCGACGCCGTCCGGGACGCCGGCAACCGCTGGGTGTTCCCCGAGCTGCTCGACGAGGGCCTGCAGCCGTGGTCGCCGCGCTGGCTGCTCGTCGCCGGCGACGAGCGGCCCACGCACGGTGTGGACGTCACCGGTGCCGCGCTCGAGGGCGGGATCGCGTCCCTGGAGGCGCACGGCGAGTACCTCGCCGGGATCGCGGGCCATCCCCCGCCGCGGGCGATGATCTCCGGCGTCACGGCGGTGCACGGCCGACGGATGGGGGTCGCCCACGCCGTGCTGTTCCGGGCCTTCGACTTCCACGCGCCGCCGCCGATCGCGGTCGAGGCCATGCGGCTCGCAGAGGCCGAGGCCGCGACGGGGCGCCCGGCCTCACCCTGACCGGTCGTCACCGCGACGGGTCGGGTGCGCGGTCGTCCAGCATCCGGATCGCCAGGCGCGCGTACTCCGCGGCCACCTGCGCCGGAGTCAGCGGCCCGTCGACCCGGAACCACGAGGGAAGCGCCGTGCACATGGTCGCGATCGCCCGGCAGGCGGTGCGCACCTCCACCCCGGGGAACGCCAGCGCCGCCTGCTCGTCGAGGAGATGCTGCACCTCGTCGCGCAGCGCCGTCACCCGGGCCAGGTCGTCGCCGGACATGCCGCGCATCTCGCTGGCGCCGATGAACGCGAGGTCGCCGCGCACCGCGTGGAAGAGGGCCAGCGACTCGACCATGAGCGCCAGCGACTCGACCGGGGTCCCACCGTCGGCGCGGGCGTCGAGCAGCCGCCAGCGGATCTCCGTCATCGTGACGTCCATCAGCGCGACCAGGATGTGCTGCTTGCTCGGGTAATGGTGGTAGATCCCGGCCACGCTGACCCCGGCCTCGGTCGCGAGCTCGCGCATGCTGGTGGCGTGGAAGCCCTGCCGGACGAACAGCCGCACGGACGCCGCGAGCACCGGGCCCAGGCCGACGTCGTCGAACCGGCGCCAGTCCCGGTCGGTCCGCTCGTGCCCGTCCACGATCGGCGCAGGTGCCGCGACGTCGCCGCTCATCAGTACGGCGGCGGGGATCCCCACCAGCTCGGCGATCCGCTGCAGCCGGGCCACCGTGACCGGCGCCCGCCCCGTCTCGAGCGCGCTCAGCGTGGCCGGGCTCACCCCGAGCTCCGCCGCCAGCCTGCGCAGCGACAGGCCCTTCGCCACTCGGGCGCGGCGGACGGCCGCCCCCACCTCATGTTCGGTCACACCGAACATGTTAGACCCGCTGGACAGTTGCTGAACAGATTCCGTACGATCACTCGGTAATGTTCAGCGCGGTAGAAGAGGTGCACATGTCCGGTGACATCCGCGACCTGGTCCGCCTGGACCGACTCGGTCCCCGCCTGGCCGAGGTCACCGGCGAGGAGGCGTGGCGGGACAGCCGGGCGGAGCTGATCAGCGGGGGGAAGTCCAACCTCACCTTCACGCTGACCAGCGCCGCCGGCGAGCTGGTCCTGCGCCGCCCGCCCACCGGAGCCCTGCTGCCGAGCGCCCACGACATGGGCCGCGAGGCACGCGTCCAGCGGTGCCTGGCCGGCACCGACGTCCCCGCCGCGCCGATCGTGCTCTACGACGAGGGCGAGCTGATCGGCATCCAGTGCTACGTGATGGAGAAGGTGCCCGGGCACGTGATCCGCGGCGAGCTCCCGGACGGGTACGCCACGACCGCGGCCGAGCGCACCCGGATGGCGTTCGCCTTCGTGGACACCCTGGCCGCCCTCCATGCCGTCGACCCGGAGGCGGTGGGGCTCGGCGACTACGGGCGACCGGCGGGGTTCATGGAGCGGCAGGTGCGGCGCTGGACCGGGCAGTGGGAGGCGAGCCGCAGCCACGACGTCGCCGAGATCGACGAGCTGGGCCGGCGGCTGGCCGCGGCCGTGCCGGTCCAGCGGCGCAGCACGATCGTGCACGGCGACTTCCGCACCGACAACGTCGTGTACGACGCCGCCGACCCGGGCCGCATCAACGCCGTCCTCGACTGGGAGCTGTCGACGCTCGGCGACCCGCTCTCCGACCTCGGGCTGCTCATGCTCTTCTGGCGCGACGCCGACGACGGCGACCTGAGCCTGATCCCCGGCGTCAGCCAGCTGCCCGGCTTCCCGAACCGGGCGAGCATGCTCGAGCGGTACGCCGCGGCGTCCGGGGCCGACCTCAGCGACCTGGGCTACTACCGGGCGTTCGCGCACTTCAAGTTCGCCATCATCGTGCAGGGTGTCGCGGCGCGGTCCGCGGCCGGCGCGATGGGCGGCCAGGACTTCGGCGACCTCGACGACGAGATCCTCCGGCTGGCGCAGGCCGGTCTCGACCACATCTAAGGAGACACGATGGACTTCGCCCTCTCCCCCAAGGCCCAGGATGCCTGCGACAGCATGTGGGAGTTCATGCGCGAGCAGGTGTTCCCGGCCGAGCCCGTGTGGGCGGCGTACCTCGCCGAGCACGGCGAGCACGCCACCCCGCCGGTCATCGAGGACCTCAAGACCGAGGCGAGGCGCCGCGGCCTCTGGAACCTCTTCCTGCCCCAGCTGTCGGGCCTGTCGAACCTGGAGTACGCACCGGTCGCCGAGATCTCCGGCTGGTCACCGGTGATCGCCCCGGAGGCGATCAACTGCCAGGCCCCCGACACGGGGAACATGGAGACGCTGGAGCTGTTCGCGACCCCGGAGCAGCGCGAGCGCTGGCTGGAGCCGCTGCTCGAAGGCCGGATCCGCTCGGCCTTCGCCATGACCGAGCCCGACGTGGCCTCCTCCGACGCCACGAACATCACCACGACGATCACCCGCGACGGGGACGAGTACGTCATCAACGGCCGCAAGTGGTGGATCACCGGGGTCGCCGACCAGCGGTGCGAGATCTTCATCGTGATGGGCAAGACCGACCCCGACGCCGCGACCCACCGACAGCAGTCGATGATCCTGGTCCCCCGGGACACGCCGGGCGTCAGCATCGAGCGCCACCTTCCGGTCTTCGGCTACCAGGACCAGCACGGGCACTCCGAGATCGTCTTCCGCGACGTGCGGGTCCCGGTCGACAACCTGCTGGCCGGCGAGGGCGACGGCTTCCGGATCGCCCAGGCCCGCCTGGGTCCCGGACGCATCCACCACGCCATGCGCGCCATCGGCATGGCCGAGCGGGCTCTGGCGCTGATGGTCGACCGGGCCAAGTCCCGGGTCGCGTTCGGCCGACACCTCTCCGAGTTCGGCAACGTGCAGGATCTCATCGCCGACTCCCGCATCGAGATCGACCAGGCGCGCCTGCTGGTCTACAACGCCGCCTGGCTGATCGACCAGCACGGCGCCAAGGCCGCGAAGTCGGAGATCTCCGAGATCAAGGTCGCGGCACCGGCCGTCGCGGTGGCGGTGATCGATCGCGCCATCGAGGTCTTCGGCGCGATGGGCGTGTCCGACGACACCGTCCTGGCCGGCTTCTACGCCTGGGCCCGGGTGCTGCGCATCGTCGACGGCCCGGACGCGGTCCACCGGCGCACGATCGCCCGCCAGGAGCTCAAGCGCATCCCCCCGTACCTCGGCTGACAGAGAGCAGGCACCCATGACCGCGAGCCCGGCCACCGCGAGCCCGCTCGACCGCTTCCGGCTCGACCACCAGGTGGTCGTCGTCACCGGGGCCAGCTCCGGCCTCGGCCTCGGCTTCGCCCGCGCCACCGCCGCCGTCGGAGCCACGCTCGTCCTGGCCGCGCGGCGGGAGGACCGGCTCACCGCCGTGGCCGACGAGCTGCGCCGGAGCGGCACCACGGTGCTCACCCACCGCACGGACGTGTCCCGGCCGGAGGAGTGTGACGACCTGGCGGCGGCCGCCGTCGCGGAGTTCGGGCGCATCGACGTGCTGGTGAACAACGCCGGGCTGGGTCCCGCCGGCGCCGCGCTGCGCGAGGACCCCGACGTGTTCGGCACCGTCATCGACGTGAACCTCAACGGCACCTACTGGATGGCCCGGGCCTGCGCTCCGCACATGCCCCGGGGGTCGTCGATCGTCAACGTCGCCAGCGTCCTGGCCCTGGTGGCCTCCCGCTTCCCACAGGCGCACTACGCGGCCAGCAAGGCCGGGGTCCTCGGCCTGACCCGCGACCTGGCCCAGCAGTGGTCGGCCCGGCGCGGGATCCGGGTGAACGCGCTCTGCCCGGGCTACTTCGCCAGCGAGATGACGGCGTCCGAGGGCGCGGAGCTGCTGCGTGGGATGGTGGCCGACCACAGCATCCTCGGCCGCTTCGGCGAGCAGGAGGAGCTCGATGCGGCGCTGCTCTTCCTGGCCTCGCCGGCATCGTCGTACATGACCGGAGGCTCCCTGGTCGTCGACGGCGGGCTCAGCGCCATCGTCTGACACGCCGCCTCAGGAGCGTCCGGTCACCGACCGCGGCCGCTCGACCCACGCCCGACCGCCCAGCGCGAGGGCGACCACGGCGAGCACCAGCACGCCCGGCAGCAGCCAGCTCGACGGAGCCGCCTGCTCCAACAGCACGAAGGTCCCGATCACGAGCACGAACCAGCCGAAGAGCGCCCGGAGCCGGTCCTCGGGGATCCGGCCGGTGAGCCGGCCGCCGACGACGGTGCCGCAGATCGCCACGGCGGTGACCGGGAGCGCGAGGTCCCAGGGGATCGAGACGGTGGTGAGGTAGCCGGCCAGGCCCGCCGCGGACTTCATCGCGATCACGACCAGCGACGTGCCGACGGCGACCGACATCGGCAGCCCGCCCAGCAGCACGAGGGCCGGAACCACGAGGAACCCTCCCCCGGCGCCGACGAGCCCCGTCAGCAGTCCCACGACAACGCCGTCGACCAGCGCCCGGGCCACCCTGAGCTCACCGGCGGCCGGCGCCACGCGCGGCCCGCGCAGCATGGCGACGGCGGTGGCGATCATCATCGTCGCGAAGGCCGTCAGCAGGAGCCGTCCCGGCAGGTGGCCGGCGACGAGGCCGCCGACGAACGCGCCGACCATCCCGCCCAGGCCGAACACCGCGCCCGTGCGCCAGCGGATCCGGCCCGCGCGGGCGTGCGTGACCGCGCCCACCGCCGAGGTCGTCCCGACCACGAGCAGCGACGTCGCGATCGCCTCCTTGGCGTCGAGGCCGGCGACGTACACGAGGATCGGGACGGTCAGGATCGACCCGCCACCGCCGAGGGCCCCGAGCGCGACGCCGACGACGAGCGAGAGCGCCAGGACGAGGACGAGGGTCATGCCGACCGGGTGAGCACGGGGAGACCCGCGTCGGCGGCCCGGCCGAAGTGGTCGTCGACCGCGACGACGTCGCGCCCCTCCGCCGCCAGCAACGACGCGGCAATCGACGCCCGGTAGCCGCTCTGGCAGTGGATCCACAGCGGGCGCCGCGGCAGTTCACCGTGCCGCGCGCGCAGCTCGTGCAACGGCACGTTCACCGCCCCGTCGATGTGCCCGGCGTCGAACTCCTCGGCCCGTCGTACGTCGAGGACGTCCACCGGCTGCCGCGCGAGGACGGCGGCCAGGCGGGGGAAGTCCGCCTGCTCGAACGAGCCCAGGGGCCGCTCGTCCCACCGCTCGGGCGAGCCCGTGGTCGCGGCCACCGGCCGCTCGATCCCGATGCGCATCAGCTCGACCTGGGCCGCGGCGACCTCGTCGGGTCGCGACCCCAGCAGCGTGAGCGGGGTGCCCCAGTCGAAGAGCCAGCCGAGGTTCGTCGCGAAGGCCCCGTCGAGGCCGACGTTGACGCTGCCGCGGACGTGACCGGTCGCGAAGGCGGTGCGGCCGCGCAGGTCGACGACCCACTCCCCCGCGTCGATGCGGCGCCGGATCTCCGCCGCCGTCGCCTCCCGGGGCGGCGTGAGGTCGCCGCGGCCGGGACCCGCCACGTTGAGCGGCGCGATGTGGGCGTAGTAGCTCGGCCACGGCCCGAGACCCGCGAGCAGCTCCCGCACGTACGTCGCCTCGTCGTCGACCAGCACCGGGTTCGTCCTGCGCTCGTCGCCGATCGTGGAGTCCACCGCGTCGGACTGGGTGGCCGAGCAGAACGACCCGAACCCGTGGGTGGGGTAGAGCCTCGCGTCGTCGGGAAGCAGCCGCCCGAGCCGGTGCGCCGAGCCGTGCTGCAGCCGGGCGAGCCGGTCGGTGTGCTCCTCGCCCAGCAGGTCCGGCCGGCCGGTCGAGCCGTAGAGCAGGGAGCCGCCGGAGAACACCGCTCGCCCCAGGTCGGCGTCCCGGTCCCGCAGCACGTAGGAGAGGTGGTGGAACGTGTGGCCCGGAGTGGCGACCACCTCCACCCGCATCCGGTCTCCGACCTCGAGGAGCTGTCCGTCGCGCAACGGCTCCCGGTCGAAGGCGACCTCGTCGGCGCCGTTGAGCAGGTACGCCGCACCGGTCTCGCGGGCCAGGGTCAGGCCGCCGGTGACGTAGTCGTTGTGGACGTGCGTCTCGAAGACGTGGGTCAGCGACAGCCGCTCGCGGTCCAGCACCTCGAGCACCCGGTCGATGTCGCGCTGCGGGTCGACCACGAACGCGACCGACCCGTCGTGCACCAGGTAGCTGCGGTCCCCGAGGCTGGAGGTCTCGACGGTGACGACGTGGAGCCCCGCGGTGGTCCGGTGCCGGTCGACACCCGTCGCGCTCATGCCCGGCCCCCCTCGTCGACGCACGCCAGCACGGTCTCCGCGAGCATCGGCAGCGTGGCCGGCCGGGCACCCACGGCGTCCTCGACCGCGCTGGCCAGGGTGGCCGCGCACGGACCGATCGGCGGCTCGCCGATACCGCGGGCGTGGAACGGGCCCACGCCCTCACCGGACTCGAGGATCGCCACCTCGATCTCCGGGCAGTCGGCGGCGGTCGGGATGGCGTACTGGTAGAACGCGCCGGTCAGGTTGACGCCCTCGTCGTACACGATCCGCTCCGTCAGCGCGTAGCCGATGCCCTGGACGACCGCACCCTGGATCTGGCCGCGGACGCTCAGCGGGTTGATGGCCCGACCCACGTCGTGGGCGGCCACGTAGCGCAGCGGCCGCACCTGCCCGGTGCGGGTGTCGACCTCGACGTACGCCGCGTGCGCACCGAAGGTGAAGTCCGGCACGATCCGCTCGGAGTCGACCAGCTCGGTCACCGGCTCGCCCGTCGGCGCGAAGTAGGTCCGCATCGCGTTGATCGCGACCCCGGACGCCAGGCACATGGCCACCACCTCGGCCAGCGGCACCACGCCGCCCGGGGTGAGCACGCCGCCCTCGGTGAGCGTCAGCTCCGACACGGGCTGCCCGGTGCCCTGCGCCACGCCTTCGAGCAGCTGGCCGCGCAGCTCCTCGGCCGCGGACAGCACGGCGTTGCCGGACATGTACAGCTGGCGGGTGGCCGTGGTGCGTCCCGCCAACGGTGTGCGTGCGCTGTCGCCGAAGTGCACCGTGACGCTGTCCATCGGCACATGCAGCACCTCGGCGGCGATCTGCGCGAGCGACGAGACCTGGCCGCCGCCCACGTCCGGGACGCCGCAGCGCACGACGACGCCGCCGTCGCGCTCGCAGCCCACCCACGCCGACGCGGAGTCGTTCATCCAGGCGACCCGGCCGTAGGGCTGCACGTTGCAGGCCAGCCCGAGTCCGACCCGGTGCTCCGGGGACGACGGCTCCGGTCGCGGGCCGATCGCCTCCAGCACCGCGTCGATGCACTGCGGCAGCCACACCGCGGTCTCGATCCGCTGGCCCGCCGGGATCCGGTCACCGACGACGAAGGCGTTGGCCTTGCGCACCTCGACCCGGTCCCGGCCCGCGGCGTCGGCGACCCTGTCGATCTGGGCCTCGTAGGCGAGCACGGGCTGCATCCCGCCGAAGCCGCGGAACGCCGAGCCCGGCGTGTTGTTCGTGTACGCCGCGCGCGAGTGCACCCGCACGTTGTCACAGCGGTAGGGCCCGGCGGCGTTCAGCGTGATGTAGAGCAGCACGAAGCCGCTCAGCAGCGGGTAGGCGCCCGCATCGGAGACGATCTCGATGTCGTGGGCCAGCAACGTGCCGTCCGCGGCCGCCGCCGTGCGGTAGCGCATCCGCACCGGGTGCCGCTTGGCCCGCGCGGTCAGCGACTCCTGGCGGCTCCACACCATCTTGACCGGCCGCCCGGTCCGCTGCACCGCCAGCGCGATGTAGGGCTCGACGGTCATGTCCTCCTTGCCGCCGAAGCCGCCGCCGAGGTACGGCGCCTGCACCCGGACCTTGGAGTCCGGCAACCCGACGATGTGGGCGATCCGCCGGTAGTGCTCGATCTCCTGGGTGGAGGCCTTGATGTTGATGACGCCTTCGTCGTCCAGCCAGCCGATGCCGGTCTCGAGCTCCAGGTAGGCATGGTCGACGACCTGCGCCTCGTAGCTGCCCTCGACCACGATCGGGGCCTCGGCGAACGCGCGGTCGACGTCTCCCCGGTCGATGCGCCACTGGCTGAGCAGGTTGCCACCCTCGTGCACCTCCGGCGATCCCGGCTCCAGTGCCCGCTCCGGGTCGGAGACGACTGGGAGCACGTCGTACTCCACCTCGACGAGCGCCTCCGCCGCGGCGAGCGCGCGCGGGCTCTCGGCCACGATCAGGGCGACCGGCTCGCCGTGGTAGCGCACCCGCTCGACGGCGAGCACCCATGACGGCGGCAGCGGCCGGCCCTTGATGCCCGCGGTGTTGGTCGGGATCTCGTTGTTCGGCACGTCCTCGCCGAAGAGCACCGCGACCACACCCGGCACCTGGAGGGCCGCGGACGCGTCCCGCGAGACGATCCGCGCCGACGGCACGGGCGAGCGCACCAGTCGGGCGTGGAGCTGCCCGGCGATGTCGACGTCGCCGGCGTACCGGGTCCGGCCGCGCAGCTTCTCGTGGGAGTCGCGGCGCGGCACCGCCTGGTTGACGACACGGGTAGTCGAGGCCGTCCGGCTCGAGAGCGTCTCGGTCATCGCGTCGCCCCCTCTGCGGCCGCGTCGACCACCGCATCGACGATCGCCTGGTAGCCCGTGCAGCGGCAGAGATTGCCGTGCAGGTGCTCGCGCACGACGGCGGGCGTGACCTCGACACCGGACCGCAGCAGCTCGACGGCGGACATCAGCATCCCCTGGGTGCAGAAGCCGCACTGCGCGGCACCGGTCTCCCAGAACTTCGCCTGCAGTGGACTGAGCTCCTCGCCGTCGGCGAGGGAGGCACTGGTCTCCACCGCGGCCCCGTCGACCTGGACCGCGAGCGTCGTGCAGCCCGTTGCCGCACGGCCGTCGACGAGGACCGTGCAGGTGCCGCAGGTGCCTTCGTTGCAGCCCTCCTTCACCTCGTACGCGTGCGCCTGCTCACGCAACCAGCGCACCAACGTGGTGTCGGCCGGCGCCCGGCCGGTCACCTCCGCGCCGTTGAGCGTGATCGTCGTCTCCGCGGTGCCCATGCCGCCGGTCATCAGTGGTCCCTCCTCGCATCGGCGCAGGCCTCCCGGACCGCGCGCACCGCCATCGCCTCGATCAGTCGGGCCCGCTCCGACGCCGCGCAGTACGGGTCGTCGGCCACGTCGAGCTCCCCAGCGAGTCCGGTGATCGACCGAACGCCCTCCTCCACGGTCAGGCCGGTCAGCCGCCGCTCGACGGCGTCCAGGCGCAGCGGCCGGTCGGCCGCGCCGGTCACCCCGATCGCCACGCTGCTGATCCGTCCGCCGTCCAGGGCGACACCCGCGGCGGCGGACGCCAGCGCGAAGTCCCCGGACCTGCGGGAGTACTCCTGGAAGCCCCAGCCGTGCCCGGGACGGAGCGGCACCCGGACCGCCGTGACCAGCTCGCCGGGCGCGAGATCGGTCTGGTAGTAGCCCAGGGAGAAGGCGCGCGCCGGGCGCCACTCGGCGCCGGCCCGGCTCTCGACCTGGTAGTCGGCGTCGAGCACATGGCAGCTCACCGGCAGCTCGGCGGCGGCGTCGCCGTGCGCGACCGAGCCCCCGATGGTGCCCCGGTTGCGGATCCGCTGGCTGCCGATGTGAGCGGCCGCGCGGGCCAGCAACGGCGCGTGCTCGGCGATCACGGGGTCGCTGGTCAGCTCCGCGTGCGTGACCGCGGCGCCGATGACCAGATGGTCACCCTCCACGCCGACGCTGCGCAGCCCCGGGATCGCGGAGACGTCGACGAGGAACGCCGGGGCCGCGAGCCCCAGGTTCATCATCGGCACCAGGCTCTGGCCACCGGAGATCGGTCGGGCGTCCTCGCCGCCCTCGGCCAGCAGGACGATCGCCTCGGGGACGCTGCGGGCCCGCTCGTAGGCCATCGAGGTCAGCACGTCGGACATCAGCGTCCCCCACTCCGCCGACCGACGCGGCCCAGCAGGATGCCGACGACCACCGCCACCGCGACGGCTGCGACGCCGGCGAGCACCTTCGTCGACACCGGCGAGGCGTCCAGCAGGTTGATCGGCTCGACGGGTTCGACCGGCGGGGCGGGCGGCGACGTGTCGCCGGGGCGGCCGGCGTCCGCGGGCCGGGTCGCCGGCTCCTCCAGCCTGGCCGCGAGGCAGTCGGCGAACTGGCCCATCAGCTTCGCGCTCAGCTCCTTGATCGGTCCCTGGCCGAGCTGGGCCACCCGGCCGGTGAGCCCGAGGTCCGTGGCCAGGCACACCTGCGTGCCGCCGGGGGCCTCGGCCAGCGAGGCCTTGATCGTCGCCTTCACCGTCCCGCCGCCACGGCCGTCGCGGCCGCCGGCCTCGATCGTGGCGATCATGCTCTCGTCGTCCTTGACCACGAACGCCGCCTCCCCGGCGTAGCTCATGTTCATCGGGCCGATGCGGAGCGCGACCCGCCCGGTGAGCGTGTCTCCCGCCACCGACTCCACCGTCGCACCGGGCAGGCACGGGGCCACCCGACCGAGGTCGGTGAGGAACTCCCAGGCCCGCTCCGGGGTCGCGGGGACGGTGAACTGGTTGTCGATGCGCACGCTGGCTCCTGTCCTACTGCTGATCGGGTTCGCGGACCGCGGCCACCGCCTGGACCTCCAGGCGCCACGCGGGGTTGAGGAAGCCCGAGACCTCGACGACGGTGCTGGTGGGTCGATGGTCGCCGAAGAACCGGCCGCGGACCGCCGAGACCGCGGCACCGTCGCCGATGTCTCGCAGGAACGTCGTGATCGACACGACGTCCGCCATCGTCAGTCCCTGGTCGGCCAGGCATGCCTCGAGGTTGGCGAAGACCTGCTCGGCCTGGGCGGCCAGGTCGTCTGCGGGCAGGTGGTTGCCGTCCCGGTCGACCGGCACCTGGCCGGAGACGAAGCACAGCCCGGCGGCGACGACCGTCTGCGCGTAGGCCCCGAGCGGGGCGGGTCCCCTGGCCGGGCTCATGCGTGCCTCTCGATCGGGTTCTCGTCGTGCCGGGACCACTCCGACCACGAGCCGTCGTAGAGGGTGAGGTTCTCGTACCCGGCGTCGCGGAGGGACACCAGCACCGCCGCCGCCGAGACGCCGCCGCCGCAGTAGAGGACGGTGGGCCCCTCCTGGGCGACACCGGCCGCCGCGGCCAGTGCGACGACCTCCGCCCCCCGCTTGAAGCGTCCGTCGTCCCCGACCAGGGTCGGCGACGGGAGCCGGGTCGCACCGGGGATCCGCCCGGCCGAGGTGTCGAACGTCGCGTCCATCCGGCAGTCGACCAGGCGGACGTCGTCGCGGTCGAGCAGGGCGCGGACCTCCGCCATCTCCCGGCGGAGCTGCCGCGACCCGTCGACGAGGAAGCTTCGTGGCTGCGGGAGCTCGTCGGCCTCGCCGACCGACACCGGCAGGCCGACCTCCTCCCAGGCGGGGAAGCCGCCGTCGAGCACCGCGACCCGCTCGTGCCCGTAGTGCAGCAGCGCCCACACCAGCCGGGACGCGGTGAAGAGCGAGTTGTCGTCGTAGGCGACGACCAGCGTGTCGTTGTCGACGCCGAGTCGCGACATCGCCGCCGCGAACTCGTCGGCCGGGGGCAGCATGCCCTCGACGCCGTCGACGGTCGTGCCCCAGTCGTCGATCCAGTCGGCATGCACGGCGCCGCGCACGTGGCCGGCCGCCCACATCTCCCGCCCCGTCGGTCCGTCGGCCAAGGAGGCGCGGGTGTCGACGACGCGGACGTCGGGCCGGTCGAGCAGGTCCGCCACGGCGGCGGGGTCGAGATACAGGTTCACGTCAGGCTCCCAGGTAGATCGCTTGCACGCGGGCGGAGTCGGCGAGGTCGGCGGCGACGCCGTCCTCCACGACCCGCCCCGTCTCGAGGATGTAGGCGTGGTCGGCCAGGTCGAGGGCGAGGTTGGCGTTCTGCTCGGAGAGCAGGATCGTGTAGCCCGCCCCACGCAGGGCGACCAGCGCCTCGTAGATCCGGTTGACCAGCACCGGGCTGAGGCCCATCGACGGCTCGTCGAGGACCAGCATGTCGGGGCGGGCCATCATCGCCCGGCCCATCGCCAGCATCTGCTGCTGGCCGCCGGACAACAGGCCGGCCTTGCTGGCGCTGCGGTCCCTCAGCTCGGGGAACAGGTCGTAGACCTCGCCCAGCGTCACCTCGTCGTGCCAGCCGCCGTTGCGTCGGACCGCACCCATCCGGAGGTTCTCCAGCACGGTCAGGTCCGCGAACACCCGGCGCCCCTCGGGCACGAGCGCGATGCCGTGCCGGGCGATGGCGTGGGTCGGCACCCCGGACAGCGAGCGGCCCTGGAAGGTGACCTGCCGCGCGCGGCTGGGCTGGAGTCCGAGGATCCCCCGGATCGTGGTCGTCTTGCCGGCCCCGTTGTTGCCCACCAGGCACGTGACCTGGCCCGGCCGCGCCGCGAAGTCGATGCCGTGCACGACCTCGACCCGGCCGTAGCGGACGGTGAGCCCCTCGACGACCAGTCCCTCCGTGCCGCTCATAGCGTGAGCTCCTCGCTCGTCGTCGCGCCAGGCCCCAGGTAGGCCTCGATGACCCGGGGGTCCTGCTGCACCTCGGCGGGTGAGCCCTCGGTGAGCACCTGCCCCTGGTCGAGCACGACCACGTGCTGGGAGATGCTCATCACGAGCTTCATGTTGTGCTCGATGAGGAGGACCCCGATGCCGTCCTCGGCCAGCCCGGCGATGGTCTCGGCCAGCGGCAGCGCGCTGGCCGGCGGAAGCCCGGCGGCCGGCTCGTCGAGCACGACGACCTCGGGCTCCATGGCGAGCACCCGGACCATCTCGACCAGCTTGGCCTCGCCGAAGGGCAGCGACTCCACCAGCGAGTCGGCGCGGTGCTCGAGCCGGAACCTGCGCAGCAGGGCCAGCGCCGCCTCCTTGACCTCGATCTCGTCACGACGCGCCCGTGGACCCCGGACGAGGTCGCCGAGGTGGCTGCCCCGCTGCCGCGAGTAGGCACCCATCGCGACGTTCTGGAGCACGGTCATCCCGGTGAAGATCTCCAGGTTCTGGAACGTGCGCCCCAGCCGGTGCTCGGCCCGGGTGACCGCCTTCCCGGGCGGCAGCCGGACGCCGTTGACGACGACCTCCCCCCGGTCCTGGGTGACGAAGCCGGAGATGACGTTCGCCAGCGTGCTCTTGCCGGCGCCGTTGGGACCGATCACCGCCGTGATCGCCCCGGCCGGCGCGCGCAGCGTCACGTCGCTGAGCACCTGGAGGCCGCCGTACGCCTTGCACACGCCGGTGATCTGCAGGCCGGGCCGCTCGATCGTGCTGGTCATCGCTGCACCGCCTTCAGCGTCGTCGGGGCATCGACGGCCACGTCGGCGGCCAGGTCGGCGGACCGCTTCGCCCGCTCCCGGCGATCCTCCCGGCGGGCTGCCAGCTCGCCCGCGACACCGCGGGGGAACAGCTGGACGGCGACGAGGAAGACGATGCCCATGATCAACGGCTCGTAGTCGGCGTAGTCCGCCGCGAACACCTCGATGCCGGTGAGCAGCAGCGCCCCCAGGATCGGACCGATCATCCGCCCCGCCCCGGAGACGACCAGGGCGACGACCAGCAGCACCGCCGTCATGAAGTCGAACGTCGACGGGCTGACGAAGCGCGAGTCGAACGCCTCGAGGGCGCCGGCGACACCGGCGTAGAAGCCGCTCAGTCCGAAGGCCAGCAGTCGCAGCCGGAAGGGACTGGCGCCGACCGCCAGCGCCGCCGGCTCGGAGGCGCCGTAGGCGCGCAGCGCGCGGCCGGTGCGCGACACCAGCAGGTTGTGGGCCGCGATGGCGCCGATCGCGGCCAGGACGGCGGCCAGTCCGTACTTCATGATCGGCTCGGTGAACTCCACCCCGCCCACGGAGAACGGCGGGATGCCGACCAGTCCGTTGGGGCCACCGGTCAGCTCGACCATCCGCCCGAACAGCAGGTACAGGACGAACCCGGCGCCCAGGGTCGCCATCGTGAAGTAGATCTCCTTGAGCCGCATCGACAGGACGCCGATCAGGAGCGCCACCAGCGTCACGAGCACCGGTGCGAGAGCGAGCGCGAGGACCGGCGGCACGTCGTGACGCACCGTCGCGATGCCGGCGGCGTAGGCGCCGAGCCCGAAGAAGCCCGCCTGGGCGAGCGAGGTCATCCCCGCGACGCCCTGGATGAAGTTCAGCCCCGTCAGCAGGATCAGGAAGATCGCCATCCGGGTCCAGATGTGCAGGGCGTAGTCGGTGGCGGCCAGCATCGGCAGCACGACCAGCAGCCCGAGCGTGATCCAGAGCTCCCAGGTGGCCCGACGGCTCATGGTCCGCGCGGGACCGGCGAGTCGGCTCATCATGTCCGCACCGCCCGCGACGTGCCGAGCATGCCGGTCGGCCTCAGGGTGAGGATCGCCAGCAGCACGACGAACGCGACCACGTCGGCGTACGCCGCCGCGCCGTAGCCGGACATCACGGCCTCCGCGACCCCGAGCATCAGGCCGCCGGCCAGGGCCCCACGGGGGTTCCCGAGGCCGCCGAGCATCGCCGCGGCGAAGCCCTTGAGCCCGAGCAGAGTGCCCGAGTCGAAGGACATCACCGTCAACGGCGCCAGTCCGGCGCCGGCGAGCGCACCCACGGCGGCAGCGATGGCGAACGCCCAGCGGGCGGTGGTGCGGTAGGAGACGCCGAACGTCTGCAGCGTCTCGGAGTCGCTTGCCGCCGCCCGCAGGGTGGTGCCCAGCTTGGTGCGCTGGAAGAACAGCGTGAGCGCGGCCACCGCGAGCACCGCGAGGAGCAGGTTGAGGAGCGTCTGCCGGCTGGTCGAGGCGCCGAGCACCTGCAGCGATCCCGGGCCGAGCAGCGACGGGAGGGCGAAGGTGTCCCGGTTCGAGATCAGCATCGCCGCGCCCTTGACGACGACGGCGATCGCGATGGTCGCGATCGTGATGCTGGCCGGGGTGCGCAACCGCCCGAAGCCGAGCAGGCCCATCTCCGTCAGCACGCCCAGCAGCGTCGTCAGCGCGATCGCGACCAGGATCGCCACGAGGACCGGGACGTCCCACGCCTCGTAGAGCATCCCGGCGCTGAGCCCCCCGACCATGACGTACTCACCCTGGACGAAGTTGATCGCCCCGGTGGCGTTGAAGACCACGCCGAAGCCGACCGCGACGAGCGCGTAGATCGCGCCCACGCTCAGCCCGGACAGGATCACCTGGATGAACAGACCGGTGTCCACAGGTCACTTCGCAGGCATGAAGCGCGAGCCGTCCCAGCGGATGACGGCGACGTCGTCGACGCTGAGGCCGCTGTGGTCGTCGGCGGTGAACTTGAACGCGCCCGTGACGCCCACGTGGGTGCCGAGAGCCTCGATCGCGTCGGCGACCTTCTCGCCGTCCGGGTCCCCACCGGTGGCACGCAGCGCCTCCACGGCGACCATCATCGCGTCGTAGGCCTGGCCCGCGTAGACGTTGGGCTGCTCGCCGTCGTACTCGTCGGCGTAGGCGGCGGCGAAGTCCTCCATCACCGGCTGCTGCTCGTCGCTCTTGTCGATCTCGTCCCAGACCGGGAGCTTCGGCGACACCAGGAGCGTGCCCTTCGACGCGGCGCCGGCCTGCGTCATGTACCGCTCGTCCACGAAGCCGAAGCCGTGCATGACCATGACGTCGTCGCCGAGCACGCTGCGGACGTTCTTGAGGAACGTCACGCCCGCCGGGGTGATCGTCCACGCCAGGTAGGCCTGCGGGTCGTTGCCGGCCAGTCGCTTCACCTGCGGGGTGAGGTCGTTGGCGGCCGGGTCGAACGCCGCGGTGGAGACCTCGATGCCCGCCTCCGGGGCCAGTCGCTCGAGCTCCTCCTGGGCCGACTGGCCGAAGCTGGAGGTGTCCGGCATGAACGCGACCCGCGTGATGTCGTTGGCCTGCCAGAACTCGATCAGCTTCTCGACCATCACGGTGTCGTTGAAGGTGGTCTTGAAGGTCAGCGGGTGATCCTCGGCCGGCTCGACGATCTGACGGGCCCCCTCCGTCGCGATGAACGCGACCCCGCGGCTCGAGGTGATCGGGTCCATCGCGAGCGCGATGCCCGAGGAGCCGCCGCCCCCGACGACGAGCTCGACGCCATCGCTGTCGAGCATCCGATTCGTCTGCTGCACGGCGGTGGAGGTGTCACCCGCGGGGTCGTAGAAGACCCAGTCGATCGTCCTGCCGTCGATGCCACCGTCGGCGTTGACCTGCTTGACCGCCAGCGCGGCCCCCTTGCGCATCTTGTCGCCCAGGTTCGCCCCCGACCCGGACACCGAGAACAGGGTGCCGATCGTGATCGTGTCGTCGCTGCCACCGTCGGATCCCGAGCTGCCCAGGCCGCAGGCGGACAGCGCCAGGAGGGCCGAGCACGTCAGGAGCGTTGGGATCTTCTTCCTCATGATGTCTCCTCCGAGGGGAGTCGTCGAGATAGGTCGGGATCGGTCGGGTCGGGGGGGTGACGGGTGGCCGGTCAGTCGGCCAGGGAGCCGATGCGGCCCATGTCGAAGGCCTCGGTCATGTGCAGCGGCAGGACGTTGTCGCCGCCGAGCTCCTTGAGCCGGACCATCTGCTCGTAGGCCTGGAACAGGTCCGTGTGCCCGCCGGGCGGGATGACCTTGAAGTGCTCGGCCTCCTCCTCGGACGGATAGAAGTTCTCCTTGAGCACGCACATACCGGCGATGACGTAGGTGCCCTCGGAGGTCGTGACCACCGCGGACTGGCCGCCGTGGGTGTGCCCCGGGGTGAGCAGCAGGTCGAAGCCGTCGGCGATCTGGTAGTCGCCGTCGAGCTGGGTCAGCCCCATGTCCTCGATGCGCTGGTAGTGCTCCGCCGGCGCGTACGACGTCGCGAACATCTCGTGGGAGGGGGTCTGCTGCCACTCCTGCCGCTGCACCAGGATCTCGCTGCCGCCGAAAGGCTCCATGGTCATGCAGTGGTCCCAGTCCAGGTGGGTCAGGATCGTGACGTCGATGTCGGAGGGCTTCATCCCGCGCTCGCGCAGGTGCGACTCGATGGGCTTCACGTCGACCACGTCGGCGAAGACCTGGCCCACGTGCACCAGCTCGCGGTCCACCGGGCGGATGTGCTCGTTGTAGTTGTCGGCGCTGCAGCCGACGTCGACCAGCGCGGCGAAGCCCTGCCCGCGCACCAGCCAGGCGACGTACGGCACGTCGACCGGCACCCCGGCGTTGTGCATGTACGTGAACCGGCTCTTCTCGCGGTGCGGGCCGTAGGCCACGACCAGCGGCTCGATGGTGAACAACTCGATCCTCCTCCGGCGCCGTCCGGCGCCTGCTCGACCCGCGTCCGGTGGCTGGTTCCCATCCGTGCGGGCAACTGAACGTCCACATAGCAGTCGATCTGTCAGCGCTGTCCGACGCTGCATCCTGCTGTGACCGGGGACACTAGCCCAGGATCGGGGCCGTGTGAAGTACTTACTGCATGTACAAATAGTTACGCGTCCACGCCCCACCACGGCGGTTTCTGCCGTACCCTGCGTCGTGACCACGACCGACGGCTGGGGGATGAGTGCGATGGACGAACCGGCTGGTGCGTCGTCGAACGGCAAGCGGACCGGACGGGTTCGCGACGCCGACCGGTCCCGTGCGGCGATCCTCGACGCCGCCGAGCACCTCTTCGCCGAGCTCGGCTTCCAGGGCGCCTCGCTGGCCGCGATCGCCGACCGCGCCCACGTCTCGGTCGGGCTGCCCGGCTACTTCTTCGGCTCGAAGGAGGAGCTGCACGACGCGGTCCTCCAACGCGTGTTCGACCGACGCAACGCCGCCCTGGATCGGGTGGCCACCGACGCGGAGGAGCTGCTGGAGCGAGCGCCGGAGGCGGGCGAGGAGGCGCTGCGCCTGCTGATCCGCGGCTACGTCGACTTCCTCCTCGAGAACCCCACGTTCGTCTGGCTGCTCACCCGGGACGCGCTCGAGCACGCGGGCAACCGGGAGGAGCTGCCGCGACACTCCCAGCGCTTCGCCGACCGGATGGTCTCGCTGATGACCCGGGCCGGAGTGACCGAGGCCGCGCACGCGCCCGACCAGCTGTTCCTGAGCCTGATCGGGATGTGCTACTTCCCGCTCGAGCACGACGCCACGATCGTCGCGGGCATGGGCCAGCGGGCCTGGAGCCGAGCGTTCCACGACCGACGCGTGGACCACATCGTGCGGCTGCTGCTGCCGCGGGCCACGTAACGGGGACGGACCGGTCGCGGGCTGGTCCCGTCGACGGTCCCCACCGACCGTCCCACCCACAGGAGGTGCCGAATGGAGAACAGACGGTGGACCGCGTTCTACACCGACGCGGTGGCCGGGACCGACCTCGCCCGCCACACGTCGCTGGTCGAGGCATGGCGAGCGCGCGTGGCGCGCGAACCCGAGGCCGTGGCGATCGCCTACTTCGACGCCACGATGACCGTGCGGGAGGTCGACGAGGTCACCGACGCCCTCGCGGCGGCCTATCGCTCGCTCGGCACCCAGCGCGGGGACCGGGTCGGCATCTACCTGCAGAACATCCCCCAGTTCGCCCTGTCCCTGCTCGCCCTGTGGAAGCTCGGGGCGACCGCCCTGGTGCTCAACCCCATGTACCGCGGCCAGGAGCTGCGCCGGCTGATCGACGACGCGGCGGCCGTCGGCATCGTCTGCACGGACGCGGACGTGCCGGCGACCGCCGAGACGCTGGTCGGCAGCACGGTGCAGTGGATGGTCAGCACCACTCCCCTGGCCTTCCAGACCCGCAACGACCCTCGGGTCTTCGGCGCGGAGGCGCGGCGCCTCACGCCGGCGGAGTACGACCTGGAGGAGCTCATCGACGAGTTCCGCGGCGTTCGGCCGGCCCCGCTGGCTCCGACACGCGACGAGGTGGCACTGCTGACCTATACGTCGGGCACGACCGGCCCGCCCAAGGGTGCGATGAACACCCACGGCAACCTGCTGGCGGTGACCACGACGTACGCCGCTTGGATCGAGCTCCGGCCCGGGGACGCCGTCTTCGCGATGGCGCCGCTGTTCCACATCACCGGCGCGGTCATCAACGCGACGATCGCGCTGCTGCACGACGCCGTCCTGGTGATGACGAACCGTTTCAACCCCGAGGTGGCGATCGACGCGTTCGTCGAGCACGGCGTGACCTTCACGATCGGATCGATCACCGCCTTCAACGCCATCGACCAGCTGCCGCAGGCCACCCGGGAGCACTTCGCCTCGCTGCGGTCCGTCTACAGCGGCGGCGCACCGATCCCACCGTCGACCGTCGATCGGTTCCGCGATCGCTTCGGCGTCTACATCCACAACATCTACGGCATGACCGAGACGAGCTCGGGCGTGATCGCCGTGCCGCTCGGCGTCGAGGCGCCGGTCGACGAGGCGAGCGGGACGCTGTCGGTGGGGGTGCCGCTGCCGGGCCTCGACGCGCAGGTGGTGGACGCCTCGGACCGACCGGTCCCGCCCGGTGCGCAGGGTGAGCTGGTGCTCCGCGGACCGCAGGTGGTGCCGGGCTACTGGCACCGGCCGGAGGCCACCGCCGCGACCATCCCCGACGGCTGGCTGCACACCGGCGACGGAGCGATCATGGACGAGGCGGGCTGGGTCTACCTGGTCGACCGCCTGAAGGACCAGATCAACACCTCCGGCTACAAGGTCTGGCCCCGTGAGGTCGAGGACACCCTGTACGCCCACCCCGCGGTGCACGAGGCCGCGGTCGTGGGCGTGCCGGACGACTACCGCGGCGAGGCCGTCACGGCCTTCGTGTCGCTGAAGGCGGGGACGACCGCGACACCGGAGGAGCTGATCGCGTTCGCCCGCGAGCGGCTCGCGGCCTACAAGTGCCCCCGGGTGGTCCACGTCGTGTCGGACCTGCCGAAGACGCAGACCGGGAAGATCCGCCGCAACGTGCTCCGGGACCGGGAGGCGGCCGACGCCGGGGCCGACGACCGCCTGTGACAGCGGGCCGCGGGCCCACTGTCACAGGCGACTGCCGCCGCTCCCGCGGGCGCGGCGGGCGGCACCCATGGGCGTCAGGACAGGTGCGGCGCGGAGCGCAGCCCCGCCGCGACCTCGCTCTCCATACTGAGCAGGATCTCCGGGACCGGCCCGCCGTTCCTGGCCTCGAGCTCCGGGAGGCCGTCGGGCGTGCCGCTCCCGCCCTGCGCGGCAGCGGTCTCCTCGGTGGTCGTGCCAGTGGTCGTGCCAGTGGTCGTGGCGTCAGCAGCGTCGTCGCTGATCTGGATCACGAGCTTCATCGTTCTCCCTCCTACCAACCCAGCACGGCGTAGCGGACCTCGAAGGAGGTCTGCTCCGCGCGCAGGTTCTTGATGTCGATCCAGTACGTCACGTAGTAGTCGGACGGGCGCTCGGTGCGGACCGTCCACTCGACGGTGGGGCCGCCTCCCCGCGGGTTGGTGGGCACCACCGACCACTCCACATGCCAGTGCGCCGGCCAGTTGAAGGTGAACCAGCGCTGGGTCTGGTCGGCCTCGAGCCGGCCCCGGAACTGGACTCCGAACCAGCTGCGCTGCTCGAGTGCCATCGGGATCAGCTGGCGCAGGTCCGGACGGCTGCCGATCCGCTGCGTGCTCGGGCGCCCCGGCGCGTCCTGCTGCGGCGATCCGCCCGCGCGCAGCAGCTGCCGGGCCCGACCGGGCGACAACGGGATCCGGCCCGCGGCGCGCAGCGTGCCCTGCACGCACGCGAGGGCACCGACCACGATCGGCGAGGCGCTCGACGTACCGCTGAACATGTCGGTGTACCAGAGATCCTGCGAGGCGCCACCCTGCAGGTCGCCGTACCCGGTCGAGGTCACCTCCCGTCCCCAGCCCTGCGCGTCGACGCACGCCCCGTAGTTGGAGAAGTCGAGCCGGGACCGGTCCGGGCCGTGGTCCCGCCCGTGGGTGCCCGGCGGTGGCGCTCCGGCCCCGACGACGACGGCACCGGAGTCCAGTGTCGTCCGGCGGAAGGGGTTGACCCACCACGTCGGGAAGCCGGCCGGCCCGGTGTCGTAGACGGCGTTGTCCAGGTCGCGAGCGCCGTTGCCGGCGGCCTCGACCACGACCACGCCGCGGTTGACGGCGTAGCGGATGGCCAGGTAGTCGTCGGGCCACCACTCGACCGCGATGTACCCGTCCTGGCCGGCGCCGCTCGCATCGGGGCCTGCCCGGTGGATCTCCAGCAGCAGGATGTCACCGGCGGACACCCGGTCCGCGGCCTGCTGGATGGCCTGCGCGGTGGGCATCGAGAACGCCGCGCCGTAGACGACGGCGTCGGGTGCGATCCCGGTGACCCCGAAGCTGTTCACGTCGCCGCTGATCTCGCCGAGCACCGCCGTGCCGTGGTTGGTGTCGGTCGAGCCCGTGCCGACGACGACCCCGCCCTGGTTGGTGCGCAGGTCCTCGTGCGTGAAGCGCCAGCCCCACTCACAGTCGATCACCTGCACGCCCGCGCCTCGGCCTCCGGAGACGGTCCAGGCATGGCGTGCGTCGATGCCGCCCGGGGCGGCGCCCAGGTAGCCCTGTCTGGTCTCGAACGACGGCGACACCGGGGGCGAGTCCATGGGGAGCGGCTGCATGTCGTTGACCCCGAGGCCGTCCGTGCTCGCCTCCTCGTAGGGCGCCTCGGCCCGGGCGGACTGCGCCCGCGCGGCGACGGCCTTCTTCGCCGGTCGGGTGCCGCGGCGGCCCGACGTCGTCGTGCGCGTCTGGGCGAGCGCCGCCGCCGGCTTCACGTAGGCGCTCTCGACGACGTCCATGGCGTTGAGCTGCTCGGCCAGTGCCTCGAGCCGGTCGTCGGGCGCTGCCACCTGGTAGCAGCGACCCATCCTGTCGACCAGCTCGCCCATCTCGGGCGCCGCCATGCCGGCGGCCGCCGGGTGCTGGCTGTCGGACCGCAGTCGTTCGGCGGAGCCGAAGATCGGTTGGAAGACGACGTCCGGCGCGGCCGCGAGCTCCGCGAGCGGCCCGACCGGGCTGTTCGACGTTGTCGTGGCGTACGACGCCGTGATCTCGACGCCGGAGCCCGCTGCCGTGAAGCAGACCAGCTCTCGGCGGCCTTCGGCCAACGGGCCGTCTTCGTTCAGTCGTGCGCTACCCCTGTCTGCCATGGTTCACCTCTCCTTGGGTCACGGCACCGATTCGGGTGGCTTGACGTAGGCGGACTCGACGTACCGATGGCCGACGAGTTCGCGGACGACTTCGTCGGCGTCGCGGTCGGAGGGCAGTGCGACGTGCAGCCAGGACTGCATCTCGGGATCGTCGGTCCCGGGGAAGAGTGCCCCCACCGGGGCACCGACCAGCTGCGTGAGCACCGTCGTCGCTTCCCGGCGACCGATCTCAGGGCTGATCTGGATGACGACGTCAGTCATGACCATCACACGGTTCGCGCCCCGCATCGGCCGGTTCGCCGACGGCTCGAGCGTGCCCCTTCATCAGAGTGCGACGCCCGGTGCCTGTCAACGGCTGGGCACGTCAATGGCGAGAACTCGTCATTTTGCGCACCACCCGTCGATGTCCGGGAGGGTCGAACCTCAGCGCCGGCCCCTCGTCGGCACGCCCAGCGCCGTGGGCGTCACCGCCGCGTCGGCCTCGGCCGCGCTGAGCCAGCCCTCGGCCACGACGACCTCGAGCACGCCCCGGTCCGAGGCCAGCGCCAGCCGGGCCGCCTCGGTGGCGCGTTCGTACCCGATCATCGGGCTCAGCGCGGTGACCAGTCCGATGCTGCTCTCGACCTGGGCGCGCAGGTGCACCTCGTTGACCGTGATGCCGTCGACGCAGCGCGTCGCCAGGGCGGTGGACGCCCGGCCGAGCCGGTCGATGCTCCGGAACAGCGTGTGCCCGATCACCGGCTCGAACGCGTTGAGCTGGAGCTGACCGGCCTCCGCCGCCATCGTGACGGTGAGGTCGTTGCCGATCACCTCGAAGGCCACCTGGTTGACCAGCTCGGGGATCACCGGGTTCACCTTGCCGGGCATGATGCTCGACCCGGCCTGACGCTCCGGGAGGTTCAGCTCGTGGAAGCCCCCTCGGGGCCCCGAGGCCAGCAGCCGCAGGTCGTTGCAGATCTTGGAGAGCTTGACGGCGTACCGCTTGAGCATCGACGAGAGCAGCACGAAGACGCCGCAGTCCTGGGTCGCCTCGATCAGGTCCGGGGCGGTGCGCACCGGCAGCCCAGTGATCCTCGCCAGGTAGTGGCGCACCAGGTCGCGGTAGTCGTGGTGCGCGTTCAGGCCGGTGCCGATGGCCGTCCCGCCGAGATTGACCTCGAGCAGGTGCGGGACCACCTCGTCGATGCGCGCGCGGTCCTCCCGCAGCGTCGCCGCGAACGCCCGGAACTCCTGGCCGACGGTCATCGGCACGGCGTCCTGGAGCTGCGTGCGACCGAGCTTCAGCACGTCGCCGATGTCGTCGGCCCTCCGCTCGAACGACGTCGCCAGCGCCTCGATCCGCACCACGAGGTCGTGCACGGCGAGCCGCAGCCCGAGCCGCAGCGCGGTCGGATAGACGTCGTTGGTGGACTGTCCCAGGTTCACGTGCTCGTTGGGATGGACCACGGCGTAGCTGCCCCGCGGCTCGCCGAGCAGCTCCAGAGCCCGGTTGGCGATGACCTCGTTGGCGTTCATGTTGGTCGACGTCCCCGCACCGCCCTGGAGTACGTCGACGACGAAGGAGTCCCGCAGCCGCCCCTGCCGGATCTCGAGGCACGCGGCAATGACGGCGTCCGCCACCTGCTCGTCCAGCAGGCCCAGGTCCCGGTTGGCCATCGCCGCGGCCTGCTTGACGCCGGCCAGCGACTCGATCAGCGCCGGGTGCGCCGCGATCGGGGTGCCGGTGATGTCGAAGTTCTGCAGCGCCCGGACCGTGTTGATGCCCCAGTAGGCCCCGGCGGGGATCTCGAGCTCGCCGATCAGGTCGTGCTCGACGCGCAGGTCGGGTCGCGTCATCGGTCGGTCTCGCTCGAGGTCTCCACCAGCTCGACCAGCACCCCGCCGAACGAGCGCGGATGGGCGAACGCGATCCGGTGGCCCCCGCCACCGATCCGGGGCTCGCGGTCGATGAGCTCGACCCCGTGGCGCGCCATCCGGTCGAGGACGGCGGGCAGGTCCTCGACCTCGAAGGCCACGTGGTGCAGACCGGGTCCGCGGGTCGCGATCGACCTCCGCACCACGCCGTCGTCGGTCGCCTCCAGCGCCTGGAGCCAGCAGTCACCGACCGGGAGCATGCGTTCGACGAAGCCGGGCGCCGCCTCCTCGCTCTCGACCTCGAGCCCGAAGACCTCCTGGAGCCGCCGCACGACGGCGGCGCCACTCTCCTCGGCGAAGGCGACGTGATGGATCCGCTTGAGCACGGCACTCCGATCTGGGTTCTGGGATCTGGGTTCTGGGATCTGAGCCCTGAGCCCCTGACACCGGACTCTCACCGGCTGATGACGGACGATCCCGGTCAGCGCAGGCTGACCATCACGTGCTTCACGTTCGTGTACTCCTCGAGCGCGTAGCTGGACAGGTCCTTGCCGTAGCCCGACTGCTTGTAGCCGCCGAAGGGCATCTCGGGGGTGACCGGGAAGTGGTCGTTGACCCACACCGTGCCGAACTGCAGGGCCTTGGACATCCGCATCGCGCGGGCGACGTCCCGGGTCCACACCGAGGCGACCAGCCCGTACGGCGTGCCGTTGGCCGCGCGGACGGCCGCTTCCTCGTCGGCGACGCGTTGCACGGTCACCACCGGCCCGAAGATCTCCTGCTGGATCAGGTCGTCGCCCTGCTCGGCGCCGGTGATCACGGTCGGCTGGAAGTAGTAGCCGGCCCGGTCGACGGCGGCGCCGCCGGTGACGACCTCGGTCCGCGGCGAGCGGCCGTCCACGAGCGCGGCCACGCGGTCGCGCTGGGCCCCGCTGATCAGCGGCCCGAGCGTCGTCGCCGGGTCGCTGGTGTCACCGACCACGAGCTTCCCGGCCGCGGCCGCGACGGCCGCGACCAGCTCGTCGTACGCCTTCGGGGTCGCCAGCACTCGGGTGGCGGCGGTGCAGTCCTGGCCGGCGTTCCAGAAGCCGCCGGCAGCGATCGCACCGGCGGCGGCCGTGACGTCCGCGTCGTCGAAGACGACGACCGGGGCCTTGCCGCCGAGCTCGAGGTGGACGCGCTTGAGCGAGTCCGCCGCCGTGCGGGCGATGGCCTTGCCGGTGGCGACCGACCCGGTCAGCGAGACCATGTCGACGCCGGGATGCCCGACGACCGCGGCGCCGACCTCGTCGCCGCCCGCCACCGCGTTCAGGACGCCGGGGGGCAGCACCTCCGCCGCGAGGGCGGCCAGCCGCAGCGTGGACACCGGCGTGAGCGGCGCCGGCTTGAGCACCACGGTGTTCCCCGCCGCGAGGGCCGGGCCGATCTTCCAGAGAGCCATCATCAGCGGGTAGTTCCAGGGCGCGATCTGACCGACCACGCCGATCGGCTCGCGCCGCAGCATCGAGGTGTAGCCCGTCAGGTACTCCCCCGCCGCCTTCCCCTCCACGACGCGGGCCGCACCGGCGAAGTACCGCAGGCTGTCGACGCCGCCGTCGACCTCGTCGCCGACCGACTCGATCGGCTTGCCGGCATTGCGGGAGTCGTCGGAGACGAACAGCGACCGGTGCTCCGCCACCGCGTCGGCCAGCGCGAGCAGGTGCTCCGCACGGGCGGCCGGGGTGGTGTCCGCCCAGCCCTCCGCGGCCCGGCGTGCGGCGGCCACCGCCCGGTCGACGTCGCCGCGGCCCGAGTCGGGTGCCACGGCGAAGGTGGTGCCGGTCGACGGGTCGGTCACCTCGCGCACCGCACCCGACGCGGCCTCGACCCGCTGCCCGTCGATGAGGTTGAGGAACGGGTCTGCGTGGTCGCTCATCGGTCTCCTTCGCGCGGCGTGCCGTCCAGCAGGCCGCCGAGATAGGGGTTGGTGAAGAGGTGGCCGGGATCGAGCTCGGCTCGCACCTCGCGGAACGCGGACAGGCCGGGGTACAGGGCGGCCAGGTCGGCGGCGTCGTACGGGTGCCACTTCCCCCAGTGCGGGCGCCCGTCGAACTGCGCGAAGATCCGCTCGCAGTCGCGGAAGAGCGCCGCGTTGTCCTCCCCCATCACCCCGGAGACCGAGATCGAGCACGAGGCCCGCGCCGAGAACGGGCTGAGGTAGGAGTCGTCGGCCGCGATGAAGCGCACCTCCAGCGGGAGCGGGTGCTCCGGATGCCGCGCGAGCAGCATCGCGCGGAGCTCGCCGAGCGCCTCCTCGGCGCGCTCGACCGGCACCATGAACTCGAGCTCGTGGAACGTCGGCTCGGACGGGTCGGCGAAGACCTGGTAGGCGCGGCCCACCCGGGGCGTGCCGTCGCTCCTGGGGGCGTCCGCCGGCAGCGGGTCCATCGTCTTGACCAGCACGGTGTCCGCGCCGAGCGGCGGGTCGTAGTCGAACCACGCACTCGCCGCGGCGGCGGTGGGGAACCAGTAGAAGAGGAAGTGCCGGTGCCCGTCGAGGCGCTCGGACCAGCTGTCGAGCAGCTCCGCCCAGCTGGTCGGCTCGAGCCGGGCCGCGAGCGAGTAGGCCGGCGAGACCTGCAGGGTCAGCTCGGTGACCACCCCGAGCGCACCGAGCGACGTGCGGGTGGCGCGCAGCCACTCGGGCGTCGAGGAGTCGACGACGGCGACCGACCCGTCGGCACGGACCACGCGCGCGCCCACGACCGCGTTCGACAGCGAGCCGAGGTCGCGACCGGTGCCGTGCGTGCCGGTGGCGATCGCACCGGCGATCTGCTGGCCGTCGATGTCGCCCTGGTTGGTGAGGCTCAGCCCGTGCTCCCACAGGAGCGGGCCGAGGTCGCAGATCCGGGTGCCGGCACGCACCGTCGCCCGATGGGTCGCGCAGTCGACGTCGACCAGGCCGGACAGGCCGGCCAGGTCGACCACGACGCCGTCGGTGAGGACGAGCGGCACGTTGGAGTGTCCCGACCCGGCGGGCCGCAGTGTCCGGCCCCGGGACCGGGCCCGGTCGACGGCCTCGACGACCTCGGCCTCGGACGCCGGCGCGACGACCTCCGCTGGAGTGCAGTGCTGGTTGCGGTACCAGTTCGTCCAGTGCATCGACTTCCTTCGGGTAGACGGGGTGCGCGCGGTGGCGGGCGGCTCAGCCGACCGGGACCGCCAGGTCCGGCCACTGCCGGCAGCCGTAGGCCATGTCCCAGAACGCGACCTCCAGCCGGCTCGCGGTCGCGAACTGCTCCCGCAGGAAGCCGCGCCTGCTGTCGTCGGCCCGGGCCGCCAGCTCCGCGAAGTTCGCCTGCATCTGCCGGAGCCGCTCGCCGTAGAAGTCGCCGACGAAGAACTCCATCCAGGCCGTGTAGAGCGAGTCCGGCGCGATCACCTCGACCAGCTCCAGGGCGATCTCCCGGTAGCTGATCGCGCACGGCAGGATCACCGTCATCACGTCCAGCGCGTCCCCGCGGTACGCCGTGGCCGTCAGGAAGGACGTGTACGCCAGCGTGGTCGGCGCCATCCCCCGCGACCCACCGCGGTCGGCCGCACCGAGGTCGATGACCCGCTGCAGCAGCTGCTCGTTGCGCGGGAGCTCGTTGTCGACGATGTTGTCCAGCGAGTCCCGGAGCCAGGCGACCTCGTCCACCCGGGCGGCCCGGGCGGCACCGAGAGCCATGCACTTGGCGTACTCGCGGAGGTACATCGTGTCCTGCTCCAGGTAGAACCGGAACCGGTCCAGACTGAGCGTCCCGGTCGCCATCTCCCGCAGGAACGGGTGGTCGTGCAACGAGTCCCAGATCTGCGGGCAGGACTTCCGGAGCCACTCGGCGGTCAGCTCGCTCATGTGCGCCTCTCTTTCTCGGGACGGTCGAGTCGGCAGGTCAGTCGATCAGGCGCATGATCCGGGCGAAGTTGTCGCCCAGGATCCCGTCGAGCTTGGCCTGGGGAATCTCCGGCATGTCGAGCTTGCGGGCCACCTCGTTGACGCTCAGGACCTTGTCGCGCAGGTGCACCGGGTCGTAGGTGAAGCCCGGGTAGTCGGAGCCGAAGACCACCTTCTCGAGCGGGACGAACATCTGCTCGAGGTGGAGCAGCCACCGGTACAGCTCCTCGGTAGTGACGGTCGAGATGTGGTAGCTGAGCTCGGCGAAGAAGTTGGGGTGCTTGGTGCACATGAACATCGCCTCCTCCACCCAGGGCGTGCCGCAGTGGGCGATCAGCAGCCGCACGCTGGGGAAGTTCCTGCCGATGTCGTCGAGCAGGGCGGGGCGGGCGAAGTCCATCCGGGCGTCCACGCGGGTCGACCCGGCCTGGTGCACCAGCACCGGGATGTCGAGCTCGGCGGCCTTCTCGAAGATGGGGAAGGAGAGGATCGGGTCGGCCGGGGACCAGTGCTGGTACATCGGGTAGAGCTTCAGGCCCTGGAGCCCCAGCTCGGTGACCGCGCGCTCGAGCTCGGCGACCGCCGCCTTGACCCCCTTGTAGTTGGGGTTCACCGAGGCGAAGCCGATGAACGTGTCGGGGTGCTGGCCCTGTACGTCGGCGATGTAGTCGTTGCACTTCTCGGGCGTCGGCGGGCCGGGCACGGAGGTGACGCCGAGGTTGTCGACGGTCCCGATCAGCCGACCGTCGAGGAACTGCGGCGACATCGCCAGCAGCACGATGCGGTCGAAGCCGGGGTGGCCGGCGATCATCTCACTGGGCCCGATCTCGAGGAACCCGTCGTGCGAGAGGCCGCAGGCGCCGTACTCGGCCTCGGTCGGCATCCGATGGCTGGGCAGCTTGCCCTGGGCGCGGTAGATGCAGAGCGACCCCTCGCGGCCGTACTCGGCCGTGAACGCGGGATCGGCCGCGAGCCCGAGGATGTGCGTGTGTGCGTCGATGATCACCGGCGGAACACTCCTGACGGACGACGTTTTATATGTCAGATCTCAGATCCTATCGGCCTCGGGATCGCGGCGGCAAGGGGTCCGCCGCCCCCTGGACTGGTCATTGACGCAGCCGCCACCGCCTCCTATCGTGATCTCAGATCCAATATATGAAGTGTGAGGGATAGGCCATGGTTGCACTGCTCGAGTCCGTCTCGTCCTTCGTCAACAGGGAGCACGGGCTCTTCATCGGCGGCGAGTTCGTCAGCTCCCACGGATCGGACCGGATCCCGGTCACGAACCCCGTCACCCAGAGCGTTCTCACGTCCGTGCCCTCGGGGGTGGCCGCCGACGTCGACGACGCGGTCGCCGCGGCCCGGGCCGCCCTGCCCGGCTGGCGCGCGCTCCCCACGGCGCAGCGCGCCGAGCTGCTGTGGCGGCTGGGGCAGCGGATCGAGGAGCTCACCGAGGAGTTCGCCCAGCTCGAGGCGATCGACAACGGCAAGCCGACCTCGGAGTCGCGCATGGTCGACGTGCCGCTCAGCGCCGGCCTGTACAAGTACTACGCCGGCTGGGCGAGCAAGCTCGAGGGCCGGACGATCACCCCCCAGGGCGGGGCCAACTTCCACGTCTACACGCGGCGCGAGTCCGTGGGCGTGGTCGGGGCGATCATCCCCTGGAACTTCCCGCTGCTCATGTGCGGCTACAAGCTGGGGCCGGCCCTGGCCACCGGCAACACCGTCGTCCTCAAGCCCGCGGAGCAGACGCCCCTGTCGGCACTGCGGCTGGCCGAGCTGATCAACGAGGTCGGCTTCCCGCCCGGGGTCGTCAACATCGTCACCGGCTACGGGCCCACGGCCGGCGCCCCGCTCGCGTCGCACAGTGGCGTCGACAAGATCACCTTCACCGGCGAGACCACGACCGGGCAGAAGATCATGGAGGCCGCCCGGGGCAACATGAAGAAGGTGAGCCTGGAGCTGGGCGGCAAGTCGCCCAGCGTCGTCTTCGCCGACGCGGACCTCGACGCCGCCCTCGAGGGCACCTTCGGCGCGGTCTTCTTCAACCAGGGCCAGTGCTGCATCGCCGGTGCCCGGGTCTACGTCCAGGACGAGATCGCCGACGAGTTCACCGCCCGACTGGTCGACCGCGTCGCGCAGGTGCGACTGGGGTCGGGGCTCGACCCCGAGACGACCATGGGCCCGCTGGTCAGCGAGGAGCAGCAGACCCGGGTCAACTCCATGATCCAGTCCGGGATCGAGGAGGGGGCGCGCCTCGCCTCCGACCCGAGCACCCCGCTCCCGGAGCAGGGCACCTTCGTGCGCCCCACCGTCTTCGCCGACGTCAAGCCGGACATGCGGATCATGCGCGAGGAGATCTTCGGCCCGGTCGCGATGGTGAGCCGGTTCGGCTCCGAGGAGGAGGCCGTCGAGCTCGCCAACGACACGTCGTACGGGCTCTGCTCGGGCGTCTGGACCAAGGACATCGCGCGTGCGCACCGGATGGCCGCCGGCATCCACGCCGGCACGGTCTACGTCAACACCTACGGCTACTTCGACCCCGCGGTCTCCTTCGGCGGCTTCAAGATGAGCGGCTTCGGCAAGGAGCTCGGCGAGGAGGCGCTCGACTCCTACCTCCAGACCAAGACGGTCTGGGTCAACCTGGACTGACCGTGACTCTCCCACCGTCACCAACCCCGTCACCAACCCCGTCACCAACCCTGTCACCGCGATACGCCCGAGGAGGGGCTCGATGAAGGCAGTTGTCATGCAGGAAGCCGGTACGTACGAGGTCGCGGAGGTGCCCGAGCCGGAGCGGGGAGACCTGGTCCTGGTCGAGTCCCGCGCGGCCGGGATCTGCGGCACCGAGCTGCACATCCTCGACGGGATGCTCGAGCCGCCCGGCTACCCGTTCATCCTCGGGCACGAGGGCGCCGGCGTCGTCACGTACGTGCCGGAGGGCGTCACGAACGTCGCCGTCGGGGACCGCGTCGCGATCTACAACTTCGTGGGCTGCGGCACCTGCCACTGGTGCCGCACCGGGTGCGAGGAGGTCTGCACCGACCCGGTCGGCCAGCTCGGCTTCAGCAGCGACGGGACGTTCCGCGACATCGTGCCGGTGCCCGCCGCCAACTGCGTCAAGCTGCCCGACAACGTCTCCTTCGAGGACGCCGCCCTGCTCAGCTGCAGCGGGATGACGGCCGTGCACGCGCTGCGGCTGGCCGACGTGCGGTTCGGTGACACGGTGGTCGTCGACGGGGTCGGCGGCGTCGGCCTGATGGTCATGCAGGCCGCGGTCGCGGCGGGCGCGCAGGTGATCGCGATCGCGGACTCCGACGCGCGCACCCCGCTCGCCAAGGACGCCGGGGCGAGCTCGGTCATCGTGCTCGACGAGCGCGGCTACGACGCCGTCGCCGACCGGATCCGGGAGGCCACCGACGGTCGCGGCGCCGACCACTTCTTCGAGCTCGTGGGCACCACGGCCAGCATGCTCGCCGGCGTCCGCGGGCTGGCCCGGCGCGGGACGGCCGTGATCATCGGCTACACCGACGACGAGCTCCAGATGCACCCGGTCGAGCTGATCCTGTCCGAGGCCCGGGTGATCGGGTCGGTCGCGGCGGCCCGTCAGGACCTCGAGACCGCCGTCGCCATGTGCGCGCGCGGCGAGCTGCGGGCCCAGATCGACACCCGCTACCCGATCGAGGAGTTCGGCACCGGCATCGAGCGGCTGCGCAAGCGCGAGGTGAACGGACGCAACGTGCTCACCTGGTGACACCCGCCAGCGACGCACGAGGGGCCCGGACGTACGACGTCCGGGCCCCTCGTGCGTTCGGGATGCGCCTCAGTTCGCCGACAGGGCCTCGTGGTGCGCCGCCATCACGCCGGCCACGTGCTCCCGGGTCAGCAGCTCCGCCGCCTCCTCGTTCTGCTCGGCGATCGCGCGGACGATCTCGTGGTGCTGGGCGGCCGACACGGCCATCTGGCCGGGGATCCGCACGGTCAGCCGCAGGATCCGGTGCTGGTGGGCGCGCAGCTTGGTGACCAGCTCCTGGAGCCACCAGTTGTGCGAGAAGCCGTAGAGCATGTCGTCGAGCTCGAGGAACAGCACGAGGACCCGGTCGACGTCGACCGCGGCGAGGGCCTCGTCGGCGGCCTGGAGGTTGGCCCGCATCGCCGTCAGGTCGGCGTCGGTGCGGTGCCGGGCCGCGAGCGCGGCGCAGGCCCCTTCGACCAGCTGCCGGATCCCCGAGATGGCGTGGAGGTCCTCGGCCTGGTAGTCGGTCACGATCGCGCCGCGGTAGGGCACCAGCCGGACCAGCCCGTCGGTGGCCAACCTCGCGAAGGCCTCGCGCACCGGCGTCTTGCTCACGCCGAGGCTGGTGGCGATCTCGAGCTCGCGCAGCGTGCTGCCGACGTCGTGCCGCCCCGTGATGATGCCGTCCCTCAGCCGCTCGTAGACGACGTCCCGCAGCTGCACGTGCTGAAGCTGGTCCTCCGACTGAGGTGCGTTGCCTCGCAGCGGTGTCTGTGCCACGGTCCCGTTCCTTCCGGCCTGTCCGCATCCGTCTGCCCCAGGGGGAGACAAGGAGCCTTGTATCTCATATCTTAGACCTTAAATGGAATTCTGGGCACGATCACACAGCTGAGAGTTGAGGAGTCATCCATGGCGCGCATGATCATCACCGGCGGCACCGTCCTGACCATGAACGATGCGGGTGATGTCGTCTTCGACGGACACGTGGTGGTGTCCGGCGACCGGATCGAGTCCGTCGGACCCGGTGCCTACGCCGGGCCGACCGGCCCGGACGACCGGGTGATCGACGCCCGCGGCAAGGTCGTGATGCCGGGCTTCGTCGACCTGCACTACCACACGGCCATCGGGAAGGGCTTCAGCGACCACCTGCCGCTGTGGGAGTACCTCGACACCTGCTGGTACCCCCTGATCCGCAACCTGGACGCCGAGGCCGCCTACTGGGCCGCCGCCGGCTCCTACCTCGAGTCGATCAAGTCCGGCGTCACCACGGTCAACGACATGTACCGGCGGCTGCCCGACCTCGGCCGGGCCGCCGTCGACATCGGCATCCGGGCCGTGCTGTCCAACGACGTCGCGCTCCCCGAGCACGACCTGGACAGCCTGCAGGACAACAAGGACGCCTACGACGCCGTCCACGGCGCCGGCAACGGCCGCGTGGAGGTGTACGTCGGCATCGAGTGGCTGCCGCTGGCCTCCCCCGAGCTGCTGCGCGACGCCCGGATCCTGGCGGACGAGCTGCAGACCGGCATCCACATCCACCTGAACGAGTCGCTCACCGAGGTCGAGGACAGCAAGAAGCGGTTCGGGATGCGGCCCACCGAGGTGGCCTACGACGCCGGGCTCCTGGGCCGCAACGTGATCGCCGCGCACTGCGTGTGGCTCTCCGACCGGGAGATCGCGCTGATGCGCGAGACGAACACCCAGATCTCGCACAACCCCTCGTCCAACGCCAAGCTCGGCAACGGCATCGCCCGGCTGCCCGAGATGCTCAACGCGGGCATCAACGTGGGTCTCGGACACGATGCGGCGGAGTGCAACAACAGCCGCGACCCGTTCCAGGTGATGAAGTTCGCCTCGCTCATGCACCGCGCCTCGCGGGTCGACGCCAGCCTGCAGCAGGCGCCCGACGTCGTCCGGATGGCCACCCGCAACGGAGCCGCCGCACTCGGTCACGAGACCGGCGAGCTGAGCGCGGGGAAGAAGGCGGACATCATCCTCATCGACACCCACAACCCGATGTTCCTGCCGCTGGCGCCGAACGACCCGGCCCACATCTACTCCCACCTGGTGTTCAGCGCGAACGGCAGCGCCGTGCACACCAGCATCATCGACGGCGAGGTGGTGATGGAGGACCGGCGCCTGCTCACCCTCGACGAGGACGAGATCCTCAAGAACGCCAACGAGGCCTTCCTGCGCACCCGGGCGCGCATCGAGGGCTGAGCCCGGGGCCATGACGCCGCCGCCGGGCCGCCCGATCGGGCGGCCCGGCGGTCGGGGCAGGGAGCCTCAGTTCTCTGCGATGAAGGACGTGAGCCGGTCCGACATCACACTGGCGACGTGGGCGCGCATGTCGCGCTCGGCCCGGCGCTCGTTGCGGGCCTTGATCGCCTCCACGATCTGCTCGTGCTGCTCGACCGAGCGCTCCAGGCGCCCCGGGATGGCCACGGTGAGGCGCCCGATCCGGCGCTGGTGGCCCTCGAGGTTCTCGACCAGCTCGGTGAGCCACTTGTTGCGGGAGTGCCGGTAGATCAACTGGTCGAAGGTGTCGAAGAGCTTCGCCACCTGGGCGACCTTCCCCTTCGCCAGGGCATCCTGCGACTGCTGGATGTTGCGCTCGAGCTCGGCGATCTCCTCGTCGGTGGCGTTCGCCGCGGCGGAGCTCGCGCAGGCACCCTCGACCAGCTGCCGGATCTCCGAGATCTCCTCGAGGTCGGCGGCGGAGTAGCCGGCGACGATCGCGCCGCGGTACGGGATCAGCTCCACGAGCCGGTCCTTCTCCAGCCGGACGAAGGCCTCCCGCACGGGCGTCTTGCTGACCCCCAGCCGGGAGGCGATCTCGACCTCGCGCAGCGCGGCGCCGGTGTCGTAGGTACCGTCGATGATGCCGTCGCGCAGATGGCGATAGACCCGGTCCTTCAACTGGAGATGCTCCAGCTGAACCCCTGTGCTGTCAGTACTCATTCATTCACATCCCACGCGCCGCCGAGAATCTCCGTCCAGATTAGTGCATATCGGATCTGGTATCGGACGTAAGTACGCCGTCGCTGATCACAACCTCGCCGTCCAGCTCCAGTGTCGAGTGCTGCATCACGCAGTCGAGATGGGCGACGGCGTCCACGGTGCCGCCGTACGCGATGGAGTTGCCGAGCGCGATGTGGGCGCTGCCGAGCGTGGACTCGGTCTCCATCGGCACGCCGCACACCCGGCCGTTGGGGTTCAGCCCGACCGAGACCTCGGCCAGGTTGTCCATCCGCGGGTCGGCGCAGCGCTCGATCATCTCGGTCAGCCGGCCGGCCTCGGCACCCTCCACGCCGCGCAGCCGCCCGTTCTCGAAGTGGAGCGCGACCTCTCCGGCCAGCGGGCCCTGACCCATGAACAGGAAGTCGGCGTCGATGACGACCACGCCCTGAGAGGTCGCCTCGACCGGGGCCGTGCCCGCCTCGACGTCCGGCGGTGCCATGTACTCCCCCAGCTCGCGGGCGACGCCGAACAGCGCGCGACCCGGCCGCTTCTCCACCGAGCCGGACAGGTCCGTGCCCGCGGGAGTCGTGAGCCGGTACGTCGTCGCCCGGCCCCAGGCCGCGGCGACGTGCTCGGTCAGTCCGCGCAGCGCGTCGAAGTCCACGTCGAGGGGCCCGGACAGCCGGAACGTGTCGGCACGCACGCCGGGCATGGCGAGGTAGCGCGTGCCGGCGGCCGTCGCCCGCTGGCGGGCCACGCTCGACCCGATGAACGTCGAGGTGAGCTCGATCGCCCCGGCGGCCGAGGCGAGCAGCGCGGCCACGGCCGCGGGGGGCTCGCTGCCCGGCACGACGTACCGCGGCACCCGCGCCACCACCGGGATGGCGCGCCGCTCCTCGAGGCCGCGGACGAGCGCCTCCAGCACGATCGGGTCGGTCTCCTCGTCGGCGAGCAGCACGATCTCCTCGCCGCTGGCGGTGGCCAGGCACTGGTCGAGGACCCGGCCGACCGTGACCTCGGGCAGGGCGGTCACGAACCGATGACCTCGTCGTAGGCCTTGCGGAAGTTGCGCACGGTCTTCATCCGGTCCTCCCCCAGCGGGAACACCGACACTCCGTCGACACCCAGGTCCCTCATGTTGCGCAGGTGCTCCTTCGCGCGGTCGAGGTCGCCGGCGAGCGCCATCCGGTGGACGAAGTCGTCGGGCAGGAGCCGAGCGGCGGCGGCCGCCTCCTGGAACTCGCCGCCCTCGTACATGGAGCGGACCTGCTGGATCAGGTCGGTCGACAGGCCGGCCATCTCGCAGTACACCGGCGCCGTCTGGGGGAACCACGCGGCGATCGTGCGGCCCGCATCGAGGGCCGCGTCGGTGTCGTCGTCGATGGCGCCGTAGGCGAAGACGGTGATCTTCGGGCGGGCGCTGCGGCCGGCCTCCTCCACCCCGCGGTCGATGTGGTCGATCGCCCACTGCAGCCCCTCGGGGTGGAGACCCGCGAGGAGGACCACGCCGTCGGCGACCCGGCCCGCGAGCTGCAGCGTCTTGGGACCGCTCGCCGACATGTAGACCGGCATCGAGGTCGGTCCCGGCTCGCGCATGTGGGCGTCCACGAGGGAGAACCCGTCGCCCTCGTAGTCGACGTGCTTGCCGGTCCAGATCTCGCGGATCGCCTCGATCGCCCCCTCGAGCCGGGCCAGCCTGGCCGGCTTCTCGCCGAGCGAGAGCAACGGCCGGTCCCCGGCGCCGATCCCCATCACGGCGCGGCCGCCCGCCAGCTCGTTGATGGTGGCGAAGGCGGTCGCGGTGACGGCGGGGTGCCGGCTGACCGGGTTCGTGACGGCGGTGCCGAGCTGGAGGCCGCTGGTCCGGCGCGCCGCCAGCGCGAGGTAGACGTAGACGTACCGGGCGTGCAACGAGGAGTCGGTCAGCCAGAGCTCCTCGAACCGCATGCCCTCGATGTCGTCGACCATCCCCTCGAAGACCTCGGGGGGGTCGACCGGCTGCAGTGCGACACCGCTCTTGATGGACATCATTCCTCCAGGTGTGTGTAGGTGACGATGGTCTCGGTCAGGGCGCGCAGCCCACGCCCGATCGGCTCGACGTCGATCCATTCCGCCTCGGTGTGCGTCAGCTCGCCGGTGGTGATCCCCAGCGTGACCGCCGGGATGCCCCGAGCGTAGGCGGCGTTGGCGTCCGTGCTGGCGGCCGTGAGACGGGCCGACTCCCCCGCGGCCTCCAGTCCCGCGACGGCCGCGGCGACGAGCGGGTGGTCGGGCTCGATGCTGCCCGCCGGCCGGCTACCGATCACGTCGAGCGCACAGGTCACGCCCTGCCTCTCGCAGTTCTCCCGGATCAGCTCCGTCGCGGTCGCCACGAGCCGGTCCAGGTCGTCCTGGGACTCCGCTCGCAGGTCCAGCTGGAGACGCAGCGCGCGGGCCCGGGCGTTGATCGACTCGCCGCCGGCCACGGTGCCGACGTTGACGCTGGTCCGGCCCGCCGGCCTCGCCATGGCGTCGAGGTCTGCGATGATCCGACCGCCCACGTGCACCACGCTCGGGTGGTGGGCGTCCTCCCAGGCGTGCCCGCCGGGACCGGTCAGGGAGACCTCGATCCGGTGCGACCCGACGCCGATCGTGTTGACCCGCCCCAGGTAGTTGCCCTCCAGGGCGATCAGCGCGCCGACCGGACGGTCCGCGCGGCCGAGGGCGGCGGTGACGCCGCGCAGGTTGCCGAGGCCCTCCTCGCCGACGGTGGCGACGAGCCGCACCGGGACCGGCAGCCGCTCCGGCAGCACCGCGTGCAGGGCCGACAGCGCTGCCACCGCGACCGTGTCGTCCCCGACGCCGGGGCCCACCAGCCGGCCGCCGATCCGCTCGGTCCGATGGACCACGTCGCGAGCGAACACGGTGTCGAGGTGGGCGGCGATCACGAGTGCCGGCCCGCTGCCCGGGCGCAGCTCGGCCCAGACGTTGCCGACGTCGTCCTGCTCCACGCCCGCCAGGCCGTCCTCGGCCCACCAGGCCAGCACGCGGTCGGCGCGGTCCTGCTCGTCGAGTGGCGGCGCCGGGATCCGGCACAGCTCGATCGTCCGCTCCAGGACCCGGCTCGCGAGGGACTCCCACGATGCGTCACTCATCGCTGCCGGCCTCCCGCGCGGGAACGGCGTCCAGGAGGCGCAGGCCGGCCCGGATCTCCGCGGTGTGCTCGCCGAGGGTCGGCGCGGGGCGGGGATAGCGCAACGGTCCGTCGACCCGCAGCGGAGGACCGATGTGCCGGTAGGCACGCTCGCCCTCGCCCTCGTCGCGCACCAGCCCGAGGTGGGACACCTGCGGGGAGGCGATCGCCTGCCGGAGGTCGCGGACCTGCGCCGCCGGCACCCCGGCCTCGGCGAATCGGGCGAGCCAGTCGGCCACATCGCGCCGTAGCAGCCGGTCCTCGACCTCGGCGACCAGGTCGTCGAGGTGGCGGACCCGGTCGGCGTTGGTCGCGAAGCGCGCGTCCACGAGCAACTCCGGGGCTCCGAGCACCTCGCAGAACCGCCGCCAGAGCGACTCGCTGCCGGCGCCGGCGACCACCAGCGAACCGTTGCCGGCCCGGAAGGCGCCGTACGGCGCGAAGGTCGGCGAGTGGCTGCCCATCGGCTGCGGCAGCTCGTCGTCCACGAACAGCGCCGGCGCGACGCTGGTGAAGCAGGCGAGCGCGAACTCCAGCAGCGAGGAGCTCACGTGGGCGCCGGTGCCGCCGCGCCCGCGGGCATAGAGGGCGCTGACGATCCCGAGCGCGCAGGAGATGGCGCTGCCGATGTCGAGGACGGGTACGCCGACCTTGACCGGGCCGGAGGACTCGGACCCGGTCACGCTCATGATCGCCCCCTCCGCCTGGAGGATCAGGTCGAAGCCACCCCGGGAGGAGTCGGGACCGGTCTGCCCGTACCCCGAGATCGAGCCGTAGACGAGATGAGGGTGCCGGTCCCGCACCGAGGCGGCGTCGAAGCCGATCCCGGCCAGCGAGTCGGGACGGCCGTTCTCCATGAACACGTCGGCGTCCGCCAGCAGGGCGTCGAGCTGCGCCCGGCCGGCCTCGGACCTCAGGTCCAGCACGATGCTCCGCTTGCCCGTGTTCAGGGCCTGGAAGAGCGCGCTCTCGCCGCCGGCGAAGGCGGTGCCCTGGGATCGGTACGGGTCGCCGTCCGGCTCGGCCTCGACCTTGACCACGTCGGCGCCCAGCCCGGCCAGCAGCATGGCCGCGTAGGAGCCGGACACGAACCTGGTCAGGTCGACGACGCGGACCCCCTCGAGGGGGCGCGCGGGTGCGGAGGATGCGGTCACCACGCCTGGGGCTCCCGGTACTCGCCGAAGACGGCGCGCATCTCGTCGGCGATCTCGCCGAGCGTGCACCCCGAGCGGGCACAGTGCAGCAGCGCCGGCATCGCGTTGTCGTCGCTCTTCAGCACCTCGCGGAGCGCCGACAGCGCCTCGGCGGCGGACTTCTCGTCGCGTGCGGCCAGCCTGCGGCGCAGGGTGCTGCGCTGCCGGTCGGCCGCCTCCACGTCGATCTCGAAGAGGGGCGGGGCCACCTCGTCGTCCTCGACGTACTTGTTCACGCCCACGCGGATCTTGGCGCCCTGCGCGACGTCGCGCTCGTACCGGTAGGCCGCCTCGGCGACCCACCGCTGCGGGATGCCCTCCGCGAGCATCGACACGTAGCCGCCGCCGGCGTCGATCTCCTCGACCAGCGCCCAGGCCCGCTCCTCGAGCGTGTCGGTGAGGGACTCCACGAAGTACGACCCGGCCAGCGGGTCCACCACCTTCGCGACGCCGGACTCGTGGGCGATGATCTGCTGGGTCCGCAGCGCCAGCCGCACCGACTCCTCGGTCGGGATCTCGAGCGCCTCGTCGTACCCCATCACGTGGATCGACTGCGCCCCGCCCAGCACCGCCGCCAGGCACTGCAGGGTGGACCGCACCACGTTGTTCAGCGGCTGCTGGGCGGTGAGCGTCGCCCCGGAGCAGCCGGAGAAGAACCGCAGCCGCGCCGAGGCCTCCTTGGTGGCCCCGAACCGCTCGGTCGCGATCCGGTGCCACATCCGACGCGCCGCCCGCACCTTGGCGGCCTCCTCGAACAGGTCGAGCTGGCTGGCGAAGTGGAACGAGAGCCGGGGCGCGAAGAAGTCGAAGTCCAGCCCACGAGCGCGGAACGCCTCGGAGTAGGCGACGGCCGAGGCCATGGTCAGCCCGACCTCCTGGATGGCGTCGCAGCCGGCCTCGCGGGCGTGGTACCCGGTGATCGAGATCCCGTTGAAGCGGGGCAGCTCGGCGGAGGCGTACTCGACGACGTCGGCGACCAGCCGGATCGAGTGGTCGGGCGGGAAGATGAAGGTCTTGCGGGCCAGGAACTCCTTGAGGATGTCGTTCTGCAGGGTTCCCGCGACGTCGGCCATCGCGGCTCCCTGCCGCTCCGCGGCGACGAGGTAGAACGCCAGGATGATGGGGGCGGTCGCGTTGATGGTGAAGTTCACCGAGAGCTGGTCGATCGGCAGTCCGTCGAAGACCATCTCCATGTCCTCGACCGTGTCGATGGCCACCCCGACGCGGCCCACCTCGGACGCGACCCGGTCGTCGGTGGAGTCGAAGCCCAGCTGCGTGGGCAGGTCGAAGGCGACACTGAGCGCGGTCTGTCCCTGGGACAGCAGGTACCGGTACCGGGCGTTCGTGTCGGCCGCGGAGCCGTACCCGGCGTACTGCCGCATCGACCAGAGGCGGCCGCGGTACATCGACTCGTAGGCGCCCCGCGTGAAGGGCGGGTGCCCGGGCTCCCCCAGCCGGTCGGGCAGGTCCGAGCCCACCGAGTCCTCGTCGTAGAACGGCCGGAGCTCGATACCCGAGTCGGTGAACAGGTCGGTCATGAAACGCCCCTCTTCTCGTCGACGATCCCGAGGACACCGCTCACGACGTCGCCCAGCGGCGTCCCCACGGGATAGACCGCCCGGGCGCCGATGCCCAACAGCTTCGGCACGTCCTGGGGCGGGATGGTGCCCCCCACGACGACGCTGACGTCGTCGAGCCCGGCCCGCCGGC
The DNA here is from genome assembly GCF_014191495.1 of Nocardioides soli. Taxonomy (GTDB): domain Bacteria; phylum Actinomycetota; class Actinomycetes; order Propionibacteriales; family Nocardioidaceae; genus Nocardioides; species Nocardioides soli. The sequence goes on from NZ_JACHWR010000001.1 coordinate 464,488, forward strand.
ACTCCGCGACCAGGGCCTCGGTGACCGCGAGGTGCACCCCCGAGAGCACGGAGAGGCCGATCACGTCGGCATCCTCCGCGACCGCTGCCGCCACCGCCTGCTCCGGGCTGACGTGCAGCCCGAGGTAGACGACCTCGGCTCCGGCATCGCGCAGCGCCATGCCGACGACCTTGACCCCTCGGTCGTGCCCGTCCAGACCCGGCTTGGCCAGGACCACCCGGGCCCGACCCGGTGCACTCACAGCCACCGGCCCCGACCTACTTCTTCTGCAGCGCGAGCGCGCCGAACGTGGTGTAGACCTGCGTGGCCTCGGCGAGGTCCTCCAGCGAGAGGTGCTCGTCGGGGCAGTACACGGGCTCGCCGCCGGGGCCGAAGATGATCGTGGGCACCTGGTCGCCGAAGCTCGCGGTGTCGCCGAGCCAGCCCGCGACCTGGAGCGGCGGCTCCGCGCCGCGCACCGACCGCACCGACTCGCGCATCAGCTCGACCACGGGGTCACCGGGCTTGGCCAGGTAGCCGGACTTGACGTCGACCAGCTCCACCTCGGCACGGAACCGGGGCTCGCGGGCCTGCGCGGCCGCCAGGCAGCGGTCGATCTCGGCTCGCACCTGGTCGACGGTCACCCCGGGCTGCGGCCGGCAGTCGACCCGGATCACGCACTCGTCCGGGATCATCGACGGGCCGCCGGGCGGGAGGCCGCCGTAGACGCGCCCGGGCGCCATGTACGTCTCGCCGCCGAAGAGGTCGACCACCCAGGTCTCGAGGTCGGGCAGCAGCGCCGATCGGTCGAGCTCGAGGATGGCGTGCGCCGCCAGGGCGTTCGCGTTGACCGCGAGCGGCTTGTGGCAGGTGTGCGCCGAGGTGCCGATGACCGTGATGTCGAAGTAGTAGCGGCCCCGGTGCCCGAGGAAGATCTCGTTGTCGGAGAGCTCGCCGAGCACGCAGTAGTCGGCGGAGTACTCCTCGAAGTAGCGGATCGAGCCGAGCTGGTCACCCATGTGGTCGGAGACCGCGGCCATGGCCAGCGTTCCCGAGATCGGGATGCCGGAGTCGCGCAGCGCCTCGATCGCGACGATCTGGCAGACCAGCGCCGCCTTCATGTCCATGATCCCGTGTCCGTAGATCGCCCCGTCGATCAGCTCGCCGGAGAACGGCGCGGTCTTGGACCAGCCGTGGGAGACGGGCTTGGTGTCCATGTGGCCGGTCATCACGACGCGAGGACCCGCGCCGAAGGACAGCTCGCCGATCGCGTTGGGCCGGTCGGGCAGGACGTCCTGCTGCCGCACGTCCTCGAACCCCGACGACTTCATGACGTCGACCAGGAACGCCGCCAGGGGCCCTTCCTCCCCGAGCACGGAGGGGATCCGGCACACCTCCTGGACCAGGGTGTGCAGCCGGTCGTAGTCGATCGACGCCAGAGCCCTGGCCGCCACTGGGTTCTCGCTGGTCATGCGCCCCTGCTTCCTTCGGTGATGGTTGAGATGTCCCATATTAGATCTCATATGCGATGTGTCAAGATGTGGCGAAGAGCGGGGATTCCACCAACGCATGGGATCCCCGCTCTCCGTCGGTCACACGAGGGTCGGCCACTCCTCGCCGCGGTAGGCCGAGTCCCAGAACATCCACTCGTACCTGGTGGCGGCGATCGCGATGTCGACGCCTCGCTGCCGCTCGACCTCCGCGACGTCCCGCGCCAGCACGTCGACGTCCGCCAGCACCCGTTCGACCTCGTCGAGGTAGTCCGACCCGGCGTAGCTGTCGATCCATCGCTGGTAGGTGGGATGGGGCGAGCCGGCCGCGACCAGGTGCCTGCCCACCTCGGCGTACACCCACATGCACGGCAGCACGGCACACAGGCCCTCGAAGAACGAGCCGGAGTGGACGCGCGCCGTCACGAAGTCGACGTACGCCGCCGCGGTCGGCGTCGGCAGCACCTCGGTCAGCACCCCTGCCGGCGCGTCGATCATGTCCACCAGCTCCGCATGGAGGCCCGACTCCGCCGTCACCGCCCCGGCCGCGTGCTGGAGCAGCGAGCGGGTCAACGCCATGTTCGGCGCCGTCGCGCTCAGCATCGCGAGGGAGCGGGCGTACTCGTTCACGTAGTACGTGTCCTGCGCGAGGAACCGGACGAACGCCTCGGGCGCCAGCTCCCCCGACGTCAGTCCCGTGATGAAGGGATGCTGGAGGATCTCGAGATGGATCGGCTCGATGGCCGACCAGAGCTCACCGGTCCACCCCGCACGCCTGACCTCGACCGTGGCGGTCATTCGGCATCGCCCCCGTCGGGGAGCATGTCGGTGTTGACCACGTTCGCGGCGTCGACTTCCTTCTCCAGCAGGTCGTTGTCGTACAGCCAGTCCGCGAGCGCCTGCCACTCGGCGACGTCCATCTGGCCGAAGCCGTCCTCGTTCGCCAGGAGCGGCGCGGTGAGGTCGATCATCTCCTTGAGGCTCTCGTCGCTGTACCCCTTGGCGACGCCCGAGATCGCCTCGAACGCGGCGTCGTGGTCCTCCTGGGCCTTGGCGTCGCCCTGGGCGAGACCGGCGAGGAACTTCCGGATCGTCTCCTGGTAGGCCTCGTCCTCCTCGAGCTTGCTGCGGTTGGCGATGAGCACGAGCTCGTCGTACTCCGGCACACCGGCCTCGCCCACGGCGTAGCCGACCGGGTCGACGCCGTTCTCGCGCAGCTCGACGCTCTCGATGTTCTGGTAGGCGCCGATGATCGCGTTCACCTTGCCGGAGATCATCGCCGGCGCGTAGCCCTGGTTGATGGACACGAACTTGATGTCGTCCTCGGTGAAGCCCTGCTGCTCGAGGGCGTAGGCCCACATCGCCTCGGACACGGGGTCACCCGAGGAGCCGATCGGCTTGCCCTTGAGGTCCCCCAGCTCCTGGACCTCGTCGGTGCGGTTCAGGATCAGCGAGTTCAGTGTGGTCGGGATCAGCGCGGCGACCGCCACCACGTCGAGACCCTGGGCGTCGGCGTTGATGACCGCGTTCGCGTAGGAGATGGCCAGCGGCATCTGCCCCAGGCTGACCATCTTCAGCGAGTCGGTGTTGTTGGAGGGCGGCTGGAACTTGACCTTGAGGTTCTCGTCCTCGAACGCTCCCATGTCCTGTGCGGTGTAGAGAGAGATGTGGTCCGGGTTGGGGAACCACTCCAGGAGCACGGTGACATTGCCGTCCGCCCCGGTGCTGGACGCATCGTCGCCGCAGGCGGTCAGGGCACCGGCGGCCAGCAACACGCTGGTCGCCAGCAGAGCGGCCCTCCGGCGGGTGTTGAGTTTCCTCATCTGCGGTCTTCCTTTCTTGCCCAAGGGCAGACGAACCGTTCGACGATCGAGACGGCCACGAAGAGGCTGATGGACATGAACGTGAGGATGAAGATCGCCACGAACACCATGTCCGTCTGCAGTTGCGAGGTGGCCTGGATCATCACGTAGCCCAGGCCGTCCAACGAGCCCGCGAACTCGCCGAAGACAGCACCGACCGAGGCGTAGGTCGCCGAGATCCTGAGGCCGGTGAAGAAGGAGGGAAGCGCGGCGGGGATCTCGACCCGCCGCAGGATGGCCCACCGACTGGCGTCCAGGGTGCGCATCACCTTGATGAGCTCCGGGTCGACGGAGGCGAGGCCGTGCATCGTGTTGACCACGATCGAGAAGAAGCAGATCAGCGCCACCACGATGACCTTCGGCATCAGCGTGTAGCCGAAGATGATCGCCAGCACCGGGGCGATGACCACGATCGGCACCGCCTGGGAACCGATCAGCAGCGGCATGAACGCCGTGCGCAGCACCGGAGACAGGTGGAGCGCCAACGCGATCGAGACCCCCACCACGATCGCCACGCCGAAGCCGATCAGCACCTCCGTGAGGGTGACGACGGTGGCGCTGGAGAACGTGTCCTCCCAGTTCTCGGAGGCGGACGCCCAGATCTCGCTCAGCGTGGGCAGGATGTAGTCCGGGACTCCGAACACGTCGCCGGCCATCTGCCACAGGATGCCGATGACGAGCAGGATGCCCGCGGGAGGCAGGATCCGCTTCACCGTCGCACCCAGCCAGCGTCGGCGGGAGCTGGGGTCGGCGTCCGACGTGGGGACGTCCGTGCCAGTCGAGGTCATGGTCTCCATCACCGTCATTCCGTCACCTCCAGAAGGGACAGGAGCTCGTCGCGCAGCTGTGCGAACTCCGGATGCCGGATCAGCTCCCGGCGACTCTCGGTCTGCGGCAGCCGGACGTCGATCTGCTGCACGATCCGCCCCGGACGTGCGCTCATCACCACGACGGTGTCGCCGAGCAGCAGCGCCTCCTCCACGTCGTGGGTGACCAGCACCGTGGTCCGCGGCGCCTCGTCCAGCGTGCGGCGCAGCCACTGCTGCAGGTCCGCGCGCGTGATCGAGTCGAGGGCGCCGAACGGCTCGTCGAACAGCAGCACGTCCTTGCCCGCAGCCATCGTCCGCAGGAAGGAGACGCGCTGCCGCATGCCGCCGGAGAGCTGGTGCGGGTACTTCTTCTCGAAGCCCGAGAGCCCGAACCGGTCGATCAGGTCGAGCACCTGCTCGCGAGCCGCGCGCTTCGAGGTGCCGTGGTTCTCCAGCGCGAGCGCGGCGTTGCCGGCCACGTCGCGCCAGGGCAGGAGCAGGTCGCGCTGGGGCATCCAGGCGCAGCGGGCGAGCCGCTCCTTCATCGTGGTGGCCCCCTCGACGCGCACCACGCCGTCCGTGGGGTCGGTGAGGCCACAGATCATCGAGAGGATGGTCGACTTGCCGCAGCCGCTCGGGCCGACGATCGACATCCGGCCGTGCCGCGGGAGGGACAGGCTCGCGCCGGACACGGCCACCGTCGAGCCGAACCGCTTCTCCACGTCGACCAGGTCAATGCCGACCGCATCCTGGTGTCGACCCGCCGCGGGGGCCTGGACTTCCGTTCCTGAGTGCATGACGCTCCGGGGGTTCAAGATTCGAGATCTGACATATGATGTGCGTCGATCATAGAGACGGCGGTCACACTTGACCAGCCCCTTCGCCACTCTCTTCGCGACCGTGGGCGATCGCCATCTCCCAGAACTCCCACTCCAGGCGGGTCGCGTCGCCGAAGATCCCGACCAGTCGGTCGCGCTGGGCCGGGTCCAGCCCCGCGACATCGGCATCCATGCGTCCCCGCATGCCGGCCTCCAGTTCGGCGTACTGGTCGCTGGCGAAGAACTCGAACCACTCGCGGTACACCGGGTGCGCGACCGCCCCGCCGATGTGCCGGCGCGCGATCTCGCCGTAGCTCCACGCGCACGGGAGGATCGCCGCCCCGATCGCCACGACGTCCGCAGTGCCCGCGACCGCGAGCAGGTACGACGTGTAGTTACGTGTGCCGGGCGCCATCACGACCTCCCGCGAGACGTGGTCACCGCTGAGGTCGCGCACCCGCGCCAGGAGCCTCTCGTTCTGCGGGATCTCGACGTCGACGATGTTGACCAGCGCGGCCGAGTACCGCCGCAGCTCGTCGTCGGAGCGCGACTTCGTCACCGCGCATGCGATCGCGCGGGCGTACTGCGGCAGGTACAGCAGGTTCTGCCCCACGTAGTACTGGTAGACGGGCGCCGGCAGCGTGCCGTCCGCCATGCCGCGGACGAAGGGGTGGTCCGGCAGCCGGTCCCACACGTCGGCCACCGCGTCGCGAGCGATGTCCGTGAATCCCCCACCAGGTCCGGAAGTCATCTCTCCTCCTGTATTGCATATTGAATATGATTCGCCGACCATAGGTTCACCGCGGTGCACCGTCAATGGCTGCGCCCCTGATCCGGAGGAACACATGCGCACCTTGATCCTGGGCAATCCGGTCGTGGCACTGGGTGATCCGGCACTGGGCGACACCGATCTCATCGAGGACGGCGCGGTGATCGTGCAGGACGAGGCCATCGTGGAGGTGGGCCCGCGGGAGCTGCTGGAGCAGCACGGCCCCTTCGACCAGGTGCTCGGCGGGCCGGACAGCATCGTGATGCCGGGCCTCATCAACGGGCACTACCACTCAGAGCTGTCCGTCGGCCCCGGCCACTACCAGTACATCTTCGAGCAGGCCAACGTGCACGTGCACGGCGGCTACGGACCCGCACTGGAGCACGACCTCTACCTGATCGCCCAGCACTCGATCGCCGCCATGATCAGGGGCGGCCAGACCTCGGCGGTCGACATGTACTACGGCCGGCCGTCGGTTCCCCACTTCGGCACCGAGCCGGTGCTACGCGCCTATGCCGACAGCGGCTTCCGGGTGGCGTTCGGACTGGTGTCCCGGGACCAGCACGTCTACGCCCACGAGGCGGACGACTGCTTCCTCAAGCGGCTGCCGCCGGCGCTCGCGGCCGAGGTGAGGGCCTCGCCGATGGGCTACGCCTGGCCGCTCGACGAGGTGTTCGCGACGTACGACCACCTGGCCCGGACGTGGGACGGGTACGACGGCCGGATCCGCACCGTGCTGGCGCCGGACTGGACCCCCGCCTGCTCCGACGAGCTCTACCAGCGGTGCCGGCGGCTCGCGGACGAGTACGACACCGGCATCACCTCGCACGTGCTGGAGACCCGCGCCGAGATGCACTTCAGCCACCAGCGCTACGGCATGTCCGCCCTCGAGCGGCTGGACCGCCTCGGCGTCCTCGGACCGGACATGGTGTGTGCCCACTTCGTCTGGGTCACCGACGACGAGCTGCGGATCTTCGCCGACAGCGGCGCGGTGGCGTCCAACAACCCCGGATCGAACCTGCGGCTCTCCGCGGGCGTGGCCCGGATCCGCGACATCATGGCCGCGGGCGGCCGGGTGATGTTCGGCACCGACGGGATCTCGTTCAACGACGACGAGGACATGTTCACCGAGATCCGCCTGGGCTCCTACCTCTACCGCGACCCCCGCGACTTCGAGCACGTCCGGGCCGACAGCGCCGCCCTCCTCCGCTCGGCCGGCGAGAACGGCGCGCGGGCGATCCGTCAGGAGGGCCGGGTCGGGCGCCTGGCGCCGGGGCTGCTCGCCGACCTCCTGATCCTCGACCGCACCCGCATCACGAGTCCGGCCGGCCGCTACGACGACACCCCGTTCCTGGACCTGCTGGTCGACCGCGCCCAGCGCCACGACCTGCGGAGCGTGATGATCCACGGCCGGCTGGTGATGAGCGATAGGGTCCTCACCACCATCGACGAGGCGCACCTGCGCAGCGAGCTGGAGGAGGCGCTGCGGCACCGGGTGTACCGCCCGGACCCCACGACCCGGCGCCACCAGGAGCTCGGCCACCTGGTCAGCGGGGTGCTGCCGGACATCTACCGCCCGGCGTACGAGCGCGAGGTCATGCCGGCCGCCGTGTTCAACGCCCGGGCGGTGCCGCGGGGCTGAACGCCTCCGGCCGGATGTGGCCGGAGGCGACGGCCCCGCGGCGCCGGGTCACCACTTGTGCATCGTGCCGTTGGCGATGTTGTCGTACATGCCGATGTGGGTGTAGAAGTTCATCGCGCCGAACAGGAGCAGCACGACGCCGCCGATGGCCCAGGCCCACACGGCCCACCGCAGCAGGTGGAGCCGGCCGCTCCACAGGGCGATCGCGAAGATCAGGGCACCGACGGCCACGATCCCCCACAGGCCGCCGAGGAACAGCGCCTCGAGGATCGGCAGGTGCCCGAACCGGCCGCTGATCGGCTCCTCCGGCGGGGCCGCTCCGAGCTGGAACCGCACGAACGTGATGGCCAGGGCGGCCATGCCCAGGCCGAGCGCGCCGACGAAGATCCCCACGGGCTTGAAGGCGGCCAGCATCGTCGCGTTGGCCTCCTCGACCTCGCCCTCGATCTCGCCGGTCAGGAAGCTGCGGTGCCGCCACAGGTACACCGCCGCGAACAGCAGCAGGGCGCCGAAGCCGGCGGCCGGCTGCCCGAAGGCGATGTTGGCGTACTCGAAGCCGCCGCCCCCGAAGGGCCAGGTCACGGTGGTGTGCAGTCCCAGCACCAGCAGGAGCAGGCCGGTGACACCGAAGAACCCTGCCCATGCCTCACTGTCGATGCGCTTGTTACGGAGCAGGTCGGCCAGGAACAGCGCGAACCCGATCAGGCCCGCGCCGGCCGTAATCGCCACCAGCTCGTTGTAGACGATCACGTCGTCTCCTTCCTCAGCGTGGATCGTAGAATCATTGATGATTCAACTATTGAGGGAAGGTCCCGGTCGCCGGTTCTATTCCGCCTCAGCCCCCGCACCGGCTCGTCTTCCCCAAGGCTGGCGATGAGCGCCCCGGTGCGCCTGGAGTTCGGTGGACACGTCAGCACCCTCCTCCCCCGTCCCGACGATCGGCCAGCCGGACCATGCCAGCACCGAGCCCGCACCGCCGCGGCGCCGCCGCGCTCACCGTGGCGCTCACCGTGGCGCTCACCGCCGCCCTGGCGCTCGCACCACTGCCCGGCGGCGGCGATGCGGCCGGGGTGGCGGCCAGTCAGGCGGCCGGCACCGCGACCGGCCGCACCGCGGTCACCGTCGTCGTTCGTCGCTGTCGCAGCTGCACCATCCAGCCGGTCCGCTACGTCCCCAGCGAAGGGGCGGACCCGTGGTGGGGGCCGGTCCGGCACCTCGACTCCGCCCGGCAGGTCACCCTCCACCTGCCCACCGCCCGGACGCACGGTCTGACCTTCTTCGTCGACGCACCCTGGCACGGGGCCGACGACGTCGCCGCGCTCGCGGCCCTCCGCTACCGCGGCAGGTCCCCCGGCGACGCGGTCACCGCGGCCGATGCCCGCACCACCCACCGTGCCACTCCCTGCTGGGCCGGCACCGACCAGCCGGCCGCGCGGATCGTCATCCGGGTCGACAGATTCCCCACGCGCACCGCCTTCACGGGACAGCGCACGCACCACCCGCGTGCCTACGCGCCCCGCACCCTCGAGACCTGGCCGCCGATGGCACGTGCCTACCGGGGCTCTCTGGGCGCCCAGGACGCCTATGCCTGCACGCCACCGGCCCCGCCTGAGCCACCCGGCGCCCGACGGGGTCGCCGCGCCGGCGCCGTCACGCGGCTCGTCGTCCGCACCCGTGGCTGCGCGGCCTGCCAGCTCACCCTGGCCCAATGGACCTCCGTCACCAGGCGTCCGTGGCGCACGGGCACCCGCACGGTCCAGCACGGCCGGGCCCGGTTCACGATCCCGACCCGCCGCACCCACGGCCTGCAGATCGCGGTGACCGCACCCTGGCGAGGGGTCACCGGCGACCAGACCTTCGCCGTGCTCCGCTACGGCGGGCATCCTCCCGGCAGCACGGTCGGCTTCCGGACCGCCCGCCAGCAGCACCTCGGCTCAGCGTGCTGGGCCGGCACCGATGCGCGTCGCGCGACCCTGCGCCTCGCCGTACGACGGGTCCGCGTCTACGCACCCATCTCCGACACTCGGGTGCCCGGCGAGCTTGCGTGGACGCCGCGACAGCACCGCACCTGGAACCCGATGCGCGAGGTGGCCCACGGCGTGTACGGGTCCGAGGAGCTCACCGTCTGCACCGCACCCTGACCTCGCTCGCCCGCGGGTGGCGCCAGGCTTCGTCGTACCCGACCTGAGTGTCGTGGACCTGGCGACTTGGGAGCAGATTCGTCAGGTGCGTGCGCCCCCGCCCGAGATGACGAAGAGGCCCTGGCCAGCATGTCTGCTGATCAGGGCCTCTTCGGCTCTGTACCCCCGACCGGATTCGAACCGGCGCTACCGCCTTGAGAGGGCGGCGTGCTAGGCCGCTACACAACGGGGGCTCTGCTCGACCGAACTTCCGTCGAGCAACCTGCGAAACTCTAGCGTTCGCTGTCGTTCGCACAAAATCGCCGCCCCCTGGGCGGCGATCTCGCTGGGATACTAGGACTCGAACCTAGACTAACTGAACCAGAATCAGTCGTGCTGCCAATTACACCATATCCCACTGCTCTACTAGAGATTCAGCAGAGTCCAGCGCTCGGCCCTCGCGGACCAGCCGCGCGAACCGATTCGAAACCTTACACAAGACCGCTGCGGCCGACCAAAACGCCAGGTTTCGCGGCGGTTTCGGTGGTTGGGCGCACCCTCAGGCGGCGCGCGAACCACACCACGAGACCCAGGTAGACCAGCGACTGGGTGAGGGTGACGGGGATCGTCCACCAGTCCCCGCCGGACGGGTTCAGGGTGGACGCCATGTCGCTGAAGGCCAGCGCGAGACCGAACGCCAGCCAGTTGTTGAGCACGTGCATGGCGATGCCGGCCTCGAGCCCTCCGGTGAGTACGACGGCCAGGCCGGCGACCACGCCGAACGCGAACCGGTCGAAGAAGATCGGCGCGCTCTGGCCGCCGTGGGCGAGCGCGAACAGTAGGGCGGGGAAGAGCACGGCCGCCCACCGCTGGCCGAAGACGTTGCCGAACGCCTGGGTGAGGTAGCCGCGGAACGCGTACTCCTCCCCCGCCGCCTGCAGCGGCGTGAGCAGCACCACGACCAGCAGGAAGTCGCGGGTCGTCGACGTGAAGTCGTTGAGCTCGCCGCTGATCTCCGCGCCCCCGCCCGAGGCCGGCACGACCGCCGAGACGAGCAGCGTGGCGACCAGGGCGATGCCCGACAGCCCGAAGCACACCAGCATCCAGCGCCAGCGGATCCGCGGCCCGACCGACGCCAGCCAACCCGGTCGGAGCCCGTGGAAGACCCGGGTCAGCAGCCAGGCCACGAGGATCGCGCAGGCGAGGGTGACGTTGAGGTAGGCCAGCCCCAGAGGCGTCGGGTCGTCGAGGTCGAGCATCCGGCTCAGCCCGTCGGTGACGTCGCGCCCGGCCAGCGCCAGGCCGATCGCGAACGGGACCTGCACCAGCACCGGCACGATCACGACGAAGCAGGCGATCAGCGCCAGCACACCGACGATCGGGCGCCAGACTCCGGGCCGGCCGCCGCGCTGCACCAGGTGGTACGGCAGCCCCGGGGGCTCGGCCGTCTCGGCGCCCACGTGGTCAGGCCAGCGCGCTCTGGAGCCGGCGCAGCGAGCGCTCGCGGCCGAGCAGCTCCATCGACTCGAACAGCGGCGGTGAGACCCGGCGGCCGGTCACGGCGACCCGCACCGGACCGAACGCGTTGCGCGGCTTGAGCCCCATCGCCTCGACGAGCTCGGCCTGGAGCGCGTCCTGGATGGCGGCCGTCGACCACTCGGAGAGACCCTCGAGCCGGAGCATCGCGCGACGTACGACGGCGCGCCCGTCGTCGTTGAGAAGCTTCTCGGCGTCGGTGGGGTCGACCTCGAAGTCGGCGTCCGCCACGAAGAGGAAGCCGAGCATGTCGACGGCCTCGGTCAGCTTGTTGATCCGCTCGGCGACCAGCGGCATCGCCTGCTCGAGCAGCTGCGCGTCGGCGTCGCCGACCGGGTCGGAGACCACGCCCGCGGACTTCAGGAAGGGCAGCACCCGGTCGGTCAGGTCGTCGAGCGACAGCAGCCGCAGGTGGGAGGCGTTGATCGCCTCGGCCTTCTTGAGGTCGAAGCGGGCCGGGTTGGGGTTCACGTCGCCGATGTCGAACGCCGCGACCATCTCCTCCATCGTGAAGACGTCGCGGTCGGCGGCGATCGCCCAGCCCAGCAGGGCGAGGTAGTTGAGCAGCCCCTCGGCCAGGAACCCCTGGTCGCGGTAGGCGAGCGCGTGCGCCTCGGGGTCGCGCTTCGAGAGCTTCTTGTTGCCCTCGCCCATCACGTAGGGCAGGTGCCCGAACTCCGGCGTCTGCTTGGCGATGCCGAGCTCCTTGAGCGCGTCGTAGAGCGCGATCTGACGCGGCGTGCTCGACAGCAGGTCCTCCCCCCGGAGCACGTGGGTGATCTCCATGGAGGCGTCGTCGACCGGGTTGACCAGGGTGTAGAGCGGGTCGCCGTTGGCGCGGCACAGCGCGTAGTCGGGCACGAACTGGGTCTCGAAGGTCACCTCGCCGCGCACCAGGTCGGTCCAGGTGATCGAACCGTCGGGCATCCGGAACCGGACGACCGGGCGACGTCCCTCGGCCTCGAACGCCGACCGCTGCTCGGCGGAGAGGTCGCGGCAGAAGCCGTCGTACCCCATCACCTTCGAGCCGGAGGCCTTGCGGCGCGCGTCGACCTCCTCGTTGGAGCAGAAGCAGTCATAGGTGTACGACGAGGCCGCGAGCCTCGCGAGCGCGTCGCGGTAGATGTCGCTCCGCTCGCTCTGGAAGTACGGCGCATGCGGGCCGCCGACCTCGGGACCCTCGTCCCAGTCGAGGCCGAGCCAGCGCATCAGGTCGATGATCGCGTCGTAGGACTCCTGGGTGCTGCGCTCCCGGTCGGTGTCCTCGATGCGGAACACGAAGGTCCCGCCGTGATGGCGCGCGAACGCCCAGTTGAAGAGCGCCGTGCGCACCAGGCCCACGTGCGGGGAACCGGTGGGGCTGGGGGCCATGCGGACGCGAACAGTCACCTGGGTTGTCACCTTGCCTTGACGGGATTCGTGAGGGAGCCGAGACCGGAGATCGAGACCTCGACCTCGTCGCCGACGTTCATGGGACCGACGCCCTCGGGGGTGCCGGTGAGGATGACGTCGCCCGGGAGCAGCGTCATCACGCTGGAGACGTAGGCGACCAGCGTGGGGATGTCGAAGATCAGGTCGCTCGTGCTGCCGTCCTGCTGGAGGTCGCCGTTGAGGTGCGTCTGCACCCGGCGGCCCTCCGCGAAGTCGTGCGGGTCGAGGTCGGTCTCGATCCACGGCCCCAGCGGGCAGAACGAGTCGAAGCCCTTCGCCCGGGTCCACTGGCCGTCGCTGCGCTGCAGGTCGCGGGCGGTGACGTCGTTGGCGATCGTGTAGCCGTGGATGACGTCGGTCGCCTGCTCCGGCGGTACGTCGCGGCAGATCCGGCCGATCACGACCGCGAGCTCGCCCTCGTAGTGCAGGTCCTGCGTCTGCGGCGGGTAGAAGATCGGGTCGCCGGGGCCGACGACGCTGGTGTTCGGCTTGAGGAACATCAGCGGCTCCTGCGGCGCCTCGCCGCCCATCTCCGCGGCGTGGGCCGCGTAGTTCTTGCCGATCGCGACCACCTTGCTGCGCGGCAGCACCGGCGCCAGCAGACGCACGTCCTCGAGCCGGTGCTCCTGGTCGAGCAGCTTCACGCCGACGTACAGGGGGTCCCCGGCTAGGGCGACGACGACGCTGTCGGGGTCGGGCTGCCCGAGCTCGTCGAGCTCGCCGGTGACCACGCCGTACATCGGGTCCTCGCCCGTGGTGAATCTCGCGATGCGCACCCACCGAGCCTATCGACCCCGGCGCCGCCCGTAGTCGCCGCCGGTGATGCCGAAGAACTCCTCGAGAGTCTCGGTGTGGGTACGCCGCAGCTCCGCCGCGAGCGCGCGGCCGACGAAGCGCAGGTGCCAGGGCTCGGGCGAGTAGCCGGTGATCGCCGCCGTGCCGGGCCGGTAGCGGACCACGAACCCGAAGCGCCACGCGTTCTCGGCGAGCCAGCGACCGCCCGGCGTACCGGCGAAGCAGGGGTCGAAGTCGCAGCGCGGGCTCGTGGGCGTGACCAGGTCGACGGCCAGGCCGCTCTGGTGCTCGCTGTGGCCGGGCCGGGCCGACACCCGGTCGGCGGCGGCCCGGCCCCTGCTGGCGACGGCGTCGCCGTAGACGCCCTGCTGGTAGTCGTAGGACCGGAACGCGCTCGCGATCTTGAAGCCGAGCCCGCGCCGGTCGGCTGCTGCAAGCAGCGCGGTCAGCGGCCGGGCGGCCGGCGTCGCGACCTGGTAGCCGCGCACCAGCGAGATCTCGGGCCGGTAGTCCGGCGGCTCGATCGGGTGTGACTTGTTGACGACCACCCAGATGCTCCGCGGATCGGTCGTCGAGTGCCGCGACCGGTCGAACGGGGGCCGGACGGCCTTCTCCACCGGGAGCGCGGTGGGTGCCGGAGCGACGACCCGGCGGTCCGCCGGCCGCCCCTCGCCCGGGGAGGCGCAGGCGACCGCCAGCAGCAGGACCGGGACGCCGATCGCCGTAATCGTCCTCACGCCCCGATGACGGGTGCGACGCCGCCGCGGGTTGCATGCAACCCTGCTGAGGCCCGGACCCGTCAACCAGGTGGAGGAGGTGGCGTGCGCGACGACGAGCGGTCGACCCGGCGAGCGACGGAGTTCGTGGCGTTCACGCACGCCCACCGAGCCGACCTGGTGCGCACGGCCGCCCTGCTGTGCGCCGGTGACGAGGCATTCGCGGAGGACGTCGTGCAGACCACGCTGACCCGGCTCTACCTGTCGTGGCCGCGGGTACGACGCGCCGACAGCCCGCTCGCCTACGCCCGTCGCAGTCTGACCCACGTCTTCATCGACGAGGCACGCCGGGCGCACCGCCGCCGCGAGACGACGATGGCCGAGCCGGCGGACGCGCTGGGCACCGAGCCCGCGGCCGCGGACGCCGACCCGGCGCTGCGCGAGGCCATGCTCGCCGCCCTGGCGTCGCTCGGTCCCCGACAGCGCGCCGTCGTCGTGCTGCGCCACTGGCACGACCTCGACGTGGCCGAGACCGCCCGCGTCCTCGGCTGCTCCACGGGCACCGTGAAGTCGCAGAACGCCCGGGCCCTGGCCCACCTGCGCACGCACCTCGGTGCCCTCGACCCGACCCTGGAGGTGTCCTGATGTGCCCGACCGACGATCTCAAGCGCGCGCTCGGCTCCGTCGCCGACGCCGAGCGTCCGGTGGCCGACCCGGCGGCCGACCTCGCCCGGGCCCGCTCGGCGGCGAGCGCCCGCACCCGCCGGCGGCTCCGGCTCGGGCTGACCGGCGCGACGACCGCGGTGGTGCTCTGCGTGGGCGCGGCGCTGGTGCTCGACCGAGCGCCGTCGGACCCCGGCACCGCCACGTCGGTGCCCGACGCCCCATCGTCGGGTGTCCGACTGGTGGCCGAGCGGTTCGAGGCGACGCCGTACACCTTCGACCTGACGCCGGAGGGCTGGTCGGTGCAGGCGCAGCGGCCGGCCGCCGTGACGATCGCGCCCGACGACGGGTCGACGTCGAGCAGCCCCGACGACTTCGCCGGCAAGCTGGTCATCCTCTTCGACGGCAACCGGCCGTCCGGACGCCAGCTCGAACACGAGGGCCGGCTCTTCTGGGTGTCCGGCGACTCCGGCTACACGGCCCTCGCCACCCGCACGCGCGACGACGAGCCCGCGGGGGTGGTGCGGATCCAGTACCCCGACGGCGCGGGCTGGGACCTCGACTCGATGGTCGCCTTCCTCGCCAGCGTGCACGTCGGCCCCGGCGCCCGGCAGGGCTTGGGCTAGCCCGGACCCGCTGACCTACCCTGAGCCGGTGCAGGAGATGGACCGGGCCTCGTGGGAGGCGCGCGCGGCGGCCCATGCGGCGCGCGTCGACGCGTTCGTCCGCCCGCATCTCGCGCGCCGCGAGGCCCGGGTCAAGCACCCCGTGCACGACTTCCTCTTCACCTACTACTCCCAACGGCCCGCCCAGCTGCGGCGCTGGCACCCCGGGTACGGCGTACGGCTGCTCGACGCCCCGGAGTACGCCTCACTCAAGGGGTACGCCGACGGCGCGGTCACGCCGGCGTACGTCGAGTCGCAGCGCCCGCTGCTCGCGGCGCTGCTGCGCCTGCTGCGGGCGACCGCCGGCCGGCCGGCCAACCTCGGCTGCTTCGGGATGCACGAGTGGGCCATGGTCTATCGGATCTCCGAGGACCGCACGCGCCATCCGGACTGGCCCCTGCGGCTCGGGCCCGCCGGCACCGACGCGGTCGTCGAGTCGCACCGGATCGCCTGCTCGCACTTCGATGCCTACCGCTTCTTCACACCCGCGGCCGCGCCGCTGAACACGCTGGCGCCGGCCGCCCACGACCGCGCCGACTTCGAGCAGCCGGGCTGCCTGCACGCCGGCATGGACCTCTACAAGCACGCCTTCCGGCTCACGCCGATGGTCGACTCCGACCTGGTCGCCGAATGCTTCGAGCTCGCCTGGGACATCCGGGTGCTCGACATGCGCGCCGCGCCGTACGACCTCGCCGACCTCGGTCTCGTGCCCGTCGAGGTCGAGACGGCCGCCGGGAAGGCGGAGTACGCCGAGGCGCAGCGCGGCTTCGCCGAGCGCGGTGCGCCACTGCGGACGCGGCTGATCGAGGAGTGCGAGCGGCTGCTGGCGGTTGCGAACGAAGGACGTTCGGCCCTGCTCGCGGAGACACCGGCGACCTAGTGGCCATCACCGGAAGCTCTTCGGGTGGCCCGCACCCCGGGCACGCACCTCGCTGCGTTACCGTCGCTTGCTGGACAAACAAGTAGAGCCGCGCTCCGGCGCCTTGCGATGCACGCACCCCGAGCGCGGGCCACCCCCGAGGAACTTCCAGCGACGACCACTAGCGTGGAGGCATGGCGAGGCCCGTGCCGCAGTGCCCGATCCGGATCGGTGACGCGTGCTCGCTCTGCGTGCCCGGCGCCACCGGACCGGAGGACTGCCCCCTCGTCGCCGAGGTGATGCGCGACCCGGAGCTGCGCGCCCGGCTGGCCGAGCTGCGGCGGGAGGCGGCGGCCGCCCGCTGACCGGGTGCTCCCGGGCTAATGTCGTCGCCATGCGCCTCGGACGACCGCTGCTCCCCGCGCTCCTGGGTCTGGTGCTCGCCGGATCACTGACCCCGGCCGCGCACGCGGACCCGCGGTGGGAGTTCTACACCAGCGACCGGACCCGCTACGAGTCCCCGTGGTTCCAGGGCGCGCACCGGATCATGATCCGCTTCGGCTGCACCGCGGCGCCCTACTACGCCCCCGACCCGCGCTGTCGGGCCGGCCGCGGCTTCCACCACGGCCTCGACATCGCGATGCCGTGCGGCACTCCCCTGTACGCCGGGCGCCGGTTCCGGGTCGTCTCGAACGAGACGCTCGGCGCGGCGTACGGCGTGCACCCCCTGCTGCTGCGCAACCGCAGGCTGGGCTGGGATCTGGTGATCGGGCACACCCGCCGCGTCTACGTGCGCGAGGGACAGGTCGTGCGCCGTGGGGCGATGTTCGCCCGCGCCGGCGACAGCGGCGCCCCCGACGGCTGCCACCTGCACTTCGAGAGGCGTGCGGTCGGCGGTGGACTGTCCACCGCCGTCCAGCCGCGAGCGCTGCTCGGCCTGGCCCCGGCGCGCGGCTGATCAGCCGACCCGCGCCTGCGCCCGGATCCCGTCGAGGATCAGCGTGAGGCCGTCCCCGAAGTCGGAGTGCTCGCGCGGCGGGCCGCCGATCGCCCCCGCCGAGCCGGCCTGCAGGTGGGTCTGCTCGTCGACGACGTGACCGAAGGTGAAGTGCAGCAGCGCCCCGGCCGCGGTCGGCACCAGCGCCGGGTCCAGGCCCGCGCCGCCCAGGGCGTCGACGATCTCGTCGTACGGCGTGGCGCCGCCCAGCCCGAACGACCGCACGGTCGCGACGAGCTCGGCGCCGTCCCGGTAGGCGAGCAGCGCGTCGCGCAGCTCGGTGCACACCGACTCGACCCGGGCGTCCCAGGGTTCGGGGCGCGGCCCCCGGCGACCGCGGGCGAGGATCTCGTCGGCGACGGCGGCGAGCAGCTCCTGCTTGTTGCCGAAGTGGTGGTAGAGCGCGCTGGGCTGGACGCCGAGCTCGGTGCCGAGCCGGCGCATCGTCAGGTCGGCGAGCCCGTAGCCGTCGAGCACGACGAGCGCCCGGTCCACGATGTCGGTGCGGCGGTAGCGCACGTCACATCCTCCCTACTGGCCGGGAACCGTTGACCCCGGCAGAGCTCGAACCCTAACCTGAACGCCGTTCACCTGACCAGCGTTCAGGTGCGGAGCCGAAGGAACTGAGCATGACCATGGCCGAGACCCCCGCCTCCCCCGAGGTCACCAGCGCGGCGCCCCGGCGCCGGTCCACCGCGACCGACGTCGCCCTGGTTGCGGCGTTCGCCGCCCTGATCGCCGCCTGCACCGTCATCGGCGGCGTCCCGGTCGGCGGTGCCGGCGTCGACATCACCCTGCAGACCTTCGGCGTCCTGCTCGCCGGCTGCGTGCTCGGGGCGGCCCGCGGGTTCCTCGCGGTCGTGGTCTACCTGGTGCTCGGAGCCATCGGGCTGCCCGTCTTCGCCGGGCACACCGGCGGGCTCTCGGCGTTCACCGGCGTCTCGGCCGGCTACCTGTGGTCCTTCCCGGTCGCGGCGCTGCTCGCCGGATTCCTGGTGCAGTACGTCTTCCGCGCCCGCCGCACCCGCGCGGCGTTCGTGTTCGTCGCGGCGATGGCCGGCACCGCGCTCAACCACGCCTGCGGCATCGTGGGCATGAAGCTCTACCTCGACTCGACCTGGGAGCAGGCGATCAAGTTCGACGCGCCGTTCTGGGTCGGCGACATCGTCAAGGCGCTCCTGGTCGCGATCGTCGCGGCCGAGGTGCACCGGGCGTTCCCGCGCCTGCTCGGCCGCTGAGCCGTCGGGCCACGATGGCCAGGATCGAGCTCGACTCGGCGTCCGTCACGGCGCCGGGCGCCGACGGCGACCTCACCATCCTGGAGCCGACGACCCGGACGCTCACCGAGCAGCGGATCGGCGTGATCGGCGCCAACGGCTCGGGCAAGTCGACCCTCGTCCGGCTGCTCAACGGGCTGGTCAGCCCGTCCACGGGCCGGGTGCTCGTGGACGGGCTCGACGTCGCCCGCCAGGGTGCCGCGGTCCGCCGTCGGGTGGGCTTCTGCTTCACCGACCCGGCCGCCCAGCTCGTGATGCCGACGTGCGTCGAGGACGTCGAGCTGTCGTTGCGCCGGTCGGTGCGCGACGCGGGCGAGCGCCGCCGTCGCGCGCTGGAGGTGCTCGACCGCTACGGCCTGGCGGCGCAGGCCGACCTCAGCGTGCACAGCCTCTCCGGCGGGCAGCGCCAGCTGCTCGCGCTGGCCGGCGTGCTGGCCACCGGGCCGTCCGTCCTGATCGCCGACGAGCCCACGACCCTGCTCGACCTCGCCAACACCCGCCGCGTCGCCGACGTCCTCTTCGGGCTCGAGCAGCAGCTGGTGCTGGTCACCCACGACCTCGAGCTCGTGCGTCGGTGCGAGCGCGTGCTCGTGGTCGAGCGGGCCCGTGTGCGGTACGACGGGCCCGCCGACGCCGCCGTGGCCGACTACCTCTCGACGGTGCCGGGGTGAGCGCGTGAACCCGGCGTACCTCTTCGGTGTCTACCAGCCCGGCACCACGGTGCTGCACCGCGCCTGGGTCGGCGCCAAGGTCGGCGCGCTCGCGGTCTTCAGCCTCGCGGTGGTGCTGGTGCGCAGCATGCCGGCGTCGTTCGGCTTCCTCGCGATCGCCGTGCTGGCCGCCGCCGTTGCCCGGGTCGACCTGCGCCTGCTGGTCCGGTCGCTGCGACCGGTGCTGGTGGTCGCGGTGATCTTCGCCGCCCTCCAGTGGCTGCTCTACGGGCCGGTCAAGGCGGCCGAGACGCTGGTCGACCTGCTCGCGCTGGCGCTCGCCGCGATCGTGGTCAGCAGCACGACCCCGGTCAACGCGATGCTCGACGCGCTGATCCGCTGGATCCGGCCGCTGCGGCGGGTCGGCGTCGACCCCGAGCGCGTCGCCCTCACCGTCGGCCTCGCGATCCAGGCGCTGCCCGGCACCGTCGCGCTGGCGATCGAGACCCGCGACGCGGCCCGGGCCCGCGGCGTACGACACCCGCGGGCGTTCCTGTCGCCCTTCGTGATCCGGGTGGTCGCCCGTGCCCACGAGACCGGCGACGCCCTGCACGCGCGCGGCATCGGCGACGACTGACGCCGCTCGGCCTCAGCCCTGGCCGTGCTCGGCCAGCCACGCCTGCGCGCGTCGCTTCGAGGCCCGCGCGAGCCACGCGTCCTGCACCACCTCGGCCACCTCGTCGCGGCTGAGCTCGCCGATCCGGCTGGCCCGCAGCAGCACCGACGGGTGCCCGTTGAAGTGCGGGGTGGTGAAGTACGGCGTCGACTCGTCGAGCACCATCGCCTGCTTGTCGGCCTCGGAGGCGACCCAGAACACGATCACGTCGGCGTACCGCTCCCCCGTCTCGGGGTCGAACGCGTCGGGCCGCGGCGTGCGGAAGAAGACGAACGACCTCCGGCCGACCTGGTAGACGGGGCGCTCGGCCGTGGTGCCCTCGGCGATCTCGACGTGCGGCATCCCGAGGGCGATCTCGTGGACGTCCTCGACCCGCGCCCGGCGCGCCGCTCGGCTCATCGGCTCATCCGGAGTAGGGCACCTCGGTCTGCCAGTCGGCCTCGACCTGGCGGGCGGCGTCCCAGAGGACCTCGGCGACGCGGTCGGGTGTGAACGGCCCCTCGCTGGCGAGGGTGCCGCGCACGGTCACCGAGACCGCCCGGATGCCGTCGGGCCGCAGGGTGGCGTCGAGGCTGTGCACGAGGTTGCGGACGCCGGCCTTCTGCACGCCCAGCGACGCCGCCCGGTGCCACGGCTTGTCGGCGGCCATGCTGCCGGTGACGGTGATCCGGCCGCCCGCGGTCAGGTAGGGCCGGGCCGCCTGCGCGCTCGTGAGCAGAGCACCCACGCCGAGCGCGACGTCGGCGAGCAGCTCCTCGACGGTCAGCTCCAGCGGGTCCTTCTCCCGGAAGGCGCTCGGGTTGAAGTGCAGCACGTCGATGCGCCCGGTGTGCTCGCCGAAGCGACGGATCGCGGCGGTCGTCGCCTCGACGTCGGTCACGTCGGCGACCGCGTGGCCGACGGTCGCGCCGAGCTCCTCGAGCTCGCCGGCCAGCCGCCGGAGCTGCTCCTCGTCGATGCCGAGCAGCGCCACGTCGTATCCCTCCCGCGCGTAGCGCCTCGCCAGCGAGCCGCTCACACCCGGGCCTGCTCCGACAACGACGATCACGGGACGAGTCATGGGCTCACCGTAGCCGCCGCTCACCACACGTCGCCGTCGCGCCAGTCGCAGGTGATCGGCGCATCGAGGTCGAGCCCGGGGCCGAACACGTACAGGGAGCCGTCGTCGTCGGGCGTGGGCACCACGCCGCGGGTCGTGGCGACCGACGACGGGCCGCGCCACCGGGCCCAGTCGCGTGACTCGTAGAGCGGCACGCCCGCGGCCGACGCGCTCAGCGCGAGCAGGTCGTAGCCGGGCGCCAGCTCCTCGATCGACGCCATCACCCGGGCGCCGTGCCCGGCCCGGCGTACGTCGGCGGCGACGGCCACGGCCTCGACGTACCCGCAGCGCAGTCCGGCACCGTCGACCACCAGCCGCCTGAGGACGACCGCGCCGTGCGCGACCAGTCGCCCGCCGTCGCACACCAGGACGTGCATGCCGCCGAGCGCGTGACTCCAGTCGGCGTCGGCGAAGTCACCGAACGACGCGTCGCAGAGCGCCCGTGCGGCGATGCGCTCCTCGGGCGTCAGCTCGGCGGTGTGGCAGCGGCGTACGGTCACCACCCCGGTGGCCGCCGGTCCGCCCACGGCGCGGCCGCCTCGACCTGCGCGGCGAGCGAGAGCAGGAGCTCCTCCTCGGCCGGTCGCGCGGCGAGCATCACGCCGACCGGCAGGCCGTCGGGGGTCCAGCGCAGCGGCAGGGAGACGGCCGGCATGCCGGTGACGTTCCACGCGGACGTCCAGGGCGTGAACGCCTTCTGGGCCTCGAAGTCGCGCTCGGGGTGCTCGTCGTCGCGCATCGCGCCCACCGGCAGCGGCGGCGTGGCGAGCGTCGGGGTGAGCACCGCGTCGTACGGCGCGAGCGCGGTGAGCGCGGCGGCGGCGTGGCGGCGCATCGCGCCGATCGCCAGCCCGAACTCGGGGCCGTTGACCGCGCGGCCGCGGTCGGAGAGCCAGCGGGTGAGCGGGCGGATCAGGTGCTCGCGCTCGGGAGGCACGACCGACAGCGCGGTGAGGACGGCCCAGCAGACCTCGAAGACCGGGACCGCCTCCGGCGGCAACGGGACCTCGACGTCCTCGACCTCGTGGCCGAGCGACTCGAGCAGTCGCGACGTGTCCTCCCAGGCCCGCACGCACTCGGCATGGACCGGAGTGTCGGTGATGACTGGTGTGATGAAACGAGCGACCCGCAGCCGCCCCGGGTCGCGGCCGCAGGCCGACAGGAAGCTCTCGGAAGGAGGTGGCGCCCAGGAGGGATCTCCTACCCGACGACCGGCGAGCACGTCGAGCATCGCCGCCGCGTCGGCGACCGTCCGGGCGATCGGCCCGGCCGTCGCCAGACCCACCGGGTCGCCGTACATGGGGTGACCACTGATCCGCCCGCGAGTGGGCTTGAGTCCGACCAGGCCACAGCAGGAGGCCGGGATCCGGATCGAGCCGCCACCGTCCGAGCCCTGGGCGAGCGGGACCAGGCCGGCCGCGACGGCCGCCGCGGCACCACCCGAGGAGCCACCGGCGGTGCGGGTTCGGTCCCAGGGCGTGACCGCCGGGGGCGCCACGTCCGGCTCGGTGTAGCACGGTGAGCCGAACTCCGGGGTGTTCGTCTTGCCGAGGCTGACGAGTCCGGCCGCCTCGATCGAGAGCGTGACGCCGTCGGAGACCTCCGGCACGAAGTCGGCGAACGCCGCCGAGCCGAACGTCGTGCGCACCCCGGCCGTCAGGTTGAGGTCCTTGATCGCGGTCGGGACGCCGAAGAGCGGCCCGCCGTCGCCGTCCGGCGCCAACCGGGCCGCGCGCTCGCGGGCCAGCTCGGGGGTGAGCGTCACGAACGCGCCGACCGAGTCGAGTCGGTCGGCGCGTTCGAGGTAGTGCTCGGCGAGCTCCAGCGGCGACACCTCACGGCGTCGCACCAGCTCGCCCTGCTCCAGCGCGGTCAGGTCATGGAGTTCGGCCACGAGCCGACCGTAGCCGGATCCTGCGGATCAGGCAGCCGCGGTGGCGGCGTCGTACTCCGCAAGCAGCCGGACGGCGTTGGTGAGCCGGGCCAGCACGTCGGGGTCGGTGAGCACGTCGACCTCGATCGCCGACTGCGAGACGGTGACGTCCTCGACGACCGTGGCGCCGGCGATCCGGGCCGACCGGGCGGCGTCCTCGTGGGCCCACCGGCCGCCGTACGGCGTGGGGGTGGTGCCGATGACGCCGAACGGCTTGCCGACCATGGCGCCGGCGCCGTAGGGGCGGGACAGCCAGTCGATCGCGTTGTTGAGGACGGCCGGCATCGTGCCGTTGTACTCGGGCGTGACGGCGAGGACGCGGTCGGCGGCGCCGACCCGCTCGCGCAGCGCGGCCGCGGTCGCCGGGATCTCGGAGGCGTTGTCGATGTCCTCGTTGTAGAACGGGATGGTGCCGAGGCCGTCGACGATGTCGACGGCGACGCCCTCGGGGGCCTGCGTGGCCAACAGCTCGGCGAGCTTGCGGTTGACGGAGTCGGAGCGCAGGCTCCCGACGAGGACGGCGATGCTGGTGTCAGTCATGCGACGGTAAACGGACTATGGTCCGCTTGGTATTCCCGGGGCTCGAGGAAATCTCGCGCGAACGGGTCGTGCCGCTCACTAGGGTGTTCGCGACATGTCCGAGCCGCACCTGCTGCCCCTCCTCGATGCTCCCCCGGCCGAGCGCCGGGACGCCGCTCGCAACCGGGAGCTGCTGCTCGACGCCGCGAAGTCCCTGGTCGAGCGGTGCGGGCCGCGCTCGGTCACCATGGACGCGGTGGCCGCCGCGGCGGGTGTGGGCAAGGGCACGGTCTTCCGCCGGTTCGAGTCGCGCGAGGGCCTGATGGCGGCGGTGCTCGACCACTCCGAGACCGACTGGCAGGCGCAGGTGATGTCCGGGCCGCCGCCCCTGGGCCCGGGCGCCGACCCGTGGGACCGGCTGCTGGCCTTCGGCCGATCGCGGCTCGAGACCACGCTGCTGCACGCCGAGCTGATCCGCGAGGCCGGCCGCGCAGGCACCCGCTCGTATGCCGCCTACTCCTTCGTGGCGATGCACACGCGCTACCTGCTCGGCGAGCTCGGGGTGACCGGCGACC
This sequence comes from Nocardioides soli, assembly GCF_014191495.1. Lineage (GTDB taxonomy): Bacteria > Actinomycetota > Actinomycetes > Propionibacteriales > Nocardioidaceae > Nocardioides > Nocardioides soli. The sequence goes on from NZ_JACHWR010000001.1 coordinate 488,368, forward strand.
TGCCGATCCTCGCCACCGCCCTGCTGGCCCCGCTGGAGGCGCCGATCCTCGACCAGCAGGTGACCATCGAGGGCTTCCCGCTCGAGCGGGTGCACGCGGGGTGGGTCGACCTGGCCCGCCGGATCGTCGGCGGCGACGCCACCCGGGCGCCCGTCGACTGACCCGGAGCCGCGCGTTCGGTCAGCGCTGGTCGTGTCGCCGCAGCCCGAAGGTGACGCCGTCGACGAGCGCGCCCCACGACGCCTCGATGACGTTGGTGCCGACACCGACGGTCAGCCAGGACGTCTCGCCGTCGCTGGTCTCGATCAGCACCCGGGTGATGGCGTCGGTGCCGTGGCCCTGGTCGAGGATGCGCACCTTGTAGTCGATCAGCTCGAACTTCGCGACCTCGGGATAGGCCTGCTCGATCGCCGCGCGCAGCGCCTGGTCGAGCGCGTTGACGGGTCCGTTGCCCTCGCCGGTGACGACATAGCGGACGCCGTCGGCACGCAGCTTCACCGTCGCCTCCGAGACGGCGTCGCCGTGGGGCACGGTCTCGGTGATGACTCTCCACGACTCGACGTCGAAGTACGCCGGGCGCTGCCCCTCGACCTCCTCGATCAGCAGCAGCTCGAAGGAGGCGTCGGCGGCCTCGAAGGTGAACCCGCGGCTCTCCAGCACCTTGACCCGATCGGTGATCCGGGTGACGAGCTCGCGGTCGCCCGACAGGTCGAAGCCCAGCTCGCGCCCCTTGAGCTCGATGGAGGCGCGCCCGGCCATGTCGGAGACCAGCAGCCGCATGTCGTTGCCGACGCCGGCGGGATCCATGTGCTGGTAGAGGTTCGGGTCGACCTTGATCGCGCTGGCGTGCAGGCCGGCCTTGTGGGCGAACGCCGAGCCGCCGACGTAGGGCTGACGCGACGCGGGCGGGACGTTGGTCACCTCGGCGACCGCGTGGGCGATCCGGGTCGCCTCGCCGAGCATGCCCTGCGGGAGCACCCTGCGGTCGAGCTTGAGCTCCAGGTTGGCGACGACGGCGACCAGGTCGGCGTTGCCGGTGCGCTCGCCGTAGCCGTTGATGCAGCCCTGCACGTGGGTGGCGCCGGCGTCGACGGCGGCCAGCGAGTTCGCGATCGCGCAGCCGGTGTCGTTGTGGGCGTGGATGCCCACACGCACGCCGGTCGACTCGAGCACGTCGTGCACCGTGTCGGCGACCCAGCTCGGCAGCATGCCCCCGTTGGTGTCGCAGAGCGCGATCACCGAGGCGCCCGCGTCGTACGCCGTGCGCAGCACCTCGAGCGCGTAGTCACGGTTGTCCCGGTAGCCGTTGAAGAAGTGCTCGGCGTCGAGGAACACCTCCTGGCCCTCCGCCCGGAGGTGGGAGACGGTGTCGCGGATCATCGCGAGGTTCTCCTCGAGCGTGGTCCGCAGCGCCAGCTCGACGTGGCGGTCGTGCGACTTCGCCACCAGCGTGACGACCGGCGCGCCGCTCTCACGCAGTGCGGCGATCAGCGGGTCGTCGGCCGCCCGGACCCCGGCCCGCCGGGTCGCGCCGAACGCCGCGAGCCGGGCGTGCTCGAGGTCGAGCTCCTGCGCGGCGCGCCGGAAGAACTCGGTGTCCTTCGGGTTCGCGCCCGGCCAGCCGCCCTCGATGTAACCGACCCCGAGCCCGTCGAGCTGCCGCGCGATCGCGAGCTTGTCGGCGACGGTGAGGTTGAGCCCCTCCTGCTGGGCGCCGTCGCGCAGGGTGGTGTCGTAGACGTGGAACGCGCCGTGGAGGTCCATCGGGCTCACTTCCGTGCTCTGGGTCCGTGCTGGGTAGGTCTGTTTCGGGCAACAAAAAAACCTCTCGGGATCGAGAGGTTGGCGCGTCGGGCGAGGGGCTCGACGCGCTAGGAAATGATGATCACGTGGTGCTGCACGGGGCCCATCGTGCCACGGGCGCCGGTCACAGACCAGGGATCTCGACATCCGGGCGACCCGTGGCCGGGCTCCAGCTCGCACCCGACAGGTCGGCACGGAAGCCGAGCACGGCGCCCGCCGCCAGCACGACGACGAGCGCGACCAGCCAGCGCCGCGGCCGCGCGGAGAGCGGGTTCACCGCCCAGCCCACGGGCCCGCGCAGACGCGAGCCGCCCGGGCCCCACCACAGCGCACCGGACAGCACCAGACCGCACACGAGGAGCGCGAGCTCCAACCCGGCCGCGAAGGCGTAGCAGACCAGGGCCGCGGCGGACGCCAGGCCGAGCGCCCAGAGCCCGAGCAGCGCCGCCCCCGGGACGGACTGCACGAGATGCCACGGGGCGGCGACCAGCAGCTGCACGCCGTCGTACCACTTGCGGCCGCGGTACTGCCGGCGCTGACCGTGGGCCGACGCCGCCAGCGAGACGCTGCGCAGCAGCCAGGTCAGGAGGAGCACCAGGCCGGCGGTGACCCAGGGGTACGCCGCGCAGCCGAGGCCGACGACCAGCGCGAGGGCCGCGAGCAGGGTGCCGCGGCGCAGCCGCTCGGCGAACGGCGGCCGCGGCTCGCCCCACACGACGGGCGGCTCGCCCCACCGGTCGGGAGCGATCTCCGTCGCACCCTCGGGCGGCAGCGCCAGGGTGTACGGCTCCGGCGCGTCGTGGCCGGGCCACACGTCGGTCTCGTCGTCGGCCGCGGCCTGGGCGGCCAGCGCGAGCGGGACCGTGTACGGGTCGTGCTCGGCGGCGACCGGCGGCGGCGCGGGCGACGAGCCCCGACGCGTGGTGAGCGGTCGCAGCCAGGCCAGCAGCTCGGCGAGGGTGGGCCGGTTGCGCACCTCGGGGTCGAGCGCGGCGGCGACCACCCGGGCCAGGTCGTCGGGCAGTCCGGTGAGGTCGAACTGGCCGCGCCGGACCCGGTCCATGATCGCCATCGAGGGGCCTCGGCCGAACGGTGGATGGCCGGTGCCGGCGTACGCGACGGTCGCCCCCCACGAGTGCACGTCGGAGGCGCTGGTGGCGTCCTCGCCGTAGAGGATCTCCGGGGCCAGGTAGCCCGGCGTGCCGAGCAGCCAGCCCGTGTGGGTGAGCTTGGGGTCGTCGGCGACCCGGGCCAGGCCGAAGTCGATCAGGATCGGGGTGCGTCCCTCCATCAGCACGTTGGAGGGCTTCACGTCGCGGTGCAGCACCCCGACGGCGTGCACCGAGGCCAGCCCCTCGGCCAGGCTGCCGGCGAACCAGTAGAGGTCCGGGCCGGTGATGGCGCCCTCGTCGACCACCAGGTCGTGCAGCGACGGGCCCGGCACGTAGCGGGTCGCGACGTACGGGATCGGCGCCCACGGGTCGGCGTCCACGATGCCGGCGACCCAGCGGCTGTCGACCCGCTGCAGCGAGGCGACCTCGCGGGCCAGCCGGTGCCGGGCCTCGTCGTCGCCCACGATGTGGGGGCGCAGCACCTTGAGGGCGATCCGCTCCCCCTCGCCCCGGCGCGCCAGGTGGACCACGCCCATGCCGCCCTCCCCGAGCTTGGTCAGCAGCGTGTAGCCGCCGATCGTCGGGCGCTCGGCCGAGCCGGCGGGTCCGGCCGGGGAGGGGGTGCTCGTCACGGCCCGAGGCTACCTGCGACCCACCGCGCGGACCGGGAGGGCCGCGCCCCTTCAAGGACGGGTCGCGTTCGTTGTAAGGTAAGCCTTACCTTGTCAAGAGCGGCACATTCGCCTGCGACGCTCCTCGACCATACCCGGGACCACCATGACCTCGACCGCCCTCCCGCCGGTCGCTTCGGCCACCCCGCCGCCCCGCGCGCTGCGGCAGGGCTCGGTCCGCGGCCTGGTCGTGCTGGTCGGACTGCTGGTGCTCGCCGGCCTGGTCAGCCTGGCCGTCGGCAGCCGGGCGATCCCGCTCGGCACCGTCGTCGACGTGCTGTTCCACCCCGACGGGTCGGACGCCTCCACGATCGTCCACGACCTGCGCCTCCCGCGCACCGTCCTCGCGATCGTCGTCGGCCTCGCGCTCGGCATCGCGGGGGCGCTCATGCAGGGGCACACCCGCAACCCGCTCGCCGACCCCGGCCTGCTCGGCGTCGAGGCCGGCGCCGCCTTCGCGGTGGTGATCGGCATCTACGCCTTCGGCGTGCACGACCTGACCGGCTACGCCTGGTTCTCGCTGATCGGTGCGGGGCTGGCGTCGGTCGCGGTGTTCGCGATCGGGTCGACCCGCGGCGGGCCCGATCCGGTGTCGCTGGTGCTCGCGGGCGCGGCCGTCAGCGCCCTGCTGGCCGCCTTCACCCAGGTCGTGGTGCTGCGTGACATCGACACCCTCGACGCCTACCGCTTCTGGGCGGTCGGGTCGGTGGCCGGGCGCGGGATGGACGTCTTCTGGGAGGTGCTGCCCTTCATCGTCGTCGGCCTCGTGCTCGCCGCCATGAGCTCCTCCACCCTCAACCTGCTCCAGCTCGGCGACGACGTGGCCGTCTCGCTCGGCCTGCATCCGATGCGACACAAGGCGATCGGCGTGCTCGGCGTGATGATGCTGGCCGGCGCGGCCACCGCCGCCTGCGGCCCGGTCGGGTTCGTCGGGCTGGTGGTCCCCCACGTTGCGCGCTACTTCGCCGGCGTCGACTACCGCTGGGTGATCCCGTACTCCGGCTTCATCGGCGGCCTGCTCCTCGTCGTCGCGGACGTCGTCGGCCGCGTGGTGGTCAGGCCCGGCGAGCTCCAGGTCGGCATCGTGATGGCGCTGATCGGCGGCCCCGTCTTCATCTATCTGGTCCGACGCACCCGGATGGTGCGGATATGAGCACGGATATGGGCACCGCATGACCACTCTCGAGACCCGGCCCCGCCGCCTCTCCCGCACGCCGAGCGCCCCACTCCGGGTCGGTCCGGCCTCGTGGCTGGTGCCCGTCCGCGCCGGCGTGGCCACGCTGGGCTGCCTGGCCGCGCTCGCGGTGCTGGTCGCGCTCGACCTCGCGAAGGGCGACTTCGAGATCCCGGTCGGGGACGTCGTGCGGACCCTGCTCGGCGGCGGCGACGCCGGCCAGCGGTTCATCGTCATGGAGCTGCGCCTGCCGCAGACGCTGGTGGCGATCCTCGTCGGGGCCGCGCTCGGCCTCTCAGGCGCGCTCTTCCAGACCTTCGCCCGCAATCCGCTGGCGAGCCCCGACATCCTCGGCGTGACCCGCGGCTCCGCCCTCGGCGCCGTCGCCGTCATCGTGCTCTCCGGCGCCAGCGGGTACGGCGGCGGCCTGGCCACCGGCCCGCTGCAGACGATGGGCGTGCCGCTCGCGGCGTTCGCCGGCGGCATGCTCGCCGCGACGCTGCTCTACCTGCTCTCGTGGCGCAAGGGCATCGACGGACAGCGCCTGGTGCTGGTCGGCATCGGCATGAGCGCCGCGCTCACCGCGGCCACGTCGTGGCTGCTGGTCAAGGCCCGCATCGAGGACGCCGCCAGCGCGCAGATCTGGCTCAACGGCTCGCTCAACGCCCGCGGCTGGGAGCAGGCCTGGCCGCTGGTCTGGACGATGGCCGTGCTGGTGCCGCTCGCGCTGCTGCTGGCACGCTCGCTCAACGCCCTCCAGCTCGGCGACGACTCCGCGCGCGGCCTCGGCGTGCGGCTGCAGCTCACCCAGCTCCTCACGCTGGTCGCCGCGGTCGGCCTGGTCTCGGTCTCGGTCGCCGCGGTCGGCCCGCTCGAGTTCGTGGCGTTCGTCGTCCCGCAGATCGCCCTGCGCCTGACGGGCGGCTCCCGGCCGCCGATGCTGGCCTCGATGGCGATGGGCGCCGTCATCGTGGTGGGCGCCGACTTCGTGACCCGCGTGCTGATCCCCTTCGCCCTCCCGGCCGGCCTGGTCACCGCGGTGATCGGCGCGCCGTACCTGATCTGGCTGCTGCTCCGCAACAACCGAAAGGTCTCCGCATGACCACGAGCACCTCGACCGCCGCACGGCTGCGCGCCGACTCCGTCACCGTCGGGTACGGCGAGGATCCGGTCGTCCGCGACCTCTCCCTCACCATCGCCGACGGCCGGGTCACGACGATCGTGGGCCCGAACGGGTGCGGCAAGTCGACGCTGCTGCGCACGATGTCGCGGCTGCTCAAGCCGACCGGTGGCACCGTCCTGCTCGACGGCGAGCCGATCCAGGACATCCACACACGCGACGTCGCCCGCCGGATGGCGCTGCTGCCGCAGAGCCCCATCGCACCGGAGGGACTGCTGGTCCGCGACCTCGTCGCGCGCGGCCGGCACCCGCACCAGCGCTGGTTCAGCCAGTGGTCGCCCGACGACGAGCGGATCGTCGACCTCGCCCTCGAGATGACCGACACCACGCACCTGCGCGACCGGCCGCTCGACCAGCTCTCGGGCGGACAGCGCCAGCGGGCCTGGATCGCGATGACGCTCGCCCAGGACACCGACCTGCTGCTGCTCGACGAGCCCACGACGTACCTCGACCTGGCCCATCAGGTGGAGGTCCTCGACCTGGTCACCAAGCTCAACCGCGAGCGCGGCCGGACAGTCGTGATGGTGCTCCACGACCTCAACCTCGCCGCCCGCTACAGCGACGCGATCGTGGTGATGAAGGACGGCGTCGTCGCCCGCGAGGGCACGCCCGGCGAGGTGTTCACCCCCGCGCTGCTCGCGGCCACCTTCGGGCTCGACGCCGACGTGCTGCCCGACCCGCGCACCGGCCTCCCGATCATCGTGCCGACCTCCTCGGCGACCGCGGTCGAGGCGATCGTCGAGCGGAAGGAGCTCGTCGACGCGCCGGGTCTCTGACCGGCACCTGGCCGGCACCTGGCCGGCACCCCGCCAGCACGCGTCCGGACGCACAGGAGCCCGGCACCTCCCGGTGCCGGGCTCCTGTCTTCTGTCCTTGGTGGCTGTGGCGACGACCTCGGACAGGGCCTGGGGTCAGTCCGACACGGCCGGCGGCTCGGTCTTCGGGTCGCCGTCGGCGGCGGCCGCGAGCTGCGGGACGTAGCGGTCCAGCACGTAGGGGATGCTCAGCGGCGTCACGAAGCTGTGCGCGACGTAGTAGCTGCCGTCGGCCTCGCTGATGTCGACCCAGCGCCCCTCCTTGCTGGCCGTGGTGCCCTCGAAGATCGACTTCACCTGCTTGTCGGCGGCCAGGTCCAGCCAGACGACGGTGCCGGCGTCGCCGAGGTCCGAGGTGCGCTCGGCGCTCAGCGAGATCCCGAACTCGCTGTCGTCCGCGGTGGTGATCACCGAGTGCAGGGTGAAGCCGAGGTCGGTCAGCATCCGCGAGCGCGGGTCCTCGGGACCGTAGATGAACAGGCCCTCGTACGGCGTGACGACCGCGGCGGTCTGGCCTTCGAACTCGGGGTGCGCGGCGGCCTCGTCGGCGATGCGCTCCTTCACCGAGTCGATCAGCTCCTGGGTCGCCGCCGGCCGGCCGACAGCCGTCCCGACCGTGAGGGCGGCCTCCTCCCAGGGCGTGCCGTAGTCGGCGTAGTCGCCGTTCTGCGCGACGACGGGCACGCCCATCGCCTCGAGCTTCTTGTACTCCTGCTCGGTCATGCCGGTGTACTGGCCGATGATCAGGTCGGGCGCGAGCGCCGCCACCTTCTCGATCTCGATGCCGTTGGCGTCCTGGAGCAGCGTCGGCAGCTCGGCGTCGCCGAGCAGGTCCTGCGCCCAGGGATAGATGCCCTGGAGCTCCTCGTCGCCGAACCAGTACGTGACGCCGACCGGCACGATGCCCAGTGCCAACAGCGTGTCCTGCTCGGTGTAGCCGACGCACACGACCCGCTCGGGGGCCTTCTCGATCGTGGTCTCGCCGTACTTGTGCTTGATGGTGACCGGGAAGGCGCCCTCCTCGGGGCCACTCGAGGCGGCGGTGTCACCGGTGCCCGGGCTGCCCTGGCCCGCGGCGTCGCCGTCGTCGCCACAGGCGGCGAGGACCGGCGCGACGGCCAGGACGGACAGGCCCGCGAGGAAGCGGCGGCGGGTGGGGTTCATGACTCTCCTTGTTCAGGCCCGACCGGGCCCGAGGCGGTGGGTGGGTGTGGCCTCAGGACGGGAACGCGCGCGGCGCCTTGCCCGCGGTCGCCTGCTCGAGCATCGGCGTGAGCCGGTCGAGGGCGTACTCCAGGCTCAGCGGGGTGAGGAAGTAGAGGGCTCCGGCGAGCGTGCCGTCGGTGTAGATCGCCCGGTTCTCGGCCACGGCCGGCAGCGTGTCGATCGTGCCGAAGCCCTGGAGCACGTCGAACATGTCGGCATCCTCGGTCGCGAAGACGACGACGTCCGCCTCGATCAGTGCGGTGTTCTCCGCCGAGATCTCGGCCTGCGACCCGAGGTCGGGCGCGAAGTCGTCGAGGCCCTGGGTCATCGTGAAGCCCAGGTCGGTGAGGAAGCTGGTGCTCAGGCCGTCCGGGTAGACGTAGAGGATCCCGTCGTAGGGCCCGCCCTGCGAGAACGTCGCGGTCCTGCCCTCCCACTCGGGGTGCTCGGCCCGCACCTCGGCGAACCGGCCCTCGACCTCGTCGATCAGCGCCTGGCCGTCGGCCTCGCGACCCAGCGCCTTCGCGACCTGGAGCACCTGGTCCTGCCAGGGCGAGAAGTACGGCGTGGAGCCCGCCACGTTGGTGACCGTCGGCGCGATCGCCGACAGCAGCTGGTAGTCCTTCTTGGTCATGCCGGAGTTCGTGCCGATGATCAGGTCGGGCTCCAGGGCCGCGATCTTCTCGAACTCGATGCCGTCGGACTGGCTCAGCACCTCCGGCTCCGCGTCGCCGAGCAGGTCCTGCGCCCAGGGCCAGGTGGCGTGCGGCTGCTCGCCGTACCACTCGGTGACCGCGACGGGGGTGACGCCGAGCTCGAGCAGCACGTCCTGCTCGGTCAGCCCGACGCTGACGACCCGCTCGGGTGCCTCCTCGATCACGGTCTCCCCGAGCCGGTGCTCGACGGTCACCGGGAAGGAGGCGTCGGCCGCACCGGAGGGAGGTGCGGCCGACGCGTCGGGCTCCTCGTCGGAGCCGCAGCTCGCGAGCAGCGTGACGGAGAGCGCGAGAGCCGCGGAGGCGGCGAGGGGACGCAGACGCATGATCGGCCTTTCAGTAAGGTAAGGCTTACCTTAGATCATGCGCCCCTGCGCGTGACAGGGGGTCCAGATTCCCGGCTCGGAGCCGGCTCAGAGGATGCGGTGCATCCAGCCGAAGGTGTCCTCGGCCCGGCCGAACTGGATGTCGACCAGCTGCTCCCGGATCCGGCTCCACAGGCCCGGTCCCCCGTCCGCCGTCTGCTGTGGGGTCGGCACCGAGCCGCCGTCCCACTTCAGCTCGCCGACGGGGGTGACGACCGCAGCGGTGCCGCACGCGAAGATCTCGGTGATCGCGCCGCTGGTGACGCCCTCGCGCCACTCGTCGATGGAGAACCTGCGCTCCTCGACCGGATGCCCCATCTTGCCGGCGAGCTCGATGATGCTGCCGCGGGTGATGCCCTCGAGGATCGTGCCGGTCGCCGGGGTGACGATCCGACCGTCGGCGTACACGAAGTACATGTTCATGCCGCCGAGCTCCTCGACGTACCTGCCCTCCTGGGCGTCGAGGAAGACGACCTGGTCGCAGCCGTGGCCGCTCGCCTCCTGCTGGGCGACCAGCGAGCTGGCGTAGTTGCCGCCGGTCTTGGCCGCACCCATGCCGCCGCGGCCCGCGCGGGTGTACTCCTCGGTGAGCCAGAGGCTCACCGGCTTCGCGCCGCCCTTGAAGTAGGAGCCCGCCGGGCTGGCGATCACCATGAACGTGACGTGCTGGGACGGGCGCACGCCGAGGAACACCTCGGAGGCGAACATGAACGGCCGCACGTACAGGCTCTTCTCGGTCGAGCCGGGGGCGGTGGTGTCGGGCACCCAGCGCTGGTCGGCCTCGACGAGGGCGTCGACCGCCTGCACGAAGAGGTCGGGCTCGAGCACCGGCAACGCCAGCCGGTGGCTCGAGCGCACCATCCGCGCGGCGTTCTCCTCCGGCCGGAACGACCAGATCGAGCCGTCGGCGTGCCGGTAGGCCTTCATGCCCTCGAACGTCTCCTGCGCGTAGTGCAGGACGGCCGTCGCGGGGTCCAGGGTGAGCGGGCCGTACGGCTCGATCCGCGCGGCGTGCCAGCCGGCGTCCGGGGTCCATTCGACCGTGAACATGTGGTCGGTGAAGTGGGTGCCGAACCCGGGGTCGGCAAGGATCTCGGCGAGGCGCTCGTCGGAGACCGGGGCGCTCGACCGGGTGATGCTGATCTCCATGGGGGACAACTTAGTAGGCCTTCCTAGCAAATGGAGCCGGAGGTCCCCCTCGGGCGTCGGGGTTTCGGCTGCTGACAGCCAGAACCCGCACGACGCGCCGAGGGCCACCGGCGTGTCGTGCGGGTTGCGGCTGCTGACAGCCGAAACCCGCACGGATCGCGGGCAGCCTCAGCCGGCTACTCGCGCGGCGATGGCGTCGCCGATCTCCGACGTACGCCGGGCGGCACCGGGCGTACGGGCGGCGAGGTCCTCGACGACCGCGGTCTCGATGGCCGCGGCGGCGTCGGCGTGCCCGAGGTGGTCGAGCAGCAGGGACGCGGAGAGGACGGCGGCGGTCGGGTCGGCCTTCTGCTGGCCCGCGATGTCGGGCGCGGAGCCGTGCACCGGCTCGAACATGGAGGGGGTCGTCCGGTCGGGGTTGACGTTGCCGGAGGCCGCCAGGCCGATGCCGCCGGTGATCGCGGCGGCGAGGTCGGTGATGATGTCGCCGAAGAGGTTGTCGGTGACGATCACGTCGAAGCGCGCGGGGTCGGTGGTCATGAAGATCATCGCCGCGTCGATGTGCATGTAGTCGGTGGTCACCTCGGGGTACTCCGCGGCGACCGCCTGGAAGATCCGCCACCACACCGAGCCGGCGTTGACGAGCACGTTGGTCTTGTGGACCAGCGTCAGCTTCTTGCGCGGGCGTCGCTGGGCTCGGGCGAAGGCGTCGCGGACGACGCGCTCGACACCGAACGCGGTGTTGACCGAGACCTCGGTGGCGACCTCGTGCGGCGTACCGACACGCAGGGCGCCGCCGTTGCCGGTGTAGGGACCCTCGGTGCCCTCACGGACGACCACGAAGTCGACCTCTCCGGGGTCGGCCAGCGGGCCGGGTACGCCGGGGAAGATCCGCGACGGCCGGAGGTTCACGTAGTGGTCGAGCTCGAAGCGGAGCCGCAGCAGCAGGCCGCGCTCGAGGATGCCCGGAGGCAGGTTGGGGTCGTTGGGCTTGCCGCCGACGGCGCCGAGGAGGATCGCGTCGTGCTCGCGGATCTCGCCGAGCACGGAGTCGGGCAGCACCTCGCCGGTGGCGAGGTAGCGCTCGGCGCCGAGGTCGTAGCGGGTCTGCTCGAACTTCACGCCCGCCGGAGACGCGACCTCGAGCACCTTGAGCGCCTCGGTCGTCACCTCCTGGCCGATGCCGTCGCCGGGGATGACGGCGAGCTTGATCGCGCCGGATGCGGTGGAGGTCGAGTCAGTGGTCATGGGGCGAGAGGTTAGTTGTCGTCGGGCCGCTGGCCGCCGTTGTCCCGCAGGTCGAGCGACGCCTGGACGGCGGCGGTGATGTTCTCGTGGCTGCGCGGGTTCTCGGGGTGGTGCTGGGCCGGGCCCCATTCGGGGTACATGTCGTACATCGGTCTGGTCTCTCTCGTGAAGGGTCGGATGTGCTGGGTGCCGAACGGCTCGATGCACCCGGAACGAAGACCCTCCGAAGCGGAGACCGGTGCCACTCGTGGATCACACGAGGAGAAGGACCACCAGAGTGCGGATCGCGCTTGCCGTGATGGGCGATCACGCCGCGGAGACGTCTTCGATCGAGATGCATCGAGAGGCCGTCAACGCCGAACACCGCGGCGAGGTGGCCTCTCTGTCAGGCCTCGCCGCGGCAGTCGATAAGTACGAAGACGCTCCGCATGGTGACGCCACCGTACGGCAGGAGTCCCGGCGACGACATCTGATTCCGCGGAGTGTTCGGAATGCGAGACGATCGTCCCGGAGTGAAAGACTCGAATCCATGAGTGCTCCCCCGGATCTGCCCGAGATCGTGTCCCGCGCGTTCGAGGTCTCCCGCAAGGCCGGGTACGTGTCGTTCTGCCGCAACGAGACCGGCCGGCTGCTGGCCACCCTGGCCGCCACCCGCACCGGCACGATGGCCGAGTTCGGCACCGGCTGCGGGGTTGGCACCGCCTGGCTGCGCTCCGGCCTGCGCGGCGACGCCACCATCCTCACCGCCGAGCTGGACGCGAGGCTCGCCGACGCGGCGGCCGAGATCTTCGAGGACGACCCTCAGGTCGAGGTGCGCTCGGCCGACTGGTCGACGCTGCTCGACCAGGGGCCGTTCTCGCTGCTCTTCCTCGACTCCGGCGAGCCGACCGAGGTGAGCGTCGACGCGATCGCCGACCTCGTCGAGGAGGGCGGCCTGGTCGTGCTCGACGACTTCACGCCCTGCGAGATGTGGCCCCCCGTGACCTACGGGCGCGTCGACACCCTGCGCGAGCAGTGGCTCACCGACGACCGGTTCACCGCCGTCGAGGTAATGGTCGCCCCGGACGCCTCCGTGGTGCTGGCCACCAGGCGCTGACGCGCCGGGTGGTTTCGAGGCTCAGGCCTGGCGGCCTTCGCACCTCAACCACCGGAGCGGTGGTTGAGGTGCGAGCGCAGCGAGCCTCGAACACCGATCCCTCAGATGTCGGTCGGCATCGCGTTGGTGCCCTGCTTCATCCGCTCGCGGAAGCTGCCCGTGGGGAACTCCCGGTCCTTGAGCCGCTCCATGAAGCCGCGCAGCGTGCGGGTGCCGTACGCCGGGGCGACGTGGTCGACCACGGACCAGTACTTCGCCGCCTCGAGGTAGTAGGCGACCGGTCGCAGCTGCTTGCTGACCCGGCCCAGCCGGGCCAGCCGCGCGGTCTTCCGGTCCCAGGCGGTCATCGTGACGACGTCCCACTGCGGCTCCCGACCGGTGACGTCGAACATCATCTGACCGGCGCCCCGGAGGGTGACCACGTTGTCCTCGACCCACGGGCCACCGACGGGCAGCACCCGGCCGATCGCGGCGTCGGCGAGCACCTGGTTGACGATGAACTCGGCGAGGTCCTCGCGTGCGATCGGGTTCACCACGCTGTACTCGCCGTGGTCGAAGATCCGGTAGGCCAGGCCGTTCTTGATGTCGCCGAAGGTCGCCGACAGGTACGGGAAGTACGCCGTGGGCCGCACGATCGTCCACGGGAGCGCGCCATGGTGCTCGCCGATCAGCTCGCCCTCGACCTGGAGCTTGTAGACCTGCGGGATCAGCTCGGGCCGGTAGACGCCGTAGTCGCTGACGTGGATGAACTGGCGCACGTCGTGCGCCACGGCCGCCCGGATGCCGTTGACGACCGCCTCGTGGTCGACGAGCCGGCACTCCTCGGCATCGTTGGGGCGGCGCCCGCTGAGCAACGAGACCACCACGGCGGTCGGGCCGGCGGCGACGGCGGCGACCACGTCGCCGGCCCGGGTCGGGTCCCCGACGATCACCTCCGCCTCGGCGTACTCGGGCTGGTTCTTGACCTCCGCGCTCCGAGCCAGCACGGCCGGCCGGTAGCCGCGGCGGGCGAGCTCGGGCACCAGGGCCCTGCCGATGTAGCCGGTGCCGCCCAGCACCAGCACCCGCGCGCCGTCGCCGGTGCCGGTCGGGCCGGTGGCGTACGCCGTGGAGTCGGTCGTCAGGAGCCGCCGGCGCAGCTCGCGGCTGTGCTGCTGGGCCGCGGTGGCGTCGAGGTGCGCGATCGTGCTGAAGGCCATGAATAGATCATATACAGATCTACCGGTCGAGGCGGACGGTCCACGCGGGGAGCCACAGCTGGGTGAGCGGCCCGATCGCCAGCGCATAGAGGACCGTGCCCAGCCCGAGCGTGCCGCCGAGCAGCAGGCCGACGAGCACGACCGCGACCTCGATGCCCGTGCGCACCAGGCGCAGCGAGCCGCCGGTGCGCCGGGCGAGGCCGGTCATCAGCCCGTCCCGCGGACCGCGGCCGAGCTGGGCGCCGATGTACATCGCCGAGGCCAGCCCGCAGAGCACCACGCCGCCCACCATGAGCCCGAGCCGGAGCACCATCGCATCCGGCCGCTCGAGCACGGCCAGGGTCGCGTCGGCGGAGAGGCCGACCACGAGCGCGTTCGAGATCGTGCCCAGGCCCGGCATCTCGCGCAGCGGGATCCAGAGCAGCAGCACCACGAAGCTCATCAGTACGACCGCCTGGCCGAGCGTGAGCGGCAGGTGCCGGATCAGGCCGGAGTGCAGCACGTCCCACGGCGCCAGGCCGAGGTCGCCGCGCACCATCAGCGCGAGCGAGACGCCGTACGCGACCAGGCCGACGTAGAGCTGCGGCAGCCGGCGACCGAGCCGACCGGCGCGCAGCTGCGCGATCGGGCCGAGGTCGCTCAGTCCGGAGGGCGGGCCGGTCGGGGCGCTGGCTAGCGTGCTCACCGGGCCATTCTGCTGGCCGATTGGCCTTCTCCGAAATAGCCAATCGTGGAAGAGTGGTCTGCATGACCGCCTCGATCAGCGCCGGCCGCGTGGCCACTCTCGTCGGCGACTTCGACCGCTCCCCGGCGTACGCCGGCCTGGCCGACGCGCTCACGCTGCTGATCGGCGACGGCCGGATCGCCGTCGACACCCGGCTGCCCAGCGAGCGCGAGCTGACCGCGACGCTCGGCGTCTCGCGCACCACGGTCACCCGGGCCTACGCCGCGATCCAGGAGGGCGGGTACGCCGAGGCCCGGCGCGGCGCCGGCACGTTCACCCGGGTGCCGGGCGGGCGCAGCCGCGCGCACGACCGGGCGCTGCTCCCCCGGCCGGGCGACGGCGACGCGATCGACCTCAACTGCGCGGCGCCGTCGGCGCCCCCGGGCATCGCCCGGGCCTACGCCGAGGCCGCGGCCGACCTCCCGGCCTACCTGGGCGGCCACGGCTACTTCCCCGCCGGACTGCCGGAGCTCCAGGCGGCGGTCGCGGCCGCGTACGACGCCCGCGGGCTGCCCACGACGCCCGACCAGGTGATGATCACGCCCGGGGCGCTGACGGCCGGCGCCGTGGTCGCCCAGGCGTTCACCAGCCCCGGCGACCGGGTGCTGGTGGAGTCGCCGACCTACCCCAACGCGACCGACGCGCTCCGCCACGCCGGCGCCCGGCTGGTGCCGAGCGCGGTCGACCCCGACGGCTGGGACCTCGACGCGATCGCGGCGACGCTGCGGCAGACCGCACCCCGACTGGCCTACCTGATCCCCGACTTCCAGAACCCGACCGGCCACCTGATGACCGACGCCCAGCGCGAGGAGTACGCCGCCCACCTGCGGCGCAGCCACACCACGGCCGTCGTCGACGAGGCGCACCAGGCCCTCGCGCTCGACGGCCGGGCGATGCCGCGCCCGTTCGCGGCGCACGCCCCCGACACGATCACGATCGGCAGCGCCAGCAAGTCCTTCTGGGGCGGGCTGCGGCTGGGCTGGATCCGAGCGCCGCACGAGCGGATGGAGCGGCTCACCCGCGCCCGGATCAGCCTCGACCTCGGCGCCCCGGTGCTCGAGCAGCTGGTGCTGACCCGGCTGCTGGCCGACGCCGACGAGGTGCTGGCCGTCAACCGCGCCCGGCTGCGCGAGCAGCGCGACGCGCTGGCCGGCGCGGTGCGCGACCGGCTGCCCGCGTGGTCCTTCCACCTGCCGATCGGCGGGCTCGCGCTCTGGTGCCGGCTGCCCGCCGCCCTGGGCACCGCGCTGGCAGCCGAGGCCGAACGGCGCGGGGTGATCATCGCCCCCGGCCCGGTGTTCGCCGCCGAGGGCGGCCTGGACACGTTCGTGCGGATCCCCTGGACCCGGCCCGTCGACGAGCTGGTCGAGGCGGTGCACCGGCTCGCCGAGGCCTGGGCCGTGGTCCGCGAGCGGCCTGCCGGGGCGACCCCCACCGGTCGGGTGATGGTGGCCTGACGGCCGACCTCCTCGACCCGGACCGGCCTCGACCTGGATCCAGACTCAGTCCGCGAAGGAGTCCAGCAGCGCGTCGGCGGCGGTGTACGGATCGGTCTGCCCCGCGACGACGGCCGCGGCCAGGTCGTCGAGCTCGGAGCGGCCGTGCACGTCGCCCCAGCGGGCGCGCAGCGCGGTGACGGCGATCGCCTCGATCTCGTCTCGGGCGCGGCGGGCACGCCGGCGCCCGAGCTCGCCGCTCGACTCCAGCCAGGCGCGGTGCCGGTCGATCTCGGTCACGACCTCGGCGAGGCCCTCGCCCCGCTGCGCGACGGTCAGCACGATCGGCGGTCTCCAGGCACCCTCGGGGCGGTCGGCCAGCGCGAGCATCGAGCGGATGTCGCGGCGTACCTGCTCGGCACCGTCGCGGTCGGCCTTGTTGACGACGTAGAGGTCGCCGATCTCGAGGATGCCGGCCTTCGCCGCCTGGATGCCGTCGCCCATGCCGGGCGCGAGCAGCACCATCGTGGTGTCGGCCAGCCCGGCGATCTCGACCTCGCTCTGGCCGACGCCGACGGTCTCGATCAACACCACGTCGCAGCCCGCGGCATCGAGCACCCGCAGCGCCTGCGGGGTGGTCCAGGAGAGCCCGCCGAGGTGGCCGCGGGAGGCCATCGACCGGATGTAGACCTCGCGGTCGAGCGCGTGGTCCTGCATCCGCACCCGGTCGCCGAGCAGCGCACCGCCGGAGAACGGCGACGACGGGTCGACCGCCAGCACGCCGACCCGCTTGCCGCTGCGGCGCAGCTCGGTCACCAGCGCGCTCGTCGACGTCGACTTGCCGACCCCCGGCGCGCCGGTGAGGCCGATCACCTGGGCGTGGCCGGCATGCGGCGCCAGCGCCGCCATCACCTCACGCAGCAGCGGCGACTCGTCCTCGACGAGCGAGATCAGGCGCGCGACGGCCCGGGCCTCGCCGGCGCGAGCGCGCTCGACGAGGCCCGGGACATCGACGTCAGCTCTTCGGGACACGCACGATCAGGGCGTCGCCCTGGCCGCCGCCGCCGCACAGCGCGGCGGCACCGACGCCGCCACCACGGCGCTTCAGCTCGAGCGCGAGGTGCAGCACCACGCGGGTGCCGGACATGCCGACCGGGTGGCCCAGCGCGATCGCACCGCCGTTGACGTTGACGATCGAGGGGTCCAGCCCGAGCGCGCGGGTCGACTCGATGCCGACCGCGGCGAACGCCTCGTTGAACTCGACCAGGTCGAGGTCGGCGGCGCTCAGGCCCTCCTTCTCCAGCGCCCGCTTGGTGGCGTTGGCCGGCTGCATCTGCAGCGAGGAGTCGGGACCGGCGACCATGCCGTGCGCGCCGATCTCGGCGAGCCACTCCAGGCCGAGCTCCTCGGCCTTCGCCTTGCTCATCACGACCACGGCGGCCGCGCCGTCGGAGATCTGGGAAGCCGAGCCGGCGGTGATCGTGCCGTCCTTCGCGAACGCCGGCGGCAGCTTCGCGAGCGACTCCGCGGTGGTGTCGCCGCGCACGCCCTCGTCGGCCGACACCACGATCGGGTCGCCCTTGCGCTGCGGGATCGTCACCGGGACGACCTCCTCGTCGAACACGCCGTTCTTCCAGGCCTCGGCGGCCTTGCGGTGCGAGGCAGCCGCGAACTCGTCCTGCTCCTGGCGGGTCAGCTTCACACCCTCGGCGTTCACCTGCTCGGTGAGGCCGCCCATCGCCTGCTGGGTGGCCTGGTCGTAGAGCGCGTCGTACGCCATCGAGTCGACCAGCTTCACGTCGCCGAACTTGAAGCCCTCACGCGACTTCGGCAGGAAGTGCGGGGCGTTGGTCATCGACTCCATGCCGCCGGCCACCACGATCTCGACCTCGCCCGCACGGATCAGCTGGTCGGCCATCGCGATGGTGTTGAGCCCGGAGAGGCAGACCTTGTTGATCGTCATCGACGGCATGGTCCACGGCAGCCCGGCCGCGATGCCGGCTGCGCGGGCGGGGTTCTGGCCGGAGCCGGCCAGGATGACCTGGCCCATGATCAGGTAGTCGACCTGCTCGGGCCGCACGCCGGCCTTCTCGATCGCCCCCTTGATGGCGATCCCACCCAGCTCGCTCGCCGACAGGCTCTTCAAGCCGCCGAGCAGGCGGCCGATGGGGGTGCGCGCACCCGCAACGATGACGGACGTACCGGACATGGATGCCTCCAGACTTCGTGGTCGATCTGTGACCGACCTTACCCACGCACGATGGCAGCGGCGAGGGTGGAAAACGTCACACGCACTCGCCGCGAGCAGCGCGGCGTAAGACCATGTCCGCCATGAGCATGGAGATCCCCGCGCAGCTGTTCACCGCCATCGACCACGTCGGCATCGCGGTCGCCGACCTGGACGCCGCGATCGCCTTCTACGAGGAGACCTACGGCATGCGGCTCGCCCACCAGGAGGTCAACGAGGAGCAGGGTGTGCGCGAGGCGATGATGGCCGTGGGCGACTCCGGGAGCCACATCCAGCTGCTGGCCCCGCTCAACGAGCAGTCCACGATCGCGAAGTTCCTCGACAGCAAGGGCCCCGGTATCCAGCAGCTGGCCTACCGGGTCACCGACGTCGAGGCGGTGAGCGCCATCCTGCGCGAGCGCGGACTGCGCCTGCTGTACGACGAGCCGCGCCGCGGCACCGCCGACTCGCGGATCAACTTTATCCACCCCAAGGACGCCGGCGGCGTGCTCGTCGAGCTCGTCGAGCCGAACCCCGCCGCGACCGCTCACTGAGGCACACCTCACAGACGGTGTGCCGCACCGTTACCGATGGGTAATCTCCCGCCCAACCCAGCCGCTCGACCCACTCACGCAGGAGCCGACGTGCAGCACATCCTCGACGCGATCCTGGCCGGCGACTCCGCCGCCGCGGACTTCGCCGCCCTCGAGATCCCCGACCACTACCGCGCCGCGACCGTCCACAAGGACGAGGTCGAGATGTTCGAGGGCGTCATGACCCGGGAGAAGGACCCGCGCAAGTCGCTGCATGTGGAGGACGTGGCGCTGCCCGAGCTGGGGCCGGGTGAGGCGCTGGTGGCCGTGATGGCCTCGGCGATCAACTACAACACCGTGTGGACCTCGATCTTCGAGCCGGTCTCGACGTTCGGGTTCCTGGAGCGCTACGGCCGGCTCTCCCCGCTCACCAAGCGGCACGACCTGCCCTACCACGTGGTCGGCTCCGACCTGGCCGGCGTGGTGCTGGCGACCGGCCCGGGCGTGACGAAGTGGCAGCCGGGCACCGAGGTCGTCGCCCACTGCCTCTCGGTCGAGCTCGAGGACCCCGACGGCCACGACGACACGATGCTCGACCCGCAGCAGCGGATCTGGGGCTTCGAGACCAACTTCGGTGGCCTCGCCGACATCGCGCTGGTCAAGGCCAACCAGCTGATGCCCAAGCCGGCGCACCTGACCTGGGAGGAGGCCGCCTCCCCCGGCCTGGTCAACTGCACCGCGTACCGCCAGCTGGTCTCCAAGAACGGCGGCGACATGAAGCAGGGCGACAACGTGCTGATCTGGGGTGCCTCCGGCGGCCTCGGCGGCTTCGCCACCCAGTACGCCCTCAACGGCGGCGCCACCCCGGTGTGCGTGGTCTCCTCCGAGGACAAGGCCGAGATCTGCCGCTCCATGGGCGCCGAACTGGTCATCAACCGCAACGCGGAGGGCTACCGGTTCTGGAAGGACCCCCAGACCCAGGACCCGAAGGAGTGGAAGCGCCTCGGCGCGAAGATCCGCGAGCTCACCGGCGGCGAGGACATCGACATCGTCTTCGAGCATCCCGGCCGCGAGACCTTCGGCGCCTCGGTCTTCGTCACCCGCAAGGGCGGCACCATCACCACCTGCGCCTCCACCAGCGGCTACATGCACGAGTACGACAACCGCTACCTGTGGATGAACCTCAAGAAGATCGTCTCCTCCCACTTCGCCAACTACCGCGAGTCCTGGGAGGCCAACCGCCTGATCGCCAAGGGCAAGATCCACCCCACCCTCTCCCGGACCTACGCCCTCGACCAGGTCGGCCAGGCCGCCCTCGACGTCCACCAGAACGCCCACCAGGGCAAGGTCGGCGTCCTGTGCCTCGCCCCCGAGGAGGGCCTCGGCGTCCGCGACCACCAGATGCGCGAGCAGCACCTCGACGCCATCAACCGCTTCCGCGGCGTCTGAGCACCCCGGCCTCAAGGACCCGGGGGTTTCTGGCGAGGCGGGGTGGGTTGTTGCGGGTGGATCGGCAACACTGGACCGCACACACCCGACCCGCGAAGGAGTAGCGCCGCGATGAGCGACCAGGGACTGTCCATCTTCGACGACAACGAGCCGGAAGAGGACGAGACCCGCGCCGCCGCGGACGATGGCGCGGACGCGACCCAGGTGCTCCCCGCCGTGCCGTCGCGCGCGCCGAGGTCTCCCGCCCAGGCGCCGGCCCGACAGCAGGGGTCGGGACAGCCGGGCTCCGGACAGCGGGCCCCGGAGCGGCCCTCCCCGGTCCCGCCGACGGCCGCGGCGGCGACCCCCGCCCCGGTGCTGCCGCCGCGGGCCCCGGCGACCGCCCAGCCCGCGGCGGCGGGGGCCCTCCCGGTGGTCCGTCGGGGCGGCTACGACCGCGAGGCGGTCGACGTCCGGCTGCACCAGCTCGCCAGCGAGAAGGCGGGCCTCAGCGCCAGCCTCGCCGAGTCCGAGCAGCGCGCCGTCAGCCTCGAACAGCAGGTCGCCGGGCTGCGCGCCGAGCTCGAGGAGAACAAGAACCCGTCGTACGCCGGACTCGGTGGCCGCGCGAGCGCGATGCTGCGCCTCGCCGAGGAGGAGGCCGCCGAGGTCCGCGCGACCGCCGAGCGCGACGCGGCCGAGATCCGCGAGCAGGCCGGACGCGACGCCAAGGCGACCCGGGCCGATGCGATGCGCGAGGCCGAGGACATGCGGCTGGTCCAGCTCAAGGAGCTCGACGAGCACCGCAGCCGGCTGGTCGCCGACGCCGAGCAGGAGCGGTCGCTGGCGCGCAGCGAGGCCGAGGACCTGGTGGCGACCGCCAACCGGGAGGCCGCCCAGCTCCGGCTCGCCGCCGCCCAGGAGGCCAACGAGCTGCGCACGGCCGCCAAGCGCGAGGCCGAGCAGCTGCGCGCCGCGGCCGACCGGGAGGTCCAGGAGTCCCGGCGCACCCTCGCGGTCGAGAAGGAGCGGCTCGCCCGCGAGGCGACCGACCACCACGCCAGCGCCACGGCCGAGACCCGCCGGCTGGTCGAGGAGGCCGAGGAGCGCGCATCGGCGGCCGAGCAGCGCGCCCAGTCCGCGGCCGCCCAGGCCGCGGAGCACCGCGGCCAGGCCGCGACCGAGGCCGAGGCCCTGCTCAGCCGGGCCCGCCGCGAGGCCGAGCAGATCGTCGCGACCGCTCGCACCCAGGCGGAGTCGATCACGTCCTCCGGGGCGGCCGAGGCCGAGCGCGAGCTCGCGGCGATCCGGGCCGAGGTCGACCGGATCACCAAGCGCCGTGACGCGATCACCGCGCAGTTGGCGTCACTGAGCGAGGTCATCTCCGGCTTCGCGAAGGATGACGCGTGACCGAGCCGCCGGCGCGGGCGGAGGCAGAGGAGTCGGAGGAGTCGGAGGCGGAGGACGGCGTCGCCGGCATCCCCACCGACGAGGACTACCTCGGCGAGCCCGGCCCGCCGCTCGACCACCACGCACCGTTCTTCGTCGGCTTCGTCGGCGGGCTCGGCGTGCTGGTCGCCATCTGGATGGCGACGCAGATCCAGGCCATCGGCTCGACGCTGATGCTGATCGTGGTCTCGCTGTTCCTGGCGGCCGGCCTCGACCCGGCGGTGCGCTGGTTCGAGCGGCGGGGCATGCGCCGCTCCTACGCCGTACTCACGGTGATCCTGGCGTTCCTGGCGGCCCTCACGCTCTTCATCGTCGCCATCGTGCCGGTGATCGCCGACCAGGTCCGCTCGCTGACCGACAACGTGCCGCACTGGCTCGACCAGCTGCAGCGCAACCGCCAGGTGCAGCGGCTCGACGACGAGTACGACATCCTCGAGAAGGTCCAGGACTACGTCACCAACGGCGACTTCGCCGGGGCGCTCTTCGGCGGCGCCGTCGGCATCGGCCTGGCCGTCCTCGGAGCGCTCTTCAACGGCTTCATCATCGTGGTGCTGACGCTCTACTTCCTCGCGTCGCTCCGGACGACGAAGGGCGCGCTCTACCGCCTCGCCCCCGCCTCCCGGCGCGACCGGGTGTCCCGGCTCGGCGACCGGGTCGTCCGCAGCGTCGGCGGCTATGTCTCGGGTGCCTTCATCGTCGCGCTGTGCGCGGGCATCTCGTCGCTGATCTTCCTGTTCGCCGTCGGCCTCGGCGAGTACGCCGTGGCGCTGGCCTTCGTGGTGGCGCTCCTCGACGTGATCCCGATGATCGGCGCCACGCTCGGCGCGGTCATCGTCACCGCGATCGCGTTCGCGGAGGACTGGAAGATCGGTCTCGCCTGCGCGGTCTTCTACATCGTCTACCAGCAGGTCGAGAACTACGTGATCTACCCGCGCGTGATGTCGAAGTCCGTCGACGTCCCCGGCGCGGTCACCGTGATCGCCGCGCTGGTGGGCGCCGCGCTCTTCGGTGTCGTCGGCGCACTGCTGGCGATCCCGACCGCCGCGTCGATCCTGATGCTGGTGCGCGAGGTGTGGGTCAGGCGGCAGGACTCCCGCTAGCCTCGATCTTTCACGTAGTCGTGACTGAGTACGGCGTGTAACGCACGGAAGTGCCTGTCCTGCGAGGGATTCTTGGGCTTGTCGAAGGTCCAAGGAAGCCAAGCGGAAAGGCACTCCGTAGGTGAAGGTTATCCCGGCTGGTTCTGGTCTTCGTGTCGAGTGCGGGGGCGAGTCGCTGATCTCGTCGGCGGGCGCGGCGATTTTGTTGTCGACGGCCCGTGTGAGCGGGCTGGCAACGGCATTGGCGGATGGGTTGGCGCCGTGGCGCTCGAGCAGGTCGACGCACGACCCGGGCAAGACGGTGCTGGATCTGGCGGTTGCGATCGCGTTGGGTGGCGACTGCCTGGCCGACATCGGCGTGGTCCGGGCCCAGCCGGAGCTGTTCGGGTCGGTGGCCTCCGACCCGACGGTCAGCCGCCTCATCGAGGCCTTGGCTGAGCGACCTGAGGAAGCGATCGCGGCGATCCGGGCCGCTCGTGCGGTTGCTCGCGATCGAGTGTGGGCGCAGCGCACGCCCTTCGCCGATGAGGAGCAGGTGGTGGTCGATCTTGATGCCACCCTGATCGGGGCGCACTCGGAAAAGGAGGGTGCGACGCCGAACTTCAAGCGCGGGTTCGGGTTCCACCCGATGCTCGCCTTCGTCGACCACGGTCAGGGTGGCTCCGGTGAGCCGTTGGCGGCGATGCTGCGGCCGGGGAAGGCGGCCGCCAACGACGCCGCTGACCAGATCAGGGTCCTCGATGAGGCCCTCGCCCAACTCCCCGAGCACCTGCGGTCGCGGGTGCTGGTGCGTGGTGACACCGGCTCGGGGGTCCACGCGTTCGTGTGGCACGTCCACAACTTGGGTCTGGAGTACTCGGTGGGCGTCTACGGTCGTCAGCCCGTTCTCGACGCCCTCGCGGTGCTGCCGAAGCAGGCGTGGCGCAGGGCACTCGATGCCGACGGACGGCCGCGTGAGGGCGCTCAGGTCGCCGAGCTGACTCGGTGGCTGCCGACCACGTTCACGGGCTGGCCGCCCGGGATGCGGGTGATCGCCCGCCGCGAGCGGCCCCACCCAGGAGCCCAGTTGCGGATCACCGATCACGAGGGCTGGCGGATCACGGTGTTCGCCACCAACACCAAGAGCGGCCGGCTGGCTGATCTCGAGGTCACCCACCGGCTCCGGGCCCGCGCCGAGGACCGCATCCGCGCCCTGAAGGACACCGGGGCGACCAACCTCCCGCTGCAGGGGTTCGACAAGAACCAGCTCTGGCTCGAGCTGACCCAGCTCGCCGCCGAACTCATGACCTGGACCCAGGTCCTGGCCTGGCACGGACAACCAGCGCGGGTCTGGGAACCCAAACGGATCCGACTGCGACTCCTCGCGGTCGCCGGCCGGGTGATCACCACCGGCCGACGTCGGATCCTGCGCCTGTCGCGGCGATGGCCCTGGGCTGACCTCGTCCTCGGCGGACACCGCCGACTCGCCGCCCTCACCTGAACACCCGCCCAGCCCGAACGACCAGGACCTCGGAGAACCGGCAAGAGGGCCGGCGATTCACCGCGCCAGCGGCCACCAAAGCCCATCAGCTCAGCACGACACCCGATCCACCGACGTCATGAAAGATCGAGGCTAGTGGTCATCGCTGTTGATACGTCGGGGGTATCCGTGTTCAGGGTGCGTGCCTCGCAAGGCGGCGGCGCGACGGCATACCTGGTTGTCTACCGAGCGTCGCCGACGCGGCGAGGTGCGTGCACTGGGTGCGTAGACCCTGGGTGAATCAACGGTGATGGCCACTAGGGAGTGTCTGGTTATTCGCGAAGCCAGATGAGGATGGCGCTGAGGACGACGCCGCCGCGGTAGGTCGTGGCGTGCTTGTCGTAGCGGGTCGCGATCCCGCGCCATTGCTTGTGGTCGTTGAAGGACCGCTCGACCACGTTGCGCCGTTTGTAGATGACGGGGTCGAACGAGGGTGGTCGTCCTCCTGCTGAGCCACGACGGATGCGGTTGCCGATCTCGTCGTCTCGCTGCGGGATGACTGTTCGGACCCGCTTGCTGCGCAGCAGGGCGCGGTTGGCGCGCGAGGAGTAGGCCTTGTCTCCGAGCAGACGGTCGGGTCGGGTGCGCGGCCGGCCGGGTCCGATTCGTTTGACCGCGAGGTCGGCCAGCAAGAACTTGAGCATCGGGGCATCGCCGGCCTGGCCCGCGGTCAGACCGATCACCAGCGGTCGCTTGCGGCCGTCGACGAGCTGGTGGACCTTGGTCGACAACCCGCCCCGGGAACGGCCGATCGCATGATCGGGAGGCTCGTGAGCCGGGGCCGCGGCGGAGTTCTTGTAGTTCGACTCAGCCCCCTGTGAGGCCGGCAGGCCGCTCCTGGCGCGACAACGTGGTGGCGTGCTGGTGGGCCCGGTTGATCGTGGCGTCCACCGACACGGTCCAGTCGACCTCGCCCGCCGCGTCCGCCTCGGCGATCAGCTGGGCATGGATCCGGTCCCAGGTGCCGTCCCGGGAGAACGCCTGATGCCGCTCCCACACCGTCTGCCACGGCCCGAACGAGCCCGGCAAGTCACGCCACGCGACCCCGGTCCGGTAGCGGTAGATGATCCCTTCGACCACCTGCCGGTGATCGCGCCACGGTCGACCACGACGACCCTCGGAGGAGGGCATCATCGGCTCGATACGGGACCACTGAGCATCGCTCAACACCTCGACACGCGACATGGGTCAACAATCACCCACCCAACCGCCCCGAATTAGCAGACATGCCCTAGGGCGTGGCTCCTAAATCCGGGTGTGTGGAGTTGATTTGATGTCGACATGTCGCGGGAACGATTGCTGACTGATGCTCAGTGGGAGCGGATCGAGCCGCTGATGCCGTCCTCAGACGGTCAGCGAGGACGGCCGTTTCGAGATCACCGTCAGGTGGTCGAGGGGATCATCTACCGACTCCGGACCGGGGTTGCGTGGCGTGACCTTCCCGAGTCGTTCGGGCCGCATCAGACGGTCTCGAAGCGGCATCGTCGATTCAGCGCTGACGGCACCTGGGACCGGATCCACGCCCGGTTGGTGGCCGAGGCCGACGCGGCAGGGCAGGTCGATTGGACGGTGTCGGTGGACTCCACCATCAACCGTGCCCATCAGCACGCGACGAACACGAGCCGCCTCGAGCGGCCCGCTGGCGTGCACACGGGGGGCTGAGTCGAACTACATGAATCGGGCCGTAGAGCCTGGTTTCGAGCCCCTGGACCATGCGATCGGCAGATCGCGCGGTGGCCTGTCGACCAAGGTCCACCAGTTGGTGGACGGTGGCAGGCGACCTCTCGTGGTCGCTGTCACCGCCGGCCAGGCAGGCGACTCGCCCCTGCTGCGCTGGCTCCTGGCCGACCTGGCCGTCGCCCGACCCGGTCGCGGGCGGCCCCGCACGCGACCCGATCAACTGCTCGGCGACAAGGCCTACTCATCACGCGCCAACCGCGCCCTGCTCCGCAGCAAGCGCGTCCGAGCGGTCATCCCGCAGCGAGACGACGAGATCGGCAACCGCGTCCGCCGCGGCTCCTCAGGAGGGCGACCACCCTCATTCGACCCCGTCACCTACAAGCGCCGCAACGTCGTCGAGCGCTCCGTCAACGACCACAAGCAGTGGCGCGGCAT
Source organism: Nocardioides soli (assembly GCF_014191495.1). Classification (GTDB taxonomy): domain Bacteria; phylum Actinomycetota; class Actinomycetes; order Propionibacteriales; family Nocardioidaceae; genus Nocardioides; species Nocardioides soli. The sequence continues at coordinate 514,633 of NZ_JACHWR010000001.1, forward strand.
CGCCACCCGCTACGACAAACTCGCCTACGTCTACCGCGGAGGCATCGTCGTTCGCGCCATCACCATCTGGCTGCGCGAATAGGGAGCCACGCCCTAGGCCGTGCTTAAGGCAGCTCGCCGGCGACCGGGGCCGCGGCGGTGGTGCGCTCCCCCAGCTTCACCCCGACGACGCCGACGAGGATCAACACCCCACCGAGCAGCTGGACCGGTCGGGGCAGCTCGTCGAGCAGCAACCACGCGAACACCACGGCAGCCACGACCTCGAGCAGCGCGACGAACGACGCGAGGCGCGAGCCGAGGCGGCGACCGGCGGCGATGCCGGTTGTGTACGGCACGGCGGCGGTGACGACCCCGAGGAGCACCAACGGCACCCACCAGGCGACGTCGGTGCCGGCGTACGCCACCTCGGCGGTCGCGCGCCGCATCGGGAGCACGCCGACCAGGCCGGCGAGGCCGAGCACCCCACCGCCGACGAGCAGGCCGCCGGCCGCGAGCGCCATCGGCGGCAGGCCGTTGTCCTCGTCGGCGGAGATGACGAAGTACGTCGCCGCGCCGACCATCGCGGCGAGCGCCCACAGGACCCCGGCCGCGGAGAGACCGACGCCGGAGACGAGGTCGAGGACCAGCACCAGGCCGACCGCGGCGATGCCGGCGCCGACCAGCGTCACCCGCCCGGGCCGCTGGCCGTGTCGCAGCCACATCCAGGCCACGACCGCGGCCGGCGCGGTGTACTCGATGAGGAGCGCCGGCCCGACCTGCATGTGCTGGACCGCCGAGAAGTAGCAGAACTGGGCACCCGCGACGGCGATCGTGCCGTACAGCAGGATCAGGCTGGCGTTGCGGCGCACCAGGCCCCACCGGCCGCGCAGTGCTAGCAGGCCGAACGGCAGCACGACCAGCGCCGCCAGGGAGATCCGGATCAGCACGATCGCACCCGGGCTCCAGCCGGACTCGAGCAGCGGGCGCGCGAGCGGGCCGGAGAGGCCGAACGTCGTCGCGGAGACGACCGCGAACGCCAGCCCGGCGGGCAGCCGGGAGCCCGCTGCCGCCTCCGGGGCGGTCGTCGACGGGTCGTCAGCCAGTTTGCTCACGGCTGATGCTATCCCGGCAATCTTCTACGAATGTCGTGACCTTTCAGTAATATGTCAACATGCCCTTGGCGAATGACACCACGATCACGCTGCAAGCAGCGGTCGTGCTCGCCAACTCCGCGATCGGCACCGACACGCTCACCGAGCTCGACCAGCTGGACGCCTGGTACGCCGAGTACCTCCACACCGGGCGGCGGGCGACGAGCAGCGACGAGCTCGACAGCGTGCGGGCCGTGCGTCCAATCCTCTACGACCTGCTGAGCGCCGACCGCGACCGCGCGGCCGAGCTCGTCAACGAGCTGCTCGCGGAGTCGGGCACGGTCCCGCAGCTGGTGCGGCACGGCGACTGGGACTGGCACCTGCACGGGGTATCCCCCGACGCCGGGCCGGCGACCCGCATCGTCGTCGACACCGCGATGGCGATGGTCGACGTCATCCGCGACGACGAGATGTCCCGCCTGGGCATCTGCGCCGACGAGACCTGCACCGGCATCGTGCTCGACCTCTCGCGCAACCGGTCGCGCCGGTTCTGCTCCACGGCCTGCGGCAACCGCAACGCGGTCGCTGCCTACCGCGCGCGCCAGGCACGCGGCTCCTAGCCTCGCCCGTGACCGGCGTCAGCCCAGGAAGCGGCGCAGTACCTCGGTGAAGACCTGGGGCTGCTCGGAGTGCACCCAGTGCCCGGCGTCCTTGACGGTCACCCGCCGGTTGCGTGGGAACCAGCGGTCCATCGCGGCGGCGTACTCGTCGCGGACGTAGTCCGAGCGCTGACCCGCGATCCACAGCGTCGGGCCCTGGTACGGCGGGGTGCCGGCGAGCGCGTCCTCCGGCCAGCCGCTGAGTGCGGCGATGTCGCGGCCCAGCACCTCGAGGTTGGGCTGCCACGACCAGCCGTCATCGCCGCGGCGCAGGTTCTGGAGCAGGAAGCTGCGCACCGTCGGATGCGGCACGGCGGCGGTCAGGGCGGCGTCGGCGTCGCGCCGGTGCTCGAGCCCGTCGAGATCGAGGGCCCGCATCGCCTGGATGTAGCCGATGAACTCGCCCGCCGACCCGTAGCCGACCGGCGAGACATCGACGACGCACAGCCGCTCGACGAGCTCTGGGTGGCGCAGCGCCAGCACCATCGCCGCCTTGCCGCCCATCGAGTGTCCGACCAGCGCGACCGGGTCGTCGGCCCGGAACAGCTCCGCGACCCGGTCGGCGACGTCGACGTAGTCGAAGTGGTCGGGCCACGGCGAGCGACCGTGGTGCGGCATGTCGACCAGCAGCACCCGATGGTCCTCGGCGATCGCCTTGGCGACGGTGGTCCAGTTCTTGCCCTGGCCGAAGAGGCCGTGGCAGAAGGCCACCAGCGGACCGCTCTCCCCCAGCGTCGTGGTGTGGAGGGACATGGCGCGAGGTTAGTTCAGCACCCGGCGGTCGCGCCGCGCGGGCCCGGCCCTCGGTCGGCGGGCGAGGTCAGAAGTCGAAGCCGTCGAACATGTCGCCGAGGCCGTCGCCGAGACCACCGATCGCGTCGCCGATCCCGTCGCCGAGATCGCCGATGCCGTCGCCGATCGCACCGATGCCGTCGCCGAGCATGTCGAAGCCGCCGAGACCGCCGAAGAGCAGGCCGGTGAAGAGCACGGGGCCGAGGCCGCCGAAGGTGCCCACGGCGTACGGCTGGTAGGCGGGCCCGGCCTGGTAGTAGGGCACCCGCTGAGCCCCCGCCATCACCATCCGGGAGTCGGGGTCGGCGCCGGCGGAGACCCGCTCCGCGTCGAGCGCGCAGGCGGGCACGTCGCGCGGCACGCCGCCCGCGGGCGCCCACGGCACGTCCGTCACGGACAGGCCGTGGCGCGGGTCGAAGAAGCAGGGCGGCCGCCGGGTCGGCAGCGGCTCACCGGCCACCCGGGCCTGCACGCAGGCGATCGCGTAGCGGCCGTCGTCGAGGATCTCGGTCACGTGCCGGACGTGGTCGGGCTGCGTCATCGAGTCGGCGGCGGTCTTCGCGGACTCGTAGGCGTCCAGCGCCCGCTGGTAGTCGGCGTTCTCGCCCGGGCTCAGCTCGCGGCCGGCCAGCTCGAGGTCGAGCTCCTGCAGCTGCTCGCCGAGCGACGTCACGTCCTCGAAGACGAGCTTGCGCACCGGCGCCAGCTCGGCCTCGCGGCGCTGGAGCTCGCGCTCCTTCGAGCGGCGCGACGCGACGACGGCCACCCCGATCGCGGCGGCGATGAGGAGCAGGATCAGCAGGCCTTCCATGGCACCAGCGTACGTGGACCGCCACAGGCGGCCGAGGCTCAGGCGCGAGCGGGCTCGTCCGCCTCCTCGGTCCGGTCGTCGGCGGTGAGGGGCTGGGCGACGCTCTCCAGTGACCGCCCCTCGGCCTTGACCCCGAGGAACGCCTCGACGATGCCCGCGCCGATCATCAGCACAGCGCCGACGAGGTAGCCGAGCGCGATGCCGGTGATGTCCTGGTCGGCCGACGCCCGGTCGATGAGCCAGCCGAAGAGGAGCGGCCCGCTGATGCCGCCAGCAGCCGTTCCGATCGCGTAGAAGAACGCGATGCAGAGCGCTCTGGTCTCCATGGGGAAGACCTCGCTGGCGGTCAGGTACGCCGCGCTCGCACCGGCCGAGGCGAAGAAGAAGATCACCGCGCCCAGGATCGTCAGCGACAGCGCGGTCACCGAGTCGAGCAGGAGGCCCGTCGCGCCGAGCAGCGCACCCGAGAACACGTAGGTGAAGGTGATCATCCGCACCCGGCCGATCCGGTCGAAGAGCGGGCTCAGCACCAGGGCGCCCGCGAAGTTGCTGGCCGCGAACGCCGCGATGTACCAACCGGTCTGCTCCACGCCGAGGAACGTGCTGAGAGTGTCGCCGTAGGTGAAGAAGAAGGCGTTGTAGAGGAACGCCTGGCCGACGAACAGCGAGAAGCACAGCACCGTGCGCTTGGGATAGAGCGTGAACACGGTGCGGGCGATCATGGTGAACGGGATCGTCTTGCGCTGCCGGATCGTGATCGTCTCGCCGGTCTCGGGCAGCCGCTCTCCGGACTCCTCCTTGACGGTGTCCTCGATGCTGCGGACGATGCGCTCCGCCTCGCCGTCGCGGCCGTGGATGAACAGCCAGCGCGGGCTCTCCGGCACGTTGCGGCGTACCAGGAGGATGCCGAAGGCGAGGATCGCGCCGAGGCCGAACGCCAGTCGCCAGCCCCACTCGGCGGAGATCACCGTCGGGTCGAGCAGCGGGATCGTCAGCAGCGCCCCGCCGGCAGCGCCGATCCAGTAGGAGCCGTTGATGGCGACGTCGACGCGGCCCCGGTACCTCGCGGGGATGAGCTCGTCGATGGCCGAGTTGATCGCGGCGTACTCGCCGCCGATGCCGAAGCCGGTGAAGAAGCGCGCCGTGAAGTACCACCACGGCGCCATCGAGAAGGCCGTCAGCACCGTCGCGCACGTGTAGACGACCAGGGTGACGATGAAGAGCTTCTTGCGTCCGAATCGGTCGGTGAGCTGTCCGAAGAACAGCGCACCCAGGCACGCGCCAGCGACGTAGATCGCGCCGGCGAAGCCGACGTCCCAGCTGCTCAGCCCCAGCCCGGTCTCCGGGTCCTTGAGCGCGTCCGACATCGAGCCCACGATCGTGACCTCGAGCCCGTCGAGGATCCAGACGGTGCCGAGCCCGATCACGATCAGCCAGTGCCACCGAACCCAGGGCAGCCGGTCCAACCGGGCCGGGATGTCGGTGGTGATCCGTCCTGTCTCCGCTCCCATGGGCCGATCCGTACCCGGGGATGCGGATCGGCAAGCCGGGTGGTGGTTTCGAGGCTCGCTTCGCTCACACCTCAACCACCGTCACGGCGGTTGAGGTGCGAGCAGCGCCAGCGACGAGCCTCGAAACCACCGCGCAGGGCTCAGCGGCTGCTGTAGTCCCGGAACCCGCGCTTCGTCTTGCGGCCCAGGTAGCCCGCGGTGACCAGGTGCTCGAGCAGCGGCGCCGGCGCGAACCCGGGCTCGCGGAACTCCAGGTAGAGCTCGCGCTGGATCGCCAGCGACACGTCGTTGCCGACCACGTCGAGCAGCTCGAAGGGACCCATCGGCAGCGCGCAGCCCTGCTTCATCGCGGTGTCGATGTCGTCGGCGGTGGCGTAGTGCGCCTCGAGCATCTTCACGGCGTCGTTGAGGTAGGGGAAGAGCAGCGCGTTGACGATGAAGCCGGCCCGGTCGCCGCAGGAGACGGCGACCTTGCCGAGGCCGGCGCACAGCGCGCGGGTGGTCTCGGTGACGTCGTCGGCGGTCACGACGGTCGAGACGACCTCGACGAGCTTCATCACCTGGGCGGGGTTGAAGAAGTGCATGCCGATCACGTCTTGCGGCCGCGACGTCGCCTGGGCGCACGCGATGATCGGCAGGCTCGACGTGGTGGTGGCGAGGATGGCACCGGGCTTGCAGATCTCGTCGAGGTTCTCGAACAGCGTGGTCTTGATCGCGAGGTCCTCGGCGATCGCCTCGACGACCAGGTCCACGGAGGCGAGGTCGTCGAGCGAGGTCGTGCCGGTGAGCCGCGCGAGGATCTCGGTCTTGGCCTCCTCGGTGGCCCGGCCCCGCTGGATCTGCTTGTCGAGGGACTTGGCGATGGCGGAGCGCACGCCGGCGACCTTGTCGTCGGAGCGGCCGACGTACCGCACGTCGTACCCACCCTTGGCGAAGACCTCGACGATGCCGGTCGCCATGGTGCCGGTGCCGACGACACCGACGACCTTGATGTCGTGACGCAGCTGCGGCGTGGCGTCGGCGGACGGGGTCCGGTCGTCGGGCACGACGACCGGGCTGTCGGGCGCCTCGTAGGTGTAGAAGCCGCGGCCGGTCTTGCGGCCCAGCCAGCCCGCGGTGACCATCTGCTTGAGGATTGGTGACGGCGCGTGCAGCCGGTCGCGGCCCTGGCGGTACATCGTCTCGAGGATCTCGTACGCCGTGTCGAGGCCGATCAGGTCGAGCAGCGCGAGCGGGCCCATCGGGTAGCCGCAGCCGAAGCGCATCGCGGCGTCGATGTCCTCGCGGGTCGCGTAGCGGGCCTCGTACATCGAGACCGCGTGGTTGAGGTAGCCGAAGAGCAGCGTGTTGGCGATGAATCCGGCCTTGTCCCCGCACACGACCGGCGTCTTGCCGAGCTCCGCGACCAGGGCCGTCACGTCCTCGAGCACCTGCTCCTCGGTCACCACGGTGCGCACGATCTCGACGAGCTGCTGCACCGGAGCGGGGTTGAAGAAGTGTGTGCCGATCACCCGCCCGGGTCGCGAGTTGGCGGTCGAGATCTCGGTGACGGACAGGCTGGAGGTGTTGGTCGCCAGGATCGTGTCCAGTCCCACGATCGCGTCGAGCTCGCGGAAGAGCTCCTTCTTGGTCTGGAGCGACTCGACCACCGCCTCGATGACCAGGTCGGCGCCGGCGACGTCGGCCAGCGCGGTGGTGAAGGTGATCCGGCCGAGCAGCTCGCGCTGCTCCAGGTCGGTCATCTTCTCCCGCTTCACCGCGCGAGTGGTGGAGTGCTCGAGGTACTGCCGGCCGCGGGCCAGCGCGTCGTCGTCCTTCTCGACCCCGACCACGGTGTAGCCGTGCCGCGCGAAGACCTCGGCGATGCCGGCACCCATGGTGCCGAGGCCGAGGACGCCGATGGTCGTGTAGCTCCGCGAGGCGGCGGCTGGGGTGCTCATGCGGCGCATCGTGGCACGGGATCGCCGATCTCGGCAGTGGCGTAGTTCACTCGCAGGTAACTTGACGGTCCGATCGTCGGCGTCCGACCGGCCTCGACTAGATTCGTCGCCCGTGAGACTCGTCGTAGCCAGGTGCCAGGTCGACTACGCCGGGCGGCTGACCGCCCATCTCCCGATGGCCACGCGGGTGCTGATGATCAAGGCCGACGGCTCGGTGCTCGTGCACTCCGACGGCGGCTCCTACAAGCCGCTGAACTGGATGTCGCCCCCGTGCACCCTCCGCGAGGGCACCAACGACGACGGCCAGGTCGAGTGGACGGTCAGCAACCCCAAGAGCGACGACACGCTGCGGATCCTGATCGAGGAGATCCACCACGAGTCGAACCACGACCTCGGCGTCGACCCCGGCCTGCGCAAGGACGGCGTCGAGAAGCACCTCCAGGGGCTGCTCGCCGAGCATCCCGCCACACTCGCCCCCGGCCTGACCCTGGTACGCCGTGAGTTCCCCACCGCGATCGGCCCGGTCGACCTCATGTGTCGCGACGCGGACGGCGCGTCGGTCGCCGTCGAGATCAAGCGGCGCGGCGAGATCGACGGCGTCGAGCAGCTCACCCGCTACCTCGAGCTGCTCAACCGCGACCCCCTCCTCGCTCCGGTGCGCGGCATCTTCGCCGCCCAGGAGATCAAGCCCCAGGCCCGCGTGCTCGCCACCGACCGCGGCATCGCCTGCGCCGTCGTCGACTACGACGCGCTGCGCGGACTCGACGACCCGAGCCACCGGCTGTTCTGATCGTCCACAGCCGCGAACGACCTCCTGGCACGCCCCGGCGGGAGCACGTACGGTGACCGGCATGACCGGTGACGCCAGCCTCCACCTCCGGGTGAGTCGACTCGAGAACGAGACCGAGTCGATCTACGAGCTCATCACCGAGGTCAGGTCCACCCAGCAGGAGCACACTCAGCGCCTCACCAGGGTGGAGGAGCGCCTCGCCGGGGTCGACGAGCGCCTCGCCGGGGTCGACGAGCGCCTCGCCACGATCGAGTCCACGCTGCACGAGGTCGTACGCCGCCTGCCGGAGCCGCCCGCGGGGTCGTGAGGCTCAGACCCGGCAGCCCAGCTCGGTCAGGGCCGCGCGCCCGGGGTCGGTGAGCCGCAGCGCGCGCGAGTCGGTCGCGCGGCGCACGAACCAGCCGCGATCGACCAGGGCGTCGGTGATCCCGGCGGCCAGCGCACCGGCGAGGTGCGGTCGGCGCTCGGTCCAGTCCAGGCACGGCCGGGCGAAGGAGCGACGCCGCGACCGGGCAGCCGCGACGTCGACACCCCACGCGCCGAGGGCGTCCACACCCACGGGCGTCACGTCGTACGCCGGCGTCAGCCACCCGCGCTCGAGCAGCACGTCGTGCAGGGCGACGCCGCACACGCCGGCGAGGTGGTCGTAGCAGGTGCGGGCGAAGCCGAGCGCCCGGGCGTGCCCGGCCTGGCGCAGCGAGACCACCGGACGCGGCGGCGCGACCTGCGAGAGCGCCTCGAGGGCGGCGCCGACGTCGGGCCCGGCGATCCGGTGGTAGCGGTGCCGCCCCTGGCTGACGACCTCGACGAGTCCACCCTCGCGCAGACGGGCGAGATGCTCGCTGGCGGTCGACGCGCTGACACCGGCGGCCCGCGCGAGCTCACCGGCGGCGAGCGCCCTACCGCCCATCAACGCGTCCAGGATGCGGGCCCGGCTCGGGTCCCCGATCAGCGCGCCGACGGCAGCGAGGTCGGTGTCGTGCACCAGGCGAGGCTACGCCGCCGATGCTTCGGCCGGCGCCGAAGCGTCCGGCCCCTAGCGTCCGGCACATGGAGAATCCCGGAGCCCTGGTCGAGGAAGCCGTCGAGCACTGCCTGGAGGTCGCCGCCACCTGGCTCGCCTGGACCGGCCGGCCGGCGGTGAGCGACGCCGGCGACCGGATCTACACGCCCTGCAAGGCGATCCGCCGGATCGGCGACCACCTCGTCGACCACCTCGCCGAGGTCGAGGCGCTGCTCGCGGGCGTGCCCACCCGGCCCGACCACTGGCACGCCAGCCTGGTGACCGTCGACGCTGACTGGGCGCGCTTCACCGAGCTCGACCTCGACGAGGCGCGCGAGCGGCTGAGCCGGCTCGGCCGCACCTTCGCACTGTGCCTCGCGGCGGCCGGGCCCGGCGAGTGGGACCTCCCACGCGGGGAGAACTGGACCCTGCGCGAGATCGCCGAGCACCTCGCCCACATCCGCTGGTACGCCGACCAGATGGGGCGGCTCGCCGGGTAGGCCCCTGTCCGCCGACTGTCACGATGGCGACATGAGGATCTTCCACATCGCCACCCTCGCCGACTGGGAGGCCGCCCAGGAGTCCGGCGCCTACCGGACCTCGACGCGCGGGGTGACCCTCGACGAGGAGGGCTACCTCCACGCCAGCCGGGCCGACCAGTGGGAGCGCGTACGGGCGGCGTACTACGCCGACGTCACCGAGCCCCTGGTGCTGCTGGAGATCGACACCGAGCTGCTCGACGCGCCCGTGGTCGAGGAGGCGCCGGCGCCCGGCGTCGATGAGACGTTCCCGCACGTCTACGGGGAGCTCGCCCCGGCCGCGGTCGTCGCGGTCAGGCGGCTCTAGGCCGGGCTCAGGCGCCGGCCTGCCGCGGCGCGGTCGGGTCGTCGCCGCCGTTGCTCTGCTCGCGGGCGACGTACTCCTCGATGTCCTCGATGTCGTCGACGTTGCGGCGCACCACGGCGAGCAGGTCGCTCATCGTGGCGACCTCCTCGACCTGCTCCTTGATGAACCACTGCATGAACTGCTCGGAGGCGAAGTCGGACTCCTCGCGGGCGATCCGGAGCAGCCCGTTGATCTGGTCGGTGACCCGCTTCTCCTGCTCCAGCGCCAGCTCCACCGGGGCGACCACGTCGTCGAACCGGCTGACCGGGGCCGGCACCGCGGGGATGGTCACCGCGCTGTCGGTGTCGAGGAGGTACTGGATCATCATCGAGGCGTGCGCCCGCTCCTCGAGCGCCTGGCCGTAGAAGAGCGCGGCGGTCTGCGGCATCGTCAGCGCGTCGTAGTGGACGGCGCACGCGAGGTACTGGTTGTGCGCGGCGAGCTCGTTGCCGATCTGGACGTTGAGCTGCTCGACGAAGCGGGGTGCTGCCACAGGAGGCTCCTCGGGGGTCGGGCCGGATCCAGAGCCCGGGCTGGGGGCTCAGGCTGCCTTCGCAAGCTTCTTCTTGGTGACCTTCTTGCCGTCGGCACGCACCAACTTGCGCTTCTTGACCGTATACCCGGAGGGCAGCGTGCCTTCCTTCAGCATCCGCAGTGGGCACCGGCCGCACTGCGGCTTCGAGACGCAGCACTCCAGCTTCGGCAGCTTGGCCACCTTCTTGGAGTCCTTCTTCTTGCCCACGACCGGAACGGTAGCACGAAGATTAGGGCAGCCTTACCTCATTGCCGGCATTCCATCAGTCCAGATCGTGCGCCGCCCGGACGATGTCGACGATGCCGTCCATGATCTGGGTCAGCCCGTAGTCCTTGGGCGTGTAGACAGCGGCCACGCCGAGCTCGCGCAGCCGGCGGCCGTCCGAGTCGGGGATGATGCCGCCGACGACGACCGGGACGTCCGCGGCGCCGGCGTCGCGCAGGCCGTCGAGCACCGCCGGGACCAGCTCCATGTGCGAACCGGAGAGGATCGAGAGCCCCACGCAGTGGACGTCCTCGGCCACGGCGGCGGCGACGATCTGCTCCGGGGTGAGCCGGATGCCCTGGTAGACGACCTCGAAGCCCGCGTCCCGGGCCCGGACGGCGACCTGCTCGGCGCCGTTGCTGTGCCCGTCGAGGCCGGGCTTGCCGACCAGCAGCCGCAAGCGGCCACCCGGACGCCCGGCCAACTGCTCGCCGGTCTCCTTCACCCGCGCCCGGACGGCGGCCAGCTCGGCGCCGGCCATGCCGGCCTGGGCGGCGACCCCCACCGCGCCGCTGACGCCGGTCGGTGCGCGGTACTCGCCGAACACCTCGCGCAGCGTGGCGGCCCACTCCCCCGTGGTCGCCCCGGCACGCGCGGCGGCCAGGGTCGGGCCCATCAGGTTGGCGTCGGTCGCGGCGGCCTCGGCCAACACCGCCAGCGCCGCGCCGACCTCGGCCTCGTCGCGCTGGGTCTTCCAGGCCTCGACGCTGGCGATCGCGGTCTTCTCGGCCTCGGGGTCGGCGACCATGATCGCGCTGTCGAGGTCGGCGGTCAGCGGCGACGGCTCGGTCGACTCGAACCGGTTGACGCCGACGATCACCTCGTCGCCGGACTCGATCCGGGCCCGCCGGGCGGCATGGGAGGAGACCAACTGCGACTTCATGTACTCGACCGCCGCGATCGCGCCGCCCATCGCCTGCACCCGGTCGATCTCCGCCCGGGCGCCCTCGACCAGCTCGGCGACCTTCGCCTCGATGACATGGGAGCCGTCGAAGATGTCGTCGTACTCCAGCAGGTCGGACTCGAAGGCCAGCACCTGCTGCAGCCGCAGGGACCACTGCTGGTCCCACGGACGCGGCAGGCCGAGGGCCTCGTTCCAGGCGGGCAACTGGAGCGCCCGCGCGCGGGCGCTCTTGGACAGGGTGACGCCGAGCATCTCCAGCACGATGCGCTGCACATTGTTCTCGGGCTGGGCCTCGGTCAGCCCGAGCGAGTTGACCTGCACGCCGTACCGGAACCGGCGCATCTTCGGGTCCTGGACGCCGTACCGCTCGCGGGTGATCTCGTCCCACAGCCGGCCGAAGGCCCGCATCTTGCAGGTCTCCTCGACGAACCGGACGCCGGCGTTGACGAAGAACGAGATGCGTCCGACGACCTTCTCGAAGTCCGCCGCGTCGACCTGGCCCGCGTCCCGCACCGCGTCGAGGACGGCGATCGCGGTGCTCAGCGCATAGGCGAGCTCCTGCGTCGGCGTCGCGCCCGCCTCCTGCAGGTGGTAGCTGCAGATGTTGATCGGGTTCCACTTCGGGACCTGGTGCACCGTGTAGGAGATCACGTCGGCGATCAGCCGCATCGAGTGCTCGGGCGGGAACGCGTAGGTCCCCCGGGAGAGGTACTCCTTGATGATGTCGTTCTGGGTGGTGCCGGCCAGGCGGGCGGCGACCTGCTCCGGCGGCAGGTCGGGGTTCTGCTCCTCCGCGACCACCTGGTAGAGCGCCAGCAGCCACATCGCCGTCGCGTTGATCGTCATCGAGGTGTTCATCTCGACCAGCGGGATGTCCTCGAACAGGCGCCGCATCTCACCCAGGTGCGGCACCGGCACCCCGACCTTGCCCACCTCACCGCGCGCCAACGAGGAGTCCGGGTCGTAGCCGGTCTGCGTCGGCAGGTCGAAGGCCACCGACAGCCCGGTCTGCCCCTTCGCCAGGTTGGTGCGGTACAACGCGTTCGACGCCGCCGCCGTCGAGTGCCCGGCGTACGTGCGCATCACCCACGGCCGGTCCTTGGCGTGGCTCGCCTGCTGCTCGGGCACTGCCTGCTCGCTCATACGAGGGAGGGTAGGCCGGGGACTACCCCGAGGTAACCGGTCGGACGTGTGGGGTATCCGACACGTCGGGCGGCGAGCTCAGGCGCTGGCCCGGGCGCGCTCGACCTCGACGACCCGGATCAGCCGGGACAGGTGCAGCATCCGGCGCACGGCGGGACCGCAGCCGCGCAGCATGAGGTGCTGGCCGGAACGGCTCGCCTGCCGGGTGGCGACCGCGAGCACCTTGAGCGCGGTCATGTCGATGGTGGTCACGTCGGTCAGGTCGACGACCACGTCGCTGTCGTGGCCCTCGAGGTGGTCGTAGATCGCGTTGCGGACCTCCATCGTGCTGCGGACGTCGAAGTCGCCACTGAGGAGGAGGGTCGAACCGTCGGTGATGATCTCCATCTTGCGCCCCGTTTCTCGGGATCCCGCGTCCCGATCAGCCGTCCTTGGCCTTGTCACCCACTATGACGCGGATCGCGACGGAATGGTTGCCCCATAACGGGTGGTTTTTCGTCGTGTCGCGGCGCGGCCGGTGCTGACCCGCCCGCGCCCGGCCTCGACGTGGGGCCCGGCTACGCTCACGGCATGGTGCACCTGACCCGGATCTACACGCGCACCGGAGACGCCGGCGAGACCCGGCTCGGTGACATGAGCACGACCTCCAAGACCGACCCGCGGCTCGCGGCGTACGCCGACGTCGACGAGGCCAACGCCCACCTCGGCGTGGCGCTCGCCCAGGGCGCGCTCGACGACGACGTCGTCACCGTGCTGACCCGGGTCCAGAACGACCTCTTCGACGTCGGCGCCGACCTCTGCACCCCGGTCGTGCCGGACCCCGAGTTCCCGCCGCTGCGGATCGAGCAGGAGTACGTCGACCGACTCGAGGCGTGGTGCGACGAGTACAACGAGGACCTACCCAAGCTCCGATCGTTCATCCTCAACGGCGGCACGCCCGGGGCCGCCCACCTGCACGTCGCCCGCACGGTCGTACGCCGCGCGGAGCGGTCGGCGTGGGCGGCGCACGAGGCCCACGGCGCGACGATGAACCTGCTCGCGATCACCTACCTGAACCGGCTCTCCGACCTGCTGTTCATCCTGGCGCGGCACGCCAACCGCGCGAACGGCGACGTGCTCTGGGTGCCCGGAGGCGAACGGCAGTAGTCACTTTCTGCCGCTGCCCTGGCCGGCACGCCACGGCGACGGCCGGTCGGAACCGCGACGACGGTGGGCGGAGTCCCCTTCCACCCACCGTCGCCGCGCGCCAGCGCCCTCCGGTCAGGAGCCGGACTGCGCGAACGGGGCGACCATGACGGTCAGGTCGGGCAGCGTGTCCTCCTGGACGACCGACCCCTCGACGAGGATGTCGACGTACTTCTCGAGCCCGGGCATGTTGACGTCGGCCATGATCGGGTTCATCGGAGTCTGCTTCAGCGCCTCGACCGTCTGCCCGCAGTGCGACGACATGACGTCGTACATCTCCTCGGCGTTGGCCGGATCGTTGAGCTGCTCGCCGGCCTCGGTCAAGGCGTCGAAGAACGCCTCCGACTGCTCCTGGTGGGACTCGTAGAAGTCGGTGGTCTGCGCGTATCCGGCGAAGGGCATCGAGACGCCGCCGGTCACCAGCGTGTGCGGGCTGCCGATGTTCCTCAGCCCCTCCATCGACTCCACCGGCAACGGGGTCTGGGCGACGTCGACCTTGCCGGACAGGACGGCCTGCAGGAGCTGGCCACCGGGGAGCGCGACCCACTTGACGGACGACGGATCGCCGCCGTCGGCACGGATCGCCCCGGCGACCGTCGCCTCGCTGACGCCACCGACCGCGGTCAGCGCGACGGTCTTGCCCTCCAGGTCGCTGAAGCGCTCGACGTCGCTGTCCTCCTTGACCATGGCGCCCGAGGTCGCGGCCTTCTCGTCGGTCGGGAAGCCGTAGGCCGTCGCGATCCAGGTCAGCGGGGTTCCGCCCTGGATCGCCTGGATGACCTCGCCGGGGGCCGTGAACGCGACGTCGACCGATCCGCCCACCGCGGCCGCGATCGTCGTCGAGCCGCCACCGCCGGCCTCGACCAGCTCGACGTCGAGGCCGTGGTCCGCGAACAGGCCCTTGTCCTTGGCCCACCACAGCGGAATCTCGCTGCAGTAGCCCAACGAGCTGACCTTGAGGCTCTGGTCGGTGGAGCCGCCGCCGTCCGACCCTCCGCCGCCGCAACCGGCCGCGAACAGGAGCGTGGCCGCCAGCGCGGCGATCGAGCCGCCGCGGATACCTCTGGGCAATGCGCCGTGCCTCTTCATTGATGTGAACCTCTTGTCAGTTGAGTTCCGATGGGTGTCGTGGTGCCTTCGTTGCCGGAGCTGCTGGTGCTGCTGGTGCTGCGTGGTTGCTGCAAGTGGTTGCTGCAAGTGGTTGCTGCAAGTGGTTGCTGCAAGTGGTTGCTGCAGGTGGTTGCTGCAGGTGGTTGCTGCAGGTGGTTGCTGCAGGTGGTTGCTGCAGGTGGTTGCTGCAGGTGGTTGCTGCGCGTGGCGCTACAGGGCGCTGCCCTCGCGGGCCGCGGGGACCCAGCGCAGGAGCCGTGCCTCCAGGAGGCTGAAGAGCGCGTTCGAGACGACGCCGATGAACGCGATCATCACGACGCCGCTCCAGGTGTCGAGGAAGCGGAACTGGTTGCTCGACAGGACGACGTAGGCGCCGATGCCCTCCGACGCCGCGAACATCTCCGAGACGACGACCAGGATCAGGGCGATGCCCAGGCTGACGCGCAGCCCGGCCAGGATCCCGGGGCTCGCGGCCGGCAGGACGATCCGGGTGAAGTAGGACCGCCGTTTCATCCTGAGGCTCTTGGCCGATCTCAGGTAGCCCTCGTCGATCGATCGAGCGCTGTCCATCGTGTTGACCAGGATCGTCCAGAACGTGCCCAGGACGACGATCGTGATGTTCATGCCGTTGCCGATCCCGAACAGCATGATCGCCACCGGCAGCAGGGCCGTCGCTGGGATGGCGATCCCGAACCTCACGATCGGCGCCATCAGCGCGTAGGCCGTCCGATTCATTCCGAGCAGCATCCCCAGGGACACACCCAGGACGATGCTGATCGCCCAGCCCTCGGCGAACCGCCCCGCGCTCGCGACCAGCTGCTCCCACACCGTCTCGGAGAGGAAGAGGGTGCTGGCCCCGCCCGTGAACCAGGTGTCGCGCAGGTTCGCGAATATCTCCGAGACGGGCGGGACGAAGGGCGTCGACCAGATGCGTGCGACGACCTCCCACAGGACCAGCAGGAGGAGGCCGAGCCAGACATGGCTGCCGACCTGCACCACCGCGCGGTGCAGTGCTTGGCCTGCGCGCCGCAGGCTCCCCCTGGTGGACAAGGCGCCGCCGTTCGACTGGATCAAGGTGTGCGACATGGTCCGACCGCCTCCTTCATGGCCGCTGCCGACGATTTGCGTGGGACCACGGGACGAACCTGCGCTCGAGCACCATGAACCCCGTGTACTGGATGAAGCCGAGGACTCCCGTGATGACGATCCCGGCGTAGGCGTAGTCGGGATGCGTGGGGATGTCGGCCTGGAACTTGATGATCAGGTGGCCGAGGCCGGAGCCCGCCGCGACGATCTCGACACTCAGGATCACGATCAGCGCAACGCTGCCGGCGACCCGGATCCCGGTCGCGATCATGGGCAGGGCCGAGGGCAGCACCACCCTGCGCAGCACGGTGACCTTGCTCCACTGGAGGCTCTTGGCCACGGTCAGCAGCTGTGGCTCGGTGCTGCTGACCCCGTAGATCGTGTTGAGCAGGATGAGCCAGCTGATCGACGAGACGGTCAGGGCCACCTTCATGTTGGTTCCCAGCCCCAGGACCAGCACCGCAACCGGGATCAGGGCGACCAGCGGCACCGCCCGACAGGCATGCACCACCGCCAGGCTCGGCTTGCGCATGGCGGCGACGGCACCTGCGACCAGTCCCAGTGGCACCGCGATCGCGACGCCCAGCACCATCGCGAGGACCCAGGCGCGGACCGTGTCGAGGATCTCGGCGCGATATCCACCGTCTCCGACCAGGTGCACGACGCCCCGGGCCACGTCCATCGGTGGCGGCAGCGACGACGAGGCGACCAGGTCGCCGCGGGTCACCGCCCACCAGCCGAGGAGCAGCAGGCCGACGCCCAGCAGGCCCAGGAGCGGATCGCGCATCGCGAACAGGAGCGGCGTACGCCCTGGCCGCGCCGCCTTCGCCTGCGCCTCCATGGACCCCGCGGCCGCGACCCGAGCACCGGGTCGTTCCATGAGGTCGCTCACGACGCCTCGCGATCGACCTTGTGGGCGCCCATGATCAGCTCGTAGAGCTCGGCCCGGATCTCCCCGAACCGCGGATCCTGCTTGGACAGGAGCTGATCGCGCGGCCTGCTGATCGGCACCTCCAGGTCGGCGATCGTCGAGGCCGGCGAGCCCGAGAGCACCACGATCCGGTCCGACAGATAGACCGCCTCGTCGATGTCGTGGGTGACGAAGATGATCGTCTTGTTCCACTCTTGCCAGACGTTCAGGACCAGGTCCTCGAGCACGTTCCTGGTCTGGGCGTCGACCGACGCGAACGGCTCGTCCATCAGCAGGACCTTGGGCCGCGAGACCAGCGCTCGCGCGATCGCCACTCGCTGCTGCATGCCGCCCGAGAGCTGCCAGGGGTACATCGGGCCGGTCTTCTCGGGCAGACCGACCTGGGCCAGCAGGCGGTACACGCTCTCCCGACGCTCCGCCTTGCTGCTCGAGTCGCGGATCGGAACCGCGATGTTCTGTTCCACGCTCATCCACGGGAAGAGCGAACGGCTGTAGTCCTGGAACACGATCGACAGCTCTTCCGGCGGACTCGAGTAGGCCCTCCCGTCGAGCGCCAGCTCGCCCGTGGTGGGCTGGATCAGGCCGGACAGGCAGTTGAGCAGGGTCGTCTTGCCACATCCCGATGGACCCACGATCGAGACGAACTCCCCCGGGTGCACGGCGAGGTCGATCTGCTCGATGGCCTGGACCTTGCCGTGCTTGGATCGGTACTGCTTCGAAAGACCGTCGACGCGGAGCATCGGCACGGTCTCCGTCGTCGGCTCGGCGACCTTGGTGTCGGTCGTTGGCTGTGAATGCATGATGTCAATCCCGCTTCTCTGGAAGAGCTCCTCGGCATGACCGCGGGGGCGCAGGAGGCCGCGCGGTCCCGTCGTCGTAGTGGACGCCGGCTGGCCCGAGCCAGCTGGCCCGGCGAGCGCTCGTGGTCATCGCTGTTGATACGTCGGGGGTATCCGTGCTCAGGGTGCGTGCCTCGCAAGGCGGCGGCGCGACGGCATACCTGGTTGTCTACCGAGCGTCGCCGACGCGGCGAGGTGCGTGCACTGGGTGGGTAGACCCTGGGTGAATCAACGGTGATGGCCACTAGGCCCGGTAGGTCACGTTGCTCACGGCGTACTCGGGAGCGAACTCGTAGTAGTCGCGAAGCGTGACCCAGAACCTGATCAGGTCCCGCTTCATGTCGTACGCCTCGTGGTCCTCGTACTCGGTGCGCGAGTGGACGATCAGGTGGTTGTTCAGGAACTGCATGTCACCGGGCTGGAAGATCATGTCGAGGTAGATCGAGGGCGAGCTGGCCACCTCGTCGAACATGTCGAGCGCCGCGATGGATCGCTCGGTCAGCCGCGGTGCGTCCTCATGGCGCTGGGACGACTCGATGTAGCTGCGGCCGTAGCGCGCGCTGAGCCGGCCCTGGTGGGCGCTGAAGATGGGCGACAGCTGGAAGCCGGGTCCCTCCGCGTCGATCGGGAGCCGCTTGTCGAAGGCGAAGCTCTCGTAGAGCTCGGCCACCAGCTGCGGATCGCGCCGCAGCATCTCGTTGTGGATGGCGGAGGAGCTCGCGATCCGGCTTGCTCCGCCGCTCTTCGCGGCCCGTCTGCACAGCAGCGCCACGACGTCCGAGCCGTCCACGTGGTAGTCGAGGGTGGCCGTGGTCTGGTACCCGCGGACCTCGGGGTCCCGGTAGTCCTTGCCCTGATCGCGGACGTGGACCAGGAGGTCGTTGCGGGCGTTCTGCGGCAGCGGGATGCCGATGTGCGAGCCGAGGATCCAGTAGGCCAGCTCGCACTCGGGCTCGCTCAGCTCGAAGACCGGAAGCCCTCGCACCAACGAGAACCCGAGCCCGTCCGTCAGCTGGTCCAGCACCTTCGCGATCAGCGGCTCGGTACGCGGCAGCGGGTAGTCGTCGCGCGTGATCTCCCCCAGGGGCGCCCCGCTCGCCTGGGCGTCCGCCACGGCCTGCAGCAGCTCATCGATGTTCTCCTGCTCGAGAACGACGGTCGCCTCCGGCGAATCGGCCACCTCGGGGCCGACCCAGGCAGCCGGGGAGTCAATGGGCTGGATGTTGGTGTGGTCCATCGTGTGCACAAACCTTCCATCGTCGGAATTCATGGTGCGGAAACAGATCTCGTGGATACGGATCACGGCCGCGATTCGGCCTGTGTTGCGTCTCACATTGCGATCCAACGTACCGTAAAACGAGATGATCGGGACTGTCTAGAGGATCCTGGAAAAGTCCTGAAAATAGATTTCAAATAGCAAACAAGGGCGCGTCGAAGTGCGCGGTAGAGGGGGGTCTCTCCGCGCTCTCGACACGCCCTTCTGAGGCATGTTTCACGGGGCGTCCGGCACCGAGGCCGAAGCGCTGGAAAAAGAATCGCCTTTGCATTTCTTGACCGCAGGCGACGCGCGCCGCGCAGACCGGCCTGTCACTCACCGGAAATGCAATATGCGTCCGATATCTAAAATGACGATCTATCGATGGCAGGGACCACCCGAACCCGACGGAGACATCCGTTCGGGCATTCCCACCCTCCTCACGATCTCCGTTTCCTCATCCCTTCGCCATGCCGGCAGCGCCGATCGACATCTCGCCCGCCAGCCGCTCGGCGGCACCCTGCAGCAGCGGAACGGCGCGAGCGATGATGTCGTCGGTCATGCGGGCCCGAGGACCCGACACCGACACGGCCATCCAGGACATCCGCTCCGCCTTGATCGGGACGGCCACGCACCTGACCCCGATCTCCTTCTCCTCCTCGTCCATCGCATAGCCGAGTCGGCGGATCTCCGCCAGGTCGGCGAACAGTGCGGTCTCGGTGGTCAGGGTGTGCGGCGTGTAGCCCGGCAAGCCGACCCGGTCGATGACACTGCGGATCTGGTCGTCGTCCAGCTGCGCGAGCAGAGCCTTGCCCACCCCGCTGCAGTGCAGCTCGACCTGGCGTCCCACCTCGGTGAACATGCGCATCGCGTGACGTGAGGGGACCTGGGCGACGTACTCGGCGTGCGCTCCGGTCAGGATCGCGAGGTTCGCGGTCTCGCCGAGCGCATCGACCAGCTCGCCGAGGATCGTCTGGGTGTTGACGCCCACCATCGAGCTGGCGGTCGCCCCCAGCGGAACCAACCGGAACCCGAGCGCGTAGCGACGATTCGGCATCTGGCGCATGTAGCCCCGGTCGACCATGGTCTGCAGGAGCCGATGGATCGTCGGCAACGGGATGTCGGACGCCGCCGCGATCTCCCCGATCGCCAGATGGCCGCCCCCGGCGGCCACGATCTCCAGCAGGTCCAGGGCGCGATGAACCGACTGGACGCCGCCGCTGCTACGGCGCGATTCGCCGTCAGGAACCACCATCCGCCGTACCCCTCTCCTCGCCAGCGGGCCGTTTGACAACCACCCTCAGGCTGTCTAGTTTCCACTATCCAGACGGAGATTTCCACATCTCGGAAACTTACGCAAGGGGTTGGCATGCCAGATCGGGTACGCGTCGGACGGCTGAGCGTCGCGGAGGTGCTGCATCGGTTCATCGTCGAGGAGGCGCTGCCGGGCTCCGGAGTCGAGCCGGACAGCTTCTGGGCCGGCGCGGACGCGATCATCCACGAGCTCTCCGGCCGCAACGCCGCCCTGGTCGCTCGGCGCCGTGAGCTGCAGCAGCTCATCGACGACTACCACCGGGCCGCCCCGGGCTCGCCCGACCCCGCCGCCTACCGGCGCTTCCTCGAGGAGATCGGCTACCTGGCCGAGGACCCCGAGGACTTCGCGATCACCACCGCGGGCGTGGACGTCGAGATCGCCGAGCAGGCCGGTCCGCAGCTCGTCGTACCGCTGCTCAACGCCCGGTTCGCGACGAACGCCGCCAACGCGCGGTGGGGGTCGCTGTACGACGCGCTCTACGGCACCGACGCGATCCCGGAGGACGACCTCCTCGCCCGCGGCGCCGGCTACAACACCGTGCGCGGCGCCGAGGTCATCGCGCGGGGACGCGCACTGCTCGACGCCCACTTCGGCCTTGCCGGCGGCTCCCATGTCGACGCGACGTCGTACTCGATCGACGCGCAGGGCCTGGCCGTCCACGTCAAGGACGAGGTGCTGCGCCTGGCGGACCCGACACAGCTGGTCGGTCACCGCGGGCCGGCCGGCGAGCCCGACGCGATCGTCCTGGTCCACCACGGACTGCACCTCGAGATCCTGATCGACCGCGCCGACACCGTCGGCTCGACGGACACCGCCGGCGTCAAGGACCTCGTGCTGGAGTCGGCGGTCTCGACGATCATGGACCTCGAGGACTCGGTCGCGGCGGTCGACGCCGACGACAAGGTGCAGGCCTACCGCAACTGGCTGCGCCTCATGCAGGGCACGTTGGCCGCGGAGGTCACCAAGAACGGGCGCACGTTCACCCGCGCGATGAACCCCGACCGGGAGTGCACGTCGCCCGGAGGCGAGACCGTGACGCTCCACGGTCGCTCCCTGCTCTTCATCCGCCAGGTCGGGCACCTCATGACGACCGACGCGGTGCTCGACGAGCACGGCGACGAGGTGCCCGAGGGCATCCTCGACGCGCTGGTCACCGGGCTCGGCAGCGTCCACGACCTGCGCGGCAACTCGCGCCTGCGCAACTCACGCACGGGCTCGATGTACGTCGTCAAGCCCAAGCTGCACGGTCCCGACGAGGTCGCCTTCACGTGCGAGCTGTTCGCCCGGGTCGAGGAGGTCCTGGGCCTGGCCCCGCTCACGATCAAGATCGGCATCATGGACGAGGAGCGGCGGACCAGCCTCAACCTGAAGTCCTGCATCTCGGCCGCGCGCGATCGGGTCGCCTTCATCAACACCGGGTTCCTGGACCGGACCGGCGACGAGATCCACACCTCGATGCAGGCCGGTCCCCTGGTCCGCAAGAACGACATGCGAAGCGCGACCTGGATCCGCGCCTACGAGGCGTCCAACGTCGACATCGGCCTGGCCTGCGGTCTCCGGGGGCGCGCGCAGATCGGCAAGGGCATGTGGGCCGCGCCCGACAACATGGCCGAGATGCTCGCCAAGAAGATCGACCATCCCCGGTCGGGCGCCACCTGCGCCTGGGTGCCGTCGCCGACGGCCGCGACCCTCCATGCGATCCACTATCACCAGGTCGACGTGCACCGGGTGCAGCGCGAGCTCGCGGGAAGGAGCCGCACGTCGAAGGCGGAGCTCCTGACGATCCCCCTGGGCGACCCGGCCGCATGGTCCGCCGCCGAGCGGCAGGCCGAGCTCGACAACAACATCCAGGGGACGCTGGGGTACGTCGTGCGGTGGATCGACGCGGGCGTCGGCTGCTCGAAGGTGCCGGACATCGACGGCGTTCCGCTCATGGAGGACCGCGCGACCTGCCGGATCTCCTCGCAGCACGTCGCGAACTGGCTCGCGCACGGCGTCGTCTCGGCCGACCAGGTCGAGGAGACGCTGCGCCGGATGGCCATGGTCGTGGACGGTCAGAATGCCGACGACCCGACGTACGTCCCGATGGCGCCCGCCTACGACGGCGAGGCCTTCCTCGCCGCACGCGACCTCGTCCTCCAGGCGACGGAGCAGCCCAGCGGCTACACCGAGCCGATCCTGCATCGGCGCCGGGTGACCGCCAAGACCCACACCACCAGGAGCAGCTGATGTCCCTCGACCTCGCCACCGCCCGCGCGATGATCGCCGCCGCCCTCGACCATGGATCCGCGGCGGGCCTCAAGCCGCTGACGGCGGTGGTGCTCGACGCCGGCGGCCATCTCATCGCCGCCGAGCGCTCCGACGGCTCGTCCAACAAGCGGTTCGAGATCGCCTTCGGCAAGGCCCACGGGGCGATCTCGCTCGGCATGGGGTCCCGCGCGCTGATGGCCCGCGCCGAGCAGCAGGGCTACTTCGTCGCCGCCGTGACCTCGGCCGTCGGCGGGGCGCTCGTGCCGGTCCCCGGCGGCGTGCTGGTCAAGGACGGTGGCGGGACCGTGATCGGCGCCCTCGGTGTCACCGGGGACACCTCGGACCACGACGAGGCGGCCGCCGTGGCCGGCATCGAGTCCGTCGGACTCCTCCCCCAGCCCGACTGAGCCGCCGGTCCCAGGGAGGCATCAGCCGGTGGTGCCGGGCGTCAGTGCTCGGCCCGGCCCACCGGCTGGTCCGGAGCCGCGGCGGACGTCGGCGCCCGCCGCTCCCGCGCGGCGAACACCGTGGCGGCCGCGGGGATCATCAGCGCCGCGATGACGAGCAGCGTCTCCAGGGTGCCGACATGGTCAGCGAGCAGCCCGAGCAGCGGCGGCCCGGCCAGGAAGGCGGTGTAGCCGATCGTGGAGACCGCGCTCACCCGGCGGGCGGCGCGCAGCGGGTCGTCCGCGGCCGCGCTCATGCCGACCGGGAAGCCCAGCGAGGCACCGAGGCCCCACACCACGATGCCGATCCCGACGAGCACGATGCTGCCGCCGAACACGATGAGCAGGATGCCGGCGAACGCCGCGGCGGCACTGCTCCACAGCACGGGGGCGCGGCCGTAGCGGTCGAGGACCACCGGGCCGTAGAGGCGGCCGGCCATCATCGAGCAGACGAAGACGGTGAAGCCGGTGACGCCGACCCAGTGCCGCACGTCGTACCCGTCGATCAGCGCGAGCGACAGCCAGTCGTTGGCGGCCCCCTCGGAGAGCGCGAACGCCATCACCATGACGCCGATCGCCAGCGTGCGCGGCTCGCGCCACGGCGACCAGCCGGTCGACGTGGCGCTGTCCGGGTGCTCCTCCTTCGCGGGGAGGTACGCCGCGGCCGCGCGCCAGGTCGCGATCGCGGCCAGCACCGCGAAGCCGGGCACGTGCAGCAGCAGCGGCGCGTGCAGGGCCGCCATCGGGATGCCGATGCCGGCGCCGGCGAACGAGCCGAGGCTCCAGCCGGCGTGGAAGCGCGGCATGATCGTCCGCTCGAGGCGGTGCTCCACCTCGGCGGCCTCGACGTTCATCGAGACGTCCCAGGTCGCGATGCCGATGCCGTCGACGAAGAAGCCGATCGCGGTCAGCGCGATCAGGTCGGTCACCACGCCGGTCATCGCGACGGTCAGCCCGACGGAGACCAGCACCGCACCGAACCGGGTCACGGCGGCGGCGCTGTAGCGGTCGATGAGCCGGCCGCTGAGCGGCAGCGCGATCACCGATCCGATCGAGATGGCGAGCAGCAGCAGGCCGAGGGAGGCGTTGCCGAGGTCGAGCGCGCTGCGGATGTCGGGCAGCCGGGAGACCATGGTGGCGAAGCAGAAGCCGTTGAGTGCGAAGCTCAGCGCCACCGCGTTGCGGGTGTGGAGCAGGGACGTCACCGCCCCAGCGTTCCCGATCCGGCACCGCTCCTCCAAACCGGTACCCGACCGGTCCCAGACGGGCCGCGTCAGAAGCCGTGGGTACGGCGCAGGCCGGCGAACCAGTCGGCGAACACCGGGATCCGCCACGACGCGGCCTGCACGAGCGCGGCATCGGCGTGCCGGGCCGCGAGCTCCGACTCCCCGACCGCTGCCGCGGCCATGGCCAGGTAGGCGTCCACCGGGCCGATCGCCAGCGCGGAGCCACCGCAGGCGCTGCGGCCCGACGCCGGCGCCAGCCGCTCGTAGGCGCCCGCGGCGAGGCCGCGCTCGCCGAGGTAGAGCGCCAGCTCGGCGCCGTGGGCCCAGGCGAGCAGCGAGATCTCGTTGTGGTGCTCCAGCGGCGCGCCGCGGGCGGCGTACGTCGCCCGCGCCCGCTCGTGCTCCCCGGCCCGCCAGAGGAAGACCGCGATGCTCGCCGCGAAGGGGTACGACGACTCGTCGAACATCTCGAGCACCGGCACCATGTCGAGCGACCGCCCCTGCCACAGGGAGATCGCGAGCCGCGCGGCGAGCACGGTCTCGCCGCCGGTGTCGTGCGTGATCCGCCGGTCGAGCGCCTCCAGGTGCTCCAGGTGACGCGCGCAGTCGTCCCAGCGGCCCGCCATCGCCAGCCACGGCAGCTCCAGGCCCTCGAGCGCCAGCTCGCCGAACGCGATCCGCAACTCCTCGGCCTGTGCTCGCGCGGCGGCGGCCTGGGACCACATCTCGTCGATCCGGCCGGCCTCGCCCAGCGCCGCCGCTCGCAGCACCGAGGAGACCAGGTGCGCCCGGGGTCGGCCGAGTCGGTCGGCCAGCTCGACGGCCTCGGTGATGATCTCCAGGCGGTACGGCGCGTTGCTCGGCGCCCAGAGCCCCGCGAAGTAGATCTGGCAGGCGTCCAGCAGCAGCACCGGGTCGCCGAGCCGCCGGGCCATCGCCAGCCCCTCGTCGGCGAGCGCGGTCAGCTCGTCGAAGGAGGCGCTCTCGCCGAGCTCGTTGGCCAGGGCGAGCAGCACCCGGCAGCGCAGCGCGCCGTCCTCCGGCGGGAGCCGGTCCAGGCTGCCCCGCAGCGCTCCCACGACGGTCGGGTTGACCTCGCCGGGCCCGGCCGAGCGCCACAGCACGCCCTGGCTGGTCGACACCGCGGCGGCGGCGACCGCCTCGGGGTCGCGCAGCTGCTTGCCGGTCTCGATCGCCTGCTCGACGCTCGCGACCAGGTCGGGCAGCTGAGCGGCCCAGCGGTAGGACTCGATCAGCGCGGTCAGGATCGCGTAGCGGTCCCGCGGCGTCCCCTGCCCGTCGCCGTCGAGGGAGACCAGCGCGCCCTCGAGCAGCTCGGCCGCCTCGTCGTACGCATAGAGCCGCCGGGAGAGGTCAGCGGCGTCGACGGCCGCGCGCCAGGCCCGGTCGGCGTACGACGGGCCGGCCTCGCGCCAGTGCCGGGCCAGCTCCGTCTCGCGTCCGGGCGCCCCGCTGAGCGCCTCGGCCACCCGGGCATGGGTGCGCGCCCGACGGCTCAGGCTCAGCCCGGCCCGGAGGGTGTCGCGGACCAGGGCGTGCGCGAAGAGGTACCGGTCGATGCCGTCCTCGCGGACCAGCCCGGCCGCCTGCGCGGGCTCCACGACGTCGAGCAGGTCGTCCTCGTCGATGCCGGTGACGGTCGCCAGCGTCGGGACGTCGAACGTCCGGCCGATCACCGACGCCGACCGCAGCGCCGCGACCGTCGCCTCCGGCAGCCGGGCCAGGCGCTGGTTGAGCACGTCGGCGACCGCGCCCGGCAGCTCCTCACCCTCGCCGCCCCCGCTGCCGAGCCGGGCGAGCTCGACCAGGAAGAACGGGTTGCCGTCGGTGCGCTCGCGCAGCACCGCAACGGCGGCCGGGGCCAGCTCGCGGGACGCGATGCTGGCGAAGACCGCCGCCGCCTCGGTGGGGGCGAGGCCGGACAGCTCGACGCGGACGGCGTGCATCCGGGCGAGCGCCTCCGAGACCTCGGCCAGCAGCCCGCTCGCCTCCGCCGGGCTGCGCCAGGTGGCGACGACGAGGAGCCGGGCCAGGTCGCTGGTCTCGACCAGCAGCCGGAGCACGCGCAGGGTCGAGGCGTCGGCCCACTGCAGGTCGTCGAGCACCACCACGACGGTCCGGTCTCGAGCGGCGCTCCGGACCGTCTCGACGATCCGCTCCCAGGCCCGGAACTGCTCGCCGTCCCCGCCGTCACCGGCGGCACCGGTCGTCGTCTCGTCGAGGAGGCTGGCGCCGAGTCCCTCGAGCACGGAGCGCCACGGCCACAGCGGCGGCGCGCCGTCGTCCTGCGAGCACCGGCCCACCAGGGCGAGCATGCCCCGCTGCCGAGCGCGGGCGATCAGCTCGGCCGCGAGCCGCGACTTGCCGATGCCGGGCTCGCCGGTGATCACGGCGTACGACGGAGCGCCCCCGTCGGCGCGCTCGATGGTCGCGAGCAGCGCCGCCAGGTCCTCGTCCCGCCCGACCATCGGCCAGGGCGCGACCGGCTCGGCCTCGGCGGCCGGCCCCGGGCTGGGCCGCGGGGCATCGGGAGTCTCGGGAACCGGCGGCGACGCGGTCGCGGCAACGCGGGGACGCACCCACTCCAGGTCAGGGTCCTGACGCAGCACCGCGGCCTGCAGCTCGCGCAGGTCGGCCGACGGCTCGATCCCGAGCTCCTCGTCGAGGACGCCCCGCAGCCGGGCGAGCGCGTCGAGCGCGTCGGCCTGGCGGCCGCTGCGGGTCAGGGCGACCGCGCAGAGCGCCCACAGCCGCTCGCGCAGCGGGTGGGCCGCGATCAGCGCCTCGAGCTCGGCGACCACCGCCGCGTGCCGGCCCAGGGCCAGCTCGACGACCGCCCGGTCCTCGACCGCGACCAGCCGCAGCTCCTCGAGGCGCGCACGCTCGGCGACCGCCGGGTCGGCGTCACCGAGCTCGGCGTACGGCGTACCGCGCCAGAGGTCGAGCGCCTCGGCCAGCGCCGCGGCGGAGCGCTCCAGGTCGGGCTCGCCCAGCGGTGCCGCTCCCCAGACTGGCAGCGGCTGCAACCTCCGGTGCTCGTCGGAGACGGCCCGCTCGAACCGGTGTGCGTCGAGGTCGTCGCCGGGCACCCGCAGCGCGTAGCCCGGTGCCACGGTGACCAGCACCTCGGCCGGCGCCCGGCGCTGCCGCCCCGGCTCCAGCACGCGCCGCAGGTGGGAGACGTACCCCTGGAGCGTGCCGGTCACCCCGGGCGGGGCGCCGTCTCCCCAGAGCAGGTCGACGATCCCGTCCACCGAGACCGGCCGGCCGCCGGAGAGCGCGAGCGCTGCGACGAGTGCGCGCTGCTTCGGGGTGCCGAGGTCGACCGGCGCGCCCGCGAGCCGGACCTCGACCGGACCCAGCACCGACACCTCCACGCCGGAAGCGTAGATCCCGGCGGCCCGGCTCCGCTCCCAGTCGGCTCGAAGCGATCTCCAAGTCGGCGGGCGCAAGGTCATCCCACCGATCGATCCACCACCACAGGAGTCATCACCATGACCATCGAGCTCAACGACGCACCTGCCGCTGCCCTGAGCGGGCTGCTGCCCGGTCGCCTCCACCTCCCCGGCGACGCGGGCTACGACACGGCCCGGGTCGCCTGGAACCTCGCCGTCGACCAGCGCCCGGCCGCCGTCGCGCTCCCCCGCAACGCCGCCGAGGTCGCCACCGTCGTCCGCCAGGCCGCCGCGGCCGGCCTGCGGGTCGCCCCGCAGAGCACCGGCCACAACGCCGGCCCGCTGGCCGCCCAGGGACTCGACGACGTCGTCATCCTGCGCACCTCGGAGATGAGCACCGCCATCGCCGACCCGGTGCGCGGCATCGTCCGGGTCGAGGGCGGTGCGACCTGGGAGCCCGCCGTCGACGCCGCGGCCGCGCACCACCGCGCCGTGCTGCACGGCTCCTCCCCCGACGTAGGCGTCGCCGGCTACAGCCTCGGCGGCGGCATCGGCTGGTACGCCCGCAAGCTCGGCCTCGCCACGAACAGCATCACGGCCGTCGAGATCGTGATCGGCGACGGGACGCTGGTCCGCGCCGACGCCCACACCAACGCCGAGCTCTTCTGGGCGGTGCGCGGTGGGGGCGGCAGCTTCGGCATCGTCACGGCACTCGAGTTCGCGATGTTCGACCTCGCGACGGCGTACGCCGGCTTCCTCATGTGGGACCTCGCCGACATCGAGCCGGTGCTGCGCGAGTGGGCGGCCTGGGCGCCCGGCGCTCCGGACGAGATCACCACCGCCTTCCGGGCGATGCGGATCCCGCCCCTGCCGGACCTGCCGGACTTCCTCAGCGGCAAGGAGATCGCGATCATCGACGGCGCCGTGCTCGGCTCCGACGAGCGCGGCGAACAGCTGCTCGCCGGCCTGCGGGCGCTGCGGCCGACCATGGACACCTTCGCCCGGGTCCCCGCCAAGTCGCTGGTGCGACTGCACATGGACCCCGAGGGCGGGACCCCCGTGGCCGGGGACTCGACGATGCTCGGCTCCTTCCCCGACGCAGCGGTCGATGCCTTCATCGCCGAGGCCGGGCCGGACGCCCGGAGCTCGCTGCTGATGGCCGAGCTCCGTCAGCTCGGCGGCGCGCTCGCCCGCCCGCACCTCGGTGGCGGCGTGCTGCACCGGCTCGATGCGCAGTTCCTCACGTTCGCCGCCGGCATGGCGATGACCCCGGAGATGGGTGCGCAGGCGCACGCGGACGCCGTACGGCTCAACCAGGCGCTCGAGCCGTTCCAGAACGGGCGGCAGTACTCGAACTTCGCCGAGAACCCGGTCGACTCCCGGTCGTTCTTCGACGCCGGGGCCTGGACCCAGCTCGCCGGCATCCGCAGCGCCGTCGATCCGCACGGCGTCTTCGTGGCCAACCACCCGATCCCGCGCCTGTTCGAGGACGGCCACCCCACCGCCTGACTGGGGTGGGGTTGCCACGGGGTCGCTCCCATCCCTCCGTTTCCCCGGCCGACCGGGGAAACGACGACGACACGCCGGCTCTCACCGGGGTGGTCAGGGAAACCGAAGACGACACGCCGCGCACCATCGGCGAGTCCTCACCGCTTTGCCTGACCACCCCCAGCCGAGGAGCCACCGGACGGTTCTCCCACCCACGGCAAGGCCCCCGATCCCAGAAGCCACCGGAGTCCCTCCAATCCCCGGCTGACCGGGGAAACGACGACGACACGCCGGCGACGATCGGCGAGTCCTCACCGCTTCACCTGACCACCCGGCAACACCTAGTGGTCGTCGCTGGAAGTTCCTCGGCCACCCGGAGAACTTCCGGTGATGGCCACTGGATGACTAATTCCAAGGGATCGTGCAAGCGAGCGGCGCTCAGCGCCGCTCCGGCAAGGCGCCGATGCGTCGGCAGACTGGACGTCTTTCAAGCGTCGGCAACGCCGCCGGAGCGGATGATGAGCGTCGCGCAGCGTGCGAGGCCTTGGAATTAGTCATCTAGCGGGGGCCGCGGGTCCAGTCGGTGCCGGGAGGGCCGGACTCGAGCCAGGACTGGAAGCCCATCAGCGAGGCCGGCGACATGGCCAGCTCGACCGGGCCGGACGGCGTCCGGCAGGAGATGACGACGTGCTCGGGGTAGAGCGAGATCTGCTCCGGACCCTCGGGCTCGCGCCGGCCGGTGTAGGTCACCTCGGAGCGCTGGAGCACCCGCTTGGGTCGCGGCCAGAGCGAGAAGTAGCGGAACCACTCCAGGGACTCCCCGGAGTAGCGGCCGAGGCCGAGAAGCCAACCGCGCCCGACATGAGCATGTCGGACGCGGTAGCTGAGCTCGAAAGTGCCGCCGTGGCGAGAGAGCAGACGTCGCCGGACGATCAGGCCCAGGCCGTAGAGGACGGCGAGAACGAGCAGCACGCCAGCGGCATCCAGGAGCCACTGCCACACCGGCATCCACGCCCTCCGTCCACTCCATTGCCGTGGGTGCACACCCTAGCGGCACCCCGGCAATGGAGCGGAAGCGGGTCGCTCAGGATCAGGAGGCCTTCTCGACGGCCCGGATCCGGGCCTCGGCACGACGCAGCCGGCGCTCGGCCTCGTCGTTGGCGCCGACGACGTTGCGGGCCTCCTCCAGCTCCGCACGCGCCGCGTCGACGTCGATCTCGTGCGGCAGCTGGGCGTGGTCGGAGAGGATCGACACCCGGCCGTCGGCGACCGACACGAAGCCGCCGTCGACGACCGCCACCACGACACCGCCGTCGGGGGTGGAGATCTCCACCACCGCATCGGTCAGCAGCGACAGGAGTGGCGCGTGGCCACGCAGGATGCCGACATCGCCCTCGGTGGTCCGGGCGATGACCATCTCCGCCTCCCCGGACCACACGGTGCGGTCCGGGGCGACCAGCTCGACCCGGAGCGGGGCGCTCTCGGCAGCCATCAGAGGTTCTTCTGGATCTCGGCCCACTTCTGCTCGACGTCGTCCAGACCGCCGCACATGAAGAAGGCCTGCTCGGCCACGTGGTCGTACTCGCCGTCCGCGATCTTGTTGAACGCCTCGATGGTGTCGGCCACCGCGACGGTCGAGCCCTCGATGCCCGTGAACTGCTTCGCCACGTAGGTGTTCTGGGAGAGGAACCGCTGGATCCGGCGGGCCCGGGACACGATGATCTTGTCCTCTTCGGACAGTTCGTCGACACCGAGGATCGCGATGATGTCCTGGAGCTCCTTGTTGCGCTGCAGGATCTGCTTGACCCGGATCGCGCAGTTGTAGTGCTCGGCACCGATGTACTGCGGGTCGAGGATCCGCGACGTGGAGGTCAGCGGGTCCACGGCCGGGTAGATACCGAGCGACGCGATCTCACGCGAGAGCTCGGTGGTCGCGTCGAGGTGCGCGAACGTGGTCGCCGGTGCCGGGTCGGTGTAGTCGTCCGCGGGCACGTAGATCGCCTGCATCGAGGTGATCGAGTGGCCGCGGGTCGAGGTGATCCGCTCCTGGAGCACGCCCATCTCGTCGGCGAGGTTCGGCTGGTAGCCCACCGCGGAGGGCATCCGGCCGAGCAGCGTCGAGACCTCGGAGCCGGCCTGGGTGAACCGGAAGATGTTGTCGATGAAGAGCAGCACGTCCTGCTGCTGCACGTCGCGGAAGTACTCCGCCATCGTCAGCGCGGACAGCGCGACCCGGAGACGGGTGCCCGGGGGCTCGTCCATCTGGCCGAAGACGAGGGCGGTCTGACCGAGAACGCCGGCCTCCTCCATCTCGACCATCAGGTCGTTGCCCTCACGGGTGCGCTCGCCGACACCGGCGAACACCGAGACACCACCGTGGTCGCGGGCGACCCGCGCGATCATCTCCTGGATGAGCACGGTCTTGCCCACGCCCGCGCCGCCGAACAGGCCGATCTTGCCACCCTGCACGTACGGCGTGAGCAGGTCGATCACCTTGATGCCGGTCTCGAACATCTGCGTCTTCGACTCGAGCTGGTCGAAGGCGGGCGCCTTGCGGTGGATGCCCCACCGCTCGTTGACCTCGAAGGTCTCGCCCTCGGCGAGGTTCAGCACGTCGCCGGTGGTGTTGAAGACCTTGCCCAGGGTCGCGTCGCCGACCGGCACGGTGATCGGGCCGCCGGTGTCGGTCACCTGCGCGCCGCGCACCAGGCCGTCGGTCGGCTTCAGCGAGATCGCGCGGACCATGCCGTCGCCGATGTGCTGGGCGACCTCCAGCGGGAGCACCGAGGTCTCACCGCTCAGGGTGACGTCGACCTCGAGCTTGTTGTAGATGTCGGGCATCGCGTCCACGGGGAACTCGATGTCGACCACGGGGCCGATGACCCGGGCGATGCGGCCGACGCCAGCAGTGCCGGTCCCCTGCGTCTCTTCGATCGTTGCAGTCATGTCTTTCACTCACTCCCGGCTTGGGCGTCGGCGAGCGCGTTGACGCCTCCGACGATCTCGCTGATTTCCTGGGTAATGCCGGCCTGGCGGGCCTGGTTGGCGATTCGCGTGTACTTCTTGATCAGCTCTTCGGCGTTGTCGGTCGCCGACTTCATCGCCTTCTGGCGAGCGGCGAGCTCGGAGGCCGCGGCCTGCAGCAACGCGAAGAAGATCCGGCTCTCGACGTACCGCGGCAGCAGCGAGTCGAGCACGGCCTCGGCGGACGGCTCGAACTCGTAGAGCGGCAGCGCCTCCTCCTTGGACGGCGCCTCGGTGCCCTCGACGACCTCGAGCGGCAGCAGCCGCACCGCCGTGGGCTCCTGCACCAGCATCGAGCGGAAGCGCGTGAAGACCACGTGCACCTCGTCGACGCCCTCGCCCTCCTCGTCGACGAACGCCGAGATCAGCGCCTGCGACACCTCGTGGGCGGCCTCGAGCGACGGCTGGTCGGAGAAGCCGGTCCAGGACCGGACCACCGAGCGGCCGCGGAACTTGAAGTAGGCCTCGCCCTTGCGGCCGCAGATGTACGTCGCGACCTGCTTGCCCTCCTCGCGGAGCTTCTCCGCCAGGCGCTCGGCCTCCTTGATCACGCTCGAGCTGTAGGCACCGGCCAGACCGCGGTCGCTGGTCACGACCAGCACCGCGGCCCGGGTGGCGTTCTCCGGCTCGGTCGTCAGCGGGTGGTCGACGTTCGAGAACGTCGCCACCGCGGAGACGGCACGGGTCAGCTCACGCGCGTACGGCGCGGCCGACTGCGCCCGCTGCTGCGCCTTGATGATGCGGGACGCAGCAATGAGCTCCATGGCGCGCGTGATCTTCTTCATCGACTCCGTCGACTTGATCCGCGCGCGGTACTCACGCAGCGATACGGCCATGGAGGATCAGCCCCGCTTCTGCTTGACGATCTGCTCCTGCTCGACGTCCTCGTCGGCCAGCGCCTCGGCCTGCGCCTCCTTGCCGACCTTGATCGAGCCACCGTCGGAGGTCTCGAACTGGTCGAGGAAGGCGTCGTAGGCCAGCACGAGCGAGGCCTCGTCCTCGAACTTCAGCGTCTCGCGGATGCCGGCGAGGATGCCGTCGTGCGAGCGGCGGAGGTAGTCGAGGAACTCCTGCTCGAAGCGGATCACGTCGTTGACCGGGACCCGGTCGAGGCGGCCGGAGGTGCCGAGCCAGAGCGACACGGTCATGTCCTCCAGCGCGTACGGCGAGTACGCCGGCTGCTTCAGCAGTGCCATCAGGCGCTGGCCGCGGTCGAGCTGCTGGCGCGAGGCGGCATCGAGGTCGGAGGCGAACATCGCGAACGCCTCCATCGCGCGGAACTGCGCCAGGTCGACCTTGAGCGAGCCGGTGACGGCCTTCATCGCCTTGGTCATCGCGGCGCCACCCACGCGGGAGACCGACACACCGACGTCGATCGCCGGGCGCTGGTTGGCCGCGAAGAGGTCGGACTGCAGGAAGATCTGGCCGTCGGTGATCGAGATGACGTTGGTCGGGATGAACGCCGAGACGTCGTTGGCCTTGGTCTCGATGATCGGCAGGCCGGTCATCGAGCCCGCGCCGAGGTCGTCGGAGAGCTTCGCGCAGCGCTCGAGCAGGCGGCTGTGCAGGTAGAACACGTCGCCCGGGTAGGCCTCACGGCCCGGCGGGCGGCGCAGCAGCAGCGACACGGCGCGGTAGGCCTCGGCCTGCTTGGTCAGGTCGTCGAAGACGATCAGCACGTGCTTGCCGTCGTACATCCAGTGCTGGCCGATGGCCGAGCCGGTGTACGGCGCGAGGTACTTGAAGCCCGCGCTGTCGGACGCCGGGGCGGCCACGATCGTGGTGTACTCCAGCGCGCCGGCCTCCTCGAGGGCGCCACGCACGGAGGCGATGGTCGAGCCCTTCTGGCCGATCGCGACGTAGATGCAGCGCACCTGCTTCGTCGGGTCGCCGGAGTCCCAGTTCTGCTTCTGGTTGATGATCGTGTCGATCGCGATCGTGGTCTTGCCGGTCGCGCGGTCGCCGATGATCAGCTGCCGCTGACCGCGGCCGATCGGCGTCATGGAGTCGATCGCCTTAATGCCGGTGGCCAGCGGCTCGTGGACCGACTTGCGCTGTACGACCGTGGGCGCCTGCAGCTCGAGGGCGCGGCGCTCGCTGGACTCGATCGTGCCGAGCCCGTCGATCGGGTTGCCGAGGGGGTCGACGACGCGGCCCATGTAGCCGTCGCCCACCGGGACCGAGAGGATCTCGCCGGTACGACGGACCGTCTGGCCCTCCTCGATCTTGTCGAAGTCACCGAGGATGACCACGCCGATCTCGCGGGTGTCGAGGTTCAGCGCGATGCCGAGCGTGCCGTCCTCGAACTCCAGCAGCTCGTTGGCCATCGCCGAGGGCAGGCCGCTGACGCGCGCGATGCCGTCACCGGCCGATGCGACGGTGCCGACCTCTTCCTTGCTGGCGGCGTCGGGCTGGTACTCGGACACGAACCGCTGCAGCGCGTCCCGGATCTCCTCCGGACGGATCGAAAGCTCCGTCATATCTGCGTCCCTACTCTCTTGGGCTCTGGTGGGGCTGGTGTTCTACGTGTGTGGGTGCCGGCTGGGTGGCGGTCAGCCGGCCAGCTTGCGTCGGGCGGAGTCGAGGCGGGCGGCGACGGTGCCGTCGATGACGTCGTCGCCGATCTCGACCCGCATGCCGCCGAGCAGGCCCGGGTCCACCTCGACGTTCAGGTGCACCGGGCGGTCGTACTGCGCGCTGAGTGCCGCCGCGAGGCGGCCCTGCTCGGCATCGGTGAGCTGGCGAGCCACCCGCACGTGCGCGACTCCCTCGCCCTGGGTCGCCGCGGCGACCTTCTGGTACTCCGTGACCGCGGCGTGGAAGGAGCGGAACGAGCCCGCGAGGGCCTGCTCCACCAGCGCGATCGTCGCCGGCAGCGCGCGGTCGTCGAGCAGCCGCCGCAGCAGCTGTCGCTTGTCCGCCTCCGTGCGGGCCGGGTCGGAGAGCGCGATGCGGAGATCGGCGTTCTCCTCGACGACCTGGGCGACGGTGAACAGCTCGTCGGAGAGCCGACCCGCCTCGCGACGGCCGGCCGACCGGACGGTGGCGATCACGCCGAGGTGCTCGAGCGCGTCCGCGAGATCGCGAGCCGCGACCCAGCGCAGCCCGACGCCCTCGGCGAGCACCTCGAGGCCCTCCGACCCGACCTTGCCCTCGAGCAGCCCCCGGACCAGGGCGGCCTTGGCCGCCGCCGGCGTCGAGACGTCGGTGACCGCCCGGCGCAGCGCCGGCTCGGACCGCAGGAGCTCGGCCAGGCGGAACAGGTCCTGGCCGAGGTCCGCGAACTGCTCGAGCGTGTCGCGGTCGTTGTCGACGCGCTCGCCGAGGACCTGCAGCGCCTCCGCGGAGGAGCCTCGCAGGGAGCTCAGGGCGTGCACCATCAGTTCGCTCCGTTGCCCGCGGCCGCGGAGGCCTCGATCGTCTCGAGGTCGACGAGGAACCGCTCGACGACGCGCGCGGAGCGGTCGTCGTCCTCGAGGCTCTCGCCGACGATGCGGCCGGCGAGGCTGGTCGCCAGCGAGCCCACCTCGGCCCGCAGGGCGGTGACCGCCTGCTGACGCTCGGCCTCGATCTGGGCCTTGCCGTGCTCGACGATGCGCGCGGACTCGGCCTGGGCCTGGTCCCGCATCTCGGCGACGATCGCGGCACCGTGCTCACGGGCCTCTTCGCGGATCCGAGCGGCCTCGTGGCGGGCGTCCGCCAGCTGCTGCTCGAGGTCGGCGAGCTTGGCATCGGCCTCGGCCTGCTTGTCCTCGGCCGCGGCGAGGCCACCCTCGATGGCCTTGGTCCGCTCCTCGAAGGTGGTCTCGAAGTTCGGAACCACCCACTTCTTCACCGCGAAGAAGAGCAGGCCGAAGACGACCAGCGAGAGGACGATCTCGATGGTGTGCGGCAGGAGCGGGTTGAGCTTCCCGTCCTCCGCCGCCTGCGTCGCCAAGGGGGCGATCAGTGCTTGCATGGCAGGTCCTTCCGGGGTCCTACGTCAGAAGTGGGTCGGACCGGTCAGAGAACGAACGCGAGGGCGATACCGATGATCGCCAGCGCCTCGGCGAGCGCGAAGCCGAGGATCGCGATCGACTGCAGGCGGCTCTGGGCCTCGGGCTGGCGGGCGACACCGCTGATGTAGGCGGCGAAGATCAGACCGATACCGACACCGGGGCCGATCGCAGCCAGGCCGTAACCGATCATGTTGAGGTTGCCGTCCACGGCAGTTTCCTTTCGGTTGGTACTACTTCAGGTACTGATTCAGGTGTTGTGCGGGGTGAGACTTGGGGGAACGCCGGAGGGCGTGGGGCAGGTCAGTGCTCCTCGGCGACCGCGCCCGAGATGTACATGGCGTTCAGCAGGACGAACACGTATGCCTGCAGGAACTGGATCAGGATCTCGAGGAACGCCACGAGGATGAACAGCACCCAGGCGAGCACGCCGACCGGGGCGTAGGCGCCGCCCATCTCGACGATGAGGTACTCGCCGCCGAGGGCGAACAGGATCAGCAGCAGGTGGCCGGCGAACATGTTGCAGAACAGACGCAGGGCCAGCGTGACCGGGCGGACCAGGATGTTCGACATGAACTCCAGCGGCACCAGCAGGATGAGCATGGGGCCGCCGATGCCCGGCGGCACCGTCTGGTGCTTGAGGTAGCCGACGAAGCCGTGCCGCTGGATGCCCGCGGCGTTGTAGATCACCCAGCTCAGGATCGCGAGGCTGTAGACCATGCCGGCCCGCGAGAAGGTCGGGAACTGGATGAACGGGATGGTCGCGAAGAGGTTGTTGACCAGGATGAAGAAGAACAGCGCGAAGAGGTACGGCACGTACCGCGCGAAGTCGTGCGCCCCGATGATGTCGCGGCCCATCGAGTTGCGGACGAAGCCGTAGGCGCCCTCGCCGACGAACTGCAGCCTGCTCGGCACCATCGCCCGGCGCCGCGACGCGGCCCAGAAGAAGACGAACACCACGACCGCCGCGAGCACGATCTGCAGCATCGGCTTGGTGACACCGAGCACGAAGGACTGGCCGAACATCTCGAAGGTGTCGTGGCCACCCCCGATCGCCGGGAGATCGAAGTCCCCCGGTCCGGGCGGCGTGAAGCCATCGGCGCGCACCACGGCGGCTGCGTAGGTCACCGGTTCTCCTCTACTTCTTCTGGTCGTGCGGCTGGTCTGGTGGCAGTGCGCGGTTGAAGCGGCTGAAGGTGAGATAGATCCCCAGCGCCGCGCCGATCAAGATCCCGATCGCGACGACGAACCCGGTCCCGAGCCATCGGTCCACCAGCCACCCCAGGACGCCGTAGAACGCGACCCCGGAGACGATGTACCCGAAGGCGTGCCACGGGTCGCCCTTCGGGCGCTCGCCCTGAGGTCGAGCCGACGGATCCTGCTGACTCATTGCGAACCGGAGGATAGCAGTCGAGTTTGGTCACCGATCCCACCCCTCCGCCGACGTGGACGCCGCCCCGGCGGGACGGTGCTCGGGCAGGTCGTAGATCGGGATCCGGCGGCTCGTCGAGAGCACGACCTGGACCACCATCCACCCCAGGGTGCCGGCGATCACGGTGCCGCCGAGCCAGGCGCGGTCGATCGTCTCGTCGAGCAGTCCCGATCCCGACAGCGCGACGAAGGCCAGCGCCATCGCGACCACCTGGAGCGTGTAGGTCAGCAGCGCCACGAGCAGCGACGCCGCGGGCAGCAGGGCGGCCACGGCGTTCACCGTGAACGTGCCGAAGCCGAAGACGGCCACCACGAGGACGGTGCCGACCAGGGCGCCGTACGCCGCGGCCGAGCCGGCCGTCAGCGCGCCGAGCAGCGCCGCGGCCAGGCCGAGAAGGGCCGTCGCCGACGCCGTCCGCACGAGCGCAGCCGTCCCCCGGTCGCGAGGTGCGGAGCGGGTGTCGGTCGTCATGTCGGCGGCCGTTCGTCGAGGGTGATGGTCGAGCGCCCGGCGTTCCTGGAGAGCGCTTGTGAAAAGTAGCACAAAGTCCCCGTGGGCGAGAAAACGCCCCCCGACACTCGGACCCGGGGTCTAGATCTGCATGCCCGGCTGGTCGGGCAGCTCGGGGCGGCGCAGGCGCGGCAGCAGGAAGGTCGCGGCGACGGTCACGGCCGCCATCGCCGCGACGGTCGCCCACATCCACGACTCGTCGCTGGCCAGGCTCATCAGCACCGTGCCGAAGGCCACCAGCGCGGCCCACAGGTACATGATCAGCACCGCCCGGCGGTGCGAGTGGCCGATCTCGAGCAGCCGGTGGTGCAGGTGCTGCTTGTCGGGGGCGAACGGCGACCGGCCGGCCCGGGTGCGGCGTACGACGGCGAGGACCAGGTCGAGGATCGGCACGATCAGGATCGAGACCGGCAGCAACAGCGGGAGCAGCGTCGGCAGGAAGCTCGCCTGTGAGCCCGCGGCACCGGCCGTGATCTGGCTGGGCGTGAACTGGCCGGTCAGCGTCACCGTGCTCGCCGAGAGCACCAGGCCGATCAGCATCGAGCCGCTGTCGCCCATGAAGAGGCGCGCCTGGTGGAAGTTGTGGGGCAGGAAGCCGATGCACGCCCCGGCCAGCGAGGCGCTGAGCAGGGCGCCGGTGGTCGCCAGCGAGACGTTGTTGAAGTCGGCCAGCGAGTAGCAGAAGACGAAGTAGGCGAGTGCGCCGATGCCGACGACCCCGGCGGCGAGGCCGTCGAGGCCGTCGACGAAGTTCACGGCGTTCACCGTCGCCACGACCACGAACCCGGTCAGCAGCGCGCCCTGGGAGCCGTCCAGCACGAACTGGGTGCCGTCGCTGCCCGGGAAGAAGACGTACTGGATGCCGAACGCGATCAGGAAGCCGGCGGCGAGCACCTGGCCGCCGAGCTTGGTGAGGGCGTCGAGCTCGAAGAGGTCGTCGAGCACGCCGACCGCGCAGATCAGCGCGCCGGCGATGAGCACGATGCCGGCGTCGCGGAAGACGAACGGCTGGCTGGTCGACAGGAAGGGCAGCTGCCGCGCCACGACGTACGCCGCCACCAAGCCGCCCAGCATCGCCAGCCCGCCGAGGTAGGGGATCGGTACGGCGTGCACGTCGCGGTCGCGGACCTTCGCGACCGCCCCGGTGCGCAGCGCGATCTCACGGGCGATCACCGTGAGCAGGTACGTCGCCGCCGCGGCGACCAGGAAGACGAGGAGGTACTCCCGCACCGCCTCAGCCTTCGTCCGTCAACGCGGTGCCGAGGGGTTCGAGGACCTCGTTGAGCCGGTCGAGCGACAGCGCGCCCCGGCGCAGGATCCGGCCGCGGTCGCCGGTGCAGTCGACGATCGTGGACGCCTCGCCACCGGGACTCGCACCGGAGTCGACGACGACGGACACCTCGTCGCCGAGCATCTCGACCGCCTGGTCGGCGTCGGTCGCGGCGGGCATCCCGGACTTGTTGGCCGAGCTGACGGCGAGCGGGCCGGTGCGCTCGAGGATGGCCAGCGCCACCGGGTGGTCCGGCATCCGCACGGCGACCGTGCCGCGGGTGTCGCCGAGGTCCCACTGCAGCGAGGTCTGCTGGTGGCAGACCACGGTGAGCGGGCCCGGCCAGAACTCCTCGACGAGGGCGCGGGCGTAGCCGGGCACCCGCACGGCCAGCGCGTCGAGCGTGGTCGCGGCGCTGACCAGCACCGGCGGCGGCATCTCGCGGCCCCGGCCCTTCGCGGCCAGCAGCTCGCGGACCGCGGCCGGGTCGAACGCGTCGGCGCCGACGCCGTACACGGTGTCGGTGGGCAGCACGACGAGCTCGCCCTGCTGCACGGCCAGGGCGGCCGCCTCGACGGCCGCCTCCCGCTCCTCCTCGGACGTCGTCGGGTAGCGCTCCACAGAGGTCATCGTGCCAGCCGGGCCGTGGTGAACCGTGCGCGACCTGCCAGGTCGTGGTGGTCTCGTACGTCGACCCAGCGCCCGGTCGCGGTCAGCACGGCCGGCGCCGACTCCCCCTGCACGTCGGCGTGCTCGAAGCCGAGCAGCCCGCCGGGTCGCAGCAGTCGCGCCGCCCGGTGGGCCAGCACCCGGATCGCGTCGAGGCCGTCGGCGCCGGAGAACAGCGCCAGGTGCGGATCGTGGTCGCGTGCCTCCGGGGCGACCGACTCCCAGGCCTCGAGCGGGATGTACGGCGGGTTGCAGGTCACCACGTCGACGGTGCCGAGCAGGTCGTCGAACGCCGTCGCGAAGTCGCCCTGGCGCAGGTCGACGCCGGTGCCGGCCAGGTTGCGCTCGGCCCAGGCGTACGCCGGCTCGTCGAGCTCGACCGCGTGCACCCGCGCACCGGGCACCTCGTCGGCGACCGCCTTGGCGACCGCCCCCGATCCGGTGCACAGGTCGACCACGACGCTGCCGGGCCCGGCGTGCTCGATCGCCCAGCCCGCCAGCAGCTCGGTCTCCGGGCGCGGCACGAACACCCCCGGACCGACGGCGAGCTCGACGTGGCGGAACCACGCCACGCCGGTCAGGTGCTGCAGCGGCTCACGGGCGGCCCGGCGGGCCACCAGCACGTCGTACTCCCCCGCCGCCGCGTCGGACACGTCGTCGACGAGCGGCAGCCGGCTGCGCGTGGTGCCGAGCACGTGGGCGAGCAGCTCCGCCGCGTCGTGCTCGGGGCTGGCGACGCCCGACTCGCGGAGGCGGGCGGCGGCGCCGGAGACCAGCTCCCGGGGCCGGATCACCACCGGCTCACGACTCCAGCGCGGCGAGCCGCTGCTCGAGGTCGGCCTCGACGCAGGTGTCGAGCACCGGCTGCAGGTCGCCGTCGAGCACCTGGTCGAGGTTGTAGGCCTTGTAGCCGGTGCGGTGGTCGGAGATCCGGTTCTCCGGGAAGTTGTAGGTGCGGATCCGCTCCGAGCGGTCGACGGTGCGCACCTGGCTGCGGCGGGCCTCGCCGGCCTCGGCGTCGGCGGCGTCCTGGGCGGCCTGGAGCAGCCGCGAGCGCAGGATGCGCAGCGCCTGCTCCTTGTTCTGCAGCTGGCTCTTCTCGTTCTGGCAGCTGACGACGATGCCGGTCGGCACGTGGGTGATCCGCACGGCGGAGTCGGTGGTGTTGACGCTCTGGCCGCCCGGGCCGCTGGAGCGGAAGACGTCGATGCGCAGGTCGTGCTCGTCGACCTGGACGTCGACCTGCTCGGCCTCCGGCAGCACGAGGACGCCGGCGGCGCTGGTGTGCACCCGGCCCTGGGACTCGGTGACCGGCACGCGCTGCACGCGATGCACGCCGCCCTCGAACTTCAGCAGCGCGTACGGCGCCTCGCCTGGCTCGGGAGTGCCCTTGGCCTTCACCGCGACCGTGACCGACTTGTAGCCGCCGAGGTCGGACTCGGCCGCGTCCAGCACCTCGACCTTCCAGCCCCGGGCCTCGGCGTAGCGGGTGTACATGCGCAGCAGGTCACCGGCGAACAGCGCGGACTCCTCCCCGCCCTCCCCCGACTTCACCTCGAGGATCGCGTCCTTGTCGTCGGCCGGGTCGCGCGGCACCAGCATCCGACGCAGCCGCTCCTCGGCCTCGTGCCGGCCGGCGACCAGCTCCTCGGCCTCTTCCGCGAAGGCCGGGTCCTCCCCCGCCAGTTCACGGGCCGCCTCGAGGTCGTCGCCGAGCCGCTGCCAGTCCCGCCAGGCCCCGATGATCGACGACAGCGCGGCGTACCGCTGGTTGAGCTGCTTGGCGAGCCGCGCGTCGGCGTGCGTCTCGGGCGCCGCGAGGCGCCCCTCCAGCTCGGCGTGCTCGGCGAGCATGCCCTCCACTGCTTCGAACATCTTCATCTCTCGTAGTCCGGACTCAGGTTTCGCGACGAGCCGGCGACACCGGCTCCCTCAACCTCCCGGTCTGATCCTCGTCGCGCTTGCGCGACGAGGGACCGTGACATGACACGAGCGCCGGTCCCCGCACGTGGCGGGGACCGGCGCTCGAAGACAGCTACTTCTTGGCGTCGGCGGCCTTCTTGGCGTAGCGGGCCTCGAAGCGGGCGACGCGGCCACCGGTGTCGAGGATCTTCTGCTTGCCGGTGTAGAACGGGTGGCACTGCGAACAGACGTCGGCGTGGATGACGCCGGAGGTCGCGGTGCTGCGGGTGGTGAACTGGGCGCCACAGGTGCAGGTCACCTGGGTCTCCACGTACTCCGGGTGGATGTCCTTCTTCATGGTGTGTCCTCTCGATGGCCGCCGGGTCGCCGCACTCCCTGCGAGTGGAGCGTGAACCGGAGCCGACAGACGATTGTCGCACGCGGTGGAACGCATGAGTAATCGGAGACATTCCCGGCGCGAGGTGCCGTTCGGCGCCGCTGGTGCACCGAGCTGCCCGGCCCGCGTTCGGGTGCGCCGGGCGGCGGTGAGCCAGCAACCTGATGCGGGTGCCGGATGGTTGCTGACGCACCGCTGGGGCGGAGCCGCTGCCCCTACGGCGCGGGCTCGGCGACCCGCCCTGGCGGCTCGACGAGCTCGAGGTGCGGCGTGCCCGCCTGGGCCGGGAGCCGCACGGTGACGGTGGTGCCGACCCCCTCCTCGGAGTCGAAGAGCACGGCCCCGCCGTGGCGGTCGACGATGGTCTGCGTGATCCGGACGCCGAGTCCGGTGCCGGCGATCTCGTTGGTCACCGCGTTGGAGGCCCGGAAGAAGCGGGTGCCGAGCCGGTCGAGCTCCCCCGCCGGGATGCCGATGCCGCGGTCGGTGACGGCGACCTCGACCTGGCCGCGGTGCGCCGTGATCGCGACGTCGACGACGCCGTCGTCCTGGCTGAACTTCACCGCGTTGGTGACCACGTTCAGGAAGGCGCGGTGCAGCATCGCCCGGTCCGCGAGCACCGGGACCGGCAGGTCGGGGCACTTGACGCCGATCCGGATGCCCCGGCGGGCGGCGGTGATCTTCACGTCCATCACCACGTCGCGCACCAGGGCGGACAGGTCGACCGGCTCCATCTGCTGGCTGCTGCCCTCGGCGCGCTGGAGCGTGAGCAGGTCGTCGATCAGCATCTTGAGCCGGGCCACGTTGCGGCGGGTGGCGTCGAGCATCCGATCGTGCCGCGGCTCCAGCTGTCCCTCGAACTCCTCGGCCACCAGCTCGACGTAGCCGCTGATCGTCGTCAGGGGGGTGCGCAGCTCGTGGGAGACGTTCGCGACGAAGTCGTCCTTGGCGGTGTCGAGGGTGCGCAGCTCCCGCTGGATCCAGACCTCGACCGCCCGGGCCCGGTTCTGGGCGTCGGCCAGGTCGTTGAGGGCCTTCGCGACCGCTTGCACCTCCTTGGGTCCGGTCGGCTCGGCACGCACCTCATGGTCCCCGCGCGCCATCCGCTGCACGACCTTCTCGAGCGCCAGCAGCGGGGTCGAGAGCTCGCCGAGCAGGCGGCGCCGCTGCCGGGTCATGACCACCGCCGCGACGAACGCGACGAGCAGCACCGCGAGCACCGTGCCGCGCAGCCGGAGCGTGACGCCCTCGGTCGCGGATCGCACCCGGCTGTCGAACGCCGTCGTGGTGCCCCGGTGCGCGGTCCGGAACGCGTCGAACGCCGCGATCCCCCGCCGCATCTCACGCGGGCGGGTTCCAGCCCCGCCCTCGGCGGCGATCCGCGGCTCGGCGTACTGCTTGATCCAGGCGTGCGCCACCTGCTCCTGGCGTGCCACGGCCGCCTCGAGCGAGCGGTCCCCGACGGCGAAGGAGCGGACCTCCTTCTCGTGGGCGCTCAGCCGCAGCTCGGCCTGACGGTAGTCGTCGACGGAGTCGGGTACGCCGACGCTCGCCCACGCCTCGACGGCCGCGGACATGTCGGTGAGCTCCTGGTAGATCGCCTGGTTCGCCGCCGCGGCCGGCTCGAGCTCCTGGCTCAGCTCCTGGACGGCGACCGCGGACACGATCACCCCGGTCACGGCGACCAACGTGGCCAGCGCGCCGAACAGCCCGATCCGGGCCAGCACCGACGCCACCACGCGCGCGACCGGACGTCCAGTCATCCCAGCCACCCCCGTGCTCACCCCGGGTGCCCCAGGGCACCGTCCC
Organism: Nocardioides soli; assembly: GCF_014191495.1. GTDB lineage: Bacteria > Actinomycetota > Actinomycetes > Propionibacteriales > Nocardioidaceae > Nocardioides > Nocardioides soli. The sequence goes on from NZ_JACHWR010000001.1 coordinate 558,495, forward strand.
CGCGGAGCAGGCTACTGGCGTGGGCCGGGCGCGAACGCCACAGACCCGCGACCTTGCGGCTACCTAGCGGCAACCGGCGGACGACCATCTGTCGACGCGCCCGGTCGGCCTTCGCGGTCAGCCGGAGCGGCTCAGCAGCGCCTGGACCCGGGAGGCCAGCTCGCGGGGGCTGAACGGCTTGGTGATGTAGTCGTCGGCGCCGGAGTCGAAGCCGGTCTCGACGTCCGACTCCTGGGCGCGGGCCGTCAGCAGGATCACCGGCAGGTCGGCCAGCGCCGCGTCCGCCCGGATCTCCCGGATCGCGTCCAGCCCGGACACTCCCGGCATCATCACGTCGAGCACCGCGAGGTCGGGTCGCTCGGCACGACAGGCGTCGAGCGCCGCCCCGCCGTCGGCCACCGCGACTACGTCATGCCCGAGGGTCGAGAGCTTGAACTCGACGAGCTCGCGGATGTCGACGTCGTCGTCCGCGACCAGGATCCGAGCCACGCGGGTCCCCTTCCGTTCTGCTGTGCGCTGTCACCCTAGCCCGAGCGGCGCCGTTCCCACGCCGCTCGGGTCGTCGCCGGACCGGTCACTCCTCCCGACCGGACACGGTCGGGGTGGTCGTCTGGACCTGCATCAGGAACTCGATGTTGGTCTGTGACTTCTTCAGCCGCTCCAGCAGCAGCTCGAGGGCCTGCTGGCCATCGAGGGAGCTGAGCACGCGGCGCAGCTTCCAGACGATCGCGAGCTCCTCCTTGCTCATCAGGAGCTCCTCGCGGCGGGTGCCGGACTGGACCGCGTCGATCGCCGGGAAGAGCCGCTTGTCGGCGAAGTCGCGACGCAGCCGGATCTCCATGTTGCCGGTGCCCTTGAACTCCTCGAAGATCACCTCGTCCATCTTCGAGCCGCTCTCGATGAGCGCGGTCGCGAGGATGGTCAGCGAGCCGCCGTCCTCGATGTTGCGGGCCGCGCCGAAGAACTTCTTCGGCGGGTAGAGCGCAGCGGAGTCGACGCCGCCGGAGAGGATCCGGCCGCTCGCCGGCGCGGCGAGGTTGTAGGCCCGGCCGAGGCGGGTGATGCCGTCGAGCAGCACCACGACGTCGTGGCCGAGCTCGACGAGCCGCTTGGCCCGCTCGATCGCGAGCTCCGCCACGGTCGTGTGGTCGCTCGGCGGCCGGTCGAACGTCGAGGAGATCACCTCGCCCTTGACCGAGCGCTCGAAGTCGGTGACCTCCTCGGGGCGCTCGTCGACCAGCACCACCATCAGGTGGCACTCCGGGTTGTTGGTCGTGATCGACTTCGCGATCGACTGCAGGATCATCGTCTTGCCGGCCTTCGCCGGGGACACGATCAGGCCGCGCTGCCCCTTGCCGATCGGGGCCGCGATGTCGATGACCCGGCCGATCATGTTCTCGGGCCCGGTCTCCAGGCGCAGCCGCTCGGAGGGGTAGAGCGGGGTCAGCTTGGCGAACTCCACCCGGTGCTTCGCCGCCTCGGGGTCGGCACCGTTGACGGCGTCGATGCGGACCATCGGGTTGAACTTCTCCCGGCGCTCACCCTCCCGGGGCTGGCGCACCTGGCCGACGATCGCGTCGCCGCGGCGCAGCCCGAACTTGCGCACGATCGAGAGCGACACGTACACGTCGTCGGCACCCGCAAGGTAGCCGCTGGTGCGCACGAACGCGTAGTTGTCGAGCACGTCGAGGATGCCGGCCGCCGGGACCAGGACGTCGTCCTCGAGGATCGTGGTGTCCGGCTCGTTGCGGCCACCGACAGTGCGGTTCCGGTCGCGACCGCGGCGGCGCCGGTTGCGGCGGCCGCTGCCGTCGTCGTCGCCGTCGTCACCGTCGCCGTGCTGCTGGTGCCGGTCCTGGGACGGCTGGGCCTGGCGGTCCTGCTGCTGGCGGTCCTGCTGCTGGCGGTCCTGCTGCTGGCGATCCTGCTGCTGGCGGTCCTGCCGGCTCTGCTGCTTGCCGTCCTGCTGCTTGCCGTCCTGCTGCTTGCCGTCCTGCTGCTTGCCGTCCTGCTGCTTGTCCTGCTTGGCGTCCTGCTGCTTCTCTCGCTGCTGGTCCCGCTGCTGGTCCGCACCGCGCTCGCGCCGGGCCTGCCGCGGCTGGCCCGACTGGCCCGCCTGGTCCGCGGACTTCTCCCGCGAGCGCTCCGGCTTGTCCTGCTGCCGGTCCTGCTGCCGGTCCTGCTGCCGGTCCTGCTGCCGGTCCTGCTGCCGGTCCTGCTGCTGGTCCTGCTGCTGGTCCTGCTGCGGGTCGTGCTGGGGGCGCTCCGGCTCCCGCTTCTCCTGCCGCGGGCGCTCCGGCTTCTCCTGCTCCCGCCGGGGCTGGTCCTGCGGCTGGTCCTGGCGCGGCTGACCGCCGCCGCTCTGGTGGGCCTTGATGGCCTCGACCAGCTGGGCCTTCTTCATCGAGCCCGAGCCCGAGATCCCCAGCCCCGCGGCCATCGACTTCAGGTCCGCGATGAGCATGGAGTTGAGCCCGGCACCGCGCTTCCTCGCCGGCTTGCTCCCCGGCTGCTCGTCTGATGCGCCGGTGGTGGCTTCGATGGTCTCCGTCACGTGAGGTCCTTCCCACGTATCACTGCCGAGCCGGCCTCGGGCCGGCGGCTTCTGGTCATTGGTTCCTCACCCGTCGCGGCGTGGGTTCACGAGGCGGGCGGGCATGAGAGCGGCAGAGCGCCGCGAACGAGGAAGAGGGTGCACGATGCCGGCTGCTGGACCGGCGGTGCCACGCCGAGTGATCCGGCGCGGTCCCAAGATACCACCGGGTCGGGCCGCACGTTCAGGTAAGGCGGGCGCCGGTCGTCTCGATGTCCAGCAGGTGGCCGACCCAGCCTCGCGGGCATCGCGCCCGCAGCGCCTCCGCCCCGGCCGCGTCGGTGAACGCCAGCACCGTCGGTCCCGCCCCGGAGACCAGGGCTGCGACACCGTCGGCCCGGAGCAGGTCGACGAGGTCGAGCGAGTCCGGCATCGCCGGGCGACGGTACTGCTGGTGCAGGTAGTCCCGGGTCGCCCGCAGCAGCTGCTCGGGCTGCCCGGCGAGCGCGGCGACCAACAGGGCAGAGCGGCCGGCGGCCGCCGCCGCGTCGGCGTGCGGCACCTCGGCGGGCAGCAGTCCGCGGGCCACCTCGGTCGAGACCGACGACGGCGGCACGAAGGCCACCGCCTGCACCCGCGGGTCGACCGCCGCGGAGACCGCGAAGAACTCATGGTCCTCGTCACACCCGGAGATCGTGAAGCCGCCGAAGAACGCCGGCGCGACGTTGTCGGGGTGGCCCTCCATCCGCGCGGCCAGCCGGAAGAGCGCCTGGTCGTCCGCGAGCAGCGAGCCGCCCGCGACGAGCCCGCGGGCCAGCGTCACGCCGGCCACGATGGCCGCCGACGAGGAGCCGAGGCCGCGCGCGTGGGGGATCACGTTCGCGCAGGTCAGCCGGAGCCCCGGCGGCTGCGCCCCCATCAGGTCGAAGGCGGCGCGCATCGCGCGCACGACCAGGTGCGACTCGTCGCGGGGCACGTCCTCGGCACCCGCGCCGGTCACCTCGACCTCGAGTCCCGACCCGATCACCTCGGCGGTCAGCTCGTCGCGCAGCGAGAGCGCGAGCCCGAGCGAGTCGAAGCCGGGACCGAGGTTGGCCGACGTCGCGGGGACCGTGACCCGCACCGGGCCGTCGACGAAGGTCGCCACCTGTGCACCCGGCCGTCAGGCCAGACCGGCGGCCTCCGCCGCCGCCGTGACGTCGGCGTCGACCACGGTGTCGACGATGCTGTGGCCGCTCTCCGCGAAGCCCTCCAGGGCGGTCGCGGTGTCCTTGAGCCCGTGCCCGGTGACCGTGATCGCCACGGTGCTGCCGCGGTACGACGCCCCGCCGGCGAGCTCCTGGAGCAGCCCGGCGACGCCGGCCGCCGAGGCCGGCTCGACGAACACCCCGTCGCGCGCCGCGAGCTCGCGCTGCGCGGCCAGGATCTGGTCGTCGGTGACCGCCGCGAAGGAGCCGCCGGACTCGTCGCGGGCGGCCTCGGCCAGCTTCCACGACGCAGGGTTGCCGATCCGGATCGCCGTGGCCCGGGTCTCCGGGTCGGGGAACGGCGCACCGGTGACCAGCGGTGCCGCACCGGCGGCCTGGAAACCGCGCATCACCGGGGTCTTCGTGGCGGCGCCCGCGTCGGCGTACTGCGTGTAGCCGAGCCAGTACGCCGAGATGTTGCCGGCGTTGCCGACCGGCAGCAGGTGGTAGTCGGGGGCGTCGCCGAGGAAGTCGACGATCTCGAACGCCGCGGTCTTCTGGCCCTCGAGCCGGACCGGGTTGACGGAGTTGACCAGCGCCACTGGGTAGTCCCACGACAGCCCCTTGGCCATCGCCAGGCAGTCGTCGAAGTTGCCGCGCACCATGATCACCTGGGCGCCGTGCAGGATCGCCTGCGCCATCTTGCCGGCCGCGATCTTGCCCTCGGGCACGAGCACGAGCGGCTTGAGGCCGGCCTTCGCGGCGTACGCCGCCATCGAGGCGGAGGTGTTGCCGGTGGAGGCGCAGACGACCGCCTGGGCGCCGTCGTGCTTGGCGACGGAGATCGCGGCGGTCATGCCACGGTCCTTGAAGGAGCCGGTGGGGTTGTCGCCCTCGACCTTGAGCCACACCTCGGCGCCGGTCAGCCCGGACAGCCACTCGGAGTGGACCATCGGTGTGCCACCCTCGCGGAGCGTGATCGCGACCGTGCCCTCGGGGATCTGGAGCAGCGGTCGGTACTCCTCGATGACGCCACGCCACTGGTGGGTCCGCTGGATGCTCACTCCGCGACTCCCTCGACGCGCATCACCGAGGTGACCTCACGGACCGCCGGCATCCCGCGCAGCGTCTCGACGGTCGCCGCCAGCTGCGCGTCGGTCGACTCGTGCGAGACGACGACGAGCTGCGCGTCGGCACCGCGGCCCTCCTGGCGCACGGTCTGGATCGAGACGCCGTGCTCGGCGAACGCGGTCGCGACCGACGCGAGCACGCCCGCCCGGTCGTCGACGTCGATCGCGACGTGGTAGCGGGTGACGGTCTCCCCCATCGGCAGCACCGCCCGGTCGGCGTACGCCGACTCGCCGGCGCCGCGGGTGTCGGCGAGCCGGTTGCGGGCGACCGTGACCAGGTCGCCGAGCACCGCCGACGCCGTCGGCGCGCCACCGGCGCCGGGGCCGTAGAACATCAGCTGGCCGGCCGCCTCGGACTCCACGAACACCGCGTTGTAGGCCTCGCGGACCGAGGCGAGCGGGTGCGACCGGGGGATCATCGCCGGGTGGACGCGCACGGAGACCGCGTCGTCCCCACCCACCCCGTCCCTCAGCTCGCAGATGGCGAGCAGCTTCACGACGCTGTTCATGTCGCGCGCGGAGGCGACGTCGGCGGCGGTGACGTCGGAGATGCCCTCGCGGTGCACGTCGTTGGCGGTGACCCGCGAGTGGAAGGCCAGCGACGCCAGGATCGCGGCCTTGGCCGCGGCGTCGAAGCCCTCGACGTCCGCCGTGGGGTCCGCCTCGGCGTACCCCAGCTCCTGAGCCTCCTCGAGCGCCTCGGTGAAGCCGGCGCCGGAGGTGTCCATCCGGTCGAGGATGAAGTTCGTGGTGCCGTTGACGATGCCGAGCACCCGGGTCACCCTGTCGCCGGCGAGCGACTCGCGCAGCGGACGCAGGATCGGGATCGCGCCGGCGACCGCGGCCTCGTAGTAGAGGTCGCGGCCGACCTTCTCGGCGGCCTCGAAGAGCGTCGGGCCGTCCTCGGCGAGCAGCGCCTTGTTGGCGGTCACCACGGACTTGCCGCTCTCGAGGGCCGCGAGGATCAGCGAGCGCGCGGGCTCGATGCCACCGATCACCTCGATGACCAGGTCGACGTCGTCGCGCGTGACCAACGCCGTGGCGTCGGTGGTCAGCAGGCCGTCGGGCACCTCGACCTCGCGGGGCGCCTCGAGCCGGCGTACGGCGACGCCGGCCAGCTCCACCGGTGCTCCGACGCGGGCCGCCAGGTCATCGGCCTGCTCGTCGAGCAGGCGCACCACCTGGGAGCCCACCGAGCCGCAGCCCAGCACTGCCACCCGCAGTCGATCGGGCACAGCAGGCTTGTCGCTCTCCATTACAAATCACCCATGTCCGTTGCCAACAGGTCGTCCTCAGTCTCGCGGCGTACGACGACGCGCGCGACCCCGTCCCGCACCGCGACCACCGGCGGCCGCAGGGCGTGGTTGTAGTTGGAGGCCATCGAACGGCAGTACGCACCGGTGCCGGGCACGGCGAGCAGGTCGCCGGGGCGCACGTCACCGGGCAGGAACTCGTCCTTGACCACGATGTCGCCGGCCTCGCAGTGCTTCCCGACGACCCGGGCCAGCACCGGAGGGGCGTCGGAGGCGCGCGAGGCCAGCGTGCAGGAGTAGTCGGCGTCGTAGAGGGCGGTGCGGATGTTGTCGCTCATCCCGCCGTCGACGCTGACGTAGGTGCGCACGGCGCCGCCGTCGAGCTGGACCGGCTTAACCGTGCCCACGGTGTAGACCGTGCACATCGCGGGGCCGACGATCGCCCGGCCCGGCTCGATCGAGAGCCGCGGCTCGGGGATGCCGAGCGCCCGGCACTCGTGCTCGACGATCTTGCTCATCTCGGTCGCCAGCTGCGCCGGGTCGGCCGGGTCGTCCTGCGTGGTGTAGGCGATGCCGAAGCCGCCGCCCAGGTCCATCTCGGGCAGCGTCACGCCGAGCTCGTCGCTGACCCGGGCCTGCAGGGCGAGCACCCGGCGGGCCGCGACCTCGAAGCCGGCCGAGTCGAAGATCTGGCTGCCGATGTGGGAGTGCAGGCCGAGCAGCTCGATGCCCGGGGCGGCGAGCACACGGCGTACCGCCTCGAACGCCTGACCGTTGGTGATCGACAGGCCGAACTTCTGGTCCTCATGGGCGGTGGCGATGTACTCGTGGGTGTGCGCCTCGACGCCGGCGGTGACCCGGATCATCACCCGGGCGGTCGCACCGTCACCGGTGATCGACTCCAGCCGCTCGATCTCGTCGAAGGAGTCGACGACGATCCGCCCGATGCCGGCGGCGACCGCGCGGCGCAGCTCGCTGAGCGTCTTGTTGTTGCCGTGGTAGCCGATCCGGGCCGGATCGACCCCGGCTCGCAGCGCCACGGTCAGCTCCCCCGCTGAGCAGACGTCGAGGCAGAGCCCCTCCTCCTGGATCCAGCGTGCGACCGCGGTGCAGAGGAACGCCTTGCCGGCGTAGAAGACGTCGTACGCCGCGAACGCGTCGCGGAAGGCCCGGGCCCGGGCCCGGAAGTCCGCTTCGTCGAGGACGTACGCCGGGGTGTTCACGTTCGCGACCAGGTCGGGCACCGCGAGTCCGCCGACGTGGAGCTCGCCGTCGACCTTGTGGGCGGTCTGCGACCACAGGTGCGGGACCAGGTCGTTGACGTCACCGGGCTCGCGCAGCCACGAAGGACCGCGGAGCGCTCCGGGCGCGTGCGCCCAGCCTGCCTCGTGGGTCATCTACATCCGCCCTCTACATCCGCTCGGGTGCACTGACGCCGAGCAGGCCGAGGCCGTTGGCGAGCACGGTCTGGGCCGCCACCGTCAGCACGAGCCTCGCCTGGTTGATCGGCGCGACCGGCTCGTCGCCCTGCGGCAGCATCCGGCACTCGCGGGTGTCGTACCACTTGTTGAACACCGCCGCGAGGTCCTCGAGGTACCGCGCGACCCGGTGCGGCGCACGCAGCTCGGCGGCCGCGGTGACGACCCGTGGGAACTCCGCCAGGGCGCGCAGCAGATCGCCCTCCCGCTCGTGGGAGAGCAGCGCGGGGTCGAAGGACGCCACGGCGCCGGCGAGCTCCATGCCGAGGTCGGCGGCGTTCTCCACCATCCGGCAGGTGCGTGCGTGCGCGTACTGCACGTAGTAGACCGGGTTGTCGTTGGTCGCCCTGGCCCACAGCTCCAGGTCGAGGTCGATGTTGACGTCGCTGGAGTAGCGGGCGAGCGCATAGCGGCCGGCGTCGACGCCGATGGCGCCCACCAGGTCGTCGATGGTCACCACGGTCCCGGCACGCTTCGACATCCGCATCGGCTGGCCGTCGCGCAGCAGGTTGACCATCTGCCCGATCAGGATCTCCAGGTTGACGCCGGGCTCGTCGCCGAACGCGGCGCACATCGCCATCATCCGGGCTACGTAGCCGTGGTGGTCGGCGCCCAGCATGATCAGGCAGCGGTCGAAGCCGCGCTCGCGCTTGTCGAGGTAGTAGGCGAGGTCGCCGGACAGGTACGCGCCCTGGCCGTCGGACTTGATGACCACCCGGTCCTTGTCGTCACCGAACTTCTCGGTGGCCAGCCAGGTCGCCCCGTCCTTCTCGTAGATGTTGCCGAGCTCGCGCAGTCGCGCCACGGCCCGCTCGACCGCACCGGACTTGTGCAGCTCGTCCTCGTGGAAGAAGACGTCGAAGTCGACGCCGAAGTCGTGCAGCGACTTCTTGATCTCGCCGAACATCATGTCGACGCCCACAGCGCGGAAGACCTCCTGCGGGTCCTCGGCCTCGAGGGCGTCGGGGCGCTCGGTCAGGACGGCGGCGGCGATGTCGTGGATGTACTGCCCGCCGTACCCGTCCTCCGGGGCCGGCTCGTGGCGAGCGGCCGCGAGCAGCGAGCTGCTGAAGCGGTCGATCTGGCTGCCGTGGTCGTTGAAGTAGTACTCGCGCGTCACCGAGGCGCCCGACATCTCGAAGATCCGGCCGAGCGCGTCGCCGACCGCCGCCCAGCGGACGCCGCCGATGTGGATCGGGCCGGTCGGGTTGGCCGAGACGAACTCCAGGTTGACCTTCTCACCGGCGAAGGCGTCGTTGGCACCGTACGCCGCGCCCGCCTCGACGATCCGGGCCGCGACGACGCCCTGGGCGCCCGCCGCGACGGTGATGTTGAGGAAGCCGGGCCCGGCGATCTCGACCGCGGCGACGCCGTCGACCTGCTCCAGACGCTGCTGGACGAGCTCGGCGAAGGCCCGCGGGTTCAGCCCCGCCTTCTTGCCGAGCTGCAGGGCGACGTTGGTGGCGTAGTCGCCGTGCCCCTTCTGTCGCGGGCGCTCCACCGTCACGGTCGTGGGGACGCCGTCCGGCAGGGTGATCGCACCCTCGGTGGACAGCGTCGTCAGAACGTCGACGATCGCGGTGGAGAGCTGCTCGGGAGTCACCGGGCAAGGGTATCGGCGCGACCGGCCCGCTCTCGCATCGGTTTCGGCGGTGGGACGGCGCGGCCGATCAGCCGACCGATTACACCCTCCTCGCGAGTCGGTTGTAGGGTTCTGCGCAGTCCCGTCACGGCGGGGCGATGCCTCCGTAGCTCAGGGGATAGAGCACTGGTTTCCGGTACCAGGTGCCGCAGGTTCGAATCCTGCCGGAGGCGCCCATCTCGTCGGGTCACGGTCGTGACCTCCCGGTGCCACCAGGACGCCGGCAGTTGCAGCCCGCCCTCCGCCGGCCGGCGGTGAGCCAGCAACCAACGACCGCCGCGAACCGGTTGGTCACTCACCGCGGCGGCGCGGTGCGCCCGCCCGGCTCAGTAGACGATCACCCCGCGCAGGTTCCGGCCGGCGTGCATGTCCTCGTACCCGAGTGCGACCTCGTCGAGCTTGTAGGTGCGGGTCACCAGTTCGTCGAGCTTGAGCCGACCCTCGGCGTAGAGCCGCAGCAGCATGAGGATGTCCGCCTTCGGGTTGGACGCGCCGAAGAGCGAGCCCTGGATGCGCTTCTGGAAGAGCGTGACGTCGGCGAGCGAGATGGGCGCGCCGATCTCCGCGATGTTGCCCAGGCCGGTCACCACGACCGTGCCGGCCTTGCGGATCGCCGCCATCGCCTGGGCGACGTGCTCCCCGGTGGTGACCCCGACCGTCACGATCGCGGAGTCGGCGCCCTGTCCGTTGGTCGCCGACTGGGCGAGCTCGGTCGCCTCCTCCATCGTGGCCACCGCGTGGGTGGCGCCGAGCTCGAGCGACTTCTCGCGCTTGAGCGCGACCGGGTCGACGGCGATCACCATCGAGGCCCCGGCGTGCGCGGCGCCCTGCACCGCGTTGATGCCGATGCCGCCGACGCCCATCACCACGACGACGTCCCCGGGCCGGACGTCGGCCGAGTTCACCGCCGAGCCCCACCCGGTGCCGACGCCGCAGCCGATCAGACACGCCTTGTCCAGCGGGACGTCGTCGGGCACCTTCACCGCGGAGTCGACGGCGACCGTGGTCACCTCGCAGAAGGTCGAGATGCCGCACATCTGGCCGACCGGCTGTCCGTCGTAGGACAGGCGGAAGCTCTCCGGGTCGTCCCACCGGGAGCCGACGAGCAGGGTGGCGCCGAGGTCGCAGAGGTTCTGCATCCCGCGCGAGCACCAGGCGCACCGGCCGCACGACGGCAGGAACGAGAACACCACGTGGTCACCCTCCTGCCAGCCCGGCGTGTGGGGGCCGACCGCGGTCACGACCCCGGCGCCCTCGTGGCCGCCGGCGAACGGGTAGATCCCGACGGGGATGTCGCCGGTCGCGACGTGGTCGTCGGAGTGGCACAGCCCCGAGGCCACCATCCGGACCTGGATCTCATCCTGTCTCGGGGCGTCGACCTCGAGGTCCACGACCTCGTAGGTGCCGGGTGCTTCCTTGATGATCGCGCCGCGTGTGTGCATGAGGTCCTCCCGGATCGGTGTGACGGGCGTCACGTCGATCGTGGCCCTCGGCCGTTGGCGATCGGTTGGTCGTCGGCGTCGCTCAGCAGGCGCCGAGCAGCTCGCGGAGGGCGGCGACCTCGCTGCGGTCGGCGGTGAGCGACCAGGCCGACTTCACCGCGACCCAGCGCACGGCGTACTCGCACTGGTAGGCCCGCCGCGGCCGCCAGGCGGCGGGGTCGTCGTCGGACTTGGCGGCGTTGGCCGGCCCGTCGACCGCCAGCAGCACGGCGAGGTCGTTGGCGTACTCGCGACGCCGGACGTCCGACCACGCCGACGCGCCGGAGCGCCACGCCTCGGCGAGCGGGACGACGTGGTCGATCTGGATCGCCTGCGCCTGCGCCGGCGCCTTGAGGTCGTCGAAGGTGAGCCTGCGGCCGGTGTAGGGATCGAGCCACGAGCCGGCGAGCACGTCGTGGTCGCAGCGGCCCTGCTGAGCGACCGTCACGGTGCCGGGCACGGCGTCGCGCAGCAGTACGTCGTCGCGCTGGTTGCAGCCGTTGCCGTCGGTGTCGGCCCAGGGCGTGCCGAAGGCGGCCCGGTCGTACGTCGGGCCGGCCGGCGACCGCGGACCGACCTCGAGCCGGTCCAGCGCCCGGGTCGCCGCGGTCGGCGAGAGCGTCTCGACGGACGCCGGGCCCGCCGGCGACGTCGCGCCCTCCGTCACCGCGCAGCCCGCGAGCAGCGCGACACCGGCGACGGAGGCGAGGAGCCAGGCGCCGGCGGCCCGGCTCAGCCTCGATCCACCGATTTGCGGCGTCGCGCAGCAGGCGGAAATCGGTGGATCGAGGCTCAGCACCGCTCGATCGTGGCGTCCTGGCGCGCCTCGTTGCCGTAGCGGCGGGCCTGGTCGACGTACGGGAGCACCACGCTGGCGCCGCCCACGTTGCCGATGCTGCCCTGGACGACGCAGCTGGTGATCTTCGACGGCACCACGTGGGCCGTCGCCTGCGCGAGCCGGAACAGCTCGGCCGGCGACAGATCGGTGTGCATGTGCGCCATCACCGAGAGCACGCCGCGCTCGATGAAGCCGGGCACGGCGGCGCGGGCGCGCACCCGGGCCTGGATGCCGCGCAGCACCCGCTGCTGGTTGGCCGAGCGGTCGAAGTCGCCACCGGGCAGGCTCTTGCGGATCCGGGAGAACGCCATCGCGCCGTACCCGTTCAGGTGCACCTGGCCGCTCTTGAAGCCCTTGCGGTTGAGGTTCTCGTCGTAGAAGGGCCGCGGGTTGTGGACCGTGATGCCGCCGATCTCGTTGACCATGTCCTCGAAGTAGGGGAACCGGGTCACGAAGACGTAGTCGGGCTGGATGCCGACGAGGTCGCCCACGGTCCGGCCGAGCAGCTGCGGCCCGCCGTACGCGAGCGCGGCGTTGACCCGGCTGGAGCCGTAGCCCGGGATCGGCACCCACGAGTCGCGCGGGATGCCGATGGCGGTGGCCGCGCCGGTCCTGGTGTTCATGCCCACCAGCTGGAGCGCGTCGCCGCGGGTGCGGGTCATGTCCTCGCCCGGCCGGGCGTCGGAGCCCACGGCCAGGATCCAGACGACCTCGGGGGTGAGGTCGACGCCGTCGGCGCGCTGGACCTTCACCAGCTCGATCTCGGTGCTCTTGACCGCCGAGTCGGGGATCACCAGGGCGGCGACCCCCAGCACGGCGCCGACCGCGACCCAGCGCAGCAGGCGCGGGAACCGCTTCCGCATGTCAGATCGCTCCCTTCGTCACGTCGTAGCCGAAGACCTGCCAGCCCCCGCCCTCCCGGGTGAGGTAGAGCCGGCCGGCGACCTTGACCCGCTCCTGCGTGCCCCCGGTCGTGTCGAACTTGAGGATCACGTGCGCGGTCACCCCGACCGGCTTCCGCTTCACGGCGAGGACGTCGATGCGCAGCGCCCGGCCGACGGGCTCGACGCCGTCGATGTCCGCCCCGAGGTCCTGGTTGCTCATCAGATCGGCGTCGCGCTTCGCCTCGGCCCGGGCGCCGCGGGTGAAGCCCGGCCAGGCGTCGGCGAAGTCGGTGCGCGGGTAGTCTCCCTCGACGTACGCCGCGTCGAGCCAGCCGTCGACGACCGACCGGACGTCGGTGGACAGCCGGTCGCGGGCCGGTCGGCCGAGCGTGCCGGTGACCTTCCCGAAGGACACCTGGGTCTCGACGGCGGGCGGCTCACCCGGGTCGGTCGAGGCGCTCGCGCCGTCGTCCGGACCGGCGCCGGGGTCGTCGTCCCCACCGCTGCATCCGCCCAGGACGAGGGTCGCCACCAGGGCGGTCCCCACCGTCGCGGCGAGCGCACGGGACCCGCGTCGGACTCTCTTGCTCATACCCCGAAGCTCTCCGTTTCCTGTGCCGATCGGGTCGAAGTCTGCAACGCCGACCTGTGGCTCCCGGCACACCACGCCGAATCGCCTTCCGGGCGATCTGCATTTGCTGGTCCGGGGGTCTAGCCTTGACGTCTGACACTCCCCCGCGCACGTACCGGAAGAGGCGAATCAACCCGTGCCGCAGTCCCCTGGTAGTCAGTCCGATCTCGCGACCGCCGACTTCGGCGCCAACGAGTGGCTCGTCGAAGAGATGTACGACCAATATCGACGAGACCCGGACAGCGTTGATCCGACCTGGAAGAAGTACTTCCAGTCCAACGGCAAGGGCGCGGGAGGTGCCAACGGTACGACCCAGGCCCCCCCGGGGAGCAAGTCGGGGTCGCCGGGCACCGCTCGGGCGCCCGAGCCGGCACCGGCCCAGCAGCCGGCCCAGCAGCCGGCGGCGAAGCACGCCGCGGAGCCGGTGCAGGAGCACCGGCCCGACCCGACGCCGACCCCCGCTCCGATCGCCCGGCCGCGGCCGGAGAGCAAGGCCGCCGAGCCGGCCAAGGGCACCAGCAACCCGGTGCCGAAGGAGTCCCGCCCGGCGGCGCCGGCCCCGACCAAGGACGAGCCGACGTACACCGTGCTCCGCGGCGCGCCGGCGCGCACCGTCCAGAACATGGACGTCTCACTCACCGTGCCGACCGCGACCTCGGTGCGCTCGGTGCCGGTCAAGCTGCTGTGGGACAACCGCACCGTCATCAACAACCACCTCGCCCGCGCCCGCGGCGGCAAGGTCTCCTTCACCCACCTGGTCGGCTACGCGCTGGTCAAGGCGCTGAAGACGATGCCGGAGATGAACTCCGGCTACGACGTGGTCGACGGCAAGCCCAACCTGATCACGCCGGCCCACATCAACCTCGGCCTCGCGATCGACGTGAAGAAGTCCGACGGCACGCGCCAGCTGCTGGTGCCGAGCATCAAGGCCGCCGAGACGATGGACTTCGCGGCGTTCTGGACGGCGTACGAGGAGATCGTCCGCAAGACCCGCGACAACAAGCTCACCATCGAGGACTTCCAGGGCACCTCGATCTCGCTGACCAACCCGGGCGGCATCGGCACGGTCCACTCCGTGCCCCGCCTGATGAAGGGCCAGGGCACGATCCTGGGCGTCGGCGCGATGGAGTACCCCGCCGAGTGGCAGGGTGCGTCGGCCGACGCGATCGCCCGCAACGGCATCAGCAAGGTCATGACGCTGACCTCGACGTACGACCACCGGGTCATCCAGGGCGCGCAGTCGGGCGAGTTCCTCAAGCGGATCCACGAGCTGCTGCTCGGCGCCGACGACTTCTACGACGAGATCTTCCGGTCGCTGCGCATCCCCTACCAGCCGATCCGCTGGAACGCCGACATCGCGACCTCGCACGACGACGAGATCTCGAAGCAGGCGCGCATCCTCGAGCTGATCCACGCCTACCGCGTGCGCGGCCACATGATGGCCGACACCGACCCGCTGGAGTACCGCCAGCGGACCCACCCCGACCTCGAGATCGAGTCCCACGGCCTGACCCTGTGGGACCTCGACCGCGAGTTCGCGGCCGGCTCCTTCGGCGGCGAGGGTCGTCGGTTCATGAAGCTGCGCGACGTCCTCGGCATCCTGCGCGACTCCTACTGCCGCACCACCGGCATCGAGTACATGCACATCATGGATCCCGAGCAGCGCCGCTGGATCCAGGAGCGCGTCGAGCAGCCGCACACCAAGCCGCCCCGCGAGGAGCAGCTGCGGATCCTGCTGAAGCTCAACCAGGCCGAGGCGTTCGAGACCTTCCTGCAGACCAAGTTCGTCGGTCAGAAGCGCTTCTCGCTCGAGGGCGGCGAGACCACGATCCCGGTCATCGACGAGATCTGCGAGGCGGCCGCCGAGGCCGGCCTCGACGAGGTCACGATGGGCATGGCCCACCGCGGCCGCCTCAACGTGCTGGCCAACATCGTCGGCAAGAACTACTCCCAGATCTTCCGGGAGTTCGAGGGCAACATCGACCCGCGCACCGTCCAGGGCTCGGGCGACGTGAAGTACCACCTCGGCGCGGAGGGCGCGTTCACCGCCGGCACCGGTGCCCAGATCAAGGTGTCGGTGGCGGCGAACCCGTCGCACCTCGAGGCCGTCGACCCGGTGCTGGAGGGCATCGCCCGGGCCAAGCAGGACGTGCTCGACCGCGGCGCGGCGTACCCCGTGCTGCCGCTTCTGGTGCACGGCGACGCGGCCTTCGCGGGCCAGGGCGTGGTCGCGGAGACGCTGAACCTCTCCCAGCTGCGCGGCTACCGCACCGGCGGCACCATCCACGTGGTGGTCAACAACCAGGTCGGCTTCACCACCTCGCCGGGCTCGTCGCGTTCCTCGCTCTACTGCACCGACGTGGCCCGCATGGTCCAGGCGCCGATCTTCCACGTGAACGGCGACGACCCCGAGGCCTGCATCCGGGCCGCGCGGCTGGCCTTCGAGTACCGCCAGGCGTTCAACAAGGACGTCGTCATCGACCTCGTCTGCTACCGCCGGCGCGGCCACAACGAGGGCGACGACCCGTCGTACACCCAGCCGCTGATGTACGACCTGATCGAGCAGAAGCGCTCGGTGCGCAAGCTCTACACCGAGTCCCTCATCGGTCGTGGCGACATCACGATCGAGGAGGCCGAGCAGGTCCTCCGCGACTACCAGCAGCAGCTGGAGCGGGTGTTCACCGAGGTGCGCGAGGCGACCAGCCAGCCCTCGGAGTGGACCACGGTCCCCGACTACCCGGACAAGCCGACCGGCGAGACCAACACCGCGATCACGCTCGACGTGATGAAGCGGATCGCCGACGCCTACGTCACCCCGCCCGAGGGCTTCACCGTGCACCCGAAGGTGATGCCGCAGCTGCAGCGCCGCGCGGCGGCGATCGCCGACGGCCCGATCGACTGGGGCACCGGCGAGATCCTCGCCTTCGGCTCGCTGCTGATGGAGGGCCGCCCGGTGCGCCTGGCCGGCCAGGACTCGCGCCGCGGCACGTTCGTCTCGCGGTTCGCGACGATCATCGACCGGAAGAACGCCGACGAGTGGACGCCGCTGGCCAGCCTCACCGAGGACCAGGCCAAGTTCTACGTCTACGACTCGCTGCTCTCCGAGTACGCCGCGCTCGGGTTCGAGTACGGCTACTCGGTCGCCCGACCCGAGGCGCTGGTCCTGTGGGAGGCGCAGTTCGGCGACTTCGTCAACGGCGCCCAGACGGTGATCGACGAGTTCATCACCTCCGGCGAGAGCAAGTGGAACCAGCAGTCCGGCGTCGTGCTGCTGCTGCCGCACGGCTACGAGGGCCAGGGCGCCGACCACTCCTCGGCGCGGATCGAGCGGTTCCTGACCATGGCCGCCGACGAGGCGTTCGTGGTGGCCCAGCCGTCGACCCCCGCGTCGTACTTCCACCTGCTGCGCCAGCACTCGCTCGGCGAGGAGCACAAGCCGCTGATCGTCTTCACGCCGAAGTCGATGCTCAAGCGCAAGGAGGCCGCGGCCCGGCCGGAGGACTTCACCGGTGGGTCGTTCCGCCCGTTCCTCGGTGACGAGTCCGCCGACCAGGAGAAGGTCGACACACTGCTGCTCTGCTCGGGGCGGGTCACCTGGGACCTGATGGTCGAGCGGGCCAAGCGCGAGGACGGCGAGCGCTTCGCGATCGCCCGGGTCGAGCAGCTCTACCCGCGTCCGGAGGCCGAGATCCGCGAGGAGATCGCCCGCTACCCGCACCTGCGGACCGTGCGCTGGGTCCAGGACGAGCCGCTGAACATGGGCGCGTGGCCCCACTACGCCGTCAACGTGTGGCCGCACGTCGACGCCCAGGTCGAGGTGGTCTGCCGCCCCGAGTCGTCCTCGCCCGCCGTCGGCACGATCAAGCGGCACGGCGAGGAGCAGAAGGACCTGGTCGCGCGCGCGTTCGCCTGATCTGGTAGTGGTTTCGAGGCTCGGGCCTGGCGGCCCTCGCACCTCAACCACCGTGTCGGTGGTTGAGGTGCGAGCGGAGCGAGCCTCGAAACCACCAGAGGAGGACTGATGTACTTCACCGACCGCGGCATCGAGGAGCTCGAGAAGCGCCGGGGCGACGAGGAGGTCACCCTGGCCTGGCTCGCGGACCGGCTGCAGGAGTTCACCGACACGCACCCGGAGTTCGAGACGGCCGTGGAGCGGTTCGCGACCTGGCTGGCCCGGTTGGACGATCCGGAGGACTGAGCCTGGGCCGGTGCCGGGATACCCGGTGAACCGGGTATCCCGGCACTGTTCAGGTGTTGCAACGGCCGAGAAGTGCCAGCACTGCCTGTGAAGTCCGGTCAGGCCAGCGCGGCGAACCCCCGCTCGACGATCGCCGGCAGCGACCCGCCCTCGTCGACCCAGATCGCCGTCGAGGCGCGGAAGACCGCGAGGCCGGCGGCGGCCAGGGTGCGGGCGGAGGCGTCACCGCCGAGCTCGCGAGCGACGGCCCACTCCCAGGACGCGAACGTGTCGAAGAGTCGGCCCCGGAGCACCGGCGAGGTGGCGGCGGCGCGCTGGCGCAGCTGCACGCGCTCCCGGTCGGACTCGAAGCCGCGAGCGAGCTCGACGACGGCCTCGCGTACGACCTCGAGGGGGCGCAGCGGGCCGCCGGCCAGCTCGCGGATCCGGGCCCGGAGCTGCGCCTGCCGCTCCTCGCGACCCATGTCGAGCACCTCGTCCTTGGTGGCGAAGTAGCGGAAGAACGTCCGGCTCGAGACGCCCGCGTCGGCGGCGATCGCGTCGACGGACGTCTCGTCGTACCCCTCACTCGCGAAGCGGCGCAGCGCGGCGTCCTCGAGCGCGCGCCGGGTACTGGCCTTGTGGGTCTCGCGACGCCCCGCCGGCTCAGTCACCCGCGACCGCCATCCGCCGCTGCGCGCTCCGGTCCGGCCGCGCACCGGGCCGGCCGCTGCGCAGCTCCACCCGCGACAGCGTCCCGGTGAAGGCGAACGGCGGCCGGTAGTCCGAGGTGACCGCGATCCCGCGGTCCCGGCCGACCAGCAGGCCGGCCCCGGAGGTGACGAGGTTCGGGAAGAAGAGCAGCCCGGGCAGCGGCGCCTGCGCGACGTCCGCCCCGTCGACGGCCAGCACCAGCCGGGGCTCGCGCCCGGGCTCGTAGCGCACCGAGAGCACGTGCTCGCCGACCGGCACGGGATCGGGCGCCACCAGCCGAGTCGTGCCGTCGAGCAGTGCGACCGCCGCGGTCAACCGCCCGTCGAGGAGGTACGTCGCCCAGCCACCGTGCCGGTCCCCGATCGCCGTGATGATCCCGTGCGCGCCGCCGGCCGGCAGGTCGACGTACGCCGTGAGCTCGAAGCCGCCCAGCAGCGCCGGCAGCTGGCACTCCTGGACCGGTCCGCCGCCGGGCGCATAGGTGCCGACGGAGGGCGGCGGGAACTCGCCGGGATGCAGGTGCGCCATCGACGCCGGGAACTCGAAGAGCGGCAGCACCTGGTTGCGCCCGGCCTCGGCCCACCACAGCGCCTCCATCCGGCGCACCCGCTCCGGATGCTCCGCCGCGACGTCGCGCGCCTCGGAGAAGTCCTCGGCGAGGTCGAAGAGCGACCACCGGTCGGCGTCGAAGTCCGTGCTGCCCACGAGGTGCGAACGCTCGTCGAACTGGTTAGCGACATGGTCGGTGACCGCCATCCAGCCGTCCTCGTAGATGCCGCGCGAGCCGAACATCTCGAAGTACTGCACGAGCCGGTGCTCGGCGGCCTCCGGTTCCGCGAAGCTCGGGAGCAGCGACCGGCCCTCGACCGGCTGCTGGGTCACCCCGTCGACCGCCTCGGGCGGCTCGATGCCGGCCGCGTCGAGCACCGTGGCGTAGAGGTCGACCGCGTGGCAGAACTGCGGGCGTACGCCGCCGTGCCCGACCAGCCGGTCACCCCAGCGCACCACGAGCGGCGTGCGCACCCCGCCCAGCCAGGCGTACCGCTTCCACAGCCGCAGCGGCGTGTTGCCGGACCAGGCCCAGCCGAACGGGTAGTGGTTGTAGGCGTCAGGGCCGCCGATGTCGTCGATCCGCGCGATCGACTCCTCGACGTCCTCCCCCATCCCGAGCCAGCCGGCGGCCTCGTTGAGCGTGCCGGTCACCCCACCCTCGGCGCTGGCGCCGTTGTCGGAGAGCACCATCACCATGGTGTCGTCGGCGATCCCGCGCTCCTCGAGGGAGGCGAAGAGGCGCCCCAGGTGGTGGTCGGTGTGGGTGACGAAGCCCGCGAAGACCTCCATGTAGCGGGCGAAGAGGCGCCGCTGGTCGTCGGGCAGCGTCTCCCAGTCGGGGATCCACGGCGGCCGCTCGGGCAGCTCGGTGCCTGTCGGCACGATGCCCTCCGCGACCTGCCGCTCGAAGGTGCGCCGGCGCCACGCCTCCCAGCCGTCGTCGAACGCGCCCCGGTAGGGCTCGACCCACTCCTCGGTGACCTGGTGCGGGGCGTGCGCGGCGCCCGGGGCGAAGTAGAGGAAGAACGGCTTGCGCGACTCCGCCTGCTGCTGGTCCTGGATCATCCGGATCGCCTGGTCGACCAGGTCCTCGGTGAGGTGATAGCCCTCCTCCGGGGTGTACGGCGGCTCGACGTGGGTGTTGTCGCGTACCAGCTCGGGTGCCCACTGGCTGGTCTCGGCCCCGAGGAAGCCGTAGTAGCGCTCGAAGCCCTGCCCCAGCGGCCAGCGGTCGAACGGGCCGGCCGCGGAGTACTCGTTCTTCGGGGCGAGATGCCACTTGCCCACCGCCAGTGTGTTGTAGCCGTGGTCCTTGAGCACTCGCGCGAGACCGGCGGCCGAGCGCGGGATCCGCCCGGTGTACCCGGGGAACCCGAGCGCGGCCTCCTGGGTGACGCCCATGCCGACCGCGTGGTGGTTGCGCCCGGTGAGCAGGGCGGCCCGGGTCGCGCTGCAGACCGAGGTGACGTGGAAGCGGTGGTAGCGCAGCCCCTGGGCCGCGAGCCGGTCGATGTTCGGCGTGGCGATGCCCGACCCGAAGCAGCCGAGCTGGGCGAAGCCGACGTCGTCGAGGACGACCATCAGGACGTGCGGGGCGTCGGGCCGCCCCGGGCGCGGGTACGTCGCGAACCGGGGCTCCGAGGTCTCGACACGGGTGGTGATCCGCTGGGTCTCCATGGCCGGGCATTCTGTCACTCGACTGACACTTTCGTCCGTACCCGGAGTACGGCAGGATGCCGCCATGACCGACCACACGACCAGCCCCGCGTGGATCAGCTCCTCCGGACCGGACGGCGACGTCAGCTACCCGCCGGCTCCCTGGGCGATGGTGGGCCAGCTCTGGCTCTCGGTCCTCAAGCTGCGCACGGGCGTCGACGAGCTCCGTCCGGCGGGCGTCTACGGCGTGGCGTTCGTGTCCTACGAGCCCGGCAGCCCGCTGACCTACTCCGAGCTGCTGGTCGCCCGGCTGGTCCCGACCCAGCAGCACGGCAGATGCGTCTCGATCACCGACATCTGGGTCGACTCCCCCGCGTCGGTGGCCGGCGGTCGCGAGCTCTGGGCGATCCCGAAGCAGCTGTGCGACTTCGAGCTCGACACCAGCCATCGCGGTCCGCTGACGTCGACCCACTGGTCGACGTCGCTGGAGCGCCGACCGATCGCGAGCGCATCGTTCACCGACGTCAGCCGCGCGATGGTGCGGATCCCGTTCCGGGGCACCACCTGGCAGCCCGGCATCGGCGACACCGATGGCCAGGACCGCACCGCCGCCCTGCAGGGCTCCTCGAAGGCGCTGCCCTGCCGCGGCCGGTGGGACTTCGCCGCAGACGGCCCGCTCGGCTGGCTGCGCGGCGCCCGCCAGCTCGCGTCGTTCCGGCAGGCCGACTTCCGCATGTGCTTCGGCTGAAGCCGTGCCGCGTCGCATCGAGCCCGAGGCCGACGTCGTACGCCGGATCGGCGCGATCGCGACGCGGCTTCCGGAGGCCCGCGAGGAGGAGGCCTGGACCGGTGTGCGCTGGCGGATCCGGGCGAAGACCTTCGCCCACGTGATGGTCGCGCAGCCCGGCTACGAGTCGGCCTACCGCGACCTTACCGGCGACGACTCGATCCGCACCGTGCTCACCTTCCGCGCGGTCGGCGACGAGCTGCTCGCGCTGACCCACGCGGGGTGGCCGTTCTACCGGCCGCCGTGGTCGCCCACGATCGTCGGCATGGTGCTCGACGACGACACCGACTGGACCGAGGTCGCCGAGCTGGTCACCGAGTCCTATCGCGCCTGCGCCCCGCAGAAGCTGGTGCGGCTGCTCGACACCTGAGCGCGGGACCTCAGTCGCAGCCCCAGCCGTCGCCGTCCGCGTCGAGGCCGTAGATGTCGCTGCCGATGACGCGCACCGGGCCCCGGACATAGGCCGGGCCGTCGCCGCTGCCACCGGCGCAGTCGACGTCGCTGGCGATCGGCACGCACCCGCTGTAGTTGGGGTCGCACCGGCCACCCGGCTGGGGCTGCGGCTTGATCACCTTGGTGCCGTGGAGCACGATCCGGCTGACCGGCTTGCGCTTGACCTTGTCGACGACCAGCTCGCGGTCGACCCAGACGCCGTCCTCGTAGGTGATCCGGAAGACCTTGACGCGCAGGCCCGGGCGGCCCGGCCGCGCGACCTTCGTGACGCCCTTCTTCAGGGTGGCCGTCTTGCGGTGGACCGTCTGGTACCGGAGCTTGATGTTCTTGCGCACGCGCTCGTGCGTGACGACGACCTCCTCGGCCGGATCCGGCGACGGGTCGTCCGTCGCGTAGACCGCACCTACCGCGAGCGTCCCGCCCGCCGCGCCGGTGCCGACCTCGCTCGACTCCCCACAGCCCGCCAGTCCCAGCACCGCCATCGCCAGAGCCGCCACCGCGGCCAGCGTCCGCCCACGTCGCACCGTTGTCTCCCCCGATCGAGTTGCCCTGCGGTCGAGCGCACCGTAGGCAGAAACGGGCAAGCCGGTTGGCAACTTGAGGCAACGTTGAGCCTCAGGTCTAGAGCGCGTCTCCTCATCCGCTTCCGGTTGAGGAGCCGTGCTCTAGCCGGCCGGGCGCACCGTCACGTCGGTGATCGTCGCGTCGCGCGGCAGGTCGACGAGGCGCACGATCGCGTCGGCGACCGTCTCGGGGCGGATCCAGTCGGCGGCGTCGTACTCCCTGCCCTCCTGGGCGTGCACCCGCTCCTGCATCGGCGTGGCGGTGCGGCTCGGGAACACGGTGGAGACGCGCACGCCCGCTGCGGCCTCCTCGGCGCGCAGGGAGTCGGCCAGCGCGCGCAGGCCGTGCTTGGAGGCGGCGTACGCCGACCAGCGCGGACCCGCGGAGAGTCCGGCGGTCGAGTTCACGAACACGACGGTGCCGCGCGCGGCCCGCAGCGCGGGCAGCGCGACGCGGGTGAGGGCGGCCGGGGCGACGAGGTTGACGCGCAGCTGCGATGCCCAGGCCTCGACCGACAGCGACGACACCGGGCCGAGCTCGACGATGCCGGCGGCGTGCACGACGGAGTCGAGCGAGTCCGGGAGCACCAGGGACCCGACCGACTCCGGGAAGGCCAGGTCGGCGACGACCACCTCGGCGCCGTCGTACGACGAGCGCAGTGCCTCGGCCCGCTCCTCCGAGCGCGCCACCAGCACGACCCCGTCTCCCCGGTCGAGGAGCGTGCGCGCGACGAGCGCTCCGATCCCGGAGCCGGCCCCGGTGACGAGATGGGTGGCCATCAGCGGGTGAAGACGATCTTGCCGAACTGCTCACCCTCGAGCATCGCGGCGAAGCCGGCGCGGGCGTCGGCCATCGGCAGCGTCCGGTCGATCAGCGGTCGGGCGCCGGTCGCGTCGAGCATCGACACCAGGCCGGCGAGCTCGTCGCGGGTGCCCATCGTCGAGCCGATCACGCTCAGCTGCAGGAAGAAGATCCGGGTCAGCTCGGCGTCGTCGAGGTTCGGGCCGGAGGTGGTGCCGGAGATGACGATCCGGCCGCCCGGACGCAACGACCGGATCGAGTGCGACCAGGTCGCACGACCGACCGTCTCCATGACCGCGTCGACCTTCACGGGCAGTCGAGCCCCCGACTCGAACGCGTCGTGCGCGCCGAGGTCGAGCGCCCGCTTCCGCTTGGCCTCGTCACGACTCGTGACCAGCACCCGCAACCCGGCCGCTCGGCCGAGCACGATCGCGGCCGTCGCCACCCCGCCACCGGCCCCCTGGATGAGCACGGTCTCGCCGGCCCGCAGCCGGCCGCGGGTGAAGAGCATCCGGTACGCCGTGAGCCAGGCGGTCGGCAGGCAGGCGGCCTCCTCGAACGACAGCGTCGCCGGCTTCGGCACCACGTTGCGGCGCGGCACGGCGACCTTGTCGGCGAAGGTGCCCTGGTAGCGCTCGGACAGCAGGGACCGCTTCGGGTCGAAGGTCTCGTCGCCCGTCCACGACGGATCGCTGATCACCGCGTGCACGACGACCTCGTTGCCGTCCTCGTCGTACCCGGCCGCGTCGCAGCCGAGGATCATCGGCAGCGCCTCCTCGCGCAGCCCGACCCCGCGCAGCGAGAACAGGTCGTGGTGGTTGAGCGCGGCCGCCTTCACGGTGACCGTCGTCCACCCGTCCGGCACGTCGGGGTCGGGCCGCTCCCCCACCTGCAGTGCGGAGAGCGGGTCGTCCTGGGAGAACCGGTCGGCGTAGACGGCGAGCATTCGTCCAACCTATCGGTGGTTTCGAGACGGTTGCTGCGCAACCTCCTCAACCACCGTGCACGGTGGTTGAGGAAGGCGCACTGGCGCCTGTCCTTCGAGACGGTTGCTGCGCAACCTCCTCAGGAACCATCTCGAAACCACCGTCACCGGCGTGCGACACCGTCCCGACGTGCGGCATCCGCCACAGCGGACGCGACCGCCGGGCCGACCCGCGGGTCGAACGGCGAGGGGATCACGTGCTCCTCGGTGAGCTCGTCCCCGACGAGGTCGGCCAGCGCCTGGGCCGCGGCGAGCTTCATGCCCTCGGTGATCGCGGTCGCGTGCACGTCGAACGCGCCCCGGAAGATGCCGGGGAAGGCGAGCACGTTGTTGATCTGGTTCGGGAAGTCCGAGCGGCCGGTGGCGACCACCCGGGCGTGCCGCTGCGCCACCTCGGGGTGCACCTCGGGGGTCGGGTTCGCCAGACCGAAGATGATCGCGTCGGGCGCCATCCGCGCGACGTACTCCTCCGGGACATTCCCGCCCGAGACGCCGATGTAGACGTCGGCGTCGACGAGCACGTCGGCGAGACTGCCCGAGCGCCCGTTCTTGTCCGCGGTCATCTCGGCGAGCTCGCGCTTGACCGGCGTGAGGTCACCGCGTCCGGAGTGCAGCACGCCCGTGCGATCGGTGACCGCGAGGTCCGTGATGCCCGCCTCGATCAGGATCTTCGCGACGGCGACGCCGGCCGCGCCCGCGCCGGAGATCACGACCCGCGTGGCCTCCGGGTCGCGGCCGGTCAGGCGCAGCGCGTTCTGCAGCGCGGCCAACGCGACGACGGCGGTGCCGTGCTGGTCGTCGTGGAAGACCGGGATGTCGAGCCGCTCCTTGAGCCGGTCCTCGATCTCGAAGCAGCGCGGCGCGGAGATGTCCTCGAGGTTGATGCCGCCGAAGCTCGGCGCCAACCGCACGATGGTCTCCACGATCTCGTCGGCGTCGGTGGTCGCGAGGCAGATCGGGACGGCGTCGACGCCCCCGAACTGCTTGAACAGCACCGCCTTCCCCTCCATCACCGGCATCGCGGCCTGCGGGCCGATGTCGCCGAGGCCGAGGACCGCGGTGCCGTCGGTGACGACGGCGACCGTGTTGGGCACCCAGGTGTAGTGCTGCGTCATCGTCGGATCCGCCGCGATCGCCTCGCAGACCCGGGCGACGCCGGGGGTGTAGGCCAGGGACAGGTCGTCGCTCCCCACCAGCGGTGCCGTCGACCGGAGCTCCATCTTCCCGCCTACATGCAGGTCGAAGACGGGGTCTCCGGCGTGCGGGTGAGAAGGAGTGTGAGGGGTCATCACGAGACCTAGCTTTCCAAGACGAGGGCGTACGAACAGGTGGGGTCCGGTTCGACGCGCGGGGTGTGCGCGGATGGGCATCGGACCGCGGGGGGTCTCCCTCCCCTCCAGTCTCGCACAGCCTCAGAACCGACGGGGACGTGGCCAGACCCTGGCGACGGTGACGGCTGTCACGTCCGCCTCGGGCAGCACCCCGCGGTGCCGCGAGTCGACCCCCTCGTCGGGGTTGTCGCTGAGCACCCACCAGCCCGGGGCTCCGGAGCGCGTCGTACGTCGCTCGGCGGCGCGCTTGACCGCCACCGTCCCGTCCGGGAACCGGGCGACCACCACGTCGCCGGGGCGCGGCGCGCGGCGGTAGGAGACCAGCAGCCGGTCGCCGGTGCGCAGGGTCGGCTCCATCGATGCGCCGCGCACGATCGCGAAGCCCCAGCGGGGGGTGTCTTCCCCTGTGGACCGGGTACCTCGTGTTCGCTGCGACACGCGGAGTAGTGTCCCAGCAGCGCCCCGTGAACTTCACCGGTGGCATCGAGGACAACCGAAGACGAGAGGACCCGACCCGCATGTTCGCGCGACTGTTCGCCCCCACCCTTGAGGTTTCCGCCCACTGCGATCTCCCCTGCGGCGTCTACGACCCGGCCCAGGCGCGCATCGAGGCGGAGTCGATCAAGGCGATCATCGCCAAGGTCGCCGACAACGACGATCCCGACTTCCGCACCCGGGCGATCCTGATCAAGGAGCAGCGCTCCGAGCTGGTCAAGCACCACCTGTGGGTGCTGTGGACCGACTACTTCAAGCCCCCGCACTTCGAGAAGTACCCGCAGCTGCACACCCTCGTCAACGAGGCCACCAAGCTGGCCGGCGCCGGTGGCACCAAGGGCGAGCTCGACGCCGCCAAGGCCGACGAGCTGCTCGCCAAGATCGACGAGATCGCCGAGATCTTCTGGGCGACGAAGAAGGGCTGAGGCCCGAGCGCGTCCGGCCGGCACCGATCGGCGGTTAGCGGGACCGGCCCCGGGGTACGAAGACCCCAGGGCCGGTCCCGCTACATTTCGGCAGACCGGTCTCGGAACCCGCTTCACGACCACGCTCGAGGACGACACATGGCATCGATCGGCGCGACCACCGGCCCGACCGCGACCGAGGACGCCCGCCGGGCGGACGTCGAGCTGCGCCTGCCGGCCGACCGCGCGTACGCCTCCGTGCTGCGCACCACCACCGCCGGCCTGGCCGCTCGGCTGGACTTCCCGATCGACGACATCGAGGACCTGCGGATCGCGGTCGGCGAGGCCAGCGCGATGGTGCTCGCCGAGGCGGCGCCCGGCACCGACCTGCGCTGCCGCTTCTACCAGGACCTCGGTGAGCTGACCGTCGACGTCACCGTCTGCGTCGACGGCGCGGTCGAGCCCGACACCGACAGCTTCGCGTGGCAGGTGCTGAGCACCCTCGCCACCCGCGCCGCCGCCGACTCGACCGACGAGACGTTCACGGTCACGCTCACCATGGTGTCCTCCCATCGGGAGCCCGGTCGCTGACATGGCGCTCTCGCTGGACGACGACGGGAGATCCGACGGCCCCACGGGCGTCGAGCTGACCCGTCTGCGCAGCGCCGAGCTGTTCGCCGTCTTCGGCGACGAGCGGGAGTCGGAGGCCGCCCACGAGTCGGCCCGGGAGGCGCTGGTGCACCTCCACCTGCCGCTGGTCGAGCACTGCGCCCGGCGCTTCCGCAACCGCGGCGAGCCGCTCGAGGACCTGGTGCAGGTCGGCACGATCGGGCTGATCAAGTCGATCGACCGCTTCGACTCCGAGCGGGGCGTCGAGTTCTCGACCTACGCCACGCCGACGATCATCGGCGAGATCAAGCGCTACTTCCGCGACAAGGGCTGGGCGATCCGGGTGCCGCGACGGCTCCAGGAGCTGCGCATGCAGATCGGAACGGCGAGCGCCGAGCTCACCCAGTCCCTGGGCCGCTCCCCGACCCCCCGCGAGCTCGCCGAGGCGATCGGCTGCTCGGTCGAGGAGATCGTCGAGGGCATCGAGTCCAGCAACGCCTACTCCACGCTGTCCCTCGACGCCAGCGACGACGGCGACGACGGCACCGCCACGATGCTCGACGCCATCGGCGTCGACGACGAGGGGCTCGAGCACGTCGAGATCCGCGAGTCGATCAAGCCGCTGCTGGACAAGCTGGCGCCGCGGGAGAAGAAGATCCTGCTACTGCGGTTCTTCAAGAACATGACCCAGTCCCAGATCGCAGCGGAGATCGGGGTCTCCCAGATGCACGTCTCGCGGCTGCTCAACCGGACGCTCGAGCAGCTGCGCACCTCGCTCGAGGAGAGCTCGTAGCGCCTCCTCCTACTCCTCCTCGGCCGGAGCCAGCGCCGCCACGCTCGCCGGGTGGAAGATACCGCCGAGCACGATCAGCGCCACCGCGGCGACGGCCAGCGCGACCACCGTCGTGTCGCCACCCCAGAAGCTCCAGGCCACCCCGAGCTGGATCAGCTGGGCCAGCACCGCCGGGCTGCGCGCCCAGGAGCTGAGGCGGGACAACGCCCAGGCGCAGCCCAGCAGCCCGCCGCCGTACAGCAGGAAGAACACGGCGGTCGTCACCGCCACCTCCGCGCGGTCGGCGTTGAGGTTGGCCACCTCGAGCACGGCGTACCCGAGCAGCAGCAGCCCCTCGACCGCGACCAGCGAGGCGGCCACGATCAGGGGCGCCGGCACGTGGGCGGCGGGTCGTAGGCTCACCGGAGCACTCTAGAAGAGAGGCCGCCGGCGCCCCCGGCCAGACCGCCGCGGACGTGACTTCTGTGACGGATAAGACCATCGCAGGGGGTTGTTTAACGGTCGAAAGATTGCCACTCTTTGAGAGGCATCGCGTGAACTTGCGCGTGCTTTGTCGTGCCCATTCGCCCGGCAGGTCCGCAGCACCCCGCTCGGCCTGCCCTTTGAGCCTGTCTGTAGAGAGAAGGAACGCCCAGCCATGGATTGGCGCCACCGTTCCGCGTGCCTCGACGAGGACCCGGAGCTGTTCTTCCCGATCGGCAACACCGGTCCGGCCATCCTCCAGATCGAGGAGGCCAAGCAGGTGTGCCGACGCTGCGAGGTGCGCGAGCAGTGCCTCGCGTGGGCGCTCGAGGCTGGACAGGACCACGGCGTGTGGGGCGGTCTGAGCGAGGACGAGCGCCGCGCGCTCAAGCGTCGCAACGCCCGGGCTCGGGTGCGGACCGCCTAGCGGAGACGCGTCAGCGGATCCGCTGACGGTGGTCGAGCGAGCCGCGCGAGTGGGCTCGCGAACTCGCGACCGGCGTGTCGAGACCAGTCCAGCGTCCGGGTCACTAGTCGAGAGGCACGTCGAGCGCCGCCCGGGTACCGGTCCCGCCGGGGCCCGGCCCCAGCTCGAGCTGGCCGCCGAGCTCCGACTCCACCAGCGTCCGGACGATCGACAGCCCGAGGCTTCCCTGGCCCTCGAGGTCGAAGTCCTCGGGAAGGCCCCGGCCGTCGTCGTCCACGCTGACGTGCAGCCGGCCGACCAGCCGCTGCGCGGACAGCACGATCTCGCCCGTGAGGTCGGCGTCGGCCGGGTCGTAGCCGTGTTCGACGGCGTTCTGGAGCAGCTCGGTGATCACCATCGCGAGCGCGGTGGCGGCCTCCGACGGCAGCTCGCCGAACGACCCGGACCGGCGCACCCGCACCCGGCTGCCGACCGCGCTCACCTCGGTCACCATCCGCCCGAGCGGGTCCACGATCTCGTCGAAGTCGACCCGCTCCTCGACCGCCTGGCTGAGGATCTCGTGGACGATCGCGATCGACCCGACGCGGCGTACCGCCTCCTCCAGCGCCAGCCGCGCCGACTCGTTGTCGATCCGCCGCGCCTGGAGCCGCAGCAGCGCGGCCACGGTCTGCAGGTTGTTCTTCACCCGGTGGTGGATCTCGCGGATCGTCGCGTCCTTGGTGACCAGCTCGCGGTCCCGGCGGCGCAGGTCGGTGACGTCGCGCACCAGCACCACGGCGCCGATGTGCTCGCCGGCGGGCCGTAGCGGGATCGTCCGCACGATCAGCGCGACGCCCTCGGTCCCGATCTCGGTGTCCCGCTGCGCCCGGCCGCCGAGGACCGCGCTGAGCGTCTCCTCGTCGGGCCGGCGCCGGGGCGGCACCAGCGAGCGCGTGGTCTCGGCCAGGGACAGCCCGGTCAGGTCGCCGGACAGGCCGAGCCGGCGGAAGACCGACTGGGCGTTCGGGCTCGCGTACACGACCCGCCCGGCGGCGTCGATGCGCAGGAAGCCGTCGCCGACCCGGGGGGTGTCCGCGTGGTCGCTGCGCTCCCCCGCCGCCGGGAAGTGGCCGTTGGCGATCATCTGGGTCAGGTCGGAGGCGGTCTGGAGGTAGGACAGCTCGAGCCGGCTCGGGGTGCGCACGCCGAGCAGGTTCGTGTTGCGGGCGACCACCGCGATCACCCGCCCGGCGCGGCGCACCGGGATCGACTCGATCCGCACCGGCACGTCGTCGCGCCACTCCGGGTCGCCCTCGCGGATCAGCCGTCCCTGGGTGTACGCCGCGTCGATCAGTGGTCGGCGACCGACCGGCACGAACGTGCCGATCACGTCGTCGACGTACGCCGTGGGACCGGTCGTGGGCCGCATCTGGCCGGCCGCCCAGAAGCCCTTGCCCTCCCGGTCCGGCAGCCAGAGCACGAGGTCGGCGAAGGAGAGGTCGGCGATGATCTGCCAGTCGGCCTGGAGCAGCTGGAGCCACGCGACGTCGTCGGCGTCGAGGTCGGTGTGGCTGCGCACGAGGTCGCTGAGGGACGGCACGCTGGCAAGCGTAGGACTTCCGCCGACACCCGCCCGGACCGCCACTGGACGTTTCGGACGACTTTCGTAGGATCGCCCCTATGTCCGGGTCATACTGGCGGAACGTGCACGCAGCAGGGCTGGCGGTCCCGTCGGATCGCCCCCTCGACGAGCTCACCGCCGAGCTGACCCGGATGCTGGGCGACCCCGACCCGGCCCTGCGCGACGGCACGGCGTACCCCGCCCTGACCACCTGGATCGAGCGCGGCGTCTACGACGACCTGCTCCCGGGGCTCGGCGACGGCATGGCGATGGGGCTGCTGGCCGGTCTCGGCGAGTGCGACACCGACACGGTCTTCCGGCGCAGCTTCTCGGCCCTCGTGCTCGGCGAGTGCATCGCCCGCGACAACGCCCGGCCGCTGCTACCCGGCGGCAAGATCCTCGAGTGGGGCGACCGGCTCACGACCTGGCTGCTGCGCGAGCACGACCTGCGGGGCTTCGTCCCCGGCAAGGGCTGGGCCCACGCGGTCGCCCACGGCGCCGACGCCCTCGCGATCCTGGCGCGGTCGCCGCACCTGTCCACCCCCGAGCTGACCGTGGTGCTCGACGTCGTGGCCGACCGGCTGCTGCTCCCGGTCGACCGGCTGTTCAGCAGCGGCGAGCCCGACCGGCTCGCGTTCGCGACCATGGCGGTGCTGCGCCGCAACGTCGTGCCGCTGCGGGTGCTCGAGCCGTGGATCGCCCGGATCGCGGGCGCGGCCGGCACCCGCTCGGCGCACGACGACGGAGATCCCTACCTCGCCGGCGGCAACGCCGAGGCGTTCCTGCGGGCGCTCTACCTGCAGCTCTCACTGGGCACCCGGCCGCCTCAGGTGCGCTCCGACCTGCTGCTGGTCGTGGTGGACGCGCTGAAGTCGACCAACCGCGGCTATCTCGTCACGACTGGTGAGTAACCTGCGGGCATGCCCGACGAGAACCGGCCCGACGACACCGACCTGACCGGCCACGCCGGCGAGCTGGCGATCGCGGTCGCTCGCGCACACGGCGTCGAGACGATGTTCACCCTGTCGGGCGCGCACGTGTTCCCGATGTACGACGGCGCGGTCAAGGCCGAGCCGCCGATGCGGCTGCTCGACGTACGCCACGAGCAGACGGCGGCGTTCGCCGCCGAGGCCACCGGCAAGCTGACCCGGGTGCCGGGGCTGGCCGTGCTGACCGCCGGGCCGGGCGTGACCAACGGGCTGAGCGCCGTCGCACAGGCCCAGTTCGCGGGCTCGCCGATGGTGGTGGTCGGTGGGCGGGCGCCGCAGAGCCGGTGGGGCACCGGCGCGCTCCAGGAGCTCGACCAACCGCCGATCTTCGCGCCGGTCTCGAAGAAGGCGCACACGATCGCCACGGCCGACGCGGTGCTCGACGGGATCCACGACGCGTTCGTGACGGCCGGCTCGCCGCACCGCGGGCCGGTCTTCGTCGACGTGCCGATGGACGAGCTGTTCAACAGCGCCGGCGGCCCGCTGCCGGCGCCGATCATGCCGCGCGGCGCCGCGCCCGACCCGGACGCCCTCACCGAGATCGCCGAGCTGCTCGCCGCCGCCAGCCGACCGGTGCTGATCCTCGGCACCGACGTGTGGGCCGATCGCGCCGAGGAGGCGGCACTACGCTTCGTCGAGGCCACCGGCGTCCCGACCATCACCAACGGCATGGGCCGCGGGATCGTGCCCGGCGGCCACCCGCTGCTGGTCACCAAGGCGCGCGGCGCCGCCCTCGGCGGGGCCGACCTCGTCGTCGTGGTCGGCACCCCGCTGGACTTCCGGCTCGGGTACGGCGTGTTCGGGGGCCGCGACGGCGCACCGCCCGCCCAGGTCGTGCACGTCGCGGACTCCCCCGCCCAGCTCTCCGGCCACGCCGACCTCGCCGCGTCGGTGGCCGGCGACCTCACCTCGGTCCTCGACGGGCTGCTCACCGAGCTCGAGCAGGTCGTACGCCGGCCCGACTGGTCCGCCTGGCTCGGCGACCTCCAGGGCGCCGTGTCGGCCTCCGCCGCGCGCGACGCCGAACTGCTCGGCGCCACCGCCGACCCGATCCACCCGGCCCGCATCTACGGCGAGCTGCTCCCCCGCCTCGCCGACGACGCGGTGGTGATCGGCGACGGCGGGGACTTCGTCAGCTTCGCCGGCAAGTACGTCGAGCCGCGCCGCCCCGGCGGCTGGCTCGACCCCGGCCCGTACGGCTGCCTCGGCGCCGGCCTCGGCGCCGCCATCGCGGCCCGGCTGGCCCGCCCGTCGGCACAGGTCGTGCTGCTGCTCGGGGACGGCGCGGCCGGCTTCTCGTTGATGGACGTCGACACGCTGGTGCGCCACGACCTGCCGGTCGTCATGGTGATGGGCAACAACTCCGCGTGGGGCCTGGAGAAGGGCCCGATGCAGATGCTCTACGGCTACGACGTGATCGCCGACCTGGCGCCCCGCACGGCGTACGACGAGGTCGTGCGCGCGCTCGGCGGGGCCGGCGAGACCGTGACCGACCCGCGCCAGATCGGCCCCGCGCTCGACCGGGCGTTCGCCGCCGGCGTGCCGTACCTGCTCAACGTGATCACCGACGTCGCGGCGGTCTATCCCCGGACCAGCTTCGGTGTCTGAGGGGGTACTGGTCCGGCGCGCCGGCCCCGGCGACCTCGCGGCCGCGGGCGAGGTGACGGTCGCGGCGTACTCGGAGTTCACCCTCGGCCCGTCCGACCCCTACGTCGAGCGGCTGCGCGACGCGGCCGCCCGCCATCGCGAGGCCGAGCTGTGGGTCGCCGAGCTCGACGGCGAGGTCGTCGGCACGGTCACGATCGCGCTCGTCGGGTCGCCGTGGCGCGAGATCGGCACGGCCGACGAGGGCGAGTTCCGGATGCTGGCCGTCGCGCCCGCCGCCCGCGGTCGCGGCGTCGGCGCGGCGCTGCTGACCTGTGTGGTGGACCGCTTCCGCGGGCTCGGTGCGCGCGGCATCGTGCTCTCCAGCCTGGCCGAGATGACCGCAGCGCACCGGGCCTATGCTCGGCTCGGCTTCGAGCGGGTGCCCGGCCGGGACTGGTCGCCGGTGCCCGGGATCGACCTGATCGCCTTCCGCAAGGAGCTCTGATGGACGCGACCCTGACCTTCACGGTGACCGACGACGACACGGCGGCCGCCGTCGGCTCCGGCACCCTGCCGGTGCTCGGCACCCCCCGGCTGCTCGCCTGGTGCGAGGCCGCCACGTGCGCGGCGCTCGAGCCGGGCCTGCCCGAGGGGTCCACGAGCGTCGGCACCCGCGTCGAGCTCGAGCACCTCGCCGCGAGCGCGGTCGGCCAGCGGGTCGAGGTGACCGCGTCCTCGACGTACGCCGACGGACGACTGCACCGGTTCACGGTCGCCGTCCGCAACCTCGGCGCCGACGGCGGACCGGGGAAGGTGGTCGGCACCGGCCAGGTCACCCGGGTCGTGGTCGATGCCGAGCGGTTCCTGTCGCGGCTGTGACGTCTGCCGGGATACCCGGTGCCGTACCCGGTGCACCGGAGGTCCCGGCCCGCCCGCGGGTGGTTCGGAGGTCGCCCGGCGCGGATCGATCGAGGGCCGACCGGGAGTGCCACCCACGGATAGTCCGTCACGTTCTGGTTGCCCTACCGGCCGACTTGCGGCTGGATCGTGACGGACTATCCCGAATCGCCACCCACCAAGCAGCCGAGAGCCGTCACCGCCCACGACCCGCGTGCGCCCGATTTCACGCAGCGCCGCGGGGTTTGAGAGGATGGTCGACGGCCTACGGGCCATCGACGTCCCGATCAGGAGGAAGACCATGGGCAAGACCGGCCGCAAGCGCCGCGCTCGCAAGAAGAAGGGCGCGAACCACGGCAAGCGCCCCAACGCCTGAGCGCACCGGAACCACAGAACCCCCGAACCTTGCGGTTCGGGGGTTCTTGCTTGCCGGTGGCCCACGACGGGCGCGGGCAGCGCGGTGGTGGAGCGGTCAGCCCTCGCGGAGCTGGACCTGGACCTCGCGGATCTTCAGCAGCACTCGCTGGCGCAGCTGGTCAGGGGCGATCTCGGTGCACGAGCGCGCCACCACGGTCTTGACCGTGCGCTGCAGGTCGTACTTCTCCAGGCAGGGGTTGCAGCTGTCGAGGTGCAGCCGCACCTCCGAGCAGTCGGCCTCATCGAGCTCGTTGTCGATGAAGTAGACGATCCGCTCGAGGAAGTCGGCACAGTCCCCCGCGCTCGGCTCGCCGGGCAGGGAGGGGTGGTCGTGGCTCATGACTTGCCCCTATCGCGGCCGACGCTCAGCAGGTCGTTGTCGCGGACATAGTCCGAGAGCAGGTCACGCAGCTGGCGCCGTCCCCGGTGCAGCCGCGACATCACGGTGCCGATCGGGGTCTCCATGATCTCGGCGATCTCCTTGTAGGCGAAGCCCTCGACGTCGGCGAGGTAGACCGCCAGCCGGAACTCCTCGGGAAGCCGCTGGAGGGCCTCCTTGACCTCGGAGTCGGGCAGGTGCTCGAGGGCCTCGGTCTCGGCGGAGCGCAGCCCGGTCGAGGAGTGCGACTCGGCGCGGTGCAGCTGCCAGTCCTCCACGTCCTCCGACATCGACTGCTGCGGCTGGCGCTGCTTCTTGCGGTAGTTGTTGATGAACGTGTTGGTCAGGATGCGGTACAGCCAGGCCTTGAGGTTGGTGCCGGGCCGGAACTGGTGGAAGGACGAGTAGGCCTTCGCGTACGTCTCCTGCACCAGGTCCTCGGCGTCGGCCGGGTTGCGGGTCATCCGCATCGCGGCCGAGTAGAGCTGGTCGAGGAAGGGCAGGGCGTCCCGCTCGAAGCGGGCGGAGCGCTCCGCGTCGGTCTCGGTGGCGAGGTCCACGACGGGGTCGACCTCGGGGGTCGGGTCAGCAGGGTCGGTCATCACTCCCCAGCCTAGCCCGGTCGGGCGTTCGAGCACTGCCTGCATGGTGGTTGGAACGCCGACACCCCGTCGGTCATTCCCGGGCCCACGCTCAGGGGCGGGCGCTCGCGCCGGCGATCTCGCGCACGATCCACTCGAGGGTCGACTCCACGATGATGCCCATCGCCTCGGACTCGGTGAGCTCGCCGCGGGCCGGCACCTTGAAGCCGTGATCGGCACCGGGCACGACGGCCAGGTCGGTGTCGGCGGGGAACTCCTCCGGCCGGCCGAAGGTGTCGCGCTCGCCCTGGATCACCAGCGTCGGCACCCGCGAACCGCGCAGCTCGTCGAGTCGCGACGACTCCGGCTTGCCGGGCGGGTGCAGGGGGAAGGCGAGCGCCAGGCAGCCCGACGCCGCCAGTCGCTTCGCGCAGCGAGCGGCCGACCGGGCGCCGGCGGAGCGGCCGCCCACCACGAGCGGGGTGCGGGTGCGCAGCCGGTTGGCGGCGGCGATCAGCCCGGCGTCGAGCGTCGGCGGCGCGGTCGCCACCTTGCGTCCGGCCACCTTCCAGGGCTGCTCGAGACGCACGACCGTGACGCCGTTGCGCGGCAGCTGCTCGGCGAGCGCGGTCAGGTCACGGGTGTCGATGCCGTTGCCGGCGCCGTGGCTGAGCAGCAGGGTGGCGATCGGACTGCGGGCCTGGTCGACCACCAGGCGTGCCTCGCCGTGCGGCGTGTCGAGGCGGCGCTCCTGCCGGGTCACGACGAGGTCTCCTCGGGTCCGTGCTCCAGCGGCAGCGGCTCGAGCAGCTCGGGGCCGTTGTTGCGCACGTTGCTCACCAGCGCCGACACCGGATAGGCCTCGAGCCGGCCGGGGGCGGCCGGCTCGAGCAGGTCGAGCAGCTCCGCTCCCTGGGCGCGGGGGTCGAGCCAGGCGCCCCAGCGCTCCCGATCGACCATCAGCGGCATCCGCTCGTGGATGTCGCCGAGCGCGTCCTCGGCGTCGGTGGTGATCACCGTGCAGGACCACCGGAACCGGTCGGGCGCGTCGTCGGCCTTCGCGGGGTCGCGCCAGATCTCGTAGAGGCCGGCCATCGCGAGGATCCCGTGGTCACGCGGCCGGACGAAGAACGGCTGCTTGCGGGGCTTGCCGGCCTTGGTCGTCTCCCGGGTCGGGTACCACTCGAAGTAGCCGTCCGCCGGCAGCAGGCAGCGACGGGTCGCGAAGGCCCGCTTGTACGCCGGCTTCTCCGCGACGGTCTCCATCCGCGCGTTGATCAGCCGGTTGCCGATCGAGGCGTCCTTCGCCCACGACGGCACCAGGCCCCAGGTGAGCACCCGCAGCTGGCGCTGCGGCGGCTCGTCGCTCTCCTTGGACGGCGGCCGCTCGACGACGGCGTACACCTCCTTGGTGGGCGCGACGTTGTAGTCGGCCTCGAGGGCGTCCGGGATGCGACTCTCGACGATGTCGAACTCCTCGACGAGATCCTCCGGGCGTCTGCTCGACGCGTAGCGGCCGCACATGCGGCAACTCTAGAGGGGACGGCCGACGGCGGCCGGGCCCAGCAGCGGCTCAGGGTGCGTCTCCTGATCCGGCGCCGTCGCGCAGCAGGCGCTTCCGGATCAGGAGCCGTGCACTAAACCCGGGCCAGCTCGTCGAGCAGGGCGGCCACGGCCTCGTCGTCCGCCGGCAGGCCCTCGATCCAGGCGCGGGGCCGGGGAGGGTCGCCGGCGTCGATCATCCGCAGCAGCAGGTCGAAGCGGCGCAGCAGCAACTCGTCGCGCAAGGCCAGCACCACCAGGCGGCCGGGGGCGATGTGCCCGATCGTCTCGCTGCCCGGGAACACCCCGCGCACCGTGGCCCCCAGCTGCGCGTCGGCCATCGCGCGGGCCAGCGGCTCGCCGAGCCGCGCCGAGTCGGGCCCCGCGCCGGTCGCGACGACGACCAGCGCGTGGGTCTGGTGCGCGGGGCCGCCCCGGCGCAGGTCGGTGACGACGGTGCGCAGGTGGGCCAGGCTCGCGAGGCCCGTGAGCGGGTCCTCGCAGGACACGGCGTGCAGGTAGCCGAGCGTGGCCTCGCCCCAGGCCGCGGCGAGGGCCCGCGCAGCGGCGTACGCCGGAGCCTCGCCGCGCACCAGCTCCCAGGTGCGGGCGAGGCCGTCCAGCGCCTCCGGCAGCGAGACTCCGTCGCGTGCGAGGGTGCCCCCCAGCACCTCGCACGCGACGACCGAGCCCGATCCCGAAGCCAGGGCCTCCCCCACTGCCTCGAAGCGGGGTGGCAGCGCCACCCTCAGCTCGTCGGTCAGCTCCCGCCCCGGTCCGGGATCGGCCGTGGTCGAGCTCCGCCTGCGCGTCGCCATCCCATCCACGGTCGAGCTCCCCCTCTGGTCCGGTCTTGCCGGCTATGGGACGGCGCACCCGCCGACCCATGACGCGCTCGCGCTCGCCATTTCTTTTCGGGTTCTCCCGGGTTCCCCCCGACTCTCCCGAGCGATGCCGTCGCCTTTCGCGGGTTCGGACGTTGGGCCAGGCATGGGCTCCTCCGTATCGACCCTCGACGGGCGCAGCGACGCCGAGCTGATCTCGGCCGTCCGGGCCGGCGATGTCGCGGCGTACGGCGAGCTCTTCGCACGCCACGTCGAGGCCGCCCGGCGGCTCGCCAGGCAGCTGGCGCCGGGGCCGGACGCCGACGACCTCGTGTCGGAGTCGTTCGCGAAGGTGCTCGGCGTCCTGCAGCGCGGCGGCGGCCCGGACCTCGCGTTCCGCGCCTATCTGCT
Source organism: Nocardioides soli (assembly GCF_014191495.1). Taxonomy (GTDB): domain Bacteria; phylum Actinomycetota; class Actinomycetes; order Propionibacteriales; family Nocardioidaceae; genus Nocardioides; species Nocardioides soli. The sequence goes on from NZ_JACHWR010000001.1 coordinate 595,989, forward strand.
GACCGCCGTACGACGGGTGCACGTCGACCGGATCCGGGCCGCGGCGCGGCTGCACACGACCGACGACCTGACGCCCTTCGACCCCGGCGTGCCCTTCCGCGACACCGCGGTCGAGCGCTTCGAGAGCGCGGCCGCCGCGCGCGCGTTCGCCTCGCTGCCCGAGCGCTGGCAGCTGGTGCTGTGGCACACGGAGGTCGAGGCACAGCGGCCGGCCGAGGTCGCGCCGCTGCTCGGCATGACCCCGAACGCCGTCTCCGCGCTCGCCTACCGGGCCCGGGAGGGCCTGCGCCAGGCCTATCTGACGATGCACGCCGGCGACGCGGACGACGACGCCTGCGAGCGCACCCGCGCCGAGCTGGGCGCCTACGTCCGCGGCGGCCTCGCCCGGCGCGACGCCGCCCGGGTCGAGCAGCATCTCGAGCGGTGCCGGCCGTGCAGCTCCCTCTATCTCGAGCTCAGCGAGGTCAACGCCGACCTCCGCACGGTGCTCGCCCCGCTCCTGCTCGGCGGGGCCGCCGCGGCGTACCTCGCCTCCAGCGGGGGCACCGCCGTCACGGGCATCGCGCTGCTGCTCGGGCGGGCCCGCGACCTGCTGCTGGCCCACGGCCCGACCGCGGCGGTCGCCGGTGCCGCAGCGTCCGCGGTCGTCGCGGGTGCTGCGATCACGCTCCACCGGGCGCCGCCGGAGACGCCCGCCGCGGTCGAGCCACCCGCCGTCTCCAGCACGCCGTCGGTGCTCGAGAGCGGTCCGCGGCCGCTGCACCGGGCGCCCCACCCCGACCGGAGCGGGCCCGCCGGCGCCGTCACCCTCGCCGTCCCCGCGACGCCCGAGCCGACCTCCGGTCCCACCACCCCGCCCGACCCGGCCCCGACGAGCGCCCCGACCTCCGCACCCACCACCGCACCCACCACCGCACCCACCACCGCGGCGCCGACGACCGGCCCGCCCACAGCCGAACCGGCACCCGCGCCGCGCTCGCCCGCGGCCGGGCTGTCGGCGAGCGTCTCGATCGGGGCCGACGGTGTCGAGGTCGGGCTGGGGCTCGGGCTCGGCGGCGTACCCGTGCTCCCCGAGACCACCCTGGGCGTGCCGCTGGGCGTGCCATCGGGAGTGGGGCTGCCAGGGTCCGGGTAAACAGGAGGACATGACCGTCAGCAGACTCATCGCCCGACCGATGCTCGCGTCGATCTTCGTGGTCGGTGCCGCGACCGCGCTCAAGAACGCCCCCGGCACCGCGACCAAGGCCGACGCGGTCACCTCCCGCGTGGTCCCGATGCTGCGCAGGGCCGGCCTCCCCGTGCCGGACGACCCGGAGACGCTGGTCAAGATCAACGCCGGCGTCCAGATCGGTGCCGGGCTGGCGCTCGCCACCGGTCGCGCCCCTCGGCTCTCGGCCGCCGTGCTCGCGGCGTCACTGGTGCCGACGACGGCGGCCGGACACCGGTTCTGGGAGATCGACGACCCGGCGCAGCGCACCCAGCAGAAGCTGCACTTCTTCAAGAACGTCTCGCTCATCGGCGGGCTGATCATCGCCAGCGGCGACACCGAGGGCCGGCCGGGCGTGGCCTGGCGGGCGAGGCGCGCCGCGAAGGACGCCCGCCGTGAGGCGAAGCGGCTGGCCCACGATGCCCGGCGCGAGGCGAGGCTGGCCGCCGCACGAGTGCACTGACGCCACTACGCTGAGCGTCGTGACTGCCGCTACCGACGCCCCGGCCGACCCCTGGCCCGCACCCCGCGCGGCCCACCCGGTCGACGCCGTGGTGACGCTGCCCGGCAGCAAGTCGCTCACCAACCGGGCGCTGCTGCTCGCCGCGATCGCCGACGGCCCCTCGGTCGTCCGCCGGGCGCTCCGTTCGCGGGACACGACGCTGATGGCCGCGGCGCTGACGGCGCTCGGCTCGACCGTCGACACCGCGGGCGACGACTGGACGGTCACGCCGGGTGCCTTCGCCGGCGACGCCCGGGTCGACTGCGGGCTGGCGGGCACCGTGATGCGGTTCGTGCCGCCGGTCGCCGGGCTCTCGACCGGCACGGTCTCCTTCGACGGCGACCCGCACATGCGCAAGCGCCCGATCGGCGAGATCCTCGGCGCCCTGCGCACCCTCGGTGTCGAGGTCGACGGGGAGGCGCTGCCCTTCGCGATCCGGGGCTCCGGCTCGGTCCGCGGCGGCAAGGTCGTGGTCGACGCGTCCGCGTCGTCGCAGTTCATCTCGGCGCTGCTGCTCGCCGGCGCTCGCTACGACGAGGGCGTCGACGTACGCCACGACGGCAAGCCGGTCCCGTCCCTCCCCCACATCGACATGACGGTCGCGATGCTGCGCGAGCACGGGGTGCAGGTCGACGACGCCGACGCGAACCGCTGGCGCGTGCCCCCGGGGGCGGTGCGCGCCGTCGACCACGTGATCGAGCCCGACCTGTCCAACGCGGCGCCGTTCCTGGCGCTCGCGGCGGTCTCGGGCGGGTCGGTGACCGTGCGCGACTGGCCGCGCTCGACCACCCAGGCCGGCGACGCACTGCGCGAGATCCTCGCGACGATGGGCTGCGAGGTGGAGCGCGTCGAGGAGGGGCTGCGGGTCACGGGCTCGGGCACCCTGCTCGGCATCGACGTCGACCTGCACGACGTCGGCGAGCTCACCCCGGCCGTCGCCGCGCTGTGCGCGCTGGCCGAGGCGCCCTCGCACCTGCGCGGCATCGGCCACATCCGTGGGCACGAGACCGACCGGATCGCCGCCCTCGCGACCGAGCTGTCCGCGCTCGGCGCCGAGGTGACCGAGCACGCCGACGGGCTGAGCATCGAGCCGGCGCCGCTGCACGGTGGGGTGTTCCACACCTACGCCGACCATCGGATGGCGCACGCCGCCGTCATCCTCGGCGCCGCCGTCGACGGCGTGCTGGTCGAGAACGTCGCCACGACCGGCAAGACCTTCCCGGACTTCGCGGGCACCTGGTCGGGACTCATCGGCCGATGAGCGAGCGCTGATGAGCGGGCGGTACACCGACCAGGACGTCGAGCACTACGAGCGACCACGTCGGCACACCCGCCCTCGCACCAAGGAGCGCCCGTCGTACGACGACGCGCTCGACGGCATGGTCGTCACCGTCGACCGGGGCCGCTACACGCTGCTCGTCGAGGGTCGCACCGTGACCGCGATGAAGGCACGGCCGCTGGGCCGCAAGGGCGTCGTGGTCGGCGACCGGGTGCGCGTCGTCGGCGACACCTCCGGCGCGGAGGGCACGCTGGCCCGGGTCGTCGAGGTCGCCGACCGCACCACCGTGCTGCGGCGCACCGCGGACGACGACGACCCGGTCGAGCGGGTCATCGTCGCGAACGCCGACCAGCTCGTCGTCGTCACCGCCCTGGCCGACCCCGAGCCGCGTCCCCGGCTGATCGACCGAGCGCTGGTCGCGGCGTACGACGCGCGGATGCAGCCGCTGCTGTGCCTCACCAAGGCCGACCTGGCGGACCCGGAGTCGCTGCTGGTGACCTACCGCTCGCTCGGCGTACCGTGGCTGGTCACCCAGCGTGGCGGCGACCTGAGCGAGCTGCGGGAGCGGCTGCGCGGCCGGATCAGCGTGCTGATCGGCCACAGCGGCGTCGGCAAGTCGACGCTGGTCAACGCACTGGTGCCGGACGCCGACCGCCAGGTCGGCCACGTCAACGCCGTCACTGGGCGGGGCCGGCACACCTCGACCTCGGCGATCATGCTGCCCCTGCCCGCGACCGACGGCCGCGACGGCGGCTGGATCGTCGACACCCCCGGCATCCGCTCCTTCGGGCTCGCCCACGTCGAGCCGGAGCGCTTGATCGAGGCGTTCCCCGACCTCGACGAGATGACCGAGGACTGCCCGCGCGGCTGCACGCACGGCGCCGACGAGCCGGAGTGCGGGCTCGACGAGGCCGTGCGCACCGGCGACGCCGACCCCGAGCGGGTGGAGTCGTTCCGCCGACTGCTCGTCGCGCGCAGCGAGCCGCCGTACTAGTGGCCATCACCGGAAGTTCTTCGGGTGGCCCGCACCCCGGGCACGCACCTCGCGGCGTTGCCGTCGCTTGCTGGACGAGCAAGTAGAGCCGCGCTCCGGCGCCTTGCGATGCACGCACCCCGAGCACGGGCCACCCCCGAGGAACTTCCAGCGACGACCACTAGCGGTCGTCGCCGCGAGCGCTGCGGGCGTCGAGGAGCGCCATCCCGAAGCAGAACGCCGCGATCGCGCAGGCACCGGCGAGCACGCGCAGGCCGAGCACCAACGGACGGTCCGCCTCGATGGCCGAGTCGCTCTGGTCGATGACGTAGGCCATGAACCCGAAGTAGACGCCCAGCACCGCCGACAGCAGCGTGCCGAAGCCCGCCGTCCTGCTCGTCATCGCGTCTCCCTCGCACCTGGGTCGGTCCATCATGGACGGTCGTCCGCTCCCCGGCGGGCGAACTCACCCGAAACGGCGAGTTTCGAGCACCACCCGCCGCGGTACCGCCCCTCCAGGAGAGGGAGGAGAGCACGATGGGTGGTGGCGTGGAGACGTACTGCTCCGGAGACGGCTGGCGCAACCGGGTGATCGGTGGCGCGGAGCCCCTGCCCGGGGAGTACCGCACCCGGGAGGCGGCATCGGAGGTGGCCCGCGCAGAGGCGCGGATCCGGGGTGTGGAGCACGTGATCCTGCGCCCCGACGGGAGCGTCGCGGACCGGCGTCGCTACCCCCGGCTGTCGGGGGAGATCCCCGGCTGAGCGGGCTCCTGCCGGGTGGTGCGGGGTGGCGGCTTCATCAAGGGATGAGGACGAAGGCGCGCTTCCCCTGTCGAGTTCACCCGGGTAGGCGCGGGTCGACCTTCATCCCTTGATGAAGCTGCGAAGGGCCGCGGGCGACCGCCCGCGGTCTGGCCCGAGCCCGGCCCCGCCGATCAGCCCCAGACCGCACGGGCACCGGCGTCACCGGTGAGGATCACCAGCACCAGCACCGCCCCCGCGCCGACGCCGAGGAGCACGTCGAGCACCACCCGCAGCGCGCCGGTGCGCGTGTGCAGCCAGCCGGCGAGGAGGCCGACGATGCCGAAGCCGAGCGTCACCCAGAACAGCACCCGGGCGCGGTGCTCGTGGGTCAGCACCTGCGGGCTCGTCTGGATCTCCGGCGGCCGGGAGTTCAGGAAGGACTTGCCGGTGAAGTACGCCGCGGTGATCGCCCCGACCGCGATCACGACGAGCACCAGCATCGGCCAGCGCATCCGGTCACGCCACCGCGGCACCAGGTAGGCCAGCGCCGCCAGCGCGGCCAGTGGTCCGAACACCACGGCGGCGTGGACGACGAGCGGGTGCAGCGGCAGGCCGTTGAGCTCCATGCCCAGCACAACGGCGCACCTTGCCGGAACGTTCAGTCGACAGCGAATAGGCTGGCTGCGTGCCGACCGACTACACCGACGACCTGCGCCTCGCGCACGTCCTCGCCGACGACGCCGACTCGATCACCGAGAGCCGGTTCCGGTCGCTCGACCTGCACGTGATGAGCAAGCCCGACCTCACGCCCGTGACCGACGCCGACCAGGCGGTCGAGGAGAGCATCCGGCGTACCCTCTCGCGAGTCCGCTCGCGCGACGCGATCACCGGCGAGGAGCAGGGCTCGACCGGCCACAGCCAGCGCCGCTGGATCATCGACCCGATCGACGGCACCAAGAACTTCGTCCGCGGGGTGCCGGTCTGGGCGACGCTGATCTCCCTGGTCGTCGACGACGAGGTGGTGCTCGGGGTGGTGTCGGCACCACTGCTGCAGCGCCGCTGGTGGGCGTCGACGGGCAACGGCGCCTGGACCGGCCGGTCGCTGCTCAAGGCCACCCGGTGCCAGGTCTCCGACGTACGCCGGCTCGAGGACGCCTCGCTGTCCTACGCCTCCCTCTCCGGCTGGGAGGAGCGGGACCGGCTCGACGACTTCCAGTCGCTGATGCGGCGCTGCTGGCGCACCCGGGCGTACGGCGACTTCTGGTCCTACATGCTGCTGGCCGAGGGTGCCGTCGACCTCGCGGCCGAGCCCGAGCTCGAGGTCTACGACATGGCCGCGCTCGACGTGATCGTCCGCGAGGCCGGTGGCCGGTTCACCTCGCTGGACGGCACCGACGGCCCCTTCGGCGGCAACGCGCTCGCCTCGAACGGCCACCTGCACGAGGCCGCCCTGGCCTTCCTCGGCGCGCTGCCCGATGACGACGACGACCCGGACTGGCGCCGCTCGGGCCCCGGCTCGGTCTCCGATCTGCGCCTGCACCGCCCGCGAGACTGACCCTGGCCCCGGCCGGTGTGCACCGGTACGGTCTGTCCATGCGGATCGGTGAGGTTCTCCAGGCCAAGTCGAGTCGCGAGGTCGTGACGATCTCGCCGGAAGCCGGCGTGCGCGAGCTGATCGCCAGGCTCGCCGAGCACAACGTGGGCGCGTTGATCGTGAGCGGCGACGGCGTCTCGGTCGACGGCATCGTCAGCGAGCGCGACGTCGTGCGCCACCTGCACGCCGACGGCACCGTCATCAACAACACGGTCCGCGCGATCATGACCGAGGTCGTCGAGACCTGCGACGAGGACACCCCCGTCGAGGAGTTGATGAAGACGATGACCGAGCACCGGATCCGGCACGTGCCCGTCGTCCGTGACGGCCGGCTGACCGGGATCATCAGCATCGGCGACGTGGTCAAGCACCGCATCGACCAGCTGGAGTTCGAGCGCGACCAGCTCGACAGCTACGTGCACCAGACCTGAGGCGAGGCTCAGCCTGGATCGCTCTCGGCGAGGACGAGCGCCATGTCGTCCTGCAGCGCCTGACCCGTGTACGCCAGCAGGCGCGCGACCAGCCGGTCGAGCGCCTCCTCGACGGTCCCGTCGCCGAGCTCGGCGGCGTACTCGTCGAGGGCGAAGAACTCGCCCCTGTCGTCACGCGCCTCGACCAGTCCGTCGGTGTAGAAGAGCATCCGGGCGCCCCGCGGCCAGGGGTGCTCGCTCAAGGTGGGCACCGAGCCCAGGCCCAGCGGGACGGTCGGCTCGCCCGTGTCGACCGTGGTCGCCTCGCCCGACTGCAGGAACAGCGGCGGGTGGTGACCACAGTTGGCCAGCGTCACCCGGTCGCCCTGGAACTGCCCGACGATCGCGGTCACGAACTCCTCATCGCCCAGGATCCGGCTCATCGTCTCGTCGATGCGCATCGCGAGCGCCCCGGGATCCGGCTCGGTGAAGGCCGCCGCCCGGAACGCGCCGAGGACGGTCGCCGCGGTCTGCACCGCCTCGAGGCCCTTGCCACGGACGTCACCGACGATCACCCGCACACCGAAGGGCGTCTCCGCGACCTCGTAGAGGTCGCCGCCCACCAGCGCCTCCGCGGCCGCGGACACGTAGCGGGCGGCGAGGCCGACCGAGCCGATGGCCGTCGGCATCGACCGGAGCACGGCCCGCTGGGCGGTCTCGGCGATCACGGTCATCCGCTGCAGCCGCTCCTCGCGGCGCTCGCGCAGTGCGGCGTTCTGCACCGCGACGACGCCGAGCAGCGCGCACAGCCCGATGCGCGCGAGCCAGTCGAACGTGCCGGCGTCCTCCAGCCACAGCACGGACAGGAACGCGCAGGCGACCGATCCGACGGCGACGATCGCGGTGTTCCGGGCCGAGGTCAGCAGGCTCGCGACCATCGCCGCGCCCGCGAAGATGGCGATCAGCTGGGCCGGCGTGATGATCGACAGCACGATGAGCCCCGCCAGCACCCCGAACCCGACGAGCAGCCCGCGGTCCGGGCGCACGGACGGTCGGAGTAGTGGCACCGACACATCCTGACAGTCCGGCCCCGGGCCGGAGCGCGGAACGCCCCCGGACCCCCCGTTAGGGTGAACGACATGGACAAGCCCGAGATCGACTTCCCCGACTTCGACCCGCCCGCAGACCTCGTGGTCACCGAGCTCGCCGAGGGCGACGGCCCCGAGGCGACGGCGGGCGCGACCGTCTCCGTGCACTACGTCGGCGTCGCCCACTCCACGGGCGAGGAGTTCGACGCCTCGTACAACCGCGGCGCGCCGCTCCAGTTCCGGCTCGGGGTCGGCCAGGTCATCTCCGGCTGGGACCAGGGCGTGCAGGGCATGAAGGTCGGCGGCCGCCGCCAACTCGTGATCCCGCCGCACCTGGGCTACGGCGACCGGGGCGCAGGCGGCGTGATCAAGCCCGGCGAGACGCTGATCTTCGTCGTCGACCTCCTCGGCGTCAGCTAGGCGCCGCCCTGCGGGCGCCCGGCTGCGTTGTCGTCGCTCGACGGCCCGCTCCGCTCAGAGGCCGCCTTCGCTCCTCCGCCTTGCCGGGCATCCCGCAGGACGACGCCTCACCAGAGGCGGCTACCAGGGCAGGCCGTCGTCGGCGCCCTCCTCGGCCACCAGGGCGGACTGACCGCCCAGGCTGACGACGTCCCCCTGCACCAGCTGCCGGCCCCGGCGGGTCTCCACCTCGCCGTTCACGCGCACGTGCCCGTCCTGGATGACGGGCTTGGCCTCGGCGCCGCTCTCCACCAGGTTGGCGAGCTTGAGGAACTGGCCGAGCCGGATCGAGTCGTCGCGGATCGGGACGGGGAACGGCTCGGACATGAGGCCATTGTCGCTCCTGCCCGTCGAGGCCCGTCAGATGGCTGGAAATGGGTCGAGCCAACGACCATCTGACGGGCTCGACGCGCTGTCCCCAGGTACGCCGGAGCCGGGATTCAGCACCCTGCTCGACCTCCGCGGCCGATTCCTCGCGATCCCCGATCTCTTCGACCCGGTCCCCGTGGCGTGGTCGGCGAGCACGCCGGTGCCGACCACCGTGACATCGACCGCCACGCCCGAGACATCGAGCGCGAGGCCGACCTGCGCAATGCCGGGCTCGAGCACGTCGAGACCGTCGGCCGCGACCTGCGCGACGAGCGCCGGGTCGTGCACCGCATGGAACAGGCGGCCGCCCGCGCCGTACACTCGAGCGCGGGCTCGCGCCACCCTGACGACCGATCAGTGGATCAGCACCGACACCGTGTGGATCAGCACGCCCACGAGCCCGCCGACGATCGTGCCGTTGATCCGGATGAACTGCAGGTCGCGGCCCACGTGGAGCTCGATGCGGCGGGCGGCCTCCCGGCCGTCCCAGCGCTCGACGGTGTGGGTGATGACCGCGGTCAGCTCGGCGCCGTAGCGCTCGACCGCGAAGACCGCGGCGTCGGCGGCCAGGCCGTCGAGGCGCGCCCGGAGCGCGGCGTCGTCGACCAGCCGCCGGGCGAACGCGGTCACCTCGTCGAGCAGGCGGCGGCGTACGGCGCCCTCGGGGTCGGCCAGCGAGGCCTGGAGGCTGCGCCGCAGGGCGTTCCAGAGCGAGACCCCCGAGGCCACCAGCTGCGGCTGGTCGAGCAGCCGCTCCTTGAGGCGCTCGGTGCGCTCCTGGGTCTCCGGGTCGTGCTGCAGGTCGTGGGCGAGCTGGCCGAGCATCGAGTCGAGCGCGAGGCGGGCGTGGTGACGCGGATCGGTGCGGATGTCGTCGACCCAGCTCACCAGCTCGCGGTGCAGTCGGGAGATCACCGCCTCGTTGAGTCGGGCGGGAGCCCACCACGGCGCCCGCTCGCCGAGCACCTCCGCGACCGTGTCGGGGTTCTCGACCAGCCAGCGGTGCGCCTCGTCGAGCACGAGGTCGACCAGCCCGTGGTGCAGGTCGTCGCGCACGGTCTCCTCGAGCAGGCTGCCCAGCACCGGCGCGATCGGCTCAGCCCGGAAGCGCGGCACCAGCGCGTCGCGCACCAGCTCCTCGACGTGCTCGTCGCGGATCCGGCCGAGCGCGATCACCGCCACGTCGGCGAACTCGTCGACGGCCCGCTTCGCGTGCTCGGGTACGACGAGCCAGTGGCCGACCCGCAGCGAGATCGTGGCCGCGGCGACCCGGTCGCGGATGATCTCCTCCTGGAGGAAGTTCTCCCCCACGAACTCCTCCAGCGACCGGCCCAGCTCGTCCTTGCGGCGCGGGATCAGCGCCGTGTGCGGCACCGGCAGCCCCAGCGGGTGCTTGAACAGCGCGGTGACCGCGAACCAGTCCGCGATGGCGCCGACCATCGACGCCTCGGCGCCGGCGTTCACGAAGCCCCAGAAGCCGCCGTGGCCGAGCGTCGCGACGTACACGACGGCGGCGAAGCAGAGCAGCCCCACCGCGAGGGTGCGCATCCGGCGCAGTCCTCGGCGCCGCTGCTCGTCGGCCTCCGAGTCGGGGGTGATCATCGTCAGTGTCGCGCTCATCGAACGCCATCCTCCCCCATTGGGTCCAGACCACCGCGAAGTGAGAAGATCCCGCTCATGCCTCGCACCGTCATCACCTTCGGCACGTTCGACGTGTTCCATGTCGGGCACCTGCGGGTGATCGAGCGCGCCGCCGCGCTCGGCGACCGCCTGGTCGTGGGGGTCTCGGCCGACGCGCTCAACCTGCGCAAGAAGGGCCGCGAGCCGGTCTTCAGCCAGGCGGAGCGGCTCGCGATCGTGGCCGCGCTGAAGCCGGTCGACGAGGTGTTCGTCGAGGAGAGCCTCGAGCTCAAGCGCGACTACATCCAGAAGTTCGCCGCCGACGTGCTCGTCATGGGCGACGACTGGGCGGGGCGCTTCGACGAGTTCAGCGACGTCTGCGAGGTCGTCTACCTGCCACGCACGCCCGCGATCTCCACCACGGCGCTGATCGAGAAGATCTCCGGCGGGTCCTGACCCGCGGCCCCGGCGATGTCCTCCCGGTCGCTGCGCCCGCTGGCGTACGCCGCGGCCACGGCGCTGCTCTCCACCGGGCTGCTCGCGCTGGCGATCGGGGCGGGCTGGCTCGGGCCCGACGTGGGGCGCGGTGCGAACTTCTGCGAGGCCGCCCGCGGCGGACCGGTACGGCAGCCGGCCAACTCCTTCTCCAACCTCGGGTTCGTGGTCGCCGGGCTGCTGATCGCGTGGCGGGCCGGCCGCCCCGACCGGCTGGGCGACGTGCTGCCCCGGTACGCCGGCCTGGCCACGGCGTACGCCTGCGTGGTGGTGCTCCTCGGGCCCGCCAGCGCCGCGATGCACGCCACCCAGTCGGAGCTGGGCGGTCGCCTCGACCTGCTGAGCATGTACCTGGTGGCCTCGTTCGCCGCGGCGTACGCCCTGATGCGGTGGACCGGGCAGGGGCGGCTGTCCTTCTGGCTGGTGTTCGGCCTGCTCGTGGCCGGCTGCGAGCTGGTCGGGCTCTACGACGGCGAGGTGCCGGTCGTGACGTACGCCGGCAACCTCGCCTTCGCCGCGCTGCTGCTCCTGGCCGTGGTCGTCGAGGTCCGGCTCCGACGCCGCCCCGGCGCGACCCGCACCGACCTGCGGTGGGGCGCGGCCGCGCTGGGCACGATCCTGCTCGCCTTCGCGATCTGGAATGTCACCAAGGTGCTGTGGTGCGACCCGCACTCCCTGGTCCAGGGGCACGCGGCCTGGCACCTGCTGGGCGCGGTGGCGGCGTACCTGCTCTTCCGCTTCTGGGCCAGCGAGCGGGCCGGCGACGAGACGGGCTAGGAGCCGATGGGCTCCGGGATCGGGTCGGCGCGCAGCTCGTGCCGACCCGCGACGACCAGCCACACCGCCAGGGTGGCGATCAGCAGGACCGGGAGCAGCTCGATGTCGGGCACGACCGTCGCGGCGAGGAAGAGCGAGAGCCAGCCGCTGCGGGTCGCGGCGATGGTGATGCCGAGGACCCCGGCCGAGACCGCGACGGCCGGCGGCACGCTGTCGACGAACCCGACGACGGCCCAGCCCGCGACCACGCCGACGAACACCGCCGGGAAGATCCGGCCACCGCGGAAGCCGGACGCCGCGGCGACCAGCAGCGCCGCGAGCTTGACCACGACCATCAGGACGAGGTCGCCGTTGGAGTAGTCGGCGATGTCGGCCGAGACCGTCTTCATCTCCTCGAGACCCTTGAAGAGCGTCTCGGGGCCGCCGAGGGCGCCCAGCCAGCCGAGCACGAAGCCGCCCACCGTCAGCATCACCACGGGGTTCCGGATCGACCGGAACACGCGGTGCAGCGGGGAGATGACGTACGACGCGGCGAGCCCCAGCAGCGCGGTCAGCAGCGCGACGGCGACCGCCCAGCCGACGTCGCCCAGGCGGAAGCCGTCGTAGCCGGGGATCTCCAGCCGCAGGTCCATGTCCGAGAGCGCCAGCATCGTCGCCGAGCCCGAGGCGGCGGCGACCAGGGGCGCGAACAGCCGGTTCCACAGCGGGACCCGGGGGTCGCCGATCTGGGCCTCGGTGAGCATCAGGGCCGCGGCCACCGGCGTCCCGAACATCGCACCGATCGTCCCCGCGACGCTCCAGCTCAGCCAAGCCGGCACGGCGACCCGGGGCAGCAGCCGCATTCCGATGATGACGGTCAGCGACCCGTTGACGAGCATGATCGGGTTCTCGGGGCCGAGGCTGACGCCGCCGGCGAGCATCAGCACCAGCGCGAGGGCCAGGCCCGGCACCGCGAGGCCGGGCAGCGGCGCCGCCACCAGCTCCGCGCTGGCCGGATCGGGGCCGGCCCGACCGGGCGCGAAGCGCACCACGAGCCCGACGAGCAGGCCGGTGGTCGTCAGCACCACGACCATCCACCACCAGCGGTCGGGATCGACCCCGACCGCGTCGGGCAGGTCGTCCCAGACGAGGTCCTCGAGCAGCTCGGCCAGCAGCGAGAGCCCGAGCAGGCTCAGCCCGCAGCCGACGCCCACCAGGATCGCCGGCACGGTGAGCCGCAGCAGGTCGAGCCGACCCGGCAGCGGCGCCTCTGGGGCACTCGTCACCTGCAGCACGCTAGGGCGTCACCGCGCGCCGGCACTCACCCGACGCGGGTGAGTGCCAGCGGATCTCAGCGGGTCACGAGCACCCGCGGCGGGGCCAGCCGCGCGGCGGGTGCGGCCTGGGTGCGCAGATGGATGTTCTGGAGCAGGCCGACGGCCAACATCCCCGCGAACATCGAGCTGCCGCCGTACGACACGAACGGCAGTGGGACGCCGGTGACCGGCATGATGCCCAGGCACATGCCGATGTTCTGGAAGGCCTGGAAGGCGAACCAGCAGGCGATTCCGGACGCCGCGAGGCGGCCGAAGACGTCGTCGGTGCGCACCGCGATCGCCAGCGCCCGCCAGATCACCAGGGCGAGCAGCGCGACCAGCAGCCCGGCACCGACCAGCCCGAGCTCCTCCCCCGCGACGGTGAAGACGAAGTCGGTGTGCTGCTCGGGCACGAACCCGGCCCGGGTCTGGGTCCCGTCGAACAGACCCGAGCCGAAGAGCCCGCCACTGCCGATCGCGATCCGCGCCTGCTCGACGTTGTAGCCGGCGCCGCGGGGATCGAGATCGGGGTTGGTGAAGGCCAGGAAGCGGTCGAGCTGGTACTGCTTGAGGAAGCCGGCCGCCACCGCCGCGACCGCGGCGGTGACCCCGCCGGCGACGAGCAGCCCGAGCCAGCGTCGCGGTGCTCCGGAGACGGCGATCACGCCGACGACGGTCGCGGCGAGCACCAGCATCGTGCCGAGGTCGGGCTGGAGCAGGATCAGCGCCGCAGGGAGTGCGGCGATCGCCAGCATGCCCGCCACGTCGCCCACGCCCGCGCCGGCGGCGGCCACCCGCGACCGGCGTACGTCGGCGCGCTCGGCCACCCACAGCGCCATCCCGATCACCACCGCGAGCTTGGCGAACTCGGAGGGCTGGATCGACATCCCGCCGAGCTGGAGCCACGACTGCGAGCCGTTGACCGTGCTGCCCATCGTGAGCACCAGCACCAGTCCGGCGACCGAGGCGAGGTAGACCAGCGGGGCGACGATGCGCACCCACCGGTGGTCGGTCGCGAGCACGACCAGCATCAGCACGACGCCGATGACGATGTTGACCAGCTGCTTGCGCAGGTACGCCGTGGGGTCGCCGCCGGTCAGGTCCTCGCGGTGGCTGGTGGCCGACCAGACGAGCAGCGTGCCGAGCGTGACGAGCGCCAGCACGGCGAGCGTCAGCACCCAGTCGAGGCGCGGGATCCGGAAGGCCGGTCGGGCGGTCGTCGTCGGCATCTCAGCCCTCCTTCCGCGGCGGCAGGATGGAGCCGTCCCGGGTGAACGTCGGCAGCCCCGCCGGCGGGGTGGTGCCCGGGATCGCGGCGCGGTCGGGCCGCACCGTCTCGCCCTCGATGCCGTAGAGCGTCTCCCAGATCCGGCGGATCGCCGGGCCCGACGTGCCGGAGCCGGTGCCGCCCTGGCTGACCATCATCACGACGACGTAGTCGTCGGAGTACGACGCGACCCACGACGTCGACTGCTTGCCGTAGACCTCGGCCGAGCCGGTCTTGGAGCGGACCGTGACCTGGTCGAGGGGGAAGCCACCCATCTTCCAGGCCATCGTCCCCTGCCGGGTCACGCCCTGGAGCGCCCGGTCGATGTAGCCGAGCACGGAGTCGGGCAGGCCGATCGTGCCGGTCTTCTTCGGCGGGATCTTCCGGACCACCTTGCCGTCGGCGCCGACGACCGCCTTGGCGATGCGCGGGGCGTAGAGGGTGCCGCCGTTGGCGAGCGCGGCGTACGCCCGCGCGAGCTGGAGCGGGGTGACGAGCGTGTCGCCCTGGCCGATCGCGAAGTTGACGGCGTCGCCCGCCCGGTAGGCGTAGCCCTCGGCGCAGAACTCCTGGGCGAAGAGGTAGACGAAGTCGCTGGTCTTCCCGTCCTGCGGCTTGTCGGCGATGCCGCAGTAGTAGTCCTTCATCGACTCGAAGTAGTCGCGCTTCCAGGCGCGGTCCGCGATCCGGCCGGACGACTCGCCCGGCAAGTCGATCCCGGTCTCCTTGCCGAACCCGAAGGTCTTCGCCTCCGCGACCAGCGGGTCCTTGGCGTGCACGTCGGCGACGTCGGAGCCGTAACGCTGCCAGAAGTCGTAGCCGACCCGGTAGAAGAACGTGTTGCAGGAGACCTCGAGCGCCTTGTCGAAGCCGATGTAGCCGTAGGCGCCGGACTCGTAGTTCTTGAAGTCGCGGTTGCCGACCCGGAAGGCCGACGAGCAGTTCAGCCGGGTGTCCGTCGAGAAGCCGTTGGTCAGCGCGCCGGCGGTCATGAACGGCTTCCAGGTCGAGCCCGGGGCGAACTGACCCTGGGTGGCGCGGCCCAGCAGCGGGTTGCCGGCCTCGTCGGCGTAGAGCCGGGCCAGCTCCTTCTTGCTGATCCCGCCGACCCAGGTCGCGGGGTCGTACGTCGGCTGGCTGGCCATCGCGACGACACGCCCCGTCCTCGCCTCCAGGACGACGGCCGCACCCGAGTCGGCCGCGTAGTTGCGGTTGGTCACCGGGTCGTGGGTCGCCCGCGCGGTCCGGATCGTGTCGGCGAGCTGTCGCTCGACCACGCTCTGCACCTTCGCGTCGATGCTGGTCACCAGCGTGTCGCCGGGCCGGCTGGCCACCTCGCCGTCGTCGCCGAGCACGCGGCCCATCGAGTCGACGGCGACGCTCTTGTAGCCGGGCATCCCGCGCAGCCACCGGTCGTACTCCTGCTCGATGCCGGCACGGCCGACCACGGAGGAGCCGTTGACCGACGTGTCGGCGTCCTCGCGCGCGGTGTCGAGCTCGTCCTCGGTGATCGGGCTCAGGTAGCCGAGCACGTGGGCCAGGTTGACGCCGAAGGGCCGCGGATAGGCCCGCACGCTCTGCTGCTCGGCCAGCACGCCCGGGAAGTCCTCGGGCTGCTCGAGCACCCGCAGCGCCACCGCCTTCGAGACATCGGAGGCCACGGGAACCGGCTGATACGGCGAGCCGTTCCAGCACACGCCGGTCACCGAGCCCTCGTCGCCGCAGGTGACCAATGACCTGCGGATCCGCGGCACCGGGACGTCGACCACCTCGGAGACCCGCTCGACGAGCAGGTCCTGCTGGTGCTCGGTGAGCTTGCCGAGCACGGTGCGGTCGACGGAGACGACCCACGAGGTGCGGTTGGCCACCAGCGGGCGGCCCTGGTCATCGACGATCAGGCCGCGCTGCGGCTGCACGACGATGTCGCGCACCGACTGCGAGGCGGCCTTCGCGTGGTAGCGCTCGCCGTCGACCACCTGGAGGTAGTAGAGCCGCGCGAACAGGGTCGCGAACAGGGAGAAGACCAGCACCTGGATCACGACCAGCCGCAGGCGGCCGGTGCGCTGTGCCTTGAGGTGCGGGGCCGGCGGATTCGGGGCCAACGGGCGTGGGGACATCAGGCGAGCGACCGGTCCGGCTCGAGGTGGCGGAACGTCGCCAGCACGGGCGGCAGCACGAGCGGCGTGAGCAGCACGTCCCACAGCACGCCGACCAGCACGATCTCGAGCAGCTCCGGGATGCCGGTCGCCGGATCCTGGAGCAGCAGGCCGGAGAGCGCGAACACCGAAGTGCCGACGAACGACGAGGCAGCGACCGTCGCGAGCACCGTGCCCGGCGTCGGGCGGGCGTCGCGGCGCACCCGGCCCGCGACGTACCCGACGACGACCAGCGCGAGCGCCCAGCGGCCGGCGACGTGGTCGGCCGGCGGGGCGAGGTCGAGCGCGAGGCCCGCGGCGAAGCCGAGGACCGCCGCGAACTGCGGCCCGCGGGTCAGCGCGGCGCCGACCACGACGAGCAGCACCAGGTTGGGCACGATGCCGTCCCAGGCCAGGTGCGGGAAGAGCGAGACCTGGAGCACCAGGGCGACCACGACGGCCACCGCGGCGATGCCGGCTCGGGCGGCGCTCATGACCGGATCACCTCAGCCTCCCGTCCGCCTCGATCACGGCGCGGTCGCTGTCGGTGCCGGAGGGGACGACGACACCGACGAGGTCGAGCGCGCCGAAGTCGACGTACGGGTCGATGACGGCCCGCTGGGCGCTGTCGCGCACGCTGCTGAAGACGCTGGTGACGCGGCCGATGGGCACGCCGGAGACGTACGGGCCGGCGGCCTCGCTCCCCCACGTGACGACCGTGTCGCCCTTGCCCGGGACCGCGGCGCCGTCGACGAGCTCGAGGTCGAGCCGGCCGTCGCGGCCGAGCACGCCGCGGCCGTGGACGAAGCCGACGTCCATGCTCCGGCCGACCCGGCCGCCCACGACCGAGTCGGCGTCGACGATCAGCAGCACGGTGGCGGTGGTGCGGGTCACCCGCAGCACGCGGCCGACGAGCCCGTCGTTGTTGACCACGGTCAGGTCGGGGTGCAGGCCGGCGTCGGAGCCCGCGTCGATGGTGACGGTGCTCGAGAAGGACTGCGAGGGGCCGAGCCCGACCACCCGGGCCGGCACCAGCGAGTAGCCGATGCTGCGGGCGGCGGCGGTGAGGCCGTCGTACTCCTCGAGGCGGTTGCGGTTGTAGTCCTGGGTGGCCAGCTGCGAGCGCAGGTCGGAGTTCTCGGCCTGGAGGTCGAGGACGTCGCGCTGCAGGGAGTCCTTGGACCGGAACCACTCGGGCACCGCGGTGAGCGGTCGGACGGCGGCCGCGGTGGCGACCTCGACCGGGCCGAAGACCTCGCCGACGGCGCGGCGCACCGGGTCGACCGGCGACGACGTACGCGAGTCGAGGGTGATCAGCGTGAGGCAGGCCAGCACCAGCGCCACGAGCACGGACGTCTTCGGGCGGCCCCGGTCCGGGTCGCGGCCCCACCGGCGCGCCATCAGCCCCGCCTCCGGTCGCTGACCAGCACCTGCTGGAGCGCCTCGAACTCCTCCACACACTTGCCCGCGCCCATCGCCACCGACGACAGCGGGGCCTCGGCGACGTGCACCGGCATGCCGGTCTCGTGCCGCAGCCGCTCGTCGAGACCGCGCAGCAGCGCGCCGCCGCCGGTGAGCACGATGCCGCGGTCCATGATGTCGCCGGCCAGCTCGGGCGGCGTCTGGTCGAGGGTGGTGCGGACGGCGTCCACGATCGCGTGCAGCGGCTCCTCGAGAGCCTGGCGCACCTCGGCGCTGGAGACGGTGACGGTGCGGGGCAGGCCGGAGACCATGTCGCGGCCCCGGATCTCCGCCTCGGGCTCGTCGAGCATCGGGAACGCCGAGCCGAGGGTCATCTTGACCTCCTCGGCGGTGCGCTCGCCGAGCATCAGCGCGTGCTCCTTCTTCATCCAGGCCACGATCGCCTGGTCGAGGTCGTCGCCGGCGGTGCGGACGGAGAGGCTGGTGACGATGCCGCCGAGCGAGATCACGGCGACCTCAGTGGTGCCGCCGCCGACGTCGACGACCATGTTGCCGGTCGGCTGGTGCACCGGGAGCCCGGCACCGATCGCGGCGGCCATCGGCTCCTCGACGATGTAGACCCGCCGGGCGCCGGCCTGGTAGCCCGCCTCCTTGACCGCGCGCTGCTCCACCGCGGTCACCCCGCTGGGCACGCAGATCACCATCCGCGGCTTCGCGAAGTACCGGCGGCGGTGCACCTGCTCGATGAAGTAGCGCAGCATCTGCTCGGTGGCCTCGAAGTCGGCGATCACGCCGTCCTTGAGCGGGCGGATCGCGACGATGCTGTCGGGCGTGCGCCCGATCATCCGCTTGGCCTCGTGGCCGACGGCGAGCACCTCCCCGGTGGCGTCGTTCAGCGCGACCACGCTGGGCTCGTCGAGCAGCACGCCGCGACCGCGCACGTAGACGAGGGTGTTGGCGGTGCCGAGGTCCACGGCCATGTCACGGCCGATGAAGCTGTTCGCCATGGGACAACCTGTCGCTGAAGTACCGCCCGACGTTCATGGGTGGTACTGGTGGGGAAGAAGTGACAACAGGTTAAGGACGCACGGCACGGCGCCACGGGAGGACACGCGGGGTGACCTGCGGAATCGCCGAGCTGGGTCGGCGGGGGCTGGGGTGTCCACGGCCTTCACCACCGGTTCACCGGCTGCCCGGGGAAACGACGAGACACGCCGAGCCCGGCCGGGGTGGTCAGGGAATGCGAGCGCGACACGCCGGGGAACGACGGCGTGTCGTGCTCGTTCTGCCTGACCACCTCCGCGGCGCGACGTCCAGTGCTCGTCGGCCGTCGTGTTGGCCGGGTCAGCCCCCGTTGCCGCCCGTACGGCGCCCGTGGCGTCGGATGTCAGGTCCTGATGTCAGTCCGGGTGCCGGCTCGGCCTTTCTCGTTTCCCCGGCTGCCCGGGGAAACGAGCACGACACGCCGTCTCAGAGGTGGGGGAACCAGATCCCGATCTCGCGCTCGGCCGACTCGGGCGAGTCGGAGGCGTGCACGAGGTTCTCGCGGTTGGACAGCGAGAGGTCGCCGCGGATGGTGCCGGCGGGGGCCTGACGACCGTCGGTCGGGCCGATCAGGGTGCGCACGACCGGGATCGCCTCCTCGCCCTCGACCACCAGGGCGACCAGCGGGCCACTGGTGATGAACGCGCGCAGCGGCGGGTAGAAGTCCCGCTCGACGTGCTCGGCGTAGTGCTGGTCGGCCTGCTCCCCGGTGATGGTGCGCAGCTGCATCTCGACCAGGGACAGCCCCTTGGCCTCGAAGCGGCCGATGATCTGGCCGACCAGGCCGCGGCGGACCGCGTCGGGCTTGAGCAGGACGAGCGTGCGCTGGGTCATACCGAGGACCCTATAGAGCAGCGGCCCGCGCCCTGACGTCGGCCGGGACCGGCACGTCGGCGTCGATGTCCGAGACCGCCGCACCGACGACCCGGCGCACCGGGATGTGCCCGCCCCAGATGCCGGCCGCGACGTCCTCGGGGTCGTCGACCGGGCCGCCGGCACGGGCCTTCAACGACGCCTCGAGCAGCGGTACGGCGAGCACCGCGGTCGCCGCGAGCTCCTTGCGGGTCGAGGCGCGCAGCGTCGCCGACCGGCCCGGGACCATGTGGTCGACGATCAGGTCGAGCGCGTGCCGGCACTCGGCGGGGTCGTCGACCGCGCGGGCGGTGCCGATCACCACGGCGGACCGGTAGTTCATCGAGTGGTGGAAGGCCGAGCGGGCCGTCACCAGCCCGTCGAGCTCGGTGATCGTGACGCAGACCGTCGCGTCGGTCGCCGCCCGCAGCCAGCCCGCGGCCACCGACCCGTGCAGGTAGAGCGTGCCGCCCGTGTCGGGGCCGTCGAGGTCCACGGCGTACGCCGTGGGCAGCACCAGCGGGTGGCTGTGCCCGTCCCGGGTCACGGTCACGCCCAGGTGTGCGACCAGCGCGTCGGCCAGCAGCGCGTGCAGCGCGGCGCGGTCCTCGACCATCCGGTTGCGGCCGCGGCCGACGGTGGTGCGGGGCGTCGGGGAGAGCGGCGTCGTCGTCACGGGTACTAGCCTGGCCGAGAAGTGGCCTGCATACACGGGCCAATTCGGCATCAGTTCGACAGGACACTGCATGACGACCCCGCCTCCCTCCCTGGCCCTCTCCCTCGACCGGTCCGCGCCCGGGCCGCTCGGCCTGCAGCTCTCCGGCCGGATCCGCGAGCTGGTCCTCGACGGCACGCTCGGCCGCGGCGCCCGGCTCCCCAGCAGCCGGGCGCTGGCGGCCGACCTCGGCGTGAGCCGATCGGTCACCGAGCAGGCCTACGAGCAGCTGCTCGCCGAGGGCTGGCTGGAGTCGCGCCGCGGCTCGGGCACCTACGTCGCGGCCGGCAGTGCCGCCCGGGCCGTCGCGCCGGCCGTGCGTCGGGCGCCCGCCGAGCGGTCCCTGGTGCGGCTCGACGCCGGCACCCCCTGGATCGACCCCCGACACGCCGCCGGCTGGCGGCGCGCCTGGCGCGAGGTCTCGACGGCCCGGCCGCCGCGGGGGTACGACGACCCACGCGGCCTCCCGGAGCTGCGGGCGCTGCTGGCCGACCGGATCACCCGCAGCCGCGGGGTCCCCGTGCAGGCCGACGAGATCGTGGTCACCAACGGCACCACGGACGGGCTGCGCCACCTGCTCACCGTGCTGCCGCCCGCCCCGGTCGCGATCGAGGACCCCGGCTACCGGGCCGCCGCGGAGACCGTCCTCGGGCTCGGCCGCGCGGTGCGGGACCTGCCGGTGCCCGGCACCGTGACGCCGGGCCACCTCGACGGGTGCGCCGCGGCGTACGTGACGCCCGCCCACCAGCACCCGCTCGGCCGGGTGCTGTCCGGCCCGGACCGGGTGGCGCTGCTCGACGCCGCCCGGGCGGCCGGAGCGGTCGTGGTCGAGGACGACTACGACTCGGAGTTCCGCTACGACGTCGCGCCGGTGCCGGCGCTGGCCAGCCTCGACCGCTCGCGGGTCGCCTACCTCGGCACCGCCGCCAAGTCGGTCGCGCCGTCGCTGCGGCTCGGCTGGGTGGTGCCACCGCCCGACCTGCTCGACCGGCTCAACGCGCGCCGGGTGATCACCCACGAGGGCGCCCCGTGGCCGGTGCAGCGGGCCTACCTCGCGCTGCTGCGCGACGGGTACGTCGACAAGGTGGTGCGCACCGCGCGCCGGGTCTACGCCGAGCGCGCGCCCCGGGTGGCGGCCGCGCTCGCGCCGTACGCCGAGCTGGCCGGGCCGCTGGCGGGCATGTACTCCACCTGGCTGCTCCCCGAGGCCGACGCGCTGCGCGCCCGGGAGGCCGGCCGACGAGCGGGGTTCGAGGTCAACCTGCTCTCGGACTACTGCCGCTCGGCTCGGCTGACCGGCCTGGTCGTCGGCTTCGGCGGCGTCACCGACGACGAGCTGGACCGCGCGCTCGCGGCGCTGACCTCAGGCCTCTGAGCCCGCCTCGTCGCCACCGGCCCCGTCCCGCGTCGCGCGGGCCGCATCGTACGCCGCGTAGGCCGCGGCCCGCTCCCGCTCGATCCGGCGCCCCAGCAGGTACGCCGAGCCCCACAGCAGGGCGAAGATCGCACCCAGCACGAACATCATCGGGATCACGAAGCCCAGGCCGATCGCGGCCACCTGGATCACCCAGCCCAGGCCGTAGGCCCACTCGGCGCGCAGCAGGCCGGCCAGCAGCAGGCAGGCCAGGGCCAGGCCGAGGCCGACGGCCAGCGCGCGTCCGGTCTCGACGTCGGCGACCGTGATCAGCACCGGCGTGGTGAGCCCGAGGGTGATCGCCTCGAGGCTCAGCACCGCCGCGCACATGCCGCGGCGCGGCGACCGCTCGCGCTCGTCCGGCGGGGTCGGGACCGCGCGAGCGGGGGTCTCGATGGGCTCGCTGTCGTTCATCGGCGTCCTCCCCGGGGACGGACCAGCAGGCTGCGCGCCTCGCCGACGGTGACGACCGATCCGGTGACCAGCACCGCGCCGGACCCGACCGAGACGCTCGCGGCCGCGCCGGCCTCGGCGAGGGCGGCCGCCTGGTCGATGGCGTCGGCGAGCCGGGGCGCCACGGTGACCCGGTGCTCGCCGAAGATCTCGCGTGCCGCCCGGGCCAGGCGCTCGGCGGACATCGCGCGGTCGGTGGAGTTCTGGGTGCACACGACGTGGGCCAGGTGCGGCTCCAGGGCGGCCAGCAGGCCGTCGGCGTCCTTGTCGGTCATCACGCCGATCACGCCGACGAGCGGGTCGAAGGTGAAGGAGTCCTCGAGCGCCGCGCCGACGGCCTCCGCGCCATGAGGGTTGTGGGCGGCGTCGAGCACGATCGTGGGGCTGCGGCGGACGATCTCGAGGCGTCCCGGCGAGGTCACCTCGGCGAACGCCGCGCGCACCACCTCGTCGTCCAGCGGCCGGCCCTGCTCGGCGTCGCCGAGGAACGCCTCGACGGCGGCCAGCGCGACGGCGGCGTTCTGCGCCTGGTGGGCGCCGTAGAGCGGCAGGAAGACCTCGTCGTACCGCGCCCGCAGCCCCTGCAGCGAGACCACCTGTCCGCCGACCGCGGGCACCCGGGAGACCACGCCGAACTCCAGGCCCTCCCGAGCCACCGTGGCGCCGACCTCCGCCGCGCGCTCCAGCAGCACCCCGGCCACGTCGGGCTCCTGCTGGGCGAGGACCGCGGTGGATCCCGGCTTGATGATCCCGGCCTTCTCGACCGCGATCTCGGCGGCCGTCTCACCGAGGTACCGGGCGTGGTCGACCGCGACGGGCAGCACCACGGCCACCTGGGCGTCGGCGACGTTCGTGGCGTCCCAGGAGCCGCCCATGCCGACCTCGACGACGGCCACGTCCACCGGCGCGTCGGCGAACGCGGCGTACGCCATGCCGACCACGGTCTCGAAGAACGACAGCGGGTGGTCCTCGCTGACGTCGACGAGGTGGGTGTACGGCGCGACGTCGTTGAACGCGCGCACGAACTCCTCGTCGGTCAGCGGCTCGCCGTCGATCGAGATCCGCTCCGACATCCGCTCGACGTGCGGGCTGGTGAACCGGCCGGTGCGCAGGTCGAGCGCCCGCAGCAGCGTGTCGATCATCCGCGACGTGGAGGTCTTGCCGTTGGTGCCGGTCAGGTGGATCACCGGGTAGGCGCGCTGGGGGTCGCCGAGCAGCTCGGCGAAGGCGTGGATCCGGTCCAGGGACGGCTCGAGCTTGGTCTCCGGCCAGCGGGACAGCAGCGCGTCCTCGACCTCTTCGTAGGTCTCGGCGAGTCGGGGTGCGGGTACGTCGGTCATCTCGCCGACGAGTCTAGAGAGTTCCCTCGGCCCCGATCGGATCGAGGCCAGGTGCTACGGAGCCAGCGGCTCGATCTCGATCAGGTCTGCGAAGCGCTCGAAGTGACGGCCATGGTCGGTGACGATCACCGCAGCGTGGTTCTCGAGGGCGACCGCCACCAGGTTGGCATCGTGCACCTGCTTGCCGGCCACAGCGCCGTGACGGACCATCTCGACCAGACGACGCGTGGACCCTTCGGTGGCATGCAGCGTCTCGACACCGTCCAGAAGGTCCTCCAGCACCGCGACAGCGCGCGGGGCCGGGAGGCCCAGCCCGTTCGACGCGACCGGTCGCGTCGCAGCAGTCAGGAACTCGCGCACCGACTGGTCACCGATCGCGAGCGCGCGCTCGTCCTGCTCCAGCAGGCGAACTGCCGCCCGATGGGCCGTTCGTGACCGATCCAGTGCCGCGACCAGGACGTTGGTGTCCAGCAGCACCCACTCCGTGCTACCGATCGCCATCGCCGGCGGGGACGTCTGAGCCGTCTGAGTCGTCCGGGTAGTAGTCCTCGCGGTTGAACGGCTCGGTGCGCCCCGTGTCGACCGTGATCAGGTTGAGCGGTCCACGACGCCGACGCCGCCGAGGCTGCGTGGCCGCGTCATCGAGGTGGCCGCGTCATCGAGGACGAGCCTGAGCTCGGCCTCGAGCGAACGACCGTGGGAGCTTGCTCGAGCCTTCAGCCGAGCGACCGTCTCCTCGGAGACGTTGCGGATGTGAAGGGCGGGCACGAAGCAATGCTAGCAACAGTGCTAGTGGCCATCACCGCTGATTCACCAAGGGTCTACGCACCCAGTGCACGCACCTCGCCGCGTTGGCGACGCTCGGTAGACAACCAGGTATGCCGTCGCGCCGCCGCCTTGCGAGGCACCCACCCTGAACACGGATACCCCCGACGTATCAACGGTGATGACCACTAGCAGATCACCAGGTTCACCATGTCCACGACGTGCCGGTAGCCGATCGCCTCGTAGACGTGGTTGGAGACCGGGTTGGCCTGGTCGGTGAACAGGCAGCAGCGGATCCCCCGGGCGACGTACTGCGCCGAGACCTCCGCCACCGCGCGGCCGGCGTAGCCCCGGCCGCGCAGCTCGCGAGGCGTGTAGACCGGGCCGATCCGGGTCACGCCGTTCGCGGGCAGGTTGGCGGCGGTCAGGTGCACTGGCGTGCCGTGCTCGTCCTCCCAGAGCCAGACGATGCCGTCGTCGATGCGCACCAGCATGTCGTCGATCGTGAAGGACTCCGCGGCGTTGCCGTGCGGCTCGGTGCGACCGGCCTGCTCGGCCGCGGCCCGACCGAAGTCCCGGAACCAGGCCAGGCAGAGCTCGGCGTCGTCGCGGGTCGCGGCCCGGAGCCGCCCCGCCGGGGCGTCGGGCAGCGCCAGGTCGCCGAGCTCGAAGAGCCGCAGGTGCTCGTGCACGCTCACCGCTCCCCCGGCCAGGCGCACGGTCTCGTCGGCGACCACCTGGGCGGCCGGTAGCGCGCCGTTGACGCCGCGGACCTCCTCACCGCGCTCGTGCAGCGCCCGGGCGAGCGCCACGGCGGCGGCGTCGGGCATCGGCAGCACGTAGAGCGGGTAGGGCGCGAACGGCGCCGTACGCATCGCTACGCCGGCCACCGCCCCGGCCCCGTC
This sequence comes from Nocardioides soli, assembly GCF_014191495.1. GTDB lineage: Bacteria > Actinomycetota > Actinomycetes > Propionibacteriales > Nocardioidaceae > Nocardioides > Nocardioides soli. Next base: position 621,113 of record NZ_JACHWR010000001.1, read on the forward strand.
ACGCGCGATCGCCCACCAGCGGTACGGCGGCTCCGCGGTGTCGCCGCCCTGCGCCAGCCGTGCCGTCACGGTCGCGATCACGGTCGTGAGCACCGGCTCGGCGGCCAGGTGCGCGTCCGTCTCGGCCAGGAACCTCGCGGGGTCGCCGGTGAGCTCGATGCTGGAGGACATGACGGAAGTCAGCCAGCCGGGTGCCCACCCCCACAACCGGTTTCTCCGGTTGCCGTCGCGCGCCCTAGGATTTCGACCATGACCGAGACACAGAGCCAGGCCCCGGAGACGACCAGCGCAGATCCTCGCGCCGTCGTCGTACCCGACAAGCCTGCGCTCGAGGGTCTCGAGGCCACCTGGAGCGAGCGCTGGAAGGCGCAGGACACCTACGCCTTCGACCGCACCCAGCCGCGCGAGAACGTCTACTCGATCGACACGCCGCCGCCGACCGTGAGCGGCAGCCTGCATGTGGGACACGTGTTCTCCTACACCCACACCGACCTGGTCGCGCGCTTCCAGCGGATGCGCGGCAAGTCGGTCTTCTACCCGATGGGCTGGGACGACAACGGCCTGCCGACCGAGCGCCGGGTGCAGAACTACTTCGGCGTGCGCTGCGACCCCTCGCTCCCCTACGACCCCGACTTCACCCCGCCGGAGAAGCCGGACCCGAAGCGGCAGATCCCGATCAGCCGGCCCAACTTCATCGGGTTGTGCGAGCGGCTGGTCATCGAGGACGAGAAGGTCTTCGAGCAGCTGTGGCGCACCCTCGGGCTCTCGGTCGACTGGAAGCAGCACTACACGACGATCGGCGCGAAGGCGCAGGCCGCCAGCCAGCGCGCGTTCCTGCGCAACTACGCCCGCGGCGAGGCCTACCTGCAGGAGGCGCCGACGCTCTGGGACGTCACCTTCCAGACCGCGGTCGCGCAGGCCGAGCTCGAGGCGCGCGAGTACGCCGGCGCGTACCACCGAGTGGCCTTCCACCGGCCGGACGGCTCCGCCGTCCACATCGAGACCACGCGTCCCGAGCTGATCCCCTCGGTCGTCGCGCTGATCGCGCACCCCGACGACGAGCGCTACCAGTCGCTCTTCGGCACCACGGTCACCTCGCCGGTCTTCGGCGTGCCGATCCCGGTGCTGGCCCACCCGGCCGCCGAGATGGACAAGGGCGCCGGCATCGCGATGTGCTGCACGTTCGGCGACCTCACCGACGTCCAGTGGTGGCGCGAGCTGGCGCTGCCCGTGCGCACACTGATCGGCCGCGACGGCCGGATGTCCCGTGAGACGCCCGAGTGGCTCGCGCACGAGCCCGCGGCCACGGCGTACGAGCAGCTCAAGGGGAAGACCGCCTTCTCGGCCCGCGAGGCCGTCGTCGGCATGCTCCGCGAGTCGGGCGACCTCGACGGCGACCCGAAGCCGACCACCCGGATGACGAACTTCTACGAGCGCGGCGACAAGCCGCTGGAGATCGTCGCCACCCGCCAGTGGTACATCCGCAACGGCGGCCGCGACGCGGCCCTGCGCAAGGAGCTGGTGGAGGACGGCGGCCGGATCGTCTGGATCCCGGCCCACATGCAGCACCGCTACGACAACTGGGTCGGCGGCCTGAACGGCGACTGGCTGATCTCGCGCCAGCGCTTCTTCGGCATCCCCTTCCCGGTCTGGTACCCCCTCGACGCCGAGGGCGAGCCCGACCACGACCACCCGCTCCTCCCCCGCGAGGAGGACCTGCCGCTCGACCCGTCCACGGTCGCGCCGGCCGGCTACGCCGAGGACCAGCGCGGCAAGCCCGGCGGCTTCGTCGGCGACCCCGACGTGATGGACACCTGGGCGACCTCGTCGCTGACCCCGCACATCGCGGGCGGCTGGGAGAGCGACCCGGACCTGTTCGACCGGGTCTTCCCGATGGACCTGTGCACCCAGGGCCACGACATCATCCGCACCTGGCTCTTCGGCCGGGTGGTGCGCGCGCACTTCGAGAACCACCAGGTGCCGTGGTCGCACGCGATGCTCTCCGGCTGGATCCTCGACCCGGACCGCAAGAAGATGTCGAAGTCCAAGGGCAACGTCGTGGTGCCGACCGAGATCCTCGAGCGCTTCGGTGCCGACGCCGTCCGCTGGCGCGCCGCCATGGCGCGCCCCGGCCTGGACTCGCCGTTCGACGAGAGCCAGATGAAGGTCGGCCGGCGGCTCGCGATGAAGGTGCTCAACGCCTCCAAGTTCGTCCTCGGCGGCGTGGGCGCGACCGGCGTGAACCCGTTCGAGGTCTCGGAGCCGGTCGACTGTGCCCTCCTCGGCCGGCTCGCGAACGTCGTCACCGCCGCGACCGACGCGTTCGAGGCCTACGACTACACGACCGCCCTCGAGACCGCCGAGAAGTTCTTCTGGGAGTTCTGCGACGACTACCTCGAGCTGGTCAAGGAGCGCGCGTACGCCGACGACGGCGCCGCCACGGTGTCGGCGAAGGCGACGCTGGCGATCGCCCTCGACGTGCAGCTGCGGCTGCTCGCGCCGTTCCTGCCCTACGTGACCGAGGAGGTCTGGTCGTGGTGGCAGGAGGGCTCGATCCACCTGGCGTCCTGGCCGACGGTCACCGAGCTCGGCTCCGCCGCCGCCAGTGATCCGGTGACGTTGGACGCGGTCGCGGCGGCCCTGATCGGCATCCGCGGCGCCAAGTCCACCGCCAAGGTGTCGATGCGGGCCGAGCTGGCGCGGGTGGTGATCCGGGGGCCGGAGCCGCTGGTCACCGCGGCCGAGCAGGCCGCCGACGACCTGCGCAAGACCGGCCGCGTGGTCGGCGACCTGGTCTTCACCGTCGACCCCGACGCCACCGAGATCACCGTCGAGGCGGAGCTGGCCCCGGTCGAGGGCTGACCTCGACCGGCCTCGGTCGGCCGGGGTCGGTCACCCGGGGCCCGGCCACACCGCCTCGGTCAGCGCCAGCCGCGGTCGCCGTCGTGACCGCGACCACCGCCGCGGCCCCAGCCCCGGTCGTGGTCGTCGTTGCGGTCGCCGCGGCCCCAGCCACGGTCGTTGTCGTTCCCGGACCCTGACGGGCCACCGATCACGCCGACGACGCCGCCGACCGCGCCGCTCACCGAGCCACTCGGGTTGCCGTAGCCCGGGTTGCCCCGGCCCGGATTGCTGGAGTGACCCCAGCCGTGGCCCCGACCACCACCGCGGCCGGAGTTGTCGCGGGTCGAGGTCGGGATGCTGGTCTCGATGACGCCCTTCACAGCGTTCCGCACGCCCTGGCCCGCGCTCAAGCCCGGACCTCGGGTCGTGCTGCGGTCCTCGCCGCGACCCCAGCCGTGGCCGCGGTCGTGGTCGTCGTCGTCGTCACGACCCCACCCACGATGGTCGCTCGAGCCCGAGGAGCGGTCCGGCACCACCGGGATGACGGGGACCGTCGGCTCCGAGACGGGCGGCGCCGCAGCGAGCGTGGCGCCGTCGGCGTCGTCCTGCTTCGCATCGTCCTGCTTGCCGTTGTCCTGGGCGAGGTGCTTGTCGTCCTTCTTGCCCGGGCGCTGGTGCGAGCTGCCGGGCCGGGTCGTGGCCTCGTCGCCCGCCGAGCCGGCCGCGTGGCCCTGGTCCGGCGCGCCCGCACCGCGGTCGGCCGAGGACTCACCGCCCGTGGCGGCCTTCACCGCGGTCGCCGGCACCGGCGCCTCGGTCGGGACCGGCTTCGGGTGCAGCACGGGCGCGGCCAGCAGGGCCCGGTGGATCGGACCCGCGATGCCGCCGATGGCATCCGTGCGCACGGCGTGCGCCATCACCCCGATGCACGCCAGGACGACGATGATCGAGGCCACCAACGGTGCCCGGTGCTCGGACCGCATCTGACCCCTTCCCCGAGATATTCGGACGTTCGGGGATGAGTTTTCCGGCCCGGCCGCACCGCGGCCAAACCCCCAGGCCGCGAATGGCCGGAAATGGCCCGAGTGGGCTAGTCCCGACAGGCCAGGGGTCGGTGTGCGCGCCGGTCCGGATGGCCCGGGCGGGCCAGACGGCCCGGTGGGGCGGATCCGGCCAGGCCTAGGAGCCTCCTGAACAATCCGCGCGGCTACGCGACGGCCGGTGGAGCGTTGGCTGCGTTCGCCTCGGTCGAAGTGACCCGCCACGCCTTCCCTCGGCCGCCTTGCCACCGCACGCACCGGCCGCCGCTCGCGCTCGCCCGTCTTGTTCAGCAGACTCCTAGGCCGACTTCTTCTTCTTGGCCTCGGACTCGCGCGGCACCAGCGTGGGTGCGACGTCGTCGGACACGACCTCGCGGGTGACGATCACCCGGGCGACGTCGCCGCGGGACGGCACGTCGTACATCACGTGGAGGAGCACCTCCTCGATGATCGCGCGCAGCCCGCGCGCACCGGTGCCGCGCTCCATCGCCTTGTCGGCGATCGCCTCGACGGCCTCGGGGGTGAACTCGAGCTCGACGCCGTCGAGCTCGAAGAGCTTCTGGTACTGCTTGACCAGCGCGTTGCGCGGCTCGGTGAGGATCTGCACCAGCGCCTCCTGGTCGAGCTTGGAGACGCTCGCGATCAGCGGCAGCCGCCCGATGAACTCCGGGATCAGGCCGAACTTGGTGAGGTCCTCGGGGCGCACCTGGGCGAGCAGGTCCTCGGCGTCGCGCTCGGCCTGGCCGCGGACCTCCGCGGTGAAGCCGAGGGTCTTCTTGCCGACCCGCTGCTCGATGATGTGCTCGAGCCCGGCGAACGCACCACCCACGACGAAGAGGATGTTGGTGGTGTCGATCTGGATGAACTCCTGGTGGGGGTGCTTGCGTCCCCCCTGCGGCGGCACCGAGGCCGTGGTGCCCTCGATGATCTTCAGCAGCGCCTGCTGGACGCCCTCGCCGGAGACGTCACGGGTGATCGACGGGTTCTCGGCCTTGCGGGCCACCTTGTCGATCTCGTCGATGTAGATGATGCCGGTCTCGGCCTTCTTGACGTCGTAGTCGGCAGCCTGGATCAGCTTGAGCAGGATGTTCTCGACGTCCTCGCCGACGTAGCCGGCCTCGGTGAGGGCGGTCGCGTCGGCGATGGCGAACGGGACGTTGAGCATCCGGGCCAGCGTCTGGGCGAGGTAGGTCTTGCCGCAGCCGGTCGGACCGATCACGAGGATGTTGGACTTCGCGACCTCGACGACCTCGTCCTTGCTGTGCTTGCCCGGGCCCGCGGGGCCGGCCCCGGGCTGCAGGCCCGACTGGACCCGCTTGTAGTGGTTGTAGACCGCGACCGCGAGCGACTTCTTCGCCTGCTCCTGACCGATGACGTAGGAGTTGAGGAACTCGAAGATCTCGCGCGGCTTGGGCAGCTCGTCGAGGCTGACCTCGGAGCCCTCGTTGAGCTCCTCCTCGATGATCTCGTTGCACAGGTCGATGCACTCGTCGCAGATGTAGACGCCGGGACCCGCGATCAGCTTCTTGACCTGCTTCTGGCTCTTCCCGCAGAAGGAGCACTTGAGCAGGTCGCCTCCGTCACCGATACGTGCCACGGGCGGTCATCCTCCGGTATCTCGAGCTCGACCTGTCGGGCCCGGTGGGTCGGGTCCTGGGCTGTCGAACCTATCTGTCGAGCTGGTGCTGCGGTTGTGCGATCGAGGGGCCGAGGGCCTCTCTGACGGTACCGCGTGCCACCCCCGTTCGGGGGAGGGACACGGGACGTTCTGGGTCGGCCATGGCCTCAGGCGAGTGCGGGGGCACCCTTGCGCGACTCGATCACCGCGTCGATCAGGCCGTACTCGACGGCCTGCTCGGCGGTGAGGATCTTGTCGCGCTCGATGTCGCGGCTCACCTGCTCGAGCGGGCGACCGCTGTGGTCGCTGATCATCTTCTCCAGCAGCTCCCGCATCCGCAGGATCTCGTTGGCCTGGATCTCGATGTCGGAGGTCTGCCCGAAGGTGCCCTCGGTGTAGGGCTGGTGGATCAGGATCCGGCTGTTGGGCAGCGCCATCCGCTTGCCGCGGGCGCCGGCGCCCAGCAGGATCGCCGCCGCCGAGGCCGCCTGGCCGATGCACACGGTCTGCACGTCGGACTTGATGAAGTTCATCGTGTCGTAGATGGCCGTCAGCGCCGTGAACGAGCCGCCGGGGCTGTTGATGTAGATCTGGATGTCCTGGTCGGGGTTCATCGACTCCAGGCACATCAGCTGGGCGATCACCGCGTTGGCGACGTCGTCGGAGATCGGCGTGCCGAGGTAGATGATGCGGTCCTCGAACAGCTTGGCGTAGGGGTCGATGCGCCGGAAGCCGTACGACGTGCGCTCTTCCCACTGCGGGATGTAGTAGTTCATGGCTCTTTCCCCGTCTCGTGGGTTCAGTTCTTGTGGGCCGGGCGGCCGTCGTCGGCGGCCTCGCGGGCACTCTTGATGACCTGGTCGACCAGGCCGTACTCCTTCGCCTGCTCCGCGGTGAACCAGCGGTCGCGGTCGGCGTCGGCCTCGACCTGCTCGCGCGGCTGGCCGGTGTGCTCGGCGATCAGGTCGAGCAGGATCTGCTTGATGTGCAGCGACTGCTGGGCCTGGATCTTGATGTCGGAGGCCGAGCCGCCCATGCCGGACGACGGCTGGTGCATCATGATCCGGGCGTGCGGCAGCGCGTAGCGCTTGCCCTTGGTGCCGGCGCAGAGCAGGAACTGCCCCATCGAGGCGGCCAGGCCCATGCCGACCGTGGCGACGTCGTTGGGGATGTAGTTCATGGTGTCGTAGATCGCCATGCCGGCGTCGACCGAGCCACCCGGGCTGTTGATGTGCAGGAAGATGTCGGCCTCGGGGTCCTCGGCGGACAGCAGCAGCAGCTGGGCGCAGATCGCGTTCGCGTTCTGGTCGCGGACCTCGGAGCCGAGGAAGACGATGCGCTCGCGCAGCAGGCGCTGGTAGATGTGGTCGTCGAGGCCGTTCATCCCGCCGCCGCCGTTGAGCTGCGGCTGCTGGGTCCCCGAGTGGGGCGCGGAGCTGGAGTACTGGGTCACGAAAGCGACCCTAGCCGCAAGCGCCGACACATCCACGGCGTACACCCCCCTGTTCGCCGACAGCAGATTTCGGGCCTGCTGCGGCCGGCATGACCCTGAGCGGTGCGGTCCGTCGGGTGCCGGCGGCACGCGGATCGCCGTTTCCCCGGCCGCCCGGGGAAACGGCGGCGACACGCCGGGGCAGCCGGGGCGGTCAGGGAAAGCGGAGCGCGACACGCCGGGGGATGCGGCGTGTCGCGCTCGGACTACCTGACCGACCCCGCTGGACCCCGGGTCGGCCCCGGGCCCGTGCTCTGGGCGAAATGCCGTCGACCCGCCCGAACGGCTCGGGCGGGTCGACGAACGGGATCGGGTGGGATCAGGCCTCGGCCTTCTCCTCCGCGGCCTCGGCGTCCCCAGCCTCGGCGTCCTCGGCCTCGGCGGCGTCCTCCGGTGCACCGATGGTGCCGTCGGGACGCAGGTTCGCCAGCTCGACCACGTTGCCCGAGGCGTCCTTGACCACGGCCGACTCGACGATCCGGGCCAGCGCCTTGCCGCGCAGGATCTCCTGCACCAGCTCGGGGATGTGGTTGTGCTCGAACATGTGGTTCGCGAACTCCTGCGGGTCCTGGCCGGACTGCTGGGCCCGGCGGACCATGTGCTCGGAGAGCTCCTGCTGCTCGATGCCGAACTCCTCGACCTTGGCGATCTCGTCGAGGAGGAACTGCGCGGTCACGGCGTCGCGGACCCGGCGCTCGAGGTCGGCCTCGAACTCCTCCTGGGTCTGCTCCTCGTCCTCGAGGTACTTGTCCATCGTGACGCCGCTGTAGGCGAGCTGCTGCTCGAAGCTGCTGCGCCGGGCGTTGAGCTCGTCGGTGACGACGCTCTCGGGCAGGGGCACGGAGACCTGCTCGAGCAGCGCCTCGAGCACCGCGTCGCGAGCGGCGGCGGCCTGCTCGAGTCGGCGGCCGCGGCCGAGGCGCTCACGGAGGTCCTCGGTCAGCTCGGCGACGGTGTCGAACTCCGAGGCCAGCTGCGCGAACTCGTCGTCGACCTCCGGCAGCTCCTGCTCCTGCACCTGGCTCACCGACACGGCGACCTCGACGCCCTCGCCGACCAGGTCGCCGCCCACGAGCTGGGAGGAGAAGACGGTCTCGTCGCCGGCGGCCAGGCCGACCAGCGCCTCGTCGAGGCCGTCGAGCATGCCGCCGCGACCGACGCGGTAGGACATGCCGGTGACCTCGGCGCCCTCGACGGGCTCGCCGTCCTTGGTGGCCTTGAGGTCCATCACGACGAAGTCGCCGTCGGCGGCCGGGCGCTCGACGTCGATGAGCGTCGCGAAGCGCTCGCGCAGGGCCTCGAGCTGCTCCTCGACGTCGGCGTCGGTGAGCTCGATGTCGTCGACCTGGGCCTCGACGCCGTCGTACGACGGGAGCGTGATCTCGGGCTTGACGTCGACCTCGGCGGTGAACTCGAGGGCGTCGTTGTCCTCGAGCCTGGTCACCTCGATCTCCGGCTGGGCGAGCGGCTGGAGGTCGTTGGCCTGGAGCGCCTCGATGTACTTCTGCGGCACGACCTCGTTGATCGCCTGGTCGAGGACCGCACCGCGGCCGACCTGACGGTCGATGACGGCCGGCGGGACCTTGCCGCGGCGGAAGCCGGGCACGTTGATCTGCTGGGCGATGGCCTTGTATGCCTTGTCGAGGCTCGGCTTGAGCTCCTCGAAGGGCACCTCGACGGTCAGCTTGGCCCGGGTCGGGCTCAAGGTCTCGACGGCGCTCTTCACAGGCTTTCTCCTATTGGTTGCTCGATGGGTTCTGCGGTGCTGCGAGTCGGGGCGACAGGACTCGAACCTGCGATCTCCTGCTCCCAAAGCAGGCGCGCTAGCCACTACGCTACGCCCCGCCAGGCGGCGCCCCGGGCGCTACCGCGGCAGCGTCCGGACCCCTCCTGGAGCGGATGACGGGAATCGAACCCGCGTAGCCAGTTTGGAAGACTGGGGCTCTACCATTGAGCTACATCCGCGCGACACCTCCCCGACCCGTCGACCAGGGCGCGAATGTGCGGTGCAATCGTGCCATACCGAGCCCACCTGGCCCCAACCGGGACGGCGCCGTGGACGCTCCCCTGGTACGGCGCTGGTACGACGTGGGGCCGCGTCAGCGGCGGTGGACGAGCACCAGCGCGCGGTCGTCGTTGTGGGAGCCCAGCGCGTCGACCAGCCGGTCGGCGCCGCCCTCGAAGTCGCCGCGCAGCAGCCGCTCGGCCTGACCGAGCATCCGGTCGATGCCGAGCCCGATGTCGCGCTTGGGCGTCTCGACCATCCCGTCGGTGTAGAGCATCATCGCGTCGCCGGGTCGCAGCACCCCGGAGACGGTGGTGAACTCGGCGTCCTCGATGAGCCCGAGCACCGGGCCCTCCGCCTCGTGCACCGACCAGCGCCCGGAGCCGGCGTCGAGCTGCGCCGCCGGCGGGTGGCCGGCGGCGCGGACCTCGAAGTCGCCGGACTCGAGGTCGAGGGAGAGGTGGATGGCGGTCGCGAACCCCTCGTCCCAGCGCTGGTTCAGCAGGTACTCGTTGGCCGCGGGCAGGAACTCGGCCGGCTCGAGGGCGCCGAGCAGGCCGCCGAAGGCGCCCGAGAGCAGCAGCGCGCGGGTGCCGGCCTGCTCCCCCTTGCCGGAGACGTCGACGACGACGATCTGCAGTCGGTCGGAGTCGCGCGGGACCACGGCGACCACGAAGTCGCCGGCGAACGGCGTGCCGCCGGCCGAGCGCAGCGCGCCCTCGACCAGCCAGCCCGAGGGCAGCGGCGGGATCCCGCCCTGGCTCAGGATCCGGTCGCGCAGGTCCACGAGCATCGACTCCCCCTGCACCCCGGCGACGCCCAGCCGGGAGCGCCGGAAGGAGGTGGTCAGCACGATGAAGCAGAGCGCGTAGAGGATGGTGATCGCCAGCACGATCCGGGCGTCGAGCTCCGGCTGCCGCGCGATGGCGAGCATCAGCATCACCATCACGAAGACCACGAACCACGGCAGCTGCCGCGGCCCGAGCAGCAGGCTGCCGAGCAGCAGCGGGATCATCAGCGTCGTCATCGGCGCGGTGCCCGGCCAGGCCAGCACGACCAGGGTGATCAGGACCGTGAGCGCGACCAGCAGCACCAGCGTGCGGTTGGCACGCGGCAGGAGGTGCCGGCGGCGGCGCACCCGCCGCGGTCGGGACGGCTGAGCGGGCCGGTCCGCGTCGGTACGAGCGGTCATGGTCGTCGGTCCTCGTCCTGGGGTGCGCTCACTGTAGTGCTCGGGACCGGTACCTGCGCTGGCACTGGGAGCACCAGAACAGGTTGCGCCCCTGGAGCTCGGCGGTGCGCACCGACCGCCCGCAGACGTGGCAGGGCATGCCGTTGCGGCGGTAGACGTAGACCTCGCCGCCGTGGTCGTCGCGGCGCGGCGGCCGGCCCATCGCCTCCGGCGTGTGCTCCGGTCGCACCGTGTCGATCCGCCCGGTGCGCACGCCCTCGCGCATCAGGACGACCAGGTCGTCCCACATCGCCCGCCACTGCCCGATCCGCAGCGTGTTGCCCGGCCGATAGGGGTCGATCCGGTGCCGGAACAGCACCTCGGCCCGGTAGACGTTGCCGACGCCCGCGAGCACCGACTGGTCCATCAGCAGCGAGCCGATGGGCGCGCGACTGCGCCGGATCCGTTCCCAGGCCAGGCCGGGGTCGGCGTCGGCGCGCAGTGGGTCCGGCCCGGACCGGAGGACGACGAGGTCGCGCTCCGCGCGGGTCAGCAGCTCGCACGTCGTGGCGCCGCGCAGGTCGGCGTACGAGAAGGCGGCGGAGCCACCGGCGGGCGCGGCCACCAGCCGCAGGCGCACCTGCCCCCTCGGCACCGGCACCTCGGGCACCCCGGCGACGACCTCGAGGCCGCCGTACAGGCCGAGATGGATGTGCACGAACCGCTCGTCGGGGAACCCGACGAACAGGTGCTTGCCCCAGGCCTCGGCGCCGACCAGGACCTGGCCGTCGATCAGCGCAGCGGACTCGGCGAACCGGCCCTGGGGGCTGCTCGCCTCGACCTCGCGGCCGCCGAACACCAGGGTCAGCTCACCGGCGAGCCGGTGGAGGGTGTGTCCCTCAGGCATCGGCAGCCGGAGGCTCCGGGAGTGGCGGCAGCGTGCCGTCGACCTCGTACGCCGCGAGCTGGGCGATCCGCCGGGAGTGGCGCTCGGCGTCCGAGAACGGCTCGGCCAGGAAGAGCTCCACGAACCGGGTCATCTCCGCCAGCGAGTGCATCCGGCCGCCGACGGCCACGACGTTGGCGTCGTTGTGCTGGCGGGCGAGCAGCGCGGTCTCCTCCGACCACGCCAGCGCGCACCGGATGCCGGCGACCTTGTTGGCGGCGATCTGCTCACCGTTGCCGGAGCCGCCGATCACGACCCCCAGGCTGTCCTGGCCGGCCGCGCGCTCGGCCGCGACGGCCTGCGCCGCGCGCAGGCAGAAGACGGGGTAGTCGTCCTGGGCGTCGTACCAGAACGGACCGTGGTCGACCGGCTCGTACCCGTGCTCGGTGAGCCAGGTCGTCAGGTGGTCCTTCAGGTCGAGGCCGGCATGGTCGCAGCCGAGGTGCACGCGCATGCGGGCATCCTCTCAGCAGCACTGGTCGATGAACGAGGCGGACTGCCGCAGCAACTGCTCGGCAGCGGGGAACACCGAGGCGTGCCGCCAGAAGCCGTGGACCTGACCGAGGTAGCGGGTCGCGGTGACCGCCACGCCGGCGTCGGCGAGCCGCGCCGCGAGGTGCTCCCCCTCGTCGCGGAGCGGGTCGTGCTCGGCGGTCACCAGCAGGGTGGGCGGCAGCGTCGCGAGCCGGTCGGAGCGCAGCGGCGCGAGGTCGGGGTGGATGAGGTCGGCGGGCGTCGCGGCGTACTGCTGCCAGTACCACGCCGCCTCACGCGGGTCGAAGCCGTCGGTGGCGGTGCGGTACGAGGCGAAGCCGGCCTCGGGGTCGAGGAACGGGTAGACCAGCACGACGCCCGCGAACCGCGTCGGGTGGCGCAGCGCGGCGACCAGCGCGAGGTTGCCGCCGGCGCTGTCGCCGTGGACGACCGTCGGCCCGTCGAGGCCGAGCGCAGGGCCCTCGCGGTCGAGCCAGGCGACGACGGTCGACACGTCGTCGGGCGCCGCCGGGAAGCGATGCTCGGGTGGCCGCCGGTAGTCGACGCTGAGCACCGCCCGGCGGGTGCGGTTGGCCAGCCGGCGGGCGGCCGGGTCGTGGACGTCGACGTCGTGGAAGACGAAGCCGCCTCCGTGCAGGTGCAGCACCAGGCCGGGTGTGGCGTGGTCGGGCCGGTAGAGACGCGCCGGCACACCGTCGGCGTCGATGTCGCGCACCTCGGCGACGTCCTCGCGCGGCTCGGCCGCCGCGGCCGCGCGTGCCTGCGCACGAGCGGCGGGTACGTCGTAGCCCTCGGTCCAGACGGGCGTCGCTGCGGCCGCCAGCTCGACGGCGCGCCGGGCCTCCGGGAACAGCATGTCCGCACGCTATCGCCGGCGATCGTGCCACGATGCCCGGCATGCAGATCTCGCGGGCGCGGGTCGCCACGGCCGCCGCCTTCCTCAGCCAGGGCATGGTGCTGCTCAGCCTGACCACGCGCCTGCCCGACTTCCAGGACAGGTGGCACCTGTCCGACGTCGCGCTCTCGCTGGTGCTGCTGATGATGATCCTGCTCGCCGGCGCGGGTTCGGTGGTCGCGGAGCGGCTGGCCAAGCGGCGCGACAGCGCCCTGCTGCTGCGCACCGGGCTGCTGGTCATCGCCGTCTCGGTGCCCGTCCTGTGCGTGGCGCCGAGCGCCGGCGTGTACGTCGCGGGCATGGCCGGATACGGCCTCGGCCTCGGCGTGGTCGACGCGAGCACCAACATGCAGGCGGTCGCGATCGAGCACCGCTACGGCCGGCCGATCCTGCCGTCCTTCCACGGCGCCTGGACGCTGGGCGGCGTCCTCGGGGCGACGCTGACGTTCGGGATGTCACACCTGCCGCTCGAGGCGGCCGCGGTCGTCGGCGTGGTGCCGCTCCTGGTGTCGTTCGCGCCGTTCCTGCCCCGCGACCACGGGCCCACCGAGCTCTCCCTGGAGGTGGCGGTCCCGTGGCGGCCGATCCTGCTGGTCGGCCTCGCGATGGTGCTCTTCTACATGGTCGACACCGCCGTGCAGACGTGGGGCCCGCTGTTCCTCGACCACGAGTTCACGACGCCCGAACGCTACGTGTCGCTGGCCGCGATCGCCTACCTGCTCGCCAGCGGGGCCGTGCGGCTGGCCGGCGACGGGCTGGTCGCCCGGTTCGGCGTGGTGCCGGTGCTGCGGGTCGGCGCGCTGATCGGCGCCGCGGCGCTCGCCGTCGTGGTCTTCTCCCCCGGCTGGCAGGTCGCCGTGGCCGGCTTCGCGCTCCTGGGTGCCGGCGTCGCGGTGGTCGCGCCGCTCAGCTTCTCCGCGGCGGCGAAGATCGCCGGCGGCCCCGAGTCCGAGGGCGGGTTCGAGCCGGCCGTCCGCCAGGCCCGGGTCGACGCGGTGATCGCCCGATTCAACCAGTTCAACTACGTGGGCGCGCTGCTCGGCTCGGTGATGACCGGGCTGGTCGGCGCCGGCTCGCTGCGCGTCGGCTTCGCCGTACCGATGGTCCTGGTGCTCGGCATCGTGCCGCTCGCCGCGGCGTTCGTGCCGAAGGCGGCGGCGTCACTCGGCAGCCGCTGAGCGCTCCTCAGGTCGATCGCGTCTCGAGACGCGTCGGCGCACTCGCGGGCTTCGCGAACTCAGGTCCGGGGCCTTGGTTTCGAGACGCCTCGGTCAGCCCGTCGCTCCGCTCCGGCCTGACCCGACGCTCCTTAACCCTTCGGCGCACTCGCGGACTTCGCAAGCTCAGGTCCGGGGCCTTGGTTTCGAGACGCCTCGGTCAGCCCGTCGCTCCGCTCCGGCCTGACCCGACGCTCCTCAACCCTTCGGCGCACTCGCGGACTTCGCAAGCTCAGTCCGCGGCGCCTCGCCAGTTCTTGTCGGGCAGCGGGACCGGGCGGCCGGGCTGCTCCCCGCCGCGGGCCTCGAGGTAGCTCTGCTTCGGCACCATCACCTTGCGGCGGAAGATGCACACGACCTTGCCGTCCTGGTTGTAGCCGACCGTCTCGACGTGCACGACCCCGCGGTCGTCCTTGCTCGTGCTCTCCCACTTGTCGAGCACGGTGGTCTCGCCGTAGAGCGTGTCACCGTGGAACGTCGGCGCGACGTGCCGCAGCGACTCGATCTCCAGGTTGGCGATCGCCTTGCCCGAGACGTCCGGCACGCTCATGCCGAGCAGGATCGAGTAGACGTAGTTGCCGACCACGACGTTCTTCCCGAACTGCGTGGTCTCCTCCGCGTAGTGCGCGTCGAGGTGCAGCGGGTGGTGGTTCATGGTGAGCAGGCAGAACATGTGGTCGTCGTACTCGGTCACCGTCTTGCCGGGCCAGTGCTTGTACGTCGCGCCGACCTCGAACTCTTCGTAGCTGCGTCCGAACTGCATGCGCCCATGCTGCCTGCCGCCGCCGGGCGGCGCATCGTCCGGGCGCGTGGGCAATGTCACCCGGCCTCACCCGCCCAGGCGGGCCAGTTGTGCGTCCACCAGCGCCTCGAGCCGCTCCGGGCCGAACCGGTCGGGGTCGAAGAGGGCCTGGACGACCAGGCCGTGGGTCGAGGAGGTCAGCAGGTCGACGCTCGTCTCGACGTCCGCCTCGGGCCACCCGGCCGCGACGTGCGGCCGCAGCCAGGCCCGCCAGCGCTCGTAGCGGGCGGCCTCCCGGGCGGACAGGCCGGCGTCGACGATCGCGAGGCCCCAGAAGCCGACCCAGATCCGGCTCAGCTCGGCCGCCTCCCCGGTGGTCGGCAGCACGGCGAGCAGCCGGGTGCGCAGCGATGCCCGCCCGAGCGGGACGTCAGCCTCGCCGAGCGAGGCGTCGGTGCGTGCGTGGAGCAGCTCGAGCGCGTGGTCGATCAGCTCGGCCCGGCTGCCGAAGTAGTGGGTGACCAGGCCCGTGGTCGCGCCCATCTCCGCCGCGACCGTGCGCAGGCTGAGGCCGCCGAAGCCGTCGCGCGCCAGCACCCGCCACAGCGCCTCCGCGATCTCGCGGCGGCGTGCATCGTGGTCGACCCGGGCCGGCATGGGGCTAGATTACATAACAGTCGTTATGCAGATGGGAGCACACCATGCTGAGCAGGCAGGTCGGAGACGCGGAGCTGCGTCCGCTCGAGCCCTGGGAGGCCGCGACGTTCGCGGCGTTCACCGCGCGCCACCGCGAGCACCTCGGCCCCTGGCTCCCCTGGGCCCGCTCGATCGTCGACGAGGAGTCGGCGCACGCGTTCCTCCAGCGGTACGCCGACGCCACCGCACGCGACGGGGGCCGGATCTACGCGCTCTGGCGCGACGGCGAGATGGTCGGCGGCACGCTCTTCCGGGTCTTCGAGCCGGCCGCCTCGACCTGCGAGGTCGGCGTCTGGCTCAGCCCGGAGGCGACCGGGCGGGGCCTGGTCACCCGTGCCGTCGAGGCGATGGTGGCCTGGGCCGTCGACGTGCGCGGCATCCGCCGGGTCGAGTGGCACTGCGTGCCGGAGAACCTGCCCAGCCGGGCGGTCGCCCGGCGGCTCGGCTTCACCCACGAGGGCACGCTGCGCCAGGCGTTCGAGCACGACGGCCGGCTCTGGGACGTCGAGGTGTGGGCACTGCTGGCGGCCGAGCGGTAGGGGCTCCTTCCAGATGCAGACTTGCGCTCGATGTCTCGGGCGGGCCACCGGGGAGGGAGTGCAGGTGCCTAGCGGAAAGCCTGGACCGCAAGAGCAATGAGACATCCCAGAACCGCCACGTCGAGCGTCACTTGGATCCATCGCTCATGGCGCCCAAAGCTTGCGGACCACCGGTCGTCGTTCTCCTTGAGGGCGCGCACCGCCGGGACAGCCGAGCGCCCGAGACCGAACGCCGCACCGATGCCCAACGCTGTCAGCCATGGGGCGCCAAGCAGAACCAAGCTCACCGGGACGAACGGGAGCATGCTCGTCATGTAGGTGCGAGCACCAGTTCCCATCTCGACCCCGAACTGAAGTGCGCCTCGACGGGGCCCCGAACTTGAGATCAGCTCTGGCACCTGCCGCGCGTTCTGGGGCAACCGCAGTCGCAGGACGCCGGCGTCCTGGAGGACGGCGGCCAGGCACACGGTCGCAGCACCCCAGAGGACGGCATCGGCCGGAACCCACCAATGAAGCGTCAGTGAACCGACGATCAGCAGCAGGCTGCCACTGATGAGCCCTCCGAGAAGGAGGCCGACGATGAAGAACCGCCTGGATCCGCCCCGCCAGACCGACGAGACCAGCATTGCTGAGTTATGGCTTCAAACCGACCCCGAGATCGCGTAACCGGACGCCATCGACGCAGCCAACCAGGATGAGTAGTTCGGGAGGTCGCCGACGATCTCTGCGACCGTCACGCCCAGGACGACGACGCAGGCGAAGGCGGCCAGGCTCCACGGAGCGGTGAGCGCAACCGCGACGCGGCGCAGGCGCCGCGCACAGACCCCGCCAGAGCTTCGGATTCGGCCTCGAGCCCGGGTACTCACCGCGGACTCCTCCTCATGAGGTCGGTCGCGAGGCTCACGATCGTGGCCTGCTCGTCGGTGGTCATGACGCCGCGCAGCTCAGCCGCCACGGGATCCCATGCACACAGCCCGCCGCCGGGGCCGTAGGGGATGTGCAGCAACAACCACCTGCGATCGAGAGCGCCTATGACCGAGGCCCAGACGATCTGGTCCGGGGCCAGCTCCAGCAGTCCGCGGGACTGCCCGGTCGTGGGGTCGATGGCCAGGACGCCTCGCGCAAGCTTGCGGCCCTGTGGGTAGGCACCTTGCACCACGCCGACCAGCGTCGACAGGTGGGAGCCGACCTCGGCATCGCTGGGAACCGCGTTCTCTAAGCGGGCGACCTCGGAGGCCTCACCGCGCTCCGGCCACGTCCGCACTGCGGTGAAGACGTCTCCGGGGGCGAACCGGTCCGACCCGGCCCACCCCGAGTTCCGCACGAACTCGACGACGCGACCGTCCCGGTCGACCGAGGACGACCAGGGGTCATAGCCAAGAGGCTCGGCGGCCCGATCCCGCGGTCGCACGACCTGGGCCTTCCCCCCACCCCCCCGCGCCGTCACGACCACACCGGCACCGTCGGGGGTCCACCAATGCAGCACCGGGTCCCGAAAGGGCACCTCAACTCGGGTTGCGGCGCCCGACGCCAGGTCGACCACGACGACGCCGTACTGATCGCCGAGCGCCAACTGCCGTCCGTTCGGGCTCAACTCGAACTGCTGCTCGACGATGTCGGACTTGCGCATGCCGAGCCTGTCGCGATCCACGATGCGCCATTGCCCGTCCGGGCTCATCAACCCGACCTCACCGACCCCGAACCACTGAGGGTCGGTGCCCGCCGCCAAGATGGCGGACTCGATGGGCGCCGCGTGCAGCGATGGCGCGCCCGCAGCGTCGTCGATGTGAAGAACCCGTGGCAGGGCCGTTCTCAGCGGGGCCATGGCGCCGACGGGCTGCCACAGGTCCTGGACTAGCGAAGATCCACGACCGACGAACTCCAGCGCCTCGTCCGGCTCTTGCCCTGGTGTCTCCGCGTCTGGAGACAACGACGCGGTGGCACCAGCGGCAGGATCGCGTCGTCCGTCCGCTCCCGGGCTCGTGCATCCGCACAGGGCGAGCGTCGACAGCACAACAGCAACGCAGAGAAGCCTCGTTGCCTTTGCCCTCACGTCCGGGGCGCCTACATCGGGTGCTTGCACGTGGAGTTCACCCATGCGGACCCACTGCTCAGCAGGCGGAACCGCCCATCGGAACACCGGACGTCGGGCGGCTCCGGTTCGACGCCGTTCCGCTTCCATGCCCAGGTGTTCCTGCCCGCGCAGGAGGCCGGTCGACGGTCGTACTCGATCGAGCCCACGACGCCGTTGCGGTGGAATCCGTCGCTGCCGCAGAAGCCCGGGCCGATGTTCCCGGCCGCGGATCCGTGAGTGGGATTGCACTTGTTCCACTCGAGCGTCCAGAACTTGTACGCGCTCGACCCGGCCGGGACGCCATAGATGCCGGCCAACAGCGGGTGCCAGTTCGGGCAGTTGCCCCAGGTCGTGACGGCCTCGGCGCGCCGGAGCCGCGAGATCCCGTCGAGCGACGCGAGCCCGATAGCCATCCCCGTTGCCGCCACGGCCCGGAAGAGGCCGCGCCGGGTGAACGCAGAGGCGAGGATCTGCTGACGGACGAAGCTCTTCTCGGGGCGTGCTGGCTGGGTGAGGGCGTCGGGTATCTGGTCGAGACTGAGCATCAGCTTGCCTTCCTTGCGAGGGCGTTCGATTCGACGTGCAGCAAGGATTCGAGGAAGGCCAATTGCCTCCCGTACTTCGGGGCCGCCCCGTGTTCGGGCACGAGGGAAACTACTGACTGTGGACTTGCGAGCACGAAGTGGGTCTGGACCGGACCGTCGTCGAGGTCTGTGACGGTGGTTCGCCAGACTTCGCCGCTGGGCACGCTACGGCCCTTGAACGTCGGCACCCGCCCGAGCGCCTCCGCCGGCGCGTAGAAGTAGAGCATCCCGACGCCTTCGACGTAGTTGGAAACGTCGGTGACCCGTACGTTCACCGCGGACTCGGCGGCCGATGTGACGAGAACCCCGTCAGGAGCGTCCTCGATTCGAAGGCCTGAGAACCGTCCCCACGGGTCGATTCCCTCCGACTCGGCCACGGGAGGGAGCCAGGACGCAATCTCGTGGTAGGGCCCACGCCAGAGGGCGAGACCCTGGAGGTCTGAGCGGGAACTGCGATATACGATGAACTCGCCGCCTGGGACCGTCAGTTGTTGCTCGACGTGTGCGTCCAGTAGTTGAAACGCGATCGGATCGTACCCGCCGGCGAATGTGACGTGGAGTTCTCGGCCCTGTGCCCGGTCCGGATACTTTCCGTTCAACGTGGCAGGCTGCACGATCAGCGTGGCGTCACAGCGATTCGTGAACCAGGAACTTGCGGATCTCGCCTGGACGGCACGCCCGTCGGGAGCGATGAAGTAGATGTGCTTGCTCATGCGTGCTCCTCGACATTTGCCTGCACCGATCGCGCAACACCCGCGATCCTCGAGTGGAATCTCTTACCCACGGACTCGAGCGCGGCGATCCCTCCGACCGGCTCGATAGTCAGCACCAAGCCATCGTTGTCAGCCAGCACCAAGGCAGGCAGGTAGCCGGGTTCCAGGGTGTTGAACGCCATCGCATCGACGACGACAGGAACCTCAGCGCCAGCATCGCCAGTTCCGCTGCGCATCAGGATGACGTGATCGACGTCTAGGCCGGACGACGTCGCAAGCCGTCGGAAGGCAGGAACGATCTCGAGACACACTGGACAGTCGTCGGTCGACAGCAGGATGAGAGATGGCCGCCCAGTCCGCGTAACTGAGATCACGCTCCTCGCGGGAGCCGAAGAAGCAGCACTGCTGAAGATCGTGTCTGCATGAACCTCGTTGAGCTGCCGACGAAGACCCGCGTACCCCAAGCCCAGAATTGCGATGGCGACCCAAGAAAGAATGAGAGCCGCGCTCGTGACCGACATAGGACCTCCGATTGACCACTTCAGCCATCACGTCCCGTGCCAGCGCTTCAGAGCCGTCACTTCCGAGATTGGTGAGCCCGATCCTGCGTGGGCACGCAGGATCGGTCAACACTCCCGGTCGAAATGTCGCAAATAGAACGACATAGTGCGCAGTTGTTACGAAATACGGAGCGTTGGGTGATCAAGTATGTTATCCGCGCCGATCGTCTGGTCTAGACAATTACTCACGGGCCCTGCTTCATCACACCGAGACGACGACCGCGGCAACGGGGGCGAGACCCAACACGGATGCTCGAAGTACCGTCTCGAAACTCGCAGGTTTCTGGGACCCGAAGCACCCACAAGGCACCGGCCTCCCGCGCAGCAGCAGGATCGCGACGTACCCGGCGAACACGAACATCAAGCTTGTCACTGCGAGGCCGATCGGTACGAAGCGCCCATCCGATAGCGCGGACATGCCAGCAAGCACACCCAAGGAGGCACAGGCGAGTTCCGCAGCGACGACGACCGCCGCGGTCCACGCGACCAGTGGGTATGGGACGATTCCCTGCACGATCAACACGGCCCTGAACCTCTGAGCGTCCACGAGGTGCCGGAAGGCCGACCCCGCCAGCGCACCGGACGGGACCAGAACGAGGATCGAGGCGACGAAGCTGGAACCCTGATCCATCTCGCCCTCCGACTCGGACTTTGCCCGGCACGCCGACTGCCACAGGAGGATAGTTCCCTATTTCGCGCCAGGGGCCAGGTATCCGGGATCTCGCCGGCTACGCCCGGTTCGCCAGGACGAAACGGCAAGGTGGTGACGTCCGCAAGGGATGACACGCAGCAGCTGCCACCGAGCGGGTGCTGCGCTCCGTAGGACGGTGGTTGAGGAGGGCGCTCTGCGCCCGTCTCGAAACCGCCCGCCGCGAATGACGGTGGTCACCACCGTCTGTCATCTCACCGGGTTTCGACGCGCGGTCGCGGCCTCGCACGCTCGGCTGCGCGCTTGCTCGAGCTGCGCGACCCCACGCGTCGAGCTGGCTCCGTGCACTCGCCGCTGCTCGCTTCAGGAACCCCCGCCGCCGGCCTTGCGGCGGTGCATCTGCGGCGCTGCGCCGCCGGCCACCTCAGAGCCGTGCGCCTTCTCCTTCGGCGGCGCGTCCTGCCGGACGCCCTTCCGCTTGGCGTTCTTCCGATCCAGCGCCTCCCGCATCTTCGCCTTGAGGTCGTCGTTGGCGTTCGAGTCCGTCATCGTTCCTCCGCACGAGTGGGCCGGTCAGGTCCCTTCACCCTCGCACGAGGCACGGCGTACGTCGACCGACTATTCGCCCTACGGCACACCCGGAGTCAGCCGAGCTGGTAGTCCTTGAGCAGGCTGCGGCCGATGATCATCTTCTGGATGTCGCTGGTGCCCTCGCCGATCAGCATGAACGCCGCCTCGCGGTAGAGCCGCTCGATCTCGTACTCCTTGGAGTAGCCGTAGCCGCCGTGGATCCGGAAGGAGTCCTGCACGACCTCGTTGCAGTACTCCGAGGCCAGCATCTTGGCCATCCCCGCTTCGACGTCGTTGCGCTCCCCGGAGTCCTTCTTCCGCGCCGCCCGCACCATCATCGCGTGGGCGGTCTCCACCTTGGTGGCCATCTCCGCGATCCGGAACAGGATCGCCTGGTGCTCCACGATCGGCTTCCCGAAGGTCTCCCGCTGCTGGGCGTAGGCGACCGCGAGCTCGAAGGCCCGGTTCGCGATCCCGCACGCGCGCGCGGCCACGTTGACGCGGCCGACCTCCACACCGTCCATCATCTGGTAGAAGCCCTTGCCCGGCTCGCCGCCGAGGATCTGGCCGCCCGAGATCTCCAGGCCGTCGAACACCGCCTCGGTGGTGTCGACGCCCTTGTAGCCCATCTTGTCGATCTTCCCCGGGATCGTCAGACCCGGCGCGGTCTCCCCGAACCCCGGCTCCTTCTCGACCAGGAACGTCGTCATGTTCCGGTACACCGACTCCGCGCCCTCGTCGGTCTTCACCAGCACCGCGACCAGGTTCGACGTGCCGCCGTTGGTCAGCCACATCTTCTGGCCGGTGATCGAGTAGCCCGCCTCGGGCCCCTCACCCAGCCGCGTGGCCTTGGTCTTGATCGCCGACACGTCCGAGCCCAGACCCGGCTCCGACATCGAGAACGCGCCCCGGACCTCGCCGGTCGCCATCCGCGGCAGGTACTTCCGCTTCTGCTCCTCGGTGCCGTGCCTCATCAGCATGTAGGCCACGATGAAGTGGGTGTTGATCACCCCCGACACGCTCATCCAGCCCCGCGCGATCTCCTCCACGCACAGCGCGTAGGTCAGCAGCGACTCGCCCAGCCCGTCGTACTCCTCGGGGATGGTCAGGCCGAAGATCCCGAGCTCCTTGAGCCCGTCGACGATCTCCTGCGGATACTCGTCCGCATGCTCCAGCTCGGTCGCCACCGGGAGGATCTTCTCGTTGACGAACGTCCGCACCGCCTTGAGGATCTCGCTCTGGTCCTCGGTCAGTCCGTCGGTCTCACACAGCCGGCCCATCGGTGTCCTTCCGCGTCGGGGTGACTGCCCGGTAACCTACTCGGTCGGCGCGGCTTCGTGGCCGTGACAAATCGCACGCACTCAGCGGCGCTTGCCGGACCCCTGCACGAGGCGCGCCAGGGCGTCGACCGCAGCCTCGAGCTGCTGCTCGGCGGTGACCGAGTCCGGATCGAGACCGGGTACGTCGCGCGGCACCAGCTCGGCCAGGTCGCCGACCACCCGGACCCCGGTCGCCGCGAGGTCGGCGCTGCGGGCGTCGGAGCGCTTGCGCAGCCAGTCCGGCACCACGAAGCCGATCGACGGCTCGTCGGACTTGCGCGCGGCGAGCACCTGCTTGGCGAGTCGCTTCTTGACCGCCTTGTTGTAGACGCTGCGGTCGACGTCGTCGCCGAGGGCGGCGTTCAGCCGGCCCAGCAGCAGCGCGGACGCGACGCCGAGCGACTCGTTGGCGCGCGGCGC
This sequence comes from Nocardioides soli, assembly GCF_014191495.1. Classification (GTDB taxonomy): domain Bacteria; phylum Actinomycetota; class Actinomycetes; order Propionibacteriales; family Nocardioidaceae; genus Nocardioides; species Nocardioides soli. Next base: position 643,702 of record NZ_JACHWR010000001.1, read on the forward strand.
CGGAGCCCAGGTCGCCGGGGCCAGGCCGGCCACGTCGCAGAACCGCTCCCAGAGCAGCTCCGGCGGCGCACCCGACGGCGGGACGGTGATCACGGTGACCTGCTCCGGCCCGAGCACCTTGGCCCAGCGCTTGGCGACCTTGCCGACGTCCTGCTGGCGCCAGAACCGCTTGCCGACGGTGCCGGACTCCGAGCGCACGGCGCGCTGGAACTCGCTCCAGGCCCAGCTCCGCCGGTTCTGGAGCGTCTCCTGCCACATCGCGGGGACCACCCGGCCCAGGTCGCGGACCGTGATCACGACCTCCACCCGGGCACCCGGGAAGTCGGCGAGCACCCGCCGGATCCGGTCCTCGGGGATCGGCGCCAGGAACTCCATCGAGAGCAGCACCGTGCCGGGGTGGTCGCGCACGTCGGCGGCCAGCCTGGCCCAGGCCTTCGCGCCGGCGCCGGACGACGCGAGGTCGGTGACCGCCCGCACCTGCCGCGACCAGGGGGTCGGGAACAGCACGCCCTGACGCTCGAGCTCGTCGAGGTTCGCACCCAGCCGGGCCTGCACGAAGGTCGTGCCCGACTTCAGCAGCCCGACGTGCAGCACCAACCGCTCGACCATGGAGACCTCTCCGCCTCAACCAGAACCAACTGCAAGGACCAACGTGCGAGAACCTACGGACAGCACCACGCGTGGTTCACGAGCGGGTCACGAGTGGCTGTGCTGCGGAGACTACTCGTCGCGCCACTCGGGGCTGTCGAAGCCGTACTTCTCGGTGACGATCAGCCGCGGCAGCTCCCCGGACGGCGCGAGCTGACCGAGCGAGGCCAGCAGCCGCGCCGGGAACGGCGGGCGCGTGGGACTGGCGTTCCCCGTGTGCGGGCGGTAACCGACGGCGCGGGTGCGCTTGTCCCACATCCAGTTGAAGTGGTTGAGGTAGGCCTTGTACGTCTGCCGGCCGCGGATCGTCAGCAGCATCTCGTCGCCGGTCAGGCCCGAGTCCTGGTAGTTGCTCGACCCGGTGACGGTGTAGCGGGCGGCGGTGTCGTCGCCGTAGTGGCCCGAGATCAGCAGCATCTTCATGTGGCTGTAGAGGTCGACCTCGCCGTCGCTCTCGCCGTTCGGGCCGCTGTGGTCGGTGTCGAAGCCGTTGGAGCGCACCGGGATGTAGCCGCGCTTGGTCGGGTTGCCGAAGACCGCGCGGACCGCGGCGCCGGCCATGCCGTACTGGATCCTGATGTCACAGCCCTGGGCGTAGAGGTTGCGGAAGCGCTGGGCGATGTACTTGCCCCGGCTGCCGTCCCAGGCATGCATGTTGACCCGGATGATCGTGCGGCCGCCGTTGATCGTCGCCCCGGTGCACTTGACCGGACGCAGCAGCGTCATGATCGGGTCGTCGTACGGCGCGCCGTGGAACGGCGTGACCATCAGGCGGTACTTCGTGCCGATGGCCTCGTCGATGTAGGGCTTGGGGACCGGCTTGTCGAGCTTCTGCTGCCGGAAGAGGTCCTCGAGCCGCTCGTAGAGCTCCGGCGAGTCGTTGGTCGTCCACAGGTCGTTGTACTGGTTCTTCGCCCCGTTCATCTTCATGTTCACGGAGCCGACCATCACGACGTCCTTGGCCGCCCCGGTCTTGGAGAAGAGGAAGAACTTCGAGTGCAGGACGTCACCGTTGGACCGGCAGCCCTTGTAGCACTGGTAGGCGAAGTTCTTCTTCTTGGGGTTGGTGCCGATGGCCTTGCGCAGCTTGCGCTGGGCGGGCGTCATCTCGTGGTCGTTGATCAGCACCTGGACCTGGACGCCGCGCTTGCGGGCCTTGATGAGCGCGTCGGCGACCGGGAACCGGTCGAAGGAGAACATCGACATCCAGATCCGCGAGCCCTTCTTGGCGTGCCGGATGGCCGACAGCACCTGGCCCTCGATGCGGAACTGGGTCTCGGGCTTGGATCGCGGGACGTTGAAGACCGGCCCCTCGGCGGGCTGCCACTTCGCCTTCTTGGGCTTCTTCGGCTTGTCCTTGGGCTTGTCCTTGGGCTTGTCCGCCTTGACGAGCGCGAGCGACCCGGCGGACTGGCCGGCCGGAGCCGCCTGAGCGGTGGCGACGTACCCGCTGCCCCCCGTGGCGAGCACGATGAGACTCAGTGCCGTGACAAGCGCACGGGCGCTGGATTTCACGCGACGGACCTTTCGACGACGGAGCGGAGCACGCTAACACAGGCGATCGGGGCGCCCGTCATTCGCGGCGGCGGCGCCAGCGCGATGGCTTGGCGTCCAGCACGGGCACGTCCCCGGCTCGTTCGGCGGCCGCCCGGAGGTCGGTGAGCAGCGCCGCGACCGCACCCACCGCGACCGGGAGCAGCTCGGCGTCGGTGGCGTCGGAGGGATGCCTCCGGGCGGAGATGTCGGCGGAGCGGAGCAGGTCGAGATCGCCGCGCAGGTCGAAGCCGCCGCCCGCGAGCAGGCCCAGCGTGCGCTCCTCCCGGCGCCGCAGCTCGGCCAGCTTCTCGGCGGAGGGCCGGTAGCGCTCGGCGCCCTCGTGCACCAGCGTCCGCTCCCCGAGGTGTCCCCGGATCCAGCGGCCGCGGTCGGTGGGCGAGGTGAAGCCCCTCAGCTCCGCGTTGGTCCGCCGCAGCACCTCGACCTCGACGAGCCCGAGGGACGTGTTCGCGGGCTGCTCCTGGCTCTCGAGTCCGTCGGAGCCCTGCCCGCAGACGTCGAGGAAGGTGTCCCAGAGTGCGCGCGGACCCGCCCCCTTGGTGAGGGGCACGACATGGATGCGCTCGTGGTCGAGCACGCTCCCCCAGCGCTCGAGGACGTCGCCGAGGTCGAAGCTGGCCCAGCCCCAGGCGCTGACCCCCTTCGGCTCCGGCGGGTAGGAGTCGATCGGGAGGTGGTTGCCGTTCTTGACCCACTCCTGCCAGCGGGAGGTGAACAGGTCGACCGTCGGCCGGGCCGTGAGCACGACGTGCAGCTCGGCGTCCGGGAAGGCCTCCCGGGCGCGCTCGACCTGCGCGGGCGTGGCCGACGCGAAGAACTCGTGGCTGATCAGGGCGTCGCCGCCCTTCTTGCGCAGCCGGGTCCGCACCAGGTCGGTCAGATGGGTCCACGGGTGCTCGACGTGCCGGGGCCGGTTGGCCAGGCCCGGGTCCTCGCGCAGCTCCAGCGACGCCAGCAGGTGCTGTCGGCGGGCTCCCGGGAGGTACAGGCCGCGCTCGGCCAACCGGTCGCGGTTGAGCCAGAGCGCCTCCTGCAGGTACGTCGTCCCCGTCTTGGGCAGGCCGATGTGCAGGAAGACGCGCGAGGGGTCGCTCATCGCTCCGCGTCCGGGCCCTGGGGCGTGGTGCTGACCCCCGCCCGGTAGCGGGCCACGGCCGCGGCCACGCGCGGGTCGTCGGTGTCGGCGAGGGCGACGAGCAGCTCGGAGACGAGGTCGGTGACCTCCGCCAGCCGCAGGTTGAGCTGGCGGCACTCCTGGACCTCGGCCTCGAGGTCGGTGATGCGCTGGCGGAGCCGGGCGAGGTCGCGGATGCGGGAGCGGATCATGGCCACTGGACCACCAATCTTGTGAGGTACGGCGGCGCGTCCGGCGTGCCCGCGTCGATGCGGGACCGCACGCGCACGGTGTCGCGGGTCAGGTCGTGGCGGGCGACGACGCGGCCGCCGGAGCGGTCGATCTCGGCCAGGAACGCGTCGAGGTCGAGCGGCCGCACGCCGTACGGCAGGTCCGGGGACGGCGCCGTCGCCACCTGGAGGTAGAGCCGGCCGCCGTCGAGGGCCATCCGGGCCAGCCGGAGCAGGTTGGCGCGTCCGTACGCCGTGGTGGCGTCGGCGACGTGCCGGGCCAGCATCACCTTGGTGCCGGACACCTGGGACAGCTCGACGCCGAGCGGCAGCACCGAGCGCAGCTCGGTCAGGCTCATCCACTGGTAGCGCAGCGGCAGCCGGCCGCGGCGGGCCGCCTTCGCCCGCTTGCCGAAGGCCCGCCGGGCGTAGTCGAAGCCGGCCGCCGCGATGCCCTGCCGGGCCAGGAACGCGGCGTCGGCGCCGGCGCCGCAGCCGACGTCGAAGGCCGTCTCGGCGCGGCCGCGCTCGCGGCGCAGCACCCACCGCACGAACGCGCTGGGTGACGTCTGCTGCCCGTGGGTGCGCAGGTAGAAGGGGTCCCAGACCCGCTCACGGTTGGCCTGGGTACCCCGGAACCAGCCGCTGAGGCGGCGGTAGGTGCTCGGCGGCGTCTCGAACTTGTACGCCGGGTCGGGCACCCGCCAGCTCGGCCCGTACATCGCGGCGAGCAGGTGCTCGGGCTCACGGGGCGCGGGGAGTTCGCGGCCCTCGAGCGTCGTGGTGGAGGTGGGGTACATCCACTCCATCCGGAACGGCGCCCGCACCTCCCCCATCAGGTGCAGGTGGCCGTCGCGGAGGAACCCGCCGAACACGTCGAGGCCGCGCATCCGGCCGTCGCCCTCGCGCACGCCCACCTTGAAGGCGATGCCGCTGTAGCGGGTGACGGGGTAGCCGAGCTCGACGAGCGAGCGTTGCAGCCGGAAGGACTCGAGGACCACGTCGTACGGGTGCTCGTGGGCGCTCACGTAGCCGAGGTCGGCATCGGAGTCGTGCCCGATCAGCGCCCCCTCGCGCACGGCGCCGAGCAGGGTGCCGTAGGCGATGAAGGGGCGCACCCCGGCCGCGGTGAGCGCGCCGAGGACCTTCTCGATCGCGTCGAGCAGGGGCTCGGTGTGCTCGGCGCTGCGGCTCGCGAAGAGCCGGCGCAGCCGGTTGGACTTGTCGAGCCCCAGCGGGTTGCCCTTGGCGTCGGCGACGCGCACCCGGCCCTCGCCGGTGCCGAGGGCGACCTCGACGGCGCCGAGGGGCGCCTGGCTGACGTGGTCGAGCACGGTCACGGCGGTCCGGCCGTTCAGGTACGGCCGCAGCGCGTCGGGCCAGCGCCAGCGCCGCCCGGGGCCCTGCTCGACCGTGTCGCGCTGGGTCCAGAACGACCCGATCCGCTGGTCGTCGAACCGGACGTCGACCGAGCGATCCTCGGTGCCCCGGAAGGCGATGCCGTCGTCGTCGACCGAGAGCGCGGTCAGCAGATCGCCTGCGGGGGGTGCTGGTTCCACCGTGGTCCGTCCTCCTTCCGAGCGATCCCGTCACCCGTCGGAGGGGCCGGAGCAACCACGTCGACTCGGCGTCGCTCGCAGGGACGTGTTGTACTCTGCTGTCACACTAGCAACTCTGTCCTCAGCACTCGCCCGCCACCTCGGCGCCACCGACATCAGGCGTGCGGCGACATCTTGGGCGATGACAGAACGGGAGAATAACGCAGATGCCCGTGCCAGCCGTCGTGCGCCCGCGCCACCGCGCGGTCCTGGGCGCCCTCGTCCTGACCGTGGCCACCGCGGTCGCCTCCAGCACCCTCGCCCTTCCGGCACAGCCGGCCGCGCAGGCGGCACCCGCCACGAGCAAGAAGCGCGCCGTGGTGACCGTGCAGCCGCCCGGTGCGACCAGCTTCCGGATCGCGTCGTTCAACGTGCTCGGCGCCGACCACACCGACGGGGCCAAGCCGCGCAAGGGCTTCGGCACCTCCGCCCAGCGGCTGCCGATCAGCAAGCAGATCCTCGAGAACAACGGCGTCCAGGTCGTCGGCTTCCAGGAGCTGCACTGGCCGCAGGCCGAGCTCTGGAACACGATCGCGCCGGAGTGGGGCACGTTCCCCGGCACCACCCGCAGCGCGCCGGCTGCGCACAACTCGATCAGCTGGCGCCTCGACACCTTCACGCTCGTGCAGGCCAACGTGTTCCTGGTGCCCTACTTCAACGGCAACCTGCTGCCGATGCCGTACGTGCAGCTCCAGAACAACGAGACCGGCCAGCTGTCCTGGTTCGTCAACGTGCACAACCCGGCCAACACCCGCGGTCCGGCCCAGCAGTGGCGCGACCAGGCCGTCCAGGTCGAGTCCGACCTCGTGAACTCGCTGCGCGCGTCCGACCCGAGCATCCCGGTCTTCCTCACCGGCGACATGAACGACACCAGCAAGTTCTTCTGCCCGATCGTCCGCAACACCGAGCTCCAGGCGGCCAACGGCGGGTACGCCGACGCGACGACCTGCCAGCCGCCCAGCCCGGCCCGCATCGACTGGGTCACCGGCACCTCCGACGTGACGTTCTCGTCCTTCGTCGAGCAGCGCACGCCCATGGTCCAGAAGGCCAGCGACCACCCGGCGATGGTCGCGACCGCGACGATCCCGCCCGCCTCCGCCCGCGCGGCCGGCGTCACCAACGTCGTGGTGGTCGCGGTCGACGGGCTCCGTCCCAACGCGTTCACCTCGGCCTCCGACGCCGACCGCACCAAGCACCTGCGCGAGCTGCGGGCCGCCGGCGCCTCGACGATGAACGCCCGGCTCGCCTACGAGCGCTCCACGCCGCTGCCCAACACCCTCTCCCTGCTCACCGGCCGGCCGGTGGTGAAGAAGCGCGGCGGCCACGGCGTGAAGTACGACGAGGACCGCGGCAGGACACTCCACGAGACCGCCGGCCAGTACGTCTCGAGCGTCTTCGACCGGGTGCACAACGGCGGCCGCAGCACGGCGGTCTACACCAGTCGATCGAGCGCCACCACCATGAAGCGCTCCTGGAACAACAAGAACGGCGGCACCGATCCGGTCGGCCGCGACAACGGGCGCAAGAAGCTCAGCAAGTTCGTGCTCTACCGCGACAAGGACAAGCTGGTCGCCAAGCGGGCCATGCAGGATCTCGGCTCCCGCCCCAAGACCTTCAGCTACGTCGAGCTCAGCGCGCTGAAGCGCATCGGCGACGCGACCAAGTACGGCGGCCCGAAGTACGCCGCGGCACTCAACCGCGTCGACAAGCAGGTCAGCGGCATCGTGCGCACCGTCTCCCACAACGCCGCGACCGCGGGCCACACGATGGTGGTCATCGTCGGCGGGTCGGCGGGCGCGAAGGCCGGCAACCGCAAGCCGGCGAGCTACACCACCCCGCTGGTCGTCTGGGGGCCGGGCGTGGTCGCCGGCGCCGACCTCTACGACCTCAACCCCGCCTGGACCAACCCGGGCAAGGCGAAGGTGTCCTACAAGAGCAACGCGATCTTCACCGGCGTCGTCGCCAACCTCGCCCTTGCCGTGCTCGGCCTGGCTCCGCTGCCGGGTTCGAGCCTGAACCCGACCTCGTCGCTCAATGTCTTCGTCGACGGCCCCGTCGTCCCGTAGCGTCCGTCGGTCCGGCCGGCTGGCGCTCGCGGCCGTGCTGAGCGGGTCGCTGGTCGCCGCCGGGTGCACCGGCGACGGCAGCGACGCCGAGCAGGCCCGCAAGCCCGCCTACCACGCGCCGGAGCGGACCGCACCCGTACGGGCGCCGGCGGAGCGCGACGTGGTGCTCACCGACCCGGCCACCCCGGCCCCGCTCCGCGGCGTACCGGACCGGCCGAACCTGCTGATGATCACGCTCGACGACGCGGCCTGGGAGGACATGCAGTACCTCCCGCACGTGCAGGAGCTGCTGGTCGAGGGCGGAATGACGTTGGAGGACGGGCTCTCCCCCACCCCGGTGTGCGTCCCGGCTCGCGCGACGCTGCTCACCGGCCAGTACGCGCAGAACCACGGCGCGCTGACCATCAACGGCGAGGGCGGCGGCTTCACGGCGTTCGAGGACGACGACACGCTGCCGGTGGCGCTGCAGGACGCCGGCTACGACACGATGTTCCTCGGCAAGTACCTCAACGGGTACACCGAGGAGCACGTCGACCACCAGCCGCCCGGGTGGACCGTGTGGCGGCCCACCGTCGACTTCAGCACCTACAACTTCGAGGATCCCCAGCTGCTGGTCGACGGCGAGGTCGTCGAGACCCACACGTACTCCACCACGCTGCTGAGCGACCAGAGCACCGAGCTGCTGGAGGACCCCCGGCGCGAGCAGCGGCCCTGGTACCTGTGGCTCAACTACGTCGCGCCGCACCACGGCGGCCCGGTCGAGGACGACGACCCGAAGGCGCTCTACCCCGACGACGAGCACGCGCTGGCCACCACGGTCCCCGAGGAGCGCGACCGCGACACGTTCGCCGACCTCGATCTGCCCGACAAGCCCAACATGTTCGAGGCGGACCCCTCCGACAAGGTGGTCGTCTCCGCCGCGCGCGAGCCGGTCGCGCAGCAGCGCCGGGCCCAGATGCGGGAGGCGCACCAGCAACGGGTCGAGGCGCTCCAGTCGGTCGACCGCGCCGTGGCCCGCACCGTCGACACGCTGCGCCGCACCGGTCAGCTCGACGACACCTACGTCGTGCTGACCTCCGACAACGGGTTCGTGCTCGGCGAGCACAACCTGGAGGGCAAGCTCTGGTACTTCCGCGAGATCGTCGGCGTGCCGATGTACATCCGCGGCCCGGGCATCCCCGCGGGCACCGTGAGCCGGACGCCGGTCTCGAACGCCGACTGGGCGCCGACGTTCGCCGCGCTCGCGGGCGCGACGATGGGCCGAGAGGTCGACGGGGTCGACGTCCTGCCGTGGCTGGACGCGCGAGCGAGCCGCCGGGTCGTGCCGATCGCGGGCTGGCCGATCAAGGGCGGCCGCACGCCGCTCTACACCGGCGTCGTGGTCGGGCCGTGGACCTACGTGCAGGGACGCCGGGGCCAGCCCGAGCTCTACTACCGCTCGGTCGACCCCTACCAGCTCGACAACCTGGCCACCGACCGGCGCTATCGCGCGAAGCTCAAGGAGCTGCGCCGGATCTCGCGGGAGTACCGCGACTGTGCGGGCGGCGCCTGCCCGAGCGAGTTCTACCGCTGATCGGCGGCTACTGCACGCTGACGTCGGCGACGATCACCGGGTGGTCGGTGATCGCGTCGATCGCGCCGCCATCGAGCTCCCGGTAGCCCGAGAACGTCACCGGGGTGGACCCGAGGACCCAGTCGACGCGGGGCCCGGGCGGCACGTAACAGGGTGGCCCGGGCAGGGCCCCGCTGGCGCTCTTCATCATCGGCGCGAGGCCGGCGAGCCGGCAGTAGAACGCCTCGTGCTCGTTGAAGTCACCGGTCATCAGCACCGGCACGCCGGTCTGGTGGAGCTCGGTCGCGAGGTCGGCCTCGAGAGCGGTCGCGGTCTCGCGCCAGTGCTGCGCGGCGCCGCGGACGTCGGCCGGGTTGTGGAAGTTGGCGAACCAGAAGCGCTGCCCGCTCGCCCGCTGCTCCAGCTGCACGTAGGGCATCTGCACCGTGCGGCCGCCGAAGTAGGGGATCGCGATCGTCTCGGCCTCGATCAGCTCGAACTTCGTGGTGTCCCAGGCGATGCTGTTGGTGCCGTCGATCACCGACAGGGTCTGCCCGGGGTAGACGGCGAAGTTCGGGAGCCGGGCGAGGAACGTCGACTGCTGCACCGGCTCGAACTCCTGGGCGCCGACGACGTCGATGCCCTGCGCCGAGACCAGCGAGGCGGCCTGGGCCGCGCGGGTGGCGCCGTTCGCGAAGTGGGCGCGGCGGCCCTTGCCGTTGGTGTGGCTGGCACCGAGCATGTTGAAGCTCGCGATGCCGAAGGTCTGCACCGGCCCGACCGCCAGGCCGCGCGCCAAGCGCTCGGCCCGGTTGGCGAGGGAGGCCGGCCCGCCCTTGCCGCCCGCCCGGTTGCCGCGGCCCGCGCGCTGGGGCTCACGCACGAGCTCGGTGGCCTCGACCACCCGCTGCGGGTCGGGCGGCGCGGCGGTGACGGCGTCCACCTCGCCGTCGCTCACGGGGCGCGACAGCGAGTCGGCGGCCGCGCCGTTGTCGAGGGCGCCCTCGGACATCAGCTGGGCGACGCCCGTGACCAGGAGGCTGAGGACGACGACCGCGCCGACCGCGAGCCGGCCCCGGTCGGTGCGCAGCCTCCGGCGCTTCGTCTCGTCGATGCGGGAGCCACCGCGGGGTCGGGAAGGCGGCTCAGGCGTCTCCACCGGCTCCACCTCCTGGCTCTCCACGCCGTCCGGCGGGCTCGATCGAGGGTAACAAGGCCCACCCCGGCGCGGGGTGTTCGCCACCTGCCCGCGCCCGAGGGACACTCCCCCCTCGCTCCATCGGCCGAATCCGTCGGCTCCTGAGCGTTCCGGGCTGCCGAGGTCGGGGCGCCCCGACCGGTAGCGTATGGACGTGAGCACCCCACGGAGTCGCAGGCTTCCCCCGCTGCGCTCCTCCAGCCCACGATTCCGCGGGGACCCCGCGTGAGCACGGCCCCCACCCGCGTCTTCGCGGCCCGACTCGTCGGGCTGCCGATCTTCGACCCGCAGGGCGACCAGGTCGGCAAGGTCCGGGACCTCGTGGTGGCGGTGCGCTCGGAGGTGCACCAACCGCGCGTGCTCGGGCTGGTCGCGGAGGTCTTCGGCCGGCGCCGGATCTTCGTGCCGATGACCCGGGTGACCAACATCGACAGCGGGCAGGTCTACACGACCGGGCTGCTGAACATGCGGCGCTTCGAGCAGCGCCCCACCGAGACGCTGGTGATCGGGCAGATGCTCGACCGCACCGTGACCATCCCGAGTACCGGAGTCACGGGCACCGTCTACGACGTCGGCATGGAGCAGGCCCGCAACCGCGACTGGGTGCTGTCCCGGGTCGCGGTCCAGGAGAAGCCGCTGGGCCTGCGCCGGCGCGGCCAGACCCATGTCGTCGAGTGGCGCGACGTGGTCGGCCTGACGACCCGCGAGGAGACCCAGGGCGCGACCCACCTGGTCGCCGCGCTCAACGAGATGCGCCCCGCCGACGCGGCCAACATGCTCCACGACCTGCCTCCGGAGCGGCGTACGGCGGTGGTCGCGGCGCTCCACGACGAGCGGCTCGCCGACGTCCTCGAGGAGCTGCCCGAGGAGGACCAGGTCGAGATCCTCGAGCACCTCGACCACGAGCGCGCCGCCGACGTGCTCGAGGAGATGTCGCCCGACGACGCAGCGGACCTGATCGCCGAGCTGCCGCCCGAGACCGCCGAGGCGCTGCTCGCGCTGATGGAGCCCGACGAGGCCGAGGACGTGCGCCGGCTGTTGTCCTACGTCGAGAACACCGCCGGCGCGATGATGACGCCCGAGCCGGTGATCCTCGGGCCGGACGCGACCGTTGCGGACGCGCTGGCGCACGTCCGCAACCCCGAGCTCACCCCGTCGCTCGCGGCCCTGGTCTACGTCTGCCGGCCGCCCCTGGAGCCGCCGACCGGCAAGTTCCTCGGCGTCGCGCACATCCAGCGGCTGCTCCGCGAACCGCCCTCGACCCTGGTCGCGGGCGCACTCGACGACACCATGGAGTCACTGCGGCCGGAAGCGACCATCGACGAGGTCGCGGCACACCTCGCGACGTACAACCTGGTCGCCGCGCCCGTGATCGACGAGCACGGACACCTGCTCGGCGCGGTCACCGTCGACGACCTCCTCGACCACATGCTCCCCGAGGGCTGGCGCGACCGGGCGGTGAATCCGTGAGCGACCGGACACCCCGCCTCGACACCCCCCGGGAACTGCGCCGCAAGCCGCTGGTGCGGCGCCCGTCGTACAACGACGACACGTTCGGCGTCTTCGCCGAGTCGTTCGCGCGCTATATGGGCACCGCCCGGTTCCTGATGTGGATGACCGGCGTCGTGGTCGTCTGGATCGTCTGGAACATCCTCGCGCCGCGCGACCTGCGCTTCGACGACTACCCGTTCATCTTCCTCACGCTCGCGCTCAGTCTGCAGGCGTCGTACGCCGCGCCGCTCATCCTGCTCGCGCAGAACCGGCAGGAGGCGCGCGACCGGGTGATCGCCGAGCAGGACCGGCAGGCCGCCTCCCGGGCGCGCGAGGACATGGAGTTCCTCGCCCGCGAGGTCGCGTCGCTGCGGATGGCGGTCGGCGAGGTCGCCACCCGCGACTTCCTGCGCTCGGAGCTGCGCAGCCTGCTCACCGACCTCGAGGAGCGCGCCGACGAGCGTGGCCAGACTCACCAGGGCGACGACGCCGCGGAGGACGCCCCCACGTAGACTCAATGGTCATGAGCAGCCCCCTTCTCGACCGGGTCAACGCCGCGCTGGCGACCGTCAACGACCCCGAGATCAAGCGTCCGATCACCGAGCTCGGCATGGTCGACACCGTCGAGATCGACGACGCCGGGGTCGTGCACCTCACCGTGCTGCTGACCGTGGCCGGCTGTCCGCTCAAGGACACCATCAACCGCGACGTGACCACCGCCGTCGGCGGGGTCGAGGGCGTCACGGGCGTCGACCTGACCCTCGGCGTGATGACGGCCGAGCAGCGCTCCGGCCTGCAGCAGACGCTGCGCGGCGGGCAGGCCCAGCGCGAGATCCCGTTCGCTCAGCCGGGGTCGCTCACGAAGGTCTACGCGATCGCCAGCGGCAAGGGTGGCGTCGGCAAGTCCTCGGTCACCGTCAACCTCGCGATCGCGTTGGCGCAGCAGGGGCTCAAGGTCGGCGTCGTCGACGCGGACATCTACGGCCACTCGGTGCCCGCGATGCTCGGCGTGGCCGACGAGCGGCCGACGCAGGTCGAGGACCTGATCATGCCGGTCCCGACCGCGAGCGGCGTCTCGGTGATCTCCATCGGCATGCTCAAGCCGCGCCGCGACCAGGTCGTCGCCTGGCGCGGCCCGATGCTCGACCGAGCGCTGGTCCAGATGCTCGCCGACGTCTACTGGGGCGACCTCGACGCGCTGCTGCTCGACCTGCCGCCCGGCACCGGCGACATCGCGATCTCGCTCGGCCAGCACCTGCCCGGCGCCGAGGTCGTGGTGGTCACCACGCCGCAGGAGGCCGCCGCCGAGGTCGCCGAGCGCGCCGGCACGATGGCCTCGATGATGCACCAGCGCGTCGTCGGCGTCGTCGAGAACATGAGCTACCTCCCCTGCCCGCACTGCGCCGAGACCGGCACCGACCACCGCCTGGAGATCTTCGGCACCGGCGGTGGCGAGCGGGTCGCGAAGACCCTCTCCGACCGGTTCGGCTACGACGTACCCGTGCTGGGCGAGATCCCGATCGACATCTCGCTGCGCGAAGGCGGCGACGTCGGCAAGCCGATCGTCGAGGCCGACCCGACCGCGCCCGGGGCGGTCGCCCTCACCGCGATCGCCACCCGCCTGGCCGGACGCGGCCGCGGCCTCGCCGGCCTGCAGCTCGGGTTGACCCCCACCAGCAAGTCCTGACCCAGTAGGTTCTGCTTCGTGTTCGGGGTCGGCCTGCCGGAGTTCGCGGTCATCGCACTCGTCGCCGTCCTCGTCTTCGGGCCGGACCGGCTGCCCGACCTCGCGCGCCAGGCCGGCCGGATGATCCGCCAGGTGCGCCGGATGGCCAACAGCGCGCGCGACGAGCTGCGCGCCGAGCTCGGCCCGGAGTACGCCGACCTCGAGCTGCGCGACCTCGACCCCCGCACCATCGTGCGTCGTCACATCGCCGAGGTCCTCGAGGACGAGGACGACGACGAGCCGGCCCGCCCTCCGCGGCGCGGCCTGCGGCCGCTCGGCGTGGGCGAGGTCCCGCCGTACGACACCGACGCGACCTGACCCGGACGCGGATGGTCGGGCCGACGCTGGCCTGACCCCGGAGGTGGCGTCGCGCCCCCGGCCGCGACGAACGGTCTGGTCTGCGGCCAGCCCCGTCAAAGACATCTTGACCGCAGCGATCCTTCACAGGGTCGGGAACCGAGTACTGTTCCTCGGGCACGGTCTCAGTCAGGTGCGAAGTCTGGATGCTCGGGCCTCGACGCGGCGCAGACCGCCGAGCCGGCGGGCATGCCGCCCGGCGTGGACCACGGCCTCCGGAGAGGATGCGAACGATGACGATGGACACCGACGTCAGACGGAAGTCGTGTTCGTTCTGCGGGGTGCGTGGCAAACGAGGCATGAAGTTCGGCGGCGGCCTGGGCGCGATGATCTGCGAGAGCTGCGTCGAGCACTACCACGAGCTGTTCCAGTCCAGGTCCAGGACCAAGGCGGCGTCGAAGCCGCCATGGGAGTCCATGTCCGATACCGAGATCCTGGCGAACCTGCCGCTGATCTCGCAGACCGCGGCGCAGGTGGACGAGTTCCTGGTCGAGTGGGTCGAGTTGGCGCGGTCCCGGAAGATCTCATGGGCCGAGATCGGCAAGGCGTTCGGCGTCTCGCGCCAGGCGGCCTGGGAGCGGTTCGCTCAGCGCGTCGAGCAGGTCAGGTCTCGATCCACGAGCGCCTGACCCGGGACGACCTCAACCGGCCACGGCTGCGGCCCGCGCGACGCTGGCGAGGCTGGCGGGATAGCCAGTGACGATCTGGTTGTTCCCGGGCCTCGGGAACAACCAGATCGTCACTGGGTATCGCCCTTCAGCGGGCGTGCGGTCCGCCCGGGGCGGGCATCTCCCGGGGTCGGCCTGCTCGCGAGCTCGGGAGGGATAGTCCGTCACGTTCTGGTTGGCGTTCTCGCCGTGGGGCAGCCAGTTCGTGACGGACTATTCCGATGCGGTCGGTATCGGCGGGCTTCGAGTCCGCCTTGTCGGATGTGTCAGAGGGAGACCCCATGAGGGGGTCTTGCTCACCGACGCTGTCGCCTGACGTCCGACGGCCAGGGCGATTCAGCCGGTTGCGAGCAGCGGTAAGACGCTCGACCTCGTCGCGCCGGACGCATCCAGCAGGTCAAGACCCGTTCGGTGAGCCCAAGGACCCGCCTGCTCAGCCCGGCGCGGGGCGAAGCGGAGCCGCAGCCCTGCGGGCGTCAGCGTGGTCCGCGGGTCCGGCACGACCCGATCTGAGACGTTCTCCACGTCGTAGCCGCGCAGCACGGCCGCCAGCACCGCGTCGAGCAGGACGTAGCTCACGTCGCGGCCGGGGCACCGGTGCAGTCCGTGACCGAAGGACAGGAGCTGCTGCGGACGGGAGTCGGGATCGAGCCAGCGCTCGGGCAGGAACTCATCCGGCCGGTCGAAGAGCGCCGCGTCGCGGTGGACGACATAGGGGCTGACGACGAAGTTGTGGCCCGCCTCGAACCGATAGCGGCCCAGTTCGACCGGCCGGATGGCGACACGGTGCAGTCGCCAGGTGGGCGGGTAGAGCCGCAGCGTCTCCAGCACCACCGCTCGCCGACGTACGGCGTCTCCGCGCGCGGCAGCGGCCCAGCGGCGGTCTCGTCCCAGCTCGTGCAGTGCCCATGCTGCCGCGGCGGCGGGGACTCGCTGCGCGGCCAGCAGGGCCCCGATGAGGAGATCGGCGATGCTCTCCAGCGTGTGACCGGCCGCGACCGCGGCGACCACGGCGCCGGACGCGAAGTCCTGCCGCGGCCGGACCGCGCGATCGCACACGAGAGGGTCGACGACGTCGCGAAGTGCCCGGTACGCCCGGTGCATCCGACGGTTCGCGCGCGTGGGCCAGCTCGCTGGCAACGCGAACGGGTTGCCGAAGACGGCGCTGAGCGCCTCGAGCAACCCGGCGACCTCGACGTGGACCCGGCCGCTGCTCTCCTCGCCGAAGAAGTATCCGGCGACGAGTCTGGAGCACAGCTCTTCGAGCATCGGCAGCGGATCGACGTCCTCACCGCGGTCTCGTGCCGCCTCGACGGCGCCGAGCGAGGCCTCCGAGGCCAGCCCCCGAAGTGGTTCGAGCACGCCGCCGCGGAGTCCCGCATTCAGGTGCTTGCGGAGGCGGTTGCGCGCCGCGATGCCATCGGCGTCGAGGCGCCGGTTGAGGAAGGTGCCAACGATCTCGAACCCGGCCCGCGTATCGAGGACCGTCCGCGCAAGCTCGAGATCGTTGACGCCCGTGGTGATCGAGTCGAACGCGACAACTCCCCCGTAGCTCTCGCGTGCCGACATCAGAAAACCAAGGCGATCCTTCTCATACTCGGCGACCCACCCCGCCCAGCGGCCCCCCACTGGGCCTGGCGGCCGCCACGGCGCCCCGACGCCTCGAGCGCCCAGTTGCTGGCGCCGCCCCATGTCGCCCGTACCCGAGTCGAGCGATCATCAGGTCCACACGTAGTCGGGTGCACCGCCGCGGCCCTGGGCACGCATCACGAGGCGAGCGAGCGAGTACTTGATGAGACGCATAGGGCGGTCCCCCGATCTGGTGGCTCTGCGCGTGCGGCCGAGTTCAGGCAGCCGCACGTCTGTCAGGTCTATCATGACGTACGACAGGATCTCCTTGACACTCTTTGGAGAAGTTCGAGTAGGAATTCTGCGTCATCGACGGACTAGGACATCTGCTTGCCGAAGTCGCTTCGGACGGCTTGCCCAGGGCCCGATCAGCGAGCCTGGACAGGTTCGTCAACGAAACCGAGCTGGACGACGTCAAGGTCTCAACCACCGTCACGATGCCGCACAAGAAGGGGCGAGGAGCACGAATGAGCGAGCACGAATGAGCGAGCACGACTGTCATCGGGATTCCTTTCAGCGGCTAGCAGTTGCGCTGCGGCCCGCACCCGAAGCGCCACGTCGGGTGCACAAGCACCTGGTCCTGCGTCGGAAGAGGTGTGCCGTTATGGGCGCCGCAGTCACTACCGGATGCCTTGCCGCCGCTCTCACCGGCGGCCCCCTTCTGCGCACGTTGCTCAATCAATAGCCAGGACGTCGGGAGTCTCGACGACCAGGCAACCCCATCGCATTTCTATGTCAAGATCCTCCTGACGCCCGGAGGAAAATCTGTCATGGTTCTCCCCATGACCCTCGGGCACTTCGCTGCGGCCACCGAAAGCAGCGGGTTGCCATTTTCCGTAGCTTCGCTCTCTTGGTCACCCTTTTCGACGACTGACGCCAGGACACCAGGCCATAGGCCTTGAGGCGTCCAATCCCTCGACATACTCAACCGGCCCAAACGCCGGTCCACTTTGATGTCCCCTCGCATCGGGCGAAGGGTAACGAAAGGAGAGAACGAATGAGACGAGTTCTCGCGTCGGCCTGTGCGGTTGCGGCGCTCGTGGCGGTTCCGACGGCTGCGTCGGCGATCAACGCCTCATCCAATGACGGATCCGGCTTCGCCAACAGCCTTCGCTGGTACAACACCGGGGTCCAGATGGGAGGGAGTCTCAAGTCAACGAACGGCAACGCGGTGTACTTCTCCGCGAACCTGATCTACGACGGGGAGCTCGACTACCTCTTCGGGCGGTATACGACCGACACGACGTCACTGTCACTTGTCACCCGGGGCGGGCTCGCCGGCTTCAACACCGGTTCATCCAATCCTGCCGTGGATGGCATCAAGGTGCGAGTGTGTCGCAACAAGAGCAACCTGCCTGACTCCTGCGGGTCGTGGTCCGCCCAGGACCGACGCTGACCTGACCTAGAACGACTCGAGTTGGAGAGCGCACCGATGGAATTCACCACTTTCCCCGCGACGACGATCGGCATCGCCAAGCTGTCGAAGCGGTACCGACGCGGCATCACCGCGCTCTCCAACATCGAGGTCACCTTTACGCCAGGAATCACTGCCGTACTTGGTCGAAACGGCGCAGGAAAGTCCACGCTCGTACGCAGCATTGTCGGCATCGACACTCGCTACGACGGAACTATCACATTCGAGGAGTCCGGCGAGATCCTTGGTCGCGCCGAGCGAATGCGACGACTCGGCTGGCTCCCCCAGTCCTTCGGTTACCCCGCCCGCATGACCACCCGCGACTTCGTCGCGTACGCGGCGTGGCTCAAGGGACTGCCCCGAGACTCAGACGAGGCGATCGATTGCGCGCTCGACACCGCCGATGTTGCCAGTCACGGTCGCCAGCGACTCGACGCCCTGTCCGGCGGAACCCTACGTCGAGTCGGGTTCGCGGCCAGTATCGTCCACGCGCCGAGCGTCCTCGTGCTGGATGAGCCAACGACCGGTCTCGACCCGATCCAACGGGCTGAGTTCCACGAACGCCTTGCCATGATCGGACGCAGGAGCACGGTCGTTCTCGCCACACACATTCTCGAGGACGTTGCCGCACTCGCCGACCGGGTCCACGTCATCGAAGCCGGGGAGCTGGTCTGGTCCGGCACAGCCGTCGGCCTCTCAAGGGCGGGCGGCAATACGGCAGTCGACTCAGAGACGCTGCGCAGTGGGTTCCGGAGCGTCGTTGGCGGCGAGTTGAGTTGATCGGGCTTCCCATCTCGCGGCGTGAGCGCACGGTCGTCGTCCTCGCCGTCGCCGTTGTCTCGGCCCTGTCGGTCGGCAACCTGTACTCAGGTTGGTACGGCTCATGGGGGGAGACTGCACGAGCACTCCAGGTCACCACGCTTCTCACCTACCCGCTCCTCGCGGCCCTCTCCGCGTGGCTGACCGGAGCACCCCGCCGACGCCGATATCAGTGGATGGTGGGCACGGGGGTGAGCGGTGCGCTGAGATTGCGCATCTTGTGGGTCACCGCCATTGCTGGACTCGGCTTCGCCGGCATGCTCCCCGTTTTCGTAGTCGCCTGCGTCATGACTGGCAACGAGGCCGACTTCGGCAGTTTTCCAGGCCTTGAGCTTCTCCTCATCGCGACGGGAACCGTCGCTGCAATCGCGTTCGGACTCGCCCTCGCGTCTGCGCTCCCGCCGATGCTCGCGCCTATCCTTGCCACAGTCATCGTGTACGGCGGCGAGTACCTGCTCGACACGGGCACCCCCTCGATGGAGCAATACGCTGGGTTCGTCGTCGCCGACCAGCGCGAGCGCACCTACCTCGAGCCGACCCCTTGGGTCTTGATCGTGCAGTGCTTCCTTCTCGCATGCCTCGCACTCCTGTTCCTGGCGGCAGCGGTGCGATCCCGCTCGTGGCTGTTCCCACTGGCGGGGGCGTGCCTGGCGGCAACTCCATTGGTCATGGTGGGCAGTAGCAACTACTCGGTGTCCCACGCCGCACTGCAGCCTGTCTGCCAAGAGCAGAACGACTACACGCTGTGCATGACCCGCGCGAGGGCGCACACGATGGACGAGGTCGTGGAGAGCATCGAGCCGGCCATGACAATGATGGACTCATTCTCCGGACAGCGCCTGACCCTGGCAGAGGAGTCAATCCGCATCGGCACTCTGGAAGAGCGTGGGACAGTCGGCATGGTCGTGCCCTTCGCCATCACCTCAGGCATCGACGGCGACTCGCACCGCGTAGTGCGTGACGAACTGGTCGTCGACGTGACCAATGCCGTCTTACGCGGGTCGTGCGGCAGCGGCCGCTCCGGCGGGTACGTCGCCAAGTCCGCGACCGCCCAAGACGTATTGCAGGAGTGGGTTCTGCGAGAACTCAACATTCCGCTCGAAGGCGTGTCGTACGCCCAGATCCCTTTGAGCGAAGACTTCGTCGACTGGTCGCCTGTCGCGTCGTTCCGCTCCGCCTGGAATGACGCCTCACCCGATGCTCGCCTGCGATGGTTCGACCAGCATGGCGGAGACGTCCTGACATGCGACCTCCAGGACGACCTCACGATATGACCGCTCTCCTTCGACTTGGCGCTGCCCGCGGGCTATCCGGCAGGACGCTGCTGTCCCTAGCCGCGAGCGTTTCCATCGTCACCCTGACCGCAATGGTCGCGGTGGGCATTCGAACAAGCGCCGGTGCCGTTGCGGCAGGTGCGACGATCGACAGTGCGGTCCTGGTCGGCCTCATCGCCCCGGCCGCCGTACTGTCCCAACTGCTCCAGGACCGAGCCGCGTGGCTGCTCGAAACCGCCACCCGGAAAGCTCGGCGCGTTCGTTTGCTCTGGTTCGTCAGCCTCTGCACTCTGGCCACGCTCTCTTGCCTGGCATGCGTACTGCTCACCGCCGCCAACGTCGACACCTTCCTGCTGGCGGCCGATTTCACCCTCTTCTTCGCGATCAGCTGCGCGGGCGCACTCGTGCTCGGCGGCCCGCTCGGCTGGACACCCGCCGCCGCGCTCGCGTTGGCTGCCTCCACACCGGGCCTGATCCCGTTCGAGTGGAACTACGTGGCTCAGGCGTCGTATGCCATCCATATCTGGTGCGTGGCCGGCGCACTACTGGTCGTGACCGGAGCAGCGTTTGTCGCCCTCGATGAACATGGCATCGACCGCCAGCGCCGCATGCTGGAGCGCCAACCTGGGGTGACCGACGACTAACTCCTCACGTTCCCGTCTCCCTTGGCCATGGTGACTCGCCGGCCAAGCACGAGCAGTGGTCGGGACACGTGGTCCTCGCCCGCCCTGCGGTGTCCGGTCGCCGCGCCCCCACCGCGGGCGCGGCGCGGCCTCGAGCTCACCGGGACTGCACCGCCGCCAGAGCGTCGATCGCCACCAGCATGCGGCGCCCCTCCCCCACGACCGCCTCGACGAAGTCCGCCCCGACGCGATGCAGTACGGCGTCGTACGTCGCGCCCACGCGCAGGTGCAGTACGCACCGCTCGCCGGCGTCGGCGAGTCGGCGCAGCGCCGAGCCGACCCCGAGGCTCGCGACCGGCGACCAGGCGACCTCCGGGACCGACCGGTCGGAGGCGCCGTGCACGACCGTCACGGCCGGCAGCAGGACCACCCAGTCCTGGGACGCACCGCTGAGCACGCACCAGCCGTCGGCGACCCGGTCCAGCACGCCCTGGACGGCGCCCACCCCGGCGACCTCGAGCCGCACCTGCGTACCGAGGGAGGCCATCAGGCGGCTGGCCAGCGTGACCTCGCGGTACGCCGTCCGGCTGCGGTCGACCAGGTCCGGCCCGCGCTCGGCGTCGTAGAGCGCCTCGGCCTGCTGCTCCAGGTCGTCGAGCAACCCGAACAGCTCCTCCTCCCACGACATGCCCGACTTCTGCCCCGACGACCGCGGTCGCCAAACCGCCGGCCGCCGCAGACCGCGCCCGGTCGTCGGCGTGGTGGTGGGTCCTACGATGGGCGCGATGGGTGGAGTCCAGACGGGTGCGCGCCGAGTCGACCGGAGACCGCTGTCGATGGTCGGTCGGTGGCTGCTGCTGCTCGTCGCCCTCGGGGGCCTGCTGGCCATGCACGGCCTCTCCGATCACGGAGTCGGTGGGCCCGCGGCCGTCGCGCCCGCCACGACCCACGTGGCGATGGAGACCGGCACCCCGGCCACCGACCCGGCCGACGATCCGGCGGTCGCCCGAGGCGGCGCGGCCGACGGCCCCCAGGAGCATCACGGCGGCTCGGTCGTCGCGATGTGCCTGGCGGTCATCGGGGCCGTGCTGCTCCTGGGCGTCGTCGCCCGGCGCGCCGGGTTCGTCACGCGGCTGCGCCATGTGCTCACCACCCACCTGGCCGTGCTGACCGCGACCTCGTTCTGGGCGCGGGCGCGCGGGCCGGCGCCACCCGACCTGAGGCTGCTCTCCATCCAGCGGTGCTGATCGGCGACACCGCCGCCGTCGTACGCCCCGGGTCACCACGAGCACGGTGACCGTGGGCGATCGCGACGGCGGTGGCTTCGACGACCCCCGACAGCACCCACGTTCAGGAGAAAGACCATGCCTCTGCACACCCGCACCCACGCGCGTACCGGCACCCGTCGACTGCGTCGCACCGCCACCGCCCTCGCGCTGACCGCCGCATTGGGGGTCTCGCTCGCCGCCTGCGGCGACGATGCCGACACCGCCGACGGCCCGTCCGGCACCCGGACCGCCACCAACGGCGACGTGTTCAACACCGCCGACATCTCGTTCGCGACCGAGATGATCCAGCATCACGCCCAGGCGCTGTCGATGGTCGACCTCGCCGACGGCCGCCCGCTGGACCCCGAGGTCCAGCAGCTCACCGAGGACATCCGTGCCGCCCAGGGCCCGGAGATCGAGACGATGTCGGACTGGCTCACCGCCTGGGACCAGGAGATCCCCGAGACCATGCGCGACCACAGCAACGCGGGCCACGACATGGGAGGCGACATGTCTGACCGGATGGACGGGATGGACTCCGACATGCCCGGCATGATGTCGCCCGACGAGATGGACGAGCTCCAGGACGCCTCGAACGCCGCGTTCCAGGACCTCTGGCTGACGATGATGATCGAGCATCACCAGGGTGCGATCGAGATGGCGCGCACCGAGCAGGAGGACGGCGCGTTCGATGAGGCCGTCACGCTGGCGGAGACCATCGCATCGGCCCAGCAGCAGGAGATCGAGACGATGGAGGGGCTGCTCGGCTGACCCGGCCCGGCTCGACATCATGAACACGCACACGCCTGACGCCCATCCCACCTCTACTCCCGACCCGTCGGCGACCTCGGTCGCCGACGGCCGACCGCCGGGCCGGCGCCCCTCCCACCGCGGTGCGCTGGCCATCGGTGCCGCCGCCACGCTGCTGATGGTGACGCTCCTGGTCGTCGCCCTCACCGACCCCGGCGGCGGCGACCACCCCGGCGACGGTGCCACCGGACCGAACGCCGGGGTCGGGACGCCGATGATCGGCCACATCCACGGCATCGTCCCCGACCCGGAGGGCGACCAGACGGACCATCGCGTGCTCATCGGCGCGCACTACGGCCTGTTCTCCGTCGACGCCGACGGGAACGTCGCCCAGGTCGGCGACGACGTCACCGACTACATGGCGTTGACGGCGGCCGGGCCGGGCCGGCTGCTGGCCAGCGGGCATCCCGAGCCGACCGACGAGAGCCGCCCGATGAACCTGGGTCTCATCGAGTCCCGGGACGGCGGCAGGCAGTGGAACACACTGTCGCTCGACGGCGCCGCGGACTTCCATGCGCTGGAGCACGCCCCGGGCGAGCCGGGTCGGACCTGGGGCATCGACTCGGTCACCGGTGGGCTCGTCACGTCGACCGACGAACGTGCCTGGCAGACGGTCCACGAGCAGCCGCTGGTCGACATCGCCCTCGATCCGGGCGACCCCGCCCGGGTGCTCGCCACCACCGGCGACGGTCGGCTCCTCGAGGTGACCGCCGACCGGAGCGGAACCGTCGACGAGGGGGCGTTCGAGCAGGCGCCACGGCTCGGTCTCATCGACTGGCCGGCCGCCGACGTCCTGGTCGGCGTCGGCGCCAACGGGCGGGTCTCCCGATCGAACGACGGTGGGCGAACCTGGGTCGAGCTCGCCCGGGTTCCCGGCGACCCGAGCGCGCTGGGCGTCGTCGGCCACTCGTGGTTCGCGGCGACCAGCGACGGCCTGTTCCGCGGGCCCGTGGACCCTGACGCGGCGGACGAGGACGTGAAGCAGGTCCTCGCGTACGGCGAATGATCCGATGCCCGCCGGTCACCGGGTGACCGGCGGGCATCCGTCGCACGGACCCCTTGGAGAAGATACCCCCTAGGGGTATAATGGGAGACATGGACGAGACGAACGCACGGCAGACGGCGCCCGGCGCCTCGCACGAGCACGCATCTCACGAGCACCGGGGTCACCCCCACGAGCACACTCACGAGCACACTCACGAGCACGGCGGTCAGGGCGTCCAGACGACCGGGGCGGGCGCCGAGTACACCTGCCCGATGCACCCGCAGATCCGCCAGATCGGACCAGGGACCTGCCCCATCTGCGGCATGGCCCTGGAGCCGGTGACGGTCGCCGTCGACGACGGTCCGAGCTCGGAGCTCGTCGACATGACGCGCCGGTTCTGGGTGGGCGTCGCCCTCTCCATCCCGGTGATCGTCCTCGGGATGGGCACCGAGTTGTTCGACGTCATCTCCGAGGCGATCCCGGGCCGGGTCTCGGCGTGGGTGCAGCTGGCGTTCGCGACGCCGGTGGTGCTCTGGGCCGGCTGGCCGTTCTTCGTGCGCGGCTGGACCTCGGTGCGCACCATGAAACTGAACATGTTCACCCTGATCGCGATGGGCACGGGCGTCGCGTGGCTGTTCA
Source organism: Nocardioides soli (assembly GCF_014191495.1). Classification (GTDB taxonomy): domain Bacteria; phylum Actinomycetota; class Actinomycetes; order Propionibacteriales; family Nocardioidaceae; genus Nocardioides; species Nocardioides soli. The sequence continues at coordinate 667,368 of NZ_JACHWR010000001.1, forward strand.
GCGTGGTCGCCACACTGGCGCCGGGCATCTTCCCGGAGTCCTTCCGCACGATGGACGACGCCGTGCCGGTGTACTTCGAGGCGGCCGCGGTGATCACCACCCTGGTGCTGCTCGGCCAGGTGCTCGAGCTCCGCGCCCGGGAGCGCACGTCCGGAGCCATCAAGGCCCTGCTCGACCTGACCCCGAAGACCGCACACCGCATCGCGGACGACGGCGCCGAGTCCGACGTGACGCTCGACCAGGTGCACGTGGGCGACCGGCTCCGGGTCCGCCCGGGCGAGCAGGTCCCCGTCGACGGCGTCGTCGTCGACGGCCGCTCCTCGGTGGACGAGTCGATGGTGACCGGCGAGTCGATGCCGGTGACGAAGAAGACGGGCGACACCGTCATCGGCGGCACGCTCACCGCCGGCGGCACGCTGCTCGTCGAGGCGCGGGCCGTCGGCCGCGACACGATGCTGGCCCGCATCGTGCAGATGGTCGCCGATGCCCAGCGGTCCCAGGCGCCGATCCAGCGGCTGGTCGACAAGGTCTCGGCCGTGTTCGTGCCCGCCGTCATCCTCGTCGCCGTCGCCGCGTTCGCGACCTGGGCGCTCGTCGGGCCCGACCCCAAGCTCGCCCACGCCCTCGTCGTCGCGGTGAGCGTCCTGATCATCGCCTGCCCCTGTGCGCTCGGCCTGGCGACGCCGATGTCCATCATGGTCGGCGTCGGCCGCGGTGCCCGCCTGGGCGTCCTGATCAAGAACGCCGCCGCGCTCGAGCGCCTGGAGCGGGTCGACACCCTCGCGGTCGACAAGACCGGCACCCTCACCGAGGGCCGGCCGGCCGTCACCGAGGTCGTCGTCACTCCCCAGGACGACACCGTGCACGACGCCCGGAACCACGTCGCCGGCGGGTCCGAGGCCGAACTGCTGCGCCTCGCCGGCGCCGTCGAGCAGCCCTCGGAGCACCCGCTGGCGCGAGCCATCGTGAACGCCGCACTCGACGGCGTACCCGGTGGCCTGCCCGACGTGGCGGAGTTCGACGCGCCGGCCGGCAAGGGCGTGACCGGCCTCGTCGACGGCACGCGGGTCGCGGTCGGCAGCGCCGGTTTCCTGGCCGCCCTCGGGGTGGACGCCGCGCCGCTGGGCGCTCGGGCCGACGAGCTCCGCGGCGCGGGCGCGACCGCGGTGTTCGTCGCAGTCGACGGCCGCCTGGCCGGCGTTCTGGCGATCGCGGACCCGGTGAAGCCGACGACCCCGCAGGCCCTCGCGCAGCTGCGCGACGCGGGCATCGAGGTCGTCATGGTGACCGGTGACAACCCGGTCACCGCGAGGGCCGTCGCTGCCCGGCTCGGCATCCCGCGCGTCGAGGCCGAGGTGCTGCCGGACAAGAAGGCCGACGTGGTCAACGCGCTCCGGGCCGAGGGGAAGGTCGTCGCGTACGCCGGTGATGGCACCAACGACGGCCCCGCACTCGCCGCCGCCGACGTCGGGCTCGCGATGTCGACCGGCACCGACGTCGCCATCGAGTCCGCCGGCGTCACGCTCCTGCACGGCGACCTCACGGGGATCGCCACCGCCCGCACGCTGTCCCAGGCGACCATGCGGAACATCCGCAGCAACCTGTGGCTCGCGTTCGGCTACAACACCGCAGGCATCCCCATCGCCGCCGGCGTCCTCTACCCCGCCTTCGGCTGGCTGCTGTCGCCGATGCTGGCGGCCGCGGCGATGGCGCTGTCCTCGGTCAGCGTCATCACGAACGCACTGCGACTGCGCACCATGCGACTCTGACCAGGCCTTCCGGCCGTCGGGACCGCTTCCCCCGTTGTGGGTGAAGCGGTCCCGTGCGCGTTCGCCTTGACTACCGGGTGACCGAAGCGGAAGCACGGACTGCGCGACGGGGAGGCCGGCGTGTCGCGATCCACCTCGCGCGAGCGCGCTCCGCACTCCGAGCGTCAGCTCCGGTTCGTGCGGCCGACCCGCCAGGACGCGGTCGCCGGGTTCGCGACCGGCCTGTTCTCGATTCCGGAGGGGATGGCGTACGCCTCGATCGGTGGGTTCAACCCGCTGCTGGGCCTGTACTCCGGGATGGTGCCGACCACGGTCGGGTCGCTGTTCTCCCGGACCGTGCTGATGACCACGACGCTGACCAGCGCGATCGCCCTGACCTCGCACAGCGTCCTGACGCAGGCCGGTCTGCGCGCCGACGACCCCGGCAACATCGCGATGCTGACGATCCTGGTCGGCGCCATCATGCTGCTGTTCGGGTTGCTGCGCATGGGCTCGTTGATGAGCTTCGTCTCGAACGCCGTGATGACCGGGTTCACGACCGGCATCGCCCTCCAGATCCTCGCCGGGGTGATCGAGGATGCCACGGGGTACCAGACCAGCTACCACAACACGATCGCGAAGCTCGGCGACGCCCTCGCGCACGTCGGCAGCTGGGACCTCACCTCGACCCTCGTGTCCGCCGGGACCGTCGGCTGTTGGTTCGCCGCGCACGCCGTCAAGCGGCTCGAGCCGTTCGCGATCCTGATCGCGCTCATCCTGGTGAGCATCGTCGTCGCGCTCGCCGGCCTGGACGTGCGGGAGGTCGGCGACATCGGTGCCATCCCACGGTCGCTGCCGCACCCGGTCCTGCCGGACGTCTCGGCGGCACCCGAGCTGCTCACCGGCGCGGTCGCCGTCGCACTCGTCGCGCTCGCGCAGGCCGCGGGGATCGGCGCCGCCGTCCCCAACCCGGACGGAACCCGCACCAACGTCTCGGCCGACTTCACCGCCCAGGGCGTCGCGAACATCGCCGGCGGGTTCTTCCGGGCGCTGCCGACCGGCGGCTCGATGTCGCGGACCGGCGTCGCCACCAGCGCCGGCGCCCGCACCCGGTGGACCGGGATCTTCGCCGGCATCGTCCTCGCCGTCCTCGTCCTGGTCGCGGGCCCGGTCGCCGAGCAGATCCCGATGCCGGTCATCGGCGGGCTGATCGTGGTCATCGCCGGCGAGCTGATCGTCGGCCGGATCGGCGACATCCAGCTCGTCGCGCGCACCGGTCTCCTGCCCGCCATCGCGATGGTCGCCACCTTCGTCGCCACCACCCAGCTGCCGCTGCAGGATGCGATCCTGCTCGGCGCCGGGCTGTCGCTGCTGCTGTTCTGCGTCAACGCCCAGCGCCAGGCCCGGATCCGGGCCCTCCAGCGCGACGACCTCGGCCGGTGGTCCACGACCGACGTACCCGCCCGGATCGAGCCGGGCGCGGTCACGGTCCTCCACTACGAGGGCGTGAGCATGTTCGCCGAGATCGAACGACTCGACGAGGCGTGGCCCATCCTGGCCGACGCCCGCAACGCCGTCGTCATCTTCCACGTCCGGACCCTGCCCGACGTTCCCTCGTCGACGATCATCAAGGCTCTCGCCAAACGGGCCCACCAGCTCGCCGACCACGGCTCGCGGCTGATGATCGTCGGGCTCGATCCCGCCCTGATGAAGGTGTTCGACAGGACCGGGCTCAGCGCCGTCATCGGTCCGGAGAACGTGGTCACCCGGACGCCGACGTTCTTCGAGGCCCTCGACCGTGCCTACGACGACGCGGTCGCCTGGACCCGACGACCGCACTGACGCCCGCGGGACGACTCCACAGCGCGTGCTACGAACGCTGTGGACGAGCGGTTGATTTCGCCATCAAAGAGGCGTTTCCTGTGACAAACAGATGCAAACGCAAGGATTGGCGCTCGGGATGCCTGCTCCTCCGCTGCACCGCAGCCTGGCCGTGTGGACGGTCGTCACCGCTGCCGCGGCCGCCGCGGTGGCCTGGCTGCTGCCGGTGGCGGCCGGGCCGCCCGCTCCGGCCGCGGGCTTCGACGAGGTCCTGGTCCGGATCTGTGCGGTCGTCGCCCTCGGGGCCGTCGCGTGGCTGTGGCTAACCACCGGGGTCACGATCGCGGCGGCTCTCCGGGGGCGCGACGGGTGCGCTCGCGGCGTACCCGACCCGGTACGCCGGGTCGTGCTGGCGGCCTGCGGCCTCGCCCTGACCGGCGGCCTGGTGGCCGGCCCGGCCCACGCGACACCGGGCCGGCCGTACGAGGGCCGGACCGTCGGACCGGCGACGGTCGTGGCCGGGCTGCCGCTCCCCGACCGCGCGGTCGCGCCCGCGGCCGAGCCGGACTCGCCCTCCGGACTCGGGCGGGTGGTGGTCTCCCCCGGCGACTCACTCTGGGCGATCGCGGCGCGGCGGCTCGGCCCGGGCGCCTCGAACGCCGAGATCGACGCCGAATGGCGCCGGATCTACGCCGTCAACCGGTCCGAGATCGGCGCGGACCCCGACCTGATCACACCCGCTCAGCGACTACGGATGCCCATCTCGGAGGTACTGCCATGACCGACCAGCCCGTGCCCGGCGTCGTGCCGTTTCGCCCCGCCGTGCCCGCCGTGCCGCTCGCCAGCGTCCAGGGCACCCTCGCCCTCGACCTGGAGCCGCGCCGCGAGCCACCTCTCGCTGCGGTGATCCCGATCGACGCCACCACGCAGCGCGGCATCGAGCACTGGGCACAGCGCTATGCGCAGGCCGCGGTCGAGATCGTCGGCGGTGACCGGCCGGTCACCCAGCTGCTGCGCTGGAGCTCCCGCGAGGTCTACGAGGACCTTCAACGCCGCGCCCTCCTCGTCGCCCGCGCCGGCCGATACGTCCCCGGTTCCGGGCGGGTGCAGCCGGTCCGGCCCCGGGTCCTCGGCGTGCACTCCTGCTTCGTCAGCCGCGACGTGGTCGAGATCAGCTCGCACGTGCGGTACGGCGAGCGCTCCCGCGCCCTCGCGGCCCGCTTCGAGCGGGTCCAGGGCCTCTGGCGCTGCACGGCCCTGGAGTTTGCCTGAGCAAGCGAGCAGCGGCCCGCGACGAAGGAGCGGACCGCGTCGCTCGCGCAGGTTGAGCAAGCGCACGGCTGAGCCTGCGAAGCCGTGACCGCGCGTCGAAACCCGGTGAGAGGACCGGCGGCGCTGATCGCGAGATACCGTCGGATGCAGCACGTGGTTTCGAGACAGGCGCTAGCGCGCCTTCCTCAACCACCGTGGGGCGCGCCTTCCTCAACCACCGTGGGCGCGCCCTCCTCAACCAAGCGCGACGTCAGCTGATCCGGGCCGTCAGGCCGGTCGGGCCGCCGGGGCGACCGTGGCACTGCTTGTACTTCTTGCCCGAGCCGCAGGGGCACTTGTCGTTGCGGCCGACCTTGGCGAACTCGTCGTCCTCCGTGGTGACCGTGCCCGACCGCACCTCGGCCTCACCGTCCTCGGACGGCGCCGAGTAGGAGAGGTTCTGCGGGGCGGCCGGACGGTCGAGGCCCTTGGCCCGGATGCTCGGCTGCTCGGCCGACGGGAGGGTGCGCGCCATCGGCTCGACGGCTTCCTCCTCCTCGACCTCGACCTCGAAGTCGACCTCGCCCTCCGGCTCCTCCTCGACCTGGACGTCGAGGTTGAACAGGAACCCGACCGACTCCTCCTTGATGCCGTCCATCATCGCGGTGAACATGTCGAAGCCCTCGCGCTGGTACTCGACCAGCGGATCGCGCTGGGAGTAGGCCCGCAGGTAGATGCCCTCGCGCAGGTAGTCCATCTCGTAGAGGTGCTCGCGCCACTTGCGGTCGAGCACCGAGAGCACCACCCGGCGCTCCAGCTCGCGCATGACCGGCTCGCCGATCTCCTGCTCGCGCTGCTCGTACGCCGCGTGCGCGTCGGCCTGCAGCGTGCCGATCAGCTCGTCGCGGTCGATGTGGTCGACGCTGCCGACCTCGTCGACGATCGTGCGGTGGTCGACGGAGACGGGGTAGATCTGACGCAGCGCGTTCCACAGCGCGTCGAGGTCCCACTGCTCGGCGATGTCCTCGGTGGCGCCGTTGACGTAGCCGGCGACGGTGTCGTCGAGGAAGCCGCGGATCTGCTCCTGGAGGTCCTTGCCCTTGAGCACCTCGCGACGCTCGGCGTAGATCACCTTGCGCTGCCGGTCCATCACGTCGTCGTACTTGAGGACGTTCTTGCGGGACTCGAAGTTCTGCGACTCGACCTGGCCCTGGGCGTTGGCGATCGCGTTCGTGACCCGCTTGTTCTCGATCGGGACGTCGTCCGGGATCTTCAGCACCTGGAGCACGCGGTCGACCCAGTCGGACTTGAAGAGCCGCATCAGCTCGTCCTGGAGCGAGAGGTAGAACCGCGACTCGCCCGGGTCACCCTGACGGCCGGAGCGACCGCGCAGCTGGTTGTCGATGCGGCGCGACTCGTGGCGCTCGGTGCCGACGACGTACAGACCACCGGCGTCGCGGACCTCGTCGTGCTCGGTCGCGACCTGCTGCTTGATCCGCTCGACCATCGCCGGCCACGCCTCGTCGTACTGCTCGGCGGTCTCGCCGCCGGGCTCGAGGCCCTGCTTGCGCAGCTCCTGGTCGGCGAGGAACTCGACCGAGCCGCCGAGCATGATGTCGGTGCCGCGACCCGCCATGTTGGTCGCGACCGTGACCGCGCCCTTGTGGCCGGCCATCGCGACGATCTTCGCCTCGTCGGCGTGCACCTTGGCGTTCAGCACGGAGTGCGGGATGCCCCGCTTGCGCAGCTTGTCGGAGAGGTGCTCGGACTTCTCGACGGAGACCGTGCCGACCAGGACCGGCTGGCCGTTCTCGTGCCGCTCGGCGATGTCGTCGACGACCGCGTCGTACTTCGCCTCCTCGGTGCGGTAGACGAGGTCGGCCTGGTCGATGCGGGCCATCGGCTTGTTGGTCGGGATCGGGACCACGCCGAGGTTGTAGATCTTGTCGAACTCGGACGCCTCGGTCATGGCCGTACCGGTCATGCCCGAGAGCTTCTCGTAGAGGCGGAAGAAGTTCTGGAGGGTGATCGTCGCGAGCGTCTGGTACTCCTCGCGGACCTGCACACCCTCCTTGGCCTCGATCGCCTGGTGCAGGCCGTCGTTGTAGCGGCGACCCGCGAGCATGCGGCCGGTGTGCTCGTCGACGATGAGCACCTCGCCCTCCATGAGGACGTACTCCTTGTCGTTGCGGAAGAGCTCCTTGGCCTTGATCGAGTTGTGCATGAAGGAGATCAGCGGCGTGTTGACCGAGTCGTAGAGGTTCTCGATGCCCAGGTGGTCCTCCACCTTGGTGATGCCGGGCTCGAGCACCGAGATCGTGCGCTTCTTCTCGTCGACCTCGTAGTCGACGTCGCGCTCGAGCTTGCGGGCGACCTTCGCGAACTCGGCGTACCACTGGACGTCGTCCTGGGTGGGGCCGCTGATGATCAGCGGGGTGCGCGCCTCGTCGATCAGGATCGAATCGACCTCGTCGACGATGGCGAAGTTGTGCTCGCGCTGCACGCACTCCTCGATCGACCCCGCCATGTTGTCGCGCAGGTAGTCGAAGCCGAGCTCGTTGTTGGTGCCGTAGGTGATGTCGCAGGCATACGCCGTGCGCCGCTCCTCGGGGCGCATCTCCGGCAGGATCACGCCGACGGTCAGGCCCAGGAAGTTGTGGACGCGGCCCATCATCTCGGACTGGTACTTCGCCAGGTAGTCGTTGACGGTGACGACGTGGACGCCCTTGCCCTCGAGCGCGTTGAGGTACGCCGGCAACACCGCGACCAGCGTCTTGCCCTCACCGGTCTTCATCTCGGCGATGTTGCCCAGGTGCAGCGCGGCGCCGCCCATGATCTGGACGTCGAAGGGGCGCAGGCCGAGCACCCGGCGCGCCGCCTCCCGCGCGGTCGCGAACGCCTCGGGCATCAGGTCGTCGAGGGACTCGCCGTCGGCCAGCCGCTTCTTGAACTCGTCGGTCATGCCTCGCAGCTCGTCGTCGCTCATCGCGACGAAGTCGTCCTCGATGGCGTTGACGGCCTTGGCCACGGCCTCGAGCTGACGCAGGATCTTGCCCTCGCCGATGCGGAGGATCTTGTCGAGAATGGCAGGCACTGGTCCAACTTCCTGGGTCGCCGACGGCGGCACTGATATGGGGCGGGCTGGGCCACTCTACCCAGCGTGGCCCAGCCTCCGAAGAGTTGTGGCCAGGTCGCCCCGCGTCTCGACCGAGATCGACCCCAGCCCCAGCCAGCCGGCCAGTCGGAGCAGCTCCGCGTGGAGCTGCTCGGCCGTGTCGGGTGGCGCCCCGGGCTCGGCGTATGCCGCCTTGACGACCAACCGCCCCGCACCGGCCTCGAACTGGCGGTCCGCCTTGAGGTCGACCCGGGCAACGATCCGGTCGCCGAGGAGGAACGGCAGCACGTAGTAGCCGTGCACGCGCTTGTCGGCCGGGACGTAGATCTCGATGCGGTAGCGGAAGTCGAAGAGCGCCTCGGTGCGGGCCCGCTCCCACACGACCGGGTCGAACGGGCTGAGCAGCGCGCGGGCGTCCACCCGCCGGGGCACGCGGGCGTCGCGGTGCAGGTACGCCGCGCGCCGCCAGCCGTCGACCGCGACCGGCACCAGCTCGCCCTCCTCGACCAGCTCGGCCACCGCGGCGGCGGTGTCGGCGACCGGCATCCGGTAGTAGTCGCGCAGATCCTGCACCGTCGCCACGCCGTGGGAGCGGGCCGCCCGGACCACGAGCTCGCGGGCCGCCTCCTCGCGCGTCGGGACGGGCCGCGCGAGGACGGCGGGCGGGATCACCCGCTCGGGCAGGTCGTAGCGGATCTCGAACTGACTGTTGCGACCCGCGATCGCGACCTGGCCCGAGGTGTAGAGGTAGTCGAGCATGCGACGCGTCGCGGACCAGTTCCAGCCCCAGTTCTCCTTCTCCCGGGGAAGGCCGTCGCCCACCCATGACGCAGCGTCGCGCGCGGTGGAGGCGCCGCGCTCGGCGATCTCGTCGAGCAGGCTCTTCTCCAGCACGTCGTTCTCGGCGACGAACCCCCACTTGCCGCGCTTGGCGCGGTAGTCGTCCATCCGGTGCTGCATCACCGGCCAGAGCTCGACCGGCATGAACGCCTGGACGTGGGCCCAGTACTCCACGATCCGCCGTGGTCGGCGCTCGGCGGCCCGGCGCAGCAGTTCGACGTCGTAGGGACCCATCCGGGAGTAGAGCGGCATGTAGTGGGCCCGCTGGAGCACATTGACCGAGTCGACCTGGAGCACGCCGGTGCGCTCCAGGGTGCGCTGGAGGGTGCGCATGGTCGGCGCCGCGTGCGGCCGGTCGAGGAAGCCCTGGGCGGCCAGCGCGATCCGGCGCGCCTGGGCGACGCTCAGCGAGTCCATGCCGTGAGGCTAGAGGAGCGCGCCGACAGTGGTGGCCGGTGCTTCTCGGCTCACCGCGTTTCGAGGCTCAGGCCTGGCGGCCTTCGCACCTCAACCAGCGACACGGTGGTTGAGGTGCGAGGAGCCCCAGCGCCGAGCCTCGAAACCACCACACCCGACAGCAGTGATGGCTGCTTCTCGGCTCACCGCGTTTCGAGGCTCAGGCCTGGCGGCCTTCGCACCTCAACCAGCGACACGGTGGTTGAGGTGCGAGGAGCCCCAGCGCCGAGCCTCGAAACCACCACACCCGACAGCAGTCGCGGCTACTCCCCGACTCACCGCGTTTCGAGACGCGTCACGCAGTCCCGAGCAAGCTCGGCCCTGCGTCGACGCTCCTCAACCTGCCTTGCTTTCGTAGCCCGACCTCGTTCCTCGGTCGGCCTACGGCAAGTCAAGCAGCTTCTCCTTGACGGCGTACATGACCGCCTCCATCCGCGAGTGGAGCTGGAGCTTCTCGAGGATGTTGCGCACGTGGTTCTTCACCGTGTTGTCGCTGATGTAGAGCTCCTTGGCGATCTCACGGTTGTTCATCCCGCGCGCCACGAGGCGGAGCACCTCGAGCTCGCGGTCGGTGAGCCGCAGCCCGGCGGTGTGATCGCGCTCGGGGCGCGACATCTGCTTGAACTCGTCGATGAGCTTGACCGCCATCGAGGGGCTGATCAGCGACTGCCCGTCGGCCACGACCCGGACGGCCTGGGCGACCTCCTCGATCGAGGAGTCCTTCAGCAGGTAGCCGGCGGCACCGCTCTTGACCGCCTCGTAGAGGTCGGCCTCCTCGTCGGAGACCGTCAGCATCACGATCTTGGCCGACGGCACCGCCTCCTTGATCGCCAGGCAAGCCTCGATGCCGGACCGCTTGGGCATCCGGATGTCGAGGAGCACCACGTCGGGCGCGGTGCGCTCGGCGAGGGTCGTCCCCTCGACGCCGTCGCCGGCCTCGCCGACCACCTCGACCCCCGGCTCCGCGCCGAGCAGCATCGTCAGGCCGCGCCGGAAGAGCTCCTGGTCGTCGACCACGAGCACCCGGATCGGCTCGCGCTCGCGCTCCTTCGTCAGCTCTGCCACGCGGGCATCATGGCACGCCTGGGCCGTGGGCGCCCCACATCGGGGTGATCCGACGCGCCGACGCCGGTGGCCCGTCCGGGCCACCGGCGTCTTCCGATCGGACCCCGGGTCGTCTCAGACGGTCCCGCCGATGTCGAGCGAGATCACGCCGTAGTCGTAGCCGCGGCGGCGGTAGACGACCGCCGGACGCTCACTCTCCTTGTCGACGTAGAGGTAGAAGTCGTGTCCGACCAACTCCATCTCGTAGAGCGCCTGGTCGAGCGTCATCGGGGCGGCGGCGTGGGTCTTCTCACGGACGACCAGCGGCCCGTCCCCGGTCACGGCGATCGGCCCGACCTGACGCTCCTGGGTGACGACGTCGTCCGGCGTCATCTCCGTGGGCGGCGCGCCGTTGGCGAGCGCCTGCCCGACGGAGACCGGGGTCTTCCCGCCCCGATGGACACGTCGACGGTCGGACGCACGCCGCATCTGGGCGGCCATCTTGTCCAGGGCGAGGTCGAGCGCCGCCATCTTGTCGGCGGCTCCGGCCTCGGCCCTGATCACCGGGCCCTTGGAGAGCGCCGTCAACTGGACTCGTACGGCGCGATCCGCTTGCCGCGGGTTGCGTTCGCATTCCACCTCGACCTTCACCCGGATGATCCGGTGATCGTGCTTCTCGAGCTTGGACAGCTTCTCCTCTACGTGACTGCGAAACCGCTCAGACAGCTCGCAGTGCCGACCCGTGACCACAACTTCCATGTGAACCTCCCGATTGCACACTTGCTTCTCGGCGTTTCGGCGGCCAGCTCCGGTCGCACCCTCGTGGGGGGTACGCCGAAGCACCGGTACCCGCATGGGCCCGGCGTCGGGGAGGAGTCCGTCCGGCCGACCTGGTCTTCGACCCCACAACCGCCTGCTGAGGTGCTCGCAGCTTCTCTGCCACTACTGACCTTCTCCCGGTCACCGCCGCATCTGGCGACGGTGCCGAGGCAGGACTTACCACTAAGCCGCACCGTGATCGACGGTCCGCCCCGCATCGCGGCGCTGACCGTCTTACGTGGACCGTTTCGCCTGCGACTGGCATCGGCTAGCCGACCCTGCGCCCGGCTCGGCCGAGGCACCTGGACGACGCAACCACGGACCCGGACGGACTCCATGCAGAGACGTTAGTCCGAAGGTCAAGGAGACGAAAGGGCCCAAGGTCCCCCGCCTCGACCCCGTCGGCGTGTCGCGGCCACCGCAGCCACGGCGACCACCTCGAGACCCACCGCCTCGAGGGCTCGCTGGGCCTCGCGAAGCGTCGATCCGGTCGTGACCACGTCGTCGCAGACGACCACCCGGGCCTGGGTACGCCGCGCCGCCAGCGCCCGGAGCCGGTCGGAGGGGCAGTGCATGGAGCCGGCCAGGTTCACCGCCCGATCGTCGGCCCCGAGGCCCGCCTGGTCCACGACCCCCGGACGACTGCGCAGCAGGGACGCCGCCACCACGTCGGCGCCGGACCCGCGCAGCCGGCGCGCCGCCCTGGTGGTGATGCGCAGGGTCGGGTCGTGGCCGCGCGTCCGTGCGGTGCCCGGGCGCGACGGCACCGGCACCAGCACCACCGGGCCGTCCGGATGGTCGGCGAGCGCCGCACGGACCGCGTCGGCGAGCAGCCGGGCCAACGGATCGCGCAGCCCGAGCATCCGGCGCTCCTTGTGGCCCAGCAGCAGCGCCCGGACCACCCCGGCGTACTCCCCCGCCGCGAAGGGCGGCGCCAGCCCGGGCGGTACCGGGTCGGGCCGGGCCGGTGCCGCCCCGTCGGGCAGCCCGTCCGCGCAGTCTCCGCAGAGCACCCGCCCGGCACGGCCGCAGCCCGCGCAGCGTCGCCCCAGGAGCAGGTCGGCGGCCGCGTCGGCGAGGTCGGCCCAGGTCTCGCGGGGCATGTGCCGATGCCACCACCCCGCGGGGACCCGCTCAAGGCCACGGTCCGCGGCTGTGGACAAGGCTCAGCCGACGTAGGTCACGCCGGTGGTGCCGCTCGCGAGCGGCACGGTCGGCCGGTCGGCGGCCGACAGGTTGACCATGGAGCGGCGACCCACGCCGAAGAGCGGGTCGCCCGCCGCCGGGGAGCCGGCCAGCGACCGCAGCGGTCCCGGCACGGTGGTCGAGGTGCCGTCGGCCGCCGGCGCGCCGTCGACCGAGGCCAGGTAGAGCTGGACCAGCTTGTTCGTCGCGGCGAACGGGCTGAGGATCGCCAGGCTCGTGGGCGTCCGCCAGGCGATCGCACGCATCGGCAGGTCGCTGTCCGGCTCGCCGGAGATCGGCCGGGCCGGCGTCGCCCAGAGGATCCGGCCGCTGCGGTCGCGGGCGATCCGGCTGAGGACCAGCTCGTCGCCGGCGGGCCGGCGTACGACGGCGACCAGGCGGGTGCCGTCGCGCGAGACCACGAAGCTGCGCACCTGCCGCCCGGTGATGCCGGGCACCTCGAGCTCGTGCCGGCCCCGCTCGCCGACGTACGACACCGCGGCGCCGCCCGCGGTGCGGTCGACCAGCCACATCCGGTCGGAGAAGTCCCAGGCGGGCTCGAGCAGATCGGTGCCGCCGGTAACCACGGTGCGGGCCTGTCCGGCGTCCCGACCGCTGACCGGGGCGGCCACCACCACCCGGCCGTCCTCGGTCACGCCGGCCGCCCGGGTCGCGGTCAGGCTCACGCCCACGCTCCGCACGCCCAGCGCGTCGGCGCCCATCGGGCCGCTGACCGGCTCCAGGGTGCCGCCGGCACCGGAGGCGAGCCGTCCCTCACGCAGGCCGTAGAGCAGCGGGCTGGCCTGCCAGCCGGCCGGGTCGTACTCGCTGCCGCCGTCGACGCGGTAGGCGCTCACCCCGCCCGGCAGCGGGACCGACTGGCCGTTGATCGAGACGCGCAGCGCCTCGATCTCGTCCTCCTGGCGCAGCGTCCAGGCGAGCTGGGCCATCATCAGCTCGATCGACTGCGGCGTCAGGTCGCCGCCGTCGCCCTTGAGCCCGATGTCGGCGATGCCCTCGTCGGAGATCGGCACCGACAGGTTCACGGTCAGTCCCGGCGGGATGAAGCTGCGCACCACCCGGTCGAGGCCCGCGCTCGGACCGAGCAGCAGCGCCTGGGTCAGCGTGCTCGCGAGCTGCTTGCCCTTCGGCACGAAGACCGGCTCCGGCGCCAGGATCGAGGCGGTGGGATCGAAGTAGTAGAGCGACACCTGGCGGTAGCGGCGGGCGAACCACGACTCCGGCACGATCAGCGCGTCCGGCGCCCGGTCGATGCGCCACTCGCCCTCCTCGAAGGCCATCGGCAGCTGCACGATCCGCCGGGCCCGGGGCAGCGGGCCCTGCCAGGCGCCCTGGGCGTCGAGATGGTCCGGATCGCGCAGGGTGACCGAGACCCCGACGCCGCTCTCGGCGATGCGGGGGTTGCCGGCGTAGGTGATCGTCTCGTCCTCGGGCGTCCACGACGCGGCGGCGTCCTGGGTGAGGAACTCGCGGGCGGTGTTGGTCTGGATCGGCGTCGCCGTCATCGCGGCCAGGAAGCCCTGGACGATCTCGGCCCGGGTCGCGCCCTCCTGGGGCGGCCGCGGGTCGATGTAGACGCCGGGCTGACCGGCGACGCCGCCTCCGGACTGCGTCTCGACGACCGGGCCGCTCTCCGGCATGCCCACGCAGCCGCTCAGCACCAGCGCCGCGGCGACGGCGGCCACGACGACGAGGAGGGTACGGCGGCGGGTCATGTCACCGGCTCCGTCACGTCGGAGGGCACCAGCGCGAGCGGGCTGTGGCGCAGCACCGCGCCCGCGCGACGGGGCAGCGTCAGCCGGAACTGGGCGCCCTCCCCCGGCCGGCCCCAGGCCTGCAGCCAGCCGCCGTGGAGGTGGGTGTCCTCGAGCGAGATCGACAGGCCGAGGCCGGTGCCGCCACTGGTGCGGGCCCGGGCCGGGTCGGCGCGCCAGAACCGGTTGAACACCATGGCCGCCTCGCCCGGCGCCAGGCCGACGCCGTAGTCGCGCACCGTGATCGCGGCCGCGTGGTCGTCGCCGGCCACGGCCACCACGATGTCGCCTCCGGCGCGGTCGGTGCCGGTGTGGTCGATCGCATTGGTGACCAGGTTGCGCACGACGCGCTCGATGCGGCGTACGTCGGCCTCCGCCAGACACGGGTGGTCCGGTGCGTCGACCACGATCTCGACCCCCCGCTGGGCGGCCAGCGGTCGGGTCGCGTCGACCACCCGGTGGGCGACGTCGACGAGGTTGAGGTCGTCGAGCTCGAGCACGGCGGCGCCGGCGTCGAACCGGCTGATCTCGAGCAGGTCCGCGAGCAGGGTCTCGAAGCGGTCGAGCTCGGTCTGCAGCAGCTCGGCGGCGCGGGCGGTGGCCGGGTCGAAGTCGCGCCGGGCGTCGTGCAGGACGTCGCCGGCCATCCGGACCGTCGTGAGCGGCGTACGAAGCTCATGGGACACGTCGGAGACGAAGCGGCGTTGGACCCGGCTGAGCTCCTCGAGCTGGCGGATCTGCCGCTGCAGGTTGCTGGCCATCTGGTTGAACGACGTGGCCAGCCGGGCCAGGTCGTCCTCGCCCGAGACCCGCAGCCTCTCCTGGAGCTGGCCGGCCGCCAGCCGCTCCGCGACCTGGCGCGCCATCCGGATCGGCGTGACGACCTGCCGGGTCACCAGCCAGGTCATGCCGGCCACCAGCACGACGAGGAGGACCGCGGCGGTCAGCAGCGCCCGGGTCACCAGCGCCATGGTCTCCTCCTGCTCGTCGAGCGGGAAGAGGTAGTAGAGCGTGTAGGTCTGGGCGTCGGCGGGCAGCAGCACCTGCGAGCCGACGACGATGCCCGGACGCTCGGTCGTCACGCCGGCCGCGTCGGTGCTCCGGATCGTGGTGTAGGTCCAGGCGGTCGGCGCCTCCCGGTCGAAGTGCTTCTCGAGGTCGAGCGGGACGCTGCTGGTGTCGAGGCCCTGGGTGAAGTTCGCGCCCCCGTCGGAGATCCGGCCGCCCCCGCCGGTCGGGCCGGCCAGGACCACCGCGAAGCCGCGGGTGTCACCGGCCTGGATGATCGGCTCGACCAGGTCGCGCTGCTGGCTGGCGACGTCGGCGTCGGTGCCGGGAGCGGCCTCGAGGCGGACCCGCGCCTCGGCGGTCTCGTCGTTCGCCTCGGCCACGACCGCGTCGACCCGGTGGTCGAGCAGGCCGTCACGGGTCTGCTGGAGCAGGTACCAGCCGACGATGCCGATCACCGCCATCGACAGCAGGACGGTGCTGGCGACCACCCGCGCCTGGATGGAGCGGCGCCAGAAGGTCAACGCACGGCGTACCGGATCAGGGAGCCAGTGCGACCCGCGGGGGCGCAGGTGCAGCATGTCGGTGCCTCACACAGTCCCGGCCTTGTAGCCGACGCCCCGGACCGTCACCACGATCTCGGGGTTCTCGGGGTCGTGCTCGACCTTGGAGCGCAGCCGCTGCACGTGCACGTTGACCAGCCGCGTGTCGGCGGCGTGCCGGTAGCCCCAGACCTGCTCGAGCAGCACCTCGCGGGTGAACACCTGCCAGGGCTTGCGGGCCAGGCAGACCAGCAGGTCGAACTCCAACGGGGTCAGGTTGATCGGCGAGCCGGCCCGGGCGACCGCATGGCCGGCGACGTCGATGGTGAGGTCGCCGATCGACAGCGCCTCCGACGTCGGGGCGTCGAAGCGGCGCATCCGGGCGCGGATCCGGGCGACCAGCTCCTTGGGCTTGAAGGGCTTGACGACGTAGTCGTCGGCGCCGGACTCCAGGCCGACGACGACGTCGATGGTGTCGCCCTTCGCGGTGAGCATCACGATCGGGACGCCGGACTCCGCCCGGATCTCCTTGCACACGTCGATGCCGTCCTTGCCGGGCAGCATCAGGTCGAGCAGCACCAGGTCGGGTCGGTAGGCGCGGAACGCCTCCAGCGCCTCGTCACCGCGGGCGACCATCCGGCTCCCGAAGCCCTCCTGCCGGAGCACGATCGTGAGCATCTCCGCCAGCGACGCGTCGTCGTCGACCACGAGGATCCGCCCCTTGGTGTGGGGGTCGGACGGGGCGCCCGATGGCGCCGCGGCGGGCTCGCTCATGGCATCCATCATGACAGTTGCTCGGTGGTCGCGTTGCGCTCGCGAGGAACGGGCTCTGCTCACCGTGATCTCGAGACGCCGGTCGGCTCCTCGACCTGGTGCGTGTCTCCTGGCCCGCGCAGGGCTCGGGCCAGGAGCGCTAGTACCGGTACTGCTCCGGCTTGAACGGACCCGCAACGTCGATGCCGAGGTACGCCGCCTGCTCGCCGGTGAGCGTCGTCAGCCGCACCCCGAGGGCGTCGAGGTGCAGGCGGGCCACCTCCTCGTCGAGCTGCTTGGGCAGCACGTAGACGCCGGTGGGGTACTCCTCAGTCTTGGTGAAGAGCTCGATCTGGGCCAGCACCTGGTTGGTGAAGGAGTTCGACATCACGAACGACGGGTGACCGGTCGCGTTGCCGAGGTTCATCAGGCGGCCCTCGGAGAGCACGATGATCGAGCGACCGGTCGGGAAGGTCCAGACGTCGACCTGCGGCTTGACGTTCTTGCGCTCCGCGACGCCCGGCGCCTCGAGGCCGGCCATGTCGATCTCGTTGTCGAAGTGGCCGATGTTGCCGACGATCGCCTGGTGCTTCATCGCCCGCATGTGGTCGACGGTGACGACGTCCTTGTTGCCGGTGGCGGTGATGATGATGTCGGCGATCGGGAGCACGTCCTCGAGCGTCGAGACCTGGTAGCCGTCCATGGCCGCCTGGAGGGCGCAGATCGGGTCGATCTCGGTGACGATGACGCGCGCGCCCTGGCCACGCAGCGACTCGGCGCAGCCCTTGCCGACGTCGCCGTACCCGCAGACGACCGCGACCTTGCCGCCGATGAGGACGTCGGTGGCGCGGTTGATGCCGTCGACCAGCGAGTGGCGGCAGCCATACTTGTTGTCGAACTTCGACTTGGTGACCGAGTCGTTGACGTTGATCGCGGGGAAGAGCAGCGTGCCCTCGCGCATCATCTCGTAGAGGCGGTGGACACCGGTGGTGGTCTCCTCGGTGACGCCCTTGATGGAGTTCGCGATCGGGGTCCAGTGGTTGGGGTTCTCCGCGAGGACCCGGGTGAGGACCTCGAAGATGATCCGCTGCTCGGTGCTGGTCGCCGTGGCCGGGTCGGGCGCCTGGCCGGTCTTCTCGGCCTGGACGCCGAGGTGCACGAGCAGCGTGGCGTCGCCGCCGTCGTCGAGGATCATGTTCGGCAGCTGGCTGCCGGGCCAGTCGAGGATCTGCTGGGTGCACCACCAGTACTCCTCCAGCGTCTCGCCCTTCCAGGCGAAGACCGGCACTCCCTGGGGGTCCTCGACGGTGCCGTTCGGCCCGACCGCGATCGCGGCGGCGGCGTGGTCCTGGGTCGAGAAGATGTTGCAGGAGGCCCACCGGACCTCGGCGCCCAGCGCCACCAGCGTCTCGATGAGCACCGCGGTCTGGATGGTCATGTGCAGCGAGCCGGCGATCCGCGCGCCCCGGAGGGGCTGCTCGGCGGCGTACCGCTCGCGCATGGCCATCAGGCCGGGCATCTCGTGTTCGGCGAGCTGGATCTCGGTACGGCCGAAGTCGGCCAGGCTGAGGTCGGCGACCTTGAAGTCCATCGGTGCTCCCTAGGGACATGTGGCGGGGCTCTCCCTGCCGACGAGGTTAGAACGGCACCAGGGCATCGGAAGAATCCTCGACGCCTGCGGTCGGGATCGGATCAGGTCGCGCCAGGAGCATGCGGCTTCATCAAGGGATGCAGGCCGAACCCCGCCTCCCCGGGCGAGGTCACCCAGGAAAGCGCCACTCCCACCTCATCCCTTGATGAAGCGTCAGCCGGCCGGCTCAGTGCGCGGCGGTCGACCTGCGCCGCGGGACCAGGTGCAGCACCCCGAGGATGAGCGCGCCGACGATCAGGCCGAAGACCGCGGAGAGCAAGGTGTTCGTGAGCCAGCCCGCGATGCTGCCGAGAGTTCCGTGGAGGGCGTTGTGGACGGCGTGCTCGATGTCGTGGACGAGCTCGTAGGGCGCGTGCCAGCCGAGCTCGTCGAGGCCGACGAGCTCGATGTGGCCGCCGACCCAGAGCATCGCGGCGACGCCGACGACCGAGATGACCGCGAGCAGCCGCGGGGTGCCGACGAGCAGGGCGTGGCCGATCCTGCCGGGCAGGCCGGTGGAGCGCTGGGAGAGCGCCAGGCCGATGTCGTCGAGCTTCACGATGACCGCGACCACGCCGTACACCGCGAGGGTGATGGCGATCGCGACGACGACGAGGATGCCGAGGCGGTTGAGGAAGGGCTCCTCGGCGACCTCGTTGAGCGCGATCACCATGATCTCGGCGGAGAGGATGAGGTCGGTGCGGATCGCGCCCGAGACCATCGCCTTCTCCGCCTCGGCCCCCTCGGCGGTCACCGGCACCGGGTGGTGGTCGTGACCGCGCAGGCGCGCCCAGACCTTCTCGGCGCCCTCGTAGCACAGGTACCCGCCGCCGACCATCAGGATCGGCGTGAGCAGACCGGGCAGGAACTGGCTGAGCAGCAGCGCCACCGGCAGGATGACGAGGAGCTTGTTGCGCAGCGAGCCGATCGTGATCCGCTTGATCATCGGGAGCTCGCGGTCGGCGGTCACGCCGTGGACGTACTGCGGGGTGACCGCGGTGTCGTCGACGACCACGCCCGCCGCCTTCGTGGTCGCCCGGCCCGCGGCCGCACCGATGTCGTCGACGGACGCGGCGGCCATCTTGGCGAGGGCGGCCACGTCGTCGAGCAGTGCGAACAGTCCGCCAGCCATGGCGAAATGCTAGTGGACCCCCCGGGGGGGTCGCGGTGCCGGTTCCCGGCGGGCCCGGCGGGCGGCCGCTCGGGATAGTCCGTCACGTTCCGGTTGTCGTTCGTGCGATCGGGCAGCCAGTTCGTGACGGACTATCCGCTGGGGGCACCCCTCGCGGGGCCGACCCGACCCGGACGACCGAACTCACACCTGAACGACGTAGCTCCCGGACCGCTGCCGAGCCCGGGAGATCGCTAGCGGACCGTCTGGTGGGCGCGGCCCGCGTCGACGCCGGCCTCGATCTCGGCCTGCACCTCGGGCTGTACCTGGTCTTTGGCCGCGGTCAGCGCGACGGCGCGCGTCAGGTGCCGCTCGGCGTAGCCGAGCGGGTCGACCAGCTCGGTCAGCCGGGCGGAGACCGGGCGCCAGGCGAGCAGGAGCGAGAGCAACACGGCACCGACGGTGGTGGCCCCGAACGCGATCACCGGGTGCTGGTCGGCCCAGCCGCCGAAGCCCGCGTAGCCGGCACCCTTCACGAAGAACCCGTGGAAGAGGTAGACGACCAGCGTCGCCGCGCCCATCCGGGCGAACCAGCCGTCGATCCGCGGCACCAGGGCGAAGAACGCCCACGCGCCGAGCGTGCCGATCGCGAGCACCAGGGCCCGCGTCAGCAGCGCCTGTACGTCGTCGCCGTACCCCATCTCGTCGTACCGCGAGCGGTAGTAGAGCCACTCCGTGCTCGCCCAGGCGTCGGTCCAGGTGGTCAGCACCCAGATGCCCACGAACACCGCCACGGCGGCGGCCTGGGCGGGCTTCTTGCGCAACCACTCGAGCCGCTCGGGGGTGGCCTTGAGGCCCATCACGAAGAACGGCAGCAGCCCGAGCACGCGCGCGATGTCGAGGGTGTCGCCCGCGTACATCCCGGCCACCAGGCTGACGCCCACCGCGACCGCGAGCCCGCCCCACATCGGCCGGAAGATCGGGGTGAGGAGTCGCCAGAGGAAGAGGGCCGCGAGGTACCACATCGGCCAGTGCGGATCGCGGAACAGGTCGTCGAGCTCCTCGCCGCCGACGTAGATGCGGAAGATCGCCAACGCGGTCTCGAAGAGCAGGTACGGCACCACCACGGTGCGGAAGAGCTGCCACATCCGCACCTTGCTGTAGACGAAGCCGCGGGAGAGGTATCCGGTGACGAACACGAACGCCGGCACGTGCCACGCGTAGAGGAAGTCGTAGAAGTGCCCGACGACATCGGTGTCGGGCAGCAGCACCCAGGAGTGCCCGACGACGACCAGCGTCACCAGCATCATCTTGGCGTTGTCGAACCACGGGTCGCGGACGGCAGCGGTCGGAGCGGGCATGCTTCCCGCCTACCCGGCGGCGCCGGGGATCAGTCCTCCACGAGGCCGATTCTCAGGTACTCCGCAGCGTAGGTTCCGCTCAGCAGAAGCGAGGCGTACCGGGCCACCTCGGTGGGCGCCTCGGTCGTGACCGTCTCGACCCGGACGCCGCGCTCGGCGGCCGCGGCCCGCAGGCGACCGCGCTGCTCGCGGACCACGGGGTCGTCGACGCCGTCGTCGAGCACGACCAGCACCGGACGCCGGTCGCCGGAGTCCTCGGCGAACGGGTCGTCGAAGACGTCCCGCTGGCGAGCCGCTTCGATGACCGGGAGCAGGTGCTCGGCGTCGCCCGCGAGGGCCGAGCGGCCGGTCGCCCGGCGGATCGACTCCGCGACCCGGCGGGCCGCCCGCGCCGCGAGCACCGAGCCGCCCCACACGATCGGGTTGGCGTCGGCGAGGGCGATCGCGAGCATCTTGGCCGGGTTCACGGCCAGGTCGCGGTGCGGCGAGCAGGCGATCGCGACCGCGTCGAGCGCCTCCGCGACCTGCTCGGCGTCGGCCCGCGGACCGAGCGAGACCCGGTCGAGGTACTCCAGTACGACGACCGCGGTCGCGAGCTGGTCGCGGGTGGCGGTCGGCAGGATCGCGCTCCAGCGACCCGCGGCGTGCTCGGCGACCAGCGAGTCCGGCGGGCAGGCGACGACCAGCTGGCAGCCGCGGCGTACCGCCTCGGCGACCGCCGACGCGGCGCCGGTGTCCGCGCCGTCGGGGGCCAGCACCACCACGAGGTCGAGGCTGCCCGCCCAGCCCGGAAGGCCCGCGGCCGGCCAGGCCACGAAGGGCACCGGGCACCACGGCTCGAGCACCGCGCGCAGCAGCCGCGAGTCGGGGCCGGCGGCCAGGACGGCCCGCGGGCGGGCGAGCTCCACGGCGCGGGCGACCGCCTCGTCGGTGGCCGCCGCCGCCTCACCGGCGGTACGGCGGACCCGGGCGCCCGACTCGGCCAGCGTGCGCAGCACGTGGTCGCCGGCCTCGAGGGCGGCTCCCGCGTCGAGGCGGGACTCGTCGAACCAGGTCGCCATCGCCCCAGCCTCTCGTCGCAGTCCTCAGGACGGCTTGCGCGCCTCGTCGACCAACAGCACCGGTATGTCGTCGCGAACGGGGTAGGCGAGGCCGCAGCCCTGGCAGACCAGCTCCTCCCCCACGACCGCCAGGTCCGCGCGGCAGGCCGGGCAGACGATGATCTCGAGCAGCGCGGGGTCGATGTTGACGGACGAGCTCATCGGTCACTCCTGATCTGGGCGAGCACGGTGTCGCGCACGCGGGACATGGTCTGCTCGTCGCGGCCCTCGGCGTTGAGGCGCAGCAGCGGCTCGGTGTTGGACGGCCGGACGTTGAAGGTCCAGTCGGCGTGGCTGACGGTGAGACCGTCGAGGCGGTCGGTGGTGACGTCGTCCCGTGCGGCGTACGCCGCCTCGATCTCGGCGGTCACCGCCGCCTGGTCGGCGACCGTGGAGTTGATCTCACCGCTGAGCACGTAGCGGTCGTACGCCGCGAGCAGCGCCGAGAGCGGCTGCTCGGTCTCGGCGAGCGCGGCGAGGGTGTGCAGCGCGGCGAGCATGCCGGAGTCGGCACGCCAGAAGTCGCGGAAGTAGAAGTGTCCGCTGTGCTCGCCGCCGAAGATCGCGCCGGTCTCGGCCATGGTGGCCTTGATGAAGGAGTGGCCGACCCGCGTGCGCACGGGGTTGCCGCCCAGCTCACTCACGATCTCGGGCACCGAGCGGCTGGTGATCAGGTTGTGGATCACCGTCGCTCCGGGCTCCTTGGCGAGCTCGCGCGCCGCGATCAGCGCCGTGAGCGTCGACGGCGAGACCGCCCGCCCGCGCTCGTCGACGATGAAACAGCGGTCGGCGTCGCCGTCGAAGGCGAGGCCGATGTCGGCCGCCTCGGCGACGACACGCTGCTGCAGGTCGACGAGGTTGGCCGGCTCGATCGGGTTGGCGTCGTGGTTCGGGAAGGAGCCGTCGAGCTCGAAGTACATCGGCACCAGCTCGACCTGGTCGCCGAGCCGATCGAAGACCGCCGGTGCGGTGTGCCCGGCCATGCCGTTCCCCGCGTCGACGACCACCCGGAGCCGGCGGCCGACGACCGGCGCGAGCGTGAGCAGGTGAGCCGCGTACGCCGCGAGCACGTCGTGCTCGGAGATCGACCCGGCGGGTCCGACCACGGGCCGGGGCTCGGCGACCAGGTCGCGGATCTCGGCCAGGCCCGTCTCCATGCCGATCGGCACGGCGTGGGCGCGACACATCTTGATGCCGTTGTACTGCGCCGGATTGTGGCTCGCGGTGAACATCGCACCCGGGTGCCCGAGGTGGCCGGAGGCGAAGTAGAGCTGGTCGGTCGACGCGAGCCCGATCAGGACGACGTCGGCACCGGCCTCGCTGGCGCCCTGGGCGAACGCGCCGGCCATGCCGGGCGAGCTGGGACGCATGTCGTGGCCCACCACGACCGTCGCCGCCCCGACGACCTGTGCGAACGCGCGGCCGGCGGCCAGCGCGAGCCGCTCGTCGATCTGGTCGGGCACGGTGCCGCGGACGTCGTACGCCTTGAAGACCGCGGCGAGGTTCGTCGGGTCGAGGGTGTCGGCCATGCCTCGGAGCCTATCGAGGACGCGCCAGCGGACTCGATGAAGGTGGTCGAGCGAGCCGCGCGACCGAGGCACGAGGTCACGACCGGCGTGTCGAGAGCGGGACAGTCGCCGAGGCTGAGGCCGAGTCGGGCCGTCAGTCGTTGGTCAGCACCCGCAGGTGCCCGCGCCGGCCGACCTCGCGCCCGGTCTCCTCGGCCGGCGCCACCCGCCGCGGCGCGATCGGCCGAGCGGCCTCGCGGACCGCGTCGGCCAGCGCGAGCAGGTCGTCACTCGTCGGCCCCGGCGCGGTGAGGTCACCCGCGAGCCGCAGCACCTCCCAGCCGCGCGGTGCCGACAGGCGCTCGCTGTGCGCCTCGCACAGGTCGTAGGCGTGCGGCTCGGCGTAGGTGGACAGGGGGCCGAGGACCGCCGTCTGGTCCGCGTAGACATACGTCAGCGTGGCCACCGCGGGACGACCGCAGGCCGTGCGGGAACAGCGGCGGGCAGGACTCACGTCGCAGACGGTACCCCTCGGCACCGACCGCGCCGATTAGGCTCGCGGCATGGAACGACGCCGGCGCACCCGGGACCGTCGGGGGCGCGGGATGCGCGGCCCTGCGGTGCTCCCGGCCGTGCCCGGCCGGCCCGAGCTGCGCACCGCCCGCGAGCGCTTCGACGACATCGCGCTCGGCATCGTCACCGAGGTCGACCGGCGCTGGCAGGACCGGCTCGGCCTCGTCGAGTACGCCGTGGAGGACACCCCCCACCTCCCCGACGACTGGTCCCCGGGCACGGTCCCGCTCTCCTCGCTGGTCCGGGGCACCGGCGCGACGCCGACCCGGCTGGTGCTCTTCCGGCGCCCGATCGAGCACCGCTGCGACAACCGCGCCGAGCTGGAGGGGCTGGTGCTCACCGTCGTGGTCGAGCAGATCGCCGAGCTGCTCGGCATCGACGCCGAGGACGTCGACCCGCGCTACGAGGGCGGGCTGTAGGCCGGCCGACTCGCGTCGAGATCCGTGGACCGGCTGCCGACACGGGGTCCTGACGGCCATCTCGCGGATCTCGACGCCGATGGGGCAGTCGTCAGGGCAGCCCGGGCCGGACGTCGGGCACCAGCCCGTTGCGCACCGGGACGGTCAGCGGCAGCATCGACGCCCCGTTGGCGGAGCTGGTCAGCACCGCTCCGGTCACCGAGGTCCGCTCGGGCAGCACCGAGATCAGCCGGGCGGTGGGCGGCACCTTGACGACCGTGCCGCGGTCGGGCACCACCTCGGCCGTACGGCGGCGCAGCCGGTCGCCGTTCGCGTCGAGGGCCACCACGGTGACAGTGCCGGCCGTCGTGGCGCCGGCGAGCACGACCCGGCGCCGGGCGGCCCCGCGCCCCTCGGCCGGCTGCTTCGGGACGAGCACGGTCGCCTCGGCGTCGAACGAGCTCCCGGCGGTCGCGAAGGAGAGGTCGTTGCCGACGACGGAGCGCAGGGCCGCGCTCACCGGTCCGGAGGAGGTGACCTGGAGGCCGAGGGCGTCCTGACCGACCGCGGCGTTCACGATCGAGGAGACCCGCACCCGCGCCACGCCCCGCGGCGGGACCCGGATCTCCTCGGCGCCGTCGGGGGCGAACACCGACTCGGAGTCGACGACCTTGACCTCGGCCCGGACCTCGTCGTCGCCCGGGTTGGCGATCGCGAGCGTTCGCTGGCCCGTGCCGGGCGCGAGGCCGAGCAGCAGGTTGCTGGTCGCGGGAGCCGGCTGGGCCGGCAGCCAGTCCTGGGTGAGCGGGGCCCGGCCCGGGCGGTCGAAGCGGTCGAGCAGGGCCACCCCGAGCCGGCCGCGGGCGGTGACGACCTCGAGCGCGAGCTCGTCGGTGCGCGGCACCAGGGTGGCCAGGTCGAGCCGCACGGAGCTGCCGCCGGGGACGGAGACGCCGCGCAGCCGGGGCGCCTCCACCACGCCGTTGCGCCCCAGCACGGTGACGTCGGCGACGGCGGTGCCGCCGTCGGGGTTGGTCAGCTCGAGGACCGATCGATGGCTGGCGCCGGCGCCGACGCCGGTGAACCACTGACCCGCCGCCGGCGGCAGACAGGCGGTCACGGCGGGCTCGTCGCCGCCGCCCCGGCCGGCCACCAGGCCCGGCGCGCTGTCGTCCTCGCCGGTCACCGCGACGGCGTCCGGGGCGCGGGTCGTCGTCACCCGGCCCGAGACCAGGTCGGCGTCCTTCGCGTCCTTCCCGAGCCCGACCCGCACCGAGCCGTCCACGTCGTCGGAGACGGTCGTCAGCGCGAGCTCGGGCGCCCCCGGCAGCCCGGCCGGGCAGACGAGGGTGGCCGTGGTCAGCGTGGTGCGCTCCGGTGGCCGGGTGGTGGCCGCGGGCTCGGCCGGGCGCACCAGCAGCAGTGCCGCGACGCTGAGCAGCGGCAGCACCACGGCGAGCACCATGGTCAGGTTGAGTCGGCCGCGCCGGGTGGCGGTACGCCGGCGGCCGCCGGTCGTGCGGGGCTGGGTCATCGGTCGGACCGCCTCGGGTTCGTGGTCGGCAGGCACAGCACGACGACCACTACGACGGCGATGCCCTGCACCACCAGGAGCACCACTCGCAGCCAGGACACCGGCCCCTCCAGCAGCGAGCCGTCGAGCGGCCCGTCGACCTGCCACGCCCGGGTCGTGCGCTTCTCGGCGCTCGCCTGGACGAGTCCGGTCGTGGCGTCGAGGACGGCGGCGACGTCACCGTCGGCGGGCTCGGGCAGCACGACGTACTCGATCCCGCTGGCGCCGAGCCGGTCGACGACCTCGGGCGTCGGCCGGGAGACCAGCGCCCGGACCTCGGCCGTGAAGTCGGCGTCCTCGGCGGTCAGGTTGGTCACCTCGTCCTCGCCGAGGGTGACGCCGTCGCCGCGCCGGACCGTGTAGGTCAGGCCCTCGTCGACCCCGCCCCGGATCACGAGGATGCCGTGCTCGGGGCCCTCCTCGGAGCTCTGCACCATGTAGACGGGGATGTCGGTCTCGATGCCCTCGCCGATGGCGGGGTCGGAGCCGAGCCACCACACCACGCCGCCGACCGGCACCGCGGCGGCCACCACGACCAGGACGCCGCTGAGCACCCGCCGCCAGGCGATGGTCTCCACCCCGAGCCCGACGGCGCCGATCGACGCCGCGACGACGAAGGTGCCCTGGAGCACCAGCAGCAGCACGCCCGGTCCGGCGTCGACGGAGGTGGCGGCGAGGTCGAAGGTGACGGCGCCGAGGAGGGCGGCGAGCACCGCCGTCACCAGTGCCACGACCCAGCAGACGAGCACGGGGATCCGGGTCGCGCGCGGGAGCAGCGCCAGCAGCGCGAGCACGGCGAGCACGAGGCCCAGCCACCAGGGGGCGCCGAGCCCGTCGAGCCGGCCGGCGAGGAGATCGAGGGTGTCGGCCGTCGGCGTCGGCAGGCGGCCGGTGTCGAGCAGCAGGCCCTCGGCCGCCGACCGTTGGATGGCCGGCAGCCACCACGGCGCGAGCAGCACCGGCACCAGGCCGAGCGCCGCCGCGGGCGGACCCCACACCGAGCGGTCGCGCACCGCGCCGCGCACGACGAGCGCTGCGGCCCCGATGACGACCAGGCCGAGGGCGGCGGCCAGGACCCACAGCACGGGTGCGAACGCGGACCCGACGGCGAGCAGCAGGCCCACCCGCCAGGCGGCGCGCCACCGGCGCTCGGCCGCGGGCTCGGCGAAGCCCAGCGCGGCGTGCGCCAGCCAGGGCAGCAGCGCGGCGACCACGACCAGGCCGAGCCGGCCGTCGGACCAGGCCCCGCTCGCGACCGCCACCAGACTCCAGGTGGTCGCACCCCACAGCAGCACCCAGCGCGACGCGCCGGTGAAGACCACCAGGCGGCCGACCACCCTCAGGAAGCGCCACGCGCCCCACAGCCCGACCGGCACCGCGGCGACCAGGACCGCCGACACGGCCGCCGAGGGGCTGCCGCCGAGCAGGGTGGCGAGCAGCGCCATCGGCAGCACGTACGCCGGGGCCGGCACGGCCGTGCCGGTGCCGAGCGGGTGCCAGGTCTCGACCTGGAGCCGCCACCAGTCGCCGACCCCCTGCGGCGCCGGCGACAGGCCCCCGCCGGAGACCGAGCCGAACGCCGTCCGCGCCGCGACCAGGGCGACGATCACGACCAGCGCGACCAGCAGCGCGACGGGGTTGGTGAGGAACCGCGCCACGAGCCCGGTGTCCTCGGCGAGGAGGTCGTCGTCCTCCGGTCCCGGCCGGGGCGCGTAGCTGGCCGGTGCGCGCTCGGCAGCGGCGGCGCGCCGCCGCTCGGCGACGTCCTGGGCCTGGTTGGTCGCGGCGGCGACCAGGTCGCCGAGGAAGTCCAGCCCGTGGCGATAGGGCACCCACCACGGCGAGAGCAGCGGCGCCGCCCGTCGCTCGTCGGCGCCGGGCTGCTCGCGGCGGACCCGGCGAGCCTTGCGCACCTCGCCCGGGTGCGAGTAGAGCGAGAGCAGCGCCGCGAGGTCGTCGAGCGCCTCGCCCACCGATCGCACCAGGACGAAGCCGACCATCCGGAGCAGGGTGCCGAAGGCGAGCCGGAGCACCAGCCACGGCAGCCGCCGGCCGGGCGCGTTCGCGAGCAGCGTGTAGAGCGCCGCCCGCCGCTCCTGGTAGTGGGTGTGTCGTCCGGTCAGGGGGGTACGACGTACGCCCCGGTGCGCCGCCTCGGCGTGGAAGACCACCGCGTCCGGGACGATCAGCGTGGTGTGGCCCGCGGCCGCGGCGCGCCAGCCGAAGTCGATGTCGTTGCCGAAGATCGGCAACTGCTCGTCGAATCCGCCGAGCGTCTCGAGGACGGTACGCCGCACCAGCATGCCCGCGGTGTTGACCGCGAGCACCCGGTGCACCTCGTCGTGCTGGCCCTGGTCGTACTCGCCACGCTCCAGGCCGGTCTCGCGCCGCCCGGTGCCGCTGATGGTGACGCCGAGCTCGAGCAGCCGCTTGAGCGAGGGCCACTCCCGCAGCTTCGGGCCGAGGATGTCGGCCTCCGGGTGCTCGGCGGCGGCCGCCAGGAGCGCCGCCAGCGCGCCCGCATCGGGGTTGGCGTCGTCGTGCAGGATCCAGACCCACTCGGGCGTCTCGCCGCGCTCCCGCAGCCGCTCGAGGCCGCGCCCGACGGCGGCCGGGAACGAGGTCGCCCCGCTCACCCGGAGCACGTCGCCGAAGGCCCGCTCCAGCAGGTCGGGGCTGTCGTCCTTGCTGCCGGTGTCGACCGCGACGACGGCCGTGAGCGGCGCCCGCTGCGCCCGGACCCCGTCGATCACGGCGGGTAGCCAGCGGCCGCCGTCATGACTGACGAGCAGGGCCGCGACGGAGGGAACCACGATCGTGAACCCTAACGGCCACGCGGTCGCGCCCCACCCCCGCGTGCGGCGGCGCCCCACGCCAGGCGGTCGAAGGTCAGACGGCTCGCTTCTTCAGCTTGCGGCGCTCCCGCTCGGAGAGGCCGCCCCAGATCCCGAAGCGCTCGTCGTTCATCAGTGCGTACTCGAGACAGTCGTCGCGGACCTCACAGGTCAGGCAGACCTTCTTGGCCTCCCTGGTCGAGCCCCCCTTCTCAGGGAAGAAGGCCTCGGGATCGGTCTGCGCGCACAGCGCTCGCTCCTGCCATCCAGCTTCCTCGGCGTCCCCGTCGAGGAGAAATAGTTCTCTCACGGCTTTCGCCCTTTCGACCCGGTCTTGCTCCCACATCCCCGAATCACGTGCGGCTCCCGGTAGACCACCGGACCCGGATCACCGCGCCGAGACTCGCGAACGACATTGTGGGAATTACATGCCTGTCGTACCCGCAAAGTCAACCCCGCATCTGCTATGGACCAGCCCGGGAGCCCCGACCGTCGGGCCGCGACCGGGCGTGCGGCAAGGTATCCGCATGCAGAACATCACGGTGCTCTCGGGGGGCATGGGCGGCGCCCGCTTCCTCCAGGGGCTGCTCCACGGGATCGCCACCGGGCGGCTGCCGGGCGTCGCTCCCGATGCGACGGTAACGGTGGTCGCCAACACCGCCGACGACCTGTGGGTCCACGGCCTCAAGGTCTGCCCCGACCTCGACACGGTCATGTACACCCTCGGCGACGGCATCGACACCGGGCGCGGATGGGGCCGCCGCGCCGAGACGTGGAGCGTGAAGGAGGAGCTCGCGATCTACGGCGTGGAGCCGACCTGGTTCGGACTCGGCGACCGCGACATCGCGACCCATCTGGTGCGCACCCAGATGCTCGAAGCCGGCTACCCGCTCTCCGAGGTCACCACCGCGCTGTGCCGGCGCTGGCTGGACCCGGTGTACGGCGACCGGGTGCGACTGCTGCCGATGACCGATGACCGGGTCGAGACCCACGTCGCGATCGCCGACCCCGACTCCCCCAGCGGCCGCCGGGTCGTGCACTTCCAGGAGTACTGGGTGCGACTGCGCGCCTCGGTGCCCGCCGAGATGCTGGTCTTCGTCGGCCTCGACGAGGCCAGCCCAGGACCGGGCGTCGTCGACGCGATCACCGACGCGGACCTGGTCGTGCTGCCGCCCTCCAACCCGGTCGTGTCGGTGGGCACGATCCTCGGCGTCCCGCGGATGCGCGAGGCGCTCGCCGCGACCCGTGCCCCGGTGGTCGGGCTGTCCCCCATCGTCGGGGGCACCCACGTGCGCGGCATGGCCGAGCAGATGCTGACCTCGATCGGCGTCGAGGTCAGCGCCTCCGGTGTCGGCCTCCACTACGGCGCGCGCTCCGCCGGCGGGGTGCTCGACGGCTGGCTCGTCGACGAGGTCGACGCCGACCAGGCGGACCGGGTCGAGGCCGCGGGGCTCCCCTGCCGCGCCGTACCGCTGATGATGACCGACCCGGATGCCACGGCCGCGATGGCCGCGGCCGCGATCGACCTGGTCGCTCGATGAGTGCAGCGACCCGGCTCGAGATCTTCGCCCCCGACGGGGTCCCGGAGGTGGTGGCCGGCGACGACCTGGTCGCCCTTGCGCTCGCGGCCGCCGAGCTCGCGGACGGCGACGTGCTGGTGGTGACCAGCAAGATCGTGAGCAAGGCCGAGGGCCGGCTGCGGCGCGGCAGCCGCGAGGAGGCCCTGGCCGGCGAGACCGTGCGGGTCGTGGCCCGTCGCGGCGAGACCGCGA
The DNA here is from genome assembly GCF_014191495.1 of Nocardioides soli. Taxonomy (GTDB): domain Bacteria; phylum Actinomycetota; class Actinomycetes; order Propionibacteriales; family Nocardioidaceae; genus Nocardioides; species Nocardioides soli. Next base: position 697,585 of record NZ_JACHWR010000001.1, read on the forward strand.
TCGTGCGCAACCGCCTCGGCCTCACGATGGCGGCCGCGGGCATCGACAACTCCAACGTGCCGCTCGGCCAGATCGTGCTGCTGCCCGAGGACCCCGACGGCTCGGCCCGCACGATCCGCGAGGGCATCCACGAGCACGGGGGCGCCAACGTCGCGGTCGTCGTCAGCGACACCGCGGGCCGGGCCTGGCGCGAGGGTCAGACCGACGTCGCGATCGGCGCCGCCGGGCTGGTCGTGGCCGAGGACTTCGCCGGCCGCACCGACGCGCACGGCAACGAGCTGGCGGTGACCCTGCCCGCCGTCGCCGACGAGCTCGCCGGCGCCGCCGAGCTGGCGACCGGCAAGCTCGGCGGCCGCCCGTTCTCCGTCGTCCGCGGACGCGCCGACCTCGTGCTGCCCGCCGGCGAGCACGGCCCGGGCGCCGCGTCCCTGGTGCGGCCCGACGGCGCAGACCTGTTCGGGTACGGCGCCCGCGAGGCCGTCCTCCGCGCGCTGCGGGCGCACGACGACGACCGCCGGCCCTTCGGCGCCCCGGCTCCGGCGACCGAGCTGGCCGCCGCGATCCGCGAGATCGTTGGGCTGGCGCCGTCGCACACCGGTGCCGCCGACGGCGCCCTCGTGGTGACCTATCCGCGGGGCACGAGCCGCGCGCTGAGGGCGCTGGTGTTCGCGCACGGGTGGACGATGAACGCCACCGACCACCCCCATGAGGCGCGATTGCGCCCTGCGGACGTGTGATCCCCCCGTAGACTCTGCCGACGACCGTCCCACGAGCGCCCGAACCGCTCCAGCACGACCGAGGAACACGACGTGGCCAAGCCCGCCAAGACCGACCGCAAGGCGGTCATCGACCAGATGCGCAAGCAGCAGAAGAGTGCCGACCGGCGTCGTGGCGCCGTCATCGTCACGGTCTGCATCCTCGTCGCCGTCGGCATCGTCGCCGCGGCCGTCGTGCCGATCCTCGTGGACAAGTGGGACGACCGCGAGCTCGACAACACCGCGCTGGCCGACATCGGCGAGCCCGTCTCGGCGTGCCAGGACATCGAGACCAAGAAGGCCGACGGCAACCAGAACCACGTGCCGGTCGACACCCCCGTCGACTACACGACCGCGCCGCCGGCGTTCGGGCCGCACTGGAACCAGGCGGGCGTCGCGCCGGCGTCCTTCGCCCGCAAGTTCTACACCCCCGACGACCGCCCCGCGCTCGAGGCGCTGGTGCACAACCTCGAGCACGGCTACGCGATCCTCTGGTACGACGAGACCATCGCCGACGACCAGGCCGCGATGGCCGACATCGAGGCGATCTCGCGCAAGTTCGGCGACGACAACTTCCGCGACAAGTTCGTCGCGGCGCCGTGGCTCTCGACCGACGAGAACGGCAAGAAGTTCCCCGACGGTCAGCACATCGCGATCACGCACTGGTCGGCCGGCGGCAACGGCGTCACCGACCCGGCCAAGCAGGTCGGCGTCTTCCAGTACTGCTCCGGCGTCAGCGGCGCGGCGGTCGAGTCGTTCATGAAGAAGTACCCCTACACCGACTCGCCCGAGCCCAACGCGATGTGAGCGCCCGGCGCCCGAGCTTGCTCGGACGCCAGGTCGAGGAGCGTCGGTCCGGACCGCGCGCCAGCGCGGGACGGGCGACGCGTCTCGAAACCCAGTCGGCCCGGGCGACCTCACGTGAGTTCGCCGCGCCCCGACTCCTTCAGCGCCGCGACCACCTGCTTGACCTCCTGGGCGCGCGAGCGCGTCGTGACCAGCAGCGCGTCGGGGGTGTCGACGACGACCACGTCGTCGAGGCCGACGACCGCCACCACCCGCTTGCCGCCCGGCACCACCAGGCCGGTGCTGTCCACGGTGAGCACGTCCGAGGCGTCGCCGAGGACGGACGTCGCGGCGCCGGCCCCCTCGAGCAGCGTGGCCAGGGCGTCGAAGTCGCCGATGTCCTCCCAGTGGAAGGACGACGGCACCACCGCGACCCGGCCGGCGTCCGCCGCCGGCTCGGCGACGGCGTGGTCGAGCGCGATCTTCGGCAGGCCCGGCCACAGCTCGGGCAGCCGGTCACGGTCCGCGGCGATCGCGCGCAGGTCTGCGGCGAACTCGGGGTGCCACTTCCCCAGCAGGTCGAGCAGCACCCGCGGACGGACGACGAACATGCCGGCGTTCCAGCGGTAGCGGCCGGTCGCGAGGTAGCCCTCGGCGGTCGCGACCGACGGCTTCTCCACGAACTCCTGCACCACGGCCGCGCCGTCGTGGCCGGCGACCGGGTCACCGACATGGACGTAGCCGAACGCCGAGGACGGGAACGTCGGCTCGATGCCGAGCGTGACCAGCCAGTCGTCGCGGGCGACCTGGACGGCCCGACGTACCGCCTCCGCGAACGCGTCCGGATCGGCGATCACGTGGTCGGCGGCGAACGACCCCATCACCGCGTCGGGGTCGGACCGCTCGAGCAGCGCGGCGGCCAGGCCGATCGCCGCCATCGAGTCGCGCGGCGACGGCTCGGCGATCACCGAATCGGCCGCCACCTCCGGCAGCTGGGCGGCGACGGCCTCGCGATGGGGCAGGCCGGTGACCACGAGCAGCCGGTCGTCGACCAGCGGCGCGAGTCGGTCGCGGGTCTCCTGGAGCAGCGTCCGGCCCTCACCACGCAGGTCGTGGAGGAACTTGGGCGCCGAGGAGCGCGACAGCGGCCAGAGGCGGGTGCCGGCTCCGCCGGCCGGGATCACCGCCCAGAAGTGGTCGATCGAAGGCATGGTGAGAGCCTAGGGCGGTGACCACCTTCGGCGACGTACTGGCGCGCCAGCTGCGACAGGATCCCGGCCGTCCCCTGGTGACGTTCTACGACGACGCGACCGGCGAACGGATCGAGCTGTCGGTCACGACGTACGCCAACTGGGTGGCCAAGGCCGCCTCGCTGCTGGCCGAGGAGCACGACCTCGAGCGCGGCCAGCGGCTGTGCCTGGACCTGCCACCCCACTGGCTGGGTCCGGTGTTCCTGGGTGCGGCCTGGACCGTCGGCCTGACGGTCGTCGGCCCGGACGACGTGCCCGAGGACGCCCCTGGAGGCGGCGCCGACGCCGTCGTCTGCGGGCCCGGGTCGCTGGAGCGCTGGGCCACCCGGGCCGGCGAACTGCCGGTGCTGGCCTGCTCGCTGCTCCCGCTCGGCGTTCGCTTCGCCGACCCGGTGCCGGCGGGCGTGCACGACGTCGGCATCGAGGTCTGGTCGCAACCCGACGCCTTCGCACCCTGGGACCCCCCGACGGGCGACGACCTCGCCACCGCGGGCGGCTACGACGACCGCACCCAGGCCGAGATCTGGGCGGCGGCCGCCTCCGGGAGCATCGTCACCGACGGCGGCCGCCTCCTCTCGGAGGCGAACCCGGCTTCCCCACCGGGACTCGCCACCTTCACCGAGCCGCTCAGCAAGGGCGGCTCGCTGGTGCTGGTCGTCCACTCCGGACCGGAGCGGCTCAGCGCGACGTACGCCGCGGAGCGCGCCACGGCCCGCTTCCCTTGAGGGTCGGGCAGCACCACGTTCGGGGGTTCTGAGAGCCGGTGTCACCCGGCCAGGTCCGGGCCCTTCCCACTCCCCTGGCCCAGCGCTCGGTGCTGGCCCGCCCAGCCCGTGCCGAACCGGTCGACGAGCACCCGGTAGCCGGGGTCGGACCAGCCGCGCGCCTGGACGTGGCGGGCGCGGCCGGCACCCGGCGTCTCGTCGCGCGCCGCGCGCCGGGCGTCCCGGGTGTGGGACCTCAGGTCCACGGCCCGCTCGGGCGTCACGAAGCCCGTCTCCCGACGATCGTGGACGACGTCGAGGCTGATCACGTTCGCCGCGGGGGTGAGCACGGCGAGCACGGCGGCAAGCGCCAGGACCTGCTGGCAGGCCGTGACGAAGCGGATCTTGTTGGGAGGCATGAAAGCGGCTCTCCGGTGCGGGGGAAGTTCACACGGGACAGCAACTTTCACACGCGTCACAGCGGCGACGGAAGGGATCGTGAGTAACTACAGAGTTGTAATTTCTACTCGACACGCCGATGGAATCGAGATTTGTCAAGAAACTTCACGCCTGTAATTCATCCGCGACGCCGAACCCAGCCCTTCTTCCGGAGACCAGGCGCGGGATCGCCGGTGTGGTTGGGCCGCGGCGACGATTCGCCGGGTCGGGTCCCCCCGGGGGGCGCCCGGGGTTTCATCACGGGATGCAGGCGGAGTCACGGTTCCCTGCCTGGGCTCACCCTGGGAAGCGCGGCCTCACCCTCATCCCGTGATGAAACCGCGCACGGCGACGCCGACGCTGCCGACCGGACGCCCGAGCCGCCGGGCGGTGAGCCAGCAACCGGTTCGGCGCCACCGATGGTTGCCAACACACCTCCGGCGCAAGGTAGCCCGCCACCCGGCGCACGATGACCCGTTCGGGCAGCCGAGACCGCACCCGCTCAACGCCGACGTACGCCGCCGGGCTGCGGGCCGTGGGTAGGCGCCGAGTCGGCGCTACTTCACCCTCCCCGCTTCGCTCCTCCGGATGAACTGGCGCCGACTCGGCTTACATCTAGCTTCGCTAGATGTCGGCGCCGAGGTCGTCGTCCTCCTGCTCGAGCGCGTCCTCGGTCTCGCCGTCGTACTTCACGTACTTGATGCCCGCGTCGACGTCGCCGTCGAAGCCGAGCTTGCCGTGCTCGAGCACGATCACCCGGTCGCACATCTTGCGCACCGAGCCGGCCGCGTGGCTGACGTAGACCAGGGTCCGGCCGCTGTCGCGGACCTCCTGCATGCGCTGGAGGCACTTCTTCTTGAAGGGCTTGTCCCCCACCGCCAGCACCTCGTCGGCCAGGAAGATGTCGGAGTCGACGTGGATGGCCACGGAGAAGCCGAGCCGGGAGTACATGCCGGAGGAGTAGTGGCCGACCTCGGTGTCGAGGAACTTGCCGACATCGGCGAACTCGACGATCTCGTCGAACTTCCGCTTCGTCTCCGCCTCGCTCATGCCGAGGATCGCGGCGTTGAGGAAGATGTTGTCGCGGCCGGTCAACTGCGGGTGGAAGCCGGCGCCGGTCGCGATCAGGCCCGCGATCCGACCGCGCGTCAGGACCCTGCCGTCGTCGGGCCGCATGATGCCGTTGATCAGCTTGAGCAGCGTGCTCTTGCCGGAGCCGTTGAGACCCATCAGGCCGATGGACTCCCCCTGCTCGACGGTGAAGGACACGTCGTCGACGGCGGTGAAGGTGTTGCTGACCTCCTGCCGCTTGAGCCGCGCCATCGTCATCTGCTTGAAGGTGCGGTGGTAGCGCAGCGTGAACGTCTTGGTCGCGTGATCGACGACGATCGACTCGGCCATCAGAGGCGCTCCGGGATCTTGTTCTCGAGCCGGGAGAAGACCAGCTGGCCGAAGCCCAGGACCACCAGGGAGAGCAGCAGCGCCATGACGCCCCGGGTGAACAGGTAGTCGGGCAGGTCGGTGCTGGCGGTCGCCGTGGGCGAGTCCGTGGTGCCCACCCAGAACGCGCGCTGCATGAGCAGCACCGCGTTGGCCAGGGGGTTGGCCAGGAAGAGCTCGGTCTGACCGTGGAAGCGCTCGGCGACCATGGTGTAGGGGTAGATCATCGGCACGCCGAAGCGGACCAGGTTGTTGACGATCTGCACGACGTTGGAGACGTCACGGAAGAACACGTTCGCCGCGCTGAACATCAGCGCGCCCGCCATGCCGATGGTGATCGTGACGAGCAGGGCCAGCACCATCGCGGCCATGCCGACCGGGTCGGGTGTCCAGCCCATCCAGAAGCAGGCGATCGCCAGGATCACGATCTCGGGCAGCACGTGGTAGGCCGAGACCAGCACCGCCGCCACGGGGAACATCTCCCGGGGCAGCGCCATCTTCTGCACCAGGCCCTTGTTGCGCACCACCGAGCGGGTGCCCGAGCCCAGACACTCGGTGAAGATGCCGGTGATGATGATCCCGCAGAACATGTGGATCGCGAAGTTCTCCACGTTGTCGTGCAGGTTGAAGATGAACCCCATCACGAAGTAGTAGATGAGGAACTGCGACAGCGGGTTGATGTAGGACCAGAGCATGCCCAGCACGGAGCCCTGGTAGCGCGCGGCGATCTCGCGGCTGACCATCAGCCGCAGCAGGTAGCGGCGCCGGAAGACCTCGAACAGCCCCGTCGTGGCCGAGGGAGCCGTGAGCGGAGGCAGCGTGCCGGGGCCGGCGGCCTGACTCACGCGTCGCCCCCGGTCCACGGGCGGAAGGTCTCCTCCCACGCCTCCGGCGAGGTGATCTGCGGCAGCTTGGCGCGGTACTCCGCGGACAGCTCCGGCCAGCGCCGGTAGAGCTCGGCGTGCAGTCGCACGATCCGGCGCAGCTGGTCGCGGAACAGGGCCGGGTCGCGCGTGTAGAGCGCGGCCGCGGTCTGGTCGGGCATCGACACGATGGCGGAGTCGTAGCGCGCCAGGCGGTACCACCGGGCGTCCATCGCGGCGATCTCGGTCTCGGGGAACTCCCGTGAGAGCTGGCGCGGCGGCCGCAGCTGGCGCAGCGGCGCCAGCGCCGCGGTAATGAGCTGGGACCGCCGGGTCGGCACCTCGAGCTCCTGGTGCGACCGGCGCGAGGCCTTGCGGCGTACAGGCGGGAAGGCGTCGGGGTCGGACTCGAGCTGCGCGTCGGCGTACTGCTTGCGGAACGCGTTCACCTCGGCGAGCCGGGTCGGCAGCACCTCGTGCAGCCGGTCCGGGCCGGCGAGCACCTCCTCGAGCGCCTGCTGCCGCAGCTCGACGGTGGAGTACTGCATCGAGACCAGGTGGGCGATCGAGTGGTTGAGGCTCTCGCGGACGACGCGGCCACCGTGCGGGTACGGCGAGTGCAGCAGCGCGGAGATCAGCCGGTTGCGCTGGTGGAAGAACGCCTGCCAGTCGAGCGCGTCGTTCTTGTCGGTCCACGGCACGTGCCAGACCGCGGCGCCGGGGAAGGTCACGGTCGGGAAGCCGGCCGCCTTGGCCCGGACGCCGAACTCGCTGTCGTCCCACTTGATGAAGATCGGCAGCGACAGCCCGACCTCCTCGAGGACGGCCCGCGGGATCAGGCACATGAACCAGCCGTTGAAGTCGACGTCGACGCGCCGGTGCAGCCAGCGGGTCGAGCGCAGGTTGCGCGCCCCGAAGTCCCACTCGGGCAGCACGTGCTCGGGCGACATCCACCACCAGCGCCAGGTCTGGATGATCTCGCCGAAGCTGTGCAGCCGGGAGCGCGAGTAGAGGCTGAACATGTGGCCGCCGACGATCGTCGGCCGGCGGGCCAGGTCGCCGAAGGTCACCGCGCGCAGCAGGCTCTCGGGCTCGCAGACGACGTCGTCGTCCATCATCAGCGCGTACGTCGAGACGCCGGCGCGCACCGTCTCGAGCTGGCCCCGGGCGTAGCCGCCGGAGCCGCCGAGATTGCCCTGCTCGAGGACCCGCAGCTTGCCGTCCAGCGCCTTCTCGGCCGCCGGGAACCGCGAAGCGTCGACGACCTTCCGGCTGCCCTGCTCCATGACGAGCACCTCGTCGAGGATCGCGAGCACGTCGTCGTCGGAGCCGAGCTGGGCGAGCAGGTCGGCGCAGAAGTCCGGGCGGTTCATCGTGGTGATCGCGACGGTGACCGTGCCCGACGCGGCCCGGTCGGCCGGCACCTCGGCGTCCCAGGTCGCGGTGACCACGGAGTCCTGCTCGCCGGCCGCGACGTCGTACCAGTACCAGCCGCCGTCGGCGAACGGGCCGAGCGGGAGCTCGAAGACGAACGTGCCGGTGTCGCCGTCCTCGACCTGGCGGGCCTCGACCCGCTGCGAGCGGCCGTTGGCCATCGACTTGTAGACGGTGACGCCGGCGCCACGGCCCTCCAGCTCGACGGTCAGCCGCACCGTGTCGACGATCGTCCAGCGCCGCCAGTACGACGCCGGGAACGCGTTGAAGTAGGTGCCGAACGACAGGCGTGCGCCGCGCCGGACGCGCACCGCGTGGCGGTCGACGATCTGGTCGGGGTGGATCGTCTCGCCGGAGCTGACGGCCTGGCGCAGCGAGGCCCAGTTGAGCTCCTTGGCGGCCTTGTTGCCGCCGACGGCGTACTTGTCGGCGTCGAGGACCGCGGGGTCGGGGTCGACGTACAGCGGCAGGACGTCGAGGTCGCGATCGACCGGCATGATCTGGCGCTGCAGGACACGGCGCACGGTCTCCGTCACTCAGTACCCCCTCGTGATCCTGGGGAGATCATTCGTCGACTCCTCCGCTGGTGAGCGGCGCTCCCTCGGCGAAGTGCGGCCGCAGCTTGTTCTCGAACATCGACAGGGCCGAGCCGATCGCCATGTGCATATCAAGGTACTTGTAGGTACCGAGGCGACCGCCGAAGAGGACCATCGGCTCCTGCTGCGCCAGCTCGCGGTACCGCAGCAGCGTCCGCCGGTCCTCGGCGGTGTTGATCGGGTAGTAGGGCTCGTCGCCCTCCTCCGCGAACCGGCTGTACTCGTGGACGATCACGGTCCGGCCCGGCAGGTGGGTCTTCACCCGCTCGGGGTGGAAGTGCTTGAACTCGATGATCCGGGTGTACGGCACGTCGTAATCGTTGTAGTTGACGACGCCGGTGCCCTGGAAGTCGTCGACCTCCTCGACCGACTCCTCCAGGTCGACGGTGCGCCACGACAGGCGGCCCTCGGAGTGCCCGAAGTACTCGTCGACGGGGCCGGTGTAGACGATCGGGACCTTGCCCTTGAACTCCTCGGCGACGTCGAAGAAGTCGGTCTCGAGCCGTACCTCGATCTTGGGGTGGTCGGCCATCCTCGTCAGCCAGGCGGTGTAGCCGTCGACCGGGAGCCCCTCGTAGGTGTCGCTGAACCAGCCGTTCTCGAAGGTGTAGCGGACCGGCAGCCGGGTGATGATGTCCGCGCTGAGCTCGGTGGGGTCGGTCTGCCACTGCTTGGCGGTGTAGCCCTTGATGAACGCCTCGTAGAGCGGCCGCCCGATCAGGCTGATCGCCTTCTCCTCGAGGTTGGTGACGTCCTCGCTCTTGATCTCGCTGGCCTGGCTCGCGATCAGCTCGCGCGCCTCCTGCGGCGTGTGGCTCTTGCCGAAGAACTGGTTGATCAGGCCGAGGTTCATCGGCAGCGAGTAGACCTGGCCCTGGTACTTGCCGAACACCCGGTGCTTGTAGTCGGTGAACGCCGTGAACCGGTTGACGTAGCTCCACACCTTCTCGTTGGAGGTGTGGAACAGGTGGGCGCCGTACTTGTGGACCTCGACGCCCGTCGCCGGGTCAACCTCCGAGTAGGCGTTGCCGCCGAGGTGGTGACGGCGCTCGAGCACCAGCACCTTCAGCCCCAGCTCGGAGGCGCAGCGCTCCGCGACGGTGAGCCCGAAGAATCCGGAGCCGACGACGACCAGGTCCGGACCGGACGCTGCCACCGCTGAGGCCTGTGCTGAGGGGGTCGACACGGTTGGTCAGTCTACGGATCCGGTGGGCACGAACCGCATTCCCCGCGCGTCGCGCATGGCCCGGATCACATTGGCGGCCTCGGCCCGGCCGCCCCGCAGCGGGCTGAGCAGCACCACCGCGGCCGCGATCAGCCACGGCTTGCCCCGGACCAGGGCGTTCTCGCCGTAGCGCAGGTGCACCACGAAGAGGTTGCGGTACATGAAGTAGCCCTTCCAGCCGCTCAGGTCGTGCTGCTGGTCGAAGGAGAGCTGGCGGACCAGCACGGCGTCGCGGACCGCCCAGATCCGGAACCCGGCGCGGCGGGCGCGCAGGGCGTAGTCGACGTCGTCGTAGAAGATGAAGTACGACGGGTCGGGCAGCCCGATCGCGTCGACGACCGCGCGGCGGACCATGAACCCCTCGAAGGCGACGTTCTCGAGCTCCACCCGCTCCGGCATCCGGGCGCGCTCGCCGTACTCGGTCTCGACCATGCCGGTCTTGGGGCGGATCGCGAGGGGGTTGCGCAGGTCGAAGCGGGTGGCGGCCTTCTCGACCAGGTGCCCGGCGGTGTCCTCGCGGACCGCCATCAGGCAGTCCTCGTCCTGCGCGAGGAGCACCGTGAGGCATTCGGGCGAGGGGACGACGTCGTCGTCCATCAGCCAGATCCGGTCGAAGCCGCGGGCGTAGGCCTCGCGCACGCCGTGATGGAAGCCGCCGGCGCCACCGAGGTTCTCCGCCGGGCGGAGCACCTCCAGGCCGGCCAGCGCCGCCGTCTCCTGGGCCGTCGCGAGCACCTCCGGCGTGTGGTCGGTGCTGGCGTTGTCGACCACGATGACCGCGTCGGGCCGGCGCTCGAGCGCCGCCAGGCCCTCGAGCATCCGGGCCAGCAGGTCGGCGCGGTTGTAGGTCACCACGACGATCGCCACGGTCTCGGGTTTCGAGGCTCGCTCCGCTCGCACCTCAACCACCGAGTCCCAGATAGGCCTCGTGGCCGGTGAAGTCGCCGCGCAGCCCGGCGTACATGGCCCGGGCGCTCAGCGCCAGGCGCCGAGCAGAGGGTCGGGTGAAGGCGTAGAACCAGGCCGTCTTGACGACGAACGCGAGCGCGTGCGGCCAGCCCTTGTAGTCGCGCAGGTTGACCAGGTTGTTGCGGGCCATGCAGTAGTGCTTCAGCTCACTCGGGCTGTGGTTGTACGTCGTGCGGCCGAACATCATCGGCGTCCCGAGATCGCCGACGGCCGGGTGCCGCACCTCGGCGTCGACGACGGTGGCGATGCGCGCCCCGGCCGCCTCGGCGCGCAGGCGGTACTCGTGGTCGTCGCCCCAGATGAAGAACTCCGCGCGCGGCAGCCCGATCCGTTCGACCAGGGCGCGGGTGACCAGCACCCCGTTGAACGGGATCACGATGCCGTCGATGCGGCCGCCCGTCGCGGCCCGGCGTACGTCGTCGAGCCGGTGCACCACCCGGGTGCCGCCCGGCAGCCGGATCGGGAAGACCAACCGGGCAGGGTCCGCCTGGTCCACCACCAGCGGCCCCCAGAAGTCGAGATCGGGCTGCGCCAGCAGTCGGCCGAGGCAGTCCGGATCGGGCAGGCCGTCGTCGTCCATCAGCCAGACCAGGTCGGCGTCGCGCTCGAGCGCCCACGCGAGGCCGTCGTGGAAGCCCCCGGCGCCGCCGCCGTTGCGGGCGAGGGTCCGGCCGAGCAGCGGGGTGGTGGGGTGCTCGTCGCCGCCGTCACGGTCACCCAGTCCGGCGAGCCACTCCCCGGTGCCGTCGGTCGAGGCGTTGTCGACGACCAGCACCTCGCTCAGCCCGGGCACCTGGTCGAGCCGCTCGACGAGCGCGCGGAGCAGGTCCAGCCGGTTGAAGGTGACCACCACCGCGACGACGCGGGGCCGCTCGTCGGGCGGCGCAGGCTGGTCGGTCACGGCGACCAGACTAGAGTCGCTCAGTCCAGCAGCCGCTCGGGGGTGATGGACACCGGGTACGGCGCGGCCAGCGTCAGGGTCTCGGCGCCGGTGGCGGTGCCGGCCACGACGTACTCGCCGCCGCGCAGCTCCCACGCGGTGACCGACGGGTCCTCGGGGTCGACCACCCAGTACGCCGGGCAGCGGGCCGCCTCGTACGCCGACCGCTTCAGCCCCAGATCGATGTGGCGGGTGCTCGGCGAGAGCACCTCGACCGCCAGCAGCGGCGCACCCGGCAGGTTCGCCTCCCCGAACGCCGTCCTCGGCGCCACCAGCAGGTCGGGCTGGAGCACCGTGATGTCCGACAACTTCACGTCGTAGGGAGCGAAGAGCACCCGGAGGTCACTCGGACCGGCGACGCGGAGCACCCAGTGCAGATTCGCCACCACGATCTGGTGGCGGGTCACGGGCGACGGCGTCACGATCAGCGCGCCGTCGACGAGCTCGTAGCGATTGCCGTCATCGGGCATCGCCGCGAGATCGGCGGCGGTGAACTGCCGGCCGCGCGGCAGAGTGGTCATGCTCGCCATGGTGCCTCCTGTCGGTCATGGGCACCAGCGTGGAGCGGATCCGCACGTCGTGCGGCGCCTCTCCACAGGCCCGACAGGCGCTCAGTCCAGCAGCGCTACCGGAGTGATCGAGACCGGGTACGGCGCGGCCAGCGTCAGGGTCTCGGCGCCGGTGGCGGTGCCGGCCACGACGTACTCGCCGCCGCGCAGCTCCCACGCAGTGATCGAGGGGCCCTCGGGGTCGACCACCCAGTACGCCGGGCAGCGGGCCGCCTCGTACGCCGACCGCTTGAGCCCCAGGTCGATGTGGCGGGTGCTCGGCGAGAGCACCTCGACCGCCAGCAGCGGCGCACCCGGCAGGTTCGCCTCCCCGAACGCCGTCCTCGGCGCCACCAGCAGGTCGGGCTGGAGCACGGTCAGCTCGGAGATTCGCACGTCGAACGGCGCGAACAGGACGACCAGCCCGGCCGGACACGTCGAGTCCAGATGGGAGTAGAGGCGCCCGAGCAGGCGCTGGTGCCGGAACCGCGGCGACGGCGTCACGATCAGCGCGCCGTCGACGAGCTCGTAGCGGTTGCCGTCATCGGGCATCGCCGCGAGATCGGCGGCGGTGAACTGCCGGCCGCGCGGCAGAGCGGTCATGCTCGCCATGGTGCCTCCTGTCGGTCATGGGCACCAGCGTGGAGCGGATCCGCACGTCGTGCGGCACCTCTCCACAGGCCCGACAGGCGGCAGTACCTCAGCAGGCGGCGGTCAGGTCGTCGGCCTCGTTGGCGGCGTACCCGGTGCTGAGCGAGCCGATCGAGCCACCGGTGACCGAGGTGGGCCGCTTCTTCCGCTTGGCCTCCCCGGTCGGCGCGGCGTCGCCCTCGGCGCGGTCGATCGACTCGGCGACCTTCGCCTTGATCTCCTTGATGTCCGGGTTCGCGGTGTTGATCATCGGCGGCACCAGGGAGAGCGTGGAGACCTTCTGACCGCGCGCCTTGAGCGCGAGCTGGGCGAAGGAGTCGAACTCGCCGGCCGGGATGTTGGTCGAGACCATCGCGGAGCTCGCCGCCGCGATCCGCGCGAAGTTCGTGACCGCGGTCTGGGGGCTGACCTGCTGGAGCATCGCGCCCATCACGCACTTCTGGCGCGCCATCCGCGAGTAGTCGTCGGAGCCGTCGCGGGCCCGGGCGAACCAGAGGGTGTCGTGGCCGTTCAGCTTGCGGGTGCCGGGCTTGATGTAGCCGGTCACGTCGGAGCCCAGGCCGCCGACCGGGATCGGCTGCCGGACGTCGAGCGTCACGCCCCCGACGGCGTCGACGAGGTCCTTGAATCCCTCGAGGTTGACCATCGCCCAGTAGTTGATCCGCAGGCCGGTGATGCCCTCGATCGCCATCACGGTGGCGTCCACCCCCGGGTGCTTGGAGCCCGGGAACAGCTCGGTGTTGTCCCCCGCCCACGTGCTCACGCCGTTGAGGTAGTCGGCGTCGAAGCCGTCGGGGAACTGCTGGTGCATCACCGACCCCTTGACGAAGGGGAAGTTCTTCATGTTGCGCGGCAGCGAGATCAGCACCGTGCGGCCGGTGTCGGCGTCGATGCTCGCGACCGTCATCGAGTCCGGGCGCAGACCCCAGCGTCCGGCTCCCGAGTCGCCGCCGAGCAGCAGCACGTTGTAGCGGCCGTCGTTCGCGCCGGTCACCCCGCCGTCGCCGGACATCGCGAGCACGAAGGAGCGCTGCACCCCGACCAGGTGCGCGCCGAAGAGCAGGGCGGCGGCGATCGAGAGGCACAGCACGCCGTTGACGCCCACCGCGGCGCGGCGCTGGCCCAGGGACAGCGTCAGCGGCTGGCCGAGACGCCAGGCGTCCACGAAGAGATAGGCCCAGCCCACGGCAAGTGCGGTGAGCAGCAGGCGGAGCCACAGCAGCGCCGAGGGGTCGAAGGTCAGCCAGAAGAAGAAGCCGTGCGAGAACGCGCCGACCACGAGGCCGGTGCCCACCGCCAGCACCAGCACCGCCCAGGTGCGCAGCGCGATCCGGCCCACCCGCTTGTTGCCGTAGACCAGCTGCGCGGACCCCGGGAGCACGAGGGTCATCAGCATCAGCGAGACGGCGCGGCGGAACCGGACGCGCGCGGCCCGCTCGCCCAGGGCGGTGTGCGAGGTGTGCGACCCGGGGGAAGGAACGGGCGGCATCGAGAGACCTCTCTCGGGAGCGACGTACGGGGAAGGGTGCTGCCTCGCAAGTATCACCAGTCACAGCCGCAACAGGGGTCACGACGCGCCGGGTACCGGCCGACGAGGAGCAACCCGGTACGGTCGCCGCATGAAGGAGCGTCCCCGCGGTGACGGCGAGCCCGGCGAGGGCACGCCGGGCTTCCACTGGCTCTACGGCGACGGCGAGCGCGGCCCGAACCCGTCGGCGCCACGCGAGCCGCGGCCCGACGAGACCCGGGTGATGCCCACGATGTCCCGGCCCGCCGGACAGCCGCCCGTCGACCAGCGGCCGGCGGCCCGGTCCGGGCGTCCGGACCGCTCCGGTACGCCGCCGACGCCGCCCCCGGTCGCGCCGACCACCGGCCCCGAGCGGCCGCGGCGCCGCCGCGGCCCGCGGTTCTACCTGCGGATCGTGCTGGTCCTGCTGCTGCTCTGGGCGGTCTACCTGGTGGCCGTGCCGTTCTACGCGTGGACCAAGGTCGACAAGGTCGCGTTCGAGCCGAAGGGCGACCGCCCGGGCGACCAGCCCGGCACGACGTACCTGATGGTCGGCAGCGACTCCCGCGCCGGCCTGACCAAGGAGCAGCGCAAGGAGTACGTCACCGGCGACGTCGCGGGGCAGCGCACCGACACGATCATGCTGCTGCACACCGGGTCCGGCCCGAACGTGCTGATGTCGATCCCCCGCGACTCGCTGGTCGAGGTCCCGGGGCACGGCACCACCAAGATCAACGCCGCCTACGCCTACGGCGGCCCGAAGCTGCTCGTGCAGACGATCGAGCAGAGCACCGGCATCCGCATCGACGAGTACGCCGAGGTCGGACTCGGCGGCGTCGTCGAGATGGTCGATGCGGTGGGCGGCATCGAGATCTGCCCCACCTTCGACATGGTGGACAAGCTCGCCGGGCTGAACATCAAGAAGGGCTGCCAGGAGGCCGACGGCCGCACCGCGCTCGCGTTCGCCCGGTCGCGGCACAGCGACCCGCGCTACGGCGACATCACCCGCGCGAAGCACCAGCGCGAGGTCGTCTCCGCCGTCGGCGACGAGGTGCTGTCGCCGGCGACGTTCATCAACCCCTTCCGCTACTGGGGCGTCTGGATGGCCGTGCCCGCCGCCTTCCAGTTCGGCGACGGCATGTCGCCGATCGGCGCGGCGAAGTGGGCGCTCGCGATGACCCACGTCAACGGCGAGGACGGGATGACCTGCGGCGTCCCGATCTCCGACCTGGCGGTGCACTGGGACCCCGAGCGGTCGCAGCAGCTGTTCGACTACATCAAGGACGACAAGACCGACGACATCCCGAAGGGTCTGTGCACCCCGACCGGGCTGCCCAAGAGCGTGACCGGATGAGCTTCGAGACCCTCCGCTGGGAGGTCGATCGCGACGGCGTCGGCACGCTCACCCTGCACCGGCCCGACCAGCTCAACGCGTTCGACCTGACGATGGCGGGCGAGCTCGAGCGCTTCTTCCGCGAGGACGCGTGGGACGACGCGGTGCGCGCCGTCGTCGTCACCGGGTCCGGCCGGGCCTTCTGCGCGGGCATGGACCTGTCGGCGCAGGGCAACGTGTTCGGGCTCGACGAGTCGCTGCGGCCCACGGTGGCCGACTTCCGGGCGGCGTACGACCGGGCGCCGTACGACCGGGGCGTGCGCGACACCGGCGGCAAGGTGACGCTGGCGATCCATGCGCTCCCCAAGCCGGTGCTCGCCGCGATCAACGGTCCCGCCGTCGGCATCGGCGCGACGATGACCCTGGCGATGGACCTGCGACTGGCGTCGACGAAGGCCCGGATCGGCTTCGTGTTCGGCCGGCTCGGGATCGTGCCGGAGGCGGCGTCGTCGTGGTTCCTGCCACGCATCGTCGGGATCCAGCAGGCGCTCGAGTGGGTCTACTCCGCCGACATCCTCGACGCCGACACCGCGCTCGCGGGCCGGCTCGTGCGCAGCGTGCACGATCCCGACGACCTGCTGCCCGCGGCACAGGAGCTGGCCCGGTCGTTCGTGGTCGACCGCTCCCCCGCGGCGCTCGGCCTCGCGAAGCGACTGCTCTATCGCAACAGCGCGGTCGCCGACCCGCTCGAGGCGCACCTCTCCGACTCGCTCGCGATGTACTGGCAGTCGATCGGCGACGGCAAGGAGGGCGTGGCGGCGTTCCTGGAGAAGCGCACGCCGAACTTCACCGACCGGGCCTCCCAGCTGCCCGAGGTCTTCTAGCGCTCCCCCGCCTGGTGGTTTCGAGGCTCAGGCGCAGAGCGCCTTCACACCTCAACCACCGACACCGGTGGTTGAGGTGCGAGGGCCGCCAGGCCCGAGCCTCGAAACCACCACCCCGCGGGTCAGCGCGCCCGCTCGTCGCTGATCCGCCTCGCCTTGCCGAGTGAGCGCTCCAGGGCGTACGGCGCCACCACCTCGACCCGCGCGGTCACGCCGATCCGCTGCTTGATGCGGTCCTCGAGCCGGGCGGCCAGCGCGTCGTCGTACGCCTCGGCGACGGCCTCGACGCGCACGGTGAGCTCGTCGAGGCTGCCCGGCCGGGTCAGCACGCACAGGTAGTGGGGCGCGAGCCCGTCGATCGCCAGGATCTGCTCCTCGACCTGGCTGGGGAAGACGTTCACGCCGCGCACGATCATCAGGTCGTCGGTGCGGCCGGTGACCTTCTCCATCCGGCGGAAGGCGGGGTACGCCGTTCCGGGCAGCAGCCGACTCAGGTCGCGGGTGCGGTAGCGCACCACCGGCATCGCCTGCTTGGTCAGCGAGGTGAACACCAGCTCGCCGCGCTCGCCGTCGGGCACCGGCTCCAACGTGACCGGGTCGACGATCTCGGGCAGGAAGTGGTCCTCCCACACGTGCAGGCCGTCCTGGGTCCGGCCCGACTCCTGGGAGATGCCGGGGCCCATCACCTCGGACAGCCCGTAGATGTCGACCGCGCGGATGCCCGAGCGCGCCTCGACCGCACGGCGCATCTCGTCGGTCCACGGCTCGGCGCCGAAGATGCCGACCTCGAGGGCGGTCGAGCGCGGGTCGACGCCCTGGCGCTCCATCTCGTCGAGGATCGCGAGGAAGTACGACGGGGTCACCATGATCACGCGTGGCGCGAAGTCCACGATCAGCTGCACCTGTCGCTCGGTCATCCCGCCGCTGACCGGCACCACCGTGCAGCCGAGCCGCTCCGCGCCGTAGTGGGCGCCGAGTCCGCCGGTGAACAGGCCGTACCCGTAGGCGACGTGCACGACGTCGCCGGGCCGGCCGCCCGCCGCCCGGATCGAGCGCGCCATCAGCTCGGCCCAGGTGTCGAGGTCGGCCGACGTGTAGCCGACGACCGTCGGCCGGCCGGTCGTGCCGCTGCTGGCGTGCACGCGCGCGACCTGCTCGCGCGGCACCGCGAACATGCCGAACGGGTAGTTGTCCCGCAGGTCGGCCTTCGTCGTGAACGGGAACCGGGCCAGGTCCCCGAGCGTCCCGAGGTCGTCGGGGCGCACCCCGGCCGCGTCGAAGGACCGGCGGTAGTGCGGCACCGCGTCGTACGCCGTGCGCAGCGTCGCCCTCAGCCGCTCGAGCTGGAGCGCCTCCAGCTCGGCCCGGTCCAGGGTTGGGATCTCACCGCTCACCAGAACGCACCCCCGATCTCGCGCGACCGACCCACGAACGTCGCGACCACGGTGTCGCCGGCGGTCACCGTCACGTCGTAGGTCCCGTCGCGCTCGTCGCGGTCGCGCTCGACCGCGGCCGCCACCAGCTCGTCGCCGGACCGGGTCGGCGCACGGAAGCGGATCTCGGCACCCGCGGCGACCGTGCGCCGGTTGTAGGAGTTGCAGGCGAAGGCGAACGCCGAGTCGGCCAGCGCGAAGGTGAGCCCGCCGTGCCCGATGCCGTGGCCGTTGACCATGTCGTCGCGCACGGTCATCCGCAGCGTGGCCGTGCCCGGCCCGACCGACTCCAGCCGCATCCCGAGCGCCCGGCTGGCGTGGTCGTCGGACCACATCGCCTCGGCGCTGCGCTCCGCCGTCTGCTGGGCCACCCGCTGGGCGGCCTGCTCGGGACTCACCCGGTCAGGCTAGGCCGCTCCCAGCGTCCGGTCGAGGAGCGCGCGAAGCATCCGGAAGTGCCGCTCGCCGGCCGCCTCGTCGTAGACGGACGTGTCGGCCATCGTGTAGCCGTGCGCCGCGCCCGCGTAGACCTCGTTGACGTGCGGACGGCCGGCGGCGACGAGCGCGGCCTCCAGCGCCTCGACGGCTTCGAGCGGCATCGAGCGGTCCTGGTCGGCGTGGCCGAAGACGTACTCCGCCGTCGAGTCGGCGATGGCCAGGTGCGGGCTGTCGTCGGCGTCGGTCACCAGGCCGCCGCCGTGGAAGCCGCCGACCGCGGCGACGGTCCCGGGGAGCTGCCCGGCGGTGCGCACGGCCAGTCGCGCACCCATGCAGTAGCCGGTGACGCCGATCGGGCCAGCGCCGGCGTGCTGCTCGAGCGCCGCGACCCAGGCCGCGGCGTCCGGGCCGGACCGGTCCGGGGTCAGCTCGCGCACCCGGTCCATGACGCCGGTCCCGAAGAACGCCGCGCGCTCACCCGGGTCGCGCAGGTCGGCCTTCGGCGCCAGGTCGGCGGCGTGGCCGTCGCGGTAGAAGACGTTCGGCGCGAGCACGACGTACCCCCACGACGCGATGCGGTCCGCCATCGCCTCGATCTGCGGGCGCAGTCCGATCGCGTCCACGTAGAGCAGCACCCCCGGCCGTCCCCGGGTGCCCGACAGGTAGGCCTCGGCGGGCCCCGCGGCGGCCCGCACCTCGATCGTCTGTCCCATGGGGACGACCGTAGGCGCCCGCCCGGCGCCCGCCCAACCGCCCGGCGGATTCGGGACGGCTGCCCCTTCCGGCCAGGACGGGCGTGACGAGAACGTCGACCTTCGACCGTTCCCTCGAAGGAGATCCATGTCCTTGACGTCCTCGACCACTCCGCGCCGGAGCGCCGGCGCCCTGATCGCAGCGGCGACCGTGCTCGCGCTGACCGCCGGCCCGGCGGACATCGCCGCCGCGGACTCCCGGGACCGGGCGCGCGCGACCTCGCTGGCCGCGGCGCCCGGGTCCATCGTCTTCATCCGCAACCACAACGTGTGGCTGTCCCGCCCCGACGGCAGCGACCTGCACCAGGTGACGCGCGACGGGGTGGCCGACAAGCCCTACCAGTCACCGTCCCAGTCCGACACCGGCGTGATCGCGGTGAGCTTCGGCAACGAGATCGTGCTGATGCAGCAGAACGGCACCGTCATGAAGCGGCTGGACCCCGGCCCGCTGACGAGCGGCGTGAGCAAGCCCCTCGACGGGCCGCCCGTGTCGGTCTCGATCTCGCCCGACGCCACCAAGGTCGCCTACACCTTCGCCGCCTACCAGTGCGCCCACGGCGCGCCCTGCGGCGACCAGCGCGCCACCGCGATCACGCACACCGACAGCCTCACTGCCCCCAGCGTCTACGGCCAGACCCACTACTGGAACCCGTCGTGGGTCGGCAACGGCCGCACCATCCAGAGCGGCGGCTACCTGCACCAGATCACGCTCAACGACCTCGGGCAGCCGGCTCAGCACTGGTTCGACGACATCGACGTGCCGCAGGTGCCGTACGGCGAGGGCACCGACCTCGACGACGCCGAGCTGTCCCCGGACGGGCGGTGGCTCGGCGCCGTACGCGGCTACGACGCCACGACTCAGATCGTGTGGCACCGGGTGACCGGCAACGCGCAGAGCGGCCCCGCGCCGGCGGTGCCGAACCGGGTGTGCGAGACCAGCAAGATGGCCGGCCTGGCCGGCCCGACCTGGTCGCCGGACAGCAGCACGATGATGTGGACCGAGCCGGACGGCCTGTGGGCCACCACCGGCCTCGACGAGCCCTGCCCCAACCCGATGCTGGTGATCCCCAACGCCTCCCAGCCCGACTGGTCGGCAGCGGCGGTGAACCCCGGTCCACTGCCGGACAAGCCGGGGAAGCCGGGGAAGCCGGGCACGACCTTCTCGGTGACCAAGAAGGTGGCCGTCAAGGGAGTCGCCAAGGTGGGCAAGAAGCTCCGCGTGACCGGCTCCTGGAAGCCGAAGGCCTCCCAGGTGCGCTATCGCTGGCTGCGCGGCGGCAAGCCGATCAAGCGCGCGAAGGCGGCGACCTACCGGCTGCGCAAGGCCGACGCCGGGAAGCGGATCTCGGCCCGGGTGACGCTGCGCGCCCCGGGCGTGAAGACGTACACCGTCACCACCAAGCGCACCGCGAAGGTCCGTCGCTGAGCGATCGCCCCGGGTGACCGGGACTCCTGTCCCTGTCACCCGGGTCGCCCGTCCGTCCACACTGTCGGGCGTGGACGGGCGGGCGGCTGGGCACCCCGTCGGCGCGACGGTCGCCGGCGGGCTCTGCGTGACCCTCTGCGCGACCGCGCTCCTGCTCCTGGCTCGCGCCGACCACCCCTTCGACGTGGGCTGGTACGCCGAGCCCGTGCTCTTCGTGTTCTACCTGATCGTCGGCCTGATGTCCGGGCCGGTCGCGGCCCTGATCCTGCACCGCGGCCGGCACCCGCTCGGGTGGTCGACCGGGGCGATCGCCCTGTCGTTCGCCGCCGCGGCCTGCGTCCTCGCGTACGCCTTCGTCGCGACCGAGCGGGGCTGGCCGGCGGCCGGGCTCGCCGTCCAGGCCTTCGTCGCGGTCGAGGCGTTCGGCCGGACGCTGCCGGTGGCCGTGCTGCCGTGGGTGCTGCGCACCGGGCCGATGACCCGGACCGCGCGGCGGTGCGTCACGGCCGGCATCGCGCTGAGCACCGTGACGGGGCTGCTCGCCCTGACCGGCCACCAGGCCGGCGCACCGGCCAACCCGCTCTCGCTGGCCGACACGCGGGTCCACTCCGTGCTGCTGCCGCTGACCGTGGCGGCACTGACACTCTCCGGCCTGCTGGGTCTGGTCGGCGTCGCCGGTCTCGTGCGGCGCTGGCGCCGGGAGCCATCCGCCGGTCGCCGCGCCTTCGGCGTGCTCGCCGGCGGCATGGTGCTGCTCTTCGCAACGATGACGGCGCTGCTGGTCTGGTCGCCGACCTCGCACACCCTGGTCGCTGCGGTGACGCTGCCGTTGCTCTTCGCGGCCTACCTGCTGGTCTGTCTCTCGAGCGTGGTGCTGGTGCTGCGGACCTGGGAGCTGCCGATCGGGTCCGCCGTGCCCCGAGCCGCCGTCTGGGGCCTGCTGACCGCCAGCGTGCTCGTCATCTACGTCGTGGTCGTCGCGGTCGCGACCCGGCTGCTGCCGATCGGCAACGAGTCGGCGGGCGTCGTCGCCGCGGGCCTGCTCGCGGTGCTGGTCCATCCGCTCCGCCAGGCCCTCCAGGACAGGGTCGACCAGCTGGTCCACGGCGGTGCCGCCAATCCGGTCGTGCTGCTCGCGCAGCTCGGCGCCCGACTGCCCGGGACGCCGCGCCAGGAGGCGCTGCCCGCCCTCGTCGACGGGCTGCGGCAGGGGCTGCGACTGGGTGCGGTCGACGTCACCGGCGTCGACCCGCCGGTGCAGGTGGCGTCCGGCGTACCCCGCCCGGCCGGCGACCGGCTGACCCTCCCCCTCGTCGTCGACCACCGCCGCATCGGTCAGATCGAGGTCGAGGCCGAGGCGGGCCAGCGCCTCGATCCACGCACGATGCGCGCGGTGACGAACTTCGTCGGCCTGGTCGCGCTGAGCCTCGACCTGGTGCAGACCAACCAGCGGCTGCGCGAGGCGTCGCGCCGACTCGGCGACGTGCGACACGAGGAGCGCCGGATGCTGCGCCGCGAGCTGCACGACCACATGGGTCCGGCCCTGGCCGGGGTCGGCCTCGGCCTGGCCGCCGCCCAGCGCCGGCTCCGCCACGATCCGGGTGGGGCGGTCCGGCTGCTGGCGGATCTGGAGGCGGAGGTCGAGCGGCGTACCGAGGACGTGCGCCTGCTCGCGCGCTCGCTGCTGCCGGCTCAGCTCGACGACGGCGACCTCGCCGCGGCACTGACCGTGCTGACCGGGCGGTTCCGCAGCGCCGGGCTGCAGGTGCGCGCGGACTGCACCGGCACCGAAGCCCTCGACGCCCGCCGGCAGGTCGCGGTCTACCACGTCGCCGCCGAGGCGCTGGTCAACGCCTACCGGCACGGCCGCGCCAGCTGCGTCGACGTGCGCGTGCGCTGTGGACGCACGGGCGGGGTGACGCTGGAGGTCGTCGACGACGGCGTCGGCATCTCGCCCCAGCACGGGCGCGGCGTGGGCCTGAAGTCCATGCGCGAACGGGCCGACGAGCTCTCCGGTCACCTGTCGATCGAGCCCGGGGACGCCGGATCGGGCACGCGCGTCAGGATGGTGCTGCCGTGAGCGGGCCGATCCGGGTCGTCGTCGTGGACGACCATCCCGTGTTCCGCATCGGCATGATCGCGCTCCTGGAGGAGATCCCCGGCGTCGAGGTCGTCGGCCAGGCGGCCAGCGAGGACGAGGCGGTCGATGCCGCCCGTGCCCTCGGCCCCGACGTGATGCTCATGGACCTCGACCTCGACGGCGGCTCGGGCGCGGAGGCGACCCGCCGACTGCTGCGGGAGCGGCCCGGCGTCGGCGTCCTGGTCGTCACCATGTTCGGCGACGACGACGCCCTCTTCGCCGCGGTGCGCGCGGGAGCGCGCGGCTACCTGCTCAAGGGCGCCGGTCCCGACGAGGTCGAGGGTGCCGTGCGCGCGGTGGCGCGCGGCGCGTTCCTGCTCGGGCCCCAGGTCGCCGAGCGCGGCGTCGGCTACCTCACCGGTGCCCGCAACGCCCGGAGCGGACCGTTCGCCGAGCTCACCGACCGGGAGCGCGACGTCCTCGAGCTCGTCGCCCGCGGCCACGACAACGCCTCGATCGCCCGGATGCTGGTGCTCACCAACAAGACGGTGCGCAACTACGTCTACGCGATCTTCACCAAGCTGCGCGTCACCGACCGGGCCGCCCTGGTCGTCAAGGCCCGGGAGGCGGGCATCGGCGTGGACCAGCCCGAGCCCAGCGGTCCCGACCAGCCGGGATCCGGCGGCCCGGACGATCGAGGACAGCGGCCCCTGGGGCCGGGGTCGCCGGGATCGCGACGGTAGGTCTGTCACGGCACGGTGCCGTGACCGGCCTGCGCCGTGAGCGGAAGCGAGACCATGTCCCGACCCATCACCGAGGCGCCACCGGCACCCCGGATGCCGGCGGCGAAGCGGTTCCACTGGTGGCCGCTGTGGGCCGTCGGCTGTGGTCTGCTCGGCCTGATCGCCACGGTCGTCACCGACACCCGCGCCGGAGACGGCCCCTCGGCCACCGTCGGCGTCGCCAACATAGCGGCCCTCGACCACGAGATGTTCCGGCTGGGCGGGTTCGTGGGCTATCTGTGCGTCGCGGCGCTGCTCGTCTTCGCCGCCGTGTGGCAGCGCCGGGTCACCCACACCTTCGTGTGGTCCCTCGGCGCCCGGATCGTGACCTTCGGTCTGGTCGCGAGCGCGGCGGCGCTGTCGCTCGCCTACGGCTGGAAGGGCGCTCTGGGGAACTACCTCCACGGCGCGGCCGAGGACGACTACTACGACGACAGCGGCCTGTACGTCTACTACGTGATGAACGACTTCAGCCCGTACGTCGGCTGGCTGCCGGTCACCGTCGCACTCGGCGGGATCGCCTGGATGGCGTTCGCCGAAGGCCTGGTGTCCCGCCCCCTGGGCGCGGTCGCCGGCGCACTCACCGCACTCATCACCGCTGCCGTCGCCGTTACCGGCGTACCCGGTCTGCCGTTCCTCTCGATGTTCGGACTCATCGTCGTCGGGAGCTGGCTGACGGTCGGCCGCAGCCCCATCCTGCAAGGAGGACTCGCATGACCCACCGACTCGTCCCGGGCGGCCTCGCCGCCCTGGCGCTCCTGCTCGCCGCACCGACCGCGGCGACCGGCGCCACCCACCCCACCATCGATCCGGGTGGCGGCGACCCAACGCCCGACGACACCTCGCCCCCGGTGATCGCGGTCGACCGGCCGGTCGGGGACGTCGACGGGTGGCACCGCGATCCGGTCGACCTCGGCATCCGGGTCGCCGACAACCACACCGGCGACCTCGGGGTTCGCGAGGTCAGCTACACGATGTCCGGTGCGACCGTCGGGACGAACACCCAGACCTACACGAACGCCCGCGAAGTCACCGTCCCGCTCCGGATCGCGGCCGAGGGCTCCACCAAGATCGAGATCCGGGCCGAGGACCGCACGGGCCTCGTCACCACCCGCACCGAGTGGGTCGGCGTGGACACCACGAGCCCGTCGGTATCCATCGACTCGCCGGTCGACGGCAGCACCGTGCGCGTCGGCGAGCGCGTGCCGGTGACCTTCTCCTGCGGCGACGCCACGTCCTGGATCACCGACTGCGCGGGCAGCACCGCGGTCGGCGGCCTGCTCGACACCAGCTCCGCCGGGCAGCGGATGGTCTCGGTCGTCGCGAAGGACGTGGTCGGACGCACCACCATGCGCGACGCCACGGTCAACGTGGTCACGGACGCGCCGACGATCGGAATCTCCTCGCAGCCGGTCATCGTGGGCACGCCCCGCATCGGCGAGCGGCTGGAGGCGCGGCACGGCGAGTTCACCCCGCTGTCCTCGGTCATCTACCGCTGGTACCGCAACGGCGTGCTGATCCCCGGCGGTGCCGGCAGCTACTACACGGTCTCGGCCGCCGACGCCGGGGCGATGCTCCACGTCGTCGTGACGGCCACCGCCGCCGGCTACGAGGACGGTGTGTTCGCCGCGCCGGCGGTCGGGCCGATCCCGGCACAGGAGCCCGGCGGGGGCTCGGGTGGACCGGGCGGCGTCGGCGACCAGGCGGTCCGGGCCACCAGCACCGGAGCCGTGACCGGCGTCGCGCGGATCGGGCGGACCCTCACGGCCACCGCGCCCACGTGGTCGGTCGCAGGTGCGACGACCAGCCGGCAGTGGCTGCGCAGCGGCACGCCGATCCCGGGCGCGACGGGTACGACGTACCGGCTGGGCGCACTCGACCGCGGCGCGCGGATCTCCGTCCGCTTCACCGGGCAGGCCTCGGGCCGCCCCAGCGGCACGGTCGACACCGCGGCCACCAAGCCGGTCGGCAAGGCCGCGGCCAAGCTCCGCGCCCGGCTGGTCGGGGGCAAGGTCAAGGTCCGGGTCACCGCGCCCGGGGTCATCGCTCAGGGCAAGATCACCGTGCGTGCCGCGGGCCAGCGGGTCACGGCGAAGCTGAAGAAGGGCCGGGCGACGCTCCGGCTCCGTCCGGTGCCCCGCACCGCCAAGGTCACCGTCGTCTACCGCGGATCCTCCCTGGTCGCCAAGGCCAAGGCCCCGGTGCGTCGCTGACGGCTCATCCGACGTGCCCCTGCCCCGCCCGGGCAGGGGCACGTCGTCGTTCATCCATGGAGCAGCCGGGTGATCCGGCCCAGCACCACGGGCGAGGTCGCGGCCAGGAGCGTCACCGTCGCGACGCCCGCCTCGAGATGGTGGCCGATCCCGACCACCACCAGCACGCACGCGGCCGCGCGCAGCGCCCCGGCGGCGTACCGACGGGTGGGCGAGCCGGCCGCCCACGGACCGGTGCCGAGCAGCAGGCCGCCCACGGCGCCGAGGCTCAGCACCAGCAGCGCCAGCGGGAGGCGCGGACTCTGGAGGGCGGCGACCCCGGCCCAGCCGGCCGCGGTGACGCGCACGGCCGTCGTCCAGGCGCGGCCGTAGCGCGAGTCGACGGCCACCCAGGAAGGCCGCTCCGGACCGCCCGACGTCATGGTCGCCGCCCGAGCCCGGGGTCCTTCCCCGCGACCGCCGTCGTCGGGACGGCGGTGCCGGGCACGGGACCGTTCACGGCGCGACCGTAGGCACGACTCCATGAAGGGGGCGTGAAGCCGGCCGCGGTCCTTCATCGTCGCTTCATGCGCGCCCACCTACGGTCGGGTTCCCGGCCGCAGGGCCGGGAGTGAGCGGAGGGAGGCGTGATGACCGGGCTGCTGGAGCACCTGCTGTCCACGCCGGCCTGGTTGGTGCTGTCGATCGTCTTCGCGCTGCCGGCCCTGGAGTCCTCGGCCTTCCTGGGCTTCGTGTTCCCGGGCGAGACCGCGGTGCTGCTCGGCGGCGGCGCCCCCGGTGCCGTCGACCGGGTCGCCGAGCTCACCTAGGTGGTGCCGTGGCTCTCGACGCTCCCGGCGTTCCCGGCGCCTCCGAAGCTCTCGGACGCACGCGGCGGTCCGCCCCGCTACGGTCGCGGGAGGCACGCGGCAGCGACCTCCGCGGCCTGATCGGTGTCGCCGCCGCAGCGATCCTCGCGGTGGTCGCCTGGCTCCCGTTCCTCGACCGGCCCCTCTCACCCGACGAGGGCGGCTTCCTGCTGATCGCCCAGCAGTGGCACCCGGGCACGTCGCTCTACGGCAGCTACTGGGTCGACCGACCGCCCCTTCTCCTGTGGCTGTTCTCGCTCGCGGCACACCTCGGACCGATCGGCCACGCAGCGACCGGCGTGACCGCGCCGACCGTGAAGCTCCTGGGCGCGGTCGCGAGCGGACTCACCGTCCTGCTCGCCGGCCTGGTCGCGCAGGTGGTCTCCCCAGGGGTCCACTGGACACGGACGGCCACGGTCGTCGCCGCGGTGGCACTGCTGTCGAACCCGCTGCTCGGCATGCCCGAGGCCAACGGCGAGGTCTTGGCGCTCCCCTTCGTACTGACCGGGGTCGGCTGTCTCATCGCCGCGACCCGGCGCCCGTGGGGCCGCGACGCCCTGCTCCTGACCGCCGCCGCCGGCGCCTCCGGCATGGCGGCCGCGCTGGTCAAGCAGAACGTCGTCGACGTCTACGTGTTCGCGCTGATCCTGTTCCTCGCCTCCCGGCGCCGACTGCCCGACCTGGGGCATCGGATGTGCGTCTTCCTGGCATCGGGCGCCGCGCTCCTCGGCGCCGCCCTCGCGACCGCCGCCGTCCAGGGCACGACGCCGACGGGACTGTGGGACGCGACCGTCCGGTTCCGGCTCCAGGCCTCCGCGACCATCCGCTCCTCGGCGTCGACGGCCACCCCGGAGCGGCTGCTCCATCTCGGGCTCGCGGCGCTCGCCAGCGGCGTGGCCGTGCTCCTGGCCATCGCCTGCCTCGGTGCGCTGCGACGCTCCCGCGGCGCACGGGGGGCACGAAGCCCGCTGGTGTGGGCGGCGCTCGGCCTCGCGGCCTGGGAGCTCTGCGCCGTCGCGCTCGGCGGCAGCTACTGGCTCCACTACCTCACCGGGCTCGTCCCGGGGGCCCTGCTCCTGGTCATGCTCGCGCCGGCCTCCGGACGGAGCCGGGCTCTGCTCACCGGGTGCCTGGCCTACGTCGTGCTGGCGAGCGCGGTGGTCTGGGGTCAGCACGCCGCAGCTCCGGACACGGTCTCCGACGACGGGCAGGTCGCCACCTACCTGCGGGAGCACTCCGACCCCGCCGACGGCGTGGTGGTCGCCTTCGGACATCCCGACATCGTGGCCGCGAGCGGACTGCACAGCCCCTACGAGCAGCTGTGGAGCCTGCCCGTCCGGGTCCGCGACCCACGGCTGACCGAGCTCGGCACCGTGCTCACCGGACCGGCCGCACCGCGCTGGGTCGTGGTGGCCGGGGGCAGCCTCGACTCGTGGGGCCTGCAGGCCACCGCGACCCAGCAGGTGCTGGAGGAGCACTACGTCGAGCGCACGGCGTACGGCGACTGGCACGTGTGGCAGCACCGACCGGACGGGAGCGACCCGTGAGAGTCCTGGTGGCCGAGGACGACGTCCGGCTGGCCGACCTGCTCGACGAGTCCCTCACCGAGGCCGGCTGGCGGGCCGACGTGGTCCACGACGGCCGCGCCGCCTACGACCGGCTGTGCACCGACACCGGCTACGACGTGGTCCTCCTGGACTGGATGCTGCCCGGCATGGACGGTGTCACCGTCACGCGCCGGCTGCGCGACCTCGGGCTGTCGACGCCGATCCTGATGCTCACCGCCCGACGCGACCGACGGGACCGGATCGCCGGCCTCGAGGCCGGCGCCGACGACTACCTCACCAAGCCGTTCGACCTCGACGAGCTGATCGCTCGGTTGGGTGCGCTCCACCGCCGTGGCGGCCACCCCGGCGACCCGCCGGTGTAGGGCGGCGTCGGTCCAGGGAGTGCCGTCCTTCACGCCCGCTTCATCCTCCGCCACCTAGGTTCCCGCTGTGACGGATCCGAGGACCACCGCCACCCGGAGGCCCGACGCCGAGGTCGGGCAGATCCGGGAGCCGGCACGGACCGCCTGGTGGCGCGCCGCCCGCCTCTGGGCCGTGGTCGTGTGCTTCATCGGGGTCGGGATCGCCCGGTCGGCCCGGCTCGGCATTCCCTTCCGCGACCCGCACGGCGCCTACCTGGTCGGTCGCGTGGCGCTGACGTCGGCGATCTTCCTCGGGCTGGTCGCGCTGGACGGGCTCGTCCGCACCGACCACCCACGGTCGGTGCGGCGCGGGTGGTCGACCGTCCGCGCCCGGTGGACCTGGGGGCGGGTGGCCCTCGCGTGGACGGCGCTGCTGGCCTACCACGCGACGTACTTCACCTATCACAACCTGAAGAGCTGGGACGTCTTCAACGCCCCGCGCGACGCGATGCTCACCGCATGGGACCACTGGCTCTTCCTCGGACACAGCCCGGCGGTCCTCCTGCACGACCTGCTCGGCCAGCAGGCCGCCGCCTGGGTGCTGATGGTCTGGTACGAGGCCTTCGCGACGCTCGTCGTCGTCGCGTTCCCGGCCGCCGTCGTGCTGGCCCCACGGATGCGGGACGCGTACGCCGGGATCGCGGCGTTCGTCTGGGTATGGATCCTCGGCACCGCGACCTACTACGCGATCCCGTCGCTGGGACCGTTCCACGCCGAACCCGGTGACTTCTCGGGCCTGCCGCACCTCCCGGTCCAGGACACCCAGGCCGACTACCTGGCGCAGCGAGACCACCTCCTCGCGCACCCGCACGCCCCGGACGCGTTCGCGCAGGTGTCGGCGTTCGCCAGCCTCCACGTCGCCGTCACCGCCACGATCCTCGGGCTCGCGTGGTGGCACCGGATGCGCCGCACCACCGTCGTGCTGGCGGTCTTCCTCGCCGGAACCATGGTCGCGACGGTCTACCTCGGCTGGCACTTCGCCGTCGATCTCCCCGCGGGCCTGGCCATCGCGGCACTCGCCTGGGTGCTCGGCCCACTGACCGTCGGCGTACGCCGGCGACCCCCGCGAGCGGCGGGACGGCGGTCGGCACGAGCCGGCGACGACGCCCGCTGACGGCTTCATGCTCCCTTCATCGACACCGACCTACCTTCCGACCATGCGCTGCGTGATCGTCGTCCCGACGTACAACGAGGCCGACACCATCGGGGATCTCCTCGAGTCTCTCCGGGCCGTCCGCCCCCACGCGCCCGGCGTCTCCCTCGAGGTCCTGGTCGTCGACGACGACAGCCCGGACGGCACACAGCGGATCGTCCGCGCGCACCCGGGGTTCGACCAGTGGGTCCACCTGCTCGCACGACCGGCGAAGGACGGCCTCGGCGCCGCCTACCGCGCCGGGTTCGCGGCCGCCGTCGACGCCGGGTACGACGCGATCGTGCAGATGGACGCGGACGGCTCGCACCCGGCGTCCGCCGTGCCGGCGATGCTCGAGCTGCTGCGCTCGAGCGACGTCGTGATCGGCTCGCGCTACGTGGCCGGTGGCCGCACCGAGGGCTGGCCGGCCCGGCGCCGGGCGCTGTCCTGGGCGGCCAACTCCTACGCCCGCGGCGTGCTGCGACTGCGCACACGCGATACGACGTCCGGGTTCCGCGCCTGGCGGACCGACGCCGTCGCCGCGGCCGGCGTGCTGACGACGGCATCGACCGGATACGGCTTCCAGGTCGAGAACACCTGGCACGCCGAACGCCACGGACTGCGGCTGACGGAGCTCCCCATCACCTTCACCGAGCGCACCGCCGGGCACTCCAAGATGACCGGCGCCGTTGCGAGCGAGGCGGCCTCGCTCGTCCTGCGCTGGCGGATCGGCGAGCTGGTCCGCGCCGCGACCACCCTCCGGCCGCCGGCGGCCGCACCGAAGGACGTGGCGCAGGCATGAGGGCCGAGACCCGTTCCCGCACCGATCCGCTGGCGCGGCTCCGGTTCCTCGTCTCCTGGGCGGTGGCGCTGGCCCTGGTCGTCGCGGTCCTGCCTCGGACCGTCGACGTCTCCTGGCACGGGCTCCTGCCGGTGCTGGGATCCCTCCACTGGCCGGCGGCGCTCGCGCTGGCCGCCCTGTGGTTCCTGGGCCTCTACGTCCACTCCTTCGTGCTGACCGCGGCCGCGCCCAGCCTGACGCATCGTCGCGCCCTCACCCTGAACCTGACCGGCAGCGCGCTCGCGAACGTGGTACCGCTCGGGGGTGCCGCCGGCGTCGAGCTCAACCGCCGGATGATGCGCACCTGGGGGATCGACGGCCGCGCGTTCACCGGCTACACCTTCCTCACGAACCTCTGGGACGTCGGCTCCAAGCTGCTGCTGCCCGTGATCGCCGTGGTCGCGCTCGCGCAGGCCGGGGAGCGGCTCACACCGCCGGTGCAGGCCGCGGCGGCCCTCACCGGCGCGGGCTTCGTCGCCATGGTGGCCGGCGCGGCGTACGTGCTGGTCGGCCCGCGCGGTGCCGACGTGGTCGGTCGCGCACTGGAGGCCGCCGTACGCCGGGTGCTGCGACTGGTCCGTCGGGAGCGGGAGCTGGGGCTGGCCGCGGCCCTGCTCGACGTCCGGGCCCAGTGCGCCGCGCTGGTCGCCCAGGGCTGGCTGCGCATGTCCGTCGGGATCGCCGGCTACGTGGCCCTGCAGGGGCTGCTGCTCGGGCTCTGCCTGCATCTGACCGGCGGCGGGAACACCTGGCCCGAGATCCTCGCCGCGTTCGCGGTCGAGCGGGCGCTGACGATCGTGCCGCTGACCCCCGGCGGCATCGGCATCGCCGACCTCGGCCTGGTCGGCGTGCTGCTCGCGCTCGGGGGCGACCCGGCGAGCGCGGCCGGCGCCGCCGTCCTCTATCGCGCGTTCATCTTCGCCGTCGAGATCCCCGTCGGGAGCGGCGCCCTCGGCGTGTGGCTCCTCCGTCAGCGCTGGTCGGCCCGGCGAGCGACCGTGGCGTCCGCGCTCGTCGGCGCGGGCCGGGCGCGCCGGATCGCCCACGTCACCGACGTCTTCCTCCCGCGGCTGGGTGGGATCGAGACCCACGTCGACGACCTCGTGCGCCACCAGCGAGCGCTCGGTCTCGAGGCGGAGGTGCTGACTCCCACGACGCCCGACGGCGCCGATCCCTCCTGGGTGCGTCGGCTCTCGGCGGCGCAGGCACGCGTCGCGGTCGGCCGCTACGACGTCGCGCACGTGCACCTGTCGATGTTCTCGCCGTACGGCGTCGGCGTGGCCCGCGCCGCGGCCCGGGCCGGCGTCCCGGTCCTGGTCACCGTGCACTCGATGTGGAGCGGCCCCGGCGCGATCCTCCGACTCGCCGCGCTGGCCGGGCTCCGGCACCGGCCGGTGGCCTGGTCGGCCGTGAGCGGCGCGGCGGCGGAGACGTTCGGCCGGTCGTTCAACCGGTCGTTCGGCCACCAGCGGGTCGCGGTGCTGCCGAACGCAATCGACGTCGCGTCGTGGCGCCCGCCGGGCCCGGGTGCCGGACCGGGGCGCCCCGGCACCCCGCTCACCATCGTCAGCGTGATGCGGCTGATGCCGCGCAAGCGCCCGGTGCAGCTGGTGCGGATGTTCGCCCGGGTGCGCCGGCTGACCGGTCGCGACGACCTCCGGCTGGTGCTCGTCGGCGACGGCCCGCTGCGGGCCCGGGTGGAGCGCGCCGTGCGCCGCCACGGTCTCGACGAGCAGGTCCGGATCACCGGCCGCCTGACCCGCGACCAGGTCCGGGACGAGCTGGCCGGCGCCTCGATCTACGTCGCTCCGGCGCCGAGGGAGTCGTTCGGGATCGCCGCCCTGGAGGCGCGCTGCGCCGGTCTGCCCGTGGTCGCGAGCCGCCGGGGCGGGGTCGGGGAGTTCGTCCGCGACCGGCTCGACGGGATCCTCGTGG
Source organism: Nocardioides soli (assembly GCF_014191495.1). Lineage (GTDB taxonomy): Bacteria > Actinomycetota > Actinomycetes > Propionibacteriales > Nocardioidaceae > Nocardioides > Nocardioides soli. The sequence continues at coordinate 729,757 of NZ_JACHWR010000001.1, forward strand.
ACGACGACGCCGAGTTGGCCGTCGCGCTGGCCGACCTGGTGCGCGACCGGGACCTGCGCGAGCGGATCGCGGCCCACAACCGCGCGGTCGCCCCCGGCTGCGACTGGTCGGACTCCCTCGACCGGACCGCCGAGCTGTACGAGCTGGCGAGGAGCCGGACGCGTGCGGCACAGCCCGCTCTCGGCGCCCTGCCGCCGCTCGTGGCGATGGAGGCCTGACCGCGGTGGCCACCATCGTCTCCCTGCACGCGCATCCCGACGACGAGGCGCTGCTGACCGGCGGCTGGCTCGCCCAGCGGGCGGCGGCAGGCGACCGGGTGGTGCTCGTGTTCGCGACCGACGGCGGCGCCGGACTGGCCGCGCCCCGCCCCGGATCCGCCTCGCTGGCACAGGTACGGCGGGTCGAGGCGGCGGCGTCCGCGGCGGCGATCGGCGCGGCCCGGCTGGTGTGGCTCGGCCACGCCGACTCCGGCATGGCCGGGCGACCCACCCATGACGCCCGTCGCTTCGCCGACGTCCCCGTCGACGACGCCGCCCGTGCCGTCGCCGCCGTCCTCGACGACGAGGCCGCCGACGTACTCACCGGGTACGACGCCAACGGCGGCTACGGCCACCCCGACCACGTCCAGGTCCATCGGGTGGCCCGACGGGCGCAGGATCTCGCCGCCACCCGGCCACTGCTGCTGGAGGCCACGGTCGACCGCACCTGGCTGGTCCGGCTGCTCCGGCTCGTCCGCCCGTTCGCGTCGCTGCTGCGCGGTATCACGCTCCCCGGTGACGAGATCTTCTCCGAGCGATCAGCGGTCGGCCTCGCCGTGGACGTGCGCCCCGACCTCGCCGCCAAGCGCGCCTCCCTCGCCGCTCACGCCTCGCAGCGCACCGGCGGCCTGCGCACCGTCACCCTGCTGCTCGCGCTGCCCCGGCCGCTGTCCGGACGCGTGCTCGGGACCGAGTGGTTCGTCGAGGTCGCCTGACCTCCCGGCGGACCGGAGCAGCCGCTCCAGGACCACCGCGGCCAGCAGCGCCAGGCCCATCGTGGTGCTGCCCAGCACGTCGGTGGGCCAGTGGACGCCCAGGTAGACCCGGCTGAGGCTGACCAGGGTCGCGATCACGACCGCGAGGGCCACCGCACCGATGGTCACCGCGGTGCCGAGCCGGCGCCGTTCGCGGCCGAGCCCGGGTCTGGCGTACCCGACCACGACGAGGGCGAGCATGCCCCAGCCCACCCAGGCCTGGGCGGTGTGGCCCGAGGGGTAGGACCAGCCCGACGCGGGTGCGATCCAGTCGGTCGCCGGCGGTCGCGGTCGCTGCAGCCACGCTCCGACGACGACGTGGAGCACGGCGGCGACGCCGTACACGAGCGCCGTGGTGACGATCGGCCGCCACGTCCGCAGCCGCCACCCGACGGTGCCCATGACGATGACCAGCAGCGGCACCAGGACCGCGTTCGAGCCCAGGTGCGTGACGAGTCGGAAGAAGGCGTCGAGCGCGGGCACGCGATGGGCCACGACCCAGTCGTGGATGCCGGGATCGTCGGCGGCGAGCTCGTCGTGCCCGGCGACGTCCTGGGTGATCGCGAGGAACGACCAGGTCAGCACCGCGAGCACCACCCCGGCCGCGGTCGCGGCGAGCCCGCGGCCCGTCCCGCCGTCCAGCCGGCGACGGATCCAGCCGGCGGTGCGGGGGAAGCGAGCACCCGCCCATCGGACCGGGTCGCCGTCCCGCAGCCGCACGAGCACGGCAGCGCCGGACGTACGCCGGGCCCGGCGCCAGGCCACCCCCGCGGAGAGGAGGACCACGAGCAGCACCAGCGCACCGAGGCCGACCCGGGAGGCGACGTGCTCGACGCGCTGCCAGCTGCGGCCACCCAGGTAGCCGAGCAGCACCGACAGCACGACCCAGCCCGCGGCGCCGGCGACGTTGTAGACGGCGAAGGTGCGGTACCGCATCCCCACCATCCCCGCGGCTCCCGGGATCATCACCCGCAGCGCCGCGGTGAACCTGCCGAGGAAGACCGCGCGACCGCCCCGGGCGGCCAGGTAGCGCTCCGCCCGGTCGAGGCGGTCGCGCTCGACGAACCGGCCGAGGGTGCCGCCGAGGACGCGGTGACCGTAGCGACGGCCGACGGCGTACCCCACGATGTCTCCGACGACCGCCCCCGCGAACCCCGCGGCCAGCACGGCGACCAGGGCCACCCGGCCCTGCTGGGCCAGCAGCCCGCCGAGGATCAGCGCGATCTCGCCCGGGAAGACGAACCCGACAAAGGCGGAGGACTCCAGCGCGGGGAGCGCGAACACGGCGACGAGAGCGGCCCAGGCCGGGAACCCCAGCAGCAGCGCGGCGACACGGTCGGTCATGGCCTCACTCCCCCGGGCTCACGAGATCCGGCCCGGAGGCGAGGTCGGGAAGGCCGCCGGGCGAGCCGGCCTCCAGGCGTGCCGACCCGGAACCGTGGCGACGAGCCCGACGACCTTCACGCCTCGAAGGTAGGAACCCGCGGATGAAGGCAGCATGAAGAGCCGCGCCCAGGCGTCATCCCGCGGTTCGGCCTCGACCCGATCCCCGGCGACGGCATGCTTGCGCCATATACCCCTCAGGGGTATGTTCTCGATCCGTCAGAGATTGATACCCCCATGGGGTATCCGAAGCACGGGGCCCGACGGGGACACGCCACCACCCAGGAGACCGACAATGTCCGACACGAGCACCGCTCCGTCGCCACCGCAACGCCGATGGCTCGGCCTGGCCGTCATCGCCGCGGCCCAGTTCATGGTCATCATGGACACCTCCATCATCGGCGTCGCGCTCCCGCAGATGCAGGACGACCTCGGGTTCTCCCCGGAGGACCTGACCTGGGTCTTCAACGCCTACGTCATCGCGTTCGGCGGGCTCCTCCTCGCCGGCGGCAAGCTCGCCGACCTCTATGGCGCCCGCCGCGTCTTCACTGCCGGCTGGGTCGTCCTGGCCGCCGGCTCGCTGGTCGCCGGCCTGGCCGGCAACGTCGCCGTCGAGCTCACCGGCCGCGCGCTCCAGGGCGCCGGCTCCGCGCTGATCGCGCCCGCCGCCCTGACCATGCTGATGATGCTGTTCGGCCGAGAGCCCCGCGAGCTGACCAAGGCCCTCGCGGTCTACGGCGCCGCGGCGCCGGCCGGCGGCACCGCCGGGGTGTTCCTCGGTGGCGTGCTGACCGAGTACGCCTCGTGGCCGTGGGTGTTCCTCGTCAACCTGCCCATCGCGGCCGTCATCCTGGCCGTCACGCCCTCACTTCTCCCCGCGGGACGCGCCGGCTCCCAGGTCCGGGTCGACGTGTTCGGCGCGGTCACCGTGACCGGTGGTCTCACGGCGGCGGTGTACGGCATCGTCTCCGCTCCCGAGGTCGGTTGGAGCTCCTGGCGCACCTGGGCCGCCCTGGGCCTCGCCGCCGTCCTGCTGGTCGCGTTCGTGGTCCGCCAGGCCAGGGCCGCCCAGCCCCTGGTCCGGCTCGGCATCTTCGCCGCGCCCAACCTGGGTGCCGCCAACCTCGCCCAGGCGCTGCTCGGCGCCGCCTGGGTCCCGATGTGGTTCTTCCTCAACCTCTACCTGCAGCAGGTCCTCGGCTACTCGGCCTTCCCCTCCGGCGCGGCGCTGCTGCCCATGACCGCACTCATCATGATCGGCATGGCGCTGATCGCTCCGCGCGTCATCACCGCGATCGGACCCAAGCGCACCACGGTCGCCGGCCTGGCCATCCTCACCGTGGGCCTCGGCTGGCTCTCCCGGGTCGACCCCGACGGCAGCTTCGTGGTCGACGTCCTGCCCGCCTCCCTGGTGGCCGCGCTCGGCATGGCGTTGGCGTTCATCCCGTCCCTCGGCACCGCCATCACCTCCGCGGCTCCCGACGAGGGTGGTCTCGCCTCCGGCATCGTGAACACCAGCTACCAGGTCGGCTCCGCCCTGGGCCTGGCCGTCATCACCGCCGTCGCAGCCGCCGCCGGGGCGAGTGCGGTGGCAGACCCGGCGGCCCGGACCGACGGCTACTCCGCGGCGTTCCTCGCCGCCGCCGTCGTCGCGCTCGCGGGCGCCGTCGCCTCGGCCGCGCTCCTGCGGCCCGCACCGACGGCACCCGCGCCTGGCGACGCGTCGCCAACAGCCGCGTCACGGGTCTGACGCGGCTCTGCCGACTGCCGCCGGACTCACGGGTCCGGCGGCAGTCGCGAGCCCGCGCTCAGATCTTGCTTTGCACCCCGGCGAGCAGCTGGCGGGCCATCACGATGCGCTGCACCTGGTTGGTGCCCTCGTAGATCTGGGTGGTAGCCGATCCCGGGGCATTCCGGCGCCTGACCTGCGGTTTTACCTCCGGGCGGCACACCGGTGTCACACCGGCACGCCCGCTGTGTGCGGTCCGGCGTGGTGTCGGTCGGGACTTGCGCGAACGCTTCGCTGCTTCGGTTTTCGTGGGTTCAGAACCCGGCTTCTGCTTCGATCTCGATCTCAACGAGCGGTTCAAGTTCGGCGCGAAGTTCGGCGTAGATGCTCGGGTGCCCTGTGTCCCGCTGGAGCATCACGGCCAGGGAGTATCGCTGCTCCGCGTTGTCGACGTCCCAGCGGTTCTGGTTGCGGACAGCGATCACGAGCTCATCCGGCCGGTCGTCGGCGACCTTCTGATGGCGGACGTAGCGCCCGAGCTGGTTCGCTCCGCGGCTCCGCTCGGTATCCGCCGGCTGAAGGTCGAGCCGGCCGCGCAAGCCGGACGGGGTCAGGGCGACGTCGTCCTCCAGGTCTTCTTCGGTTGCTGCCTTGACGTACGCGAGCCGGACCTCCTCGAGAGAGGGACCGTGGAAGGCCTGGAAGCTCATCTTGCTCGCCAGATAGTCCAACCGGGTGACTCGAACAGGCGGGTCGAACGCCAATGCGACTGATAGGTCGATACGACCGCCGGCGACGCGGAAGCTGCTCGGTATGGCGACACGGTAGAAGTGCGCTTGGTTCACTCGGATTGTGTGTTGGCTCAGGAGCACAACTCGATGATCGTCGGACATCTCGGACCGTTCGGGCGACACCCGTCCGTACCCGGTGAGGCGTCGCTCATCTTGACGAGCGGGAGCGCCGGAGTCGAGGTAGGTCGGGATCTGGTCGGCGCCAACGAGCAGGAGCGCGCGGACGCTGTTGCCGTTCAGCTCCGGGTACTGGCCGAGCACACGCAGCGCGCCGTGACTGACAAGCGGCGCCGCGTAGCTCGTTCCTCGCCCGGCCGCGAGTAGCCGGTCGGGCGCGTTGCCTCCGGCCCCGACGACCTTGCCGAGCGTGCTGCCTCGGTCCTCCCGTCCCACTACGGTGTCCACAACGGCGCTCCCCGACGGTGCGCTCAGCTCGGGCTTGATCGCGCCCATCGGGCCCGGCCCAACCCGAGTATGCGGGCTCGGAAGGTTTGGTCCGCCGACCACGACCTTGTCGGCGGAGGCCCGCACGAACACGCCTTGATGATGGCCGCCGCCTAGGCCGCCAACGGTCAGGGACAGGGCGGCAGTGCCCGGATCGAGGATGCCGGGTTCGGGCAGCGTGAGAAGGTCGGCGACGTAGTCGTTCGACCGCAGGCGGCCCAAGTCGTGCTGCCCAGAGTCGTAGTTGCCGGCGCAGGTCACGACAACGACGTCTTGGTGGTAGCGGATGAACTGGTCGACCATCGCGGCGATGGGCGTCGGGCGCGGTCCGGCGTAGGGACGCCGGCTGTCTCCCAGGGACAGGTTGATCACTCGCGCCCCTGCCTCGGCTGCGACAGTCATCGCCTCCAGGAGGAGGTCCGGCCAGGCTTGGTCGTCGGGGAACCGATCGTTGCGATCAAGGACTCGCACACTCAGCAGCCGCCCGGCAGGGACGACGGAACTCCGGGTGGCAAGCGGCTCCTCCAGAGAGCCGTAGAGCCCGAGGCTCGCGACGAGCGTTCCGTGTCCGCTCTCGTCGCCGCCGTCGGCGATTCCCTCTCCCACAGCCTCGGCCCCGATCACGGCCGGAGCGAGAAGCGGATGCGCTGACCGGATTCCGCTGTCGATGACGGCCAGGATCGGAGCCGTTGAGCTCGGGGCTACGGCGAGCGGGAGCGACTCGGGCGTCGCGGAGAGAAACTCGGGCGCGTCCAGCATCGGGCTCGGCATGAGGTCGACCCAGCTGATCCGGTCGGTCGCCAGTACCTCCTCGAGCATGCCCACCGGCAGGTCGCAGCAGACCACGGACCAACCCGCAGTGGCGCGGACCGAGGTGGCATGAACCGTACCGCCGGCACGTCCGACGGCGGCAGCCACGTCGGCGTTGCGACGTTGCGCCTCTCCAGCGTCCTCGGAGCACCAGCAGTTGATCTCGAGGCGCACAACCTCACCCGGGTCCGGTCCTTCGTCCAGGTGGCGGGCCAGCTCGACACCGATCAGGTCGCGCGAGCCAATCGGGCGAAGAGCGTCGATCTTGTCGAACAGCGTCTCGTACTCGGCGGCCCGCTCGTATCCCTTGTCGGTGAATCCGCGAGTGCCCTGCATGTAGAGGTCATTGCGGCGCACGAACTCGGTGAGTTCCGGGTCCTGCGCGAAAGCCACCAGCGCGCGGTCCGAGCGCAGTTCCAGAACACGGAGCCCGGCCCGCTCGACGTCCGCCGGGTCGAGCGGCCCGTTGATCTCCAGAACCAGGATCAGCTCGGGATCGACGCCCAAGACCTCGGAGCGGCGGCGATGCTCATCGGCGATGGTGCTGACCTGACGGCCCAGGTCTTCAGCATGGCGTTCACGATCTGTGTAGGCGGGAGCGCCGCCACGACCGGGCGTGCGCGTTCGGCGCGGGCCAGGGTCGGTGGCTGCAGCGAGTCGAAGGTGGGTGTGCCGTTGGGGCTCGATGAGCGACAACTGCTCGGACACCCCGGCATGCTACGAACGATTTGCCTTCTTGGTCGGCGGATTCGGAATTTGCGCGGTCGGCGTGGCGCGCTGCCGCCGCTCGAACGCGGCCGAGAGGTGCTCGTCGGCGAGCAGCTTCGCGCCTGAGAGGACCCACCGCCGTTGCGCGTCGAGAGCGATCAGCTCGACCTCGGCTGGCGTGAACTCCTTCAACTTCGTGGCCCACTTGCGCAGTCCCAGCCGGTGCGGCGCACCTTGGAGGCGCAGCCGGAGGAGCGCTTCGATGCCCGTGATGTTGAGCGGCGAGAAGGGGATCACGTCGTCGAAGCGACGCCAGATGGCGCTGTCTAGCAAGCCGGGATGGTTGGAAGTCGCAACCACTACCGATTCGCCGCCGATCTCCTCGATCAACTGCAGAACCGTCGCCATGACCCGTCGCAGCTCGGCGTGGTCGTTCCCCACCCCGCGTTCCGCCGCTACGGACTCGAACTCGTCGAAGACAAGCACGCACGGCGTGAGTTCGGCGAACTGTACGACCGACTCGACGTTCTTGGCCGTCTCGCCGAGATAGGACGACACGAGCGCAGCCAGGGCCACACTCGCCACGGGGAGGCTGAGCTCAGCTGCGATCGCGTGAGCCGATGCGGTCTTGCCCGTTCCTGGGTCGCCGATGAAGAGGAGCCGCCGCCGCGGCAGAAGGCGGAAGCTCGCAAGAAGGGACCTGCTCCGGTTCTCCTCGACGATCTCACCGATCGCCGTCACGGTATCGGCGGCCAGCACCAGGTCGCCCAGTTCGTGCGCCGGCTTGGCCAGCGTCAGAAGCGGGCGGTCGTCGCGGTCCTTGGGCAACGGCCGCAGCGAGAGTGCACCCTCGGTCATCGATAGCGCATCGCGATTCAGGGCGTGCTCGAGGTCGCTCGCGAGGAGCCGATGGCCGCGACGGCGCTCGTCCGAAATGATCCGGCCAGCAACCTCCCGAAACGATCCGTCGTCGGCCCGCGAGTACGCCGCGAAGAGTTCCTTGAGCTGGTCGCTTCTCGCCATCTCCTCGCCTCCTCCACCTTCGACTGCCGGATCCGTCCGCGGAGCGGTGACGCGCCTGAGTGTAGTTGCCTCACCCGGCTCCGGCGCTACTTCCGATGACGACGGAGCGCCGCCTGACGACCGTCGTCGACGACATCGTCTCGCTGTCCACCGACAGCGTGCCGTGGGCGTCGGTCGAGCGCCCCGCACCTCGTCGCGGAGACGCGCCCGCTCTTCGCCGGCAGCGGCCCAACTGGCCCGCTCCATAGGCCCCTGCTGCGGCACACAAGCGTCACACAACCCCATTGTGGCGAGTGCCTAACCATGCCGACAGGTGCCCTCGACGGCGTGGCCTGCTAGGACTAGCGTTAGGAGAGCCACGGTGCCACCGTGTGCTCGGATCCCTTACAGGGTTGGTGATTCTCGTGCCTACAGCTGCGACTGCACCCCGGAGAGCAACTGGCGGGCCATCACGATCCGCTGCACCTGGTTGGTGCCCTCGTAGATCTGGGTGATCTTGGCGTCGCGCATCATCCGCTCGACCGGGTAGTCGCGGGTGAAGCCGTAGCCGCCGAGCACCTGGACGGCGTTGGTGGTGACCTCCATGGCGACATCGGAGGCGAAGCACTTCGCGGCCGCCCCGAAGAAGGTGAGGTCGGAGTCGCCGCGCTCGGACTTGCCGGCGGCGGCGTAGGTCATCTGCCGAGCGGTCTCGACCTTCATGCCCATGTCGGCGAGCAGGAACTGCAGGCCCTGGAAGTCGGCGATCGGCTTGCCGAACTGCTGGCGCTCCTGGGCGTAGCCCAGCGCATAGTCGAGCGCGCCCTGGGCGATGCCGACGGCCTGCGCGGCGATCGTGACGCGCGTGTGGTCCAGGGTGCGCATGGCGATCTCGAAGCCGGTGCCCTCCGCCCCGATCATCCGGTCGGCGGGGATCCGCACGTTGTCGAGGTAGACCTCCCGGGTCGGGCTGCCCTTGATGCCGAGCTTCCTCTCCGGCGCACCGAAGGAGACGCCGGCGTCGGACTTCTCGACGACGAACGCCGAGATCCCCCGCGACCGCCTCTCGGGGTCGGTCACGGCCATCACGGTGTAGTACTCCGAGACGCCGGCGTTGGTGATCCACCGCTTGACGCCGTTGAGCACGAAGTCGTCGCCGTCGCGGACCGCGCGGGTCTTCATGCCCGCGGCGTCCGAGCCGGCGTCCGGCTCGGAGAGGCAGTAGGAGAAGCCGCCCTCGCCCGCGGCGAGGCGGGTCAGGTAACGCTGCTTGAGCCCCTCGGAGCCGGCCAGCTGCACCGGCAGTGAGCCGAGCTTGTTCACCGCGGGGATCAGGCTGCTGCTGGCGCAGGCCCGGGCGACCTCCTCGATGACGATCACGGTCGCGAGCGCGTCGGCCCCGGCCCCGCCGTACTGCTCCGGTACGTGCGGGGCGTGGAAGTCGGCCGCCAGCAGCGCATCGGCCGCCTCCTGGGGGTAGCGAGCGTGCTCGTCGACGTCGGCGGCGTACGGCGCGACCTTGGCGTCACACAGGTCGCGGACCGCCGCGCGGACGGCCTGGTGCTCCTCGGAGAGGGCGAACATCGGGAACTCGGCGCTCATGGCCGTGACCTCCGGGTCGAGATGACGAACGGTACTCCGTACCATATCTCCAGGACTCGATCCCGCCAACGTAAGGTCCCGCCATGGCCGCCTCCACCAACCGCCGACTCGTCGACGCCGCGATGACGCTCTTCGCCGAGCAGGGGTTCGAGAGCACCAGCGTCGAGGACATCGCGGCGCGCGCCGGCGTGGGCCGGACGACGTTCTTCCGGCGCTTCCCGACCAAGGAGGATGTGGTCTTCCCCGACCACGACGGCCTGCTGGAGAAGGTCGGCGCCCGGCTCGCCACCGGGACCGCCGCCACCGCACGCACCGCGCTCGAGGAGGCCTCCGGCATCGTGCTCGCGCACTACCTCGCCGAGGGCGAGACCGCGCGTCAGCGCTACCGGCTCACCCGGACCGTCGCCCCGCTGCGGCACCGCGAGCTTGCCAGCGTGCACCGCTACTTCCGGCTGTTCAGCCACCACCTCCGCGCCTGGCTGGGCGACGCTCCGGAGGCCGCGCTGCGGGCCGAGCTGACCGCCTCGTCGGTGATCACCGCCCACAACCACGTGCTCCGGTCCTGGCTGCGGGGCGAGACCGAGGACCCCGAGGCGGCGCTGAGCGCCGCGCTCGACCTGGCCCTGACCGGCCTGGAGCCTCGACGGGCGGCCCTCCCCGGCCCGGTCACGGTCGTGGTCACCACCGGGACGACCGACGTGGACGCCGTCGTCGGCCAGGTACGGCGGGCTTTGCTGGCCCCGGGCAGCGGACCCGGCCACGGCGTACCCGAGACGCGCGAACGCCCGGCCGGGTGACCCGGCCGGGCGTTCGACGTGGTGCGTCAGTGACGAGAGGTCACTTCTTCGCCTTCTTGATCTTCACCGAGGTCTTGCTCTTGGCGACGTAGCCGTCGCCGCTGTAGGAGATCTTGACCTTCTTGCCCGCGGCGGCCTTCGGCAGCTTGATGACGGCCTTGCCGTTGGCGACCTTCTTGGTGACCTTCTTCTTGCCGTACTTCGCGGTCACCTTGCCGGTCGGGAGCTCGGCCTGGTTCTCGTCGCCCTTGACCTTGACGGTGACCTGGTACTTCTTGCCGGCCTTCTTGACCTTGGCCTTCAGCGTGGAGGGCGCCTTGGTGATCTCGATCGAGCCGAGGTCGCCGGGAGCGGCGCTGGTGCAGGCGACGGTGACCGGGAAGTCGCCGGCGGCGGTCGTCGGAGTGAAGACGAACGACGACGGCAACTGCACCTTGTAGGTGCCGGACGCCGGCAGCGTGAAGGCCTCGTTGGCGCCGGTGCCCGTCATGGTGACGCTGCCGTCGGGGTTCGGGGCGGGTGCGCCGAACTTGAGCGGCGCCTTGATGGCGGTGGTGCCGAGCATCGCGGCGTAGTCGTCGACGCGGCCACCGTTGACACCCGCGCCGCCCAGCGTGGGCGCCAGGGTCGCGGGGATCGTGACGGTCGCGTCGAGGCTGAGCAGACCCGGCGGGAAGCTCTGCCCGGCGGTCGCGGTCGGCGGGACCACCGGGGTGGAGACCTTGAGCGCGAAGTCGCCGACCGGCGAGCCGGCAGCGGTGCAGGCGTAGGTCGTCGTGTTCTCGACGGCGTTCGCAGCGGTGGCGCTGATGCCGACGAGCGCGCCGGCGGCGACCGCGGTGGCGACGCCCGCGACGGCGGTGCGGGCGGTGAGGCGACGAAGGTTCATGAAGTGTGCTCCCTCCGAGCAACTCGTTTCGCTACCGGTTGGTAGCAGAGACGGGCGTCACACTAACCCGTGAACCCGCCCGGGGACATACACCCCTGGGTTTTCTTTCGACCGATGTCCGGAATCCCGACTCCTGGCGATGCGGCCTAGGCTCGGATCATGGCGGATTGGCGGGACCCGGAGTGGGTCAGGTTCATGCTCGACGACTGCCAGACCTGGGCGGTCGTCGGCCTCTCGGGCGACCCGGCACGCACGGCGTACTCGATCGCCTCGCTGCTCCAGGACCGCGGCAAGCGGATCGTGCCGATCCATCCCTCGGCCGCGACCGTGCTCGGCGAGCAGGGCTACGCGTCGCTGGCCGACGTCCCCTTCCCGGTCGACGTCGTCGACGTCTTCCGGCGCTCGGAGGCCGCGGGCGACGTCGCCGACCAGGCGGTCGCGATCGGCGCCCGCGGGGTCTGGTTCCAGCTGGGCGTCGTCGACGAGGATGCCTTCGTGCGGACGGTCGCCGCCGGCGTGCCGATGGTGATGGACACCTGCCCCGCGATCGAGTGGGCCCGCCGCTGATGGTGGCGTTCGGCTGGTGCGTGCTGCTGCTCGTCTTCGTCGACGAGATCCTCGCCGTCGCCGCCTTCGGGGCGTGGGGATGGCAGCAGTCACCACAGTGGCTGCTCGTCTGGCTGCTGCCGCTGGTGGCGATGACCGTCTGGTTCGCCTTCGCCTCGCCGCGGGCGCGGTACGGCGGGTCGCTGCGCCGGCCGGTCGTCAAGATCGTGGTGTTCGGGCTCGCGTCGCTCGCGCTCTGGGACATCGGTCGGCACGAGCTGGCGATCGGTCTGCTCGTCTTCTCGGTCGTCGTCAACGCGCTGGCGCAGGTCCCGGCGATCGCCCGGCTCCCGGAGCAGGCGCGGTCAATGCGCGAGCCCGCGGCGTGATGGACCTGCGGGTGGCGCCGGGGCCGGGCATCCCCGACGGTCTGGTGATCCCGGCGGCAGAGCTCGTCGAGCGCTTCAGCCGCTCACCCGGCCCGGGCGGGCAGTCGGTCAACACCACCGACAGCCGCGTCGAGCTCGAGTGGGACGGCGGTGCCTCCGCGGTGCTCAGCGACCACCAGCGCAGCCGACTCCTGAGTCGGCTGCCGGCGCAGCCGCTGCGGATCGTCGCCGCTGAGCACCGTTCGCAGCACCGCAACCGGGTCGCGGCCCGCGAGCGCCTCGCCGAGCAGGTCCGCACCGCCCTGGCCCCGCCACCCCCGAAGCGACGACCGACCAAGCCCACCCGCGGCTCGCAACAGCGGCGGCTCGACGCCAAGCGCCAGCGCGGCGAGACCAAGTCGCTGCGCGGCCGGGTGCGTGACACCTGACCTGCCAGATCGGTCACACCGGTCACACACCCACCATCCGCCCGGCGAAGCGCGCGCGACACGCCGGTGCGCCTCGGCGTGTCGCCACCGTTTCCCCGGGCGCCCGGGGAAACGAGCCGGATCCGGAGCACCGTCAGGCGAACCGCGCACGACACGCCGCAGGTCGCCGGCGTGTCGTGAGCGGATTGCCTGACAGAGGTCGGCGTGACCCCGATCCGGTCGACCTGACGGCACCATCGTGCGGCCGCCATCGCCCAGGTCCCGCACGACTGACAGGTGTCACGGGACTCGGGCGAGTGCGAGACGGAGCGCCGCGGCGGGCCTCAGCCCTCGAGCCGCGCGAGCTCCTCGTCCACGATCGTCGGGTCCAGCTTGGTGAAGATCGGCGTCGGCTTGGCGATCGGCGTGCCGGGCACGATCTGCCGCCGCCCCCAGGTGGGGAAGCCGGAGTACTCCCCGGTGATGATCGGGTACGGCGCACCGCCGTCGAGGTCGGCGACCTCCTCGATGCGCGGCATCGGCGCGACGTCGCCCGGGCCGCCGAGCGCCCGGTCGACCTCGTTGGCCGCGAACGGCAGGAACGGGCTGAGCACCAGGTTGAGGTCCGCGACGCACTGGGCGACGACGTGCAGGATCGTGCCGAGCCGCTCGCGCTCGTCGTCGCCCTTCAGCTTCCACGGCGTGGTGTCCGAGACGTACTTGTTGACCTCCGCCACGGCGCGCATCGCCTCGCCGATCGCCTGCTTCTGCCGGTGGCGCGCGATCAGCTCGCCGACGGTCCCGAACGCCGCCTCGGTCGCGTCGAGGAGGGCCTGATCCGCCGGCGTGAGCTCGCCCGCCTTCGGGATCTCGCCGAAGCTCTTCGCGATCATCGTCGCCGTGCGGTTGACCAGGTTGCCCCAGCCGGCCACCAGCTCGTCATTGGTGCGGCGCACGAACTCCGCCCAGGTGAAGTCGGAGTCCTGGCTCTCCGGGCCGGCGGCGGCCACGAAGTAGCGGAACGCGTCGGGCTGGTAGCGGCTGAGCAGGTCGCGCACGTAGATCACCACGCGCTTGGAGGAGGAGAACTTCCTGCCCTCCATCGTCAGGAACTCCGACGACACCACCTCGGTCGGCAGGTTGAGCTCGCCGTACTGCCGCGGCGTGCCGCCCTTCGCGCCCTTGCCGGAGTAGGCCAGCAGCTCGGCCGGCCAGATCTGGCTGTGGAAGGTGATGTTGTCCTTGCCCATGAAGTAGTACGACAGCGCGTCGGGGTCGTTCCACCACTCGCGCCAGCGCTGGTCGTCGCCGAGCCGGCGGGCCCACTCGATCGAGGCGGACAGGTAGCCGATGACGGCGTCGAACCAGACGTAGAGCTTCTTCGTCGGGTTCTCGCGCCAGCCCTCGAGCGGCACGGCGATGCCCCAGTCGATGTCGCGGGTCATCGCCCGCGGCCTGATCTCCTGGAGGATGTTCTGGCTGAAGCGGATCACGTTCGGCCGCCACAGCCCGGTCGCCTCTCGACCGTCGAGCCACTCCCCCAGCGCCTCGGCCAGCGCGGGCAGGTCGAGGAAGAAGTGCTGGGTCTCGATGAACTCCGGCGTCTCGCCGTTGATCTTCGACCGCGGGTCGATCAGGTCGTGCGGGTCGAGCTGGTTGCCGCAGTTGTCGCACTGGTCGCCGCGCGCGCCGTCGTACCCGCAGATCGGGCAGGTGCCCTCGATGTAGCGGTCGGGCAGCGTGCGGCCCGTGGACGGCGAGATCGCGCCGTACGTCGTCTGCTCGACGAAGTAGCCGTTCTCGTAGACGCCGAGGAACAGCTCCTGCACCACCGCGTGGTGGTTGCGGGTCGTGGTGCGGGTGTAGAGGTCGTAGGTCAGGCCGAGGGACGCGAGGTCCTCGGCGATGATCCGGTGGTTCCGGTCGGCGAGCTGCTGCGGGGTCAGCCCGGCCTCGTCGGCGGCGATCAGGATCGGGGTGCCGTGCTCATCGGAGCCGGAGACCATGAGCACGTCGTGGCCGGCCATCCGCATGTACCGACTGAAGACGTCGGAGGGCACGCCGAACCCGGCCACGTGGCCGATGTGGCGCGGGCCGTTCGCGTACGGCCAGGCGACTGCGGACAGGACTCTGCTCATGGGGCAATCCTAGGGATCGGGCGCCAGCCGATTCCGGCCGCGTCCGGCGGTGGGCGGCCGGGCCCGCCGCGGGACGTCATACGGACAGTGTGTCCGCTTGCTCGGAACGTATGACGTCCGCGCGCGCTCACCGGACCTGACGGCCGGCGAACGACGCGAGCTGCTGGTAGGGCCCGGCGTCGTCGGGCGTCGACTGCTCGGGGCCGAAGGCCGGGGCGCGGTTGTCGGCGGTGAGGTGGGCGCGCAGGAACGCGAGCCCCCGCGCGGCGACCTCGGGCTCCAGCCGGTCGACCGGTACGCCGATCGCGGTCGCGAGGTCCCAGGTGTGGACGGCGATCTCGGCGGTCTGCCAGTCGGCGCTCGCCGGCGCGGCGGCGACACCCTCGTGCCATGCGTGGATCAGGTCGTCCCCGGCCACCCGGAAGGCCGGGCCCCAGCCCTCCGCGACGTGGGCGGGCGGCGCCGCCCAGTCGGGCTGACCGCCCCGCATCATCGTCAGGAACCGACCCGGTGCCGCGATCAGGTGATCGGCGAGTGCGGCCACGTCCCAGTCGCCGCACGGCGTGGGCTGCGAGAGCGCGTCGGGGTGCACCTGGTCGAGGACGTCGCCGGCCTGGTCGAGTGCCTTCGCGAGCACCCGTACCTCGTCGCCCCAGTCGGCGTCGGCCATGGCCTTATCGTAGCGTCGGAGCATGACCACGCTGATCGCGGAGGACCTGCTGCTGCTCGTGCTCGACGACGACAAGGGCACGGTCACCACCGCCTATCCGCAGACCGCGCTCGGCGGCGCCGTGCTCGTCGAGCTCGCGCTCGACGGCGCGGTGGAGGTCGAGGAGAAGACCAGCGTCTGGCGCTCGGCGAAGGTGTCCCCGGTCGCGGCGCACCGGCCGGACGACGACATCCTCGGCGCGGCGTACGACGTCGTCGCGGAGAAGCCGCGCACCGCGCAGGACCTCGTCGACCGGCTCGGCAAGGGACTCAAGGAGCGGCTGGCGGACCGGCTCGTCGAGCGGGGCGTCCTCGAGCGGCAGGAGGGCCGGGTGCTGGGCCTCTTCCCGCGCACCCGCTGGCCGGCGGTCGACTCCGGCCACGAGGAGCAGGTACGCCGGGCGCTCACCGGTGCGCTCGTGCAGGGGCTGACCCCGGACCAGCGCACCGGGGCGCTGGTCGCGCTGCTGAGCGCGATCGACAAGGCGCACAAGGTCGTCGACCATGACGGGCTGCCCACCAAGGAGGTCCGCAAGCGGGCCAAGGAGATCAGCGAGGGCGCCTGGGCGGCCAAGGCGGTCCGCGACGCGATCAGCGCGTCGACGGCCGCGATCGCGATGATCGCCGCCGGCGGCGCGGTCGCTGCCGGCTCCTCGTGATCGTCAGCTGAAGTCGAGGTCGCCGGTGCGGCTGCGCTTGAGCTCGTAGAAGTGGTCGTAGCGCGAGAGCGTCACGAACGCGTCCCACATCCGGCCGGCGTCCTCGCCGCGCGGCGCCTTGCTGAGCACCGGCCCGAAGAACGCGCGCCCGTCGAAGGCGATCGTCGGTGTGCCGACCTCGTTGCCGACCTGGTCCATCCCGCGCCGGTGGGAGGCCGCGATCGCCTCGTCGTACGACGCGTCGTCCATCGCGTCGGCGTGGGAGAGGTCGAGGCCGGCCTCCTCGAGGGCCGCCTCGATCATCGCGCGATCGCGGTCCTGCTTCTCGAGGTGGATGCGATTGCCCATCGCGGTGTAGAGGGGCAGCAGCACCTCCTTGCCGTACTTCTCCTCGGCGGCCATCAGCACCCGCACCGGCTCCCACGCGGTGGCGAGGAACTCGCGGTACTCGTCGGGGATGTCCTTGTCCTGGTTGAGGTACGCCAGGCTCATGATGTGCCAGGTGACCTCGATGTCGCGGACCTTCTCGACCTCGAGGATCCACCGCGAGGTGATCCAGGCGAAGGGGCAGGCGGGGTCGAACCAGAAGTCCGCTCCGCGGGTGGGCTGCGTGGTCATACTCAGTTCAATCCGGACAGTCCGAGACCTATTCCCACCAGCGCACCGCCGGCGACGTACCAGGCGCTGTTGAGCCGGGTCCGCCACAGCAGCACGAGGGCCACCGCGAAGATCGCCACCGCCCAGCCGTCGACGATCACCGCCCGGCCGAGCTGCCACGACACCCCGGCCATCAGCGCGAGCGACGCCGCGTTCACGCCGTCGAGGATCGCCGACGTCCACGGCGAGGACCGGAGCCGGTCGGTGATCCGGGTGAGCAGCCCGACGAAGAGGAACGACGGCAGGAAGATGCCGACCGTCGCGACCAGCGCCCCCGGCAGACCCGCGACCACGTAGCCGAGGAACGTCGCCGTCGTGAAGACCGGCCCCGGGGTCACCTGTCCGATCGAGATCGCGTCGAGCAGCTGCTGCTGCGTCACCCAGCCGAGGCGGTCGACCAGGTCGCCCTCGAGGAAGGCCAGCAGCACGTAGCCGCTGCCGTAGAGCACCGACCCGATCTTGAGGAAGGTGAGGAAGAGCTGGGTCAGCTGACCCGCCGTCGGGTCGGGGAAGAGCACGGTCAACGGCGCCAGCAGCATGCCGTGGCCCGGCCGCCGCGTGGCGAGCAGCCGAGCGCCGGCGGCGATCGCACCGGCGGCGAGCAGCACGACCAGCTCGTTGACGCCGACGAGGTACGCCGCCAGCGCGGCGGCGGCCAGCAGGCCCAGCCACCGGCTCTTCACGGCGACCGGAAGCAGCCCCACGAGCGCCCACGCGACGATCGCCAGCACCGCCGGCACGACGCCGCGCAGCACCCACTCCGCGCCCGGGGTGTCGCCGTGCTCGACGTACAGCCAGGCCAGGAAGGTGACGATCACCGCCGCCGGCAGGATGAAGCAGACACCGGCCGCGACCAGGCCGCGCCAGCGGGCCCGGTCCCAGCCGAGGTGGATCGCGAGCTCGGTCGAGTTCGGGCCGGGGATCAGGTTGGTCGCGCTCATCAGGACGACGAACCGCTCGTCGGTGACCCACCCGCGGCGGCGCACCAGCTCCTCGCGCATCATCGCGATGTGCGCCACCGGGCCGCCGAACGCGATCGTGCCGAGGCGCAGGAAGACCAGAGCCACCTCACGGCCTTTTCCGGTCGGGGGAAGCACAGTGCAAGGATGACGCACATGCCTGGAACCAACCTCACCCGGGACGAAGCCGCCACCCGCGCCGCCCTCCTGGACGTCACGTCGTACTCCATCGACCTGGACCTCACGACGGCCACGAATGGGCAGAGCACGACCTTCGGCTCGACCACCACCATCCGGTTCACCTGCGCCGAGCCCGGTGCCGAGACGTTCGCCGACCTCGTCGACGCGACGGTCCACGAGATCACGCTGAACGGCGAGTCGCTCGACCCCGCCACGGCGTACGCCGACAGCCGGATCGCGCTTGCGGGCCTACAGGCCGACAACGAGCTGGTGGTCCGGGCGGACTGCACCTACTCGCGCACGGGCGAGGGCCTGCACCGCTTCGTCGACCCCGCCGACGACCGCGTCTACCTCTACTCGCAGTTCGAGGTGCCGGACGCCCGCCGCGTCTACACGACGTTCGAGCAGCCCGACCTCAAGGCGCCGTTCACCTTCACCGTGACCGCGCCCGACCACTGGAAGGTCGTCTCCAACTCCCCCACGCCGGCGCCGGAGCCGGCGGCCCAGGGCACGGCGGTCTGGCGGTTCGCGCCGACCAAGCCGATCTCGACGTACATCACCGCGATCGTGGCCGGCGAGTACCACGAGGTCCAGCACGTCTACCGGGGCAAGCACGGCGACATCCCGCTCGGCCACTACTGCCGCCAGTCGCTGGTCGAGCACCTCGACGTCGACGAGCTCGTGAAGCTGACCGAGCAGGGCTTCGCGTTCTTCGAGGACGCCTTCGACTACCCGTACCCCTTCGGCAAGTACGACCAGCTCTACGTGCCGGAGTACAACATGGGCGCGATGGAGAACGCCGGCTGCGTGACGCTGCGCGACGAGTACCTCCCCCGCAGCCGCCAGCCGCGCTCGTTCTACGAGTTCCGCTGCTCGGTGATCCTGCACGAGATGGCGCACATGTGGTTCGGCGACCTGGTGACCATGAAGTGGTGGGACGACCTCTGGCTCAACGAGTCGTTCGCCGAGTGGGCCTGCTACCACGCCGAGGTCGAGGCCACCGAGTTCGTCGACTCCTGGACCGGCTTCGCCAACGCCCGCAAGCAGACCGGCTACCGCCAGGACCAGCTGCCGAGCACCCACCCGATCGCCGCGGACAACTACGACCTGCGCGCGGTCGAGGTCAACTTCGACATGATCACCTACGCCAAGGGCGCGTCGGTGCTCAAGCAGCTGGTCGCCTGGGTCGGCCTCGAGCCGTTCCTCCAGGGCCTGCGGCAGTACTTCAAGGACTTCGAGTACGCCAACTCCGAGTTCAGCGACCTGCTCGCCGCGCTCGAGAAGGCGTCGGGCCGCGAGCTCACCGGCTGGGCGGGCGAGTGGCTGCAGACCGCCGGCGTGAACACGCTGGCGCCGGAGTTCGAGCTGGCCGACGACGGCAGCTACGCGACCTTCGCGGTGCGGCAGAGCGCGCACCCCGACTGGCCGACGCTGCGCCGACACCGGATCGGCATCGGCCTGTACGACGAGGTGGGAGGCCGCCTGGTGCGCCGCACGTCCGTCGAGATCGACGTCGAGGGCGCGCACACCGAGGTCGCCGAGCTGGTCGGCCAGCGGCAGCCCGACCTGCTGCTGCTCAACGACGGCGACCTGACCTACGCGAAGATCCGCCTCGACGAGCGCTCCCTCGCCACCGTCGTCGCCGGGCTGTCGAAGCTCGACGACTCGCTGGCCCGGGCGCTGGTCTGGGGCGCCACATGGGACATGACCCGCGACGCGGAGATGTCGGCCACCGACTACGTCGCGCTGGTGCTCGCGAACATCGGCGAGGAGACCGACGCCTGGGGCGTCAGCCGGATCCCGACGTACGCCCTGCAGGCGGTGAACCAGTTCGCCGCGCCGGACAACCGGGTCGCGCTGCGCGCCCGCTTCGAGAGCGGCCTGCGCGAGCTGCTGCTCGCGGCAGCGCCGGGCAGCGACCAGCAGCTCACCTTCGTCCGCACCTACGCCTCCGTCGCGCACAGCGACCAGGCGATCGCGGACCTGGAGGCGCTGCTCGACGGCGGCCTCACCGTCGAGGGCCTCGCGGTCGACCAGGACCTGCGCTGGTCGCTGATCACCGGCCTCGCCGTCAACGGCCGCGAGGGCAACCGCATCGAGACCGAGGCGGCCGCCGACAACACGATCTCCGGCCAGGAGCACGCGGCCGCGGCCCGTGCCTCGCGTCCGACCGCCGAGGCCAAGGCCGAGGCGTGGGACCTCGCGATGGTGCGCGACGACGTCGCCAACGAGACCCAGCGCAGCGTCGTGCTCGCCTTCCAGCGGGTCGGCCAGGACGACGTGCTCGCGCCGTACGTCGAGAAGTACCTCGCGGCCGCCGACACCATGTGGGAGGAGAAGGGCACCCAGCGGGCGTCGACCGCGCTGGAGTTCATCTTCCCGCGCCAGCTCGCCAGCCAGGAGCTGCTCGACCGGGTCGACGCCTGGCTCGAGTCGTCCTCGGCCAACCCGGCAGCGAAGCGGTACGTCAACGAGGGCCGTGCCGACGTCGCCCGCGCACTGGCCGCCCAGGCCAAGGACGCCGAGTCGGCGCCAGTTTCCCGCTGACGCACGTCGAGTCGGCGCTAGTTTCCGGAAACTGGCGCCGACTCGGCCATCAGGACCGAGCGCTCAGGACTCAGTGTGGAGGGCCTCCGGGGCGCGGGCGTGGTCGGCCAGCATCTGGATGCCGCGGCGCAGGCCGCCGACCAGATCGCCGTCGGCGAACGACGTCCGCATCTGCAGCGCGGCGAGCTCGACCTCCTGGTCGGTCAGCGAGCGGCGGACGACGGCGCCGGTGACGATCTCGAGCACCCGGGCCGCCGGGTCGAGCATGATCATCACGCTGCGCTCGGGCGCGACGAGCGCGGCGTGCAGCTGGGTGGCGAAGCCACGGGAGTCCGGACCCGAGCGACCGACGAAGACGCTGAACTCGAAGCGCGAGACCTGCTCGGCCGCGCGGATCGCCTCGTCGATCTGGAAGCGCTCGGCGCCGTTGAACTCACCAACGCCCACTTGCGCCTCCGGCCTGCGACTCCGTGGCGTCGGGAGCGGGCAGCTCGGCGGTGCCGGAGCGCGGGCCGCCGAACCACTGGTCCTCGGTGGCCTGGCCGCCCGGCGTGAACCGCTCGCCCTTCACGACACCGGGGATCACCACGAGCGCCGTGATGACCAGGAACAGCAGCAGCGGGATGCCTGCGAACACGAGGGCCGCCTCGACCGGGTCGACCGGCGCCGGGTCGCTCCAGCCGACGGGCACGTCGGCGCCCGCCGGAGCACCGGCGGCGAGGACGAGCGCCCCGGCGAGGAGCACGACGGAGGTACGACGGACGCGGCGGGCGAGCTTGGTGGTCACGATGAGAAGGGTATCCGGTGACGGCCGTCACCCGCCCCTCGGGCACAGCACCCCGACCCGGCGTCCGAGCGTCGCACCGGACCTGCCGCACCCTTGGTCGGTGCGGTAGACATGGTGGCCATGTTCGGCTTCGAGATGAGCGACCAGTGCGCCGCCGGTGAGCAGCTGTGCAACGTGGTGGAGGACTGGACCGGCAACCAGACCCTGGCCAACATCTCCGACGTCGTGATCGGCAAGCCCCTCGCGCTGCTGTGGCTGCTGATCCTCTTCCTCGTGGTGCGCTGGGTACTGCACCGTCTCGTCGACCGGCTCGTGTCCCGGGCCGAGGACGGGATGCTGCCGGACAAGATGAGCAGGTTCGGCCTGCGCGGGAAGGCCGCGCGGAGCGCGGAGGCCCGCGACCTGGCCACCCAGACCCGCCGGGTGCAGCGCGCCAAGACGATGGGCGACCTGCTCAAGAGCGTGATCACCGGCCTGCTGATCGCGATCTTCGGCACGATGGCGCTCAGCGAGCTGGGCGTGAACATCGCCCCGATCATCGCCTCCGCCGGCATCCTGGGCCTCGCGCTGGGCTTCGGCGCGCAGTCGCTGGTCAAGGACTTCCTGTCCGGCATCTTCATGATCTTCGAGGACCAGTACGGCGTGGGCGACGTCGTCGACCTCGGCGAGGCCAGCGGCACCATCGAGGCGGTCAGCCTGCGGGTCACCCGGCTGCGCGATCTCAACGGCACGGTCTGGTACGTGCCGAACGGCGAGATCCTGCGGGTCGGGAACATGAGCCAGAACTGGTCCCGGGCCGTCGTCGACGTCAACGTCGGCTACCACGAGGACCTGGCCCGCGTGGAGCGCGTGCTCCGCGAGGTCGCGCACGACCTGTGGCAGGACGACGACTTCCGCGGCATCGTCATCGAGGAGCCGGAGGTCACGGGAGTCGAGATGTTCACCCCCGACGGCGTCACGCTGCGGGTGTTGCTGAAGACCGCGCCGATGGAGCAGTGGGGCGTCGCGCGGGCGCTGCGGCAGCGGATCAAGGCCCGGTTCGATCACGAGGGCATCGAGATCGCGCTCCCCCAGCGGGTGGTCTGGCAGCGCGAGGCGCCGACGCCCGACGGGCCCGAGACGACGACGGCGGGCTCCTCCCCCGCAGGGGAGCAGCCCGCCGTCGATGGCTGAGCAGGCGCGCAGCGCTACGCCAGCGACGCCTCCAGCGTGATGGTGGTGCCGGTCAGCGCCTTGCTCACCGGGCAGCCCTCCTTGGCGGCCTCGGCGGCGGCCACGAAGTCGTCGTTGCTCATGCCCTCGACCACAGCCTTGACCGTCAGCTTGATGCCGGTGATGCCGGTGCCGGGGGTGAACTCGACCGCCGCCTGGGTGTCCAGCGACGTGGCGGGGGTGCCGGCCTTCGCGAGGCCGTTGGACAGCGCCATCGAGAAGCACGACGAGTGCGCGGCCGCGATCAGCTCCTCGGGGCTGGTCTTGCCGTTCGCCTCCTCGGCTCGCGACGGCCAGGAGACGTCGTAGGTGCCGATGCCGGAGGACTCCAGCGTGACCTGGCCGGCGCCCTCGAACAGGGTGCCCTCCCAGTGCGTGGTGGCGATGCGGGTCGTGGGCATGGTGCTCATCACTCCTCGTGCGGTTGCTCGGACGACTGGCTGCCGCGAGTCTTGCACGCCGGTGTCGGCACCTCATCGGCTCCCTTGCAGAATGGACGCGTGACGACGTACTACGAGGAGATCGGCGGCTTCGAGACGTTCCGGCGCATCGTGGCGAGGTTCTACGAAGGCGTCGCCGACGACCCGATGCTGCGGCCGATGTACCCCGAGGAGGACCTCGGCCCCGCCGAAGAGCGGTTCCTGCTCTTCCTGGTGCAGTACTGGGGTGGCCCCACGACCTACTCCGACACCCGCGGCCACCCGCGGCTGCGGATGCGGCACGCACCGTTCGCGGTCACGCCGGACGCGAAGGACCGCTGGCTCACGCACTTCCGCGCGGGCCTCGACGAGGTGGGCCTGACACCCGAGCAGGACCAGCAGTTCTGGGACTACGTCACCCACGCCGCGCAGTTCATGGTCAACACCTTCGAGTGAGGGCCGGGCGGCGGCGCCGTCGAGTGCAAGATTCCCGCAAGAGACTGGACCCCACGCGGCCGGCGATGCTCAATGGAAGGTGCACGCACCATCCGGGGGACAGTATGGGCATCATCGATCTCGTCGACCAGTCGGCAGCGACCGCGCTCGAACACGCGGCGGAGCTCCAGGACCACCTCAAGACAGCGGGCAGCGGCGCCACGATGGCCGAGTGTCGCGCCGAGATGCACCGCCTCGTCGGAGACATCGTCTCGTTGCGCAACGCCGCCGAGCTGCTCAAGCGCGCGCAGCACGCGGCCTAGGCCGGCGCCGCCTCGGGGGCAGGCAGGAGCGCGCGCAGCCGCTCGAGGTAGACCTCGTCCGGCGCCACGGAGCGCTGGGTGTGCCGGTCGAAGAACACGATCGTCACCCGGGCCCGGGAGAGGATCGTGTCGCCGTCGCAGATGACCGACTCGAGCGTCGCGGAGCGCTGACCGACCCGGGTGGCCCAGGTCCACGCGTCGTACTCCTCAGCCCGGAACAGGATCGGCACCCGGTAGTCGACGTCGGTCTGCGCGACGACCAGGGTCACCGGTGCGAGACCCTCCCACATCCGGGCCATGCCGGAGATCCGGGCCTCCTGGAAGTACTCGAAGTACTTGACGTTGTTGACGTGGCCGTAGACGTCGACGTCGGAGAAGCGGACCTGGACCGGGTAGCGCAGCGCGTGGTCGGGTCGGACGACCGGGATCGGCGGCCGGGGCGCCGGCGCCTCGGGCTCGAGGAAGGTCCGCAGCGACTCGCGCTCCTCGTCACGGAGCCGTCGAGGCCGCTCGGTCGCGAAGACGTACGGCGTGAGCACGGTCGTGGCGCGCAGGTAGACCTGCCGATCGCCGGCGGCGTCCTCGTGGAAGATCTCGTAGGCGAGCGTGAAGGACGCCGCCCGGATCTGGGTCACCCACGACTCGATGCTGACCGGCCGGTCGCCGAAGTGCAGCGGGGAGACGTAAGTGACCTCGTGTCGGACGACCACGGTCCCCTCGGCGAGCTCGCCGGTGCTGGCGGCCGGCCCGTGGGTCCGGAGCATGTCCACGCGGGCCTCCTGGAGGTAGTCCACGTAGACGACGTTGTTGATGTGCCCGAGGGGATCCAGGTCGGCCCACCGCATCGGGCACTCGTAGCGATGCCGCACGTCCCCGATGCTGCCAGACGCCGACCGGATGCTCCCGCCGGTGTCCGGCTATGGGTCAGTGGCCGAGCGCGAGGTCGCGGTAGTAGGTGCCGATCGACTCCTGACGCATCAGGCGGGCCCGGCGGTTCGTGACGACGACGTGCGCGATGACGCCGACCGAGAGCAGCGCGGCGAGGGCTGCGATGACCACGAAGGCGACCGCGAGGGCGACGACGGCGGAGCTGACCAGGGTCATGGCGAATACCTTCTCTACATCTGTATTTTCTACTGATGTAGAAGGTACGTCGCTGACATCGGCCGGACAAGTTCGCGGGATAGTGTCACCAGTCACAGCCCCACCGAAGGTCCCCATGCCGAGCACCAGCCCCGACACCCCCACCGCGGCCGCCCCGCTCTCCCCGCGACGCCGCCAGTTGCTCGACGCGGCGCTGCGCGTGATCGCCGACGAGGGACTGAAGGGCCTCACCCACCGCGCCGTCGATCGGCGCGCCGGCCTGCCCGAGGGCAGCTGCTCGGCGTACTGGCGCACCCGCCACGCACTCCAGGCCGCGCTCACCGAGTACGTCGCGAGCGCGCTGCTCGGCGACGTCGACCGGCTCGCCGAGCAGATGCGCGACTGCGAGCCCGACGAGCAGGCCGGCATGGAGCGCGCGGTCGAGCTCTTCCTGCGCTGGCTGGACCAGCGCGAACTGCTGGTCGCGCGCCTCGAGCTCACCATGGCCGCCAGCCGCGACCCCGACCTCGCCCAGCTGCTCGCCGACCATCGCTCCCGACTGGTGGCGGTCGTCGAGGACATCATGACCGCGGCCGGCCTGGAGCAGAGCGCGGAGCGGGCCGAGGCCTTGGTGGCGTCGTACGACGGGATCCTGCTTGCCGCACTGCTCAAGCCGCCGCCCGCGCGCCGGTCGTTCCTGAGCCGCTCACTGGAGCTGCTGGGCGACTCGCTGACCGGCGACCGACCGATGTGATCCACGCGGCACCAACCAAGCAATTGCTTGGTCATGGTTGACGGTCTAGGGTGACAGCGCCAGCACCGATCCGAACGGAGTTCTCATGCCCGAGGCAGTCATCGTTTCCGCGGCCCGCACGCCCATCGGTCGCGCCAACAAGGGCTCGATGACCGAGTTCCGCCCCGACGACCTCACGGCGTTCATCGTGCAGGCGGCGCTGGACAAGATCCCCGCACTCGACCCGACCACGATCGACGACCACTACCTCGGCTGTGGCCTCCCGGGCGGCGAGTCGGGCAACAACATGGCGCGCGTGGTCAACGTGCTCAACGGCCTCGACGATGTGCCCGGCGCGACCATCACCCGCTACTGCTCGTCGTCGGTCCAGACCACCCGGATGGCCTTCCACGCGATCAAGGCCGGCGAGGGCGACGTCTTCATCTCCTCGGGCGTCGAGACCGTCTCGCGGTTCGCCAAGGGCACGTCCGACCACTGGCCCGACACCAAGAACCAGCTCTTCGGCGACGCCATGGCGCGCACCGAGAAGACGGCCGAGGGCGGACAGGACTGGCACGACCCCCGGCAGGACGGGCTGCTGCCGGACATCTACATCGCCATGGGTCAGACGGCTGAGAACGTCGCCCGCCTGCGCGGCCTGAGCCGCCAGGAGCTCGACGAGTTCGGCGTGCGCTCGCAGAACCTCGCGGAGAAGGCGATCAACGACGGCTTCTGGGAGCGGGAGATCACCCCGGTCACGACCCCGAGTGGCACCGTCGTCAGCAAGGACGACGGCCCCCGTGCCGGCGTGACCTACGACGGGATCAAGGACCTCAAGCCGGTCTTCCGCCCCGACGGTGTGGTGACCGCGGGCAACTGCTGCGCGCTCAACGACGGCGCCGCGGCGGTCATCGTCATGTCGGACACCAAGGCCGCCGAGCTCGGCCTGAAGCCGCTGGCCCGGATCGTCTCGACCGGCGTCTCCGGCCTCTCGCCCGAGATCATGGGTCTCGGCCCGGTCGAGGCGACCAAGCGGGCGCTGGCCAACGCCGGCATGAGCATCGGCGACATCGACCTCGTCGAGATCAACGAGGCCTTCGCGGCCCAGGTCGTGCCGTCGTACCAGGACCTCGGCATCGATCTCGACCGGCTCAACGTCAACGGCGGCGCGATCGCGGTCGGCCACCCCTTCGGCATGACCGGCGCGCGCCTGCAGAACACCATGCTCAACTCGCTCGACTGGCACGACAAGACCACCGGACTCATCACGATGTGCGTGGGCGGCGGCCAGGGCATGGCACTCATCCTCGAGCGGATGTAGCTCGAGCTGATGTAGATCAGTCCTCGACGAACCCTGCGAACGCCTGGCCGCGGAACGCGGCCAGGCGTTCTGCCTGCTCGGCCACGCCGTCCGGCATCGCTGCGCCGTCCCACATCGTCACGGCGACCCGGAGCCTCCTGCCCTTGCTGCGCGGTCGCCAGGAGCCGACGACCTCGCCGCCCGCGAGCACGCCTCCGGGGCGGCCCAGGGTGCGCCACAGGTCCTTGCGCGCCGCGTCGTCGGGCACCACCAGCTCGCGGTCGCGGCCCTGGAGGAACAGGTCGAACGGCCCCAGCAGGCGCACCGACTCGCTCGCCGGCGCGTCGTTCAGCGCGTCGAGGTCGTCGGCGAGCAGATCGAGCCGGTGGCCGTCGACGACCACCGGCACCACGTCGTCGGGCCAGCGTTCCCGAACCTCGCGGACCGGACTGTCGACGTACCCGGCCACCAGCGTGGGGTCAGCCGGACCGAGCAGGTGCAGCACCGCCCGCACCGGGTCGAGGTGGGCGGGGACGGCCTTCGCGGGGCCGCGCCAGCCCGGCAGCCGGCGCAGCACCGGCGGTGACGTGCCGGGCTCGAGCTCCAGGCCGGCCTGCAGCGCGGCCAGCCGGAAGGGCTGCTCGTAGGTGTGGGTCGCCTGGCACGGGTTGCACCATCGCAGGTAGGGCTCGTCGAGGCGGGCGGTGAGCTCGCGCGACATCTCCCCCTTCCCGACCGGCCGGCGGACGATCTCGCGCATCTGCGAGGCGACGTGGTCGAGCGCCTCGCGCACGGGGATGCCGGCCCTCCTGAGCGGCCGGGCCGCATCGAAGACGCGCTTGGCGGCGTCGGCCTCGCTCCAGGGCGCGACCGCCGCCGCGACCTGGGCCGCCTCGGCCCGCCGGTAGGCGTGCGGCGCGCCGCGCAGGCTCCAGGCGAGGACGAGGTCGTCGTCGGGCACGCGTGCGCCGCGGATCGCCAGTGCCCACGGGGCACCGTCGGGCCCGGTGTCCTGCACGCCCAGGTCGAGGATCGCGGCGTCGCGGTGGGCGCCGTCGCGGTCCAGCTGCTGGATCGCCACCCGGAACCTCAGCACCTGCTCGCGCGACACGCGCAACGGCTCGCTCATGGCGCTATCCTCCGGCACAGCACCGACGCGCCGCCTATAGTGCCTGGGTGACCGACTCGGGGGACCACGAGACCAGGTGGTTGGACGAAGACGAGCAGCGGTCGTGGCGCGCCCTCGTCATGGGCATGACGCTGCTCCTCGACCGCCTCGACGACGACCTGCGTCGTACCTGCTCCCTCTCGCTCGTCGAGTACGAGATCCTGGTGCGTCTCTCCGAGCGCGAGGGCAGGCAGATGCGGATGGCCCAGCTCGCCGACGCGCTCGCGCACAGCCGCAGCCGGGTCACCCACACCGTCACCCGCATGGAACGGGCCGGCCTGGTGGCCCGCAGCAGCTCGCCCGAGGACGGCCGCGGCATCGTCGCGAGCATGACCGACAAGGGCTACGAGCTGCTGGTCCGGATCGCGCCGATGCACGTCACGGGCGTTCGCGAGCACCTGGTCGACCTGGCCAGCCGCGAGGACTTCGCGGCACTCGGCCGGGTCATGAACGCCGTCGCCGACAACCTCGTCGAGACGCACCCCGAGATGGAGCTGCGCCGGTCCTGAGCCGCGCCGGGCGCGTCGAAGGCCGGTGAGCCGACGCCAGGCAGCGACCACCCAGATCGCCGTACGCACGAGGGCTTCGGTGGTTTCGAGGCTCAGGCGCTAGCGCGCCTTCGCACCTCAACCACCGAGGCGGTGGTCGAGGTGCGAGCCAGGCTCGGACCCCGTCCCGGTCAGTCGCGGGTCAGGCGGCGGTGGGTGACCCGGTGCGGGCGGGCGGCCTCGATGCCGAGCCGCTCGACCTTGTTCTCCTCGTACGCCGCGAAGTTGCCCTCGAACCAGAACCACTTCGCCGGGTCCTCGTCGTCGCCCTCCCAGGCGAGGATGTGCGTGGCGATGCGGTCGAGGAACCAGCGGTCATGCGAGGTGACCACGGCGCAGCCCGGGAAGTCGAGTAGCGCGTCCTCGAGCGAGGACAGGGTCTCGACGTCGAGGTCGTTGGTGGGCTCGTCGAGGAGCAGCAGGTTGCCGCCCATCTTCAGCGTGAGCGCGAGGTTGAGGCGGTTGCGCTCACCACCGGAGAGCACGCCGGCCTTCTTCTGCTGGTCCGGTCCCTTGAATCCGAACGAAGCGACGTAGGCACGCGAGTTCATCTCGAAGTTCGCGACCTTGATGAAGTCCAGCCCGTCGGAGACGACCTCCCAGACGTTCTTGTTGGGGTCGATGCCGCCGCGGCTCTGGTCGACGTAGGAGATCTTCACGGTCTGGCCGACGTTGAGCTCCCCAGCGTCCGGGGTCTCATTGCCGGTGATCATCCGGAAGAGCGTGGTCTTGCCGACGCCGTTGGGCCCGATCACGCCGACGATGCCGGCGCGCGGGAGCGAGAAGGAGAGGTCGCGCATCAGCGTGCGGTCCTCGAAGCCCTTGGTGAGACCCTTCGCCTCGAGCACCACGTCACCGAGGCGCGGACCTGCCGGGATGTTGATCTCGGAGGTGTCGATCTTGCGCATCCGGTCGGCCTCGGCCGCCATCTCCTCGTAGCGCGCGAGACGCGAGCGGCTCTTGGTCTGCCTGGCCTTGGCGTTGGAGCGCACCCACTCCAGCTCCTTCTCCAGCATCTTGGCGCGCTTGGCGTCCTTCTGCCCCTCGATCTTGAGGCGCTCCTTCTTCGTCTCGAGGTAGGTCGAGTAGTTGCCCTCGTAGGGGTGCGTCTGCCCCCGGTCGAGCTCGAGGATCCACTCGGCGACATTGTCGAGGAAGTAGCGGTCGTGGGTAATCGCGAGGACGGCGCCGGGGTAGTCCTTGAGGTGGCCCTCGAGCCACTGGACGGACTCCGCGTCGAGGTGGTTGGTGGGCTCGTCGAGCAGCAGCAGGTCGGGCTGCTGGAGCAGCAGCTTGCACAGCGCGACCCGGCGGCGCTCACCACCCGAGAGATTGTCGACGATCGCGTCCGGCGGCGGGCACCGCAACGCGTCCATCGCCTGGTCCAGGCGGCTGTCGAGGTCCCAGACGTTGGCGGCGTCGAGCTCGCTCTGGAGGTCGCCGGCCTCGGCGTTGACCTTGTCCAGATCGGCGTCCGGGTCGCCCATCATCATGTAGAGCTCGTCGAGCCGGGCCATCTTGCCCTTGATCTCGGAGACGGCCTCCTCGACGTTCTCGAGCACCGTCTTGCCCTCGGTCAGCGGCGGCTCCTGCTGGAGCATGCCGACCGTGGCGCCGGGGTCGAGGATGGCGTCGCCGTTGTTGGCGTGGTCGAGCCCTGCCATGATCCGCAGCAGCGAGGACTTGCCGGTGCCGTTCGGTCCGACGACGCCGATCTTGGCCCCGTGCAGGAACGACAGCGTCACGTTGTCGAGGACGACCTTGTCACCGTGGGCCTTGCGCACGTTGCGCAGCGTGAAGACATATTCCGCCATGCTCCCGACCCTAGTGCGCCCGGGGCGCTGAGACCTGATCGGGGGGCATCGCGTCTGTAGGGTGACGGCCGCCACGAGGGAGGCCCGGCACGACCGACGGAGGTCCGGTGCGTCGACCAGCCAGCACGGACGAGGAGTTCGCGGAGCTCGTAGCCGCGTGCTCCCCGCAGCTCTACCGCAGCGCCTACCTGCTCACCACCTCTTCGCACGGCGCCGAGGACCTGGTGCAGACCGCCCTCGCCAAGGCGTACGCCTCCTGGTGGCGGGTGCGCAGCGCCGACGACCCGGTCGCCTACGTGCACGGGGTGCTCACCAAGAGCTTCCTGTCCGAACGGCGCCGTCGCAGCTCGCGGGAGCTGCCGATCGCGGCGCCTCCCGACCGGCCGGTGACCGACGCCGACCCGACCGAGCGCGCCGCCCTGATGGCCGCGCTCGCCGAGCTCGCCCCCGTCGACCGGGCGGTGGTCGTGCTCCGCTTCTGGGAGGACCGCAGCGTCGCCCAGACCGCGGCCGACCTCGGTCTCACCGAGGCCGCCGTCAAGAACCGCACCCTCCGGGCGCTGCGCTCGCTGCGCGGGCTGCTCGCCGACACCTCCTCTCCTGCGAACGGGAGCGCACGATGAACGATCTCGACTACACCGACGACCTGCACGCCCTGATGGACCGCACCCTGGCCGACCTGCCGGTGCCCACGCACCGGCTGCACGAGGGGGCCCTGCGCCACGGCCGCCGGGTGCGCCGGCGCCGCCGACTGGGGGTCGCCGCGGGTGGCACCGTCGCCGCCGCTGCGCTCGTCGCCGCCGCGCTGCCCGTGCTCGGTGGTGGGACCGGCACCGCCGACGGCGGCGTCGCCGTCGAACCCACACCGACTCCCCTGGCCCGGCCCTTCGAGCCGCACCCCGGCTGGTGGGACATGCCGGTCGGCGAGATGCGCCACCGGCTCGAGGCGCTGCTACCCGACGACGTCGTCGTCGAGAGCTTCCAGAAGCGCAACACCGAGGCGGCTCCCGGCGAGTCGCGGGTGTTCCACGGCCGCTTCGGCGGCGTCCTCCGCAGCGCCGACGACACCGGCCCCGGCAGCATCGAGATCATGCTGGTCGAGCTGCCGCAGGACGCCACCGCGCTCGCCGACCTCAGGTCGCAGCACCTCAGCTGCGCCGGCTTTCCCGAGTCGTGGACCTTCGAGGGACCGGTGAGCGGAGCGACCTGCGAGGAGGGCGACCTGCAGGACGGCCGGCCGGCCCAGCGCACGATCGCCTTCACCGACCAGGGCGTCGAGTACCGCGAGGTGCGGCGTTGGACCGACCGCGGCGAGATCTACGCCGCGGTCTCGAGCTCGACCGAGCGGAAGTGGGGTCCGCCCGCGTCCGCGCGCCACGCGCCGCTGACGCCCGACGAGCTCCTCGCGGTGGGCACCAGCGCCACCTGGACGGACTGGGAGCCGGCAGACTGAGCCTGCGCTCTCACGCGGCCGCCTCGGGCCTCGCCTCCCCCGTCGTCTCGGACCCGGCGCCCTCCGTCGCCTCGCCCGGCGCGGGTTCGGTGCGCTGGGTGCGGGTGAACTGGCTGGTGCCACGGCTGAGGTCGTGACCGACGTGGATGGCGTCGATCTCGAAGGTGAGCACCTCGACGCGCTCGCCGTTGACGTAGGTGCGGGTCTCGAGCCGGCCGTGCACGACGACCGGATCACCGCGGCGCAGCGACTCGGCGCAGTTCTCCGCGAGACCGCGCCACACGTTCACGGTGTACCACTGCGTCAGGCCCTCCGACCACGACTCGGTGCGACGGTTGAACTTGCGCGGCGTGCATGCCAGCCGGAAGTTGGCGACCGGCACGCCAGCGGCCTGGCGCAGGGTGACGTCGCCGCCGAGCCAGCCGCGGATGGTGATGGTGCTGTCGGACATCTGGATCTCCTTGTCTCGGTCCGGGTGGACGCCTCGAGACAACGGCTCGGCACCGACAACGAGCGGCCCGCCGACCCTCCCCTGGGGAGAACGTGTTCGTGGGCCGGCCTGTGGACGGAAGGTGGGCTCGACCATCGCGACGAGCGTTTCGTCGGCCGGCCGACAGATCTCCCGCTGGGACGACGAAGCCTCGTCGTCCAGGGGCCCGGGAGCGCTCGACCGGCAATCCGGATGCCGCGGGTTCATCAAGGGATGACGGTCAACCCGCGCCTACCCGGGTGAGCTCAGCCAGGGATGCGCGACTCCGACCTCATCCCTTGATGAAACGACGGCCTCGGCAACCCCGACGATCGAGAAGACGCGTGCTGCGGAGAGCCTCAGGCCCGGGCGCGGTCGACGCCGGCCCGCACGGCGGCGTACGCCGCGAGCTCCGCCTCGACCGGCTCGATGACCAGCTCGTGGGTGACCTCGTTGACCGCTTCTCGGAGATGCTCGTCGGCCCGGGCGGCGCGGCCGCGGGCGGCGCGGCCGACGGCGATCCGGGCGGCCAGTCCGAGGACGATGCCGAGCACGAGGCCGCCGACGAGCAGCACGAGTGCGACGGCGACCCCGAAGACCTGGGGGGTGTCGGCGTCCTGGAGCTTGCCCGTGGCGAGAAGCACGCCGGTCCAGCCCAGGCCGCCCAGAGCCGTGAGGAGCAGCAGCCACTGGAGGACGCGCAGGAGGTGCATCCAGCCCGGCAGCTTCGCGACCCCGAGGTCGGTGCGCGCGAGCGCCTGGTCGAGCCGGTCGCCGAGCTCGTCGAGACGCGACGGCGCGGCCCGGCGTACCGCCGCCACCCACGGCGGCGTCATCCCGACGGTCACCTCGTCGGCGAAGGTGCGCACCTCGTCGTCGACCCGGGCCCGCTGGACCTGGGTGGCCTCCGGGAGCGCGGTGCGGGAGCGGCCGCTGAGCTGGCTGCCCCGCGCGCCGAGGTCGAGGTCGAGGCGCTTGAGCGGGTCGGCCTTCAGGCCGGAGACCCAGCCGACGACGGGCCAGCCCGTGGCGCGGTGTCCGCGCTGACGCACCGAGCGCTCGACCGCGTCGACGACCACCGGCACGCCGGCCGCTTCGGCGAAGGCGGCGTCGAGGGTGGCGACCCGGGCCGGCTCGACCACCCGGGTCGGCGCGTCGCCGTTGGCCTCGGCGAGCCGGCCGGCGGCGGCGCGCACGTCGGCGTCGATCCCGGCGCGGGTGGACTGCTTCTGGGCGGCCCGGCGGGCGATCTCGGCGCGCAGCTCGGGGATGCCCGTGCCGAGCCGGGCGCTGACCGGCAGCACCGGGACCCGCTGGAGCCCGTCCTGGTCGAGCAGCCGGCGGATGTCGTCGAGCATCGACTGCCGACGTTCCTCGGGCACGGTGTCGATGTGGTTGAGCACCACGAGCATGATGTCCTGCTGCTCCACCGCCGGCTTCAGGTAGCGGTCGTGGATCGCGGCGTCGGCGTACTTCTGCGGGTCGACCACCCACACGAGCAGGTCGGCGAGCGAGACCAGGCGGTCGACCTCCAAGTGGTGGCTGACCTCGGTGGAGTCGTGGTCGGGCAGGTCGAGCAGCACGACGCCGTCGAGCTCGGCCTGCTGGTCGCGCCGTCCGTTGTCGAGCATCGAGTCGCGGGTGGTCTGGTGGCGCGGCGGGATGCCGAGCCACTCGAGCAGCGCGTCGGCCCCGTCGCGGCCCCAGACGCAGGCGGTCGCCCACGAGGTCGTCGGTCGGCGTACGCCGACGGCGGAGAGCTCGAGGCCGGTCAGCGCGTTGAACGTCGAGGACTTGCCCGAACCGGTCGCGCCGGCGATCCCCACGACCGTGTGGGTGGCGGAGAGGCGCAGCCGTCCCGCGGCCCGCTCGACCACGCCGACGGACTCGTCGACGATCGCGTCGTCGAGACGTCCGCGCGCGGCCCGGGTCGCGTCGTCGAGGCCGTCGATGCGGGCACCGATGTCGGTACCGCGGGTGACCATCCGGTCGGTCCCCTCCAGCAAGGACGTCATCTTCTCCCTCGACCTACCCGGAGCAGGGCGTCTCCGACATGGGCACGTGCAGGCCCCAGCCTAGGGCCTGAAGGGCACGAGGCCGGGATCAGGGCCTCGAACCAGCGGTCAGGCCAGCGACGCGTCGTCGCGACGGCTCTGCTCGAAGCGGCGGTCGTCGACCCGGCGGGCCGCGTCGCGCACGTGGCGATCGGCGTCGGGGTCGAGCGCGAGCGCGTCGAGCCGTCCCAGGTGCCGCCGGCGCTCCGCCGCGAACAGCCCGGCGATCCGACGCTCCAGGTCGGCCCGGCCCTGCGCCACCAGCGTGGTCGTCGACTCCGTGCCGAAGACCGCGTCGAGCAGCGTCCGGCCCACGTCGGCACCGCCCGGATCGTCGGCCGCGCTGTCGGCGAGCACGGTGACGGCGAGCGTGACGGCCAGTCCGCGGGCACCGTAGGCCAGATAGCGGGCGGTACGCCGGTCGGCGCCGTCGGCCTTGACCAGCTCGGTCAGGTGCTGCTGCCAGGCCCGCACCTCGCCCTCCACGCTGCGCCGCAGGCCGCGCGAGGCCCGGCCGAGGTCGTCGTCGGTGCCGGTCAGCAGCGGTCCCGCGGTGCCCAGCTCCTGCCAGGCCGCGGTCGCGGTCGCCGACGCCTGCTCGGCGTGGTCGAGCACCATCAGCTCCACGGCCGACTCGATGGCGACCGCGACCCGATCGGCCTGCTGGCCGGTGCCCTTGACGGCGTTGACGAGGCGGTCGCGGATCAGTCCGACCCGGCCCTCGAGCGAGCGCAGCAGCTCACCGGTGCCCGCGAACTCGCGCCACCGCGCCGCCACCTCGCCCCGCAGCAGCGTGCCGTCGGTGGCCGCGGCGACCGCGCGCCGGGTCGCCTCGTCGTACGCCGTCTCCGCCGCCCGCCGCAGCTCGGCCGCCGCGGCGACCTGCTCGGAGACGGCGTCCGCGACGACGTGGGCCTCCCTCGCGTGGGCGCGAACGGTGCCGTCGAGCGTCTGCCGCACGACCGCGGACCGGGCGTCGGTGTCCTCGGCGAGCGACACCAGCCAGGCGCGCACCTCGGCCACCGCCGAGCCGTCGAGCAGGCCCTCGGGCGAGACCGTCGACTCGGGCACGGTGAAGAGCGGGGAGTCCTTGAGGCCGCGGCTGGCGAGCATCCGGGCCAGGTGCGCGGCGACGGTGCGCACGGCGTCGGGCGGCGTCCGGTCGAGGACGACCGCGACCGCGGTCGAGCGCTCGGCGGCCTGCTTGAGGTGCTCCCACGGCACCTGGTCGGAGTAGCGCGCCGCGGAGGTCACGAACAGCCACAGGTCCGCGGCCGCCAGCAGCTGCGCCGCCAGCGTGCGGTTGGCCTTCTCGACCGAGTCCACGTCGGGTGCGTCGAGGATCGCCAGGCCCGGCGGCAGCGTCTCGGAGGCGACCAGCTGGAGCGCGTGCCGGTCGTCGGAGTGCTCCTGGACGCGCACCAGGTCGGGCAGCAGGCGGTCCTGGCCGAACCAGTGCGCGTCGTCGGGATGGTGCACCAGCACCGCCGAGCGAGTGGTCGGGCGCAGCAGCCCGGGGTTGGTGACGCGCCGACCCACGAGCGAGTTGACCAGCGTCGACTTGCCGGCGCCGGTCGAGCCGCCGACGACGGCGAGCAGCGGCGCCTCGACGGTCATCTGGCGCGGCAGCACGTAGTCCTCGAGCTGGTCGATCAGCTGCTGTCGGGTCACCCGCAGCTCCGCCGCGCCGGGTACGTCGAGCGGCAGCGGCGCAGCTTGCAGCGCATCGTGCAGGCGCACGAGTGCCGTCAGCATGCGGGAGTCGTGGTCGGCGGACGCCGTCATCGTGTGGGTACCACCTGTCCGGGGAAGGCGATCGACGGCCGGAGGGCGTCGATCCTCTGCAGAAACCGCTGGCCGCGGGCCGCGTAGTCGGGCGGCGGCGTGCCGCGCAGGTAACGGTAGTGGAGGAAGCCGAGCTCGATCGCGGCCTGCTGGTAGTCGCGCATCGCGCGCTCGGCCGCGGGGCCGCCACGCTCCCGGGCGTAGGCGCGGCTGCGCCGACGCGCGGTGAGGTCGACGACCCAGCCGATGTCGGTCGCCGGCACCAGCCCGCGGGTGGCGGCGTCGGTCAGCGCGGCGGCCAGCATCCGGCGCTCGGAGCGCCGCGACCAGACCGCCAGGCTGATCACCGAGATCAGCGCGGGCGCCATCAGCACGACGTACGCGAGCGCGAAGTGACCCAGGCCGTAGGCCGTCGAGGTGTTCCAGACGGCGTGGGCGACGACCGCGCAGACGTAGCCGGCGGCCGGCCACAGCACCCGGCCGCTCCCCCTGCGCGAGTTCACCGCGAGGCCGACGCCGATACCGATGAACGTCGTGAAGAGCGGGTGCGCGAACGGGCTGATCAGGCAGCGCAGCACGAACGTCGCGGTCACCGCTTCGGTGCCGCCCGGCCCCATGCCGTCGGTGCCGTTGTAGGCGGCGGCCAGGTAGAGGATGTTCTCGGTGAACGCGAAGCCGACTCCGACCATGCCGGCGTAGACGATGCCGTCGAGGATCCCGTCGAGCTCGGCGCGGCGCCACCAGAGCAGGAGGAGCAGGAAGAGCCCCTTGCACGCCTCCTCAGTGACGGGTGCCACGATCTCCAGTGTCTGGGTGTCGGTGAAGCCGCCCACGACCCCGCCGATGCCCTGGAGCAGGATCGCCGCCGCGGTGGCGACGAAGCAGCCCCACAGCAGACCCGCGGCGAGCAGCGTGCGCGGCTCCGGCTCGTAGCGGTCCAGCCAGAGGTAGCAGGCGACGATCGGGCCGACCGGCACCGCGGCGAGCAGCGTCGCCAGCACCACGGACCCGGGAGCTCCCGACAGCGCCAGGATCGCCAGGATCACGAGCGCGCCCACGACCACCAGGACCGTCACCACCACCGTGAACGCGACCGACGACGCGGCGCTGACACGGCGGGCTCCGGGCATGGCGGCAGCCTATCGGTGGCGCTCCCCCGGCCCGCTCACGGCGACCGGTCCCGGGGTGGCTCGTCGGCGTACAGTGGCCGGGTGAGCGAGAACGACACCACCCAGGCCACCACCGAGACCAACACCGAGTCCCACGACCCGGCCGTCCCGGCAGCGTACGCCGCGTTCATGCGCCAGGGCTGGGGCGACCGCGAGCTGGAGCTGCCGCGGGCCGAGGTCGCGGGCCCCGCGGCGCAGCGCCGGCAGCGGCTCGCCGAGGCGTTCCCGGGCGAGCGGCTGGTGCTGCCGGCCGGCACGTTCAAGGTGCGCGCCAACGACACCGACTACCGGTTCCGGCCCGACACCGCCCACACCTACTTCTCCGGCAACCAGACCAGCGACGCGGTCCTGGTGCTCGCCGACGGCGAGGCGGTCCTCTACGCGCGGCCTCGCTCGTCGCGCGAGACCGACGAGTTCTTCCGCGACCGGCAGTACGGCGAGCTGTGGGTCGGCCGCCGTCCGTCGCTGCGGGAGATCTCCGACTCGCTCGGTCTCGAGGTCCGCCACATCGACGAGCTCGACGCGATGCTCCAGGGCACCGGCAAAACCCGGGTGCTGCGCGGCATCGACAGCCACGTCGACCGGATGGTCGCCGCCGACGAGACCCGCGACGACGACTTCGCGCGGGTTGCCTCCGAGCTGCGGCTGATCAAGGACGACTGGGAGGTCGCGCAGCTGCAGCAGGCGTGCGACGTCACCACGCTCGGCTTCGAGGACTCCGTGCGCGAGTGGGACCGGGTCCTGGAGTTCGGCGAGCGCTGGATCGAGGGCACGTTCTTCCGCCGCGCTCGCGCGATGGGCAACGACATCGGCTACGACTCGATCGTCGGCGGCGGCAAGCACGCCACCACCCTGCACTGGATCGACAACACCGGGCCGATCACGCCGGGTGAGTTGGTGCTGCTCGACATGGGCGTCGAGAACCGCTCGCTCTACACCGCCGACGTCACCCGCACGCTGCCCGTCGACGGCCGGTTCACCGACCTGCAGCGCGACCTCTACGACCTCGTGTACGCCGCCCAGGAGGCGGGCATCGACGCCCTGCGTCCCGGCGAGCCCTTCCGGGCCGGCCACCACGCGGCGATGGAGGTGCTGGCCCACGGGCTCGCCGACCTGAAGCTGCTGCCCGTCCCGGTCGAGGAGGCGCTCGACCCCGAGAGCCGCGTCTACGCGCGGTGGACGCTGCACGGCACCAGCCACATGCTCGGCATGGACGTGCACGACTGCGGCCGGGCCGCACCCGAGGCGTACGCCGAGGGCACCCTCGCCGAGGGCATGGTGCTCACCGTCGAGCCGGGCCTGTACTTCCAGGAGGACGACCTGCTCGTGCCCGAGGAGCTGCGTGGCATCGGCATCCGGATCGAGGACGACATCCTCGTCACGGCCGACGGGACCACGAACCTGTCCGCCGCGCTTCCCCGCACGTCGGCGGACGTCGAGGAGTGGATGGGCCGGCTGCGCGGCTGACCCACCCACCCACCCCGCCGTACGACGGCGGCCGCGGTCAGCGCAGGCCGAGACGCGAGGAGCAGGACGGCCAGGCGCCCCAGCCCTGCCCGCGCTTGATCCGCTCGGCGACCTTGATCTGCTCGCCCTTGCTCGCCCCGTGCGGGAGTCGGGCGAACCTGCCGCCGCCGTAGCCGCGCCAGGTGCCGGGGCTGATCTGCAGCCCGCCGTAGTAGCCGTTGCCGGTGTTGATGTGCCAGCGGCCGCCGGACTCGCAGTGGGCGAGCCGGTCCCAGGTGCGGGTGGTGGCGGCCTCGCTGGACGCCTGGACGGCGACGACCGGGGTGAGCGTGGCCGCTGTCAGGGCAGCCGCGGACACGAGAGTGCGCATGCGCATGTGATCTCCTCGACGCCTGCGGAGTCTGGGCCCGTCTCCCGATCCGGGCGCCTGCTGCGCGCCGCCCAGGACGCACGCTCGCGACGGCGCCGCATCAGAGACGCGCCCGCTGTCGGGTTCGGGCGGAGTCGTGCCCGGCCGCTTCCGCGGCTGCACCCCTAGGGTCGTCGTGCGACCCGGAGACCTGGGTCCCCCGTACCTGTCCTGGGTGGGTCGGTTCCGACCCGGCGCCGGACAGGTCTCGGCGTGGCGACGGGCCGCCCCGGAGTGCCCGGGACCCTCACGACGGTAGGTCGACGCGCGCGACAGTCCAAACCGGCGGCCCGGGGCGCGGCTCAGGCTGCTCTCAGACCCGCCTGTCACCCTGACGGACATGTCGCAGCTGCTGTCGCCCCGCGCGCACGCCCTCGTGACCCGCGTGGAGGGGTGGTCCAGCGCCGGTCCCGTCCGCGCTGTCGCGGTCAAGACCCTGGTGACGATCGGCGGTCCGCTGCTGATCGTGGCGGGCGTGCTGATGCTCGTGCTCCCCGGACCGGGCCTGCTGGTCATCGCGCTCGGCTTCGCACTCCTGGCCCTGGAGTACCCCTGGGCGCGGTACGTGCTCGCCCGGCTCGGTCACGGCCTGTCCTGGCTGCGCGAGGCGGTGTTCCCCCGCGAGGCCTCGCGGGCCCGGCGGGCGGTCGGCGTGGTCATGGCCGGCACGTTCCTCGTCGCGACCACCGCGCTGACCTCCGCGGTCACCGCGCTGGTCGGCACCCAGACGGTCCTCTGACCGCACCCTCCCGAGCGGGCCCCGGGAGGACAATCACCCGTCTCGGGCGATGCGGCCGCCAGGCCGTCCGGACAGCGTGCCGTCATGAGCGATGTCCTGCCCTCCTGGCGCGACGGCGCGACCCGCACGGCGATCCTCGACTTCGTCGGCGCGGTCACCGACGGCCCCGACGCCGTACCCGAGGACGCCCGGGTCGCGGTGTTCGACAACGACGGGACGCTGTGGACCGAGAAGCCGATGCCGACCCAGCTCCACTTCATCGTCCAGCAGTGGGTCGCCGCGGCGCGCGCGGACGCCCGCCTGGCCGAGCAGCAGCCCTACCGGGCCGCCCTGTCGGGCGACCTGTCCTGGCTCGGCGCCGCGGTCGACAAGCACTACGCCGGCGACGACCGTGACCTCAAGACGATGATCGCCGCCATCGTCGCCTCGACCGTGCACGAGCGCGTGGAGGACTACGAGGCCGCGGTCGCCGCCTTCTACCGCGACGCCCGGCACCTCACCCTCGACCGCTCCTACGCGGAGACGGTCTACCAGCCGATGGTCGAACTGCTGCGCTTCCTCGAGGAGCACCGGTTCACCTGCTACATCGTCTCCGGCGGTGACCGCGACTTCATGCGGCCGATCACCCCGGACTACTACGGCATCCCGCCCGAGCGGGTCGTCGGCTCCGCGGTGGGGCTGGAGTACGACGCGGCCGCCAACGCGGTCCGCTACGGTGCCGCCTTCCAGTTCCTGGACGACGGACCCGAGAAGCCGGTCCGAATCTGGTCGCGGATCGGCCGGCGACCGATCCTGGCCTGCGGGAACTCCAACGGCGACATGGAGATGCTCCGGTTCGCGCAGGGGCAGCCCCGCAGCCTGAGCCTCCTCGTCCACCACGACGACGACACCGGCCGCGGCGACCCGCCGTACGACGCCGGCGCCGAGCGGATCCTCGCCGCGGCGACCGCGGAGGCGTTCACCATCGTCAGCGTCAAGGACGACTGGACGACCGTCTTCCGGTCGCCCGCGCAGTGATCGCGGCGCGGTCGCCACAGCCTGCGCGAATCGAGAAGGACCTACTCATCCGGCCGCGAGCGGCACTCGCAGGCCGGGGCGCAGCCGTGCCGGAGAGGAAGGCCTCGCCCCAGGGCTGGGCAGAGCGTCGGGACTGGAAGCCGCACATGCACCGTCGTCGCCCGCCGTCCGTCCGCGCCTCCGGGCGTTCGAGGACCTCGCGGCACCGGCCGGCCCGCTCCTCGACGAGATCGACAAGGCGATGCGGCAACGTGGAGCCGAACGGCCCCACCGTTCGCGGACGTCCTGGGTCAGTCCCTGGGCCACCCTGGTAGCCGCGGAGCGCAGAGCTCAGGGCCTGAACGGTACTGACCGCCACCGCACCCTCGACGCAATCCGCGATGGGTTCGAACAGGGTCGTGAGACCACGACGGTTGAGATGCGTCTGCTCCATGTGCTCAGACGCCTCAGGCGCGCCCGTCGGTCTGGTGCATACTGACCCGGGCGGTTTCCATTCGGTCGGAACTACACCAGGGTCATACCGAGGCTTGTTGCGACTGGATTCCGTTCCCCGGCCTCCGTAGCTCAGCTGGATAGAGCAGCGGCCTTCTAATCCGCGGGTCACAGGTTCGAATCCTGTCGGGGGCGCCACAGCTTCGCCGGAAGGGACACCCGGCGCGGCCGGGCGGGTCACCTCCCCCGGCCGCGCGCCTCCTCGCGCTCCTCGTGCTCGACGCGCTGGCGGTGGCTGCTCTCCATGTGGGCCAGGACCAGGCGCTCCATGCCCCGGACGTCGCCCTGGGCGATCGCCTCGAAGAGCACCCGGTGCTCCTCGGTGACGTGCATCAGGTCGTCGTGC
The DNA here is from genome assembly GCF_014191495.1 of Nocardioides soli. GTDB lineage: Bacteria > Actinomycetota > Actinomycetes > Propionibacteriales > Nocardioidaceae > Nocardioides > Nocardioides soli. Next base: position 771,336 of record NZ_JACHWR010000001.1, read on the forward strand.
TGCCCCATCGCCCAGCGCATCCGGCTGCGCATCGTCTCGGTGAGCTCGTCGAGCAGCCGGTTGCCGGCGAGCTCGGTGACCACCTCGTGGAAGTCGGCCGCGGCACGGCGGGCGGCGACCGGGTCCTCGGCGCGCGCCCCGGCCAGCTCGGCGTCGAGCACGGCGCGCAGCCGCGCCAGGCCCGCCTCGTCCCGTCGCTGTGCGGCGAGCCGGAAGGTGAGCACCTCGAGCGCGGAGCGCACCTCGTCGAGGTCGGAGAGATCGGACGCCGTGAACTCGCGCACGACCGCCCACGTGTTCGGGCGCAGCGTCACCAGCCCCTCGACGTCGAGGACCTTCAGCGCCTCGCGCACCGGGACCCGGCTGACCCCGAACTCGCTGGCCAGATCGCGCTCGACCAGCTTGCTGCCCGGAGCGCGTACGCCGTCGAGGATCTCGTCACGCAGCCGATCGGCGACCCGGGTCGAGTCCGAGGCTCGCTGCGCCGACGGGCTCGCTTGGGTCGTCTGTTCCGTCTGGGTCAAGTCCGGGTCCCGTCTCCTGCTCGCGTGGTCAGGCCACCTGCTCCTGGTCCAAGTAAACAATGCCCTCGTCGAGCGACGGCACGATCTCGGTGCCGATCCGGCGGTTCAGCAGGTCGTCGAGCCGGTCGAGCGGACCGATCAGCGCGCGGCCGCCGGCGCGCGCGACCCGGATCGCGGCGTCGACCTTGGGCTTCATCGAGCCCTCGGCGAAGGCGAGCTGCGAGATCGCGTCGGCCGACGCGGTCACGATGTCGCGCTGCACGGGAGTGCCCCAGTTCTCGCTGACGTAGTCGCCGTCGGTGAGCATGATCAGCACGTCGGCGCCGATCTCGGCGGCGAGCGCGGCGCTGGCCAGGTCCTTGTCGACCACGGCCTGCACGCCGACGTGGCGCCCCTTGGCGTCGGTGCGCACCGGCACCCCACCGCCGCCGACGCAGACCGCGAGCGTGCCGGCCTCCAGGAGGTTCCGGATGAGCGGCGCCTGGACGATCGAGATCGGGTCCGGCGAGGGCACCACCCGACGGAACAGGTCGCCGTCCTTCGCGATCGTCCAGCGGTACGCCGCCGCGGCCTCGGCGGCGTCGTGGGCGGAGTACTGGGGGCCGATCAGCTTCGTCGGGTGGGCGAAGGCAGGGTCGTCCTCGTCGACGACGGTGGTGGTGAGGATCGCGGCGACCTCACGCTCGCCCTGGAGCGCGTTGGCGAGCTCCTGCTGGACGACGTACCCGATCATGCCCTGGGTCTCGGCGCCCAGGATGTCGAGCGGGTAGGCGGCGACGTCCTGGTAGGCGAGGTTCTGCAACGCGAGCAGGCCGACCTGCGGGCCGTTGCCGTGCGTGATCACCATCTCGCTGGTGCGCGCCAGACCGGCGAGCGCCTCACACGTCGAGTGGACGTTGGCGCGCAGGTACTCGGCGGTCATCGGCTCGCCGCGGCGGGCCAGCGCGTTACCCCCCAGCGCTACTACGACTCGCATGGACATCCTCCTGTGGATCGACGGTCGCCGCGCCGGACTTGGTTTGGCATACCATTTCTGCTAAGAATGGTATGCCATTTCCGGCATTGCTCAAGACACCGCTTCCGAGCCACCGCGCAGGAGCCCCCAGATGACCACCGTCGGACGCACTCCCTCCCCCGCCGAGGCGACCGTCGACGCGGCGGCTCCACGGCCGGGCCGATCGGGCCGGCCGGGTGGGACCCGCGTCATCGCCGCCGTGTCGCTGGACGCGCGCACCGCCGACGGGCTGCCCGGCGACGGCCGCGCCGGGGTCGTCCACTCCGCCCACCAGCGCGTGATCAACGTCGTCTCCCCCGACGGCCACCTCTTCTGCCTGGCGACGTCGTCCCTGGACGACGCGCCCCGCACCATCCGGCTCCCCGACGCCGCCTGGCCGCCGGTCGCGCTGCACCCCGGCGACCCGGTGCGGTTCCTGCCCGGCAAGCTGCGCCACCAGGGCTCGTGCGGCGCCTCCACCATCGCGTTCGGGGACGCGATCCGATGGCAGCCGACCCGCGTCGACCTCACGCACCTGACGGTCGCGGACCTGCACGGCCTCGTCGCCGCCCTCGACACCGCGCTCGCGAACCGGCCCGCCGCCTCGCCGTTCGACGCCGCGAGTCAGTCCCTGATCACCGCACGCCTGCACCACCTCGAGGTCGCGGTCCGCACCGGCAACACCACCACGGTCGCCACGGTGGCGCGCGGGCTGATCGGCCTCGGCACCGGCCTCACCCCGACCGGCGACGACATCCTGACCGGCCTGGCCGTCCTGGCGGCGACCCCGGGCATCCGGCTGGACCGGATCCGGCCAGCGCTGCGGGCCGCGTCGTACGACGTGCACGCGCGCACCACCGCGGTGAGCGCGGCGACGCTCCTCGAGGCCGTCGACGGTCGCGGGCGGCAGCGCCTGCACGACCTGCTGGCCGCGATGGGAGCCAGGGCGACGCCGGATCCGGCGTACCGCTCCCGGCTCGACGCCGCGATCGCCGCGGTGCGCGCGATCGGCCACACCTCCGGCACCGACATCCTCACCGGCGTCCGCCTCGGCCTGCATCTCGAGGCGGGTCTCCGCGAGCGGGCCACACCCACCAACACCAAGGAGAACAGATGAGCACCCCACCCTCGCTCGACGAGCGCTACCTCGCCGCGGCCGCCGCCGGCGACCTGGCGGGCGTCCGGGCCGCGCTCGACGAGGGCGTCGACAAGGACGTCCAGGACCGCGAGGAGGCCAGCGCCATCCTGGCGGCCGCCCGCGGTGGCCACCACGACGTGGTGCGGGCGCTGATCGCCGAGGGCGTCGACATCGACGCGCAGGACCAGACCTGCTTCAACCCGTTCATCCACGGCTGCATCCACGACGACCTCGAGTTGGTCACGATCATGGTCGAGGCCGGCACCGACCTGAAGCGGCTCACCCGCTTCGGCGGCAACGGGCTCACCCCGGCCGCGGAGAAGGGCCACCTCGAGATCGTCCGCTACCTGCTCGAGAACACGACCATCAACGTCAACCTGACCAACACCCTCGGCTGGACCGCGCTGATCGAGACGATCATCCTCGGCGACGGCGGCCCGGTCCGCCAGCAGACCGCGGAGCTGCTGCTCCAGCACGGCGCCAAGCCCGGCATGACCGACGAGTGGGGCGTCGCGCCCGTCGACCTCGCCCGCAAGCGCGGCTTCGACGACCTCGCCGCCGTCATCGAGCGCTACCTCTGAAGGGACCTGAGATGACCCGCTACATCGACATCCGCAAGAACACCTACCTCGACTCGGTCTCGCTCATGTCCATGAGCACGAAGGCGAACGCCGTCGAGGGCGTCACCCAGGCCCTGTTGGGCATGGCGACCCCGATGAACAAGGAGGTGCTGCTCAACGTCGGCGTGCAGGACCCCGCCATCGACGCGGCCAAGCCGAGCGACCTGATGATCGTGATCGATGCCGCCGACGACCTGATCGACGCAGCGATCCAGGCCGTCGACGACATCCTCGCCCGCAAGAACGCCTCGGCCGGCGACGCCGCCGAGATCCGCTACCGGACGCTCGACGGCGCCTTCGAGGAGGTTCCGGACAGCAACCTGGTGCTGATCTCGGTCAACGGCGCCTTCGCCGCCCGCGAGGCCCGCAAGGCGCTCGTCGCCGGCAAGCACGTGATGATCTTCTCCGACAACGTGTCGGTCGAGGACGAGATCGAGCTCAAGGCGCTCGCCCACGAGAAGGGCCTGCTGCTGATGGGGCCCGACTGCGGCACCGCGATCATCAACGGCACCGGTCTGGCCTTCGCCAACGCCGTACGCCGCGGGTCGATCGGCATCGTGGGCGCCTCCGGCACCGGCAGCCAGGAGATCTCGGTCCGGGTGCACGACTTCGGCGGCGGCATCTCGCAGCTGATCGGCACCGGCGGCCGCGACCTCTCCGCCGAGGTCGGCGGCGTGATGATGATCGACGGCATCAACGCGCTCGCGGCCGACCCCGGGACCGAGGTCATCGTCATCGTCTCGAAGCCGCCGGCCGACGAGGTCGCCGGCCGGGTGCTCGCCGTCGCCGCCGAGAGCGGGAAGCCGGTCGTGGTCTGCTTCCTGGGCTCGCCGCGCACGGAGTCGGGCTACGACAACGTGCAGCTGGTCTCGGGCACCAAGCCCGCCGCGCTCGCGGCCGTCCTGGCCACCGGCGTGGACGAGTCCACCCTCGACCTGCACGCCCTCAACATCCCGCTGGTCGAGGAGGTCCGCGGCAAGCTGGCGCCCGAGCAGCAGTACGTGCGCGGCCTGTTCTGCGGCGGCACGCTCTGCGACGAGGCGATGTTCGCGGCGCTCGCGACGTTCGACAACGTCTACTCGAACATCCAGCAGGACCCGGCGTACCGACTCGGCGCGACCGACGTGTCGAAGGAGCACACCTACCTCGACCTGGGCGACGACGACTTCACCAACGGCCGGCCGCATCCCATGATCGACCCGACGCTGCGGCTGCAGCGCCTCGCCCACGAGGCCGACGACCCCGAGGTCGGCGTGATCGCGATGGACTTCATCGTCGGCTTCGGCTCGCACGAGGACCCCGTCGGCGTGACGATCCCCGCCATCGCCGAGGCCAAGGCGAAGGCCGCCGCACGCGGTCAGCACCTGGAGATCCTCGGCTACGTGCTCGGCACCGACCTCGACTCCCCCGCGGTCGCCGAGCAGGTCGCCCAGCTCGAGGCGGCCGGCGTGACCATCGCCTCCTCGTCCACCAACCTCGGCCTCCTGGCCCGCGAATTCGTAGCGAAGGGTGACCACCGATGAGCATCACCGACCTGTTCTCGACCGACCTGAAGCCGGTCAACCTCGGCCTGGACATGTTCGCCGAGGACCTCGCCGCCCAGGGCGCCGCCCCGGTGCGGATGGACTGGACCCCGCCCGGCGGCGGCGACCCCGACGTGATCGCCGCCCTCGGCCGGCTCGAGCGGCCCGAGGTCGCCGAGAAGATCAACGCGGCCAACGAGGAGGCGCTGAGCCGGATCCTCGCCGCTCAGCCGTTCCTGGAGGGCTTCGGCCGGGCCATCGACACCGTGCCGGGCATGACCGCGACGACGATCCTGCACGCCGGCCCGCCGATCGCCTACGAGCGGATGTCGGGCCCGATGAGGGGCGCCGTCACCGGCGCGCTGGTCTTCGAGGGCCTCGCGAAGGACCTCGACGCGGCCGACGAGCTCGCCCGCTCGGGCGACATCACCTTCTCCCCGTGCCACGAGCACCAGGCGGTCGGCTCGATGGCCGGCGTGACCAGCGCCAGCATGTGGGTGCACCAGGTGACCAACCGGACGCACGGCAACACGGCGTACACGAACCTCTCCGAGCAGCTCTCCAAGATCCTGCGGTTCGGCGCCAACGACCAGTCCGTCATCGACCGGCTGAACTGGATGCGCGACGTCTTCGGCCCGATGCTCGGCGCCGCGATGGAGCTCAACACCGACGGCATCGACCTACGGCTGATGCTCTCCCAGGCCCTGCACATGGGCGACGAGGCGCACAACCGCAACGTGGCCGGTACGACGCTGCTGATCCAGGCGCTCACGCCGTACCTCCTGGAGACCGACTTCTCCACCCAGGAGAAGCGCGAGGTCTTCGACTTCGTGGCGTCCTCGGACTACTTCTCCGGCCCCACCTGGATGGTCACCGCGAAGGCGTCGATGGACGCCGCGGCCGGCATCGCGAACTCGACCGTCGTCACGGCGATGTGCCGCAACGGCGTGGACTTCGGCATCCGCGTCTCGGGCACCGGCGACCGGTGGTTCACCGGCCCCGCGCAGCAGGTCGTCGGCCCGATGTTCGCCGGCTACACCCCCGAGGACTCCGGCCTCGACATGGGCGACTCGGCGATCACGGAGACCTACGGCATCGGCGGCTTCGCGATGGCCGCAGCCCCCGCGATCGTGGCGCTCGTCGGCGGCACCGTGCAGGAGGCGATGGGCTACTCGCGCACCATGAACGCGATCACCACGGGCAACAACCCCAACGTGACGATCCCCGCGCTCGACTTCATGGGCGTGCCGAGCGGCATCGACGCGCGCTTGGTGATGGAGACCGGCATCCTGCCGCTGATCAACACGGCGATCGCGCACAAGGACCCGGGCATCGGCATGATCGGCGCCGGCATCGTGCACCCGCCCGTCGAGGCGTTCCAGGACGCGCTACGGACCCTCGCCGACACCGTCGGCGAGGCCTGAGGGGATGGGTTGCCATGTCCACGACCTCTAGCTACCGCGACCTGGTGGACCCCGGTGCCGACGCGATCGCGACGTACGCCGCGCGCGGCTACGCCGAGGACGTGCTCCCGGTCCGGCCCCAGGACCGCTCCTGGTCGACGCCGCAGTTCATCACCGTGTGGATGGCGCCGATCCACAACATCCTGTCCTACTTCACCGTCGTCGGCTTCTTCGCGCTCGGCCTCTCCGCCAAGCACGTGGTCGCCGCGATCCTGCTCAGCGCGGTGATCGTCTCGATCGGCTACGTGCTCAACGGCCAGGCCTCCGCCCGCTACGGAGTACCGTTCGCGCTGCTGCTGCGCGACTCCTTCGGCACCAAGGGCGCGCTGATCCCGGCCGCGATCCGCGGCATCGTCGCCGGCGTCGTGTTCTTCGGCCTCTCCACGGTCTCCAGCGCGCAGGCGTTGGACGTGGTGATGGACAAGATCTTCCCGGGCTACGCCGACCTGGGCGGCCACATCCTCGGCCTGGCGGTGCCCACGGCGATCTCCTACCTGATCATGTGGGCGATCACCGTGGCGCTCTTCCTCGGCGGCCAGCGGTTCCTCGCCAGGTTCAGCACCTGGGCCAATCCGGCGGTGTTCGTCCTGATCAGCATCGGCGTCGTGCTGGCGGTCAGGAACGTCGGCAGCTTCTCGCAGGTCTTCGAGCTGCACCCGGTGCAGACCGAGGTCACGCCGCTGATCTTCATCGGCTGCGTCGCGGCGCTGGTCTCCAACTGGGCCGGCCCGATCGTCAACACCGGCGACTACACCCGCAACGCCACGTCGACCAAGGCACCGCTGATCGGCTTCCCGATCGGCGTGATCGCCTCCTACCTGCTCTTCATCCTCGTCACCATCACCTTCATGGCCTCGCTCAGCGTGACGACGCAGGGTGAGTTCGACGTGAACCGGCCGACGATCTTCGTGGACGCGATCAACTCGATCGGCAACTCCTTCGTCGTGGTCCTGCTCATCCTGTCGATGAACATCGGCATGACGGCGTTCTGCGTCTTCGGCAACATGCTGCCGGCCGGGCTCCAGCTCACCGCGCAGCTGCCGCAGCGGTTCACGGTCCGGAACGGCGCGATCCTGACGGCCGTCGCCGGCACGCTGATCCTGCCCTGGAAGTTCCTCGAGGCGACGGACGCGCTGTTCCTCTTCTACTCCTTCATCGGCTCGATGTTCGGCCCGATCGCGGGCATCATGCTGGCGTCGTTCTTCGTGGAGCGGAAGCGCACCGTCGACGTCGAGGGGATCTACGCCGACCCGAGCGCTCCCCAGATCGCCTACAACTGGCGCGCCATCACGGTGTTGGCGATCAGCTTCGTGATCACCATGGCCGGCACGGTGCTCGACGACGTCACCGTCCTGGTCGACATCAAGAACCTCGCGTTCTTCTCGGGCCTGGCCATCGGGTTCGTCGGCTACTCACTCACCATCGCGGCGACGCGGCGAAAGGTTGCACCATGAGCACTCCCACTCCCACTCGCGAGGCGGTCGACGCCTACTTCGCCCAGGCGGCCGAGATCACCGTCGCCGCCATGCGCGCCGGCACCGGCGGCCCGTTCGGCGCCACCCTGGTGCGCGGCGACGAGGTCATCGTCAGCGTCGGCAACACGGTCCTGCGCGACACCGACCCCTCCGGCCACGCCGAGCTGGTCGCCGTACGCGAGGCCTGCGCGAAGCTCGGCACCCTCGACCTGTCCGGCATGGTCATGTACGCCACCTGCGAGCCCTGCCCGATGTGCGTCGGCGTGATGATGTGGGCCGGCATCCGCACCTGCTACTACGCGTCGACCCGGGACGACGCCGCCGAGCACGGCTTCTCCGATCTGCACCTGCGGCGCTTCCTCGACGGCAGCGACACCAGCACGATGGACCTGGTCCACCTCACCGAAGACCGCGACGAGAGCGCGCAGATCTGGACGGAGTTCCGCGCCCTGCAGGGCTGATCCTGGATCCAGCCTGCGTCCGGATCAGGCCTGAGCGTCCGGTGCGACACTGCGCATCCGGTCGGGCTCGAAGCCGTGCTTCATGCCCCAGATCACGGCCTGTGAGCGCCGGGAGACGTCGATCTTGCGATACGCCGTGCGGATGTAGGTCTTCACGGAGTTGATCGAGAGGTAGGTGCGGTCGGCGATCTCCTGGTTGCTCAGGCCCTGCGTGATCAGGGCGAGCACCTCCGCCTCGCGGGCGCTGAGGCCGACCTGACGGCCCGGCCACTCGCCGGCGACGCCCGTGTCGACCGCCGTGGTGGACGCCGGCGGGGTCACCGTCTCCCCGCGGTGCACGGCCTCGAGGCCGGCCACGATCTGCTCCGAGGCCAGGCCCTTGGAGAGGTAGCCCGCGGCGCCGCGCTCGATCGCCCTGCGGACGAGCTCGGGCTGGAGGTTCCAGCTGAAGATGACGACCCTGGCATCGTTCCCGTGCACCAGCAGGTCGAGATCGACGCCGTCGCCCTGGATCGCCGCGAAGGTGTCGTAGAGGATCACGTCGACGCTGTTGAGCACGGGCAGACCCGAGTCGAGCTCGACCACGTTGACCCGGTCGTGGTGCGGGGCGAGCATGGCCGCGATGCCGGCGACGACGAGCTCGTAGTCGTTCACCACGGCGACTCGGATGGGGGCGGCAGCCATGGCGCCACTGTAAGCCCGCGGCACTGTGATCGGTTCGACACGCGCCTCAATGCCGGTGATCGCGCACCGGCCGGGATACAAAGGACGTGGCCCCGCTTGGTATGAGTAGGCGGGGCCGCCTAATTTTGGCCCGCGCCAACCCGCACTGAGCCTGAACACGCAGGTCAGCGACCGCTCCGAACCGAGTGCTTCCGTGTCGGGCTGCCCCCACGGCTGCCCCCATCCTTCTCGTGCTGCCCCCATCGATACGTGCGGGATGAGATGATGAGGCATGGCCAGCAGCAAGCGCAGCGACGGCGAGGGGTCGCTCTACCAGCGGCACATCAAGGGGTGCGCGCGACCGACGAACGTCCGCAGCGACTCGACCTGCAAGTGTCCGTGGCGCGGTGCCCTTGTCATCGGATGGCACGATGACAGGCCAATCCGGAAGCGCGTCACGGCGCCCAGCCGCGCGGCTGCGGCCGCCAAGCTCCGCCAGCTCGCTGAGGATGTGACGAAGGGGCAGTTGCCCCATGGTCGGATCCCCACCGTGGCAGAGTGGCTGACCTACTGGCTCGAGAACATCGTCAGCGAGCGCAACCGTCCGAACACGGTCCGCACCTACCGGACTTACGTCGAGCACTACCTCGTTCCGAACATCGGCAGGCACCGGCTCGACAAGCTAACCCCCGAGCACATCGCCGCAGCGTGGCGGAAGCTCCGCCAGGACGGCCTGTCTGAGAACACCATCCACAACACACACGCCGCACTCTCGCGATCCCTCAAGGTCGCCCAACAGCGCGGCAAGGCGACTCGGAACGTCGCCACACTGCTGGACGCCCCGAAGCGCACGCGCGAGGCGCCGACGGTGCTGGACAGGGACGAGGCGCGAGCTGTTCTCGCCGCCGCACGAGAGGTCCGCAATGCTGCTCGGTGGTCAGTCGCGTTCGCCCTGGGGTTGCGCCAGGGAGAAGCGCTCGGCCTGCGATGGTCCGACGTCGACCTCGACAAGGGCATCGTCGTCGTCCGCCACTCCCTCGGCCGCGTGAAGGGTAAGGGACTCGTTCTCGGCCCAACCAAAAGTGGCAAGGACCGCGCCGTCGTCCTACCTGCACCGCTACTCGCCGACCTCAAGACACACAGGAAGGCGCAACTCTCCGAGCGGATGGCCGCCCGGAACGAGTGGCACGATCTCGACTACCTGTTCCCCTGGCCAGACGGCCGGCCCATCGACCCCCGCGAGGACCGCGACCATTGGAAGGCGCTACTGAAGAAGGCTGGGGTACCGGACGTTCGCGGGCACTCGGCCCGCCATACGGCAGCCACCATGCTCTTGGCGCTCGGCGTCCCGATCGAGGTCGTCAAGGAGATCCTCGGGCACTCGTCTATCACCGTCACCCAGATCTACCAGCACCGCGTCAACGAACTGCACCTCGATGCCGCCGAGCGGATGGCCAGCGCCTACTGGGACTAGGCGACGTCAGTCCTCATCGAGCGGGTGCGCGCGGACGTACCGTTCCAGCGCCCGGATGATGACGGACGTCAACGTCTCGCCACGGTCTGCCGCCACCCGCTTCGCCGCGAACCAGAGGTCATCCGGGATCCGAACGCCGCGCTTCGGTGTCGCGGGCTGGTTGGGCACCCGGAGGACGCTAGAGCCGGGTGTGGCCACACCTCCTCGATTTCGGGGACAGCCGTCCGAAACTGGTGCACACTCGCTCGATGATGGAGGATTTCGCGGTCCTCATGCTGCTCGGGGTGCGAGTCCGCGAGGTGATTGACTTGGCCGAGCAGCACATCTGGCTTCCCGACGACAGGCTGCTCCTCATCGACGCTGGCCTGTCTCATCATCAGCGAAGCGAGCTTGCGAGTCATCTGACGCCGGCCGCCGCCGTTCATTGATCTTGAAGGGCGTGTCAACAGCCTCGTCCTCCGGCCGCCCGAGCGGCCCAGCCTTCCCCGGATCGGGCGACCCGTCGGCGACATCCTTCGCCCGCCGCAGCAACTCGATTGCTGGCACACCCACGACCCGACCGACAGCAACCAGATCGGGCACGGTAAACGCCACGGCCCCCCTCATGCGCTGATTCAGCAGCGTGTGGCTCTTGAATCCAGCCAGTCGAGCAAGCTCGCGGACGCTGCTGATGCGCGCGTCCCACCTCGCCTCCTCGATCACGCGAGGCAGCGCGTCGTTGACCTCGCGGCCGTACTCCATCGGGTTCATGGCGTACAGGATGACACACATTCAGTCCATGCGGACTTAATATCGCCAGTTTGGATGAAAACCTTGCCAATGGACTGATATCGGTCCACTATTACGCCATGGCATCCCCGACGTACACCGCCGACGCGGTCCGGGCAGAACTGGCTCGAAAGCGGAGGACGCAGGCAGACCTCGCCGCGGCCCTCGACATGACGGCACACACGCTCGGGCGCCGTCTCAATGGCGAGGTTCCGTTCACCATCCCCGAGATCGTCGCAGTCGCGACCTATCTCGAGGTGTCGCTCGACATCTTCATGCCGCCAGTCGATCGATCGGCCCTCGCGTCCTGAAAGCACCGATCCCCGGCCAACACGACCAAGCGCGACCGGGGATCAGAACCGAGAGGAAGTATCCCACATGGGAACCATCAAGCGCACGACCCGCAAGTTCAAGATGACCCCGGTCGACTCGATCCCCGAGGCCGCCAACGGTGGCAGCCGTGGCCCCGCGGCGCACTGGGTCAAGATCGCCGAGCAGTGCAAGGCCAACCCCGGAGTGCCGTACATCGTCCGCTTCGACGACATGTCACCCAAGGGTCACCAGTCCGCAGCCAGCGGCATCAACGCCGCCAGCCGCAACAGCCAGTCCAAGACCGGCAAGAACAGGGCGTTCGCCGAGCCGGGATACACCGCTGCCTACCGCGACGGTGTGCTCTACGTCCGCTACGACGCGCCCGCCAAGGTCACCCAGATCCAGAGGCGCGGACGGCGGGGTGCGGCATGAGCGAGCGCCTCCTCTACTCCCTCGAAGATGCCGCCAAGCAACTCTCGGTCGGCAAACGCAAGGTTGAGGAACTCGTTGCCGCTGACGAGCTTGAGACCGTCAAGATTGGCCGCCGCCGACTCGTCCCCTCAGAGGCGCTCGATGACTACATCGAGCGGCTGCGGAGGTCGGCATGACCACGCTCACCACCCCCGAGCAGGCCCGTGACGCCGGCATCGCTCTCCGCGAGCAGCACGCCGATCCGCGCCTGATCCTGGCGGTCGACCGGGTCATCAACCGATGGGCGAAGTCGGGGCGCAAGTTCTCGGCGAACGACCTCCGCAGCAAGGTCCCTGTCGCTGCGCAAGATCTCGTCGCTGGCCGTATCAGGTCGGCGTGGATGCGCAAGGTCATCGTGCGCGTCGGCGAGGTCAAGTCCGATCTGAAGTCGACCCATGCCAAGCGCATCGGTCTCTGGCAGGGCATTGAGCACGCCGCCGCGAGGAGTGATGCCGCATGAACGCCTGCGCCTTCCCCGACGGCGTGCTTCACGACCACGGCAACGCCCAGTGCCACGAAGCGACCTACCAGGCCGGTCGTCGTGACGCTCTGACGCCCCAGCCCCTCGCCCCCGCACTGACCACGCACGTCGACCTTGGCGCGGTGTGGATCGAGCGTGACGGGCAGCAGGTCCGTGTCGACGCCGACGAGTTGCTGCCGTTGGTGCGGTCGCTGCTGTTCCACCTGGACGCGCTGGGGGACGCGCGATGAGCGGGCAGTCGGCCGAGTCTGGAGACACCCCCACCCTCGTTCCGATCGAGAACGCCGAGGCCATGCGCGACTACCTCGACGCGCTGAACGATGCCGGGATCGACTGCCGAGCCGTGGGCATGGACTCGCGCGGCGAGCCGTTCTTGATCTCGCTGAGCGGCTGCTACGCCGACTCGGAGGTCGTGCTCTACGGCAACCCGTGGGACAACGAAGTGGTGAGCCCTCATGAACACCGTCGACCAGCTCGCACGAATGTCCGAGTGGCGTGCCGCGAATCCTGCCCCCCGCCAGCCCGTCGACCTGGCGACCCATGAGGACGAGGACACGCTGCGGCGAGCGTTCGCCGGCATCTCTACTGCTGCTCGTTGTGAGCAGCGTCGTCCCGCACCGATCCGGGTGGACGAGTACGGCTACGACAGGCGCGGCCGCTACTACGCGGGCTGGGACGGGGGCGACGATGACTGACCCCACGCCCTCGCTGCCCGCACGCCTGATCCTCGCGGCGTTCGCGGGCGCGACCATCGCGTTCGGTGTCGCGGCGGCGGTTGTGGGGGCGGCGCGATGAGGTGCGCGCCGACTTGCATCTGCCGATGCCAGCAGCAGGGGTGCGGATGTCGCGCCGCTCAGGTCAGCGAGCAGCCGCCGCCGCGACCCGTCGGTCAGACCGCGCCATGCGGTCTCTGTAACGGGCGCGCCGATGCCCGGTACGTCACGACCCCGCTGGGTGACCGCGTAGTCGTCATCTGGTGCTGGACATGCGACACCCCGAGGAGCGCGTGATGTGCCCTCATTGCGCCGCCCCCAGAGACAAGCACCTGGGCCACGAGGTCCAGGGCGTCTACGACGGCGTCCTGTTCTGGTCCTGCACCTCGTGTGGCCGTGCATGGTCGCGCGACTGGTCGGACCGGCCGCGCATCCAGCAGATCGCAGACGAGTACGTGCGGCAGCTCAACGACCACGCCGACGCCAGCCCCTAGACCGGGCGGCCCCGGTTGGCGCGTGGGGAAGCGCGTCACGTCAGGCCGGGGCCGTCCTGGGACAGAAGAACCCCCACCGGATGCGAGCCAGTGGGGGCCAGAGCAGAACTCCAACACGAAGGGTAACCGACAGTGACCATCATCGACGACCGCGCCGAACTCCTCGGGCTCGCCATCCTCAAGAAGGGCGCCCACCCCAACCCCGAGAACGGCGTCTGCCTCCTCGAGGCCGTCGCGTGGATCTCAGGCGAACCACACACCGACCGCCCGGAGTGCGCCTGCCCCGTGCTCGGCTCGTTCGGGCGCGCGCTGAACGACGTCCTGCCTGACGACAAGCGCCAGCAGCTCGTCCCCCTGGCGCCGCTCATCGTGGGCACCGCTAACGACGGTCACGCTCAGGAGCGCGGCCTCATGGCGGCGGACTGGCTGATCCGGACGTACACGCCGACGTGGCTGCGGCTAGCGGGACTGGAGGAGGCGGCGGTCTCACTGGAGACGCTTCCCCGACGCGCGTCGTGGGATGACGTCGAGGCGGCGGTTCCCGTAGTCCAGGCTGCGCGAGAGAAGGCCCGCGCCGCTGGGGACGCCGCTGGGGCCGCCGCTGGGGCCGCCGCTGGGGACGCCGCTGGGGCCGCCGCTTGGGACGCCGCTGGGGCCGCCGCTGGGGCCGCCGCTGGGGCCGCTCGGGACGCCGCTCGGGACGCCGCTGGGGCCGCCGCTTGGGACGCCGCTGGGGCCGCCGCTGGGGCCGCCGCTGGGGCCGCTCGGTACGCCGCTTGGGCCGCCGCTGGGGCCGCATTGCAGCCCACGGTTGACGCGCTCCAGGACTCCGCGATCGACCTGCTGCGCCAGATGTGCACGCTCGGTGAGGAGGCCGCGCGATGAGCGACCACACCCTCTTCGTCCGCTACGGCACCGATCCCGAGTACGTCATGCGCCGCTACGACGACGGGACCGTGACCGCAAGTAGCCGCCCGCTCGGCGGCAACCACTGGTCCCCCGAGGTCGAGCTGACCGCGCAGCCGATGGAGGCACCGTGCTGACCCGCCGCCTACCCGGACAGCCCCGACCCGCCGATGACCAGGGGGTGGCGGTCCATGGCTGAGCAGAGGGCAGAAACTGACCAGAAGCGCGGCCACCACCTGACCGTGGTGAAGGACGACGACTTCGATCCCGAGTACCCGCACTTCAAGGGCACGATCACCTGCCTCGTCCCCACCAAGTGTGGCGGCTGGCAGGAGTGCCCCGAGTCCCACCAGATCGAGGGTGGTCCCGTCAACGACGGGCCGTGGGACTCCGATGAAGACGCGCCGTGGTTCGAGGAGGACTACTTCACGTTTCATGGCGTCGAGCACGAGTGGCGCTACGGCTACGGCTGGACGGTGCCCTTCGAGGGGTGCTGCGTCGCGGACAACGACTCGTCAGTGGATTCCGTCCACGACATTGGGTTGGAGAACGGCGAGGGAACCTACGTCGTGGATGACGAGTGGGACGACACCTCGTGCACCCTGATCGTGGTCGAGCGTGTGAGCAGTCGGCCCGCCCAGGCGGTGACCAATGACTGACTACCCGCCCATCCTGCTGCTGCTCGTCCCGGACGTGGCCCTTGTCGCCGCCGTGGCGTTCCTCGCGCTCTGGGGCCTCGTCTCGTTCCCGTTCGCCGTCCTCGTGGGCCGCATGCTCCGCGACCAGGCAGCCGAGGACGCGGTCACGGCGCGTGACTTCGGTGAGCCGACGCGCGAGCAGATCGAGGCGGGCTGGCTGTTCGACGACCCCGCGTTCATCGACACCCCGATCTACGCCGAGATGCGCCGCGAGGAAGACGTGTGGTTCGCGGCGTCAGTGCTCGCTGACATCGACGAACTGCCGGGAGGTGACGCGGCGTGATCACCGAGCCCACCGTCATCTGGGACATGCCGGAAGACGAGTACCACGCCCACGAGGGAAGCCTGTCTGCATCGGGCGCCAAGCTCCTCGCGCCGCCGGCACCCTGTCCCGCGAAGTTCAAGCACCAGCAGGAGAAGGGGCGCCCGGACAAGCCTGAGTTCGACTTCGGCCACGCCGCCCACCGCATCCTGCTCGGCAAGGGCAACGACATCGAGGTGCTCGTCGGCAGAGACGGCGAGCCCTTCACCTCGATGCGCACCGGGGCATCCAAGGAGGCTGCGAAGGCGGCGCGCGCGGCGGGCCGCGTTCCAATGCTCGCCACCGAGTACGAACGGGCCGAAGCGGTCGCCAAGTCGGTGCGCGAGGACCCCATCATCGGCCCCGCGTTCACGGCGGGCGACGCCGAGGTCTCGCTGTTCTGGCCTGACGCGGAGACCGGCGTCATCCGCCGCGCCCGGTTCGACTGGATCACGCCCGAGGTCGCCGGACGCCGCCGCATCATCGTTGACCTCAAGACCGCCCGCACCGCCGAGCCCTACGCCTTCGGCCGCTCCGCGGCAGACCTTGGCTACGCCATCAGTGCAGCCAACTATGTAGACGGCGCCATCGCCTGCGGCCTCGCAGACGACCCCGTCTTCCTCCTCGCCGTCGTCGAGAAGACCGAGCCCTACGTGGTCACCACCTTCCAAGCCGACGACGACCTACTCGAACTAGGCCGCGCCCTCATGCGCAAGGCCATCCACCTCTACGCCGAGTGCACCCGGCGCGACCAGTGGCCCGGATACGTCACCGACGTCGCACGGCTCGAGCTGCCCGGCTACTACATCCAGCGAATCGAGGACTTGATCGCATGACCACGCTCGACACCATCACCCAGCCTCGCCCGCAGGCGCTCACGCAAGCCACCGCCGTCGAGCAGGCCCGCGCTGTTGCCGAGGTCGCCGCCGCCGTCCGCGTCGCCCAGGAGAACCCGCGCGACGAGACCACGGCCATCGCTCGGATGCGCCAGGCCTGCGGACAGCGCGCCCTCGCAGACCGCGCCTTCTACTCGGTGCCCCGCGCGGGCGGGCGCGTCGAAGGCTCATCCGTCCACCTCGCCCGCACGCTCGCCGCCTGCTGGGGCAACATCGACTACGGCATCCGCGAGCTCAAGCGCGACGACCAGGCGGGCGAGTCCGAGATGCAGGCATGGGCGTGGGACCAGGAGTCCAACGTCCGCTCCTCGCGCTCGTTCGTCGTCCCCCACGCCCGCATGGTCGGCTCCGCGAGGCGCGGCGACAAGCGACGTGAGCGACTCGACGACCTCGGAGACATCGCCAACAACAACAACTCGGTCGCCGCCCGCGCAGTGCGCGAGACCATCTTCACCATCCTCCCGGTCTGGTTCACCGCCGAGGCCGAGTCGCTGTGCGCCGGCACGCTCAACGGCCAGGGTGGCGAGAAACCGCTGGCCGCGCAGATCGCCGACGCAGTCAAGCACTACGCCGACTCGTTCGGCGTCACGAAGACGCAACTCGAGGCCTACGTGGCCCTCGCAACCGGCGAGTGGACCGCCCAGACCGTCGGCGGTCTCCGCGTCCTGTCGGGCGAGCTGACGCGCGGCGAGAAGCAGGTCAAGGACGAGTTCACGCCCGCCGAGCCCGAGAAGCCACGCGGTGTGACTGCCGACGACATCGCCGCCAACACGCAGGGCGGTGAGCAGGCATGAGCACCGAGCGCATCACCATTACCCGGTCACAGATCCAGGACATTGACACTCTCTGTGCCGGAATCGTCACCCGCGACGGCGAGATGGACGCTTGCTGCAAGGCAGCGACAACCATCATCTACGACGCTGAGCACGCGAGCGTCTGGCCTGCCTGCACATGGCACGCCCACCGGTACGGCGGCGCGCTGACACTGGCCCAGATTCGCGAGGCGCTCACGCAGGGCGCCACTCGGTTTGAGCGCGAGGTGGCCCCGTGGTGACCGCCGCACAGACCCTCCGCGACGCCGCAGCGACGATGCGGGAGCGGGCGCAGGCGGCGACACCGGGACCATGGCATGTCGAGCGTGATGAGATGTCGGAGCAGCTCTGTGTCTACAACGCTGACGGCGTCCATCTGGCCGAAGTATCCGAGTGGTCGCGCTGGCTAGGGAACGCCGACTACATGGCCCTCGCTGCTCCCCCGTTCGCGCTGGCGGTAGCTGCCTGGCTGGAGGCGGAGTCCGCCTCCCTCGATGCGATGGAGACATTCGAGGCCAAGACGGTCAAGCAGGAGCACGGGTGGTCCATCCGGGGCGCCGGGATCGCCGTGCGGAAACATAACGACGGCGAGCTTTCGATCCACGTTGACACTTCGCAGGCCGCCCTCGACGTCGCCCGCACCTACCTCGGCGGTGACCAGTGACGCGGGCGGGGCAGGCGGACGAGTTTGGGAGGTCGTCGCATGAGCCTCTGCATCTCCTGCCACCGCCGCATCACCCACGACGAGACCACCACCAGCGGCCGATGCGACGACTGCCAGCACGACCACGAGAGGGAGGCGTCATGACCAGCCCCCGCGACCTATCCGACCTCATCGGGCGCATCCCCGCGACGTCGCCCGACGACATCGCAGCCGCACGACGAACCTGCGCCCACTACGCCACCGACGCCGATGACCTGCGCGGGCTGCTCGACGTGCTCGGGATTGGAGACGAGACGTGACCACGCCAACCGTCTGCGCGGACTGCGGCGGCTTCTGCACCTCACGCAGCGCCCCGCCTCGCTGCTGGGAGTGTCGCCGACGAGATCAGGCGGGCGAGTTCTGGTCGACCGACGTGCTCACCGATGGCGAGTGGCGACCGACCGGGCCGGGCGGGGTGCTCCAGTGGCAAGAAGGTGCGCAAATGCAGGCCTCGGCGCCAGGCCTCACGCCTGCCGACGTGGCAAAGATGATCGCCTGCCCTACCTGCCGCGCGCGCGTCGACCAGATGTGCCGAACCACCACCGGTCGCACCCGCTCGCCTCATCCGACGCGCTTGGTCATCAAGCGCTGCCCCTGCGGCGAGCCGATCAACCCCGGCCGGAAGGTCTGCGACGACTGTCGCGCCGAGGCTCGCCGAATCAACGGACGCAATGGAATGCGCGCCACCCGAGCAAGGCGACAAGCCATCAGGCAAGCAGCGGCGTGATTCGCCGCCATCCCACACCTCTACTTCAGAAGGAGACAGTGTCATGAAGGCAGGAAGTGTCATCCGGATTCCCGACGCCGTCGCAAGCCGCACGGCCGGACGTGAAGTGATCCAGCCTGGCCTGCCGGGTCGCTGGTCGATCTGGTCACAGGCTGCCGGCGCGCCCGGCGCCCACTTCGCCGTCCCCATCGATGCGGCAGCCAGGGAGACGGGCGTCAAGTACGCAACAGTTCGCATCACCAAGCCCCAGGGCGAGACGGAGCGGGTGCAGCTCATCGCCACCGATCCTGCGGTAGCCATGCCAAAGCCGGTGCGCGCAGCGTGACTGGATCCGCTCCCGCGCACATCTCCGGATGGTGCAGCGCCCCGCCAGGAGCCCGACCACAGCACGACCGATGCCAGGTCGCCGGATGCGCATGCGAGTGCCACACGACGAGCGACGAGGAGGCTGCCTGATGGCCAAGATGCGCGGCTTCAAGCCGGAGATCTGGACCGACGACAAGTTCGTCGAGCTCAGCTCGTTCGCGCGCCTGCTGTTCATGGGCATGTGGAACTACGCGTGCGACAACGGCCACCTCGACGACAAGCCGAAGCAGATCAAGATGCGGGTGCTGCCGACGGATCCTGTCGATGCCGAAGTGCTCCTCGCGGAGATGCTGGAACTGGGCATGGTGGTCCGCGATGACGCGGGCCTGACCATCCCGAAGCTCCGTGAGCACCAGCGCCTCGACAACCGCTATTTCACGTGGTGCGACCGCTGTGAACTCGACGAGATCCCGGAGCCCGCACGCAGTAAGCACCCCCGCCACACGTCGGGCACCCGTCGTGCGCACGACGTGACACCGACGAGCACTCGCGTAGTCACGCGTGAAGGAAGGAAGGAAGGAAGTAGGGAAGGTGAAGGTGAAGGAAGTGTCGGTGATCTGACGACCACCGAGCCGACCAGGCCCGAGATCGACGCCATCTGCGAACACCTCGCCGACGAGGTCGAAGCGACCGGAAGCAAGCGACCTGCCATCACCGAGAAGTGGCGACGCGAAGCACGTCTCATGCTCGACCGCGACGGCCGCACCGCCGAGCAAGTCCACGCCTGCATCCGCTGGCTCTACGCCAGCAACCACCCAGACGCGATCTTCTGGCGCCCCAACGTTCGCGCCATCCCCAAGCTCCGCGCCGAGTGGCACAACGCCGACACCGACCGTCGCAAGGAGATCGAGGCCGAGGTCGCCGCACTCACGCCCACCGAGGACATCGCTACCCGAGGCGGTGACTCATGAGCGCACTCAACCCATGGCGCCGCGCCTACGACCGTGGCCGCGACGACCAGAGAGCCGCCGACGTCGCCTACCTCTACGCGCAAGCCGACGTACACCACGGACGCGTCGGTGACCAACGCCGCCGAGGTGCCATCCGACACGCGGCCGATCGGCTCCGAGATGGGCGACCGACTGGGCGCCCCGAGGACATGCAGGAGGTGACCCATGGCTGACCTCTATTCGGCCGAGTCTGGAGACACCCCCACCCTCGTTCCGATCGAGAACGCCGAGGCCATGCGCGACTACCTCGACGCGCTGAACGATGCCGGGATCGACTGCCGAGCCGTGGGCATGGACTCGCGCGGCGAGCCGTTCTTGATCTCGCTGAGCGGCTGCTACGCCGACTCGGAGGTCGTGCTCTACGGCAACCCGTGGGACAACGAAGTGGACTGGGGCACCGGCCCGTCGTGCGTCGAGTGCATGGCCCAGCGCCCGCACGGGATCGACAGCGTCCGCTTCCCCGCGTTCATCGTCCAGGCCCCGACCGAGGACGGCGCGTTCGCGGGGTGCGGTGTCGCCAATCCGCCCGCACCCGAGTTGAGCGCCGACCACGCTCGCTGTCGGCGCTGCGGCGCGGTGGTTCACCTGCTGCTGATCGCGCACCACGACCGTGACTGCCCTGTCGCCACACCGACCGCTCCGACCAAGGGCGGTGACGGTGATGAGTGACCAGCGTCCGGCCGAGAGGGGAGACCTGCTGCCGTACTACGAGGACGATCTCGTGACCCTCTACTGCGGCGATGCGCGCAAGCTCACGCCGTGGCTCGCGGCCGACGTGTTGGTCACTGACCCGCCCTACGGTCGCGCATGGCGGCAGTCGTCGATCAAGCACCGCAGTGGACGCGGGAAGTCGTCGCCCCACGAAGGCATCCAGGGCGACACGGACACCACGACGCGTGACGCGATTCTGGCACTCTGGGGAAACCGTCCCGGCATCCTGTTCGGCGACCTCATGCTCACGCCGCCGCCCGGAACGCGGCAAGTGTCGGTCTACGTGAAGCCGCCCGACGCCGGCACCCGCGGCGCTTTCGCGCAGGTCAGACGCGACCTCGAGGCGATCTACTTCACTGGGACCCACGGCGCCGGCATCGGCGGGCGGTCTGGCGCCTTCCGCACCAACGCCTCGAACGTGGGCGGCAACGCGGGACTGGCGGCGAAGGCCGGCGGCCACCCGCACACCAAGCCGCAGGACGTCATGCAGGAGCTGATCCTGCTCACATCGGGGGTTGTCGCCGATCCGTTCTCCGGCGGCGGGTCGACGCTCGTCGCCGCCAAGCAGCTCGGCCGCCGCATCATCGGCATCGAACTCGAGGAGCGCTACTGCGAGATCGCCGCCAAGCGGCTGTCGCAGGACTCCCTGTTCGGAGATCTCGTGAGGGTCAGTTCGACCGGGGCGACGTCATGAGCCGCCCCCGCAACCATCGCCTGATCCACCTGGCCGACCTCAACGAACGCCACCACGGACGCATGGTCGAGGTCGCGGGCATCACCGGCACGCTCACCGACGTCATCGCGGTCGGTGCACGTGTCCAGCTCGCCCTCGTTGTCGGTGGCGCGCGCATGTGGACCGACTGGATCGACGCCAACGAGACCGCCGAAGTGTGGAAGGAGTCCGCGATGACCGCCAGTGAGTGCCGCTCGTGTGGACGCCCATGGGACCCCGACCTCGAGCCATCACCCGGCGGACCGACGCGCTGCGAGGACTGTGCCAACGACGTCGCGAGGGAGGAATGATGACCGCACCCACCGCCCCGTGTGCCACCTGCGGCACCGCCTGCAACTCGGCCAAGACGCCACCAGAATGCGCCGACTGCCGACGACGCGCGCAGGCTGGCGAGCACTGGTCACCGGACGTGCTCACCGATGGCGAGTGGCGACCAACCGGCGCTGGGGGCACGCTCCAGTGGCACCCCTGGCCAAAACCGCGCGCAAAGGTCGCCAAGTGCGGCACTGATGGCGGCTACTACCGCCACCTGCGCCGCACCAAAACCGAGCCGTGCGCGGCATGTAGACGCGCGCACGCACTAGCACAGGCGAAGCGGAAGGAACGCGCCACATTGCGGGTGGTCGCATGACGCAGCTCGACACCTCCAGCAGCGCCTCTCGACAGCACTACATCGACACAGGCGAGTACCTGCCGCTCCGGACACACCTATCCGGCTGGTGCACCGCCCCAACCGGCGCGCGACCACACCACGAGCACTGCCACGTCGCGGACTGTCAGTGCGCGTGCCACGACGAGGAGGGCTGATGGCACGCATCCGAACGACCAAGCCATCATTCTGGGGCTCAGGGACCGTCGCCAAACTCAGCCGCGACGCCCGCCTGACGACCCTCGGCCTCATCTCGTTCGCTGACGACGACGGCCGGTTCCTCGCCGCGACCAACGCGATCAACGGCTTCATCTACCCGAACGACGACCTGCCGCCAGCCAGGGTCCGCAAGTGGATCGACGAGATCGCGAAGGTCGGACTCATCCACGAATACGAGAGGGACGGCATCCGCTATGGGTGCTTCCCGAGCTGGCACGAGCACCAAGTCATCAACCGCTACACGCCGTCCTCGCTCCCTGAGCCGGGCGTGCCATGTGTGCCTCGACCGACGAAGGGAGCGAAGGAATGACTCACGGAACACTCACGGAGTCCTCAGTGAGTTACCACCCGGTCACTCCCGACAGGAAGGGAAGGGAAGGGAATAGGAAGGGAACTCGCGGAGCCCATCCATCCTCTGACCTCACTAGCAGCCGATCGCGGCCTGTGGATAACGCCGCCGCGGCAGCCACTCACGACCGCGACGCATGGATGGGACTTCGTCCGATCGGCGGTGGTCGGTGATGGCGACGCAAACGGCACCCGATGTCTCAGACCTCGACATGCTCGACGACGCCCACAGACACGCCCGTTGCTGCATCTGCACCGGCACGTTCGGGCCGCTGATCGGAGTCCCGTACCGCGCGATCTGCGGGCGGCGCGCGATCAACCTGCGCGAGTGGGACGACCCGATGACCTTCCCGCCCGACGCCTGCCACGACTGCCTGCGCCTCTGGAGTGCGGGGTGTCCAACATGCCCGTGACTAAGGATGACGCCGAGATGCTCACCGCGCTCGCATCAAGGCGCGGCCCCACGGCGCACCACGCTGGCACGAACCGGGCGTCATGGCCGCACTCGGCAAGGTCCGCCACTTCGACCTTGGCGAAGTGATGATGACGGTTGGACGGGCGGCACGGGATCGCACCCTGGAGACCCCGGCAGCGATCGGCAACCCCGCCGCGCCCTGCTGGATCGAACGGCCCGTCGAGCGCTGGCAGCCCGAGAAGGTCGAGCGCTCCAACCGCTGCGGCGTCTGCAATCAGCGCCGCGACATCTGCGAACGCACGCCGCGATGGGCCGACGACGACCACGTGTTCACGCCCGACTACGTGCAGCCTGCCGGTTCAGCGGTCGACGAACTCCGCGACATCACGGCCGCCGCACGCGCTGCCCCACCGCCCGCCGATCACGACGAGGCGACCGAAGAGACGCCCGAGGAGGCGCTGTGAGTACCTGCATCAGTCGCGCTGGCGAGTTCAGCGCCCACGAGTTCAGTGACCCGAACTACCCACTGACCTGCCAGTTGTGCTTCGTCTTCGACGAGGACGAGGCGAATCGACGGCTCCGTGCCGCTCGCTACCTCGTCGGCGACTGGCAGGTCAACGGGAACAGCCGAGCGCTCGGCGACACAACCGCCGCTGTCTGGCACCTGGCAGCACGGCAACTCCTGGCGGTCCTCGCTGGCGACGATGCGCACGACGTAGACCCGAAGCTGCCCGCGAACTCCGCGCGAACAGCCGACGAGACCACGACGACCGCACCCGAGGAGGGCTGACTGATGAGCGACCATGCAATTCGCTGGACCTACGAATATGGCGGCGTCAGCGGCGAGGCCATCTGCCTCGCCGATCCCGACGCCGACTGCCACCTGACCAGCATCGCCTGCGAATGCGAGCGCTGGGGCGAGATCTGGCGACGCGATGACGGCACGATCTGGCATCGGATCGTTGACGGCGGTCCCATCGAGCCCCAGTGGCACGAGGTCAAGGTCGGCCCCGACTGCAACGTCTGCCTGTTCATCAACGACTCCGGCTGCGTTGAGGAGCTGACTGCGCCGGGCACCGAGTTCGTCGTCGCACAGACGCCGATCCGGCCGGTCTGGCAGGACGACGGCTGTGACTGGGAGCCGGTGCTGGCGACCGACGGGAGCGAGGACTGATGAGCGCCCGCTACCCCCAGCCCGCCGGCAGTGCTGTCGACGAGCTGCGAGACATCAAGGCCAAGGCGGCCACCAAGAGCGAGACCGAGAGCGAGGCGTCATGACTGACCTGACCGCAACCACCCGAGTAACCGTCGAGGTGTCCGGTCGACGACCAACGATCGCGGACATGCAGGTAGCCCTCGACATCTTGGCCGCCGAGGGCATCCCGTCAACGTTCGACATTCACGTTGATCAGCGCACCGGGCGCGAGTACATCGAGGGCGTGCCGGTGGACGAGCGTCCGATGACGTTCACGCTCAGCGTGACCGCCGAGCGTGCGGCGGCTGTCGCTGCGACTACCGAGGAGGCTTCATGAGTGCGAGTGGGCAGATGTCGACCGAGTCTGGCGTGCTGACCGAGACCGACCGCGAGACGATCTCCGAGGCGATCTGGCTCTGGGACCAGACTCCCGAGCAGACCGTCGAGGATCACGTCCTGCCGGTCGTCGAGCGCGTCGTCGCTGCTCACAAGGCGCGATGGCAGGGGGAGGCGCTCCGCGCCGAAGCCGCACTGATCGGTCGTGGCACCTGCTGCCCCGAGTGCGACGGCGTCGCGCAGATGATGCTCGACCGTGCCGACCAGATGGTCATTTCGACCGGACCGACCGCCGCACCAACCACCGAGGGGGACGCATGAACAACGAGGCGCTGAACGAGAGGCTGGCTGAGATGCTGGCCGAGCATGAATGGACCCGCAAGTCACGGTGCACCTGCCATTGGACGCCGCGGGCCTGCATGTTCCCCGAGCCCTACGTGAATGGTGCCGACCAGTACCGCGCGCACGTTGCCGCCGCGCTGGTGCCCGTCGTGCGGGCGATGCAGGCGGAGGCGTGGGGCGAGGGCGGTGCGCACGTTGACAGTCGCGGCGTCTACGACCCTGACGACAACCCGTACCGCAGCGACGAGAGCGAGGGTGGGCGATGAGCGAGTGGATGTGGCCCATCGGAGGGCTGCTGGTCGCGCTGGTCGCGCTGCCCGTGGCGGTGTGGATCAAGCGGGCTGGCGAGCGTGACTGGCGCCGCCATCAGGTCAGGCAAGTGACGATCCGCATCGTCGCCAACGTGGCACCGGCGGTAGCGACGCTGACTGGGATGGCGACGGCGATGGCATCGGCGATGAGGGCCGCAGCCGACTTCGAACGAACGATGGCGCAGGTAGCCAAGTCGCTGACGGCCGCCGAGACGAGCAACGAGGGGGACGCGTGAGCCGCTGCCTGCACTGTGGAGCCGAGACGACCAACGGCCTGGCGTTGTGCGAGCTGTGCCAGCGGTTCGTGCACGACTGCCTGGAGTTCCTGCCGGTCTACTTCCGCAACCTCGCACGCTGGCGACCGGGACGCGCAGGGTCACGCCAGGTCGCCGGGTCACGGGTGCTCTACGACGGCATCGACCGAGGCGCTGGCACGGGCGACCGGATCAGCGACACGCTGGACGAGACGCTGACGATGCTCACCACGCGAGCACGGACGCTGGCCGAGGACCGACCGCACTTCCCTCGACCACTGACCCTGACCGACGCCGTGCTGACCGACGACATGGCGGCCGCCTACGCCGACGCGCTCAACGACGACCCTGCGCGCACCGTGGTGTTGCTGTGTGCCGGTGTCGACGAGCACCTGATGTCCATCGCGACCACCGAGTGGTGCGGCGACATGGTGCGCGAACTCGGCGAACACGAGTCGCGATTGCGGGGGCTGACTGAGTCGGCTGTCCCCGGCTGGTACGCAGGAGGCTGTCGGCAGCCGGTGGGCTTCGACGAGACCGGCGCCGTGATCCGTTGCGAGACCAGTACCTACGTCGCGCCCGGGCTGACATGGGTGACCTGCCGAGGATGCGGCGCGACCACCCACGTCGCCGACCACCTGCCGGTGATCCTCGAGGAAGCACGCGAGTGGGTAGCTCGACCCAGGGCGCTGGCCGAGGCGGTGGTAGCGATGGTGCCGACCGAGCAGAGCGTGCCCAGGCTGTACGCCCGCATCCGGCAGTGGGTGCACCGAGGCGACCTGAAGCCACGGCGGAATCTGACGCGTGGCTACACCTGGGACGCCGACGCTGGGCGCATAGTGGTCGCCGACGTGGAGATCGGGCACGCGAGGTACCGACTCGGCGACGTGCTCGACCGGGTGCTGACCGAGGGCGCGACACGCCTGGGGCCGAGCGCGGACGACAAGACCACCGTCGCATCGTGACGTGCGCTACCATCTGTCACAGGTTGGGCGTCGTTGGCGTCCCCACACTTAGGTCCCCAGCGTCGTCCGCGACTGCTGGGGTTTCGTGTTCCAACCCCACCGTCCCGAGCGCTCGGGATTGGATCGGCACACCTCTGGCCATTGCGAGAACAGGGCGCCAATGGATCCCCTCGCGTTGCCCGGGCGCTGGACCGCTGGGAACTGGGTGCGACCGGCAAAGTTCAAGGAGGTCAAGATGGCCCTCTTCCATGTTCCGGACTTCGACCGACCGGCATGCGCCAAGCCTGAACACCTGCCGCTCGTCGACGCCGCATACCGGGCCCCGGGTGGTCCCGAAGGTCAGCGGATGCGGGATGAGCTCTGCACCGGCTGCCCGGCCGGCGACCAGTGCCTTGCTGCGGCGATGACCCGCGGCGAGTGGGGTGCCTGGGGCGGCAGTACCAAGCACGCACGGACCCGGCACGGCGCGGCTCGGACGTCGCTGCGCTCGAGTTCGTGATGGGCCGCCGCGTCTACCGGTACGCCGGCCGCGATTGGCCCGACCCGCGCGACACCAGGGCCTGGCGTGCGCTGCGAGACCGAGTGGTGAGCGAGGAGCCCACCTGCCGACTTCGCATCGTTGGCGTCTGCACCACCGTTTCCACCACCGCCGACCACATCATCCCCGTCCCCGAGCGGCCAGACCTCGCCATGGAGCGCACCAACCACCGCGGTGCGTGCGCGTCCTGCAACCGGGCTCGCAGCAACCTCCCAGACTCCGCGCTCGTCAAGGACAGCGCCCGCCCTGCGCCGGCCCTGGAGATCTTCAGGTGCTGACCGTCATCACCGGCCCACCCTGCGCGGGCAAGACAACCTACGTCGCAGACCATCGAGACCCCGGCGACCTGGTCATCGACCTCGACGCCATCGCTCACGCGCTCGGCTACCCCTCCACCCACGTCGAGTGGAACGACCAGCACCCAGCCCTCGCGGCCGCCCGGACCGTCCGGCAGGTCATCCTCGACCAGGCACTCCGCGCCAGTGCCGCAACGTGGCTGATCGAGGCCAAGCCGCACCCCACTAGCCGACGCATCTACCAACGGCACGGCGCCCGGATCGTCGACCTCGATCCCGGCCGCGCCGTCTGTCACCAGCGAGCGGAGGCCGCAGGCCGGTCCGCCGGGACACGGCAGCAGATCGACCGCTGGTACGGCGTCGCCTCCACCAACGCACCCGCTCTCGACCTGTTCGGCTGACCCGCGGGGCCCGGAAAAATCCGAGGGGTGTCCAACCGAGGCCGGATATCCGGCCTCGTCTCTCTCCCCGGACGACCCATGTCACGCTAAGGAGCCGCCGTGCAGAAGGACTGCGCGCAGTGCGGTGAGGTGTTCGAGGCCAAGCGGTCGACGGCGAAGTACTGCGGGGATCGGTGTCGGCAGCAGGCTCGACGCAAGGTGCCGGCGGCGGAGGCTGAGGCGATCGAGCCGCGGCTGCCGTCGATCGTGACCACCACCCAGGCCGAGCTGACGCGGATCGGGAAGCTCGACACGGTGCTCGGTGCGCAGGCGATGACGCTGGCGCAGCGGATGACGTCGATGAAGGACACGGGCTCGGCGATCGCGGCGCTCTCGAGGGAGCTAGACCGGGTGATGCTCCGGGTTGCTGCTGGTGCTGCGAAGCAGGAGGACCAGCTCGCATCTGCCAGGAGGCGCCGTGACGAGAAGAGGCGCGCGGCGGCCGAAGCTCGCGAAGCGTAAGAATCCGGCGGCGTGGTGTCACGAGGTCGAGTACCTCTACACGTTCGGGCCCGAGGTTGCGGACATCGCGGCGGAGACCGGGCTGATCCCTGACGAGAACCAGCAGTGGATCCTCGACCAGACCTTCGGGTACGACGCGACTGGTCGGCCGGCGGCGTTCGAGGTCGACCTAATCGGGCCGCGGCAGAACATCAAGACGAGCTCCATCATCATGATGGAGATCGGGTGGATGTACGTCACCGAGGAACCGTTCATCCTGCACACCGCGCACGAGCTTGACGCGACCGAAGAGGCGTTCATCGACCTGCGTGAGCGGCTGCTCGATACCCCGCTGCTGCGCGCCGAGCTCAACCCGGCGAAGGGTGACCGGGACACCCCGGGGATCTATACCGGCAACGGGTCGTGGGAGATCTGGCTCCTCAACGGCACCCGCTTGAAGTACAAGGCTCGAGGTAAGGACTCCGGGCGGGCGCTGGCTGCTGACAAGCTGGTGCTCGATGAGGGGTTCGCGCTCCAGAACTCGCAGGTCGGGTCGCTCTATCCGATCCTCACTACGATCCCCGATGCTCAGGTCGTCGTCGCGTCCTCGGCCGGGAAGCTGTACTCCTCGGTGTTGCGCGACCATCGGCATCGGGGTCGCAATGGGCTGACGGCCCGCCAGTTCTATGCCGAGTGGGGGGACCGGCAGCCGTGGATCGGCTGCAAGTCCCGGCATTGCAACCACGCGAAGGACGCTGTCGGGTGTGCGCTCGACGACGAGAAGCGCTGGGCGGAGATCATGCCCGCCTGGGGGCTGCGTGTGTATCCCGAGACTATCCGCAACATGAGGCAGGCGATGCCGCCGCTGGAGTTCGCTCGCGAGTTCATGGTCTGGTGGGAGGACCCGCCGAACGGTGACTCGTCGGGCGTGTTGGACCTGAACCAGTGGGCGGACCTGAGGGACCCGTCGGCGCCGGCGCCTGGGCGTGTCGTGGTCACGCTTGCGGTGTCGCCGGACCGAGAGCGTTCGACGATCGCGGCCGCCGGCGCTCACCCTGACGGGCGGACGCTCGTGGTCACCACGACCCGGCCTGGGACGTCTTGGGTGGTCGAGGCGCTGGCGGCGCTGTACGAGAAGCGGAACGTGGTGGGGAAGGTCGGTCTGCGGCCGAACTCGCAGGCGGGTGCACTGATCGGTGACCTCACCGCCGCGGGGATCAAGGTCGAGCCGATCACCAGCGTCAACGAGGGCCAGGCGACTGCGGCGTTCATCAAGGGCGTCGAGGACAAGCGCATCGCGCACGTGGGCCAGGCCGAGCTCGATGCCGCGGTCGCGAACGCCACCACCAAGATCACCCCGAGCCAGACCGAGGTGTGGGACCCCCGCGACGCCACGGTCGACATCTCGCCCGTCGTCGCTGCCTCGACCGCGGCGTTCAAGTGGGCCGCGACGAGCAAGACGCCGCCGCCCGCGCCGCGCCGCGCCGCGGGATCTCGTGCCCGTCGTGGGAGCGAGGTCGCGAGCGCCGGCTTCTGACCGACCTGACCGAAGGGAGACACCGTGGTCGACACCCAGCAGACCCCGCCTCCCAGCCCGGTCCGGGAGCGTGGCTACGCCGCCGACAAGGGGTCGGGCTGGTGGGTCGACCTCAGTCAGGAGACGACCCCGGAGCTGCGGTGGCCGCTGTCGATCGGGGTGTTCGACCGGATGCGTCGCCAGGACGCGCAGGTCGCATCGGTGCTCCGCGCGGTGCAGTCGCCGATCATCCGGACGCAGTGGCGGCTGGACGGCTCCGGGTGTGACCCGGAGGTGACCCGGTTCGTCGCGCAGAACCTCGGCCTCCCGATCGTCGATGACGACCCGGAGAACGACCACCGCGCGGCCATGCGGGGTCGGGACCGGTTCTCGTGGGACGACCACGTGCGGCTCGCGTTGCTGATGCTGCCGTTCGGGCACATGTTCTTCGAGCAGGTCTACCGCTTCGACGAGAGCACATCGAAGTTCCGTCTGCGGAAGCTCGGGCCGCGGCTGCCGCACACCATCTCGCGGATCAACGTCGCGCGCGACGGAGGCCTGGAGTCCATCGAGCAGTGGGGCTCCGGGCTGGATCTGTCGGGCGGCGTGAAGCTCCCGGTGAACCGGCTCGTCGCCTACGTACTGGACCGCGAGGGCGGGAACTGGCTCGGGCAGTCGCTGCTCCGGTCGGCGTACAAGAACTGGCTGCTGAAGGACCGCGCACTGCGGACCTGGTCGCAGTCGATCGACCGCAACGGCATCGGGATCCCGAAGTACAAGGGCGCGGAGAACGAGACCGATCTGACCAAGGGCCAGGACATCGCCGCGGACATGCGAGCCGGGGACAACTCCGGCGTGGCTGTCGCCTTCGGTGCCGACGTGGAGCTGATGGGCGTGAAGGGCACCCTGCCGGACATCGAGAAGTTCGTCGCCTACCACGACGCCCAGATCGCCCGCTCGGCCCTCGGGCACTTCCTGAACCTCGGCGGGCAGACCAACGGCCAGGTCGGGTCGTACAACCTCGGGTCGGTCCTGTCCGACACCTTCCACCTCGCACTGGACGCGGTCGCGGACCTCGTCGCGACGGTCGGGTCGGCCCACATCATCGAGGACCTCGTCGACATCAACTTCGGCCCGACCGCCCCGGCGCCCCGGTTGACCTACGACCCCATCGGGACTCGGCAGACCGAGCTCGACCGCGTCCGTGAGATGGCCGGACTGTCGTCCGACGCCGACCTGACCAAGTTCCTCCGCTCCATCCCCAACCAGTAGGAGTCCTGATGACCAAGATGGGCCGCTACCGCTACTGGGGAGACCAGAAGCCGGACACGTCTCGGCCGCTGCTGACGTTCAGTCGGCCGCAGGAGGCTGTCGCGCCCGCCGCCCGCACGGGTGCAGCCGAGCCGCCGGCCGTGACCGGCACGCTGCGGATCTACGGGCCGATCGACTCTTGGGGCGGCTGTTGGGGCGTCTCGGCCAAGGAGGTCGCACAGGCCCTCGACATGCTCGGCGACGCCGAGCGGATCATCGTGCGCGTCAACTCTCCCGGTGGCGAGTCGTCCGAGGGACGCGCGATCGTCAACCTGCTCCGCGCCCACCGCGCCGAGATCGTCACGGTTGTCGACGGAGCCGCGTACTCGGCTGCGTCCTACATCGCCGCCTGTGGCGACGACAGCGTCATGAGCCCGGGAACCACGCTGATGATCCACGACACCAGCACCTTCCTCTATGGCAACGCGGCAGCGTTCCGGAAGACGGCCGACGTGCTCGACACGCTCTCTAACAGCGGTGCCGAGCTCTACGCAGAGGTCGCTGGCGGCACGGTTGAGGAGTGGCGTGCTCGGCAGGAGGCCGAGACCTGGTACACCGCCGCTACGGCTGTCGAGTCTGGCCTCATGAAGCGCGTGGCCACCGTGCCCGACGCCGGCGTCGCTGAGACAGCCGGTGATGACGAGCCGGAGACCGTTGACCCGACCGACGTCGAAGAGCGCGCCCAGGCGAGCTACGACCTCTCCCTCTTCGAGAAGGCCCCCGAGCCCTCGAACCCTAAGCCCCCGACCGCGTCCGCGGGCGGGACCACCCAACCGGAAGGAGCTGCTGTCGTGGACTTCAACGACACGCAGATCACGGCCCTGCGCGAGCAGGTCGGTTTCCCCGCGGACGCGGACGCCGACACGATCGTGGCGGCCGTGACCGAGGCACTCGGCGAGCGCGCCGAGGCCTCCGAGAGCACGACCACGACCCCGCAGATCCCCGAGGGCATGGCCCTCGTGGACAGCGCGGTCCTCGCCCAGCTCCAGCAGGGCGCCGAGGCCGGCCGCACCGCGGCCACCACCCTCGCCACCCAGGAGCGCGACCGCGAGATCGCGTCAGCGCTCGAGGCCGGCAAGATCGCCGCCTCGAGCAAGAAGACCTTCGAGGAGCGCTGGGACGAGAACCCGGCCGGCACGAAGGCCATCCTCGACGCACTCACCCCGGGCCTGGTGCCGACCGACGAGGTCGGGCACGGCGGCGACACGGAGGGCTCCGCAGACGCCGCCTTCGAGGCCGCGCACACCGCGACCCTCGCCAAGCACGGCATCAAGAAGGGGGCCTGACCATGGCCGACTACCTGCCCAAGTACTTCCGCGGCCCGAAGCCGAACATCACGGTCGGCGCCGGCGGCATCACCGGCGGCAAGCTGCTCGAGCACGACGGGACCGTCACCGCCGCCGGGTCGAAGACCGTCATCGGCGTCGCCGGCCACGACCAGGTCGCCGGCAAGGCCGTCACCTACTTCCCGCTCCCCGGGAACGTCCACCGACTGATGGCGGGGACCGGCGGCGTGACCGCCGGAGACCTGGTGAAGGCCGACGCCGCCGGCAACGTGGTCACCGCCACCTCCGGCACCGACGCCGCCGAGGCGATCATCGGCACCGCCCTGACCACCGCGACGGCGACCAACGTCGCCGAGATCCTCGGAAAGTGAGGGCCTGAACATGGCTACCTCTTCGCCCGCTGCGCCGTCGCTCACCGGCACCACGCTGAGCATCGACGCGTACCTGAACAACCCGAAGTACTACGCCCGTGCGGCTGCGGACTTCCAGCTCACCCGCCCCATCGGCGGCGTGCTGCTGAAGGGCCGACTCGACGTCACCGGCTCCGGTGCGGCGCTGTTCGAGCAGATCGACAGCCTCTTCGCCGAACAGCCCGCGGAGGTCGTCGACCAGCTGGGTGACTACCCGCTCGTCACCACCGGAAACGGCACGCCCTCGGTCGCGCAGACGATCAAGAACGGCCTCGCCACCGAGTTCTCCGACGAGCTCGTCGCGCGGGGGCGGTTCGACGAGTTCAAGCGGAAGACGCAGAAGCTGACCAACTCGGTCGACAAGCTCTTCGACACCACCTGCATCACCGCCGTCTCCTCGGCCGTCACCGCGACCACGCCGGCTACCGCGACGTTCGACAACGCGTCCGGCAATGGCTTCCGTGACATCCAGGTCGCGGCCGCGAAGATCATGGAGGCAGGTGACGCGCTCGGCGTCTCCTACAACCCCGACGTGGTCGCCTGCCGACCGCTGATCTTCGCCTACGTCGTCGAGCAGCTGGTCAAGCTCGGGGCTCTGGACAAGGCCGCCGCCCTGGTCGCCAACGCCACCGGCATCGCTTACTCCGCGGGCGACGGCATGACCTACGTGCGCGCGAACGCGTCGTTCGGCTCCGGCACCAAGGTGCTCGTCGCCGACTCGAACATGCTCGGCAGCATCGCGACCGAGGACCTCGGCGGTGGCTACCAGCGCATGGGCGACGACCCGCTCGACACCGAGGTCAAGACCATCCGCGAGGACAAGAACGACGGCTGGCACATCCAGGCCCGCAAGGTCGCCGTGCCCTTCGTCACCGACCCGGCCGCCGGGATCTGGATCACGGGAGCGGGTGCCTGATGTACACCGTCATCGTCCCCCTGATCCAGGTCGCCACTACCGGCGGCGGCGCCGTCCAGGTCACCAAGGGCGGCGCCGTCCCGAGCGACATCACGCCCGAGGCGCTCGCCAACCTCATCGACCTCGGCTACGTCGAGGGAGCCGAGAGCGGATCGGACGAGCCCGAGGGTCCGCCGGCGAAGTCGGCGTCCAAGGGCGACTGGGAGTCCTACGCGCGCTCCCAGGGCGCCACGGACGAAGACCTGGCCGGCCTGAACAAGGACGACCTCGTCTCGCTCTACGGCGGCTGACATGGCGCACAACGCCACGCACGTCGTCAACGAGGGCCTCGTCGCCTACGTGCGTCTGACCGACGGCGGGACGGTGACGCTCCACTCGGGCGACACCGTCCCGCCCGAGGCGGACGCCGTCCACGTCGCCACGCTCGCCGGGCGTGGCGTCCTGTCCCAGTTGGCCGACCAGCAGTCCGAGCCGAAGGCCTCGGCCGGCGGCAAGCCGAAGGACTGAACCGTGTCGGAGTCGACCACGCCCACCTACGCCCAGCTGGCCGAGTACCTCGCGTACCTGGCTCAGCTGGCCGACATCACCGGTGGGCTGGTCGACCTCGACGACATGCGGCCCCTCGCACTCGAGGTGCGGCTGGCGTCGGTCAAGGCGCTGCTCTACGCCCGCCAGTCCGACATCCTCGATCAGGACAACGTCGAGCAGTTCCCGTTCTTCCTCGAGCTGCTCAACGGGGTCGCGGTCGAGGTCGAGTCGGTCACCGGGACGAACCCTCAGAACGGGACGGTGCGGGCGCTTGCGGTGCAGGCGATCACCTACGGGGTGGCGGCTCAGATCGAGTTCGCTGCCTACCCGGAGCAGCAGCTCGGCGACTCCGCCCGAGCAGGACAGTTGCAGGGCCGGTTCACCGAGCTGTTGGACCGGTTGCGGGCTGTGGTCGCGGAGGGAGCAGAGGGGGCCCTTCCGGCGTCGGTCGGTGGACCCCGGGGGTCGTTCCCGCCGGCTCGGCCCTACCCCGACGCCGCTGAGCGCTGGCCGGGGTCCTGCTGATGCTCGACATCGACGTCGAGGGCCGCCGCGCGCTGGGGCTTCTCGACGATATCGGGGACCGTCTCGGTCGGCCGGACGAGATGCTCGACCTGCTGGTGGACCGGGTCCACGAGTACGAGCGTGACCTGTTCGCATCCGGTGGCAACGGCCAGTGGCCGGCGCTATCGGCCAAGACGGTCGCGCTGAAGGGATCGAGCCGGGTCCTCGTCGACAGCGGAGACCTCCTCGCGGACCTGACCACCGCCCGGGACCTGATGGGCGACGAGGCCGTCGTGGCCTCGGATCGGGCCTACGCCAGGTTCCACAAGTCCGGAACCGGCCGGATGCCTCGCCGTGACCCGTCTCCCCAGCCGCCCGAGCAACTGGTCGCGCAGTGGTCTGAGGATCTTCTCGGGTATGTCGTGGACGGCCAGCGATGACGCTGCGGCTCGTCACCGCCGACGACCTGTGCCACGGCATGGAGACCGTCCTGCGTGGCCAGCTCGGTGGCCTCATCATCGCGCTCGGGCTCGATGAGCGGCCGCGGCCGGAGCGGCCGTTCGAGGTGCCGAAGGTGTGGGACCAGGTCCCTGTGCTGGAGGCGCTGCAGTCCGCGGTGGCGAACCGTGCGGTCGGGGCGATCACCTCGACCGGGATCGTCGGGCAGGTCACCACCCGCCGCAACGCCGATGGGTCGCAGCGTCTCGATGCGACCTTCCTGGTCCGGGTCGGGATCTACGACCGGGGTTCGGACTACAACGTCACCGCCAACCGGGTCCGCACCTGGGCGGCGCTCGTGCGTGCCGTCGGGCTGCGGAACCCGACCCTCGGTGGTGTCGCCGGGGGTGTCCGGTTCGTCACCGAGAGCTACCGGCAGTTCCCCCAGCAGGGAGTCGCGCGGACCCTCGGTGGCTGCGCGGTCGACTTCCACGTCGACGCCCGCAACATCGCCGACCTCGCCGACCTCGACGGCGCCCTCCCGGTCGTCGAGTCCCCCTTCTCCACCGTCACCGTCCGAAACCACCAGGAGTAGGAATGTCCCGTCCCCAGATCATCGTCAACGTCAAGGCCGCACTCCAGCGGCGCGGCGTGACCACGGACACCGGCCGCGCCTTCCTGGTGTACGCCGGCGCGACTGGTCCCGCGGCGCCGGCCCGGTGCCTGTCGGCCGCGGATGCTCTCGCCGCTTCGGTCCCGGCCGCTCAGGCCGCCTACGTCGGCGACGCCCTGACCCAGGGCGCCCCCGAGGTGTGGGTGCTCCGGGCGACCGCGGTCGACGCCGGAGCGGTCACCGAGTCCGAGTGGGACGCCGCGCTGGCGAAGCTCACCGCCGACTACGGGCCCGGCCAGGTTCTCATCCCGGGGGTGTCGACCTCGGCGGCCTACGAGGCGCTGCTGACCCACGCGAACGCTTCCGGGCGGTGCGTGCTCCTCGATGGCGCCTCGAACGCCGCCGCGTCCGCGCTGACGACCGCGGCAGCGGGTCTCGCGGCGGCTGCCGGTGCTCAGCGCGCCGGGATGATCGCCGGGTGGGTGACCGTCCCCGCGACCGGTGGCGGAACTCGCAACGTGCCCGGCTCGGTCATCGCGGCCGGTCTCGCGGCGCGTGGTGACGGGCGTGTCGGGCACACCAACCACGCGCCTGCCTTCGACCAGGGCCTCGGGGCTGGGGTCGCGATCGGTGGCACCGCGGTGACGGTCGCCTACACCGACGCCGAGCTCGACTCCCTGTCGGATGCCGGAGTCTCGGTGATCCGCGACGTCCGCGGCGTGCCGACCCTCTATGACTGGAAGTCGGTCTCCGACGACCCGAACTTCCGCCAGCTCAACTGGGGCCGGATGCACATGGAACTCTCGTTCGGGATCTCCTCGCTGGTCGAGAAGTTCCTCGGTCGCCAGATCGACGGCCGCGGCGCACTGTTCGCCGAACTCGAAGGGGTGCTCCGGGGCTACTTCCTGCCGCTGTGGCAGGCCAACGCCCTGTACGGGGCCGAGCCGGGGGACGCGTTCGACGTCGACACGTTCTCCCCGAACACGCCCACCACCATCAAGGCCGGCGAGCTCCACGCGCTCGCCGAGGTCTCCCTGTCCCCGTACACCGAGAAGGTCGTCATCGATGTCACGACCTCCGTCGCCGAAGGAGTCGCGGCATGACCACGTCGCAGATGCAGCTCATCACCGTCACCGTCGACGGCCGTCCGCTCGGCGTGTTCGACACCCTCACCGGTGGCGAGCCCACCGCCGAGGTGCCCAAGCACCGCCCGGGGGGGATGACCCAGGAGCGGTCCTACCCTGGGCTGCCGTCGTTCGGTGACCTCACCGTCGGCCGTGAACTGGATCAGCAGCGTGACCTCGAGCTGTACCGGTCGCTGGTCAACCGGGTCGGTCGGGCGTCGTTCACCGTGTCCCGGCAGCTGCTCGACGAGAACGGTGCCCCGGTCGGCCGGCCGATCACCTACATCGGCCGGCTCAGCGCGATGACCGACCCCGAGGCCGACTCGAACTCCAACGACCCGTCGATGTGGCAGATGACCGCCGTCATCACCGGGCGCGCCTGATGAGCGGGCAGTCCATCCTGGCCGGGCTGCGGAAGGCCCGAGAGAAGGCGCTCGCCGAGCTCACCATCGACCTCCAGGTCCCCGGCCTCGACGACCCGAAGGTCTACGTGCGGTACCGGCCGATCCAGCAGCGCGAGGTCGACCTGGTCCACGAGCGCACCCGAGACACCAAGAGCGAGGACCGCGATCTGATCGCGAACGCCTCCCTCCTCGCCCACGCCTGCGTCGGCGTGTTCGTGACCGTGGACGGCAAGCCGGATGGCGACCCCTCGACGTGGCCGCGGTTCGATCAGGATCTCGCCCAGATGCTCGGGATCGACGAGGCCCCGGATGGGTCGAAGATCGAGCCGACCACCGCTGAGATCGTCCGCGCCCTGTACATGACCGACGGGGCACTGCTCAACACCGCCCGCGCCCTTGACGCCTGGTCCGCGCCGGCCATCCTGCGGCGCGAAGAGGAGCACGCGGGAAACTGACCGGCGACCCCGCCATCGAGTGGGCAGGGGTCGCCGCCAGCTTCGGGCTCGACCCGATCAGGTTCCTCGATCTCTCGCCTGAGGATGCACCGTTCGCGGTCGCCGCGCTGAAGGCCGCGGTCAAGCAGCGTCAGGAGGAGTCGCTCGGCGACATGGACTACCTCGCCGCGCGCACCGCATCCCACACCGTCATCGGCTTCGCGAACGTCATGCGGGGCTTCCTGCGATCTCTCTTCAGGAGGTGAGCCGTGGCTGAGGAAGAGGTCGGGATCCGGCTCGCGCTGAAGAATCGCCGCGAGGTCCAGCACGGCATCAACGAGGTCGGCGACGAGTTCGACCGGGTTGGCGACGAGGCGCAGCAGGCCGGCCGGAAGGCCCGCATCGGTGCCGCCGGGATGGTCGCGTTCGGGAAGTCGGGTCGGCTCGCTGGCCGTGCCGTGGTCTACGGGTTCGGTGCCGCGTCCGCTGCGGTGGTCGGTGCCGGGATCGCGCTGACGAAGTTCTCGAAGGACTCCATCGGTGAGGCCCGGGAGGCGCAGAAGGTTGGCGCGGTCACCGCGCAGATCATCAAGTCGACCGGCGGTATCGCGAACATCTCCGCGCGTCAGGTCGGTGACCTTGCCGGCGCGATCTCGGTGAAGGCAGGGATCGACGACGAGGCCATCCAGTCCGGGTCGAACCTGCTGCTGACGTTCAAGAACGTCCGCAACGAGACCGGCCGCGGCGCCAAGATCTTCGACCGGGCCACCCGGTCCGCGGTCGACCTGTCCGCGGCCGGTTTCGGGTCCATCGAGTCCGGGTCGAAGATGCTCGGCAAGGCCCTCAACGACCCGCTGAAGGGCATCACCGCGTTGTCGCGGGCCGGGGTCACGTTCACCGAGGGCCAGAAGAAGCAGATCGAGCGGTTCGTCGAGCAGAACGACCTCCTGTCCGCCCAGAAGATGGTGCTCAAGGAGGTCGAGTCCCAGGTCGGTGGCGTCGCCGCAGAGCAGCGAACTTGGGGTGAGCAGGCCGCCGTCTCGTGGGGCAACATCCAGGAGTCCCTCGGCACCGCGCTGCTGCCGATGCTGGACCGCACTCAGCGGTGGTTCGTCCAGGAGGGCGCTCCTGCGCTGGAGAACTACGTCAGCATCTTCGAGCGACGCGGCATCCCGAAGATCCAGGAGTTCGCCGGGATCTTCGAACGTCGCGGTGTGCCCGCGATCAAGGACTTCTACCGTGAGGCGAAGCCTCTTGTGGACGACGTGCTGCCGCAGGTCGCCGGCTATCTCT
Source organism: Nocardioides soli (assembly GCF_014191495.1). Taxonomy (GTDB): domain Bacteria; phylum Actinomycetota; class Actinomycetes; order Propionibacteriales; family Nocardioidaceae; genus Nocardioides; species Nocardioides soli. The sequence continues at coordinate 810,239 of NZ_JACHWR010000001.1, forward strand.
CCACTACGAAGGACACCGTCAGCATCCTTGCCCCGAAGCTGAAGACGATCTTCGACAGCTTCAACTCGTTGCCAGACTGGGCCAAGGAAGCCGTGGTGATCGGCGGTGCCGGTGCCACGATCGCCGGCCGGCTCGGCGTCGGCAAGCTACTCGGCTCGCGCAACCTCGGTGGTACGGGAATCATCGGCGCCGTCACCCGAGCCAAGCCGCTTCCTGTGATCGTGGTGAACGAGGGCTTCGGCGTGCCTGGAGCTCCCGGGAGCAAGCCGAACGCCCCGGTGCCAGTAGGTTCTCCCGGCACCGGCCCGGGCGCACCCAAGCTGCCGGGCCTGTTGACGACCCTCGCTCTCGGCGCTGGCGTGACGTACTTCAGCAAGGACGGGGTCATCAACGACCTCGCGGGCAAGAAGATCGACACCGACGGCCAGCAGCTCGCTCTGGGCACGCTCAACAAGAGCCTGTCCGAGACCGGGAAGTCGCTCGCGCTGGGCGCCGACAACGCCGCCGAGTTCGACCAGGCGCTCCGCAATCTGTCGTACAACGCGAGCCCAGCGAAGGCCGCCCAGCACTTCATGGACTACGCCGACCGAGTCGGTATGACTCGCGACGCGCTCGCGAAGGCCGTGCCAGGGTTCGCCGGTGCGATGCGCACGTGGCAGCAGGAGTCGCTGACCGCTGGCAATCGCACGAAGTGGCTCACGACGCTGATCAACGGTCCGGGCGGGCTCTCTCCCGCGATCGCTGCCGTCGAACGCCCGCACGTCGGCTCCCTGCGGATCGACGGCCTGGACGCGGCGATCGAGAAGACGAACACGGTCCGACAGAACCTGCTCAACATGCCGGCACTGGGGTCCTACGGTTCGGGTCTCGGCGTCCTCGCACCGCCGAAGAAGCCGAAGGCCCGAGCGCTCGGTGGCGATGTGCGTGCCGGCGATGCCTACGTGGTCGGCGAGCGTCGCCCGGAGCTGTTCTTCCCGAAGGTCGACGGCTACATCCACCCGCGGATCCCCGAGCAGCCCCGGTTCGGTGAGGAGTTCTGGGGCGACGCTCGCAGCGCTGATGGCGCCATCCACATCCACAACTACATTGACGGCCGGCAAGTCAGCGAGACGGTCATCGACCGGTTCACTGGCGAGGAGGCTCGACGGTGACGGTGCTGCGGCAGGTCCTCCTACAGCCGGTGCTTCCGGCCCGACCCGAGTTCCTCGTCCTCGACCTGGTTGGCGAGGACAAGCTGTCGGGTGGTGTTGCGACCTGGAGCACGCTGAACCGACCACGTCGTCGTGATGCGATCCAGTTCGATGGCGTCACCGGATTCACCTACGTGCTCCCGCTGTTGATCAACGGTCTGGACGCAGCGCCCGGGGTCGATCTCGTGGTGGAGCCGCGGGTGCAGGTGCTCCAGTCGTGGGCGAGCAGCGTGCAGACGACCAGGCAGCCGGTTGTGCTGCGCGCCACGGGGCCGTTGCAGACGCCGGAGACGGTGCGGTGGGTCATCACCGGGCTGGACTGGGGCGCCAAGGTCCGCGACAACCGGGGCCGGCGGATCCAGCAGTACGTCACCGTCACCCTCACGCAGTACGTGACTGCAGTGGTGCGGAAGTCGGCGGCGAAGCGCTCCCGGGACCGCAAGGGCAAGGACAAGGCCAACGGCAAGAAGCCTCAGGGCAAGCCGCAGGGCAAGAGCAGCGGCAAGGGCTAGTGGTGGTCACCAATGCCGCGGTGGTGCTGCTGGAGGAGCTGAACCTCCGCAACGGCCGCCGCTCCTCGATGCTGGAGCTCGAAGAGGCCATCGTGGAGCCGCCCGAGCTGCTGCTGACCATGTCGGGTGCGTGCACGCTCACGCTGGTCGTCGGCGACGCCACCCGCGTGCTGACCCGGTCTCCGTTGATCGGTGAGAAGTCGTGGTCGACGGTCCTCGGGATCCGGTTCGAGCTGGCCGCGGTCCGCAAGGTCGGTGACCGGATCACGCTCACCTACGAGGACGGCGTCACGGCGGCGCTGCGTCGCCGCAAGGGCAAGCAGGTCATCCCGGGCAAGTCGATGACCCGTACCGCGATCGTGGCTCGCCAGGTGAACGAGGCACGGGTGCCGGCACTGATCTACCCCGGCGCGAAGCGGAAGGTGGGCAAGCCCGTGAAGCGGGGCGGTGACACCTCGGCGTGGGAACTCACCGGCTCACTGGCCGAGGAGGTGAACCTGCGGCGGTTCTCCACCGGCACCCAGCTCGTGTTCGCCTCCGACGAGTGGCTCATGGACCGCTTGGAGCCCGTCGCCCTGGCCGAGAACCAGGGTGCGGTCCGCAACATCGACTTCGACCTAGACCAGGGAAAGCGCGCGTCTCGGGCCACGGTGCAGCTCGACGCGACCGCCGGTGCGATGCCTCCCGGACTCCCGGTCATGCTTGGCGACGACATGGGCCCGGCGGCCGGACGGTGGCTGGTCCAAGACTTCCGCCGCAGCCTGTCCTCGACCCAGGTCACGGTGACCCTGACGCGAGCCCGTCACGTCCTCGCTGAGCCGAAGGCATCCAGCAGGGGCGACCTCGGCGACGACAGCTTCGTCACCGGCAGCGGGTCCGACACTGGCGGGAAGGCCGCTACGGCCGCCCGCGCGAAGATGGTGGCGTTCGCGCTCGCCCAGAACGGCAAGCCCTACGTCTACGGCGGACATGGGCCGAGCGTCTGGGACTGCTCCGGGCTCGTTCAGGGCGCTACCGCAGCCGCGGGTCACGTGCTCCCGGCGCCGTCGTCTTCGCAGGCTGCGGCGGTCGCCGGGGCCGGCAAGGGCATGTCGATCGATGCTGCGATCCGCACTCGCGGCGCGCTGCTGTTCATTCAGACCTCGACCGCCCATCACGTGGCGATCAGCCTCGGCAACGGCTCCACCATCGAGGCGATGAACCCCGAGGCCGGTGTCGCCATCGGCTCTGCGGCTGGTCGCGGGTGGACCTCGGCCGGCTACTGGATCTGACGAGAGCACGGGAGGGGTCCGGCATGACGCGTGACGGGTTCAGGCAGTTCCTCAACGGTCGCCCCACGGTGGAGGCCGCGGAGGCGGTCACCGCGAAGGTGATCCGTGTCGACGGCGGCATCCACGCTGTCGCTCTCGACGACGACGAGCGGCACCCGATCGGGCCCTGCCGTGGCCCCGCCGAGGTGCAGGTCGGTGACATCGTCCTCCTGATCGAGACCAACGAACTGCCGTGGGTCGCTCAGGTCGACGCACAGGTCGGCGGCGCGTGATGCCCCGCCACCTCGCGTTCCCCCTCGCGGTCGGCGTCGATGGCGCCATGGCCACCCTGGAGCAGGACGCCCCGGCCGAGGTCGCCCAGGCGGTCGCGCTGCTGCTGTCCACCGAGCCCGGTGAGCGCGCCGCGGAGCCCGAGTACGGCTACCCGAGCCCGCTGGGCCGTGGCGTGGATCCGGTGGAGGTGGCCGACGTCATCGCCGACTGGGAAGACCGGGCCGATCCGGCGCTCGTGCAGGTCACCCTGAACACGCTGGTCGAGCAGCACGCGGTCGTGCACCCCAGCATCCCGACCACCAGCACCGGCACCGATGTGGAGGGCGCGTAGATGGCCTGGGAACCCCCCGAGCTCCCCGAGGATCAGGACGAGGTCATCGGACGGATCCTCGATAACCTCCAGGACCGCATGGACGGCTGGGCGCCCTACGACGGGCAGCCCGAGGTTGCCCTGGCGCAGGAGATCGGCCGAGAGACGGTCGTGGTCAACGCCCGGATGCGGGACCAGATCGAGTACGCGGTCGCCGGGATCGGCAGCACGGTCTTCGACGTGCCGTATGCGCTGGCCACGACCGCTGCGATCAGCGTGCAGCTCACCGTGACCGGCACCGGCGTGGTGGTCCCGGACGGGTTCATGGTCACCGGCACCAACCCGGTCGGTGAGGACGTGAACTTCGTGCTCCTCGAGCCCGTCACCGCCGCCACGACCACCCCGGTGGTGACCATGCACGCCGCGGACGCCGGGTCTGCCGGCAACGGCGTCCCCGTGGGGCCGCTCTCGATCATCACCGCGACCTCCACCGTGATCACCGCGTCCGCAGTCACGGCCTCCGCTGGTGGCTCCGACGACGAGCTGCGCGACACCTACCTCGACCGCCTCGTATCCCGACTGTCGGTACTGCGCCCCGGTGGGGTGCTGGCCGCGGACATGGCCGCCCTCGCACGCACCGTCCCCGGCGTCACCCGGGCACTGGGGATCGACAACTACGACGCGCTGTCGGAGGCCATCGACGCCGAGAAGACCGTGTCCGTGTTCGTCATCGACAACGTCGGGGCGCCGGTCTCGGTCGGGGTCAAGGCCGACGTGCAGGACGCCCTGGAGGCGGTCCGGGAGCCGGGGTTCGTGATCTACGTCGAGGATCCGACGTACACCGCGGTGGATGTCGTCTACGACGTGGTCGCCGACGCTGGGGCCGATCCGGGCGAGGTGGCCGCGGCGATCGAGGCGGCGGTGCTCGCCTACCTCGACCCCGCGACGTGGGGCACCACCGTGGATGACGACACCACCTGGCAGGCCGCTGGCATCGTGCGTCTTTTCGACGTCGCCGCCACCATCGGCCGCGTTCCCGGGGTGGCGGCGATCGTGTCGGTCACCCTCAACGGCGCCGCGGCGGATGCCGTGCTGGCGGGCCCGGCCGCGCTCCCCGCCCCGGCTGACGCCGTCGATCCGACCACGGTCGCCGGGACGGTCTCCTGATGAGCGTCGCCGAGCGCGTTGTCGACGGACTCGGGCCCGCGTTCCAGAAGGCCGCGGGGCCGGTGCTCGACGACCTCGCCGGCGGGCTGACCAGCGAACTGGAGACTGCCGACCTGCTCGCCACTCCGACACCGGGCGGTTGGTCGGCCGCGTTCGACCTCGTCACCACCCCGGACCCGGCGTGGCTCGGGTCAGCGACCGGCACCACGGTGCCTGCTGGTCTCACTCTTGAGGAGCAGCGCGCCTACGTGAGGGAGCGGCCCGCGTGGCGCCGCGGGAGCCTCGACGCGATGGCCTCCGCGGTCCGGACGCTCCTCGCCGCGCCGAGCCGTGTCGGGTTCGCCGAGCGGCACGACGCCAACGCCTGGCGCCTGCGGATCCTCGTCTACGCCGCAGACGCGAGCGGCATCACCGAGGCCCAAGTTCTCGCCGCAGCCGCGACACAGAAGCCGGTCGGCCTGGTCCTCGACGGCGTGACCGTCGTGCCCGCGGTCACCTACGACGACCTCGCCGGGATGTACGACGACTACGCCGCACTCGAAGTCGAGGGGTGGGGCTACCCGCTCACCCTCGAAGACGACATCCCCGGCATTCGCTGGTGGAGGCCCGCATCCCGCATCACCCGGTACGCCCGGACGCGCGTGATCGCTCCGACCTACGCCGAGCGCAGCGCACGGTTCCCGACCTACCGCAGCAGCCGAGACCACGACCCGCAGGAGGCCTGACATGCCCACCACACCGGCTTTCGAGCTTCCATATCCCGGCCCCGGCTCCCCAGACAACGTCCCTGCCGACCTCTACGCGCTCGCAGGTCGGCTCGAGGAACTGCTCCCGACCTCGGGCACCTACGAGCCGACCCTGACGTTGGTCGACAGAGCAGCCTCGGCAACCACGCCCGCCCCGTGGCTGTGGAGCCGCATTGGGGACATCGTGACCGTCGACGGACAGATCCAGATCACCCCGTCCACTACCGGTCAGGTGTCAGTCGACGCCTCCCTGCCAGTGCCGTCGAACCTCGCTGCGAACGGTGATCTGAGTGGCGTCATGGGGTCAGGCGTGAGTAGTGCGACGGCGGGCTTGGTCGTGGCATACAGCATCCAAGACCGCGCGCGCCTCCAGTTCGTCGCGGCCTCGACCACCGCGGTCTACTTCGGCGTCCACTTCGCCTACAGGGTGATCTGAGGTTCGGCGCGTGAGCGAATACGTCGTCGGAGCCCTGATCACGGCCGCGGGCGCGGTGCTGCTGTTCGTCCTCAACCGGATGTTCGGCACCGACTCGTCAGCCTCGGTCGCGAACCAGTGGAAGGAGTGGTCGCACGAGCAGGGTCAACGCATCATCGATGAGCGCCTTCGAGTCGACGGCCTTGAGCAGCGCGTCGACGAGCTCGAGAAGGATCTGGCCGCCGAGCGAGAGTCCAACCGGGTTCTGACCCAGCGCAACGAGCGCCAGTCGTCGATGCTCACGTCCCTGATCCGGTGGGCGATCCTCCTGCGCGATGAGGTCGTGCGGCTCGGCGGCCAGGTGCCGCCCGCGCCCGTCGAGGTCGAGAACGCGCTGACGACCCTCGACCCGTAGCCCTCCGCTCCACTCTCCGCGTCGCGCTGCTGCTCGACGCCATCTCCAAGCGAACTCCAAGCACAGGCAGGGCTTGGAATTCGTCCGCTTGCCCGAAGGAGGCATCCAAATGCCCACTCCCAACCCGCTGGCCATCGTCACGTTCCGTGGTCGTCGCATGGACCGCAAGACCGCCACGGCGCTGGCCATCGCCGAGCAGCGCCTTGGCTACGAGCTGACCGTCACGCAGGGCTGCTACAACACGGGCGGCGTCTCGGCTTCAGCGGGCACCCACGATCGCGGCGGCGTCGTCGACCTCGCACCCTACGACCACGTGCACAAGGTCAAGGTGCTGCGCGACCTAGGGTTCGCCGCCTGGTACCGCCCCGCGATCGCCGGACTGTGGCCCGCGCACATCCACGCCGTGATGATCGGACACCAGGATCTCGCGCCCTCTGCCGCACGTCAGGTCCCGGCCTACCTGGCCGGGCGCGACGGGCTCACGGGCAACCGGCTCGACGCCAACGCCTACCGGCCGGACGTAGAGCCGTTCGACTTCGCAGCCGCCTGGCGTGACGGGCTGCTCCGGCAACGCATCAAGGGCATCAAGGCGCGACGGAAGACGTTGGCCGACAAGGCATCGCGGCTCAAGTCGCAGATCACCTACAGGCGTTGACCGTGGCACTCCTGGTCACCGCCAACCTCGGCCGCGGCGCCGACACCGCCGAGTTCCTCCGCAACGTCCGCGCGATCGACGCTGAGGCTGGGTCCGGTGCGGTCATCGGCTTCCAGGAGATCGACGAGGACGACCGCCCCGACGAGCACGGCGCTCTCCGCCACGTCCTCGGCCGCGCGTTCTCCTTCACCAACTGGCACACCCGCGTGCCCATCGGTTACGGCCGGCGGTGGAAGCGCAAGCGCAGCCAGGCCATCAGCGCGTCCGCCGGTCTCTTCCGACTCTCGCCCGCGCGAGTCATCTCAGAGGCCGTTCTTGTCCACGATCGCGGTCTCGAGCTCGTCGTGCTGAACGTCCACTTCCCTCGCAACGACCCGCGACTGCTCTCCCGGTGGCGCTCGGTCGACGCCAAGCTCCGCAAGCGCATCGCGCACTGGCACGCCCGCGGGCGCACGGTCGTCTGGCTGGGTGACGCCAATCGGGGCCGCCTCGGCCCGATGCATCCGTTGGAGCAGACGCTCGCACACGACGGCCTCGACTGGATCCGCGTCATCAAACACCCCGCCGGCGCCCAGGTACGCCGGACTGACACCGGGACGGTCGACCTGACCATCGACGGCCACGACGCCCTGTGGGCACGCGTGGACCTGCACACCCCGAAGGAGCACCGATGAACGACCAGACCGCCACCACCATCGACAAGATCATCACCGCCGGCAAGGCGCTCGCCGCCATGCTGGTCTGCGCCGCGGCGTACCTCGTCGGGATCCTCTCCGGCGACCAGACCCTCGCGGACGTCACCACCGTCCAGTGGCTCGGCCTCGTCGTCTTCATGGGCGGCGCCTACGGCCTGACGTACTCGACCCCGAAGCGCGTCGGTCGCCGTGGCCGCGCGATCGACGAGTAGTTCCGTGCTCTCCCGCCCGGCGCGCCTGGTCCTGGGGATCGGGATCGGCTCACTCATCCAGCCCGCAATGGCTGTCGGGGCGTGGCTGCTCTGGCAGGTCCAGTCCCGTCCCGCTCGCACCCGCTAGGAGATCCTCGTGCCTGAGATCGTCAACGGCATCACCGTCCCCGTCGACGGCGACCCGATCAACCTGCCCGGCGACCTCAAGACGTTCGCGGAGGACATCGGGACCGCGGCTCAGGAAGCTGGTGCGGCGGCAGCGGTCGGGTACGCGAGCTCGCTGGACGACGCGAAGGTGAGCGCCCTCCTCGACGACCAGGGCACCGAGACCGCTTCCGCGCTGTCGGCCTCGATTGGCGCGGTCGGCGGTGGTCTGTTCATGCCCCAGGGATACGGCGCCCGGGCGCTCGCGTCGAAGTGCGCCATCGGCGTCAACGCCGCCGTGGGGATCGCGGGTGACTCCACGGCCGACAAGCCCTACGAGTACCTGCAGATGGGGCTCGCGGCGTTCATCAAGCAGTTTCCCCGGCAGTCGGCCGACCGCTACGAATGGGATGGCACCAGCGCCTATGGGACACCGCAGCCGATCCTCACTGGCATCACCGCGCGCACCGTAGTCATGCGCGACGAGTTCGACCGGTCCGCCGCGGACCTCGTAGGCTCAACGCCCAATGTTGGTGTCGTATGGTTCGCGATCGGCAACGGTGCCGGCGACTGGGAACTGAACGGGTCTGCATGCGTCGCGACCGCCGACGCCACATCTGGCTCGGTCTTCACGACCGTCGTCGCTGGCGACGGCGAGCTGGTCGCCAACCTCACCCTCGCAGCCAACGACGCCCCCCGTTTCGTCGTCAAGCGCGTCAACGACTCGAACCGCATCCGCATCGACGTCCAGCGCAACAGCTCCGGCCAGTACCGCCTCCAGCTCTGGAAGTTCATCGGCGGCGTGCAGACCGCGATTGCCACCTCCGAGTACTTCTTCCACAACACCGCCGTCACGACATTCGACGTGACCTGCCGCGTGGTCGGCACCCGCGTGACCGGCTCGGTCAACGGTCAGTACATCGGCGGCACCCTCTCGACCGACGACGTCACCGCCCTCTCAACCGGAACGGGGGTCGGCCTGGAAGGCGCCAACCGGGGCGCAGCGATCATCAACCGCATGGAGTGGGCCACAGTCACGGCGGCCACCAGTTCGGGCGCGGTGGCCATCTACAACGGCTCCAAGTCTGGGTCGATCCTCTCTTATCAGGAGGGCGTCATCTCGACCCTGTTCCCCTCTGGCACGTTGCTCGACGTGGCGATCGTGAACTCCGGGCACAACTACGGGTCTGGGTCGGCCTCCTCCTACCTTGTGGCGATCGACTCCTTCATTGAGACACTGCGCACCGTGCAGCCTGACTGCGGCGTCGTCATCGCCTCGCAGAACCCCGAGGTGTCTCCCGCGCCCAACGTCGCCGCCCACGCGGCTCGGAACGCTGCACTGCCCGGGTACGCCGCAGTCAGGGGCTACGGCTACATCCCGAGCTGCGAGACCTTCGCGACCATGCTCTCCATCGGGCCGGCTTACATGCAGTCCGATGGCGTGCACCCGACCGGGGGCTCCGAGGGTGGCGCCGGCGTCCAGTCAGCGGCCGTGATCACCTACCTGAACCGACTCGCCGGCCTCGCGGCCTAGGGGCGGCGGCCTCCCAGTGACCGCTGCGTGCGCGCCAGGTTGGCTGCGAAACCTCCGGTTCAGGTTCGGGCTTTGGCTCGAGCTTCGGTGCGTCGACCTCGGCGCGCGTTAGCGAGTAGGCGAGGCCGATCGCACACCAGGCGGGGATGCTCGCGAGGAGACCGTTCTGAAACGCCAGCACCTCGGTGGAGTTATGCACGACGAACATCAGGAACAACGCCGCGCCAAACCGGCCGGACGCCTGCCGCGATGTCGCCACCGTCTTCCAGACCGTCAGCAGCACAAACGCGACCAGCGCGAGGCCGAACACCCCGAGTTGGAGATAGGTCTGCATGTAGAAGCTGTGGGACGACAGGTCCGTAGGCAGGAAGTCTCCCGGCAGCGACCCAACACCGAGGCCGAACCACTGGCCGTCCTGGTCGACGCGGCGAGTGATGTAGGGCCAGAGCCAATCGCGACCTGATAGCGCGCGGCGACCCGACTCGGCGGTGATGCGCTGCGAGATCTCGATCGCCAGCCGGTTCGCGTGGGCGTTGAGGAAGTACCACGTGATCGCCCAGATGGTGCCCACGGCCCCGATCAGACCGACAAGCCAAAACACCTTGGGTCGCAGCGCCGTAGCGCCCCAGTAGGCCAGCATCAGGATCAGGGTGAACCCGATCATGCTGCGAAAGTCCATCCGGAGCGCCAGGACGCCGGTCATGGCGAACACTGCGGACGTGTAGAACCAGGCGTTGTGCGGCTTGCGCACGATCAGGAGCAGCGCCCCCAGGGTGAGGAGGTAGACGATCGATCCGCCGACGATGTTCTTCGGTAGGCCTGACCCGGCCGACCCGACGATGCCGCCGACGATTAGCACGAAAGCCCCCAGTCGGAACAACGAGTACCCGAGCATCTCCTTGCCATAGGCCGCGAACAGGAGCAGCGTGCCGCCGGCCGCCACGGTGCTGATGGTGTGCCGGTAACCCTGCGTCGGGTCCTCGGAGAACAGAAGGGTCCCGATCAGGTAGACACTCATGAGGGTGAAGACCGCGGCCGAGAGGCGTGGGATACGGCTGGCACGACTCAGGATCGGGATAAGGGACGTAATCGCCGCGCCGGCCATCACGAGGTCACTGCCCTCAGGGCTAACCCCGTTCACCGCCGGCACGGAGATGAACATCAGCCCGACCACGGCGGCGAGCAACCGCAAGTCGGTCAGGTCCGGCTGTTGCCGTGTGGTGCTGATGGACATCGCAGCTGATCTTCCCACAGCCGAAACCGGAACTGTCGCGGTTCCCGTCACAAGGCCGGAACTGGCCTCACCTACAGCCGGGCTCCCTCACGGGCAGATCCCCATCCAGCGGGCCCAACCAGGTCGTATGCCGATACAGGCTCCGCCACAGCGCCAGAGCAGCAGCCGCCTCCTCGCCGGTCTCGACCCCGAGGTCCTCACAGAAGCGAGCGAACTCGGCCAGCGGGTTCCTCCCCGACAGGTAGTCCGGGAATGGGCCGTCCAGAGTAGTCACGTCACCCAGCGTGACCCCCACAGCCACTCACCACGACCCGTGCCGAGACGATCCGGCGAAACCGACCCCGGAACTTGTCACCCGCGTGAGCAACAAGCCGCCCCGTCCTCCACGTGAGGGCGGGGCGGTTCGTCGCGTCCGGACGACGAAGCCGCCCCCTCCCAGCCAACGAGAGGAGGCGGCTTTGTCATGCCCCGCTGACGCAGGGAGAACATCGAGCCATCGCGGGAGTCGCCCCCGAATAGCGGCTCATCCCCGCTGACGCAGGGCACCACGCACGCTACACGGCCCACGCCGATGCCCGTCACCGTTTCCCGTCGCGCAGCTGGTACACCCTGGGCGTCGTCACGCCGAGCGCTTCCGCGATCATCCGCGCGGTGACCCCCCGCTCGAGGGCGGCCCGCACCGCCGCCGACAGCACCGCCGGGGCCTCATCCTTGGCGGCCTTGGCCGCAACCACCCCACCCAGCAGATCCTCACGGGGCCGACCGACCGGCGTGTACCCGGCCGGGATGTGCTGCTCGACCTGCTCACGCAGCCACCGCTCATACGGCACAGACGGCAGCGGTCCCGACTCACTGGTCCACTCGCCGGGGTCGGCCCGCTCGGTACGCCGATCGACATACCCGTACACCTCGATCGCGATGACGTCCGCGGTGTCCAGGTCGACGTTGAACGCCGCCGCCGCAGTCGCCCGCTGCTCCCGCACCACTGGCGGCAGGTCGGCCAGGATCGCGCGGCGGGTCCGATCTGAACGCGCCTCGATCTCGAACACCGGCCGCGTCTGGCCGACGGCGGGGTCCCACGTCGGGGTGTCGGTCACGCCGTACTCACGCTCCATGACCTCGCGGAGCGCCTGCATCTGGCTGCTCATCAGTACAGCTCGTCAATCGGGAGGAACCGCTCGGCCTGCTCCTGGGTCCACCACAAGGAGCCGTCGCCCCGCTCCTCGGTGGTGCCGTCGGTGCAGGTGATGGCGTAGCGGTAGTTGCCGATCACCTGCAAGGTCGCGTTCGTGATGACGCCCTCGATCACGGCGTCGTCGCGGATGATGTAGACGGTGCGGCCGATGCGGTCCATCTAGGGCTCCTGGGGTGCTGATCTCGGGTCCATCCCGGTGCCCATAGTCAAGCATCGCTTACACATATAGTCAAGCAATGCTTTCATTCTGGAGGGGTTGACTAGACGACCCGGCTACCGACGTAGGCTGCGGCCGTGAGGCTGCACTCCACGATCCGGCCCGACCCGGACACCGGCGAACGCCGCGAGATCTACGCCGACGCACCGACGTGGGAGGCGGCCATCGCGCAGCTCGACGAGCAGAGGCCTGAGGGGCTGGCGGGAGATCCACATCACCGTCGTGCCCGGAGAGGTCGCGGACTGATGCCGGCCCAGCAGCGCTAGCGCCCATCGACCCTCGGCCGGTACTTCGAGTAGTCCCGCTCTGGCCGCGGCGCATCAGCAGGCCGCACGTGGTGAGCGAGCACCCACGACTGGGTGACATGGACCTCCAGGCCGTTGCCCGTGGAGTAGGAGGACGCGTACATGACCCACGCCTCCCAGCCGTGTCGATCCGTCTGCCGCCACGCCAGCAGCACACCGGGAGAGGGGTCTGACCACGCCCCCGTGACATCGACCCACACGTGGAAGGGAGGCTGGCGCATCCAGGCATCTTAGAACGGGTGTTCGAAGGTGGTGATACCAGGTTTCGGCTCCGCTGAGCGAGTACCGCGACTACGGTGCCAACATGTCAGAGAGCGCATCATCCACGCCGGCCGCGAGCCACGGATCCGACGTCAGCAACCATCCGGCGTATCTGGCCTACGTCTGGACGATCGCCCTTCTGCCGCTCGTGTGGCTGCCCCTCGGCTACTGGGTCCCCGCTCTGGCTGCGCAGGAGTGGGCGATGATCGCCTACTGGGTGATAGCGGTGGTGCTGGCGATCCTAGATAGTCAGCAACTGAAGAAGGGCGGCGTCAACGTCTCACCAGGGGCCGCCCTGCTGATCCCGCTCTACCTCATCCTGAGAACCGTTCGGGCCCGTTCGACACCAGCCGTCCCGATCCTCTGGTTCGCTTCCTTCGGGGCTGCGGTCATCGGTCAGTTGACGTTCGCCGCGAGCTATCAGTTCGACGGCGAGTGGATCGAGCCGGACATCGCAGAGTGGGCTACGAATCAGGGCGCCGGAGAGGTCGACGTCGACTGCCCGACGAAGTGGGTCCACGCGGACGAAGAGGTGCGATGCACCGTTACTGATGGCGCTGGCAACACCGCGTCGGTCATCGCCACGCTCGGCGACGACGGGTACTACTCCTGGTCCTGGCGCTGAAGTCCCCTGCCGAATGTGCACGTTTGCACCTATGCCCGCCCAGAGTCATCTGGAAACACGCGCGTTCACCGATCTAAATACCCCCTGACCTGCACTTTTGCGATGCCGCCACGGGATGAGTGCCGGATTCAAGTCCCGTCACTCACCCCAGACTCCGCGAGCCCCGGTCGTTCCTCGGCCGGGGCTCGCGCCATCTCCAGCTCGGCCGGCCGCCCGCGGCGGTGGGTGGTCCACCGTCTCCGACCGGCGAGACGGTGGACGGTCCACCGCCGCTGGATCCGATCGACACCTACCCACTCTCTGACTAAAGTCAGAGAATGGACACGACCGCGACCCTGCGCGGCTTCAACCGCACCTACACCCAGCGCATCGGCGCACTGGAGGAGTCCTTCCTGGGCACCGGCCGGCCGCTCGGCGCCTCGCGGCTGCTCTTCGAGATCGGTCCGGACGGAGCCGGGGTGCGCGAGCTGCGCGACCGGCTCGGCCTCGACTCCGGATACCTGACCCGCCTGCTCCGCCGACTCGACGGGGACGGTCTGGTGCGGGTCGACGCGGACCCCGCCGACCGGCGCCGACGCGTGGCCACGCTGACGACCGCCGGGCTGCGGGCCTGGCAGGAGCTGGACGATCGGTCCGAGGAGCTGGCGCAGCGGCTGGTCGCACCGCTCACCGAGCGGCAGCGCGTCCGGCTGGCCGAGGCGCTCGCCACGGCCGACCTGCTCGTCCGGGCGGCGACCATCCAGCTGCGCGAGGTCGCGCCGGACGACCCGGCCGCCGCCGACGCCGCCGGCCGCTACTTCGCCGAGCTGGCGCGGCGGTTCCCCGGCGGCTTCGACCCGGGCGACCCCGACCACGCGGGCACCTTCCTCCTGGCGACCAGCGCCGGCCGGCCGGTGGCGTACGGCGGTGTCCGCGAGCTCGACGGCGACCTGCGCGGGGTCGGCGAGATCAAGCGGATGTGGGTCGACGAGGCGTGGCGCGGCGCCGGCCTCGGCGCGCGGATGCTGCGCGAGCTCGAGGCGCTGGCCCGCCGCCTCGGCCACGACCGGGTGGTCCTCGACACCAACGGCACGCTGACCGAGGCGATCGCGATGTACGAGCGCGCGGGCTACCGCGCGATCCCGCGCTACAACGACAACCCGTACGCCGAGGCGTGGTTCGAGAAGGACCTGTCCCCGGGTCCTAGGCCGGCGTGAGCGCCGGCAGGCGCACCCGGAAGGTGGTCCCCTCCCCCGGCTCGGACTCGACGCTGACCGACCCGCCGTGCTGCTCGACGATCGCGCGGGTGATGGACAGCCCGAGCCCGCTGCCCGGGATCGCCCGCTCCTGGGCGAGCGAGGAGCGGAAGAACCGGCTGAACAGCCGCTCGTGCTCCTCCGGCGGGATGCCGATGCCGGTGTCGGCCACCTCGATGTCGACGACCTCCGTACCGACCCCCAGGCGCACGTCGACGCGGCCGTGCTCCGGGGTGAACTTCACGGCGTTGCCCACGAGGTTGATCACGACCCGCTCCAACATGTCGCGATCCCCGAGGAAGGGCACCGGCTCGTCGGGGAGGTCGACCTCGAAGCTGAGCTCCCGCCGCTCGAGCGACGGCGCCACGACGGCGCACCCGGCCGTCACGACCTTGCGCAGGTCGACGACGCGGTCGACCATGCCGATGCCGCCGTCCTGGACCCGGGAGAGCGTGAGCAGGTCGTCGATCAGCGACAGCAGCCGCGAGCTGTTCGCGGCGACGCGCTGCACGGCATCGAGCTGCGCGGCGCCGAGGTCGCCGTACTCGCCGTCCTTGAGCATCTCGACGTAGCCGAGGATGCTGGTGATCGGGGTGCGCAGCTCGTGGCTGACGCTGGACACGAAGGCGTCCTTGACCTGGTCCACGTCGCGGAGCCGCTCGACCGCCTGACGCTCGGTCTCGAGCGCCTCGACCAGCCGGTTCTCGGCCTCGACGCGCTCGGTGATGTCCTCGGAGGTGCTGACGTAGCCGATGACGTCACCGCGATCATCGACGATCCGGTTCAGCGACATCGAGTGACTGCGCTTCTCGCCGTCCTTGCGGACGAACTTCATCACGGTGGGCCCGCGGCCGACGAGCGCGGCCGAGACGACCGCGAAGTCGTTGGCGACCCCGATCTGGTGGGCCAGCTCGGCCACGTCCTCGCGGGAGTGCAGGAGCACCGCGTGCCGCCCCTCCACCTCGCCGGCGGCGTATCCGAGCAGCCGCTCGGCGCCCGGGTTGAAGAGCGTGATCCGGCCGAGCTCGTCGGTGCCGATGATCGCGACACCCACGGTGCCGTTGACGATGCTCTGCACCCGGTCGCGCTCCGCCGCGACCTGCCGGCCGTTCTCCAGCTGCTCCCCGACGCTGAGCACGAAGGGCACCACGACCAGCGCGCAGTCGACGATGAAGAACGCGAGCAGGAGCCCCTGGACGTCGGCGGGCAGGTCGTACCGGGCGTCGATGTGCGCGAACGGCCCGTGACCGCGGGTCGTCAGCGCGATCGCGACCCCGAGCGTGACGAAGAGCTGCGCGATCGCCTCGTACGCACCGCTGCGCAGCGCCCCCCAGGCGAGCACGGGGATCAGCGTGAACGCGAGGGCGGGGAAGTCGTCGAGCAGGAAGACCACCGGGGTGAGCGTCGCGACTAGCGTCCACTGGGCGACCCGCTCCACCACCGACGCGAGCCCGCGGTGCGGCCGCAGCCTGCAGAAGAACGGCGTCACGGCCAGCTGCGACGCGAGGCTCGACATGCCGACCGTCAGCCCCATCAGCCAGGGGGTGCCCCAGCCGGTGACCAGGCTGGTGACGACGGCAGACGTCGCGGCGACGAGATGTCCGGCGAATGCCGCCACGATGTAGCGACCGAGGTCGGCGTGGGAGTAGAGCTCCGGTCGCTGGCGTACGCCGCCGCTCAGGATCCGCCAGACCACCCAGGTCTCGACGGTGATGCCGATCGTCAGCCCCAGCGCGACACCGGACGGGCGGCAGGTCCAGATCGTCAGGAACGCGATCGCGCAGACGAGCACCAGCACGACCGGTATCGAGGGCCGCCTGGTCACGAGCAGGGTCGAGGAGGCCAGCCCGACCGGCCAGATGCCGATCGCGTAGCCACCCTCGGGCGCGCCGTACGCCGCGGTGAGCCCGAAGACCGCCGTCAGCACGAGCATGCCGAGGGCAGGCAGCAGTGACGCCCTGGGTGTCACTCCCACCTTCCGCCCTCCCTGTGGTCCCGACCAGTGCTCACGGCTGCCCAACGATCTTCTCGCGACTCGGGACCGTTGGTGCGCAAATCGCCGGTACCGGGCGAGGCGCCGGTGATGGCCTAGGTTGGACCGGTGACGTCCGAGCAGCAGGCCTACCACGTCGTGGTCGTCGGGGGCGGGCACAACGGCCTGGTCGCGGCCGCCTACCTGGCTCGGGCCGGCCTGTCGGTCCTGGTCCTGGAGCGCCTCGACCACACGGGCGGCGCGGCGATCTCCGCGCCGGCCTTCTCCGGCCACCCCGCGCGGCTCTCGCGCTACTCCTACCTCGTCTCGCTGCTGCCCGAGCAGCTGATCGCGGACCTCGACCTCGACCTGCGGCTGGAGTCGCGCTCGGTGGCGTCGTACACGCCCACGATCCGCGACGGACGGCCCGGTGGGCTGCTCGTCGAGCGCCCGGCCGGCGAGCGCACCGCCGAGTCGTTCCGGCATCTGACCGGTGGGCCGGCCGAGTACGACGCGTGGAACCGCTTCTACGCCGACGTGGGCGACCTGGCGGCCGTCGTCGCACCCACGCTGCTGCGGCCGCTGCCGCTCGAGCGCGAGATCCGCGACCGGGTCTCCGCCGAGACCTGGCATGACTTCGTGACCACGCCGCTCGGCGAGACGATCGAGGCCCGGTTCGCCGACGACACGGTGCGCGGCATCGCCGCCACCGACGGGCTGATCGGCACGTTCGCGTCGATGCGCGACCCCTCGCTGATCCAGAACCGCTGCTTCCTCTACCACCTGATCGGCAACGGCACCGGGGAGTGGCGGGTCCCGGTCGGCGGCATGGGCGCGGTCACCGACGCACTGGCGCGGGCGGCGACCGCCGCGGGCGCCGAGATCCGCACCTCGGCCGGGGTCAGCCGCATCCGCGCCGACGACGCGGGCGCCGAGGTCAGCTGGGACGACGCCCACGGCTCCCACACCGTCGGCGCGCGCTACGTGCTCTCCAACGTCGCCCCCTGGGTGCTCCGCATCCTGCTCGGCGACCAGGAGGACCCCGCGACCAAGCCGGTCGGCGCCCAGCTCAAGATCAACATGCTGCTCGACCGACTGCCGCGGCTGCGCTCGGGGATCGACCCCGAGGTCGCGTTCGCCGGCACCCTCCACCTCGCCGAGGACTACACCCAGCTCGAGGCGGCGTACGACGACGCCGCGGCCGGCAGCGTTCCGAGCGTGCTGCCGGGCGAGATCTACTGCCACTCCCTCACCGACCCCTCGATCCTGGGCGACGTCCCGGCCGGCACCCACACCCTGACCTACTTCGGGCTGCACACCCCCGCGTCGCTCTTCGACGCCGATCCCGAGGCGGCCCGCGACCTCGCCGTCCGCCGCGCCCTCGACTCCCTCGACCAGCATCTGGTCGAGCCGATCGAGTCCTGCCTGGCCACCGACGCCGACGGTCGGCCGTGCCTCGAGGCCAAGACCCCGCAGGACGTCGAGCGCGACCTCGCCATGCCGGGCGGGCACATCTTCCACGGCGACCTCGACTGGCCGTGGGCGGCCAACCGGGCCCGCCTCGACACGCCCGCGCAGCAGTGGGGCGTGCAGACCGACATCGAGTCGGTGCTGGTCTGCGGCTCCGGATCGCGCCGCGGCGGAGCCGTCTCGGGGCTCGGCGGCCACTCCGCGGCGCAGGCCGTCCTCGCGTCGCTCTGACCCGGGTCGCTCCGGGGCCCCTCGATTTTTCCCGCGGGTCTCCCGCTGGTAGAGTTCACGTCGCTTCAGGGTGACGTGGAGCAGGGCGCCATTAGCTCAATTGGCAGAGCAGCTGACTCTTAATCAGCGGGTTCGGGGTTCGAGTCCCTGATGGCGTACCAGACCGAAGGCCAGGACGAATCCCACGTCCTGGCCTTCGGCATTTCGGCCGCGCCGGTTCGCGTCGCGGGTTCATCAAGGGATGAACGGAAGATCGCGCCTACCCGGGTGAGCTCACCCGGGTAGGCGCGCGGCGACCTTCATCCCTTGATGAACCTGCGGCCCCTGATGCCGCCGGGGTCACCGGCCTCCACCGGAGCCCACCCCAGACCGGCGCGGCCGAGCCGTCGCTCTCGGGCCCCCGGGGCAGTCCCGAGACCACGACCGGCCCTGGCCGGGCCGCAGCCGGCGGCTCGCGGCCGACCAGGCGTGCGACGCCGCGACACCGACGGCCAGCGAGGCGAGGATCGCCCAGACCTGATGGCCGCCGTCCTCGAGCGGCGGGTAGACCTGCCAGTGGGTGAGGTAGATCCACAGCGATGCCGCGGCGAGGACGCCGAGCGCCGAGGCCGCCCATCCGGGCAGCCGGACCGGCCGGCCGGCGAGGAGCAGCAGGACGCCGGCCACGATGAGCGTCTCGCGCCGCGGGTCGCCGAAGAAGCCGACCGTCGCCGCGACCGCGATCGCGGCCACGAGCAGCCGCTGCCACCGGCTGCGGGCGTACGCCGCACACGCGCCCAGCGCGATGCACCAGGCGACCATGCCGAGCGTGTACCGCTCGGTCGACGTCGCCTCGACGCCGGTCCACGCGTAGCGCACAGCGAGCGTGACGGCGAGGAGCAGGAGCGCGGATCGGAACGGCGCGGCCCGATGAGCGCGGGCGAGCAGTGGCACCGCGAGCAGCGCGGCCAGGCCGAGGTAGCTCCACACCAGCGTCTCGAGGAACCAGAACTGCCACTGCTCGTCCCAGCGATCGCCCCCGAGCACCCCGTTGAGGAGCACCGCCGTCGACCAGCGGTACTCGTGGCCGACCGCGGCGAGCAGGCCCACGAACAGCACCGCCGGCAGCGCGACCGTGCGCGCGCTGCGCAGCAGTCCGAGCACCCGCTCACGCCGGTCGGTGACCGCGAGCTGGAACCGAGCGAGGTTGTAGCCGGCGACCGCCAGCAGCAGGTGTGCACCGCCCTGGAGCTGTAACAGGTCCGCGTGCGTGACCACGACGAGCGTGATCGCGACCGCGCGGAGCACCACCGAGACGTCCACCGGGACGCCGCGCCGGCGCCGGGCGGGGTCGGCCGGCGCCGGAACGGCGACGCGGGCCAGGTCGGTCGCCGACCTCGTGGGCCAGGACGACGGGAGCGTGCCGAGCCGCTCACCGAGCCGGGTCGACACCTCGACGTAGGACAGCGAGTCGCCGCCGAGCCCGACGAACGAGTCGGCGACCGTCGCCTCCGGGCGACCGAGCACGACGGCGTACAAGTCGCGGACCTCCTCGGCGGTGAGCGGCGTGGTGGCGACGGGGCCGCCGAGCGACTCCTCACGCTCGACGTGACCCCGGAGTGCGGCGTCGTCGGGCTTGCCCGACGCGGTGACCGGCAGGGTGTCGAGCACCACCACCCGCAGCGCCGAGCCGCGCAGCCCCGTCACGGCGGCGATGCGGTCGCGCACCCGGGACCGGGCACGGACGCCGGGGACGAACGCCCACAGGCGCTCCGGGCGCGCGACCAGGCGCACGACGTCGCCGGCGTCGGCGAGCAGCGCCTCGACCCGGTCGAGGTCGACCCGGTGGCCGAGCACCTTGGCCTGTCGGTCGAGCCGGCCGAGCACCTCGACGAGCCCGGCATCGGTGACCCGGGCCAGGTCGCCGGTGCGCAGCTCGCTCAGCTCGGCACCGCGGGCCAGGTCGGCGAGCGACTCGGCGTAGCCCATCATCACGTTGGGTCCGGCGTAGACGAGCTCGCCGGTCCCCGGTGGCGCGTCCGGCACCGGCACCACCCGCAGCGTGCCGCCCGGGACGGCGACGCCGATCGCGTCCGGGTGGTCCGGCGCGAGCTCGGGCGGCAGGTACGCGATTCGCGCGGTCGCCTCGGTCTGGCCGTACATCACGAACAGGTCGACGCCGCGCTCGTGGAGCAGCGCGGCGTACTCACGGACCCGGTCCGGCGCCATCCGGCCGCCGGCCTGCGTGAGGTAGCGCAGCGACGGGAGCCGGGGCAGCACCCGCCGACCGAAGCCCACGGCGTCGAGCAGCGCGAAGGTGTGGGGCACTCCGGCCAGGCCGGTCACCGACGTGCGCTCGGCGAGGTCCCAGAAGCAGGCGTCGGCGACCGACAGATCGGTCAGCACGACGGTGGCGCCGACCAGCAGGTGGCTGTGCAGCACCGAGAGCCCGTAGCAGTAGTGCAGGGGCAGCGCCGTGATCGCCACGTCCTTCGAGTGCAGGTCGAGGTAGTCGGCGATGCTGCGTGCGTTGGCCTCGACGTTGGCGCGCGAGAGCCGGACCAGCTTGGGCGAGCCGGTCGAGCCGGACGTCGAGAGCAGCAGCGCGAGGTCGGGGTGCAGGCCGGTGCTGGTGCCTGGCCGGTACTCCGCGACCAGATGGGCGTGCCGCTCGAGACCGCCCTCGCCGAGCAGCAGCACCGGATGGCCGTCGGCCAGTGCGGCCAGGTAGGCGACCACGAACTCGATCGTCGGCCGCGCCTCCAGCGTCACGAGGTGCCGCGGTCCCAAGCGGTCCCGCTCCGCCGTGACCAGGTCGAGGAGCTCGGCGTACGTCACCACCCGGTCGCCGTGGACCAGCGCCGGATCGCCCGGCGCCCCGCCGAGCAGCCAGTGGGCGGGACGCGCGACCGGGAGCGTGCTCATCGCGGGTTCTCGGGGAACGCCAGGACCTCGCCGACCACGCGCACGCCGACCTGCGTCCCGGGTTCGGGCACGTCGGTCGCGGGCACCCGCGCGGTCAGATCGACCTGGTCGTCCGCGCCGACCCGCACGCGGACGGTCGCGTCGTGCCCGAAGAACGACACCTCGACCACCTCGGCGGTCAGGCACCCGGGCGCGTCCTTCGCGGTGACCGCGACCTGCTCGGGCCGCACCGCCAGGAGGACGCGGCCGTCGCGGGCACCGCGCACCGGGATCGGGCCGAGCGCGCCGGCGGCGGTTCCGGCGTGCGCCTCGGCCGACACCAGCACGGCGTGCCCGACGAACGACGCCACGGCCGGGCCCGCGGGGTCGAGGTAGATGTCGGTGGGTGCCGCCACCTGGAGGAAGCGTCCGTGCGCCATGACCGCGACGAGATCGGCGAGCGAGAGCGCCTCGCCCTGGTCGTGGGTGACCAGCACCGCCGTCGCCTCGCTGGCGCGCAGGGCCCTGACGACCGCGCGTCCGGTCTCCTCGCGCAGGGCGGCGTCGAGGGAGGAGAACGGCTCGTCGAGCAGTACGACGTCCGGTCGCGGCGCGAGCGCGCGGGCCAGCGCGACGCGCTGCTGCTGACCGCCGGACAGCTGGTGGGGGTGCCGGCTCGCCGCGGCGCGGGGCAGCTCGACCAGGTCGAGCATCTCCTCGACGCGCCGCCGCGCGGCCGCGGAGCGGCGGCCCGACGGGAGGCCGAACGCGACGTTCGCCGCGACGTCGAGGTGCGGGAACAGCGCGCCCTCCTGCGGGACGTACCCGATCCGCCGGCGCCGCGGCGGCACCGGCCGGCCCGCACCGGCGACCGTCCGGTCCCCGAGCCGGATGGTGCCGGCGTCGGGCTCGAGGAAGCCGGCGATCAGCCGCAGGAGCGTCGTCTTGCCGCAGCCGGAGGCGCCCAGCACGGCGGTGATCCCGCCGGGCACGTCGAGGTCGACGTCGTCGAGGACGCGGGTCGGGCCGAAGGACTTGGTCAGGCCGCTGACCCGCAGCCCCACCGTCGGTCGAGTCATGCCGGCCTCCTCGGGCTCCGGGACACGGCCGCCCTCCCGAGCAGCCACGTGGCGGGTATCGACAGCAGGATCAGCGCGAGCGCGAACGGGGCGGCGGCGCCGTACTCGACGGCGGAGGCACGTGACCAGAACTCGGTGGCCAGCGTCGAGGTGCCGGTGGGCGCCAGCAGCAGGGTCGCGGTGAGCTCGGTGCCGACGGCCAGCGAGACCAGCGCGACGCTGGCCGCCAGCCCGGGCAGCACCAGGGGCAGCGTGACCCGGCGGACGGCGCCCGCCCGGCTGCAGCCGAGCGAGGTCGCGACGTCCTCGAGGACCGGCGGCGCCAGCTCGAGCGTGGGCCTGACGCCCACCGCGGCGCGCGGCAGGAACAGGATCACGTAGCCGACGACGAGCACCGGCAGCGTCTGGTACAGCGAGGGCACCACCCGGATCGAGATCGTCACCAGCGCCAGCGCGACGACGATGCCCGGCAGCGCGTTCGCGGGATACACCGCCCGCTCGATCAGGGTGACGACCACGCCGCGGTACCGCACCGCGAGCCAGGCGATCGGGAGGGCTGCCGCCGTGGCCAGCACGCCGGCGGCGACCGCCAGGCCGAGGGTGGTGCCCAGCGCGGCGCCGAGGTCGCCCGCGGGCAGCGACGACGAGTTGCCGCGCACCAGCCAGCGCACCAGGCTGACGAGTGGTACGCCGAGGCTCAGCACCGCGAGCGCGAGCAGGGCCGCGCACCAGGCCGGTGCGGCACGGCCGAGCCGGTGCCGGGTCGCCGGCCGGCCGACGCCGGAGCCCACGCGCGAGCGGCGTCGGCGGCCGCGGGCCAGCAGCTCGAGGCCGAGCAGGACCAGGCAGAAGGCGACGAGCACCAGCGCCAGCATGGTGGCGGCCGGGCCGTTGAAGGAGAGGCGGTACTGGTCGAGGATCCCGGTGGTCAGGGTCGGGAAGTTGAGCAGCTGCAGGGCGCCGTACTCCCCCAGCAGGTGGAGGCCGACCAGCAGCGCCCCGCCGAGCACGGCGGGGCTGATCGTCGGCAGCACCACCCGGAAGAACGACGACCAGGCGCCGGCGCCGAGGCTGGCGGCGACGTCCTCGACCGAGGAGTCCAGCCGGCTCAGCGCGGCCACGGTCGGCAGGTAGACGAGCGGGTAGTAGGAGAGGCTGACGACGAGCACCGCGCCCCAGTAGGACTGGACGGCGTGGGTGGTCGAGATCCAGCCGTAGCCGTTGACGAACGCGGGCACCGCGAGCGGTGCGCACAGTAGGCCGTGCCAGAGGCGGGCCAGCGGCAGGTCGGTGCGCACCACGAGCCACGCGCACCCGACCCCGAGGAGCAGGCTGAGCGCGACGCCGCCGACCAGCAGTCGGGAGGTGTTCCACACCAGGTCGTCGAAGCGCGGCCGGGTCACCAGGTCCCAGGCCTCGGCGGGGCCGAGCTCGGCGGTGGAGACGACGACGAAGCCGAGCGGCAGCAGGCTCGTCGCCGCGACCAGCAGCCCGAGCAGCACCAGCACCGCCGGCGGCCGAGCCGTCTCCCGGCCCGGGCGGCGGAGCCCGGGCGGTGCGACGGTGGCCTGGACGCTCAGAGCACGAACCCCGCGTCGGAGAGCAGCTCCACCACCTTGTCGCCGTCGAGGTCGCTGACGGCGACGGTGGGCGGCTGCAGCTCGGCGAGTGGCCGCACGGGCGGCTCCAGGCCGACCGCCGGGTTCAGGGGGTACTCCAGGGCGTAGCTGTCCGCCAGCGCCTGCTGTCCCTCCTCGCTGGTCAGGTACGCGACGAACTCCTGAGCCTCGTCCGGGTGCTCGGCGTTCTTCAGCACCCCGGCGCCCGAGACGCTGAGGAACGCGCCCGGGTCCTGGTCGCCGAAGTAGTGCAGCTCGCTGTCGTCGCTGTGGTCGCCGGACTCGGCCTGGTCGCGGTACCAGTAGTAGTGGTACTCGATGCCGGTCGCGATCTCACCCGAGTTGACCGCCTCGAGCACCACGTTGTTGCCGTCGTACACGGTGCCGTTGGCCTTCAGGCCCTCCAGCCACTGCCGGGCGGCGTCCTCGCCCTCCAGGTCGAGCACCGCGGCCACGATCGCCTGGAAGTCCGCACCCGTGGGCGAGAAGGACACCTTGCCGGCCCACTCGGGCTTCGCGAGGTCCAGGAGCGACTCCGGCAGCTCGTCCTCCCCGACCAGGCTCGGGTTGTACACCAGCACCGTCGACCGCGCCACGAAGCCGGTCCACTCCCCGCTGGCCGGCCGGTAGGCGGCCGGGATCGGCTCGGTCGCCGCGGCCTCGAGCGGCGCGAACAGCCCGGCCCGCTCGACCGCCGACATCGCCGGCGTGTTCTCGGTCAGGAACACGTCCGCCGAGGAGGCCTCGCCCTCCTGGATCAGCTGGGCCGCCAGCTCGGAGTCCGAGCCGTTGCGCAGCTCGACCTTGATGCCGGTCTGCTCCTCGAACTTCGGCGCGATCTCCTCGAGCAGCTGCTCGTGCTGAGCGTTGTAGACCACGATCTTCGGCCCGTCGTCCCCCGAGCAGGCGGCGCTGCCGAGGGCGATGACCAGGACACTGACGAGGGCCAGGGGCAGACGTTTCACGGGCGGGCTTCCTGTGGCTCAGGGTGACGATCTCCATTAGGGCAGGCTTACCTTAGGGCATCTTCATGAGGACCCGGAGCGCGGTCCGCCGAAGCCGAAGAACCCCGGCCTACGATCGGGGTCGTGCCGAGCCTCTGGTCGTACCGGTCCCGCAACAGCGTCCTGTCGGTCTGCTCCGACGGGTCCGTGCTCAGCATCGGGTCCGTGGGCTCGGCGGCCTCCCTCGGCAGCATCGGGTCGTTCGCGTCACTGGGCTCGGTCGGGTCGTCGATGAGCCGCTTCTCGCTGCTCTCCCACCAGAGCGACGGCTCGGTGCTCTCCCACCAGGCCAACCGCTCGATCCGCTCCGCGCAGAGCCACCTGACCCGGGCCGGCTACCGCACCGACGGCGACCTGCCCCGCGGCCTCGCCCCCGGCATCGCCCTCGCCGCGCTGGCGGTCGCGGGGGCGGCGTACGCCGTGCTCCGTCGCCGCTGACCCGCGCCGCACGCCGCATGACGTGCCGCGGGTGGGGCACCGCCCATCCATGACGCTGAGATCGATGTGGTGGGACCGCAACGACATGCCCAGCCCCGAAGCCGCGGTGCTGGGTGGTGAGTGGGACGTCGTGGTCATCGGCGGTGGGGTCACCGGGCTCACGACTGCGACGCTGCTCGCGCGCGCGGGTCACTCGGTGGCGGTCGTCGAGGCACGGCACATCGGGGCCGGCACGACCGGCGGCAGCACCGCCAAGGTCAGCGTCCTGCAGGGCACCCACCTCTCGCGGATCGCGCGCCGCCACTCGACCGCGGTGCTGCGGTCCTACGCGGAGGCCAACCGGGAAGGCCTGGCCTGGCTCGACCGCTTCTGCGGCGACCACGACGTCGAGTGCGAGACGCGGCCGGCCTACACCTACGCGACGTCGGCCGGCGGGGAGAGCGCGGCACGCTCCGAGCTCGACGCACTCCTGCGCGCCGGTCTGGACGAGGCGACCTGGGTCGACCGTCCTCCGCTCCCCTTCCCGACGCGGGGCGCCGTGCTGCTGCCCGACCAGCGACAGGTCGACCCGGTGGGTCTCGTGGCCGCGCTGGCGACGGACGCCCGCCGGCACGGGGCCGTCGTCGTCGAGGGCGAGCGGGTGCGCCGGGTCCGCGGTCGGGACCCGGTGCGCGTGCTCACCGAGCGCGGCGAGGCGAGCGCCGGCCTGGTGGTCGTCGCGACCAACATGCCGATCCTCGACCGGGGCGGCTTCTTCGCCCGGGCGACCCCGCAGCGGTCGTACTCGCTGGCGTTCCGCACCGACTCCCCCGCGGTCGACGGCATGTATCTCTCGGCCGACGGCCCGACGCG
Source organism: Nocardioides soli (assembly GCF_014191495.1). GTDB lineage: Bacteria > Actinomycetota > Actinomycetes > Propionibacteriales > Nocardioidaceae > Nocardioides > Nocardioides soli. Next base: position 836,398 of record NZ_JACHWR010000001.1, read on the forward strand.
GTCGCTGCGCGATGCCGACGGCGGGCGGCTGCTCCTCGTCGGTGGCTCCGGGCACCGCACGGGGGCGGCGACTTCCGCGCGGGAGCATCTCGACTCGCTGCGCCTCTGGACCCACGAGCACTTCCCGGGGGCACGGGAGACCCATGCCTGGTCGGCGCAGGACTACGCGACGACGTCCGCACTGCCCTACGTGGGGCCGGTGCTTCCGGGTGCCGAGCAGGTGCTGGTCGCGGGCGGCTACTCCAAATGGGGGCTGACGAACGGCGTCGCCGCGGCACTCGCGATCTCCGGTCGTGTGCTCGGCGGCCAGCAGCCATGGGCGAGCGCCCTCGAGCCGTGGAGCACCCGCGAGCTCTCCGGTCTTCCCGGGATAGCGCTCGCCAATGCCGAGGTCGGCGTCGAGCTGGTCGGCGGCTGGCTGCGCCCACTCCGGCACGCCGGCGCCCGACCGGCACCCGACGACGGCGACGGCCGGGTGCGATACGAGCGGCCGGGACCGCCCACGGCGGCCACCCGCGTCGACGGCCGCGAGCAGGTGGTGTCGGCGGTGTGCACCCACCTGGGCGGGGTGCTGCGCTGGAACGACGCAGAACGCAGCTGGGACTGCCCGCTGCACGGCTCGCGCTTCGACACCGACGGCAGCGTGCTCGAGGGGCCGGCGACGTGCGGGCTGCGCCGACGTCGTTGACCGACGAACAAGCGCGGCGTGGCCCGCGCCACACCCGGGAAGGGCCTTCCTCAAGGGCTCTGCAAGGTTCGCCCACCGGTCGTCCAAGGCTCTGCCACAACCGCCGAAACCGCCCGACGCGCATGTGAGCCTGGTGCCCGCACCTCGTCCACGACCCCTGGAGCACCGTCCATGCGCAGCCGGCTCGCCACCCTCACCTCGGCCCTCCTCGTGCCCACCGTCCTCGGGCTCGGGGCCGCACCGGCGCTCGCGGGCAATGGGAACAACGGGACCGTCAAGATCGCGGAGGCCGACGAGGTCGGGACGCCGAGCAACGACCCGCACGTGTCGTGCTCGTTCGCGATCGAGTGGTACGGCTACGACGAGGGCCCCGAGTTCGTCTCCACCGTCAGCTTCGCGAGCCAGGCCCCGACCGCCGACGCGACCATCAGCGTCACCGGCAACACCAGCGTGTTCGTCGGCGGCGACGCCGCCGGCGGAGGCACCGACCTCGACGGCCGGGAGATCTACACGCTCTCCTTCACCGGCACGCCGCACCCGCAGCAGGGCTTCCACGTGAAGGTCACCACGACCACCCCGGGGTCGCAGGGCTCGGACCACAAGTTCAAGACCTTCTGGGTGCAGCCGTGCGAGACCGGACCCACCGACCCGACGGACCCGACGGACCCGACCGACCCCGGCGACCCGACCGACCCCGGCGAGCCGGGCGAGGGCGAGCTCCCGGTGACGACGGACCCGGAGCACCCGACGACCGAGGTCGTGCCGTGGACGTGGGACTGGCAGTACGCCCCGCCCACCTGCGACGAGCTCACCGTCGACTACCCGGCCAACATCCCGTCGGGGCAGGCCAACGACGTCAACATCCGGTTCGAGACGAACCTGGGCGAGCTGACCCTGAACTTCCACAACAACGACGGCACCTGGAGCGGGCGCACCGTCTTCACCTACGCCGCGCACCCCCAGTGGCCGGCCGGCGTGACGGCGTATCGCGTCGTGTGGGTCCAGGTCGGCGGCACCAACTACCACTGGCAGGGCAGCCTGGGCTGCGGCGACTGGGCGGCGCCGGACCCCGCACCCGCAGCACCGGCACCCGCAGCACCGGCACCCGCAGCACCGGCACCCGCAGCACCGGCACCCGCCGAGCCCGCGCCCGCCGCGGCCGTGCCGTCGGCGGCCGGCCCGGAGGCGGCTCCGACCGCGGCCCGGCTCACCGGCTTCCGCTCGGGCGCCGTCGCGGTCCGCAAGGGCGCGGCTCCGCAGCCCGTCCAGGTCACGGTGGTCGACACCGACGCCGAGGTGCTCCGGGTGCAGCGCCAGGCCCGGGGCTCCTGGAAGACGGCGCGCACGGTCCGGATCGCGGCGGACGGGTCGGCGCGGGTCACCTTCCCGCGGCTGGCCAAGCGCGGGACCTACCAGTTCCGCGTGGTCGTCGACGGCGTGGCGAGCAAGACGCTGCGGATCAGGGTCCGCTGACCCCGACCGCGGCCGGCATCGACCCGGGCGGCGGTGCCAACTAGAGGTAGAGGCCGGTGGCCGCGTCGCCCACCCGATCGGCGGCGACGGCATGCACGTCGCGCTCGCGCATCACGACGTACAGCTCCCCGTTGACCTCGACCTCGGCCTTGTCGTCGGCGTCGAAGAGGACCCGGTCGCCGACCTGGACGGCACGGGCGTGCGGGCCGACCGCGACGACCCTCGACCAGGCGAGCCGGCGGGCGCCCATGGCGGCGGTGGCGGGGATGACGATGCCGCCGGAGGAGCGGCGCTCCCCGGACTCCTTGTCGAGTTCGACGAGGACCCGGTCGTGGAGCATCTTGATGGGCGTCTTGCTGCTCACGGGATCAGCTGACGACCTTCCGGATGATCACGAACACAGCGACCACGCCGACGACCGCGCCCGCGGCCTTCAGGATGTTGTCGGTGCGGGGCTGGCCGGTGCGGGTGTCCACGAAGCGGGCCTTGATGCTGCTGACCTCGCGACTCACGATGGTCCTCGGGTGCGCCCGGTACAAGAGCTGGTCGATCGTCGTCGCCAGGCGCTCCCTGGTCTCGGCGATCTCCTGCTCGAGCTCGGACAGCTGCTGGTCCTGGCCCACCCTCTTCTCCTCTGACTCGTGACGACGCGCGATGACGGCGTCGAGCGGAAACGCTACCAATCAGCGGGTACCCCGCCTACGGGCGGGGCATCGCGGTCCGGGGATCGAACCCGAACGGCAGCTCGAGACGGTGCGCCTTCATCAGTGCCTCGTCGGTGAGCACGTCGTACGTCGTGCCGTCGGCGACGACGGTGCCGCCGCTGAGCACTACCGAGCGCGGGCACAGCTCGAGCGCGTACGGCAGGTCGTGGGTGACCATCAGGACGGTCACGTCGAGCGAGCGCAGGATGTCGGCGAGCTCGCGGCGGGAGGCGGGATCGAGGTTCGACGACGGCTCGTCGAGCACCAGGACCTCCGGCTCCATCGCGAGCACGGTCGCCACCGCGACCCGGCGCCGCTGGCCGAAGGAGAGGTGGTGCGGCGGCCGGTCGACGTACTCCTCCATGCCGACCTGCTCGAGCGCCCGCAGGACCCGGTGGTCCAGCTCGGCGCCGGTGATGCCGAGGTTGGCCGGCCCGAAGGCGACGTCGGCGCGCACGGTGCCCATGAAGAGCTGGTCGTCGGGGTCCTGGAAGACGACCCCGACGCGGCGCCGGATCTCGGTCAGGTTGGCCTTCTCCACGGCGAGGCCGCTGACCGCGACGGAGCCCGCGCCGGCGGTGAGGATGCCGTTGAGGTGGAGCACCAGCGTGGTCTTGCCGGCGCCGTTGGGACCGAGCAGCGCGACCCGCTCCCCGCGGTGGACGTGCAGGTCGACACCGAAGAGCGCCTGGTGCCCGTCGGGGTAGGCGTAGGCCAGGCCGTGGACGTCGAGGACCGGTGTCATGAGCGCGGCATCCGGCCCGTGTAGCCCCGCGACAGCATCGCCAGGTGCACCCGCTCCCCGCGCTCGTAGGACCGGATGAACAGCGCGCCCGCCGAGCGGGCCAGCACCGGCCAGTGCCTGGGGTTGCGGGCGGAGAAGCCGCGGGACTCCCGCGCGACCTTCATCCGCCGCATCTCGCCGGTGACGACGTCGAGGTAGCGGACCATGAAGGCCATGATCTGCACGAGCTGCTGCGGCAGCCGGAGCCGCTCGAGGCCGAGCAGCAGCTCCTGCGGCTCGGTGGTCGCCGCGAGCGTGAGGCTGGCCAGCACACCCAGCGTGCCCTTGATCAGCAGCGCGACACCGGCCTCGAGCCCGTGCTGGCTGACGGTGACGCCGAGCACCTCCGTGCGGGGGCCGGTGGCGACGAACGGCAGGAGCACCGCGAAGAGCACGAACGGGACCTCGACGACCGTGCGCTTGAGCAGGTACGTCGGCGGCACCCGGGACATCCCGATGACCGCGGCGAGCAGGAGGAGGTAGACGCCGAAGACCGGGTACCAGTCGCGCGGCGTTGCGACCACCACGATCATGAACCCCAGCAGCGCCAGGATCTTCAGGTGCGCCGGGACGCGGTGCACGGGCGAGTGCCCGTGGTAGTGCAGCTGGTGGCCGTGGCCCGCGCCCATCAGCTGACCGGCTCGCGGTCACGCTCGTCGTTGGCGGCGGGCTCCGCCGGCTTGCGGCGGCGTACGACGTAGACCAGGCCGGTGCCGAGGACGAGCACGACGACCACGCCGATCACGCCCGCGAGGCCACCGGAGAGCCGCTCGTTGTCGACGTCCTTGGTGGCGTAGCCCGCGAACGGGCTGTCCTTGGCGCCGTGGTCGGTCTCGGTGTGTGCGAAGCCCTTGTCCTGCGAGACCTTGGTGAGGCCGTCGGGGTCCGCCGAGGCGTAGAAGCTGATCACGCCGGCCAGCACCAGCGCGACCACGGCGACGCCGGCGACGACCCACCTGGTGGAGACGGTCTTCATGCGGAGGCTCCCGTCGTCGAGCTCGTGCGGATCTCGAGCTGACGACGCTCCAGGATCGGGCGGGCGCCGTAGACGAGGTCGGGGCGTACGGCGAGGATCGCGCCGACCGCGAGGAACGTGATCACACCTTCGCCGACGCCGATCAGCACGTGCACGCCGACCATCGCGGTCGTGAGGGTGTCCAGCGGGATGTCCGCCGTGCCGCCCATGGCGTACAACGCGACGAAGAGCAGCGCGGCCACGGGCACGGAGACGAACGCGCCGATGCCGGCCTGGAGCGCGGTGAGCGAGAGCCGCTTGGGCATCACCAGCTGGAGGCCCTTGAAGACCAGCCAGCCGACGACGACCGTGGCCAGGCCCATCAGCGTGATGTTGGTGCCGAGCGCCGTGATGCCGCCGTCGGCGAAGAGCAGGCACTGGACGAGGAGGACCACACTCAGGCAGAGGATGCCGGTCCAGGGCCCGACGAGCACGGCCGCGAGGGCGCCGCCCATCAGGTGTCCGCTGGTGCCGGACGCGACCGGGAAGTTGATCATCTGCACGGCGAAGATGAACGCCGCGACCAGGCCGGCCATCGGCGCGGTCTTGTCGTCGAGCTCGTTGCGGGCCTTGACCAGCGACACGCCCACGGCCGCGACGGCGACCACACCGGTCGTCACCGAGGTCGGCGCGTCAAGGAAGCCGTCCGGGACGTGCATGGGCTCTCCTGCTCGGCGTTCGTGCAACAGCGGATAGGTTGGTCGGACCTGGGTCCGTGCCCACTCTACGTTATTGCACATCTATTGCGACAAGGAGTTCGTCCGTGACCGAGCGCCTCTCCCCCGGCGACACCGCCCCCGAGTTCACGCTGAGCGACGACGCCGGGAAGGACGTCGCGCTGGGCGACTTCCTCGGCCGCAAGGTGATCGTCTACTTCTACCCGGCGGCGATGACCCCGGGCTGCACCAAGCAGGCCTGTGACTTCACCGACTCCCTCGACTCGCTGCAGGCGCAGGGCTACGAGGTCGTGGGCATCTCCCCCGACAAGCCGGCGAAGCTCGCGAAGTTCCGCGAGCGCGACAATCTCACGATCACGCTGCTCTCCGACCCGGACAAGACCGTGATGAAGGAGTACGGCGCCTACGGCGAGAAGAAGCTCTACGGCAAGGTCGTCGAGGGCGTCATCCGGTCCACGGTCGTCGTCGACGAGGACGGCAAGGTCTTCCTCGCGCAGTACAACGTCAAGGCCACCGGCCACGTGGCGAAGCTGCGCAGGGACCTCAAGCTCAACCTCGCGGACGAAGAGCCTCGCTGATCTCGCGGCGATGCCGAGGCACGCTGCACTCACGCCTCAGCCAGCGCGACGGGCGTTGCGGCGTGCGGGCCGTCGGGCCCGAGCCTCGAACCCACCATGGGAGACTTCCCCCGCGCGCCCGTAGCCCAATAGGCAGAGGCATCAGGTTTAGGTCCTGACCAGTGAGAGTTCGAGTCTCTCCGGGCGCACCGCAGCGCCGGCGATTCGCACCCACGGTGTGACGACGGTCACTAGCCTCGATCTTTCACGTAGTCGTGACTGAGTACGGCGTGTAACGCACGGAAGTGCCTGTCCTGCGAGGGATTCTTGGGCTTGTCGAAGGTCCAAGGAAGCCAAGCGGAAAGGCACTCCGTAGGTGAAGGTTATCCCGGCTGGTTCTGGTCTTCGTGTCGAGTGCGGGGGCGAGTCGCTGATCTCGTCGGCGGGCGCGGCGATTTTGTTGTCGACGGCCCGTGTGAGCGGGCTGGCAACGGCATTGGCGGATGGGTTGGCGCCGTGGCGCTCGAGCAGGTCGACGCACGACCCGGGCAAGACGGTGCTGGATCTGGCGGTTGCGATCGCGTTGGGTGGCGACTGCCTGGCCGACATCGGCGTGGTCCGGGCCCAGCCGGAGCTGTTCGGGTCGGTGGCCTCCGACCCGACGGTCAGCCGCCTCATCGAGGCCTTGGCTGAGCGACCTGAGGAAGCGATCGCGGCGATCCGGGCCGCTCGTGCGGTTGCTCGCGATCGAGTGTGGGCGCAGCGCACGCCCTTCGCCGATGAGGAGCAGGTGGTGGTCGATCTTGATGCCACCCTGATCGGGGCGCACTCGGAAAAGGAGGGTGCGACGCCGAACTTCAAGCGCGGGTTCGGGTTCCACCCGATGCTCGCCTTCGTCGACCACGGTCAGGGTGGCTCCGGTGAGCCGTTGGCGGCGATGCTGCGGCCGGGGAAGGCGGCCGCCAACGACGCCGCTGACCAGATCAGGGTCCTCGATGAGGCCCTCGCCCAACTCCCCGAGCACCTGCGGTCGCGGGTGCTGGTGCGTGGTGACACCGGCTCGGGGGTCCACGCGTTCGTGTGGCACGTCCACAACTTGGGTCTGGAGTACTCGGTGGGCGTCTACGGTCGTCAGCCCGTTCTCGACGCCCTCGCGGTGCTGCCGAAGCAGGCGTGGCGCAGGGCACTCGATGCCGACGGACGGCCGCGTGAGGGCGCTCAGGTCGCCGAGCTGACTCGGTGGCTGCCGACCACGTTCACGGGCTGGCCGCCCGGGATGCGGGTGATCGCCCGCCGCGAGCGGCCCCACCCAGGAGCCCAGTTGCGGATCACCGATCACGAGGGCTGGCGGATCACGGTGTTCGCCACCAACACCAAGAGCGGCCGGCTGGCTGATCTCGAGGTCACCCACCGGCTCCGGGCCCGCGCCGAGGACCGCATCCGCGCCCTGAAGGACACCGGGGCGACCAACCTCCCGCTGCAGGGGTTCGACAAGAACCAGCTCTGGCTCGAGCTGACCCAGCTCGCCGCCGAACTCATGACCTGGACCCAGGTCCTGGCCTGGCACGGACAACCAGCGCGGGTCTGGGAACCCAAACGGATCCGACTGCGACTCCTCGCGGTCGCCGGCCGGGTGATCACCACCGGCCGACGTCGGATCCTGCGCCTGTCGCGGCGATGGCCCTGGGCTGACCTCGTCCTCGGCGGACACCGCCGACTCGCCGCCCTCACCTGAACACCCGCCCAGCCCGAACGACCAGGACCTCGGAGAACCGGCAAGAGGGCCGGCGATTCACCGCGCCAGCGGCCACCAAAGCCCATCAGCTCAGCACGACACCCGATCCACCGACGTCATGAAAGATCGAGGCTAGTGGCCATCACCGGAAGTTCTTCGGGTGGCCCGCACCCCGGGCACGCACCTCGCTGCGTTGCCGTCGCTTGCTGGACGAACAAGTAGAGCCGCGCTCCGGCGCCTTGCGATGCACGCACCCCGAGCACGGGCCACCCCCGAGGAACTTCCAGCGACGACCACTAGAGTCCGCGCATGGACTCCGCGCTCACCACCGTCGCGCTCCCGGTGGCGCTTGGCATCATCATGTTCGGCCTCGGCCTGTCGCTGACCCTCGACGACTTCCGCCGGGTGGCCCGGTCACCGAAGCCGGTGGTGGTGGCCCTGGGCTGCCAGCTCCTGCTGCTGCCGGCCATCTGCTTCGCGCTGGTCAAGGCGCTCGACCTGCCGCCACTGCTGGCGATCGGCATGATGCTGCTCGCGGCGTCTCCGGGCGGCACCAGCGCGAACCTCTTCAGCCACCTCTTCCGGGGCGACGTGGCGCTGAACGTGAGCCTCACGGCCGTCAACTCGGTCATCTGCATCTTCACGCTTCCGCTGATCACCAACCTGGCGATCGACCACTACGACCAGAGCGACTCCGTCAGCCTGCAGTTCGCCAAGGTCGTCGAGGTGTTCGCGATCGTGCTCGTGCCGGTCGCGATCGGGATGCTCGTGCGCGCCAGGGCCGCGGCGTTCGCGCTCCGGATGGACCGACCGGTGCGGATCGGGTCCGCGGTGATCCTGGCGGTCCTGGTGCTCGGCATCCTCGTCGACCAGGCCGAGAACGTCGGCGACTACCTCGCCGACGTCGGCGTCGCGACCGCGCTCTTCTGCGCGATCTCGCTCGTGGTCGGGTACGTCGTGCCCAGGGCGTTCGGCGTCCGGGAGGAGCAGGCGATCGCGTCGTCGATGGAGATCGGCGTGCACAACGCGACGCTGGCGATCTACGTCGCGGTCGAGGTGCTCGACAGCACCGAGGTGTCGGTGCCGGCCGCGGTCTACTCGATCTTCATGTTCGTGTTCGCCGCGCTCTGGGGCTACGCGATCAGCAAGCGGCTGGCGCGCGCCCCTCAGCCGGCCTGACCGTCCCTCGCGCCGTCGGAACAGTGGACGGCGCACCGCCGACCCGCCGACCCACCACCCAGCGGTGGACACCCCACGGACCGCGGGTCAGAAGACGGTGGACCACCCACCGCCGACCGGCGAGGGTCGGCTCACTGCAGGATCCGCGCGACGATCGGCGCCATCCGGCGCAGCGCCCAGCCGCGGTGCGAGATCGCGTCCTTCTCCTCGCGGGGCAGCTCGGCCGTGGTCAGGCCGGGGCGGTCGTCGGCCTCGAACAGCACGTCGTACCCGAAGCCGCCGCTCCCCCGGCACTCGCGGACCACCTTGCCGGGCATCACGCCGGAGGCGCACTCCTCGCCGCCGAGCCCGTCGGCGTGCACGAAGGCCACCGCGCACATGAAGTGGGCGCTGCGACGCTCGTCGGGTACGTCCTCCAGCTGCGCGAGCAGCAGCTCGTTGTTGCGGTCGTCGCTCTTGGGGGGACCGGACCAGCGGGCCGAGAGCACGCCCGGCATCCCGTTGAGCGCGTCGACGCACAGGCCGCTGTCGTCGGCGAGCGCCGGCAGGCCGGTCGCCGCGAAGCCGGCGCGCGCCTTGAGCAGCGCGTTGCCCTCGAACGTCGCCTGGTCCTCGACCGGCTCGTCATAGCCCTCGACGTCGTCGATGCCGAGCACCTCGACCTCGGGGAGATGCTCGCGCAGGATGCGCTCCATCTCCTCGATCTTCTTGCGGTTGCGCGACGCGAGGAAGACCTTCATGACTCCAGTGCCTCGCGCTGGATGCGGGTCAGGTCGGCGCAGCCCTTCTCGGCCAGCGCGAGCAGCGCGTCGAGCTCGGCCCGGTCGAACGCCGCGCCCTCGGCCGTGCCCTGCACCTCGACGAACTTGCCGTCGCCGGTCATCACGACGTTCATGTCGGTCTCGGCGCGCACGTCCTCGACATAGGGCAGGTCGAGGCGCGGCACGCCGTCGATGATGCCCACGCTGACCGCGGCCACCGAGCCCGTGAGCGGCTCGCCGGTGAGCGCGCCGGTCGAGCGGAGGTGGGCCACGGCGTCGGCGAGCGCGACGTACGCCCCGGTGATCGCGGCGGTGCGGGTGCCGCCGTCGGCCTGGAGCACGTCGCAGTCGAGCTGGATGGTGTTCTCACCCAGCGCCCGGTAGTCGATGACCGCCCGGAGCGAGCGGCCGATCAGGCGGCTGATCTCGTGGGTGCGGCCGCCGATGCGGCCCTTGACCGACTCGCGCTCGGAGCGGGTGTTGGTGGAGGCCGGGAGCATGGCGTACTCCGCGGTCACCCAGCCCAGACCCGAGCCCTTGCGCCAGCGCGGGACGCCCTCGGAGGCCGAGGCGGCGCAGAGGACCCTGGTCCGGCCGAACTCGACCAGCACCGATCCGGCGGCGTGGTCGAGCCAGTTGCGGGTGATCGTGACCGGCCGCAGCTCGTCGTCGGCGCGGCCGTCCTCGCGGGGGGTGACAGTCATGGCACCGACCCTAGTGTCACCCCGCCCCGTCACTTCACCTCGGCCCGCAAGACCCGCCAGATGCCGATGGTGAGCGGTACGACGAGCCAGACGATCGCCGACACGACCAGCTGGGCCCACTCCTCACCCGACGTCGACCAGTCCCAGATCGCGGCTTGGGAGGACTGGAAGTCGATCCACGGGCGGAGCGTCTCGAACCACCCCATCAGCGCGCCGCCCAGCGCGAGCAGCCCGGGCAGCACCCACTTGTAGACGAAGAACACCACGATCGCGGCGGCGGTGTTGAGCAGCAGCGCCGCGAGCGCGAAGCCGCCCAGCATCGCGAGCACCTGGGTGATCAGGAACGCGAAGAAGTCCGGCCAGCCGAAGGTCCAGTCGGTGTCCCCCTGGAACAGCCCGTAGGCGAGGTTGGCGACGAAGCCGACCACGATCGAGAAGACGACGGTGGCCAAAGTCAGCAGCACGCCGACCAGCGCCTTCGCCGCGATCACCAGCGGGCGACGCGGCTCGAGCGAGAACGTCACCATCGCGCTGCGCTGGCTCCACTCCGTCGTGACGAGCATGATGCCGAGCACGGGGAGCAGGAACGACGTCAGGAACGCCGCCGTGCCCACGAAGTCGCCGAAGCTCATCGGCTCGTCCTGCGCCGCCGTCACGGAGACGGCGATCACCTCCGCCGCCAGGACCAGCAGGCCGATCGTCGCGAGCAGCCAGAAGCCGGCCCGGGTGTCGTAGGACTTGCGGAGCTCGACGCGCACCAGTCGCTGGAACGGCGTCGCCGTGGTGCCCGAGACGTCGAGGGTCGCTGCGGTCACCTCACTTCACCTCGGCGCGCAGCACCCGCAGGACGCCGATCGCGAGCGGGATCACCAGCCAGATGACGCCACTGACCGCGAAGTGCGCCCAGTCCTCGCCGCTCATCGACGCGTCGATGAGCGGCGTCTGTGCGTCGCTGAAGTCGATCCACGGTTGGAGGTCCTCGAACCACCCGATCAGCGCGGCGCCGAGGCCGAAGATCCCCGGGAGGACGAAGGAGTAGACCATGTAGAGCACGATCGCGGCCGGGGAGTTCAGTAGCAGGGCGGCGAACGCGAAGCCGGTGAGCATCCCGATGATCTGCATCAGCACGAAGGCCAGGGTCTGCAGGACGCTGAGGTCCCACACGACCGGGAAGTCCGAGAGCAGGCCGTAGAGGGCGTTGCAGATGGTGGCCAGCACCAGGGCGATGGCGACCGCCGCGACGGCCAGCCCGATGCCCACGACCAGCTTGGCGAGGATCACCAGCGGCCGGCGCGGCTCGAGCGAGAACGTGACCATCGCCGTGCGCTGGCTCCACTCGCTGGTGAGCAGCAGGATGCCGATCACCGGCAGCAGCAGGGCGATCGAGAAGTTCGTCGAGGTCAGGAAGTCGTTGTACGAGACGGTCAGGTCCTGGGCGACCACCACGGCCAGCTGGATGACCATCACCACGCCGGTCAGGGCGGCGGTCGCGATCAACAGCCAGAGACCCGCACGGGTGTCCCAGGTCTTGCGGAGCTCGGTGCGGACCAGCCTCGAGAACGGCGTGGGCGAGGTGCCGGAGATGTCCAGGGCGTGTCCGAGGCCGGGGGCGACGGTGGAGTTCATGCTCATGATGCGACGGCCTCCCGCTGGGTCTGGGAGGTGAGCTCGAGGAAGAGGTCCTCGAGGCCGCCGTCGGCCGCACGCAGGTCGGTGAGCACGATGCCGCTCTCGAGGGCGGTGCGGCCGATCTCGACCGTCTCGGTCTCGACGCGCAGGCCCTCGCCCGCGGCCGAGACGCCGATGCCCTTTGCCTCCAGCGCCTTGGTCAGCGCCTCGTTGTCGAGGGCCGTGACGAACGACGCGGCGCCACTCGCGGCACCGGCGAGCAGGGACTTCTTGTCGCCCTGGGCGACGATCCGGCCGTGGCCGATCAGGATCATCTCGTCGGCGATCTGCTCGACCTCGTGCAGCAGGTGGCTGGAGAGGAGGACGGTGCCGCCGCGCTCGGCGTACCCCTTGAGCAGGCCGCGCATCCAGCGGATGCCGGCCGGGTCGAGGCCGTTCGCCGGCTCGTCGAGGATCAGCACGGACGGGTCCCCGAGCAGCGCGTGCGCGATGCCGAGGCGCTGCTTCATGCCGAGGGAGTAGTTGCGGAGGCGGCGCTTCGCCTCGGTCGGGGTGAGGGAGACGAGCTCGAGCATCTCGTCGACCCGCGAAGCCGGGAGGCCCATCGTGCGGGCGCCGAGCTCGAGGATCTCCCGCCCGGTGCGGCCCGCGTGCTGGGCGGACGCGTCGAGCAGCACACCGACGTGCCGGCCGGGGTTGGGGATGTCGTGGTAGTGGTGCCCACCGATCGTGACCTGCCCCGACGTCGGCGGGGTGAGGCCGACCATCACCCGCATCGTGGTCGTCTTGCCGGCGCCGTTGGGACCGAGGAAGCCGGTCACCCGCCCGGGCTGGCAGACGAAGCTGATGTCGTCGACGGCGGTGAAGCTGCCGTACTTCCGTGTGAGTCGTTCGACGGTGATCATGCCTTCACCCTGCCGCATCGAAGGGCTCGGCACATCGTCCCGCGGGCGAGACACGCGGTGACCTAAGTAGGGGGCGGGGGCCGACCGACGGCCGGTCCGGCACGGTCGGGGCCGGGCCTACCCTTGCCGCGTGGACCGCCCGCGCCCCGAGGAGTACCAGCCGCCGCTGCGGTTGTGGAGCCACCTCTGGCGCCTCTTCCTGATGCTGTTGATCAGCGCCGCCGTGTGGCTGCCCTCCTCGGAGCAGGAAGCGAAGATCTCCGACTGGTGGTGGGTCCTCGACCTCGTGCTCGGCCTCGGGTGCTTCGTGCTCGTCTTCTTCCGACGACGCCACCCGCTCGCCATCGCGGTCGTGATCGGGGCGCTGGGTGCCGTGTCGGGTACGGCGGGCGGCCCGGCCGTCCTGGCGGCCGTCTCGCTCGCGACCCGGCGCCGATGGCGCGAGATCGCGATCATCGGGTCGATCAACTTCGCGGCCGCCCAGTTCTACAGCACGGTCACGGCGAGCACCTCCGACCCGGCGTGGCTGATCCTGGTGGCGAACGCCATCGCCACCGGCGCGATGCTCGGCTGGGGCATGTACATCGGCTCGCGTCGCGAGCTGATCTGGACGCTGCGCAACCGGGCCGAGCGCGCCGAGGAGGAGCAGGAGCTGCGCGTGGCGCAGTCGCGGAGCAACGAGCGGGCCCGGATCGCCCGGGAGATGCACGACGTGCTCGCCCACCGGATCTCGCAGATCTCCATGCACGCCGGGGCCCTGGCCTACCGGGAGGACCTCAGCGCCGAGCAGATGCGTGCCAGCGCCGGCCTGATCCGCGACCGGGCACACGAGGCGCTCACCGACCTGCGCGACGTCCTCGGCGTGCTCCGCGACGACACCGGCGAGCGGCGCAGCGCCCCCCAGCCGACGTACGCGGACCTGACCTGCCTGATCGAGGAGGCCCAGGAGTCCGGCATGCGCGTCGAGCTCGAGGACCTCGTCGACCCGTCGGGGCCGGCGGTGCCCGACGCGGCCGGGCGCACCGTCTACCGGATCGTCCAGGAGGGCATGACCAACGCGCGCAAGCACGCTCCCGGAGCGCTGCTGACGATCCGCATCACCGGGACGCCCGACGACGGCATCGACGTGCAGCTGCGCAACCCGCTCGGCTTCGGCCCGACCCACACGCCCGGTGCCGGCCTCGGCCTGGTCGGGTTGACCGAGCGCGCCGAGCTGCGCGGCGGCCTCCTGGAGTCCGGGCTGGACGGCTCGACGTTCGTGCTGCACGGCTGGATACCGTGGGGGACGTGAGCAGTCCGGCGACCAAGGCCACCACGCGCGTGCTCGTGGTCGACGACGACCCGCTGGTGCGCTCCGCGCTCGGCCTGATGCTCGGCGGCCAGGCCGACCTCGAGGTCGTGGGCGAGGCGGCCGACGGCCACGAGGGGGTGAGCCTGGCCCGGAACCTGCGGCCCGACGTCGTGCTCATGGACATCCGGATGCCCCGGCTCGACGGACTCGCCGCCACCCGCGAGCTGCACACCCGCCCGGACCCGCCGCGGGTGATCGTGCTCACGACGTTCGACGCCGACGAGTACGTCGTGGAGGCGCTGGCCGCCGGCGCCGACGGCTTCCTGCTCAAGGACACGCCGCCCCCGGAGATCGTCGCCGCGATCCGCAAGGTGGTCGACGACGAGCCGATGCTCTCGCCGTCGGTCACCCGCACCCTGATCCGGCGGCTGCGCGACGAGCCGGAGGAGACCGCCAACGCGGCCGCGACCCGCGCGGCCGAGGCCGAGGCCCGGCTGGCGCTGCTCACCGACCGCGAGCGCGACGTCGCCCTCGCCGTGGGCAAGGGGCTCAGCAACGCCGAGATCGCCCGCTCCCTGCACCTGTCCGTGCCCACCGTGAAGGCGCACGTCTCGCGCCTCTTCGACAAGCTCCAGGTGACCAACCGAGTCCAGATCGCGATCTGTGTCCACGACGCTGGTCTGAGCTGAGGGCCCCGGGACTGAGCCTGCGAAGTCCCGGACCAGGCCCGAAGATTGAGGAGCGCCGACGCGAGGGCCCCGGGACTGAGCCTGCGAAGTCCCGAACCAGGCCCGAAGATTGAGGAGCGCCGGCGCAGACCGGAGCGAAGCGACGGGCTGCGCGGCGCGTCTCGAAATCCAATCGAAGTCGCGGACCACTGAACGAGACGGGCGGCCGAGAACTCGGATCGTGGTGGTTTCGAGACGGTTGCTAGCGCAACCTCCTCAACCACCGGGACGGTGCTAGCGCAACCTCCTCAACCACCGGGACGGCGCGGGCGCAACCTCCTCAACCACCGCGGCCGGTGCGGGCGCAGCCTCTTCCGCCACCGTCGCCGTCAGATCTCGTACACAGCCCCCGGCCGCGCGAGCTCGATCGGACCGTCGTACGCCGCGCGGGCCTCGGCGAGCGCGTCCTGCGGGTCGTGCCACGGCGGGATGTGGGTGAGCACGAGCCGCCGCACCCCGGCGCGGGTGGCGACCCCACCGCAGTCGGTGCCGGTCAGGTGCAGGTCGGGCGGCACCGGGTCGCCGGTGCGGAAGGACGCCTCCGCGAGCAGCAGGTCGGCGTCACGAGCGAGGTCGTCGAGCACCGGCGTCGGGCCGGTGTCGCCGGTGTAGACGAGCGTGCCGCCCCCGTTCGAGATCCGGAGTCCGTACGCCGCGACCGGGTGGGCGACGGGCACCGGCGCGACCGTGAACGGCCCGATCCGCACCGGCCCGTCCCACACGAGGAAGTCGAACTCCATGGTCATGCCCGGGTCGGTCGGCAGGTCGTAGGCGCGCGCCATCCGGTCGGCGGTGCCCTCGGGGCCCCAGACCGGGATCCGCGGCTGCGGGCCGGTCGGGTGGTACTTGCGCAGCACGTAGTAGCCACACAGGTCGAGGCAGTGGTCGGCGTGCAGGTGGCTGAGCAGCACCGCGTCGATCGCGAGCGGGTCGGCGTGGCGGTGCAGCGCGCCGAGCGCGCCGTTGCCGAGGTCGAGCAGGATCCGCCAGGTGCGGCCGTCGTGCTCCTGCTCGAGCAGGTAGCAGCTCGCGGGCGAGTCCGGCCCCGGGTAGGAGCCGGAGCAGCCGACGACGGTGAGCCGCATCGGGGCCGTCGCCGGGGCGGTCATGCGAGTCCCCCGACGAACTGGGAGGCCGCGACCATCTCGGGGCCGAGGAAGCGCCGGCCGATCGCCTCGAACTCCGCGGGCGAGCCGGTGGTGAGGAAGGTGTACGTCGGGTCGCCCCCCGGCCGCATCAGGTCGGTGGCGACCAGCATCTTGTAGACGTCCTTGGCGCACTCCTCGGCGCTGCTCACCAGCGTGACGTTGTCGCCCATGACATAGGAGATCACGCCGGTCAGCAGCGGGTAGTGGGTGCAGCCGAGGATGACGGCGTCGACGCCGGCGGAGGTGAGCGGGTCGAGGTACTCGTGGGCCACCGCGAGCAGCTCGTCCCCCCCGGTGACGCCGGCCTCGACGAAGTCGACGAATCGCGGGCACGGTCGGGTGAACAGCTCGACGTGCGGGGCGGCCGCGAACGCGTCGTCGTAGGCCATCGACTCAGCGGTCGCGCGGGTGCAGATCACGCCGATCCGGCCGGTGCGGCTGGCCGCGACGGCGCGGCGGGTGGCGGGGAGGATCACCTCGACGACGGGTACGTCGTAGCGCTCCCGCGCGTCGCGCAGCATCGCCGCACTGGCGGAGTTGCACGCGATGACCAGCGCCTTCACGCCGAGGGAGACCAGGTGGTCGAGGCACTCGAGTGCGTACTCGCGGACCTCGCCGATCGGCTTGGGGCCGTAGGGCTGGCGAGCGGTGTCGCCGACGTACACGATCGACTCGTGCGGCAGCTGGTCGATGACCGAGCGGGCGACCGTCAGGCCGCCGAAGCCGGAGTCGAAGATGCCGATCGGGGCATCCCGGCGCGCGAGCGCCGCCACGTCGGCGCTGGTCAGGTCGGACACGCAGGCAAGGCTAGAGCGTCGGACCCCCGGCGCGGTGGGCACGCGACCCAGGTCACGGGAGATGCCGATCACGGCGCCCGGAGCAGGTAGCGTCGCGGCCATGGCCCGCCGCTCCGTCCTGCTGTCCTCGTGCGCGCTGGCGCTCGCGCTGCTGGCGCCCGCGGGCGCGACCCACGCCGCGTCCCAGGCCGCGTCCCCGGGAGCGTCCCCGGGAGCGTCCCCGGGAGCGTCCGCCGCCCTCCGGGACCCGCTGCCGTCCTCGGCCGCCCGGGTACTCGCGATCTCGGTCGACGGCCTCAACCCACGCGCGTTCAAGCGGCTCGGCGCGGCCCGGACGCCGACCTTCCACCGGCTGCTGAGCGAGGGCTCCGGCACCCTCAACGCCCGCACGGAGTACGAGCAGAACGTCACCCTGCCCAACCACACCAGCATGCTGACCAGCCGCCGCATCGACGCCCGCGCCGGCGGGCACGGGGTCACCTGGGACGACGATCGGCCGTGGATGACCGTGCAGAAGGCGGCCGGTCACCCGGTCGCGTCGGTCTTCAGCGTGGTCAGCGCCGCCGGCGGCGAGAGCGCCCTGTTCAGCACCAAGGAGAAGTTCCGCCTCTACGAGCGGTCCTGGCCCTCGGGCATCGACCGCACGGCGTACGACGTCAAGCAGCGTCGCCTGGTGCGCACCGCCGTCGCGGACCTGGTCGACAACGATCGGGCGTTCACGTTCCTGCACGTGTCGCTGCCGGACCGGTTCGGGCACCTGTACGGCGGGCTGTCGCCCCAGTACCTCGCCGCGGTGCGCAAGACCGACCGCCAGCTCGGCACGCTGCTGGACACCGTCGCGGCCAACCCGACGCTGGCCGAGCACCTGACCGTCGTACTCACCGCCGACCACGGCTTCGTGCCGGGCCAGCGCACGCACTCCCCGCGCGTGCTCGCGGACTACCGGATCCCGTTCCTGGCCTGGGGCGCCGGCGTGCAGCCGGGCGACCTCTACGCACTCAACCCCGACTACCGCAACCCGCGCAAGCGGCACCTGGGGTACGCCGCGGTCCGGCAGCCGGTACGCAACGGCGACCTCGGCAACCTCGCGCTCGATCTGCTCGGGCTCGGCCCGATCCCCGGCAGCGACCTGAACGCCGACCAGGACCTCGACGTCGGCTGACCTCGGTGGTTTCGAGGCTCAGGCGCTAGCGCGCCTTCGCACCTCAACCACCGTGGTGATGGTTGAGGTGCGAGCGGAGCGAGCCTCGAAGCCACCGTGGCGATGGTTGAGGAGTGAGGCGCGCCAGCGCCGAGCCTCGAAACCCGGCAACCCGAAAGACGGCCTCGGGAGCGAGCATGCCTCTCGGCTCACGGGGTTTCGAGGCTCAGGCGCTAGCGCGCCTTCGCACCTCAACCACCGTGACGGCCTTCGCGCCTCGACCACCGTGCGATCGCTCAGGCCCAGAGCTGGCCCTCGAGGCGGTCCTCCGCCTCGTCGATGGTGCCCTCGTAGGCGCCCGTGGAGAGGTACTTCCAGCCGCCGTCGGCGACCACGAAGGCGATGTCGGCGCTCTCGCCGGCCTTGGCGGCCTTGGCGGCCTGGCCGAGCGCGGCGTGCAGGATGGCGCCGGTGGAGATGCCGGCGAAGATGCCCTCGAGCTCGAGCAGCTCACGCACCCGGCGTACGGCGTCGCGCGGGCCGACCGAGAAGCGCGCGTCGATGAGCGAGGCGTCGTACAGCTCAGGCACGAAGCCCTCGTCGAGGTTGCGCAGGCCGTAGACGAGCTCGCCGTACCTCGGCTCGGCGGCGACGATCCGCACCTCCGGCTTCGCCGACCGGAAGAACCGGCTGACGCCCATCAGGGTGCCGGTGGTGCCGAGGCCGGCCACGAAGTGGGTGATCGACGGGAGGTCGGCGAGCAGCTCGGGGCCGGTGCCTTGCTCGTGGGCGAGGGCGTTGGCGATGTTGCCGTACTGGTAGAGCATCACCCAGTCGGGGTGCTCGGCGGCGACCTGCTTCGCGACCCGGACCGCCTCGTTGGACCCGCCGGCCGCCGGGGACGACACGATCTCGGCGCCCCACATGCGGAGCAGCTGGCGTCGCTCCTCGGAGGTGTTCTCCGGCATCACGCAGACGATCCGGTAGCCCTTGAGCTTGGCGGCCATCGCGAGCGAGATGCCGGTGTTGCCGGACGTCGGCTCGAGGATCGTGCAGCCGGGACGCAGCGTGCCGTCCTTCTCGGCCTCCTCGATCATCTTCAGGGCCGGGCGGTCCTTGATCGAGCCGGTCGGGTTGCGGTCCTCGAGCTTCGCCCAGAGCCGCACGCCGGCGCCGCCGTGGTCGAACTGGGCCGACAGCCTCGGCAGCCCCACCAGCGGCGTGCCGCCGACGGAGGCGAGGAGGTTGTCGTAGCGCGGCATGACCTAGCGAGCGCCGCCCGCGACCGCGGGCAGGACGACGACCTGGTCACCGTCGCTGAGCTCGGCCTCGAGGCCGCCGATGAACCGGACGTCCTCGTCGTTGACGTAGACGTTGACGAAGCGCCGCAGGTCGGCGCCCTCGATCAGCCGCTCCTTGATGCCGGGGTGGTTGGCATCGAGGTCGTCGATCAGCGCGCTCAGGCTGGCACCGTCAGCGGTGACCGCCTTCTCGCCGCCGGTGTAGGTGCGCAGGATGGTCGGGATTCGGACCTCGATGGCCATGCTTGTGACTCCTCAGTTGCGTAGCTCGTCGACCACGGTGACCTCTTCCTCGGTCACCTCGCCGTCGACGATCCTGTAAGACCTGAACTCCACGGGGCCGTCGTTATTCCCGTGGTCGCGCGTGCTCACCAGCACGTAGTGCGCACCCGGCTCGCTGGCCAGGCCGATGTCGGTGCGGCTGGGGTAGGCCTCGGTGGCCGTGTGCGAGTGGTAGATCACGACGGGCTCCTCGTCGCGGTCCCACATCTCCTTGTAGAGCTCCAGCAGCTCGGTGGAGTCGAACTCGTAGAACGTCGGCGACCCCGCCGCGTTGACCATCTCGATCAGCCGCTCCGGACGGTCGGACCCCTCCGGGCCCGCGACGACCCCGCACGCCTCGTCGGGGTGGTCGCGCTTGGCGTGCGCGATGATGGCGTCGTACGTCGCGCGGTCGATGGTCAACACGGGCCCAACCCTACGAGGGCGGACGCAGGTACCTGGCCGCGGTCTCACCTGCAAGGACGTCGCCGATCCGCCGCTCGATGGACTCGCTCATCGGCGGCAGGCTCGCGAGCCGCCACCACCGCACGTCGACGTTCTCGTCGTCGGCGACCCGGGCCTCGCCGGTGACCCAGGTGCAGGCGAAGGTCAGGTCCAGGTAGGCGGCCCGGTCGCCGTTCTCGTAGACGACGTCGGGGATCACGCCGACCGAGACGAGCCGGTCGACACTCACCTCGACACCCGCCTCCTCCAGCGCCTCGCGGGCCGCGGCGACGGCGGGCTCCTCGCCCGGGTCCACGATGCCGGTGACCGGGGACCACGCGCCGTTGTCGGCGCGCCTGGTGAGCAGGAGCTCGTCGTCGCGGCGGATGACGGCGGTGACACCGGGCAGCCACAGCTCGTGGGTGCCGACCATGGCGCGCAGCTCGGCCACGAACGGAGGGATCGGCATCAGCTGGTCAGCGCTCCGACCAGGGTCTCCTGGAGGTAGCCGACCCACTCGTAGATGTCGTGGGCCTGGGTGCGCGGGTCCTCGTCGGACAGCGAGTGCCAGTAGGCCTCGTCGCCCTCCTCGACGCCGAGCCGGGTCGCGAGGGCGAGCCGCAGGTCGGTGAACGACCGCATCCAGGTCTCGGCGGTCGGCTGGTCGAGCTCGACGTCGATCATCAGGCCCTCCTCGGTGAGCTCCTTGGGGAGCCCGGCCTCCTCGAGCCCGTCGATGATCGCGATCGCGGCGGCGGCCTTGCCGTCGCGCAGCGTGCCCTCAGTGAACCGGCGGAACTCCGCGGCCGCCTCCTCGTCGTGGGGGTAGGCGGTCGGGAAAAGCCGCGCCAGCACCGGGTCCTCCGGCTCCTGGGTCGGCCCCGAGAAGTCCATCATCGCCTCGAAGGGATCGACGTCGTCGCGGGGCTCCGCGGCCTCGTTGCGCAGCAACTCGACCAGCTGGCCGGCGAGCGAGCGCAGCAGGTCGGCCTCGAAGCCGGTGAAGTTGGCGATGATCAGCTTGCTGCGTCGGTGTCGCTGGAATGCACTCAACCCCAGCCCTCAGTCCTGTCTGTCCATGGTCGCCCAGAGGCCGTACTCGTGCATCGCCTGCACGTCGCGCTCCATCTCCTCGCGGGTGCCGTGGCTGACCACGGACTTGCCCTCCTCGTGCACCTCCATCATCAGCTTCTCGGCGACCTTCTTGGAGTAGCCGAAGTACTTCTGGAAGACGTAGCTGACGTACGACATCAGGTTGACCGGGTCGTTCCAGACGATCGTCACCCAGGGCTTCGCCGTCTGGAGGACGTCGTCGACGACTTCGTCGGGTGTGATGGTCGGATCGACCTCGACAGGCGCGGTCACAGCCCCATGTTGACACAGCGCCGAGACGGCCGAGTTGGCACACTGATCCCCGTGGCTGACTCCGGCTCCCGATCGACCGCGCTGCTCACCGACCACTACGAGCTGACCATGCTCCAGGCCGCCCTCCGGTCGGGCGCCGCGCACCGCCGCTCGGTCTTCGAGCTCTTCCCGCGCCGGCTGCCCGAGGGCCGCAGGTACGGCGTCGTGGCCGGCGTCGGCCGGGCCCTGGACGCCCTCGAGGCGTTCCGGTTCGACGAGCCGACGCTGGCCGCGCTCCGGGACGTCGTCGACGCGTCGACGCTGGAGTGGCTGGCGTCGTACCGCTTCTCGGGCGACGTGTGGGGCTACGCCGAGGGCGAGGCGTACTTCCCCTACTCGCCACTGCTGATCGTGGAGTCGTCGTTCGCCGAGGCGGTGCTGCTCGAGACCCTGCTGCTCTCCATCTACAACCACGACTCGGCGATCGCCTCGGCGGCGTCGCGGATGACCCTCGCCGCCGGCGACCGACCCTGCATCGAGATGGGCTCGCGCCGTACCCACGAGGAGGCGGCCGTGGCGGCGGCGCGGGCTGCGTACGTCGCGGGCTTCGCGGCCACCTCCAACCTCGCGGCGCGGCACCGCTACGGCGTGCCGTCGACCGGCACCAGCGCGCACAGCTTCACGCTGCTGCACGACACCGAGGCCGACGCGTTCCGGGCGCAGGTCACCGCCCTGGGCGAGGGGACGACCCTGCTCGTCGACACCTACGACGTCACCGAGGCGGTCCGGCTGGCGGTCGAGGTCACCGGCCCGGGCCTGGGCGCCGTCCGGCTCGACTCGGGCGACCTCGCCGTCCAGGCCGCGGAGGTGCGCACCCAGCTGGACTCCCTGGGCGCGACCGGCACCCGGATCATCGTGACCAGCGACCTCGACGAGCACGCGATCGCGGCGCTCGCGGCCGCACCCGTCGACGGCTACGGCGTGGGCACCGAGCTGGTGACCGGCAGCGGCCACCCGACCTGCGGCTTCGTGTACAAGCTCGTGGCACGCGAGTCGGACGCCGGCGAGCTGGAGTCGGTGGCCAAGCGCAGCGTCGACAAGCCGTCGGTCGGCGGCCGCAAGTACGCGCTGCGCCGGCGCTCGGCCACCGGCGTCGCGGAGGCCGAGGTGGTCGGCGTCGGCCACCGCCCGGTCGACGACGGCGACGACCGACCGCTGCTGGTGCCGCTGGTGCGGGCGGGCGAGGTCGTGGGCCGGGAGCCGTTGCCGGCCGCCCGCGAACGGCACCTGTCGGCGCGGGCCGAGCTGCCGGTGGCCGTCCAGCAGATGTCGCGAGGAGAGCCGGTCATCCCGACGATCCAGGAGTGAGCGGTAGCGTGGCCTGGCATGAAGCGTGCGTTGATCGTCACCGACGTGCAGAACGACTTCTGTGAGGGCGGCTCGCTCCCGGTGGACGGCGGCGCCCGGGTCGCCGCCGACGTCGGGGCGGTGCTGCGGGCCTGGGTCGCGCAGGGCCCCGACGCCCCGGCGTACGACCACGTGGTCGCGACCAAGGACCACCATGTCGACCCGGGTGGGCACTGGGCGGCCGAGCCCGACTACGCCGAGTCGTGGCCGGTGCACTGCAAGGTCGGCACCGACGGCGAGGCGTTCCACCCCAACCTGGACCCGCAGCCCTTCGACGCGATCTTCCTCAAGGGCGAGCACACGGCGGCGTACTCGGGCTTCGAGGGGCGCACCGTCGACGGGGTCGCGCTCGCCGACTGGCTGAGGTCGCACGACGTGACCGCGGTCGACGTCTGCGGCATCGCGACCGACTACTGCGTCCGCGCCACCGCCCTCGACGCCCTCGGCGCCGGCTTCGACACCCGGCTGCTGCTCGGGCTGTGCGCGGGCGTCGCCGCCGACACGACCGCCGCGGCGGTGGCCGAGATGGAGTCCGCCGGGGTGCGCCTCGGCTGAGGCGCTCGGTCGAGCGACAGGGCCCGTCGTACCTGACCTCAGTGTCGTATCCGGCCGAAATCACGACACTGAGGTCAGGTACGTCGGACGCAGGCGGCTCAGCACCACCTCTCGGCGAGCGTCCGGATCACGGTGAGGTTGCGGTTGGTCGCGACACCGAGGTGCTTCTCGACGGCGGCGTTCGTCAGCCTCGCCTCGTGGTAGTTCGGGCCGAGCAGCAGGTGGACGGCGCGCCCGCCGACCCTGGCCACCTCGCCCGCCGTACCGGCCGCCTCCACGGCCTCGACCCCCGCCTGCGTCGGCGGGTCCTTGAGCAGCGAGACGTAGTGGCGGCCCTCGTGGCCGTCGGCGAACCGCTCGGCGTCGGCGGCGATCTCGCGCAGCTCGGCCTGGGTGAAGACGATCGTCGGCACCTCGAAGCCCGCCTCCGCCTCGAAGGCGCTCTCGAGCGCCGCCTCGATCCGGGCCCGCGACCGCAGGGAGGTGTCGAAGCGGACGTTGCCGGTGTTGATGTAGGTCTCGACGCCGGTGCAGCCGGCGGCCTCGACCGCGGCGGCGATCGACGCCTTCGGGAACTTCCGCTTCGCGCCGAGGTTGATCGCCCGCAGGAACGCGATGTAGGTCCGAGTGGAGGCCGCCATGCGGGTGATCATCTCAGCGAAGCAGCATCGACCTCGTCCACAGCGGCCGCTGGTGGGCGGGGATCAGGCCCAGCTCGTCGAGGTATCCCGTGACCCGCTCCCCCATCCAGGCCAGCGTGTCCCGGTAGTGCGGGTTGCCGAGCGCGACCCGCCGACCCTCGCGGGGATCGATCCCCACGGCCCGGTAGGCCTCCGGGTTGACCAGGGCCCGGGCCACCAGGAACGCGGTCTGCGCCAGCGCCGCCTGGTGCCACGTCAGGGTCAGCCGGCCGAGCCGGGGCAGCATCCGCTCCACCTCGTCGCGGGCGAACGTCATGTGCCGGGCCTCCTCCAGCACGTGGATCCGGCAGACCATCCGCACCAGCGGCTGCACGCGCTCGTCCCTCATCAGCTCGCGCTGCCAGCGGTCGAGGATCTCCTCGGCCACGAGGATCGAGGCGTACGCCGAGACGCCGACGCCGACCGTCTTCATCAGCCGGCCGAGGCGATGGATGGTGGGCTGCGGGCCGTAGGACGGCACGCCGATCCGCTCGATCGCCTTGCCGAACATCAGCGAGTGCCGGCACTCGTCGCCGACCTCGGTCAGGGCGTAGTGCATCCGCCGGGAGCGCGGGTCCGCGTCGTACAGGTCGCGCACCATCATCTGCATCAGGATCAGCTCGAACCACAGCCCGACGCTGGAGATGCTGGCCACCTCGTGCCGGGACAGCTCGATCCGCTGCGCCTCGGACATCCGGTCCCACAGCGGCGTGCCGTAGAGCGACATCCGCTCGGGCTGCATGAACCAGAGCCCGTCGGCCAGCGGCGCGCCCCAGTCGAGGTCGACCTCCGGGTCGCAACTCTGCTTCGCGCTCGACCTCAGCAGCCGGTCGGGGACGGCGTCGGCCGTCGAGTCGGTCCGGGTGTCGGTCATCATCATGCGGCTCTCCCGAGTTGTCTGTTACCAGAAGTAACGGCTACCGCTAGGCTGACGCACATGCCACGCCAGGTCAAGGACGGCCGCTCTGCCCGCTGGGACGCCCACCGCGAGGAGCGCCGCACCGAGCTCGTGCTCGCCGCGGTCGCCGCGATCGACGACCTCGGCCCGTCCGCGGGCATCTCCGAGATCGCCCGGGCGGCCGGCGTCAGCAAGCCGGTCCTCTACCGCTACTTCGACGGGCTCGACGACCTGTACGCCGCGGTCGGGCGCTGGGGCGCCGACGAGGTGATGCGGCGACTGCTGCCGGCGATCCTCACCGAGGCACCGATCCGCGAGCGGGTCGGCCGTGGGGTCGAGGCCTACCTCGCGACGATCGAGCTGCACCCGCACGTCTTCCTGCTGCTGGTGCGCCACCGCGCCGCCGGCACCGACCCCCTCGCCGACGGCAAGGCCGCGATCGCGGCGGCGTTCGCCCGGATCCTCGGCGACACGCTGCGCGAGCTCGGGGTCGACACCGGCGCCGCGGAGCCCTGGGCCCAGTCGCTGGTCGGCATGGGCCTGGCGACCGGCGAGTGGTGGCTGGAGCGGCAGACCATGAGCCGGGCCGCCGTCGGCGCGCACCTGACGTCCTTCATCTGGCACGCGTTCTCCGGGACGGCCGAGGAGCTCGGCGTACCCCTGCGATCGCTGGACGCTCCGGGCGCCGTGCCCGGATCGATCACCCCGCTCGAGGAGAGGCGATGACCCACCCCGACACCCGCCACGCGCCGCGGGAGCAGTACGCCGGCCCGGCGACGCTGATCGCCGGCGAGGTCCGGCTGGAGGTCGAGGCCGACCTGCGCGGCCGCTTCGAGCCGATCGACGGCCGCTTCCACTGGTACGGCCGCCTCGCGGCCGCGACCGGGCTCGACCGGATCGGCTCCGGCGCGACCGTCACCCTCGCGACCGAGCACGGCTCGGCCGACGGCCGGCTCAGCGACATCGACCCGTGGGGGCGGCCGCGCGTGAGCGGACTGGGCCGGCCCCCGTTCTGAGGGCCGGCCATCCCCGTGACCCGCGTCACGTTCAAATACATAGGTTTCCGATGTAAAGTCGAACGGTGACCGAGACCGAGCTCGCCAGCGACCTGGTCGTGCATGCCGCGCGGCTGATCCGCGCCGTACGCCGGGAGCTGCACATGCCGGCCGGGATCCGGATCCTGTCGCTGATCGACGAGCTCGGCCCGCTGGGCATCACCCGGCTCGCCGACCTGGACCGCTCCTCGCAGCCGTCCATGTCGGGCGCCGTCGCCCAGCTCGCCGACCAGGGCTGGGTCACCAAGGCCCCGAACCCCGACGACGCACGCGCCTCGGTCGTGACGCTCACCGACGCCGGCGAGGCGGAGCTCGCCCGGGTGCGACAGGCGTTCGGCGAGCGCGTCGCCGGCATCGTCGCCGGCCACCCCACCCTCACCACCGACGATCTCGCCACGGCCGTCGCCGTGCTCCGAGCGATCCTGGAGAAAGGCCGTCCGTGACCTCGTTCCTCAAGCAACCCCGCGCCGTCTGGGCCGTCGCCTTCGCCTGCGTGATCGCGTTCATGGGCATCGGCCTCGTGGACCCGATCCTCAAGGAGATCGCTGCCGACCTCGGCGCGACCGGCAGCGAGGTCTCGCTGCTGTTCAGCAGCTACATGGCCGTGATGGGCGTCGCGATGCTGGTCACCGGCGTCGTCTCCAGCCGGATCGGCGCGAAGCGCACGCTGCTCGCCGGCCTGGTGCTGATCATCGTCTTCGCGGCCCTCGCCGGCTCGTCGGACTCCGTCGGCGCCGTGATCGGCTTCCGCGCCGGCTGGGGTCTGGGCAACGCGCTCTTCGTCGCGACCGCCCTGGCCACCATCGTCCAGTCGTCCCGGGGCTCGGTCGCACAGGCGATCATCCTCTTCGAGGCGGCGCTCGGCCTCGGCATCGCGTCCGGACCGCTGCTCGGCGGCCTGCTCGGCGAGCAGTCGTGGCGCGCGCCGTTCTACGGCGTCTCGACGCTGATGGCCATCGCCCTGGTCGCGACCGCGTTCCTGCTGCCGGCGACGCCGCCGCAGGGTCGTCGTACGTCGCTGGCCGACCCGTTCCGCGCCCTGCGGCACCCCGCCCTGCTGCTGCTCGCGCTGGTCGCGATCTTCTACAACCTCGGCTTCTTCACGCTGATGGCCGCCGGCCCGTTCGCGCTGCCGAGCTTCGGGATCATGGAGATCGGCTGGACGTTCTTCGGCTGGGGCGTGCTGCTCGCGTTCACGTCCGTGCTGGTCGCCCCGTGGCTGCAGCGGATCTTCGGCACGCTGCCGACGCTGACCGCGGTGCTCTCGCTGTTCGCGGTCGTGATGGCGCTGATGGCGGTCTTCGCCGAGCACGAGGCCGCGATCGCCGTCGGCATCATCGTGGTCGGCGCCCTGCTCGGCATCAACAACACCCTGGTGACCGAGGCGGTCATGGGCGCCGCGCCGGTCGAGCGTCCGGTCGCGTCCGCGGCGTACTCCTTCGTCCGCTTCACCGGCGGCGCCATCGGCCCCTTCGTCGCCATGAAGCTCTTCGAGCACCAGGGCGTGCACGCACCGTTCTGGTTCGGCGCCGCCGCGATCGCCGTCGGCGTGGTCATCATCGCCGCCGGCACGCCGGTGATCCGGCGGGCGCTCCACGACGCCCCCGCCGCACACTCCCCCGGCGAGGCCGAGGCGGAGCTGATCGGCGACCTGGCCTGAGGATCAGCTCCCGGACTCTCCTCACTGGATCCGTCGATCGCGGCGCCTGGGCGGATGACGGTGGTGGAGGCTTGGGGGCCGCCGGGCCGGCGTGCGGGCTTCGGCTGCTGGCAGCCGAAACCCGCGCGACACGCCGGGCCAACGCGGCGTGTCGTACGGGTTCCGGCTGTCAGGTGGGAGCCGGGGTGCTGGTGTGACCCCTGATGCGATGCCTGCGACCTGATGGGCCTCGGGACGGGGGCGGACACGTCAGCGGCGCGCGGGCGGAGTCCGCGTCGACAACCGCGCCCCGTGAGCCGACCGGGAGGGACCCGCGGCCGCGGACGGCCACCGGCCGCCGCACTGCGGTCTCGCTCAGAGGTTGCCGCGAAGCTCCTGCTCCCGTTCGATCGCCTCGAAGAGCGCCTTGAAGTTGCCCTTGCCGAAGCCGAGCGAGCCGTGCCGCTCGATGAACTCGTAGAAGACCGTCGGCCGGTCGCCCATCGGCTTGGTGAAGATCTGCAGCAGGTAGCCGTCCTCGTCGCGGTCGACCAGGATCTTGCGCCGCTTCAGCTCCTCGATCGGCACCCGCACCTCGCCGATCCGAGCGCGCAGCTCGGGGTCGTCGTAGTAGGAGTCCGGGGTGTCGAGGAACTCGATGCCGTTGTCGCGCAGGATGTCGACGCTGCGCAGGATGTCGTTGGTGGCGAGCGCGATGTGCTGGCAGCCGGCGCCGTCGTAGAACTCGAGGTACTCGTCGATCTGCGACTTCTTCTTCGCGATCGCGGGCTCGTTGAGCGGGAACTTCACGCGGTGGTTGCCGCTCGCCACGACCTTCGACATCAGTGCGGAGTAGTCGGTGGCGATGTCGTCGCCGATGAACTCGGCCATGTTCGTGAAGCCCAGCACCTTGTTGTAGAACCCGACCCACTCGTCCATCCGACCGAGCTCGACGTTGCCGACGCAGTGGTCGACGGCCTGGAAGAGCCGCTTCGGGTGGCCCTCGCGGCGCGCGACCTTGGTGGTCGCGGCGACGTAGCCGGGCAGGTAGGGACCGTCGTACCGGGACCTGTCGACCAGGGTGTGGCGGGTCTCGCCGTACGTCGCGATCGCGGCGATCCGCACCGTGCCGTGCTCGTCGGACTCGTCGTGCGGCTCGACCAGGATCGTCGCGCCCATCGCGCGGGCGTGGTCGATGCACTTGTCGACGTCCGGCACCTCCATCGCGAGGTCGACGACGCCGTCGCCGTGCTTGCGGTGGTGGTCGAGGACCGGGCTGTCCGGGGTCACGCCGCCGGTGAAGACGAAGCGGGCGCTGCCGGAGCGGAGCACGTAGGACTTCGAGTCGCGGCAGCCGTTCTCGGGGCCGCGATAGGCCTCGAGGTCCATGCCGAGCGCCAGCTGGTAGAAGGTCGCGGTCTGGGTGGCGTTGCCCACCACGAAGCACACGGCGTCCTGGGCGGTCACCGGGAAGGGGTCATGGGCGGCGTCGTACTCCACCAGCCCGACCAGCTCCTTGAGCTGCTCGAGAGTGAGGTCGGCCTTCAGCTCGTCCGGGGTCAGCGTCATGGCAGGAGCCTCGTCGCGCCAGACATTGTGTGCAACAGTACGTCGAAATACTGTGCAACCTGTCCAACATCGGGAGGCGACGTGGACGCTCTGGACGGCAGGTTGATCGACCTGTTCGCGACCGACCCGCGGATCGGGGTGCTCGAGGCGTCCCGGCGGCTCGGCGTCGCCCGGGGCACGGTTCAGGCGCGCCTGGACAAGCTCGCCACCAGCGGGGTGATCACCGGGTGGGGTCCCGAACTCTCCCCCGAGGCGCTCGGCTACCCGGTGACGGCGTTCCTCACCCTGGAGATCCGGCAGGAGCCGAGCCGGGGCGGCCACGACACCGTCGGCGCCCACCTCGCCGCGATCCCCGAGGTGCTCGAGGCGCACACGATCACCGGCGCCGGCGACATGCTCGCCCGCGTGGTGGCCCGGTCGAACACCGATCTGCAGCGGGTCATCGACCGGGTCCTGGAGACCTCCGCGATCGTGCGCTCCTCGACGGTCATCGCGCTCGCGACGCAGGTGCCCTACCGGGTCCGGCCGCTGGCCCGGACGGTCACCGATCCCCAACTCACCCAACACGGGTGAGGACCCGGGCGGGACCGCACTGTCACTGTGGCGTTCCGTCAGGCAGGAAGGTCATGGCCATGCCACCTATCGACCCGGGGGAGCTCTTCGGCAACCGTTTCCTGGACCAGGAGGTCCCGACCCATCGGTTCCCGGACGCCGGCATGACGGCGACCGACGCGATGCGCCTGGTCGCCCTCGACATGGCGCTCGAGGGCGACCCGAGCCGCAACCTCGCCACGTTCGTGACCACCTGGATGGAGCCCGAGGCCCAGCGGATCATCGCCGAGAACCTGCACCGCAACTTCATCGACCACGCGGAGTACCCCCGGACCGCCGAGATCGAGCAGCGCTGCATCCGGATCCTCGCGGACCTGTTCCACGCCCCGGGCGAGACGACCGGCGCGCGCACACAGGGCTCGTCCGAGGCGATCATGCTCGGCGCACTGTCGTTGAAGTGGAGGTGGCGCGAGCGCCGCTCGGCGGCGGGCCTGCCCACCGAGAGCCCGAACCTGGTCTTCGGCGGCGACGTGCACGTCGTGTGGGAGAAGTTCTGCCGCTACTTCGACGTCGAGCCGCGCATCGTGCCGCTCCAGGAGGGCAAGTACACGATCGGTCCCGACGACGTCGCGCCGCACATCGACGAGAACACCATCGGCGTGGCCGCGGTCCTGGGCACCACCTTCACCGGTCACCGCGACGACATCGTCGGCATCAACGACCTGCTGGTCCGGCTCAAGCGCGAGCAGGGCCACGACGTACCGCTGCACGTCGACGGCGCGAGCGGCGGCTTCGTGTGGCCGTTCCTCTACCCCGACTCCCCCTGGGACTTCCGGCTCGAGCAGGTCCGCTCGATCAACGTCTCGGGCCACAAGTTCGGCCTGGTCTACCCCGGCATCGGCTGGCTGATCTTCCGCGAGAAGGCCGACCTCGCACCCGATCTGGTCTTCGAGGAGAACTACCTCGGCAAGACCGATGCGACCTTCACCCTCAACTTCTCGACCGGCTCGGCAATGGTGCTCGCGCAGTACTACAACCTGGTCCGTCTCGGACGCGAGGGCTACACCTACATCATGCGGGGGATGCAGGACAACGCCCACGCGCTGGCGGAGCGACTCGAGCAGATCGGCGGGTTCGAGCTGATCGGCCGCGACGAGGAGCAGCTGCCGCTGGTCGCGTTCCGACTGCGCGACCACTCGAAGTACGACGAGTTCGACGTCGCCTGGCAGCTCTCCGCCGAGCGCGGCTGGATGGTGCCGGCGTACACGCTCCCGCCGAAGGCGGACAACATCACCATCATGCGGGCCCTGGTCAAGCAGAACTTCAGCCGCGAGCACGTCGACACGCTCGCCCGCGACATCGAGCAGGCCTGCCACACGCTGGAGCGCAAGGGCGGGGCCCACGAGTCCGAGCGCCAGCAGATGCTGCAGAGCCCGGGGCACTGACGCGGTCGGATCCGGGGCGGGCCCGCTCGCGGCCGGACCTGGACCCTCAGATCGCCAGGCTGACCGGCATCGTCGCGACCCAGCCGAGCGCGACCAGGAGGGTGGCGGTCCCGACGCCGCAGAGCACCCAGCGCAGCCGCCGGCTGCGGATCCGGGTGCCGATGCCGGCGAAGAAGAGGACGACGGCGTAGAGCACCACCGACAGCACATAGTTGCCGGCGCGCTGGATGTCGCGACGGACCTCGGCCGCGGAGCGCTCGGACTCGACGTCGAGCGCGGCCGCCTTCTCCTTCGCGGCGACGCGGTACTCGTCCATGGCGAACGGCGTGGGCGGCGCACCCTCCGTGGTGAGCGGGTCGGTGGCCAGCCAGGCCTCGAAGGCCGGCCGGAACTCGGGCCGGAACCGGTCCTCGTAGAAGGCCGCCATGTCGCGCTCGCCGCGCTGCTGGGCGTCGGCCCAGGCGATGAACGTCGCGACGTCCACCTGCGTCTCGGCCTGCGCGAGACCCTGGGCGCGCGCCGCCTCGATCCGGATGGCGCTGGTCCGGCTGGCGGCGGCGGCCTGCTCGCCGTTCCAGCGGGTGGCCTGGTAGCTGCTCCACGAGGTGCCGAGGGCGGCGACCACGAGCAGCACCGTGACGAGGACCTCCTGCCAGTCGCGGCCCGACCGGCCCGGGTCAGCCGGCTCGGCCATGCTCGTCACAGGGCGGGGAGACACTGACGTCGGCGGCCCGCATCTGCTGGTCCATCAGCTCCAGGGTGCGCTCCATCGCCGTCGGCTTGAGCCGACCGACCCCGTCGCCGTGCGGATGGTCGAAGAAGACGAGCAGCAGCATCATGAGCGTGATCACCAGCGTGACGCTGCCCATCAGCACGCCCTGGGTCACCGCGCCCTCCCCGCTGTCGGCGAAGAAGAGCAGGTAGACGAAGAGGATCCCGCAGACGATCCAGAGCACCAGCCACAGCGGGAGCGGGATCAGGCCCTCGGCACCGTGGATGCGGTCGACCCGGGCCTGCTCACGATCGGAGGTCTGGTCCATCCAGCGGTCATACGCCGACTGCTCCGCGTCGGTCGACGGCTCGACGGTCGAGATGGTGCGGAACATCGCCACGCCCCACGGGTTCACCTGCTCGCCGAGGGTGTCGGAGTCGACCGCGTCCCACTCCGCGCCGACGACCGAGCGGGCGTAGCAGACGAGCTCGCCGGTCAGCGTTGCCGACTCGGGAGCCGGCAGGAACTGGGCGGTCTGGACCTGCTGGGCCACGATCGTGGCCTCCGACTCGGCGCCGGCGCGGGCCTCGTCGTACGACGTGAACGCCAGGAAGATGATGAACCCGAGCAGGACCGAGAACCCGGTCGCCAGCACGCCGAACACGCCGGACGCGCGGTCGCCGTCGGTGAACCTGCTGCCCTCCGGGGCGTAGCGGCGCACGACCAGCATCGCGACGACCGCGACCGCGGTCGTCGCGATCGCGATGAACAGGGCGACGACGAGGTTCACGCCGCTCATCCTGGCGACGCCGCCATCCGGGGACATCATCCGAATCGTGTGAAGACGTCCCTGCCGATCCGCTCCTACCGTGGCCGCACCCGTGATCCGTGGAAGCGAGCACGACCGTGAGCATCGAGCACCCGACCCTGCCCCGGCAGGAGGTCCTGCCGTTCCCACCGACCCCCTCGGCATCCCTGGCCGGCCGCACCATGCAGGAGTCGGTCTACCGGGCGCGCGAGCCGGAGCAGCACCTGCCGAAGGACGCCCCCAACATCCTGGTCGTCCTGATCGACGACGCCGGGCCCGGCCTGCCCGACACGTTCGGCGGCGAGGTGCGGACCGCGACGCTGACCCGGGTCCTCTCCGAGGGCATCGGCTACAACCGCTTCCACACCACCGCCATGTGCTCGCCCACCCGCGCCTCGCTGCTGACCGGACGCAACCACCACCGGATCGGCAACGGCCAGATCGCCGAGCTGGCCAACGACTGGGACGGCTACTCGGGCCACATCCCGACCAGCACGTCGCTGGTCGCCGAGGTGCTGACCGACTACGGCTACTCCACCGCGGCCTTCGGCAAGTGGCACAACACGCCGGCCGAGGAGACGACGCCGTCGGGACCGTTCCACAACTGGCCGACCGGCCGCGGGTTCGAGTACTTCTACGGCTTCCTCGCGGGCGAGGCCTCGCAGTACGAGCCCAACCTGGTGCGCAACACCACCAGCGTGCTGCCGCCCAAGCGGGCCGAGGAGGGCTACCACCTCAGCGAGGACCTCGCCGACGACGCGATCGGCTGGCTGCGCCGGCACCAGGCCTTCGAGCCGGACAAGCCGTTCTTCATGTACTGGGCGAGCGGCTGCCTGCACGGCCCGCACCACATCATGAAGGAGTGGGCGGACAAGTACGCCGGCGCGTTCGACGACGGCTGGGACGCCTACCGCGAGCGGGTCCACGAGTCGGCCAAGACGGCCGGCTGGATCCCCCAGGACGCCGAGCTGACGCCGCGCGACCCCCGCCTGCCCGCCTGGGACGACATCTCCGAGGAGGAGAAGCCGTTCCAGCGCCGACTGATGGAGATCGCCGCCGGGTACGCCGAGCACGTCGACGTGCAGGTCGGCCGGCTCCTCGACGAGGTGGAGCGGCTCGGGCGGGCCGACAACACCCTGGTGTTCTACATCTGGGGCGACAACGGCTCCTCCGGCGAGGGCCAGAACGGCACGATCAGCGAGCTCCTCGCGCAGAACGGCATCCCCACCACCGTGGACATGCACATCAAGGCGCTCGAGGAGATCGGCGGCCTCGACGTGCTCGGCTCGCCCAAGACCGACAACCAGTACCACGCCGGCTGGGCGTGGGCGGGCAGCACGCCGTACAAGGGCATGAAGCTGCTGGCCTCCCACCTCGGCGGCACCCGCAACCCGATGGTGGTGCGGTGGCCCGAGAAGATCGCCGCGGACGCGCGCCCGCGCACGCAGTTCCACCACTGCAACGACCTGGTGCCGACGATCTACGAGGTGCTCGGGGTCACCCCGCCCCGCGTCGTCCGCGGTGTCGAGCAGCAGCCGCTCGACGGCACCAGCTTCGCCTACACCTTCGACGACCCGGACGCCGAGGGGCGGCTGCGCACGCAGTACTTCGAGATCATGGGCAGCCGCGCGATCTACCACGACGGCTGGATGGCCTCGGCCTTCGGGCCGCGGGCACCCTGGGTGCCGGGCCAGCCGCCGGGCATCCAGGAGTGGACGCCGGACCAGGACACGTGGGAGCTCTACCACCTCGACGAGGACTGGACCCAAGCCAACGACCTCGCCGAGACCCACCCCGACAAGCTCGCGCAGCTCAAGGAGGTCTTCGCGATCGAGGCGGCGCGCAACAGCGTGTACCCGGTCGGCGGGGGTCTGTGGGTGCCCGTGTTCCACCCCGAGCTGCGGATCTCCACGCCGTACCGCAGCTGGACCTTCAGCGGCGACATCGTGCGGATGCCCGAGTTCTGCGCGCCCGCGCTGGGCAACCGCGCCAACACCGTCACCATCGACGCCGAGCTGCCCGAGCGCGCCAGTGGCGTGCTCTACGCGCTCGGCGGCGCCGGCGGCGGACTGACCTGCTTCATGGACGACGGCCACCTCTGCTACGAGTACAACTGCTTCATCCTGATGCGCACCAAGATCCGGACCGAGCAGCCGCTGCCGGCGGGGCGGACCCGGATCGAGGTGCGCACCGAGTACGCCGAGGTCCGGCCCGGTGGCCCACTCGACGTCACCCTGTCGGTCGACGGCGCGCAGGTCGCGTCCGGGCTCGTGCCGGTCAGCGCGCCACTCCTCTTCACCGCCAACGACTGCCTCGACATCGGCACCTGCCTGGGCGGCTCGGTCTCGCTGGACTACTTCGACCGGGCGCCGTTCCCCTTCGAGGGCACGATCGACACCGTCGAGGTGAGCTACCTCAGCTGAGCCTCGATCTCGCCGCGAGCCAGGCGCTCCGCTCGGCGGCGGCCCGGGGGCGGGCACAACCGTTCAATTGCACCCGCGACCGACCGATCAACGATCGGGCCGCCAGGAGGGCGTCACGGTGAGAGCTGGGCACTCAGCTCGGCGGCGGCACGCTCGACCTGCGGCGCGACCGCGGCCTCGTCGAGACCGGCGTCGAGGGTGACGATGCCGACGCTGGCGTCGAGTCCGGGTACGTCGCGCACCGGCGTGGCCAGTCCGCGCGCACCGACCTGCAGCTCGCCGACGGTCACGACGTACGGCGCGGGGTCGCCGGATCGGCCGAGCAGGATCGCCCGGCCGGCCGCGCCGGCGGCGAGCGGGTGCCGGGAGCCGACCCGGTAGGCGACGTGGTAGTCGGTCCACGACGGCTCGACCACCGCGAGCGCCAGCGCCTCCTCGCCGTCGGCGATCGTCAGATGTGCCGTGCAGCCGACGGTCTCGGCCAGGTCGCGCAGCACCGGCAGCGCGGCCTCGCGGATCACCGGCTGCACGGCGGTCCCGAGCCGGAGCACTCCGAGGCCGACCTGGAGCCGGCCGCGCGGGTCGCGGCGTACCAGCGTGTGACGCTCGAGCGTCCCGACCAGCCGGTGCACGATGGTGCGGCTGACCTCGAGCTCGGCGGCGAGCTCGGTGATCGTCAGCCCGTCGGGCGCGGCCACGAGTACGTCGAGCACGCGCAGACCGCGATCGAGCGTCTGGGAGATCTCGGCGGCCACGGTGCGAGCGTAGCGAGCCGAGAGCCTGGGTGCTCCCGGCCCCGACGCACCTGACGTGTGTGCTGTGGAGACTCACGTTCCACAGCAGCGAGGTCAGGTGCGTCGCGCGGCCACGGCGAGGTCTGGGTCAGGAGGTCTTGCGCGTCGCCCAGTCGCGGATCCGGTCGATCCGGGCGTGCAGCTGCTCGGCGGTCGCGACCGCCGCGGCCGGGCCGCCGCACTCCTTGCGCAGCGCGGCGTGCGTGATGCCGTGCGCCTGCCCGGTGCGGTGGTACCAGGCGGCGACCAGGCCGTTGAGCTCGCGCCGGAGCACGGCGAGCTGCTCGTGGGCGGAGACCTGCGCGACGGTGTCGGGCTCGGGCTTCGCGGCGCTCGCGGCCTTCTGCTTCTTCGCGCGCTCGCTCTGGCGACTGTGCAGCAGCTCGCGCACCTGGTCG
The DNA here is from genome assembly GCF_014191495.1 of Nocardioides soli. Lineage (GTDB taxonomy): Bacteria > Actinomycetota > Actinomycetes > Propionibacteriales > Nocardioidaceae > Nocardioides > Nocardioides soli. The sequence continues at coordinate 872,599 of NZ_JACHWR010000001.1, forward strand.
GGCTCGAGCAGGCCGGGGATGCCGAGGAAGTCCATCTCCTCCTCCGACCCGACGTGCACCTCGCCGGCGTGGCCGAACTCGCCGCCGTCGTACAGCACCCGGTCGAAGCGGGCCTCGGAGCCCATCGCCTCGAAGGACCCCAGCAGGTCGTCGGACGCCGCGTCCCCCGCGTTCGCCTCCGCCATCAGCTGGTCCTCGGCCGCGAAGATGTCGCCCTCGTCCTTGACCTTGCGGCCGAGCACGTGGTCGCGCTCGACCTCCATCTCCGAGGCGAAGCCGAGCAGGTTGGGCACCGACGGCAGGAAGACCGATGCCGTCTCCCCCCGGTTACGGGCCCGGACGAACCGGCCGACGGCCTGGGCGAAGAAGAGCGGGGTCGAGGTGGTGGTCGCGTAGACGCCGACGGCCAGGCGGGGCACGTCGACGCCCTCGGACACCATGCGCACCGCGACCATCCAGCGCCGGTCGTTGCCGCTGAACTCGCTGATCCGCTTCGACGCGGCCTTCTCGTCGGAGAGCACGACGGTCGCGGGCTCGCCGGAGATACCCCGCAGGATCTTGGCGTAGGCGCGGGCGGAGTCCTGGTCGGTCGCGATCACCAGGCCGCCGGCGTCCGGGACGTGCCGGCGCACCTCCGAGAGCCGCTTGTCGGCGGCGGCCAGCACCGACGGGATCCACGCGCCGCCGGGGTCGAGCGCGGTGCGCAGGGCCTGGTTGGTGAGGTCCTTGGTCAGCGGCTCGCCGAGGCGCGCGGCGATCTCGTCGCCCGCGCGCGTGCGCCACTGCATCTCGCCGGAGTACGCCATGAACAGCACCGGCCGGACGACGTGGTCGGCCAGCGCGTGCGCGTAGCCGTAGGTGTAGTCGGCCACCGACCGCGGCACGCCGTCGTCGCCCGGGGCGTAGCTGACGAACGGGATCGGGTTGATGTCGGAGCGGAACGGCGTGCCCGTGAGCGCGAGCCGGCGCGACGCCGGCTCGAACGCCTCCCGGATGCCCTCGCCCCACGACAGCGCGTCACCGGCGTGGTGCACCTCGTCGAGGATCACCAGGGTCTTGAACCGCTCGGTGCGGATCCGCATCGCGAGCGGGTTCACCGCGACGCCGGCGTAGGTCACCGCGACGCCGACGAAGTCCCCCGACGTCTTGCCCTTGCCGGCGGAGTACGTCGGGTCGATCGGGATGCCGGCCCGCGCGGCCGCCTCGGCCCACTGCAGCTTGAGGTGCTCGGTCGGCGCGACCACCGTGATCCGGTCGACCAGCCGGCGGCCGAGCAGCTCGGCGGCGACCGAGAGCGCGAACGTCGTCTTGCCCGCCCCCGGCGTCGCGACCGCGAGGAAGTCGCGGGGGTGGTCGTCGAAGTACTGCTTCATGGCAGCGGACTGCCACGCACGCAGGGAGGTCGCCGTACCCCAGGCGGCGCGCTCTGGCCAGGCCGGGCCCAGCCTCGATCCGAGAGGCGCGTTGGGCTGGGGATCGGCCGCCGGCCGACCCGTCACTCGTCGGACCCGCTGCCGCCGCCGGCGTCGTCGCGGAGCGACTCCCAGACTTCCTTGCACTCGGGACAGACCGGGAACTTCTCCGGCGCGCGGCTGGGCACCCAGACCTTGCCGCAGAGCGCCACGACGGGGGTGCCCATCACCATCGCCTCGGTGAGCTTGTCCTTCTCCACGTAGTGGGAGAACCGCTCGTGGTCGCCCTCATCGGTCGGGACGGTACGGCGATCCTCACGGACGTCCGTGTCTGTCGAGAAGCCGATGGTGGTCACGGACGAACACCTTACGTCAGAGGTGCCCCGGAGAGGGACTGCCGTCGCGCCGGCGCCGGTCAGTTCAGCTCGGGATCGAACGGGCGCGTCGAGTGCCAGGCCAGCTCGCCGGGCTGCCGGCGCAGCACCTCGCGCCACAGCTCGGCGGTGTCGATCCGGAACGCGTCGACGCTCTCGGCGGGGACGACGTACCAGCTGCCCTCGGCGATCTCGCCGTCGAGCTGGGCGGCGCCCCACCCGGCGTACCCGGCGAAGATCCGCAGCTCGGCCAGGCTCCCCTCGATCAGCTCCACCGGCGTGTCGAGGTCGACGAGGCCCAGCCGACCCTCGAGGGCGCGGAAGCCCACCGGGGCGTCGTCGGCATCGCGCAGCAGGGCCACGGCGAGCGCGCCGTCGGTGCCGACCGGGCCGCCGTGGAAGAGCACGTCGGGCTCGCTGACCACGTCGGTCCAGGCGTCGAGGACGTCGTCGACGCGGACGGCGGAGGGCCGGTTGAGCACCACCCCGAGCGCGCCGTCGTCGTCGACGTCGAGCAGCAGCACGACGCTGTCGGCGAAGTTCGGGTCGAGGAGCGCAGGCGTCGCCAGCAGCAGCATCCCCGCGCGTGCCTCGCTCATGGCCCCATCATCACGCACCCCTCCAGTCACGGCATCGCCCGGATCATGCGAGGCCGGCCCAGCAGCCGGCGCCCTCGGCCCACCACATAGGTTCGGGGCATGGGCGAGCGGATCACCGAGGACGTCAAGCGCGTGGCTCGCGCGATGCTCAAGGAGTTCGACGACCTGATGACCAGGATCGTCACGGAGGTCTGGTCGTCGGTGCCGGCCTACGCCGAGCTGATGCTGCACCAGAGTGAGCTGCGCGAGCGGACTCGGGAGAACGTGCACAACGTCATCACCTGCCTGCTCGAGGACCGGGAGCCGACCGCGGAGGAGCTCGCCCGCGCGACGGCCACCGGGGAGCGGCGCGCGATCCAGGGGGTCTCCGCCTCCTCCGTGATCCAGTCGTTCCGCACCGCGGAGCGGGCCCTCAACGAGGAGTACGTCGACTGGTGCGCGCGCATGCAGGTGCAGCGGGCCAACATCGGCAGCGGCCGCGCCGCGATGATCCGCTGCCTGGACGCCCTGGAGCAGGCGATGCTCGAGGCGCACATGGAGATCCAGCGCCAGGTCGAGGAGGACCTGCGACTCAGCGAGCCCGGCCTCTTCCGGCGGCTGGCGACGGGATCCAGCGTCGAGCTGGCCGACCTGCAGCGCCTGGCCGTCACGATGGGCATCGACGACCCCGAGCGGGGCACGTTCGTGATCGTCGCGCTCGCCTCCCGGGTCCGGGCCGACCGCGCCGCCATGGAGCGGCACCGGCACCGCTTCGTGTCGAGGCTGCGGCAGCTCTTCGCCGTGCCGGTGCTGTCGGGCACCGTCGAGGCCGAGGGCCTCGAGTGGGTGACCCTCTTCGCGATGCCCTGGCGGGGCGACGACCTGCGGAGCCTGGCCACGCGGATCGCCGACTCGTTCCGGTACGACGCGGCGACCGACGTCGTCGCCGCGATCAGCAACACCTGCGTCGGCATGTCCGGCCTGGGCACCGCGTGCAAGCAGGCGATCACCACCCTGGAGTCGCGGTCGGCGACCGACGACGGCCCACCCGTGCACCTCTTCCGCGATCGCCTGCTGGAGGTGATGGTGCACCGCGATCCGCCGATGGGGCGGCACCTGGTCCAGCGCTACCTCGAGCCGCTGGAGGGCGGTGGCGACCTCCTGGTCACGCTGCGCACGCACCTCGAGCAGGACCTCTCGGTGCGGGCCACGGCCGAGGCCCTGCACGTGCACAAGAACACCGTCGTCTACCGGCTGCGGCGCATCGAGGAGCGCACCGGCCTGCTCACCCGGCGACCACGCGACCTGGCGAAGCTGGTGCTGGCGGTGGAGGCGTGGGAGGCCTCCGGCGAGTAGTGCCCACCTGGGGGCACGGACTCAGCCGTCGACGAGCCCGGCCTCCCGCGCGACCCGCACCAGCGCGGAGACCAGCTCCTCCGGCGCGGCCGTGCCGTCGTCGATGACCACCAGCGAGTCGACCCCGGCGTCGCGCATCGCCAGCAGCCCCGCGACCGCGTCGTCGACCGTGCCGGAGATCGTGACCGCCCCGACGCAGTCGTCGTCCACGAGCTCGGCGGCCGACTCCCCGGCCCGCAGCCGGCGCTGCAGCTCGGCCGCGAGGTCCTGGTCGATGCCGGCGTGCTCGGTGATCGCGGAGGCGCCGTGCATGCCCAGGTAGCGCGCGGTGTGGGCACGCAGCCGCTCCCGCGCGCCGGTGGTCGTGGTGTCGAGGGTGAAGGAGGCGTACGCCGTCACCTCGGTCGGCCGGTAGGTCTCGCGGACCCAGCGCACGTAACCGGCGGACGAGAGCACCGAGAGCATCAGGCCGTCGGCCAGCTCCGCGCCCCGAGCGAGCGCCCGCGGCCCCTTGACGCCCCAGACGATGGGCACCTGCTGCGGCGGCGTGGCGTCCAGGGCGCAGCTCATCTGCGTGCCGAGCACCTCGCCGTCCAGCCGGCCACCGGCGAGCAGCACCCGCAGGGCGGCGGTGTAGTCGGCGAGCACCCCGATGGGCCGCTCGAAGGGGATGCCCAGCTGCTCCTGCATCCACCGTGCGTTCGAGGCGCCCAGGCCGAGCACGCTGCGGCCGGCGGAGACCTCGGCCAGCGCGTGGGCCTCCATCGCCATCAGGGCGACGTGCCGGGTCCACGGGTTCACCACGCCGAGGCCGACGCGGACCCGCTCGGTGACCGCGGCGATCGCGCCGGCCACGGCGAACGCGCCGCGCTCGAGGTAGTCCTCACTGACCCACACGTCGTGCAGTCCGGCCCGCTCGGCGAGCCGGGCGAGGTCGACGGCGTCGGCGGCGCTGCGACGTCCGGACGGCGCGACTCCCAGCCTCATCGGCCGGCCCCCTCCCCGATCGCGGCGTCGAGCGCCGCCAGGGTCGGCTCGATCACCGGCACCTCCGGCAGGGTGGCGGCCGCCGTCGGGATGTCCTTCAGGCCGGTCGACGTGGCGAGCAGCACGACCCGGTCCTCGGGCCGGGCGACGCCCCGCTCGATCAGCTCGGGAAGTGCGGCCACCGTGGTCGCCGACGAGGCCTCGACGAAGAGCCCGTCGCTCGCCGCCAGGCGGCGCTGCGCGGCCATGGTCTGTGCGTCGTCGAGCGAGACCGCTGCTCCCCCGGTCCGGACGAGCGCGTCCCATCCCTGCCAGGTCGCCATCGGAGTGGCGATCGAGAACGACACCGAGTCCGACACCGGCACGGTCGCCGCGGCGCGGAACCCCTCCTGCAGGGCGTGGCCGTACGGGCCGAACGGCTCGGTGGCCACCAGCCGCGGCACGCTGCTGCTCAGGCCCAGCTCGACCAGATCCTGGAAGCCGCGCGCCAGGCCGGCGAGCGCGTCGCCGTACGCGACCGGGGTGACGACCACATCGGGCACGTCGCCCAGCTGGGCGTGCAGCTCGTAGGCGATCGTCTTGTAGCCCTCGCAACCGAACGGGTTGGAGCCCGAGGGCGGCCCGACGAAGCCGGACATCGGCACCCAGCCGCGCTCCTCGACGGCCTGCCGCATGATCACCCACCGGTCGGTGGGCTTCTCCACGGCGACGGTCTGGGCGCCGTAGGCCTGCATCATCGTCTTCATGGCCAGCGGCACCGAGGCGAGGGTGAGCACCACGCAGCGTAGCCCGGCGCGGGCGGCGTACGCCGCGACCGCGGCGCCGTGGTTGCCGGTGCTGGAGACCACGACGGTGTCGCGGCCCTGCTGCACGGCCTTGGTGACGGCCACCGCGGCCAGCCGGTCCTTGTAGGACCAGGTCGGGTTGCGCGACTCGTCCTTGACGTAGAGGTGCGGCAGGCCGAGCTCGGCACCGAGGTTCTCGGTCGCGACCAGGGGCGTGTCCCCCTCGCCGAGGCTGACCACCGGTCCCGCCTCGATGGGCAGCAGCGGGCGGTAGCGGAAGAGCCCGGGGTCGTCGGTCGTCTCGAGCCCCCGCGCCCGGGCGAGGTCGTAGGTCGGCACGGCGTAGACATGGCCGCCGTCGACCTCCGTCGGGAGGTAGGCGTCCTCCTCGGCCACCTTGTCGCCGGTGACCGGGTGCACGAGGTGGCCCAGGTAGGCGCTCACAGCGGCACCACCTGGAGCTCGCGGCGACGGTCGCTCAACAGCCGGATGCCGTCGTCGGTCACCACCAGCGCGTCCTCGACCATCATCCCGCCCCAGCCCAGCTCGTAGTAGGGGGTCTCGAAGCAGAAGGTCATCCCAGGCTCCAACTCCCGGTCGTGCCCGGGCGCCACGATCGGCGCCTCGTAGACCTCGAGGCCGATGCCGTGACCGCAGTGCTGCCGCCGGTACGGCGCGGGGCCGCCGTGGGTCTCGACCGAGCGGACGGCCAGGTCGAACAGCTCGGAGGCCAGCACGCCGGGCCGGGCACGGGCGAACTGGTCCTCCTCGGCGGCCAGGATGGCGTCGTAGAACTGCTGCTGGCGTGCGGAGGGCTCGCCCAGGACCGCCGTACGCCCCAGGTCGGCCCAGTAGCCCTCGCGGGTGCCGCCCACGTCGAAGCGGAGCAGGTCCCCGGCCTCCAGCGCACGGTGGGTCGCGGAGGCGTCGGCCAGCGCGGAGCGCGGCCCCGAGGTCACCACCACGAACCGGGGCTCGAGATCCTCGGCCACGAGGGTGCCGGAGACCACGCGGGCGATCTCGGCCTCGGTCACGCCGACCGCCGCGGCATCGATGCCGGCCAGGATGGCCTTCTCGACGACGCGAGCGGAGGCCTCGAGGAGGTCCACCTCGCCGGGCAGCTTGACGGCACGCACGCCGGCGAACCAGTCGCTGGAGTCCACGAACTCGACCTGCGGCAGCAGCTCGGCGAGCCGGCGGCGCAGCGGCTCGGGGCAGGCGCGCTCGTCGAGCCCGACCCGGGTCGGGTCGCCGGCCGCACGGAGCGCGGCGGCGATGGTGGCCGCGTAGTCGGCGTGCTGCTCGACCAGCTGGGTGGCCCGGGCCGCGCCGTCGGCGGACTCGAAGAAGAAGCGCCCGTAGGCGCAGTAGTCCTCCTCCGCCAGGCCGGCGTCGAAGCCCGGAGCGCTGTCGGAGACCGGACCGGCGATCGTCAGCCGGTCGCTGGACAGGACAGCCGCCAGCGGCGACGTGCCGTGCACGACGGCGGCGACGCTGCGGTAGCCGGTCGCGTAGTCGACGTTCGCCGCGCTGAGCGCGAGCACCACGTCGACGCCGGCGGCCGGCAGCGCACCGCGGAGCTTGTCCCGCCGGGCCCGGATCAGGGCGGGGTCGATCCCGCGCGCACTCATCGGTCGTCCCCGGCCCCGCCCGCCTCACGACGGTAGGGCTGGATGACGTTCTCGGAGAACCACGCCATGTTGTCGAGCGTCTCCTCGACGGTGTTGCAGGCGAAGAGCAGCGCCGAGAGCGTGGTCACGCCGGCCTCGGCGTACGCGTGCACCTGCTCCAGCATCTGCTGGCCGTTGCCGATCAGGTTGCGGCTCACGAAGTCGGAGGTGTCCTGGTCCTTCAGGGTGCTCTTCGACAGCGACCGCATGTGGGCGTAGAGCTGGGACTCCTCGAACCGGGCGATGGCGTCCTTGGTGTCCTTGCCGATGGAGACCGAGAGCTGCGGCGCGACGTCGAAGTCCGCGGGCAGCTCGCGGCCGTTCGCCTCGGCGATGGCCCGGATCGCGTCGAGGCCCTCGGTGACCTCGGCCGGGGTGAGCACCGCCGGGATCCAGCCGTGGCAGAACTTGGCGGCGCGGATGCGCGAGCCCTCGGAGTTGCCACCGGAGAGGATCGGGAGCACCTCCTGGCGCGGCCGCGGGAAGCTCTCCACGTCGCGGAAGTTCACGAACTCGCCCTCGTAGGTCGCGCTGCGGTCGCGGAAGATCACCTGCAGGGCCTCGAGGTACTCGTCGGCCTGGCGCCCGCGGTGCAGCTTGGCGCCGGGCCAGATCGCCTCGGCCTCCTCGCGGTAGGCACCGATGCCGACGCCCATCTTGAAGCGGCCGCCCGACAGCTGGTCGAGGGTGGCGGCCTGCTTGGCCAGCACGGCGGGGTTGCGGAAGGAGAGCACCGTGATCGCCGTGCACAGGTGCAGCGTGGTGGTCTCCGCGGCGACGTACGCCAGGTAGAGGTAGGGGTCGTAGTAGCGCGGCGGCTCGGGGAACTCCTCGCGCACGTAGTGCTGGGTGGTCACGTGATCGTTGCCCCAGACTCCGTCGAAACCGAGGCGCTCGGCCTCGACGGCCAGCTGCACGGCCTGTTCGGGGCTCGCGTAGGGGACGGGGTACATCAGGCCTTCGGTTCCGGTGGGAACGCCGAGTCCGAAACGCATCACGGTGCTGTCTCCTCATCAAAGGGGTGGGCTGAAGGGGGATTGATGGCAGCGCCCACAGGTGTGTCGGGGACGGCTGCCGCGGGCAGGGCCTCGAGCCGCAGGTGGCGACGGCGGCGGGCCGGGTCCAGCGTCGGTACGGCGTCCAGGAGCCGCCGGGTGTAGGGGTCCGTGGGTGCCGTCAGCACCTCGCGGCCGCCCTCCTCGACGATCCGGCCGTGCTGCATCACGATCACGTCGTGCGCGATCGCCTGGGCGACGTCGATGTCGTGCGTGATGAAGATGTAGCTGAGCTGCCGCTCGGCCTGGAGCTCGCGCAGCAGGTTCACGATGTGGCCGCGGATGGACTGGTCGAGGCCGCTGGTCGGCTCGTCGAGCACCACGAGGTCGGGATCGGGCGCCAGGGCCCGGGCGATGGCGACCCGCTGCTGCTGACCGCCGGAGAGCTCGGCCGGCCGCCGGTGCCGCAGCTCGCGGGGCAGGTGCACCGCGTCGAGGAGCTCGTCGACGCGGGTCGAGGCCTCGCTGCGGCTCATCCGCAGCAGCACCCGCAGCGGCTCGGCCAGCGTGGTCTCCACCCGGAACTTGGCGTTGAGCGACTGCAGCGGGCTCTGGAAGACGGTCTGCACCCGCCGCCGCAGGGGGCCGCGGAACGCTCGCCGGTCGACGGTGGTCCCGTCGATCGTCACGGTCCCGGAGGTCGCGGTCTCCAGCCCGGCCACGATCGAGCCCAAGGTCGACTTGCCCGACCCGGACTCGCCGACCACGGCGAGGGTCCGGCCGGCGACCAGGGAGGCGCTGACCCCGTCGAGCGCGTGCAGGGTGGCGCGGCCGGTGCGGTACTCCTTGCGCAGGTCGCAGATCTCGAGCATCGTCACGGGCCGACCTCCAGCTCGCGGGCCGAGTCGAGCAGGTAGCGCGTGTACTCGTGGGTCGGGTTGCTGAGCACGTCGTGCGTCTCCCCCGTCTCCACGAGCCGGCCCTGGTTGAGCACGTTGACCCGGTCGCAGGTCTCCGCCACGACGCCGAGGTCGTGGGTCACCAGGAGCACGCTGCACTGGATCTCCTCGGTCAGCGCGACGACGAGGTCGAGGATCTGGGCCTGCACGGTCACGTCGAGTGCGGTGGTGGGCTCGTCGGCCAGCAGCAGCTGCGGACGGCAGGCCAGGGCCATCGCGATCATCACCCGCTGGCACATGCCGCCCGAGAGCTGGTGCGGGTACTTGCGGGCGGCCTGGGCGGGCTCGACGATCCGGACCTGCTCGAGTAGGTCCACCGCCGCGGCGCGGGCGGCGCGCCGCTCCTTCCCCTGGTGCAGGGACACCATCCGGGCGACCTGGTCGCCGACGCGCATCAGGGGATTCAACGAGTCGCGGGGATTCTGGAAGATCATCGCGAACCGGTGCGCGACCGACCGCCGGGCGACCGACGTGACGTCGGTGCCGTCGACGAGGATGCGTCCGGCCGTCTGCACGACGCCGCGGGGCAGGATGCCCATCACCGCGAGCGACGTCATCGACTTGCCCGAGCCCGACTCGCCGACGAGGCCGACGATCTCGCCGGGTGCGATGTCGAAGCTGACGTCGTCGAGGATCGTGGCCCGGCCGGGCACCTCCACCCGAAGGTTCTCCACTGCGAGGCGGGTCACTGCCGGTCACCTCCCAGGTCGTCGCCGATGAAGTGCAGCGCCATGACCGTGACCGCGATCATCAGGCCCGGGAAGAAGGCGGTCCACCACTGGCCGGTGAGCATGTTCGCGGCTCCCTCGGCCACCATCACGCCCCACTCCGCCGTCGGCGGGTGGATACCGACGCCGAGGTAGGCGAGGCCGGCGACGTTGAGGATCGAGTAGCCGCAGACCAGGGTGAGCTGCACCGCCGCCGGCCGGATCGAGTTCGGGAGCAGGTGCCGGAAGGCCACGCGGGGCCAGCGGGCGCCGGAGACGCGGGCCGCGGCGACGTAGTCGAGCTCGCGCTCGCTGAGCACCTTCGAGCGCACCAGGCGCACGAACGGCGCGACCTGGGCGATCGCCAGCGCGATCGCCAGCTTCGGCAGGGACTCCCCCAGCGAGACCAGGAGGATCATCGCGAGCACGAACCCGGGGAAGGCCATCAGGATGTCGACGGCGCGCATGATCACGTCGTCGACGATGCCGCCGAGGTAGCCGGCCACCACGCCGATCGCGGAGCCGATCACCATCGCCAGGACCGCCACGCTCACGCCGATCGCGAGGTCGAGCCAGATCGCGTTGACGCAGCGGGAGAAGACGTCGCGACCGTAGCTGTCGGTGCCGAACCAGTGGCTGGCGGACGGCGAGAGGAAGGGGTCGGCGACCCGCTCGCTCGGGTCGGCCAGCAGGAAGGGCCCGATCGCCCCGAGGACGACCAGCACGCCGATGATCACGACACCGACGACGAGGGACTTCCGGCGCCGGAGGGCCTCCACCCGAGCGGGGAACGTCGTACTGCTCATGAGCTGCTCCCTCCCAGACGCACGCGCGGGTCGATGAGTCCGTAGACGAGGTCGACCACGAGGTTGAGCAGGATGTAGAGCGTGCCGATGATCAACGCGTAGCCCTGCAGGAGGCCGAGGTCGTTGCTGCCGAGCGCGTCGTAGGCGACCCGGCCCATGCCCGGCCAGTTGAAGAGCCGCTCCACGATGATGTTGCCGCCGAGCAGGAAGCCGAAGACCAGTCCGATCGCGGTCAGGACCTGGAGCATCGCGTTGCGCAGCTGGTCGCGCAACAGCACCTCGCGCCCCGGGACGCCGTACGCCCGGGCGGTCCGGACGAAGCCGGAGTCCGCCGTCTGCAGCACCGCGGAGCGGACCATCTTGAGCACCGCCGCGGAGGCGCCCAGGCCGAGGGTGAGCGCGGGCAGGAACAGGAACTGCATCGACTGGCCCGCGAGGGCGAAGTCACCGGCCAGCAGGCTGTCCACGACGTAGAGCCCGGTCACCTCGGGTGGTGGTGGCGTGCCGATCGGGAGCCGGCCGACGGGCCCGGGGAACAGCTGCCAGGTCGAGTAGAGCCCGAAGATCAGCAGCAGGCCCAGCCAGATCGGCGCCATCGAGGAGCCGAGCACCGCGAACAGCCGAGCCAGGGCATCGCTCGGCCGTCCGGGCCGGGCCGCGGCGAGGAGGCCTAGGGGGAAGCCGAGCAGTAGGGCGATCACCAGGCCCGCGACCGCGAGCTCGATGGTGGCGGGGAGCCGGTCGAGAAGCTCGTCGCTCACCGGCCGTCCGGTGGAGACCGCCGGGCCCATGTCGCCATGGAGAAGCCCCGTCGAGTAGTCGAGGAGCTGCCGCGGCAGCGGGTCGTCCAGCCCGAGCTGGGTGCGCAGGGTCTCGATGTCGGCCTGGCTGGCCTCCGGGCCGAGCCGAGCGGCCGCGGAGTCTCCGGGCAGCACGCGCACGACGAGGAAGGTGACCAGGACCAGTCCGATCACGGTGACGGCCGAGATCAGCAGGCGGCGCAGGACATAGCGCAACACTGCGGGTACACCTCCTTGGCGCGACGGGCGGGTCGTGGGATTGGGCGGGAGCGGGGGCGGGGCCGGGGTGGTGGGGACACCCCGGCCCCGCGCGGTCAGCTCTTGGACAGGTACTGCAGCCGCAGCTGCTCGGTGTTGTCCTTGGTCAGGCCAGTGACGCCGTCACGGACCACGTAGGTCCACTTCGGGTTCCACAGCGGGATGGTCGGCATCTCCTCGATCAGCAGGGCCTGGGCCTCGGCCGAGATCGCGTCGCGGTCGGCCTGCTCCATGCTGCGGAAGCCCTGCTGCAGCAGCTTGTCGAGCGCCGGGTTGGCGTAGTTGGTGAAGTTGGTTCCCGCGCCACTGCCCGCCAGGGAGGCCATCTGGTAGAAGGGGTCGGCACCCCACGCGAGGAAGTTGTTCAGGTACATCTCCAGGTCCCGCGCCACGGTGCGCTGGGTGAACTCGGCGTCCGGCAGGGGCTTGACCTGCACGTCGATGCCCAGGTCCTTCAGGGCGGACTGGATGTAGACCGCCGCGCGGGCCTCGACCGCCGAGGACTGCTTGTAGGACAGGGTGGTGCTGAAGCCCTGGACGCCGGCCTCCGCCAGCAGCTTCTCGGCCTCGGCCAGGTCGGTCTTGAAGGCCGCGGCCGAGTCGGCGGCGTGGGTCTCCATGCTCTGGGAGACCAGGCCCGAGGCCGGGTCGGCGTAGCCGTAGAGCACCTCGTCGACGAAGGTCTGGTAGGGCAGCGCCAGCGAGATCGCCCGGCGGACGCGCTTGTCGTCGAAGGGGGCCTTGCCCGTGTTCAGGCCGAGGTACTCGAGCCGGTTGGAGGCCTCGGAGACCACCGACAGGCCGTCCACCTTGCTGAGCTCGGCCACCTGGTCGAGCGGCAGGCCGCCGGCCAGGTCGATCTCGCCGTTGCGCAGCAGGAGCGCGCGCTGCGACGGGTCGGAGATGAACTGGATCGTGACGCCGCCGTTGGCGATCTTGTCCTGGTCGTAGTACTTGGCGTTCGGCGTGAGCTGCACGCTGGTGGTCTTGTCGAAGGCGCCGACGGTGTACGGGCCCGAGGAGTTGTTGTTCTCGCGGAACCACTCACCGGCCCACGGGTCGTCCGAGGTCGCGTGCTCCTCGCCGGCCTTCTTGGAGAAGATGCCGAACGGCTGCATGGCCAGCATCTTGTCCAGGAGCGGCGTACCGAACTCGGACGTCACCTCGACGGTGCCGGGGTCGACCGCGATGAAGCTGTCCTTGGTGAGCCCGACCATCGGGTAGAGCACCTTGGTGTACGCCGTAGCCATCTCCAGGCCGCGCTGGTAGGACCAGACGACGTCGTCGGCGGTCAGCGGGCTGCCGTCGGCGAAGGTCAGGTCGTCGCGGAGCGTGATGGTCAGCGTCTTGCCGTCCTTGGAGTACTCCCACTTCTCGGCGAGCGCCTCGTTGAAGTCGGTGCCACCGACCTGCACGCCGCCGGTCTTGCTGTAGCCCTGCTCGATGACCTGCTCCACGAGCGAGCCGGAGGTGACCATCGAGGCCGGCGTCCGCCACTGCTGGGGGTCCATCACGTCGACCGCGCTGTCGAGGCTGATCACCAGGGCCTTCTTCGTGCTCTGGCTGGACTCGTCGTCGCTGGCGCCACAGGCGCTGAGCGCGAGCACGCCGGCGACGGAGAGCGCCGTGGCCATGGCCATCAGGCGGGAACGACGGGACTGGGCTTTCATCTGGCCTCCTGCGGGACGGACAACGTGCCCGACGGGGGCCGCTGTAGGAGACGAATGCTTCCAACCGGCCCCTCGCCCGACCATGGCCGGGTGGCCAAGGTTCGGCGGCACCACCTTGTGACCGGTCACAAGGAGGCGCCGACGAGAAGTCGGCAGCCCGAGCCCGCCGCTGGTTGAGGTGCGAGGGCCGCCAGGCCCGAGCCCCGACACCACCACCCCGACGGCAGCAGCGCCACTCCCACCTCACCGGGTTTCGAGGCTCAGGCGCAGAGCGCCTTCACACCTCAACCAGCGTGGCGCGGTGGTTGAGGTGCGAGGGCCGCCAGGCCCGAGCCTCGAAACCCAGCGAGCTTCAGACCGCCGTGACCCGAGGCTGCTTCTCGCCTCACCAGGTTTCGAGGCTCCTCCGCTCGTACCTCGCTCCGAAGCACCTCAACCACCGCCGCCCTACCCGAGGCCGCCTCTCGCCGCACCGGGTTTCGAGGCTCCTCCGCTCGTGCCTCGCTCCGGAGCACCTCAACCACCGCCCGGTTCCGAGTCGCGTACCTACGGTCGGTACTAGGCTCCGGAGCACCATGAGCGAGTCCCCGGTGTCCAAGGTCGTCCGTGGCGTGCCCGGAACGGGTCGCCGCCAGCAGTACTCCGCCTCGACGAAGCGGGCGCTCGTCGACGTCGCCGAGGAGCTGTTCACCGCGAACGGGTACGCCGCGACCTCGCTCGACACGATCGTGGCCGGCGCCCAGGTCACCAAGGGCGCGCTCTACCACCACTTCAGCGGCAAGCAGGCGCTCTTCGAGGCGGTCTTCGAGCGGGTCGAGTACGACGCCGCCCGGGCGATCCAGGACGCGCTCGGCGGACACCGCGACCCCTGGGAGAAGGCCACCGCCGGGCTCCGGGCGTTCCTCGACGTCGTCCAGGAGCCGCGCTACCGCCGGATCGTGATCCAGGAGGGCCCGTCGGTGCTCGGCTACGAGCGCTACCGGGAGCAGGAGGAGCGCTCGACGTTCGCCACCGTCCTGGAGATCGTGCGGTCGGTGCTCAGCGCCGGCGAGTGGGAGCTCGACGAGGACCTGCAGCAGACCTTCGCGCGGATCTTCTTCGGCGCGATGTCATCGGCCGGCGAGTCGGTCACCAGCGCCCCCGATCCGATCGTGGCCGCGGCCAACGTCGAGACCGCGATCGGCTTCATCCTCACCGGGTTCCGGGTGCTCGCCGAGGCCGGGGTGGAGCTGCCCAGCAGCGAGACGGTGGTCGAGGGCTGAGGCCCGACCCCACCTACTTCGAAAACGTCACGCTGCCGTTGGCGGCCGGCACCAGCTCGATCCAGGTGTGCCCGGCGGGGACGGTCAGGTCGCCCGCCTTCGTCGACAGCGAGATCGCGTCGTCGAGGCCGGCCTTGGACCAGGTGCCGCGCACCAGCTTGCCGCCGTGGAAGACCAGCGCCTGGCCCTTGCCCTCGAGCTTGGTCTCGGGCACCGGGTTGTCGGCGGGGTCGAGGTAGCCGGCATCGCCGACCTGCACCTTCAGCACGAGCACGGTGTCGGCCGGGAAGTGGTCGCCGTCGGCGGCGTAGGTGTTCTCGTTGACGTAGCCCGTGCCGTCGTAGGTCCAGTTCGTCGTGTGGCCGCCGCCGAAGCTCGCCGCGATCGTGGTGGCCTTCTGGCCGCCCGGGAAGTCCTCCTCCTCGCCCCACGGCAGGTAGTCGGCCGGCCGCGCGGCGTCCTGCTCGGCGCTCGTGGCCACCGTCGTCAGGTCGGCGAAGACGTTGTACGGCATGCTGCGGCCGGTGTCGCGGGACAGGCCCGCGGAGCCCTCGGGGAAGAACTGGATGCCGGCACCCTTGATCCGCGCGATCGTCTGGGCGGCCGCACCACTCGTGACGACTGACGCGTCGACCGGCGAGACGATGCCGATGTCGCTGGCGCGCATCGAGCGCACCGGACCGACCTTGGCCGGCAGCTCGGAGTAGTAGAACGCCGCGAGCCTGGTCAGGCCGCCCTCGACGAGCTCCTCGACCACCAGGTCCGCCTTGCCGAGGCCGAGCTGCGGTGCGCTGGAGCTGGTGTTGTCGATCTTGGTGACCAGCACCGGGTAGGGCTTCGCGACCTCCTCGTCACCGCTGACCGGCAGCCCGGTGAGCGGCCAGGTCGAGGCCACCTCCTCGCCACCCGCGACCTGCTGGGCGGCGGGCGCCTGGTCGTCGGAGGTCTCGTCCCCTCCCCCGCAGCCGACGAGCAGCAGGCTGGCGGCAGCGAGGAGGGCGGTGGTCAGCTGGGCACGGCGCACGGGACGCTCCGTTTCGTGAAACTCGCGTGTTCTGATCGACTTCAAGTGTGCAGGCGGGATCGTCGCACGCGGGGAGGCGCGCCCGGGAATCGTGAGCGGCGCCCGCCCGCGGGAGGTGGGCCGCCGCCCTCAACCGAGCTTGGCGCCGCCGTCGACGTACAGCGTCTGACCGGTGATGTACGACGCCTCGTCGCTGCACAGGAACGCCGCCGCGGCGGCGATGTCCTCGGGGAGGCCGACCCGCTTGACCGGGTTGGCCTCGGCGTTCATCTTGCGGAACTCGTCGACGTCGATGCCGAGGCGCGCGGCGGTCGCGTCGGTCATGTCGGTGGCGATGAAGCCGGGCGCGATGGCGTTGGCGTTGACGCCGAAGGGGCCGAGCTCGATGCCGAGGGTGCGGGTGAGGCCCTGGATGCCCATCTTCGCCGCCGAGTAGTTGGCCTGCCCGCGGTTGCCGAGCGCGGACACGCTCGAGAGGTTGAGGATCTTGCCGTACCGCTGGGCGACGAAGTGCTTCTGGGCGGCCCGGGTCATCAGGAACGCACCGCGCAGGTGCACGTTCATGACCAGGTCCCAGTCGTCGTCGGTCATCTTGAACAGCAGGTTGTCGCGGGTGATCCCGGCGTTGTTGACCAGGATGTGGATGCCGCCGAGCTCGGCGACGACCCGCTCCACGGCCGCCTCGGCGGACTCCGTGCTGCTGACGTCGGCACCGATGCCGACCGCCCGGGCGCCGTCGGCGACGGGCAGCCGCGCCGCGGCCTGCGCCGCCGACGCCTCGTCGAGGTCGAGGACCGCGACCGAGGCGCCCTCCTGTGCGAACCGGCTGGCGGTCCCGAACCCGATGCCGCGCGCGGCTCCGGTCACGACGGCGACCCGCCCGTCAAAACGACCCATCGGTGCTGCTCCTGCCTCTCGACGTCGCTGTCGTCGCACCACGATAGGGCGCCGCGGGCCGATCAGTACCCGGTGGGGCGCGGCTCGCCGTACGGGAGGACGGCGGCGAAGGCCTCGTCACGCGGCAGCACGACCAGCCTCCGCTCCGTGTGCGTGGCCGGGTCGAAGAGGGTCAGCGCCGATCGCGGGGTCGCGCCGTCGCAGCTGATCGCGTGCTGGAGCAGGAGCCGGCCGTCGCGGGCGCCGACGAGCAGCACGTTGCCGACGGCGTGGGGCACCCGCACGCGGGTGATCCGACCGTCCCGGTGTCGGCGGCCGAGGTAGACGTAGCCGCACGGCCCGGCGACCTGGACGTAGAGGCGTCCCCCGGCCCGGCGGGCGTCGAGGTGGCCGAGGTCCATCCGTTGCGGGTGGCGGCGCTCGGTGAGGCGGGTGTACGTCGCGGTCCGCAGGTCGACCAGGCCGAGCGTCGTGGCGCCGTGGTCCAGGCACGACACCAGCACCCGGTGGTCGTCCCACCAGCGCACGGGGTCGCAGCGCCGCGGCGTGGGGATCTCGGTCCGGACGCTGCCGTCAGCGGTCGACAGCAGCCGGACCACGCGCTGCCTCCAGTCCGAGCCGTGGGTCACCAGGCCGCTGCCGTCGGGCGTCGGGAGCAGCGGGCCGTCGACGTCCGGGCTGAGCCGGGTGCGCGTGCCGTCCCAGTCGAGCCGGACCAGCGGAGCCCGGCCGGTCCTCCCCCGCTCGTACGTGACCGCCAGCAGGCCGCCGCCGTCCGGCGCGAGCAGGACCTGCGAGATGTCGCGGGGCAGCGGCACCCGGCTCGCCGTACCGGACGCGACGTCGACCCGGAGCGCGCGCGGCCTCGGGTAGTCCGTGACCAGCAGCGCAGTCGCGGCGTCGGCCGACCAGTCGACGAGGCGGTAGCCGCGCTGACGCACGTCGAGGACCTCGCTGCGGCGGCCGTCGGGGGCGACCAGCTCGAGCCGCAGCCGCTTCGCGCGGATCCCCTCGGCGGTCGGCCGGCCCTGCTCGACGGCCGCCAGCGACCAGCCGGGCCCGGGTGTGGGCGTCCCACCGCGATCTGCCTGGACGGCTCCGGCGGGCGCGGTGGTGCCGAGGAGGGCGAGCAGCGAGACAGCGGCGAGCAGGGACTTCATCGGACGGTTCCTCCCGAGGTACGTCGCGGACGGTGTCGTCGGGGAGACGCGCGGTGGAGCCGTTCGGTTGCCTCGGAGCCCGCGAAGACCCCGCCGGTCCGCCTACCGGCGGACCTTCTTCGTGGCCGGGCTCGTCATCGCCACCTTCGCGTACGACGTCCGCCGTCCGGTCACGCGCACGCTGACCCGGTGACCGACGTCCGCCTTGCCGAGCCCGTAGGTCCGCGCCGTGCTCCCCTTGATCGGCTTGCCGTCGCGCAGCCACTGGTAGCGCAGCTGCACCGGCGCCGGGCGCCAGGCACCCGCGCGGGCGACCAGCTTGCGGCCCTGCCGCGCCTTGCCGGTCACCTTCGGCCGGGTCGTCGACAGCTTGCCGACGACCGGTGCGGTCGGGGCCGACTGCCGGGTCACGGGCGGGGCGCCGGCCAGCGTGCCGGTGACGCGCACGCTCAGCGCCTTGCCGGCGACCGCGTTGGTCGGCGAGTACGCGGTGTCGGTGGCGCCGGCGATCGGAGCGTCGGCGGCGAACCACTGGTAGGACAGCTGCACGCCGCCGGGGCCCCAGGCGCCGGGCTGCGCCGTCATCGTCGTGCCGACCCGGGCGGCGCCGCTGATCGCCGGCGCGCCGGGCGTGACCGCGGGCGCCGGGTCCACCGGGCCCGGGCCGACGGGACCCGGCTCCTCAGGCGTCGGCTCCTCGGGTGCCTCCACCGCCACCGCCGTCGAGGTGCGCGACACCGACGTACGGCCCGGGAGGGAGCCGGTCACCCGCACGCTGACCCGGGCACCGGCCGGCGCCGTTGCCGGCGTCAGCTCCAGCGTCGGATCGGTCGCCCGGTCGATCGGCGCGCCGTCGGCGAGCCACTGGTAGGTCAGCGTCACCCCGGCCGGACCCCACGCCCCCGGCTGCGCCGTCAGCGTGTTGCCGATCCGTGCGGTGCCCGAGATCGTCGGGACCGAGAACTCGACGGGCGGGTCACCGGCGGTCACCGGACCCACGAAGTCGGCGGTGACGTCCACCGACGCCTGGCCGGGCGCCGAGCCGGTGACGCGGGCCCAGATCCACTGGCCCTCGAGGGCGGTGCCGATCGTCAGCTCCGGTCCGGTGCCGACCGGGTCGTCCCCCGCGAACCACTCGACGTCCAGGTCGGCGTCGCCGGGGGTCCAGGCGCCCGGCGAGAGGGTGAGCGTCTGGCCAACCCGCGCCGTCCCGGTGATCGTCGGCGTGCCCGGCCGGATCGCGGTCGGGGCGCCGAGCTGCACGTCGTACGAGCGCGACATCGGCACGTCACCCGCGAAGGAGACCACGGTCGCGTCGCGGAAGGCGTAGGCGCCGTCCCAGTACTCGACAGCGTCGCCGCTGCCGGGGATCGGCGACATCTCGCAGTCGCGGTCGGCCGGCGAGAAGCGGAGCCGGAACTGCTCCGCCTGGTCGGTGACGCGGAAGCGGCCCTGCTGGTCGGTCGTGATCGGGCCGTACTGCGGCGAGCGCCACGGCCCGTCGCCGTCGCGCATCCAGAACATCACCGGGGCGCAGGCCGCCGGCTGCCCATCGCTGCCGCGGACGGTGAACGTCGCCGTCGGGCGCTCCTCCAGCGTGAAGTCCAGGGTGGCGGTGCCGCCGGCGGTGACCGTGACCGTGCGCTCCCTCCAGTAGTAGACGGGCGCGTCGTTGCTGGTGTCGGCGGGGTAGAACGACGCGGTGTAGGTGCCGGGGAGCAGGTTGAGGACCGGCTCGTCGGAGGGGCCAGCGGTGTCGTACCTCCCTGCGGCGTCGACGGTCACGCCGCTGCCACCCTGTCCGCGCTGGAAGTAGACCTCCCCCGCCACCGGCTCGCCGTGCTCGTCGAGGACCCGGCCGGTCACCTGGCCGATCGGCTGCAGCTCGATCGTCTTCGGCAGCGCGGTCACGGCGCCGTTGCTGACGGTGACCAGGGTGACGTCGGAGGGACCGGGCCGGTCGTCGTAGTACTCGTAGCCGTACTGACCGAGCTCGCCGTACTCGTCGGGGTAGGTGCGGATCTGGTACCGCCCGTCGGCGAGACCGGCGACGGAGAAGGTGCCGTCGGCCTCGGGCCGGACCCCGGCGACGTCGTAGTCGAAGAAGTCGCCGTTGGCCTGGAGCCGGTCCAGCACGACGTGCGCGTCGGCGTACGGCGCGGCGGCGCCACCGGCGGGTCGCGCGGTCACCGTCCCGGAGATCGCGCCGGTGTCGGCGGCATGGGACGGCGCGGCCAGGAGCAGCGAGCCGAGGACGGCGAGGAGCGTCGCCGGAGCGACGCGACGGACGGAGACGAGCACGGTTTTCCCTTTCGGCACGGGAAACGGCGCCCGTCCCCCAGGGCCGTCTTATCCGTCGCCGGGCGTCCCTAAACCTGCGATCCGTCGAGCCGGGTCACCCGAGCACGGCGCGCAGCCGCGCGGCGTAGTCGGTGGCCTCGCCGTCGGCGTACGTCGTGCGCGGCCAGAAGAACCCACGCAGCCCGTCGCCCTTGGTGCGGGGCACGACGTGCAGATGCAGGTGGGCCACCGACTGGCTCACGACGTTGTTCATCGCGACGAAGCTGCCCTGGGCGCCGAGGCCGTCGGTCACCGCCGTGGCGAGCCGCTGGGCCGCACCCAGGAACGGGTCGCGGAGCTCGGCGGGCAGGTCGGGCAGCGTCACCACGTGGACCCGCGGCACCAGCAGCACGTGCCCCTTGAAGACCGGCCGGCGATCGAGGAACGCGACCAGGTCGGGCTCGTCGAGCACGACGTCGGCGGGCACGTCTCCCGCCACGATCGCGCAGAACACGCACTCGACCCCGGCCACCATGGCAGGCAAGGCTAACGGTCGACCCGCCGCCGGCCCAGCGATCGGAGGAACCCCATGGACGTCGCACTTCTCGGCGTGGGAGCGGTGCTGTGCATCGCCGCGGTCACGGCCTTCGCGCCGCGGCTCGGCGTGGCCGCACCGCTGGTGCTCGTGCTCGTCGGCGTCGCGATCAGCCTGCTGCCGTTCGTGCCGGAGATCGAGATCGAGCCCGAGTGGATCCTGATGGGCGTGCTGCCGCCGCTGCTGTACTCGGCCGCGGTCTCGATGCCGGCGATGGACTTCCGCCGCGACCTGCGCGCCATCAGCGGCCTCTCGGTGGTGCTCGTCGTGGTCAGCGCCGTGGCGATCGGGTTCTTCCTCGACCACGCCGTGCCGGACATCGACCTGGCCACCGGGATCGCGGTCGGCGCGATCATCAGCCCGACCGACGCGGTGGCGACCACGATCGTCAGCCGGCTCGGGGTGTCGTCGCGGGTGGTCACCGTGCTCCAGGGCGAGAGCCTGCTCAACGACGCCACCGCGCTCGTGCTGCTGCGCTCGGCGATCGCCGCCACCGGCGCGAGCGTCTCGCTGCTCGGCGTCGCCGCCGAGTTCGTGGTCGCGGTCGCGATCGCGATCGCCGTCGGGCTGGCGGTCGGGCGCCTCAACCTCGTCGTGCGCCGCAATGTGACCGACTCGGCGGTGAACACGGCGATCTCGTTCGCGGTGCCCTTCGTCGCCTACCTGCCGGTGGAGCACCTGGGCGCCTCCGGCCTGGTCGCCGCGGTCGCGGCCGGGCTCTACACCGGCCAGGCCGCGCCCCGCTATCTCACGCCGCAGCACCGGCTCGCCGAGGAGCAGAACTGGCGCACGATCGAGCTGCTGCTCGAGGGCGGGGTCTTCCTGCTCATGGGCCTGGAGATCGACGGGCTCGTCCAGGACGTCCGCGAGGAGCACGGCATCACCGGCCACGCGATCTGGGTCGGCGCCGCTGCCGCGGCCATCGTGATCGCGGTGCGCGCCGTGTACGTCGTACCCCTGCTGTGGGCGCTGCACCGCAGGGCCGGGCGGTACGCCGCGTTCCGCGGCCATCTCGAGGACTGGCAGGTGCGGCTCGACGAGGGCGACCTGCCGGCCCGGTCGCAGCAGGGGCGCGCCGCGCACGTCGCCCGACGCAGCGAGCGGGTCCGGACCCGGGTGCGCCGGTCGATGGCCGACATCGACTACCTCACCGGCGCGCCGATGGGCTGGCGCGAGGGCACGGTGCTGGTCTGGGCGGGCATGCGCGGCGTCGTGACGCTGGCCGCGGCGCAGACCCTGCCGCACGACACGCCGCACCGCTCGCTGCTGGTGATGATCGCCTTCGTCGTCGCGGCCGGCACGCTCGTGGTGCAGGGCGGCACCCTGCCCTGGCTGGTGCGCCGGCTCGGCCTCGCCGGGCTCGAGAGCTCGCACGCCCACGAGCGGGTGCGGCTGCTGACCGAGCTCGCCGACGCGGGTCTCGCCACCCTCGACGATCCCGGGCTCGCGCGCCCGGACGGCGCGCCGTACGACCCGGCCGTGGTGGCGCGGGTGCGCGCCCAGGTCGCGGTTCCGGAGGACGCCGAGGGCTGGCTGGCCGCGCGCGATCACGACCAGGAGTACCGGACGCTGCGACTGCTGGTCATCGAGCAGATGCGCGAGACCCTGCTCGACGCCCGCAGCGACGGCGTCTACGACTCCGACGTGCTCGAGGGTGCGCTCGCCGTCCTCGACGCCGACCAGATCAGCACCGAGGTGCGCGGCGGGCCGATCACGCCCTGAGCGGCCGGCCCGGCGACGATGAGGAGCCCCTCCCCGGATTCCTGTACGTTTGTACATGTACAGACGTACAGAAACGAGTGGAGCACCTCATGACCGAGCCGACCCGGCGCCGGCGGGACCCCGTCGCGCGCAAGCAGGCGATCGTCGACGCGGCGGCCGAGATCGTCGCCGAGCAGGGTCCGGCCGGGCTCTCCCACCGCAGCGTGGCCACGCGCGCGCAGGTGCCCCTGGGGTCGACGACGCAGTACTTCGACTCGCTCCAGGACATGCGCGCAGCCGCGCTCGAGCGGATGGCGCAGGATCTCGAGGCCGACCTGGCCTCGCTCGCCGTGGCGATCGCCGACACCGGCGACATCGCCGCCGCCATCGCGACCTGGCTGCACGCCTACCTGACCGACGAGGCCGCCCTGCGCTCCGACGTCGTCCTCAGTTCCGCGGTGGTCCTCGACCCGACGCTGCGGCACCTCGCCCGGCAGTGGACCGCCGACGTGACCGCCATGCTGTCGCCCCACATCGGCGCCGCGGCCGCCCTCGCCGTCTCGATGTACGCCGACGGCGCGACCTGGCACGCCGCCCTGCACGACACCCCGCTCGGCGTCGACGAGCTGACGGACGCGATCCGGGCGCTGCTCACCCTGAGCGGAGGGGAGCCGTCGTGACCGGGTCCACGTCGTACCGGACCGAGGCGAGCCCGCCGCCGGAGCTCTCGAAGCGGCACCGCTGGTCGGCCGCGGCCGTGCTGTCGGCGAGCCTCCTGGTCATCGTGATGGACCTGACGATCCTCAACATCGCCATCCCCGACATGGCCGAGGACCTGCAGCCGTCGGCCACCCAGCTGCTGTGGATCGTCGACAGTTACTCCCTCGTCCTCGCCGGCATGCTGGTCTCGGTGAGCGCCATCGGCGACCGATGGGGCCGCAAGCGGATGCTGCTCGCGGGGTACCTGCTCTTCGGCATCGCCTCCGCGCTGGTCCTCGTCGCCGACACCGCCGCCCACGTGATCGCGATCCGGGCGCTGCTCGGCCTCGGCGGCGCGATGATCATGCCGACCACGCTGTCGCTGCTGCGCTCGGTCTTCCGCGACCCCCGGGAGCGCGCGACCGCCCTCGCGATCTGGGCCTCGGTGGCCGGCATCGGCGCCGCCATCGGACCGCTCGTCGGCGGCGCGCTGCTCGAGCACTTCTCGTGGCGCTCGGCCTTCCTGGTCAACGTCCCCCTGATGGCGATCGCCCTGGTGGCGGGTCTCCTCATCCTGCCGGAGTCCCGCAGCCCGAGGCCCGGGACCTGGGACCTCGCCGCGGCCGGCCAGTCGCTCGTCGGCATGGTCGCGCTCGTCTGGGCGCTCAAGCACTTCGCGAAGGAGCAGAGCCTGGCCGCACCGCCGGGCTGGCTGGCGCTGGCCGTCGGCGTCGCCCTGCTCGCGGCGTTCGTGCGCCGCTGCCTGCGCTCCCCCGAGCCGTTCCTCGACCTGCGCCTGTTCCTCCGGCGGCCGTTCACCGCCGGCGTCGTCGCCGCCCTCGGGTCCACGCTGGCGCTCGCGGCCGCGATGCTGCTGATCGCGCAGTGGCTGCAGCTGGTCGACGGGCTCAGCCCGATCCAGGCCGGGCTCCGGCTCGTCCCGTCCGCACTCGCCGGCGCCGTCGCCTCGCTGCTCGCGCCGTGGCTGGCCCGGCGCCTCGGCGTCCGCGCGGTCCTCGCCGGCTCGCTCGCCATGACCGGCGTCGGCATGGCCTGGCTGCAGCTCACCCCGGGCGAGCTCTCCCACACGGCCGTGTACGTCGCGCTGGTGCTGGTCGGCGCCGGGACCGGCGCGCTGGCCCTCGGCTCGGCGATGATCATGTCGAGCACGCCCGAGGACCGGGCCGGCAACGCGGCCGCGATCGAGGAGGTCTCCTACGACTTCGGCAACGTGCTCGGCGTCGCCCTCCTCGGCAGCCTCGCCGCCATCGTCTACCGCACCGGCCTCGACGGCCATCCGGTCCTCGGCCGGCTCCCGGCCGAGCTCGCCGAGACCGCCGGAGACTCCATCGGCAACGCCGTCGGCATCGCCGACCGGGCCGGCCTCCCCGACCTGGCGACGGCGGCCTCCGTCGAGTTCACCCATGCCCTCGAGGTGACCGGCCTGGTCGGCGGGGTGTTCCTGGTGGCCATCGCCGGCGTCGTCTTCTGGCTGACCCCGCGCGACCTGGACGTCACCGAGCAGCACGACTGACGGTCTCCTGCTGGATCCGCGGGGCCGTGGCGCCCGGCCGTCGCGGGTTTCGGCGATCGGCAGGTGGGAGCAGCCGTACCGGTGTGACGCCTGATCCGGACCCTGATCCGATCCGGCGCGACCCGCCGAGACCGATGGGCGGCCCTCGCTCGGACCGGCCCACCCCAGACCCGGGCCCACACGCGTCAGGAGGGACGACGGTCCGGCCCGACCTGCTACATCAGGCGCGCGAGCAGTTGGGCGCGGTTGTGCACGCCGAGCTTGGCGTGGATCGACTTGACGTGGTGCTTGACCGTGTGGGGGCTCAGGCAGAGCAGCTCCGCGATCTCGGCGTCGGACTTCCCCCGGAGCGCGTTCATCGCGATCTCGGCCTCGCGCTGGGTCAGGGCCGCCCGGACGGCCGGGTCCAGGGCGCGCCGGGCCGGGTCGTCGGTGCGCAGCACCGAGATCACCACGTCCGGACTCTCGGGAACCCGTTGCGACGTGACCGTGATGGTCGTGTCCCGGCCCTCGTCGTCCACGACGTCCCAGGAGCGCGCGGACGACGGGCCCTCGCACTGCAGCATGCCCTCCAGCTCGCGAGCGCCGACCCGGTGCTTGGCCATCAGCTCGGCGGCGGGTGCGTTGAAGTGGCGTCGCGCCGCCGTCATGTCGGTCAGCACCACGGCGGTGCGGGACCGGTCGAAGGCCGCCCGCAGCTGGCTGCGCTCGCGTTCGAGCGAGACCCGTCCGTTGATGGCCGAGACCGAGACGCCCAGGACGGCGGCGGCGGTCTTCGCGAGCTCACGGTCCGCCTCCTCGAACGGAGGCTGGTCCTCGTGCCGCGCCAGGTTCAGCGTGCCGACGACCGCGCCGTCGTGGACGAACGGTGCGCACAGCACCCGTGCCATGTCGTGCGGGCCGAAAACGTCGCGCACGATGGGGAGACGCTGCCACTCGGCCTGCGGCATCAGGGAGTCGCTGTCGCAGACCTGCAGCCGCTCGACCGCGGTCTGGACGACCGGATCGTGGTCGCGCCCGTACAGCTCGTAGCTCTGGGCGTAGTAGCTCCCGAGCCCCCGCACCTGCGCGATCGCCGGACGCCCGGTGACGCTGTCGTGGACGTAGATCCCGACCGCGAACGCGCCGAGCCACCGGTCCGCGCCGTCGAGGAAGTGCTGGAGCATTCCCTCGAGCGACGAGAAGCAGGCCAGCTGCGCCGCGAGGAGCGGGGACATGGCACGCGCGGGCGTCCACCCAGAGTCGCTCATCGCCGCTCCTCGTCGGGTCCGCCGGCGTCTGGACCAGGATCGTAGCCCGTCATGGCCGCGGTCGAGTCAGTTCTCGCGGGAGTCGTCGGGGCCGGCGATGCCCCGACCGATCCGGCCCCGGAAGAACGTCAGCGGCTCGCGGCCGGATCGGATCGAGAAGTCCAGCACCTCCCCGATCAGGATCGCGTGCGAATAGCTCTCGACGCTCTCGACCAGCCGGCACTCGAACGTCGCGACGGCCCCCTCGATCAGCGGTACGTCGAGCCCGGCGCGCCGGTACCGGATGCGGGCGAACTTGTCGTCCTCCTTGGAGGCGAACAGCTTCGCGATGTCGGCCTGCCCGCCCGCCAGGAGATTCACCGCGAAGACGTTGGCCTGCTCGATCGCCGTCCGCGTCCGCGACGTGTTCGACAGGCACGCGAGCACCTGCGGCGGGTCGACGGTGAGAGAGGAGAACGCGTTGACGGTGCTGCCGTGGTCCTCGCCGTCCACCGTGGTGGTCAGCACGGTCACGCCGGTGGGGAACTCCGCGCAGGCTCGCCGGAAGTCGCGCTCGACGCGGGTCGGATCGCGGTACGACGTACGCCGCTCCGCGAGGCCCATCATGGAGCGACCTGCAGCGACGGCGCCTGGCTCGGGTCGAGCCCCATCGAGATCAGCCCGGACATCTCGGCGCACGCGAACATGTTGGGCGGCATGATCGCTCCGGTCGTGGCATCGCGCAGCATCCGCTCGTAGCCGCGCGAGCGCATCAGCGAGTTGAGCCCGCCGGCCGTCGTACCCAGGGTGGAGATGGTGTGGATCGCCGTGCCGACCATCAGCTTGGCGCGCAGGAACGCGTAGCAGGTCGCGATGCTCGGGCCGCTGCGCTCGTCGGCCTCCCAGGCCGCCTGATACATCAGCAGCCGGGCCGCCTCGGTCTGCGCCGAGGCGTGCCCGATCGCGCTGCTGATGGTCGGGTGGTAACCGGTCGGCTGGGCGAAGCCCTTCGCGGCCCGGCCGCTGAGCGAGGTCTGCAGCCACTTCACCATGCCCTCGGCGAGGCCGAGGTAGCAACCGGTGTAGCCGCCCCAGGCAATGTGCGCCTGCGCGACGATCCAGTTGCCGAGGAAGTCGTCGAACTCGCAGAGCACCAGCTCGTCGGGCACGAACGCCCGGTCGATCCTGACCTGGTTGCTCCGCGTCGAGCGCATGCCGAGCGTGTCCCAGTCGTCGATCACCGTGACCGCGTCCGGCTGGTCGGTCGGCATCAGGAAGCCGACCACCCGCGTCGGGTCCGGGTCGCCCTCGGGGTGGGCGAACATGAAGGCGTACTCGCTGGCCTCCCAGTACGACGCGAACATCTTGGTCCCCGTCACCTCGAGGCCACCGTCGACCCGGCGGGCCGACAGCGAGGGCAGGTACGTCGCGGGCAGCAGGCTCGAGGCCGCCGGCTCCGAGAGCGGCGCGCAGATCAGCGCGCCTCCGAGCACGAGCTTCGCGACCCGCTCCTTGGTCTCCTCCGGGACCGCGTCGAGCGTGGAGATGATGCGCGTCGCGACGTAGTGCATGTTGAAGCCGAGGGCCGTCGCCGCGTCGCCCTGGGCGAGCGCCTCGACGAACGCCAGCCACTGGGTGGTGCGCGCCCCGCGGCCGCCCAGGTGCCGCGGGAGGGCCACGCCGAAGAGATCGGCGTCCCGGAGCCGGTCGAGGTGCTCGACGGCGGTCGTCGCCTCGAGGTCGTGCGTGGCGGCGTTGGCCGCGAAGTCGGCGGCCAGGGCGGCGCCGAGGTCGGCGAGCTCCTGGCTCTGGTGATCCAGCTGGAAGTCCACGATTCACTCCTAGGTTGTAGTCGTACGGGCGGGGCCGGAACGGTGGGGTCAGGTCCACATCGGCGGTCGGGTGGGATCGAGGCTCGTGTGCACGACCTTGGTGGTCGTGTACTCGAGCACGGTCGCGGCAGCGCCCTCGCGGCCGAAACCGCTCGCCTTGACGCCGCCCTGGGGCTGTCCCAGCGGGGTGGCGAACCAGGTGTTGATCCAGACCATCCCTGACTCCAGGCGATCGGCGATCTGGAAGGCCCGGGCCAGGTCGGCGGAGCAGACCCCGTTGGCCAGGCCGTAGGCGACGCCGTTGACCCGGTCGACCACCTCGTCCTCGTCCGCCCAGCTCTCGACCGTGAGCACCGGCCCGAAGAACTCCTCGCACGACGCGCTGGTCGTGCCGCCCGGCGAGGCCAGCACCGTGGGGCGCAGGTAGGAGCCCTCGCGCAGGTGCTCGGGGAGGTCCGGCTCCACGCCGCCGGCCCGCAGCGTCGCGCCCGCCTCGACGGCGGCGGCGACCCGGGCCGCGACGCGGTCGCGGTGGGCGCGGCTGACGAGAGGGCCCACCTGGGTGCTCGGGTCGAGGGCGTCGCCGACCGTGATCCGGTCCGCACGCTCGCACACGCGCTCCAGCAGCGACTCGTACCTCGACTCGTGCACCAGGAGTCGCGACGAGGCGAAGCAGACCTCGCCGTTCGCCGCGAAGATGCCGGTCAGCACGTCCTCGGTCACCGTGTCCAGGTCGGCGTCGGCGCACACGATCATCGAGCCCTTGCCACCCAGCTCCATCAGCGTGGGCGCGAGTCGGCCGGCGACGTCGCGCAGGATGCTGCGACCGGTCTCGGTGCCGCCGGTGAAGCTCACTTTCGCCACGCCGGGGTGCGACACGAGCGCGCGGCCCACGTCGGGGCCGTCGCCGGTCACGACGTTGACGACGCCGGGCGGGAACACGTCCTGGAGGATCCGGACGAACTCGACGGTGCTCACCGATGCCAGCTCACTCGGCTTGACCACGACGGTGTTGCCGGCGGCGAGGGCGGGAGCGAGCTTGTGCGCGACCGAGATCAGCGGCGAGTTCCAGGGCACCAGCGCCGCGACGACGCCGAGCGGTTGTGGCGACGTGACGACGTGGGCACCGGGCCCGCAGGGCACGGTCTGCCCGTGCAGGTCCCGGACGACGCCCGAGAAGAAGCGGAAGATCTCCGCCGCCGTCGGCACGTCGATCAGTCCGGCCTCGCGGATCGGGCGCCCGTTCTCGGTGGCCAGCAGCACCGGCCACTCCTCGGCCCCCGAACCCAGCCGCTCGGCGACGGCCCACAGCAGCCGCTGACGCTCGTCGAGCGAGGTCGCGCGCCATGCCGGGAACGCCTTCGCCGCCGCGCTGACGGCTCGTTCGACGTCGGCCGGCGTACCCGCGGTGACCTCGGCCCAGACCCGCCCGGTGCTCGGGTCGATCGCGGGGAAGGTCGCGGCGCCGATGGCTTCCTCGCCGCCGATGATCTGCGGCACCGGCGTCTCGAGGGCTGCCCTCTCGGGCGCTACGGAGAGGGTCATCTCACCCGCCGATGTGGGCCGAGTGGAAGGGGTTGTCGATCCGGATGCGCCAGGTCCCATCGGGCTGACGGCAGAAGACGTTGCTGTCGGTCGCGCCCATCTCGACGGGCTGACCGTCGGGCCCGGTGCCGGTCAGCTGCCACTTCAGGGCGACCAGCACGACGTCCCCCGCCTCGACCCGGTGCACCTCCTCGACGGTCAGGTGCGGCTTGGTGTCGATGAACGCCTGCAGCGCCTCCCGCAGGGCCGGTCGCCCGCTGACGGGTGCGTCGCCCGGGCCGGTCTGGAACACCGTGTCGTCGTCCCAGCAGGACAGTGCCAGCTCCAGGTCGCCGGCGTTCATCGCCTCGACGAACAACTCGTTGATCTCGGTGACGCTGTTTCGCGAACCCACGTGGACTCCTCGTGTCGGTGCGGAGGATCGGCCCTCCGCATGGCGGTGCCTCAAGTTAGGTCCGCCATGACCTGGGTCACATCCCGCGCCGGCGTCATCCCGGCGAACCCCCTGGTTGGGGGATCTCGCGCACGCAAGAACGGCCCCACCCGCGGGCGCGGGTGGGGCCGTTCTTCGCGACGTGGGTGCCCGCGAACGCGGGCACGCCTGCGGTGGAGCTGCGGGGAATCGAACCCCGGTCCTCGAGCGTCGAACCAGGTCTTCTCCGGGTGCAGTCCGTGCTATCGCATTTCTCAGCCCCGGGGCTCGCACGGACACGTCCCCGACAGGCTCAGTCGGGATTGAGTCCCGATCAACCACCCCGACAGCAGTTAACCGGCAAGTCTCCTAGATGACGCCCACGTCCGGGCCGGAGACGGATACCCGGGTGGACGCTTCGATCACCGCTCAGGCGGCGAGAGCGAAGGAACTGCGCTTAGCGTTGGCAGTTATTGGTTTCCAGCGATCGTTTACGAGATGACGCTGGCTCCTCGACCCGCTTCCCCTGGAACTAACGTCCCAAGTCGAAACCGATCAGCCCCTCTTGAGTTGTACAACCACAGTCTAGTGGCTCAACTCCGGGCGAGCACGCCGGTATTCCCCCCGTTCCGGCGTGCCCGCCCGGAAGCCTCCTCAACCGAGGAACCCCGCCAGCCAGCTCTGGACCCCGGCGATGTCGACCCGCTGGTAGCCGTCGAGGTAGCGGCAGTTCTCCGTGTAGCCGTACGACGTCACGCCGATGACCTCACCGTTGTGGAAGAGCGGTCCCCCCGAGTCGCCGAAGCAGGTGTGGCTGGTCGATCTCGAGCCGGTCGTCGGCAGCGAGGCCAGCAAGTCCCGCCCCTGCGTCCTGGTCAGCAACGATCACGCCAACTCGCGTGCCGCCGCCCTGACCCGGGGCACGGTCACCGTCGTTCCGGCGACGACCACGCTGGACCCGGTTCTCGCGTTCCACGTCGTGCTCCCCGCCGAGGACACCGGCCTCCGGCAGGACTCCAAGGCACAGGCCGAGCAGGTGCGCTCGGTCGACGTGCGTCGCTTGATCCAGCGCGTCGGCCGCCTTCCGGTGCCACTGACCCATGCCGTGGACGACGCGCTGCGGCTCCACCTCGACCTGGATTGACCCCATGGTCAGAGGTCCTCGTTGGTCCTGCCGGTGAGCACGGACTCGTTCTGCGTCGAGGTCGGCCTGCCCCGCCGGTCCGCGCCGTCGTCGTCGACCTTGACCAGGATCCAGTTCTTCGGGTCGCCACCCATCTTGATATGGGTGAGCGCGAAGGCACCGGTGAGCTTCTCGCCGTGCAGCACGACCTTGAGGTGCCCGGCCTCGATGGCGTCCGGCAGCGCGATCGGCTCGCCCTGGCGCTCGGTCACGTTGTCGAAGGTGCCCGTGTCCCAGACGATCACCGTGCCCTCGCCGTACCCCGCGCCGATCCGGCCCTCGAAGTCGGCGTAGTCGAGCGGGTGGTCCTCGACCTGGACGGCGAGCCGCTTGTCGCGCGGGTCGAGCGACGGGCCCTTCGGCACCGCCCAGGAGGCCAGCACGCCGTCGACCTCGAGCCGGACGTCGAAGTGCAGGCTGGACGCGTCGTGTCGCTGCACCACGAAGATCGGGTTGGGATGGCCCCGCCGGCGGCGGCCGGTGGGCTCCCCGGAGGCCGCGGTCTCCCGCTTGCCTCGGTACGTCGACAGGCGGTCCTCGCTCATGCCTATCGGGTACCCACGAGGGTTAGCGGTCGAACAGCGCGGACCCGTTGTGCCAGCACACCGCACGCAGCCAGTCGTCGCCGAGGTCGAGGCGGGCCAGCCCCTCGAGCTGGTGGGCGTAGGGGTAGGGGATCGTCGGGAAGTCGCTGCCGAGCACCACCTTGCCGGCATCGCGGTGGCCCAGCTCGCGCAGCCGCGGCACCAGCTCGGTCGGGTACGGCGGGAAGAAGTCGGTGAACACCATCGTCGTGTCGAGACGCACGCCGTCGTACCTCTCGGCGAGCGCGAGGAACTCCGCACACTCCGGCGCACCCATGTGGGCGATCAGCAGCCGCAACCGGGGGAACCGGCGCAGCAGCCGCTCGGTCGAGCCCGGCCCGGTGAACTCGTTGCCGACCGGCCCGGAGCCCGCGTGCACGACGACCGGCGTGCCGGCGTCCTCGATCTGCCCCCAGACCTCGTCGAGCAGCGGGTCGTCGAGGTGGAACTCCCCCACCTGGAGGTGCACCTTGAAGATCTCGACGCCGGCGGCGATCCGCTTGCCGACGTACGCGGCCGCGGACTCCTCCGGGAAGAACGTCGCCGAGCACAGCAACTCCGGCACCTCGCCCGCGAAGCCGGCCGCCCAGTCGTTGAGGTACTCCGCGACGCCCGGCTTGTGCGCGTAGGGCAGCGTCGGGAAGTGCCGCACGCCCATCGCGCGCAGGATCTCGACCCGCTCGGCATGGTCCTGCCGGTAACGGATCGGCCAGTCCCGGCCGATCTTCGGCCCGGCGGAGTCGAACACGGCGTACACGGCCCGCTGGATGTTCGGCGGCAGGAAGTGGACGTGCACGTCGAAGAGTCCCGGCAGGTCGAGGGCCTGCCAGAAGCGGCGTACCTGCTCGACGTCGGGGTGTCGAGACGGTTGCTGCGCAACCTCCTCAACCACCGACTCGTCAGTCACGCATGCCCTTGAGCCGGCGCCCGACGGCCTGCTCGGTCTCCCGGTTGGCCTGCCGCTCGGCGAGCGCGGCGCGCTTGTCCCACGACTTCTTGCCCTTCGCGAGCGCGATCTCGACCTTGGCCCGGCCGTCCTTGAAGTAGAGGGACAGCGGGACGACGGTCAGGCCCTTCTCGTTGACCCGGCGCTCGATCTTGTCGATCTCGACCCGGTTGAGCAGCAGCTTGCGCTTGCGCCGCGCGGCGTGGTTGGTCCAGGTGCCCTGGGAGTACTCCGGGATGTGGACGCCGTGCAGCCAGGCCTCGTGGCCGTCGATGTCCACGAACCCGTCGACCAGCGAGGCACGCCCCATCCGCAGCGACTTCACCTCGGTGCCCTGGAGGACCAGGCCGGCCTCGTAGGTGTCCTCGATGTGGTAGTCGTGTCGCGCCTTCTTGTTCTGCGCGATCAGCTTGCGCCCCTGCTCTCTGGCCATCCGCCCATTCTCTCAGGAGCGGGCAACCGAGATACGCCGAGTTGGCGCCAGATTGCCCCCGAGACGGCGCTAGATTGCACCAGCTCGCGCAATCTGGCGCCAACTCGGCGTCAGGGCAGCCAGTTCATCGGGTTTACCGCGTTGCCGTTCACCAGCAGCGTGAAGTGCAGGTGGCAGCCGGTGGACCAGCCCGTGGAGCCGACGTAGCCGACGACGTCGCCCTGCTCGACCCGGTCGCCGAGGTTGACCCGGTAGCCGGTGGCGTGGTTGTAGACGGCGGTGACGTTGGCGCCGTTGATGTTGCCGAGCGAGAGGTAGAGCCGGTTGCCGTAGACGTCGGACCAGTACTTGGCGATCACGGTGCCGCCGGCGATGGCACGCATGCCCTCGCCGCAGGAGACGCCGAAGTCGGTGCCGTCGTGCAGGCCCCAGTAGTGGTAGATGGGGTGCGAGCGATAGCCGTACGGCGAGGTCACCGATCCCGGCACCGGCCGGATGAACAGCCCGTTCGTGGGCCCCTGGTAGCCGGTGCGCGACCGGCGCGCGGCGGCGAGGATCCGCTGCCGGATCTTCGCCTCCCGCTGCTTCGCGGCACGCAGGGCGCGCAGGTCGTGGATGCGCGCCTTCTTCGCGGCCTGGCGACTCTCGGCCCGGGTGACCACCAGGGAGTGCACCTTGTCCCGCGCCGAGCGCTTCTCGGTGCGCAGGCCCTCCATCAGCACCAGGTGCTCGGCGGCGGCCTTGCGCTCGACCTCGACGTCGTCGCGGGCCTCCGCGACCTGGCGCTCACGGACCTCCAGGAGCACCTCGGCGGCGTGGAGGTCGTCGTACGCCCGGGTCTCGCGGCCGACGATGACGTTGCGCGCCTCCATCTGGCGGGTCAGGTCCGCGGGCGTCTTGGCGTCGAGCAGCGCCGAGAAGGCCAGCAGCTGCGGGTCGCCCTGCTCGTAGATGTCGGTGATGGTCGAGGTCACGGCCTGGTGCTGGACCTCGAGGGCCGCCCGGCCGTCGGCGAGGTTCTGCTGGGCCGTGGCCAGGCGGGTCTCGGCGGCGTCGAGGCGCTGCTGCATCTCGTCGTCGCGCACCTGGGCCGTGGCGAGCTTGGCGTTCGCGGTCTTCAGCTCGCTGCGGGCGCCGGCCAGCTCGGTCCGCGCCTTGGTCAGTGCCGCCTGGGCCTTGCGCAGCCGGCCGCTCGACTCGTTCAGGTCGTGCTGGGCGTCCTTGACCCGGGACTGCGCGTGCTTCTGCTGCTGCTTGAGGCCCTTGCCGTCGTCGGCGGTCGCGAGGGGGACGACGAGGGCGCCGATCGCCAGGCTGGCGACGGCGGTCGCCGCGGCCAGGCGTCGGCTGGCGGTACGGGGGAAGAGACGCACCGGGCTGCCTTCACGTGTTCGGGGAAGTGAACGCGATGACGGTAACCCGCCGGAATCACACTTTGAGGTATTTGCGTGTCAGCACGAGTGTCGGGAGCAGGGTGAGCACCGGACCGAGGATCGCGATCGACATCAGCGCCACGACGTACTCCGGCATCCCGATCCACGGCATGAACGCGAGGCCGGTCGCCGCGCGCTGGTCGATGCCGAAGTACATAAACGCCGCGAGCGCCCCGCCGGCGAGCGCGACGCCGATGATCGCGGTCACCAGCGCCTCGAGCAGGAACGGCAGCGCGATGTAGAGCGTCGAGGCCCCGACCAGGCGCATGATGCCGATCTCCTTGCGGCGGGCGAACGCCGCGAGGCGGATGGTGTTCCCCACCAGCAGCAGGGCCGCGAAGACCAGGAACGCCGCGGTCGCCAGCGCGGCCCACTGCAGCGCGTTGATCGAGCCGTAGATCGGCTTGAGCACGTCGCGCATGTCACGGATGCCGGAGACCCCGTCGAGCCCCACGACCGCGCTGGTGATGCCTTGGTACTGCTCGGGGTCCTTGAGCGTGATCCACACCGACTGCGGCATGTCGTCGGCGGTCGCGGCCGGGTTGGGACCGTCGAACTTCTCCGGCCCGAGGAGCTCCTTGACCTTCTCGAAGGCCTCCTCCTTGGACTCGAAGCGGTAGTCGGCGACCTCGGGGTTCTTCTCGACCTCGGCGGCGATCGCGTCCTTCTGCGCGTCGGTGACCTCGCCGGTGCAGGCGGGGTTGTCGTCCTTGTCCTTGCACAGCCAGACGGTGATCTGGAGCTGGCTCCCCCAGTGCTGGGCGGCCTTGTCGGCCTGCTGGTTGAGCAGCACCCCGAGGCCCACCAGGGTCAGGGACACGAAGAGGGTCAGGATGACCGCGATGTGCATCGACAGGTTCCGGCGCAGGCCCTGGCCGAGCTCGGAGAAGACGTAACGAAGCTGCATGGGGTGGAGGGCTTTCCTTCGGGTCGTCAGGCAGTCGAGGGGTGGGCCGGCGGCCCGTTCAGTGCTGGAATCCGTAGACGCCCTGCGCCTGGTCGCGGACCAGGCGGCCGCTGTCGAGCTCGATGACCCGCTTGCGCATCTGGTCGACGATCCCGGCGTCGTGCGTCGCCATCAGCACGGTGGTGCCGGTGCGGTTGATCCGGTCGAGCAGCTTCATGATGCCGACCGACGTGGTGGGGTCGAGGTTGCCGGTCGGCTCGTCGGCGATCAGGATCATCGGCCGGTTGACGAACGCGCGCGCGATCGCCACCCGCTGCTGCTCGCCGCCCGAGAGCTCGTCGGGCATCCGGTCGCCCTTGCCCTCGAGGCCGACCAGCTCGAGCGTCTCGGGCACCACCCGGTTGATCTCCGACCGCGACCGGCCGATCACCTGGAGCGCGAACGCGACGTTCTCGGAGACGGTCTTGTTGTTGAGCAGCCGGAAGTCCTGGAAGACGGTGCCGATCTGCCGGCGCATCCGCGGGACCTTCCAGCTCGCGAGCCGGTTGATCTCCTTGCCGGCGACGTACACGCGCCCGGAGGTCGGGCGCACCTCGCGCAGCACCAGCCGGAGAAAGGTCGACTTGCCGGAGCCCGACGTGCCCACCAGGAAGACGAACTCCCCCTTCTCGACGTCGACCGTGACGTTGTCGAGCGCCGAGTGGGTCTGACCTGGGTAGGCCTTGACGACCTTCTCGAAGCGGATCACGGGAATCGAGCGTAGACGCTGCACCTGAGAGCGGCCGCCGCGACGCCCGGACGGGCGCGTCGGGCCGCCGGCTAGGTTGTCGGACGTGTCCGTCGTACGCCGTGGGGTCGTGGCCGCCGCGCTGATCCCGTTGGTCGTGCTCGCCGGCTGCACGTCGGCCGGCGACGAGCCGACGGCCGAGCCCAGCGCGACCGTCACCGCCCTGGCCGACCTGGCGACCGACGACGTCGCGGTGGTCCGAGGCGACTTCTGCGCCCGGGTCAGCCCGCAGGAGGTCGAGGAGGCGCTGGGCGGCGCCGCGACGGACACGACCGACGCGACGACGTGGAGCAACGGCGACCGGGCCCGGGTGGCCGACGGCGTCCGCGACGTCGTGCACGAGTTCGGCTGTGCCTGGACCACCGACGTGAACACCGCCCGGGCCTGGGTGTTCGCGCCGCCGGTGACCGGCCGGCAGGCGCACCGGCTGGGCCGGGCCGCGGTGCGGGGCGACGGCTGCGAGCGGGTGCCCGACGCGGAGCGCTTCGGCGCCCACTCCCTCGCCGTCGTCTGCCGCGCGGCTGGCGAGGCGACCACGACCTACCACGGGCTCTTCGGCGACGCCTGGCTGTCGTGCTCGCTGACGGGCGCCGACCTGGCGCGCACCGACCGCTGGTGTGCGGCCGTCCTCCAGGCTGGACGGGCAGCGTAGGTTGGTCCGCATGCTCTCCCGTTCCCGTGCTCTTCCCGCAGCCGTGCTGATGGCGGCGCTGCTCGGCCTGTCCGGCTGCGGGGACGACACCGACGAGCCCACGACCACCGCCTCCGACTCGGCCGGGGCCACCGACTCGCCGACGGCGTCGACCAGCCCGTCCGAGACCGCCGCCCCGAGCAGTGCCCGCACCGACTTCTGCGCGCAGATCCCGAAGCCGGCGATCCGGACCGCGCTGTACGGCGCGGCCATCTACGACGAGGCCTGGGCGCCCGGCAAGGACGCCGACGTGCGGGGCGGGGTGCACGCAGAGGGCGCCGAGTTCGGCTGCGCCTGGACCGCGAAGGACGGCACCACGGTGACGGCCTGGCTGTTCGCGGCACCCGTCTCGGCCGACGAGGGCGCGACCCTGGTGAAGAAGGCCGGCGCCGGCTGCGAGCACAAGAAGATGCGGGCGCCGGGCGCCGACGCCGCCGTCACCGTGCAGTGCATCAGCGACGACGACACCGTCACCCGCACCCAGGCGCTGTACGGCGACGCGTGGCTGTCGTGCTCGCTCCAGACGCCGGGCATCCTGACCCGGCTCGACCGCGCGGCCGACTGGTGCGACGCGGTGCGCGAGGCCGCGCTGGTCTGACCCCCGGCCCTGGCTCGGCCTCGCTCAGCCGGCCTCGCCGGCGGCCGGTTCGGGTGCGGCGTGGTGCACCGGGCAGCCGTTGCGACCCGGCACCGGGAAGGTCCCGAGCCGGTCGATCTCGTAGCCGTCCGGGTAGCTGCGGATCCACGCGACGTCCTCGATCCGCTTCGGCTCACGGCGGGCGGGATAGGCCCGCAGCAGCAGCCCCCGCCCCCGGAGCGCGGCCCGGCTGAGCCGCTGGACGACCGCCGGCGGCGCGGCGTACCGGAACGCCTCGCGCAGCGGCTGGTCCATCAGCGCCCGCGCGAAGAGCCCGGCGGGGCGCCGCAGCGGCCGGGCGTAGAAGGTCCGCATCAGGTCGAGCGTCGCGTCGGCGACCCGGCGGCCCCCCTCGTCGTAGGCGAAGTGCTCCGCCTCGTAGGCGTCCATGAGCTCCTCGAAGCCGGCGTAGGTCGCAGGGAGGTCCTTGATGCCCATGTGCCGGCCGAGCGTCTGGTAGTAGCGGACGCTCGCCTCGACCTCGTGGACGGTGAACCGGCGCTTGCCGTAGTCGTCCATCCAGCGCTTCGGGACCACCACGAACGCGCTCAACACGTAGCGGAACTCGTGGTCGGGGATGTCGTAGGCGCGGTGCATCGCGTTGATCCGGCGGATCGCGGCCCGGGCCTCGGGGTGCTCGAACCCGAGGCGGGTGGGCGGTTCGAGCAGCAGCGCGGTGTCGTCGTACCGCTTCTGCACGCGGCCGGTGAACTCTCCGGTCTCGTCGAGGAGGCGGCCGATGCCCGGCACGGCGTAGGTGCGGAACAGCGCGAAGCTGAGCGCCTGGTTCATGTCCCAGGGGAACTCGTGGCTGACGACGTTCCGGTAGATCTCGACGAAGTCGGTCTTCGGGTCCAGCCGGTCGTTGCGCCGCTTCCAGTGGTCGCGCCTCATGCCGCCAAACTAGGACAGACGCTCGGAGGTTTCGAGGCTCGGCGCTGGCGCGCCTCGGGTGGTTGAGGTGCGAAGGCCGCCAGGCCTGACCCTCGAAACCACCCGTCAGCGGAAGGCGAGCAGCGCCTCGTGGACGCCGTACCCGAGCAGGCCGAGACCGGTCGCCACCGGCACCAGCACGCTCGGCGAGACCCGCCCGCGCGCCGTGGCCCAGGCGACGAGCACCAGCGAGGTCGCGACCAGGCCGGCGACGACGAGGTCGCGGTAGTCGACGCCGCTCGCGCGGGCGTGCGGGATCTCCGCGATCGGCACGCCGGCGAGCAGGCCCCAGGCCAGCACCCGCGTCGTCGAGGACTCGCTGTGCTCCCCCAGCCAGCCCGCGCCGCCGAGGATCCCGCCGAGCAGCGCCCCGCCGACGAGCCACACGGGCGCGCCGTAGTCGCTCAGCATCGAGCCGCCGGCGCCGAGCGTCGCCTGCCAGACGTAGTAGGTGACCAGGCCGGCCTCGACGGCGGCGATCGCGGTCAGGCCCGCACGGCGTACGTCGCGGGCGCCGCGACCGGCCACGAAGGCCAGCACCAGCCACGGTGTGCCGAGGTCGGGCAGCGCCCGCAGCGCTCCCGGCAGGTCCGCGCCCTGCGCGGAGAGGACGCCGAGCGCGACCCCGCAGCCGAGCAGGAGCGGGAGGCGCAGCCGCGCCCGGGCAGCCGGGGCGGTCAGTTGGCGTCGGCCTTCTCGGCCTCGCGGCGCCACCGGATGCCGGCCTCGATGAAGCCGTCGATGTCGCCGTCGAAGACCGACTGCGGGTTGCCGACCTCGTAGCCGGTGCGCAGGTCCTTGACCATCTGGTAGGGGTTCAGCACGTAGTTGCGCATCTGGTCGCCCCACGAGCTGGTGGCGTCGCCGCGCAGCGCGTCGAGCTGGGCCCGCTCCTCGGCCTTCTTCAGCGCGAGCAGCTTGGCCTTGAGGATGACCATCGCCGAGGCCTTGTTCTGCAGCTGCGACTTCTCGTTCTGGCAGCTGACCACGGTGCCGGTCGGGATGTGCGTCAGCCGGACCGCGGAGTCGGTGGTGTTGACCGACTGGCCGCCCGGGCCGGAGGACCGGTACACGTCGACGCGGACCTCCTCGTCGGGGATGTCGATGTCGTCGGTCTGCTCGAGCACCGGCACCACCTCGACGGCCGCGAACGACGTCTGCCGGCGGCCCTGGTTGTCGAAGGGGCTGATCCGCACCAGCCGGTGGGTGCCGCCCTCGACCGACAGGGTGCCGTAGGCGTACGGCGCGTGCACGGCGAAGGTCGCCGACTTCAGGCCGGCCTCCTCGGCGTACGACGTGTCGAAGACCTCGACCGGGTACTTGTGCTGCTCCGCCCAGCGCGTGTACATCCGCAGCAGCATCTCGGCGAAGTCCGCGGCGTCGACGCCGCCGGCGCCGGAGCGGATCGTGATCAGCGCCTCGCGCTCGTCGTACTCGCCCGAGAGCAGGGTGCGGACCTCGAGCGCCTCGACCGACTTCGTCAGCCGGCCCAGCTCGGTCTCGGCCTCGGCCAGCGAGTCGGCGTCGCCCTCCTCCTCGGCCAGCTCGACGAGTACGCCGAGGTCCTCGACGCGGCTGTGGAGTCCGGTGAACCGCTCGAGCTCGCCCTGGAGCGCGGAGAGGCGTCCGGTGACCCGGGTGGCGTTGGCCTGGTCGTCCCACAGGTCCGGCGCGGCGACCTGCTCGCCGAGGGCGGCGATCTCCTCGCGCATGGCGTCGAGGTCGAGCACCTTCTCGATGGAGCTCAGGGTCGCCTGGAGCTGCTTGATCTCTGCGTCGAAGTCCGGTCCTGCCACAAGCAGCAAGGTTACGTGGCGCGCGGCCTCCGGGCCTACTCGCCCGCCTCACTCACCGGCGCCGACGGCGATCGGCAGCTCCGCCCAGACCCGCTTGCCGCCGGCGACACCCGCCTCCATGCCCCAGGAGACGGCGACCGCGCCGACCAGGTGCAGGCCGCGTCCGTGTTCCTCGGTCTCGGTGAGCGGCTTCGGCTCGGGCGTGCCAGCGCCGTCGTCCTCGACCTCGATCCGCAGCGCCGGGCCGGCCGTCGCCAGGCGGACCCGGTAGGACGACTCGGCGTGGGTGAGCGCGTTCGCGGCCAGCTCGCTGACCACGAGCATCGCGTCGTCGACCGAGGTCTCGATGCCCCACTCGTCGAGCTTCTCGCGGACGAACCGGCGCGCGATCGCCACGCTGCTCAGCTCGTCGGGGAGATCCAGCACGGCCTCTTCGCGGATCGACCGGCCGACCTCCTCGAGCAGCTGGAGCAGGTAGCCGAGGTCGACGTCCTTGAGCGCGAAGCCCGCGGCGTTCGCGTCGATCCAGGACCGGTCCACGCCCTCGAGGCCGGAGAAGACCACGACCTTGGTCGCCGGCGCGTCGGCGCGGATGCGGCTGAGCACTTCCTGCCCGGCGATGTCGGGCAGGCCCAGATCGAGAACGACGACGTCGGGACGCAACTGCGCGGCGAGGTCGACGGCTTCTGCACCGTCTCCCGCCTCACCCACGACCTCGAACCCGCCCCGGAAACGGAGCGAGGTGCGGACCAGTCGGCGTACCTCAACGACGTCGTCCACCAGGAGGACGCGGATCGGCACGGTTCGAAGCCTAGCGAATCCGCCGGATCCGGACCGCTGCCGAGCGTCACCGCGCGTCGTCGGGGGCCCGGGGCAGCCGGACCACGAAGGCGCCCGGCTCGCCGGGCTCGGGTGGCCGGTACGACGCCTCGCCTCCGTGCTCCCGGGCGAGCTGGCGCACGATGTAGAGGCCCAGGCCCGTGCCGCCGGCCGACCGACCGGTCGCGAACCGCTCGAACAGCCGCTCGCGCATCTCCGGCGGTACGCCGGTCCCCGCGTCCTGCACGGTCACCAGCACGTCGTCCCCGTCGAGACGGGCGGCGACCCGTACGGGCGGCACGCCGTGCACGAGCGCGTTGGTGATCAGGTTGTCGACGACCTGGGCCAACCGACCGGCGTCGCCCACGACCAGCAGCCCGGGCTCGGCCTCGACGTCG
Source organism: Nocardioides soli (assembly GCF_014191495.1). Classification (GTDB taxonomy): domain Bacteria; phylum Actinomycetota; class Actinomycetes; order Propionibacteriales; family Nocardioidaceae; genus Nocardioides; species Nocardioides soli. The sequence continues at coordinate 913,673 of NZ_JACHWR010000001.1, forward strand.
AGCGGCGATCCGGGGCTGCCGCGCTGGGCGGTCGCCGCGGCGGCGACCACGATCGGCGCGACGTCGACCTCGCCCATGCGCAGCTCGAGCCGGCTCGACTGCAGCCGCGACGCCGTCAGCAGGTCGTCGAGCAGCCGCCGCAGCCGCGCCGAGCTGGCGCTCATGCCGGCGAGCAGCTCCGCCCGCTCCGCCGCGTCGAGCTCGTCCCAGTGCTCGGCCAGCAGGTCCGCGGTGCCGCCGAGGACGCCGACGGGCGTGCGCAGCTCGTGGGCGGTCACCGCGAGGAAGTGCGCCTGGTCGTCGGCCGCCTGCTGGAGCCGCTCATTGGCCGCGGCCAGCGCGGCCGCCGCCTCCTCCCGCTCCTGGAGCAGGCTGCGGCGCTCGGTGATGTCGCGCACGACCTTGGCGAAGCCCACATGCACGCCGTCCGAGTCGCGCACGGTGGTGATCACGACCGTGGCCCAGAAGCGGCTGCCGTCCTTGCGGATCCGCCAGCCCTCCTCCTCGTAGTGCCCGTCGCGCAGCGCCAGCTCCAGCTCGTGCTCGGGGTGCCGCGCCTCCTGGACCTCCGGCGGGTAGAAGGCGCGGAAGTGGCGGCCGACGATCTCGTGCGCGGCGTACCCGTTGATGCGCTGGGCTCCGGAGTTCCAGCTCTCGACCCGGCCCTCCGGGGAGAGCATGAAGATCGCGTAGTCCTCGACGTTGTCGACGAGCAGCCGGAACCGGATCTCGCTGCGCCGCAGCTCCTCCTCCGCGCCGCGCTGGCCGGTCACGTCCTGCACCTGGGCGAAGAGGTAGAGCGGCCGCCCGCCGCCGTCGAGCACCGGCGCCAGCGTCGCCACCACGCGCCGCGGCGGGGTCGCGCCCGCGACCTCGTGCTCGACCTGCCCCGACTCGACCGAGCCGTCGAGGATGCCGTCGAGCAGGCGCTGGAGGGTGTCGGCGGCCGGGCCCACGAACGCGGCGTACGACGAGCCGACCAGGTCGTCCACGGGGCGCTCGAGGATCGCGCCCAGGGAGTGGTTGGCGCGGACGATGTGCCCGGCGAGGGTCACCGTCGCCATCCCGATGGCGGCGTCCTCGAACACCTCGCGGAAGCGCTCGAGGTGCTCGCTCAGCACCCGGTGCTCGGCCTCGTCGGCCCGGCCGAGCGGCGCGGCCCGGGGCGCGGCGGCGGGCGTCGACCCGCCGGCGTCGAGCACGTCGACCAGGTCGCCCGCGAGCGTGTCGAGCGAGGTGAGCTTCTCGAAGAACGCCGCCGCGCCCAGCTCGGCCGCGCGGTGCGCGAGTCCCTCCTCCTGGAAGCCGCTGTACATCACGACCGTGGTGCCCGGCGCCGCCTCCAGCACCCGAGGGAGCGCCTCGAGGCCGTCCATCACCGGCATCGACACGTCGAGCAGCACCAGCGCCGGCTGCAGGCGGCGTACCACCTCGACCGCCTCGGCGCCGTCGCCCGCCTCGGCGACCACGTCGAGGAGTCCCGACGACCGCAGCCGGGAGCGCACCAGCGCGCGCACCTCCGCCGCGTCGTCGACGACCACGATCGTCGGCCGCGGCGCCCCTGCCGCACCTGCGCCCACGCAGGGAACCTAACCCGCGCGGGTCGTCAGCCGCGTCCGAACACCTGCGAGACCCACCAGCGGCCGTCGTCGTCGCGGTACGCCCCGATTCCCATCAGCCGGAACTGCCGGCGCAGGATGTTCGCCCGGTGGCCGCTCGAGTGCATCCAGCCGCGGTTGACCACGGCCTTGCCGCTCGGGTAGCCGACGGCGATGTTCTCGCCGACCATCGTCAGGTCGCAGCGCCGCAGCATCGGCTTCAGCGACTGGTGCACGAGCTCGCCCTTGCGGGCCATGCTGCGCGCCCAGCGCTCGGCGAAGCCGGTCAGGCAGGCCTGCTTGCGCAGCCGGCTCAGGCTGCGGTCGGTGCGTTGCTGGTTGGTGGCCGAGAACGCCGTGTCGGCGTACCGCGCCTCCGGCGCCTTCGCCTGCGCAGGCGTCAGCCATAGTGTGGTCGCCACGACCACGGCAGCCAGCGCGGCGAGCACTGACTGTCGGATTCCCAAGAACATGGCACCCCTCGATCGTCGACGGACGGGCTGGGAGGACGCTACCGGTTCCGGGCGCTCCGTGGGCAACGACCGCGAGAGTCGCCGGCGAGTTCCGGGAGACCGGTGACGGTCGCGGTTGTCCACAGGCCGCGGGACCGGGCCTGTTTCGGAGACCCGCTCGGCGGAGAGACTGGCGGCAAGGATCCGACTCGGGGGACCTGATGTCACTGACCCAACCGGCCGCGCGCCGTACGCCGGGCGCCCACGGCGAGCTCGTCGAGCGGCTCGACCTGCAGGTGCGCGAGCTGGTCCGCCGCGAGGGAGTGGATCCGCAGCACGACCCGCTGCTGGTGCGCCGGATCGCCGAGGGCGTGGTCCGCGACCACGACGAGCGCAGCCTCACCGGCGTCGTCGCCGCGGTGCCCGACGTCGGCGCCATGGTCGGCGAGCTGGTCGCGCGGGTGTCGGGCTTCGGTCCGCTCCAGCCGTTCCTCGACGACCCGACGGTCGAGGAGGTGTGGATCAACGACCCGAGCCGGGTCTTCATCGCCCGCAACGGGCGCCACGAGCTGACCACGCTCGTGCTCACCCGGGCCCAGGTGGAGGAGCTGATCGAGCGGATGCTGAAGTCGAGCGGGCGCCGCATCGACCTCAGCAGCCCGTTCGTCGACGCCATGCTCCCGGAGGGGCACCGGCTGCACGTCGTGCTCGAGGGCATCAGCCGGGGCTTCTCGGCTGTCAACATCCGCAAGTCTGCGGATACCGCCCTACACCCCCTCTGACCTGCATCGGAGCGATTACTGCGCTTCGCCGGTCCGCGGGGAGTCCGCACGGGCCCGACCGAACACCTCGTCGACGGCCTCGCGCGTCTGGTCATCGGAGTCCGGCCACATGTGGCTGTAGGTGTCCAGGGTCTCCTTTCCGGCGCCGTGCCCGAGCCGGTTCTGGACGACCTTGACGCTGGCGCCGTGCCGGATCAGCAGCGAGGCGTAGTAGTGCCGGAGGTCATGCTGCCGGGTCATCTCCGGGGCCTTCGCGGCGGTCACGGCCTCGCGGAACGCCTTCGAGACGTGGTCGCGATAGAGCAGTCCGCCGCCGGGCTCAGTGAAGACCGCGCCCTCCTCGCCGGCCGGGAACTCCTTCAGGTGCGCAGCGAGCGCGTCGACGACCGACTGGGGCAGCGGGATCGTGCGGTACGACGCCTCGGTCTTGGGCGGCCCGAACGTCGGCGGCCACGTCAACAGCAGTTGCCGGTCGACCCGGAGGGTACGCCGCAGGAAGTCAACCCGATCGACCGTCAGGCCTGCGGCCTCGCCCGGGCGGAGGCCGGTTCCGGCCATCAGCGTGACCATCGCGCGCCAGCGCGCCGGCATCGCGGCCTCGATCGCCAGCACGGTCTCGGTGGGCAGCGGGACGATCAGCTCGCGCTCGACCGGCGGCAGGGTGATCCTGGTGCACGGCGTGCGGGCGATGATGCGGTCCTCGGCTGCCGCCAAGAAGACCGCCCGCGTGTGCTGGTAGGTCACCCGCACGGTGCGCGGCTTGAGGCCCTTGCTCGTCAGCTTCTGGACGAAGGCCTGGACGTCGCCAGGGCGGATGCTAGCCATCGACCTCGAGCCGAACTCCGGGATGGCGTGCACCCGCAGCGCGGAGTCCACCGCGGCGGCCGTGTTGGGGCGGTGAATCTGCCGGGTCTGCCAGGCCTCGGCGTAGGCCTTGAAGGTGATCTTCCCGGCGCGTGGGTCGACGTACTGGCCGGTGAGGACCGACGTGGTGACCTCGTCGAGCCAGCGCTGGGCGTCCACCTTCCGGTCGAAGTGCCGGGCGTGCTCCTTGCCCGCGTCGTCGCGGTACCGCGCGCGCCACTTGCCGTTGGGACGCTTCTTGACGCTAGCCACGGTCGGTGTCCTCGTCGCGTTCGCGCGCCAGCGCCTCGCGATCCCTGGCCTCCAGCTTGGCCTCATGCTCCCGCGCGGCCAGAATGTCCATCGCGAACAACTCCTCAGCCGAGAGTCCCGCCACATCCCTGATGTGACCAGGGATCAGATCCTGGATCTGCTGGGGTAGGGCCTCCAGGTGCTTGCTGAGCTCGCGCGCATCAAGCTCGGCATCGATGAGCATGTCGACCGCAGACATCGTCCGCCGCCGAATCTGCGCCGCCAGAGAGCGCAGGCCGCTGACCGCCCGTCGCTCGAGACTTTCTGGAATCAGTGACTCCAGGGTCTGGCTCAACGCCGTCGCGACGGTCATGCCTTCGTTCAGCTTTAGCGCCCTGGTCCCCTTCTCGATCTTCAGGATCGTCTGTTGCTGCATCGGTAGACCGAGATCCGTTAGCCGTTCGGCAAGCTCTGTCTGCGTCAGCCCCCGCTCCATGCGGAGCGCCCTGATCCGCTCGCCGACTTCCTTATCGCTGGTCATGCCTTCGCACGCTACACCAAATTGTTGTGTGCTCCAACACCAATCCTCATGTAACTTCATCGTTGTAAGTCAAAACACCGAATCGGAGACACGATGGAGATCTCGTACTCACCCCAGGTCGCGGAGCTGCTCCGCATGGAGGACGTGGCGGCGCTGACCGGCGTCCCGATCAACACACTTCGGTCCTGGCGCGCGAACCCAAAGAAGAACCCCCGGTCCGAAGTCCACGACCCTCGGTCGCCGAGTCGTCTACCGCCGCAGCGACGTCCAGGCCTGGATCGACGCGCGCTTCGAGGAGGCGTCATGACGAAGCGGGGAGCCCATTCCGCCAAGAACCCGGCTCCCCGCTTCGCACTGAACACGACCATCCAGGATGAAGGGACAGACGCATGAGCAAGGCTAGGCGCTTCAACGACAGGAACGAGACAGCCAGGCTCGCGCTCGGCAACGTGGGCGACACCTTCACCGCCGAGCAGATGCGACGCCGTGCCAGGGCTCGTGAGGCTGCTGACGCCAACAGGAATGCGGCGATCGCACGGGCGAAGGACGCCGAGGGCAACGGACCGGGGGCAGCATGAACTACCAGATCGCCGGCCGCGTCACCATCGACCTGACCACCGACCTCGACACCTTCGATCCCGGGTACGACGACCGTCGCCGTCTCGACGTACTTCATCGTTGCCCTGACGGTGTCGAGGTGGTCATCCAGCTCGGTCAGCGCCAGTACCTCACTGAGGACGCCGTCCAGTGGATCCATGAGCACGGCGACCGGCTCCGGATCACCATCGAGGGGCCGTTCCCGGACACGCTGCTGGACATCGTCCGTGCGACGCGTGCTGGGCACCTGGGGGCAGCATGAAGCGGGTCTGGAGCATCACCCTTGACCGGAACTGCGCCTACGTCCGCGGCTACGGGACTCGCGAGCAGATCATCGAGCTGAAGGGCCGGCCACCGACGTGGTCTCGAGCCGAGAAGGCCTGGGTGTGCCAGCCGTCCACCGCGCACGACGTCATCGCGTCGGCCGAGAGGCGCGGCATCGTCGTGAACGTCCGCGGCGGCCCGGGCGACCTAGCACCGGATGGTGCTAGGTCGCAGGTGTCACCTGTCAGGAATCTGACACCTGCAAGCACGTCGCCTCAAGAAGGGCTCTGGTGACCTGGACCAAGCTCTCCGACGACTTCGGGGTCGACTGCCGAGACCTCTCGGACGCCGCCTTCCGAACGCACGTCGAGGGCTTGAGCTGGGTCATGAAGCGTGAGACCGGCGGATACCTCGACGCCCGCGACATCAGGCGCTTCGGCGAGTCCCCGCACGCCGAGATGGCGATCGCCGAGCTGGTCGCATGTGGGTGGTGGTCGATCGAGGGCCAGGGCTACCGGATCCACCACCACATGGAACACCAGCCCGAGCCGGACCTAGTTGCTCGGCGCCGCGAACTGACTGCCGAGCGCGTCCGGAAGCACCGTCGAAAGAAGGCCGGACTGGACGACGGTAACGCCGTTACGGAATGCGTTACCCGGGTCGGGACGGGACGGGACGGGACGGGACGGGAACCCTTAAAGACAACCCGCAGCTACAAGAAGGAGTTGGGGAAGTCGCCTGTTCTTGGTGCAGCGGGCGCCGCGGAGGCTGTCCGAATTGCAACGCGGTGGAGGTAGGGGCATGACGTCGGTTCTCGACCGCCAGGTCGCCAACGGGCAGCTCCCCGCCTGGGCTCGCATCTGGGCCTGGACTCTCGCCAACGCCAACACGCACGGCCACGCGCCCGCGTACCCGGGGCAGATCCGGCGCGACCTCGACATCACCACCCGTGACGTCAGCCGCGCCATCCGTCTGGCACGCGAGCGCCGGGTCATCGACCGCTGCTCGACAGCCGCCTGCCTGGTGCTGCCGGGCCACGCCCTCGCACCGTGCGAGGCCAACCATCGAGAGGGCCTGTGACCACCACCTCTACGACCGACGCCTGGTCCGGACGCAAGGTCACCCAGGCCCGCGCTGCCCTGGCTGCCCGGACGGTCTGGCCGGCGCCCTGTGGCCAGTGCGGCGAGCCCGTGACCCGTACCGAGCGATGGGTGCTCGGGCACATCATCGGCCGTGCCCTGCGACCTGACCTGATGTGGGAGCCGTCGAACCATCGTGTCGAGCACCGTGCCTGCTCGGACCGCTCCGCACAGGCCGCGGTCATCGAGAAGGCACGAGCCGAGGGAGCACGCGACGCACTGGCTCAGCACGGCATCGAGGACTCTTTTCCCGACGATCTGAGCGCCGAACAGCCCCCGCCCCTTCCCGCACACACACTCGGGGGCCTAGTGCCGCCTGTGGAGGCCAGGGACGGCCTGTCGTGGGCCGATCTGTGCCGAGATGCCCCCGACTGGCTTCAGCCGTACCTCGACGTCCCCGAGGATGCGGCCCCGCCGCTGTGGGTCTCGGGCGTCCACCCCGAGGCGGTCGGCAGCATGGGGCCGGCGGCGATCGAGTGGATGGAGTCGAACGTCATGGAGCGGGGTCGGCCGCTCCGGTTGAGGTGGTGGCAGACGCTCGCGGTCGTTCTCCAGCTCCAGCACCGAGAGGACGCCACTCTGTGCTGGCGGGTCATCCTCGAGTCCGGTCCGCGGCGGATCGGGAAGTCGGTGCGGCTCCGAGGCATGGCGCTGTGGCGGCTGGCGAACGGGCCGACGTTCTTCGAGCCGGAGCAGTTGGTGCTGCACACCGGGAAGGACCTGGCGATCGTCCGCGAGGTGATGCGCAAGGCCTGGGCGTGGGCGGCGCCGCTGGAGGACTGGGACATCAAGCGCGGCATGACCGAGCCCGAGGTGTCGTACCTCGGCGTCAACCGGTGGGTGGCGCGCAGCAAGGACTCCACGACTGGCTACGACGCCTGCCTCGCGCTGTGTGACGAGGCGTGGGACGTGCCGCCGGCCAGCATCGACGACGACCTGGAGCCGACGATGCTGGAGCGCGAGTCGCCCCAGCTCGTGCTCACCTCGACGGCACACCGCCGCGCGACGTCGCTGATGCGTGGCCGGATCCTCGACGCGCTGGCGACCGAGGACGGGGAGACGCTGCTGCTGATCTGGGCGATGCCACCGGGGTCGGACCCGGGCGACCCGGTGGCGTGGCGGGCGGCGTCTCCGCACTGGTCGGAGGACCGACGCCGGATGATCGCGAGCAAGTACGCGAAGGCGCTGGCCGGTGAGGCTGACCCGGAGGCCGACGACCCGGACCCGATGCAGGGCTTCATCGCGCAGTACGGGAACGTCTGGCGCTTTCGAGAGCGCCGCCGCGAGCGAGGGGAGCCGATCATCGAGGCTGATGCCTGGGCAGCCCTGGCGGCACCTGTCCCACATGGGACACCACCTGCCTCCGCTGCGATCGAGTCGTGGTTCGAGCATGGTGTGAGCCTTGCCGTTGCGTGGCGATCGTCGCCAGGAAGCCAGGTGGTGGTCTCGGTCTCCGCTCACGAGGACGTCGCGTCGGCTGTGGCGGCGTTGAAGGCGACCGGCTACCGGGGCATCGCGGTCGTGGGTTCGTCGCTGATGGCTGAGCCGGCGGTGAAGAACCTGGCGAAGCGGGCCGGAGAGGGCCGGGTCTCCGCGTCGGTCTCGGAGCTGATCCGGCTGCTGGGTGAGGACGTGGTCCGCCACGATGGCGGTGCTCACCTGTCCGGTCAGGTGCTCGATCTGCGCACGCTGCCAGGTGTCGATGGTCCACGGATGGTGTCGACGGGTCGGGCCGACGCCGTGAAGGCCGCGGTGTGGGCGATCAAGGCTGCCCGAGCGCGTGGTGGGCAGTTCAAGAGCATCGTGTTGCCCAGAACGTGACATCGGGTCTACCAGGATTGACAACTCGGCTCACCTGAGCGGCCTGGGGCCTGACCCTCGGCGGCGTGGGCTTCTGGCGCAACGTCTTCGGCGGCGGGCTGACCGAGGCGGTCAGCGAGGCCGCGAGCGCGCCCACGTTCGGCGTGGACATCGACTCCGGCACGCTCTACGGCACCCCGACGCTGGACGACTACATCTACCGCACCGGGCGGATCACCCGCGCCGAGGCGCTCGCGGTCCCGCCGGTCAAGCGGGCCCGCGACCTGATCTGTGGCGCGATCGGCCAGTTCGTGCTCCGGGTCTACGATCCGTCCGGCAAGCCGACCACCACGTTCTCCCCGAGCCTGTTCCCCCAGCCCGAGCCAGGCATCGCGCCGTCGGTGTCGTGGACCCGCGTGGTCGAGGACATGCTGCTGTTCGAGCGGTCCTGGCTCAAGACGCTGTCGGTCGGTTGGCACGGCCGGCCCGCGGAGGCCCGCCGCCTGGACGCCGAGACGGTCACGATCCAGCCCGAGTACGTCTACTTCCCGGAGGGCACGGCGAAGGTCTGGCCCGAGAAGCCGGGCGTGATCCGGATCGACTCCCCGAGCCCCGGCCTGCTCGACGCCTCCCCAGCGATCCGCGCGTGCATCGCGCTCGCCCGGGCGACCCTCAACCACGTCGACGGCATGCCGCCGATCGACTACTTCACTCCGGCCGAGCCCGGCATCGACCCCTTCGACGACCCCGACCAGGCGGCCGACTTCCTCGACAAGTGGCGCGAAGCCCGCCGCAAGCGCGCGACCGGGTACGTCCCGGCGGCGGTCAAGTACAACGTCGCCGGCTGGAACCCCGAGCAGCTCGAGCTCTCCACCGCCCGCGACCAGGCGGTCCTGGAGGTCGCCCGGCTGACCGGCATTGACGCCGAAGATCTCTCGGTCTCCACGACGAGCCGCACGTACTTCAACAGCCAGGACCGGCGCCGGCAGCGCATCGAGGACGTGCTGGGCCCGTACATGACCGCGATCGAGGGCCGGCTGTCGATGGACGACGTCACGCCCTACGGCTACACCGTCGACTTCGACACCAGCGGCTACCTGCGCCTCGACGACCTCCAGGCCGCGCAGACCGACTCGGTGCTGATCGCCGCCAAGGTGCTCCTGCCAGAGGAGGCCCGGACCAAGCGCGGCCTGGACCCCGACGTCGTGGCCGGTCCGGTCGACCCCGAGCAGGTCACCGCCGCGGTGGCCGCCTCGCTCGCCATCGAAGGAGCCCGCGCATGAGTGAGACCGTCACCTTCGAGACGACGTTCGCCGTCGACCAGGAGAGCCGCACCCTGAGCGGCGTCCTGCTCCCGTTCGGGGTCACGTCCGGCCCTGCTCGTGACCGGGTCAGCGGGAAGGTCTCGCGCTACCAGTTCGCCGCGGGCACCGTCACCGTCCCCGACGTCGACGAGATCGCCGTCGTCCTCAACTACGGCCACGACAACGAGACCCTGGCGGCCCAGGTCGGGATCGCCACCCACCTGGAGGCCAAGCCGGACGGCGTGCACGCCAAGTTCCGGATCGCCCGCACCCCCGAGGGCGACCGAGTCCTGGCACTCGCCGAGGACCGGATCCTGCGGTTCTTCTCGGCCGAGGTCCTCGGCGAGTTCGACGACAAGGACGGCGTGCGGCACTCCAGGTCCGCCGCCGTGGACGGCGCCGCCGTCGTCCTCAAGCCCGCCTTCCCGGGCGCCCACATCACCAGCGTCGCGGCGTCGGCCGCACAGGAGGAGAACACCATGGAGTGCACCAAGTGCAGCAAGGTCCACGCCGAGGGCGTGACCGAGTGCGCGACCCAGGCCGTGGCTGCCGCGTTCACCAAGGCCGACGGCGACCAGCTCATGGAGCAGGTCCAGGGCCTGTCCGAGAAGCTCGCCGAGCTGGAGAAGATCAAGATCCCCGTCGGCCCGGGCGCCGCGCAGTTCCATGTGACCGAGGAGCCGATCTACCGGTTCGCCGGCACCGAGCCTGCCCCGTCCGGTCACGACTTCGCCACCGACCTCCTGGCCGCCGCCCGTGACGGCGACGCCGCCGCGTTCGCGCGGGTCCAGGAGTTCACCGGGCAGTACCTGGCCCCGACGTTCGCCGACCAGCCGACCACGACCGCCGACACCGCGGCGCTCAACCCGTCGCAGTACCGACCCGACATGTTCCTCGGCCAGGCGCCGATCCCGGCGAGCCCCCTGTACGACTTCTTCTACAAGGGGACGCGGACCGACGTCACCCCGTTCTTCTGGTCCAAGCTCGACCGGGCCAACACCGACATCGGGATCGCCGACCACACCGAGGGCGTCGACCCCGAGGACCGCGACCTGGTGACCGTGGTCGGCGACACCGTCACCCCCAAGCCCGTCTCCGGCAAGGTCCACATCACCCGCGAGGTCGCCGACCAGGGCGGCAACCCCGTGGTCTCCGGGCTGGTCTGGTACGACTTCGAGCGCTCGTTCAAGGTCGCCCTGGAGGCCCGGACTGCCGCGCTGATCCAGGCCGCGACCATCGCCGAGCTGGGCACCGCGATCCCGGCTGGCTCGACCGGCACCGTCGCGGGCGCGGCCGTCGAGGACGGTCTGATCGGGCTCCAGTTCCTCGCCGACGGCTACCGGTTCCAGCGCGCCTTCGGCCACGTCGACCTCTACAAGGCCCTCGCTGGCGCCACCAAGGGCGACGACAACGCCGACAAGCTGTACCCGATCATCAACCCCGAGAACGCCACCGGGCAGGCCGCCAGCAAGTGGGCCCACCTGAACATCGGCGGCTACGGCATGTACCCCGCCGCCAGCCTCGGCGCGACCGACGTCAACCAGAAGTCGATCGTCGCCGACCCCACCGCCGTGCACGTGTGGAACTCCGGCCTAACCCGGCTCGACAAGCTCCAGGAGTCCGTCGAGGGCTGGGACCTGGGCGTCTTCGCCTACTGGGCCGGGATCGTCTACGACGCCACCGGCCTCCGCAAGATCACGTTCGACAAGAGTGCCTGATGAGTGCCGATGGGGTCAGCACTGCTGACATCACAGACCAGGCAGGTGCGACATACGTCGCACCTGCGAGCACGTCGCCGAAGCAGCGGGCCGCGAAGGTCGGCACCACGATCACGGTCGATGTCCCCAAGGGCGCCGACCGGGTCGAGGTGGTCCGGCCCGACGGCTCCACGGTGAGTGTCCGGGCCCGCCGTGGCCGGGCGGTCTACGTGCTCGACCGGCCCGGGGTCCACGTGGTGGCCGGCGAGACGGTGCATGCGAAGGCCGGGGGCTGAGCCTTGGCCGCCGACCTCTACCTCTACCCGGTGGATCGCATCCGCGACTACGTCGGAGAGAGCGTCATCACCAAGCACGGTGCGGCGGCGTTCGACGCCGCCGTCCGCGCCGAGCAGATGACGCAGGCAGGCGCCTGCCGAGTCCCCGCTGACGATGACGAGACTCCCGAGGCCCAGCAGATCCGCGAAGTCCTGGCCGAGGCACTGTGTCGGCGGGTGGCGGTCAACCTGGCGCGGCGCGGCCTGCCGCTGGGCATGCAGATGAGCGACGTCGGCCCGGCCCGGCTCACCACCAACGACCCTGAGGTCCGTCGCCTGGAGGGCCCGTACCGAAAGCTGGTCGTCGGATGAGCGCCGCCGAGATCCGGGCCGCGCTCGCCGAGGCGGCCTCCACGGTCGAGGGGGTCGTCTGCACCCCGACCTATGTGCAGCTATCTGCCCTCGGCGAGTCCTGCGTGCAACGCGAGCGGATCACCTACCCCAACGTCTTCGGCGGCGTGGGGAGCTGGAACGTCGTGGTCTGCCTGGGCCAGGACATGGCGGTCGCAGAGACCTTCTTCGACGACAAGGTGCCTGCCGTCGTCGAGGCGCTGGGGCCGGTCATGCAGGTCAAGAGCGCGGCCCTCAACAAGCTCAACCTCGTCGACGGCGCGACCGCGCTGGCGGCATTTATCAACGGCTTCCGGGAGGAATGACCATGGTTGCACTCGGCACACGCGAGCTCGAGCTGTCCATCGGTGGCGAGGACGTCACCGCGCAGATCACCAACTGCGAGATCCTGTCCAACCCCGCGGAGTCGGAGCAGACCACGTTCGCCGAGGCGAAGACCGGCGGCCCCCGGAGGTACTCGCTCAAGGGCGTGCTCCTTCAGGACACCTCCGACGGCAGCTTGTGGGATCAGATCTGGTCGGCGGCCGGCACGACCGTCGCGGTGCTCCTCAAGCCCTACGGCGGTGCCGCGACCGCGGACAAGAAGCACTACTCCGGCAACGTCGTGATCAAGGATCCCGACGGCACCCTGCTCGGTGGCGACGCCGACGCGTCGACCACCGGCCGGTGGACCGTCGAGATCGAGTGGGACTTCACCGCGAAGCCCACCGCGGTCACCGGCCCCTGATCAGGGGCGGCTGACATGGCACGGGCGGCCGGGTTCAAGGTCGAGGGCCTGAACTCGGTCGTCCGCGCCCTCCAGCAGCTCGGCGCCGACGTCGAAGACCTCAAGGACGTCTTCAGCGAGATCGCCGCCACGGGCGCCGACATCGCCGCCGACCACATCGATAGCGACACCGGTCGCGCCGCCTCCACGGTGCGCGGGAACCGCGCCAAGAACAAGGCCGTTGTCGCCGCCGGCTCCGCATCGGTGCCCTACCTCGGAGTCATCAACTACGGCTGGCCCGAGCGCGGCATCGAAGCCCAGGAGTTCATGCAGAGCGCCGACGACCAGCTCCAGCCCATCGCCGTCCAGCTCCTCGAGGACGGCATCAACGCCAAGATCAAGGAGAAGAACTTCCGATGACCACCACACCCCAGTCCACCGCCCCCGCTCCGCAGACCGAGCTGTCGCTGTCGGAGGTCATCGACGGCATGGACGGCTTCGACGAGCTGGCCGTGGAGAAGCACTTCGACGACTTCAACGTCTACGACGTCGTCGGCGCCCAGGGCGGCGCCCGGCCCCGCGACATGGTCAAGGCCCTGCGTGTCGGGGTCTTCCTGGTCCGCCGCACCGAGGGCGCCAACGACAAGGACGCCTACCAGGCCGCGATGAAGATGCCGGGCAAGAAGCTCCACGAGTTCTTCCCCGACGACCCCGAGGAGATCGACCCCGACGACCCGGACACGGACGCGGGAAAAGACGACTCCGAGCCCGCCTGAGGGCCTACGACACGGGGATGTGGTGCTTCATCACCCGACAGCCCCCCGAGGTCTACCAGCGGCTCACCCGGCTGGAGCGTGAGCAGTTCGCCAAGGCCGCGATCGACGCGGCGAAGAAAGGGTGGGTGTGATGGCCGGTCCGATCCGGATCTCCGTCCTGGCGAACGCCTCCCAGGCCAACCGCACGTTCGCCTCGGTCGGCACCACCGTGAACGGCGTCTCCGCCCGCGTCGGCCGCGCCGGCAAGGTCATGGGCCTGGCCGTTGCCGCCGGTGCAGCGGTGGCCGGCGTCGCGGCGCTGAAGTTCGGCAAGGACTCGGTCAAGGCCGCCAGCGACGCCCAGCAGTCCCTCGGCGCGACCGAGACCGTGTTCGGCCGGTACGCCGACACAGTCATCGCCCGCTCCAACAAGGCTGCCCGCGCGATCGGCCTCAGTGCGAACGAGTACCGCGAACTGTCCAACGTCGTCGGCGCCTCACTGACCGGTGCCGGCGTGCCGCTCAAGAAGACGACGGCCCTCACCGACCAGCTCAACCGCCGGGCCAGCGACATGGCCGCCACGTTCGGTGGCACCACCCGCGAGGCCGTCGAATCGATCTCCTCGCTGATGCGGGGCGAGGCCGACCCGATCGAGCGCTACGGCGTCTCGATCAAGCAGGTCGACGTCAACGCCCGACTCGCGGCCAAGGGCCAGGACAAGCTCACCGGCGCCGCGCTCAAGTCCGCCGAGATGCAGGCCCGGCTCGACCTGCTGATGCAGAAGACCGCCCGCACCCAGGGCGCGTTCGCCCGCGAGGGCAACACCCTGGCCCACCAGCAGCAGGTGCTGGGCGCCCAGTGGGAGAACCTGAAGGCCCGGGTCGGGTCCGCGCTGCTGCCCGTGCTGACCCGGCTGCTGACCCTGGTCAACGACAACCTCGGCCCCGCGTTCAACGCCGTCGTGGGCTACCTCGCGCCCCTGGTCGCCCGGTTCAAGGACCTCACCGGAGGCGCCAACGGCAGCAACGCCGCAGTCGCGGCCATCACCGCGTTCTTCACCGGCCGGCTGATCCCCGCCGTCCAGGCCGTCATCGGCGCCTACCAGCGGTTCTACGCCACCTTCATCCCGATCATCGAGCAGGTCGCCGCGGCCATCGCCGCGAAGTGGTCGACCATCGCCCCGCAGGTCCAGGCGATCTGGGACTCGGTGAAGAACATCATCACCAGCGCCCTGTCGATCGTGCAGTCCGTCGTCACGGCCGCGACCGCCGTGGTGCTCGCAGTGTGGGGCAAGTTCGGCGCGACCATGACGAAGTTCACCGCCACCGCGCTCGGGAACCTCGTCACCACCCTGCGCGGCGCGTTCAAGATCATCGAGGGCGTCTTCAAGGTCGTCTCCTCCGCGCTGCGGGGCGACTGGAAGGGCGTGTGGGACGGAATCAAGAAGATCCTGTCCGGCGCCCTGACGGTCATCAAGGGCAGCCTGGCGCAGGCATGGAACCTGATCCGCACCGCCGCCTCGGTCGCCTGGTCCGCGCTGAAGGTCATCATCGCCAAGGCGTGGGAGGGTGCCAAGGCCGCGGTCCGCAACGGCATCCGCGGCTCGGTGCAGCTCGTCACCGCGCTGCCCGCCAAGATCGTCGGCGCGATCCCCAAGCCGCGGACCATCCTGTCCGAGGTCGGCGGGTTCATCATCGAGGGCCTGCGCAACGGCATCTCCGCCGCCGGTCACCTCGTCACCGACGCGGTCGAGGCGATCGTCAACAAGATCCCCAAGAAGATCCGCCAGATGATGGGGATCGCGTCCCCCTCGAAGGTGATGCGTGCCCTGGCCCGGTGGATCCCCGCCGGCATCGCCCGCGGCATCCTCGACGGCCTCGACGGCATCAAGGCCGCGATCGACGCCGTCGGCCGCTTCATCACCAAGACCCTGGACCGCCAGCTCGCCGCCCGCGAGAAGGCGATCAAGAAGCGGCTGGACGGCAAGGCCGAGACCAAGGCCCTCAAGCGGATCCGGATCGAGTGGGACCGCCACTCCAAGACCGTCGTGCGGTCGGTGCGCGACGAGAACGCCGCGCTGGCCGCCAACGGCCGCGCCCAGGACCGGCTCACCGCACGACTGGAGAAGGCCACGACCGCGCTCGACGCGGCCCGGCAGGCGTACTTCGACTACGCCGCCGCGGTCAAGGACGCCGTGGTCGACACCGGGGGCCTGTTCGCCCTGGCCGAAGCCGAGGGAAGCGACGGGTCGCTCGCCTCGATCATCGCCGGCCGCACCGAGGCACTCGCCAAGGCCGAGCAGTGGGCCAAGGTCATCAACTCCCTGCGCGGTCGGCTCAACGACACCGACCTGCGCGAGCTGATCGACAAGGGCGTCGCCGGGCTCGCCACCGCCGAGGCCATCGCCTCAGGCGGACCCGACGCCATCATCGCGCTCAACGCCCTGCAGGACCGCCTCTCCGCGGTCGGGAAGAGCGTCGGGCTCAGTGCAGCGGACCAGTTCTACGGCGCCGGAGTCGAGGCCGCCCGCGCCACCGCCGCCGGCCTGGAGTCCCAGGCCGACAAGCTCGACAAGGCAGCTAAGAAGCTCGCCAAGGCCCTGATGAAGGCCGTGAGGAAGGCCCTGGCCGAGGAGCTGAACGGCAAGACCGGCGGCAAGAAGACCCAGGGCCTCCAGATCGACGTCGACCAGACCCACGCCCGCCGTCAGGGCGCCGCGCTGGCCACCAGCCTCCGCAGGGGCTTCGGCGTCCCCGCCCTCGACGCCTGGGCCACCAGTGGCGGCGCACAGGCCCGCGAGCAGCGCTTCTCGATCCAGTTCACCGCCGACCAGGTCGACCAGCTGATCCGCGGCGGCCGCGTCGACGCCGACATCACCGCCTACCACCGGGCCGGAGGAAGGACCCTCACGTGAGCAGCCAGACGTTCCACACCCTCGACGTGCTCCGCCTCGAGGTCGAGCAGCCACCCGCCACCGGCCTGCGGAACCGGATCAAGAACCCCGACGGCGTCGGCGGCGGCTGGGGCTGGATCACCCCCCAGACGAACCAGAACATCGGCGGCCTGGTCGACGGCTCCGGCCCCTACCTGTCGTTCGCCTCGATGGACACGTTCATGCCCGGGGAGTTCGGGTCCGAGCCCATCCCCGCCCGGCCCGGCCAGTGGGTCAACTGGCGCGCCGAGGTCCGGTCCACCAACCGCAGCTACCAGATCGGCCTCCAGCACCTCAACGCCGACGGGACCGTCGTCGGTGGGTTCATGCTGCTGGCCTCTACCGCCACCGGCGTCCGGTCCGGGTCCGCACACCAGATCACCGACCCCACCGTCGTCGCCGTCCGCCTCCGCGCCTACCAGGTCGGCGGAGGCGCGCCGCCCTGGGGCTTCTCCTGGCGCAAGGCGATGGTCGCGGTCGAGGACACCAACACCGGCATGACCGGCATGGCCTACACCGAGACCCAGTGGGTCAACATCCTCGGCAAGTCCCACAGCGTCCAGATCGAGCGGTCAGAGCTCAACCTCGGCATCCTCGCCGCGGTCGTCTACGACGCCGACCTCGACCCCGCCCAGGCCGGCGTCCACCTCGGCCAGGGCATCCGCGCCCACGCCCTCGTCGCAGGCTCCTGGGAGCCCCTGCACGTCGGGTCGCTGACCAACGCCCGCGCCGAGTACAACCCCCTGGCCACCGACGTCGACAAGCGCGCCAAGATCACCCTCACCGCCACCGACGCCGCCGGCACCCTGGGCCGGGTCCCGCGCCCCGACGGCGTGGCCACCATCCCCGACCTCATCGGCGTCCTGGAGGGCGCCGGAGTCCCGTGGAACATCAACGGCTCCACCAGCCAGCGGTTCCCCGGACCCACCGTCTCGACCAACCCCGACGCCCGCGCGATCGACCAGGTCGCGATCACCCGCGACACCGTCCACGGCTACGCCTGGATCTCCCGGGCCGGGGTGCTCACCGCCTGGGACGCCGACCAGCTCCCCACCGGCGTGGCCGCGGTCCTCGACGAGGACGACATGACCGCCCTCTCGATCGACTACGACACCGACCGGTGTATCAACATCGTCACGGTCAAGTACCTCCGGCCGGGCGGCGAGGAGGTCACCTACGGCCCCTACGTCGACCAGGCCAGCCGCGAGCAGTGGGGCGAGCACACCGCCGAGTTCACCGTCCACGGCATCCCCGAGACCGAAGCCAACATGGCCGCGTTCGCCAACGCCGTGTTCGCCGCCAACGCCACACCCCAGCGGCGCGTCAACACCGTCACCCTCCCGGTCCGCACCCCGGCCGAGCTGCCCAAGACGCTGCTCGACCTCTACGACCTCGTCACCGTCCAGAACGCCGACCTCGACCTCGACCAGTCGATGCGGATCACCGGCGTGCGGCACCAGATCGCCACCGACCGATGGTCGGTCACCCTCGAGTTCGCCGCCCAGGGCGGGGTCGCACCGCCCCAGCAGACCCCATCAGCGGGCCCGACGGTGGCTGCCGGAGCGGGTGAGTGGGTCGCCGCGGCTCCGACGAACGGGTGGACCGGCGCGGTCTACTACAACGTCGCGGACGGCATGTGCACGGCGATCCTCGACCTGTTCAAGACGGCGTGGGGTGCCGAGGTCATGGCCCAGCTCCCACCAGGCGCCATCCCCAAACCGGCGTTGCCCGCGGGCATGTACTTCTACGGGCTGTCGCGGGACACCGGCGCGCAGGCGCCGTTCTGGGTGGGCGTCGGCGGTGACATCGGCTGTGTCTTCGGGTCCGCCGTCACTGGTGGCGGCGGGATCACCGGAACCATCACCTACCCCGTGCGCCGATAAGTGCTGCTCACCCCGTCCCCCCGAGAGAGGAACCCGCATGACCTGGTACACCCGCCGCAGCTGGCGAGCCCGATCCGGGTCCGCGTGTTCATCGACGGCATCCAGATGGGCGACGCGGTCATCATCCCGGCCAGCACCGGTCAGCACCGGTCAGCACTACGCGGTGATCCCGCTCACCGGCCGAGTCCAGGTCTCTGCCGGGACCCACTACGTGCAGTTCGTCTCCGCCGGTGGGTTCTCCAACGGCGACGACTTCGGGTCCTTCTACGGCGTCGTCACCCCCACCTGACCATGACCGCCACCGTCGCCGAGACCGCCACCCTCGCCTGGGGCTACACCATGGCCGACGTGGACAGGCTCGCCCGCTTTACGGCACGCATCCGCAACACCTCGCTCGTCGGCTTCGATGAGCGCTACGAGACGGCCTGGCTCGCAATCATCGAGCGCCTGTACGACGGCCCGGAGATGCCCACCAGCGAAGACCTCATCCAGGTCGGCAAGGGCGCCATCCGCGACGAGGTCAACGCGCTGCTCCATCACCGCGGCATCAACAACTACACCTACCAGGACACGCCGAACTCCTGGAAGTACTGGAGCGTCATCTCAGCCGCCGACGAAGACTTCACAGGCCGACTCGTCGAGCGCCTCGCGCTCCCACAGGTGCTCGCCCTGCTCACCCCTGGCGAGTACGAGGCCATCGCCGCCCTAGCCGCCAACGGCACCCAGGCTGCTGCTGCCGCTGCGGTCGGGATCAAGCCGTCGGCGTTCACCGCCCGTATCGCTCGGGCGCGCCAGCGGATCATTGAGGCGTGGTTCGAGCACGAGACCCCGCGAAAGTCGACCACGAAGGGCAACGACATCGCGTGTAGCGCCGGACACCCGCGGGCCACTCACAGCACGAAAGACAGCCTCGGCCACTGGGATTGCCGCACCTGCCGTCGGAGACGAGACCTAGCGGGCTACCACCGCCGCAAGCCGCTGGCCAAGACGTCTGCCGCCGCCCTGGACTAGCCGGCCCGCGCCACTGGTCGGCGTTTCATGGGATCCCATGAGGTGCTGGTCGGCGTACAGCCCACGCTCAGCGCACGCGTTTGCGCAGGTCAGAACCGGCGTACACCAAGAACGCCCCCGGCCGAAGCCAGGGGCGTTCTGGTGAGGTGACCAAGGGGTGTACACACTGCGTACCCCCTCTCTCGGTCAGCGCGTCGCGTAGGCCAGCCCGAGCTTGCCCTCCACCGCTGTGCCACACGTCAGGTCCCGCCACAGCTGCTCCAGCGGGCCATGCAGCCTGTCCAACGGCTGGCGCTCGTCAAGCTCGACCACCCAGCGGTCGCCCTCGTCGAATCGCCTGAGCAGCCCGGCGTGACGTGCCCCCGGCGGCGGACACTGCCCCACGCAGGTGCACTCCGGCAGCGGGGCATCGGGGTTCTGGAAGCGCCACCCCAGCGAGACGCAGGACTCCTCGCGCGGGTCCAAGCACCACGGCATCACCGACCACCGCACGTCCACGTCACCCCGGTCCTCCAGCAGCCGCAGGTAGCGCTGCGTCTCGGCACACGCGGCCCGGAGCGCGTCCTCCCTGACCCCATAGTGTCCGTCGACGCCGGCCTGCACGTGCCGGTACGTCTGACCGCACCCGGCGCAACGCAAGGCGTCCCGATACAGCCAGACGTACCCGCGCCCATGATCTCGCGCCTTCGCACTTCGGGCCGTCCCGCACGCCAGGCACATCGCCACCACCTCGACGATCTGCACGCTCATGCCTGGGCCTCCAGACGCGCGATGACGCTAGGACGGCAGTTCGGGCAGACGTCAGCGGTGTCTGCCGCCGTCCGGATGCGAATCACTGCCCTCGGCTTCGGCCAGGCCCAGCGCCCGCAGAATGCGAGGTACTGCACCCCCATTTCACGGGCAACCGTGATACGTCCCACCGGCGCAGAGTGCAGCCAGGCGTCCGGCTCGACCATGTTGTCGGCGCCGGCAATATGGTCGGTGGTCTGCGGCTGCGCGGGCTTCCCCACCCGCGAGCCGCCCTGAGATGATTCGGTCACGATGTTGCCTCCTTGGAAGGCGATGTCGAGGCCCTCGGCTGGTGTTCCCGCACCACCGGGGGCCGCTCTTGCATGTTGACAAATCGAGACGCTACTACCGCCCTTGCAGTTTGACAAGTAGGATGGCGCTCATGCCTGAACACCTGATGGGCGCGACCGAGATCGCGGAGTTGCTGGGCGTCACCAGACAGCGCGTGCAGCAGCTCGCCAAGACCGCCGGCTTCCCGGCGCCCTACGACGTCCTCACAATGGGAGCCGTCTGGCTCAAGGCCGACATCGAGCGCTGGGCGCGGGAGACGGGTCGGATCGAGTAGGGCGGTCCGCAGACAGTCCGCAGGACACTCACCAACTGCCGTCAACCACAGTCACTCCCCATGCACCATCGATGCAGGTCAGAGCGGCGTTTGTGGCCAGATCACGCTGGACGGAGCCCCTGCGTGCGGTCAACATCCGCAAGTTCGTGGTCCGCGCCGGCCGGCTCGGCGAGCTGGTCGAGCTGGGCAGCCTGACCCCCACCGCGGCGACGTTCCTCGAGGCGTCGGTGCGCGCCGGCCTCAACATCATCACCACCGGAGGAACGCAGGCCGGCAAGACGACCATGCTCAACTGCCTGGCGGCCGCGATCCCCGGCGGCGACCGGGTGGTGTCGGCCGAGGAGGTGTTCGAGCTGCGCTTCCCCCACCCCGACTGGGTCGCCCTGCAGACCCGGCAGTCCGGCCTGGAGGGCACCGGGGAGATCCGGCTGCGCGACCTGGTCAAGGAGAGCCTGCGGATGCGGCCGAGCCGGATCATCGTCGGCGAGGTCCGGGCCGAGGAGTGCCTCGACCTGCTGCTCGCGCTCAACGCCGGGCTGCCGGGCATGTGCACGATCCACGCCAACAGCGCCCGCGAGGCGCTGGTCAAGATGTGCACCTTGCCGCTGCTGGCCGGCGAGAACATCTCGGCCCGGTTCGTGGTGCCCACCGTCGCCGCGTCCGTCGACCTGGTCGTGCACCTGGGCGTCGACGAGCGCGGCGTACGCCGGGTCGACGAGATCGTCGGGGTGCCGGGCCGGGTGGAGCAGCACGTGATCGAGACCGAGACGGTCTTCGAGCGCCGCGGCGGCGAGCTGCGGCGTACCGGCGGGCTGCCTCCCCATCTGGAGCGGTACGAGCGGGCCGGCATCGACCTGCACCGGATCCTGGCCGGCGCGTCCTGATGGGCGCGCTCGTCGGCCTCGGGGTGGGCATCGGCCTGCTGCTGGTCTGGAGTGCATTCTTCCTGCCGCGGCGCGGCCCCACCGCGCCCCGCGCCCGGCGGACCACCGACCTGCTGGCGCGCGCCGGGCTCGGCCAGGTGTCGGCGACCGGGTTCGTGCTGCTCTGCGCCGCGTGCGGGGTGGGCACGACCCTGGTGATGCAGGTCGTCTCCGGCACGCCGCCGGTGGCGCTCGCCTTCGGCGCGATGGGCGGCTGCCTGCCGGTCGCCGTGGTGTCCGGCCGCGCCCGGCGGCGCCAGCGCGAGCTCGCCGAGGTCTGGCCGGAGGCCGTCGACAACCTGACGTCGGCCGTGCGCGCGGGCATGTCGCTGCCCGACGCCCTGGCCGGGCTGGCGGTGCGCGGCCCGGTGCCGCTGCGGGCCGCCTTCGACCAGTTCGCGCTCGACTACCAGGTGACCGGCCGGTTCGGGGAGTCGCTCGACCGGCTCAAGGAGCGGCTCGCCGATCCCGTCGGCGACCGTGTCGTCGAGGGCCTCCGGGTCGCGCGCGAGGTCGGCGGCGGCGAGCTCGGCCGACTGCTGCGCAACCTCTCGACGTACCTGCGCGAGGACCTGCGCACCCGCTCCGAGATGGAGTCGCGCCAGGCCTGGACGGTCAACGGCGCCCGGCTGGCCGTCGCGTCGCCGTGGCTGGTGCTGCTGCTGATGTCGCTCCAGCACGACGTGATCCGGCGCTACGCGTCGCCGGTCGGCGTGGTGGTCCTCGTGGTGGGCGCCGGCATCTGCCTGGTGGCCTACCGGCTGATGATGCGGATCGGCCGACTGCCCGTCGAGCGACGGATCCTGTCGTGACACCGGCCTGGTGGGGAGCCCTGCTCGGCGCGACCGCCGCCGGCGGGCTGCTGCTCGTCGCGGTCCGGGTCCGCGCCATCCGGCGCCCGCAGCTCGCGCACCGGGTGCTGCCCTACCTCCGCGACCTGCCCTCGCTCGACGGCGCCGGCGACCGGCCCGGACCCACGCCCGTGCCGGCCGCGGTCGGCGTCTTCGGCCCGCCCCTGCGCTCGGCGGCCGACGCGGTCGAGCGGGTACTCGGCGGTGCCACCGCCGTCGAACGCCGGCTGGCCCGGGCCGGCATCGACCGGTCGGTGCACGAGTTCCGGGTCGAGCAGGTCGTGTGGGGGCTGGTCGCCTTCGCGGCGACGGCGGCCCTCGCGCTGCTGCGCACCCTCACCGACCCCGGCAGCCTGCTGCTGTGGGTGGTCGCGTGCGCGATCGCGTTCGTGGCGGGGGTGCTCGCCCGCGACAGCCACCTGACTGGCCAGGTGCGCAGCCGCGAGCGGCGAATGCTCGCCGAGTTCCCGGCCGTCGCCGAGCTGTTGGCCCTCGCGGTCGCCGCCGGCGAGAGCCCGGTGATGGCGCTCGACCGCGTCGTACGACGCAGCGGCGGCGAGCTGTCCCGCGAGCTGGGCCGGGTGCTGGCCGCCGTGCGCACCGGCGAGCCGGTCGCGGCGGCCTTCGACGGGCTCGCCGCGCGCAGCGGGCTGCCGGTCGTCTCGCGCTTCGCCCAGGGTGTCGCGGTCGCCGTCGAGCGCGGCACCCCACTCGCCGATGTGCTGCACGCCCAGGCCGCCGACGTCCGCGAGGCCGGCCGCCGCGAGCTGATCGAGTCGGCCGCCCGGCGCGAGGTACTGATGATGACGCCCGTCGTCTTCCTGGTGCTGCCGGTGACCGTGATCTTCGCGTTCTGGCCCGGGGTGGTCGGGCTGTCGCTGACCACCCCCTGACGTCCCACAAGGAGGAACCCGATGAACGACCTGGTCCTGGCCCTGATGGCCCGGCTCTCCCCACGCGAGCGCGACGAGCGCGGCGACGTGCCGGGGTGGGTGATGATTTGTGTCGTGAACGGGCCCTGATGCCTACCGCTCCCAGACGCCCTTCACCACAACGTCCGCGCGCGGCCGCCCCGTCCACACCCGCACCGGCCGGATCAAGTCACGCAGCACCTCCCGCCGGTGCTCCACCGGCCGGTCATCCCACGACCCCAGCAGATCCTGCGCGATCCCCACCGGATCCGACGGCCCCCGCCGCGCCGACACCGCAGCGTCCTCATGCGCGGCCTGCAACTGATCCCGCTTCTCCACCAGGCCCGCCACCGTCTTGGCGTAGACCTCCGGCGGCAGCGGCGCCGACGCGTTCGACAGGGCCAGCTGCTGCAGCTCGGCATCGACGCGCGCGACAGCCCGGGCGAGTCGGTCCGCCTCCGACCTCGAGGCGGTGACGCGGGCCTCGGCAGCCAGGGCGACGTTGCGCCGCTCGTCGACCTCGCCGGCGAGGTCGACGAGCCAGGCGTAGACCTTGTCCTCGACGTGCGACGCCATCACGTACCCGCCCTTGCACACGGCTGGGCCGATCTCCTTGCCGTTCTGGCACCGGTACTTGGGGACCCGATAGGCGCCGAACTGGCCGGCGACCATCGATCCTCCGCACCGACCGCAGCGGATCAACCCGGAGAGCAGGTACTGCGACCGGATCGTCCGGGCCGGCCTCGCAGCCCTGAGTCGCCGGGCGTCGAGGTATGCCTGCCACAGCTCTTGGTCGATGACGGGCTCGTGGACGCCAGGATGCAGGGTCGGCTCGATCTTCCGGGCCCGGTCGCCGCCGGCGAGGAAGGACCCGGTCGCGAAGCCGGAGTCGAGGACGCGGCGCAGCGTACGGTCCGACCACGGCCCGGGGTCCTTCTTCCCGTACCCACCGACGGTCAGGTGGCCATGAGCGTTGAGCCACCGCACCAGCTGGTAGACGGACTCGCCGGCGACGTAGCGGCGGTACATGTCCGCGAGGACGGGGGCGGTGACCGGATTAGGAACGTGGAGCTTCTTCTCGCGGTCGTAGACGTAGCCGAACCGATCTTTCCCGGTCGGCGGCCGGCCGGCGCGAACCCGTGAAGCGTGGACCTCCTTCCACACCTCCCCGATGCGCTCGGCCTCGAACGCCTGGAGCTCGGCGAGCATCCCGCGGGCGAGCCGGCCGCTCGAGGTGGTGGTGTCGAACTGCTCAGTGGCGGACTCGAGCCGGCCGCCGGCCTCTTCGACGCGGTCGATCGCGACGGCCCACCGGAGCCGGTGGCGTGCCGCGCGGGAGTACTTCCAGACGACGAGGACGTCGTACTCCCCCGCTTCGATGGCGGCGACGGCCTGGTCGAGGCGGGGCCACCAGGCGGAGCGGGCGCGGGATCCGGACTCGTCGATGCCTTCGAGCCAGCCGGCGATCTCGTAGCCGCGGGTGGCGGCATAGTCGATGATCGCGGTGCGCTGGACCTCCGGGGAGATCATCCCTTCACGTTCCTGGGAGACCCGCACGAGCCCGAGCGCCCTCGGTGGGGCTTCGGGGACGACGCGCAGCTGACGCCCGGTCATTGCAGCGACGACGACCCGGCTACGGCGGATCGGTCCGCCACCCAACCCCGCGACCGACTCATGCCGTCTCGTCCTCGTCGGCGGACTCGAACAGCCGATGGAGGTACTCCTCGTGGTTGGCATACCGCATGCCGACGACCACGCCCTGCCCGATGATCCCGATGCCCCCGACGATGCTCGCGAGCACCAAGATGACGGTGCCGATCGCTTGACCGTCCTCGGCTGCTGCGATGAGCCCACCGAGGATAGTCAGACCCACGCCAACGTAGATGTACGTCATCGGCGTCCCCGGCCTCGGCCGCAGGTCACCTGCTTCTCTCATTCCAGGCTCCTAGATGGTGATGGTCGCGAGCTGCTCGTCGAGGTACGCCCGCTCGCGGGGCGTGAGGGAGCTGAGCCGGACGGCGAGCGTGTCGTCGTCGACCCAGAGCTCCCAGGCTGCCTTCTCGTGGTCGGCCTGATGCCAGGCCAGCGCGTGCCCGATCCACCGGATGCTCGGCGCCAGGAGCCGGCCGACCTTGCGGTCGATGATCAGCTCCTCCCTCATCCGCCGATCCGGAGCGCACGGGCCCCGAACGATGTGCTGGGTCTCGTGGGCGATGGTGCACCGGCGCTCGGCCTCGTCGAGGCCGTTTGCGAGATACACCCGCCGCTCGTCGAAGCTGGTCAGCCCCCACTGCCCGTCCGGAAGGTCGTCGGTCCAGACCAGCCGCCAGTCGCGGTAGGTCCCGAAGACGCGCCACGGATGGTGCCGGTGGCGGCGGGGATCGCGGAAGACGTGGATGGGGTCGACCATGACCCGGGACCGTAGAGCCGACCGCCGACACTCGCTGTCCGGATGTCTAGCGGGGCTCCATGTCGTCGGGGTCGTCCGGTTCGGGCTCCCCCGCGCGTTCGGCGTTTCGCTGGCGCTGCTGGTTTTTCGAGACCTTCCCGGTCGTACGCGCGGCTGACCGTAGTCCGGTCAGTGCAGGCGCGCTGGTGGCGGCGGTGTCTCCACCGTGCTCACCCCTCTCCTCTGCTCGTCGGAGGATCTCCTTGATGAGCTCCACCTCGTCGAGTGAGCTGAGGGACGGCACCGCCGTCGGCCGCACCCGGGCCTCTTCCTCGGTCAGGAAGTCCGCCGCCACGAATGCCTCAAGGATCGGGCGGCCGTAGGCACGAGCGAACGCTGCCACCTGCTTGGCGTCCGGCGACTTGATGCCGCCGTTCTTCCATCGCGCGATCGACGGCTCAGTGACGCCGACCTTCTGCGCGATGACGCGGTTGACCTCGCCGCTGCTCCAGCGTGCGACGTACTCGCTCCAGCTCACGGCATGACCGTATTGCGGGTTCGGGGCGCATCCACGTCCCCAATCATGCCTTGCGTTGACGCAAGTGCGCAGGTGGCGGCATTACACGCGTGTCTTTCTGCACGTCAGGAGCCATTCGGGCTTGCGCAAGTGCCGCGTTGCCAAACCGTGACCTTCGTGTATTGCGTTCGCGCCAGTCTCGTGCGTATTGTTCACGCATTGCCGCAAGACAGCAGGTCAGCGGCCCAGACACGCAGAAGGAAGGAGGCGAGGTGATGACCGCCGTTCTCCGTCTCAAGCTCGACCAGCTCGGCAAGATCCGAGGCTGGACCGGGCTCAAGACGGACGCCGCGCTCGCCGCGGCCATGGGCATCGACGCGGGGAACCTCTCCCGCGTCCTCAAGGGCAAGCAGCAGCCCGGCCCCAAGTTCATCGCTGCCCTGTGCACGGCGCTCAAGGCCGACCTCGAGGACCTCTTCGAGATCGTCGACGACGCCGAGGACGTGGCGTGATGCCGTCGCGTGAGGAGGCGATCGCGTCGGCCGGGGCGAAGCTCGCGGCCTCCGACATCGCCTGCGCGCAGATGACGCCGCGCGAGCAGGCCGAGGCCGCCTGGACCCCGACGTCGCCGTACTCGGTGGACGAGATCGAGGACCGCATTCGTGCCCGCCGCGGGATGGCGCCGGTCCACCGGAAGGCGTCCTGACCCACCCCTAGAAAGCCGCAGGGCCCCGTCGCTGCCGAGCGAAGACCGGGACCCCACGAACGAGAGGAATCCTCGCATGAGCGAGACCAGCACCACCATCACCCAGGCCGCGGCGTTGCGCGCCGCCGCCGACTTCATCGACACCCACCCCGGGCTCCCCCTGCCCTTCGCCACGTCGTACTCCACCGGTCGCGTGAAGCTCAACTACTTCCTGCACATCAACGACTTCGGCGGCCTCGCCGAGCAGAAGGCCACGGCCGCCGCGATCGTGCGAGCAGTCGGCGGGGACTGGGACAAGCAGCCCTGGGGCGACGAGTTCCGCTTCACCGCCAGCCTCGACGCCCTCACCTTCGAGGTGCAGGTGAAGCGCGAGGCCGTCTGCGAGCGGGTCGTCACCGGGACCGAGACGGTCACCGTCCCGGCCGTCGAGGCCCAGGAGGCGCAGCCGGAGCGGACCGAGGTCGTGGAGGTCGTGGAGTGGCACTGCCAGCCGCTGCTCGCCGACGAGCCGGTCGACGCTGAGGCGGTGTCGTCGTGAGCGCGCGTCGTACGCCGGTGCCCACGATCGCGTTCCTCGCGGTCGCCCAGCACGCCGCCGACCACGCACTGCCCTTCCACGGCATCGACACCCCCATCACCCCGGGCGGCCCGTTCGTGGTCAAGGTCGCCGCCGACGACATGGAGGCCTGGCTCGACACCCTCACCGACCTCTCCCCCGGCGTGACCAAGCCGGTCGGCGACGGCCCGGCTGCGGTGCTGCGTCACCGCGGTGTCGTCCCTGGCGCGATCGGCGGCGTGCCGGTCGAGGTCCTCTGCATCCTCCGCCGTCCCGCTCCCCAGGCGGCTGGGCTGCGGCTGCTGGTCGGGAGCGCGTCGTGACCGCCCCGGAGATCGGGGGGACGTACGTCGACCCGTGCACCGGCCGCTCGTACCGCGTCGTCGACGTCACGGCCCTCCACGCGGTCGTGGTCCGTGTCGACGTCCACGAGCCCGGCGTCTCCTACGTCGCCGCGCGCGAGCGGTTCGGCGACCACTTCGTGCCGGCCGACGACCTGACCGAGCTGGCCGAGGCAGTGGGTGTGCTCGTGGACGCGCTGCGTCGGCCGGGTGACCCGCTGGCGGTGGAGTTCTCGACGGGCCCGTCGTCGTACGGGCCGTTCTGGTCGGACGCCCGGCTGGGGCAGTTGGTCGAGGTGTGGGCGCGTGAGGTTGCGGCTGCGGATGGTGCTGACGGCGGTGACCCCTCATGACCACCACCGAGACCTGTGCCCACGGCTGCAACCACGTGGAGCCCTACGGCTGGGCGGTCACCGTCGGTTGTCCCGCCCACGATCCTGACGCCCGGGTCCGCGCGCTGGTCGCGCAGATCGACCCCGCCGACGTTCTCCCCGTCCTGATGCGGCTCGCCGCCGACCCGGCGATTGACGAGTACCACTCGTGTGTCGTGTGCGGATCGCACGCGGTGATCGAGCGTGGGGTCTCGATCGTCTCGTCAGTGAAGCCCGAGGGCCAGCTAGTCGGAGTCGCCTGGTGCGCGAGCGAGCGGTGCCAGACGGACCGGCGCTCCACACGTGCTCTCGTCGAGAAGGTCGGACGCGTCACGGCTGGTGGTGACGCGTGATGACCGCCACCGAGACCCTCCGCCTCCCCGGCCACCCCACCACCACCCGACCGGCCCCGGCCGAGCCCACCAAGGTCCTCGAGCCGCCGCCGGCGTACGACCCGTGCGACCACCTCGACACCACCCGCCCCCACGACCTCGACACCTGCCCCTCCTGCCAGGGCCAGTGCCTCGTCGAGGTCCGCGACTGGATGACCGGCCTCGACGTGTGGATCACCTGCCCGGCCTGCGCCGGCACCGGAGAGCGAGGCACAGCATGAGCGACCCGTACGAGGCCGAGCAGACCGGCCCGCTGCACGTACAGAGCGACGACGCACCCGCCATCCCCGACCGGCGGCCGATGGACCACAAGCTGCAGAAGAAACAGCAGACCCGCGGCCCCATCCCCGCCCGCCAGACCAACGGCTACTACGCCGACCACGCCACCGGCGACCGGCTCCGCTCCGTCACCACAATCCTCGGCGGCGGCGTCCCCAAGCCGGCGCTCGTGCACTGGGCCGGGAACACCTGCACCGACGCCGCGATCGAGGCCGTGCCGCTGCTGGTCGCCGCGCTGCGGCGGCCCGAGCAGCTCGCCGAGCTGCGGTCGTGGATCACCCGCGCGCACACCAGGAAGAAGGACGAGCGCGCCGAGGTCGGCAAGGCCGTCCACGCCATCATCGAGTCCCGCCTCCTCGGCACCCCGCCGCCCGCGAGCGTGCGCGTCGGCGACCAGGAGTGGGCGCTCAACGGGCCCGAGCTCGCGCCGTTCATCGAGCACTTCCACCAGTTCGAGACCGACTGGCAGCCGGTCTGGAAGGCCTCGGAGATGGTCGTCGCGAACCCCGTCCACGGGTACGCCGGGACGCTCGACTACATCATCGACGGCGCCGGCCTGATCGGCGACATGCTCCGCGGCCGGGGCTACGCCGTGGACCCGGGCGTCGACGTCATGGGCGACACCAAGACCGGCGGCGAGTGGAACCGGGTCACGTCCGCCGGTCACGTTCACGGCGTCTACCCGGAGGCGGGCCTGCAGATGTCGGCCTACCGGAACGCCGAGGTGTGCTGGCTCCGCTCCGGTGAGCGGGTCCCGATGCCGGCGACCGCGGAGGTCGGCGTGATCCTGCACCTGCGCCCGGAGGGCTACCGGGTCTACCCGGCGCGGTGCGGGGACCTGGAGTACTCCTACTTCCGTCACGCACAGATGGTCGATGAGTGGTCCTCGCGGATCGCGTCGGCGAAGGCCGACGAGTCGGTGATCGGGAAGGCGCTCGTCGCGCCGGCCGAGGCCCGCGGGGCGGTGGCCTGATGTACGACCACACCGACCTGGGCGTCGACCTGATCCGCGCCGAGCGCGAGCGCCAGATCGTCGACGAGGGCTACACACCGGACCACGACCGCGCGCACTCGCACAGCGACTTACTCGACGCCGCCCTCGCCTACATCAAGGTCCAGCCGCACCTGTGGCCCTGGCACCTCTCCACGTTCAAGCCGGCGCACGACGAGCCGCACGACGACTGCGACGACCGGTGCATCCGCGACCTCGTCAAGGCCGGCGCGCTCATCGCGGCCGCCATCGACCGACTCCTCGACGACCAGAAGGACTCCTGATCATGCCCATCCTCGACCTCCAGAAGCGCTCCCGCACCCTCGGCCGAATCCGCCTCGGCCAGAAGGGCGACCGCGGCCAGCCCCAGAAGCTCGACCGCTTCCGCCTCACCTCCGCCAGCGAGCCACTCCTCAACAAGGTCGCCGAGCTCTACGGCGGCGAGGTCCACCCCTGGACCCCTGCCGGCGGCTCCCCCGCCTTCGAGGTCATCACCGACTCCCGCCGCCTCCCGATCATGGTCCCGCCCCAGCCCGTCACCCAGTGGTTCGAGGCCTGGCGCAAGTCCGGGTGCGTCCACCGCTGCGACGGCCGCACGAACGTCTTGACCGACGAGCCGTGCGACCCCGAGGACGCGCTCCACCAGGAGGCCACCGAGAAGCCCACCACCCGCCTCAACGTCGTCCTCCGCGACGTCGAGGGCGTCGGGGTCTGGCGCGTCGAAACAAAGGGCTGGAACGCCGCCGCCGAGCTGCCCGACGTCGCTGAGTTCCTCGCCCAGGCCGGCGGCTACGTCGACGGCTGGCTGGCGCTGGAGCAGCGCACCAGCGTGGACAACTCCGGCTCCAAGGCGGTCACGCGGCACTTCATGGTGCCGATCATCGAGATCGACGTGACCCCCGCGCAGCTGATGGCCGGCCGCGGTCGGGTGGCGGCGCCGGTGCTGACGGGTGGTCCGGTCGGGGACCGGCCGGCGCTCGCTGCCGCGGGTCCGGACTACGTCGCGCTCGCCGCCGACGCCACGACGGTCGAGGAGGTCCGGGGGCTGTGGACTCGCGCGAACGATGCGGGGCACCTCACCCAGGGCCTGGACGAGCACCTCAAGCGCCGTGCGCACGAGATCACGGCCTCCGGCGCTCCTCAGGCCGGCGCGGCCGCGCGCGTCGAGGAGCCGCAGCCGGACGCCGAGGGTGTCGCGGACGCGGTGGTCGTCGACGAGGATGCGGACGCGGTGTGGCAGCAGATCGTGCTCGAGGCCGGCCGGCAGGGCATGACCGCCAGCCAGCTGCAGGACGACTTCCCTGCCCGGATGGGCGGGCTGATCCCGGACGACGCGTCGGCGGGCGAGCTGCGGCACTACCTGGGGCTGCTGCAGGGCGGGACGGGGGCCGCAGCATGACGCGGCCGTCGTACGTCGCAACCCCGCTCGAGCGGGTGCTCTGGGACTCCCGCAACCGGGACCGGCAGGCGATCCTCGCCATGCAACGACGCCAAGACGTCTGGTGGCGAGGCTGGGGCATCCTGCGGCGCAAGCCCTGGCGGGCGAGCCATGGCCCCCAGATCCGTGGCCGATCACCCCGCGTCGCGCTGTCCAACCTCCGACGCTGGCTCCGAGCCGCCCACGACTGCCAAGACCCCGCCGTCGCGTGCACCTGCGCAGGCAGCTTCCGCTTCCCCACTCCGGACCTGCGGCGGGGGGTGCAGTCCTGATGGCCGCCACGAAGTGGTGGGAGCAGCCGTTCGCCGCGCTCGACACCGAGACCACCAGCCCCGACCCCACCCAAGCCCGCATCGTCACCGCCGCCGTCGTCCACCGCATCCCCGGCCAGAGGCCCAAGCCGATCCGCTGGCTCATCGACCCCGGCGTCGACATCCCGGACGAGGCTGCCGCCGTCCACGGCTACACCAACGACCGCATCCACGCCACCCTCGCCCAGCACGGCGCGAAGCCCGGATGGGCACTCCAGGCCGCCCCCACCGGCGCCGTCCGAGCCATGCCCGCTGAGGCCGCCATCTTCAACCTGTGCATGCAGACCGCCGGGTGCATCCTGCGCGAGCAGGCGCTGGTCGTGCACAACGCCGCGTACGACCTCACCCTCCTCGAGCACGAGGCGGCCCGGTACGACGTCGACCCGCTGTCGGTGCGGCCGGCCGGGCTGCGGGGCGTGGTGGACCCGATGGTGATCGAGAAGGCCTTCGACCAGTACCGCAAGACCTGCTACCGCAAGAGCCCGGACGGTGCGGAGTGTGACCGGGAGACCCCGGTGCACGTGTGCGGCGGCTGCCGTGGCGGCAAGTGGAAGTGTGGCGGCTGCGGGACCACCGACCGCACCCTGACCAGCCTCTGCGCGCACTACGGCGTCGTGTTCCCCGCCGACGCCGCGCACGACGCCGCCGCCGACGCGATCGCCTGCGTCCGGCTGCTGTTCAAGCTGCTCGGCGCGTGGCCGGAGATGGCGCGGTGGCGGCTCCCCACGCTGCACGCGCATCAGGAGACGTGGCGCCGGCAGCAGCAGAAGGGGCTGCGGGAGTTCTTCGACAAGGTCGGGAAGGACCACGACGGCTGCTGCGGGGCGTGGCCGGTGCACACCGACGCGTGCGCGGGCGCGCACCGAGAGGTGGTGGCGGCATGAGCGCCCTCGCCGTCCCCCTGCACTGCCAGGAGACCGCCGCCGCGGTGGCCACCCGTGACCGGGCCGCGACCGCCGACCAGCTCATCGACGTCGCCTGCAAGGACGCCATCCGCCTCCTCCGCGGCGGCCGCGCCGGGATGGCGGAGTACCGGCTCGCCCGGGCCGGCACCGCCGCCGACCGGATCCTCGGCACCACGACCACGAAGGACGGCGCCCGATGAGGTACACCACCCGCCCCCTCTCGGACCGCACCTGGTTCAACACGTCCCGGCGCTCCAGGTCCCAGTTCACCTCCACTTGGGCCGACACCCTCACTCTCCTCGAGCGCGAGATCGAGCACCTCAAGGGCCGCGAGCTCGTCATCGAGGTCGACGTCCGTGAGCAGGACATCCGTCTCGACGGGATGCTCCGCGCATCCGCGGTCGCCTCGGACCCCGCCGTCGTGCTCGCCATGGAGTCCAAGCACGGGCCGCTGCTCTACCGGTGCGACCGGTACAACGCGCTTCCCTACCGACGGTCCACCGAGCGCGGCGAGGTCGCCCCGAAGGTCTGGATGCACAACGTCCGCGCGATCGCGCTCACCCTCGAAGCGCTCCGCGCTGTCGACCGGTACGGCGCGACCGAGACCGGCCAGCAGTACGCCGGGTTCAAGGCACTCCCGGCCGGCCGCGCGATACCCGCCTCCCACATGACCTCCGACGAGGCGTGGTCGATCATCGGCTCCTACCAGCTGGAGCCGGTTGCGAAGTTCCGCGCGGAGGCGTGCACGGACGAGGTCCGCGCGGCCTACCGCCGAGCGCGCGCCGCCGCCCACCCCGACCGCCACCGCGGCGACCGCACGCTGTGGGACCAGGTCGAGCAGGCCGCCGCCGTCCTGGGGGTGGCCCGGTGAAGAACCCCGAGAACTGCGGCTACTCCGAGGGCGTCATCCACTCCCACACCGAGCACTGCCACCAGGCCGGCATCCAGCTCGGCCGCGAGCAGGAGCGCGGGCGCATCCTCGCCTGGCTCCACGACCAGGCCGCCCTCCACCACCACGCCCACGGCGACGCCGCGCGCCGCGGCGCCCTCAACCACGCCGCCGACCGGCTCCGCGACGGCCGTGCGCCGGGCCGGGCCGAAGGAACGGAGACGACCGATGGCTGACCTCAACTCGGCCGAGACTGCCCACGTCGGCAAGACGGGTGGAGGGGGCGGCAAGTGGGTCGCCTACGACAGCCCGAAGCCGCCCGCGGTCGCGGACCACTACGCGTTCTGGGGTGACGCCCCGCCGACCCGCTCCGAGCGGTGTGCG
Source organism: Nocardioides soli (assembly GCF_014191495.1). Taxonomy (GTDB): domain Bacteria; phylum Actinomycetota; class Actinomycetes; order Propionibacteriales; family Nocardioidaceae; genus Nocardioides; species Nocardioides soli. Next base: position 947,423 of record NZ_JACHWR010000001.1, read on the forward strand.
TGGTGGGTTCGGCAGATCGAGCGCGGGTGGCGACCCAACCGGCGGATCGCCGGAGAGTGCTACGACTGCTCCGCCGAGTGGTACGGCGTCTACATCTGGGAGTACCTGAACGTCATCGCCCCTGCGCTGTCCAGTCCGACCGCACCCGAGTTGAGCGCCGACCACGCTCGCTGTCGGCGCTGCGGCGCGGTGGTTCACCTGCTGCTGATCGCGCACCACGACCGTGACTGCCCTGTCGCCACACCGACCGGTGCGTCGACGGGCGGCAACCCGACATGAACCCCTACCTCGGCCTCGCCATCATCCTCACCGCCATCGCCATCTCCTGGTGGGCCGCCGGCGGCTTCCGCAACCCACCAGGAGGAGACCCACGATGAACATCCTCGCCATCGACCCCGGCAACACCGAGTCCGCCTACGCCCTCATCCACGCCACCACCCACCGACCCATCCACGCCGCGAAGCTCCCCAACGAGCAGCTCCGCATCGGACTCCAACGCAACGCACTCGGCCAGGCCGCCGAGCACGTCGCGATCGAGATGATCGCCTCCTACGGCATGTCCGTCGGCGCCGACGTCTTCGAGACCTGCGTCTGGATCGGCCGGTTCGCCGAGTCCAGCCGACTCCGCACCGGCCACGAGCCCGACCTCGTGAAGCGCCACCCGATCAAGCTCCACCACTGCCACTCCTCGAAGGCCAAGGACTCCAACATCATCCAGGCCCTCGTCGACCGGTTCGCGCCTGGCGAGCCCAACCGCGGGAAGGGCACCAAGGCCAACCCGGGCTGGTTCCACGGCTTCGCCGCCGACATGTGGCAGGCCTACGCCCTCGCCGTCTACGTCGCCGACCAGCTCGAGGCGAGCCCAGCCGGCCATGCAGCGGGGTTCTGATGGTCACCAACCTCGGCAACGCCACCGCCTACGTCGCCGGTACCGGCCACCGACCCCTCCCCAAGGCCGACGAGCACGGCTACCGCCGCGCCCACCAGCCACGCGCGAAGAAGCCCAGCGGCCTCGACTGGGACGCCCTCACCCCCCACTGCAAGACATGCGGGCAGAAGTCCGGCCAGCTCGACAACAACGACACCTGCCCCACCTGCCGCGGCGACGCCCCGAAGACCACGCCGAAGACCGCCCGCCGACACGGCCCCTACCAGCAGCTCCCCGACGACGAGATCGAACGCCGCTTCACCGCACCCGCCTCCGCACCCGACAACACCCGCCTCGGCGCCGACCTCGCCGACCTCGAAGCCACCGACCCGAAGGTCACCGCAGCCGCCGCAGCACTCGATGACGCCACCGACCGCATCACCCGCCCCGACGACCACGTCCACGCCGATGCTCTCCGCGTCGACGACACCCCAGAACTGCCCACGGAGGGTAAGCAGGGCCAGCCCACGACGCGGATTAGCGCACCGCGCGTAGCGACCAGCGCGGATCCAGCCGAGGCGGCTGGCGCTGGTTCCTCCACCGCCGAGATGAAGGACCCGGCGGTCGCCCAGGAGACGCGCCCTGCGGCGACCGCCGGCCCGACCAACACCAGCCCGGCCTACACCCCCGAGGGCAACCTCGACGCCCAGATCCAGCACGCCGCACGCGTCCTACGCGACACCGCCACCCACCACCACCCCGCCATCAAGCTGCTCCGCCTCAACGCAATCGCCGCGATCGAGGCCCTCCACCTGTTCGTCGAGATGAACCACCCACAGACCCCCGCGCCGGCGCCCGCCCTCCCCCGTGACGGCGCCGGCGCGGGCCCCGACCGGCCGGCCGCCGACCCGGAAGGGGAAGCCGGACGGCGGCCGGCCGCCCGCCGCGCCCCACGCTCGCGCCGATCGAGCGCTGTCACCGTCGACGAGCAAGCCATCATCCGCGAGTACAAGGCCGGCGACACCGCGCCCACGATCGCCCGCCGCCACGGCATCGGCCCGAAGCGGGTCCGCGACATCCTCGACCGCCACGGCATCGCACGCCGCGACGACCGAGCCACCCACTCAGGCGGCCGCAACAAGCTCCACCTCACCGACCAGCACCGCGAAACCATCGTGCGCCGCTACGTCGTCGACCAGGCCGCCATCGGCAAGATCTCCCGCGACACCGGTCACGGACGCCACACCATCACGGCCATCCTCAAGGACGCCGGCGTCACCATCCGCCCAGCCGCGCACCTCGCCCGAGCAACCGTCCTCACCGACACCCAGCGCGCCGAGATCGTCACCGCGTACATCGACGGCGGCGAGTCCAGCCACGTCCTCGGCACCCGGTACCGGATCCGCGCCGAGACCGTGCGCCAGATCGTCGTCGACGCCGGCTACCAGGTCCGGCCCAGAGGCGGCGAACCGGGCACCGACCGCCTGACGGCGCTCGGCGTGACCGCGGCCCAGGTCAAGGCATGGGCACTCGCCCAGGGGCTCATCGACCAGATCCGCACTGGTCGCGTCCCGGGCCGGCTCATCGACGCCTACGAGCAAGCACACCCCACCACCACCGCAACACCCGACCAGTCAGGAGACACCGCAGCATGACCGACACCCACGGCAGCATCGGCACCAAGGGCCTCGACGGCACCGGCTTCACCGAAGACCTCATCGGCGACCACTTCCACGGCGTCGGCACCCACATCATGGCCATCGTCGACCTCCAGGTCGTCGACAAGGCAGGCCCCAACCTCAAGGGCAAGCGGAAGGTCACCTACGTCATCGACGGCATCGAACCAGCCACCGACGACAACCTCGCCGAGCACCTCCGCGAGCTCCAGCGCACCGTCTACCTCAACCGGCAGAAGACCGGCGCCCAGGCCACCATCGACCAGGAGCTCGACGGCACCGGCGCCGAGCCGACCGTCGCCGGCGTGGTCGCCGCCGGCGCCGCCCACCGGCCGCACCCGTTCCTGCCCGTCGACGCCTCCCAGGACAACCCGATCTGCGACGTCTGCGGGCTCCTCGAAGCCGCACCCCGACACAGCGTCCAGGACCAGCTCCCCGACGGCGAAGGCGAGGAGCACGACCCGGACGGCGAGGAGCACGAGGACGACCTGGAGGGAGACGAGCCGCACGACGACGCGGAGCCCTGGGAGTACGAGGCCCCGGAGGGCCAGCTCCCCGCCACCGCGATCCCCGACCCCTTCACCACCCCCGAGCCCGACCCGGCCGCCTGAGACCAGCGCCCGGGGAGTCAAACCCAGCCGGCCCGGCCCGCGACACCCGGAACCCGGCAGGCAAGGACGCCCACCAAGCCCGCGACCCCTTTCCCGCGGGCGGCGCACCTGCTCCCCGGGCGCACCCCAGCACCACCCCGCAACACCGAGCACCACCCGCCGGACTCCCCCACCGCCGGCCGGGACACATCACGCCAGGCACGGAGGCACCGCGTGACCCACGACGGACCACCACCCCGTCACCTCCACCCAGTGGACCCACCGTTCGACCCCGACTACGACGGCCGCCGCGCCCCCCAAGACCTCGGAGCCGAACGCGCCATCCTCGCTGCCCTCCTCGCCCCCACCCGCGACCACGAAACCCACCCCGGCGAGCTCCTCGCCACCGAACTCGACCCCGACGACTTCTACCTCCCCGAACACCAGCTCATCTGGGAGACCTGGCACCAACTCCACACCCGCGACGGCGTCCCACCCGACTCCGTCCTCCTCAACGAAGCCATCGTCCGCACCCGCGACGTCAAAGCCATCCGCGCCCTCACCGACATCGTCGCCGACCGCGCACGCGACCTCCCCAACGACACCCTCGCGCCCCAGCACGCCCGCATCGTCCGCGACACCGCACGCCTCCGCGACGTCGACGAACTCGCCACCGGCCTCCGCCAGATCGTCAACAACGCCCGCATCGACCAGATCGACGCCTACCTCGGCGAAGCACTCCAACGCCTCGACCAGACCGTCATGCGGTTCGGCGCCACCACCACCAGCGCCGCCTCCGGCTACAAAGACCTCTCCTGGGTCCTCACCGGCCAAGCACCCGAGATCGAACCACCCCGCTGGGTCCGACACGACGCCGGCCACGCCCTCTTCTACGCCGGCAAGGTCAACGGCGTCTTCGGCGACCCCGAGACCGCCAAGACCTGGCTCGCACAGTGCGCCATCGTCGAAGCCCTCAACACCGGCGGCACCGCCGCCATGGTCGACGTCGACCACAACGGCGAGAACCACACCGCCGCACGCCTCCTCCTCCTCGGCGCCCACCCCGAAGCCATCGCAGACGGCACCCGCTTCCGCTACTACGACCCCGAAGACGGCGACCAGCTCCGCAACGCCATCACCGAGATCACCACCAACGCCCCCGACGTGTTCCTCCTCGACTCCCTCGGCGAGGTATTCCCCATGCTCGGCCTCAACTCCAACGACGGCGACGAACTCACCGGCGGCCTCCGCCTCATCTCCCGCCCCGCCGACGCCGGCACCTGCGTCATCTTCATCGACCACCTCCCCAAGTCCACCGAAGCCCGCGCCACCGGCTTCGCCATCGGCTCAATCGCCAAGAAGCGCGCCGTCCGCGGCTCCTACATCCGCGCCGAAGAACGCATCAAGCCCGCCCCCGGCCAGGTCGGCAAGATCAGCCTCTTCGTCGAGAAGGACACCGCCGGCGAGCTCCGCAAGCAGATCCCCGGCGGGAAGTACCTCGGCACCTTCGTCCTCGACTCCCGCGAACCCCACGTCAGCCGCTGGGCCGTCGTACGCGAAGACGCCCCCACCGACGCCGACGGCCACAAGCGCTACACCCGCGTCATGGAGCGCATCTCGCGCTACGTCGAGGACAACGACCAGTGCACCGGCAACGAGATCAAGGACGCGATCGGCGGCAAGCCGACCATCGTCGCCGAAGCCATCAAGACCCTCGTCTCAGAGGGCTTCGTCTCCGTCATGAAGGGCCGCAACCGCAGCCACCTCCACCACTCCATCGCCCACTACCGAGAGGCCGAGGACGACCATGTCCAGCACCACGACTGACCACCTCGACGCCACCCTCTCAGGTGGTTCCCTCAGTGGTTCCCCAAGTGGTTCCCTAACCGGTCCCAGGGCATCCAGCGAGCAAGTGGTTCCCCGGTTCCCCTCTCCTCCGGAGGGGAACCACTTGCGAGCCCTCCGCGCGAGTGGTTCCCGTCGGCACGGGAACCGCCGGGACTCACTGCTCCGTGAGGGCGCGATCGGCCGCAAGGACGGTGCGTGATGGTCGGCGCCCTCAAGGACGGGCCGTGCTCGTCGCGTGCTCATGGTCAGGCCGCGCCCGGCGGCGGGCCGTGCCCGCTGTGTGGCCGGCCTCGGTGCTCGGCGGCGGCGAAGACTCGGGCTGGTGAGCGGTGTCGGAAGAACCCGCACCCGGGCGCGTCGATCTGCACGAACCATGGGCTGACTGCTGCTGGTCGGGCGAAGGCGGCGGAGCGGCGGACGGAGGCGGCTGCGGAGGAGCTGCGGTCGCGGCTGATCTGGAACACCAGCGCGGCGCCAGTCAGCGACCCGATCGGGGAGTTGCAGCTGCTGGCCGGGCAGATGCGTCAGGCGGTGGATCTGCTCGGCGCGATGCTCGGTCCGGGTGACCCGTGCGAGTCGTGTGGGCGTGGGCCGTTGCCGTTGGACTCGCCGGCGGGTGTCGCGTGGTTGAAGCAGCAGCGTGAGCTGCGTGGGGTGTTGGAGGCGATGGGTCGTTTGGGGATCGCCAGCCGTGCTGTGGAGGTGCAGCAGGGTCAGGCGGATCTGGTGTTGGGGTGGTTGCGGGATGCGCTCGAGGCGGGCCGCGGCATGCCGGCCGGGAGCACGCCGGCGCAGGTGGTGGAGGTGGTGCTGGCTGCGTTCGTCGACGCAATGCGCCGCGGCCGCGGCGGGTCGGTCATCGCGGGCGAGCTCGACCAAGGGACCGCGTCGTGACCCGGCCGTTGACCGCGCGCCGGGTCCGCCGGGCTCGGCGGCTCATCGCCCGCGAGGCATGCCCAGCCCGCTGGGGCATCCGCCACCGCTGGGGTGGCATGTCCGGCCTCTCGGGTGCCGGGCTGTTCGTCAGGTGCCGGAACTGCGGGGAGGTCGAGTAGTGGCGCTCTCCGGCTTCCGCGCCCAGGCGCATCCGCAGCAGACCTCGCGACGCTGGCCGGCCGACGTCGACGAAGTGGACGACCGCGCGACGCACCCGCTCGACTTCGCCGACTTCAGCGACCGGTACGGGCCGTTCACGGTCGACGTCGCCGCCGCGGCCCACAACACGAAGTGCGACCGCTACTGGACCCGCAAGGACGACGGCACCGCTCAGGACTGGTCCGGAGAGCGCGTCTGGTGCAACCCGCCCTACTCCGACATCGCGCCGTGGATCCGGAAGGCATGGGCGTGCTGGGCGTCGACGTCGGGGATCACGATGCTGCTGCCGGCGAACCGGACCGAGCAGTCGTGGTGGCAGCTGATGGTCGAGCCGTACCGCGACCGGCCCGGGTCTCCGCTGCGGTGCGAGTTCCTGCCCGGCCGGATGAGGTTCCTCAAGCCCGGGCAGACCGCCGTCGGGCCGAACCAGCGGCCGCCGTTCGGGTGCGTGCTCCTGGTCTGGGACGCCGGCGTCAACGCCACGCTCACGTACTCGGCCGACCGGATCCCGGCCGGCGGCCTGTTCGAGGAGGCCACGTCATGAGCCGCCCCCTGCCGGTGTGCCCGGCGTACGACGTCTGGGGCGGCTACCGGCTCCGGTGCGTTCTTCCGGTCGGCCACGACGGCGACCACCTGGCGTCCGAGCTCGAGCCCGTCCTTAGTGGGGCCAGCGCTGACACTGGCCCTACCGAGACGGCTGCGGGGCCGGACGTCCGCACAGAGGCTTCGGTAGGGCCGCGCACTTCTCTCTCCTCCGGTGTCAGCGCCGAAGGTCCGTCGATGTTACCGGGCGCGAGACAGTCGCGGCTCGGACAGGTCCGCGACGGGAGTGGCGTCTGATGCCGATCCGTCCTGAGAACCGCGGCCGCTACCCCGCCGACTGGCCCGCGATCAGCCAGGCGATCAAGGACCGCGCCGGCTGGCGGTGCGAGTGCACCGGCGAGTGCGGCCGCCCCTACCTGCACCTCGACACCGACGACCGCTGCCGGAACCGGCACGGCGAGCCGGCGTACGGCACCGGCTCCCGCGTGGTGCTCACCACGGCGCACCTCGACCACACGCCGGAGAACTGCGACCCCGGCAACCTGCGGGCGATGTGCCAGGGGTGCCACCTGCACTACGACCGCGCTCACCACGCCCAGACCCGCGCGGCGACACGTCGCGCCGAGGCCGCCGCGCTGGCCGGCCTGTTCGACCTCGACGTCCAGGAGACCCCGTGACTCACCCCAGGCCCAGCAGCCGCAGCAGGGCTGCGACGACACTCCCAGCGAACTCCGCTCGGTCTATCCACCGCTCGAGCTTCCTCACGGTCCGGGGGCTCTCCGGGCTGTTGTGCGGGATCCACTCCGCTACTCGGGTGGCGAACAGGTACAGGTCGGCGCGTGCACGTCGTATGGTCACGCATCTCGGGTGTGCGGCGTGGACCCGGTGGGCTGACGACGAGGCTCAGTGGACTAGTCCGGTTCGCGCGGCGGTGACCCGATGAAGGCGTTGACGGTGCAGCAGCCGTGGGCGTGGGCGATCGTGCACGGCGGGAAGGACGTCGAGAACCGGACTCAAGCGTGGTCGTATCGGGGCCTGCTCGCCATCCACGCCGGTGCGCGCTGGTCCGATCGAGGCGGACGCTCAGGGCTCGTGTGGGACGCGCTGCGGGACCCGCTACGGCTGGCCGACCGGGGCGGTCACTGCGCGTGACGACCGGCGGCCCGGGTTCGACGTGATCCGCCCACTTGGCGCGATCATCGGCGTGGTCGACTTGGTCGGCGTGCACGCAGCGCAGTCGGTCGCCCGCTGGCCTGAACAGCCCGCCTGCTGTGACTCGCGGTGGGCCGAGACGTCGTACGCCGAGCACGGCGGCCGCACCCGCCGCGACGTCGTGCACCTGGTGCTGGAGAACCCGCGGCCGCTCCCCGAGCCGATCCCGTGCAAGGGCCGGCTCGGGCTGTGGACGCCGCCGGCCGATGTGCTGGCGCAGCTGCTCGCTGACGCCGGATGGGAGCGCACCGAATGAGCGGCACCGCCGACCCGCACGAGCCTCCCCCGCTGCCCGCTTTCCAGTGGCGGGTGACCCGCACACCGTCGGTCGTCAGGTCGGGTGGGCCGGAACGGATCTACGACCAGGCGGCCGCGGATCCCGCCTACGAGACGCCGCGGGTCCGGGGGTTCTCGGTCGCCGACGTCGACCCAAGCATGACCCTGCTTAGACGAGGTGTCCTCTGCCCTCGATGTGCCCCGAGCACTTTGGGTTGGTGCACACACGCTGCTCACCGAACGACTGCTCACGCTCAGCCATCTTCCGTGGCCGGGCGACCTGGTCGATCCGCACGGGTTTGCCGCAGAGCCCGCACGGCCTGTCGTCGCTCATCGCTGACCGGCTTCGATGTCGGCCTGCATCTGAGCCTGGGGGACGAATCTCCGTTGCTCGGAAACCCAGATGCACAGCCTGTTGCTGTCGACCGTCAGGTCTCCGCCACGTACGAACGACTCAAGGGATCCGTCCTCGTGCACGACCTTGGAGTGCTCAACCAGCGAGCCGACCGCAACGGCAAAGGTTCCCATGTCGTCCAACTGGGAGAACGCGACCCCGGTTACGCCCGCCACCATGATGACGCCGTCGTTGGAGACGTCTCCAGGCTCGAAGGCCCCGTTGACGCTGAGCACGGCGTCATCCTCGACGACCAGGCGCCCTGCGAACGCGCCGTTCACGGTGAGGGCTGCTCCGCCGTGGATCGTCGCACCGCGCACACCGCCGTTGACCGTGACCGATCTGGTGACGTCCAGATTCTCGAACTCGCCGTAGAGATCGCCAGCGCTCATCTCGCCGCCCTTCCTCCTCGTGCGACCCGACTGCCGCATCCACCCGACCGTAGCCACGCTCGCCGACAGCCGCAGGAGAACCGATGACCCTGCCCGCCACCTGCCGGCACGCCGACACCGTCCCGGTCGAGGTCCGTGACTCGCTCGACGCCGGCACCGTGCCCACCACCGTGCCCACCACCGTGGTCGCGCACATCTGCCGTGGCTGCCACGAGACCCTCCCCGCGGCGTGGGGCTGCACGGACTGCTCGTGGGTCGAGGAACGCGCGATGTGCGAACCGGTGCCGCGGCTGCTGCTCGCCCACCCCTGCCAGGAGCACGCATGACCGAGATGTCCGACGAGCTCCGCGCCGCCGTGCAGGCCGCGCTGCGGCGGCAGGCCGACGACCTCGTCCGCCGAGCGTACGCAGCAGCACCGATCCGGCCCATGCCCGGCTGCGTCCTCCCCGAGCCGGACGCCGACGGCGTGTACCGCATCACCAACCTGCCGCACCACCCACGCAAGCCCGAGACCGGCACCAGCTCGACCTTGGAGGGACCCGCGTGACCACCCGCCACACCCCGGCAACCAGCACCGGCGACCGGACGACCCCGGCCTGCCACTACGACCGCGAGACGAAGACCCGCGTCATCCGCGTCCGCCGCCCCGACGACCAGGGCGCCGACCCCGACGAACTCATCCCCTGCGAACAGCCGCACTGCGTCATCTGCCAGCGCGAACACACCACCCACGCCCAACCCCTCACCTGCCCCACCTGCATCGGCGAGGTCAGGCGCGACCTCGAGGACATCCGCTGGCTCGCCCGCCACCTCCGCTGGCAGGCCGCACGCGGCGACGGGCTCGCGGTCCCCTCCGCTCGGATCCCCGGCGGCGACGCCATGGTCGTCATGGCCCGCGCCGGCGCCGACGGGCCCGACCTCATCTGGTCCCCCGACCTCAACGAGACCCACCGCCCCGACGACGTGGTCCCCCTGCTGCTCCCACTGGTCAGCTGGGAGCACCAGTGGCGCGCCCACTTCGGCCACACCGCCAGGTCCACGGACCGGGCGCCGGTCACCGCGATCACCCACTACCTCGCCGACCACCTCAACGACATGGCCCAAGCCGGCGCCCACGGCACCGCGGCGGGCCCGGACTGGCCCGGGTTCGCCGCCGACATCACCGCGCTGCGCCGCCAGCTCGAGGCGATCCTCCACGACGAGCACGAGCCCGACCGCGGCGTGCCGTGCTTCGAGTGCGACCGCCCCCTGGTCCGCCGCTTCGGCGACCCGCGGCCGTGCCGCCACACCACGCCCGCCCGGGCGCACCTGGTCGCAGTGGAGGCCCGGGCCGCGGCCGGCCGCGCCATCCTCGCGGCGATCGCGTCGTACCCCGAGCTCCGCGGCCGCGACTATCCCCACGGCTGGACCCCTCACGAGCTCGCCGCCGCTCGGCCGCCGTCCACCGCGGAGATCTCCGCGGCCCGCCGGCCGTGCGACGCCTGCGCTGGCCGCGGCCAGGGCGGCATCGAGGACCCCAGCGTGGGCCAGTCCTGGGAGTGCCTGGGGTGCCGGCGCCGGTACACGCCCGGCGAGTACGCCCACGCGGTACGCCGCCACCTCCTCACCTCGGGCCCGAACGGCGACGGGTGGACCCACATCACGATGGCCGCGGAGGCGGCGTCGACGCAGACCGGTGCGGTGATCGCGCCGGGCACGGTGCGGAAGTGGATGGACACCGGGAAGGTCCGGGCGTGCTGTCGCTGGTCGTCCACGGTGGACGGGAAGAGCACTGGGCGGGTGCCGGCGTACGACGAGCCCGCCGGCCGTGGCCATGCCGCGGTCGTGCGGGCGTTCGCCGGGCGGGTGCAGTCGGTCCGTGGTCTTGCGCTGGTCTACTGGCCCGACGTGGCCGACCGTGCAGCGGATCTCGTCGTACGGCAGGCCGAGGTCGAGCGGGCCCGGCGTGAGCGGGCGGAGCAGGCGCGGCGGTTCTACGCAGCGCTGGCCGCGAAGGGCATCACCAAGACCAAGCCGGCGCTCGCGCTGGGGAAGAGCATGGGCATCCACCCGAACCGCGTGCGAGCATTCCTCGACGAGCTCGACGCGGCCCGCGAGAAGGAGACGGCATGAGCGCACCCACCCGACTGCCCCAACGGAAGCCGATCGGCACGTGCCCGGTGTGCGGCGACCCGGTGCTGTCGATCGAGGGCGAGACGGTGAAGATCGACGTGCCGCCGATCTCGCCCGACTCGCCACCGAACACCACTGCGATCCCGGGCCCGTCCCACCGGGTGTACTGGCCGTGTGGTCACCGGGAGGACCTGTGACGATCGCGGATTCGTACGCCGACATCCTGCCTACTGACTGGAGCACCCGCCCATGAGCGTCAACGTCATTCCCTGCGTCGTCAAGGACTGCCCCAACGAGACCGCTGGGTTCGAGGCCGGGGGTCGGTTCCTCGACCACGCCGGCACCCGTTGGCTCTGCGCCGAACATAAGGACACGCCCCCGTCCGAGCGCTGACCCGGGGGGCTGCATCTCCGCTACTAGCAGTTGAGCTGGCGAGCGCCGCGACGCACCATGGAGGCGTGACCCAGTCGCAGCCAGAGCAGAGGCCCGACGTCGAGCCAGTCGGCGTCGACGACGTCGAGGCGTGGCGCGACCTCCAGGACGTCCTCGAGGAACGCGACCGCGAGTACTGGGCCCGGACGTACGCCGACGACGAGTCCTAGCAGGACCGCGTTCCTGGAACGCCTGCGGCTGTCCGTGCTCACCGGCATCATGGCCGCGTGACCGGCGACATGGCTCCATGGCCCAGTACTCCGCGTCCCCGCCGCTGGCGCGTAGCGCTGGGCCTCAGCCTGGCTGCAGTCGTCGCCACAGCCGCGCTCGCCGCACTCGGCTGGTGGTGGGCCGGCACGACCCGGACCGAAATGGCCCAGTGGTTCATGGCTGGCGCCTCGATGCTGACGCTCGTCGCAGCTGTGGTCGCGGGCGTCTATGCGGCAGGTGCGTTCAGGCTGGAGAGCGATCGCGAGGAGCAGTGGTCCGTTGCTCAGCGCCGTGCACAAGCCAGGCTGATCGCGGCCTGGCCAGATAGCGTGCACCCGTATCACGAGTCGAACATCCATGACTCGGCGTCGAGTGAGCCTGCGCTGGTGTTCGTCGCATTCCGAAACGCTTCGGATCTGCCAGTCGTCCAGGTCAAGGCCGACGTCTACGTGAACGTCCGGCCCAAGTACGCCGGGCGCTACGAGGTGACGACCTACTCACTCGGCGGCGCGTCGATGCCGGTGCTCCCACCCGACCTTGAGCCGAAGCTGGTTGGGGTTCGCACCGACCGGCCTGAGGGAATGCCTCAGCGACTCGGCCTTGCTGGGGAGGTCGAGTACGACGTGACGATTGAGTTGACGTTCACCGATTCCGCCGGCGTTCGCTGGTCCCGGTCGACCGAGGGACTGCTGATCGACCTTGGCGACGCGTGGCGGGGCGTTGCTTGACAAGCGTGAACCTCTTGTTGTCTCATTCCCTCAAGAACCCGTATGCCCAGACACTGGCGCAGCGGGTTCTTGTGCGTCAGGAGTAGATCACGCGAGGTAGGTGACCACCTCGTGTCCACCGCCGCCCGTGACGACCTCTGGATCGACTTCCTCGAAGACGGCCTCGTCGGCCTCCGCGGCCGCGACCCCGACCCCGCCGACACCGGCGCCCCGGTCAAGACCTGGACCACGCCCGGCGAGCTCGCCCGCGACCTCGACCCCACCACCCGCCAGACCCCCGCACTCGACGCCATCGACTCCGCTCTGGTGGACGTCGACGCAGGCCGATGCGACCGGCTGATCATCACGATGCCCCCGCAGGAGGGGAAGACCACCCGCGTCAAGGCCGGCGTGCTGTGGATGATGACCCGCAACAAGCGCCGCCGCGTCGTCGCCGTCTCCTACGGCAAGGACCTCGCGATCGAGTTCGGCCGCGACGTCCGGTCCTGGATCACCACCTCGACCGGCGTCGACGGCGCCGCGAACCTCGGGATCCGCATCGCACGCGACAACGGGTCCGTCTCGAACTGGACCCTCGAAGGGCACCGCGGCGGCCTCCGCAGCGTCGGCATCGGCGGCGGCATCACCGGCCGGCCCGCCGACGTGATGGTCATCGACGACCCGATCAAGAACCGCGAGGAAGCGGACTCCGAGGTCTACCGCGCGAAGGTCCAGCGGTACTGGACCAGCACGCTGTCCACCCGCCTGGCCCCCGGCGCGCCGGTGATCGTGATCCTCACCCGCTGGCACGAGGAAGACCTCGCCGGGTGGCTGCTGAAGCGGCCCGACGGGCACCGGTGGCGGGTCGTGAACATCCCGGCCCAGGCCGACCACGACCCGAACGCCGGCGAGACCGACATCCTGGGGCGCGAGCCGGGCGAGTACATGGTCTCGGCGCGGATCGACGAGCGCACCGGACAGCCCCGCACCGCGAAGGACTGGGAGCAGATCAAGGTCCAGGCCGGGTCGGCGGACTGGGAGTCGCTGTACCAGGGCAACCCGTCCCCGCCGTCGGGCAACATCGTGCACCGCGACTGGTGGAAGTACTACGCGAGCCCGTTGTGGATCGTCCGCGATGACGGTGCGCACATCGTGACCGAGTACGACGTGATGCTGATGTCGTGGGATATGGCGTTCAAGGACACCGACGCCTCCGACTACGTCGTCGGGCAGGTCTGGATGCGCCGGGGCGCCCGGGCGTACCTGCTCGACCAGGTCCGCGGCCGGATGTCGTTCGTCGAGACCCGGCGCCGGTTCAAGTCGTTCGCCGCGAAGTGGCCCCAGGCGATCGCGAAGCTGGTCGAGGACAAGGCCAACGGCACGGCGGTCATCAACAGCCTCGAGATGACGGTCGGCGGGATCATCCCCGAGGACCCCGGGAACAAGGGGAAGTCGGCGCGGCTGCAGGCGGTCTCGCCGTTCATCGAGGCCGGGAACGTGTGGCTCCCGGATCCGGCGCTGCTCAACCCCTCGACCGGTGAGCCGTGGGCGCCGTGGGTGGACGGGTTCGTCGAGGAGCACGCCGCGTTCCCGTCCGGGTCGAACGATGACCAGGTCGACGCGGACTCGCAGGCGCTGAACCGGCTGCTGCTGCAGCCGCTGCTAACCGGCGAGACGTACGACGAGGACGACCTCGACGACGAGCTGGCGGACTACGCGATCAGCCACTGGTGACCTGCTGAAGATCCCCCACTCTCAGCCCAGATCCTCCGAAGTTGCGCACGAGAGGCGGTGACTGCGGTGACGCTCGTCGAGACCACCCCCGAACCGTCGTACGACGACCTCGTCGTCGAGCTCGGCGCCGTGCGCGAGTGGAACGGCGTCCTCGAAGAGGCAATCTCCGACCTCGAGCTCGCCGCCGACGAACGCGGCTGGCGGCTCGCCTCGATGCAGCTCGAGCAGGAGTTCTCCCGCCAGGGCCTCGAGCGGATCGTGGAGAACTGCCGCGTCGCCGCTATCGCCTCGCCGCTGATCAAGCGCGGCATGAAGCTCCGCGTCGGCTACGTGTGGTCCCAGGGCGTGTCCGTGCAGGCGCGGGCCGGCGAGGCGGAGGCCGCGAAGGGCGGCCAGGACGTCAACGCGGTCGTGCAGGCTTTCTGGGATGACCAGTCCAACCAGGTCTCCCTGACCTCGTCCGAGGCGGCCGAGACCAACGAGTGGGGGCTCGGCACCGACGGCCAGATCGTGTTCGCGTTCTTCACCGACCCACTCACCGGCCGCGTGCAGGTCCGCACCACGCCGTTCCAGGAGATCACCGACAAGATCTCCAACCCGAACGACCGCGACGAGGTGTGGTTCTACGCCCGCTCCTACACGGTCCGCGTGATCGAGCCCGGCTACTCCGGCCTGACCCGGTCCAGGGTGGAGACCCGCCGGGTGCTGCACCCCGACCTGCGGTTCTGGCCGGCGCAGCGGCCGAAGAGCATCGACGGGATCCCGGTGCTGTGGGACCAGCCGCTGCTGCACGTGACGGTGAACCGGCCGGCGCACTGGAAGTGGGGCATCCCGGACGTCTACGCGGCGCTGCCGTGGGCGCGGGCGTACGAGGGGATCCTGACCGACTGGGCGAAGCTGGTGAAGGCCCTGTCGAAGTTCGCGTGGCGGCTCACCGGCGACCGGTCCAGCAAGGCGCGGCGGGCGGCGGAGAAGCTCGCGCACGCGCTCCCCACGCGCATCGACGCCGACGCGGCGCTGCTCGGCGCCGGCACCGTCGGCGACGTCGCCGCGATGGGCCCGGGCGTGAACCTCGAGGCCATCCCGAAGTCCGGGGCGACCATCGACGCCGACGCCGGGAAGCCGCTCGCCAGCCTCGTGGCCGCGGCGCTCGGGGTCTCGGTGGTCGACCTGCTCGCCGACCCGGGCGTCACCGGGGCGCGCGCGGTCGCCGAGACGATGGACAAGGGCATCGTCGGGGAGATGAACCTGCGCCGCGCGACGTGGCGGTCGGTCATCCAGACCATCACGACCTACGTGATCGAGCAGGCCGTCCGGGCGCCGCGCGGGCCACTGTCCGGGACGGTGGTGCGGGACCCGCGGACCGGGGTGGAGACCATCACCCTGGCCGGCGGCACCGAGTCGACGGTCGAGGTCGTGTTCCCCGACCTCAACGAGCTGGACCCGGTGAAGCTCGTCGGGGCGATCGTCGAGGCCGACTCCACCGGGAAGCTCGGCACGCCGCGGCTGGTCGCGCAGCTGCTGATGCGGGCGCTGCAGGTCGACGACGTCGACGAGCTGCTCGACGCGATGTTCGACGAGGACGGCCAGTGGCTGCCGGGGATGGACCCCGCGCCCCGCTCCCGCACCGCGGGCGAGGAGCTGCTGCGGCGTCACGACCGCGGCGAGGACCCGCTCGACGACCCCGACGGCGGGCCCGAGGACGAGCAGTAGCCGCCGGCGATGGCGAGCAGGCGTGAGACCCGGCGCCTGCAGCGTCAGCTCGACGCGCAGCTGCGGAGGCTGACCGATCAGGTCGAGCGGGACCTGATCCGTGCGTGGGCGATGGCGTGGGACGAGACGTCGACGGACCTGACGGCGCTGCTGGTCGACCTGCTGACCGCCGGCGAGCAGGTCACCGTGGCCCAGCTGCTGATGGCGACCCGGCTGCGGCGGGCGCTGGCCGAGGTCGCCGACCGGCTGGAGCGGCTCACGGCGTACGCCGGCGTCCGGGTCACCCAGGATCTGCGGCGCGTGGTCGACATGGCCGGCGGCGCGCAGGCCTCGATCATCGACTCCCAGCTCCCCTCGGGCAGCGGCTTGGTCGACCTGGAGTCGTGGGCGCGTGTCGACCCGCGGCAGGTCGAGGCGATCGTGGCCAGGTCGACGCAGCAGATCACCTCGCGGATGCGGCCGGTGTCGGCGTCGGCGTACGACGTGATGCGGCGCGAGCTGATCCGTGGCGTGGTCTCCGGGTCGAACCCGAGGGTCGTTGCGCGGCGGATGGTGGCCCGGGCGCGGGAGCCGTTCGCTGGCGGGCTGACGCGGGCGCTGACGATCGCGCGGACCGAGATGCTCGACGCGCACCGGGCCGGCGCCCGGGCCGGGCAGGCGCGGCACGCCGAGGTCCTGCGGGGCTGGATGTGGCTCGCGTCGCTGTCCACGCGGACCTGCCCGGCGTGCCTGGGCATGCACGGGCAGGTGTTCGACCTCGACGTGCCGGGCCCGGACGGTCACCAGAACTGCCGGTGCGCGCGGATGCCCGTTGTGCGGCCGTGGACCGAGCTCGGGTTCGACGGGATCGAGGAGCCGGGCCCGTTGGCGCCGGACGCGGACGGGTTCTTCGCCGGGCTGACCCCGCGGGAGCAACAGGCGATCCTCGGGCCGCGTGGCTACCAGGCGTGGCTGGCGGGCCGGTGGCCGCGGTCGAAGTGGGGCGTACGTCGCTCGAACGACGGGTGGCGGGACTCGGTGGTGCCCGGGAAGCCGCCGCGGCTGCCGGGCGGGACCGCTGGGCGGCCGCCGCTTCCGCCGGCTCGCGCGCCGCGCGGGCTCGACGACGATCCGGCCCAGCGCGCGGCGGACGCGATCATCGCGCGGGCGACGAACGCCGAGCCCGCGGTGACGAAGCTCGTTCAGGAGGTCGCAGCCACCGCGGGCGGGCGGCTGGAGCGGCTGGAGTTCCGGCTGAAGAGTCGGGCGTCGATCGTCGACAAGCTCACCCGCCCCGGCGTCGACCTCGCGGAGGCCGCCGAGAAGATCAAGGACTCGCTGCGCTACACGATCGTGATCCCGCGGCGGAAGTACGCGCGCGGCGGGCAGAGCGCCCGCGACGCGCTGGCCGAGGCCGGGTACGTGCTCGTCAAGTCACCGGCCGGCTGGCCCGGGGCGGGCTACCGCGGCGTCAACCTCGCTGTGCGGGCGCCCGACGGGACCGTGTTCGAGGTGCAGCTCCACACCGCCGCGAGCCTGCGCGCCGCCGAGGCCGCACACCTGATCTACGAGGAGCAGCGGCGTCTGCCAGTCGGATCGAAGCGGTGGCTGGAGCTGGAGGCGGAGATGGCGAAGATCTTCAACTCGGTGCCCTGGCCGCCCGGCCTGCCGCGGATAGACTGAGACCATGCGGTACTGGCGGACCCCCCTCGTGAGCGGTGGCCATCTGTACGCGCGCACGTATCCCAGCGGCTACCGGGCCGATCGGAAGTCCCCAGGCGGCGACTGGGTCCGCGACGACTACCTGTGGTCGGAGATCCGGAACACCGGCGAGTGGGAGCCCGCCGCGGCCGCTGAGGTCGCGGCGTTCGAGGCTGCCCGGCTCGCGGCTGCGTCCTGACCGGGGTCTGACCCGGGTTCTAGAGCGGCGGCCGGCGGGGGTCGTCGCCGGCTGACGGCATGTAGGCCGTCGCGTCGCACCACTCACACTTCTCGACCATCGCGAGCCCGCCACGCCCGCCGGGCGCGAGCTCGGCGAGCACGAAGTTGTGCGCGCCCGTCGGCGACGTGCACTCGCCGTCGTCGTATCCCACCCGCCGCACGCTACCCGCCATGCCCTCGACAAGGGAGGTCCCGTCATGCCCAAGCTCGTCCAGGAGACCGGCCGCATCACCGAGGCCGCCGTCGCCGCGGCGAAGAAGACCGGCCGCCTCCCCGTCCAGCTCGTCTCCCCCGGGATGGGCTCGTCCGGCTACTACTCCGCCGAGGTCCTCGAGCAGGCCGTCACCGACGGCCTGTTCCCCGCCGGGATGCAGATGTTCGCCGACCACCCCACCGCTGAGGAGGCCAAGGCCCGCCCCGTGCGGTCGATCAAGGACCTCGTCTCGGTCAGCGTCACCGAGGCCCGGATCGCGACCGACGACGACGTCGCATCGTGGGGCGCCGACCCGGGCGCCGTGGTCACCGAGGCCGACATCGCTCCGGCCTGGCGCGACCTGGTCGAGAACTTCTCGACCGCGATCGGGCTCTCGATCCGCGGCGACGGCGAGCTGGCCGAGGGCGTCATCGACGGGAAGCAGACCAAGATCGTCGAGTCCCTGGTGCACATCCAGTCCACCGACTGGGTCACCCGGGCCGGCCGCGGCGGGAAGGTCCTCTCCCTCGTCGAGTCCGCTCGCGCGAACGCCCGCGCGATCGAGCACGGCATCGACGAGGCCACCGTCAACGACACCCGCGAGGCCCTGCAGACCGCGCTCCGCGACGCATACGCGGCCGCCGACCGCGTCTGGGTGTACGTCCGCGACTTCGACGAGTCGACCGTCTGGTTCGAGATCGAAGGCGCGGGCGCCGGCGACAACGCCGGCACCTACGGCCAGGCGTACGCCACCGCGAGCAACGGCGCGATCGCGCTGTCCGGGACGCGCACCGAGGTGCGGGTCCAGACCCAGTTCGTCCCGGTCACCCGGCCGGGCAGCACCACACCCACCACCGAGGAGTCCGAGGAGGACACCATGGGCAAGATCCAGCTCGAGGAGGCGGAGCACTCCGCGCTCACCGAGAAGGCCGGCCGGGTGGACGCTCTCCTGGAGGAGAACGCGACCCTGAAGGCCGAGAACACCTCCCTCAAGGAGGCCGACGCCACGCGCACGCGGAACGCGCGCGCCGGCGAGATCGTCGAAGCGCGCGCCAAGGAGGCTGGCGTCTCCTACTCGCCGCTCGAGGTCAAGGGCCTGTGCGTCGACCTCCCGGTGACGGAGGACGGCGCGCTCGACGAGGCGGCGTTCACGAAGGCCGTCGACGAGGACGCCGCGGGCCGGAAGGCCGCTGGCGGCGCCGGCAAGGTCATCGGGCACGGCGGGGCACCGTCCGGCGGCGGCACCGTCACGTGGGCGGAGATCGACGAGGCCGCAGGCCTCAGTGAGAAGAAGGGGGCCTGATCATGGCCAAGAACTGCATCCTCGCCCCGACCGAGCCGGCCCGGGTCCTCCCGGTCCCCGCCGGCACGGTCTCCGGGGCACCGGTGAAGGTCGGCGGGTTCGTCGGCGTCGCCGCGGCCGACCGCGCCGACGCCGCCACGAAGAAGGGCGCCGTGGGCTGCCCCGACGGGTACGCCCCGGTCGAGGTCACCGGCCTGTGGGAGGTCAAGGTCCCCGAGGTCGTCGCCGCGGCCGGCACCGCGATCTACATCAAGGCCGACCAAACCCTCACCACCACCGCGACCGACAACACCCTGTTCGGTCACACCGAGCCCATCATCCAGCGCGGCGTCCCCATCGGCGCGACCAAGGTCGTCGACTCCGGCGGCGTACAGGGCACCGTCTACGTCCGTCCCGTGAAGGTCTGAGGAGGCCCCGCGATGAACATGTCCCTTCTCGAGATCGCCGAGTCGATCTCCCAGGAGACCTCCGGCACCACGCCGGCGTCCTACCGGCGCCGCCTCGAGGCCCGCCCGGGCCTGATGGAGACCGCGCTCGGCATGGCCAAGCTCATCGGCCACTACCGCGAGGGCTCCTCGCGGGCCGCGCTGGAGATCAACGAGGCCCTCACCACCAGCGACCTGGCGCAGTACGCGTCCGGGATGCTGATCGACCGGGAGATCCAGCAGAACTACCCGGCGCTGCCCACGCAGTGGCCGAAGTTCCTGACCCCGACCACGGTGAAGGACTTCAAGCCGAAGTACATGAGCGAGCTCGTGCTCGGCGCGCAGGTCTTCAAGGATGTCCCGGAGCGGACCGGCTATCCGATGGCGAAGGGCCCGCGGCTCGCGGAGTACCCGATCAGCGCGAAGAAGACCGGTCTGATGTACGGCTGGTCGTTCGAGGCGCGGATCAACGACGACCTCGACCAGTTGCTGATGGTGCCGAACGCGTTCCCGCAGATGGCGGTGGACACCGAGGACGACCGTGGCCTGCGGCTGCTGATCAACCTGGAGACCGGTGCGCTGAACACCGGCTTCTTCAACGCCGGGAACGGCAACGTCGGCACCCTGAAGCTGAACCCGACGAACCTGCAGACGGTCGTGACGTCGCTGCGGACGAAGCGGGATCCCGACACCGGCACGATCATCCCGTCGGGTCGGCTGCAGCTGGTGGTCGGCTACGCCCTGGAGGCGGAGGCCGAGCGGATCCTCGCGGCGGAGAAGCTGCTGGTCTCCGACGGGAACGGCGGCTACCGCGAGGAGCCGAACCCGCTGCGCGGCAAGGTCGACCTGGTCGTGAACGAGAAGCAGCTCGGTGAGTCGTGGATCGTGATGCCGAAGCCGGGCACCGCGATCCGGGCGCCGTTCTGGTTCGCGAAGCTCCGCGGCTACGAGTCGCCGGACTTCCGCTACAAGGCGGACGGCGGCCGGTCGATGGGCGGCGGGGACGTCGTGGCCACGGAGGGGTCGTTCGACGACGACACCGTGTGGTTCCGCGGCCGGCACATCATGGGCGCCGCGCACGGCGACCCGACGCTGACCTACGGGTCCGACAACAGCGGCGTCTGAGGAGGACGGCATGGCTGAGAAGAAGATCGAGGGTCGGCACCTGCTGACGGAGAAGGACTTCCGTGAGGTCGTCGGCCCGGACGGCGAGGAGCTGCCGTCGGTGCCGAAGCACTGGGGCGAGGACCAGCTCGCGCCGGGCGCGAAGTTCAAGGCGAGGTCCGGGCGGTCCAGCGGCTCCGGCTCGTCGGGCTCGGGCGGCAGCGGCAGCACGGGCGCCACCGGGGCGACCGGCGCCACCGGCGCGACCGGGGCGACCGGCGCCACCGGCTCGTCGGGCTCGGGCGGCAGCGGCAGCTGACCGCACCCCCCTTTGGTGGGCGGAGTGGTGACCCGCCCCGCCCACCAGCACCACCCACGACTCTCGAGAGGAGGCCGCCGTGGCCGAGTCGACCTACACCTACGTGCTGACCGAGCCGGCCGGCCAGGTCCGTCTCCTCCTCAACGACATCCCGGTCGGCGACCCCGCCACCGCGGTGTTCTCTGACGCCGAGATCGACGCGTTCCTCGCCCTCGAAGGCGACAGCGTGAAGCGCGCGGCCGCGCAGGCGATCGACACAAACGCCACCAACGAGGCGCTCGCCTCGAAGGTGCTCCGCACCCAGGACCTGCAGACTGACGGCGCGAAGCTCGCCGACGCCATGCGCAAGCACGCCGCCGCGCTGCGCGCCCAGGCCGACGACGAGGACGAGAACGACGGGTTCTTCTTCGAGGTCCTCCCCCTCACCGGCGCCCCGTGCCGCACCGAGCGCACCCAGTACCCCTACGGCTGCTGATGCCCCGCCCGACGCGCGCCCACGGCCGTCCCGACACCGAGGTCATCCCCACCGACTGGGCTGCGTCGCATCGGCCGGTCGCGGAGAAGACGATGCGCGCCGCGACCGTCGAGCTGCGCCACCCCGGCACCACTCAGGCATGGGACCCGGGCGCCGAGCAGATGGTCGATGTCCCGCGGGCGCCGTACTGGACCGGCACGGCGCGGGTGCAGATGCTCGCGACCCGAGACCAGGTGAACGTCGTCGTCGGCGACGTCGAGTACGTCGCCCAGTACCGGATCGTCGTCCCGGCCGCCGTGGCGCCGACGCCGGCGGATCTGTGCACGGTCACGGTCGTCGACGACGCCGTGCTGGCCGGCCGGACGCTCACCGTCGGGCTGGTCGCGACGGGGTCTCTGATCTGGGAGCGCGACGTGTACGCCGCGCTCGTCTCCTGACCTCCTTCCGTCCACGGCTCCCCCGGCTCCCCCGGCTCCCGCGGCTCCCGCGGCTCCCGTGCGGGCCGGGTTGCACGCGTCCCGACCAGTCCTGAGGAGGGCCGTGATGGGTGCACACCTCGACGTCTCGCAGCTCGCCGCGCTAGGCGTCCGCATCGCCGGCGCCGGCCCCGCCGTGCAGGCCGGCGCCCGGACGGCGCTCACGCGGACCGCGTACGCCATCGAAGGCGACGCGAAGGTCCTCTGCCCGGTCGACACCGGCAACCTCATGGGCTCCATCTCCACCGACGTCGACGGCACCACGGCCGAGATCGGCCCGACCTCGGACTACGGGATCTACGTCGAGCTCGGGACCTCGCGGATGGCCGGGCAGCCGTTCATGGCGCCCGCGTTCGAGCGCCGTGTCCCGGAGTACGTCGACGCGCTGGCCACGATCGCGACGGCGGCGTTCTGACGATGGCGATCAGCAGGCGGCTCGTCCTCGACGCGGTCGCCGGCCGGCTCGCGGCCGTGACGAACGCGACCGGCTACCGCGGGCAGATCGGCGCGCGGTACGGCCTGCCTGGCGTGGTCGGCACGCCGGACGAGCCGCCGACGAAGACGGGCACGGACCTGCGAGTGCAGCCGTACTTCATCCTCGAGCCCGGCGTCGGCCGGCCCCTGCCCGGCGAGGGCTCACTCGGCGGGCCTACTGATCCTTTCCGTGACGTCGACGCGCCGTACGTCGTGCGCGCGGCCGCCGGCGACCACGACGACCTCCTGGCGCTCGTCGACCGCATCGACGCCGTCCTCCGACCGCCCGGCGGCTGGGCACCGACCGTGGCCGGCGCGGTATGCGGGCCGCTGGTACCGCAGCCGGGCTACGAGCCGCCGCTGCTCACCGACAACGGCGTCACGCCGCCGCGGCTCTACGTGCCGCTGCAGTACCGGCTCATCGCCCACACCTAAGCCCCCGGAAGGCACTGCCTCCCGGGGGTTCGTCATGCCCTCACCCAGACCCATCAGGAGGCACCCATGTCCGTCGACGGACTCACCTCGGCCTACCGGGTCGACACCGGCGAGAAGGTCCGCATCCCGCCGCACTGGCTCGACCACCCGACCCTCGGGAAGCCGTTCCGGCGGACCCCGAAGTCCCGCGCCGCCGACCAGGCCCACGCGGGCTCCACCAGCAGCGACCCCGACAGCGGCACGCCGGCGGGGTCGGACCTCGACACCCCCACCAGCGGAGACGGCGACCCGGCCGCTCCCACCGAGACCCCGGCCGCCGGGGACTGAGGAGACACCATGCCCAAGAGCCTGGCCGACGGCCACTCCAAGCTCACCCTGCTCACCGCCAAGCCCGTCGACCCGTTCAACCCGACGGTGACCGAGCTCAACGCCGGCGTCGACGTGTCATGCGCGGTCCTCGCGTCCGACTTCACGTGGTCGGCGACCGACTCCGACAAGGTCAACGAGAAGGCGCTGTGCACCACGAACAACGCCAACGCGATCGGCGCCAGCAACTTCCAGGCCGGCCTCACCATCTTCCGCGAGTTCGATGAGGCCGACGGCGCCGTCGACCCAATCGCGGACGTCGCCTACCAGACGGTGAAGGAGAAGGGCACCACCGTCTACGGCTACCTCCGTGAGGACGGGAAGCTCGCCACGCAGCCCTGGGTCGCCGGTGACGAGGCGCTGTACCTCGAGGTGCTGACGGACAACCCGCAGCGGCCGCAGAACGCGGGTGGCTACATCAAGCGGCGGGTGCCGATGGAGCCGCAGAACGGTGGCGACGTGACCGTCGCGGCCGCGACGCCCTGATCGGCGGCTGCCCCACGAACGGGGTGGCGGGCGCTACGTCGAGGTCGCCCGCCACCCTCCCCTCGCTTCACCTATCTCGATGACCTCACCTCGACGACCAGCTGCACACCAACCTCGACAGGAGCACGACCATGAACGACCACACCGACCAGGCCCTCGGCGACACCACCCCCGACCAGCCGACCCCCTCGAGCACCATGACTCCGTTCGGTGACCCCGCCGGCGCGCCCATCCAGCCCGAACGGCCCGCCCCCGACGCGACCGTGCGGCAGTGGACCCTCGAGCAGATCCTCGACACCGCGAAGCGGCCCCGCCGCCGCGCCAAGATCTGCCTGCGCGCCGACCTCCAGGCCGAGTACGACCAGTGCATCTACGAGCTCTCCGGACTCATCGACGCCCAGGGCCGCGTGATCGTCGACGACGAGCGGCCGGTCGGGGAGCAGTCGGCGAGGGCCCGCGCGAGCGAGCTGGCCGACCGGATGGTCGCCCTGCGCCGCGAGATGGCCGCGTTCATGTGGTACCCGCTGTTCGAGGGGCTCGACTCCGACGCGCTGCAGGCGTTCAACTCCAAGCACCGGCCGAAGCCGAAGAGCAACGGCGAGGGCCCGGACATGACGGAGTACAACACGCTGCTGATCGCGGAGTGCTCGGTCGAGCCGCGCCTGTCCGTGGATGACGTGCGGGCGCTGCGGAAGAAGCTCGGGGCCGCGGCGATGGGCGAGCTGTCGGCGACCGCGAACGAGGTCTGCGCGAAGGGCGGCGTGGATTTTCCTCAGCTGCCGAGCGGCTTGGCTCGGCTGCAGGAGCGGTAGCCCGCCGGATCGTCGCGACCGCCCGCGGCCTGGGTGTCGCGCCGACGGTGTTCGCGGGCCTGCGGCAGGTGACGACGACGTACCTGTACGAGGACCCGGAGCACCCCGACCGGGCCACGGGGTCGTTCGAGTCGGTGGCGTACACGCCGGAGGACCAGGCGCTGCTGCTGGGTCTGGCGGCGTACGAGCACCAGCAGCAGCACGGGGGCATGGGTTCGTGCTCGTGTGGGTGGCCGATCGAGGTGGCGTGGCACTCGGAGATGGACGGCTGGTTCGGGACGCTCGACGTCGTTTGTCACGTGTGCACGGCGCGTGCTGGGAAGACGGTCACGCACACGATCGTGCGTGACACCCGGCCGGCTGGGCATCCGGCGTTGCCGCCGTTCGTGCTCGGTGTGACCACCACCGAAGCCTGACTTCTCCCCGTCCCCGTCTCCGTTCTGGCCCCGCCGTTGTGCGGGGCCCTTCGTCGTTCATGAGAGGCGGTGGGCCCGATGGGTGCTGAAGCACGCTCTGTTGTCGTCAGGCTCACCGCCGAGACCGCGCAGTACATCGCGCAGATGCAGGCCTCGGGCCGCATGACGGTCAACGCGATGAAGCCGGCCGAGGCCGCGGTCATGCGGCAGTCCGCGGCGATCGACGACCTCGGCGGGAAGGCCGGAAAGCTCGGTCTCGCCGCAGCGGCTGGCGTCGCGGCGATGGGCAAGGCCGCGATGGACTGGGAGTCCCAGTGGGCCGGCGTCGAGAAGACCGTCGACGGCACGGCATCGCAGCTCAACGGGCTCGAGGACGACCTCCGCGGGCTCGCCCGCACGATGCCCGCGACGCACCAGGAGATCGCCGCCACCGCCGAGGCCGCCGGCCAGCTCGGCGTCGCCACCGAGGACATCACCGACTTCACCGAGGTCATGGTGAAGATGGGCGAGACGACGAACCTGACCTCCGACGAGGCGGCCACGTCGATCGCGCAGTTCATGAACGTGATGCAGACCGCGGCCGGTGACGTCGACGAGATCGGCAACACGATCGTCGACCTCGGCAACAAGGGCGCGTCGACCGAGGCCCAGATCGTGAACATGGCGCAGCGGGTCTCCGGCGCCGGCACGACCATCGGCGCGACCGAGCAGGACGTCCTAGGCCTGTCGGCGGCGATGGCGAACCTCGGTATCCAGTCGGAGCTTGGCGGCGGGGCGATCCAGCGCGTGCTTCTGGGCATCAACACGCAGGTCGCCTCGTCCGGGGACAAGCTCGAGCGGTACGCCGAGGTCTCGGGGATGTCGGCCGAGGCGTTCGCGCAGGCGTGGCGTACGTCGCCGGTGGAGGCGTTCGATCAGCTGGTTCAGGGGCTCGGTCGGATCCAGGCCGAGGGTGGCGACGTCGCCAGTGTCCTGGACTCGATGGGCATCAAGGGGACCCAGAACCTGCAGGTCATGCTACGGCTCGCCGGGTCTGGGGACATGCTCACTCGGTCCCTGAACCAGGCGAACGATGCGTGGGACCAGAACTCGGCCCTCACGGAGGAGTTCGCCAAGCGGCTGGGCACCACGGCCGCTGAGGTCCAGATCGCGTGGAACAACATCAAGGACGCCGGGATCGAGGGTGGCCAGGTCCTCCTCCCGATCATCTCCGAGATCGCAGCACACGTTGCCGACATGGGGGCAGCGTTCGGCGAACTTCCGGACCCCGTCAAAGACATCACCACCGCGGGTCTCGCGCTCACCGCGGTGCTCGGCGGGGGCCTGTGGTTCGGCGCGAAGGTCATCGGGGGCATCACGTCGACCAGAGCGTCTCTGGCGGCGCTGCGGCCCGAGATCGCCCGAGTCGGAACCGACCTCGCGACCCGCTCCGGCGTCCGACAGTTCACCAGCGACCTGGCCATCATGGCGACCACCTCGCGGACCGCCGGCGCCACGAGCGCGCGCGAGCTCGAGCGGACCGCGGCCGCCTCGCAGCGACTCCGGGGCCAGCTGGGCACCGCGGCGCTGCGCGGCGGGGCGCTCCTCGCGGGCCTCACCCTCGCGACAACCGACCTCGCCGACGGCATGGGTCTGGCCAACACCGCGTCGTACGCCCTGATGGGCAGCATCGCCGGCCCCTGGGGTGCCGCGATCGGCGGTGGCATCGGCCTCATGTCCGACTTCCACGCCGAGTCGCGCTCCGCGAGCAAGGCCATCGACGGCTTCAACGACAGCCTCGACGACACCGACGTCGCCAAGATGCTCGCCGGGTTCCAGGCGCTCCAGTCGAAGACGACCGACCTGAACGCGGACCTCGAGGACACCCACTTCATCCTCAGCCGAGGATTCCTTGACGGCATCTCCGACACCTGGTCCGGGATCGTCGACGTGTTCGGCGACGGCGCGACCGAGCTGAACCAGGCCAGCGGCGAGGCGACCGACCAGCTGGTCAACCTCACCGGCGTCCTCCAGGGCGTCGCCCAGGCGAACGGGGACTTCATCGCCTCGGCCTCCAACGGGCTGCAGAACCTCCCCTACGGTGACCTCGAGGACCTCGCCCGCGTCGGGGAGAAGGTCCAGCCGATCCTCGACGACCTCGGGTACTCCCTCGACGACCTGATGTCGATGAAGCCCGGATCGCCAGAGGCGGTCAAGGCGATCCAGGAGATCACCGACGCGCTCGCGCACGCCGACAGCCCGGCCGGTCGAGTCGAGGCGCTCGGGGACGCGATCGATGGTCTCGGGAACGACATGGAGACCACGGCCGACAAGGCCGAAGGCCTCGCCGACGCGCTCGACGCGCTGCTCGACCCCGGGATGAACCTCTCGGAGGCCACCGACCAGTGGACGACCGCGCTGAGGCACCTGTCCGACGACCTCGACAAGAACAACCGGACGCTCCGGGGGAACAGCGACGCGGCGATCAAGAACCGCGACGCGGTCCGCGAGCGGGTCGGGCAGATCAAGGACCTGCTCGTCGCCGAGGCTGACGCCGGCGCGTCGTCGGCGCGGCTGTCGAAGGTGCTGGGCAGTCAGCGGAAGGCGCTGATCGACGCCGGGGCGGCCGCAGGCATCAGTCGCGACGAGATGCGGGCATACCTCAAGGAGCTGGGGCTCACTCCGAAGCTGATCCGTACGGTCATCGACGCCGACACGCGGCAGGCGTTGAGCGCGATGGACCAGGTCAAGCGGATGCTCGACCAGCTCGACGGGAAGCGCGCCCAGACCGTCGTCGAGACCGTCTACCTCCAGACGAACAAGCCCAAGGCGACCCCCGGCAGCCCCGATGGGCTCAACAGGGCCAGCGGTGGCCCGATCTACGGGCCCGGGACGAAGACCTCGGACTCGATCCCGGTGATGGCCTCCAACGGCGAGTTCATGATGTCGGCCGCGGCGGTCGACCACTACGGCCTCGACACCATGTTCGCGATGAACGCCCGTCACCTCGCATCCGGCGGCGATGTCGCCGGACGCGTCGCCCCGCAGGGAACCCTGGACGACCGACTCGCGATCGCGCAGGCCATGCAGTCGATCCGTGACCTCACCCGCGACCTCAACGAGCGGGTGCAGAAGGGCAAGCACAAGGGCGACCTGGTCACCACCGGTATCGACCGGGAACTCCTCGAGCTCCAGCTGAAGGCTGCCCGAAAGGAGCTTGAGAACGCCGAGAGCCGTGAGAAGCGGGAGAAGCGGGAGGCGGCCCGCGAGGCCCGCCGGGAGGCGCGGGAGGCCAAGCAGGCCATCAGGGACGCGAAGGCGGGGCTGGGTATCGCTGCCGGCCTGTCGACGCCGTCCGCAGGTGAGGCCGCCGGCATGGCGACGTGGGACGCGATCGCGGGGTTCCGCGACCAGATCCGCGACGCCGGTGGGAAGGTCGGAGCGAACTTCGACATGCTCGCGCTCAAGAGCGCGATCCTGACTGCCCGCTACACCACGAACGCGGAGAAGATCGACGACCTCAACAACCAGATCGACTCGATCCGGACCGCCGCCGCCGGCTCGTTCATGCACGACCCATTCCAGGGCGGCCTGGCTGACTTTGACCTTCAGGTCGCGGCCGACACCAACGACACCAACGCCATGACCGAGGCGCTCGCCGCGGCGGCCGCGAAGGGCCTCGACGGGCCGCTGGCAGCGGCGCTGGCGTCGAGCGGGAACCTGCTGCTGGCGCAGGCGTTCGCCGGCATGGACGCGGCCGGGATCGAGCGGCGGGAGCGGGCGTACGCGGCGCGCGATGTGGCGGGGAAGGCATTGGGGGACATGGCGGTGCAGGTGTCGGGGCTCGCGACGCAGGTCAGCAGTCTCGTTGCGGAGAACGCCAAGCTCATCGGGCAGATCAACCAGATGGAGGGCAAGATCAAGAACGGGGTGTACGCCGGCGCGTACGACGGGACTGCGCAGCGAGAGCGGGACAGGGACAAGAAGCTCAGGGGCCGTACAGGAGCTGGCCGATGAGCCCGGAGCCCGGCCCGGTTCTGCAGTTCGTCGACGCTCCCGACGTGACCGCCACCGTCCGGCTCGATCTGTCCCAGCCGGGCGAGGTGTACGTCCTCGCCGACGGGTTCACGATCGGACACCCGTCGTTCACCGGCGGCCCGGAGTCGGTCGGCGTGGACTACGGCTACCGCAGCCTGGCGCTCACCATCACCGTCGCAGGAGACGAAGCGTTCGCTCTCGGCGTGATGCAGGCCCTGGCTCGTGAGCTGCTGCGGCCGTCGAACTGGTTGCTGTTCCGGCTCACCCCCACGACGGAGCCCGTGTGGTTCAAGACCTACGCGGGCGAGCCCGGCGACCTGTCGTTCGACCATGTTGGGTCCAAGCTGTGGCGCATCACCGTGCCCCTCACCGCCGCCGCCTTCGCATACGGTGCGGCGGAGATCGTGGGCCCGTTCACGGTCAACAACAACCCAGCCGCCGGCTCTCACGCGTGCCGCTACGTGATCCCGACGCCGATCAAGGGAGACGCCCCCTCGCCGTGCTCGGTGCAGATCGCGCCATCCGTGATCTGGGTTGACCAAACCGCTCTCTTCGCCACCGTCAGCCACGATGGTCCAGCACCGGCCGCGCACGTGTGGCAGACCGGGTCGTTCACAGCCGGCGCCGATACGACTCACGACAACGCGGCCGGGTCCACCTTCTCCGGTGGATCCCGGTCGATCGTGACCTTCGCTGGCACCCCCGGACTTGCGACCCGTCTTTCCGGCGTCGCACCCACCAGTCCCGAGCCCGGCAGGTACCGCGTGTTCCTCCGCGCTGCGCGCTCCGACACCAGCACGCGGTTCACCGCCAGGATGACGCTGCGGTACATCGGCTCCACCGTCGACGTCGCCACCAACGGCGTCGTGGCGGCCCTCGACCGGCCGCCGTTCTCTGCCAACGGGTACGCCTGCCTGCTCGACCTCGGGGACTTCTCCATCCCGCTCGGTGGCGCCGGCTGGGATGCCTCGGACCTACCGGCCGGCGGTACCCCACCCGACATTGCCGTCAAGCTCCAGCGCACCACCGGCACAGGCGCCGCCTGGCTTGACTACCTGCTGCTCATCCCGATCGACACAGTCACCACCAGCCAGACGCGGATGATGCGGTCCTACTTCAAGAGCTGCGACATCCAGGCCAGCCGGTACGGGGTCTGGGACGCCGAGAGGGAGCTTTTTCGGGCGATGAACACCGGCGACGTGTTCGCCGGGATGATCACGCCTCAGCTCTCGGGAGGTTTCCCGATGCTCGAGCCCGGCAAGAGCAACGTCTTCCACCTTCACCACCAGGTTGGATGCACCACGAACCCCGTCGACCTGAACGCGCCGAACTTCGATGCGATCGCCTCGACTGCGGACGTGACGCTGACGTACCACCCGCGCTACCTATACCTGCGAGGAGACTGATGCGCGCCCCGCTGGCTGTTCGTCTTAGTGACGGCATGACCGACCAGCATGTGACGAAACATCTCTCCCGGCTCCGGTTCCGCAAGACCGCTCCCGGTGGCCACGCGGACGCCTCGTGTCAGCTTGACGCCTCGTCGCGTTCCTTCCCTGACCTTGGCCCAACCGACCGCCTCTGGATCTACGACACCCGCACCGGTAGCACCACCTGGGAGGGGTACGTCAACAACCCCGGCACCCGAAGTGGCCAGGACGGGCAGGGTTACGACATCACCGCCCTCGGCGGCCAGTCCCGCATGGCCGACCATGCCGACAGGTACGGCTACATTGACCGCGACCTCGGCAACTGGCGGCCAAGTAGCTACAACGTCCAGAAGCCCAACGCCACCCGCCAATCAGGCAACGTCCCCGGTGCCGGCTGGTACGGCGGCGAGCCCGCCCTCCAGCTGCAGTTCGTACCCGGCACCCCAGTTGGCGCCAGCGAAGAAACCTCGTTGATGTACACAGGGTTCCTTGGTGGCTCGATGACCCTCGGCGGATACATCGGCTGCTACGACGCTGGAGCTGTCGATCCCAACTACGCGGTCTCCTGGTTCGGTGCGTTCTGGAACCCCGGCGATCCCAAGCACACCGTCTCTCTCGGCACTGGGATGGGCGCCGTCGCCGTCCTCACCGGAAACCCCTCGCTCCTCGCTGGCCGCGGGTCCCTGGTCTTTCAGCTCTACCGCGCCACCTCTGCCGGCAACGTCGGTCAGGACAACGTCTGGGCGGTGTTCGGGCGCATCGCGGTCCTCGGACACCTCATGGACCGCTACGGCGCGCTGAAGAACATGCCCTCGGCTGCTCACCTCATCGCCGGCACAAGCCCCGGAGTCCCTGGGGTGTCCCCTGGCGGCGGCTCCTACTACACCGCCTACGTCCTCGCCCACGAAGTCGTCGAAGACCTCCTCGGCCGCAGCCTCACCTTCTGCGACCCCGCCACCGCGCAGATCGACGGCACCACGTTCAAGATCGACCAGCTTGCCTACCCGGACTCGGTCAAGCCCGCGCGGCTCCTCGATGACCTCACCAGCTTCGAGCCCGACATGATCTGGGAGGTCCTCGAGACCACGCACAACTCCACTGGCCGACACCGCTTCAACTACCGAGGCTGGCCCACCACGCCGCGCTACATGATTCCCCCATCCATCCCTACCGAGCAGCTCGGCTCGGACCTCGACCTCTGCAACCGAATCGTCGTGAAGTGGACCGACGAGCGAGGCATCGAGCAGTCCACGGTGATCACCTCCACCGTGCCCGCCCTCGACGCGGTCGGACGTATCCGAGACGCTGACCCAGTCACTCTCCGTGCTGGCCTGGGTTCCCTGGCCAACGCGGAACGGGTCGGCGGCCGGATCCTCGAAGCGAAGGCGTCGCCGCCGAGGGCTGCCCGGGTCGTCGTGGATCAGCCGATCATGGACCTCCAGACTGGATGTCTGGTGCATCCCTGGGAGATCGAGCCTGGGTACCTGGCTCGGGTCGTTGCGACCGGGGACGACCTGCGAGTTACCGAGATGGAGTACGACGACGACTCGTGCGCGGCGCACCTGCAGCTGGGGACGCCGGCGTTGACGACCGAGCAGTGGATCGCTCAGGCGGTTGGTGCTGTATGACGGCGATCCGCGCGCAGCTCGGTTTCGGGCAGTCCATCGGTCCGGCGTCGTTCGT
Source organism: Nocardioides soli (assembly GCF_014191495.1). Classification (GTDB taxonomy): domain Bacteria; phylum Actinomycetota; class Actinomycetes; order Propionibacteriales; family Nocardioidaceae; genus Nocardioides; species Nocardioides soli. The sequence continues at coordinate 979,556 of NZ_JACHWR010000001.1, forward strand.
TGATCTCACCGATGCCGAGGTTGAGGTGCGGTTCGGTGATGGTGGTCTGCTCGAGGTGACCCTCACCCCGGACGTGTCGGGTGAGGTTGCGGCTGCGGTGCGGTGTCGGGTGATCTCGCAGGGGCCGGAGGACGAGGCGGTCCGCCGGGAGATCGCAGGGCTGCTGGCCGAGGAGCCGGGGCCGGGGCGGACGGCGGCGCTGGTGGAAGCGCTCGGCCGGCTCGCGGTGCTGGTGCCGTGACGATCCACGACCCTTCGCGGGTCTGACCAGAGGGAGAGCACCGCGTGATGGATGCCGGTACCCGCGAGGCGATCACCTGGACACTCGGCACGCTGATCGCAGGGTTCGCGATCCTCGGCGTGCTGGTGCGGCTCGTGCTGCTGCCCTACCTGCGCGAGCACCTGATCGCGCCGGTCAAGCAGGTCGAAAAGCAGGTCTCGGAGAACCACCACTCCAACGAGCCACCCACCGTGCTCGACCGCCTCGACGACGTGCAGCAGGAGGTCAAGGTCCTCGGCCGGATGCTCGAGGGCCACATGGAGTGGTCAGAACGCTGGGTCAAGCTCATCGAGCGCGAGGTCGACGTCGCCCGCCGCGACCGCGGCACGCCACCGCCTGCCGGCTCCTGACCTGACCCACCTCGTCCCCTCTCCCCCGCGTCGCGCTGCTGCGTGGCGCCATCTCTGCCTGCCCGAAGGAGGCACCCATGCAGGGACGACGCCTGCCGGACACCGTGCTCAGCGAGCTCCCGGTCGACTACGACGACCTGCAGCCCGGCGACTACTGGAAGGTCATGTCCCGCAAGGACCCCGCTGTGCCATTGACGCCCGACGTGCTCAAGCACGGGACCAGTCCGGAGAACGGGAATCTGACCAACACCGTCTGGGGGATCGTCACGCCGTTGGGCCAGTACGCCATGCTCAGCATCCACACCGTGCGCGAGCACGAGGACGGCACGATCAGCATCCGCCCGGGCGACGGCAGCTCCAACAGCGTTCTCGTTCGGGGCGGACCGCACGGGCTGTCCTGGCACGGCTACGTCGACCACGGCGTCTGGGAGCCCTGCTGATGGCCGCCCACACGGTTCGCCGTCGCGGCACCGACTCCAGTGGCCGCGGCATCTACGCCAGCGACTACATGTGGTCGTGGTGGCAGCAGGTCCTCGCCGACCCCGCCGTAGCTCCATTCGCGCACCTGATCGTCATCACCCAGGGCGCATGGATGACCGTCGCGGGCGGCGGCGCTCGGGCCAGCGCCGGCTACCACGACGGCGGCGGGTGCTTCGACCTTCGCGTCTGGAATCTGACCTCCCGCCAGGTGGTCACGCTGGTATGGGCGATCCGCCGACACGGCGGCGGCGCCTGGCTGCGGAACCTCGCTCACGGCGGGTTCACGGACCCGCACATCCATCTGGTGCTCGGCACCGACTACGACCTCGACTCCGGCGCCGCGTGGCAGTGGTCGGAGTACATCGCCGGCCGTAACGGCCTCGCGTCCAGCGGCCGCGACTACCACCGCCGCCCGAACCCGCTCATCACGACCCCACCGGAGGACGACATGGCCAACGCCGACGAGGTACTCGCAGCCGTCGAGAAGCTGACGAAGCGCGTCGACCGGATGGGGAAGAACACCGCGGCCCGCGACCGCCGCATCCGGGACATGCTCCTCAGCCGCATCGACCAGTACGGCGAGAAGGGCGCGACCGCCGCACAGCTGAAGCGCCTGCGCGCCGACGTCGCTCTGGCGCTCGCTGACGAGGACAACGAGGCCTGACCGCCGTGCTCGTCGCGCCGCTCCGCAAGTCCCGCCGAGCGGCGCACCGGGCTGCCCACTGGGCCGACCTGCGCGCGGTCCACCTCTCCGGCCGCTACGACCGCTCCCCCGAGTCGTTGCGCGAGCAGCTCGAGGCCGCGGCACGGCGCGCGGACGTCATCACCGTCACCGAGGTCGACCGGCCCCAGCGCGGCGACGTGCTCCGGGGACTGGCCGGGTTCCGGCTGCTGCGCCGCGGCAACGGCCAGCGGGGCGAGTCCGCGATCCTGGTCCGCACCGCGGTGTGGGAGGTCGTCGCCTGGGACGCGGTCATGCTCGTCAAGGATCTCGACGGGCAGCGCGGTGGCCAGGTCGCGCCGATCGCGCTGCTGCGGCACCGCGCCACCGGCTGCACGCTGCTGGTCTCGACCACGCACACCTCCGCCGGCGTCGAGGCCGGTTGGGCCGCGTCCGCTCGGGCGCGGGAGCACCGCGATGCCGTCGCAGTGTGGCGGCACACCGTGCTGGCCTGGCGCCGCCGGTACCGGCCGGACGGCGAGCTGGTCGTCGCGGACTGGAACCTCGACGCGCTCCGGCCGTGGGTCCGCGCCTGGATCCGCTCGGCGTGGCCGGGCCTGACGCTCCCGAAGCGGCTCCCGAAGAAGGGGACGCACGGGCGCCGGCTCATCGACTGGTGCCTCACCCGCCGCATCCACCGGCCCCGGATCCGGGTCATGGCCCTCACGCCCGCCTCGGACCACCGCGGCATCCACATCACCGGCACCATCCGACCCCGCAAGGAGCACCGATGAACCTCTCCACCATCCGCAAGTCCCTCGTCGCCGCCGGCGGCTCCGCGTTGTTCGCTGGCGTGGCCGGCCTGGCCGCCGGCATGTCCGACGGCACCCTCACCGGCGCCGAGACCGTGATCGCCGGCGGGCTCGCGCTCGGCGCGTTCGCCGCCGTGGGCCGGGCGACCTGGCGCGTCTCCAACGCCGACGCCGAGTAGCGCCGTGTCCCGCCGTCGTCGTCGTTGGCTGCTGGTCGCGGCGTACGCCGCCGCGGCCTGGCCGCTCGTCGACTACCTCCGCTGGCACCGCGCCCGCCGCCCCTGACCCCACCCCGCGCTCGTAGGAGGACCCATCGTGGCCGGATTCGACGACCTCATCGCCGCCGGACTGCCGTACCTGGCGACCGAGTACATCACCGCCACGGCCGGCACCAGCTGGACCATCGGTTACGACCTCGAGGACGACGCCGGCGCGCCGGTGGATCTGACGGCGGGGTTCACGGCGACGTGGAACGTCTACGACAAGGCGGGCGCGGCGAAGCTGTCGACGGGGTTGACGGTGTCGCGGACGGCGACGGGTGTGGTGGTCACGGCGACGGCTGCGGCGTCGGCAGGTCTCGCGGCTGGGGCCTACTTCCACGAGCTGCAGATCGTCCGCCCCAGCGACTTGGCGACGCTCGTGGTGGTGGGTGCCGGCGACTCCCAGTTCGTGGTGAAGCGGAAAGCGGCCGCGTGATGGCTGGGTTGCGGGTGAATCGGTCGAGTGGTCGGCCGCATGTCGTACGCGGTGTGGAGGGGACGCGGGCGACGTTCAGGCCGGTGTCGTTGGCGACGGCGGAGGCGTTGAACGCGGCCGCGGAGGCGGCTCGGGCTGGTGCTGAGGACGCGCGCGACGAGGCGGAGGCGGCTCGGGATCAGAGTCTGGCGGTGCCGCAGCTGGTCGACGCGAAGGGGGACCTGCTGGTCGGCACAGCTCCCGACACGGCGGGTCGCCTCCCGGTCGGCGTGAACGGCGCATTCTTGAAGGCCGACTCCACGAAGACGTCTGGCCTGGCATGGGTGGAGGGCGAGACGACTCTGGCCACCTATCGGCCCGCTCAGGATCTCAACACTCTCGTCACGCCGGGGTTCTGGACCGTCGACTCCACATCGGCCAACCGTCCCGCTTCGGGGCTATCAGGCAACGTGCATGTGATGTTCCAGGCGACCTACGTCAGCCAACGATTCGTCGCGGGGCAGCGGTCGTTCTTCCGGTCGAGTGGCGATGGCGGGGCAACGTGGACGCCATGGATCGAGGAGCGGACATCTGCCGCCCTGCCGGGCAACACCATCACCGGCACTGGCTCCCCCGAGGGCGTCATCACGGCCCCAGTGGGATCGCGCTACATCGACACCAACGCGACCAACGGCGCGGTCGAGTGGATCAAGGCCACCGGCTCGGGCGCCACTGGCTGGAAGGTCGTCTACGGGGACACGGGCTTCAGGTTCTTGTCTCGATGGGACCCCGCCGGTGTGGTGACAGGCTGGCCCCTCTCTCAGTCGTGGGCGCCCGTCCTCGGCGCCACCGGATGGATCGCCGCTCAGCGCACCGGTCCCATGGTGCAGATCTGGGTTCGAGCGCTCCGCAAGTTGAACCACACGACGGACCGGGTCCACGCCGATGGCTACAACCTGCCTCCCGGCATGACGCCCTACCAAGCCACCCCGGTGTTGGCGCAGATCGGCGTTGGCACGGTGATGACGATCAACGTGTCGACGGGAGGCTCGCTTACGCGGGGCTACGGGAACCAGGGCGCGCCAACAACCGGAGACATCAACCAAGACGTGGCCTGGTCGTACCCGGCGTCGTCCACGGCACCGTGGCCGACCACCCTTCCCGGCACCGCCGCCTAGACAGGAGCACCATCCATGGACGACCTCACGACCCTCACCGACAACGACCTCGACCAGCTCCGCATCGACGTCACCAACGAGCTCGAACGCCGCCAGCGGCTTGCGTCCGCGCCTGCCCAGGTCGCGGACATCGCCCGCCGCTACACCGACGACGGCGGCGACCCCACCGACCTCGCCACCGCCCTCGAAGGGATCATCACCCCAGCGCCGTAGCGACGTCACACGGACCCGGACAGACCTACAGCGGGCCTCTCAGCGGGTAGACCCCGTCCAGCGCCCCCATCCACGTCGTATGCCGAAACACGCTCCGCCACAGCGCCAGAGCCGCAGCCGCCTCCTCACCGGTCTCGACCCCGAGCTCCTCGCAGAAGCGGGCGAACTCGGCCAGCGGGTTTCCCCTTGTCGGCCGCGGGCAGTCCGGAGATGGGCCGTCGAGAGTCGCCATGTCGCCCATCGTCGCCCCACAGCGATCCGGGCCAAACCGACCCGGCGAAACCCAACCCAGAACTTGTCACCCGCGTGAGCAACAACCCCGCCCCGCCACCCAACCCGGGTGGCGGGGCGGCTTCGTCATGCCCGGCCGAGGTCGGCGCGCCGCCGACGCACGGTCTGCGCTGAAACCCCGATCGCTCGCCCAGCCGCCGCGGCGTTCAGGTGCGTCGTCTGCTGGATCCCGTCATCGAGATCCCGGTACCCGGCCTGTCGGGCGGCCTCGTCGAGCTTCGCGACCCGCGCCGCGACCATCCGCCGCACCGCCCGCTCCTGCCCGGGGCGCCGGTTCGCACGGACGTGCTGCTCGTTGCGGCTGCCCGCGGACGCGTCGATCCCCGGGACGGCCATCTCCCGCAGCCGCTCCGGGCCCTGCCACGGCTTGAGGTGCCCCAGCTCTCCGGCCGCGTGGCGCTCCCGGCCGATCTCCTGCGACCGCAGCCGGGTCACATCGGCCGCGAGAGCGGCCGTCGCCGGCAGGCCGTGCGCCGCCCGGTACTCCGCGGCCGTGACGCCGTGGGCCCGGCTCAGGTGTGTCCCCAGGTGCCGGAACCGGCGACCGTCCCCGCACTCCAGGCACGGGATCAGCCCGTCGCCGTCCGAGACCGTCGACCCGGCCCCGATCCGCGTCGACCTCGCCTCGACGACGCCGGCCGCGGCACGCAGCTCGTCGAGGACCCACAGGTAGACCCGGCCGCGGCCGTTGCCGGCCGGCCGGTGCGCGACCGGCGTGGGCCACCGCTCGGGGTGTCGATTCATCAGCGTCGCCAGCGACGAGACCGAGTAGCCGAGCTCGGCCGCCGCCTCGGCACGGGTCACCAGCACCGGCCGCCCACCGGCAACGATCTGGGAGACCCGCGACCGGCTGATCCCGAACTCGCTGGCGATCTCGCCCCGAGGGACTCCCGCTTGTGCCCGGACGATCACCCACGCAGCCCGCTCGAGGCTCGCCCGCCGCGGCCGCACGGTCGGGGCAGCGGGCGCCGCCGCGTCCTTCCTCCGCGCGCCCCGCACGCCCAGACGCGACCGCAGGTTCCCCACCGCGCGCTCGCTGCGGCCTGGGAGCCGGAGCGCGACCTGCTCGACCGAGAGCCGCAGATCCCGCACCAGGCGCAGCTCCTCCTCGCTCCACCGCGGCCTCCGGTCCCGCGGCGGCCCCAGCACCTGGGCCGCCGCCGCGAGCAGCTCGGCGCGGTCGTAGAGGAACGAGGGCTTCTTCGCGCCGTCGACGCGCTGGCGGGTCACCGGCTTGGGCCATCGGTCCGGGTGCGCCCGCATCGAGACCCGGAACGCGCCATCGGTGTGGCCGGTCAACTCCGCGGCCTGACGCAACGAGACCAGCGCGGGGCGGTCTTGCTTGCTCTCCCCGTCCTCGGCCGCGCTCACGACTCGTCGGCGTACACCACGCGCAGACCGTCGACCCGCTCGACGATCCGGGCCGCGAGCGCGCGCCACCAGCTCGCCGGCCACCCGTCCCGCTCGCCCTCCCGGGGGATCACCAGCACCGGCTCCGCCACGTCGAGCAGCCGCGTCGCCCAGGCGTCGACCTGCGCGTCCGCCTGGTCGGTCAAGTCCCCGACCTGCTCGGCCACGCCGGCCGGGATCCGGCTCGTTCCCGCCTCCCACCGCCGCACGGTGCGCTCGGCGACACCGAGCCGGGCCGCGACGTGCTCCATCGTGAGCCCGAGGTCCTCCCGCGCGATCCGGAACTCCGCATCGGTCAGGGCCTCGCTCAACGAGCCGAAGCCCTCGCCCGTGACGGGCGAGGGCTCCCGGGTCACGCTCGGGTGCTCAGGCACCGAACGTCTCGCGGACGATGGCCTCGTCGTCGGCATCCAGGACGGTGTCCGGGGTGAGGGCGGGCAGGTGCCCCAGGAAACCACAGATGGCGTTCGCGGTGGCACCGGTGTCGTTGCTGTCCAGCTCGGCGGCCAGGTCGGCGATGGTGATCATGATCGTTCCCCTACGGGTCTCGGTCTGGGCCTGTGCCCTGACCTCGTGACACACACTGTATGTCCTAAAACCGGACACGGGAAGGGGAAGGTCTGAAGTCGCCACCTTCGTCTAGACCGCCCCGGACATAGGCTGCGACCCGTGAAGCTGCGTAGCATGATCCGGCCCAAGACCGACGTCGACGGCGAGCAGAAGCACACGATCGAGGTCGAGGGCAGCTCCTACGACGACTGCGTCGCGCAGGTCGACGCCCAGACCCCCGACGGCTGGATCAAGCTCTACGTCATGCCACTCGAGCGCTGACGCCCGCCGAGCGGTTTCGTCACGCCCAATCGGGGGCATCCGATCCACATGCCCGACCGTCCACCAGACGACACCACCGTCTGGCTCGACGCCACCACCACCGGCCTCGTGCTCGGCTGGACACCCCAGTACATCCGGCGCCTCGCCGCCCACGACCGACTCCCCGCCGTCCGCCACGGCCGCTCCTGGTGGCTCCGCCGCGCCGACGTCGAGCGCTACGCCGCCGCCCGCGCGTTCACCGCACGCCACCGCGCCTGATCGGCCGGTCGGCGTACCGCCGTAGGCTGCGCCGCGTGAGGCTGCACTCCACGATCCGGCCCGACCCGGACACCGGCGACCGCCGCGACATCTACACCGACGCACCCACCTGGGAGCAGGCTACCGCCCAGCTCGACGCCCAGCGGCCCGAGGGCTGGCTCGAGATCCACATCACCGTCATCCCCGGCGAGGCCACGGACTGATGCCTGCCTGCGCCCAGTGGATCGCTACGGCGATGGACTAGGCCGAATCGCTCAGACCGAACGCGGCCTCCGGCCGTCCCGGACCCCCCGATCGTAGTTCTCGATCCCGCCCTCGAACCACGCGTGGGTCGCGAGCTGAACCATCGCGATACCGACGTCCATGCCGGCGTCGATCGACGCCTTCGCCTTGTGCAGCAGGAACCGCAGCATCGGATCGTCGGGTGCGGGCCACGGCTGCTCGGGCATCCGCGTCTCGCGGGGACTGGGCCAGTCGCCGCGCTCGGCATCCTGGGCCTGCATCTTCGCGACCGCTGGCTGGACGACCTCCTCCGGTATCGACAGGGAGTCCTCGATCTCGTCCGGCGTGCGGTCCATGGTCCCCATCCTGCACGACGGTCGGCGGTACGCCCAGGGCGTCACGGCTAGCCACCGACGCTACCCCCGGCCGCCGACCTTCGGCCGGTACTGCGAGTAGTCCCGCTCTGGTCGGGGCGAGTCTGCGGGCTTCACCAGATGAGCTGGCGTCCACCCCTGCGTCACGCTGACCTCCAGCCCGGTACCCGTGGAGTACGACGACGCGTACATTACCCACGCCTCCCAGCCGTGCTGGTCCGTCTGTCGCCACGCCAACAGCACCCCTGGCGACGGGACAGCCCACGAGTTGGTCGCATCGACCCACACATGGAACGGAGGCTGCCGCATCACCCAAGACTAGAACGCCTGTTCGAACCTTGCTACTGGCCCCCCGCCCCACACCGGCCGCCACGCTGCCGCCGCGCCGCCCGAATCCACCCCGAACATCGACGGCTCGATCTACCGTCAACCCATGAACCTCCAGGTCCGGGTCTCCCACGCCATCGTCGTCGCCATCGCCGCCCTCGCCCTCATCGCAGGAGTCGGCGCCGCCGGCGCTGTCGCCGGCGCGAAGTGGATCGACGGCAAGCGCATCGAGCCGAACTCGATCCCCGCGAACCGCCTCCAGAAGGGCACCCTGACCGGCAAGCAGCTGAAGAAGGGCGCTATCAAGGGCAACGCGATCGCCAAGCGCTCCATCCGCGCCACCCAGATCGCACCCAGCACCATCACCACCAACGAGCTCGACGACGGCACCGTCGACGAGCTGAAGCCCACGGTGGAGTACGTCGACAACGTCATCACCGGCAGCATCGACAACAGCGCGTACTACCCGGCTCCCTGCCCGGTCGGGACCCAGGCCGTCGCCGGATACGTCAAGCCGGGCGGCAGCGGCCTGGTGTCGTTCGTGAACTCCTACATCGACCCCGAGCAGAACGCGCTTATGGTCCAGTTCTCCATTTCCGGCACCGCCAACGTGCAGACCATCTGCCTCCGCTGAACCCGAGCACGCCGACCGGTGTCGGCGACCACGTCTAGCCTTCCGGCCATGACCAGCACCGCCACGGCCAGCCCCAGCGAGCCGCTGACCGACGAGCACCTCGAGATCCTCACCTTCGAGCAGCAGTGGTGGCGCTACCCCGCCGCCAAGGAGACCGCCGTCCGCGATCTCTTCGGCATGTCGATGACCCGCTACTACCAGCTCCTCAACCGGCTCATCGACCACCCGGCCGCGCTCGCCCACGACCCGCTCCTCGTACGCCGCCTCCAGCGGCTCCGGGCCGCCCGTGCGCACCAGCGCTCCGCGCGCCGACTCGGCTTCGAGCGGACGAGTCATTAGGCACCGTTCACGGTGATGACCGCCGGGCTGGTTGTCGGCATCACGGCGATCGCCGGCCCGGCCCTGCAGGACATGGTCAGCTCGGCGCTCGCCAAGGTGCGGTAGTGCCGGTCCGGCGGCGCGGCGAGCGCGGGTCGGCCGTCGTCGACTTCGTGCTCGTCCTGGTGGTGCTGGTGCCGATGTTCCTCGGCATCCTCCAGGTCGCGCTGGTGCTGCTGGTGCGCAACACGCTCGCGTCGGCGGCGTCCGAGGGCGCGCGGTACGCCGCGACGCTCGACCGCGGCCCGGCCGACGGCGCCGACCGGGCCCGCGACCGGATCGACGGGGCGATCTCGGGCCGGTTCGCCCGCGACGTGTCCGCGCGGCCGACGGCCGTCGACGGCGCGCCCGGCGTCGAGGTCACCATCCGGGCAGTGGTGCCCGCCCTCGGCATCGGCGGCCCCGGGGTCGCGCTGGAGGTGACCGGCCACGCGGTCGAGGAGCAGCCGCCGTGAGGCGCCGTGACGAACGCGGCAGCGCGCTGGTCGAGCTGAGCTGGCTCGGCCTCCTGCTGCTGGTCCCGATGCTCTGGATCGTGGTCTCGGTGTTCGAGGTGCAGCGCGGCGCCTTCGCCGTGTCCGGTGCGGCCCGGGCCGCCGGCCGCGCCTACGCCCTCGCGCCCGACGACGCCGTCGGCCGCGCCCGGGCCGAGGCCGCGGCCCGGCAGGCGCTGCGCGACCAGGGCATCGGCGGAGCGCCGCTCGAGGTGCACGTCTCCTGCACGCCGTACCCGCACGACTGCCACGCCGGCACGTCGGTCGTCACGGTCGTCGTCGAGTCGAGCGTCGACCTGCCGCTGCTGCCGGACCTGCTCGGCGGCGGCGCCCCGAGCTTCGCCCTCGACGCGACCCACGACCTGCCGATCGGGCAGTACCAGGAGGCCGCCGATGCCGCGCCGTGACCGGCGCCCGGACGAGACCGGCCAGACGACGCTGCTGATCGTCGGGTTCGCGCTGGTGCTGGCGATGGCCGTGGCGACCGTGGTCGACGTGTCCGCGGCGTACCTGCGGCGGCAGGGCCTGAGCACGGTCGCCGACGGCGCGGCGCTGCGGGCCGCGGACCTCGCCGCGACCGGCACCGAGGTCTACACCGGCGGCGTGCCGCAGGGCCGGCTCCGGCTGAGCGCGGAGCGGGTCCGGGGGTCGGTGCGCGACTTCCTGTCCCGGTCGGGGGCGTACGACGACTACCCGGGCCTGGCCTTCGAGGTCGACATCGACCCGGCCTCGTCGCACGTCACCGTGCACGTCACCGCCCCGCTCGAGCTGCCGCTCACCGTCCCCGGCTCTCCGCAGGTCGCGACGATCGGCGCCACGGGATCCGCGGCCGTCGTGGCCGAGCGGTAGCGGCCGAGCGGTCCGGGCCCGTCAGGCCCGGAAGCGCAGCGTGCCCGCGAACCAGGAGTTGGTCCACACCGGGTCGGTGCGCACCCGCGTGCCGGAGTACGGCGCGTGCAGCACCATCCGGCGACCGTGGAACCAGCCCGCGAAGACGCCGACGTGGTAGACGCCACCGCCGCCGGTGAAGAAGATCAGGTCGCCGCGGCGCATCGCCGAGCGCGGGATGTGGCGGGCGAAGCCGGCCTGGGCGGACGAGGTGCGCGGGATGCCGCTGAAGCCGGCCCGGCGGAAGCTGTAGAAGGTCAGCCCCGAGCAGTCGAAGCGGTTGGGGCCGGCCGCGCCGTAGCCGTAGGGGTCGCCCTTCTGCGCGACGGCGGTGCGCATCGCGACCTCGATCCGGCTGGGCTTGGGCCGGTGCTTCTTCTTGCCGTGCTTGGTGCGCTGCTTCGGCTGGTCCTGCTGCACGCTCTTCTCGACCGTGGCCGAGTGTGCGTCGGAGACCGGCGCGGAGGTGAGCAGGCCGATGGCGAGGGCGCCGCTGGCGAGGACCCTGGCCCCGGTATGGGTGCAGGCGCGCAGGACGACGGACAGGGGTGTGGACATGTGCGTGGTTCCTTCCCACGCCTGTGAGGTGAGCTGTCGGGTTCGGGCGAGGAAGGTGCCCGGCCGCCCTCAGGCGGCTTCACCCCAAGCGGCCGGCCGGCCGCGGAAAAAGTGGGTCCCCCACTCCTGCCCGTACTGCGTCACTCGTCGGTCGGGACGTGCCCCACCTGGTGGACCGGTGCCACGGACGGGCAGGACTCGGCGTGCCCGGGACCGGCTGTGCTTGGTGCAATCCTCAACGACGCTACCCACCGATCGCCGCACTGCAACATCCCGTCGGCCACCGAACGAGTGGCGCTCGTCACACTCCCCGCGTGGAACCGCGGCTGAGTCGGACGCAGATCACAGTCGGGCCGCGACCTCGTCGACGAGGTCGGCGATGGAGTCGACGACCCGGGTCGGCCGGTAGGGGAAGGTCTCGACCTGCTCGGGCCGTGTGGATCCGGTCGTCACCAGCACGGTGCGCAGCCCGGCCTCGAGGCCGCTGATGATGTCGGTGTCCATCCGGTCGCCGATCATCACCGTGGTCTCGGAGTGGGCGGCCAGCCGGTTGAGTGCGCTGCGCATCATCAGCGGGTTCGGCTTCCCGATGAAGTACGGCGTACGACCGGTCGCCGTGCTGATCAGCGCGGCGACCGAGCCGGTCGCGGGCAGCAGCCCGTGCTGGCTCGGCCCGCTCGGGTCGGGGTTGGTCGCGATGAACCGGGCGCCACCCGCCACCAGCCGGATCGCGCGGGTGATCGCCTCGAACGAGTAGGTCCGGGTCTCCCCCAGCACGACGTAGTCGGGGTCGCGGTCGGTCATCACGTAGCCGATGTCGTGCAGCGCCGTGGTCAGGCCCGCCTCCCCGACGACGTACGCCGTGCCGTGGGGGCGCTGCTCGTCGAGGAACTGCGCGGTCGCGAGCGCGGAGGTCCAGATCGCCGCCTCCGGCACGTCGATGCCGCTGCCGAGCAGCCGGGCGCGCAGGTCGCGCGGGGTGAAGATCGAGTTGTTGGTCAGCACCAGGAACGCGCTCCTCGAGGCCTTCAGCGCCTCGATGAACTCCTGCGCCCCGGGGATCGGCACGTCCTCGTGGACGAGCACGCCGTCCATGTCGGTCAGCCAGGTCTCCACCGGACGGGTGCTCATGGCGCCATTCTTGCGTCTCCGTCGAGCCGGGCCCCCACCGCGGTCCCCACTCAACGACGAGGGAGCAGCACCTCGATGCCGTCGGCCGGGTGGTCGCCGGTGACCCGGCCGCCGAGCGCCTCCACGACGACCCGGACCTGGCTGACCCAGTCCACGGTCTCGCCGCCGAGGTCGACCTCGGGAGTCCTGCCGGCGCACAGCACGTGGATGCGCAGGTGTCCCCCGGGCTCGCCGTGGAACACGATCCGCACGGCGCCGGTGCCGCGGCGTACGACGTCGGCGAGCAGCAGGTCGGTGGCGTGCTCGACAGGCCCCGGCGTGTAGGTCAGGGCCAGGTCGCCCTCGACCGCGGCGGTCAGCGCCCGGCCGCGGGACGCGAGGCGGTCCGCCCAGCGCTGCGCGAGCTGCGTCGAGAGGTCGGACAGCGACACCTCGGCGCCCACCACGAGGCTGCCGCGGCGGGTGATCTCGACGAGCTCGCTCGCGACCGCCGAGACCTCCTCGACCCGGGCGAGGCAGCGGACCACGGAGTCGCGGGCGTCGTCGGGCAGGTCGCCGCGCAGCGAGAGGTCCTCGAGCTCGAGCCGGATGCCGGTGAGCGGGGTGCGCAGCACGTGCGAGGCGTGCTCGGCGAAGGCCCGCTCGCGGTGCACGCGGTCCTCCAGGGCCAGCGCGCTCGAGCGGAGCGCGTTGGCGATCGCCCGGGCCTCGGGGATCCGGGTCTTCGGCAGGTCGAGGTCGAAGCGGCCCCGGCCCAGCGCACCCGCCGCGACCGCCAGCTTCTGGAACGGCGCGGAGAGCACCCCGGCCACGATCAGGCCCGCCAGTCCGGCGGCGATCGCGATCAGCAGGAAGAGCGCCGCGACCGAGCCGACGTCGCGGCCGATGAGGTCGCGGGTCACCGACGGCGACTCGCTGACGGTGACCTGGGCGCCGTGACCGCCGTCGACCTCGGCGGTCGCCGCGATGTCGTCGGCCGAGTCACGGTCGCCGCGGTAGTCGTCGCCGGTGACCACGATCTCCGAGCCGTCGCCGGAGGTGAGCACCAGCCGCGCCTCGGGGCCGACGAGGGTCTGGAGGAACGTCGCGTCGACGGGGTCGCCGGACGCCTCCCGGCCGGAGACGACCGTGGCGACGAGCTCCGCCTCCCGGTCGAGCTGGCCGGCGGTCTCCTCGCGGATCAGGTCGCGCAGCACATAGGTGCGGACCAGACCGGCGCCGATGAGCAGCGCGATCGTCAGGATGATGAACGCAGCTGTGAGGCGTTCACGCATCGCCCGAGCCGCCCTCGAGGCGGAAACCCACGCCCCGGACGGCCACGACCCGATCCGTCACCCCCACGCTCTCGAGCTTCTGGCGCAGCCGACCGATCGTGACGTCGAGCGTCTTGGTCGAGCCGTACCAGTTCTCGTCCCACACGTCGGCCATCAGCTGACCGCGGGAGACGACCTTGTCCCGGTTCGCGGCGAGGATGCTCAGCACCTCGAACTCCTTGCCGGTGAGCGGGACCTCCTCGGTGCCGGCGTAGACCCGCCGGGCATCGATGTCGATGCGCAACCCGTCGGGGTCGCCGGCGTCGCTGCCGTTCGCGGAGGAGGTACGGCGCAGCAGGGCGCGGACCCGCGCCTGCAGCTCGGCGAGCCCGAAGGGCTTGGCCAGGTAGTCGTCGGCCCCGTAGTCGAGGCCGACCACCCGGTCGAGCTCGCCCGCCCGGGCGGTGACGATGATGATCGCCCCCTGGTAGTCGGCCTCCCGGGCCCGGCGGCACACCTCGAGGCCGTCGATGTCCGGGAGGCCCAGGTCGAGGATCACGAGCTCAGGGGTCGTCGAGAGCGCGTCGAGGGCCTTCTGGCCGCTCTCCACCCACTCGACGTCGTATCCCTCGCGTTCCAGTGTGCGGACGAGCGGGAACGCGATGTCCTCCTCATCCTCCACGACCAGGACCCGGTGCGCCATGGGAGCGAGCATAGGGCCACGGTGGTCCCAGCCGACCTCGCTACTCACCGTTGACCGCTTTCGGACACGGCCCCGGAACGAGCCACCGCCGTCTGGGCGGCCGCCTGGGCAGCGGTCTGGGCAGCGGTCTGGGGGGCGGTCTCCGCCGCGGACCCGGAGGCCGGGGGCCGCAGCGTCGGTGTACGTCGCCGCAGCCGGTGCGCGGTGAGCGCGAGCAGGACCGCCGCGGAGGCGAGGGTCAGCACCCAGCCCTGCGGGTGGAGCACGAAGAGGTAGGCCCAGCCGATCCACGGGACCACGAACGCGACCCGGGACATGGTCGGCTGGCCGGGCCGCAGCGTCCACGGGTCGGCCGTCGGCATCGCGTCACCGCGGGTGACCACGCCGGCCGCGCCGATCGCCACGATCCGATGGGTCACCATGTCGTCCTCATCGGCAGCACCGGGCGGCTGATAAGTGATCACGTCGCCGACCCGCAGGTCGCTCACGGGGACGACCCGCTCGAAGGCCAGCGAGCCGCGGGAGATCCCGCCGTCGCGGTCGCCGTCCATAGAGCTGCCGGTCACCACGTAGCGATCCAGGCCCAATCCGATGGGAAGCAGCACCAGCAGGGTCACCGGCCCGAGGAGCACGACGAACAACGCCAACCGGCCCCACGGCGTCGGTGCCGGGGGGCGGGGAGCGGTGTCGATCTCCATCGTGGTGCTTTCCGAGAACTCGTGGGGGTGATGGGGACGACCTGCCGGCCCGGCGCTTCCCCCAAAGCAGCGGCCGAACCAGCAGGTCTGATCCCTTCAGAGCGACGGGCGGCGCTCCCCCCAGATGCGCCGCACGACCGCCCTTGGTTGGTCTGATGGCGGCCGGGTGCGCTCCCCCCGATGCGCGCTCGGCCACCCTCATCCCGGAGACCGATTGCGGCCCTCTGGCCTGATCGGTCCCAGCTCTTCAGTTGTTAGTCATCTGTCGGCCATCGCCGTCGGTCATCAGCCGGTCGAGGTGTCGGTGATCACCCACGTGTAGGCGGCGACCGCGGGGTCGCCCTGGTTCGCGAACGGCGCCGAGTCGGGCAGCGACACCGTGAACGTGAACTTGCTGGAACCACCCGGCGCCAGGTTGCCGACGTCCTGCGTGACGTCGTTCATCCCCCCGAACGGGCCGTCGTAGACGATCCGGCCGTCCTGCTCGATCTCCAGGCGGAGCTCGCCGCCCGCGAAGGCCGAGGGCTCGGCGTTCTCCTCGAAGGAGAGCCGCGAGTCGGAGGTGCCGGAGTTGCGGATGGTCACGACCTTGGTCACCGAGCTCCCCGGCTCGAGCTCGGTGATCGTGAGCGTGGCGCCCTGACCCGGGTCGGCCTGCAGCCGGATGCCGGTCGCGGCCTGGCTCTCTCCGGTCCACGGCACGCCGGTGATCGTCGCGAGCAGCCCGACCCCCACCACCACGACCACCGGAAGCACGAACCGTCGCAGCTGCCTGCCCGCGGTGCGAGTCGGCGCGGCGGTCGCGATGGTCATGAGCTCCCCCAGATGCGGCGTTCGGTGATGTCCTCACGCTAGGAGGGCGGGGTCCACGGCTCGGCAACACCGGCTCCACGCGGTACCCACTGTTTGGTAACAGAGGGCTTCCGGCGCTGGTGAACTCCTGATGCCAGTGGTAATGAAGTGACTGCTGTGACTCACCCGCTCGCGCCGAACAGGTCACCGTGCTCGGCGACCCGGTCGAGCACCTGCTCGGGCGTGAACTGCTCCAGGCCCAGCGGATCCTCCGCGCCCTCCTCGATCTCGTGCCAGCCGACCGGCGTGGCGACCGTGGGCCGCTCGCGGCCGCGCAGCGAGTACGGCGAGATCGTGGTCTTCGAGCCGGCGTTCTGGGACCAGTCGAGGAAGACCTTCCCGGTACGCCGGGCCTTCGTCATGGTGGCCGTGACCAGCGTCGGGTGTTCGCCCTGGAGCTCCTCGGCGACCTCCCTGGCGAGTGCCGTGGACTCGTCAGAGGGCAGCCGGCCGGGCAGGTCGGCGTACAGGTGCAGGCCCTTGCTGCCGCTGGTGACCGGCTTGGCGGTCAGGTCCCGCTCGGCGAGCTTGTCGCGCACCAGCAGCGCGACCCGGCAGCACTCGTGCAGGCCGGCGGGCTCGCCGGGGTCGAGGTCGATGACGAGCCGGTCGGCGTTGCGGGGGCGGCCGTTCCTCCCGACCGCCCACTGGTGCACGTGCAGCTCGAGCGCGGCGAGGTTGACCAGCCAGGTGAGCGTGGCGAGGTCGTCGACGATCGGGAAGACGAGCGTGTCACTCGAGGACCGGGCGCGGGACCCGGTCGTGGGGACCTTCGCCGTCCGCACCCACGAGGGCGTGCCGGCGGGGGTGTTCTTCTCGAAGAAGCTCGCCTCTTGGACGCCGTGCGGCCAGCGGATCCGGGTGACGCACCGGTCGCGCAGGTGCGGCAGCAGCACCGGCGAGACCTGGGCGTAGTAGTTGAGCACCTCGCCCTTGGTGTAGCCGGTGCGCGGGTAGAGCACCTTGTGGAGGTTGCTGATCGTGAGGGTCCGGCCGTCGACCTGGACGCGGACCTCCTGCTTCTCGGCCGGCATCAGCGGCCGATCGCGATCACGGGGCGGTGGTCGGGGTCGAGCCGGCGCATCAGGCGGGCGACGAACGGACGCGGCGCGCTGACGCATCCCGCCGTGGCACCGCGGCCGTTGACGTGCAGGAAGATCCCGGAGCCGCGGTGGCGCACCTGTCCGGCGTTGAAGCCGATCACGATCGACCACTCGTACTGACGGCGGTAGTCGGTGAGCCGCTCCGAGGCGTTCGGATCGCTGCCCGGCAGCCACCAGCGGAAGCCGCCCTGGCGCTGGTTGCGGAAGCGGTTGTAGTACGCCGACGCGTTGTCCTGCACCCAGAAGTCACCGCGCCGGACCTGGCGGTAGCGAAGCTTCCACGCGTCGTCGCGCTCGTGCATGCCGAAGGCCCACGGCAGGGCGTAGGTGCCCGTCGGCGTGGTGCCGGTGTTCTGGCGGCGGCGGTGGCCGACCACGAGCCCGCCGTACCCGATCCGGCCGTCGGTGGCCCGCATCCGGGCCGCCCAGCCGTCGCCCGTGAGCGCCCAGAAGGTGATCCGCGCGCGGTAGCCGGCGGTGTGGTTGACGGTGACGACCTGGCGGCTGCCCTCCGGGAGGCGGACGTCGACGCCGTCGAGGCGCACGTGCGTGGGCTCTGCGTGCGCCGGCGCCGGCACCAGGAGCGCCGTGACGGTGAGCGCCAGGGCGAGCAGGAGCCGGATCACGGGTCCCCTCCCAGATCCTCGGGGGTCAGGTCGGTGCGGACGCCCTGGAAGGAGGGCTGCCGCAACCGGTCGTACCCACGACCGTGGGTGTCGATGTCGACGACGAGGGCCGGCTCCAGCCAGTGCGTGCCCTGGGCGTCGACCGGGGGCACCTCGTCGGCGAACGGGCTGTCGCCGCGGCCGAGCCCGGCGACCAGCTCGGTGAGGACCCTGCTCTGTCTCGGCCCGATCCCGCTGCCCACGCGGCCACGGTAGATCAGCCCGTCGGGCGTCTGCTCCCCCACGAGCAGGGCGGCCAGCCGGTCGGTCGTGCCCTCCTGGGGACGCCAGCCGCCCACGACGTACGACAGCCGATGCCGGTGGGCGAGCTTGAGCCAGTGTGGGGTGCGCTCGCCGGGTCGGTACGTCGAGGTCCGGCGCTTGCTGACCACGCCCTCGAGGCCCTGCTGCCGGGTCGCCTCGACGAGCATCGCGCCGTCGTCGTACGCCGCCGGGACCTGCCAGGAGCCGTCGACGCCGAGCCCCTCGAGCAGGCCACGGCGCACCTCCTGCGGCTCCCCGGTCAGGTCGCGGCCGTCGAGGCGGAGCAGGTCGAAGACCATGTAGATCGCCGGCACCCTCTCGGCGAGGCGGGCCGCGGTCGTCGCCCGGCGCACGTGCATGCGCTCCTGGAGCGTGCGGAAGTCGGGCAGGCCCCGGTCGTTGAGCGCGATGATCTCGCCGTCGACCAGCAGGTCGCGCTCGCCGAGCGGACTGGTGGCGAGCTCGGGCCAGGCGATCGTGATCGCGTTCTCGTTGCGGCTGGTCATCCGCAGCCCGCCCGTCCCGACGTCGGTCAGCGCGCGCACGCCGTCCCACTTGACCTCGTGCGTCCAGGCGTCGCCGGTCGGCACGTGGTCCGTGCGGGTGGCGAGCATCGGGCGCATGACGACATCATGCCGGTCGGAACCCGGACCGACGCGCTCGATGAATGGCGTCGCGTTCGCCGGTCATACTGATGTCATGCGTGCAATCTGGAAGGGCGCCGTCTCGTTCGGGCTCGTGAGCGTGCCCGTGAAGCTGTATGCCGCCACCGAGTCCCACGATGTCTCGTTCCGGCAGGTGCATGCCAAGGACGGCGGGCGGATCAGGTACCAGCGGGTCTGCTCGCTCGACGGCGAGGAGGTCGCGTACGCCGACATCGCGAAGGGCTACGAGACCGAGGACGGCGAGATGGTCATCCTCACCGACGACGACATGGCCGAGCTGCCGTCGACGTCGTCGCGGGAGATCTCGGTCGAGAAGTTCGTGCCCTCCGACCAGATCGACCCGATGCTCTTCGAGAAGTCCTACTACCTGGAGCCCGAGAAGACCGGCGCGAAGCCCTACGCGCTGCTGCGCCAGGCCCTGATCGACGCGGACCGGATGGCGGTCGTCACCGTCGCCCTGCGGCAGCGCACCACCGTGGCCGTGCTGCGCGTGCGCTCCACCGACAACGGGGACGTCATCGTGCTGCAGACGATGATGTGGCCCGACGAGGTCCGCACGCCCGACTTCTCCGTCGAGTCCGGCGAGGTGAAGCCGGCCGAGGCCAAGATGGCCACCATGCTGGTCGAGACCCTGGCCGGCGACTTCGACCCGGCCGAGTTCGAGGACGACTACGCCGAGGCCGTCGAGGCCCTGGTCAAGACCAAGATCGAGGGCGGCGAGGTCAAGCGCACCGAGACCTCGACCAAGACCTCCGGCGAGGTCGTCGACCTGCTCGCCGCCCTGCAGCGCTCCGTCGACGCCGCCAAGACCGCCCGGGGCGAGTCTTCGTCGTCCTCCTCGTCCGGAGATGAGGCGCCGGCGAAGAAGAAGACCGCGGCCAAGAAGTCGACGTCGAAGAAGGCTCCAGCCAAGAAGACAACCGCCAAGAAGAAGGCCGCGGCCAAGAAGGCCAGCTGAGCCCCGTGCTCGGTGGTTTCGAGGCTCCTCGCTGGCGCTCGTCGCACCTCAACCACCGTCGCCGAGCACGGTGGTTGAGGAAGGCGCGCTAGCGCCTGTCTCGAAACCACCTTCCAGCACCCGACCCACCGCATCCGCCGACGCAGCGGGGTTTCGAGACGGTTGCTAGCGCAACCTCCTCAACCACCGTCGTCGGGGGTCACGGTGGTTGAGGAAGGCGCGCTAGCGCCTGTCTCGAAACCACCACCCAGCACCCGACCCACCGCATCCGCCGACGCAGCAGGGTTTCGAGACGGTTGCTAGCGCAACCTCCTCAACCACCGTCCTCGGGATCACGGTGGTTGAGGAAGGCGCGCTAGCGCCTGTCTCGAAACCACCACCCAGCACCCGACCCACCGCATCCGCCGACGCAGCGGGGTTTCGAGACGGTTGCTAGCGCAACCTCCTCAACCACCGTGGTCCGGGGTCACGGTGGTTGAGGAAGGCGCGCCAGCGCCTGTCTCGAAACCACCCCGTTCGGGGCGCGTCCAGTGCGGCGAACTGGCTGGCCTACCAGGCGAAGACCACGCGGGCGGCCGCGTACGGCGCGGTGCGGCTCGGCCACGACCTCGAGACCCACTCCATGACGCGGGAGGCGCTGGCGGCCGGGGACATCGACGTCGAGCGGGCGCGGGTCGTTATCCGGTGGGTCGACCGACTCCCCACCGACCTCGGCGCACAGACCCTCGCCAAGGCCGAGGCGCACCTGCTCGCCGAGGCCCGCCACCACGACGCCAAGGCGCTCGGCCGGCTGGGGCGGCGGCTGTGGGAGGTCATCGCGCCCGAGGAGGCCGACGCCCACGAGGCCCAGACCCTGCAACGGCAGGAGGCGGACGCGCTGCGGGCCTGCTCGCTGACGATGGTCGACGACGGCGACGGGAAGACCCGTGGCCGGTTCACCCTGCCGACCTACCACGCCGCCGCCCTCAAGAAGATGCTGATGGCCCTGGCCGCACCCAAGCACCTCGCGGCCACCCAGGGCCCCGGCATCGAACGCCGACCCGGACCCGAGGCACTCGGCCGGGCGCTGTGCGAGCTGATCGAGCGCTACCCGGTCGACCGGCTCCCGGCCACCGGCGGGGTCAACGCCACCGTCGTGGTGGTCATCGACGAAGACACCCTCACCGGACGGCTGGACAAGGCCGGGACCCTCGACACCGGCGACCAGATCAGCCCCGCCATGGCGCGCCGGCTCGCCTGCGAGGCCGGCATCATCCCCGCCGTCCTCGGCGGCAACAGCGTTCCCCTGGACCTGGGTAGGCGGAGCCGCTACCACACCGAGCACCAACGGATCGCCATGTTCCTGCGCGACCGCGGCTGCCGCGCCGAAGGCTGCGACCGCACCACCGGACTCCACGCCCACCACCAACAACACTGGACCGACGGCGGCCACACCAACCTCACCGACAGCGCCTCCCTCTGCGCCTGGCACCACACCCTCATCCACGACCCGGCCTACGTGACGACGTACCTCCCCACCGGGAAGATCCGGTTCCACCGACGCACGTGACGGCTCCGTCACCGACCGCCTGCGCGAGGCGCCTGCACCGGTGACCGGCGCCTGGCCATCAGCATCCGGACGACCAACACGTTCACCACGGCGGCGAACGTCAGCGCAACGAGCCCGACGACGTCCGTCGCGTGCGTGAACCACGGTGCCGGGCCACCGACCGACCACCCGTGGCACGCTCCGGCGGACGTGCACGCCATCCAGCCCGCCTCGCTCGATGGACTCGCCCCCGGTACCTGCGCCAGCAGCCCGTAGACAAGATAGAACCCGATGATCGCCGGGACTCCGCTCGGCAACGCCAGCACCGTGGCGAGCAGAATCGCATCCATACGCACCACGCACCAGGGACCCCGGCTCGCTCGAGCCGGGCCTGCCGGGAAGTTCCTCGACGCGTCGTGTCGAAAACGGCAGAGTTCGATCGACGCATGGGTGACAGCAACGTCGAACCGAGGAGAGACAGATGCGCTACATGGTGTTCGTGAAGATGGCGCCCGACCCGGGCGAGGTGCCACCCGCACTGATCGAGGCGATGGGCGCCGAGATGGGCCAGGCCTTCGCCGACGGCACGATGATCGCGGCCGGCGGGCTCGGAGGCGGCGAGCAGATCGTCGAGCTGCGGCTCACCGACGGCACCATCACCAACACCGACGGGCCGTACGCCGAGGCGAAAGAGCTCGTCGGCGGGTTCTCGATCATCGAGGCCCGGTCGCAGGCGGAGGCCGTCGAGGGTGCCCGCCGGGTGCTGGAGCTGCACCAGCAGTACTGGCCCGGCTGGGAGGGCGCCGTCGAGATCCGGCCGATCTGGTCACAGGACGGCACCGCGGCGGCCGGGTGACCGAGACCCCGACCGCAGCGGCGATCACCGCGGTCTGGCGTCGTGAGTCGGTCCGGCTCGTCGGCGCGCTGACCCGGATGACCCGCGACCTCGACCTCGCGGAGGACCTCGCCCAGGACGCCCTCGTCGCAGCGCTCGAGACGTGGCCCGACGAGGGTGTCCCGGCCAATCCCGGCGCCTGGCTGACCGCGGTCGCGAAGCGCCGGGCGATCGACCAGTTCCGGCGCACCGACGCGCTGCGTCGTCGTACGGCGGAGCTGGCCCGGAGCGGAATGGACGCGCACATGACCGACCTCGTCGACGTGGTCGACCACATCGAGGACGACGTGCTGCGGCTGGCGTTCATCGGCTGCCACCCGACACTGCCACCGGACTCCCGGACGGCACTGACGCTGCGCCTGGTCGGCGGCCTCACCACCGCCGAGATCGCCCGCGCCTACCTGGTCAAGGACGCGACCATGGGCCAGCGCATCTCCCGCGCGAAGCGCATCCTCGCCGAGAGCGGCGCGTCGCTCGAGATGCCGACGGGCGCGGCGCGGCGCGAGCGGCTGGCGGACGTGCTCGCCGTGGTCTACCTGATCTTCACCGAGGGGCACGCGGCGAGCGGCGGCGCCGACTGGATCCGTCCCGAGCTGTGCCTCGAGGCGATGCGGCTCGCCCGGATCCTCAGCGGCCTGGTGCCCGACGATCCCGAGGTGCGCGGCCTGCAGGCGCTGTTGGAGCTCCAGGGCTCACGACTGCCCGCCCGCTGCGACGCCGCCGGCGCGCCGGTGCTCCTCGACGACCAGGACCGACGCCGCTGGGACCAGCTGCTGATCCGCCGCGGCTTCGCCGCGCTCGCCGAGGCCGAGCGGCTCGGACGCACCGGCCGGCCCGTCGGCACGTACGTCGTGCAGGCCTCGATCGCCGCCTGTCACGCCCGTGCCCGCCGGCCGGAGGACACCGACTGGGTCGAGATCGCCCGGCTGTACGACGTACTGGCCCGGACCGCGCCCGGCCCCGTCGTCGAGGTGAACCGCGCGGTCGCCCACGGTCGTGCCCACGGCCCGGACGCCGGACTGGCGATCCTCGACGCGGTCGCCGACGACCCCGCGCTGGCCCGCTCGCACCTGCCGCTCGCCGTCCGGGGCGACCTGCTCGAACGCGCCGGGCGCCCGGCCGAGGCCGCGGCGGCGTTCCGGGCAGCCGCCGCGCTGACCGGCAACGACGACGAGCGCACGCTGCTCACCCGGCGCGCCCGAAGGGTGGCAGACCTCCCAGCGCCGGAGTGCTGAACCGCCACGCGGCGCCGGCTCAGCCGGCCACCACCCGGCTCCCCTGCGCGTCCGGCCGCAGCGAGATCCCCGAACCCGAGAGCAGCACGGCGGCCGCGCTGCTGACCAGGATCGAGCCGGTCTCCGCGGCGGCCGCGAGCTCGACCGACTCGTCCACACCCGGTCCGCCGACCTCGTCGCCCGCGACGCTCACCTCCGCGATCGCCACCCCGGCGGCCGCCGATCCCTCCGCCGTCGGCGCTCGGCCCAACACGCGGCGCAGCGCCCGCACCGCCGTCGCGGGTCCGTCGAAGAGCACCACGGGCGTCCCGTCGGAGCGGCTCCGGGGCCGCGCGCCCGGACCGGTGCCGGACAGGGCCGTCCGGACGTCCTCCGCACCGGCGCCCGCAACAGCCACGACGGCGGCCAGCGCACGGTGACCGCCGAGCTCGGGAAGGGTCCGTACGAACGGGTCGATCACCTCGAGGACCTGGTCGGCGTCGCCCCAGGGGAGGTGGTCCCGACCGTCGAGCAGTCGCAGTTGCGCCCCGGGCACCCGTTCGGCGATGTACCGGCTCTCCTGGGGGTCGAACATCTCGTCACCGGTGCGGTGCAGCAGCAGCGCCGGGGCGGTGATGCTGGGCAGCAGGTCGCGCACGTCGACCAGCGCGTTCATGTCCATCAGCGCACGCACGGTGGTCGGGGTGGCGGCCGCGCTCATCCGACGCTCCCACCAGCGCTGCATGGCCAGGTCGGCCGACGGGCAACGCAGCCGCGCGTCGGCGGCCCAGTCCCAAGCGGTCACCAGGTGCTCGACGTAGGCACGGCGCTCCTCGTCGGTCTTGGCCCAGGGGTAGTCGGGGGCGCGCGTACGCCGCGCGTAGCCGCCGTACAGGACCAGGCCGCGCACCCGCTCGGGATGCAGCGCCGCCATCAGCAATGCCATGGGGACGCCCTCGGAGTAGCCCACGAGCACGGCACTGTCGGAAGCGGCGGCAGCCATGACGGCGAGCACGTCGTGCATCCGGGTCTCGAGGTCGGGCACCCCCGCGGGCCGGTCGGACATGCCGGTGCCGCGCTTGTCGAAGCGGATCAGCCGGCCCATCGCCCCGAGGCCGTCGAGGAAGCGGACGTGGCGCGGATCGTCCCAGTCGATGTCGAGGTGCGAGACGAACCCGGAGATCAGCACCAGGTCGACCGGACCGCCGCCGGTGACCTGGTAGGCGACGTGCAGGCCGTCGGTGACCGTGTACCGGATCGGCGGCCGCGGGGCCGCGGCCCCGCCGGCCCCGGCCTCGGGCCCGGCCTCCTCCACGGTGCCGACGAAGCGGTAGCCGCGACCGTGCACCGTGCGCACCAACGCCTGCGCGCGCCCATCGTCCCCGAGCGCCCGCCGCACCTGCTTGATCCGGCTCGTGACGGCGGTCTCGCTGACGAACCGGCCGCCCCAGACGGCGTCCATCAGCTCTTCCTTGGTCACGACCCGATCGCGGTGCGCGACGAGGTGCACGAGCACGTCGAAGGCCTGCGGCTCCAGGGGTACGACGTGGCCGTCTCGCTGGAGCTCGAAGAGCGTCTCGTCGAGCTCCAGGCCGCCGGCCAGGATCAGGACCACGCAGATCATGGTCCCACGCCGGCGGCCCCGCGCACCCGCTCAGCGGGTCGCGACGTCGACGGCCACGGGCACACCGCGGGTGACCACGTCGTACACCGCGGAACGGCGCCGCGCCTGCTCGACCAGGGAGGCGAGCTCGCGCGCCTCGGCCTCGCCCTGCACGTGGAAGGTGACCCGGACCTGCTCGAACCCGTTGCGCACGCTCTCGTCGAGCCCCAGGATCCCCAGCAGGTCGATGTCGCCCTCGACGCGGGCGGTGACCTCCCCGAGCTCGATCCCCCGGGCGGCCGCGATGTTGGCCAGACCGCTCATCAGGCAGCTCCCGAGCGCCTGCAGCAGGTGTTCGGCGGGCGTGGGGGCGCGGTCCTGGCCGACCAGCACGACCGGGTGGTCGGCCTCGACGACGAACGGCTCGGTGCGGGTCTGCTCCGCCCCGGCGCCGTGGAAGGTGTCGATGGTGGTGCGGTTGTAGGTGCCGTCGACCCAGCGGGTCTGCGCACGGAACTGGAAGCGCGCGATCTCCGGCGCCGCGCGGACGGCGTCGATCGTGCCGAAGAGCGCCGGAACGTCGACGCCGTTGGTGTGCTGGTGCTGCGTGGTGGTCATGGTGCTGTCCTCTCGGTAGGGCGGTGGCCTGTCAGGCGGCGGACGCCGCATCGAGCCCGGCGGGCTCGGGTCGCGAGGCGAGCTGGGTCGCCTCCCGGTCGAGTGCCTCGGCGAGCTCCAGCTGGAGCTCGACGAAGTGAGCGGGGTCCGGGAACGCCGTGAGCTCCCGGGTCAGTCGGAACACGTCGGCGAGGGCGACGTCGCGGGCGGACTCGTACGCCGCGAGGGCGGACGCCTCGGGCCGGGCGCCGCCCAACCCGTCGGTGAGCGCGTCGGCGAGCAGCTCGGCGTCCCGGAAGGCGTCGGTGATCCCGTGGCCGGTGATCGGGTCGCGGTGGTAGCCGGCGTCGCCCACCAGTGACCATCCCGCTCCATGGGCCCGACGGACGTGGTTGGGCAGCGCCCGCACGCCGCGCACCTTGCTCACCGGGTGGCCGACGCGCGCCCGGGCCGCGAGCGGCACGGCCACGTCGTCGAGCTCGCTCAGCAGCGCGGCGTCCCGGCGGGCGCCGGCAGCGCGGACGCCGTCGAGGAGGGCGGTCGGGCGCACGATCCAGACGCAGCCGGTGTCGTCGTGGGTGGGGAAGACGCCCGAGAACGCGCGGTCGGCCACGTGGAACTCGAAGCCGCGCCAGGGCGCACCGCGCACGTACAGGTAGAAGAGGGAGAGGTCGGCGGCGAAGGAGCACGTGGTCTCGGCGTCGACGAGCCGCGCCACGGTCGAGCGGAGACCGTCGGCGCCGACGACGTGACGAGCGCGCAGCACGACGTGCCCGCCCATGGATGTCCTCGCGGTCACCCCGGTGACCCGCCCGGCGCCGTCGCGCACCAGGCCGTCGACCGCCAGGTCGGCGCGGAGCTCGGCTCCCGCGTGGACGGCGGCGTCGGCGAGCAGGGCGTCGAGCACTCGGCGCCGCGGCGCCACGACGAGGTCGACACCGGCGCGCGCCTTCAGCGGCACGGTCCGCTCCCCGGCGGGAGCCCCGAAGGTCACCTCCCTGACGGGTGGCGCGCCGCTCTCGAGGACCCGGTCGAGCAGCCCCCACCGGGACAGCTGGACGACGCCACCGCGCGCGATCCCGTGGGTGGAGAGCGGATCGCGGCTGAGCGGCGCCCGGTCGACCAGCGCGACGCGCAGACCCCGCGTCGCGAGGAGTCGGGCGGTCGTGGCACCGGCGCAGCGCGCGCCGACCACGACCACGTCGTACGGGAGATCTCTCTGGCTCACCCCCTCACGATGGGTCGGGGTGCGCCGGCAACCTTGGAGACGGGGTGGAGGCGCGATGGAGAGCGGGTGACCCTCAGGCCGTGTTGATCAACTCCGCGCCTGCTACGCGACGCGCTGGACGCCCGCTGACTGCGTTGCCGTCGCTCGGAATACGAACGGATATGTCGCTCCGGCCTTGTCACCACACCGCCCCGCGAAACGTCGAGGCTAGGTGGTCTCCCAGCGGAAGAGCCGGGCGGCGATCAGCGTCACCACCGTCGCGAACACCGCGAGGAACAGCATCGGCAGCAGCGCCGCCGTCCACGGCTCGCCGCGGACCATCACGTCGAGCATGCCGTCGTTGAGGTGCTTGAGCGGCAGCACCTGGGAGAAGGTCTGCAGCCACTGCGGGGCCCCCTCGAGCGGGAAGAACGAACCGCTGAGGAAGGCCATCGGCAGCACCATGAAGTTAGCGGCGTTGACCGCGCCCTCCTGGGTCTTGGTGATCGCGCCCGCGAGCAGGCCGATCGACATGAAGCACAGCGTGCCGACGACCAGCAGCGGGATCGCCATCCACCACGCGCCGGTCAGCGTCAGACCGAAGAACAGCGCGCCGACCCCGATGAAGATCGCCATCTGCACGAGCGCGACCGAGACGGTCACCGAGACCCGCGCGCCGACGACGGTACGGGTCGAGACCGGCGCGAGCTGGAGCCGGCGCAGCAGCTTGGTCTGCCGCCAGCCCTGGATCGTGGCGGCAGCGCCGAAGGCGGCGCTCATCGCGACGGCCCAGCCGAGCAGCCCGGGCGTGTAGTACTGGATGGTGTCGAGCGACTCGTCCTCGACCGACTCGACGTCGAGGGAGTACGTCGGGGGCTGGCCGGTCACCGCGAGGTTGGTCCCGTCGACGAGCGCCTGGAGCGCGCCGGCGGTGATGCCCGCCTTCGCCGGGTCGGTCTGCGTGTAGTGCGCGACGAGCGTCTGCCCCTGCTGCTCGACCGCCACGTCGGCGTCGCCCTTGCGCACCTGGGCGATCGCGTCGTCGAGGTCGTCGGAGTGGGTGACGTCGAAGGTGGCCCCGAACGACGCGTCGGCGTCGGCCGGCAGGTCGTCGATCAGCGACACGTCGCCGACGACGATCATGTCGACCTTGCCCACGGACTGGTCGGAGAAGAGCCCGCCGAAGAGCACGAGGAACATCAGCGGGAAGACGACCGCGAAGAAGACCGCGGTGCGGTCGCGCACGAAGCCGCGCAGGATCGCCCGCGAGAGCGCCCAGAACGGCGTGGCCCTGCTCGTCCGTGGGGTGCTCACCCGCGGCTCCCGAGGAAGGGTGCGGCTGCTCATGCTGGGGTGTTCATGCGTGGGGTGCTCATGCTCGGTACTCCCGTCCGGTGAGGTCGAGGAACACGTCCTCGAGTGTGCCGGTCTGCACGCGGACGCCGTCGAGCCGGCTCTGCTCGGCGAGTCGGGCGATCTCGACGGCGGGTTCGCGAGTGGTGAGCACCTCGCCGTCGGTCAGGGTGATCCGGGTCGGGGCGTCGAGCCCGTGGATCAGCGCTGCCGGAGTGTCGAACACCAGCAGCTTGCCGTGGTCCATGATCGCGACCCGGTCGGCGAGCGCCTCCGCCTCGTCCATGTAGTGCGTCGTCAGCACGACGGTCCGCCCGGAGTCGTTGATGCCGGACAGCAGGTCCCACAGGTTGCGCCGTGCCTGCGGATCGAGGGCCGCGGTCGGCTCGTCGAGGAAGACCACCTCCGGGTCGTGCACGAGTGCGCAGGCGATCGACAGCCGCTGCGCCTGGCCACCGGAGAGCTGCTCGACGCGGCTGTCGGCCTTCTCGACCAGCCCGACCCGCTCCAGCCACTCGTCGGCGCGCGACGCGGCCACGCCGTACAGCGACGCGAAGGTGTGGATCTGCTCGCGAGCGGTCAGCCGCTCGAAGAACGACGATGCCTGGAGCTGTACCCCGATCCGCGGCAGCAGCGCGGCGTTGCGCGGCCAGGCCGGGAGCCCGAGCACGCTGGCCGATCCCGCGGTGGGCTCGCGCAGCCCCTCGACCATCTCAAGCAGTGTCGTCTTGCCGGCGCCGTTGGGGCCCAGGATGCCGACGAACTCGCCCTCCCCCACCGTCAGGTCCACGCCGTCGACGGCACGGAGGTCGCCGTAGGTCTTGGTCAGGCCGATGACCTCGATCGCGGCGGTCATCGGGTACTCATCGGGGGGGCTCCCGGGGCGAGCAGCGGCCAGGGCCGTGCCGCCTCGATCTGCGCGGACAGCGAGAACAGCGTGACCTCGTCGTCGGTACGCCCGACCAGCTGGACGGCGAGCGGCAGGCCGTCGGGCGCAAGGCCGCACGGGACCGAGGCGGCGGGATTGCCCGCGACGTTCCAGATCGCGGCGTAGGCGATCGAGGGCATCGCCCGCAGCGCGGCTCGGACCGTGCCCACGCCATCGAGCCGGCCGACCGGTGGCGGCCGGTGCGCGATCGCGGGCGTGAGCAGCACGTCGACGTCCTGGAAGACCCGGTTGGCCTTGATCGACACCTTCTCGGTCTGGCCGAGCGCCCACTCGACGACCTTCGGGGTGACCCACGAGCCGAGGCGGCAGGTCTCCCGGGTGCGTCGCTCGAGCCGGTCGTAGTGCTCGACCAGCTCGGCCTCGCTGCGGATGCCGGCGAAGAACTGCGGCACGAACGCCGCCGTCGGGTCGGGGTAGTGCGGATCCACCTGGCGCACGTCGTGGCCGAGGCCGGTCAGCAGCCGGGCGGTGTCCTCGACGGCGTGCACGTGGGCGAGGTCGGGACGGACGCCGAGCGTGACCGGCGTGGTCGACCAGCCGATCCGTAGTCGGCCCGGCGCCTGGTCGACGGCGTCCACGAACGACGCGTCGCCGGCGGCCCGGTAGAGGTCGCCCTCGACGTTGCCGCGGACCACGTCGTAGATGACGGCGCTGTCGCGCACCGTGCGGGTCAGCGGTCCGGCCGTGCCGAGCGCCCACCACAGGTGCGGGTGCGGCGCGGTGGTGACCCGGCCGCGCTGCGGCTTGAGCCCGAAGAGACCGCAGCTGGCGCTGGGGATCCGGATCGAGCCACCGCCGTCGCCGCCCATGCCGGCGGGCACCATCCCGGCCGACACCGCGGCCGCCGTACCGCCGCTGGAGCCACCGGGCGTGCGGGCCGGGTCCCAGGGGTTGCGGGTGACGCCGCGGGAGGCCGACTCGGTGAAGGGGTAGGCCCCGAACTCCGGCATCGTGGTCTTGCCGACGATCACCGCGCCGGCGGCCCGCAGCCGACGGACGATCTCGGCGTCCGCGGTCGCCGGCGTCGCGTTGCCGTCGCCCCCGAACGTCGTGACCGTGCCCGCGACGTCGATCTCCTCCTTGATCGCGAGGGGTACGCCGTGCAGCGGTCCGGGCGTCTCGCCCGCGGTCAGCGCCGCGTCGCGCGCCTCGGCCTCGGCGATCGCCTCGTCGACGAGCACCCGCGAGAACGCGTTGAGCTCGCGGTCGCGCTCCTCGATCCGGGCGAGCGCCGCCTCGACGACGCCCCTCGCGGAGACGTCGCCTGCGCTGATCAACCGTGCGGTCTCGGCCACTCCGGCCGTGGCGAGGTCGGTCATGTCACGACGTTATCGGGTCGGCCATGCTCAGCCCGAGGCGAGGAGCCCCCGCACCACCCGCAGACCGACCGAGAGCCGGGCCAGGTCGGCCTGCTCGTCGGCGCAGATCTCCTCGAGCGTCGCGGTGGCGCGGGCGACCACGACGGCGTCGGCGTCCTCCCAGGCCGCGACCCGGGCCGGCGCGGTGTCCTCGGCGTCGGTGCGGCCCAGCACCTGCGCGGTCAGCTGGGCGTGCACGGTGTGCAGGTCGTCGCGCAGCGACGCCCGCGCCATGGTCTGCCAGCGGTCGGCCCGGGGCAGGGCGAGGATCCGCTGCACCAGCGCCGGCAGCCCGAGACGCTCCCCGAGGGCGAAGTGCACGCGGGCCACCACGCTCGGGTCGAGGTCCTCGCGGCCGGCGATCTCGATCACCCCGAGCAGCATGTAGGCCGGCGGCAGCACCGCCACCCGCGACGCGAGGTCCTCGGGCACGCCCGCGTGCTCGAGCGACTCCTTGCGCTCGACGTACGCCGCCAGCTCGCGTCCGCTCATCAGCTCGGGCAGCTCCGCCATCGTGCGCCGCACCGGCTCTCCGAACAGCTCGACGGTCCCCTGGCTGTCCAGGGGCGGCCGCCGGTTGTTGACCAGCCACCGCGACGCGCGCTCGACCAGGGTCCGCATCTCCAGGCGCATCCGGGTCTGGAGGGCCGCGGCGAGGCGGTTGTCGTAGGTCTTCAGCTCCCGGCGCAGGTCGAGGGAGCCGAAGATCTCGCGGGCCACGAAGTTGGCGCGGGTGAGCTCGCCCGCGCTCGCGCCGGTCTCGCCCGCGAGCCGCGGCCAGTAGGTGATGCCCGCGCCGTTGACGAGGTCGTTGACGACCTGGGTCACGATGATCTCGCGGCGCAGCGGGTGTCGCCGGACCTGCTCCTCGAAGCCCTCCCGCACCTGGGTCGGGAAGTAGGCGCGCAGGTCGTAGTCGAGGTACGGGTCGTCGGGCAGGTCCGACTCCAGCAGCTCCTGCGCGAGCACGATCTTCGTCCACGCGAGCAGCACCGAGAGCTCCGGAGCGGTCAGGCCCTCGTTGCCGTCGGCGCGGCGCTTGACCTCGCGCACCGGCGGCAGCCCCTCGAGCTCGCGGTCGAGCACGCCGTCGCGCTCCAGGCGCCGGATCCACTCCTCGTGCACGTGCAGCATCGAGGGTGCGTGGTCGAGCGCGTTGGCGAGGGCGAGGTTCTGCTCGTAGTTGTCGCGCAGCACCAGCTCGGCGACCTCGTCGGTCATCTCGGCGAGCAGCTGGTTGCGCTGCTTCTCGGTCAGGTCGCCGGCCTTGACGACCCGGTCGAGCAGGATCTTCAGGTTCACCTCGTGGTCGGAGGTGTCCACACCCGCCGAGTTGTCGATGAAGTCGGTGTTGATCCGTCCCCCGGCTCCCGAGCCGCCCCCGTCGCGGGCGCCGGCCCCCGACTGGGCGTACTCGATCCGGCCCAGCTGGGTCAGGCCGAGGTTGCCGCCCTCGCCGACGGCGCGGGCCCGGACGTCGCAGCCGTCGACGCGGATCCCGTCGTTGGCCTTGTCGCCGGCCGCCGCGTGGGTCTCGGAGGACGCCTTGACGTAGGTGCCGATGCCGCCGTTCCAGAGCAGGTCGACCGGCGCCTTGAGGATCGCGTTCATCAGCTCGGCCGGGGTCATCGCCTCGACGCCCGCGTCGATGCCGAGGGACTCGCGGACCGCGTCGTTGAGCGAGATCCGCTTGAGCTGGCGGGAGTAGACGCCGCCGCCCTCGGAGATCAGGCTGGTGTCGTAGTCCTGCCAGCTCGACCGCGGGAGCCCGAACAGCCGCTCCCGCTCGGCGTACGACGCCGCCGGATCGGGCATCGGGTCGAGGAAGATGTCGCGGTGGTCGAAGGCCGCGACCAGCCGGAGGTGCTTCGAGCGGAGCATGCCGTTGCCGAAGACGTCGCCGGACATGTCACCGATGCCGGCGACCGTGAACTCCTCGGTCTGCGTGTCGATGCCGCGCTCGCGGAAGTGCCGCTGCACCGAGACCCACGCACCGCGGGCCGTGATGCCCATCGCCTTGTGGTCGTAGCCCACCGAGCCGCCGCTGGCGAACGCGTCGCCGAGCCAGAAGCCGTAGTCCTTGGCCACCGCGTTGGCGATGTCGGAGAACGTCGCCGTCCCCTTGTCGGCCGCGACCACCAGGTAGGTGTCGTCGCCGTCGTGGCGGACCACGTCGCGGGGCGGGACGGTCTCGCCGTCGACCAGGTTGTCGGTGATGTCGAGCAGGCCCGAGATGAAGGTCCGATAGCAGGCCACGCCCTCGGCCAGCCACGCGTCGCGGTCGCGGCTCGGGTCCGGCAGCTGCTTGCAGAAGAACGCGCCCTTCGCGCCGACCGGCACGATCACGGTGTTCTTCACCATCTGCGCCTTGACCAGGCCGAGCACCTCGGTGCGGAAGTCGTCGCGGCGGTCCGACCAGCGCAGGCCGCCGCGGGCGACCGCGCCGAAGCGCAGGTGCGAGCCCTCGACGCGCGGCGAGTACACGAAGATCTCGTAGCGCGGCCGGGGCGCCGGCAGGTCGGGGATGGCGTCGGGCTCGAGCTTGAGGGCGATGTAGGGCTTGGGGCCGCCGTCAGCGCCCGGCTGGAAGTAGCTGGTGCGCAGCGTCGCCTTGATGTGGGTGAGGTAGGAGCGCAGGATCCGGTCGTGGTCGAGGCTGACGACGTCGTCGAGCGCTCGACCGATCCTCTCCTCCAGGTCCGCCTCGGCGTGGTCCTCGCCGCCGTGCTCGCGCTTCGGGTCGAAGCGGGCCTCGAAGAGCCGCACCAGCAGGCGGGTGATGTCGACGTTGCCGCGCAGCGCGCCCTCGATGTAGTCGAGCGCGAACGGCGAGTTCCCCTGCCGCATGTACTTCGCGTACGCCCGCAGCAGGGTGGCCTGCCGCCAGCTCAGCCCCGCCGCGAGCACCAGCGCGTTGAAGCCGTCGATCTCGTTGAATCCCTCCCACACCGCCCGGATCGCGTCCTGGAAGGGCTCGCGGGCGTGGTCGGGCAGGCTCGCGCCGTACCGGAGCCCGAACTCGTAGATGTAGGTCGGCCGCTCCAGGTCGAGCTGGTAGGGCCGCTCGTCGATCACCTCGACGCCCATCGACGAGAGCATCGGCAGCACGTTCGACAGCGACAGCGGCGGCCCGACGCGATAGACCTTGAGCCGCGCCTCTCCTCGGCCGGCGTCCAGGTCCTCGTAGAGCGACAGGTCGAGCCCGGAGTCGTGCTCGTCCAGGCGCATGCCCTCGAGCCGACCCAGGTCGACCGCCGCGACGCGCGGGGTGAAGTCCTCCTTGTACCCCTCGGGGAACGAGTCGAGGTAGCGGCGCAGCAGCGCGGTGCCGCTCTCCTCGCCGTACGACGCCAGCACCGCGGTGGTGAAGTCGTCGCGCCACGAGCGGGAGGCCTCGACCATCCGGCGCTCGAGGTCCGCGGTGTCGACCTCGCGGATGTCGGCACCCTTGGGCGGGTGCACCACGAAGTGCACCCGCGCGGTCGTGGACTCGGTCAGCCGCACCGTGAACTCGACCGACTCGCCGCCGAGCCGGTCGCGCAGGATCTCCGAGAACCGCTCGCGGACGGCGGTGTTGTAGCGGTCGCGCGGCAGGTAGACGAGCACGGAGACGTAGCGCCCGTAGGTGTCGCGGCGGATGAAGAGCCGCAGCTGGCGCCGCTCGCGCGCATGCATGGCCTGCTCGGCCATCGGCGCGAGCTCGTCGACGGTCGTGTGGAAGAGCTCGTCACGCGGGTAGGTCTCCAGCGTGTCCATGAGCGCCTTGCCGTCGTGGCTCATCGGGGAGAAGCCGATGCGCTGGAGCACGGCCGCGGCACGCTCGCGCAGCAGCGGGATCCGGGTCAGCGACTCGGTGTACGCCGCGCTGGAGTAGAGCCCGAGGAAGCGGCGCTCGCCAACGACCTCGCCGTTCTCGAACTTCTTGACGCCGACGTAGTCGAGGTACGCCGGGCGGTGCACGGTCGAGCGCGAGTTGGCCTTGGTGAGCACCAGCACGGTCTTCTCGCGCGCCTTGCGGGCCGCCGCGGCCGGCAGCCGGCCGCTGGTCGCGGCCATGTCCTGGTCGGCCCGCAGGATGCCGAGGCCGCTGCCGGCGACCCCGCGGAGGTGCTCGTGGTCGCCGTGACGCTCCAGGCCGTACTCCCGGTAGCCGAGGAACGTGAAGTGGTCGTCGGCCAGCCACTGCAGCAGGTTGCGGGCCTGGACGACCTCGGCGGGGTCGACGCCCTCCGGCGGGGACGTGGTCAGCTCGTCGACGATGGTCGCGACCTGGGCGTGCATCTTGTCCCAGTCCTCGACGGACTCACGCACGTCACGGAGCACGCGCTGGACGGCGTCCTCGATGCCCGCGACGTCGGCGCCCTCGGGGAGCCGGTCGATCTCGACGTGCATCCACGACTCGCGGACCGCCCGGTCGTCGCGCTCGCCGGCGGACTCCGCTCCCTCGCCCACCGGGCGCACGCTCTGCAGCGAGCCGGTGATGTCGCGCACCACGTCGAAGACCGGGTGGATCACCAGATGCACGTCGTGCAGCTGGCGCGAGAGCTCCATCGTCAACGAGTCGACGAGGAAGGGCATGTCGTCGACGACGACCTCGACGACCGAGTGTCCGTCGACCGACCAGCCCTGCTCACTCGGACCCGGCGTCAGGATCCGCACCCGGGCGGTCCCCTGCGGCCGGTTGCCGGCCAGCTTGTAGTGCGAGGCGAAGGCGCCGTAGACGTCGACGTCAGACCGATCGCCGATGTCCTCGACGGCGACATGGCGGTAGTAGGCCCGGATCAGCGCCTCGAGCTCGTCCCGCGGTGGCCCGCCGCTCCCCCTCCCCGACCGGGCCAGCTCGATGGCACTCGAGAGGAGGGCAGACTTGTCCGCTTCATGCGTCGCCGTTGACACAACTCCGAGGTTAGTGGATGCCCGGCGGCTCGCGCGGGGTCGGTGGTCAGAGCTTGCTGCGCAGCTCCCACAGCAGCGGGTAGTACTGCAGCGGCAGCCGGGAGCGGAGGTAGGTCGCGCCGGTCGATCCGCCCGTGCCCGACTTGGCGCCGATCATCCGCTCGACCATCACCACGTGGCGGGCGCGCCAGTTCGCGGCCAGCTCGTCATGCTGGAGCAGGGCCTCGGCGAGGGCCCACACCACGGCGTACCGGTCCCGGTCGTGGGCGACGGTGCGCATCGACGCGGAGACGTCGGCGTCGGTCTCGGCGGCCAGGCCGAAGGAGCGCAGGACGGCGAGGAACGCGTCCCACAGGCTCGGCTCCTCGAGGCGCTCCGCGAGCCGCGCCTCCTCCGCGTCGGTGAGGCCGCGGAAGCGACGCAGGTACGCCGGGTCCTTCGCCCCGGAGAGGAACTCCAGCTCGCGGAACTGCACCGACTGGAAGCCGCTGGCCGGGGCGAGTCGCTGCCGGAACTCCAGGAAGTCCTGCGGGGTCATCGTCTCCAGCACGTCGACCTGCTGGACGAGCACCCGCTCGATCACGTGCACCCGCGTGAGCAGGTGCTGGGCCCACCAGAGGCGGCCGCCTCCCTCGGACTGTGGGGAGTCGCCGCCGAGCATCGCCTCCCGGGCCGCGGTGACCTCGTGCAGGAGCTGCTTGAACCACAGCTCGTAGACCTGGTGGATGGTGATGAACAGCAGCTCGTCGTGGGCCGGTGGCTCCGACTCGAGATGCTGAGCGTCGAGCAGCTGGCCGAGCCGGAGATAGCTACCGTAGGTGAGCTGCGCCCCCTGCTCGCCGAAGGACACGAAGCTCTCGGTCTCGCTCATGGACCGAGAGTACGGCTCGCACCGCACTGCCGGTCGAGGTGCCGTTTCCATGCCATTGCGCGGTTCTGACACGTCAGGCGCCGTCCGGGACGCCACAACCGCGCGATTGCACCGCGAGGGCGTCCCCACCGCGCCCGGCCACCGACGCACGGGGCCGGCCGCGCCGACTCGGCGTGATCAGCCCGTCCGAGCGCCGGCTCCACGCACCGAAGGGTGACCGGAGAGGCCCGGCATGATGGGGCCCATGAGGCTCACGCACACGATGACCTACAACGCCCCGCAGGCCGCGGTGGGCGCGATGCTCGACGACCAGGCCTACCGCGACGAGGTCATTGCGGCCCAGGGGTCGCTGCGGGGCACGGCGAGCTTCGAGCAGGACGGCGACACCCTCGTGGTGGTCGTCGACCAGGTGCAGCGGGCCGACGGGATCCCGGCGTTCGCGAGGAAGATCGTGGGCGACGAGATCAACATCGTCCAGCGCGAGGAGTGGACATCGGCCGACCACGCCGACCTGCACGTGACGATCCCCGGCAAGCCGGGCCGGATGGTCGGCAGCATCGGGCTCACCGGGGACGGCGAGACGACCACCGAGACCGTCGACGTCGAGATCTCCGTCGACCTCCCGCTGGTCGGCGGCAAGCTCGAGAAGCTGATCGGCGACCTGCTCGGCAAGGCGCTGCGCGCCGAGGAGCGAGTGGCGCGCGACTACCTGTCCCGCTGATCCTCGTGGACGTCCTGCCGGCGGCGCAGCACGATCACCGCCGCCAGCAGCAGGAACGGGCCGAACGCCAGGACCAGCGTCAGCACCTGCTCGAACGGGTGCAGCGCACCCATGTGCATCGGGAGGATCATCGCCGGACCGTCAACCCTGGTACGGGTAGCGGTAGTCGGTCGGCGGGACGAACGTCTCCTTGATCGAGCGCGGGCTGGTCCACCGCAGCAGGTTGACCGCGGCGCCGGCCTTGTCGTTGGTGCCCGAGGCCCGGCCGCCGCCGAACGGCTGCTGGCCGACGACCGCGCCGGTCGGCTTGTCGTTGATGTAGAAGTTGCCGGCTGCGAACCGGAGCGCCTCCTGGGCCCACGCGATCGCGCGGCGGTCCTGGGCGATGATCGAGCCGGTCAGGGCGTACGGCGCGATCGACTCCATGCCGTGCACGACCTTCTCGAAGGCCTGGTCATCACGGTCCTCGTAGACGTGCACGGCCAGGATCGGACCGAAGTACTCGGTCGTGAACATCTCGTCGGTCGGGTCGCCGCCCTCGACGACGGTCGGGTTCACGAACCAGCCGACCGAGTCGTCGAGCCGGCCGCCGACCAGCACGTCGAGCTTGCGCGACCGCTTCGCGCGGGCGATGGCGGCCTTGTGCTTGGCGAACGCCCGGTCGTCGATGACCGCGCCCATGAAGACCCCGCCGCTCTCCGCGGAGAAGTCGGACGGGTCGCCGACCGTGATCGACTCGATCTCGGCGAGGAAGGAGTCCTTCATCCGCTTCCACACCGACCGCGCGACGTACGCCCGGGACGCGGCCGAGCACTTCTGGCCCTGAAACTCGAACGCGCCGCGGATCATCGCCGTGCGCACCACGTCGGGGTCGGCCGAGGGGTGGGCGACGATGAAGTCCTTGCCGCCCGTCTCGCCGACGATCCGCGGGTAGGACCGGTAGCCCGAGATGTTGTTGCCGACCTCGCGCCACAGGTGCTGGAACGTCGGAGTCGAGCCGGTGAAGTGGATGCCGGCCAGGTCGGGGTGCGCCAGCGTCACCTTCGAGACCTCGATGCCGTCGCCGGGCAGCATGTTGATCACGCCCGGCGGCAAGCCGGCCTCCTCGAGCAGCTCCATCGTCAGCGACGCGGCGAGCTGCTGGGTCGGCGACGGCTTCCATATGACCGTGTTGCCCATCAGCGCCGGCGCGGTGGGCAGGTTGCCCGCGATCGCGGTGAAGTTGAACGGCGTGATCGCGTAGACGAAACCCTCCAGCGGACGGTGGTCGGTGCGGTTCCACACGCCCGGGC
The DNA here is from genome assembly GCF_014191495.1 of Nocardioides soli. Lineage (GTDB taxonomy): Bacteria > Actinomycetota > Actinomycetes > Propionibacteriales > Nocardioidaceae > Nocardioides > Nocardioides soli. Next base: position 1,017,667 of record NZ_JACHWR010000001.1, read on the forward strand.
TGTTCGCGATCGGCTGGTCGGCGAGGATCTGCCGCGCGTAGTGCACGTTGTAGCGCCAGAAGTCGATCAGCTCGCACGCGGCGTCGATCTCGGCCTGGAACGGCGTCTTCGACTGGCCGAGCACGGTCGCGGCGTTCAGCCGCTGACGCCAGGGACCGGCCAGCAGGTCCGCCGCCTTGAGGATGACGGCGGCGCGGTCGTCGAAGGACATGTCCCGCCACCCCGGCGCCGCCTCGCCCGCGGCCTTCACCGCGGCCCGGGCGTCGGCCTGCGTGGAGCCCTTGAAGGTGCCGAGCACGTGCTGGTGGTCGTGCGGCTGGACCACCCGCGTCTCCGCACCACCGCCGGCCCTCCAGCGACCACCGATGTAGCCGCGCAGGTTCTGCTGTCGCTTCTCGAGCTTCGCGATCTCCACGAGCAGGGCCTCCCGTTCGGAGGTGCCCGGCGCGTAGGTCAGGTTCGGCTCGTTGATCGGAGCCGGAGGAGAGGTCACAGCGTCCATGCCAGCGATGCTCTCACTGCAGGCCCGCGCCCCCAAACCGGAGCCGGGTGCTACTCCCCTGACACCGCCGCCGAGTGCGACTCCTCGAGTCGGGGCCGCAGCCCTGCGGCGAGGGCGTAGACGCGGTCATCGAGCCGCCCGATATCGGCCTTGAGCTCGGACTTCAGTCCGGCGATATCGGCCTTCAACTCGTCACGCACCCCGACGAGATCGCCCTTCAACTCATCACGCACCCCGACGAGATCGGCCTTGAACTCATCACGCAACCCGACGAGATCGGCCTTGAACTCGTGACGCAGCCCGACGAGATCGCCCTTCAACTCGTCACGCACCCCGACAAGGTCGGCCTTCAACTCATCACGCACCCCGACGAGATCGGCCTTGAACTCGTGACGCAATCCGACGAGATCGGCCTTCGCCTCGCGACGGTTCGCGTCGACCTTGGCATCCAGACGTGCGATGTCGCCCTTCAGGTCGAGGCGCAACGACCGCGTCTGTCCCAGCACCAGACCGCCGAGGCTGACCACGACGCCGAGCAGGGCCGCCAGGGAGACCCAGGTGTCGATGGTCATCGTGCTCACCTTCCCAGTGTGCGCGCACCGGCGTGCGATCGCCACCACGGTAGGGACACACCCGACGCTCCACCAGTCCGGCCCGAATCCCTGTGGACAATGGGGGCCGGCCGCTCACAGCAGCTGCGCGATCTCCTGAACGCCGAACCACCCGAGGTCGTCGTCGGGGTCGGCGTCGGGGCCGCGGTCGGTAGCGTCGGCGTGCACGGCGACCCAGCGCTTGCGCGGGATCCGGTCCCCCGGCTCGGGCACCCGGCCGAGCTCGGCGACCAGCACGACCCGGCGACCCGACCCGCCGCCGGCGTGCGCGGAGAGATCGGCCGCCGTCATCAGCGCGGCGTACTCCTCGTCCTCGCTGTCGTCGGCCGCGACCACGACGTCGTCGGTCGCGACCACCTCGCCGTCGGCGTCCGCGGCCGCGAGACCGCCGAGGGTGAGCGGGACATAGACACGATGGGTCACGGGCCCTCCGGAGCCTTGCGCTTGCGCCGACCGCGCGGCGCGCGGTTGCGGGCGGCCGAGGTCGAGTCGACGAGCTCGTCGAGCGCCTCGACCAGGCACGGCCCGAGCAGCTCGGCGTCGGGCAGCAGGTCGCGGTCGGCGTTGAGCCCGTAGAACACCGATCCGTCGTACGACGTCACGCCGATCGCCAGCGGGTGGCCCTCGAAGAGCGGGGGCACGGGGTACGACGCGACCATCCGCGCGCCCGCGGCGTAGAGCGAGGTCTGCGGTCCGGGCACGTTGGTGACGCAGAGCTGGTAGCCGCGCCGCCGCTCGACGCCCGCGACCCGAGCACCCAGCGCGTGGAACGTCGCGGGCGCGAAGCCGGACATGCCGGCCAGCCGCGCGGCCGGGATGCCGCGCCCGGTCTCCTGGTGGGCGAGGAAGGAGTACGACACCTGGTGCAGCCGGACGACGGGGCTGGGCTCGCCCACTGGAAGGTCGACGAAGTGGGCCGCGATCTGGCTGCCGAGCGAGGTCGGCTCGAGCTCGTCGTCGATCACCGAGACCGGCGCCAGGGCTCGGATCTGCCGGATGCCGCGCATCGACTCGCCGCGGGTCATCAGCCAGGCGCGCAGCGCCCCGGTGATGGTCGCGAGCACGACGTCGTTGACCGAGCCGCCGTGCACCTCCCGGACCTTGCGGTGGTCGGCCAGGTCGGTGCGGACCATCACCAGGCGCCGCTGCTGCGAGAGCGGGCCGATGATCGGCGACTCCGCGCGCGGGCTGCGGTTGGTCAGCGCGTCGAGCACCCGGCCGGTCGTCCGGGCTCCGTCGGCGACGCCCCGCAGCACCGCACCCGTGGTGACGGCCACCGTGTCGGTGACGGTCTCGATCTCGGTGACCGAGTCCCGCACCGCCCCGGCCATCAGGGAGAACGGCGAGGGCCGGCCGCGGGGGTGCCACTCGTCGTGGCCGAGCTCCCGGAGCTCGGGGTTGGCGTCGAGCAGCACCTGCCCGATGTCGACGGTCTGCACACCGTCGACCAACACGTGGTGCGACTTGGACAGCATCGCGACCCGGCCGTCGGCGAGACCCTCGACGAGGTACAGCTCCCACAGCGGCCGGTTGCGATCGAGCGGCCGCGAGATGATCCGCGACGCCAGGTCGCGCAGCTGGTCGACGCTGCCGGGCCGCGGCAGCGCCGAACGGCGCACGTGGTAGCCGATCTCGAAGCGGTCGTCGTCGACCCACACCGGGTTCGCGAGCCGGCCCGGCACGGTCTGGATCCGCTGCCGGTAGCGCGGGACGAACGAGATCCGGTCCTCCACCAGCCGCACCAGCCGCGCGTAGTCGAACCCGGAGTCGCCGGGGTCGAAGATCTCGACCGTCGCGTTGTGCATGGGTGTCGACGCGGACTCCTCGGCCAGCACGGCCACGTCCCGCGGCCGGAGCCGTTCGCTCATCCGACACCCCCTCCGTGCCTGCGCCGTCCCTGCGCCGCCACTGTGCGCCGGCGGACCCGACGTACCGACGGTTGGTACGACATGGGATTCTGACAGACGTCACCCCGACGAGAAGGATGTCCGATGCGCCGTTCCCTCGCTGCCGTGGCCGCGACCCTCGCCACCCTGTCGTTCGCGACCGCCTGTGGGGACGAGGAGAAGCCCCCCGCCGACTCCACCGACGCCAAGGTCATCGAGCTGACCTTCGCGGACGGCACCGTGACGCCCAACGGCGACCGGGTCGAGGTAGCGGTCGGCCAGGACATCGAGCTCGACGTGACCGCGGACGAGCCCGGCGAGATCCATGTGCACTCCACTCCCGAGCAGGAGCTGGAGTACGCCGCCGGCGAGAGCACCGTCACGATCAAGGGCATCGACCAGCCCGGCGTCGTCGAGGTCGAGTCGCACGAGCTGGACCAGGTGATCGTCCAGCTCGAGGTCCGCTAGGCCGCCGAGTTGTCCCCGGACGGATACAACCTCGCCCATGGGATCGGCGGGGCGAAGGACCTGCCGATCTCACCCGAGCTCGCGATCGCGGGCGCGACCGCCGCGCTGGTCATCTCGTTCACCGTGCTGGCGCTGGCGTGGCGCACGCCCCGCTACGACGCGACCACCAGCGGCCGGCCCGCACCCGCCTGGCTCGCCTCGATCGTCGACTCGACCTGGTGGCGCGTGCTGTGGCGCGCCGCGGGCTTCGCGCTGTTCCTCTACGTCGGTGCCGCGGCGGTCTTCGGCAAGGACCTCGTCATCAACCCGTTCTTCGGGGTCTTCTACGTCTGGTGGTGGGTCGGGCTGGTGCCCCTCTCGCTGTTCCTCGGGCCGGTCTGGAAGGCGATCAGCCCGGTCCGCACCATCAACCTCGCGTTCGCGAAGGTCTCGGGCAGCGACCCCGAGCGCGGCATCTTCGCCTATCCCGAGCGGCTGGGTCACTGGCCGGCCGCGATCGGCCTGTTCGCGTTCGTCTGGCTCGAGCTGGTCTACCCCTACTCCACCGAGCTCGGCCCGGTCCGGCTGTGGGTGGCCGGCTACGTCGCGGTGATGCTGGTCGGCGGCGCCCTGTTCGGCAACGTCTTTTACGAGCGCGCCGACCCGTTCGAGGTCTACTCCACGCTCGTCAGCCGGATGTCGCCGTGGGGCCGGCGCGACGGCGTGCTGCTGATCCGCAGCCCGCTGGCCAACCTCGACGCGACCCCGGTCCACCCCGGGCTGTTCGGGGTGGTCGCGGTGCTCTTCGGCAGCACGGCGTTCGACTCGTTCAAGGACTCCACCCGCTGGGTGAAGTTCGTCCAGGGCAGCACGACCTCGTCGTACCTGCTCAACAACATCGCCCTGGTGGCGTTCTGCGTCGGCGTGGGGCTGATCTTCGCCGCCGGCACCATGCTCACCGGGCTCGGCGACGACCTGCGCCGCCGCGAGCTGCCCGACCTGTTCGCGCACTCCGTGGTGCCGATCGTGGTCGGGTACGTCGTCGCGCACTACCTCAGCTACCTGGTCGAGGTCGGACAGCTGACCCTGATCCAGCTCAGCGACCCCTTCAGCGACGGCAGCAACTACCTCGGCACCGCCAACCTCGACGTCAACTACTGGCTCAGCTACCACCCCACCCTGCTGGCCAACGTCAAGGTGCTCGCGGTGATCGCCGGCCACGTCCTCGGCGTGATCGCGGCCCACGACCGCGCCATCCGGATCCTCCCACCACGACACCAGCTCACCGGCCAGCTGCCGCTGCTGGTCGCGATGATCGCGTTCACCGTCGGCGGCCTCTACCTGCTGTTCGCAGGCTAGGCGAACACCCGCCTCAGGCCGCGGCGGGGCCGGCAGCGATGCCGGCCAGCCACGGCTCGCTGGCGGCGACCACGAGCTGGGCGTCGACGACGTCGGCGAGGATCACCGCGGCGGCACGCAGCCGGGTGGCCCGGAAGACCGGGCTGCGCCGTACGGGCAGGCTCGAGACCGAGGTCACCCGGGCGACCATCCGCAGCGAGACCTGCCGGCCGGTGAGCGAGGCCGTGGAGAGGAAGCTCTCGGCGATGCCGTCCCAGTAGTACTCGGAGCGGTCGGTCCACACGTCGGTCACCGCCCGCACCCGGTGCGAGCTGCCCGTGAAGTCGGCGATGCCGTGCAGCACGTCGAGCACCTCGTCGTACCCGGGGCCGAAGCCGAGCTGCTCCTCGGGTCCGACCAGCTGGCGCAGCGGCCGCATCGTCTCCTCGGCGACCGAGGGGGCGATCCAGCGTCCGAGGTGGAGCACCGTCGCGACGTCGCAGAGCGCGTCGACGCCGTTGCGGTGGGCCCGGTCCAGACCGGGTAGCTGGTCGAGGTAGAAGTGCACCAGGTTGGCCCGCACCCGCACCTGGCTGACGAGCAGGTCGGGCGGCGCGCCGGCGGGCAGCACCGTCGGGCTGACCGGACCACGCATCGTGCCGAGCATCCCGAGCTCGATCCGCGACATCCGCGGGATCAGCGCGGGGACGACCGAGCCCAGCAACGGCGCCGGGGACCGCCGGCCGTTGGGGCTGAGCAGGCGCGCCTCCATCGCGGCGGCCGCCGGCTCCAGGTCATCGAGTTCCCACACGGTGGATGTTCGGCATCCGGAGCCGTCGCCTGAGGGTTCCGGGCGCCGATCCCCTCCGCGATCCCTGGACCCGATGCTCACCCGACCGGCGGCAGCACCCCGTCGACGATCCGGGCCACCGCCCGGCCGAGCTCGGAGTCGCCGCCCTCGACGAGGGTCCGGCCGGCGACCAACGCCCGGTCGACCGCCGCCTGGTCGTCGGGCAGGAAGTGGAGGGCGCTCGGCCGGGCGAACCCGGACACCATCGCGGCGATCTCGCGCTCGCTCCAGCCGAGCGTGGGACGCATCCGGTTGACGACGACCTGGACCGGCCGCCCCGGCCACCGGTCACGGACCTCGACCAGGCCACGGGCCAGCCGGGTCAGCCCGACCGGGTCGGCCGCGCCGACGACGAGCAGGTCGTCGGCGGCCTCGACCGCCGCGAGGGTGAGGTGGTTGCGGCCGGGACGCCCGCCGAGGTCGGGCACTGCGTCGTCCTCGAGGCTGAAGCCGGTGTCGACGACCACCTCCCCACGCTCACGCGCCAGCGTCACCAGCGACTCCAGGGTGCCCGCGCGTACCTCGGACCACCGGTCGGCGCGCGGCAGCCCGGTGACGACGCTCAGGTGCTGGTCGAGACCACGCTGGATCGACCCGAACCGTTCCGCGAGCTGACCGGCGGCCTCGAGGCGCACCGCGGCGAGCAGCCCGGAGACCTCGTCGAGGATCCCGAGCTGCTGGGCGACCGCTCCGCCGTACGGGTCCGCGTCGACCAGCACCGTGGGTCGACGTCGCCGGGCGATCTCGGCCGCGAGCGCTGAGGCGAGCGTGGTCCGGCCGGAGCCCGCGGGACCCCAGACCGCCACCACGCGACCGGCGACCGCGGGGCAGGCCGCGCCAGGCGCACCGGGCGGGGCCGCGGGCGCGGGTGCCTCCGGTCGGCGCACCTGCGTGGGCAGCTCGTCGGCGCAGAGCGCGTCCGCGAGCGTGTCGAGCCGGTCGTGGGTGACCACGGTCCGGATGCCGATCCGGCCGGCCCGCAGCCGGCCACCGTCGAGGGTGGCATCGCCCCGCGCGATCGCGACCGGCCGGACGCCGTGGGCGCGCAGGTGGTCGACGGCCGCGCGGTCGAGGCCCGGGTCGTCGATGCCGACCACGGCGACGCCGGCCTGGCCGGCGGTGGCGGCCGCGAGCAGGTCGTCGACGTCGACGCAGCGCTTGAGCACCACGACCCGCGGATGGTCGCCGAGCAGCCGCAGCGCCTCGGGCTCCCAGGCCGCGCCGGAGGCGACGATCAACGCGACAACCCGGTCGGCCATGCCTCAGCCCCGGCGGACCACGGTCAGCACCGGCGTCTCCCGCGCCGCGACGGCGGCGAAGTACGCCGCGGCCGCGTCCTCGGGTACCGCGAGCACCAGCTGCCGGCGCCCGCTCGCCCCGCCGAAGCCGGCATCGGGCCCGGGAGCGTCGACGACGGTCGCCTCCCGCAGCACCGGCGTGCCCGGCTCGGTCGCGGCGTCCCGGTCGCGGGCCGGCGAGCCGACCAGGTAGACGTCCACGACGGAGCCGGCACCGACCGCCGGGGGCACCTGGTCCGCCTCGACGGCGACCGGGAGCTCGACCGTGTCGGCCGGCTGGTCGTCCGCCCCGACGGCGCCGCGCGGCAGCAGCTCGCCGGCTCCCACGCCGCGAACCAGCCGCAGACCGCCCGGCAGGGCCTCCTCGACCCGGTAGTAGGCGGTCAGGTCGTCGCCGTCGGCGAACCGGACCCGCCGGGCCACCAGGTCGTCCTCGGTGAGCTGCGCGCCCGGACCGGCGTCGGCCGCGACCGCCCAGACGCGCACCGTGTCATCGGCGGCGGCCAACAGCCGGGACCCGGCGACCACGGACCCGGCCACGATCAGCAGGCCGACCCACAGCCGCGGGTCGCGCCAGCCCGGGTTCGTCGTCCGGGTCGCGGGCGGCACCGTTGCCCGGGCCCGCCCGCGCCCGTCGGCCTCCCGCTCCTCGTGCCCGGCCCCGAGACTCACGACGACATGATCACCCCGGCGCCCGACCGCGAAACCCGGCCCTCCACAGGGCGGCCGCGCCGGGCCCGGCCGGCGCGACCGGGATGCGACGATGGATCCATGGCCGCGAGTCCCCGCTTCCTCACCCTCGCCGACGTCGCCGAGGTGCTCAACACCTCCAGCGCGCAGGTCTACGCGCTGGTGCGCCGCGGCGAGCTGCCGGCGATCAAGATCGGCGGCCGCGGCCAGTGGCGGGTCGAGGCCGACCAGCTCGAGGAGTTCATCCAGCGCATGTACGCCGACACCCGCGCCTTCGTCGACGAGCACCCGTTCGTCGAGTCCGCGACCGACGAGCGCATCGACTGACACGCGACGCTTATCTATTGACATTCGATAGATACCGACCGACACTCGTGACATCTGTCATCGAGAGCCGGCCGCCGTCGCGCGGGCCGGCGTCGGGAGGTCGGGATGAGCAGCTGGGCAGTGCGCGCGCTGCGCGTGGTCATCGCCGTCGCCCTGGTCGGGTCGCTCGTGGTGCAGCTGGTGCTGGTGCCCCTGCTGTGGCTGGACCTCGACGACGCGCCCGAGGCCGTCCGCGTGCCGCTGGTCGTGATCGGCGTGCTGGGCGTCGGGACCCTGCAGGTCACCGGCGTGTGCATCTGGCGCCTGCTGACGATGGTCGGCCGTGGGACGGTGTTCTCCCCTGCGGCGTTCCGCTACGTCGACATCGTGATCGGGGCGATCGCCACGGGGGCCGTGTTGCTCTTCGGCGTCGCCGTGGTGGCCCGCTCCAGCAACCGGTCCACTCCCGGTGACGAGGTTCCTCCCGGAGTGGTGGCGTTGATCTGCGGGCTGGCCCTGGTGATCGCGGGAGTCGCCCTCGTCGTCTACGTGCTGAGGATGCTGCTGGTCCAGGCGGTCGCGCTCGACTCCGAGGCGAAGCACCTCCAGTCCGAGCTCGACGAGGTCATCTGATGGCGATCGTGGTGCGCATCGACGTGGAGCTGGCCCGCCGGAAGCTGAGCGTCGGCGAGTTCGCGGAGCGGGTCGGCCTCACCCCGGCCAACGTCGCGGTGCTCAAGAACGGCCGCGCGAAGGCGGTCCGGTTCAGCACCTTGGAGGCGATGTGCCAGGTGCTGGAGTGCCAGCCCGGCGACCTCCTCGAGTGGGTCCCCGACGGCGAGCCCGACCGCGGCGACCGGGAGGCCGGTGCCGAGCTCAGCCCACCTCACCGTCGAGGGTGAGCTCGACCGTCCGCTCCTTGCCGTCGCGGACCACCGTGAACTCGACCTTCTCGCCGGGCTGGTGGGTGCGGATCGCGACGATCAGCGCGATCCCGTCGGTGACCCGGGAGCCGTCGACGGCCGTGATGACGTCGCCCTTCCTCAGCCCGCCGTCCTCGGCCGGGGTGTCCGGCATGACCGAGTCGATCTCGGCGCCGGAGCCGCCGGTCGCGCCGGTGCGCACCTGGGCCCCGATCACGGGGTAGCGCGCCTCACCGGTGCGCAGGATCTGGTCGGCGGTGACCTTGACCTGCTCGATCGGGATCGCGAAGCCGACGCCGATGTTGCCGGACTCGCCGCCGATCATGCCGCCCGTGGTGGCGATCGCGGAGTTCACCCCCACGACCTGGCCGCGCAGGTTGACCAGCGGGCCACCGGAGTTGCCGGGGTTGATCGCCGCGTCGGTCTGGACGGCGTTGATGTACGACGACTCGTTGCCCGAGTCGCCGGTCGTCACCGGCCGGTGCAGTGCGCTCACGATGCCGGCCGTCACCGTCGAGCTGAGCCCGAGGGGCGAGCCGATCGCGACCACGCCCTCGCCGACGACGAGCCCCTCGGCGGTGCCGAGGGCCGCCGGCGTCATCCGGCGCGCGTCCTGCACGTAGAGCACGGCCAGGTCGTAGACGGGGCTGCGCCCCACGATCGTGGCGTCGTAGCGGTTGCCGTCCTGCGCGACGACCTCGATCGGGCCGTCGTCGTCGGCCGCGTCGGCGACGACGTGGTTGTTGGTGACGATGTGGCCCTGGCGGTCCAGCACGAAGCCGGAGCCGGTGGCGCCGCCGGCCTCGCCCTTGAACTCGGCGATGACCTGCACGGTGCTCGGGAGCAGCTTCTGGGCCACCGCCGCGATCGAGCCGTTGTCGAGGGGCAGCGGCGGCTCGGAGACCGTGTCCACCGCGGAGAGCCCGCCGGAGACCGTGCCCTGGTCGTCCTGGATCCGCTCGTAGGCGACCCCACCGACGAGCCCGCCGAAGGTGCCGACCACGAGCGCGAGCAGGCAGACGACCGGCCAGACCCAGCCGGGGACGCGGCCGCGCACCTGCGCGTGCCGCGGCGGGTGGGCGGGAGCCGGGGCCGGGAGGTGCCAGGCGGGCGGGTACGGCGGCGCCTGCGTCGTCGGCGGCACCCAGGTGGGTGCGGGGCCGGCCGGCGGCGGGAACGGCAGCGGCCGGGTCGGCTCGGGGCCGGCCGGGGCGTCGTCGTGGCTCACGGCCCCATCATCTCCCGGGCCGACAAGGATCCGCGCCGATCGGGCGGGTCACTGCTGCCGGCGATGCAGCGCGGGGCCGGAGCGGAGCAGCTCCGGGCTCTGCGTGGTCGGTGCCTGCGGGGACCGGGTCTGGGTGATGGTGGCCGGCGCGCGACGGTCGATCGTGGGGGCGTCGGCGGGCGCCACGCCGAGGGCCAGGATGCCCATGAAGGCGGCACCGACCGCGCCACCGCCCAGCGCGACGAGGCCGAGCTGGCGACGCCGGCTGTCCCGGTCCTCGACGAGATAGGCCTCCCCCGGCAGGGCGGGCAGGGCGGGCAGCGCGCCGAGCAGCGAGCCCTTGAGCCCGAGGGGCGCCGCGGTGGTGCCGTACGCGAGCCCGGCGAGGCGGGTCTTGACCCAACCCTCGCGCTCGACCTGGTCGCGGCAGGTGTGGCACTGGTGCACGTGCGTCCAGGCCCGCTCGGTGTCCTCGGCGGAGAGCTGGCCGTCGAGCAGCGCACTCACCCGCGGGCCGAGGTGGCCCGGGCCGATCATGCGGGACCCCAGCCGGAGAGCAGCGGGTCGGACGCGGGACCGGCGTAGCGGGCCCGCCCGGCGGTGGGCGCGCGGTGCGCGAGCGCGGAGCGCAGCATGCTGCGGCCGCGGTGGATGCGGGACCGGACGGTGCCGAGCTTGGCGTCGAGGATCGCCGCGATCTCCTCGTAGCTGAGGCCCTCCACGTCGCACAGCACCACGGCGGCGCGGAAGTCCGGCGGCAGCGTCGCGAGGGCGCTCTCGATGTCGTCGTCGAAGGTGCGGTCGACGTACGCCGCGTCGGGGGTGGGCGCCGTCGAGGTGAGCCGCTCGGCGCGCTCGTCGGACAGGGCGTCGAAGCGGATCCGCTGCTTGCGGCGCGCCTGGTCGAGGAAGAGGTTGGTGGTGATCCGGTGCAGCCAGCCCTCGAAGGTGCCCGGCGTGTAGGTCGACAGCGACCGGAACACCCGGACGAAGACCTCCTGGGTCAGGTCCTCCGCGTCGTGCCGGTTGCCGGTGAGGCGGTAGGCGAGCCGGTAGACACGGTCGGAGTGCTGCTCGACGATCTCCTCCCACGAGGGCACCTGCTGGTCCGGGGTCGTCTCCACCGGGACCTCCTGGTTGTGCACTGGGTCGCGCCTTCGCGCGGATCCGCCGAACAGGGTCTTGTCCTTCCTCACCGTAGGGACACGTGCTGAGAGAATCCTGTGAGGCGGTGTCCCACCGGGCCGCCTCGGTCAGGAGAACGAGCGAGCCGCGGCCGGTGTTCCCGCCCACCTCGGCGCGGGCGCGATACGTTGAGCCCGTGAAGCAAGCGAGTTGGAGCTACGCGGAGGAGTTCGTCACCGAGGACGAGGTGCTCGCCGCCGCCCGCGGCCGGGCGGCCGAGGTCGGCGTGGTGCCGATCGGCTCCGGCGGCGGGTCCGCGCTGCGCTTCCTCGCGTCGGTGCTCGAGGCGCGGGCGGTCGTCGAGATCGGCACCGGCACCGGCGTCTCGGGGCTGTGGCTGCTGCGGGGGATGCGCGGCGACGGCGTGCTCACGACCGTCGACATCGAGACCGAGCACCAGCGCCTGGCCCGGCAGTCGTTCACCGAGGCCGGCGTCGCGAGCCAGCGGGTGCGCACGATCTCCGGCGCCGCCCTCGACGTGCTGCCGCGGCTCACCGACGGCCACTACGACCTGGTCTTCTGCGACGGCGACAAGCGCGAGTACTCCGCTTACCTCGCCGAAGCGCTGCGGCTGCTGCGCCCCGGCGGCGTCGTGGCCTTCGACAACGCGCTGTGGCACGACCGGGTCGCCGACCCGGCTCAGCGCGACGAGGAGACCGTCGCCATCCGCGAGCTCGGGCGCACCGTGGCCGAGCACGACGACCTCGTGTCGCTGCTGCTGCCGGTGGGCGACGGGCTGCTGGTCGCGAAGAAGGTCTGGACGCCGGACGCCGACTGAACCTGGCTCCACCCCGCGCGGCGTCACGGGCGTGGGCGGGCGGCGGTCGCGCGGGTTTCGGCTGCTGGCAGCCGAAACCCGCATGACACGCCGAGGCGGCGCGGCGTGTCGTGCGGCTTCCGGCTGCCGGGTGGGATCAGGGGTGCTGGTGTGACCCCTGACGCGGACCCGGCGCGACTCCCGTGCGGCCCCGAGGCGACCGATGGCGTGGGCGATGCGGGCCGAGCCATGCGACCCTTCACGGGGCGATCGGTCCGGACGGACCGGGTCCGGCGCGAGCCGGTCAGCCCACGCCGGCGAGCGGGTCGGGCGAGCCGAGCCACTCCAGCAGCGCGCGGGCGCCGAAGCCGGTGGGGCCGGGCGTCCACTCGTAGGCGTCGTCGGCGGCGTCGCCGACCGAGGCGATGTCGAGGTGCGCCCACGGCACCTCGCCGACGAAGTGCTGGAGGAACAGGGCCGCGGTGATCGCACCCGGACCACCGGGAGCGTTGTCGGCGTCGGCCACCTTGGAGCTGAGCTTGGACTCGTAGGACTCCGACAGCGGGAAGCGCCACAGCGGCTCACCCGCGACCTCCGCCGCGTCGACCAGCAGCGACGCGAGCGCGTCATCGTTGGCGAACAGCCCGCCGACCTGCTGACCGAGCGCGACCTTCATCGCACCGGTCAGCGTCGCGACGTCGACCACGGCGGCCGGCGCGATCGAGCGCACGGCGTACGCCATCGCGTCGGCGAGCACCAGCCGGCCCTCGGCGTCGGTGTTGGTCACCTCGCTGGTGCGGCCGCCGTGGTGCCGCACCACGTCGCCCGGACGCAACGAGTTGCCGCCGACGCTGTTCTCCGCGGCGGCGACCAGCCCGACCACTCGGACCGGGCAGCCGACGGCGCGCAGCGCGGAGAGCGTAGCGATGACGACCGCCCCACCGGTCATGTCGCGCTTCATCGTGGCCATCGACTCGCCCGGCTTGATCGAGAGGCCGCCAGTGTCGAACGTGATGCCCTTGCCGACCAGGACCACGGTGGGCGTACGCCGGTTGGCCTTGCGCGGCGTGTAGTCGATCCGGATCAGCCGCGGCGGCGTGGGCGAGGCCTGGCCGACGCCGAGCACGCCGCCGAACCCCTCGGCCGCCAGCCGCTGCTCGTCCCAGACCGTGCAGTCGAGGTCGTGCGACGCCGCGATCGCCTCGGCCTGGGCGGCGAGCCACGGCGGGTTCTTCAGGTTGGCGGGCACGGTCGCGAGCAGCCGCGAGAGCCACGCCGCGCCCCCGATCGCGACCGCCCGGTCGAGCGCGGGGGCGAGGTCGTCGGGGAGGTCGGCGAGCACGATCCGGGCGGGTGGGACGTGCTCGGGCGCCGTCGAGCGCCAGTGGAAGAGGAACGAGCCGAGCATCGCGCCGACCACGAACGGGGTCAGCGCGTCCGGCGCGACTGCCGGGATCGAGGTCGCGACGGCCGCGCGGTCGCGGGTCGCCCGTGCGAGCGCGGCACCGGCGCGCCGGAAGTCCTGCAGCCGCTGCTCGCCCACCCCGACGAGCAGCACGGACGCCAGCTCGGGGCTGGCGGCGGTGCCGAGCGGCGCCGGGACTGCGGTGACCTCCCCCGCCTTGCCGGTGGCCGCCGCAGCCTCGAGCACGCGCAGCAGGTCGATGCCGAGCAGGTCCGCGACGTCCGCGGACCCGGGCCCGAGCACGGGCCCGCCGTCGCCCTCCCCCGGCAGGACCGGCAGCGCGATCACGTCGACCCTCGCCACGCCGTGCGGCGGCGCCACACTCAGGGCGAACTCGGGCGGCGAGACTTGGCTCGGAAGCGTCGGGCCCTGGCTCGGCGGCACGTCAGCCGACGACATCCTTGAGGGCATCCCCCAGAGCGCCGGCCTCTTCGGCGTTGAGCTCGACTACTAGGCGGCCACCGCCTTCGAGCGGGACGCGCATCACGATGCCGCGTCCCTCCTTGGTGACCTCCAGCGGACCGTCGCCTGTCCGCGGCTTCATCGCCGCCATCCGCGCACCTTCCTTCACCTGTCAGGGCACCGCGAGCCTCCGAGCGAGCCCACGGCGCCGTACGCGTGGACCATTATCCCCTATCCGGCGGTGACATGGAGCACAGGGCGGGAACCCGGTGGACGCGAGCCGCTGTCCCCGCCGGCTGGCAGACTCGGTGCATGCAGGCTCGCTCGGCGCTCTTCGACGTCTACGGCGACCACCTGCGCAGCCGGGGCAGCCAGGCGCCGGTGGCGGCCGTCGTCCGGATGCTCGACCCGGTCGGCATCGCGGCGCCGGCGGTCCGCACCGCGATCTCCCGGATGGTCACCCAGGGCTGGCTCGAGCCGGTCCAGCTCCGCGGCGGCCGCGGCTACCGCACCACCGAGCGCGCCAACCGGCGCCTCGACGAGGCCGGCGACCGCGTCTACCGCCGCCACGTACCGTCCTGGGACGGCCACTGGCACCTCGCGTTCGTGACCCCGCCCGCCGCCCGCGCGGCCCGCACCCGGCTGCGGGCCGACCTGACCTTCCTGGGGTACGCCGAGCTCGCCGACAACGTCTGGGTGAGCCCGTTCCCCCGCGGCGAGCTCACCACCGTGCTCGAGCGCGCGGGCGCGAGAGCGCGGTCGGCCCGGGCCGATCACTTCGACACCGAGCCGACCGGGGCGTGGGATCTCGACGCGCTGCGCTCGGCCTACGAGGGCTGGCTGGCCTCCGCCGACCGCCTGGTCGGCGCGCAGCTCGCCGCCCACGACGACGCGGACGAGGCGGCCTTCGCCGCCCGTTTCCACCTCGTCCACGAGTGGCGGAAGTTCCTCTTCGCCGACCCCGGCCTCCCCGACGCGCTGCTGCCCGACGACTGGCCGGGCCGCGCGGCGGCCGACCTGTTCGCGACGGAGGCGCACCGGCTCAAGCCGGGCACCGACCGGTTCGTCGCACGCTGCCTCGACGCCTGACCCGCCCACCACGGCCCACCACGGCCCAGCCGCTCTCTCCGACCGGTCTGCAAGACTGCGCGACATGAGCGACTCCTCCGTCCTGCTCGACGTCACCGACGGCGTCGGCACCATCACCCTGAACCGTCCCGAGGCCTACAACAGCCTCAACATCGCGACCAAGGAGCTGCTGCTCGAGACGGTGCAGCGGGTGGCGGAGGACCCCGCGGTCCGGTGCGTCGTGCTGACCGGCACCGGCAAGGCGTTCTGCAGCGGCCAGGACCTCAAGGAGCACATCGAGCTGCTCGACAACGGCGGCAGCGACGCGCTCTTCACCACCGTCGACAAGCACTACAACCCGACGGTGACCGCACTGGCCGAGATGGCCAAGCCGGTGATCGCGGCGGTCAACGGGGTCGCGGCCGGCGCCGGGGCGAGCCTGGCGTTCGCGTGCGACCTGCGCATCGTCGCGGACACCGCCGGCTTCAACCTCGCCTTCGCCAACGTCGCGCTCTCCTGCGACACCGGCGCCAGCTACCACCTGCAGCGGCTGGTGGGCCGGGCCAAGGCGATCGAGCTCCTGTACTTCCCGACCACGGTCAGCGCCGCGGACGCCCTCGAGCTCGGCCTCGCGACCACGGTGGTGCCCGCCGCCGAGCTGGCGACCGAGGTCGGCGCCCTGGCGGCGCGGCTCGCGGCCGGACCCACCGTCGCCCTCGGCGCGATCCGCCAGTCGGTGGCCTATGCCGCCGGCCACTCGCTCCAGGAGTCCCTGGAGCTCGAGAGCGCGATGATGACCAAGACCGGAGCGACCGCCGACCACCGCGCCGCCGTCGCGGCGTTCGTGGCGAAGGAGAAGCCGGTCTTCGAGGGGCGGTAACCGGCCTGGTCGCTAGCCGACGGTCGGCCCGAATCAGCCTCGTAGCGGGAGGGCGCCGAACCGCGATGGGGCTGGAATCCCCTTGTTCCACAGAGGCCTGGGCCACGAACAGGTCACGACCCGGCGTGCTCGTCCACACCCGGATCGGAGGTCTGTGGAAGGTGGTTTCGAGACAGGCGCTCGCGCGCCTTCCTCGACCACCGTGGGCCGAGGACGGTGGTTGAGGAGGTTGCGCTAGCAACCGTCTCGAAACCACCACGAACGCATCCCGCCCCCGACCCATCCCCAGAGGTGCCAACGGGGTGCGCGTCGCCGGGAGGACGCCACCACTCCCCGGGTACGGGCGGTGGTTTCGTGGCTCACGCGCCAGGGCGCCTCCACACCTCAACCACCGCGACGCGCTCGGGCACGACGCTACCGTCGCGGCCGCTTGACGCGGTGGGCGTCGAAGAGATGCAGCACCTGCCGGGGCGCGGCCTCGGCCATCCGCTTGCGGGGCGGGTGGCTGCCGTACTCGACCGTGAGCGCCGCCCCGTCGGAGCGGTGGTTGAACCAGCCGGTCATCGTGCCGTGGCACACGCCGCCGCAGGTGAGCGACCGGCGGGGCAGGCGCAGGTGGCTCGCGACCTTGCGGGAGAAGGCCGGGCTCTTCGTCGCCGTGTCGACGCCGTGGAGGGGCTGGTGGAAGCTGAGGATGCGCGACGGCTCGATCTTCTTCAGGAACCGCATCATCGCGCGGGTCTCGGGCTCCGAGGCCGGGCGCGGCCCGGACTCGTAGGAGCCGTCGAGGTCGGCCCAGGCGTAGGGGAAGTTGCGGTTGAGGTCCACGCCGTGGGCGTTCTTGCGGGTGCCGCGCGCCAGGCCGTCGGGGTTGTAGACCGGGACCACCCACAGGTCGACCCCGCGGATCGGGCGCCCGTCGCGCAGGCTCTCGAGGATCTGCCGGGTCCGGCCCTCGTCGCCGTGCATCGTCGAGATCAGCAGCACCCGGCGCTTCCCCGGCTCCCCCAGCCGCCAGGCCCGGATCGGTCGGCCGCGCACGGAGTGGCCGATCACCCGCTTCTCGACGACGGCACCGTGGTGCTCGCCGTGCTGGTCGCCGTGCTGGTTGCCGGGGTGGTCGCCGGCCGGGGCGGCGTACGCCGGCGCGGTGGTCGGCCCGGCGGCCGGCATCAGCATGGTCGCGGCGACGAGCGCGGCCGCGGCGGTCAGGGTCCCGAGACGCATGCCCCGCACCCTGTCACACCGGCCGAGGCTCACACGGCCGACGTCAGGTAGGCCCAGGTGAAGACGCACACGCCGACGAGCATGCCGACGTGGGCGAGGATCGAGAGGCCCGGACCGTCCGACCACGAGTCCGCGCTGCCCTCGGAGGCGTGCCTGCCACGCGAGGGCAGCCAGCGCAGCAGGATCAGCAGCCCGGCGATCACCGTGACCCACCAGCAGGCGAGCGAGACGATGCCGAAGGTCGACGTGCCGAGCGGGTTGTCCTCGGGGGCGACCAGGAACGCCACCCAGGTGACCAGGGCGACACCGCCCGCGATCGTGTGCACGGCGACCAGCCGCGAGCCCACGCTCGCCCGCCCGGCACCACCCCGACCGAGCCGGAGCCGGGTCAGCACCACGACGACCGCGGCCAGCGCGGTGAGGACGTAGACGGTCACCTCGGTCGACACGGAGGGCAGTGTGCCCTACGCCGTGTGGTCGTCGCCACGCACGGGGTCGTGCACGGGGTCGTGCGCGGCCTCGTCAGCCGGCTCGTCGGCCGGCGACTCGCGCTCCCGGGCGAGCCGGTCGAGCAGCGCGTCGACCTCCGACATCCGGTAGCCGCGGAACGCCAGCGAGAAGCGCACCCGGCGCAGGTCGTCGGCCGTGAGCGGCCCGCTGGCGGGCACTCGGGCGTCGGGCCGGTCGTCGTACACCTCCACCATCGGCGTGCCGCGGCCGGCGGCGAGCAGCGCGACACCGCCGAGCGCGAGCACGACCAGGATCGCGAAGAACCACATCATCCGCGATGCGCCTCCCGGGCGGCGACCATCCGGGCCACGGCCTCCTCGACGTCGTCGGTGAGCACCAGGCGCTCGAGGTCGATCTCACTGATCGTGCGGTGCGCGAGCTGGGTGTCGCGCATCCAGTCGAGCAGCCCCTCCCAGTACGACGAGCCGACGAGCACGATCGGGAAGTCGGTGATCTTGCCGGTCTGCACCAGCGTGAGCGCCTCGAAGAGCTCGTCGAGGGTGCCGACGCCGCCGGGGAGGACGATGAAGCCCTGGGAGTACTTCACGAAGATCGTCTTGCGTGCGAAGAAGTAACGGAAGTTGACGCCGACGTCGACCCACTCGTTGAGGCCGGACTCCCAAGGCAGCTCGATGCCGAGGCCGACGCTGACCCCGCCCGCCTCGCTGGCGCCCTTGTTGGCGGACTCCATCGCACCGGGCCCGCCGCCGGTGATCACCGCAAAGCCCTCCTCGACGAGCCGCCGGCCGGCCTTCTCGGCCGCGGCCCGCCACGGGCTCTCGGCGGGCAGCCGGGCCGATCCGAAGACCGAGACCGCGGGGCCGAGCTCCGCGAGCGCCCCGAAGCCCTCGACGAGCTCGGCCTGCATGCGCAGCACCCGCCACGGGTCGGTGTGCACCCAGTCGCCCGGCCCGCGGGAGTCGAGCAGCCGCTGGTCGGTGGTGCCCGGGTCGACCTGGTCGCGGCGTTGGATGATCGGGCCCTTGTACTTCGCCTTCATGCGGTCAGCCACTTCGTGAGGACCTGCTCGCAACGCTCGATGTGCTCCACCGGCACGTGCTCCTCCTGCTTGTGGGCCAGCATCGGATCCCCCGGGCCGAAGTTCACGGCCGGGATCCCGAGGGCGGAGAACCGCGCGACGTCGGTCCAGCCGAACTTCGGGTTGACCTCGCCGCCGACCAGGTCGGCGAAGGCCTTCGCGGCCGGCAGGTCCAGGCCGGGCAGCGCGCCGGGCGCGGAGTCGGTGACGGTCACGTCGTACCCCTCGAAGAACTCGCGCACGAAGTCCGCAGCCGCCGCCTCGGAGCGGTCCGGGGCGAAGCGGAAGTTGACCTCGACCACGCACTCGTCGGGGAGCACGTTGCCGGCGATGCCGCCCCGGATGGCGACGGCGTTGAGGCCCTCGTGGTACTCCAGGCCGTCGATGACCGGGCGGCGCGGCACGTAGTCCTCGAGCCGGCGGAGCACCGGGCCCGCCTTGTGGATCGCGTTCACCCCGCGCCAGGCGCGGGCGGTGTGGGCACGCTCACCGGTGGTGCGCACCTCGACGCGCATCGTGCCCTGGCAGCCCGCCTCAATGCTGGCGTTGGACGGCTCCATCAGGATCGCGAAGTCGGCCGCGAGCAGCTCGGGATGGCTCTCGGCCAAGCGGCGCAGGCCGTTGTGCTCGGCGGCGATCTCCTCGGCCTCGTAGAGGATGAACGTCAGGTCGCGGTTGGGCTCGGCGAGCGTGGCGGCGATCCGCAGCAGGACCGCGTCGCCGCCCTTCATGTCGCAGCTGCCGAGGCCGTGCAGGACGCCGTCGGCCAGCCGGGACGGCAGGTTGTCGTTGACCGGCACGGTGTCGAGGTGGCCCGCGATCACGACGCGCTCCGCGCGGCCGAGGTGGGTGCGGGCGACGACGTTGTTGCCGTGCCGGGCGACCTCGAGGTGGCCGAGGCCGCGCAGCGCGTGCTCGACCGCGTCGGCGATCTCCTGCTCCTGGAGGCTGACCGACTCGATGTCGACCAGCTGCCGGGTGAGTGACACGGCGTCGGCGGTCAGGTTCAGCTGGTGCGTGCTCACGGCTCCTATCCAACCAGCCGGGTGCGTGACGCGGGCACGGCGGCGCCGTCGGGGGAGTTTCACCGGCTGCGACACCTGTCCACGAAACTGCAACACGTTCTAGTATCGGCGCATGCGCAACGGACTCGTACTCTTCACCTCCGACCGCGGCATCCGCCCGGCCACCCTGGCCGCAGCCGCGGAGGAGCGGGGCTTCGACACCTTCTACGTCCCCGAGCACACCCACATCCCGGTCCGGCGCGAGGCCGCGCACCCCGGCACCGGCGATGAGACGCTGCCCGACGACCGCTACCTGCGCACGCTCGACCCGTGGATCACGCTCGCGACGGTCGCCCAGGCCACGTCGCGGATCCGGCTGTCGACCGCGGTGGCGCTGCCGGTCGAGTCCGACCCGATCACGCTGGCCAAGCAGATCGCGACGCTCGACCACCTCTCCGGCGGCCGTGTCGAGATCGGCGCCGGCTTCGGCTGGAACACCGACGAGCTCGCCGACCACCACGTCCCGGCCCGCCGGCGGCGGACCGTGCTGCGCGAGTACGTCGAGGCGATGCGCGCGCTATGGACGCAGGAGGAGGCGTCCTACGACGGGGAGTTCGTGTCGTTCGGTCCGTCGTGGGCCTACCCGAAGCCGGCCGCGCACGTCCCGCTCATCATCGGCGCCGGCGGCGGCCCGAAGACCTTCGCCTGGATCGCCGCGCATGCCGACGGCTGGATGACCACCCCGACCCAGCAGGACATCTCCGGCCAGATCGACGCGCTCACCAAGGCGTGGGCCGACGCCGGCCGCGAGGGCCGCCCCGAGATCCGGATCCTGATCGCGTTCAAGCCGGACCCCGCGGACCTGGCGGCCTGGGCCGACCAGGGAGCCACCGAGCTGATCTGGGGCGTCCCGGACCGGTCCGAGGACGAGGTGCTCGCCTCGCTCGACCGACTGGCGGGCCGACTGGGACTGGCCGACTGACCGTATCGGCTGACGGGGTTTCGAGATGGTTCCCGATGAGGTTGCGCAGCAACCATCTCGAAGGCAGGCGCGAGCGCGCCCTCCCCAACCACCGTCGTCAGCGGCCGAGGTGCGCCTCCAGGCCGTCGAGGATCCGCGCCAGGCCGAACTCCAGCTCGCGCCGGGGGTCGCGCCCGGCCTGGTAGGCCTCACCGGCGGCGGAGCCGACCCGGCCGGCGATCGGGTACTCGCGGTGTGACATCACCTCGGCGAGCGCCTCGTAGTTGGCCTCCCACCACTCGGCGTCGGTCATCCCGGACTCGCGCTCGGTGCGGCGTACGGCGTGCTCGGCGCGCGCGACGTTGGCGGCGAACCCCGTCACCAGCGTGATGGTCTGGTCCATCTCGAGATCGTCGAGGCCGACGCCCTCCACTGCCGAGAGCTGCCACTCGTAGCGGTCCGCGACGTTCGGGCCGAGCCAGGCGCGGACTCCCCCGACGTCGAGCAGCCACGGATGCGCCCGGTGGTCGGCGAGCTGCACCTCGGCGACCAGGGTCAACCGGGCCCGCAGGTCGCCGGTCATCGGTGGCAGGTCGGCGCGCCCGACCACCTGGTCGACCATCAGCACGACGAGGTCGTCGCGGCCCGCGACGTAGGTGTAGAGCGACATCGCGCCGACACCGACCCGCTCGGCGAGCCCGCGCATGGACAGCGCGTCGAGGCCGTCGCGGTCGGCGAGCTCGATCGCCGCGTCCACGACGTCGTCGACCGAGACCTTCGGGCGGCGGCCCCGCTTCGGCGCCGTGCCGTCGGAGGGCAGCACGTGGCGCCAGAGCAGGCGCAGCGTCGGGTCGGGGTCGGCGGACACGAATGGATCCTACTTTCTCGTACATCGTACGGAACAAATGTTAGACTCCGCCCGTTCTGACCCGTACACCGTACGAAAATTGAAGGAGAAGCATGGAGTCACCCCTGGTCGCCCGCGGCGTCCGGAAGCGCTACGGCGACACCCGGGCGCTCGACGGCCTCGACCTCGAGATCGCCCCGGGCACCGTGCACGCGCTGCTCGGGCCCAACGGCGCCGGCAAGAGCACCGCCGTGCGGACGTTCGCGACCCTGACCCGGTACGACGAGGGCGAGGTGCGGGTCGCCGGGCACGACGTGCGGCGCGACGGGGCAGCGGTACGCCGCGCGATCGGCCTGGTCGGCCAGTCCCCCGCGCTCGACGACGTGCTCCACGGCCGCGAGAACCTCGTGCTCCTCGGCCGACTGCACGGCCTGCCGGCCCGGGCGGCCCGGGGCCGGGCCGACGAGCTGCTCGCGGCGTACGGGCTGGCCGAGGCGGGCGGCCGCCCGGTCTCGACGTACTCGGGAGGCATGCGGCGGCGCCTCGACATCGCGGCCAGCCTGATCCGCCGGCCCAGCCTGCTCTTCCTCGACGAGCCCACCACCGGGCTCGACCCGCGGGGGCGCAGCGAGGTCTGGGCGACGGTGCGGCAGGTGGTCGCGCAGGGCACCACGGTGCTGCTCACGACGCAGTACCTCGACGAGGCCGACCAGCTCGCCGACCGGATCACCGTGATGGGTTCCGGGCGGGTGATCGCGGAGGGCACCTCGGCCGAGCTCAAGGACCGGCTCGGCGGCGACCGTGTCATCGTCACGGTCGCGGGCGACGACCTCGACGTGGTCGCGCGGGTGCTCGACGCGCCGGCGGACCGCGAGACCCGCCGGGTCACCGTCGAGGCGGGCGCGCAGGGCGGCACGGCCGCGCTGCTGGCCGCCGTACGCGCCCTCGACGCCGCCGGCCTGGCCGTCGACGACGTGCTGCTGCGCCGACCCACCCTCGACGAGGTCTTCCTGCACCTCACGGAAGGAGCCGCCCGATGAACGCTCTGCACCAGGGCTGGGTGATCACCCAGCGCGACCTCCGGCACTGGCAGCGCGAGCCGTGGACGCCGGTCTTCGGCATCCTCTTCTCGCTGATGCTGCTGCTGGTCTTCGGCTTCCTCTTCGGCGGGGCGATCGACGTGCCGGGCGGTGGTGACTACCTCGACTACCTGCTGCCTGGGATGTTCGCGCTGTCGATGCTCTTCGGCGTCGAGACCACGATGTCGGCGGTGACCCAGGACACGAAGCGCGGCATCACCGACCGGTTCCGGTCGATGCCCATCCACAGCGTCGCCGTCCCGCTGGGCCGCTCGGCCGCCGACCTGCTCAACTCCGCCCTCCAGCTCCTCGTGCTGATGGTCGGCGGCCTGCTGGTCGGCTGGCACCTGGACGCCGGAGTCGCCGACACCGCGCTCGCGGTGGCGCTGCTGCTCTGGCTGCGCTTCGCCGTGCTGTGGATCGGGATCTACCTGGGCCTCGCGCTGCGGGGCGAAGGGGCGCTGGCCGCCAGCCAGGTGCTGGTCTGGCCGCTCGGCTTCCTGTCGAACCTGTTCGTCGCGCCGGAGACGATGCCGGGCTGGCTGGGCGCGCTGGCCCAGTGGAACCCGGTCTCGGCGACCGCGGCCGCCGCCCGCGAGCTCTTCGGCAACCCGACCGGGGTCACCGACGGCGTGCTCGCCGAGCACGCCGTCCTGCTCGCCCTCGCGTGGCCGGCGGTGCTCACGGCGGTCTTCCTCCCGCTGGCCGCGCGGGCCTACCGCAGCCTGTCGCGCTGAGCGTGGGCCCGGGCCCGGGCTCGTCGTCCCGGCACACCGGGACGACGAGCCCTGCCGCCCGGGTCGGCCGGTGCGGCATCGTCGGCCCGCCCAGGCTCGAACGGCAGGAGAGGACGAGATGATGCAGGCTCGACGTACGGCGGCGCTGGCCGCGGCCACGGTGCTCGGCGCGTCACTGATGACGGTCGGAACCGGCCCGGGCGCGGCTGCGGCCGGCAAGCGTGCAGACCTGGTCGTCGCCTCGGTGGGCAAGCCCCCGACGACGGTGAAGCACGGCAGCTCGTTCAACCTCGGTGCCACCGTGGCCAACAAGGGCCGAGGGGCCGCGAAGCCGAGCTCGCTGCGCTTCTACCTCTCCCGGGACCGCGCCCGGAGCGCCGACGACATCACCGGCGGCACCGTCGCCGTGAAGAAGGTCAAGCCCCGCAAGAAGAAGACCGTCAGCGGCAAGGTGAACGTGCCCTGGGAGGCCAGCGGGAAATACTGGGTGATCGCCTGCGCCGACGCGACCAGGAAGGTCAAGGAGACCAAGGAGGGCAACAACTGCCGGGTCTCGAAGACCCAGGTGGACGTCGACGCCGACCTGCACGCGGACCTGACCGGCCAGCTCACCTTCCTCGACGAGGGGCAGCGGTCCGACCCGACCACCGGCCGGGTCGAGACCTGGAGGCGCACAGCGTCCGCCTCGATCTCGATCGCCATCGACGGTGCCCCGGGCGACCCGACATTCGCCAGCACCGGCAGCACCTACGAGCGCGCCGGATCGCTGACCGCCCACGAGGAGTCGGACAGCTGCGTCCAGGACCGGGAGCGCAAGGAGGCCGGTGGAGGGACGCTGAAGTACGCCGGCGACCGCTTCAACGACGACATCAACGGTCGCTTCACGCGCACCGACCTGAGCGGCCTGCGGATCGGCCTGTTCATGCGCGCCGGCTGGACCGACACCACCACCCAGACCGGCCGGGGCGAGCACCCGTGCGACTCGTTCACCAAGACCACGCAGGGCATCGGGCTCGACGTCAGCGACATCGAGCTCACCGAGGTCTCGGTGACCGCCCAGGCGATCACCTACCGCGTCGTCGGCTGGGTGGCCGAGCAGAACACCACGTCCGACTGGGACAAGGTCGAGGGCACCCTGACGCTGACGCTGCGCTGAGGTGGTTTCGAAGCGTCTCAGGCGCTGGCGCGCCTTCGCACCTCGACCACCGTGGGCTTCACGGTGGTCGAGGTGCGAGCGGAGCGAGCCTCGAGGGGAGGCTCGAAGCCCTGCTACTCGTCGATGACACTGAATCTGTCGGAATGGCCCCACTCAGCCGTCCCGCGTCCCCGCGCCGTGGCCAACTCGTGCAGGCTGAACCCTCGGAATCGGATCTGCCGGAGACAAGTCCAAGCCCAGGCAGCGAATCGGGTGTGCCAGACCTGGCGGATGCGAGGAACTGCTCATTCATCTTTGTGTGTGCTCCCGGGCCGACGACATCTGCTAGGCGAGGAGCCGAACAGCGTTCATCACGGCGCCGATGAAGGGCGGGGGCTCTCCCTCGGCACGTGCCGTCGCGTACCTGTACGCGACGTGGTTCTTTCGAACCGAGATGCCCTCTTCGTCCTCGATACGTTGCAGCTCCACCCCCCATTCACCCCAATCGGCTAGGAGGACTTCCAGACTGTCCTCGACGACCGCGAACCGCGTGTGCACTCCGGTCTCGGGCTGGTCAACCGGTTCTTGCCCCAAGTACTGAAGAAGCCCGCGATTCCCCTTCCTTGCAGCAGCGACCGTCACCGCGAGCTGGGCCTCCGCCTTGCCCTCACGCCTGCCGCGCTCAAGCAGGCCGGCGTCACCGTCAAAGAGGACGAAGTATGGGATCGCCAACTCATCCAGGACTGCCAACGGCAGGAGCATTGCGTCCTTGCCGCCGACGTCCGACACGACGACGCCCGCAACGGCAAGCGGTTCTTCGTCGTGTCGATCCCCGATGCCTTCGAAGACAGCACGGTCTGTCGTTCCCTCAACCAGGAGGACGGCCTGGGCGAAGAACGCCTCCGGCAGGCGATGGGTCGCCATCGAATCCAGAGCCTTGCGGACATGTTCTTCGCTTCGGAGCCCGCTCAGCCGCTCAATTGCAGCATCGACGGTACAACTCGCCACAACGGTGCTGCCCGGTCCCTGAGCTCTGTGCGGCCGCGTCAACCGACGCACTTGAGAGAACTTCCCGGCCGTAATGAAGTGCGGGCTGTGGGTCGCGTAGCAGACTTGGATCCCTTGGTCGGGATCTTCAGCAAGTTTTCGCAGGACCGTGGCGAAGGCCTGTGCCTGGACCGGGTGCTGAAAAAGCTCTGGCTCTTCGATCGCGAGACATATCGCACCCTGATCGGCTGCCGCGGCACCTTGGTGTGCGAGCAGTTGCAGCGCCGCTATCAACAAGGTGCGCTGAAACCCGTGTCCCTGTCGCTCGACTGTTGTCCGAAACTCAGCTTCAGCCACCGCCACTTCGAAGTGAGTCCGAGCGACAGGCGTCGTGATGGGAGTTTGGGCGACCTCTATCGCCTTGCCCGTCGAGTATTGCTCAACCGCCGCTGTGAGGTCGCGCGAGAGTTGCACCAACTGTGGCCCAAAGCTCTCCTGAAATATGGCCTGCTGACGGGCCTCGGTCTCCACCCTTAGTTCCTCAAGTCGATCTTCTGCCGAAGTTCGATCAACGCTCCGCTCTAGAATGCGACCGACGATCGTGTTCCGGCCATCAGCCACCTGCTCCGAAGCCCGCAGATCCGCTGTGACTAGCACGAAGTCGAAGATCCCTGACAACTGGTTTGCGCCGTTGAAACCAAAGAAACTCGTGGTGAGGTCAACCGGCGCGTCCTGGAGTTGGTCGAGATGCGCCATCTCCCAGGCGATCATCCCCGCATCGAGAGTCTCAGCGTTCACGGCCTTTTCAACGCCGAGCTCATCTGCCATCGCGTTGAACGCCATGCGACGCTCCAGCGCACCTTGGAGCCTTCTGATATCGCTGAAGGCCGGATAGGCCCGGACGTTGGCAGACATCACAGTATGGCCCCCCGGAGCGCGCCTCTTCCAGACCGTGAAGGTGTCGGAACCGGGAGGGGCGTAGCGACCCAAGGCGTCGCGATCACGGTCCGTCAGTCCGACGAACGTTACGCGGACCGAGATCTCATCGATGCCGCGCCCGTAGGTGACATCTTCGTCTTCAAGGGTCTCGCTACCGTTGAAGAACCAATCCAAGGCACGGAGGACGGTGGACTTCCCAGCTCCATTCGGTCCAATGAAGGTCGTTACCTCCTCAAACGAGACGTTCACGTCTTCGAGACAGCGGTACCCCTGGATCTGAACGCTTTCAATGCGCACGACTAGTCCTACAGCTCGACCGCCCAGCGCGGCTCGAACGGATTCCCTGTGGCCTCGGCGGAGATGAGATTGACGAGGTGCCACGAACGAATGGATGCGCGCTGTAGGCAGTACGCGAACAACCGATCAGGCTTCCCAGCCGCTCCTGGCCGGATACTGTACGGCTCGACCTCCCGTGTCTCTGTCGATCCGTCCGACTCCCGCGCGGTCAGCAGGACGGTCCGGTTCAGGCGAGCCTCGTTAACCACGACATCCATCACAGTCTCCATGGCCGTCTATGACACGCTCCAAGAGGATGATCGTGTAGCCGGTATGCGAATCCGGCCGGAACTATCTGGCTGTACTTGTCATGCAGGACACAAGATCTCAGTTCACGAGAACGTAGAGTGTGCTTCGGTCTTCCGTTGGATCCACTTGACGGCGGTGTCCTCCCGCTGGACGACTTGGTTCCTTGGCTACGCCTTGACGACGCTCACGGTGGCCTTCTCGCCGTCGCCGACGGTGACCTCGGCGCCGTCGGCCGCGTCGACCACGGCGTACGACGTCGCGAGGGTCTCCGCGGCGATCAGCTGCTCGTGGGCGCGGGCGGCGGCCTGCACGGCCGCGCCGCCGCCGATGGTGAGCGCGATCCGGTCGGAGACCTCCAGGCCCGCGTCGCGACGGGCCTGCTGGATGGCGCGCACCAGGTCGCGGGCCAGGCCCTCCTCGGCGAGCTCCGGGGTGACCTCGGTGTCGAGCACGACGAACCCGCCGCTGCGCAGCACGCCCGTCGCCGAGCCCTCGTCGGTGGCACCGGCGACGGTCTCCAGGGTGTACTCGCCCTCCTGGAGCACCAGCCCGCCGGCGGTGACGGTGCCGTCGTCGGCGACCGACCAGTCGCCGGACTTCGAGCCCTTGATCGCCGCCTGCACGTCCTTGCCGAGCCTCGGGCCGGCCGCGCGGGCGTTGACGGTGAGCTTCTGCTCGACGCCGTACGACGCCGCCTCGTCGGACTCCACGGCGAGCAGCCGCACGGCCTTGACGTTGACCTCGTCGCGGACGATCGCCTCGAAGCCCTCCAGTGCGGCCGGGTCGGTGACGACCACGGTCAGCGAGCCGAGTGGCAGGCGGTTGCGCAGGTTGCGGGCCTTGCGGAGCGCGGAGGCCGCCGAGCAGACCTCGCGGACCGTGTCCATCGCGGCGACCAGCGCCCTGTCCTCGGGACCGGCCGGCAGCTCGTCGGCCAGCGGCCAGTCGGCCAGGTGCACCGAGCGGCCACCGGTCAGGCCGCGCCAGACCTCCTCGGTCGTCAGCGGCAGCAGCGGAGCGGTCGCCCGGCAGACGGTCTCGAGCACCGTGTAGAGGGTGTCGAACGCCGCCGGGTTGTCGCCCCAGAAGCGGTCGCGGGAGCGCCGGATGTACCAGTTCGTCAGCACGTCGAGGAACGACCGGGTGGCGTCACAGGCGTCCGCCACGGCGTACGCGTCGAGCGCCTCGGTCATCTCGGCCGTGAAGTCGCGGCACTTCGCGAGCAGGTAGCGGTCCAACGGATCGGTCGACTCCGTGGATCGCTTCGCGTCGTAGGAGGAGGCGTTGGCGTAGAGCTGGAAGAAGTACCAGCTGTTCCAGAGCGGGATCAGCACCTGGCGCACCGAGTCGCGGATGCCCTGCTCGGTGACGACCAGGTTGCCGCCGCGCAGGATCGGCGACGACATCAGGAACCAGCGCATCGCGTCGGCGCCGTCGCGGTCGAAGACCTCGCGCACGTCGGGGTAGTTGCGCAGCGACTTCGACATCTTGTTGCCGTCGGAGCCGAGCACGATGCCGTGGCTGATGCAGTTCTCGAACGCCGGCTTGTCAAAGATCCCGCTGGCCAGGATGTGCAGCGTGTAGAACCAGCCGCGGGTCTGCCCGATGTACTCGACGATGAAGTCGGCCGGGAAGTGGTGGGTGAACCACTCCTCGTTCTCGAACGGCACGTGCACCTGGGCGAACGACATCGACCCGGAGTCGAACCACACGTCCAGGACGTCGGGGACGCGGCGCATCATCGACTGCCCCGTGGGGTCGTCGGGGTTCGGGCGCACCAGGTCGTCGACGTACGGGCGGTGCAGGTCGGGCTGACCGTCGCGGTCGCGCGGCAGCCGGCCGAAGTCGCGCTCGATCTCCTCGAAGGAGCCGTAGACGTCGAGGCGGGGGTACGCCGGGTCGTCGCTCTTCCACACCGGCACCGGGGAGCCCCAGAAGCGGTTGCGGGTGATCGACCAGTCGCGTGCGTTCTCGAGCCACTTGCCGAACTGGCCGTCCTTGATGTGCTCGGGCACCCAATTGATCTGCTGGTTGAGCTCGAGCATCCGCTGCTTGAACGCGGTCACCTCGACGAACCACGACGAGACGCCCTTGTAGATCAGGGGCTCGCGGCAGCGCCAGCAGTGCGGGTAGCTGTGGTCGTAGGTCTCGCGACGCAGCAGCACCGTGCCCTCGGTGACCGAGCCACCACCGTTCTTGAGGTGGTCGATGATCTGGAGGTTGGCGTCGAAGACCTGCAGGCCCTCGTAGTCGACGACGGGGAACGTGAAGCGGCCGTCCTTGCCGACCGGCATCACCGCCTCGATGCCCTCGCGGTCGGTGACGACCTTGTCGTCCTCACCGAAGGCGCCGGCGGTGTGCACGAGACCCGTACCGTCGGTGGTCGTCACGAACTCGGCCGGCACCACCCGGAAGGCACGCTCGTGGCCGCGGTAGTAGGAGAACGGCGGGTCGTAGGTCAGCCCGACCAGCTCCGAGCCCCGGCCACGCCAGGTGACGGTCGGCTCGTCGCCCAGCTCGCGGGCGTACGACGCGAGGCGCGCCTCGGCGAGGAGGTAGCGAGTGCCCTCGACATCGATGACGACGTAGTCGATGTCGTCGCCGACCATCACCGCGAGGTTGCTCGGCAGCGTCCACGGGGTGGTCGTCCAGACGAGCAGCTTCACGCCCTGGAACGGGCCCTCCGTGGTGACGTCGTACCCGACCGTGACCGCGGGGTCCTGCCGCATCTGGTAGACGTCGTCGTCCATCCGCAGCTCGTGGTTGGACAGCGGCGTCTCGTCGTTCCAGCAGTAGGGCAGCACGCGGAAGCCCTCGTAGACCCAGCCCTTGTCGTGGAGCTGCTTGAAGGCCCAGATCACCGACTCCATGTAGTCGGCGTTCATGGTGCGGTAGTCGTTGTCGAAGTCGACCCAGCGCGCCTGGCGGGTGACGTACTCGCGCCACTCCCCGGTGTACTTCATCACCGAGGCCCGGCAGGCCTCGTTGAACTTCTCGATGCCCAGCTCGAGGATCTCGTCGGTGGTCTTGATGCCGTTGAGGCGCATCGCCTCGAGCTCGGCGGGCAGGCCATGGGTGTCCCAGCCGAAGCGCCGCTCGACCCGCTTGCCGCGCATCGTCTGGTAGCGCGGGATCAGGTCCTTGACGTAGCCGGTGAGGAGGTGGCCGTAGTGCGGAAGCCCGTTGGCGAACGGCGGCCCGTCGTAGAAGACGAACTCGTTGCCGCCGTTCTCGCCCGCGTCGCGCTGGTCGACGCTCGCCTGGAAGGTGCCGTCGGCCTCCCAGTAGGCAAGGATCCGCTCCTCGATCTCGGGGAACCTCGGGCTCGACGGGACGGCGCTCGACTCGTCCGATGAGACCTTCGGGTAGGTCATGGGCGGCTTCTCCTGCGGTGTCGGTCAACTCGGGGCTGTGCCACGAGGACGATCTGACGACCGCGGTACCACCTCGCTTGCCGCCTCCCCGCGTGCTGCGGGGTGACGGCCGCTTCGTTCACGGCTGTGACGGGCCTACCCGTCCGGTTCTAGTGGGCTGACACCGAACCCGCTGATTAAGAGCCAGGAGCGATGACCGCTGTTCTTCCGGAGGCTCGCCGCTGATGACGGCTCGGACGCCTGTCCGGCAAGCGTACGGCGTGGGCTCGGCGCCCCGCCAATCGGATTGCCGGATGACGGCGGGGGTGATCGAGTGGGGATCATGACCGACCACCAGCGCATCGACCGTCGCGACTACCGATCGACCCATGGCGAGCGGGACACCGTGCTCACCTACCTGCGCAACTACCGCATCACGTTCGAGATGAAGTGCGAGGGACTGGACGCCGAGCAGCTCGCCCGGCGCGCCGTACCCCCGTCGACGCTGTCGCTGCTCGGGCTGATCCGGCACCTCGCGAAGGTGGAGCACAGCTGGAACCGGCGGGTGCTGCAGGAGAACATGGGCCTGCCGCGGCTCTACTGGTCCGACGACCGGCCCGACGTCGACTTCGACGAGGCCGTGGCGGACGACGCCGTCGTCGCCGAGGCGTGGGAGTCGTGGCGCCGCGAGGTGGCCGACGCGGACGCCTGGCTGGCCGCGGAGGAGGACTGGGGCCGCGAGGTGCCGGTGCACGACGAGCTCACCGAGGTGCGCGACATCGCGGTGCACCTGGTCGAGGAGTACGCCCGGCACTGCGGGCACGCGGACCTGCTCCGCGAGTGCATCGACGGGCGCACCGGCCAGTGACTCAGGACGCGGCCGCCTTCTCCAGGTAGGGGCGCAGCCGGTCGAGCGAGTGGGGGATCGAGAGCGGCGTCGGCGTGTTGAGGCCCACGATCGTCGGGTAGTCGAGCACGGCGACGGTGCCCGGGAGCCGGTCGAAGCCCGCGATGTCGGCGAGGTCGCTCTCGTCGCCGCCGTTGATCAGGAACGCGAGCAGGTCGGCTCGCAACAGGTCGGATCGCTCGGTGCTCACCTGGATCCGGGAGTCCCCGGTCTTCTCGCCCTGCGCGTGGACACCCGGCTCCATGGTCATGCCGAGCTGCTGGAAGAGCACGCTGGAGCCGTCGTTCTCGTCCGCGACGATGTAGAGCGAGTCGCCGACGACGTACTGCGCCAGGGCGAACGTCCGGCCGGCGAGCCCCGGCAGGTCCGCGGCCGTCCGGGCGACCTCGCCGTCGACGCCGCTGATCACCGAGACGGCGTCGTCCGGGCGGTGCAGGACCTCCCCCGCCAGCGTCACCAGGTCCTGCCACGGCTGGACCTGCGCCTCGTCGAGGTTCGGGATCGTCGGCGCGATCGCTGAGAGGAGCTGGTAGGTGCGCTTGTCGGCGATGGAGAACGAGCCGACGATCAGGTCCGGCTCCAGCGCGGCGATCGTCTCGATCGGCACGCCGTCGGTCACCTCGAACGCCTCGGCGCCCTCGGGGAGCTCCTGCCAGGGCACCGTGGAGTCGGGCATGTAGCTGTCGAGGCTGTAGCCGACCGGCTCGACCCCCATCGCGAGCATGGTGTCGGTCCACTGCACGTCGATGGTCACGATCCGCTCCGGTACGCCGTCCACCGCGGTCGAGCCGTAGACGTGCTCGACCACGACCGGCTCGCGCGGCGTACCGGCGGTGCCGCCGGCGGCCCCGCCCGCTCCCCCCTGCTCGGCGTCGGAGCCGCAGGCGACGAGCGCGAACGGAAGGATCAGCAGCGAGGCGAGGGGCGCGAGACGTCGGTTCATGAAAGGTTAGGCTAACCTAACTCATTCTGGCTCGCGCCTCGGCCCGGGGAACCGGGCGTCCAGCGGCGACCCTAGGGTTGGCTCCCGTGACCGCGACTCCGACGACTGCCTCGCCCACCGCCTCGGCCGCTCCCTCAACCGCGTGGGGCTTCGGCCTCGCCACCATCGACGCCGCCGGCACCGTTCTCGACGTCTGGTTCCCCGCGCCCGCACTGGGCGCGAAGCCGGCCGACGCGGTGCCGCCCGCGGAGCTGAGCGCGCTCCAGGGCACCGACACCGACCGCGGCGTCACCCGCGACGTGCTGCTCGTCGAGGTGGCCGACCTCCAGTCCGGGCCGACCAGCACCGAGGACGTCTGGCTCCGGCTGCACCTGCTCTCCGCGCGGCTGGTCACGCCCCACTCGGTCAACCTCGACGGCATCTTCGGCCTGCTCACCAACGTGGTCTGGACCAGCGCCGGGGCGTGCCCGGTCGAGGGCTTCGAGCTCACCCGGGCCCGACTCCGGGCCAACGGCCGACACCTGACCGTGCACGGGGTGGACAAGTTCCCGCGCATGGTCGACTACGTGCTGCCGTCCGGGGTGCGGATCGCCGACGCCGACCGGGTCCGCCTCGGCGCCCACCTCGCCGAGGGCACCACGGTGATGCACGAGGGCTTCGTCAACTACAACGCCGGCACCCTCGGCGCCTCGATGGTGGAGGGCCGGATCTCGGCCGGTGTCGTCGTCGGCGACGGCTCCGACGTCGGCGGCGGCGCGTCGATCATGGGCACGCTCTCGGGGGGCGGGACGCAGGTCATCTCGATCGGCCAGCGGTGCCTGCTCGGCGCCAACGCGGGCCTCGGCATCTCGCTCGGCGACGACTGCGTGGTCGAGGCGGGCTGCTACGTCACGGCCGGCACCAAGGTCACGATCAAGGACATGGACGGCAAGCCGCGGGTGGTCAAGGCCCTCGAGCTCTCAGGCGCCGACAACGTCCTCTTCCGCCGCAACTCCGTGACGGGCGCCGTCGAGGCGGTGCCGTGGAAGAGCGGCGGGATCGCGCTCAACGCCGCGCTGCACGCCAACTGACTCCCCGGATCGCCCGGACGCCCGGCACCGCGGCGTCCGGGCCCGTGTCCCGGCCGGGATCCTTGGCCCGCGACCGCACACTGGCTCCATGAGAATGCGCACGGGCTTGGCCCTGCTCGGCCTCGCCGGTGTCGGCGTCGCCGCGGCGGTCGGCTATGCCGTCGTGCAGCAGGTGACGCCGCTGTTCCAGCCCGATCAGTGCACGGCCACCGTCGGCGGCCGCACGGTCACGATCGACCCGGAGCAGGCCGAGAACGCCGCCCTGATCACCGCGGTCTCGATCGACCGCGGGATGCCCGCCCGCGCCGCCACGATCGCCCTGGCGACGGCGTACCAGGAGTCCAAGCTCTACAACCTGGAGTCCGGGGACCGCGACTCGCTCGGCCTCTTCCAGCAGCGTCCGTCGCAGGGCTGGGGCAGTCCCACCCAGATCCTCGACCCCTACTACTCCGCCAACGCCTTCTACGACGGGCTGGTGAAGGTCGACGGCTACGAGTCGATGCGGGTGACCGAGGCCGCCCAGCTCGTGCAGCGCTCGGCGTTCCCGGAGGCGTACGCCGACCACGAGGCCGACGCCCGGGTGCTCGCGTCGGCGCTGACCGGAAACTCCCCGCACGCGTTCAGCTGCCGGATCGGCGACGAGCCGACGGCGGGATCGGCGAAGCTGCGGCCCTCCGGGCTGACCCGGCGCGCCGACCTCGTCCGCCGCGAGGTCGCGGCCGTGTTCGCCGACCCGCCGGTCGGCGGCTTCGCCCCCGGCGGCGTCTCGACCGGGCACATGGAGGGATCCGCCCACTACGACGGCCGTGCGGTCGACGTCTTCGTGCGGCCGATCAGCGCGCAGAACCGGATCCGCGGGTGGGCGATCGCGCACTACCTGGTCGCCCAGGCCGAGCGGCTGCAGATCAAGACGGTGATCTTCGACGGCCGGATCTGGTCCGCCGGCAGCCGGTCCGGCGACGGCTGGCGCGCCTACGACCCGCCCGCCCGGTCCGGCGATCGGGCGATCCTGGAGCATCGCGACCACGTGCACGTCGACGTCTACGGCTGATCCGGCCGGACCGACCCGCGGCAACGGGAGTCGAAAGACCCTTCTCCAGACATCACCTGTCCGTATTTCCTTGGTCCGACCGTCACCGAAGGAAGAGGAGACCAGGTGCGCCGTCGTAGGACGATGACGCTCATCGGCGTGACCGTGGTGCTGAGCATCGCACTGGCGGCCGCCATCGAGGGAGCGCCGACGGCGACCCGAGGCCCGCTCTCGGCGCTGCGGGCCACGCTCGCCCGACCGGGAGCGCCCGACGTCGTGGTGGAGGGCAACCGGCTCGTCGACACCCGGACCGGCGAGGAGTTCGTCCCTCGTGGCGTGAACGTGCCCGGCTTCGAGTACGCCTGCGCCCAGGGCTGGGGCAGCTCGGAGCACGCCGGCTGGCTGTCGGCGATCGAGGTCGGCCGCGAGCTGCGCGCCTGGAACGTGAACACGGTGCGGATCCCGCTCAACCTCGACTGCTGGCTCGGCAGCCGGGACGCACCGGTCAACGGCGGCCTGCTGACCCGCAACCGCTGGGCCTAC
Organism: Nocardioides soli; assembly: GCF_014191495.1. Lineage (GTDB taxonomy): Bacteria > Actinomycetota > Actinomycetes > Propionibacteriales > Nocardioidaceae > Nocardioides > Nocardioides soli. The sequence continues at coordinate 1,052,399 of NZ_JACHWR010000001.1, forward strand.
CGCGCCGCGGTGCGCACCTTCGTCGACAGCCTCCGCGGCGCCGGTCTGGTGACGATCCTGGACCTGCACAGCCGCAAGCGGCGGACGGCCTCCGACTTCGGCATGCAGGCGGCACTCGACGCGGACGGGCTGACCTTCTGGCGCTCGGTCGCCAGCGAGTACAAGGACGTGCGCGGCGTGATGTTCGACGTCCTCAACGAACCGCACTCCCGCTACGACGAGGCGAGGGGTGCGTGGGCGTTCGACCTGACCTGGGAGTGCTGGCGGGCCGGCGGTTGCGCGGCCCCGATGGAGACCGACCGCAACCCCTCCCTGAGCGGCGAGACCTACCCGGTGGTGGGGATGGCGCGCGCCGTCCAGGTCATCCGAAGCACCGGGGCCAGGCAGCCGATCGTGCTCGGCGGACTCGACTGGGCCAACGACCTGAGGGGCTGGCTGAGCCACCGGCCCGACGACGACCAGTTGGTCGCGTCCGCCCACCTCTACGACTTCAAGCGCTGCAGCACCGCGGCGTGCTTCGACGACGAACTCGCTCCGGTGGCCGCCGCCGTGCCGCTCCTGATCGGCGAGGTCGGCGAGGCGGACGGCGACACGGCCTTCCTCACCTCGGTGATCGACTGGGCCGACGCCCACGAGGTCGGCTACCTCGCCTGGGCCTGGCTGGACAACCCCGAGGACCAGTGGTCGCTGCTGACCGCGGACGGGCGGCCCGCGCAGCCCGTCGGGCAACTGCTCAAGGACCGGCTGGCGGCCTATGACTAGATGAGCTCGAGGGTCAGGTCAAACGGGCGACGGCGGCGTCGACCCGCTCGTCGGTGGCGGTGAAGGCCACTCGCACGTGCCGGCCGCCGGCGCGGCCGTAGAAGTCGCCGGGGGCGACCAGGATGCCGCGCTCGGCGAGCCACGAGACGGTCGACCAGCAGTCCTCGTCCCCGCCGTCGAGCGCGCGGCTCGCCCACAGGTAGAGCGACGCCTCGGAGTGGTCGATCCGGAAGCCGGCCGACTCCAGCGCCTCGCGCAGCTTGGCGCGGCGGGCGGCGTAGCGGGCGTGCTGCTCCACGACGTGGGCGTCGTCGTCCAGCGCCGCAGCCATCGCGGCCTGCTGGGGCCCGGGCAGGATCAGCCCGAGGTTCCTGCGCACCTCGAGCAGCTCGGCGACCAGCGCCGGGTCGCCGGCGACGAACGCGCAGCGGTAGCCGGCCAGGTTGGAGCGCTTCGAGAGCGAGTGCACCGCCAGGATGCCGTCGTGAGATCCCCCGCAGACGTCGGGATGGAGCACCGACGTCGGGGTCGCCTCCCAGGCGCACTCGATGTAGCACTCGTCGGAGACCAGGATCGTGCCGCGCTCACGGCACCAGTCGACGACCTTCCGGAGGTGCTCCGGCGGCAGCACCCGTCCGGTCGGGTTGGACGGCGAGTTGAGCCACAGCAGGGCGGGCGCCTGCGGACCCAGCGAGACCAGCGAGTCGGTGGCGACACCGCGGGCGCCGGCGAGCGCCGCGCCCACCTCGTACGTCGGGTAGGCCAGCTCGGGCCACACGACGAGGTCGCCCGAGCCGACACCGAGTTGGGAGGGCAGCGTCGCGACCAGCTCCTTGGAGCCGATCGTCGGCAGCACGCCGTCGAGGCCGAGGCCGGTCACGCCGTGCCGGCGCGCCAGCCAGTCGGCGGCCGCCTGCCGGACGGCGGGGATGCCGATCGTCAGCGGGTAGCCCGGGGAGTCGGCGGCGGCGCGCAGCGCGTCCTGGACCACGGCCGGCGTCGGATCGACCGGCGTGCCGATCGAGAGGTCGACCAGCCCGTCGGGGTGCCCGGCCGCGCGCTCGCGGTGCTCGACCAGGCGGTCCCAGGGGAAGTCCGGCAGCCGCGCGGAGACCGTACCGGTCACCGGGAGATCAGTGGTCCTGGTTCTGCGGCGGCAGCTCGGCGATCATCGGGTGGTCGTGGTCGATCTCACCCATCTTGGCCGCGCCGCCCGGGGAGCCGAGGTCGTCGAAGAAGTGGACGTTGGCGTCGTAGTAGCCCTTCCACTCCTCCGGCGTGTCGTCCTCGTAGAAGATCGCCTCGACCGGGCAGACCGGCTCACAGGCACCGCAGTCGACGCACTCGTCGGGGTGGATGTAGAGCATCCGCTTGCCCTCGTAGATGCAGTCGACGGGGCACTCGTCGACACATGCCCGGTCCTTGACGTCGACGCACGGCTGGGAGATGACGTAGGTCACCGATTCCTCCTGATACTCACGAGAGCAGGTGCTCTGTCACAGCCTAATATCCCGGGGGTGTCCGAGTCGGCAGACCCCCAGCATGTGAGCCATCACCTTCGCCAGCACGGCCTCGGCCCCCAGGTCGTGGGCCAGCGGGTGGTGGTCCGCAGGCTGGTGCGCGGCGAGACCGGCCCGAGCGGAGGCCCGGCGTTCACCGACGTGCTGGGCATCTGCCTCGCCTGGGGTGACGGCCGCTGCGTAGTGCAGCCGGCCGAAGGCCCGGCCGTGACGATCGCGCTGGCCGACATCGTGTCCGGCAAGCCGGTGCCGCCGCGGCCCCCGGTCCGGCACCGGATCGCCCCGGCCCAGGCCCAGCGGCGCGGCTTCGCGCTCTTCCCCGGCATGCACGCCGAGCCGCTCGGCGACTGGGTGCTGCGGCACACGCCCGGGTCCGGTGCCCGGCGGGCCAACTCGGTGCTCGCCTTCGGTCCGGCCAACGTCCAGGACGCCCACGACCGGGTGAGCGCGTTCTACGCCCAGCATGGGGCTCGCCCCGTCGCCGCGGTGCTGCCGGACTCCGCCGAGGAGGAGTCGTTCCGCGCGCGCGGCTGGGTGGCCGAGAGCGGCGACGCCGACACGCTCTTCCAGATGGCGGGCGTCGCCACGGTCCGGCGGGCGTTGGGCTCGCGGCGGGCGCCGGCGAGCCCGCCGGCCGAGTACGACGAGGACGGGGACCTGGTCATCGCCCGGATCGGCGACCACGCCCGAGGCGTCGCGGCGTACGCCGACGACTGGGTGGGCTTCCGCGGCATCGAGGTCGACCCCGCGCACCGGCGCCGGGGCCTCGCGCTCGCCGTGATGGCGGCGCTGCTCGGGTGGGGCGCCGAGCGCGGCGCGACCACGGCGTATCTCCAGGTGCTCGGCGACAATGCGGCGGCGGTCGGGCTCTACGAGGGCCTCGGCTTCGTCACCCATCACGCCTACCGCTACCTCGCGCCGGCGCCGGAGCCCGTCGTAGCATCGGATCGGCGCCCCGAGGCCTGACGAACCTCCCGCGAGCCGGCGGAGATCCGGGTGCCCGCGCGTGCGGCGTACCGACGAGAGGTCGACGATCCGTCGGCGAAGGTGTGGTGGCACCGCGACGTAGCCCCCGCCCACACCTCCAGGGCTTCCGCCACCTGGAGCCGTAGGCCGACCCCGGGACGTCATACGGACAGTGCGTCCCCTTGCTCGGAACGTATGACGTCCGGGGTGGCCCCGAGCGGCTCAGGCGCCGTCCGGCTTCGGCTTCTTGCAGACCACCGTGTCGGACGGGGTGTAGCTGGTGTGGAACTTCTCGGTCTTCGCGACCTCGTCGCTGCCGGGCTCGTGGAAGTAGCGCCACACGTCGACGTCGAAGCCGGAGTAGCCGGTGTTGGCATAGCAGTCCGGCGTGGTGAGGGTGCGGGTCGCGGGGGCCCGGTAGTTGTACCGGTCGGAGGTCTTGGTCGTGATGTCCCAGGTCTTCGTCGAGTACATCGACACGGTCACGACGCCCTGCGAGGACGACGTGGCCGGCTGCACCGTCGCGTGCACGAGCACGCCGTACGGCGTGTCGTTCTCGAAGCGCAGGTCGACCGCGCCCCAGGCGACGGTCGCCTCGCGCCCGACCGGGTAGCGGTCGATGTAGAAGGAGTGCGGCTTGTGCTCGATGTCCTTGAGGCCCGCGAAGAACATCGCGTTGAAGGTCGTGGTGGCCATCTGCGAGACGCCGCCGCCGAGGTCCTCCTTGAAGATCCCGTCGCTGATGATGAAGCCCTCGGTGAAGCCGTTCTCGCGGGTGCGCTCGCCGACGATGTCGTTGAGGGAGAACACCTCGCCCGGCTTGAGCACGGTGCCGTCGACGATCGCGGCGGCGCGGCCGATGTTCACGTTGCGGTACTCCGCGTAGGGGTAGTACGTCGTGAACGACGAGACCCGCTCCTTGATCCGCAGCGCCTTCGCGTCCGCGGTCGTGAACTCGGGCTCGACGACCGTGGCCTCGACCTCCATCTGCCGCTCGTCGCCTTCGCGGGTGACCAGCTGCAGGAAGGCGCTGCCCACGTCGTCGGGGTCGTAGGCGACCCCCGGCTTCGCCGGCACCACCCTCGGCTTGCCGTTGACCAGCTCGACGGTGGCGTCGACCGGCTCGTCGGCGCTGACGCCGTCGTCGACCAGCGCGGTCAGCCTCTTCGTCTTCAGGTCGGGCACCAGCGCGCCGCCCTCGGCCCTCATCCGCAGCGCGTCGGAGAACTGCTGCGGCCGCAGCTGGACGGGTGAGTCCCCGAAGACCAGCGTGACCGGCGCCGACATCGCCGGGTTGGCGAACGTGTCCAGCGCCTCTTGGACCGCGGCCTCGTCGATCTCGGGCTGCACCACCGTCGCGTCGAGCTCGACGACCTCGTCGTCCTCGGAGAGGTACGACGCGAGCACCCCGGCGCGCGCCTCGTCCGCGTCGAAGCCGGTGCCCGGGGCCGGGTCGGTGACCTTGATCTCGCCGCCCCGGAACCGGACCGCGCCGTCGGTCGGCGCGGTGCCCACCTCGTCGGCCAGTCCGTCGAGCGCAGCCTCGAAGGCCGCGTCGTCGACCGTGACCTCGACGCCCTGCTCGCCGCCCCCGGTCCAGTAGTTCCACAGCCGCCCCGGGGCCCAGCTCTTGCCGCCGCCGGACTCCGCGACGGTGGCGGCGTAGTCGACCTCGAGCCCGGCCTCGGTCGGGCTCAGCGTCGCCGTGCGGCCGTCGACGCTGACCGGGACCGGGCGCTCGACCCGGTCGGCGAGGCCGTCGCGCAGCGCCTGCTCGGCGTCGTCGGGGGTCATCCCCCCGATCTCGACGCCCTCGACGGTGGTGCCGCGCGGCACCTTGTCGCCGGCCGCGAGGTACGCCGCGGCGTACGCGCCACCCGCGAGCAGCAACAGACCCCCCAGCACCAGCAGCACGACCTTGCCGCCGGCGGAGTCGCGGGCGTTGGTCTTCGGCTTGCTCACGCGCGTGATCCTACGGAAGGGTCGCCGCTCGGCGCGGACGCGGGAGTGTGGCGAGGCCCACCACGAGCAGCAGCATGCCGAGGCCGAGCACGAGATAGCCCTGCCAGTCCTGGCTGATCAGGTAGTCGCCCTCGGGCCGGGGCACCGCCAGCCAGCCCACCATCGCGACCCAGCCGACGGCGAAGGCCAGCCGGCTCCACCAGCCCGCCGGCAGGGCGTACGCCGTCACCGCGGTGGCCGCCACCGCGAGCGCGAGTCCCCAGGTGAGGTCGTGGACCGCGATCGTCGCGACACCCGTGCCGGCACCGAGGAACAGCAGCCCCACGGCCGCAAGGAGCTTCACGGACCGTCAGTCGGTGGGGCGGGCGCTCAGGCCGGCGAAGAGGTCGGTCTCGAACCCGTGGGGGCCGAGCTCGCCGCGCTCCCCCTTGGCGATCCGGAAGAACTCGACGCCCATCGCCTCGGCGCCCACGTTGTTGGACAGCGCGAAGAACGGGCCGTCGGTGGTGATCTGGGTGGCGTGGGCGCGCAGCGCGGCCATCTTCTGGTCGAGGTACGCCGTGGCGTCGATCGCGGCCGCCAGGTTGTCGTCGGAGGTCGCGAAGCGCGGCAGCGGCCCGTCGGGGTCCATGCCCTCGAAGGTCGTGGTGTCCCCGGCCTCGCGCAGCGCCCGCAGGCCGGCCCGCAGGCGGCTCTCGGACATCGCGCCCCAGTAGATCCTGGGGATGTCCCAGGACTCCCCGAGGTCCTTGCGGTACGACGGCACCGCGGCCAGCTGCGCGGCGTACATCGCGACCCGGTGGGCCTGGATGTGGTCGGGGTGACCGTAGCCGCCGAACTCGTCGTAGGTGACCAGGACCTGGGGGCGCACCTCGCGGACGATCGTGACGAGGTGGTCGGCCGCCTCGGTGAGGTCGGCGTTCCAGAAGGCATTGGGGTGCTTCGCGATCACCTCGGGGTCGCCGATCGCGTGGCCGTCGGGGTGCCAGGCCATGCCGGAGTCGCGGTAGGTGCCGAAGCCCCCGAGGAAGCGGTGGTCGGTGACCCCCAGCGCGGCCATCGCGTCGGCCAGCTCACCGCGGCGGTGCTCGCCGAGCGTGTCGTCGCGGTCGGCGGCGAGGTGCTCGAGCTCGGGCACCAGGATCTCGCCCATCTCGCCGGCGGTGCAGGTCACCAGGGTGACCTGGCGACCCTCGGCGACGTACTTCGCCATCGTCGCGCCCTGGCCGATCGACTCGTCGTCGGGGTGGGCGTGCACGAGGAGGAGGCGCTGGTCATTCATGGCATCGATCCTAGGGAGGGGTGGGGACACCACCCCTAACCACCGGAGGGGCGCTTGATCTTCCGCGGCTCGGTCGGCAGCTCGAGCGGCGCACGGGGCGCCCCGGTCTCGTCGGCGTCCAGCCAGCCGTCGAACTGGTCGACCAGCAGGTCGAGCTCGGGCTCCGGCGCGTCGGTCAGCACCGCCCAGGGGTGGTCCTCGTCGTCGTCCTCGCCGGCGAGCCGCTCCCGCTCGGCGGTCGCGGTGTACCCCGCCGCGACGAGCCGGGCGACCACGGCCCGGGCGTCGTCCTCCTCGAAGAAGATCCCGCGCACGCGGTCATCCTCTCCCGTCGGCGGCCAGGAGCGCACGCAGGTGCGGCAGGAACGGCCGGTCGGGCTCGAGCCAGTCGACCGTCTCCAGCTCGCCGGCCGCCAGCCAGCGGATCTCGTCGTGCTCGACCGGGTCGGGGTCGACGTCGGCGGCGGTCGAGACCAGTGCCACCCGCAGCACGTGTCGCTCACCGATCGCGACCTCGCCGGGCAGCCAGCCGGTGACGGCGACCGCGCAGCCGAGCTCCTCGCGGATCTCGCGGACCACCGCGGCCTCGGGGCTCTCCCCCGCTTCGACCTTGCCGCCCGGGAACTCCCAGCGCCCGGCCGTCTCGGGCGGCGTCGTACGCCGCGCGGCCAGCACCCGTCGGCCTCGGACGATCGCTGCTCCCACGACTGCGGTCATGCTCGGACGCTACCGTTCGCGACGTGCACCTGACCCGCACCGACGACCTCGACGGCGAGATCGGGTCGCTCGCCGCGCGGCACGGCGGACGGGTCGGACTGACGCCGGTGCTGACCGGCCTCGACCGCCGGCTCCACCGGTCCTGGGCACCCGGCCTCGACGTACGCCGCGCGTGGGCATGGGACCGGCACGACCAGGCGGACCGGCGCTGGTGGCCGCAGGGCGTCTCGGTCGCGACCGGTGGCCGCTACCTGGCGGTGACGTGGTACGCGAAGGACGGGGGCTCGCGGGTGTCCTTCGTCGACCTGCGCCGGCGTCGCTACGGCCACGTGCCGCTCGTGCTGCCGACGCCGGAGGGTCACGAGCCGTTGCGCATCCACGCCGGCGGGCTCGCGTGGTCCGACCGCCGCCTGTACGTCGCGGCCACCCGGACGGGCCTGTGGGCCTGCGACCTCGACGACATCGTGGGCACCCGCGAGGGCTACCTGCTGCCGGCGCGGCACCGGTTGGCGCCGTCGGCGGACTTCCGGTTCTCGTTCGTCGCGCCGGACGGCGGGTCGCGGCTGCTCGCCGGTGAGTACGGCGGCGCGGGGCAGCCCCACCGGCTGCTGTCGCTGCCGACGGACGGCGGGCCGGCGGAGGTCACCGAGCACGGTGTCGTCCGCGCCCAGGGCGTCGTGCGCACCGGCGATCGGCTGCACCTGACGGCCTCGCACGGCACCCGGGGCCTGGGCTCGCTGTGGACCGGCGCGGCGGGATCGCTCCGGGAGCGGCGGCTCGCCCTGCCGATGGGGGTCGAGGACCTCGCCTACGACCCGGCCCGGGGCCGACTGTGGACGGTCACCGAGCACCCGTGGCGGCGCTGGATCGTGATGGCCCGGGTGCCGGGTGGGGCGGCCGCACGGTAGCCGACTTCTCGATGGCGGAGAGGTGGTTTCGAGGCTCGGGCCTGACGGCCCTCGCACCTCAACCACCGTGGCACGACGACGGTGGTTGAGGTGCGAAGGCGCGCCAACGCCTGAGCCTCGAAACCCGCAAGCCGACAAGCTGCCGTCACCACCGACGTGGCGGTACGACGACGGTGGTTGAGGAGGTTGCGCTAGCAACCGTCTCGAAACCACCCGGCGCCACGCACGACGCGACGACAGATCAGCCGACGGGGCGGGGCTGCCGGGCGAGCTGGCGACTCTGCGCGACCAGCCGGCCGGCGGAGTCCCAGACCTCGCAGTCCTCCTCGAACATCCCGCCGGCGAGGTTGCGGGTCGCATGGCGCACCTTGAGCCAGCCGGGGGCCGGCTTGGCGCGCACGTGGGCGGTCAGCTCGAGCGTCGGCGCCCAGCCCATCATCCCGAGGTCGAAGGTCACCGGCGGCAGCGCGTCGACGACCATCAGCAGCGAGATCGGGTCGGGCTCGCGGCCGTCGGCGAGCCGGAACCACGCCGCGATCTCGCCCCGTCCGCTCGGCTGACCGACCGCCCAGCCGACGTGGTCGGGGTGGAAGCGCATGTCGAAGCGGCCCATCATCGGCGCCAGGTCGAGGATCTCCTGGGGTGCGAACGTGTTCGCGACGCACGCATCGGGCGGGGGCAGCACCGGCTCCTCGGCCGTCGTGCGCACGTCGTCGCCGAGCCGGTCGAGGTCGCCGTACGTCGCCAGCGCGGCGATCCGGGTCTCCTCGCCCTGCGCTCCCGCCTGGCGCAGCTCGGCCGACGCGGTCGCGACCGTGCCGCCCTCCCGCCGCACGTCGACGGCCACGGTCGCCGGTCCGGGGGTCGCAGCCGAGAGGTAGTACGCCGAGACCGCGAGCGGGTCCGGCTTCTTCGGGAAGGTCTCGCGCAGCGCGGTGCCGATCAGCGCGAGCAGGTAGCCCCCGTTGACGCCGCCGCCGACGACCCAGCCGCGGTCGAGATCGGCGGCGTACCTCCCGTCCGCATCGTCACCGGCGGACCGGACGGCCGTATGGGCATCGAACTCGAACGTCACGCTCGCGAGCCTAGACAACGCGTCGTACGGAAGGATGGGGCCCATGACGCGACGTCGGCCACACTGGGTCTACGACGCCGGGGAGGAGCCCGACCCGCGGTTCACCCTGGCCAACGAACGCACCTTCCTCGCCTGGGTGCGCACCGCGTTGGCGATGCTGGCGGGCGGCGTCGCCCTGCACGCGCTGGGCCTGCCCGACAACGACGGGGTCCGCGGCCTGCTCGCCGTGGCGCTGGTGCTGCTGGGTGCGCTGGTCACCGTGCTCGCGATGGTCCGGTGGGCGCGGGTCGAGCGGTCGATGCGCACCCGCACCCCCCTGCCCGCGTTCAATCTCGGCATCCTGATCACCGGGACCGTCCTCGTCGGCGCCGTCCTCCTGGCGTTCGCGCTCGCGTGACCCCCCGCCTGCAGGTCGCCGCCCTGGCGGTCGGCGCCGGCCTCTGCGTCGTGCCGTTCGCCGGACGCACCCTCTCCCCGGACGAGGGTGGCCTGCTGCTGCTCGCCTCCCAGTGGTCGCCGGGGACCTCGCTCTACGGCGACTACTTCGTCGACCGGCCACCCGGGCTGGTCGCCCTTGCCGCGCTCGCCGACGCCGCGGGCGGCGGCTGGGCGCTGCGCGCCCTCGGCGTCCTCGCGGTCGTGGCCACCGTGCTGCTCAGTGGTGTCGTCGGCCGGCTCGCAGCGCCCACCCGCCGCTCGGCTCCGGTGCTCGCGGCCGCCACCGCGGCGCTGCTCACCACAACACCCCTCTTCGGGGGGACCGTCGTCAACGGCGAGCTGCTCGGCCTGCCGTTCCTGCTGGGCGGGATCGCCGCGGCGCTCCGTTCCGTCGGGGTGTCGTCGGGGCGCGCCGCGCTGTGGTGGGGCGTCGCCGCCGGCGCCGCCGGCGCCGGCGGGGCGCTGGTCAAGCAGAGCCTGTTGGACGTCTTCGTGTTCGCCGCCGTGCTCGTCCTGGTCGCGCGCCGGGGGCGCCCGGCGCTCGGCGTCGCGGCGGGCGCGGTCGCCGCCGTCGCCGTGGCCCTGTGGGCGGCGTGGGCCCGCGGCACCGACCCCGGTGCGCTGTGGGAGGCCGTGGTGGTCTTCCGCCAGGAGGCCGCCGCCGTCATCGCGGCGTCGGCCACCGACTCGACCACCCGGCGGCTGGGCGGGCTGTTCCTGGCGCTGCTCGCAACGGGGGTGCCGGTGCTCGGCGTCGTGCTGGGTCGGCGCCTGCGCCGACCGGTCGAGACGGCGGGGATGCCGGACCTGCGCTGGCCGGCGCTCGCGACCCTCGCCTGGGAGCTCGCCGTCGTGCTGCTCGGCGGCAGCTACTGGCTGCACTACCTGATGGGCCTGGTGCCCGGCCTGGTGCTGCTGACGGCCGCCGCGTGCCAGCGACCGCTCCCGGGCCGGCGTGCCCTCGCCGCGGCGTACGCCGTGATGACGGTGTCGACCGCGGCCGCGCTCGTCTGGGTGCTCTGCTGGCCGATCGAGCGTCCGGAGCGACCGGCGGTCGACTGGCTCGCCGATCACGTGACCGGCGGCGACACGGCGGTGGTGGCGTTCGGCGCGCCCAACATCCTCGAGGAGGTCGGACTGCACAGCCCGTACTCCGACCTGTGGAGCCTCCCGGTGCGCGTGCACGACCCCGAGCTGGCCGACCTGACCGCGCTGCTCCGCAGCGACGACCGCCCGACCTGGGTCATCGTGGCCGGCCGGTCACTCGGATCGTGGGGCATCGACGCCACCGTCGCCGACCGGGTGCTGGCCGACCACTACGCTCTGCAGGCCACCACCGGCGACTGGACGATCTACCGCGAGGACGACGAGTGACCCGAAGGACCGCGATGGCGGCGTACGCCGTCGTCCTCCTGGCCTGGTGCTGGCTCGTCGGGATCCCCAACGACCCCGCGGGCGTGATCGTCTGGATCTGGCTCGGCACGCTCGCCTGGCAGATCGAGGACGCCGACCGCGACCCGTGGCGCTTCTGGCGGGACTGGTGGAAGCCGCTGCTCCTGCTGGTCGTCTACTGGCTGGTGCGGGGCCTGGCCGACGAGATCGGCATCCCACCCCACTACTCCATGCCGGTGCGCTTCGACGAGTGGCTCTTCGGCGGCGCCGTGCCGACCGTGTGGCTGCAGGACGCCTGGTGCGGCGACCCGTGCCTGAAGTCGCTCCCACCGCGCTGGTGGGACGTCGCCTTCACGAGCGTCTACGCCTCGCACTTCCTGGTCGCGCTGACGCTGGCCGGCGTGCTGTGGGTGCGCAACCGCGACGAGTGGGTGCGCTGGCTGCGGCGCTACATCACGCTGCTGCTCGCCGGACTCACGATCTACATCGCCTACCCGATGGCGCCACCGTGGATGGCCGCACGGGACGGCTACCTCGACGAGGTGCATCGGATCACCAGCCGCGGCTGGTCGGAGATCGACCTGCACCGCCAGACGATGGTCATGTGGGGCATGGGCAACAAGGTCGCCGCGATGCCCTCGCTGCATGCCGGGATCGCCTTCCTGGTCGCGTTCTGGTTCGTCTCCCGGCTCCGGAGCCGCTGGCGGTGGCTGGTGCTGCTCTACCCGCTGGCGATGTCGCTGGCGCTCGTCTACTTCGCGGAGCACTACGTCGTCGACACCATCGCCGGTGCGGCCCTGGCGGTGCTGGTGATGGTCGCCGTCGGTCGCTGGGAGCTACGCCGCGCGGCGTAGCCGGCGCCGACCGGGGTTTCGGCTGCTGACAGCCACGACCCGCGCGACGCGCCGTGGTGCCTCGGCGTGTCGTGCGGGTTTCGGCTGCTGACAGCCGAAACCCGCACGGTCGTCGAGCCCAGACCCGCTCAACCACGGGGAAATAGCGACAGTCATCGTCGCCAACGGACGGTCCGATGAGTTCTCGCACGGCCGGCGGTCGAACTAGGGGAAATCCCCGATGCCACTGTCCCCACCCACTGGAAGAGTCGTCCCATGCACCGTCAGATCGCCGGCCGACTGACCGGCCCCGTGACCAAGTGGCTCGTGCTGCTGTTCTGGCTCGTCGCCCTGGGCGTCTTCGGCTCCCTGTCCGCCAAGCTGGTCGACGTCCAGAACAACGAGGCGTCCTCCTGGCTGCCGGCGAGCGCCGAGTCGACCGAGGTGTCCGAGGAGCTGTCGAGCACGGTCGACCCCAACAACATCCCGACGCTCGTCGTCTACTACAAGCCCTCCGGCCTCACCGATGCCGACCGGACCGAGATCACCCGGCAGGCCCAGGAGCTCGGCAACATCGACGGCGTCGTCGAGGGCACGGTCCTCACCCCCGAGCAGGCCGCGGAACAGGGGTTCGGCGGCTACTCGGAGGACGGCCAGGTGGCGGTGACGTCGCTGACCTTCAACTTCGGCGCCAACGGCTGGAACGACATCCCCGACGCCGCGGCCTCGATCCGCGACATCGCCCAGCTCGACGGGGCCGAGGTGCACCTGGCGGGGTACGGCGGCCAGGCGGCCGACGCCGCGGAGGTCTTCGAGGGCGTCGACACGACCCTGATCCTCGGCGCGCTCACGGTGGTCGTGATCATCCTGCTGTTCACCTACCGCAGCCCGCTGCTGTGGATCCTCCCGATCTTCAGCGTCGTGGTCGCCTACAGCGTGTCGGGCGGCGTCGTCTACCTGCTCGCCAAGTACGCCGACCTCACCGTCAACGGCCAGAGTCAGGCGATCCTCGGCATCCTGGTGATCGGCGCCGGCACCGACTACGCGCTGCTCCTCGTCGCCCGATATCGCGAGGAGCTGCGCCGCCACGACAACCGCCACGAGGCGATGGCGTTCGCCCTGCACCGCGCGGCGCCGGCGATCCTCGCCAGCGCGGCCACGGTGGCCGCCGGCATGCTCTGCCTGCTGCTCGCCGACCTCAACTCCACCGCCGGTCTGGGCCCGGTCAACGCCATCGGCATCGGCGTGACCTTCCTCGTCATGGTCACCCTGCTGCCGGCGCTGCTGGTCATCTTCGGGCGCTGGATCTTCTGGCCGAAGCGCCCGGCGTTCGGGTCCCCCGAGCCCAACACGACCGGCTTCTGGGCCAAGGTCGGCCGGGCCATCGCGCCGCGGCCGCGCCGGGTCTGGGTGATCACCACCGGTGTACTCCTCATCGCCTGCCTCGGCGTCCTCAAGATCGACGCGGGCGGCATGTCGACCGAGGACGCCTACACCAAGGAGTTCGACGCCATCAAGGGTCAGCAGGTGCTCGCCGCACACGGCCTGGTCGACAACTCGAACACCATCCAGGTGATCGCCAACTCCGACCGGATCGATGCGGTCGCCGCGTCGCTCGACGGCGTCGACGGGCTCGGCGAGCCCACGCCCGCCCAGCCGATCTCCGACACCCGCAGCTACTTCGAGGCACCGATCGACGCGGACATCTCCTCGCCGACGGCGTACGGCATCGTCGAGTCCAGCCGCGCCAGTGCGCACGGCGTGGCGGGCGCCGACGCACTGGTCGGCGGCGGCTCGGCGTTCTACCTCGACACCAAGGTGGCGTCGAACCGCGACAACAAGGTGATCATCCCGACGGTGCTCCTCGTGGTGCTGCTGATCCTGATCTTCCTGCTCCGGGCGCTCGCGGCGCCGTTGATCCTGATCGGCACCGTGATCCTGTCCTTCGGCGCCGCGATGGGCCTGTCGGCCCTGGTCTTCGACTACGCCATGCCGTTGGTCACCGACCATTGGCCCGACGGCGTGCAGGTCGATCCGGGGTTCCCGCTGTTCGCGTTCGTGTTCCTCGTCGCCCTGGGCATCGACTACAACATCTTCCTGATGACCCGGGTGCGCGAGGAGACCGCGCAGCACGGCACCCGCAAGGGCTCGCTGGTCGCGCTCAGCTCCACCGGCGGGGTGATCACCTCGGCCGGCATCGTGCTCGCCGCGACGTTCCTGGTGCTCGGCTCGATCCCGTTCGTCTTCCTCGCCGAGCTCGGCGTGGCGGTTGCGCTGGGCGTGCTGCTCGACACCCTGATCGTGCGGTCGGTGCTGGTCACCGCGATCAACCTCGATCTCGGCGGCAAGATCTGGTGGCCGAGCGCGCTGGACCGCAAGCCGCCGGTCGTGCCGCCCGACGCGGCCCAGCAGGAGGAGCCGGAGGCGGTCCGGGCCTGAGGAGGCGCAGGGTCCGGTCAGGACCGACGCGCGGCGCCCCAGGCGACGCCGAGCTCGAACAGCGACCCGACGCGGAAGTGGTCCATGGCCTCGGAGATACGGCGGCGCCCGGTGCGCTCGGAGATGCCGAGCGCCCGCGAGGCCGCCTCGAGGGTGGCGCCGCTGTCCATCAGCGTCAGCAGCTGGTCCCACCCCGACTCCGGGGAGCGGGCCGCGACCGCACGCTCCCAGAGCCGCTCGAAGATCCAGCCGGCCATCCCCGCGACGGCCCGACTGCGGACGGCGATGACCGAGGTCGGCCAGGCCTCACCCCACACGAGCGGTAGCGCGACCGTCTCCTCGTCGGTGATCCAGAACCAGCCGGGTGGACGGTCCAGAAGCCGCAACTGCAACCCGCCGTCCAGCTCCTCGGTCACCCGCTGCTGGGCGTCCGGGTGGATGGCGTCGCTGATCGACGCGATCACCCGGATCCGGCTGTCCGTCCCACGCCCGGCCTGGTGCCAGACAGCCTGCATGACGGGGTCGGCGACGTAGAGCCGCGACGCGTCGGGCAGCACCACATCGGTACGCCGTGCCGGCCGCCGCCCCTGGCGGACGTGCCAGAGGTCGACGACGGCCTCGGGACCGTGGAAGACCTCGACGTCGAGGTGCTGGCTCCCGCCACCGCCGGTGTCCCAGTCCCGGGCCAGCGCGGGCAGCTGGCCGACCACCTCCGCCAGGTCGGCCAGGTGCCGGAGCATCTCGGCGCCCAGGTCGCCGGCGCGCCGGCGTACCACGTCGGCGATGACCTCCTCGGGGGCCGTGTAGCCGACCCGGTCGCCGCGGACCTCCACGAAGCGCTCGGCCTCGAGCCAGGCCAGGTCGCGCCGGACCTCGTCCTCGTCACGCACGGCGAGGCCCGCCAGCTCGGCCACGGTCTCCGCCCGCGAGCGCAGACCCACCCCGAGGAGCTCGAGGGCGGTCGACTCGGGCGAGCGGGGCGCGGGCTCGGGACGCACCGGGTGATCGTCGCACGCCTCAGCCAAGCAATCCGATGCGGACCCGGTGTGTCCGCTACCGGTCATGTCCGGGATCGGCCAGTCCGATAACTGCCATGGCCGATTCCGGACACACCTGCGGCACCGATCTGGCGACAAGATCCGTGGGCGCCTCGACCCCGGGGCCTGACGGAGGGAACACGATGGACACACCCCGGCCTCGGACGCTCCGAGCCGCACGACTCACCGCCGGCCTGGCCGCGGCGGCGCTCGGCGCCGGCAGCCTCGCCGGCCTGGCCGTCCCGGCGCACGCCGCGGACACCACCGGCTTCCCGCGCACGCTGACGTTCGAGCCGTCGAAGCTGATCGCGACCGCCGACGCGGTCTACGCGGTCGGCTTCGAGGAGGCCGACGACGCCACCGAGAGTCACGGGTACGTCCAGAAGGTCGGCTCGGGGGACCCCGTCGACCTCGGCGAGGGCACCACGGTCGCCGACGCGGCCCTCACCGATGACGGCAACCTGCTCGTCGTGGGCACGGTCAGCGACGGCGACGGCACCGACTCGGCGACCTGGTCGATCGACACCGCAGACCTGGGCCAGCCCGGTCCCGCACCGGAACCGACGCTGGCACCGTCGGGCGACCGCGTCTCGCTCGTCGACGTCGACTCCGCCGGGCCGTACACGGTCGGCAACGACGGCGCCGGCCAGCTGCGGATCTGGCAGGAGGACGACGCGGTCGCGGTGGTCGCCGACGCCGCCGAGGCGACGGCCACGGCGTCCACGGGCGCGGTCGGGCAGCGGACCTGGTACCTGGCCGGAAGCGCGTGGGATCCCGTCACCACTGCCACCCTGTGGGCCGTCACCGAAGAGGGCGAGGACCCCGATCCGGTGCTCCTCGGTGCCGCGGGCGACGACCCCGACCAGTACGTGCAGTCGATGGCGGTGGACCCGGCCACCGACATCGCCTACGTGCTGACGCTGCGTGACAACGAGGACGGGCCGCAGACCTACGGCCTCAACGTCGTCACCGCCGGCGAGGACACCTACGTCCCGCTCGACTACGCCACCGCACTGGCCCTGTCGCCGGACGGCGACACCGTCTACCTCAGCACGGGCTACGACATCGTCGCGCTCGACGCCGACGACGTCGCGTCGTACGCCGAGGGCTCCGACGTCCCCTCGGTCTACCTCGACTCCGACGACACCCTGACCGAGCTCGCGACCGACCCGGCGGGGAACGTCTTCGCCGCCGGCGGCAACGACGTCTTCGCGGTGGCCGTCCCGGAGGCACCGACCGCCCTCGCGGCCGCGCCGGACCCGATGTCCACGGAGGGCGTCACCGCCTCGTGGGACGAGGGCAAGTACGCCTGGCAGCTGGAGGACGCCGGCGGGGCGCCGGCTCGGTACCGGTACGAGATCCGGAGCGCCGACGACGAGGTCGTCGACTCCGGCACGACCAACGACCAGATCGTCTCGGTCAGTGGCCTGCAGCCGGGCACGACCTACGACGTCCGGGTCGCGAGCACCAACGGCCTCCTCGACAGCCCCTGGGTCGAGCAGCAGGTCACGACGCACGACCGCTACCTGAGCGCCCCGTCGGCCCTCGCCGTCCAGGGCAGCCTGACCGTGGGCAGCACGCTCAGTTTCGCCGCCACCGGCGCGTGGGAGGCCGGCACCGACGTCACCTACGAGTGGTACGGCGCCACCGAGAGCATGGGCGGTCAGATCGCCACCGGCCCCACACTCACCCTGACCGCCGAGCACCTCGGCCTGACCATCACCGGCGTCGCGACCGGCACCAAGGCGGGTGCGGCCGGCGTCGCGCTCGTCGCTCGCGCGAGCGGCACGGTCGCGAACCCGGCCCAGCCGCCGATCACGGCCCCGGTGACTCCGCCCGCTCCGAAGGTCCTCGCCGCGGCGACTCCGAAGATCTCCGGCACGGCCCGGGTCGGCGAGACCCTGGTCGCCAAGCCCGGAAAGTGGACCGCTGGCGCGAAGCTGAGCTACCAGTGGGAGGCCGCCGGCAAGCCGATCAAGGGCGCCGACGGCCGCAAGCTCACGCTGACCAAGGCGCTCAAGGGTAAGCGGATCGGCGTCACCGTGACCGGCAGCCTGACGGGCTACGCGACGGAGTCGCGGACCAGCAAGGAGACCGCGAAGGTCGGCGGCGCCGCCAAGGCCGGGGCCAAGCCCGGCAAGGGCAAGGGCGGCAAGGGCGGCAAGGGCGGCAAGCCCGGCAAGGGCAAGGGCGGCAAGCCCGGGAAGGGCGGCAAGGGCCACCGCTGACCGCGAGACACACCTCCGTGCGCCGGCCCGATCGAGGGGGCGGGCCGGCGCACGGAGGTGACCGACAGGCGGCCGCCGTCCGCAGGAGAGGGGCGGCTGGTTAGCCTGTCAGAGTGAGCGAGCGGCCCACCCCCCAGCAGGTACGTCGTGCGTTGGCCCGTGCGGAGCGCGGTGCGGCCTTGGATGTCGCGGAGGCCACCGCGCTGTTGGCCGTGTCCGGTGTGGAGCTCGACCGGTTGAGTGCGGCGGCCGCGAAGGTCCGCGACGCGGGCCTGGTCGCGGCCGGCCGTGTGGTGGGTGGGCGCGGGGTGGTGACGTATTCGCCGAAGGTGTTCATCCCGGTCACGAAGTTGTGTCGGGACCGATGTCACTACTGCACG
This sequence comes from Nocardioides soli, assembly GCF_014191495.1. Lineage (GTDB taxonomy): Bacteria > Actinomycetota > Actinomycetes > Propionibacteriales > Nocardioidaceae > Nocardioides > Nocardioides soli. Next base: position 1,070,338 of record NZ_JACHWR010000001.1, read on the forward strand.
TTCGTGGAGACGCCTGGTCAGGCCGCGCGCGAGGGTCGTGCGCCGTACCTGTCGCCCGACGAGATCCTGGAGATCGCCTCGCAGGGCGCGGCGATGGGGTGTCTCGAGGCGCTGTTCACCCTGGGCGACCGGCCCGAGGAGCGGTGGCCCGAGGCGCGGGCGTGGCTCGACGAGCAGGGCTACGACTCCACGCTCGCCTACGTGCGCGCGATGGCGGTGCGGGTGCTGGAGGAGACCGGGCTGCTGCCGCACCTGAATCCCGGGGTGATGTCGTGGGAGGAGCTGAACCGGCTCAAGCCGGTGTCCCCGTCGATGGGGATGATGCTGGAGACCACCTCGCGGCGCCTGTTCGAGACCAAGGGAGAGGCCCACTATGGCTCTCCCGACAAGGATCCCGAGGTCCGGATGCGGGTCCTCGAGGACGCGGGCCGGCTGTCGATCCCGTTCACCACCGGGCTGCTGGTCGGGATCGGGGAGACGCTCGAGGAACGGGCCGAGACGATCTTCGCGCTGCGTCAGGTCTCACGGGCGTACGGGTCGGTGCAGGAGGTCATCGTCCAGAACTTCCGGGCCAAGCCCGACACCGCGATGCGGCACGCCGACGACCTCGGTCTCGACGAGTACCGTGCCGCGATCGCGGTCACCCGGATCGTGCTCGGCCCCAAGGCCCGGATCCAGGCGCCGCCCAACCTGGTGGATCTGGCCGAGTGCCGGGCCCTGCTGGACGCGGGCGTCGACGACTGGGGCGGCGTCAGCCCGCTGACGCCCGACCACGTGAACCCCGAGCGGCCCTGGCCCTCGCTGGAGCGGCTGCGGTCGATCACCGCTGAGTGCGGCTTCGAGCTCGCGGCTCGGCTGACCGTGCACCCCGAGTACGTCCGCGCCGGCGAGCCGTGGCTGGACCCCCGCGTCTCCGGCCACGTCGCCGCGCTCGCCGCCGACGACGGCCTCGCGCGCCCCGGCGTACGGCCCGTCGGGATGTCCTGGCAGGAGCCCGACGGCGGCTTCGCCTCGGTGGGCCGCACCGACCTCTTCGAGGCCGTCGACAGCGAGGGACGGTCCGAGGACCGGCGCTCGGACTTCGCGAACGTGTACGGCGACTGGGACTCGGTGAAGGCCGCGGCGTCACGCACCGGTGGTTTCGAGACGGTTGCCAGCGAGCACACGGTGGTCGGGGAAGGCGCGCTAGCGCCTGTCTCGAAACCACCGTCGGGGGCGCTCGCAGCCCTCAGGGCCGCCGAGGCCGACCCGGGCAACCTCTCCGACGAGCACGCCCTGACCCTGATGACCGCGGAGGGCGACCTGCTGCGGCAGGTGTGCCGGCTGGCCGACGACCTGCGCCGCGAGACCGTCGGCGATGACGTGACCTACGTCGTCAACCGCAACATCAACTTCACCAACGTCTGCTACGTCGGCTGCCGGTTCTGCGCGTTCGCCCAGCGGCGCACCGATGCCGATGCCTACTCACTCTCCCTCGACGAGGTCGCCGACCGCGCCCAGGAGGCCTGGGACCTCGGCGCGACCGAGGTCTGCATGCAGGGCGGGATCGACCCCGAGCTGCCCGCCACGGCGTACTTCGACCTGGTCACCGCGGTCAAGCAGCGGGTGCCGCAGATGCACGTGCACGCGTTCTCCCCGATGGAGATCGTCAACGGCACCGCCCGCACCGGCCTGTCGATCGAGGACTTCCTGATCAAGGCCCGCGAGGCCGGCCTCGGCTCGCTGCCGGGCACCGCCGCGGAGATCCTCGACGACGAGGTCCGCTGGGTCCTCACCAAGGGCAAGCTGCCCACCCGCACCTGGATCGAGATCGTCTCCACCGCCCACCGCGTCGGCATCCCGACCACCTCGACGATGATGTACGGCCACGTCGACCACCCCCGCCACTGGGTCGGCCACCTCCGCGTCCTGGCCCGCATCCAGGACTCCGCACTGGAAGCCGGGAGCACCGGCTTCACCGAGTTCGTGCCACTCCCCTTCGTGCACACCAGCGCACCGATCTACCTCGCCGGCGTCGCCCGCCCCGGCCCCACCATGCGCGACAACCTCGCCGTCCACGCCATGGCCCGGATCATGCTCCACGGCCGGATCCACAACATCCAGACCTCCTGGGTCAAGCTCGGCATCGACGGCACCCAAGCCATGCTCCAAGCCGGCGCCAACGACCTCGGCGGCACCCTCATGGAAGAGACCATCTCCCGAATGGCCGGCTCCGAACACGGCTCCGCCAAGACCGTGGCCGAACTCGTCGAGATCGGCGCCGGCATCAACCGACCCGTCCGCGAACGCACCACGACCTACGACCTCCGCTGAGCGCGTTCCGGCCAGCACACCCGCAGCCCCGGGCAGGGTTGGTCCGGTCGGAGCCACCGTTTCCCCGGCTGCCCGGGGAAACGGTGGCGACACGCCGCAGGCTGCGGTGGTGGTCAGGGAGAGCGAGCGGGACACGCCGGTGCGGATCGGCGTGTCGCGCTCGCCTTCCCTGACCGCCTCATCGGGCCTCGATGGGTGAGCCGGCTCCGTCGGTGTCCGGGTCGGTGGTGGGCCGGCGGGACCGACCCCCCGGAGACCTCGGGCCCAGCCTCGGGCTCGGCTCCTGGCTCTCAGGCCAGCACCGCTCGGACCTCCCGCTCGATCTCCAGGTCCTCGCGGGCGGTGACCACCAGGGTGGAGGCGGTGGCGCCGGAGGCGGAGACGTCGGCATCGCCGGAGACCTCCGGGTTCAGCAGCTCGTCGATGCCGAGGCCGAGGAAGCCCAGCCGGTCGACGGCCGCGCGGCGTACGTCGGGGCTGTGCTCCCCCACGCCGCCGGTGAACACCAGCGCGTCGACCCCGCCGGTCGCCGCGGCCATCGCGCCGATCTCGCGCACCAGCCGGTGCACGTAGACCGCCAGGCCCGCCACCGCCTCCGTCGAGCCCGACCCGATCGCGGCGGTCACCTCGCGGAGGTCACCCGAGGTGCCGGTGAGCCCGAGCAGGCCCGACTCGCGGTCGAGGACCCGCTCCAGCTCATCGGGCGTGACCCCGCGCGACTGGAGCAGGTGCAGCATCAGGCCGGGGTCGACGGAGCCCGACCGGGTCTGCATCACCAGGCCCTCCATCGGGGTCATGCCCATCGTGGTGTCCACCGACCGGCCGCCGCGCACCGCGCAGAGCGAGGCGCCGCCCCCGAGGTGGCAGGTCACGATCCGCAGCTCCTCCAGCGGCCGCCGCAGGAGCTCGGCGGCCCGCCGCGCGGCGTACGAGTGCGAGAGCCCGTGGAAGCCGTAACGGCGCAGTCCCCAGCGCTCGCGCCACTCCCGCGGCAGCGCGTACGTCGTGGCGGCCGCGGGCATCGTGGCGTGGAAGGCGGTGTCGAAGCAGGCGACGACCGGCACGCCGGGGTGCCGCTCGACCAGGTCGCGGGCGGCCTCCAGGGCCGGCGGGTTGTGCAGCGGCGCCAGCCCCGAGACCTGCTCGAGCTCGTCGAGCACCGCCGCCGTGACCAGGACGGCGGAGGTGCGCGACCCGCCGTGCACGAAGCGCACGCCGATGGCGTCATACGGCCCGCCGTCGTCGTGGGCCTCCCGGCCGTCGTCGAGCAGGGAGATCTTGAGGCTGCTGGAGCCGGGGTTCACGACCAGCGTGCGCACCTCAGCGGCCCGTCCACTCCCAGTCACGGATCTCGGGCAGGTCCTCACCGGCGGACCGGACGTACTGCCGGTGCCGGATCAGCGCGTCCTTGAGGCGCTCCCGCGCCGCCCCGGAGGTGGCGTGCAGCCGCGGCACGCGGTCGATGACGTCCATCGCCAGGTGGAAGCGGTCGATCTCGTTGAGCACGGTCATGTCGAACGGCGTAGTGGTGGTGCCCTCCTCCTTGTAGCCGCGCACGTGGATGTTCTCGTGGTTGGTGCGGCGGTAGGTCAGCCGGTGGATCAGCCACGGATAGCCGTGGTAGGCGAAGATCACCGGCTTGTCGCGGGTGAAGAGCGCGTCGAAGTCGGCGTCCGACAGGCCGTGCGAGTGCTCCCGCTCCGGCTGCAGCCGCATCAGGTCGACGACGTTGACGACCCGGATCCGCAAGGAGGGCAGCTCCTCGCGGAGCAGCTGCACCGCGGCGAGCGTCTCCATCGTCGGCACGTCGCCGGCGCAGGCCATCACGACGTCGGGCTCCCCCTCGGCGTCGTTGGACGCCCACTCCCAGATGCCGGCGCCCTTGGTGCAATGCACGATCGCGTCGTCCATGGAGAGGTACTGGCGGGCCGGCTGCTTGCCGGCGACGATGACGTTCACATAGTGCCGGCTGCGCAGGCAGTGGTCGCCGACGGACAGCAGCGTGTTCGCGTCCGGCGGCAGGTAGACGCGCACCACGCTCGCCTTCTTGTTGACGACGTGGTCGATGAATCCCGGGTCCTGGTGGGAGAACCCGTTGTGGTCCTGGCGCCACACGTGCGAGGTGAGCAGGTAGTTCAGCGAAGCCACGGGGCGCCGCCAGGAGATCCGGCGCGTCGACTCCAGCCACTTCGCGTGCTGGTTGAACATCGAGTCGACGAGGTGGATGAACGCCTCGTAGCACGAGAACAGCCCGTGCCGCCCGGTGAGCAGATAGCCCTCCAGCCAGCCCTGGCAGGTGTGCTCGGAGAGGATCTCCATGATCCGCCCGTCGGGGGCGAGGTGGTCGTCGTACTCGCGGATCTCGGCATTCCAGGTGCGGTCGGTGACCTCCATGACGTCCTGGAGCCGGTTGGAGCTGTTCTCGTCGGGCGAGAAGAGCCGGAAGGTGTCGAGGTTCTGGGCCATCACGTCGCGCAGGAAGCCGCCCAGCACGCGGGTGGCCTCCGCCGAGCCGGTGCCGGGCCGGTCGACCTCGACGGCGTAGTCGCGGAAGTCGGGCATCCTGAGGTCGCGCAGCAGCACCCCGCCGTTGGTGTGCGGCGATGCGCTCATCCGCAGGTCGCCCTCGGGGTGCAGCTCGGCGATGTCGACGGCCGGCGCGCCGGCCTCGTCGAAGAGCTCCTCGGGCCGGTAGCCACGCAGCCACTCCTCGAGCACCTTGCGGTGCGCCTTGTCGGTGCGCGCGTTGGCGAAGGGCACCTGGTGGGAGCGCCAGTAGCCCTCGACCTTCAGGCCGTCGACCTCCTGGGGTCCGGTCCAGCCCTTCGGGGAGCGCAGCACGATCATCGGCCACGGGCGCCGCGGCGTCGGCTCCGACGAGGCGCGCGCCTCGCCCTGGATGTCGGCGATCTCGTCGAGCGCGTCCCCGAGCGCGCCCGCGAAGTCGGCGTGCATCTGGGCCGGGTCCGACCCCGCAACGACGTACGGCGTGTGCCCGTAGCCGCGCAGCAGCGAGACCAGCTCCTCCTCGGGGATCCGCGCGAGCACGGTCGGGTTGGCGATCTTGTAGCCGTTGAGATGCAGGATCGGCAGCACCGCGCCGTCGCGGCGCGGGTCGACGAACTTGGTGCCGTGCCAGCTGGTCGCGAGCGGCCCGGTCTCCGCCTCGCCGTCACCGACCACCGCGGCCACGACCAGGTCGGGGTTGTCGAACGCCGCGCCGTACGCGTGCGAGAGGGCATAGCCGAGCTCGCCGCCCTCGTGGATCGAGCCCGGCGTCTCGGGGGCGGCGTGGCTGGGGATGCCGCCCGGGAACGAGAACTGCGTGAACAGCCGCTCCAGGCCGCGCTCGTCGAGGCCGACGTTCGGGTAGGTCTCGGTGTAGGTGCCCTCGAGGTACGACGCGGCGACCACGCCCGGGCCGCCGTGGCCGGGACCGGTGATGAAGATCATCGGCTGGTCGCGCTCCATGATCGCGCGGTTGAGGTGGGCGTAGACGAAGTTCAGGCCGGGGGTGGTGCCCCAGTGGCCGAGCAGCCGCGGCTTCACGTGCTCCTCGCGGAGCGGCTCGTGCAGCAGTGGGTTGCCCATCAGGTAGATCTGCCCGACGGAGAGGTAGTTGGCGGCCCGCCACCAGCGGTCCAGCGTCACGAACTCGGGGTCCATGCATCCCACCGTCCTCGGATGCGCCCGCCGGAGGCAAGGGTCCGGGGTCCCGGCGGCCGAATCTCACCTGAACCGGGTGGGCACCATGGCCGGAGTAGCGTGATCTGACCGACCGCGGACCGGCGACGAAGGAGGACCCGTGACCACCAGTCATGGCGACGGCGACCAGGAGCTGTACGGCGACTACAGCGTCGACGACGAGGACCAGCCGGGCAACATCGACGACCTCGGCGACGACGACGTGGACGACGAGCTCGACCGCGGCTACTCCCCACCGGAGCGCTACTCCGTGGGCCAGGGCTACGGCAACACGCCCTGGGAGGAGGAGCACCGCGAGACCATCGACCAGCGGATCGGCCAGGAGGAGCCCGACCCCGACCCGTACGCCGAGACCGACGACGAGTTCGTCGACGACGGCGAGGTCGGCGACGCCCGGGCCGGCCGGCTGGTCGACCCCGACGAGGGCCTCGGCGAGGACCGGGAGAAGGACCTGGTCGGCGACGACGTCGGCATCGACGGAGCGGGCGCGTCCGCCGAGGAGGCGGCCGTGCACATCGTCGAGGACTTCGTCGACGAGGAGTGATCCAGGAGTGCTGTCGGGCTCGACTGGGTAACGCCTCGGTGACACGGAGACTCCGTGTCGAGGGAGGGGAATACCGTGGAGTTCCTGCTGTGGATCCTGGCCGTCATCCTCGTGGTCAGCGGCGTCGTGTCCCTGTTCCGGGGGGCCATCCTGTGGGGCATCGTGCTGATCGTCGTGGGCCTGCTGGTCGGGCCGGGCGGGGTCAGCGTCTTCACGTAGCAGCCCGCGCCGCCGCGACCCGCAGGTCGGCGACGAGAGCGTCGTACGCCGACCTGCGGTCGTCGGCGCGCAGCACTGCCGAGGGGTGCGTGGTGGCGAGCACCCACTCCGGCGGCCGCGCCACCGGGAACGACTCGGGCCAGTCCCGCAGCTGCCCACGGGCCTCGCCGACCTTGAACGACGTGCCGTAGACGGCCTTGCCGGCGGTCCCACCGAGGATGACGACGCCGATCGGGCGCACCAACCGCAGTTCGGCGTCCAGCCACGGGCCGCAGGCCACGACGTGGGCTCGGCTCGGCGACTGATGGATCCGCTGCTTGCCACGGGTCCCGGACCAGCGGAAGTGCTTGACGACGTTGGTCTTGAACACCTCCCTCGGGTCGATGCCGACGTCGGTGAGCGCGTCGTCGAGCACCCGGCCGGCAGGTCCGACGAAGGGCTCCCCCTGCTGGTCCTCGCGATCGCCCGGCTGCTCGCCGAGCAGCAGCAGCGCCGCGTCGCGGCGTCCGTCGCCCATCACGCCCTGGGTGGCGTCTCGATAGAGCTCACAGCCGCGACACTCCTGCACCGCCTCGCGCAGGCTCGTGAGACTCAGCCGGTCGGGCACCCACGCCGCCGCCCCGGGACGCTGCTCGGTCATGACGGTGAGGTACCGCGCCCCGCCCCGTCGTATGCCCGGCCCCGTCGTATGCCCGGTCGGGCCGGCGGGGCCGGCCGCTGCGTGAGTCGACCGGCCCCGCCCCTTCTGCAGGCGAGGTAGCCCCCCACGGCCACCTCGAACCCCACCCGAAAGGGTCGAATTGACGAGAACGTGTTCTAGTTCGGCTCTAGAGTAGCCAGGTGCGCTTCGCGATCAGCACCTCCTTCCAGCCGGTGGACCACCTGGCCCCGATCGCCCGGGCGGCCGACGAGCTCGGCTACCACTCAATCGGGGTGCCGGACCATGTCGTCGACTTCGAGGAGCTGGCGACGCCGTACCCCTACACCCCGGACGGCTCGCGTCGCTGGACCCACGACACCGCCTGGCCCGACCCCTGGGTACTGATCGGCGCGCTCGCCGCCGTCACCACCCGGGTGCGGTTCTTCACCTCCGTCTACGTGCCCGCGATCCGCAGCCCGTTTCAGGTCGCGAAGAGCGTCGGCACCGCCGCGGTGCTCTCCGGCAACCGGGTCAGCCTCGGCGTGGGTATCGGCTGGTGCCGCGAGGAGTTCGAGCTACTGGGACAGGACTTCTCGACCCGCGGCCGGCGCACCGACGAGGCGCTGGCCCTGATGGCGGACCTCTGGCGACCCGGCTGGACGGAGTTCGACGGCGAGTTCCACACCGCGCCGCGGTTGGCGATGGAGCCGACGCCGACCGAGCGGATCCCGATCTTCGTCGGCGGTCTCTCCGACGTCGCGTTCCGCCGGGCCGCGCGCCACGACGGCTGGGTCGGCGACCTCTTCTCGATCGAGCGGGCCGGCGAGATCGCGGGCCGGCTCGCCGCCGCCCGGGCGGAGATCGGCGCTGAGGGCGACTTCTCGGTGATCACCGCGCTGAGCGACGCCTTCCTGCCCGAGCACTTCGAGCGGGCGGAGGCCGCCGGCGTCACCGACTGCTGGACGATGCCGTGGGCCTACTACCACGGGCTCGACGCCACGCTGGAGCAGAAGCTCGAGTCGATGGAGCGGTTCGCCGCCGACGTCCTGGTGCCACTGAACGGCTAGGGCTCGTCTCCCGATCCGGAGCCGTCGCGAGCGGCGTGGACGATGCGCAGGACTTCGATGGTGTCAGGCTCAAGGACCCGATAGAAGACCCCGGAGGGGAAGCGGCGCATCCGGGCCCGGCGTACGCCGGGAAAGCCCTCGACCGGCGGAGCGCCGTTGGGGAACATCTGCATCCGCTCGACCACCCGATCGAGGTCGGCAACGAATCCGTCGGCCAGCTCCTCGGTGATCCGCTCGTAGTGGTCGCGAGCCTCCTCGAGATCCTGGATCGCATGACGCCCGAATCGGAGCGTCACTCGCCCGGCCCCAGCTCCCGCCGCACGTCGATCCACGACCTCGTGGCCGCAGGCTCCTCATGCAGTGCGTCGAGCGCCTCGACCAGCTTGCGGCGCTCGGCATCGGACGGCACGTAGACCGCCTCTCCGAAGTGGGTGCGGAGCGCCTCCTGGATCACCTCGGAGCGCGTTCGGTGCTCGATCGCCCGGGCGCGCTCGACCAGGTCGTACAGCTCCTCCGGCAGCGTCACCGCCACCTTCCTCACTGCCATCGGGGCCTCCTTCGGTATGAAGAAATCATGCCCACAGAGCGCAGCTGTGGATCACTCCCACTCGATGGTGCCCGGCGGCTTCGAGGTGATGTCGACGGTGACCCGGTTGATCTCGCCCACCTCGTTGGTGATCCGGGTCGAGATGCGCTCCAGCACGTCGTACGGCAGCCGCGCCCAGTCGGCGGTCATCGCGTCCTCGGAGGTGACCGGGCGCAGCACGACCGGATGGCCGTAGGTGCGGTGGTCGCCCTGGACGCCGACGCTGCGCACGTCGGCGAGCAGCACGACCGGGAACTGCCAGATGTCGCGGTCGAGCCCGGCGCGGGTCAGCTCCTCGCGCGCGATCGCGTCGGCCTCGCGGAGGATGTCGAGGCGCTCGCGGGTGACCTCGCCGACGATCCGGATACCGAGGCCCGGGCCCGGGAAGGGGTGCCGCCAGACGATCTCTGCCGGCAGGCCGAGCTGCTCGCCCACGAGGCGGACCTCGTCCTTGAACAGCGTGCGCAGCGGCTCGACCAGCTCGAACTCCAGGTCGTCGGGCAGGCCGCCGACGTTGTGGTGCGACTTGATGTTGGAGGTGCCCGCTCCCCCGCCCGACTCGACGACGTCGGGGTAGAGCGTGCCCTGCACGAGGAACGCGACCTTCTCCCCCTCGGCCGCGGCGGGACCGAGGACCTCGGCCTCCGCGGCCTCGAAGACCCGGATGAACTCGCGGCCGATGATCTTGCGCTTCTCCTCCGGGTCGCTGACCCCGGCGAGCGCGTCGAGGAACTGCTTCTCGGCGTCGACGACCCGTAGGTCGGCGCCGGTGCTGGCGACGAAGTCGCGCTCGATCTGCTCGGTCTCGCCCTTGCGCATCAGCCCGTGGTCGACGTACACGCAGGTCAGCCGGTCGCCGATCGCGCGCTGGACCAGCGCGGCCGCGACCGCCGAGTCGACGCCGCCCGACAGCGCGCAGATGGCCTGGCCGCGCTCGCCGATCTGCTCGCGGATCCGGTCGACCTGCTCGTCGACGATGTTGACCATCGTCCAGCTCTGCCGGCAGTGCGCGATGTCGACGAGGAAGTGCTCGAGCACCGCCTGGCCGTGCTCGGTGTGCAGCACCTCGGGGTGCCACTGCACGCCGGCCAGGCCGCGCTCGACGTCCTCGAACGCCGCGACCGGCGTGGTCGCCGTCGACGCGAGCACGTCGAATCCGGCGGGTGCCGCGGTCACCGAGTCGCCGTGCGACATCCAGACGGTGTGCTCGAGCGGTACGTCGCGGAGCAGGGTGCCGCCGCGACCGACCGTGACCGCCGTGCGGCCGTACTCACGGGCGCCGGTGGGGCTCACCTCGCCGCCGAGGCCTCGGGCCATCAGCTGGAAGCCGTAGCACATGCCGAAGACCGGCGTGCCGGCCGTGAAGACGGCCGTGTCGATCGACGGGGCACTCTCGGCGTACACCGAGGAGGGGCCGCCGGACAAGATGATCGCCTTCGGGCGGCGGGCGAGCATCTCGGAGACCGGCATCGTGTGCGGCACGATCTCGGAGTAGACCCGCGCCTCACGCACCCGACGGGCGATCAACTGGGCGTACTGCGCACCGAAGTCGACCACCAGGACCAGATCGTGCTCCGGGGACAGCGTCATGGGCTGAGCCTACCGAGCGGTCCTGGGTCGCGCGGCGCCGCCCGAGCCCGTCGTACCTGACCAGAGTGTCGTGGACTCCGCGGCGGATTCAATCGGTCGAAGCAACACCGATCTGGAGGGTGTTGTGAGATGGGCCGAGGTGTGCCGGGCGAGGTGCGGGTCAGGTTCTTTGATCGGGTGGCCGAGGGTTGGTCGCTCTCGGCTGCTGCCGTGGAGGCGGGCGTGGCGAAGCAGTCGGCGTGGGAGTGGTGGCGGCAGTCTGCTCCGGTGATGTTGAGATTGGTTCAGACCAGACGTGGCGGGTTGCCCGTGGCTCGATCCGACGCGCCGCCCACGGGGTCTGCGCCGCCCACGGGGTCTGCGGGGTCTGCGGGGTCGGTCGTTGTGGGTGATCGGCCCGGGCGGCGGCCGTTGACCAGTGAGGACCGGGCGGTGATCGCGGTGTGTCTGCGGCGGCGGGCTGCGGGCGAGCAGATCACGCTGGCTCAGATCGGGGATCTGATCGATCGGGACAAGTCGGTGATCAGCCGCGAGATTGCCCGCAACAGTGGTCCCGACGGCAGCTACCACGGTGGCTTGGCACATGCTGCCGCGCACCAGCGGCGACGACGGCCCAAGGAGTTCCGGCTGGTGGCCAATCTCCGGCTGTGTCGGCAGATCGAGGCGTGGATGGACGATGGCTGGTCGCCGAAGCTGATCGCGATGATCCTCAGGCGGGACGATCCTCAGGCGGGACTACCCACACATGATCATGGAGCGCGTGTCCCACGAGACGATCTACCAGGCGCTCTACGTCCAGACCCGCGGATCGCTGCGCAAGGACCTCTACCGCCGGCTGTCGACCAGCCGGTCCCGCCGTCACCCCCGCACCGGCGCGAGGCGGGCCAACAGCCCCTACAAGGAGGCGTTCAAGATCAGCCAGCGCCCACCCGAGGTCGCTGACCGGGCCGTGCCCGGCCACTGGGAAGGCGACCTGGTGATGGGGACCGCCGGCGGCGTCGCGGTCGGCACCCTGGTCGAGCGCCAGACCCGGTTCACGATCCTGCTGCACCTGCCCGGGCGCCACGACGCCGAAGCCGTCGCGCAGGCCATGATCCGGGAGATGCGCCAACTGCCCGAGCACCTGCGCCGATCGCTGACCTGGGACCGCGGCACCGAGCTAGCCCGCTACGACAAGATCCAGCTCGACCTCGCGATGCCGATCTACTTCTGCGACCCACACTCGCCCTGGCAACGCGGCACGAACGAGAACACCAACCGGCTGCTGCGGCACTGGTTGACCAAGGGCACCGACCTGTCCCGATTCACCGCCAACGACCTGCGCCAGATCGCCGCCACCCTCAACGCCCGCCCCCGTCCCACCCTGGACCTCAAGACCCCAGCTGAGATGCTGAACCAGCTGCTCACCGAACCGACAGCAGCATGAACCCCGTTGCTACGACCGATTGACCTCACCCGCGGATGCACAGCACTCTGGTCGGGTACGACGCGGAGGGTGGTCGAACCTGGCTCAGCAGCCGGCTCAGGAGGCCCGTCGGTAGCGCAGCCAGATCGCCCGCTCGGCCTCATCGAGCGCCCGCCGTCGGGCGACCGTGGAGGTGTCCACCCACCAGTCCGGCTGCTCGAGGGTCCAGCGGCGGGCACGGGCGCGATGGTCGGTGGATCGCCGGTAGCAGGCGCGGAGGCGGCCCAGGAAGGCCGCCGTGTCTGCGGTGTTGCCGGACATCCTCGTGACCACCTCGATCCGCAGGTCTCGGTAGAGCGCATCCCGGTCGAGGTCGCGACGACGTGGGCCCTCGTGGAGATGGATCGCTCCGTCGTACTCCCCCGCGACACCCGCGACGGGGTCGAACAGGTCCGGCGTGATCAGGTGCCGTCCGTCCGGGTCGAAGATCGGGGCGTTGCACAGCACCCTCGCGGTGGGAAGCGCGAGGCGCCACTCCAGGCGCATCGGCACCTCCTGGATCGACCAGACGTTCTCCTCGGCCAAGCTCAGCGCGGCTCGGAGGCGCCGGATCCCCGGGCGACCCGACAGACGGCCGGCGTAGGTCGTCAGCGAGGCGATGCTCACGAGGTCGTCGGCCGCCGCCATGTCAATCACCTGCACGGCGCGGGTCAGGGTGCCGGCCCGCCGGGCCTCGAAGCTCACGGAGCGCTCCGCGATCGTGATCGGCAGGCCGTCGACCTCGATCACGTCGCCGCCGAGCAGCCAGTCCTCGGCGATCCGTACGCCGGGACGAGACCTCACCACGCGCTGGTCGCCCAGGCCGACCGGCACCGGGAGCCGGGTGCGTCCGTCCGGGCCGAGCCCGCGGAGCCAGCGGCTGCCCAGCCAGGCCAGGCCGGCCCACCCGGTGGCGGAGGCCATCGGGCCGCAGCCGGCGACCGCCTCCACGATCCGCTGCTCCACCTGCTCGGGATCGGCCGCCTCGAGGACGTGGAGACCGCCACCGACGGCGCGCCAACGCGGTCCCCGCGCCTGGCCCCGCGTCGGTCCCGCCACGCCGGCCGGATCGACGCGCACCGGCACCACGACACCGGGGCGGGTGATGCGCAGAACCATGCCGCCAGCGTGCCCCGGTTCGGTCGGGCGCGCGGTGCGCTCTCCACAGCCCGCGTCGTACCTGACCTGAGTGTCGCGAAATCCGCGAATCACGACACTCAGGTCAGGTACGACACGAAACCCCAGGCCCGGCGCTCGCTCCCGTCAGGACCCGGCCGGGGAGGGAGGATGGCCGGGCCCTGACCGTCCACGCAACTGCCGGACAGCGCCTGGACACGGGACCCGGCGGTGGGAGGGAGCGTATGACCGGGTCCGCTGGCTCAACGAGAGGCTCAGACCCGGGTCACGGCCATTCCGGACGATTTTCGACCCGTCCGGCGCCGGCTCAGCCGACCCCGACGATCGGCAGCCGCAGCGCGCCGGGGGCACTGTCGGGCACCACCGGGGCGACCGGGCGTACCGGCTCGATGCGGCGGTACGTCGTACCGAGGCGGGGCCGGGGGTCGGGCTCGCCCTTGTTCGGCCAGCAGGCCATCGCCCGCTCGGCCTGCGCGGTGATCGTCAGCGACGGGTTGACGCCGAGGTTGGCGGTCACGGCCGAGCCGTCGGCGACGTGCAGCCCGGGGTGCCCGTAGACCCGCTGGTAGGGGTCGAGCACGCCGGTCTCGGGCGAGGTGCCGATCGCGCAGCCGCCGATGAAGTGGGCGGTCAGCGGCATGTTGAAGGCGTCGCCGACCGCGCCACCCGGGAAGCCGCCCATGATCGACGCCATCGTGCGGATCGCCTCGTTGCCGGCCGGGATCCAGGTCGGGTTCGGCACTCCGTGCCCCTGCCGCGAGGTCAGGTAGCGCCTGCGGGTGCCCGGGATCCGCCTGGTGTACGTCGTGATCGAGTTGTCGAGGCTCTGCATCACCAGGGCGATCACGGTGCGCTCCGACCAGTGCCGCATGTCGTAGAGGTCGGCCACCTCGCGCCGCTGCCGCCACATCTCGCGCAGCCAGGTCCGCCAGCGCGGCTCGTCGCCGTCCCCGTCGGTGAGCACCGACTGGAGCAGCGACATCAGGTTGCTGCCGGGGCCGTAGCGCACCGGTTCGATGTGGGTGTTCTCGTCGGGGTGGAAGCTCGACGTGATCGCGATGCCCTGGCTGTAGTCGACGCTGGAGTCGGGGGCGATCGCGCCGCCGATCGACTCGGAGTTGGTGCGGGAGAGGTGGCCCAGCCGGTCGGACAGCCGCGGCAGGTGGCCCTCGTCCCTCATCCGGTGCAGCAGCCGCTGGGTGCCGAGCGCACTCGCGGCGAAGACGACCTGCTCGGCGGTGAGGACCCGCCTCGACGAACGCCGGGCGACCTTGGCCTTCGTGTAGCGCACGTGCACGTCGTACCCCCCGCCGTCGCGCGGGGCCACCCGAGTGACGGTGGTGAGCGGCAGCACCGTCGCGCCGTGGGACTCGGCGAGGTGGAGGTAGTTCTTGACCAGCGTGTTCTTGGCGTTGTGCCGGCAGCCGGTCATGCAGGAGCCGCACGCGATGCAGGTACGGCGCTCCGGACCGGCGCCCCCGAAGAACGGGTCGTCGACCCGCTGGCCGGCGCCGGCGCCCTCGTCGCCGAAGTAGACGCCGACCGGGGTCGGGTGGAAGGTGTCCCCCACGCCCATGGCGGTCGCGACCTGCTCCATCACGTCGTCCGACGGTGTGCGCAGCGGGTTCTCGACGACGCCGAGCATCCGCTTCGCCTGGTCGTAGTACGGCGCGAGCTCGGCGCGCCAGTCGGTGATGTGGCTCCACTGCGGGTCGTCGTAGAACGGCGCGAGCGGCTCGTAGAGCGTGTTGGCGTAGACCAGCGAGCCGCCGCCGACGCCGGCACCCGAGACGATCAGGCAGTCCCGCAGGGCGTCGATGCGCTGGATGCCGTAGCAGCCGACCTCGGGACGGAAGAGGTACTTGGTGACCTCGAACGAGGTCTCCGGGAGGTCGTCGTCCTCGAAGCGCGCACCGGCCTCGAGCACGCCGACCCGGTAGCCCTTCTCGGTCAGCCGAAGTGCGGTCACCGAGCCGCCGAAGCCGGAGCCGACGACGAGGACGTCGAAGTCGTACGTCGTACTCGCCGCCACCTCAGGCTCGCCCGAGCTTCTTCATCAGGCGCAGGTTGGCGTTCATCAGCTTCGCGTAGGCCTCGTCGGACATGCCGAACTGGGGGCCGAAGCGGATCAGCCGCTGGGTCGCGACCGACTGGGTCTCGGTGTAGCGGAGCACGCCCTCGGCGCCCTGGCGCCGGCCCATGCCGGACTCGCGCATGCCGCCCATCGGAGCGTCCAGGCTGGCGAAGGTGGCGGCGAACGCCTCGTTGACGTTGACCGTGCCGCACTTGAGGTAGCGGGCCACGATCCGGGCGCGGGCGCGGTCCTCGCTGTAGACCGAGGCGTTGAGGCCGTACTCGCCGCCGTTGGCGCGGTCGACCGCGTCGGCCTCGTCGTGGAACCGGTAGAGCGACACGACCGGACCGAAGGTCTCCTTGCCGAAGCAGGCCATGTCGGGACTGACCCCCTCGAGGATCGTCGGCTCGAAGAAGTAGGGGCCGAGGTCGGGGCGCGCGTTGCCACCGGTGAGCACGCGGGCCCCCTTGGCGACGGCGTCCTCGACGTGCGCGGTCACGGTGTCGAGCTGGGCCTGGGAGATCAGCGGGCCCATGTCGTTGCCCCACTCGAGGGTCGATCCGAGCGTCATCGCCTGGGTGCGGGCGACGAAGCGCGCCACGAAGCGGTCGTAGACCTGGTCGGCGACGAAGATCCGCTCCATCGAGACGCACAGCTGGCCGGAGTTGGAGAACGACGCGCGCACCGCGCCCTCGGCGGCCTTCTCGACGTCGGCGTCGCGGAGCACGAGCAGCGGGTTCTTGCCGCCGAGCTCGAGCGAGCACCCGATCAGCCGGTCGGCGCAGCCTCGGGCGATCACCCGGCCGGTCGCCGTCGAGCCGGTGAAGCAGACGTAGTCGGCGTGCGCCACGATCGCCCCGCCGATCTCGGCGCCAGGCCCCGCGACGACCTGCCACAGCTCGCGCGGGATGCCCGCCTGCTCGAGCAGCTCGGCACCCAGGAGGGCGGAGAGCATGGTCTGCGCGTCGGGCTTGGCGACCACGGCGTTGCCGGCGACCACGGCGGCGATGCCGTCGATCAGCGCGAGGTCGAAGGGGTAGTTCCAGGGCGAGATGATGCCGACCACGCCCTTGGGGACCCGGTTGACGTCGACCCGGGTCAGACCGGGCACCACCCCGGGCCGACGGCTGGTCGCGAGGTGTCGCTTGGCGGTGCGACCGTAGTAGCGGGCGGTGAGCGCGACGTGCAGCGGCTCGTCGAAGGCATGCTTGCGCGCCTTGCCGGTCTCCCACTGGATCAGGTCGATGATCTCGTCCTGGCGGTCCAGCACCAGGTCGTGCAGCCGCAGCAGCGCCCGCTGGCGCTCCTCGATCGGCGTGCGCGCCCAGGCCACCTGCGCCCGTCGCGCCCGCCCGAACGCCTCGGCCACGTCGCCCGGCGTCGACTGCGGGATGTGCGCGAGCGGGGCGTCGTTGAGCGGCGACCGCACCTCCGCGGTGGTGCCGCCGGTCGCCACCAGCCGGTCGGTGAGCGCCGCGACGTACTCCGGCTCCAGCGCGTACGACGCGCGCGGGTCGTGCTCGGGGTCGTGCGGTCCGACGACGGCGGGGTCGCCCGCCGGGTTGCTGTGAGCGCTCATGATCCCGAGGGTAGGTGACCCGCGGTCGCGGTTGCTACCCCGGAGTAGCCCGTGGCGGGGGGCTCGGCTGTCAGCAGCCGAAACCCGCACGACACGCCGCGGGGGGACGGCGTGTCGTGCGGGTCCTGGCTGCCAGGTGCAGCCTCAGGGCTTGTAGATGGACTTCAGCTCCGTGTAGTGCGCCAGGCCCTCGGGGCCGAACTCGCGGCCGATGCCCGAGGACTTGTAGCCGCCGAAGGGCGCGGCGAAGTCCATCGTGTAGGTGTTCACGCCGTAGGTGCCGGTGCGGACCCGGCGCGCGACGTCGAGACCGGCGTCGACATCGCCGGTCCAGACGGTGCCGGCCAGGCCGTACTCCGAGTCGTTGGCGATGCGCACCGCGTCGTCGACGTCGTCGTACGCGATCACGGAGAGCACCGGGCCGAAGATCTCCTCCTGGGCGATCCGCATCCGGTTGTCGACGTCGGCGAAGACGGTCGGCCGGACGTACCAGCCCGAGGTGAGGCCGTCGGGCATCCCGTTGCCGCCGACGACGACGCGGGCGCCCTCCTCCTGACCGAGGGCGATGTACTTCTCGACCCGCTCCTGCTGGCGCTGTGCGACCATCGGGCCGATCTCGGTGGCCGGGTCGAGCGGGTCGCCGACGACCATGCCCGAGACCGCCTCGGCGAGCGCGTCGACGACGGCGCCGTAGTTGGCCCGCGAGGCGAGGATGCGGGTCTGGGCGACGCAGGCCTGGCCGGAGTTCATCAGCGCCGTGAACTTCAGGCCCTCCATGGTCGCGGCCAGGTCGGCGTCGTCGAGCACGATCGCGGCCGACTTGCCACCGAGCTCGAGCGAGACCCGCTTGAGCTGCTCGCCGCAGATCGACGCGATCGTCCGGCCGGCCGCGGTCGAGCCGGTGAACGCCACCTTGTCGACGCCGGGGTGCCGCACCAGGTGCTCGCCGACCTCGCGGCCGGCGGCCACGATGTTGACGACACCGGCGGGTACGCCGGCCTCCTGGAGCAGCTCGGCCATCAGATAGGTGTCGAGCGGCGTCTCCGGCGCCGGCTTGATGACGATGGTGCAGCCGGCCAGGAGCGCCGGGACCAGCTTGGACATGATCGTGAACTGCGGGACGTTCCACGGCGGGATCGCCGCGACCACGCCGACCGGCTCGCGCCGGACGATGACCTCGCCGAGCGCGCCCGTCCGGGTCTCCTCCCACGGGAAGGTGCGGGCGATGCCGAGGAACGCCTCGATCTGCATCCACGGCGCCGGGGCCTGCGCGAGGTTCGAGAACGAGACCGGCGCGCCCATCTCCGTGGAGATCAGCTCGGCCATCTCGCCCAGCTTCGCCGCGTAGAGGTTCGAGAAGTTCTGGACGACGTCGATGCGCTCCTCGGGCGTCAGCCGCGGCCAGGGACCCTCGTCGAACGCCTGGCGCGCGGCGGCCACCGCCGCGTCGATGTCGGCCTTGCTGCCCTCGGGCACGGTCGCGACGACCTGCTCGGAGTGCGGTGAGACCACCTGGATCGTGTCCCCCGAGGCAGGGGCGGCCCAGTCTCCGTCGATGAAGAACGTGGTGCGGTCGAGGCTCATTGGTTTCGGTTTCCTCTCGGTGCGGGGCCGCACAGGCTCGACCCCGGCGGACGGTTACGGAGCGAGCGTGAAGAAGTCGGTGAACCCGGACGGGTCGTGGCGGCCGATGCAGAAGTGCTCGAACAGGCCCCAGCCCTCGTGCCCGTCCAAGGTGGCCCGGCCGACGTGGTCGACGCAGCCGAACATGAACCGGCCCTGCACCGCCTCGTCGGCCATGTCGTAGGTGACCCGCTCGGCGAAACCCTCGCCCTTCCACATGCCGTGGATCCAGTCGGGGTCGCCGCCGTAGCCGCCGCCGACATGGAGGGGTACGGCGAGCCGCGACTCGACCTCGAGCACCAGCGGCTTCCCCTCGGGAGTGGTGCAGCGGATCGTCGCGCCGCTCGGCGTACGCGTGCCCGGGAGGTAGTGGACGTCGATCAACGGCCAGCCGAGCTGCTCCACCCGACCGTCGGGCCACACCCGGGTGCAGTCGTTGAGGGTGCGGAAGCCGTCGGGGCTCTCCTGGACGATCACGACGATGGCGAAGTCGTCGAACTGGACCGGGACGTAGAGCCACCACATGCCCTCGAACGGCGGATCGGAGGGGGCTCCCGGGGGTTCCGCCTCCCCCACGGGGCGGATCCCCCAGGAGCGGTCACGACTGCCGAGCCAGACCGCCGGGTCCACGGTGATCTCGGCGCCGTCCAGGACGATGGTGCCGCTCCAGGTGCCGAGCTGGGCGAACCGCTGGGCGTCGAGCGTGACGCGGCTGCCGGACCTCAGCACGTGCGGCTGCTCCTGGACGACGTCGCTGGTGCCCTCCCAGGTGAGGTCGAGCGCCATGCCGTCGGTCTCGTCGAGCACCACCCGGATCTTCCGCAGCGGGTCGGGGACCTCGACCCGGTAGCCGCCGACGCGTGGGTTGAGGCGGTCCTGGTTCATCAGGTCGGAGAGGTGGACCGCGGTCTGCTTGCCGTCGCGTGCAACCAGGACGAAGGCGTCCTTGGTGCCGAGGTTGGGGTAGTAGCCCATGCCGGTGATCAGCATGATGTCGCCGGTGCGGTCGTGGGCGTTGAAGTACCAGCGGTCGTAGAAGTTGCGGTCGCTGCTGTTGGCGTACGCCAGCGGGAGCGGCGCCTGGTGCAGCGGGAACTCGTCGAGCGGGCCGATGTCGCTCATGCCCCGACCTCCTCGAGCAGTCGGTCGAGGAGCGGCTTGTGGTGGAAGAGCGACTCGATGTCGTCGGGGCGCTCGATCTCGCCGAAGTGGATCTGCCGGGCGCCGGTGCGCATGAAGACGATCGCCCACTGGATGCCGTTGTAGATGTGGTACCAGTGCAGGTCGCCCAGCTCCGCCCCGGTGATCCGCTCGTACTCGGCGCGCACGTCGTCCTCACGCAGGAAGTGCGGCATGCCCGGCATCTCGAGCATCCCGGTGATGGCCTCGAAGACCCGGTGGGCGAAGACGATCCACGACACGTCCAGCTCGCGCGGTCCGAGCGCGGCCATCTCCCAGTCGAGGACCGCCACCGGCTCGAAGTCGCGGTACATGATGTTGCCGATCCGGGAGTCCCCCCAGCACAGCACTGCTTCGGCGGTGTCGGGGAGATTGGCCTCCAGCCAGGCGAGACCCCGCTCGATCACCGGCGAGCGACCGATGTCGGCGACCGCAAACTCGTACCACGCCCGGGTGCGCGCGAGGTTGCGCTCGAGCAGGGTCCCCCCGGCGTACCCGTGCCGCTCGGGGTCGAGGAAGTCGAACGTCGCGGTCGCATCCGGGATCGCGTGCAGCTGCGCGAGTACGTTGACGCTGTTGTCCTGGAGGCGCTTCTGGTCGTCGTGAGTGGCGTCGTGGAGCCAGTTGTCGCCGAAGTTGTACGGCAGCACGTCCTGCGGGACGACGCCCTCGATCCGGTCCATCAGGAAGAACGGCGTGCCGAGCACCTCGCCCGTCGGCTCGACCCAGCCGACACCCGGCACCGGCACGCCCGTCAGCTCGCCGACCAGTCGGATCGCGTCGTACTGGTCCTGGAGCTCGTAGTGCGGGAACACCGGCAGGTCCTCGGCGGCCGGCGCGACCCGGGCGACATACTCGCCGTGCCTGCGCTCGCCGTCCTCCACCCAGTCGACGTCGAGGATGATCGTCTCCGACGACATCCCGTTGGCGTCGACGCCGCTGTGCACGGTGACCGTCGGGTCCGCGCCGGGCGGCAGCACGGTCGTGAGCCAGTCCGCGAGGCGGGTCGGCAGCGTGGCGGCGTCCCGGCTGGAGCGCTGAATCCTCATGTCGGCCGGCGGCGGAGCCTGGGTCACGGTCCCTCCCTCGTCGCGTGTGGCCTCGGTCGCACACGCTGACGCCAGCATCGGTGGAACGTGTTCTAGTTGTCAACGGGGTGGTGCTCGTTTCCCCGGCCGCCCGGTGAAACGACGACGACACGCCGACGTTCCGCGGCGTGTCGTCGTCGGGTCGCCTGACCGTGAGCACGGGAGTGCGCCGGAATTCGTACACAGGTCGTGGTCGCGATCGGTCTATCCACAGCGACGCCACCTCGTGGGTCGTCGTGCGCCGGACGTGGACAGAGAAGGAACATGCTGAATCTCAACTCGATCGATATCCACGACGGTCCGGTCATGATGCGCTTCGAACTGCTGGCTGCGGGCTATGACGGGAGCGCGATTGCTCGGATGCGCCGAGCGGGCGCTCTCCATCGGCTCCGGCACGGTGCCTACGTCGAGGGCGCGTTGTGGCGCTCCCTCAATGCCGCCGGTCGCCGTCGACTCGTCGCTCGCGCGACGCTGCGCAGTGCTCGTTCGCCGGCCGTGCTGGCAGGGCCGAGCGCAGCCGACGAGCTCCAGGCACCCGTGTGGGACATGGGAGACGCGGTACACATCACCCGCCTCGACGGGAGGGCCGGACGGCGAGAAGCGGGCGTTGTGCAGCATCGTGGCTCGATGCGCGCGGGCGACCTGACCATCCGCGACGGGATACCGCTCACGAGCGGCACCCGGACCGCAGTCGACATGATCGCGATCACCGAACCCGAGCACGCGCTGGTAACCATCAACGGACTCGTGCGGGCCGGCGAGACGTCGGTTGAGTTGATGGAGCAACGACTCGCAGGCATGAAGGCCCACCCCTTCAGCCTGAACGCACCCATCGTTCTCAGTCTGGTCGAGCCCCGCTGTGAGTCGGCCGGAGAGACGCGGACTCTCATGCTCTGCTGGCGCCACCACCTCCCGCGCCCGATACCGCAGTACGAGGTGAGGGACGCCGCGGGACGACTCGTGGCACGCGTCGACTTCGCCTGGCCCGATCTGGGGGTTTTCCTCGAGTTCGACGGCAAGGAGAAGTACCAGCGCTATCGGCGGCCTGGCGAATCGGTCTCGGACATGGTGCTGCGCGAGAAGGAGCGTGAACGCGTCGTCTGCGGCATCACGGGCTGGCGGTGCATCCGCATCGTGTGGGCAGACCTACTACACCCTCAGCGCACCGCCGGGCGCATTCGCTCCACCCTGGCCGGGCAGCCTTGGGCCGCGTGAGCCGAAGGATCTGTCAGGCAACCCGAGCACGACACGCCATGCCGCGTCGGCGTGTCGCACTCGTTTCACCGGGCGGCCGGGGAAACGAGCCCACCCTCACACCACATCCCCCACCACGACCCGCGCCTCATCCGCCTCCTGGTCGGTGAGCTTCAGCTGCGACTGACGCTCGGCCTCGACCCGGCGCAGGTAGTGGTCGACCTCCTCGGCGGTGCGGGCGTCGTCCCAGCCCAGCTCCTCGGCCATCAGGCGGGCGACACCGGGGGCGGCGGCGACGCCGCGGTCGAAGGTCTCGATGGAGATGCGGGTACGCCGGGTGAGGACGTCGTCGAGGTGGCGGGCACCCTCGTGGGTGACGGCGTAGACGACCTCGGCGGCGAGGTAGTCCTCGGCGCCCTCCAGCGGCAGCGCGAGGGAGCGCCGGGCGGCGATCAGGCCGAGCAGGTCGTCGATCAGCCCGCCGTAGCGCCCGAGCAGGTGGTCGACGCGCGCGACATGGAGACCGGAGCGGCGGGCCAGGAGCACCCGCTGGTTGGAGCGGGTCTCCCAGTCGGCGGCGCCGAGCAGCGGCACCCGGTCGGTGATCGAGGGGCGCACGGTGAGACCCAGCGTCGAGGTCAGCGAGTGCGCGGCCGCGTCGACGGCGTCGCGGCCCATCACGCGGTACGTCGTGAGCTTGCCGCCGGCGATCATCACCAGGCCGGGCACGGGCGTGACGACCGTGTGCTCGCGGGAGATCCGGGACGTCGGCTCGGACTCGCCCGACAGCAGCGGCCGCAGCCCGGCGTACACGCCCACGACGTCCTCGTGGTCGAGCGGCTCGCGCAGGATCGCGTTGACGTGGCCGAGCACGTAGTCGATGTCGGCCTTCGACGCGGCCGGGTGCGCCTTGTCGAGGTTCCACGCGGTGTCGGTGGTACCGATGATCCAGTGCCGGCCCCACGGGATCACGAACAGCACCGACTTCTCGGTGCGCACGATGAACCCGGCTTCGGACCGGATCCGGTCGCGCGGCACCACGAGGTGGATGCCCTTCGACGCCTGCACGTGCAGCGCGCCGCGGCCGCCCACGAGCTCCTGGATCTCGTCGGTCCACACCCCGGCCGCGTTGATGACGACCCGCGCCCGGATCTCGAGGTCCCGGTCGTGCTCCAGGTCACGGGCACGTACGCCGACGATGCGCTCGCCCTCCCGCAGGAAGCCGGTCACCTTCACCCGCGTCGCGACGTGCGCACCGTGGGAGGCGGCGGTGCGGGCGATCGTCAGCACCAGCCGGGCGTCGTCGACCTGGCAGTCGTAGTACTTGATCGCCCCGGCGAGCGACGCCGGGTCGAAGTCGGGCGCGATCCGCTGCACGGCCCGCCGGGAGAGGTGCCGGTGCCGCGGGACGCCCATCTCGCCGCCGAGGTTCGCCAGCGCGCCGAGCATCGCCATGCCGTCGTAGAGCGTGAGCCCGGCCGCGACGTACGGCCGCTCCCAGCCGCGATGGGTCAGCGGGTAGAGGAACGGCACCGGTCGCACCAGGTGCGGCGCCAGCCGGGTCAGCAGCAGGCCGCGCTCCTGCAGCGCCTCGCGGACCAGCCCGAAGTCCAGCATCTCCAGATAGCGCAGGCCGCCGTGGACCAGCTTGCTGCTGCGGCTGCTGGTGCCGCTGGCCAGGTCGCGCTGCTCGACCAGGCCGGTGCTGAGTCCGCGGGTGACCGCGTCGAGCGCGGTGCCCGCGCCGACGACGCCGCCACCGACGACGAGCACGTCGAGCTCACGCTCGTCGTGCGTCATCGCCGCGAGCGCCTCCTCGCGTGCCTGCGGTCCGAGAGCGCTGGAGCGGGTCATGCGACCAGTCAAGCAAACGGACGCGGCAGGCTCCTAGGCCCGGACCCGCGGTCCGAGACTGGCGCGGTGGTCGTGGACCATCGTGTGCGTGGCCCGGGTCTGCGCGACGACCTCGGTGTCGATCTCGGCGATCGCCAGGCCCTCCCCGTCGTCCAGCCGGGCCAGCGGGCGCCCCTCGGGGTCGTAGACCGCCGAGCCACCGATGAACTCCCAGGCGCCGCAGCGTCCGGTGAGGCCGGCGAGCACGACGTACATACCGTTCTCGACGGCGCGCGCGGCGTAGTAGAGGTCGCGCCGGTGGCCACCGCCCGGGAAGTACGCCGCGGCGGCCAGGTAGCCGACCGCGCCGTCGAGCGCGGCCGCCTGCGCATGCTCGGGGAAGCAGCCGTCGTAGCAGACCGACAGTCCGAGCTCGACGCCGTCGACGTCGATCGACGCGCCGTGGTCGCCGACCGTGAAGAGCTGCTTCTCGAGGCCGTCGAGGTGCTGCTTGTCGTACGGCGCGGTGGCGCTGCCGTCGGGACGCACCACGACCAGCGAGAGCCGCCGGGCGTCGCCGCGGCACACGGCGGCGCCGGCCACCACGGTCACCCCGCCCTCGGCCGACGCCGCACGAAGCGGGTCGAGCCAGCCACCCAGGTCGGCGACGTCGGGCAGCGGACCGGTGAACGCCTCGACGTCGTACCCGGTGAGGAACGCCTCGGGCAGCACGACCAGCCGCACGCCCTGGCCGGCGGCGAGGTCGACCAGCCGGGCGGCGGTGCCGACGTTGGCGGCCAGGTCGCCCGACACGGCGGCGGCCTGCGCCGCCGCGACGAGCAGGGTGCTCATGCCGGCGCCGCGGCGACCGCCTCGGCGAGACCGCGGGCGGCGAGCCGGTCGGCGCGCTCGTTGCCCTCGTCGCCGGCGTGCCCCTTCACCCAGTGCCACTCCACCTCGTGGCGGGCGCAGGCCTCGACGAGGCGCTGCCAGAGGTCGACGTTCTTGACCGGCTGCTTGGCACTGGTCCGCCAGCCGTTGCGCTGCCACGAGACGACCCACGAGGTGATGCCGTTGCGCACGTAGGTGCTGTCGGTGTAGAGGTGCACCACCGACGGTCGGGTGAGCGTCTCGAGCGCCTCGATCGGGGCGGTCAGCTCCATCCGGTTGTTGGTGGTCGACTCCGTCTGGCCGCCGCAGAGCTCGCGCTCGTGCTCGCCGTACCGCAGCAGGGCTCCCCAGCCCCCGGGACCGGGATTGGGCACGCAGGCGCCATCAGTGTGGATGGTGACGGCCCCGTCGGCCGTCGTCACTCGACCACGACCTCCACCCGCTGGAACTCCTTGACCTCGGTGTAGCCGGTGGTCGCCATCGAGCGGCGCAGCGCACCGACCAGGTTCATCGTGCCGTCGGCGACCCGGGAGGGACCGAAGAGGATCTCCTCGAGCGTGCCGATGGTCTCGAACTCCACCCGCTGGCCGCGCGGCAGGTCGTGGTGGTGGGCCTCGGTGCCCCAGTGGAAGCCGCGACCGGGCGCGTCGGTGGCGCGCGCGAACGGCGAGCCGACCATCACCGCGTCGGCACCGCAGGCGATCGCCTTGGCGACGTCGCCGGACTTGCCGATCGAGCCGTCGGCGATGACGTGGACGTAGCGACCGCCCGACTCGTCGAGGTAGTCGCGGCGGGCGGCGGCGACGTCGGCGACCGCCGAGGCCATCGGCACGGCGACACCGAGCACGGTCCGGGTGGTGTGGGCGGCGCCGCCGCCGAAGCCGACGAGCACGCCCGCCGCGCCGGTGCGCATCAGGTGCAGCGCGGCCTGGTGGGTCGCGCAGCCGCCGACGATGACCGGCACGTCGAGCTCGTAGATGAACTCCTTGAGGTTGAGCGGCTCGGCCTGCGAGGAGACGTGCTCGGCGGAGACGGTGGTGCCGCGGATCACGAACATGTCGACCCCGGCGTCCACGACCGCCTTGGCGAACTCCTTGGTCCGCCCCGGGGAGAGCGAGCCGGCCACGGTCACGCCGGCCTCGCGCATCTCGCGCAGCCGCTCGGTGATCAGCTCGGGCTTGATCGGCTCGAGGTAGATCTCCTGGAGCCGCCGGGTCGCGTCGGTGCCCCGGAGCCCGGCGACCTCCTCGAGCAGCGGGTCGGGGTCCTCGTAGCGGGTCCAGAGGCCCTCGAGGTTGAGCACGCCCAGCCCGCCGTACCGCCCCAGCGCCACCGCGGTCGTCGGCGACATCACCGAGTCCATCGGCGCGGCCAGGACGGGGATGTCGAAGCGGTAGGCGTCGATCTGCCAGGCGGTGCTGACCTCCTCGGGGTCACGGGTGCGCCGCGAGGGCACGATCGCGATGTCGTCGAAGGAGTAGGCGCGCCGGGCGCGCTTGGCCCGGCCGATCTCGATGTCGGTCACAGTCGTGGGTCCTTTGTCAGCGTCCGGAGTAGTTGGGGGCCTCGACGGTCATCTGTACGCCGTGCGGGTGGCTCTCCTGCAGCGAGGCCTGGGTGATCCGGACGAACCGACCCTTCTCCTGCAGCTCCGGGATGGTCCGGGCGCCGACGTAGAACATCGACTGGTTGAGGCCGCCGATCAGCTGGTGGGCCACGGCGGCGAGCGGGCCGCGGTAGGCGACCTGGCCCTCGATGCCCTCGGGCACGATCTTGTCGTCGCTGGCGACCTCGGCCTGGAAGTAGCGGTCCTTGGAGTAGGACTTCTTGCCGCGGCTCGACATCGCGCCCAGCGAGCCCATGCCCCGGTAGGACTTGAACTGCTTGCCGTTGACGAAGACCAGCTCGCCGGGCGACTCCTCGCAGCCGGCCAGCAGCGAGCCGACCATCACGGTGTCGGCGCCGGCGACCAGGGCCTTGGCGATCTCGCCGGAGTACTTCATGCCGCCGTCGGCGATCACCGGCACGCCGGCGGCCTTGCACGCCAGCGCCGCCTCGTAGACCGCGGTCACCTGGGGCACGCCGACCCCGGTCACCACGCGAGTGGTGCAGATCGAGCCCGGCCCGACGCCCACCTTCACCGCGTCGGAGCCGGCGTCGACGAACGCCTGCGCGCCCTCCCGGGTCGCGACGTTGCCACCGACGACCTGCGCGTGGCGGGTGGCCGGGTCGGACTTGAGCCGGCGGACCATGTCGAGCAGCATCCGCACGTTGCCGTGCGCGGTGTCGGCGACGAGCACGTCGACGCCGGCCTCGATGAGCGTGGTCGCGCGCTGCCAGGCGTCACCGAAGTAGCCGATGGCCGCGCCGACCATGAGGCGGCCGGCGCCGTCGTACGACGCGTGCGGGAACTGCTCGCCCTTGACGAAGTCCTTGACCGTGATCAGGCCGGTGAGGTGGCCCTGCTCGTCGATCAGCGGGAGCCGCTCGCGCTTGTGCCTGCGCAGCAGCACGGTGGCGTCCTCGCGGCTGATGTCGGCGGGGCCGGTGATCAGCGGCATCGGCGTCATCACCTCGTCGACCTTGGTGGTCGCCCACTCGGCGACCGGGGTGAAGCGCAGGTCGCGGTTGGTGATGATGCCGAGCAGCCGGTTCTCGCCGTCGACGACCGGGAAGCCGGAGACGCGGTACTCCCCCGCGAGCCGGTCGAGCTGCTCGAGCGTCGCGTCGGGGCCGATGGTGACCGGGTTCGAGATGATGCCGGTCTGGGTCCGCTTCACCAGGTCGACCTGGTAGGCCTGGTCCTCGATCGACAGGTTGCGGTGCAGCACGCCGAGGCCGCCCTCGCGGGCCATCGCGATCGCCATCCGCGACTCGGTGACGGTGTCCATCGCCGCGCTGACCAGCGGCACCTTCAGCGAGATCTCGCGGGTGAGCCGCGAGGTCGTGTCGATGTCCGCAGGCGCCAGGTCGGAGTGACCGGGCAGCAGGAGGACGTCGTCGTAGGTCAGGCCCAGCGGGGCGAACTTCTCCGGCAGCTCCACTCCCACAGCCTACCGGCGCGACCCCTCCGGCCCGAAGCCGACGGGTGCCCCGCCGGGGGCGTCCGACGACCTGAGAAGGTGGGGCCCGTGCGCGACTTCGTACGGCGACATCCGGTCGCGATCGCCGTCGCGGTGGCCGTGCTCGCCCGCCTACCCGCGCTGACCCGCCCGGTGCGCGCGGACGAGGCCGGGTTCCTCCTGGTCGCCGGCGCATGGGACCCGCGCCCGGACAGCCTGTTCGGTCCCTACTGGGTCGACCGGCCGCCGGCCCTGATCGCGGTCTTCGACGCGGTCGACGCCCTCGGCGGCGTCACCACGCTGCGGCTCCTCGGCGCGCTGGTCGCGGGACTCTCGGTGCTGCTGGCGGCGGCCGTCGCCGGCACCGTGAGCGGCCCGCGCGCGACCGTGTGGACCGCGATGCTGACCGCCGCGCTGCTCTCGAACCCGATGATCGACGTCGTGGCGGTGAAGGGCGAACTGCTCGCCCTGCCCTGCGTGCTCGGCAGCATGCTGCTCACGCTGCTCGCCGTACGCCGCCGCTCCTGGCCCGCCGCGTTCGTCGCCGGCGCCGCGGGCGCGCTGGCGGTGGGACTGAAGCAGAACCTGGTGACCGGCCTGCTCTTCGCCGGCGTGCTGCTGCTGGTCGCCTGGCGCACCGGCCGGCTCGAGGGGCGGTCGACGGCGGTGCTCGCCGGTGCCGGTGTGCTCGGGGCCGCGGTCCCGGTGCTCGCGACGGTCGCGTGGGCGGAGCTGGCCGGGGTCCGGCTCGGCACGCTGTGGGACACGGTCTACGGGTTCCGGGCCGCCGCCGCCCGGGTGATCGCCGACGGCACCACCGACGCACCGGAGCGCCGGGCCTGGATCCTGCTGGCGATCGCGCTGGCGACCGGTCTGCTGGCCGTGCTGGCCGGGCCGATCGCGAACGCCCGCGAGCTGTGGCGCGACGACCCGCCCGTGGTCGCCGCCACGATCGCGGTGGTGGTCGCCGACCTGCTCTCGCTCGCCGCCGGCGGCAGCTTCTGGCAGGACTACCTGATCCCGCTGGTACCGGGAGCCGCGCTGTGCACGGCGCTGCTCGCCGGCCGCGCGGGTCGGTCGGGTCGCACGATGCGCGGTCTCGTGGTCTTCGCGACGATGTCGGCGGCCGTGGGCATGGTCTCCTGGCTGGCCTGGAACCTGACCGGGCAGCAGGAGTTCGACGAGGTCCGCACCGGCGAGGCGATCGCGGCGTCCGCCGAGCCGGGCGACACGCTCGTGGTGTTCGGCGGCCGAGCCGACCTCCAGCACGCCAGCGGGATGGCCTCGCCGTACCCGTACCTGTGGAGCCTGCCGATGCGGACCAAGGACCCCGGGTACGCCGACCTCGCCGCGCTCCTCGCCGGGCCGCGGGCGCCCACGTGGCTGGTCGAGTGGGTCGCCCTCGACGCGTGGTCCGACCGGGGCGTCGACGAGCTCGCCGAGGTCATCTCCGACGAGTACGTCGAGGCGGGGACGGCCTGCAACGGGCACCCGGTCTACCTGCTGCGCGGCGTCGACCGGCCCCTCGTCACGCCGTCCTGCTGAAACGCCGAGTCGGCGCCAGATTTCAGCCCGGAGGTGAAATCTGGCGCCGACTCGACTGCAATCTGGCGCCGGCTCGGCGTCAGTGGCCGTGCCCGTGGCCGTGCCCGTGACCGGCGGCCTCGGGCTCCTCCTCCTCGGGCTTGTCGACGACCAGGGTCTCGGTCGTGAGCAGCATGCCCGCGATCGAGGTGGCGTTGACGAGCGCGGAGCGGGTCACCTTGAC
This sequence comes from Nocardioides soli, assembly GCF_014191495.1. Classification (GTDB taxonomy): domain Bacteria; phylum Actinomycetota; class Actinomycetes; order Propionibacteriales; family Nocardioidaceae; genus Nocardioides; species Nocardioides soli. The sequence continues at coordinate 1,099,874 of NZ_JACHWR010000001.1, forward strand.
CGGGTCGAGCACGCCCTGGGCGACCAGGTCGCCGTACTCGCCGGTCGCGGCGTTGTAGCCGTTGCCCTTGCCGAGCTCGCGGACCTTGGTGGTGATGACGTAGCCGTTCTCGCCACCGTTCTCGGCGATCCAGCGCAGCGGCTCGTCGGCGGCCTTGCGCACGATGCGCACGCCGACCGCCTCGTCGCCGGACAGGCCGAGGTCGCCGTCGAGCACCGACACCGCGTGGATGAGCGCGGAGCCGCCACCGGCGACGATGCCCTCCTCGATCGCGGCGCGGGTCGCGGAGACGGCGTCCTCGATGCGGTGCTTCTTCTCCTTCAGCTCCACCTCGGTGGCCGCGCCGACCTTGATCACGCACACGCCGCCGGCCAGCTTCGCGAGGCGCTCCTGGAGCTTCTCGCGGTCCCAGTCGGAGTCGGTGGACTCGATCTCGGCCTTGATCTGGTTGACCCGGCCCTCGACCTCGGCGGAGTCGCCGGCGCCGTCGACGATCGTGGTGTTGTCCTTGGTCACCACGACGCGGCGGGCCTGGCCGAGCACCTCGAGACCGACCTGGTCGAGCTTGAGGCCGACCTCGGGGGCGACGACCTGACCGCCGGTCAGGGTCGCGATGTCCTGCATCATCGCCTTGCGGCGGTCACCGAACGCCGGGCTCTTCACCGCGACGGCGTTGAACGTGCCGCGGATCTTGTTGACGACCAGGGTCGACAGCGCCTCACCCTCGACGTCCTCGGCGAGGATGAAGAGCGGCTTGCCGGCGGCGATGACCTTCTCCAGCAGTGGGAGCAGCTCGGCGACGGCCGAGATCTTGCCCTGGTGCAACAGGATGTACGGGTCGTCGAGGACGGCCTCCATCCGCTCGGGGTCGCTGACGAAGTACTGGCTGATGTAGCCCTTGTCGAACTGCATGCCCTCGGTGAAGTCGAGCTCGGTGCCCATGGTGTTGGACTCCTCGACGGTGATGACACCGTCCTTGCCGACCTTGTCGAACGCCTGCGAGAGCAGGTCGCCGATCACGCTGTCGCGGCTCGAGATCGTCGCGACCGAGGCCATGTCCTCGACGGACTCGACCTCGCGGGCGGCCTCCTTCAGCGCGTCGCCGACGGCCTCGGCCGCGGCGTCCATGCCCCGCTTGAGACCCATCGGGTTCACGCCGGCCGCGACCGCGCGCAGGCCCTCGTGGACCATCGCCTGCGCGAGCACGGTGGCGGTGGTGGTGCCGTCGCCGGCGATGTCGTTGGTCTTGGTGGCGACCTCCTTGGTGAGCTGCGCACCGAGGTTCTCGAACGGGTCGTCCAGCTCGACCTCACGCGCGACGGTCACGCCGTCGTTGGTGATGGTCGGGGCGCCCCACTTCTTGTCCAGGACGACGTAGCGGCCCTTCGGGCCCAACGTCACCTTGACGGCGTTGGCGAGCGCGTCGACGCCGCGCTCGAGCTTGCGGCGGGCGTTCTCGTCGAACTCCAGGATCTTCGGCATGACTCTCCTCTCAACGAAGATCGGGTCGTCCGCCTCAGGAGGGGCTACAGACCCCTGAGAGGCGGACGACCCGAGGGAAATCAGGAAACGACAGCCAGTACGTCGCGCGCGGAGAGGATGAGGTACTCCTCGCCGGCGTACTTGACCTCGGTGCCGCCGTACTTGCTGTAGATGACCTTGTCGCCGACGCTGACGTCGAGCGGGACGCGGTTGCCGTTGTCGTCGATGCGACCCGGACCGATCGCCAGGACCTCACCCTCCTGGGGCTTCTCCTTGGCGGTGTCCGGGATGACCAGGCCGGAGGCCGTGGTCTGCTCAGCGTCGAGCGGCTTGACGACGATCCGGTCCTCGAGAGGCTTGATGTTGACCGACACGATGTCGACCTCCACTTTCTGGCACTTCGATGGTGGGTGGTGCACGTCTGGTGCCTGCGGGTCCGGTACGCCGTCGCGGGGGTCGCACCGGTTCACAGGCGCTGGCACACTCACGAGGAGAGTGCCAGATCAGAAACTAGCACTCACCCCAACTGAGTGCCAGCGTTACCCCGCACTGACAGGATCGGACCGTGGATCTCGACGCGTTCCGGTGGCTGCTCACCGACGACGGCCAGCGCCTGCTCGACGCGGCGGCCGGCGAGCTGCGCGCCTCGGGCGACTCCCTCGCCACGCAGACCAGGCTGCGCCGTACGGCGGAGCCGGCACACGTCGCGGCGGCGCTGACCCAGGTCACCCTGCGGGTGCGGGCCCGGGCGAAGTTCGGCGACCTCGCCGACCGGATGTACTTCACGCCCGACGGCCTGGAGCAGGCGACCCGGCCGCGCGTGGCCGAGCACCGCGCCGCCCGGCTGGCGGCCGCTTCGGCCACCACGCTCATCGACCTCGGCTGCGGCATCGGCGGCGACCTGCTCGCGGCGGCCCGCGTCGGCCTGGTCGGCGCCGGGGTCGATCTCGACCCGGTCCGCGTGGAGGTCGCCCGGGCCAACCTGGAGGCGCTCGGCCTCCCGGGCGCGGTGACGGTCGCCGACGCGACGACGGTCGACACCACGCCGTTCGACGTCGCCTTCGCCGACCCGGCCCGGCGGGGCGCCCGCGGCCGCACGTTCGACGTCGACGGCTGGACGCCGCCATGGTCGTTCGTCGAGCGGCTGCTCGCGCGCGACTCCTGCGTGAAGGTCGCGCCGGGGATCCCCCACGACCTGCTGCCGCCCGGCGTCGAGGCCGAGTGGGTCAGCGACCGGGGCGAGGTCAAGGAGGCCGCACTCTGGTCCGGTCGGCTGGCGACCTGTGCCCGCCGGGCGACGGTGATCGTCGCGACCGGACTGGCCACGCTCACCGACGAGGACGACCCCGGGGCCGACGTCCGGGCGGTCGGCGCCTTCCTCTACGAGCCGGACGGCGCCGTGATCCGGGCCGGGCTCGTCACCGCCGTCGCCGCGGGCGTCGACGGCGGCCTCGTCGACGAGCACATCGCCTACGTCACCTCCGACGCGTCGTACCGGACGCCGTTCGCGCGCGGCTACCGGGTCGTCGAGGAGCTCCCCTACCGCGAGAAGCAGCTGCGGGCGGCGATCCGCGAGCGCGGCATCGGGCGGCTCACGATCAAGAAGCGGGGCGTCGACGTCGTTCCCGACCAGCTGCGCAAGCGCCTCGACCTGCGCGGGGACGGCGAGGCGACGATCGTGCTCACCCGGGTGGCCGGCGAGGGCACGGCGCTGCTGGTGGAGCCCTTCTGATCGACGCCGACAGACGAGTCTCCCGGGAGCCGACTGGCTCCCGGGAGACTCGGGTCGTGGGCGGTCAGGCGACCTGCGGGACCGGCTGCCCCTCGGCCTCGACGCGACGGGCCTGGCGGGCGTGCCAGATACCGAAGCCGAAGAGGACCAGCAGGACCGCTGCTCCGGCGAAGGCGGCGATGGCGGCGATGCCGGCGATGGTGCCGACGGTCGCGAACGCGTAGCCGTAGAGAAGCAGGCCGCGGAGGGTGTTGCCCATGAAGAGCGACTCACGCAGGTCCATCCACGCCTGGGCCTCGTCCTTCTGCGCCTGGGTGGCGTTGGGGTTCTCGGCGATAGCCGCGGAGAGCTCGCGACCCTTGGCGCTGGCCTCCTCGTAGGTGACGGGGTCACCGTTGTTGAGGGCCGCACCCGACGCGTTCATGTGCGCCAGGATGTAGTGGTCGGCGAACGCCTTGGCCTCGGGCCCGGTGTCCAGCGGACTGCCGGCGTAGGGCTTCAGGGCCTCGGCGTCGGCCTCGGGGAGGCTCGCGAGCGCGTCGCCCTCCGGCATCACGATGTCCTGCTGGGTGAACTGGGCCTCGACCTGGTCACCGATGAACACGTTCGCCCAGGTGAGCAGGCCACCGGCCATGAGGAGGACGGCGGCGAGGGCCAGTCCCGTCCATGAGATCAACTTGTCGAATGCCGAGCGCATCGTGCGCCTCCCTGTGTTGGCGGGACTCCTTCGTCCTGCTTCACCCAGAACGTTAGAAACTGCTGAACGCCGTCAGCAGGGCCGCACGGACGGTCCTGACGGGACCTAGGTCCCGTCAGGACCGCCGCAGCGTCGGCGGCTCAGCCCAGCGCGGCTCGCTCGGCGCCGATGGTGGTGTCGTCGCCGTGGCCGGTGTGCACGACCGTGTCGTCGGGCAGGGCGAAGAGCCGGGCCCGGATGGACTCCAAGATCTGGTCCTCGTCGGAGTAGGAGCGGCCGGTCGCACCCGGGCCTCCCTGGAACAGGGTGTCACCGGTGAACACGCACCCCAGGTCGGCGGCGTAGAGGCAGACCGCGCCCGGCGCGTGACCGGGCGTGTGCAGGACCTGCAGCGTCGTACCGCCCACCTCGATGACCTGACCGTCGGCCAGGTCGAGGTCCCACAGGTAGTCGCTGTGGGTGAGCTCCCACAGCGGCCGGTCGGCCGGGTGCAGCATGATCGGCGCGCCCGACCCGTCGTTGACCGCTTCGCGCAGCGCCGGCGCGACCCGCACGTGGTCGTCGTGGGCGTGGGTGCACACGATCGCCTTGACCCGCCGGTCCCCCACCACGGCCAGGATGTCGGCGACCGAGTGCGGGGCGTCGATCACCACGCACTCGGCGTCGTCGCCGATCACCCAGATGTTGTTGTCGACCTCGAAGGTCTGCCCGTCGAGGGAGAAGGTGCCCGAGCTGACCGCGTGGTCGACCCTGGCAGATCCCGGACCAGACCCCGGACCGGTCACAGGATCACCACGCTGCGTAGTACGTCGCCGTGGTGCATCCGCTCGAAGGCGGCCTCGATGTCGCCGATGCCGATCTCCTCGGTCACGAACGCGTCCAGGTCCAGCCGGCCCTGCTGGTAGAGGTCGACCAGCATCGGGAAGTCCCGGCTCGGCAGGCAGTCGCCGTACCAGCTCGACTTCAGGGCACCGCCGCGGCCGAACACGTCGATCAGCGGCAGGTCCGGCACCTTCATGTCCGGGGTCGGCACACCCACCAGCACGACCGTGCCGGCCAGGTCGCGGGCGTAGAACGCCTGCTTCCAGGTCTCGGGACGCCCGACCGCCTCGACCACCACGTCGGCGCCGTCCGCACCGTCGTAGGTCTCCGCGCAGATCCGCTTGATCTCCTCGACCGCGTCGACCTTCGAGGAGTCGACGGTGTGGGTCGCGCCCATCCGCTTCGCGGCCTCGAGCTTCTTCGGGTCGATGTCGACCGCGATGATCGGCGAGGCGCCGGCCAGCGCCGCCCCCGCGATCGAGGCCACGCCCACGCCGCCGCAGCCGATGACCGCGATCGACCGACCCCGGGTGATCTCACCGGTGTTGATGGCGGCGCCGATGCCGGCCATCACACCGCAGCCGAGCAGGCCGACGGCGGCCGGACGGGCCGACGGGTCGACCTTCGTGCACTGGCCCGCCGCGACCAGGGTCTTCTCCGCGAACGCGCCGATGCCCAGCGCCGGGGACAGCTCGGTGCCGTCCTCGAGAGTCATCTTCTGCGTCGCGTTGTGGGTGTTGAAGCAGTACTGCAGCTCGCCCCGCTTGCACGCCCGGCACTCACCGCACACCGCGCGCCAGTTCAGGACCACGAAGTCGCCCGGCGCGACACCGGTCACGTCCGGACCGACCGCCTCGACCACGCCCGCGGCCTCGTGGCCCAACAGGAACGGGAAGTCGTCGTTGATGCCACCCTCGCGATAGTGCAGGTCGGTGTGGCACACCCCACACGCCTGGACCTTCACCAGCGCCTCGCCCGGACCCGGGTCCGGCACATTGATCGTCACGACCTCGACGGGCTGACCCTTGCCACGGGCGACCACGCCCTTCACCTGATGCATGCGGCTAGCCAACCGCATCGGGCAAGTTTTGCAACCATCGGGCTCCCGACCGCGTCTCGGGGATGTGCGGACGATCGAGGAGACTGGAGCGGCGATGACCGACCGCGACGCCGACTTCACGGCGTACCTCCAGGCGCGCCAGCCGCGGCTGCTGCGTACGGCGTACCTGCTGACGGGCGATCAGCACCAGGCGGAGGACCTGCTGCAGACCTCGCTCGCGAAGCTCTACCTGGCCTGGGAGCGGGTGCAGGAGCGCGACTCGGTCGACGCCTACGTGCGACGGATCATGGTCAACGAGAACAACTCGGTCTGGCGGCGCCCCTGGCGTCGGCGCGAGGTCACCACCGAGGCGGTGCCGGACCGCACGCCGGTGCACGACGCGTACGACGAGGGCCGGTCCGCCGCGGTCTGGCAGGTCGTGCAGACGCTGCCGCGCAGGGCCCGCGCCGTCGTGGTGCTGCGCTACTACGAGCAGCTCACCGAGGCCGAGACCGCCGAGGTGCTCGGCATCTCGGTCGGCACCGTGAAGTCCCAGTGCAGCCGGGCGCTGGTCGCGCTGCGCGAGCGAACGCCCGTCGACCTGAACCCCCACGCCGATCCGGGCAGCCACCGGGAGGAGGAGCGATGACCGAGGAGACCTTCGTGCGAGAGCTGGAGCGCCACGCCGACGACGTCCACGGCGTGCCTCTCACCCTCGAGACCGTGCGCGGCCGCGCCCGGCAGATCCGGCGCCGGCGGCGAGCGGCGGCCGTGGCCGGCGTGGCCGCCGCCGTGGCCGCGGTCGTGCTGGTGCCGGCGGCGTTGACCGGCGGTGGGAGCGAGCGGGCGCCCGAGCCGGCCCCGCCGCTCACCGCGCCCGGCTCGTCGGTGCTGCACGACGGCGTCGTCACCAAGCCCGACGGCGAGACCGTGCCCCTCGATGTCGACAACTCCAACGTGACCGGGATCGCCGTGCTCACCGATGGACGGATCGTGCTGGCCACCCAGCGGCCGTCCGCGGTTCAGGTGTTCTCGGCCGGCGGCGGGCACGCCGCGACGTACCCCGTCGCGGTGAACTCGATCACCGCGTCGGCCCGGGACGACGCGGTCGCGTGGGTCGGGAAGGACCTGTCGGTGCGGGTGCTGTCGAGCGACGTCGCCGAGCCGGTGACCCTGGCCGAGATCCCGATGCCCGGCGAGGCCGTCGGCAGCATCGACGCGGTGCTCGACGCCGAGCACCTGCTGGTCGGCGACTGGAACACGACCACCGGCGAGCTGACGCAGGCGGGCTACCGCGAGCTGGCGATCACTGAGCCGCTGCGGGTGAGCGACGTCAGCCCCGACGGCGAGCTGTGGTCGGTGCAGTACGCCGACGACTCGGATCCTCAGTTCGGCTGCTCGGGCCTCTACGACCCGAGCTCGCAGCAGATGACCGCACGGACATGCGACACGTCGGGACTGCGGTTCGCCCCCGACGGCCGGCACCTGCTCGGGCTCCGGGGCGACAACAACATGTTCGGCGAGGCGTCGACGTACGACCTCGAGCTGCAGGAGATCGGCCGCTACGAGTCCAAGGGGAAGGGTGACGTCATCAGCCGAGCCGCCTGGGCCGACGCGACCCACCTGGTCGTCGCGCGCACCGACTGGAAGACGTCGACATGGTCGCTGGAGCGGGTCGACCTGGCGTGGGACGACCCCGAGGTCGTCGTACCGGAGGCGCCGGGCCGTAACCCCGAGTCGGTCCAGGAGTTCGTGCTCTCCGAGTGAGCGATACGTCACCGGGACTTCGCCCCGAGTTAGGTCGGGGGTAGACGAAAGTCGGAGGCATCCGGACGCCGCTCGTCGGTAGGCTTGCCGATCGTGTTCGCAGCTCTTGGTCGTCTCACGTCCCGCCGTCCCTGGTTCGTCATCGCCGCGTGGGTGGTGATCGCCATCCTCGTCGCGGCCTTCGCGCCCGCCTTGACCACCACCCAGGAGGAGTCGGAGTTCCTGCCCGACCACTACGAGTCGGTGCAGGCGGCCCAGATCCAGGAGGAGCAGTTCCCCGGCGCCACCACACCGGCGGCGCTGATCCTCTTCGAGCGCGAGGACGGCAAGGCACTCACCGAGGACGACCAGGCGGAGGTCGGCCGGATCGCCGAGGAGCTCGGGCCGGAGCTGGGCAAGGACACCTTCGTCCAGCAGGTCGTGACCGTCGGTCCCGACGGCCAGCCGAACATCTCCGAGGACGGCAAGGTCCAGGTCGGCATCGTCGGCCTGGCCGAGGGCTCGACCGGCTTCGACACCCAGGCGTTCGACGACGCGAAGTCGATGCGCGACGACATCGCCGATCTGACCGAGGGCACGGACCTGAAGGTCACCTCCACCGGCTCCGTGCCGCAGGGCCTGGACTCCCAGGAGTCCAGCGAGCGGTCGCTCGCCATCGTCGGCATCGCCACGATCGTGCTCATCGTCGGGCTGCTGGCGATCATCTTCCGCAGCGTCATCATCTGCCTGATGCCGATCGTCGTCGTCACGCTGGTGTCCATGGTCGCGACCGGCCTGATCGGCTGGGCCAACGAGGCCTTCGACCTCAAGGCCGACTCGTCGATCCAGACGATCCTGGTCGTCGTCCTCTACGGCATCGGCACCGACTACATCCTGTTCTTCCTGTTCCGCTACCGCGAGCGGCTGCGGCAGGGCGAGGACACCCGCGCCTCGGTGGTGCACGCGCTCGAGCGGGCCGGTGAGGCGATCGCCTCCGCCGGCGGCGCCGTGATCGTCGCCTTCCTCGCGCTGCTGCTCAGCTCGCTGGGCATCTTCAAGGCGATCGGCCCGGCACTCGCGATCGCGGTGGCCGTGACGCTGCTCGCGGCGCTGACCCTCGTGCCTGCGGTCGTGACCGTGCTCGGCCGGGCCCTCTTCTGGCCCTCGAAGAAGTGGCGCCAGGAGCCCGAGGCGGCTCGCTTCGGCAAGATCGGCCAGAACCTGGGCCGGCGCCCGGGCGTGTTCGCCGCCGCCTCCGGCCTGGTCCTGGCCGTGCTCGGGGTCTTCGCGTTCAGCTTCAACCCGTCGTTCGACTTCACCTCGAGCCTGCCCAAGGACGTCGAGTCGACGAAGTCGCTGAACACCTTCCAGGAGCACTTCGCGGCCGGCGCGAGCGAGCCGGTCCCGGTCATCGTGCGGGCCGACGACGGCACCCTCGACGAGGCATCCCTGGAGACGTTCGCCAGCGACCTCGACGAGGCGCAGGGCGTGTCCCAGGTCTACCCGGCCACGGTCTCCGACGACGGCACCACGGCGCAGTTCATGGTCGTCCTCGACAACGACCCCGCGTCCGACCAGGCGCTCGACGACGTCAAGGGACCGATCCGCGACGCCGCCCACGCGGCCGCACCGGACGGCACCGAGGCCTTCGTCGGCGGTACGCCGGGCATCTTCGCCGACCTGCAGGAGGCGATGATCCGCGACTACAAGGTGGTCTTCCCGGTCGCCGCGCTGGTGATCATGCTGATCCTCGCCCTGCTGCTGCGCAGCCTGGTGGCCCCGCTCTACCTGATGGCGGCGGTCGGCCTCAGCTTCGCGGCGACCCTCGGCGCGACCGTGATCGTGTTCCAGGGCATCGCGGGCGACAGCGGCCTGATCTTCATGCTGCCGATCTACATCTATCTGTTCGTGACGGCACTGGGCACCGACTACAACATCCTGATGATCGCGCGACTACGTGAGGAGGCCCGCGAGGGCAAGGAGCCGCGGGCGGCGGCCGCCGAGGCGCTCAAGCACGCGGGGCCGACCATCGCCGCGGCCGGCGTGATCCTGGCCGGCACGTTCGCCTCGCTGATGCTCAGCGGCAACACGCTGATGATGTCGATGGGCTTCGCGCTCTCCTTCGGCATCTTCATCGCGGCGTTCGTGATGGCGATGTTCTTCACCCCGGCTCTCACCGCGCTCATCGGACACGCAGCCTGGTGGCCGGGCCACCAGGACCGGCAGGCCCCCCAGGAGCTGTCCGACGTGCCCGAGGAGCCGGCCCGCACCTGACGCCCGGCTCGCGGGCGCACGCCCGAGCGCGCGATACCCAGTGACGAAGTGGTCGTTCCGACAGCACCGGAACAGCCACATCGTCACTGGGTATCGCCGTTTCGGCACCCTCAGACGAGGACCTCGGTCACCGGCTGGGAGGAGTCGGCGGGCAGGTCGAGTCGCGACGGCGTACGACCGCGGGCGACCATCTCGGACCCGAGCGCGGCGACCATCGCGCCGTTGTCGGTGCACAGGCCGGGGCGCGGGACCCGCACCCGGATGCCGCGGGCCGCGGCGCGCTCCTCGGCCAGCACCCGCAGTCGCGAGTTCGCGGCGACGCCGCCGCCGATCAGGATGTGGTCGATGCCCTCGGTGACGGCGGCGTCGATCGCCTTGCGGGTGAGCACGTCGCAGACGGCCTCCTGGAACGACGCGGCGACGTCGTTGACCGGCACCGGCTCGCCCGAGCGCTCGCGGGCCTCGACCCAGCGCGCCACCGCGGTCTTGAGACCCGAGAACGAGAAGTCGAACCGGTGCCGCTCGAGGTCGCGGCGCGCGGTGAGACCGCGCGGGAAGTCGACGTAGACGCTGTCGCCCTCGCGGGCGGCGCGGTCGATGTGCGGGCCGCCGGGGAAGGGCAGCCCGAGCAGCCTGGCGACCTTGTCGAAGGCCTCCCCCGCCGCGTCGTCGATGGTCGCGCCGAGCGGGTCGACCCCGCCGTGCTGACCCGTCACGTCGGTGACCCGCAGCAGCGACGAGTGCCCACCCGAGACCAGCATCGCCAGGCACGGCTCGGGCAGCGGGCCGTGCTCGAGCTGGTCGACGGCGACGTGCGCGGCGAGGTGGTTGACGCCATAGATCGGCTTGTCGAGCCCCACGGCGAGCGCCTTGGCCGCGGCGACGCCGACCATCAGGGCCCCGGCCAGGCCGGGGCCGCTGGTCACCGCGATCGCGTCGACGTCGGTCAGCACGATGCCCGCGGTCTCGCAGGCACGCTCGATGGTCGGCACCATCGCCTCGAGGTGGGCGCGGCTGGCGACCTCGGGGACGACGCCACCGAACCGGGCGTGCTCGTCGACGCTGCTCGCGACGGCGTCCGCCAGCAGCGTGTGGCCGCGGACGATCCCGACACCGGTCTCGTCGCAGGAGGTCTCGATCCCGAGGATCAGCGGCTCGTCGCTCACCCGATCATTGTGCCGAACGGCCTAGTCCGAGAATGGCGGTGACCAGGCAGGCGGCTGTTCCCGGCGGAGCCGGGAAGGGTTGTTGCGGTGGTTAGGCGGCGGGTTCGAGGGTGACGTGGTAGCCGAGGGCTTCGAGGCCCCGGACGTGGCTGCGCTTCTTGGCGGTGGTTGAGACGCGCTGGTCGTAGTGGTCGGGGCCGAGGTCTTGGTAGCGAGCGTTGGGGTCGGCGAGGAGGTGCCAGATGATGGTCAGGATCGAACGGCCGACCGCGACCATGGCCTTCTTCTTGCCGCGGCGGCGCGCGAGCCGTCGGTAGCGGGCGCCGAGGAAGGTCTCGGTGCGGCCGGCACCGACGGCGGCCTCGCCGAGGACCCGGGCCAGGTAGCGGTTGCCGTGTCCGGTGGAGCCGTTGCCCTTGTTCTTCCCCGCCGATGACTTGATCCCGGGTGAGAACTTCGCCCACGACGCGAGGTGTCCCGGGGTGGGGAACCGGGTCATGTCGAGGCCGATCTCGGCGATGATGACCGCGGCCGCCCGCGGGCCGATCCCGGGGATCTCCTCGAGCCGGGCGACCGCGTCAGCGAAAGGGGCGAGATGCTCCTCGATCTCGTCCTCGAGGGCGGCGATGTCGGTGTTGGCCTGATCGATGCGCGCCAGCATCCGTGACAGGAGGAACCGATGGTGCTCACCGAAAGTCCCGACCTTGAGTCCGGCGAAGGCCTCCTCCAGCAGGCTGATCTTGGGACGCATCCGTGAGCGTGCCAGGTCCGCGAGTCGCTTGGGATCGCGTTCCCCGGCGATCATCGCGGCCAGCATCTCGCGCCCGGAGACCCCGAAGATGTCCGAGGCGACCACCGAAAGCTTGATGCAGGCGTCCTCCAGCAGCTTCTCGACCCGGTTCTTCTCCGCGGTGCGGACCCCGACCAGGTCGGCCCGGTAGCGGGTCAGGTCCCGCAGCCGGCGGATCTCGGTGGGGGGCACGAAACTGGGTCGGAGCATCTGCCGCTCGGCGACCTTGCACAACCACACCGCGTCCAGCACGTCGGTCTTCGGCCGTCCGGGCAGGTGCCGGACGTCTTTGGCATTGACCAGCCACGGATCCAGGCCGTGAGCCTCAAACAGGTAGAACGGTGGCCGCCAGTAGTCGCTGGTGGCCTCCATCACGACCCGCTCGATGCGTAGATCGACCAGATGGTTGGCCAGGTCGCTCAACGACCCCACCATGGTCGAGTGCGTGGTCACCTCCTGGACCCGGCGCTTCTTGCCCACCGCCGCGGGCAGCCGGACACAGCACACGACCTCGGCCTTGCCGATGTCCAACGCTGCGACCCGTTCGATGATCTGCTCATCGTCTTCAGAGTCTGCGAACACCCCACTCCTCCTTGGGATCGGTCGTTCTGATGGCAACGACCGCCCGGGGGAACCACCAGGGCAAAGAAGCGAATCTAGTCCTCGCGCTCACACCGACTCACCTCCTGGTGACCCGGATCGGCAGCACTGAAGGGCCCACCACGCGGTTCCCGCGCCCGGCTAGACGACGGCCTCGCAGGACCATAGGAACAACGGCGTCACCGGGCAGCCGCAGCACCATTCTCAGCCCGGAACGGGCGCCCCGACAGGGGCACCTTGGCTAGATGAGTAATTCCGAGGGATCGTGCAAGCGAGCGGCGCTCAGCGCCGCGCTGGCCAGGCGCCGGCGCGACGACAGACTGGATGTCTCTCGAGCGCTGGCAACGCAGCCAGCGTGGATGCTGAGCGTCGCGTAGCGTGCGAGACCTTGGAATTAGTCATCTAGCCGCGGGCGCCGCAGCCTCGGCCCAGGCCGCGGCGCAGCACGATGGCCGTGGTGCCGTCGCGGTAGTAGCGGCGCCGCCGGTCGACCTCGACGAAGTCGCGGGCGGCGTAGAACGCCAGCGCGCCCGCGTTGTCCTCGCGCACCTCGAGCAGCAGCCGGTCGGCACCGGCCGCGCGGGCGGCGACCACCACGGCGTCCAGGAGCTCGGAGGCGAGCCCGTGGCGGCGATACCCCGGGTCGACCGCGATCCGCTGCAGCTCGGCGATGTCCGCGACGATGCTGGCCACGGCATGGCCGACGACGACGCCGTCGACCTCGGCGACCAGGTAGCTCACGGTCGGCAGCGCGCCGGTCACGCCCTCGCCGACCAGCGCCTCCGACCAGGCGTCGGCGCCGAGGTTGTCGCGCTCCAGCGCCGCCACCGCGAGTACGTCGCCGGCGGCCGCGAGCCGGACCGTCACGAGACCGGCTTCGGCGGGTGCGCGGCGGCCGCGTCCGGGCGGCGCAGGTAGAGCGGCTCGGGGTCGAGCAGCTCCGCTCGCTCCTCCGCCACCGTCCGGGCCAGCCAGCCGGCGTCCGGCGCCTCGGGCCCCACCCGGCGCGGGAAGGAGTCGGGGTAGAGGGCCGCTCCCTGCCCCACCACCGGGACGTCGGTCGCGAGCACGGCAGGCTTGTCGACGAGCGGTCCGTCGACACGAGCGCCGTCGGCGTCGTACCGCGCGAGGTAGACCTCCTTGCGGCGGGCGTCGGTCGCCACCGCGAACGGCTCCGTCACGACACCGGTGTCGACGGCCTGCACGGCCAGCACGTCGAGCGAGCACACGCCGTACACCGGGATCTCGAGCACGAAGGCGAGGGTGCGCGCGGTCACGAGGCCCACGCGCAGGCCGGTGAACGGTCCGGGCCCGACGCCGACGGCGATCGCGGTGAGGTCCTGGCGGACGATGCCCACCTCGCTCATCGCGCGGTCGATGAGGGGGGCGAGCTGCTCGGCGTGCTTCATCGGCCGCTCGGCACGGAGCTCGGCCACCACCTCGCCGGACTCCCCGCCATGGAGGGCGACGGAGACGTGCGGGGTGGCGGTGTCGAAGGCGAGCAGCACGGGTCGAGGCTAGGGCATCGGCCTAGGCCGACCGCACGTCGCCGAGCTCGACCGCGATGTCGAGGTGGCCGGCGTGCCGGGCGTACTCGGCCAGCACGTGGAAGCAGATCCACTCCAACGTCGGCGGGTCGTCGGCGAACCGGCCTCCCGGCGCGGCGGTCGCGTCGAGCGGGAAGCCTCGCAGCACGCCGCGGGTCCGCTCCCCGATCCGCTCCAGGCGCTCGACGAGCTGCTCGGCGGTCACGTCGTCGGCGACCACCCAGCGCCCGTCGGCGGCCTCGTCCCACGGCTCGTCGACGGTCCAGTCGCCCCACGGATCGTCGACCGAGTCCCCGAGGAAGCCCCAGACGAACCAGCGCTGCTCCATGTGGAGCACATGGCTGAGCAGCTCGATCGGCGTCCACCCCGACGGCACCAGCGTCGTACGCCGCCGCTCCTCCGGCAGCGCCAGGACGGTCGCCGCGAGGTCGGCGCGGACCCAGTCGAGGTACGCCGCCCAGCGCGCTGCTCCGGCCGGACCGCCCTTCGCGGGCTCGGCGTCGTCGCGCGAGACCCGGTGGTCGTCCGTCGCCATCAGGGTCCTTCGGTCGCGGCCGTCACCGACGCGTGGATCTCGAACACCTTGTCCAGGCTCACCATCTCGAGCAGCCGGAGCGCCGGGCCGGGTCCGCAGACCAGACCGATCTCGGCCTCTCGGCTGGCCAGCCAGCGCCGCGCGGCGACCAGGGTCCCGATCCCGGTCGAGTCCATGAAGGTCACGCCGTCGAGATCGACGACGACCCGCGGCTGCGAGCAGAGCACCGGGTCGAAGAGCACCTGCCGGAGCCGCGAGGCCGTGAAGACGTCGATCTCCCCGCTGACGGTAACCACGGTGTGCCCGTGCCCGGACCTGACCCCGATCTCGAACGGACGCTCGGTCGTCGCCGTGTGATCCACGAGACAGACCGTACCCCGACGGCGGCCGTCCGGAACGTGCTCACTCGATCCGGTTGCCGGCCTCGTCCCAGTGCTCCGCCACCTTCTTGCTCGGCTGCACCCGCGGCGGCTCCCCCGGCATCTTGGGGTAGTCGGGCGGGAAGTTCAGCTCCCCGCCCGGGAGCTCCTCCCAGAGTCGCAGCAGCGGATCGAGGGAGTACGCCGTCTCGTCGATCGTGGCCCACGCGTCACCGTCTCGGACCCGGTCGGGGACGGTGAAGAGGTTGTACTCCCGCGGGTCCCTCACGCCGGCGAGCTCGTCCCAGGTCATCGGCGTCGAGACGGGGGCACCCGGCAGCGGGCGCAGGGAGTACGCCGAGGCGATGGTCCGGTCCCGGTTGTTCTGAATAAAGTCACCGTAACAAATACCCAACGAGTGGATGCACCGTCCACGCGAGGCGGCGCGTTGACGACGCAGCGCCACGCGGCGACACGGCAGCGCTTGACCGGGCCGACGTGAACCAACGTTGAGCCCGTGCGACCCCGCGAGACCGCTGCTACTGCCGTCCACTACGTCAACCTGTTGCCTGCCGCGTCCCAATGCGCTTCCACCTTCTTCGACGGCTGCACTCGCGGCGGTTCACCCGGCATCTTGGGGTAGTCGGGAGGGAAGTTGAGCTCGCCTCCAGGCAACGTCTCCCAGAGGTTGAGTAGGGGTTCGAGGGAGTGAGAAACGTCGTCCATGCTCTCCCACGGATCGCCGTCCGAGAGGTAGTCGGGAACGCTATGGAGGTTGAACAGCTTCGGATCTTCCAAGTCTGCGAGTCGTTCCCACGTCATGGGGGTAGACACCGGAGCGCCAGGGCGAGCACGCAAGCTCCACGCACTCGCGATAGTTCGGTCCCGGTTGTTCTGGTTGTAGTCGATGAACAGTCTCGAACCGCGCTCTTCCTTCCACCAGTTGGTGGTCACTCCCCCGTCCCGCCGCTCAAGCTCTCGCCCCAAGCCGATGGCAGCGTGACGTACTTCCTCAAACGTCCACTCGGGCTTGATCCGCACGTAGATGTGAATGCCCCTGTTGCCGCTGGTCTTGGGATAGCCGCGAAGGCCCAGCTCCAAGAGCAACTCGTTCGTGACCAGCGCTACGCGCCGCGCGTCCGTGAAGGTGGTGCCGGGTTGCGGGTCGAGGTCGATGCGGAGTTCGTCAGGGTGGTCGACGTCTGTGCGCCGCACTGGCCAGGGGTGCAGCGTGAGAGTGCCCATCTGTGCGGCCCATACGAGCGCGGCCGGTTCGTTGGGGCATAGCTCATCGGCGGTACGTCCGCTGGGAAAGGTGATGCTCACCGTCTCGATGTAGTCGGGCGCACCTCTCGGCAAGCGCTTCTGGTAGAAGCCATCACCGCCCTTGTCGGTTGGGCCTGTAGCGAGCCTCATGCCCTCGCGATAGCCGCTGGGCCAGCGCTCCATGGCGGTGGGACGATCTCCTACAGCGCGCATGAGCGGCTCACCTACGGCGGCGAAGTACTCGCACACCTGCAACTTGGTGACTGCTGGGGTCAGCGTTGTGGCCTCGTAGATCACGCGGTCAGGGCTGGACACTCGAACGCCGCGGCCCTCGACTGTGACCGTTGCTGCCGCCGCCTTCGCCATGGACTCCACGCTAGACCGTCACCGTGCCGAAGCGCGCTATGAGCCAGTGGGCTGTCGGCGGGTGGACCTACCGTTGCTGTTCATGGTGTCTCGTGCCGTTCTCGCGCCCCTGGCACCTCGCCACAGCTACAGTCCCATGCCTGTGGGAGACGGTTCACCGAAGCAGAAGGAGCGGTTCAGCCGCGCTTGGGTGATTGCTGCCGCCTCAGCTGCGGACTTCACCTACGAGATTGTCGCGGACGATGAGCGCGGCGTGGATATGACGGTGCATAGCCACGAGCACACCCTCGACTTTCAACTCAAGGCAACGAGCAATCCTGAGGTTCAGGAGGATTGCCTTATCCACGACCTCGACATTAGGACTTACAACCTCCTTCGCTCTGTCACTCGCTCCGGCTATGGAGTTCTCGCTCTGATCGTTGTTGGCCCGGACACGGGAACGTGGCACTCGATGAATGACTCAGGGACCAAGCTGGCGCACTCCGCCTACTACCTCCCGCTCTTTGGCCTGCCAGAGACAACTAACGAAGCGACAGTCCGGCTGAAGGTGCCGACAAGCAACCTGCTGACGAGTGCTGCGATGCAAGCGCTCATGGATGCGCAGGCTGCGAGGTGGGCGTCGTGACGGAGGAGCCAATCTTCGGGGGGTACGCACTCACACCTGCGGATATGACGGCCTGGCTGCGCATTCAAGGCTGGGAGCAGACGGGCGCACTGGGAGACGTGGCACAGCGCTGGAGGAACGACTCCGTGAGCGTGGTGGTACCGATGCTCACGTCTTCGCCTGACTTCACTCTGCGCTGGTCGGAACTGCTTGATCGGCTCTCAGACGGGCTGGACACTGACCCGGCCGGAGTCCTCCTGGCTGTCGCTAAGTCAGGCTCCGACATTGCGGAGTTCCGTGCCACCGGGCAGATAGACGACTCATTGCCTCTTGGTGACGCCGCGACGCTCATCGAGTCCGTGAGGCGCGCCATGCAAGCTTCGGCCAACTCGGCGCTACAGCCCCGCAGCTACTACGGCCACAGCCTGCCGGATGCGGCGCGCGACCACGCGCGGAACGTGAGGATGGGGCAGACACGGCGCGGCAGCTACATCGTGCCGGTCATTAGCCGTCTACCGATCCTTGAACCGGACGACGCAGACGACGCCGTACTGTTCGATGAGGTCGCGTTCCAGCCCTTTGCTCGCACTGCGATGCTGCGGCTTGCAAAGGGGCTGAAGACCCTCCATGACCTCACGCACGGCGCCTCGCAGCCCACTCGAAGCAGCATCACCGAGGCCATCGGAGAAGGTGTCTCTTCTGAGCTTTGTGATGCCGTAGCAAGCACTCTCGAGGCCCACTCCATCGTGGATCTCGATGTGACTTTCGCGTGGGCAGAACGACTCCCCGAGTCCACCGCCCCCGCTGCTGTGACCATGGAAGATGGCTCCGCACCGATGATTCGGCAGGTGTCGAGCGTCCTCAAGGGTGAGCCCATCGTTGGCCGTCAGACCTTCGTTGGCTACGTGAAGCGCCTGGATCGAGGCGAGGAGGACGAGGTAGGGCGCATCACTCTCCGCGCACTCGACAACGACAAGGCCCGCAACATCACCATTGACTTGAACGACGACGACTACCACGTGGCCGGCGAAGCCAACACGGATCGGCGGATGGTGTCAGTGACAGGGGTTCTGCACCGCGAGCCCGGTCGTGCCCTCCGCTTCACCGAAGTCAGCGAGTTCCACCTCCTGGAGGGCTTTCCGTCGCTGTTCGAAGAGGCAGATCGCCCACAGCAGGAACGGTGATCGTCTCACCTGCTGTGGCTAACGCAACGATGCCCCGCACCCTTGCGAGTGCGAGGCATCGAGGCTTTCGGAGATCAGCTTCCGATGGCTCGAACGAACCTGATCGAGTTGTAGTAGGGATTGGCGGTGGGGTCACTCCCCCACTTTTCAGCGGGAGCACCACCCAAGAGGCTCGGATCGAGGCTGTTCACAGCGACACCAGAACCGGTGTTGTCTGCCACCTCATCAGTGAGCGCGGGTCAAGTCCCAGGTAGTGGTGTATCGCCTGTGATCCTTCGTAGGGGTTAGGCGCTGAGTTCGAGGACGGGGTCGGTGCTCACCTCCGTCGTCGTGTCGGTCACTGGAGCGAGTCGGCAGCGGGCGAGGACTTCGAGGCCGAGGTAGCGGCGGCCTTCGGCCCATTCGTCGGTCTGTTCGGCCAGCACGGCCCCGACGAGGCGAACGATGGCCTGCCGGTTGGGGAAGATGCCCACGGCGTCGGTGCGGCGCCGGATCTCCTTGTTCAGCCGCTCGGAGGGGTTGTTGGACCAGATCTGGGTCCAGACGTCCTTGGGGAAGGCGGTGAAGGCCAGGATGTCGGCGCGGGCGGCGTCGAGGTGCTCGGCCACCGCCGGCAGCTTGGCGGCCACGTAGTCCAGCAGCCGGTCGAACTGGGCGTGCACCGCGGCGGCGTCGGGCTGGTCGTAGACCGAGTGCAGCATCGCCTTGACCGCCGGCCACATCGACTTCGGGGTCACGCTCATGAGGTTGGCGGCGTAGTGGGTGCGGCAGCGCTGCCAGGTGGCGCCGGGAAGGTTGGCCGCGATGGCCTCGACGAGGCCGGCGTGCGCGTCTGAGGTCACGAGCCGGACCCCAGCCAGGCCGCGGGCCACGAGGTCGGCGAAGAACTCGTTCCACGCCGCCCCGGTCTCGGCCGTGGCCACCCGCATGCCCAGGACCTCGCGGTGCCCGTCACCGTTGACACCGGTCGCGATCAGGACCACGGCGTTGATGACCCGCCCGCCCTCGCGCACCTTCATGGTCAGGGCGTCGGCGGCGACGAACGTGAAGGGTCCGGCCTCGTCGAGGGGCCGGTGGCGGAAGGCCTCGACCTGCTCGTCCAGGTCGGCGGCCATCCGGGACACCTGCGACTTCGACAGGCTGTTGATGCCCAGCTGCTTGACGAGCTTGTCCATCCGGCGGGTGCTCACCCCGGCCAGATAACAGTCCGCCACCACCGTGATCAGCGCCGACTCGGCCCGCTTGCGCCGCTCGAGCAGCCACTCGGGGAAGTACGTCCCGGTGCGCAGCTTGGGGATCGCGACGTCGATCGTGCCGACCCGGGTGTCCAGGTCGCGGTGCCGGTAGCCGTTGCGCTGCGCGGTCCGGTCCGGGCTGCGTTGGCCCCACTCGGCACCGACCACCGCGTCGGCGTCGGCGGACAGCAGCGCGTTGATCACCGTCTGCAGCAGGTTGCGCATGAGGTCCGGGGAGGCTTCCGCCAGGGCCTCGCCAAGCAGGCCGGCAGGGTCGACAATGTGAGGTGCGGTCACCGTGATGCTCCGTTCGAGAGTGCTGTGAAGGGTTCACTCGAAGATCACGCGGTGGCCGCTCCACGTCTACTACGACGAGGCCGGCAACCGCGTTACACCATCATCGGGGACTCAACTTGAGCGCGGGGCTTGTAGTTGCGCCGTTGCTCATGCCCATGACCTGCCCCTGGATCTTGGTCGCGATGTTTGCCGGGTCGAAGCTGCGCGCTCCCCCTGCTTCACCAAAGCCCACTCGTGTCGCAGCGATGCGGTTGCTCACGTTCGGCGCGAAGATCCACTTTGTGGTCCACACGTTGGGCTTGCCCGAGTCCGAGGCCCAGTTGCCTGCCATGAGGAAGTGAGCCTCCTGCCCCATGAGCACGCTCCACGTGCGAGCCTGCGCGCTGGTGGGGTTCATCCAGTTCTTGAAGACTGGCGCGTTGCCCGTGCTCGTTGAGAACACCTGATCTCCGTCATTGTCGAAGCTCCGCAGCGAGCCCCGATTGCTAAGGCCGTTGACCTGCGGCGTGCCTTCGGCCCAGCGAGTGAGAACGGTGGCGATGGCGTTGGTGCCATCGTCCTGCACCACGCCGACTGATGCAGGGCGGTAGAGGCCGACCCGCACGTCCCGGAGCTCGTTGTCACGGAAGAACACTCGCTCGGCGGACTCGTCGCCTGCCTGAGCGAGACGGCCCTCGAAGGCGCACTGCTTGTCGAAGAAGCCAACCTCAGTCGTGCCCTTCGGGTTGAGAGCGCCGTAGCCCCAGACAGGGTTGTTGGCGTTGTTCATCTTGGGCGTGACTGCTGAACCGCTGTGCTTCGCTGTGGGGTCGATGCTGGCGTTGAGAGCCTGATAGCCGGCGCTCGCGGTGCCGTAGGCGTCCTTGTTGCAGTGGTTGGTGAGTGCCTGCCAGAAACCAGTGACCTGCGGAGTCTGCGCGCTCATGAGCGGCTGCGAGCTTGTCGTGTAGGTCGTTACGGGAGCACCGTTGTTGGTCGTCGTGGTGGAGGTGGTCGCGGGACCGTTGTTACTCCACGCGCTCCACGGCTGGCAGTCCTCAGTCACGCTCGTGTTCATCGAGACCGCACCGGCAGCGGTGAGCGAGAACGTGTAGGAGGTCTGGCGGTTACAGAAGTGTTGGCGCCGCTGCGGCTGCGTCACTGTCGTGACCGTGACAGTGCCTTGAGTGGTCGTGGCGATGGTTACGTCTCGCCGTTCAAGCACTACATAGGTGGTGCGCTCCGTGACGTTCATGACGCCGCCCTCAGCCATGGCGCGACGGTTCTTGTCGTTGAGGTCAACGGTGGGGTGAGCCGCGCTACCGGTGGCAGTGCCAGCGGCGTTGAGCTGCGCCTGGGTAGGCACGGTTCCGTTCGGCACGGTCTGTGCGAACAGGTCGCCGTAGGGAGTCATGCCCTGAGCGGACTGCGCCTCGACTTGAGTCGGTCCCGGGTGCACCGAGCCGTTGGTGACGCTCGTGGTCCATGCGTAGGGGAAGACACCGAGCCCCACGATGTTGCTCGTGGTCGAGGTCGTGGTGTTGGTGCCGTTGGTGGAGGTCGAGTTCGTCAGGTTGCGGTACTCCACCACGTTCTCAGCAGAGGCCACAGGCGGGCGGTTGTAACAGTACGAGCCCCGCTCCGCGTTCGTGTTCCGAGCATCGGGAATCACTGCACCGGGGCGGATGAGGTAGTTCGAGTAGCTGCCAGCGGTGGGGCAACGAGGACGGCAGTCACCGGGAGCGTCGAACGTCCACTCGCGCCGGGTGTCACCGTTGTTGAAGGTGTAGCCGTTGGCGGTGCGCTGAACGATGGTGATACTCGCGTTAGGACCACCGAACTCCACGGCTGAGCCCTTGGCTAGGTCCTCACCGTTGCCTCGACGGTAGTACGTCTTCGCACCCTCTCCATCGGCGGGAATCTTGATGCCACCGAAGACGCGATTGCTGTTGCACTGTAGGAGGTCGGGCTTTGTGGCTGGAACCTTGGGGTCTTCCACTTCCGACTGCCACACGCAGATGATTACGTTGTTGGAGCCTGCCACCTTATTGAGCGCCACCTGCTTCGCCTTCGCGTTCTGCGAGTTGACAGCGGGGTTGGGGTAGGTCGCGTTGATCGCTGCGCGGACTGCTGCGGCCTGGGCCTTCGACGCACTGCTCGACGGGTAGGTCGCCCACTGGTTGTTGGGGGCGGCGAGGTACCACACGTCACGGAGCGTGCCAGCGTTGGCAGCGCATGCTCCCGCTCCAACGCGGTTGAGGTCCGCGTTGCGGTTGCCGCTGTTGTAGCAGCTTGACGCGCCGTTGTCGGGAACGGCTCCGAGGCCTCCTACGTGCCGCCAGCTCAAGGAGCCGTAGTCGCAGGAGCCGCCACCGCTGCCGGTGCCTCCGGTACCTCCGGTGCCTGCTTCAGCAGGGGCCATCCCGGAGAAGAGGGAAAGGAGCAGGGCGGCGAACGCTACTCCGAGCCCTGCGATCACCCTGCTTGGGTCGAGGATGACCATTCTTGGTTGTGTTGTCATTGTGCTTCTCCCATGGAGTGGGTCGTGTCGATGGGGGGAATATCGACTCGGCACCTGACTCAGGACGCGACAAAGCCCGCAGTGCTCGGCACCACGGGCTTCGTATGAGAGAAGACAGCGCTGTTAGCGGACGCGCCCCACGTTGTAGACCTTGGTGCGGTCCGCGTAGTCCTCCGCGCGAACGGTGACTGTCAGGCGTAGCTTCTGTCCCCGGAGGGCCCTCTTGGGCTTGAAGGTGCGTTTGGTCGCGCCCTTGATCGTCGTCGCGGTGCCGTAGGACCACTGGTAGCGCACTGTTGCCTTGTGGGCCTTTCCTGCCTTCGTGAAGACAGGCTTGGAGACGGAGAGCTTGCGGCCCACCTTCGGGTGTCCCTTCACCTTTCCAGTGATCTTGCCGAACTTCTTCACCCACTTGGCAGGTTGCTTCGGGAGAGCGGCGACCTTCTGCGCGTCGAAGTAGAACTGCCAGTCGCCCTTGCCGGCCTTCTCGCCCCTGATCGAGACCCACACGTACTTGCCCGCGTCCTGCTGGCGAGGTGTCCAGGTCAGAACGGGAGCACCCGCGCCATCGCGCTGCACGATGGCAGCGTTGCCGGAGGTATTTGCAGCGAAGTCGGCAGGGGTGAAGTTCTTCGTCTTAGAGGTCCAGACCCTTGACGAGAACTTGGTGCCCGGCTCCCACGAGCCACCGGTGAACTTGACGGTGGCCTTCTTGCCGACGAAGTGAGTCCACTCCCCGTTACGGAGCACGGAGGAGTCTTCGATGCCAGTCGGGTGTCCCACGTAGGAGAAGGTGAACGGCTTCGCAGCGCTCTGGGAATCCCCTTCATTGACAACGTAAGTGAGTGCTTCGTCCTCATAGATCGAGTCGCAAGGCACCCCGACGCGGAACTGCGAGTCTCCTCCGTCAGCAAGTGAGGCCTGCGCGAACGTGCCTACCTTCACGTCGTAGGAATCGGCGACTGTCACGGTGTAGGCAGTAGAAGCACTCGGCGTGGCATCACTGAAGTTGACGACCACAGCGCAACTCGGGGAGAGGTAGGGCGAGAGTCCGCCCCCCTCGTTGGCCACGGTGATGGAGGTGATCTCGGGAGAAGCGCCCGTCGTGGGCGCTTGCTGATTGCCGAGCGCTGTCGTACTTCCCATGAGCATGCCCCCAAGGGCTAGCGCTGGGGCAATGCCCGCGAACAGTTTGGTTGTCTTCATCGGTAACACTCCTCGGTGTCTTCGTGTCGGTGGTTGCTGGCAGGGCCAGGTGTGCGGAATATCGCCACCGATCACCAGGAGACGGTCCAGGCGTTGGAGACGGTCTTGGCGAACTTCTTGTTGCTCGGTACGACCACACGGACGGAGTAGCGCTTGGGGAGCTTTCCGATCTTGAAGCTCTTTGTCTTGTAGAGCCGGTGCTGCTTGCGGGTCACTGCGTCGAAGTAGAAGACGCCCTTCTTAGTGGTGGTCTGGCGGATGGCGTTGTGCCACTTGCCTCCCTTGCGGATCTGTAGGAAGACGTGCTTCTTCCCGCCCTTCTTGGTGAGGCGCACCTTGTCCTCCGCCAGCCAGCCGACCTTGCCGCCTCGGTGGGTGATGCGCTTGAAGCCGTGCTTGGGCTTCTTGTGAACGCTCGTGACGGGCGTGGTGGGGGTGGGCTTGGCGATCACCATGGACCCGAACTCGCTGTCACCGTCCACGATGAAGGGTGTGGCGGCGGTGTAGTCGCCGGTGACGACGTACTCACCTGATGGCGCTCAGCTGAATCTCCCCAGTTCTGCTCACTGAAATTCCCCACCCCGTGGCTCCACCGGAAGCGGGTGGGGCTCCTTCGAAGATGGCGGTCTCTGACCACGCGCCGTCTACCGAAGGAGCCCTCGCTTCCCATGCTGACACGGGAGGAAGACATCGACGCTCACGCGTTGCGCCGGCAGGGCTGGACGATCTCCGCGATCGCCCGGCACCTGGGCCGGGACAGGAAGACCATCCGCGCCTACCTGAACGACGAGCGGGTCGCCGGCGAACGCAAGCCCGCCGGCGACGACCCGTTCGAGCCGTACTTCGACTACGTCCGCGCGCGCCTGACCGAGGACCCCCACCTGTGGGCGATGACGTTGTTCGACGAGGTGGTCGGGCTGGGCTATGACCGGTCGTATCCGACGTTCACCCGCCAGATCCGCACCCGGGAGCTGCGGCCGCACTGCGAGCCGTGCTCGGCGACGAAGGGCCGGGCGAACGCGCCGATCGAGCACCCGCCGGGTGAGGAGACCCAGTGGGACTGGCTCGAGCTGCCCGACCCGCCCGCGGCGTGGGGCTGGGGCAAGAACGCGCACCTGTTGGTCGGTGCGCTCGCCCACTCCAGCAAGTGGCGCGGCCACCTCGCAGCATCCGAGCAGCAGCCGCACCTGATCGCCGGGCTCGACGCCGTCACCCGGAAGCTGGGCGGGCTCACTCGGAAGTGGCGCTTCGACCGGATGACCACGGTGTGCCACCCCGAGTCGGGGAAGGTGACCGCGACGTTCGCCGCAGTCGCCAAGCACTACGGGGTGTCCGTGGCGATCTGCCCGCCCCGACGGGGCAATCGCAAGGGCGTGGTGGAGAAGTCCAACCACACCGCCGCGCAACGCTGGTGGCGCACCCTGCCCGACGACATCACCATCGAAGAGGCGCAGGCCTCGCTGGACCGGTTCTGTGAACTGCGGGGTGATGCCCGGCTGCGTCCCTCCGCCGTCGATGGCCGCGCCAGCGTGCTCACGGTCGCGGAACGCGAGCCGTTGACCCCGGTGCCGACCAGCCCATTCCCCGCCACGATCAGCGAGGAACGGACGGTGTCTGCTCAGGCGCTGGTCGCCTGGCGCGGGAACTTCTACTCCGTCCCGCCGGAGCTGGCCCGCGCCCAGGTCGTCGTGTCCCAGCGGCTCGGTGAACAGCACATCGACATCGTCACCACCAGCGGGATCGTCATCGCCCGCCACGAACTCGCACCCGACGGTGCTGGGGTGATGGTGCGCGACCACGGCCACGTGATCGCCCTCGAGCAGCTCGTCCTCGCAGGACACGACACCTCCCGCCCGCACCGCCGCAAGGAACGCATCCCACCCGGCCCCGCGGCACGCGCGGCCGCCGAGCAACTGCGCGCCCGCAACGACGCCACCGACACCGCGATCAGCGACGACGTGGTGATCGACCTGTCCAAGTACGACCGAGCAGCAACCGGAAGGAACACCCTCACATGACCGACTCCCTGACCATGCCGACGTCCCCACCGATGAGCGGCGCCCAGGCCAGCCTGTACCAGCAGCTGCGCGGCCACCTCGCCACGCTGAAGCTCACCGCCGCTGCCGAGCACCTGCCCGGCGTGCTCGCCCAGGCCGAAGCCGAGCAGTGGTCGATGACCGCGACACTCGAGCACCTGCTGGCCCGCGAGGTCGAAGCCACCGAAGCACGCAAGCTCGCCGGCCGCCTGCGGTTCGCATCCCTGCCGACGCCCGCGACCCTGGCGGACTTCGACTTCGACGCCGCCCCCGGCGTCGACAAGAAGCTCGTCGACGAGCTCGCGACCTGCCGCTACCTCGACACCGCGACCAACGTGCTGCTGATCGGCCCGCCCGGCGTCGGGAAGACCCACCTGGCCGTCGGGCTCGGCCGCGCTGCAGCCGAAGCCGGGTACCGGACCTACTTCACCACCGCCGCCGACCTCGCCGCCCGCTGCCACCGCGCCGCGATCGAGGGACGCTGGGCCACCACCATGCGATTCTTCGCCGGCCCCACCCTGCTCGTGATCGACGAGCTCGGCTACCTGCCGTTACCCGGCGAAGCAGCCTCCGCGCTGTTCCAGGTCGTGTCCCAGCGCTACCTGAAGACCAGCATCGTCTTGACCACCAACCGCGGCGTCGCGTCCTGGGGTGAGGTTCTCGGCGACACCACCGTCGCCGCCGCCATGCTCGACCGGCTCCTGCATCGCTCCGTGGTGCTCAACCTCGACGGCGACTCCTACCGCCTACGCGACCACCACGCCAAGAACGACGCACTCCGTCACGCCGCGACCGGCACACGCCGACCGCTACAGTGACACCCGCCCAGGGTGGGGAATTTCGATGAGCGCCCCTGGGGAATTTCGACGAGCGCCATCACGGCCTCTTCGAGCCGCTTGCCAGAGATCGCCAAGTGCCCGCCCCGCGCACACTGGTAGTTGGTGGAGTTCCTTGCTCTCAGCAGATTGCCCCACATCTTCGCGCCACAGTCGCCACAGCGCAGGAGCGAGCCGAGAAGGTACTTTCCCCTGCGCCTCCTCGGACGAGCACGAGCAGCGAGTAGCGCGAGAACTTCCTCTCGCTCCTCAGTGGTGATGATGGGTTGCCACTTGCCCTTCACCACGTTGCCGTCTGCGTCTCGCACCAGCTCCTTCTTCAAGGTGCGAAGGCCCGCGGTGCGGGGGCGGGTAAGCACTTCATGGAGGTTGTTGAACTTCCACTCGCCACCCCACGGAGTTCTGATGCCGCGTTCGTTCCAGTCGCGAGCGATGGTGTTGACACCCCACCCGGCCTTTACCCGCTCCACAGCCTCGCGGATGAGCTCTGCCTCCTGCGGCTCGATTGTGCGCCTATCCTCCTTCCAGCCGAAGGCTCTGCGACCTCCGGTGAAGGGCTCACCCCGCAGCGCCAGGTGACGATGCGCGGCCTCGAGGCGTTCTCCAATGCGCTCCGCTTCCGCACCGTCCCACGCGGCAACAGTGATTGCGACCGCCCGCCCGTCTGCGGTGCCGAGGTCATAGGTGCCAGACACCACCGTGCGAATCTGAAGCTTGCCCTTGTTGGCGAGGGTGATTAGGTCAATCCACTCCGCAGGGCGGCGGGTGAGACGCGAGTTGGAGTAGGACAGGACCGTGCTGACCTCGCCCGCCCGCACCGCCGCGAGCATGGCGGCGTAGGCGGGACGGGCCTTCTTGCTGAGGCTTGATGCGCCTATGTCGTTGTCGGTGTAGACGTGCGCCACGTCCAGGCCGAGACGCTTCGCGAGGTCGCGGCAGTCTGCTTCCTGCCGTTCGACCCCGACGCGATTGCCTTCTTCATCTCGACTGATGCGCGTGTAGATCACCGCGCGGCCACGATCCGTCAACGCCCGACTCCGTCCACCAGACCAGGTATTTGTTAAGGCTACTAGTTCTGGTTGAAGTCGACGAAGATCCGCTCGCCGCGCTCCTCCTTCCACCAGTCGACGGTCACGCCGTCGTCGCGCCGGGCGAGCTCGCGGCCGAAGCCGATCGCGGCGTGCCGGACGTCGGTGAACTCCCAGCGCGGCTCGATCCGCACGTAGATGTGCACGCCCCGGTTGCCCGAGGTCTTCGGGTAGCCGCACAGGCCGAGCTCCTCGAGCAGCTCGCGGGCGACACCGGCGACCCGGACGGCGTCGGCGAACGTCGTACCGGGCTGCGGGTCGAGGTCGATGCGCAGCTCGTCGGGGTGGTCGGTGTCGGTGCGCCGTACCGGCCACGGGTGGAAGACCAGCGTGCCCATGTGGGCGCACCAGACCGGCACGGCGATCTCGGTCGGGCAGATCTCGTCGGCGGTGCGTCCCGAGGGGAAGGTGACCTGCACGGTCTCGACGTACTCGGGCGCCCCCTTGGGCACCCGCTTCTGGTAGAAGGCGTCGGCGTCCTTGTCCTGCGGCCCGGTGGCGAGCTTCATGCCGGGCCGCACACCGGAGGTCCACCGCTCCAACGCCGTCGGCCGGTCGCGGAGCGCGCGCATCAGCCCGTCCTCGACGCTCGCGAAGTACTCCGCGACCATCAGCTTGGTGACCTCGGGCGTGGTCTCGGTCGCCTCGTAGATCACCCGGTCGGGACTGGACACGCGGACGGCACGGCCGCCCGCCTGGACCTCGGCCGCGGGGGTCTTCGCCATGCGTCGACCCTAGCCCGGCACGACGGAGGAGTGCCGGGCGTGGGGAGGCAGGTTGAGCAAGCAACGGCGCGTCGAAACCTCACGGCAGCGGGCCGTGAGCCCGCCCCACCCCCACGACGTACGCTGAAGGCATGGCCTACAACGTGTCGAAGACCGACGAGGAGTGGCGCGAGGAGCTCACGCCTGAGGAGTACGCCGTCCTGCGCCAGGCCGGCACCGAGCGAGCGTTCGTCGGCGCGTACACCGACACCGAGACGACGGGCGTCTACCGCTGCAAGGCCTGCCAGGCCAAGCTCTTCGAGTCGGACACCAAGTTCCACTCCGGCTGCGGCTGGCCCTCCTTCTACCAGCCGATCAGCGACACCATCGAGTACCTCGAGGACAACTCCCACGGGATGAAGCGGGTCGAGGTGCGCTGCGCCAACTGCGGCTCGCACCTCGGCCACGTCTTCCCCGACGGCTACGGCACCCCCACGGGCGACCGCTACTGCATCAACTCGATCAGCCTGACCCTGGAGCCGGCCGACCAGCAGTGACGCGAGGTCACTCCTCGTCGACGAGCGCGCCGGTGACCACGACGACGGCCTCGCCGTAGGTCCGGTCCGCCCACTGCTGCAGCGAGCCGTCGTCGTAGGTGACGTCCACGACGACACGCGGCCCGGTGACGTAGGCGTCCTGGGCGCCGGGCAGCTCCAGCACCTCGGCCTGGATCCGCTCCAGCTCGGCCCTGCTCAGCTGCTCGGCCGGCTCGGGGTAGGTCGGCTCGGCGGCCGGCATCGCGTCGTACAGCGCGGCCGGGACGGCGCTGGTCACGGTCAGCCGCTCGCCGTCCCAGGTGCCCGTGACGGCGAACTGCCCCCACCGGGTCGCGCCCTCCCGCTCGAAGACGCCGCGCTGGGCCGCCCAGTCCCAGCCGACCAGCTCGGGCCCGTCGCACTGCGGCGGGTGGGACTCCCGGACCGGCCCCAGGCAGAGCTCGGGGGTGCCGGTGTCGATGACCGTGGCGAGCGTGCGGGTGTGCACCGGGCCGGGGGCCGCCGGGGTCGCGGCGGGCGGCGCGGCCGCCGTCGGCCGGTCGGCGGAGGTCACGGAGTCGTCGGTCGCGGTGGCGTCGTCACCGCTGCCGCACGCGGTCAGTGCGAACAGCGCGGCGGCGGCGAGGGCGATCGTGGTCTTCATCATGGCGGTACGACGACGCACCGGCCACGTCGGTTCCCTGCTAGATGAGTAATTCCAAGGGATCGTGCAAGCGAGCGGCGCTCAGCGCCGCTCCGGCAAGGCGCCGATGCGTCGGCAGACTGGACGTCTTTCAAGCGTCGGCAACGCCGCCGGAGCGGATGATGAGCGTCGCGCAGCGTGCGAGGCCTTGGAATTAGTCATCTAGGGCAGGCGGTCGACCAGCTCGGCGACGTCGACCCGGGCGCCGGTGTAGAACGGCACCTCCTCGCGCACGTGCCGACGGGTCTCGGAGCCCCGCAGGTGCCGCATCAGGTCGACGATGCGAGAGAGGTCGTCGGCCTCGAACGCCAGGATCCACTCGTAGTCGCCGAGCGCGAACGACGGCACCGTGTTGGCGCGCACGTCGGGGTAGCCGCGCGCCATCTGGCCGTGCTCGGCGAGCAGTCGACGGCGCTCGGCGTCGTCGAGCAGGTACCACTCGTAGGACCGCACGAAGGGGTAGACCGCGGCGTACGCGTGCGAGCGCTCGTCGGCGAGGAACGCCGGCAGGTGGCTGCGGTTGAACTCCGCCGGCCGGTGCAGCGCCATCTGCGACCAGACCGGCGCCAGGCGGGTGCCGAAGCGGGTACGACGCAGCCGGTGGTACGCCGCCTGCAGCTGGTCGGCCGAGGCCGCGTGCCACCAGACCATCACGTCGGCGTCGGCGCGCAGGCCGGCGACGTCGTAGACGCCGCGGACGACCACGCCGTCGGCGGCCAGGTCGGCGAGCAGCTTCTCGAGCTCCTCGGCCTCGGCGGCGCGGTCGGCGTTGTCGCCGAGCCGCTCCTCGAGACGGAAGACCGACCACATCGTGTACCGGATCGTCTCGTTCAGCTCGTTGATGCGAGCGGCGTTGCTCTTGATCTCGGCCTGCGGGTCGGTCTCGCTCATGCCCCTATTGTGCAAGGCGCCCCCCGATCGCAGCGGGCCGGGATCATCGGGCGTGACCCGCACCGCACCGCCTAGGTTCGGAGCCATGATCACCGAGCTGAACCGGCTGGTCGCACTCGTCGAGGAACGGCTCACCGACGACCTCGACGTCGGTGCGCTCGCCCGGGCGCTCGGCACGACCGAGCACCACCTGCGGCGGATGTTCGCCGCGCTGGCCGGCATGCCGCTCTCGGAGTACGTACGCCGGCGCCGGATGACCGTCGCCGCCGCGGACGTGATCGGCGCCGACGACGATCTGCTGACGATCGCCGTGCGCTACGGCTACGGCTCGACCGAGGCGTTCGGTCGTGCCTTCCGGTCCGTGCACGGCAGCGTGCCGGCCGAGGTACGCCGCGCCGGCGGTCCGCTCCGGTCCCAGCCCCGCCTCACGTTCCGTCTCACCGTCGAAGGGAGCACCCCCATGGACACCCGCATCGTCGACCGGCCCGAGTTCCGCCTCGTCGGCCACGCGTTCCGCGTGCCGTTGATCTACGAGGGCGTCAATCCGCACATCCGGCAGCACATCGAGTCCCTCGCCCCCGAGCAGCACCGGCGGCTCAAGGCGCTCTCGGACACCGATCCGGCCGGCATCCTCGCCGTCACCGCCGACAGTGAGCCCGACGCGGCCGAGGGCTCGATGCTGACCTACCTGCACGGCGTCGCCGTCACCGGAGCGGTCCCCGACGACCTCGACGCCGTCGAGGCACCGGCGGGCTCGTGGGCGGTCTTCCGTACCAGCGGCGCCTACCCGCAGGTGCTGCAGGAGACCTGGGCGGCCACCGCGACGCAGTGGTTCCCGTCCAACCCGTGGCGGCTCCGTCCGGGCCCCTCACTGGTCGCGATCCTGGAGCACGCCGACGACTTCGGCACCGCCACCACCGAGCTGTGGCTGCCGATCGAGCCGGCGTGACGGAGCTCAGTCGCGGCCGTAGCCGGCCTCCCGCGCCTTGATGATCGCCTCGGCCCGGCCGGCGGCGTGCAGCTTGGCGTAGACGCCGGAGACGGCGTTGCGGACGGTCTTGTTGGAGACGTAGAGCTCGGCCGCGATCGCGTCGTTCGACCGGCCCGCGGCGAGCAGCCGAAGCACGTCGCGCTCACGATCCGTCAGGTCCGGGAACGGCTCGGGCTCCTCCGCCCGCGTCGCGGCCCCGGAGAAGTACGACGACACGCGCGCCGCCAGGCTCGCGCCGAAGACCATGCCGCCGGCCGCCGCCGCGCGGATCGCCGTCTGCACCTCGTCGGCCCCGGAGCCCTTCAGCAGGTAGCCGCTCGCGCCGGCGCGGATCGCGCTGAGCACGGTGTCGTCGTCCTCGTTCATGGTCAGCATCACCACCCGGACATCGGGCTGCCGGCCGGTGATGTGCCGGGTCGCCTCGATGCCGTCGAGGTGCGGCATCTGGATGTCCATCACCACGACGTCGGGCTCGGTCTCCGCGATCACGTGGATCGCGTCCCGGCCGTCGGCGGCCGCGCCGACGACCTCGATCCCGTCGAGGGCGCCGAGCAGGCTCGACAGCCCCTCACGCACGATCTGGTGGTCGTCGACGACCACGACGCGGATGTCGCTGGACGGATCGCTCATGGGGTGCTCCTCAGGGGCAGCCAGGCGCGCACGACCGTGCCGCCCGAGGTCGGGCAGGTGATCTCGCTGCGGCCGCCGAGCTCGGCGGCCCGCTCGCGCAGCCCGACGAGACCGACGCCCGCCTGGGCCGACGGTGCGATGCCGACGCCGTCGTCGGCGACCTCGACGAGCAGCGCGTGGTCGGCGACCTCGAGCCGGACGGTGCAGGTGCTGGCCCGGGCGTGCCGGGCCGCGTTGGTCATCGCCTCACCGGCGATCCGGTAGGCCGCGACCTCGACCGCGGCCGGCAGCGAGCCGAGCTCACCCGCCACGACCGTGGCGGCCGGCTCGAGCAGCTCGCCCTGCTGGCGCAGCGCGCCGGCCAGGCCACGGTCGTCGAGCGCGGGCGGCCGCAGGTCGTGGACGAGACGGCGTACGTCGGCGACGACGTCCTGCACGTGCCCGCTGACGCCGGCGATCTCGCGCTCGGCGGCATCGGGGTCCTTCGGGACGAGCAGCCGCGCGGACTCGAGCTGGAAGACCACGCCGCTGAGCGCCGGGCCGAGCCCGTCGTGGAGGTCGCGGCGGATCCGGCGCCGCTCCTCCTCGCGCGCGGTGACGAGGCGCTCGCGGCTCTCCTGGAGCTCGTCGGCGAGCCTGCTGGTGCGCGCAGCGGTCGCGGCCTGGCGCACCAGATCGCCGAGCAGCTCCTCGTCGCGGCGCGACAGCCGGCTGCGCAGCCCGCGGGCCGGCAGCACCAGCCTGCCGACCTCCGCGTCGCGGTAGGTGATCGGCAGCGCGCGGGTCTCGGCGGGACGGTCGCCGTACGTCGCGAGCAGCCGCTCGCCGTTGCTGCGGTCGACCTCGACGCTGACGAACCCCACCCCGAACGCACTCGCCACCGACCGGGCGACGACGGCGAGCTGCTCGGCGCCCTCCTCGGTCGACTCCAGCGTCGAGGCCAGCCCGGCCACGACGTCGTACGGGTTGGCGCGGTCGCCGAAGAGGAACCGCCGCACGCCCCGCGACAGCCGGTTGCGCAGCGGTCCGTAGAGCAGCACGGTCGTCAGCAGCACGACCAGCACCACCTGCGACTGGGCCATCGCGTCGTCGAGCACGAGCGTGATCGCCGCGACCACCGCGAAGTCGATCACGACCAGCACCAGCGCGAGCAGCGAGAGCAGCACCGTGCGGCCGAGCAGCTCCTCGATGGGGACCAGCCGCGGGTTGACGACGGCCACCGTCATCGCGATCGGTGTCAGCACGATGCAGACGAAGAACACGACCGCCGTCAGGTCGCCGAGCTCGAGGAAGAGGGTCACGACGATGGTCGTCGCGGTCACCAGCGCACCCCATAGCAGCCAGCGCAGCTGGTCGCGCTCGGTGCCGCGGGACCGGCGGTAGCGGTGCACGACGACGCCGACCGGCACGACGAGGCCGATGACCGTCAGGGCCTGGAGGCCGCCGGTCAGCACGCCCGCGATCGGCTCGAGGGCCCAGACCGTGGTCCAGTCGGGGTCGACGCCGGGCATCAGGCGGCCGGTGGGCTGGTCGTACGGCGTGACGACGAACGCCAGCGCCCCGACGACGAGCACGATCATGCAGACCCAGCTCGCCGCTCCCCACGGCCCGCGAGGGAACCGGCCCTCGGGGAAGACTAGCGGCAGCACCACGATCGTCGCCGGCAGCAGCGAGGTGAAGCGCGCGAGGAACCAGACCGCGAAGGTCATCGCGGGCAGCGCGTGGTCGGTGACCAGCCCGAGGCGGACGTAGGCCTCGGACAGCCCGTCGAGGGACCAGAAGAGGCCGACCGCGCCCAGGGTCCAGCCGATGCCGCGGTGGCCCGGGTGGCGCAGCACCACCGCCGAGAGGATCGCGAGGATCAGACCGATCAGGCCGGTGCCGACGCCGTGACCGATCTCGATCTCGGCGCCGAACGACCAGAGCATCGGCTCGCCGTACGACCTGCTCTCGAAGACGAGGATGCCGACGAGGCAGGCCAGGCAGAGGACGGGCAGCACGACAGCGACCGGCCAGGCGGCCGGTCGCTGCGCAGTGCTGTCGGTCGGATTCACCGGCACATCATGACCGGTACGCACGGTCGCCGAGGGCGAAACCGAGCGCGGCGACGAGGACCAGCAGCGGCCCGGTCGCGCCGGCCATGTACTGCGCCGGCGAGACGCCGATCACGACGGTGAGACCGCCGAGCACCAGGCCGGTGCGGCCGATCCAGCGCGGGACGGCGCCGGCGCGGCTCGCGGTGAAGGTCGCGAGGCCGGCGAGGCCGGCGAGCACCCAGCACCACGGGATCGTGCCGGTCCAGTGGTTGAACATGACCGCGTTGACCGGCTCGATCATCTGCTCGTCGGCGCCGATGCCGAAGACGAACTCAGTGTCGAGGCCGCTGCCGATCACGGCCACCACCGCGGTGCCCAGCAGGCCGCCGAAGGCGACCAGCGGGGCCGCTGAGCGATCGCCGAGGCCGTCGCGCAGGCGCCGGAACAGGCCGGCGGCGAACACCACCAGCAGCAGGGCGCCGACCACGGTGAACACGTGGAACGCGAGGATCTGCGGGGTCTGGTCGGCGAGCTTGTCGGCCATGCCCTGCGGGTCGCCGAACAGGCTCTTGTCGTACACCGCGTCGATCATGCTCGACGAGACGATCGTGCCGATGCCGGCGAGGCCGGCTCCGATGCCGGCGAACGCCCACGAGCGGGAGGCGCCGGCCGGGCGCGGGGTGAGGGTGGAGACGTCCGATCGGACGGGGTTGTCGGTGGTGACGTGGGTGGTCATCTCGGTGCCTTCTGTGAGTGGTTCCTGTCGATGACCACAGGCTGGCGGGCCGGTTGTCCCGGCAGCCAGGGACAACGGGGCAGACCCGATACCCAGCGGCACAGTGGTTGTTCCCGGCACCCGGGAACGACCACATCGTCACTGGCTATCCCTCAGTGACGAGCTCTCGGGCGGCGCGGTGGGCGGAGGCGATGACCGCGGGGATGCCCACCCCGTCGTAGGCGGCACCGCAGACGGCGAGGCCGGGTACGCCGGCGACGGCCGCCCGGGCGCGGGCCACCCGGTCGAGGTGGCCGACGGCGTACTGCGGGAGGCCGCCGCCCCAGCGCTGCACGTGGGTGTCGACGGGCGCGGCCGCGACCCCCACCGCGTCGCGGAGGTCGGCGAGCGACCAGGCGACCAGCTCCTCGTCGGTGGCCTGGAGGGCCACGGCCTCGCCGTACCGGCCGAGCGAGGTGCGCATCAGCAGCAGCCCGGCGCCGGCGCGGCGCACCCAGCCCCACTTCGAGAAGGAGAACGTCGCCGCCTTGATCCGGCGGCCCTCGACCGGCGGCACCAGGAAGCCGGAGGAGTCGGTCGCGTCGAGCGTCGGCACGTCGGCGGCCCGGAAGGCGAGCGTCACCACCGCCATGGACGCCGACTCGATGCCGGCCAGCACCGCCGCGGCGGTCGGCGCGACCGTCGACAGCAGCCGGGCCGTCGGCGCGGCCGGCGTCGCGAGCACCACGGCGTCCGCGGTGACCGGCACCGCGGCGGTGGTCGGCCCGACCACCAGCTCGAAGCCCCCCGCGGCGGTGCGCCGCAGCTCGCGCACGGTGGCCCCCGTGCGCACGGTCAGGCCGGCGGCCAGCGCCTCCGGCAGCCGTCCCATCCCCTCCGGGATGCCCGCGAAGACCGGCGCGTCGTACGTCGTGGGCACCGCGCCGGCCGCCTCCAGCACCGACCCCGCCGAGGCGTAGGCGACCAGCTGCGGGACCGCGGCGCGGGCGGAGATCAGGCGGGCGTTGCCGGCGTACACCCCGCCGAGCAACGGCTCGACCAGCCGGTCGGTGACCTCCGCGCCGAAGCGGCGGTCGACGAGCTCCCCCACCGAGATGTCGTCGGCGATGCGCTCGGGCGGCAGCGTCGGCTCGAGCCGCACCCGCTCGACGCCCTCCGGCGTCAGCACGCCGGACGCCGCCAGCTGGGCGAGGTCGAGCGGCACGCCCATCAGCGAGCGCGGCAGCGGCCGCAGCGCACCGCGGGTCCAGATCCGCGAGGAGGCGACCGCGGGGTGCTCGATCGGCAGCCCGAGCTCGCGGGCGAGCGTCACGCCCTCGGGGCGCCGGTTGAGCATCGCCTCGGCGCCCACGTCGACCTGCACTCCGGCGACCGAGGTCCGCAGCAGCTTGCCGCCGACCCGTGGCGACGACTCCAGCACGACGACCTCGTGCCCCGCGGCGACCAGGTCGCGGGCGGCCGTGAGGCCGGCGACCCCGGCGCCGACCACGACCACGCTGACCACGCGCCCACTCTCCCAGACCGGATCCGGAACCGAGCCGGCGCGGGTCGCGTCCCAACGGACATGGCCCGCTCACTCACCCGTTCGCTCTCTCCGACGGTGGCCGGCACCGCGCTGCTGGTCGCCCTGGTCATCGCACTCACCGGCTGCTCCTCCGACGACCACGACGAACGGGACGACGCGGCGTCGGGTAGCTCCGCCGCGCTGGACGCGCCCGCCGCGGACGCCCTCGAAGGCGCTGCCGACGCGGGCGGCGACGCCGCCCGGGGCCCGGACGCCGCCGCGCGGAGCGTCGCCCAGGAGATCCCCCAGGCGGTGATCCGCAAGGGCAACGTCGCGCTGCGCGCCGACGACGTCGGCCGAGCGCAGATCGAGGTGCGCAAGGTCGTCGACCGCCACGCCGGAGAGGTGACCGAGGAGAAGACGCAGTCGGACGACGACGGCCGGCCGACGTACGCACGGATGGTGCTGCGGATCCCCTCCGACGACTTCGGCGAGGCGGTCGAGGGGCTCAAGAAGATCGGCGAGCTCGAGTCCGCGAGCACCAACGAGGACGACGTGACGACGCAGGTCATCGACGTGCGGACCCGGCTCCAGGTGCAGCAGCGCAGCATCGCGCGGATCAGCGTGCTCTTCCAGCGGGCCCAGAGCATCCGCGACATCATGGCGATCGAGTCCGAGCTGTCGCGCCGGCAGGCCGACCTCGAGGCGCTCCAGCAGCAGGAGGCCTACCTGGCCGACCAGACCTCCCTCTCGACGATCGTGGTGAGCATCGACCGAACCCCGGCGCACCAGACGAAGCCCGAGGAGGACGATCGGGGCTTCCTGGCCGGACTGTCGGCGGGCTGGGGAGCGCTCGCGACGTTCGCGGTCGGGCTGGCGACCGCCGTCGGCGCGCTGCTGCCGTGGGTCGTCGTGGTGGCGGTCGTCGGCGTGCCGGCGCTGCTGCTGGTCCGGTCGGTACGCCGCCGGACGGCGGCCCGGCCGGCCGAGCCCGCTCAGTCGAGCGAGTAGCCCTGCACGAACTCGGTCAGCCGCTCCAGCTGACCGGGGTCGGTCGTCGGCAGCACGCCGTGGCCGAGGTTGAACACGTGGCCGCGGGCGCTGCGGCCGGCCTCGATGATCTCGGCGGCCCGGGCGGTCATCACCTCGGTCGGCGCGAAGACCAGGGTCGGGTCGAGGTTGCCCTGCACGCCGCGGTCGCCGACCCGGGTGATCGCCTCGTGGAGGGGCGTGCGCCAGTCGACGCCGACCACGTCGGCGCCGGCCTCCCCCATCAGACCGAGCAGGTTCGACGTACCGACCCCGAAGTGGATCCGCGGCACGCCGAGCTGGCCGGCCCGGGCCAGCACGTCGGCGGAGTGGGGCATGACGTGCTCGCGGTAGTCGCCCGGGGTCAGCGCGCCGGCCCAGGAGTCGAAGAGCTGCACCGCGGACGCGCCGGCGGCGACCTGGATCTCGAGGTAGGCGGCGGAGATGCCGGCGATCTTGCGCATCAGCGCGTCCCAGACGTCGGGGGCGCCGAACATCATCGCCTTGGTCTTGGCGTGCTGCTTGGAGGGGCCGCCCTCGACGAGGTACGACGCGACCGTGAACGGCGCGCCCGCGAAGCCGATCAGCGGCGTGCCGCCGAGCTGGTCCACGAGGTCGCGCACCGCCTCGCTGACGTAGGGCACGTGGTCGGGGGTCAGGTCGGGGATCGCCGCCACGTCGGCGAGCGTGCGCACCGGCCGGTCGACGACCGGCCCGACGCCGGGCTTGATCTCGAGGTCGACCCCGACCGCCTTCATCGGCAGCACGATGTCGGAGAAGAAGATCGCGGCGTCGACGCCGTACCGACGCACCGGCTGGAGCGTGATCTCGGTGACCAGCGCGGGGTCCATGCAGGACTCGAGCATGCCGACGCCCTCGCGCACGGCGAGATACTCCGGCAGCGACCGACCGGCCTGCCGCATGTACCACACGGGCGTGTGCGGCACCGGCTCTCCACGGAGCGCCTTGAGGAAGGCGCTGTCCCTGAGTCGCTCGGAGACACGGTCGTTCGCGGCCTGCATGTGCGAATCCTCCCAGGTCAGTCGGCGTGTTCGCACATCCACGACGCTCGGACCGACCTACTGTGAACCCATGGTGGTCGGTCAGGAGACACACCCGAGCACGGGTGCGGGCGCGGCGCCGGCGGAGTTCCGCGAGGCCGTGGCCACCATGCACGCCGCCCGCCTGCGGCCCGAGGTGCTCTGCGAGGAGATGCCCGCGCCGCAGCGCATCGCGCCCTGGGCCTCGGCGCTCTCGGCCGACGTCACCGTCGACGGGACCGACATCGGGACCGGCCGGATCATCCTGCTGCACGACCCGGCAGGCAACGACGCCTGGTCGGGCACGTTCCGCTGCGTGGCGTACGCCCGGGCCGAGGTCGACCTCGAGCTGATCACCGACCCGATGCTCGCCGCCGTGGGCTGGACCTGGCTGACCGAGGCGCTCGACGAGCACAGCGCGTCGTACGTCGCGGCCTCGGGCACGGTGACCCGGGTCGCGACCGAGAGCTTCGGCGGGATGGCCGACGAGGGCGGCACGGCGCAGATCGAGATCCGGGCGTCCTGGACGCCCGTGGTGCCCGACGACGCCCCGGACCTGGCCCCGCTCGACCTGGCGCCGCACGTCGAGGCCTGGGGCGAGCTGCTCTGCACCGCCGCCGGGCTGCCGCCGGTCCCGCACGGCGTGGCCGTGATGCCGAGCCGGCGCGGACAACGGGGCGGCGGGCGCTGACCCGATGTCCGACGACGACGAGCCCACTCCCCCTCCTCCGCTCCTCACGCTGCGCGACGGCCTCCCACCCGTCGTCCAGACCGAGCCCGCCCTGGCCGACGTGGGCGCCGCGATCGCGGCGGGGACCGGGCCGGTGGCGATCGACGCCGAGCGCGCCTCGGGCTATCGCTACTCCTCCCGCGCCTACCTCATCCAGCTACGCCGGGAGGGCGCCGGGACGTTCCTCGTCGACCCGATCGCCTTCGAGTCACTCGAGCCGCTCGAGCGGGCGCTCGACGGCGCCGAGTGGATCCTGCACGCCGCGA
The DNA here is from genome assembly GCF_014191495.1 of Nocardioides soli. Lineage (GTDB taxonomy): Bacteria > Actinomycetota > Actinomycetes > Propionibacteriales > Nocardioidaceae > Nocardioides > Nocardioides soli. The sequence goes on from NZ_JACHWR010000001.1 coordinate 1,139,077, forward strand.
CCCAGGACCTGCCCTGCCTCACCGCGGTCGGGCTGCACCCGTCGGGGCTCTTCGACACCGAGCTCGCCGGGCGCCTGCTCGGATATCCGAAGGTGGGGCTCGCGACACTCGTCGAGGAGCTGCTCGGCTCGCGCCTGGCCAAGGAGCACTCGGCGGTCGACTGGTCGACCCGGCCGCTGCCCGCGCCGTGGCTGGAGTACGCCGCCCTCGACGTCGAGGTGCTCGTCGAGCTCCGCGGCCTGCTGGGCGAGAAGCTCGAGGAGAGCGGCAAGGCGGAGTGGGCGCGCCAGGAGTTCGACCACCTGCGCGGCTTCGAGCCCGCCGCGCGCACCGAGGCGTGGCGGCGCACCTCCGGGGTGCACCGGGTACGCGGCCGACGAGCACTCGCCGCCGTACGCGAGCTGTGGGAGGCCCGCGACCAGATCGCCGCGCAGCGCGACGTCACCCCGGGCCGGATCATCCCCGACTCCGCCATCGTGATCGCCGCCCAGGCGCTCCCGACGGACCGCGAGTCCCTCCTGGGCACCAAGGGCTTCCACGGTCGCGGCGCCGAGCGCTACGCGTCCCGTTGGGTGGCCGCGCTGCAGCGGGCCGCCGAGATGGACGAGGCCGACCTGCCGACCCGCAACCCCCGCGGCAACGGCCCGCCGGTCCCCCGCGCGTGGGCGGAGAAGGACCCCGTCGCCGCCCGCCGGCTCTCCCGCGCTCGCGAGGCGATCTCCGCCCGCTCCGAGGAGCTGTCGGTGCCGGCCGAGAACCTGCTCACCCCCGACTACCTGCGCCGTACCCTCTGGACGCCACCCGCCAGCCGCGACGCCGTCCAGCTCACCCCGGCCGTCGCCGACCAGCTCGCCGGGTACGGCGCGCGCCGGTGGCAGATCGAGCTCACCACCCCCATCCTCGTCGATGCGATCCTCACCGCCGAGGACGACACCGACGCCGGCTGACGGGCCCCGCAGCGGTGCGTCAGGCGGCGTATTCGATGACGAAGGTGGGTGTGGAGGTCGCGCCGATCGGGGCGGGTGTCCGCAGCTCCAGCCGTTTCCCCGGCCGCCCGGGGAAACGGCGAGACACGCCGACGACCCGCCGGCGTGGTCAGGCAAAGCGAGGGCGACACGCCGGGGAGTGACGGCGTGTCGCCCTCGCTTTGCCTGACCGCCCCACAGTGCGCCTCCGGGAGCTCCAGCAATGGGGGCGACGGCGACGCCCGGACCGGCGATCGTTGGGCGAAGCCGGTGGTTTCGAGGCTCGGGCCTGACGGCCCTCGCACCTCAACCACCGTGGACCCGGCGACGGTGGTTGAGGTGCGACGAGCGCCAGCGAGGAGCCTCGAAACCACCACCAACGCACCCCGAGCCCCGACCACAAGCCGACGTCAGCGAGGACGCCGACAGCCACCTCCCGGATGGTGGTTTCGGGGCTCAGGCGCCAGCGCGCCCTCGCACCTCAACCACCGTGGACCCGGCGACGGTGGTTGAGGAGGTTGCGCTAGCAACCGTCTCGAAACCACCCCTCACGCCGAACCGACCACAGGTCGGCGTCCTCCCGATACGGCACCCGCACTCGTGCCGCCGGGAGGGCGCCGACGATCGCTCGCGCGGTACAGGTGGTTTCGAGACAGGCGCTAGCGCGCCTTCCTCAACCACCGTGGGTGCGCCTTCCTCAACCACCGTGACCACCGGCGGGTGGTTTCGAGACAGGCGCTAGCGCGCCTTCCTCAACCACCGTGGACTCGGCGAGGCTCGGGTCTGGCGGCTCTTACGCCTCAACCGGGGTGACCGGTACCTCAGTCAGCGGTCTCCGAGGGTGACTCGGACGGGTCGGCGGAGTCGGAGACGGACTCGGGGTCGAGGACGGTCCGGGACTCCTCGTCGATCGCGGTGGTGACGGTGTCGAGGTCGAGGACGCCGACGCCGTAGACGAGCTGGCGCAGGCTGGGGGCGACGGCCGCCTCGAGCTCGGGCATGGTGTCGATCATCGGCGCGACCGCCATGGAGCGCACGCTGGTGTTGAAGATCGACGAGTGTTGGGGTCGGCGGCCGGGCTGGACGAACTCGTCGGAGAGGGCGACCTCGACGTTCGCGGGCTGGAGGTAGCCGGTGCGGGTGACCAGGCCGACGGAGTCGGCGCCGATCTCGTGCACGATGAAGTCGGCGGCGATCGCGGGGGCCGGGGTGGTCGCCGACATGCACAGGGCGGTCACGTCGCCGACGGTGGCCGAGCTGTCCAGCCGCGGCATCGGCAGGATGTCGAACTCGAGGTTCGTCTTGCGCCGCAGCACCGGCACCAGCGAGCGGTCGCCGGCGATCATGCCGAGCTTGCCGCGCAGGAACCACTTCAGCGCCGGCGCCTCGGCGAGCTCGGTCTCGTCGAGCGTCACCTGGGGGTTGCGGAGCAGCTCCAGGGTCCGCTCGAGCGCGTTCTTGCTGTCGTCGCTCGAGAAGGACAGCGACGAGGGGTCGTTGGCGTCGTCGAAGACCGAGCCGCCGCCGGAGGTGATGAAGGGCGACAGCCCCTCGATCGTCGGATCGATGTGCACGCCCTTCGCACCCTTGGCCGGGCGGCTGGCGAACTGCGCGGCCGCGGCGAACTGGTCGAAGGACCAGTTCGTCGCGTCGTCGTTGGGCGCGTCGAGGCCCCGATTGCGCATCCGCTCGAAGCGCACCAGGCGCTTGTTGTAGTAGATGACCTCGGGCGAGACGCCGTACGGCATGCACTGGAGGTGCTCGGCCGCGCTCAGCTCCTCGAGCGCGCTGCGGGTGTAGTTGTCACCGAACTCGACGCCGCGCTCGTCGAGCAGCTCGTCGACCGGCTGCGTGTACTGGTTGTCCAGCAGCCAGCGCAGGTCGGACCGCGAGGCGAGGAAGACGTCCGGTACGGCGGCGCCGGCCTCGATGTCGGCGCGCATCGCGGCCTCCGACGGCCACCGCTGGAGCTCGACGTCGACGTTCTCGGGGTCGAGGTTCCACGAGTCGACCGTGGCCTGGAAGGCGCGCAGCACCACCCGCGGGCCGACCACGCCGAACGTCAGCTGCTCGGGTGTCGGCGGGGTGCTCGTCGTCGGAGGGGGCGCGGCGGGCGGCTTCTCCGAGTCCGCGGTACAGGCCGCGGTGGTCAGCACCGATGCCACGGCGAGGACCGCCACCATTCCCCGGGTCGCCCTCACCGAACCTCCTCATCGACACACTCATCGACACGCTCACCGACGCACTCACAGACGCGCCCGGGCTGGCCCGGGCGCGACCCACCCTATCGAGGGGACGGTGGGCGATGCTCAGTCAAAGGCGTGGTGAACGCGTGCGGCGTCGATCACGCGCGCGAAGATCGCGGGGTCCAACGCGGCCCCTTCGCGGCGTACGGCGCGCGGGTCGAGCCGGATCAGGCGGTCCAGCCGCACCTCGCTCGGCCGCCGCGACCGGTCCCAGGCTCCGGAGCCGACGTCCATCCAGTGTCGGCCCCAGTGCGCCTCCTGCGCGGCGTCGCGGTCGTGGTCCTTGCTGGTGAGCATCAGCCCCAGCAGGTCGCCGTCCTGGACGCCGACGAGCAGCACCGGTCGGTCCTTGCCCTGTCGCGGGTCGTCCTCGTAGGGCACCCACCCCCAGACGACCTCGCCGGGGTCGGGCCGGCCGTCGGCCCGAGGGGCGTAGGTGACCTGCACCGTCCGGCGCGAGGCTCGCGTGGCGGCACCGGGTCGGCGCAGCAGACTTCGCAGCGATCGCATGAGAGCGACCCTAGGAGATGAAGCACGCCGAACCGGGAGCGCCTCACGGCGCGTGGCCGCTCGTGGCGGCTAATTTTGGGACCCGGGGCTGCCGCGGTCCGGCGTGCTCCGAGGAGTCTAACCGCCTCAGGCCAGACCTTGTTCCAGCTCCACATGTCCGGCCGCCTCGAGTTGCTCGGAGAGCAGCAGCATCCGCTGCACCTCCGCCTCCGACGGCCCGCTCAGCGCCGCCCGGCCGGCGGCGACGACCCGCGCGAAGGCCGCCGCGCGCAGGAGCACGTCGGCGAAGTCGCTGCCCGCGATGCCGCGCAGCACCTCGTCGATCATCGCCTTCAGCTGCTCGGGCCCCGGCGGCTCGGCGACACCGGCGACGACCCGCGCGACCTGGGCGCTGACCCGGCCGGCCTCGAACTCCCGGGACACCGCGAGCGGGTCGGCGTACACCCACGAGCGCAGCAGGTAGAGCCGCCACAGGCAGCCGGCCAGCGAGTCGGCCGGGGAGCCCGACCACACCTGCGCGATCGTCTCGATGCCCTCGCTGTCGGCGAGGTGCAGCAGCCGGTCGGCGACCGCCGCGTCGTCGGAGCTGCGGGCGCCGCGCACCAGCAGTACGGCGGCCCGGTCGGCGGCCTCGCTGACCAGCGCCGGGTCGGCGCCGTCGTCGACGAGGGCCTCGAAGAACAGGCCGCCGGGCGTCATCGGTCGGTGGTGCCGACGGTCGCTGCTGCGTGGGGCGGTGTTCACCCTGCGAGCGTACGTCGGATGCGCTGGTCGCTGACGGGGTAGGGCGTGCCGAGCTGCTGCGCCCACAGCGAGACGCGGTACTCCTCCAGCATCCACCGCACCTGCCGCAGCTGGGCGCCCGGCGGCCGCCCCTCCGGCAGCGCCTCGAGCTGGTGCAGGTAGGCGTCCTGGAGCTCCGCCAGCTGGTCCATCAGCTGCCGATCGCGGTTGAGCTGGCCGGGCAGCTTCTCGCGGCGCTGCTCGAGCGCGGTCAGGTATGCCGGATAGCGGCGCAGCTGAGCCGCGCCCGCCTCGCCGACGAAGCCGGGGTGCACCAGCCGCGCGAGCTGCGCCCGCATGTCGGTGAGCGCCGGCAGCATCGCCATCTCGGCCCGGCCGCTGAGCGACTTCTCCGTCCGGCGCCAGGCGTCGAGCACCCGGACCACGTCGGCCATGGTCACCCGCACCTGCGCCTCGTGGTCGCGGGCCGCCTCCGCCAGCAGCGCGTCGTACGCCGCCGGGTCGCGCACCGCGGGCCGCGCGTCCACGACCGCCTGCACGACGGCGGCCCGGACGTCCTCCAGCAGGTCCGCGACGCCCGGGTAGGGCGATCCGGCGAGGCCGAGCTTCTCGGCGTTGCCGAGCCCGTCGAGGATCGCCCTGACCGGCGACGGCAGCGCGAGCAGCAGCAGGCGGCGTACGCCGAGCCGGTGCCGCGCCTCCTGCTCGTCGGCGGATCCGAAGACCTGGAGGCCGACGCTCACCCCCTCGTCGACCAGCGCCGGGAAGACCTGCACCTCATGGCCCGCGCGCTTCTGGGTGAACGACGGCTCGATGGTGCCGAAGACCCACGACGTCTCGCCGGTGCGGGCCAGCCCGCTGTCGCTGGCCACCTCGGCGATCGCCTCCGCGAACTGCCCGCGCAACGGCGCCTTGAGCGACTCGAGGTCCTTGCCCCGCGCCTGCTCCTGCCCGTCGTCACCGACGACCCGGTAGGTCGGGCGCAGGTGCTCGGGCACCTTCGACCAGTCCCACGCGTCGCGCGGCACCACGACCCCACTCGTCGACCGGCACCAACGTTCCAGGGCGTCGAGGAGCGGCTCCTCCCCCGGCGGGACCGCCGCCAGGAACTCGCGCGCCTTGTCGGGGGCCGGCACGAAGCTGACCCGCAGGCTCTTCGGCAGGCTGCGGATCAGGCTGGTGACCAGCTCCTTGCGCAGGCCTGGCACGTTCCAGGAGAAGTCGTCGGCCTCGACCCGATTGAGGGTCGCGACCGGCACGTCGATCGTCAGCCCGTCGGCCGCGGCGCCGGGCTCGAAGTGGTAGCTGATCGGGAAGGTCAGGCCTTCGCCCTCCCACCGCTCCGGATAGTCGGTGGCCCGGACCTCGTCGGCCGTGTCATGGGTGAGCATCGCCGGGTCGAAGGTCAGCAGCTCCGGCTGAGTCCGGCGCGCCTGCTTCCACCACTGGTCGAAGTGTGCGCCACTGACCACGTCGGCGCCGACCCGGGCGTCGTAGAAGTCGAAGAGCGTGTGCTCGTCGACGACGATGTCGCGGCGCCGGGCCCGGTGCTCGAGCTCCTCGGCCTCCTCGAGCAGCCGACGGTTGGTGTCCATGAACCTGTGCCTGGTGTGCCACTCTCCGTAGACCAGGGCGTGCCGGATGAACAGCTCGCGGGCGAGCGCGACGTCGACCTTGCCGTAGGAGACGAGCCGGTCGGCCACGAGCGGTACGCCGTACAGCGTGGCGCGCTCGTAGGCCATGACGGCGGCGCGCTTCCTGCTCCAGTGCGGCTCGGAGTAGGTGCGCTTCACGAGGTCGCCGCCGAGGCGCTCGGCCCACTCGGGCTTGATCGCGGCGTTCTGCCGGGCCCACAGTCTGCTGGTCTCGACGAGCTCGCCGGCCATCAGGAACTGCGGGTTCTTGCGGTGCAGCACGCTGCCCGGGAAGATCGCGAAGCGGGAGCCGCGGGCGCCGAGGTACTCCCGGGGTCCCCGCTTCTCCTTCTCCCGCTCCTCCAGCAGGCCGATGTGCGAGAGCAGGCCGGAGAGGAGGGCCTGGTGGATGCCGTCACTATCGAACTCGGTGGTTGAGGAAGGCGCACTAGCGCCTGTCTCGAAACCTCGTCCCTTGCCGACCTGGATCTTCATCTCCTTGCAGACCTGGCGGAGCTGGGACTCGAAGTCCTGCCACTCGCGGACCCGCAGGTAGTTGAGGAACTCGCGTCTGCACATCCGTCGGAACGCCGAGGAGGACAGCTCCTGCTGCTGCTCCTTGAGGTAGCGCCAGAGGTTGAGCCAGGTCAGGAAGTCGCTGCCGTCGGCCTTGTAGCGGGCGTGCAGCTGGTCGGCCTGCGCCTGCTCCTTCGGATGGTCGGCACCCGGTCGCTCGCGTGGGTCCTGGAGCGACAGCGCGGCCGCGATCACGATCACCTCGCGCACGCAGCCGAGGCGCTCGGCCTCGATGATCATCCGTGCCAGGCGGGGGTCGATCGGCAGCCGCGCGAGCCGACGCCCGGTCTTCGAGAGCGTGCCGTGGCGCAGCGCGCCGAGCTCCTCGAGCAATTGCACGCCGGACTGCACGTTGCGGCGGTCGGGCGGCTCGACGAAGGGGAACCGCGCGATGTCACCCAGGCCGAGCGACGTCATCTGGAGGATGACGCTGGCCAGGTTGGTGCGCAGGATCTCGGGGTCGGTGAACTCCGGCCGGCTCTCGAAGTCCTCCTCCGAGTAGAGCCGGATCGCGATGCCCGCCTCGACGCGGCCGCACCGGCCGGATCGCTGGTTGGCCGAGGCCTGGCTGATCGGCTCGATCGGCAGCCGCTGCACCTTGGTGCGCACCGAGTAGCGGCTGATCCGGGCGACGCCGGTGTCGACGACGTACCTGATCCCGGGCACGGTCAGCGAGGTCTCGGCGACGTTGGTGGCCAGCACCACCCGGCGTACGGCGTTGCCGTGCGAGCTGAAGACGCGATGCTGCTCGGCGGCGGTCAGGCGCGAGTAGAGCGGCAGGATCTCGGTGCGCGGCAGGTCTTTCAACGCGTCGGCGGTGTCGCGAATCTCGCGCTCGCCGGGCAGGAAGACCAGCACGTCACCCGGACCCTCGGCCGAGAGCTCCTTCACCGCCTCGACGATCGCCTCGGTCTGGTCCCGGACGACGACCTCGCCCTCGTCGTCGATTGAAGACTCGGTCCCTGAGGAGGCGAGGGACGAGCCGTCTCGAAGGGCCATCAGCGGCCGGTAGCGGATCTCGACCGGGTAGGTCCGGCCGGAGACCTCGACCACCGGCGCGTCGAAGTGCTGCGCGAACCGGTCCACGTCGATCGTCGCGGAAGTGATGATCAGCTTTAGGTCGGGGCGGCGCGGCAGCAGCCGCTTGAGGTAGCCGAGCAGGAAGTCGATGTTGAGGCTGCGCTCGTGGGCCTCGTCGATGATGATCGTGTCGTACTTGCGCAGCTGCCGGTCGCGCTGCAGCTCGGCGAGCAGGATGCCGTCGGTCATCAGCTTCACCCGGCTGGTCCGGGAGGTCCGGTCGGTGAAGCGGACCTGGTAGCCGACCAGGTCGCCGAGCTCGGTGCCCAGCTCGCTGGCGATCCGCTCGGCGACCGAGCGGGCGGCGATCCGGCGCGGCTGGGTGTGGCCGATCAGACCTGTGCTCCCGCGGCCGAGCTCGAGACAGATCTTCGGCAGCTGGGTGGTCTTGCCCGACCCGGTCTCTCCCGCGACGATCACGACCTGGTGGTCGCGGATGGCCGCGGCGATGTCGTCGCGGCGCTGGGTGACCGGAAGCTCCGGTGGGTACGTGATCTGGAGCTCGGTCATGACTGGACCCATTGTGCCAAGCATGTGATCCCGAGGCTCGGGCCTGGGGGCCTTCGCACCTCGACCACCGACCTAGAACTTGTTCTAGTATCGCCGCATGACGCAGGCGGAGGAGTACGACGTCGTCGTGGTGGGCTCGGGCGGCGGCGCGCTGACCGGCGCGTTCCTGGCCCAGCGGGCCGGGCTGCGCACGGTGGTGGTCGAGAAGACCACGCTGCTCGGCGGCACGTCGGCGTACTCCGGCGGCGCCTGCTGGTTGCCGGGCAGCCGGGTGCAGCAGCGCGCCGGCATCGCGGACTCCACCGACGGCGCGCGCGCCTACCTCGCCGCGGTGCTCGACGACCCCGACCAGGACCGGCTGGAGGCGTTCCTGGCGCACTCCCCCGAGCTCGTGGCAGAGCTCGAGGAGGCCGGCATCCCGTTCGAGTGGCTGCCGTTCTCGGAGTACTACGACGCCCCGGGGCGGGTCCCGATGGGCCGCTCGATCCAGCCGACGAACATCAAGCGGGGCGCCCTCTCCCCCGCAGTCGCCGCCCTGGTCCGCCCGCCGGTCGAGCGCGACCGGGTCGGCGAGGGCGGCCGCAACACGCTCTCCGGCGGCCAGGCGCTGATCGCACGGCTGCTCGAGGGCTTCGTCGCCGCGGGCGGCGCCGTCCTCACCGAGCTGCCGATGACCGGGCTGCTCCTCGACGGCGAGGGACCCGACAGCAGGGTCGCCGGCATCGCAGCGATGACGCCGGAGGGCCCGGTCGAGATCCGGGCGCGCCGCGGCGTGCTCATCGCGGCCGGCGGCTTCGAGGGGAACGCCGAGGAGCGCGCGGCGCACGGCGTACCCGGCGACGTCGCGTGGACGATGGCGCCGCGGGGCACCAACATCGGCGAGCCGATCGCGGCCGGCGTCGCGATCGGCGCCGCGGCCGACTACAGCGGGGTCGGCTGGTTCTGCCCCGGGCTCGAGCAGCCCGACGGCGGCGGGTCGTTCACGCTCGGGTTCCGATCCGGGTTGATGGTCGACCAGCGCGGACAGCGCTACGGCAACGAGTCGCTGCCCTACGACCGGTTCGGGCGGATCATGGCCGAGGCCCCTGAGCGGATCCCGTCGTGGTTCGTGTTCGACTCCCGCGAGGATGGGTGCCTGCCGGCGATCGCGATGCCCGAGGGCGACCCGGCCGAGCACCTCGCCGCCGGCACGTGGGTGCGGGCCGAGACGATCGAGGGCCTCGCCGAGCGGATCGGCGTACCGGCCCACGCGCTGACCACCACCGTCGAGCGCTTCAACGGCTTCTGCGAAGCCGGCGTGGACGAGGACTTCGGCCGCGGCGTCGACGAGTACGACACCTTCTTCACCGGAGGCGCCGGTCCGGCGCCCTGCGACCAGGCGCCCTTCTACGCCGCGCGCTTCGTGCTCTCCGACCTCGGCACCAAGGGCGGCCTCGTCACCGATGCCGCGGGCCGGGTGCTGCGCCCGGACGGCACGTCGATCGCGGGGCTCTACGCCGCCGGCAACAGCGCGGCCTCGGTGTTCGGGCCGCGCTACCCCGGGCCGGGCGCCCCGCTCGGGTCGGCGATGGTGTTCGCCTCGCTGGCCGTGCGCGACCTGCTGGGCCAATGACCACCACTAGCCGGACGAGCCGTCGTCCTGCTGCTGGTCCTGGCTCGGCGCCGGAAGCTGCGGCTGCGTGCCGTCGGGCCCCTGCCGGAAGGTCTGCCCCGGGCCGAAGCCCGGCCGGCCGCCGAGGTCGGGGCCGTCGGCGTGCACGGCGTACCCGACGATGCCGCCTGCCAGTCCGCCGATCAGCAGCGTGCCGGCCGCGACGGCGGCGAGCACCGGGAGGCCCACAGTCCGACGGCGTCCGGCCGGCGCCTCCGGAGGAACCGGCGGGGTCAGCGGTGGCGGCGGCGGTGGTGGCGGGAGCGGGTGCGCGGCCTCGGGCGGGAGGGTCTCATCGGTCATGACGGCGAGCGTGCGGCGCCGACCTGTGCGGGGGCTGTGCCGGGCCGATGAGGATCTCGTGAGCCCGGCACAGTGGGCGCACAGGAACCTCACAGGTACGGTCGACAGGGTGTCCGCCATGGACCTGACCCGGCCGGACGGAACCCCGCTGCGCGTGCTCGTCGTGGACGACGAGGTCAACATCGCCGAGCTGGTCTCGATGGCGCTGCGCTACGAGGGGTGGGAGGTGCGTACGGCGCACACCGGGTCGCAGGCGGTCGCGGCGGCCAGGGAGCTGCGCCCCGACGCGGTCGTACTGGACGTGATGCTGCCCGACTTCGACGGCCTCGAGGTGCTGCGCCGGATGCGCGCCGCTCAGCCCGACCTCCCGGTGGTGTTCCTGACGGCCCGCGACGCCGTCGAGGACCGGATCGCCGGCCTGACCGCGGGTGGCGACGACTACGTGACCAAGCCGTTCTCGCTGGAGGAACTGGTGGCCCGGCTGCGCGCGTTGATGCGGAGGTCGGGAGCACACCAGGTCGCGACGTCCTCGGTGCTGGTCGTCGGTGACCTCGAACTCGACGAGGACAGCCACGAGGTGCGCCGCGACGGCCGGGACATCGCGCTGACCGCCACCGAGTTCGAGCTGCTGCGCTACCTGATGCGCAACCCGCGCCGGGTACTCAGCAAGGCGCAGATCCTGGACCGCGTCTGGAACTACGACTTCGGCGGGCAGGCCAACGTCGTCGAGCTCTACATCTCCTACCTGCGCAAGAAGATCGACGCCGGCCGGGAGCCGATGATCCACACCATGCGCGGTGCCGGCTACGTGCTGAAGCCGGTCTCGGCGTGAGCGTCCTCCGATCCCTCACCTCGCGACTGGTCCTCACGACGGTCGTGCTGGTCCTGGCCGTCTCGATGCTGCTCGGTGCCGCCACGACCCTCGCCATGCGCAGCTACCTCCGGGACCAGCTCGACCACCAGGTCGAGCAGGCGCTCCGGCTCCCCCCGGCCGGCGGGCCGGGGGCCGAGGTCGGCATGGTGCGCGCCATCGTTCCCGACGGCGGCTCACCGCGGGGCGACATCGTGCAGCCGGGGGCCCGGGCCGAGGTGAGCGGTGCGGCGCTCGAGGAGCTCGTCGACGTCCCGGCCGACGGCACCGCGCACAGCGTCAGCGTCAGCGGCCTCGGCGACTACCGCGTCATCGCGGTCGAGGCGGGGGGCGGGACCGTCGTCGTCGGCCTGCCCGAGGACGACGTGTCCGCGACCCTCAACCGCCTGATGTCCCTCGAGCTGCTCTTCGCCCTGCTCGCCACCGTGGCCGGCGGGGTCGTCGCGCTGGTCGTCGTACGTCGCCAGCTGCGGCCGCTGCGCGAGGTGGCCGCGACCGCGCACGCCGTCGCGGAGCGACCGCTCGCGACCGGTGCGGTCGACCTCACCGAGCGGGTGCCGGACCACCTCACCGACGAGCACACCGAGGTCGGCCAGGTGGGCGCGGCGCTCAACACCCTGCTCGCGCATGTCGAGACCTCGCTCGAGGCGCGGCACCGCAGCGAGCAGCAGGTGCGGCAGTTCGTCGCGGACGCCTCGCACGAGCTGCGTACCCCGCTGGCCACGATCGCCGGCTACACCGAGCTCGCGCGACGCCGGCCGGGCGACCCGGCGGTCGTCCGCACCGCGCTGGACAAGGTCGAGGAGGAGTCCGGCCGGATGACCTCGCTCGTCGAGGACCTCTTGCTGCTGGCCCGCCTCGACGCCGGGCGCCCGCTCGAGCGCGAACCGGTCGACCTGACCAGGCTGGCCGTGGAGGCGGTCTCCGACGCCCGGGTGGTCGACCCGGGACGCCACTGGCGCGTCGACATCCCCGACGAGCTCGTCGACGCTCCCGCGGTGGTCACCGGCGACGGGCTGCGGCTGCACCAGGTGATCGCCAACCTGCTGACCAACGCCCGCAAGCACACCCCGCCGGGCACCACCGTGACCGTGGCGGTGCGCCGCGACGGGTTCGCGGTGCACGACGACGGCCCGGGCTTCCCGCCGGATCTGGTCGATCACGCCTTCGAGCGGTTCGCCCGCGGCGACGCGGCCCGCACCCGCGGCGCCGAGGTCGGCGTCGGGCTCGGACTCGCGCTGGTCGACGCGATCGTCACCGCCCACGGCGGCCGGGTCACGCTCAGCTCGGCGCCCGGCGACACGACGGTGACCGTGGCGGGTCTCACCCGTTTCGCGTGAGCACCGGCCGCCGGCCGGCTCCGACGATGGGCATCCGCCAACGACACCGGAGGAAGCCATGGCCGAGCGCAACGAGATCCTGGAGCGAGCGCGGACACAGATCTCGGCGCCGGCGGTGGTGCCGTCGCCGCTCGGCGACCTGGAGTTCTTCGGCGGGGTGCCCATGCCCGAGTCGGTCGAGACGACCTACGACCTGCTGGACCTGACCCGGGCGATCGAGGTCTACCTCAACACGATCCCCGGCGCCTCGCTCGTCGCGATGCGCAACGGCTTCCGCAGCATCGGCCTCGATGGCAACGTGCTGGGCTACACCGACCCGCGCGCGAACTCGGGCTCGTACTTCCTGACCCCCAACACCGAGACGACCTACGGGACCCTCTTCTTCGACCTGCGGGTCGGACCGATGGTCATCGAGGCGCCGCCGCAGTCGCTGTGCGTGGTCGACGACTTCTGGTTCCGCTACGTCGCCGACCTCGGCATCGCCGGGCCCGACCGGGGCGCGGGCGGCCGGTACTGCTTCCTCCCGCCGGGGTACGACGGCCCGGAGCCGGACGGCTACTACGTCTACCGCTGCCCGACGTACACGAACTGGCTGGTCGTGCGCACCCTCGGCGGCGTACCGGACCTGGTGAAGACGAAGGTCTACCCGCTGGCGCAGGCCGACGACCCGCCGGCGACGACCTACCTCAACATCGCCGACAAGACCCAGAACACCGTGCACGCCAACGACTTCTCGTTCTACGAGGAGATCAACACGCTGATCCAGGAGGAGCCCGCGGACTCACTCGACCCGGAGCGTGCCGGCCAGTGCGCGGCGATCGGGATCGTGCACGGGCAGCCCTTCGAGCCCGACGAGCGGATGCGCCGGATCCTCACCCAGGCGGCGCCACTGGCCGCCGCGATGGCCCGCGCCCTGACCTACCGGCCGCGCGACCCGGAGGCCTACCTGTACCCGGGCAGCACCTGGCTGGCCGCGTTCGTCGGCGGCAGCTACGAGTTCCTCCGCGACCACGCGCGGCTGCTGGACGCCCGGGCGCAGTTCCACTACGTCGCGACCGTGATCACCCCGGCGATGGCGCACGCCCAGGTCGGTGCCGGGTCGGCCTACGCCTACACGGCGATGGACTCCACCGGCGCCTGGCTCGACGGCGCCCGCTCCTACCGGCTCACGCTGCCGCCGAACGTGCCGGCCAAGAACTTCTGGGCCGTCGACCTCTACGACACCCAGACCCGGTCGCTGCTCGAGACCGACGATCCCCACCCCGCCGTCTCGAGCCTCGGCGAGGTGCAGGCGAACGCCGACGGGAGCGTGGATCTCTGGTTCGGCCCGACCGCGCCGGAGGGCCAGGAGTCCAACTGGGTGCAGACCCTCCCCGGCGCGGCGTGGTTCACGATCCTGCGGCTCTACGGACCGCTGGAGTCGTGGTTCGACAAGACCTGGCGGCCGGGCGAGATCGAGCCGGTCGACTGAGCCGTCACCGGCCCGTGCCCAGCACGCCCACGACCGCGGGCAGCGAGGCGACGACGAGGCCCAGCAGCTCCTCGCGGGTGACTCCGCGGGAGTCGTCGATCCAGGAGAGCACGAGCTCCTCGGTCATCGCCGACCAACCCTGCACGAGCAGGCGGGCGGCCGGCGTGTCCGGGACGATCTCACCCGCGTCGTCCCCGTGGAAGAGCCGGCCGTTGAGCGCCGATCGGGCGTCCTCGTAGATCGCGCGGAGGCTCTCGTTGCCGCCGGCGGCGGCCTTGACCAGCGAGACGTAGCCCTCGTGGTTGGCGACCACGTAGTCGACGTACGCCGTCACCGAGGTACGCAGCCGCTCCAGCGGCTCGCCGTCGGTCGGCGGGGTGGTCTGCGCGATCAGGTCGTCGGCGGCGTGCCGCACGACGGCCTCGTGGAAGGCCTGCTTGCTGCCGAAGTAGTGGTAGAGAAGACCCCGGGAGATCCCCGCCTCCTCGGCGAGCAGGTCGATCGAGAGCTCGTCGAGGGAGCGGTGCGCGAGCAGGCGGACGCCGAGGTCGAGCAGCTGCTCGCGGCGCTCGGCGGGCGAGAGCCGGGTGCGGGGCGCGGTGGTCACGTCGCCACTCTATTGACGCTCGTTCAATAGCGCCAGTAACCTCGCGACCCGTGCGGAGCTTTGATGGCAAGGTCGTGGTGATCACCGGCGCGGGCTCGGGCATCGGCCGGGCGCTGGCCACCAACCTGGCGGCGCGGGGCGCGCGGCTCGCGCTGAGCGACGTCGACGACGGCGGACTCGCCACCACCGTCGCGCTGGCCGAGTCGGCCGGCGCCCGCGAGGTGCGCGCCGACCACCTCGACGTGGCCGACCGGGCCGCGTTCGCGGCGTACGCCGAGAGCGTCGTCGGGCACTTCGACGGCGTCAACGTGGCGATCAACAACGCCGGCGTCGCGCTGGCGGGCGACCTGATCGACCTCGACTACGGCGACATGGACTGGATCATGGGCATCAACTTCTGGGGTGTCGCGCACGGCACCAAGGAGCTCCTGCCGCACCTGATCGCCTCCGGCGACGGCCACCTCGTCAACATCTCCTCGCTCTTCGGGCTGGTCTCGATGCCGGGCCAGAGCATGTACAACGCGGCGAAGTACGCCGTGCGCGGGCTCTCGGAGGCGGTCCGCGAGGAGATGCTGGTCGCCGGCCATCCCGTCGGGGTGACCGTCGTGCACCCGGGCGGCATCAAGACCGCCATCGCCCGCAACGCGCGCTACGCCGCGACCGAGGACGGCGCCGAGAGCGCGAAGCGGTTCGACGAGAAGCTCGCGCGGATGACGCCCGAGCGGGCCGCCGAGGTCATCCTGAGCGGGGTCGAGAAGGGCAAGGCGCGCGTGCTCGTCGGCATCGACGCCCACGCGGTGCACCAGCTCGCGAAGCTGGCCGGATCGCGCTACCAGGACATCGTCGCCTGCGGCGCGCGCAAGGTCATTCCTCCGAAGACGACGTC
The DNA here is from genome assembly GCF_014191495.1 of Nocardioides soli. Taxonomy (GTDB): domain Bacteria; phylum Actinomycetota; class Actinomycetes; order Propionibacteriales; family Nocardioidaceae; genus Nocardioides; species Nocardioides soli. The sequence goes on from NZ_JACHWR010000001.1 coordinate 1,154,471, forward strand.
CGCCTGAGCCGGCCCCGCCTGCGGGGCTTGACGCGCAGCGGTCCGACCAGGCGTGGCCCCGCGAGCCGGCTCTCGAGCTTGCGTGCCTCGCGCTTGAGCGGCTGCGCGACGTACTCCCCCAGGATCACCCCGGAGGCGAGCGCCAGCGCGACCGCCCCGGCAGTGAACAGCGCGAGGAGACCCTCGGAGGTGCTGGCACCCCCCTCGGAGAGCAGGCTCAGGCCGCGATAGATCGAGAGGCCAGGCAGCATCGGCACCACCGCCGGCACGACGACGACCAGCGGCGGGACCCGGAGCCGGGCCGCCACGCCGTAGCTGACCAGGCCGACGAAGAACGCGGCGAACGCGGTCGGCCAGGCCCTGCCGACGCCGCTGACGTCGACCGACTGGGAGATCAGCATCGCGATGGCCGCGACCAGGCCGATCGTCACGAGCACCCGGCGCGGTGCGTAGGAGGCGAAGGCGAACGACGCCGCACAGATCGCGGCGCCGATGGCCGCGGCGGAGGCCTGCTTGAGGTCGACCACCGCGCCCGGCTCCAGGCGACCGACGTCCACGCCGAGCATGTCGCCGAGCTCGAGGCCGCCGCCGACCCCGGCGATGATGCCGGCGGTCGCGAGCATGGCCTCGGTGAGCCGGGCGCCGGCCGTCACGTAGAAGCCGGACAGCGCGTCCTGGAGCGCACCCATGAAGCCGATGCCGGCCAGCAGCATGATGATGTTCGCGGTCACCACGACCGACGGGTCGAGATCCATCGGGGTGGCCGCGACCAGGACCGCGATCAGCGTCGCGACCCCGCCGCCGGCGACCTGCAGGTAGAAGAACGGCAGCCGCCGCCGCGCCATCACCAGCTGGAGCCGGTCGATGCACACCGCGGCCACGAAGGCGATCGTGACGACCTCCCAGCCGCCGCCCAGCTGTAGACCGACGCCCGCGCACATGGCCCCCCAGCCCAACGTGGCGGCCCAGCGCGGCAGCACGTGGCCCGAGGAGACGATCCGGGCCAGCCGGCCGCGCGCGTCCTTGAGGTCGACGTCGCCGCGGAGCACATCACGGACCAGGTGGTCGACCAGCGTGAGGTCCTCGTAGTCGATCTCCCGCTGCTTCACCTGCCGGATCAGCACGAACGCCGGCAGCTCGGGGTCGGGCTGGTAGCTCATCGACAGCGACGTGAACGTCACGTCGACCTCGGGGTTGCGCACCCCGAGCTGCCACGAGAGCGCCTGCATCGTCGCGGTGACGTCCGCCGCACCGGCGCCCGAGGAGAGCAGCAGCTCGCCGACGCGGAGGCAGAAGTCGAGAGTCAGGTTGAGCTCACGAGCCTCCAACATGGCCGCCATGCTTGCAGCCGGCCGTCTAGGTTGACCATGTGCCACACGCTCTGGGAGACGAAGTCCGCGTCGTGATGTCCAAGTGGGGCGGCCGACCGCATTGGGAGTTCGACGCGCTCTTCCTCGGCAGCGACCGGCACGGGGACTGGCTCGGCATCCCGGTCGGTACCCGGATGGCCCGCCCCGGGGCGACGTACGTCGCCCCGACCCACCAGGTCGGCCTGGTCCCGCCGCCCGGCCCCGAGGCGGAGCGCGGCTGGCTCGGCACCTTCCACGACGTGGACGGTCCGGTGCGGGTGTACGTCGACATCACCACCCCGCCCGTCTGGACCGGCGCGACGGTGCGCGCGGTCGACCTCGACCTCGACGTACTGCTGGGGCACACCGGCCGCTCCTGGGTCGACGACGAGGACGAGTTCGCCGATCACCGGATCCGGTACGGCTACCCGGAGGAGGTCACCCGCGCCGCGATGGCATCCTGCGACCGCGTACAGGCCCTGGTCGCCCGGGGCGCGGCGCCGTACGACGGCAGCGCGACCTCCTGGCTCGCCCGACTGAGGGAGCTGCTGGCCCGGTGAGGCGTGGAACGCTGGTCGCGTGCGCATCGCCTTCCACGAGTCGCCGGAGCCGACGCTGGGCGTCGAGTGGGAGCTCGCGCTCGTCGACCGGCGCAGCCGCGACCTGCGCAACGACGCCACCCACCTCTTCGCCCGGGCCCGGCCGCGGCTCGCGGACCCGAGCAGGCTGCACCAGGAGCTGCTGCGCAACACCGTCGAGGTCGTCAGCGGCGTCTGCCGCACGGTCGGCGAGGCGATGGCCGACCTGCGCGGCACGCTCGAGGTCGTCGTCCCGGCCGGGGACGCCCTCGGCCTCGACCTGTACGGCGCGGGCACCCATCCGTTCGCGTCGTGGACCGGCCAGCAGCTCACCGAGGGCCACCGCTACCAGGAGCTGATCAACCGCACCCAGTGGTGGGGCCGGCAGATGCTGATCTGGGGCGTGCACGTGCACGTCGGGCTGCCGGCGCAGGAGCGGGTGATGGGCGTGCTCTCGGCGCTGCTCACCTACTACCCGCATCTCCAGGCGCTCTCGGCGTCGTCGCCGATCTGGGCCGGGCTCGACACCGGCTACGCGTCCAACCGGGCGCTGATGTTCCAGCAGCTGCCGACGGCCGGTCTGCCGTTCCAGTTCACGCAGTGGTCGGAGTTCGAGGCGTTCGTCCAGGACCAGCTCACCACCGGTGTGATCGACGAGCTGTCGGAGATCCGCTGGGACGTGCGGCCCGCGCCGCGGCTGGGCACCCTGGAGAACCGGATCTGCGACGGCGTCTCCACCCTCGCCGAGCTGGCTGCCCTGGCCGCGCTCGTGCACTGCCTGGTGGTCGACCTCGACACCCGGATGGCCGCCGGCGAGCAGCTGCCGACGCTCCCCCCGTGGCACGTCCAGGAGAACAAGTGGCGGGCCGCCCGCTACGGCCTCGACGCGATCGTCATCACCGACGCCGCCTCGAACGAGCGGCTGGTCACCGAGGACCTCGCCGACCTGCTCGACCGGCTGGCCCCGGTCGCCGACCGGCTCGGCTGCGCCGACGAGCTCGCCGCGGTCGCCGACATCCCGCGCCGGGGCGCGTCGTACCAGCGCCAGCGGGCGGTGGCCGCCGAGACCGACGGCGACCTGGTCGCGGTCGTCGACTCCGTGGTGCGCGAGCTACGCGGCGGCCTCTAGGCCGTTGCACGACCTAGATGAGTAATTCCGAGGGATCGTGCAAGCGAGCGGCGCTCAGCGCCGCGCTGGCCAGGCGCCGGCGCGACGACAGACTGGATGTCTCTCGAGCGCTGGCAACGCAGCCAGCGTGGATGCTGAGCGTCGCGTAGCGTGCGAGACCTTGGAATTAGTCATCTCAGTAGCCGCCGTCGGGCGGCACCATCTCGAGGCGTACGCCGAGCAGCCGCACCGGCCGGTCGTGCTCCACCCGGTCGAGCAGCGAGACGGCCGCGTCCGCGAGCAGGTCCGGGTCGTTGGTGGGCTCGGGCAGGGTGAGGCTGCGGCTCAGCGTGCGGAACGGCTTGAGCCGGATCTTCAGCCCCACCCGCGCCGCCGGACGCCCTTCGGCGTCGATGTCCTCGACCGCCCGGCGGGTGATCCGGCGGACCGCCTCCGCGACCTCGTCCCAGTCGTCGAGGTCCTGCTGGAAGGTCTCCTCGCGCCCGTGCGCCCGGGGCACCCACGGGGTCGCGTCGACCGGACTGGTGTCGACGCCCCGGCCGAGCCGGTGGAACCACGGACCCATGGTGGGCCCGATCTCGGCCGCCAGCACGCGGGCGTCCGAGGCGGCCAGCTGGTCCACGGTGTCGATGCCGAGTGCGGCCAGCCGCTTGGCCGTCTTGGCGCCGACACCCCACAGCGCCGTCGTCGGCCGGTCGCCCATCACCTGCTGCCAGTTGTCCGAGGTCAGCTGCCACACCCCGCGGGGCTTGCCGAAGTCGGTCGCGATCTTCGCGCGCAGCTTGTTGTCGCCGATCCCCACCGAGCAGTGCAGGCCGGTGGCGTCGAGCACCGCGGCGCGGCACAGCTCGGCCCACTCCCGCGGGTCGCCGAGCTCGCCGTGGCCCGGACCCGGCGCCAGGAACGCCTCGTCCCAGCCGAGCACCTCCACCACGACCGGCACGCCGCCCCAGGTCAGCGAGCGCAGCGTCGCCATCACCTGCTCGGACGCCTCGTTGTAGACGTCCTTGTCGACCGGCAGGAACACCGCGTCGGGGCACTTGCGCGCCGCGATCCGCAACGGCATCCCGGAGCCCACCCCGAAGGCGCGCGCCTCGTACGACGCCGTCGACACGACCCCGCGCTCGGTCGGGTCGCCTCGCCCGCCCACGATCACCGGCCGGCCGGCCAGCTCGGGCCGGCGCAGCACCTCGACCGCGGCCAGGAACTGGTCAAGGTCCACGTGCAGCACCCACGGCTGCTCCGGCGGCCCGTTCATCGCCGGGGTGGGGGCAGCGCGTCCGTGGACTCCATCTGGCCGAGCCCCGAGACCATCAGCAGGTCGACGACGACCGAGCGGAGCTGGGCGAGCACGGCCTCCGCGGCCAGCACGCCGGTGCGCTCCAGCCGGCCGGTGGCCTCACCCACCGCCAGCAACGGGGTGCGCGCCGCGACCGCCATGTGGTCGGTGGCCAGCTCGGCCGCGGCCATCTCGGCGGCCGCGGCAAGATCGACCGTGAGCCGGGCGTAGGACGCCGGGATCGGACGGCGGTGGTAGGCCGCCACCGCCGTCTGCCGGACCAGCACCCGGGTGCTGCGCAGCGCCCGGTCGAGCGGGTCGACCAGCGAGGACATCTTGCGCAGGTCACCGCGGTGACGCACCCGGAACGGCGACGACGTGACGACGTCGAGCCCCTCGTCGGCGGCGGCCTGGAGCTCGCGGATCAGATAGTCGGTCGAGCGCGCGTCGGCGAGCAGGTCGAGCGCCGCCTCCGGATCGCCCTCGGTCATCACCTCCGCCGCCGCGCGCAGCAGCGCGGCGATCTTGCGCATCACCACGGCCGCCTGCTCCCGTGGCCGGCGCAGCGGCGCGGCCGGCACGACGGTCGCCGCCACCAGGGCGACCAGACCGCCGACGACCGCGTCGGTCCACCGGGTGAAGGCGGCGCCGGGGTCGGGCACCAGCGAGGCGACGACGATCGACTGGACGGCGGCCTGGGTGACCAGGAGCGGCCCGCCGTCGAGCAGGAAGGCCGCGGTCATCGAGAGCGCCACGATCAGGGCGATCTGCCAGGCCCCGGTGCCGACCCAGACCACCAGCAGGTCGGCGAGGAAGACCCCGACGGCGACGCCGACGGTGACCTCGGCGACCCGCCGCATCCGCTGGCCGTAGGAGGTGCCGAGCGCGACCACGGCGGCGACCGGGGCGAAGAACGGCGTCGGGTGGCCGAGCAGATCAGCCGCCACGAACCACGCGACCCCGGCCGCGATCGCGCACTGACCGATCTGCCACCACTTCGAGTGCCAGCGCAGCAGACGGGTCCGGACGGACGTGCGACCGCGATCCCACATCCGGTCGAGCGGTCCGGCCTCCTCCACAGCGCCGATCCTGCCATGCCCCTCGGCCGTCTCCGAGGCTCCGGATGCCCGGGCAGCCGGGGGTCGCTCACCACGCGTGCACCCGCTCGATGCCCGGGCCCTCCGGGGGCGATGCGCCCTTCGCCGCCCCGGCGACTCCGAGCCCGCAGCCGATCGCGGCGACGACGACTGCGGCGACGAGGACGGTCAGGTTGCTCATGGCGACTCCCGGCGGGTCGGGCACCGGCGGGATCCGGTGCGCCGACGACGCTAGGGGCGATCGCGGACGCCCGACGGACACGCCGCTGTCCCCTGGGGAGAACGGCGTCGGAAGGACGCCTGTGGACGACATGTGGTCGTGGGGCAGCGGCCGCCCCCACCGGTCTGATCGGGCCGCTCCGGGTCGAATCAGAGGCCACACCAGCATCTCCGCTCCCATCGCCAGAGCCCGTCAGGCACACCGCTCACGACACGCCGACCCAACACGGCGTGTCGCCACCGCTTCGCCTGACCACCTCGTGACTGCCAGGGGCAACGGGCGTCTCGGGCCTGACGGCCCTCACCCCTCAACCACCGTGCGGGCGGATGGTTTCGAGACAGGCGCCAGCGCGCCTTCCTCAACCACCGTGCGGGCGGATGGTTTCGAGACAGGCGCCAGCGCGCCTTCCTCAACCACCGGGATCCACCGTGCGGCCGCGGCCGACGCGGTTGTGACGACCGCCTCGACGCGCCATAGTCGGCACACCACCGAACGGCGGCGGAGGGAGGGCGGCATCGCGTGGCCTCACTCATCGACCCGACGGGGACGGCGTTCCTCCTGGCGGAGAGCCGCACGATGCCGATGCACGTGGGCGGCCTGCATCTGTTCGAGCGGCCCGAGGGCGCCGGGCGCGACTACGGCCGGCAGATGTACGAGTCGATGCGCGACGTCGACGAGGTCGCGCCGCTCTTCCTCAAACGGCCGCACCGGTCGCTGACGACCGCGGGACAGCTGGTCTGGGTCGAGGACGACCAGTTCGACATCGAGCACCACGTCCAGCACGGCGCGTTGCCCCAGCCGGGCCGGGTCCGCGAGCTCCTCGAGCTGGCGGGGCGGCTGCACAGCACCCGGATGGCCTGGGAGCGGCCGCTCTGGGAGGCGACGGTCATCGAGGGGCTGCGCGACGGCCGGATCGCGCTCTACACGAAGACCCACCACGCGCTGGTCGACGGGATCTCCGCGATGCGGCTGCTGCAGAGCGTGCTGTCGACCGACGGCGAGCGCACCGCGATGCCGGCGCCGTGGGACGCCCGCACCCGCCGTACCTCGAGCAGTACGTCGGGCAGCGCGGCGCCCCCGCAGGCCACCGATCTCACCGACCTCCCCCTGCGCACCCTGCGCTCGGCCCTCGCGATCGCCGGCGAGGCCGCCGGGCTGCCCGCCGCGCTGGCGCGCACGGTGACCAGGGGCGTGCGCAACGAGACCTCGGCGATCTCGCTCCACGCGCCGCGCACGATCTTCAACCAGAAGATCACCGGGTCGCGGCGGTTCGCCGCCCAGGACTGGCCGGTCGCGCGACTACGGGGCATCGGCAAGGCCACCGGCACCACGATCAACGACGTCGTCCTCGCGATGTGCGCGGGTGCGGTGCGCGCCTACCTGCTCGAGCTCGACGCGCTGCCGGACGCGCCCCTGGTGGCGATGGTGCCGGTCGGCCTGAACGCCCGGCAGGCGAACGCCGCGTCGACCGACGGCGGGAACGCGGTCGGCTCGGTGATGTGCCGGCTCGGCACCGACCTCCCCGATCCCGCCGACCGGCTGCGCACGATCCACGCCTCGATGACCGACGGCAAGCAGGCGCTGTCGACCATGACCCCGGCCCAGATCCTCGCGATGAGCGCGCTCGGCCAGGCGCCCGCGATCATCGCGCCGCTGCTGCGGCTGGAGGGCATGATGCGCCCGCCGTACAACCTGATCATCAGCAACGTGCCCGGCCCGCGTACCACGCACTACTGGAACGGCGCGCGGCTGGTCGGCACCTACCCGCTCTCCATCCCGATCAACGGCATGGCGCTGAACATCACCTGCACCTCCTACGACGGCAGGCTGGCCTTCGGGCTGATCGGCTGCCGTCGCACGGTGCCGCACCTGCAGCGCATGCTCGGCCATCTCGACACCGAGCTGACCGCCCTGGAGCGGGCGGCCGGCGTGACGTGACTAGTCCAGCTCCTCGTAGCCGCCGCCGACCGTGTCGGCGACGGCCTGGAGCCGGGCCCGGGTGACGTCGGCGACCGTGCCTAGTCCGGCCGCGTGCGCGTTGGAGCCGGGGCGGGTCGGTTCGGCGGAGTTGATGCTGACGCAGCGCCGGGTGCCGCCGTCCGCGGCGTTCTCGAGCGCGACCGCATGGCCGGTCGTGCCGCTGCCCGCGAAGAAGTCCACGACCAGGGCGTCGGCGGGCATCGTGCCGAGGATCCGGCGCAGCAGCCCGGTCGGCTTGGGCGACTCGAAGACGTGGCCGACCAGCTCCTTGAGCTCGGCGACCGCGGTGTCGGTGGAGCCGACCTCCTCGGCCAGCCAGATCGTGCGCAGCTTCTTGCGCCGCCCCCCGGGCGTGTCCCGGTGCAGCCAGTCGCGCTGGTAGACGTCCACCCGCTCCCCCGCGCGGCCCTTCACGACGCGACAGACCACGTCGTCGGGCCGGGCCTCGATCAGCGGCGGGCTCCACCGCCACACCGCCGGCGTGCCGTCGCCGAAGACCGGCCTGATCTCGACGGCACCGTCGAACGCCGTCGTGCTCACCCGTCCGCTGCTCGGATCGCCCCAGACCGCGAAGTGCAGGGTGCGGGCCGTGACCGGGTTGAACTTCTTGTTGGTGTTGCGCAGCGGCAGGTGCCGGTAGCGGCGGCCGTCCGGAGCGGTCAGCGGGAAGTCGCGCTCGTCGACGGTGTCCGGGCTGCTGGCGTCGAGCACGGTACGGCGTGCGTCGCGGGCGTAGACGAGCAGGTACTCGTGGCTCGTGGCGAAGCCCCGGCCGAGCTGACGCCCCTTGGGGTTGAGGTTGACCACGATCTGGGCGAGCAGGCTCTCCTCGCCGAACACCTCGTCCATGAGCAGCCGCAGGTGCGCCACCTCGTTGTCGTCGATGCTGACGTAGATCGCGCCGGTCTCGGCGAGCACCTCGCGGGCGGCGACCAGCCGGGGGCGCATCATCGTCACCCAGGCCCGGTGCCGGCTGCGGCGCGAGCCGTCGGCGCGGAAGTCGTCGTGATAGGCGAAGTCGTTGCCGGTGTTGTAGGGCGGGTCGATGTAGACCAGGTCGACGGGCCGGCCCAACAGCGCCGGCAGCCGCGGCAGCACGTCGAGGTTGTCGCCCTCGATGAAGACGTTCCACGGCTCGCCCACGGTCCGAGCCTAGAGACACACGAGCACCAGGTGACCGATCCACGCCCATGCGCAACCTACCCTTGGGCAGGTGCGCACTCGGGTTACCTTGACCGTCGGGCTCACTGCCTGTGCCCTCATCGCGGCCTCCCCTGCCCTCGGGGACCCCGGTCCGGACCGGCCGACCACGGCCGAACGGCACTACGCCGTGCAGCGGGACCACTCGCAGGGCCGGTCGCTGCACCCGCGGCACACCTCCGGCAACGAGCCCGGCTGGATCGCGCCCGACCTCTCGCCGGCGCAGCGTCGCGCGCCGGCGCGCAAGACCGAGGCCACGTCGTACACGGTCGTGCCGGGCGTGATGTACTCGACCTGGACGCAGGTCGACGCGCGCGGCCCGATCGTCGCGCACCTGCTGGCCGTCGACCCGAAGGCCGCCGGCGTCGGCATCGACTACCTCGCGCCGAAGCACGTCGCCGAGACCTCCCCGGTCGGGACCATGCTCGCGAAGGACACCCGGGCCGTGGCCGGCGTCAACGGCGACTTCTTCGATATCGGCCGCACTGGCGCGCCCCTCGGCGTCGGGAAGGCCAAGGCCAAGAAGCTGCTCCACGGGCGGGTCGAGGGATGGAACTCCGCGTTCTACTTCGACAAGGCGGGCGCGCCCCAGATCGGCGAGCTGCCGATGATCGCCCGCGTGCGCAACCGGCCGCGGATCGAGGTGACGGGCCTCAACCAGCCGTACGTCGCGCCGAACAGCGTCGGCGTCTACACCAAGGCGTGGGGCAAGACCGATGGCTACACGATGACCCAGGGGCAGCGGAAGCGCATCCGGGTCGTGTGGGTGCGCAAGAACCGCGTCGTCAAGGTCCGCAAGGTGCTCAAGAACGACCGCAAGATCCCCGGCACGATCCTGATCGGCCGAGGGGACGGCGCCCGGCAGCTGAAAAAGCTGAAGAAGGGCAGCAAGGTCGTCGTCAAGGCCCGGCTCAAGGGCCACCCCAAGATGGCGATCAGCGGCGACCGGCCGCTCATCGACGACGGCGTCATCAAGGTCGTCGACAACCGCGTGATGCACCCCCGCACCGCCGTGGGCATCGACCGCGACTCCGGCCAGATCCTGCTGCTGGTCATCGACGGCCGCTCCTCGGCGAGTCGCGGCTACACGATGGTCGAGCTCGCCAACCTGATGATCGACCTCGGGGCCGACGAGGCGCTCAACCTCGACGGCGGCGGCTCGTCGACGATGATCGCCCGCGACGCGACCGGGGCGAACCAGGTGCTCAACAAGCCGTCCGACGGATTCCAGCGCTGGGTCGCCAACGGGCTCCAGGTCACCTACAAGGCGCCGGCCGCCCGCAAGCCCGGGCGACGCCGGTAGAACTCAGGCGGGCACCAGCACAAGCACCACGCTGGTGATCGGCGCCAGGCACTGCTTGGTCGGCGACGGCAGCACCGCCCGTACGACCGTCTCTCCCCCGGTGCTCGTGCCCACGACGCGAGTCGGCACCTCGCAGCCGATCGCCACCACGGCCGCCGCCAGCCGCCGGCCCTCGGGCACCCGCGCCCGCTCGGCGGCCCGCACGATCTGGCCCTGGAGGCGGTCGTTGCGGAACCGCTCGACGTAGCGCCGCACGGCCTGCTCGTCGGCCAGCACGGTCGGCTCGGTCGTCACCCGGCCGCCGGCGGAGGTGCCGGTGAGGATCGCAACCTCGATGATCTCGCCCGGTGCGAGCGAGTCCGGCGCCGCACCCGGGGCGTCGCCGCCGCGGTCGTCGCAGCCGCCGGCCAGGAGCAGGACCAGCGCGACCGTCGCGAGGGTGCGTCGCATGATGGTTCGACGCGGGCGCGGTGGCCCGGGTTCCGGGCGGCCGACGGCACCTGGCAGGCTTGCGGCCGTGGCCCGCTTCACCCGCGCCGAGCTGGAGTCCTTCCGCGACGCGGAGGTCCCCGACCTGCTGCCCGGCCCCGACGACCCCGCCCTCCGGCTGCTCTTCGTGGGCATCAACCCCGGCCTCTGGACGGCGGCCACGCAGACCCACTTCGCGCACCCGGCCAACCGCTTCTACCCGGCGCTGCTGCTCGCCGGGATCATCACCGAGCCGGTCAGCCCGTCGGACGGGATGACCGACGCCGACCGCGACCGGCTGCGCGCCCGCGGGATCGGCATCACCAACATCGTGCGCCGCGCGACCGCCCGGGCGTCGGAGCTCTCCGACGACGAGCTGCGCGCGGGCGGGCTGGAGCTGGTGGAGACGGTACGCCGCACCTCGCCGCGGGTGGTCGCGATCGCGGGCGTCACGGCGTACCGGGTCGCCTTCGGGCAGCGGCGCGCCGCGCTCGGCCGCCAGCCGGAGCCGATCGAGGGCGCGGAGCTGTGGGTGGTGCCGAACCCCAGCGGGCTCAACGCGCACGAGACCGCCCCCACGCTGGCCGCGGCGTACGCCGACGCCGCCCGGGCGGCCGGCGTCCTCTAGACGGGCTCCCTATCCGCAAGCGCGGGAGTCGGACGGCGGCCGCCACTCGCGCCTGAGCAGCCCGTAGACCCACGAGCTCGACACCTCGCCGTTCACGACGCAGTCCTCCCGCAGCGTCCCCTCCCGCACGAAGCCGAGCTTCTCCAGGACGCGGGCGGACGCCGCATTGCGCGTGTCGACCTCGGCCTGGACCCGGTTCAGGTCCAGCGTGTCGAAGGCCCACCGCAGCAGCGCCCCGGCGGCCTCCGTCGCGTAGCCGTTGCCCCATGCCGCCTCGCCGAGGACGTAGCCCAGGGACGCGCTGCGGTGGTCCGGGTTCCACCGGACCAGCGCGCACCAGCCGAGGAACGCCCCGTCGGAGGCGCGCTCGATGACCGGCCGCGCCCCGCTGCCGTCCTCGGCCATCCGCCGGCAGGTCGCGACGAAGCGCCCGGCCCGCTCGGGATCGGTCCAGGGCGGCGAGTCCCAGTAGCGCAGCACCTGGGCGCTCCTGTGCAGCGCCCAGAGGGCGTCCGCGTCCGCATCGGCGACCGGGCGCAGCCGCAGCCGCTCGGTGTGCAGCGTGGGCGTGGGCAGCCTGGGCGTGGACATGGGCCTAGACCGGGAACGCCTGGTCCTTGCCGAGCACGGTCAGCCCGTCCTCGACCACGAACCCGCGGGCCCGGTCCTCCTCCGGGTCGACCCCCAACCGGGCGCCGGGCGGGATCGCCACGTGCTTGTCCACGATCGCGTGCCGCACGACCGCACCGGCGCCCACGTGCACGCCGTGCATCAGCACCGCGCCGCGCACCTCCGCGCCCGCGTCGACCCGCACGGACGGCGAGAGCACGGAGCGACTCACGGAGCCGCCGGTGACGACGATCCCCGGCGAGAGCACCGCCTCGTCGACCAGGGCGGGCTCGCCCGCGCTGCCCTGTACCAGCTTGGCCGGGGGCTGCGGGCCGTAGGAGGTGTAGATCGGCCAGTCGAAGTTGTAGAGGTTGAAGACCGGCAGCGGCGAGACGACGTCGAGGTGCGCGGCGTAGTAGGAGCCGAGGGTCCCGACGTCGCGCCAGTAGTCGCGGTCGCGCGCGGTCGACCCGGGGACGTCGTTGTCCCGGAAGTCGTAGACGCCCGCCTGCTGGCGGCGCACGAACGCCGGCACGATGTCGCCGCCCATATCGTGCTTGGAGCCGATCTCGGTCGCGTCGCGGGTCACCGCCTCGACGAGCGCGTCGGCGTCGAAGACGTAGTTGCCCATCGACGCCAGCACCTCGCCCGGGCTGTCGGGGAGGCCCGCGACCTCGGTCGGCTTCTCGAGGAACTCGCGGATCCGGGTCGGGTCGTCGGGGTGCACGTCGATGACGCCGAACTGGTCGGCGAGGCCGACCGGCTGGCGGATCGCCGCGACCGTGCAGGTCGCGCCGCTCTCGACGTGCGCCTGGACCATCTGGGAGAAGTCCATCCGGTAGACGTGGTCGGCGCCCACCACGACGACGATGTCGGGCTGCTCGTCGCGGATCAGGTTCAGCGACTGGTAGATCGCGTCGGCGCTGCCGAGGTACCAGTGCTTGCCGACCCGCTGCTGCGCCGGCACGGGGGTCACGTAGTCGCCGAGCATCGTCGACATCCGCCAGGTCTGGGTGACGTGCTTGTCGAGGCTGTGCGACTTGTACTGGGTCAGCACCACGACCTGCAGGTAGCCGCTGTTGACGACGTTCGAGAGCGCGAAGTCGATGAGACGGTAGATGCCCGCGAACGGCACCGCCGGCTTCGCCCGGTCCGCGGTGAGCGGCATCAGGCGCTTGCCCTCCCCGCCCGCGAGGACGATCGCGAGGACCTTCTTCCGGGAGCCGGGCGCCATGGGTCCAACGTAGTGGGGTCGCGACCCGCTCGACCACGGGTAGGTTCGCATCGTGCGAGTCGACGTGCTGTCCCGCGAGTACCCACCCGAGATCTACGGCGGCGCCGGGGTGCACGTCGCCGAGCTGGTCCGGGCGCTGCGGATGCGCGTGGACGTCGAGGCCCACGTCCACGCGTTCGGGGCGCCGCGCGACGAGCCGCTGACCACGTCGTACGCCGACCTCGCCGAGCTGTCGGGCGCGAACCCCGCGCTGCGCACCCTCGGGGTGGACCTCGCCATCGCCGACGGCTGCGCGGGCACCGAGCTGGTGCACTCGCACACCTGGTACGCCAACCTCGCCGGCCACCTCGCCGCGCTGCTGTACGACGTGCCGCACGTCGTCTCCGCCCACTCGCTCGAGCCGCTGCGGCCGTGGAAGGCCGAGCAGCTCGGCGGCGGCTACGCGATCTCGTCGTGGGCCGAGCGCACGGCGTACGAGGCGGCCGCGGCGGTGATCGCGGTGTCGGCGGCGATGCGCGACGACGTGCTGTCGTCCTATCCCGCCGTCGACCCGGCGCGCGTGCACGTGGTGCACAACGGCATCGACACCACGCAGTGGGCGCCGCGGGTCGACCCCGACCGCGTCCGCGAGCTCGGGGTCGACCCGGACCGGCCGTCGGTGGTGTTCGTCGGGCGGGTCACCCGGCAGAAGGGGCTACCGCTCTTCCTGCGCGCCTGCGCGGCGCTGCCCGCCGAGGTGCAGATCGTGCTCTGCGCAGGAGCACCGGACACGCCGGAGATCCTGGCCGAGGTGGAGGGCCTGGTGCACGGGCTCCGGACCTCGCGCTCGGGTGTCGTGTGGATCTCGGAGATGCTGCCGCGGCACGACGTCGTCGCCCTGCTGACCGCCGCGACGGCGTTCGCCTGCCCGTCGATCTACGAGCCGCTCGGCATCGTGAACCTCGAGGCGATGGCCTGCGAGACCGCCGTCGTGGCGACCGCCACCGGCGGCATCCCCGAGGTCGTCATCGACGGCGTCACCGGGGTGCTGGTGCCGATCGCGCAGGCCACGGACGGCACCGGCACGCCGCTCGACCCGGACCGGTACGTCGCCGACTTCGCGGCCGCCCTCACCGCGGTGGTGTCCGACCCGGCGCGGGCCGCCGCCATGGGCCGCGCCGGCCGCGAGCGCGCCGTCGCCGACTTCTCGTGGACCGCGATCGCCGAGCGCACCGTCGAGGTCTATCGCTCGGTGCGATGACGGGGCCTGTGGATGAGCGCCGACGCCGTCGGCCGATCGGTGCGAGGCTCACGGGATGGACGAGCCGTACCGACCCACCGTTCGCACCCAGGCCGCCCTCGAGGAGGTCTGGCGCCACCTGATGGGCCCCTGGGGCTTCGACCGCCGCAGCATCTGGCTGCTGCGCGTCGACGCCGACCACCGCCCGATCCCGGTGGTCACCGAGATCACCGAGTGCGAGGACCGACCCGGGCCGGAGCTGGTCCGCCAGCTCGGCGACCTGCTCCGGGGCCTCGACGACGACGATCCGGGCGGCAGCTTCGCCTTCCTGCTCTCCCGGCCGGGCGCGGGCATCGAGGAGGACGACCGGGTGTGGGCGCGCTGCCTGCTGGAGGCCGGCGCCGCGAGCGGCGTCCGCCTCGAGATGCTGCACCTCGCGACCGACGCCGGCACGGTCCCGCTGCCGCCGGACGAGCTCGTCCCGCTGCGTACCGCCTGAGCATCCCCTACGGTGGGGGCTCGTGAGCGAACCCGGCTTCAGCAAGTTCGTCTTCGCCGTCTGGGGTGTCGACGTGGCGACCGACCTGCGCGACGCCCGTCTGCACGAGCGGCTCGCCGCGGCCGGCGTGGGCCGGCTGCAGGTCAACGTCGCCGACGAGCAGGTAGCCGATGCCCTCCGCATCGACCACCTCCCCGACCCCGTCGACGGCTTCGTCAGCGTCTGGGACGGCGATCCCGCGCAGGTGGCGCGCGAGCTCGGCGAGGTCGGCACGGCGCACGGGTACGCCGTCGACGAGCGCCGCCGGCTCGACCCGCCCGAGGCGTGGGACGGCAGCCGCGCCGACGCGCTGGCGAACGTCGCCGTGCTGCGCCGGCCCGCCGAGCTCGACCGGGCCGAGTGGCTGCGGCGCTGGATGGTCGAGCACACCGCGGTCGGGATCCGCACCCAGGCGACGTTCGGCTACGTGCAGAACGTCGTGCACGAGCCGCTCACCCCCGGCGCCCCGCGCATCGACGGCATCGTGGAGGAGCTCTTCCCCGCGGCCGCCGTCACCGACATGCACGCCTTCTACGGCAGCGGCGGCGACGACGCCGAGCTCGGCCGCCGCATCACCGAGCTGATGGCCAGCGTCGCCCGGATCGGTGCCGACCGCGACCTCGACCTGGTGCCGACGGGCCGCTACCTCTACGACCTGGGTCGAGGCTGAGCAACGGATCACCGAGCTGCGGCGCGACGCGTCGTCCGCGGCTGGTGCGCGCGCTCAGCGGGTTTCTAGATGAAGATGCCGAGGATCAGCACGACGACCAGGCCGGTCACCGACAGCACGGTCTCCATCAACGACCAGGTCTTGACGGTCTGACCGACGGTCATCCCGAAGTACTCCTTGACCAGCCAGAAGCCGGCGTCGTTCACGTGGGAGAAGAACAGCGAGCCGGCGCCGACGGCGAGCACCACCAGCGAGACCTCACCGGTCGACATGCCCGCCACCAGCGAGGTCATCAGGGAGGACGCGGTGATCGTGGCGACCGTGGCCGACCCGGTCGCCAGGCGGATCAGCACGGCGAGCACCCAGGCGAGGAGCAGCACGGAGATGTTTGCGTCCTTGGCCCAGTCGGCCAGCACGGTGCCGATGCCGCTGTCGACGAGCACCTGCTTGAACCCGCCGCCCGCCGACACGATGAGCAGGATGCCGGCGATCGGCGGCAGCGACGCGGCCACCGTCTCCGACAGCCGGTTCTTGTCCATGCCGACGCCGACGCCGAAGGTGAACATCGCGACCAGCACGGCGATCAGGAGCGCGATCAGCGGGTTGCCGATCACGTCGCCGACGCGCTGGACCATGTTGGTGTCGTCGTCGATGACGATGTCGAGGATCGCCTTGCCGAGCATCAGCACGACGGGCAGCAGGATCGTGGCGATGGTGACGCCGAACGACGGACGGTTGGCGACATCGCGTTCCGCGGTGTCGTAGGTGTGCGGAGGCTCGACGACGACCCAACGACCGGCGATGCCGCCGAACAGCGGGCCGGCCACGATGATCGTGGGGATCGCCACCAGGAGGCCCAGGCCGAGGGTGACCCCGAGGTTCGCGCCCAGCAGGTCGATCGCGGTCACCGGTCCGGGGTGCGGCGGCACGAATCCGTGCATCGCCGACAGGCCCGCGAGCGCGGGGATGCCCACGGTGATCAGCGAGACCTGCGCCCGCCGGGCGACCAGGTAGATCACCGGCATCAGCAGGACCAGGCCGATCTCGAAGAACATCGGCAGCCCGATGATGGCGCCGACGAGCGCCATCGCCCAGGGCAGCAAGGCCTTCGACGACCGGCCGACGATCGTGTCGACCACCTGGTCGGCGCCTCCGGAGTCGGCGAGCAGCTTGGCGAACATCGCACCGAGGGCGATCAGGGCGCCGACGCCGGCGGCCGTCGTACCGAACCCAGTCGTGAACGACGTGAGCACGGTGTTGACGTCCTGGCCGTCCACGATGCCGACGGTGAGCCCGCCGAGGATCAGCGCGATGAACGGGTGCACCTTGAGGACGGTGATCAGGACGACCAGCAGCGCGATGCCGATCAGCGCTGCCAGGACCAGATGCCAGCCCGCGGCCACCGGTTCGACGAGATCGTCGGCCATCATCGGCCGGACGAGTTCCATGGGTCAGTCCTTCCCGAGATGCTCCTCGACACGTACGGAGTCCACATACCCCTGGACGATGGCGTCGACACTCTGGTCGACGTCGATGACGATGCCGTCCTCGTCGGGCTGCAGCGGCTCGAGTGTCGCGAACTGCGAGGCGAGCAGCGACGCGGGCATGAAGTGACCGGGCCGAGCGGCCTGGCGGGCCGCGATCACCTCGGGGGTCCCGTGCAGCAGCAGGAACCGGACGTTCGGCGCGAGCCCGCGGATCTGGTCGCGGTACTTCCGCTTCAGGGCCGAGCAGCTCATCACGCCGCCGCTCTCGTGGACCGCCAGCCACTCGCCCACGAGCGCGAGCCACGGGAAGCGGTCGCTGTCGTCGAGCGGCTCACCGCGGCTCATCTTCGCGATGTTCGCGGACGGATGCAGGTCGTCGGCGTCCTCGAACGGGACACGGAACCGCTGCGCGAGCGCGGCACCGACCGTCGACTTGCCCGAGCCCGAGACACCCATCACCACCAGGGGATGCATGGGGTCACGCTAACCGGCGGGGCTCGCCTCGACCTCGGCTGTGCCACCGGATGCGGACGGCTCCGACGCGGGCGTCGGGCTCGGCTTCGTCGACTCGACGGCCGGGTCCGGCGTCGGGGTCGCGGCGGTGGGCGGCGCCGGGCTCGGGGTGGGGTCCGCGGCCGGTGGCGAGCTCTCCGGCGGCTCGGGAGCCGCCGGCTCCTGCGCGGGCTGCTGTACCTGGGTGGGCTGCTGGGTCGGCTGTTGGCTGGGCTGCTGGGCAGGCGCGGAGGACCCGGACGGCTGCTGGGAAGGCGCCTGCTTGGGCTGCTGGGACGGCGGGTCCGTCGGCTCGTCGGCCGGCTCCTCGACCTCGACGACCAGCGGCGCCGACGCGCTGCCCTCGGCCATCGGCGTCGCGAACACCTTCCAGCGGTACGTCGTCGTCTCGCGGGCCCGTAGCGTCACCGCGACGCTGGAGCCCACGACGACCCGGACCGTCTCCCAGTCGTTCTCGTCCCCGGCGTCCCCGTGCGGCTTGAGTGCCTGCAGCACCACCCGCGCACTGCTCACCGGCGCACCGAGGTCGTCGACGACCCGGCCGGTGAGCGTCACCCGCTGGTCGGGCGCCACCGGCGCGGTCGGTCCGGCGATCGACGTACGGGTGCCGTAGCCCTCGAGGTCGTACGTCGCGGTCGCCCCGGGGCTGCCGATCCGCCAGGCGTCGATGTTGAAGGGGTTGCCGTCGCACCCGAAGCCGACCGCGTAGAAACCGTAGCCGTCGCCGCCCATCGCCTGCACGAAGGCGGGCACGCCGGAGGATCCGACCTGGCCGCCGACCGGCTGCTGGGTGGCCAGGTCGTACTGGGTCCAGGCGTAGCCGAGACCCGGGACGTCGACCGTGGTCCAGCCCGCCGAGGCGGGGGCGGTCAGGCTCGCGCGGCCGATCCACATCGTGCTGGTGCCGACGTCGGCCGGCGCCTGGTAGCCGACGTACGCGACGCCGGTGGTGCCGCCCTCCGCGTGCACGGAGACCCCGGCGACGCTGGTGTCGGCGATCGACTCGACGTAGCTGACGATGCCGGTCGCGCTGCCGCCCGCGGTGTCGAAGCCGAGGCTGCGCTCGCCGGTGGCGCCGGCTCCGGTGGCCAACCCGATCTGCGGCCGCACCGGCTCGGCGGAGCGCTGGAAGACGTCGTCGCAGCCGACGACGGTGAGCTGGGCGCGGTTGCCGGCCGGGAACGCCGTGCCGCGGACCACGGTGGTCGAGTCGCTGCTCGCGGATGCTCCGGGAAGCGTGCCGGCAGCCATGACTACGAGAGTCGTGGCCGCCACCATGACTCCCCGTCGCACTGTGCTCCCCAGTTCCACGTGTCTGCTCCCGAGCCTTCCTTCGAGAAAGGCTACGTCGGATCCGGCCGGTTGTTCAGGGAGTGGTGGAAGAGGTTTCCCCAAGTTCGGTAGGCGCCGCCGGCGTCGGGGTCTCCGCCGGGGCCTCGGTCGGCGTCTCCGTCGGCGTGTCGGAGGGCGTCGGAGCCAGGGTCGGCGTCTCGGTGCCGCTGGGACTGGAAGTCTCGGTGGGCGACCCCTCCGAGGGCGTCGGCGAGGGGCTGTGCGACCCACCGTCGTCCTCGCGGCGGTCCTGGTCGTCCTGCTGGCCACCGCCGCGGCCGCCGACGTTCCCGATGGTCGTGCCGCCGTCACCCGAGCCGCCGGTGATGGAGGAGACGCTGCGGCCGGCCGCGAGCTCGAGCGCCGTGATCAGCACGATCGCCACCACGAACAGCACCCCGGCGGCGAGCAGCACGTGGCGCCACGGCAGCGACCGCAGCCGCTCCCGCCACGAGGTCTGGGCCACCCGGGCGACGGCGTCCAGCTCCTCCTGGGCGGCGCCGAGGCGCTCGTCGGCATGGTCGAGGTGGCTGTCGTGGGCCGCGGTGTCGGTCGCCCGCTCGGCCCGACGTACCTCCGCCTGGGCGATCCCGACCTTGCGGGCCGCACTGCCCTGTGCCTTCGCGAGGGTGCGCCCGCTCGTCGCCAGGCCCTGGGTGAAGACGGCGCTCGAGATCGTGACCACGAGGCTGCCGATGGCCGCGCCGATGATCGTGCCGGCCGCGCCCAGGAAGGAGAGCAGGAACGCCGAGGCGACCGCCGCCAGTGCTCCGGCGACCGCCCTGAGCCAGTCGATCTCCAACCCGCGCCGGCGCTCGGCGCTCTCCTCGGTCATCACCGCCCAGTATGCCCAGTGCGAGACGGGATGCGCGCGGAGATCTGAGTCCGGAACGCGCCGGATGACGGCTCGAACCTACTGAGCGGTCGCTTTTCTTCTGCGGCATGATGGGGTCGGCTCGCGCGGAGCCCGCCGCGCAGGTCCCTGCAGGATCCAGGGCAGAACCCAGGAGGTGCACCGATGCAGCTGGCGCTGTCGGCGGAGGACGCCGAGTTCCGCGATCAGATGCGGGAGTTCTTCACCACGAGGATCCCGCAGGAGATCCGCGACGCCGTCGCCGAGCGGCGCGAGCTCACCCGCGAGCAGTTCGTGTCGAGCATGCAGATCCTCAACGCGGCCGGCCTCGCCGTACCCAACTGGCCCGTGGAGTGGGGCGGGCGGGACTGGACCCCGCTGCGCCGCCACATCTGGCACGAGGAGATGCAGCGGGCGTTCGTGCCGCCGCCGCTGGGCTTCAACGCGTCGATGATCGGCCCGGTGATCGCGCAGTTCGGCTCCCAGGAGCTCAAGGAGCGCTTCCTCGCCAAGACCGCGAACCTCGACATCTGGTGGTCCCAGGGCTTCTCCGAGCCCGACGCCGGCTCCGACCTCGCGTCGCTGAAGACGCGCGCGGTGCGCGACGGCGACGAGTACGTCGTGAACGGCCAGAAGACGTGGACCACGCTGGGGCAGTACGGCGACTGGATCTTCACGCTGGTGCGCACCAACCCGGAGGCCAAGTTGCAGGCCGGCATCTCGATGCTGCTCATCGACATGACCTCCCCCGGCGTGGAGGTGCGGCCGATCGAGCTGATCGACGGCGGCCACGAGGTGAACGAGGTCTGGTTCACCGACGTCCGGGTGCCGGCCGAGAACCTGGTCGGCGAGGAGAACCGCGCCTGGGACTACGCCAAGTTCCTGCTCGGCAACGAGCGGGTCGGCGTGGCTCCGGTGGGCGCGACCAAGCGCAACCTCGCGCAGGCGAAGGAGTGGGCGGCCACGGTGTCCACGGGCGAGGGCACCACGCTGCTGGACGACCCACTGGTCTCGACCCGCATCGTCGAGCTCGAGAACGAGCTGCTCGCCCTCGAGCTGACCGCGCTGCGCGTCGTCGCCCACTCGACCGACGGCAAGCCGCACCCCGCGTCGTCGGTGCTCAAGCTGAGGGGTACCGAGCTCCAGCAGGCGGTGACCGAGCTGGTCGTCGACCTGGCCGGGCCGGCCTCGCTGGCCAGTGGGGCCGGCGACGACTCCGACCTGCCGTGGTGGGCCCGGCGCGCGACGCCGACGTACCTCAACTTCCGCAAGGCCTCGATCTACGGCGGCTCCAACGAGGTGCAGCGCCAGATCATCGCCCGCACGATCCTGGGACTCTGAGGGGACGACGTCATGGACTTCAACTACGACGAGGAGCAGCAGGCGCTGCGCGAGGCCGTGCGCGGGCTGGCCGGCAAGGCGTACGCCGACTTCGAGAACCGCCGCCGGGTGGTCGCCGAGGAGCCCGGCTTCAGCGAGAAGGTGTGGACCCAGCTGGCCGAGATGGGCGTCCTCGGGCTGCCCTTCGACGAGGCGTACGGCGGGATGGGCGCCGGCGCCGTCGAGGTCGGCATCGTCGCCCAGGAGCTCGGCCGGGTGCTCGCGCCCGAGCCGTTCCTGACCTCCGTGGTGCTGGCCGGTGGCGCCGTCGCCGCGGCAGGATCGGAGGAGCAGAGGATCGGGCTGCTCGACGACGTGTCCTCGGGCGGCTCGGTGCTGGCCTTCGCGCACGCCGAGCCGGGCTCGCGCTGGCAGCCGACCGCGTCCGCGGTGACCGCGTCGTCGTCCGACGACGGCTGGACGCTGACCGGCGTGAAGGAGCCGGTGCCGGACGGCGCGCGCGCCGACATCCTCGTCGTGTCGGCGGCGCTCCCCGCGGGTGGGACGGGCCTCTTCGTGGTCACCGCCGAGACCCCCGGCCTGACCCGCGAGGGCTACCGGACCCACGACGGCGGCCGGGCCGCGAAGGTGACCTTCGCCGGCACTCCGGCGGACCTGCTCGGCGACGACCCGGGCGACCGCACGGGCGTCATCGCGCGGGTGCTCGACGTCGCCCGGATCGCCGCCTGCCACGAGGCCGTCGGTGCGATGGAGTTCTCGCTGGAGACCACGGCGGCGTACCTCAAGAGCCGCAAGCAGTTCGGCGTCACGCTCAACACCTTCCAGGCGCTCACCTTCCGCGCGGCGGACATGTACGTCTCGCTCGAGCAGGCGCGCAGCCTGGCACTCTGGGCGTCGATGGTGCTCGACGGCGGCTCCGACGCCGACGTGGCCACCGCCGCGAGCCGGGCGTCGCTCGGTGTCAGCCGGGCCGGCCGCCACATCGGCCAGGAGGCGATCCAGCTGCACGGCGGCATCGGGATGACCGCGGAGTACAGCATCGGCAGCTACACCAGTCGCCTCACCGCGCTCGACCACCTGCTGGGCGACGGCAACCACCACCTCGGGCTGCTCGCCACGGACGTCGGTGGCTACCGCGAGGTGGACCCGCTCCCGTAGCTGGGACTCGTGCGCGGGGCTCGGGCGCCGGGCTCGTCGCCGAGGCTCCCGGCGGTGGGGCTCCCGGCGGCGGAGGTCGTACGGCGGAGGCGGTCAGGCAGACCGAGCCCGACACGCCGTCTCTCCCCGGCGCGTCGCACTCGCTTTCCCTGACCACCCCGGCGCGGCGTCGGCGTGTCTCCTCGTTTCCCCGGGCAGCCGGGGAAACGAGCAACAGCCGGCTTCGGCGTCAGACCTGACACCCGGATCCACGGGGCGCCGTGCGGCGACAACGGGGGCTGATCCGCCCGCACGACGGCTGAGGGGCCCGGGACGTCGTACCAACGGTCCGGGCCGACCCGTTCGTACGACGTCCCGGACCCGACGAGCGACGGGTCACCGGACGTGCGCCTGCAGCCGGAGCATCTCGAACTCCACCTGTCGTTGCTGGCGTTGACGCAGGGCCTGCAGGCGCTGGTGCATGTCCTGGATGGACATCGTGCGCCACGCCTGGCGACGGTTGAGCTGGAGGGTGGACATGAGCGGTCCTCTCGGTCGGATGCCCGCCACCCGGCGGGCACGCCCATCGTGGGGGCCCGCACTTGAAGGCGGCTGGGAGCCGGCTGGGAGACCCCTCAGGGAGAGGACGGCGGGGACTCGCCCGACGCCAGCCGCTCGTGCAGCCGGTCGCGCACCTGCTCCGGCGTGAGCTGCGCGCGTTGCCGCTGGTCGCGCGCGATGATGACCCCGGAGGCGGCCACCCCGGCCAGCCCCGCCAGACCGAGTACCTTCCACAACTTCATGAGGACCTCCGATGACCCCTGCGACGGACGATCGATGAACGGCGCGACGGACGGTGCGTCGAGCGAGCTCACCCTCGACCAGGCGGTCGAGCTGACCCGCACCGGCGACCTGTGGCTCTTCCGCGGCCGCTCCGCTGCCGATCACGCTATCCGGCTGGTCACCAACGCGCCGGTCAACCACGTGGGCATGGCGGTCGTGCTCGATGACCTGCCGCCGCTGCTGTGGCACGCCGAGCTCGGCAAGGGACTGCGCGACGTCTGGACCGACAGCCATCATCGTGGGGTCCAGCTCCACGACCTGCGCGAGGCGGTAGTCCAGTGGACCGGCCGGTACGAGCAGCAGGCCTGGCTGCGCCAGCTCGACGCGACCGTCACCGCCGAGATGGAGGACGCGGTGCTGCGCACGATCGCCCGGCTCGACGGCACGCCGTTCCCGTCCACGGCCAAACTCGTGGGCCGCTGGGCGCGGGGGCGCGTACGCCGCGCCGCGAGTGCCGAGCTCACCTACTGCGCCGAGGTGGTCGCCGCGACGTACGCCGCGATGGGGCTGCTGGACGGCGACCGGCCGACCAACTACTACGACCCCGGTCGCTTCTGGTCCGGTGACGACCTGGAGCTCCGCGCCGGCGCTCGGCTCGGCGCGGAGCTCGCGGTCCGGACCTGACCGGGCCTCAGCCCTGGGCGCCCTGGGAGCGCCAGTAGTCGTTGAGCGCCGCGTTGGTCTTGACGAACCACACGATCGCGCCGACCAGGAAGAACCAGCCGAGCAGCAGGTACCAGAGGCCGGTGGTCGCGGTGACCGGCTTGGCCCGGCCCTTGCGCTCGTACATGTTGCCGACCTCGTTGGAGGTCAGGAACGGCATCACGATGCCGACCAGGATCGTCAGCAGCAACGCGATCGGGCCGCCGATGCCGGTGCCGGTGTGCTGCTTCATCTCGTCGTGGGTCTTGTACCACCAGTACCAGGTGTAGAACCCGAGCGTGACGATGGTGAGCAGCACGCAGGTGCCGGTGTTGCGAACCTGGCCGATCGGGCCGTCGGCCGGGCCGGCCATCGGCGCGAGCGGGGCAGCCGACGGGTACGCCGGAGCGGCCCCACCGGACGGCGCCGGTGCGGAGTACGGCGGCGGCGCGGCCGCGGGATCGGGGGTGGACCCGGTGGGGTCGTTGGTCTCGGTCATGACGGTGTCCTCATGGTCATCTGGGCGACAAATCACCCGAGGTTAGGACCCCCGGGGCGGCGGTGTGCGACTTCCGGTCAAACCCTAGTGGAGTCGGCGCCCCCCGCGCGCCAACGACCCATCGGGGCACGGGGGGTGACCGGAGTTCCCACAATGGAGTCATGACCGCGCTCGACACCGTCCGCGCCACGTACGCCGAGGCCGCCGCCGCGTTCCTCGATCTGGCCGCCCAGGTGCCACCGGACCGGTACGCCGGCCCGGGCCTCGGCAACTGGGACCTGCGCTCGCTGATCGGGCACGCCGGCCGCTCGCTCCTGACCGTCACGACGTACCTGGACACCCGGGCCGAACGCGTCGACGCCGAGGACGCGGCGGACTACTTCGCCGTCGTCAGCCGGCTCGCCGACGGCACCACCCGCGACGCCATCCACCAGCGCGGCGTCGAGGCCGGGGTGCTGCTCGGCGACGACCCGATGGCCGCCCTGCGCGCCGCGCGCGACGACGCCGAGGCCGCGCTCGACCTGCTCGAGGGCGAGGACGTCGTCATCCGGACCGCGGGCGGCGGCATGCGGGTGAGCGACTACCTGCCGACCCGCACCTTCGAGCTCACCGTCCACTGCCTCGACATCGCCCGCGCCACCGGCCTCGACTTCACGCCGCCCACCGAGGCGCTCGCCGACACGCTGGCGCTGGCCAGCGCGAGCGCGCTGCGCCAGGGGCTCGGCGTCGACGTCGTGCTCGCTCTCACCGGCCGCCAGCCGCTCCCCTCCGGTGCGTCCGTGGTGCCCTGAGCGTCGGGGATAGTCCGTCACGTTCTGGCCGACGATCCGCCGGTGGGGCAACCAGAACGTGACGGACTATCCCGAGAACGCCTCGTCGTACGCCGCCTCGAGGCCGGCCGGGTCGAGGGAGTCGACGACGGCGACCCGGCCCGGGCCGGTGCGGCTGAGCCGGCCGGAGTCGTCGACCTCCCAGGCACCGCGATCGACGGTGGCGAGGCCGGGCTCGACGAAGGCGGCGGCGGTGGCGAGGTCCCACCGCTTCGGGACCTCGGTCGCGGCCACGATCGGGCCGACGACGGGGAAGGCGGCGAGCAGGTCGGGCGTGCCGGCGGGGATCGGGTCGTCGGGCACCACCGTGACCGGGACCGGTCCGGCCAGCACCGCGGCGAACGCCGCCGGGTCGGCCGCGGCGTTCCACTCCGCGACCCCGTCGATCGACGGGACGCTCACGGCCCCGGCCATGGTGTGGATCCCGGCGAGCCGACGGTAGCTCTCCGGCCACCGCTCGGCGAGGTCGGCGAGATTGGTCAGGGGGCCGAGTGCGACCACGTGCAGGTCGTCGGTCGAGCCGGCGAGCTTCGCGATCGACAGCGGCGCCGGGTCCGAGGCCGGCACGAACGTGGTGTCCACCCGCGGCAGTCCGGGCGCCACCGCGGCCGTGGCCCGCCACTCGCGCGGCCACTGCCGGGCCGGGTCCTCACGGCCGCACGCCACCGGCACCCAGCCCTCCCCCAGCGCATGCACGAGGTCGGCGACCAGGTCGGCGCCGGGATCGCAGCCGACCAGCCCGGTCCCGGCGATCGTCACCGCGACGACGCGCACGTCGGACCGGCGCAACAGGTAGGCCAGCGCCACCAGGTCGTCGCCGGCCAGGTCGGTGTCGACCACGATCGGCGTCGCGTCCTCGTCGGGAGCGGCCCCGCCGGCGAGCGCGCCCACCGTGGCGAGCTCGCCGTCGTCGTCGTACGGCGCCGCGCAGCCGGCCAGCGCCAGGACCGCCACGGCGGCCGCGACCAGCGCCCTCACGGTGTCACCGCCTGCTGCAGCAGCACCCCGGCCACGGCGATCGCCGCACCCGCGGCCAGCAACGGCCGGCGGGCCCGTCCGGGCACCGCGACGGCGACGGCCAGCAGGACCAGGCCGACCAGGTAGGCGTTGTGCCACCACGCCAGCGCCGGCGACACCACGACCCGGGCCCAGTGGTCCTGAAACTCACCGGGAGCCGACAGCAGCCAGTCCGCCGGGAAGGTCAGCGGGTCGGTCTCGGGCGGCCCGACGTCGACGTACACCGGCTGCACCTGCACCGGGGCGAGCGCGCGGAGCACCGGCCCGTTGAAGATCCAGTACGTCGCGCCGGCCAGGAACCAGCCGATCGACAGCACGATCGACGCCGCGAGCCGCTGTCGGAGCACGTGCACGGCCGCCGCGCCCACGGCCACCGCGAGGCAGGCCAGGAGGCCCAGCTGGACCAGCTCGGGCAGCGTGTGGTGGGCCTGGGCGGTGCGGCCGGGCTCGTCGCCGAGCGACAGCCCGCCGGTCGAGCGCAGCCAGAGCGCCGCCGCCACCACCAGCAGGACGGCGACGCCGACCAACGGCAGGGCGCCCAGGAGTCGCGCGGCGGACCGCCGGGCGCGACCCAGCGGGGCGTCGTCGGCGACCGGCACCAGCTCTCGGCCGAACGCCGCCACGCTGGCCAGCGAGATGCCGAGCAGCAGCGGGGTCAGCGAGGCGACCAGCCCGGTGTAGCGCTGCCCGGACCACGTCTCCTCCCAGGTGTTCCAGGCCATCAGCCCCGACAGCGCCAGGCCGAGCCAGGGCGCCGGGTGCCGCAGCGAGCGGCGCGCCTCGATCCGGGCCAGCTCCTGGGTCGCGGTCGTGGTCATCGGTTGCGTCCCATCCACAGTGCGGCACCGGCCGCGACGGTCACGAGCTCCGGTCGGGGGTCCCAGTCGATGTCGACGGCACGAGCCGTGATCACCCACAGCACGGGTGCGGCGACGCCGAGCGGCACGCCGGCCCAGACCGCGACGGCGAGACCGGAGGTGGTCAGCGCCAGCAGCCCGAGGAGCGGGCCCCCGACGGCGGCGAGCCACAGGCCGAACCCCGCCGGCAGCAGCAGGGCGAGTCGACGGGCTCGGCGTACGGCGTGCGACGTCGGCACCGCCGCCAGCAGCGCGGCGGCGGGGTCGCGCAGCCCGGCGACGACCGCCGCGGCGACCGCGGCCGTGGCGACGCCCGTCAGCGTGCCCGGCCAGGCGCCGCCATGGGCCGCCAGCGCGCTGGCCACCGCGAGGCACACCGCCACGCCGGCCAGCGGCGTCCAGCTCGTCGCCCGGACCGTGGGCAGCACCCAGGCGGTCATGGCGCGTGCTCCATGCGGGCGAGCAGCAGGTAGCCGTCGTCGAGCGTCGGGTCGACGACGGCGGCGCCGCTCGGCGGGTCGCCGAGGTGGCGGTAGCTGCCGGTCGGGGTGAGCCAGCTGCGGACGGCGTCCGGGTCCTGGCGGTCGTCCTCCCAGACCCGGCCGTGGGCCAGGCCGGCGAGCTCGGCGGGGGTGCCGGCGAACCGGACCCGACCGGTGAACATGACGTACACCTGCTGGCAGAGCGCGGACACCTCGGAGATGTTGTGGGTGGCCATCAGCACGGTCGGCGCGGCCGACAGCAGCGAGCGCAGCCCGAGTCGCTGGTCGGGGTCGAGGCCGTTGGCGGGCTCGTCGAGCACGAGCAGGTCGGGCTGGCCGACCAGCGCACAGGCGAGCGCCACCCGCTGCTTCATGCCACCGGACAGCGCCCGGATCTTCCTGTGCATCACGTCCTGGAGCGTGACCGCCTCGAGCACGCGGCGCACCTCGTGCCGGCGGCGCTCGCGGTCGGTGTGCTCCTTGAGGACGGCGACGTAGTCGACCATGTCGTACGGCGTGAAGCCTGGGTAGAGGCCGGGGCTCTGCGGGAGGTAGCCGAGCCGGCGCCGGATCTGCACGCGCTCGTCGGCCCGGCCGGGGTCGAGGCCGAGCAGCCGCAGCGATCCCTCGTCGGGCGCGAGCACGGTGGCGGCCATCCGGAGCAGGCTGGTCTTGCCGGCGCCGTTGGGGCCGAGCAGCCCGATCACGCCGCGGTCGGCGGACAGTGTCACGTCGTCGACGGCGCGGGTGCCGCCGTAGGACTTGGTGAGGGCGATGGCCTCGATCATGCGATCCTCCGGTAGGCGACGGCGTCGCGACGTACGACGGTGAGCGCGACGGCCGCGAGCGCGACGGTCAGGGCGACGGCCTGCACGCCCGGGCCGGCGATCGCGTCGGCGAAGACCTCCGGTCGCAGCGTGCGGTGGGCGACCACGACAGCGCCGACGAGCAGCGCCCAGCCCACGCTGGCGGTGAGCGCCACGTGCAGCGGATCGATCCGGGTGGTGCCCGCCAGCAGCACCAGGGCCGAGAGCGCGAGGCCGGGCAGGCACCACGCGAACGCGAGCCGCAGGGGCACGTCGTCGATCCAGAGGTCGACCGCCAGCAGCACGCCGAAGGCGAGCGGCAGCGCGACGGCCGCGACCAGCAGCGCGCGCAGCGCCACCAGCCGCAGGCCCGCGGTCGGCGCGACCAGGGCGATCTCGCCGCTCGGGTCGGACCCGTCGCGGTAGGCGAGGGCGACCGCCGCCACCGGTGCCAGCGGCGCCAGCACCAGCAGCGTGAGGAGTCCGGCATCGCCGAAGGCCGACGCGGCCACCAGCGGCACCAGCCCCACCAGCAGCACCGCCACCAGCGCGGCCTGCATCATCAGCGGGGTCGCGATCGCGGAGCGCACGATCCAGGGGCTGCGCGAGGGCCGGTCGACGCGGTCGGCGAGCCGACTCCAGGCGAGCTCCTGCTCGTCCGGGCCGGTGAGGGCGGCCAGCCGCCCCCGACAGGACGCGCAGCCCAGCAGGTGGCTCTCGAGCGACGCGGCGAGCACGAGTGGCGCACTGCCCGCGAGGTACGTCGCGAGGTCCTGGTCGTCCGCGTGCCACGCGGGGTGATGGGTGCTCACAGCAGCGCCTCCCTCAGCTCGGAACGGGCCCGGCTCATCCGGCTCTTCACGGTGCCGCTCGGGATGCCCAGCAGGGCGGCGGCCTCACGGGTGGACAGGCCGTCGAGCACGGTGGCCCGGACGACCGCGAGCAGCTCGGGCGACAGGCGCTGCAGCGCCTGGCCCACGTCGCTGTGCTCCACCGCCAGCAGTACGGCCTCCTCGGCGGACGGCGCGTGCTCGTGGCGCAGCTGGCCGAGCCGCTCGAGCACCGACTTGCGGGGACGCAGCCGGTGCAGCAGCGTGCGGATCGCGATGCCCCACAGCCAGGCGGCGACCTCGCCGTCGCCCTGGTACTTCCCGGGCTTGTCCCACACCACGAGGAAGGTGTCGTTGACGACCTCGGCCACGATCGCCGGATCGGAGCAGCGCTGTCGCACGCGCGCGGCCAGCCACGGCTGGTGGCGGGTGAAGAGCTCGTGCAGCGCCCCACGGTCGCGCTCGCCGATGGCGGCGAGCAGCGCGCGGTCGCTGGGCTCCTGATCGACGGTCACGCTTCACTGTGCCATCGAGGAGCCCGATCGGTTCGCGACCGCCCCAGAATGTGACTAGGACACGGGCGTTGCCAACCTGCGTAACAGCGCCGCGAGTGGACCAACTGCAGAAACGGTGATGTCACGTGCGTCGGTGGAATCGGATCTTCCCGGTGGGGAGGTACGTGGCCTGGTAGGTGATGTCGTGGATGAGGGTGTGGTGCCAGGCGCACAGGGACGCGCCGTCGTCGAGGTTGGTGTGGCCGCCGTCGACCCAGTGCTGTTGGTGGTGGGCGTGGAGGCCGATCGTGCGGTCGCAGCCCTAGGCGCGGCAACCGTGGTCGCGCAGGAACATCGCGATCCGTTGGTGCTCGCTGTGGTAGCGGCTCCGCCGGCCCAGGTCCAGGGGAACGCTGTTGCTGCCGAGGACGGCGGGGATGATTCCGGCCTCGCAGGCGAGCCGGCGGGCCATCGCGGGTGAGATCTGGTCGCCGGTGTCCAGGACGCCGGCCTTCTCCAGCCGGCCGGTGAGGGTGTCTTCGTCGATGACCACCACGACGGTGGCGTTGACGCCGCCGGTGGTCGGGAGCCGGTCGGTGGGGTAGTGCTCGATCAGCTCGCACAGCGCCCGGCCGAGTGCTTCGGGTCCGGGGCGGCGTTCGATGCCGGGGCCCTGGGTGGCCGCGAGGTGCTTGGGTGCGGCGAGCGCCATGAGCATCTTCTTGAGGGCGGCGGCGTGGTAGGTCGGCAGGGTGAACCGGCCACGGGTGGTGCCGTCGCCGTCGTCGGCCATCGTGAGCGAGCAGGCCCGCAGCGCGGCCGCCTCCTGCCGTTGCAGGATCTCGGCTTCGTGGGCGTCGGCCTCCTCAGGCGCGATGACCTCCCACAGCCGACGCCCCAGCCGACCCAACGCCTTCGCGTCGTGATGACGCGCCTCGGCGACCAGATGCGCCTCGGCCTTCGCGAGGGTCTCGGGGCCGAGGTCGGTGGGGAGTCGGTCGACCCACCGGACCACCACCCGCGCCCGCTCGACACAGATGTCCCCGGCCGCCCGCGCCTCACGGGTCGACGCGTGGGCCTCGAGGTCGTGGCCGAGCCGCACCGCACCGTACGCCGCCGCCCGGGTGGTCTTCGTGGTGTGGGCCAGCCAGTTCGCCGCGCTGGACGTCCCCACCTCTTCGCCGACGTGGATCGTGTCGGCGTGCGCGGCGACCCGGGCCTGCAGCTCGCTGACCTGCGCCGCCAACCGGGTCAGCGCCACCAGCGTGGCCCCGGCCTCGGCAGGGTCCATCGACCACACCGACGCATCGGCCACCGCGTCGACGAGATCGCGCATCCGCGCGGTCATCGTCGACACCCGGTGCCGCGGCGTGGCCTGTGCTGTCATGCCCACTACTCAAGCACCCGCCACCGACACTCAAGGCCCTAAATCCCCTTATTTCACAGGGGCCTGGGTCACGAACAGGTCACGATCCAGCGTGCTCATCCACACCCAATGCCGATGTCTGTGGAGGAGTGGTTTCGAGACAGGCGCCAGCGCGCCTTCCTCAACCACCGTGCCCCCCGACGACGGTGGTTGAGGAGGTTGCGCCAGCAACCGTCTCGAAACCCCGCTGCGTCGACGGATGCGGTGGGTCGGGTGCTGGGTGGTGGTTTCGAGACAGGCGCCAGCGCGCCTTCCTCAACCACCGGGCCCGACGACGACGGTGGTTGAGGAGGTTGCGCTAGCAACCGTCTCGAAACCCTGCTGCGTCGGCGGATGCGGCGGATCGGATGTCTGTGGAGGGGTGGTTTCGAGACAGGCGCTAGCGCGCCTTCCTCAACCACCGTGACCCCCGGGCGACGGTGGTTGAGGAGGTTGCGCCAGCAACCGTCTCGAAACCACCACGACCAACGCGACCCGGTCCCGAGCACAGCCCGGCGCCCCGACAGGTGGTTTCGCGACAGGCGCTAGGCCAGCGCCCAGATCCCGGGGCGGCCCTTGGTCATCTGCCCCTCGGCGATCAGCGCCTGGCGGGCCCGGCGGGCGGCGTACCGCCACCGGAGCTCGCCCTCGGGCGTCAGCTCCTGGTCGGCGGGCTTGAGCCGCTCCCCCATCGCCGCCTCGAGCGCGTCGAAAAGGTCGTCCTGGTCCAGCTCGCCGCCGTGCTCGCCGAGCACCTCGAGGATCGCCGACCGGAAGGCGTCCGGCGGGGTCCAGCGGTGGTTGACCACCCGCGGCGGCGCGGCGGCCGGGGCCGGCCGGGACGTACGCCGGGTCACCGGCGTCGCCCGGGGCGTGGCCACCCGCCTGGTCGCCGGCGGGGGTGGGGGCGGCGGGTTGCCGTGGATGCAGGTGCTCTTCGGAAGGTCACACAGCTCGCAGTAGTCCACGTCGCTCATCACCCTCAGCCTAACCCCCGACCGGCCGCCCCCGTCAGCGGGCGTGCACCACGAACGGCGCCGTGACGACGCTGCCGTCGGCGAGGCGGAACTGCGCCCACAGTCGGTAGCCGCCCGGCACCTCGAACCGCGCGTGCAGATCGAGCTCGGGCCCGAACTCCGTGCCCGGCAGCGCCGGCACCGGCCGCCCGCGGCCGTCGAAGGTCTCTGCGTGCCGGTGCTGGAAGCGGCTGCCGTCCGCGCGCAGCACCACGACGTGGCCGGCGGCGCCGAGGTACGGCGCGAGGTCGTCGACCGGGGCACCGGTCGCGGCATCAGCGAAGCTCAGCGTGAAGTCGCTGGTCTCCGCGACATGGGCCTCGCCGTCGAGCGTGATGCGCAGGCCGCCGACCGTGGCCTCGCGTACGTCGTCGGCCGGCAGCGACTCGGCCGGCGGTGGGTCGCCCGCCACGGTGACCCGGTGTGCGTCCAGCACGTCGGCCATCTCGCCCTGCTGGCGGAACTCCGTGTGCAGCGTGTACTCCCCCGCCGTCGGGAAGGTCACCACCACCCCGAGCACGCCGTCCTCGCCCGTGGGCTCCGCGTGCAGGTGCGCGAAGGTGCCGAGGTCGGCGCGGGTCACGATCAGGTGCATCCAGACCTGGTGGGTGCGCACGAGGTCGTCGACCGGCTCGCCGGTGTCGGCGTCGCGCACGGTCACCGTGACCGGGGTCGGCGCGCCCGGCGCGACGTCGGACGGCACGTCGTACGACACCGTGAGGCCGGCGTCGTGAGCGCTCACCGGGGGTACGTCGGTGCGCTCCATCGTGCTCATCTGCGGTCGCATCGGCATGCCCATGCCCTCCGACCAGGTGAGCACGCCGTTCATGCCCCGCTCGGCCTGGTCGGTGCGGCTCAGCCAGGTGAAGCCGACGCCGACCGCGATGGCGAGCAGGGCGATGCCGGCCAGGTAGCTCCAGTCGGCGAGCCGCGCGCGGCCGGCCGAGCCCTTGGGGGGCTTCCGCAGCCGCAGCGCGTTGGTGACGACGCTGACCGAGCTCATCGCCATCGCGGCGCTCGCCAGCACCGGGTCGAGCAGCAGGCCGTCCCACCAGTACAGGGCACCGGCGGCGACCGGGATCAGCAGCACGTTGTAGGCGAACGCCCAGGTGAGTCCCTGCTTGATCGTCGTCACGGTCCGGCGCGACAGCTCGATCGCCGACACGATGCCGTGCAGGTCGCCGCCGACCAGGGTGATGTCGGAGGCCGCGATCGCCACGTCGGTGCCGGTGCCGATCGCGATGCCGAGGTCGGCCCGCGCGAGCGCCGGTGCGTCGTTGACGCCGTCGCCGACCATCGCGACGACCTGGCCGGCGGCCTGCAGCCCGGCGATGCGCGCGGCCTTGTCCGCGGGGCGTACGTCGGCCATCACGTGGTCGATGCCGACCTCCGCGGCGACGGTCCGGGCGGTCTCCTCGTGGTCGCCGGTGACCATCCAGACGTCGAGGCCCATCGCCTTCAGGTCGGCGACGGCCCGAGCCGACGACGGCTTCACGGCGTCGGCGACGGTGACCCGTCCGGCGTACCGGCCGTCGACCGCGACCCGGATGCCGGCGCCATCGGATCCGGCGAGGGCGATCCCGTGCGCGGCGAGGTGGGCCGCGTTGCCGGCCAGCACGGTGCGGCCGGCGATCTCGGCCACCACGCCGTGGCCGGGCACCGAGTCGAAGCTCGTGGTCGGGGGCACCGTGAGCCCGCGCTCGCGGGCGCCGCGGACGATCGCCTCGCCCACCGGGTGCTCGCTGCCGACCTCGGCCGCCGCGACCAGCGCGAGCAGCTCGTCGGCGTCCCAGCCGTCGGCCGGAGCCACCTCGGCCAGCTCGGGCCGGCCGACCGTGATCGTGCCGGTCTTGTCGAGCACCACGGCCGTGAGCCGGCGCGCGGTCTCCAGGGCGGCGCCGTCGCCGACCAGGATGCCCAGCTCGGCGGCCTTGCCGGTGCCGACCATGACGGCGACCGGCGTCGCCAGCCCGAGCGCGCACGGGCAGGCGATGATCAGCACCGCGACCGTCGTACCGATCGCCAGCGTCAGCCGGTCGGCCTCCGGCCCGAACAGCAGCCAGGCCAGGAACGTCAGCAGCGCGACGACCAGCACCGCGGGCACGAACCACGCCGACACCCGGTCGGCCAGCCGCTGCATCGGCGGAGCCGAGCCCTGCGCCTCCTCGACCAGCCGGACGATCTGCGCGAGCGTGCTGTCGGCGCCGACGGCCGTGGTGCGGACGACGAGGCTGCCGGTGGTGTTGACCGTGGCGCCGATGACCGGATCGCCGACGCCCTTGTCGACCGGGACGCTCTCGCCGGTCAGCATCGACTCGTCCACGGCCGAGCGCCCCTCGGTCACGACCCCGTCGACCGGCAGCTTCTCGCCCGGGCGGACCCGCACCAGGTCACCGACCACCACGTCGGCGACGGGGACGTCGACCTCCACGCCGTCGCGCAGCACACGAGCGGTCGTCGGCGCCAGCCCGACCAGCGCCCGGATCGACGACGCCGTGCGCTTCTTGGCCTTCAGCTCCAGCCAGCGGCCCATCAGCACCAGCGCGACGACGATCAGCGCGGTCTCGAAGTACAGGTGCAGCGGCAGGCCCCACCGCTCCGCGAGGCCGGGCCAGAGCGTGACGAAGGCGCTGTAGCCGAACGCCACGCCGGTGCCGAGCGCGACCAGCGTGTCCATGCTGGTGGCCCGGTGCCTGGCGTTGCGCCAGGCGCGGCGGTAGATGTCCTGTCCCGCCCAGAACTGGACCACGGTGGCGACCACGAGCAGGAGCGGCATCAGCCAGTCCATCGTGTCGAGATGGAGCGGGACGTACATGATCCCCATCAGCGCCAGGCCGACGGCGAGCGCGACCTGCCACCTGCGCCGCAGCCGGCCGATCTCCACGTCGCGACGGGCGTCGAGCTCGTCGATCGGGTCGGCCGCGGGGGCCGAGCTGTCGGCGGCGGGGTGGTCCGCCGCCGGAGGCTCGGCCTGGCGCAACGTGCCGGCGTACCCCGCCTTCTCGACGGCGGCGGCGAGCGCCGTGGCGTCGACCACGGCGGGGTCGTAGGCGACGGAGGCGGTCTCGTTGGCCAGGTTCACCGACGCCGACTCGACCCCGTCGACCCGGGAGAGCGCCTTCTGCACGCGGTTGACGCAGGACGCGCAGGTCATCCCCTCGATGTCGAGGGTGGACTCGACGAGCGGCTGGGTCTCGGTGGTCATGCGGTCTGCGCTCCTCCGGCGGGTTCGGGCGCTCTCAGGAGGCCAGCTCGTAGCCGGCCTCGTCGATCGCCGCGGCGACCTCGACGTCGTCGAGCGGGCGGCCCGACCGTACGGTGACGTCACCGGTGGCCAGGTCGACCTGGACGTCGCTGACGCCGTCCAGCGAGCCGAGCTCGCGGGTCACCGCGCCGACGCAGTGGTCGCAGGTCATGCCGTGCACCCGGTAGGTGCGGGTGGTCGTCTCCATCATCTCCTCCATTCTACCCCCAGGGGGTATCAGGGAGTCGACGATACATACCCCCTAGAGGTACATGCAAGGGTGATGTCGGCCGCAACGGGGCGATAGCCACAGACGATCTGGTCGTTCCGGGCGGTCCGGAACGACCACACCGCCACTGGGTATCCCCCCGGTCGACCCCTCGCGAGAGGGCTGGCAGGTGTGGCTGGAGGCGTGGCAGGTGGCGTGGCAGGTGGTGTGGCAGGTGGTGTGGCAGGTCAGTCGGCGCTGACGACGCGCAGCACCCGGGCGTCGTGGACGAGCTGGCGGTGCTGGGCGCGGCGCAGGCGGTCGAGCCGCCGCTGCTTCTCGTCCGCGGTGAGCGAGCGCCACTCGCGGCGCGATTCCCTGCGCGTCATGCCCTCCAGGAGCGACGCAGCGTCCGCCAGATACCTCGGAGTCGGGCGAGCGGGCTCAGCGGCGGGTCGAGGCGCAGGCGACGCAGCGGGCCGCGGCCGGGCGCGCCTCGAGGCGTCCGGCGGGGATGGTCGCACCACAGTCGACGCAGACGCCGTACCGGCCGGCGGCGAGCCGGGCGAGGGCGGCGTCGACCTCCTCCAGCTGCGCCTCGGCCTGGCGCACCAGGGCACCCACCTGCGAGCGCTCGAAGGCGATCGTCGTGCCCTCGGGGTCGTGCTCGTCGTCGGCGTTGGAGTCCTTCGAGGCCTCGACGAAGCCGCGGTAGTCGCCGCGCAGATCGGCCAGCCGCCTGACCGTCCGCAGGCGCTCCTCCTCCAACCGGGCACGGTCGCCGGTCACGACCGCTCCAGCAGCGTCAGCACCTCGTAGTGGGCGGTGTTGGGGAACATGTCGAGCAGCTGCCCGCGCGCCGGCCGCAGCGAGGGCATCCGCGCGAGGTCCTGCGCGAGCGTGCGGGCGTTGCAGCTCGAGTAGAGGACGTGCCGCACGCCCGACGCCTCCAGCCAGCCAGCCAGCTCGGACCCGATGCCGCGGCGCGGCGGGTTCACCACGACCAGGTCGGGCGGAGCGATCGCGGCGAGGGCGTACGCCGTGGCGTCGCCCGCCTCGAAGCGGACCCGCGGGAGCCCGACCCCGGCGGCGCTCAGCGTGGCGCTCGCGACCGCCTCGCGGCTCACCTCGATCCCGGTCACCTCGACGCCGGTGCCCGCCACCGCGAGCGCGAAGCCGCCGACGCCGCAGTAGAGGTCCCACACGGTCGCCGGCCCGACCTCCGCGACCCAGGCCCGGCCGCGCTCGTAGAGCTCGGCGGCCAGCGCGGTGTTGGTCTGGAAGAAGCTCTGCGGCCGCAGGTGGAGGTCGAGCCCGGCCACCCGCATCGTCAGCGTCTCCTGCTCGGTCAGCAGGAGCTCGCGGTCGCCCTCGAGGATCGCCTTGTGCTCGGGCTGCAGGTTGACGGAGGCGACCGCCAGCGCCGGCAGCGCCTCGCGCAGCGCCGGCAGGTGCTTGCGGATCCGGGCGACCGGCTCCTGGGAGCGCAGCACGAACCGCACCATCAGCTCACCGTCCGGCGACTCGGTCACCAGCAGGTGCTTGAGCTCGCCGCGGCGGGCCGGCACGTCGTACGGCGTGAGCCTCGCCCGGCGCACGAACCCGGCCAGCACCGGCAGCGCCGCCCGGATGCCCGGGGTGTGCAGCGGGCAGTCCCGGAGGTCGACCCCGCCGCCCGTCGGGTCGAGGATGCCGAGCGTGGGCTCGTCGACCGTGCCGCTGACGACCATCTTGGCCTTGTTGCGGAAGCCCAGCTGCGCGCTCGCGACCGGCTCCCGCCAGCCCAGGCCCCGGTGGCCGCCCAGCAGCCCCTCGACGGTCCGCTGCTTGTCGACGAGCTGGGCGTCGTAGGGCAGCCCCAGCCAGCTGCACGAGCGGCAGCGACCGGCGTCGAAGTGGTGACAGAGCATGGCCCGCCCAGGCTACGGGCCACCGCCCGGACGACGGAGGGTCGTGTGCCCGAGCCCGCGCCTCGGCGCGCCCTCGAGCACACGACCCCGATCGTCCCGATCCGTGGTCGGGACGCCTCAGCCGACCCTCAGTTGACCCGGACCGTCATGGTCCCCTTCTTGTCCTTGCTGGACAGGATCCGGATCTTGGTGCCCGTGCCGGCGACGATGACGCTGCCCAGCGGGTTGTCCTCGTCGTAGTAGGCGTACGGGTCGGTGTCGTCGAACACCTTCACCCCCGGCCGCGACTTCTCCGTGATCGTCGTGCGCTGGGTGCCGCCGGCGGTCGCGGCCTCCCGGTGCAGGCTGATCTTGTCCGTCTTGTCGAGGCTGAACGGCGCGTCGAAGGACTGGATCCGGTTGCGGGCGACGGTCCCGTCGCTCCAGGTCAGCGCGTCGGGGTGGGCGTCGACCGGCAGGGCCTCGCCACCACCCGGGTGCTGCGTGGTGTTGTTGTCGGAGTAGAGCGTGTTGGCGTACCAGACCAGCAGGCCGTTCTGGTACGGGAAGCGCTCCACCTTGTCGGGCTTGGTGACCGTCCAGCCGAAGTTGTACGGGCCTTCCTTCAGCGTGGTGTCGTAGCCGGCGTACTGCCGGTTCTCGGCCAGGTAGTAGTGCTCGTACGGCACCGTGTAGCTGCCGTCGGTGACGACGACGAACCCGTCCCTGGTCCAGCCGGGCGCGCCGTCCTCCACCCCGGTCGTCAGGGCGCTGCCGACCGCGACGTCGTCGACCTTGAACCCGATCTCGTGGTACGCCGCGTCGTTGACCATCCGGAACCGCAGCTGCGCGTCCTGCCCGGCGTACGCCGCGAGGTCGGCCGTCAGGTCCACCCAGGCGTCACCGCTGCTGCCGGTGATGCCCTCGCCGTCGTTCTGGTTGTTCGGGTCGGCGTTCGTCGACAGGTTGGTCGGCACCGGCGTGAACGTCGAGCCGCCGTCGGTCGAGATCTCGGCGTAGGCGTAGTCCCAGTCGGTCTCGATCGAGTAGTTGACCTTGGCCGTGAGCTGGCCGCCCGCGGGGACCGTGAAGTCCGGGCTCGTCACGGTGGCCGTGCGCTCGTCACCCTGACCGGAATAGAGGTACTTCGACCCCGAGGCCGCGTCGCCGACGTCGACCTTCTCCTCGCCGGGCGGCAGGTTCACCAGCACGGCCTGGGCGTTCTTGGTCGCGTGGTACGACGGGCCGAGCTTCAGCTCGGCGCGGCGGCCGGCCGCGACCTGGGCGTAGTCGAGCCAGCCGAGGAAGAGCTTCTCGGTGGCACCCATGTGGTTGGGCGTGGTGCCGATGGCGTTGGCGTCCTGGTGGCTCATCCAGGAGCCCGAGCTCATCAGGTTCCAGAAGCCGGTGCCGTTCTCGCCGCCGTTGGTGTCGTAGTAGTCCGGCAGGCCGAGGTCGTGGGCGAACTCGTGCGCGAAGACGCCGAGACCGCCGTTCTCCGGCTCGGTCGTGTAGTCGCGGATCCACAGGCCGGTGTTGCCGATCTGGATGCCGCCGAACTTGGCGTTCGCGGGGCCGTCGGTGCGGTTGGGGTTGACGTACCAGCGGTGCGACCAGATCGCCCACTCGGGCGCACCGGCCTCCTCGCCCTCACCGGCGTGGATCGCCTGGAAGTGGTCGATGTAGCCGTCCGGCTCGTTGAAGTCGCCGTCGCCGTCGTAGTCGAACCGGTCCCAGATGTCGTACTGCTGGAGGTAGGCCTTGATGTCGGCGTCGCTCTTGCCGGCCGCCTTCTGCGCGTCGTACCAGGCCGTGGCGCTGTCGCCGATGAAGCGGGTCATGTCCACGTTGGACTCGGTCTGGCCGTAGCTGGCCTCGTTGTTCGGCACCCGCACCCAGTCGGACACGTCGCCCTCGAGGTCGAAGCGGCCGCTGGACATCTCCTTGTAGGCGTCCTTGAACGACTCGCCGTCCTGCTCCGGCATGCCGTTGAAGAACATGTCGAGGAAGTGCTGGCGGTCGAAGTCGGGCTTCCAGTACGTGCTGTTGTCGTCGGGCCCCGGCTCCGGGATCTCCCCGGCGGCCGGGCCGGCCGGCGCGTCCGGGAAGCGCTGGTCGACGGTGTCGCCGAAGTCGACCAGGAAGGTGAGCAGCTGGGCGGTCTCCTGGGTGCCGTACTCGACCCACTGGCCCTTGCCGACCTTGACCGCCCGCGAGCCGCTGCGGTTCTTGACCTCGCGCTTGCCGGTGGCGACCAGCTCGACCGCCTTCTCCTTCAGCGCGCGCCGCTTCGCCTCGAGGGGATCGCGGCGGTCGTCCTTCTTGTGGGGTGCTAGTTGCTGGGCGGCCGGCACGGAGTCGGCCGGCGGGCTCGCCGTGGCCTGTCCGGGCATGACGACGGCCGCGAGCGAAAGACTCGCGGCCGCACCGATGACGCCCGAGATGCGTCGCTTCAAGATATTTCCTCCGAGAGTTGTCCGGCGCCCCCGAGTGGACGCCGTGCGGGCCCCGATGCCCACGATCCGCACCCCATCACGCACCTTCGGCCCGTGTAAAGACCCTCCCGCGTAAAGACCAGATCTCGCCAAGATCTTCGGCACGAGGCTCCGGCCACGCAAGGACCGGCTACCTATCGCCCCGGATCATCGCCCCGGACGGGCCGGGAGCTCCGGCGACCGGACGGCCACCCGCTTCCACCGGCTCGACAGGGCCAGGCCGGTCGTCACGTCCCACAGGCCCCAGAGCGCCGCGACGAAGGCGACCCCGCCCAGGTCGCCGAAGAAGCCGAGCGCCAGCACGAGCGCCAGGCCGGTGTTGCGCACCCCCAGCTCGAACGTCATCGCCCGCACCCCGGGCGCCGGCAGCCGCAGGCCGCGCCCGGTGCCGTAGCCGACCGCCAGCGAGAGGGCGTTCTGCACGACGATCGCGAGCGCGACGACGCCGACATAGTCGACGAAGATCGCGAACTGCCCGGCGAGCCCGCCCACGATGATCAGCAGGAGCAGCACCAGTGCCGCCGGCTCCACGAACCGGCGCGCCCGCGCGGCGAAGGCCGGGAACCGCCAGGCCACCAGCAGGCCGGCCGCGAACGGCAGCCCGATCAGCACGGCCACCTCGGCGACCATGTCCCAGGTGTCGATCGAGACGTCGCGGAGCAGATCGTCGGCGGCCGGGTTGAGCCCGCACCAGAACGCCACCGCGATCGGGGTGACCACCACGGCCAGCACGTTGGACGCGGCCGTCATCGAGATCGACAGCGCGACGTCGCCCCGGGCCCGGTGGGTGAGGATGTTGGAGAGGTTCCCGGCCGGGCAGCAGACGACCAGGATCATGCCGATCGCCACCGAGCCGCGCACGTCCAGGGCCAGCGTGAGCAGCACGGTGAGGGCCGGCATCACGAGGTACTGCGCGACCAGGCCGGCGCCGACGACGACCGGACGGCGTACGACGTCGCGGAAGTCATCGAGCCGGGTGTCCAGGGCGACGCCGAAGAGGAAGACGGCGATGATCGCCTTGGTCGCCAGCTGGAAGCCGTCGGACAGGTCGATCCGGAGCTCGTCGATGTCGGCGGCGAGCACGGACAGGTACGCCGTCATGACCGGACCCTAGCGATTCCGCGCCCGCCGGGACCCGGTCTTGACCCAGTCTCGACCGGGTCGGGTCAGGTCGCGGGCAGCTCGGTGTACGGCAGCGCGCAGATCGTCAGCACCCGCGCAACGATGCCGCCCTCGCGGGCCCGCACCTCGATCTCGGCGCCCGCCTCGCGGCACTGCCGCATCGCGACCGCCAGCACGCCGACGGCCAGGCTCGGGAAGAACTCGACGTCGGACAGGTCCACGACCAACGACGCGGTGTGCTGCCCGGTGTGCTTGGCCAGATCCTCACGGAAGACGGGGCCGGCGAGCTCGTCGACCGACCCCGCCACGAAGAGGACCTGCTGGTCGGCGTCGTACGCCGCGGCGTAGGGCTTCTCGTCCACGTCGACACCCTAAGCCGTGTTGCTCAACTCCGCGCCTGCTACGCGACGGCGCCCACCTGACCGACACGGCCTGGTCCGCACGCCCGTCACCCACCGGGGTGAGTTCTGAGAGTCGGCGCGATCACCCCGGGACGACCCCTAGACTCCCCGCGTGATCAACAGCCCAGCCGGCGCCCCCGCGATCCGCGGCGTCCAGGACCGCCAGACGGTCTCCGCCGACGGCACCTCCCTCGCCACCGACCTCGACGGCGTCATCGTCAACCGGCCGCCCGTGCACGTGGACCACCGCGGCGCGCTCCTCGAGATGTTCACCGGCGAGCGGTTCTGGGAGGCGCCGTTCGCGTACGCCTACCAGACCTCGATCCGCCCCGGCATGCTCAAGGGCTGGTTCCTGCACGAGGAGAAGCTCGACCGCTACCACCTGGTGTGTGGCGAGTTGCTCGTGCTGCTGTACGACGACCGCCCGGAGTCGCCCACCCGCGGCCAGCACCAGAAGCTGGTGCTCGGCGAGGCGAGCGGCGCCCGTCAGGTGCTGATCCCCCCGCGCGTCTGGCACCTCTCCCTCAACGTCGGTGCCGAGGACGCGATCCTGGTCAACCTGCCCAGCACGCACTACGACCACGAGAATCCGGACCGCTTCCACGTCGACATCGACTCCGGGACGATCCCGGTCGACGTGCGGTCCTTCTTCCCCGTGACCTACGCGGGTCCGCGACAGATCGCGGCCACCTTCCACTGAGGTGACCCCACTCGTCAGCGTCGTCGTCGCGACGTACGAGCGCGGGCTCGCGATCGCCCCGACCCTGCGCTCCATCGGAGCGCAGACCCGCACCGACCTCGAGGTGCTCGTCGTCAGCGACGGCCCGCCGGCCGACGGACTGGCCGAGACCGTCGCGGGCTTCGATGAGCGCTTCCGCCTGCTCGCACTGCCCGAGCGCACGCGATCGCAGTCCGGTCCGAACAACCTCGGCCGCGAACAGGCCCGCGGGCGGTACGTCGCCTACCTGGGCCACGACGACCTGTGGCTGCCCGAGCACCTGGACCGGCTGCTCGGGGCCCTCGACGAGGGCTTCGACTTCGCAGTGGCGGGCTGCATCTACCTCGGCCCGCCCGGTGCCGAGGACGAGCTGACCTGGGTGACCGGGCTGTTCGAGTCCGGCGACGCCGAGGTCCCGCGCGAGCACTTCTTCCCACCGTCGTCGTTCGCCCACGTGCGCGACCTCCCGGCCGCGGTGGGGAGGTGGCCGGATCCCGCGGCCCTGCGCCTCCCGGTCGACACGGCGTTCCTCCTCGCCGCGGCCGACGCCGACTGCCGGTTCGCGTCCACGGGCGAGGTCAGCGTCGTGAAGTTCGCGTCGGCGCTGCGCTACCTCTCCTACCTCGCGCCCAGCGACGCCGAGCAGCTGCGGGTCGAGCGGCTGCTGGCCGATCCCGCGGCCCGCACGGCCTACGTCGACGAACGGCTCGCGGAGGCGCGCGCCCGCGGCACGGTGATGAGCACCCGGCACGCCGCTCCCCAGCAGTTCGAGGTCGGCGAGCGGCTCGCCGCCAACGAGCAGCTGCGCGGCATCGCGATCCCGGCGCCCGCCGCGCTGGTCGACAGCGCCTGGATCGGGCCCGGCGAGGAGTGGCGCGGGTTCGACTGGCACGGGCCCGAGTGGGACGACGTCGACCGCTGGCGCTGGTCGGGGCCGAGCCCGCGACCCCGGCTCGCGCTCCCCTGGACACATCCCGAGCCGGTGCACGTGCGGGTGCATCTGCGCACCGACCCCGCGGTCCCCGTGACGGTCGTCGAGGCCCGCGTCGACGGCGAGCCGGTCGACCATCGCGTCGGCGCCGGCCCCTGGGGACGCGTGGTCGAGCTGCGGGCGCCGCTTCGCGCCGGGCGCGCATCGGTCCTGGAGCTGGAGACGTCGCCGCCCGTCCGGCGTCCCGGCGGCGCTCCAGACGCCCCCGAGCGCCTGGTCGGCGTGGCCCTGATCGGCATCGAGGTCGAGACGGACGCGGCCGCCGCGGCGCACCCGGACGACCCGACGATGGGGCGCGCCGCCCTCGCGGTGCGCGGCGCCCAGCTCGAGCGGCTCGAGCTCGAGCGACGCAGCCAGGCCGTCCACCTCGCCCGGCTGACCGAGGAGCTCGCGCTCACCCACCAGCATGCCGCGAACCTCGAGGGCGTGGTCGCCGC
Organism: Nocardioides soli; assembly: GCF_014191495.1. GTDB lineage: Bacteria > Actinomycetota > Actinomycetes > Propionibacteriales > Nocardioidaceae > Nocardioides > Nocardioides soli. Next base: position 1,197,861 of record NZ_JACHWR010000001.1, read on the forward strand.
TCAGGCGAGGTCGATCACGACCCTGCAGCGCCAGGTGGCGCAGGCCGAGCGCAAGGAGGCCGACCGTGCCGAGCGTCGGCGACGACGCGCGGAGGCGAAGGACGCGGCGCCCGGTCCCGCCTGAGACGTGGCCGCGTGGGGCTCAGTCGTGCTTCACGTGGGCGTCCGGGCCCGGGTAGCACAGCCCCTCGTGGCCGTCGTCCCACTGCACGACGTACGGCGGCTGGCCGTCCTCGCCGCGCACCTCCACCACGACGCCCCTCCGGCCCGACGAGTGGTCGGTCGGCGCCTCCACGATCAGCCGATCTCCTACCTCTGCGCGCATGCCTCCACGATGCGCCGCCGGGGTCGGCACCGCAAGGGTGCGGCGGCCGGCTCAGGCGATCGCGACGCCCGGGATCGCGTAGCCGTTGATCGAGCCCGCCCAGCCGGCGTACTCGAGATCCCACTCCCGGTCGAAGTAGCGGATCGGCACGGTGGCGACCGTGCCGGACCCGCCCGCGTCGGACGAGCGCACCAGGCCGTTCCCGAGCGAGATCGCGACGTGCCCGTGCCCGGAGCTGCCGCCCGTCCAGTACACGGCCGCGCCTCGTGGCGGGGTGGCGCCGCCCGTGTGCCGGCCGCTCGCGTGTCGCCACGCCGTGGTGGCGTCGGCGTACTTCGACGGGATGCCGGCCTGCTCGCGCGCCCAGCCCAAGCACTGCCCCGGCACGTTGGTGGTGGACTCCATCGCGGACGCGGCGGTCTGGGCGGCGTTGCTCGGCGCCAGCGGCAGCGCCGGGCGCACCGGCCTGCGCTCGACGCGCGTCGCGTCCACGACGCGCCTCGCCTTCAGCGCGCGCTCGGCGTGCGTGCCCGCCGTCCGGTCGCCGGCGCGGGAGACCGCAGGCGAGCGGTCCACGTGGATCGTGGCCGCACCGAGATCCGTGGTCACGACGGCCTCGGACCGTCCCTCGGCCAGCTCGGCCGCGATCGAGGTCGCGGCGATCCCGACGGTCATCATGGCGACCATCACGACGAGGAGCAGCCGCAGCGGCGAGGCGAGCGTCGAGCGCCATGGCGTGGTGAACGGGGAAGACAAGCGGGTTCCTCTCGCAGGGGGCAGTGGCCCACCGCGCGGCGATCCGCTCGGGTTCGACTCGACGGGGATGGGGCCGGGTGCAGGGCGCGCCGATCCGGCGCTACAGGTCACCTGCTGTAGTTGAAAACGAAAGAAACGCCCGCGTCATCCCCGTTCGGGCTGTGATCTGGGTCAACCGGTCAGCGACGCGTTCGCGTACTGCTCGAGCAGCACGCCTGGACCGAGCGGCTTCGCGCCGTCGTCAACGCGGCGGTACGGCGCGGATGCCCGCTTCGGCGAGCCAGGCGCGGGCCCGGCCCGACTGCCGATCGTCCGAGAACGGATACCACCGCGCGGCCAGGTCCTCCTGGTGGATCGCGTCCGCGAACCGTCGGAAGGCGCCCTTCCCCTCGGTCGCCGACACGAGGCGTCGACGCAGGTCGGAGTTGGGCTGTCGCGCCGCGAAATCGGCCATGTCCTGCCGCCGCTCCCGCGATCCCGATGCGTCGAGCTCGAGCCACCGGTCCGGATCGTCCGTCACGTCGATCGCCTCCGCCTCGTCGCCATCCATCGCGTCCACGAGCGCGCCCGGGATCACCTCGCCCGTGTGCAGGTCCAGGTAGCCGGCCGGATCCTCGGGGCCGCCCGACAAGGCCGAGCCGAGCTCCTGGAGGTCGACCGGCACCTGTCGCGTGGCCGGCGGGGTCCCGCGCAGCTCGGCGAGCAGGTCCTCGGCCAGGATGTCGTCCCCGGGCCAGCCGCGCAGGTCGAGCCGGTTGAGCACGGAGGCGGCGATCGCGTCGCCGCGCGTGCGGTCGGAGGCCAGGACGATCTGCAGGCCGACGCCCACGTGTTGCAGCAGGTCGTCGACGTCTCGGCCTTCGATCGCCGCCAGGATGGCGGGGATGTCGCGCCGAGCGATGGCACCTCGCAGGTCGCTCACGTCGACCGGAACACCGGGCCCGCCCGCCGGCCATTCGTTCCAGAGCATCGGGTGCGGCCGGGCCGGACGACGCGGCATGGGCGTCTCCCCGTCGTCGTCCCAGCGCCGGCCGTACTGGTCCGGGATCGTGCCCCACCCCCACGCCACGGTCGGCATCCTCGGCACCACGCCCAGGACGTCGGCCGGATCCACCTTCGGCGCCTCGACCGTGCAGGCGTAGGTCCAGTCGTCGCCGAAGTCGAAGACGTACCGGAACTCCTCACCCGGCACGACCTGCCGGGCCACCTTGGTCTGCTCCAGGACGAGCGGCCGCTTCGGAAGCGGACCGAACGGCGTGTCCAGCGCGTCGTCCGCGGTCTCCTCGTCGGTGACGACGGTGCCGTCCGCCAGCGTGAACTGGCACAGGTGAGCCCGATCCCACCGCGCGAACGCGTCATCGATCGCCTTCGCGAGCTGGGCGAAGGTGTGCGACGGCCCGGTCACGAGCACCCGTCCCGGGTACGGCCACAGGTCCTCGCCCCTACCGCCCAGCAGCTCGACCTTGATCGACAACCAGGTGCGCGCCATGGGTGCGACCCTACTCAGCGCTCATCCTCGAGACGCGACGACGCGGGTCTATCGGCCGCCGGACCCCAGCTTCCGCGGATCGATGCCGTCGACGCCGTTGGCGACCTTGGGGAGCCTGGCACCGGTGAGCTCGGCCACGGCTCGCGCCGCCATGCCGATGGCGGCGTCGACGTAGGCACGCGGAGCGGAGTCGGTGTTGGCGATGGCGACCCGGCCCCAGCGCTGCCGTGCGACGTGGCTCGGCAGCGGCCCGGCGGGCCAGAACTTGTCCCAGGGGCGGGCGTACTCGTAGGCGTAGCCGTGTGCCCACCGGTTGACGGTGATCGAGAGGATGTCGTCGGCCGGATCGAAGCCGAACCGTCCGAGCGTGCGCGCCAGCTGGTCCCGGAGCCGGAACTCCATCTCGTCGAAGGTCGTGCCGGCGAGCTGACGTCGTCCGTACGCCGCCTGGTCCTGCGGATGCTCGCCACTTCCGGGCTTGCAGAACGAGCTCGTCACGTGGAGGAGCGCACGGTCCTTCGGCTTGTCCGGGAACTGGTAGCGGCCCATGCTGACCGGGAAGTCCAGCCCGATGCTCTGCCAGTACGCCGTGGGGTAGCGGACGTGCGCGAGCTCGGCCTTCTTGAACGCCTTCCAGTTGCGGACCTCCACCGTCGTGTAGCACAGCGCCAGCCGACGGGAGTCGAACAGCGCCTCCCGCTGGGCGTCGCCGAGCTCGTCGGTGAGGTAGGGGATCAACGAGTTCTGGCACGCCATGACGACGTTCGCCGCCCGAACCACCCGCAGCTTGCCCTTCTCCAGGTAGGTCACGTCGACCTTCGTCGCGGTCCCGGGGTCGCCGACGTGCTTGATCCGCACGGCCGGCGCGTTGAGCCGGATCCGCACCCGGTTGCCCGACTGGTCGAGCCGGCCGTAGCGGATCCGGTTGGTGGTGATCGTCTGCATGCCCTTGCCGGGCAGGGCCTCGGGCAGGAGCTTGCGCACCAGCGAGTACACGACGCCGGCGTTGCCCTCGGGGAAGTGGTAGATGTACTCGTCCTCGGCGTACCAGAGCTTGTGGGCGGTGGGGGCCATCCGCGGGTCGGGCTTGTCGTCCCAGTAGGGCTGGAACGTCCCACGGAATCCGGGGAACGGCTCGACCCAGGCGTCCAGGCCGCCGATCGCGTCGATGCCGTAGCCCCAGTTGCCGTTGGACACCGTCTGCAGGTACTTCAGCGCGTCGGCGTCGGCGCCGGCGTGGTCGCGGAGGAATTCGAGGTAGGTGATCCGGTCGAGCTTGTTCTTCTTCTGTGCCCGCGTGAGGCCGGCCAGGTAGTCGACCTTGCCGTTGTAGATCTCCTCGATCTTGGCGCGGGTGGCGGCCTTCACCGGCGAGCCCGCGAGGACCTTCCGGTAGTCGGGGGTGCCATGCCACCGCCCGAGGAAGTCGGCGCCCCAGCTCTCCTTGTCCAGGAACACGCCGCTGCCGAGGTGGTGCCGGTCCTCGAAGTCCTTGTCGAAGTACTTCTCGAACCTCTCCGGCTCGATGCCGACGTCGTCGAGCAGCTTCTTCGCCACGGGCGCGAACGAGGAGGGCGCGTCGAGCGACTGCGAGCCGCCGTACCCGATCAGCTGCCGGTGGGTGGTGGAGAAGTCGTTGCGGCGAGCGTGGCCGCCGACGTCGTCGAGCGCCTCGAGGACCAGGATCCGGGCCTTGCGTCCGGCCTGCTGCTGGAAGATCCGGGCCGCCGCGAGACCGCTGATGCCGCCGCCGACGACCACCAGGTCGTAGGTCTCGCCGGTCGCCTGCGGCTCGCCGGCGTTGTCCCAGAAGGTCCCCGCACGGAGCTGGTGGCCGAAGTTGTCCAGCTGGTTCTGGCCCCGCATCCCGTCCCGGCCGGGTGGGTACACCCCGCCGCGCCGAGAGACGGCGCCGGGCTGCGCGGGCGCTGCCTGCGCCGGGGCGCTGCCGGCTGCGCCGAGCAGCGACCCGGCGGCGACGGCTCCGACGCCGAGCGCGACGCCGTCCATGAAGTCGCGCCGCGTGATCTTGCGGTCCATCCCGAGCTCGTTGCGGGTCGAGTCGCTCATCTCAGGGCTCCTGTCTGGCCGACGGCGGATCGGCCTGGGGTGGGAGCGACTGTCGATGATTAACATGTTCACCACAAGCAACATGGCGCCGCCGGTGCGCCGTCGTTGACCCCACGAGGTGGAGGCATGGACAGGCGTCGCGTTCGCCCCACGGTCGAGCAGGTCGCCGAGCGCGCCGGCGTCTCGAAGGCCACGGTCTCCAACGCCCTCAACGGGACGGGCCGGCTCTCGCCGGAGACCCGCCGGCGGGTGATCGCGGCGGCGCACGAGCTGAGCTACGTGCCCTACACCTCGGCGTTCGCCCAGGCGCGCGGCGGCACGGGCATGCTCGGCCTGACCATGGCCATCTTCGGCGACCTCGCGGTGCCGTACACCCAGAACCCGTACTACTCCGAGCTCATCCTCGGCGCGATCGGCGCCGCACACGCCCGCGGCTACCTCCTCACGGTGCTGCCGGCGACGATGTCGGCCTGGTCGTGGCTGACCACCCCGGTCGACGGCGTGGTCCACTGCGAACCGCGGCTCAGCGACCCGGTCCGCCCGATCCTCGAACGGCGCGGCATCCCGCTGGTGTACGCCGGGCGGCCGCCCGAGCCCCGGGCCGACGACTTCTGGGTCGACACCGACGACGGTCAGGGCCTCGTCGGGCTGCTGGACCACCTGCGCCACGGCGGTGCCCGGACCGCGGTCGCGGCGGTCCTTCCCGACCATGACGACGCCTATCCGGCGATCCTGCGGGAGACCTATCTCGCCTGGTGCCGTGCCGTCGGGCAGGAGCCGATCTACACGACCTTCGCCCCCGACAACCACCGGGGCGCCGAGCGAGCCGCGATCTCGACGCTGCTGGGTCGACCGACCCCGCCGGACGCCGTCGTCGGCGTCTACACCTACTCCGGGCTCTTCCTCCTCGAAGCCGCCCGGGCGCACGGCCTGGCCGTGCCTGCCGACCTCGCCATCGGCTGCTTCAGCGACGACCCGAAGAACGCCCACCTCGATCCCCCGGTCACCACGGTGAGCATGCGACCCGCGGACGTCGGCGCCGAGTCCACCGACCTGCTCATCGATCTCATCCACCAACGCAAGCGGATCCGGAGGCAGCGACTGCTCCCCACCGTGCTCCACGTCCGCGCCTCGTCGGCGGGCTGACCCCGGGCGCCGGCCGCGGTCAGGCGTCCTTCGTCTCCGCGACCTCGCCCCGGCCGAGCTTGCTGTGCCGATAGCCGTACGCCGCGTAGATCACCACGCCGATCAGGAACCACACCGCGAACCGCACCCACGTCGCCGGCTGCAGCTTGGTGATCAGCCACAGCGAGAACGCGATGCCGAGGAGCGGGGTGAACGGCATCGCCGGCGTCCGGAAGGTGCGCACGATGTCGGGCGAGCGGTAGCGCAGCACGATCACCGCGGTCGACACGACGACGAACGCGAGCAGGATGCCGATGTTGGTCAGCTCCGCCGCCTCGCCGATCGACACGAAGCCCGCGATGCCCGCCGACACGATGCCGACGATCCACACCGGCCGGCTCGGCGAACGGTTCCGGTTGGTCTTCGCGAACCAGGCCGGCAGCAGCCCGTCCCGGCTGATGGCGTACCAGACCCGGCTCGCGCCGAGGGTGAAGGAGAAGAGCACGGTGATGATCCCGACGATCGCCCCGACCGCGACCACCTTCGAGAAGCCCGCCAGTCCGACCGACTCGAAAGCCGCGCTGAACGCCGCCGTGTCCGCCAGGTCGGTGTAGTCGACCATGCCCGTCAGCACCGTCGCGGCCAGCAGGTAGAGCACCATCGCGATCGCCAGCGACAAGATGATGGCCTTCGGCAGGTTGCGCTCGGCCTCCTTGGACTCCTCGGCGGCGGTGCTCATCGCGTCGTACCCGAACACGGCGAAGAAGACCGTGGCGGCGCCGGTCGCGGCGCCGCTGAGCCCATGCGGGAAGTACGGCGTGAGGTTGTCGGTGTCGATGTAGAAGACGCCGACCACGATCACCGCCAGCACGATCAGGATCTTCACCCCGACCAGCCAGGTCTCCACCCGCGCGCTGGTCTTGATGCCGCGGTTGAGCAGCCACGCCACGCCCAGGCACAGCAGCACAGCGAAGAGGTCGATCCGGTGCCCCGCGCCGGTGCCGGGCGCGCCGAGCATCCACGTCGGCAGGTCCAGCCCGATCGCGTCGGCGAGGAAGTTGATGTACTGCGACACCCCGATCGCGACCACCGCCACGATCGCGGTGTACTCGAGCAGCAGGTCCCAGCCGATGAACCAGCCCACGGACTCGCCGAGCACGGCGTAGCCATAGGTGTACGCCGACCCCGCCTCCGGGATCATCCCGCCGAACTCGGCGTACGACAGCGCGGCACACGCGCTCGCCACGCCGGCGATCAGGAACGACACCGTCACCGCCGGCCCGGCGTCCTCCTTCGCCACCGGCCCCGCGAGCGCGAAGATCCCGGCCCCGATGATCGCCCCGAGCCCAATCGCGGTGAGCTGCCAGAGCCCGATGCTGCGCTCGAGCTCGCTGTCGCCGTGCTCCGCCTGCACCGGCTTGCGCCGGAAGATCCCGGTCTGGGCGGCCACCCGGCGTACGCCCGAATGCTCGTGCTGGGCCATGACTCCGGCCTACCACAGCGCCGGCCGTCGCTGAAGGCCACCGACGCCCCGGCTTTCAACGGCTCGGCCGGGACGTCATACGTTGCGAGGAACCGCTTCCACGCAGCGCATGACGTCCCGAGAAGCCGAGCGTCGCTCAGCTGCAGCCGCTCGTGCTGCCGCAGCCCTCGCAGACGTAGCAGGAGCCGGCGGGGCGCATCTTGGTGCCGCAGGTGAAGCAGAGCGGGCTGTCGACCGCGGTGCCGGTGATCTGCTCGAGCAGCTCGGCGCTGGTGTGGGCGGTGGACGGGGCGGGCTTGGCCGCCACCGACTCGGAGATTTCGAGGCTCGCTTCGCCTCGCACCTCAACCGCCGAGGAGTCCTCGGCCTCCGGGTCGTCGGCGCGGAGCTCGATGGCCGGAGCGACCAGCTCGGCCGCGGTGTTGCCGTGGTCCTCGAGCGGCTCGTAGGAGCCGGTCTCGAGGTAGCGCTGGCGCTCCTCGGCCGAGTAGATGCCCAGGCTCTGACGGGTCTCGAACGGCAGGTAGTCCAGCGCCAGCCGACGGAAGACGTAGTCCATCACCGACTGGGCCATCCGGATGTCGGCGTCGTCGGTGAGGCCGGCCGGCTCGAAGCGCTGGTTGGTGTACTTCGAGACGAAGGTCTCCAGCGGCACGCCGTACTGCAGGCCGATCGAGATCGCGATCGAGAACGCGTCCATGACGCCGGCCAGGGTCGAGCCCTGCTTGCCGAGCTTGAGGAAGATCTCGCCGAGCGAGCCGTCCTCGTGGGCACCCGAGGTCATGTAGCCCTCCGCGCCACCCACCGTGAAGGAGGTGGTGCGCGAGACCCGGGACTTCGGGAGCCGCTTGCGGACCGGGGCGTAGACGACCTTCTCGACGACCTTCGGCTCCACCTCGGACTCGACCTTGGCCGCGGCGTCGGCGGCGTCCTTCTTGGCCTTGCCTCCGCCGTCGGCGAGCGGCTGGCCCACCTTGCAGTTGTCGCGGTAGATCGCGGTGGCCTTGAGGCCCAGCTTCCACGACTGGAGGTAGACCTCCTCGATCTCCTCGACGGTCGCCGTCTCCGGCAGGTTGACCGTCTTCGAGATCGCGCCGGAGAGGAACGGCTGCGCCGCCGCCATCATCCGCACGTGGCCCATCGGCTTGAGCGCGCGGGCCCCCATGGCGGTGTCGAAGACCTCGTAGTGCTCGGTCCGCAGGCCCGGCGCGTCGATGACGTGGCCGTGCTCGGCGATGTAGGCGACGATCGCCTCGACCTGCTCGTCGACGTACCCGAGCTTCTTCAGCGCACGCGGGATGGTCTGGTTGACGATCTGCATCGAGCCGCCGCCGACGAGCTTCTTGAACTTCACCAGCGAGAAGTCGGGCTCGATGCCGGTGGTGTCGCAGTCCATCATGAAGCCGATGGTCCCGGTGGGCGCGAGCACCGAGGCCTGCGCGTTGCGGAAGCCGTTGGTCTCGCCGAGCGCGATCACGTCGGCCCACGCCTGGGTGGCGAGCTTGTGCACCTGGCTGTCCGCGATGTGCAGCGTGCGGACGGTGTCGTTGGCCGCCTGGTGCTTGCGCATCACCCGCTTGTGCGCCTCCGCGTTGCGGGCGTAGCCGACGTACGGACCGACGATGCCGGCCAGCTCCGCCGAGCGCTTGTACGACGCGCCGGTCATCAGCGAGGTGATCGTCGCCGCCATCGAGCGGCCACCCTCGGAGTCGTAGCCGAGGCCCATCGCCATCAGCAGCGCACCGAGGTTGGCGTAGCCGATGCCGAGCTGGCGGTAGTCGCGGGTCGTCTGGCCGATCGCCTCGGTCGGGAAGTCGGCGAAGCAGATCGAGATGTCCATCGCGGTGATGATCAGCTCGACTGCCTGCGCGAACAGCGCGGCGTCGAAGGTGTCGTCGTCCTTGAGGAACTTCAGCAGGTTCAGCGAGGCCAGGTTGCACGAGGAGTTGTCGAGCGACATGTACTCCGAGCACGGGTTGGACGCGGTGATCCGGCCGGTCTCGGGGTTGGTGTGCCAGTCGTTGATCGTGTCGTCGTACTGCAGGCCCGGGTCGGCGCACTCCCACGCCGCCTCGCTGATCTTGCGGAACAGATCGCGGGCGTCGACCCGCTCGATGACCTCGCCGGTCTTGCGGGCCCGGAGGCCGAAGTCGGTGCCGTCCTCGACCGCGCGCATGAACTCGTCGGAGACGCGGACGGAGTTGTTGGCGTTCTGGTACTGCACCGAGGTGATGTCGACGCCGCCGAGGTCCATGTCGAACCCGGCGTCGCGCAGCGCGCGGATCTTGTCCTCCTCGCGCGCCTTGGTCGCCACGAACTCCTCGATGTCGGGGTGGTCGACGTCGAGCACGACCATCTTCGCCGCACGGCGGGTGGCGCCGCCGGACTTGATGGTGCCGGCCGAGGCGTCGGCGCCGCGCATGAAGGAGACCGGGCCGCTCGCCGTGCCACCGGACGAGAGGAGCTCCTTGGAGGAGCGGATGCGGGAGAGGTTCAGGCCGGCGCCGGAGCCGCCCTTGAAGATGAAGCCCTCCTCCTTGTACCAGTTCAGGATCGAGTCCATCGAGTCGTCGACGGAGAGGATGAAGCAGGCCGAGACCTGCTGCGGCGACGGGGTGCCGACGTTGAACCAGACCGGGGAGTTGAACGAGAAGTACTGGTGCACGAGCAGCCAGGTGAGCTCGCGCTCGAAGACCTCGGCGTCGGCAGCGGTGGCGAAGTAGCCGTGGTCGACGCCGGCCTTGGCGTAGGTCTTCACCACGCGGTCGACGATGTGCTTGAGGCTCCACTCGCGGGCGTCGGTGCCGACCGCGCCGCGGAAGTACTTCGTGGTGACGATGGTCGAGGCGTTGACCGACCAGAAGTCGGGGAACTCGACGCCGCGCTGCTCGAAGACCGTCTCACCGGTCTTCCAGTTGGTCTGGACGACGTCGCGGCGCTCCCAGGTGATCTCGTCGTAGGGGTGCACGCCCTCGGTGCTGAAGACCCGCTGGATCTTCAGGCCCGCGCCCTTCCTGGCCTTGCCCTTGCCCGGCGCCTGTCCCTGGGCTCCGCCGCTCACCGTCTCGGTCATCCCTCTGCGTCCCGTCTCTCGAGGTTGATGTGCTGGTTCGATACTTGCTGGTGCCACCGACAGTGCGGCGGCTGCGTCTGTTGACGTCTGTTGAGGTCGCTCGACAAGCGAGGTGGTGGGCCCGGCGTACGCAGCTTCCCCACTACGCACGCCGGGCCGTCTGTGGTCAGCCCGTGGGGACGGGCTGAGGCGCGGGCTCCGCGAGCACGCGCTCGAGGCGCTCCGCGCGCAGGGCCGCGATCTCCTTCTCGAAGTCGTCGGCCGACTCGAAGGCGCGGTAGACGCTCGCGAAGCGCAGGTAGGCGACCTCGTCGAGCGCGCGCAGCGGCCCGAGGATGGCCATGCCGACCTCGTGGGCCTCGATCTCGGCGGCGCCGGAGAGCCGCAGCGCGTCCTCGACCACCTGACCGAGGCAGGCCAGCTGGTCCTCGGACACCGGGCGGCCCTTGCAGGCCTTGCGCACGCCGGCGACCGCCTTCTCGCGGTTGAACGGCTCGCTGGCCCCCGAGCGCTTGAGCACGGTCAGCTGCATCAGCTCGACGGTCGTGAACCGGCGCTCACAGGCCGAGCAGGCCCGCCGGCGGCGGATCGAGCCGCCGTCGTCGGCGACCCGGGAGTCGAGGACCCGGGTGTCGGTGTTGCGGCAGTACGGACAGTGCATCGGGCCCCTCCTCCCTTCGGTCTCGCCCAGCCTCCGCACGCTGCCGCCCCCTCCGCGCGGTGTCCCGGCGGGGTGGGTGTGGCTGTGGAGAGCTGGGGCTTTCCCTGTGTACAACAAGCAGTTCGCTGTGAGTCATCCACCGTCCCCTGTGGAACTAGATGTGGATAACTACATCGTTGTAAGTACTAGATGTAGTGGTAACCGTACGCCCCGGCGAAGGGCGATGCAAGGGCAGGTCGAGGTGGTTCTGACCGGTCCGTCCCGCCACCCGCAAAGCCGCAGGTCAGGGCCGCAGCGGCCGGGCGACACGGGCTCCGGAACCGGCGCGTCGCCCCCCGATGGGGGCCGGCGACCGGGCGGATGCCCGGGAAGCCTCCCCCGACCGCTGGGTCGATCGGCCACAATGGCCGGGTGCGGGGTGCGACGGGTGGGAAGCGAGCCGGGTCGCGCCGTGGACCCCGGCGCAGGCGGACCTTCCAGCCGGCCCTGCTGCTGCTTGCGCTCGGCATCACGGCCTGCGTCGTGGCCTGGGGGTACCTCGTGTACGCCGCGATCGACTTCGGCGCCACCGCCCGGGGTGGCGACGACCGGGCCTGGTGGTTCCTGGCCGTCGCCTCGGTCGGCGCCGTCGCCTGCCTGTTCTTCGGGATGATGCTGCTCGCCCGACTGACCCGGCGGCTCGGGATCACCGAGCCACCCGCGCCCCGCGGCACGGCGGACGCCGAGGAGGCGCCGCGACCGATCGGCGGGCGACGGGCCGCGCGCTAGTGACGGGGCACGCTAGGACGGGGCACGCTGGCCGGGTCCGGCAGCTCCGCCACCGGGCCCGAAATACCTCGAGGGGCGGAGCCGAACGGCCCCGCCCCTCGTCTTCCCCGGTCTCGCCGGCCGGGGTCGAGGCGGCCGGCGAAGTCTTGGGTGGCCCCGGTGGCGAACGTCAGCGCACCGGGGACGGATGTCAGCCGACCGGGACCAGCAGCCGCTGACCGGCGACGAGCATCCCGGAGTCGAGCGCGTTGAGCTTCTCGATCCGGTCGATCATCGAGCGGACGTCACCGTCACCGGCGGCCACGGATGCGATCTCCCAGAGGGTGTCGCCCGGGCCGACCTGCACGACCGCGGTGGGCTCCGGCGCGCCGGAGTCGCGGGTGGCGACCGACCCGCCCGCGACGACCACCCCGAGGGCGAGCACGGCGAACAGCGCGAGCACCACGACCACCACCCGGCCGCGCCGGGTCAGCCGGACCCCGCCGTCCGTGTGGCCGGAGCGACCGCGGAGCGCCCGCTCCACGGTGGGGTCGAACGTCCGGTCGAACGTCTGGTCGATCGTCATGGTGCTCATCTGGTGACCTCCTGGGGAAGTGGCCCCGCTCCGGGGCCGTCGGTCCGTGTTCGTCGAGAGCAGTTCTAGTGGCGGCCACCGACAGTCCCGGAGGAGCCGATCCGGACACCCACTCGATCAGCCGTTCGATCGAACACGTGTACGACGTTAGATCATCTGTTCGAACGACACAAGGGCCCAGGCGAACATTTGTTCGACGCTCGTACGGGGTGGCGGACTCGACACGCCGTTCGAACAACTGTTTGAAGACGGCGGCCGAACGGGCTAACGTCGACCCATGGCCAAGAAGATGACGGTGCGAGAGCTGCCCGACGGCCCCGCGGACGCGACCGGGCTCACCCCGCGACAGCAGCGCGTGCTCGCGACGATCAAGGACTCGATCGAGAAGCGGGGCTACCCGCCCAGCATGCGCGAGATCGGCGAGGCGGTCGGGCTGACCAGCTCCTCCAGCGTGGCCCACCAGCTGAAGACGCTCGAGGAGAAGGGCTTCCTCAAGCGCGACCCCAACCGGCCCCGCGCCCTAGAGGTCTTCCTGCCCGAGGTGATGGCGGCCCGCCGCTCCCTCGGCGCCGCCGAGGAGTCGTCCTACGACGAGACCGGCCTCGGCGACAGCGTGCCCGCCGCGTCCTACGTGCCGCTGGTCGGTCGGATCGCCGCCGGCGGACCGATCCTGGCCGAGGAGCGCTACGAGGAGGTCTTCCCGCTGCCCAAGCAGCTGGTCGGCGACGGCGAGCTCTTCCTGCTCGAGGTCTCCGGCGACTCGATGGTCGAGGCCGCCATCTGCCACGGCGACTACGTCGTCATCCGCAAGGAGCAGACGGCCGAGAACGGCGAGATCGTGGCCGCGCTCATCGACGGGGAGGCCACGGTCAAGACGCTGCAGCGCAAGGACGGAAAGGTGTGGCTGCTGCCGCACAATCCCAACTACGATCCCATCGACGGCACGAACGCCACCATCCTCGGCAAGGTGACCGCCGTGCTGCGACGGGTCTGATCGACGCGATGTACTCCCCCTCGGGGAATTGCCCGACCAGACCTCGGGGTTGACTCGGGGAGGATCCCCGATGGCACGGGAGGGCTGATGGACGACGGTGGTGCTGTGACGACAGCACCTGTGATCGCGCCCAGGCGGCCCCTCCCCCGCTGGGCCCGAGGCCTGCTCGAGCTGCTGTTGATCCTCGGGCTCTGGGTGCTCTACAGCCTGGCCCGACTGCTCGCCGACACGTCCATGCAGCCGGCGCTCGACCGGGCCAACGACCTGCTGCACATCGAGAAGCTGATCGGCATCCACTGGGAGACGCCGCTCAACCAGCTCTTCACCGACCACCGGGTGCTCGGCCTGGCCGGCAGCTACTGGTACGCCACACTCCACTACGTCGTGACCGCCGCGGTCCTGGTCTGGCTCTGGCGCCTCGGCGCCGACCGCTACGGCCCGGCCCGCCGCGCCCTGGTCATCGCCACCCTGCTCGGCCTGCTCGCCTACCTGTTCATGCCGACCGCCCCGCCCCGCTTCATCAGCGGGTACGTCGACGTGCTCAGCCTGCACGCGGCCGACGGCTGGTGGGGCGCCGACGCCTCCGCGCCCCGCGGGGTCGGCGGGCTGACCAACGAGCTGGCGGCGTTCCCCTCCCTGCATGCGGGGTGGTCGCTCTGGGTGGCGCTCGCCCTGCAGGTGTACGCGACCCGCAAGTGGGTCCGCGTGCTCGGCTGGATCTACGCGATCGGCACCGCGGTCGTCATCGTCGGCACCGGCAACCACTGGGTGATCGACGCGATGGTGGGCTGGCTGGTCGTCCTGGTCGGCTGGGTGGCCGCGCAGGCGATCGGGAAGGTCCCGCTGCGCTGGCCCCGGCGCCGGCGGGCCGCGGTCGCCCCCGACCGTCCACCCTCCGAGCCGGATCCGCTCGATCGACTGGCGGACGAGCGGCCGTCGTGCGAGGACACCTCGGTCCTGGACTGACGCCGCCCACCTCGTCCGGGGTGGCGGTTGGGCGATTCTTGGTGCCGTCGGGGACAGTAGGGCAATGCGCTCCCCCCTCGGACGACGTCTGCTGCCCGCGACCGTCCTGCTGACGCTCGCGCTCGAGGCCCTCGTCGTCGGGAGCCTCGCCGCACCGGCCGGGGCAGAGCCCGAGAGCCCCGCGTCCACCTCGACCTCCGACTCCCCCGACGCCGCCGCGGCGGCGCTGGAGGAGGTGCAGGAGCTGCTCGCGCCCCAGGCGACGCCCGCCCCGGCACAGCGGCAGGCGACCGGCGACGACACCGAGGAGCAGACCGGACGCGACCTGACCCTGGCGCTGCGCGAGCTGCGGCTGCGCATGGACGACCTGTCGGCGGCCGACCGCGCCGCGGCCCGCCGGGTGACGAAGCGTCCCAGCGCCGACGTCTACCGCGACTTCGGGTCCGCGCGGGTGCACTGGCGCTCCACCGACACCGCGATCACGCCGCGCTGGATCAAGAAGGTCGGCTCGGTCGTCGACCGGGTGCTGTCGACGTACGCCAATGCGGGCTACCGCACCCCGAAGTCCGACGGGGCCCGCGGTGGCGGCGACGGCCTGCTCGACATCTACCTGGTGGACTTCGCGGCCGAGCAGCAGTACGGGCTGTACGGGTACTGCGACACCGACGTCGCCCCACCGGCGGAGGGCCCCTACGACACCTGGGCCTACTGCGCGCTCGACCACACCTTCCAGGGATTCCCGCGCAAGCCGATCCAGAGCCTGAAGGTGACCGCGGCGCACGAGCTCTTCCACGCCGTGCAGTTCGCCTACGACTACAACGAGGACGCCTGGTTCATGGAGGCGACCGCCGTGTGGGCGGAGGACGAGGTCTACGACCGGATCAACGACAACCTCCAGTACCTGCCGATGAGCCCGATGCGCCAGCCGCGCCAGTCGCTCGACCAGTTCGGGGACTCGCTGCGCCACTACGGCGCGTGGATCTTCTTCCGCTACCTCAGCGAGCGGTTCCCCCGGTCGCAGGGCCGGATGCCCGTCATCGTCCGCAAGATCTGGGAGCGCGCCGACGGCTCCCGCAACGGGCCCGACGACTACTCGATCCAGGCGGTCAGCAAGGAGCTCGCGAGCCGCGGCACCGACCTGCGCCGGGTCTACGCCCAGTTCGCCGACGCGAACCGCCGTCCCCGGCGCACCTACGAGGAGGGCCGCAGCTACCGGGCCGCGCCCACCCGGGCGCACACGTTCACCCCCGCCAGCCACGACACCGGCTGGCAGCAGGTCCGCGTCAACCACCTCGCCAGCACCACGCTGAGCGTGCGCCCCGGGCCCGAGCTGAAGCAGCGGCGACTCCGGGTCGCCGTCGACCTGCCCGCCAAGCGACGCGGGTCGGCCGCCGTCCTCACCTGGTACGACGAGCAGGGCCGGGCGCACCGGACGATGGTGCGCCTCTCCCGGAAGGGCGTCGGCACGGCCGAGGTGCGCTTCGGGAGCGGCCGGGTGCGCCGGGTCGACCTGACGCTCGCCAATGCCAGCATCCGCTCGCGGTGCTGGCAGGGTCAGGTCGACGGCGTGGAGTACTCCTGCCGCGGCCTCCCGCGCGACGACCACTCCCGGATGCGCTACCGGATCCGCGCCGTCCGCTGAGGCGCGGCCCGACCCGCGGGCGGCCTACGCCTGCGCCAGCCGGCGCAGCGCCTGCCGCACCAGCGCGGGATCGGTGGTGGTCCACATCGGCGGCAAGCTGGCCTTGAGGAACCCGCCGTACCGCGCGGTCGCCAGCCGCGGGTCGAGCACCGCGACCACGCCGCGGTCGGTGTGGGTGCGCACCAGGCGGCCGGCGCCCTGGGCGAGGAGCAGCGCGGCGTGGGTCGCCGCGACCTGCATGAAGCCGTTGCCGCCGGCCTGGTCGGCGGCCTTCTGCCGGGCGCTGAGCAGCGGATCGTCGGGGCGCGGGAACGGGATCCGGTCGATGAGCACCAGCTGGCAGGTGTCGCCGGGGACGTCGAGGCCCTGCCACAGGCTGAGCGTGCCGAAGAGACAGGTGTGCGGGTCGCCCACGAACTGCGCCGCGAGCTCGGGCAGCTGCGCCTCGCCCTGGGCCAGCGTGGTGAGGTGGGGCAGCCGCTCGCGCACCACCTCGGCGGCGGCCTCGGCCGCGCGACGGCTCGAGAACAGGCCCAGCGTGCGGCCCTCGGCCGCGTCGACCAGCTCGACGATCTCATCGAGCGTCGCCGCGCCCATGCCGTCGCGGCCCGGGGGCGGCAGGTGCCGCGCGACGTACAGGATCGCCTGCTTGCCGTAGTCGAAGGGGCTGCCGACGTCGAGTCCGCGCCACGGCATCGCGTCGCCGGTCGTCGCCGGCGCCGGCTCGCCCTCGGCGACCCGCTCGCTCGGTTTGAGCCCGACGCTGGTCGCGACCGAGGAGAAGTCGCCGCCGAGCATCAGCGTGGCGGAGGTGAAGACGACGGTCTTGTCCGCCAGCAGCTTGTCGCGCATCGGACCCCAGACCTGGAGCGGCGCGACGCACAGCCTCGGTGGCATCCGCTCGGTGCCCTCGGTCAGCCAGAGCACGTCGGAGTCGAGGTCGGCGGCCATCCGCTCGGCGGTGGCAAACACCTCCTGCACGGCGCCCTTCGCCTGCTGGCGACCGGCGTCGCCGCCGTCCTCCTCCTTGTCGTTGCCCTTGGGGTACGCCGAGGCGCAGGCCCGCGCCGCGTCGCGGACCAGCACGAGCGCGTCGGCGAGGTCCTGGGGGATCGCGTCGAACCGGCCGGGTCGGGCCTCGGTCATCGCGGTCCGGAGCGCGTCGGCCGCGTCGGCCAGGTCATCGGCCTCGGAGCCGTCGACGTGCCTCTGGCTGCGACGGGCCGCCCGCTCGACCTCCGCCGCCCAGAGCTCGTCGGTGGCCGCCTGGGTCACGCGCGTGGTGAGCTCGTGGGCCTCGTCGATCACGACCACGTCGTACTCGGGGATCATCGGCACGCCCTCGATCGCGTCGATCGCGAGCAGGGAGTGGTTGGTGACGATGAGGTGGGAGCGCTGCGCCTTCTCCTTGGCGCGCTCGGCGAAGCACTCGAGCCCGAACGGGCACTTGGCGGCGCCCAGGCACTCGCGGTGGTTGACGCTGACCTGGCGCCACTCGCGGTCGGTGTGCCGCGGGGCGCCGTCGCGCTCGCCGGTGCCGCCCTGCTCGACCTGCGCCTCGGCCCAGGTGCGCAGCTCGAGGACCTTCTTGCCGAGGGAGCCCTCGGGCAGCTCGACGTCGAGGGCGCCCTGATCGTCGGGCACCCCCTCGCGGATGCGGTGCAGGCAGGCGTAGTTGGAGCGACCCTTGAGCACGGCGTACGACGTGTCGACGCCGCTGCCCTGCACCGCCTCGACCAGCCGCGGCAGGTCGCGCTCGACCAGCTGGTGCTGGAGTGCGAGGGTCGCGGTCGCCACCACCACCCGGTCGCGGTGGAGCAGGCTCGGCACCAGGTAGGCCAGGGACTTGCCGGTGCCGGTGCCGGCCTGGACGAGCAGGTGCTGCTCACTCTCCATGGCCTCCGTCACGGCCTCGGCCATCCGCACCTGGCCCGTGCGCTCCTGCCCGCCGAGCGCCGTCACCGCGGTGTGCAGCAGCTCCGTCACGGCGGGGGTCACGGTGGGAGCGTCGGGCACCCGAGAACCCTAGCCCCG
The DNA here is from genome assembly GCF_014191495.1 of Nocardioides soli. GTDB lineage: Bacteria > Actinomycetota > Actinomycetes > Propionibacteriales > Nocardioidaceae > Nocardioides > Nocardioides soli. Next base: position 1,215,821 of record NZ_JACHWR010000001.1, read on the forward strand.
GCCACCCCCGGCGGCGCGGGCCGTCCCCAGGCCCGGGCCGGTCAGACCAGGCCGAGCGCCGCGAGCCGGTCGGCGACGTAGTCGCCGAAGGCGTCGTGGCCGTCCTGGGTGAGATGCAGCCGGTCGGGCAGGTAGGTCAGCTCGAGTCCCACGGTCGGCAGGTACGGCACGTCGTACCGACCGGCCAGCCGGCCGAGCAGCGCGTCGACGCGCGGGACGGCACGGGCGCGGGAGGGCGCGGCGGCGGGGCCGACCACGACCACGTCGTACCCGCGCAGCTGCCGCATCAGCTGCCGGAAGCCGGAGCGCACGGCGGCGTCGGGCTGGTCGTAGTCGTTGAGGCCGCCCTCGACCACCACGAGGTCGGCGCCCCCGCGCAGTGCGGCGGGCGCGCGGTCGGCGAAGGACACCGCGCCGCAGGAGCTGGCGCGGGCACCGAACCCGGAACCGGAGAAGCCGGCGACGTGCACGGCCCCCGGCAACCGCGAGGGCCACGACCGGGCGGACTCGTCGAGGCCGAGGCCCACCGACCAGGAGTCGCCGACGACCACGACCCGGGGTCCGCTGCCGGTGACGACCGCGGCGCGGGCCCGCGAGTCGGCGGCGAACCGGTCACAGCGGGACGGGTCGCTGCCGATCGCGCGCACGCCGACGAGCACGGTCAGCGCGGCCGTGAGCACGACGGCCAGCACCGCGCCGACCAGCACCGGCCGACGTACCCACACGTCCACGCTCTCCCCCCGAGGCCTCACCACACCAGCGTCAGCGACCAGACGGCGCGGATGTTCCGGAATGACGCAGAAACCGCGTCAGTGCTACCGAATCGTGATCTTCTGGGCCCGTGGCAGACGTCGTCGAGATCCCCGGGCCCGAGGGCCGCCGCATCGAGGTGCTCGACGGTGGCGACCCGGACGGCTTCCCGTTGCTGTTCCACAACGGCTCGCCGTCCGCCGTGGCCCTCAGCCCGGCGCTCGAGCGGCAGTTCGCGTCCGCGGGCCTGCGGCACGTGACGTTCTCACGGCCCGGCTACGGCACCTCGACGCCGCGGCCCGCTCCCGGCCGGTACGTCGACGACGTGGTCGAGTCCGTCGCCGTGCTCGACCACCTGGGGATCGGCGAGTTCCTCACGCTCGGCTGGTCGGGCGGGGGTCCGCGGGCCCTGGCCTGCGCGGCGCTGCTCCCCGAGCGGTGCCGGGCGGCCGCCTCGCTCGCCGGGGTCGCGCCGTACCACGCCGACGGGCTGGACTGGTTCGCCGGGATGGCGGAGGAGAATCACGAGGAGTACGCCGCCGCCGAGGCCGGCCCCGAGACCTACGAGCGCTTCGTGGTCGAGAACATGATGCCGATGCTCCGTGCCTCGCCCGACCAGATCGCCGAGGCGCTGGGCGGGCTGGTGACCCCGGTCGACAAGGCGATCGTGACCGCCGACTTCGCCGACTGGATGAGCAGGTGCTTCAACCACGCCGCGGCCCAGGGCGCCGTCGGCATCCGCGACGACGGCATCGCGGCGGTCACGCCGTGGGGCTTCGACCTGGCCGACATCCGGGTGCCGGTCGCGATCTGGCAGGGCCGGCAGGATGCGATGGTGCCCTTCGCGCACGGCGTGTGGCTGGCCGCGCACGTCCCCGGCGCCGAGGCGCACCTCGACGACGACGAGGGGCACCTGTCCCCCGTGAACCGGCTCGAGGACGTGCTGGCCGACCTCAGGCGGCTGGGCGGGGTGTAGCGGGCGCCCCTCCCCGGGACCGCCCGACCCGGCTCAGACGGCGTACGCCGCGAGCTCGCCCGCCAGGTCGGGGTTGGCGCGGCCGACGACGATCGTGCCGTCGCCGGTGTGCTCGAGCGACTCGATCTCGCCGTGCTGGTGGAGCCGGTTGATCAGGTCGCCGCGCTCGTACGGCAGCAGCGCCTTGAACTCCACGCCCGGCCGCGGCAGCTCGCCCTCGATCACCCGCAACGCCTCGGCGACGCCCTCGCCGGTGCGGGCGGAGACGACGACGGAGTGCGGCTCGCGCTGGCGCAGCCGCGCGATCACCATCGGGTCGGCCAGGTCGGCCTTGTTGATCACGACCAGCTCCGGGACGTCGAGCGCACCGATCTCGGCGAACACCTCGCGCACCGCGGTCAGCTGGCCCTCCGGGTCGGGATGCGAGCCGTCGACGACGTGCAGGATCAGGTCGGCGTCCGCGACCTCCTCCAGCGTCGAGCGGAAGGCCTCCACCAGCTGGTGCGGCAGGTGCCGGACGAAGCCGACGGTGTCGCTCATCGTGTAGACCCGGCCGTCGGAGGTCGTCGTACGACGCGTCGTGGGGTCGAGCGTCGCGAACAGCGCGTCCTCGACGAGCACGCCGGCGTCGGTGAGCCGGTTGAGCAGCGAGGACTTGCCGGCGTTGGTGTAGCCCGCGATCGAGACGCTGGGGATGTGGTGGCGACGGCGCTCCTGGCGCTTGGTGTCGCGGGTCCCCTTCATCTCCTTCAGCTCGCGGCGCAGCTTCGCGATCTTGGTGTTGATGCGGCGCCGGTCGGTCTCGATCTTGGTCTCACCGGGACCACGACCGCCGATGCCGGCGCCGCCGGCGACCCGGCCGCCGACCTGACGGGAGAGGTTGCCGCCCCAGCCGCGCAGCCGCTGCTTCATGTAGTTGAGCTGGGCCAGCTCGACCTGTGCCTGGCCCTCCTTGGACTTCGCGTGCTGGGCGAAGATGTCGAGGATCAGCGCGGTGCGGTCGACGACCTTGACCTTGAGCCGGTCCTCGAGGTTGCGCAGCTGGCTGGGCGCGAGCTCGCCGTCGCAGATCACCGTGTCGGCGCCGGTCGCGCGCACGATCTCGGCGAGGCCCTCGACCTTGCCGCGGCCGATGTACGTCGCGGGGTCGGGCGACTGGCGGCGCTGGTAGATCGCCTCCAGCACCTCCGAGCCGGCGGTCTCGGCGAGCAGGGCGAGCTCGGCCATGGAGTTCTCGGCGTCCTCGACCGACCCTTCGGTCCACACCCCGACGAGCACCACTCGCTCGAGGCGGAGCTGGCGGTACTCGACCTCGGTGATGTCCTCGAGCTCGGTGCGCAGGCTGGCGACCCGGCGGAGCTGGTGGCGCTCGGCCAGGTCCAGCTCACCGGTGGTGAGGTCCTCGGGGTCGGGCTCATCGACGTAGCCGGATTCGAACTCCGAGTCGGGGTCGTCGGACTCCCACTCGTCGGTGGCCGCTAGCTCGTCGTCGAGATCGAACTCGGCGTTGATGTCATGTGCGTTCGTCATACGCCACCCAGCGTACGTTCATCGCCCACCCGCGGCGAGCCGATTAGGCTCCGGCCATGCGTCTCGGACTCGTCAGTCGCCTCTCGTCGCTCGCCCTGGTCGCCGCCGCGCTGGCGCTCGTGCCCGGTCTGGGCTCCCCGGCCGCGGCCGGCACCACGGTCTTCCCGGTGCCCACCAGCAGTGCCGGGCTCGGCCGGATCGTCACCGCTCCCGACGGGAACATGTGGTTCGTCGAGGCGGACGCCAACAAGGTCGGCAGGATCACCCCGAGCGGACAGATCACCGAGTACCCCTTCCCGGCCGAGTTCCCCGGCACCACGACGCTCAAGGACCTCGATGTCGCGCCCGACGGCACGATCTGGGTCGTCTACGAGTCCGGGGAGCGAGCCCGCCACATGAACCCCGACGGGTCGACGATCACCGATGGGGTGATCGGCAGCTACCCGTACGGCGAGCAGGTGCGGGTCGGCCCCGACGGCACCGCCTGGGTCACCATGTCGTTCGACGAGGACTACGTCATCCGCATCGTCGGCTCGACCATCTACGAGCACCCGAACGCCCCGGAGTGCGAGGACTCGCTCGGCGAGGCGGCCGACGGCTCGATGTGGTGCCGCCAGGGCGCGGGTCTGATCCACCTCAACGCCGACGCGTCCGGGGGCGTGACCTACCCCGCTGGCAGATTCGCCGCCTATCCCTACGCGATCGCCGCCGGGCCGGTCGGCTCGATCTGGTTCGGCCGCTACTCCAGCGGCACGATGTTCACCTCGCCCAGCGACGGCGAGGTCGGCTACCTCGACGCCGGCACCGCGCAGATCACGGCGTTCGACACCGGCTCCCGGACCGCGCCGGCCGACCTGGTGCAGGGCCCCGACGGCTCCATGTGGTTCACCAGCATCGGCGCCGCCGCGGGCATCGGCCACGTCTCCCCGCAGGGCACGGGCGCCCTCACCGCGATCGGCGGCTACGAGCCGGAGTCCCTGACGTTCGCCCCCGACGGCTCGATCTTCGCGACCGACCCGACCAACAACGTGATCATCCGGGTGACCACCGACGGGCTCCAGCAGACGAACGTCGACCCCGGCGACGGTTCGGTGTTCACACAGGGTCCCACGACACCGGCGCTCGGCACCGTCAAGGCGCCGAAGAAGCCGGTCCGGATCAAGCGCAACCGGGTGCCGGTCACGATCGCCTGCCCGGCCGACGCCAGCGGCTGCCGGGGCAAGGCCACGCTCCGGTCGGCCAAGAAGCCGCACAAGATCCTCGCGCGCGCCGCGACGTACCAGGTCAAGCCCGGCAAGAAGAAGACCGTCAGGCTCAAGCTGACCAAGGCGGGCCGGAAGGCGGTGCGCACGAAGAAGGTCACCAGGCTGCGCGTCGAGCTGTCCGCGAAGGGCGCCCAGCCGGTGCGGAAGATCGTGAGGGTACGACGCTGACCGCGCCGCCCCAGGTGCCGCCGGGCATCCGCCTGCTCGGCATCACGGGCGCACCGGGCGTCGGCAAGTCCACGTTCGCCGCGGCGCTGGGGCTGCCCGTGGTGCCGATGGACGGTTACCACTACGCCGACGTCGAGCTCGACCGCCGTGGCCTGCGCGACCGCAAGGGCGCACCGGAGACGTTCGACGCGCCCGGGTACGCCGCGCTGCTGCGGCGGATCCGGGCCGGCGAGGCCGATGTGGTCGCCCCGATGTTCGAGCGCGGCCTCGAGCAGCCGCTGGCCGGCGCGATCCCGGCGCCGGCGACGGGCACCGTCGTCACCGAGGGCAACTACCTGCTGCTCGACGAGCCGCGCTGGCGCGCGGTGCGGGCCGAGATCGACGTGGTGTGGCACCTGACGCTCGACGACGACGTACGTCGGGAGCGGCTGGTCGCCCGGCACGTGGCGTTCGGCAAGTCGCCCGCCGAGGCGGCGGCGTGGGTGGCGCGGGTCGACGAGGCGAACGCGGCCCGGATCGAGGCGGCCCGGGGGCGCGCCGACCTGGTGGTCGACCTCAGCGACTGGGACGGGGCTCGGCGGCGAACTCCCCCGGCGTGAGGCCGGTGACCGCGCGGAAGTCGCGGCCGAAGTGCGCCTGGTCGGCGTACCCGAGGTCGGCGGCGACCCGGGCGAGGTCGGGGCGCGCCACCTCGCGCAGCCGCTCGGCGGCCTCGTGCAGGCGGCGGCGCTGGATCAGCCACTTCGGGGCCAGCCCGATGCGCCGGGCCGTGAGTCGCTGCAGGGTGCGCTCGGTGATCGCGAACTTCTCGCACACCTGGCCGACCCGCTGCACCTGCGGATCGCCCTCGACGTACTCCACGATCAGGTTGACCAGCAGGCCCTCCTCGTCCACCGGGAGCAGCGCGGCGAGGGCCGCCTCGACCACGGCGACCGCCGCCTGCTGCCGGTCGGGGTCGTCCGGGTGATCGCCCACCGCCTGCCGGATGCGATCGGTGAGCGCCGCCCCGTCGAGGCCGTACGCGTCACCGAGCGGGACGGCGGTGTCGGTGAGCCGGTCGACCGGGCCGCCGGCGAGGGCGAGACCGGCCGCGGGCTGGAGCATCGTGCCGAGCGCCCAGCCGGCGCCGGTGAGCTCCTGGGTCGAGAGGCCGCTGCTCGGGCCGACCAGCAGCGCGTACTCGTGCGACACCACGATCAGGCAGACGGGGTACTGCAGCACCCGCTGCACCGACACGTGGCCGTCGGGCAGCGACCAGACCGGCATCCAGTAGCGGCGTACGAGATCGGCGAGCCCGGGGCCGGGCGCGAACCGGTGGATGGGCGGCGTGTAGCCGCTCGCGTCGAGCAGGTGCGCGCGCTCGGTCGGATCGATGCGGCGATGCCCCGTCATGTGTCGGATTCTTTCAAGAGCCGCCGACATCGGTGGCCCACGCTGGGGACATGAACCTCTACCTCGATGCCGCCGACCGTTTCAGTGCCACCGTCTCCGAGACCGACGACTGGTCCGCCACCAGCCCCTGCGACGGCTGGTCCGCCGCGGACGTCGTCGACCACGTGGTCGACACCCAGCGCCAGTTCCTCGAGGGCCACGACGCCGAGCTCGGCGCCCGCCCCGATGGCGACCCGGCGCAGGTGTGGACGCAGCACCTCGCCGTCGTACGCCCGCTCGCCGCCGACGAGGGCTTCCGCGCCCGCGAGTACGACGGCTTCTTCGGGCGCACCACGATCGGTGCCACCCTCGACCACTTCTACGGCTTCGACCTCGTCGTGCACGGCTGGGACCTCGGCTCGGCCTCGGGCCGACCCACGACCTTCACGCAGGCCGACATGGACGCGATGGACGCGGCGTTCGTGGGCTTCGGCGACCACGCCTACGACGAGGGCGTCTTCAAGCGGCCGGTCGACACCCCGGAGGGCGCCGACCGGCAGACGCTGCTGCTGGCCCGGATGGGACGGCGGGCCTGAGCCAACGTCACGGTGGTTGAGGTGCGAGGCGCGCGCTTCGCCCGCTCCTCGGCACCGTCACGGTGGTTGAGGTGCGAGGCGCGCCAGCGCCGAGCCTCGAAACCACCGGGTGAAGACGACTACTTGGGGGGCATCCGGATGCCGCCGTCGACGCGGACGACCTCGCCGTTCATGTAGCTGTTGGTGATGCACTCGACGACCATGCTGGCCAGCTCGTCGGGGACGCCGAGCCGCTTCGGGAACAGCACGCTCTCGCCGAGCTTGGCCTTGAACGCCTCGGCCTGCTCGCCCTCGCCGTAGATCGGGGTGTCGATCAGGCCGGGGGCGATGGTGTTGAGGCGGATGCCGGCGGCGGAGAGGTCGCGGGCGACCGGGAGCGTCATGCCGACGACGCCGCCCTTGGAGGCGGAGTACGACGCCTGGCCGATCTGACCGTCGAACGCGGCGACGGACGCGAGGTTGACGATCGCGCCGCGGCAGCCGTCGGCGTCGGGCTCGTTGCGGCTCATCGCGGTCGCGGCGAGGCGGGTCATGTCGAAGGTGCCGATCAGGTTGATCGCGATCACCTTGCGGAACGCGTCGAGGTCGTGCGCGGAGTCGAACTCGCCGTCGCGGCCGATGGTGCGCTGCGCCCAGCCGATGCCGGCGGAGTTCACGCAGGCGCGCAGCGGGGCGATCGCCGCGGCAGCCTCGACCGCGGCCCTGATCTGGTCGGTGTTCGTCACGTCGACCTGGGCGAACACGCCGCCGATCTCCTGGGCGAGCGCCTCGCCCTTGTCGGCCTGCAGGTCGGCGACCACGACGACCGCGCCCTTGGCGGCGAGCCGGCGCGCGGCCGCGGCACCGATGCCCGACGCGGCGCCCGTGACGATGGCACTTGCTCCGTTGATGTCCATGGTCCGGAGCATAACCATGCTCACAGTGAGACTGTCACGGTGCCGCGGGTTTCGGCTGTCAGCAGCCAGAACCCGCAGGACACCCCGGTCGACCACGGCGTGTCCTGCGGGTTTCGGCTGTCAGCAGCCGAAACCCCGCGCTCAGAGACCCGTGGTGCCCCGGGCCACGATCACGGCGGGGCCGGTGAGCAGCACCCGGTCGTCGGTGGTCCAGGTGACGGTGAGGGTGCCGCCGGGGACATCGACGCGGTAGGCGACGTCCGCGTCGGTCGGACGGGCACCGTCGGCCACGGCGGCGGCCACCATCACCGCGCAGGCGCCGGTGCCGCAGGAGCGGGTCTCCCCCGAGCCGCGCTCGTGCACCCGCATCGCGACGTGCCGGTCCCCGCGGCGTACGACGAACTCCACGTTCACGCCGTGCGGGTACGTCGTCTCGTCGTGGTCGGGCGCGTCGAGCAGGGTGCCGGCGTCGTCCAGCGACTCGACGAAGGCCACCGCGTGCGGGTTGCCCATGTCGACGTGGCGCGCCACCCAGGCGTGGCCGGGCACCGCGACCTTCGACTCGCCGAGCACCCGTGGAGCCCCCATGTCGGCGGTGATCAGGTCGCCGTCGACGGTCAGCACTTTGACGCCGTCGCGGGTGCCCACCGGGATCGGCGCCGAGGGGTCGGCGAGACCCTCGTCGACCAGGTAGCGGGCGAAGACCCGGATGCCGTTGCCGCACATCTCCGAGACCGAGCCGTCGGAGTTGCGGTAGTCCATGAACCAGCCGCCGTCACGGCGGACCACCCGCAGCACCCCGTCGCCGCCGATGCCGGCCCGGCGGTCGCACAGCGCGCGCACCCGCTCCGCCATCCGCTGGGGCGACAGCTCGCCGTGCACGGAGCCGTCGGGGTCGGGCAGCAGCACGAAGTCGTTCTCCGTGCCGTGGCCCTTGAGGAAGGGATAGCGCTCAGGCATACATCCCCCGCGAGTAGTTGTCGGGCTCGTAGTACTCGTCGAGCTGCTGCAGCGTCATGCCGGTCGGCTCGGAGTCGTGCGCGATCACGGCACGGCGCGGCACGATCCCGGTCGGGTCCCAGGTCTCGGGCCGCCACAGCGCCGAGCGCAGGAACGCCTTCGCGCAGTGGAAGAAGACCTCCTCGATGTGCACGACCACGGCGAGCACCGGACGGTGCCCCTTGACGACCATCTCGTCGAAGAACGGCGCGTCGCTGACCAGCCGGGCCCGGCCGTTGACGCGCAGCGTGTCGCCGCGGCCGGGGATCAGGAAGTTCAGCCCGACCTGCGGGTTCTCGAGGATGTTCCGGTAGCCGTCGGCCCGCCGGTTGCCGGGCCGCTCCGCCACCGCGATCGTCCTGTCGTCGATGACGTGGACCAGCTGCCCCGCCGGGTCGCCCTTCGGCGACGCGTCGCACGCGCCGGATGCGGACGCCGTCGCGAGCACGCAGAACGGCGTCGCCGCGAGCCAGGCCCGGTCCACGTCGAGCAGCGCCGGGCGGACCTTGTCGCGGACCCGGGGGATCGGCTCGCCGAGCAGGTCCACGAGGTCTTCGACCGTGGTGATCTCGGTCCAGTCGGTCTCCGGGGCGGCGGTCTGGGTCGTCGGCACGCGACCACGGTACGCCGCGCGTCGGACCGACCGGCTCAGTGCATCCGCTTGCGGACGACCGCTGCCGACCCGCCGCCGCGCCGGGTGGGCTCGGCGGCCGCGGTGAGCAGACCGTCGGGGCCGATCTCGATCCCGGTCGCGGCGCCGATCTCATGGGTCCCGGTGAAGATGTCCTCGTAGGTCTCGACGTCGTGGCCGAGAGCCGTGAGACCGGCGGCGTACTGCTGCACGAACGCCGGCTCCGCCAGGTCGGTGGGCGTGTTGCGCTGTGTGGCCCGCGGGGCGGCGATGGCGGCCGGCAGCGTCATGCCGAGGTCGAGCCGGTTGAGCAGGATCTGCAGCACCGTGGTGATGATCGTCGAGCCGCCCGGCGAGCCGACCGCGAGCATGGGCTGGCCGTCCTTCAGCACGATGGTCGGCGCCATCGACGACCGCGGCCGCTTCCGCGGCTCGATCCGGTTCGGGTCGGCCGGGTCGTACTCGGCCGAGAAGTCGGTGAGCTCGTTGTTGAGCAGGAAACCGCGCCGGGGCACCACGATGCCGGAGCCGCCGGTCTGCTCGATGGTCAGCGTGTACTCGACCACGTTGCCCCACCGGTCGACCACGGTGAGGTTCGTGGTCTCGGTGTTCTCGGTGTCCGGGGGCGAGGTTGCGGTCCCGGTCGGCCCCGCGCAGCGGCCGTCGTACGTCGTGACGTCGCCGGCGTCGACGGGCCTGGCCAGCGTCGCAGCGGGATCGACCAGGCACGCGCGCTCCGCGGCGAAGGTGTCGGAGAGCAGGTCGGCGAGGGGCACGTCGACCTGGGCGGGGTCGCCGACGTACGCACCGCGGTCGGCGAACGCCAGGGCGCTCGCCTCGAGGTAGAGGTGTAGCGCCTGGACCCGCGGCAGGGCCGAGAGGTCGTAGCGCTCGAGGATGTTGAGCGCCTCGCCGACCGTCGAGCCGCCAGACGACGAGGGCGCCATGCCGTAGACGTCGAGGCCGCGGTAGCCGACGCGGGTCGGCCGGCGGTCGACCATGCGGTAGCGCTCGAGGTCGCGGGTCCGCAGGTGACCCGGGGGCACCGGCAGCTTCGGGTTCGCCACCGTCGGCGGCGTGCGCACCGCCTGCACGATCTCGGGCGCGAGCTCGCCGCGGTAGAAGGCCCGCGGTCCGCGCTCGGCGATCAGCTGGTAGGTGTCGGCCAGGTCGGGGTTGCGGAACCTGCTGCCCACCCGCGGAGCGTGGCCGCCGCGCAGATAGAGCCGCTTGGTCGACACGAAGGCGCCGAAGCGCTGGCGGTTCTGCAGCACCTGGCTGCGGAAGGTCCGGTCGACCACGAAGCCCGCACGGGCCAGGCGGGTGGCCGGCCGCAGCGACGACGCCAGCGATCGGGTGCCCCACCGCCGCAGCGCCCGCTGCCAGGTCGCGAGGGTCCCCGGGACGCCGACCGAGACACCGCTGGTGACCAGTTCGGGCGAGAAGTTCCACGGCTTGTCGGTCTTCGGGTCGATGAAGGCGTCGTGCGGCATCGCCGACGGCGCGGTCTCGCGACCGTCGACGGTGCGCACCTTGCCGGTCTTCGCCGCATAGTGCACGAAGTAGCCACCGCCGCCGATGCCGGCGCTGAAGGGCTCGGTCACCCCGAGGGCGGCGGCGGTCGCGACCGCCGCGTCGGTGGCGTTGCCGCCGCGGCGCAGCACCCGGAGGCCGACCCGGGTCGCGTCGGGGTCGACCGAGGCGACGGCACCGCCGGTGCCGACGGCGGTCGCCCGTTTCGGCGGAGTCGGCGCCTGCGCGCCGGACTGTCCGGACTGCCCGGACGAGACGGGGCCGGACGAGGCCGGTGCGGAACCGGCCGGTGCCGGTCCGACGGCGACGGTCAGCGCCGCGGTGAGCGACAGGGCGGCGAGTGCGGCGACGGAGCGCATGCGGGGACCTCCCGAGAGTGGCTGCCCCTCCCCGTGCCCATTCAGGCCGGTGGCAAACGCGGCCCGACCACCCGGTAGCGGGCGCACAGGAACGCCCGGTTGCGGTCGTGCTCGATCAGCTCGAGGTCGAAGCGACGCGGGAAGAGCGGCCGCCCCGCGCCGAGCGTGACCGGCGCGATCGAGACCACCACCTCGTCGAGCAGCCCCGCCTCCGCGAACTGCGCCGCCAGGTCGCCGCCGCCGACCATCCAGATGTCCCGGCCGCCGGCGGCCGCCGCCATCGCGGCGTGTACCTCGGCGACCGGCGCGGACGTCAGCGTGATGTTGTCGGCCACCCGGCGCAGGTCACGGTGGGTGAACACCCACGACGGCTGCTCGTAGAACCACTTCTCGCCCTGGTCGACGTGGTGCGCCAGGACCCACTCGTACGTCGTGGCGCCCATCGCGATCGCGCCGACGTCGGTCATGAAGGCCTGGTAGTTGAACGGCCCGTCGTCGTCGATGGGCTGGCTGAGCAGCCAGTCGAGCGAGTCGTGCTCGTCGGCGAGGAAGCCGTCGAGGGTGGTCGCGGTGTAGAACGTGGTCTTCATGCGTCGGGGTCCGATCGTCGTCGTAGCCAGTTGATGGGGTCGCCCTCGTCGGTCTCGACGCCGTGGTCGCGCAGCATGGCGCGGACGCCGAGCCGGCGGTGCGCGGAGTAGGTGAGCACGTGGGCGACGATGCTGCCGAGCACGAAGCTCTCGGGCGGGTCGCAGAGCGCGTCGACGATCCGGTCGTCCCAGGCCCGGCACCGCTCGATGTCGCGGAGCATGTCGAGCCAGCGCGCCGCGACGTCGTCGTGGCGACGCAGCAGGGCCACGACATCGTCGGGCCGGTCGTCCGGGAAGTCCTCGCCCAGGATCGCCGCGAGCCACACCTCCTTCGTGTGCACCTGACTGGTCAGCACCGCGGCGACCGACGCCTCCTCGCCCTCCCAGCTGTGCACGCGACTGCCCGGCTGCAGTTCGGCGCGGTACGCCGCGTCGTCGAGCTGCTTGGCCAGCACGATCAGCTCGCGGGTGTCGTCGAGGTCGTGGTGGACCAGCAGGTCGAGCGGCTGGGTCATGGTGTGCTCCCCGGTGTGCACCCACAGCGAGGTGGGCGGATGGAAGTGGATGCCGTTCGGCGCCGGCAGCCAGTGGTGTCCGTCGACCCGCTCGCTCGGCGGGTTTCCGTAGGCCCGCACGTACGCCCGGGCGAAGCCCTCGACGGACTCGTAACCGGCCGCGAACGCCGTGTCGGTCACGGTCGCACCACGCCGCAGCTGCCAGGCCGCCCGCTCGAGCATCACCCGGCGGCGCATCGCCACCGGTGGCTCACCGGCGCCCGCGGACAGCTGGCGGGCGAAGTGGTAGGGCGACGAGAACGCCCCGCTCGCCATCTCCCCCAGGCTGCGGTGCTCCTCGTCGAGCACCGCGTCGAGGAGCTCGCGAAGGCGGTCGCGCCCGGTCTCGGTCATGGGTCCAGTCTGGCCGCGATCGCCGCCGGTGCGCCCGACCGTTCTTGCTCTGCCGCGGAGTGATCGTCGAGCGTCCGAGGTGACCGCCGGGATAGTCCGTCACGAATTGGTTGCGATCCGGCGTGTGGGACCGCCAGAACGTGACGGACTATCCCGGCAAGCCTCCCGACCACGACACCACGGCCACCGCCCGGTCGACCAACTCCGGGTCGTCGTACCGGAGCCAGGTGACCCGCGGGTCCTTGCGGAACCACGAGTCCTGGCGGCGGGCGAAGCGCCGGGTGGCGACGACGGTGCGCTCGCGCGCCTCGTCGAGGGTGAGCTCACCGCGCAGGTGGGCGACCACCTCGCGGTAGCCGATCGCCGTCACCGCCGTGCGGCCCTCCGCCAGCCCCTCGTCGAGCAGCCGCTCGACCTCGGCCACGAAGCCCTGCTCGAACATCGACTCCACCCGCCGCGCGATCCGCTCGTCCAGCGCCGGCCGGTCGATGTCCACGCCGATCTGCACGGACGCGGGGTCGACGTACTCCAGCGTCGGCAGCGACGCGCTGAACGGCCGGCCGGTGATCTCGACGACCTCGAGGGCGCGCACGATGCGGCGGCCGTTCTCGACCAGGATCCGGTCGGCCGCCTCGGGGTCGACCTCCCGGAGTCGACGGTGCAGCTCCGCGCTGCCGACCTCCTCGAGCTCGGCCTCCAGCCGACGGCGTACGGCGTCGTCGGTGCCGGGGAACTCGAACCGGTCCAGGATCGCCCGCGTGTAGAGCGCCGAGCCGCCGACCAGCACCGGCACCCGGCCTGCGGCGCGGAGCCGCACGATCGCGCCGCGGGCCCAGCCCTGGAACTCCGCGACCGTCAGCGGCTCGCGCACGCTCAGCACGTCGAGGAGGTGGTGCGGGACGCCGTCGCGGTCGGCCTCGGCCAGCTTCGCCGTACCGATGTCCATGCCGCGGTAGACCTGCATCGCGTCGGTGTTCACGACGTCGCCGCCGAGCCGGGCGGCGAGCCCGAGCGACAGGCCGGTCTTGCCCGACGCGGTGGCGCCGACGACCGCGACGATCGGCGGGTTCGGGGGGCTCGACATGTGGCTAGTCTGGCAAGCATGAGCGAGTTCGACCTGACCGAGGACCTGGAGCCGGAGGAGGAGCCCGACCAGGAGGAGTTCGAGGGCACCGAGCCGGGAGCCACGTCACCCGAGACCGGCACGATCTACGGCGAGGCGGGTGAGGCGGAGACGACGCCGCACGACCTCGAGGACGAGACCGAGGACGAGGAGTGACCGGGGTCGAGCCCTACACCGAGGAGTACGCCGCCGCGCACGGGCGCTTCGTCGTGGTGCCCGCGGCGTACGTGTTCCTGCTGCGCGACGGCGCCGCCGGACCGGAGGTGCTGCTGCAGCTGCGGCGCAACACCGGCTACATGGACGACCACTGGGCGGCCGCCGCGGCCGGCCACGTGGAGCGCGGCGAGACGGCGTACGACGCGGCCCGTCGGGAGGCGCTCGAGGAGCTCGGGATCGGCGACGTCGACCTGAGGTTCGTGACGTCGATGCAGCGCACCCTCCACGACCAGCCGATCGACGAGCGGATCGACTTCTTCTTCACCGCCCGGTCGTGGTCGGGCGTGCCCCGGATCATGGAGGCCGACAAGGCCGCCGACCTGCGCTGGTGCCCGCTCGCCGAGCTGCCCGAGCCGGTGGTGCCGCACGAGCGGGCCGTGTTGGAGGCGGTGCGAACGGGTACCGCGGAGGCGTACTCGACCTTCGGCTTCTAGAGATTCTAGAGAGGCACGCGTGACCTCCGACCAGTCCGACCTCGGCCCGATGCCCGAACCCGTCATCGAGCCCGGCGAGCCCAACCCCGGCGGCCCCGACGCCAAACCCGACGACGCCAACGGGACGATCCCCGATCCCCCGGTGTCCGACAACCCGTCGATCGCCCAGCAGGTGCCCGAACCGCTGAAGCAGGAGGTCGAGAGCGGCGAGGACACCTCGACCAAGGCCACCCGCAGCGCCGACGGCGAGGACGACGAGCCCGAGAAGGAGTCCCCGGCATGAGCGGCGACCGCGACGAGGAGCTCCAGTCCTCCACGCCCGGCTCCTCGGGACCCCAGCGCGCGACCGGCGGCATGGGCGTGAGCAGCGAGCGGGTCGGCCACGCGGGGCCGGGCCAGGAGGCCACCGACGGGCTGCGCGACGTCTCCGAGCACGAGCGCGCCCCCGACGAGGAGACGCTGCCCGAGCAGTCCGTCGGCAACCCCGAGGACAACCCCGAGGGCATCCCGCCGAAGGCGGGCTATCCCCGGCTCGATCCTCGGGCGGACGACGAGCTGTAGGGCGACCGGCGTTGGTTTCGAGGCTCAGGCGCCAGGGCGCCTTCGCACCTCAACCACCGTGAGGAGATCAGCCGCAGGCGGGCGCGTCCGGGAGCGGGGCGGGAACGCCGAGGGTCGGCATGCCGAGCGCGACTCCGGCGGTCGTGGACGGGGCGGAGTTCCGGGCCTCCCACGCGTCGCCCGAGCAGGTGCGGCGCACGTCGATCACGCCGCCGTCGGCGACGAGGTGGTGCGGCGCGGCGTACGTGATCTCGACGGTGACCAGGTCGCCGGGACGTACGTCGACGCCGACCGGCGGCGCGAAGTGCACGAGGCGGTTGTCGGGGCCGCGGCCGGAGAGCCGGTGCGTCTCGGCGTCCTTGCGGCCCTCCCCCTCGGCGACCATCAGCTCGACCCGGGTGCCGACGAGGCGCTTGTTCTCCTCCCAGGCGATGTCGTTGACCAGCGCGACCAGCCGCTCGTAGCGGTCCTTGACCACCTCCGGCGGGACCTGGTCGTCGAGCTCGGCGGCGGGCGTGCCGGGCCGCTTGGAGTACTGGAAGGTGAAGGCGCCCGAGAAGCGTGCCTCGCGCACGACGTGCAGCGTCTCCTGGAAGTCCTCCTCGGTCTCGCCGGGGAAGCCCACGATGATGTCGGTGGTGATCGCCGCGTCGGGCATCGCCGCGCGGACCCGCTCGATGATGCCGAGGAACCTCTTCTGCCGGTACGAGCGCCGCATGTCGCGCAGCACCTTGTCGGAGCCGGACTGCAGCGGCATGTGCAACTGCGGCATCACGTTAGGGGTCTCGGCCATCGCCTCGATGACGTCGTCGGTGAACTCCGCCGGGTGCGGCGAGGTGAAGCGCACCCGCTCCAGGCCGGGGATCGAGCCGCAGGAGCGCAGCAGCTTCGAGAACGCCTGGCGGTCGCCGAACTCCACGCCGTACGAGTTGACGTTCTGGCCCAGCAGCGTGACCTCGGAGACGCCCTCGGCGACCAGCGCCTCGATCTCGGCCAGGATCTCACCGGGCCGGCGGTCCTTCTCCTTGCCCCGGAGCGCAGGGACGATGCAGAACGTGCAGGTGTTGTTGCAGCCCACCGACACCGACACCCAGGCGGCGTACGCCGACTCGCGGCGGGTCGGCAGCGTCGACGGGAAGACCTCGAGCGACTCGAGGATCTCGACCTGCGCCTCCTGCTGCACCCGGGCCCGCTCCAGCAGCACCGGCAGCGAGCCGATGTTGTGGGTGCCGAAGACGACGTCGACCCACGGTGCCTTCCGGGTGATCGTGGCGCGGTCCTTCTGCGCCAGACAGCCGCCGACGGCGATCTGCATGCCGGGCCTCGCCGCCTTGACCGGCGCGAGGTGGCCGAGGTTGCCGTAGAGCTTGTTGTCGGCGTTCTCGCGCACCGCGCAGGTGTTGAACACGACGACGTCGGCCTGCTCCCCGTCAGGAACGCCGACATAGCCCGCGTCCTCCAGCAGCCCCGACAGCCGCTCGGAGTCGTGGACGTTCATCTGGCACCCGTAGGTGCGGACCTCGTAGGTACGTGCGCTCATGACAGTCGCCAGGGTACGGCGCGCCCGCGGACCGCCCGAAACCACGACGACCCCAGTGCACAACCCCAGTGCACAGGTAGCCCGAACGGGCCATCGGTGACTAGTGTCCCCTCATGACGGCAGCCACGACTCCGGAGACCGGCACCGAGACCGTGGTGGCGCTTGCGGGTGTCGACAAGTGGTTCGGCCCGCTGCACGTCCTCCAGGGCATCGACCTGACCGTCCACCGCGGCGAGGTGGTCGTCGTCATCGGACCGTCCGGGTCGGGAAAGTCCACACTGTGCCGCGCCATCAACCGGCTCGAGACGATCGACAACGGCTCGATCACCCTGGAGGGCCGGCCGTTGCCCCAGGAGGGCAAGGAGCTCGCCCGACTGCGCTCCGACGTCGGCATGGTCTTCCAGAGCTTCAACCTCTTCGCCCACAAGACCGTGCTGGAGAACGTCACGCTCGGCCCGATCAAGGTGCGCGGCACCAAGCGCACGGACGCCGAGAAACGTGCCCGCGAGCTGCTCGACCGGGTCGGGGTCGGCCAGCAGGCGGCGAAGTACCCGGCCCAGCTCTCGGGTGGCCAGCAGCAGCGCGTCGCGATCGCCCGCGCGCTCGCCATGGACCCCACGCTGATGCTCTTCGACGAGCCGACCTCGGCGCTCGACCCGGAGATGATCAAGGAGGTCCTCGACGTGATGGTCGACCTCGCCCGCGGCGGCATGACGATGATCGTGGTGACGCACGAGATGGGGTTCGCGCGCACCGCGGCCGACCGCGTGGTCTTCATGTCCGACGGGGCGATCGTCGAGGAGAGCACGCCCGACGACTTCTTCACCAACCCGCGCTCGGAGCGGGCCCAGGACTTCCTCGGCAAGATCCTGAAGCACTGACCCTCCCCGGCACCGCCCCGCACACTTCACCGCTCACTCGGAAAGAGGAGAAGAAAATGGGACACATCCAGAAGGTCCGGGCGGCGGCCGTCGCCCTCGCCCTGGCGGGCGCTCTCGCGGCCTGCGGTGACGCCGGCGACGACGGCGATGAGGGCTCGGACGTCGAGGTGCAGGAGAACGCCGCCGACGAGTTCGACGACGGCACCCGCATGAAGGAGCTCGCCGACGCGGGCTCGGTCACGATCGGCGTGAAGTTCGACCAGCCCGGCATCGGCTTCAAGGGGGCCACCGACGACGCGCCGGTCGGCTTCGACCCCGAGATCGGGAAGATCCTGGCTGCCGACCTCGGCATCGCGCCCGAGGACATCACCTGGAAGGAGACGATCTCCGACAACCGCGAGCCGTTCCTCCAGAACGGCACCGTCGATCTGGTCATCGCGTCGTACTCCATCACCGACGAGCGCCGGCAGGTCGTCGGCCAGGCCGGCCCCTACTACGTCACCGGCCAGCAGCTGCTGGTCGGCACCGACAGCGACATCGACAGCCTCGACGACGTCAAGGGCACCGAGGTCTGCTCCGTCACCGGCTCGACCTCCCTGGAGAACATCGAGGCCGAGGGCGCCAAGCCGCGCGGCTTCGACACCTACTCCGAGTGCGTCGACCAGGTGCTCAACGGCACGGTCGACGCGATGACCACCGACGGCGCGATCCTGCTCGGGTACGCCGCGGAGAACCCCGACCAGCTCAAGGTCGTCGTGGAGCCGTTCTCCGAGGAGCGGTACGGCGTGGGCTACTCCATCGACGCGCCCGAGATGTGCGAGTGGATCACGGAGACGATCGAGGACGCGCAGGACGACGGCGCGTGGGCGACGGCGTTCGAGGCGACGCTCGGCCAGTCGGGCGTCGAGACCCCCGATCCCCCGGCCATGGACGAGTGCCCGGCCGCGTGACGACGGGCTGACGACTCGCTGACGACTCGCTGACGGAGAGAGGGCCGAGGGTTGGACGACCTGCTCGACCAGTACGACCTGGTGCTCCAGGCGTTCTGGCTGACCATCCAGCTCTCGGTGCTCTCCGGCCTGTGCTCGCTCGTGTTCGGCACCCTGCTGGCCGCGCTGCGGGTCGGGCCGATCTCCGTCCTGCGAGCCGCGGGGACGACCTACGTGGCGCTGGTGCGCAACACCCCGTTGCTGCTGGTGTTCGTATTCGTGTTCATCGCCGCGCCGAACCTCGGCTGGTTCGTCGGCACCCCGTTCCTCGTCAAGGGCGTCATCGCGATGAGCGTCTACACCTCGGCGTTCGTGTGCGAGGCGGTGCGGTCCGGGGTGAACGCGGTCTCGGTGGGGCAGGCGGAGGCCGCGCGCGCGATCGGGCTCACCTTCACCCAGACGATGGGGAGCGTGGTGCTGCCCCAGGCGTTCCGCGCCGTCGTACCGCCCCTGGCCAGCGTGCTGATCGCGATGACCAAGAACACCTCGATCGCCGCCGTCTTCGGGCTCATGGAGCTGACCGGCCGGATGCGCTACTTCACCAACAACAGCGCCGACGACACCGTCATCTTCCTGGTCTTCGCCGCGTTCTACATCGTGCTCGTCGAGCTGATCTCGGCCGGGGCGATCGGGCTCGAACGGCGCTGGAGGGCGGCGCGATGAACACCCCACGAAACTGCGGGCTTCCCCCGTTTCGCTCCTCCAGCCCACACTTCCGCGGGGACCCCCGATGAGCACCGTCCTCTTCGACACCCCCGGGCCGCGAACGCGCGCCCGGCACCGGCTGTACGCCCTCCTCTCCGGCGTGGGCCTGCTCGCCCTGCTGGGCTGGTTCGTGTGGTACCTCGACGAGCAGGGCGAGCTCGAGTACGAGCTCTGGGAGCCCTTCGTCACCCCGGCGTACGTCCAGGTGCTGTGGGAGGGCCTCCTCGACACGCTCGCCATGGCGGTGCTCGCCATCCTGCTCGCCGTCGTGTTCGGCGCCGTGTTCGGCGTCGGCAAGCTGTCGGAGCACGCCGCCGTGCGGTGGCCGTCGTGGCTGATCGTGGAGTTCTTCCGCGCGGTCCCCCTCCTGCTGCTGATCATCTTCCTGTTCCTCGGACCGGCCGGGCTGAGCTCCTACTGGTCGGTGGTGGCCGGGCTGACGCTCTACAACGGCTCGGTCCTGGCGGAGATCGTCCGCGCCGGCATCCTCGCGGTGCCGAAGGGACAGGTGGAGGCGGCGTACGCGCTCGGCATGCGCAAGACGCAGGTGATGGTGACCATCCAGCTGCCCCAGGCCGTGAAGATCATGATCCCGGCGATCATCAGCCAGTGCGTGGTCGCCCTGAAGGACACCAGCCTCGGCTACTACGTGCTCGCTCCCGGGCTGACGACGGTCGGTCGCCAGATCTGGACCGAGTTCGGCAACCAGTTCCAGACCGCGGTGGTCCTCTCCGCGACGTACATCGTCGTCAACCTGCTGCTGACCCTGCTCGCGACCTGGGCGCAGCGGCGCCTCGTCGGCGAGCGGAGACCGATCGTGCATCCGGTCGATCCCGGGATGGGACACGGCGGCCCCGGGTTGTCGTGACCTCGGCCCCGTCATGGGCCATGCTGTCGGCACCATGACCGACGCACACCTCGACCGCCGATCGCTCTTCCTGGCCGGCGCTGGAGTCGCCACCTCCGCCGCCCTGGTGACCTTCGAGCCGGCGACGGCCGGCGAGCGCACCCGCACCAAGACGTTCAAGGGCCGCTTCGCCGGCGACGACGTCCCCGACTGGGTCTACCTGCCTTTCCGGGTGCCGAAGGGCGTCCGGGCGATCTCGGTGAAGTACGACTACGCGCCGGTGAGCCTGGGCCCGACCTCGCTGAACGTGGTCGACATCGGCATCTTCGACCCGTCGGGTCGCGGGCTCGGGAGCACCAAGGGCTTCCGCGGCTGGTCCGGCGGCAAGCGGCGGTCCTTCCGGCTCAGCCGCACCTCCGCCACCCCGGGGTACCTGGCCGGCCCGATCACGCCGGGCCGGTGGAACCTGATCCTCGGCCCGTATCAGATCACCCCCGCGGGCACGCCGTACCGCGTCGACGTCACCCTGCACTTCGGCAGGCCCGGGAAGCGCTTCCGGCCGCGCCCGGCGCCCGCGTCGGTGCCCGGCACGGGGCCGGGCTGGTACCGCGGCGACCTCCACGTGCACACCGTGCACTCCGACGGCTCGCAGACGCCGCGAGACGTGATCGGGTACGCCCGCAAGGCCGGCCTCGACTTCATCGGCACCTCCGAGCACAACACCAGCTCCGCCCAGCGGATCTGGGGGCGGGTCGTGCCGAAGGGCTTCCTGGTCATCCCCGGCGAGGAGGTGACCACCCGCGCCGGGCACTGGCTCGCCGCGGGGCTGCCCACAGGCACCTGGATCGACTGGCGCTACCGCCCGGAGGACGGGAGGCTCGCAGGATTCACCGAGCGGGTGCGCAGGCTGAAGGGCCTCGCGATCGCGGCCCACCCCTACCAGATCGGCGGCGGCAACGGCTGGCAGTTCGGCGACGACTTCGCCGAGATGGACGCGGTCGAGGTGTGGAACGGTCCCTGGAGCGGCCTGAACGCCGCCGCCAACACCAAGGCGGTCGCGCGGTGGCACGACCTGCTGACGGCCGGCGTCTTCAAGCCCGCGGTCGGCAACTCCGACACCCATCAGGCCGCGCAGCGGATCGGCCTGGCCCAGACCGTGGTCCGGGCCGACCGACTCTCGGTGGCCGCGCTCATGGCGGGCTACCGGGCCGGGCACTCGTGGATCACCGGCTCCTCGGCGGTCGACCTGGAGTTCACCGCCACGCTGGGTGGGTCCCGAGCCGAGTGCGGCGACCGGCTCGCGAGCGGCCCCGCCGACCAGGTGACCGTGCGCCTGCACGCCTCCGGCGTACCGGCCGGGTCCGTGGCCACGCTGATCGGCCCCGGCGCCACGACGTACGGCGCCCCCGTGGTCGGCGGCGCCGACGGAGCACTGCTGGTCGAGCAGTCGGTGCCGGGCGGTACGCCGTTCGTGCGGGCCGAGATCCGTCAGGGCCCGGCGGCGACCGACGCGATGGTGGCGCTGACCAACCCGATCTTCCTGACCTGAGTGCCTGCTCGGGCCTGATGTCGGGGATAGTCCGTCACGTTCCGGTTGCCACCAGCCAGGATCGGCAACCGGAACGTGACGGACTATCCCCAACGATCTATCCCGCGATCCCGGCACGCTGGACCTCAGGACTGCCGGATAGCGTGTGCGGGTGAGCAAGGGGCGCGTCAACTGGTCGATGCTGCTGGTGGCGTTCGCGCTCCTCGTCCCGGTGCTGGGCGGGGTCGCCCTCGTGCTCGGCGGCGGCAGCGCACCGCTCGGGTGGGCGCTGATCGGCTTCTTCGGCGCCGGCGCGGTGGTGCTCGGCAAGAAGGCCGTCACCGGCGACTGAGCACCTCCATGCGGTTGCCGTGCGCGTCGCGGGTGTGGAAGCGCTCGTAGCCGTCGAAGGTGTGCCGCTCGCGCCAGTCGACGTCGAACCCGAGCGACCGGAGCCGCAGCGCCAGCGCCTCCAGCGCGGCGACGTCGTCGAGCAGCAGCGCGGGGTGGGCCTTGCGGGCCGAGGCGAACGGGTCCTCGACGCCGACGTGGATCTCGACGCCGTCGCGGCGGAACCAGGCGCCGCCGCGCGCGGCGAGGTCGGCCGGCTTCGCGACCTCGGCCAGGCCGAGGCCGTCGGCGTAGAAGCGGCGGGCGGCGTCCTCGCCGCCGGGCGGGCAGGCGACCTGCACGTGGTGGAGCCTCATGACCGCACCTGCGCGACCACGAAGATCCGCCGGAAGGGCAGCACCACGCCGTACTCGTGCCGGGGGTACGCCGCGGCGAGCCGCCGCTTGAACTCCGCCTCGAACGCCGGGCGCAGGTCGTCGGGGAGCGCCTGCAGCGTGGGGCGGGCGCCGGTGCCGGACACCCAGGTGAAGACCGGGTCGGGGCCCGTGAGCAGGTGCAGGTACGTCGTCTCCCAGGCGTCGACCGTGCAGCCGAGGCGCGCGAGCGCGTCGAGGTAGACCGCCGGGTCGTGGCTGCTCGGCACCGCGACGCCGGAGGTGTGCTCGGCGTACGGCGCCTCGGCGGCGAGCTCGTCGCGGAGCGTGTGGCTGGGCTCGTCGAAGTTGCCGGGCACCTGGAAGGCGAGCCAGCCGCCGGGGGCGAGCCGGCCCACGAGCGCGGGCAGCAGGTCGAGGTGGCCGGGGATCCACTGCAGGGTCGCGTTCGAGACCAGCACGTCGACCTCGCCCCGGTCGGTCGGACCCGACCTCGCCCAGTCGCGCAGGTCGGAGACGTGGAAGCGGACGTCGCCGCCGAGCTCGCGCGCCTTCGCGATCATCTCGGGGCTGGCGTCGAGCCCGACCACGTGGGCGCCCGCCCAGCGGTCGGCCAGCAACGTCGTCAGGTTGCCCGGGCCGCAGCCCAGATCGACGACCGTGGCCGGCCGGTCGGCGCCGACGCGGGCGAGCAGCTCGACGAACGGGCGGCCGCGCTCGTCGGCGTAGGTCAGGTAGCGGTCGGGGTCCCAGGTGTGTGACATCGCGGTCCTTCCGAAGTCTCTTGACATCAAGATATCTTCGGCGACCTTTGTCTTGATGTCAAGATTCTCGACCGGATCGGTTACGCTGACGGCATGCGGGACGAGGTCGACGAGCTGGTCGAGGCCTGGGAACGAGAGCGCCCCGACCTCGATCTCGCCCCCGTCGAGGTGTTCAGCCGGATCAGCCGGCTGGGCCGCCATCTCGACCTCGCCCGGCGGGACGCGTTCACCACCGCGCAGGTCGAGTCGTGGGAGTTCGACGTGCTGGCGGCGCTGCGCCGAGCCGGCGCGCCGTACGAGCTCTCCCCCGGCCGCCTGCTTCGCGAGACGCTGGTGACCAGCGGCACCATGACCAACCGGGTCGATCGGCTCGCCGGCCGCGGCCTGGTCGAGCGGCTGCCCGACCCACGTGACCGGCGCGGCGTGCTCGTGCGGCTCACCCCCGAGGGCAAGGAGGCGGTGGACGCCGCCTTCGAGAGTCTGCTCGAGGCCGAGCAGACCTTCCTGGCCGGGCTGCCCGAGAAGGACCGCGGGCGGCTGGCGGCGCTGCTGCGCACGCTCCTGGCGCCGTTCGCCGACTGATCCCGGCTACTCCAGCGCCTCGGCGGCCTCGAGCCACTCCAGCTCGAGCTCGCCCTTCTCGTCGGCGAGCGTCCCGAGCCGTGCGCTCAGCCCGGCCAGCTCCTCGTACCGCTCCGCGGCCTGTGGTGCCAGCGCCTCGATCTGGGCGTTGAGCTCCGCCTCCTGCTCTGCGATCCGCTCCAGCTGCCGGTCGATGCGGGCGATCACCTTGCGAGCCGCCCGCTCCTCCGCACTGCCGGCCTTGGCCTTCGCGGTCGAATCGGGAGTTGTGACGGTTGACTCGGGAGTGGTGACCGTTGAGTCCGGAGAAGATTCCGGACTCAACTGGCCGGAAGTCCCGATTCGACGTTCCAGGTACTCGTCGACCCCGCGCGGCAGCATCGAGATCTGGCCGTCGCCGAGCAGCGCCCAGACGGAGTCGGTGACCCGCTCGAGGAAGTAGCGGTCGTGGGAGACCACGACGAGGGTGCCCGGCCAGCCGTCGAGGAAGTCCTCGACCACGTTGAGGGTCTCGATGTCGAGGTCGTTGGTGGGCTCGTCGAGCAGCAGCACGTTGGGCTCGGTGAGCAGCAGGCGGAGCAGCTGGAAGCGACGCCGCTCGCCGCCGGACAGGTCGCCGATGCGCGCGGTGAGACGGTCGCCGGTGAAGCCGAACCGCTCCAGCAGCGCCGTCGCCGTGATCTCGCCGTCGGTGGTGCGGGTGACCCGGCGGATCGACTCCACGGTGGGCAGCACGCGGCCCTCGGGGTCGAGGTCGTCGAGCTGCTGGGTGAGGTGCTGGAGCGCGACGGTGCGGCCGTGCTTGACCCGTCCGACAGCCGGGGCCAGCTCACCGGCGAGCAACGAGAGCACCGAGGTCTTGCCGGCGCCGTTGACGCCGACGATGCCCACCCGGTCGCCCGGCCCGAGCCGCCAGGTGGCGTGCGAGAGCAGCTGGCGGTCCCCGCGGAAGAGGTCGACGTCCTCGACGTCGATCACGTCCTTGCCGAGTCGCTGGGCCGCGAACCGCTGCAGCTCGAGGCGGTCCCGCGGCGGCGGCACGTCCTCGATGAGCTGGTTGGCCGCGTCGATCCGGAACTTCGGCTTCGAGGTCCGGGCCGGCGGGCCGCGGCGCAGCCAGGCGAGCTCCTTGCGCACCAGGTTCTGCCGGCGCACCTCCGAGGCCGCCGCCTGCCGCTGCCGCTCGGCCTTGGCGAGCACGAACGCGGCGTACCCGCCCTCGTAGGCGTCGACGACGCCGTCGTGCACCTCCCACGTCCACTGGCAGACCTCGTCGAGGAACCACCGGTCGTGGGTGACCACCACCAGCGCCGACGGCCGGGCGGCGAGGTGCCGGGCCAGCCAGGCAACCGCCTCGACGTCGAGGTGGTTGGTGGGCTCGTCGAGTACGACGAGGTCGTGGTCGTCGAGCAGCAGCGCGGCCAGCGAGCAGCGTCGGCGCTCGCCGCCGGAGAGGCCGACGACGGCGCGGTCGAGCTCGACACCCGCGAGCAGCACGTCGACGATCTCGCGGGTGCGCGGGTCGGCGGCCCACTCGTGGTCGGACCGGCCGCCGAGCACCGCCTCACGGACGGTGTGGGTGTCCTCGAGCTGGTCGCCCTGGTGGAGGTAGCCCACGAGCAGGCCGCGCTGCCGCGAGACCCGTCCGGAGTCGGGCTCCTCGATCCCGGTCATCACCTCGAGCAGGGTGGTCTTGCCGTCGCCGTTGCGCCCGACGATGCCGATCCGCTGACCGACGGCCACGCCGAGCGAGACGTCGGTGAGCAGCGGGCGGATGCCGTAGGACTTCGAGACGCGCTCGAGGTTGAGCAGGTTAGCCATAGGCCACCGGATGTGCCCCGGCGACCGCGCCGGTCGTGACGAGGACGACGTCGTGGCTCGCGCGCAGCTCGGCGGCGGTCGCCCGCGCCGCGTCGGCGGACTCGCAGAGGAAGACGCAGGTCGGCCCCGAGCCGGTGACGACACCGCGCAGCGCACCGGCCGCCTCCCCGGCGTCGATGAGCCGGGCCAGGTCGGGCCGCAGGTCGAGCGCGGCGGGCTGGAGGTCGTTGTGCAGGGCGGCCGCGAGGGCGTGGGGATCGCCCGCATCGAGGGCCGCGAGCAGCGCCTCCGGCATCGGGGGTACGGCGGGGGCGTCCGGGAAGAGCCGGTCGTAGTGGCGGTAGACCTCGGGGGTCGACATCCCGTTCGTCGAGGGGACCAGCACCCACCACCACGTGCCGTGGTCGGGGACCGGCTCGACGATCTCGCCGCGGCCGGTGCCGAGCGCGGTGCCGCCGACCAGGGCGAACGGCACGTCGCTGCCGAGCTGCGCGGCAAGCGCGAGGAGGTCGTCGTCGGAGGTGTTCGCTCCCCACAGCCGGTCGAGGCCGACCAGCGCCGCTGCCGCGTCGGCCGAGCCGCCGGCCATGCCGCCGGCGACCGGGATCTCCTTGGCGATGTGCACCTCGCCGGTGACCGCGAGTCCGTGGCGGGCGGCCAGCAGCGCCGCCGCCCGGTCGACGATGTTGTCGCCGGCGAGCGGCACGTGGTCGCGGTCCATCCAGCCGGCGACCGTGAGGTCGACCGACCAACCGTCGGCGTCGGCCAGCGTCAGGTCGTCGTACACGCCGACCGCCTGGTAGACGCTCGTCAGCGGGTGGAACCCGTCCTCGCGCGGGGCGCCGACGCCGAGGTGGAGGTTGATCTTCGCGGGGGCGCGGACCGTGATGCTCATGCGGCAGCCCTCCGCGGCTCGACGCATGCGACGGCGGCGAGCGGTGAGTCAGCAACCAACCCGCCGGTCGGAACGGTTGCTGACTCACCGCCGCCCGGCGCCCAGCGCAGCCTCATGACGCCAACCCCTCTGCGATCCGCACGAAGTCGTGGACGGTCAGGGTCTCGCCACGGGCCAACGGCGCCACGCCGGCCCGCTCCAGCGCGGCGTCGACGACCTCGGCCGGGGCGAGCACGCGCAGCGCGCCGCGGAGCGCCTTGCGGCGCTGGGCGAACGCCGCATCGATCACGTCGAAGACCCGCTCGCGCGGCACCATGGTGCTCGGCGGCTCGCGGCGGGTCCAGGCGACCAGGCCGGAGTCGACGTTGGGCGCGGGCCAGAAGACGTTGCGGCCGATCGCGCCCGCTCGGCGTACGTCGGCGAACCAGGCGGCCTTGACCGACGGGACGCCGTACACCTTGGAGCCGGGCGAGGCGGCCAGCCGGTCGGCCACCTCCGCCTGCACCATCACGAGGCCGCGCTCGAGCGACGGCAGCAGGGCGAGCAGGTGCAGCAACACCGGGACCGAGACGTTGTAGGGCAGGTTCGCGACCAGGGCGGTCGGCGGCGGGCCCGGCACCTCGTCGACCCGCATCGCATCGGCGCGCACCACCTCGAGCCGGTCGGCCTGGGCCGGCGCGTACGCCGCGATCGTCTCGGGCAGCAGCCCCGCGAGCTTGTCGTCGACCTCGATGGCCACCACCCGGCCGACGACCTCGAGCAGCGCGAGGGTCAGCGACCCCAGCCCCGGCCCGACCTCGACCACCACGTCGTCGGCGGTGACGCCGGCCTCGCGGACGATCCGCCGCACGGTGTTGGCGTCGATCACGAAGTTCTGGCCGCGCTGCTTGGTCGGGCGCAGGTCGAGGCGCGCCGCCAGCGCACGCACGTCTGCCGGCCCGAGCAGGCGAGGTTCGGCGGACGTGTCGGACATGGTCGTCAGCGTAGTCAGCGCGAGGCGGTGCTCCGATTCGGCGGCGGTCGTCGGCGGACGTCGCTAGGGTCCGAGGCACATCGCTGCGGGCCCGGGTCCGCGACCGACTCGGAGGAACCCATTGATGAGACGTGCCATCTCGACCCTCAGCGCGATCGCGGTCGTCGCCGTGCTGCCGATGGTCGCCACGCCGGCCCAGGCGGCACCGGAGACGTTGCCTGCCGCGCCCCAGGCGGACCCGGGTGCCAAGAAGCTCGACAACAGGAGCCATCCGCTCTCCGCGCGCCGCACCGCGCTGCGACAGCAGGCGGTGGAGGAGCTGCTCGACGGCGACGCCGAGCTCAAGGGCAGGGGCCGCAACCGCACCATCGAGATGGCGAACGGCGTCGAGGTGGAGTACGGCGTGACCCAGCACGCGAACCTGTTGACCTTCCTGGTCGAGTTCGGCGAGGACGACCCGGCCGACCTGGCCAACGAGGACTTCCCCGCCGAGGGTCCGCTCCACAACGAGATCCCCGCACCGGGCCCGTCGGACAACTCGACGTACTGGAAGGCCGACTTCAACCGCCAGCACTTCGAGGACATGTTCTTCAACGGCATGCC
This sequence comes from Nocardioides soli, assembly GCF_014191495.1. Lineage (GTDB taxonomy): Bacteria > Actinomycetota > Actinomycetes > Propionibacteriales > Nocardioidaceae > Nocardioides > Nocardioides soli. The sequence continues at coordinate 1,243,580 of NZ_JACHWR010000001.1, forward strand.
GGAGCAGGGCGGCGAGTCGTTCAAGGATCTCTACTCAGAAATGTCGAGCGGCCGCTTCGACCTGGAGGGCGACGTCTCCGACTGGGTGCAGGTGCCCCACTCGGAGGCCTTCTACTCCGACGAGGACGGCTATGAGAACCAGCCGGAGATGACGGCGTTCATCGGGGACAGCGCGACCGCCTGGTACGACGCCCAGGTCGTCGCCGGGAAGACCGACGACGAGATCCGGGACTACCTCGCGCAGTACGACCAGTGGGACCGCTACGACATCGACGGTGACGGCGACTACGACGAGCCGGACGGCTACATCGACCACTTCCAAGCCGTGCACGCCGGCGAGGGCGAGGAGGCCGGCGCGGACATCTGGACCATCTGGTCGCACCGCTGGGCCGCGAACACCGACGGCTTCGGGGAGGACGGCCCGGAGTGCCCGGCGGGCATGGACGTCGAGGCCCCGGAGTCGGACTGCCTCGTCGGCGGCGTCCAGATCGGCGACACCGGCTACTGGATCTTCGACTACACCACCGAGCCCGAGAACGGCGGCCTGGGGGTGTTCGCGCACGAGTTCGGTCACGACCTCGGCCTCCGCGACTACTACGACACCGGCAGTGGCGACAACAGCAACGGCTTCTGGACCCTGATGGACTCCGGCTCCTGGCTCGGCCACGGCGACGGTGCCACCGGCAACTCGGCCGGCCACATGGGCGCGACGGAGAAGCTCTTCCTCGGCTGGTACGGCCGCGAGACGGCGGACGGCTTCGCTGACCTCGCCGTTGTCGACGGCGCCGGCGCCTCGGAGGAGGTCGTCCTCGGCCCGTCGTATCACGCCACGTCGACCGGCAAGCAGGCCGTCCTGGTCACTCTTCCTGAGGGCCACGACATCGCCACGGGCCCGGTGTCGACTGGCAACTACCTCTATTCAGGCACGAAGGACGACACGTCGGTCACCGCGACCAGCCCGCACATCTCCCTCCCCGGGGGCTCGCCGCTCCTGACCGCGAACGTCGCCTACAGCATCGAGAACGGCGCCGACTTCGCCTACCTCCAAGTGCGGCCCGACGGCGGCGACTGGTCGAACGTCATGACCAGCAGTTCGGTCGCCGGCGGCGGTATCACCGGCAACCAGCTCTCCTTCGCCGACATCACCGCGGATCTGAGCGCCTACGCCGGACAAGAGGTCCAGTTGCGCTGGGCCTACGTCACCGACGCCAACACCCACGGTGCGGGGTTCCTGGTGCGCAACGTCTCCGTCGGCACCTACTCGACGGCGTTCGGCGCGACCAACGATTGGGTCCTCGACGGGTTCCACTCCGTGGTCGACGGCCAGTACGAGTACGACTTCGCGCACTCGTATGTGGCTGAGAACCGCACCTTCGACGGGTACGACGTGGCCCTGAGCCAGGGTCCGTACAGCCATGACTATGCGGTCTCCGCACCCGGGAAGAAGGTGGACCACTACTCCTACGAGGACGGCCTGCTCGTCTACTACTCCAACGGCGCCTACGGCGACAACAACACCAGTGAGCACCCGGGCTACGGCGCGAACCTGCCCGTCGATGCGAACCCGGCCTCGATCACGTGGAGCGGGACCGGGGCCGATGCCGCGGCGAACGGCCGCCTCCAGGCGTTCGACGCGACGTTCGACGTCGACGAGACGAATGCCCTCTCGCTGACCCGCGAGGTGGTGGGGGGCGGCTCTCAGTCGGTTGACGTTCCCGCGCGCCCCAGCGTGCCGGTCTTCGACGACTCGAACGTCGACGGCTACTGGACTGAGGACGCCAACGGCTGGTTCTCCACCAAGGTCGCCGGCGCCGGCACCATGATCCAGGTTGTCTCCTCTGACAAGTCCGCCGACAAGATGGTGGTGAAGGTCGGCAAGCGGTTCGTCGCCGCGCTCGGCGGGGCGTCCCTGAGCGGCACCGCGCAGCCGGGGAGCACCCTGACCGCGACGGCTCCCGCCTGGTTCCAGCAGGGCGTGACCACCACGGCGACCTGGCTGCGCGACGGGACACCGATCCCGGGCGCAGGTGGCAGCACCTACCAGGTGCAGGGCGCCGATGTCGGCCACACCCTCTCGGCCCGGGTCACCGGCACCAAGGAGGGCTACGCCAGCACGACCGTCACCACCTCCGGCGTACCGGCGACCCAGGCCGGCGCACCGACCGCCGCCGCCGCGCCGCGGATCACCGGCACGGCGCGGGTCGGCCGCACCCTGAAGGTCACCGGCGCGCAGTGGAGCGTCCCGGGCACCTCGACGTACACGTGGACGGTCGGCGGCAAGACCGTCGGCAGCGGCGCGTCGTACCAGCCGAAGCCGGCCGACGCCGGCAAGCAGGTGACCGCGACGGAGACGTTCACCGCGGCCGGCTATGCGATCGCCACGGCGAGCGCCACGTCGGGCAAGGTGGCCAAGGCGAAGGTGAGCCTGAACGTCGGCCACGGCAAGGCCAAGAGGGGCAAGAAGGTGTCCGTCACGGTCCGGGCCACCTCACCCGACCTGAAGGTGCCCGGCAAGGTGAAGCTCACCTACGCCGGCGAGAAGCTCAAGGCCGCGAAGCTCAAGAAGGGCAAGGTCACGGTCAAGCTCCCGGCGCACAAGGCCGGCAGGTACAAGCTCAAGGTCACCTACCCGGGCGCGACCGGGTTCGGCCAGGTCAGGAAGACCGTCAAGATCAAGGTGAAGTGAGCCTGGAGTGACCTGACGAGGGTCCCGGTGCGCCGCACCGGGACCCTCGTCATGTGTTCTGATGGTGGCGTGTGGGTGAGACGCGTCGTCGCGACGCTGTGTGTGCTGGCGGTCGCCGCGGTCCCGGTGCTGGTGAGCCCGGGCGCGCAGGCGGTCGTGCCGACCCAGGGTCCGACGATCGTCGGCACCGCGCAGGTCGGTAAGACGCTGACCGCGCAGGGTGCGACCTGGCCGGTCGCCGGCACCTCGACGTTCGCCTGGTACGTCGGGCCGAGCAAGATCGCGAGCGGACCGACGTACGTCGTCCGGCCCGCGCGGCTCGGGCAGCAGATCACGCTCACCGAGACCTTCACCGCCACCGTCGGCGGCGAGACCGGCACGGCCAGCGTCACCACGCCGCAGGTCGTCGAGGGCGACCCGCCGGCCCCGAACCGGGCGCTGACCGTCACCGGCCCGGCCGAGGTCGGGGCGTCCCTGGTGGCCAAGCGGGCGACGTTCCCGGTCAAGGGCGTGACGACGCTGACCTGGACGATCGACGGCGCCCGGGTCGGCACCGGCCGGTCCTACACGATCCGGCCCGGCGACCTGGGCAAGGTGGTGCGCCTGACGCAGTACTTCTCGAGCAACGGGTACGCCGCCACCACGCTCACCCTCGACCGCGGACCGGTCGGGCTCGGGCCGGCGCCGGTCGCCTTCGGCCGGCCGTCGATCTCCGGCAAGGTGCAGGCCGGGTCTCGGCTCAAGGTCACCGGCGGCACCTGGTCGGCACCGGGCAGGTCGACCTACGCCTGGTCGGTGGACGGCACCGAGGTTCGCCGCGGCCGGTCGTACGTCGTGTCGCTGGCCGACGTGGGCTCGCGGGTGACCGTGACCGAGACCTTCACCAGCCCGGGCTACGAGCCCGGGACGGTGAGCGCTCAGACGCCGGTCGTCGGGCCGGCACCGGTCCGGCTGCGGATCAAGGTGGGCAAGGCGCGGACCGGCCGACGGGTGGCGGTCATCATCCGCGCGACCTCACCGGGTCCGGAGGTGCCCGGCAAGGTGCGGATCGGCTACTCCGGCAGGTCCCTCGGGGCGAAGAAGCTCACCAAGGGCAAGACGTCGCTCCGGCTGCCTCGCAAGAAGCAGGACGGCGAGCACCGGCTCCGGGTGATCTACCGAGGCAAGCACGGCTTCGGCTCGGCCAGCCGGATCGTCATGATCCGGCTGCGCTGAACCTGGAGCCGGGCCGAGCTCAGCGCGGGAGGCCCAGGCTGGCCGCGCAGGCCGGCCAGGCGCCGTAGCCCCCGGAGGCGTCGCGGAGCTTGGTCGCGATGGCGATCTGCGTCTCGCGGCTCGCGTTGCTCGGGAGGCCGGTGCCGCCGTGCGCCTGCCAGGTGCCGAGGCTGAACTGGAGTCCGCCGTAGTAGCCGTTGCCGGTGTTGATCGCCCAGTTGCCGCCGGACTCGCACTGCGCGAGCCGGTCCCACACGGTGTTGCCGCCGGCGAAGCTGACCACCTGCTTCTTGGTGCCGACCTTGACGATCCGGTCGACCGGCGCCCGCTTGACGGCCTGGCGGAGCACGGTGCGGTCGGCGACCTCGCCGTTGCGGTAGACGATGCGGTAGGTGACGTCACGCAGGCCGCTGCGGCCCTCGCGGACCACGGACTCCTCGCCTTCGTACATCGAGCCGTCCGTGCGCTCGACGGTGCCGAACGGCACGGCCTCGGCGCCCACCCGCTTGCGGACGATCCGCCGGTCGGTGAAGACGACCCGGTCGCCGTCCTCGAGCACGTGGTCGACGGCCGGCTCGGTGCGATCGTGCTTGCCGACCTTGACGCCGAGCTCGCCCAGGGCGTCCTCGACGGTGAGCGCGGTGAGCGTACGGCGTACCGGCTTGCGGCCGCCGACCTCGACGGTGAGCTTCTTGGGGGTGACGACGTCGAGGGACATCCCGCCGCGGTCGATCGCGCCGCCGCGGCTCGCCGAGAGATCGGCGCCGGCGTAGCGCTTGCCGACCTCGTCGAGCGCCCCCGAGACGGTCGTCGCGGTGACCCAGTGGGTCGTGCTCGTGCCGTCGACGTTGAGCTCGAACGGGCGGGCGAAGTGGACCGAGATGCGGGTGCCGTCGCTGACCTGCTCGTCGAGCGCCGGCGCGACCTCGTCGCGGTCGGTCACCTCGACGCCCTCGGCGTCGAGCACGTCGCCGACCGTGCCGCCGAAGGCGGAGACCTGCTGCGACCTGCCGTCGAGGGTGAGGGTCACGGACTTGCTCAGCGCGCTGTAGCCCCATGTGGTGCCGGCGACCGCGGCGACGGCGACCGCCGCGGTGGCGATCATCAGGGGTCGGCTGGTGGCGAAGCGGCGGAACCGGCTGGTGTGCTCGTTGTCGGGCACGTCTCTCCGAACGTCGTACTCTCCGGGCCTCGGGTGCCAGCGCGCCCGACACGTGTCTCCACCCTGGTGGTGAGCTGTCTCGGGGGACTTCCGGCGGCCTGATGCGGCCACCTGCACTGGTCAGATCGGGTCCCGATCCCGGCCATCGGTAGTCCAGACCACCAGCCTTCCCGGCTCGTTGCAAACTGAACCAGGCGAAATTGTGGAAATCGTGAGCCGCCTCTCAACGCCCCGAAGGCCTCATCCGTCACATCAGTCCCACCGGCCCCGCGCTCGTTTCACCGGCTGCCCGGGGAAACGAGCGCGACACGCCGCGGCGCACCGGCGTGTCGCGCGCGCTTCGCCTGACAGGCCCGCCCTACCAGGACCCGCCGAAGGCGGCGAAGGTGTTCGCCTCGATCGCCGCGCACAGCTCGCCGAGGTCGTCACCGCGCACCTCGGCCATCGCCCGCACCGTGAGCGGCACCAGGTAGGAGCCGTTGGTGCGGCCGCGGTGCGGCATCGGCGTCAGGTACGGCGCGTCGGTCTCGACCAGCACCCGGTCGCGGGGGGTGACGGCGAGGGCGTCGCGCAGCGGCGCGGCGTTCTTGAACGTCACGGTGCCGGCGAAGGAGAGGTGCGCACCGCGCGAGAGGCAGGCCCGCGCGAAGTCGGCGTCGCCCGAGAAGCAGTGCATCACCCACCGGTCGGGGGCGCCCTCGCTGTCGAGCACCCGCAGGACGTCGTCGTGGGCGTCCCGGTCGTGGATCACCAGCGTCTTGTCGAGCCGCTTGGCCAGGTCGATGTGCCGACGGAAGGACTCCTCCTGCACGGCCCGACCCTCCTCGCCGGTGCGGAAGAAGTCCAGGCCGGTCTCCCCCACCGCGCGCACCCGGTCGTGCGCGGCCGCGAGCGCCTCGATCTCGGCCATCGCGTCGTCGAGCGACGGGAGCCGCGGCGCCTCGTTGGGGTGCAGCGCGACCCCGGCGACCAGCGCGTCGTACGTCGCGGCCGCCTCGACCGCCCAGCGCGCGCCGGGCAGGTCGCAGCCGATCTGGACGATCCGCGGCACGCCCGCGGCGGCGGCCGCCGCGAGCGCGTCGGCCACCGGCAGTGCGGGCTCGTCGCCCCGGGCGATGTCGAGATGGCAGTGGTTGTCGACGACCGGGTGCGGCAAGGGCTCCGGCGCCGGCAGGAGGGTGCTCATGCGGGGTCCCCGCGGAATCGTGGGCTGGAGGAGCGGAACGGGGGAAGTCCGCGATTTCGTGGGGTGCTCACGCACCCACCTCGGAGGCGACCACGCGCTCGATGATCGCCGCCGCGCAGTCGTCGGGCGCCTGCGTCGGGATCCAGTGGCTGACGCCGGTCAGCTCGACGAGCTGGTACGGCGCGTCGACCCACGCGGCAGTGCCGTCGACGCCGATCCGGGTGATCGCCACGTCGCGGTCGCTCCAGACCAGCGTCGTGGACACGGTCACGCGGTGGTCGGCCGATCCGGGCCGCGCCAGCGGGAGGGCGCGGTACCAGCCGAGCGCGTGCGGCAGCGCGCCGTACTCCACGATCTCGCGGCGGAACCGCTCCACCTCGGCGTCGCTCATGCCCGCCCGGCGCATGCTCTGGTCGAAGCGACCGCCCGGTCGCCGGGCGCTGAGCTCGGGCAGCAGCGGCAGGTTGAAGAACGCCATGTAGCGCGAGCGCCGGCGCTGGGCCGGCGTCCTCATCGCCCGGGCGAAGGCCGCGGGGTGGGGCACGGAGATCGCGGTCCAGCTGCGCAGCAGGTCGGGCCGGCGCATCGCGACCGCCCAGCCGACCGCCGAGCCCCAGTCGTGACCGGCCAGGTGGACCGGCCCGCCGATCCGCTCGATCAGCGCGACGGCGTCGCCCGCGAGCCGGGACATCCGGTAGTCCCGACGCCGACGCGGCCGGGCGCCCGGCGAGTAGCCGCGCTGGTCGAGCGCGTAGGTGCGCAGGCCCGCCTCGTGCAGCAGCGGCGTGACCAGCCGCCAGGTCGTGCTGCGCTCGGGGAACCCGTGCAGCAGCACGATCGGGCGTCCGTCGCTCGGGCCCTCGTCGAGGACGTCGAAGCTGAGGCCGTCGTGGTGGAGGACCCGGATCCGCTCGCTCATGCGCCTCCTCCTCCCCCGTGGACGAGGTTGTAGACCTCTCGCTTCGGTACGCCGGCGCGCCGGGCCACGTCCACGATGGCCTCCTTGCGGGGCAGGCCCGCGGCCTCGAGGTCCCCGACCGCGGCGAGCAGGCTCGCCGGGTCCGACCCGACCTCGGCGACCGGCGCCGCGCCGGCGACCACGATCGTGACCTCGCCGCGCACGCCCTCGGCCGCCCAGGCGACCAGGTCGGCGAGCGGCCCGCGGCGTACCTCCTCGTGGGTCTTGGTGAGCTCGCGGCACACCGCCGCGGCCCGGTCGCCGCCGAAGGCCTCCGCCATCGCCGCGAGCGCCGCCTCGGTGCGGTGCGGCGCCTCGAAGAAGACCATCGTGCGCTGCTCGTCCGCCAGGTCGGCCAGGCGACGGGACCGCTCGCCGGCCTTGCGCGGCAGGAAGCCCTCGAAGCAGAACCGGTCGACCGGCAGCCCGCTGAGCGCGAGCGCGGTCAGCACGGCCGAGGGGCCGGGGACGGCGGTAACCCGGACGTCGTGCTCGACGGCGGCCGCGACCAGGCGGTAGCCGGGGTCGGAGACGCTCGGCATCCCGGCGTCGGTGACCAGCAGCACCCGGTCGCCCGCCAGCAGCGCCTCCAGCAGCACGGGGGTGCGCGCGGACTCGTTGCCCTCGAAGTACGACACGATCCGCCCGGCGATCGTGACGCCCAGGTCGGTGGTCAGCCGCTTGAGCCGACGGGTGTCCTCGGCGGCGACCACGTCGGCGCCGGCCAGTTCCTCGGCCAGTCGCGGCGGCGCGTCCCCGACCTGTCCGATCGGCGTCGCCGCCAGCACCAGCACACCGGAGGGGACGCCGGACGGGGCGGGGTGAGTGGGTGCCACGTCCTAGAGTCTTCCATCGTGACCACCGCCGCGCCCCCCGAGCCTGCGGAGGAGCGTGTCGGACTCTCCCGTGACGCCGCCGGCCGGCCGGTCCCGTCGGCGTGGCGGCGCGCCCGGTCGCGGATCCGGGGCGAGGACCCGGTCGTCGGGTGGGCCGCCAGCATCGCGGTGGCGCTGCTGGCGCTGTTCCTGCGGCTGTGGCATCTCGGCCGGCCGCACGCGTTCGAGTTCGACGAGACCTACTACGCCAAGGACGCCTGGTCGCTGCTGCACTTCGGCTACGCCCGCGACTACGTCGACAAGGCCAACGATCGCATCCTCGACGGACAGACGACCGACCTGTGGAAGTCGACGCCGGAGATGGTCGTGCACCCCGACGTCGGCAAGTGGCTGATCGCACTCGGCGAGAAGGCCTTCGGGATGGACCCCTTCGGCTGGCGGGTCTCCGCGGCCGTCGTGGGCGCCCTCATGGTGCTGGTGATGTGCCGGCTGGCCCGCCGGCTCACCGGATCCACGCTCCTGGGCTGCGTCGCCGGCCTGCTGCTGTGCTTCGACGGCCTGCACTTCGTGCTGTCCCGGCTGGCGCTGCTCGACATCTTCGTCGCGTTCTTCATCCTCTGTGGTGTCCACTGCCTGGTGGCCGACCGCGACTGGCACCGCGCCCGGATGGCCCGCCTGGTGCCGGACCAGGTCTCCGACGGCCGGTCCTGGGGGCCGGTGCGCGGGCTGCTGCTGCGGCCGTGGCTGCTGCTCGGCGGCGTGTGCTGGGGACTCGCGGTGGGCTCGAAGTGGGAGGCGCTCTACCCCCTCGCGGCGTTCGGCCTCCTCGTCTGGCTGTGGTCGGCCGGCGCGCGCCGCTCCTTCGGCGTCCGGTGGGCCGTGCTGCGCTCCGCGGTGGTCGACGGGATCCCGGCGTTCGTGCAGCTCGTCCTGGTGGCCCTGGTCGTCTACGTCGCGAGCTGGACCGGCTGGCTGGTCAACGCCCAGGCCTACGAGCAGCACCTCTCCGCCACCCAGTACACCCACTACGACGGCGGCCAGGACTGGCCGACCCGCACCGAGCCCGACGCCTCCGGCCTGGGCGAGGTGACCCAGTCGCTGCGGTCGCTCTGGTACTACCACCAGGACGTCTACGCCTTTCACACCCACTTCCTCAACGACAGCACGCACACCTACGCCTCCAACCCGGCCGGCTGGCTGCTGCTCAACCGGCCGGTCGGCGTCGCCGCCGACACCGACATCCAGCCGGGCACCCAGGGCTGTGCCGCGCCGGCCGGGAGCGACTGCCTGCGCCAGGTGCTGCTGCTCGGCACGCCCGCGATCTGGTGGGCCGGCTGCCTGGCGATCCTCTACGCGCTGGCGATGTGGGTCGGCGCCCGCGACTGGCGCTTCGGGCTGGCGGTGGTCGGCGTGGCCTCCACCTGGCTGCCCTGGCTGCAGTACGACGACCGGCCGATCTTCTCCTTCTACGCCGTCATCACGCTGCCGTTCCTGGTGCTGGCGCTGACGCTCGCCATCGGGCGACTGCTCGGCACCTCGGCCGCGCCGAGCGGGCGGCGGACGGCCGGCGTCGTGGTGTCCGGCGCCTTCCTCGTGCTCGTGCTGCTGAACTTCGCCTGGTTCTGGCCGATCTGGACCAACCAGCTCCTGACCCACGGCGAGTGGTTGGACCGGATCTGGTTCACCCGCTGGATCTGACCCCACCGAGCTGCCGACCTGCCAGCATGTGCGCGTGACCTCGTGGCAACCCGGGTGGGAAGACTTCCCGCCGTCGCTCCTGGAGTTCTGGACCGAGCGACACCTGTGCACCCTGACCACCCTGCGCGCCGACGGGCGACCGCACGTCGTACCGGTCGGGGTCGCGCTCGACCTCGACGAGCGCTGCGCCTGGGTGATCACCTCCGGCACCTCGCGCAAGGCGCTCCAGACGGCGGCCGACCCCCGCGTCGCGGCCTGCCAGGTCGACGGCGCCCGCTGGTCGACGCTCGAGGGCCGGGCGCAGGTCCGCACCGACGAGGCGGCGGTGCGGCGGGCCGAGGAGCGGTACGCCGCGCGCTACCGCGTCCCGCGGCCGAACCCGGCTCGGGTCGCGCTCCGGATCGAGGTGGAGCGCTTCCTGATCTCACCGGCATTCGCCGAGCCCGCGTGACGGGGTCGGTTTCGGACGACGCGCCACGGGATGTCAGGCTTGGCGCCATGTCCGCCCAGACCCCCGCGCCCGCGCCCCACGGCGGCGACGAGCTCAGCGATCTCGACCGCGAGATCCTCGCGTTCGAGAGCGACTGGGTCTCGCACGCCGGCGCGAAGGACGAGGCGGTCCGCGAGCGCTTCGCCCTGACGCCGACCGGCTACCACCAGCTGCTCAACCGGCTGATCGACCTGCCCGCCGCCGAGGCCCACGCGCCGCGGCTGGTGCGCCGGCTCCGGCGCCGCCGCGCCGCACGCCAGGAGCAGCGCAGCGCCCGGCGGCTCGCCTCCGGCTGACCGGGGCGAGCGCCGTACGCCGGCGGGTCAGGACCTGTTCGCCTCGATCACGCCGCGGACCTTCTCCGCCCCCGGGATCGGGACCATGTTGACCGGATCGACGATCTCGAGGGTGTAGTACTCCTCGTCCTCGGTCTGGCCGTCGCGGTTGATCTTCACGTAGATCGTGCGGGAGCCGGGGAGGAACGACGTGGGGTCGATGTAGAAGTCCGCGCCCTCGGTCGCCGTGCTCTCCGCGGCGTTCACGCGCACGGTGGCGTAGCCGTGCGAGAAGTCGCCGACCAGCGGGATCTCCACGAACTTGCCGGCCTTCTTGGTGTACTCGTTGCGCACCGGCGGCGACTGGCCGAACCCGATCGAGCCGAGCGGCGCGACGTACGTCGGGTCGGGGGGCGGCATCTGGTAGGTGCCGATCGCGGGCCGGTGGTCGGAGCCCTTGACGTTGGTCAGGATCTGGGTGCTGACCGGCGCGCCGGAGTTCCAGATCTGGTCGATCAGCGCATTGCTGTGAGTGCCGTACTTCTTCGAGAGCAGTGGGCTCTTCTCCCAGACGGACTTGAAGCCGATCTTCTTGAACTGCTTGACCGGCAGCTGCTTCTTGCCCGCCCGGATGTCCTCCTTGTAGCCGGCGTTGAAGTCGCCCAGGACGAAGACCTCGTCGCTCGCGCTCCGCTCGGCGCGGGCGGTCTTGACCAGCGTGCGCAGCTGCTTCAGGTAGAGCTTCTTCGCCTGCGGGCGGCCCGGGACGAACTTGCCGCCCTTCACGGTGCCGGTGAGCAGGTGGACGTTGATGAAGCTGAGCTGGTGGCCGCTCGCCCGGTGGAAGAGGCGCACCACCGTCGCCCAGTTGGGGGTCTTGGCCTCCTCGCCGCCGCCGTTGCGTCCCTCGATCCGGTGCGGGTCGGAGAGCTTGACGCCGCTGCCGGAGACGAAGTCGAGCTGGCGACGGTCCCAGATGATCGGGTTCTGCTGCAGCTGCGGCGGCCGGTAGTAGCCCCAGTTGTAGTCGGCGATGAGCCACTTGTTCTTGTCGTTCATGCCGACCTCCTGGAGACCGAGCACGTCGACCGACGGCTTCACCTGGGTGACGACGTTCTTGAAGGTGTCGACCGTGGCCCGGGAGATCACGTTGTACGTGCCGATCCGCACCTGGAGCGGGTCCGCCTTGCGCGCGTGCCCGGGAGCGGGCGCGGCGGTCGAGGCGGACGTCGCGGCGAGAGCGGACAGCGCCAGGGCGGCAGCGGTCAGGACTCGGGTGGCGGCACGGTGCACGAAGGATCTCCCTCAAATTGGGTACGTCACAGGGTACGGAGGAGACACCCGGTTCGCGGAAATCCGGACGGGCCCGTCCCGAATGGCGAACCGGGCGGCGGCACCGCGATGACGAGGTGCCGCCGCCCGGCGCGCTGCGACCGTCGCGGCTCAGGTGGTGCCGAACCACCGGCTCAGCGCCGGCACCCGGCGCAGCACCAGCTGGTCGAGCACCAGGATGACGAGCAGCGAGATCCCGAAGAACGGCAGGAACACCCCGAGCGCGACCAGCAGCACCACGAGCGCCGGGGTGCTCCGGACCGGCAGCCGACCGCGCGGTGCGCCCAGCGTGCCGCTGCCCCGCGGCCGGCGGCGCCACCACATCAGCGGGCCGCTGACGCACATGAAGACGATCGCCACGCACATCAGCGCGGCGCCCCAGAACGACCACAGCCCGAGGCTGCGGCCCTCGTGCAGCCCGATGCCCTGGGCGACCACCTTCGCGAGCCGCGGGTAGTCGTCGAAGCCGTACGTCGAGACGACCTCGCCGCCGTACCGGCCCACGTGCACGGTGCGCTCGTCCGACGGCGCGTCGAACGCGTAGCCGATCACCGAGTACACCCCGCGCTCGTCGTCGGCCGCCGGCAGCGCCACCGTCATCGGGTGCCGCAGGCCGGCCAGGCCGGCGACCAGGACCGCGGTGTCGACGTTCGCGACGCTGCGCGCGGCGCCGTGCTCGGGTGCCGGGGAGGTCGGCACCTCGGACTGCTGCTGGGCCCACGGGATGTCCTGCGTGTGACTGTGCGGCAGCGACTCGTCGAGCGTGGAGATCGGGCTGCTGATCGCGCCGTGGTCCATGCTCCACATGGACGTGCCCCGCTGGCTGGCGAGGGTCTGCACCTTCGCGCCCCAGAAGTCCGTCCAGGGCAGGCCGCTGACCAGCAGCATCAGCAGGCCTACGCCGACTCCCGCCCCGACCAGGCCGTGCCGCCAGCGCAGCCGGGCACCCGCGCGGCCGGCCGACCGCGCCCGGCGCCGGGCCCGCCAGCCGCGCACGAACAGGTAGTAGCCGGTGAGCGCCATCACGAGCGCCCAGCAGGCGGCGAGCTCGATGACGTAGCCGCCCCACCTGCTCCCGGTCATCAGGTCGGCGTGCAGCCGGATCGCCGTGCCCGAGAGCGTCGTGTCGGGATCCATCGAGCCGAGCACGTCGGGGCCGTAGGGGCTGACGTAGACGTCGCGTGCCTCCCCCTCGGCGGTCTGGATCGAGACGATCGTCGGACGGTCCGCGCTGCGCGGCTCGGCCAGCGAGACCGCGGTCGAGCCGGGGTACGCCGACTCCACGACCGCGAGCTGCTGCAGGTAGGGCTGCGCGACCGCCCCCTGCGGGGCGTCGACCTTCATCAGGTCGGGGTGCAGCAGCGGTTCGAGCTGGAACCGGAACAGGTAGATCAGGCCGGTCACCGCGAGCAGCAGCAGCACGGGGACGACCACGAAGCTGGCGAAGAAGTGCCAGCGCCACACGGCGCGGAACCATCCGCCGCCGGAAGGTCTGGGCCGCCCGGGCGGGTCGGCCGGATCGCGCCGGGGCGCGAGGACGTCGGTCATGGGTCTCTCCTCGAAGCAGGTGGGCGCGCGGGTACGCGCGCGCACGCCGGGACCTCGGACGGGTCCGGCGTGGGTGGTGTGCGATCAGGCGGCGAGGAGAGGTGGGCCGCGACGGGAGTCGGGACGGACCAGCCAGACCGAGCGTGGCCCCGACGGGGCCCGCTCGGCGTCCACGGCGGTGACCCGCGGCGGGCCGAGGGCCGGTCGGAGCACCAGGACGGCCGCGAGCACCCGACGCCCGGTCAGCGCGATCAGCGTCCAGAGGCAGCGCTCGCCGTACCCGAGCCACAGCCCGACCAGCGCGGCGGCCGCGAGGTGGGCGGCCATCATCGGCGCGTGGGCCGACAGGTCGGCGACGAGGTGGCCGACCGGCAGGCTGGGCGCGAGGCCGCCGGCCGCCTGGTCGGCGGCGCCGTCGTAGGCGTCCTGGAGCGAGCCGATGCGGCGACCGTCGACCACGGGGAGACTGCCCAGCGCACCGGCGCGGGGTGTCGTGCCACCGGCCCGGTCGCCGACGTGGCCGGCGGTGACGGTGAGCACGAGGTGGATCGCGGCCTGCCCGCCCACGAGCATCCCGGCCAACCGCAGCGGCGAGGCCCGGCGGTTGAGCATCGGTGCGCTGAGCACCACCGAGAGCACCAGCAGGCCGACGAGGAGCGCCGGCCCGGGCAGCAGGCCGTCGGCGGTGACGTGGCCGACGACGCCGAGGAAGAAGGCGACGACCCCGAGCAGGCCGGCGCGTGCCCACAGCACGGCCGCGTCCACCCTGGTCGCCATGGCCAGCAGTGTCGCACGCTGCGGAGGAGCGAGGAGCCGATCAGTCCGACTCGACGGGGGCGCCGTCCGCGGGCGGCCCCGCCCACGGGTCGGTGATCTCGCGCAGCCGCAGCAGCGTGCTCCGCAGCTCGTCGGCCGCGTCCGCGCCGAGGTGCCGACGCCATTCGCCCTCGATCTGGTCCTGCACCCGACCGGCCACCTCGATCGCCGCCCGGCCGCGGGGCGCGATGGTCACGAGTCGGGCGCGGGCATCGGAGGGGTCGACGACGCGGGTGACGTAGCCCTGGGCCACGAGCTGGTCGACGAGGAAGCCGGCCGTCTGCTTGGTCACCTGCGCGGCGTCGGCCAGGGTCGTGAGCCGCGACCCCGCCGGGTCGATCCGCTGGAACACCCGGGCCTGGGAGAGCGTGATCGGGTAGCCGGCGGCGACGACCGCGTCGATGATGCGCTGCTCCAGGTGCCGGTAGGGCAGGAAGAGCAGGACGCCCAGGCTGATGCCCGGATCCTCGGCCGGCGGACGCGGCCCGGCGGTACGGCGTACGGCCATCAGGTCACCCCTTGCCATGCGGCGATGCTCGCCGCACACTTTAGTCAGTCTCTCTGACTAATTTGAGCCCGGCTCGCCGGATCGGCGAGCCGATCGCGGGCGGGGGCAGGCATGGACATCGAGACCCAGTGGACCCACATCGAGTCCGAACGGCGCAGCCTGGGCGAGCTCCTCGACGGCCTCGCGCCGGAGCAGTGGGAGGCCCCGTCGCTGTGCACGCAGTGGCGGGTCCGCGACGTCGCCGCGCACCTGACGATGACGACCTGCGGCATGCCCACCCTGGGCGCGACCCTGGGCGGCCTGGTCCGCGCCCGCGGTCGACTCTGGGACTTCGGCCGCGACGTCGCGGTCGACTGGGCCGCCCGGCCGACCGCCGAGATCGCGTGCACCCTGCGCGAGCGCGCGTCGTCGCGCTCCCTGCCGGCGGTCGCCCTGGCGCGCAACGTGCTGCTCGACGTCGTCATCCACGGCCAGGACATCACGATCCCGCTGGGCATCGAGCGGCCGGTGCCGACCGAGGCCGGCCTGGCCGTCTTCGAGCGCGTCTGGAGCATGGGCTGGCCCTTCCACGCCCGCCGGCGGCTCGGCGGGTGCACGCTCCGAGCGACCGACGCCGACCTCAGCGTCGGCCGGGGTCCGTCGATCTCCGGGCCGCTCGCCGCGCTGATCCTGCTCGCGTCGGGGCGGGACGCGGCGGCGCTGGCGCGCCTCGACGGACCGGGGGTCGATCTGGTGCGGGCCTGATCCGGCGGCGCGGTGTGGTGGACGCGTCGTGGGTACCGGGTCGGCATGGATGCGTTCGGTCTGGTCGCGATGGTCGTGGTCACGGTGGGGGTCGTGGTGGCGATCCTGCTGTTCGAACGCCGTCGGGCCGAGGGGATCGAGCGCGATCTCACCGACGAGGCCAGGCGGAGACGGGAGTGAGCCCGTGCGCGCGGCGGGCCGGCGGTTCGCGACGCGGCGGCGCGGGTAGATGGGTCGGGTGCCGCTGCTCCGGGTCCTCGCGCTGCTCGCGATCGCCGGCGGCGTGCTGCTCGCCGTACCGCCCGCCGCGGCGGTCGACCGGCCGGCCGAGCGGGTCGTGCGGGTGGGCACCGAGGGCACGTATCCGCCGTTCACCTACCGCGACCCCGACTCCGGGGAGCTGACCGGCTTCGATATCGAGGTGGTCCGCGCGGTGGCCGAGGAGGCCGGGTGGGACCTGCGGCTCGTGGAGGCGCCCTTCGACTCGCTCTTCCCCGCGCTCGACTCCGGGCGCATCGACGTGATCGCCAACCAGGTCACGATCAACCCGGAGCGGCAGGCGCGCTACCTGTTCAGCACGCCGTACACCTACTCCCACGGCGTGATCGTCACCGCCCAGGACACCGACGACATCACGACGCTCGCGGACCTCCGGGGCCGCACCACCGCGCAGACCTCCAGCAGCAACTGGGCACAGGTCGCGCGCGACGCGGGCGCGAAGGTGCAGTACGTCCAGGACTTCGGCCCCGGGGTCGAGCTCCTGGTCCAGGGGCGGGTGGACGCGATCGTCAACGACAACATCGCGGTGCTCGACTACCTCGCCACCTCGGGCACCGACGAGGTCAAGATCGCCGGCGACGCGGGCGACGAGACCCTCGAGCAGGCGCTCGCCTTCCGCCGGTCCGACCCCGAGCTCCAGCAGCAGGCCGACGCGGCGCTGGCCACACTCGCCGACGACGGCACCCTCGCGGCGATCTCCGAGAAGTACTTCCGCGCCGACGTCACCGTGCGGGAACGCACCGGCGACGTCGACGTCCAGGCGTCGGACGCACGGACCACCTGGGAGGTGCTGCGCGACACCGCGGGACCGATGCTCGTCGGCCTGCTCAAGGGCACGATCCCGCTCACGGTCGTCAGCTTCGCGGTCGGCCTGACCCTCGCGGTCGGCGCCGCCCTCGCCCGGCTGTCGTCGGTGCGCGTCCTCGACGGGATCGCCCGGGTCTACATCTCGATCATCCGCGGCACCCCGCTGCTGGTGCAGCTGTTCATCGTCTTCTTCGGGCTCGGCCAGGTCGGCATCAGGCTCGACCCGTACGTCGCGGCCGGCATCGCCTTCAGCCTCAACGTGGGCGGGTACGCCGCGGAGATCGTGCGTGCCTCGATCCTCTCGGTGCCGCGGGGGCAGTACGAGGCCGCGACGGTCATCGGGATGGACTACGGGCAGTCGATGCGGCGGATCATCCTCCCGCAGGCGGCGCGGATCGCCGTACCGCCGCTGTCCAACACGCTGCTGTCGCTGATCAAGGACACCTCGCTGGCCTCGCTGGTGCTGGTGCCCGAGCTCTTCCGCGAGGCGCAGGTCGCGGCGGCGCTCAGCACGGAGTACCTGCCGCTCTACTGCCTGGCCGCCGTGTACTACTGGGTGGTCTGCCAGCTGGTGACGATGGCCCAGGCACCGCTCGAGCGACGACTCAGCAGGTACGCCGTATGACCGACCTGATCGAGGTGCGCGGGCTCGAGAAGTCCTTCGGCGACCACCACGTCCTGCGGGGCGTGGACTTCACGGCCGCCGCGGGCACCGTCACGGTCGTCCTGGGCCCGTCCGGCTCCGGGAAGACCACCGTGCTCCGCTCACTGAACGTGCTGGAGACCCCGGACGCGGGGCTGGTCCGGATCGACGACGCCGTCCTCGACTTCGGGGCGCCGCCGGCCGACCGGGCGTCGTACCGACGTGCGGTCACGGCGCTGCGGGCCCGCAGCGGCATGATCTTCCAGGCCCACAACCTCTTCCCGCACAAGACCGTGCTCGGCAACCTCGTCGAGGGACCGGTTCAGGTCCAGCGACGCGATCCGGACGAGGCGGCGGCCGCCGCCCGCGAGCTGCTCGCCCAGGTCGGCCTCGCCGGCCGCGAGGACGCCTACCCCGCGCAGCTCTCCGGCGGGCAGCAGCAGCGGGTCGGGATCGCCCGGGCGCTCGCGCTGCGTCCCGAGGTGCTGCTGCTCGACGAGCCCACCTCCGCCCTCGACCCCGAGCTCGTGGGCGAGGTCCTCGCCGTGATCCGCGACCTCGCCGCCGAGCGCTGGACCCTCGTCATCGTCACCCACGAGGTCCGCTTCGCCCGCGAGGTCGCCGACCAGGTGCTCTTCATCGACGACGGCGTCGTCGCCGAGCGCGGCGGCCCCGAGGTGCTCACCGATCCCCGCGAGGAGCGGACCCGGCGGTTCCTCGCGCGGGTGCTCGACGCCGGGTAGCCCCGCCGGGGGCCTGCTGTGGCCCACGACACACCCGGCCGGCATCGTCGGTCGCCGGGGCGTCCGCGCCCGGACGCCGAAGCACCCCCGTTCGTTCACCCGTCTCCCCTTGGCTGAGCCCGGCCGGCTCGACGATGGAGGACGAATGAAGCACAGACCGCGCGGTCGGATCGCGCGCTGCCTCGGTGCAGCGCTGACCGGGATCCTGGCGACGGGGACGCTGACCGCGATCGCCGTACCCACGGCCCTGGCGGGGACCGCCGAGGAGCAGCGCCCCAGCTACCTGGGCAAGACGCTCTACACCGGCGAGTTCCACTCGCACACCTCGGTGAGCGACGGCGTGCAGCTGCCCGACGACGCCTTCGCCCACGTGCGCGAGGAGACCGACGCCGACTTCTTCGCGGTCTCCGAGCACGACGTGATGTGGGACCTGCGCAACGGCGACGACTTCATCGACGACTGGCGCGACGCCGACTCCGAGGAGTGGCGCTACGTGCACGAGGCGGTCGACCACTTCAACGGCGCCCAGGACGAGCTGGTCGCGGTCCCGTCGATCGAGACCACCTGGTACGACGGCACCGGCCACATCAACGTCTTCGACGCCGATTGGAAGGCGACCGCCCGCGCCACCGAGAAGGGCAGCGTCGACGGCTTCGCCAACTCCTTCGGGACCGGCGACCTGAAGTACGACGTGTACACCTTCTTCGCCCGGCTCAAGCAGGACCCCGAGGCGATCGGCCAGTTCAACCACCCGAGCCCGCAGGGCAAGGGCAACTTCTTCGGCTTCAACGGCCTCGACCGCGAGGTCGACGAGCGGATGGAGCTGATCGAGGTCCGCAGCGACGCCCAGTTCACCCAGTTCGTCAAGGCCCTCGACACCGGCTGGCACCTCGCGCCGGTGTGGAACGGCGACGAGCACTCGGCCACCTGGGTCACGAGCAACCAGGCCATCACCGGCGTCTGGGCCACCGAGCACAGCCTCAACGGCCTGTACGCCGCGATGCGGGACCGCAGCACCTTCAGCACCCAGGACGTCAACGCCACCCTGGCCTTCGGCGGCAACGACCGGCTGATGGGCTCGATCCTGCCCGCCGACACCGAGCACGTCGCGTTCGACGTCGCCCTCTCCGACCCCGACACCCGCGACTCCTTCGCCAAGGTCGAGCTGATCGGCAACGGCGGGCAGGTCGTGCACGCCTTCCCGGACGTTTCCGGGAACGACCTCGAGCTCCGGCACGAGCTCGACGTACGCGACGGCGACTACTACCTGCTCCGCGCCACGCAGGCCGACGGCCAGACCGTCGTCTCCGCCCCGATCTGGATCGGCGAGACCACCCGGGGCGCCGACTACGCGCCGCGGATCACCGTCCCCGCCGACTACCCGGCCACCGTGAGCTACGGCGCGGAGATCGCCCTGCCCGCGGCGACCGCGACCGACGACTCCGGCGCCACGCCAGCCGTCACCTACGAGGTGTACGACGCCGCCGGGCTGGTCCCCGTCGACAACGACGCCTTCCGGGTGCGCAGCTACGACGACCACTTCGTGGTCGTCAAGGCCGAGGACGCCTCGGGCAACATCGGCGCCGAGCTGATCCGCCTGGTCGTCGACCAGGCCGAGCTCGACCCCGCCGGCGTGTTCCAGTACTTCGGCAGCACCGCGGTCGTGGCCGAGCGGGCCGGCGGCACCGGCATCGCGGTGTCCACCGACCGCGCCGTCGAGCGGGTCTACGCCCAGGTGCTGCCCGCCGACCGCGACGACTGGTCCACGGCCGAGGTGCTGACCTCGACCAACGACCGGCCCTACGAGGTCAACACGATCGGCAACGACGAGCCGACCTATCAGCACTCCATCACCGGTCAGACCTTGCGCAGCCACGAGTTCGACCTCACCGGCCTCACCGAGGGCGACCGCTACCACTACCGCTTCGGCGTCGCGGTCGACGGCGCAGCGCCCGCCGCGAGCGACGCGGCCTGGACCGACGTCCAGGGCGAGTTCGTCGCCGGCGGCAAGGGGAACGAGCCGATCTACGCCATCGGCGACCTGCAGGCCACCACCCACGACCCCGACGACCTCGGACTGCTGCGCGACGTGCTGGCGCGCCTCCAGGAGGAGGTGCCGGGCGGCCGGACGCTGCTGCAGACCGGCGACCTGGTCGACAACGGCGGACGCGGGCAGTACTGGCAGGAGGTCTTCGACCACGTCTTCGACGGACTGGACATCCAGTACGCGCCGGTCGCCGGCAACCACGAGACCTACGGCGACCTGGACTACAACAGCGTCAGCGACGACCGCACGACGATCTTCGGCAACATGTTCGACACCCCGAAGAACGGCCGCATCGGGGAGAGCAACTACTCCTTCGACCGGGGCGACGTCCACGTCGCGGTGCTCAACTCCGTCGTCGACATGGACCGGCAGCTCGCCTGGCTGGCCAAGGACATCCGGGCCTCGGACCGCACCTGGAACGTCGTGACCGGCCACTACTCCTACTACGGCGGCTCGCACGGCAACGACGGCCCGCTCGCTGCGGACCGACCCAAGCTGACCGCGG
The DNA here is from genome assembly GCF_014191495.1 of Nocardioides soli. GTDB lineage: Bacteria > Actinomycetota > Actinomycetes > Propionibacteriales > Nocardioidaceae > Nocardioides > Nocardioides soli. Next base: position 1,264,058 of record NZ_JACHWR010000001.1, read on the forward strand.
CGTTCGAGAAGCTCGGCGTCGACCTCTACATCGGCGGCCACGACCACATCTACAAGCGCTCCACCATCTACGACGGTCGCCTCGCGGAGACGCCCGCGGAGGAGGCCGAGGGCACCACCTTCGTCACGCTCGGCTCCGCCGGGCCGAAGTTCTACGGCAACGTCGTGCACTGGTGGGACGACGTCGTCTTCGACGAGGACACCCAGCTCGGCACCGTCCTCGAGGTCGTGGACGACGGCCTGCGGCTCACGACGTACACCCTCGACGGACGCACCGTCGACACCTACACCGTGCGCAAGCCCCAGAGGTCGTGGCGGGTCACCTCCACCGACGTCGAGGGCCGGGCGATGGAGGGTGTCGGCGTCGTCAGCCACGAGGGCTCCCCCGACGAGGCCACCGTGATCGCGGCGACCTACGACCGCACGGGGCGCACGCTGCGTGAGGTCCGCGAGGTCCGCGTCGAGCTCGACCACGAGGGCTCGGAGCAGTACACCACCTTCGACACCCCGCTCCCCGTCAACCCGAGCGACACCGTGAAGGTCTTCGCCTGGGACGGCCTGGCGACGGCCCGGCCGTTGATGGGCGCCACGCTGGTCCGGGAGGGGATCGAGGGGCAGGGCACCGCCGCGGACCCGTACCTGATCAACGCCGCCGGCGACCTCGACAAGATCACCAACGACCCCGAGGGGCACTACCTCCTCACCACCGACCTCGACCTCGGCGGCACCACCCGGTCACAGCTCGACCGGTTGGTGACCTTCCGCGGCGTCTTCGACGGCGGCGGCCACACGATCCGCGACTTCACCACGCCCGAGACGCAGGGCGTCGGCCTCTTCGCCGACAACTACGGCACCGTCCGCAACCTGGTCGTCGAGGGCGAGGTCGAGACCGACCGCGGCACCGTCGGCCTGGTCGCCGACCAGAACCACGGCCTCATCGAGCGGGTCCGCACCGCCGGATCGATCGCTGGTGCCACCCGGGTCGGCGGCATCGTCGGCGACCACTACGGCACGATCCGCGACTCCTACTCGACTGCGGCAGTCACCACCACCGGCCTGTACGCCGGCGGCGTGGTCGCCATCGCGATCGGAGGCTCGGTCACCGAGCGGGTCTACGCCACCGGCACCGTGAAGGCGACCGGACGCAACGCCGGCGGCGTGGTCAGCTACGGCTACGAGAACACCCGGGTCGGCAACGTGGTCTCCCTCAACGAGCGGGTGCAGGCCCCGTCCTTCGCCCACGCGATCGTCGGCCGGGTCTCCGACGGCCAGATCGCCGACCTGGCACGCAACTACACCAGCTCGGCGGTGACCGTCCTCGGCGAGAGCCTCACCGAGCCGCCGGCCGCGGACAACTGGCGCGGCGAGGTGGTGCCGGCCGCGACGCTGCGCACCGCGGCATTCTTCGCCGACCTCGGCTGGGACCTCGACGGCGTCTGGGAGTGGCACCCGGACGCGAAGCGCCCGCTGCTGCGCCGGGCGGCCGAGGAGATCGACCTCGGCACCGTCCGGCCGGCGCTGGAGCGGGACGACGACGGCGCCTGGCTGGTCGCCGCGCCCGACGACCTGCGCCAGGTGGTGCAGTTCCCCGACGAGTCCTACCGGCTGGCGGCCGACCTCGATGTCGCCGGTCACGACCTGCCGCAGCTGGGCAGCGCCCGCGCCTTCAACGGCGTCCTCGACGGCGACGGGCACCTGATCAGGGGCTGGAGCTCCGCCCAGGGCGGCGTCTTCTCCCTGATCGGGGCCGAGGGGCGGGTGCAGGACCTCGGCATCGTCGGCCTGGCGGTCACCAAGCCCACGGCGCGGGGCGGCGGCCTCGTCGACACGCTGCGCGGCACCGTGGAGCGGGTGTGGACCTCGGGCTCGGTGCGCGCGCAGTCCTACGCCGGCGGCATCGCGGGTGAGTCGTTCGGCACGATCCGCGACAGCTACTCCACCGCGACGGTCGCCACGACCGGCGGCAACTATGCGGGCGGCATCATCGGCGTCGCCGACTCACCGTCCACCACGGAGCGGGTCTACGCGACCGGCGTGGTCAACTCCTCCGGCACCTCCGCCGGCGGGGTGAGCGGCTACGCCCGCAACAGCGCCACGATCGTGCGGCAGGCGTTCGCGCTCAACCCCTCGGTCACCGGCACCACCACCTCGCAGCGGGTGGTCGCGCGCTCGGCGAACGGCGAGACCGCGACCTTGGAGCGGCTCTACGCCGTCGAGACGCTCTCGGCCGGCGTCCAGAGCAGCACCGCCGTCGGCCCGCAGACCCTCAACGGGGAGACCCGGACCGTCGCGCAGGCCGGGTCGCCGGCGACCTGGCGCGACGACGTGGGCCTCGACCTCGACGGGGTCTGGGCATGGCACGCCGACGGCAAGCGCCCGGTGCTGGTCGAGGCCACCGAGGAGATCGAGGTCGCCGACCACCCAGCGCTCGAGCAGGAGGACGGCACCTGGCTGGTGTCACGCGCCGTCGACCTGCAGCAGGTGGCGCTCTTCCCCGCCGAGTCGTACCGGCTGACCGCCGACCTCGACCTCGCGGGGCAGCCGGTGCGGATCGAGAGCTTCAGCGGCAGCCTCGACGGCGGCGGCCACGCGATCCGCAACCTGGCCGCCACCCAGGGCGGCCTCTTCGGGACGATCGCCGCCGACGGCCGGGTCCACGATCTCGGCCTGGCGGACGTCGCGATCGCCAAGGCGACGCTGAAGGCGGGCGGCCTGGTCGACACGCTGCGCGGCACCGTGGAGCGGGTGTGGACGTCGGGATCGGTGCGTGCGCACTCGTACGCCGGCGGCATCGCCGGTGAGTCGTTCGGCACGATCCGCGACTCGTACTCGACCGCCGAGGTCACGGCGACGTCGACGAGCTACGCCGGCGGCATCGTCGGCGTGGCCGACTCGCCCTCCACGACCGAGCGCGTCTACGCCACCGGCGCGGTCCGCGCGACCACGGCCTCGGCCGGCGGCCTGGCCGGCTACGCCCGCAACAGCGGCTCGGTCGTACGCGGCGGCGTCGCGCTCAACCCGAGCGTGACGGCCACCGCGGACGCGAGCCGAATCGTGGCGCGGTTCGCGTCCGGCCAGACCGCCACGCTCGCCGACCTCTACGCGCTCGACACCCTGGCGCCGAGCGTGCAGACGAACGCCACGACCGGCCCGGGCACGCTCAACGGCGCGTCGCTGACGGCCGAGGAGCTGGCCCAGGCCGCGGCCTGGACCGCGGCCGGCTTCGACCTCGCGTCGGTGTGGAGCTGGGACGACGAGCGCGGGCGACCGGTGCTGTCCGGCGCCGCCGGCAGCGTGGTCCGGCCGGCGGCGTACCGCCCGCGGAAGGCGGGGCCGGCGCGGGTGATCTCCGACTCGGCTCCCGCCCGGTCGCACGAGGTCGTCATCGACGGTGACGGCACCGCGACCGTCACCGTGGGCCTCGGCAGCGCCGCCGCCGACGCGCCGGCCGGCATCCTGGTGCTGCGCACCGGGGCGGACCCGCGTGCGCCGCGCGCGGAGGACATCGTCTTCGTCGACCAGCGCGCCACGGACGCCGCGGGCCGGCTGTCCTTCGAGGCCCACCTGGGCGCCTCCACCGACGGCCTGCGGCTCGCCGTCGGCGTAGCGGGCCAGACCGATCGGTACCTCGCCTGGCTCGACCCGCAGACCGGCGGTGGTGGCCCGGTGGACCCGGTCGACCCCGGCGGATCGGGTGATCTGGAGCGGGCAGTGCCCGAGCTCACGGCGGACCGGCTGGTCGCGGCCTGGGGCGAGCGGGCGACCCTGCGGGTGCGCGCCGGCGGAGCCCGGGGTCCGGCGAGCGGCGAGCTCCGGATCACCACCGGCAGCCGCACCCTGGCCACCGGCACGCTGAGCGGCGGCGCGGCCACCGTCGTGCTCCCCCGCCGATCGCAGACGGTCGGACGACACGTCCTGACCGTGTCGTACGGCGGCGACGGCTCCTACCTCGCCCGCACCACGACGGTCCGGGTGCGGGTGACCAAGGCGGCCGGCACCCTGCGCGTGGCCACGGTGACACCGAAGAGGATCGAGGCGAAGCGCACCCGGGCGAAGGTCCGGCTGCGACTGGACGCGCCCTCGGGCGTCTCGACGAACGGCACCGTGCGGATCCGGGTCGCGGGCCGGACGGTGCGCGCGAAGCTCCACGACGGCGTCGCGAAGGTCCGGCTGCCCCGGATCCCGAAGCCGGGGGCCACCAGGCTGGTGGCGGTCTTCCCCGGCAACGCCGAGGTGCAGCCGACCCGGGCGAGCGTCCGGATCCGGGTGGTCCGCCGCTGAGACACGACCCGGCGGAGTCTCGCCCCGAAGATCCTGGATTGCCTCGACGCCCCGGCAGGGGCAGGCTGGTGCCCAGGTTGGGAGTCTCCGGGCCCGGCCTCACGCAGATCGGGCCCGGGGACTGCACCGCCTCGGGTGCCGCCGAAGATCCTCAAAACTGACGAGTTCGGGATGCCCCGGACCGGGGTAGGGATCTCTGCGGACCCGTCCGCTTTCCCCCGGAGCGGACGGGTCCCTTCCACACCCGTCGCCGTCCACCGGGGATCTTGGTCTGGCCCGAACCGACCTGTCACGTCCGTCGGTGGAAGCGGATCTTCCCGGTGGGGAGGTACGTCGTCTGGTAGGTGGCGTCGTGGATGAGGGTGTGGTGCCAGGCGCAGAGGGACGCGCCGTCGTGGAGGTTGGTGTGGCCGCCGTCGGTCCATCTGGTCTCGTGGTGGGCGTGGAGTCCGGCCGTGCGGTCGCAGCCTTCGGCGCGGCAGCCGCGGTCGCGGAGGAACATGGCGATCCGTTGGTGCTCGGTGTGGTAGCGGCTCCGCCGGCCGAGATCGAGCGGGACCGAGGCGCTGCCGAGGACGGCGGGAATGATGCCCGCCTCGCACGCCAACCGCCGCGCCATGCCGGGGCTGATCTGGTCGCCGGTGTCCAGGATCCCGGCCTTCTCCAGCCGACCCATCAGGGAGTCCTCGTCGATGACCACCACGACGGTGGCGTTCACACCGCCGGTCTGGGGCAGTCGGTCGACCGGGTAGCGCTCGATCAGCTCGCACAGCGCCCGACCCAACGCTTCCGGTCCGGGTCGGCGCTCGATGCCGGGGCCCTGGGTAGCCGCCACGTGCTTGGGGGCGGCCAGCGCCATCAGGATCTTCTTGAGGGCGGCGGCGTGGTAGGTCGGCAGCACGAACCGGCCGCAGGTCTTCCCGTCCCCGTCGTCGACCATCGTCAGCGAACACGCCCGCAGCGCGGCCGCCTCTTGCCGTTGCAGGATGTCGGCTTCGTGGGCGTCGGCCTCGTCGGGGGCGATGACCTCCCACAGCCGCCGACCGAGCCGACCGAGCGCCTTCGCGTCATGGTGCCGACCCTCGGCGAGCAGGTGCGCCTCGGCCTTGGCGAGGGTCTCGGCGCCGAGGTCGGCGGGGATTCGGTCGACCCACCGGATGACGACCCGCGCCCGTTCGACGTCGATGTCCCCGGCCGCCAGCGCCTCCCGCGTCATGGCGTGGGCCTCGAGGTCGTGGCCGAGCCGCACCGCGCCGTACGCGGCCGCCCGGGTCGTCTTGGTGGTGTGGGCCAGCCAGTTCGCCGCACTGGACGCACCGACGTCAGCGCCCACGCGAATCGTGTCGGCGTGCGCGGCCACCCGGGCCTGCAGCTCGGCGACCTGCGCCGCCAGCCGGGTCAGCTCGACCAGCGTCGCGCCGGCCTCGGCAGGGTCCATGGACCACACCGACGCATCGGCCACGGCGTCGACGAGCTCGCGCATCCGCGCGGTCGTCGTCGACACCCGGTGTCGCGGCGTGGCCTGTGCTGTCATGCCCACTACTCAAGCACCCGCCACCGACACTCAAGGGCCTGGATCCCCTTGTTCCACAGGGGTTTGGGTCACGAACAGGTCACGATCCAGCGTGCTCGTCCACACCCAATGCCGATGTCCTGTGGAGGGGTGGTTTCGAGACAGGCGCTAGCGCGCCTTCCTCAACCACCGTGACCCGAGGACGGTGGTTGAGGAGGTTGCGCTAGCAACCGTCTCGAAACCCACCACGACCAACGCGACCCGGCCCCGACCACAGCCCCGCGCACCGACGGGTGGTTTCGAGACAGGCGCTAGCGCGCCTTCCTCAACCACCGTGCTCGGCGACGGTGGTTGAGGTGCGACGAGCGCCAGCGAGGAGCCTCGAAACCACCGTGACCCGCGGCGACGGAGGTGTGGGGAAGAATCCAGCTATGAAGGTCACCGTCGTCGGCGCGGGATCGACGTACACGCCCGAGCTGGTCTCGGGTCTGGCCGCGCAGCGGTCGCGGCTCGCGGTCGACGAGCTCGTGCTGATGGACGTCGATCGCGGGCGGCTCGAGGTGGTCGGCGGGTTCGCGCGGCGGATGCTGGCCCACCAGGGGCTGGCGACCGACGTCCGTCTGACCACGGACCGCACCGACGCGGTCCGCGACGCCGACGCCGTGCTGGTGCAGCTGCGCGTGGGCGGGCAGACGGCTCGGCTGGCCGACGAGACGTTCCCGCTGGCGTGCGGCTGCGTGGGGCAGGAGACCACCGGCGCCGGCGGACTCGCGAAGGCGCTCCGGACGGTGCCGGTGGTGCTCGACATCGCCGAGGAGGTACGCCGGATCGCCAAGCCCGACGCGTGGCTGATCGACTTCACCAACCCCGTCGGCATCGTCACCCGGGCGCTGCTCGACGCCGGCCATCGCGCGATCGGGCTGTGCAACGTGGCGATCGGCATGCAGCGCTGGATGGCGGACCTGCTCGAGGTCGACCCGGGCCGCGTCGAGGTCGACCCGGTCGGTCTCAACCACTTCTCGTGGATGCGGCGGGTGCTCCTCGACGGCGAGGACGTGCTGCCCCGGCTGCTCGACGGGCGCATGGACGACCTCAGGACGCGCCTGCCCTTCCCCGAGCACCTGATGCGGATGCTGGGCGCGCTGCCGTCGTACTACCTGCAGTACTACTACCTCCACGACCGGACCGTCGCCGAACAGCGCCGGGAGCGACCGCGCGCCGCGGTGGTGGCCGATCTCGAGACGGAGCTGCTCGACCTGTACCGCTCCCCCACGCTCGTCGAGAAGCCGACGCAGCTCGAGCAGCGCGGCGGCGCCTTCTACAGCGAGGCCGCCGTCGACCTGCTCGCCTCGCTGTACGCCGACGAGCCGACCGTCCACGTGATCAACGTGCGCAACGACGGGCTGATCCCCGGCCTCGCCGCCGACGACGTCATCGAGACCCGCTGCCTCGTCAGCCGGTCCGGCATCGAGCCGCTGCCACAGCCCGACGTGCCGCCGGTCATCCTCGGGCCGATCCAGCACGTCAGCGCCTACGAGCGGATCGCCGCCGGGGCCGCGCTCTCGGGCGACGCGGACGACGTACGCCGCGCGCTGCTGGCGCACCCCCTGATCGGTCAGTGGGACCTGGTCGAGCAGCTGCTGCCCGGGTTCGAGCGATGACGACGCACACCCTGGTGCTCGGCGTCGACGTCGGGAACTCGAAGACCCACGTCGCCGTCGTCGACACGGGCGGCGACGTGGTCGGCGCGGCCGCCGGCACCGGCTGGAGCTCCGGCGACCTGAGCGCGGCCACGGCCGTCGACCACGTGCTCGGCCTGGCCGAGCGGGCCTGCGGACGGCGTGCCGGCTTCGCCGCCGCGGCGATCGCGATGGCCGGCCTCGACCTGCCGCACCAGGAGCGGGACATGGTCGACCGGTTCGCCGCCGCGGCACCGGCGCCCGCCGTCACCGTCGTCAACGACACCTTCGCGCTGCTGCGCGTCGGCGCGCCGTCCGGCGACGGCGTGGCAGTGGTCGCCGGCGCGGGCATCAACTGCGTGGGCGTGCGCGGCGACCGGGTGGTCCGCTTCCACTCCCTCGGCCGGCTCAGCGGCGACTGGGGCGGCGGTTACGACGTCGGTGCCGAGGCGCTCGCGCTGGCCTGCCGGGCCGAGGACGGGCGCGGGGCGGCCACGGCGCTGGAGCGGCTGGTGCCCCGTCACTTCGGCCTCGACCGGCCGCTGCAGGTGAGCGAGGCGGTGCTGGACGGTACGGTGCGCCGGGACCGGCTGCTGGAGCTCTGCCCGACGGTCTTCGCGGCCGCCGGCGAGGGCGACGCCGTGGCCCGCTCGGTCGTCGAGCGCCTGGGCACGGAGGTCGCGGTGTTCGCGCGCACCGCCGTACGCCGCCTGTCGTGGGACTCGGGTCCGGTCCCCGTCGTGCTCGGCGGCGGGCTGTTCCAGTCGCGCGACCCCGTGCTGCTCGACTCCGTCACCGAGGCACTCGACGACCGGCTCGAGGTCATCGTGAGCGACGACCCGCCCGTGGTCGGATCGGTGCTGATGGCGCTCGACCTGCTCGGTGTCCCGCCGCCGGCCCGCCTGACCGCACGTCTCCGGCCGCTGCTCTCGTGACCCCTTCCGGGCGCGATAGTCCGTCACGTTCTGGTTGTCTCGCGCGCTCGGAGGCAACCAGAACGTGACGGACTATCCCAGTCGTCGACACATACGACGATCCAGTTGTCGGCGCACGCGGCAGAGCCAGGCATGCCGACCAATGAGGGGATGCCAGGCGTGCTCGGCCGGGTCATAGTGGATCGGTGAGCGCATCAGACCAGACCGCGGACGAGGTGGCGGAGCGCCTGTTCGGATCGATCCTGGGCACGGTGGAGGTGATGTCGGTCTTCCTCGGGGACCGCCTCGGCTGGTACCGGTCGCTGGCCAGCGAGGGTCCGGCCAGCGCGAACGAGCTGGCCCGACGTACCGGCACCCACGCCCGCTATGCCCGCGAGTGGCTCGAGCAGCAGGCGGTGGCCGGGCTGCTGACGGTCGAGTCCGACGGCGGGCCAGACGACCGACGCTTCGCCATCCCGGCCAGCACGGCCGAGGTGATGACCGACCCGACGAGCCTGGCCTACCTGGCGCCCCTGGGCCGGATGTTCGGCGCGGTCGGCCCCGTGCTCCCCCAGCTCCTCGAGGCCTATCGGAACGGCGGCGGCGTCAGCTGGGACCAGCTCGGCGACGATGCACGGGAGTCCCAGGCCGACGCCAACCGGCCGTGGTACGAGAACCGGCTCGGCCCCGCCCTCGCGGGAGTGCCCGCGGTCCACGACACGCTCACTACCCCGGGCTGCCGGGTGCTCGACGTGGGCTGTGGCGCGGGCTGGTCGAGCATCTCCCTGGCTCGCGCCTACCCGTCGGCCACGGTGCTCGGCGTCGACGTCGACGAGCCCTCGATCGCGCTGGCCGAGGACAACGCCCGCGCCGCCGGCGTGGACGACCGGGTGCGCTTCGTGGGCCGGGACGCCGCCCTCCTGCCCGAGGGGACGGTCGACGTGGCGTTCGCCTTCGAGTGCGTCCACGACATGCCCCGACCGGTCGACGTGCTCTCGGCGGTCCGCCGGACGCTCGCACCCGGCGGCTCCCTGGTCGTCATGGACGAGGCCGTGGCCGACGCCTTCGCCCCGGACGGCGACGAGCTGGAGCGGATCATGTACGGGTTCAGCCTCTTCGTCTGCCTCCCCGACGGGCTCTCCTCGGCCCCGAGCGTGGGGACCGGCACCGTGATGCGTCCGGCCACGTTGCAGGGCTACGGCGAGGCGGCCGGCTTCGGGACGTTCGAGGTCCTGCCGATCGAGGAGTTCGGATTCTGGCGCTTCTACCGGCTGTCCTGACGGGACCCGGGCCCAGGCGCGAACGATCAGGCCCGGATGATGCGTCGCTCGATCGCGGCCGCGACCGCACCCGCCCGGGTGTCGACGCCGAGCTTCGTGTAGATGTGCGAGAGGTGCGACTTCACGGTCGCCTCGGAGACGAAGAGCTCGCGGGCCATCTCCTTGTTGCCCAGCCCGCGGGAGAGCAGCTCGAGCACCTCGACCTCCCGCTCGGTGATGGTGGTCGCGCCCGGCGTCGTACGCCGGACCAGGGTCGCGGCCACGGACGGCGCGAGCACGGTCTCGCCGCGCGCGGTGGCCCGGATGCCGCCGAACAGCTCCTCGGGCGGAGCGTCCTTGAGGAGGTAGCCCCGCGCGCCCGCCTCGAGCGCCCGCAGGATGTCGGACTCGGTGTCGTAGGTCGTCAGCACCAGCACCTCCGGCGCCGGGTCGAGGGCCCGCAGGGCGGCCGTCGCCTCGGCGCCACCGGGCTCGCCGGCGCCCAGGCTCAGGTCCATCAGCACGACGTCGGGCCGGTCCGCGGTCACGACGGCGACCGCGGACTCGAGGCCGTCGGCCTCGCCGACCACGGACAGGTCCTCCTGGCCGTCGACCAGGGCGCGCAGCCCGGCCCGGATCACCGGGTGGTCGTCGACCAGCACGATCCGGATCATCGGTCCTCCTTCGGCAGGTTCGACAGCGGGAAGCGGACCGACACGGTCGTGCCCTCGCCCGGGGCGCTCTCGACGTCGGCGCGGCCGCCGAGCGCCGCCGCCCGGTCCCGGATCCCGGCGAGGCCCCGGCCGCGGGTGCCGGACGGTCGTACCTGCGTGGGATCGAAGCCGCGGCCGTCGTCGCGCACGTCCAGCACCACCTCGTCCAGGTGGTAGGTCAGGGTCAGCGCGACCCGGCCGGCGCCGGCGTGCTCGCGCACGTTGGCCAGCGCCCCGCGGGCGGTGCGGACCAGGGCCGCCGCCACGTCCGCGGGTACGACGACCGGCTCGCCGTCGACGCGGACCTCGACCCGCATCCCGGGCGCGGCCTGCTCGGCCGCGCGCCGCAGGGCGGCGGGCAGAGCGTCGGGCAGGGCGGTGCCGGTGACGTCGCCGGCGAGATCGGCCGGGGCCAGGTCGCGCACCACCCGGCGTACCTCGTCGAGGCCGTCGCGGGCGGTCGCCGCCGCGGTGCGCACATGGTCGCGGGCGGTCTCGGGCTGGGTGTCCCAGGCCTGCTCGGCGGCCTGGAGCAGCAGGTTGATGCTCGACAGGCCCTGCCCGACGGAGTCGTGGATCTCCCGCGACAGGCGGGTCCGCTCGGCGAGGGCTCCGGTGCGGTGCTGCTCCTCGGCGAGCTCGGCCTGGGCCTCGACGAGCCGGTCGAGCAGGTCCTGGCGGGCACGCGACTCGAGGTCGAGGGCGCGGTAGGCGAGCACGGTGACCAGCGCGACGCCGATCGGCCCGGCGACCTGCACCGGGTCGAAGCCGTCGGCCGACGAGCTGTCGAGTCGCTGCCAGGCGGCGGTCAGCAGCACGGTCATCAGCACCACGGTGCCGACGGCCCACGCGAACGGGACCACCCGCAGCACGGCGAAGGCCACCGGCACCGCACACCAGGCGAACGACGGTGCCACTGCAGTCAGCGCCCCCCACAGCACGACCATCCCGGTCACCCACACGGTGGGCCACCAGCTGCGGTCGGCCAGCAGGCCACGGGTGGCGTACGCGAGGCCGAGCACCAGCGCGCCGGCCAGGACGGCGACCCCGGTGGCGTCGAGGGCGTGCCGGTCGACGTACCGCACCGCGCAGGTGACGAGCAGCACCACCAGCACGACCAGCAGCCACCGGTCCAGCCGGTTGGCGGGCGCGAGGATGCCGTGCTCGCCGGGGCGGCGCGAGGCGGGGTGGAGGACAGACATGGCTGGCCAAGCCTAGGGAGGAACGGCGGTCCCCGGCATCAACCGATCGGCTATCGAGGGGTAGCCGGCTGCCCGACGTCCGGACCCCTCGCGGCCAGCACAGTGGTGGCATCAACCCGAGAGCCACCACCCAGGAGAGATCCATGAAGCGCACGACCATCGCCAGCACGCTGCTCGCCGCGACCGCCGTCAGCACCGTCGGCGCGGCCGTCGGCACCGCCACGCCGGCCCTCGCCGACCAGGACCGCGACCACGGCCGCGCCGCGAGCTACCTGCTGACCGGCGACCCGGTCGACGCCGCCAACCCGGCCGGCTCGAAGTTCGAGGGCATCGGCGCCGACGAGCGGCGCGGCCGGTTCTACGTCAGCGAGGTCACCGGCGGCGAGATCCACCGCGGCAAGGTCGGCACCGCCCGGACCCGGGAGTGGCTGGCCGGCCACGGCACCGACGGCCGGTTCACCGCCCGCGGCATCACCGTCGACGACCAGGGCCGGGTCTACGTCGCCGGCGGCCCGAACGGCATCGGCGACGGTGGCGTCGACAACGGCCGCCCGGACCTGTGGGTCTACAGCAAGGAGGGCAAGCGGCTCGCCGCGCTGCGGACCCCGGGCAACGACGTCTTCCTCAACGACGTCGCGATCGGCCCCGACGGCGCGGCGTACTTCACCGACTCCAACGACGCCCAGATCTTCCGCGTCGCGAAGGGCAAGCAGGGCTGGAACGTGCGGCTGTGGGCCGACGCGAGCGACAAGATCACGCGGGAGACCGGCTTCAACCTCGGCGGCATCGTGCTGACCCGGGACAAGAAGGCGTTCGTCGTCGCCCAGGGCAACGTCGGCACGCTGTGGCGCTTCGCCGTGAAGTCCGGCAAGGTCACCCAGGTGAAGACCGGCAGCGCCGACCTGGTCAACGCCGACGGCCTGGTCCTGCAGGGCAGCCGCCTCACCGTGGTCCGGAACTTCAGCAAGCAGATCGCCACGCTCCGGCTCTCCGCCGACGGCCGCCAGACGAAGCTGATCCGCCAGCAGGCCACCTCGCCGGACCGCGTGCTGACCACCGCCAAGGAGCTGCGCGGCCAGATCCTGTACGTCGACAGCAAGTTCGACGAGCAGGTCGCCTCCGGCCCCTACGAGGTCGTCGCGGACCCGACGCGATGAGGCGCCTCGTCCTGGCCGCCCTCCCGCTCGCCCTGCTGCTGGGGGCGTGCGGGGGCGGCGGCCCCACCACCACGCCGGAGCCCGATCCGGACCGCGCCGGGAGCCCCGCCTCCCCGGGCGGGTCCGCGAGCGGGCCGGACGCGAGCGACTCGCCGGGCGACGCCGCCGGCGCGGGGAGCGCTCCGGACGCCGAGGAGCAGGCCGCGCTGGACCGCCGGCTCCGCGACGCGGCCTGGGCGAACGACGTCGCCCGGGCCCGCCGGCTGATCCGACAGGGCGCCGACGTGAACGCCAAGGACGAGACCGAGCAGTCGGCGTACCTGGTCGCCACCAGCGAGGGCTACCTCGACCTGCTGCGGCTCACCCTGCGCTCCGACGCCCGGATCAACGACAAGGACAGCTGGAACGGCACCGGCCTGATCCGCGCCGCCGAGCGCGGCCACGGCCTCGTCGTGGGCGAACTGCTCCGGGCCGGTATCGACCGCGACCACGTCAACCGGATCGGCTACCAGGCCATCCACGAGGCGGTGTGGCTCGGCGAGGACACCGCGACGTACGCGACCACCGTCCGGGTGCTCGCCGCGGGCGGCGCACGCCTGGCGAGCCGCTCACCCTCGGCGGGACTGACCCCCGTGGAGATGGCCCGCGAGCGCGGGTTCGACGGACTGGAGAGGATCCTGAGGAGCATGACCACTGCCGATCGCCCTGCCGACCCCGACGCCGCCCTGCTGCGGGCCGCCGCGGACGGCGACGCCGACGCGGTCGCCGTCGCGCTCCGCGCGGGCGCCGACATCGAGGCCCGCGACGAGCGCGACCGTACCGCGCTGCTGCTCGCCGTCACCTACGACCGGGTGCCGGTCGCCGAGGTGCTCGTGGCCATGGGCGCGAACCCCGACGCCCTCGACGCCCAGCACGACACCCCGTGGCTGGTCACCGGCGTCACCGGCAGCGTCGCGATGCTCGAGGCCCTGCTGCCGGCCGACCCCGACCTCACCGTCCGGAACCGGTACGGCGGCCTGTCGCCGATCCCGGCCAGCGAGCGCGGCCACGTCGCCTACGTGCGCCGCGTCGTGCAGACCGACGTCGACATCAACCACGTCAACGACCTCGGCTGGACCGCGCTGCTGGAGGCGATCATCCTCGGTGACGGCGGTCCCGACCACCAGGAGATCGTCCGGATCCTGCTGGCGGCCGGGGCCGACCCGACCATCGCCGACCGCGACGGCGTCTCGCCGCTGCGCCACGCCGAGCAGCGCGGGTACGACGAGATCGCCGCCCGGCTGCGCCGCTGAGCCCGGCGACCCCGCCCGCGGCGGCTCGAGCTCATCGGGCCGCCGCGGGCTCCCTCGGGGTGTCGGCGTCGAACCCCACGGCGACCGGCAGGTCCGTGACGACGCGGGTGTCGAGGAACTCCCACCACTCGTCCTGCGAGACCCGCTCGGACTCCCAGTCCGCGTTGCTCTTGAGGTTCGCGAGCGCGGCGCGGTACTCCCCCCAGCCGGCCTCGTTCTCGAAGCCGGCCCAGTTCTCGATGACGTAGACGTCGCCGATCACCGAGTAGTACCAACGCAGCGACTTCACCATCGGCAGGTCGTCGTAGAAGAAGCGCTCGCGGTCCTCCAGCCAGGACCAGAACTCCTTCATGTTCTGCCGCGCCCGGGGCGCGAGCTTCATCCGGTAGACGAGGTAGATCATGCGGGGCTCCCCTGCAGGTGACGCCGGAACCAGGTCCAGCTGGTCTCGTTGGGCTCGCTCCACGCCTCCGGGGCGCTGGCGTACTCGGGATAGTGGGCGTCGATCTGGACGCGGGTCGTCTCCGGCACCTCGTCGTACGAGCCGAGCTTGACGCCGCGGGTGTGGAACACCAGGCCACCCGGGCGGTCGCCCATCCGCATCCAGGGCAGCCACGGGGACAGTCGGGCCCACGAGAGCTCGCAGGGCACCGAGGTCAGCGACTCGTCGGCGAGCGCACCGGCGCTGGTGAAGAACTGGAACAGCTCCAGCGCGCGGTAGGTGTCGTCGGCCGAGTGGTCGGGGAACTCCGCGACCGGCAGCGGGGAGGGATAGGCGAGCGGGATGTCCATGTTGAAGCAGATCCGGTCGCCCAGCCGCGTGGTCGGCACCCGGAACGGGCCCCATCGGGTCTCCAGGGTCCAGCGCTGGTTCACCGGATCGTTGGTGACGTGGCAGACCCGCACCTCCTCCCCGGTCCAGGGGTTCGACCAGGTGTCCAGGACCTCCCGGGTGCGGGGGTCCTGGTAGAACGCGATCTCCCGCGACAGCAGGTCGTAGCCGTCCTCGGTGGGGACGACGCGCGCGACGTTGAGGCCCTCGAAGCCGAAGAGGTGCCGGTACGCCTCGCCCGGCGCGTTCACGTAGACGTCGCCGGTCCACCAGACCGGCACGTCGGCGCCGGACAGGTCCGCGCGGGTGCGGGCCAGGGCGTCCAGCTGCTGACGGGGCGAGTCCAGGGGCACACTCGTGTTCATCGAACCTCCAGTCGGTCGGTGACGTCGGCCTGCGGGTGCGGCAGGTCGACGGTCGGGGTGTCGCGGGCACAGTCGGCGGGTGGATCCGGAGCCACGGCCGGCTCCGGCCGGTCCTCCGGAAGGGACCCCGGCATCAGCAGCGGCATGCCGACGTCCAGGATCCGGTGGCAGGCCACCTCCACGCCGGCGTGCTGGAGCAGCTCCGGCCGCTCCTGGCCGCACTCGTCGCTGGCCAGGTGGCAGCGCGGGTGGTAGGCGCACCCGTGCGGCGCGGCCGCGGACGAGGGCACCTCGCCCTTCGCCGCCGCGAGCTCGCGGTGGTCGGGGTCGGGGTCGGGCACGCTGTCCAGCAGCATCCGGGTGTACGGGTGGGAGGGGCGGCGCAGCACCAGCTCGGCGGCGCCGCTCTCGACGAGCCGGCCCAGGTACATCACCGCGGCCCGGTCGGCGATCATCCGGGCGACGTCGATCTCGTGGGTGATCAGCACGATGCTCAGGTCGAGGTCCGCTCGCAGCTCGCGCAGCAGGTCGATCACGGTCGCCTTGACGCTCGCGTCCAGGCTCGCGGTCGGCTCGTCGAGGACCAGCACCTTCGGCGAGAGCAGCAGCGCCCGGGCCAGCGCCGCGCGGGCCAGCTCGCCACCGCTGACGTCGGAGGGCCGCGAGGCCAGGTGGGCCGCGGACAGCCCGACCCGTTCGACCATCTCCTCGATCCGCGCCCGGCGCTGGCGCCGGTCGGTCTCGACCTTGTTGACCAGCAGCGGCTGGGCCAGGGAGTGACCCAGGGTGCGGCGTCGGTTGAACGCCGACCACGGGTTCTGCGCGACCAGCTGGATCAGCCGCCGGTCCCGCGCGGTGCGCTCCGGCCGCAGCTCGACACCGTCGACGGCGATCGTGCCCCGGGTCGGCTCGACCAGTCCGACGAGCATCCGCGCGACCGTGGACTTCCCGCAGCCCGACTCGCCGACGATCGTCATCACCTCGCCGCGCTCGACGGCGAAGGAGACCTCGCTGACCGCACGCACGAGGACCGAGCTCTTCTGCCAGCCGCCGTGGTCGATCCGGAAGTGCTTCTCGAGGCCCTCGGCCACCAGCATACTCATGTCGCCTCCTCGACCCGGTGGCACCGGACCATCGACGTCCGGTCGCCCAGCACGGCCGGCATCTCCTCGGTGCAGCGCGCATCCGCGAGGGCACAGCGCGGCGCGAACGGGCAGCCGGTGGCCCGGTTGGCACCCGCCGCCGTACCGCGCAGGGTGCTCAGCCGGCCGCGCTCGGGCGTCCAACGGGCCGGCATCGCGCCGAGCAGCGCCTTCGTGTACGGGTGCTGCGGGCGGTGGAACAGGTCGGAGGTGGTGGCCACCTCGACCAGCCGGCCGCCGTACATCACCCCGACCCGGTCGCAGATCTGCGCGATCACGCCGAGGTCGTGCGAGACGTAGACGATCGACAGTCCCAGGGTGTCGCGGATGCCGAGCAGCAGCTTGAGCACCTGGGCCTGGACCGTCGCGTCGAGGGTCGTGGTCGGCTCGTCGGCGAGCAGCAGCGAGGGCCGGTTGGTCAGCGTCGCGATCGCGATCAGCAGCCGCTGCAGCTGGCCGCCCGAGAACCGCGACGGCAGGTTGTCGAGCCGGCCGAGCACCGAGTGCAGGCCGATCCGCGCCAAGGAGTCGCGCACGTCGCTGTCGTCGATGCTGTCGCCGAAGTACCACCGCAGCTGCTGCCCGACGGGTGTCGTCGGCGACAGCGAGGTCATCGGGCGCTGCGGCACCAGGGCGATCTCGGTGCCCCGGATCCCGCGCATCTGCTTGTCGGTGAGCGAGAGCAGGTCGCGGCCGCCGAACTCCACGCCGGTGGCCTCCACCCGCGCGCTGTTCGGCAGCATCCGCATCAGGGCGTTGCAGATGCTGCTCTTGCCGCTGCCCGACTCGCCGACGACGCCGAAAACCTCGCCGCGGCGTACGTCGAAGCTCACCCCGCGCACGGCCGTGACGGCGGCGCCCCGGCCGGCGGCGTACCGGACCGCGAGGTCGCTCACCCGGAGCACGACGTCGTCGCTCGCGTGGCGGCCCGGCGTCGAGGTGCCGGGTTCCAGGGTGAGCTCACTCATCGGTGCCCCCGGGGACCAGCGAGAGGTTCTGGGGGGCCACCCGGCTGATCCGCAGCTGGTCGAGGTTCAGGGGCGAGACCGTGGCCAGCCGGGCGACCACGATCTTCGGGTACACCGGAGGGAACATCACGGCCTCCTCGACGAGGATCTCGTTGATCCGGCGCAGGCTCGCGGCCCGCACCTCGTCGTCCGAGGTCCTCCAGACGGTGTCCATCAGCTCGTCCACCTCCTGGTTGACGAAGCCGCACGAGAGCACGCTCGTGGACTGCGCCGGCGCGAGCGCCATGTAGTTCGCCGGTCCCGAGGTGAAGCCGGACTGGAAGACGTTCATCAGCATGTCGTAGCTGCGGTCGAGCATCTTGTTCGACCACGGCCCGCCGGCGAGCTGTTGGATGGTGACGTCGATGCCGATCTTCGCCCAACCGGCGGCCAGCACCTGGGCCATGTCACGACTCGTGTGGTTGGTCCCGATGGTCAGGGTGAAGTCCCGCCGCTCGGTGGTGGCCTGGTCGAGCAGCTCGCGGGCGTGATCGAGGTCGGGTTCGTCGGGATAGGGCTGGAGGTCGGGATCCCAGCCCATCTCGGCCGGTCCGATGGGCCCCTGCCCGATGACGGCGGCGCCGCCGAAGACCTTCGACAGCACCCCGTGTCGATCCGTGGCTGCGGCGACGGCCTTGCGGAACCACGGATCGGAGAACGGCTCGCGCATCACCGCGACGTAGCTGAGGATGTCGTTCGGTCCCTCGACCTCGTCGACGTGCAGGTCCGGGTTCGCCCGCACCGAGCCGATGTTGTGGTACGGCACCGAGGTGAGCAGGTCCACCTTGCCCTGGCGCAGGCTGATCAAGCGGGTCGCGCCGTCCTGGAAGACGGTGTACTCGATGCCGGTCAGGTCGGGCTTGCCGCCGTGGTAGCCGTCGTACGCGACCATCTTGAAGGTCTGGCCCGGGGTGAAGGACTCCAGCCGGAACGGGCCGGTGCCCATCATCGCGTCCTTGCGCTTGGCGTAGTCGCGGTGGACGATCGGCAGGTTGGTCAGGTGCGACCGCATCAGGCCGTACGGCTTGGTCAGCTCGATGCGGACCGTGTACGCGTCGTCGGCGCCGTAGCTCTGCACGTAGCCGAGCAGGTAGGTGATCCACTCGCTACCAGACCCGAGGTCGTTGACGTGCGCGAGCGTGGCGACCACGTCGTTGGCGGTCAGCTCGTCGCCGTTCTGGAAGGTGATCCCGCTGCGCAGCGGGATCCGCCAGGTCAGCCCGTCCGCGGAGACCTCCGGCTCCCCCGCCGCCAGCAGCGGCACCGAGCGCTGCCGGTCGTCGTAGGCGTAGAGCGTCTCGACGACGGGCTCGGCGATCCAGCGGGTGACCTCCGACCCGGAGTCGAGCGGGTTGATGTTGCTGGGCGCGGAGGCGACGGCGATCCGGAGGATGCCGTCGCGATGGCGCTCCTCGATGCGTGAGGCCACCGAGGTGCTCGCGCAGCCCGTCGCCGCGGCCACCGTCACCGCGGTGATCCCGAGGAACCCGCGCCGGCTGAGCGGGAAGCCCTCCCCCACCACCGATCGAAGTCGCTCCGTGCTCACTCCGCACCCCCTTCGCTGCCGCCGAGCAGAGCGTCGCTGAGCGCGTCGCCCAACAGGTTGAAGCCGAGGATGCCCAGCACCATCACCGCGCCGGGCAGCGTCGCGTACCACCAGGCCCCCTCGAGGATCTGGGAGCCGGCGTCGGCGATCAGGTTGCCCAGCGTCGGCTCGGGTGGCGCGAGCCCGAAGCCGAGGAAGCTCAGGCCGCCCTCGGCGAAGATCGCGATCGCCATCGCCAGGCACGCCTGGACGACCATCGGCGGCAGCACGTTGACCGAGATCTCGGAGAGCAGGATCCGGGTCCGCCCCACGCCGAGCACCTGGAGCATCGCGACGTAGTCGTCCTGCATCTCCACCAGCGTCGCCGCGCGGACGATGCGGGCGAAGAAGGGCACGAAGCCCAGCGCCAGGCACACGATCAGCCGGGTCCGCATGCCGAAGGTCACCGGGCCGATCTCGATCGTGCCGGTGCCGGTGAGCGTCAGCACGAACATCACGAAGACGAACATGGGCAGCGCCTGGACCGTCTCCAGTCCGCGCATGATGGCGTTGTCGAGGCGGCCGTTGTAGTGGTAGCCCGCCAGCATGCCGAGCGGCATCGCGACCGACAGCGAGAGCAGCACGGTCCCGAGGGAGATCGTCAGCGAGTTCCAGGCGCCCTCCGCGGTCCGGGCGAAGACGTCGCGCCCGAGGGTGTCGGTGCCGAACCAGTACTCGGCGGACGGCGGCTCCGCACCCGGCGCGTCGAGCAGGGTGGGGTCACCGATCAGCTGGCCGACGGTGGCGATCAGCAAGAACGCGACCACGCAGCCGACGCCGAACCAGTTGGTGACGCCGTGGATCGGCCAGCGTCGTACGTCGACGATCCTCAGCACCAGCGGCCGGGAGGCCGGGCGCGCAGGCACCGGCGCCGCGGTCGGGCTCATCACGGTGGTCACCGGTCGGTCTCCCTCGGTTCGGCGGCGGTGGCGGTCATGCCATCACCGGTGCGGTACGGCGCTGGGTGCTGGTCCGAGTCCGCGGGTCGACGACGAAGTAGAGCGCGTCGACCACGAGGTTGAGCCCGAGGAAGATCATCGCGGTGAAGACCGAGCAGCCCAGCGCGAGCGGGTAGTCCTGGCGCAGGAACGCGGTGACCATCAGCTGGCCGAGGCCGGGGATCTGGAAGACACTCTCCACCAGGACCGTGCCCGAGACCAGGCCGCCGAGCAGCACGCCGACCACCGTGAGCGTGGGGATGATCGCGTTGCGGATCGCGATCCGCTTCATCATCTGTCGCTGCGGCATGCCCATCGCGGTCGCGAAGGCGACGTAGTCGAAGGAGAGCACGTCGATCAGGGCGGCCCGGATGGAGCGGACCACCAGCGCGAAGGTGGACAGGCCCAGCACCAGGGCGGGCAGCAGCATCACCTTGAGGTTGGCGATCGGGTCCTCGGTGAAGCGGACGAAGCCACCCGCGGTGGGGAGCATGTCGGGATAGCGCTGGCCGATGAAGACCAGCGAGAGGACGGCGAGCCAGTACGCCGGCACCGAGAAGCTCAGCACCGTCACCACCCGCACCGCGCCGTCGCTCCACGAGCCCCGCCGGGTCGCCGTCCAGCAGCCGAGGAGGAATCCCGGGACCATCGCCAGGAGCGCCGCCAACCCCCCGAGCTCCAGGGAGACCGGCAGGTGGCTGGCGATCTGGGACATCACCGAGGTCCCGTCGTACAGCGAGGTGCCCAGATCGCCCCGCAGGAGGCCGAAGAGGTAGTCGAAGTACTGGATGAAGATGTTCTGGTCGAGCCCGTGCTCGGCCTCGTACGCCGCCCGGGCGAGCGGGTCGGCGGCCACCGCCGGCGGCAGTGAGTTCACCGGGCTGCCCGGCGCCAGGCGGAGCAGGAAGAACATACCGGTGACGACGAGCCAGAGCACCAGGATGGCGTTGAGCGTGCGTCTCACCATGAACTCGAGCATCGTCATCTCCCCACTCGGATACTCCGGACGGTCACTACACGGTCACAGCATGATCGGTGATCTCAGCCGAGATTGAGGCCCAACAGGGATCCGAGTCCGTATGTCGCGGCCGCGGCCAGCGACCCGACCGCCACCTGACGCAGGATCGCGACCCCCATCGGCCGACCGTTGAGGCGGGCCATCACGGCTCCGACCGCGACCAGCGCGAGCAGGGCGATGCCGATGGCGCCGAGCAGCGCGGCGGTGCCGCCGGTGATCAGGTATGGCAGCACCACGAGCACCGCGCCGAGCGAGAAGGCGACGAAGCTGGACGCCGCGGCGCCCCAGGGCGAGCCGAGGTCGTCCGGGTCGAGGCCGAGCTCCTCGCGGGCCAGCGTGTCGAGGGCGATCTCGTGGTCGGACATCACCTGGGCGGCGATGTGGCTCGCGTCCTCCGGGGTGAGCCCCTTCGCCTGGTAGATCAGCTCGAGCTCGCGCTGCTCCTCCTCCGGCATCAGCCTGATCTCCTCGGCCTCGAGGGCGATCTCGCGCTCGAACGCCTCGCGCTGGTTCGCCATCGAGATGTACTCGCCGGCGCCCATCGAGAAGGCGCCCGCGAGCAGCCCGGCCAGGCCGGCGAGGAGCACGGTGCCACGGTCGGCGGAGGCGCCGGCGAACCCCATCACGAGTGCCGTGTTGGAGACCAGCCCGTCGTTGACGCCGAAGATGCCGGCACGCAGGGTGCCGGACTTGTTGCTGCGGTGCCAGCGCTCCCCGACACCGGACTCACCGATCATCTCGCCGAGGACGTCGGCGTGTTGGGACTCCTCGAGGAGCATCGACTCCGGCGCGTCCGGGTCGTCGGCGTAGGTGTCGAACCCGTTCCGCTCGTCCTGCTCGATGACCGGCAGCACGAGGTCCGGCGTGTACTGACGGGCCAGCTCGAGGAGCGACTGGGTCCGCGCCCCCGGGACGAACTCCCCCGGCTCCGGCGGCTCGCCGCCGAGCCGGCGGATCTCGTTGGCCCAGAAGTCCGCGTGGCGGTCCTCGATCGTGGCCAGCTCCAGGAACGCGTCTCGACGCGTGCCCCGGCTCAGCTGGGCGAGGCCCCGGTAGAGCGCGGAGGCCTCTCGCTCGGTGGTGATGTGTCGGCGGTATCGGTCGAGCGGGTGCTCGGACCGCGCGGTCGGGTGGGTGGTGCTCATCTGTCTGTACCTCGACTCGTTCATTCGGGCGGCGTGCGGCTCGTCAGGGCGTCAGGCTGATCGCCTGCTCGGGGCAGGACGTGAGGGCCGTCTGGGCGTCCGCGAGCTGCGCGTCGGTGAGGTCGCCGGTCGCCGTGACGCGGCCGTAGCCCCACTCGTCGACGTCGAACACGCTGGGCGCGAACCGGGCGCAGTACTTGCGGCCCTCGCAGCGCGAGGAGTCGATGCTGGCCTTCATGGAGATCCCCTGTCGTTGGGTGTCGTGGATGTCGGTGGTCAGGTCGGCGGCAGGACCGCGCGGAACCTGGTGACCGCCCCGCCTCCGGGACGATCGAGGGTGATGTCCCGGCAGCCGGGACAGGAGCGCTCGCGGTGGGCGAGCAGCTCGGCGGAGAAGTTGGTGATCAGCGAGCCGATCAGCAGCGAGTCGGCGTCCGGCAGCGCGCAGTTCCCGCGGCCGGCCATCGCCTCGGCCCGCCGTTCGAGCTGTGCGAGGTCGTCGTCGCTCCCGGTGCCGTTGGCGATCCTGGTCAGCTGCTCGACGACGACCTGGGTGCCTCGCACGCACGACCCGCACTGTCCGGAGCTCGACTCACGGAGGTAGGTCGCCACGTCGAGGGCGGCCCCGACCACGCACTCGGAGCGGTCCAGCACGATGATCGCGCCGCACCCCCACAGTGCGCCGCGCTCCCGCATGGAGTCGTGGCCGACGGCCGCCGAGAGGATGTCGGTGGTCCACACACCGCCGGCGAAGCCGCCCACCAGGACGGCTCCGGCCTCGATGCTCGACCACCGCGGGTGCTCGGCGACGACCGCGGAGAGGGGCTCACCGCGCCGCGCCTCGAGGAGGACCGCCTCGCCGGCGATCAGCACGGTGGCGAGCATGGTGGCTCCGGCGTCGTGGCCCTCCCGGACGGCCAGCGCAAGCCGGGCGGCGGTCTCGACGTTGACGACCAGGGTGGGTCGTCCGGCGACGCCCTCCTCGTAGGGGCGCGGCGGCTTCCGCAGCGGCTTGGCCTCTCCCCCACTCAGCCGGTTGACGACCGCGGTCTCCTCGCCGGCGACGTACGCCGCGTCGACCTCCTCGACCGAGGCGCCGGCCAGCTCGGCCGGCGCCTCGGCGAGGGCCGCGCGGAGGGCCGCCGCGGACTCGGGGTCCGAGACGTAGGCGACCAGGCGGTCGGCGCCCACCGCGGTGGCGGCGGTGCGCAGACCGTCGAGGACGAGGTGGGGCCGGTTGCGCATCAGCCACCGGTCCTTGATCGAGGCCGGTTCGCCCTCCTCACCGTTGACGACCACCGCGCGCGGACCGGTGCCGCTCAGCACCGCGTCGAGCTTGACCGCGGTGGGGAACCCGGCGCCCCCGGCGCCTCTGAGCCCGGCCCGCTCCGCGGCGGCGACGATGGCCGCGGCGGGCGGGAGCGGGCCGTACCCGCCCGAGCTCCGATAGGCGCCGACCCCATGATCGGGGACGCCGAGGAGCAGCCTCGGATCCGCTGGCGCGGTGGTCGTCATCGGCAGGTCACTTCTTGAGGTAGCGCGGCAGGTCGCGTCCGATCTCGGCGAGCACCTTGGTGTTCAGGCGGTAGGCGAGGACCGCCTCGTCGATCACCTTCTGCTGCTCCTCCTCGCCCCAGGGCGCGGCGTCGAGCTGGTCGCGGTACTGGATCTTGAAGGCCTTGTAGTCCGGGATCTGGTCGAAGACGTAGAACTGCACGCCCTGCTGGTCCTTGAACTGGAACGCCCGCTCGACCGCGCCCTTGATGACCTGACCACCGGACAGATCGCCCAGGTAGCGGGTGTAGGCGTGCGCGACGAAGCCGCCGGGCCAGTCGAAGCAGACCTCCTTGAGCCGGTCGCAGTACTCCTTGGTCGCCTCGTTCGGGGCGATCTGGGTGCGCCAGTCGTCGCCGAGCAGGAACTGCAGGTCTGCCTCGAGTGCGGGGATCCGGGCGAGCGAGTCGTACACGAAGGGCCCGCCGACGGCGTCGTCGCGCATCTTCTCGGCCGCCTCCTCGATCACGAGGTAGGCGTAGTAGTGCTGCACGACCATGTCGACGTAGCCCTGGACGTTGCACTGTCCGCCGAGGAGCGCCTGCATGTACTCGGTGTACTCAGCGTGCTCGTGGTCGTCCCACGTCATCGACTTGAGTTCCTCGGAGAAGCGCGAGCTGGTCGTCGCCGGTTCGCTGCCAACGGTCATCTGTGACTCCTTCTTCGCCGGCGCTTCGGCCGCTTTCCAATAGGTGGTTGCTCGAAGATGCGCTGTAGCTGTCTGCTCACAGCAGCATCCGACGCACCGATCCTGACCGGTTTATGACGAACTGTCAACACGTTTCTGACTGCTCGTCACGAGTTACAGACAAATAGTCATGAAACTCTTTCCAATGTGACGTGCGTCGCCTAAAGTCCCACCAACCGACCGAAGGAGTTCCCTTGTCACGTTCCATCCTGGTCGCCCGCTCGCGCGGCGTCGGCCGCGCAATCATCGTGCTGCTCATGGCCGCCGTCTGGCTGGTCGCGTACAGCTCGCCGGCGTCGGCCGACGGCGCCTCCCTCGAGGTCGATCCGTCGACCGAGATCGACCCCGCCGGCGGCGAGGTGACCGTGACCGGCACCGGCTTCGAGCCCAGTGTCGGGCTGTTCGTGGTCGCCTGTGATCCCTCGGTGCCCAAGGGCGGCGCCTGCGACATGGCGAACTTCCAGCAGCCCCAGACCGATGCCGACGGATCCTTCGAGGTGACGCTGAAGGTGGTGCCGAAGTTCGGTCAGACCGACTGCGCCAAGACCCCGTGCGGCATCCAGACCAGCAAGGTCGGCGAAGGCGCGAACCGCACGCAGGAGCGCACCGTGCCGATCGGCTTCGCCGGCGGAGTCGCGCCGGTGGACGGCTGGCCGGGCGTGGGCTCCGCCGACGCCGACCCCGGCGACACCGCCACCGACAGTGCCGGCGCGTCCGACGACGGCCAGCAGGACAGCGCCGACGAGGACTCGAGTTCGTCGACGCCGCTCGTGATCGGCGTGATCGCGGCCGTGGTGGTCATCGGGGCCGCCGTCTTCGTGATCGCACGACGCCGCCGTCAGCCCGCCGACATCCAGTGACCGTCCAACAAGGAGAGAACGCATGACGATGTACACACCCGGCCGGAAGGGCCGCGCCAGGGGCAAGACCCGGCGCGGCCGCCTCTTGGCCGCCTTCACCGCCACCGTGGCACTCGCTGTGATGCCAGCGCTCGCCGTCGTCTCACCCGCGAGCGCTGCACCGAAGGGCACCCTGGCCGCCGTGAGCGGTACGACGGCTGGGCTCACCCCGGGTCAGAGTGTCGATCTGACGCTCACCAACTACCCAGCCGAGAACGTGCTGGTGAAGTACTGCGAGCTCGTCATGGTCGGCTTCAGCATGACGGTCGGCGACTGCGCCGCTTCTCCGGTCAACGTCACGGTGCCCGACACGGCTGGCGGGCGCGGGAACGCCACCGCCACCGCCGTCGCCCAGAAGATGATCGGCGCCAAGGACTGCGCCGCTGCGGCGATGTGCGGGTTCGTCACCGAGTCCGCCGGGGTCACGAAGAATCCCGACTCGGACGTGAAGCTCACCGTCGCGTTCGACACACCAGAGCTTGAGATCCTCGATCGCGCGCCGACAGCTGCCGACAACAGCCCGGTCACGGTCAAGGGCACCGGATTCCGCCCGAACACCACGATGCGGCTCACTCAGTGCAACAACTCGCTGCCCGCGGGCGGGAAGTGCCGCTCGACGCTCGGCCAGGGCTACGCCGAGCCGACCACGGACGCCAACGGGGAGTTCGAGACCGAGCTGAACGTGTCCGCGTCGTACGTCTCGGGTGCCGACACCCTCAACTGCACCGACGGGTCGATCGTCTGCGGTGTCCAGACCAGCAGCAAGGTGTCCGGCGCGGACCGGACCCAGCAGGCGATGGTCGATCTGGACTTCGGCGGCACCCTGACGGCCAGCAAGGTCACCGGGATCTCCACCGCCGGTGAGTCCATCACCGCCACCGGCACAGGCTTCCAGCCGAACATCGACCTCTACCTGGTCAACTGCGACACCGCGGTCCCCGCGGGCGGGGCCTGCGACATGGCACGGCTCGAGGAGGTGCACACCGACGCGAACGGCGGATTCAGCCAGGCGATCACCGTCGGCTCCTTCACCGGCACCGACTGCCTGGTCAAGGCCTGCGGCCTGCAGACCAGCAAGGTCGGCGCCGGCGCCGACATGAGCCAGACCGCGACGCTGCCGCTGTCCTTCACTGCGCCGCCGGTGCACACCGCGGCGCTGACTGCCAGCAAGACGAGCGGACTGAGCGCGGCCGGTGAGTCGATCACCGCCAACGGCACCGGCTTCCAGCCGAACATCAACCTGTTCCTCGCCCTGTGCGACACCGCCGTCCCGGCCGGCGGCGCCTGCGACATGACGAACTTCAAGCAGGTGACTACCAATGGCTCCGGCGCGTTCAGCCAGGCCATCAAGGTCGGCTCCTTCACCGGCACCGACTGCCTGGTCAAGGCCTGCGGCCTGCAGACCAGCAAGGTCGGCGCCGGGGCCGACGCCAGCCAGACGGCGACCCTGCCGCTGTCCTTCGTAAACACCCCGCCGGCGCCCACCGCGACGATGACCGCCAGCAAGACCACCGGCATCAGCATGTCCGGCGAGGACCTGCAGGTGAACGGCTCCGGCTTCAAGCCCAACGTCTCGCTGTTCGTCGCGCTGTGCAACACCAAGGTCCCCGCCGGCGGTGCCTGCGACATGGCCAACTTCAAGCAGGTCAAGACCGACGGCAGCGGCGCCTTCCCGAAGACCTCGATCAAGGTGGTCGGGAGCTTCACCGGTGGGAACGGCTCCAAGGTCAACTGCCTGAGCGACCCGTGCGCGCTGCAGACCAGCCAGGTCGGCGCGGGCTCGGACGCTACGCAGACCGCCACCCTGCCGCTGGGCTTCGTCAAGGGCTCCGCGACGGGCTCCAAGGCGGCGCTGAACGCACCGAAGGTCGTCAAGTCCGGCAGCACGGTCAAGGTCAAGGGCAGCGGCTTCAAGGCCGGCACCAAGGTCCAGACCGCGCTCTGCAAGACGTCGGCCAAGGTCGGCAAGCAGTGCTGGACCGCGAAGGCCAAGACCGCCAAGGTCAAGAAGAACGGCACCTTCACGGCGAAGATCAAGGTCGCCAAGAAGTTCCAGTCCAAGCAGGGCAAGGTCAACTGCGGCAAGTCCAAGTGCGCGATCAAGACCTGGAACAAGAAGAAGCCGAAGCAGGCCTCGAACCAGGTCACGCACAAGGTGAAGTTCGGCAACAAGACCGCCCGCACGACCACGATCGTGTCGACCTCGACCGCGCTGTCCCCGACCTTCGCGGTCCGGGCCGCGCGCGCCGGGGAGAGCCTGTCGGTGAGTAAGACCTCGGGACTCTCGCCGGCCGGTGAGACCGTGTCGGTCAAGGGCTCGGGCTTCAACCCGAAGGTCGGCCTCTTCGTCGCGCTGTGCAACACCGACGTTCCCGCCGGCGGCGCCTGCGACATGTCCAACTTCAAGCAGGTGCAGACCGACGCCAACGGCGCCTTCCCGGCGACCTCCATCAAGGTCGTGGGCACGTTCACCGGCGGCGACGGTTCCAAGGTGGACTGCTCCAGCGACCCGTGCGCCCTGCAGACCAGCCAGGTCGGGTCCGGGGCAGACGGACAGGCCACCGTGCCGTTGACGTTCGGCGGCACCTCCTCGGGCGGCGACTCGGGCGGCGACTCGGGCGACGACGGCGCCTCCGGGGGCGACTCCGGCGGCAACGACAGTGGCGACGACGGCGCCACGTCCTCCGGTGGCACGTCGGCGAACGGCTCGTCGAGCTCGGGCGGCGGCGCCGTGCTGCCGCAGACCGGTGCCGGCGACGAGCTGTGGCTCGCCACCGTGGGTCTGCTGATGCTGGTCGGCGGGCTGGCACTGACCCTGCGCAGGAGCGCGCGCGCTTCCTGACGGCACACACCAGTGGGGCCGTGACGGATCTCCGTCACGGCCCCACTGCTGTGTCCGGCGGGCGGTGGGTGATCCACCTTCTCCGCCCGCCAATCGGTGGCTAGGTCACCGCCGCCCGCGGCCGGACCGGCCCAGCGGTGGGTGATCCACCTTCTCCGCCCGCCGATCGGTGGCTGAGCCACCGCCGCCCGCAGGGGGTCGCCGAGGTGCGAGCGCAGCGAGCGTGGTCGACGCCACCGGCTCACCAGGAGCGGACCAGCAGCCGATCCACGCGAGCCGGGAGGCCGGCGCCGGCGGGGAGCCACGTCCAGGTCCACCGCTCGACGTCCAGGGCGTCACGGGCCTTCGCCGCGGGCGCCAGCGGGCCGCTGACGACCTCGGAGCCCCCGTGCCCGGCGCTCGACGCCATCAGCACGCCGAGGACGTCCGCGGGACCGGAGGCGGTGCGCCGGCGTACGTCGTACCACCCGGGCTGCCAGGTCGGGACCCCGCCGAACCAGGCGAGCGCCAGGGCTCCGTCCGGCGTGCGGGTGTCCTGTCGACACGCGTCGGCGGGCACGAACGCCCAACAGCCGGCGCCGTGACGCCGACCGTTCATCTCCAACACGCCCGCGAGCACCACGAACTCCTCGGCCACCGCGTAGCTGCCCGTCGCCATCCGCTCCCACCCCGGGGGGAAGCGGACCAGCGAGACCGACGCCTTGCTCGCGCGGTCCAGCCACAATCGGTGCAACCGTACGGGTGCCGAGCCGCCGGGGATCTCCTGATCGACCCAGCCGGCCGAGGTGGCCGCGACCTCGTGAAGGTCGACGGCGCGGAGGCCGTCGACGGACCCCGTCATGAGCCGGCGCGCGCGAGCACCCGGCGGGCGTTGCGGACGACGGCGAGGTCGATCATCCGGCCGTCCGCGTCGAGCAGCACGCCGTCGCCGGCCTGCTCGGCGCGCTCGAACCGGTCCACGATCTCGCGGGCGCGGTCGATCTCGTCGGGCCGCGGGGTGAACACGTCGTTGACGACCGTGACCTGGGCCGGGTGGATGCAGGCGCGACTGCCGTAGCCCATCCGGCGCAGGGCGTCGGTCGAGGACCGCAGGGCGTCGAGGTCGGTGAAGTCGGTCGTCACCGGGCCGACCGGGGCCTCGATGCGGGCCGCCGCCGAGGCCAGCACGACCTGACCACGGACCCAGGCCAGCTCGGCACCGTCGGCGCCTGGTTCGATCCCGCAGTCGGCCGCCAGGTCGACCTCGCCCACCTGGAGCCGCGCCACGCGCGACGCGGCCGCGATCGCGGGCGCAGCCAGCACGGCCGCCGCGTCCTCCAACAGGGGCGAGAGCGCCACCGCGCCCACGTCGAGGCCACGAGCGTCCTCGAGCTCGTCGAGGAGCGCCGCCACGGCCGCGACGTACGCCGCGCCGGGGGTCTTCGCCAGGCAGAGCCCCGAGAGGCCGGGCGCGACGACCGCGGTGACGTCGTCGCGCCACGACTCGGCGTTGACGCGCACCCAGAGCTGGGTGGGATCGTCGCTGACGGCGTGGCCGGCGACGAACTCCGCCACCGCCTCACGCGCCCGCTGCTTGCGGGGCCAGGCGACCGCGTCCTCGAGGTCGAGGATCAGGGCGTCGGCCCCGCGCTGCAGCGCCCGGGCGAACAGCTCGGGCCGGTCCCCCGGCACGTAGAGATGGCTGCGGACGGCGGCGCGGGGCTCCATCTCAGACCGATCCGGCGACCGCGGTCGACCCCGCCGCGCCGGTGTCGCCCGCGAGCTCCGCCAGGACCTGTGCCGCGCCGGTGGCGTTGAAGTGCCGGCCCGACAGCTGGGCACCGTTGACCGCCCGCGACTCGTCGCTGGCGAGCCAGACCGCCGCGGGCACGATGACGCCCGGCTCGGAGTAGCCCATCGGGAGCTGCTTGAGGTGCTCGGGCATCTTGTCCGGCCCGAACAGGTGCGTGTCGACCATGCCGCCCGGGGTCAGGCAGTTCACCCGCACCCCGCGCTCGGCCGTCTCGCCGGCGGCGATGGTCACCAGCACGTCGACGCAGGCCTTGGAGACCGCGTAGATGCCGGACCCGGCGCGGGCGATCCGGCCGGTCTCCGAGCCGATCGCGATGAAGCTGGCACCCTCGTCGAGCACCGGGATGGCGGCCTTCATGCACGACCACATGCCGATCGCGTTGACCCGCATCACCCGCTCGACGATGTCGGCGTCGTAGGTGTCCAGGGTGGTGTACCGCTTGTCGGTGAGCCCGGGGTACGACGTACCCGCGTTCGCGACGAAGACGTCGATGCCGCCGAGCTCGGCGACGGCGGTGCGCACCAGCGACTGAACCTGGTCCTCCTCGGCCACGTCGGTCACGCACACGTGCACCTCGGCCCCGGCGTCGGCGCAGAGCGCCCGCACCCGCTCGAGGTCGTCCCGCGAGCGCGCGGCGAGCACCAGGCGCGCGCCTTCGCGGGCGTATCCGACGGCCATCGCCTCACCCAGGCCACGGCTGGCCCCGGTGACGACGATCCGCTTGTCCTGTAGCGCTGCCATGCTCACACCTCTCGATTCAGCCGATGACTGTCTTGCCCGTGACCACCGCTCGGGCCACGACCGTGCGCAGGATGTCGTTGGTGCCCTCGCCGATGTTCATCAACATGGCGTCACGGTAGAGCCGCTCGACCTCGTACTCGGTCGAGTAGCCGTAGCCGCCGTGCACCTTCATCGCGTCGATGGCCGACGCGAGCGCGACCTCGGAGCAGAAGATCTTGGCCATGCCGGTGGCGCCGTCGGCACGCCCGCGGCGTACAGCGTCGGCGGCCCAGTAGGCCATCAGCCGCGCCGCCTGCACCTCGGTGGCCAGGTCGCCGAGCTTGAGCTGGATCGCCTGGAAATCGGCGATCGGCTGCCCGAACGCCTTGCGCTGCTGGGCGTACGCCAGAGCCTCCTCGTAGGCGCGCTGGGCGATGCCCACCGACCGGGCGGCGATGTTGACCCGCCCCCACTCCAGGCCCGAGAGCGCCTGCTGCATGCCCTTGCCCTCGACCCCGCCGACCAACCGGTCGGCCGGGACCCGGACGCCGTCGAGGAGCACCTCGCACGACTCGGTGCCCTTGTAGCCGAGCTTGTCGATGTCGCGGAGCACCTCGAAGCCGGGCAGGTCGGCGTCGACCAGCAGCAGGCTCATGCCGGCGTGCGCCGGGCTCGCCTGCGGGTCGGTCTTGACGAGCACCGGCAGCGGGTCGGCGTACCGCGCGTTGGTGATCCACATCTTGGTGCCGTTGACGACGTAGTGATCGCCGTCGAGGCGCGCGGTGGTGCGGATGCCCTGCAGGTCGGTGCCGGCGTCGGGCTCGGTCAGGCCGATGCCGGTACGTCGCTCGCCGGTCGCCAGCGCCGGCAGGTACCGCTGCTGCTGCTCCGTCGTGCCGTGCAGGGCGATGATCCGGCAGGCCAGGGAGTGGCTGCCCAGGATGCCCGCGATGCCCATCCAGCCGCGGGACAGCTCTTCGAAGACCAGCGCGAAGGAGACCGGGTCGAGGTCGAGCCCGCCGTACTCCTCGGGGACGGTGATGCCGAAGAGCCCCATCTCCTTCATCCCGTCGACGATCTCGGTCGGATAGCGCCCGCTGTGCTCCCACTCCCGGGCGACCGGCACGATCTCCTTGTCGACGAACGTGCGCAGCAGGGCCTGGAAGTCGCGCTGCTCCTCGGTCAGGGTGAAGTCCACGTCAAGCCTTCCGGTCGGGTTGGAACAGCGGCAGTGCTCGCCCGTCCGCGAGCGGCCGCCAGGCGAGTCGGAGACGGTCTCCGACCGCGACGTCGTAGGGGTGCTCGGTCACCACGTTGGACAACAGCAGCACGCCGCTGGGCAGGCGGACCCGCGCCACGACGTACGGCGCGGTGTGTCCGGGAGCCGGCCGCTCGACGACGGTGCAGGAGTCCACGACCCCGTGCTCACCCGCGTCGGCCTGACTCAGGCCGTCGGCGCTGCCGCAACGGATGCAGACCGCGCGGGGCGGGTGCTGATGGTGGCCGCAGGCGCACGCCTGGACGGTCAGCCGGCGCTGCCGGGTGGCGTCCCACCAAGGGGTCGTGACCTCGTCGCCGGGCGAGATCTCAGCGTCCGTCATCGGGCAGCCTCCTGGCTCGTCGGCCGGGCAGCGGTGAGCTGGCAACCATCCGACCCCACCCAACGGTTGCTGACACACCGCCGCACGGCAGCATCGGCCGGCAGCGGTGAGCACGCAACCATCCGACCCCACCCAACGGTTGCTGACACACCGCCGCACGGCAGCATCGGCCGGCAGCGGTGAGCACGCAACCATCCGACCCCACCCAACGGTTGCTGACACACCGCCGCACGGCAGCATCGGCCGGCAGCGGTGAGCACGCAACCATCCGACCCCACCCAACGGTTGCTGACACACCGCCGCACGGCAGCGTCGACCGGCAGCGGTGAGCACGCAACCATCCGACCCCACCCAACGGTTGCTGACACACCGCCGCACGGCAGCATCGGCCGGCAGCGGTGAGCACGCAACCATCCGACCCCACCCAACGGTTGCTGACACACCGCCGCACGGCAGCATCGGCCGGCAGCGGTGAGCACGCAACCATCCGACCCCGCCCAACGGTTGCTGACACACCGCCGCACGGCAGCATCGGCCGGCAGCGGTGAGCAATCCACCGAAGCCCGCCGCGAGGAGGTGGACAGCCCACCGCCCACCCGGGGCACCACCGGCCGGAGCATCATCGGTCCACCCCCAGCAGCACGGTCGCGTGGGACGACAGGATGCCGCCGGTGCCATGGGCCAGCGCCACCTCGGCGCCCGCGACCTGCCGCGCGCCGCACTCACCGCGCAGCTGGCGGACCGCCTCGACCAGCAGCAGGATGCCGAACTGGCCCGGATGGCAGTAGGACAGCCCGCCGCCGGAGGTGTCGAGGGGGAAGTCGCCGCCGGGCCGGATCCGGCCGCCCCCGATCCAGTCGAGGGCCTCGCCGCGACCGCAGAAGCCGAGTGCCTCCAGGCTCAGCGCGACGGTGATCGTGAAGGAGTCGTAGACCTGGGCGACGTCGACGTCGGCCGGGGTGAGCCCGGCCCGGGCGAAGGCGGCCGCGCCCGAGGCGACCGCCCCGGTGGTGGTCAGGTCGTCGACGGCGGTCATCGACGTGTTCGTGACCGACTCGCCGTAGCCGAGCACCCGCACCGGCGGTCGCGCCAGGTCGCGGGCGCGCTCCAGCGAGGTCAGCACGACCGCTCCCCCGCCGTCGGTGACCAGGCAGCAGTCGCCGGTGCGCAGCGGCGTCGAGACCATCGTGGTGGCGAGCACGTCGTCGGCGGTGAGCGGGCCGGCGTCATGGCGGAAGGCCCGCGGGTTCAGCAGCGCCCACTCCCGGGCCGCGACGGCCACTTCGGCCAGCTTGTCCGGGGTCTGACCGTAGCGGTGCAGGTAGGCCTGCGCGGCCATCGCGTAGTAGGAGATCGGGTAGAGCGGGCCGTACGGCGCCTCGAACTGGGCCTCGGGCATCTGGAGCTCCAGCGTGCCGGTGAGCGAGCGCGACCGGGCCGAGCGCTGGTTGGACGCGAACGAGATCACCACGACCTCGACCTGCCCGGCCTCGATCGCCTGGGCGGCGCGCGCGACGTACATCTCGAACGCCGAGCCGCCCGCGAAGGTCGACTCCGTCCATGCCGGCTGCAGTCCGAGGTAGTCGGCCACCTGCGTCGCGGAGAACCGGGAGACCCCGCTGGTCGCGAGGCCGTCGACGTCGGCGAGGGTCAGCCCGGCGTCGGCCAGCGCCCGGGTGATCGCCTGCGCCTGCAGCGCGAGGATGCTGCGGCCGGTCACCCCCAGATCGCACTCGGCGGCCCCCACGATCGCCACCCCGCTCACGGCGCGCACCGCCTCGGCTGCAGCACCAGCAACGACCGGGCCGGCTCGACGGCGACCCGCTCCTCGACACCGTCGGCGTCGATCACGACGACCCGGTGGCGCAGCTCGACGCCGTCGTCCCCGCTGCGCACCACCTCGGCCTCGCAGCGCACCCGCT
Organism: Nocardioides soli; assembly: GCF_014191495.1. Classification (GTDB taxonomy): domain Bacteria; phylum Actinomycetota; class Actinomycetes; order Propionibacteriales; family Nocardioidaceae; genus Nocardioides; species Nocardioides soli. Next base: position 1,298,117 of record NZ_JACHWR010000001.1, read on the forward strand.
CGCCGGCGAAGACCAGGTTGCGGAAGGTGAACTCGAGCTCGGCCAGGCGCCAGCCGGGTCCCGCCCAGTCCTGGGCCTGGGCCGCGACGAGGGCGCCGAAGACCTGCCCGTCGACCACGGGTGCGGCGAGCCGCTTCTCCGAGAGGTACGCCGGGTCGTAGTGCAGGCGGTGCCAGTCCCAGGTGGCGCCTGCGTAGGCGATCATGTCGGCGATCCCGATGGTCAGCTCGCGGACCGCCGGCGGCCCGCTCGGCACCGTGCTCGTCGCCGGGCTCATCGCGGCGCCTCCAGGGACACGAAGATGATCGTCTCGGTGTTCTCCACCAGCCGCTCCCCCGCCTGGTTGGTGTACGTCGCCCGGGAGGTGACCACGAGCATCTCCCCGCCCTGCCGGCCGGTCTTCACCCGCGCGTCGAGGATCTCCCAGGTCGCGGTGATCCGGTCGTCGGGGTGCACCGGCCGGTGGAACACGTAGGAGTTGCCGCCGCGCACGGTGCGGGTGTCCGGGATCTCGATGCGCCAGGTGTGCCCGGCGTACCCCTCCGCGTCCATCGGCAGGTCGGCGTACTGGTTGGTCTCGCACACCAGCGTCGGCGGCGCCACCACGTCGCGGTAGCCGTGCGTGCGCGCGTAACCGGCGTCGGTGTAGAGCCGGTTGTGGTCGCCGACGGCGCGCGCGTAGTAGCGGAACGCCGCGGCTCCGAACTCCTCCGGTGCCGTGTAGACGGTCCGGCGGCCGACGAGCGCCGCCGCGTGCTCGGCCAGGCCGCTCATCGCGCCGGCTCCGGGAGCAGCGCGGTGCGGTGCCCGGCCGCGCGGTGCCGGGCAGCGGTGCGCCAGCAACCACTCCAACGCCCGAAACGGTTGCCCACGCACCGCCGCCCGGGCGTCGCTCCGGGTAGCGGTGCGCCAGCAACCGCTCCCATGCCGGAAACGGTTGCCCACGCACCGCCGCCCGGGGCGATGCCGCTCACAGCCCTGGCTCCGGGAGAAGTGCGGTGGCGAAGACCTCGAGCAGGAACTCCGGGCGCAGCAGGCCGGCGCACATCGCGCCGGTCGACGCCGGCCACGGCGGCGAGAGCAGCCGCTCGCGGACGGGCGCGACCAGGCGGTAGTCGCGCAGCGCCTCGATCGCGCAGAACTCCAGGGTCTGCACCAGATGCTCCGGACCGGTGCCGGCGGCCGCCAGCACGTCGAGGAGGGCCTGGTAGGTGACCTCCGCCTGGGCGCCGATGTCACCGGGGTGCAGCGCCTGCTGGGTCTCCATGTCGAGGGCTGCGAAGCCGGACATGAACAGCGTCCGGCCGGCCTTCACACCCGGCGAGTAGGTGAGCGTGTCGTAGCGCGACCAGCCGGGGTTGACCGCCTCCAGCGGGTGCCGGGACGCGGTCACGTCCAGCGCCACGAGCACCCCGGGCCGGTGCAGCCGGCTCATCACGATGCCGCCGGCGCCCGGGTAGACGCCCGCGCCGCCCAGCCGGTCCTTCCGGACGTGGTGGACCTTGCGGTAGGTGCCCCGGGTCTCCGGCGTGGTGTAGTCGTAGGTGGTCACCGCATGGTCCAGCGACAGCCCGGCCCGGCGCAGCAGCTGGTCGGCCCGGTCCAGGCACCAGGCGTACTGCCCGACGAGGTCTCCGGGGTGGACGACCTCGCCGTCCTCCCACGGGATGATCGTGGGCAGGTAGACCGTGCCCTGGTGGGCCTCCACCACGGGCGAGGAGGTCCAGGTCCCCCGGCCCGCGGTGTCCGAGCGGGCGACCAGCAGCCGGCCGCCGCCGGTGCCGGCGTGCACCTCGACCTCGAGCAGCGCCGCCGAGCGCACCAGCCGCTCCACGACGATCGTGGTCACCGACGCGACGGCGTCGCCGAGCACCTCCTCGCGCACCTGCTCGACCGCGGCGTACTCCGGGAGCCCGGCGAGCGTGACGTTCTCGGTCACCTTGACGATGTCGCCGGCGCCCAGGCCGGCGGCCTCCAGGATCGTGAGCACCTTGTCGTACGCCGTGCGCGCCTGCTCGGCCATGGACCCGGTGACCACCATCTTCGCGGCGCCCGGGTCCAGGCGGGACGCGGTGTGCCCCGAGATCCAGGCGTCCGGGCCGGACGTCAGCCCCAGCGAGAAGGTGAACCCCTCGTAGGGGAACCACGGGAAATCGGCGGGCTTGATCGCCGAGGGGGTGCTCATCGGGCTTCCTCCACAACTGCTTCCAGGAACTGATCGGTCAGGTCGGACAGGTCGCCCAGCTCGTCGAGGGCGACCAGGGAGAGCCACAGCCGGTGGGCGGCCGGGCCGCCGCCGGCGTTGGCGAGGAACTTGGCGCGCAGGCTCTCGGTCGACAGCGGGGCGTCCGGTCCGCCCGCGCTCCGGTCGACCGCGCCCTCGAGCACCTGGCCATCACGCAGCCGGATCCGGACCCGGCCGCACGCGTCGGCCGCGACGCGGTCGCTGGGCGCGGACTCGGTCCGCACCCGCCCGGCGAGGGCCGCGACCTCCGCGCGCTGCACCGAGTCGACCGCGTAGGTGCTCTCGGAGACCGAGCCGTCCAGGAGCAACGCCGCGACCGACCAGGGCAGGGAGAACTTCGCGTCGTACGGACCGCGTGGCCGGGTGAGGTCGCGGTCGGGGTCGCACACCACCGCCGCCGAGTCGGGGTGCACCGCGGCCACCACCTCGGCGACGTCGGCGGGCCGGACCTCCCGGCCCGCGACCGCCGCGGCGACCGCGTCGAGGGTGGCGTGCATCAGCTGGCAGGCGGGATAGGGCTTGATGCCGATCCGGCCGGTCTCCCAGCGTCGCCCGAGGTCGCCGCCGACCACGTCGAGGTCGGGCGGGGCACCGACGAGCGCGGCGTAGAGACCGCGTTGGCCCTCCAGCACGGTGGCCGGCCCGGTCGCGCCGGCGCCCGCCAGGAGCGCGGCGGTCACGCCGTTCATCGACGCCAGGCCCGGGTGCAGCTGCTTGGTCGACGCGGCGCTGCCGAGGAACTCCAGGAGCCCACCGGCCGAGCTGCCGGCGATACCGAGGGCGTCGGTGGCCCGCGCGCCGTCCAGGCCCGACAGCCGTGCGGTGACGAGTGCGGCGGCGAAGACCCCGGCGGCCGACGTGGCGTGCAGCCCGCGGTCGTGGAAGCCGTTCGGCACCGCCGCGGCGATCCGGCACACGGTCTCGTACCCGACCACGGCCGCGGTGACCAGGTCGCGCCCGGTCGCGCCCGCGGCCTGGCCGACCGCCAGGGCGGCCGGGAGCACCACCGCGGTCGGGTGCACCAGCCCGCCCGCGTGGGTGTCGTCGAAGTCGTGCGCGTGCACGAGCGCGCCGGTCGCGAGCGCCGCCGCGGCGCTGCCGACCCGGTCCGGGCCGCCGAGCAGCGTCGCCTCCGGTGGGCCGCCGAGCCGACGGGCGACCTCGACCACGGGCGCCACCGCGCCCGAGCGGACCGCGGCCGCCGCCGTACCGAACCCGTCGGCCAGGTGCCGGACGGCCGCCTCCCGGATCCGCCCGGGTACGTCGTCGTCGCGCAGGGCGATGCCCCACTCGGCGAGCGCGGCCGCGACCGGCGTCATGCCTGGGTTCATCTCTGGGCTTCCGTCAGCTCCGCGCCGAAGGCACCCGCGGCGACATGGCCCCTGATCCGGTCGTCGGTCCAGCCGACGACCTCCTTGAGCACGTAGCGGAAGTCCTCGTTGCGCGACGGCGCCCGCCGGTACTCCACCGGTTCGCTCCCGACCCGCACCGGGGAGGCCACCTGCCGCACCGTGCCGAACGTCGGGTGCTCGGTCTCCACCACGAGTCCCCGAGCCTGCGTGTGCGGCTCCTGCAGCGCGGCCGGTACGTCGTTGATGGGCCCGCACGGGATCGCGGCCTCGTAGAGCAGCTTCAGCCAGGCCGCGACCGGCCGCTCGGCGAAGATCGCCTCCAGCAGCGGCAGCAGCTCCCCGGCGTTGCGCTGCCGGTCGGCGAAGGTGGCGAACCGCGGATCGGTCGCCAGCTCCGGCCGCTCGACGACCACGGCGAGCCGCTGCCAGAACTTCTCCTTGGCGCAGCCCACCACGAGCCAGCCGTCCTGGGCCTCGAACGCCTGGAAGGGCACCAGCGACGGGTGGGCGGAGTGGTGGGTGCGCACCGGCTGGAACCCGGCGTTCAGGTGCCAGGTCGCCGGGTAGGTCAGCAGCCCGACCGCGGTGTCGTAGAGGCTGACGTCGCAGTCCATGCCGACGCCGTCGCGCCTGGCGGCGTGCAGGCCGGCGAGCAGCGAGATCGCGGCGACGAACCCGCCGCTGTAGTCGACCATCGACAGCCCCGACTTGGTGGGTGGGCCGTCCGGCTCCCCGGTCAGATCCATCCAGCCGGCGAGGCCCTGCAGGATGTAGTCGTAGCCCGGCTCCTTGGCCCGCGGCCCGGTCATCCCGAAGCCGGTCAGCGAGCAGCACACGATCCGCGGGTTGAGGTGCTTGAGGTCGTCGTAGGTGATGCCGATCTTCGCCGGCACGTCGCCGCGCAGGTTGGAGTAGACGACGTCGGAGACCCGCACCAGCTCCTCGAAGACCTCACGCCCCTCAGGGGTCGCGAGGTCGAGCGAGAGGCTGCGCTTGTTGCGGTTGAAGGTCTCGAAGAAGAGCGAGTCCTCGCCCTCGGCGTACGGCGGCACGTAGCGCCCGACGTCGCCGCCGACCCGCGGGTCCTCGATCTTGATCACCTCGGCACCGAGATCGGCCAGGTGCACGCTGCCGAACGGGCCGGCGCCGTACTGCTCGACCGCGATGATCCGGACGTCCTCGAGGGGCTTCATGCGGCCCTCCCGCTCAGCTCGCCGATCAGGGCGATGATCTGGTCCTGCGCCGCGCGGGTCTCGTCCGCGGGCAGCCCGTGCGTGGGCGGCGAGAGCTTCACCGCGTCCGCGATGCCGTCGTACGCCGCGAGGCGCTGCCGGACCTCCTCGCGGGTGCCGGTGAGCGTGAGCGCGTCGACCATCCGGTCGGACACGACGTCACCGAGGTGATCGGCACCGCGGCCGCCGCGGAAGGCCGCCACCACGGCGTCCTGCTCCTCGGCGAGCCCGTGGAAGGCGAAGAAGTCGGCGTAGGTGCGCACGCTCGCGTAGAAGCCGACGAGCCCGGCGATCCGGGAGACCGCGCTGCGGCGGTCGTCGGCGATCGAGCAGCACGCGGAGACCACGATCTTGAACGCCGACCAGCTGCGCTCGGCACGCTCGATCCCGGCGGTCAGGTCGGGCAGGATCCGCTCGGAGAGGTAGCCCGGAGAGCACAGCTCGTGGGAGATCCAGCCGTCCGCGATCTCCCCCGCGGTGCGGGTCATCACCGGCCCCATCGCCGCGAGGTAGATCGGGATGTCGGTGCGCAGCACGGGGAACGGGCGCTCGTAGCCGCGGATCCGCATCGGCTCGTACTCACCGTCGAGGTCGATGGTCTCTCCGGTCGTGCAGGTCTCCCAGAACGTCCGGATGTTGCGCACGGTCTCACGGACGTGACCGACCGGCTTGCCCCAGCGGGCGTTGTGCCACTGCTCGTTGAGCCGCTGCACGCCCGAGCCGAGGCCGAGCACGAACCTCCCGCCGGCCAGCTCGTCGAGGTCGAGTGCCTCCAGGGCGGTGATCATCGGGCTGCGGGTGAAGGCCAGCGCGATCGCGGTGCCCACGGCCGCGCTGGTGGTCGCCTGCGCCATCGAGGCCGCCGAGATCGTCGCGCTGCGGTGCATCTCCGGCGTCCAGAGCACCGTCGCGCCGGCGCGCTCCGCGCGGCGGGCGGCGTCGTCCTGCTCGGCGAGCGTCTCGCCCCACGGCTGGTAGGTGAGCTCGAGCATTCCCTCACGCACCTTCGAGGCTGAGGGCCGTCTCGGCCTGCGGGAACGTGTCGCTGACCTCGGCCGCGCCGCGCTTGTAGACGTAGAACGTCCGCCGGAAGGAGCAGACCTCCTTGCCGTCCTGGTTCAGCGTCCGGGTGCGGACCGTGACGATCCCGGCACCGGGCCGGCTGCCCGACTCCCTCTTCTCGATCACCAGCGACTCGCTGAAGAGCGTGTCGCCGGCGAACACCGGGTGGGTCATCCTGATGTCGTCCCAGCCCAGGTTCGCGAAGGCGTTCTGGGTGATGTCGGTGACGCTCTGGCCGACGGCGATTGCGACCGTGAAGGTCGAGACGACCAGTGGCCTGCCGAACTCGGACTTCGCGGCGTACTCCGCGTTGAAGTGCATCTGGTTCGTGTTCATCGTGAGCAGGGTGAACCAGGTGTTGTCGGCCTCGCTGACCGTGCGGCCCAGGGGATGCTGGTAGAGATCGCCGATCTCGAAGTCCTCGTAGAACCTCCCCTGCCACCCGTCCCTGCGGGTCACCGGTGCGGCCGTCGCCGCCGGCTGCTGCTCACTCACAACTGTTCCTCTCGGGTGGATGGGCCGTTCTCGATCGGCTGCACGAGCATCTGCACGGTCGCCTCCAGCACGACCACGTCGAACTGGTTGTGCACCGTGCAGCCGAAGGTCTCGATCCGGGACCCGCCGCTCGTGGTGCGGGCGCTGCGGAGCTGGAGTGCGGCGCGGATCCGGTCGTCCGCCCGGACCATCGTGCGGAACCGGACGTCGTCGAGGCCGACCATCGCGATCGCGTGGTCGAGCGCGCCGGAGCGCTCGAGCATCCCGCCCACCAACAGCAGGACCCCCTGGCCGGGCAGCGGCCGGTCCGGATTCGAGGCGTCGAACAGCGGATGGACGAAGCCCGCCGCGTCGAGGAGGGTGGCCACCAGCTCGCCGGTGACCACCACCTCCTCCGTAGTGGTCGTGCGCGTCACCGGGTCCACACCGGCTCCCGCTTCTCGACCCACGCGCGGTAGCCCTCGGCACTGCTGGGCACCTCGGCGTGGAAGCGGGCGAACTCCGCCCGCTCGGCCGCGAGCGCGTCGGCCTGGGCCAGGTCGCCGGCCAGGCCGACCAGCCGCTTCATCGACGCGAGGCACTCGGGCGAGCGCCGGCTCATCGAGCCGGCCAGGTCGGCGACGGCCTCGTCGAGCCCGTCGGCCGGGACCGCCCGGACCGCGAGGCCGTGCTCGACCATCTCGGCGCCGGTGAACCAGCGGCCCGTGAACAGCAGCTCACGGGCCCGCTGGTCACCGAGCTTGCGCACCGCCCGGACGGTCGCGCCGGCCCCCGGCACGATGCCGAACTCGATGTGGTGGTCGGCCACCCGTGCGGAGTCCGCGGCCACCGCCAGATCGCAGGCCAGCAGCAGCTCCAGGCCACCGGCCCGGGCCAGCCCGTTGACCGCGGCGACCACGGGGATCGGCAGCGCCTCGAGCCGGTCGAGCAGGGCGTGGAACCGGGTGGTGAACGGCACGAAGACGCCAGCCGGGTCCGCGAAGCACTCGCCGAGGTAGTCGATGTCCATCCCCACCGAGAACGCCGTGCCGGCGCCCCGGATCACGAGCACCCGCACGCTGCCGTCGGCCTCGGCACGGTCGAGGATGACCTCGAGGGCGTCGAGCACCTGCGGGGTGATGCTGTTCATCGTGTCCGGGCCGTCGAGCAGCACGTGCCCGACGCCGTCACGGACCTCGAACCGGACCTCAGTCGCCGAAGGGGTCATCGACCGGTCACATCCCGTCGCCGTCCCAGCGGCCGCGGGAGCGGCTGCGGACCGGCATGCTCGACAGGATCGGGGCGGGGATCGGGTCGCCCTGCTTCCACTTCCGGCCCGCGCCCCAGTTGTGCGCGTGCTCGTCGGTGCGCTCGGCGGCGTGCTCGGTGTCCTTGCCGCTCCAGCCCCAGTCGAGGTCGATCACCTCGCGGGTCTCGCCCGCATCCTCCGACTCGTGCGCGTGGTCGTGGCCCTCGTGGTCATGGTCGTGGTCGTGGTCGTGCGAGTGGTCGTGCGCGTGGTCGCCGTGCCCGCCCTGCAGGTTCTGGGCGTCGAGTGCCTTGGCGATCGCGATCAGCGACGGGTCGGCACCGGTGCCGTGCGGCCGGACCGGGTCGTCGAACTGACCCTGGTCCTTCTGGAACTGCCACGAGACGGTGAGGTGGGCCAGGTCCTCCTCGGTGCGCCAGGGCTGCGCCAGGTCGTGCGTCGAGTGCGCCCAGCGCGTGGCCGGGTGCGGGCTGTCGTCGAGACCGTTCGGGCCGTAGTTGACGCCCTCGCCGCCCCAGCGCACCCACTCGTTCTGGGTGTACCAGTTGGCCAGCTCGCCGTCGGAGCGCAGCAGCCAGGTGCAGCCGCCCTCCATCGAGGTGAAGTGGCCGTGCTTGACCCGGGCGGGGCGGAAGAAGTAGGTGCCGAGGTCGAGGGTGCCGAAGTTGTACTCCATCAGCCCCTGGGTGGTGTAGGCCTCCTCGTAGCACGGGTGGTGCGCGAGGCGGTGGTCGCTCCAGCCCTCCTGGGCGTGCACCAGGCGGGTGTAGAAGCCGGTGACGGGGTCGACGTGGAGGTACTTGATGAACAGGCCGGGCATCGGGCCGGGGTTGGGGACCGCGTCCCAGTTCATCGCCTCGGAGTCGATCACGATGACCTCCTCGCGCGCCTCCGCCCACGACCGGGCACCGCCGAGGGACTCGACCGGGTCGAACCCCGACGGATGCGACCGTCGTCGTCTTGGCGACGCCACCCTTCTGGTTGGCCACCGCGAGTGTCGTGCTCATCGAGGCCCATCATGCCGGACCGGCGTCGCCGCATCGTGGCGACACCTGCTTGACTCGACGGCATGTCCGACTCGAGGCGCACCGCGCTCGTCACCGGCGCCACCGCCGGCATCGGCCGCTCCTTCGCCCACCAGCTCGCCGGCCGGGGCCACGACCTGGTGCTGGTCGCGCGCGACCGGGAGCGACTGGAATCCGAGGCCGAGCTGCTGCGCTCGACGTACGCCGTCGACGTGGAGGTGCTGCCGGCCGACCTGGTCGACCGCGGGCAGCTGGCCGCGGTCGAGGCCCGGCTCGCCGACCGCAACCGCCCGGTCGACCTGCTGGTCAACAACGCCGGCTTCGGCCTGAAGAGGCGCTTCCTGGACAACGCGGTCGACGACGAGCAGGCGATGCTCGACGTGCTGGTGACGGCGGTGATGCGGCTGAGCCACGCCGCGCTGGGCCCGATGGCCGAGCGCGGTCGCGGCGGCGTCATCAACGTCTCGAGCGTGGCGTCGTTCCTGCCCCGCGGCAGCTACAGCGCCGCCAAGGCGTGGGTGAACTCCTTCTCCGAGTGGGCCGCCTACGAGTACCGCGACCGGGGCGTCACCGTGACCTGCCTGTGCCCGGGGTTCACCAGGACGGAGTTCCACGAGCGGATGGACGTCTCGCGCGGCTCCGCGCCGGGCTTCCTGTGGCTCGACGCCGACGAGCTGGTGGCGACCGCGCTCGACGACCACGAGAAGGGCCGGGTGTGGTCGATCCCGAGCCCGCAGTACCGCGTGATCGCCCGGCTGGCGCGGATCGTCCCGACCCCGGTGCTCAGGCGGTTCCAGTCGCTCGGCCGGCGGTGACCACGGTCGGCGTCGCCCGCCCGCTGCGCGCGGACGCGTCGGCGGCGAGCGCCAGCAGCCGCTCCAGCTCCGCGGGGTGGGTGGTGTTGCAGCCGAGGTCGTGGTCGGCCTTGCCGATCCCGTGGTAGTCGCTCGACCCGGTGGCGACCAGGCCGAGGTCGCGGGCCATCGCCCGCAGCCGGCCCCGGGTCGCCGGGTCGTGGTCCTGGTGGTCGACCTCGATGCCGGCCAGCCCCACCGCCTGCAGCTCCGCGAGCGTCGCCTCGTCGGGGCGGCCCAGGCCGCCGCGTCCCCACGGATGCGCGATGACCGACACCCCGCCGGCACCGGCGACCGCCCGGATCGTGGTCTCCAGCGGGGCCGCGTAGCGGTCGACGTGGGCGGGCCTGCCCCAGCCGAGGTAGCGGTCGAACGCCTCGGTGCGGTCGACGACCACCCCGAGGGTGACCAGCGCGTCGGCGACGTGCGGCCGCCCCGACGCGACCGCGCCCGCCGACGCCCGGCGTACGTCGTCCTGGGTGATGTCGATGCCCAGGCCGTTGAGCCGCTCGACCATCGTCGGCACCCGCTCGGCCCGACCGTGGAGCACCTTCTGGAGCTCCGCGGCCAGCGGCGGGTAGGCCGGGTCGGGCAGGTAGGCCAGCAGGTGCACGCTGCGCCCGTGGTGGCGGGTGCTGATCTCCATGCCCGGCACGAGCGTGAGCCCGACGTCGTCGGCGGCGGCCGCGGCCGCGGCCCAGCCCTCGGCGGTGTCGTGGTCGGTGATCGCCAGCACGTCGAGGCCGGCGCGCGCCGCGGCGTGCACCAGCTCGGTCGGGGTGTCGGTGCCGTCGCTGGCGCGTGAGTGCGTGTGCAGGTCGATGCGCACAGGCGTCACCCTAGAGGCTCCACGGACCTCACCAGCCGGGCCGGTGCCCGCCGAAGGGCAGCTCGACCAGCTGCGGGCCGGCGGCCGACACGTCGCGCAGGATCCAGTCGTCGCGCAGGAGCAGCAGGGCCGAGGCCGGCCGGAGCACGATCCAGAGCCACCTCCCGGCGGCCTCCCCGGCCAGCACGGACCGGTCGAACTCGCCGTCGAAGCCGCTCGTCGAGATGTCCCACAGGTTGACGGACTGGCTGCCGATCCGCACCCGCGCCGACGGCGCGCGGTCGCCGATCTCGTGCCCGGGGTCGGTGTAGCGGGTGCCGGCACAGCGGGCGCCCAGCCCGGTGCCCGCCTCCTCCGCGACGACCAGCACGTCGACCGGACCGTCGAGCTCGCTGGTGCCCGAGGTGCAGGTCAGCGCCGCCGTCGCCCGGCCCGGCCGCGCGGCGACCACCGCGAAGTCGGTCACCGACCAGCCCGGGCTCATCGGCCACGGTACGTAGGTCGGGAAGGTCCCGGCCGTGCGCAGGTGCTCCGCGAACGCGTCGTACGACGCCTCGGGCGCACGCCACAGCGGCCCGGTCGCGCCGTGCTCGGGACAGGACCACTCGCCGTCCGACTCGACCACCGGTGCCGAGCAGAGCACGCAGCCCGCCGTCAGCGACATGCGACCACGGTGCGGAACCCGGCAGCGTCCGTCAAGGGGTGAGGCCGGTGGTTTCGAGGCTCAGGCCTGGCGGCCTTCGCACCTCAACCACCGTGACGGTGGTTGAGGTGCGACGAGCGCCAGCGAGGAGCCTCGAAACCCTAGAAGCCGACGCGCCGTCCACCCGCGTCGCCGCGGACGACCTTGCCCTTCTCGTACGCCGACTCGCGCAGCTCGGCCTGGAACGTGCGCATCCGGTCCTGGAGCGCCGGGTCGGTGGCGGCGAGGATGCGCACGGCGAGCAGGCCGGCGTTGCGCGCCCCGCCGACGGCGACGGTGGCCACCGGGACACCCGCGGGCATCTGCACGATCGAGAGCAGGGAGTCCATGCCGTCGAGGTACTTCAACGGCACCGGCACGCCGATCACCGGCAGCGGCGTCACGGCGGCGAGCATGCCCGGCAGGTGCGCCGCTCCCCCGGCGCCCGCGATGATCACCGACAGGCCGCGCTCGGCGGCCTCACGCCCGTAGGCCAGCATCTCCTCGGGCATCCGGTGGGCCGACTTCACGTCGGCCTCGTAGGCGATGTCGAACTCGCCCAGCGCCTCGGCGGCCAGCTTCATCACCGGCCAGTCGGAGTCGGAGCCCATCACGATGCCCACGCGAGGCTGGTCCGCCATCTCACTCACTCTCGTTTCCGAGGTCGCCACGGAACCACGAGGCGGCGTGCCGCGCGCGCTCGAGGCAGTCGTCGAGGTCGTCGCCGTAGGCGTTGACGTGGCCGACCTTGCGGCCGGGCCGCAGCTCCTTGCCGTAGAGGTGCACCCGCAGGTGGGGATCGCGCGCGAGCGCGTGCGGGTAGCCGTCGTAGAGGCGGCCGACGCCCGCGTCGGGGCCGCCGAGGATGTTGACCATCACCGTCCACCGGGCCCGCGGCTCCGGCGCCCCGAGCGGCAGGTCGAGCACGGCGCGCAGGTGGTTCTCGAACTGCGAGGTGACGGCGCCGTCCTGGGTCCAGTGCCCGGTGTTGTGCGGGCGCATCGCGAGCTCGTTGACGAGGATCCGGCCGTCGTCGGTCTCGAACAGCTCGACCGCGAGCACGCCCGTCACGTCGAGCGCGCCGGCGATCCGCAGCGCGATCTCCTGCGCCCGGCCCGCGAGCTCAGGTGACAGGTCGGGCGCCGGCGCGATCACCTCGTGGCAGATGCCGTCCTTCTGCGTCGAGGCGACGACGGGGTACGCCGCGGCCTGACCGCTGGGCGAGCGGGCGACGAGCGCGGAGAGCTCGCGCCGGAAGTCGACGAGCTCCTCGGCGATGATCCGCACGCCCGACGTGGTCGCGGCCGCGAACGCCTCCGCACCGACCTTCTCCAGCTCGGCGGCGTCCCGCACGAACCACACGCCCTTGCCGTCGTACCCGCCTCGGGTCGTCTTGAGCACGCACGGGAAGCCGAAGTCCTCGACCTCGGCGGCGGACGTGACGATCGCGTTGCGCGGGCACGGCACGTCGAGGGCCGCGAGCCGCTCGCGCATCACGCCCTTGTCCTGGGCGTGCACGAGCGCCTCGGGTCCGGGCCGCACGGCGACGCCGTCGGCCTCGAGGGCGTGCAGGTGCTCGGTCGGCACGTGCTCGTGGTCGAAGGTGACGACCGGGCAGCCCGCGGTCACCTCGCGCAGCGTCGTGAGGTCGCGGTAGTCGCCGACCGTGTGGTCGGGGATCACCTGGGCGGCCGAGACGCCCTCGGCCTCGGCCAGCAGGCGGAGCGGCAGCCCCATCGCGGCAGCCGGCTCGGCCATCATCCGGGCCAGCTGTCCGCCGCCGATCACGGCGAGAGTGGGCGCGAGGGGCGGGGCGGGCTCGGGCACACCCGCAGCCTAGGCGACGTCTTCAGAGCGGCTGCCGGTGGTCCTGGGTCTCGAAACGCAGGCCCTGACCGCGGATCGTCGTGATCAGGAAGGGCTCCCGGGCATCATCGCCGAGCTTGCGGCGTACCCAGCCCAGGTGCACGTCGATGGTCTTCGACGAGGTCCAGAACGTCGTCTCCCAGACCTCCTCCATCAGCTCGGCCCGGCTGACGATGGTGCCGGCGTGCCGCATCAGGCAGTGCACGAGGTCGAACTCCTTGCGCGACAGGGTGATCTCCTGATCCCCTCGCCACGCGCGACGTTCGTCGGGGTCGAGCCGGATGCCCTGCACCTCGATCACCTGCACACGGTAGGAACGTGATGCGGATCACGGGGTGGATTCGGTGAATTTCCTCGGGTTTGGTCAGGCCCGGCGCACGGCCACCGGCTCGACGATGCCGAAGCCGCGGACCGGGCGGGCGGGCAGCCGCCGGGTCTCGAACTCGTCGGCGGGCAACAGCCCGGCGGTGGCCGCGTCGATGATGATCCGGTTGCGCCGGGCGACGGCGGTCAGCCGCGCGGCCAGGTTGACCGGCGGGCCGAAGACGTCGCCGAGCCGCATCACGACCGACCCGCTGGCGAGCCCGAGGCGTACGTCGGGCATCCGCGGGTCGCGACCGACGACGTTGATGATGCCCTCCGCGATGTCGTAGGCGCGGACGGGATCGTCGCTGACGAAGAGCACCGAGTCGCCGATGCTCTTGATGACCCGGCCGCGCTGCGCGGCGACCACGTCGGCGCACCGGGACTCGAAGAGCTCGACCAGGTCGCCGATGCGGTCCTCGCTCAACCGGTTGGAGAGCGCGGTGAAGCTGACGATGTCGGCGAAGCCGACGGTGAGCTGGACCGTGTTGAGGTCCTCCTCGTTGGCCCGCAGCGCCTCGACGCGGGCGACGGCCGCCGCGAGATGCCGGCGCCACACGTAGATCAGCAGCTCCTCGAACGGCGCGCTGAGGTCGTCGACGAGGCGCAGCGCCGAGACCGTGCGGCTGTCGGTGCCCTCCGGGTCGCCGGCCAGCTCCTCGACGCGGGTGACCAGCGTCGAGACCTCCCAGTCGGCGAGCCGGGCCATGGTCTGGCCGACGGCGCGGGTCAGGTTCAGCGCCAGGTCGAAGTCGACCGCGCCCGACCGCACGATGGCCAGCATCGACGACAACGCCTCGGCGTCGGCGTCGGTGAACGCGGTCTCGAGGCCGTGCTCCGGGAAGCCCAGCGCCCGCCAGAGCCGGCGCGCCTCCTCGATCGTCACCCCGGTGCGGGTCGCGATCTCCGCGGCGTTGAAGGTCGGCGCCTCGCCGAGGATCGCGCGCTCGAGGTCCTTGGGGCCCCGGCCGCCCTCGGTGGACTCGTGCGGCTGGTCAGACTCCGTCATGTCCGCCCGAGCGGTCGTGGATCCTCTGGAGCATCTCGTTGACCTTCCGCTGGGTCTCCTCGACCCGCGGGATGTCGTGGAGCTTGATCGTGCCGTGCGTGCTCGCGTCCGAGATCAGCAGCGTGCCGCAGCCCAGCATCCGGTCGATCAGGCCGAACTCGTAGGCGATGTCGCTGATCCGGGCCAGCGGCATGTCGTGGCCGCGGCGCACCAGGACGCCGCTGCGGGTGATCAGCCGCCGGTCGGTGAAGGTGTACGACGCGGTCGCCCAGACGATCACCGGCCGCAGCACCCACCACACGACGGCGACCGCGACGATCGCCCACACGACGTACGCGACCCTCTGGTCCCACTGCACCTGGACGTAGGTGCCCACCGCCAGCAGCACCACCAGCAGGATCAGCGGCCACAGCAGGGCCTTGACGTGGGTGCGGGTGTCGATGACGACGCTCTCGCCGTCGTTCAGCAGTCTGCGTGAGATGGCCACGGGCAGATCATGTCACCGATCGAGGGCTACCGGGCGGGGCGCACATGGACCACGTCGCCGGCGCCCACGGCGGTGGAGCCCTCCGGCCCGGCCACCACCAGCCGCCCGTCGCGGTCCACTCCGGTGGCCCGCCCGACGAGGGGATCGCCCGAGGGCAGCAGCACCCGGACGTCGCGGCCGACGGTCACGCACGCAGCGGCGTACGACGACGCGAGCCGGTCACGCGCCTGTTCGCCACCGACCTGCCAGGCGTCGTAGGCCTCGACGAGCGCGTTCAGCACCGTCGCCAGCACCTCGGTGCGGTCCGGCTCCGCGCCGCCGGCGATGGCCAGCGACGTCGCGGTGGGCACGGGCAGCTCGTCGGCGGTGACCGACACGTTGAGACCGATCCCGACCACCGCCGCCGGTCCGGTCGGCGTGTCCACCCGCTCGACGAGGATGCCGGCCACCTTGCGGCTCTCGCCCGAGGGGTCGCCGAGCAGGACGTCGTTGGGCCACTTCACGCCGGCGTCGTACCCCGCTCCGCGCAGCGCCTTGGCGACGGTGTGCCCGGTGAGCAACGGCAGCCAGGGCCACTCGGCCGCCGGGACGGTCGGACGCAGCACCACCGAGAACAGCAGCGCCGAGCGCGGCGGGGTCGACCAGCTGCGGTCGAGGCGACCGCGGGCCGCGGTCTGGTGCTCGGCCACGACGACCAGCCCCTCGGGAGCGCCGGCGCGGGCGCGGTCGGCGGCGACGGCGTTCGTCGACGTCACCTCGGGCAGCACCTCGACGTCCAGTCCGGTCGCGAGCGCCGCGAGGCGCCCGGCGTCGAGTGATGGGCGTCTCATGGCATCGCGGGTCACGGGCACTAGATTGGCCCACGGTCCCAACACCGTGTCAGTAGGCCTGTCGAAGAGGAGCCGACCCCCATGAGCGTGCAGCCAGGCGAAGGTACCGACGTCCCCGCCGACATCGACGTCCACACCACGGCGGGCAAGCTCGCCGACCTGGACCGACGTCTCGACGAGGCGGTGCACGCCGGGTCCGCGAAGGCCGTCGAGAAGCAGCACGCCAAGGGCCGCAAGACCGCCCGGGAGCGGATCGAGATGCTCTTCGACGAGGGCTCCTTCGTCGAGCTCGACGAGCTGGCGCGGCACCGCTCCACGGCGTTCGGGCTCGAGAAGAACCGGCCCTACGGCGACGGCGTGGTCACCGGCTACGGCACCATCGACGGCCGCCAGGTGTGCGTGTTCTCCCAGGACTTCACCGTCTTCGGCGGCTCGTTGGGCGAGGTCTACGGCGAGAAGATCACCAAGGTGATGGACCTCGCCATCAAGACCGGCAGCCCGATCATCGGCATCAACGAGGGCGCCGGCGCCCGCATCCAGGAGGGCGTGGTCTCGCTCGGCCTGTACGGCGAGATCTTCCGCCGCAACGTGCACGCCTCGGGCGTGATCCCGCAGATCTCGATGATCATGGGCTCCTGCGCCGGCGGGCACGTCTACTCCCCCGCCGTCACCGACTTCACGATCATGGTCGACGGCACCTCGAACATGTTCATCACCGGCCCCGACGTCATCAAGACCGTCACCGGCGAGGACGTCACGATGGAGGACCTCGGCGGCGCGCGCACGCACAACACCAAGTCCGGCAACGCTCACTACATGGGCTCGGACGAGGAGGACGCGATCGAGTACGTCAAGGCGCTGTTGTCCTACCTGCCGCAGAACAACCTCGACGAGGTCCCGGCGTACGAGGAGGTCGCGGACACCGAGTTCTCGGACCTGGACCGGGCGCTCGACACGATCATCCCGGACTCGCCGAACCAGCCGTACGACATCCGCGACGTGATCACGACCGTCGTGGACGACGAGGAGTTCCTCGAGGTCCAGGAGCTCTTCGCGCCGAACATCGTCGTCGGCTTCGGCCGGGTCGAGGGGCACTCGGTCGGGGTGGTGGCCAACCAGCCGATGCAGTTCGCCGGCACCCTCGACATCGATGCCTCCGAGAAGGCCGCGCGCTTCGTCCGCTTCTGCGACGCGTTCAACATCCCGGTGATCACCTTCGTCGACGTGCCCGGCTTCCTGCCCGGCACCGACCAGGAGTGGAACGGCATCATCCGCCGCGGCGCCAAGCTGATCTACGCCTACGCCGAGGCGACGGTCCCCCTGGTCACGGTGATCACCCGCAAGGCCTACGGCGGCGCGTACGACGTGATGGGCTCCAAGCACCTCGGCGCCGACATGAACCTCGCCTGGCCGACCGCGCAGATCGCGGTGATGGGCGCCCAGGGCGCGGCCAACATCCTGCACCGCAAGACGCTCAAGGCGGTCCAGGACGAGGGTGGGGACGTCGAGGCCAAGCGCGCCGAGCTGATCGACGAGTACGAGACCACGCTCGCCAACCCCTACATCGCCGCCGAGCGCGGGTACGTCGACGCCGTCATCTCGCCCCACGAGACCCGCGTCGAGATCGTCCGCGCGCTCCGGCTGCTCCGCTCCAAGCGGGAGATCCTCCCCGCCAAGAAGCACGGCAACATCCCGCTGTGAGTGGGGTCGCGAGAGCAACCCGCGGCCAGAAGCGACCGCGACCACAGGAGCAGGAGGAGCCCACGGTGAGTGACGAGGCATCCGCAACCCCGGAGACCGTGCCGCAGCGCCCGATGCTGCGCGTCGTCCACGGCGACGCCACGCCCGAGGAGATCGCGGCGATCGTCGCCGTGCTCGCCGCGGCCGGCGACGCCCCGTCGCCCGCGCCGCGGCGCGTGCCCGAGTGGGCGGCACACCACCGCCAGGTGCGACGCGCGCTGCCGCACGGGCCTGGTGGGTGGCGGTCCAGCGCGCTGCCACGCTGAGGCGTCGCCGTCGCACCGGTCGACCGGCACCCCCGCTCCGGCCTGGCAACCCGTCGCGGCCGGGGCATGTGGGCCTCGGGCCAGGTAGGTCGCGGTCCAGCGCTGCCGCCCGGAGGCCGACGTCGTTTCACCGGCCGCCCGGTGAAACGGTGACGACACGCCGCACCGGCCCGGCGTGTCGCGCTCGCTTCCCCTGCCCGAGGGGCAGATGTGACCGGTCGCACCCCGGGTCGCCTTCCGAGAAATGCCGCCTAGACCACCTGGTCTGGACCATACTTGAGCCGATCTTTGGGATTTCCCGTGTGGCGTCTTGAGGCTGGCCGACCAGACTGAGCGTCACACCATGGGGGTGTCGCACGGGCGGCGCCGTAGCACGGGAGACGAGACCACGTGGACGTGAACGACACGGGCACGCAGCAGTTCGCCGCGACCGGTGACGACCAGTACGTGCGACTCGCGGACCCCGATCTCGCGGCGTACGCCGACCAGTACCAGGGCGAGGTGCAGGAGCTCCCGACCTACCGGCCCACGGTCGGCTGCATCATCCCGGCCTACAACGAGGCCGAGACCATCGCCGGCGTGCTGGACTCACTGCTCCAGCAGACCCGGCTCCCCGACGTCATCCACGTCATCATCAACAACTCCTCCGACGACTCCGTCGAGATCGCCAGCCACTACGCCGGACCGCACAAGCGGATGACGCCGACCGGCGAGCAGGAGACGGCGATCTACGTCCACGACATCGGCAAGAACCCCGACAAGAAGGTCGGCGCGCTCAACTACGGCTACTCCCTCGTCGAGACCATGGACTACCTGCTCGGCGTCGACGGCGACACCACGCCCGAGCCGGACGCCGTGCAGCACCTCGTCGACGAGATCTCGAGCGACGCCCGGATCGGCGGCATCTCCGCGATCTACTCCATCGACGACAGCGCCCTCGACGGCTGGATGTCGAAGTTCCTGATCGCCGGGCAGCGAGCCCAGTTCTCGGCGTTCAACATGCAGAACCTGCTCAAGGGCCGCAACATGGCGGTCCTCGGCGGCCAGTTCTCCATCTTCTCCACGCAGGCGCTGCGCGACGTGCTCAAGGACAGCCACCAGCGCACCCCCTGGGTCAACGACAGCGAGGTCGAGGACTCCCTGCTCTCGCTGCAGATCAAGAGCGCCGGCTACCTCACCAAGATCTCCGCCCGGGCCCGCGCCCACGTGGGCGGCATGACCACGCTGCGGGCGCTCGACGCCCAGCAGGTGAAGTGGAACTTCGGGGCGATCGACCTGATGTGGCCCGGCCAGCGCGGCGACACCCGCGGGCAGCCGTTCCACCCCAACCTGCGACTGCGCTGGTTCGAGCACATGTCGATGGTGCTCAACATCCTCACCCGGACGATGTTCGTGCTGCTGCTCGCGGGCTCGCTCAACATCCACGCGTTCGTGTTCAGCCCGTGGTGGCTGATCCCGCCCGCGGCCGCGATCTGGCTGAACTTCCGGGTCGCCCGGTCCATGGAGTTCGTCAACAGACGCGACTATCTCTTCGCGCTGCTGATGGTCCCGGCCGAGTCGTACATGGTGATCCGGATGGGCCACTTCATCCGGGCGTGGCTGAAGTTCTTCAGCCGCCAGCAGACCGACAACTGGGCGGCGCAGGCGAAGGCCGAGCGCGGCAAGGGCGTCGCGTGGCTCTACCCGTTCGTCGCCTTCCTGTTCATCTTCGCGGTGAGTGCGGCGATCTGGCTCCAGCTCCCGATCAGCCTGCGCTCCGACATCCTGGCGGTGGGCTGGCCCATCCTCGGAGTCATCACCGTCCTCCAGACCGCCTGGATGATCATGAAGGCCATGCGTCGCTACCGCGGCTTCAAGGCCTGATCCCACATGCCCCACGATCCTCAGGAGCGCCGCATGTCCCGCATCCACCCCCGCCCGAGTCTGCGCCGCAGCGCGGTGGCCGTCGCCGCCGCGGGCGCGCTGATGCTGACGGGGCTGACCGGCTGCTCCGCGATCGACAGCCTCACCGGCAACGACGACCCATCGGCCGCGCCGTCGGCGACGCCGACGGCGAGCGAGACGCCGTACGACTCGCAGTTCACCCGCGACGGCACGTTCCAGTCCCACATCAACATCGACAACCTCGACTTCGTGTACACGCTCTACCCGACGAAGTCGACGCCGCGCACCAACGAGTGGTACCCGAAGGGCAAGAAGTACTTCTCGTTCACCTTCCAGGCCTACGACCTCGACCGCGACCTGCGGGACCCGTTCCGGACCAAGCGCAAGGTCTACCTCGACCGGATCCGGGTCACCTCGCAGGTGGTGACGTACGACGGGTCGACGTCCGGCGAGAAGCCCTACTCCCTCGACGCCGTGGCCAAGAACGTCACCTTCGATCCCGAGCCGCTGTCGACCAAGTACGGCATGCTGATCACCTCACCGAAGGGTGCCTTCGAGCTGCGCAACCAGGCGATCCGGCCGACGTCGATGGACACCAAGGGCCTCAACCTGTTCTTCACCGCGACCGTCTGGATGGAGCGGCGCGCCGGGACCGGGAGCTTCGTGAAGAAGAAGGTCAGCCAGAAGGTCCCGATCGCGATCTTCAAGTCCGACCAGCCGACCCAGGCGCAGTCGATCCCGGTCGACGCCAACTGAGCCGGCCCACCGGTTGTAACGCCGGGTTACTGCCTGTTCCCACGGTGTTGCAACACGGTGGGAAGAGCGGATAACCCGGCGTTACATGCGCGTCGAGCGCTACACCGCCTCGGCGAGCCTGTAGCCCACGCCCCGGACCGTCTCGATGTAGCGCGGCGTCGCCGCGTCGTCGCCGAGCTTGCGGCGCAGGTTGGCGATGTGCACCTCGACGGAGCGCTTGTCGGCCTCGTTGACGAAGTACGACGTGACGTACTGCTGCCCGCGCATGGTCAGCACCAGGTCGGCCTTGCTGCGCACCCGGCGACCGGTGCCCATCAGCGAGGCGAGCAGGTCGAACTCCGTACGGGTCAGGTCGACGGCCCCGTTGTTGACGGTCACGACGCGGGTCTCGTGGTTGAGCGCCAGGCCGTTGAACTGCATCCAGCCGGTCGACGGGTCGGCGAGCACCGCGCCGTGCTGGGCTGCGGGCTGGGCGACGGGCTGGGGCGCACCCCGGTGCGGCTGCTCGGCCGGCGGCTGCGGAGCGACCTGCGGCGGGGCCTGCTGGGGGGCCGGCGGCGGCGCCGGCACGGTCGGCGGGTGCGCCGGCTGGAAGGGCCGCTGCGGCTGCTGCGCCTGCTGAGGCTCGGGCGCCTGCGAGGAGAGCGGCGCGAGCGGGCCGGCCGTGGCCAGGTCGCGCGCGGCCGCGGCGGCCCACGACTCCGGCTCGGGAGCGGCGGGCGCCTCGCGCTCGGCGTCGACCCAACCCTGCGGCTTGTCCATCCGGGTGCGCGGCCGGCGCAGCATCGAGTCGGCGCGGGCGCGCAGCTCGCGGGGACGGAACGGCTTGACCAGGTAGTCGTCGGCACCGGCCTCGAACCCCTGCACGACGTCGATCTCGTCGGCGAGCGCGGTGATCATGATCAGGTAGGTGCTGCTGAACTCGCGCAGCCGCTTGGCGACCGCGAAGCCGTCCATGCCCGGCATGTTCACGTCGAGCGTGGTGATCAGCGGGTTGTGGCGACGGACCGCCTCGACACCGTCGGCGCCGTTCTCGGTCACCACGGTCGTGAAGCCCGACTGGGTCAGCACTATGTCGATCAGGTCACGTACATCGGGGTCGTCCTCGATGATGACCGCAACCCACTCGTTGCCCGACTCCATGAGCCGCAGCCTAACAACGCCGCTGCGCCCGACGGCGACGCGTGGGTCCCCGACTCGCCGCCCGGATCCCACCGCGTCCGGCGCATCACCACCCGGACGCGCCGGCCAGCTCCATCGCGCGGTCGGGCCAGAACTGCCCGGCCGGCGGTCCGCCGTGGCACTCGCCGTCGCTCTCCCCCGGCGGCTTCACCCACACGTAGGCGTCGAGGTTGCCCTGGTCCGTCGCCGCGCCGGGCTCGGTGCCGAACGCCCGGCCCGGTGGGTTGCACCAGTCCTGGCTGGCGCCGAACCCGTTGCGGCCACTGTCGATGACGTAGTGCGCACCGCCGAGCATCCCGCTCAACCGCTCGGCGTAGGCCCGCTCGTCCGCGTCGGTCTGGAAGTTCGAGACGTTGGTCGCGAAGCCGCGCACGTCCTCGACACCGACCTGCTCGAGCAGCCGCGCCAGGTCCTTCGCCTCGACCCAGTGGGAGTGACCGCCGTCGACGTACGTCGTGAGGCCGGCCGCGGCGAGCCGGTCCACGGCGTCGGCGATCAGCCGGACCCGGTCCTCACGGCTCCCGCACTCGAGCACCGAGGCGAGGGCGTCGGGCTCGACGACCACCGCCACGTCGTCGCCCGCCGCGGCGGCGTCGGCGATCTCCTGCACCCACGGGCCGTACCGGTCGGCCGGGAGGCCGCCTCCGGAGAAGCCGCCCGTGCAGTCGCGGTCGGGGATGCCGTAGACCACGAAGGTCGGCACCCGGCCGGCCTCGTCCGCCGCGTCGACGATCCGCGTCACGTAGCCGCCGACGTCCCCGGCGGGGTGCTCCTCCGGGGTGAGCCAGATGCCCTGCGGCGTCTCGGCCAGCCGGCGGAAGACCCGCTCCCGATCGGCGTCGCCGGACGCCTTCGCCTGCTCCGCGGCCTGCGCCGTGCGCGAGTCCGGATCGGCGTAGCCCGCGTGGTCGGCGTACGGGTTGACCGCCTGGGCGTCCGCCGGGCCACCGTCACCGCCTCCGGAGCAGGCGGTGAGCCCGGCGAGGGTGGCCAGCAGCAGCGCCGCCGGTGCGGCGGAGGGGCGGCGGAGGAGCACCGCGCCATCATGCCCGAGGCGCGGTCCCCGCCCCGGCTCATCCCGCCCGGCTCGCCCGTCCGGGCGCGAACAGGCTCGCGACGAACGCGATCGCGACGGCGGCGGCACCGGTGATCAGGGCCGGGCCGATCGCACCGTCGTAGCCCCGCGGGTCGAGCGCGCCGCCGTAGCCGAGGAAGACCGCGGTCAGCAGCGCGATGCCGAGTGCCACGCCGAACTCGCGGACCGTGGAGTTCGCGGAGCTGGCGACCGCGAAGTCGCCCTCCGGGAGGCCGTCGAGCACCGCGGTGGCCATCGGCGCGAACGTCAGGCCCATGCCGACGCCGGCCAGGAGCAGTGCGGGGACGAACGCGGAGTACGCCGAGTCCGACTCGGTGAGCCACGCGAACCAGACCAGCGACGCGGTCTGCAGCGCCAGCCCCAGCGCGAGCAGCGGCCGAAGCCCGACCTTCGGCGCCAGCGCCCCGGCGATCGGGGCGACCACCATCGGCGCCGCGGTCCACGGCAGCGTGCGCAGGCCCGCGTCCAGCGGGGAGTAGCCCTGCACGATCTGGAGGTACTGCGCGAGCAGGAAGACCGTGCCGAACATGCCGAGGGTGAAGAACAGCGCGATCACGTTGGCCACCGAGAAGCTGCGCGAGGAGAACAGCCGCAGCGGCAGCACGGCGTACGAGCGGCCCCGGGCCCAGACGACGTACGCCGGCACCAGCAGCGTCGCGAGCGCGAGCGGCACGAGCACCCGCGGGTCGCCCCACCCGTCGTCGTTGCCGTGCACGATGCCCCAGACCCCGAGGAAGACCGCGCCGCCGAGCAGCAGCACGCCGACCAGGTCGAGACGCTGCCAGGCGCCGCGCGACTCCGGGATCGCCGCCAGCAGCAGCGGCGCGGCCACCAGGGCGACCGGCACGTTGAGCCAGAAGATCGCCTCCCAGCTGACGCCCTCCACCACGGCCCCGCCGATCACCGGGCCGAGTGCGACCCCGAGGCCGCTGACCCCGCCCCAGATGCCGATCGCGGCGGCCCGCCTGGCGGGCGGCACCGCGGCCGCGAGCAGCGTCAGCGAGAGCGGCATGATCGCGGCGGCGCCGACGCCCTGCACGGCCCGCGCGACGATCAGCGCCTCCGACGTGGTGCTGAGCGCCGAACCGATCGAGCCGAGCGTGAAGACGGCCAGGCCGACCAGCATCACCCGGCGCCGTCCGAGCCGGTCGCCCAGAGTCGCGGCCGGGAGCATGAACGTGGCGAAGGCGAGCGTGTAGGCGTTCATGAACCAGGAGAGCTCGCCGACCGACGAGCCGAGGTCGGCCTTGATCACCGGTAGCGCGCTGGTCATCACCAGGTTGTCCAGCGTGGCCATGAACATCGGGAGCGACGCCGCGAGGACGGCGAGCCACACCGGCGCACGGCGGGACCGGGGCCCGGGGTCGCTGGCGGGGGCGAGCTCCCGCGTCGCGTCGAGAGTGGTCATCACGGCTCCTAAGAAGGCATTGAATGATTACTTAGGTCACGACGGTAAGTAATCGACTGATAACATGTCAAGCATGAATGCGGCCGGACGTGCGCAGAAGGTCAGCCGGATGAGCGCCGAGGACCGGCGCGAGCTGGTGCTGGAGGCGGCCACCCGGGCCTTCGCCCGCGGCGGGTATGCGGGCACCAGCACCGACGCGGTGGCCAAGGAGGCCGGCGTCTCCCAGCCGTACGTCGTGCGGATGTTCGGCACCAAGCTCGACCTCTTCCTCGAGGTCTTCGAGCGAGCGGTCGGCCGGATCCGCGACGCGTTCGCGGCGGTGCTCGACGAGGGTCCGTTCGACCCCACGAGCGAGGACGACCGCGCCCGGATGGGCATCGCCTACACCGAGCTGCTGCAGGACCAGGACTTCCTGCAGGTGATGATGCACGGCTTCTCCGCGGGCGGCGTGCCCGAGATCGGGGCGGCCGCCCGGCGCTGCATGGGCGAGGTCTTCGCGACCATCAAGCGCACCGGCTGGGACGACGAGGAGACCCGCGACTTCATCGCCTACGGGATGCTGCTCAACGTGATGATCTCGATGCGCGCCCACGAGCACCTCGACGAGGGCGACCCGCTGACCGCGCTCGCGACGTGCGCGTTCGGTGACGCGATCGAGATGCTTGAATCACCCGCGTGACGGCTCTCGTTCTCGGCTCCGCGTCCCCCGCCCGGCTCCAGACGCTGCGCAACGCCGGCATCGAGCCCACGGTGATGGTGTCCGGGGTCGACGAGTCGCAGCTCGAGGGCCTGCCGCCCGCGGAGCTCGCACTCCAGCTCGCCGAGCTCAAGTGCGCCGCGGTCGCCGAGCGCGACGACCTGCCCGAGGGTGCGCTCGTGCTCGGCTGCGACTCGGTGCTCGACCTCGACGGCGCCGCGCTCGGGAAGCCCGAGGACGCCGCGGAGGCCGTGCATCGCTGGGAGCGGATGCGCGGCCGCTCGGGCGTGCTGCGCACCGGCCACTGCCTGCGCGACACCGCCACCGGCCGGGTCGCCGCGGCCACGGCGTCGACCACGGTGCACTTCGCCGACCTGGCCGACGATGAGATCGCGGCGTACGTCGCGAGCGGCGAGCCGCTGCACGTCGCCGGGGCGTTCACGGTCGACGGACTCGGTGGTGCGTTCGTGACAGGGATCGACGGCGACCACCACAACGTGGTCGGGGTCAGCCTGCCGCTGCTCAGGGACCTCGTCGCGGAGCTCGGTCACTCGTGGACCGAGCTGTGGACTCCCCGTCCGTCCCGGTGACCTCCAGACCACCCAGACCACCCAGCTCGCCCGGGCCGCCGCCCTCGTCGGTCGGCTGCAGCTCGCTCAGCTCGAAGACCTGGAGCGGGTGGTGCCGCAGCTCGGCCAGGACCACCGGCCGCCGGAAGACCAGCGTGCGGAACAGGTAGAAGCGCGCCACCATGCCCAGGAAGAGCCCGAGCACGTTCGCGGAGACGTTGTCGGAGTAGGGGTCGTCGAGGCCGAGCACGTTGCGGCTGACCCACAGGCACCCGATCGGGATCAGCATGGTGACCAGGTTGATCGCCACGAACATCAGCCGGCCGCCGTCGGCGGTGCGCGGCGGCCGGTCCTTGAAGACCCAGGTACGACTGCCGCGGTAGCTGATCGTCATGCCGACCACGTTGGCGATCACGAACGCGAGGTAGGGATGGTTGGCGAGCGGCGCGTCCCAGCCAGTGCTGAACCCGTGCAGCAGGAAGTTGAAGATCAGGAACGCGACGATCGTCGCGAGGCCACCGACCGCCAGGAACCGGTATGCCTCGGTGAAGATCCGATGCCACCGGCCACCAGCCATGGGGCCAAGGCTAACCGTTGGGCCCGCTCAGCCCGGTAGCAACCGCCCCGGACCACGTGGCTGAGGTGTGAGGGCCGCCGAGCCCGAACCTCGAGACCCCCTCCCCCGCACCGGCCGGTTTCGAGGCTCGTCGCTGGCGCTCCTCACACCTCAACCACCGTGACACGGTGGTTGAGGTGCGAAGGCGCCCTGGCGCCTGAGCCTCGAAACCACCCCGGGTGGCGCTACTCGACCGGCAGGCCCAGGCCGCGCGCGATCAGCATCCGCTGCACCTCCGAGGTGCCCTCGCCGATCTCGAGCACCTTGGCGTCGCGGTAGAAGCGGGCGACGGGGTACTCCTCCATGAAGCCGTAGCCGCCGAAGACCTGGGTGGCGATCCGGGTGGCGGTGACGGCGGACTCGGTGGCGTAGAGCTTGGCGACGGCGGCGGCCTGCTTGAAGTCCTTCGTCGACGCGCCGGACCCGTCGCGCATCGAGTCCTTCATCGCCGCGGCCCGGTAGGTCAGCAGCCGCGACGCGTGCAGCATCACCTCGAGGTCGGCGATCTGGAACGCCACGCCCTGCTTACGCCCGATCGGACCGCCGAAGGTCTGCCGGTCCCCGGCGTACTCGACGCTCAGGTCGAGGCAGGCCTGGATGCAGCCGACGGCGAGCGCGGCGATGGCGACCCGGCCGTCGTCGAGCGTTGCGAGGAACTGGGCGTAGCCGCGGCCACGGGCGCCGAGCAGGTTGGCCTCCGGGACGCGCGCGTCCTCGAACGTCAGCGGGTGGGTGTCGGAGGCGTGCCAGCCGAGCTTGTCGTAGGCCTTCTCCGCGGTGAACCCGGGCGTGCCGCTGGGCACGATGATCGTGCTGATCTCCGCCTTCCCGGCCTCGGTCTCACCGGTGCGCGCGGTGACGGTCACCAGGCTGGTGATCTCGGAGCCGGAGTTGGTGATGAACTGCTTGGCGCCGTTGACCACCCACTCGCCGTTTTCCAGTACGGCGCGGGTCGTGGTCGCCCCGGCGTCGGAGCCGGCACCCGGCTCGGTGAGGCCGAAGCCGGCCAGCCGCTCCCCCGCGACGAGGTCGGGCAGCCAGGTCCGACGCTGCTCGTCGGTGCCGTAGGCGAGGATGGGGTTGATGCCGAGGCCGACCGCCGCCTCGAGCGTGATGCCGAGCGACTGGTCGACCCGGCCGATCTCCTCGATGGCCACGCAGAGGCTGGTGAAGTCGCCGTCCTCGCCGGCGCCGCCGTACTCCTCCGGAGCGGTCAGCCCGAAGAGGCCGAGCGCGCCCATCTTCCGCACGACGTCGACCGGGAAGTGGTGGTCGCGGTCCCACCGAGCGGCGTGCGGCGCGATCTCGGCCTCCGCGAAGTCGCGGACGCTGCGACGGAACTCCTCGTGCTCGCGGGACACCTCGAAGCTCGACGACTGGCTCATGCTCCGCATGCTAGCCGCCGAGGTTAGCGATTGTTAACCTCGCGACCCTCGGGACACCAAACATCCGCTTGGTGCGACATGGCCCACACCCGGACGAAGCCCATCTGGGCGCCCGCTGGCGATACCCTGCCCCGCGGGGTCGTGCCGACCCGCCATGTCTGACGCAGGAGGGGTAGTGCCCGAGAGCAAGCCGCTGCAGAAGGTCCTGATCGCCAACCGCGGAGAGATCGCGGTGCGGGTGATCCGGGCCTGCAAGGACGCCGGGATCGGAAGCGTGGCGGTCTACGCCGACCCCGACCGGGACGCGCTCTTCGTGCGGCTGGCCGACGAGGCCTACGCGCTGGGCGGAGCGACGCCCGCCGAGTCCTACCTCGACATCGCCAAGATCCTCGCGGTCGCCGAGCAGGCGGGCGCCGACTCGGTGCACCCCGGCTACGGCTTCCTGGCCGAGAACGCCGACTTCGCCCAGGCCGTGCTCGACGCCGGCCTGGTGTGGATCGGCCCGCCGCCGGCCGCGATCGAGGCGCTGGGCGACAAGGCGCGGGCCAAGCACATCGCCCAGAAGGCGAACGCCCCGCTCGCCCCCGGCACCAAGGACCCGGTCCAGGACGCCGACGAGGTCGTCGAGTTCGCGAAGGCCAACGGCCTGCCGGTCGCGATCAAGGCCGTCTTCGGCGGCGGCGGCCGCGGCCTCAAGGTCGCCCGCACGCTCGAGGAGATCCCCGACGCCTACGAGTCCGCGGTGCGCGAGGCGGTCACGGCGTTCGGCCGCGGCGAGTGCCTGGTCGAGAAGTTCCTCGACCGGCCGCGCCACGTCGAGACCCAGTGCCTGGCCGACGCCCATGGCAACGTCGTGGTGGTCTCCACCCGCGACTGCTCGCTGCAGCGCCGGCACCAGAAGCTGGTCGAGGAGGCGCCCGCCCCGTTCCTCACCGACGACCAGGTGGCCCGCCTCTACGAGTCCTCGAAGGCGATCCTGCGCGAGGCCGGCTACGTCGGCGCCGGCACCTGCGAGTTCCTCGTGGGCCGCGACGGCACCATCTCCTTCCTCGAGGTCAACACCCGGCTCCAGGTCGAGCACTGCGTCTCCGAGGAGGTGACCGGCATCGACCTGGTGCGCGAGATGTTCCGGATCGCCGCCGGCGAGGCGCTCGGGTACGACGACCCGGAGGTGCGCGGCCACTCGATCGAGTTCCGCATCAACGCCGAGGACGGCGGCCGCAACTTCATGCCCGCCCCCGGCACGCTGTCGGCCTGGAGCCCGCCGCAGGGTCCGGGCGTGCGGATCGACGGGGGCTACGAGAACGGCGAGACCGTACCCGGCTCGTTCGACTCCCTGATCGCCAAGCTGATCGTGACCGGCCGCGACCGCACCCAGGCGCTGGAGCGCTCGCGCCGCGCGCTCGACGAGTTCGTCGTCGACGGCATGCCGACCGTGATCCCCTTCCACCGCACGGTGGTCGACGACCCGGCGTACGTCGGCGCCTCCACGCCGTCCGGCGAGGGTGAGTTCACCGTCTACACCACGTGGATCGAGACCGACTTCGACAACCAGATCCAGCCCTACGGCGGCGACGTGGCCGAGGCCGAGGAGGCCGACGAGCGCCAGAAGGTCGTCGTCGAGGTCGGCGGCAAGCGGCTCGAGGTCGTGCTGCCCGGCGGGCTCAGCCAGACTCTGGGGGCAGGTCTGTCCGCCGGTGGCGGCGGGGCGAAGAAGCCGAAGCGCGCCGGCGGCAAGAAGGCCGGCGCGGCCGCGAGCGGCGACGCCGTCACCAGCCCCATGCAGGGCACGGTCGTGAAGGTCGTCGTCGAGGAGGGCCAGGAGGTCGCCGAGGGCGACACCGTGGTCGTCATCGAGGCGATGAAGATGGAGCAGCCGCTCAAGGCCCACAAGGCCGGCACCGTCACCGGCCTGCAGGCCGAGGTCGGCCAGACCGTGGCCAACGGCGCGGTGATCTGCGAACTCAAGGACTGACCGGGTCCGCAACGCCATGCTGCTCTCGGGCGATGTCCCCTACCCGGACACGATCGACGCCCTGGAGCAGGCGCTGCGCCAGGACCACGTGATCGTCCAGGAGACGCGCGCGTCCGGCGACACCAGCGGGGCGATGGCCCGGATCGGCGAACTGGTGTCGCGACTGCCCTTCGCGGCGTACGTCGCCGTGATCGACGCGCCGCCCGACGTGGACGCCGGCATCGACTCGTCGCGCTTCCTCGCCACCGCGCTGAGCCGGCGGATCGGCGAGCCCGGTCTCTACGTCGTCTCGGCGAGCGGCAGCCCCACCGGCGTCCGGGTCATCGGCACGGGCTGGGACGAGACGCTCTTCAGCCTCCAGGCCAACACCGACAGCGACGCAGTCGAGGCCGCGAGCGGGAGCTACCTCCTCACCCCGACCGTCGACGTCGAGGCCGTGCTCCAGACCGCGCTCGCCGCCCCGCCGCAGAGCGAGGGACTCGACTACGAGGACGTCAGCCTCCCCGATACCGTCGTCGACGACCTCGCCGAACGGGAGCGGGACCTGCAACCGTACGAGCGGCCGAGCCGGTCCGACCTGGACGAGCCGCCGGAGCCGTGGAGCACCGGCAAGCGGTGGATGGTCGGGGTCGCCGTCGGCGCGGGCCTGCTGGCCGTGCTGCTCCAGAGCCTCGTCGGCTGGCCGGGCTGGCGTCGCCAGCGCGGCGACCGGACGAGCGACCGGCCGAGCACTCGGGCGAGGGCCGCCGGCAGTCCTGCGCCTCCCGACATCGAGACCCTGCGGGCCGAGGCGGGCACCCAGCTCACCGCGCTCGCCGAGACGCTGCCGACCGCGCCCGCCGGAGACCGGCACGACCGCGCCGCACTCGCGCGCGAGGTCGCCGAGCCACTGCTCGGCTCCGACGACGTCCTCGACGTCATGGGTGCGCTGGTGCTGGCCCGCGCCGGGCGCCGCGAGCTCGCCATCGCCCGGCGGCGCGCCACGGCGCCGTACGACGTCTGCTTCTTCGACCCGCGCCATGCCACCGCGACCCAGGTGGCCGAGTGGCGCTTCGGCGACAGCGCGGTCGAGGTGCCGGTGTGTCGCGCGTGCCGGAAGGCGGTGAGCTCCGGCCGGGAGCCCGAGACCCTGAAGGTACGCCGGCACGGGCGGCTCCAGCCCTACTACGAGGGCGACTCGGTCTGGGCGCAGACCGGCTTCGGCAGCCTCGCCGCCGACCTCGGCGACCTCGCCTCGCGCGTGGCCGCCGCGAGGGGGCGGTCGCGATGAGGGTCCTCGGTGCCCTGCTGGCGGTGGTCGTCGCGGTCGGGGTCGGGCTGTTCGCCGGCCTGGTCCCCGGGCACCACGCGGTGCCGCCGGAGGTCGACTTCGACGACGCCATCCTGGCCGCGGCGGCGCAGGAGCCGCCCGGCGACCGAGTGCAGGCGGCGATCGACGGCGTGCGGGAGACCGGCTTCTACGTCGGGCCGGAGCTGCGCGACGAGCTGACCGACGACGAGGTCGCCACCGTCGAGCGGATCATCGCCACGGCTCCCGTGCCGGTCTTCGTCGTCTGGTGGGCGGACACCGCCGACGCCGGCTACAACACGACGTACGCCGCGCTCGACCAGCTGCGGGTGGGGGT
This sequence comes from Nocardioides soli, assembly GCF_014191495.1. Classification (GTDB taxonomy): domain Bacteria; phylum Actinomycetota; class Actinomycetes; order Propionibacteriales; family Nocardioidaceae; genus Nocardioides; species Nocardioides soli. Next base: position 1,328,896 of record NZ_JACHWR010000001.1, read on the forward strand.
CGGCGAGGACGGCTACTACGCGGTGGTGACCCGGGGCAGCTACCCACTCCTGGGGGCCCTCGGCTACCGCGATCCCTACGTCGACGCCGACGGCAAGGGCCGCGCGGGCGCGGCCCTGGAGCGGCTCGTCGACGAGCTGGCGGCGGTGCCGCCGGAGCGCGAGTTCGAGGGCGGTGACACGCGCTCGGACTACTGGGGCGGCACCGGCGGCGGCATCGCGGCCGGCCTGCTCTTCGCGGCGATCGGCTACCTCGGGCTGCTGGCGGTCGTCGGCCTCGTCGGTGCGCTGTCCCGCTCCGCTCGTGAGGGCCGCGGATGACCCGGATCGACGAGGAGACCCTGCGACAGATCGAGGCCGAGCTCGGCGAGGACGGCGTCTGGGTCGCCCCCGAGCTCCGCGACCAGGTGCCGCACGACGTCGAGGCACAGATCGAGGCGGCGGCGGCCGAGGCGGACACGCCGACGTACGTCGCCCTCGTGGACCTCGACCACCGCGACCCGCTGACGCACGGCGACGCCGGGGAGCTCGCGAACTACATCCGCGACGACACCGGCCGCTCCGGCGTGTACGTCGGGCTCGAGCCGCAGTACGGCGACGACCCCTACGTCCTCGAGCTCACCAGCTTCCCCGACGACTCCGGGCTCTTCTACGCCGCGCGGGTCGCCTCGGCCGAGCACCCCGACGACCTCGGCGCCCAGGCGCTGCGGGTGCTCGAGCTGCTGAAGTCGGGCGACGCCGAGCGCCTCTACGAGCAGCTCGACCCCGAGGAGCGGTACCCCGGCGGCTCGTCCGGCGGGGACGACGGCGGGCTCGGCGCCGGAGCGCTGACCGGCATCGCCGTCGCGGTGCTCGCCCTGGTCGCCGTCGTCGTGACCGCGCGCCGTCGCCGGGCGCGGGCGCTGCCGGCCGCGCCCACCCCGACGGGGGCATCGTTCACGCTGCCGACCGCCGTGCTCAGCACCGTCCGGGCCGCCGAGGACCGCCGCACCGAGGGCCGGGCCCAGGCCGACGTGCTCGCTCTCGGCGAGGCGATCGACGCCGCCGAGCTCGACCCCCGGCACAGCGCGGGCCTGCCCGCGTGGCAGGCGGCGCTCGACCACTACGACGTCGCGCGCCGCATCCTGGACCGCGACCACTCGCCCGCCGACGCCGTCGGCGCGATCGTGCTGGCCGGGCGGGGACGCTCCGCACTCGCCGCGGCCGTCGACGGTCGCGGCTGGGAGCCCGCGCCGAACTGCTACTTCAACCCACTGCACGAGGGCGCCACGACACCGGTGCTCTGGCGCGACGGCGAGTCCGGTGTCCGGGTGCCCGCCTGTGAGCGGTGCGCTCGCGCGGTGACCGGGGGCACCGAGCCCGACGACGTGCTCGACTTCGTCGCCGACGGGCGGCCGGCGCACTACTTCAAGCTCGACCTGGGCGCGTGGAGCCGCACCGGCTACGGCGCCCTCGACGGCGACCTCCTCGGGCGGCTGCTCGAGTCGGGCCGACGGGGTCGGAGCCGCCGCCGCTCCGCCCCGTAGGCTCGGGTCGTGACGGACTCCGAGGCCCGGCCACGCCTGCGCGAGCCCCGCCAGCGGGTGAGCCCCCGGGCGCGGCTGATGTGGGCGACGTCGGCGGGGCTCGAGGCGGTCGTGCTGGTCGCGGTCCTCGCCGTGGTCGGCCCGATCACCGACTGGCTCCCGATCCCCGGCTGGCTGGTCGCGCTGGTCGGCGTCCTCGCCGCGGCGTACGTCGTGGTGATGCCGCTCTGGCGCTACCGGGTGCACCGCTGGGAGGTCACCGACACCGCCGTCTACACCCAGACCGGCTGGTGGGTGCGTGAACGGCGGATCGCGCCCATGTCGCGGATCCAGACCGTCGACCACGCCGAGGGCGCGATCGCGCGGCTCTTCGGGCTCGCCACCGTCACCGTCACCACGGCCTCGGCCGCCGGAGCACTCGAGATCGTCGGACTCGACCGCGGCCGCGCCCTCGAGCTGGTCGACCAGCTCGCGGTGCAGGCCGACACCGTGCCGGGCGACGCGACGTGACCGATCCCGAGACCGCACCGGAGACCCCGGAGGCCGGCGGGATCCCGGTGGCCGCGGAGGACGTCGCCTGGCGCCGGCTCGACCCGCGGATGCTGCTGATCTACCCGGTGCGCGAGCTGGTGCGCTTCCTGCCCGCGCTGCTGGCCATCTTCATCGCCGGCACCGCCGCCGGCCGGACCGACTGGTGGCACGGGCTCGGCATCGCGATCCCGGTCGCGCTCGGCCTGCTGCGGTACTTCACGACGTACTACCGGATCACCGCCGCCCGGGTCGAGCTGCGCCGCGGCCTGGTCAACCGGCACCTGCTGTCGACGCCGCTCGACCGGGTGCGCACCGTCGACGTCACCGCCTCGCTCACCCATCGGCTGCTGGGGCTCACCACGGTGCGGATCGGCACCGGCACGGCTTCGACCGACGACGAGGACCACCTCGACCTCGACGGCCTGCCGGTCGAGCACGCCCGGCGGCTCCGTGCCGAGCTGCTCCGACTCGGCGACGCCGGGAGCGAGGCCGCGCCCACCGACCGCGTGGTCGTGCGCTTCGACCCCGCCTGGGTGCGGTTCGCCCCGCTGACGACCACCGGCCTGGTGCTGGCCGGCGGTGCCCTCGGCGTGGCGGCCCAGACGCTCAACGCCGTCGGCGGCTTCGACGACCTCGACGCCGAGGGCATCGTCAACGGCGCGACCGGATGGTCGATCTGGCTCGCAGTGCCGATCGGGCTGGTGCTGCTGGCCATCCTCGTCTCCGCGCTGGCCATCACCGGGTACGTCGTCACCAACTGGGGCTTCACGCTCACCCACACCGGCCCCCGACGCCACGGCGCCTGGCACCTGCGCCGCGGCCTGCTCACCACCCGGGAGACGACCGTCGACGACGAGCGCGTCAGCGGCGTGAGCATCGCGGACCCGCTCGCGCTGCGGGCCGCGCGCGGGGCGCGCGTCTCGGCGATCGTGACCGGCCTGGACCGCGGCCGGTCGGCCAGCTCGCTGCTGGCACCGCCCTGTCCGCGCCCGGTGGTCGACCGGGTTGCGGCCGAGGTGCTGGGCACCGTCGCACCGGTGCAGACGCCGCTCACCGGCCACGGACCCCGCGCCCGGGGGCGCCGCTACACCAGGGCGTCCGGACCGGTGCTCGTCGCGCTCGCGGTCGTCGTGGGTGCCGTCGCCGCCGGCGTGCTCGACACCTGGTGGCTGGTCACGCTGCTCGCGCTCCCGGCGGCGCTCCTGCTCGCCCACGACCGGGCCGCCGCACTCGGTCACGCGCTGGTCGACCGGCACCTGGTCGCGCGCTCGGGCAGCCTCGATCGCCGGCGCGAGGCGCTCGCGGTGCGCGGCGTGATCGGCTGGAACCTGCGCGCCTCGTGGTTCCAGCGCCGGGCCGGCCTGACGACGCTGGTCGCGACCACGGCCGGCGGGCGGCAGGCGGTGACCGTGCTCGACGTACCGGTGGACACGGCGGTGGCACTCGCCCACGACGCGATGCCCGAGTTGCTCGGGCAGTTCCTCGTCTCGCCGGAGACGAGCGCGCCGTCGCCCGCCGCGCCGGGCTTATAGCGTGTCCGCCATGTTCTCCAAGGTACTGGTGGCCAACCGGGGCGAGATCGCGATCCGAGCGTTCCGCGCGGCCTATGAGCTGGGTGCGCGCACCGTCGCGGTCTTCCCCTACGAGGACCGCTGGTCCGAGCACCGGTTGAAGGCCGACGAGGCCTACGAGATCGGTGAGCGGGGCCACCCGGTGCGCGCCTACCTCGACCCCGAGGCGATCGTCGCGGTCGCGGTGCGGGCCGGTGCGGACGCCGTCTACCCGGGCTACGGCTTCCTGTCGGAGAACCCCGCGCTCGCCGAGGCGTGCGCCAACGCGGGCATCACCTTCATCGGTCCGACCTCCGAGGTGCTGGAGCTGACCGGCAACAAGGCGCGCGCGGTCGCCGCTGCCAAGGCGGCCGGCGTCCCGACGCTGGCGAGCGTCGAGCCCTCGACCGACCCGGACACGCTGATCGCGGCGGCCGCCGACCTGCCCTACCCGCTCTTCGTCAAGGCCGTGGCGGGCGGCGGCGGGCGCGGCATGCGGCGGGTCGACAACCCGAAGGACCTGCGCGACGCCGTCGAGACCTGCATGCGCGAGGCGGAGGGCGCCTTCGGCGACCCGACCGTCTTCATCGAGCAGGCCGTCGTCGACCCGCGGCACATCGAGGTGCAGATCCTCGCCGACGGCGCGGGCAACGTGATCCACCTCTTCGAGCGCGACTGCTCGGTGCAGCGGCGGCACCAGAAGGTCGTCGAGATCGCCCCGGCGCCCAACCTCGACCCGGAGCTGCGGGACCGGATGTGTGCCGACGCGGTGCGCTTCGCCCAGGAGATCGGCTACCGCAACGCCGGCACCGTGGAGTTCCTGCTCGATCCGCAGGGCAACTACGTCTTCATCGAGATGAACCCGCGCATCCAGGTCGAGCACACCGTGACCGAGGAGGTCACCGACGTCGACCTCGTGCAGTCGCAGCTGCGGATCGCCTCCGGCGAGACGCTGGCCGACCTCGAGCTCGCGCAGGACACGGTCCAGCTGCGCGGCGCGGCGCTGCAGTGCCGGATCACCACCGAGGACCCCGCGAACAACTTCCGTCCCGACACCGGCGTGATCACGACGTACCGCTCCCCCGGCGGCGGCGGCGTCCGCGTCGACGGTGGCACGACGTACACCGGCGCGGAGGTCTCCGCGCACTTCGACTCGATGCTGGCCAAGCTCACCTGTCGCGGACGCACCTTCGAGAAGGCCGTCGAGAAGGCGCGCCGAGCGGTGGCGGAGTTCCGGATCCGCGGCGTCTCCACCAACATCCCGTTCCTGCAGGCGGTGCTCGCCGACCCCGACTTCGCGGCCGGCCGGGTGACGACGTCGTTCATCGAGACGCACCCGCAGCTGCTCCAGGCGCGCGGGTCGGGCGACCGCGGCAGCAAGCTGCTCAGCTACCTCGCCGACGTGACCGTGAACCAGCCGCACGGCGCGGCGCCGGTCAGCCTCGACCCGGTCGCGAAGCTGCCGGCGGTCAACCTCGACGTGCCCGCGCCCGACGGCACTCGGCAGCTGCTGCTCGAGGTCGGCCCGGCCGAGTTCGCGCGCCGGCTGCGCGCACAGAACGACGTCGCCGTCACCGACACGACCTTCCGCGACGCCCACCAGTCCCTGCTCGCGACCCGGGTGCGCACCCGCGACCTGCTCGCGGTCGCCGGCCACGTCGCGCGCACGACGCCGGAGCTGTGGTCGCTGGAGTGCTGGGGCGGCGCGACGTACGACGTGGCGCTGCGCTTCCTCGCCGAGGACCCGTGGGAGCGGCTCGCCGCCCTGCGCCAGGCGGTGCCGAACATCTGCCTCCAGATGCTGCTGCGCGGTCGCAACACCGTCGGCTACACGCCGTACCCGACCGACGTGACCAACGCCTTCGTCGAGGAGGCGGCCGCGACCGGCATCGACGTGTTCCGGGTCTTCGACGCCCTCAACGACGTCGAGCAGATGCGCCCGGCGATCGAGGCGGTCCGGGCGACCGGCACCGCGGTCGCCGAGGTCGCCCTGTGCTACACCGGCGACCTGTCCGACCCCGCCGAGTCGCTCTACACGCTCGACTACTACCTGCGGCTGGCCGACGAGATCGTCGCGGCCGGCGCGCACGTGCTCGCGATCAAGGACATGGCCGGCCTGCTGCGCGCGCCGGCGGCGCGGACCCTGGTGACCGCGCTGCGCGAGCGCTTCGACCTGCCCGTGCACCTGCACACCCACGACACCGCCGGTGGCCAGCTCGCGACGCTGGTCGCGGCGATCGAGGCCGGGGTCGACGCCGTCGACGCCGCGTCCGCGTCGATGGCCGGCACCACCTCCCAGCCACCGCTCTCGGCCCTGGTCTCGGCGACCGACCACAGCGACCGCGAGACCGGCCTGTCGCTGGGCGCCGTCAACGCCCTCGAGCCCTACTGGGAGGCGACCCGGCGGGTCTACGCGCCGTTCGAGTCCGGCCTGCCCTCGCCCACCGGCCGGGTCTACCGGCACGAGATCCCCGGCGGTCAGCTCTCCAACCTGCGCCAGCAGGCGATCGCGCTCGGCCTCGGCGAGAAGTTCGAGCAGATCGAGGACATGTACGCCGCCGCCAACGACATCCTCGGCAACGTCCCGAAGGTGACGCCCTCGTCGAAGGTCATCGGCGACCTCGCGCTGCACCTGGTGGCCGTCGGCGCCGACCCGGCCGAGTTCGCCGAGAACCCCGGCCGGTTCGACATCCCCGACTCCGTCATCGGCTTCCTCAACGGCGAGCTCGGCGACCCGCCGGGCGGCTGGCCCGAGCCGTTCCGCACCAAGGCGCTCGAGGGCCGCAAGCACAAGCCGCCGCTCGAGACCCTCACCGACGAGCAGCGGGAGGCTCTCGACGGTGAGCGCCACACCACCAACCCGCGCCGCCGCCGGATGCTCAACGAGCTGCTCTTCCCCGGCCCGACCCGGGAGTTCACCGAGTCGCGCGCGACGTACGGCGACCTGTCGGTGGTGCCGACCCGGGAGTACCTCTACGGCCTGCGCCAGGGCGTCGAGCACACCGTCGAGCTCGAGGAGGGCAAGACCCTGCTCTTCGGCATCCAGGCGATCAGCGACGCCGACGAGCGCGGCATCCGCACGGTGCTGGCCACGATCAACGGCCAGCTCCGCCCGGTCAACGTGCGCGACCGCTCCATCGCGGCCGAGGTCGCCGCGGCCGAGAAGGCCGACAGCGGCCAGCCCGGCCACGTCGCCGCGCCGTTCCAGGGCGTCGTGACCGTGGTCGTCGCCCCGGGCGACAAGGTCGCCGCCGGCGACACCGTCGCGACCATCGAGGCCATGAAGATGGAGGCCTCGATCACCGCCCCCGTCGCCGGGACCGTCGAGCGGATCGCGCTCTCCGGCACCCAGGCCGTCGACGGCGGCGACCTGGTGCTCGTGCTCTCGTAGGTTCGGTCGTGTCGGGGCGGGAGTCGGCGCTGGCGCAGGCGTTGCGGGACTGCCCGCGAAGTACGCCGGGGCGGTCGACGACTGCATCGCGCCCGCTCGTCCCGGGGCGCCACGGTGGGAGTCGGGCGTGACCGATCAGGAGGGCACGCCGGTCGTCGCCGGCATCGTCACCGCGGTCGTGGGCACGAGCAGCTCGTTCGTGGTCGTGCTGGCCGGGCTCGCCGCCGTCGGGGCGACGCCGGAGCAGGCCGCGTCCGGATTCCTCACCCTGCTGATCACCCAGGCGCTCGGCATGCTCTGGCTCTCCGTCCGGCACCGGGCGCCGATCACTCTCGCCTGGTCGACGCCGGGTGCCGCGCTGCTGATCTCGACCGGCGTCGTGACCGGTGGCTGGCCCGCGGCTGTCGGAGCGTTCGTCGTCACCGGCCTGCTCGTCGTGCTCACCGGCCTGGTCCCGGCCCTGGGCGACCTGGTCTCGCGCATCCCGACGTCGCTCGCCCGGGCGATGCTCGCCGGGGTGCTCGTGCCGATCTGCCTCGAACCGGTCACGGGGCTCGCCGACTCCCCGGCGTACGTCGCGCCCGTGGTGCTCGCCTGGCTGGTCATGCACCGGATCTCGCGGCGGTGGGCGGTGCCGGTCTCGCTGGCCGTAGCGCTGATCGTGGTGGTGGTCGCGGCGGGGTCGTCGGTGGCGGCGGCCGACCTGGTCCCCTCGGCCACGTGGACCACCCCGCACTGGACCCTCCAGGCCGTCGTGAGCATCGGCGTGCCGCTCTACGTCGTGACGATGGCCTCGCAGAACGTGCCCGGCGTCGCGATCGCCGCGAGCTACGGGTACGCCGTGCCGTGGCGCGAGGCCATGACCGTGACCGGGATCGGCACGGTCGCCGGCGCCCCCTTCGGCGGACACGCGATCAACCTGGCGGCGATCACCGCCGCGCTGACGGCCGGACCAACGGCCGGACCCGACCGCAGTCGCCGCTGGATCGCCGCCGTGACCGCGTCGGCGACCTACCTCGTGCTCGCGCTCTGCTGCGCCGCCCTGACGGCACTGGTCGCCGCGGCACCCGGCGACGTGATGCAGGCGGCGGCGGGCCTGGCCCTGCTCGGCACGCTCGCGGCGTCGCTCGCCGGCGCACTCGCCGACGAGGACGGCCGCGAGGCGGCCGTCGTGTGCTTCATCGTGGCCGCCTCGGGCGTGACCGTGCTCGGTGTCGGCGCGGCGTTCTGGGCGCTGGTCGCCGGGCTCGTGCTCCGGCCGTTGCTGCGGGTGGTCAGCCCGGCGCGATCGTGAGGGTCAGCCAGGTCGAGCGCAGCCCGAGCGCCGAGCGGAAGCTGTCTCCGCTCACGGTCACCTGACCGGCGCTGCCGGTCAGGGTGATCGAGCCGACCCGGCCGCCCCAGGCGCCGTTGCCGTCGCGCGAGGTGATCTCGATGCGCCGCAGGTCGCCGACGGCCGGCCACGCCTGCTCCAGCCGGGTGTCGGCGAGCACGATCTTCCAGGCATGCACCGGGTTGCCCGCCCAGCCGTCGTACGGGTCCTCGCGCGCCGGCAGGTAGGGCATCGAGCCCGCGGCCGTCCAGCCGCCGCTGCTCGAGCCGAACTGGGTGAAGGCCGGCTCGCCGGAGCTGGTCAGGATCTGGGTCCGGGTGTCCCGGATCGCCCGGTTGGCGCTCGGGTGCTCGGCGGCGACCCCGCCATAGACCTGGCAGGAGGTCGTGTCGCAGATCTGGTACGCCGAGGACCGCGGGTGCGCGCGCTCGTACGCCGCGTAGGTGCGCGCCGCGACCGCCTGGGCACGCACCGCCTCGGTACTCCACGTCGCCGGAAGCTCGAGCGGGACGACCCCGCGCAGGTACTTCTCGAGGCGCAGCTCGTTGACGGTCGCGCGGGTGCCGGTGGAGGTGATCCCGGTGCGCAGCCGGCCGCGATAGGCGCGCTCCCCCGACGGCGTCACCAGGGTGATCGGCCGGCCGCCCGCGAAGAACTCGCCGGTGCCGCGCAGGGTCGTGTAGGGGTACCAGCGGTCGGTGCGGTAGGAGACCCGGCCGACGCCGGCCCGGCCGGTGACCACCCGCCAGGCGGTGGCGCCGTTCTCGGGCAACAGGGTCCGCCCGCGGACCTGGGTGTCCTTGATCGTGAGACCGGCGCGGGCGCGGACCACGAGGTCGCGCGGCGTGGTGTCGGCGGTGAGCTGCACGGACACCCGCCCGGCGGCGGTGCCCCACTGGGTGCCCGGGTAGTAGAACTCGGTGATCTGCTGGTAGGTGAGGCCCTGGCGCGCGGCCCCCTCCGCGCCGTACTGGGACATGCCGTGGCCGTGGCCGTAGCCGTGCCCGCTGATGGTGATCCGCGCCGCGGCCGGCACGTCCCAGCCGCCGGCGCGTCGCTCGGCGGCAGCGCCGGCCGGCCCGGCGGACGCCACCGTCGCCGAGAGCGTCAGGGCGCCGGCCAGGAGGCCGACGCGCAGGGGCGCGGTGCTGCGACGCATGAGGTCCTCGGGGCTTGAAGTGGCGGATGGTGCGAGTGTGACGAGCCATCGCACCATGCTCCGAGCGGCCCCGCAATGTGAACCGGAGAACTACACTTATGTAATTTCGAAGAGCGTGGAGCGCAGCCCCATCCAGCTCCGGAAGTCGTCGCCGGAGACCGTGTGGGTGCCACCGGTGCCGGTCACCGTGACCTCCAGCGCCCGGCCGCCGTACGGGCCGCGGCCGTCGCGGGCGGTGACCGCGATCGACACCAGGTCGCCCATCCCCGGCCAGTTGCGGGTGATGTCCGACGCGGTGAAGGTGGTGGCCTTCGGGTCCTCACCGAGGACGCCGGTGTCGAAGGGGTCCTCCTCCGCGCGCAGGTAGGGGTAGCCGCCGTCGATGCTCCAGCCGCCGTTGCTCGCCGAGAACTGGGCGAAGATCGGGCGGCCCTGGAGGCTGACCACCTTGCGTCGGGTCGCCGTGATGGCACGATCCGTCTGCGGAGTCTCGTCGGCGACCCCGCCGTAGACCTGGCAGGCGTCGGTATCGCACAGGTCATAGGGGCGGTGCCGGTTGTCGCGGCGCTCGAAGGCCGCGTACGTGCGCGCCGCCACGGCCTGCGACCGAAGCGCGTGAGCCGGCCACGACGGGAAGACTTCGCGGGGCACGACGCCGCGCAGGTAGGAGTCGATCGGCAGCACGTTGACGGTGTTGCGCTTGCTGCCCGAGTCGTTGACGGAGGTGGAGCGCAGGGCGCCGCGGTACGTCGCCCGTCCGCCGGGGATCTTGAGGACGATCGGCTGGCCGCCGGCGGAGAACTCGGCGTCGCCTCGGGCGGTGCGCCAGTGGTGCCACGTGCGGGTCTTGAACGAGACCTTCGAGCGATGCCCGGCCGGCTGGATCCGCCACGCCTGCACGTGCTTGCCCCGGATCTTGGCCGGCAGCCGCCAGGTCCGGCCGACGCCGAGCGAGCGCAGCCTCAGCCCGGCTCGGGCCCGCACGACCACGTCGCGGGAGGTGTCGTCGGTGAGCTGGATCCGGATCTTGCCGCCGGCGGTGCCCCACTTCGTGCCGGGGTAGTAGTGCCGCACGATCTCGCGCCAGCTCTGGCCCGCCTCGGCGCGGGCACGGGCGCCGTACTGCGAGAGGCCCTTGCCGTGTCCCCAGCCGACCGTGGTGATCGTGACGCTGTCGAGCCTGCGCCGGTCGGGCTTCGCCGGGCCGGCGTCGGCCGGCGCGGCGGTGGCGGCGAGCGCCAGGGTCACGGACAGGGCGACGGCAGCGCGCCGGATCGACATCGGACCTCCCGAGAAGCGGACGGAGCGGTCAGGTTAGCGGGGACGCGCAAGCGGACACGCTGCTGGTGGTCGAGCGAGCCGCGCGACCGAGCCTGCGAGGTCGCGACCGGCGTGTCGAGGCAACGGACCGCCTCAAGGCGGGCTCCGAGGCTCAGATGCGGTGCAGGCGGCGCGCGGCCTCGGCCAGCGAGCCGCTCATCGACGGGTAGACCGTGAACGCCTGGGCGAGCTGGTCGGCCGTCAGCGACTCGGCGACCGCGATCGAGACCGGGTGGATCAGCTCGCTGGCGCGCGGGCCGACCACGACGCCTCCGACGACGTTGCCGGTGCCGGGGCGGCAGAGCAGCTTCACGAAGCCGTCGCGGACGCCCTGCATCTTGGCGCGCGGGTTGCCCGAGAGCGGCAGCATCACGACCTCGGCCTGGATCTCGCCCGCGTCGACGGCCTGCTGCGACCAGCCGACCGTGGCGATCTCGGGCGCCGTGAAGACGTTGGAGGACACCGTCTTCAGGTCGAGCGGATGCACGGTGTCGCCGAGGAAGTGCCACATCGCGATCCGGCCCTGCATCGCCGCCACGCTGGCGAGCATCAGCACGCCGGTGCAGTCGCCGGCGGCGTACACACCGCGAGCGGAGGTGCGCGAGACCCGGTCGACGTTGACGAAGCCGCCGTTCTTGGTGACGACGCCGGCCTCCTCGAGGCCGAGATCCTCGGTGTTGGGCACCGAGCCCAGCGCCAGGATGCAGTGGGAGCCCTGGACGGTGCGGCCGTCGGTGAGGGTCACGGTGACGACGTCGCCGTCGCGGGTGACCGACTCCATGCGCGACTTGGAGAGCACGTTCATGCCGCGCCGGGTCAGCACGTCCTCGAGCACCTTGGCGGCGTCGGCGTCCTCGCCGGGCAGCACCCGGTCGCGGCTGGAGACCAGCGTGACCGGGATGCCGAGGTTGAGGTAGGCGCTGGCGAACTCCGCGCCGGTGACGCCGGAGCCGACGACGATCAGCTCGGTCGGCACCTCGGTGAGGTCGTAGACCTGCTCCCAGGTGAGGATCCGCTCGCCGTCCGGCTGCGCGGTCGGGAGCGTGCGCGGCGCGGCTCCCGTCGCGACCAGGACCGCGTCGGCCTCGAGCGTCCGCTCGCCGCCGTCGGCCAGACTCGCGACGACCCGGCCCGGACCGTCCAGCCGGCCGCGGCCGTGGACCAGCGTGACGCCGTCGCGGGTGAGTCGCCGCTCGATGTCGGAGGACTGGTCGGCGGCGAGCTGCTTCACCCGCTTGTTGACGCGGGCCAGGTCGACCCGGATCGAGGTGGCGGCGTCGCCCCCGGCGTCGAGGAAGGTCACCCCGAGCTCGGCCGCTCCGGCCAGCTCGCTCATCACCTCGGCCGTGGCGATCAGGGTCTTGCTGGGCACGCAGTCGGTGAGCACGGCGGAGCCGCCCACGCCGTCCGTGTCGACGATGGTGACCTCGGCGCCGAGCTGCGCGGCGACGTGCGCCGCCTCGTAGCCGCCGGGACCGCCCCCGATGATGACGACCCGTTCATCGGCCATAGTGGCGCTTCCTTTCGTCTCACCGGGCCTCGATACGCCGCATCGCCCTCAGCCGCGGCGACTGCTCGTCACAAGTTGATCATGTGGCCGGCGATGCCCTCGACGGCCTCCTTCATCGCCTCCGACAGCGTCGGGTGCGCGAAGACGTTGCGGGCCACCTCGTCGGCGGTGAGGTCCCACTGCTGGGCCAGCGTCAGCGCCGGCAGCAGCTCGGTGACCTCCGGGCCGATCATGTGGGCGCCGACGATCTCGTTGTACTCGGCGTCCGCCACGATCTTCACGAAGCCGACGCCCTCGGCCATGCCGCGGGCCTTGCCGTTGGCCGAGAACGGGAACGACGCGACCTTCACGTCGTACCCCTTCTCCTTGGCCTGCTCCTCGGAGTAGCCGAACGACGCGATCTGCGGCTGGCAGAACGTCGCGCGCGGGATCATGTCGAAGTCGATCTCCATGGTCTCGGCGCCGGCGATGGTCTCGGCCGCGACGACGCCCATCGCCTCGGCGGTGTGGGCGAGCATCAGCTTCCCGGTGACGTCGCCGATGGCGTAGATGTTGGGCACGTTGGTGCGGCCGCGGGCGTCGACCGCGATCGCACCGCGGTCGGTGAGCTCGATGCCGGCGTTCTCGAGGCCGTAGCCCTCGACGCGCGGGGCGAAGCCGAACGCCGCGAGCATCCGGTCGGCCTCGAGCACCTCGGTGTTGCCGTCCTTGCTCACCGTCACCTTGACGCCGCTGCCGGTGTCCTCGACGTTCTCGACCTTGGTGGACAGCAGCACCTTCACGCCGAGCTTCTTGTAGTGCTTGAGCAGTTCCTTGGAGACGTCGGCGTCCTCGGTCGGGACCATCCGGTCCAGGAACTCCACGATCGTCACGTCGACCCCGAAGTTCGCCAGCACGTAGGCGAACTCCACCCCGATCGCACCGGAGCCGCCGATGATGACGCTGCCCGGGAGCTCGCTGTCGAGGATCTGCTCCTCGTAGGTGACGACGTTCGCGCTCTTGCTCATGCCCGGCAGCATCCGGACCGTGGCGCCGGTGGCGACGATCAGGTTGTCGAAGGTGTAGGACGTCGTGGCGCCGTCCTTGTCGACCTCGACCTCGGTCGGGGACTTGATCGTGCCCCAGCCGTCGAGCTCGGTGATCTTGTTCTTCTTCATCAGGTAGTGGACGCCCTTGGCGCTGGCCTCGGCGACGCCGCGGCTGCGCTGGTGGGTCTTCCCGAAGTCCATCGACGCATCGCCGCTGATCCCGAAGGTGTCCTTCTCCTTCGTGATGATGTGGGCGATCTCCGCGTTGCGCAGCAGCGCCTTCGACGGGATGCAGCCGACGTTGAGGCAGACGCCGCCCCAGTACTTCTCCTCGATGACGGCGACGGTCTGGCCGAGCTGCGCGGCACGGATCGCGGCGACGTACCCACCGGGGCCGGCGCCGAGGACGAGGGTGTTGAAGTGGGTGCTCACGCACGTCAGCCTACTGACGTGAACACGGTCACTCCGCACCGCTCCACTACTCTGCACGAGTGACGCTTTACGCCGCCTACGGGACCAACCTCGATCCCGCGCGGATGGGTGAGCGCGCCCCGCACTCACCGCTCTCGACGGTGGGGTGGCTCCAGGGCTGGCGGCTCACGTTCGGCGGCGAGGAGCACGGCTGGGACGGCGCGCTGCCGACGATCGTCGAGGACCCGATCGACCAGGTCTTCGTCGCGGTGTACGACGTCACCCGCGAGGACGAGTCGACGCTCGACGGCTGGGAGGCCGCCGACTCCGGCCTCTACCGCAAGACCAAGGTCCGGGTCGCCACGATGACCGGCTCGGTGGTCGCCTGGACCTACGTCCTGGACGCCTACGAGGGCGGGCTGCCCTCCGCGTCGTACCTCGGGATCATGGCCGACGCCGCTGAGGCGGCCGACGCCCCGGCCGACTACGTCGCCGCCCTGCGCAACCGGCCCTGCCGGTCGACCGGGTTATGACGCACCATACCTGTATGACCACGCTTCTCCGGCACGACGTGATCGTGCGTGAGGGCCCCTACACCCGCGCAGAGCGAGACGCGGTGCCGCCGAACGGTCGCCACCATGAGCTCCTCGACGGGGTCCTGGTGATGACTCCGGCCCAAGGCGTCCGGCATCAGTCGATCGTCGGCAGCCTGGCGATCCTGCTGGCGGATCACGCGCCTCGTGATTGCAAGGTTCTACTCGGACCCTTCGACGTCGCGCTCGGCCCGGCGAGCATTCTCCAGCCCGACGTCCTGGTCGGCCGGCGAACCGACTTCACCGAGATCGATCTGCCGACCGCGCCGCTTCTCGCCGTTGAGGTGCTCTCCCCCTCCACCCGGCTCTTCGACCTCGGCCGCAAGAAGGAGCTCCTCGCCGAGGCCGGCTGCCCGTCGTACTGGACCATCGACCCCACCCGTCCGGAGCTCACCGTCTGGCAGCTCGACAACGACCGGTACGTCGCAGCCGAGCTCGTCGGGCCCGACGACACCTGGACCGCCACCGCGCCCTACCCGGTGACCATCACCCCGCGCGACCTCATCGACGACTGAGCACCCTGTGGATGACGACCGACGCCGTCCGGCGTGATCGCCGACGCTGGTGGGCATGGACCACAGGAGGCACCATGGAGACCATGACCCTGTCCCGCGCCGACGTCATCGTCCGCGAGGGCCCCTACACCCGGGCCGAACGCGACGCCCTGCCCGACGACGGCCGACGCCATGAGCTCCTCGACGGGGTGCTGGTGATGAGCCCGGCCCCGAGCATCCGGCATCAGCGCATCGTGTTCCGACTCGCCGTCACCCTCGACGCGGCCGCGCCGAAGACACACATCGTGCTGGTCGCTCCGACCGATGTCACTCTCGGCCCGACGACCGTGCTCGAACCCGACGTCCTGGTCGGCCGGCGAACCGACTTCACCGAGATCGATCTGCCGACCGCGCCGCTGCTCGCCGTCGAGGTGCTCTCCCCCTCCACCCGGCTCTTCGACCTCGGCCGCAAGAAGGAGCTCCTCGCCGAGGCCGGCTGCCCGTCGTACTGGACCATCGACCCCACCCGTCCGGAGCTCACCGTCTGGCAGCTGACCGACGGCCAGTACGTCGCAGCCGAGGTCGTCGGGCCCGACGACACCTGGACCGCCACCGCGCCCTACCCGGTGACCATCACCCCGCGCGACCTGCTCGACGACTGACGCGGCAGGGTTGCCTCAGGCCGGCGGGGCCGTGTGGCAGACCGCCTCCACGTTGTTGCCGTCGGGGTCGCGCACGAAGGCGCCGTAGTAGCCCTCGTGGTACTCCGGCCAGTTCCGGGGCTCGTGCAGCACCTCGGCACCGAGGGAGACGGCGGCGTCGAAGAAGGCACGGACGGCGTCGGCCGACTCCGCCTGGAAGGCGACGTGCACCTCGCGGTTGGGTCCGGACGAGGGGCCGCCCTCGGGCTGGGTGCCGATCCAGAAGTCCGGCTTGCCCGGAACGCCGTATCCGATGGCGACCTCGAAGTCCAGGACCCGGCCGAAGCCCAGGACCCCGAGCACCTTGTCGTAGAACGCCGACGACGCGGCCAGGTCGGAGCAGTTGATGCCGAAGTGATCGATCATCCGCTCATCCTGCCGGATGCTGGCGTTGCGGCGGGAGCGGTTTAGAGTCGCCGATGTGACCCACGCAGCAACCCCCGAGTCCCCGTACGAGCTCGCCGACCAGGCCGCCCGGCGTCTCGCCGAGCTGACCGGAGTCGAGCGTCACGACATCGCACTCGTGCTCGGCTCGGGCTGGCTGCCCGCGGTCGACGCTCTCGGCGAGGCGACCGCCGAGATCGACACCACCGACCTGCCGGGCTTCAGCGCGGCCGCGGTCGCCGGCCACTCCGGCAAGATCCGCTCGATCAGGTCCGGCGACCGACAGCTGCTCGTCTTCCTGAGCCGCACCCACTTCTACGAGGGCAAGGGTGTCGACGCGGTCGTCCACGGCGTGCGTACGGCGGCGCGCGCGGGCTGCCGCGCGATCGTGCTCACCAACGGGTGCGGCGGGCTCAAGGAGACCTGGACGCCGGGCACCCCGGTGCTCATCTCCGACCACATCAACCTCACCGGCCGGAGCCCGATCGTCGGCGCGACCTTCGTCGATCTCACCGACCTGTACAGCTCCCGGCTCCGCGCCCTGTGCCGCGAGGTGGACTCCAGCCTCGACGAGGGCGTCTACGTGCAGTTCCCCGGCCCCCACTACGAGACGCCCGCGGAGGTGCGGATGGCCGGCATCCTGGGCGGTCAGCTGGTCGGCATGAGCACGACGCTCGAGGCCATCGCCGCGCGCGAGGCCGGCATGGAGGTGCTCGGCATCAGCCTGGTCACCAACCTGGCCGCCGGCATCAGCGACCAGCCGCTCGACCACGCCGAGGTCCTCGAGGCCGGCCGCGCCGCCGCGTCCCGGATGGGCGACCTGCTCGGCCGCGTCGTACCGCGGATCTGAGGCCCGCCGTCCGGCCGCCGACTCCGACACGCACGAGCCGGCGGCACCCGGGTGGGTACCGCCGGCCTGCGCAGGGTGCTGCTTACTTCTTCGCCTTGGCCTTCTTCGCCTTCTTGACCTTCAGCTTCAGCGCCTTGGTGCCGTTGGTGTAGACGTCGTCGGCGGAGGTGAAGGCGACCTTGACCTTCCACTTGCCGGCCTGCAGCTTCGGCAGCTTGACGACGGCCTTGCCGTTCTTCAGCGTCGCGCTCCGCTTCTTGGCGACCTTGCCCTTCTTGAGGGTGACCTTGACCTTGCCGGCGGGCGTGAGCGAGCCGCCCTTGACCGCCACCGCGAGCTTGCCGGCCTTCGCGGTCGTGACCTTCTTCTTGACCTTGGCGGTGACCTTGGCCTTCGCGGTCAGCTTGCTCCAGTCGAGCGACACCGCGGTCTGGGTGTCCTGGCTCGTGGTCGAGTGGCCGTGGGCGCGCCACGTGTAGAGCGCGTACGCCGTGCCCTTCTCGAGCTTGTCGGCACCGGCTGTGAGCGTGGTGCTGAACGCGTTGGCCTTGATCGCCGACGCCGGCACCCACTGCGCGGCGACGAACTTGTCCATGTCGGTCTGCGAGCCGGTGGCGGGCAGGCCGCCGGCCGGCGCCAGGCCCACGTAGACGCCGTCGTCACCGGGGTTGCCGTCGGTGGGCAGGAAGCCCTTGCCCTCGACCGCGAACGAGACGCTCTGCTTGGCATAGGTCGCGGTCGTGGTGACGGACTTGGCGACGTTCGCGTACGACGCCGTGAACGCGGCCGGCGCCTTCTTGTCCGAGCCGGTGGTCCAGTAGAAGTGCGCCCGGACCCCGCTGGTGATCTGGCCGAGGAAGGTCGGGGCGAACGACTTCCCGTCGACCGGTCGGCCGGCGGTGATGCCGAGCGCCGTCGCCTGCGGGCTGTCAGCGGGCAGTACGCCGGCCCAGTCCGGCGTCGCCGCGATCGAGCCGGTGGACCACTTGGTGGCCGCGTCGAAGGTGGTCACCACGACCCGCGCGGGCGAGGTGCTCGCCTCGGCCGAGCCCATGGCGGCGGCGTTCCAGGCCGAGACCAGGGCCGTGATCGTCCCCTCGCCCGCGGCGTCGACGGTCACCGCCGGGTCCTCGATCTTGACCCAGTAGAACGGATTGCCGGCGTTCACGAAGGTGCCCTTGACGGCCCCGTCGTACTGGACGGTGCCCGCACCCGTCGCCGGGTCGACCACCGACGAGACGGCCGGGAACGTGATCACGCCGGCGGCGTCCTCCGTCGCGCCGTCCGCGAGCTCGTGGGTCGACAGGTGGTCGTCGAACTGCTCGGAGATCTCCCACGCGAACGACCCGGTCGCGGCGGAGGCGGTACTGGGCGATGCCGACTGCGCCGGCGCCGTGCCGACTACCAGCGCGGTCGATGCCACCGCGCCGGCGGCGACGAACGCCAGCCCGCGGAGGCGCTTGTGCTGAGACATGCGGTTTCCTTTCTAGGGTCGGCGCGGACGGCCGACGGGGACGAGCAAGGTGAGTGCGGCCGCGATCAGCAGGCCGCCGCCGAGCCACCAGATCCAGGTGGCGTCGGACGCGGGTTCGGCCGGGGCGGCCGACGTCTGGGGCGCCGCGACCAGCTGTGCGGCGAGCGGGAGCGCCATGTCCACCGCCGGCGCCTCGGCGGTCGGCACCGCGGGCACGGAGGGGGCGGCCGGCGGAGCGACAGCGGGTGGCGCGGGTGCGGGCCGGGCGGTCACCGTCGCCGTGACGGTCACCGGCGGCGGCACGATCGGGTTGTCGAGGGGCTGCTTGGTGGCCGTCTCGCTCGGCGTCGGCTCGACCGGCTCCTCCTCCGCGGCCCCGAAGCCGACGGAGACGGGCAGCGGGACCTTGAACCCGTCGGTCGACGCCCCGCTGGAGAGCCAGAACGCCGCGGTGCCGAGCTGGTTCATGTAGTCGACGAACGACTGCGGGAACGAGCCGAAGGCCGGACCTCCGGGGACCTGACCGACCCCGGTCACCTCGGTGCCGAGGTACGCCGGGGTGGCGCTCAGGCCGGTCTCGCCGAGCGTGACGTCGGGCAGGTCGGCGACCGTCACCCGGGCGGCGGGGACGGGCGCCCACTGGGTCGGGTCGTCGACCGAGGAGGCGTACCCGGAGAGCGTCGCGGTCAGCGTGCCCCGCCCGTCGGCCACGTCGAGGACCGGGTCGGAGAGCGCGAAGAACGACATGCCGGAGTAGTAGAGGATCGTGACGTCGCCGTCCCACGTCACCTGGGCGGTGCCGGCGGCGAGGTCGACGGTGCCCGTGCCGGCGCCGAAGACGAAGCGGTGCTTGCTGAACGTGCCGGACGTCGGCGATCCGAGTGGCTTGCCCCGCTCGTCGGTGCGCAGTCCCTCCCACGTGGCCGGCTTCCAGGCCTTGCCGTTCCACTTCTCGATCGAGACGTCGCCGACGGCCTGCTTCCAGCGCGACTTCGGCAGCGTGGTGCCGCCCTTGCCCGGGTCGGGCACCGTGCCGGCGGCGAAGAAGTTGAAGGTGTCGGGCGCGAAGGCGCGGTTGCTGGACTCGTCGTTCACACCCCACCGGAGCGTGACGCCGTCGAGCTCGACCGGCCCGGCCGAGGAGGTCGGGCTCTCGCTCGGGCCGGGATCGTCGGCGACGGCGGGTACGGCGAGCAGGACGCAGCCGACCGCGGCGAGCAGCGCGCCCGCGATCCGCTCACGCCGCCGCACGACGCTTGCCCTTCCAGGTGCGCACGCCGAGGCGCAGGACGGCGAGCAGCAGGACCAGCGCGGCGGCGCCCGCGAACAGCCAGGCGGCCCTCGTGTCCTCCTCCGCGGCCCGCGGCTCGACGCTGTCGGTCGTCGTCCCGGACGCCTGCACGGCGAAGCTGACGGTGGGAGGCTCCGGCACGCCGTACAGCCGCAGCTCGTGGGTGCCCGGGCCGGTGTCGGCGGGGAGCGTGATGATGCCGGCCAGGCTGCCGTCGCTGCCGGCCAGGAAGGGCCCGGCGCCGGAGGCACCGTCGTCGAACACCGCCGAGACCTGGGCACCGGGCGGTAGGCCGGTCGCGCTGAAGGCGAGCACGTTGCCGGCCACGGCCGACTCCCGGTCGACCTCGAGGGCCGCCGGCTTGGCGGCGCCGGGCTTCGGGTTCGCGCCCTCCCCGGGTGCCGTGCTCGGGGCGGACGGGGCGTCGGTCTCGACGGGGTCGGCGGTCGAGCCGTCGGTCCCGGTCGGCGTCGGCGTGGCGGCGCCGCTCGCGCCTCCCACGGCGCCGATCGTCACCGGCGTGAAGGTTTCGTTGGGCGGGCTCTTGACGCCGTGCGCACCGATCGTGATCACGCCGCAGGTGAGCTTGCGGCAGTCGACGGTGCGCACCGCACCGTCGCGGTCGTAGGTCTGGAACGTCGCGCCCGGCACCACGACCTGGGTCGACCAGGAGCCGGCGGCGGTCATGGTGCCGCCGTTCGCCGAGGAGGCGGTGTCGGAGCCGGGGAAGGCGACGTACTTCTGGAAGCCCTGGTTGGCCTTGGCCTCGTCGTCGGGCACGTAGAAGTAGTCCTGGCCGGTGACGCCGCCCTTGCTGGGCTGCCACCCGGGCCGGACGGCCCCGAAGAACACGTAGAGCCCGCCGTGCCCGCCCTTGACCGACTGGAAGCCGGAGCCGGACACCCGCAGGGTGGTGGCGTACGTCGGGTCGATCTTCGCCTGCCCCTCCGGGTTGGCGACGGTGACCCGCGACGCCGCGTGCGCGGGCGTCGCCACCAGGACGGTGCCGGCGACCACGGCCCCTGCGATCAGGGTCGCCGCGATCAGGCGTGCGGCCACGGCGTGGCGCATCGGACCTCCTCCCCCGCGTGCGACTCCACCGCACGCGTCCGGACCGGCACGACGAGCAGCGCGCCGGCATGGTCGATCACCTCGACCGGGTGCTCGTAGACCTCGGTCAGCAGCTCGGAGGTGAGCACGTCTCGGGGCACGCCGTTGGCGCAGACCCGGCCGTGCGCGAGCATCACGATCCGGTCGGCGTACGCCGCCGCGAGCGACAGGTCGTGCAGCACCACCACGACCGCCGCGCCGGCCTGGGCGGCGGAGCGGGCGACCGCCAGCAGCGACTCCTGGTGGCGGATGTCGAGCGCCGCGGTCGGCTCGTCCAGCATCAGCACCGGCGTCTCCTGCGCCAGCAGCCGGGCGAACGACGTGCGGGCCTGCTCGCCACCCGACAGGGTCGGGTAGAGGCGGGCGGCGAACTCGACCACGTCGGCGCGCTGCATCGACTCGGAGACCACCCGCTCGTCGTCGTCCTCGCGCGCGGTGCGGTGCCAGGGCGAGCGGCCCATCTGCACGACCTCGCGGACCCGGAAGCCGAAGGCGAGCCCCTGCTTCTGCAGCTGCACGCCACGCTGGCGGGCCAGCTCGCGGGCGGCGTACGCCGGGAGCGGCTTGTCGTCGAGCGACACCCCGCCCACGGTCGGCTCGATGTCGCCGGCCAGCACGCCGAGCAGCGTCGACTTGCCGGCGCCGTTGGGCCCGACCAGCACGACGAGCTCGCCGCCGCGGATGTCGACGTCGACGTCGCTGAGGATCGGGTTGTCGTCGTAGCGCACGCCCACGCCGCGGGCGCTGAGCAGGGGGCCGGTCCGGCTCATGCCCAGCCTCCCGCGGTACGCCGGGCGCGCCGGATCAGCCAGAAGAAGAACGGTCCGCCGACCAGCGCCGTGAGCATGCCGATCGGCAGGTCGGCGTAGGCGATCAGCGTGCGGGCCCAGAGGTCGGCGAGCACCAGCAGCACGGCGCCGCCGAGCGCGCTCGCGGGCACCAGCAGCCGGTGTCCGGGCCCGGCGACCATCCGGATCAGGTGCGGTACGACCAGGCCGACGAACGAGATGATGCCGCAGAACGCGACGGCCGCGGCGGTCAGCACCGCCACCACGACGATGGTGGTCATCCGCAGCCGCTCGACGTCGACGCCGACGTGCCGGGCGGCCCGGTCGCCGAGGGCGAGCAGGTCCAGTCGCGGCGCCAGGAAGAGCGCGGCACCGAGGCCGACCGCGGCCATCGGCGCGACCACCCCGACGTACTCCCAGCGGGAGCCGTTGAGGCTGCCGAGCTGCCAGAACACGATCTCCTCGCGCGCCTGGGTGTCGCCGAGGAACATCAGGAACGCGAGCCCCGCGCTGGCGACCGCGTTGACCGCGATGCCGGTCAGCACCAGCGTCACCACCTCGGTGCGGCCGCCGTCGCGGGACATCGCGTAGACGAGGAGGGTCGTCAGCAGGCCGCCGATGAAGGCGCAGATCGCGACGGTCCAGGTGCCGGCGAAGGTGAGCTCGAAGACGATGACGGTCGCCGCCGCGACGGCCGCGCCGGCCGAGACGCCGACGACGCCGGGCTCGGCGAGCGGGTTGCCGAAGACTCCCTGCATCAGCGCGCCGGCCGTGGCGAGACAGGCCCCGGCGAGCGCGGCCATCACCACGCGCGGGAAACGCACCTGCCACAGGGTGTTCTCCCCCTGCGGGTGGTGCGGCACCGGCCCGAGATCGAGGCCGAGCTTGTGCAGCACCGAGCCGAGCACCTCCGAGGGCGGTACGTCGAGCTGGCCGTGGCCGGCCGCGAACACCAGCGAGACCACGAGGGCGATCGAGAGTCCGCCGAGCAGGCCGATCCGGCCGGCCAGCGCGCGGATGCCGGCGCGCTGGTGCTCGACGACGGCGGCCGTCATGCGAAGTCCCCCGAGGTGCTCACGCTGCCCCCGGGGCGTAGACGGCGACGGCGAGGGCGTCGAGCACGCTGGCGGAGATCGGCCCGAAGCCGAGGATCTGGGAGTCGTCCATGGTCACGAACCGACGGTGCTCGCCGGCCGGGGTCTGTGCCAGGGCCGGAAGTCGCTCGAGGAGCCCGTCGACGCCCCCGGCCGAGTCGAGCCCGCCGCTCATCATCAGCACCAGGTCGGGCTGCGCGGCGACCAGGCCCTCGTCGGTGAGCGGCTTCATGCCGTTCCAGTCGATCTCCTCGGCCACGTCGTACCCGCCGATGGCGTCGATGAGCGAGTCGGCGCCCGAGCCCTCGCCGAACATGTAGTAGACGCCCGACTGCCCGCGCACGTAGAGGAAGACGGTCCGCAGCCGCTGGCCCCGGTCGGCGGGCGCGATCTCGGCGATCTCGGCGGTGACGGCGTCGATCTGCTGCTGGGTGCGCTCCGCGAGGGCCTTGCCGGCGTCGGACACCCCCAGCGAGTCGGCGACCGCGCGGATCAGCTCGGCCGCGTTGTCGAGGCCGCGGTGGGAGTCGAGCACGACGACCGGGATGCCGGAGTCGCGCATCTGGAGGATGACGTCCCACGGCCCGAGCGAGGTGTCGGTGATGATCAGCGTCGGATCCAGGCCCAGGATGGCCTCGGCGTTGAGCTCGTGGCCGTTCTGGGTGACCAGCGGCAGGTCGTCGGCCTCGGGGAACTCCGTCGACACGTCGCGGCCGACCAGGTTGTCACCCAGGCCGAGCTCGAAGACGGTGCGCGACAGCGTGCCGTAGACGTCGAGCGCGAGGACCCGGCTGGCGTCCTGCACGGTGACCTTCGTGCCCTGGGCGTCGGTCACCGTCACCGGCAGCTTCGGGGTGGGGTCGTCGGCCACCGGGTCGACCGGGGTCTCGGCGACGGCGGTGACCTCGCCGTCCCAGTCCCGCACGTCGTCGAGCGGCGTCACCTCGGAGAGCGGCGGCGTACTGCCCGCGGAGACGGCGGCCGTGCGGTCGCCCTCGGCCGGGTCCGCCTTCGACGACAGCCCGCACGACGCCAGCAGCCCGACCATCACCACGGCGCCCGCGACCGCGGCCGTCCTCACCCCACCACCCATGACGACAAAGGTAGCACTAACTAAGGCATGCCTTACCTAAAGGTCTGTGTGTATATTACGATCCTGACAATCTGTCGCAACATCAACCTCGACCCATCTGGAGCCGCCATGACCGTCCTCGACCGCACCACCGACCTCAATCTGTCGGCGGCGATGCGCGAGGGCTCACTCGCCGAGCACCAGGCGGCGGAGGACTCGAAGTTCATGGCCGACCTGCTCGGCGGCCGGGTCAACGAGCAGGGGTACGCCGACTACCTGCTCCGCCTGCGCGGCGTCTACGCGACGCTGGAGCAGACCGTGCACACCCACCGCGACGACCCGTCCGTCGCCGCGGTCCGCGACGACGCGCTCGAGCGGCTGGCCGCGATCGACGCCGACCTCGACCACTGGGCTCCCGACGGCCCCCGCACCGTCGACTCCCCCGCCACCGACGCCTACCGGCAGCGGCTGGTCGAGGCCGCCGAGCAGTGGCCCGCGCTGCTGGTCGCCCACCACTACACCCGCTACCTCGGCGATCTCTCCGGCGGCCAGGCCATCGGCCGGATCCTCGACCGGACGTTCGAGCTCGGCGGCGCCGGCATCGCCTTCTACGACTTCCCGGAGATCGAGAAGCCGAAGGTCTATAAGGACGGCTACCGGGCCCGGCTCGACGCCCTCGACCTGGACGCCGACGAGCGGCTGCGGATCGTCGCCGAGGTCAAGCTCGCCTTCCGCCTCAACCAGGCCCTGTTCGCCGAGCTCGGCGAGAACCTCGAGGCGTACGCCCGCTGACCGCGGTCGCCTCGCGGCGGTTGACCTGGAGTGCGCTCCAAGGGCGAGACTGAGGCGTGAGCTACTCGATCGCCGAGGTCGCCGAGCTGACCGACCTGACCCCGGACACGCTTCGCTACTACGAGCGCGACGGCCTGATGCTGCACCCGGTCGACCGGTCCGCGACCGGGCACCGGCGCTACACCGACGGCGACCTCACGTGGATCAACCTGCTCACCTGCCTGCGGGGCACCGGCATGCCGATCCGCGACGTCCGCCGGTACGCCGAACTGGTGCGCTCCGGCGAGGGCACGGAGCAGGCGCGCCTCGACCTGCTCCGTGCGCACCGGGTACAGGTGCTCGCCCGGCTGGCGGAGGTGCAGGAGCACCTCGGTGCCATCGACCGCAAGATCGGGATCTACAGCGCGAAGCTCGAGGCCCTTGACCTGGAGCGCACTCCAGGCGCTTCAGTGGACACATGACGATCCAGCACCGCACCCTCGGGACCCAGTCGCCCCTCACCGTCTCCGCGCTCGGCCTCGGCTGCATGGGCATGTCGGAGTTCTACGGCACCTCGGACGAGGCCGACGGTATCGCCACCATCCACCGTGCCCTCGACCTCGGCGTCACCTTCCTCGATACCGCGGACATGTACGGCCCGTTCACCAACGAGCGGCTGGTCGGCAAGGCGATCGCCGGCCGTCGCGACGAGGTGCAGCTCGCGACCAAGTTCGGCAACGAGCGTCGGCCCGACGGCACCCGTGTCGGCATCAACGGCCGCCCCGAGTACGTCCGCGCCGCGTGCGACGCCTCGCTCCAGCGCCTCGGTGTCGACCACGTCGACCTCTACTACCAGCACCGCGTGGACCGGACCGTGCCGATCGAGGAGACGGTCGGCGCGATGGCCGAGCTGGTCGAGGCCGGCAAGGTCCGCCACCTCGGGCTCTCGGAGGCGGGCGCCGACACGATCCGCCGGGCCCACGCGACGCACCCGATCACCGCGCTCCAGACCGAGTACTCGCTCTTCACCCGCGACCTCGAGGACGAGATCCTCCCGACGCTGCGCGAGCTCGGCATCGGGCTGGTGCCCTACTCCCCGCTCGGCCGCGGCATCCTCACCGGGGCCATCACCTCCGACGACTCCCTGGAGGAGGGGGACTCCCGGCGCTCGGCGTACTTCCCCCGGCTCAACGGCGACAACCTGCGGGCCAACCTCGCGCTGGTCGACGCCGTGCGCGCCATCGCCGAGGCGAAGGGCTGCACGCCGGGCCAGCTGGCGCTGGCGTGGGTGCTCGCCCAGGGCGGCGACGAGGTCGGCGTCGCGCCGATCCCCGGCACCAAGCGGGTCCGGTACCTCGAGGAGAACGTGGGGGCCGCCGACGTCGAGCTCGGGTACGACGACCTGACGGCGCTCGCCGAGGCCGTCCCGCGCGGCGCCGTCGCCGGTGACCGGTACGGCGACATGAGCTCGATCGACGCCTGAGCGCCGGGGTGTCCGACGACCCCTGCCGGGTGTCGGTGCCGACGCCTACCGTGGTGACATGGTCACCTGGCAGCTCACCATCGACGCCAACGACCCGAACCGGCTGGCCCGGTTCTGGGCCCCGCTCCTCGGCTACGAGCCGCAGCCGCCTCCGCCGGGCCACGCGTCCTGGGTCGACTGGTACCGCTCGGTCGGCGTTCCCGAGGAGGAGCTCACCGACATCGGTCCCGACTACTGCGACCGGCTCCACGACCCGTCCGGCGAGGGGCCGACGATCTGGTTCCAGATCGTCCCCGAGGGCAAGACGGTCACGAAGAACCGGCTGCACCTCGACGTCTACCCGGGCGGCCGCGACAAGACGCGGCCGATGGAGCAGCGTCGCCGCGAGGTCCAGGAGACGGTCGACCGCGTGGTCGCCCAGGGCGCGACGGTGGTCCGCAGCGTCCTCGACGAGCACTCCTGCTTCGCCGTCATGCAGGATCCCGAGGGCAATGAGTTCTGCGTGAGCTGAGCGCGAGACGGGCCCGCAGGCCGTAGGCGCAGCCTCGCATCATCCGCTCGTGGTTCCAGCGCAGCAGCGGCCGCGCGAGGTACGCCGCCGCGCCCAGCCAGCCCCGCACCCGGACCTCCTGCTCGAAGTCGAGACGGGTCCCGGCCGGCACCGGGGTGAGCGCGAAGCGCACCGCCCCGGCCAGGTCCCCCGAGACCTCCACCTCGAGGTGCGCGGCCGAGCGCGAGACCGCGTGCAGCACCAGGTCGAGGGTGTAGGGCAGCGCCGAGCGGCAGAGCACCCGGGCGTCGTCGGGGCCGAGCGAGGCGACCGCCACGACCTGCGGCCACCAGGCCGGGTAGTGCTCGAGGTCGACGAGCACGGCGTGCACGCGCGCCGGAGGCGCGTCGATCTCCCAGCTGTCCCGGAAGGCGAAGGAGGCCCGCATCCTCGTATGGTGCCCCCTATGAGCACACAGGGGACCCCCGCATGAGTGACCTGCTCGCCGCCGCTCGGGCGTGGGCCGCCGACGATCCCGACCCGCAGACCCGCGCCGAGCTGGAGGCGGTGATCGCCCGGGTCGAGGCCGGGGCCGAGAGCACCGACCTGGCCGACCGCTTCGACGGCACCCTCGAGTTCGGCACGGCGGGGCTCCGCGGCGAGCTCGGCGCCGGGCCCAACCGGATGAACCGCGTCGTCGTCACCCGCGCCGCGGCCGGGCTCGCGGCCTACCTGCGCGACACCGGGCACGGGAGCGGATCGGTCGTGATCGGGTACGACGCCCGGCACAACTCCGACGTCTTCGCCCGCGACACCGCCGAGGTGATGACCGGCGCCGGGCTCACGGCGTACCTCCTCCCCCGACCGCTGCCCACCCCGGTGCTCGCGTTCGCGATCCGCGAGCTCGGCTGCGCGGCGGGCGTGATGGTCACCGCCAGCCACAACCCGCCGCGCGACAACGGCTACAAGGTCTACCTCGGCGACGGCAGCCAGATCGTGCCGCCGGCCGACACCGAGATCGCGGCGCGGATCGCCGCCGTGGGCCGGGTCGGTGACGTGCCGCGCGGCGGCGCCGGCACCGTGCTCGGCGAGGAGATCGTCGACCGCTACCTCGACACCACCGCGACGCTGGTCGGCGACGGGCCCCGTGACCTCGACATCGTCTACACGCCCCTGCACGGGGTCGGCGGCACGTCGGTCGAGCGCGTGCTCGAGGCCGCCGGCTTCGCCGCGCCCGCGGTGGTCGAGCAGCAGGAGCAGCCGGACCCGGAGTTCCCGACGGTGGCCTTCCCCAACCCGGAGGAGCCGGGTGCGATGGACCTCGCCCTCGAGCTCGCCGAGCGCCGTGGCGCCGACCTGGTGGTCGCCAACGACCCCGACGCCGACCGCTGCGCCGCGGCGGTGCCGGGCCCCCAGGGCTGGCGGATGCTCCGCGGCGACGAGGTCGGCGCGCTCCTGGCCCACGCCCTGCTCGCGCGCGGCAAGCGGGGCACCTACGCCTGCAGCATCGTCTCCTCGAGCCTGCTCTGGAAGCTCGCGGCCGCCGCCGGCCAGCCCTACGCCGAGACGCTCACCGGCTTCAAGTGGATCAGCAAGGTCGAGGACCTCGCGTTCGGCTACGAGGAGGCGCTCGGCTACTGCGTCGACCCCGAGCACGTGAAGGACAAGGACGGCGTCTCCGCGCTGCTCCTGCTCTGCGAGCTCGCCGCGGCCGCCAAGGCCGACGGCCGCACCCTGGTCGACATCCTCGACGACATCGCCCTGGCCCACGGCCTGCACGCCACCGACCAGCTCTCGGCGCGGGTCACCGACCTCGGCGAGATCGCGGCGGCCATGGACCGGCTCCGGACGACTCCCCCCAGCGAGCTGGGTGGGCTCGCCGTCGAGCGCGTCGACGACCTCAGCACCGGCAGCGCAGACCTGCCCCCGACCGACGGGCTGCGCTACCGGCTCGCCGACGGCGCCCGCGTCATCGTGCGCCCGAGCGGCACCGAGCCCAAGCTCAAGTGCTACCTCGAGGTCGTCGTACCCGTGGACCCCGACGCCGGCGTGGACGCCGCCCGGATCGCGGCCGCCGGCCGCCTCGACGCCCTGCGCGACGACGTCAAGGCCGCGGCCGGCATCTGACGGTGGTTGAGGTGCGAGCGGAGCGAGCCTCGACACCACCGCCGACGCGGGCGACCGCTCAGTGCACGACCAGCCACACCACGAACGCCACCACCAGCGCGACCGACGCGCCGATCTCGGGCCAGGCCCAGGTACGGCGTACGTGGGCGGCCAGCACCTGCAGCTCGGGCGAGCCCTGCCGGAGGCCGGCCCGCTCGCGCGCGGACTTCGCGAGGTGGGCGATCCGGGACTCCACGAACGCCTGGTGCACGCTGGACTCGAGGGGCGCGTCGCTCACCGGGTCCCGCGGCTCGAGCGCGTCGAGCCGCGGCTGCTCGATCCCGCCGCGCGGCTGGACCCGGTTCTTCGTCAGGTGCCGCAGCGAGTAGCCCACCACCGGCGACACCAGGGCGCGCTCGCCCACCGTCACCGTCAGGACCTGCCTCACCTGCACCCGGTCGATGGCGGCGAGCGGCACCCGGTCGGTGTGGAACATGCCGCGCATCACCAGGTCGCGCTCGGTCACCCACAGCGCCGGGCGCAGCAGGGCCGCCCAGACCAGCACCGCGCCGAGCACGGCGACGATCGCGACCCCGAGCGCCGTGCCGCTGTCCCGGCCGATCACGGCGAGGACCAGCACGACCCCCGCCGTCACCAGACCGAGGATGCCGCTGAAGCGACCGCTGGTGGGCTGGAAGCGCTCGACCACCCGGTCGCCGGTCTGCTCGGTCATGTCGTGCTCTCAAGGTTGTGGTACTGGGCTCGGCCAACCCTATGCTGGCCCGGTGAGCGGAACTTCCACCATCCCCGACCCAGGTCTCGCGGACGCGACCCGTTCGGAGGCCGCGCTGCGCCGGTTCCTGCACGGACTGCCCGGTGTCGACCAGGTCGGCGCGGAGGCGCGGGCGGCCGGCCTCGGGACGCGTTCGATCAAGACCAGCGCCAAGGAGTTCGCGCTGGACCTCGCCATCCGGATGGTCGACCTGACCACGCTGGAGGGGCAGGACACCCCCGGCAAGGTCCGGGCGCTCGCCTCGAAGGCGATGCGGCCCGACCCGGCCGACCCGACCTGCCCGGCGGCCGCCGCCGTCTGCGTCTACCCCGACATGGTCGCCACCGTGAAGGAGACGCTGGGCAGCTCCGGGGTCAAGGTTGCCGCGGTCGCGACGGCATTCCCGAGCGGTCGCGCGGCACTCGACATCAAGCTGGCCGACACCCGCGACGCGGTCGAGGCCGGCGCCGACGAGATCGACATGGTCATCGACCGGGGTGCGTTCCTCGCCGGCCACTACCAGCAGGTCTTCGACGAGATCGTCGCGGTCAAGCAGGCATGCGCCCGGGCCGACGGGGAGGACGCGCACCTCAAGGTCATCTTCGAGACCGGCGAGCTGCAGACCTACGACAACGTGCGCCGGGCGAGCTGGCTCGCGATGATGGCCGGCGCCGACTTCATCAAGACCTCCACCGGCAAGGTGCAGCCGGCGGCGACGCTGCCGGTCACGCTGATCATGCTCGAGGCGGTCCGCGACTTCCGCGAGCAGACCGGCACGATGGTCGGCGTCAAGCCCGCCGGCGGCATCCGCACCGCCAAGGACGCCATCAAGTACCTCGTCATGGTCAACGAGGTGGCCGGCCCGGACTGGCTCGACCCGGACTGGTTCCGCTTCGGCGCGTCCACGCTGCTCAACGACCTGCTGATGCAGCGCACCAAGATGACGACCGGCCGCTACTCCGGTCCCGACTACTTCACGCTGGACTGATCACCGATGACTAATCCGTTCGAGTACGCCCCCGCTCCCGAGTCCCGGAGCATCGTCGACATCAAGCCGTCGTACGGCCTCTTCGTCAACGGTGAGTTCACCGAGGGCCACGGTACGTCGTTCAAGACGATCAGCCCGGCCACCGAGGAGGTCCTCGCCGAGATCGCGGAGGCCGACGAGGCCGACGTCGACGCGGCCGTCAAGGCGGCCCGCAAGGCCTACGAGAAGGTCTGGGGCCCGATGTCGGGCCGCGAGCGCGCCAAGTACCTCTACCGGATCGCCCGGATCATCCAGGAGCGCAGCCGCGAGCTCGCCGTGCTCGAGTCGATCGACAACGGCAAGCCGATCAAGGAGTCGCGCGACGTCGACGTGCCGACCGTCGCGGCGCACTTCTTCTACTACGCCGGCTGGGCCGACAAGCTCGCCTACGCCGGCCGCGGCACCGACCCGAGGCCGCTCGGCGTCGCGGGCCAGATCATCCCGTGGAACTTCCCGCTGCTGATGCTGGCGTGGAAGATCGCGCCGGCGCTCGCCTGCGGCAACACGGTCGTGCTCAAGCCGGCCGAGACCACCCCGCTGACCGCGCTCCTCTTCGCCGAGATCTGCCAGCAGGCCGACCTGCCGCCGGGCGTGGTCAACATCGTCACCGGCGCGGGCGCGACCGGTCAGGCGCTGGTCTCGCACCCGGACGTCGACAAGGTCGCGTTCACCGGCTCGACCGACGTCGGCAAGGCGATCGCCCGCGCGGTCGCCGGCACCGAGAAGCGGGTCACGCTCGAGCTCGGCGGCAAGGCCGCCAACGTCGTCTTCGACGACGCCCCGCTCGACCAGGCGGTCGAGGGCATCGTCAACGGCATCTTCTTCAACCAGGGCCACGTCTGCTGCGCCGGCTCCCGCCTGCTCGTGCAGGAGTCGGTCGCCGACGAGCTGCTGGCCAAGCTCAAGCGCCGGATGTCCACGCTGCGCGTGGGCGACCCGCTCGACAAGAACACCGACATCGGCGCGATCAACTCCGCCGAGCAGCTCGCCAAGATCCGCGAGCTGTCGGAGATCGGCGAGGCCGAGGGCGCCGGCCGCTGGTCGCCCGCCTGCGACCTGCCCGAGACCGGCTTCTGGTTCCCGCCGACGCTCTTCACCGGCGTCTCGCAGGCCCACCGGATCGCCCGCGAGGAGATCTTCGGCCCGGTGCTCTCCGTGCTCACCTTCCGGACGCCCTCGGAGGCCGTCGAGAAGGCCAACAACACGCCGTACGGTCTCTCCGCGGGCGTCTGGACCGAGAAGGGCTCGCGGATCCTGTCCATGGCCAACCAGCTGCGCGCCGGCGTCGTCTGGGCCAACACGTTCAACAAGTTCGACCCCACCAGCCCGTTCGGCGGGTTCAAGGAGTCGGGCTACGGTCGCGAGGGCGGCCGCCACGGTCTGGAGGCCTACCTCAAGTGAGCCCAACCAACAGCAGAGTCGACGTTCGCAAGACCTACAAGCTCTACATCGGCGGCGCGTTCCCGCGCTCGGAGTCCGGGCACTCCTACGAGGTGGCCGACAGCTTGGGGAAGTTCGTGGCCAACGCCGCCCTCGCCTCGCGCAAGGACGCCCGTGACGCGGTCGTCGCGGCCCGCAAGGCGCAGGCCTCCTGGGCCGGCCGCACGGCGTACAACCGCGCGCAGATCCTCTACCGCATCGCCGA
Source organism: Nocardioides soli (assembly GCF_014191495.1). Classification (GTDB taxonomy): domain Bacteria; phylum Actinomycetota; class Actinomycetes; order Propionibacteriales; family Nocardioidaceae; genus Nocardioides; species Nocardioides soli. The sequence continues at coordinate 1,360,798 of NZ_JACHWR010000001.1, forward strand.
GGTGATGGAGGACCGGCGGCCGCAGTTCGTGCAGGCGACCCAGCAGTCCGAGGGGCTGACCGCCGCAAAGGCCGAGAAGGTCGTCGACGAGGCCATCGACCGGCTGGTCTGGTACGCCGGCTGGGCCGACAAGATCACCCAGGTCGTCGGCAACGCCAACCCGGTGGCCGGGCCGTTCTTCAACCTCTCCACCCCCGAGCCGACCGGCGTGGTCGCGGTGCTCGCGCCGCAGCGCTCCTCGCTGCTCGGCCTGGTCAGCGTCGTCGCGCCCGTCATCGTCACCGGCAACACCGCGGTCGTGGTGTCGTCGTACGAGCGGCCGCTGCCGGCGGTGACCTTCGCCGAGGTGCTGGCGACCTCCGACGTGCCCGGTGGCGTGGTCAACCTGCTCACCGGCTCGGCCGCGACGATCGCGCCCTGGCTCGCGGCCCACATGGACGTCAACGCCATCGACCTGACCGGCATCGCCGGCGAGCCCGCGCTCGCCACGGAGCTCGAGGTCGCGGCGGCCGACAACCTCAAGCGGGTACGCCGCGCGCCGGCCGTCGAGCCCGACTGGACCCTCGACCCGGGCCTGGAGCCGATCACCGCGTTCCTCGAGATCAAGACCGTCTGGCACCCGATCGGCATCTGACCGTCCGTGCACGCCCGGGTGATCGTCCTGGCCGGTCCGTCGGGCGCCGGCAAGTCCCGCCTCGCCGAGCGCACCGGCCTGCCGGTGCTGCGCCTCGACGACTTCTACAAGAGCGGCGGCGACCCCACGCTCCCCCTGATCACCGAGGGTCCGAACGCCGGCATCGTCGACTGGGACGACCCCGAGTCGTGGCTGCTCGACGACGCCATGGCGGCGCTCGACGAGCTGTGCCGCACCGGGCGCGCGGACGTGCCGGTCTACGAGATCGCGCGGAACGGCCGCTGCGGCTGGCAGACGCTCGACCTCGACGGGCACGACCTGTTCGTCGCGGAGGGCATCTTCGCGCAGGAGATCGTGTCCCACTGCCGGGAGGCCGGGCTGCTGGCCGCGGCGTACTGCGTGCGCCAGCACCCGATGGTGACCTTCTGGCGGCGCCTGACCCGCGACCTGCGCGAGCACCGCAAGCCCCCGCTGGTGCTGGTCCGCCGCGGTCTCGCACTGCTGCGCGACCAGCGCCGGGTGGTCGGCCACGCCGTCGAGTGCGGGTGCCGGCCGGTGACGCCGGACCAGGCCTACGCCGACCTGGACCGGCTGGCGGGGCAGGACGCCGCGCGATGACCGACTGGCCGCGGCAGCCGGACTCCCGCACCTGCGGGCCGTCGGTCGTCGTGGTCGCCCGGCTCCTCGACCACGGGCTCCCGGAGCCGTGGCCGGGCTTCCGCGACGAGGTACTGGCGATGCACCGCCGGCTCAACCGGTGGTGGCCCCGGGCACTCGGCACGACACCGTGGGCGGTCGCCCGCGTGCTCGGGGGCCGGGTCCGCCGCTACCGGCGCGCGGACGTGCTCGCCGCGCTCCCCCGGCGGGTGCCGGTCTACCTGGGCAGCCGGTGGCTGCCCCGCCACGTCGTCCTGGTCCTCGACGAGCGGGACGGGGAGCCCCTGGCCTACGACCCCGCGCGCGGGGTGGTCGCACCGCTCTCCACATCGCGCTGGAAGCACGCCTGGTTCGCGGTGCTGCCGGACTGAGCTCCTCCTGGCGGGCTGCCGCCAGGAGGAGCTTCCGGCGAGGCAGCTCAGCCGAGCGCCTTGGCCTTCAGCGACTCGTACTCGGCCTGGTTGATCGTGCCGGCGTCCAGCAGTGCCTTGGCCCGGGCGATCTCCTCGGCGGGCGAGCCGGCTCCGGAGGACACCGACCGGATGTAGGCGTCGGTGTCGGCCTGGGCGGCCTTCATGGCGGCGACGTTGCGCTCGGCCATGCCGTGGCCGCGGGCGATCAGGTACACCAGTGAGGTGATCAGCGGGAGGATGATCAGGAAGAAGACCCACACCGCCTTCATCCAGCCGCTGGTGCCCTTGTCGCGGAACAGGTCCGTCAGGATCTGGAACAGCACAACCAAGTAGGCCATGAGCAGGAAGAAGGAGATGATGAACCAGAAGAAGTCCCAGAAGCTGTCCACAGCGTTCCTCTCAGGTGCGTCGAGGCCGGTTCCGGCCCCGGTGTCGCGCCGAGGCTAGTCGGGCCCGGAGTCGGCGGGGCTCACCTGAACCGGGTGACTGCGCCCCGCCAGCAGCCGCTGCGCGAGGAGCGGACAGATCAACACGCTCAACGCGCCGCCGGCGACCAGCACCGACGCGTTGGTCGTCGTCATCTCGCCCGCGTCGACGGCCACCGAGGTGACCGCGACGATGATCGGCAGCCCGGTCGCGGCGAAGAGGGCCATCGCCGCGCTCTCGCGGCCGTCGAAGACCCGGCGGCCCGCCTCCCGCTCCGTACGGGTCGCGATCAGGACGCCGCCGCCGCGCACCAGCAGGATCATGCCGAGGAAGGCCACGAGCGCGACCGGCTCCTCGACGACCGCGCGCGGGTCGATCGCCATCCCCGAGGTGATGAAGAAGACCGGGATCAGCAGCCCGAAGGCGAGCCCCTCGAGCTTGTGCTCCAGGCTCTCGTGGCCCGCCGGCAGCAGGCCGCGCAGCACGAAGCCGGCCGCGAACGCCCCGAGCACGACGTCGAGGTCGAAGAGCGCCGCCGCGACGCCGAGCGTGACCAGCAGCAGCACGACGAGGCGGACCTGGGTCTGGCCGGAGGTCTCCGCCCCACGGCGTACGGCGGCGAGCAGGGCCGAGCCCTCCCGGCTGATCCGCGCCGAGAAGCGGTGCACGAGCACGGCGACCGCGAAGAACGAGGCCAGGACGAGCAGCGAGGCGACCAGCCCGCGGCTGCCGAGGAGCACCGCCATCGCCACGATCGGACCGAGCTCGCCGTACGCGCCGTGGTTCATCAGCGTGCCCCCGAAGCGGGTGCCGAGCAGGCCGCCGTCCTTGAGGATGGGCAGCAGCGTGCCGAGGGCCGTCGAGGTCAGGGCGATCGCGACCGCGATCTCCGCGTGGATGGCGTCGGCCAGGCCGATCAGGAAGATCAGGGTGAGTGCGACCGCGAAGCAGCCCAGCCAGGTGATGAGCGCGCGGCGGCCACCCCGGCCCACCAGCTCGTCCACCTCGACCTCGTAGCCCGCGAGCAGGAAGAGCATCCCGAGCCCGAGCTCGCGCAGGATGGTGACGCCCTCGCCGGCGGCGGCGAGCTCGAGCACGTTCGGCCCGATCAGCACCCCGAGCACGAGCAGCAGCACGACCTCGGGCACCCGGCCACGCAGCAGCAGGCCGGCGAGCAGCGGGGCGAGCACGGCGCAGAGGGTGATCCAGAAGATCGACTCCGCCGCCCCGGGCATCAGGAGGTCCAGACGACGAGGACCAGCACCAGCCACGCCGCGGCGACGCCGAGCGCGAGCAGCAGCACGCCGTAGCCGAGCACGAACCAGGTCCGCCCGGCGCCCTCCAGGCCGCCCTGGGTCGCCGCCACGTCGACCCGCTCCGGGCGCTCGGGGTCGTAGGCCACGTCGAGCTCGTCGCCGACCCGCGGCGGCGGCGCGGGCACGTCGGTCAGCGTCTGCGCCTCCACCGGGCCCGCGGCGCCGTCGGGGACGAAGGAGACCCGCGGGAAGTAGCGCGTGTCGGGCTCACCCCCCAGGCTGAGGTCCTTGGCCTCCAGGCCCACGACGGTCGCTCGCACCGCGACCGCCCGGGCGCGGAACCGCTGGGCGGTACGACGGACCACCTGTCCCTTGAGCAGCAGCCCGCCCGCGACCAGCAGCAGCACCAGCGCGGAGCCGAGCAGCAGCACGGTCGGGACGTAGTGGATCCTCACCTCACGTCTCCTCCCGCAGGGCGGCGTACGCCGGCTTGATATGGTCCTGGATGAGCGCCAGCCGCTCGTCGAAGGGCAGGAACGCCGACTTCATCGCGTTGACGGTGAACCACTCGAGGTCGCGCAGGCCGTAGCCGAACGCCTCGACGAGCGACCACATCTCGTGGGTCATCGAGGTCTGGCTCATCAGCCGGTTGTCGGTGTTGACCGTGACCCGGAAGCGCAGCTTCTTCAGCAGCCCGATCGGGTGCTCCGCGATCGACTCCGCCGCCCCGGTCTGCACGTTGGACCAGGGGCACATCTCGAGCGGGATCCGCTTGTCGCGCACGTACGCCGCGAGCCGGCCGAGCTCGACCGAGCCGTCGTCGTGGACGGTGATGTCGTCGATGATGCGGACCCCGTGGCCGAGCCGGTCGGCCCCGCACCACTGGATCGCCTGCCAGATCGACGGCAGGCCGAACGCCTCGCCCGCGTGGATGGTGAAGTGGAAGTTCTCCCGCTGGAGGTACTCGAACGCGTCGAGGTGCCGGGTGGGCGGGTAGCCGGCCTCGGCGCCGGCGATGTCGAAGCCGGCCACCCCGCGGTCGCGCCAGGCGACCGCGAGCTGGGCGATCTCCATCGACCGGGCCTGGTGCCGCATCGCGGTGAGCAGCTGGCGCACCACGATCCTGCCGTCGGTGGCCGCCACGCCCTGGTCGAAGCCCTCCTGCACGGCCGCGACGACCTCCTCGAGGGTGAGGCCGGTGCCGACGTGCTGCTCGGGGGCGTAGCGGATCTCGGCGTACACGACGCCGTCGGCCGCGAGGTCCTCCACGCACTCGCGGGCGACCCGGGTCAGGGCCGGCCCGGTCTGCATCACGGCGACGGTGTGGTCGAAGGTCTCGAGGTAGCGCACCAGCGAGCCCGAGTCGGCGGCCTCGGCGAACCACCGGCCGAGCGACTCCGCGGTCAGGGGGGCGGTCGGCTCACCGCCCACGTCGGGCAGTTGATGGCCGCAGTCGGCGGCCAGCTCGATGATGGTCTGCGGCCGAAGTCCGCCGTCGAGGTGGTCGTGCAGCAGCACCTTCGGCGCCCGGCGTACCTGGTCGTGGGTCGGCGTCATGAACTGATCCAACCAGAACCGATACGTTGGCGGCATGCGCGTCTTCACGACTCTCGACGAGGTGTCGGCCGCCGCCGGCGAGGAGCTCGGCACCTCGGACTGGCTGACCATCGACCAGGAGCGCGTGGACCGGTTCGCCCAGGCGACCGGCGACCACCAGTGGATCCACGTCGACGTGGAGCGCGCGGCGTCCGGCCCCTTCGGCGGCACCATCGCCCACGGCTACCTGACGCTGTCCCTGGTGCCCTTCCTGGGCAGCCAGGTGGTGAGCTTCGAAACACCCGGCGCCAGGCTCAACTACGGCACCAACAAGGTCCGCTTCCCCCACCCCGTGCCGGTCGGCTCGCGGATCCGCGCCCACGTCGCCCTCGGCGACGTCACGGACCTGCCGAGCGGCAAGCAGGCCGCGATCCGCTACACCATCGAGATCGAGGGCGTCGCCAAGCCCGCCTGCGTCGCCGAGACGGTGGTGCTGCTCCTGCCCTGAGCCGCTGCCCTGAGTCGGTGGTTTCGAGGCTCAGGCGCCAGAGCGCCTTCGCACCTCAACCACCGACACGGTGGTTGAGGTGCGAGCCGCGCCAGCGGCGAGCCTCGAAACCACCGACTGCCGCCACGGGGGTCAGCCGATGCGGTCGTGGATGAGGGGGGTGGGCTGGTACGGCGTGTCGGTGGGTGCGATGTCGTAGCCGTGGTCGAGGGAGGTCTGGGCGCGGTCGATGCGGTCGGGGTCGTCGGTGTGGAGGGTGAATAGGGGTTGGCCGGTGGTGATGGGGTCGCCGGGGCGGGCGTGCCAGGTCACGCCGGCGCCGGCCTGGACGGGGTCCTCCTTGCGGGCCCGGCCGGCGCCGAGGCGCCAGGCGGCCAGGCCGACGGCCATCGCGTCGAGGCGGGTCAGGGTGCCGGTGGCGGGTGCGGTCACGGTGTGGGTCTCGCGTGCGGTGGGGAGCGGGGCGTCGGGGTCGCCGCCCTGGGCGCGGATCATCTGTCGCCAGGTGTCCATGGCGGTCCCGTCGGCGAGCTTGTCGGCCGGGTCGACGTCGCCGCGGCCGGCGCCGGTGAGCATCTCGCGGGCCAGCGCGAGGGTCAGCTCGACCACGTCGGCGGGTCCGCCGCCGGCGAGCACCTCGACGGACTCGGCGACCTCGATGCCGTTGCCGGCGGTGTAGCCGAGCGGGGTGGTCATGTCGGTGAGCAGCGCCACCGTGCGCACCCCCGCGTCCTGTCCGAGCGCGACCATGGTCTCGGCGAGCTCGCGGGCGGCGTCGAGGTCCTTCATGAACGCGCCGGTGCCGACCTTGACGTCGAGCACCAGCGCGCCGGTGCCCTCGGCGATCTTCTTCGACATGATCGAGGAGGCGATCAGCGGGATCGCCTCGACCGTGCCGGTCACGTCGCGCAGCGCGTAGAGCTTCTTGTCCGCCGGGGCCAGCCCGTCCCCGGCCGCGCAGATCACCGCACCCACCGACTCCAGCTGGGCAAGCATCTCCTGGTTCGACAGCCCCGCCCGCCACCCCGGGATCGACTCCAGCTTGTCCAGCGTGCCACCGGTGTGGCCCAGCCCCCGCCCCGACAGCTGCGGCACCGCCACCCCGCACGCCGCGACCAGCGGCGCCAACGGCAGCGTGATCTTGTCGCCCACCCCACCGGTCGAGTGCTTGTCCGCGGTCGGCCGCGACAGCCCCGAGAAGTCCATCCGCTCCCCCGAGGCGATCATCGCCCCGGTCCACCGCGAGACCTCCCGCCGGCCCATCCCGTTGAGCAGGATCGCCATCAACAACGCCGACATCTGCTCATCGGCCACCCCACCCCGCGTGTAGGCATCGATCACCCAATCGATCTGGCTGTCGCTCAACTCCAACCGGTCACGCTTCGCGGCGATCACCTCGACGGCGTCATGCATGGCTTCCTCCCACGGGCACCCGGCGGTAGCCCCTCAATACGAACGTGCCCCGGCTCTCCGGCTCCCCGGTGAGGGCCAGGTCGGGGAAGGTCTCGAACAACGCGGGCACCGACTCCGCCAGCTCCATCCGCGCGAGCGGGGCGCCCAGGCAGAAGTGCACGCCGACCCCGAAGGCCAGGTGGCTGTTGGGCGTCCGGTCGACCAGGAACTCGTCGGGCCGGTCGAAGACGGCCGGGTCACGGTTGGCCGCGCCGAGCAGCGCCGCGATCTTCTGGCCCTCCTCGACGACGACCTTCTGCTCGCCGTGGTCGAACTCGACGTCCTCCATCGCGGTGCGCTCGAAGAGCTGGAGCGCGGAGTCGAAGCGCAGCATCTCCTCGACGGTGGCCGGTACGTCGGCGCCGGGGCGCAGCCCGCGCCGCAGCATCGCGGTCAGGCCGTTGCCGAACACGTTCACCGACGCCTCGTGACCCGCGTTGAGCAGCAGCACCACGGCGGCGACGACCTCGTTGTCGTCGAGCTCGGTCGCCACCAGGTCGGTGATCAGGTCGTCGGCCGGCTTCGCGCGCCGTTCGGCGGCCAGCTCACGCGCCAGGCCGGCGAACTCGACCGACGCCCGGACCGCGTTGTCGACGGTCTCCTGCGACGGCGCGACCTCGTACATCCGCACGATCGCCTGCGACCAGTCGCGCAGGTCGTGGGCGTAGGACCGGGGCACACCGAGCAGGTCGGCGATCACCAACACGGGCAGCGGCTCGGCGTACCCCTCGATCACGTCGAACCCGGCGGGGTCGACATCGTCGAGCAGCGAGGCGGCGAGCTCGCGCACCCGCGGCCGGAGCCGCTCGACGTGGCCGCGCGCGAACGCCGAGGCGACCGGGCGCCGCAGCCGGGTGTGCTCCGGCGGCTCGTTCTCCATCATCTGGTTGCGGTGCAGGAGGTTGAAGGGCTCGAGGTAGTCGAGCGGCTCCTTGTCCTTCCACAGCCGCCCCAGCCGTCGGTCGCGCTGCACCTGGCCGACGGACGCGTGCGCGAACGTCAGGTACATCCCCGACGGCTCGTGCCACGCCACGCCGCCGGTGGCCGCGTGCTCCTCGCGCTCGCGCGCGAAGTGTGGATAGGGGTCGGCGACGACCTCCGGGTCCGTCAGGTCAATCGAGGTCGTCGGGACCGAACGCATCAGGCAGCACCTCGTCCATTCTCCGGATCCCCGAGACCGTCCACAGGAGCAGTCCGGGACCACCGTTCTCGTACAGCAACTGGCGGCAGCGACCGCACGGCATGATGATCTCGCGGTCACCGTTGACGCAGACGAAGTGGGTCAGCCGCCCGCCCCCGGTGATGTGCAGCTGGCCGATCAGGCCGCACTCCGCGCACAGCGCCACGCCGTACGCCGCGTTCTCGACGTTGCACCCGGTGACGACCCGGCCGTCGTCGACGGTCGCGGCGGCGCCCACCGAGAAGTGCGAGTACGGCGCGTAGGCGTGGGTGACCGCCTCCTCGGCGGCCGCCTTGAGCGCGTCCCAGTCGAAGCTGTCCCCTGACTCGGCGGCCATCACCCCGCGCTGCCCTTCCGGTAGATCTGCCCGTCGGCCGCCGGCATCCGCAATCGTTGCGAGGCGAAGGCGAGCACGAGCAGCGTGACGACGTACGGCGTCATGCTCGTGAAGTCGCCGGGGACCTGGTCGATCGCGAAGTAGAGCACGCCGAGGCCGATCGCGACGACGCCGGTGATGATCGCGGCGCGCTGCTGCTGCTGGCGGGCCTGCCAGACCGCGGCCGCGAGGGCGAGCACTGCGAGCGCGAGGAGCAGGGCGTGCACCGAGTCGCCGCCCTGACGCAGGCCGAGGGTCTCGGTATAGCCGAACAGACCGGAGCCGGCGAGCAGACCGCCCGGGCGCCAGTTGCCGAAGATCATCGCCGCGAGACCGATGTAGCCGCGGCCGCCGGTCTGGCCGTCGCGGTAGTTGCTGGACGCGACCATCGCCAGGAAGCCGCCCGCGAGGCCCGCGAGCCCGCCGGAGATGAGCACCGCCACGAACTTGTAGCGCAGCACCGCGACGCCCAGCGACTCCGCGGCCGAGGGGCTCTCACCGCACGAGCGCAGCCGCAGGCCGAACGACGTGCGCCACAGCGCCCACCAGGTGAGCACCAGCAGCAGCATCGCGAGCACGACGAGCAGCGACAGGTTGGTCACCAGCGCCTGCGCGACCGACGCGAGCTGGGACACGAAGAAGATGTCCTTGCCCACGATGTCGCCGAGCGCATCGCCGACCGGTGTGATCGTGATCGTCGGGACGTCGGGGATCTTCGGCGACTGGGTCTGCCCGCCACCGGGCAGCCCGACGAAGGTCAGCGACGCGAGGTACTGCACCGCGCCCAGCGCGATGATGTTGATCGCGACACCGGAGATGATGTGGTCGACGCCGAAGATCACGGTCGCGAGCGCGTGCACCAGGCCGCCGAGCATGCCCATCAGGATCGCCCCGGCGACGCCGGCCCAGGCGCCGTAGTGGTAGCCGAAGTAGCCGGCCCCCCAGGTGCCGAGGATCATCATGCCCTCGAGGCCGATGTTGACGATGCCGGCACGTTCGGACCAGAGGCCGCCGAGACCGGCCAGCATGATCGGGACGATCGCGATCAGGGTCGCGGCGACCGTGCCGCGCGAGACCAGGTCGTTCGCGCCGGTGACGGCCTCCAGGATCGACAGCGCGAGCAGCACCAGGAACAGCGCGGCGGCGAACCACCAGCGCGGCAGCCGGCGACGCTGCTGCGGCCGAGTGCCGGGCTCGGCGGCGCCGATGAGGGTGGGGAGACTCACGACTTCACCTCCTCGGGCTCGTCGGTGCGTGAGGTGGCCAAGGCGCGGGCCACCTCGCGCTGCTCGAGACGGACGCCGTAGCGGCGGACCAGCTCGTAGGAGATCACGACGGTCAGCACGATCACGCCCTGGGTGATCGCGACGATGTCGGGCGAGACGCCGACCAGGATCTGCAGCGGGTTGGACTGCTCGTCGAGGTAGGCGAAGAGCAGCGCGCCGAACGCGATCCCGATCGGGTTGTTGCGGCCGAGCAGCGCGATCGCGATGCCGGCGAAGCCCAGGCCGGACTGGAAGGTCGAGCCGTAGGTGTAGGCGTCACCGAAGAGGATCGGCAGTCCGACCAGGCCGGCCACCGCGCCGGAGATCATCATGGCGGCGATCGTCATCTTCTTGACGCTGATGCCGCTGGCCACCGCGGCGGTGGTCGAGCGGCCGGTCGCCCGCAGGTCGAAGCCGAAGCGGGTGCGGTTGAGCACGAACCAGAAGGCGAAGCCGGCCACCGCGGCGATCAGGATGAAGCCGTAGATCGTGTAGTCGCCGAACGGGATGCCGCCGATGCGGCTGCCCTCGGGGATCTGCTTGGTGCCGATCTGGTTGCTGCCCTCCTCGCGCACCGCGACCTGGCGCAACAGGTAGGCCACCAGGCCGGTCGCGATGAAGTTCAGCATGATCGTCGAGATGACCTCGCTGACGCCCCGGGTGGCGCGCAGCACGCCGGCGATGCCGGCCCAGATCGCGCCGACCGCCATCGCGCAGACGATCGCGAGCGCGGTGTTGAGGTAGCCGGGCAGCCAGGCCTCGCCGGCGACGACCGCGGCGGTGAACGCAGCGACGCGGTACTGGCCGTCGACGCCGATGTTGAAGAGGTTCATCCGGAAGCCCACCGCGACGGCGAGACCGGAGAGATAGAGCACCGTGGCGTTGTTGACGATGTTGGTCCAGTTGCGCGTCTCGGGCCACGACAGCAGCTGGCCCCAGACGTCGCCGACCGGGTCGCCGGCGGCCAGCAGGACCAGGCTGGTGATCAGGAATGCGGCCAGCAGCGCGAGCACCGCGGATGCGATGCCCAGGCCCAGCGCCGTGAGGCGTGCCTTGGTCACGACTACTCGCCCTCCCCTGCTCCGGTCATCGCGGAGCCGAGCCGCTCGGGTGTCACGTCGCCCGGATCGAACGTGCCGACGAAGCGACCCCGCAGGATCACCTCGATCCGGTCGGAGAGACCGATCAGCTCGTCGAGGTCCGCGGAGATCAGCAGGACGGCGAGGCCGTTGCGACGCGCGTCCTTGATGTGCCGCCAGATCGCGGCCTGCGCACCCACGTCGACGCCGCGGGTCGGGTGTGCGGCGATCAGCAGGGTCGGCTCGCCGCTCATCTCGCGGCCGACGATCAGCTTCTGCTGGTTGCCGCCGGACAGCGCCCGGGCCAGCACGTCGGGGCCCGGGGTGCGGACGTCGTACTCGTCGATGATGCGCAGCGTGTCGTTGCGGGCACCGCGCTTGTCGATGAGGCCGTGGCTGACGCTGGGCGGGCGGAACTGGTGGCCGAGGATCCGGTTCTCCCAGAGCGGGGCGTCCAGGAGCAGGCCGTGGCGGTGCCGGTCCTCGGGGATGTAGCCGACGCCGCTCATCCGCCGGTCGCGGGTGGAGCGGCCGGAGAGGTCGGCGCCGTCGAGCTCGACGAGCCCGGTCGCCGCCGGGCGCATGCCCATGATCGACTCGACCAGCTCGGCCTGGCCGTTGCCCTCGACACCGGCGATGCCGAGCACCTCGCCACGGTGGATCTCGAAGGAGATCGACTGGAGCAGCGGCCGGCCGTCGTCGCTGGGCAGCGACAGGTCGCGCACGCGCAGCAGCACCTGATCGGTCACCGTGGACGCCTCGGTGCTCGGGGACGGCAGCTCGGAGCCGACCATCAGCTCGGCGAGCTGGCGGGCGGTGACGCCCTTGGGGTCCTCGACGGTGCGGACGGTGGTGCCGCGGCGGATCACGGTGATCTCGTCGGCGACCGAGAGCACCTCGTCGAGCTTGTGGGAGATGAAGATGACGCTCAGGCCCTCGGCCTTGAGCTCGCGCAGGTTGCCGAAGAGCTCGTCGACCTCCTGGGGCACCAGTACGGCGGTCGGCTCGTCGAGGATGACGATGCGGGCGCCCCGGTAGAGCACCTTGAGGATCTCGACGCGCTGCCGCGCGCCGACGCCGAGCTCCTCGACCAGGCGGTCGGGGTCGATGCCGAGGCCGTAGGCGTCCGAGATCCGCACCACCTCGGCCCGGGCCTTCGCGCCGATGCCGTGGAGCTTCTCCGCGCCGAGTACGACGTTCTCGAGCACGGTGAGGTTGTCGGCGAGCATGAAGTGCTGGAAGACCATGCCGACGCCGGCCTTGATGGCGTCGGCCGGCGAGTGCAGGGTGACCTGCTCGCCGTTGATCTCGATCGTGCCCGAGTCGGGCGGCTGCACGCCGTACAGGATCTTCATCAGCGTGGACTTGCCGGCGCCGTTCTCGCCGACGATGGCGTGGATCGTGCCCCGGCGCACGTCGATGTTGATGTCGTCGTTGGCGATGACGCCAGGAAACCTCTTGCCGATGCCGCGCAGGCGGACGGCGATCTCGCTGGGTGGGGCCGCGGTGGGCACGATCTCTGACCTCCTTGTCAGTCCGGGCGTGACGCTACCGGAGACGGGACGGGCCCGCGGGGCTTGCCCCGCGGACCCGTCATCGTGTCGATTCAGCCGACGGTCACTTGGCCGGCTTGTCCGGCACCGTGATCTCGCCGTCGATGATCTGCTGCTTGTAGTCGTCGAGCTGGTCGGTGATGTCGTCGACGAAGCCACCGCTGGTGGAGTAGCCGACACCGTCGACCTTGAGGTCGTAGGTGGTGACACCGGTCGGGAAGTCGCCCCCGCTGACCTGCTTGAGGTAGTTGTAGACCGCGACGTTCACGTTCTTGAGCATCGAGGTCAGGATGACGTCCTTCACGGACGGGTCCGCGGTGTTGTACTGGTCGGAGTCGACACCGATCGCCCAGGCCTTGGCCTCGGAGGCCGCCTCGAAGACGCCACCACCGGAGCCGCCGGCGGCGTGGTAGACGACGTCCGCGCCGTTGTCGTACATGCCCTGCGCGGCCGTCTTGCCCTTGGCCGGGTCGGCGAAGCCGGAGAAGTCCGGGACCTGGGTGAGGTACTTGACGTCGATCTTGATGTCCGGGTTGACCGCCTGGGCGCCGGCCTCGTAGCCCGCCTGGAACTTCTGGATCAGCGGGGTCTCGACGCCACCGACGAAGCCGATGTGGTCGGTCTCGGTCTTCAGCGCCGCGGCGGCGCCGACCAGGAACGAGCCCTGCTCCTCGGCGAACACCAGGCTGGCGACGTTCGGGGAGTCCGCGAGGCTGGAGTCGTCGATGATCGCGAAGTGGACGTCGGGGTACTCCTTGGAGACCTTGCCCACCGAGGCGGCGTAGGCGAAGCCCACCGCGATGATCGGGTCGTAGCCGGCGTCGGCGAAGGTGCGCAGACGCTCCTCGCGAGCGGTCTCGGCCTCGCCGTCCTCGGCCTCGGACTCCTGGCTCTCGGCGATCAGGCCCTCTTCCTTGGCCTGGTCGAGACCCGCCGCCGCGGAGTCGTTGAACGACTGGTCGCCACGGCCGCCGACGTCGTACGCCATGCCGACCTTGACGTCAGAGGTGGGCGCCTTCGAGCCGTCGTCCGAGGCCGAGCCGTTGTCGCCGTCGCTGTCACTGCCGCACGCGCTGAGGGCCAGGATCCCGGCCGCGAGCACTGCCGCAAACTTCGTGGTGCGCCGCAAGACGCCTCCTTCATGTGCTGTGGACGCCCTTCCAGGCGCAGAAAACAGGTCAGACACTAGGCCCTTCGCGCGGCGACGGCACGCTGTTGACGAAGTTGTTACCGAGTCGATGCGTGCGAACCGCCCGTTTCACGTCAGGTGCGGGGCAAGGACGCCACCGCGACCTGCGCCAGCACCCGGGCGCCGACCGCCACCGCGCGGTCGTCGACGCGGAGGTTCCCCTGGTGCAGGTCGTACGTCGGCCCGCCCGGCGTGCGGGTGCCGAGCCGGCCCATCGCGCCCGGGACCCGGTCGAGATACCACCCGAAGTCCTCGCCGCCGAGGCTCTGCTGGGTGGACATGTGGCCGTCGAGGCCGAGCACGGCCTCCACGGCGCCCGCCAGCAGCGTGGTCGAGGCCGAGTCGTTGACCACCGGGGGCACGCCGCGCTGGTACTCGACCTGCGCGTGCACGCCGTACGGCGCGACGATCTGCTCCACGAGCAGCGGCACCAGCTTCTCGGCCTCCGACCAGGCGATCGCGTCGAGCATCCGGACCGTCCCTCCGACCCGGCCGGTCGCGGGGATCACGTTGTGCGCCGAGCCGGCCCGGACCACGCCCCAGACCACGCTGACGCCCGCCCGCGGGTCGAGCCGGCGGGAGAGGATGGCCGGCAGCTCGGTGACGACCTTGCCGAGCGCGAAGGTGAGGTCCTCGGTGAGGTGCGGGCGCGAGGTGTGCCCGCCGGAGCCGGTGAGCGTGACGTCGACGTGGTCGGCCGCCCCGGTGATCGGCCCCTCGCGGAGGCCGACCCGGCCGACGTCGAGGGTGGGGTCGCAGTGCAGGCCGAAGATCCGCTCGACGCCGTCGAGGGCGCCCAGCTCGATCAGCGACAGCGCGCCGCCGGGCATCACCTCCTCGGCGGGCTGGAAGAGCAGCCGCACCCGGCCCGGGAGCAGCCCCAGCTCGTGCACCCGCGCCAGGGCGACGGCGGCGCCGACCAGCGCGGAGGTGTGCACGTCGTGCCCGCACGCGTGGGTGACCCCCTCGACCGTGCTCGCCCACGGGTCGCCGGTGAGGTCGGGGACCGGCAGCGCGTCGAGGTCGGCCCGCAGCGCGACGACCGGGCCGCGGTCGCCGATCTCGGCGACCAGCCCGGTGCGGGGCAACTCGGTGACCCGCCACCCGGCCCGCTGGATGCGGGCCGCGACGAGGGCGGTCGTGCGCAGCTCACGCCAGGACAGCTCGGGGTGCGCGTGCAGGTCGCGCCGCAGCCCGATCAGCTCGTCCCCGACGGCCGCGACGGCGCCGGCGATGGCGTCGCCGAGGACGGCGCCGGGGGGCGTGCCAGGGGTCGGGCCGAGGGAGGACATGTCAGCACGAGGTTAGTTCACGCGCGCCCGGATGCGGGCCCGGCCGGCGACCGGGCCCGCATCCGGGGCTCCGCGGGTCGGCTCAGCCGCCGTAGCGCACGAGCTTGCCGGCGGGCGGTGCCGTGTCGTTCGGCGGGAGCACGTTCGTGGTGGCGTAGAGGCCGTCCGGGGTCCACTCGACGGCGGCGGGCAGCTTCGTCTTGGCGTACGTGCGCACCTTCGTGGTGCCGTGCTTGATCCGGGAGATCTCACCGCCGAAGAGCTGGGCGACGTAGACGTCGCCGTTCGCCGCCACCGCCAGTCCGGTGGGCGCGAAGAGGCCGCCGACGATCTGCTTGACCTTCCCGTTCTTCATCCCGACGCTGTAGAGCGACCCGAGCGGCATCTGCTCCCCGAGCCCGCCACCCTCGGTGGTGACCAGGAGCTTGCCGTCGGAGCCCTTCTGCACGTCGGTGGGCACCGGCTCGCCGTAGTAGGTCATGCCGACCACGCAGTCGGGCAGCTTCATGCCCTGGGCGAGCTCCGCGGTGATCTTCACCGGCACCGCGGGCAGCACCGCGAGCGTGTGGATCTTGCCCTTCGGCGAGATGGAGAGCACGGCGTTCATCCCCGCGTCGGCGACGAAGACGGTGCCCTCGTCGACCTGGTACGTCGCGTACGGGTGCGAGTCCGGCAGCCCCTGGTAGCTCGGCGGACCGAAGTCCGCCGTCGGCCACTGCGCCGCGCACTCGGCGCTGATGCCCCGGATGCCGTAGGTGACCTTGTGGTCCGGGTTCTTCTTGTTCTCGTAGGCACGGACGTTGGCGAGCGTCTTGACCTTGCCCTTCGGCGTGATCCACTTGACCCACGACTTGATCGGCATCTGCTCGCCGCTGCTCTTGGTCTCGGTGAACACGAGCTTGCCGTGGAAGACCGAGACCCCGCCGACCTCATTGCCGTTCTTGCTCGCGTAGACCGTCTTGGGCTTCTTGCCCTGGCGGATCCTGCTGAGCAGGCCGGCGAAGTTCTGGGTGACGTACGCCGTGCCGTCGTCGTCGACCGCGGCCGAGAGCGGGGCGATCAGTCCCTTGGCGAGCGTGTCGGGCTTCGGCGCGGCCGCCTGGCCGGCGGGCACGGCGACGGCCGTCGTGGCGGCCACGGCGAGCGTGGCCGCGGCGGCGAGCATCCGGGTTCTGCGCATGGGCTTCCTCCCTGAGCGGTGATGAGCCCCTCCACACTGTGACGACCTCGTGCCGCGCGCAACGCCCATCCGGGGGATAGACGCGAGTGCGGGCCCCGGCCGATCATCCGGGACCCGCACTCGGATCGTGGGGCGGTCAGCGTCGGAAGCTGACCACCTTGCCGTTGGGCTTCTTGCCCTTCGGCGGGAGCACGTCCGTGGTCGCGAACAGCATCGTGCCGCGCACCTCGACGTCACCGGTCATCGAGAGCCGGCGCACGGTCGACGCCCGGTCCGAGCCCTTCTTGATCTTCGCGATCGCGCCGGAGAACAGCTGCGAGACGTACACGTCGCCGTTGTCGGCCACGGCCACCCCGACCGGGCTGACCAGGCCGCCGGCGACCCTGCTCACCTTGCCGCTCCTGGGATGCACCCTGAAGACCTGGCCGCGCGCGCCCATGCTCGGGTCCTCGGGCCCGCCCGGCAGGGAGCTCACGTAGAGGCTGCCGTCGGGACCGACCTCGACGTCGGTCGGCACCGACTCGAAGTAGTAGTCGAGGCCGACCGCGCACTGCGGCAGCCCCTGCTCCTCGGCGAAGCCCGCGGTGATCTCGGTCGGCACGCCCGGCAGCACGGCGACCGTGCGGACCTTGCCCTGCGGCGACACGGCGAGGATCGCGTTCATCGCCGCGTCCGCGACGTACGTCGTCCGCTTGACCGTCGTGGTCGCGTAGGGGTGCGAGTCGACGATGCCGGGGTACGACGCCGGCGGCCCGTCGGCCGGCCACTGAGCCGCGCAGTCGTCGGCGAGGCCGCGGACGCCGTAGGTGACGTCGCCGTCGGGGTTGGCCTTCCTCTCGTAGGCCAGCAGGTTCGCCACCGGCGTCGCCTTGCCGCTGCCGGCGATCCGCAGCAGCCGGGTCGCGGTGTAGTTGCCGTCCTTGTCGGACTCGCTGACCGCGAAGGTCACGGTGCCGCGCCGCGCGGAGACGGCGCCGACCTCGGCGCCCCGCTTCGTGGCGGTGTAGAGCGTTTTCGGCTGCTTGCCCGGCCGGAGCAGCTGGAGCGAGCCGCCGAAGCTCTGCGTGACGTAGACGTCGGTGCCGTCGACGGCGATGCTCAGCGGGCTCAGCAGGCCCTTCGCCAGCACGGTCGGCTTGGCGGGCTTGGCGGGCTTGGCGGGCTTGGCGGGCTTGGCGGGCTTGGCGGGCTTGGCGGGCTTGGCGGGCTTGGCGGGCACCGCCAGGGACGGCGCCGCCGCGAGGGTGCCGGCGGCGAGCGCGGTGGCCGCCAGGCCGGCGAGGATTCGGGTCGTGCGCATGGTGTGCTGCCTCCAGAAGGATGTGGTGTCGGTGGGATGACACTGCCGATCCCCCGGTCCCGGGCGCAGGTGACGCCGGTCCCGAATGTTCGGGACACCGAGGCAACGGCCCGGGTCATACCGAGTTATACTCGGGTCGTGAAGACCGCGATCTCCGTACCGGAAGAGATCTACGCTCGCGCCGAGCGAGCGGCGAGGAAGCTGGGACTGAACCGTTCCCAGTTCTACTCGGCCGCCGCGGAGCGCCTAGCGGCCGAGGTCGAGTCCGCCGATGTGACGGCAGCCATCGACGCGGTCGTGGACGCGGCCAACGCCGACTCGTCGATGCCGTTCGCGATCACCGCGGGCACACGGCTCGACGACGATCCGGACAGCCAGTGGTGAGTCGTGGCGACGTCCACTGGTGCGACCTCGGCGAACCATCGGGCAGCGCTCCGGCGAAGCGGCGGCCGGTGCTGGTCGTCCAGGCGGACCCGTACAACGAGAGTCGGCTCGCGACGACGATCGTCGCCGTCCTCACCTCCAACACCGCACTGTCGGCGATGCCGGGCAACGTCTTCCTGCCGGCGGCGGCTACCGGACTGCCGAAGGACTCGGTCGCCAACGTCACCGCGCTCGCGACGGTCGACCGCAGCTCGCTGGACCCGCACCCGACCGGCGCGGTCCCGAGTCATCTCATGAGGGAGGTCGAGCGAGGACTGGTCCGGGTCCTCGGCATCGGCTGACGCGCCGGCGCCGGTCAGCCCGCGTCGTACGCCGCGAGGATCCGGTCGGCCGCCACCGTGGCGGGCAGCTCGCCCGCGAGCACGGCCGAGCGGACCTCCTCGCGCACCGCCTTGACCCCCGCGGAGTGCCGCAGCCGCTGGTCGAGCTCGTCGCGGACCAGCGCCCAGGTGAAGTCCAGCTGCTGGTGGGCCCGCTTGTCGGCCAGCCCCTGCGGGCCGAGGTGGTCGCGGTGGCCGTGCACCCGGTCCCAGAGGTCGTCGACCCCGGTGTCCTCGAGGGCGGAGCAGGTCACCACCGGAGGCGCCCACTCCCCCCGGCCGCGCACCAGCCGCAGCGCCCCGGCCAGGTCACGCGCGGCCACCCGCGCCTCCTGCACGCGGTCCCCGTCGGCCTTGTTGACGGCGATCACGTCGGCGAGCTCGAGGATGCCCTTCTTGATGCCCTGCAACTGGTCGCCGGTGCGGGCCAGGGTCAGGAAGACGAATGTGTCGACCATGCCCGCGACGGTCACCTCGGACTGACCCACGCCCACGGTCTCGACCAGCACCACGTCGTACGCCGCGGCCTCGAGCACCGCCATCGCCTGCACGGTCGCCCGCGCGACGCCGCCGAGGGTGCCGGCGCTGGGCGAGGGCCGGACGAACGCGCTGGGGTCGTTGGCGAGCCGCGACATCCGGGTCTTGTCGCCGAGCACCGAGCCGCCCGTGCGCACGCTGGACGGGTCGACCGCGAGCACCCCGACCCGGTGCCCCCGCCCGGTCAGCCGCGAGCCGAGCGCCTCGATGAGCGTGGACTTCCCGACACCCGGCACGCCCGAGATCCCGACCCGGACCACGTCGCTGGGCGCATCCGTGGCGAGCGCGGTCAGCAGCTCGCGCGCCTGCTCGCGACGCCGCGGATGGGTCGACTCGACGAGCGTGATCGCCTGCGAGACCGCCGCCCGCCTGCCGTCCCGGATGCCGGCGACGAGCGAATCGACGTCCGGCATCAGTGCTTCAGCTGCTCCCGCAGCCGGGCCAGCAAATCAAGCGCCGACTCGGCGATCACGGTGCCGGGCAGGAACACCGCCGCCGCGCCCATCTCCCGCAGCGTGGGTACGTCGTCGGGTGGGATCACCCCGCCGATCACGATCATGATGTCCGGACGGCCCTGCTCGGCGAGCGCCTGCTTCAGCGCCGGCAGCAGCGTGAGGTGGCCGGCGGCCAGCGACGAGACACCGACGATATGCACGTCGGCGTCGACCGCCTGCTGGGCGACCTCCTCGGGCGTGGAGAACAGCGGCCCCACGTCGACGTCGAAGCCCATGTCGGCGAAGGCGGTGACCACGACCTTCTGGCCGCGGTCGTGGCCGTCCTGGCCCATCTTGGCGACCAGGATGCGCGGTCGGCGGCCCTCGGCCTCCTCGAACTCCTCGGTGGCGTCGAGCACCTGCTGCACGAGCGTGCCGCCCTCGCCGGTGGTCGACTCGTCCCTGTACACGCCGCTGATCGTACGGATCACCGCCTGGTGGCGGCCGTAGACCTTCTCCAGCGCTTCGGAGATCTCCCCCACGGTCGCCTTCGCCCGGGCCGCGTCGACGGCCAGCGCGAGCAGGTTGCCGTCGAGGGAGCCCCGGGTCGCCCCCTGCTCGGCGGAGCGGGTGAGCGCCTCGAGCGCGCGGCGTACGGCGTCGTCGTCGCGCTCGGCGCGCAGCCGCTCCAGCTTGGCCATCTGCTGACGGTAGACGTCGTCGTTGTCGACCTTGAGCACGTCGAGCTTGTCCTCGGCCGCGAGCCGGTAGGTGTTGACGCCGATCACCTGCTGCGCGCCGGAGTCGATCCGGGCCTGGGTGCGGGCCGCGGCCTCCTCGATGCGCATCTTCGGGATGCCCTGCTCGATCGCGGCGGCCATGCCGCCCGCCTGCTCGGCCTCGAGGATGTGCGCCCAGGCGCGCTCGGCGAGGTCGTGGGTCAGCCGCTCGACGTAGTAGCTGCCCGCCCAGGGGTCGATCGTGCCGGTGGTGCCGCTCTCCTGCTGCAGCAGCAGCTGGGTGTTGCGGGCGATCCGCGCCGAGAAGTCGGTCGGCAGCGCGATCGCCTCGTCGAGCGCGTTGGTGTGCAGGCTCTGGGTGTGGCCCTGGGTGGCGGCCATCGCCTCGATGGCGGTGCGGCCGACGTTGTTGAAGACGTCCTGCGCGGTCAGCGACCAGCCGCTGGTCTGCGAATGGGTACGCAGGCTGAGCGACTTCGGGTTCTGCGGGTCGAACTGGCGCACCAGCCGCGCCCACAGCGCGCGGGCCGCGCGCATCTTGGCGACCTCCATGAAGAAGTTCATGCCGATCGCCCAGAAGAAGGACAGCCGCGGCGCGAACTGGTCGATCGTCAGCCCCGCGTCGAGGCCGGCCCGGATGTACTCGACGCCGTCGGCCAGCGTGTAGGCGAGCTCGAGGTCGTTGGTCGCCCCGGCCTCCTGGATGTGGTAGCCGGAGATCGAGATCGAGTTGAAGCGCGGCATCTTCTGCGAGGTGAACTGGAAGATGTCGCTGATGATCCGCATGCTCGGGGCCGGCGGGTAGATGTAGGTGTTGCGGACCATGAACTCCTTGAGGATGTCGTTCTGGATGGTCCCCGCGAGCTGCTCCGGCTTCACCCCCTGCTCCTCGGCCGCCGCGATGTAGAGCGCCAGCACCGGCAGCACCGCGCCGTTCATGGTCATCGACACCGACATCTGGTCCAGCGGGATGCCGTCGAAGAGCGTGCGCGCGTCGTAGATCGAGTCGATCGCCACGCCCGCCATGCCGACGTCGCCGCGCACCCGCGGGTGGTCGGAGTCGTAGCCGCGGTGGGTGGCCAGGTCGAAGGCGACCGACAGGCCCTTCTGGCCGGCCGCGAGGTTGCGGCGGTAGAAGGCGTTCGACTCCTCGGCGGTGGAGAAGCCGGCGTACTGCCGGATCGTCCACGGCTGGGTCGTGTACATCGTCGGGTACGGCCCGCGCAGGAACGGGCTCAGGCCCGGCAGCGTGTCGAGCGCGTCGAGGCCGGTGAGGTCCGCGGGACCGTACGACGGCCGGATCGCGATGCCCTCGGGCGACATCCAGGTGTGGTCGTCACCGGGGGTTTCGAGGCTCGTCGCTGGCGCTCCTCGCACCTCAACCACCGGCGGCAGGGTGGTTGAGGAAGGCGCGCTCGAATCAGTCGACACGGTGGTTGAGGAAGGCGCGCTCGAACCAGTCGACACGGTGGTTGAGGAAGGCGCGCTAGCGCCTGTCTCGAAACCACCCTCCAGCGACAGTCCGCTGAAGCTCTTCGGGACACTCACTGCAGCTTCTCCCTCGTGCTGGTCAGGAAGGCGAGCGCGTCGACGCCCATCGCGCACGACGCGTCCGCGTAGTCCGCCGGCTTCCCGGCGATGATCACGTGCGTCGCGCCGGCCGCGCGCAGGGCCTCGGCCGCGGCCTGGCCCCACTCGGCGTACGTCGCGTCTGCTCCGGCCAGGCAGACGACCGCCTGGCCGTCGTACGCCGCGACCAGGTCGTCGACGCCCGGGGTCGGCCCGGCGACGTCGACCGCGATGCCGCCGGCGGCGAGCAGGTTGCTCGCGAACGTCGCGCGGGCGGTGTGCTGGGCGACCGTGCCGAGCGTCGCCAGGAAGACCTTCGACGCGACGGGACGGTCGCGCAGCGCCTCGAACGCGGCGCCGTAGCGACGCGTGGTGTCGGCACCGGCCGGGTCGCGCTCCGGGAGCACCTCGCCGAGGTTGGGGAACTCGGTGAGGCCGGTGATCGGGCGCTTGCGCCGGGCGACCGCGGCATCGCGCCTCGCCACGGTCTCGGCGATCTCCGCGTCCAGGTCGGCGCCCTCCTCGAGCCGGCCGAGGAGCTCCCAGGCGGCGACCGCGAGGTCGTCGGTGAGCTTCTCGACGGCGTACGCGCCGCCGGCCGGGTCGGCGACGTGGGCGACGTGCGACTCGTCGATCAACAGGTGGCTGGTGTTGCGCGCGATCCGGCGGCCGAAGGCGTCCGGGCGGCCGAGCGGGCCGTCGAAGGGCAGCACGGTGACGCTGTCGGCTCCCCCGACGCCGGCCGCGAAGGCGGCGACGGTGGTGCGGAGCATGTTCACCCAGGGGTCGTACTTGCTCATCATCGGCCGGCTGGTCACCACGTGCTGGCGCTGCTCGCGGCCCTGCGCGGAGCTCAACTCGAGCATCCGCGCCCAGGCCCGGCGGGCCGCGCGCAGCTTGGCGATCGTGGCGAACTGCTCGTCGGTCGCGGCGTAGCGGAACTCGACCAGGCCGGCGGCCTCGTCGACGCTCAGGCCGGCGTCGGTGAGCGTGCGCAGGTACGCCGCGCCGGCGGCCAGCGACCAGGCCAGCTCCTGCGCGTCGGAGGCGCCGCGGTCGTGCACGGCGGTCGCGTCGACGACGAAGGCCAGGACGCCACGCTGCTGTGCCGCTCGCGCGAGCTCGCCGGTCGCGTCTGCCGCGGGCACGCCGAGGTTCGTCGCCGGGTGCAGCTCTCGACCCTCCGCCAGACTCGACCGGGCGTACGCCAGGAACGCCTGCGGGTCGCCGCCGTCGAGCACGACCGGGGCGAGGTCGAGGAGAACGTCCTTCAGGACGGTCGCGTAGTCGGCGCTCCCGCGCAGCCACAGGCTGGTGACACCGCCGTCGAGGTCGACGAGCGCCTCCTCGTTGGCGAGCTTCGCCGCGGCCGGGTCGCCCGCGTCGACGTAGGACCGCACGTCCCAGTCGCCCTGCCGGGTCGGCCGGCCGGAGGTCCGCAGGCCGTCGAGGAGCGCGGCGGTGCCGAGCGGCGAGATGCCGATGCCGTCGAGCGTGGTGCGGGTGAGCCGCTCCCACACGAGGTCGTCGGCGTCCTGCTCGCCCAGGCGCCCGGCCTTGCGCAGCACGGCCGCCGCCTGTGCCTCCCAGTCGGCCACCGTCCAGGTGTCGGCCGGGTCCGCGAGGTCGAGCGACCCCTGCTCGGGCTCCAGCTCCTCGGGCTCGCTCAGGCCGCCCTCGAGAGTCCCACGTTCGGTCATGGTGCGAACGATAGGAGCGCCTCGTGACGAGGGCTACTGAGTGTGACCTTTTCCGCGTCCGGAGCCGCCCTCGGGCACCCGCCGCCCGCTGACGAGCGTCGCCAGCGGCGGGAGGCCGGTGAAGACGATCACCCACAGCGGCCAGAAGAAGCCGCGACCGGTCTGCGACCACAGCAGCACGCACGCGACGCTGCATACGACGAACACGAGCAGCTCGCGGCCCACTGGCCGCCGGGACCGGTCGGGCTCCGCCGACGCGCTCCGGATGGGCTGGAGGTCGGACACGAGGGTCAGGAGCGCGCCGAGAGTGATCGGCGCCGTCGTCCGCGCGGTGCGTACGTCGAGCTCCGCGCGGGTCAGCCGGCCGTCGGCGTACGCCTCGACGAAGAGGTCGCGGGCGTGGTCGCGGTCGGCGTCGGTCGCCCGCACCCGGGCGTGCTCCGGGCGCCGCGGGTCGAGGTGGAAGCCGGCCCAGAACCGCTCGGGCTGCTCAGGCATCGGCGCTCCCCTCCCCCGACGCGGCCTCGACCAAGAGCTCGGCCAGCTCGTCGGCGGGATAGAAGTCGCGCGGGCAGGTCTCGCCCGCGCAGCCCCGGTAGCGCTTGGCGAGCGAGGCCAGCGCCTTGCGCGCCGGCGCGTAGCGCTTCTCGCCGGCGAGGTTGTGGATCTCGTAGGGATCGCGGGAGCGGTCGTAGAGCTCCTGCCCGCCGCGGCGGTAGCGGACGTAGGTCCAGGCACCGACCCGCACGCCCCAGTAGATGCGCTGGGTGCCAGCCACCTGGTAGGCCTCGATCGGCACCACGCGCACCTGGGCCGGCGCGTCGACCCACGGCAGGATGTCGACGCCGTCGAGTGGCCGCGGCGGCGCGACCCCGGTCGCGGCGAGGATCGTCGCGGCGAGGTCGGGGTTGGTCACCGCGGTCGGCACCATGACGCCCTGCGGGAGCCCGGGGCCGCGCATCAGGATCGGGATCCGCACCGACTCGTCGTAGTGGTAGAGCTTGCCGTTCAGGTTGTGGTTGCCGACCGCATAGCCGTTGTCGGAGGTGAAGATCACCAGCGTCCGGTCCAGCTGCCCGGTCGCCTTCAGCTGGCGGAAGAGCCTGGCGACCGCCCGGTCGAGGCCGCGCGCCGCCTCGATCCGGCGCTGGTAGACGATGTTCAGGGCCTGGCGGTCCGCCTCGTCGAACTGGCGGACGTTGGCCGGCGCCCACTCGGGCAGCGTCTCGTGGTCGGGCTCCGGGAACGAGTTGGGCGTGATCGGCAGCGGCACGTCCCGGTAGAAGCCGACGTCCTGGGGATCGGGCACCGTGGACTTGAAGCGGGCCTGGCGCGTGCCGGCGTACTTCTTCCGCGGCGCCTCCGCGTCCACCGGCCCGCCGACGTGCGGAGCGACGTAGTTGACCCAGGCGAACCAAGGGTTGTCGCGGCGCTCCCCGATCATCTGCGTGGCCTGCTCGGTCATCACGTCGGTCGTGTAGCCCTGCTGGCGCTCGATCCGGCCGTTGACGCTCAGGCGCTGGTCGAAGAAGCGGTACGTCGAGGGGTCGGGCGTGGCCCGCCAGTCGGTCCAGCCGGGCGGGATGTCGCGGGCGGTCCTGTTCTTGCCGTAGCCGTTGAGGTACTTGCCGGTGAACAGCGTGTCGTAGCCGGCGTCCTGCAGCGCGCTGGCGATCGTGTCGCGGTCGTCCCAGTCCCGCGCCTGGTAGCCGCCGGCCGGACCGCGCACCGTCTTGGCGCCGTGGTTGTGGGCGTACTGCCCGGTGAGCAGCGACGCCCGGGCCGGCACGCACATCGGGGACGGCGCGATGCCGTCGCCGAAGGTCACGCCGCCGGTCTCCATCAGCCGGCGCACCCGCGGGAGGTAGGGCAGGTCGGTCGCGGCCAGGTCGTCGACCGTGATCATCAGGACGTTCGGCCTCGAGACCGGCCGCTCCAGCGCCGGTGTCGGCGTCGGCGTCAAGGCCGCGCGCGCCGACTCGGGCACCCGTGTCGGGTCGTCGATGCCGACGAGGGCCAGGGCGCTGACCGCGAGGGTCGCCAACAGCGCCCGGCCCGGACGTCCCCTGACCACACGCCCTCCCCGGCTCGTATCGACGTGAGGCTCCTCGATCGACAAAACCGTACCGGGTGCCTCCTCGGCCGCCTCACGACAACCGAACCGCCGCCCACGACGTCTCACCCGGTGCAGGCGAAGACAACACACCGGACGAGGAACATGCTGGATCCAGATCGATCCTCGACTCGGGAGGGAGGAGATCGGCATGACGGTGCTCGCACACCGGCCTCGGGGCCGGAACGAGGAGGAGGCGGCACGCTGGCAGGCGGTGCTCAGGGCGGTCGTGACGATCGCGCTGGTGACCCTGGTGGTGGCGGCCGCGCTCGGCGCCGCGACGTACGTCGCCTCGAGAGCCTTCGTCGGGATGCTCTCCTGACCGGCCCGGAACCGGTCCTGCCCCGGCCGAGAGCGGGCGCGGGCATCCTCACCATTCGGGGTGGACAGCGGCCTCCGGTGGTCTAGATTTCGCTCGAGGGCCCCGGCTCCTGCGTCGGCCCCCAGAGGGAGACCAGCACGGATGTCGACGCCCATGCTCGCGACGGACGCCGGCGCACCGCCCTTCGCCGCCTTCGCGGACGCCGCGATCGGGGTGGCCCTGGACGAGGCGCCGGCCGAGGCGCTCGACGACGCGCGCACGACGCTCGCGCTCGACTCCGCGTCGGTGTTCCACACGCTCTGCGTCAACGCCGGGGCGGAGGGTCCCGAGCGCGAGCTGCTCGCGCTCCTCGTGGCCTGCGAGCTCGACCCGGTGCGCGCGGCCCGGATCGGCGTGCTGGTCGGCGCGACCCGGCCCAGCCGGATCACGCTCGGCGCCGCCGCCCGCCTGCTGGGCGGGACCCTTGCCTGCGCGGAGGCGGCCGGTCCCGGGTCCGCCCTGCGACGCGCGGCGCTGGTCGGCGGTCACCGCCCGGGGCTGTGGGCGACGACCGAGGTCGAGCTCGCGCCGCAGGTGCTGTGGGCGCTGCTGGGCGACCCGTCCCCCGACGCGGACCTGCCGGTCGGCACCCGTCACGTCGACCGGCCGGCGTCGACTCCCCGGTCGGCCGAGGTCGTGCTGGTCTCGGGTCCCGACCGGGTACGCCGCCGCGACCTGGCCATCGAGCGCTCCGGTGGCGGCCGGTTCCTGGTGGCCCCGGCCCCTGCGTCCGACGCCGGCTGGGCCGCGATCGTGCGCGAGGCCACCCTCACCGGCCGAGCGGTCGTCGTCGAGCTCGACGACGGCCTCCCCGAGGAGGGGCGGCGCTGGGTCGAGCGGGCCACCCATCTCGGCTGGGCGCTCACCTGCGTCGACGAACTGCCGGTCCGCGACCTGCCCGACCGGGCGCGCTCCGAGCACGTCGCGTCCGCCGACCTGGTGACCGACGACGAGTGGCGAGCCGCGGTCGGCCCCGACGTACCGCTGGAGCACCGGCTCACCGCGGAGCAGACCGAGCTCGTCGCTGCGGTGCACCCGACCGTCGACGGCGACGTGCACGTCGCCGTCCGCCGCCTGCTCGCCGGGCCACTCGGCACGCTGGCGCGCCGGGTCCGGCCGCAGAAGTCCTGGGACGACCTGGTGCTGAGCGGGGCCAAGCTGGCCCAGCTGCGGTCGATCGTCGCGCGCTACCAGCACGCCGGCCGGGTGCTCGACGACTGGGGGCTGTCGCACGCCGCCGGCCGCGGGATCGTCTCGCTCTTCACCGGCCAGTCCGGCACCGGCAAGACCCTGGCCGCCGAGGTGGTCGCGTCGGAGCTCGGCCTGGACATGTACCGCATCGACATCTCGACCGTGGTCAGCAAGTACATCGGCGAGACCGAGCAGAACCTCGAGCGGCTCTTCGCGGCCGCGTCGGCCGGCAGCTCGGTGCTGTTCTTCGACGAGGCCGACTCGCTCTTCGGCAAGCGGGCCGAGGTCAAGGACGGCCGCGACCGGTACGCCAACCTCGAGGTCTCCTACCTCCTCCAGCGGCTCGAGACCTACGACGGCATCGTCGTGCTGGCCACGAACCTGCCGAAGAACATCGACGACGCCTTCCTGCGCCGCATCCACTTCGTCGTCGACTTCCCCACCCCGGCCGGGCCCGAGCGGCGCGCCATCTGGGAGCGGCATCTCCGCGACGGCGTACCGCAGGGAGACCTCGACCTCGACCTGCTCGCCCGCCGCTACGAGCTCACCGGCGGCGTCATCCGCAACGCCGTCGTCGCCGCCGCCTTCCAGGCGGCCGACGAGGACCGGCCGGTCGAGATGCGCCACGTCCGGGCGGCCCTGATCGCGGAGTACGTCAAGCTCGGGCGCGTGGTCCGGGAGGAGGACTTCGATGGGCTTCAGTAGGCACTTCAAGAAGAGGAAGCCGCAGGCGCCGGCGCCGAAGCAGGCCGCCACCGCGCCGCCCACCCAGCTCGAGGTCGAGGACGAGTCGCAGGAGAGCGAGAGCGAGGAGCAGCTGCAGACCCTCGCCGGCCAGCCCTCCAGCGACGTCACGCTCGCACCGGGCAAGGTCACGCCCCAGGGCGGCGACCGCCAGGACGAGTCCCAGGAGTCCGAGTCGGAGCAGGAGGACTCGCCCTTCGACGACGCGGGAGCCAAGGTCGACGACCTCTCCGACTTCGTGCCCCCCACCGAGAAGGAGATCGCGGCCGCCGCAGCGAAGGCCAAGCGCCCGCGGCGCGGGCCGAGCCGGACGTTGCGCGAGATGTCCACCGCGGTGCGGGACACGATGTCCTACGACGAGCTCAAGCGCGCCCGCTCCAAGAAGTCGACGCTCTACCGGCTGATGGTCACCCTCGACGAGCTCACCGCGACCCGGCACCCGCTGAACCAGCTGCCCCTGGTCAAGAAGGTCGGGCGCCTGGCCGAGTCCTATCGGTTCAAGCACCGCGGGGGCACCAGCGAGGTCGAGCGCACCCGGATCGACCTGATGGTGGAGATCGACCGACTCGCCTCGGCCCAGGTCCTGCGCACCTACGCCGAGCTCCAGTACGCCGAGCGGCTCGGGGGCACCGACCTCCAGAAGCACGAGTTGCAGGCGATGCCGGCGCAGAAGGGCTCGAAGGGCGGCCAGACCCGCCCGCCCGTTCGACAGTTCGCACACTTGACGGGCGGCGCCGACATCCGAGGCCACGACACGTCATGGGGTGCTCGTCCGGAGGACGAGCGGTTCGTACAGGATGCGAGCGCGTCCGACAACCAGAAGGCACCCAACGCCCGGCTCGCGACGGCGGCCGCCGGCCTCAGCCATGCCGAGGTGCTGGCGATTCGGACCTACACCGCGGAGAACTACCGCTACATCAACCCGAGCATGACCGGCTTCGAGCCCGGACTGCGCAAGCACCTCGGGGCGAGGGCCGACGACGAGTCCGTCGACCGCCTCCAGCAGGAGAGCGCCGTACACGCCGGCATGGCGATGTCGGGCCTCGCCAAGCTGCCGGCGTGGCACGGCGTCTCCTACCGTGGCGACAACGTGGACCTCGGCCGGATGAAGAGGATGTACACGGTCGGCCAGGTGGCCACCAACGAGCTCTTCATGAGCACGTCCAAGGGCACCGCGACCGGTCGCCAGTTCCTCCGCACGAGCGGCGACGGGCCGATCAAGCTGTTCGTCGAGGTCGAGGTGGACGGCAGCGGCGGCAAGGACATCTCGATGCTGTCGACCGCGACCACCGAGCGCGAGGTTCTCGTGCTGCCGGGTGCCCGCTACGTCACCCTCTCCATCGAGGAGTACGACGTCGCGACCTTCGCCCGCACGCCCCTGCGACAGCGACCCGACGGGAGGAAGCGGCCGGACGGCTCCATCCCCGCCTACTACGTGCGGATCCGCCAGGTCGGCTGAGGCCCCGACCGTCGACCGCGTGTGACGTCTCGGACGAGGTCCCGCGATCGGCAGACGGCACCGCCTCCGACCGCTACGGTCCGCGTCATGACAACGTCACGGCGCCGCCTCCGGCGCCTCGCTCCCGTCCTTCCCCTCGTCCTCGGCCTGGCCGCCGTGCCCGTGATCGCCGCGCCGGCACAGGCGCAGGCGCAGCGCACCTGGGTCTCGGGCGTCGGCGACGACGGCAATCCGTGCTCGCGCACCTCACCGTGCAAGACCTTCGCCGGGGCGATCTCCAAGACGGCGGCGGGCGGCGCGATCAACGTCCTCGACCCGGGCGGCTTCGGCGCCGTCACGATCACCAAGTCGATCACGATCGACGGTTCCGGCAGCTTCGGCTCCATCAGCAACCTCGGGACCACGGCCGTCATCATCAACGCCCCGGGAGATGCCGACGTGATCCTGCGCGGCCTCGACATCATCGGCGGCCTGTCCGGGAGCGTCGCGGGCACCTGCGGCGGCATCGCGGGCGTCTCCGTGATCGCGGCCCGCTCGGTCCGCCTCGACGACGTCCGGATCTCCGGCCAGGCCAACGCCATCCGGACCCCGCTCACCTCCAGCTCACCCGACACCTTCGTCGACATCGCGCTCAGCGACGTCGCGCTCACCCAGAACTGTCAGCACGGAGTCCTGCTCGAGCCGGCTCCGGGGCACCCGACCCGGGTGAGCATCACCGACAGCGTCGTCACCCAGTCCAACGTCGCGCTCCGCGCGGCGGCCGGGGCCGAGGCATGGGCGACGCGCACGCACCTCAACCTCAACAACACCGGCGTCGAGCTCGCGGGCGGCATCGTCCACGCCGGATGTGGGACGGAGTCGTTCGGCAACGCCACGAACGGCGCGTTCAGCGACGACGTCTGCCCCGCCAACGCTCCGGTCGTGGTCTCGACCCCGGCACCCGCGACCCCGGCCACCCCCACGGCCACGACGTACTGCCGGGTGCCGAGCGTGACCGGCCGCACCGTCGCCCAGGCCACCACCCGGCTGAAGGCCGCGGGCTGCGCCACGGGCGCGGTCAGCCGGAAGAAGGTCGCGAAGAAGGCCAAGCGGGGCAAGGTCCTCGGTCAGGGCGTGACCGCCGGCACGGAGGTCCGGCTCGGATCGAAGGTCCGGCTCGTCGTGGGTCGCTAGACCTCGGCACGGCCGTCGTTGTCCTTGTTGCGGATGCCGATCTTGTTGCCGAGCCAGACCAGCGGGTCGTACTTGCGGTCGACGACCCGCTCCTTCATCGGGATGATCGCGTTGTCGGTGATCCGGATGCCCTCGGGGCAGACCTCGGTGCAGCACTTGGTGATGTTGCACATCCCGATGCCCGCGGCGCTCTGCGCCAGGGCCCGCCGGTCGTGGGTGTCGAGGGGGTGCATGTCGAGCTCGGCGTACCGCAGGAAGAACCGCGGGCCGGCGAAGGCCGGCTTGTTGTCCTCGTGGTCGCGGACGACGTGGCAGGTGTCCTGGCACAGGAAGCACTCGATGCACTTGCGGAACTCCTGCCCGCGCTCGACGTCGATCTGCGCCATCCGGCGCTTGCCGTCGGGGTCGCGCGGACCGAGCTCGGCATACGGCAGCTCCTTGGCCTTCTCGTAGTTGTACGACACGTCGGTCACCAGGTCGCGGATCACCGGGAAGGCGCGCATCGGCGTGACCGTGATCGTCTCCTCGGGCTCGAAGTCCGAGAGCCGGGTCATGCACATCAGCCGCGGCCGGCCGTTGATCTCGGCGGAGCACGAGCCGCACTTGCCGGCCTTGCAGTTCCAGCGGATCGCCAGGTCGCCGGCCTGCGTCGCCTGCAGCCGGTGCAGTGCGTCGAGGACGACCTCGCCCTCGGACACCTCCACGGTGTAGTCGCCGAGGTCGCCGCCGGACTGGTCGCCGCGCCAGACGCGCATCTTCAGGTCGTAGCCCATGCCGGTCCTCTCCCGATGATCTGGCTAGTCGAAGTACTTCTTGAGCTCGTCCGGCAGCACCGGCAACGGCTTCTCGGACAGGTCCACGCCGGTGCCGCCGGCGTCGAGGGTGACGACGAGGTTCTTCGTGCCCCACACCTCGTTGTCGGTCTGGGGGAAGTCGTCGCGGGTGTGGCCGCCGCGTGACTCCTCGCGGGCCAGCGCCGCCTTCGCGATGGCCTCCGAGACCAGCAGCATGTTGCGCAGGTCGATCGACAGGTGCCAGCCGGGGTTGTACTGCCGATGCCCCTCCACGACCATGTGCCGCGCGCGCTCCTTCAACCCCTCGATCTCGACCAGTGACTGCTCGAGCTCGCGGGCGGTGCGGATGATGCCGACCAGGTCGTTCATCGACTGCTGGAGGTCGTGCTGGATCGTGTACGGGTTCTCGCCTCCCTCTACCTCAAATGGCGCGAGGGCGCTCGTCGACGCCGCCTTGATGTCGGCCTCGTCGACCGCCGGACGGGTCGAGAGCCCCGCGGCGTATGCCGCAGCGTGCTCACCCGCCCGCTTGCCGAACACCAGCAGGTCGCCGAGCGAGTTGCCGCCCAGCCGGTTGGAGCCGTGCATGCCGCCCGAGCACTCCCCCACGGCGTACAGGCCGGTGACCGCGCTCTCCTGGCTGTCGGCGTCGACCTCGACCCCGCCCATCACGTAGTGGCAGGTGGGCCCGATCTCCATCGGCTCCTGGGTGATGTCGACGTCGGCCAGCTCCTTGAACTGGTGGTACATCGACGGCAGTCGCTTGCGGATGAACTCGGGCGTACGCCGGGACGCGATGTCGAGGTAGATGCCGCCGTGCGGTGACCCGCGGCCGGCCTTGATCTCGGAGTTGATCGCCCGCGCCACCTCGTCACGGGGCAGCAGCTCGGGTGGCCGCCGGTTGTTCTTCTTGTCCTCGTACCACCGGTCGGCCTCCTCGATGGTGTCGGCCGTCTCCGCCTTGAAGAACTCCGGGATGTAGTCGAACATGAAGCGCTTGCCTTCAGAGTTCTTGAGCACGCCGCCGTCGCCGCGCACCGACTCCGTGACCAGCAGCCCCTTCACCGAGGGCGGCCACACCATGCCGGTCGGGTGGAACTGCACGAACTCCATGTTGATCAGCGCGGCGCCCGCCCGGAGCGCGAGCGCGTGACCGTCGCCGGTGTACTCCCAGGAGTTCGAGGTGACCTTGAAGGACTTGCCGATGCCGCCGGTCGCGAGGATCACCGTCGGTGC
Source organism: Nocardioides soli (assembly GCF_014191495.1). Classification (GTDB taxonomy): domain Bacteria; phylum Actinomycetota; class Actinomycetes; order Propionibacteriales; family Nocardioidaceae; genus Nocardioides; species Nocardioides soli. Next base: position 1,392,909 of record NZ_JACHWR010000001.1, read on the forward strand.
CGCGAACGCGACGAAGCGGCCGGTCTCGCGCCAGTACCCGAAGGCCCCGGCAATGGCGCCGCCTCCGGTGGTTGAGGAAGGCGCGCTGGCGCCTGTCTCGAAACCCCCGTCCTTGAGCAGCTCGGTGATCGTGCACTCCATGAACACGTCGATGCCGAGCTGCACGGTGCGCTGCTGGAGGGTGCGGATCATCTCCAGCCCGGTGCGGTCGCCGACGTGGGCGAGCCGGGCGTACTTGTGACCGCCGAAGTCGCGCTGCGAGATCAGCCCGTCGTCGGTGCGGTCGAAGAGGGCGCCCCAGTCCTCGAGCTCCTGCACCCGCTCGGGCGCCTCCTGGGCGTGCAGCTGGGCCATCCGCCAGTTGTTGAGCATCTTCCCGCCACGCATGGTGTCTCGGAAGTGCACCTCCCAGCTGTCCTCGGGCCAGCGGTTGCCCATCGCGGCGGCGATGCCGCCCTCGGCCATCACCGTGTGCGCCTTGCCGAGCAGGGACTTGCACACCACCGCGGTGCGTGCACCCGCCTCGTGCGCCGCGATCGCCGCGCGCAGGCCGGCGCCCCCGGCACCGATCACGACCACGTCGTACTCGTGCCGCTCCAGTCCGCCGGCCGCTGACCCGGACATCTCGTTGCCGGTCATGGGGTGCCGCTCACTCATTAGAAGAACCTCGGGTCGTCGAAGGCGCCGGTGGCGAGCAGGTAGACGTAGAGGTCCACGATCGCCACGGAGAACAGCGAGTACCAGGCATAGACCCCGTGCTTGGTGTTCAGCTTCGAGACGGCCGTCCACAGCCGGTAGCGCACGGGATGCTTCGAGAAGTGTCTGAGCCGGCCGCCGGTGATGTGCCGACAGGAGTGGCACGAGAGCGTGTAGAGCCAGATCAGCACGACGTTGGCCAGCATCAGGACGGTGCCGAGGCCCATGTGCCCCCACTCGCCGTCCTCGTTGCGGAAGGCCAGCACGGTGTCGTAGCTGAGCACGCAGGCGACCAGCACCGCGGCGTACCAGAACCAGCGGTGGATGTTCTGCAGGATCAGCGGGAAGCGGGTCTCGCCGGTGTACCTGCCGTGCGGCTCGGCGACCGCACAGGCGGGCGGCGAGAGCCAGAACGCCCGGTAGTAGGCCTTGCGGTAGTAGTAGCAGGTGAGCCGGAAGCCGAGCGGGAAGATCAGGATGATCAGCGCCGCCGACAGTGGGAAGCCCGCGAACGGCTGGCCGAAGTCCGAGGCGCCCTCGACGCAGTCACCGAGACAGGGCGAGTAGAACGGCGAGAGGTACGGCGTCGCGTAGTAGTAGGCGCCGGCGAACGCCCGCCAGGTGGCATAGACCACGAACGCCGAGAACACCACGAACGTCACGGCCGGGTAGAGCCACCACGTGTCGGTGCGGAGCGTCTTCGCTCCGATCCGGGCCCGGGTCGGGCCGTTCACACCGGTCGAACCTGCTGAGCCCTGCGTTGCCCTGGTCTCGCGCGCGTCGGTCGACGCCATCGCCACCTCCGGTGGGTCGGGTGCATCCGCAGTCTGCACAGTCGGCGCGGGATGTGAAAGAGGCCACACCGAAGATTTCGAGAACCGGTTGCACCAGCGCGCGAACGAGACCGGTCGGTAACGCGCTCTAAGTCACACTGACCCGCCGATCACGGGCCGCTCACGCGGGGTAGCGTGGCCTCTCGTGGCAACGACGACCTTGGTGACGGGTGCGCGGGCGTCGCGCTCGACCATCACCCTCAAGCTCCTGATGGCCGCGAGCGGCATCATCTTCATCCTGTACGTGCTGCTCCATATGTACGGCAACCTCAAGGCCTTCGCCGGCCACGATGCCTACAACGAGTACGCGCACCACCTGCGCACGCTCGGCGAGCCGATGCTCCCGTACGCCGGCTTCCTCTGGATCATGCGCGCCGTGCTCATCGTCGCGGTGGTCGTGCACGTGTACGCCGCGGCCAAGCTGTGGCGCCGCGCAAACCATGCGCGCAGCCAGAAGTACGTCGTGAAGAAGAACCTCGCCTCGTCGTTCTCCTCGCGCTGGATGCGCTGGGGCGGCCTGACGATCCTGCTGTTCGTGATCTGGCACCTGATCAACTTCACGATCGGCAAGGTCAACGTGGCGGGCGGGGAGACCAACGACCCGTACAACCTGCTCGTCGACACCTTCGACACCTGGTGGATGACCGTCATCTACCTGCTGGCGATGTTCGCGCTCGGCATGCACCTGCACCACGGCACCTGGAGCGCCGCGCAGACGCTGGGCCTGACGAACAACGCACGCGCCCGTCGCAACGCCAAGGCCCTCGGCTGGATCCTCGCGGTCGTCATCGCCGCCGGCTTCTCCCTCGTCCCGATCTTCGTCCTCGCGGGCGTCATCTCCAAGTAAGGGGCTGCACATGACCGACATGCCTGACACCACGCTGACGGGTGACCCCTCGCACGACGCCCCCGCGGAGCACGGCGACGACGCCGCCGGCTACTACACCCCCGGCGAGCCGATCCGCGACACCAAGGCCCCCGAGGGCCCGATCGACGAGCGCTGGCAGACCCGCAAGTTCGAGGCCCGCCTGGTCAACCCGGCCAACCGGCGCAAGCTCGACATCATCATCGTCGGCACCGGCCTGGCCGGTGGCTCGGCCGCGGCCACGCTCGGCGAGGCCGGCTACAACGTGAAGTCCTTCTGCTACCAGGACTCCCCGCGCCGCGCCCACTCGATCGCCGCGCAGGGCGGCATCAACGCCGCGAAGAACTACAAGGAGGACGGCGACTCCGTCCACCGCCTGTTCTACGACACCGTCAAGGGCGGCGACTACCGCTCGCGCGAGTCGAACGTCTACCGGCTCTCCGAGGTCAGCGCCAACATCATCGACCAGTGCGTCGCGCAGGGCGTCCCCTTCGCGCGTGAGTACGGCGGCCTCCTCGACAACCGCTCGTTCGGCGGCGTCCAGGTCTCCCGCACGTTCTACGCCCGCGGCCAGACCGGTCAGCAGCTGCTGATCGGCGCCTACCAGGCGATGGAGCGGCAGGTCGCGGCCGGCACGGTCACGCAGTACACCCGCCACGAGATGCTCGAGCTGATCGTGGTCGACGGACGGGCCCGCGGCATCATCGCCCGCGACCTGGTCACCGGCGAGATCGAGACACACCTGGCCGACGTCGTCGTGCTGGCCTCCGGCGGCTACGGCAACGTCTTCTACCTCTCCACCAACGCGATGGGGTCGAACGTCACGGCCACCTGGCGGGCGCACCGCAAGGGCGCCTACATGGCCAACCCCTGCTACACGCAGATCCACCCGACCTGCATCCCGGTCACCGGGTCGCACCAGTCGAAGCTGACGCTGATGTCGGAGTCGCTGCGCAACGACGGGCGGATCTGGGTCCCGAAGCAGAAGTCCGACTGCGACAAGGACCCCCGGCAGATCCCGGAGCAGGACCGCGACTACTACCTGGAGCGGATCTACCCCTCCTTCGGCAACCTGGTGCCGCGCGACATCGCGTCCCGCGCCGCCAAGTACGTCTGCGACGAGGGTCGCGGCGTCGGCCCGGAGGTCGACGGCGTGCGCCGTGGCGTCTACCTCGACTTCAGCGCCGCGGTCGAGCGGCTGGGCCGCGACGCGGTCGAGGAGAAGTACGGCAACCTCTTCGACATGTACGCCCGGATCACCGGCGAGAACCCGTACGACACCCCGATGCGGATCTACCCGGCGGTCCACTACGTCATGGGCGGCCTGTGGGTCGACTACGACCTGCAGGCGTCGATCCCCGGGCTGTTCGTGACCGGCGAGGCCAACTTCTCCGACCACGGCGCCAACCGCCTGGGCGCCTCCGCCCTGATGCAGGGGCTCGCCGACGGCTACTTCGTGCTGCCCCACACGATCCGCGACTACCTCGCGGACGGCCCGTTCGAGAAGGTCGAGGAGACCCACCCGGACGTCGTCGAGGCGCGGAAGTCGGTCGAGGACCGGGTCTCGCACTTCCTGTCCACCAACGGCACCCGCAGCGTCGACTCCTACCACCGCGAGCTCGGCAACATCATGTGGGAGTACTGCGGCATGGAGCGGACCGAGGACGGCCTGAAGAAGGCCATCGACCTGATCCGCACCCTCAAGGACGACTTCTGGCGCAACGTGAAGGTGCTGGGCACCTCCGACAGCCTCAACCAGTCGCTGGAGAAGGCCGGCCGCGTGGCCGACTTCCTCGAGCTCGGTGAGCTGATGTGCATCGACGCGCTCAACCGCCGCGAGTCCTGCGGCGGCCACTTCCGCGCCGAGTCGCAGACCGAGGACGGCGAGGCGCTGCGCCACGACGACCAGTACGCGTACGTCGCCGCCTGGGAGTTCGCCGGCGACGGCGAGCTGCCCGTCCTGCACAAGGAAGACCTCGTCTACACGGCCATCGAGATGAAGCAGCGGAGCTACAAGTAATGAAGGTGACCCTCAAGATCTGGCGCCAGCCGGACGCCGCGTCGAAGGGCGCGATGCAGACCTACGAGCTCGACGGCGTCTCGCAGGACATGTCGTTCCTGGAGATGCTCGACGTCCTCAACGAGGATCTGATCGCCAAGGGCGAGGACCCGGTCGCGTTCGACTCCGACTGCCGCGAGGGCATCTGCGGCATGTGCGGGCTGATGATCAACGGCCAGGCGCACGGCCCGGAGGTCACCACGACCTGCCAGCTGCACATGCGGTCCTTCAAGGACGGCGACGAGATCGTCGTCGAGCCCTGGCGCGCCGACGCGTTCCCGGTGGTCAAGGACCTCGTCGTCGACCGCGGCGCGTTCGACCGGATCATCCAGGCCGGCGGCTTCATCTCCGTCAACACCGGCTCCGCCCCCGAGGCGCACTCCGTGCCGGTCCCCCGTGACGACGCGACGCGCGCGTTCAACGTGGCGACCTGCATCGGCTGCGGCGCCTGCGTGGCGGCCTGTCCCAACGGCTCCGCCTCGCTGTTCATGGGTGCGAAGATCACCCACCTCGGCGAGCTCCCGCAGGGCCAGCCCGAGCGCGACAGCCGCGTCGTCGGCATGGTCGCCCAGCACGACGCCGAGGGCTTCGGCGGCTGCACCAACATCGGCGAGTGCACCGCTGCCTGCCCCAAGGAGATCCCACTCGACGTGATCTCCCGCCTCAACTGGGACCTGCACGCCGCCCTCCGCCACGGCCACTAAGCCGAGTCGGCGCCAGATCTCACCCGAGTCGGCGCCAGATTTCAGTCCTGACTGGAATCTGGCGCCGACTCGGCGTTTCAGGGCTTGCGCAGGGTCCGGAGGCCGAGGACGGCGAAGACGACCCCCAGGCAGAGGTTGACGGCGATCAGCCCGCTGTGGGCGATCCAGTAGCCCTGCGGGCGGTCCTCACCGGAGGCGTGCGCGTCGTACAGGTTGCGCGCGAACATGATCCAGGTCAGGAAGTTCCACGCCGCCACGGCGACCAGGAACCACCCGGTCTTGCGTCCCACTGTCATTCGCTCCTTCTCGTCGATCTGGTCGTCAGCCTGCGGACCACCGCTACCAGGCCAAGCATGGTCGCCGCACCCGCGGCGTACGGCGCCGCCCAGGGGTGTTCGACGTCGTCGGTACGCCGCACCGGGGGCGACGGCGGCCCGGCCACCGGAGCCACCATGGGCACCGGTCGGGCGGCGCGCGCGGCGCGGGAGGTGTGTGCCCAGGCGGCGGAGTAGAGGACCACCTGGGAGAAGTAGCTGATCCAGACCAGCACGATCAGCGCGATGCCGAACGCCTGGAACGCCGGAGTGCCCTGGGTCGCCTTGATCAGCAGACCGGAGACCTGCTTGAGCACCTCGAACGCGATCGCACCGAGCACCGCCCCCGACCACAGCGACCGGCGCGGGGTGCGCGGCTCGGCGAGCAGCACGAACATCGCGAAGAACAGCAGCATGTTCGCGAGGAAGCCGAACGCAACGGTGAGCAGCCAGAGCAGCCGCCCGAACTCCATGTCGAGGTCCAGCCAGTCCAGCACCTCACGCGAGAAGCCGCCGACCAGACCGGCCACGACCACCGCCAGCAGCAGGATCCCGCCGATGACGGCCAGGGTGAGCAGGTCGCGGAGCTTGCCGAGCACGAAGTTGGGCTGCTCCTTCGCCGGCACCTCGAACACGATGACGAGCGCGGCGCGCATCGCGGCCAGCCAGCCGAGCCCGGAGTAGAGCAGGATCACCGCGCCGATGATCCCCACGGTGCTCGCGGCCCGCTCGATGTCGCTGATCTGCACCTGGTCGGGGCCGGTGCCGACCAGGCCGGGCATGACGGCGTCCAGGGCCTTGGTGAGGTTCTCCTCGGCGTTGGTCCAGATCTTCGCGAGCCAGCCGACGACGAAGAACGCGAGAGCCAGGATCGGGAAGAACGACAGGAACGCGAAGTAGGTGACCGCGCCGGCCTGCTGGCCGGCCTTCACCGTGCCGTAGTGCTCCTGCGTGCGGACGACGTGGTCGACGAGGGGCCGGCGCCGGCGGACGTCCGCGACGCGCTCCCGGAGCGAGGGCACGTCAGGTCCCCGACGCCGCCAGCGAGAACTGCCGCGTCGGCTGCCAGCCGATCTCCTCGTCGTGCACGTAGAGGTGGAACTCCCCCACCGTGAACTCGCACTCGAAGTCCGCCAGCTCCGCGAACGCCCGGTCCAGCAGGGCGTCCTCGATGTGGTGGGCGATCGTGACGTGCGGGTGGTAGGGGTGCGCGAGCTCGACGTCCAGCGGACCGCGGCGGACGGCGTCGGCGAGCCGCTCGCACTCGGAGATGCCCTGCACGAGGGTGACGAAGACGACCGGCGAGATCGGCCGGAAGGTGCCGGTCCCGCGCAGGTGCACCACGAAGCTGCCGATGCCGGTCGCGGCCTCGGCCAGGTGTCGCTCGATCTCCGGCAGGTCGGCCTCGTCGACGTCGGTCGGCGGCACCAGCGTGATGTGGGTCGGGATCATCGCCGCCGTGGTGTCTCCGACCGCGGTCCGGTAGTCCTGCAGCTCGGTCGCCCAGGGCTCGGGGATCGCGATCGCCACTCCGATGGTTGGCACGACCTCGACCCTACTGGCCGGCCGCCACGAAGCCGACCCGCTGGTAGACGTCGCGCAGCGTCGCCTCGGCCACCGCCCCCGCCTGCTCGGCGCCCCGGCGGAGCACGTCGGTGAGGTACGACTGGTCGTCGAGCAGCTCGAGCGTGCGGGTCCGGAACGGCGTCACGAAGTCGACCACGACCTCGGCGAGCTCCTTCTTCAGGTCGCCGTACCCGCGACCGGCGTACTCCGCCTCGAGGTCCGCGATCGGGCGCGCGGTGAGCGCCGAGTAGATCGTGAGCAGGTTGCTGACGCCGGGCTTGCCGTCGGGGTCGAACCGGATCTCGGACCCGGAGTCGGTGACCGCCGAGCGGATCTTCTTCGCCGAGGTCTTCGGGTCGTCGAGCATCTCGATGATGCCCGAGGGCGAGGAGGCCGACTTCGACATCTTCGAGGTCGGGTCCTGGAGGTCGGTGATCTTGGCGGTGGCCTTGAGGATGTAGGGCTCCGGCAGCCGGAACGTCTTCTTGTAGCGGCTGTTGAAGCGCTGCGCCAGGTCGCGCGTCAGCTCGAGGTGCTGACGCTGATCCTCGCCCACCGGCACGTAGTGGGGCCGGTAGAGGAGGATGTCGGCCGCCTGGAGGATCGGGTAGGTGAACAGGCCGACGCTGGCCGCGCCCTCACCGCCCTTCGCTGACTTGTCCTTGAACTGGGTCATCCGGCGCGCCTCGCCGAAGCCGGTCAGACACTGGAGCACCCAGCCGAGCTGGGCGTGCTCGGGCACCTGCGACTGCACGAAGATCGCCGAGCGGTCGGGGTCGATGCCCATCGCGATCAGCTGGGCGGCGGCCCGCAGGGTGCGCTCGCGGAGCACCTTCGGGTCCTGCTCGACCGTGATCGCGTGCAGGTCGGCGATGAAGAAGAACGGCTGGTACTCCTGCTGGAGGTCCACCCACTGCCGCAGCGCGCCCAGGTAGTTGCCGAAGTGGAACGAGTCGGCCGTCGGCTGGATGCCGGAGAGCACGCGGGGACGGGACGTGGCGGACCCCTGGGTGCTCGGAGCGACCTCGGGTGCGGTCGTGGTGGACATGGCGGTCATTCTTCCGGATGGGGATGGGACGGACGCGGCAGGGTCAGCCGGTCCGCCGGTGCAGCGCGGCCGACCAGAGCAGCACGGCGATGCCGGCGACCGACAGGGCGGCACCGACCAGCGCCGGCGCCCGGTAGCCGTAGCCGGCGGCGATCACGAGGCCGCCCAGCCAGGCGCCGAGCGCGTTGGCGATGTTGAGCGACGCGTGGTTCATCGCCGCGCCCAGCGTCTGGGCCTCGCCGGAGACCGACATCAGTCGCAGCTGCAGGTTCACCACGAGCACCGACCCGGTCGCCGTGACCAGGAAGATCGCGGGCATCAGCCACCAGCCGTACGGCGCGACCGCCCAGACGAGCAGCATCACCAGACCCGAGGCCGCCCCCGACCAGATCAGGGTGCGGAACACCGACCACTCGGCCAGCCGCCCGGCCAGCCAGGTGCCGGCGACCATGCCGACGCCGAACACCGCGGTGAACACCGGCACCGCGGACTCGGAGAGGCCGGCCACGTCGGTGACGGTCGGCGCGATGTAGGAGTAGACCGCGAACAGGCCGCCGAAGCCCACCGCGCCGGCGAGCAGCGTCAGCATGGCCTGGCCGTTGCGGAAGAACAGCATCTCGCGCCGCCCGGTGGCCTCCGGGTCGCCCGGGGTGCGCGGCACGAACACGAGGACCATCAGCACGGTGAGCAGCGCCAGGCCCGCGGTCGAGAGGTACGCCGCGCGCCACCCGACCTGCTGACCGAGCCAGGTGGCGGCGGGCACGCCGACGACGTTCGCGACCGACAGGCCGAGCATCACGCTGGCGACCGCCCGGCCCCGGCGGCCGGGGCTGGCCAGGCCCGCGGCGACCAGCGACGCCACACCGAAGTAGGCGCCGTGCGGCAGGCCGTCGAGGAACCGCGCGGCGAAGAGCACGCCGTAGCTGTCGGCGGCGGCGCTGAGCACGTTGAAGACGGCGTACGCCGCCATCAGGCCGACCAGCAGCGCGCGCCGCGGCAGCCGGGCACCGAAGATCGCGATCACCGGAGCGCCGACCACCACGCCGAGCGCGTAGGCGGAGATGACGTGGCCGGCCTGCGGGATCGAGACGCCGACACCGGCGGCGACCTGCGGGAGCAGGCCCATCGTCACGAACTCGGTGGTCCCGATCGCGAACCCGCCGAGCGCGAGGGCGAGGACCGCCAGCCGATAGTGGCGCGCGGTCGTGGCCTCACCCGTCGCGGCGGGGGTCGGCGCGGTCGTCGTCACGAGGCGGGGATCTTTCCGGTTGGCGGTCGAGTCACGGCTGACGGCGTACGCAGCACTCGACAGTCTGCAACCGCGCCCGGTGCGGCGCCTATTCCTGACCGACCCGGGCCGGGGCCCGGCTGGGCGTCAGCCCAGCCGGGACACCTCGGACTCCACCACCGCGACGTCGCCGTCGGGTGGCAGGCAGGTCTGCCCCGCGAACGCCGCCGCGGTCGCGTAGCTGCCGGACGCCTGCACGCTCTCGCCGTCGCGGGCGACCAGGCGGTCGCCGCCGTCGTACAGGCTCACCCGACCCGCATCGTCGATCCGGGCGTAGTACCCGGCCGGCCAGACCGGCCACAGCTCCGACCCGTCGTCGGCCCGCAGGTAGGTGCAGCGCCGCGAGTCGATCGCCAGCGCTCCGCGGATCGTCTCGGAGCCACCCGGCTGTCCGGGGATCCAGTCCGACGTCGGGACCTTGATCGCCGTCGCCTGGGTCTCCGTGCCTCGCGAGACCAGCGATACCACCCCGAACGCCACGGCGGCGATCACGACCACGACCCCGATCATCACGACCAGGCCGCGGCGCCCGAGCGCCGGCCGCTGGTCCCAGCGGTCGAAGCTCGAGTGGATCTCCTCCGGTGCTTCAGGCAAGGGACGCCAGCGCCTCGTTGAGCGTCGCCGACGGGCGCATCACGGCGTCCGCCTTGACGTCGTCGGGGCGGTAGTAGCCGCCGATGTCGGCCGGGCTGCCCTGCACCGCGATCAGCTCCTCGACGATCTGCTGCTCGTTCGCCGCGAGCGTGTCGGCCAGCGGCTTGAACGCGGCCGCGAGGTCGGCGTCGTCGGTCTGCCGGGCGAGCTCCTGGGCCCAGTAGAGCGCCAGGTAGAAGTGCGAGCCGCGGTTGTCGATGCCGCCCAGGCGCCGGGTCGGGGACTTGTCCTCGTTGAGGAAGGTCCCGGTCGCCCGGTCGAGGGTGTCGGCGAGCACCTTCGCGGCCGGCGTGCCGGCCTGCTCGGCGTACAGCTCCAGCGAGGGCACCAGCGCGAAGAACTCGCCGAGGCTGTCCCAGCGCAGGTAGTTCTCCTTGACCAACTGCTGCACGTGCTTGGGGGCCGAGCCGCCCGCGCCTGTCTCGAAGAGGCCGCCGCCGTTCATCAGCGGGACGACGGAGAGCATCTTCGCCGAGGTTCCGAGCTCGAGGATCGGGAACAGGTCGGTGTTGTAGTCGCGCAGCACATTGCCGGTGACCGAGATGGTGTCCTCGCCCTTGCGGATCCGCTCGAGGGAGTACGCCGTGGCCTCGGCCGGCGCCATGATCTCGATGGTGAGCCCGTCGGTGTCGTGCTCGGGCAGGTACTGCTTGACCTTGGCGATCAGGTTGGCGTCGTGGGCGCGGGCCTCGTCGAGCCAGAACACCGCCGGGGAGCCGGTGGCGCGGGCACGGGTGACGGCCAGCTTGACCCAGTCGCGGATCGGGGCGTCCTTGGTCTGGCAGGCGCGCCAGACGTCGCCCTGCTGGACGTCGTGCTCGATGAGCACGTCGCCGGCGGCGTTGACGACCTGCACCTTGCCCGCGGCGGGGACCTCGAAGGTCTTGTCGTGGGAGCCGTACTCCTCGGCCGCCTGCGCCATCAGGCCGACGTTGGGCACCGAGCCCATCGTGGCCGGGTCGAGCGCGCCGTGGGCGCGGCAGTCGTCGATGACCGCCTGGTAGACGCCGGCGTAGCTGGAGTCCGGGATCACCGCGAGGGTGTCGGCCTCCTCGCCGTCGGGGCCCCACATGTGGCCGCCGATGCGGATCATCGCCGGCATCGAGGCGTCGATGATGACGTCGGAGGGCACGTGCAGGTTGGTGATGCCGCGATCGGAGTCGACCATCGCCATCTTCGGTCCGTCGGCGAGACCGGCCTCGACGGCCGCCTTGATCGCGGCGCCCTCGGGGAGCTTCTCGGCGGCGGAGAGCAGCCCGCCGAGGCCGTCGTTCGGCGAGATGCCGGCGGCGGCGAGCTGCTCGCCGTACTGCTCGAACAGCGCGGGGAAGAACGCCTGGACCACATGGCCGAAGATGATCGGGTCGGAGACCTTCATCATCGTCGCCTTCAGGTGCACCGAGAACAGCACGTCGTCGGCCTTGGCCCGGGCGATCTGCTCGGCGAGGAAGCCGCGCAGCGCCGCGACGTTCATGAACGTGCCGTCGACGACCTCGCCGGCAAGCACCTTCAGGCCGTCCTTGAGGACGGTCTCGGTGCCGTCGGCGGCGACGTGCTTGATGGTGAGGGTGTCGTCGGCCGGGAGCACGACGGACCGCTCGTTGGAGAAGAAGTCGTCGTGACCCATGGTGGCCACGTTGGTCTTGGAGTCGGAGCTCCACGCGCCCATCCGGTGCGGGTGGGTCTTGGCGTAGTTCTTGACCGACAGCGGCGCGCGGCGGTCGGAGTTGCCCTCGCGCAGCACCGGGTTGACCGCGGAGCCCTTGACCTTGTCGTACTTCGCCCGGATCTCCTTCTCCTCCTCGGTCGAGGGGCTCTCCGGGTAGTCGGGGATCGCGAAGCCCTGCTCCTGCAGCTCCTTGACCGCGGCCTTGAGCTGCGGGACGGAGGCGGAGACGTTGGGCAGCTTGATGATGTTGGCCTCGGGCGTCTTGGCCAGGGCGCCGAGCTCGGCGAGCGCGTCGTCGACGATGCCGAACTGAGCGAGGATCCGGCCGGACAGCGAGATGTCGCGGGTCTCGATGGCGACGCCCGCCTTACCGGCGTACGCCTGCACGATCGGGAGGAAGGAGTACGTCGCCAGCAGGGGCGCCTCGTCCGTGTGCGTGTAGATGATCTTGGCCATGAGGGTTCTGCGTCTCCTGGGGCTGGACAAAGTTCCTTGACGTCAAGATACCTGACGGGGCCGACCAACCCACCTTTGCACCCGGTTCGGGTGAGGTCTAGCGGGGGGTGGCCATGGGTAAGGTGCTGTCGCCGCGCTCGCGAGGGGCGCCGCACGAGGGAGCTGATGACATGTCCGACGCCACCATCGAACCCACCATCGAGCCCAACGTCGCACCCACCCTCCAGCAGAAGCTCATCGCCGAGGTGATCGGGACGCTCGTCCTCGTGCTGTTCGGCTGCGGCTCCGTCGTCGTCTACGGCACCGCGCAGGCCGCCAACGACGGCCGGCTGCTGCCGTCGACCGTCACCACGGTCGGCCTCACCTTCGGTCTCGTCATCGTGGTGATGGTCTACGCGTTCGGCCGGGTCTCCGGCGGCCACTTCAACCCGGCCGTCTCCGTGGGCGCCGGCATCGGCGGCCGGATGGCCTGGCGCGAGGTCGGCCTCTACATCGTCGCCCAGCTGGTGGGCGCCGTGCTGGGCGCGCTGGCGCTCTTCGTGATGATGCAGGGCTTCGCGAACTTCGACGCCGAGGGCAACATGGGCCAGAACGCCTTCGGCGACGTCGGCAGCGGCTACGCCTGGTGGGCGGCCTTCCTGCTCGAGCTCGTGCTGACCGCGGTCTTCGTGCTCGTGATCCTGGCCGTGACCGACGAGCGCAACGAGCACCCCGCCCTCGCGCCGCTCGCGATCGGCCTCACGCTGGCGGCGATCCACTTCGTGGCGATCCCCGCGACCGGCACCTCGGTCAACCCCGCCCGCTCCATCGGCCCCGCGCTCTTCGCCGGGCCCGACGCGATCAAGCAGCTCTGGCTGTTCATCCTGGCCCCGCTGATCGGCGCGGCGATCGCGGGCATCGCCTACCCGCTGCTCTTCGGCCGGGTCGGCGACCTGGTCCCGGGCTCGGGCATCAGCTTCGTCCGGCCCCGCACCGCGGCGCAGACGCCCGGGTACGCCGCTCGCGACCAGTACCAGCAACAGTGGAACCCGGAGCCGGCCGCGGCCCAGCCGATCGTCCAGGACGGCTGGCAGTGGGACCCGGTCGGCCAGCAGTGGCACCCCGTCGGCTCCACCCCGGAGCAGTGGCGGGCCCAGCAGGCCGCCGAGCAGGCAGCGGCCGAGCGGGCCGCGGCCGAGCAGGCGGCGGAGCCGCCCGCGACGCCCGGGTGGCCCGAGGGCGACGACGGCGACACCCAGATCAGGCCGCCGCACCCGTGACCGTCAGCCCCTGATCGTCAGCCGCTGACGCCGGTCAGGCGCACCGTCCGGCCGGTGCCGTCCTCCTCGACCAGCCCGACGCCGCGCGCCCAGTAGGTGTCCCGCGCGCCGCTCTCGAGCGCCGAGGTCACGCGGGCGACCACAACGCCGTCGTACGAGCCGGCCGGGACGGTGACGGACTCGTCCACGGCGGTGACGGTCGCGACGTCCTCGACGACTCCCGGCTGGTACGCCGTACGGAAACCGTCGCCCACGCGCGGGCTCCTCGGCATCGCGAGTCCGGCGCGGGCGCCGTCGGTGCCGGCCTGCCACTCCCCCTCGCGCCCGAACCACCACACGTTGCCCTCGTCGTCCTGGGCGAACCAGTCCGTGGTGTCCGCACCGGCCTCGGTGGTCACCCGCGCCGTGGTGGCGACGCCGTCGACCTCCGGCCCGTCGGCCACGCGGACCCGCATCCGGTGGGCCCCGCCGGCGTCGACGACCTCGTAGGTCCAGGTCCGGCCGGCGGGCAACGGCAGCCAGGTGTTGTCGACCCCGGCGACGAAGTCGTCGGGGTCGGGGCTCGGCGTCGGGATGACCAGCTGGTCGACCCCGGTCGGGGGGCTCGGCGCGGACGCCGTACCGCACCCGGCGAGACCGACGGCGACGACGGTGGCGAATGCCATCGCCATCGGCCCGCGCATCGTCATGGACCCCAGCATCGCAGGGGGACGGTGCGCTGCTAGCGTCGGGAGCCGGAAATCCACCTGCCTCGCTCGTGTGTCAAGGAGTCGTCGTGAGCTCTACCCCGTTGAAGGTCGCCGTCACCGGTGCCGCCGGTCAGATCGGCTACAGCCTGCTCTTCCGCCTCGCCAGCGGTGCGCTGCTGGGCGACCGCCCGATCGAGCTGCGGCTGCTGGAGATCACCCCGGCGCTGAAGGCCCTCGAGGGCGTCGTCATGGAGCTCGACGACTGCGCGTTCCCGAACCTGGCCGGCGTCGAGATCGGCGACGACGCCGAGAAGATCTTCGACGGCGTCAACCTGGCGCTCCTCGTCGGCGCCCGTCCCCGTGGCCCGGGCATGGAGCGCGGCGACCTGCTCTCCGCCAACGGTGCGATCTTCACCGCCCAGGGCAAGGCGCTCAACAAGGTGGCCGCCGACGACGTCCGCATCGGCGTGACCGGCAACCCGGCCAACACCAACGCGCTGATCGCGATGACCAACGCACCCGACATCCCGCAGGAGCGGTTCTCGGCGCTCACCCGCCTCGACCACAACCGCGCGATCTCGCAGCTGGCCGCCAAGACCGGCGCCGCCGTCACCGACATCAAGAAGATGACGATCTGGGGCAACCACTCCGCGACCCAGTACCCCGACGTCTTCCACGCCGAGATCGCCGGCAAGAACGCCGCCGAGGTCGTCGACGACCAGGCCTGGATCGCCGACACCTTCATCCCGACGGTCGCCAAGCGCGGCGCCGCGATCATCGAGGCCCGTGGCTCCTCCTCGGCCGCCTCGGCCGCGTCGGCCACCATCGACGCCGCCCGCGACTGGCTGCTCGGCTCCGCCACGGGCGACTGGGTGTCGATGGCGGTCGTCTCCGACGGCTCCTACGGCGTGCCCGAGGGCCTGATCTCGTCGTTCCCGGTCACCACCAAGGGCGGCGACTGGGAGATCGTCCAGGGCCTCGAGATCGACGACTTCTCCCGCGCCAAGATCGACGCCTCCACCGCGGAGCTCGCCGACGAGCGCGCCGCCGTCACGGAGCTCGGCCTGATCTGAGCCGAGTCGGCGCCAAATCTCACCCGAGTCGGCGCCAGTTTTCACCAGGACGTGAAAACTGGCGCCGACTCGGCGTTAGAGGGGCTGGTCGGGGATCGAGCTGGCCAGGAGGATCAGGGCGACGCCGGTGCCGGCGAGCAGGAGACAGTCCCACCAGCGGGCGCGGACAGCGAGCATGCCGGCGTCCTTGGCGGGCAGCACCGCCCGGACCACGGCGGCGAAGATCAGCGCCCCGCCGAACCAGCGGATGCCGCCGCGCCACGCACCGGTCGTGACGACGCCGATCGCGATGGCGACCACCGCCAGCACCAGGAGGTAGAAGCCGCCACCGATCGTCGACGGGTAGCGGCGCGGCGCGCCCTCGCCAGTGTCCTCGGCGGAGGTCGGCTCCTCCTCCTCGGCAGGCTCCGGCGGCCCCGGCGGCTGGTCCGAGTCGCTCACGAGGCCTGGTGCTCGGCAGCGGTCACGATGTTGGAGAGCAGCATGGCGCGGGTCATCGGGCCGACGCCTCCCGGGTTCGGCGAGACCCACGCGGCGACGTCCCAGACGTCGTCGGCGACGTCGCCGGCGATCTTGCCGTCCACCCGGGAGACGCCGACGTCGAGCACCGCCGCCCCCGGCTTGATCATGTCGCCGGTGATGATCCCGGGCACGCCGGCGGCGGCCACGACCACGTCGGCGGTCCGGGTGTGCGCGGCGAGGTCACGGGTGCCGGTGTGGCAGAGCGTGACGGTGGAGTTCTCGCTGCGGCGGGTGAGCAGCAGCCCCAGCGGCCGGCCGACGGTGATGCCGCGGCCCACCACGACCACCTCCGCGCCGTTCAGCTCCACCCCGTGCCGGCGCAGCAGCTCGATGCAGCCGATCGGCGTGCACGGCAGCGGGCCGGCCTCGCCCAGCACGAGCTTGCCGAGGTTGGTGGGGTGCAGGCCGTCGACGTCCTTGTCGGGGTCGACCCGCGAGAGCAGCCGGAACTCGTCGAGGCCGGTCGGCTGCTGCACCAGGAAGCCGGTGCAGGCCGGGTCGGCGTTGAGCCGGTCGATCTCCGCCTCGACCTCGGCCTGGGCCGCGGTGGCCGGCAGGTCGACCCGGATCGACTCGATGCCGATCTCGGCGCAGTCCTTGTGCTTGGCCGAGACGTACCAGTGCGAACCGGGGTCGTCGCCGACGAGCACGGTGCCGAGGCCGGGTACGACGCCGCGCTCGCGCAGCTTGGCCACCCGCTCGGTCAACTCGGCCTTGATCGCCTTGAGGGTCGCGCTGCCGTCCAGCTTCTGTGCGGTCACGGGGTCATCCTGTCGTGCTCGTGGTCGGCTCAGTGAAAGAAGTGCCGGGTGCCGGTGAAGTACATCGTGATGCCCGCGGCCCGGCAGGCCTCGATCGTCAGCTCGTCGCGCACCGACCCGCCGGGCTGGACGATCGCGGTGACGCCGGCGTCGATCAGGATCTGCGGACCGTCCTCGAACGGGAAGAACGCGTCGGAGGCCGCGACCGAGCCGGCGGCCCGCTCCCCCGCCCGCTCGACGGCGAGCCGGCACGAGTCGACGCGGTTGACCTGGCCCATGCCGATGCCGACCGAGGCGCCGTCCTTGGCCAGCAGGATCGCGTTCGACTTCACCGACCGGCAGGCCTTCCAGGCGAAGGCGAGGTCGGCCAGCACCTCGGGCTCGGCGGCCGTGCCCGTCGCCAGCGTCCAGGTCGCGGGGTCGTCGCCGGCCGCGTCGACGTGGTCGACGCGCTGCATCAGCAGGCCGCCGCTGACCGGGCGGATCTCCACCGGCGCCGGGTGCGCGTCGACCGCGCAGACCAGGATCCGGATGTTCTTCTTGGCCTGGAGGATCTCGACGGCGCCCTCGTCGTACGCCGGCGCGACGATCACCTCGGTGAAGACCTCGGCCACCTGACGGGCCATCTCGACCGACACCGGACGGTTGACCGCGATCACGCCGCCGAACGCGGAGACCGGGTCGCACTCGTGCGCCCGCCGGTGCGCCTCGGCGACGTCGGAGCCGACGGCGATGCCGCACGGGTTGGCGTGCTTGATGATCGCGACCGCCGGCTCGGCGAAGTCGTTGGCCGCCCGCCGGGCGGCATCGGTGTCGACGTAGTTGTTGTAGGACATCTCCTTGCCGTGCAGCTGCTCGGCGCCCGCGAGACCGCCGCCGCCGAGAGCCGACTCGCTCCGGTAGAGCGCGGCCGGCTGGTGCGGGTTCTCGCCGTACCGGAGCACCGCGGCCTTCTCCCACGATGCGCCGACCCAGGCGGGGAAGCCCGTGCTCTCGCCGTCCTCGACCGAGGTGTCGGTGAGCACGCTGCCCATCCAGGACGCCACCGCCACGTCGTACGCCGCGGTGTGGGTGAACGCCTCCGCGGCGAGCAGCTGTCGCTCGGCGAGCGTGAAGCCACCGGCGGCGACCGCGGCCAGCACGTCGGCGTAGCGCCCGGGCGAGGTGACGATCGCGACCGAGGGGTGGTTCTTGGCGGCGGCGCGGACCATGGAGGGGCCGCCGATGTCGATCTGCTCGACGCACTCGTCGGGGGTCGCCCCGGAGGCGACGGTCTGCACGAACGGGTAGAGGTTCGAGACCACCAGGTCGAAGGGCTCCACGCCGAGCTCGGCGAGCTGCTCGACGTGCGAGTCGAGGCGGCGGTCGGCCAGGATGCCCGCGTGCACGCGCGGGTGCAGGGTCTTGACCCGGCCGTCGAGGCACTCGGGGAAGCCGGTGAGATCCTCGACCTTGGTCACCGGCAGGTCCAACCCGGCGATCAGGGCGGCGGAGCCCCCGGTCGACACCAGCTCGACGCCGGCGTCGTGGAGGGCCCGCACGAGATCCTCGAGCCCGGTCTTGTCGTAGACGGAGACGAGGGCGCGCTTGATCGGGATGCGGCCCATGGAAATGGCAGAGTCGGACACGGACACTCCAGCGGTTGCGATGGTTCGGGCGGTTTGAGAGCACCCAGGCGGTCGATGCTCCCGGCTCACTCCCTGGTGGTTGCCCACCTGCGCCAGTCGTGTGGATCAGACATTAGTCGACCAGCTTGCCGAAGCGGACCCGGCGTCCCTCGACGACGAAGCCCTCGCGGGCCATCCGGCCGACCGCCTCGACGAGCATCCCGCGCTCCGCGCCCTTGATCCGCTCGTGCAGGGTCTCGACGGTGTCGCCGTCGAGCACCCCGACCGCCCGCTGGTCGATGATCGGGCCCGTGTCGACGCCGGGGTCGACCACGAACAGCGTCGCGCCGGTGACCTTCACGCCGTACGCCAGCGCGTCGGCCGGCCCGGTCATCCCGGGGAAGGACGGCGACAGCGCCGGGTGGGTGTTGACGACCTTGCCGCCGTAGAGCGCGAGGAAGGTGCTGCCGAAGAGCTTCATGAAGCCCGCGGACACGATGATGTCGGGGTCGTACGCCGCGACCGCGCCGGCCAGCGCGGCGTCCCACTCCTCGCGGGTCTCGTAGTCCTTGACGCGCACCACGAACGTCGGGAGTCCCGCGCGCTCGGCCCGGGCGAGCCCCTCGACGCCGTCGCGGTCGGCGCCGACGGCGACCACCTGGGCTCCGTACGCCGGGTCGGTGCACGCGTCGAGGAGCGCCTGCAGGTTGGTGCCGCTGCCGGAGACGAGGACGACCAGGGCAGCGGGCTCGGTGCGCGACACGCGAGGGAGTCTAGGACGCTTCGCCCTCGGCGCGGGCGGCGCGGCGCTGCCACCAGGTCATCGCCACTCCGCCGACGACGCCGCCGATGCCGAACGCGGTCACGGCGTGCACCAGCACATCCATCGAGTCGGGGCCGATCTCGCGCATCCGGCCGGGGCCGGCCGCGCCGCCGGACACCACGGTGAGGACGCCGAGCAGGAGGCCGGCCAGCACGCCGCCGACGCAGCCGCGGACCGCGCCCTCCTCCCACCGCAGGGTGGGGATGCGCCGCTGGGCGGCCGCGGCCGCGACGGCGGCGGTCAACGGCGGGACCGCGATCAGGTACGCCGCCCACGCCGGCGTGGCGCCGTTGTCGGGCAGCGCGGCGAGCAGCGGGAACATCGGCACCGGCCCCAGCGAGACCAGGCTCGGCGACACCAGCGTGCCGGTGCCGACGAGGAAGCCTGGGCCGAGCAGGTAGCTGCCGGCGTACACGACCGCATTGGGCACCAGCGTCGCGGTGAGCGTCGTGTAGATCGCCGCGTCGCCGACACCGGCGTGCAGGCGGGACATCACGTTGACCGCCGTACCGAAGTCGGCGACCAGGGCGGCCAGGAAGAGCACCGTCGAGGCGACGAGGAACGTGGCGAGGATGCGCAGGCCGCCGGCGAGGCCAGCGCGCAGCCAGGCGGGCACGTCCGCGGCCCAGATCGCGAGCCGCCCCGAGCCGGTCGCGATGCCGGTCCAGCCGAAGGCGGCACACAGCAGGAACGACCAGACCACCACCCGGCCGAGCGACGGCGAGGTGGTGTCGGACGACACCAGCAGACAGGTGCCGACCGCCACCGCCAGGTAGCCGGCGGTGAACGCCGCCGCCGCGGTCGGGACCGTCCAGTCCCGCTCGCCGTCGGCGATCCGGTCGGCGTCGGGGCCGTGGCCCGAGATCGCGTCGCCGACGCGGTGTCCCACCCGCCAGGCCGACCACGCGCAGAGCGCGGAGATGCCGAGCGGGACGATCGTGACCGCGACGCCGCCGATCATGACCCCGGAGCCGTGGGCCATCAGCCAGCCGAACGCCCCGACGCGCAGCCCGTCGCGGGGGGTGCCGTGAGCGCCGGCGTCGGTGAGGAACCAGCCGAGCACCCCGACGGCGAGACAGACCACGAGGACCGCACCGGCCGCGGCGGCGCCGCCGAGCAGCGCGACCGGGACCAGCGGCGAGCGGTGCCGGGGATCGGCTCCGCTCCGACCGGCCCGGGACGTGGACCCGGCCGGGAAGGACCCGGGAAGCAGCGACGTCATGGTCCGGACATCATCACCCGCTCCCGACCCCGGAGCCGGGCGCACACGCCGAATCGGTGCGGATGTGCGGCGCAGGCTACCGTGGAGTCAGCCATGACGGAGCCCGACCAGTTCGACCAGTTCTACAAGGACGTCCGCACCCGCCTGCTGCTGCTGACGTACTGCCTCACCGGCGACCTCTCGTCCTCCCGCGCCGCGGTCCGCGACGCCTTCGTGGTCGCCTGGCACCACTGGCGCAAGGTCACCCGCGTGGAGGACCCCGAGGGCTGGGTCCGTGAGCACGCGTGCCGCCATGCGCAACGCCGGCACACCGCGAAGCTCTGGCACCGCGAGAAGAGCCTCGATGCCGAGGTGAAGGCCACGCTCGACGCCCTGGCGAAGCTGTCGATGACCCAGCGCCGGGTGCTGCTGATCACCGAGCTCACCAGCGCCTCGCTCACCGCGATGGCCCGCGAGGTCGGACTCCCCCGCACCGAGGCGGAGCGCGAGCTGCAGACCGCGACGTCGACCTTCGCGCTGCACCGCGAGGTGCCCACCACGAGCGTGCGCAGCGTGCTCGAGGCGGTCCGCGGGCACGTGGAGAACGTCCGCTGGCCCCGCTCCACGATCATCCGCCGCGCCGGCGCGGCCCGACGGCGTACGCACACCGTGATCGGCGTCGCCGCCACCGCCGCCGCGCTCGTGATCACCGGCACGCTCGTCACCGACGCCGACGGCGTGCGCCCGACGCTGGCCGGCGAGCGGATCGAAAGTCAGGCGGCCGGTGCCCAGCAGCGGGAGCCGGTCGCGCTGCCCGAGGACTCCATGCTCGACGGCGACGACGTCGCCCGCACCGTGTCCGGGGCCGCCTCCGACACCTGGAGCATCGCGAGCACCGACGACAACTCCACCCGCAACGGCCTGGTGATGACCTGCCAGGAGAGCCGGTACGCCGCACCGCGCAACCGTCCCGACGCGGCGCTGGTGCGGGTCTTCGACCCCCAGCGGACCCAGAGCCAGTCGACCCAGAGCCAGTCGACCCAGAGCCAGTCGACCCAGAGCCAGCCGACCGCGAAGCCGCAGGCGACGGGCAAGGCCGCGCGGCGGGCGACCGTGGTGATCCAGGCCGCGGAGGCGGCGCGCACCGAGCGGGCCGCGATCCGGGCGTACGACGCGGCGAGCCGGTGGTTCGCCGACTGTCGTGAGGACCGGGCGCAGCTGCTCACGACGTACGGCGCCGCGGGCATCGGCGACGAGGCGGTGGTCTTCGAGCTCCGCACCTGGGCCGACCCCGCGACGAGCGTGATCGCCGGCGTGGCCCGCACCGGCAGCTTCACCACGACGACGGTGGCCAGCACGCCCGGCGACGCCGGACCCCGGCCCCGCACGGTGGCGCGGCTGCTCGCGGCCGGGGTCGACCGGCTGTGCGAGCTCCCCCAGGGGGGCACCTGCGCGACCGACCCGTCGACCCGGAGGTCGGCACCGGTCCCGGTGGGCGCGGCGCCCGGCATGCTCTCCGAGGTCGACCTGCCGCCCGCCACCGGCGTACGCCGGCCCTGGGTCGGCACCGAGCCGCGCCGCGCGCTCGACAACGCCGCGGCGACCCACTGCGACGACACCGACTTCACCACGCGCGGGATGAGCAACAACCTCACCCGCACCTTCCTGATCCCGAAGGCGAAGCTGCCGAGCGAGTTCGGCCTCACCGAGTCGGTCGGCACGCTGCCGAAGAAGAGGGCGAAGGCCTTCGTCGGCGACGTCCGCGACAAGCTCGCGCGGTGCTCGAAGAAGCAGATGGGCACCGAGGTCACCCGGCTGCGCGAGGTACGCCGCGGCGACCGGGAGCTGACCGTGTGGCGGGTGACGACCGCGGTCACCGACGACAAGTCGATCAACTTCCTGATGGGCGTGCTGCGCCACGGCACCGCCGTGGGCCAGGTCGGCTTCGTGCCGGTCAAGGACGTCACGATCCCCCCGGAGCAGTTCCAGGCCCTCGCCGAGCGGGCCCTCGACCGGCTCCGGCAGATGCCCGCGCCGAAGACCGGCCAGTAGCCCACCCCGATCCGCTGCGCCTGCGGGAGAAATCCGCGTCGGCGTGCAACCGTGACCCCCGTCCGGGCGTATCCCTCACGATCAGCAACCCTGCTGACCACACGAGACGGGACACTTGAGTCGATGGACGAACGCGAGTTCGACGACTTCTACACCGCGTCGTTCCAGCGGATCACCGGCCAGGTCTACGCGATGATCGGCAACCGGGACGAGGCGCAGGAGTGCGTGCAGGAGGCGTTCGTGCGCGCCTGGGCGCACCGCAGGAAGCTCGAACGGGCCCAGCACCCCGAGGCGTGGGTGCGCACCACGGCGTACCGACTGGCGGTGAGCCGTTGGCGGCGCACAATGCGCGGCCGGCGGCCGGCGGACCGGGCGGTCGGGCCGGCCACCGAGGCGCCGGCGCCCAGCGAGGCGCACGTCGCGCTCGTGGCGGCGCTCAAGCAGCTCCCCGAGGCGCAGCGGCAGGCGTTGGTGCTCCACCACATCGCCGACCTGCCCGTGCACGACGTCGCCCGCGAGGTGGGCGTCCCCGAAGGAACCATCAAGGCCCGGCTCAGCCGGGGCCGCGCCGCGCTCGCCGCGCTGCTCGGCGACGAGGAAGGAGTGAGCCATGCCTGACCCGACAGACCCCGACTACTTGGCAGAGCTCGAGAACTTCTCCACCCCAGGACTCACCATGGACCCGCTCCCCGCCGCCGAGGTACGCCGCCGCGGCACCCGGATGCGTCGCCGCCACCAGGCGCTCGCCACCGTGGGCGCGGTCGCCGCGGTCGCGGTGATCGCGACCCCGATCGCACTGGCCGCGAGCGGCGGCAACCAGGGGCAGCCGCTCCCGGTCGACCAGCAGCCGCCGGGCGGCTGGACCACCACGATCCCGACGGACTTCCCACTGACGACCGGTTTCCCGACCCCGGCCACCACCCGGCCGGCGGCCGTCGGAGAGATCCCGAACTGCGGGGACTGGCCCTCGCAGAAGCCCGCTGACGATCTGGCGGTCCGGTACCGAGGCGAGTCGGAGGACTACGCACAGCGCTGGCTGGTCGTCTACCCCGACGAGGCCACCGCGGCCGCGGAGCTCGACGCCCTGCGGGACGCGACGGCCGACTGCGCTCCGGTCCCGGGTGGAGAGGGCATCGAGATGTTCTTCAGCTCGGTCCCGGCTCCCGACCAGCTCACGGCCGACGACGCCTACGCCTACACCCAGCAGGCTCGCCACGACGACGGCCTGATCAGCGACCTGACCCTGGTGGAGGTGTTCCGCACCGGCAACGCGCTGCTCTACGACAGCGCCTACGGCTCCGCCGGCGGCGACCAAGCCGTGCAGTACGAGCTGGACCGGCGTACCGGCGCCGTCGAGCCGACCGTCGCTGCGATGTGCGTCTTCTCGATCGAGGGCTGCGACCCGGCCGACCCGGACGCCTCCGAGGCCGTCGACGAGCCGACCGGCCTGTCGGGCACCATCCCCGACGCATTCCCGCTCGACGAGGGACTGCCCACCGACGCCGAGGGCGGCATCGGCGTCGAAGGCCCCGCCCACGAGCTGGACCTCGAGGGGTACAACGTCGAGAGCTCGCTCCGGGCCTGCGGCGCCGCCCCGACCGGGCTACCGGAGCCGGTCGACACCCTGTACGCCGGCCATCGCACGATCTCCACCGGCATCCTGCGCCAGCTGATGACCTTCGCGTCGGCCGACGCGGCGCAGGCCTACGCCGAGGGTGTGATCGCGCCGTTCGCCGCCTGCCCGGAGGACGCCGACGACCGGGGCGTCAGCAAGACCTACGAGGTCGACGAGTCCGACCTCGGCGACTACGCGGCCTCGTCGGTCATGCGCGTCGAGGTGGACGGCGAGCCGGGCCCGGGTGGCCAGATCGTGCAGGTGGTCCGGGTCGGCCAGGCGGTGCTGCAGACGCTGGTCAACCACGACGGCGACGCGTTCGACGCCGACGCGGTCACGGCCCACCTGGACGGTGCCCGGGCCGTCGTCGACGAGATGGACTGACCCGAAATCGCCGAGTCGGCGCCAGATCTCCACCTGATGGTGAGATCTGGCGCCGACTCGGCGTTGGATCAGAGGCTCTGCAGGACCTCACGCATCAGCGCGGCGGTCTCGGACGGCGTCTTGCCGACCTTCACGCCGACCGCCTCGAGGGCCTCCTTCTTGGCCTGGGCGGTGCCGGAGGAGCCGGAGACGATGGCGCCGGCGTGGCCCATGGTCTTGCCCTCCGGGGCGGTGAAGCCCGCGACGTACCCGACGACGGGCTTGGTCACGTGGTCCTTGATGTACGCCGCGGCCCGCTCCTCGGCGTCGCCGCCGATCTCGCCGATCATCACGATCGCCTTGGTCTCCGGGTCGGCCTCGAACGCCGCGAGGGCGTCGATGTGGGTGGTGCCGATGATCGGGTCACCACCGATGCCGATGGCGGTGGAGAAGCCGAAGTCCTTCAGCTCGTACATCATCTGGTAGGTCAGCGTGCCGGACTTCGACACCAGGCCGACCGGGCCCTTGCCCGCGATGGTGTGCGGGGTGATGCCGGCCAGCGACTCCCCCGGCGTGATGATGCCGGGGCAGTTCGGGCCGATCATCCGGGTGCCCCCGGAGTTGGCCGGGCTCTGCAGGTAGGACCACACCTCGGCGGTGTCCTGCACCGGCACGCCCTCGGTGATGACCACGAGCAGGCCGATACCGGCGTCGATGGCCTCGATGCAGGCGTCCTTGGTGAAGGCCGGCGGCACGAAGACGACCGACACGTCGGCGCCGGTCTCGGCCATCGCCTCCTTGACGGTGCCGTAGACCGGGAGGTCCTGGCCGCCGAGCTCGACGGTGGTGCCGGCCTTGCGCGCGTTGACGCCGCCGACGATGTTCGAGCCCGCGTCGAGCATCAGCGTGGTGTGCTTGGAGCCCATCCCGCCCGTGATGCCCTGGACGATGATCTTGGAGTCCTTGTTGAGGTAGATCGACATCTGTTCTCGTCCTTACGCGTTCGCGAGCTCGGCGGCCTTGTCGGCCGCGCCGTCCATCGTGTCGACCTGGGTGACCAGCGGGTGGTTCAGCTCGTCCAGGATCGCGCGGCCCTTCTCGACGTTGTTGCCGTCGAGGCGCACGACGAGCGGCTTGCTCGCCTCGTCGCCGAGGATCTCCAGCGCGCCCTTGATGCCGTTGGCGACCTCGTCGCAGGCGGTGATGCCGCCGAAGACGTTGACGAAGACGCTCTTGACCTGCGGGTCGCCGAGGATCACGTCGAGGCCGTCGGCCATCACCTGAGCGTTGGCGCCGCCGCCGATGTCGAGGAAGTTGGCGGGCTTGACGCCGCCGTGGGCCTCACCGGCGTACGCGACGACGTCGAGCGTCGACATGACCAGGCCCGCGCCGTTGCCGATGATGCCGACCTGGCCGTCGAGCTTGACGTAGTTGAGGCCCTTGTCCTTGGCCTTCGCCTCGAGCTGGTCCTCCTCCTCGCGGATCACGAAGCCCTCGTGGTCGGGGTGGCGGACCTCGGACGCGTTGTCGTCGAGCGACACCTTGCCGTCGAGGGCCTCGAGCTTGTCGCCGGCCAGCCGCGCGAGCGGGTTGACCTCGACGAGCGTGGCGTCCTCCTCGACGAAGACCCGGTAGAGCGCCTGGATCATCGCGACGGCCTGCTCGAAGACCGGCTCGGGGAACTTCGCCTCGGTCGCGATCGCGCGGGCCTTCGCCTCGTCGACGCCGGCGCCCGGGTCGATCGCGATCTGCTTGACCGCGTCGGGGTTGGTCTTGGCGACCTCCTCGATCTCGACGCCGCCCTCGACGGAGGCGATGCAGAGGTACTGGCGGTTGGCGCGGTCGAGCAGGAAGGAGAAGTAGTACTCCTCCTCGGGCGGGGTCGCCGGGGTCACCAGGACCCGGTTGACCGTGAGGCCCTTGATCTCCATGCCGAGGATCTTGGACGCGTGCTCGAACGCCTCATCCGCCGTCTTGGCCAGCTTCACGCCACCGGCCTTGCCGCGGCCGCCGGCCTTGACCTGTGCCTTGATGACGGTCACGCCACCGAGCTTCTCGGCAGCGGCCTTGGCGGCCTCCGCGGTCTCGACGACGACGCCCAGCGTCGTGGTCACACCATGCTTGGCGAAGAGCTCCTTCGCCTGGTACTCCATCAGATCCACTGATCCACCAAGTCCTATTCGGTCGGAGCGAGCGAGCGGGCGCACGACAGCGCCACGCGCTCGGGGTGTCTTTGGCACCTTAGACCCGCTCGCGGGAGTACGACGAGGGCGGACCGACGTGACGTGGGGCACGGCGCAGCCCGGCCGGACGGCGGCTCAGGCGGCGGTCAGGCGGCGGTCAGGCGGCGAAGTGCTCCGCGACCCAGCCGGTGATCTCACCGGTCGACGCACCGGGGGTGAACACCTTGGCCACCCCGAGCTCCTCGAGCACCGGGATGTCCTCTTCGGGGATGATCCCGCCTCCGAAGACGACGATGTCGGAGGCGTCGCGCTCGGCGAGCAGCTCGACCAGCCTCCGGAAGAGCGTCATGTGCGCGCCGGAGAGCACCGACAGCCCGATCAGGTCGGCGTCCTCCTGGATCGCGGTCTCCACGATCTGCTCGGGGGTCTGGTGCAGGCCCGTATAGACCACCTCGTGTCCGGCGTCGCGCAGCGCCCGGGCGACGATCTTGGCCCCCCGGTCGTGCCCGTCGAGACCGGGCTTGCCCACCACGATGCGGATTCGGCGCGCCGCTGAGGTGCTCATGACGGGAGGCTAACCGAGCGTGATGAGCGCCACGTGGCCGGGGCCACGGTAAAAAGTCGACACGAAGGGGTTTCAGCCGGGCCGATCCGGCCGATGTGACCTCTGGACCATCTTGTGCGACGGTTGGCCAGCCAATTTCGTCGGATTCCGTCCACAAGTTGGCGGGGTTGGATTCCCGACCCCGTGATCGGTCCGTTACAGTCGGGCCTCGCCGTCTGAACCCCGAGCAGCGGAGAAGCAAATTCATGGGTAACCACCGAGCGGATCGTCGCGGCCCGCGCCGTCGTCCCTCGGACCTCCCCTCCCCGGTAGCCAGCGGCACCGCCGGCAAGCGTCGGGCCGAGAAGCCCGGCCGCCGCGCCGCCGCCCCGGCCGTCCCCGCTCCCGCGGCCGTCGTCCTCCACGAGGACGAGGAGACCCTGGTCCTGCCGATCACCCGTGACGTCCCCGAGGTGCTCACCGAGCGGCCGGTCGTCTACCAGACCTCGCGCATCGGCGGCGTGCGCGCCGCGCACACGCCGCGCACCGCGCCGTCCAAGCCGGGTGCCCGGCGCAGCTCCTCGCGCGCCCCGCTCTTCCGGGCCCTGCCGTCGGCGCCGGTGCTGCTCGGCCTCGCCGCGCTGGCCGTCTCGGTCGGCGGCGCCGTGACCGCCCAGGGCGGGCTCGACGACGAGGTGCCCCGCTTCAGCCAGGCGAGCGCCCTCAGCGGGGCCAGCCAGGTCGCCAGCGCCAGCCTCCTCGACCGGCGCACCGTCAGCCGCGACTCGCGCCGCGACGCGCTCTCCGACGCGGTCGACGCCGACCTCCAGGACGAGGTCGAGGCGCAGAACCGCGAGCGCAACGCCGCCCTGAAGAAGTTCGCCCAGCAGGCCCAGGAGCAGTCCGACAAGCTCCGGCTCAACCAGTGGACGCTGCCGCTCTCCGGCTACCGCCTCACCGCCCAGTTCGGCGCCTACAGCGGCCTGTGGTCCCACTACCACACCGGTCTCGACTTCGCGGCCCCGAGCGGCACCACCATCCACGCGGTCGCCAACGGCGTGGTGACCTCCGTCGGCTACGACGGCGCCTACGGCAACAAGACCGTCATCACGCTCGACGACGGCACCGAGCTCTGGTACTGCCACCAGACCTCGTACACCGTCAGCGAGGGCGAGCAGGTCAGCGCCGGCGACACGATCGGCTACGTCGGCTCCACCGGCAACGTCACCGGGCCGCACCTCCACCTCGAGGTCCGCCCCGGCGGCGGCGACCCGGTCGACCCGTACGCCGCGCTCGTCGTACACGGGCTTCAGCCGTAGTCACTGCTGCTGTTCGGATCACCGGGTTTCGAGACGGGCCTGGCGGCCCTCCTCAACCACCGTGGAGACGGGCCTGGCGGCCCTCCTCAACCACCGTGGAGACGGGCCTGGCGGCCCTCCTCAACCACCGTGGAGACGGGCCTGGCGGCCCTCCTCAACCACCGTGGAGACGGGCCTGGCGGCCCTCCTCAACCACCGTGCTCACGGCCCTAGTGGCCCTCGCACCTCAACCTGCGGCTACAGCTTCTCGACCGGCGCATAGCGCAGCAGCAGCCGCTTGACGCCCTCGGAACCGAAGTCGATCGAGGCGACGGACTTCTCCCCCGCGCCCTCCAGGGCGACGACCGTGCCCAGGCCGAACGAGTCGTGCAGCACCCGGTCGCCGGGCTCGAGGCTGGGGATCTCCCGCGCCGGCTTGGCGCGGGCGGCGGCGTCGGCGCGCACGGCGGCGGCCGAGAAGTTGCGCCGGCCGGCGGCGGTGGGCTCGCCGAACCGCTGGCCGCCGGAGAGGTCCGGCCGGCTCCACCGGGTCTGGGCGGCCTCGGTGCGCCGCCAGTCGACGAGATCGACCGGCAGCTCGTCGAGGAAGCGCGAGCCGGGGTTGTGCGACGGCGCGCCCCAGGCCGAGCGCACCACCGCACGCGAGATGTAGAGGCGCTCGCGGGCCCGGGTCACCCCGACGTACGCCAGGCGGCGCTCCTCCTCCAGCTCCGGCTGGTCGCCGAGCGCACGGGCGTGCGGGAAGACGCCGTCCTCGAGGCCGGTGAGGAAGACGACGGGGAACTCCAGGCCCTTCGCCGTGTGCAGCGTCATCAGCGTGACGACGCCGGAGTCCTCGGGGTCGTCGTCGGGGATCTGGTCGGTGTCCGCCACCAGCGCGACCCGCTCGAGGAAGTCGGCCAGGCCCGGGGCGACGATGCCGGCCTCGACGTCGGTCGGGTCGGCCGACGGGCCGGCCAGCGGATCCTCGGCGAACTCCCGGGCCACCGCGACCAGCTCGGCGAGGTTCTCCAGCCGGGTCTCGTCCTGCGGGTCGTCGCTCTCCTCCAGCCAGGTGAGGTAGCCGGAGCGGGCGAGCACGGTCTCCAGGACGACGTCGGCGCGCTCCCCCGCGTCGACCATCGACTGCAGCTCCTCGACCATCGCCACGAAGCCCTGGATCTGGGTGAGTGAGCGGGTGGCCAGGCCGGGGGCGTCCTGGGCCCGGCGCAGCGCCTCCCAGAACGTGATCCGGTCGCGCTCGGCCAGCGCGTTGACGCACGCGACGGCGCGGTCGCCGATGCCGCGCTTGGGGGTGTTCAGGATCCGCCGCAGCGACACCTGGTCGGCCGGGTTGACCAGCATCCGCAGGTAGGCGAGCGCGTCGCGCACCTCGCGGCGCTCGTAGAACCGGACCCCACCGACCACCTTGTAGGGCATCCCGGTGCGGATGAAGACCTCCTCGAACACCCGCGACTGCGCGTTGGTGCGGTAGAACACCGCGACGTCGCCGGGGCGGTGGGCGCCCTCGTCGGTGAGCTTGTCGATCTCCTCGGAGACGAACCGGGCCTCGTCGCGCTCGTCGTCGGCGACGTACCCGACGATCCGCTCGCCGTCGCCGGCATCGGACCACAGCCGCTTCTCCTTGCGGCCCTTGTTGTGGCCGATCACCGAGTTGGCGGCGGTCAGGATGGTCTGCGTGGAGCGGTAGTTCTGCTCCAGCAGGATCGAGGTCGCGTTGGGGAAGTCCTGCTCGAAGTCGAGGATGTTGCGGATGTTGGCGCCGCGGAAGGCGTAGATCGACTGGTCGGCGTCGCCGACGACCATCAGCTCGGCCGGCTCGACCCGCTCCGCGTCGGGGTCGGACTGCTCAGGGTCGTCCGCACAGAGCTGGTGGATCAGCGCGTACTGCGCGTGGTTGGTGTCCTGGTACTCGTCGATGAGCACGTGCCGGAACCGGCGCCGGTAGGTCTCGCGCACCTCCGGGAACGCCTGGAACAGATGCACGGTCGACATGATCAGGTCGTCGAAGTCCAGCGCATTGGCCTCGCGGAGCCGGCGTTGGTACGCCGTGTACGCCGCGGCGTAGGTCTCCTCGAGGTGGTTGCGGGCGTCCTTGGTGGCGTCCTCGGGGTCGCGCAGCTCGTTCTTCTGGTTCGAGACCCAGTGCAGCAGCGCGCCCGGCTGGTAGCGACGCGGGTCGAGGTCGAGGTCGTTGCAGACCAGCGTCATCAGCCGCTTCTGGTCGGCGGCGTCGTAGATGGAGAAGTTGGACTTGTAGCCGAGCTTGTCGGCCTCCTTGCGCAGGATGCGCACGCAGGCCGAGTGGAACGTCGACACCCACATGATGCGGGCGCGCTTGCCGACCAGGTCCTCGACCCGCTCCTTCATCTCGGCCGCGGCCTTGTTGGTGAAGGTGATCGCGAGGATCGAGCCGGGGTGGGCCCGGCGCTCGGAGATCAGCCACGCGATCCGCCGGGTGAGCACCCGGGTCTTGCCCGACCCGGCGCCGGCCACCACCAGCAGCGGCGCCCCCTCGTGCACCACGGCGGCGCGCTGGGGCTCGTTGAGGCCTTCGAGCAGCTCCTCGCGGCTCGGGCCGCGACGGGCCGGTGCGGCGGGGGCGACGGCCTCGAGGCCGGGCAGCGGGATCGACATACTCATCTCGCGCTCCACCCTACGTGCGAGCGCCCCCAGCCCGGACCCGCGTGTGCCGGGCAGCTCAGACGGCGACGGCGATCGAGAGTCCGCCCGTGCCGTAGCCGGAGATGTCGAGCTCGAGGTCCTCGCGGCCACCGGCCTGGGCCGCCAGCGCCAGCAGGTGGGCCGGGACCGGGTCCGACGGCGCGAACGTCTCCGCCAGCCGCAGGTGGGTGTCCATGGCCTCGCCCAGCGGGGCGGCCAGCACGTTGCAGATCTCGGCGGCGTTCTCGAAGAGGTTGACCGGCAGCAGCCGGTCCTCCTCCGCGGCCTCCGCGGCGCCCTTGGGGATCAGCGCGATGGCGGCGCCGGAGCGGGCCGCGAGGCCGAAGCTCATCACCGCCACGGCGCGCAGGCCGTGGGCGTCGTCGAGGTACGACGCGACGATCGGCTTCGGGATGCCCAGGTCGACCGGGGTGCCGTCGGTCAGCGCGACCTCGCGCCCGAGCAGCCCCTCGAAGAGGTCCTTGATGTCCTTGCGGTCGGGAAGCATGTCGGCCTCAGCCCAGCATTCCGGAGAGCTCGGACTCGAAGTGGTCGGCGGTGAAGGGCTTCGCGATCAGGAACATCGCACCGGCGGCCCGCGCGGTCTCCCGCATCTCCTCGGAGCCCTCGGAGGTGACGAAGCCGAACGGCACCGGGTTGCCACCGCCGCGCAGCGCACGCAGCAGCTCGATCCCGGTCTTGTTGGGCATGTTCCAGTCGGAGAGGACCAGGTCGGGAGACTCGCTCGCGACCAGCTGCTCGGCCTCGGCGCCGTCCACGGCCTCCACGAACTCGTGATGGCCGAAGCCGGCCTGGCGCATCGTGCGCAGCACGATCTGACGCATGACCTTGCTGTCGTCGGCGATGAGGATCTTCATGGGCTACCTTCTGACCTGCCTTCCGGATGAGCTGCTGGCTGACGGCGCCGCTCAGGCGGCGTCGGGGACGATCTGGACGTAGACGGGCGCGTCGCCCCACGAGACGACGAACGACTCGTCGCGCGCCGGCACCGCGGTGACCTCGCGGACCCCGGGCAGGCCCAGCGCCGACGTACCCGGAAGCGCACCCTTCACGCTCCCGCCGACGACGTTGAGCACCTCGCCCACCGCGTCGTGCACGTCGGGCTGGTCGAGCTGCTCCTCGGGGCCGAGGCCGAGCATCGCCCCGGCGATCTGGCCGGCCACCACGCTGTCGCAGGTGAGCACCAGCCGCCCGTTCCAGTCGCCGCGCAGCTCGATCTGGGCCTGCAGGCCGGTCTCGAACTCCGCGGGCCGGTCGGCCGGCCACGGCGCGGCACTCGCGAAGAGCATGGAGCCCCACACCTGCTCGATGGCGGCGAGCACGAGCGCCTCGTCGGGCGCGCTCGAGATGGTCATGTCAGGATCCTGTCGAGGTCGGGAGGAGCCCGAGCAGGTCGAGCTTCTCGAGCATGGCCTCACCGGTGAACGGCTTGATGAGGTACTCGTGGGCGCCGGCGGCCAGCGCCCGGACGATCCGGTCCTGCTCGCTCTCGGTGGTCACCATCATCAGCGTGATGGCGCGCCACTCCGGCCGCTTGCGGACCTCCGTGATGAACGTGAGGCCGTCCATCACGGGCATGTTCCAGTCGACGCAGGCGAGCTGGAGCGGCTCGTCCATCTCCTCGAGCCGCTCGATGGCCTGCTGGCCGTCGGCGGCCTCGACCACGTCGTAGCCCACGTCCTCGAGGATGCGACCGACGATCCGGCGCATCGCTCGGGAGTCATCGACAATCAAAGCACGCATGAGCTGCCCTCCATCTTGAGGTCCTCTCTGATCCGATAGACCGAGGACCGACCCGCCGGCACCCGTTCCCAGGCGTCGTCGACGCCCATGGTCATCTCCGCCGCCCCCAGGAAGAGGTGGCCGTCCGGTGCCATCACCTGACGCACCCGCTTGAGCACATCCCGCTTGGTCGGGAGGTCGAAGTAGATGAGCACGTTGCGGAGGAACACCACGTCGAACCGGCCCATCGGCGGGAACGGCCGGGTCAGGTTGAGCTGGCGGAACTCCACGCGCTCCCTGATCGACCGGTTGATGCGCCAGTTGAGCCCCGCCCGCTCGAAGTGGCGGACCATCGTCGTGGCCGGCAGGCCGCGGTTGACCTCCAGCTGCGAGTACTCGCCCGTGCGGGCCCGGTCCAGCATCTCCTCGGACAGGTCGGTGGCGAGCAGCTCGACCCGCCAGCCCGCGAGCTCGGGGGTGTCGAGCGCGGTCATCACGATGCTGTAGGGCTCCTGGCCGCTCGAACAGGCGGCCGCCCAGACCCGCAGGGTCCGGTTCGGCCGGGTCTTGGCGAGCGCGGGGAACACCGACTGCCGGAGCGCCGTGAAGGGGTCGGAGTCGCGGAACCACGAGGTCTCGTTGGTCGTCAGCGCCTCGACCACCTGCTTCAGCGCGGCGGGGGTACGCCGGGTCGAGAGGTCGGCGACGTACGCGTCGACGCTCGGGTGCCCGGCGGCGCGGGCCAGCGGCACCAGCCGCGACTCGACGAGGTACTCCTTGCCGGTCTCGAGCACGATCGCGCTCTCGGCGCGGACCAGCTCACGGACGAAGGTGAACGCGTGGGGGCTGATCGTCACCGGGTGCCTCCCGCCGCCGACGCGACACCGGTCACGCCCACCGGTGTGTGACCCAGGCGCCGGTTGATCTCGCCGGGGATGTCGCCCAGGGGCAGCACCCGCTCGGCGAGGCCGGCGGAGGTGACCGCACCGGGCATGCCCCAGACGACCGAGGTCGCCCGGTCCTGGGCGATCACGCTGCCGCCCCGCTCGACGATGGTGCGAGCGCCCTTGCAGCCGTCGGAGCCCATGCCGGTGAGCACGACGCCCAGCACCGCGGGTCCGGCGACCGCGGCGGCGCTGCGGAACAGCACGTCGACGGCGGGCCGGCAGTAGTTCTCGGGCGGCGTCTGGCTGATCCGGGCCACGAAGGCCCGGCCGTCGGCGACGATCTCGAGGTGGAAGTCGCCGGGGGCGATGCAGACCGTGCCGGGCCGCAGCACCTGGCCGTCGACGGCCTCGGTGACCTCGACGGGCAGCTGACGGTCCAGCCGGGCCGCGAACTGCTGGGTGAACAGCGGCGGCATGTGCTGCACGACCGCGATCGGCACCGGCAGCGGCGGCAGGCCGGACAGCACCGAGCCGAGCGCCTCGGGGCCGCCCGTCGAGGAGCCGACGACGACCAGTCGGTACCCGCCGACGGGCTGCGGTGCCGGCGGGCGCAGCGTGGGGGCCGGCGCCGGCGTGGCGACCGGTCCGGCGCCGGCCGGCCGCGCGTCCGGCCGCGGGACCAGCGACTTGATCCGCGGGATCAGCGCGTCGCGCACCTGCTCCATCGAGCGGCTCACGCTCCCGACGTTCGCCGGCTTCGGCACGTAGTCCGAGGCGCCGGCGGCGAGGGCGTCGAGGGTGGCGACGGCGCCCCGCTCGGTCAGCGTGCTGAACATGATCACGGGCACCCGGTTGCCACCGGCCCGGAGCTGCCGGACCGTCTCGATGCCGTCGAGCTCGGGCATCTCGATGTCCATCGTCACGAGGTCGGGCCGCAGCGACACGATCTTCTGCAGACCGGCCCTGCCGTTGACCGCCGTGCCGACGACCTCGATGTCGGGATCCTCGGCGAGCAGGTCGGAGACCAGCTTGCGGATCACGACCGAGTCATCGACCACGAGCACCCGGATCCGCGCCATGGAACACCCTTCACTGTCGCCCTGCCCCGTGACAGGTGAAGGGCTCATCGGCCGCGCGGTCCGCGACCTGAGGGGACCGAGCGGGTCAGTCTGCCGGGGTGTGGACCGCGCGCCACGCACGCAGCAGCACGTCGGCGTCGTGCTCCGGCAGCAGGTCGGTCACCAGGCTCGCCTGGACGGTGCCGGACCACGCGTTCCAGACGCCGTACGCCGCGTCGCGTCCGGTGAACCCGCCGTCGACGAAGGCGATCACGGCGGCCAACTGGGCGTCGCAGGCGGCTCGCAGCCGCTCGGTCACCGAGAGCGCCCAGGTCGCCTGGTGCATCGCGGGCGCCCACTCGGCGGTGTGCCCGCGCACCTCGTCGACGACCCGGCGCCAGGCCCGGCGGGCGTCGTCGTCGGAGGCGGCGAACCCGGCCAGCCGCCGGTCCAGCTCGGGCAGCCCGGTCTCGAGCTCGGGCAGGGCCAGCCCGGCGCGGACGAACGGGGCGGCCATCGCGCGCCGCAGGTCGGGCGCCAGCCGGTCGCGCAGGTAGGCGCTGGTGGCCGCGTCGGCGAGCACGTCGGCGGCGAGCGACGCCACGGGGTCCTGGGCGGCGACCGCACCGCCGTGCAGCCAGGTCCAGTCCAGGACGTCGCGGCGGATCATCCGGTCGAGGGCGTGCGCGTCGCCGAGCAGGCTGCTCTCGAGTCGCCGCAGCAGCGCCGTCTCCCCCGCCGCTGCCTCCTCCAGCGCGGCCCCGGCGAGCCGGAGCGTCGTGGCCGCCGACTCGGTGCCGGTCGTCGGCACGTGGGTCCGGCGCCACTCCTCGCGGGCGCCCGCGCCCGGGTGGCAGGCGGCCAGCCGGTCCAGGTCCTCGGGTCCGACGGCGAGCGCCACCCGCACCACCCCGGCCACCTGCGCGCCGCCCGGCAGGCGGGCGAGGTCGAAGCCGAGGGCCGGCCCGCCGACCACCGAGTACGCCATGGGCTCGCTCCCGTCCACCCGTCGACGGTCGACCACAGTCCGGTGTCGTCGACCCCGCCCAGACCTGAGTCCGGGCGGGGTCGATGGTAGCCCGACGGTGGACGTGCGGATCAGGCGTTGGGCAACCCATGTCCGGGCCTTGTCGCCGTCCTGTCGGGGGCTTGAGGGGGCCTTGCCGAGGCCTTGCTCAGACCTTGAAGAAGCCCACGGCGCTGCGCAGCTCGGCGGACATCCGAGCCACCTCGTCGATCGCCGCGGTCGACTGCACCAGCGCCTGGGTGGTCGACTCGGCGGCGCCGGAGACGCCGTTCACGTTGGCCGCGATCTCGGCGGAGCCGGTGGAGGCCTCGGCGACGTTGCGGCTCATCTCGTTGGTGGTCGCGGTCTGCTCCTCCACCGCCGAGGCGATCGTGAGCTGGTAGTCGTTGATCGAGGTGATGATCTCCGAGATCTGACCCATCGCCTCGACCGCACCCGTGGTGTCACCCTGGATCGCATCCACCCGACGAGCAATGTCCTCGGTCGCCCGCGCCGTCTCCTGCGCCAACTCCTTGACCTCATTGGCCACCACCGCAAAGCCCTTGCCGGCCTCCCCGGCCCGAGCCGCCTCGATCGTCGCGTTCAACGCCAACAGATTCGTCTGCTCCGCGATCGAGGTGATCACCTTCACCACATTGCCGATCTCCTGACTCGACACACCGAGCTTGGCCACCGAGTCGTTCGTCGACTCCACGATCCCCACCGCCTGCGAAGCCACCCGCGCCGCATCATTGGCCGACGTCGCGATCTCCCGGATCGAAGCACCCATCTGCTCAGCACCCGCCGCCACCGTCTGCACGTTCCGCGACACCTCATCCGCCGCACCCGAGACCACCCCCGCCTGCACCGACGTCTCCTCCGCACCAGCCGCGATCTGCTGCGACGCCGCCGACAACTCCTCCGACGCCGCGGCCACCGACTCCGCCGACTCGGTCACGTTCTCCATCAGCCGGCGCAGCTGGTCGGTCGCGGTGTCCAGGCTCGCGGCCATCAGGCCGATCTCGTCGCGGCTGTCCACGTCGGCACGCTGCGTCAGGTCGCCGACGGCCAACCCGTCGGCGACCCGCTTCACCCGAGCCACGCCCGAGGCGATGGCGCCGGCGACGAACCAGCCCAGCGCGAGCGTCAGCAGCACCCCGACCGTCAGCAGCACGATCGCGAAGTTCCTGCTGCTGTTGTAGGACGACGTGACGCCGGCAGCGGCGTCCGCGGCCTCCGCGGACTCGATCGCCTCGAGCCTCGTGATGTCCTCGGTCATCGCACTCGTGATCGGCCGGATCACGGTCGCGTTGGCCTCGGTCCAGGGACCTCGGTTGCCCTGGAACGCCAACGGCGCCATCACGGTGAGCTGCTTGTCCAGGTACTCCGTGACCTTCTGCTCCAGCTCGCCGAGCAGCTTCTCGCGCTCGGCGTCCAGCCCACCGCCCACGTAGCGCTCGGCCGCCTCGGCGAACATCGCCTCGGCCTCGGCCATGCCGTCGAGGGCGGCCTGGGTGTCGTCGTCGCTGGTCGCGATGACGGCGTCACGGGAGCCCTGACGCAGGACGTCGATCGCGGTGCGCATGTCACCGGCCGACTGCACGCCGATCAGGTTGTCGCGGTAGATGGCCTCGGCCCGTTCGGCGGAGTCGCCCAGCGCACGGAGGCTGGACAGGCCGACGACGATGGCGACGACGGCGGTGAGGACGACCGCGACGAGGATCTTGGTGCGGACCCCGCGGTCGCGGAACCAGGACAGGATCGAGCGCGGTCGGGTGGTGCTGGACATCTGGGCTTCTTCCGACTGTGAGGGTGGTGGTGAGTGGGTCTGGGATCCCAGGGTCAGCTGCTGAAACGCGAGATCTCGGTGCGCAGGCTCGCGGCCATCGCGGCCAGCTCGCCGATCGCGGCCAAGGTCTGGTTCACCGCCTGGGTGGTGGTCGTGGACGCGGTCGCGACACCGCCGATGTTGGTGGCGATCTCGGCGGAGCCGGTGGAGGCCTCGGCGACGTTGCGGCTCATCTCGTTGGTGGTCGCGGTCTGCTCCTCCACCGCCGAGGCGATCGTGAGCTGGTAGTCGTTGATCGAGGTGATGATCTCCGAGATCTGACCCATCGCCTCGACCGCACCCGTGGTGTCACCCTGGATCGCATCCACCCGACGAGCAATGTCCTCGGTCGCCCGCGCCGTCTCCTGCGCCAACTCCTTGACCTCATTGGCCACCACCGCAAAGCCCTTGCCGGCCTCCCCGGCCCGAGCCGCCTCGATCGTCGCGTTCAACGCCAACAGATTCGTCTGCTCCGCGATCGAGGTGATCACCTTCACCACATTGCCGATCTCCTGACTCGACACACCGAGCTTGGCCACCGAGTCGTTCGTCGACTCCACGATCCCCACCGCCTGCGAAGCCACCCGCGCCGCATCATTGGCCGACGTCGCGATCTCCCGGATCGAAGCACCCATCTGCTCAGCACCCGCCGCCACCGTCTGCACGTTCCGCGACACCTCATCCGCCGCACCCGAGACCACCCCCGCCTGCACCGACGTCTCCTCCGCACCAGCCGCGATCTGCTGCGACGCCGCCGACAACTCCTCCGACGCCGCGGCGACGGCGTCCGCCGAGCCCTGGACGGCGGTGACGATGCCGGCCACCGACTCGATCGACTGGTTCAGCGCCCGCTCGAGCTCGCCGAGCTCGGCCGCGGACTTCTCCTCCACCCGCTGGGAGAGGTCGCCGCCCGCGAACGCACCGAGGACGGCGATGCCACGGTGCAGCGGCCGGGTCACCGACCGGGCGATGAGCCAGGCGAGGGTCACCAGGACCGCCACCGCCACGATCGCGCTGAGCACGATGAGGCGCAGGGTGCTCGCCCGGTGCGAGACGATCGCGTCGCTGCGCTCGGCGGCGCCCTCCTCGACCTGCTCGATCGCGGTGCCGAGCAGGTCGTCCATCGTGCCGTTGGCCTCCTGCACGGACTCGACCTGGTCGAGCGCGGCGGGCTGGTCGGCGATCGCGAGGTCGACGTACTCCGAGATCGAGTCCACGTAGTCGGTCCACGCGGACTCGAACGCGGGTCCGGTCACACCGGCACCGGTGGCGTCGAGCCGGGCGAGCAGGTCGTCGATCGTCGCGATGTCCTCGGTCAGGTCCTGGCTCAGCTGCCGGTTGTCGGAGTAGACGGCCGCCTGGAGCCCGGTCACCTTCAGCTCGCTCGACCGGGTGTCGAGGGTGTGCAGCAGGGTGCGGGCCTGCTCGAACTCGGCGAGCTCGTCGGACCCCGCCTGAAGCGTGTGGAGTCCGTTCACCGCGATCGCGCCGACCGCCGCGACGGAGATGGCGCCCAGGGCGGCGATGCCGGCCAGGCGACGACCGACGGTCCAGGTGAAGGTGAGAGACATGGCTATTCCTCGGGGTTCGGACTGCGCGTGGAGGCGCGAAGAGGTGGGTGAAGGGATGAATGGAGGGTGGTCAGGCCGCGGCCGCGCGGTCGACGTCGAGCGAGAGGAGCAACTGGTCCTCGAGCTTGTAGGCACCGACGAGGAACTCCCGGCCCGGGCCGGCGAGCGTGTCCGGCGGCGGCTCGAACTGCTCGTCGTCGACGTCCATCACCGCGCCGATCGTGTCCACGAGCAGCGCGATCGTCTCGCCGGCGACCCGGACGACCACGAGCATCGGCTCCTGGTCCTCGCGGCGGTCGGGCAGGCCGAGCCGGACCCGCAGCTCGACCGCGCTCATCACCTGGCCACGCAGGTTGATCAGCCCCGAGACGGCGTCCGGGGCGAGCGGGATCCGCGTCTGCGGCTGTCCGCGCAGCACCTCCTGCACCGCGGTGACGTCGACGCCGTACAGGTGCCCGTCCAGGGTGAAGGTGACAAGTCGGGCGCTCACATCGCCTCCTGGAGCTCGGGCATCTCGTGGTCGGCGTAGAAGCTGGGATCGGCCGACATGATCGCGGCGCGTACGTCGAGGACCTCGACGATCCGGTCGCGGACCAGGGTCGAGCCGAGCACGCCGTGGTCGGTCACGTCGTCGTGGAACTCGGTGACCTCGTCGACGATGTCGACGATCTCGTCGACGACCAGCGCGACGCTGCGGTCACCCACCGTGTAGATGACCACGACGAGCTCCTCGCTGTCGCGGGCGCTCGCCACGCCGTAGTAGTCGTTGAGGCGGACGACGGGCAGGATGCCGCCGCGGTACTGGACGACCTCGCGGTTGCCGACCCGCTCGAGCGCCGTCCGGTCGAAGTTCTCGAGGCGGGTGACCGACGAGAGCGGGATCGCGACCTTGCGACCCTCGCCGAGGCCGGCGACCAGCAGCCGCAGCGTCCGGCCGGCGGTGCCGCGGGCGTCGTCGCCGGTGCGATCCTCCTGGTCGAGGGCGTCCATGTTGAGCACGCGGCGCGCGAGGGCCTGGACGTCGAGGATCAGCGCGACCCGGCCGTCGCCGAGGATCGTCGCACCGGAGTAGGTGCCGATCGCCTTCAGCTGCGTGCCGAGCGGCTTGACCACGATCTCCTCGGTGGAGAGCACCCGGTCGATCACCAGACCGAAGCGCTTGCCCTCGGCCTGGAGGACCGCGATCAGCACGTGCCCGTCGGAGCGGTCGGACTCGACGCCGAGGACGTCGGCGAGCCGGACCAGCGGCAGCAGGCTGCCGCGGAGGCGGTAGACCGAGGCGCCGTTGACGTCCTCCACGGCGTTCGCGGCGCGGTCGGCGTCCAGCGCCACCAGCTCGAGCAGGCTCAGCTGCGGGATGGCGTACCGGTCGCCGGCGCACTCCACGGTGAGGGCCGGGACGATCGCGAGCGTGAGCGGGATCCGCAGTCGGCAGGTGGTGCCGCGGCCGACGACGGACTCGATCTCGATCGTGCCGCCGATGGCCTCGATGTTGGTCTTCACCACGTCCATGCCGACCCCGCGGCCGGAGACGTTGGTGACCGCGGCGGCGGTGGAGAACCCGGGGAGGAAGATCAGCTGGAGGACGTCGGTCGGCGTCATCTGCGCGAGCTGGTTCGCGGTCCGCAGACCGCGCTCGACCGCCTTGGCCCCGACCTTGTCCGCGTCGATGCCGGCGCCGTCGTCGCTCACCTCGACGACCACCTGGCCGCCCTCGTGGAACGCGCGGAGCGTGAGGACGCCCTCGGCCGGCTTGCCCGCGGCCATCCGGTCCTCGGGGGTCTCCAGGCCGTGGTCGACGGCGTTGCGGACCAGATGCGTCAGCGGGTCCTTGACGGCCTCGAGGAGCGAGCGGTCGAGCTCGGTCTCCTTGCCGACCATCGAGAGCGCGACCCGCTTGCCGCAGTGGGCGCCCAGGTCGCGGACCACGCGGGGCAGCTTGGCCCAGAGGTTGTCGATCGGCTGCATGCGGGTCTTCATGACCCCCTCCTGCAGCTCCGAGGCGATCAGGTTGAGGCGCTGGGCCGAGCGGGTCAGCTCGACGTCCTGCTGGTCGCCGGCCTGCCGCACGATCTGGTTGCGGGTCAGCACCAGCTCGCCGACCAGCTGCATCAGCGTGTCGAGCAGGTCGACGTCGACGCGGATCGAGGAGTCGGCGACGCTGCGCCGGCCGTGGTGGTCGTCGGGGTGGTCGTCGGGGTGGTCGGCGACCGCGTCCACGACGGGGGTCTCCGCGGCGGGGGCGTCGGGCGCCTCGACGGCTTCGGCCGCGCTCTCCGCCGCGCTCTTGTCGGCCCGCTCGACAGCGTCCTCGACCAGGGACTCGACCAGGGACTCGGGGACGACCTCGACGGCGGGCTCCCTGCCCTCCAGCAGCGCGCTGATCCGCTCGACCACCGCGCCGACCTCGGCATCGCCCTCCCCGCCGTGCTCCTCGATCGCGGACAGCAGGTCGCGCACCGTGTCCACCATCGCCAGGAGCACGTCGGTGGTCTGCGGCGTCATCGACATCTTGCCGTCGCGGAGCCGGGCGAGCAGGTTCTCACCGACGTGCGTCACCGACTCCAGCTTGCCGAAGGCGAGGAAGCCGCTCGTGCCCTTGATCGTGTGGATCGTGCGGAAGATGCTGCCGAGCAGGTCCCGCGAGCCGGGCTCGCGCTCGAGCGCGACCAGGTCGCGGTCGAGCTGATCCAGGTTCTCGTGGCTCTCCACGAGGAACTCCTGGACGATCTCGTCGATCTCGTCCACCGGGGCTGCCTGCCTTCCGTCGTACCAGCCGGTCGACGAGGCATATCGGCCGTCGGTGGGACGACCTGAGACAGACCCGGGATCAGGTGTGGACGGGGCTCCAGAAGACCGCGACGCACACGTTGGCGACGGTGAGCAGCAGGAGCAGC
Source organism: Nocardioides soli (assembly GCF_014191495.1). GTDB lineage: Bacteria > Actinomycetota > Actinomycetes > Propionibacteriales > Nocardioidaceae > Nocardioides > Nocardioides soli. The sequence continues at coordinate 1,434,726 of NZ_JACHWR010000001.1, forward strand.
GCCCACAGGCCGTTGGCGATGCGCTCCTTGCGCAGGTTCGCCATCACCAGCGCCAGGATCACCAGGCCGATGATCGCCTTGACCGCGATCTTCGCGTGGTTGGGCGACCCGTCCGCCTCGAGCACGCCGACCAGCAGCAGGCCCGCGACGAACGCCGTGCCGGCACCGTCGCGCATCAGGCTGTTGACCCGCTTCTCCGGCTGGCGGGCCTGGATCAGGAGGCCTCCGAAGAGCGCGGCGAAGCCGAGCAGATGGACGACGAGCAGCAGGTGCCGGAGGAACTCCATGCCCGAAGCCTAGGCCGTCGACTCCGGCGGCGGGGCCGGGGTCCGGACCGGTCAGAGCAGCCGGCGGTCCGACGCCCACCGGGTGAGCTCGTGGCGCGAGGACAGCTGCAGCTTGCGCAGCACGCTCGACATGTGGGTCTCGACGGTCTTGATGGAGATGAACAGCTCCTTCGCGACCTCCTTGTAGGCGTAGCCGCGGGCGATCAGCCGCATCACCTCGCGCTCCCGCTCGGTGAGCCGGTCGAGGTCCTCGTCGACGGCGGCCACGTCGATCGAGCCGGAGAAGGCGTCGAGCACGAACCCGGCCAGCCGCGGCGAGAAGACCGCGTCGCCCTCGGCCACCCGGCCGATCGCCTGGACCAGCTCGGGCCCGGTGATGGTCTTGGTGACGTAGCCGCGGGCGCCGCCCCGGATCGTGCCGATGACGTCCTCGGCAGCGTCGCTGACCGACAGCGCCAGGTAGCGGGTCTCGGGAACGGCACCGGACGCGGTGACCCGCCGCATCACCTCGACCCCGCCGCCACCGGGCAGGTGCACGTCGAGCAGCACGACGTCCGGGCGGTGCTCGCTGACGGCCGCGACCGCCTCGTCCACGTCGGCCGCCTCGGCGAGGATCGACACCCGGCCCCGGCCGGCGCTCTCCAGCTCGGCGCGCACCCCGCGCCGGAACATCGCGTGGTCATCGACGATGACCACGCTCACGAGGCTCGTCCCCTCAGCCATGGTGGTTCTCCTCCTGTCGGGTGGGGCGGGGCAGGTGCAGGCGGACCTCGGTCCCCTCCCCCGGTGCCGAGCGGATCTCGGAGGATCCGCCGTGGCGCTGCATGCGGTCGACGATGCTGTGGCGTACGCCGTAGCGGTCGGTGCCGATCGTCTCCGGGTCGAAGCCCCGGCCACGGTCGCGGACGAAGACATCGATCGCGGCGTCGGTGATCTCGGCGTACACGTCGATCTTGCCCGTGCCGGCGTGCTTCGCGGCGTTGGTGACGGCCTCGCCGGTCGCGTTGACGATCGGGCGGAGCAGCTCGTCGAAGTCGCAGTCGCCGACCGTGACGACCTCGACCGACACGCCGTACTCGTCCTCGACGCGCGCGGCGGCGCCGCGCAGGGCGCTGGCGACCGTGCGCTCGTCGGTCGACTCGCCGGCGTAGAGCCACGACCGGAGGTCCCGCTCCTGGGCCCGGGCCAGGCGGGCGACCGTCGTCGGGTCGTCGGCGCTCTTCTGGATCAGCGCGAGCGTCTGGAGCACGGAGTCGTGCAGGTGGGCGGCGACGTCGGCGCGCTCCTGGGTGCGCACCCGCTCGGCGCGCTCGTCGGAGAGGTCGGAGGCGAGCCGGTAGACCCACGGGCCGATCACGATCGCGAGGCCGACGACGGTGAGCAGGGCCGCGACCGTGATGTCGCGCGCCATCGAGAGCGAGCCGCCGTGCGCGGAGTAGAGGACGAGCGCGACCACGATCAGGGCGAGGCCGGCGGCCACGCGGGCGTACGACGCCCAGCCGCCGGCACCGAACACGACCCGCACCGGCGCGATCCGGCCGGTGCTGTCGAGCCAGCGCTCCCGCTGGGCCTCGTCGGCCTGTCGCCAGAGCAGCGCGACGCCGACGATGCCGATCAGCAGCGGCCAGAACACCGCACCACGCCCGACCACGGCCTCGACGAGCAGGATCGCGCCGAGCCCGAGCGCGGCCAGCACGATCACCGGGCCGACGTCGCCGAGCCGGCGGATCCGGCCGGGGCGGCGGCCACCGCGGGTGGCGCTCTCGATGCCGGGGGCGGCGGACTCGAAGTGCTGGTCGGACGGCAGCATCCACCACAGCCCGGCGTACAGGAACATGCCGAAGCCGCCGAGCGCCGCGGTCACCACGAACGCCACCCGCACCCAGAGCACCGGAACGCCGAGGTGCTTGGCCAGGCCGGACGCGACGCCGCCGAGGATCGGCTCCTGCGCGTCGCGGGTCGCGCGGCGGGTCTCCCGCGGGGCGGGCGGTGCGCCGCCGTCGACCGCGGTGCCGTGTGTGCTGCTCATCTCGGGGTCAATCGTCACACAGCGACCGGGCCCGGACCATGAGGGCGAACCCCGACCCGACCCTGAGCGACCGGGCCGCCGCCCCACCCAGGATCAGGGGCGTCCCCGATGGTGTCCGGGTCCGGCGTGACGCAGGCTGGTGCCATGACCAGCACACCGCCCGAAGCACCTCCTCCGCCGCACGGCCCCGGCCAGGACACCGGACCGCGCGTCTCCCGTGAGGAGATGCGCGACCTGGGCCGGCTGCGCCGTTCGATCACCGACCGCAAGGTCGCGGGCGTCGCCGGCGGCCTCGGCCGGCACCTCGACATCGACCCCCTCATCCTGCGGGTCGCGTTCGTGGTGCTGGTGTTCTTCGGCGGCGCCGGGCTGATCCTGTACGGCGCCTGCTGGCTGCTGGTCCCCGAGGAGGGGTCCGACCGCGCGCCGTTCAACCTGGACGAGCGGACCCGCTCGGTCGCGCTGATCATCGTCGGCGCGATCGCGGCCCTGGCCCTGATCGGCGACAGCTGGGGCGCCTTCTGGTTCCCGTGGCCGTTGGCGGTCGTGGCGCTGGTCGCGCTGTGGCTGCTGACCCGCAACAACCCGCCGCGCCAGGCGGGCCCGGCACCGCAGCCGCCGTACGCCGCGCCGTACGGTCCGCAGCCCGGGCCCCAGTACGCCGCGCCGTACGCCCCGACCGGGGCGACCACCCAGACCAACCCCTACTCCGCACCGGTCGCACCGGCCGCGGGCCCGGCGTACACACCCGCGGCACCGCCGCCGTACCTGCCGCCGGTCGCACCGGTCGCGCCCCGGCCGCCGAACCCGCGCAAGCGCGGACCCATCCTGTTCTGGTTCACGCTCGCGCTGATCGTGCTTGCCGAGGGCGTCCTCGGCATCGTGGACCTCGCCGGCGGCCAGGTCGCCGACGCGGCGTACCCGGCGCTCGCCGTGGCCATCTGCGGCGTGATGCTGGTGGTCGGCGCGTTCTTCGGCCGCGCGGGCGGGATCATCCTGCTCGGCCTGCTCGCGACCGTCGGCCTGGTCGGGGCCACCGCCGCCGACCGGTGGGACGCGGAGCAGGTCCGCGTGACGCCGACCAGCGCGTCCGCGGTGCAGGACCGCTACTGGCTGGGCGCCGGCGAGCAGGTGCTCGACCTGCGGCAGGTCGTCGACCTGGCCGGTCTCGACGGCCGACGGATCGAGATCGAGGGCGGCGTGGGCCGCATCGAGGTGATCCTGCCCGCCCGCCTCGCCGCCACCGTCCAGGCGGACGTCAACGGGCCCGGCCACATCGACCTGTTCGACCACGAGCAGGGCGGGATCGACGTCCAGTCCACCAGCTTCGAGGGGCCGAGCACCGGTCCCGAGATCATGATCGACGCCCAGCTCGGCGTCGGGGAGATCGAGGTGAGCCACCGATGAGCACCACGAGCATGCCCACCCACACCGAGCGGCCGTCGGGCCGGCACCCGGTGAACGTCGGCCACCTGGTCATGGGGATCGCGTTCCTCGGCCTGGTCGGCATCTGGGCGGTGATCCAGGCCGACGGCGTCGACAACGACGACATCCGCTGGCTGCTCCCCATCCCGTGGGTGCTGGCCGGCCTCGCCGGGCTGCTCGCCCTGAGCGTGTCGTCGCGGCACAAGTGGTCGACCAAGCAGGTCGGCTGGGTCGAGACACCCCCCGCGGCACCGGTCGCCGAGACCTACGAGTCCGACGTACCCGGCGCGTACGACGAGGCCGCCGAGGCCGCCGACACCGCGGTCATCGCCGCGGAGCCCGCCGAGAGCCCCGAGCCCACTGACAGTCCCGAGTCCCCCGAGGAGAACCGATGAACATCGACACCAGCCGCCGCCTGACCCGCCGCCGCGACGACCGCATGATCGCGGGCGTCTGCTCCGGCGTGGCCGACTACCTCGGCCTGGACCCGACCCTGGTCCGGCTGCTCACCGTGGTCGCCGCGATCTTCAGCGTCGGCGCCGTCGCGGTCGCCTACATCGCCGCCTGGGTCCTGATGCCGGAGGCCTGAAGCCGCCTGGCCTCCAGGGTCGTGTCCGGATGGTCCGTGAAGAGCCCGTCCACCCCGGCGTCGAGGAACGCCTGCGTCTCCTCGATGGAGTCCCCGGGGTCGGACGGGCTCTCGCCACGTCGGTAGCCGGTGGGCAGGAAGGCGTTCTCGTCGCGCATCGTCCACACGTGGACGAGCAGTCCGGCCGCATGCGCGTCGGCGACGAGCGGCGACGGCTCCCCGATGGTGCCGAGGCCCGGATGTCGCGGCAGCACCAGGTCCTTGTCGACGCCCACCGCGTCCGCCCAGCCGGCGACCCGCCGCAGGCCGGTTGAGGTCACCAGATCGCTCGGCCGACCATGGCGACCGGTGACCCCGACCAGCTGCACCAGCGGCAGCCCGGTGCGTGACCGGAGCCACTGGAGACCGGCGGGCTCGAAGGACTGGATGAACACCGGCGCGTCCGGTCCGCCGTACCCGTGCAGCGCCAACGCGTCGAGGAGCGGCTCCTCCAGCCCGAGGCCGAGCTCGGCGAAGTACGCCGGGTGCTTGGTCTCGGGGTAGACACCGATCGGGCGGCCGAGCCGCTCCGACTCCGCGGCCACCAGGCCGAGGATCTCGTCGAACGTCGGCACGTCGTAGCGCCCGTCCCACCTCGTGTTGTGCGGTCGCAGCTCGGGCAGCCGCTCCACCGCGCGCAGGGTCTTCAGCTCGGCGAGGGTGAAGTCCTCGACGAACCACCCCGTCATCTCGCGGCCGTCGACCTCCTTGGTCGTCAGCCGGTCCGCGAACTCACCGCGCCGCGCCACGTTGGTCGTCCGCCCGATCTCCGCCTCGTGCCGGGCGACCAGCACGCCGTCCCTGGTCGAGACCAGGTCTGGCTCGACGTAGTCGGCCCCCAGCGCGATCGCGAGGCGGTACGACGCGAGAGTGTGCTCGGGACGGTAGCCGGACGCCCCACGGTGCGCGATGACGATCGGCTCTCGCATGGCTCCAGCAGAGCCGGGGCCGGTGACCACGCGGCGGGTTCGACGTGAACCGCGGGTGAAGGACTGTGGGCTCCTGGCACCATCGCCCGGTGCCCACCGTCGACGACATCGCCTCGGCGATCGCCAATGGCCACCGCCAGGAGAGGGTGCTCGTCGCGATCGACGGCGGCGACGGCATGCGCCGACCGGTCTCGCGAGGTCCGCGTCAATCCGCCCGTCGAACCCGCTGCCCCGAGCACGATCACCATCGTCGAAGGTCTCTTCCTGCTCCGCTAGGAGCTCGTCCGCTGGCGGGACTCTTCGATCTTCCTTGAGGTGTCCACCTCAGTCGCCATGGCTCGGAAGAGCCGGCGCGACGCTGTGGTGCTCCGGCCAGATGCTGAGCTCACGAGGCGGTACGTCGAGGGGCAGCGCATCTACCAGGAACTGCACCGGCCACGAGAGCGCGCGACATGGACCTTGGGCAGCGAGGCGTAGCGGACCGCATCGCACGGTCTGCGATGGAACCGGCGCGCAGCGGTGCGGTCGGCTTGTCGTTGCGGCCGGTGACGCGCTTACCGGGTTTGTGTGGTCGCCGTGGGTGGGGGTTACGGGGGGGTGGTTGCGGCTGCTGGGCGGCTTGCGGTCTGCTCGGGTCGACCGTCGTGGTCACCGCTGGAGAGGACGATGCGGTCTGCCGGGTCGGTCGGGTCGGCCCGGGTCAGGCGGCGGCGTATTCGATGACGAAGTCGGGGTAGTGGAGTTCGCGTTGGATCCGGGGTGCGACGCGGCTGGGGGTGGGTGCGCGGGGTGCTGTTGATCGGATGACGTGGCCGGTGGGCAGGGTGGTCTCGACGGTGTGCTGGGTGTCGGTGTTTGCGGGTGGGCCGGTGATGGGGGTGGCGCGCCAGCCGGGGGCTTGTTTGGTGTGGTTGCACTGTTCGCAGAGGCCTTGTCCGTTGATGGCGGAGGTGGGGCCGCCGTCGGCGTGGTCGGTGATGTGGTCGTGGTGACGGACCGGGGCGTTGCACCAGGGGGTGCGACACGTCTGGTCGCGCAGGTCGAGGAACAGGCCGAGGGCCTTCGGGAACGCCCGGGCCTTCGATTCCATGGCGACGAGGGTGCCGGTCTCGGGGGCCACGTAGAGCCGCCGCAGCGCCATCTGCGCCATCTGTGCCGTCTGTGCCTGGGCGAGGGCGGTGGCGGCGAGGTCGCGGGCGTGGTCGGCGAGGATCGGGCCGTAGCCGGTCAGCCAGGCGGGCTGGTGTCCGCCGGCGAGGAGGGTGTGGTCGGAGACGGTCAGGTTGACCGTGACCGGGACCCCCTCCGCCGTGGCCTGTCCGGTGATCAGGGTGACGAGGGTGTCGGTCATCACCTGACCCCGTGACCGCGGGTCGCCCTGGGCACGAGCGGAGTCGGCGGCCCGGGTCAGGGTGGCGTAGGCCGCGACGCCCTGGGCGGCCGGGAGCAGTACCGAGAGCCGGGCCATCGTGTCCGGCGCGGGCCGCAGGCTCACGTGCCGGTCGGCCTCCGCCTTCGCGCGGCGGTCCACCACCGCGGCCGGATCCAGACCGGCGACCAGCGCCCGGGTCTGCGCGACGAGTCGTCGGTCGCCCCACCCCTCGAACCGATAGGCGCCCTGGTTGTCGGGGGCGCACAGCTCGGCGTCCACCCGGGCCCGGTGCCCGGGGGCCAGGCAGGCGGTCTCGCGGGCGATCAGGATCGCCCGCCACTCCGACACCACCCCGGCCGCCAGCGCGGCCTCCGTCGAGGGGAGCTCGGTCAGGGCGTGCGCGAACCCCAACAACCGCGACCCGCGCGCGGGGGACTCCCGGCGGGCGTAGGCCACCAGACCGGGCACGTCCCGCCCCCGCCGCGCGGCCGGCACCCCCTGGTCGGCATGCCGGGCCCTCACGCGGGCATCCAGCACCCGGGTCAACCGCGCCTGGACGGCACACGCCCTCGCCTTGGTGTCTTCGAGGGCGCGGATCGCGTCCACCAGCTCCGCCTCGCTCATCCCCGACACGTCGGACATCGCGGACACGTCGGGCATCGCGGACGCGCCGTCGACCGTGGGGTCGAGGTGGGTGTCCGAGAGCAGCGCCATACCTCATGGTATCGAACGACTGTTCGATCACACAAGGGGTTGGGCGAACCAGTTTCCGGTTGGGTGGCCGGGCTGGCCGGGCTTGGGGTGGTTTCGAGACAGGCGCTAGCGCACCTTCCTCAACCACCGTGGGCGCCTTCCTCAACCACCGTGCCCCCGACGACGGTGGTTGAGGAGGTTGCGCTAGCAACCGTCTCGAAACCCACTCACCCAACGCGCGTCCCGACCACAGGTCGGCGTCCTCCCGATAGGCGCCGAACGGGTGCGCGGGAGGAGCCGCCAAGGGCGCGAAGCGGCGAAGCGGACCCTTGACGGTGCAGGACGCGCACCCACACTGGCGCCCCCGGGAGGACGCCGACACTCACGTCCCGGACAGGTGGTTTCGAGACAGGCGCCAGCGCGCCTTCCTCAACCACCGTGTCGGTGACCGCTCTCCAGCAGGATGTCCTCATGACGACACCGAAGCTCGGCCGCATCGAGACCGTTCCTGCCCTGGACCGCCCGGATCTGCTCGCCGCACCGGTGGCGGCGGCGTTGCGGGGGTGGGCGCACGCGGGGCGGGTCGGCGTGGTGGAGATCGACCCGGCAGTGGCGGACACGGCCGCGATGGCGGCGGCGTACGAGATCGGCATGGACACCGGTGCCAACTGCGTCGTGGTCGGCGGCAGCCGGGCCGGCGACGAGCGGATCGCCGCGTGCCTGGTCCGCTCCGACACCCGGGCCGACGTCAACAGCCGGGTGCGCAAGGAGCTCGACGTGCGCAAGGCGTCGTTCCTGTCGATGGACCGGGCAGTCGAGGAGTCGGGGATGGAGTACGGCGGGATCACGCCGATCGGTCTCCCGGACGGCTGGCGGCTGCTCGTCGACACACGGGTGCTCGACGTCGAGGTCGCGGTGATCGGCTCCGGCGTACGCCGTTCGAAGCTGCTGATCCCCGGCTCGCTGGCGGCCGAGCTGCCGAGGGCCGAGGTGATCCCGTATCTCGCCGGCTGAGTCTGGGTCACACTGGCACCATGAACGACGAGCGCCGCCGGTCGGGGCGCGACGAGACGGAGGACGAGCGGCTCGACCGCAAGTTCAACGACCTGCTCCAAGAGCTGCGCGTGATGCAGACCGGCGCGCAGCTGACGGCCGGCTTCCTGCTGACCCTGCCCTTCCAGGACACCTTCCAGAAGCTCGACGACTTCCAGACCGCCCTCTACCTGGCGCTGGTGATCCTCGCGGCGCTGTGCACCGCGCTGGTGATGGCGCCGGTCGCGATCCACCGCCGGCTGTCCGGCCGGCACGTCAAGGCGCGCGTGGTGGAGTCCGCGCACCGGCTCGTGTACGGCGTGATCGGCTGCATCTCCCTGCTCGTGGCGGGGATGGTGCTGCTGATCTGGGACGTCGTCGTCGACCGGACCTGGGCGGGGGTCGCAGCCGCTGGGATCGCCGCCGTGCTCGTGCTGCTGCTCCTCGTACTGCCCGCGCGGCTGGACCACCGTGCGGCGTAGCGCCGCCGCGGCCCTGGCCGCGGTGCTCCTGCTGGGCGGCTGCTCCGGCGACGACGCGCAGCCGGACACGGCCACACCGTCGCCGTCCCGCTCGATCCGGACCCTGACGCCGCTGCCGGTGCCGCCCGAGCCGCCACCGAGCGGTCGGCTGCGCGCCGACATGCGGCAGTCGTCGCGCGACGCGGCCGCGGGCCGGATGGAGGTCTGGATCGACAACGACACCGCGGCGCAGATCCGGCCGGCGCGGATCACCTACGCCGACCCGCGCTACCGCACCACCCTGCGCGGCACCCGCCTGCGCCCGATCCCGTCCCAGTCCGAGCGCGGCTTCCCGGTCTACCTCCCCCGACGACCCGCCTGCGACCACCCGACGGGCGCCGGCACCGTGACGGTCACGTACGGCGGGACGACCCGGACGCTCCGGGTCGCGGACTCCACCGACGTCGCCGGCCGGTACGCCGGGTCCCGCTGCCTCGAGCTCGCGATCGCCCGGGTGGCCCGGCTGTCCTGGGCCGAGGACGTGCCGAGCGCCGGCGGGGTCGGCGACCCCGGCACGCTCACGCTCGTCGTGGCGCCGACCGGCCAACCCGGGCCCGCCCTCACCCTCGACACCGTCTCCGGCACGCCGGTGCTGTCGCCCGTCGGCAGCGACGTGTGGCGCCCCGCGGTCACCGTCCACGGCACCGATCCCACGCAGCGCATCGAGCTGCCGGTGAAGCCCACCCGCTGCGACGCCCACGCGTTCGCCGAGTCGGGCGGCGCCACGGCGTTCAAGATCGGCCTCCACCTCGGGGGCGAGCCCGGCCAGATCACACTGCGGATGAGCCTCGCCGGCGCCAAGAACGCGATCGACTACGCCCGGCAATCCTGCGGCACGTTGACCACGATGGAGGACGGCTGACGGGTGACCACCGTCACCGCGAAAACAATTCGCTGACCACGGGGTCCGCTCCGTAGCGTTGGCGAGTGCGCAAGCTTCCCCTCGACCACCCCGGCACCGCCGCCCACGGCTCGCCGGGAGGGTTCCTCTGGTGGGTGGCGCGCAAGCAGTGGCACACGCTCGCGATCGGCATGCTCTTCGGCATCGTCTGGATGAGCGCGCAGGCCGTGATGCCGGCGGTGATCGGCCGCGCCATCGACGAAGGGGTCGCCGCGAAGGACACCTCGCGGCTCGCCGAGTGGGCGGCCGTGCTCTTCTGCATCGGCCTGGTGCAGGCCGGGGCGGGCATCATGCGGCACCGGTTCGCGGTCACCAACTGGCTGACCGCGGCGTACCGCGTCGTCCAGCTGGTCACCCGGCAGTCGGTGCGACTCGGCGGCACCCTGCCCCGCCGCGTCTCGACCGGCGAGGTCGTGGCGATCGGCACCAACGACCTCTCCCACATCGGCCAGGTGATGGACGTCGCGGCACGGTTCGCCGGCGCCGTCGTGTCGTTCGTCGTGGTGGCGGTGATCCTGCTCCAGACGTCGGTGACGCTCGGGCTCGTGGTGCTCATCGGGGTGCCGCTGCTGATGCTCGGCGTCGCCCCGCTGCTCAGCCCCCTCCAGCGCCGCAGCGCCCACCAGCGGCACCTGATGGGCCGGCTCTCCAACACCGCCAGCGACATCGTCGGCGGCCTGCGCGTGCTGCGCGGCATCGGCGGCGAGCAGGTGTTCTCGGCCCGCTACCGCCGCGAGTCGCAGACCACCCGCGCCGCCGGCGTCCGGGTAGCGCAGTTCCAGTCGGTGCTCGACGCGCTCCAGGTGTTCCTGCCCGGGCTCTTCGTCGTGGTCGTGGTCTGGCTCGGCGCCCGGTACGCCGTGCAGGGCACGATCACGCCGGGCGAGCTGGTCGCCTTCTACGGCTACTCGGCGTTCCTGATGATCCCGCTGCGCACCGCCACGGAGTACGCCAACAAGGTGATCCGCGGCCGGGTCGCGGCCGCCCGCATCTGCCGGGTGCTCGCGCTCGAGCCCGAGGTCACCGTCCCGGCCCACCCGGCGCCCTCTCCGGCCGTCGGCTCCGACCTCGTCGACACCCGTACCGGGCTCGTCGTGCACACCGGCCGGCTGACGGCGATCGTCAGCGAACAGCCCGACGACTCCGCGGTGCTCGCCGACCGGCTCGGCATGGCCGCCTCCCCCGTCGACGACGACGTGCGGTTCGGCGGCACCCCGCTCACCGCGCTCGACCCGGCGGAGGTGCGCAAGCGGATCGTGGTCTCCGACACCGGCGCGATGCTCTTCTCCGGCCGGCTCGGCGACGGGCTCGACCTCACCGGCCACGGCGACGTGCGGCGCGCGCTCCGGACCGCGTCGGCCGGCGACATCCTCGAGGCGCTCGCGGAGGGGCTGGACACGATCGTCGCCGAGCGCGGCCGCAGCTTCTCCGGTGGCCAGCGGCAGCGCCTGGTGCTCGCCCGAGCGCTGGCGATCGACCCCGAGATCCTGGTGCTCGTCGAGCCGACCTCGGCCGTCGACGCGCACACCGAGGCCCGCATCGCCGCGCGACTGCGCGACCACCGCACCGGACGCACCACCGTGGTCACCTCGTCGAGCCCGCTGATGCTCGCCGCCGCCGACGTCGTCGCGTTCCTCGTCGGCGGCCGGGTGGTCGCGACCGGCACCCATGCCGACCTGCTCGACACGAGCCCGGCGTACCGCCGCGTCGTGGCCCGCGAGAGCGACCCCGACCTCGAGACCGAGACCGGCGAGCTCCAGAAGTCGGGAGGGTCCCGATGAGGACGCACCTGCCCGTCGCCGACGGCCGCGCGGTGCGCTCGTACGTCGGCTCGCTGGCCCGCCGGCACCCGCGGATGCTGTACGGCGCACTCGCGCTCCACGTCGCGGCCGCGCTCGCCGGCCTGGCCGCGCCGCGGCTGCTCGGCGACCTCGTGCAGGCCGTCGAGAGCGGCACCACCACCGACCACGTCGACCGGATCGTCGCGCTGCTCGCGGTCTTCCTCGTCGTGCAGACCGTGCTCACCCGGTTCGCCCGCTACCTGAGCCAGGTGCTCGGCGAGCAGGTGCTGGCCGAGCTGCGCGAGGACTTCGTCGACAACACGCTCGCGCTGCCGGTCGGCGTCGTCGAGGACGCCGGCTCGGGCGACCTGCTGACGCGCACCAGCCGCGACGTCGACCAGCTCGGCTGGTCGGTGCGGATGGCGCTGCCGGAGTGGACGATCGCGGTCGTCACGGCGGTCGTCACCTTCGTCGCGGCGCTCAGCGTCGGCTGGTGGGTGGCGATCCCCTGCCTGCTGGGCGTGCCGCCGCTGGTGATCGGGCTGCGCTGGTACCTCAAGCGGGCCAAGGACGGCTACCTGCGCGAGAGCGCGACGTACTCGCAGATCAACGCAACGCTCACCGAGACGGTCGAGGGCGCCCGCACGGTCGAGGCGCTCGGCCTGGGCCGGCGCCGCATCGAGGCGGTCGACGACGACATCGCGGCGTCGTACCGGGCGGAGCGCTACACGCTCTTCCTGCGCACGGTGTTCTTCCCGAACATGGAGATCGCCTACCTGATCCCCACCGTGCTGACCCTGCTCTTCGGCGGCTACCTCTACACCCAGGACCAGGTGACGCTGGGCGCGGTGACGACCGCGACGCTGTACGTGCAGATGCTGATCGACCCGGTCGACCGGATCGTGTCGATCCTCGACGAGCTCCAGCTCGGCGCGGCCTCGCTGGCCCGGCTGCTCGGCGTCGCCCAGGTGCCCGACGACCGTGAGGTCAGTGGTCGCGAGCCCGAGGGCGAGCACCTCGCCGCAGACGACGTGCGCTTCTCGTACGTCGAGGGGCGCGACGTGCTGCACGGCGTGGACCTCGACGTCGGCGTCGGCGAGCGGATCGCGATGGTCGGGCCGTCGGGCGCCGGCAAGTCGACGCTCGGCCGGCTGCTCGCGGGCATCCACCCGCCGCGCACCGGCTCGGTCACGGTCGGCCGCGTGGGGCTGGTCGAGCTGCCGCTCGACGACCTGCGCGGCCACGTCGCGCTGGTGACCCAGGAGCACCACGTCTTCGTCGGCACCGTGCGCGAGAACCTCGTGCTGGCCCGCCCCGGATCCTCCGACGCCGACGTGCGCGCGGCCCTCGCGGCCGTCGACGCGCTCGACTGGGTCGAGGCGCTGCCCGAGGGCCTCGACACCGAGGTCGGCTCCGGCGGCCGCGCCGTGACCGCGCCCCAGGCCCAGCAGATCGCGCTGGCCCGGCTGGTGCTGGCCGACCCGCACACGCTGGTGCTCGACGAGGCCACCTCGCTCATCGACCCGCGCGCGGCCCGCCATCTCGAGCGCTCGCTCGCCGCGGTGCTCGAGGGACGCACCGTGATCGCGATCGCGCACCGGCTCTTCTCCGCCCACGACGCCGACCGGGTCGCGGTCGTGGAGGACGGCCGGATCTCCGAGCTCGGGTCGCACGACGAGCTGGTCGCCGCCGGCGGCTCCTACGCCGCGCTGTGGGACAGCTGGCACGGCCGCGGCTGATGCCGTGCCTAGCTAGGGTGCGTCCCCGGGCTGGAAGATCCGCACGTGGCTCTCGGCGAAGGCACGCGGCGCCTGCTCGAGGTCGGAGGCGACCGTGTCGTTCCAGCGGTTGAAGAACCCGAACAGCGCCACCACCGCGACCAGCTCCGCGATCTCGGAGTCGTCGAAGTGCCGGCGCAGCTCCACGAAGTCCTCGTCGGTGGTGGCGTTCGGCGTCTGACCGGCGCCGAGGGCCATCGCCAGCGCGGCCCGCTCCGCCTCGGAGAACCTGGGGTCGGTGGCGAACTCCCACACGGCGGCGATCTTCTCCGGGTCCACATCCGCGGTGTCCGCGGCGTGGAAGCCGGTGTGGGCCGAGCAGTAGCGGCAGCCGGCCGACATGCTCGCGATGTGCGCCACCATCCACTTCAGGCCGGGGCCCACCCGGCCCTCGTTCATGACGGCGATGCTGAGCCGGCCGACGGCGTCGAGCACGTTCGGCATCCGGGCCAGGATGCCGAACGTGGACGGCTCCGCGCCGTAGACGGCGCGCATGGTCGCCAGCAGCTCGGGGTGGGCGGCCTCGAGCACGTCGGTGTCGAGGGGCGGGATGCGGGACACTGCGTCACCTTCCGTCAGAGCCGGCGCAGGTCGTCGACGACGACCTTGCCGGCGGCGTTCCTGGGCAGCCGGTCGAGGAAGCGGATCTCCCGGGGCACCTTGAAGTTCGCGAGCCGGGCCCGGCAGTGGCCGAGCACATCGTCGGCGTCGGGCCGATCGGCGCCTGGCGGACGGACGACGTACGCGCGTCCGACGCTGCCGAGCCGCTCGTCCGGGACGCCGACGACCGCGGACTCGCGGATGCCCTCGAGCCGTGCGAGGGCGTTCTCGACCTCGGCGGGATACACGTTGAAGCCGCCGACCGTGTACATGTTCTTGATCCGGTCGGTGATGGAGACGTACCCGTCGTCGTCGATCGTGCCGACGTCGCCGGTGCGGAACCAGCCGTCGCAGTCCACCACCTCGCCGGTGGCCGCCGGGTCGTCCAGGTAGCCCACCATCAGGTTGGGGCCGCGGAGCTCGATCTCGCCGGGCAGCCCGGTCGCCTGCAGCCCGCCGTCCCCGGCCCGCACCCGGACCTCGAAGCCCGCGACCGGCCGGCCCGCCGTCGTCGCGACGACCTCGGCGGGGTCGTCCGGGCGGCACATGGTGACGACCACGGCCTCGGAGAGGCCGTACGCCGTCAGCACGTTCTCGACCCCGGCCTCGCGCAGCCTCTCGACGAGGCGCACCGGCACGGCCGCCGACCCGGTCACGGCGATGCGCCACCGGCTGCCGCCGAAGCCCGATCCGCTCGACGCGTCGAGCAGGCTCTGCAGGATCGTCGGCGGCCCCGGGACCACCGTGATGCCCTCGGCGTGCAGCAGCCGCAGCACGTGATCGACGTCGAAGGTCGCGACCGGGTACATCGTCGCCCCGGTCGCGACGCAGGCCACCAGCCCGGCCTTGTAGCCGAAGGTGTGGGAGAAGGGGCTCGCGATCAGGTAGCGGTCGTCGTCGCGCAGTCCCGCGCACTCGACCCAGGCCTGGACGCACTCGACGGTCTGTCGCTGCCGGGTCATCACCCCCTTCGAGCGGCCGGTGGTGCCGGAGGTGAAGACGACGTCGGCGAGGTCGTGCTCGTCGACGGGGCCGGCGTCCGGGCTCGCGTCGGAAGCGCCATCGAGGAATCGGTCCCAGTCGAGCGTCGCGACCTCGCGCCCCTCGGCCGCGCCCCGATCGCCGGGGAACAGCACGACGTCGCGCAGGTCGGGCAGCCCCGCGACCACGTCGCCGACGGCGGGATCCGCGTCGTCGTCGTGGGCGAGGCCGGCGACGAGCGAGCCGACGAAGTCGAGCCCGAGGAACCCGTCGACGGTCAGCAGCAGCCGCACCCGGGCCCGCCGGAGGATGTCGCGGGCCTCCGGCCCGGTGTACCTGGTGTTGAGCGGCACGAGTACCGCGCCGATCTCGTGCACCCCGAGCGCGGCCACCACCCAGTGCAGGGAGTTGGGCGCCCAGACCGCCACCCGGTCGCCGCGGGCGACGCCGCGAGCGCGCAGGCCGCTGCCGACCCGGCGGGCCGCCGACGCGAGCTCCCGCCAGGTGAGCTCGGCTCCGCCGTCGACGACGGCGACGCCCGAGCCGAATCGCCGCTCCGCGTCGCGGAGCAGTGCGGGGACGGTACGGCGTGACATGGTGCTCCTCCTCTGTCTACGAGCCGGCTGTCGACGAGCCGGCCGCGGCGAAGCCCGGCTGGTACGGCACCGGGTGGCCGGCGACCTCCCAGGTCAGCGCGCTCACCCGGCCGAGGCCCGCCTCGGTGACGTAGAGCGTGCGCCGGTCCGGGCCGCCGAAGCACACGTTGGTGACGTCGTTGCCGAAGGGGATCCGGCCGAGCTCGGCGCCCTCGGGCGAGAACACCACCACCGAGCCGGTGCCCGCCCCGGCGACGATCACCCGGCCCTCGGCGTCGAAGCAGAGCCCGTCGGGCAGGGTGCCCGCGCCCAGGTGGGCGAACCGCTCCGGCTCGCCCAGCCTGCCGCCTCCGAGGATCGGGAAGCGGTGCAGCCACGACGTGTAGGACTCCGCGACGATGAGCGCGGAGCCGTCGGGAGTGACGCCGAGGCCGTTGGGGTAGCGGAGCCCGTCGTGCACCCAGGCGGCCGCCCCGTCGGCACCGCGGTAGCCGACCCGGCCGGGTGGCACGGCGCCGTCGGGGCCGGGCCAGACCGGGTCGGAGAACCACAGCGAGCCGTCCGGCCCGAAGCAGAGGTCGTTCGGCGAGGTGAGCGGCAGGCCGTCGATCTCCTCGAGCAGCGGGGTCAGCTCGCCCCCGAGGTCCAGCCGCCACAGCAGGCCGGGCTGGTCGCCCGGCCCCTCGTCCAGCCCGACGTGCTCCTCGGCCACCCAGCGCCCGCCGTTGTCGCAGACGAGCAGGGCGCCGCCCCGGTCGAGGACCAGGCCGTTGGGCGCACCCGGGAAGTCGGCCACGACCGTCCGCTCGCCGGCCGGCGAGATCCGCGTGACCCGCCGGCCGGCGAGCTCGCACACGACGAGATCGCCGCCCGGCAGGCAGACCGGACCTTCGGGGAACAGCAGGCCGTCGGTCAGCACCCGAGGCGCCGACACCACCATGCTCGGCTCGGTGCTCATGCGTGGACCCCCTCGGTCGACTCCGCTGCCGGGGCCGGCTCGGGGTCGGCTCGCCGACCGGTCGAGCCCATCGCCTTCCGGACCCGGCGGACCGAGTCGAAGAACGCCGCCTCGGTGCGGATCCCGCCGTCGCGCTCACGAGGCAGGTCGATGTCGATGACGTCGATGATGCGGCCCGGCTGCGCACCCATCACCGCGACGCGGTCGGCCAGGAACACGGCCTCGTCCATGTCGTGGGTGACGAAGACGATCGTGCGGCCGGTCGCCTTCCAGATGCTCAGGAGCTCCTCGTTGAGGTACTCCCGGGTGAAGGCGTCGAGGGCGCCGAACGGCTCGTCCATGAGCAGGATCGACGCCGACGTCACCAACGACCGGGCGATCGAGACGCGCTGCTGCATGCCGCCCGAGAGCTCGCCCGGGTAGCGCCGAGCGAACGCCGAGAGCTGGACCAGGTCGAGCAGCTCCGCGACCCGGTCCCGCACCTCGCGTTTGGCCGGCGTGGCCCGTCTGCGCCCCAGCCGCAGCGGCAGGGCGACGTTCTCCTCGACCGTCTTCCACGGCAGCAGCCGGGGTGACTGGAAGACGGTGCTGAAGTCGGCCTGGGGACCCTCGACCCGGGTATCACCCACCCAGATCTCCCCCTCGGAGGGCGGGATCAGACCCGACATCAGCCGCAGCAGCGTCGACTTGCCGCAGCCGCTCGGGCCAACCAGCGCCAGGAACTCTCCCGGCGACACCTCGAGGTTCGCCTCCTGGAGCGCGAGGAACGAGGGCTCGCGAGGGATCTCGAACCGCTTCGTGACCCCGCGGACACTGATGCTGGCCCGGGCGGGCGCGGTGGGGCGCACGGCACTCACGTCACGAGGCCTCTGCCTCTGCGCGGACCTCGTCGGCGTCGAAGTCGTTGTAGTCCTCGGCGAGACCCAGGTCCACCAGGACGTCGAGGTCGGGCATCTCGGGCAGCATCTCGGCGCCCACCTGGAACTCGAAGGTGGTGGTCAGCTGCTCGTCGCTCGCCGTCCCGTAGAGGCCGTCCTCGCCGGTGCCGAGGTAGGTGAGCTCCAGTCGCTCCTGGACGACGTCCTGCCAGAACTCCGCGACGCCGTCCTTGTCGGCGTCCGTCGGCTTGCTGCTCGGGTAGGCCTTCCAGTGGATGTCCACGGCCCGGGCCGGGTTGGCGTCGGTGAAGATCATGCCGCGCAGGGTGGCGCGGATGAACCCCGCGACGACCTCGGGCTGCTCCTCGACCATCTCGCGCCGGAACAGCCAGGCGCCGAAGGCCGGCAGGGTGTCGGAGGGCACCTCGATGACGCGCATGGACGAGCCGATCAGGCTGCCGATGACGGCGTTGAACACGTCGGCCCCGGCGTACGCGTCGATCTTGCCGTCCTGGAAGGCGGCCGCCGCCTGGGTGCCGTAGCCGACCGGCAGCCACTTGACGTCCGCGTCCGGGTCGAGGTCGCCCTGCTCGACGACCGCGCGGCCGTACTGGTAGAGCGAGCCGGCGAGGGCGACGGACCCGATCGTCTTGCCCTTCAGGTCCGCCGCGGTCCGGATGTCGGAGTCCTCGGGGACGACGACGCGGAAGGAGTGCGACTTGTTGAGGTAGACCGCGACCAGGCCGTCGGGCTTGTCGGCCGCGAACTGGACCATCGCGGGCCCGCCGGCCTGGACGACGTCGGCCTGTCCGGACTGCACCATCGCCGCGGCGGTCTCGGCACCGTCGATGCCCTGGACCTCCACCTCGAGGCCCTCGTCGGCGAAGTAGCCCATCTCCTCGGGGACCGAGGTGTGGAACGCCACCGTCGCCGCCAGCGACGGGTCGGCGTTGACCTGCACGAGCCGGGTCACCTCGTCGCCGGACGCCGAGGACGTCGACGAGTCGTCCGAGCAGCCGGTGGTGACCGCGAGGGCGGCCGCGAGCACCGTGCCCACGGCGCAGAGCTTCTTGATCATGAGACTCCTCTTTCTTGTCGGAACGACGCGCGACCTCATCGCGGCGTCACGTTCTTGGGCCCGAGGGTGGAGAGCACGACGGCCAGCCCCTTGAGGGCGAGGCCGACGATGGCCATGCAGAAGAGCACGGCGAAGACGTTCGGTGCGTCACCGAACTTCGAGTACTGCAGCACCAGGAACCCGAGTCCCTCGGTCGAGGCGACGAACTCGCCCGCGATCACTCCGAGAAGGGCGCCGACGATCGCGACGTCGAGCGACGGCAGGATGTAGGAGACGGCCCGCGGCACCCGGAGGAACCGGAGCTCCTGCCACATGGTCGCGCGGTAGGCCCGGAACAGCTCGGTCTCGTCCTTGTTGATCTCGCGCAGCCCGGTCGCGGCGTTGGCCAGCACCGGGAAGAACGCGATCGAGGCGCCCACGGCGACCTTGGACGACAGCCCGTAGCCGAACCACAGCACGAACAGCGGCGCCACGGCGATCTTGGGGAACGCCATGCCGACCAGGACGAAGGGGTAGAGCGCCCGGCGAGCGATCGGGACGAAGGCGAACAGGGCGCCACCCGCGATGCCGATGGCGACGCCGATGCCGACCGCGAGCAGCGTGGCCCAGGTCGTCACCCAGATGTGGGACCAGTACGTGCCCGAGCCGAACACGCCCTCCTTGAACGCATCCCACGTCGCGCTCGGCGACGGGAGCACGAGGTTGGAGACGTACTCCGCGTCGTAGGCCCACTGCCAGCCGAGCAGCAGGCAGAGCCAGACGGCGAAGAGGGAGACGCAGGTGATCGCGACGTCGACGATCGTGCCTCGCTTCGGCCGGCTCGGCCGCCAGCGGGCCGGGAGCACGACCTCGGTCCACGAGCTAGCCACGTCGGCACCCCTCCGGCGCGGCACCGGACCCCGTCATCACCGGACACTCGCCTTCAGCGCGCGCCCGAGCGCCGCCACACCCTCGGCGATGGTCTCGGTGGAGACGTTGCTGAAGGCCATCCGGAGGAAGCGGCCGCCGCCGGCGTCGCCCGAGAACCGCTCGCCGGGGCGGCAGTAGACGCCGGCCTCCGCGACCCGGGCCGCCGCGGCGTCCCAGTCGATCTGCTCGGAGATCCGCAGCCACAGGAAGAACGAGCCGTCGGGCACGGTGAAGTCCACCCACTCCGCGCAGTGCTCGCGCAGCCCCGCGACGGCGGTGTCCCGCTTCGCCCGGTAGACCTTGCGGATCTCGCCGATGTGCCGGTCGAGCATGCCGGACTCCGTGAAGCGGGCCATCACCCTCGCGAGGTGCTGGTTGACCCCGAGGTCCTGGCGCACCGCGCCCACGGCGGCGATGGCCTGATGGGAGCCCAGCACCCAGCCGAGCCGGAGCGCCGGGGCCACGGTCTTGCTGAAGCTGTCGGACTGGACGACCAGTCCCCCCTGGTCGAGGCTGAACAGGGTCGGCAGCGGATCCCCGTCGTAGCGCAGCTCCGCGTAGACGTTGTCCTCGTGCACCATGACGCGGTGGCGGTTCGCGATCTCGACCAGCCGGCGCCGGCGCTCGAGGCTCAGGCAGGTGCCGGTCGGCAGCTGGAAGGTCGGGATCGTGTAGATGAGCTTGGACCGGCGCCCGCTGCGCAGCAGCTCCTCGATCGTCGCGTCCAGCGCCTCGACGTCCATCCCGTCGGAGTCGACCGGGACGGGCACGATCTCGGCCCCCGCCGCCTCGAAGAAGCGCACGGCGTACGGGAACGTCGCCGCCTCGACCAGCACCACGTCACCCGGGTCGACGAACGCCTTGGCCACCAGGGCGATGCCCTGCACCGACCCCGAGGTGAGGATCAGGTTCATCGGGTCGAGCTGCCGGCCGTCGCGGGCCGCGAACCGGTCGGCGAGGACCCCTCGGAGGCCGCGCCAGCCGAGTACCAGCTCCTCGTAGCCGGTCGCGGCGTCGAAGTAGTCGTAGGACGGCCCGCCGACCTCGCGGCGTACGTCGTCCTCGAGAGCGGCCAGTGCCGCCAGCGGGAAGGTCTCCGTGGCCGGGTTGCCCTGGTCGAAGTTGTAGTGGATCTCCCCCTCGGGCTGGGGGAAGAACAGGGGCGGTCCGCCGGCGACGGCGGTGGAGACGAGATCGTCGATCTTGCTCGACATGGGCACCTCTCAGCCGATTCGGGTAGGGAGCGGGGGGAGGACGGCCGTCACGTCGACCTCCAGGAGGGCGTCCTCGTGCAGCAGTGCCTTCACGACGACGGCGGTCGACGCCGGGACGGTCGGGAGGAACCGGCGTCGTGCCTCGGCGTAGGCGGCCAGGTCGGCGGCGTCGGTCAGGTAGCAGACCACCTTCACGACATCGCTCATCCGGCCGCCGACCGCGGCGAGGATGCCCTCGATGTTGCGGAAGCACCGGGTCGCCTGGCGGCCGCAGTCCCCGGGGGCGTCGATGCGGCCGTCGGGGTCGAGGGCGAGCTGTCCGGACAGGTAGACGTGCTCGCCGACCCGCGTGACCTGGGCGAGTCCGGTGTCGATGACGCCGTCCACCTTCGAGACGGTGGTCCGGTCCGCCTCGACCAGGGGGAGCGCGACACGGCCGTCGCCTCCCTCAGGCGCTGTGGTAGGCATTCCACCCGCCCGCGATGTCGAGGGAGGCGCCCGTGACGTAGCGGCCGGACTCCGACGCGAGGTAGTGCAGACCGGCCGTCACGTCCTCCAGCTCCAGCCAGGGGACCCGCATCGGGTTGAGGCTGGCGAACGTGTCGCGCACGTCGTCCTCGGTGGGGTCGGCGAGGTCCGGCCGGAAGAGCCGGTAGGTCTTGTCGTTGTGGCACATGTCGGTCGAGACCGACATCGGCGCCAGGGCGTTGACCGTCACGCCGAGCGGTGCCAGCTCGATCGCCAGCGACTTCACGAAGCCGATCACGCCCCACTTGGACGCGGCGTAGTTGGCGTTGTTGGGCCCACCCTCGCGCGCGACCGACGAGGAGGTCGCGATGATCCGCCCCGAGCGCTGCTCCTTCATGACCGGCACCACCGCGCGGATCGACGTCGCGACCCCGGTGAGGTTGGCGCCGACGACGTCGTCCCACATGTCGTCGGTCATCTCCGCCACCGGGCCGAACGCCGCGACGCCGGCGTTGGCGACGAAGACGTCGACCGAGCCCCAGCGCTCCCGTGCGGTGTCGACGAACCGGCGCATGTCGCTCGAGCTCCGGGTGTCGCCGACCATCGCGAAGCACTCCGCGCCCCGCTCCTTCAGCATCGCCTCGGTGGTCCGCAGGTCCTCCTCGGTGCCCATCGGCGCGCAGCTGTCGAACTGCCGGCAGACGTCGACGATCCCGACGCGCGCGCCCGCCTCGGCCAGCGCCAGGGCATGGTTGCGCCCCTGGCCCTTGGCTCCTCCGGTCACCAGGGCGACCTTGCCGCTGAACTCACTCATCCTTGTCTCCTCCTCGCATCGGTCGCCTCGTCAGGCGGAGTTGAGGGCGCTCAGCCCCGCGGACACGTCGAGCACCGAGCCCGTGGCCGAGGTGCCGCTGGCGGCCAGGAACCTCGCCGCGCGCACCACGTCGGTCATCGACACCCAGGCGGCGCCGTTCGGGTGCCGCGCGCCCAGCGCGGCCAGGGCCTCCTCGCCCCGGAGCACCTCGCGCCGGTCGGCCGCGGCCGACCGGAACGCGTCCGACTCCGTCAGGGCGGTCTCGACCGGTCCGACGCACAGCACGTGGACGGCGACGCCGGCCCCGGCCGACTCGAGCGCGACCGACTTGGCGAACCCGATCGCGGCCCAGCCGGCGGCACTGACGTGCGACAGCCGCGCCGCGCCGCGGCGGGCCTCGTCGCCGACGACCTGGAGGATGGCGCCGCCACCTCGCTCGGTCATCGGGCCGATCACCGCGCGCACCAGGTTGTAGGCGCCGTGCAGGTTCGTGTCGACGACCTCCGCCCAGTGCTCGTCCGACATCTCGTCGGCGTCGACGACCGAGCACACCCCGGCGCAGTTGACGACGACGTCGGGGCACCCGACGTCGCGCACGATCTCGTCGACCGCGGCCGCGACGGCGCGACGGTCGCGCACGTCCACGGCATACGTCGTGCACCGGGCGCCGCTCGCGCGCACGGACTCCGCCGCGCGCGCCAGGTCGTCCGGTCCGGCCGCGTCGTACCCGAGGGTCGACATCGCCCCGGGTGCGTCCAGCAGGACCAGCACCGCACCGTCCGCGGCCATGGACCGGGCGACCTCGAGGCCGATGCCCCGTGCCCCGCCCGTGACCACGACCACCTTGTCCCTGAAGCTCTCCATCGAGCTCACTCCTCTCCCGGCGCCGCGATCAGTAGCCCGCGAAGCCGGCGCCGTCGGAGGACAGGACGACGTCCTCGAAGAACGGCCCGGTCTTGACGCTCTTCTCCCACGCGTCGTCGGAGGAGAGCGTGCGTGCCATCGCGAGCTTGTAGGCGTCGTCGCCGATCGGCAGCCGCACCGGCGGGGTCTGCTGGAGCTCGACCATGTCGGCCATCACGATGCCGACGGCCTCGGGCCCCGGTCGGGTCTCGGCCATCACGCGGAAGGCCTCCAGCGCCTTCTCCGCCGACTTCTGGTACGGGCTGCGACCCTCGCTGAGGGCGTCGCAGACCGCCAGCGACGTGGTCGCCCAGTCGCTGCGGTACATGCCCGGCTCGAGCATGGTCACCTTGATCCCGAACCGGTCGACCTCGTAGCGGAGTGCCTCGGTCATCGCCTCGATCGCCGCCTTGGTCGCCGAGTACATCCCGGTCAGCGGGGCGACCAGCTTCGCGCCGAGCGAGCTGACGTTGACGATCGTGCCGCCACCGGCCGCGCGCATGTGCGGGACGACGGCCTTGCAGACCCGCCACTCCCCCATGAAGTTGGTGTTGAACTGCCGGAAGAGCTCCTCCTCCGTGAGGTCCTCGACCGCGCCGTAGAGGCCGTACCCGGCGTTGTTGACGACCGCGTCGATGCGTCCGTGCCGGGCGACGATCCCCTCGACCACGGCGACCACCTGGTCGGACTCCGTCACGTCCAGCCGGACGGTCTCGATGAGCTCCTCGTAGCCCGCCCGCACCCGGTCGCCGTCGCGCTCCGGGCTCCGCATCGATGCCACGACGCGGTGGCCGCGGCGCGCCAGCTCGCGCGCCGCCACCTCCCCGAAGCCCCTCGACGCACCGGTGATGAGTACAACCCGCTGCTCCACCCCTGCTCCTTCCACCTTGTGACTGCCGTCACCTCGTTCGTGGCGCATAGTTGAGCACAGGTTCAGAAGTTGAGCAAGCATTCGGATGTTGAAGGTTCGTTCGGGTTAGGCTTGAATGGCGCAGCCCGCAGTGCCGACCTCCCGAGAAAGCGGTTCCACGACGACATGACAGATGGCCCCGGTCGATCGCGACCCGTCCCCGGCGACCCGTCGCCGCCGGCGACGGGTCCGAGCGCGTCGCTGCGCTCCACCATCGAGAAGGCGGCCGAGTCGGAGCGGACCCTGACCAGACAGGGGCGCCGCACCCGCAACCAGCTGATCGTCGGCGCCCGGAAGGTCTTCGAGGAGAAGGGCTACCACCACACCCGGATCGCCGACATCACCGCCGCCGCGGACACCGCGATCGGGTCGTTCTACACCTACTTCGAGTCGAAGGAGGAGATCTTCCGGATCCTCCTGATCGAACTCGAGAACGAGGTGTACGAGGAGCCGACCCGGCTGCCGCGCGACGCGGCACCGCAGGAGCGGCTGCGCGAGACGAACCGGCTCTACTTCCAGTCCTTCCGGCGCAACGCCGCGCTCTGGGCCGTCATCGAGGAGGCGGCCATGAACAACGACGAGGCCCGCGAGGTCCTGAGCGGCCGGCACCACCAGAGCCGGGCCCGCACCGAGGCGGCCCTGCGCGCCTGGCAGCAGGCGGACCTGATCCCGGCCGACATCGACGTCGCCTTCTTCGCCACGGCGCTGGGTGCGATGACCGAGCGCTGCGCGTTCCTGTGGTTCGTGCTCGGGGAGCCGATCGACTTCGACGAGGCGGTCGACCGGATCACCGAGATCTGGGTGCACGCACTGCGCCTGGGTCCGCGCACCTGACGCTCACCCCTTGCGGCAACCACGACCGTGACAGTTAGGCTGTCACGATGAAGCTCTCGACGCCGTTGATGTACGCCGGCAACCCCCGCGAGGCCGCCGACCAGGTGGCCGGACTCGAGAAGGCCGGACTGGACACGGTCTGGGTCGCCGAGGCCTACGGGTTCGACTCCCCCACGCTGATGGGCTACCTCGCCGCGAAGACCGAGACCATCGAGATCGGCGCCGGCATCCTCAACGTCTTCTCGCGTACGCCGGGCGCGCTGCTGCAGACCGCGGCCGGCCTCGACAACGTGTCCGGCGGCCGGGCGGTGATCGGCCTCGGCGCGTCCGGGCCCCAGGTGATCGAGGGGTTCCACGGGCTGCCGTACGACCGGCCGCTGGGCCGCACCCGCGAGGTCATCTCGATCATCCGCCGGGGCCTGCGCCGCGAGACGCTCGTCCACGACGGCCGGACCGTCACGCTGCCGCTGCCGGCCGACCAGGGCCTCGGCCTCGGCAAGCCGCTCAAGCTGCTCACCCGGCCCGAGCGCAGCGCCGTGCCGATCTGGGTCGCGGCCCTCGGCGACGCCAACGTCGCGATGACCGCCGAGGTCGCCGACGGGTGGCTGCCGTTCCTGTTCCTGCCCGAGAAGGCCCCGCAGGTGTGGGGCGAGGCGCTCGCGAAGGGCGCCGCGAAGCGCTCCCCCGACCTCGCGCCCCTGGAGATCTCCGCCGGCGGCATGCTCGCGATCGGCGAGGGCGAGGACACCAAGAAGCTGCTCGACCTGATGCGCCCGATGTACGCGCTCTACGTCGGCGGCATGGGCGCCCGCGGCAAGAACTTCTACCACGACCTCGCCTGCCAGTACGGCTACGAGAAGGAGGCCAACCAGATCCAGGACCTCTACCTCGGCGGCAACAAGCGCGACGCCGAGGCGATCGTGCCCACCGAGTGGCTCGAGGCCGGCAACCTGGTCGGCCCCGCGTCGTACGTCCGGGAGCGGATCGCCGCCTTCCGCGAGGCCGGAGTCACCAACCTGCAGATCTCGCCGGTCTCCGACGACCCGGCGGCCGCCGTCGCCCAGGTCAAGGAGTGGGTGTCCTGATGCCCGCCCGCCCCTCCATCTACGAGCAGGAGCACGAGGACTTCCGCGCGAGCGTGCGCGCCTTCGTCGAGAAGGAGGTCGTCCCCCACCACGACCAGTGGGAGGCCGACGGCCAGGTCAGCCGCGAGGTGTGGCGCCGGGCCGGCGCGGCGGGGCTGCTCTGCTTCGACGTCGAGGAGGAGTACGGCGGCGCCGGGGTCGACGACTTCCGCTACCACGCCATCGTCGCCGAGGAGCTGGCCCGGGTCGGCGCGAGCGGCCCCGGCCTCCCCGTGCACAGCGACATCATCGTCCCCTACATCTCCGCGCTGGGGACGCCGGAGCAGAAGCGGCGCTGGCTGCCCGGCCTGGTCAGCGGCGAGATCATCTCCGCGATCGCGATGACCGAGCCCGGCGCCGGCAGCGACCTCCAGGGGATCCGCACCTCGGCCGTCGACCGGGGCGACCACTACCTGCTCAACGGGTCCAAGACCTTCATCAGCAACGGCATCCTCTCCGACCTGGTGATCGTCGTGTGCCGCACCGACCCCGACGCGGGCCACCAGGGCATCAGCCTGCTGGTCGTCGAGCGGGGCATGACGGGCTTCGGCCGCGGCCGCAACCTCGACAAGGTCGGCATGAAGGCGCAGGACACCGCCGAGCTCTTCTTCGACGACGTCGAGGTGCCCAAGGCGAACCTGCTCGGCGAGGAGGGCTCGGGCTTCGTCTCGCTGATGACGAACCTCCCGCGGGAGCGCGTCTCGATCGCGGCGATGGCGGTCGCCGCGATCGAGCACGTCCTCGACCTGTCGCTGGCCTACGCCAAGGAGCGGCAGGCCTTCGGCAGGCCGATCGGCTCCTTCCAGCACAACCGCTTCGTGCTGGCCGAGATGGCCACCCACGCCCACGTCGCGCGGGTCTTCGTCAACGACTGCATCCTCAAGCTGAACGCCGGCGAGGTCGACACCGCGCTCGCGTCGATGGCGAAGTGGTGGACCACCGAGCTGCAGAAGCAGGTCGTCGACGCGGGCGTGCAGCTGCACGGCGGCTACGGCTACATGACGGAGTACCCGATCGCGAAGGCGTTCACCGACAGCCGGATCCAGACGATCTACGGCGGCACCACCGAGATCCAGAAGGAGATCATCGGCCGCAGCCTGGGTATCTGAGGGCGCCGCTCTGGCCCTGCGGCCCGCGATCGGCGAGGCTGTGATCCTCGTCACTGCGATGCCATCGAGGAGCAGCCGATGTCCGACGACGTTCTGACCGAGCGGGCCCGCGTCCAGTCCGGGATCGAGGGGCGCACCCTCGTCGACATCCTGGCCGACACCGTGCGCGAGCACGGCGACCGGCCGGCGTACTCCGACAAGCACCACGTGCCCGAGGGCGAGTCGTGGCGCACCCTCACCTGGGCCCAGACCCGCGAGCTCGCCCTCGACGTCGCCGCCGGCCTGGTCGAGCTCGGCGTCGCTCCGGGCGACACGGTCGCGATCATGGCCACGAACCGGATCGAGCACTACGTCGCCGACATCGCCGCCGTGCACGCCGGGGCCACGCCGATGTCGATCTACAACACGCTCGCCCCCGAGCAGGTGGCCTACGTCGCCGGGCACGCCCGACCGGCCGTCGTGTTCGTGGAGGACGCGGCCTACCGGGACCGCTGGGCCACCGCGCTCGACGAGGTCGACAGCGTCCGCAGGGTCGTCCGGCTCGACGCGGACTGGGACGAGCTCGTGGCTGCGGGGACGGCGTACCGCGCCGCGCACCCGGGCGAGGTCGAGGCCCGAGCCGCGGCGCTCGCGCCGGACTCGCCCGCCACGATCCTCTACACCTCGGGGACCACCGGGCACCCGAAGGGCGTGGTGATGACCCATCACAACGTCCTCTACGAGACGATGAGCACCCAGGAGGCCGCCGGACTCACCGGAGCCCAGACCGGGGTGAGCTACCTGCCCCTGGCCCACATCGCCGAGCGGGTGCTCGGCCTCTACGGGCCGCAGGCGCAGGGCAGCCACATGCACGCCATCGGCGACCCGACCCAGCTGCTGGCTGCGCTCGGCGAGGTGCACCCCACGGCGTTCTTCGGCGTCCCGCGGGTGTGGGAGAAGATCCGCACCGGCCTGACGGCCAAGCTCGCCGCCGACCCCGACCCGGCCAACCGCGCGATGGTCGAGGAGTCGATGGCGGCGGCGCTCGCGTGGGTCGAGGCCCAGGAGGTCGGCGGCACCATGACGCCGGAGATCGAGGCGGCCTACCGCGCGGCCGACGAGCGGATCCTCGGGTTCCTCAAGCTGCTGCTCGGCCTCGACCAGGTCACCTGGGCCGGCTCGGCGGCGGCGCCGATGCCCGTCGACGTCGCGAGGTTCATGGCCGGCCTCGGCCTCAAGGTCTACGACGTCTACGGCATGACCGAGACCTGCGGTGCCGTCACCGCCAACGGCCCGGGCGGCTTCCGGCTCGGCACCGTCGGCCGCGCCAACCCGGGCATGGAGGTGCGGCTCGGCGAGGACGGCGAGATCCTGGTCCGCGGCCCGGTGAACACCCCCGGCTACTACCGCCAGGACGACGCCACCCGCGCCCTGATCGACGACGACGGCTGGCTGCACACCGGCGACATCGGCACGCTCGACGACGACGGATTCTTCGCGGTCGTCGACCGCAAGAAGGAGCTGATCATCACCTCGGCCGGCAAGAACGTCGCGCCGTCCAACATCGAGAGCTACCTCAAGGAGTCGCCGCTCATCGGGCACGCGATGGCGATCGGCGACAACCGGCCGTACGTCGTCGCGATCCTCACCCTCGACGGCGAGATCGCGCCGCTGATGGCGCAGCAGCTCGGCATCGAGTTCACCGACCTCGCCGACCTGGCGGCCAAGCCGGAGATCCGGGCGATGGTGCAGCAGTCGGTCGACGCCGCCAACGCCCGCCTCTCCCGGCCCGAGCAGGTCAAGTCGTTCGAGCTGCTGCCCGTCGAGTGGACGGCCGAGTCCGAGGAGCTCACCCCCACGCTGAAGCTCAAGCGGCGGGTCGTGAACGCCAAGTACTCCGACGTCGTGGACCGCCTCTACGGGTGAGGCGAGCGCCGGTCCGTCAGACTGCCCTGCATGACCACACGGCAACGGCCCGTGCCCGACGGGCTCGTCGAGGCGTTCTGGGAGTACGAGCGCGCGCTGATGGCCGATGACGTCGCGACGCTGGACCGGCTCTTCGCACCCGGCCCGACGACACTGCGCGGCGACGCGGACGGGCTGCTCGTCGGCCACGACCAGATCAGCGCGTTCCGCAGCAGCCGCGGCGGCACGCCGCAGCGGCGCATCGTGCAGACCCACGTGCAGACCGTGGACGACGACCACGCCCTCGTCGTCGCGGTCACCGAACTCGCCCGTGGCGGCCGCGGGCAGCAGACCCAGCTGTGGGTGCGCACCGCCGACGGCTGGCGGGTCACCGCCGCCCACGTCTCGGCGCCCGGCCCGGCCCTCGACACCCGGATCTGGCGGCTGGTGGGCGATCCGCTGGTGCCCGCCATCGGGCCGGGACCGCTCGACGGGGAGACCGTGGCCGTCAAGGACGTGTACGCCGTGCGCGGCGAACGCATCGGGGCCGGCAACCCCGCCTGGCTGGCCGAGGCGCGTGAGGAGCCGGTCCACGCCCGCGCGGTCGAACTGCTGCTGGAGGCCGGCGCGAGCCTGCGCGGCATCGCCCGGACCGAGGAGTTCGCGTGGTCGCTCGCCGGGGTCAACGCCCACTACGGCGCGCCGCCCAACCCGCGGGCGCCCCGGCGGGCGGCCGGCGGCTCCTCCTCCGGCTCCGCGAGCGCCGTCTCCCTGGGACAGGCCAGCATCGGCCTCGGCACCGACACCGCCGGCTCGATCCGGGTGCCGGCGGCGTACCAGGGCCTCTACGGGATCCGGACCACCCATGGCGCGGCGTCGACGTACGCCGTGCTGCCGCTGGCGCGCTCCTTCGACGCGGTCGGCTGGCTGACCCGCGACGCCGGGCTGCTGCGGCGGGTCGGCGAGGTGCTGCTGCCGCCCGGCCCACGCAACCCGGCCAGCGACCTGGTCAGCGTGCCGGGCCTTACCGGGCTGGCCGAGCCCGAGGTCGCCGCCGTGGTCGACGCGTTCGCCGCGGAGCACGGTGCGATGCGCGAGTCGTGGGACCTCACCGAGCTGCCGGCGTGGCTGGCGGCGTTCCAGACGGTGCAGGCCTGGGAGGCGTGGCACGACCTCGGCGCCTGGGTGGCGCCGAGGCTCGACGAGATCGGGCCCGAGGTGCGCGCCCGGTTCGAGGCGGCGGCGCTGGTCGACGACGAGCAGGCCGCCGCCGCGCGGCAGGTGGTCGGGCGGGCGAGCGCGCGGATCCGGGAGCTGGTCGGCGAGCGCGTCGTCGTGCTGCCCTCCGCGCCCTCGGTCGCGCCGCTCCTCGGCGCCGACCGGTCGGCGGGCCGCCAGGCGACGCTGCTGCTCACCGGACTCGCCGCCCTGGCCGGGCTGCCGGCGGTCGGCCTGCCGGGCCGGACCCGGTCCGGACTGCCCACCGGCGTCTGCCTGCTCGCCGCTCCCGGCCGCGACCGCGACCTCCTCGAATTGGCTATTGACCTGACGTGACGGGCGGCGAGGCCGTACCGTCACTGAAACGACGGTTTCGGTCCCGCGACGCGCGGATCCTTGGTATCCAACCGGTTCGGGCCGGCGGCCTGGAGAGGAGGGTCGGTGCAGCTCGCCGACTTCAACGCGATGACCCCGGAGCAGGCGAGCGCCGCGGTGCGCCCCTGCGCCGACATCGACTCGTGGGTCGCGGCGCTCGTCGCCGGTCGCCCGTACGACGACGTCGACCGCCTGCTCGCGCTGGCCGACGTTCGGGCCCGGGCGTGGACGCCGGCCGAGGTCGAGGGGGCCCTGGCCGACCACCCGCGGATCGGCGAGCGCCACGGCGGCAGCGGGGCGAGCGCCACGCTGTCGACGCGCGAGCAGGCCGGTGTCGACCCCCACGACGCCGACGTGCAGCGGCGGCTGGCCGCGGGCAACGCGGCGTACGAGGAGAGGTTCGACCGGATCTACCTGGTGCGCGCCGCGGGGCGCAGTGCCGAGGAGATCCTCGCCCTGCTGGAGGAGCGGCTCACCCACGACCCCGAGACCGAGCTCGCGGTGACCGCCGGCCAGCTGCGCGAGATCGCGCTGCTCCGCCTGGAAGGACTCCTCCGATGAGCACGCTGTCCACGCACGTCCTCGACACCACCGCCGGGGTGCCGGCCGCCGGTGTCCGGGTGCACCTCGGCGACGCCACGGACCGGGTGATCGGGAGCGGCACCACCGACGACGACGGCCGCCTGCGCTTCGACGCCGACCTGGCCGGCGGCGTCTACGTGCTGACGTTCGAGACCGGCGCGTGGTTCGGCGACCAGGGCCGCGCGACGTTCTTCCCGGTCGTCGGCATCGCCGTCGAGATCGACCCCGACCGGCCGCACCACCACGTGCCGCTGCTGCTGAGCCCCTTCGCCTACTCCACCTACCGAGGGAGCTGACGTGACCTCCTCGAACCGGTCCCGGATCGTGCTCGGACCCAACCAGTACGGCAAGGCCGAGTGCCGCCTGGTGCGCATCGACCGCGCCACCGACCGCCACGAGATCACCGACCTCAACGTCACCACCCAGCTGCGCGGCGACTTCACCGCCTGCCACACCGAGGGCGACAACGGCCACGTGGTCGCGACCGACACCCAGAAGAACACCGTCTACGCCTTCGCCCGTGACGGCGTCGGCGCGCCCGAGGCCTTCCTGCTCCGGCTGGCCCGTCACTTCACCACCGCGCACGAGTGGGTCACCGCCGCCGACCTCGCGGCCGAGCAGTACGCCTGGGAGCGGATCGCCGTCGACGGCGCGGGCCACGACCACGCCTTCCGGCGCACCGGCCGCGGCACCCGCACCGCCCGCGTCGAGCACGACGGCGAGAGCACCGTCGTCACCGCGGGCCTGACCGACTGCACGGTGCTGAAGTCGACCGGCTCGGAGTTCCACGGCTTCCCGCGCGACCGCTACACGACGCTGGAGGACACCACCGACCGGATCCTGGCCACCGACCTCACCGCGACCTGGCGCTACGCCGCATCCGCCGTCGAGCGCGGCCTCGACTACGACGCAACGTACGCCGGCGTCTCGGACCTGCTGCTCGCGACCTTCGCCGGTCGGCACTCCCTCGCCCTCCAGCAGACGATCTTCGAGATGGGCAGGGCGGTGCTGGAGCGGTACGCCGAGATCGACGAGATCAGCCTCTCCTGCCCGAACAAGCACCACTTCCTGGTCGACCTCGAGCCCTTCGGGCTCGACAACCCCGGCGAGATCTTCTTCGCCGCCGACCGGCCCTACGGGCTGATCCAGGCGACCGTGCTGCGCGAGGAGGCCTGATGCCCCTGGCCGCGGTGCGCGGGCGGCACGTCCTGGCCGGCGACGGGTTCGTCCCTGCGACCGTCGTGATCGAGGACGGCCGGATCCGCGCTATTGAACGGTCGGCGCACCCCGTCGACGGCCAGGTGCTCGACGTGCCCGACTCGGCGTACGTCCTGCCCGGCGTGGTCGACAGCCACGTGCACGTCAACGAGCCCGGTCGCACCGCGTGGGAGGGCTTCGCGTCGGCCACCCTCGCCGCGGCGCTCGGCGGCGCCACCACGATCGTCGACATGCCGCTGAACTCCCTGCCGCCCACCACGACGGTCGACCACCTCGAGCGCAAACGGCGGGCCGCGGCCGGCCGGCTGGCCGTCGACGTGGGGTTCTGGGGCGGGGCGGTGCCGGACAACGAGCGCGAGCTCGAGCCGCTGTGGGAGGCGGGCGTCCTCGGCTTCAAGTGCTTCCTCTCGCCCAGCGGCGTCGAGGAGTTCCCGCCGCTCGACCCCGGCCAGCTCTACGCCGCGCTGGCGACGCTCGCGCGTCTCGGCGCGCCGATGCTGGTGCACGCCGAGGACCCCGCCGTCCTCGACGTGGCGCCCACGGTGCCGAGCCGGGCGTACGCCGACTTCCTGCACTCCCGGCCGGACGCCGCCGAGACGACCGCCGTGCACCGCGTACTCGACGGGGCCCGCGACACCGGGGCCCGCGTGCACGTCGTCCACCTCTCCAGCGCGCGGGCCCTCGACCTGATCGCCGACGCGAAGGCCGAGGGCCTGCCGGTGACCGTCGAGACCTGCCCCCACTACCTGTGCTTCGAGGCCGGGACCATCCCCGACGCCGCGCCGGAGTTCAAGTGCTGCCCACCGATCCGCGACGCGGGCAACCGCGACGAGCTGTGGCGCGGGCTCGGGGACGGCGTGATCGACCTGGTCGTCAGCGACCACTCCCCCACGACGGCCGAGGAGAAGGGCCGCGGCGACGGTGAGCTCCAGCAGGCGTGGGGCGGGATCTCCGGACTCCAGGTCGGCTTCACCGCGGTCGCCCACGAGGCGCGCCGACGCGGCGTCGGACTCGAGCAGGTCAGCCGCTGGATGTCGCGCGGCCCCGCCGACCTGGTCGGCCTCACCGCCAAGGGCCGGATCGCGGCCGGCGCCGACGCCGACCTCGTCGTCTACGACCCCACCGTGCCGCTCGAGGTCGATGCCGCCCGGCTCGCCCACCGCAACCCGATCACGGCGTACGACGGGCTGCGGTTCGACGGCAGCGTGACCCACACCGTCGTGCGCGGCCGCGCCGTCGATCCCGACCACCCCGACCACGCGTGGGGCCGGCAGCTGAGGAGGCCAGCATCGTGACCCAGGTGAACCCACCGCCCCGACTGCTGATGGGCCCCGGCCCGGTCACCGCCGACCCCCGGGTGCTGCGCGCGATGTCGGCGCAGCTGGTCGGGCAGTTCGACCCGTGGATGACCGACACCATGAACGAGACGATGGCGCTCTACCGCCAGGTCTTCCGCACGGCCAACCGGCAGACCTTCCTGGTCGACGGCACCTCGCGCGCCGGCATCGAGGCGGCGCTCGTCAGCCTGCTCGAGCCGGGTGACCGGGTGCTGGTGCCGGTCTTCGGACGGTTCGGTCACCTGCTCACCGAGATCGCGGAGCGGTGCCGGGCCGAGGTGCACACGATCGAGGTGCCGTGGGGTGCGGTCTTCGACCCCGAGGCGATCGAGGACGCCGTACGTCGGGTCCGGCCGAAGCTGGTCGCGGTGGTCCAGGGCGACACCAGCACCACCATGTGCCAGCCGCTGGCCGACCTCGGCGAGATCTGCCGTCGCCACGACGCGCTGCTCTACTGCGACGCGACCGCCTCGCTGGGCGGCAACGAGTTCGAGATGGACGCGTGGGGGCTCGACGTCGCGACCGCGGGACTGCAGAAGTGCCTCGGCGGCCCCTCCGGAAGCGCGCCGATCTCGATCTCCGACCGGGCGGTCGGCGTGATCGACGCCCGCAAGCACGTCGAGGCGGGGCTGCGCGTCGACGACGACGTCGACCGCGGCGAGCGGATCGCCAGCAACTACCTCGACCTCGCCCAGCTGATGGACTACTGGGGGCCGCGCCGGCTCAACCACCACACCGAGGCGACCACGATGCTCTACGGCGCGCGCGAGTGCGCCCGGCTGCTGGTCGAGGAGGGTGTCGACGCGGCCGTCGCCCGGCACGCCGGCCACGGTCGGGCGATGCTCGAGGGCGTGCGCGGGCTCGGCCTCGAGGTGTTCGGCGACGTCGCCCACAAGATGCACAACGTCGTGGCGGTGGAGATCCCGGCGGCGCTCGGCGCCTCGGGTGGCGACAAGGTCCGCGCGGCACTGCTCGACGACTTCGGCATCGAGATCGGCACGTCGTTCGGCCCGCTCCACGGCCGGGTCTGGAGGATCGGCACGATGGGCCACAACGCGCGCCGCGACGCCGTGCTGCTCACCCTGGCCGCGCTCGAACAGGTGCTGCGCGGGCACGGCGTCCCCGTGACCGCCGGAGGCGGCGTCGGCGCCGCCCGGGAGGTCTACGCCTCATGAGCACCGCCCGGCAGGTCCTCGAGCGCTGCGTCGAGCTCGACCGGCTCACCGCCACGCCGCCTGCCCTGCAGCGCGTCTACCTCTCCCCCGAGCACGCCGGCGCCAACGCGCTGGCCGGCCGGTGGATGGAGGCGGCCGGGATGCGCACCTGGCAGGACGCCGCCGGCAACCAGTGCGGCCGCCACGAGGGCCGCGAGCCCGGGCTGCCGGCGCTGCTGCTCGGCTCCCACCTCGACACCGTGCCCGACGCCGGCTCCTACGACGGCATGCTCGGCGTCGTGATGGCGATCGCCGTCGCCGAGCGGCTGCGCGAGACCGCGCTGCCCTTCGCGCTCGAGGTGATCGGCTTCAGCGACGAGGAGGGCACCCGCTTCGGCAAGGCGTTGCTGGGCAGCCAGGCGGTGGCCGGCACCTGGGACGAGGCCTGGTGGGACCTGCGCGACGCCGCCGGCATCACGCTGCGCCAGGCATACGCCGACTTCCACCTCGACCCGCAGCGCGTCGGCGAGGCGGCCCGCCGGCCCGAGGATCTCGTGGGCTATCTCGAGGCACACATCGAGCAGGGCCCGCACCTCGAGGCCGCGGACCGGTCGCTGGGCTACGTGACGAGCATCGCCGGCGCCCGGCGCTTCCGGCTCAACGTCATCGGCGAGGCCCGGCACGCCGGCGGCACGCCGTACGACCGGCGGCGCGACGCGCTGGTCGGCGCCAGCGAGGCGGTGCTGCTGGTCGAGCGGATGTCCAAGGAGGCGGGCTGCATCGCCACCGTGGGCCGGATCGAGGTGCAGCCGGGGGCGGTCAACGTGATCCCCGGCCGGGCCGACCTGAGCCTCGACCTGCGGGCGGCCACCGACGCCCAGCGCGACGGGCTCTGGACCGCACTGCGGGCCGAGATCGAGCGGGTCTGCACCGCACGCGGGCTGCGGCTGGAGGTGCACGAGACCCACACGGCGCCGGCCATGCCGTGCGCTCCCCGGTTGCAGGAGGCGGTCATCGCCGGCATCCGCAGCACCGGCGACGACGACCCGATCGGGCTGTGGAGCCCGGCCGGGCACGACGCGATGGCGATCGGGCTCACCACGGACGTCGGCATGCTCTTCGTCCGCTGCCACGACGGCATCAGCCATCACCCCGACGAGGACGTCCGCGAGCGCGACGTCGCCGCCGGCCTGGACGCGCTGGAGGCGGCGGTGCTGCATCTGGCCCGACGAGTGGAATCGGAGACGCACGCATGAGCCAGCGCATCGACGAGCGGATCGCGGATCGGTACGCCGACCTGTCGCCCCAGGAGCGCCGGGCGGCCGAGACGCTGCTCGAGCACCTCGACGACCTCGCGACGTACCGCTCGGCCGAGCTGGCCGGCCTCGCCGGGGTCTCGAAGGCCACGATGAGCCGGCTCTTCAAGCACCTCGGCTTCACCGACTTCGACGAGGTCCGCGACCACCTGCGCGGCCTGCGCTCGGCCGGCGAGCCGCGCCGTGTCGACGGGGAGCCGACGCTGGTCAAGCACCTGGCGCACGAGGAGGAGTCGCTCCGGCAGGCCCTGGAGAGCTGCGAGCTCGCCGAGGTCACCCGCGTGCTGGCCTCGGCCCGGCGGGTGCTCGTGCTCGGGTGGCGCAACAGCCACCCGGTTGCCCTGCACGTGCGCCAGCAGCTGGCCCACGCCCGCCCCGACGTCCGCCTCGCGCCGCTGCCCGGCCAGGTGCTCGGCGAGGAGCTCGCCGACCTCGGCGCCGGCGACGCGGTCGTGCTGGTCGGCTTCCGCCGCCGCCCGGCCGGCTTCGGCGCGATCCTCGACGAGGCCGTGCGCACCGGTGCCACCGTGGTGCTCCTCGCCGACCCGACCGCCCGCGCGCACGCCGCCCGCGCGACGTACTGGCTGGCCTGCCCGGTCTCCAGCACCCTCGCCTTCGACAGCTACGCCGCCGCGATGAGCCTGGTCAGCCTGCTGGCCGACGGCGTGCTCTCGGCCCGCGGCCGCAAGGGACGCGACCGGGTCAGCGAGATCACCGCCACCTACGGGCGGCTCGGCGAGGTGGAGTGATGGACCTGGCCACGGTGACCAGCCTGCGACCGGCGCGTGGCCGCGACGACCTCGCGCTCGCGCCCGGCGAGGCGCTGCTCGCCGGCGGCACCTGGCTCTTCTCCGAGCCGCAGCCCGCGGTGACCGGGCTCGTCGACCTGACCGCGCTCGGGTGGCCGGACTGGGAGGAGCTGCCGGGCGTGCTGCGCCTCGGCGCCACCTGCACGATCGAGCGGGCGCTGGCCGCTCCGTGGGGACCCGCCACCGAGCTGGTCCGCCAGTGTGCGGACGCGTTCCTGATGTCGTGGAAGGTGCAGCACGTCGCCACGATCGGCGGCAACCTGTGCCTCGCGCTGCCGGCCGGCGCGATGATCTCGCTGATGGCGACGCTGGGCGCCGTCGCCGTGATCTGGACCCCCGACGGCGGCGCGCGGCGCGTCCCGGTCGTCGACTTCGTGATCGGTGCCGGCCGGAGTGCGCTCGAGGCGGGAGAGGTGCTGCGCGCCGTCGACGTGCCGCTCGGCGGTGAGCAGGCAACCGACTACGCGTTCCGGAAGGTTGCCCTCACACCGCTGGGCAGGTCCTCCGCGCTGGTCACCGGACGGCGCGCCGGGGCGACGGTCACGATCACGGTGACGGCGAGCACCGCCCGCCCCGTCGTGCTCGACGGCCACGACCTCGACGCCGGGCTCGCGGCGATCGACTGCTGGTACGACGACCCGCACGGCGCCGCCGACTGGCGCGCCCACGTCACCGGCGTCCTGGCCCGCGAGGTGCGCGAGGAGCTGCTGGCATGAGGCCGGCAGCCGCGCCGATGCCGACGGCGACGCCGACGCCGACGGGCGGCGGTGCGTCAGCAACCGTTCCGTCACCCGATTCGGTTGCCTGCTCACCGCTCCCCCGCGCGCACGCCGGGCAGCGGTGCGTCAGCAACCGTTCCGTCACCCGATTCGGTTGCCTGCTCACCGCCGCACGGAGGCGAGCGCGATGAGGGTCAACGGCGCGCCCCCCGGGGCCGACCCGGACCCGGGCCAGTGCCTGCGCACGTTCCTGCGCGACACCGGACACCTCGAGGTGAAGAAGGGCTGCGACTCCGGTGACTGCGGTGCCTGCACGGTGCTCGTCGACGGCGCACCCGTGCACTCCTGCCTCTACCCGGCGGTCCGCGGCATCGACCGCGAGGTCACGACGGTGGCGGGCCTGGGCCGGCCGGGCGACCTGCATCCGGTGCAGCGGGCGTTCGCCGACGCCGCCGGCTTCCAGTGCGGCTTCTGCACCGCCGGCTTCATCGTGACCGCGACCGGCGTCGCCCCCGACGTCGAGGAGGCGGTCGTCGACAAGGCGTTCAAGGGCAACCTGTGCCGCTGCACCGGCTACCGCTCGATCCGCGACGCGCTGGCCGGTCGCACCAACGTCGGGCCGGGCACCGCCGACGGCGCGGCGTTCGGCGCGTCGCTGGGGGCGCCGGCGGCCGAGCGCATCGTGACCGGCACCGAGCCCTACACACTCGACCTGCCCACGACCGGCGTGCTGCACATGGCACTCGTGCAGAGCCCCCACGCCCACGCCCGCATCACGAGCATCGACACGACCCGAGCGGCCGCCGCGCCCGGCGTACGCCTGGTGCTCACCCACCACGACGTGCCCGACGTCCGCTACTCGACCGGGCGGCACGACGACCGGCGCGACGACCCCGACGACACCCGGATGCTCGACGACGTGGTGCGCTTCCGCGGCCAGCGGGTCGCGGCCGTCGTCGCGGAGTCGCCGATCCTGGCCGAGCGCGCGGCCGCGCTCGTCGAGGTCGAGTACGCCGTGCTGCCCGCCGTCCACGACCCCGAGGCCGCCCGCTCCCCCGGCGCGCCGCTGCTGCACGGCGACAAGTCCCCCGAGGTCGCGCGGATCGCCGAGCCCTCGCGCAACGTCGTCGCCCGGACGCACGGCGAGGTCGGCGACGTCGCCGCCGGACTGGCCGCCGCGACGGCGACCGTCAACGGCACCTGGACGACCGCCCGGGTCACCCACGCCTCGCTGGAGACCCACGGTGCCCGCGGCTGGATCGACGACGACGGCCGGCTGGTGATCCGCACCAGCACCCAGGTGCCGTTCCTGGTGCGCGCCGAGCTCGCGCACATCCTGGGCCTCGACCCCGACCGGGTCCGCGTGGTCGCCGCCCGGGTCGGCGGCGGGTTCGGCGGCAAGCAGGAGATGCTCGTCGAGGACCTGGTCGCGCTCGCGGTGCTGCGCACCGCCCGACAAGGTGAGCCGAGACCCGTGCAGCTCGAGCTGACCCGCGAGCAGCAGTTCACGCTGGCGCCCTGCCGGCACCCGATGCGGGTCTCGGTGACCGCCGGCGCGGACGCCGACGGGGTGCTGACCGCGCTGGCGGTCGACGTCCTGAGCGACACCGGCGCCTACGGCAACCACGCGCCGGGGGTGATGTTCCACGGCTGCCACGAGTCGGTCGCGCTCTACCGCTGCGCCAACAAGCGCGTCGACGCCGAGGCCGTCTACACCAACAACGTGCCCTCGGGCGCCTTCCGCGGCTACGGGCTCGGCCAGGTGATCTTCGGGATCGAGTGCGCGCTCGACGAGCTCGCCCGCGAGCTCGGGATGTCCCCGGTCGAGCTGCGCCGCCGCAACGTCGTCGCGCCGGGCGACGAGTTCGTCGTCAACGGCCCGCCCGACCCCGACCTGACCTTCGGCAGCTACGGCCTCGACCAGTGCCTCGACCTCGTCGAGACCGCACTCGCGGCCGGCGACGACGTACCGGCCCCCGACGGCGACCGCTGGGCCGTCGGCGAGGGCGTGGCCGCCGCGATGATCGCGACGATCCCGCCGCGCGGCCACCACAGCGAGGCGACCGTGGAGCTGGCCGCGGACGGTACGGCGACGGTCGGCGTCGGCACCGCCGAGTTCGGCAACGGCAGCGCGACCGTGCACGTCCAGCTGGTCGCCGAGGAGCTCGGCATCGACCCCGCGCTGGTGCGGCTGCGCTCGTCGGACACCGACGCGGCGGCGTACGACACCGGCGCCTACGGCTCGACCGGCTCCGTCGTCGCGGGCATGGCGGTGGCGCAGGCCGCGCGCCGGGTACGCGCGGCGCTCGACGCGGGCCAGGCGCCGCCGCTGCACGGCACCGGCCGGCACAGCGGCACCCCGCGGTCGGTCGCGTTCAACGTGCACGGCGCACGGGTCGCGGTCGATCGGGTCACCGGCGAACTGCGGGTGCTGCGGTCGGTGCAGGCCGTCGACGCGGGCCGCATCATCAACCCCGAGCAGCTGCGCGGCCAGGTCGAGGGCGGGGTCGCCCAGGCGCTCGGCAGCGCGCTGCAGGAGGAGCTGCTGCTGGCCGACGGCGAGGTCGTGACGCGGTCGTTCCGGCACTACCGGGTGCCGCAGATCGCCGACGTACCCGTGACCGAGGTGCTCTTCGCCGACACCTACGACACACTCGGGCCACGAGGCGCCAAGTCGATGAGCGAGGCGCCGTACAACCCGGTCGCGCCCGCGATCGCCAACGCCGTGCGCGACGCGCTCGGCGTCCGTCCCCACGAGCTGCCGATGAGCCGCGACCGCCTGTGGCGGCTCGCCTCCACCACGTCCGAGGAGTCCCCATGAACCCCGACCACCGCTGGCTCTCCCGGGCCGTCGACCTCGCGATCGAGAACGTCAAGGCCGGCGGCGGGCCGTTCGGCGCGGTCATCGTGCGCGACGACGTGCTGCTCTCGACGGGGCAGAACCGGGTCACCCGCGACCTCGACCCGACCGCCCACGCCGAGGTCGAGGCGATCCGGGCCGCGTGTGCCGAGATCGGTGACTTCTCGCTGGCCGGCTGCGTGCTCTACACGTCGTGCGAGCCGTGCCCGCTCTGCGTCGCCGCGTGCCTCTGGGCGCGCCTCGACCGCGTCGTGTACGCCGCCGACCGCCACGACGCGGCCCGCGGCGGCTTCGACGACCGGGAATTCTACGAGCTCTTCGCGCGCGACCGGTCGACCTGGCCGACGCTGGTGCAGCCCGGGTCCCACCCGGCCGCCTTCACGCCGTTCGAGGCCTGGCTCGGCAAGGACGACCGGGTCGACTACTGACGCCACCGCGGCGCCTGTAGCGATTGCTACACTCGACCCATGCTCGCCGGGATCCTGCTGGTGCTCGCGATCGCCGTGGAGGTCGGGGCGAGCGCCCTGCTCCCGAAGGCCGACGGCTTCACGAACATCCCGTGGACGATCGTCGTGATGTCCGGCTACGCCGTCGCGATCGGGCTGCTCGCGATCATCGTGAAGACCGTCCCGGTGTCGGTCGCCTACGCCATCTGGTCGGGCGCCGGCACCGCCCTGGTGGCGGTCGTCGGCTACCTCTTCCTCGGCGAGTCCATGGACTGGCTCAAGTTCGCGTCACTGGCGATGATCGTCGCCGGCGTCGTCGGCCTGAACCTCACCGGCGCCCACTGACGCCCGGCCCTCAGACCGCGCGGGCGGCGGCCCGGCCCGCCGTACGCCCCGAGAAGAGGCAGCCGCCGAGGAAGGTGCCCTCCAGGGCGTTGTAGCCCATCATCCCGCCGCCGCCGAAGCCGTTGACCTCGCCCGCGGCGTACAGGCCCGTGAGCGGCTCGCCCGCCGCCGTCAGGCAGCGACCGTCGAGATCGGTCTCCAACCCGCCCAGGGTCTTGCGGGTCAGGATGTTGAGCCGCACGGCGATCAGCGGGCCGGCCTTGGGGTCCAGCAGCTTGTGCGGCGCCGCGACCCGGATCAGCCGGTCGCCGCGGTACTGGCGGGCGCCGCGGATCGCCGTCACCTGCGCGTCCTTGGTGAACGCGTTGTCGATCTCGCGGTCGCGCTGCTCGATGAGCTCGCGCAGCTCGGCCTCCACGATCAGGGGTCGGTCGCCGACCTCGTTCATGCCTCGCACCAGGCCGGCGAGGTCGTCGGCGACGACGAAGTCCTCGCCGTGCTGCTTGAACGCCTCGATCGGGCCGGGCGCCCCCTTGCGCACCCGCGACAGCAGCAGCTTGAGGTCCTTGCCGGTGAGGTCGGGGTTCTGCTCCGAGCCGGAGAGCGCGAACTCCTTCTCGATGATCTTCTGGGTGAGCACGAACCACGAGTAGTCGTGGCCGGTCCGCCGCAGGTGCGCGAGCGTGCCGAGGGTGTCGAAGCCGGGGAAGTACGGCGCGGGCAGCCGCTTGCCGGTTGCGTCGAGCCACAGGGACGAGGGGCCGGGGAGGATCCGGATCCCGTGGTTCTCCCAGATCGGGTCCCAGTTGCGCAGGCCCTCGACGTAGTGCCACATCCGGTCGGGGTTGATCACGTTCGCGCCGGCGTCCTGGGTGATGGCGAGCATCCGCCCGTCGACGTGTGCCGGCACGCCCGCAACCATCGTCGCCGGCGGCGTGCCGAGCCGGGCGGGCCAGGTCCGGCGCACGAGGTCGTGGTTGCCCCCGATGCCCCCGCTGGTGACGATCACCGCCTGCGCGCGCAGCTCGAACTCGCCGACGCCGCGCCGGCTCGAGGCCTTGCCGCGCTCGACGTCGCTCGGCTCCAGCACGGTGCCGCGCACGCCGACGACGGCGCCGTCCTCGACGATCAGGTCGTCGACCTGGTGCCGGAAGGCGAAGCGCAGCCGCCCGGTGGCGGCGTGCTCGCGGCAGCGGCGCTCGAACGGCTCGACGATGCCCGGCCCGGTGCCCCAGGTGATGTGGAAGCGCGGCACCGAGTTGCCGTGCCCGTCGGCGCGTCCGTCGCCGCGCTCGGCCCAGCCCACGACCGGGAACACGCGATGCCCCATCGCGCGCAGCCACGCCCTCTTCTCGCCGGCCGCGAAGTCGACGTACGCCTGGGCCCACCGGCGCGGCCAGCGGTCCTCGTCGCGGTCGAACTGGGCGCTGCCGAGCCAGTCCTGCATCGCGAGGGCCCGCGAGTCCTTGATGCCCATCCGGCGCTGCTCGGGGCTGTCGACGAGGAAGAGTCCGCCGAGGCTCCAGAACGCCTGCCCGCCCAGCGACTGCTCCGGCTCCTGGTCGAGCAGCACGGCGCGCTTGCCCGCGTCGGCGACCTCGGCGGCCGCGGTCAGGCCGGCGAGGCCGGCGCCGACGACGATGACGTCAGCGATCTCCTTCACGGCCGTGATCCTCGCACGTCGGCACCCGCCGGCACGACGGATCAGCGTCTCAGCCGAGGGCGGCCCGCTGGGACTCGACGATCGCGGCCATGGCGGGCCGGGCGGCGTGCGCGAAGTACGGGAAGCTCAGGAATCCGTGCGGCATCTGGTGGAAGTCCTCGACGGTCACCGCGTTCCCGGCGTCCGCGAGCGCCTGCGCGTAGCGGACGCCGCTGTCGTGCAGCGGGTCGAGGCCGGCCACCACGACAACGGCCGGCGGCAGCCCGGACAGGTCGGTGGCCCGCACCGGCGACAGGCGGTGGTCGGTCCGGTCGGCGGTGGGGTCGAGGTAGTGGTCGCGGAAGATCTGGATGTCGTCGTTGCTGAGCACGATGCCGCGGGTGTTCGCGACGACCGACGCGTCCTCGAGCGCCGCGTCGGTCATGTCGGTCGCCGGGTAGATCAACGTCTGGTGGCCGATGGCCGGGCCCTGCTCGTCGCGGGCGACGATCGAGATGACGGCCGCCAGGTTGCCGCCCGCGCTGTCGCCCATCACCCCGATGCGGGCGGGGTCGCCGCCCAGGTCCGCCGCGTGCGCGGCGGTCCAGAGCAGGGCGTCGTAGCAGTCCTCGACCGCGGCGGGGTACTTGTGCGCCGGCGCGAGCCGGTAGTCGACCGAGACCACCACCGCGTCGAGGTCCGCGGCGACGGTGCTGCAGATCCAGTCGCCCTGACGGGCGCTGCCGAGCACGAACCCGCCGCCGTGGAAGTTCAGCACCAGCGGCCGCGACGTCCGCGACCACGCCTCCGGGGTGTAGATCCGCAGCGGCAGGTCGCCGTGTCGGCCCACGAAAGTGGTCGTGCGGATGTCCACGCCCTTGCGAGGACGGCCGAGGACGAGCGCGGCCGGGCCGCCGTCGGGGATGACCGACGCCTGCACCTTCGCGAGCTGGTTGGGCGTCATCCGGGCCACCGAGAGCGACGGCGCGGCCTTGAACAACCGGTCGAGGGCGCGGATGCCGGGCCGCAGCCTGGTCTCGGAGTGGGTCACGTCCATCGAGTCTAGGGTCGGATGAAAGCGTGGCGGCATGAGCGAGCGCAGCGAGCGAATCATCCAGGGCAGCGCGTCAGGTGCCTCGTGCGCGCACGGAGCGAAGCGAGTACGCGCATGAGCGCAGCGACGTCGTACTTCGTCCGCCTCGGCGAGGGGCGCTTCCGCGCCACCGACCTGACGAGCGGGGCCTGGTCGACGACCGAGCAGCACATCAGCCCGCTCCACGGCCTCGTCGCCCACGAGCTGGAGCGGTACGCCGCGGCGCGCGGCGACGACGGCCTCGTGCTGGGCCGCATCTCCTTCGACATCCTCGGCGTGGTCGGGGTCGAGGAGTTCGAGACGGACGTCGCCGTGGTGCGGGCGGGTCGCACCATCGAGCTGCTCGAGGCCACGGC
This sequence comes from Nocardioides soli, assembly GCF_014191495.1. GTDB lineage: Bacteria > Actinomycetota > Actinomycetes > Propionibacteriales > Nocardioidaceae > Nocardioides > Nocardioides soli. The sequence goes on from NZ_JACHWR010000001.1 coordinate 1,478,832, forward strand.
GGCCTGGCGCGGCCGGACCGTGCTCCGCGCCCGCGCCTGGCGGCTCGCCGCGACCGACACCTCCGTGGTCGCCGGCGGGCTGCCCGAGCCGCTGGCGGGTCCAGACACCGCGGCACCCTGGGCGATGGCCGAGCTCTGGCCCGGCGGCTACATCGCCTCGCTCGACGTACGCACGCTGGCGCCGCCGCTGCCCGGCCGCACCACGGCCTGGGTGTCGACGCCCCACCCGTTGCTCCCCGACGAGGAGGTCAGCGAGCTGGCGGCGTACGTCGGGCTCGTCGACACCGCCAACGGGATCGCGGTCCGGCGCTCGCCCGAGGAGTGGCTCTTCCCCAACCTCGACCTGACGATCCACCTCTTCCGGTCACCGTCGGGGTCGTGGGTCGGGCTGGACACGACCGTGACGTGGGGGCCGAGCGGGCACGGACTCACCGCGACGGTGCTGCACGACGAGTCGGGTCCGGTCGGCCGGGCCGAGCAGCTGCTCACGCTGCGTCCGCGGACCGTCGGCGGTAGATGAGACCGTGACGACATGACCGCGACCGGCGTCGTCTTCCGTCCCCAGTCCCCGCCCGAGGAGCTGCGCGCCGTCGTCGAGGCGGTGGACGCCTCCGACGTCGACGAGCTGTGGCTCTGGGAGGACTGCTTCCTCGAGGGCGGCCTGACGACGGCCGCTGCGGCGCTGGCCTGGTCGTCGCGGGTGCGGGTCGGCATCGGGCTGCTGCCGGTCCCGCTGCGCAACCCCGCGCTCGCCGCGATGGAGATCGCGACGCTGGCTCGCCTCTTCCCCGGCCGACTCGTCGTGGCGCTCGGCCACGGCGTGCAGGCGTGGATGGGTCAGGTCGGCGCCCGCGCGGAATCGCCCGTGACGCTGTTGCACGAGCACACGCTGGCCGTCCGCGACCTGCTGCGGGGCGAGACGGTGTCGGTGTCCGGGCGCTACGTGCAGCTCGACGCCGTCGCCCTCGACTGGCCGCCCGCACCACCGCCGCGGCTGCTGGTCGGCGCTCGCGGCCCGCGCACCGTCTCGCTCGCCGGCGAGGTCTCCGACGGCGTACTGCTCGACAGCGTCACCGACCCCGACGTCGTCCGCCGCGCGCGGGCCGCGGTCGGCCCGCGCGCCCATGTCGCGGCGTACACCGAGGTGGCGCCGGACGCCGGCGACGTCCGCGGCTGGATCGGCGAGCTGGCCGCGGCCGGAGCCGACACGGTGGTGCTGCAGGCGCCCGGCGACGCGCCCGATCCACGGCCCCTGCTCACGCTGCTCTGACCGTCTTGGTGTCGGTGGCCCATCGGGGTCGGCTCAGACCGGGCAGGAGGCAGGACAGGCAGCGTTCCTAGTCGGCCCCGCCGGACAGTCGGAACAGCACGGTCCCATGGACGCCCTGCACGAGCGAGGTCATCGCTTGCGCGAGTCCGCTGGGTCGCGGCCGGACACCGCGGGCGGTCTCCACGAACGCCCTTCCCGAGATGCCCGAGCGGCTCACCGTCAGTTGAACAGAGACCACCCTTCCTCCGGCATCGTGGTCCTCGTCCGGAGCGGCTCGACTCACGACAGTGATGTCGAGATCGTGCCTCGACGGGTCGAAGGGGCACTGCAGACCGAGACGGTAGAGATCCGGTCCCAGGCGTTCCGCGCTGATCACCCGTTCGGTGTGGGAGTGCGCGACGAGGTCGTTGCCCCGGAAACAGGGCCACGGCAGCTGCCGGTGCGGACGACGCGGGTTCGGAGCCACCGGCGTGGTGGGCATCAGAGGCCCGAGAAGTCGCGGATCACCTGATCGATGGAGTCGTTCGACTCCCCGAAGGGGATGATCCCCACCTGGGTGACGCCGAGCCCCTCGAGGTGCTTCAACCGGTCCCCGACCTCCGCTCGGCTCCCTGCGAGAGCGAACCGGTCCACCAGCTCGTCGATGACCAGGCGGGAGTGGTCCGAGCCCGGCACCATGTGGTCGTAGTAGTCATAGTGCTTCCGGATGGCCTCGATGGCTGCCAGCTCGCGTTCCGACAGGTCCACCCGGATCGGCCGGAGGACGGTTCGGGAGACGTGCGCGCGCACGCGGTCGCGCGCCCGGTCCGGGTCGTCGTCGATGGCGGTCGGTGCCCACAGCACGATGTCGATGTCGGACAGGCTTCGTCCCGCCTCCGCCGCCGCCTCGCCGAGGACGGCCAGGGCCGAGCTCACGGCATCGGAGTCCGTGCCGACGAGCAGGATGACCCCGTCCGCGACACGACCGGCCAGCTCGAGGAGTCGCGGCCCCGAGGCGGCGATGTAGACGGGCACCTCGACCGGTTCGGGGAGGTACGCGAGCCGGTAGCCGCTCTCGCCGCCAGGCGCCCGCACCTCCCGTCCCTGCCAGAGCGTGCGCAGGTCGCCGACGAGGTGCTCCAGCTCGGCCACCTTCATGGGGGTCGCACCCATGGTGTGCAGGGCCGAGTCGCCCACTCCGAACCCGGCCGCGACCCGCCCTCCGGCCAGCTCGTGCAGGGTCGACCAGCTGGAGGCGACGACGGACCTGTGCCGAGTGACGCCGTTGGTGACAGCGGTGCCGATGGTGATGCGCGAGGTGTCGACGGCGCTCGCCGCCATGGAGGTGTAGGCCTCTCTCCAGATGTTCTGGGAGTCACCGAACCACAGGTGGCTGTAGCCCAGTTCTTCGGCGAGACAGGCGAGTCGCCGCGTCTCCTGGACCGGTCGGGACGGATACAGGGACAGGCCCTTCGCCAGCGGACGGGGCGAGCTCACGACGCCACCGACCGCGTGCAGTCGTTGATGACCTGCCGGATCTCCCTCTTGTACTCGTTGAACGGATGCGACGTGTCGTCCCGGGGCCGGTCGAGGTCGATCCGGAACTGAGTGACGATCCGGCCGGGATTGGGGGCCATGACCACGACCCGATCGGCGAGCGCGACCGCCTCGTCGATCGAGTGCGTGATGAGGACCATGGTCGTGCGCATGGTCTCCCAGATGCGGAGGAGCTCGCCGTGCATCTGCGCCTTGGTCTGGGCGTCGAGGGCCGCGAAGGGCTCGTCGAGCAGCAGCACGGTGGCGCCGTTGGCCAGCGAGCGGGCGAGTGCGACGCGCTGACGCATGCCACCCGAGAGCGCGGCGGGGAGCCGGTCCGCCGCTGCCTCGAGGCCCACGAGTCTCAGGTACTCGAGGGACGTGCTGTGACGCTCGGCCTTCGGCATCCGCTTCTCCACCAGGCCGAACTCCACGTTGCGGCGGGCCGACAGCCACGGGAAGAGGGCGGCCTCCTGGAACACCACCCCTCGGTCGGGACTGGGCCCTTGGATGGGTGCGCCCTTGAAGAGCGCCGCCCCGCTCGTGGCGTCCTCGAACCCGGCCAGGATGTTCAGCAGCGAGGTCTTGCCACATCCGGAGGGTCCGACGATGCAGACGATCTCGCCTTCCTCGACGGACAGCTCCACGCCGTCGAGTGCGAGCACCGGTCCGTGACCGGCGCGAGCGGGGTAGCGCTTGCTGAGCTGTCGGACATCGACGATCGACATCGCTCATGCCTTCTTTCTGTCGCTCAGGCGACGGTCCAGGCGCACAGGCGGCGCTCGATCATGACGACAAGCCGGTCGAACAGGTAGCCCATGAGACCGACGGAGAGCATGGCCGCGACGATGACGTCGAGCCGCACGAAGTAGTACGCGTCCCACATCACGTAGCCGAACCCCGACTTCACCGCCACCATCTCGGCGACGATCACCAGGACCCACGACAGCCCGATCCCGAGTCGCAGGCCGGTGAAGATCGCGGGCAACGCGGCCGGCAGTCCCACTCGCATCAGCAGGCGCAGCCGGCCGGTGCAGCCGAGCATCTGGGCGGCTCGGAGCTGCAGCGGCGCTACGTGGTGCAGACCATGGACGGTGTTGAGCATGACCGGGAAGAAGGCACCCACAGCGATGAGCCCGATCGCGGAGATGGCCTTGGTTCCGAAGAAGACCACCATGAAGGGCAGCCAGGCCGTGATCGGGATCGGACGGAGGATCTGGAAGAAGGGGTCGAGGAGCCTGCTCCCGATCCTCGACCAACCGATGATGCATCCGATCGCCGCGCCGCTGAGCCCCCCGAGCGCGAACCCGTAGATCACCCGCTGGCTGCTGGCGAGCGCATGCTCGAGCCAGGTGCCGTTGTAGAGCGGTTGCGCGTCGACCGAGCCGAACACCCAGCCCCAGGTGGCGTCGGCGACCTCCAACGGCGTGGGCAGGTACTCGGTGTCGACCAGGTCGAAGGACACGACCGCCTGCCAGACCAGGACGACGACGATCGGCGTGACGAAGGCCAGCGGGTCCACCCGCCGCACAGAGCCCGCGACGAGTCGCGTCAGCCTCGATCCCCGGGGCTCGGCACCGGCTTCGGAACTCGGCATCGGTGGTCCTGCCATGACCTCGGGCGACCTCGTCGCGGCACTCACTGGCCGACCTCGGTCTTCGACAGGCCGGTCGCGTTCATCAGGTAGGTGTAGTCGAGGCTGTCCTCGACGACGTCGGACATGTCGCGCTTGGAGACGCCGAGCTCGTTGTACGCGCGAGCGGTGGCCAGGGCCCGATCACGGTAGAGCTGCCACTCCAGGGTGATGGAGTTGAGCGACTCCTCGACGACCTCGGCGGGCGCTCCGGTCTCCTGCATCATCAGGGCGACCAGCTCGTCGGGATACTCGTTGAAGTAGTCCACGGCGTCGACGTAGGCACGGACCAGCAAGGTGGCGGCGTTCGGGTAGTCGGCCAGCCAGTCGTCGTTCGCCAGCGCCAGCGTGTTCGCGTTCTGGGTGTCGTTGGCGCCGATGTCGAGCGACGAGTAGACGGCGCTCCCGTTCTCGACGGCCTGCGCGCAGATGACCTCCCAGCACAGGATGCCGTCGATCTCCTCGTTGCGAAGACCGGTCAGCGTGGCCGGCCCGAGGGTGGTGAAGTTGACCCGCTCGATCGAGTTGGGGTCGAAGCCGGCTTCGCGTGCCGAGAGCTGGAACTGGATGTCCGGTCCGCTGTTCGGAGCCACCCCGATCTTGAGTCCGGCGAGATCGTTCCAGTCGTCGACCTCGGCGTCCGGCCTCAGCACGAGTGCCTGGGCACCGGAGTTGCCACCGGCGACGATCGACACCCCGGTCGGCGCGGTGTCGAGAGCGACGGTGTGATAGCCGGCAGCGGCCACGGCGACGTCACCCTTGGCGACCGCCAGCTGCGTGTCGGAGTATCGCTGGAAGGACTGCCACTCGACGTCCAGGCCGTACTTCTTCGCGAACTCGGGAAGGGCGATGAACTGAGCGTTGTGCGGGATGGGGAGCGAGGCGATCTTGATCGTGCCGACGCCGTCCTCTGCTTCGGGAAGGTCCGTGGCGGCCGGGGACTCGGCGGCCTCGTGCTTGAGCTCGAAGCCGACGCTGCCCTCCGAATCGCCTCCGCAGGCTGCTAGGAGTGCGGCCGCGGCGAGGACGGCGACGCTCAGCTGCAAGCGTCGGCGCACTGAGTGTCTCGGGTGATGGTTCCGGGTCATGGGTTCGTCCTTCTGGTCGTTGCTTCCTAGTACGCGGTGAGGACGCCGCTGCCGAGCTGGCTCGTCCTCTTGGGCGGTGCGGTGTTGCGACTCCTGGTGACGACGAGCTCGCCGCCGATGACGACCGCCGCCACCGCCGGGGTGTCGCCGGTCTCGAGGGCGGAGCTGAAGTCCGGTGCGTGCGACCCGTCGGGGGTGTCTGCGACGAGCAGGTCGGCCGGGGCGCCCACGGCGAGACGACCGGTGTCGAGGCGTCTGGCACGAGCGGTGTTGCCGGTCGCGCAGGCCACGGCGAGAGGTGCGGGCAGTCCGCCCATGGCGCACAGGAGGGACATCGTGCGCAAGATTCCGGCCGGGGCGATTCCGGCGCCTGCGGGCGAGTCGGTGCCGAGGACCAGCCGCTCGACCGCGTTGCGCGCGATCGCCAGACGCGTCACGTCGACGGCGGCGCGCGGGTTGCCGTTGAAGACGACCTCGATGCTCGCCTCGGTGGTGTCGAGGATGCGTTCGACATCCGCCAGCGCGGGTGCGGTCGGTCCACCGTTCACGTGGGCGGCGATGTCCGGCCGCACCGCGGCGCAGAAGGCGGCGTCGACGGTGCGGCTGGTCGGCACCGACTTGCCGCCGACGTGCACCATGACGGTCATGCCGACCGCTTGGGCCCACCTCGTCATCTGAGCCGCCTCCTCCGGGTCCTGTACTCCGGAGATGCCGATCTCACCGACGAGGTTGACGCCGGCGGCCGCGAGCTCCTCGAAGTCGGACTCCTGGAGGCCCGGCTCGAGCATCAGCGCTCCGCCATGAACGCGGAGCCCCGACGGACGGAAGTTGCGGAAGCTGCTCGACGCCAGGAGCGCCAGCGCCTTGGTCGAGGCGACGTCCTTGGGACGCCCGGGGAGATGCACCTCCCCGGCGGACACCGCCGAGGTCACGCCGCCGTGCACGAAGCCCTCGAGGTAGTTCGACTGCGACTGTCGTGGGGTGTAGTCGCCGAAGACCGGGTGCACGTGGTTGTCGATCAGGCCGGGTAGCACCGTCGCGCCCCCGCAGTCGAGCACCGGGACACCGAGCGGCGCTCGGAGGCCCGTGCCGACCGCGGCGATCCGACCGTCCTCGACGAGGATCGAGTCGGCAGGCTCGATGGGGCTCTCGATCGATCCGGTCAGCACCGTTCCGATCGAGGCGAGCAGGAGGTTCGAGGTCGTCATGCCGAGGCGCCCTCGTCATCGTCGGCGTCGAGCGCGGGATCGTTGACGAGTCGCCGGAGCTCGTTGGTCCACAGGTTCGCCCGGAACCTGGTGGTGGGACCGGCGATGCTGACCGCGGCTACGACTCGGCCACCGATGACGACCGGCGCCGCGGCGGCGGAGACGCCGTCGACGAACTCGTCGTGGCTGGTCGCGTAGCCCAGGCGGCGCGCTTCCCGGACCTCGGCGAGCAGGTCGGCACGGGTCGTCTCCGTTCCGCGGGCGTGATACGGGATCCGCTCGTCCGGGAAGAGCCGGACGATCTCGTCATCGGTCAGGCCGGTCAGCAGGGCCTTGCCGCAAGCGGAGGCGTGCAGGGGCATGCTGGTGCCCTCCCGGATACCGGTCCTCAGCACGTGTGCGGTCTCGACCCGCTTGACGAAGGTGACCTCTCCCCCGGTCCGGACGCCGAGCGAGACCGCCTCCGCCGACAAGGTCGCCAGGTCGTGCATCGGCCCGCTCAGCGCCTCGACGAGGCGCGAGCTGTCCGTGGCGGCGGCGCCGAGCTGCGCGGCCGCCAGGCCGAGGACGTAGTAGCCGCTCGCCGGGTCCTGCTCGACGAACTTCATGGCGCGCATCGTCTGGAGGCTCAGGTGCACGGTGCTCTTCGAGCATCCGGTGCGGCGCGCGAGCTCACTGATGCCGAGCGGACCTCCTTCCTGCGCCAGGGTGCGGAGGATGGTGAGTGCACGTTCGACCGAACGCGACGTCTTAACGTTCTCCATAGTTGAACACCGTTCTGTTGATGGACGAAACCGTGGCATGACGGTGTGACGCACGTCAAGCACGCAAGCTTGAAGTCGCCCCGAATCCCTCGCGAATCACCGGTTGACAAGGCGTGGGACGACGGGCTTCACTCGGGTCAACTTTATCGAACATCGTTCGACAGAGTTGAACAATAGTCAATCCGGACGCGAGCAGATGTCCGGTCACCCGCGAGAGGAAGACTCTGATGACGACTACGCAGGCACCGACGGTCGACGAGGCGCGCAAGACGCACAACGCCCCGATCATCCGTCGGCCCGATGACGTCGAACCGAAGATGGGGCGCTTCAAGAACACCACGCAGATGGTGTTCCACCCCAGCGACGAGGACCCGACCCAGCCCAACGCGGGCATCATCAACTACCTGCCGGGCTCCGGCTTCCCGCTCCACAAGCACGACTTCGCGCAGATGTGGTTCGTGGTCGAGGGCGAGTGCACCTACGGCGACACCGTCCTGCACCAGGGTGACCTCGTGTACATGCAGGACCCGCACTTCGAGTACGAGATGCACACGGAGAACGGCTGCCGGATCCTCTTCCTGCAGTACCAGGGCCCGACGACCGGCGAGGGCCCGATCTACGAGGGCCGCTTCAACGTCAAGCAGGTCGCCGAGGTCAAGCCCGGGGACCTCGAGCGCTGACGACACCCACCGTCAGAAGCCGCCGCGTGGCTGCCGCATCCCTGCCGCAGCCGCGCGGCGGCGGGACCCGCGCGACCGCGCCGGGTCACACGTTGAAGCGGAACTCCACGACGTCGCCGTCCTGCATGACGTAGTCCTTGCCCTCCATGCGGACCTTGCCGGCCTCCTTGGCCCTGGCCATCGAGCCGAGCCCGACCAGGTCGTCGAAGGAGACGATCTCAGCCTTGATGAAGCCGCGCTGGAAGTCGGTGTGGATGACGCCGGCGGCCTCGGGGGCGGTCGCGCCCTTCGGGATCGTCCAGGCGCGGGTCTCCTTGGGACCGGCGGTGAGGTAGGTCTGCAGGCCGAGGGTGTCGAAGCCGACCCGGGCGAGCACCTCGAGCCCGGGTTCGTCGACGCCCATCTCGGCGAGCATCTCGCGGGCCTCCTCGTCGTCGTCGAGCTCGACCAGCTCGGCCTCGAACTTCGCGTCGAGGAAGATCGCCTCGGCCGGGGCGACGATCTCCTGCATGCGCGCCTTGAGCGCCTCGTCGGCCAGCTCGTCGGCGTCGCAGTTGAAGACGTAGATGAAGGGCTTGGCCGTGAGCAGGGACAGCTCCCGGATCAGGGCGCGGTCGATGGACGTCGCGATGATGGGAGTGCCGGCCTCGAGCGCGGCCAGCGCCTCCCGGGCGGCGGCGAGGTTGGCGGCCAGCTCCTTCTTGCCGCGGGCCTCCTTCTCCAGCCGCGGGATCGCCTTCTCGACCGTCTGCAGGTCGGCGAGGATCAGCTCGGTCTGGATGGTGGAGATGTCGTTGGCGGGGTTCACCTCGCCGTCGACGTGGGTGACGTCCTCGTCGCGGAAGACCCGGGTCACCTGGCAGATCGCGGCCGACTCGCGGATGTGGGCGAGGAACTTGTTGCCCAGCCCCTCCCCCTCGGACGCGCCGCGGACGATGCCCGCGATGTCGACGAACTCGACGGTCGCGGGCAGCAGCCGGGAGGATCCGAAGATCTCGGCCAGCCTCGGCAGCCGGTCGTCCGGCACCCCGACGACGCCGACGTTCGGCTCGATCGTGGCGAACGGGTAGTTCGCCGCCAGGACGTCGTTCTTGGTCAGCGCGTTGAAGAGGGTGGACTTGCCCGCGTTGGGGAGCCCGACGATGCCGATGGTGAGTGCCACGGGCGGCGAGTCTACGGGCGGCGTACGACGGTGCCCCAATCCGCCGACGGCGCTCAGCGGGCCGGTCGGATCGGTCCCGCTCCCGGGGGCACCGCCTCGAGCACCTCGATCTCGTCGCCGACCCGGATCGTCGCTCCCGGCGTGTCCGGCACCAGGTTGATCGCGAACCAGGTCGCGCCGTCCCAGCGGCGGATCCGGGCCAGGGAGGCGATCGGCTCCTTCTCGCGCACGGCGGTGTCCGGGTCGACCGTCGTCATCACGCAGCGGGCACAGCCCTTGACCGCCCGGAAGGTCGCCTCGCCGATCCGGACCCGGCGCCAGTCGTCCTCCGCCCAGGCCGCAACCCCGGACACGACGACGCTGGGCCGGAACCGGGTCATCGGCAGCGGCGCGTGGCCGCCACCGGACGACTCGAGGACGACGTCGTTGAGCGCCGCCAGGGACTCCTCGGTGGCCAGCAGGAGCGGATAGCCGTCGGCGAACGACACGCGGTCGTCGGGTCCGCTGAAGCGCGGGTCGGTCGGGCGACGGGTCGGGTCGTCGAGGTGGACCAGCCGGGCCGGGCACCCCAACGCCTTGCTGAACCACGCGTCGGCCTCCGGCCCGGCCGGCGCGGCGGTCAGCCGCGAGGCCCAGATCTCGACCGCGACCTGGGCCGCGGGGTCGGGTGTCGGCACCGACAGCGGCGGCAGGTCCGGCGCGGTCACCAGCAGACCGTCGCCGGTGAGGACCGGGTCGATCAGCAGCATCCGGTTCACCTCGCGGGCGGTGATCACGGTGCCCGCCTCGTCGACGACCATCCAGCGCCGGTCACCCGACAGCCCCCACGGCTCGACCAGGGCCGAGTCGACCGACTCCCCGCGGCAGGACTTGACCGGGAAGCGGTGGATCGAGGTCAGCTGGGCCACGGCAGCAGGATACGGACGGACACCCGCTCCGGCCTGGTCACTAGGGTGGCGGCCGTGCGCATCGCCAGCTGGAACGTCAACTCCCTCCGCTCCCGCATCGACCGCGTCGAGGCGTTCCTCGACCGGCACCAGGTCGACGTGCTGGCCCTCCAGGAGACCAAGGCCCGCGAGGACCAGCTGCCGCTGATGGGCCTCGAGGCGCGGGGGTACGACGTGGCCGCGGCGGGGGTGGACCAGTGGAACGGCGTGGCGATCCTGAGCCGGGTCGGCCTCGATGACGTGATGACCGGCTTCCCGGGCCAACCGGGATGGGGCGAGGTCGCGGAGGTCGAGTCGCGGGCGATCGGCGCGACCTGCGCCGGCGTCCGCATCTGGTCGCTGTACGTGCCCAACGGTCGCAAGCCCGACGACCCGCACTACGTCTACAAGCTCGACTGGCTGGCCCGGCTGCGCGAGGCCGCGGTCGACTGGCGCGACCAGCCCACGGCGCTCGTCGGCGACTGGAACATCGCACCCACCGACGACGACGTCTTCGACATCAAGCAGTTCGCGAAGTCGACGCACGTGACGCCGCCCGAGCGCGCGGCGTTCCAGGCGTTCCTCGACGACGGGTACGTCGACGTCGTCCGGCCGCACGCCCCCGAGCCGGACACCTACACCTACTGGGACTACTACCGGCAGCGCTACGAGCGCAACCGCGGCATGCGCATCGACTTCGTGCTCGGCTCACCGTCACTGGCCGCGCGGGTGACCGGCGCGTTCGTCGACCGGGAGGAGCGGGCCGGCCAGGGCGCCTCCGACCACGCGCCCGTGGTCGTCGACCTCGATTGACCTCCGTCGTCGAGACACCACTGTCGGTGGCCAGGTCCATGCTGGCCCCATGGACATCCTGACGCTCTTCCTCACGCTGCTGGTCGGTCTGGCGATCGGCGCGGTCGTCGGGCTGCTGTGGGCGCGCTCGCGCCCCGTCGCCGTGCAGCGGTACGCCGCCGGCCTCGTCGACCAGGCCGAGGTGATGCAGGGCCTGGACCGGCTCAGCGACCAGATGCACCACCTCGACCGGGCGCGGGCGACCTGGCAGGGGCAGTTCGACACCCAGGTCGAGCAGCTCCAGCGGGAGACCAGGTCGCTGGCGACCGCGCTCCGCAAGCCGCAGGTGCGCGGCCGCTGGGGCGAGCTGCACCTACGCCGGGCGGTCGAGCTGGCCGGGCTCGTCGACCGGTGCGACTTCGCCGAGCAGGTCCGGCTCGACGACGGCGCCCGGCGGCCCGACCTGGTGGTCCGGCTGGTCGGCGGCCGGAGTGTGGTGGTCGACGCCAAGGTGCCGCTCGACGCCTACCTCGACGCGACGTCGACCGACGACCCCGACGAGCACCGCCACCACCTGCGCCGCCATGCCGGGCAGCTGCGTACCCACGTCGACGCGCTCGGCGGCAAGCAGTACTGGCGGTCGCTGCCCGAGAGCCCCGAGTTCGTGGTGCTGTTCGTGCCCGCCGAGTCGTTCCTCGCGGCCGCGCTCGACGCCGACCCGGCGCTGATCGAGTACGCCGCGACACGGCAGGTCGTGCTCGCCACGCCGACGACCCTGATCGCGCTGCTGCGCACCGTCGCGCACGGCTGGAGCCACGAGGCGCTGGCCGACCAGGCGCGGGAGATCCACCGGGTCGGACGCGAGCTCCACGAGCGGCTGACCAGCATGACCGGCCACCTCGACCAGCTCGGACGCTCCCTCAACGCGGCGGTCGGCCACTACAACCAGGCCGTGGGATCGCTGGAGTCGCGGGTGCTGGTCTCGGCCCGCCGCTTCGGCGACCTGCCCACGCCCCGTCAGGTGGAGGCCGCGGCCAGGTCCGCCGGTGGCGCCACCGCGGTCGGACTGCACGCGGTCGACCGGCGCGCCGCCGATGACGGCGACGCGAGGGACCCTAGCGTGGCCCTGTGAGCCAGCGGACCCTCTGGGAGGAGGGGCACGAGCCCGGCCGTCAGGTGGCCGTCCTGGGAGTGGCGGTCACGTTGACCGCCGCTGTCCTCGACCTGTTCGTGTTCGGCTCGGTGGGGGTGCTCTTCGACCTCTGCTTCGTGCTGCTCTGCGTGGCGCTGGCGCTGCTGGTCCGGCCCCGCGACTTCTTCACCGTCGGCGTGCTGCCCCCGCTGCTGATGGTCGGCACCTTCACGTTCCTGGGCGTGATCCGGCCCGATGCCGTCGCCGACGCGGGGGACGGCGTGGTGCAGTCGGTCGTCACCGGCCTCGGCCACCACGCGGGCGCGCTGATCGTCGGCTACGGGCTGAGCCTGGGCGTGCTCGCCGTACGCCACCGGGTGCTGCACCGGCACGGCACTCAGGCCGCGAACCGCTCCGGGTCACCGGCGCCGACCCGCACCACCTCGGGGTAGCCCTCCGACCAGTCGACGACGGTCGTCGGCTCGGCCAGCGTCTCGCCGGCCTCGATGACGAGGTCGACCTGGTGGTCGAGCTCCTCCTTGATCTCCCAGCCGAGGCTGCGCGGCTCGTCCTCGCCGGGGAGGATCAGCGTGCTCGTGAGCAACGGCTCGCCGAGCTCGCCGAGCAGCGCCTGCACGAAGACGTGATCGGGGATCCGGACGCCGACGGTGCGCTTCTTCGGGTGCATCAGCCGCCGCGGGACCTCCTGGGTGGCCGGGAGGATGAACGTGTACGGGCCGGGCGTGGCGGACTTGATCGCCCGGAACGCCGAGTTGTCGATCTGCACGAACTGGCCGAGCTGGGCGAAGTCCTTGCACATCAGCGTGAAGTGGTGCCGGTCGTCGAGGCCGCGGATGCGCAGGATCCGGTCGCGACCGTCACGGTTGCCGAGCTGGCAGCCGAGCGCGTAGCCCGAGTCGGTCGGGTAGGCGATCAGCTGGTCGCCGCGCAGCGCGTCGGCGATCTGGCCGAGCAGCCGCGGCTGAGGGTTGTCCGGGTGGACGTCGACGTACCGCGCCATCGTCAGCGACTCACGCTCGTCCCGCGGCCTTGAGGTCGCGACGCAGCTCCTTGGGCAGGGCGAAGATCAGCGACTCCTCGGCGCTGTGCACCGCCTGGGCGTCCGGATAGCCGCGCTCGGCCAGGAGCGCCAGCACACCCTGCACCAGCGCCTCGGGCACGCTCGCGCCGGAGGTGACGCTGACGGTGCTCACGCCGTCGAGCCACGACTCGTCGATCTCGGAGGCGTCGTCGACGCGGTGGGCCGCCTTCGCCCCGGCCTCGAGCGCGACCTCGACCAGGCGCACGGAGTTGGACGAGTTGCCCGAGCCCACCACGATCACCAGGTCGGACTCGCTGGCGATCTCCTTGACCGCGAGCTGGCGGTTCTGGGTGGCGTAGCAGATGTCGTCGCTGGGCGGGTCGAGCAGCTCGGGGAACCGGGCCCGGATCGCCGCCACCGTCTCGAGGGTCTCGTCGACCGACAGCGTGGTCTGCGAGAGCCAGGCGACCCGCTTCGGGTCGCGCACGACGATCCCGGGCACGTCGGCGGGGCTCTGCACGAGCTGGATGTGGTCCGGCGCCTCCCCGGCGGTGCCCTCGACCTCCTCGTGGCCGGCGTGGCCGATCAGCAGGATGTCGTAGTCCTCGCCGGCGAACCGCTTGGCCTCGTGGTGGACCTTGGTCACCAGCGGGCAGGTCGCGTCGATGGTCTTCAGCGACCGCTCCTCCGCCTGGCGGTGCACCTCGGGCGAGACGCCGTGGGCGGAGAAGACGACGGTCGCGCCGGTCGGCACCTCGTCGAGCTCCTCGACGAAGATCGCGCCGCGCGACTCGAGGTCGGAGACGACGTGCTTGTTGTGGACGATCTGCTTGCGCACGTAGACGGGGGCGCCGTACAGGTCCAGCGCCTTCTCCACCGTGATGACCGCGCGGTCGACGCCGGCGCAGTAGCCCCGTGGCGCCGCCAGCAGGACGGCCTTGTCGGCCGCCTCCGGTGACAGGATCGGCGGCATGCCCATGTCGGTCGTCATGGCGTCCAGTCTAGGGAGGTCGGTGCCATCCCCTAATCTCCCGGGCATGGCCCTCGACACCTCCCCCGAGTCGCCGGCACCGGTCCGCCAGATCGCGAACGCGATCGCGGGCTGGGTGGACCGGCTCGGCGCGGTGTGGGTCGAGGGCCAGGTGGCCCAGGTCAACCGCCGGCCCGGCATGAGCACCGTCTTCATGACCCTGCGCGACGCGGTCGCCGACATCTCGCTCACCGTCACCTGCTCGCGCACCCTCTTCGACGGAATGAACCCGCCGCTGGTCGAGGGCGCCAGCATCGTGGTGCACGCCAAGCCCTCCTACTACGCCAACCGCGGCACGATCTCGCTCTACGCCCGCGACATCCGGATGGTCGGCCTCGGCGAGCTGCTCGCCCGGCTCGAGCGCCGCCGCCAGCTGCTCGCCGCCGAGGGTCTCTTCGCCGTCGAGCTCAAGCGTCCGCTGCCGTTCCTGCCCGGCACGGTCGGCCTGGTCACCGCACCCAACAGCGCCGCCGAACGAGACGTGCTCGAGAACGCCCGGCGGCGCTGGCCGGCGGTCCGGTTCGAGGTGGCGTACGCCGCCATGCAGGGGCCGCGCTCGGCGGCGGAGGTGATCGAGGCGGTCGAGCGCCTCGACCGCAACGCCGCCGTCGAGGTCATCGTGGTCGCCCGGGGCGGCGGGTCCGTCGAGGACCTGCTGCCGTTCTCCGACGAGGGCCTGATCCGGGCCGTCGCGCGGGTGCGCACCCCGCTCGTGTCCGCGATCGGCCACGAGCCCGACCAGCCGCTGCTCGACCTGGTCGCCGACGTGCGCGCCTCCACTCCGACCGACGCCGCCAAGCTCGTGGTGCCCGACGTCGCCGACGAGGTCCGCAACGTCGTGCGGGCCCGCGAGCGGATCCGCGGCGCCCTGGCGGGCTGGATCTCCCGCGAGCAGGCCGGCCTCGACGCGCTGCGCTCCAGGCCGGCCCTCGCCGACCCGCGCACCCTGCTCGACGCACGGCTCGACGAGGTGCACCAGCTCCGCGACCGGGCACGCCGCTGCCTGCGCCACTCGCTCGAGCGGGCCGCCGACGACGTCGGCCACCAGCGCGCCCGGGCGCGGGCGCTCTCCCCGCTCGCGACGCTGCAGCGCGGGTACGCCGTGGTCCAGGACGCCGACGGACACGTGCTCACCTCGGTCGGCGACGTCGCCGCCAAGCAGCGGATCAGCGTCCGGGTCGCCGACGGCCGGATCCGCGCCACCACCACGAGCACCGAGAGGATCGACGGGGAGACCGATGGCCAAGAAGACTGACCGGGAGCGCGCCGAGACGCCCTCCTACGAGGAAGCGCGCCAGGAGCTGGTCGAGGTGGTCCGCGCCCTCGAGACCGGCGGCACCACGCTCGAGGAGTCCCTCGCCCTCTGGGAGCGCGGCGAGCAGCTCGCCACGATCTGCCAGGACTGGCTCGACGGCGCCCGGCAGCGCCTCGACGCCGCGATCGAGGCCGACGACGGCGACGGCGACGGCGACGGCGACGGCGCTGAGGACGCCGACCAGGACTGATCGCCGCCAGGCTGCAACAGTTCGGCCGCACGGCGGTGCGCATCGCGACCATCCGGTGCTCGACCTCGAGCAGGCCACGAAGATCGCCACCCTGCCGTGGTGGGGCCGCACCGACCTCCCGGTCGAGTACGTCGAGGCCGGGAAGCGACTCGAGGGCTACAGCGATGTCACCGGCGGCGCGGGCTGACGAGCCGCTTCGTTCGCGCTGGCCCAGCCCGGCGGTGAGCCAGCAACCATTGCCGGCTCCGGAAAGGTTGCCTGCTCACCGCTGACCGGCGCCGCCGACCGACCGAACGCCGACCAGGGCTACGGCTGCAACGGCTCCGTCGTCAGCGACTCGACGAACGCACGCAGCGCCTCGGGATCGCCCGAGCTGTAGACGAGCACGGTGTCGTCGCCGACCTCGGTGGTCCAGGCGTGGTCGGTGTCGGTGTCGTCCCAACCGGTCCAGGTGCCGACCGGGGTGGTGAGGGTGTCGCCGTTCTCACGGACGCCGTCGCCGACGTACGTGCCGAGCAGGGCGCGCTCGGACTCGTCCTCCTGGTGTACGCCGGCGGTGCGCTCGTCGTCGGTGGTGAACACCATGTCGACGGCCGGGCGGTTCCCGGAGTCGAACGACGCGTCCTTGACCGACCAGCCGTCGGGGAGCCGCGGCGGGTAGACCGGCTCGAGGCCGAGCTGCTGGATGCTGACGACCATCTCGCGGTAGTCGATGTCCGGCGGCTGGTACTCCGGGGTGTCACGGAAGGTCCCGCGGAAGGCGACGATGCCCAGGACGACCAGCACCAGCACGATCATCGACCCGATCAGGCCACCGAACGACCGCTGGTAGCGACCGGGCTTCCCGGTCTGCGTCTCCTCGCTCACGCAGGACCTCCTCTTCCGGAAACATCCTCACAGGTCGGCCCAGGGCCGGTGACCTAGGGTCGCTCCGTGCCGGTCGTCGACGTGATCCCCGTCGCGGCGCTCGTCGCCCTGCTGGTGACGGCATACGCCCATCCGTCGGGCCGGGTCGAGGCACTGGTCGGGCTGCTCGCGGCGGCCGCCACCCTCGCGACCGGCGTGCTGGCGTGGCCGGATATCGAGGACACGCTCCGCCACCTCGGCCCGGTCGTGCTCTTCCTGGTCACGATCCTGGTCGTCGCCGACGTCTGCGGACGCTCCGGACTGTTCACGGCGGCGGCGGGCCTGATCCGCGACGCCGGTCGCGGCCGGCCGCTGCCGATCTTCACCGGCGTCTTCCTGCTCGCCGCGGCGGTGACCGCCGTGCTGAGCCTCGATGCCACGGTCGTGCTGCTCACCCCGGTCGTCGTCACCGCCGCGGTCGGCGCGGGCACGTCGTACCGCCCCGGCGCACACGCCTGCCTGCGGATGGCCAACTCCGCCTCGCTGCTCCTGCCGGTCTCCAACCTCACCAACCTGCTGGCGATGCCGCACCTCGACCTCACCTTCGGGCAGTTCGCGGTCCGGATGGCTCCGGTGCTCGCGGTCGTGCTCGTCGTCGAGTACGCCGGGCTGCGGCTGCTCTTCCGCCGGGAGCTCGCCGAGTCGCCGGCGCCGGGCGGTCCGACCGGGACCACCGCGCTGCCGCTGGTGCCGCTGGTCGTGGTGGGCCTGATGCTGGTCGGCTTCGCGGTGGCCTCACCGTTCGGCATCGCGCCGTGCTGGGTGTCCGGGGTCGCCGCGGCGGCGCTGGTCTGGTGGGCGCGGCGCCGCGGCCTGCTGGCGGTCCGCGACGCCGTCGACGCCGCCCACCCCGCCTTCGCGCTGTTCGTGCTGTGCCTGGGCGTCGTGGTCGCCGGCATCGCGACCGGCGTCCTCGGCGACCGCGTCGCCGAGGTGCTGCCCTCCGGCTCCGGCTTCGGCGCCCTGCTGGCGATCGCGCTGCTCGCCACCCTGCTCGCCAACCTGTTCACGAACCTCTCGGCGACCCTGCTCCTCGTGCCGCTGCTGGCGCCCCGCGGCGACAGCGCCGTCCTCGCCGCGTTGCTCGGGCTGAACATCGGCTCGGGGCTCAGCTACACCGGCTCGCTGGCCAACCTGCTCTGGCGCCGCGGCCTGATCCGGCTCGGGCACCCGCCCTCGCTGCGGGCGTTCCACCGGGTCTCGCTGCTCCTCACGCCGGTCAGCCTGATCGTCGCGGTGCTCGCGCTGAGCCTGACGAGTTAGCGCATCTGCGGGCGAAATTGACACAAACGCCCGCATCTACGGCATGATCACCGCGTGACGACATACCGGATCGCGGAAGCGGCCGAGCTGCTCGGCGTCAGCGACGACACCATGCGACGTTGGGTCGAGGCCGGCCGCGTGGCCAGCACCAAGGAGGACGGCCGCACGGTCGTGCCCGGCGCCGACCTGGCGGCCTTCGCCGAGTCGCTGGCCGAGCATCCCGACCGGGAGGCCACCCGCGCGGCCGCGGTGAGCGCGCGCAACCGGCTGTCCGGCATCGTCACGAAGGTGGTCAAGGACCGGGTGATGGCCCAGGTCGAGCTGGTCTGCGGCCCCTACCGGATGGTCTCGCTGATGAGCACCGAGGCGGCCGAGGAGCTCGGCCTCGAGCCCGGTGTGCGAGCCATCGCGTCCGTCAAGTCCACCAACGTGATCGTGGAGCGCCCGTGAACAAGCCCCTGCGCAAGCTGGTCCTGCTGCCCGCCGTCCTCGCCCTGGTCCTCCCCCTGGCCGCCTGCGGGGGTGACGACGACGGGGAGGCCGGGAACGGCGGGACGACGACGCTGACGGTGTACGCCGCGGCGTCGCTCACCTCGACCTTCGAGCAGATCGGCGACGAGTTCGAGAAGGCGCACGACGGCGTCGAGGTCGAGTTCAGCTTCGGCGGCTCCTCCGACCTGGTCACCCAGATCCAGGAAGGCGCCGAGGCCGACGTGTTCGCCTCCGCCGACACCGCCAACATGGACAAGCTGGTGGACGCCGACCTGGCCGGCGAGGACCCCCGGGACTTCGCGACCAACACCCTCGAGATCGCCACGCCCCCGGACAACCCGGCCGAGGTCGCGAGCTTCCAGGACCTGGCCTCGAAGGGCCTCCAGCTGGTCGTCTGCGCACCCGAGGTGCCGTGCGGGGCCGCCACCCAGACGATGGCCGACAACCTCGGCGTCACCCTGAAGCCGGTGAGCGAGGAGCAGTCGGTCACCGACGTGCTCGCCAAGGTCACCTCCGGCGAGGCCGACGCGGGCGTCGTCTACCGGACCGACGTGACCGCCGCCGGCGACGCGGTCCACGGCGTGACGTTCCCGGAGTCCGGCGACGTCGTCAACACCTACCCGATCGCCCCCGTCGACGGCAGCGACGAGTCCGACCTGGCCGCGCAGTTCGTCGAGTTCGTGCTCGGCGACACGGGCCAGCAGATCCTCCAGGATGCCGGCTTCGGGCAGCCTTAGCCCGTGGCCCCAGGAAGACAACGGCACGTCGGACTCCCCGGCTGGATCTTCGTCCCCGCCGTCCTCGGCGCGGCGCTGGTCATGCTCCCGCTCGCCGGGATGGTCTCGCGCGTCGACTGGAACAGCTTCCTCTCGCTGGTCACCTCCGACTCGGCGCTGACCGCGCTCTGGCTCAGCCTGCGGACGTCGGTCGCCTCGACCCTGCTGTGCCTGGCGTTCGGGGTGCCGATGGCGCTGGTGCTGGCCCGCACCAGCTTCCGCGGGCAGGGCGTGATCCGGTCGCTCGTGCTGCTCCCGCTCGTGCTGCCACCGGTCGTGGGCGGCATCGCGCTGCTCTACACGTTCGGCCGCCGCGGACTGCTGGGCGAGCAGCTGGACGCGATCGGTGTCCAGATCGCGTTCTCGACGATCGCGGTGGTGCTCGCCCAGACGTTCGTGTCGCTCCCCTTCCTCGTGGTCAGCCTCGAGGGCTCGCTGCGCACGGCGGGTGAGCGGTACGAGGTGGTCGCCGCATCGCTCGGCGCCCGGCCGACGACGGTCTTCCGCCGGGTGACGCTGCCGCTGGTGCTGCCCGGGCTGGTGTCCGGCGCGGTGCTGTCCTTCGCCCGGGCGCTCGGGGAGTTCGGCGCCACGATCACCTTCGCCGGCAGCCTGGAGGGCACCACCCGCACGCTGCCGCTCTACATCTACAACCTGCGGGTGACCGACCCCGACGCCGCGGTCGCGATGTCGCTGGTGCTGGTGCTGGTCGCGGTGCTGGTGATCACCTTCGCCCGGCCCGGCCGGGGGGCGCTATGAACGCCCCGACGGTGAGCGACCTCCAGCTCACCGCCCGGGTCGACGACCGTGGCGTCGACGTCGCGCTGGACGCCGCCGCCGGCGAGACCGTCGCCGTGCTCGGCCCGAACGGCGCCGGCAAGTCGACGCTGCTGTCCGTGGCCGCCGGCCTGCTGCGCCCCGACGCGGGCCGGGTGGTCCTCGACGGCACCGAGCTGACCGGCCCGGACGCCTGGGTGCCGCCGCACGCGCGCCGGATCGCCCTGCTCGCCCAGGACGCGCTGCTCTTCCCGCACCTGAGCGCGCTCGAGAACGTCGCGTTCGGGCCGCGCAGCAGGGGCGTGTCGCGGCACGTCGCTCGCGAGCGCGCCCGCGCGTGGCTCGACGAGGTCGGCGTCGGCGAGCTGGCCGGCCGCCGGCCGGACCAGCTCTCCGGCGGCCAGGCCCAGCGGGTCGCGGTCGCCCGGGCGCTCGCCGCCGACCCCCGGCTGCTGCTGCTCGACGAGCCGATGGCCGCCCTCGACGTCGCCGTGCGCCCGGCCCTGCGGCAGACCCTGCGCCGGGTGCTGACCGACCGGACCGTCGTGCTGGTCACCCACGACGTGCTGGACGCGCTGCTGCTCGCCGACCGGGTCGTGGTCGTCGACGACGGCCGGGTCGTCGAGGAGGGGCCGACCCAGACGGTCCTCGCCCGGCCGCGGAGCGCGTTCGCCGCCCGGATCGCCGGCCTCAACGCCGTACGAGGGACCTGGCGCGACGGTGCCGTCGCCGGCCCGGACGGGATCGAGGTCAGGGGCCTGTCCGATGGCGAGCAGCCGACCGCCGGAGCCCCCGCCGTGGCGGTGTTCCGGCCCAGCGCGGTCTCGGTGTACGGCGACGGCGACCACGAGCCCCCGGCCGGCAGTCCGCGCAACGTGATCGCGGTGACGGTCACCGACCTGGAGCCGCTCGGCGACCGGGTGCGGGTGCACGCGGCCCCACCGAGCGGGCCGAGCCTCGCCGCCGACGTCACCCCGCTCGCCGCCGCCGAGCTCGACCTGGTGCCGGGGCTTCACGTGGTGTTCAGCGTCAAGGCCACGGAGGTCTCGGTCTACCCGGTCTGAGGACCGATAGAGTCGCGGCCATGAGCGAGCCCTCCTCCCCCCGTCAGGCGGATGCCCTCTCCGTCGCACCGCAGTCGCCCGATCGCAACCTCGCTCTGGAGCTGGTCCGGGTGACCGAGGCCGCGGCGATGGCCGCCGGCCGGTGGGTCGGGCGCGGGGACAAGAACGGCGCCGACGGCGTCGCGGTCAACGCGATGCGGGTGATGATCTCGACGATCGGCATGGACGGCATCGTCGTGATCGGCGAGGGCGAGAAGGACAACGCCCCGATGCTCTACAACGGCGAGCGGGTCGGCGACGGCTCCGGTCCCGAGTGCGACGTCGCGGTCGACCCGATCGACGGCACCACGCTGACCGCGAAGGGCATGACCAATGCGGTCTCGGTGCTCGCGGTGTCGCCGCGCGGCTCGATGTACGACCCCTCCGCCGTCTTCTACATGGAGAAGCTGGTCACCGGCCCCGAGGCGGCCGACGTCGTCGACATCCGCCTGCCCGTCGCGGAGAACATCCACCAGGTCGCCAAGGCCAAGGGCAAGACGCCGAGCGACGTGACCGTCGTACTGCTGGACCGGCCCCGGCACGCCGCCCTGGTCGACGAGATCCGGGCCACCGGCGCGATGATCAAGTTCATCACCGACGGCGACGTCGCCGGCGCGATCATGGCCGCCCGCGCCGAGACCGGCATCGACCTGCTGCTCGGCATCGGCGGCACCCCGGAGGGCATCATCACCGCCTGCGCGATGAAGGCCCTCGGCGGCACCATCCAGGGCCGGCTGTGGCCGCAGGACGACGACGAGCGCCAGAAGGCGATCGACGCCGGGCACGACCTCGACCCCGACCACGTGCTGACCACCGACCTGCTGGTCACCGGCGACGACTGCTTCTTCGTGGCGACCGGCATCACCGACGGCGAGCTGCTGCGCGGGGTGCGCTACGGCGCCGGCGGGGTGACCACCCACTCGCTGGTGATGCGCTCGCGCAGCGGCACGATCCGCTCGATCACCTCGGAGCACCAGCTCCAGAAGCTACGCGCTTTCGCCGCGATCGACTTCGACAGCTGAGCAGGGCGAGGTACGCCCGAGGCGGTCGACCACCAGGTCGATGACGCGGGGGTCGAAGGCCATGCCGAGGTGGGACGCGCTCACCTCGACCGCCTCGGCGAGCGGGTCGACGCAGGCGCGCCAGTCGACGATGCCGTCGCGCCGGGAGTAGATCGAGGTGTTGCCGGTCCCGCTCGGCAGCGGGAGCCGGCTCTCCTCGAAGCTCTGCCGAGCACACGCCCCCGCGACGCAGTCCTCGGCCATCAGCCCGGGTACGCCGGCCCGGCTGAGCCGCACCAGCAGCTCGACGCTCGCGCCCAGCGAGCGGTGGTGGGCGCCGGGCGCGAGCATCGGGCTGCCCATCGTGACCACGCCCGAGACCAGGTCGGGCCGGCGGGCCGCGATCCCGCGGGCCAGCATGCCGCCGAGGCTGTGCCCGACCAGCTGCACCCGCGCCTCGCGCCGCATCGCGATCGCCTCCAGCCGCGCCTCGAGCTGCGCGGCGGCGGCCCGCGTGCAGCCGACGTTGGCATGGATGTGCGAGCGGTAGGTGCGGAACCCGCGCGCCCGCAGGGCCCGGGCCATCAGCCCGAGCGTGCCGTCGCCGGCGAGGAAGCCGGGCACGAGCAGCACCGGATCGCCGTGGCGCACCCCGGCCCGCGCGGCGTACGGCGTGTCGCGCCGCGCCCGCCGGTCGCCGGCCGCGCGCAGCGCGAACCTGCCGATCTCGAGCACCGCGCTGCCCTCGCGGAGCACCGCCGCCGGCCCGGGGGCCGTGAAGCCCTCGGGCAGGAGGAAGTCCGCAAGCGCGGTGGGACGCATGTGAGCCACGTTACGTCCGGTGACCACCCCTCCGGGTGAGATTCCGGGGCGGCATGTCGGTTTCACCTTCAACTGGTTGACTGGGTCCATGCCGTCGTCTCCCGCCGAGGTCGTCGTGTCCGAGGAGCTCTTCGCTCCGGTCGGGCGGGGCATCGAGCTGTGCTACCAGACCTTCGGCGACCCCGACGGCGACCCGCTGGTGCTCGTGATGGGCCTCGGCGGACCGATGACCTGGTGGGACCCCGACCTGTGCGCGGGCCTGGCCCGGGCCGGCTTCTACGTCGTGCGCTTCGACAACCGCGACTCCGGGCGCTCCACCGTGCTCGAGACCCAGGTCTCCCGAGCCTCGGTGGTGCGCGCGTTCGCCGGGCGGAGGGTGCGCCCACCGTACGGCCTCGCGGACCTGTCCGACGACGTCTTCGGGCTGCTCGACCACCTCGGGCTCGACGGCGCCCACGTCGTGGGCGTGTCGATGGGCGGCATGGTCGCCCAGACGATGGCGATCGCCCGGCCCGACCGGGTCCGTTCGCTGACCAGCGTCATGTCGACCACCGGCAAGCGCAGCGTCGGCTGGCAGCACCCGGCCCTGCTCCCGCGGCTGATCGCGCCGCGCCGGGCCGGCCGCGAGGCGTACGTCGCGGGCGGAATGGCGTTCGCCCGGCTGACCGGCTCCCCGGCCTACCCGGAGCCGGAGGACGCGATGCGCCGGCGCTTCGAGGAGACCTTCGACCGCGGCGTGCACCCCGACGGGGTGGTGCGCCAGATGCTCGCCGTGCTCACCCAGCCGAACCGCAGCAGCCGGCTGCGCGGCGTACGCCTGCCCACGTTGGTGGTCCACGGGCTCGCCGACCGGATGGTCCACGTGTCGGGCGGCCGGGCCACGGCCGCCGCCGTCCCCGGCGCCGAGCTGCTGCTCATCGACGGCATGGGCCACGACCTCCCCGTGCCCCTCCACGAGACGTTCGTCAACGCGATCCGCGGCAATGCCGAGCGGACCGGTGGTTTCGAGGCTCGTCGCTAGCGCTCCTCGCACCTCAACCACCGTGACGGTGGTTGAGGTGCGAAGGCGCCCTGGCGCCTGAGCCTCGAAACCACCGGAATGTGCACAGGGCGGTGACCACACCACGGTCACCGCCCTGCATCAGTTCCGGGGTTTCGAGACGGTTGCTGGCGCAACCTCCTCAACCACCGGGGCGTCAGCCCTCCTCGCCGTCAGTCCGAGAGCCGCTCGCCGGACTCGGTGTCGAAGACGTGCACGTTCTGGGGGTCGGTCGTGACGTACATCGTCTCGCCCTTCTGCGGGTGACTGCGCCCGCTGACCCGGATGATGATGTTGTGCGGGGTGCCCTCGACGCCGCTGGTGCCGTAGACGAACGCGTCGGCGCCGAGGTCCTCGACCACGGTGACCTGGACCGGCATGCCGGCCTCGCTGTTGCCGACCACGCGCCACGCCTCGGGGCGGACGCCGACGGTGATGTTGCCCTGCATCTTCTGCGCGGCTGCCGGGTCGACCGGCACGAGGTAGTCGCCGATCTTCGCCTGGCCGTTGTCGGCCTTGGCCTCGATCAGGTTCATCTGCGGGGAGCCGATGAAGCCGGCCACGAAGAGGTTGACGGGCTTGTCGTAGAGCGCCAGCGGGGTGTCGACCTGCTGGAGGTAGCCGTCCTTCATCACCGCGACCCGGTCGCCCATCGTCATCGCCTCGACCTGGTCGTGAGTGACGTAGACGGTGGTGACGCCGAGGTCGGACTGGAGCTTGGCGATGTCGGTGCGGGTCTGCACGCGCATCTTGGCGTCGAGGTTCGACAGCGGCTCGTCCATGCAGAAGACCTGCGGCTGGCGCACGATCGCCCGGCCCATCGCGACCCGCTGCCGCTGGCCGCCGGAGAGCGCCTTGGGCTTGCGGTCGAGGTACTCGGTCAGGCCGAGGATCTTCGCGGCCTCCTCGACCCGCCGGGCGCGCTCCTCGTTGGGCACCTTCGCCATCTTGAGCGCGAACGCCATGTTGTCGGCGACGGACATGTGGGGGTAGAGCGCGTAGTTCTGGAACACCATCGCGATGTCCCGGTCCTTCGGCGGGGTGTGGGTGATCTCGCGGTCACCGATGAAGATCTTCCCCTGGTTGACCTCCTCGAGCCCGGCGAGCATCCGCAGGGTCGTCGACTTGCCGCAACCGGAGGGGCCGACGAGGACCATGAACTCCCCGTCGCCGATCTCGAGACTGATGCCCGGCACCGCGGGCCGGTCAGCGCCGGGATACCAGCGCTGCGCCTCCTCGAAACGCACAGTGGCCATGCTGGAACAACTCCTTCACCGGCAGGTACGTGCCGGACGATCCGTAGTAAAGGTGAGCGGGCTCACAGTAACCGGTTCTGGGGGCCGGAGGGCCGGGTGGGTTTACAACCGCGCCCCGGAGGGCTAGATGTGAACTAGGACACTCCGGAGGGGAGAGCCGTATGACTCGGGTACGCCGCGCGCTCGCCGCCGTCGCGGCCCTGACGACCGCGGCGGGGTTCCTCGCCGCGTGCTCGGCCAGCGCGAGCGGGAAGACCGAGCTGACCTGGTACATCAACCCGGACTCCGGGGGGCAGGCGAAGGTCGCCGCGAACTGCAGCACCGACAGCTACACGATCAGCACCCAGGTGCTGCCCCAGGACGCCAACGAGCAGCGGATCCAGCTGGCCCGCCGGCTGGCCGCCCACGACTCGGGCATCGACATCATGAGCATCGACCCGCCGTTCTCCGCGGAGTTCTCGAACGCCGGGTTCCTGGCGCCGCTGCCGCAGGACCTGCAGACCAAGCTGAAGGACCAGTCGTTCCAGGGCGCCACCGACGCGGCCACCTGGGACGGCCAGATGGTGGTCGCGCCGTTCTGGTCGAACACCCAGGTGCTCTGGTACCGCAAGTCGTTCGTCGAGAAGGCCGGCATCGACATGAGCCAGCCGGTGACGTGGGACCAGATCATCGACGTCGCGGCGAAGAACGGCGGCAAGGTCGCCGTCCAGGCGAACAAGTACGAGGGCTACGTCGTCTGGATCAACGCCCTGATCTCCGGCGCCGGCGGCGAGATCGCGACCGACACCGACAAGGGCCTCGACATGAAGCTCGAGATCGACTCCCCGGCCGGCGAGCAGGCCGCGGGGGTCATCGAGAAGCTGGCACACTCCCCCGCCGCGCCCGCGGACCTGTCGGTCGCCCAGGAGGGCCAGGCCGGCAGCACCTTCGGCGGGCCGCAGGGCGCGTTCATGGTCAACTGGACCTACATCTACAACAGCTACGAAGCGACCAACAAGGGCTTCAACAAGGACATCGGCTACACCCGCTACCCGCAGACGGTCCAGGGCGAGGCGTCGCGCCCGCCGTACGGCGGCATCGGGCTCGGCGTGAGCGCCTACTCCGACCACGTCGACGACGCGATGAAGGCCATCGAGTGCCTCACCAGCCCCGACAACCAGGAGGTCAACGCCGAGATCACCGGCAACATGCCGGCGAGCAAGGCGGGCTACGAGGCCAACGACAACGCGCTGGAGAAGACCTACCCCGCCGACCTGCTGGCACTCTTCCAGGAGAGCCTGGACGCCGCGGCACCCCGCACCGTGACGCCGTACTGGAGCGACATCTCCGGCGGCCTCCAGTCGACGTGGCACCCACCGTCGAGCGTCAACTCCTCGACGCCCGCGAAGTCGCAGACGTTCATCGACAACGTCCTCCACGGAAGGAGCCTGCTGTGAGCACCACGATCGCCACGGCGGCGGCCCCGGCGGGCAAGAAGCGGGCGAAGATGACCGACCGCTCGAGAGCCGAGAACCGTCTCGGTCAGCGGCTCGTGCTGCCCGCGGTCATCGTGATGCTGGTCGTCACGGCGTGGCCGATGATCCAGGCGCTCTACCTGTCGCTGTTCCGCTATCGGCTGACCACACCGGACGACAAGGAGTTCGTGGGACTGTCCAACTACGGGACCGTCCTGACCGACTCGCTCTTCTGGCAGGACACCCTCAACACCGTCATCATCATGGTGGTGACCGTGGCCGTCGAGCTCGTCATCGGGTTCGCGTTCGCGATGGTGATGCACCGGATCGTCTTCGCCCGCGGGGCGATCCGGACCTCGATCCTGATCCCGTACGGCATCATCACGGTGGTCTCGGCGTACGCCTGGCAGTTCGCGTTCAGCCTGAACAACGGGTGGGTGAACAGCTGGTTCGAGTGGCTGCCGTGGATCACCGCGGACACCAACTGGTTCGGCAGCCACTGGCCGGCGATGTTCGCGATCATGGTGTCGGAGATCTGGAAGACCACGCCCTTCATGGCGCTGCTCCTGCTCGCCGGCCTGTCGCAGGTCTCGGAGGACATGATCGAGGCCGCGAAGGTCGACGGCGCCACGTGGTGGCAGCGGCTGTGGAAGGTGATCATCCCCAACATGCGGGCGGCGATCATGGTCGCCGTGCTGTTCCGGGCGCTCGACGCCTTCCGCATCTTCGACAACATCTACGTGATGACCCGCGGCGCGCAGGACACCGAGTCCTCGTCGTTCCTGACCTATCGCCAGGTCATCCAGCAGTTCCAGCTGGGCCTCGGCTCCGCACTCTCGGTCCTGCTGTTCCTCACCGTGCTGCTGCTGGCGTGGCTGATCGTCAAGACGTTCCGGGTCGACCTGGCGCAGGCGAGGGGTGAGGCGTGATGGCCGCGACGGCAGGGGCGACCCGTACCAAGGTCGGCACCTGGATCGGCTTCATCGTCATCCTGGTCTGGTGCCTGCTCCCGGTGGTGTGGATCCTGTCGCTGTCCTTCAAGGGCCCCGGCGAGACCGCGGCCGGCAGCCCCCAGTTCCTGCCCAAGGACTGGACGCTCCAGAACTACCGCGACATCCTCGGCTTCGGCACCGTCACGCCGGGCCAGGAGAGCACCCACAAGGACTTCCTCGACGCCCTGCGCAACTCCTTCGGGATCGCGGCCATCGCCACGGTGCTGTCGGTGATCTTCGCGACCCTGGCGGCGTACGCCATCGCCCGCCTCGACTTCAAGGGCAAGCGGCTGGTGCTCTCCCTCGCGCTGGCGATCGCGATGTTCCCGGTGGTCGCGCTGGTCGGTCCGCTCTTCGACCTCTGGCGCACGCTCGGGCTGTTCAACACCTGGCCCGGGCTGATCATCCCCTACATGTCGTTCACCCTGCCGCTGGCGATCTGGACGCTCTCGGCGTTCTTCCGCGAGATCCCGTGGGAGATGGAGCAGGCGGCCCAGGTCGACGGCGCCACCTCGTGGCAGGCCTTCCGCAAGGTGATCGTGCCGCTGGCCGCGCCGGGGGTCTTCACCGCGGCGATCCTGACCTTCTTCTTCGCCTGGAACGAGTTCGTGCTCGCGATCTCGCTGACGTCGACGACGTCGTCACGCACGGTGCCGGCGCAGCTGTCCTTCTTCGTCGGACCCGATCCGTTCAACCCGCCGTACGGGCTGCTGGCCACCGCCTCCGTCGTGGTCACGGTCCCGATCATCATCATCGTCCTGCTGTTCCAGCGAAAGATCGTCGCCGGGCTGACGTCCGGCGCGGTGAAGGGGTGACCCCGTGGCTTCCATCGACATGGTGAACATCGTCAAGAGGTACGGCGACGGGTTCCCCGCCGTGAACGACGTGAGCATCGACGTCCAGGACGGCGAGTTCATGATCCTGGTCGGCCCGTCCGGCTGCGGGAAGTCCACGCTGCTGCGGATGATCGTCGGGCTCGAGGACATCACCTCCGGCGACATGGTGATCGGCGACCGGTTGGTCAACGACCTGGCGCCGCGGGACCGCAACCTCGCCATGGTGTTCCAGAACTACGCGCTCTATCCGCACTTGTCGGTCTACGAGAACATCGCCTTCCCCCTGCGGCTGGCCAAGGCGCCGGACGCCGAGGTCGACGAGAAGGTGCGGGCGGCCGCGAAGACGCTGGAGCTCGAGGAGCACCTCGAGCGCAAGCCCGGCAACCTCTCCGGCGGCCAACGGCAGCGGGTGGCGATGGGCCGCGCGATCGTCCGCGAGGCCGACGCCTTCCTCTTCGACGAGCCGCTCTCGAACCTGGACGCGAAGCTGCGCGGGCAGATGCGCACCGAGATCGCGCGGCTGCAGAAGCGGCTCGGCATCACCACCGTCTACGTCACCCACGACCAGACCGAGGCGATGACGCTCGGGCATCGCGTCGCCGTGCTCAAGCGCGGCGTGCTCCAGCAGCTCGCGACGCCCCGCGAGCTCTACGAGCAGCCCGGCAACCTCTTCGTCGCCGGCTTCATCGGCTCGCCCCCGATGAACTTCCTGCCGGCGACCGTGGAGGGCAACTCGGTGAAGCTGCCCTTCGGCACCGTGCAGCTGCCGCCGGAGAAGGCCCAGAAGGCCGCCGGCAAGGGGCTGCTGATGGCCGGCATCCGGCCGGAGCACTTCGAGGACGCGTCGGTGAAGACCGACCGCGCCTCGGGCTCGACGTTCCGCGCCCAGGTCGACGTCGTGGAGTGGCTGGGCAACGAGACCTACGCCTACATCCCGTTCGAGGCGCCGCCGGAGGTGGAGGAGCAGCTGCGCCAGCTCGAGCGCGATCTGGACGGCGAGTCCCTGCACACCCAGCTGGTGATCTCGCTCGACGGCGCCAGCCGGATCGAGGAGGGCGAGGAGGCCGAGATCTGGGTCGACGGCTCCCAGATCCACCTCTTCGACCCGGCGACGGGCGAGAACCTCACCGTCGACCACGAGCGCGCCGGGCGGATCCCCACGCTCGCGATGGCGGAGGCGGCCGAGCAGCCGAGCGCGGCGGGCTGACCGCGCCGCCGGTCAGTGCGGGGCGTGCCGGCTCCGGGACCGGCGCGGGCGGCGGGGACCCTTGCGAACCACGGTGACCGCGGCCATCAGTGCGACCCCGCGGACCCGGACGACCGGCGAGTCCGGGGTGATCTCCGGCTCCACCTTGTCGACCTGGTCGAACGCGCCCATCACCCCGATGCCCTCGACGACGACGACCGTGTGCGCGTTGACGATGATGTCGATGCCGGCCCAGAAGGCGTTCGCGGTGATCACGGTCTCGGCGCCGGTGAAGACCGCCTCCCGCAGGTCGATGTCGATCCCGGCCATCAGCGCGAGCGCGTTGTGGGTCGGGCCGACCTCCCACACGCCCTTGCGGTCGACCCCGCCCAGGATCGCGATCGAGGTGTCGTGGCGCCGGGCCGGGACGGCGGCCGCCGGCTGTGCCGGCACCGCGCCGGAGCGCTGCGCCGGTGCCTGCTCGGGCAGGTCGTGGGTGATCGGCACCAGATCGGCGTACGTGCGGGCGGCGTAGGTCGCCTCGAGCCGCTCGTCGAGCTCGTCGATGTCCAGGCGCCCCTCGCCGGCGGCCTGACGGAGGATCTCGGCGACCTGATGTCGGTCCGCGTCGGAGATCCGCATCAGCGCGGGGTCGGGACGCGGCTCCATCTCTCCCATGGAGGCAGCCTAGTGCCGCGTGTCGAAAGTTCTTGTGCGCTTCGCGCACCCATGGCACGCACTCTGCGGCGTTGCCGAAGCTCGCTAGACGAGCGGGTATGGCGTCGCTCCGGCGCCTTGCAGCGCACGCACCCTGAGCACGCCAAGCGTTCAACAACTTCCGACGCGCGACACTAGACGGCCGCCCGGCCCGCCCTGGTGGGCCGTGGAGCCGAACCGCGGGCTACGCTCGACGCTCGTGGCGACGACTCCCCAGAATCACGCAGAGTTCCTGTACTCCGACCTGCTCCCGACCGGCCAGGACGACACGCCCTACCGGCTGGTCACGACCGAGGGCGTCACGACCTTCGAGGCCGACGGACAGACCTTCCTGCGGGTGTCGCCGGAGGCGATCCAGCGGCTGACCGCCGAGGCGATGCACGACATCAGCCACTACCTGCGGCCCGCGCACCTCGCGCAGCTGCGGAAGATCATCGACGACCCCGAGGCGTCGGGCAACGACCGCTTCGTCGCGCTCGACCTGCTCAAGAACGTCAACATCTCCGCGGGCGGCGTGCTGCCGATGTGCCAGGACACCGGCACCGCGATCGTGATGGGCAAGAAGTCCGAGGGCGTGCTCACCGGCAGCGACGACGGCGAGGCGATCTCGCGCGGGGTGTACGACGCCTACACCAAGCTCAACCTGCGCTACAGCCAGCTCGCGCCGCTCACGACGTACGACGAGAAGAACACCGGCACCAACCTGCCGGCGCAGATCGAGATCTACTCGACGCCGCAGAGCTCGGGCACGCCGGAGTACAAGTTCCTCTTCATGGCCAAGGGCGGCGGCTCGGCGAACAAGTCGTTCCTCTTCCAGGAGACCAAGGCGATCCTCAACCCGAAGCGGATGCTGGAGTTCCTCGACGAGAAGATCCGCTCCCTCGGCACGGCCGCCTGCCCGCCGTACCACCTCGCGGTCGTCATCGGCGGCACATCCGCGGAGTTCGCACTCAAGACCGCGAAGTACGCCTCGGCGCACTACCTCGACCACCTGCCGACCGAGGGCTCGATGAGCGCCCACGGTTTCCGCGACCTCGAGCTGGAGCAGCAGGTCTTCGAGCTCACCCAGTCCTTCGGCATCGGTGCGCAGTTCGGTGGCAAGTACTTCTGCCACGACGTGCGCGTGGTGCGACTCCCCCGCCACGGCGCCTCCTGCCCGGTCGCGATCGCGGTGTCGTGCTCGGCCGACCGGCAGGCGCTCGGCAAGATCACGCCGGACGGCGTCTTCCTCGAGCAGCTGGAGACCGACCCGGCGCAGTACATGCCCGACGCCGGGGTGGCCGAGGACATCTCCGGAGGCGAGGTCGTCGCGGTCGACCTCAACCGGCCGATGCCGGAGATCCTCGCCCAGCTCTCGCAGTACCCGGTCAAGACCCGGCTCTCGCTGACCGGGCCGCTCGTCGTCGCGCGCGACATCGCGCACGCCAAGATCAAGGAGCGGCTCGACGCCGGCGAGGAGATGCCCGACTACCTGAAGAACCACCCGGTCTACTACGCCGGCCCGGCCAAGACCCCCGAGGGCATGGCGTCGGGGTCGTTCGGCCCGACGACCGCGGGCCGGATGGACTCCTACGTCGAGCAGTTCCAGGCCGCGGGCGGATCGATGGTGATGCTCGCGAAGGGCAACCGCTCCAAGGTCGTCACCGAGGCCTGCGGCAGCCACGGCGGCTTCTACCTCGGCTCGATCGGCGGCCCGGCCGCGCGGCTGGCGCAGGACTGCATCAAGAGCCAGGAGGTCATCGAGTACCCCGAGCTCGGCATGGAGGCGGTCTGGAAGATCGAGGTCGAGGACTTCCCGGCGTTCATCGTCGTCGACGACAAGGGCAACGACTTCTTCACCGACCCCTCCGGCGAGGTCACCGTCCCGCTGTCGGGCATCCGGATGCGCTCGGCCGAGCGCTAGGTCGGAAGAGCAAGGGGGACGCCGCCGTGGCGGAGATCTCGAAGACGGCCGACCAGGCCCTGCAGGTGCTCGGCGCCGTCATCGACGACGGGCCGGTCACCGCCCAGCAGGTCGCCAGCACCCTCGGCCTGAACCGCACCGTCACGCACCGGCTGCTCACCACGCTGCAGGCGCGCGGCTTCGTGCGCAAGCACGGCAGCGACTACAGCGCCGGGCCGTTCTTCCTCAAGGCGGCCCAGCGCGCCTGGCCCGCGGCGTTCTCGCAGGCCCGCTCGGTGGTCCGCGAGCTGGCCGAGGTCCACGGCGAGACGGTGCTGCTCACCGTCGCCGACGGTGACCAGGCGGTCGCCATCGACCAGGTCGTCGCCGAGAAGCACCCGGTGCGGGTCGGCTACCCGATCGGCGAACGGCACCCGCTGACCGTCGGCGCGAGCGGGCGGGCGATCCTCGGCTACCTGGAGCCGCGGCAGCTGGAGCGGGTGCTGGACTCGATCGTCGACGTCGACGAGCTGGCCCGGGTCCGCCGGGGGCTCGACGACCTCCACCGCCAGGGCTTCGCGGAGAGCCACAACGAGCTCCACCCCGGCATCTACGGCGTCGCCGTGCCGCTCCTGGACGCCGACGGCTACGCGCTGGCCAGCATCGCGCTGCTGGCACCGGTCGAGCGCGCGGACCAGGTCCGCGCGCTCGTCCCGGTGCTGAAGGAGACCGCCGAGTCCGTGTCGGCAGCGCTCACCTCGGGTTGACCACCGGCACTCACCAGGGAGCGAGGGCGTCCTGGATGGCGGCGTGCACCCGCTCCTTGTCGCCGACCTCGTGCATCAGCAGCAGCGCCAACCGGGCCAGGACCATCGAGGTCTGCTCGTCCCCGGCGGCCGTCAGCCCCGCGCTCAACAGCGAGTAGAGCTCGTCGAGCTCGGCGCTGCTCAGGCCCCGCGAGGTCTCGGTGGTGGTGTTCATGCGCGTCCTCCCGTCGTGATCAGGTCGGCCGCGCGCGTGATCGCGGCGGCCAGGTCGGCGGCGTCCAGGCCCTTCCAGCGCCCCTGGACGTGGCCGTCGGGCCGCACGAGGTACGCCGCCGGCCCGGGACCGACCAGGTCGTACGCCGGCAGCAGCCGACCGGTGTGGTCCTCGGCCGGCGTGAGGGTCCGGACCCGGATCGGCATCCGCTCGGCGATCGCCGCGACCGCGGCCGCGACCGGCTCCGGCACCGCGCCGTCCTCGGTCGCCAGCAGCACGGTGGCGTGGGCACCGATCAGCTCGGTGAGGTGGCCGGCCCGCTCGCCGTCCGCGTCGCGGATCGTCACCGGGAACTCCGTCAGGATGTGCCCCGGCCGCGGCCCGGCGGACCAGCCGTCCGCGTCGGGCACGTTGAGCGGCGAGGCGACGAGCGGGATCGAGGAGTGCTGACGCGGGTCGAGCAGCGTGGCGATCCACGGGTGCCGCTCCGAGAGCGAGAGCACCGCGTCGCGCAGCACGGTCGCCGGCCGGGAGGGCGGCGCCATGAACTCCGCGCCCTTGGAGGCGAGCCGCAGGTTCTCGCGGGCCGCGAAGACCCGCTCGGCCGAGTAGCTGTCCAGCAGCTCCCGCGGCGCCCGCCCCTGCGCGACCAGCGCCAGCTTCCAGGCCAGGTTGTGGGCATCGTCGAGGCTGGAGTTCATCCCCCGCACGCCGAAGATCGGCACCAGGTGTGCGGCGTCCCCGGCGAAAAGCACCCGGCCGTGCACGTAGTCGTCGAGGGTGAGCGCGTTGGCCTGGTAGAGGCTCATCCAGACCGGCTCCCACGGCCGGTCGACGCCCATCATCTTCAGGTGCTGCTCGACCCGCGGCAGCACGGACTCGGGCCGCATCGCCTCCTCGACGTCCTCGCCGGGCAGCAGTTGGTAGTCGAACCGCACCATGTCGTCGGGCTTGGTGTACATCAGCAGCGTCGAGCCCGGGTTCGAGGGCGGGTCGAACCAGCAGCGCCGGCCGATCGGGAAGCCCTCGGTGTCGATCCGGATGTCGATGATGACGAACTTGCCTTCGTACGCCGTGCCGCCGAGCTGCAGCCCGAGCCGGCGCCGGATCTCGCTGCGGCCGCCGTCACAGGCGACGACCCAGTCCGCGGCGAGGGTGTACCGCTCCGTCGGCGTGCGCACGTCCAGCTCGACGCCACCCTCGGTCTGGCGGACGCCCTCGACCTCGGACTGCCAGCGGACCTCGATCAGGTCGGCGTGCCGCTCCACCTCGTCGATGAGGTACTGCTCGACGTAGTTCTGCTGCAGGCTCATGCCCGGCGGGAACCGCTGGTCGTCGTCGTGCGGCATCGAGAAGCTGTAGACCTCCTGGTCGCGGTAGAAGGTCCGCCCCTCCGACCAGGTGAAGCCGGTGCGCAGCGCCGGCTCGATGATGCCGAGCTGGGCGAAGATGTCGAGCGTGCGCCGGGTGATCGCGCCGGCCCGGCTGCCGCTGCACACGGTGTCGTCCACCTCGAGGACCACGCTCGGCACGCCGTACCGGGCCAGGCCGAGAGCGGTGGCGAGGCCGGTCGGGCCCCCGCCCGCGACGACGACCCGGTGGCGTACCGGGTCCCTGCCGTCGACCAGCTCGGGCACCACGGCGTCGTGGTGCACGTAGGGGAAGTACTCACGGAAGGTCAGCTCCACTCCAGCAACCTCTCATTCCTGCCTCGTCGTTCGGGTCCGGCGGGACGCCCTCGGAATCGAGCGCGGGCGTGCGCCCGAACCGGCCCGGGAGACCTTGACCGCACCCGGCGCCGCACCTATCGTAAATCCACGCGTTCGCCTTACGTTCGATTATCGAACATGCCACCGAGAGACACAGGACGGAAGCCAGATGCCTTACTTCAACCGGGTCGGGGACGTCCCCGCCAAGAGGTTCTCCCAGTTCCGGCAGGAGGACGGCTCCCTCTACTGCACCGAGGTGATGGGCGAGGAGGGCTTCTCCTCCGACATGTCGCTGCTGTTCCACCGGCTCCCTCCCACGGGCATCTCCGCGGTCCGCGCCGTCGAACGCGAGCCGATCACGCTGACCGCGAACCAGCCGCTGCTGCCCCGGCTGTTCAACACCTCCCAGCTCAAGGTCGGTGGCGACGCCGTCACCGGCCGGCAGCCGCTGGTCGGCAACGACGACGTGCTGGTCTCGTTCGTCATCGCCGACTCCGACTCCCCGCTCTACCGCAACGCGGTCGGCGACGAGCTGGTCTTCGTGCACGAAGGCACCGCCACCGTGGAGACCGTCTTCGGCGTCCTCGAGGTCGGCCCGGGCGACTACCTGGTCATGCCCACCGGCACCACGCACCGCTGGCTGCCGACCAGTGAGGGGCCGCTGCGCGCGCTGGTCTTCGAGACCTACAGCCACATCCACCCGCCGAAGCGCTACCTGTCGCGGTACGGGCAGCACCACCAGGAGTCGCCGTACTTCGAGCTCGACCTGCGCCGGCCCACCGAGCCGCTGGTCGCGCCCGCGGAGAGCGACGTCGACGTGCTGGTGCGCAACCGCGACGGGATCACCTGCTACACGATGCAGAACCACCCCTTCGACGTCGTCGGCTGGTTCGGCTGCAACTACCCCTACGTGCTCAACGTCGCGGACTTCTCCCCGATCACCGGCAGCTTCCACCGGCCGCCGCCGGTGCACCAGGTCTTCGAGGCGCACAACCTGGTCTTCTGCAACTTCGTGCCGCGGATGCTCGACTACGACCCGCGGGCGGTGCCGATCCCGTCGTACCACTCCAACGTGGACAGCGACGAGTTCCTCTTCTACGCCGAGGGCAACTTCTTCAGCCGGTCCGGCTCCGGCGTGGAGCGCGGCTCGATCTCGCTGCACCCGGCCGGCCACATCCACGGCCCGCAGCCGGGCAGCGTCGAGAAGGCGCTCTCCCGGATCGGCCAGCGCACCGAGGAGCTGGCGATCATGCTCGACACCTTCCGGCCGCTGCGCCTGGCCAACCCGGCCCTCGACGTGGAGGACCCGAAGTACATCACCACGTGGAGCCGGCGCCCCGAGGCCGAGGGGAGCTGAGTTGGCCGTCATCCGGGAGCTGCTCGCGGTTCCCATGCAGACCGGCGCGACCTCGGACATCCAGTCCGGCATCGCCCGCAAGGCCGGGGTGCTGTGGTGCACCCGCCATCGTGACGAGAGCGCCCGCTCGCGTGCGGTGATGGTCTTCGTGCACCCGTCGTCGAACTTCATGGCGCACTACGCGCTCGACCCGCTGGCCCACCTGGGCATCGACGCGGTCGGGATGACCACCCGCTACCTCGGCAACGAGTCGGCGCTCCAGCTGGAGAACTGCGTGGTCGACATCGGCTCGGTGCTCCACCACCTGCGCGAGGAGGGCTACGAGCAGATCGTGCTCGCCGGCAACTCCGGCGGTGGCGGCCTGGTCGCGCTCTATCAGGACCAGGCCCGCAAGGCCACGATCACCTCACCACCCGCCGGTGGGGCGCCCGACCTGACCCAGGCCGTGCTGCCGCCCGCCGACGCGCTGGTGATGCTGATGGCCCACCCCGGCCGCAGCAGCGTGCTGACCGAGAAGATCGACCCGGCGATCGTCGACGAGGCCGACCCGTTCCGGCGGGACCCCGAGCTCGACCTGTTCGACCCGAACCACGGCCCGCCGTACTCCGAGGAGTTCCTGGAGCGCTACCGGGCCGCGCAGCTCGAGCGCAACCGCCGGATCACCGCCTGGACCCAGGCGCGGCTGGCCGAGCTGCCCGAGCTCTCCGACGGCCGGGTCGACGACCTGCCCTTCGTGGTGCACGGCACCATGGCCGACCCGCGCAATCTGGACCTGTCGCTGGACCCGTCGGACCGGAAGGCGACGACCCAGTGGGGCCCGCCGTACCGGGCCAACCTGACTCCGGCGACGCTGGCGCACTTCACCACGCTGCGTTCGTGGCAGAGCCAGTGGAGCTACGACCTGTCCAACGGTCACGGTCCCACGCGGCTGCGCGAGGTCGACGTTCCCGTGCACGTCGTGTACGGGACGGCCGACCCCGGCTGCTACCCCGGCCACGCCCGGTCGCTGTACGACGCCGTCCCGCACGACCGCAAGCTGCTGACCCCCGTGGTCGGCGGCGGGCACTATCTCTACGGCCAGCCCGAGCAGCTCGACTTCACCGTCCGGCTGCTCGCCGACTGGACCCGCTCCCTCTAACCTTTCCTCCCTTCTTTCGATCAGACGAGGTGCCCCGATGCCCGAGCCCACCGCTGACCTGACCACCCGATCCGGCGCGTCCGCCGGCGTGGTCTCTCACTGGCTGGCACAGGAGGAGAAGATCGACCCGTCGGTGCTGCGGCGGCGCCCGCGCCTGGACGGCGACCGCGAGGCGGACGTCTGCATCGTCGGCGCCGGCTACACCGGCCTGTGGACGGCGTACTCGCTGCTCCGCAAGGACCCCGGGCTCGACATCGTGGTGCTGGACGCCGAGTTCGCCGGGTACGGCGCCTCGGGCCGCAACGGCGGCGCGGTGATCGCCCAGCTCAACGGGTCGCGGGAGTACTGGGACTCGATCGGCGGCCCCGGCGCCGGCGTCCGGATGGAGCGCGCGGTCCAGGCGACCGTCGACGAGGTCGGCAAGACCATGGCGGCCGAGGACCTCGGCGCCTTCGTCAAGGGCGGCGTGGTGATCTCGGCGCGCAACCAGCTCGAGGCGAAGCGGCTCAGGGGTTCGGTCGAGGAGGACCGCGCCCACGGCTTCACCGAGGAGGACTGCGTCTGGCTCGAGGCCGGCGCCGCCGCCGAGCGGATCGGGGTGGCCAACCAGCTGGGCGCCCGGTTCAGCCCGCACTCGGCGACCATCAACCCCGGCCGGCTGGTCCGCCGCCTCGCCGACCGGGTCGAGGCTGCCGGAGCCCGGATCTACGAGGGCACCCCGGTCACCTCGATCACCCCGCGCTCCGGAGGCCAGGCGGCCGCCGCACACACGCCGTACGGCACGGTGCGGGCGAAATGGGTCGTGCGCGCGACCGAGGCCTACACCGAGAGCATGAGCAGCCATCGCCGCCGGCTGATCCCGGTGCGCACCTCGATGATCGTCACCGAGCCGCTCGACGACGCGACGTGGGCCGAGCTGGGCTGGGAGCGCCACGAGACGCTGCTGGCGCTGCACCCCTTCCTGCACCTGCAGCACACCGAGGACCGCCGGATCACCATCGGCGGCGCCGACAACCGGCTGCCGTACCGCTACGGCTCCAAGCCCTCCCCCGACGGGAACGCCCTCCCGGTGGTCGAGGAGTACTTCCGCCAGCAGCTGGTCAAGCTCTTCCCGTCGCTGGCGGGTGCGCGCGTGGACCGCTCGTGGGCCGGGGTCTTCGGGGTCACCCGCAGGTGGGCACCGTGCGTCAACGTCGACCGCGCCGCCGGCACCGCGTGGGCCGGCGGGTATGTCGGCGAGGGCGTGGCCGCCTCCAACCTGGCCGGCCGGACGCTGACCGACCTGATCCTCGGGGAGGACACCGACCTGACCCGGCTGCCCTGGGTCGGCGAGCCGCCGCGGGGCTGGGAGCCCGAGCCGCTGCGCGCCGTCGGCGCCCTCGGCATCTGGGCGATCCGCGCCGTCGGCGACCAGGCCGAGGACCGCACCAACAAGCGCTCCCGCCTGGTGGCCTTCGCCAACAAGGTCTCCG
Organism: Nocardioides soli; assembly: GCF_014191495.1. Taxonomy (GTDB): domain Bacteria; phylum Actinomycetota; class Actinomycetes; order Propionibacteriales; family Nocardioidaceae; genus Nocardioides; species Nocardioides soli. The sequence goes on from NZ_JACHWR010000001.1 coordinate 1,517,738, forward strand.
GCTTCAGCGGCCACCTGGGCTGAGCCGGGCGGCCTGCGGTTGGGCCTGGCGGGGCCGGGCCGCTGGGCGGCGGTGAGCTGGCAACCGAATCCTCGACGACTTCGGTTGCTGACCCACCGCCCCACGGTCAACCCACGCCCCGGCGGTGAGCAGGCAACCGAATCCTCAGCGACTTCGGTTGCTGACCCACCGCCCCACGGTCAACCCACGCCCCGGCGGTGAGCAGGCAACCGAATCCTCGACGACTTCGGTTGCTGACCCACCGCCCCACCGTCAACCCACGCCCCGGCGGTGAGCAGGCAACCCATTCCTCAGCGACTTCGGTTGCTCACCCACCGCCCCACCGTCAACCCACGCCCCGGCGGTGAGCAGGCAACCGCATCCTCAGCGACTTCGGTTGCTCACCCACCGCCCCACCGTCAACCCACGCCCCGGCGGTGAGCAGGCAACCCATTCCTCAGCGACTTCGGTTGCTCACCCACCGCCCCACCGTCAACCCACGCCCCGGCGGTGAGCAGGCAACCGCATCCTCGACGACTTCGGTTGCTCACCCACCGCCGCACCGCACCGGCGACGGGTGGACCGGCGCCTACTGCGGCGCGCGCACCTTCCGGCCGACCGTCACGCCGCCGTCGCTGTAGATGGTCTGGCCGACGACGAAGGACGACCGGCGCGAGCAGAGCCAGACGACGACGTCGGCGATCTCCTGGGGGCGGGCGCCGCGGCCGAGCGGGATCGCGTCGAGCGCCGACGTCGCCCACACCGGGTTCTTCGCCATCTCCTGCTCGATCATCGGCGTGCGGGTGAAGCCGGGGGCGACGGCGTTGATCCGGATGCCCTGCCCGGCGTGCTCCATCGCGGCGGCCTTGGTCAGGCCGGAGACGCCGTGCTTCGCCGCGCCGTACGCCGCGAGGGTGGCCTGGCCGGTCCGGGAGGAGACCGAGGCGGTGTTGACGATCACGCCGCTGCCCTGGGCGGACATGATCCGCAGCTCCTCGCGCAGGCAGAGGAAGACGCTGGTCAGGTTCGCGCCGATGATCAGGTTCCAGTTGTCCAGGTCGGTCTCGGTGATCCGAGTGGACCGCCCGGACGCGCCGGCATTGTTGTGCGCGATGTCGAGCCCGCCGAACCGGTCGACGGTGGCCGCCACCATCGCGGCCACGGCCCGCTCGTCGGTGACGTCGGCCTCGACGGAGTCGGCGAGGCCGCCGGCGGCCTCGATCAGCGCCACCGTCTCGGCCGCGCCGGCCGCGTTGAGGTCGGCGACCATCACCGAGGCGCCCTCGGCGGCCAGGGCGAGCGCGCTCGCCCGGCCGATCCCCGACGCGGCGCCGGTCACCAGCGCGACCCGGCCCGCGAACTCCTGCTCGGTCACAGATCCGTCCCTTCGCCGGGCGGGGCGAGCCCCGCGTCGCGCCACCAGTCGGCGGCCTGCTCCTGCTCGCTGCGGCCCCGCGCCGCGGCGGTCGCGGCGAGGGCGTCGGCGCCCACCAGCCGGCGGATCGGGTGCACGTCGCGGTCCTCGATCGCGGCGACCACCGCGCGGGCCACGTCGGCCGGATCGGCGGCGGCTCCCCCGCCGGCGCGCATCGCCCGGTCGACGGCCGCGCCGAGGTCGGCGTACGCCGCCTCGACCTCGGCCCCGACCTGGCCGGGCGAGGTTGCTCGCGCGATCCGGTTGTCGCGGATGCGGGTGGCGTGGAAGCCGGGGTCGAGCTGGCGGACCCGGATCCCGAACGACGCGACCTCCAGCGCGAGGGCCTCGGAGAACGTGCCGAGCGCGTGCTTGCTGGCGGCGTACGCCCAGCGCAGCGGTCGGCCCGGCAGCCAGCCGTCGACCGACCCGATGTTGACGACGGTGCCGCCGCGGCGGGCGCGCATGCCCGGCAGCACCAGCCGGGTCATCGCCACCGCCGCCAGGAAGTTGGTGTCCATCACCAGCTCGAGCTCGGCGTCGGTGCTGGTCTCCACGGCGCCGAAGGAGCCGACGCCGGCGTTGTTGACCAGCACGTCGATCGCGAGCCCGTCGGCGGTCAGCGACCCGACCAGCGCGGCGGCCGCAGCCCGATCGCGTACGTCGAGCCGGGCCATCGAGATCAGCCCACCCGACGCCGCACTCGCGGCAGCCAGCTCCGTCGTACGCGAGCCCTCACGCACCGTCGCGACCACGCGCCGCCCGGTGCCGGCGAGCCCCACCGCGGTCGCCAGGCCGAGCCCGCTGCTGGCCCCGGTGACCATCGCGACAGGCGAGACCATCAGGCCAGGACCGTGCCGACGAACTCGTCGAGGGCCGCGGTGTGCCGGTCGACGTCCGCCGCCGTCGTGGCGGGGCACATCAGCACCATCGAGTGGAACGGCGTGAGCAGGACGCCGCGGTTGAGCAGGAAGAGGTGCAGTGTGGCGTTCAGCAGCGGGTTGCGGGCCGCCTTGGCCTCGCCGCCGTTGCGCGGGACCGACGGCGCGAAGAGGTACTCGCACCGCGCGCCGAGCCGGGTCACGTGCCAGCCGAGGTCGTGCCGCGCGATGACCTCCTGCACCCCGGCCTCGCACCGCGAGGCGAGCCCGATCATGTGGTCGTACGCCGCGGGGGTCATCACCTCCTCCAGCACGGTCCGCATCACGTGCAGCGTGAGGGCGTTGCCGACCAGGGTGCCGCCGAAACCACCGTGGCTGCTGCCGTGGTTCTCCTTGCGCGTGTAGTCGGTCAGCGTCCCGGCCATCTCCTCGGTCATCCCGTAGACCGCGGCCGGGATGCCGCCGGCGATCGCCTTCCCGAGCACGAAGACGTCCGGGTCGAGGTCGTGGGCGCGGGTGTAGCCGCCCGGTCCGGTGGAGATCGTGTGCGTCTCGTCGATGATCAGCTTGGTGCCGGCCGCACGGGTGAGCTCGCGCAGCGCGTCGTGGTAGCCGTCGACGGCGGGCACGATGCCGATGTTGGTCATCGCGGGCTCGGCCAGCACGCAGGCGACGTCGCCGCCGGCGAGTGCCTTCTCCAGGGCATCGACGTCGTTGAACTCGACCACGGCCGAGACCCGGTCGAAGTCGACCGCGTTGCGCGAGACCCCCGGCTGCGGCTCGAGCCGGCCGTTCACGTCGACGACGTGGGTCTCGTCGACCGAGCCGTGGTACTTGCCGGCGAACACCAGCACCTTGTCGCGCCCGGTGGCCAGGCGGCACATCCGGATCGCGAACCGGTTGGCGTCGGTCGCGGACGTCGCGAGCTGCCACAGCGGCAGGCCGAAGCGCTCCTGGAGCAGCCGCCCGACGGCGTTGCCGTCGGCGGTGGGCAGCATCGCGGTGGCGCCGCGCCTGGCGTGCCGGATCATCGCCTCGCGCACCGCCGGGTGGGCGTGACCGAACATCGCGCCGGTGTCGCCCAGGCAGAGGTCGACGTACTCGTGACCGTCGACGTCGGTGACCTGCGCGCCGGCGGCGCCGCCCATGAAGAGCGGGTACGGCGTGGGCCAGTTGCCCATCCAGTGGAGCGGGACTCCCCCGGCCAGCGAGCGGCGACCCTCGACGGCCAGCTCGGCCGAGCGCGGCGTTCGGCGCCGGTAGCGCTCCTCCTCCTCGGCGAGCACCTGCTCCAGGCGGGCGGGGTCCATCGTTGCCGTCACAGTCCGGGTCCTCCTCGGTGGACGCCGCCGACGTAGGTCGCGGCGACCGTCAGGGCGTGCAGCTGGTGCTCGTCGATGGTGAGCGGGTCCTCCTCCAGGACCACCAGGTCGGCCAGCTTGCCCGGCTCGACGGTGCCCTTGAGGTGGTCGGTGTGCTCCTGGTACGCCGCCTCGACGGTCCAGGCGCGCAGCGCCTCCTCGCGGCTGACCCGCTCGTCGGGACCGCTGACCGTGCCGCTCGCCCGCGACTCGCGCAGCACCAGGCACTCCACGCCCTGGCGCCAGTCCGGGTCCGAGACGGGTGCGTCCGAGGTGTCGGCCACGTGCAGCCCGGCGTCGATGAGACTGCGCATCGGCGAGCTGTAGCCGGCGCGCTCGTCGCCGTACGTCGCGACCAGCGCGTCGGCGACGCTCCACTTGATCAGCGCGTTGGTGTTGGCGCAGTAGCCGTGCTCGGCCATCCGTCGGGCCGTCTGTGGGCTGAGCAGGTTGGCGTGGATCAGCGCGTGCCGCGCGTCGGCCCACGGGTCGGTCTGGTGTGCGGCGACGAACGCGTCGACCGCGGCGTCGCAGGCCCGGTCGCCGGTCGCGTGGACCTGCACCTGGAGCCGGGCCCGGTGCAGGTGCTCGATCATCCCGCCGAGCTCGGTCAGGCGCGCCTCGTCGGTCTCGCCGTCGGTGAGCAGCGAGCCGTGGCAGCCCTCGCCGTACGGCCGCGAGGTCCAGGATGTGCGCAGCGGCGGGATGCCGTCGGCGAACAGCTTGGCGCCGGCGATCCGGAGCACGTCGTCCCCGAGGCCGGTCGCCATCCCGCTGAAGCCCAGGGCGCGCTCGATCTCGCCGGCGTTGTTGGGCAGTCCGAGCCCGGCCCAGTGCAGCAGCACGGCGACCCGCATCGGGAGCCCGCCGGCGTTGTGCATCCGAACGTACTGCCGGAGCAGCTCCGGCCCGACCATCGGGTCGGTCACGCTGGTGACGCCGAGGTCGAGCAGCTGCCGCATCGCGGCGTCGACCGCCGCGTCGGCCTCCGCCGGGCTGGGCTGCGGCAGCGCGGTCATCATCAGGTCGCCGGCCGACTCGATCAGGTAGCCGGTGGGCTCACCGTCGGCGTCGCGCAGGATCGTGCCGCCCTCGGGATCCGGCGTGGCGGCAGTGATGCCGGCCGCGGCGAGGGCCAGGCTGTTGGCCCAGACGGCGTGCTCGGAGAAGTGCACCAGGACGACCGGATGCTCCGGGCTGACCGCGTCCAGCTCCTGGCGGGTGGGCCAGCGGCCACCGAGGTCGCTCATCCGGGCCTCGTACCAGCCGTGGCCCTTGACCCAGCTGCCGACCGGCCGCTCGGCGACCCGCCGGGCGACGGCGTCGACCGCCTCCCCGACCGAGGTCGCGAGGCTCAGGTCGATCGAGTACTCCGGCCGGTTGGCCGCCCACATCGCCAGATGCAGATGCCCGTCGTGGACGCCGGGGATCACGGTACGGCCGTCGAGCTCGACGACCTGCGTCGCCGGACCGCGCAGGCCGGCGACGTCCGCCGCCGAGCCCACCGCCGCGATCCGACCGTCCCGCACCGCCACCGCCTGGGCCACCGACGAGGCCGGATCCAAGGTTCGGATCGTGCCGCCGGTCAGGATCAGGTCAGCGGTCATCGAGAGGGACTCCGTTCGTCATCGGCTCGTGGGCGTGGCAGGCGACGTGGCCACCGCCCGCGGTCGGACGCATCGGCGGCATCACCGTCCGGCAGACCGGCATCACCAGCGGGCACCGGCTCTGGAAGGGGCAGCCGGCCTCGGCACGCGGGTCGGCCGCGGGCGCGGCCGGCTCCTGCGCGTCCGGCCGCACGTCCTGCTGGGCCGCGTTCTGGACCGTCTTCTGGGCGGTCCGCAGCTCCCGGCGCAGCCGGCGGCGCTCCCGCTGAGCGTCGGGGTCCGGGATGGGGATCGCGGCCAGCAGCATCCGTGTGTACGGGTGGGCGGGTGCGGTGTAGACCTCCTCGGCCGGACCGGTCTCCAGGAGCCGGCCGGAGTACATGACGCCGACCTCGTCGCTGATGTGCCGGACCACGGCGAGATCGTGGGCGATGAAGAGGTAGGCGACCCCGAGCTCCTCCTGAAGGTCCTCCAGCAGGTTGATCACCTGACTCTGGGTGGACACGTCCAGGGCGCTGACCGGCTCGTCGCAGACGATCAGCCGCGGCTGCGAGGCGAGCGCGCGAGCGATCGCGATGCGCTGGCACTGACCGCCGGAGAGCTCCCAGGGGTAGCGCTTGCGGTGGTAGCCCGACATGCCGACCTGGTCGAGCAGCTGGTCGACCAGCCGGGACTCCTCCGCGGAGCTCGGCAGCTTGCGGTGCATCCGGATCGGCTCGAGCAGGATGTCCTCGATGCTCCAGCTCGCGTTGAGCGCGGTGGTCGGGTTCTGGAAGACCACCTGCACGGCGCGTCGGTACGACAGCGGGCTGCGCCGGCCGAAGTCGGCGATGTCCTGGCCGTCGAAGACGATCGCGCCCTCGCTGGTGTCGACCAGCCGCAGGATCGCCCGCCCGATCGTCGACTTGCCGGAGCCGGACTCGCCGACCAGGCCGAAGGTCCGTCCGGGCTCGATGCGCAGGCTCACCCCGTCGACCGCCGGCCGCGGTGCGCCGCCACCGAGCAGCGAGCGCCGCGCGGCGTAGCGCACCGAGAGGTCCTGCAGGTCCAGCAACGCGGTCACGGCGTCCTCACCTTCTCGGCCAGGTCCAGCTCGCCGGTGCGCACGCAGCGCACCGCACGGGAGTCGCCGACCAGGGCGATGCCCCCGGTGCCGCACCGGTCCACGGCGTGGGAGCAGCGCTCCTGGAACCGGCAGGCCGACGACCACTCCCACGGCGGGGGCACCCGGCCGGGGATCGTCGCCAGCCGCTGTCCCGTCGGCGCGTCGTTGACCGGGCTGGAGGCCAGCAGCGCCGCGGTGTAGGGGTGCTCCGGGTGCTTCAGCACGTCGGCGCAGTCGCCCCGCTCGACGATCTGGCCGGCGTACATCACCGAGACCGTGTCGCACATGTCCGCGACCACGCCGAGGTCGTGGGTCACCAGGACGATGCCCATGCCGAACTCGTCCTGCAGGTCGATCAGCAGGTCGAGGACCTGGGCCTGCACCGTGACGTCGAGCGCGGTGGTGGGCTCGTCGGCGAGCAGCAGCTTGGGGTTGCAGGCCAGCGCCCGCGCGATCACGACGCGCTGGGCCATGCCGCCCGAGAACTGGTGGGGGTAGTCGCCCATGCGGCCGGCCGGGTCGGGTACGCCGACCAGACCGAGCAGGTCCTGGGCGCGCGCCTTGGCCTGGGCGCGGGTCATGCCGAGGTGGCGACGCAGCGGCTCCATCACCTGGCGGCCGACCGTCATCGCCGGGTCCAGGGCGGTCGCCGGGTCCTGGAAGACCATGCCGACGTCGCGGCCGCGGATGTCGCTGAGCTCGCGGTCGGACCGACCGATCAGCTGCTGGCCGGCCACCTTGACCGAGCCGCGCACGATCCGTCCCGGCTCGGGCACCAGGCCCATCACGGCCCAGGCGGTCAGGCTCTTGCCCGATCCGGACTCGCCGGCCAGGCCGAGCGTCTCGCCCGGCGCCACCCGCAGGTCCACGCCGTCGACGACCACGGTCTCGCCGCCGTCGGCGGCCGGGAAGGCGACCACCAGGTCCTCGACCTCGAGCACCGGGGCGGGGCCGTCGGCGACCGGACGGTCGGCCCGCTCGGACACCAGGACCGGCGGCCGCTTGCGGCGCTTGCCGGTGGTGACGGCGCCCGAGTCGGGCCGCTTGATGATGGCGTCGGCGACGCCGTCACCGGCAAGGTTGACCGCGATCACCAGCAGGGTGATCGCCAGGCCGGCCGGGAAGGGCAGGAACGGCTGCCGGGCGAAGTACGCCTGGGAGTCGTGGAGCATCCGGCCCCAGCTGGGGTCCGAAGCGCTGGCGGCCAGGCCCAGGTAGCTGAGCTCGGCCTCGATGAGGATGATCGCGCCCAGCAGGACGGTGGTCTGCACGACCAGCGGGCGCAGGATGTTCGGCGTGATGTGCCGGGCGATGACCCCCCAGGATCGGACGCCGAGCACCTGCGCCGCCTCGACGTACGGCTCGTGCCGAGCGGCCTTGACCATCGCCCGGCCCAACGCGATGTAGCGGGTGCTGAAGACCAGGCCCAGGCCGATCATCGCGTGGGAGAGGCTGACACCGGTCACCGCGACGATGCCGAAGACCACGAGGATGGCCGGCAGCGCGAAGGCGACGTCGTTGGCGCGGCTGATGAACCGCTCCCACCGACCGCCGATGTAGCCGGCCGACATGCCGAGCGGGACGCCGATCACGATCGAGATCGAGATCGCCTGCAGCATCGCGACCATCGACAGGCGGGTGCCGGCGATCACCCGGCTGAGGTTGTCCCTGCCGACCTGGTCGGTGCCGAGCCAGTGCTCGCCGTTCGGACCCTGGAACGCGTTGGCCAGGTCCTGGGCGTTGGGGTCGTAGGGGCTGATGAGCGGGGCGAAGATCGCCACCAGCACCATCATCAGGACGAAGAGCAGCGCGACGAACGGCACCTTCTGCCGCACCAGCCGGGCCAGGAAGCCCGGGCGTCGTGGAGCCTGTCGGGTCTCGCTCACTGTGTCACCCATCTCAGAGGCGCACCTTCGGGTTCGCCCAGCCGAACACGATGTCGGTCATCAGGTTGGACAGCAGGACGAAGACGGCGACCACGATCACCGTGCCCTGCACGAGGGAGAGGTCGCGGTCGAAGATCGCCTGCACCGCCATCGAGCCGACGCCGGGGATGTTGAAGGCCTGCTCGACGACGAAGGAGGCGCCCAGGATGACGACCAGCTGGAAGCCGATCACCGGGATCACCGGGGTGAGCGCGTTCTTCAGCGCGTGCCGCCACACGACCTGTCGGCGGGTCAGGCCGCCGGCCACCGCGGCGCGGACGTAGCCGCTGCGCAGGACGTCGACCATCGCGCTCCGCATCTGGCGGGCGATGACGGCGGCCGAGGGCAGCGCCAGCGCCAGCCACGGAAGGATCAGCCCCTTCAGCCAGTCGACGGGGCTGTAGGCGAACTCGGTGTAGCCGCCGGCCGGCAGCACCCCCCACTTCACGCCGACGTAGACGCTGAGCAGGATGCCGACCCAGAACGACGGAACCGCCAGGGCGGCCGAGCTCAGGATCGTGATCGTGCGGTCGAAGATGCCGCCGGGCCGGAGGCTGGCCCGGACGCCGAGCCCGATCCCGACCACGACCGCCAGCACCAGCGCGCCGAGGGTGAGCGACAGCGTCGCGCCCATCCGGGAGCCGATGGTGCCGGCGACCGGCTCCGCGGTCTTGGCCGAGACGCCCAGGTCGCCCTGGAGGGCGTTGCCCACCCAGATGCCGTACTGCGTGATCAGCGGCCGGTCCAGCCCCAGGCGGTGGTTGAGGTCAGCCACCGCCTGGGGCGTGGCGCCGCTGCCCAGGATCGAGTCGGCCACGGTGCCCGGTGCGAGCTGCACCAGGAGGAAGGCGAGGATCGAGATCACCACGAGCAGCGGCACCATGGCCGCCACCCGAAGCGCGATGAACTTCGTCACCGTTCCTGCCGTCCCACCCGCATCAGCGCGGGAAATCCGTTCCGATCCGACCCGGTTCGCGACATCACGTTCCTCAGCGCACCTTCATGCCCTGGAACCGCACATTGCCACAGGTCCACTCCCACTTGGTGACCCCGGTGATCCGCTGCGGGTCCCAGGCCTGCAGGCAGCTGACGACACCCAGCGGGACCACGACCGCGTCCTCGGAGGCCAGCTTGGCCATCTCCTGGTAGGCCGCCTCGTCCGCGGCCGGGTCGGCACCCGTGACCTGCTGCATCACCTTGTCGATGTCGGGCGAGGGCACCTTGAACGGGTTGGCCGGGCCGAACACCGAGATGCGGGTGTTGTAGAAGTCCTGCGGGTGGACCTCGTGCGCCGGCACGATCGCGGCGGCGTAGTTGCCGCTCGCGGCCTCACCGGAGATGTTGCCGGTCTCGGAGGGCACCAGCTTCATGGTGACCCCGATCTTCGCCAGGAAGCCGGCGATCGCCGTGTTGTACCCGTCGAACGGACCGTACGAGGGGATGTCGAACTCCAGGCTGCTGACGCCCGCCTCGTCCATCAGCGACTGCGCCTTGTCCAGGTCGAAGCCGAGGCCCGTGTAGTCGCTGTTGAAGCCGTACTGACCGGGGATGGTCCACTGGTTGGTCTCGACCCCGAAGCCGGACATGGTCACGTCGAAGAAGGACTTCTGGTCGATGGCATACGCCATGGCCAGCCGGACCCGCTTGTCCTTGAACTCCGGCACGATGGTGCCGTTGCGGTCCATGATCTGCAGGTAGTACGGGAACGACGGGACGTCCTGGACCTCCATGCCGGCGGCCTCGACCTGGTCGGCGAACTGGAAGTCCAGTGCGGCGTAGTCGACCTTGTGGGTCAGCAGCGCGTTCGCCCGCGCCTGCTGGTCGGGGATGAAGTGGATCTCGATGTTCTGTACGCCCTGGACCGACTTGTCCCAGTAGTTCGGGTTCAGCTTGAAGACGTACTTCGAGTTCGCCACCGTGGCGGCGGTGTCCAGCAGCCAGGGCCCGGTGCCCACCGGCTCGGTGGCCAGCTTCTTCGGGTCCTTCAGCGCCTCGGGGCTCGCCATGATGCCCTGCTGCCGCGCCAGGTTGTAGATCAGCTGCGGGGTCGGCCGGGACAGGTTGATCTTCAGCTCCGTGGGGCTGACGACGTCCATGGACTCCACGTTGAGGAACTTCGCCTGGTTCGGCGGGATGCCGTTCTTCTGCTGGTGCTCGATGTTCGCCTTGACGGCGGCGGCGTCGAACGTCGTGCCGTCGGAGAACGTCACGCCCTCACGCAGCTCCAGGGTCAGGCTGTCCGGCGTGGACTCCCAGCTGGTGGCCAGGCCTGGCACGAGCTGGCCGTCGTCGTCGGTGTTGACCAGGAACTCGTAGGGACCCTGGTAGTAGAGGAGGTTGGGGTCCGCGGGCGTCGCCAGCGCGGGGTCCCACGGGTCGGGCGGGGTGTCGGTGGCGACTCTGAGCGTGCCGGACGGACCGCTGGTGCCGTCATCGTCGTCCTGGGCGTTTCCCGAGCAAGCGGCGAGAACCATTGCGCTGACAACGACGGCGACCATGCCTAGCCGGATGCGTGCCATGGGTGTCCCTTTCGGTGTTGACGAGATCCGTTGCATCCCGTCTGTCGTATGACCTCTGACGATAGACAAATGTGGTGCAGAGCACAAGAGCGCCGACGGCATTCGGAACGCCGGCGTCAGTAGACGATGCGGACCGCCTTCTCCTCGGTGAAGGCGTCGATCGCGGCGGCACCGAGCTCGCGCCCGATGCCGCTCTGCCGCATGCCGCCCCAGGGCAGCCGCGGATCGATCGCGCCCCACGCGTTCACCCAGACCGAGCCCGCCCGCAGCCGTGCGGTCAGCTCGTGGGCCGCGGCCAGGTCGCGGGTCCACACCGACGCGGCCAGGCCGTACGTCGAGTCGTTGGCGATGGCGACCGCGGAGTCGAGGTCGTCGAACTCCAGGACCGTGCCCACCGGGCCGAAGATCTCCTCGCGGGCGATCGCCATCTGCGGCGTCGCCGAGGCGAACACGGTCGGCTCCATGAAGTAGCCGGTCGAGCCGACCGGCTCACCCCCGGTGACCAGGCGGGCGCCGTCGTCGAGCCCACGGCGTACGTAGCCCAGGACCCGGTCGCGGTGGGCTCCGGTGATCAGCGAGCCCATCGTGGTGTCCGGGGCGAACGGGTCCCCCACCTGCACCGCGCGGGCGGCCTCGGCCAGCGCCTCGACGACGTCCCCGGCGATCGAGCGATGCACCAGCACCCGGGTGCCGGCCGCGCAGACCTGGCCCTGGTTGGCGAAGAGGCCACGAGCGGTGCCGCGCACCGCGGCGGTCAGGTCGGCGTCCGGCAGGATGATCTGCGGCGACTTGCCGCCCAGCTCGAGGGTGACCCGCTTGAACGTCCCGGCGGCCGCCTGCTGGACCAGCCGGCCCACCTCCGGGCTGCCGGTGAAGGTCACCTTGTCGATGCCGGGGTGCGCGGTGATCGCCGCGCCCGCCTCGGCGTCGCCGGCGAGGACGCTGACGACCCCGTCGGGGAGGCCGGCCTCGGCCAGCAGCTCGGCGAGCGCGAGCACGCTCAGCGGCGCTTCGAGCGCCGGCTTGAGCACGACCGTGCAGCCGGCCGCCAGCGCCGGGGCGAGCTTCCACGCGGTGATCATCAGCGGGGCGTTCCAGGGCACGATCGCCCCGACCACGCCGATCGGCTGGCGCACCGTGTAGGAGTGCGTCGGCCGGCCGCGCAGCAGCGGCGTCGGGACGACGCGTCCCTCCAGGCAGCCGTCGGCGAGGCCCGCGTAGTAGCGGAAGGTCTCGATCGCGCCGGGCAGGTCGACCATGACCGAGTCGGCCAGCGGCTTGCCCACGTCGAGGGTCTCGATCCGGGCGAGCCGGTCGGCGTCGCGCTCCAGGAGCTCGGCCACCCGGGCGAGGATCCGGCCCCGGTCGGTCCCGGAGGTGCGCGACCAGGCGCCGCCGTCGATCTCCCGCCGGGCCGCGGCCACAGCCGCGTCGACCTCGGCGGCACCGCCGACCGCGACGGTGGCGATGACCCGCTCGGTGGCCGGGTTGATCACCTCGGCGGTGGCTCCATCCACGGCGGCCTGCCAGCGGCCGTCGATGAAGGCCTCGGTGCGCAGCCGCAGCTGCGCGACGTCCACGCTCGTCGACTCGGTGCTCATCGTCCCTCCTCCACGGCGGCCCGGACCGCCCGCTCGACCACGACGCCCACCATGGCGCGCCGGTACTCCGCGCCCGCGCGCACGTCGGTGATCGGCGAGCTCGCCGATCGGGCCGCCTCGGCCGCCCGGCCCGTCGCGGCGGCCAGGGCCGCCTCGTCGCCGACCGCCACACCCTCGAGCGCCGCCGCGGCCTCGGGCACCAGGAACGGCACCGGACGGGCCGCGCCGACCGCCACCCGGGCGGACCGGACGACGCCGGCGTCGATGTCCAGCGCCGCGCTGGCGCTGACGATCGCGATGTCCACGGAGCGGCGCAGGTCGATCCGCCGGTAGGCCGAGCTCCATCCGGCGTCGGCGACTCCGACGCGGATGGCGACCAGGATCTCCTCGGGCGCCAGCGTGGTGCGCCGCGGGCCGGCGAAGAGCTCCGCGACCGGCATGGTGCGCCGGCCCCGGGGCCCGGCGACGTCGACCAGAGCACCGTGGGCGAGCAGCGCGGTCGCCACCTCGGCTGCCGGTGATCCCTGGCAGAGGTTGCCACCCACCGTGGCGGCGGCCTGGATCTGCCGGCCGCCGAGCAGGTCGGCCGCCTCGCGCAGGGCGCGCAGCCGATCGCCCAGCGGCGCCGCGAGCAGCTCCCGCATGGTCACCGTGGCCCCGATCCGGACGCCGTCCGGCGCCTCGTCGAGCCCGCCCAGCTCGGCGACGCCGGCCAGGTCGACCACGTCGCCCGGCTCGATCAAGCCGTGACGCAGGTCGTTGAGGAGATCGGTGCCGCCGGCCAGCAGGTGCGCGTGCGGGCGCTCGCTGAGCACCCGCAGCGCGTCGTCGACCGAGCCGGGTGCGAAGTACTCACGGGTCTGGGTGGTCATCGGATCGCTCCTGCCGACGAGGACTCCACGGGCTCGCCGAGGTGCAGGTAGCGCCACATCCGCTCCGGCGAGATCGGCAGGTCCTTGCAGCGCAGGCCGGTGGCGTTGTAGATCGCGTTGGCGATCGCCGCGACGACCGGGTTGAGCGCGACCTCACCGAGGCTCTTGGCGCCACGCGGGCCGTTGGGCTCGTAGGCGTCGACGAACTCGACCTCGACGCCGGCCGGCATGTCGCCCGCACCGGGGATCCGGTAGTCGAGGAAGTTGGGGTTGCGCACGACGCCCTCGCTCATGATGACGTCCTCCATCAGCGCCCAGCCGAGACCCTGGGCGATGCCGCCGAGGACCTGACCGCGGGCGGTCTGCGGGTTCAGGACGGTGCCGGAGTCGTGGGCGGCCCAGTAGCCGACCACCGAGATCTGGCCGGTGTCGCAGTCGACCTCGACCTCGGCGACGTGTGCGGCGAAGGGGTACGCCGCGGAGGCGTTGCCGTACTTGGTCGCGTCGGGCATCACCGTCTTGGGATGGTGGACGCCCGTGGCCAGCAGCGGCAGCCCGCAGTTGACGACGCCGTACCGGTGCAGCGCCTGGCGCAGCGTGAACGGCTCGTTGGCGCCGGTCGTGTCGGTGAGGGTGCCGGCCTGCCACGACACGGCGGCCTCGGGGACGCCCCACTGCTCGGTGGCGAACGCGATCAGCTTGCGGCGTGCGTCGGCGCCCGCCGCCACCGTGGCCATGCCGGCCATGGTCGCCGCCCGCGAGGCGAGGGTGCCGACCGCGGCGGGACTGAACGCGGAGTCGATCCCCTGCACCTTCACCTCGGCCGGGGCGACGCCGAGCTCGTCGGCGGCCAGCTGGGCCATGACGGTCACGTGGCCCTGGCCGACGTCCGGCTCACCCACGTAGAGCTGGATCGAGCCGTCGGGGCCGAGCCTCAGGATCGCCGAGGATCCGTCGTAGTCGGGCAGGATCGGCCGGTAGCCGGACACGTGGTGGCCGAGCGCGATGCCGGTGCCGCGCAGCTTGCCGACGCGCTCCCCCGCCGTCGCGGGCGGTCGGGCCCGCCGACGGTCGGCGAAGCCCGACATCTCGCTGACCCGCTCGATGCAGGCGGGCAGCTGGGAGGAGCTGATGTACCAGCCGTGCAGGGAGGTCTCACCCTCCTGGACGATGTTGCGGCGCCGCATCTCGACCGGGTCGATGTCCAGCCGCTCGGCGATCTCGTCGATCATCTGCTCGATGCCGAAGAGCGCCTCGGCGTTGCCGAAGCCGCGCATGGCGGTGGTCGGCGACTCGTTCGTGTAGACGAGCCGGCCGCGGCCGGTCATCGCGTTGAAGTTGTAGAGAGAGTCCGGGCGGTGGACCGCGGTGGCCACCGTCGCCGGCGACCAGTAGGTGCGGGCGCCGGCGATGCCGACCACGTCGGTCTCGCGGCCCAGGAAGGTGCCGTCGGCGCGCACCGCGATCCGGTTGCGGAAGACGAACGGCGGCCGCGGCCGGTGGTAGGCGGCGTCCTCGTCGCGACCGAAGAGGATCCGCACGGGCACCCCGGCCTTGCGGGACAGCAGCGCCGCGATCAGCGGGGTGTTCATCTCGTACTTGGCGCCGAAGCTGCCGCCGATCGGTGGCACGACCAGGCGGACCTTGTCCAGGGGCAGCCCCAGCGCGGCGGAGTACGTCTGCCGGGCCCGGTAGGGGATGTGCGAGGGCACGTGCAGGACGTGGACGCCGTCGACGTAGTGGGCGATGACCCCGATCGGCTCCAGGTAGGCGTGGTACATCCGGCTGGTCGCGTAGACGTCGTCGACCACCAGGTCGGCGGCGTCGAAGGCCGCCCGGGTGTCACCGCGCTCGATGGTGAACAGCGTGGAGACGTTGTCGGCGTACTCGTCCCAGATCACCGGGCCGCCCTCGGCCAGCGCCGCGAACGGGTCGAAGACCGCCGGCAGCTCCTCGACGTCCACCTCGACCAGGCTCGCGGCGTACCGCGCCGTCGGCTCGTCGATGGCGGCGACCGCGGCGACCTCGTCGCCGATGAAGCGCACCTTGTGCCGCGCCAGGATCTCCCAGTCCGGGGTGTAGGGGCCGAACTTCACCTCGGGGGCGTCGGCCGCGGTGGCGACCGCCAGCACCCCGGGCACCCGCTCGGCGCGGCTGGTGTCGATGCCGCGGATCCGCCCGTGCGCCACGGTGCTGCGCACGATCGCGGCGTGCGCCATGTTCGGCAGGCGCAGGTCGCCGATGTACTCCGTCTGGCCGCGCAGCTTGGCCTCGATGTCGACCTGCGGGATGCCCCGGCCGACCCAGCCCTGAGCCGCCGTCTCGTGGATCGTGTCCTGGGTCGTGGTCATGCCGCGCCTCCCGTCCGACCCGACCGCACCTGCTGGTGCGCGTCCAGGACCGCGTCGACGATCGACTCGTAGCCGGTGCACCGGCACAGGTTCCCGGTGAGCTCGCTGACGACGTCGTCGCGGGTGAGCTCGTCGCGGTCGACCAGCGGGCTGGCCGCCACCAGGATGCCCGGGATGCAGTAGCCGCACTGGCTGGCGTTGTGCCGCATGAACGCCGCCTGCAGCGGGCTCAGCTCGGTGGCCGTGCCCAGCCCCTCGACGGTGGTGACCCGCCGACCGCCGGCCCGCACGGCGGGCAGCAGGCAGGACGCCATCGGCACGCCGTCGACCAGGACCGCGCAGGCGCCGCAGTCGCCGGTCTCGCATCCGAGCTTGGTGCCGGTCAGGCCCTCGGCGCGCACGGCCGAGGCCAGCGACTGGACGGGGTCGACGATCATCGTCCGCGGGCTGCCGTTGAGGTCGAGCTCGATGCCGACCTCGGGGGCTCCGGACGGCTCCTGGTGGTGGCTCACCGCACTCCTTGTCTGTAGGTCCGCGGGTCTCTAGATCCGCGAGTCGATCAGGGTGCTCGCGGCGAAGAGGTCTTCGACCGGCGCGCTCTGCTCGACGATGCCCTGCTCGGTCAGGTAGCGGGAGAAGGTCTCCAGCTGGGCCCGGTTGGCGTCGACGCCGTACGGCCACGGGTCCGCACCGAAGACCTCGATCTGGCGCTCCCAGGCCTCGAGCAGGAAGGGCATGGTGTAGCGCAGGGCCGGTGCCTCGTGGATGCCCTCGATGGCGACCGCCTTGGCCTGACGCAGCGCCTTGTAGAGGCTCTGCGCCACCCACGGGTGTGTACGTGCGACGTCGGCGCGGACCACCACGAGGTGCATGATCGGGAAGTTCCCGGTGCGCCGGTAGTAGTCCGTCTCGCGCTCGGCGTAGTCGGGGAAGAGCCGGCGGACCCGGCCCTCGCCCCGGCTGAAGGCCGACGGGATCCGCGGCGCCATCAGCGCGTCGATCTCGCCGTCCAGCAGGGCACCGGAGAGCGTGGACTCGGGCCCGATCGGCTCGATGCGGACCCGGTCGGGAACGACCAGCTTCTGCCGCTCGACCCGGCCCGGCTGCTCCATGCCGCCGGTGCGCCAGGTGATCGAGTCCAGGTCGACGCCGTGGTCGTCGGCGAGCATGCCGCGGGTCCACACCGAGGCGGTCATCTGGTATTCCGGGACGCCGACCCGGCGACCCTCCAGGTCCTTCGGCCCCTCGATGCCGGACCCCTCCCGCACGTAGATGCTGGAGTGCCGGAAGCTGCGGGAGAGGAACGCCGGGATCCCGACGAACCGCTCGTCGCCGCGAGCGCGGAGCATGCAGTAGCTGGAGAGCGACATCTCCGCGGCGTCGAACTCCTCGAAGCGCAGCATCCGCCAGAAGCACTCCTCCGGCTCCAGCGGCACCACGTTGAGGTCGATGCCCTCGACCCCCACGCGGCCGTCGACCAGCGGGCCGACGCGGTCGTAGCGCCCGCAGGCCAGGGTGAGGCCCAGGCCAGAACTCAGCCGAGCCACGGCAGACCCGCCGAGTCGGTCACCGACACCGCGGAGTCGAGGTCGACCGCGTCCACGACCTCGGGCGGCACCTGGGCGCGCACCGGGAACTGCACCGGCGGCGCCGGCTTGGTGGCGTCCATGATCACCGCCGAGGAGCGACGCGCCGTACGACCGCCCTCCTTGTCGTAGCCCCAGTTGGTGGGCAGCAGGCCGCCCGGGCCGTTCCAGGCGGGGATCACCAGCAGGTCCTGCGCGGCGTCCATCCGAGTGCCGATGGCCCAGGCCATCTCCTCCTCGTTGTAGATATCGATGTCGTCGTCGACGACCACGACCATCCGGAGGTTCTCGGGCTCGGTGTTCAGCGCCGTCGTGGCCGCGCGGATCGGGTCGTTGTCCTGCTCCTTGTCGATCGACAGGTAGCAGTGCATCCGGGCGTAGACCGGGACGTTGACGGCCTTGAGGCCGGGGATCACCTGGCTGACGTTGCGGTGGATGCTCGAGATGCGGGGCAGCGCACCCATCAGCCGGTGCTCGCGGCCGGAGGCCTGGATGTCCTGGAAGATCGCGTCGCGGCGCATGGTGATCGCGTCGATCCGGATCACCGGCTTGGGGCCGCCGCCGACGTAGTGGCCGGGCCACTCGGCGAACGGGCCCTCCTCGCGCTCCTCGGCCGGCATGATGACGCCCTCGAGCACGATCTCGGCGCGGGCCGGCACCATCAGGTCGCTGGTCTCCGCCCGCACCACCTCGAGGGACTCGCCCAGGAAGCTGCCCGCGGCGTCGTACTCGCCGCCGATGCCCGGCACCCGGGAGACCGCACCCATGAGGAACGCCGGGTGGTGGCCGATGACGATGGCGACCGGGGTCGGCTCGCCCTTGGCCTCGTAGCGACGGTGGATGGTCCCGCCGTGGTGGGACCCGAAGAACCACACGCCCATGTGCCGGTCGTCGTAGACGTGGTGGCGGTAGATGCCCGCGTTGATCTTGCCCGACTCCGGGTCGCGCATCACCGCGACCGCGGCGGTCAGGAACGGCCCGCCGTCCAGCGCGTTGTGCACCGGGATCGGCAGCTTGCCGAGGTCGACGTCGTCGCCGCGCCAGACGATCTGCTTGACCGGGGCGTCGGCGGCCGCGACCTCCACCGGCGGATGCGCCTCCGGGCTCTCGATGCGGTCCGAGGACTGCGTCAACTCCTCCACCGTCCGGCCGAGAGCCAGCGCCATCCGCTCCGGGGTCGCCAGCAGGTTGGCGACACAGCTGACCTCGGAGTCGACGACGTTGGTGAACAGCAGCGCGGGGTACTCACGCTCCCGCTCGGCGCGGGCGCCGTAGGCGTTGATGCCGAACCGGCGGTCGACGGGCACGTCGACCCGGCGCAGCCCTCCCGGTTGCTGTTCGACGACCTCAGCCATGAAGCTGCGCAGGTCCTTCGGCACGGGGTCTCCTTTCGGCCGGCCCAGACATCGGAGCTGGGTCGGTCGGTCGAGGGGTGGGGGTCAGTCCAGGTAGGTGCGGACGATCGAGAACCGGAGGATCTCGTCGTCGACGAGGGCGTCGGTGACGGCGACCGGCTCCTGCTTCTCGTCGAGGTGCAGGTGCCGGATCAGCAGCATCGGCCGTCCGGCGGGTACGCCGAGGTGCTCGCTGGTGCGCTCGTCGGCGGCGGCCGGGACGAGGTCGGCGATGGAGTACTGGATCCGGCCGGGCACGTTGCGCTCGACGAACGCGAAGGTCGAGTCCTCGGCGGTGACCTGCTCCACGGGGCGCAGCAGCCTGGAGACCGGCACGTAGTCACGGCTGAGCACGGCGGGCCGGCCGTCGGCCTCGAAGATCCGGTCCACCGTGCAGGTCGTCCCGCCCTCCTCGAGGTCCAGCTTCGCGGCGATCTCCGCCTCGGGCGTCACCTCGCCGATGGCCAGCGTCCGGAGCGTGGCGGTGTAGCCGAGGTTGGCGATGAGGTCGACGAAGGGCAGGTCCTCGGCGAGGTTGGCGCCCATCGTCAGGGCATACTTGTTGATGAAGGTGCCGCGGCCGTGGAACCGCGAGACCTTGCCCTCCTTCTGCAGGGACAGCAGGGCGGAGCGGACCGTCGGCCGGCTCACCCCGAGGGTCGAGCTGAGCTGGTCCTCGGCCGGGAGGCGGTACTCCCCCTCGGCGGCCAGGCGCTCGACCAGGTCGTTGAGCCGGGCCTTCACCTGGTGGTAGGCGTCGACCATGATCGGCTGCTGGTCGTTCAGCGCCTGCCGGCGGCGCGACTGGGTACGTGGTTGCGTCATGTCCGTCTCCTTCCGATCCCGGCTCAGCCGTTGACCGGCTCGCCGAGAGCCGCCTGGTGGTCCGGCTGCTGGTCCTGCCGCTCCCGGAGCGGTCGCATGCCCTCCCAGCGGGCGACCGCGGCGTCCAGGCCGAACTGGTCGAGCACGCGCCCGGCCGTCTGGTCGACCAGATCGTCGATGACCTTGGGCTCGTGGTAGAACGCCGGCACCGGCGGGAAGACGGTGGCGCCCATCTCCGCGGCCTGGGTGAGCAGGCGCAGGTGTCCCAGGTGCAGCGGGGTCTCGCGGAAGACCAGCACCAGCCGGCGACCCTCCTTGAGGGTGACGTCGGCGGCCCGGGTGACCAGGTTGTCGGCGTAGCAGTTGGCCACGCCCGACAGGGTCTTGACCGAGCACGGCGCGATGATCATGCCGTCGTGCTGGAAGGAGCCGCTGGCGATCACCGACCCGACGTCCCCGACCGGGTGCACGTGGGTGGCCAGGGACCGCAGTCCCTCGGGGGTCCAGTCGGTCTCGGTGGTCAAGGTGAGCATCGCGTGCCTGCTGGTGACCAGATGGCTCTCGACGCCCAGCGCGGAGAGCATCTGCAGGATCCGGACGCCGTAGATGGCCCCCGAAGCTCCGGTGATGGCAACGACCAATCGCATGTTCTTACTCCTGTCCGTCACAAACGGGTGGCCAGGTCGCGGACCAGGGGCTTGTGCGAGAGCGGCTCGACCAGCACCTCACCGGTCGCCGGAACGATGCAAGTGTAGGTGCGCTGGCCGTTCACGACGGCGAGGCACTCCTTGCAGGCGTTGGCCCGTCGACAGGAGAATCTGACGCCGACCGTGGGGTCCTCGAACTCCCGCACCCACAGGAGCGCGTCGAGGACCGTCATGCCCTCCGACTCCGGGACCTCGAACGAGTCGACCCGGTCGACGCCGCCGTCCTGACTCTTGCGCTGAACGCTCAGCTTCATGCGCCGAGCACCTCCTCCTGTGTGGCCGGCGAGCGGCGCGGGATGTCCTCCCAGCGGTGCACGAGACCGCTGCCGTCATCGGTGATCACGCTGCTGCGGACGTACGCCGCGTCGGTGGCGACGAAGTCCTCGCGCTGGTGTGCGCCCCGGCTCTCGCGACGCTCCAGCGCCCCGAGCCGGATCACCGCGGCGTTGCGCAGCATCGTGCGCATCTCGAACAGCTCGACCCACTCCTGGTTGTGTGCCCGGTCGGGAGCGACATGGGCCTGCTCGACGGCGTCGGCGAGCTCGGCGAGCTCGGCCTCCGCGGCCATCAGGCCGGCCTCGTCGCGCAGCGGCCCGACCCGGTGCCACATGACCTCCTGGAGCCGGCGGCGCAGCGCGGGGAGGAAGATGCCGCTCTCCCGGTTGCGATCGCGGCCCTCGTCGATGCGGCCGAGCGCGTCCTTCATCGCCGCGGCGGCCGAGCCGTTCGGGTCGGGCCGGCCCAGCTCCACCGCGTCCGCGGCGGCGCTGACGCCGGCCCGAGCGCCGAAGACGAAGGCCTCGCTGATGGCGTTCCCCGAGAGCCGGTTGGCTCCGTGGGCGCCACCGACGGCCTCCCCCGCAGCGAGCAGACCGGGGATGTTGGTCCGCATCTGCGGGTCGACGCGCAGTCCGCCGATCGTGTAGTGCGCGGTCGGACCGACCTCGACGCGACGCTGGGTCAGGTCGATGCCCTGCTCCAGCAGCTTGTCCACCACGGGCGGGAACGCCGCGTGGATGTCCTCGGCGGGGATGCCCCGGAAGTCCAGCCAGGCGCCGCCGTGCGGTGAGCCGCGGCCGGCCTCGACCTCCTTGAGGATCGCGTAGCTCACCACGTCGCGGGTGGCGGTGTACTTGCCCTCGTCGGCCACGCCGGCGTACCGCTCCAGGAAGTCCTCGTCCAGACCGTTGGTGAGCCGGCCGCCGAGCTTGTAGCGGAACGGGTCCCACATGATCGGGTCGAGCCCGATGGTGCGGGGCGCGAGGTTGCCGATCGGGAAGAACTGCACCATCTCGGGGTCGAGGATCTCGGCGCCCACGCCGAGCGCGAGGGCGTAGGCGTCACCGGTCATGTTCACCGATGCCGAGTTGCGGCTGTACATCTCGGTGAGGCCGCCACAGGCGAGCACGACGCTCCCCGCCCAGATCGCGACCGGGCGGCCGTCCGTGATGTCGAGTGCGGCCGCACCGCAGACGCGGCCGCACTCGTCACGGATCAGCTCGGTGACGTAGAGGTTCTGGGTGCGCTCGACGTCGCGCCGGCGCAGCTCGAGCTTCATCCCCTTGATGACGCCGGTACCGGTCGCCAGGACGTCGACGTAGCAGCACCGCTGACGGCTGTGCCCCGGAGCGATCACCTGACGCAGCCGGTCGCCGTCGGACGCCCAGCGCACACCCATGTCGCGGGTCTCGAGGATGCGGCGCGGCGCGTCCTCGCACATCAGCTCGGCCAGCGGCTCGCTGACCAGCTCCTTGCCGCTCGCGATGGTGTCGGCGAAGTGGAGCTCGGCGCTGTCGTCCTCACGGTGTCCGAGGGCCGCGGCGACGGTCATCTGGGCCATGATCGTGGCGCCGCCGACTCCGACCATGCTCTTGTCCAGCAGGCACACCTCCGCTCCCGCGGCACGGGCCTCGAGGGCGGCGTAGATCCCGGCGGCGCCACCGCCGATGACCAGGACGTCGGTGGTGACCAGGCCGGGCTCGACCGTCGACGCGCTCATCCGCGGTCCTTGCGGCCGATCGGCCCGTCGTAGCCGCGCATCCAGTCGATCAGCTCGCACAGCCGGCCGACGATGTGGTCGTGGTAGCGCCGACCCTTCTCCTCGGTGACACCCAGCGAGGAGCTGAACTGACCGCTCGGCGTGAACGCCCGCTGCTCCGCGCCGGACCACATGATCTCCACGCCGTCGGGCGCGGGACCGAAGAGGTCGTTGCCGACGAAGCCGCCGAAGACGTCCTCGAAGTCGACCTCGGCGTCGGTCAGCTTGTCCATCCGGACCATGCCCGGGAACCGGTAGTGGACGTGGGAGAGCTCCAGCTCCCCGCAGTGGTGCTCGTTGGTCTCCTTGATCTCACCGGCAGCGGAGCGCGCCAGGTGCAGCGGGTCCGCGACCGCGAACATCACGCCGCCCAGCTCGCGCTCGTGCAGTCCGCGGACCGCCGTGACCAGCCCGGGGAGGTTGGACCCCTTGTGCCCGTTGATCAGGATGATCCGGTCGAAGCCATGGCGCGCCAGGCTCCGGCAGACGTCGGCCACCAGGGCGGTCAACGTCTCCGTCCGGAGCGTGATGGTGCCCGGGAACGCGCTGTGGTGCGCGGAGTCCCCGAACCAGATCGGCGGCGCGACCAGCACACCGGAGCGCTGCGCGGCGTCCTCGGCGAGCGTGATCGCCACCAGGGCGTCGACACCCAGGACTCCGGCCGGTCCGTGCTGCTCGGTAGCACCGATGGGCACGATCGCCACCCGGTCGCCGCCGAGGTACTCCTCGACCTCGGGCCAGGTCAACTCATGCATCCACACCGAATCACGCGCTGTCATCTTGCTCCTTGTGAGAGGTCAGAGGTCATACTATTCTACGACCCGTCGAGTGACAAGGTCTGACCTCTTAGGAGGCTGAGTACGGCGCCGGGCGCCGCAGCGGCGCCCGGGCACCCGACCGGCAGGCGAGGAGCAACTGTCGCCGATCCCGCGGGGACGCGACCGGCCGCCCGCGGAGACGAGCAACGGATGAGGACGCGCATGATCAGGCAGGACAAGCAGGTCAAGCAGCTCGATCGGGTGATCATCCGGTTTGCTGGTGATTCCGGTGATGGGATGCAGCTGACGGGTGATCGGTTCACTCAGGAGTCGGCGGTGTTCGGCAATGATCTAGTTGAGTCCCCGATGATGGTGTAACGCGGTTGCCGGCCTCGTCGTAGTAGACGTGGAGCGGCCACCGCGTGATCTTCGAGTGAACCCTTCACAGCACTCTCGAACGGAGCATCACGGTGACCGCACCTCACATTGTCGACCCTGCCGGCCTGCTTGGCGAGGCCCTGGCGGAAGCCTCCCCGGACCTCATGCGCAACCTGCTGCAGACGGTGATCAACGCGCTGCTGTCCGCCGACGCCGACGCGGTGGTCGGTGCCGAGTGGGGCCAACGCAGCCCGGACCGGACCGCGCAGCGCAACGGCTACCGGCACCGCGACCTGGACACCCGGGTCGGCACGATCGACGTCGCGATCCCCAAGCTGCGCACCGGGACGTACTTCCCCGAGTGGCTGCTCGAGCGGCGCAAGCGGGCCGAGTCGGCGCTGATCACGGTGGTGGCGGACTGTTATCTGGCCGGGGTGAGCACCCGCCGGATGGACAAGCTCGTCAAGCAGCTGGGCATCAACAGCCTGTCGAAGTCGCAGGTGTCCCGGATGGCCGCCGACCTGGACGAGCAGGTCGAGGCCTTCCGCCACCGGCCCCTCGACGAGGCCGGACCCTTCACGTTCGTCGCCGCCGACGCCCTGACCATGAAGGTGCGCGAGGGCGGGCGGGTCATCAACGCCGTGGTCCTGATCGCGACCGGTGTCAACGGTGACGGGCACCGCGAGGTCCTGGGCATGCGGGTGGCCACGGCCGAGACCGGGGCGGCGTGGAACGAGTTCTTCGCCGACCTCGTGGCCCGCGGCCTGGCTGGGGTCCGGCTCGTGACCTCAGACGCGCACGCCGGCCTCGTCGAGGCCATCGCGGCCAACCTTCCCGGCGCCACCTGGCAGCGCTGCCGCACCCACTACGCCGCCAACCTCATGAGCGTGACCCCGAAGTCGATGTGGCCGGCGGTCAAGGCGATGCTGCACTCGGTCTACGACCAGCCCGACGCCGCCGCGGTGCACGCCCAGTTCGACCGGCTGCTGGACTACGTGGCCGCCAAGCTGCCGGCGGTGGCCGAGCACCTCGACGCCGCCCGCGCCGACATCCTGGCCTTCACCGCCTTCCCCAAGGACGTCTGGACCCAGATCTGGTCCAACAACCCCTCCGAGCGGCTGAACAAGGAGATCCGGCGCCGCACCGACGCCGTGGGCATCTTCCCCAACCGGCAGGCCATCGTTCGCCTCGTCGGGGCCGTGCTGGCCGAACAGACCGACGAATGGGCCGAAGGCCGCCGCTACCTCGGCCTCGAAGTCCTCGCCCGCTGCCGACTCGCTCCAGTGACCGACACGACGACGGAGGTGAGCACCGACCCCGTCCTCGAACTCAGCGCCTAACCCCTACGAAGGATCACAGGCGATACACCACTACCTGGGACTTGACCAATGATCTGGTGACGTTGCCGAACTTCCCGGCCGAGATCCGGGCCCCGCAGGGCACGTTGCCGGGCGTGTCGTCGTTCCAGGTGCACTTCGCCGATCACGACATCCTGACCGCGGGGGATGCGCCGGATGTGTTGGTGGCGATGAATCCGGCGGCGTTGCGGGCGAACCTGGGTGATCTGCCCCAGGGCGCGACGATCATCGTGGACACCCACGACTTCACCGCCCGGAACCTGACCAAGGCCGGGTATGAGTCGAACCCGCTGGACCTGCTGGGTGATGCGAACGACCCGCTGGGGGCGTTCGCGGTGCAGCCGGTGGACCTGACCGGGATGACGGTCGAGGCGGTCAAGGAGTTCGGCCTGTCCCGCAAGGACGCCGCCCGGGCGAAGAACATGTTCGCCCTCGGGCTGCTCTCGTGGATGTACGGCCGCCCGACCGAGCCCACCATCGCGTTCCTGGAGAAGCGGTTCGCGAAGGTCGAGGCGATCCGCGACGCGAACATCACCGCGTTCAAGGCCGGCTGGAACTTCGGGGAGACCACCGAGGCGTTCGTGGTCTCCTACGAGATCAAGCCCGCCCCGATGGCCCCGGGGGTCTACCGCAACATCACCGGCAACCTCGCCCTGGCCTACGGCCTGGTCGCCGGCGGCGTCCAGTCCGGGCTCCCGGTGTTCCTGGGCTCCTACCCGATCACCCCGGCCTCCGACATCCTCCACGAGCTGTCCAAGCACAAGGCCTTCGGCGTCACCACCTTGCAGGCCGAGGACGAGATCGCCGGCATCGGCTCCGCGATCGGCGCCTCCTTCGCCGGCTCCCTGGGCGTGACCACCACCTCCGGACCCGGGATCGCGCTGAAGTCCGAGGCCATCGGCCTGGCCGTGATGACCGAGCTCCCCCTAGTCGTCATCGACGTCCAACGCGGCGGCCCCTCCACGGGCCTGCCCACCAAGACCGAACAGGCCGACCTCCTCCAGGCCATGTACGGCCGCAACGGCGAGGCGCCGGTCCCGATCGTCGCGCCGCAGTCACCGGGCGACTGCTTCGACGCCGCCCTCGAGGCCGCCCGCATCGCCATCACCTACCGCACGCCCGTGATGCTGCTCTCCGACGGCTACCTCGCCAACGGCTCCGAACCCTGGCGGATCCCCGAGATCGTCGACCTGCCGAAGATCGACCCGGCGTTCGCGACTGCCGAGGACCTGACCGAGGACGGGAAGTTCCAGCCGTACGCCCGCGACGCCGAGACGCTGGCGCGTCCCTGGGCGCCCCCGGGCATCGCCGGCCTCGAGCACCGCATCGGCGGCATCGAGAAGGCCGACATCACCGGCAACATCTCCTACGACCCCGCCAACCACGACCTCATGGTCCGCACCCGCCAGGCCAAGATCGACCGGATCGCCGACTCCCTCCCCCCACTCGAGGTCGACGACCCCTCCGGCCCCCCAGGACACGGCAAGGCCAAGGTCCTCGTGATCGGCTGGGGCTCCACCTACGGCCCCATCGGCGCCGGCGTACGCCGCGTCCGCAAGGCCGGCCACCACGTCGCGCAGGTCCACCTGCGCCACCTCAACCCCTTCCCCCACGACCTCGGCGACATCCTCCACCGCTACGACAAGGTCCTCGTCCCCGAGATGAACCTCGGCCAACTCTCCCTCCTACTCCGCGGCAGATACCTCATCGACGCCATCGGCTACAACCAGATCAACGGCATGCCCCTCAAGGCCGCGGACCTGGAGCACCACATCCTCACCCACCTCACCCACCTCAGCGAAGAACTGCGAGCCAACTGATGACCTACGTGATCTCCCAAGGGTGCATCGATCTCAAGGACCGTGCCTGCGTGGACGAGTGCCCCGTCGACTGCATCTACGAAGGCCCGCGGATGCTCTACATCCACCCCGACGAGTGCGTCGACTGCGGCGCCTGCGAGCCCGTCTGCCCCGTCGAGGCGATCGCGTACGAGGACGACCTGCCCAGCGAGTCGGCGGGCTACCTCGCGATCAACGCGGAGGTGTTCGCCGACCTCGGCTCGCCGGGCGGAGCCGCGGGCGCCGGCATGATGCCCGCCGACCACCCGCTCGTGGCGGCCGCGCAGGCATCGGCATGACCGCCACCGGGCTTCCGTTCCCCGGACTCCGATCGGGTGTCGAGCTGGTCCCCACCACCGACCAGCCCCAGACCGGCAAGGACTTCACCTCCGACCAAGAGGTCCGCTGGTGCCCGGGCTGCGGCGACTACGCCGTCCTCAAGGCCGTCCAGGGCTTCCTGCCCGACCTCGGCCTGCGCCGCGAGAACATCGTCTTCGTCTCCGGCATCGGCTGCTCCAGCCGGTTCCCCTACTACCTCGACACCTACGGCATGCACTCGATCCACGGACGCGCACCCTCGATCGCCACCGGCATCGCGACCGCCCGCGAAGACCTCTCCGTCTGGGTCGTCACCGGCGACGGCGACGCCCTCTCCATCGGCGGCAACCACCTCATCCACGCGCTGCGCCGCAACGTCAACATGACGATCCTGCTGTTCAACAACCGGATCTACGGCCTGACCAAGGGCCAGTACTCCCCCACGTCCGAGGCCGGCAAGATCACCAAGTCCACCCCCATGGGCTCCCTCGACCACCCCTTCAACCCCGTCTCCCTCGCGCTGGGCGCCGAAGCCACCTTCGTCGCCCGCACCATCGACTCCGACCGCAAACACCTCACCACCGTCCTCTCCGCGGCCGCCGCCCACCGCGGCACGTCGCTGGTGGAGATCTACCAGAACTGCCCCATCTTCAACGACGGCGCCTTCGACACCCTCAAGGGCGCCGACGCCACCGAGCAACTGCTCCGCCTCGAACCCGGTGTCCAGGTCACCGCCCACGGCCACACCTGGGCCCACGACCCCACCGAGCCCGACCCCACCTGGCAGTTCGCCCTCTCCCGGCTCGACACCGATCCCCACACACCCACCCCCATCGGCATCTTCCGCCAGGTCGAGCGCCCCACCTACGACGACCAGGCCCGCGCCCAGCTCGCCACCGCCCGGCAGGCCGCACCCGGTGAGCCGACCGACCGTCTCGCCGCCCTCATCGGCAGTGGCGACACGTGGATGGTCAACTGAGGCACCGAAGACGCAACGCGCAGGGTGCATCGCAGGTCGAGTAAGGAGTAGAAGTGTCTGTTGTCCCGATCCGAGCCGTTCAACCGTCGACGAGCATCGACCGGTCGTGGGTGGAGCACGCCATCCACTGCCTGCGCGCCGACGAGGCGCGCAGCGCGGACACTCACATGGTCAAGCTGCCCACCGGCGACGACGCGTCCGCGCTGATCTACCTCAAGGACGAGTCGACCCATCCGACGGGCAGCCTCAAGCACCGGCTGGCGCGGTCGCTGTTCCTGTACGCGATCTGCACCGGCGACATCGGCCCCACCACCACGGTCGTCGAGGCCTCCAGCGGCTCCACGGCCATCAGCGAGGCGTACTTCGCCCGGCTGATCGGGGTGCCGTTCGTGGCCGTCATCGCACGCTCCACGAGCCCGGCCAAGGTGGCCCTGATCGAGCGGGAGGGCGGCCGGTGCGAGTTCGTCGATCGCGCCGACGAGGTGTACGACGCCGCCAGGCTCCTCGCGGAGAGCGTCGGGGGCCACTACATGGACCAGTTCACGAACGCGGAGCGGGCCACCGACTGGCGCGGCAACAACAACATCGCGGAGTCGATCTTCGAGCAGCTGACCGAGGAGCCGTTCCCGATCCCCGACTGGGTCGTGGTCGGCGCCGGCACGGGCGGGACCAGCTCCACCATCGGGCGCTACCTGCGCTACCGCGGCCACGAGACCCGCCTCGCGGTCGTGGACCCGGACGGGTCGGCGTTCCTCCCGTCGTACGCCGGCGAGGGGACCACCGCTCCCGGATCACGGATCGAGGGGATCGGCCGGCCTCGCGTGGAGCCGTCGTTCCTGCCCCACGTGATCGACCGGATGATGCGGATCCCGGACGCCGCGTCCGTCGCCGCCATGCGCTTCCTCGGCGATCGCGTCGGCCTGCGTGCCGGGCCGTCCACCGGGACCAATCTCTACGGCGCGCTCCGGCTGGCCTGCGAGATGCACGAGCGCGGGCAGCGCGGCAGCATCGTGACGCTGATGTGCGATCGATCCGATCGCTACGACGCGACGTTCGACGACGACGACTGGCTCCGGCAGCAGGGGCTGGACTTCGAGCCCTACCTCGAGGTCGTCGAGACGGCGTGGACCACGCAGACCTGGATCGGCTGACCGCCTCGAAGCGGAACCCCGCGGCCGACTCGTGCGTTCGACCGGGTGAACGACGAGAGGACACGACCATGCAGTGCCCCACCGACGGCACCATCCTGGTGATGAGCGAACGCAGCGGCATCGAGATCGACTACTGCCCGAGCTGTCGGGGCGTGTGGCTCGACCGCGGCGAGCTCGACAAGCTCATCGAGCGCTCGCTGACCCAGCCGGCACCCCAGCCCGCGCCGCCGCAGGCCCAGCAGTCCTACCAGCAGCCGCACCAGCAGTCCTATCAGCAGCCCTACCAGCAGGGCGGCTACTACAAGAAGAAGCGCAAGGAGAGCTGGCTCAGCGAGCTCTTCGACTGACGGTCCCTGGCGCCGGGTCCGTCGCGTCGGGTCCGTAGGGTCGGGCGGGTGGAGTACGTCGAGATCGCCCGAGCCGAGTCCGAGCGCGGCGAGCTGGTGCTGCGCGAGCGCCGGTCCGAGGCCGGTTCGAGCGCGCTCGAGCTGCGCGCCAACGGCGTGTTCGTCATGGACACGCTCGAGGTGAGCACCGAGCAGGCCCTGGCGAGCGGCGCGCTGGCGACCGTCGACGACCCCCGCGCGGTGTTCGTGGGCGGCCTCGGCCTCGGGTTCACCATGCACGAGGTGCTCGCCGACAGCCGCGTCGAGAAGGTCGCGGTCGTGGAGATCGAGCAGGCCTTGGTCGACTGGATGCGCGACGGCACGATCCCCCACGGGCCCGCGATGCTGGCCGACGAGCGGGTGACGATCGTGGTGGCCGACGTCGCGGTCGCGCTCGCCGAGGCCGCGCCCGCGTCGTACGACCTGGTGCTGCTCGACGTCGACAACGGGCCCGGC
The DNA here is from genome assembly GCF_014191495.1 of Nocardioides soli. Lineage (GTDB taxonomy): Bacteria > Actinomycetota > Actinomycetes > Propionibacteriales > Nocardioidaceae > Nocardioides > Nocardioides soli. The sequence goes on from NZ_JACHWR010000001.1 coordinate 1,547,546, forward strand.
TACCTGGTGCACGAGGTCAACGCGGCGCTCTACGAGGAGCCGTTCCTCCGGGCCGCGCGGCGGGCGCTGCGCCCCGGCGGCGTCCTCGCGGTCTGGTCCGCCGCGGACTCCCCCGAGCTGGCCGAGCAGCTGCGCGCGGCGTTCGGCAACGTCCAGGGCCAGGCGCACGACGTGCTGCTCCAGGATCGCGACGAGCAGTACTGGCTGTTCGTGTCGCGGGTAACGTCCGAGGCATGAGCGACTCCGTGATCAGCGACGCAGCCTTCCGGGTCGAGCACGACAGCATGGGCGAGGTCCGGGTGCCGGCGGCGGCGCTGTGGCGGGCGCAGACCCAGCGCGCGGTGGAGAACTTCCCGATCAGCGGCACGCCGATCGAGCCGGCGCTGATCCACGCGATCGGCCGGGTCAAGTCCGCCGCGGCGCGGGTCAACGGCGAGCTGGGCATCCTCGACCCCGCGCAGACGGACGCGATCGTCGGTGCGGCCGAGTCGGTGGTGGCCGGCGAGCACGACGACCAGTTCCCGATCGACGTCTTCCAGACCGGGTCGGGCACCAGCTCCAACATGAACGCCAACGAGGTCGTCGCCACGCTGGCGCAGCGATCCGGCACCGACGTACACCCCAACGACCACGTGAACGCGAGCCAGTCGAGCAACGACACGTTCCCGACCGCGATCCACGTGGCCGCCGCCCTCGCGGTCGTCGACGACCTGCTGCCGGCCCTCGACGTCCTGGCCGGCAGCCTGGAGCGCAAGGCCGACGAGTTCGCGGGCCTCGTGAAGTCCGGCCGCACGCACCTGATGGACGCGACGCCGGTGCTGCTCGGTCAGGAGTTCGGCGGGTACGCCGCGACCGTGCGGTACGCCGCCGAGCGACTCGAGTCCGTGCTGCCCCGGGTCCGTGAGTTGCCGCTGGGCGGCACCGCGGTCGGCACCGGGATCAACACCCCGCCGGGCTTCGCCGAGCGCGTGATCGCGGTGCTCGGCGAGGCGAGCGGCCAGCCGTTCACCGAGGCGCGCAACCACTTCGAGGCCCAGGGCACCCGCGACTCGCTCGTGGAGCTGAGCGGCGTGCTGCGCACCTACGCCGTCGGGCTCACCAAGATCTGCAACGACCTGCGCTGGATGGCCTCGGGCCCGACGACCGGGCTCGCCGAGATCCACCTGCCCGACCTGCAGCCCGGGTCGAGCATCATGCCGGGCAAGGTCAATCCGGTGCTGCCCGAGGCGACGCTGATGGTCTGCTTCCAGGTCGTCGGCAACGACGCCGCGGTGGCCGCCGCCGGCGCCAGCGGCAGCTTCGAGCTCAACGTCGCGATGCCGGTGATCGCCCGCAACGTGCTGGAGTCGGTGCGCCTGCTCGCGGCGTCCTCACGGCTGCTCGCCGAGCGCTGCGTCGACGGCATCACCGCGAACGCCGACCGGATGCGGCAGTACGCCGAGTCCTCGCCCTCGGTCGTCACCCCGCTGAACCGCTACCTCGGCTACGAGGCCGCCGCCATGATCGCGAAGCGGGCGCTGGCCGACGGCGCCACGATCCGGGAGACCGTGATCGCGATGGGTTACGTCGAGCGCGGCGAGCTCACCGAGGCCCAGCTCGACGCGGCGCTCGACGTGGAGTCCATGACGCACCCGTAGGACTTCTCGGGCAATCCCTGACGTTCTGGGGTGTTGCACCGCCCGAGAAGTGCGGGGATACCCGGTGGACCGGGTATCCCTGCAGGACGGTCAGTACCAGCCGTGCGACTGCGAGTGTCCCCAGGCACCGCACGGGCTGCCGTACCGGTCCTGGATGTAGCCGAGGCCCCAGGTGATCTGGGTGACCGGGTTGGACGCCCAGTCGGGGCCGGCGGAGGCCATCTTGGAGCCGGGCAGCGACTGCGGGATGCCGTGCGCGCCGGAGGAGGGGTTGTGAGCGGCGGGGTTCCAGTTGCTCTCGCGCGTCCACAATGAGTCCAGGCAGCCGAACTGGTCGCCGGAGAAGCCGAACTGCGGCAGCAGCGCCCGGGCGATGTCGCGCGGGTCGCCGTCGGTCACGTCCACGGACGCGGTGCGCGCCGGCCCGCTGTCGACGGAGAGCGCGCTGACCTTGTCCGGGTCGGCCTCGCGCCGGCGATCGGCCGCGCGGGAGACGACCTCGCGGTCCGCGAGCGCGGCCGCCGCGGCCCGCTCGTCGCTCGACGTGCCGGCGAGGCCGCCGGTGATGTCGCTGCCGAGGTCCTGGGCCGTGGTCGTCATCTGCGCGGGCGTGCCGAGGAGGCCGCCGGCGACGGAGATACCGGTGACGGCGGCGGCGACCGAGGTCATCACCAGTCCGGTGCGCAGCGCCTTCGTGGGCGCGCTGCGCAGGGTCGGCTCGGGGACGCTCCGGTGCTTCGGGACGTACTTCGTGCGCTTCGACAAGGCTCGCTGACTCGGGGTAGACGACTCGGGGCAGGCGATCCGGCTGGACCGGCGACGACGCTGTCGAAGGTCACGAAGAGATCACGAGCCACCCTGCCGGACGGAGCAGGTGGTTGCAAACCGAACTGCCTAACCAGTCGGGAGAAAGTCGCCGGCGGCCACCTCCCCTGTCACAGCAGCCACAGATGCCTCAGCAGCACCGGGGCGGCCCGGCGGTCCGGGGTACCGATCGGCACTCAGACCGTCATGTTCTCCAACATCTCGGTCACCAGGGCGGCGATCGGCGACCGCTCGGAGCGGGTCAGCGTGACGTGGGCGAACAGCGGGTGTCCCTTGAGCTTCTCGACCACGGCGACCACACCGTCGTGCCGCCCGACCCGCAGGTTGTCCCGCTGCGCGACGTCGTGGGTGAGCACCACCTTGGAGTTGGCACCGATCCGGGACAGCACGGTCAGCAGCACGTTGCGCTCCAGCGACTGCGCCTCGTCGACGATGACGAAGGCGTCGTGCAGCGACCGGCCCCGGATGTGGGTCAGCGGGAGCACCTCGAGCATGCCGCGGTCGAGCACCTCGTCGATGACCTCACGGGTCGTGATCGCCCCGAGGGTGTCGAAGACCGCCTGCGCCCAGGGCGACATCTTCTCCGACTCCGAGCCGGGCAGGTAGCCGAGCTCCTGGCCGCCGACGGCGAACAGCGGCCGGAACACCACGACCCGCTGGTGCTGACGCCGCTCCATCACCGCCTCGAGGCCGGCGCACAGCGCGAGCGCGGACTTGCCGGTGCCGGCGCGGCCGCCGAGCGAGACGATCCCGACCTCCGGGTCGAGCAGCATCTCCAGCGCGACCCGCTGCTCGGCGGAGCGGCCGTGGATGCCGAACGCCTCCCGGTCGCCGCGCACCAGGTGCACGTGCTTGTCGGGGCCGACCCGGCCCAACGCCGTACCGCGCTCGGAGAGCAGCACCAGCCCGTGGTGGCACGGCAGGTCCCGCGCGGCCTCGAGGTCGAGGACGCCGTCGTCGTACAGCTCGTCGAGATCGGCGGCCGCGACCTCGAGCTCGGCCATGCCGGAGTAGCCGGTGTCGGAGTCACTGACGGCCTCGGCGCGGTACTCCTCGGCGTCGAGTCCGACCGCGGACGCCTTGATCCGCAGCGGCAGGTCCTTGGAGACGAGCGTGACCGCGTGGCCCTCGTTGGCGAGGTTGCGGGCGACCGCGAGGATGCGCGTGTCGTTGTCACCGAGGCGGAAGCCCGACGGCAGCGACTCGGGGTCGGTGTGGTTGAGCTCGACCCGGATCGTGCCGCCCTCGTCGCCGACCGGCACCGGCTCGTCGAGCCGGCCGTGGGTGATCCGCAGCTCGTCGAGCATCCGCAGCGCCGTACGGGCGAAGAAGCCCAGCTCGGGGTGGTGCCGCTTGCCCTCGAGCTCGGTGATCACCACGACCGGGAGCACGACCTCGTGCTCGGCGAAGCGCCGCAGGGCGCCCGGGTCGGCCAGCAGCACGCTGGTGTCCAGGACGAAGGTGCGGACGGCGGGCGGTGTCGCTCGATCGGCAGTGGTGGCGGAGCGCTGTGACTTCTGAGCCTGGGTCGGCACGATGACACCCCTTCAGCAGGCCGGCGGGCACTCCGCGTCCGGCCATCTGCTCACTCTGATGGACCGGAACGAGCCCGAGGGCCGGAGTGCCGGCTCCCGGTCGCGCACCCGCGAGGGGGATCCCCCCGATGGTGTGCTGTGCAGTCGTGAATGCTCACGAACGGGCCTCCCGATACGGGGAGCTTCCCCACTCCCCGATACCCGCGAACGTACGCCGCGGCCCCACGGGTTCCGGGACGACACGCCCGAACGGACGGTGAAGGCTCGGTTACGAGCCGAAGCGCCGCTCGCGCTGCGCGTAGGCACGGATCGCGCGCAGGAAGTCGACCCGCCGGAAGTCGGGCCAGTAGGCCTCGCAGAAGTAGAACTCCGACTTCGCCGACTGCCACAGCAGGAAGCCGCCGAGGCGCTGCTCCCCCGACGTACGGATCACCAGGTCGGGATCGGGCTGGCCCTTGGTGTAGAGGTGCTCGGCGATGTGCTCGACGTCGATCGTGGTGGCGAGCTCCTCGAGCGACATGCCCTTGGCCGCGGACTCGTGGAGCAGCGAGCGTACGGCGTCGGCGATCTCGCGACGGCCGCCGTACCCGACCGCGACGTTGACCAGCATCCCGTCGACGTCGCGGGTCGCCTCCTCGGCCGCCTTCAGCTTCTCCGCGACCTCCGCGGGCAGCAGGTCGAGGGCGCCGACGGGATGGATCCGCCACTTCTGCTGGTCGGCGAGCGAGGCGACGGCCTCGCCGATGATCTCCAGCAGCGGCAGCAGCTCGTGCTCGGGCCGGTTGAGGTTGTCGGTGGACAGCAGCCACAGCGTGACGACCTCGATGCCGACCTCGTCGCACCAGCCGAGCAGCGGCTCGATGTTCGCGGCGCCGGCCCGATGGCCGTGCGCGGTGTCGTGGCCGACGGCACGCGCCCACCGGCGGTTGCCGTCGAGCATCACGCCGACGTGCTGCGGGACGTTCTCGGGCATCCGCCGCAGAACGCGGGCCTCGTACGCCGGATAGAGCACCCGTCGCACTCCCCGCTTCCAGTCCACCTGTCGATGGTAGCGAGCGAACCGCCCATTTCGTGGTCGCAACGTTGACGTGACGTTCGCCGCCTGTGCGGTTTCCGTCACCGGGCGCCGGGTAGGTTCTGCGTCATGAACCAGGCCATGAACCACGCGGTGCGAGCGGGGCTCGACCAGGCCCGCGAAGCCGTCGCGGAGTTCCGGGCCGAGTTCAAGGCCGAGATCAAGCCGAAGCTGCGCGGCTGGTTGCACCTCGCGATCGCCCCGCTCACGCTCGCGGCCGGGATCGTGCTCATCGCCCTGTCGCCCACGCCGGCGACCCGGATCGGCTCGGCGCTCTTCACCGGATCGGCCCTCGTACTGTTCACGGTGTCCGCGATCTACCACACCGGCACCTGGTCACCTCGGGTCTGGGCGTTCCTGCGGCGCTTCGACCACTCCAACATCTTCTTGCTGATCGCCGGCTCCTACACGCCGTTCAGCCTCCTCCTCCTCGACGGCACGCCGCGCGTGGTGCTGCTGGCGACCGTCTGGAGCGGCGCCGTGCTCGGCGTCGGCTTCCGGATCTTCTGGACCGACGCGCCGCGCTGGCTCTACGTGCCGATCTACATCGCGCTCGGCTGGGCGGCGGTCTTCTTCATCCCGTCGTTCCTCGACGGCGCGACCCGGCTCGGGGTCGGCGTCGGCATCGCGACGTTCGTGATGATCGTGGTCGGCGGTGCGCTCTACACCTTCGGCGGCGTCGTCTACGGCTTCAAGCGACCCAACCCGTGGCCGCGCTTCTTCGGCTTCCACGAGGTGTTCCACAGCTTCACGATCCTCGCGTTCGTCTCCCACTACGTGGGCGTATCGCTCGCGACGTACTCCCTGCGCTGACCGGTCGGATCGCCGGCGTCGGTCCGTCCGTGCGAGGGACGCTCGACGAGGCGGACTCCGACGATCACAACCGCGAGACTGGTGGTTTCGAGACAGGCGCTAGCGCGCCTTCCTCAACCACCGTGGACGCGCCTTCCTCAACCACCGCAAGACAGGCGCCAGCGCGCCTTCCTCAACCACCGTGACTCCCTGACGACGGTGGTTGAGGAGGTTGCGCTAGCAACCGTCTCGAAACCACCCCCAACCCGACCCAGTCCCGACCACAGGTCGACGTCCCGACGGGTGGTTTCGAGACAGGCGCTAGCGCGCCTTCCTCAACCACCGCAAGACAGGCGCTAGCGCGCCTTCCTCAACCACCGTGGCATCTCAACCACCGCTACCACCGCTACCACCGCTGCCGCCCTCTTCCTCCTCCTCACCGGTGGAGGGCGGGGGCGGGACGACGATCGTCAGGGCGTACTTGCCGTTCGGCGCCGTCGACTCGGGGGCGGTGATCTCGATCTGCTCGGTCTTCGTGCGCGTCCCGATGTCCGCCTTGACCGTCCAGGTGCCGGCCGGCAGGTAGTAGGTCCGCTTGTAGCCGCTGGTGAGGAGCGGAGCGACGTACGACGGTGGCACGGTCGAGGTGCCGGTGAGGGTCAGCGTCGCCTGCGGATCGGTGCCGCTGCCGCCGGTCACGGTGACGTCGAGGGTGGCCGCCTGCTCCTCGATGTCGAGGTCGGCCTCTGCGGCGGCCGACGACGGCGGCTTGGTCGCGGGCACGGTCACGCTGTCGGAGTCGTCCGGCCAGAACGGCGTGGGCGTCGCCAGGTCGGCGCTGACGGTGTAGGCGCTCCCGGTCGGCACCCAGAACGTCGTCGGCGAGCTGCTCACGGCGAACTCGTCGTCGGTGTACACGACCGTGTTGCCGCGCTTGATGGTCAGCACGACCTTCGTCGGCGGAGTGGTGCCCAGCGGGACGTCGGTGAACGGCGTCGCGGTGACCGCCACGTCGAGCCGGCCCTCGTTGAGCATGCTGGTCGCGGTCACCGGGCTGGCGGCGTACGTGCTCGGGACCGTCAGCGCGAAGTCGCCCGTGCACGTGATCGACTCATCGGTCGGCCCGCCGGTCAGTGCGCTCGGCGTTCCGAGGTGGTTGCCCGAGACCGGTGGCGTGATCGTGACCGTCCAGCAGCCCCACTTCACCTGGTTGAACGACGCGGTGAACGTCCCGGGGGTGCTGGTGGCGACCAGGTTGACCGCGGAGAGCGAGGTCGATCCGCCCACCTCGTCGAGAGCGACGGTGCCCGCGCTGAGGTCGTTGTTGGTCCACGGCGTCTGCACCGTGATCGTGACGTTGCGCTTGACCAGCTCGAGGGTCTGGTTCACCGGAGGCGGTGCGCCGAGCGTGTGGTCGACGTGGATGGCTGCCGGCGAGGTGTACGGCCGGTAGCCGTACTTCGTGACCAGCACGTAGAAGTCACCGTCGGGCACGTTGCGGATCTCGAAGCCGCCGTTGGCCGCCGTCTTCGCGGACATCCGGTTGTTGTCCGGCCCCTTGTCCGCCTCGTCGCAGGTGGACGCCGCGCACACCCACACGTCGGCGTCCTTGAGCCCGGTCGAGGCATCGGAGCCCAGGATCGTGCCGTAGATGGTGTTCATCGCGCGGTCGAGGCTGACCGTGAAGACCTGGTTGTTCGCACTGATGGTCTGCGTCCAGGTGTTGGTGACCAGGCCCGGTCCGCTGACCTCGAGGATGTACGAGCCGGGGACGATCCCGACCAGCGGGTAGCGACCGGTGGCGGGGTCGAACGCCGGCTCCTGGACCACCTCGGTGCCGCTCGAGGTCAGGCGCTTGAGCGTGACGGTCGCGTCCGACGCCGTCACGCCGCCGACGAGCACCGCGACCGAGACGTCGACCGGGTCGAGGTCCAACCGCACGTCGGCCTCGGCCACGTTGTCGGTGAACGACCGGACCAGGGTGCCGGGCAGCGCGGTGGCCGGTACGTCGGTGGGGCGGTCCTCGTCCGGGGAGTAGCCCGGCGCCTCGGCCGTGACCAGCCAGGCCACGTCGGTGGCGAGCCCGTCGACGTCGTACGTGCCGGTGATCGAGAAGCCGCCGCCGGCGTTGGTGGTGCCGGTGAAGGTGGGACCGCCCGTCGCGGCGCAGTACGGCGTGCCGGTGGCCGGTGCGGCCGGCAGCACCGACGTGCACCGCTGCACGGTGACGGTCGCGCCGGCCACGTTGCTGGTGGCGCCGGTCGACGGCGGCGGCGCGGGCGAGCCGATCACCGTGCCCTGGATCGTGCCGAGCTTGGTCATCGACGCGACGCACGACGTCGACCCACCCGGCTCCAGCGTGATGCTGCTCCCGCCCGGCGTGCAGGTCAGCGGCAGCGGGCTGGTCGAGCTCGCGGTCGAGCCGTGGGCGTAGCCCGGCGCCCGCACCTCGACGTCGTAGAGGTCGTCGTCGCGCGGGTCGAGGCCGGTGAAGGTGACCGAGCCGGCGCCGGCGCCGGCAGTCACGGTCGAGATCGCGACGCCGTCACGCGAGAGCGTGTACCGGGCTCCGGTGACCGGGGCGGCCCCGGCGGACTGCGGGCGCACCTCCAGGCGCGCAAGCTTCTGCAGCTTCAGCGGTGCCCCGTCCCAGGCGCAGGTCACCGTGGAGCTCACCGCGACCGGGCACTCCAGGGTGGCGGTCCCGGCGATGTAGCCGTTCAGGCTGGCGCTGATCTCGTAGGTCCCCGGGATCGCCTGATTCGGCGCACCGGGCACCCGGGTGTCCTGCCAGGTCAGCTGTCCGGTGCCGCCCGTGCCGGTGGCGCGCACCGTGATCGCGGGCGTCGCGCCCGCCTCGGGGATCGCCGTGAAGCTGACCTGGGTCCAGTCGAAGCCCGGGTCGGGCGGGTCGATCTCGGGCACGACCGTGCCGAGGGGGACCGGCTTGGCGGACAGCGGGAAGTCGTTGATGTCGGTGGTGCTGAGCGTCACGTCGTTGAACGTGCCGTCGGTGTAGCCCGGCGCGATCACCTTCACCGACACGACCGGAGACAGGTACGTCACCCTGCCGATGGCCGACGGCGGCGGGGCGGTGGTCGCCCAGCCCGGGTTGCAGTCCGTGCCGAGGTCGGCGATCGTCTGGCCCGCACCGAGGATGCCGAAGCAGCCCTGGGCCTCGGTGACCATACCGACGGGGGTCTGCCGGGGATTGTCGGTGTCGTCGTACCCGGTCACGCCGACGACCTGCACCGAGGCGTTCGGCACCGGCTTGAGCTGGCCGTTGACCGAGCCCGCGACCTTGGCGACGGCGGCACCGATCGGACGGGTCAGGTTGATCCGGACGGCGACCACCTGGTTGAGGCCGACCGGGATGTCCTTGGACGCGGTGAGGCCGGCGTCGTCGGCCGGCACGCCCGGAGGCGCCGGGTCGGGCACCGTCGCGGTGACCCGGTAGCTCTGCGCCGCGACCCGGGTGAACGACGCGACTCCGTCGTCGTCGGTCGTGGCCGAGTTCACGGTCTGCAGCCCGGGCAGGCTGCGCACGACGACGGAGGTCTGGTCGGAGGGCACCAGGCGCGCCAGCGCCCCCGCCTTCCGGACGGTGATGTTCAGCCGCCCGAGGCGGTTGAGGACGTACGACTGGTTGCGAGTGACGCCGTTCTCCAGGAGCACCGGTGTCGGCGCGGGCGCGAGGTACTCGGGGTCCTGCGGCTGCACGTAGAGCGTGTACGTGCCGTCGGTGGGCACCTCGAGCGAGTAGCCACCCGTGCCCGGCACGTAGGCGCAGACCGCGTCGGTGCTGCCGAGATCGAAGGTCGCCGAGCCCGAGGTGCACACGGGGTCGTCGCCGCCCGTGACGGCCGACGTGCAACCCGCCGGCGGCTCGTCGCCGCCCGGCGGCACCGCCCAGATGCAGGTGTTCGCCGCCGGCACGTCGGTGACGGTCGTGATCGAGCCGACGATCTTGGGCGCGGGCAGCAGCTCGAGCGTGCCGAGGTCGACGAGCTGGTTGTCGCCGACCTGGACCCTGGCGATCGCCGACGAGTAGTGCGGCGCCGAGACGACCACGGTGTGCAGGCCCGGGAGCAGGCCGCCCTCCGGGTCCGTCTGCGGGTCGGGCAGCGTGAACTCGTCGGCGGCCAGGAACGTCGTCCGGTAGGTGTGGTCGTCGTCGCTGTCGTCGTCGACGCCCGGCTCGACGACGCTCGCGGTCAGGCACTCGCTGTCGACGGTCGGGCACTCGATCGGTACGCCGCTGCTGCCGTCGATGGCCCGTCCGCGCACCGACGAGCGGGCGGCCAGGACGCCACCCTCGATCTGGTTGATCGTCCGGTCCACCTGCGTGATGCGGCCGGCGCGGACGGTGATGGTCACGTGGTCGGTGACGTAGCCGAAGAACTGGGTCTGGAGCGCGTAGGTGCCCGGCGCGACACCGTTGAACAGGAAGCTGCCCGCCGGGTCGGAGGTCGACATCGTCTTGTAGGTGTTGTCGGGGTTGGAGAGCGTCAGGCCGGAGCCGACGACGCCGGAGCCCTTGCCGTTGGTGTCCAGCCCGGTGATCGTGCCCGCGACGGAGCCCGAGGCGGCCACCAGGTCGGCGTCGACCGTGGCCTGCGACTGGCCGCGCCGCAGGGTCAGCTTCGTGGTCTGCGTCTGCAGGTCCGGCCCGCTGAGCGTGACCACGTAGCTGCCCGGCACGGTCAGGCCGGGCAGCTTGTACGTGCCGACGAAGTCGGCCGAGGCTCGGGCCGAGCCGCGTCCGGCCCGGGCACCCTGGGTCAGCGTCGTCGCCGAGCGCACCACGCCGTCCTCGCTCGCCACCCTGACCGAGACGCCGCCGGCGCCGGTCAGCTTCCCGGCCTGGTTCACCGCGCGCACCTTGCCGATCAGGCTGGCGACGCCGTTGCGCAGCCGCAGGTCGGCGGTAGCGGTGCCGCCCGCGGCGAGCTCGACCATCCGGGACTCGCTGGAGAGCCCCGGCCTGGCGGCCTGCACGACGTAGGTGCCCGGCGTCGACAGGCCGCTCACCGACCAGTGCCCCACCCGACCCCGAGAGTTGCTGCTCGTGGTGATCGTGTTGGTGCCGTCGGAGATCGTCACGGTCGCGGCCCCGACCGGGCCGCCCGGTCCGGTCACGGTGCCGGAGAGCTTGCCCTGGCCGGCGCTCAGCTCGACCTCGAGCGGCTCGGCGGCGTTCTCGCTCGACGAGTCCACGACGTACGACCGCGACTGGTAGCCGGGCTTGCTGAAGGTCAGCAGGTAGTAGCCGGGCGACCTCACGTCCGCGAACGACCAGGAGCCGTCCTTCGTGGTGGTCGCGGTCCGGTCCGCCGGCGTCTGGTCGAGCGCCTGGTTGAGGAACGACGACGCGAGGCTCATGCCGGTGTTCCCGAGCTGGGAGCTCGGGACGCCGACGCCGACGCCACCCTGGGCGCCCTCGTCGACGAGGGACGTCGGCTCCAGACGCACCCGGACGCCGCCCGGGTCGTCGCCGGCGACCGTGCCGGTCAGCGACAGCGGCTGGTCGTCGGTCGCCACGGCCGGCTGCGCACCGCCGCCCTTGCCGCCGGCACCGGCCCCGGCCTGGTCGCCCTGGTCTCCCGATCCGTCGGAGCCTCCACCGCCGTCGGAGCCGCCGGAGTCCGAGGACCCCGAGCCGTCGCCGCTCTCCTCGACCGCGGTGGTGGTCGTCTCGCTCTGCCGGTCGCCGAGCCGGTCGGCCAACCCCGGGATGAAGATGACGGCGGCCGCGATCCACACCGACACCACCGCGAGCAGGGCCACGGCCTTGAGCACGAAGGTGTTGACGAACGGACGCTGGGTCACCGACCCCTCGACGTGCCGCACCGACTCGGTGCCGCGGGCCGTCACGGTGTAGGCGTGGTGGGCGATGGTGCCGAAGAAGCGCGGTCGCGGCACCGACACCCGGCCCTTCACCTGCTCCGTGGCGCCGGGGAGGACCTCGACGTCCTCGCGCTTGAACCGCACCCGCAGCCGCGGCGACGCCTGGACGCCGACCTTCACCCGCGCCACGTCGTCGCCGGTGTTGCGCATCGTCATCCGCACCCGGCGCGAGGACACCAGCGACACCCGCCGCGGCACCAGTTCGATCTCGAGCTGGTTGCGCGGGTTGACCACCAGGACGCTGTCGACCATCGCGGGCGGGGCACCGCCCGGACGACCGCTGATCGGGTCGAGGGACTGGGCGGTGAACGCCAGGGGGTACTGGGCGGGGACCGTGCCGATCGCCGGCGAGAGCGTGAGCGTGACGACCACGCTCTGACCGGGCTCGAGCAGCTCGGTCCGCGTCATCGGGGGCAGCCACGAGGAGTCGACGCCGATCGCGCCGACGGCGATGACCCGAGCGGTCGAGGCCGTATTGGTCAGCGTCACCTCGACGGGGAGGGGCGAGCCGGCGGCGGTGCGCAGTCGCGACGACACCACCACGCCGGGGGCGGGCTCGTGGCCCGGGAAGCTCGAGGTCATTGGTCTGCTCTCACCGTGATGTCCCGCTGCTCACTGGCAGCGAGCTGGACGGTCCGCGAGCCCAGCGGAGCGCTGCCGCGGGTGGGGCGGGCCTCGACGACGTAGACCTCCGGAGCGTCGACGTCCTCGAACAGGAAGGTGCCGTTCGCCGAGGTACGCACGGTCCGGTAGGGATTCTCGGGGTAGGTGGACGACCGGTAGAGGTCGACGTACCAGCCGGCCGGCACCGGTGCGCCGTTCTGGGTGACGGTGCCGGAGATCGCCGCGGCCGCCGCGAGCACCGGGCTGTAGTCGCGCACCTGGCCGGCGGTCAGCTGGATGATGGTCGAGGTCGGGCTCACGCCGTTGCGGCTGACGCTGACGGTGTACGTGCCCGGTGGCACGTTCTCGATGCGGTAGCGGCCGGTGTCCGCGCTGGGCACCGACGCGGTGATCACCGAGTAGCTCGCCGGACCGGAGCTCAGCTGCACGGTGACCTCGCCGACCGCGGAGCTGCCCGATCCCGCCAGCGGCTGGGTGATGATGCCCTTCACCACCGCGGTCGAGGGCTGCATCGCGACCTCGATGCCGGCGGAGGTGACCGTGGCGCCCTGGGAGCCGGGGGTGATCTGTCCCGAGGCGTCCAGCGACACCGACAGCGTCTGGGCGGCGAGGTCGGCCCGGGAGAACGTCACGGTGTAGGTGCCGGGCAGGGTCAGCCCGCCGACGCGCCAGGCACCGATGTCACCGGAGCTCTGGGTCGCGGTGACGACCGTGTGCTCGCCGTCGGTCAGCGTCACCGCGACGCCGCCGGCCGGGGCCCGGTCGGGCAGCAGCGTCACCTCGCCCTTGAGCGAGCCCGACGACTTGCCGAGCGTCAGGCCGACGCCGGTCAGCGCCTGGCCCTTCGCCAGGGTCAGCGTCAGCGTCTGCGTCGCGTAGCCACCCTTGCTGGCGACGACGGTGTAGCTCGCCGGCGTGGGCAGCTTGCGGAGCGTGAAGCTGCCGACGTCGCCGTCGGTCAACGAGATCGTCGACACCTCGGTCTGCCCGGACGTCGCCGTGATCGTGACGCCGCCGAGCGGGCCGCTCGCCGAGCTGACCTGTCCGGTGATGACGCCGTCGCCCTTGCGCAGCGTGATCTCGACACCGGTGCGCTCCTCGCCCGCGCTGACGTCGATGCGCTGCGTCGACGTCGCGTATCCGGTCTTGGTGACGACCAGGTCGTAGACGCTCGGCGAGGGCACGTTGGTCAGCTCGAAGGAGCCGTCGGAGCCGATCGGGACGGTCTGCACCACCGCTCCGGTGGCGGCCTCCCCCGCCTCCGCGCCGGGGGTGCCGGCCATCGGCATGGTGAGCGCGAGCGTCGCAGCGGACACGTCGTCGCCGAGGACCGTCCCGGTGATCGAGGCGGGTACGCCGCCGAGCGAGACGTCCAGGCCCGCCTGTTTGCCGTTGGCGTCCAGCGTCACGGTCTCGGCGTTATCGGCGCTCAGCGCCTGCGGGTACCAGAGCTGGACGAAGCCGGCGCCGCGGAAGGTGAGCTTGTAGTCGCCGGACGGCAGGTTGGCGACCGACCAGGCGCCGCTCTTGTCGGTCGCCGTCGTCGCCACCGGCTCGGAGGTGTCGTCGGCCGGGAAGACGTCGACGGCCACTCCGGGCACGGGCGCTCCCGACGTCAGCAGCAGGACGGTGCCCGACATCCCACTGCTGCCGGAGGTGGCGGCGGCGTTGCGTGCCTGGGCGATCTCGAGCGCGAGGTTGCGGTCGGCGGCGGACTGGCCGACGATCCGCGAGAGGGCCAGCGTGATCACGACGGCGAAGACCGTCAGCGCGAACAGCAGGCCGGCCAGCGACAGCGGCCCCCGGGTGATCCGCGCCTTCTGCACGAACGACGCGTTGACCATCGGCGGCGCGTCGTTGCCCGGAGACGGCGCGGCGGGGTTCCTCACCTTCTTCTTGCGGCGCTTGACCGACAGCTTCCGGGCCGCCGACTCCCCCTCCGGCTCCTCCGGCGCCTGGGGATCGAGCTCGTCCCGCGCCGCGGCCGCTCCGGCGGGCGGCGGGTCCTCGAGCCCGATGTCGAGGATCCGGACCAGCGGACTGCCCAGGAACGGGCGCTTCGCCTTGGCCCGCAGCTCCACGACGGCGTGCTCGCCCGGCGGCAGGTCGAGCACCGCCGGCACGAACTCGAACTGCACCTGACCCTCCGGGTCGGTGCCGGTGAGCCGACTGTTGATCTGGGAGTTGCCGGTGTTACCGACCAGCAGGCCGAACCGGGCCTTGCTGCCGGCGGTCTGCGAGATCGGGTCGACGCGCATCTCGACCGACCGCGCCTCCGGCACGACCAGCACGACCTCCTCGATGCTGGTCGACTCGGGCGGGGTGAGCTCGCGGACCTGGATGGCGATGCGGCGGTCGCCCGCCACCATCCCGACCGGGACGGTGACGCGTGCGGTGATCGTGCGGGTCTCGTCGGGGAACAGCGAGATCTCGGACTCCGGCAGCTCGACCCAGCTCGGGTCGGCGCCGAGGAAGCGCAGCGTGTAGCCGCCGATGACCTCGCCGGTGTTGCTGATCGTGATCTGCAACTCCTGCGCGTGGCCCGGGACGGCCACGATGCGACGCTCGCTCAGCTCGACGTACATGTCCTAGTTCGCCGCCCGGAGCGTGAAGCCCTGCACCGCGGTGGCACCGGAGGTCACCGTGACGAGCCCGGTCTGCTGGCGGATGCCGTCGGCGGTGACCGTGACGCTGTAGGTCCCCGGCTCGAGCTCGCTGAACAGGTAGCCGCCGTTGCTGAGCGTGCCGCCCGGCGAGCTGCTCGTCGTCGACCACGACTTCGCACCGTTGGTCGCGACGACGGTGGCGCCGACGTACGGCGCGCCGCTGGGCCCGGTCACGGTCCCGCGGATGCCGCCGAGCTTGGTGCCGAGCGTCGCGGTCACCTTCGGCGGCGCGCCGTTGCCGCTCAGGCTGATCGGCACGGTCTCCGAGGCGTACCCGTCGAGCAGGAACATCAGGGTGTAGTCGCCGGGCGCGGCCAGGCCGCTGATCGAGAACGTCCCCACGGCGCCCTCGGTCAGCGTGGTCGTCGTCGGGAGCGAGCTGGTGTCCACCGCGCCGCCGGCCTGGACCGAGCCGCCGACGATGACGGTGGCACCGCCGAGGCCCTTGCCGTCGGCGCCGAGCAGGATGCCCGTGACGCTCCCGGTGCCGGCGACCAGCTTGACGTCGATGGCGCTCCTGCTCTGGCCGGCCTCCAGGTCGACGATCTCCGCGCGCGACCCGTGGTCGGGGCTGGAGAAGGTGAGCATGTAGGTGCCGGGCGTCGGCAGCTTGTCGAGCGTGAACGACCCGACCTGCCCGGTCGTCGGCGTGATGACCGAGACCTCCTGGCCCGCGACCGTCGTCGTCACGGTGACGTTGCCCAGGGGTGCCTTCCCGTCGGTGACCATCCCGCTGATGCTGCCGGTGCCGGCGTTCAGCACGACGTCCGGCTGGATCCGGGCCTCGCCGCCCGCGACCGCCGTCGTCACCTTGGTGGCCTGGTAGCCCCCGGCCGTGAAGCTCAGCTCGTACGTCGCGGGCGCGGGCAGGTTCGGGAGCGTGTAGGTGTTGCCCGTGGCGACCGTGCGGGCGATCGGCGAGGTGTCGGAGGTCGCGCCGCTCATCCGCGCCACCACGGTCGTGGTCACCGGACCGAGCGCGTCGCCCGGGTCGATCTCGCCCGTGATGCTGGCGGGCTTGCCCTGGATGACGACGTTGTAGCCCTCGGCCTCGCCCTGGGCGGTCACCTGGACCTTGGTGGCGCCGCTCTTCGAGGGGGCGTTCGGGTACCACACCGGGCGGTAGCCGTCGGCGCTGAACTTCAACAGGTAGCCCGTCGGGAACAGGCCCGCGACGCTGTACGTGCCGTCGGTCTGGCTGGCGGCCGAGCTGACCTGCTTGAGCCCGTCGCGGCTCTGGCGGTAGGCCTGCACGGTGATCCGGCCGGCCGGCTGCTGGTTGCTCGCGGCCAGGACCGTTCCCGAGATCTCGCCGCCGACGCCCGCCGGCAGCAGGCCCGTCTTGGGCATCGCACCCGCCGGCGCGGCGGTCGCTCCCGCACCGCCGGCCGCGTCGCCCTCGCCGCTGCTCCCCTCGCCCGACTCGGCGGAGGCCGGGAAGAACGACGCCGGCGCCGTCTTGGTCATCGGGTCGCCGGCGAGCACCTGGGTGAGCCCGAGCAGGAAGATCGCGGCCCACATCAGGACGATGCCCATCAGGATGAGCGCGGTCAGCAGGCCCCGGCTGACCATCGGCTTCTGCTTGAGCCGGACGATCGCCTCGCGCTCGAGCTCGGGGCCCGTCTCGGTCTCGTCCATCGCCGGGATCGTGTGCGCGCGCCTGGCGACCAGGCCGACGGTGACCATCCGGTCGGTCTCGGCGCCGGTGAACATCCGCGGTCCCTTGACCGCGAGGATCGTCGGCACCGACGTGCCCGGCTCGACCCGGACCTTCTCCGGGGTGAACCTCGCCCGGGTCCGCTTGTCCTCCTGCGTCGCCGTCAGCGTCGCGTCGAGGGCCACGTTGCCGGCGTTCTCGATCGTCACGACGAAGCGTCCGGTGCGCCGGGACCTGATCGACTGCGGGTCGGTGGCCAGCCGCACGTCGGGCCGCGCCGAGACCGACAGGTCGATGTCGACGTGCTGGGTCGGCGATCCGGAGCCGTGCGACACGACGGCGATCGTGAGTGGGTGCATGCCGGCGGGCTGGTGGCTCGGCACGCCGATCGAGAGCGTGATCTGACCCTGCGCGTCGGGGAAGAGCGGCAGCAGCTGCGGCTCGACGCTGATCTGCCCGTCGGGCAGGCCGATCAGGTGGGCGGTGACTCCCTCGATGAGCTCGCCGGTGTTGACGACGTCGACCCGGACGTCCACGGTGTCGCCGGGGTAGGCGGTAACCAACCGATGCTCGGTGGCTACCCACACGACGACCTCCGCACCTGGCCCCATGTCTGACCGTCCGATCCTAGGAATCGGACGAACCCTGCGTGGCCGAATCACGAAACTCGTCCGACCGGCCCCGTGGCCCGTTCGGGTGGTCTGGACCGGCCCGATCCGACGGTCCGGACCCGAGGGGCGATCTGTCGGATTTGCTGTGGGCCTCCCGGCGCCCGTGCCAAACTCGGCGCGTGTTCATCAGCCACGTCGACTCGGGCCTGGAGAAGCTGCTCCGGACGCGGCTCCCGCTTCCCGAGGAGATGGGCGACGTCTCGTTCGACCCGCCCAACGGCACCTGGTCGGCGCAGCTGTCCCGGATCACCGTGAACCTGTTCCTGTACGACATCCAGCGCAGCAGCCAACCGTCGGCGCCGTCCGTGCGCACGCCGGAGACCGGGCCCGCCCAGCGCCGCCGTCCGCAGCCGATGGTGCAGCTCGGCTACCTGGTCAGCGCCTGGGCCGGCAGCCCGCGCGACGAGCACCAGCTGCTCGGCGACGTCGTCAGCATCTTCGCCGCGGTCGAGGTGCTCCCGGAGCCGCTGCTGGCCGACGGCCTGTCGTCCTCGGTTCGGCTCTCGCTCGGCGACACCGACAACCGGGTCCGCGAGGTCTGGAGCGCGGCGGGCGGATCGCTCAAGGCGTCGTTCAGCGTGATGGCCACCGTCGCCGCCGACTCCTTCGACTGGGAGATCCAGCCGCCGGCGGTCGACCGGATCAGCGCCATGGCCTCGCGGATGGACGACGAGCGGCATGCCTGAGCCCGAGCGCGCCCGTCCGGGACGTCGCCTGGCCGCGGCCCTGGTCGCACTCGTCGCGCTCCCCCTGCTGGCGGGGTGCAGCTTCTTCGGCGGCGACGACGGCGAGGGCGTCTCGGTGTTCTCGATCGAGCCGGCCCAGTGCTTCGAGGGCCCCGGCGAGGTCAAGGCGCAGCTGAGCGAGCTCACCGAGGTCGCCTGTGACGAGCCGCATGCGCACGAGTCCTACGCGGTGATCGAGTACCAGCCCACCGAGGGCGAGGCACCGGACATCTACCCGGGCGACGACGCCCTGACCAAGTTCGCCGACGGTGCGTGCGCGGGCGCCTTCGGCGACTACGTCGGGGTGGACTACCTCGACTCCAGCCTCTTCTACACCTTCCTGCTGCCCTCGGCCCGGAGCTGGGAGGACGACGACCGCAACGTCATCTGCTTCGTCACGACGGCGGGCGAGCCGCTCCAGGGGTCGGTGAAGGGGTCGAAGCGATGACCGCCGCAGCGGCGGACTGAAGGAGGACGAGACGTCATGGGCGGACCCAACGCAGTCGCCGGAGCGATGCTGAGCTGTTCCTTCGGGGCCGCGCCCGCAGCGCTCGTCCCCAAGGGGACCGCTCGGGTGCTGGTCGAGGGGCGGCCCGCCGCCACGATCACCGACATGGCGCCGGGCGCCAACATCCCGCCGTTCGGGATGTGCACCAGCCTGAGCAACCCCACGGTCGCCGCGGCGACCTCGGCGGCGCTCGGGGTGCTGACCCCGATGCCCTGCGTGCCGGTGCCGACCCCCTGGATACCCACCGCGCCGAAGACCCAGATCGGCGGGCAGCCCGCCCTGACCGCCGGCTCCACCTGCACCTGCGCCTGGGGTGGGGTCATCCAGATCACCAACCCAGGGGCCATGCGGACCCAGTCCAACTGACCCGCTTGGCCGGGCCCCAGCGCCCTGGCCCGGAAGTCACTTGACGCTTGAGTACGCCGCGGCCGCGGCGCTCCAGCCGGCTCCGCCGCGGCGTACCTGGTGGCACCAGGCGAAGGCGTCGGCGGGTCCGAGCCGGCGCCGCAGGTCCTCGAAGGACGCGACGGCGGACGGGCCGTCCTGCCGGTGCGCCGCCATCGCGAGGAACGCCGCCGCCAGGCCCGGCCAGCGGCCCGGCTCACGGACCGTGTGCACGCTGATCCGCGACCGGACGGCCAACGCCTCGCGCAGCGCCGGCAGGCTCACCGGCCCGGTACCGTCGGCGACCAGGTGCAGGCGGGACGCCGTGGGCCAGGAGGCCCGGGCCCGGTTGACGTCGTCGAGCAGCTCCAGCAGCGCGCCACCCGGGTCGTCGGACTCGGGCGGCACGGGCTGCTGCAGCGCGGTCCGCAGGTCCGGCAGCGCCGCCGCGACGGCCGAGTCGTCGGACCGGTCACCCACCCGCGACGGCTCGCGCACGTCGAGGAGGACGAAGCTCTCCGGAGGCCCCACCCGGAGCGCCAGGACCGCGACGACCCGCCCCGCCAGGGTCGGCGTCACGGCGAAGCGGAACCCACCGCGCACCGGCTGCACCCCGTAGGAGTGCCAGGCCCGGACCACGGTCCCGCGGCCCACGCCGAGGTCCTCGCCCAGCAGGCGGGAGGACCAGTGGGTCACGCCGAGCAGGCGCGGCGGTGGACGCAGCGTCGCGGTCAGCACGTCCGCGGCCGAGACCTGGGGGCTCCGGCCCGGGCGCGACCGGTCGGCGAGCCCGTCGAGGCCCGCCTCGACGTACCGCTGCCGCCACACCAGCACGGTGGGCCGGGAGACCCCGACCTTGTCGGCGATCGCGGTGTTGGACTGTCCCTCGGCGGCGAGCAGCAGGATCCGCGCGCGCTGGGCGAGGCCGGCCTGCACGGTGGGGCTGCGGGTCATCGCCAGGAGCAGCTGGTGGTCGCCCTCGCGGAGCTCCAACGACGCGGCGGGGCGGTTGGCCATGGCGAGATCATCCCGGAGACCGCCCGGCAACCGTCAAGACATCAACGCGCCATCGGCATAGTCATTTCGGGCCATGTGTCGGCGTTCCCGTCACATGCGCTGCCCGGCCGGAGCAGTCTGCGGCTGTCCTGCCACCTGTCGCGAGAGCGGATGAAGAAGATGCCCACATACACCGCACCCGGCGTCTACGTCGAGGAAGTTCCGTCCTCCCAGAAGGTCCTGTCTGCCGCGCCGACCGCGGTGGCCGCCTTCGTCGGATTCACGGCGACCTTCCCGACCGACGACCCCAACGACCCTCAGGGCCTGTCGCCCCGGCTCGTCACGAGCTGGTCGCAGTTCGAGAGCCTCTACGGCGGCTTCGCCGAGGGCTGCATCCTCCCGCTCTCCGTCTACGGGTACTTCGCCAACGGCGGCTCGATCGCCTACATCTGCCGCGTCCCGAACACCGAGCCCGCCGGCGAGCCGGCCCGCCTGGCCCTCCCGGCGGCGGACCGCGCGCTCGGACTCCCCGTCGCCGTCGAGAGCCTCGAGGCCGACGCGAGCATCACGCTCCAGGTGTCGACCGACGACGCCGGTGACGACGACACCGACGGCCCCGCGACGTTCTCCATCGACGTCCTCGAGGGAGGCGCGGTCGTCGAGTCCTTCTCCGGCCTCGACTTCGGCAAGGGCGACTCCAACGTGGCGACCAAGGTGAACGCCACCTCGACCCGGATCAAGATCGCCCTCGAGCTCGACGACAGCGTCGACCTCGGCGCCCAGCTCGAGCTGGTCAAGCCGGGCAGCTATGCACTCGAGAAGGCGGCCCCGGTGCCGGTCCCGGTCACCGGTTCGAAGTTCGCCGGCTCCGAGTCGGCGCGCAAGGGCATCAACGGCCTGACCGTCGCCGAGGACGTCACCATGGTGATCGTGCCCGATCTGGTCACCGCCGCCACCAAGGACGACGGCACCGTCGACCTCAACCTGTGGAAGGCCGTCCAGACCGCGCTGATCTCGCACTGCGAGCAGAACGGCAACCGGATGGCGGTGCTGGACTCTCCGCCGGGCATGAGCCCGCAGCAGATCAAGGAGTGGCGCAGCGACGTCGCGATGTACGACTCGGCGTACGCCGCGCTGTACTACCCCTGGGTCAAGGTCGACAACCCGACCGGCAGCAACGGCAACAGCGAGATCCTGATCCCGCCGTCCGGCCACGTCGCCGGCGTCTGGGCACGCACCGACGACACGCGTGGCGTCTGGAAGGCCCCGGCCAACGACACCATGCGCGGCGTGCTCGACATCGAGCGCACGGTCAGCCAGAACGAGCAGTCGCTGCTGAACCCGATCGGCATCAACTGCATCCGCCCGTTCGGCACCCGCGGCATCCGGATCTGGGGCGCGCGCACGCTGTCCTCGGACACCGACTGGAACTACATCAACGTCCGCCGCCTGTTCAACATGGTGGAGACCACGATCCTGACCGGCACCCAGTGGGCGGTCTTCGAGCCCAACGACATGGCGCTGTGGGAGGGCGTGAAGCGCACCGTCGGTGCGTTCCTGCGCGGTCTCTGGTCGGCCGGCGCCCTGTTCGGCACGTCCGCCGACGAGGCGTTCTACGTCAAGTGCGACGCCGAGACCAACCCGCCGGAGTCGATCGACCAGGGTCTGCTGGTGGTCGAGGTCGGCATCGCGCCGGTGAAGCCCGCCGAGTTCGTGGTCTTCCGGATCAGCCAGAAGAAGCAGGTCGCCGGCTGACGCCGGGGCCCCCGACACCCACTCGTCCTAACTAGAGACCGGAGACCACAGTCATGGGCAACGACCTCATCGCGACCGACCCGATCGTCGCGCAGAACTTCTACCTGGAGATCGACGGCGAGAACATCATCCTGTCCGGCGTCTCGGGCCTGGACGTCGAGCACGACGTCGTGACCATCCAGCAGAACGGCCCGACGGGCAAGATGCAGGTGGTCAAGACGCGCGGCAACACGCAGAAGGCGCCCGACCTGACCATCACCCGGATGGCGCCGGCCGACGCCATGTCGGACCCGATCTGGAAGTGGTTCATCGCGATCCGCGACAAGGGTCTGACCATGAACCGCGCCAGCGCTCGCAAGAACGGCTCGATCGTCCTCTACGACACCTCGTTCGCCGAGGTGGGCCGCTTCAACTTCATCAAGGGCTGGCCGTCCAAGATCGCCACCGACGCCGTCAGCACGGAGTCGAACGAAGCGGTCAAGGAGACCATCACCCTCGTCATCGAGCGCCTCGACAGGGTCAAGTGAACTCTCTCCGCACGTCGTACGAGTTCACCCTTCCGCGTGGCTACGTGGACGGTCAGGGCGGCCTGCACAAGACCGGCCGGATGCGGCTGGCGACGGCTCGGGACGAGCTGGAGCCGCTGCGCGACCCGACCGTGCAGGGTCCCGACGACCCGCGTCTCACCATCCTGGTGCTGACCCGGGTCGTGGAGCAGCTGGGCACCCTCGACCTGGTCACCTCGCACGACATCGAGGGACTGTTCGCGGTGGACCTGGCCTTCCTCCAGGACTTCTACGGGGTGATCAACTTCGGCAGCCAGGAGGAGTACGAGGCACTGGTCAACGCCCAGGCCTCGTCCTCCCTCCTGGGAGTCGACTCGCCGTCCGCACCCGCTCCCGCCGCCGAGGCGGAGCCGGGTGCGGACGGGGAGCCGTCCGCACCCACGGGAGCGCCGGATCCGGGTCCGCGGCCGAACCTGCGTCGAGCGGTCGAGGAGATCCCGCGCAAGGTCCAGTGATGGACGCACGGATGCGCGAGGTGACGGCGCGATGATGCGTTACCCCACCGAGGCGCTGTGGCAGGAGATAGCGTTCCTCGCCTACCACCTGCACTGGCGTCTCGACGACCTGCTCGACCTCGAGCACATGGATCGGGTGCGGATGGTGCGGGCCGTGGTCTCACTGAACGATCGAGCATGGCAGGCGGTGCGTGAATATGGCCAGCAGTGACATCACGACCCCCCTCGGGGGCGATCTGCCCATCGCCAACCGGTTCCTCTTCGAGCTGGACGGCGTGGAGCTCGGCGTCTTCAAGGAGGTGACCGGGCTCAACGTCAGCGTCCAGACCGAGGAGATCCGCGAGGGCGGGCAGAACGGCTACGCCCACCAGGTCCCGAGCCGGATGACCTGGCCGAACCTGGTGTTCCGGCGTGGCGTGACCGACAGCAACGCGCTCTTCGACTGGTTCAGCAAGACCTCCGGCGAGGGCTTCGCCGCCAACCAGAACAAGCTCACCAAGTCGACCGGTGCCGTCACGGTCATCGACGCCGGCGGCAACCGGCTACGGTCGTGGGAGTTCATCGACGTCTTCCCGGTCCGGTGGCGCGGTCCCGACTTCTCCGTGGAGAGCGCGGACCCGCTCGAGGAGGAGCTCGAGGTCGCGCACCACGGGTTCCGGGCGGTCACGCAGGCGTCATGACCACGACCCCCTCCGAGGACATCGCGCCGGGCTCGGCCGGCTCCGAGCTCCGGCTGGGCCGCGACGTCGTACGCCGGATGCGGCTGCCGGGCCCGCCCGTCGGCCGGCCGCTGCCGAGCCGGATCGGCAGCCTCGCGTCGTCGGTGTCGCGCTTCGCGGCGGCCACCTCGCGGCCCGTCGAGATCCGCCGCGCCCTGGTCGGCCCGGACCCGCGCGGCCTGGATGCGAGCTCGGCCCCGCCGCGCTGGTGGACGCCGTCGCATCGTGACGCTCCCGCCTCGTCCGCCGCCTCGTCCGCTGCCTCGGCCTCATCTCCTGCCTCGGCCTCATCTCCTGCCTCGGCCTCGCCCTCGTGGCTCGCCCCGGCCCGGCCGGTCGCGATCCGCCGGCTGCCCGAGCGCGGCCTGCCCCGCGCGGCCCGTGCGGTCCAGGACGAGTCGACGTACACGCCCGGAGGCATCCTCGGCAACCTGCGCGGTGAGGCGATCCGCGTCCGGCGGATCGAGGAGGTCACCGCGGTCGGCCCGATGCTGATGAACTCCGACCGGACGAAGCTCAACGCCGGTCTGGCCGCCCGCGCCCGCCAGTCGGCACCGGCGACCTCCACGACGTCCACCCCCATGGCGTCCACCCCCATGGCGTCCACCCCCGGGACGTCCACGCCCGTCGTGCGTCGCTCAGCGACTCGCGCGCCCCGCCAGCCCGCCACCCCCACTGCACCCGGCCCGACATCGGAGCCTCCCACAGCGACGGACCCCGCCCCGCCTGCCCCGCGCGGTCCGTCCAGCGGTGAGCAGGCAACCGTTCGGCGCACGCAATCGGTTGGTGGCTCACCGCCGACCGGCGTCACCGCGCCGCCGTCACCCACCGGCGGTGCATCAGCAACCATCGCCGGCACCGATTCGGTTGCTGGCTCACCGCCCACCGGCATCACCGCGGCACCGTCACCCACCGGCGGTGCATCAGCAACCATCGCCGGCACCGATTCGGTTGCTGGCTCACCGCCCACCGGCATCACCGCGGCACCGTCACCCACCGGCGGTGCATCAGCAACCATCGCCGGCACCGATTCGGTTGCTGGCTCACCGCCCACCGGCATCACCGCGCCGACCCTGCGCAGGGCGACGCGGCCGTCGTGGCAGCTGCGGTCGCCGGGGTCCCGGTTCGACGGGCTGGTCCGGCGGGCACCGATCGGGCACGCTCCGGCTCCGTCCGCCGCCGCGGCGCCGGGCCTGTCGACGATCGTGTCGTCGCTCGCCTCCGCCGACCGCGCGCCGCTCTCGTCCGGGCTCCGCCACACCGAGGACGTGGCCGCGGCGGGTCCGAGGCTGATCTCGGCCGGCGCGGACGCACCGGCGACGGTACGCCGGCATGCCTGGTCGGCCGGCAGCATCGTGATGCGCCAGGCGGCCGGGGCGCGTGCCCAGGTGGCCGCGGCCCAGTCGGCCCAGCCAGCCCAGTCAGCCCAGTCAGCCCAGTCAGCCCAGTCAGCCCAGTCAGCCCAGTCAGCTCCATCGACCCAGCCGAGCCAGTCGACCCAGCCGACCCCGTCTGCAGCAGCGCCGTCCTCGACGCTCGCCGCGCCTGCGACTCGCGCGGCCGATCCGGTCGTGCGCCGGCTGCCCGCCGCGACCGCGGCGGCGCCACTGGCGAGCGCCTCGCCGGCGCCGGCCTCCGCGACCGAGACGACCGAGACGACCGACACCGGCTCGACGCCCACGACGAGGGTCCCCGCTGACGTGCCGGGGGCCCCGGACGGTGCGGTGGTACGCCGGCTCCCCCGGCTCTGGCGCCGGGCGACCGACATCCGGCCCGCGACCGATGTCCGCGGCTCCACGCCGGCGCCCGCCGTCCACGTCGCTCCGGCCACCGGCATCCCGGCGGCCACGACCACGACCGCTACGACGACGGCGATCCCCACGCCCGCCACGGTTCGACGCTCGGCCGCCACCACCGTCGCCCCCACTCCCACCGCCTCAGCCTCGACGTCAGCCCCGACGTCGGCCCCGACGTCAGCCCCGACCGTGTCAGCACCGGTCACCCCGACCCCGATCACCCGGGTCGGCGCGCACGTCGCCTCCCCCGGGGTCGCCCGCGCCGAGGTCGCGATGCCGGAGCTGATGACGATCCGCCGGGCCACCGCCCACGGCACCGACTCGACCCGGGCGCTCGCGACCGGCTTCGGCGCACCGGAGACGATCCGGCCCGCGAGCGCAGTCGCCACCGCCCTGGGCGGTGCACCGGGCCGCACGCCCGGCGGCTTCGGCGAGACCCGGCTCTGGCGTCGCCCCGCCCCGGCAGGCGGCGCGAGCAACACGAGCGGCACGACCGCACCAGCGGCATCGGCGGTGCGTCGCTCGTTCGGCGCCCCCGCGCCCGCACGCGCCCATGCCGCCGGCCGAGCAGGGTCACCGTCGCTGCCCGGCTCGCCCGCACGACCGGCCTGGCAGCCCTGGACCGAGACCCCGGCGGCGACCCCGGCACCCGCGACCGCCGCGTTCCCGGCCGGGCCTCCCGGCGCGGCGTCCGCCCCGTCGGGGCACCGCCCGGCCGCCGACGTCCGCCGACTCACCGTCGCCCCGCCCCGGATCAGCATCGCCCCCCAGCAGCCGCCCGCCCCGCCGGTGCCCGACGTCGCCCGTGGCCCGGCGAGCAGCGACGCCGCGTCGACGACCGTGCGGCGCAGCACCGGGCAGTCCCTGGTCGACGCCACCGCCCACCTGTTCGCCACACCGGGGTCGGCACCACTGGGGTCGGCACCTCTGGGCTCCGCCACACCGGAGCGCCCGCTGATCCGCCGTTCGCTCGAGGGAGACACCGCCATGGCCATTCCGCCACCGCCGCCCGCGCCGAGCAGCCTGCCGGTGCCCGCCTCCGCCTACGAGGTGGCCTACAACGACGGCGACCTGGGCGACGTCGCGGGCCCGGCGGACCAGGTGCTGCCTGGGGTCGGGTTCAACCAGGTCGTCGACGCCGTCGTCGAGCGCATCGAACGCCGGGTGATCGACGAGCTCGAGCGCCGCGGGCGCTGGAACGGATGGAGGACTCCCTGATGGCCGAGCTCGAGAAGGCGTTCCTGGAGATCGAGGGCGGCGAGCGCGTCCCCTGCCTCTACAACCCCGAGACGATCGTCGTGGGCCGCCGCAACAACTGGGTCTCCAACCCGATGCCGGGCCAGGGCGTGCCGACGCTGCGGTACGCCGGGGCCAACTCCGGCTGGCTCAAGGTCGACCTGGTCTTCGACACCACGACCGTCGGCACCGCGGTCACCGAGCACACCGGCAAGATCGTCGGGCTGATGGACGTCGACCCGGGGCTGCCCGGCGCCGACGAGACGACCGCGAACGTCCGGCCGCCGACGGTCACCTTCCACTGGGGCGACCTGCACTCGTTCAAGGCCGTGATCCAGGGCCTGCGGCTGTCGTTCACCTACTTCTCCTCCACCGGGACGCCGCTGCGCGCCAACATGGAGCTCGAGCTGCGGCAGTACGAGCCGTCCCAGGCCTTCGGCCCGCAGAACCCCACGTCCGGCACCCCGAAGCCGCACCGCGTGCACCGGGTGCAGCCCGGGGAGACCCTGGACCGGATCAGCGCCCGCTACTACGGCGACTCGACCCGCTGGCGGCTGCTCGCGCAGGCCAACGGCCTCGAGGACCCCCTCGCCGTCCGCCCCGGCACGATGCTGACCGTGCCCCGGCTCGAGGGCTCCTGATGCCGGACTTCCTGGAGGCGCCCGTCGTCAAGATCAACGGGCAGAAGCTCACCGCGGCCCAGCTCGACGCGCTGGTGTCGGTCGAGGTCGACCGCGGCGTCAACCTGGTCGGCCGGGCGACGCTGCGCTTCGTCGAGACCGGCTTCGACCTCGTGGTCCAGCCGAAGCTCACCCTCGGCACCGAGGTCGCGATCGGCGTCCACAACGGCCCGACCGTCTTCTCCGGCGAGGTCACCGGGGTCAGCCTGGACCAGTCCGACTTCGGCGCGGCCACCACCGAGCTGTCCGTCACCGTCGACGACAAGGCGCACAAGCTCGGCGGCCAGACCCAGAACCGCGCCTTCCTCAACCAGACGTACTCCGACGTGCTCTCGTCGTTCGCGGGCGAGGCCGGCCTGTCCGCCGACGTCACGGCGTTCGGCGACGTCCAGGAGTACCTGCTCCAGTCCGGCACCAACCTCGCCTACCTGGACTGGGTCACCGCGCGGTTCGGCATGCTGTGGTGGGTCGCCGACGGCAAGCTCACGGTGAAGCCGGCGGGTGCCTCCAGCGCCAGGGTCGACCTGCAGATGGGCACCACCCTGCAACGGCTCTCGACCCGGGCCTCGAGCCGGCACTCCGGCAAGGTCACCGTCACCGGCTGGGACGTCAAGCAGCAGCGGGCGATCACGAACACCGCCACCGACACGGTCCCGCAGGAGGCCCAGCTCTTCGCGAAGGTCCCGGGACGTACGGCGGGAGCCGGCACGACCGCGACGGTGGCGTCGTCGCCGCTCACCACCGACGAGGCCCAGGCGGTGAGCAAGGGCATGCTCGCGCAGTCGTCCGCGGCCGCGGTGACGGCCCGCGGGACGTGCGTGGTCCACGGCGGCCTGGCACCCGGGGTCAAGGTCTCCATCTCCGACGCGGGGGCCGCGAGCGGCACCTACTTCGTCACCCGGGTCCAGCACGTCTACACGCGCTCCGGCTTCGACACCCACTTCACGGCCGGGCCGCTGCAGCCCGACACCCTGGTGGATCTCCTGGGCCCGCCGCCGGCGGCGCCCGGCGGCGCGATCGACGGCCTGGTCACGGCGGTGGTGACCGACAACAAGGACAAGGAGAACTGGGGCCGGGTCAAGGTGAAGTTCCCGAGCCTCGGCAGCGCCGGCGGCGTCGAGTCGGCCTGGGCGCGCGTCCTCACACTGGGCGGCGGCAAGGAGCGCGGCGTCGTCTTCCATCCCGAGGTCAACGACGAGGTGCTGGTGGGGTTCGAGGGCGGCGACACCCGACGGCCGGTCGTGCTCGGCGGCCTGTACAGCGCGGCGAACAAGCTGCCCAACACCGACAACGTGGGCTCGGACGGCAAGACCGAGTTCCGCCGGATCACCTCCCGGGTCGGGCACCTCATCGAGCTCGCCGACGGCACGTCGCCGGACAAGAAGCACGTGCTGCTCAAGACCAAGAACGGGCACCAGATCCGGGTCGGCGAGGACGCCGTGCTCGTCGAGACCGCCAACAAGCCGATCACGATCAAGAACGGTCAGGCGGAGATCTCCTTCACCGACCAGGGCGACATCACCATCAAGGGCATGAACATCACGATCACGGCGAACGGGTCGCTCAAGCTCGAGGGCAAGACCGGCCTGGAGATCAAGACGGCGGCGAGCGGCAAGCTGGAGGCCGGCATGCTCAGCGTGAAGGCGCAGGGCATGGGCACGGTCGAGGCGGGCGGCGTGCTCGCCGTCAAGGGCGCATCGGTGGCGATCAACTGATGGCCGACTCCACGGTGCGCAGGCACGACGACCCGGGCCAGCCCGACTCGTCGTTCATCGGACGCGGCTTCGCGTGGCCCATGGGCGTCGACCACACCGGCACGATCGCGCTCTCGGACGGCGTACCCGACCTCGACCGCTCCATCGAGCTGGTGCTGATGACCGCGCCCGGCGAGCGGCTGATGCGGCCGCAGTTCGGCTGCCGGATCTGGGAGCTGCTCTTCGAGCCCGTCACCGGCAACCTGCTGGGGCTGATCGCCGAGGCGGTCCGCGACGCGCTCGCACAGTGGGAGCCCCGAATCGTCGTCGAGGAGGTCACTCCCGAGGCCGATCCCGCCAATCACGCGTTGGTCCGCATCCAGATCGGATATCGCGTACGCGCGACCAACGACCGTCGTAACCTCGTCTATCCCTTCTACGTCATCCCCCACGACGCCGAGTAGCCACCAGTAGGACGACCGATGCCGCTGCCCACGCCCGCCCTCGACGATCGGACCTTCCAGGACATCGTCGACGAGGCCAAGCGCCTGATCCCGCGCTACTGCCCCGAGTGGACCAACCACAACGTCTCGGACCCCGGCGTCGCGCTGATCGAGCTGTTCGCGTGGATGAGCGAGATGGTGCTCTACCGCGTCAACCAGGTGCCCGACCGGCTCTTCGTGCACTTCCTCAACATGGTGGGCATCGAGCCGTTCCCGCCCTCGGTGGCCCGGACCGACCTGACGTTCTGGCTCTCCGCCGTCCTCGAGCAGCCGGTGCTGGTGCCCGAGAACACCCCCGTGATGACGCAGACCAGCGTCGCCGAGACCGACAGCGTCGTGTTCACGACCACCCAGGACCTGCTGATCGCTCCCCCGGAGCTGGTGGCCGCCAAGTCGTCCTCGGTGGCCAGCGAACAGGTCACCGACGTCTGGGAGGACCTCCGCTTCGGCACCGACGGCGCCCGCTGCTTCTCGTCGGACCCGCTGACGCCGGGCGACGCCTTCTACCTCGGCTTCAGCGGCACGCTGGCGGGCATGGTGGTGAGCCTGCGCGTCGAGGCCCAGGCCGAGGGCATCGGCGTCGACCCGCGCAACCCTCCGCTGCTGTGGGAGGTCTGGAACGGCGAGGGCTGGCTGCCGGCCCGGGTCCACGAGGACACCACCGGCGGGCTCAACCGGCCGGGCGAGGTCATCTTGATGGTGCCGGTCGAGCACGAGCCGCTGACGGTCGCGAACGAGTCGGCGTACTGGCTGCGAGCGCGGCTGCTCGCACCCCGCGCCGGCCAGCCGACGTACCGCAACTCACCGCGGGTCCGCGGCCTCGAGGTGTCCGCGCTCGGCGGCACCGTGGCGGCCGAGCACGCCGAGGTGATCGGCAGCGAGACCCTCGGGCGCAGCAACGGCGCACCCGCGCAGACCTTCCAGGTCGGTCGTCATCCCGTGCTGCCACGGCGCTCGGACGAGACCGTCCGGATCGTCGACGGCACCCGCACCCATGTCTGGCAGGAGGTCGAGGACTTCTCCGCGTCGGGGCCCGACGACCGCCACTACGTGTGGGACAGCGGCACCGGCGTGATCCACTTCGGTCCCCGGATCCGCTACCCCGACGGGTCGGTGCGCCAGCACGGCGCGATCCCTCGCGACGGCGCGTTCGTCGAGGTCAGCGGCTACCGCCACGGCGGTGGGTCGCGGGGCAACGTCGGCGCCCGCACGCTCAGCCTGCTGCGCAACGCGGTCCCGTTCGTGAACGGCGTGATCAACCTCGCGCCCGCCTCGGGCGGCGTCGACGCCGAGACCGTCGCCGAGGCCAAGGCCCGCGGCCCGCTGACCCTGCGCACCGGCCAGCGTGCGGTGACCGCACGCGACTTCGAGCGGCTGACGCTGGAGTCCTCGATCGAGGTCGCCCGGGCCCGCTGCCGACCCGCGGGCCGCGGCAACGGCGCGGTGCAGCTGCTCGTCGTACCGCACGTGCGCTCCGACCCGACGACCCACCAGCTCGACGACTTCGCGATCTCCCAGCAGCTGATGGGCACGATCACCGACGCGCTCGACGAGCACCGCCTCGTCGGCACCGCCGTCGAGGTGAGTACGCCGTACTACCAGGGCGTCTCGGTGGTCGCGCTGGTCCACGGCGCGCCGGGCCGGCCCGCCGCGCTGGTGCGGCAGCGGGCGATGGACACGCTGGCGCGGTTCCTCAACCCGCTGGTCGGCGGCTCCGACGGCACCGGCTGGCCCTTCGACGCCGACGTGAACCTCGCCGTGGTCACCCAGCTCCTCGAGAGCGTCGACGGCGTGGAGCGGGTCGACGAGGTGCTGCTCTACGAGTACGACCTGCGCACCGGTCGGCGCCTCGGCGGCGGCAAGGACGTCGTACGCCTGGACAAGCAGTCGCTGTTCCTCTCCGCCGGCCACCAGGTGGTGGTCCGGTGACCGTCGAGAGGCTGAGCAGCACGGTGGTGCCCGGCGGCCAGACCCGGCCGCAGCGGTCCCCGTCGTGGATGCTCGACCAGCTCCCGGTCTCGATGCTCGACCAGGACTTCTTCGTCCGGTTCGTGTCGATCTTCCAGGACCTGGGCGGCGCGCTGCTCGAGGACGCCGACAGCATCGAGCACATCCCCGACAGCACGGTCACGCCCGCGCCGATGCTGCCCTACCTCGCGTCCTGGATCGGTGTCGAGACCATCGACGATTCCCAGCCGGAGGCGCTGCAACGCCGTATCGTGTCCGGTGCGGCGAAGACGCTGACCTGGCGGGGCACGGCCCGCGGACTCAGCTCCTACCTGGAGCTGATCACCGAGGGACCGGCCAGCGTCGAGGAGGGCGGCGGCATCTGGCGTGCCGGCGACGCACCCGAGGACACCGCCTGGGTGGTGATGCGGGTGGAGTCGACGGGACTGCTGGAGCTCGACGACTTCATCGACGTGGTCCGCGACGAGGTCCCGGCCCACGTCCGCGCGGAGCTGTACGTCGGGCCCGACCGGGTGTGGACGAGCGAGGAGGAGTGGCCGGGGTGAGCGAGACGCTGACCGGCAGGCACGTGCTCTCCGGCGACGAGCCGGAGCAGCCGGAAGCGGCCGCCGACATCGACGACCAGCCCACCGAGGCGCTGGCGCCGCCGCTCGCCATCCCGGTGCCGACCAACGCCCCGCCGGAGCAGGTCACCTGCCCCGAGTGCGGCACCGTCGCGATGGTCGCGCTCACCCGCCGCGAGTCCACGGACTTCTGCGCCACCTGCGACTTCCCGCTCTTCTGGACGCCGTCGAAGGTCATGCTCGACACCGGCGACACCGCCGGCGAGTCGCTGCGGCGACTGCCGGGCACGTCGGGCCGCGCGACCGTCGGCTCGGCCACCTGCCCGCACTGCGCCGAGGGCAACCTGATCACCGCCGAGATCTGCATCCGCTGCGGCGGGCTGATGAACCCGCCCGCCCCGGTGCCGGTCGTCGCGGCCCCGCCCCCGCCGCCACCCCCGCCCGCCCCCGAGCCGAAGGCGAAGACGCCGCTGTGGGTCTGGATCGTCGGCGGCGTCACTCTCCTGCTCCTGGTCGCGCTGGTCGTCTACTTCTTCGTCACCAACTGACCACCGCGTCGGCGCGCCGGGCTCAGGCCACCAGCTCGACCTGCGGCGTACGACGGGCGGCGGCCGCGCGGGACACCGCGGCCACGCCCACCCCAGCGAGTGCGAACAGCGCCGCGAGGAACGCCCAGCCCGGCAGCCCGTGGTCGACCGCGGTCGCCGTGACCAACGCGGGCGCGACCATGCCCGCGACGGAGTAGCCGGTCTGGGAGAGCCCCTGGTAGCGCCCCGCGCTGGCGGGATCGGCGAGCTCGAAGGCCAGACCCCAGGCGCCGGCCTCGCACCAGACCTCGGCCCACGAGCCGAGCGCCTCGGCGAGCAGGAGGAGCACCACGGCCAGCACGGCCCCGGTGCTGCCGGCCGCGGCGTAGAGCAGGCAGCCCCCGGCGAGCAGCAGGCTGCCGCGGCGTACCGTGCGACCGGCCACCGCCACGTCGTGGGTGCCCCGCGCCGCGCGGACCTGGAAGAGCGCGACGATGACGGTGTTGAGCACCAGCAGCACCGACACGACCACGGCGGGCGCCTCGGTGCGCGTCACGATCCACAGTGGGACGCCGACGGAGGTCATGCCGAACTGCATCGCGACGATCGAGTTGAGCCCGACCACGGTCAGGTACGTGCGGTCGCGCAGCGGTGACGGGCCGACGACGCGGTCGACCGCGAGGTGCGCGTCCATCTGCGCGCCGAAGCCCTCGGCCCGGCCGCGCAGGCCGGTCAGCGGCACCGTCGCGGCGAGCGCGATGACGCCGACGGCGACCATCGTCAGCTGGTACGCCGCGGCGGTGTCGACGAGCAGGGCGGCGCCCGCGAGCACGGTCCCGATGCCGATGAACACGTTGGTGATCACGCGCAGCCGGGCCCGGATCTCGACCCGCTCCGCACCCGTGAACCAGCGCGCCTGGACCGTCGCCTTGGCCGTTCCCTGCAGGCTGCGGCTGCCGACGGCGACACAGGCGACGAGCACGAAGGTCAGCGCGCTGTCGGCGGCCACGTAGGCCAGCAACGCCAGGCCCTGCACGGCGTTCGCCCCGAGCTGGAGCCGGTCGGCGCCGATCCGGTCGGCGGCGTACCCACCCAGGAAGGACATCAGCACGCCGACCGCGCCCGCGATCGTCAGGCCGACGCCGACCGTGGTCGCGGCCAGCCCGATCACCCGGGTGAAGTAGAGGGCGCTGACGCTGTAGAACAGGCCGGTCGCAAGCGAGGCGGCGATGGTGGCGGAGGTCAGGGCCCGTTCGACGGGATCGGTCGGGAGCAACAGGCGGCGGAGACGGTCGAGCACGGCAGAGTTCTCTCACGCAATGCGCGGCGCCACCATTGATGTAGCGTTGTGCTTCATGGTCGGGCGGATCGAGTACGAGCTGGCCGGTGCCGACCTCGGCGAGGTGCGGTTCGCCCTCTCCCCGATGAACGAGCTCACGCTCTCGCTGCGCACCTGGCGCGAGCCGGGCCGCTACCCCCTCCAGCTGCCTTGGCTCCACCTCACCCAGGCCGCCCGGGCCGAGCTCGACGGCGAGATGCTGCTCGCGCTCACCAACGACAGCCTCTGGACCCCGGACTTCCTGACCCCGCGGCCGTGGACGCCGCTCACCCGCTTCGACGACGAGCTGGCCGCGCTCGCGCAGACGCCGCTCGACGTGGTCCGTGACGACATCGCCGAGGTGCACCCCGACCCGGCGACCCGGCCGGCCGTGCTCACCGGCCGCCGCGACCGGGTGCTGCGGCGCATCACGACCGCGCTCGCGGCGTACTGGACCGCCTGCTTCGAGCCCTGGTGGCCGCGGATGCGGGCGGTGCTCGAGGCGGACATCGTCTTCCGCGGCCGCACCATCGCTCGCGAGGGGCTGGCGGCGATGTTCGCCGGCCTCTCGCCTCGGATCCGGCTGGTCGACGACGTGCTGCACGTCCACTTGAGCTCGAAGGTCGGCTTC
Source organism: Nocardioides soli (assembly GCF_014191495.1). Classification (GTDB taxonomy): domain Bacteria; phylum Actinomycetota; class Actinomycetes; order Propionibacteriales; family Nocardioidaceae; genus Nocardioides; species Nocardioides soli. The sequence goes on from NZ_JACHWR010000001.1 coordinate 1,581,959, forward strand.
CGGCGCAGCACCGCCGGAGAGGGGCTGACCCTCGCGCCGTCGCTGTTCACCCGCAACGCCACGGCGCCGATCTCGGCCGAGGAGCCACCGCTGATCCTGTACGGCGCCCGCGGCGCCGGCACCCTCTGGGAGAGCGAGCGCCCCGCGGCGCCGCGGGCCCTGGCCGGGCTGGTCGGCGAGGTCCGCGCGCGGCTGCTCGCGGTGCTCGACTCCCCCGCGTCGTCGACCGAGCTCGCGATCCGGCTCGGCGTGACCACGAGCGCGGTCAACCAGCACCTGCGCGCGATGCGCGACGCCGGGCTGCTCAGCTCGGCGCGGCACGGGCGCTCGGTGCTCTACCTGCGCTCCGGGCTCGGCGACGAGCTGGTCAGCGCCGCAGCGCCGCGCTGAGGTCGCCGGGCGCGGTCACCGGTCGCTCGCACACGAAGTTGCGGCAGACGTACGCCGCGGGTCGTCCGTCGACCGGGCCCCGGCCGGCCAGCAGCGGGATCTCGTCGCTCGCCGCACCGGCGACGACCACGACCGCCCCGGCGTGCCTGCGGGCCAGCCGCTCCAGCTCGTCGCGCTCGTCGGACTCCGCTCCGACGATCGCGACCTCCAGCGGCCCGCCCGTCATCGCGACCGCCGCGGCCAGGGACCAGCCGGCGAACCGGGGTGCCTTCTCGGCGATCACCGCCACGGTCGCCAGCGCCGCCTCGGCGGCGTCGCGATGCCGGCCCGAGCCGGTGACCGCGGCGTACGTCGACAGCGCGTCGACCATCGCCGACAGCCCCGAGGGCGAGGCGTTGTCGGAGGGGTCGCGCGGGCGCGCCACCAGGGCCTCGGCGTCGTCCGCGGTGTCGAAGAAGCCGCCGTCGTCGGCGCGGAAGTGCTCGAGGGCGACGTCGAGCACGGCCCCGGCACGCTCCAGCCAGACCGCGTCGCCGGTCACCTGGAGCAGGTCGAGGAAGCCGGCCGCCACGCAGCCGTGGTCCTCCAGCACCCCGGCCGGCGCGCCGACGACGCCGTCGCGGGAGACCCGGCGGAGCCGTCCGTCGACGACGTGCACCCGCCACAGCAGCTCGCCCGCCTGCCGGGCGGCCTCGACGTACTCCGGCAGCCCGATCAGCCGGCCGGCTCGGCAGAGCCCGCTGATCGCGAGCGCGTTCCACGCCGCGACCACCTTGTCGTCGCGCGCGGGCCGCTCCCGCAGGTCGCGCGCCTCGCGCAGCCGGCGCTGCACGTCGAACCACCGGGGCAGCTCCTCGACCGGAGGGTCCGTCCGCAGCTGAAGGACCGAGGTGCCGCGCTCGAAGGTGCCGGCCTCCGTCACCTCCAGCAGGTCCGCCGCCCACGGGCCGTCGTCCGGCCCGAGCACCGCGGTGAGCTCGCCCGGCGTCCAGACGTAGTAGGTGCCCTCCTCCCCCTCGGAGTCCGCGTCGAGCGCCGACGCGAAGCCGCCTTCGGCGGTGCGGAGCTCGCGGAGCAGGAAGGCGCCGATCCCCTCGGCGGCCCAGACGCCCTCGGCGGTGCCCCACTCGGCGTACACCCGCAGCAGCAGGGCGTTGTCGTAGAGCATCTTCTCGAAGTGCGGCACCACCCAGTCGCGGTCGACGGAGTAGCGCGCGAAGCCGCCGCCGAGCTGGTCGTGGATGCCCCCGCGCGCCATCGCCTCGAGCGTCGCGTCGAGCATCCGCCGGGCCTCGGTCTGCGCACCGTCGCCGCCGGAGATCCGCAGCAGGTACTCCAGCACCATCGACGGCGGGAACTTGGGCGCGTTGCCGAACCCCGCCGACTGCTGGTCGAACTCACGGGCCAGCGTGATCACCGCGCGCTCCAGCAGCTCCGGCCACTCCTGCTCCGCCCCACCCGTCACGAGGCTCTGCGAGGCCAAGTGCTCGCGCAGCGTCCCGGCGACCCGCGCGACCTCGTCACCCCTGTTGACCCAGGCGTCGGCCAGCGCCTCCAGCACCTGCCGGAACGACGGCTGCCCGTGCCGCGGCCGGTCCGGGAAGTAGGTGCCCGCGAAGAACGGGTTGCCGTCGTGGTCGAGCACGCACGTCATCGGCCAGCCACCCTGACCGGTCATCGACGTGGTCGCCTGCATGTACACCGCGTCGACGTCCGGCCGCTCCTCGCGGTCGACCTTGATGCTCACGAAGTGCTCGTTGAGGTATGCCGCCGTCGCCTCGTCCTCGAACGACTCGTGGGCCATCACGTGGCACCAGTGGCACGCGGCGTACCCGACGCTCAGCAGCACCGGCACGTTGCGGCGCCGCGCCTCCTCGAACGCATCGGGTCCCCACTCCCACCAGTCGACGGGGTTGTCCGCGTGCTGGAGCAGGTAGGGGCTGGTCGCGGACGCCAAGCGGTTGGACACACACGCCACGCTAGCCGCTCCGTCGTGGGCGACTCACGCACCTGACGTATCTGCTCCGAATCCGCGGTGAGGTCAATCGGTCGTAGCAACGTGGTTCATGCTGCTGTCGGTTCGGTGAGCAGCTGGTTCAGCATCTCAGCTGGGGTCTTGAGGTCCAGGGTGGGACGGGGGCGGGCGTTGAGGGTGGCGGCGATCTGGCGCAGGTCGTTGGCGGTGAATCGGGACAGGTCGGTGCCCTTGGTCAACCAGTGCCGCAGCAGCCGGTTGGTGTTCTCGTTCGTGCCGCGTTGCCAGGGCGAGTGTGGGTCGCAGAAGTAGATCGGCATCGCGAGGTCGAGCTGGATCTTGTCGTAGCGGGCTAGCTCGGTGCCGCGGTCCCAGGTCAGCGATCGGCGCAGGTGCTCGGGCAGTTGGCGCATCTCCCGGATCATGGCCTGCGCGACGGCTTCGGCGTCGTGGCGCCCGGGCAGGTGCAGCAGGATCGTGAACCGGGTCTGGCGCTCGACCAGGGTGCCGACCGCGACGCCGCCGGCGGTCCCCATCACCAGGTCGCCTTCCCAGTGGCCGGGCACGGCCCGGTCAGCGACCTCGGGTGGGCGCTGGCTGATCTTGAACGCCTCCTTGTAGGGGCTGTTGGCCCGCCTCGCGCCGGTGCGGGGGTGACGGCGGGACCGGCTGGTCGACAGCCGGCGGTAGAGGTCCTTGCGCAGCGATCCGCGGGTCTGGACGTAGAGCGCCTGGTAGATCGTCTCGTGGGACACGCGCTCCATGATCATGTGTGGGTAGTCCCGCCTGAGGATCATCGCGATCAGCTTCGGCGACCAGCCATCGTCCATCCACGCCTCGATCTGCCGACACAGCCGGAGATTGGCCACCAGCCGGAACTCCTTGGGCCGTCGTCGCCGCTGGTGCGCGGCAGCATGTGCCAAGCCACCGTGGTAGCTGCCGTCGGGACCACTGTTGCGGGCAATCTCGCGGCTGATCACCGACTTGTCCCGATCGATCAGATCCCCGATCTGAGCCAGCGTGATCTGCTCGCCCGCAGCCCGCCGCCGCAGACACACCGCGATCACCGCCCGGTCCTCACTGGTCAACGGCCGCCGCCCGGGCCGATCACCCACAACGACCGACCCCGCAGACCCCGCAGACCCCGTGGGCGGCGCAGACCCCGTGGGCGGCGCGTCGGATCGAGCCACGGGCAACCCGCCACGTCTGGTCTGAACCAATCTCAACATCACCGGAGCAGACTGCCGCCACCACTCCCACGCCGACTGCTTCGCCACGCCCGCCTCCACGGCAGCAGCCGAGAGCGACCAACCCTCGGCCACCCGATCAAAGAACCTGACCCGCACCTCGCCCGGCACACCTCGGCCCATCTCACAACACCCTCCAGATCGGTGTTGCTTCGACCGATTGAATCCACCCGCGGATCCGCGACACTGAGGTCAGGTACGACAGAGCCTGGCGAAGGCGTCAAGCTCACCCGCAAGCACCCGGTTTCTCCTGTAACCTTGTTCCGATCACTGGAACAATTGCCTGAAGGGGATGCGAGTGGCCGCGATCGAGAGTCAAACCCAGGCCGGTGCGGTTCGTCGCGCCGCGGGCGTCCTGGCCCTGTTCACTGACTCCCCGTCGCCCACGCTCGGCATCACCGAGATCGCGCAGGCGATGGGGCTGTCCAAGGCGGTGGTCCACCGACTGGTGACCTCGCTTCGGGAGTCTGGCCTGATCGAGGCCGACCCCGCCTCCCGGCGCTACCGGCTCGGGCCGATGGCGCTCGCCCTGGGCCTGGCCTACCTGGCCCACGTCGACCTGCGCGAGCGGGCCCATCCGGTGCTCGAGCGCCTGAGCGCGCTGACGCACGAGACCGCCACGCTCTCACTTCGCCAGCACTGGCACCGGGTCTACATCGACCAGGTCAACCCGCCCAGCGAGGTGCGGATGACGGTTCCGATCGGACGGCCGTTCCCCCTCCATGCCGGCGCCTCGTCCAAGGCGTTCCTGGCCTTTCTCAACAAGGAGGACCAGGATGCCTTCTTCGCGACCCAGCCACGTGAGGCACTGACGGCGAACACGACCACCGACGAGGCGACGCTGCGCAAGGATCTCGATCGGATCGTCCGTCGCGGGTACGCCCGCTCCAGCGGCGAGCGTCTGGCCGACGCCCACTCCGTCGCCGCCCCCGTCCTGGATCATCGCGGCGAGGTCGTCGGCGTCATCTCCGTGTGCGGCCCGACCGAGCGGTTCGCCTCGTCGTGGGAGCAGGCGGCCGAGCACTTGCTGACCGGCACTCGAGACCTGTCCCGCCAACTCGGCTTCAGGTAGTCACCGAGGCCGAACCCGGCCATGGCACCGGCGTGAGACGGGTCTCGATCCTCGACCCGACGGCGATGAGCTCGGCTTCGCGGTGCGCGCCACCGATCAGCTGAACACCGACCGGGAGGCCCCCGGCCAACCCCGTAGGCACGCTCATGGCTGGAAGTCCGGTCAGGCTCGCGGCTGCCGTGTACCGGCACATCGAGGTCTCCATCGGCTCCACCGTTCCATCGGGCCATCTGATACCGGGATCGGCGGCGACCGGCGCGCGGTACGGCGTGCCCGGCGTCAGCAGCACGTCCACGTCCGTCAGCAGGCGGGCCAGCTCGGCTTGAAGCGCACGTCGCGCTTCGCCGGCCGCCAGGTATCGCACGGCGGGGAAGTCCAAGCCGGAGCGGAGGATGTCCCGCAGCGCGGGGTCATAGGCGGGTTCACCACCCTCCGCGCGGAGGAACCGCTCGTGCCAGTGGCTGCCTTCGGGCAGCATGAAGTCGAAGCCCAGTCGAACATGGGCGTCGAGGTCCCCGAGCGCGACCTCCCGCACCTCGTGGTCGGCCGCCAGCAGGTCGGCGCTGGCGCGCATGGCCGCGGCCTGCTCGGGCTCGACGGCACCCAACGAGCTCTCCACGAGCACGCCGATCCTCAGCCGTTCGCGCACGGGGACGGGCGGAGGCAGGTCGGGGCGTCGGACGGCCGCGAACGCCGCCCCCGCGTCCGGCACGGTCCGAGTGAGAACGCCCACGCAGTCGAGGGTCGTGGCCAGCGGCAGGACCCCGACCGTCGACACGGCACCGAGGGTGGGCTTCAGCCCGACGACCCCGCACATGGTCGCAGGCATGCGCACCGATCCGAGGGTGTCAGTGCCCAGGGCCCACATCGCAGTGCCCGCCGCTACCGCCGCCGCGGAGCCGCCACTGGAGCCACCCGCCGTTCGCGCGGGATCCCAGGGGTTGTTGGTCTGCGGCGTGCGGACGCCGAAGGCGAACTCGTGCGTGTGCGCCTTCCCGAGCATCAGCCCGCCGCACGCCTGCACCTGCCGCACGCACTCCGCGTCTCGCTCCGGGCGACGGCCGGCAAGCACCCGCGAGCCCGCTTCGGTCGGCAGGGCGGACGTGTCGATCATGTCCTTCACCCCGAACGGGATGCCGTGGAGCGGGCTCGCGGCGGAGGCCAGGCTCGACTGCAGCTCCCGCGCCCGGAGCGCCAGATCGGCAGGATCAGCCAGGCTTGCCCAGGCGTGTACGGCGGGCTCCGTGTGCTCCAGCCGGGACCACGTGGCATCCAACAGGTCTTGGATCGACATCTCGCCGGAGCGCAGCGAGTCAGCGGTCTCAAGCAGGGAGAGGTCAAGGGGCGTGGCGCCGGGCATTCGCACTCCTCACATCGAGGTCTTCAAGGCAACCCTCCCGGTCGCCAGGCCCACGGCCCCGGGGCGGTCCATCTCGGAGTCGGGACAGGCATCCGAGGCGGACAGATGCTAGCCGAGCGGACTCAAGATCCGGCAACAGGTTCACGGCAACGTCGTTCCGCTCCGACAAACACTCCGCGGCGCTCGAACTCCAGAACAGCGCATTTCCGGTCAATTGCTTGACAGCGACTGTTCCTCTCGGTGAGTGTTGAGAGGAACCATGTACCGCTAACCGGAACACTGTCGGAGGCAACTTGATCACCACCTTGCTGACCGGGCTCGCCGCCGGCTCACTGATCTTCGTGGTCTCGAGTGGCCTCACCCTGGTGCTGGGTGTGCTCCGGATCGTGAACTTCGCCCACGGCGGGCTGTTCCTGATCGGTGCCTACTTCGCCTACCAGTTCCAGGGCGGCGCCGCGCACAACCCGGCCTCCTTCGCCCTGCTGGTGGTGGCCGCCGGTCTCGCCACCGCGGTGATCGGTGTGCTGGTGGAGCGGTTCCTGCTCCGGCCCTTCTACGACCACTCCGCCGAGTCCATGCTGCTCGCGACGTACGCCGTGCTGCTCACCATGCAAGGCGCCGTGCAGATGATCTGGGGAAGCAGTCAGCACACCCAGCCGCGACCCGAGGGCCTGGGCGGAGCTCTCACCCTGGGCGACACGGTGATTCCCCGCTATGACCTGATGCTCATCGTGGTCGGGCTGCTCATCTTCGGCGGGCTGCAGTGGCTGATCTACGGCACCGGGTTCGGTCGCCAGGTGATCGCCGTCGCGGAGGACCGATACATGGCCTCACTCCTCGGCATCGACATCTCCCGGATCTTCATGGCCACCTTCGCCGTCGCGATCTTCCTCGCCGGCGTCGGCGGCGCGCTGGCGGCGCCGACCCTGAGCATGACGCCCAACCTCGCGACGACGTTCATCCTCTACTCCTTCGCCGTGGTGATCATCGGTGGCTTCGGCAGCATCAGCGGCTCGCTGATCGCCAGCCTGCTGCTCGGCGTACTCGCCAGCTTCCTGGGCACGCACGCGCCGGAGCTCGCCGACTTCGCCCTGTACCTCCCGATGCTGCTGATCCTGTTCTTCCGTCCCGAGGGCCTGCGCGGTCGTGGCGCCGGCCGTGAGGTGGTCATCGCATGAGAGCCCTATTGGGGAAGGCCGTCGCAGCGAGGCGCGCGCTGGCCCTGGCCGCGCTGGGCGTGCTGTTCGTGGTCGTGTACCCGCAGCTCGCCACCGCCGGCCAGCTCTCCTTCGCCAACACCGTGGTGATCGCGGTGGTCTTCGCCACCAGCACGAACCTGCTGTTCGGCCAGGCGGGCATTCCCTCGTTCGGCCAGGCCGGGTTCTTCGGCGCCGGCGCGTACGCCGCCGCGCTGGCCGCGCACGAAGGTCTTCCCGTGATCCTGTGCCTGCTGATCGGGATCCTGGCCGGCGCACTGGTGGGGGTGGTGGCCGCCGCGGTCGCGTGGCGCAGCGCTGGGCTCGCGTTCTCGATGCTCACCCTGGCTTTCGCCCAGTCGCTCTACACCATCGCGATCCGCACGGACGCCCTCGGCGGCTACAACGGGCTCGCCGGGTTCCCCTTCAGCCGGGTGCTGGGCATCGAGCTGTCCGACCCGGGATACGTCTGGTACTTCGTGGCCGTCTTCGCCGCTGTGATCGTCGCAGGCTTCTGGCAGGTGTCCCGCTCCCCCTTCGGTCAGATCCTGCGCGCACTGCGCGACGACCCCGTCCGCACGCTGTTCCTGGGCATCAACGTCCGGGCCTACCGGACCCTGGCGTTCGTCCTCGCCGCGGCCGGCGCCGGAGCCGCCGGCGCCCTCTCCGCCTACGTCAACCAGGTGGTCACCCCGGACTCGCTGTACTGGACCGCCTCAGCGGTACCGGTGATGATGCTCGTCCTCGGCGGCATGGGCCACTTCGCCGGCCCGGCCATCGGCGCCCTGCTCTACGCCGTGCTCGAGCACTACCTCTCGGCGTGGACCACGTCCTACATCTTCTTCCTCGGCATCCTCGTCTACCTGGTGCTGGCCCTGCTGCCCGACGGGGTCGTCTCCCTGCCGCGCACGGTCCGCTACTGGATCAGGCGGGGCGGGGGCGACCCGCCGAAACCCGACGAGGTCGAACTGCGCGAGACGGAAGGTGCGGCCCGATGAGCCTGGAGATCGAACTGCGCTCGGTCACCAAGCGGTTCGGCGGCAACGCGGCGCTCGACGGCGTGGACCTGCACGTCCCGGCGGGTCAGATCCACGCCGTGATCGGACCCAACGGCGCGGGCAAGAGCACCCTCTTCGGCGCGGTCGCCGGCGAGCTCCCGCTCGACACCGGCACTGTGCTCCTCGACGGTCGGGACGTGACCGGCGCCAGCCCCCAGCGCCGCGTGCGGCTCGGGATCGGGCGGGCCTTCCAGGTCGCCCGGCTGTTCCCGACCCTCAGCGTGCGCGACAACATCGTCGCCGCCGTGCTGTCCCGACAGGGCAAGTCGCTCGTGTTCTGGTCCGCCCGTGCGGTCCGAGCCGCGCGGGTCGAGGCGGAGCACCTGCTCGACGAGCTGCGCCTCGGCGACCTGACCACTCGACTGGCCGGTTCGCTCTCCCAGGGTGACCGGAAGCGCTTGGAGATCGCCATGGTCCTGGCGTTGTCGTCGCGGGTGCTGCTGCTGGACGAGCCGACCGCCGGGATGTCGCCCGAGGAGACCGAGGCGACGGTCCACCTGGTCCGGCAGCTCTGGGCGGAGCGCGAGCTCACCGTGCTGATCACCGAGCACGACATGGACGTCGTCTTCGGTCTCGCGCAGGCGGTGACCGTCATGTACCGCGGCAGTGTGCTCTGCACCGGTGACCCGGAGACGGTCCGTGCCCGGCCGGACGTGGCCGACGTCTACCTCGGAGGAGTCGAATGAGCGAGCCGGTTTCCGACCGACTGACGGTGTCCGGGCTCGATGCCTGGTACGGCACCGCCCATGTCCTCTTCGGACTGGATCTCACCGTCGAAGGCGGACGCACCCTGGCCGTGCTCGGCCGCAACGGCGCGGGCAAGACCACGCTGCTGCGCAGCATCGCCCGGGGGATGGTGACCACCACCGGAGAGGTGCGGCACGGGTCACACCGTCTGGATCGGATGCGCCCGGACCAGGCCGCGCGCTCCGGCGTGCAGCTGGTCCCGGAGGACCGGCGGATCCTGACGTCGCTGAGTGTCGAGGAGAATCTGCTGCTGGGCCATCGAGCGTGCGGCGGGCGAGAGAAGCGCAGCGTCGCCGAGATGGTCGAGATGTTCCCGTTGCTCGAGAATCTGCTGAGCCGGCGAGGCTTCGCGCTCAGTGGCGGGGAGCAGCAGCTCGTCGCGATCGCCCGCGCGATGATGGCCAGTCCGACGCTTCTGTTGCTGGACGAGCCGTCCGAGGGCCTCGCGCCCCGGATCGTCCAGGAGGTCGGCGAGGGGCTGCGCGCCATCAAGGAGCGGTACGCCGTGACGGTCGTCCTGGCCGAGCAGAACGTCAACTTCGCGATGCAGAACGTCGATGACGTGTGCGTGATCGACGACGGGCGAATCGCCTTCCAGGGAGGAGGTGCGGAGTTCCAGGCGCGACCGGAGATCCGTGATCGCTACCTCAAGGTCTAGCGCGAGCCGGTCGGCCCGGCGAAGCGAACCAGTCCCTGTCACACCACTCTCGGCAGAGGAAGTAGAACAATGCTGAAATCAACGAAGATGCTGTCGCTCGTGGCGGTCGCAGCACTCATGACCACCGCCGGATGCAGCAGCAAGGCCTCGCGAGACGCGGAGAAGGCCGAGAGCTCCGGGCCCATCAAGGTCGGTCTGGTCGCTGTCATGTCCGGACCGTTGGCGGAGATCGGGGAGTCGCACAAACGCGGCGCCGAGCTCGCCGTGCAGCAGATCAACGCCGAGGGCGGCATCGACGGTCGGGAGATCGAGCTCGTCATCAAGGACGAGAAGGGCGACCCGAACACCTCGGTCCAGATGGCGCGTGAGCTGCTCAGTGACGGCGTCAAGCTGATCGCCGGCTACACGCTCGATCCCGACTGCCTCGCCGCCTCACCGATCATCTCCGACGGCGGCGGAGTGCTGGTGGGCCTGAGCTGCCAGGGCGACGCACTGACACAGGACAGCCTGACCGACAACTACTTCCAGCTGGCGCCGAGCAACACCATGCTCGCCAATGCGACCGCTGACGTCGCCGAGGCCACGGGTCTGGAGACCTGGCAGGGAATCGGGCCGGACTACGACTTCGGCCGCGAGGTCTGGACCCGGTTCGCGGACGCGCTGGGCGAGGACAAGACCGGGAAGGACGTCTACGTCCCGCTGGACGCCACCCAGGTCGCGCCGTACATCAACTCGCTGCTCTCCGCGCTCCCCGACGACAGTGCGAAGAACACCGGCCTGTTCATGTCGACCTTCTCGGCGACCACGATCGGCCTCGTCAAGCAGGGTGAGCCCTACGACTTCTTCGGTCGCTACGGCGAGGTCATCAACCTCGGCGGCTCGACGCCGACCGCCGAGGCGCTCGGCGCCGACACCCCGCCGATGACCTTCGTCTACGACTACTTCGACGAGGCGTACGACAACGACGTCAACACCGCCTTCGTCGACGGCTACCGCGAGGCCCACTCGAAGCGGCCCAACGCCTGGTCGTACGAGGGCTACGCCGCGATCCTCGCGATCAAGGCGGGAATCGAGGCGGCCGGCAGCGCCGACGCCGACAAGGTCGCCGACGCGCTTCCCGGGATGAGCTTCAGCGGCCCCAAGGGCACCTTCGAGTTCCGCGCCGAGGACCACCTCCTGATGTCGCCGGTCACCGCCTGGAAGGTCAAGGGGGACGCCTCGCAGGACGAGGGCTTCGCCGTGCTGAACAGCCGCGCCATCCCGGCCGAGGACGTCGCGCCGGCCGTGGAGTGATCGTCGAGGGGTCCGGCCTCCCGGCGGCCGGACCCCTCCACTCTCCCGCTTCACCCGTCCCAGGACTTCAGAAAGGCTGTCTCATGGTCACCGAGCGCATGCCGCTCGATGGGCTCCGTGTCGTCGACGTCTCCACCATCCTCGCCGGCCCCCTCTGCTGCCAGATCCTCGGCGACTTCGGCGCCGACGTGATCAAGGTGGAGCACCCCAAGCGGGCCGACGGCATGCGCGGACACGGCCCGAGCAAGGACGGCGTTCCGCTGTGGTGGAAGGAGATCGGCCGCAACAAGCGCACCGTCGCCGTCGACCTCAAGTCCGAGGCAGGGACGGAGGTCCTCAAGCGCCTGGCTGCCACCGCCGACGTCCTGGTGGAGAACTTCCGGCCCGGTGTGCTCGAGCGCTGGGGCCTGGGCCCGGAGGTGCTGCACGAGATCAACCCGGGCCTGGTCCTGGTGCGCGTCACGGGGTTCGGACAGTCCGGCCCCTACGCACACCGGGCCGGCTTCGGCACCCTGGCCGAGGCGATGAGCGGGTTCGCCGACCTCACGGGACAGCCCGACGGCCCGCCCACACTGCCCGCGTTCGGCCTGGCCGACAGCATCTGCGGCATCGCGGCCTCGTCCGCCGTCCTGATGGCCCTGCGGCACCGCGACGCCACCGGCGAGGGCCAGGTCGTCGACCTGAGCATCCTGGAGCCGATCATGGCCGCGGTCGGGCCGGGGCCCACCGTCTACCAGCAGCTGGGCCACCTGGAGCAGCGACGTGGCAACCGGTCGGCCAACAACGCGCCCCGCAACACCTACCGGACCCGGGACGGCTCCTGGGTCGCGGTGTCCACCAGCGCCCAGAGCATCGCCGAGCGGGTGCTCACCCTGGTGGGCCACCCCGAGGTCATCGCCGAGCCCTGGTTCGCCACCGGGCACGGCCGGGCGGCGCACGTCGACCTCCTCGACGGCTACGTCGGCGACTGGATCGCCGAGCGCGACCGGAGCGAGGTGCTGGCCGCCTTCGAGGAGGCCGGCGCCGCGATCGCCGCGGTCTACAACGCCCGCGACCTCGTTGAGGACCCGCACGTGCGTGAGACGCAGATGCTCACGGAGGTCCCGGACGACGATCTGGGCGACGTGCTGCAGCACAACGTGATGTGGCGGATGCAGAAGTCGCCCGGTCGGATCCGATTCACCGGCCGAGCCCACGGCGCCGACACCGACGAGGTACTGGCCGAGCTCGGCTTCGACGATCAGCAGATACGTGAGATGAGAGAGAGCGAGGCCGTCAAGTGAGTGACCCGCTGCTGCACCTGGTGCAGGCAGGAGTCAGGTATGTCGATCTGGGGCGCCAGCTACGCACCGGGATGCCGCAGTCGCCGAACCACCCGGCGTTCCACCACTCGCTCCCTCGCCGACACGGCGACATGGAGCGGGCCGACGGCGGCAGCGCCGCCAACGACATGATCAGCACCGGCACCCACGTCGGCACCCACATCGACGCCCTCGCCCACGTCTCGCAGGACGGGCGACTCCACGGCGGCGCCGACGCGCGCGAGGCGGGCCTGGGCGGACGGTTCGACGAGCTGGGCGTGCACACGATCGCCCCCATGCTCCGGCGCGGCGTGCTCCTGGACATCCCCGGTCTCCTGGGGATCGAGCGCTGTGCGGACGGCTACGAGATCACGGTTGCGGACTTGGAGGCGGCGGCCGCGCGCCGCGGCCTCGAGGTCGGCGCGGGCGACGTGGTGCTCGTCCGCAGCGGCTGGGGTCAGCGCTTCGCTGAGGGTGCACCGTACGTCGGATTGGACAGCGGCGTCCCCGGCATCGGCGAGGCGGGCGCACACTGGCTGGCCGACCGCGGGGTGCACGCCGCCGGCGCCGACACCATCGCCTTCGAGCGCCTGGCCCCTGGGGGCGGACACGCGACGCTGCCCGCACACCGGGTGCTGCTCGTCGAGCACGGCGTCTACATCATCGAGGCGCTCGACCTGGAGGAGCTGGCCCGGGAGGACCGGCACGAGTTCACGCTGGTGCTGATCCCGCTCAACATCTACGGCGCCACCGGCTCCCCCGTCCGTCCGCTGGCGGTGTTCGCACAGTGAGCGACGACCGGACCCTCGTGGAGCAGCTGGCCGAGTTCGCGGCCGGTGTCGAGACCGCCACGCTCCCGGCCGGCGTGGTCGACAGCGTCAAGGCACGCGTGATGGACACGCTCGGCATCGCGGTGGCCGCCGCCAACCTCGACACCAGCGTCGCGGCCCGCCGCTGGGCGGTCGCCCAGCGCGCGGCCGGGCCCGCCGACGCGGTCGGCGTACCGACCCCACTGCCGGCCAACCTGGCCGCGTTCGTCAACGGCGTGCTCGCGCACTCCCTCGACTTCGACGACACCCACCTCCCCTCCGTCCTGCACCCGAGCGCCACGGTGGTGCCCGCTGCCCTGGCGGCGGCCCAGCGGGTCGGCGCGGACGGAGCGGCCTTGATCCGCGCGATCGCGGTGGGGCTGGAGGTGTGCGTCCGGCTCGGAATGGCCGGGTACGACGAGGAGGCGGGCAACTCCACCTTCTTCGAGCACGGCCAGCACGCCACCTCGATCTGCGGCGCGATGGGCGGCGCGGCGGCCGCGGCCATGCTCACGGGGGGAGCCGCCGAGGTCCGGCACGCGCTGGGCATCGCCGGCTCCATGGCGTCGGGCATCATCGAGGCCAACCGCACCGGCGGCACGGTGAAGCGGCTGCACTGCGGCTGGGCCGCGCACGCCGCGGTCTCCGCGGCCGAGCTCGCCGAGCTCGGCGTCACCGGTCCCCCGACCGTGCTGGAGGGCCGCTTCGGGTTCTTCCAGGCCTGGCTGCACGGCCGCTTCGATCCCGACGCGGTCACCCGCGGGCTGGGCGAGGAGTGGGCGGTCCCCGACATCTTCTTCAAGCCCTACCCGGCGAACCACTTCACGCACGCGGCCGTGGACGCCGGGCGGGCGCTGAAGGCACGGGGCGTGACCCCCGAGCTCGTGCGACGCCTGGTCCTCGGCGTACCGGCCCCCAACCTGCGCACGATCGGCGACCCGATCGAGGTCAAGCGTGCGCCCGAGACCGGCTACATGGCCCAGTTCAGCGGGCCGTACGCCGTCGCGGTGGGCCTGCTCGGCGGCGGTGGCCTGGGCGCCGCGTTGGAGGACTACACCGACGACCTGGCACGCGACCCGCAGCGCCGGGCGCTGATGGCCAAGGTCGACGTGGTGGCCGACGAGCGCTGCACGGCGATCTTCCCCCGCCAGTTCCCGGCCGTGCTCACCGCCGAGCTGACCGACGGGAGCGTCGTGGTGGAGGAGGTGCTCAGCAACCGCGGCGGTCCGCAGCGACCGCTGTCGTTCGCGGAGCTGACGACCAAGTTCGAGGCCAACACCCGCCGCGGGCTGTCACCCGACCAGGTCCGCGACCTCGCCGGGCTCTGCCAGCGCCTCGAGACCTGCACAGACCTGCACGATCTGACCGGGCCGCTTGCCGGAGTCGACGCCGAGCGGACGCTCGGTCCGTCCGACCCCGCACGGCGCGCAGCCACCGATGACCCCGGGGACGCCGCGGCGTCCCGCAGCTGAGGAGAACCTCCATGACCGACTTCGATCTCGTCATCTCGAACGCCACCGTCGTCCGCGCGGGCCAGAGCTCCCCGGAGCGGCTCGACATCGCCGTCAAGGACGGACGGTTCGCGCTCGTCGAGCCGGACATCGATCCGGCGCGGGCGGCCCGCACGCTCGACGCGCGCGGCCGGCACCTGTTCCCCGGCGTGGTGGACGTCCACCAGCACTGGGGCATCTACAACCCGCTGAGCACCGACGCGGACACCGAGAGCCAGGCCGCCGCCCAGGGTGGCGTGACCTCGGGCATCACCTACATCCGCACCGGCGCCTACTACCTGAACCGCACCGGCCCGTACCGCAAGGTCTTCCCGGAGATCCTGGACGCAGTGGAGGGACGGTCCTACGTGGACTACGCCTTCCACGTCGCGCCGATCCTGCGCGAGCACATCGACGAGATCCCGATGCTCATCGAGGACTTCGGCGTGGCCTCGTTCAAGGTCTTCATGTTCTACGGCAGCCACGGGCTGCACGGACGCTCCAGCGACCAGGGCTCATTCCTGATGCTGCCGGAGGGCGAGGCCTACGACCTGGCCCACTTCGAGTTCGTGATGCGCGGGATCGAGGCGGCCCGGCAGGACCCGCGCTTCGCCGCCGACCGCGACCACATCTCGCTGTCCCTGCACTGCGAGACGGCCGAGATCATGCGCGCCTACACCCGGCTGGTCGAGGAGGACGGCACCCTGACCGGGCTCGAGGCCTACTCCGCGTCCCGTCCGCCGCACTCGGAGGGGCTGGCGATCGCCATCGCCTCCTACCTCGCCCATGAGACCGAACTGCCCAACATCAACCTGCTCCACCTCACCAGCCGCAAGGCGATGGAGTCGGCGATGCTGATGCAGCAGACCTTCCCCCACATCGCCTTCCGCCGCGAGGTCACCGTCGGGCACCTGCTCGCCGACTTCCACACCGCCGCGCCCGGAGGCAAGGTCAACCCACCGCTGCGCTCGCGCGAGGACGTCGAGGCGCTGTGGGAGCACGTGCTCGCCGGCGACGTGGACTGGGTCTGCTCCGACCACGCCTGCTGCCGCGACGAGGCGAAGTTCGGCGACCCCCGCGAGGACGTCTTCCTGGCCAAGTCGGGCTTCGGCGGCGCGGAGTACCTGCTGCCCGGAATGATCAGCGAGGGCCGCAAGCGCGGCCTGTCCTACAACCGGATCGCCGAGCTGGTCGCGCGCAACCCGGCGCAGCGCTACGGCCTGTCGCACAAGGGAGACGTGGCGGTCGGATACGACGCCGACTTCTGCCTGGTCGACGACGACGTCGAGTACGTCGTGCGTGCCGAGGACTCGCTCTCCACCCAGGAGTACACGCCCTTCGAGGGCTTCACCCTGACCGCCCGCGTGACCGACACCTACCTGCGCGGCGAGGCCGTGCTCACCGACGGCGCGATGACCGGGGCGCCGCGCGGGCGGTACCAGCGCCGCGCGGGCCGCGCCGACTAGATGAGTAATTCCAAGGGATCGTGCAAGCGAGCGGCGCTCAGCGCCGCGCTGGCCAGGCGCCGGCGCGACGACAGACTGGATGTCTCTCGAGCGCTGGCAACGCAGCCAGCGTGGATGCTGAGCGTCGCGTAACGTGCGAGACCTTGGAATTAGTTATCTAGTGCGACGGCTGCCGGGAGAGGGTGCGCCGGGCCTGGCGGACGACGGCGGCGTCGATCAGCCGGCCCTCGCCGTCGACGGCCACCCCCTGCCCGGCCTCCTCGAAGCGGGCGACGACCTCGGCGGCCGAGGCCAGCTCCTCGGCCGTCGGGGTCAGCACCCGGTGGATCACCGCGACCTGTCCGGGGTGGATCGCGGTGCGGGATCCGAACCCGAGCTCGTGCAGCAGCCTGGTGGTGTCCGCGAACTCGTCCAGCTCGCGGAACCGGGTCGAGGTCGGGGCGATCGGGGCTCTCAGCCCCGCGGCCGCGCACTGCACCACTACCTGGGTGCGCAGGGCGTCGATCGCCTCGGCGGTCCGCTCGGAGGCGACGATCCCGAGGTCGGCCAGCAGGTCCACCTCCCCGATGCCCAGGGTGAGCAGGCGCGGGTGCCGGACCAGCTGCGCCAGGGCGGCGTAGGTCGCTGCGGACTCGACCAGGCCCACGACGCTCGTCCCGGAGGCCGCGGCCCCGATGCCGCGCAGGATCGCGTCGGCCTGGTCGAGCGCCGCGAGCGAGACCTTCGCCAGCACCACCCCGGCGGCGCCGGACTCCGCGACCGGGCGCAGGTCCTCGGCGAGACTCGTCGGGTCCAGACGCACCCACCAGCGGTCCGGCTCCTCGACCGTGGGCAGCCAGGCCGTCACCTCGGCGCGCGCCGCGGCCCGGCCGGCGACCGGCACCGCGTCCTCGAGGTCCAGGATGACGGCGTCGGCGTCGCCCGCCTGGGCCTTGGCGAACAGGTCCGGTCGGTCGCCGGGAACGTACAGGAACGACCGAGGGAAGGCGGGGACGTGTCGCATCGGGACTCCTCGGCGGGAACGCGTGTTCCGGTCAGCGGTATGCAGGTCCGCTCAGCGTACCTTTCGGCGAGGCCGACCGCCCACCTCGCTCCCGAAGGGGGACGTCATGGATGAGCCTCGGGTCGAGGACGCCGACGACGAGCGGGTCGACCTCGTGGTGGCCGGCGCGGGAGGCGGCCTGGTCGCCGCGCTGCGGGCGGCCGAGCTGGGGCTCTCGGTCCTGGTCGTGGACCGGAGCGAGCACTTCGCGCTCGGCAACAACACGTCGATGTCGACGGCGATGATCCCCGGCGCCGGCAGCCGCTGGCAGCGGGCGGCCGGCGTCGCGGACGACGCCGGCCGGTTCCTGGACGACGTCCGCCGCAAGACCGGCGGCTCCGCCGACCCGAGGGTCGCCGCGACGCTGGCCGGGGTGAGCGCGCGGCTGGTGGAGTGGCTGGCCGACCACGCGGGCCTGGACCTGGACCTGGTCACCGACTTCGACTACCCCGGCCACTCGGTGTGGCGCTGCCACACGGTCCCCGACCGCAGCGGGCGCACGATGCTGGCCGCGCTCCTCGCCGCGGTCCGACGCCGCCCGGAGATCGACCTGATGGCGCCCGCCGAGCTCGTGGACGTCGAGCACGACGGGCGGCTGCGCGGCGTGACGCTGCGCACCCCCCACGGCACGGAGTCCGTGCCCGCCCGGGCGCTGCTGCTGGCCACGAACGGCTTCGCCGGCGACCCGGACCTGGTGCGCCGGCACCTGCCGGAGATGGCCGGCGCGCTCTACCACGGCAGCGAGGGGTCCACGGGCGACGCCCTGCGGCTGGGCGGCGCGCTCGGGGCGGCGGTGGCGCAGCTCGACGCCTACCAGGGCCATGCCGCCGTCGCGATGCCCGGCGCGACGCTCGCCGGCTGGGCCACGGTGATGCACGGCGGCTTCCTCGTCGACCGGGCGGGCGCCAGGTTCGGCGACGAGACGACGGGCTACTCCGAGTACGCCAGCGTGGTGCTGGACCGGGCCGGCGGCGAGGCCTGGATCGTCGTGGATCGGCGGATCCACGAGGCCTGCCTGGCATTCCGCGACTACCAGGAGACCGTCGCGACCGGCGCGGTCCGGTGGGGCGACTCTCCCGCCGAGCTCGCCGAGCGGACCGGGATCGACCCGCAGGGGCTGGCCGCCACGGTCGCCGAGACCGGCCTGGTCGCGCGCGGCGAGCGCCCCGACCGCTTCGGCCGCACCCACTGGGAGGCGCCACTCGCCGGCGCGCTGGCCGCGATCTCGGTCCGGCCCGCCCTCTTCCACACCCAGGGCGGCCTCTCGATCGACGAGCATGCGCGGGTGCTGCGGCCCGACGGCGGCCCGGTGGCCGGCGTGTACGCCGCCGGCGGAGCGGCGGTCGGCATGTCCGGCGCCGGGGCCGGGGGCTACCTCGCCGGCAACGGGCTGCTCGCCGCCCTGGGCCTCTCGCTGCTGGCCGCAGAGCATGCCGCCGGCACGGCCGGCGAGGGCGGCGCCGACCCGGACTGAGGGGCGCCGGTCAGGGCTGGGCGGTCGCCCACGAGGAAATCGGCTGCGCCGCCTCGGGCACGTCGCCCTGCCGGGCGTACCCGCCGGCGGCGGCGGTCCAGGCCGCGTGCAGCCGCAAGGACTCCTCGGAGAAGGGCCAGCCGGCGACGGCCGCCTCGGCGGACGAGACCGCGAACACCATCGCCGCGACGCCGACGGCCTTGGCGAGCGCCTGGCACATCACGCAGGGCTCACCGCTGGCGTAGACCACGGCATCGTCGAGTCGCAGCGTGCCGCGCTCCCGGCATGCCGCGCGGATCGCCTCGGCCTCGGCGTGTGCGACCGGGTCACCGCTCGACGTCGTGGTGTTCACGCCCTCGGCGAGGACCTGGCCGTCGAGCACGACCAGCGCGCCGAAGGGCCGGCCGCCGCCGCGTACGTTCGCCGCGGCGAGCTCGACCGCGCGGCGCAGGAGGAGGTGCTCGGTGTCGGTGTTCACGGGGCCGCAGCCTAGATGACTAACTCCAAGGGATCGTGCAAGCGAGCGGCGCTCAGCGCCGCGCCGGCAAGGCGCCGATGCGTCGGCAGACTGGACGTCTTTCAAGCGTCGGCAACGCCGCCGGAGCGGATGATGAGCGTCGCGCAGCGTGCGAGGCCTTGGAATTAGTCATCTAGTGGTCGTCGCTGGAAGTTCCTCGGGGGTGGCCGGTGATGGCCGCTAGGGCGTGTCTGCTAATTCGGGGCGGTTGGGTGGGTGATTGTTGACCCATGTCGCGTGTCGAGGTGTTGAGCGATGCTCAGTGGTCCCGTATCGAGCCGATGATGCCCTCCTCCGAGGGTCGTCGTGGTCGACCGTGGCGCGATCACCGGCAGGTGGTCGAAGGGATCATCTACCGCTACCGGACCGGGGTCGCGTGGCGTGACTTGCCGGGCTCGTTCGGGCCGTGGCAGACGGTGTGGGAGCGGCATCAGGCGTTCTCCCGGGACGGCACCTGGGACCGGATCCATGCCCAGCTGATCGCCGAGGCGGACGCGGCGGGCGAGGTCGACTGGACCGTGTCGGTGGACGCCACGATCAACCGGGCCCACCAGCACGCCACCACGCTGTCGCGCGAGGAGCGGCCTGCCGGCCTCACAGGGGGCTGAGTCGAACTACAAGAACTCCGCCGCGGCCCCGGCTCACGAGCCTCCCGATCATGCGATCGGCCGTTCCCGGGGCGGGTTGTCGACCAAGGTCCACCAGCTCGTCGACGGCCGCAAGCGACCGCTGGTGATCGGTCTGACCGCGGGCCAGGCCGGCGATGCCCCGATGCTCAAGTTCTTGCTGGCCGACCTCGCGGTCAAACGAATCGGACCCGGCCGGCCGCGCACCCGACCCGACCGTCTGCTCGGAGACAAGGCCTACTCCTCGCGCGCCAACCGCGCCCTGCTGCGCAGCAAGCGGGTCCGAACAGTCATCCCGCAGCGAGACGACGAGATCGGCAACCGCATCCGTCGTGGCTCAGCAGGAGGACGACCACCCTCGTTCGACCCCGTCATCTACAAACGGCGCAACGTGGTCGAGCGGTCCTTCAACGACCACAAGCAATGGCGCGGGATCGCGACCCGCTACGACAAGCACGCCACGACCTACCGCGGCGGCGTCGTCCTCAGCGCCATCCTCATCTGGCTTCGCGAATAACCAGACACTCCCTAGTGCCGTGCGGTCGTTGCCGGGCCCTCCGGTCGCGGTCGCAGACGTCCCGGCAGCTCCTTGTGCAGAAGCCCATCGTGACACTGTCGTGCTCCTCGATCGGTACCGCTCGGCCGGCGCCGCCACGACGTGATCAGCGGCGGCGGGCCGTGCCGTCGAGACCGAGTGCTGCGAGACCTTCTTCCCGGCCGACCCGGCCGACAGCGGCTGTGATCGGGGCCCTGTCTCTCGCCGGGCCGCGCGCCGCGCCGCACACATCACACCGCTGACCGTGAGACCCGGCAGGTCTGACGCCCGGTGACCGCCTAGGATTCGCGAGGTCAAGGGCCTTCGGCGTTGCAGGCTCCGGAACGAACCGATCGCAAGGAGCACCCGTGTCCGTCCTCGACGAGAAGCTGCAAGACGTCTACGACGAGCTGCTGCGCCGCAACCCCGGCGAGCGCGAGTTCCACCAGGCGGCACACGAGGTGCTCGACTCGCTCGGCCCGGTCATCGCCAAGCACCCCCAGTACGTCGACGCCGCGATCATCCCGCGGCTGTGCGAGCCCGAGCGGCAGATCATCTTCCGCGTGCCGTGGGTCGACGACCGCGGCGACGTGCAGATCAACCGCGGCTTCCGCGTGGAGTTCAACTCCGCCCTCGGGCCGTACAAGGGCGGGCTGCGCTTCCACCCCTCGGTCAACCTCGGCATCGTGAAGTTCCTCGGCTTCGAGCAGATCTTCAAGAACTCCCTGACCGGGCTGCCGATCGGCGGCGGCAAGGGCGGCTCCGACTTCGACCCGAAGGGTCGCTCGGACCACGAGATCATGCGGTTCTGCCAGTCGTTCATGACCGAGCTCTACCGGCACATCGGCGAGTACACCGACGTGCCGGCCGGCGACATCGGCGTCGGCGGACGCGAGATCGGCTACCTGTTCGGCCAGTACAAGCGGATCACGAACCGCTACGAGTCCGGCGTGCTGACCGGCAAGGGCCTGACCTGGGGCGGCTCGCAGGTCCGCACCGAGGCCACCGGTTACGGCACCGTCTTCTTCGTCGACGAGATCCTCAAGACCCGCGGCGAGAGCCTGGACGGGAAGACCGCCGTGGTCTCCGGGTCCGGCAACGTCGCGATCTACGCCATCGAGAAGCTGCAGCGGCTGGGCGCGGTCGTCGTCGCCTGCTCCGACTCCACCGGCTACGTCCACGACGAGAAGGGCATCGACCTCGACCTCCTGAAGGAGATCAAGGAGGGGCGCCGGGCCCGCATCTCCGCCTACGCGGAGGAGCGCGCGGGCGCCGACTACGTCGAGGGCCGGTCGATCTGGAACGTCCCCTGCGACATCGCGCTGCCGTGCGCGACGCAGAACGAACTGAACGGCACCGACGCCACCGCCCTGGTGCGCAACGGCTGCTCGGTGGTCGCCGAGGGCGCGAACATGCCCTGCACCCCCGAGGCGGTGCGCCGCTTCAGCGAGGCCGGCATCGCGTTCGCGCCGGGCAAGGCGGCGAACGCCGGCGGCGTGGCCACCAGCGCCCTGGAGATGCAGCAGAACGCCTCGCGCGACTCGTGGTCCTTCGACTACACCGAGCGTCGTCTCGCCGACATCATGCGCAAGATCCACGACCGCTGCCTGGCGACCGCCGACGAGTACGGCCAGCCCGGCAACTACCTCGCCGGCGCCAACATCGCCGGCTTCACCCAGGTCGCCGACGCGATGCTCGCGCTCGGCGTCATCTGATCACCGGCCGGTCGACTCCGACCAGCCGGGCCGAGCACCGGGGGTCCCCAGGGGTGCCGCCTTCCGCGGCGCATTCCTCGACCCCCGGTGCTATGGTCCGAACATGGCACCCATCCGCAAGGCGCACACGACGACGGCCGGTCCGTCGCACGTGCCCTCCGGTGCCGCCCTGCTCGCTCTCGAGCTGAGTGAGATCGCCCGCGGCATGCGCGGTCTCGACATCCTCCGCCGGAGCGTCGATCGCGCTCCGCCCGCCTGACCTGTCGCTCATCCCACCCCCGGCACGCGGACTCGTCCCGACGAGTTCGCGGCTTTTGCTTATCCGGACGACAGGACAGGACCAATGCGTGCTTCCACTCGGCTCGCCGCACACCCGAACGACCAGCTCAGCCAGCAGAGCATCGAGCACCTCACCGCCCTCCTCACCGAGGCGGCGCGGGCCCGTCGGGCCCAGCTGAAGGACCTCCCCCAGGACTCCAGCCCGGTCGCCACGATGCACCGGACCAGCGTCACGCGGATCCTCGACTCGATCATCGCCGCCCAGGAACGGCTCGAGGCCGGCACCTACGGCCTCTGCTCCCGCTGTGAGCAGTACATCGACGACCGGTCGCTGGAGCTGCGGCCGTGGACGACGATCTGCGACCGCTGCATCCGCCGCTGAGCCCGGCTCGACGGCACCATCCACACCACCCCACCGGGATCGACGTTCGACCCCTGGAGGCCTTCATGACCCAGCAACTCGCCGCCCCCGCTCCCGCCGGGCGGTTCGCCGCACGGACCACTCGTACCGCCGACGCCACGCGTGAGCAGGCGGCCGCCTTCGCGGTGCTCCAGCCACCGAGGGGCTCCTCGCTGACCCGCTTCGACGACACCGTCGCCCTGCCGACCGACACCCCGCGACGACTGGAGGAGATCCTCCGCGCGCTCGGCCGCGCGTTGCGCCGGATGCCTCCGCTGGCCGAGCTCAGCCACCGCTCGCTGGCCCGCCAGGCCCAGCTGCAGCGCGTTGCACGCGAGGCCGCGCAGGCCCGCGCGCGTCTGGCGGCGGGCACCTACGGCACCTGCACCGACTGCTCCGGACCGATCTCGCTCTCGGCCCTGCGCGAGAAGCCCTGGACGCCACGGTGCGTCTACTGCGCGCTCGACATCTAGCCACCTCATCAGGAGGACCACGTGAACACGCCCACTCCCACCGCCACCACGGACTCGCTCACCACCGCGACCCTGGCCCAGCTCGGCCAGGCCCTCGGCGAGGCCGCCGCCAACCGGCTCGACCAGATCGAGCGGCTCCCCCTCGCGGAGGACGACCAGGTCGCCGCCGTCCAGCGCTCCGCGCTCCGACAGACGCTGGGCGAGATCACCGCCGCCCAGCAGCGGATCGCTGACGGCACCTTCGGACGCTGTACGTCGTGCGGTGAGCCGATCTCACTGGAGCGCCTCGAGTTCCGGCCGTGGTCGGCCACCTGCGTCGCCTGCGCCGGTCGCTGAGCGGCCGAGTGACGGCCACTCGTCCTGGCCGGTCTCCTGCGCCGCCTCGTTGAACCCACGGAGCGCGGCGACCACGACGGCGGTGTCCTCCGGAGACATCCGGTCGACGACGCGGCGGACGTCGGCGCGCCGCCGCTCGGTGACCGCGTCCAGCAGCTGACGCCCGGGGCCGGAGACCTCGACGCGCACCACCCGACCGTCGTCGGGCGAGCGCCGCCGCGACAGCAGGCCGAGACGCTGCAGGCGGTCGCAGTGCCGGCTCGCGTTGGACGGGTTCACCCCCAGGCGTTCGGCGATCTCGCCGACGCTCTGGGGACCGTGCGCCGCCAGGAGCACCAGCAGGCGGTGCTGGGCGACGGTGACATCGGTGGGCGCGGCCCCGATCGAGTGCACGGCGATGCCGACCAGCGCCCGACTGGCTGTCAGGAGCTCCTCGACGAGCTCCTCGACCGGCTCGCCGGCCGCCGTTCCGTCCCGCACCCCACCGCCCTCGTCCCGTGGCCCACCGAAACCTCGTCGCGTCAGGACATATTTGCGCTGGCGCATGGATACCGGCCAGCGTACCGCCACCGCGCGTGGAGACGCCTCGACCGGAGAGGGAGCCGTGAGCCGCTGGACGCCACCGGAGACCTTGCGGCAGTACGCGCTGCTCGCCGACGGCGAACGCGGCGCGCTGGTCGGGCCGCGCGGCGACGTCGCGTTCATGTGCGCCCCGGCCTGGGCCGACGGCGCGGTGTTCGCCTCCCTCCTCGGCGGCCTGGGGTCCTACGCCGTCACCCCGGCCGATCCCCGGTACGTCTGGGGCGGTCACTACGAGCCGGACACGCTGATCTGGCGCGCCCGCTGGGTGACCACGGGCTCCGTCGTCGAGTCGCGCGAGGCCCTGGCCTTCCCCGGCGAGCGCGACCGGGTCGTCCTGCTGCGCCGGGTCGAGGCCGGCCGGGAGGACGCACGGGTGCGGGTGCTGCTGGAGTGCCGAGCGGCCTTCGGCGACTCTCCGATGGCCGTGGCTCGCCGGGCGGGCGGCTGCTGGGAGGGCCGCACCGGCGGACTCGCCTTCCGCTGGTCCGGGGCCACCGACGGCGCCCGGGTCGACGACGGGCGGCTCGCCCTCGACCTGGTCGTGCCGGCCGGGCAGTCCCGGGACCTCGTCCTCGAGCTCGGCGCACGCCTTCCGGCGGAGCCGCCGGACCCGACGACCACCTGGCGGCGCACCGAGGAGGCGTGGCGGGATGCCGCTCCGGACCTGACCGGCTCGGCGGCCCCGGGGGACGCCCGGCACTCCTGGGCGGTGCTGCGCGGCCTGACCTCCCGACAGGGCGGCATGGTCGCGGCGGCGACCACGTCACTGCCCGAGCGCGCCGACCGGGGCCGCAACTACGACTACCGCTACGCCTGGATCCGCGACCAGTGCTACGCCGGCCAGGCCGCGGCGGCCGTCGGCGCGCACGACCTGCTCGACGCCGGGGTCCGGTTCGTCGCGGACCGGCTGCTCGCGGACGGACCCGACCTGCGGCCGGCGTACACCGTGGCGGGCGGACCGGTGCCCGGCGAGCGGGAGCTCGACCTGCCCGGCTATCCCGGCGCGCCCGTGCGGGTCGGCAACCACGTCAACGACCAGTTCCAGCTGGACGTGTTCGGCGAGGCACTGCTGCTGCTCGCGGCCGCCGACCGGGCCGGTCGCCTCGATCGCGACGCGCGGGAGGCGATCACCGTGGCCGTGCAGGCGATCGAGAAGCGGCACGCCGAGTCCGATGCCGGCATCTGGGAGCTCGGCGAACGGCGCTGGGCCCATTCGCGGCTGATGTGCGCGGCGGGACTGCGCGCCGTGGGGCGCGCCGAGCCGGCCGACCGGCTGGTGTCGTCGGTCGACCGCGACTGCCGCCATCCGAGCGGGCGGTGGCAGCGCTCCCCCGACGACCCGCTGGTCGACACAGCCCTGCTGCTGCCGGGCATCCGAGGCGCGGTGCCCGGCGATGACCCACGCCAGGTCGCGACGTTCCGGGCGGTCGTCGAGGACCTGGCCGACGACGGCTACGTCTACCGCTTCCGGCACGATCCGGACGCACCGCTCCACCAGGCCGAGGGGGCGTTCGTGCTCTCCGGCTTCCACCTCGCCCTCGCCAGCCTGCGGCTGGGCCGGGTCACCGACGCGGTGCGGTGGTTCGAGCGCAACCGCGGCGCGCTGGGCCCGCCCGGCCTCTTCGCCGAGGAGTACGACGTGGTGCAGCGCCAGCTGCGCGGCAACCTCCCCCAGGCGTTCGTGCACGCCGCGCTGCTGGAGACGGCCCAGGAGCTGGGCCAGGAGCTGGGCCGCGCCGGCGTCAGCACCGACGGGTTCGAGGCGAGCGACCGATGACCTTGCGCCCATCGAGGACCGTCGTCGTCACCGGTGCGTCCGCAGGCGTCGGACGAGCCGTCGCACGCGCGTTCGCCTCCCGGGGCGACGACGTCGCACTGCTCGCTCGCGGTCGCACCGGCCTCGAGGCCGCCGCCGCCGAGGCTCGGGCGACCGGCGTGCGCGCGCTACCCCTCGAGGTCGACGTCGCCGACGCCGCCGCCGTCGAGGCGGCCGGCGACCGGGTCGAGGCCGAGCTCGGCCGGATCGACGTCTGGGTGAACGTCGCGTTCACCTCGGTCTTCGCGCGGTTCGTGGACATCGACCCCGAGGAGTTCCAGCGGGTCACCGAGGTCAGCTACCTCGGCTACGTGCACGGCACCCGGACGGCGCTGCGCCGGATGCTGCCTCGCGACCGGGGCACGATCGTCCAGGTCGGCTCGACCCTCGCCTACCGGGGCATCCCGCTGCAGTCGGCGTACTGCGGCGCCAAGCACGCCATCCAGGGCTTCCACGAGGCCCTGCGGACCGAGCTCCTCCACGAGCGCAGCAACGTGCGGGTCACGATGGTGCAGCTGCCCGCGGTGAACACGCCGCAGTTCGGCTGGGTACTGTCGCGGCTGCCCCGAGAGCCGCGGCCCGTGCCGCCGATCTACCAGCCCGAGGTCGCCGCCCGCGCCGTCGTGTACGCCGCGGACCACCCGGGGCGCCGGGAGTACTGGGTCGGCGAGACGACCGCCGCGACCCTGCTCGCGAACGCCGTCGCGCCCGGGCTCCTCGACCGCTACCTCGCGCGCACCGGCTTCGACTCCCAGCAGACCGACCAGCCGCGGGATCCCGACCGGCCGGAGAACCTGTGGCGGCCCGCCGACGGCCCGGAGGGCACCGACCACGGCGCGCACGGATCCTTCGACGCCCGGTCCCACCGGGTCTCCCCCCAGGTCTGGGCATCCCAGCACCACGGGCTGCTCGCCGCCGGAGGGGTCGGACTCCTCGCCGTGGCGCTCGCCTGGAGGGAACGGCGCCGATGACCGATCTGCGACGGGCAGCACGGCTGCTGCGCGAGCGGGTCGACGGCGAGGTGCGCTTCGACGCCGGCAGCCGCGCGGCGTACTCGACGGACGCCTCGAACTTCCGGCAGGTGCCGCTCGGCGTGGTGATCCCGCGCACCATCGACGCGGCGGTCGACACCGTCGCGGTCTGCCACGAGCTGGGGTTGCCGATCGTCCCGCGCGGAGGCGGGACGAGCCTGGCCGGCCAGTGCACCAACGAGGCCGTCGTCATCGACTTCACCAAGCACTGCCACCGACTCCTCTCCGTCGACGCCGACAGGCGGCGCTGCGTCGTGGAGCCCGGCATCGTGCTCGACGACCTCAACCGGCAACTGGCGCCGACCGGCCTGCGCTTCGGGCCCGAGCCGGCCACCCACCCCAACTGCACGCTCGGCGGCATGATCGGCAACAACTCCTGCGGAGCGACGGCCCAGCGCACCGGCAAGGTGGTCGACAACGTCGTCTCCCTCGACGTGCTGCTGCACGACGGCACCCGGTTCCGCGCCGCCAGGCTCTCCGAGCACGAGTACGACGCGGTCGCCGGGCGGACCGACCGGGTCGGCGAGATCCACCGGGCGCTGCGGCGGCTGCGCGACCAGCACGGCGACCTGATCCGGACGCGCTACCCGCGGATCCCGCGTCGCGTGAGCGGCTACAACCTCGACTCGCTGCTGCCCGAGCACGGCTTCGACGTCGCGGGCCTGCTGGTCGGCAGCGAGGCGACCCTCGTGACCGTGCTGGCCGCCGAGCTCGACCTGGTGCCGGTCGTGCGGGCCCGCACCCTCGTGGTGCTGGGTTTCGGCAGCATCGGCGAGGCCGCGGACGCCGTGCCGCACATCGTCGAGCACGAGCCGATCGCCCTCGAGGGCGTCGACCAGTACCTGATCCGCGATCAGCAGGTGAAGGGCATGAACCCCGACGCGCTCGCCGAGCTACCCGAGGGCACCGGCTACCTCCTGGTGCAGATGGGCGGCGAGGACGCCGACGAGGCGGACCGCCGCGCGGAGCAGATGCTCCGAGCGCTCGGCACGACCGACCACGCGCCCGACGTCGCGTTCTACGACGACCCGGCCCGCGAGCACGAGCTCTGGCAGGTCCGCGAGTCCGGCCTCGGCGCCACCGCGCACGTGCCCGGCAAACCGGACACGTTCGAGGGATGGGAGGACTCCGCCGTGCCGGTCGACCGGCTCGGCGACTACCTGCGGGACCTGCGCGTGCTCTACGAGGAGTTCGGCTACGCCGGCGACACCGGCCCCAGCCTCTACGGCCACTTCGGCCAGGGCTGCGTGCACACCCGGGTCCCGTTCGACCTCTACTCGACCGAGGGCGTGGCGGCATACCGCCGATTCCTGGAGCGCGCCGCCGATCTCGTCGTGTCGTACGGCGGCTCGCTGTCGGGCGAGCACGGCGACGGGCAGACCCGCGGCGAGCTGCTGCCGAGGATGTTCGGCGACGAGGTGGTCGGGCTCTTCGAGGTCGTCAAGGGCCTCTTCGACCCCGACGACCTGATGAATCCGGGCAAGGTCGTCCACCCGGCCGGCCTGGACGAGCACCTCCGACTGGGCGGCCGCTGGGCGCCGAAGCGCCTGCGGCCACTGGCCTTCGGGTTCCCCGACGACGGTCACTCGTTCACCCAGGCCGCCAACCGGTGCGTCGGCGTCGGCAAGTGCCGTCAGCTCACCCACGACGGCGGGTCGGTGATGTGCCCGTCGTACCAGGTCACCCGGGAGGAGGAGCACTCCACGCGCGGCCGCGCCCGGCTGCTCTTCGAGATGCTCGACGGGCACGGCGACGGGCCGATCACCGACGGCTGGCGCTCCACCGAGGTTCGGGACGCCCTCGACCTGTGCCTGGCCTGCAAGGGGTGCAAGTCGGACTGCCCGGCCGACGTCGACATGGCGACCTACAAGGCGGAGTTCCTCCACCACCACTACCGCCATCGGCTGCGGCCCCGCGCCGACTACGCCACCGGCTTCCTGCCCTCCGCCGCCATGGTGATCGACCGCCTGCGGCTCGCGCCGGCGGTCAACCGGCTCACCTCGGTGCCGGCGCTGCGCAGAATCGGCACCCGGGCGGCCGGCCTGGAGGACCGCGAGGTGCCGCGCTTCGCCCCGCAGACCCTGCAGCGCTGGCTGCGCACGCACCGCCCGGCGCGCGAGGCCGGCCGCCGCGGAACCGTGCTGCTGTGGCCGGACACCTTCACCAACCACTTCCATCCCGAGGTCGGCGTCGCGGCGGTGGGGGTGCTGGAGTCGGCAGGGTGGGGCGTGACGATGCCGAGTCGCCCCGTGTGCTGCGGGTTGACGTGGCTCTCCACGGGACAGCTCGACGTCGCCCGGGCCCGGGTGCGCCACACGCTGCGCGAGCTCGCCGCGCACGTGCGCGACGGAGGTCTCGTCGTGGGTCTGGAGCCGAGCTGCACCACCGTGCTGCGCTCGGACGCGGTCGAGCTGATGCCCGACGACCTCGACGCGCGCCGGGTCCGCGATCACACGGTCACCCTCGCCGAGCTGCTCACCGGGCACACCGAGGGCTGGACGCCGCCGGTCGCGCCGGCCGGGGTGAGTGCCCTCGCGCAGGTGCACTGCCACCAGCACGCCGTACTCGGCTGGGACGCCGACCGCGACCTCCTCGAACGCACCGGGATCGAGGTCGAGCGGCTGGAGTCGGGCTGCTGCGGGCTGGCCGGGAACTTCGGGTTCACCGCCGGTCACGGCGCGGTGAGTGAGGCCTGCGCCGAGCAGGTGCTGTTGCCGCGACTGCGGGCGGCCGGGCCGGGGACGGTCGTGCTGGCCGACGGCTTCTCGTGCCGCACCCAGATCCACGAGCTGGACAGCGGTGGTCGCGAGGCGATCCACCTGGCCCAGCTGCTCGACAACCTGAGCGCCGAACGCCCGCCCGGGTACCGGACGACCACCGACCCGTGACGCCGACCCTCGAAGGGAGCACCACATGACCACCACCGTGGCCGACCAGTTGCTGACCCGCCTGCGCGAATGGGGCGTCGAGCAGGTCTTCGGCTATCCCGGCGACGGCATCAACGGCATCCTCGGTGCGTTCTCCCGCGCCGACGACCAACCGCGGTTCATCCAGTCGCGGCACGAGGAGATGAGCGCCTTCGAGGCCGTCGGGTACGCCAAGTTCGGCGACCGGCCAGGCGTGTGCATGGCGACCTCCGGCCCGGGTGCGATCCATCTGCTCAACGGCCTCTACGACGCCAAGCTCGACCACGTGCCCGTCGTCGCGATCGTCGGCCAGACCAACCGCACCGCGATGGGCGGCAGCTACCAGCAGGAGGTGGACCTGATCAGCCTGTTCAAGGACGTCGCCAGCGACTACGTGCAGATGGTGACCGTGCCCGAGCAACTGCCCAACGTGCTCGACCGCGCCTTCCGCGTCGCCCTGAGCCGCCGGGCGCCGACCGCGCTGATCATCCCCAACGACGTGCAGGAGCTCGAGTACGCCGCACCGCAGCACGCCTTCAAGATGGTGCCCTCCAGCCTCGGGCTCACCTGGCCGACCGTCGCCGCCGACGACGACGGCCTGCGGCGCGCAGCCGAGGTGCTCAACTCCGGCACCAAGGTCGCCATGCTCGTCGGCCAGGGTGCCCGGGGCGCCCGCGCCGAGGTCGAGCAGGTCGCCGAGCTGCTGGGCGCCGGGGTGGCCAAGGCCCTGCTCGGCAAGGACGTGCTCAGCGACGAGCTGCCGTACGTCACCGGCTCGATCGGGCTGCTCGGCACCCGGCCCAGCTACGAGATGATGCGCGACTGCGACACCCTGCTCACCGTCGGGTCGAGCTTCCCCTACACCCAGTTCCTGCCCGGCCTCGACCAGGCCCGCGGCGTCCAGATCGACCTCGACGGCTCGATGATCGGCATGCGCTACCCCTTCGAGGTCAACCTGGTCGGCGACGCCGCCGCCACACTGCGCGCGCTGGTCCCGCTCCTGGAGCGCAAGGAGGACCGCGGCTGGCACGACGACATCTGCTCGCAGGTCGCCGAGTGGTGGGAGACGATGGAGCGCGAGGCGCAGGTCGAGGCCGACCCCGTCAACCCGATGCGGATCTTCCACGACTTCTCGAAGGTCGCGCCGGCCGACGCGATCATCACCTCCGACAGCGGCTCGGCCGCCAACTGGTACGCCCGCCAGGTCCGGATGCGCGGCTCCATGCGCGGCTCGCTCTCCGGCACCCTCGCCACGATGGGGCCGGCGGTCCCCTACGCGATCGGCGCCAAGTTCGCCCATCCCGGCCGACCGGCGATCGCCTTCGAGGGCGACGGCGCGATGCAGATGAACGGGCTCGCGGAGCTGCTCACGATCTCGCGCTACTGGCGCGAGTGGGACGACCCGCGCCTGGTGGTGGTCGTGCTGCACAACAACGACCTCAACCAGGTCACCTGGGAGCTGCGTGCCATGGGCGGCACGCCGACGTTCGTCGAGTCCCAGGCGCTGCCGGACGTCTCGTACGCCGACTTCGCCCGCTCCGCGGGCCTCGGCGCCACCACCGTCACCGCTCCGGACCAGCTCGCGGAGGCGTGGGCGGCGGCGCTGGCCGCGGACCGGCCGCACGTCCTCGACGTGCACTGCGACCCCGACGTGCCACCGATCCCGCCGCACGCGACGCTCGAGCAGGTGTCCGACCTGGCCCGAGCGCTGATCAAGGGCGACACCAGCCGGTGGGGGGTGCTCAAGGAGGGGCTGAAGACCAAGGCGCAGGAGCTCCTCTCGTGACCGATCGGGAGCCGTCCATCTCATCGGTCGAGGCGCGCGCCTACACGGTGCCGACCGACCGGCCCGAGGCCGACGGCACCCTCGTCTGGGACGCGACGACGATGGTCGCCGTCGAGGTGCGCGCCGCCGGCGAGGTCGGCACCGGCTGGACCTACGCCCCCGCCGCGGCCGCGCGCGTGGTGGCCGACCTGCTCGCGCCGGTGCTGGTCGGCCACCACTCGCCGCTCGCCCCCGCCGACGCTCAGGCGGCGCTGGTGCGGGCGGTGCGCAACGCGGGCCGCGGCGGTCTGGTCGGCATGGCGATCTCCGCCGTTGACATCGCCGTGTGGGACCTCGGGGCTCGGCTGCTCGGAGTCCCGCTGACCCGGTGGTTCGGCTCGGCCGCCCGGCCGGTGCCGGTCTACGGCAGCGGCGGGTTCACGACATACGACGATGACCAGCTCGCCATGGAGCTCGAGGGGTGGGTGACCCGTGGGCTGCGGGCGGTAAAGATCAAGATCGGCGAGTCCTGGGGCACCCGAGGCGACCGCGACCTGCACCGCGTCGAGCTCGCCAGGTCGGTCGTCGGCGACGACGTCGGGCTCTTCGTCGACGCCAACGGCGCGTACGACCTCGGCCGGGCCAGGCGGGTCGGGCGCCGGCTGGACGAACTGGGAGTGCGCTGGTTCGAGGAGCCCGTCAGCTCGGAGGACCTGCGCGGGCTCGCCCTGCTCCGAGACACCCTCGACCTCGACGTCGCCGCGGGCGAGTACACGCACGATCTCGCCTACGCCCAGCGGATGGCACCGGTGGTCGACTGCCTCCAGGTCGACGTCACCCGCTGCGGGGGCTACACCGAGTGGCGGCGCATCGCCGCCGCGGCGGCCGCGCTCGGCGTCGACGTCTCCGCGCACTGCGCGCCGTACCTCACCGCACCGGTCGCCGCCGCCACGCCCGGGCTGCGGCACCTGGAGTGGTTCCACGACCAGGTGCGGATCGTGCGCGAGCTCGTCGACGGCTACGCCGCGCCGATCGACGGCGCGCTGCGCCCGGCCGACGTTCCCGGCCACGGCCTGCGGCTGCGCGGCGAGCGGGCGGCCGAGTACCGCGTCGGCTGACGACCTCACTCGACCGGCTACCGCTCCCCGGTCACCTCGATGATCCCGTGCGCGCCGCGCTCGGCGTCGACCATCACGTGGGAGACGAACGGGTAGTGGCCGGGCTCGGGGAGCTCGAGCTCGACGAACCCGCCCTGGGCCGGGGCCAGCGCCAGCGCCTGCGCGCCACCGACGCCGGTCGGTCCGCCGTCGCGCAGCAGGTAGGCGCCCTCGGCCCAGGTGGTCGAGAACTGGCCTCCGACGACGTGGAACGACGTCGCGCGGTTCGGCCCGGCGTCCAGGACCCAGATCCGCACCCGGTCGCCGGCCGCGACCCGCAGCGGGTCGTGGTCGTACTGGTTGGCGTACCCGTTGAACACGACGGCGTCCGGCTCCTCGGCCAGCACCTTGTCGGCGTCGACGGTGCCACCCTGCGGCCCGTAGTAGTTCTCGCCCTGCACGAGCAGGAAGCTGCGGTCGACCGGCCCCAGGTCGCGCGGCTCGATCACCACGGCGCCGTACATGCCGTTGGCGATGTGCACCGACATCGGCATCGTCGAGCAGTGGTACATCCAGATGCCGGCCCGCTCGGCGGTGAACCGGTAGGTCAGCGACTCCCCCGGCGCGATCGTGCGCATCGGCCGGTCCGGCGCGAGGGCGCCGGCGTGGAAGTCGATGGAGTGGCCGATGGTCCCGTCGTTGACCAGCGTCACGACGAAGCGGTCGCCGACCCGTCCGTGGAGCACCGGGCCGGGCGCGCTGCCGTCGTAGGTCCACAGCCGTTGGGTGACCCCGGGCGCCACCTCCCGCTCGACCTCGCTGACCGTGAGGGTCAGCCGGTGGGTCTGCGGTCTCGTGCCGTGCAGCGGCGGCAGCTCGGGATCGCGGGCCCGGAAGCCCGGCTCCGGCTCCGCCATCGGGTCGTACGCCGCGTCGTCGCCCTGGTCGCCGGACATGTCATGCCCGGACATGTCGTGCCCGGACATGTCGTGCCCGGACATGTCGTGCCCGGACATGTCGTCGCCGGACGAGCCGGCCCGGTCGGCCGCGGCACCCGTGACCCGCACGGTCAGGGTCATCCCCATCTGCCGGTGGCCGACCACCGAACACCAGCCGTCGAGGTCCCGGCCGACGACGCCGACGTCGACCCGCGCGGTCTCCCCGCCCGCGAGCCGGCCGGAGTCGGCCCCGGTCTCGAGGACGAGGTCGTGCACGTCGGTGTCGGTGTTCACGACCTCGATCACCAGCCGATCCCCCGCGGGCACCTCGATCTCGTCGGGCGTGAAGCGCATGTCGGCCGCCTCGACGCGCACGGTCGTCGTGTGCCCGGTGGGGACGACGCCGTTGGCCGCGGAAGCGACCCGGCCGGTGCTGAGCGCGACCGGGTCGACGGCGACACCGGCGGCGACCGCGAGCACCACCACCGCCGTGCCGGCCACCGCGGAGCCCAGCGCCCGGCGCCGCCGCATCGGGGCCTCCGCCGGCTCCGGCACCGGCGGCCCGTCGCCGTCGCGGCGGGCCCGGTGCGAGGCCCGGATCGCCAGCACCAGCAGCGGCAGCTCGGCGGCGAGAGCGAGCAGCACCACGAGCGAGCAGGCCACCCGGACCGCGCTCGGGGCGGGGAGCAGGCAGACGACGAGGCCGAGGTTCACCGCGGCGATCCGGAACGCGCCGCCGCGGTCCAGGACGGCCCCCGCGGCGCGCACCGCCTGGCCGCCGCCACCGAGCGCCATCGGCACCAGGTGGCCGAGCGCGCCGAGCAGCACCTGCGCGACGAAGCCGGCCGCGAGGTACGGCACCAGCGCCGTGAAGCGCTCGTGCACCAGGTCGGCGTCGCCGCCGAGCGCGAGGATCGCCGTCCACGCGACCAGACAGCCGAGCAGCCAGAGCAGGCCGGCGCCGAGCGACCACGTGGGATGACTCGCCGGTGGCTTGCGGCGAGCGGCTTCGAGCAGCGGCAGGCCGACGAGCACCGCGCCCGCGACGTACCCCGCCAGGCCCACGGCGGCGAGCTGCCACCGCCCCAGGAGGCAGCCCACGACGACGACAGCGACGCCGACGAGCAGCACCGGGAGCGCCCGGCGCAGCGCGGCGTCCGAGCCGGTGCCGAGCCGGGTGCGCAGCATCGTCGGCCAGAGCGTGACGACGGTGCCGGTGACGGTGAGGCCGACCCACCCGAGCAGATTCACCGCGACGTGCGCGAGCAGGACCCTGCCGTGCCACGGGTCCGCGAGCCCGCGGGCGAGCAGCACGCCGAGGGTCGCCCCGACGGGCAGCAGCGCGGCGGCCGCGACGTAGTAGCGGACGACGCCCGCGAACCGGGCCGGCAGCGCCCGCCGCAGCTGCCGGACGAGGCGCCCGGCGTGCCAGACGACCGCACCGGCGACCGCGCTCGCGCCCACCAGCGTGATCGGCCAGTGCGCGGCCTGGGTGCCGACCATGACGGCGAGCGCGCCGAGGTTGAGCAGCACCAGCAGCCGCGACTGCCGCGCCGAGGGCACGTGCAGCAGCGTGTCGGTGAAGTGCTGGCTCCACACGACGATCGAGTGGGTGACCGCGCCGAGCAGCAGCAGGTGCAGCAGCAACCACCGCGGCTCGGGAATCACCGGGTGGGCGAACGCCACGACCGGGATCGCCAGCAGCCAGAGCAGCGCGGGCAGGTCACGCCAGGGCGAGAACCCGCGGCTCATCGCCGGGCTCCGAGCACCCGCGAGGCGGCGACGACCACGAAGCCGAGCAGCGCCACGATGTTGAGGACGGCCCCGGCCCGCCAGGCGTACGGCGCGCCGAGCCCGTCGCCGAGCCAGATCCGTACGACCAGTGAGGCGTGCAGCAGCGCCACCGGCCCGTAGAGCACCGGGTGGTAGGCCAGGGGACGGCCGACCACCACCGGCAGGATCACCGGCGCGTGCGCCATCACCATCGAGATCGTGAAGCCCAGGAAGATCGCGTGCACCACCGTGTCGTAGCCGGCTCCGTCGACGACGCTGCCGGACGTCAGCCACACGGCCGCCGCGACGGCCGCCCACGCGTAGCCGGCCAGCATGCAGACCGCCATGTAGCGGGTCAGCCCGTCCGACCGGACGGTACGACGGGCGACGTCGTGGCTCGCGAGCCACACGACGAGCCCGGCCAGCGCCGCGCCCAGGGCGATCGGCCCGGTGCGCGGCAGCAGCAGCGCGGCGACGACACCCGCGGCCAGGCCGGCCGCCAGCAGCACCAGCACGACGCCGGCGTTCGGCCCCATCGCGAGCCGGGCGAGCTCGAGGCGCTCCCCGGCGATGGTGAGCACCGCGAACCCGACCAGCCACGGCAGCAGCACCGGCATGTCGACGCCGCCGGCCCACAGCGCCGCGGCGCCGACCGCGAGCGCGGCGCCGAGCGCCTGCACGAGCACGGCCTCGTCGGCCTGCCGTCGCCACAGCGGCACGTAGACCGCGACCAGCGCGACCGCCCCCGCGAGCAGCAGCAGCTGACCGACCCGCAGCGGCGCGGCGGTCAGGGTGAGGACGGCGCCCGCGCCGAGCAGGGCCGGGGCGGCGATCCCCCAGCGCGACCCCAGCGCGACCGCCCGCTCCAGGGCGATCAGGGTGCCCACGAAGCCCAGGACCAACAGCATGCCGTGCACGTCGGGGAGCCGGTCGGCGGTCACCGGGGCCGGGAGGTCGAGCAGCAGCAGCGCGGCATCCAGGCCCGCGAGCAACGACAGCCCGGCCGGCACGAGCAGGACCAGCCGCCAGGGGGTCGGCCGGAGCCCGGTCCGCGACCCGGCCGGCGCCGCCAGGGCGGTCATCGTCGGGCCCCGAGCCGCAGCACGCAGGCGCCCGGCTCCGCGAACGGGAGCAGCTCGACGCCGTCGGTGGCGGCGCCGTAGGTCTCCAGCGCCCCCTCGGTGATGCCGAGGTGGACCGAGCAGACCACCTCGGGATGCTGGTGCGCTGCCTCCAGCAGCGGGCAGCGCGTCAGCCTCAGCTCCGTCGCGTCGCGGTCGGCCTCCGGTGCGAAGCCCATGTCGTCGAAGATCCCCGCGACGGTACGCCGGGCCGCCTCCTCGCCCTCCTGCTCGGGTGCGCCGGCGTCGTGCGCCAGCCGCCTGCCCCAGTCGACGCCGGCCCGGCGGGCCTCCTCGGCCGGCGTCGTGCTGGTGCGCACGATCACCGCCGCGAGGGCGGCCGCCAGGCCGGCGTACTCGGGACGTGGGTCGTCCTCGCTGTGCGGCGTGGCCTGGTAGAGCCAGCCGGGGCGGCCCCGGCCGGAGGGCGGGGCGCTCCGACGGCTGACCAGCCCGCTGCGCAGCAGCCCGTCGAGATGCTCGCGCACGGTGTTGGCGTGCAGCCCGGTCACCGCGACCAGGGCCGGGAGGCTGGTCGGCTCGGGCTGGGCCTGGAGGGTCTCGAGGAGCGCGGTCCGGGTCGGCGACAGCCGCCGTCCGCTCGGCGTCCGCGCGGGACGTGGGCCACGTCTCGCGACCGGATTATTTTCCACGGAGTTCATTGTGCCAAAATGTCCGCGACCGGTCACCTCGACCGGCTGTGACCTTCGAGACGACGGGAGTCGACATGACGCTGGGAGAGGACCTCGGGCTGACCGAGGCCACGGGCGGGTGCGGCTGCGGCGAGCACTCCACCGACCTGCCGGAGCTGGACGCGCGGGTGATCCCGCACGCGATCCGGCACGCATCGATCAAGGGCGCCCTCGGCTCCCTGCAGCCGGGCGCCGGCATGGTGCTCGTGGCCTCGCACGACCCGGTGCCGCTGCTGCGGCAGGTGGAGGACGAGGCGCCCGGAGCGTTCGCCGTCGAGTACGTCGAGCGCGGACCCGTCGACTGGCGGCTGAGGTTCACCCGCCGCTGAGCGTGGTTCCCAGCTGAGCCCGGTCCCTCCTGACCGACGTACCCCCGGTCAGGAGGGGTCGCGCAGGGTCGCGACGAACACCCGGCGGCCGTCGGCGACCGAGAGCACCTCGACGAGCATCTCGAGGGTGATCTCGGTGCCGTCGGCGCGCACGAACGGCACCACGACCGGGGTGCCGATGAGCGGGTCGCGTCCGTGGGTCAGGTAGCGGGTGAACCCGGCCAGGTGGCCCTGGTGGAAGCGGACCGGGATCAGCGCCAGCAGTCGCCGGCCGACCAGGTCGTCGGGGCCGGCGTACCCGAGCAGTCCCAGCGCCGCGTCGCTGACGGCGATCACCCGGTCGGTGTCGTCGACCGCGACGACCGCGCGGACGGCCCGGTCGATCGGCGCGTGGTCCCAGTCGGCGGTGTCGACGCCCGAGCCCGGGGCGGGCAGCGACGCGGGCGAGGACCAGGGAACCGGTGCGGCGCCGGCGGTCTGGGACTCGACCTGCCCGCACAGCCAGCGACGCAGCGCGCGCAGCTCCGGCTGCATCGGGGCGGCCAGCAGCCGGTCGGTCTCGGCCATCGCGACCGCCGCGTCCAGCACCTGGTCCATGATCGCGAAGCTCGCCGCGGCGCCGGAGGGGAGGCGGAGCAGGCCCTCGGCGAGGGTCGCCGCCGGCTCGGCCACCGAGGTGAGCAGCCCCGCGACGTCGTCGAGCGTGTCCACCCCGCCCGGGAGCACCGGCGCCGGCACCTGCTCGTGCAGCAGCGCCAGCGCGGCACTGACGACCGCGTGCTCGGCGAGCGCCGCCGCCTCGTCGTCCTCGAGTCGGCTGAGCAGGTAGTCCCGCAGCAGCGTCTCGGCATGCTCGTGCCAGGCCAGGTGCATCAGGAGCGGCAGGTTGCGCAGCTCCACCGCCACGGACCCATCGACCTCGCGGTCCGCCTCCGGCCCGGGCGGGTCGGGGGCCCGGGCGGGTGCCGGCGGCACCGGATCGGCGGTGACGCGGGCCCACACGACCTTGCCGTCCGGCACCGGGCGCACGCCCCACGTCGCCGTGAGCTCGTGCACGAGACCGAGCCCACGTCCGGTGCCGGAGAGCGAGGCGAAGTCGCGCTCGGCCGGCATCGTCGAGGACCCGTCGGCGACCTCGATCAGCAGGCCGGTCTCGTCGACGTCCGCCGAGACCTCGATGACGGTGGCGGTGTGCAGCAGCGCGTTGGTGACGAGCTCGCTGACCACCAGCTCGGCGGCGTCGACGAGGTCGTCGGAGTCGGTGCGGAGCAGCAGCTCACGGACCAGCCGCCGCGCGGCGCCCGCACACTCGGGAACAGGGTCGAAACGCTGTCGCGCCACCGCCACGTGCCCACCCACGACCGCACCTTACCCAGGGTTCGGGTCACCTATCCCGCTTCGCACCGGAACCTCAGGCGACACCCGTCGACGCGGCTCCGCCCAGGCGCTCGCGCATCTCGGAGAGGATGCGGGAGAGCAGCCGCGAGACCTGCATCTGCGTGACGCCGAGCTCGGCGCCGATCTCGGCCTGCGTGCGGTCCTCCACGAAGCGCAGGTAGAGGATCAGCCGGTCCCGCGGCTTCAGGTCCTTGGTCAGGGTCCGCAGGATGGTCCGGGCCTCGGCGGCGTCCCACTCGTTGAACTGGTCCTCGTCGACGAGGAGCTCGCCCCGGGCCTCGGCATGGTCGGCCTGGCCGACCGGGGCGTCGAGGGACACCGGCGCGAAGCAGCCCTGCGCCTCCTCCGCCCGGGTGACGTCCTCGACGGAGATGCCGAGGCGGTCGGCGATCTGCTCCGGGGTCTCGCGCACCCCGCCGCTGCGCTTCGCGTCCTGGGCCAGCAGCGCCTGCACCTCCTGGACCCGGCGCGGTGGCCGCACCGCCCAGCCGTGGTCGCGGAAGTAGCGCTTGACCTCACCCGAGATCGTCGGCACGGCGTAGGTCAGGAAGTCCTCGGCCTTGTCGGGTTCGAAGCGGTTCGCGGCGCGCACCAGCGCGAGACACGCGACCTGCTCAAGGTCTTCGAGGGGGATGCCGCGGTTGCGGTAGCGCCGCGCGATCGAGCGCGCGACCTCGACGTTCGCGACGACCACCTCGTCGAGGAGCCGCTGCCGTTCGGCGCGGTCGGCGGTCTGTGCCTGCCCGAGCAACTGATTGGTCTGGTTCGATCGCGCCGTACGGTCGGGCGCCCGACGCGAGCCCTGCAGTGGAGCGCTCATGAAGAGGTGATGCCCGCAAGGACGGGCCCACCAAACACCGCACCCCTCACCCGGACGGGTGGTTTTCGCGCAGGTCAGGCGCCGTTCTGGGCGGTGTCGTCCTTGCGGTCGGGCTCCACCGTCGGCATCGGGGTCGGCTTCTTGTCCGACGGGTCGTAGAGTCCGGCCTCCTCGGCGGCCTCGGCCTTGCGCAGCTGCTTGACCAGGCTGAAGCCCAGGAAGGCGACCGCGAGGATCAGCCCGATGAAGATGGCGAAGGCCAGCCACCCGGCCTTGACGTCCTTGGCCTCCGGCACCTCGTCGACCAGAGCCACGACGTACGAGAGCACCTGCGGGACGGCGGTCAGCACCTGCATGGGTCCAGTCTCTCAGGAGGGGGTATCGATGCCGGCGAAGAGGTCGTCCTCGGGGGTCCGAGTGGTGACCCGGCTCTCCACCAGCTCGAAGTCCTCGGTCGGCCAGACCTCGACCTGGAGCTCGCGCGGGATCGCGAACCAGAAGCCGTCGGGGTCGATCTGCGTCGCGTGCGCGAGCAGCGCCTGGTCACGCACCCCGAAGTAGTCGGAGCAGGGCACCCGCGTGGTGATCCGCGCGTCCCACTCGGGCTCGGGCTTCCACTCCTGGAGGCGCTCGGCGTAGGGCGACTCGAGGCCGTGGGCACGCATCGCCTCGTCGATCGCCAGCATCCGCGGCCGGTTGAAGGAGTGGTGGTAGTAGAGCTTGAGCACCTGCCAGGGCTCGCCGAGTTCGGGGTAGCGCTCCGGATCGGCGGCCGCGGCGAACGCCTCGACGCTGATCTGGTGGCACTTGATGTGGTCGGGGTGCGGGTAGCCGCCGCGCTCGTCGTACGTCGTCATCACGTGCGGGCGGAACTCGCGGATCAGCCTCACCAGCGGCGCGGTCGCCTCCTCGAGCGGCACCAGCCCGAAGCAGCCCTCGGGCAGCGGCGGCTTGGGGTCGCCGTCGGGCCAACCGGAGTCGACGAAACCCAGCCAGTCCTGGCGGATCCCGAGGATGTCGCGGGCCCGCTCCATCTCCTGGCGCCGGATCTCGGTGATGTTCTCGAGGATGTCGGGCCGGTCCATCTTCGGGTTGAGGATCGACCCGCGCTCGCCGCCGGTGCAGGTGGCCACGTGCACGTCGACGCCCTGCGCGACGTACATGGCCGTGCTGGCCGCGCCCTTGCTCGACTCGTCGTCGGGGTGGGCGTGAACGTGCATGAGCCGATACCCCTCGCGGGGTCGGCTGGCGGGCGCGGAGGGGTGCTGGCTCACCGGGCAATGGTAGGGGGTGCCCCTCCGGCACCGGTCGTCGCGCAGCGGGCCGGTGCCGGAGCGTCACCCCCAGGATGGGACGATCTGGGGGTGAGCCAGACGACCGATCTCGCCGAACGCTACGGCGCGCCGTCGCCCCGGCGCCGCCAGGCGCTGATCGGCGTCTGCGTGGTCGTCGTCGCGGCGTTCGCGGGCTGGCTCGGCTGGGCCATCTGGGACCAGTCCACGCCGGAGGCGCGCTCGGATCTCGTGGGCTACCGCGTGGTCAACGAGCACCACGCGGTCGCGACCATCGAGGTGCGGCTCTCCGACGACGACGTCGAGGCCTCGTGCACGCTGCGCGCGTTCGCCGAGGACCACAACGTGGTCGGGGAGCTGGTGTTCACCCCCCAGCACGGGCGCAACGAGCAGGACGTCCGCACGGAGCGACGCGCGACCTCGGTCGAGCTGCTCGGCTGCACGACGGCGGAGCAGCGGCGACCGCGCTGACCGGTCGTCACCCCGACCGGGGACCGTCGGTTTCGACCTGCGTTCCCCGCGGCCGGTTGTTAGACTTGTCGTTCTGACGCTCCCGCAGGGCCGTCGACGAGCGGCCCGAGCGCAAATCGCACACGATCAGATCAGTGCGGCGCCGTTCGACGGCACTCAGGGCGGGACACCACCACCGGCGGAACCGATTTCCGCCGTACCTCGATGTAAGCAGGAGTTACCCGATGACGCAGGCAGCAGAGCAGGGCAAGGTCTGGCTGACCCAGGACGCCTTCGACAAGCTCAAGCAGGAGCTGGAGGACCTCAAGGGCCCCCGGCGCCAGGAGGTCATCGCCCGCATCAGTGCTGCCCGCGACGAGGGCGACCTCAAGGAGAACGGCGGTTACCACGCCGCCCGCGAGGAGCAGGGCAAGCTCGAGGGTCGGATCCGTCAGCTCGAGGACATGCTGCGCCGCGCCGAGGTCGGCGAGACCCCGCCCGACGACGGCGTCGTCGAGCCCGGCATGAAGGTCACCTACAAGTTCGTCGGCGATGACGACGACGAGACCGAGACGTTCCTGCTCGGCGCCCGCGAGATGGAGGACGTCTCGGACGGGCTCAAGGTCTACTCGCCGCAGTCCCCGCTCGGCACCGCGATCATCGGCGCCAACAAGGGCGACACCGTCTCCTACGAGGCACCCAACGGCAAGATGCTCCAGGTCGTCATCGTCGACGCGGTGCCGTTCACGAACTGAGCCCGCGCGGCCCAAACCCCTGGCCCAGGCCGGGCTCCGGCGCACGCTCGTGTGCCTGAGCTCGGTCTGGACCAGTTGCGCCCCAAATAGGGCATTTGCCCCGGAACCAGGGGCATCCGCGGTCGTCCCATCGTCTAGTGGTCTCGTCATGCCCCTGGGAAAGGACCACCGACGATGTCGTTGTCGTTGACGAGACCGCTGCGCCGCCTGCTGGCACCGATCCTGGCACTCGCCGTTGCCGGATCCCTGGTGGCCGCCGCTGCCCCCACGAGCGCCGCCGACGGCGGCACCAAGAGACCGGACATCGTCGGCGGCGGCACCTCGAGCACCGCCAAGTTCCCCTGGCAGGTGCGGCTGGAGATCCAGACCAACGAAGGAGTCGGGCTCTGCGGAGGTGCCATCGTCCACCCCCGGATCGTGCTCACCGCCGCGCACTGCCTGGTCAATAGTCAAGGTCAGCCGGCAGTTCAGGCGGCGCGCGCCTACTTCGGCCGGGACCAGGCGACGGCCGGCGGCGTCACCGCTGATGCGAGCTTCTATGACGTCGCGTCCGGCTACAACCACAACGCCACCGACAACGACTTCGGCCTGCTGTACTTCAGCAGCGCCATTCCAGCCGCTTATGCACCCATCAAGATCGCCGGGCCCACCGAAGGAGCCCTCTGGCGCGCTGGCCGTACTGCGACGGTGGCTGGATTCGGCAACGTCTCCGAAGGCGGCCAGACCAGCCCCACCCTGCAGGAGGTCGCGATGCCGATCCATGCAGACGCAACCTGTACGAGCGCCTATGGTTCACGCTTCTTCGCCTTCAGTATGTTGTGCGCTGGTGCAGTCGAGGGTGGCAAGAGCACGTGCCAGGGCGACAGCGGGGGGCCACTGGTCGTGCCCGGCGACAACGGCGTCTGGCGCATCGCCGGGATCGTGAGCTGGGCCGAGGGCTGCGCGCGCCCCAACCGACCTACCGTCTTCACCCGGATCGCCGACCCGGCGATGAGCGCTCGCGTGATGTCCCAGGTGCAGCAGTTCAAGACCGCTCAGCCGTCGCTCTTCCCCGGCCTGGAGTCCACCATCGACATCATCGGCTCCGGCGCGGTCCCGCTCGGGTGCAGCGCGGCGAACGGCGCGGCGGCGAGCGCCGCGAGCGCGGTCGCGTCCGCGCAGGCCGCGGCCACCCAGGCCGCCACGAAGCTGACGAAGGCCAAGAAGAAGCAGAAGAAGGCGACCGCCACGCTGAAGAAGCTGAAGAAGAAGCACGCCGCCAAGAACAAGATCAAGAAGGCCACCGAGGCGAAGAAGAAGGCCAAGAAGAAGGCCAAGAAGGCGCAGGGCGCGGCGACCAGCGCCCAGAGCAACCTGTCCTCGGCCCAGGCGGCCAGCGCCAACGCGGCGGCGGCCGCGACCGGCGCCTGCTCCTAGCACGACGAGTCGGCGCAAAGTGACCCACCTCAGCGGGCGACTTTGCGCCGACTCGGCCTACTCGTAGACCCGGTAGCCGTGCTCGCGCAGGCGGCTGAGCAGCTGCTCGGTGTGCGGGGTGCCGCGGGTCTCGAGCTGGAGGTGCACCTCGACCTCGTCGACGTGGAGCGTGGGCGAGATCCGCTCGTGGGCGACCTCGAGCACGTTCGCACCGACCGCGCTGACCTCGCC
This sequence comes from Nocardioides soli, assembly GCF_014191495.1. Classification (GTDB taxonomy): domain Bacteria; phylum Actinomycetota; class Actinomycetes; order Propionibacteriales; family Nocardioidaceae; genus Nocardioides; species Nocardioides soli. The sequence continues at coordinate 1,625,830 of NZ_JACHWR010000001.1, forward strand.
CAGGAGCTGCGCCAGGCCGCCGGGCACGTCGGGGATGAGCACCCGCAGGTTCAGGTAGCGCCCGGCGGCGGCCATGCCGTGCCGGATCACCTTGCCGAGCAGCAGCGGGTCGATGTTGCCGCCGGAGAGGACCGCCACGGCGGGCGTCGCGAACGCGGTCGGGTGCTCCAGCAGGGCCGCCACGGCGGCGGCTCCGGCCGGCTCGACGACCAGCTTCGCCCGCTCGAGCGTGGCCAGGACGGCGCGCGCCAGCGCGTCCTCGCTCACCGTGAGGATCTCGTCGACGTGGTCGCGCACTGCCGCGAACGTGATGTCCCCCGGCCGGCCGACCGCGATGCCGTCGGCCATCGTCTTCATCGACTCCAGCGCCACCGGCGCGCCGTGGGCCAGCGAGCCGGGGTACGCCGCGGCGCCCTCCGCCTGCACGCCCACGACCCGCACCTCGGGCCTGAGCGCCTTCACCGCGAGCGCGATGCCGGCCAGCAGTCCCCCGCCACCGGTGGGCACCAGCACCGTCTCGACGTCCGGCGTCTGCTCGAGGATCTCCAGGCCGGCGGTGCCCTGGCCGGCGACGATGTCGACGTGGTCGAAGGGGTGGATCAGCACCGCCCCGGTGCGCTGGGCGAAGGCCTGCGCCTCGACCAGCGCGTCCTCCAGGTAGCGGCCGTGGAAGACGACCTCCGCGCCGTACCCCCGGGTCGCCTTCTCCTTGGGGATCGGCGCCCCCTCGGGCATGAAGACCGTGGCCTTGATGCCCAGCAGCTGCGCGGCGAGCGCGACGCCCTGGGCGTGGTTGCCGGCTGACGCGGCGACGACGCCGTGCGCCCGCTCCTCGGCCGAGAGCCGCGAGATGCGCAGGTAGGCGCCGCGGGTCTTGAACGAGCCGGTGCGCTGGAGGTTCTCGCACTTCAGTGAGACCGGGCCGCCCGCCAGCGCCGAGAGCCAGCGGGACTCCTCCATCGGCGTCTCGATCGCGACGCCGCGCAGCACCTCGCGGGCCGCGCGGATGTCGGCCAGGCCGACGGTCGGCACCTCAGTCATCGTGCGTCTCCTCGCCGGGCGCCGCGGACGTCGCCCCCATCTCCTCGTAGTCCTCCGCCAGCTCCTCGACCGGATCGTCGCCGACCGAGGTGTTGGAGGCCAGGTGCTGGATCACGGCGTTGAGCGCCGCGGCCAGGGGTACGGCGACCAGCGCGCCCGCGATCCCGGCGACCAGCACACCACAGGCGATCGCGACGATCACGCCAAGGGGGTGCAGCGACACCCAGCGGCCCATCAGGAAGGGCTGCAGGACGTGGCCCTCGAGCTGCTGGACCCCGATCACGACCCCGAGCATGATCAGCGCGGTGATCGGGCCCTGGTCGACCAGCGCCACCAGCACCGCGACCGTGCCGGCGATCGTGGCACCGATCATCGGCACGAAGGCGCCGAGGAAGACGAGCACGCCGATGGCCAGCACGAACGGCACCTGCAGGATCGCCGCGCCGATCATGATGCCGATGGAGTCGACCGCGGCGACGATCACGGTCGCGCGCACGAACTGGGTCAGCGAGATCCAGGCGACCCGGCCGGAGCCGTCGGTGTGCTCCCGGGCCGCGCGCGGGGCGAGCCGGACCACCCAGCTCCAGATCCGCGCGCCGTCGGCGAGGAAGAAGTACGTCGAGAACAGCACGATGAAGAAGCCCGCGACCACGTGGCCCAGCGCGGCGCCGACCTCCGTCACCTGCCCGACGACGTCCTCGCCCTGGGCGTAGCCGCGCAGCCCGTCCTGCGCCCGGTCGATGTACTCGTTGATCTGGGAGTCGCTGGCCTGGAGCGGACCGGTCTTGAGCCAGCTCTTGATCTCGTCGAGGCCCTTGACCGCCTGCCCGGCGAGGTCGGTGGCGCCGTTGGCCACCTGCTGCCCGGCGAACGTGAGCAGCGCGACCACGAAGCCGATGCCCGCGATCACCACGAGCAGCGCCGCCAACCCCCGCGGGAAGCCGATCCGATCGAGACCGTCGACGACCGGGATCGCCAGTGCCGTGATCAGCAGGGCGATCGCGAGCGGCACCGTCACGACGGCGAAGAACGCGACCAGCCAGAGCAGCAGGTAGCCCGCGCCCGCGATGACCAGGAACCGCCAGGCCCAGGCGGCCGTGAGGTCGAGGCCCCAGGGCACCTGCGCGCGGCTGAAGTTCGACCTGCCGCCGGTCACGGTGACGGGGACGGGCTGGGCCCGGCGCTCGTCGCGCAGCTGCGCCCACTGGTGGGCCAGGCGCGCGGCGATCCCCTCCTCGCCCTCCTGCTGATCGTCGTCGGGCCGCTGCCGCAGATGGATGAGCGGCAGGCGACGCCGACCCGGGTCCCCCTCCTCCGGTCCGGGGGTGGGGACGTCGTCGGGCCCGTCAGCGTCATTGCTCACGGCGACAACTTATCCCCGAGCCCTCCGCGGTCGGCGTCTCTCGACGGTCAGCCGAGGGCGCGTTCCAGGTCGGCCACCAGGTCGTCGGCGGTCTCGATGCCGACGCTGAGCCGCACCAGGTCGGCCGGCACCTCGAGCTCGGTGCCCGCCACGCTGGCATGGGTCATCCGGCCGGGGTGCTCGATGAGCGACTCGACGCCGCCCAGCGACTCCCCGAGCGTGAACACCTCGGTGCGCTCGCAGACCTGGAGGGCGTGCTGCTCGCCGCCGGTGACGCGGAAGGACACCATTCCGCCGTACCGCCGCATCTGCCGCTGGGCGACCTCGTGCCCGGGGTGGGTCTCGAGTCCGGGGTAGATCACGTCGCCGACCTTCGGGTGGCTGGTCAGGAAGTCGACCACCCGCTCGGCGTTGTCGCAGTGGCGCTCCATCCGCAGCGCGAGCGTCTTGAGGCCGCGCAGGGTGAGCCAGGAGTCGAACGGGCCGGCGACGGCGCCGATGGCGTTCTGGTGGAACTCGACCTGCTCGGCGAGGTCGAGGTCCCTCACGACGAGCGCGCCGCCGACCACGTCGGAGTGGCCGCCGCAGTACTTGGTCGTCGAGTGCACGACGACGTCGGCGCCGAGCGTGAGCGGCTGCTGGAGGTACGGCGAGGCGAAGGTGTTGTCGACGACCAGCAGCGCCCCGGCGTCGTGGGCGACGGCGGCGAGCGCCGCGATGTCGCCGATGTTGAGCAGCGGGTTGGTCGGCGTCTCGATCCAGACCAGCTTGGTCTCGCCGGGCTGGATCGCCCGCGCGACCGCGTCGGGGTCGGAGACCGGCGCCGGGCTGTGGTCGAGACCCCAGGCCTTCTCGACCTTGTCGAAGAGCCGGAAGGTGCCGCCGTAGGCGTCGTCGGGGATCACGACGTGGTCGCCGGGACGGCAGGTGGCCCGCACCAGGGTGTCCTCGGCGGCCAAGCCGGACGCGAACGCGAACCCGCGCTCCCCCTCCTCCAGCGCCGCGATGTTGCCCTCCAGGGCGGTGCGGGTCGGGTTGGCGGAGCGGCTGTACTCGTAGCCCCCGCGCAGGCCGCCGACGCCGTCCTGCTTGTAGGTGCTGGTCGCGTAGATCGGCGGGATCACCGCGCCGGTGGTCGGGTCGGGCTCGTAGCCCGCGTGGATCGCCCGTGTCTCGAAGCCGGCCTTGTGTCGGTGCTGCTGCTCACTCATGACTGGGAGGCTACTCAGCGCTCGACCAGCGCCGCAGCCAGCACCCGAGCGATGTCCTCGACGTCGGCGGAGCCTTCGGCGACGCTCATCACCAGATCGAAGGCCTCGTCGTCGGTGAGGTCGACGCGGTAGCCGTTGACGTCGAGCAGAGTCGCGGTGCCGAACCAGGCCAGTCTCTTGTTGCCGTCGACGAGCGCATGATTGCGGCAGATCGAGTGCAGGAGCGAGGCCGCCTTGAGCTCGATCGACGGATACGCGTCGTCACCGAACAGGCTGGTCCGCGGTCGCGCCACTGCCGACTCCAGGAGGCCCACGTCGCGCACCGGCCCGGCACCGAGCTCCCTGGTCAACCACAGCAGATCCTCCAAGTCGAGGTACTCCACGACCTAGGCCTTGCCGAGTCGGTCCAGCACCGGCCCCCACTCCTCCATCACCCGCTTGGCGCTCTCACTCACCCGCTCGCGGTGAGCACTCCGGTCACGCCGCTCCAGCACCGCGCGCCGAATCACCTCCTGCTTCGAGACCCCCTCCTGCTGCGCGAGCTCGGTCAGCGCCCGATCGAGCTCCTCGTCAGTGCGTACCGTCATGGCCATACCCCGATGGTATCGATCTGGTACCACGCAGCCAATCAGGTCGGGAACGGACCCGCCACCTCGATTGTTGGACACTGTGGACGAATCCCCCGACCGAGAAGGAGTGCCTGTGTTCCTCACACGCAAGGCCGAGATGGTCGCCCCCGAGCAGACGCTCGCGGGCCGCACCGAGCGGACGTTCCCGATCGCCGAGCGGCACCGGGTCCTGGACGCGCCGGTGGTCACCGACCCCGAGACCGGCGGGATCCCGGACGGCTACCAGGTGGCGCTCTTCGGCCTCGGCTGCTTCTGGGGCGCCGAGGAGATCTACTGGCAGATCCCCGGGGTCTGGTCGACCTCGGTCGGGTACGCCGGCGGCACGACGCCGCACCCGACGTACGACGAGGTCTGCACCGGGCGCACCAACCACACCGAGGCCGTGCGGATCGTGTTCGACCCGGCCACGGTCTCGTACGCCGACCTGGTCAAGACCTTCTTCGAGATCCACGACCCGACCCAGGGCTACCGCCAGGGCAACGACGTCGGCACCCAGTACCGCTCGGCGATCTACTGGACGACACCCGAACAGGAGCGGATCGCCCGCGAGCTGACCGCCGCGTACGGCGCCGAGCTCGCCCGCCGGCGCCTCGGCGACATCACCACCGAGATCCGGCCCGCCGCTCCCCTCGACGACGGAGCGCCGTACTACTACGCCGAGGACGTGCACCAGCAGTACCTCGCCAAGAACCCCCACGGCTACCGGTGCCACGCCAACACCGGCGTGAAGTTCCCCGAGACCGCCTGAGCCTCGAGGCTGAGCGCGCGACTGGCGCCATCCCGCCCCCTGACAGGATGACGCCAGCCCCCGCACGACTCCCGAGCGTCGCCTCGCGCGTCACCGAACCGGCAGTGACGCGAACCCCCTGACGGGTCCCGAGCTGAGTCGTTCGGCACCGGCCAGGTCCGCCTCCCAGCGGAAGCTCCGGTCGCCGAGGAGCGTCTGTAGCGCGATCCGGGTCTCCAGGCGGGCCAGGGCCGCCCCGAGACAGAAGTGGATGCCGCGGCCGAACGCGATGTGCTCGGGGCGACGGTCGATGTCGAAGACCTCCGCGTCGGCGAAGACCCGCTCGTCGCGGTTCGCCGCGCCGAACAGCAGCAGCACCGTGTCGCCGGGCCGCATCCACTGCCCGTGCAGCTCGACCGGCCTGGTCACCGTGCGCGAGAGGCCCTGGACCGGCGAGTCGTAGCGGAGCAGCTCCTCGACCGCGCCCGGCACGAGGCCCGGGTCGTCCGCGAGCCGCTCGCGGCTCTCGGGGTGTGCGGCGAGCAGCACGACGCCGTTGGAGAGCAGGTTGGTGGTCGTCTCGTGCCCGGCCACGAGCAGCAGCAGGCAGAAGCCGAGGAGCTCCTCCTCGCTCAGGTACTGGCCCTCGACCTCCGCCTGGACGAGCGCCGTCATGAGGTCGTCCTCCGGGTAGGCCCGGCGTTCGGCGAGGAAGGAGGCGAAGTAGTCGTAGAGCGCGGTGGCCACCTCCACGCCCAGCTGGCCTCGACTGGGATTGGACTGGACGAAGGTGGTGGACCAGGCTCGGAACCGGTCCCGGTCCTCCCGCGGGACGCCGAGCAGGTCGGCGATGACGATCGCCGGGAGCGGCCCGGAGAACGCCGAGACGAAGTCCCAGTCATCCTCCAGGGGGACCTGGAAGAGAAGGTCGGCGGCGATGCCCTCGATCGTCGTCTCGAGCGCCGCGATGCGACGCGGCGTGAAGGCCCGGCTGACGATCTGCCGCAGCTGGGTGTGCCGGGGCGGGTCGCTCATCACCAGCATGGGCAGGAGTATCGCGGTCATGTCCACGTCGGCCGGGGTCGGGAAGATGCCCGACGCGGAGGAGTACGTGATCGGGTCGGTGAGCACCGCGGCCACGTCGTGGTAGCGACTGAGTACCCAGCAGCCCGCCGCCGGGGACCAGTACAGGGGCGCACGATCGCGAAGCTCGCGGTAGGTGGCGTACGGGTCCGCGATCACCTCCGGATCGAACGGGTCGTACCTCAGCTCGTGGTCGGACATCGGCGGCTCCCTTCGGGCCGGAGGTCGTACCGAGCATTTGGAGTGCTCGTTTGTACTAGCAGTACAACATACGATGTGGCCATGCGGAAGCTTCCGGCCAAACTGGCCAGCCAGCTGTACGACGCGGCCGAGCTGATCGCCGAACGGGGCCTGGACGGCACCAAGATCGATGACATCGCCGAGGTCACGGGCATCCCCAAGGCGACGATCTACTACCACCTGGACGGCAAGAACGGCGTCCTGGAGTTCCTCCTGGGCGACCTGCTCGACCTGATCGCCGGCGCCGTCGGGGTGGCCGTGAGCGGACCCGAGGACGCCCGGACCCGGCTCGAGGCCGCGATCGTGGCGCAGCTCGGCGTGATGCTCGAGCACCCGTTCCTGTGCCGCGCCCTGGTGGGCGACCTGGGCCGCGCGACCCGGCTGCCCGAGCTCGCGGTCGCGATCCACAGCACCTTCTACGAGCCGATCGAGCGGCTGCTCGCCGAGGGGGTGGCCGACGGGTCCCTGCGCCGGGTCGCCGATCCGGCCACCGTCGCCATGAGCGTCTTCGGCGCCATCACCATCGCCGGCCTCAGCGTCGCCGTCGAGGGGCCGTGCGAGAGGCCGGTCGAGGAGGCCACGCGCCTGGCCGCCGCGATCGGCGAGCTGATCCTCAGCGGCCTCGCGACCCACCCCGCCGCCCCCGCCGCCCCCGACGGCCCCGACGGCCCCGACGGCCCCGAGAACGGCTGAGGTCCGCGCGGGCGGGGTCTACCGTCGACGGATGGCCATCGCTCGCTTCCCGACCTTCGTCTACGACTGCCCCGACGCCGGCCGACTGGCCCGCTTCTACGCCACACTGCTCAGCTGGGACGTGCAGGAGGACCCCGGCGGCTGGATCGACATCAGGCCCGCCGACGGCGGCTCGTGCATCTCCTTCCAACAGGTCGAGGGCTACCGGGCGCCCGAGTGGCCCGGCCAGGAGCGGCCCCAGCAGCTCCATCTCGACGTGGTGGTGCCCGACCTCGACGCGGCCGAGGCCGAGGTGCTGGAGCTCGGGGCGACCCGGGCCGCGCACCAGCCGGGCACGACGTTCCGGGTCTTCCTCGACCCCGCCGGGCACCCGTTCTGCCTGTGCACCCAGTGACGTCAGCGGCGCACCTTCGCGGTGGCCTTGCTGGTCACGACCTTCGTCGGCAGCTGCGGTGCCGTCGCCGTCACCCGCACCGAGATCCGGCGCCCACGGTCGGCGGCCTTGAGCCGATACCGCTTCGCGGCCCCCGCTCCGCCGGCGACCGGCTTGCCGTTGCGCATCCACCGGAACGAGACCTTCGCCGGCTGCGGGGCGAGCCGCGGCGCCACGGCACGGAGCACCCTGCCCACCTTCGCGACCCCGCGGACCTGCGGTCCCTTCACCACCGAGAACGCCGCCGGACCGGGCTGCGGCCCCGGGGTGGGGTTCGGACCCGGCTGCGGGCCCGGCTGGGGACCCGGCTGCGGCCCCGGCTGCGGACCCGGGAGGGGCGCGGGCCCCCGCGCCGGGTCGAACGGCGTGGCGGACCAGTCCGGCGCCTGGGCGTTCGGGATCAGCAGGCTCGGCGCGGGGCAGCCGGTGCTCACGTCCGCACCGGCCGCCCAGACGCCACCACCCTGCTGCCAGGCGACGGTCGTGCTGTCCGGGGAGAACGTCGGGCTCGCCTGGCCCGCGGCCGCGGCGGTCTGGCAGGCCAGCACCGGCGCGAGCGGCGCCGGCCCGGAGCGGGCGTTGCCGCGAACGCCGTACCGCGCGATCCGGGTCGACGTCCCGGATCCGCGCACGCCGGCGAGCCAGCGGCCGTCCGGCGAGAGCTCCACGTCGTCGAGGTCGGTGGCCTCGCTCCAGTGCACGGTCTCGATGTCCATGAACCACGAGCGCGGCGCCAGGTGGAGGTCCTTGAACATCGCCAGGTCGTCGTCCAGGTTCATCTGGATCGTCCGGCTGTCGCCCACCCACGACGGCGACCAGAGGTAGGTCTGGCCGTAGGTCATCGGCAGGTCCATCGTGTCGGTGCCGGTGATCGCGGTGACGGCGTGGTCGCGGCACTGCTCGCCGGGAACACAGCCCCAGACGCTGATCGTGTAGGCCACCAGCAGGCCGTCCGGCGAGATCGCGGCCTGCCGGATCGGCCCGTCGATCTCCCGGTTGAGAGCGGGGCTCATCAGGCCCGGCGGGTCCAGCCGGTTGCGCACGCTGCCGTTCTGGCCCAGGAAGACGATCTCGCTCCCGTGGCCCGCGGCGATCGTGCCGTCGTCGGACTGCGTGGGCGAGACGTACGGCGAGGCCGCCGTCCCGTCCTGGGTCACCTGGTGCACCGACGTGCCGTCGCCGCTCGCCACCCAGACGTTGTGGCCCCGGACGAAGACGATCGATCCGGCCGCCGCGAGTGTCTCCGTCGGCTCGGCGACGGCACCGGCGGTCGGCACCAGCAGGGCCGTGGCGGTCAGGACGGCCGGGACGACCCGGCGGATGTGGCGGCGCATGCTCCCCCTCGAGACGGACGACCTCCCACCGAACCCCGGCCACGGCCCGGCCCGGCAGGGGCACGTGTCCCGACTTGTCGGGCGGGCGCACCGCCGGGGCCCGCCCGGTCCCACCACCGGTTTGGAACAATCGAGGCCATGACCGAGCTGCCCCGCAAGGCCGTGGCGCGGACGGCGAGGCTCGCCGCCCTGCCGATCGGGTACGCCGGGCGCAGCGCGCTCGGGCTCGGCAAGCGGATCGGCGGGAAGCCGGCGGACGCCGTGCTGTCCGAGATCCAGCAGCGCACCGCCGAGCAGCTCTTCCGCACGCTGGGCGAGCTCAAGGGCGGCGCGATGAAGTTCGGCCAGATGCTGTCGGTGCTGGAGTCGGCCTTCCCGGAGGAGCTGGCCGAGCCCTACCGCGACCAGCTCACCAAGCTCCAGGACGCCGCTCCCCCGATGCCGACCGCGACCGTGCGGGAGATCCTGGCCGCCGACCTCGGCGCGGACTGGCGGGACCGGCTCGTCTGGCTCGACGGCGGGCCGACGGCCGCGGCGTCCATCGGCCAGGTGCACCGCGGTCGGTGGGCCGACGGGCGCGACGTCGCGGTCAAGGTGCAGTACCCCGGCGCCGGCGACGCGCTCCGCTCCGACCTGCGCGCGATCTCCCGGGTGGCCCGGACGGCGGCCCCGCTCGTGCCCGGGCTCGACCTCAAGCCGCTCGTCGAGGAGCTCCAGGCCCGCGCGGCCGACGAGCTCGACTACGACCTGGAGGCCGAGGCACAGCGCACCTTCGCGGCGGCGTTCCGCGACGACCCGGAGATCGTGGTGCCCGACGTCGTCGACGTCGGTGCCACGACGCTGGTCACCGAGTGGCTGGAGAGCCCCGCGTCGCTCGCCTCGATCATCGCGAGCGGCACGCCGGAGGAGCGCGACCACTACGGCGAGCTCTTCGTGCGCTTCCTCTTCAGCGGCCCGGTGCGCACCGGCATGCTGCACGCCGACCCGCACCCGGGCAACTACCGCATCCTCCCCGGCCCCGACGGCGAGCCGGGCCGGCTGGGCGTGCTCGACTTCGGCGCCGTCGCCCGACTGCCCGAGCGGGGCCTGCCCGAGGCGATGGGCCGGCTGCTGCGGATCGCCGCCGACGAGGACGAGGACGGGCTGGTCGCGGGGCTGCGCCGCGAGGGTTTCATCAAGGAGCGCATCTCGGTCGACGCCGACCAGGTGCTCGACTACCTGGCGCCGTTCGTCGAGCCGACGAGGACCGAGCGGTTCCGGTTCAGCCGTGCCTGGATGCGCACCCAGTTCACCCGGATCAACGACCCGCGCAGCCCGGCGTACACCGTCGGCATGAAGCTCAACCTGCCGCCGTCGTACCTGCTGATCCACCGCACCTGGCTCGCCGGTCTCGGCGTGCTGTGCCAACTGGAGTGCGAGGCGCCGTTCCGGCAGATCCTCACCGACTCGCTGCCCGGCTTCGCCGGCGAGTGACCCGAACTGACGATTGTCGGCACCCACCGCCGGGCGCACGCTGGAAGGTGGCCCAGGAGGTTGCCATGACACTGACCGACAGTGCCGTCGCGGTCATGCTCCCCGTCGGGGACGCCGCGCGGGCGCAGGACTTCTACGAGAAACGCCTCGGACTCGCCTTCGACGGCGCCGGCCCCGGTGGCGAGCTGATGTTCCGCCTCACCGGGGGCTCCCACCTCGCGCTCCGCCCGCTCCCCGACGTGCGGCCCTCCCCGAACACGGCGATGAGCTTCGAGGTCGGCGACATCACCAGCGAGATCTCCGACCTCGAGTCGCGCGGGGTGCAGTTCGAGGACTACGACCTGCCGGACCTCAAGACCGTCGACCACGTCTTCGACGACGGCGCGATGAAGGCCGCGTGGTTCCTCGACCCCGACGGGAACATCCTCTGCCTCCACCAGCCCGCGTAGGCCGCCTCGGTCGCCCGGGACGTCATACGTTGCGAGGAAGCGGATCCTCGCAACGTATGACGTCCCGGCGCCTCCCGGCTCGGCTCCGGCTCAGCGTGGCGATCGCCGCGTGACGCAGTAGGCCAGCCCGGTGGGGTCGGTCAGCACCGTCCACCAGTCGTGCCGGGCGGCGAGCGACGCGCCGAGGCCGAGGTGCCGCTCGACCTCGCGGTCGCGGTCGTCGGCGGACAGGTCGAGGTGGGCGGTGACGGCCGGCTGCTCGCCGTCGAGCCGCTGGATCAGCCAGCGCAGCGGCTGGTCGTCGGGCGGCTGCAGGCGAGCGAACTCGGGCGACACCGACGCGTCGAGCTCCCAGCCGGTGAGCACGCGCCAGAACTCCACCTCGACGTCGTACGCCGAGGGCGGGATGTCGAGGCAGACCTGGTCGACCTGGGAGCGGCCGTCGGGCCAGATCGCGGGGCGCGGCCGGGTGCGCGCTGGATGGTCGACGAAGCAGAACACGAAGCCGCCGGGCGACCGCAGCACGACGTACCCCTGCTCGTGCCGGACCAGCACGTGCCCGCCGAGCTCCACCGCGGCCTCGGCCGCGATCGTGGGCGCGGGGACGTGCAGGTCGAGGTGGATCCGGCTGGGCCCGTCGCCGAGATGCTGGACCCGGAGGTAGCCGTCACCGTCGGGCGGCACGAGCGTCGCGAAGTGGTCGCGCTCGCCGCGCGGCGCGGAGACGTCGTAGCCGGTCACACCGCGCCAGAAGGCGATGCCGCTGTCGAACGTGCCCGGCGCGAAGTCCAGGAACGCGCTCACCCAGGAGGGGGTGGTCGTCATGACACCGGCTTGTGGAGCACCGCGCCGGTGGGGGTGATCACCACGTCGTCGCCGTCGGCGACGGCGGTGCCGTCGACGAGCAGCGTCATGCCGGGGTTCGCCAGCGGTGGGAAGAGCAGCGTCACCGGGGGATGGGCGCCGACGTTGGCGACCGAGCCGCGGCCGGGCGTGGGCACGCGCAGCACGCCGTCGGCGGGCACGGCGCGCACGGAGACGGCCTTCACCAGGCCGTCGCGCGAGGTGAGGAGGTAGCCCCGGTCGTACTCGGCGAGCCGGTCCGGGAGGTCGGCAAGGTCGACGACAACACTCATGAAGTGAGGCTATCGACCCAGCGCTCACCCGCCACCGTGGTCGTCGCGGCTCCGGCCGTGAGTTCGGCGAGCAGCGCGGCGAGCCGCGGCTCCTCGCCGGGGAGTACGCCGAGCGTCAGGGCGACGCGGGCGTCGTACTGCCGGTCGAGCACGGCGATCCCGCGGGCGCGCAGGTCGCTCTCGACGCGGCCGGCGTCCGCGTGGTCGAGCTCGAGGAGGTGCTCGCGCACGAGGGTGCGGCGCAGGGTCCCGGCCTCGGCGAGCGCGGCCCGGACGGCGTCGCCGTACGCCCGCACCAGGCCGCCCGCGCCGAGCAGGGTGCCGCCGAACCAGCGGGTCACGACCGCGACCGCGTCGCTCACCTCGTGGCCACGGAGCACGTCGAGCATCGGCGCACCGGCGGTGCCGGCCGGCTCGCCGTCGTCGGAGGAGCGCTCGACGGGCACCAGCGACGCACCGGGGGCGTGCTGCTGGATCCGGAACGCCGAGCAGTGGTGCCGAGCGTCCCAGTGCTCGCGCCGCAGTCCGTCGACGACGGCCCGGGCCGCGTCCTCGGTCTCGACCCGGCGCAGGGTGCACCGGAAGCGCGAGCGCTTCACCTCGATCTCGGCCTCCGCGTCGCGGGCGAGGGTCAGGTAGCTCACCACGTCGTCACCACGTCGTCACCACGTCGTCACCACAGCCCCACCACGTCGCCGCCGATCCGGACGATGAACGCCGAGACCACCACGATGAAGAAGATCCGCACGAAGCGGGCGCCCCGGGCGACGGCGGTGCGCGCGCCGACGTACCCGCCCACGATGTTGGCCGCGCCCATGACGAGCGCGACCTTCCACACGATCGCGCCCTGCGGCGCGAAGACGAGGATCGCCGCGAGGTTCGTCGCCCAGTTGGCGAGCCGCGCCTTGGCCGACGCCTCGAGGAAGCTGTAGCCCAGCAGGCCGACCAGCGCGAACACGAAGAAGCTGCCGGTGCCCGGGCCGAGCGCGCCGTCGTAGAAGCCGATCGCGAGGCCGGTGGCCATCGCGGCGGCCAGGTGCCGGTGCCCCGCGAACCGCAGCGCGGTCTGCTCGCCGAGCTGCGGCGTGAACAACACGTACCCGCCGACCACGATCAGGGCGACCAGCACGATCGGCTCGAACGCCGAGCGCGGGATCTGGCTGGCCACCAGTGCGCCGAGCGCCGACCCGACGAAGGCGAGCGCCATCAACGGCAGGAACGTCCGCGGGTCCGGCCTGATCCGGCGGTAGTACGTCGCCGCGCTGACGCTGGTCCCGCAGAACGAGGCCACCTTGTTCGTGGCCAGCACCTGCACCGGCGCGGCGTGCGGCATCCCGAGCAGGAGCGCCGGGAGCTGGATCAGGCCACCCCCGCCGACGACGGCGTCGACGAAGCCCGCCGCGAGCGCGGCCAGGCCCAGCAGGGCGAGCACGGTCGCGGAGATGTCGTCCATCCCGGCTATTCTCCGACCTGGTCGGATCGGCTCCCAGTCAGGTCCCAGTGATTCCCAAGTTGGACTCGCCAGGCTGCTCGGCGCCGGGTGATCCCGGCCCCGATTCCTCCGGACCACACCGGACAAACGAGAGAGAGAAAACATGTCCCGCCGCTGGCTGAGCCGCGCACTGATCGCGCTCGTCGTCCCCGCCGTCACCGTGCCCGTCCTCGCGACGTCCGCCACCGCTGCCGGTGCCGCGAAGGTCCCCTCCGTCGAGGCCACCGCCAAGATCTACCCGCACGTCGGCACCAGCTCGGAGTCGACCTCCAAGGTCTACGGCCCCGGCAAGAAGTGCGGTCAGCAGAAGGTGGTCAAGGGCGCGAGCCAGACGACCGCGGCGTACTCCCCCGACTACACCGCCCCCGAGTACGCCTCCGGCGACCCGTCGCTCTACGAGACGACCGGTGAGCGGCCGAGCGTCTACGCGACCGCGATCAAGTTCAAGAACGCCAAGGCCGCGATCGCGTACCTGCACGGCTACCAGAAGTCCGCGAAGAAGTGCCCGGTCACGGTCCCCGGCGGCGGCGCCGGTGGCGGCAAGGTCGACTGCAAGAGCTCGATGAAGAAGATCGGCTTCAAGCTGGGCAACGAGCGGTGGGGCTACCAGATGAAGGCCACCTGCACCATCGCCGGCCAGGCCACGACCATGGTCACCAACTCGCTCTTCGTCCGCTCCGGCAAGCACGTCGTCTACACGGGCGCCACCTCGATGGACCAGACCGCGCCGTCGATCCCGAAGTCGGTGCAGTTCACGAAGCTCGCCCTGAAGACCGTGGCCTGAGCACCACCTGAACACCACAGTCTCCGACGGGGTCGGGTGCCGGACAGCGCGCTATGCGGCGTGCTCCGGCACCCGGCCCCGTTTTCCGCGTGCGGCCCGCAGCAGGCCCACGATGCCGATCCCGACCCAGACCACGTTGAGAGCCGCGGACGGCCAGGCGCCGTAGTAGGCGGAGTTGACCATCAGGAACGCACCGCCGAAGAGGTTCATCAGCTGGAACATCAGGCTCGTCCCGTGCAGGCGGCCGGCCGTCACCAGCGCGTAGGCGCCGATGAGGAGCGCCATGCCGAGCCAGCCGACGACGTTGACGACGATGACGGTCAGGTCCACGCGGTCATCCTGCCCCTTCGGGGCCGATCCCGGGACCTGCGGGGTTTCGGCTGCTGGCAGCCGAAACCCTCACGGCGCGCCGTGTCGCACCGGCGTGTCCCGCGGGTTCTGGCTGCCGACAGCCGAAACCCGCACGCTACTGGTCCCCGACCCAGAAGCCGCGGCCGCCGAACCAGTCGCCGTAGCCGCCCCCGCCCCACGGGCCCCCGCGGCCGCGGGCGCCCAGGTAGGAGCCGACCACCGCGGCGCCGAGGTCGTCCAGCTCGGGTGCCACCACCCGGCCGTCGACCCGGTGCGCCATCTGGTCGATGAACCGGGCCAGCCCGGGGTCGTCGCCGAGCCGGAAGAACGTCGTCTGTGCTCCCAGCCGCCCGGCGTTGTCCAGCTCGCGGATGGCGTACGCCACCGTGAGCGGGTGCGGCGGGTAGGAGAAGTAGACCTCGCCGCTCGGCTCGAGGTGCGAGGTCGGCTCGCCGTCGGTGACGATGAGCAGCACCGGCTGCGCGTTCGGGTGCTTGCGGAAGTGCCGGTTGGCGAGCAGCAGCGCGTGGTGCAGGTTGGTGCCCTTGTCCCACATCGCGTCCAGCGCGGTGAGCTGCTCGATCTCCATCACCTCGGCGTGCCGGCCGAAGCCGATCAGCTGGAGCGCGTCGCCGCGGAATCGGGAGCGGATCAGCGTGTGCAGCGCGAGCGCGGTGCGCTTCATCGGCACCCAGCGGCCGTCCATCGCCATCGAGAACGACGTGTCGACCAGCAGCGCGACCGCGGCCTGGGTGCGGGCCTCGGTCTCCTGCACCTCGATGTCCTCGACACTGAGCATCGGCACAGGGGCGGTTCCTGAGGAGCCGAGGGACGAGGCGTCTCGAAGGGCGGCACGCCTGAGCACGCCGTTGAGCATCGTGCGCGGCACGTGCCACGGCTCGGTGTCGCCGAACTCCCAGGCCCGGGTGGCGCCGGAGAGGTCGCCGGCGGCGCCGGCCCGTTGGAGCTCGCGGTTGCCCTGGCGTCCGGACATCCGCTCGGCGACGTCGCGCAGCAGCGCCTTGCCGAGCTGGCGCATCGCCTTCGGCGAGAGGCGGTACTGCCCGTCGGAGCCGCGCTTGAGGTAGCCAGAGTCGCGCAGTGCCTTCTCGAGCCGCTGCAGGGTGCGCGCGTCGACCGCGGCCTCGTCGCCGAGCTGGCGCGCGAGCTGGTCGAGGTCGAGGTCGTCCATCCGCGCGCCGTCGTAGGACTGCGAGAGCTGCTCGGCGAGCTGGTCGAGGTCGGCGAGGTCCTGGAAGACACCGGTGCCGTCGCCCAGCCCGAGGCCCTGCTCGCCGCTCAGCTGCTCGGAGCCGCCCCAGTCGAGGTCGGGGCGCAGCGACTGCAGGTTGTCGTCGAGCCGGCCGAGCTGGTCCATCAGCTGCGGGGAGCCGAAGGCCTGCGCGGAGAGCTCCATCAGCTCCTGGCGCTGCTCGGGCGACATGGAGTTGAGCATCCGTTGCGCGGCGGCCGAGCGCTGGGCGAGCGACTCGAGGAGCTCGTCGATGTCCTGCGGATTCTCGGGGAAGAAGTCCCCGTGCTTGGCCATGAAGTCGTCGAAGTCCTGCTGGGTGTCCTCGCCCCTGCCGTGCTTCTCGAGCAGCTCGTTGAGGTCGCCGAGCATCTCGCTGACGGCCGCGCGGTCCTCGTCGGTGGCGCCCTCGAGAGCCTGCTTCATGCCGGCGAAGCGCTGGTCGAGCAGCTCGCGGCCGAGCAGGTCCTTGATCTTCTCGTAGTCCTCGCGGGCCTCGCGGCTCTGCCAGTCGTACGACGAGAGCTCGCCGACCGCGGCCGCGGTGTTGGGCGGCAGGCTGTCGAGCTGCATCTCGCGGAGCGCCCGGTCGCCGTCGTCCATCATCGCGTCGCGGGCGAGCTGCTTGCGCTCCTCGAGGACGGCGCGGTCGAGCAACTCCTTGATCTCCTGGAGCGTGCCGTCGAGGTTGTGTCGCTGGGTCAGCTCCCGCCGCCGCTCGGCGACCCGGCGTGCCAGGTCGTCGAGGCCGCTCTGGTCGCGGCCGCCACGGCGCAGGAACTCGCGCATCGCGCGCTCGGGCGAGTAGCCCGCCATCACGTCCTCGCCGATCGCGTCCAGCGCCTCGGCGAGGTCGACCGGCGGGGCCAGCGGGTCGCCGCCCTCGTAGCGCTTGAAGCGGGTGCGGTCCTTCATCGGGTCACCCGTAGACCGTCTCCGCGCCGTCGACGTCCTTGCCGATCCGGCGGGCCAGGTAGAGCCCCTCGAGCGCGAGCTCGATGGCACCGGCACGCTGGCCATCGTTGGTCGCGCCGATGCGCTCGCAGACGTCGTCGTACAGCTCCGACTCCCCGAGCACCGGCAGCCCGGTGAGGAAGTCGCGGGCGGTGACCTGCTCGCCGGTCGCGACCATCGCGCCGTCCTCGATCGCCTGCACCAGCAGGCCGAGGTCGAGGCCGCGGAAGCGCTGGCGCACGGTCTCGGCGGTGGCGGTGCGGAGCAGGTGGGTCAGCACCTCGGCCTCGCGGCCCTCCTCGCCGCTCTCGAACTCGATCTTGCCGCCGAGCACGTCGACCGCGGTCTCGAGGTCGACGACCCGGGCGACCGGCTCGTCCTCGCCCTGGCTGGTGGCGCGGTGCAGCGCGGCCGCCGCGACCGTCTCGGCGCCGGCGATCGAGAAGCGCGCCGAGACGCCCGACCGCTGGTCGACCGAGCTGGACTGGCGCAGCGCCCGCGAGAAGCGGGCCAGGATCTCGACCAGGTAGTCGGGCACGTCGGCGACCAGGTCGGCCTCCTGCCGGATCACCGCCACCTCGTCGTCGAGCTCGACCGGGTAGTGGGTGCGGATCTCGGCGCCGAAACGGTCCTTGAGCGGGGTGATGATCCGGCCGCGGTTGGTGTAGTCCTCGGGGTTGGCGCTGGCGACCACGAGCACGTCGAGCGGCAGGCGCAGCACGTAGCCGCGGATCTGGATGTCGCGCTCCTCCATCACGTTGAGCATCGCGACCTGGATCCGCTCGGCGAGGTCGGGCAGCTCGTTGATCGCGACGATGCCGCGGTGGCTGCGCGGGATCAGGCCGAAGTGGATGGTCTCCGGGTCGCCCAGCGACCGGCCCTCGGCGACCTTCATCGGGTCGACGTCGCCGATCAGGTCGGCGACCGAGGTGTCGGGGGTCGCCAGCTTCTCGGCGTACCGCTCGTCGCGGTGCCGCCAGGAGACGCGCAGGTCGTCGCCGTACGTCGCGGCCGCCTGCTGCGAGGTCACCGTGATGGGCTCGTAGGGGTGCTCGCCGAGCTCGGAGCCGGAGATCACCGGCGTCCACTCGTCGAGCAGCCCGACCATGGTGCGCAGCAGCCGGGTCTTGCCCTGCCCGCGCTCGCCGAGCAGCACGACGTCGTGGCCGGCGATCAGCGCGCGCTCGAGCTGCGGGATCACGGTGTCGGCGAAGCCGTGCAGGCCGGGCCACGGGTCGCGGCCCTCACGGAGCATGGCGAGCAGGTTGTCGCGGATCTCCTGGCGCAGGCGCTTCTGGACATGGCCGGAGGCGCGGAGCTCGCCGACCCTGCTGATCTGCGGAGGGGTGGAGGGAGCGGTCACGTCCTCACGCTACGCCGGACCCGCAAGAACCGGGACCCGTCTCCGGTTACGGTCGCGCCCGGGCGCGCCGCGTAGGGTTTCGCCCGTGCTCCTCCAGCAGCCCTGCCCGTGCGGCTCCGGTGCGACGTACGACGCCTGCTGCGGGCGGATGCACCGGGGCGCGGTGGCGGCGGCGACCGCGGAGGAGCTGATGCGGTCGCGCTACGCGGCGTACGCCGTCGGCGACCTCGACTACGTCTTCCGCACCTGGCATCCGCGCACCCGCCCCGACGACCTCGCCCCCGATCCCGGCCTGACCTGGACGGGCCTACGGGTCACCGACGCCGGGGCGGACTGGGTCGAGTTCGTCGCGTCCTTCACCCGCGCCGGCGCGCCCGGCGAGCTGCGCGAGCACAGCCGCTTCGAGCGGCGCGCCGGGCGCTGGATGTACGTCGACGGCGACGTCGACTGATCGCCCGCCGGCACTACGAAACGATCGCGACCGGGCACTCCGCGTGCTCGACCACCGACAGCGCCACCGATCCGGTCAGCAGCGTCGAGAGCCGGCCGCCGTGGTGGGCGCCGAGCACGACGAGGTCCATCCGCCGCGACTGCTCGACGAGCGCTCCGGCGGCGTCCTCGCGCACCAGCTCGAGCCGGGTCGTGACGTCCGGGTACTTCTCGGCCAGCCCGGTGAGCGGCTCGGTGACCGAGATCCGCAGGTCGTCGTCGGTCGCGTTGGGCGGCCACACCTCCTCGATGCCGTGCAGGATCGTCAGCGGCAGCTGGCGCAGCGACGCCTGGCGGTAGGCGAACTCCACGGTCGCCCGCGACGACGGGCCGCCGTCGACCCCGACCACGACGCCGTTGCGCACCCGACCCGGGTTGCCGGGCCGCACCACGACCACGGGGCAGGTGGCGTGGCGGACGACGGCCAGCCCCACGGAGCCCAGCAGCAGGCTGGCGACCGGGCCGCGACCACGCGACCCGACGACCAGCACGCTGGCCTTCTCGGCGAGCTTGAGCAGCGTGACGCGGGGGTCGGCCATCCACGCGGTCTGGTTGACGCCGAGGTCCGGCTGGCGGATCTCGACGTACGCCCGGGCGTCGGCCAGGAGCCGCCGTCCGTCGTCGGCCATCGCGTCGACCACGGCCCGGTGGCTGCCGCCCATCGGGTCGGTCCAGGCGACGCCGGCGGGGTCGATGCCGTGGGCGAGGGTGAGCTGCCGGCGCTCGCGCACCGCCTGGTCGATCGCCCAGTCGAGGGCCCGGTCGGAGGAGGGCGAGCCGTCGATCCCCACCACCACCGTGCCTGGCGGGATGAGCGTGTTCTCCGTGTTACCCATGGCTGCCTCCCTGGCGTCGTCTACGGCTCCAGATTCCCCCGGTGAGACCCGGACCAGTAGCGGCGAAGGCCCGGCATTCTCGGGACCATCGGCCCTCGGCTGCACGTGTGATCGGGAGCACCATGGAACGAGCGGACGGACCCGACCCCGAAGGAGGCAGTCGTGCAGGAATCCGTCGACCTCGGCCCGGAGCAGTGCACCCTGCTCCTGGGCGCCGGCATCACCGGCCGGGTGGCGCTCTCCTCCCCGGACGGCCCGCACATCGTGCCGGTCAACTACTCGGTCGTGGGCGAGGCGGTGATCATGCGCACCTCGCCGTACAGCGTGCTCGGCACCTACGGGCGCGGCAGCATGCTCGCCTTCGAGGTCGACTGGTTCGACCACGAGCGCTGGCGTGGCTGGAGCGTCGTTGTCCGCGGCCGCGCGAACGTGGTCACCGACCCGCTGGAGCTGGACCGGATCCGCACGACGTGGGACCCACAGCCGTGGGCCGCCGGCGCGCGCAACCTCTACCTGCGGCTGCACTGGTCGGAGATCAGTGGCCGCCAGATCGGCGTCGGCTGGGACCCGGTCGAGACGCTGCCCGTGCGTCGCGCGGTCTGAGAGAGCGGGGCCGCTGGGGCAGACTGACGCCGTGCACCCCAGCGACGGCGCCAGCGGCGTCCTTCCCGACTCGACGCGCGCCCTGCTGGACGCCGTCGCGGCGATCTCCTCCGACCTCGACCTGCGCAGCGTGCTGTCCCGGATCGTCGAGGCGGCGACCCGGCTGACCGACGCGCGGTACGGCGCGCTGGGCGTGATCGGCGACGGACCGGTGCTCATCGAGTTCGTGACGACCGGGGTCAGCGACGAGGAGCGGGCCCGGATCGGCGACCCGCCGCACGGCCGCGGCATCCTCGGCCTGCTGATCCGGCGCCCGCAGCCGATCCGGCTCGACGACCTCACCCAGCACCCCGACGCCACCGGCTTCCCGCCCAACCACCCACCGATGGGCACCTTCCTGGGCGTCCCGGTGCGGATCCGCGGCACCGTCTTCGGCAACCTGTACCTGACCGAGAAGTCCGGTGGCCGGTCGTTCACCGAGCAGGACCAGCTGCTCGTCGAGGCGCTGGCCAACACCGCCGGCTTCGTCATCGACAACGCGCGCGCCTACGGCCTCAGCGAGCGCCGGCGCCAGTGGCTGGAGGCGGCCGCCGACCTCGACGAGGCGGTGCAGCCGCCGGTCGACTTCGACGGCGCGCTGCGCGAGGTGGTCCGCGCCGCCCGCAACGTGGCCCGGGCCCGCGCGGTCGCCGCGACGACCAGCCGGCCGGGGAGCCAGCCGCAGCTCTCGACCGGGCGGCCGGAGCTGCGCGCCGGCGTCGCCGCCGCGCTGCGCAGCATCGTCGACGACCCGGACATCGCCCAGCTGACCGAGCCGACCGAGACCAGCGTCGACGAGTACGACGCGTTCGTCGTACCGCTGCGCACCCACCTGGCCGGCAGCGGGCAGCTCGTGGCGTTCTTCGACCCCGGCACCCGCCCGCTACCGGTGGAGGACCGCGAGCTGTTCGTCTCGTTCGCCGAGCACGCCGCGCTGTCGCTCGACCGGGCGCAGGGCCTCGACGACCGCGCCGAGCTCGCCGTGACCTCCGACCGCGAGCGGATCGCCCGCGACCTCCACGACCTGGTCATCCAGCGGCTGTTCGCGACCGGTCTCCAGCTCCAGCGTGCGGAGTCGATGATGCAGACGCCGGAGGGCGCCGACATCGTGCAGCGGGCGGTGGACTCGCTCGACACGACGATCAAGGACATCCGGGGCACGATCTTCGAGCTCCAGCAGCACGGCACCGGCCCGTCACTGCGCGCGGACCTGCGGGCGCTGGCGCGCGAGTACGCCCCGCTGCTCAAGTTCGACCCGGTGGTGCGCACCACCGGCCCGGTCGACTCCGCCGTGCCATCCCAGGTGCGGGACCAGCTGCTGCCCGTCGTCCGCGAGGCGCTGTCGAACCTGGCGCGGCACGCCGGCGCCGACCACGGCGAGATCACCGTCGAGGTCGGCGACGGCGAGCTGCGGCTGAGCGTGCTCGACGACGGTGTCGGGATCGGCGAGGTCTCCTCCGAGAGCGGGCTGCGCAACGCCCGGCGGCGTGCCGGCGCGCTCGGCGGCCGGCTCGAGGTGACGCCGCGGTCACCGCACGGCACGTCGTTCGTGTGGCGGGTGCCCCTGTCGGGTGGGTGAGCGTGGGTCGGTGGTGGCGGGTGCCGACGGGGCGACGCTTCATCAAGGGATCCAGGCCAACCCGCGCCTCCCCGGGCGAACCCACCCAGGGGAGCGCGACTTCACCCTCATCCCTTGATGAAACCGCGCGCCCGCACCCGCGCACCCGAGCAATGCACCCTCAGCGCTGCTGGTCGCCGAGCAGGCGGCTGGCGAGCACCGCGGCCTGGGTGCGGCGCTCGAGCCCGAGCTTGGAGAGGATGCTCGAGACGTAGTTCTTCACGGTCTTCTCCGCGAGGAACATCCGCTCGCCGATCTGCCGGTTGGTCAGGCCCTCGGCGATCAGCGCGAGCAGCTTGCGCTCCTGCTCGGTCAGCTCGGCGAGCTCGGGGGCGACCGTCTGCGGGTGGCGCACCCGCTCGAGCACCTTCGCGGTCATGCTCGGGTCGATCAGCGACTTGCCCTCGGCCACCTGCCGGACCGCGTCGACCAGGTCCGCGCCGCGGATCTGCTTGAGCACGTAGCCCGACGCGCCGGCCATGATCGCCGCGAACAGCGCCTCGTCGTCGTCGTACGACGTGAGGATCAGCCCCCGGATCGACGGGTCCACCGCGCGCACGGTGCGGCACACCTCGATGCCCGAGCCGTCGGGCAGCCGGGCGTCGAGCACGGCCACGTCGGGACGCAGCGCCGGGATCCGGTTGGCGGCGTCGACCGCCGAGCCCGACTCCCCCACGACCTCGATGTCGTCGTTGCTCTCCAGCAGTGCGCGCAGGCCCTCGCGGACGACCTCGTGGTCGTCGAGCAGGTAGACGCGGACCTTGCGGGACTCCTCGGTCATGGGCCATGTCTATCAGCCCGCCGTCCGCGTCGAGACACCCGAACTGGCTCTCGGGGGCATCGATCTGGAGCCATTCCAGGTGTCTCGACGACTCACCCCAGGCTGAGCACCCGGTCGACCCGGTCCAGGCCGGCCTCGGCGTGGGTGATCCAGACGACCGTGCGCCCGTCGCCGCGCGACAGCACCTCGGCGGCCAGGTCCTCCGCGATCGCCCCGTCGAGGTGGGCGGCCGGCTCGTCGAGCACCAGCACCGGCTGGTCGGCGAGCAGCGACCGCGCGATGGCGATCCGGGCCCGCTCGCCGCCGGAGACCTGCGCATGGCCGTCGCCGAGCCAGCTGTCGAGGCCGTCGGGCAGCGAGTCGAGCCAGTCGCCGAGCCGCGCCTGCCGCAGCGCGGCCTCGACGTCGCCGTCGGTGGCGGTGGGCCGGGCCAGCCGGACGTTCTCGGCGAGCGTGGTGGCGAAGATGTGCGGGTCGTCGTCGACCAGCCCGACGGTGCGGCGTACGTCGTCGAGCGACACGTCCGGCAGGGGCTGACCGCCGAGGCGGACCGTGCCGTCGATCGGATCCACGAACCTCATCAGCAGCGCCGCGAGCGTGCTCTTGCCGCACCCGGTCGGTCCGACCACCCCGAGCCGGTCGCCGGGCCGCAGCACCAGATCGAGATCGCGGAGCACCGGGCGACCGTCCCAGCCGGCCGCGACCGCCTCGAGCGCCACGGTGGCACCGGCGGGCGGGACCGGCGTGGCGGGCGACGCGACCGCGGGGGCGCGAGCGGCCAGCGCCGCGAGCCGCTCCTCGGCGGCCCGGGTGCGTGCGGCCAGGGCACCGGCGTCGGCCAGCGACGCCGCGACCTCGCCGAGCGCGAGCGGCAGCAGCACCAGCAGGGCGAGCATCGGGCCCGACACGGTGCCGGTCAGCAGCGGGGCCGAGACGGCGACGCCGAGTCCCGAGCAGACCAGCACCAGCGCCCGGCCGCCGGCGAGCCAGGTCGCGGCCGCGACGGTACGCCGACCGAGGTCGGCGCCCAGCGCGGAGACGGCACCGACCGCGCGCTCCTCGGCCTGCCACATCGCGAGCTCGCTCGCGGTCTGGGTCGCCTCGACGACCGCGTCGGAGAGCCGGGCGCGGATCGCGACCGCGTCGCGCTCGGCCCGCCCGGCCCCGGTGCGCGCCAGCACGTAGCCCGCGGCACCGGCCGCGCAGACGCCCAGCAGCACCGGCAGCACGACCGGAGCCAGGAAGGCCACGAACACCACCGCGATCGCCGCCGTGAGCGCGAAGCCGCGCACCGGCATCCGCACCCGCAGCTCCCGGTCGAGCACGGCGTCGACGTCGTCGACCACGGCCGCCAGCACGTCGCCGCGCCGCCGGCCGAGCGCGCCCGGCGTCAACGGCACGACCGCGTCGTACACCGCGACCCGCCGGTCGGCGAGCAGCCGCAGCACGACGTCGTGGGAGCGCAGGCGCTCGGCGTAGCGCAGCACCGGCCGCGCGATGCCGAAGGCCCGCACGCCGACGATCGCGACCATCAGGGTCAGGATGGCGGGCTGGTACGACGCCTGGACGATCAGCCATCCGGCGGTGGCGGTCAGCGCCACCCCTGACGCCGAGGCCAGGCCGCCGAGCACGGTCGGCAGAAGAAGGCCACGACGGGGCCGCTCGGCCGGCGGCTCCGGCGCCGCGGGGCGGGCGGCCACCGACGCACCCCGCACCGGCAGCACGGGCTGGGGCGCCGGCAGGGTCACGACCCGATCGGCGAGGGCGACGAGCGCGGGCCGGTGGGCGACGACCACGACCGCGCTCCGCCGGCCCAGCTCCTGGACCACCTCGGCGATCACCCGCTCGGTCTCCGCGTCGAGGTGGGCGGTCGGCTCGTCGAGCAGCACGTAGGGTCGCTCGGCGAGCACCACCCGGGCGAGCGCCAGGCGGGCCCGCTCCCCGGCCGACAGCGTCGTGCCGTCCTCGCCGAGCCGGGTGTCGGGATCCATCGGCAGCGCGACCGTCTCGAGCGCGGCGAGCAGCTGCTCGCGGCTCGCCGACGGCACCGCGAGCCGCAGGTTGTCGGCAATCGTCCCGGCGACGAAGACCGGGCGCTGCGGCAGCCACGCGATCCGGTCGCGGGTCGGCCCGTGCACGACGCCCGACGTCGGCTCGAGGAGCCCGGCCAGCACCGCGAGCAGCGTGGACTTCCCGCAGCCCGACGCGCCGGTCACGGCCAGCACGCCCCGGTCGGGGACGGCGAGGCTGACGTCGTCGAGCGCGGGTACGGCGCGGCCGGGCCGCAGCACGGAGACGTGATCGAGCCGCAGCGCGCCGGGACGGCGGTGCGGGGTCGGATCGTCGGCGTCGACCAGGTCGCTGGCCGCCTCGAACGTCGCGACGCCCTCGGCCGCGGCGTGGAACTCCGCGCCGACCCGGCGCAGCGGCCAGTAGGCCTCCGGCGCCAGCAGCAGCACGACCAGCGCGGTCTCCAGGTCCAGCGAGCCGTTGGCGAGCCGGATGCCGACGGTCACCGCGACCAGCGCGACCGACAGCGTCGCGACCAGCTCGAGCACCGCCGAGGAGGCGAACGCGATCTGCAGCGTCTCCACGGTCCGGCGCCGGTAGCGGTCGGTGATCGCCCGGATCGTCGCCGACTGCGCCTCGGCCCGGCGGAAGGCGACCAGCGTGGGCAGGCCGCGCATGACGTCGAGGAAGTGTCCCGACAGCGACGCGAGGGCCCGCCACTGCGAGCGCGCGCGGTCCTGGGTGGCGAGCCCGACCAGGATGCCGAACACGGGGATCAGCGGCAGCGTCGCCAGCACGATCAGCGCGCTCATCGGGTCCTGGGTCGCGATCGCGACCAGGGTGACCACCGGCAGCACGCCGGCCAGCACCAGCGCGGGCACGTAGCGGGTCAGGTACGGCTCGGCCGCGGTCACGCCGCGGGTGGCGAGGCCCGCGAGCTCGCCCGTCGACCGGCCCGCTCCTCCGTCGTCCCCGCCACGCCCCAGGATCGCGCGCACGACCCGGCGACGTACGTCGGCGCCGACGACCGCGGCCGCCCGGGCCGCCATGGTGTCGGTCGTCCAGCCCACCGCCGCCCGGGCCGCGAACACCGCCGCCACCACGATCGCCCAGGTCGTCACGCCGACCCCGTCGAGGGCGGCCAGGATCAGCTCGGTCACCGCCCAGGCCTGGCCGACCAGCAGACCGCTGGCGACCACGCCCGCGACCAGCACGACGACGAGCTGGCGCCGGGCGGGCGCCAGCTGTCGTCGTACCCGGGGGTCGGTGGGCCTCATGTCGCGGTCTCGAGCTCCGCGTCGGCGATGTGATGCATGGAGATCCGCTTGCGGAAGATCCAGTAGCTCCAGGCCTGATAGCCGAGCACGATCGGCAGGAAGATCGCGGCGACGATCGTCATCACCTTGAGCGTGTAGTCGGTCGCGGAGGCGTTGCTGGTCGTCAGCGAGTACAGCGCGTCCGTCGTCGACGGCATGACGTCGGGGAAGAGCCCGACGAAGAGGCCCGCCACCGCGAGCGCGATGCACGCGAAGGTGCCGATGAAGGCCCAGCCCTCACGGGCGACGTACGCCGTGGCGATGCCGCCGACCAGCGCCAGCGCGGCGAGCACGAACAGCACGGCGGAGCCGGCGTTGCCGGTCAGCGTCTGCGCCCAGATCAGGAAGACGACCGCCGCGACCGCCGCCGCCAGGCCGCTGCGCACCGCGACCGTGCGGGCCCGGTGCCGGATGTCGCCGTCGGTCTTGAGCGCCAGGAACATCGCGCCGTGGGTCAGGAACAGCAGCAGCGTCACGACGCCGCCGAGCAGCCCGAACGGGTTGAGCAGCGTGAAGATGGTGCCGGTGAACTCCTTGTCGGCGTCGATCGGCACGCCGCGCACGATGTTCGCGAACGCCACGCCCCACAGGAACGCCGGGACGTAGGAGCCGACGATGATCGCCCGGTCCCACCACGAGTGCCAGGCGGCCTCGGGCCGCTGGTGGCGGTACTCGAACGCGAGCCCGCGCACGATCAGGGCCACCAGGATCAGCAGCAGCGGTAGGTAGAACCCGCTGAACAGCGTGGCGTACCACTCAGGGAAGGCCGCGAACGTCGCGCCGCCCGCGGTGAGCACCCACACCTCGTTGCCGTCCCAGACCGGACCGATCGTGTTGATCATGATGCGCCGCTCGCGGTCGTCGCGCGCCAGCCAGGGCAGCAGCATCCCGACGCCGAAGTCGAAGCCCTCCAGGCAGAAGTAGCCGATCCAGAGGACGGCGATCAGGGTGAACCAGACAGTGGTGAGCTCCATGACTCGGTCTCCTCGTCCCTCTCGTCCTCAGTAGGCGAACGCCAGCGGGCGGTCTTCGTCGTCGTCGCTGCCGCGCAGCGCCGGGTTCGGTGGCTCCTCGAAGTCGTCGGGGCCCTTCTTGATCACCCGGAGCAGCAGGCCGACCTCGATGATCGCGAGCACGCCGTACAGGCCGGTGAGGGTGATGATCGAGATCCAGGCCTCGGTCGTGCTGACGCCCGGGGAGACGCCGCGGCCGACGTTCATCATCCCGAAGACCACCCACGGCTGCCGGCCCATCTCGGTGAAGATCCAGCCGGCGGAGTTGCCGAGCAGCATCAGGATCGGGGTGGCGATGGCCATCCGCCCGAACCACTTCGACGTCGGCACCCGGCCCTTGCGGGTCAGGAAGAGGATCAGCCCGGCGAAGAAGGCCGCGACCACGCCGAAGCCGATCATGTAGCGGAAGGTCCAGTAGGTGACGGGGATGATCGGCGTGTACTCACCCGACGGGTCGTAGTACGCGGCCCCCGGGTCCTGGCCGTAGGTCTCGCGGTACTCCTCGCGCAGGTCGTTGATGCCGTGCACCTCGCCGTCGAAGCTGCCGGTGCCGAGGAAGGACAGCAGGCACGGCACGGTGATCGAGAACTTCTCCTCCTTGCCGTCCGGCGTCCCGATCGTGAAGATCGAGAACGGCGCGCAGGACTCCTCGGTGTCGTAGAGCGCCTCCGCGGCCGCCATCTTCATCGGCTGGACCTCGGTCATGATCTTGCCCTGGAAGTCGCCGCTGACCGCGACGCCGATGCCGGCCACGAGCACCACCCACGCCCCGAGGCGGATGCCCATCCGGTACATCGGCCGGTCCTCGATCTTGATCCGCTCCCGCTTGCCGGCCCGGAGGTAGAGCCACGCGCTGACGCCCAGGATGAAGGCGGCGGCGGTCATGTACGCCGCGAAGATCACGTGCGGGAAGGTGACGAGCTGGACCTTGTTGAACATCACGGCGGCGAAGTCCGTCAGCTCGGCGCGCCCGGTCTCGGGGTTGTAGGTGTGGCCGACCGGGTGCTGCATCCAGGAGTTCGCGGCGAGGATGAACCAGCTGCTCGCGAGGGTGCCGAAGTGCACGATCCACATGCAGCCGGCGTGCAGCGCCCGCGGCAGCTTGTCCCACCCGAAGATCCACAGCCCGAGGAACGTCGACTCCAGGAAGAACGCCAGCAGCGCCTCGATGGCGAGCGGCGCGCCGAAGACGTCGCCGACGAAGCGGGAGTAGTCCGACCAGTTCATGCCGAACTGGAACTCCTGCACGATGCCGGTCACCACGCCGATCGCGAAGTTGATCAGCATCAGCTTGCCGAAGAACTTCGTCAGTCGCAGCCACTCGGGCTTCCTCGTGCGCAGCCAGAGCGTCTCCATCACCGCGACCAGGGCCGTCAGCCCGATGGTCAGCGGGACGAACAGGAAGTGGTAGACGGTCGTGATGCCGAACTGCCACCGGGCGATGTCGAGGATGTCCACCGTGCTGTCTCCGCTCCCAGGTCGTCGTGCGCGCCACAGCGCGCACCCACGCTAGGGACGACGGTCGCCCGCCCACCTGTGCCGGAAGATCTGCCAGACCGGGTCTAAGGTCCCGCCGTCCATCCTTGTGAAACTTTTCTCAAAGTCTGCGCCCGCCCCCCGACCCTTGACAAGAGGGGGTGCTCCGCCCCCTCCAGAACGTGACCCGGGTCTCGTCCGCACGGGGGTTTCGAGACAGGCGCACGGTGGTTGAGGAGGTTGCGCTAGCAACCGTCTCGAAACCATCGATCCGTCGACGAGGTCCGTCGCTTCGCCAGCGCGGGAAGCCCGTCGAAGTCGCCTCGGATCAGCGCCTCCCGCTTCCTGCGGCTCCAGCCCTGGATCTGTTTCTCGAAGGCGAACGCTTCCGTGACCGAGTCGTACTCGACGGCCCAGACGAGGTGTACGGGCCGGCGGCGCCGGGTGTACGCCGCACCGGCGGGATCGTTGTTGTGCTCCCAGATCCGCCGCTCGAGGTCGAACGTGCTGCCGACGTAGTAGGAACCGTCAGCACATTCGACGATGTACGTCCAAGGCATGGCGCGAGCCTGCGCCGCCCCAGGTGTACGCCGCAACCGCGCCGCTCGGACCTGTGGACGGAGGTTTCGAGACAGGCGCTAGCGCGCCTTCCTCAACCACCGACGGCTTGGTGGTTTCGAGACAGGCGCTAGCGCGCCTTCCTCAACCACCGACGGCCCACGGTGGTTGAGGAGGTTGCGCTAGCAACCGTCTCGAAACCACCGAGCCATCGGACCTCAGCGGTCGTCGGTGAACTCCGCCGGACGGCGCTCCTTGCGGGCCCGGGTGGCCTCCTCGAAGTTGCCGGTCAGCAGCCGCAGGTAGAGCTGCCCCAGCCCCTCGGTCGGCAGGTAGGACTCCAGACCGCCCGCGGCGATGCCGGCGTGCAGCGTCTTCTTGGTGAGCTCGATGCCCGGCTGCGAGAAGCCCGCGATCCGCCGTCCCGTCTCGACGGCGGCGGCGACCACGTCGTCGTGCACGCCCGACACCAGGCCGATCCGCTCGGCCTCCTCGGCCGTGACGTCGCGACCGGTGAGCATGATGTCCGCCGCGCGGGTCGAGCCGACGGCGCGCGGCAGCAGGTAGCTGAGGCCGAGCTCGCTGGCGGTGAGGCCGTTGTTGATGCCGGCCGCGCGGAAGTACGCCGAGGGCGCGGCCAGACGGAGGTCGCAGGCGAGCGCGAGGCACAGCCCGCCGCCGATCGCGGCGCCGTTGACCGCCGCGATGACGGGCTGGCGCAGCTGGCGGATCGCGAGGATCACGCCCTCCAGCGCCTCCATCGCCCGCAGCGCGTACGTCGGTCGCGTCACCCCCGCTACACCCGGAGGGACGCCCGCCGACTCCTGGTCCGCGCCCGAGCAGAAGCCCGCGCCGGCGCCGGTGACGACCACGGCGCGGACGACGTTGTCGTGGCGGAGCTCGGCGAGCGTCTCGCCGAGGGGCACCATCACCTCGAAGGCCATCGCGTTCATCCGCTCGGGCCGGTTGAGCGTGACGACGGCGACCTCGGGCACCGGCCGGTCGAGCAGGATGAAGCCGGCCATCGCGCTCAGACGCTCAGGATGACCGAGGAGCCGTGGCCGAAGAGGCCCTGGTTGGCGGTGATGCCGACGCGGGCGCCCTCCACCTGGCGGCCGGTGGCCTGACCGCGCAGCTGCCAGGTGATCTCGCAGACCTGGGCCAGCGCCTGGGCGGGCACCGCCTCGCCGAAGCAGGCCAGGCCGCCGGACGGGTTGACCGGGATCCGGCCGCCGATCGTGGTCTCGCCGGCGCGCAGCAGCGCCTCGGCGTCGCCGCGCCCGCAGAGCTGGAGGTCCTCGATCCAGTCCAGCTCGAGCGCCGTCGACAGGTCGTAGACCTCCGCGACGGACACGTCGGCCGGGTCGATGCCTGCCTCGTCGTACGCCGCCTGGCCGATCGACTCCTTGAAGGTGCGCTCGGGCGCGGCGACCGCGGTGGTCGCGTCGGTCGAGAGCAGCGGCATGTCGATGACGGTCTGCGGGAAGGTGGGCGTCACCGTGGAGATCGCGTTGATCCGGACCGGTCCCCGCCCGCCTGTGGAGAGCCCGTGCCGCTTGGCGTACTCCGTCGACGTGAGCACCACCGCGGCCGCGCCGTCGGAGGTGGCGCAGATGTCCAGCAGGTGCAGGGGATCCGAGACCACGGCGGACGACAGCACGTCGGCGACCGAGACCTCCTTGCGGTAGCGCGCGTGGGGGTTCGCCAGGCCGTGCCGGGCGTTCTTGACCTTGACCTGCGCGAAGTCCTCCACGGTCGCGCCGTAGAGGTCCATCCGCCGGCGCGCGTAGAGCGCGAAGTACGCCGGGTTGGTCATGCCGAGCAGCCGGAAGCGCAGCCAGTCGGGGTCGTCCCAGCGCTCACCGGCGTTGGGAGCGAGGAACCCCTTCGGCGTGGTGTCGGCGCCGACGACCAGCGCGACCTCGGACAGACCGGCCAGGATCCGCGCCCGGGCCGTGTCGAGCGCCTGGGCGCCGGTCGCACAGGCGGCGTACGACGTCGCGACCTTCGCGCCGTTCCAGCCGAGCGCCTGGGCGAACGTCGCACCGGCGACGTAGCCGCCGTAGCCGTTGCGCACGGTCTCGCCGCCGACGATCAGGTCGACGTCGGGCCAGGCGACGCCCGCGTCGGCGAGCGCGGCCCGGGCGGCGTGCACGCCGTACTCGACGAAGTTGCGACCCCACTTGCCCCACGGGTGCATGCCGACGCCCGCGACGGCGACATCGTGCGTACTCACTGGTCCGCCTCCTCACCCAGCTCGGTGACCGGCTTCCAGCGCCAGGTCAGCTGCTCGGAGGCGTACTCGGTCTCGACGACGAGCTCGACCTCCCCACCGACGTGCAGGTCGGCGACGCCGTACCCCTCGGCCACCTGCCCGAGCACCACGAGGCCCTCGGGCAGCTCGACCGCGGCGAGCGCGAACGGCACGAACGGGTCGGGAGCCTGGTACGGCGGGGGCGGCTGGTACTGCGCGTCCGTGTACGACCAGACGGTCCCGCGGCGTGAGAGCGTGTTCTCCTCGAACTCCTCGCCCGCGCACGCCGGGTTGCGACAGAAGCCGGACGTGGGCGGGAAGAAGACCGTCCCGCACGCCGTGCACCGAGACCCGAGGAGCGTCGGCTCCGGTCCGGTCGTGAACCAGCCCTCGATCGCGGGCGTCGCCGTGTCGGTCATGCGCCACACCGTACCAAGCAACTGCTTGGTTGGGTACGCCGAAGCGGGTCGTCCGCCTCACACGGGTCTCTACACCCTCCTGAGGCGGACGACCCCTCAGCCGCGGGCCAGGTACCCCAGCAGGTCGTGCCGGGTGACGACGCCGACCGGCTTGCCGTCCTCGTGCACCAGCAGCGCGTCGGCGCCCTCGAGCGCGGCGACCGCGTCCGAGGCGGCCTCCGTGGAGCCGATCGTCGGCAGCGGGCCGGACATGTGCTGGCTCACGCTGTCGGTGAGCCGGGCGGTGCCGGTGAAGAGCAGGTCGAGCAGGGTGCGCTCGGAGACCGCGCCGACGACCTCGGCGGCCACCACCGGGGGCTCGGCGCGGACGACGGGCATCTGCGAGACGTTGTACTCCTGCAGGATCGCGACGGCCTCGGCGATGGTCTCGTTGGGGTGGGTGTGCACGAGGTCGGGCAGCCGCCCGTCCTTGCCGCGCAGCACCTCGCCGACGGTCTGCACCGGCACGTCGGCGGCGCCGTCGACCGGGAAGCCGTACTGCCCCAGCCACTCGTCGTTGAAGACCTTGGTCAGATAGCCGCGGCCGGAGTCGGGCAGCAGCACGACGATCACGGCGTCCTCACCCTCGGGCGTCCCCTCGAGCTCGTGGGCCAGCTGGATCGCGGCGTGCACGGCCATGCCCGACGAGCCGCCGACCAGCAGCGCCTCCTCGCGGGCCAGCCGCCGGGTCATCGCGAAGGAGTCGGCGTCGGAGACCTCGATGATCCGGTCGGCGACGTCGCGGTCGTAGGCGTCGGGCCAGAAGTCCTCACCGACGCCCTCGACCAAGTACGGCCGCCCGGTGCCACCGGAGTAGACCGAGCCGGCCGGGTCGGCGCCGACGACCTGCACGGACGGATTCTGCTCCTTGAGGTAGCGGCCGGTGCCGCTGATCGTGCCGCCGGTGCCGACGCCCGCGACGAAGTGGGTGATCCTCCCCTCCGTCTGCGCCCAGAGCTCCGGGCCGGTCGTCTCGTAGTGGGAGCGGGGGTTGTGCGGGTTGGAGTACTGGTCCGGCTTCCACGCGCCCGGCTGCGACGCCAGGCGGTCGGAGACGTTGTAGTAGGAGTCGGGGTGCTCCGGCTCCACCGCGGTCGGGCAGACGACCACCTCGGCGCCGTACGCCTTGAGCACGTTGCGCTTGTCCTCGCTGACCTTGTCGGGGCAGACGAAGACGCACTTGTAGCCCTTCGCCTGGGCGACCATCGCCAGCCCGACGCCGGTGTTGCCCGACGTCGGCTCGACGATCGTGCCGCCCGGCTGGAGCTCGCCGGAGGCCTCGGCGGCCTCGATCATGCGGGTCGCGATGCGGTCCTTCACGGAGCCGCCGGGGTTGAGGTACTCCACCTTCGCGAGGACGATCGGTCCCTTCGCTCCTTCGAGGGAGCCGGTGGACTTCGACAGCCGGAGCAGCGGAGTGTTGCCGATCAGGTCGAGGAGCGAGTTCACGTACTGCATTGCCTCAATCTAGGGGGTTCTCGGCACCGGAGGGGAAACGTCGACGACCGGCTGGCGCGCCTCCGTAGGGTGGGGGCGTGGGGAAAGCCAGTGCCGCTCGGAAGCTGGCCTCTGCCGCCGCGTACGGCGGTGGGGGCTTGTCCGTCGTGGGCGCGTCCCTCTACGGCGTGCTCGTGCTCGAGGCGCGCTGGGCCCGGCGCATCATCGGCGAGACCAGCAACACCCCGCCGCCGGACCCCAGCGGCTGGTACGGCCGCGGGCGACCCGGACCCGCGGTCAAGGTGGCGCTGCTGGGCGACTCCAGCATGGCGGGGTACGGCGTGGACCGGGTCGAGGAGACGCCGGGCGCGCTGCTCGCCAGCGGCCTGGCCGAGCGCGCCCACCGTCGCGTGCACCTGCGGTCGTACGCCGTGGTGGGCGCGATGTCCTCCGACCTCGGCCCCCAGGTCGACCGCGCGCTGCCGACCGAGCCCGACGTCGCGGTGATCCTGGTCGGCGCCAACGACGTCAAGAACCTGGTGCGGCCCTCCGCCTCGGTGCGCCACCTCTCGGAGGCGGTGCGGCGGTTGCACGAGTCCGGCACCGCGGTGCTGGTCGGGACCTGCCCCGACCTCGGGACGGTGAAGCCGATCGCTCCCCCGCTCAAGCAGCTCGCGCGGTCCTGGTCGCGGCGGATCGCGGCGGCGCAGACGATCGCGGTCGTCGAGGAGGGCGGCCGCACCGTGTCGCTGGCCTCGATCCTCGGCCCCGAGTTCGCGGCCGCACCGGCGCTGCTGTTCGGCCCCGACCAGTTCCATCCGTCGGTGAGCGGCTACCGGTCGCTGGCGCAGGTGCTGCTGCCCTCGACCCTGGCCGCCCTCGGGCTGATCCCCGACGACGAGACCGAGCCCGAGGCGTTCCGCGGCGAGGGCGTGCTGCCGATCACCACGGCCGCGATCCAGGCGGTCAACATCCCCGGCACGGAGCTCGACGGCACCCAGGTCGGCGGCGCGCGCCGCGGCGTACGCGGCCTCTGGGTCGAGCTGCGGCACCGTCGGCGGCACCCGGGCACCGAGGGCGAGGCGCCCGGCGAGCAGGAGGAGGACGACCTCCAGCAGATCCAGGGCGAGGCGAACGGGTAGGGAAAACCCCACCCCCGCCGGCGGTCCAGGCCCATCGAGACGGCGCCCGAGGATCGGAAGAGTCGGGGACATGAACTCCAACGCCACCTCTGCGGCCCTCGAGGTCCGCGGCCTGACCATGACGTACGGCGCGGGCGCCGGCGCGGTCCGGGCGCTCACCGACGTCGACCTGGCCTTCGCGCGCGGCTCGTTCACCGCGGTCATGGGGCCCTCCGGCTCCGGCAAGTCCACGTTCCTCAACTGCGTCGCCGGTCTGGACCGGCCCACCTCCGGGCGGGTCCTCGTCGACGGCCGCGACGTCACCGACCTCGGCGAGGACGACCGCACCCGGCTGCGGCGGGAGCGGATCGGCTTCGTCTTCCAGGGCTTCCATCTGCTGCCCTACCTCACCGCCGAGCAGAACGTCGGCCTCCCGCTGCGGCTCGCGGGGCGTCGCCAGGACCGGGCCCGGATCCGGGACCTGCTCGCGCGCGTGGGCCTCGGGGAGCGCGCGCGGCACCTGCCCGGGGCGCTCTCCGGTGGCCAGCAGCAGCGGGTCGCGATCGCCCGGGCGCTGGTCACCGAGCCGGCCGTCGTGCTGGCCGACGAGCCCACCGGCGCGCTCGACTCGACCACGGCCCACGACGTGCTCGCGCTGGTGCGCGACAGCGTCGACACCCTCGGCCAGACCGTCGTGATGGTCACCCACGACCCGGTCGCGGCGTCGTACGCCGACACGGTGGTGTTCCTCGTCGACGGCCGGGTCGCGGGTCGGATGGACCGGCCCACCGCCGACGCGGTCGCCGGCCAGCTGGCGCACCTCGACGAGCTGGTGGGAGCGGCGTCATGAGCATGCTCGCGCTGGCCTCACTCCGGCACCGCCGGACCGCCTTCACCGCGACCTTCCTCTCCGCGCTGCTCGGCGCGGCGCTGATCGGGGCGTTCGCGACGCTCGCGCAGACCGCCACCGGTGCCGGCGTCTCCGACGCGGACGCCGAGACGCTCACCATCATGGGCATCGTGGTCGGTGGCTGGGGCAGCCTGATCGTGCTCTTCTCGGTCGCGTCGACGCTCGGCATCACCGTGCGCCAGCGCGCCGAGGAGATCGGGCTGCTCCGGGTCGTCGGCGCGACACCTCGCCAGGCCGGGCGCCTGGTGCTCGCCGAGGCCTCGGTCGTCACCGTGGTGGCCGCGGTCCTCGGCGCCGCGCTCGCCTGGCCCGCCGGATTCGCGCTGCTCGCGCTGCTGCGCAACGGCGGGATGGTCGGTGACGACGTCGCGTACGGCGGCGGCGTCGCGGCTCTCGGATCGGCCGCCCTGCTGGTCGTGCTCACCAGCCTCGTCGCGGCCGCGGTGACCGCGCGCCGGACGACGAACGGCCCGGCCACGCTCGCGATCGCCGACGCCCGCGCCGGCGGCTCGGGCCGGATGCCGTGGTGGCGCACCGCGATCGGCCTGGTGCTGGTCGCCTACGGCCTCGGCATGGCCGTCGTCACGATCACCGTGACGGCCGACCAGGACGACCCGTACGCCGCGATGAGCACCAGCGGATCGAGCTCGATCCTGGTGGGCGTCGGGCTGGCGGTGCTCTCCCCCGTGCTGCTGCGCTGGCTGGCGCGGCTCTGCGCACCCGCCGTGGGTCGGGCCGGCGTGGTCGGCTGGCTGGCGGCGTACAACACCTCGCGCCGCTCGCAGCTGCTCGGCAACGTGCTCGCGCCGGTCATCGTGCTGACCTCGGCCGCGGTGGGCGTGCTGATGCTCGTCGGCATCGACCACCGCACGATCGGCGCCCAGGCGACCGACGAGGGCGACACGATCAACCTGCTCAACAACGTGGTGACGGGCATGATCGCGCTCTTCGCCGCCGTCATGGTCGTCAACGCCTTCGCCGCCGTCGTGGCGGGCCGTCGCCAGGAGCTGCGGCGGCTGCGGCTGCTGGGTGCGACCACCACGCAGGTCGAGCGGTCGGTGCTCGCCGAGGCCGGCATCGTGGCCGGGATCGGCGTGCTGCTCGGCCTGGTCGCCTCGCTCGCCACGGTGGTGCCGTTCGCGGTCGCCCGCGACGAGGGCGTGGTGCCGGACGGCCAGCTCTGGCTGCCGCCGCTGCTGGTCGCGGCGACCGTCGCGCTCACGCTGCTCGCCGCCCGCTCGGCCGTGCACCGACTGGGCCCGCTGACGGGGGCCGCTCGATGACAGACTGGACCGTCATGTGGGTGCGGAGGATCGGGTCGCTGCGGCCCACGCCGGTCGACGAGGACGGCCTCGTCGACCGGCTCCGCCTGACCGCGGTCTCGCTGGGCTACGCGCTGGCGATGGCCCCCGCCCTGGCGCTGGCGATCCTCTCGATCCTCTGCATCCCGCTCGGCCTGGTGACGGTGGGCTTCGCCCTGGCCTTCGCGGTGGTGCCCGCGACGGCGGCGCTGACGGCGGTGCACCGCCGGGTCAGCGGCGCCCTGCTGGGCGAGGAGCTCCGCGCGGCGTACGCCGACACCACCGGCACCAACCTCTTCACGCGGCCGGCGCGCTGGGTCACCGACCGGGTTCGCTGGCGCGACGTCGGCTTCCTGTGGTTCTCGGCCACCGGTGGGTTCGTGCTCTCGCTGCTGCCGGTCGCGATGCTCACCTTCCCCTTCTCGTCCCTGGTGCAGGCGATCGTCTTCGGCGGCTGGGTGCAGTGGCTGCTGGCGCTGCTGGGTGGGCCGGTGCTGGTCGGCTGGTGGTGCGCCGCTCCGGCCCTGGTCCGCGCCCGGGCCCTCGCCGAGCGCGGCATCCTCGGCCACTCCCGGGTCGAGGAGCTCGAGCAGCGGGTCACGGAGGTCACCGAGTCACGCGCCGAGACCCTCGACCACAGCGCCGCCGAGGTACGCCGGATCGAGCGCGACCTGCACGACGGCGCCCAGGCCCGGATCGCGGCGGTCGGCATGAACGTCGGCCTCGCCGAGAAGCTCCTCGAGTCCGACCCGGCCGCCGCCGCGGAGCTGCTCCGCGAGGCCCGCGAGAGCACCATCACCGCGCTCGAGGACCTGCGCTCGGTGGTCCGCGGCATCCATCCGCCCGCGCTCGCCGACCGCGGCCTGGCCGGCGGGATCGAGGCGCTCGCGCTGCCGTTGCCGCTGCCGGTCACCGTGGCGCTCGACGTGCCCGCCGGGCTGCCGGACCCGGTCGAGTCCGCGGCGTACTTCGCCGTCGCGGAGTGCCTGGCCAACACCGCCAAGCATGCGGCCGCGACGCGCGCCTGGGTCACCGGGGCCTACGCCGACGGCGTGCTCCGCCTGGTGGTCGGCGACGACGGCCGCGGCGGGGCCGACCCGGCCGGCAGCGGGCTGTCCGGGGTGGCGCGGCGGCTGGCCGCCTTCGACGGTCGGCTGGACGTGCTCAGTCCGGCCGGCGGGCCGACGGTCGTGACGATGGAGGTGCCGTGCGGGCGGTGATCGCGGAGGACCAGGCGCTGCTGCGGGTCGGGCTGACCCGGATCCTCGAGGCGAGCGGGTTCACGGTCGTCGACGCCGTCGACAACGCGCCCTCGCTGACCCGCGCGCTCGCCTCCCCCGACGTCGATGTGGCGGTGGTCGACGTGCGGATGCCGCCGACGTACTCCACCGAGGGCCTGGTCGCCGCGATCGAGGCGCGGCGCGCCCGCCCGGGCTTCCCGGTGCTGGTGCTCTCGCAGTACGTCGAGCCGCTCTACGCCCGCGAGCTGCTCGCCAGCGGCGAGGGCGCGGTCGGCTATCTGCTCAAGGACCGGGTCGCCGACGTCGACGGCTTCGTGGCCTCGGTCCGCCAGGTCGCGGGCGGTGGCACCGTGCTCGACCCCGAGGTGGTCGCCGGCCTGGTCGCCGGGGCCGGCCGCGGGCAGCCCCTGGAGCGCCTGACCCCGCGCGAGCGGGAGGTGCTGACGCTGATGGCCGAGGGCCGCTCGAACGCCGCCATCGCCGCGCGGCTCTTCGTCACCGAGAAGGCCATCGGCAAGCACACCAACGCGATCTTCACCAAGCTCGACCTGCCGCCGGCCTCCGACGACAACCGCCGGGTGCTCGCCGTCCTCGCCTGGCTGGACGGTGCTTAGGCGGTCGCCGGGTTTCGGCTGCTGACAGCCGAAACCCGCACGACACGCCGAGTCCGCACCGCGTGTCTCGCGGGCTCTGGCTGCTGACAGCCGAAACCCGCACGACACGCCGACACGACCAGCGACCCGTCCGACATGACGAACGGGCCCCGGATCGATCCGGGGCCCGTTCGTACGTGCGGACGTCAGTCCTGGCTGAAGAACGCCAGGATGCGCAGCAGGTTGGTGTAGATCCAGACCAGGCTGACGGTGAGCGCGAAGGCGGCCCGCCACGACTCCCGCTCCGGGATGCCGTTGGCGACGCCCTGCTCCACGAAGTCGAAGTCGAGGATCAGCATGAAGATACCGAGCGCGAGGCCGGCGAAGGCGGTGAGCATGCCGAAGCCGCTGACGCCGAAGAGGCCGAGCTCGGCGCTGAACATGCTCAGCACCAGCTCCATCAGGCTCAGGCCGATCATGCCGAACACCGCGGCGATCACGAACATGCGGAACTTCGCGCCGACCTTGATCTCGAAGAACTTGTACGCCGCGAGGGTGCCCGCGAAGGCCGCGAAGGTGCCGAGCACGGCGCCCATCACGACGCCGTCGCCGAACTGCGCGTCGAAGAACTTCGAGAGCGCACCGAGGGCGATGCCCTCGAGCGCGGCGAAGGCCAGCACCAGGGCCGGGCTGATCACGCGCTTGAAGGAGTTGACCATCGACAGCACGAACGCGCCGAGAGAGCCGATCGTCATCAGCGCGATCAGGCCGCCGAGCTGGCCGTTCTCCACGGTCGCGCTGGTGATCGGGGGCGTGAGAGCCCAGGTGGCGAACGCCGTCACGATGACCACGGCCAGCGAGATCGCGGTCTTCTGGACCACCGAGTCGACGGTCATCGGGCCGCCGGTGGCGACCGGGGCGGGCGCGTGGCCCGGCTGGCCGGGCTCGCCCGTGCTCCAGGAGGCCGGATCGGTGTAGCCGGTCTGGCCGTAGCCCTGGTGACCGGCGCCGTTGCCGGCGTAGGTCTGGTTGCCATAGGCGTTGGAGGCGTTGAACTCCTCCGAACGGCGGAACACCGGGTTGTTGCTCTGCATTGGTCTCTCCTCGAGGCCGGGGGCGTCGTCGCTCTGACGGGTCACCTCAACAAGCCCATTCTAGGTGGACTCACCGGGTTGAACGCCCGCGCCTGCGAGATCGTTCCCGACGACGAGCACTCAGTCGACCCGGAGATCTCCGAGGAACGAGCTCTTGACCGCATCCAGCAGCGGGTTGGTCCCGGTGCGCGGCAGCCACCCGTAGTTGAGCGTCCAGATGATCGTGCCGCCGACGCCGGTCTCGCGCACCCAGTCGCCCTTGGCGGCGATCGACCGCTCGTCCTCGTAGCTGAGGAAGCCGGCGGGGTTGCGCGCCGGCAGGCCGCCCTCGGGCTCCGGAACGAAGCCGCCGTCGCCGTACACCCGGTAGGTCGACTGCGCCTCCTCGTCCCAGCGTTGCTCGCCGTGGGAGAGGTAGCCCATCCGGTCCAGCTCGGAGTACGCGAGCGCGGCGTCCTGGATCTCGTAGATGTCGTTGCCGTCGGTGGGCTGGCGCGGCCCGGTGATCGACGGGCCGAAGTAGACGCCGTAGAAGCCGATGCCGATGCCGATCCGGTCGCGGGGGACGCCGGTGCGCACGTACGCGTCGACGCTGGAGGAGATGTCGACCGGATTCTGCCCGCCGGCCCCGAAGAGCGCGCCGGAGAACCACGACAGCCAGCCGCCGCCGTTGTACGTCGTGCCGATGCCGTAGGACATCAGGTTGTACTGGTCGACGGCGTTGGCCACGTCGGCCTGCCACTGCTCGACCTTGTCGCCCTCCTGGAGCTCGTTGATCTTCACGGCGTAGCCGGGGAAGGTGATCAGCCCCGGGGCGTCGGCGTACCGGCCGCGGGTGGCCATCTCCGCGCGCAGGTCCGCGATCAGCGCCATCAGCCGCCGGCGTGCCTCGGCCGCGGGCACCGGCTCCTCCCCCTCCTCCTCGCCGCAGCCGGCCTCGCCGGAGAGGCAGTTCTCCCAGTCCAGGTCGACGCCGTCGTAGTCGTGCTCGACCAGGTAGTCGACGATGTTCTCCACGAACTCCGTGCGCCGGTCGTCGGTGGTCGAGAGCATGAAGCCCCGGCCGTCGAAGCCGTCACCGCCCAACATCAGGAGGGCCGAGGTGCCGGCGGCGTGCGCCTTGTCGATCAGGTAGTCCTCGATGCTGCGGCCGCTGCCGTCGGGGGCGCCGCCGGGCTCCTGCGCCGACCACGCGCCCTGCTCGAGCTCGGTCGGCTCGCCGCCGAGCGAGCCGCCGCCCGGGGCCACCCGGCCGAAGACGAAGTGCGTCATCGCCGTCATGTCGACGTCCTCGGGCGGGTAGAGCCAGTTCCAGAACCACGCCGCGTAGTAGCCGGTCACCCACGGCCGGCGCTGGGTGCCGGGATCGGTGCCCGGATCGGTGCCGGGGTCCGTGCCCGGATCGGTGCCCGGGCCGGGCTTCGGCTCCGGGGCGGGCTTCGGCTCCGGGGCGGACGGGGCGCGGGTCACCGTGACCGGTGCCGTCGCGACGGCGCGCGCACCGCGCCAGGCCGCGGCGACCAGCCGGTACGACGCGGTGCCGGTCGGCCGGGCCGTGAGGGCGACCGCGCCGCCGGCGTCCTGGGTGCCGCGCGCGACCGTCGTCCAGCGGTCGCCCTCGCGGATCTCGAGCCGGACCGGTCGTCCGGCGCGGGCCGGGGTGAACGTGGCCCGGACCGCCACGGCCGCACCGGTCGCGGCGGTCATCGGCGCGGACGCCGCGCCGCGCTGGCCGACCAGCCGCACGGGGACGCGGCGTGAAGTCCAGGCCGGGAGCCGCTCTCTCCCGGCCTGGACGCTGGGGGCGACGACTCGGAACCTCGCCGCACGGGCGCGCGCCGCGAAGGCGTAGCGACCCAACCGGTCGGTGCGCGACCGCTCGACCACTCGCCAGCGACTCCCGTCGCGACGCTGCAGCACGACCGGTCGGCGTACCTTCCGCGGCGTCGTGCCGCCGATCCGCACGGTCTCGCCCGCGATCGCCTCGACCCCGCGGCCGGCGGCGGACGGCGGCGCCGTCTGCGGTGAGGCGGCCGACGCGCGGGTCGCGAGCACGCCCGCGGCGAGGAGGACGAGCGCGAGGACGAGCAGCGCCACGACGATGTGGCGGCTGGCGGAGCGGGACATCGGGTTCCTTTCGTCGCCGGTCAGTCTCGCCGTCGGCGTGTCCCGGACATCAGGTCGCCGGGTCCCGGATATTCAGGACAGAATCAGGCCCATGGAAGAGGTCGTCTTTGCCCTCGTGGTCGCGGGGCGGTTCCTGCTGCCGCTGCTGATCC
The DNA here is from genome assembly GCF_014191495.1 of Nocardioides soli. Taxonomy (GTDB): domain Bacteria; phylum Actinomycetota; class Actinomycetes; order Propionibacteriales; family Nocardioidaceae; genus Nocardioides; species Nocardioides soli. The sequence goes on from NZ_JACHWR010000001.1 coordinate 1,667,265, forward strand.
CGTACTTCCCGCTGCCGGCGATCATCGCGTGCCTGGTGCTCGACGCGGCGGATCAGACGATCTTCCAGGCGTTCGGGTACGACCCGCCGGGCTACCAGAACTACGACAAGGCGATGGACATCTTCTACCTGTCCATCGCCTACCTCGCGGCGATGCGCAACTGGGACAACCTCGGCGCGTTCGCGGTCGCCCGGTTCCTCTACTACTACCGGCTGGCGGGCGCCTTCCTCTTCGAGGTCAGTCATGAGCGCTGGGTGCTGCTGGCCTTCCCCAACACGTTCGAGTACTTCTTCATCGCCTACGAGCTGTGGCGCACCCGCTGGCGCACCCGGCCGATCGCGGAGCGCACCTGGATCCTGGTCGCGGCGTTCATCTGGATCTTCATCAAGCTGCCGCAGGAGTACTGGCTGCACATCGCCGAGCTCGACGTGACCGACACGCTGCAGGACTACTGGTGGGCCTGGCCGCTGCTGATCCTGCTGCTGGTGCTGCTGGCGGCGATCCTGTGGTTCGTCGTCCGTCCGCGGCTGCCTCGCCCCGACCACCGCTTCCGCGTGGTGGCCGATCCGGTGCCCGACGCCGTCGACACCAGCGCGAAGCTCTCCGCGATCCACATCGCAGGCGGCTGGGTGGTCTCCTGGATGACCCTCGAGAAGGTCGTGCTGGTCGGCGTGGTCTCGGTGATCTACGGCCTGTTCCTGCCGACGGTGCGGATGTCGACGCTGGAGCTCTTCTTCGCGATCGGCACGCTGGTCGCGCTCAACGCCGTGATCACGCTGCTCTTCTCCCGGCGTCGCTGGACGATCGAGTCCGCGGCCCTGGCCGTGGTCGTGCGCATCTTCGTGAACGTCGTGCTCGTCACCGTCGGCGAGGCGATCCTCAACCGCACGTCGAACGGCTGGACGACGTTCTTCTTCCTCTGCCTGATCAGCCTGATCACGACGCTGCACGACCGCTACCAGCCCGTCTACGCCTACCGGCGCAGCCGCGAGCTGGACCTGCGCGAGTCCTCGTCGGTCTAGACCGCGAGGTCGTCGGGCCGGGCTCAGCTCTGCTGGATGGTGTGGGTGAGCTCGTGGGCCATCAGCGAGCGGTCGTCGGTGCTCTGGCCCTGGCCGAGGAAGATGTGCGAGCCGACGGTGAAGGCGCGAGCCGACATCGAGCTGGCGAGGGCGGCGGCCGTGCCGTCGGTGTGCACCTTGACCCCACCGAAGTCGGCGCCGAACGCCCCCTCCATCTCGGTCCTGGTCCGTTCGGGCAGCGCGCTCCCACCGCTGCGGGTCGCGGCCGTGAGGTCCCGCTCGTCGGCCTCGTCGAGGGCGCCGCCCTCCGCACCGACCTTGCGGCGTACGGCGTCGGTGCCGCCGGTGCCGCCGCCGGTGCCGCTGTCATGGGCGCAGGCCGAGCCGCACGCCGACGAGTGGCCGCCGCCGAGCGCGGAGACCACGCGGGCCGCGACCCGGTCGGCCTCGAGCTCGGCGGGGTCGGCGGAGTGGCCGACCGTCAGCTTCGGCTGGGCCCGGGCCAGCAGGTGGCCCAGGCCACGGTTGCCGATGCCCTGCTGGAGACTCAGCAGCGGGTTGGCCTCCTCCCGCTCCGGCTCGGCGGCCTCCGGCTGCTCCCGGACCTGCGCCGCACTCTCGCGCTCCTCGCGTGCCGCCCGATCGCTCTCTCGCATGACTCTCTCCCTCCGTCCGCGGGCCGTCAGCTCGCGTGGAACTCGCTGAACTCGTCGTCGCGCAGGTAGCGCCCGCCCTTGTGCAGCTCGCGGCGCACCGCCTCGACGAGGACCTTCGGGGTCATCGGCGTGTCCGCGTCGGCGGCGAGGAACGCCGCCGTCAGCGCGGCGTTGCGGATCGAGCCGCCCGACATCTCGAAGCGGGCGGCGAACCGCCCGAGGTCGAGCCCGTCGGTGGGCATCGCCGGCGGGATGCACCGCTGCCAGATGCGCAGCCGCTCGGACTCGTCGGGCATCGGGAAGTCCACGAAGACGTGGATGCGGCGCAGAAACGCCGGGTCGAGGTTCTTGGCCATGTTGGTGGCGAGCACCACGACGCCCCGGTGTCGCTCGATGCGCTGGAGCAGGTAGGCGACCTCGACGTTCGCGTAGCGGTCGTGCGAGCTGGACACCTCCGACCGCTTGCCGAGCACGGCGTCGGCCTCGTCGAAGAAGAGCACGACGGGGCTGGACTCCGCGGCGGTGAAGACCCCCTCGAGGTTCTTCTCGGTCTCGCCGATGTATTTGCTGATCAGCTGGGAGAGGTCGACGGTGCACAGGTCCTGACCCAGCTCGCCGGCGATGATCTCGGCCGACAGGGTCTTGCCGGTGCCCGACTCCCCGGCGAAGAGGGCGAGGACGCCGGCGGAGGACTTGTCCACGAACCCCCACTCGTCGAAGACCCGGTGCCGGTGCTGGTGGCGGACCGCGATCTCGCGGACCAGGCCCAGCTTGTCCTCGCGCAGCACCAGGTCGTCCCAGCCGCGCCGGGGCGTGGTCCGCCGGGCGACCCGGTCGATCTCCCCGGCGGCCAAGAGGCGCACCGCGGCGGCCACGTCTCCGCCGACCGCGTCGGCCGCGGCGCCCGCATGGGCGAGCTGCTCGGCCGTCAGCGAGCCCGCGTGGTGGATCGCGTGGGGCCCGAGCGCCGCCTCGATCTCGGCGATCGTCGCCTGGGGCGACCGGGGGCGCACCGAGACCCAGCGCTGCCGGGGCAGCGTGTCGAGGGCCGGCTCGACCTCGCTGCTGATCGCCCAGCGCAGGTGGCCCGCACGGGTGATCCGCTGCCGGGTCGCCGGCGTCAGGCCGGTCTCGTCCGGCTCGAGGACGATCGGGTCCCCGTCGAGGGTCGCCTGGCGCACCAGGGCGCTCCACTGCTGGTCGTCGGTCGGCAGCGGCGTGACGAGCAGCCGCTCCGCGGCGTACCGCTCGGCCACGGCCTGGCGGCGCCGGATCCGGTCGGGCCCGGAGACGATCACCAGGCCCGCCACGGCCTCCGGGGTTCGCGCGTCGCCCGGGACGGCCCATTCCCATCGGTCGGCCCCCGTGGGCAGCGCGGGGTCGTCGCTCGGATGGCCGGCCAGTCGCCAGCACACCAGCGGAGCCAGCTGCACCGGCGTCCGGGCCCACGGCTGGCCGCCCTCGCAGGTGACCAGCTCCGAGCGGCGCAGCGCGCCGTCGGGGCGCAGCACCGCCCAGGCCTCGCCGTCCATGAAGAGCTGGCTGAGGGAGTACGGCGTGAGGAACCGCTGCGTGACGTCGTCGTTGAGGAACGACACCAGCCGCTGGCGCCGCGGGTCGAGCTCCACGGCGGCGAGGACGGCGAGCACCTCCGCCTCCTCGCGGCTGAGCATCGCGCCGCGGACCAGGCCGGCGAAGACGGCGTCCCGGTGGAACGACTCCCGGACCGCCTCGATCGAGGTGCTGGTCCGCGCCAGGATCGCCTCGACGGCGCCGTCGTCACCGAACGACCGGCCCGGCAGGTCGGCGACCGCGCGCAGCAGGTCGTCGTCGTCGATGTGCAGCCCCGCCAGCGGCGAGGGCAGGCGGTCGAAGGCGATCCGCGCCACGAGTGCGGCCCGGTGCAGCAGTGCGTCGGCGAAGACCGCCCAGGCGGGCGCGGTCGTCGGGGGCTTGAGGGCGGTCATGTCCGGTTCCCGCCTTCCTTGGCCTTGTCGATCTCGGCTCGCTTGTACATCGCCTGGATGTTGTCGTACTTCTCGTCCTTCACGTTGGCGGACTCGGTGCCGCGCAGGTAGGCCTTGAGCTTGCCCTGGAGCTCCGAGGTGAAGTCGAGCCACTCGCCCCGCTCGATGCCCTCGTCGAGGCCCGGCCACTTGCCCTCGTCCTTGTTGAGGTTGATCTCCGTGACGCAGCTGATCGGGATCTTGTCCATCAGCACCTCGCGGTTCTTGCGCGCGCTGTAGATGTACTCATCCAGCTCCTGGGGGGCCGAGCGCTTGACGTGCGACCTCTTGAGGACCTCACCAGAGTTCCCGTCGAGGATGAGCTTCCTGTCGGCTTCCTCGAAGGAACTCAGTTCTTCCTCCGCGGGCAGGAGCTCGTCGGCGTACTGAGCGAGTTTCTTGTCCTTCCTCCACTCGATCGCCATGCTGGCTCGCTTGCAGAGCTTCTCGATGTCCTTCGGTTGGTAGACCCGGTCCCACGCGATCTTGTGCTGGTTCGACTCGTCGGCGTGCTGGTTGACGATCTTGATGCCCAGCTTCTGCGCCTTGGCGAGGTCGACCTTCACGATGCCCTGGTTCTCGGCGCCCGTGTCGAACCGCTCGCCCTTGTTGGCCCGGATCACCTTCTTCCGCTTGCCGGTGGGGTCGATCTGGGCGCTGGCGGTGGAGAGGAAAGGCTGGTTCGGCCCGGAGCCGTTCCGCACCTGCATGCTGGCCCGCTCGTTCAGGCCCATCCGCGACTTCGGGCCGCGCGCTTCGGCGTATCCGAGGGCGAACTGGTATCCGGTCCGCTTTCCCGGAGAGGATCGAACCTCGGGAGCGCCGGACCGAACCGTGCGATGTGGCTTGGGGACACCCTGCAGGTGACGCCAGTACCTCGTCGTGAACTCTGAGTCGTCGACCTCACCGGGCGGGACGTGGGCGGCCGCCTCGCGGAGGTCGAAAGTCTCGCTGTGGCCATCGAATGTGTCCCCGGTGTAGCGGGGCAGCTGCGCATCGAGCCGCGTCGTCTTCGCCTCATCCACGTAGGCCGGCTCGACGTCGGTCTCGCCGCCACTCTGCTTGGGCTTCAGGTTGAGGCCGAACATCGCGGCCACGTGCCAGATGGTGATCGCGCGGGTGACGAAGCGGCGGGTGTGCACGCCGTTGTCGTCCTTGACGAACTGCTTGGGCTTCACCGTGGGGCTGTAGCCGCGCTTGGTGAAGACGTTATCCGCCTGGTCCTGCCGATCTGCGTCGGGCTCCGCGTTGAAGCGCTCGTTGTCGAAGTAGACCGTGTAGATCGTCCTCTTCGAGTCGCTGACGATCTCGACCTTGCCGCTGGCCGGTTCGCCGACCAGGCTGATGCCCGGAAAGCCCGACAACGTGCCCTTCAACCGGTCCCAGCGCCAGCCGGCGTCTGCCTCCACCCTGTCGTGGTAGTCCGCCAACGTCTTCTTGTGCTCTCCAACGGTGGCCTCTTCGTTCCGCTCCTGACGGAGTTTGACGATCTCCGGCGGGACACCCGTGCGGCTGCCTTCTGCGCGAATTCGGAGGCTTCGTGACTTGGAGATCGTGTCGTCGGTCTCGATACGAGCCTCCTTGATGAATTCGAGGCTGTCTTTGCGACCTTGCTTGATCCGCCGATGGCTCTCGATCAGCTCGGACACCTCGTCCGCCAAGCTCTCGTCCTCCCCCAACTCCTTCCCACGCTCGAACGCCAGCTTGTCGCCGGCGCGCCGGATCACGGCCGGGGACCGCTGCACGATCTGGCCGGTGATGCTGTTGCCCACGCCCTGCTGGAGGTTCAGGACCTGCTGCTGACCCGACGTGGCCTCGCTGCGCGGCTCGGGCTGGACTCGGCGGTGCCCGTCGTCCCCGCCGGGGGTACGTGCGGCGCTGTGTCTGTGCATGAGATCTCCCGAACCTCGTGGTCAGCTGGTGGGGTCAGTCGGCGCCTTCGGCGTCGGCGATGCAGGACTCGAACGGTCGTCCCTGTGCGGCCTCGAGCAGGCCGGACAGGTAGGCGTCGACGGTGGCGACGTTGGCGTCGACGAGGTTGCGGACGATGGCAGTGCTGGGCGGTACGTCGCGCAGCTCGACGCTGGTGCGGTAGCGCACCTCGCCGTACCGCGGGCCAGCGGCGAGGTCGACCTCGAAGCTTCCGATCGAGAGCCCGAAGTTGGCGGCGGTCAGGTAGGAGCTCACGTTGCGCGCCCACTCGGGCGAGACCTCGACGGGGAGGATCGAGTAGACGATCAGCACCTCGGTGTCCGGTGGCATGAAGAAGACCACCGGCCACTCCCCCGTCTGCCCGGCGAGGTTGAGGCCGATGAACGTGTCGTGCTCGTCGTAGTCCCACGACTGCCCGTCGAGGTAGTCGAGCACGGCCTGGCGGACCGGGTCCACGATCGTCACCTCCCGATCAGCTCGGTCATCGCCGAGACGGCGGTGTCGATGAGTACGTCGAGCGGCGGCTCGAGCGGCGCGACCTCGGGCCGGCCGTCGTGCAGCGGATGGATGGTGACGATCGCGCCGGCGCGCACCCCGAGGACGGAGGCGACGATGAACAGCGCGGCCGCCTCCATCTCCGAGCAGATCGCACCGCCGCGGGTCCACGCCTCCCAGCGCTCGGCCAGCCGCGCGGCGACCGGCATCCGGTCCCGCTCGTGCTGGCCGAAGTAGGAGTCCTTCGACTGGGCGACGCCCACCCGCACCGGCAGACCGGAGCGCTCTGCGGCCCAGCGGAGGGCGGCGACGACGTCGGGATGCGCGACCGCGGGGAACTCGACGGGCAGGTAGTGCAGCGTCGTGCCCTCGTCGCGGATGGCGGCCTGCACCACGCCGAGTGTCTCGGTGGCGATGTCGGGCTGGATCGCACCCGACGTCCCGACCCGGATGAACGTGTGGGCGCCCACCTTGGCCAGCTCCTCCATCGCGATCGCGGCCGAGGGGCCGCCGATGCCCGTGGAGGTCACCGAGACCGACTCGCCGGCCAGGCACCCGGTCCAGGTCACGAACTCCCGGTTGCTCGCGACCAGGCGGGCGTCGTCGAACCGGCTCGCGATCAGCTCGGTGCGCGCCGGGTCGCCGGGCAGGAACACGAAGCCGCCGACGTCACCGGGGGCGACGTGGAGATGCGGCTGCCGGCCCGGGCCGCCGGCCGTCACGTCGACACCCCCATGCTGCCGACGAGACGGTCGACCACCCCGCCCGTGACGCAGGCGGTCGCCGCCACCGTCGTCCCCCCGGGACGGTGATGCGTGGCGGCGACCGCCGGGTCTGGTACGAGTGGCGGCTGCATCACACCACTCCCATCGGGTCGTCGGGGCCGGCCCTGAGGTGCGCGACCACCTCGACCGGGAGCGACGTCGCCGTCCGCACCCGCTCGATCGCCTCCTCCGGGAGGCTGGCCAGCACGCAGGTGCTCGCACCCGCCGAGGCGTCCAGGTCGATCGACGCCTCCGTCCGCAGCGTGACGGACAGGCCGACCGTCGCGGCGAGCTCGCCGACCTCGTACGCGACGCCCTTGCTGCCGACCGGCAGCAGCTCGTGGACCTCGGTCTCGAGCAGGGCGAGTACGTCGCGCGGGGCGGCGACGTCGGCGTCACCCTCGCGGTAGGGCACCCGGACGCCGTCCCGCGGCCGGCCGATGCACACGACGGCGTCGCCCGGACGGCTCGAGCCGAGCCGCATCTGCGCCACCGGCGCCCGCCCCACGACCGTCACCCCCACCCCGGTCTGCGAGGTCTCCATGTTGGTCTCGTCGCTCCCCCCGATCGGCGCGTCGCTGCCGATCTCCTCGAGCGCCCGCACGATGCCGGCGAGCACCCGCGACCCGTAGTCGTCGAGCGGCCCGCACAGGGTGTTCGTGACCAGGAACGGCCGGGCTCCGGTGGCGAGCACCTCCATCAGCGCCACCTTCGACGCGTTGTAGCCCGCCTCCTCGGGCGGGCGCTGGAGGAAGTCGTGCGGCAGCTCGCCGACGGACGCGTTGGAGTCGCACGCGACGACGTACAGCAGGCCGCCGTCGCCCCAGATCGTGAGGTCGCGGACCTGGCGGAGCCCGATGGGGTCCGGGCCCAGCACCAGACGCCCCGGGACGGGCGGCACGCGGCGGGGGTTGCGCACAGGCTGACCATGACTCATTTGACGGCTCCGTCGAGAAGGCCGCGGAAGAAGGTCCGCTGGGTGAGGACGTAGAGGAGGACGGCCGGGACCGCCACGATGAGCGAGGCCGCGGCGAGCGACGGCACGTCGGTGAGGTGCTGGCCCTGGAAGGACGCCAGCCCGAGCGCGACCGTCGGCGTGCTGCTGGCGCCACCCAGGATCAGGGGGACGAGGTACTCGTTCCAGGACGACAGGAAGGTCAGCATCATCAACGTGATCACGGCCGGCCGCGAGACCGGCAGGTAGATCGACCACAGGATGCGCAGCGAGCTCGCTCCGTCGAGCCGGGCGGCCTCGAGCAGCGTCGACGGGATCGACCGGAAGAACGACGTCATCCAGAAGACGCCGAAGCCCAGGTAGAGGCCGGCCTCGGCCAGGATCAGGCTGCGATAGCCGCCCAGCAGTCCCAGCTCCTGGAACTGGAAGTACATCGGGATCACGAGGGCGACGTACGGCGTGACGATGCCGGCCATGAAGACGTAGAGCAGCACCCGGTGACCGCGGAAGGGCAGCACGGCGAGCGCGAAGCCGGCGAGCACCGAGCAGGCCGTCACGATCGCCACCACCGCCGCCCCGACGATCAGCGTGGTGCGGAAGGCCGCGGAGAAGCCGCCGTTCTCCCAGGCCGTGGTGAACGTGCCCCAGTGCAGCTCGTCGGGCACCGAGAAGCCGTCGACCGGCGTGCCGGGCGGGAAGAACGCCGTCAGGCCGACCACGACCAGCGGCGCCAGCGTGATGAACGACCCGAGCAGCAGCACGCCGTACGTGAGGCCGTTCCGGGTCAGCCTGGCAGGGGTCATCATGCGTCCTCCGATCGGCGGGCGAGGACGGCGGCCAGCCCCACCATCACGAAGAACACCACGATCGCGAGCGCGGAGGCCATGCCGAGCTGGCTGCGCACGAACGCCCGGGTGTAGATCGCCGTCGAGATGACCTGGGTGGAGTCGCCCGGCCCGCCCTGGGTGGTGACCCAGATCAGGCCGAAGTTGTTGAGCGAGACCGCGGCGGAGAGCACCAGGCAGACCACGATCACGTTGCGCAGGCCCGGGACGGTCACGTGGAAGAACTGCCGGATCGGCCCAGCGCCGTCGACCGCGGCCGCGTCGTACAGCTGCGGGTCGAGCGTCTGCGCGCCGGCGAGCAGCAGCACCATGCACAGCCCCGACATCAGCCAGGTGCCGATCGCGCCCTCGGACGGCAGCGCCCAGGTGAAGTCGCCCAGCCACGAGCGGGTCACGCCGCCGAGACCGACACCGCGCAGGGCGACGTTGAGCGGGCCGTCGGCGGCCAGGATCCACTGCCAGGCGACGCCGACGACGACGATCGACAGCACCTGCGGGAGGAACAGCAGGGTGCGCCACATCGGCGCCATCCAGAGCCGCTGTCGCGCGATCACCGCGGCGAACACGAGGCCGATCGAGATCGGGAAGACCGAGTAGAAGACCAGCAGGAAGAGCGAGTGCCCGAGGGCGGCGCGGATGCCCGGGTCGGTGAACACCGACGCGTAGTTGTCCAGGCCGACGGGCTTGGCCGCGGTGATGCCGTCCCACTCGAAGAACGACACCCAGACGCCGTACACCATCGGCCCGATGATCGCGATCGCGAAGACGGCCAGCGCGGGCGCGACGTACGCCCAGCCGACCAGGTTGCGGCGCCACCGCGCCGGCCGGACGACCGCGCGTGCCGGCGCTGCTCCACGTACCGAGCCCCCCTCGGTCCGGTACGTGGAGCGCACCATGCTCATGTCAGCTGCCCGACCGCTCGTCCGCGAAGTCCGACGTGATCCCCTCGATCTGGGCCGTGAACTCCGCCGGGCTCAGCTTGCCCGCCGCGAGCTGCTGCAGGGCGGCCGGGAGCTGCTCGGTGAGCGTCGGCGCCGCCCAGTCGAGGAACGGCGTCGTACCGGCTCCGCCGTCCGACTCGATCGGCATGAGGATGGACAGCACCTGGCTGGTGAGGTCCGTGCCGTTGGCCACGCTGTCGGAGGTGAGCGCACCCGGGATGCCCCAGCCGCCGGTGTAGAGCTGGTCGGAGACCTCCTCGCTGGTGAAGTAGTCCAGGAACGCCGCGGCCACGTCGGGGTGCTCGGTCTTGGAGCTGATCGTCAGCGGGGTGGTCAGCCCGCCGCCGGCAGGCGCCGTGCCGCTGTCGCCGGTCAGCTGGAACCCTCCACCGTCGGCACCGAAGGTGCCGTCGACCGCCCCGGTCATCCAGGAGCCCGCGACGTAGTAGAGCGCCTTGCCGTTGAGGAACAGGCCCGCCGCATCGGAGGCGGTGGCGCCGGAGACGCCGTTCTGGAAGTACCCGGCCTGCTGCCAGTCCTGGATCGTCGCCGCGGCCTGCTGGCTCTCCGCGCTCTCGAACGACCCGCCTCGTCCGTAGATCCAGTCGTTGATCGGCTCCCCGTCGCCCGAGATCGCGTTCCAGATCGCCATGTAGAGGTGGGTGTAGATGTTGTCCTGCGCGATCGGCGTGATGCCTGCGGCCTTGGCCTTCTGGAGCGAGTCCTCGAAGGCCTCGAGGGTGGCCGGCGGCTCGGAGATGCCGGCCTGCTTCATCAGCTTGGCGTTGTAGAAGACCGTTATCATCGCGTTCTGCTCCGGCAGGCCGTAGAGCGGGCCGGCGCCCCACTGGTCGCCGTTGTCGGCGTCGAACCGGAACACGTCGAGGTTGCTGTCTGCACCGAAACGACCGGACCAGCCGTAGGCGTCAGCATAGTCATCGAGCGGCAGCAGCAGGCCCGATCGGGCGAACTGGTAGAACCCCTGCCCGTAGCCCGCGGTCTGGAGCATCATCACGTCCGGCGGGTTCGGCGAGGAGCCCTTGAGGTTGATCGACTGGCTGTAGCTGTCGTAGTCCGTGGTGTCCCGCTTGATCGTGACGTTCGGGTACTTGTCCTCGAAGCCGTCGAGGATCTTCCCGAACAGCTCGCCCGTGCCCGTCGTACCCCAACCGTCGGAGATCGTGAGCGTGACCTCTTCGCTGGTGTCGAAGCCCGTCGACGCCGGTGGCGTGGTGGGCTTCGCCGAGTTCTCGGCCCCCTCCCCTGGCGAACAGGCCGCCAGCAGCAGGGCCGCCAGCGAGGTCGCGGCGAGCGCGAAGGACGCCCGCGGCAGGCGGGACGCGCGGTGTGGGTGTCGCATTGCTACTCCTAGCGGGATGAGTCCGAGATGGGTGAATCAGTGGGTGCGGGCGCCGACCTCCTGCGGACGGAGGACGCCGCGGTCGGTGAGGTAGGCGGTCACGAGATCGGCCGGGACACGCTCGAAGAACTGGTTGCGCACCTCGACCCGGCCGGAGGCCCACAGGTCCCAGTCGGCGGCCATCTCCGACGACGGCCGCTGCTCCATCGCCACGTCGTCCGGATCGCCGGGGTAGAGCTTCGAGACCTCGGTGGCGACGTAGTACGGCGTACCGGCGTGCCGGCAGGCCAGAGCCAGCGGCAGCGAGCCGATCTTGTTGGCGAACGAGCCGTCGACGAAGAGCGCGTCGCAGCCGACGATGACGAGGTCGGCGTCGGCCGCGGCCAGCGACATGGACGCGTCGCTGTAGGCGACGAACGACGCGTCGGTGTGCGCGAGCGCCGACGCGATCCGGCGCGACTCGCGGTAGGGCCGCGACTCGGTGAGCATCAGCGTGAGGTCGGGGGTGGTCTCCGCGGCCCGGCCGAGCAGGTGCAGCAGCGAGCCGCTGAAGGAGTGGTAGAGCACCTTGCTGCCGGGCTTGATGAACGCCTCGGCGTGGTCGGCGATCCGCGCGATCGCCTGCTCCGACTCCACGATGAAGTCGCGCATCTGCCGCACCACGGACGCCCGCGGGTCGGGATCGGTCGCCGCCGCGAGCGCCATGGCGGCGACGGTCCGCATGCTCGTCATCGACGGCTTCGTCTCGACCAGCCAGGTCGCGGCGTCGGTGACCACGGTCGGCACGTCGGCGCCGGGCTGGGTCTCGAGGCTGAGCAGGATCACCTCGGCGGCGGCACGCCCGTAGGCACTGCCGCCGGGCACGGTGTTCTCGGCGATCGCCGTGCGGAGCTCGGTCAGACGATCCATCACTTCTCCGTGTCCGGTCCGATGGCCTGGTCCATCTCGAGCGAGAACCGGCCGGGGTCGTAGAGACCGCGCGAGCTGTCGATCGGGTGGCCCTCGGGGTCGTAGGTGATCGAGCTGAGGCCCAGCAGCGGCGTACCGAAGGGCATCGCGAGCAGGTCGGCCTCCCCCTCGGAGGCGTAGCGGATGCTCACCTGCCCGGACGCGTGCTGCTGCACGACGCCGTTCTTGGCCAGCACGCCGTAGAGCGACTCGCCCCGGTCGAAGATCTCGTCGTCGACCACCTCGCCGAGGTACTGCTGCGAGACCCAGGACTCCAGCAGGATGGCCGGCCGCGAGCGCACCGCGACCACGCGGAGCAGGTGGAAGGCGGTCTCGTCCGGCCCGAGCCCCAGGTCGGCGGCCACCGCCGCCGGCGGGGTGCCAATCGACTGGTCGACGACCTCGACGGAGAAGGGCACACCGGCCCGGCGCAGGCTGTCGGTGGAGCTGCTCATCAGCCGCAGCTCGTACTGCACCGGCCGCTCGATCACGAACGTGCCGCGCCCCTGGGTCCGCTCGACGTGCCCGGACAGCTCCAGCTGCTTCATCGCCACCCGCACCGGCGCGAGGCTCACCCCCATCGCCTCGGCGATCTGGCGCTCCGTGGGGAGTCGCGCCCCGGGCCCGTAGGTGCCGTCGTCGATCTTCTGGAGGAGCGCCCGGAGGATCTGATCCTGGAGGGAGACCCGCGAACCGCGGGTCACCTTGAGGTGCGACAGGTCTGACATGATTCGGACCTTATAAGATTATGTTCTTTCTGTCAGCCGAAACGTCGCGAGGATGTCATCGAACCGTGGGGGTGGACTGGACCGCGGCGTGCCGGGCGTCGAGTGCCGGACGCGGATGGGTGCCCCCGGTGAGAGTCGAACTCACAACTAGCCGCTTTTAAGGCGGCTTCCTCTGCCGGTTGGGATACGGGGGCCGCGCGGGACGTCATACGGACGGAGCAAGCGGATGCTCCGACCGTATGACGTCAGCCTGGCGTCACGGGGCGAGGCTAGCGGGCTCGGGCGAGGTCGGCGGCTCGGCCGAGGACGCCGTCGAGCATCGCCTCGGTGAGCTTCCCGGTGAACGTGTTCTGCTGGCTCGGGTGGTAGCAGCCGAGCAGCGTGATCTCGCGGCCGTCGCCGGCCAGGCGCGCCTCGGCGCCGTGGCCGAAGTGCGGCTTGGGGCGCACCACGTCCCAGCCGAGCGCGGCGTACGACCGCAGCGCGGCGTCCCACCCGAAACCGCCGAGCGCCACCACCACCTCGACGTGCTCGGCGAGCAGCCCGAGCTCTGCGACGATCCAGGGTGCGCAGGTGTCGCGCTCGGCGACGGTCGGCTTGTTCTGCGGGGGCGCGCAGCGGACGGTGGCGACCATCCGGGTGTCGATCAGCTCCTGGCCGTCGTCGGCATGGGTGCTGGTGGGCAGGCGGGCCAGGCCCACCCGGTGCAGGCTCGCGAACAGCCAGTCGCCGCTGCGGTCGCCGGTGAAGATCCGGCCGGTGCGGTTGGCGCCGTTCGCGGCGGGCGCGAGGCCGACGATCAGGATCCGTGCGGTGGGCGGTCCCCAGCCCGGGATCGGCCGGCCCCAGTAGGTCTCGTGGGCGTACGACGCGCGCTTGACGTCGGCGACCTGCTCGCGCCAGCGCACCAGCCGCGGGCAGGCACGACAGACCGAGACGCGGGCATCGAGCTCGGCCAGCCCGTCGGGGCCAGCGGTGCTCGCCAGCCGGCGCACCCGGGCCGGGGTCCGCGCCACCGGCGTCTCGGCCGTCGCGGGGTCGCCGGGCCAGCCGGTGCCGGGCGGGACGTAGCTCACCCGGCCATCCTGCCGCACCTCAGAGGTGGGAGTTGACCCTCTCGCGTGCGGCCCCGGCGACGGCGCTGGCCTGGTGGCCGACGGCGTCCTGCGCCTTGCCGACGGCGTCCTGCACCCTCGGGTCGTGCGCGACCTTGCTGGCCCCGGACTTGATCTGCTCGTAGCGCTCCCGCCCGGCCCGCGAGCCGAGCACGTAGCCGATGGCCACTCCGATCAACAGGCTCGTCTTCTTCATACCCACCCCGTGCCCGCAGCGGGCCCGGCCAAACTCCCACGGATCGATACCCAGTGACGGAACGGTCGTTCCCGGTGGCCCGGAACAACCAGAACGTCACTGGGTATCCCGCCGGCCGGGGCACTCAGACCAGCGACCAGGCGATCCCGTCGAGGATGTCGGACTCGGAGACGACCAGCGAGGTGACGTCGGAGCGGCGCAGCACCCGGTCGAGGATCAGTACGCCGGCGGCGATGACGTCGGCGCGGCCGGGGTGCATCGAGGCGATGGCCAGGCGCTCGGCGACGGTCATCGCGAGCAGCCGGTCGGTGGTGGCGTGGACGTCGGCGACCGGCAGCACCTGCTGGTCGACGAGCTCCCGGTCGTACGCCGCGAGGTCGAGCACCACGGCGGCGAGCTGGGTGACGGTGCCGGCGACGCCGACCACCGTGGCGGCGTCGGCGGGGTCGACCGGGCAGGCGTCCAGGTGGGCGTCGATGTCGGCGACGCACGCGGCGATCTCGGCGGCGGTCGGCGGGTCGGAGCGCAGGTGCCGCTCGGTGAGCCGCACCGACCCGATGTCCATCGAGTCCGCGGCCTCCGGGCCGGTCGCGCCCAGGATCAGCTCGGTCGAGCCGCCGCCGATGTCCACGACCAGGACCGGCGTGTCCGGCCGGTCGCGCAGGTTGCGCACGGCACCGCCGAAGGACAGCGCGGCCTCGACCGCGCCGCTGACGACCTCGGGCTCGACGCCCAGGCGCTCGCGCACGCCGGCGACGAACACGTCGGCGTTGGCCGCGTCGCGGCTGGCCGAGGTGGCCACGAAGCGCACCCGCTCGGGCGGTACGCCGTGCGCGCGGATCAGCTCGGCGTACTCGTCGATCGCGGCGAACGCCCGCGCCAGCGCCTCGTCGGCGATCCGGCCGGTGCGGTCGAGGTCCTGGCCGAGCCGCACCATCCGCATCTCGCGGACGTCGACGCTCAGCCCATCCGATGGGAGCATCGAGCCGACCAGCAACTTGATGGTGTTGGTGCCGCAGTCGATGGCGGCCACCTGGTTTCGAGACGGGCGCAGAACGCCCTCCTCAACCACCGTCGACCACCACGCACGGCCCGGACTCCCACCAGTCGCCGAGCAGGTCGAGCACCTCGTCGCCGAGCGGGTTCACGCCCCTCCCCTGCGCCAGCGACTGGCCGGCGAGCACGTGCAGGCACTTCACCCGGTCGGGCATGCCGCCGGCGGAGATGCCCTCGATCTCGTCGACCTGCCCAAGCGTGGCGCGGTACTCCAGGTAGCGCTCGTGCGCGGCTCGGTACGCCGCGGCCAGCTCCGGGTCGCTTCCGAGCCGGTCCTGCATCTCCTTCATCAGGCCCGAGCCCTCGAGGGTGCCGATGCGCGAGGCGGCCCGCGGGCAGGTGAGGTAGAAGGTCGTCGGGAACGGCGTGCCGTTCGGCAGCCGCGGCTCCGTGGTCACCACGTCGGGGTTGCCGCACGGGCACCGGTGCCCGACCTCGTGGATGGCGCGGGGCTCGCGGCCGAGCTGGGCGGCGATCGCGGACTCGTCGGCGGGGTCGATCACGGGTCCTATCGTGCCAGCGGGGTTTCGAGACGGTTGCAGCGCAACCTCCTCAACCACCGTGGGGCCGGTGCGGCGCAACCTCCTCAACCACCGTGGGGCCGGTGCAGCGCAACCTCCTCAACCACCGTGGCGCGGTGAGGCGCGACCGGCTCAGCCGCCGCCGTCGGTGATCTTGCCGATCCTCTTGGCCGGCGGCTTCTCCGGCGCGGGCGGGTTGCCGGCGAGCTCGACGGATCGCCACGCGGTCGACCACCAGGCCTTCGGCGCCTTCGGGGTCGCCGCGGCGGGGTCGCTGAGCGTCGCGTCGCTCTGCACCGGCTCGCCGTCCTCGTCGAGCACGACGTACGCCGTCTCGCCGGGCATCACGTAGTTGAGGTCACGGGCCTGCTGGCGGACGTACGCCGGGTCCTTCCAGCGGCGCTGCTCCCGCTCCAGGTCGCCGATCTGCGCCTCGCGCAGCGCGATCTTGCCCTTGAGGTCGTCGATGTGCGCGCGCTGGTCGAGGTAGGCGCGCAGCGACGAGGCGTAGGAGATCGTCAGCAGTGACAGCACCAGCACGAGCACCGCCGCCCGGCCCGTGAGCCGCGGTCGGCGCCGGCCGGGCAGCCCACCGGCCACGGCGGCCCCGGGCGCGTCCGACCCCGGACGCGCGCCGGACCGTGCGGGCGCACTCACCCGGCCGGGTCCGGTGCGACCTCGGGGCCGCACGCCGCGCGCGGGCGTACGACGAGACTCGGAGGGCATGTCTCCTAGGGTCGCTCAGCGGGCGTACCGCGGGAACGCCGACGCGCCGGAGTAGCGCGCCGCATCTGCGAGCTCGTCCTCGATCCGCAGCAGCTGGTTGTACTTCGCGACCCGCTCGGAGCGCGCCGGGGCACCGGTCTTGATCTGGCCGCAGTTGGTGGCGACGGCGAGGTCGGCGATGGTGGTGTCCTCGGTCTCGCCGGAGCGGTGGCTCATCATGCAGCGGTAGCCGTTGCGGTGGGCCAGCTCGACCGAGTCGAGGGTCTCGGTCAGCGAGCCGATCTGGTTGACCTTCACCAGCAGCGCGTTGGCCTGACCGCCGGTGATGCCCCGCTGGAGCCGCTCGACGTTGGTGACGAAGAGGTCGTCGCCGACGAGCTGGGTCTGGGCGCCGAGCCGGTCGGTGATGGCCTTCCAGCCGGCCCAGTCCTCCTCGTCGAGCGGGTCCTCGATGGAGACGATCGGGTACGACGCGACCAGGTCGGCGTAGTAGGCGATCATCTCGTCGCTCGACTTCGCGGCACCCTCGAAGGTGTAGGCGCCGTCGGAGTGGAACTCGGTCGCGGCCACGTCGAGCGCGAGCGTGATGTCCTTGCCGAGCTCGTAGCCGGCGACCCCGATCGCCTCGGCGATCAGGTCGAGGGCGGCGCGGTTGGACTCGAGGTCGGGCGCGAAGCCGCCCTCGTCGCCGACGCCGGTGGCCAGGCCGCGCTTCTTCAGCACCGACTTCAGGGCGTGGTAGACCTCGGCGCCGGAGCGCAGCGCGTCGCGGAACGACGGCGCGCCGATCGGCGCGATCATGAACTCCTGGATGTCGACGTTGGTGTCGGCGTGGGCGCCACCGTTGAGGATGTTCATCATCGGCACCGGCAGCACGTGGGCGTTGGGGCCGCCGACGTAGCGGTAGAGCGGCAGGCCGGCGGAGTCGGCCGCGGCGCGGGCGACGGCGAGCGAGACGCCGAGGATGGCGTTGGCGCCGAGCTGGGCCTTGTTGGGGGTGCCGTCGGCCTCGAGCATCGCCTGGTCGACGAGGCGCTGGTCATCGGCGTCGAGGCCCTCGACCGCCGGGCCCAGGGTCTGGATGACGGCGTCCACCGCCTGGCGCACGCCCTTGCCGGCGTAGCGATCGCCGCCGTCGCGCAGCTCCACGGCCTCGAAGGCACCGGTCGACGCTCCGCTCGGCACCGCCGCCCGCGCGAACGCGCCGTCGTCGAGCAGCACCTCGACCTCCACGGTGGGGTTGCCGCGCGAGTCGAGGATCTCGCGGGCGCCGACAGCTTCGATGGATGCCACGTCATGCTCCTGGCTGGGTCCGGGGACGGTTCGATCGTGCGCGAGCCAGCCTAGTGGGCCGCGGGCCCGCGCCTCGCAGAGCCCGGACCGCGTGACGGCCCGGCACGTGTCGACGATCGTCCCGAATCCGGGGTGTTCCGTCACGCCGCGCCCGCGGGGCTCTACCCTCGTCGCCGTGACCTCGACCCGGCGCCGCATCGTCCCCGCCCTCTCGCTCGCCTCGCTGGCCCTGACCACCGTGATCGGCACGGCCGGCGCGGCCGAGGCCGCCCCGAAGCGCATCATCAGCGCCTGCTACAACGTCGACACCGGCAGGATCCGGGTCGTCGAGAGCATCGCCGACTGCCGCCCGGCCGAGAGCCACATCCGCTGGAAGCGCGGCGGCAAGAACGCCCAGCAGGGCGCCCGCGGACCACGCGGCCTGACCGGACCGGCCGGCCCCCAGGGGGCAACCGGCGCCACCGGCGCTCCGGGTCCGGCCGGTGCTCCCGGTGTCGCCGGGGCGCCGGGCGCCACCGGGGGCATCGGACCCGTCGGTGCCACCGGCCCGGCCGGGCCCACGGGCGCGACGGGAGCCGCCGGGTCGATCGGCGCCACCGGCGCAGCCGGGCCCACGGGGGCCTCCGGAGCGACCGGGCCGACCGGGGTCACCGGCCCCACGGGCGTCACCGGACCGACTGGGGTCACCGGCCCCACCGGGGTCACCGGGCCGACCGGCGCCACCGGAGCGACCGGCCAGGCCGCCACTCCCCCACTCTTCTCCGTGACCACCGTGTCCGACGTCATCACCGCCAGCGGCACGGACGTGGCGGGGTGGAGCGGCGCGGCGCCGTACTTCACCGGCCCGGCGTTCCACCCGGCCTCGGGGACCTTCACCGTGCCGACGACCGGCGCCTACCGCCTGGCCGCGAGCTGCAACGTCGGCCTCAGCGCCGCCCAGACCGTCTCCCTCGGGTCCAACGTCGACCCGTCGCTGGACCTCAAGGTCAACGGGACCACCGTCGCCACCAGCCGGGTGGGGATCCTGGACGTCAACATCGCGCTCGTCCTCACGATGCGCGCCGTGGCGCAGGGACCGGTCGCACTCGACACCGTGGTCGATCTCACGGCGGGCGACATCGTGACCCTCGCCTACGTGCCCGACGGCATGACCCTGAACGTCGCGCTCCGGGACTGCCAGTTCTCGGCCACCCCCATGGAGGCCTGACCGGGGACCTGACCGGATTCCTGTCGATCGTCGTCCGATAATTCGGAAAGTCCCATGCGTCACGTGCGACACACCCTACGCTCGTCCGCGTGACCTCGACCCGGCGCCGCATCGTCCCCGCCCTCTCCCTCGCCTCGCTGGCCCTGACCACCGTGATCGGCACGGCCGGCGCGGCCGAGGCCGCCCCGAAGCGCATCATCAGCGCCTGCTACAACGTCGACACCGGCAGGATCCGGGTCGTCGAGAGCATCGCCGACTGCCGCCCGGCCGAGAGCCACATCCGCTGGAAGCGCGGCGGCAAGAACGCCCAGCAGGGCGCGCGCGGCCCGAAGGGCGTCGCCGGGCCGATGGGGCCGATGGGGCCGGCGGGTCCCCAGGGGGCAACCGGCGCCACCGGCACTCCCGGGGCGGCGGGAGCACCCGGCGCGCCGGGTGCGATCGGCCCCGTCGGGGCGACCGGACCGGCGGGTGCGACGGGAGCGACCGGGCCCGCAGGAGACACCGGAGCCGCCGGCGCGACGGGAGCGACCGGGCCCGCAGGAGACACCGGAGCCACCGGAGCGACCGGCCCCGCCGGCACCGCTCAGCCGTCGTACGGGTACGCGCGCGCCGCCAACGGGACCAACCTGAGCCCGGGCGGCGCCAACACGGTGAGCTTCGGCATGTACACCAACGCCGGCGACGTGAGCGTGGAGAGCGACCACATCGCCGTCACGTCGGGCGTCTACCAGGTCACGCTGTCGCTGCGCAGCGAGTCGACGAACACCGCGATCTGGTGGGTCGACACCTCGTCCGACTACACGGCCTGGATGGGCAGCCAGCTCTCGTTCCCCGCCGCCGCGTCACCGTCGGCCGCGGTGACCAGCTCGGTCACCTTCGTCGCCAACGTCGTCACCGAGGGGATCTTCCGGCCGAGGTACGTCAGCGGCTCCCAGGCGAACTTCCGCGACATCCAGCTCACCGTCGTCAAGCTCGGCGACATCCCGACGCCCGGCTGACGGGAAGGTGACGCTCATCGTGGTCCCCCCGGTCGCCGGGTTGCCGGTCGCCCAGGCGGTGCCGTCGTGCCGCTCGGCGATGCGCTTGACGATCGAGAGCCCCAGGCCGGTGCCCCGGTAGCCGCCGTCCGCGTGCGCCCGGTGGAAGCTGTCGAAGACCCGTGACTGCTGGTCCTCGGGGATGCCGATCCCGTTGTCGCTGACCTCGACCAGCACCATCGGGTGGGCGTCGCCGTCGGCCAGCACCCGGGCGGCGACCCGCACCTCGGGCACGACACCCGGTGCGACGTACTTGACCGCGTTGCCGACCAGGTTGTCGACGACCTGGCGCAGCAGCACGGGCTCGGCGAGCACCGGCGGCAGATCCGGATCGACCGTGATCAGGGGCGACTCCCCGCCCTTGACCCGGACGGCGTCGACGCGCGCCCGCGCCACGTCGGTGGCGACCGCGTGGAGGTCGACCCGCACGGGGTTGATCTTGAGGTCGCGCGCCGTCGTGTAGGCGAGCAGGTCGCTGATCAGGTGCTGCATGCGCTGGGCCGCCCGCAGGATCCGGCCGAGCTGGTCGGCCTGGCGGTCCAGGGGCACGACCGTGCCGGCCTGCGCGGCCTCGAGCAGCGCCTCGGACCAGCCCTCGACGACCGTGAGCGGGTTGAGCAGGTCGTGGGCGACCACACCGGCGAACGACGCCAGCTCGTCACGCTCGCGCCGGTCGGCCGTGACGTCGTGGAAGACCGCCACGGTCAGCAGCGGGTCGGTGTTCGGCAGCGGGCGCACCGTCACCTCGATCAGCCGGCCGTCGGGCGCGGCCGGGTTGCGCACGAAGACGTCGACCCCGTCGATCTGCTCGCCCGCGAGCGCCCGGGTGAACGGGCCACTCTCGCGTGTCAGCCGGGTGCCGTCCGCGTAGAACATGCCGTAGTCCCCGCTCTCCACCCGCCCCTCGGCATCGAGCTGGACGCCGCCGATGAGATGGGTCGCGGCGGGGTTGCGGAGCACGAGGTGGCCGGTGTCGTCGAGGACGCTGACGCCGTCGGCCATCGTGTCGAGGATGGTGCGGAGCATGGTCGCCTGCTCCTGCGATGCGGCCTCCGACCGGGCGATGCGCCGGTTGAGGAGCAGCAGCTCGCGGCGGGCCACGGAGAGGGCGAGGTTCAGGACGACGATCATCGCGACGTAGGACTGGAACACCAGCTCGCGGGCGGTCACGTCGTCGATGCTCGTGAACGGTCCTTGGTTCAGGACGGTGGCGACCGTGACCCCCGCCGTCAGCAGGATCGCGTGGATGTCGGCGACCCACGACGTGAACCGGGTCCCCGCCCACACGCACGTCGTCAGCACCAGGAACGGCACCGGCAGGTCGTCGTTGGTCCAGAACACCAGCCAGGTGGCGAGACCGGTCGCCACGACGAGGCCGACCGCCTCCACGATGGTTCCGCGCCCCACCCCGGCGAGCCCGCCGTGCGGGGCCCGCGCGACGTTGCGGGCCAGCATCGACAGCGGGAAGATCGCGAGCACCCCGACCGTGGTGCGCAGGACCCAGGTCGCCAGCGAGGCCCAGCTGCCGTCGGTCAGCAGCACGATCGTGGTGGGTCCGGCCAGCGACGCCACGGCGGCGGAGAGGAACGCCGCACCGGCCAGGACACCCAGGTCACGCACGCCCGGCACCCCGGGTGGCGGCCGGTCGCCGAAGCCCCACATCGCGGGACACCAGCGGCTCAGCAGCATCCCGAACACCAGCACCTGCGCGACCGTGCCCGCCGCCAGTCCGACGGACAGCCAGGTGTCGGCGCCGGTCAGGTCGTTGACCGCCCAGGAGCAGACGAACAGCACGACCGCGTCGAGGACCAGGCCGCGCCGCCAGCCGGTGACGGCGAACCACGCGGCCGCGACACCCGCCGCCGGCCACACCAGCGCAAGCTCCGCGCCCTCCAGCACCGTCAGCCGTCCGAGCAGGGCCGCCACGACGAAGTACGCGGCGAAGGACCCCAGGTCGAGCAGCCGGGCCCGGCTCACCCCCGGCTCCCCCCGGCCGCGAGCGCCCGTCGGGCGGCCGCTCGCAGGTCGTCGGGGTCGAAGGGCTTGGCGATCCGCTCGCGGCCCGAGCGCTCGATCCGCTCGATGATCTCGCCGGTCCACTGCACGGTGACGAAGACGGCGGGCAGGCCCGGCCAGTGCTGCTCGGCCTCGGCCAGCAGCGCGACCCCGTCGGTGTCGGCGAGGGCGTAGTCCATCAGCACGAGGTCGGGCCGGTAGGCCGGCTCCTCCTCACGCAGCCGGCGCAGCGCGGCCGCGGACGACAGTCCGCGCACCTCGTGGCCGTCCGTCACCATGCAGTGCGCGATCCAGTCGCGCACGTCGACATCGTCCTCGACGATCAGCACCCGAGACACGGCGCCGACCCTAGCGCCCCGCGCGGGAGATTCCATGACGTTTCGCACAGCCATGGCAGGCACCTCGCTGCGTTGGCGACGCTCGGAAGACGAGTGGGTATGCCGTCGCGCCGCCGCCTTGCGACGCACATACCCTGACCACGCCAACCGTCACGCTATCTCCCACCCGCGGCGCTAGCGTTCGCCGGTCCGCGCGTCGAAGAACCCCAGGTTCGCGCGCAGCCGCTCGTCGTCGGGGCGTACGCCGAGCGCGTGCTCGGCGGCGCGCCGCCCCTCGTCGAAGCGCCCGGTCCAGTAGCAGCTCACCGCGAGCTCGTCGTGCGCCCGCCACAGGTACGCGTCGTGGTCGACGAAGAGGTCGTCGGGACCCGGCGCGGGGGCCGCGACGGCGGCCCGGGCATAGAGCACCGCGACCTCGAACCGCTCCCGCGAGCGCTCCAGTCGCGCCAGCTCGACCAGCGGCTCGATCCGCGTCGGGCGGGCGGCATAGGCGTCGAGATAGGCCTCGGCCACCTCGGCGTGCGGCCGGCCGAGCCGTTCGAGGCAGCAGCCGACCTGGAAGCCGGCGTACCACCGCTCCTGGTCCCAGCCCTGCTGGTTCGCCGCCCGCTCCCGATAGGCCGCGAGCGCCCGCTCGTGCTCGCCGGCGTCGCGCCACGACTGCGCCAGGTAGAACTGCGTGCGCGGGTCCCCCGGCCGACGCCGGAGCTCGGCGGCCAGCAGTTCGGCGTCGCGGCGGTAGGTCTCCGGGTCTCGGGATCGGGCGCCATCGTGGTGCTGGAGGATGCGCGGCGCCGCGAGGGTGCCGACCTCCGCGCCCGGGAGCTCCAGGTGCTCGTGCACCACGCCGCGCCAGCGCCACGGCCGGTCGAGGCGCACGAGGTGGATCCGGCCGAAGCGGTTGCCCGCGTAGTCGACCGCCAGCTGGTAGCCGTCCGCGGTCAGGTCCGGCCAACGCTCGGGCGCGTCGACGAGCTCGTCGTCGGCGTCGATCCAGAGCGCGTAGTCGCCACGGCGCGCGTGCTCGAGCGAGCGAGCCGCCTCCAGCGCCTCGTGCCGGTTGTGGCCGAAGGAGACCCAGGGTCGCTCGATCAACCGCCCGGGCACGCCGGCGAGGCTGCGGCGGACCAGTTCCTGGGTGCCGTCG
This sequence comes from Nocardioides soli, assembly GCF_014191495.1. Taxonomy (GTDB): domain Bacteria; phylum Actinomycetota; class Actinomycetes; order Propionibacteriales; family Nocardioidaceae; genus Nocardioides; species Nocardioides soli. The sequence continues at coordinate 1,690,569 of NZ_JACHWR010000001.1, forward strand.
GTCGAGCCGGTATCGCTGACGACCCACCAGTCGACGTACGGACGGACGCTGCGCAGGCAGCGCTCGATGACCGGCGCCTCGTCCTTGACGATCATGTGCAGTCCGACGCCGGGCATGGCCCGCATCGTAGAGCCCCGGCATCCGTACACTGACCGCCGTGTCGTGGTCTCCCCGTATCGCTGCCGCCTCCGTGACGCTCGCGCTCCTCGCCGCCCTCGCCGGATGCGGCGGCGACGACGAGTCGACGTCCGACGCCGACGCCAGGACGGCCACCGCCGACTCGGCGAGCGCCACGCTCGTCCAGAAGGGGCTCGCCGAGCTCGCCGCCGGCGACACGAAGGCCGCGAAGGTCACCTTCGAGAACGTCGTCGACATCGATCCCGGCAACGTCTACGGCCACTACAACCTCGGCGTGATCGCGCAGGAGGCCGGCGACGAGAAGGCCGCGATGAAGGAGTACGACGCCGCGCTGGCCACCGACGGCGACTTCGCGTCGGCGCTCTACAACAAGGCGATCCTCACCGAGTCCGCCGACCTGGCGGCGGCGGTCGAGCTCTACCAGAAGACGGTCGAGGTCGAGCCGACGATGGCGGCGGCGTTCATGCGCCTGGGATTCGCGCTCGTCGAACTCGGCCGCACCGACGCGGGCGAGGAGGCGCTCGGCAAGGGCATCGCGCTCGACCCGTCGATGAAGGACGTCCAGGCGCCGACGTACGACTGAGTCCCGGCCCTCAGGCCGGCAACCGGACGTAGACGAAGGTGCGCGGCCCGCTGCCGACCAGGACGTAGTGGTCCTCGAACCACGCGATCAGGTCGGGCGTCCACGGCACGAAGTCGCTGAGCTCCACCGAGAGCACCACGTAGTCGGCACGCTCGAACCACTCCCGCCACCGGTCGACGAAGGCCGGCCGGTACGGCGGCGGCGTGTGCGCGGGCACGTAGTCGTTCTCCGCGAACCAGACGCCGTAGGGGTCGAGCGGCACGTCGCACGACCGCGGCGCGCCCATCCGGTCGGCGACCAGCACGACCGTGGGCAGGTCGGTCGCCACGCACGAGCCGCTCGGGACGTAGCGGCGGATCAGCGGCCCGGGGTCGGCGCTCTCGGCGGTGTAGTCGGCCGACCGCGCGAGGGCGCCCGGGACGAGCAGGACGGCCGCGACCACCAGGGCAGCGACCACCGCGAGAGCCGGCCGGGCACGGCGTACGACGACCGCGAGCGCGTCGACCACGGCGGCGACCCCGAGGGCGACGGGCAGCACGAGGAGCGCGACCAGGAAGTAGGCGTAGTGGTCGAAGAACTGGCGCGGCTGCAGCATGCCGGCGAACGCCACGACGGCGACGACCACGGTCGCCGTGTGCAGTCGGGTCAGCCGCCCCCGGCGGAGCTCCACGACGACGCCGGCCGCGACGACCAGGACGACCGCGATCAGCACGACCACGGCCCGGGCGCTCGCCGCCGGGTCCGGGAGCGCCGACAACCCGAGCACGACGGGCAGCCGGTCCGCCAGGCCCACCCCTCGGTCGAGGTCGTCGCGGAACAGGTTGACGAGCACGATGTCGCGGACCGCCCGGCCGGGTGCGGCGAGCACCAACGGGAGCGTCAGCAGGGCTCCTCCCGCGAGCACGCCGATCGACCAGTCGCGCATCGCCCGCCCGCGCGGGAGCAGCGCGAGCAGCACCCCGAGCGCGACCAGCACCCCGAACACCTTGACCGACGTGGCCGCGCCGACCAGCGCGCCGGCGGCCACGAGCCGAGCGCCGGACGCCGGCCGGCCATCCGCCCGGGCGAGCAGGACCAGCCCGGCGAGCGAGAGGAGCACCAGGTAGGGCTCGAGGAGCAGCGTCTGGGTGGCGCCGTACGACGTGGGCATCAGCGCGAGCAGCGTGGCGGCGACGAACACCGCCAGCGGGCCGCGGCTGCGCACGACGTACCCCGCCAGCACGGTGTTCAGCCCGGCGACGACCACCGTCGCGATCCGGGCCGCGGCCAGTCCGGTCGAGGCTTCGGTCAGTTCGCCGAGCGCGGCGAACGGGAGCCCCAGCCAGACCGCACCGGGCGGGTGCAGGAGGTCGAAGTCGAGCCACGGCAGCGAGCCGTGCAGCAGGCGCACCGCCGCGCCGAGGTAGACGCCGTCGTCGTACCCCGTGCCGGCGTAGGAGTGCACGCCGGTCAGCGCGTGGTCGGGACGCAGGGCCGAGGCGGCCACCACCCAGGCGATCAGGGCGGCCGGCAGGGCCGGCGCGATGGTGACGGCGACGGCCCGGAGTCGGGGGCCGGCGTGGACGACGCGGTCCCGGATGACTGGCACCCGCGCATCATGCCGGTCGTGCCGGACTCCCAGCGACCAGTGTCCCGATTCGGCCATGGAAGGGTCGGTACGCCGCTAGGGTTCTGGCGTGCTCGGATCCCGCTCTCGTGCCACCGCGTCCCTGTCCCTGGCCACCCTGGCCCTGACCGCCGTTCTCGGCACCGCGGGCGCCGCCCAGGCCGCGCCCGGCACCCCAGCCGCGAAGCAGGACCGCCGGGTGATCCGCGCCTGCTTCGACGTCGACACCGGGAAGATCCGGGTCGTGCGCACCTTCGCCGACTGCCGGCGCGGCGAGGACCACATCGGCTGGGTCCGCGGCGGGAAGAACAAGCTCAAGGGCGACCCCGGCAAGCGCGGTCCGCGCGGCGCTACCGGAGCCACCGGAGCCGCAGGACCGGCCGGTCCTGCGGGTGCCGCAGGCGGAATCGGCCCGGCCGGCCCCGCCGGCGCGACCGGTGCCACGGGCGCTGACGGTGCCGCCGGCGCCGCCGGCGCTACGGGTGCTGACGGTGCCGCCGGTGCTGACGGTGCCACGGGCTCGGCCGGAGACATCGGCCCGACCGGCCCGACCGGGCCGACCGGCGCCACGGGACCGACCGGCGCCACCGGCGCCACCGGTGCGGCGGGCCTCGTCGGTCCGACGGGCCCCGCGGGCTCAGCCGGTTCGGGAGCCATGCTGTCGAGCAGCAGCGGCCAGGCCGCGACCACCACGACCGTCCTGGGCGGATTGACCGGCACCGTGGCGGTGCTGCCCATCAGCGGCGCCGGCTCGGTCAGCGGTGTCTCCGTCGTCGGCAACACGATCGACGCGACCAACAGCGCCGTCGCCGGGCTGGCCCAGCCGATCTCGGGTGACCGCACCCTGACCGGCATCGACGCCTACTTCACCAACACGAACGCGATGTCCCTGGTCGGCTCCACGATCGCCCTCACGGCCGAGCTGTGGACGTCGTCGACCCCGGACAACGTCTTCACCCCGGTCCCCGGGGCCGTGTGCACCCTGTCTCCCCAGCTCACTGCCCTCGTGGCGACCGGGACCGTCACGAACTGCACGACCACCGGCCTGTCGATCCCGATCACCAACCAGACCCAGGCCATCATCGTCGTGCGCTCGACCGTGGTCGCGGGGATCGACGTGGCGACGAACCTCCAGGGCTACTGGTCGACCGGGCTGAGCCTGGGCTGACGGTCTGGGCTGACGGTCTGGGCTGACGGTCTGGGCTGACGGTCTGGGCTGACGGTCTGGGCTGACGGTCTGGGCCGACGGTCTGGGCCGACGGCGCTACAGCCGCCGGACCGCGTCGCGGAGCGCCTGCTCGGGATCGACCCCGGCGCGCCGGGCGTCGGCCACCACCGCGAGCAGGCGGTCACCGATGGCCTCGTCGACACCTGAGCGGTCCGCCGTCCCGGCCGACCGGCCGGGGCCGCCGGCCCGCTCGATCCGGTCGAGCACCTTGTCGGCGTACAGCAGCGCAGGAAGCCCCGGCGGCAGGCCGTCGGTGACCGACGTCCGCTGCTTCTCCTCGGCCTTGATGCGCTGCCAGGCGGCATCGATCTCGGCGGCCTCGGTCGGCGAGTCGGCGTCGGGCCGGAAGACGTGCGGGTTGCGGCGGTGCATCTTCGCGATGATGTCGCCGGCGACGTCGTCGATCGTGAACTCGCCGGACTCCTCGGCGATCACGGCATGGAAGTACACCTGGAGCAGCAGGTCGCCGAGCTCCTCCCGGAGCAGTTCGACGTCGCCGGTGTCGATCGCCTCAAGGGCCTCGTGGGTCTCCTCGAGCAGGTAGCGCGCGAGCGAGCGGTGGGTCTGGCCCGCCTTCCACGCGCACTCCGCGCGCAGCCGGCGCATCACCTCGAGGAACTCGAGGAGGGGCGCGCCGGAGGCGGACACCGCGACCACCGACTAGCCGCAGCGCTGGGTCTGCGGCAGCCCCTTGGCGTACGTCGGGTCCGGCTCGCTCGCCGCGCCGCTGAGCGCGGTCTTGCTGACCGAGTAGGACACGCTGGTGTTGGCCGGCGCGACCGCACCCTCGTCGATCGACACCGAGAAGCGAGGGTCGATCCGCACGTCCTGCTCGTCGAGCCAGCCCACGAAGGCGTCCCGTCCGGCGCTGAGCGCGGCCTGATCGTCCGCGGCACCGCCGGCCTTGCCGACGGAGATCTGCACGGCCTCGACGTAGGGCCGGGCCAGGTTGACCTGGCGGACGGCGTCCTGCTGGGCGGGCGTCAGGTCGCCGATCGCCGACTCCAGCTGCTGCTCGGTCTGACGGTACGACGCGTCGGGCTCGACGCCCGTCTCGTCGGCGAACTGCTCGGCGGCCGCCCGCAGCGCGAGCGACCCGACGACCTGCCCGCTGATGATCGAGCTCGCCACGAGCTCGCCCTCCTGGAGCTGGGTCTCCACCGCCTCGCAGTACGACGTGGACAGGTCGTCGACCTCGCCCAGCGAGTACGTGGTGTCGTCGACGCGCACGCCGATGCCCGGGTTGAAGTCGGGCACGGAGCCGCAGCCGGTCAGCAGCACGGTGCCGGCCACGGCGAGGCCGGCCAGAGAGGACAGACGCGTCACTTGGTCTCCTGGGTTTTGACGACTGGATCGGTGACCGGATCGATGACGGAGTCGATCACCTGCCGAGCCCATTCAAGCAGGGCGATCCCGGACAGCGGCTGCCCCCCGATGCCTGCGGTCATCGGACGAGGCACCAGGATCGTGCTGACCGGCGCCTTGACGATCGACTTCGGGTAGAGCCGGTTGAGCCGGACCACCCGCGAGTCGGGCAGGTCGACGGGGGCGAACCGGACGTTGCGGCCGGCGATCGTGACCTCCCCGACGCCCGCCTGTCGGGCCCGGGCCCGGAACCGGGCGACCAGCAGCAGCGAGACGACCTCGACCGGCGGCTCGCCGTACCGGTCGAGCAGCTCCTCGTTGATCAGGTCGACATCCTCGTCGGAGCGCACCTCGGCGAGCCGCTTGTACATCTCCAGCCGCAGCCGCTCGCTGGGGATGTAGCCGTGCGGCAGGTGGGCGTCGACCGGCAGCTCGATGCGGACCTCGTCGAGCTCGGCCTCCTTGTCGCCGCGGAACTCCTGCACCGCCTCCCCGACCAGCCGCACGTAGAGGTCGAAGCCGACGTCGGCGATGTGGCCGGACTGCTCGCCGCCGAGCAGGTTGCCGGCGCCGCGGATCTCGAGGTCCTTCATCGCGATCGCCATGCCACCGCCGAGGTCGGAATGCTGGGCCAGCGTCGCGAGCCGCTCGTGCGCGGTCTCGGTGAGCGGCTTCTCGGACGGGTAGAGGAAGTAGGCGTACGCCCGCTCCCGCGAGCGGCCGACCCGGCCCCGCAGCTGATGCAGCTGGGAGAGGCCGAGGGCGTCCGAGCGCTCGATGATCATCGTGTTGGCGTTGGAGACGTCGAGACCGGACTCGACGAGCGTCGTGCAGACGAGCACGTCGAAGCGCTTCTCCCAGAAGTCCAGCATCACCTGCTCGAGCTGGCGCTCGTTCATCTGCCCGTGCGCGGTCGCGACCCGGGCCTCCGGCACCAGCTCGCGGATCCGCGCGGCGGCCTTCTCGATCGAGTTGACCCGGTTGTGGATGTAGAAGACCTGACCCTCGCGGAGCAGCTCACGGCGTACGGCGGCGATCACCTGCCGGTCCTCGTAGCCGCCGACGTAGGTGAGCACGGGGTGCCGCTCCTCGGGCGGCGTGGTGATCGTGGACATCTCGCGGATGCCGGTGATCGCCATCTCCAGCGTGCGGGGGATCGGCGTCGCGCTCATCGACAGCACGTCGACCGAGGTGCGCAGCCGCTTCATCTGCTCCTTGTGCTCGACACCGAAGCGCTGCTCCTCGTCGACGATGATCAACCCGAGGTCCTTGAAGCGGACGTCGGGGTTGAGCAGCCGGTGGGTGCCGACGACGATGTCGATCGAGCCGTCGGCCATGCCGGCCATCACCTCGCGCGCCTCGGCGTCGGTCTGGAACCGGCTGAGTCCCTTGAGCACGACGGGGAATCCGCTCATCCGCTCCGAGAACGTGCTGAGGTGTTGGGTGACCAGCAGCGTCGTCGGCACCAGCACCGCGACCTGCTTGCCGTCCTGGACCGCCTTGAACGCCGCGCGTACGGCGATCTCGGTCTTGCCGTAGCCGACGTCGCCGCAGACCAACCGGTCCATCGGGACCGTGCGCATCATGTCGCCCTTGACCTCGTCGACCGTGCTGAGCTGGTCGGGCGTCTCGTGGAACGGGAACGCGTCCTCGAGCTCACGCTGCCACGGCGTGTCCGCCCCGAAGGCGTAGCCCTTCGTCGCCTGTCGCGCGGCGTAGAGCTTGATCAGCTCCGCGGCGATCTCGCGGACCGCCCGGCGGGCCTTGTTCTTGCGCTTGGTCCAGTCGGCGCCACCCAGCCGGTCGAGCGACGGTGCCTCGCCGCCGACGTACCGGGTCACCTGGTCGAGCGCGTCGGCGGGCACGTAGAGCCGGTCGGGCGGACCGCCCCGCTTGCTCGCGCCGTACTCGAGCACGAGGTACTCGCGCACCGCTCCCCCGACCTCGCGCTGCTTCATCTCCACGAAGCGGCCGACGCCGTGCTGCTCGTGCACGACGTGGTCGCCGGCCCGCAGCTCGAGCGGGTCGATCTGGCGCTTGCGGCGCGCCGGCATCTTGCGCATGTCGCGGGTCGAGGCCCGCTGCCCCGAGAGGTCCTCGCCGGTGAGCACGACGAGCCGGTTGGCCTCGTCGACGAAGCCCTGCGCGGCGGCCCCGCAGGTGATCGTGACGACGTCGGTGGACAGGTCACCGGCCTCCTGGAGGTCGTCGGCGACGCGGGCCGGTACGTCGTGCTCGGCGAGCACCTCGCGCATCCGCTCGGCCGGGCCGTGGCCGGCGTGCAGCACGACGACCCGGTAGCCGGCGCGGCGCCAGCCGGCGATGTCGGCGATCGCGCGCTCCATCTCGCCGCGGTAGGCCTCGGCCGGCTTCGCCGAGAGCGCGTGGCTCGGCACGGCGCCGGCGAGCACGTCGACGTCGACCTCGGCGGGGATCTCGATGCCGAACGGGCTCACCGTCCACCAGGGCTTGCCCTGGCCGAGCGCCTGCGCGCGCACGTCGGCGATTTCGCGGTAGGACGCCGCGCCGAGGTCGATCGGCGCCGTGCCGCCGCCCGCCGCGGCCGCCCAGCTCGCGCCGAGGAACTCCTCGCTGGTCGCCACCAGGTCGTGCGCCCGCCGGCGGGCCCGCTCGGGGTCGAGCACGAGCACGTGGGTGTCGTCGGGCATCAGGTCGACGAGCAGCTCCATCTCGTCGACCAGGACCGGGGCGAGGGACTCCATGCCCTCGACGGCGATGCCGGCCGCGATCTTGTCGGTCAGCTCGAGCAGCTGCGGGTGCTGCCGGCCGAGCTCGACCGCGCGGGCGCGCACGTCGTCGGTGAGCAGCAGCTCACGGCACGGCGGTGCCCACAGCCGGTCGACCTTCTCGAGCGTGCGCTGGTCGGCGACCGAGAACGTGCGGATCTCCTCGACGTCGTCGCCCCAGAGCTCCACCCGCAGCGGATGCTCCTCGGTCGGGGGGAAGACGTCGATGATGCCGCCCCGCACCGCGAACTCGCCGCGCTTCTCCACCAGGTCCACCCGGGAGTACGCCGCACCGGCCAGCCGCCGTACGACGTCGTCGAGCGGCGCGGTGTCGCCCGGGCTGAGCTCGACCGGCTCGAGGTCGGCCAGGCCCTGCACCTGCGGCTGCAGCACCGACCGCACCGGCGCGACGACCACCCGGAGCGGGCCGTTGGCGGCGTCGGACCCCGGGTGCTTGAGGCGGCGCAGGACGGCGAGCCGGCGACCGACCGTGTCGCTGCGCGGGCTGAGCCGCTCGTGCGGGAGCGTCTCCCAGCTCGGGTAGTGGGCGACCAGGGCCGGGTCGACCAGGTCGCCCAGCGCCGCGACCAGGTCCTCGGCCTCGCGCGAGGTGGCGGTCACCGCCAGCACCGACCGGCCCGCCTGGACCAGCCCCGCCACGACGTACGGTCGCAGCGCCTCGGGGCCGGTGAGGTCGAGGGCCGGCACGGCCCCGCCGCGGGCGTCGGCCATCGCCTGATCGAGCGTGGGGTCGGCGAGGACGGCGGCGGCGAGGCCGGAGAGCTGCACGGGAGTCCCTTCGGGGAAGCGCTGGAGCAACACGCAAGCCCCCGGTCAGGCCTGACAGGGGGTGTGCCGCCGAGTCTACGAGAACCTTCAGTCGGTCCGCTCGGCGTACGCCGTGGCCGCGGCGTAGACGTCGTCGATGTAGCTCTGCGAGTGGTTGTAGGAGAACACCGCGTCGGCCCAGCCGGCGCCCGAGGCGAGGTCGTGCCCGTCGGCGCACAGGTAGCGCGCGGCGCTCATCGCCGCGTCGTCGATGTCGTTGGGGTCGGCGACGCCGTCGCCGTCACCGTCGGTGCCCCAGGTGTCCCAGGTGGAGGGGATGAACTGCAGCGGGCCGACCGCGTGGTCCCAGACCGGGTCGCCGTGCCAGGCCGAGCTCTCGGGGGTCGCCGGGATGGCGGCGAACCGCTTCCCGTCCAGCGCCGGGCCGATCACCGGCGTCGACGCGTGGCCGTCGGCCCCGAGGGTGCGGCCGCCGATGGTGCCGTGCTGCGACTCGACCCAGCCGATGCCGGCCAGGGTCGTCCAGCCGACCCGGCAGCCGCGGGGCTCGGCGAGCTGCGCGTTGGCGTAGGCGCGGACCGCCGGGGCCGGGATGCCGGCCCGGGCCGCGGTGCGCTCGACCCAGGCCGGGTCGACCCGGGTGGGCGCGGCCGGCGCGTTCGGCTGCGGGGCCAGCGTGGCGGCCGGGCGCGGCGCCTCGACGTACGCCGGCCGGTCGGCGACGGCCAGCGGCTGCCGGGCCAGGACGGTCTGGGACAGCGCGTAGCCGAGCCCCGCGACTACCAGCAGTGCGGTGGCGAACGCGGCGATCAGGCGACCGGGGCTCATCCGCAGGACTCGTGGCGGCTCATCCGAAGCGGCCGTGCACGTAGTCGCTGGTGCGCGGGTCGCGCGGGCGCTGGAACATGGCATCAGTATCCCCGTGCTCCACGATCACCCCGGGGGTGCCCTGGGCGGCGAGGAAGAACGCGCACTGGTCGGAGACTCGCGCCGCCTGCTGCATGTTGTGGGTGACGATCACGATCGTCACCTCCCGGGCCAGCTCCTTCATCGTCTCCTCGATGACCCGGGTCGAGGTCGGGTCGAGCGCCGAGCACGGCTCGTCCATGAGCAGCACGCGCGGCTTGATCGCCAGCGAGCGGGCGATGCAGAGCCGCTGCTGCTGGCCGCCGGAGAGGCCGCCGCCGGGTGCGTCGAGGCGGTCCTTGACCTCCGCCCACAGTCCGCCCTTGCGCAGGCAGGACTCGACCAGCTCGTCCTTGACGGATCGCGAGGCCTTCGTGCCGGTGAGCTTGAGGCCGGCGAGCACGTTCTCGCGGATCGACATCGCCGGGAACGGGTTCGGCTTCTGGAACACCATGCCGATCGCCCGGCGGGCGTCGATCAGCCGCTTGTCGGGGTCGTAGACGTCCTCGCCGTCGAGCAGCACCTCGCCGCCGAGGCGCGCCGACGGCACCAGCTCGTGCATCCGGTTCAGGATCCGCAGGAACGTCGACTTGCCGCACCCGGACGGGCCGATCAGCGCCGTGATCTGGCCGGCGGGCATCCGCAGCGAGACCCGGTCCAGCACCTGGTGCTGGCCGAACCAGGCGGTGATCCCCCGGGCCTCGAGCTCGGCCGGCGTCGGGCCCGATGCCGCGGCGGACGTGGCTCCGGGCCCCGGGACCGCGGGCGTCGCCGGGAGGACGGTGGTCTGGTCTGAGACGGTCATGCGTGGGTCCTGTACGTCGTACGTGCGCGGCCGAGGGTCGCCGGATGGCGGTGTCGGTGCCGGCCCACCCCGAGGACGGGCCGGCACCGACCTGTGTCGCTACTTCTTGGCCTTGGCCTTGGCCTTCACGACCTTGATCGTGAAGGTCTTCTTGCCGGCCAGGTGGGTGGCGTCGCCCGCGTAGGCGATCGTCAGCTTGTGGGTGCCCTTCGAGAGCTTGGCCAGCTTGACGGAGGCCTTGCCGTTCTTGAGGGTCGCCGACTTCAGGGTCTTCTTGCCCTTCTTCACCGTCACCTTGCCGCTGGCGCCCTTGACGGTCACGACGCCCTTGACGGTGGCCGCCTTGGCCTTCTTCTTGAGCTTCACCTTGGCCGGGAAGCTCTCCGAGATCGCCGGCTTGGCCTTCGCGACCGCGTCGGAGACCGTGACGGTGGTGGTGCCCTCGGAGCCCAGGAAGATCGAGTCGTTGGGCACGTAGACCGCGCGGTAGGTGTGCGCCCCGGCGGGGACGCCCGACTTGCTCAGCGTCGCCTGGCCGGAGACCAGCGGGACGGCGCCCTGCACGAGGGTCGCGCCCTCGTAGAAGGACACCGAGCCGGACGGAGCGGTGGAGCCGGACACCTTGGCGACCACCTTGACGGCGTTCGTCGTGCTGGTCGCGCTGACGCCGGTGGTGGTCGCAACCGTCTGGTTCACCGTGAAGTTGCTGGTCGAGTCGACCAGCGTGCCGCAGGCGCCGGAGTGCGCCGGCGTGGCGAGCTGCTCGAAGCCCGCCTGCTTGATCAGCGCGGCCGCGGCGGCCGAGCAGACGAAGCCGTTCTCACCGAAGACGGCCTGGAGGGACGCGTCGGTCGCCTGGGCACTGCGGACCACGTTGTAGAGGGCGCGCTTCTCGGCGAAGCCGCCGACGACGCGGACGGTGCCGCCCTTGAGCTCGGCGCGACCCTTCGAGATCGGGACGATCGCGTTGGCGTTGCCCTTGATCAGGGTGTCGTCGTGCTCCTGGACGGTGTCGTCCTGGGTCACGCACACGCCGTAGTTGAAGTCGGTGCCGCCGTTCGCCGCGACCAGCGTGGTCTTGAAGAACTTCGCGGTGCCCGAGCCCGACTGCGGCGCGTAGGGCTTGATCGTCGCGCCCGAGGCGCCGCCGACCTGGTTCCAGGTGGTGGACTCGCACTTGTAGATCGAGACCAGCTGGGCCGCCGACAGCGTCGCCGGGGCGTTCGACGGCGTCTGGTTCGAGACCGCCGTGACGACCGTGTCGAGGGCGAACGGGATCGCCTTGAGGCCGGCGTTGCTCTCCGTGGCGCTGAGCTTGTCCGACGAGCGGGCGAAGTCGATCTGCGGGTTGCTGGGGTTGTAGAGCGTGCCCTTGCCGGCGCCCGAGCCGTTCGGCCGGGTGATCTCCGGGCTGCCCGGCAGCGGGATGGTGCCACCGCTGGTCGCGGCGTACGACGCGATCTTGAAGCCGTGCGACGCGTCGGCGTTCCAGACGTCCGCGATCAGCTTCATCGCGTGCTGGGTGGTGTCGGAGCCGGCGCCGATCAGGTCGGCGGCCACCGGGGTGAAGCCGGGGTCGTCGGGGTCGGGGGTGTACGCCGCGGAGGCGGGGCTCGCGGTCATGACGAGGGCGGATCCGGCGACCACTGCCGCCAGGGCGCCCGCGAAGGACTTGCGTGCGGACATCTGTTTCGCTTCCTGTGAAGGTGGTTCTTCGTTGGGGTTGGAACGTGGCCGTCCGGGGACGGCCCGGACGGTCAGATCAGGTTCGGCAACAGACGCATCACCACATCGGTGGTCGCCCAGGACAGCGCGATGACCAGGGGGCTCGCGACCACCCAGACCAACGCGGCCGACCATCGCTGACGGGCGGCGATGACCCCGAGCGTCACCGCCAGGAGCAGCGCCAGGCACAACGCCAGCAGCGGCAGTGCGCCGGTGTCGTTGCTCATGGCCTGCTCGCTCTCGGGCACCGCGGCCGCGCGGCCGGACGGTGCGGGGAACCCCTTCTTCGCATCGGCGTCGACGTAGACGACCGACCTCGGCGCTAGGGCTCCCAGGCGCCCCTCCCCCTCGGCGGTGACGAGGGTGAGGCGCGCGGCGCCGTCGGCCGGCGGCTGCGGCAGCGGATCACCCGCGCGCCGCACCCCGACGACCCGGAACGTCTTCTCCCCCTGACCGCCGACGACCGTGATCTCGGCGCCCCGGCCCAGCGACGGGAGGTCGCCGAACGGACCGCCGTACGTCGCGGCGCGCCCGTAGACCACCGAGGTCCCGACCTGGCCGGGGAGGGCGGTGTCGCGTCGGTGGCCGGGTCCGGCGAGCAGGTCTCCGGACGCCGTGCCCTCGACGACGACCTGCTGCAGCCCGATGTCGGGGATGGTCAGGAGGGCCACGGGAGCGCCGGCGGGGACCACCGGTCCGACCGGCGCCGTCGCACCGGCCAGCTGCTGCCGGAGCTGGTCGTAGAGCAGGTCCTGCGAGCGGCTCTGCGAGGCCGACGAGAGGAACAGCAGCTGCACGGCGATCCAGAGGCAGACGATCCCGATCATCGTGAACGACGTGGACAGGACCGAGGCGGTCTCCTCGGCCGCGCTCGCCGGGCGGTCCGGGACGCTCCGCGCGGGCGGCCGCGGCCGCCGCGGCGCCCCTCGCTTCGGCGTACGCCGCGGGCGACGGGCGCGCCGGGTGGGCACCTCCGGCGCGCCGACGGTCTCGGGCCGGTCCATGGTCGCGGTCACCGGCGGCCTCGCAGCAGCGGGACGGCGACCCGGATGACGGCGGTCGCGACGCACCCGATCGCGCCGAGCAGGATCAGCAGCGGTAGCACGCCGCCGGCCACGTCGGAGCCCACCGCCTGGGTGGCGGGCATGTCGACCGGCCCCGGCGCCACGGACGCCGGCGCGGTGGGCGAGGCCGCCGCCGACGGCTCGTCGCCCTCGGGAGCACCGTCCGGGGGCGTGACGCCGCCGGCTCCGCCGACCGGTCCGATCCCCCCGTCGCCGGCGTCGGCGGAGGGCTTCCCCGTCGGCGGGTCCGTCGACTCCTGCGCCTCCACGGCGTCGGCCACGGCCTGCGCCGAGGCGTAGAGACCGGCGGTCGTGCCGCTCCTGCGGATCGGGAGGTAACCGTCCGGCAGCTCGCCGTTGCCGCTGCCGCGCCGCTGGCCCTCCGTGGTCGACACCCGGATGAACTGGGCGACCTTGGCCGCCGTCTCGGCCTCGAGGTTCTGCAGCCGGGCGGCCGTGTAGACCACCATCGTGCCGGGGTAGGCGGACGCCGACCTCCGCACCCGGGCCTGGTCGAGCACGAACGGGCCGAGCTCCTCCTCCTGCTCCGCCAGCTTCAGGGCGGCCGACATCGAGGAGTCCGACGGGGCCACGAAGTGCTTCGGCTTCGTCTGCAGGGCCGCGGTCCGCAGGCCGTAGCGGGCGGCGTCGCCGAGGCTCACCACACCGAGCATGAAGCGCGCGCCGTACGACTGCCGGTCGATCCGGCCGGTCTTGTAGGTGTGCGGCGTCGTGGTGACGTCGGTGTCGCACCTGGTCTGGGTGTTCGGCCAGGCGTCCAGCAGCGCCGTCGAGATCTTGGCGATGGTGGTCACCGGGGCGGCCAGCAGGCTGTAGTAGCTGCCCGGGTTCGCCTGCCAGCACTCGATCGCGGTCTGCGGGACGTAGTTGTCGAGCAGCGGCCACTCGGAGGTGGGGATCTCGAACTTCCGGTACGACGGGTTGACCACCATCCCCCACGGGTCCGGCTTCCCGGCGATGAACTCCCGGGCGTCGCGGTCCTGGGCGATCCACTCCGTGAGCTGCTCGATGATGTCCGAGGAGTTCGACAGCGACAGCAGCGCGGCGCCCGCCTCGCTGGCGTTCCGGCTCAGGCCGGGGTTGAGCGCCGCGAACTCCGGATCGGCCATGATCGCCCACGGGTTCTTCGACATCCCGGGGTGGCCGGTGCCGAGGCCGGAGCCGACGTACGACTGGGTGAGCAGCTTGGCCACCAGCCGTGGGGTGAGCCGCAGATTGGTGTACTCACCGGCGTTGTCGGGCCGGTCGATGACGTAGCCGATCGCGAACCCGGTGACGGCGGTCGGCGCATAGCCGACCGGGTCGGCGCCGGCCTCGTGGGCCGACGAGACCTCGGCCGCGGCGCCCTCGCCGCTGGTCATCAGGTTCCAGCCCGCCTCGTCCGACATCTGGTTGAGCTGGAACTTGAAGCGCGACTTGTCCAGGCAGTACGCCGGGGTCCACTGGAGCGAGGCCTGGGCGAGCAGCTCGGACCCGTAGAACGCGGTCGGGGCCCGCTTGTCCAGGACGTCGCAGACGTCCGGCGGCAGCCCCATGGTGATCGGAATGACGAAGCGGTTGCGCCAGTTGGACTCCGTCCACCAGAGCGCGGGCGAGACCGCCTGGTCGACCGCGAGGCCGGCGAAGTTGCTGGACCCGGGCGCCCACTGGCCGGTCTTGCGGCAGGCCTTCTCGATGGTCGCCAGGTCGTTCTCGACGGGGGTCGACGCCTGGTCGCAGCTGACCCCGGAGATGGGGACGACGACGATCGAGCAGTCGGTCCGGTCGTTGCAGCCGAGCGACTCGTTCTCGACGTCGGAACGGACCTCGAACTGCACCGAGCCGTCGCCGTCGGCGTCGGTGAACGCGGCGACCTCGGCCGCCGGGAAGGCCGAGTCGGCGGCGGCCTCGGGCGGCATGTGCGTGGCGTTGCAGGCGGAGTAGACGGTGCCGCCGGCGGCGACGAACGGCGTCAGCCGCGTGGCGTACAGGCCGGTCCGGTCGATCTCCGGGCACTCCTCCGCCGACGGCAGCGCCCCGAGCGAGGTGCTGACCCGTTCCTTGGCCGCCGGAGCGGCGTGGACGTCTCGGAGCCAGGTCGCCTCGACGTCGGACCGCGAGACCTGCGAGCGCTGGGAGAACGACGAGGTCCAGCACGTCTCCGGCGTGACCTCGGCTCCGGTGCCGCGACACTGGAGGACGACGACCGGGTACTCCTGCGCCAACCCGCCCGGACCGTAGGGGTTGCCCGACCGTCCGGCGCTCGGCTGGGCGCCGGACCAGCTGATCAGGACGCGCTCCCGACCGCGCAGGTTCTGGGTGTGGTCGGCACGCACGGTCATCTTGAAGGCGTCGCTGAAGGGGTAGGCCCGGGTGCTGCCGTCGGCGTCGACGACGGATCGCTGGACGTCCTTCGTCTCCTCCCAGCCCTCATCCGCCGCCGGCTTCTGGGTCGATTTCTGGGCGCCCCGCTCCGCCGTCGTCGGTGCGGGCTGCGCCGCCGCCGGGAGCGGCGCGATCAGCGCGGCCAGCAGCAGGGCGACGAGCACCAGGCGGCGCCGGGCGGTCACAGCCGGCCTCCGGCCCGGGAGGTCCGCCGGCGGCGCATCCCCACGACGTACAGGCCGGGCAGCAGCACCAGCGCCAGCAGCTCGAGGACCGCGAGCCAGCCGAACGTCCGCTGGTCGGTGGTGCGGCCGGCGACCAGCTCGGTCGGGTCGGCGTAGATCACCTCGCCGGTGGTGCCCGTGGTGGTGGCCGATCCCGCGGCGCCGACGGCCAGGCCGGTCTCCGGATCGATCGCCGCCGGCGCGTCGCCCGGCGCCGCGGGCCCCTCACCACCGGAGGCGGCGGCGCCCCGCTCACCGTCGGTGCCGGCGGCCCCCTCGCCGCCGTTCCGACCGGCGCCGCCGGCCCCGCCGCCGTCGTCGGTGCTGGGCTGGTTGGTGCCCGTCTCGGTGCCGCAGGGGCCTTGGCCCGCCTGGTCGCACGCCGCGGGCTGCGGCGCCTTGTCGGCGAGCACGTTGTGGCTGAGATTCTTGCCGTCGAACGTCGGGTTGTTGCACGAGCGCACGTCGCGGTCGGTGAGGTCGACGGCCGGATCGGCGCCCTTGAGCTTGGCGAGCTGGTCGAAGCCGGCCTGCACGAGGTTGAGCGGCAGCGGTGAGTAGCCGTAGGGCCCGGCCTTCGTCTGCCCCGCGCACAGCGAGTAGTACATGAAGTCGGCGAGGGTCTGGCGCTTCGCCGACGACATCCGCGGGTCGTCGGACCCGGTCGGGATGATCATGTAGGAGTACGACGAGATCGGGTAGGCCCGCGGGTCGGGGTTGGCGTAGACGCCGTCGAGGACCTGCGTGAGGTACAGCTGGCTCGACTTGTCCTGGTTGATCTTCGCCTTCGTCAGCGCGACCGCGGTGTTGTACTGCGTCGGCTCGACGAAGTAGCCCGCCTGGTTCTGCACCTTCACGACCGGGTAGTCGGCGTTGACGGGGTACGAGTACTCGACGTACCCGATCATCCCGTTGCCCGCGAAGCCCTTGATCGTGTTCATCACCTGGTCGGAGCCCGCCTGGCTGACCATCTGGCTGCCGGCCTTCTTCGGGTAGTACGACGTCAGCCCGGCTTGGCCGAAGTAGGGCCGCCAGATGTTCGGGTACTGCTTGTCCATCCAGGTGGTGAACTGCGCCGTGGTGCCGGAGCCGTCGGAGCGGACCACCGGCTTGATCGGCAGCGAGGGGAACGTGCGGCCGTTGTTGTCCTTGGTGATCGCCGGGTCGTTCCAATTGGTGATCTGCAGCGTGAAGATCTTCGCGATCGTCTCGCCGGAGAGCCGCAGGTTGCGGACCAGCTCGTTGCCGATCTTCAGCTGGTAGGTGAACGCCGTGCCGCCGGCGACGATCGGGAGGTAGGCGAACGGGCGGCCGTTGCTGGTGTCGGACTGGCCGCGCTCGTCGGTGCCCTGATAGGGGATCTCGGAGATCGCGAAGTCGGTGCTCGCCTGCGAGAAGTCCTTGCGGCCCTTGGTCGAGCCGCCGCCGGTGTAGACGACCTTCATGCCGTTGGAGTCGACGTCGGCGATCCACTGCTGGAGGATCAGCTCCGACCAGGTGGAGCCGGTGCCCTCGATCTGCGCGTACGTCGTGGCGTGCGCCGGCCCCGGCAGGGACGCGAGGCCGGCGAGCGACAGCGCGAGGGCCACGATCAGGCGGATGGGGCGGTTCACGAGGTCTCCTGGTCGATGCGGTGGCTGGTGTACGTGGTGTCGATCGCGGGCGCGACGGGGCCCATCTCGACGAGCGGATCGGAGTGCACGAAGTCGACGGCGGGGCGTGAGCGGCCGCGGCGCGCCTTGGTCCTCTTCGGGCGGGCGATCAGCCGCGCGAGCACGAAGAGGGCGAGCACGACGGCCAGCAGCACGGTGGCCGCGGCGAACGCACGGGCGATGGCGTTCGGCTCGCCGGAGCGGACCGTCGAGTAGATGAAGAGCGGCAGCGAGTTCATCACCCCGTCGGTCGGATCGACCACGAAGAACTGCGCGTTGCCGGAGGTGAGCAGCACCGGGCTGGTCTCGCCGATGCCCCGGGCGATGCCGAGGATGCAGGCGGTCGCGAGGCCCGGACGCGCGGTGGGCAGCACGACGTACCAGACCGTCCGCCAGCGGCTCGCGCCGAGCGCGAGGCTTGCCTCACGCAGGCCGCCGGGGACGACGCGCAGCACCACGTCGGCCGCGCGGGCGATGATCGGGAGCATCATCACGCCGATCGCCAGCGCGGCGGCCAGCCCCGAGCGCGGAAGGCCGAGCGCGACGATGAAGACCGAGTAGATGAACAGGCCGGCGACGATCGAGGGCAGCGCGGTCATCGCCTCCACGACCGTGCGCACGACCCGGGAGAAGCGGCCGCCGACCTCGCTCATGAAGACCGCGGTGCCGATGCCGAGCGGCAGCGTGATGGCGATGGCGATCCCGATCTGGATCAGCGAGCCGAGGACGGCGTGCGCGATCCCGCCCTTGTCGAAGGGGTCCTTCGGGCCGACGCCGGCCATGTCGTCGACGTAGAAGTTCAGGTGCAGCAGCGGCTCGACGCCCTTGACCACCACGAAGACGACCGCGCTGAGCACCACCGCGCCGACGACCGTCGCCCCGGCGGTGATGACGGTGGCCGCGGCCCGGTCCCGCACCTCGACCAGGCCGCCGGTCATGCCGGACGTGACGGCGCCGACCAGCAGGAGGGCGAGGAAGGCCACGACGAGGAACCACGGCAGCCCCGGCAGCGGGAGCAGGCGCTGGGTGATCAGCCAGGCCAGGCCCAGGGCCGAGGCGATGCTGCCGATCCGCAGGAACTTCTCGTCGGCGGGCAACCGGCCGAGCGAGGCGCGCGGAACCGGCGGTGGCGCGTCGTCGTCGTACCGCGGCAGGAACGTGGTCCCCGCGGCTTCGGTATCGGGGGCGAGGGCGGTGGTCATCGGCTACGCGTCCGTCCCGGCGCCCGAGCGGCTTCGGTTGACGATCATGGCGGCGATCGTGTTGACGACGAGGGTGATCAGGAAGAGCACGAAGCCCGCGGCGAGCAGTGCGGAGAGCTGGCTCTTGCTCGCGTCGCCGAACCGGCCGGCGATCAGCGCGGAGACGGTGTTGCCGCCGATCTCGAGGATGCGCCACTTGGACTCGAACGACGGCGACAGGATCAGCAGCACCGCGATCGTCTCGCCGAGCGCCCGGCCCAGGCCGAGCATGGTGCCGCCGATGATGCCGCCGCGCCCGAAGGGCAGGACGACCGCGCGGATCATGCCCCACTTGGTGGCCCCGAGCGCGAGTGCGGCCTCCTTCTCGCCGGGCGGCGTCTGCGAGAAGACCTGACGCATCACCGCGCACGACATCGGCAGCACCATCATCGCGACGGCGATGCCCGCGCAGAACATGCTGAAGCTGTAGTTGGAGATGGCGGCGTCGATCAGCGCGGCGTCCGGGTCGGCGTTGTGCACGTCGAAGAGCGGCACCCAGCCGAGGTTGCGGTCCAGCCAGACCGCGAACTCCGCGGCGTACGGCATGATCAGGAAGTAGCCCCACAGGCCCCAGATGATCGACGGAACCGCGGCCATCAGATCGACCAGCGACACCAGCGTGCTGCGCAGGAACGCCGGCGCGTACTCGCTGATGTAGAGCGCGGTCAGCAGGGCCAGCGGGAACGCGATCGCCATCGCCACCAGCGCGACCATGACCGTGCCGGTCAGCACCGCCCGGATCCCGAGGATGTCGGCCTCCGGCTGCCAGCTGGCCTCGGTGAAGAAGCTCAGCCCGTAGTGGGTCAGCGTGGGCCAGGCCTGCCAGCCGAGGAAGAGGCCGACGCCGCCGGTGATCACCAGCACGGTCGCGCCGACGGCACGGATCGAGTGGACGAACACCCGATCCGCCCCGGTGGCCTTCCGGGAGATGGTGCGGGGCTCCACCTCGACGGTGGCGTCCTGGACGGGGAGGGTGGTCACCTGGTTCTTCCTGGCTGAGCACGGGCCGCGCGTCCGGTGGAGCACGCGGTCGAAACGCCTGAAGTCTCAGGAGACCGCCGAAACAGATGGCCCTTCCACGATGAACGGCGGGCGAACAGCGACGGCCGGCTTGCCCAACTTCGCCGTCCACCGATCCGCCGATGGCCCGAACGGGCCATGCCACCTCACCCCGAATGCCCATCTAGGCCAGGGGATCACGGCTCCCCTACGAAGATCCGACCGTGGTGTTGAGGCCCGAGGAACGCCAGCGACGAGCCACAAGCCGACCGTGCCCGACGACGGTGGTTGAGGAGATTGCGCTAGCAACCGTCTCGAAACCATCGTGCCCAGCCCGGCTGACTTGATCGTCACGTGCGTCGATAGAAGCGGATCTTCCCGGTGGGCAGGTACGTGGTCTGGTACGTGGGGTCGTGGATGAGGGTGTGGTGCCAGGCGCAGAGGGAGGCGCCGTCGGTGAGGTTGGTGTGGCCGCCGTCGGCCCAGTGCTGTTGGTGGTGGGCGTGGAGTCCGGTGGTGCGGTCGCAGCCCTCGGCACGGCAGCCGTGGTCGCGCAGGAACATGGCGATCCGCTGGCGCTCGCTGTGATACCGACTCCGCCTACCCAGGTCCAGCGGGACCGAGGCGCCGCCGAGGACGGCGGGGATGATGCCCGCCTCGCACGCGAGCCGGCGGGCCATCGCGGGTGAGATTTGGTCGCCGGTGTCGAGGACGCCGGCCTTCTCCAGCCGGTCGGTGAGGGTGTCTTCGTCGATGACGACCACGATGGTGGCGTTGACCCCGCCGGTGGTCGGGAGTCGGTCGACCGGGTAGCGCTCGATCAGCTCGCACAGCGCCCGGCCGAGTGCCTCGGGTCCGGGCCTGCGTTCGATGCCGGGGCCCTGGGTGGCCGCCACGTGCTTCGGAGCGGCCAGCGCCATCAGCATCTTCCGTAGGGCGGCGGCGTGGTAGGTCGGCAGCGTGAACCGGCCACGGGTGGTGCCGTCCCCGTCGTCGACCATCGTGACCGAGCAGGCCCGCAGCGCGGCCGCCTCCTGCCGTTGCAGGATCTCGGCTTCGTGGGCGTCGGCCTCGGCTGGGGCGATGACCTCCCACAGCCGCCGCCCCAGCCGGCTCAGTGCCTTCGCGTCGTGATGACGCGCCTCCGCGAGCAGATGCGCCTCCGCCTTCTCCCGGGTCTCCGCCCCGAGGTCGGCCGGGAGCTGGTCGACCCACCGAATGACGACCCGCGCCTGCTCGACGTCGATGTCCCCGGCCGCCAGCGCCTCCCGGGTGGACTGGTGTTGCTCGAGGTCGTGGCCGAGCCGCACCGCGCCGTACGCGGCCGCCCGGGTGGTCTTGGTGGTGTGGGCCAGCCAGTTCGCCGCCGACGAGGCACCCACGTCCTGGCCCACATGCATGGTGTCGGCGTGCGCGGCCACCCGGGCCTGCAGCTCGGCGACCTGCGCCGCCAGCCGGGTCAGCTCGACCAGCGTCGCGCCGGCCTCGGCGGGGTCCATGGACCACACCGACGCATCGGCCACCGAGTCGGCGAGATCGCGCATCCGCGCGGTCGTCGTCGACACCCGGTGCCGCGGCGTGGCCTGTGCTGTCATGACCCCTACTCAAGCACCCGCCACCGACACTCAATGCCCTGAATCCCCTTATTTCACAGGGCTTTGGGTCACGAACAGGTCACGATCCAGCGTGCTCGTCCACACCCGAGTCGATGTCTGTGGAGGGGTGGTTTCGAGACAGGCGCTAGCGCGCCTTCCTCAACCACCGTGGGCGCGCCTTCCTCAACCACCGTGACCCCGGCGACGGTGGTTGAGGAGGTTGCGCTAGCAACCGTCTCGAAACCACCACCCCCGCGGTAGAGCCGACCGCAGGTCGGCGTCCTCCCGATAGGCGCCAACGGGGTGCGCGGGAGGAGCCGTCAAGGACGGCGAAGCCGCCGCAGGGAATCCTTGACGGCGGAGGACGCGCGCCCATACTGGCGCCGCCGGGAGGACGCCAACACTCCCCGACGCGGGACCGGTGGTTTCGAGACAGGCGCTAGCGCGCCTTCCTCAACCACCGTGGGCGCGCCTTCCTCAACCACCGTGACCAGGACGGGTGGTTTCGAGACAGGCGCTAGCGCGCCTTCCTCAACCACCGGGCGCGCGCCTTCCTCAACCACCGTGGCTACTCAGGCCTGCTGGGCGGCGAGCTCGGCTTCGGAGCGCAGGATGCAGAACTCGTTGCCCTCGGGGTCGGCGAGGACGACCCAGCCGGTGCCGGGGCCGTACTTGCCGCGCAGGTCGGCGACCACGGTGGCGCCGTGGGCGACCAGGGTCGTCAGCTCCTCGTCGCGGGTGGCGGCGCGCGGGCGCAGATCGAGGTGCAGCCGGTTCTTGCCGGACTTGGTGTCCGGGGTCTCGATGAACAGCAGCCGGTGGCCGGTCTCGGGGTCGCGGATCATGCACTCCTCGTGGCCGGGCAGGTTGGGGTCGCCCTCGATGTCGACGTACCCGAGCACGGGCTTCCACCACTCGGAGAGCTCGTAGGCGTTCTGGGCGTCGATGGTCGTGTGGGAGATGAACGCAGTCATGCACCCACGATCCCGACCCGCAGCGCCGGGCTCAACGGGGTTTCTCCCGAGCGTGCCGCGGGTGCTCCCCAGTCTTGGGTAACTGCCCGCCGGGAAGCTCAGCCGGGTGCGGCCGATCGCCCACGCTCGACAGCGGAGTGGGGGACTCGCCAAGGGGTCCTTCCCTGGCGCCTGGAGACCGTCGATGCCGAACCGCCGCAGCATGCTGATCGCGCTCGCGGCCGCAGTGCTGGCGGCGATCGTCGTGGGTGGCGCCTTCGGCGTGCGACTCGGCGACGATCCGGACGGGACCTCCGCCCCGACCGCGGACGCATCCGCGGACCACGACGCCCCGACCGGCTCGCTGTCTGGCAGGACGGAGCCCCGGTCGGGGACCAAGCAACGAGGCTCGGAGTCCCTGCCGGAGCCGACCTCGTCCACCT
Organism: Nocardioides soli; assembly: GCF_014191495.1. Taxonomy (GTDB): domain Bacteria; phylum Actinomycetota; class Actinomycetes; order Propionibacteriales; family Nocardioidaceae; genus Nocardioides; species Nocardioides soli. The sequence continues at coordinate 1,713,017 of NZ_JACHWR010000001.1, forward strand.
CGCCGCAGACACCGCAGGCGCCGACGACGCCGACGACGGCCAAGGGCGGCGTAGCGGTGGTGCCCGAGCAGGCCGGGCCCGCCGGGGAGTACCGGCTCCCCGGCCTCGGCCGACCCGCGACCGACCCGTCGGGCCCCGCCTACGAGCCGCCCGAGAAGCCGGCGGCCGCGCGCGGCCGACTCGTCGCCGGGTATCCCGCGCGGCTGCTGCCGCGCGCACCGCGCAGCACGGTCGTGAGCAGCAGCGTCGCGCCGACCACCGGTCGGGTGCAGGTCGCCCTGGTCGGCCATCGGTCGACGAGCCCATCCTCGGTGCTGCTGTTCTACCGCGCCACACTCGGCCGGTCGGGCTTCCGGGAGGTGCCGACCCAGGCCGTCGGCGGCGCCGACGCGGCGGCGTTCCGGCGCGGCGACGAGCGCGTGGTCGTCACGATCGACCCCGCGCCCGCCCGCACCTACTCGGTCTACGCGACGCTGGTCGCCGGCGAGGCCTGAGCCGGATGTACATCACGCTCAGCGACCGGCCCCAGGCTCCGGTCGGCACGCCCCGGGGACGCCGGCGGCGGGTCGCGCCCGTCGTCGTCACGCTCGGCATCGTCAGCCTGGTCACCGACATCTCCTCGGAGTCCGTCGCGGCGATCCTGCCGCTCTACCTGACCGGCGTCCTCGGCCTCTCGACGATCTCCTACGGCTTCGTCGACGCCCTCTACCAAGGCGTGAGCGCGCTGGTCCGGATCGGCGGCGGCTGGGCCGCCGACCGGGGCGGCCACCCGAAGTGGGTGGCCTTCCTCGGCTACGGCCTGTCCGCGGTCGCCCGCTTCTTCCTGCTGTTCAGCGCCGGCCTGGCGACGGTCTCGGCGGTGATCTCCGCCGACCGGGTCGGCAAGGGGCTGCGCACCGCACCACGCGACGCCATGATCTCCGCGGCCACCCCGCCGAGCCAGCTCGGCGCCGCGTTCGGCGTGCACCGCACGCTCGACACCATCGGCGCGGCCGTCGGTCCGCTGCTCGCCTTCGCGATCCTCTGGTGGATCCCCGACGGCTACGTCACGGTGATGGTGGTCTCCCTGGGCTTCGCCGTCCTCGGCGTCGCCCTCCTCGGGCTGCTGGTCCCCGACCGCCCGGCCGCCCAGCCGCGGCCGGCGCGCACGCCGGTGCGCTGGCGCGAGGTGGCGCAGCCGGGCCTGGTCCGCCTGCTGGTGGTGGCCGGCGCGCTCGGCCTGCTGACCGTCGGCGACGGGTTCATCTACCTCGCGCTGCTCGATCGTGGCGGCTTCGCCGCGCACTGGTTCCCGCTGCTCTACGTCGGCACGAACATCGCCTACCTCTCGCTGGCGATCCCGATCGGGCGCCTCGCCGACCGGGTCGGCAAGGCGCGGGTGCTGGTCTGCGGCCACGCGGCGCTGCTCGCGTCGTTCGTCGTGGCGGCGGTCTCGTGGGACGCGACCGCGTCGACGCTGCTCGCCCTGCTCTTGCTCGGCACCTTCTACGCCGCGACAGACGGCGTCACCGCGGCGCTCGCCGGTCGGCTGGTGCCGACGACCGTGCGGGCCAGCGGCATCGCCTCCGCGCAGACCGTCGTCGCCGTCGCGCGGATGGCGTCGTCGGCGATCTTCGGCGTGCTGTGGTTCGTGCTCGGTCCCCAGCTGGCACTGGTCGTGGTCGGGACCGGGCTGCTGGTCGCGCTGCCCCTGGCACTCGGCGCCGTCCGCCGGCTGGATCTCGAGGCGGGAGCGGCCCGATGAGCCAGCGTGCCCGGATCACCGCCTTCGTGGCCATCGTCTTCGTCGTCGTCTCGGTGATGACGGCCTACGCCGTCGGCGCCGCGTCGAGCTACCGGCGCTCGCACGACCGGCCGCCGACCGTCGCCATCGTCTCCGACGCGGCGGCCGTGACCGCCGCGAGCAGGCCCCGGATCGTGTTCCGGCACACCGGCATCGACTCCCAGTACGGCGTGGTCGCGTCCGTGCCGCTGGACGACCCGGGCGGCGCCCGGACGTTCGCCGACATCGCCTGCGACCGGGTCGACGCGACCACGGACGTGACGTCCTGCCTGCGCACCGAGCGCGGGGTCGTCACGAGGTACTCGCTCACCGAGTACGACGCCGACGGCCGGGAGATCCAGCAGGTGTCGGTGCCCGGCATCCCGAGCCGCACCCGCCTCTCCCCCGACGGGTCGCTGGTGTCGACAACGACGTTCGTCAGCGGCCACTCCTACATGCAGGTCGGCTTCTCGACCGCGACCGAGATCCGCGACGTCGGCGGCGAGGGCCACGGCAACCTCGAGCGGTTCACGCTGATCCTGAACGGCGAGCGGGTCGCGCCGCGCGACCGGAACGTCTGGGGCGTCACGTTCGCCGACGACGACACCTTCTACGCCACGGTCGGGACCGGCGGCGCCACCTACCTGGTCCGGGGCGACCTCGGCGCGCGGACGCTCACCTCGATCGCCGACCACGTCGAGTGCCCGTCCCTCTCCCCCGACGGCACCCGCATCGCCTTCAAGCAGGCCACCGAGCGGGACGGCACGACCTGGTGGACCCCGGCGGTGCTCGACCTCGCGACCGGCAAGCGGACCGTGCTGACGGCGGAGCAGCGGAACATCGACGACCAGATCGAGTGGCTCGACCGCCGCACCCTGCTCTACGGGATCCCCCGCGACGACGAGGCCGGAGTGACCGACGTCTGGGCACTCCGGACCGACGGCACCAGCCGTCCCGAGCTCTTCATCCAGCAGGCCTGGTCACCGTCGGTGGTGAGGCCATGACCACGACGGAGGAACCGACGGTGCCGACGCAGCTACTGCCCGACACGAACCCCGACACGAAGCCCGGCGCCAACGCCGAGGAGGTGCTCGGGTCGCCGCGCCCGGCCGGCGTACGCCACCTCGACCCCACCGCGCCCGAGCGCGTCGCCCGACTCACCGACCTCGCCCTGCGCGGGTTGGCCGCGGGGTACGACCCGGCCACCGGGTCGTTCGCCCAGACCGTGCGCGGGCTGTCCGGCGGCCGGGGCGTCACCGTGGCCGCCCAGGGCACCAGCCTGCGCTACACCGCGATGGCGGCCCTCGGGCTGTCCCGGGTCCCGGAGCCCGCCCAGCGTGCGGTCCTCGGCGGCCGCAGCGCCGTGGACGTCGCGCTCCACGCCGCCGACCTGGCGGCCGGCTCGGACGACCCCGGCGCCGTGGCGCTGGCCCTCTGGTGCGCCGTCGAGGTCGCCGACCTCGCCCCGGAAGCGCTGCTGGACCGGCTGCCCGGCCTCCTCGACGGCCGGCCGCTGCCGACCGTCGACGCCGCGTGGCTGCTGACCGCGGCGGTTGCGGCCGCCGACCTCGCCGACACGGCCGAGACCGTGGACCGGGCCGCCGCGTTGCTGCGCCGCTACCACGGCCCGGGTGGCACCTACCCGCACGTGCTGCCGCCGCGCACACAGTCCCGCTGGCGGGCACACGTCGGGAGCTTCGCCGACCAGGTCTATCCGCTGCAGGCGCTGGCCCGGGCCTCCCGGCTCACCGGCGCCGACTGGATGCTCGACCACGCCGACCGCACCGCGGCCGCCATCTGCACCGCGCAGGGAGCGGCCGGCCAGTGGTGGTGGCACTACGACTCCCGCGACGGCCGGGTCGTCGAGCCGTTCCCGGTCTACAGCGTGCACCAGCACGCGATGGCCCCGATGGTGCTCTTCGACCTCTGGGAGGCCGGCGGCGCCGACCACCGCGCCGAGATCGTGGCCGGGCTCGGCTGGGTCGACGACCACCCGGAGGTGGTCGAGGAGCTGGTGACCGAGCGCTTCGGCCTGGTGTGGCGCAAGGTCGGGCGCCGCGAGCCGCGCAAGGCGGCGCGCGCGATCGCCGCGGCCGCGACCTCGGTGTGGCAGGGCGCCAGGGTGCCCGGCCTCGACCGGGTGCTGCCGCCCGTGGTCGTCGACCACGAGTGCCGCCCCTACGAGCTCGGCTGGCTCCTCTACGCCTGGCTCACACCCGCCACCGACCGGACGGAGGACCACGATGCGTGACACCACGACGCCGACCCGCCACCTCTTCGGGCTCGAGGTCGATGCCCTGACGATGGACCAGACCGTGGCCCTGGCCGAGCGGGCGATCCGCCAGCACGAGCGGCTGCTGATCGGGGTCGTGAACGCCGCCAAGATCGCCAAGCTCAACGCGGACCCCGTGCTCCGCGACTCGCTGCTGGAGGCCGACGTCCTGCTCGCCGACGGGCAGTCGGTGGTCTGGGCGAGCCGGCTGCTGCGGCAGCCGCTCCCCGAGCGGGTCGCGGGCATCGACCTCTTCGAGGAGCTGCTCGGCGTCGCCGACCGCGGGCACCTGCGGGTGTTCCTGCTCGGCGCCAAGCCGGACGTGCTGGCGCGGGTGGAGCAGGAGATCGCCGTCCGCTGGCCCGGCGTCGTGATCGCCGGCAGCCGCGACGGCTACTTCACCGAGGCCGAGGCCGACGAGGTCGCCGAGCAGATCGCCGGCAGCGCACCGGACCTGCTCTTCCTCGGCATGACCACGCCGAAGAAGGAGAACTTCATCGGGCGGTACGGCGAGCGGCTCGGCGTGCCGGTGCAGCACGGCGTCGGCGGCTCCTTCGACGTGCTCGCCGGCGTCACCGCACGCGCACCCCGGGCCTGGCAGCGCTGCGGCATGGAGTGGGCCTACCGGGTCGCCCAGGAGCCGCGCCGGCTGTGGCGCCGCTACCTGGTCACCAACCTCGCGTTCCTCGGCCTGGTCGGGATCGAGCTCGTCCACCCGCACCCGGCGTACCGCCACAGCCCGAACGGCATGCCCGTCACGAACCAGCTGGACCAACCACGGAGGGAAGCACGATGAACGAGGTCTTCAACGGACGGCTCGCGATCCTCGGGCTCGGGTACATCGGACTCCCGACGGCCGCGGCGCTCGCGACCCGGGGAGTCGAGGTCGTCGGGGTCGACGTCAACGAGGCGACGGTCAAGGCGGTGGCCAACGGCGAGGTGCCGTTCGTCGAGCCCGACCTGTCGGCCGCCGTCAGCGGCGCGGTCGCGATGGGCCGGCTCACCGCGACGACCGAGACCCCCGAGGCCGACGCCTTCATCATCGCGGTGCCGACGCCGTTCCAGGACGACCACCAGGTCGACCTGTGCTACATCCGGGCCGCCACCGAGCAGATCGCGCCGCAGCTGCGCGGCGGCGAGACCGTGATCCTCGAGTCGACGTCGCCGCCCGGCACCACGGAGTCGGTGAGCCGCTGGCTGGCCGAGATGCGACCGGACCTGACCTTCCCGCACAGCTCCGAGGGCGTCCCGGACGTCTACGTCGCGCACTGCCCCGAGCGGGTGCTGCCCGGCCGGATCATGATCGAGATGGTCACCAACGACCGGGTCGTCGGCGGCATCACCCCGCGCTGCGCCGAGAAGGCCGCGTCGATCTACCGGGTCTTCGTCCAGGGCGACATCGTGCTCTCGGACGCCGCGAGCGCCGAGATGGCCAAGCTGGTCGAGAACGCCTACCGCGACGTGAACATCGCCTTCGCCAACGAGCTCTCGCTGATCAGCGAGCACCTCGAGCTCGACGTGTGGGAGGTGATCCGGCTCGCCAACCACCACCCGCGCGTCAACGTGCTCACCCCGGGACCCGGCGTCGGCGGCCACTGCATCGCGGTCGACCCGTGGTTCATCGTCGGCGCCGCGCCCGAGGAGTCGCGGCTGATCCGCACCGCACGCGACGTCAACGACGGCAAGCCGCATCACGTCGCCGAGCAGGTCGTCGCCAAGTGCGAGCGGTTCGTGGAGCCGACGGTCGCCTGCCTGGGCCTGGCCTACAAGGCGAACGTCGACGACCTGCGCGAGAGCCCGGCCATCGACATCGTGGCCGCGATCGCGGAGGCCCAGCCCGGCCTCGACATCCGGGTCGCCGAGCCGCTCACGCACGTGCTGCCGCAGCAGCTCGCGGCGCATCCGAACGTCCGCCTCGAGCCGGCGTGCGACGCGATCGCCGCCGCCGACATCGTGGTGCTGCTGGTGGACCACGACCACTTCAAGTCGCTGAGCCGGTCGCGGCTGGCCGGCAAGGTCGTCTACGACACCCGCGGACTGTGGCGGTAGTCATGGGCACGGTCAGGAGCAGGGACATGCGCACGGTCATGGTGGTCTACGGGACCCGTCCGGAGGCGATCAAGCTCGCACCGGTCGTCACCGACCTCGCCGCGGCCCCGGGCCTGCGGGTCGTCACGGTGGTGACCGGACAGCACCGCACGATGCTCGACCAGGTCAACGGGCTCTTCGGGATCCGGCCCGACCTCGACCTCGACGTCATCCAGCCGCGCCAGCAGCTGCACGACCTCACGGCCCGGGTGATGTCCGGGGTCACCGAGGCGATCCGCGAGCACCGGCCCGACGCGGTCGTGGTGCAGGGCGACACGACCACGGCGTTCGTCGCCGGGCTGGCCGCCTTCTACGAGAAGGTGCCGGTCCTGCACGTCGAGGCCGGGCTGCGCACCGACGACCGCTACAACCCGTTCCCCGAGGAGATGAACCGGCGGCTCACCACCCAGCTCGCGTCGCTGCACTTCGCACCGACGCCGCTGTCGCGGGCCAACCTGCTCGCCGACGGCACCGACCCCGCGGACATCGTCGTCACCGGCAACACCGTCATCGACGCGCTCCTGGCCGTGCTGGCCCGGGGCGTCCCGGTCGAGGACCCGGCGCTCCGCGTGCTGGACGGCGGTCCGGCGGTCCTGGTGACCAGCCACCGCCGCGAGTCGTGGGGCGAGCCGATGTCGCGCACCGCGGCGGCGATCGCGCGGCTCGCCAAGGAGTTCCCCGACGTCCGGTTCCTGCTGCCGGCCCACCTCAACCCGGTGGTCCGCGAGGTGCTGCTGCCGCCACTGCACGGCTTCGACAACGTCACGATCACCGAGCCGCTGTCCTACGGCGACTTCGCACACGCCATGAACGCTTCCTCGATCATGCTCACCGACAGCGGCGGCGTGCAGGAGGAGGCACCCAGCCTCGGCAAGCCGGTGCTGGTGCTGCGCGACAACACCGAGCGGCCCGAGGCCGTCGACGCGGGCACCGTGCGGCTCGTCGGGACCGACGAGGACCGCATCGTGCGCGAGGTGTCGACGCTGCTGACCGACCCCACGGCGTACGCCGCCATGGCCCACGCCGTGAACCCGTACGGCGACGGGCTCGCCTCGGGGCGCATCGTCGCCGCGGTCGAGCACTTCTTCGGGCTCGGCCCGCGTCGCGCCGACTGGGCGGCCACGACGTAGGCCGTGCGGGGTGCAACGAGCGGTGGGTCGGGAGCCGCCAGGGCTGGCTCCCGACCCACCGTCTCGACTATCGGTCGTTCCCTGTCAGCGGACGGCGCGACCGTCCTGGTCGCAGTAGTTGTCGGCGAGCTCGTTGCCCGCACCGCCGCGCTCGAAGGCCATGTACGCGCCGTAGAGCCAGTCACCGCAGACGAACCGGTTGGACAGGATCTTGATGTTCGTCGGGGTCGGCCACTGCGCCGACTGGTCCCCGCTGGCACCGCCGTAGACGACGTAGGACCCACCGGAGATCAGGTTGTCCTGCAGCGTGACGTTCTGGGCGTGGCCGAAGTCGCTGTAGACCGTCAGCGCACCCGAGACGCCGCCGCCACCGGCGAACTTCTGCCCGTGCAGCAGCACGGTGTTGTGCCGCACGACCACGCCGGCGGCGCCGCCGTGGTTGGAGATCCCGGAGTGGTGGTCACCGGCGACGTGGCCGAGGTCGTGGATCCAGTTGTCCTCGACGACGCCCTCGTGCTCGATGGTGATGCCGTTGCCGGTGCCCGAGATGTCGTTGCCCTTCACCAGGACGTTGGGCGCAGCGCCGTAGATGTCGCGCACGCCCGACCGCGCACGGCGGTCACAGCCGGCGGGGGTGCCGATGATCTCGTTGTTCACGACGCGGGCGCCGGAGCCCTGGTACGACGCGTCCGAGGACTTGTAGCGGATCGCCACGACGTCGCTGTCGTCGCTGCCGCCGCAGCTGGCGATGCGCGAGTTCGAGACCGTGACGTTCGGCGCGTCGATGACGACGGCGCCGTGCACGTCGAGGCGGTCGAGCACCGCGCCCGTGCCGCTCACGAAGATCGACTTGTAGGTAGGGTTCCACTTCCAGCCGGCGCCGGAGGTCGCGGCCTCGGGCACCTGGGTGAGCCCGTTGACCGACGCGGGTCCGGTGTTCGTCGCGTCGGGGTAGCCGCAGGCGCTCGGCACCGGCGCGCACCCGTCGGGGCGGGGGCCGGCCGGCGTCGGCGGCGTCGTCGTCCCGCCGGTGCCGCCTCCGCCCCCGGCCGTGGCGCCGGGACGGAAGACCACGTCGACCCAGTAGTTCGGGTGGCCGGCGCCGCGTCGGGCCGGGGCACCGAGGGCGTGGTTGAAGACGCCGTTCATCTTCGCCGGTGCGGCGAGGTAGCGGGTGGCGACCCCGCTCCGGAAGCCGCTGTCGGTCCGCGCGTAGGTGCCGCTCGGGGAGAAGGCCGAGACCGTGTAGAAGGCGCCGGCGCGCAGCCGCACCGGCTTGGCGAAGCGGACCGTCTTCCAGCCCTCGCCGGCCGAGCCCTTGATCCGGGCCGCGGCCAGCCGCTTGCCCGTGGGCGACCACAGTTGCGCCGAGCGCGGCGTCGCGGACTTCCGCTTGACCGGCTGGTACACGCGGACGCCGAGCGCGGCGCCGCGGACCTTCGCCTTGAAGCGCATCCCGACCCGGACCGGGCGCGGGGCGTCGACGGACCGCACCCGGGCGAGCTGGGCGGGCTTCGCCGATCGCAGCAGCCCGACCGGCGCGGCCGCCCGGGCGGAGCCTGAGGAGGCTGGAGAGGAGGCTGGGGACGAGGCTGAGGAGGGGGCGCTCTCCCGGGGAGCCGTCACCCCGCTGGCGCTCTGGGCGTTGGCCAGCGTGACGGCACCTCCGAGGACGACCACGCCCGACAGCCCCACGGCCGCGAGCTTCCGCCGCCGTGGGGCGGTCGGTGCGCGTCGACGATCGGGGCTGCCCGGATTCAGCATCTGGCGTTCCATGGGGGATTCCTTCGTGGTGGGGGATGGGGGCCGACTCAGGCCCGCCCATTTCCGCAGGGCAGTGACCCACACGGGCGTCGCCCGAGGCAAGCCGGCCCGGACCACCGCCGAGGGCGGTGTCCGACCGGTCCGGGCGGTCCCGGAGACCCCGGAAACAGGCTCTGACCTTGGTGTTCAGGTCGTCGCAGACGATCCCCGCGACGCGTCGGGAGTAATCCCGATCAACGCGCTGACCTGCAAATTCCCCAATATTGATGGTGCGTCGGACGACGCCGTCACACTCGCCGGGCCCGCCGGACGGCGCGCCACCCGGGGAGCCTGTCGACGGCCCACACCGCCAGCCCCGTCAGCACCAGTCCGAGCAGGGCGGTCACCGCGAGAGCCATCGGCCGGTGCCCCTGGTGGTAGCCGATCCCAGGGTCCTCGGGAGACACCTGGGTGGTGATCAGCATGCCCTGCCCGACCCCGGCCTCGACCTGGATCTCCCGGGCGACCGCCCGGATCTGCTCGACCAGGCGCCGGAGCTCGCTGCGGACCCGCTCCGCGCTGGGGCCGGTGACCTGGACCTGGAGGACGGGCCGGTTGAAGTTCGAGGCCCACTGGCCGCCGGCGTTGGGGAGCTCGACCGAGTAACCGTCGTCGACACCCTGCCCGGCCAACGCGACCGAGCCGCTCGTGGGCGACTTCTCGACGCCCTTGTTGACGATCCGCTCCACCAGTCCTGCCGTGGAGATGACGCCGGAGGTCGGCGAGCTGATCGTGTTCGGGCTGTTCGGCGTCACGGGTGCCAGGAAGAGCACGTTGGTCTGCGTCGCGTAGACGCCCGGGGTCTGGTGCACCAGCAGCAGGACGCCCGCAGTCAGGGCCAGCCCCGCCAGCACGACGTACCAGCGACGTGCCGACGCGACCAGCAGGTCCCAGACGGTCATCACGGTCGTGGCCTCTCCTCGGCGAGCACGAGGCGCCGCGCCGCGCCGGCGATGCCGAGCAGGAGGAAGAAGGTGCCGGCGGACATCGGGAAGCTCAGGGCGTCGAACAGCGCGAGCGTGACCGCGCCGGCGGCGACCGCGCCGAGCAGCCCCTGCCCGAGCTGGCTCAGGGTCGGCGACCCGCCGCGGACCCGGGTCACGCGGGCGGCGCGCAGCCCGGTGACGACGAGCAGGAGGAAGGCCGTCAGACCGACGACACCGACCTCGATGAGCAGGCCGAGGTACTGGTTGTCGAGGATCCGGTACGACGGCAGGAAGGTCTGGAACCCGCGACCGAAGAGCGGTGCCCGGGAGACGAAGTCGGCGGCGATCGCGTACGAGCCGGTGCGCGACTGCGCACTGCTGTCGCCGCCGATGCCGGTGAACAGGCCGAGCAGGCTGCCGAGCATGCCGGGGATCAGGAGATACACCGCCACGGAGCCGACGATGCTGACCCCGAACGCGGCCCGACGGGCCCGCGGCGGCCAGGACACCAGGACGACGATGGTCCCCACGGCACAGGCCAGCAGCGCGGAGCGGGAGATGGAGAGCGGCACGCAGATCGCGATCAGGGCCACCGGCGTCCAGCGACGCACGGCCGAACGCCCGTGGTCGCCCATCGCCAGGGCGAGTGCCAGCGGCAGCAGCATCGTCACGACGGCGCCGTACTCGATCGGGTGGGTGGCGGTGCCGGCCGGCCGGGTGAAGCCCTCACGCATCGTCAGGCCGAACCCGGCATGGTTCGCGACCAGCCCGGGGATCGAGATCCGGTCGACGAGCGGCTGGTGGGTCAGGAACTGGGTGATGCCGAGCGCCGCCATCGCCGCACCCAGCGCCACGAGCCGGCGCACGAGCACGAGCAGCCGATCGAGGTCGGGGATCCCGTCGTTCGCGACGAGCAGCACGCCGGCCCAGCCGCCGAGCAGCACCAGCGCGAGCGTCGCCGAGCTGAACTCGATCGGGTCGATGGGCCTGACGCAGGCGGCGACGAAGGCGGCCAGCACCGTCAGGACGAAGCCGATCAGGCAGGCGCGCACCGGCTGCCGGCCGGCGGTGTTCGGCGTCGGCCGGGCGAGCTGCGCGAAGAGCCACCACAGGGCGCAGCCCAGGCCGACGACGGTCGCCGGCGAGCCGGCCCCGCCGAGCGGGCCGATCACGAGGCGCGACGGGATCGCGATCAGGGCGACCGCGTAGATCGTCAGCACGGTGACGGCGTCACCGCGCCCCGGAAGCAGGCCGATCCGGACCCGACCGGCGTCGCCGACAGTGACGGTCGAGGTCACCTCAGCCGTCCGTTCCCGTCTTCCGGCGCTTGTCGAGCGAGGCCGGCTCCGGGGCGTCGGCCTCGGTCGAGGGCGGCTCCGGGGGGTCGGTCGGACCGGCGCCGCGCTGGCGCGGCCAGAACGTCGGTAGTCGCCCCTCCCCCGTCGGAGCCTCGTCCTCGCCGTCTGCGGCGGCTTCGGCGCGCAGCCGGCGTCGGCGCAGCAGCCCGTCGACCATGGCGACGAAGAGCACGCCGGCGACCATGAGGGCGCCGCCGACCATGACCATGGCCCGGTAGCGGCCCGACATGACGGTCTCCGGCTTCTCGCTCCGCGCGATCAGCTGGGTGGTGATCTGGGCCGACCCGCTGACCGCGAGGGCGGTCTGGAGCCGGGCCAGGCTGACCGGCACCTGGTCGACGACGGCGTCGAGCATCGCGTCGGCGGCGGCCGCCGAGCTCGCCTCGGTGGTGACCAGGACGATCGGGGCGCTCGTGGTGTAGTCCGGCGTCACCGTGTACGACGCCGCGGAGCCTCCCTGCTGGGCCATCTGCTCACGCACCTGCTCGGAGCCGAGGTCCCGGCTCAGCACGTCGACGCTCTGCTCGAGGCCGCCGAGGAAGAGGTAGGGGTTGCCGGTGTCGCCGAGTGTCGTCTCCGGCGGCACCAGCACGATGCTGGCGTTCGCGCGGTAGGTGGCCGGGAGCCGCGAGACGATGAACGTCGTCGCGATCACGGCCAGCACCGTCACCGCCAACAGCAGGTACCAGCGCCTCTTCAGGCTCTGCGCCAGCTCCGTCAGGTACATGGCTCTCCCTCGATCCGATCGGCAGGTGACACGTCAGGTGGCACAGCACGCGCCGTGCGCAGGTGGTCGGCGACGACCTCGTCGTAGATCCGGTCCGCGGCGTCGACCTTCGCCGACCAGAGCCCGACGGCGGCCAGCCGGACCCGCGCGGCCGCACCCATGCGGCGGCGCAGCGCCGGGTCGGCGTCGAGCCGCCGGACCGCCGCGGCGAGGTCGGCCGCATAGCGCTCCGGTTCGGTGGGCGGCACCCGGATGCCGCACGTGTCGTCCACCGCGCTCCCCGGCCCGCCGCGGTCGCTCACGACGAGCGGCAGCCCGTGGCCCATCGCCTCGAACACGACGTTCCCGCCGGGCTCGCGGAAGCTCGGGAAGACGAACACGTCGGCGGCGCCGTAGAGCGCGTCGACCCGCTCGCGTGGCTGGGCGCCGTGGAACACCACGCGGTCCGCCACGCCGAGCACCCCGGCGAGCCGCTCACACTCGGCCCGGTCGAACCCGTCGCCGACCACGTCGAGGACCACGTCGAGGTCACGCAGGTGCCCCATCGCCGCGATCGCGTCGCGGGCGCCCTTGGTGCGGATCAGCCGGCCCACGAAGATCAGCCGCAGCGGCCCCGCCCGGTGGGCCGGGCGCGAGGCCCGCGGCAGCTCCTCGAGCCCGGTCTCGGAGAGGATCTCCAGGCGGCGGACCCGCAGCCCGCTCAGCGCGTCGCCGACGTACGACGCGATGCCCAGCACGCACGCCGCCTCCTCGTACGTCGCGCGCAGCAGCGGGTCGTGCCGCAGCCGCCACGGGTCGAGGCGACGCAGCGCCAGGTACCACGGCGCGGTGTCCTCCGACTCGAAGGCGGGCGGCGACTGGAGTCCGCCGCCGACCGGCCCGAGCACGTACGGGATGCCGGAGCCGCGCAGCGGCGACGGGTAGCGCATCGCGACCGGCAACGGCTGGTGACCGACGTCGAAGCGCTCGCCGCGGGCCGTCGCCCGGTGGATCCAGCGCCGCGCGCGGACGTGGAACGGGACGTAGCCGGGCTTCATCAGGCTGTTGAGCCGCTCGGCCGAGCCGAGCACCGGCGGCTCGACCCACTCGACGACCCGCGCCGCCGGCAGCCGGTCCACGACGCTCGCATGCCCGCGCTTGCGGTAGGTCAGCAGCGTCACCTCGTGTCGAGAGCTCAGGTGCTGCGCCCACTGCCAGGCGACCCACGACTCGCCGACGTCGTCGGGGTCGACGGTCGGCGCGACGAGCAGCAGCCTCATGACCGCCACCTCCGCGCAACGCCCGGCGCACCGGCCCCTCGGGCACCTATCCTCATGGCATGCAGCCCGACGTGGCCGTCATCGTGGTGACCTACAACAGCGCCGGCGTGGTGCTCGACCTCCTCGACAGCCTGCCCGCCGGCCTCGACGGGCTGAGCGCCGACGTCGTCGTGGTGGACAACTCCTCCACCGACGCGACGGCCGAGCTCCTCGACGCCCGCGACGACTGCCGGGTCGTGCGGGCGCCCAACCACGGCTACGCCGCCGGCATCAACGCCGGCGTGCGCCACGCGGCCCCCGCGCCGGCGGTCCTGGTGCTGAACCCCGACGTGCGCCTCGACCCGGGATCGGTACGCCGGCTGCTCGAGCCGCTGCAGCGACCCGGCGTCGGGATCACCGCCCCGCGGGTCCACTCCGAGGACGGCAGCCTGCACCTGTCGCTGCGCCGCACCCCCACGCTGGCTCGCGCGCTCGGGCTCAGCCGCACCCGGGTGCCGGCGCTCTCGGAGTACGTCCACGAGCCGCGCGCCTACGAGCGGCCCGGTCCGGTCGACTGGGCGCTCGGCGCCATCCTCGCGATCCGCCGCGACTGCCTCGACGACGTGGGCGAGTGGGACGAGTCGTTCTTCCTCTACTCCGAGGAGACGGACTACTGCCTGCGGGCCCGCGACCGCGGCTGGCTCACGTGGTACGAGCCGTCCGCGACCGCGATGCACATCGGCGGGGCGTCCGGGCAGAACGACTTCACCCACACGCTCCAGATCCTCAACCGGGTGCGGCTCTACCGACGTCGATCCGGCGCGGCGGCGGGTCTCTGCTACTACCTGCTGACGATCCTGTCGGAGGCGAGCTGGGCGGTCCGCGGTCATCATCAGTCCCGCACCGCCATCCGTGCGCTGCTGCGGCCGAGCACGCGGCCCGCCGAGGCCCACTGCGGGGACACGCTGGTGCCCGCCTGATCCATGGCTCCGCGCGCGGCCTGGCTGAGGTTGACCATCAGGGCCACCGTGGACGGGGCCGGGCTGCGCTCGCCCGCGACGACCCGGTCGAGCCAGTCCGGGCGGAGGATCCCGGCCAGCAGCGAGAGGTCCGCCGGGTCGGCGCGCCAGTGCGCGAGCACCTTCGCCGCCATGATCTCCCCACCGGCCGGCGGCCGGGTCGTCCGCGACGTACGCTGCCGCGCCTTCCCGACCACCTTCTGGGCCTGCACCCGGCCCAGCCGCCAGGAGTTCGCCCACGTGGGCTCGGCATAGGTGCGCGGCGTCGGGCGGCCGTCGAGCTCGATGTCGGCCAGCGCGGGGTCGGTCTCCAGGAGGATCCGGCCGAGGTAGCGCATGGAGCGCTTCTCCCCCGGCCCGAGACACCGGGCCAGGTCGATGAAGCGCCGGCTCAGCATCGGGTTGACCGTGCTCCGGTCGTACGCCGTCGCCGAGGCGAGCGTCCCCGCCCAGCGCTGCATCCGCTGCCACAGGTAGAACTCGTCGGTCGCGGGCCACCACGACCGGTGCGCGGCCGCGAGCTCGTGGTGCACCTCGGCGGCGGCGACCTCCGGAGCGACCGAGCCGAGCTCGGGCAGCAGCGCGTCCGCCTCGACGGACTCGTTCGGGAACATCCGCCAGCGCGCGAGCCCGGTCGACAGCAGCGGGCGGACCCGCAGGCGGACGGCCGGCCCGAAGTAGTAGAAGCCACGGGCGACCTCACCGCCCAGCCCGGCCAGCCGCGGGCGCCCGCCGATCCCCCGCTCGGCCCAGAGCAGGGAGGCGAGGGCGAGCGGGTCGGCCATGCCCTCGACCCGCCTCGACGCGGCCGCGGTCAGCGCGTGGGCCTCTCCCGGGTCGAGGTCGGCCAGCCCGTCGAGGTCGATCACGCGGTGCCGCATGCCCTCGGCCCGGGACAGCCGGCCAGCGATCTCGGCGTCGGGCGAGCCGGGCACGGCGAGCGTCAGGGCCTCGACCCGCGGCCGCCGCGACCGCGGGATCGCACCGAGCAGGATCCGGGAGTCCAGGCCGCCGGTGAGCTGGAGCAGGGCGTCGTCGTGGTCGTCGAGGAACCGGGCCACCACCTCCGCGACCGTGTCCGCGGCGGCGCGCTCGGGCGGGCCGTCCGTCGGCGCGGCCCGGGCCGCCGACGGCACGACCACCGTCTCGCGGACCCCGCCCGCACGCAGCGCCACGCGGGAGCCGGCGCCGACCTTGCGCACGCCGGAGTGCAGGCTGCGCCCTCCGGTCTGCCAGCCCAGCTGCGACTGCACCAGCACGGCGGTGCGGTCCAGCCCGTCGCCCACGCAGCCGCCGAGCACCGCGGCCGAGGACGAGACCCCCGACCAGCCGGGTCCGGTGGCAAGGTAGACGTGTCGGAAGCCGAGCCAGTCCACGACGGCCGTGACGCAGCCGTCGTCGGGGCGCCAGCCCGCGGCGGCGAACGGCGGGATCACCTCGGCCAGCAGCGAGCCGGCGTCGCCGGCGCCGAGCAGGCGGCGTACGTCGGCTCGCGTCAGGGCGCGCTCGTCGGTGCGCGCGGTGGCGCCGAGCACGACCTGCCAGGTCTCGGTCGGGCTCGAGTCCGGGCCGGGCTCCGGGCTGCGCTCCGGACCGCCCCAGACCACGGCCGTCGAGCGGTCGTCGAGGTCGACGAGCCACCCGCCGCGCGCCGCCCGCACCCGCTCGGCGAGCAGGTGTGCGGCGCCGGGCCCGGCCGTGGTGAAGGCGGCGAACCCCGGCACGTCGCCGGCGAGCGTGGCCAGGTGCGTCATCGGTCTCCCTCTCGATCGGTGCCGGGACCGGAGCCGGCGAGCGCCACGATCTGCTCCAGGCGCCGGGCCCGCTCCGCCCAGCTGTGCTGCCGGGCGAACGCCTGCCGGCGGGCCACGAGCGCCTCGTCGGGCGGTGCCGACAGCAGGGCGAGCGTGCGGCTGGCGAACTCCTGCGGGGTGGTGACCAGCTCGACGAGGTCGGTCTCGAGCGCCCGGGCGGCCGGCAGGTCGGTCGACACCGCGGGCCGGCCGGCGGCGAGGTACTCCAGCGTCTTGAGCGGGAAGCTGGCGCGGTTGAAGTCGGTGACGGCGTACGGCGTGAGCCCGACGGCGAGCGCCGCCATGAACTCCGGCAGCCGCTCGAACGGCTGCCGGTCGATCCACTGCACGTTGGGCCGGGCGATCAGCGCGTCCAGGCGCGCCCGTGTCTCCGGGCACTCCTCGTAGCGCGGGCCGACGAGGAGCAGGCTGGCACCGGTGGCCGCGACGGCGTCGAGGCTCCCCAGGTCGAGCCGCTCGTTGAGCTGCCCGACGACACCGGCGATCGGCCCGGCCAGCAACACCTCGGGAGCAGCCACGATCCGCGCCACGTCGCCGTAGTGCTCGGCGTCGGTGCCGTTGGGCAGCACCAGCCCGGGCCGCCGGCCGGCGGCGAGCACGTCGACGAGGTCCTGGGTGACGGCGACGACGACGTCGCAGTCGGCGACGTTGCGCCGGCGGCAGGCACGTGCGTAGCCGGCGCTCCGGCCCAGCAGCTCGGCGCCCGCGACGAAGTCATCGGTCTCGAAGTAGACCCGCGGGGCGTCGACCCATCGCGGGAAGCGCTGCTCGGGGTCGCTCACGACGACGCCCGCGATCGCGACCCCGCGGTCGCGGACCACCCGCCGGGCGTCGAGGTCGGCGTGCAGCCGCGTCAGCCGGCGCAGGACCGGTCGGCTGACTCCCGGGACGCACGAGGTGCTGACCCGCACCAGCCCCGGGATCGGCTCGGTCACGAGCGGGACCTGGAGGCCGCGGCGCCGGCGGGCCCGCCAGGACATCGGCGGGTCGATCCAGATCACGTCCCGGGTGCGGGCCAGCTCGCCGGCCAGGTGCTTGTCGGTGCCGGTCACCGCGCTCCACGGTGCACCCGCGAAGTAGAGGAGCGCGGCGCCGTCTCGACCGGGCTCGGGCCGCCGCTCGCCGGACCCGTCGACGCGCCGCGCGAGCGGCTGGGCGTTGAAGTCGTCGGCGGCCCGGCGGCCGCGGAGGCGGGCCAGGCACCGGCGCAGGTGGTAGTCGGCGAACCGGCCGGCCGCGGCGCCGTCGGCGGCGAGCGTCGTCCAGGCCCGGTCGGCGCCCCGGCGCCGCTCGCGGAGGGCGGCGTCGTAGATCGCCTCCTGCCGGGCCGCCGCCTCGGTCAGCGCGAACCGCTGCTCGACCACCGCGCGGCTGAACCGCCCCAGGTCGCGGCGCCGGGACTCGTCGACGGCGAGCCCCGCGAGGAGGTCCGCGAGCAGGTCGACCGGCGGCCGGTCGGCGCCGCCGTAGCCGTACCAACCGGTCCACAGGAAGTCGGGGAGCGACTCCGGGGTGAGGAGGCGGAAGAAGCCGCCCTCGCCCTGCACCACCAGCGGCTTGCCGAACGCTGCCGCCCGCAGCGCGGACCCGCCCATGCCGAGCACGACGTCGGCGGCGGCGTACGCCGGGCGCGGGTCGTCGATCGCTCCGGGCAGCACCACCACCGGCCGGCCGGTGCGCACGTTCACCAGGTCGGCCCGTCGCTCCACCTCCGCCCGGGCCGGGCCGTCGCCGACCACGACCAGCCGGACCGGTGCCGCGGCGGCGAGCCGGCCCACGGCGTCGATCGCGGTGAGGATGCCCTCGAGCTTCAGCTGGTGGGCGAGCCGACTGACGCACACGACGGTGAAGTCGTCGCCGATCCCCTGCCGGACCCGGAAGTCCCGCCCGAGCGCGTCGTCGGGCTGGTTCGCGACGACGTCGACCGGGGGCTCCAGGACGCGGACGCGGTGCCGGCCGGCGCGGCGCTCGGCGTCCGCGATCTGCTCGGTGCCGACCACGACCGGCATCGAGCGGGGCAGGAACGGCGCCACCGACATCGACATGACCGTGGTCATGGAGAGGGCGCCGGACAGCCGGCCCGCGAGGTTGCACTCGAGGCCCGGCGGCCACTCGTAGCCGTGCAGCACGTCGATCCGGCGTTCGCGGACCAGCCCGGCCAGGTCGCGGGCGACCCGCGGCGAGGGCCGGCGCCCCGGGTCGGGCGCCGTCAGGAACTCGAGTCCGAGGGACCGCACCGTGTCCACCAGCGCGCCCGGCCGCCCGTAGACCACCACCTCGTGGCCGCGGTCGCGCAGCGCCGCGGAGAGCTCGATCGCGTTGAGCTGGCTGCCGCCGAGGGCCAGGTCGTGGGGGTAGGTGAGGATCCTCACGACGTCGCCCCCGCAACGGCACCGGCGGTGCCGGCCTGGGCGGCAGCGGGCGGTGCGGTCCGGAACACCCGCAGGGCCGAGCGGTTGAGCCAGAGCAGCCCGGCGGTGACCCCGAGCAGGCACAGCCCCGAGAGCACGAGTACGACGAGCGCCGGCCCGACGAGCCAGTCGATCGCGGCCGCCGCGAGACCGACGACGAGGGCTCCGAGGAGGCCCGGGCCCGCGGCGACCGCCATCCCGCGGCCGGCGATGCCGGCCCGACCGAGCTCGCGGACGTACAGCGGCAGGCTGACCACCGCTGCCACGCCCACGAGCGCCGCACCCGCCCCTGCGATCCCCCACTCCCGGACCGCGAGAACGACCGTCGGCGCCAGCACGATCACCCAGACGACCTGGAGCATCAGGATCTGGCGCGACCGGCCGAGCACGACGAGGTAGTCGTAGGCGAGCTCGAAGAAGATCCGCGCGGCGGCGGCCACCGCGAGCCAGCGCAGCGGCTCGGCCGCCGGCGCCCACTGCGCGCCGTACACCAGCGAGACGACGTCCGGCGCGGTGACGGCGAGCACCACGCACATGGGCAGCGCGACCACGCACAGCGGCCGGAGGACCGCCTGGAAGTCCCGGTGCATCCGCGCCGGGTCGTCCTGCAGGCGGGCGAACATCGCAGGCGCGACGCTGCGCAGCGGCTGGGAGAGCACGGTCACCGGCCAGCTGGCGAGGTTGACCGCGAGCACGTAGAAGCCAAGCTGCACCGGCCCGAGCACCCGACCGACCGCGAGCTGGTCGACGAAGCCGACCAGGAAGACGATCACGCTCGCCCCGGCGAGCGGCAGGCCGAAGCGGAGCAGCGGCCGGACGTACCGGCGCTCGACGCCGAACCGCAGGGGCAGCGGCGAGTAGTGCCAGAAGAGCAGCGCCGACGTGCCGGCGCCGGCCAGGCGCCCGAGCGCGAGCGCCATCGCGCCGCCGCCGAGCAGCGCGAGGCCGACCGACACGAACGCCCCGACCCAGACGTTGACCTGGTCCGCGACCAGCCGCTGGTCCTGCCGGAAGGTGCGCTGGAGCAGGGCCGCCGGCGTGGCCACCAGCCCGTTGATCAGCACGCAGAAGCCGAGCGCGCGCACCACGCCGGTCGCCCCGGGGTCGCCCATGGCGGTCGTGAACGCCGGGGCGGCGAACCAGACGGCCGCGGTCAGCACCGCGCTGGACAGCACCGAGATCGTCGCGACGGTCGGCGCGATCGCGGCCGGGTCGTCGCGCCAGCGCACGATCGCCAGGCTCACGCCCAGCTCGTTGAAGCTCAGGATCGCGACCAGGGCCACGAACGCCACGGCGAACGTGCCGAACTCCTCCGGCCCGAGGATGCGCGCGAGCACGATCCCGATGGCCACCGTGCCGAGCCGGCCCGCCAGCGTGTTCGCCACACTCCAGGTGAGCGCGCGACCCGCCGAGGGGCTGGCCCGCTCGGGCCCCGGGGGCTGGTGGGCGACGGCGTCGGTCATCTCAGGCGACCGCCACGGCTCGGGCGAGCGCGTCGGCGACCCGCTCCTGCTGGTCCATGCTCAGGTGGGGGAACATCGGCAGCGAGAGGATCCGGCGCGCGGCCGCCTCGGCGACCGGGAAGCTGCCCGGCCCGAGGCCGAGGTGGGAGTAGGCACGCGTCAGGTGCACCGGGGTCGGGTAGTGGATGCCGACCCCGATCCCGTCCGCGGCCAGGGTGTCGAGGACCCGGTCGCGCTCGTCGACGCGGACGACGTAGAGATGCCAGACGTCCTCGTTGCCGGCGGCCGGCCGCGGCCGCCGGATCCCGTCGAACGGCGCGAGGAGCTCGTCGTACCGCGTCGCGGCCTCGCGCCGGAGCTGGTTCCACTTCTCCAGGCGGGCGAGCTTGGCGCGCAGGTAGACGGCCTGCACGGCGTCCAGCCGCGAGTTGCGGCCGACGACGTCGTGGACGTACTTGCTCGGCGACCCGTGCGCGGCCGTGATCCGCACCCGCTCCGCGAGCTCCGGGTCGTCGGTCGTCACGGCCCCGGCGTCGCCGGCCGCGCCGAGGTTCTTGCCGGGGTAGAAGCTGGTGGCCGCGAGACGGCCGAGCGACCCGGCCGGGCGGCCCCAGCGGCGCGCGCCCTGGGCCTGGGCGGCGTCCTCGATGAGGACGACACCGGCCGCGTCGGCGAGCCGCTGCAGCTCCTCCACGAACGCCGTCTGCCCGAAGAGGTGCACCGGGAGGATCGCCTTCGTGCGGTCGGTGATCGCCCCCTCCACCCGCGCCGGGTCGATGAGCAGGTGCTCCTCGTCGACGTCGACGAGCACCGGGGTGGCGCCGACGTGGGAGACCGCCTCCGCGGTCGCGATGAACGTGTTGGCGGGCAGCAGCACCTCGTCCCCGGGCCCGACTCCGACGGCGCGCAGGGCGAGCTCGATCGCGTCGGTGCCGTTGGCGACACCGACGCAGTGCGCGACGCCGACGTACTCGGCGTACTCGCGCTCGAAGGCGGCCACCTCCGGCCCGCCGACGAAGGCGGTCGTGGCGAACACCCGCTCCAGCGCGGGACGGATCTCATCGGCGATCTCGGCGTGCTGCGACGCGAGGTCCACCAGGGGGATGGTCATGAAGCCTGCCTCATGGTTGCGGTGGCGTTGCGGGCGGGGACACCGGTCCAGGTCTCGCCCGCGGGAAGGTCCTTGATCAGGGCGGCGGCCATGCCGAGCGTCGCGCCGGCGCCGATGCGGAGGCCCTGGCGGACGGCGGCGTTCATGCCCAGGTAGGCGGCGGGGCCGACCCGGACCCCGCCACCGAGGCTGACGCCGGCGCACAGCGTCGCGTAGTCGTCGACGACGACGTCGTGGGTCAGCGTCACGTTCGGCATCACCACCACGTGCTCGCCGACGACGACGTCGGAGGTGAGCACGACGCCTGCCAACAGCACGCTCCCGGCGCCGATTCGGCAGTTGACCGGGACGGACACGGCCGGGTGGACGATCGTCGCGAACTGCCGGCGGTCGACACCGGACGCCAGCAGCCGGTCGACGAGGCGGCGGCGGACGGCACCGTGTCCGGCGCAGACGACGACCTCGACATCGCCGAGCGCCGCGACCGTCTCGGTGCCGCCGACGACCGGCGCGCCGTGCAGCGCGTCACCGCGCCGGGCGGGGTCGTCGTCGACGACCCGCAGGTCGCGGCCGGGCTGGGCGGCGCGCACGGCCTCGACGACCTCGCGGGCGAGGCCGCCGGCCGCCGCCAGCACGAGCGGCCTCATGGTCGGCGCCCGGCGTCGACCAGGACGTCGAGCACGCGCGCCTGCTCGGAGTCGGACAGCTGATGGAAGACCGGCAGGATCACCGTGTGGTCGGTCAGCCGCTCCGTCATCGGGAGCGGCACGCCGTCGAAGTGGCGGCCGGCGTACGCCGGCTGCCGGTGCGCGGCCATGATCCCGCGGCGGGCCGAGATCTCCGCCGCCGCGAGGCGCTCCATCAGGCCCTCGCGGTCGACCGGGTAGCCCGGCTCGACCTCGACCCAGAACGACTGGAAGTTGCTGGTCCCCCACGGCGGGTCGTCGACGGCGCGCAGGCCGTCGATCTCCGCGATCACCTTGCGGTACGCCGCAGCGATCTCGCGGCGCCGGGCCACGACCGCGGGCAGCCGGCCGAGCTGCACCAGCCCGAGGGCCGCCTGGAGGTCGGTCATCCGGAAGTTGAAGCCGACCTCGGTGTAGACCTCCGGCGGGGCGAGGACCGTCGCGTGCCGGGCGGCCGCGGACGCGCTCATGGCGTGCTCCCGCAGGTGCCGGGCGCGGGCGGCCCAGTCGGGCCGGTCGGTCGTGATCATCCCGCCCTCGCCGGTGGTGAGCAGCTTGCGCGGGTGGAACGACCAGGTGGCGATGTCGGCCGTGGCGCCCACCGGACGACCCCGGTAGGTCGATCCGGCCGCGCACGCGGCGTCCTCGACGACCACGATCCCGCGCGGCGCGCAGAGTCGGTGGATCGGCGCGAGGTCGGCCGGGACGCCGCCCTGGTGGACGACGATGACGGCCCGGGTGGTGGGCGTGAGCGCCGCGGCCAGCGTCTCGGCCGTCACGTTGCCCGTGCTCGGGTCGACGTCGGCGAACACCGGCCGTGCGCCGACGTACGTCGGTGCGTTGGCGGTGGCGATGAAGGAGAAGGACGGCACCACGACGTCGTCGCCGCGGCCGATCCCGGCCACGACCAGGGCCAGGTGCAGCGCGGTCGTGCAGCTCGACGTCGCGACGGCGAACTCGACCTCCTGGAACTGCGCGAACGCGCGCTCGAACTCGGCCACCCGCGGCCCCTGCGCCACCCAGCCCGACTCGATGACCTCGGTCACCGCGTCGACCTCCTCGTCGCCGAGCCACGGCTGCATCACGTTGATCCGGGTCACCAGGTCACGACCTTCGGACGGCCGCCACCGACCTGCGAGCGCAGCGGACGCCACCACTCGACCAGCTCCCGCAGGCCCTCCTCGAGACTCACCGAGGCCACGAAGCCGAGGTCGCGCCGGGCCGCCCGGGTGTCGGCGAGGCGGCGTACGACGCCGTTGACCGCCCGCTCGGGGCCGTGCTCCACCGAGAGGTCGGAGCCCATCACCCGCAGCAGCGTGGTCGCCAGCTCGAGCAGGCTGGTCTCGGTGCCGCTCGCGACGTTGTAGTGCCCCTCGGTCACCTCGCTCGTCGCGGCCAGCACGTTGGCGCGCGCGATGTCGCGGGTGAAGACGAAGTCCATCGTCTGCCGGCCGTCACCGAAGATCAGCGGCGGCTGCCCGTCGGCGATCCGCTCCATCCAGCGCACCAGGACCTCGGTGTAGAGCCCGAAGACGTCCATCCGCGGGCCGTAGACGTTGAAGTAGCGCAGTGCGACGTAGTCGAGCCCGCGCATCGCCCGGAAGCTGCGGAGCATGCCCTCGTTGAAGGACTTGGCCGCCCCGTAGAACGTGTCGTTGTTGTGGTGGTGGTGCCGCTCCCCCGTCGGGAACTTCTCCGCCATCCCGTAGACCGAGGCGGAGGACGCCGCGACGACCTTCGCGACCCGTGCGTCGGCGGCGGCCTCGATCACGTTGAACGTGCCGTCGACGAGCACCTGGAGCGCGAGCCGCGGCTCCTCGGCGCACTGGGTGATCCGCAGCGCGGCCTGGTGGAAGACCACGTCCTTGCGGCGCGTCAGGTCGTAGACCAGGTCCCGGTTGCGGATGTCGCCCTCGACCAGGCTCACCCGGCCGGTCGCCAGGGCCGGCTCGAGGTTGGTGGCCGAGCCGCGGACAAGGTTGTCGAGCACGTCGATGCGGGCGGCGCCGGCGTCGACGAGCTGGTCGACGAGGGTGGACCCGATCGTCCCAGCACCTCCGGTGACGAGGACGTGGGCTCCGTTGAGGTCGGTCATCGGATGATCTCCAGTTCGGGCTGGTCGGTGGACATGACGTCGACGAGGGCACCGCGGGCCCGCAGGCTGGTCGCCGCCGCCTCGAGCACGGAGAGCACGCGCAGGCCGGCGCCTCCGTCGGTCTGGGGTGCGCGTCGCTCGCGAATGCTCCGGGCGAGCTCGGCGACCATCTCGGAGAGCGCCTCGCGCTCCGGCAGCGCCGGCGCCCAGGTGTCGCCCAGGCGGTACGCGATCGACGCCGTACGCCGGTCGGCGCTGTCGACGCTCTGCTGGACCAGGTCCACGCCGCGGTCGAAGACGCTCAGGCGCTGCTGGGGGTTCAGGTCGTCCCAGACCAGCGTCCGCTCGCTGCCGCCGATGACCATCTGCCGGATCTTCGTGGGGCTGAGCCAGTTGACGTGCACGTGCGCCAGCGCGCCACCCGGGAGCGGGAGCGAGAGGTAGCCGACGCAGGCCTTGCCGGCGCCGACCGGGTCCGCGCCCTGCGCCGCGACGCCGAGCGGGCGCAGCCCGTCGGGCAGGATCCGGTCGAGCACCGACAGGTCGTGGGGCGCCAGGTCCCAGAAGACGTCGACGTCGGGCTGCACCAGGCCGAGGTTGATCCGCACCGAGTCGACGAAGAGGATCTCGCCCAGCGCGCCCTCGGCGACCAGCTCGGCGATCCGCTGGACCACCGGCGTGTAGCAGTAGGTGTGGTCGGCCATCAGCACCAAGCCCTGGCTGCGGGCCAGGTCGACCATCTCGCGGCCCGCCGCGACGCTGTCGGCCAGCGGCTTCTCGACCAACACGTGCTTGCCGGCCTGGAGCGCCGCCGTGGCGATGGCGCGGTGGGTGCGGGCCGGGGTCGCGATCGCGACCGCGTCGACGTCGTCGCGGGCCAGCACCTCGTCGAGCGAGGCGGTGATCTCCACACCGCTGCGCTCTCCGACCACGCCGCGGGCCCGATCGGTGTCGAGATCGCACACCGCGACCAGGTCCCAGTCCACGCTGCCGCGGAAGTTCCGGATCAGGTTCGGCCCCCAGTAGCCGGCACCCACCACTGCGACGCCGAGGCGCTCTGAACTCATGGATCCCCCATCCATCGTGAGCCGGCTCACCGCCGGCGACGGCGCCCCCGAATCGGTCGCCCTTCCACCGTCATTCCATGGGCTGGCGCTCGGCCCGACGTCCGAGACCGAGCGCCTTTACCCCAACTTGGGGAGGGTCCGCGTGGGTCAGCTCTGGGCGCTGCGGAACACCACGTCCACGAAGTAGTTCGTGGAGTTCCACCAGCCCGTCGGGAACCCGCCGCTCGCCCCGTAGACGTAGCGTCCGTTGCTGCCCGCCGGGGCGCTCAGGACCCCGGCGCTGTAAGGGCTGTTGAAGAACGCCGGGGTCGCCGAGTAGTGGCCGTTGGGCGCGAAGTAGGACACGACGTACGTCGTCCCCGCGGTCAGTGCGACCGGCGTCGAGAGCGCGGCCGTCTGCCAGCCCGAGCTCGTCTCGCCCGTGAAGGTCACGGTGGCCAGACGGGTGCCCGAGGCCGACCACAGCGAGCCCGTGTGGGTCCCGGTGTTGCCGGCGCCCTTGTAGAACCTGATCGCGGTGACCGACCCGGCCACCGACGGCACGAACGCGACGCCGAGCTCGACCGGGCCGTTGTCGTCGATCGACGCGATCGACGGCGTCGTCCCGGAGAACAACGAGCTGAGCGCACTCGCTCCCGCCTCGGTGTGGAACGTCCACGACTGGTCGGCGAGCGTCGCCCCGCCGGTCCCCGCCAGCCCCGTGACGCCGACGGTCAGATCCGCGTCCGCGGGCAGCTGCGCGGCCGGCGCGAACGTGATGGTCTGGCCGTCGCCCGAGAGCGAGGTCGTCCCGGCGATCGGCGTCGTGCCCTGCTTGACGGTCATCGCCCAGCCCGGCGCCAGCGGCGCCGAGACCCGGATCGACGGCTGGGCGCTGCGCGGCACGTCGGTCGCCGCCGGTGCCGGCGAGCGGTCCACGATCGCGAGCGGCGCGACGGTGCGCTGGAAGACCACGTCGACGAAGTAGTTCGACGCACCCCAGCTGAACGTCGGGAAGCCGCCGGCCGCCCCGTAGAGGTAGCGCCCGTTCGACGTCGCCGGCGCCGTCAGGTCGCCCGCGGTGTACGGCGACCCGAAGAACCCGCTGGTGTAGGAGTAGTGGCCCTGCGGCGCCAGGTAGGACACGACGTACGTCGTCCCCGCTGACACGGCGACCGGCGTCGAGAGCGTGGCCTGCTGCCATCCGCTGGCGGTCTCGTTGCCGAACGTGACCGAGGCGAGCTTGGTGCCGCTCGACGTCCACAGCGAGCCGACGTGCGTGCCGCCGTTGCCGGTGCCCTTGTAGAAGCGCACCGCCGTCACGGTGCCGTCCTTCGACGGCGTGAACGCGGTCCCGAGCTCGACGGCCGAGCCCTCGCTGGCCGAGAGGACACCGGGCACCACGTCGCCGAAGAGCGTCTGGTTCGAGATGGAGTCGGCGTCACGGGTGCGGAACGTCCACGACTGCGTCGCCAGGGCGGCGCCCTCGATCGACGTCACGCCGCTCACGGTGACCGTGATGTCCGCGCTCGCCGGCAGCGCCGCGGCCGGGGTAAACGTGAGCGTCTTGCCGTCCGAGCTCAGGGCCGTCGACCCGGCGATCGCGGTGCTGCCCTGCTTGACGGTCATCGTGTAGCCGGCGCCGATCGCCGACGAGAAGGAGACCGTGATCGGCGTCTGCCGGGGCACCGACAGGGCGCCGGGGGCCGGGTCCTGGCCGGTGACCGTCAGCGTCGGGGCACCCTTCTCGAACACGACGTCGACCAGGTAGCTCGACGGGGACGTCGACGACGGGAAGCCCGAGCCGTAGGTGTAGGCGCCGGCGGACGACGTCACGATCAACGGCGAGCGCGACAGGTTCGCGGCCGCGAACGCGTTGGGCGTCGCCGAGTAGCGACCCACCTCTGTGCGGTACGACGCGACGTACTCGGTGTTCTTGGTGACCGCGACCGGCTGGGCGAACGTCAGCGTCTGCCAGCCTGTGGTCGACTCGCCGGAGAACGTCCCCTGCGCCAGCAGGGTGCCGCTCGCGGACCAGAGCGACCCGGTGTGCGTGCCGGTGTTGTTCACGCCCTTGTAGAACCGCACGCCCGTGACGGTGCCGGTGACGTCGGGGCTGAACCGCACGCCGAGGGTGACCGGCACGGTGTCGGCGTCCTGCAGCAGGGTCGGCACCGTGTCCTCGTCGAAGAGCGAGCACGGGCACACACCTGGCGTCGCCGGCGGCTTGGCGGTCCGGAACGACCAGGTCTTTCCGCTGCTCACCGCGTTGCCCTGGGTGTCGGTGCCCGAGAGGGTCGCCGTGTAGGTCACGAATCCGGCGAGCGCCGCCGTCGGAGTGAACGTGATGGTCCTCGTGGTCGCGTCGTACGCCGAGCTGCCGGCGACCGTCGCCCCGTTGGCGTCCTTGAGGACCAGGCCGGCCGACCCCTGGGTCAGCGGCTTCGAGAACTGCGCGCTGACGGCCGTCGACCGCGGCACCGAGGACGAACCCGGCAGCGGCCACTGGTTGGTGGCCGTGAGCGGGGACTCGTCGGAGGCGGTGTACAGGACGTCGACGAAGTAGTTGGAGTTCTGGTAGCTGCTGTTCGGGAACGTGCCCGCGTTGCCGAAGACCCCGGCCGGGGTGGCGCCGTACCCGCCCGCGACCATCAGCGGCGAGGCGTCGACCCCCGTGGACGCGAAGTCCCAGGGCTGCACGGCGTAGCGGCCGTTGGGCACGGTGTAGGACACGACGTAGGTCTGACCCGCGGTGACGGGCACGGCCGAGGAGAAGGTGGCCGACTGCCAGCCGGTCGCCGACTCGTTCTGGAAGGTCACGCTCGCGAGCTTCTGGCCGCTGCTCGACCACAAGGAGCCCACGTGGGTGCCGGTGTTGCCCGTGCCCTTGTAGAACCGCACGCCGGTGACGAAGCCGTCGTTGGTCGGCGAGAACCGCAGGCCGAGCTCGGCCGCGGACGCGTCACTCGACGCCGGCGTGTTCGGCACCCGGTTGCCGAACACGCTGCAGGGGCAGGTGACGTTCACCGTGCGCGAGAGCGTCGCACCGATGTTGGCGCTGTCGTCCATGGCCCGGACCCGGACGCTCTCTGCGCCCCGGCCGTGCTGGGTGTAGGTGTAGGTGAAGCTGGTCCGGCCGGTCGCCGCGTGCCAGGTGGCGCCGGCGTCGGTCGAGACCTCGACC
The DNA here is from genome assembly GCF_014191495.1 of Nocardioides soli. Taxonomy (GTDB): domain Bacteria; phylum Actinomycetota; class Actinomycetes; order Propionibacteriales; family Nocardioidaceae; genus Nocardioides; species Nocardioides soli. The sequence continues at coordinate 1,741,150 of NZ_JACHWR010000001.1, forward strand.
CCGGCCACCACGCCGCCGCCGGCGTCGGTGGCGGTGCCCGTGACCGTCACGGACGTGCCGTTGCCCTGGGTCGAGTTCGCGGCCGGGGCGTTGACGGTCACGGTCGGACCCGTGGTGTCGGTGGACTTCGTGGCCGACACCAGCCCCGACTGCAGGGTCGTCGGCTGGGCCGACATGTCGGCCAGCAGGTTCACCTGAGCCTGCTGCATCCGCGGGTCGGCCGGCTCGGGGGCGAACGGCGAGTCGTGCTCGGCGTCCAGGCCCCACGTCCACTGGACGGTGCCGGCGCCGAACACCAGTGCGCCGCTCGCCGCGCGGTACATCGTCATGTTGTGGGTCGTCGTCCCCGGCGCCACGGTGTTGCCGAAGTCCTGCAGGTACTCGTCCGTGGGGCCGGTCGTCGTCGACAGCCGGATCAGGCCCGGTGGCCGGGCCCCGTTGTCGAGGTCCTCGTCGGACTCGTAGCCGACCGTGTGCGGGGCCAGAGCGGCGCTGCCGCTCGACATCGACGCGAGGCTCGTGCCGCGCCACAGTCGGTTCTTGCCTTCCTGCGCGCTCACCGTGATCGGCAGGTCGGTGTAGTTCGACGTGTAGATCGTGCCGGTGAGGCTATTCTCCGGCACGCCCCCGCCCGCCGACTTCGGGGCGAACCGCGGGTCGCGCCAGGTGCCGGTCCACTCGGTCGACGGGTCGATCTTCGCGTTGGACCAGGTCTCCTTGTAGCTGACCAGGGTGCGGTACGCCGTGTGCGAGGCGTCGGCCGACGGCTCGTACCTGGTCTTCCAGTAGACCTCGTTCCCACTGAGGAACTGGAGGTTCACGCCGGCGTCCCGGGCGGCCTCGACGTTCGCGCGCTGCGCCTTGCTCCAGTACTCGTCGTGCCCGACCGACAGGAACACCTTGTGGTTCCTGATCAGCGAGCCGTAGCGGTCGGTGTCGACGCCGGCCAGGTAGCTCACGTCGTAGCCGTTGCGCTCGAGGAACCGGACGAGCGGGTACTCGTTGGCGAAGAAGAAGTCGCGGCCGCCGATCCCGTCGCGGGTCATGACCGGCCGGTTGTAGCTGACCTTGTAGGAGCGACCGTTGGCGGCGCCGCGGTAGAAGTCCGAGCCGCCGTACAGGTTGTAGGCCTGCCAGGTCGGGTCGGAGGTCTGGAAGACCACGTCGGAGTGGCTGGAGTCGTCGCGGACGATGAACGTGATGTGACTGGAGTCGTTGCGGTCGGCCCGGTGCAGACGGGCGATGTAGACACCCGACACGGCGGTCGACGGCACGTTCCAGGAGGCGGAGACCGCCCAGTTGCCGCAGTCGTAGAGCTCGGTGGAGACGTCGGTGATGCACTGCGGCTGGTGCTGCGGCAGCGTCGCGGTGACCGGCACCGTGGTGATCTCGCGGGCACCGTCGCCGCCGTAGTAGCCGAGGCGGTAGATCGTGATCGTGTATGCCGAGGCGTCGGTGTCGACCTTGAAGTCGATGCGCTGGCCGACGTTGACGCTGATGTCGGTCGCGAATCCCTGGATCGACTCGTCGCCGGCACCTTCGACGTCCCACACCGACGGGTCGGTGCCCGGCTTGCTGTTCTCGCAGGAGATCTTGTTCCCGCTGGGCCCGCACGGGTCGATCGCCGCACTGGCGTTGGTGGTCGTGACCGCGGTCAGGCCCGCCAGGCCCAGCACCAGCACGACCAGCGCGGCGACACGCCGCGGCACCCGGCCGCGGATGGGGGGACGGGTCGACCTCTTCGCCATGGCGTTCTCCGCTTTCGTCTTCTGTGGGGCTCGACGGGCTAGGCCCGCGAGCTCTCGTCGCGCAACCAGGTGGTGAAGTCGCCCGCGCGCACGGCGCGGCGCGACCTCCAGCGGGCCACGAGCCCGATTCCGAGGAACAGGGGGACCCGCACGCCGACCCGCGGGTCGCGGACCGCCATCCGGATCAGCACCGACGGCGTCGTCACCGACGACCGGTGCCGGATCCCGAGATCGGTCGCCTGCGCGTTGCCGGTCACGACGCGCACGCGTCGCCGCAGCAGGTCGGCCGTGGTCCGCGGTGGGTGGACCACCGCGAACGCGTCGTCGACGACGCGGCGTTCGGAGTCGGCGAACGCCTCGGAGGCCGCCAGGTCGTCGCTCAGCACCCGCGGCAGGGCGTCCACCCGACGCTGGCCCTCCTCCGAAAGGGCGATGACGCCGCGGCCGAAGAGGCCGTCGCGCACCTGGGGCAGCTGCTCCCAGACGCGGTAGTAGCCGCGGACGATCCACGACGACTGCCGCAGCGGCAGCACCCGGGTCGGCGCGGCCGCGTGCACGCCGCCGCTCACCGCACGCGCCAGGATCAGCAGGTCGGCCCCGGAGATCGTCACGTCGGCGTCGAGGTGCACGCGCGGGTAGGCCGTGGCCGCCTGGTTGCCGACCTCCATCGCACGCTGCTTCGACGGCTCCGGCACCTCGATCACCCGGACGCCGTCGAAGCGGCGGGCCACGTCGGCGGTGTCGTCGGTGCATCCGTTGCAGACCACGACGACGTCGAGGCGACCGGCGGCCGTCCGGTCGAGCAGGCCGCGCAGCGTGCGCTCGATCACCTGCGCCTCGTCGTGCGCGGGGATGACGACGCTGGCCGCCGGGTGCCCCGCTCGGCATCCCGGCTCGCGCACCGCCTCACCCATTCGACCGCCCGCCTTCGCCCGAGGTCGTCACCGAGGTCGTCGGCAGACCCCGGTCCAGGCACCGAGCATCCAGCCGTCGGGAGACCCGTCCGGCAGAGCGGCGCCATCTTCCCGCCTATTGGGTATCGGCCCTCCCAGGTTGGGTAAGTCGGCGTCTCGACGGCTTCTCACGGGGCTCGCGATGCGTCGATGGGCCCATGAGCCTCCTGCAGGATCTCGGTGGCGAGCCGGAGGAGACGCCGCCGCGCCGCCGGCGGCGGCTCACCCGGGCCCTGGTCGGCGTGATCGCCTGCCTGGCCGTGCTCGCGATGGTCCCCCTCGGTGCCGCGCTCTACCTGGAGCACCGGCTGTCGGGCAACGTCACCCGGATCCCGGGGGTCTTCGACGGCCTGGCCGATCGACCGGACCGCGCGCCGGGTCCGGCCGGGGACGCCGTCAACATCCTCGTCATCGGCACCGACCGTCGCTCCGACGTACCCACGACGGGCACCAACGCCCGGGCCGCGGAGTGGATCCCGGGCGCCCAGCGCAGCGACGCGCTGATGATCCTGCACATCGACGCCGACCGGCGCGGCGCCTCGATCATCTCCATCCCCCGGGACACCTGGGTGAACGTGCCGGGCTACGGCATGAACAAGATCAACGCCGCCTTCTCGTTCTCCGGGCCGTCGCTGGCGATCCAGACCGTCGAGTACCTGACCGACGTCCGGATCGACCACCTCGCCGTCGTCGACTGGGCCGGCTTCGAGGCGCTGATCGACACGGTCGGCGGCATCGACGTGACGGTGCCCGAGACCGTCGTCGACTCCGCGCGCGACGTCACCTGGACCGCCGGCGTCCATCACCTCGACGGCGCGCAGGCGCTCGACTACGTCGGGCAGCGCTACGGCCTGCCGAAGGGCGACCTGGACCGGGTCGCCCGGCAGCAGGTGGTGCTGCGCACGCTGATGCAGGAGAGCATGCAGCAGGAGATGCGGAGCGACCCGCGGATGCTCTACGACTTCCTCGACACCGTCACCCGGCACCTGTCCGTCGACGACGGCTGGTCCACCCGGGACATGCTCCGGCTGGTCGTCTCGATGCGGGACTTCCGGTCCGCCGGCCTCACCTACCTGACGATGCCGGTCGCGGGCTTCGGCACCGAGCGCGGCCAGAGCGTCGTGTACGCCGACCGGCGCGCCGCCCGCGCCCTGTGGGGCGCCGTGATCGCCGACGAGGTCGACGACTGGGCATCCCGCCACCGCCAGCGCCTCACCCCCTCGGTCGTGAGTTGACCCACCACGGTGGTTGAGGAAGGCGCGCTAGCGCCTGTCTCGAACCCACCACCCGCGCGGGGATCACGGTGGTTGAGGAAGGCGCGCTAGCGCCTGTCTCGAAACCACCTGCCTCCCGGGCGCGATCGTCGGAACCAGGCCGCGTCGGGTGCGTGGGTTTCGAGACGGTTGCTAGCGCAACCTCCTCAACCACCGTCCTCGTCGGGGTCACGGTGGTTGAGGAAGGCGCGCTAGCGCCTGTCTCGAAACCACCTGGCCCCCGGGCGCGATCGTCGGAACCAGGCCGCGTCGGGTGCATGGGCTTCGAGACGGTTGCTAGCGCAACCTCCTCAACCACCGTCCTCGTCGGGGTCACGGTGGTTGAGGAAGGCGCGCTAGCGCCTGTCTCGAAACCACCTGCCCCCCGGGCGCGATCATCGGAACCAAGCCGCGTCGGGTGCATGGGCTTCGAGACGGTTGCTAGCGCAACCTCCTCAACCACCGTCCTCGTCGGGGTCACGGTGGTTGAGGAAGGCGCGCTAGCGCCTGTCTCGAAACCACCCGCGACTAGACCTCCACGCCGTGGCGGCCCAACAGCTCCAGCAACAGCGGTAGACCGTCGTCGAGCCTCCACTGCTCGGCGGCGAGACCGACCACGCGGGCACCCTCGACGTTCGCGCCGTTGTCGTCCACGAACAGCACCTCCGCAGCGGGCGCGTCGATCAACGCCAGGGCGCGCTCGAAGTACGCCGCCTCGGGCTTCACCGCACCGAGCTCGCAGGAGTAGCAGCTGACGTCGAAGATCTCGTCGTACCCCAGCTCGGTGCGCAGGTACGCCGCCCGCTGTCGGTGCTGGTTGGTGCCGAGGTGCACGCCGTAGCCCGTGCCGCGCAGCCGGCCCACCAGGTCGACCATCTCGGTGGAGACCTCGATGCGGTTCCACAGGGCGGCGTACAGCTCGTCGGGGTCGCCCTCGACGCCGTGCCGCTCGAACGCGCGCCGCAGCTCGGGCAGGAAGTCACCCTCGCCCCGCAGCGCTGGGAGCTCCCCGACGAGGAGACCCTCGAGGATCTCGGGTGAGCGGTCGCCGAGGATCCGGCGCGCGGGCTCCTCCCAGCCTCCGGGGATGGTCTGCACGACGCCGTCGGCGTCGAGCAGCAGGTGGCGGATCACCGGCGCTCGGTCAGCCCGCGGAGGTGACGCCGTGCTCCTTGACGAACGCGACGATCCGCTCGGCCAGCTCGGGGCGGCACACGATGAGGTCGGGCAGGTAGACGTCGTCCTGGTTGTACTCCAGCGGCGAGCCGTCGATGCGCGAGGTGAACAGGCCGGCGGCCCGGGCGACGGCCACCGGAGCGGCGGAGTCCCACTCGTACTGGCCACCGGCGTGCACGTAGGCGTCGGTGAGGTCGCGGGCCACCGAGATCACCTTGACGCCGGCCGAGCCCATCGGCACCAGCTCGGCGTCGATCTCCTTCGCCAGCGCGTGCACGAACTCCGGCGGCCGGCTGCGCGAGACCGCGATCCGGGGACGCTCGGCGGTCGAGGGCGGCACGACCGGCGGCGTACCGGTGTTGAAGGTCTCGCCGAGGGCGGGCTGCGCGACGGCGCCGGCGACCAGGTCGCCGTCCTGCCACAGCGCGACGTGCACCGCCCAGTCGTCGCGCGGCACCTCGGAGAACTCGCGGGTGCCGTCGAGCGGGTCGACGATCCAGACCCGCTCGCTGCTCAGCCGGGCCTTGTCGTCCTTGCCCTCCTCGGACAGCACCGAGTCGCCGGGCCGGTGCTCGGCCAGCAGCTGCATCAGCAGCTCGTGGGCCGCCCGGTCGCCGGCGTCCTTCAGCTCCCGGCCCTCGAGCCCCTCGCCGCGGACTTGGAGCAGTCGCTCCCCCGCAGTCGTGGCGAGCCAGGTCGCGAGGACGTGGTCGTCGGTGGCGGCTGCGGCGGGCGGGGTACCGGGTTCGAACGTCACGCCGCCACCCTACTGAACGGGTCGTCCACCTCTGGCGGGTGCTGACACCCTCCTGAGGCGGACCACCCGGGGGTCAGGAGTTGAAGCGCTGCTGGGTCCGCTCGAGCCCCTCGGTCACGAGCGACTCGACGGCGTCGGCGGCCTTGTCGACCTGGAAGGGCAGGACCTTCCGCTCGGTGGAGGAGTAGTTGGACAGCACGAAGTCGGCGACGTCCTGGCGACCCGGAGGGCGTCCGATGCCCACCCGGACCCGGTGGAAGTCACCGGTGCCCAGCGAGGAGCGCATCGAGCGCAGCCCGTTGTGGCCGTTGTCGCCACCGCCGAGCTTGGTCCGCATCGTGTCGAACGGGATGTCGAGCTCGTCGTGGATCGCGACGATCCGCTCCGGCGGGACCTTGTAGAAGCCGGCGAGCTGCTTGACCGGCCCACCCGACTCGTTCATGTAGCAGCGCGCCTTCATCAGCACGACCCGCGGCCCCGGCGTACCGGGGGCGCCGAGGCGACCCTCGACGACCTCGGCGCGGCCGGACTTGTGGGCGCGGAACGGCGCACCCATGCGCTGGGCGAGCTCGTCGACGACGAGGTAGCCCACGTTGTGCCGGTGACCGGCATAGGAAGGGCCGGGATTCCCCAGCCCGACGACCAGCCACACAGGCGTGGAGTCGGACATGGGGTCCCGGCCCTTTCCGTGGAACAGGTGGTTCAGCAGCGAGCGGAGGGTCACCCCTCCGACGCGGCCTCGCCCTCAGCACCGGCGGCGGGAGCCTCGGCCTCCTCGCGCTCGATGCCGGCCTCGGCCTCGGCGGCCTCCAGGTCGGCCTCGAGGGCCTCGGCGGAGACCTGCTGGGTCACGTTGACGATGAGCGTCTCCGGGTCGGTCAGCAGCGCGCTGCCCGCCGGGAGGGTGAGGTCGGAGGCGTGGATCTGGGTGCCGACCTGGGCGCCCTCGATGTCGACCTCGATGTACTCGGGGATGTGGGTGGCCTCGGCCTCGAGCTGGACGGTGGCGTTCTCGGTGACGACCAGCGTCTCCCGCACCGCCTCGCCGACCAGGTGCACGGGCACGTCGACGGTCACCTTCTCGCCCTTCTTCACGGCGATGAAGTCGACGTGCTCGAGGTGGCGCTTGATCGGGTCGATCTGCACCTGCTTGGTCAGGGCCAGCTGGGTCTTGCCGTCGATGTCGAGCTCGAGCAGCGCGTTCGCGCCGCCGTTCTTGAGCGCCATCATGGTCTCGTGGCCCGGCAGGGTCACGTGGATCGGCACGTTGCCGTGCTCGTAGATGACGGCGGGCACCTTGTCCTCGCGGCGGATGCGCCGGGCGGCGCCCTTGCCGAACTCGGTGCGGGCCTCGGCCTTGATCTTCTCGCTCATCGCGACTGCTACTCCTCGTACGTCCGGCTGTGCTGGTGCTTGCGTCTCGGGGCCTCGGCACGACAGTGGTCGGAGGCGAACCCGGAGGCCCAGCCAGCCCTGTCGATCACGGTGCCCGCGTTCACGGACTCCCTCGCCGAGGCAACCTGAGCAGCCTAGCCGCGACCCGCTGCGGATCGGAAATCCGGCCCTGGCACGCGTCGCCGGGGGGTGGTTTCGAGGCTCGGGCCTGGCGGCCCTCACACCTCAACCACCGTCGCCCGACACCGGTGGTTGAGGTGCGACGAGCGCCAGCGAGGAGCCTCGAAACCACCACCGCGGACTACCCGATCGTGGGGACGGGGCCGGAGGTCGTCGGTCCCGACTATTGGGGAGCGGGACGGCCCCCGTCCACAACTGACTCGATCGTGCCGTCTCATGGCGACATGACGACGTCCCCAGTCACCCGGGTCCAGGACACCGCCGACATCGACCCCGACGCCACCATCGGCGCCGGCACGATCGTGTGGCATCTGGCCCAGGTGCGCGAGCACGCGACCGTGGGCAGGGACTGCATCGTGGGCCGCGGGGCCTACATCGGCCCGGGAGTGGTGATCGGGGATCGGTGCAAGATCCAGAACCACGCGCTGGTCTACGAGCCTGCGTTCGTCGAGAGCGGCGCCTTCATCGGGCCGGCGGCCGTGCTCACCAACGACTCCTTCCCGCGGGCGGTCACGCCCGAGGGCGTGCTCAAGACGGCGGCCGACTGGCAGCCCGTCGGCGTCCACGTCGGCGCGGGCGCGTCGATCGGGGCCGGCGCGATCTGCGTCGCTCCGGTGAGCATCGGCCGGTGGGCCATGGTCGCCGCCGGGGCGGTGGTCACCAACGACGTGCCCGACTTCGCGCTGGTGGTCGGCGTGCCCGCGCGCCGGATCCGTTGGGTCGGACATGCCGGAGTGCCGCTCGAGAACGTCGGTCGCAACACCTACTGCTGCCCGGTGACCCAGCGCCGCTACGTCGAATGGCGCGGCCGGCTGGAGGAGCAGGTCATCGACGAATCCCACCGCGCCGAGTATTGATGATGACCCGCGCACCCGGCGGCGCTGATACTCGACGAAGGACTACCCCGAGCTGGTTCGCCAGCCGGTCGGCCCATCCACCCACCTGCGCGGAGCTCGCCCCCACCCCCGATGATGCGGGCGCCCGGCAGTCGACGCCGTCACCCCATGGGCGACGTCGGATGGCGACCGGCTGGCGAACCTTGGGGCCCCGGCTGCCCCTCCCGAGGAGGCCGCGTCCCGAAGATGGGGTATCCGCAGGTGGCTTCGGCTCCACCGGCCCTCGCCGGTCCGCAGCGTTGCCTTCGTGACAGCGCACGAGACCGACATCCGGCCACCGACCGACACCATCGTCCGGGGCTCCGCCGCCTGCACGAACGGCGCGGCGACACCCAGCGGCCGCGGCCTGCGCCGCCAGCGCGTGCTGCTGATCGACGACCACCCGCTCTTCGCCGAGTCACTGGAGCTCGCGCTCTCGCGCGCCGGCTACGACGTACGCCGGGCCGAGGTGCCGACCAGCCCGGGCCGCTCGGCGAACCTGCTGGCGCAGGTCTCCCGGAGCCAGCCCGGCATCGTGCTGCTCGACCTCGACCTCGGTCAGTTCGGCGACGGCGCCCGCCTGATCCCGCCCCTGGTCCAGAGCGGCTGCTCGGTGATCGTCGTGACCGCCGACCCCGACCGGGCCCGCTGGGGACAGTGCCTCGCTCAGGGCGCACGCAAGACGATCAGCAAGACGGCCCAGCTGAACGAGATCCTCGCGGTCCTGCGCCGCATCGACGCGGGCCTGCAGGTGCTCGCACCCGGCGAGCGGGACGAGCTGCTCCGGGTGTGGCACGAGCGCCGGGCCCAGCACCAGCACATCCGCGCGCGGTTGGACCGGCTGACCGTCCGCGAGGCCGAGGTGCTCGGCAACCTCACCCACGGCCGCACCGTGCGCGAGATCGCGGCCCGCTCGTTCGTCTCCGAGGCGACCGTCCGCACCCAGGTGAAATCGATCCTCGCCAAGCTCGGCGTCTCCTCGCAGCTGGCCGCCGTCGGGCTGGCCCACCAGGTGGGCTGGCAGTCACCCGTCGACTGACGCCGGATCGTCGACCGACCTGGCGATCGCGTGCAGCATCGCCACGGCCCGGAGCTGGGACCGGACGCCGAGCTTGCGCAGCACCGCTCGCACCTGACTGCGCACCGTCGTCTCGGAGAGCCCGAGCCGACGAGCGATCCCCTGGACCCGCACCCCCTCCTGCAGCAGCATCAGGACCTGCAGCTCGCGGGGCGCCAGGCTGTCGAGCCGCCGCTGCAGCTCCCCGTGCCGCGCCTGCACGGCGCGCCACGATGCGACATGGTCGGCGAGCGCCGTCGCCTCCGGGTCCGGCTCGCCCGCGGCCAGTCGACGGATCAGCATCTCGACCTCCGCCAGGGGCATGTTGCTCGGTCGGACCGCCGCGGCGCCGGCGATTTTAAGGCCACCCCACGCCGGACCGGGGGACGATCCGGTGAGTACCAGCCACGGTCCAGACCAGCTCCGGATCAAGGCGCTCGCCTCCGTCATCCTGAGCGACATGTCGACGTCGTACAAGAGGACCGCCACGTCCGCCACGGCGGCTTCGAGCTGCCGTTGTACGGGCTCGACCCGAGGTCCCCGCGGCCAGGTCAGGACGGCGACCCGGAGGCCCCGGCTCGACAGCGCCGCGGCGACCGCCTCGACGACCAGACGCAGGTCGGAGGCGAGCACGACTGCGACGGGCGGATCCGGCTCCGCGGGCGGAGGCGACCCGGCCGACTCGCTCAGGGGGGCGGAAGTGGTCGGCAGCATCGCCGGCCATCGTGACCGGAGCGACGGGCGCTCGCCGCCGCTGGGCGACAAAGTCCCCTGCATTCGGCATGCGGTGAGCCCGCTCGTGGGGACACAGTGGAACGGCAGGGCGCCCTCCCCGGCGTACTCGGGCACGAGGGGCGGTCGAACGCGGCCCATTCCCATCCCCAATCTGGGGGATACATCGCGAAGCCGGTCGAGATCCTCACCCGCCGCACGCGATATTGACGCAGTCTGGAACCACGCAGTCCGGACATGGCACAGCGGGGATCCGCTGTGGGGGGACGCCGGCCGGGGGGCCGGCAGGATTTCCGGGGGACCCGCCTCGTCGCAGGCCCACGGGTTGGGGAGGGCACGGTGACACACGACGGAGCCGTCCGCTCTGCCGCCGCGGCCTGCGGGGCAGTCCTGATCGTGGCCGCGCTGACGGTCGGGGACGCACGAGCGGGAGCCGACGCGATCGAGGCGACGGCCAACCTGTTCATGTTCGCGTCCTCGGTGGCCGTGCTCTGCGCGGCCGTCTTCTTCTACATCCACTGGCACATAGCCCAGGACCAGGCGATGGCCTGGCTGGTGACGGCGACCGCCACGTTCGCTCTCCAGGAGCTCAGCTGGCTGATGCGCATCTCCGGCGACGACGTCACCGGGCCCGCGCAGTCGACCTGGGCCGCCCTGTTCCAGATCGCCGTCACCGTCGCGCTCGTGACCATGGTGGTCTCCGGAGACCGGCTGCCCGTGCGCTACGACCCGCTCGCCGTCGGCATGCCCTTCGGGCTCGCGCTGATCCTCACCCGGATGGCCCTGCTCGAGCTGCCCTTGCCGGCGCCCTCGGCCATCGTCTCCGTCGCCGCGTTCGCGGGGCTCGGCGCCGTCGGGATCTGGACCGCCGTGCGGATCCTGCGCGCCCGCGTCCTCGCACCCGACCTGCGGCACCGGATCGCGATCGCCGCCGTGTTCCTGGCGATCGGTCAGGGCTCCGCGATGGCGGCCGGGACACCGCCGTCGCTCCTGTTCGTCGGCGCCCTGTCCAACGCGGTCGGTGCCGCCATGCTGCTCGCCACCGCGGCCGGCCGGGCCAGGTTCGCGATCCTCGACGAGGCGTCGGCGCTGCGCATCCTGCGCGGACAGCTCGAGGTCGCGGAGCAGGGTCTGCACACCGACCAGGCCCGGCTGCACGAGATCCGCAGCACGCTGGCCGGGATCGCTACCGCCACCGAGCTGCTCCATCGCGCGGAGATCAGCGTGGCCCGGCGCGAGCAGCTCCACGACATGCTCGCCGCCGAGCTGCGCCGGCTCGACCGACTCGTCGACGATCGGTCACTGATCGCTCCCGGACCCACCGAGCTCGACCTCGCGCTGCGACCCGTGGTGGTCCGGCACGAGGCCGACGGGCTGCCGATCCGATGGCGCCCGAGCGGCCACGTCGTCATCGCCCGCCCCGACGACGTCGCCGAGATCGTCAACGTCCTGCTCTCGAACGCCCGCCGGCACGCCGGCGGGCCTGTTCGACTGGAGGCCAGCATGGTCGGCGACGACGTCGAGGTATCGGTCGCCGACAGCGGTCCCGGCGTCGACCCCGAGGTGCGGCCACGGCTCTTCACCTGGGGCACCCGCAGCTCCAGCTCGCCCGGGGAGGGTGTCGGCCTGGCCACCGCCCGACTGCTGGCCGAGCAGCTCGGCGGTCACCTCGACCTCGACCCGGCACCCGACGCCGGTGCCCGGTTCGTCCTCTCGCTCAAGGCCGCTCCCCTCTCCGCAGCTCAGGACTCCCACCGGTGACCGGCCCCGCACCGCGCAGCCAGCTCAAGCTCCTCATCATCGAGGACCACACGCTCTTCGCCGAGTCGCTCGAGCTCGCGCTCAACCTCGAGGGGTACGACGTCCAGCGCTTCCCGATCCCCGAGGAGGGCGGCGCCCAGGCCGTGCTCGCATCCGTCGTCCGGATGCGACCGCGCATCGTCCTGCTCGACCTCGACCTCGGCGGTGTCGGCGACGGCGTCCGCCTGATCACGCCGATGGTCAAGGCCGGCGTCAACGTCGTCGTCGTGACCGCCTCCAACGACCGGGCCCGGTGGGGCGAGTGCCTCCGGCACGGGGCTCGCAAGGTGCTGAGCAAGTCGCAGCCGCTCAACGAGATCCTGTCGACCGTCCGCCGCATCAACCAGGGCCTCCCCGTCATCGACCGGGAGGAGCGGGAGGCGCTGATCAGCCACTGGCACGAGCAGGGCCTCGAACGGGTCGCCCTGCAGCGCCGACTCGCGCTGCTGACCCCGCGCGAGGAGGCCGTGCTGGGCGAGCTCATGCAGGGCCGCACCGTGCGCGACATCGCGAGCAGCAGCTTCGTCTCCGAGGCCACCGTGCGCACCCAGGTCAAGGCGATCCTGTCGAAGCTGGAGGTCTCCTCCCAGCTCGCCGCCGTCGGCATCGCCAACACCGCCGGCTGGCAGCCACCGCGCCGCTGACCGCGCCGCTGCTCGCCGCCTGCCGACCGCCCTGCTCAGGGGCGGCCTCGCCGGCCGGTTCATTCGGTCCGGTTCGGTCCGGTTCGGACCAGTGACGGCCGACGACCGCTCAGGTTGCCTCATTTCGGGCATGTCACGGGAGCGCCCAGTTCCTAGGTTCTCTGGCACAAGGCCTGCACCACCGTTCAACGCTCGGGGAGAGGGTGCCCGGCAGGTCGGACCGCAGGCCGTGGGGGGAGACGACGGTGACATCACTGACGACGGCGGTGCCCGATGCGCACCGCGCGGAGCCAGGGGCTTGGGTCGGGATCCGGGGTGACGCGACCACCGACGCGACGGGTGCCGCGACCGGCAGGACCGGGCGCAGCCTGCGACCTCTGGTGCCCCTCCTCGACCTGGCCACCGGCGCCCTGGTCCTCTCGGTCCTCCTGGTGCTCGCCGAGGTCACCGCGACGGCCGCCGAGCCGCGGCTCGCCGTCGAGATCCTGCTCGCCTGGTGCCTCGCCCTCGCCGGGTCGGGCGCCTGGACCGCGGCCGACCGGCCCGCGGGTCTCAAGGCGGTGCTCCGGGCCGGGGTCGTCCTCGGCCTGGCCTTCTGGGTCGCGGGCGACGTGCTCGCCCCGCAGCTGCCCGCGGCCGGCCAGGTCGGCCTGACCGCGGCGCTGGCGCTGGCCGCAGCGGTGCCGCGCCTCGTCGCCGGCACCCGGCCGCTTGCCGTGGCGGTCGCGGGCGACCTCGCCGACATCGGCGCCCTGATGACCGAGCTGCGCCGCGAGCGGCGCAGCCGGTGGCATGTGACCTCCCTGTGCGTCGCCCCCGACGACCCGGTCGCTCTCTCCGACGCGATGGACCTCGAGCTCTGCTCGGTCCCGCTGTGGCTGGGCGCAGACGCCGTCGTCGACGCCGCGCGAGCGACCGCGGCGCGCGCGGTCATCGTGCTGCCCGGCCGGTCGCTGGACCCGGCCGCCGTACGCCGTACCTGCTGGAGCGCCCAAGAGGCCGGCCTGGAGGTGTTCGTCGGCACCGGGCTGCTCGACGTGGCCCCGCACCGGGTCCAGCACGTGCCCGCCGGCGTCCTGGGCCTGGCCCGGGTGCGGCCCGCCACGGGCCCCAGCACGGCTCGGGCCGTCAAGCACGCGGTGGACCGGGCGCTGGCCGGCGCCGCGCTGCTCGTGCTGCTCCCGGTGCTGCTCGGCATCGCGCTGGCGATCCGCTGGGACTCCCCCGGCGGCGCGCTGTACACGCAGCGCCGCACCGGGCACCGCGGAACGCCGTTCACCATGTACAAGTTCCGCACCATGCGCACCGACGCCGACCGGCTGCTCGAGACGCTGGAGCAGCACAACGAGTGCGACGGCGTGCTGTTCAAGATGCGAGAGGACCCCCGGATCACCCGCATCGGCAGGATCCTGCGGAAGTACTCGCTCGACGAGCTGCCGCAGCTGATCAACGTGCTGCGCGGCGAGATGTCCCTGGTGGGCCCCCGTCCAGCGCTCCCCGCCGAGGTGGCGCGGTACGAGCTGGACCCGCGGCGGCGGCTGGCGGTGCTGCCCGGGCTGACCGGGCTGTGGCAGGTGTCGGGCCGCTCCGACCTCAGCTGGGAGGAGTCGGTCCGCCTCGATCTCCACTACGTCGACAACTGGTCGTGGACCCTCGACCTCCGGATCCTGGCCCGCACGGCGGGAGCCGTGCTCGGCCATCGCGGGGCATACTGATCCGGACCGGACCTGTCTAGACCGCACCGAGAACGTCCGGCCAACCGGCCGGCACGCCCTTGACACCCGTGCTAGCCAAGGACTAGTCCGGGTAGGACGACTGGGCGATGTCCGGCCTGGGGGTCTCGCCCCGGGGTCGGGCACTCATCCTCAGCCGATCGGGGGATCACATGACAGCGACGGGACAACATAGGAGCCATCACGGTCGACCACGGGTGGTGGTGACGGGCCGGTTCAGGCTGGTGGTGGAGACCATCGGTCGCTCCCTGGCGCCGGCGGCACGGATCGTGCCCATCCCGCTGGAGACCTGCGCATCGATGAGCGGCGCCCGCGACGCGGTGCTGCGCGCGAAGGCCGAGCTGGTGGTGATCGTCGCCGCCGATGCCGTCGACGCGCACGACCTGGTCGCCGACCTCGCCGGCCGGGGCCAGCGTGTGGTCGTCGTCAGCCAGCCGGGTGACCGGGCGGAGTCGGCGGAGCTGGTCGGGGCGGGCGCGGTCGCAGTGCTGGGGTCCGGCGGGGTCGCCGAGGTCCGCGAGCTCGTCGACCGGGTCGCACGTACGCCGGGGGCGGCGCCGCGCCCGGCGACCCACGCGCCGGTCCCGGACCGCGCGCTCACGGCCGAACGGCGCGCGCGACGCAACCTCGGCCGGCTCACCCCTGCGGAGGCCCGCATCCTGTGGCGCCTCATGCACGGCAGCTCGGTCGCCGAGATCGCCCAGGCCCACGTGGTGTCCGTGGAGACGGTGCGCAGCCAGATCCGCGCCCTGCTCGCCAAGCTGGAGGCCGGCTCGCAGCTGGCCGCCGTCGCCCTGGCCTGGCGGGTCGGATGGACCCCGGCCACCACGGCGGTGCCGGCGGCCTAGACGGCAGGAAGTGACCGCTCAGGCGTGCCCGTCGAACATCGAGGTGACCGAGCCGTCCTCGAACACCTCGCGGATCGCGCGCGCCACCAGGGGGGCGATCGAGAGGATCGTCAGCTTGTCGAACTCGCGCTCGGGCGGGATCGGCAGCGTGTTGGTCACGATCACCTCGACGGCCGGGCAGTTCTTCAGTCGGTCGACGGCCGGGTCGGAGAGGATCGCGTGGGTCGCCGCGATGATCACGCCCGCGGCGCCGTCGTTCATCAGCGCCTCGGCGGCCTTCACGATCGTGCCGCCGGTGTCGATCATGTCGTCGGTCAGGACGCACATCTTGCCGGCGACCTCGCCGACGACCCGGTTGGCCACCGTCTCGTTGGGGCGATCGGTACGGCGAGTCTTGTGGATGAACGCCAGCGGGGCCCCGCCGAGCTTAGCCGACCAGCGCTCGGCCACCTTGATCCGGCCCGCATCGGGCGAGACCACGGCGAGCGACTGGTCGCCGTACTTCTCCTTGACGTAGTCGGTCAGGATCGGCAGCGCCATCAGGTGGTCGACCGGCCCGTCGAAGTATCCCTGGATCTGGTCGGCGTGCAGGTCGACGGCGATCAGCCGGTCCGCACCGGCGGTCTTGAAGAGGTCGGCCATCAGCCGCGCCGAGATCGGCTCGCGGCCGCGGTGCTTCTTGTCCTGCCGGGCGTACCCGTAGAACGGCATGACCACCGTGATCCGCTTGGCGCTCGCCCGCTTGAGGGCGTCGACCATGATCAGGTGCTCCATGATCCACTCGTTGATCGGCGCCGTGTGGCTCTGGAGCACGAAGGCGTCGCAGCCCCGGACCGACTCCTCGTAGCGCACGTAGATCTCCGAGTTCGCGAACTCGTACGCCGCGGTCGGCACCAGCTCGGTGCCCAGCAGCCTCGCGACCTCCTCCGAGAGCTCCGGGTGGGCCCGGCCGCTGAAGACCATCAGGTTCTTCTCGGTGGTCTTCTTCATTCCGGTCACGGTGTGCCGCTCCTCGGTCGCCGGAGAGTGTTCACTCAGGATTCTGCCACGCCGCCGTCGTCGTCTCGTCGGGCACCCAGCGCGTCCTCCGCGGCCCGGGCCTGGGCCGTGCCCGCCCGCTTGTGCAGCGCCCACTTCTCGATGTTGCGCTGCGGACCGGCGGAGACCGCCAGGGCGCCCGGCGGGACGTCCTGACGCACGACGGTGCCGGCCCCGGTCGCCGCACCGTCGCCGATCTCGACGGGCGCGACGAAGGTGTTGTTGGACGACGTCCGAGCGTGCCGGCCGACCTTCGTGCGGTGCTTGTTCACCCCGTCGTAGTTGGCGAAGATCGTGCCCGCGCCGATGTTGGTGCCCTCGCCGATCTCGGCGTCCCCGACGTACGACAGGTGCGGCACCTTCGCGCCGTCGCCGATCACGGCGTTCTTGGTCTCGACGAAGCCGCCGATCTTGCCGCCCGTGCCCAGCGTGGTGCCCGGGCGCAGGTAGGAGAACGGCCCGACGTTGGCCTCGGCACCGATCACGGCGAGCTCTCCGTGGGTGCGCACGACCCGCGCGCGAGGGCCGATCTCGCAGTCCTTGAGCGTCGTGTCGGGGCCGACGACGGCATCCTCACCGACGACGGTCGCGCCGAGCAGCTGGGTGCCGGGCAGGATCGTCACGTCGCCCGCGAGCACGACGTCGGCGTCGATCCACGTGGTCGCGGGGTCCATCACGGTCACGCCCTCGCGCATCCACCGCTCGACGATGCGCCGGTTGAGCTCCGCGCCCATCCGGGCCAGCTGGACCCGGTCGTTGACGCCCTCGGTCTGCATCACGTCGTCGACGGGATACGCGCCGACGGTCAGGCCGTCCTCGCGCGCGATCGCGATCGTGTCGGTGAGGTAGTACTCGCCCTTGGCGTTGTCGTTGCCGATGCGCGGGAGCGCGGTGGTCAGGAAGCCCGCGTCGAAGGCCAGGATGCCGGAGTTGATCTCGCGGACCTCGCGCTGCTCCGCGCTGGCGTCCTTCTCCTCGACGATCGCCTCGACGTCGCCCTCGGCGTTGCGCAGCACGCGGCCGTAGCCGAACGGGTCGTCGACGATGCCGCTGAGGATGCTCACCGCGCGCTCGGCCGCCTCGTGCTCGGCCGCGAACGCCCGCAGCGACTCCCCGCTGAGCAGGGGCGTGTCGCCGTACGCCACCAGCACGGTGCCGGCGCTCGCGCCGGCCGCCTCCACGGCCATGCGGACGGCGTGGCCGGTGCCGAGCTGCTCCTCCTGCACGGCCAGCACCACGTCGGGGAAGCTCGCGCTGATGTGCGCGCTCACGGCCTCGCGCTGGTGCCCGACCACCGCCACCACCCGCCGGGGGTCCAGCGCCTGGGCCGCCGTCAGGACGTGACCGATCATGGTGCGCCCCGCGATGGGGTGCAGCACCTTCATGGTCTTGGACTTCATCCGGGTGCCGCCACCCGCGGCCAGCACGATGACCGTCAGTCCCGTCCCCTGCCCAGCCTGCTGCTCTGCACTCACGCTCCCCGGGTAGGAGTCGAACCTACGTCGCTAATCCTGATTCAAAGACCTGAGACACCGGTCCGGGGACGTCCGGGAGGGTTCGCACCGCCCGGCATAGGAAGGATAGGCCGCTCAGCAGGTCCACGACCGTCCGGCATCGTCCGGGCCATCCGTGACACATCTGTGTCAGGCGCACTACACCCCCGTCCCCCTTCGCACCACCGACTCTGACAACCAACCCCCAACGAACGCCGCGCCCGTCCGATGCCAGATCGGCGGCGTACATGTTGTGACACAACATGCGCCACAGTCGTGCAGTTCGGCGGGCGACCCGAGAGCAGACGCCCTGTCAGCGGCGCGCGGTCTTCCAGTCAGCGCGAACGACCCGCACCCTTGGGCTAGATGAGCGGATCTTCCTGATTTGGCCTCCGTGTATCCCCTATCGTCCGGGCATGACCTCGGTGGGCATGTGGACGCGTCCCGAGGGATTAGACCGACGGCAAGCGTGGTGGGGCGTCCAGTATGTGAGCGCGATCTGCGCGCAGGCCGGTTTGTCAAGGGACAGTAGGAACTGCCCAGGGGCGGTCGTGAGACCTGCCCGCTGACGGTCACGAGAACTGCCCGGTGGTGGCCATGGGATCTGCCCAGTGGGCTTGCGGCCACCACCGACCAGAGCACTCAGCTCAAGGGACTCACCCCTCGGCCGGCGAGTGCCTGGGTAAGTCGCACGGAGTCTCCGCTGGTCTGGCACACGTGGGCGTGGTGCAGTAGCCGGTCGACGGTGGCGGTCGCCAGCGTCTTGGGCATCAGCTCGTCGAACCCGGACGGGTGCAGGTTCGAGCTGATCGCGACCGACCGCTTCTCGTAGGCGGCGTCGACGAGCCGGTAGAGCCCCTCGGCGGCATCCTGGGCGACCGGCAACAGGCCGATGTCGTCGACGACAACGAGATCGGCGCGCAGCACACGGGCGATGGCCTTGGACACCGTGTCGTCGGCACGATGGCGGCGCAGCAGGACCCCGAGGTCTTCCAGGGTGAACCAGGCGACCTTCAACCCGGCCTCGACGGCTTGGTGACCGAGTGCCTCCAGTAGGAACGTCTTCCCGGTCCCCGACGGCCCGCACACGACGAGGTTTTCCCGACGGTGGACCCATTCCAGGGTGCGGAGTGCCTGCTGGGTCGGTGCCGGGATCGAGGATGCCTCGGGCTGCCACGCATCGAACGTCTTCCCGGTCGGGAACCCCGCAGCCGCCCTGCGGGTGGCCAGTGCGGAGCGTTCCCTTCCGGCGACCTCCTCGGCGAACAGAGCCTTGAGCACCTCGGCGGGCTCCCAGCGTTGGGCCTTCGCGGTCGCGACGACCTCCGGTGCGTGGCGACGGATGTGGGGCAGCCGAAGCCGCCGCAAGAGGTCCTCCAACTCGGCCGGCAACGGCGGCGCGGACGCCATCGATGGTGTGGTGGTCTTGGTCGTCATCGGGTCACCTCGTTCCCCTCGCGGCTGTCGTGCTGGCTGTCGTGCTGGCCGAGACGTGCCCATCCGGCGGTGCCCTGGGTCAGCGACCGTTCTTCGCCGGCACGGTGCTCGCCAACAGCGGGTTGCCGGGCGTGGTGGTCGAGGATCGAGGACAGATCGGCCTCGGCGAACCGGCCGTGGACGGCGGCGTGGCCGAGTGCCCAGTCGACCTCGACGGGGTCGAACAGCTTGGCCAGGCTGAGGGCTTCGGCCATCTTGACCCTCATCCGCGGCGTGCCCGCCGCAGCGGCCTCGACCAGCCACAGGCGGGCGCCCTCGCCCAGGTCGAGGAACTCGGCTTCCGCTGGGTTCTTCGCTCGCGGCTGCCGGTTCAACGGACCTTCCGGCTGCGGTGGGAAGTGCTCGTCGTTGATCCTCGGCGTGCCCGGCGTCGCGCGCGCGTGGCGGGCGACCTCGGCGGGTCCGTCCTCGCCGACGTGAACGATGACGACCTCCTCGCCGTCGCCGAGTCCTTGGGCACGAACCCACACCGTGGCGCCGAGCAGGGTGTGTGGCACCGAGTACTGGCCGGACTCGAACATCACCATCGGCGTGTTGCCCGGCACTACCCGGGTGGTGCCGAACGCGACTGTGTGCGGCTGTGTCGGGACCGGGTGTAGCCGTGTCCGCTCTTCGGCCAACATCTCGACCGGTGGCCGCTTCGTGGTCCGGTGAGCCCGGGTGTTGACCTTCTGACAGAACGCCTCACACGCCTCCTCGAGCTCGCTAAACGACGCGTACTCCTCACGCAGGTTGGTGTCCTTGGGCACCAGGTCGGCCTTGCTGATCTTCACCGACGACTCGGTGCCGCCCTTGGACGCCGGATCCGCCGGCACACAGGTGTGGACCACGACCGAGTAGTGCTCGGCGAAGGTGACGAGCTGTCCGTTGCGGACCGGGATCCCGGCGATGTGCTCGGTCGTGACGGTCTTCTCGTTGTCGGTCAGCACGTAGGTCGGCACCCCACCCAACCGGCGGAAGGTCTGGTCCAGCGCGGCGAACACGGACGGCATGGTCTTATCGCGCAGCGCGATCACGACCCGGAACCGCGACCACGCCAGCCACGCCACGAACAGAACCGTCTTGACGCCGTCGACGACAGGTCCGTCGCCGTAGTCGTACTGCAGCCACATCCCCGGCTCGGTGACCCAGGGCCGGTGGACCCGCACATGTCCTGACCGGTATGACTTCTTCACCGATGCGACCGCACGACGGGTGGTGCGCTCCGAACCCTTGTAGCCCATCGCGAGCAGCTTCTCGTGCGCTCTGTCGGCACGGACCTTGCCCTTGGACCGCTCGACCCACTCCTCGACCTTGGGCAGGTACTCATCGATCAACTGCGGCCGAGTCACGGCCTTGTCCAGCTCACCCCCGGCAGCACGGCGGTCCACGTAGTGCTTGACCGTGTGGTGCGAGCATCCGGCCAGCTCGCCGGCATCACGCAACGACCCTGTCAGGTCGTAGGCATCCAGGATTTCCATGATCTCCTCGGCAGACTTCAAGTTGTCCCTCCTCAGGGCGACGGGCGCTTCAGCACCGCCGATCGCACCTGAGGAGGGGCCTCAACCGTCGGAGCCGGTGAGGCAGACGACGTCGTGTCGGGCAGATCCCATGACCGCCACCGGGCAGGTTTCATGTCCGCCAGCGGGCAGTTTCGTGGCCGTCTCCGGGCAGAATTTCATGGCCGCCGACACGGTTACCTTTTCGCTCCAACCCCGGGCGAGGGCGACGTGCACTCGCTTGATGGGCAGGTCGTCATGCGGCCAGGGATCGGCGTCTCCGTGCAAGTGAAGTGCACACACAAGCCGATCACTCGCCAACGGGCTTGGCTGATCAAGTCGGCTTGGCGGAAGAACTGGGAGGAACTCGATCTTCCGGGCTACTTCGTTCAGGTGTCGGTGCCACCAGATACAAAGGACTGGGTGGAGCACCCGGCACAGCCTCGATGGACGACGCTGATGAGGTGCGCGGCGTTCTGGACGAGGATCGACCCGCTCCCGCCCACTCAGAAGACGATCACAGTCACTACGGCCCAGAGGCTGACTGTGGATACGCTCGACATCTGGGCTGCTGATCTTGAGACCGCAGTAACGGGCTTCTCTGGAGGGGGTGCGCCGTGACCGACGCTGCACGATCGGTCGTGCTGGACTATCTCCAGACGCGCGGCTGGCATCGAGAAGACTCCGGTCCCTCCGGTGATCTGTGGACTAGGGGCGAGGCCGTGACCGTGGTCCCGCGCAATCTTGAGGTCGGCACCTCGCCATGGACTCGGCTCGCTGTCGTTCTTGCACAGGCTGACAACGAGTCGGCTGACGACTTGCTCATCTCGTGGCGGAACAGATTGATGCACTCGCTTGAGGTGCGATCCTCGGCAACTCCGCGGACTCGGTCTCTCCCGGGTCGGGTGGAGTTGGAGACACACCTCGATGGGGTAACGGTGTCTGACCACCAGACAGGTGCTTACGACTTTGGGCGCTTCGTGATGCGTACTGCCGATTCGGTGAAGGAACTCGTTAAGGCGTCACTGGGCCTGCGGCATCACTCGCGAAACCTCCTGATTGCAGGCGGAGCGTTGGAAGGCTCTGTGCAGGTGACGTTTCGCGAGCCCGACTGGTCAGACAGTGCCGCCCTCATTCCCGAGGCTCCTGAGACTGCTGAGGGACAGGCGCTCGTATACCTGGCTGGCGTGTTCACGGCAGCCTCTGCGTCTGCCGACGAGCCAGATGCCGACGGATTGCGTTCGCACTTGGTGTCCCTCGATGCGCGAGCGCGCCAGGGCGTCGCGCGCGTCGCAGAGGCGCTATTGGATGGGGGTTGGGTGCTGACCGGAACAATCCGACGCGGGAGCGAGGAGGCAGCCGTTGAACTCGGTCCTCACGCTGCACACATCCTGAGTCTCGTGTCTCGTGAGGGATACGAAGAGGAGAAGACCGAGGCAGTTGCTGGAACGCTTGACGGCTGGGTCTGGTCTGCGTCGGAACTGACTCTAATCACCGATGACAGAGGAACGATCCGGGTCTCCGTACCCATGGAACTGCAGGCAAATGTGGGAGAACTTCACGCGGAGGCACAGACGCGGGTAGCGACTCGACTACGCGTGCTGACCCGTCTCGCAAGCGGAACCCGCGACACGGTTCGCACGACCTACTCCCTCGCGGCTATTGAGCGCGAGTCCCAGCCGACACTCACGGACTGACAACACACGCCCTTCGGTCGAAGCGGTCGAGCCCACCCCGATTGGCGCGGTGACTTTCCGGAGGCCGAGCCACTGCTCTTTGAGCTAATCACCCCCGTCGATCGGTCGACAGACGGGCGAAGGCGTCCACTCAGTGAGGTTCACGTCGCGAGCGCGCAGGCAACCCCCGCCCATTCTTCCCAGTGGCGACGACGGAAGCGCGAGAACCTTGACATCGAGATATGCTCGGGGCGAAGCGAGCCGCAGCGCGAACGGCGAGCGAGCCCCGACGTTTCCAGAAACGCGGATCAGTCAATGCCTGCAAGCAGTCGATCCGCCGAGATACCGAGCGCTTCAGCAATCGCGAAGAGCCGATCGACGGCAAGCGAGTGGTGACCGTTCTCGACATCGACATAGAACGACCGGTCAAGGCCAGCGTCTAGCGCCAATCGCTCCTGCGTGAGCCCGGCCGCGTGTCGTTCAGCCCGAAGGTTCTGTCCCAGTTCGCGCCGCCGTCGGGCGGTTCGTTCAGGCTCTTCGGTCACTTCCCGAACGTAGGAACAGTCCTACGCCTAGTCTGTAGGACTGTTCCTACAAGTTGACATCCCTCATCGAGGGTCGATCAGGAGTAACCGATGTCGTTCGACACCCCGCCCCCACCTCCCGCATCGTCGGGACCTCAGCCACTTGATGATGCGACGCGCCGTGCCTACCTAGCTCAGGCCGTGGCGAACCAGGTACGTCAGGGATCGCGAGTCGAAAGCCAGATGGACTTTCAGGCGGGGCTGATGAACGGATCTGTGACATCTGAGATCGCTTGACGAGTTGTCAGGCTGGAAGGATGTTGCTGTGCCCAAGCCCTACCCCCGCGAGTTCCGTGAGGACGTCGTCCGGGTCGCCCGTAATCGTGGTCCTGGGGTGACGCTGGCCCAGGTCGCGACCGACTTCGGAGTCCACGAGATGACGATCTCGAAGTGGCTTCGTCAGGCTGATGTCGAGGACGGCGTGAAGCCCGGCGTCACCACCGACGAGTCCCGCGAATTGCGTGAGTTGAAGCGTCGCAACCGGCTCCTGGAGCAGGAGAACGAGGTACTGCGTCGGGCTGCGGCTTACCTGTCGCAGGCCCAGCTACCGGGAAAAGGCTCTACCCGCTCGTGAGAGAGCTCGCCGCGGCCGGTGCCCCGCTCCGGGTACCGGTCGCGGTGGCGTGCCGGGTGCTCAAGCTCCACCGCCAGCACTACTACGCCTGGCTCGCCTGCCCGGTCACCGACAGCGAACTCGAGGAGGCCTACCTCGCGAACGCGATCTTCGACGCCCACCGCGAGGACCCCGAGTTCGGCTACCGGCTGCTCTTCGACGAGATCACCGACGCTGGCCACCAGGTGTCCGAGCGGACGGTGTGGAAGATCTGCTCGAGCAACGAGTGGTGGTGCGTCTTCGGCAAGAAGCGCCGCGGGAAGAAGGACCTGCCCGGTGCGCCCGCCCACGACGACCTGGTTCGCCGCGAGTTCACCGCACCCGGTCCGAACCAGCTCTGGCTCACCGACATCTCTGAGCACCCGACCGCGGTCGGGAAGCTCTACATCTGCGCGGTCAAGGACGTGTGGTCCAACCGGATCGTGGGCTACTCCATCGACTCCCGGATGACCTCCCAGCTCGCGGTTGACGCACTCGAGTCCGCCGTCGCCAGGCGCACTGCTGGGGGTGGATCGGTGGCCGGCTGCAAGCTGCACTCAGACAGGGGCGGCCAGTTTCGGAGTCGGAAGCTGCAGCAGTCGTTGTGGCGCCACCAGATGCTCGGCTCCATGGGCCAGGTCGGCTCAGCCGGCGACAACGCGGCCATGGAGAGCTTCTTCAGCCTGCTCCAACACAACGTCCTCGACCGGCAGAAGTGGACCAACCGCGAGGAGCTCCGCATCGCGATCGTGACCTGAATCGAGCGGACCTACCACCGCCGACGACGCCAAGCCCGACTCGGCCGATTGACCCCCATCGAGTACGAAGCCATCATGACCACGCTGGCCGAACAGGCCGCCTAACCGACTGTCACAGATCGGTGCAGCAGCCCCGGCTGTGCTAGTGGATGGCAAGCCGGTCAACCACGTTCTCCACCTGATCCTGACCCTCGTCACCTGCTTCGCATGGGCGATCGTCTGGCTGATCTTGGTCGGAGTTGGCGGAGAGAAGCGCTACAGCCTCAGCGTGGACGCCTACGGAAACGTTCTCCGGTCGTGACGGATCCAGCGCAGGAGGGCCAGTGGCCCATTGGAAGTGTGGCGAACGATCATCTCCGCACGTCGGACGGATGGATTCAACTCGCACGGAAGTCGCGCGCTGACGGCCCGCCTTGGTCGCCGGGCGACGTCGTGGACGGACACGTCATGACCGAGACAGGCACGTGGGTCAGCACCGACGCCACGCACCCGGAGGCCGCCGGTCCGCCACTCCATCCCCTTGCCGCCCCTCCGGCCACCCTGCAGCAACGCTGGCAGCGTCTTTCGCTCGCGGCCAAGATGGAGCGCCTCGGATGGGCGCAGGTGACCAACGGCCTGTGGGCTCGGTGGGACAGCCCGGACGGCGAAGGCAACATCATGGGCGTTACGTGGAAGATGCGAGTGGTCAGTCCGGAGGGTTGTCCCAACGGCGTCTACGTTGAGGCGAATGTTCTGGACACATCGGGCACGGTGGTCGGCTTCACCAACGCAATGCTGCCCTCGCTGGGCGCGAACTCGCAGGCTCTGATGGAACTCTCCACGGCGACAGGCGAGCAGCGAGTCTCCTTGGAACCGACCAAGGCGTCCTGCTACTGAATGGACGACTCCTCGGGGAACATCTCGTCCGGAGTCTTCGGGAGTGCGTAGCGCTTCGCGTGCGACCGGCCCGGGTCTCTGGTCTCCACAACCTCGCCCGAAGCCACCAACGCGGCTAGAACTGATCTGGCATTGTTCTTGTCGAGCCCAGTCACGTTCGCGATCAGGTCCTGTCGGCTCGTCGTTCCGTTGTCGGTTAGGTAGTCAACAACGGCGTGACGCTTGACGATCACGAGTCCGGCGGCCTTGGTCGTGTAGGTCTGACGGCCAGTGGCGGCGTCGAGCAGAAGCGCCCCCTTGTCGATGGACACGCCACGCCCGAGTGCGGAGAACTGACGCGCGGACCGTGCGTCAGTCGGGTCATCCATCGCAGAGAACCACAGAGCGTCGGCGGTACCTTCCAACGACGAATCGCCTCGGGCGCGAACCCTTCCGCCTTCCAATCCGTGCCCCGCGTGGTGGGAGACGTGGACGTGACGAATGCCCGCCTCGTGGGCGCACGCCTTGATGGCATTGAACAGTTCTCCGGTCTGCCTCCACTCGTCCAGACCGAAGGCGTCAACCAGTGGCTTGAGCGGGTCCACGATCAGCACTGTGATGCCATTGTCGGCAAGTGCCGCCGCCCATCGCGCCCGGCCCTGGTCGGTCATCACGTCGAACGCCCGGGCGTTGCCATTCAGTGAGACCGGCAGCACCGCTCCGAGGTCTGCGATGCCCTGACATTCCAGCAGATCAGCCAACGCGTTCTCTGGGTCTTCGAGGTTGACCAGGGCGACCCGCTCACCTCCCGCGCAGTCGAACACCCCGAGGAAAGGCTCCCCGTCCACGAGCGAGCGCGTGAGGTTCAGCGTCAGCGCGGTCTTGCCGGTCTTCCGTTGCGCGACGTGAAGCGTTGTCCCGTCGTAAGGCCACACCCCGTCGATCAGAAACTTGGGCGCGATCCGGGGGCGGGCCAGCACGTTGTCGAGCGTGAGCAATGTTGGCATCGGAGCTGCGTTGGCGGCGTACCGCTCCTGACGCACGCGATCGCCAGCGGCCTCGCGGACAGCAATCCTCCGGACCTCCCGCGCGACCTCACGGTCGAACTTTGCGGCCTCGACATGGGAGCCGCATTCAGGGGCGTCCGTCTCAGAGCCCTCATCGTGTTCCGGCTCCACGTCGAACCACACAATCGGCCCGTCCGGCCGGGCAGCCTCGGCGGCCGAGCGCAGAGTTTTCCTCGCCTCATCCTCCGACAGTCCGCACGCATCGGCAGCCGCCAGCAAGACGGCCTCGGCCTCCGTAGGCTCAATCAGTCCGCCCTTGACCTCTGCGGCGACGAAGAACGCCTGCCTGTTGAGGGTGTCGTTGCGGGTGCCTTCCTGTGCGGCTTCGATATCGGCGCGCGCCTCGTCCAGCGTCACCCGGCCACGGGGCATGGTCTCGGCGGCGTACGACGTTCCGGCAGCCGCGCCTCCGTCGCCACCGGCACCGGCACTGCTGCCCCCGACCTCATCTCCGGTGCTCGGCCGCGTGCCGAACCTGTCCACGAACCACTCGGGGAGTGGAACCGGCTCGCGCCCGTCCTCCTCGGCATAGACGGCACCCGACGCATGCAACGAACCGGGGCCGACGACGTAGCCGCCTACGCCCCGGATATCGACCTCGGCACCCTCTGCCTTCACATGGTTGCGAATCTCGCAGCCACCGGTCGGGGCAAGGTAGTAGAAGTGCCTTCCCCGGCCAGTGGTCACGGTGTAGGTGGGCGGCATCGGGTCCCACCCGTTCGCCTCGCACAGCGCAGCCAGAGCCGCAGCGGCATCCTCGTCAAGCACAACCAGCCTCGCGCGGGCGCAGTCGATCCCGTAGCCGGTCACACGATGCTTGTCCTGCCAGACGGCGAACAGTTCCTCAGCACGCGCGAACGGAACGGTCCACTCGCGCCACTTCACCAAGGGCAACTTGTTCTCCCGTGTCTTAGGATCGCGCCCGACCGGGAACACGAACCACCCGCGCGCGTGTGCCTGCGCCGCTCCGGCGGCAAGCCCGGCGCTCACCGATCACCGCCATTCACAAAGCGCTCGAATGACTCGGTCATCTCGTCGTACTGGGCGCTTGTCTCTAGAGACTCGATATAGGCGTCGCGCACGCCCTCAGTCGTGTTCACCCACGTTTCTCGGTGCAGATCCTCGACCAGCGCCAACAGCATGTCGCGGTGATCCAGCGACAGCGGCTGATCCGGTGAGAACGTGTCTCGCAAGTGGTCGGCAACCTGCGCGATTCGCAGGTCGGCCTCCTGCACGGTCGTGTTAAGACCACGCCGGTGCGCCACCCGAAGACGGCCGGTGGCAGTCTGGACGGACAGGATGAATCGGGTCGCGTTGGTCATTGGTCGCTCCATCTGTAACGGAGCGGCGCGGGCAGCAGAGGCCCGCGCGGAGCAGCGACCAAACCGGACGCGCAGGCTTCTCTATCTGCCTGCGCCGCCCCGGCTCTTGGTGGTCGTGCTCTTGCCGGATCGGTCGCTGCTGAGCCGATTAGAGCATGTGGATGCCGTGTCACAGCAAGCCCCAATTGGCGATAGTCGGTGTCCCTCACTGTCCGATTCGGCTTCCGGGATCACGGACAGCGGCTTGGCTGTCGCTGTCCTCCCGCCTAATGGCGGGACAGCCGACAGCGGACGGGAGGACTCTGCTCGTGAACGTCGTCACTGGTCTGTCTCGCTTCCCGAGAGGAGGCGGGCAATCTCGTCCGATGGCACGACGCGACGCCTGCCGAACCGGACCGTCCGAACATCCCCGCGCCTCACCAAGTCGAACATCAGCGAGCGCCCGATCCCAAGCCGCTGCGCGGCTTCCTCAATGCGATAGCCGTATGGCTGCTCTGTCTTCTCCATGTCACCAGCATGCAGGCTTGTGCGCCAAAGTTCTAGGAGGTATGTTTGTAAACATGAGACGGCGAGAGCGAAACTGGACCCTCGGCCCCTTCACCATGTGGCGTCACGACTTCGGGGATCATCTCGGCGGACCCGCGCCCAGGAACTACTCCGGCCCTAAGCGCAAGATCGACGGCGCAACGATCACGGATGAGACCAGCGGCCTTATTTATCAGGCCATGATCGAACGCGCGGACGGCAGGGCTCGCCTCATTGGCATCACAATCCTGACCACCCGGCCCGAACAGCGCATCGACCAAGACACGATCCGCCGCGTGCCCGTCCAACGTATCGCCGAACAGGCGTCCCTCCACCTCGCGGAGCAGGAAGCGGCAGGCATGCCCGTTTTCGCCTCCGGACCTCATCTCCCCAAGCACGACGGCCCAACCCTCGAAGAGGTCGCTCAGGACCACAAGGACGGGCTCAACCGAGCAGCCATCGCGGCCAAGCGGCACACGTCCGTATACACCATCGACAAGCGGCTCAGAGAGGCCCGCGACCGGGGCCTCATCGGTCCTCCAACGACCGGCAGGCCGCGCGCTCCCAAGACCTCCGGCAGCAGCCCGGACGAACCCAGCACCACCAAGAGGAGGCGAGACAGGAAGTGAGAATCACCCAACCCCGGCCGGACGAGCCCATCCGGCTCGTCCTGGTCAAGAACGGCCACCGATACCGAGTGGTCATCGACACCGCACCGAAGGGTGCGCCCAAGAGAAAACAGGTCTCCCGGAACTTCCGGACGTTGCAGGAAGCCCGAGAGTTCGTCACCGAGACGCGGCAGAACGTCGCTCAGGGGCGCTACACCGCGCCGAGCAAGGTCACCTTCCGCACGCTCGCGGAGGACTGGTTGAAGAGTCGTCGGGACATCCGCGAGGTCACGAGGTCCGGCTATGCCGACGCCCTCGGTAACCCGCTCGACTTCTTCGGGGACCACATTGCCCAGAGCCTCAGCCGGACCGACGTTGAGAACCTGATGGACCACCTCGGGACTTTCGGCGGCAAGCGCGGCAAGCCTCTCTCCCAACGCTCACAGGTGTACGCGCTCCAAGCGGTCCGCGCGGTGTTCGCGTACGGGGTCTCGGTTGGCGTCCTTAGCGCCAACCCGGCCACCGACGTGAAGCCGCGACGCAGGACCAAGGACGACGCCCTCGCGGTCAACATCTGGGCGCCCGCGCAACTGGTCCAGTTCGTCGCGCACGTGGACACCCACGAGGAGGAATGGACCCGAGCGGCGTTCCGGCTCTCGGCGTGCGGCCTGCGCCGCTCCGAAGTCCTCGGGCTCGCGTGGTCAGAGGTCGATCTGGACTCGGGCACCGTGAAGGTCGAGGCCAGCCGAGTGAAGGTTGGCAGAGGCTCGACCACCAACCGGGATGCCACCAAGAGCAAGGCGAGCAGCAGGGCAGTTCCGGTCGAGGAGATGTGGCCCGGTACCGTCGCCGCTCTGAGAGCGCTCAAAGCCCGTCAGGCGGCCGACCGGTTGGCCATGGGCACAGCATGGCCGGACAGCGGCCTCGTGGTCGTTGACGAGTCGGGTAGTCCCATCCAGCCCGACGCCTACTCGGGCCGCTGGCGCGTTCTCCGTGCCGACGCGGGATTGCCGCGCATCCGTTTGCACGAGTTAAGGCACAGCATTGCCACCACCCTGCATCGGAGCGGCGTCGCACCGGCCGATGCGGCGGGGCTCCTCGGGCACGAGGTCGCCACTCACATGTCGTTCTACGTCCAGAGCACCAAGACGGGGGCGGAAGAGGCGGCGCGCACCCTCGGCAGCGTCCTGCGAACGGTCCAGTAAGGCACTCGCGGGTGCAGGTCGTGACACTTCGGTGACACATACGGCTCGGGCTCCGTCCCTGTCCTTAGCAGGGGCGGAGCCCGAGGTCGCTCTGACCAGCACGTTTGTGCCGATCTCGCTCCCCGGGTAGGAGTCGAACCTACGTCGCTAATCCTGATTCAAAGTCAGGCGGGCCCTGCCGGCAGACCAACCGGGGATTGCAAACCCTGCGGACCCGCCTGGCGGGGCTGGCAGCTCCGCCCGGCAGACCAACCGGGGATTGACTGCCCTAGGTTACGGGTCACCATGGTGGGGCAGCGACACGGCGGTGGCCACGTGACGCCGGGTTTTCGTCGTACCTGACCTGAGTGTCGCGGATCCGCGGATCGGGAACACCGTCGTCAGGTGCGTGCGTCCTGCTTCGAATGCGCCATGTCCACCGCATCAGAGCCCGAGCGTGCGCTTGATGTCCTTCAGCATCGATACCAAGTGCAACTCATCCGTCGGGCTCTGCTCGAACTCCGGAACCAGATGGAGGTAGAAGTCGTGGGCGGTCTGCGACTCGGCGTGGACCAGGAGGCCGCGACAGCCGATCCCGTCCGAGAGCGCGGCGACTCGAGCGACGACATCCGTCAGGAGCCCAGCACCCAGCCCCTTGCGTTCGTGCGTGAGATCCACTCCCAACCGGGCGAGCAGGGCGACCGGCTGGGGGTACCGTCCGGCGCCCTTTCGCAGTCGCGCCGGAGCATCGCCGATCGCGAGCTGTGCCATGCACCAGGCGTAGTACGCGACCACCCGATCGGAGCCGGTCTCCGTGACGGCGAAGATCTTCGTCGTTCCCACTGAGGCCGACTGCCGAGCGAACCGCCTCAGCCACTCGGTCTGTTCCGAGGAGCCACACTCGAACTCGTCGAGAAGGTGCGCCGAGCCAAGCGGCTCGGGCGCGCGGTAGCTCACTCGGCGAACGGCGAAGGTCGGCGGAACAGCGCGGCCAGCCCGGGCAGCTCACGGGCGGGACGGGAGTTGAGCTCCTCCCATGCCTGCAACGCATCCGCATCGAGCTCGAAGGACTGTCGGTCGGCCAGCACCCGCCGCGCGGCCTCCGAGGCGTGGGTGACCACGAACTCGGTCAGATCGGTGCCCTCCACCGCCACGGCACGGTCGATCAGCGCACGCTCCTCGTCCGTGGTGCGCAACTCCATCCGTCGGCTGCGGCGGCGTGCGATCGTGTCAGCCATGCTCCCCTCCTGTACGTCCAATGTACGGCCAAGCACCGCAGGTCGCAACGGCTTCGACACCCGCTCACGGGGTGACGCCAGGTTTTCGTCGTACCTGACCTGAGTGTCGCGGATCCGCCTGAGGGGAGCAGCCTCGTCAGGTGCGTGAGTCGCCCTCCGGCGCGGGAGACGACGGTAGGTCAGTGCGTCAGTTGCTCGTCAGACGGTCGCCCCGGGGAACTAGAGTCCTGAGCGTGGACCTCCCCGTGATGCCGCCCGTGCAGCCGATGCTCGCGAAGTCGGTCAAGCGCATCCCCGACCTCGCCAAGAAGTTCCAGGGAGAGGTCGGCGCGCTGAGCTTCGAGCCGAAGTGGGACGGCTTCCGCTGCATCGTCTTCAAGGACGGCGACGAGGTCGAGCTGGCCAGCCGCAACACCAAGCCGCTGACCCGCTACTTCCCCGAGGTCGTGACCGCGATGCGCGAGCAGCTGCCGCAGCGGTGCGTGCTCGACGGGGAGATCTTCGTCTCCGTGGGCGAGCGGCTGGAGTTCGAGGTGCTCCAGGAGCGCATCCACCCCGCCAAGTCCCGGATCGACCTGCTGGCCGAGCAGACGCCCGCGTCGTACGTCGCCTTCGACCTGCTCGCACTCGGCGACGAGTCGTACGCCGAGCGGCCGTTCGCGGAGCGCCGGGCGGCGCTCGAGGAGGCGCTGGCCGGGCTCGACGGCCCCTGCTACCTCACCCGGACGACGACCGACCCGGCCGAGGCCCAGGAGTGGTTCGAGCAGTTCGAGGGGGCGGGCCTCGACGGCGTGGTCGCCAAGCCGCTGGACGCGGCGTACCAGCAGAACGCCCGCACGATGCTCAAGATCAAGCACGAGCGCACCGCCGACGTGGTCGTCGCCGGCTACCGCGAGCACAAGACCAGTACTTCCGAGAAGCCGCTGCTCGGGAGCCTGCTGCTCGGGCTCTACCGCGACGGCCAGCTGCAGCACGTCGGGGTGAGCGCGAGCTTCACCGCGGCCCGGCGCGCCGAGCTGATCGAGGAGCTCCAGCCGCTGGTCGTGCCGATCGAGGAGCACCCGTGGGGCCACTGGCAGGAGTTCCTGACCGCCAATCCCGACCGGGTCCCCGGCACGCAGAGCCGCTGGAGCCAGGGCAAGGACCTCTCGTTCACGCCGCTGCGGCCCGAGCGGGTGCTGGAGGTGGCCTACGACCACATGGAGGGCCGCCGGTTCCGGCACACGGCCCAGTTCCGGCGCTGGCGCACCGACCGCGACCCCGAGTCGTGCGGCTACGAGCAGTTGGAGGAGCCGGTCAGCTACGACCTGGCTAGGATTCTCGGTATCGACTGAGGAAGGCCGAGATGTCTGAGAACGCAGCGGAGACGACCCGCGGGGACTACGACGTCGTCCTCCTGATCGAGCAGGCACTGAGCGACCAGGATGCCGCCCAGGTGCACTCGCTCCACGAGGGTCTCGACGAGCCGGTGACCTACCACGTGCTGTTGCCCCTGGAGGACGCCGCGGCGCGCATCGAGTCGGCGATGGGCTCCCTCACCGCGGGCGACATGCTCGCGTCGCCGACGATGCCGATGAGCGAGGTCGACCTCGACGCGGTCCGCAAGGACTGCGAGGACCGGTCGCACACCGAGCTCGAGCAGACGCTCCAGGCGCTGCGCCGCAGCGGCGCCGTCGCCCGGGGCGAGGTCGTCGGCAACCCGCCGATCGACGCGCTCGCCGCCAAGGTCGCCGCCGTCGACGGCCGCGAGGCGATCATCCTGACCCGGCCGCACGTCGTGGCCGAGTTCTTCCACCTCGACTGGACGTCGAAGGCCCGGCGCAAGCTCGGCGTACCGATCCTGCACCTGCTCGAGCACGAGAACTTCGACGAGCAGGCGGAGGGCTACGGCCAAGAGGGCATCACCGGCTTCTAGGTCGAACCCAGCGCGGGCGAGGA
This sequence comes from Nocardioides soli, assembly GCF_014191495.1. Classification (GTDB taxonomy): domain Bacteria; phylum Actinomycetota; class Actinomycetes; order Propionibacteriales; family Nocardioidaceae; genus Nocardioides; species Nocardioides soli. The sequence goes on from NZ_JACHWR010000001.1 coordinate 1,774,154, forward strand.
CAGCGCGTGCCAGCGTGGGCCGACCGGGGTGAGTTCGACGCGCCGCGGGTCGAGCCCGTCGTGCGGCGCGTCGCCCCGCACGATCGCGACCTCCAGCCGTGACTCCGAGAGGCCCTCGGCGAGACCCTCACCCCACTCGACGACGGTGACGGCGTCGTCGAGGGAGGTGTCGAGGTCGAGGTCGTCGAGCTCGTCGAGCCCGCCGAGCCGGTAGGCGTCGACGTGCACCAGGTCGGGGCCGCCGACCAGCGACGGGTGGACCCGCGCGATCACGAACGTCGGCGACGTGACGTCGCCGCGCACCCCCAGCCCGGCTCCCAGCCCCTGGGTGAACGTCGTCTTGCCCGCGCCCAGCTCGCCGGAGAGCACGACCAGGTCGCCAGGGCCGAGCTGCGCCGCGAGGGCCCGCCCGAGGGCGCGCATGGAGTCGGCGTCCGGCACCTGGAAGACGTGGGTGCGCAGCGGCCGCCGCAGCTCGACGTTCGGGGACTCGCGCCGGATCTCGCGGAAGCCCTGCCGCTCCCAGAACCGCACGGTCTGCGGCAACTCCTCGCGCGCGACCACGGTCAGGTCCGCGGAGCCCTCGGCGGCCTCGACCGCCGCCTCGATCAGCGCGGCGGCGATGCCGTGGCGCTGGGCGTCGGGGACCACCCCGAAGCGGCGCAGGTACGTCGTGCTGCCGACCGGGTCGAGCACCAGGGCGCCCACGGGCCGGCCGTCGAGGGTGGCGAGCAGGCCACCGCCGCCGGCGAGCCGCTTGGCGATGGTCTCCTCGGTCTCCGCCAGCGCCGCCGCGGGCGGGTCGAGCGGCGGGCGCACCGCGAAGGCCGCACGGACCACGGCGAGCACGTGCTCCGCCGACTCCGGGCCGACGCGGGTGATCTCGACCGTCACCGCGCGTCCTCGGCTCCGGTCGCGGCGAGCAGCCGGTCGAGCTCGCCGTTCACCTCGTCGTGGCGCTCCATGATCACCATGTGCCCGGCGCCGTGGCACTCGAGCAGGGTCGAGCCGTCGATCCGGGAGTGGAGCTTGCGGCTGTGTCCGATCGAGGTGAGCTTGTCCTGGGTGCCGCAGATCACGGCGGTCGGCACCTTCGCGAGTACCTCGACGCAGTCGAACTTGTCCAGCGCCGAGAAGCCGGGGAAGAACTCCGCCACGACCTCGAACGGCGTCGCCGACAGCATCTTGTCGACGAAGGCGACGTAGCTGCCGGGCACCTCGTCGCCGAACGCGAGCCCGGCGGTGGCGACCAGCGCGACGTCCTTGCCGGCCCGGCGGGCGCCGTCGACCACCTTGTGGGAGCGGCCCAGCGCGGAGACGGTGCGGCCGACCGCGGTGGCGCTCCCCCACGCCGGCACCATCGGGAACAGGATCCGGCTGGGCTCGAGCCCCCCGGCCGTGGTCGAGATCAGCGCGGCGCCGACCACCCGGTCGCCGAACAGCTCCGGGTGCTGCTCCGCGAGCGCGACGATCGTCATGCCGCCCATCGAGTGACCGACGAGCACCACCGGGCCCTCCGGAGCGACGGCGTCCATGACGGTGAGCAGGTCGCGGCCGAGCTGCTCGATCGTGGCGTTGCCGACGGGCGAGCGACCGGAGCGGCCGTGCGAGCGCTGGTCGTAGAAGACCGCGCGGACCCGCCCGCGGTAGTGCTCGCGCTGGAAGTGCCAGCAGTCCATCTCGAGCGCGTAGCCGTGAGCGAAGATCACGGTCAACGGCGGACCGCCCCGCCCGGAGGGCGCCGCGTCGGGCTCGTCGACCTCGACGTGCAGCGGCGTGCCGTCGTCGGCGACGACCGTCACGGGCTCCGCCCGCAGCGACCCGAAGGCCGGCGCGTCGGACGGCGACCTGCCGACGATCCGGCGGCGCTGCCGGTTCACGCCGATGCCGGCGCCGGCGGCGGCCAGGCCGACGGCACCGACCGTGACCGCTCCGATCACGCGTCCGCGCATGCTCATGACTCGTGGTCCTCCCGGAACCGCGGGCTGGAGTCGACGTACCTCCGGGTCATCCGGCCCCCGATCCGGGAGACGATCTCGTAGGAGATGGTGTCGGCCGCCTCGGCCCAGTCCTGGGCGGTCGGCTCGCCGTGGCCGCCGTCGCCGAAGAGCACCACGTCCGCGCCGGGTGCGGGCAGCTCGCCGTCGAGGTCCACGACGAACTGGTCCATGCAGATCCGGCCCCGGATCGGGCGCCGCCGGCCGGCGACCTGAACCTCGGCGACGTTGCTCGCGTGGCGCGGTACGCCGTCGGCGTACCCGACCGGCACCAGGCCGACGGTGGTCGCCCGGTCGGCGGTCCAGATGTGGCCGTAGGAGACCGAGGCGCCGGCCGCGAGCGGCTTGCTCAGCGCCAGCGTGGCGCGTGCGGTCATCGCGGGGCGCAGGCCGAGATCGGGGGTGTGCCCGGGGGCGGGGTCGAGTCCGTACGACGCGATGCCGACCCGCACCAGGTCGAACCGGGAGGACGGCCGCAGGATCGCCGCCGCCGAGTTGGCGAGATGGCGGACCTCGGGCCGCAGGCCGGCAGTCGCGGCGATGGCCAGCGCCTCGTGGAAGACCGCCTCCTGGGCGTCGTTGGCCGGGTGGTCGGGCTCGTCGCTGGCCGCGAGATGGGACCAGATCCCGGTGACCGTCCAGGCGCCGTCCTGCTCGCCGCGCCGCGCGGCCGCGACGAGGTCGGGCCAGGCGTCCATCGGGGCGCCGCCGCGCGACAGGCCGGTGTCGATCTTGAGCTGGAGCCGCGCCGGGCGGCCGGCGTCGGCGACCGCGGCCCGGATCGCGTCGAGCTCGGCGAGCGTGTAGGCGGTGACGTCGATGTCGGCCGCGACCACGGGCGCGAGGTCCTCGCTCGGCACCGTCAGCCAGCACAGGATCCGACCGGTGTCGCCGGCCGCGCGCAGCGCGAGCGCCTCGTCGATGGTGGCGACCCCGAGCCACTCGGCGCCCGCCTCGCGGGCCGCACCGGCGGCCTCGGCCAGGCCGTGACCGTAGCCGTCGGCCTTGACGACGGTCATCATCGCGACGCCCGCGAGCTCGCGCAGCCGGCGGACGTTGTGCCGGATCGCGCCGAGATCGACGACGATCTCGGCTCGGGCGGGGGCCGGCAGCGGAGTCATGGCCTGCCATTCTCCCATCACGCCCTCGGCAGGCTCCGCACGGCCGCGGGGATCGCCGCCGCGACGTCGCTCGCGACCAGCGGTCCGTCGCGCCCGGCGAGTGTCGCGGCGGCGCCGTGCAGCCAGGATCCGACGGACGCGGCGTCGTACGCCGTGAGTCGGGCGGCCAGCAGCGCGCCCACCAGCCCGCCGAGCACGTCGCCCGCCCCGGCGGTCGCCAGCCAGGGCGTGCCGGTGGTGGTGACGCGGACCCGGCCGTCGGGCTCGGCGATCAGCGTGCGGCGGCCCTTGAGCAGCACCGTGCAGCCGTACGCCGCGGCCGCGCCGCGCGCGTGGTGGAGCGGCCGGGCCTCGACGTCCGCGCGCTCGGCGCCGGTCATCGCCGCGAGCTCGCCGGCGTGCGGGGTGAGCACGGTGTCGGCCGGCTGTGGCCCGTCGACATGGGCGAGCGCGTCGGCGTCGACCACGGTCGGGACCCGGTCGGACCGGGCCGCCCGGAGCTCATCGCCGGCACTCTCGCCGCCGCCGGAGCCGACCACCCAGGCCTGGACCCGGCCCTCGCCGACGACCTCGGGATGCCACTGGCGCACCCGGTCGGCGACCTCGGCCGGGCCGACGTACCGCACCATCCCCGCCAGCCCGCTCGCGGCGCCGGCGACGGACAGCAGCGCGGCGCCGGGGTAGAGCGCACTGCCGGCGCGGACGCCGACCACGCCGCGCGTGTACTTCTGCGCGTCGGCCGCCGGCCGCGGCAGCAGCGCCGCGACGTCCTCCGGCTGCAGCGCCTCGACGGCCGGCTCGGCCAGGTCGAGCCCGAGGTCGACGAGATGCACCGCCCCGCAATACCGGCTCGCCGGGTCGACGAGGTGCGCCACCTTGTGGGTGCCGAAGGTGACCGTCACGTCCGCGGTCACGTGCGCCCCGTCGAGCTCGCCGGTGTCGACGTCGACGCCGCTCGGGGTGTCGACCGCGACCACCGGCACGCCCCGTACCGCCTCGAGCGCCGCCGCGGCCTCGGGCCGCAGCCCCGGTCGCCCCCCGATCCCGACGATCCCGTCGACCACCACCTCGGGTCGTGCCGGGCTCCCGTCGACCACGCGCCCGCCGGCCTCCCTCAGCGCCGCCACCCCGCCCTCGTGCGCGTGGTCGGACAGCAGCCAGGCCTGGACCGCCGCGCCCCGCCGGGCGAGCAGCGCCCCGGCGTACAGCGCGTCTCCCCCGTTGTCTCCCGACCCGACCAGCAGCAGCACCCGCCGCCCGTACGCCGAGCCGAGCAGGTCGACCACGGCGTACGCCAGCCCGGTCGCGGCCCGCTGCATCAGTGCCCCCTCGGGCAGTCGGGCCATCAGCTCCCGCTCGGCCGCTCGCACCTGCTCGACCGTGTGCGCCCGCCTCATGCCCTCACGCTAGCGGCCATCACCGGACGTCATACGGAGGGAGCAAGTGGACACACCGACCGTATGACGTCCCGGGCCTCAGCCCTCCAGCACCACCACGGCCGAGGCGATGCCGGCGTCGTGGGACAGCGAGACGTGCACGGATCCGACCCCGAGCTCGTCGGCGCGGGCACGGACCGAGCCGCGCAGCTCCATCAGCGGGCGACCCGACGACTCCGAGACGACCTCGGCGTCGTGCCAGTGCAGCCCGACCGGGGCGCCGAGGGCCTTCGCGAGCGCCTCCTTGGCGGCGAACCGGGCCGCCAGCGAGGCGAGCGGCCGGGTCGCCTCGCTGGGCGTGAAGAGCCGCGCCGACAGGCCGGGCGTCCGGGTCAGCGACTCCCCGAAGCGCTCGACGTCGACGACGTCGATCCCGACCCCGATGATCATGGGCGCGTCACTCGACCGTCACCGACTTCGCGAGGTTGCGCGGCTGGTCGACGTCGTGGCCCATCCGCGTCGCGAGCTCGCAGGCGAAGAGCTGGAGCGGTACGACGGCCACGAGCGGCTGCAGCAGCACCGGCACCTTCGGCAGCCGGATCACCGTGTCGGCGTACGGCGTGATCGCGTCGTCGCCGTCCTCGACCAGGCAGATCGTGCGCGCCCCGCGGGCCCGGACCTCCTGGATGCCGCTCACCATCTTGTCCCGCAGCTGGTCGCGGCCGGCCGGCGGCACCACGCAGAGCACCGGGAGTCCGGACTCGACCAGCGCGATCGGGCCGTGCTTCAGCTCACCGGCCGCGAAGCCCTCCGCGTGGATGTAGGCGAGCTCCTTGAGCTTCAGCGCCCCCTCGAGCGCAACCGGGTAGCCGGCGTGCCGGCCGAGGAAGAGCACCGACCTGGTGTCGACGTGCTCGGCCGCCATCGCGTAGATCGCGTCGGCCGACGCGAGCACCGTCGCGATGTGGTCGGGCATCGCCTCGAGCTGGCGCATCACCTCGTCGATCTCGTCGCCGTAGCGGGTGCCCTTGACCTGCGCGAGGTAGAGCGCGAGCAGGTAGCAGGCGACCAGCTGGGTCAGGAAGCCCTTGGTCGACGCGACGCCGATCTCCGGGCCCGCGTGGGTGTAGATCACCGCGTCGGACTCGCGCGGGATCGTCGAGCCGTTGGTGTTGCAGATCGCCAGCACCTTCGAGCGCTGGGTGCGCGCGTGGCGGATCGCCTGCAGGGTGTCGGCGGTCTCCCCCGACTGGCTGATCGCCACGACGAGCGTCGAGTAGTCGAGGATCGGGTCGCGGTAGCGGAACTCCGAGGCCAGCTCGACCTCGACCGGCACCCGGGTCCAGTGCTCGATGGCGTACTTCGCGACCATGCCGGCGTAGAACGACGTGCCGCACGCGATGATGATGACCTTGTCGACGTCGCGCAGCTCCTGGTCGGAGAGCCGCATCTCGTCGAGGTGCAGCCGGCCCTCCGGCGTACGCCGTCCGAGCAGCGAGTCGGCCACGGCCCGCGGCTGCTCGTGGATCTCCTTGCGCATGAACCAGTCGTGACCGTCCTTCTCCGCGGCCGACAGGTCCCAGTCGACGTGGTAGCGCCGCCCCTCCGCGGAGCTGCCGTCGAAGTTGCGCACCGAGACGCCGGACCGCGTGATCGTGACGACCTGGTCCTGGCTGAGCTCCATCGCCTCCCGGGTGTGCTCGATGAACGCCGCGACGTCCGAGCCGAGGAAGTTCTCCCCGTCGCCGATCCCGACGACGAGCGGCGAGTTGCGGCGGGCGGCCACCACCCGCGACGGGTCGAGCGCGTCGACGGCGACCAGGGTGAAGGCGCCCTCGAGCCGGTTGACCAACCGCAGCATCGCGGTGGTCAGGTCGGCACCGGTCAGCACCTCGGCCTCCAGCAGCTGGGCGGCGACCTCGGTGTCGGTCTCGGAGAGCAGCGCGACGTCGTCGGCCTCGATGCCGACCCGCAGCTCCGCGAAGTTCTCGATGATGCCGTTGTGCACCAGCGCGACCCGCCGCTGCGCCCCGCTGTGCGGGTGGGCGTTCACGTCGTTGGGCGCACCGTGCGTGGCCCACCGGGTGTGCCCGATGCCCACGGTGGCCGGCGGGAGCGGCCGGTCGGCGATCGCCTTCTCGAGGTTCGCCAGCTTGCCCGCCCGCTTGTCCGACGCGATCGTGCCGGTGGCCACGAGGGCGATCCCGGCCGAGTCGTAGCCGCGGTACTCGAGCCGGCGCAGCCCCTCGATGACGACATCCTGGGCGCGCTTCTCCCCGACGTACCCGACGATGCCGCACATGACCGCCATCGTATCCAGCGGGCACCCCGGCTCCGCGTCAGTGGGCCGGCTGCAACAATCTCCGGCATGTCTTCCCACGGCGGGCAGCACGGCACCTCCGACGAGACCACCCGGGAGTCGTCGCCGTACATCGAGCTCGACCGGTCCGCGTGGGCCGCGCTGGCCGGCGAGGTCGAGAACCCGCTCACCGCCGAGGAGATCCGTCGGCTGCGGGGGTTGGGCGACCAGCTCGACCTCGACGAGGTGCAGCAGATCTACCTGCCGCTGTCCAAGCTGCTCAGCCTGTACGTCGAGGCCGCGGGCCGGCTCTACCGCCGCCAGGAGGAGTTCCTGCGGCAGGGTCAGCCGCCGCGCACGCCGTTCGTCATCGGGCTGGCCGGCTCGGTCGCGGTCGGCAAGTCGACCACTGCCCGCGTGCTCCAGCAGATGCTCGCGCACTGGCCCGAGCACCCGAACGTCGCGCTGGTCACCACCGACGGCTTCCTCTACCCCAACGCCGAGCTCCGGCGCCGCGGCCTGCTCGAGCGCAAAGGCTTCCCGGAGTCCTACGACCGCCGGGCGCTGCTGCGCTTCGTCGTCGACATCAAGTCCGGCCGCGACGAGGTCGAGGCGCCGGTCTACTCCCACCTCACCTACGACGTGCTGCCCGGTGAGAAGGTCGTCGTCAAGCGCCCCGACATCGTCATCATCGAGGGGCTCAACGTCCTCCAACCCGCACGGGTGCGCGAGGACGGCCGCGCGGGCCTGACCCTGAGCGACTTCTTCGACTTCTCCGTCTACGTCGACGCCGGCACCGGCCACATCCGCGACTGGTACAGCGAGCGCTTCCTGCGGCTGCGCGAGACCGCCTTCCGCGACCCCGAGTCCTACTTCTCCAAGTACGCCGCGCTCTCCCATGACGAGGCGGTCGCCGAGTCGCAGCGGATCTGGGACACGATCAACGGCCCCAACCTGTCGCAGAACATCCTGCCGACCCGCTCCCGGGCCACGCTCGTGCTGCGCAAGGACCGCGACCACTCGGTCCGCTACGTACGGCTCAGGAAGCTCTGAGGGTCGCCAGGATCCGGACCACCTCGTCCGGCTCCAGCGAGTCCGCCTCCGGCGCGTCCGCGACCACCACCGCCCGCACCTCGCCCACCCGGACCATCGCGAGCACGATCCCGGACGCCGGGCACCGCCCGCGGGCCGCCGCCAGCAACCCGGTCCGGCGCACCCGGGCCCGGGTGCCGTCGGCGAGCGTCACGTCCTCGCGGGTGGTCCCGGTCGACCAGGCGCCGCCTCCGCCGGTCAGCCCGTCGAGCCACGCGCCCCAGGACTGCCGGGTGAAGCCGGCGAAGGCCCGGTAGGAGCCCCTGGGCTCCGCCTCGCAGTAGCCCTCGCGGAAGACCGCCGGTCCGCGGACCTCGGCGACCGTCCGCCCCTCGCCGTCCTCGTAGTAGATGCGCCGGTCCGCCGGTCGCACGCGCCAGCCGGCGGCCGGCACCTCGAGCCACGCGCCGCTGCCCGGGTCCTCGACCCGCAGCGGCGCGGCCGGGACCGCCCTGCCGCCCTCGCCGGCGCGCAGGTACGTCGCCACCGCGCCCGTCGTCGTCAGCACGGCGAGCGTCGCGACCACGCCGAGGACGACGGCGAGCCGGGTGCGGGTCATGCGGAGGGTTCTACCCGATGTCGCGGCGCAGGGTCGTCATCCTCCCCACCAGCGCCAGCACGGCGGCGTACCCGAGCAGCACGAGCAGCGCCGCCCAGCGCGGCAGCAGCTCCGAGGAACCGCCGCTCATCTCGCCGATCAGGCTCGCCCCGATCAGCCCGTCGGCGGCGGCGCCCGGCAGGAACCTCGCGACCGACGAGGTCGCGTCGAAGGCGCCCAGGGCGACCCGGGCGATCGGCTCCACGAACTGGGTGAACGCGAGGAGCACCACCACCGCCGCCACCTGGTTGGGCAGCACCGAGCCGAAGCCGACGCCGATCACGGTCCACAGCGCCGTGACCACGACGCCGAGCAGGATGACCGCCAGCACGTCGGGGTCGGTGAGGAACGCCCCGTCGCCCTTCAGGGCCAGCAGCGGCGCGCTCACCGCGACCAGCGCCGTCATGCCGACCGCGCCGTACAGCAGGCCGAGCGGGACGGCGACGGCGAGCTTGCCGCCGAGCAGGACGGTACGACGCGGCTCGACCAGCAGCGACTGCGTGATCGTCTGGTAGCGGAACTCCGTGGTGATCATCAGGCTGCCGATCACCAGCGGGAAGACGTAGCCGATGGCGTTCACGAGGCCGTAGACGCCCGCGGCCGCCTCGGCGCCGCTCGGCATCGCGGTGTCCGGATCGTCGGGCGAGAACACGATCGAGAAGGTCAGGACCCCACCCACGAAGGCGAGGTAGCCCACCAGCGCGATCAGCAGCACCCACCACAGGCGGGTGCTGACCAGCTTGCGGTACTCCGCGACGACGGCGGCCCTCATCGGGCACCACCCTCCGTCAGCTGCAGGAAGACGTCCTCGAGGCCGACCCCGCGGCTCGCCAGCTGGTGCAGCTCGATGCCCCCGGCGTACGCCGCGGCGCCGATCTCGGCCGCGGGCACGTCGGCGACCACCAGGCCGGCGCCGTCCGGCCGGGCGGTCCAGCCCCGGTCGCCGCAGAGCCGGGCCAGCGCATCGGCCGTCGGCGACTCGACGTAGGCCTGCGGCGCGGCGAGCGCGCTCAGCTCGGCCAACGAGGAGGCGTGCACGAGCCGGCCGCGGGCGATGATCACCACGTCGTCGACGGTGTGCTGCACCTCCGAGAGCACGTGGCTGGAGACCAGCACCGTGCGGCCCTCCGCCGCGAAGGCGCGCAGCAGGCCGCGCATCCAGCGGATGCCCTCGGGGTCGAGCCCGTTCGCCGGCTCGTCGAGCACGATCGCGGGCGGGTCGGCGAGCAGCGCGGTCGCGAGCCCGAGCCGTTGCCGCATGCCCATCGAGTAGCCGCCGACCCGGCGCTGGGCGGCGTGGCCGAGCCCGACGAACTCGATCAGCTCGCGGCACCGCGCCCGATCGGCGCCGGCCTGGCCGGCGAACACCTCGAGGTGACCGATGCCCGAACGGCCCGGGTGGAAGCTCGACGCCTCGAGGGCGGCGCCGACGAGCGACGCGGGCACCGGCTGCTCGGCGTACGTCCGGTCGCCGACGAGCGCGCGCCCCTGCGAGGGGCGGGTCAGCCCGAGCAGCATCCGCAGCGTCGTGGTCTTGCCGGCGCCGTTGGGGCCGAGGAAGCCGGTCACGGCCCCCGGTCGCACCGAGAAGGTCAGGTCGTCGACGGCGCGCACGGCGCCGAAGGTCTTGCCGAGGCCTTCGACGGCCAGCGTAGGAGCGTCCCTCATGGGACCCATTCCTATCTGGTCGGCCTCGAGCGGCCGGCAGCGCCTGGGGTGCGTCTCCCGATCCGGCGCCGCGCCCTACAGGCTGAGCTCGCGCTTCACCACGTCGGCCAGCCGCTGCGCCACGCCCTCGGCCTCCTCGACCGTCGGGGCCTCGACCATCACGCGCACCAACGGCTCGGTGCCGGAGGGGCGCAGCAGGATCCGGCCGCCGTCGCCGAGCACGGCCTCCTCCTCGGCGACCGCGGCGGCCACCACCGGGTCGTCGTCGGCGCGCGCCTTGTCGACGTCCGGGACGTTGACCAGCACCTGCGGCAGCCGGGTCACGACGCCGGCGAGGTCGCGGAGGGTCTGGCCGGTGGCGGCCATCCGCTCCAGCACGTGCAGCGCGGTGAGGATGCCGTCACCCGTCGTGGCGTATTCGCTCATGATCACGTGCCCCGACTGCTCGCCGCCGAGTCCGTAGCCGGAGACCCGCATCGCCTCGAGCACGTACCGGTCGCCGACCTTGGTCTGGCGCACGCCGATGCCGGCCGCGCGCATCGCCTGCACGAAGCCCAGGTTGCTCATCACCGTGGCCACGACGGTGTTCTTCGGCAGGTGACCGGTCTCGGCCATGCCCAGCGCGAGGATCGCGAGGATCTGGTCGCCGTCGACGTCGTTGCCCTCGTGGTCGACGGCCAGGCAACGGTCGGCGTCCCCGTCGAGCGCGAAGCCGGCGTCGGCGCCGTGCTCGAGCACCGCGGCCCGCAGCGGCTCGAGGTGGGTGGAGCCGCAGCCGTCGTTGATGTTGAGGCCGTCGGGCTCGGCGTTGATCGCGATCACCTCGGCGCCGGCGGCGCGCAGCGCGAGCGGACCCGCCTCGTGGGCCGCTCCGTGGGCGCAGTCGAGCACGACCTTGAGCCCGTCGAGCGGCTTCGCGAGCGTGCCGACGAGGTGGGCGACGTACTCCTCGACGGGGGTGGCGTACGGCGTGACCCGCCCGACCGCTCCGCCGAGGGGGCGCTCCCACGGGTCGTCGAGGTGCTGCTCGATCTCCCGCTCCACGGCGTCGTCGAGCTTGACGCCCCCGTGGGCGAGGAACTTGATGCCGTTGTCGGGCATCGGGTTGTGCGAGGCGCTGATGACGACGCCGAGGTCGGCGCCCAGCGCCTGGGTCAGGTAGGCGACCGCCGGCGTCGGGAGCACCCGCAGCCGCAGTACGTCGACACCGGCGGAGGCGAGCCCGGCCACCACCGAGTGCTCGAGGAACTGGCCGGAGATGCGCGTGTCCCGGCCCACCACGGCGAGCGGGCGGCCCCGGGACCTCAGGGAGTCCGCGAACTCGCCCCGGGTGGCCAGGACACGGGCGGCGGCGACGGACAGGTCCAGGGCCAGCTCCGCGGTCAGTTGACCGTTGGCCAGACCCCGGACCCCGTCCGTGCCGAAGATGCGCGGCATCTGCTGAAGGATCCCGGCAGACGTCAGCGCTTGGAGTACTGGGGTGCCTTACGGGCCTTCTTCAGACCGGCCTTCTTGCGCTCGATGACGCGGGCGTCACGGGTGAGCAGGCCGGCCTTCTTCAGCGTCGGGCGGTTCGCGTCGACGTCGACGGCGTTCAGGGCCCGGGCCACGCCCAGGCGGAGCGCACCGGCCTGACCGGTGATGCCGCCGCCGTGGATGCGGGCGATGACGTCGAACCGGCCCTCGAGCTGCAGCGCCGCGAACGGCTCGTTGACGACCTGCTGGTGCAGCTTGTTGGGGAAGTAGGAGTCGAGCGTCCGGCCGTTGATCGTCCACTCGCCGGTGCCGGGGACGATGCGGACCCGGGCCACGGCCTCCTTGCGGCGACCGGTGGCCCCGGCGGGGGCGATGGTTGCGGGACGCTGCGGCGCGTCTGCGGACGGGGCGCTCTCGGAGCTGTAGGCGATGCCCTGCTCGTTGACCTCGTAGGTCTCCTCGACCTCGGTGGTGTCAGCCACGATGTTCCTCACTCAGACTTTCTCGACAGACAGACGATTACTGGGAGATCTGCTTGATCTCGAACGGAACGGCCTTCTGGGCCTGGTGCGGGTGGTTGGGCCCGGAGTAGACCTTCAGCTTCTTCAGCATCTGCCGGCCGAGCTTGTTCTTCGGGAGCATGCCCCACACGGCCTTCTCGATGGCCTTGCGGGCGTCCTTCTCGAGGACCTCGCCGATCGGGGTGGCCGAGAGACCGCCCGGGTAGCCGGAGTGGCGGTAGGCCATCTTCGTGGTCGCCTTGTTGCCAGAGAGGGCAACCTTCTCGGCGTTCACGATGATGACGAAGTCGCCGGTGTCGGCGTTCGGAGCGAAGATCGGCTTGTGCTTGCCGCGCAGGAGGTTGGCGGTCTGGGCGGCGAGCTTGCCGAGGACCACGTCGGTGGCGTCGATGACGAGCCACTCACGCGTGATGTCGCCTGGCTTCGGGCTGTACGTGCGCACGGAGGAACTTCCTTCGTTCGTAGGTCCCCCGGGACCCTGTCGCCCCGTGGGTGGTGCTGCGACGCCCTCTGACGAACACTGCCCGGCTCGGACCCGCGGCTCGCGATGAGGAGCGGGTTGCCGTCCGGATCTGCACTCGGACTCCGTGGCTGGTGTCCGGGCGCGGCAGGAGGCGCGACTGGCAAGTTTACGGGCGTCGCTCGCGGCGGGTCAAAACGCGGCCGGGACGTGGCCGGAACAATGTCACAGTCTGTAGTGCGGACTCCGGGTTCGCACCCCGCCACACCGCCGACTAAGTTGAGCGGGTGACTGATTCTCTCACCGTCCGTGACAACCGCACCGGGCAGGAGTACGAGGTCCCGATCACCGACGGCGCCATCAAGGCCGCGGATCTGGGCCAGATCAAGGCCGGGGAGGACGCACCCGGCCTCGCCGTGTACGACCCCGGCTTCGTGAACACCGCGTCTTGCCGCAGCTCCGTCACCTATATCGACGGAGAGAAGGGGATCCTGGAGTACCGGGGCTATCCGATCGAGCAGCTGGCGGAGAAGTCCAGCTTCCTCGAGGTGGCCTATCTCCTCATCCACGGCTCGCTGCCGACGAAGGCAGAGTACGAGGCGTGGGCGCATGAGATCACGTACCACACGTTCGTACACGAGAACGTCAGGACGTTCATGCAGGGCTTCCGCTACGACGCGCACCCGATGGGGATGCTGATGGCGTCGGTGGGGGCCCTGTCCACGTTCTACCCCGACGCGCGCAACATCAGCGACGCCGAGAACCGCCATATCCAGATGGTGCGGATGATCGCGAAGATGCCGACCCTGGGCGCCTGGTCGTTCCGCCACGCGCAGGGCAAGCCGTACGTCTACCCCGACAACGACCTCGGCTACACCGCCAACTTCCTCTCGATGCTCTTCAAGATGAGTGAGTCGAAGTTCGGCGCCGACGAGCGCCTGGTCAAGGCCCTCGACGTCCTCTTCATCCTGCACGCCGACCACGAGCAGAACTGCTCCACCAACGCGGTCCGCTCGGTCGGCTCCTCGCAGGTCGACCCCTACTCCGCGGTGGCGGCCGGCATCGGTGCGCTCTACGGCCCGCTGCACGGCGGCGCCAACGAGGCCGTGCTCCGGATGCTCAAGCGCATCGGCACCAAGGAGAACATCCCCGACTTCATCAAGGGCGTGAAGGAGGGCAACGAGCGGCTGATGGGCTTCGGCCACCGGGTCTACAAGAACTACGACCCGCGCGCCACGATCATCAAGAAGGCCTGCGACGACGTCTTCGAGGTCACCGGGGTCAACCCCCTCCTCGAGATCGCCCAGGAGCTCGAGAAGATCGCGCTCGAGGACGAGTACTTCGTCAAGCGCAAGCTCTACCCCAACGTGGACTTCTACTCCGGCCTGATCTACGAGGCCTTCCAGTTCCCGCCGGAGATGTTCACCGTCCTGTTCGCGATCGGCCGGACGCCGGGCTGGCTGGCCCAGTGGTCCGAGCTCGTGCAGGACAAGGAGCAGAAGATCGCCCGCCCCAAGCAGATCTACACCGGCGACCGCACGCTGGACTTTGTGCCCGCGTCGGAGCGCTGGAGCTGAGCGGAGCGAAGCCCAGCTCTCCGACGAGTCCGGGCCAGGTCGAGCGAGCGCACGGCTGAGCTTGCGAAGCCGTGACCGCGATTCGAGACCGACCAGCATGACCAGAGACAGCAGTCCCGGCCGGGAGCCAGGTCACATGACCGGGCTCCCGGCCGCTGTCGTCTTCGACCTCGGCAACGTCCTCATCGACTGGGATCCGGCCGCGGCGGTCGCGCAGGGGCTCGGCGTCGCCGAGGCCCGCCGGTTCATCGAGGCCGACGACTTCGACTTCATGGCCTGGAACCACCACCAGGACGCGGGCCGGTCGCTGGCCGACGGCATCGCCGAGGTCCGCCGTACCCACCCGCACTGGGCGTCCCACGCCGAGGCCTACCTGGCCCACTTCCCGACCTCGCTCGCCGAGCTGCCCGACACGGTCGCGATCGTGCGCGAGCTGCACGACGCGGGCGTCCCGCTCTACGGCCTGACCAACTGGTCCGCCGAGCTCTTCCCGCACGCGCGGGAGCGCTTCGGGGTGCTGCGGCTGCTCGACGACGTCGTGGTGTCGGGCGCGATCAGGGCCGCCAAGCCCGACCCGCGCGCCTACGCGGCCGTCGCCGAGGTCAGCGGACTCCCGCTCGGCCGGCTCGTCTTCGTCGACGACAAGCGGTCGAACGTCGACGCGGCGGACGCGCTCGGCATGGACGGCGTGCTGTTCACCGGCGCCGACGACCTCCGGGCGGCGCTGCGCGAGCGCGGCCTGCCGGTCCGACCCACGGCCTGATCAAACGGCCTAGCGCCGGACCTTCACGACCTTCTGCACCCGCTTGCCGCGCGCGGGGTCGACCACGACCCGCACCTTCCCGGCCCGCACGATCGTGCGCTTGGCTGCCTTGGTGAGCTTCAGCCTGGCGACCACCGACAGGCCCGGGCGCAGCTTCACCTTGCCCTGGGCGACCACGGCTCCCCGCGCCTTGACCCTGACCTTGGCCTTGCCCGGCAGCGCCGACACGACGCTCACCTTCGCCTTGCCGCGGCCGACGCGCAGGAAGCCGCTGGCGCCCGCCGTGGCGGACCCGGGCCGCACGGTGACGGTGGCGGCCGCGGCGTTGTTGGCCGGGTTGGCGTCGACCGACGCCGACGACACGGTGGCGGTGTTGACCACCTCGACCGGGTCGGGCGACCCGCTCTGCCCGCTGCCCGTGCGGTCGTGCAGGCAGACCAGGTCGATCGTGGCCTGCTGCGCCGTGCCGGTGTCGTTGAAGAGCCGGAAGGCACGGGCCTTCAGCCGCGGATCGTTGCCGACGTGACGGACCCCCGGCGGCAGGTCGAACGTCGCGACCACGCCCTTGGCGTCGTCGGGGCAGATCACCTGGTACTCGGTGCCCTCGGGCGCGGTGTGGCCGGGGACCGACACGGTCTGCACCACGTGGGTGAAGCGCAGCTCGTGGGTGTGCCCGTTGACCGGGTCCACCGTGGTGCGCAGGCAGCGGGCCGTGTACGTCGCGGTGACGGGCGCGGTCACGTCGAGGGTGAAGGTCCACTTCCGCGGTGCGGCCGTGGAGTACTCCGAGCCGACCAGCTCGGCGCTCGCCGAGGAGAGGTCGAAGCCGGGGGCGATCGGCACCGTGCCGGTGGGGCAGGTCAGCGTGGCCGAGTGCCGGCCCGCGGCGTACGACTGCGTGAGCGACGGCACCGCGGCGTCCTCCGACAGCCCGTGCCGGTGTCCGTTCGCCTCGGTCCGCTGCGGCAGGCAGACGATGAAGGCCTTCGCCTGGGCGCGGCCGGTCGCGTCGTTGCGGATCACGCCCTTCCACGTCGACGCGCTGTCGCTCCGGGAGGCCAGGACCCGCACGTCGCGGATCGTGCCGGTGCCCTGGTCGACGTGGTCCACGCGGAACTGGCCGTCGCTGAGGTAGTCGCCGGGCGCGCAGCCGAGGGTCACCGTGCGCTGCTGACCGGCTTCGAGGTCGACCTGCGCCTCCGCCTTGTACGGCGTGAGCCAGTGGGTCGCCTGCGAGTGCGGGCCCGGGCCCGCACCGGCGATCGGGGTGGCCGTCACCGTGATCTTCTTCGTCACCGAGGCTCCGGGAGCGAGGCTGCCCACCTGGCAGGTGACGACGCCGGCGGCCTGGGCGCACGGCGCCGAGGCCGACACGAACGTGACGCCCGCCGGGAGCTCGTCGCGGATCACGACGCCGGTCGCGACCGCGTTGCCGACGTTGGTCGCGGTCAGCGTGTAGACGACCGTGTCGCCGCCGTGCGGGTTCGTCGTCGACGCCGACTTCGTGATCGTCACGTCGGAGGTGCCCGGCGTGTCGGGCGGCGTCGGCACGCACGCCTGGCTCGGGAACAGGTTGAGGTGCGTCTCGCGGCTGGAGGCGAACGACCTCGCGATCACCTGGCCGATGTTGTGGCCGCCGCCGACGACCTGCACCGCCGCCCGCGGCGCCAGCAGGTGCCCGACCCACGCCGAGCCGTAGTCGAGGGTCACGGAGGTCGCGTCCGGGAAGTTCCAGACGATGCCGTTGTAGACGCCCTTCACGTTGCCGTCACTGGCCTGGCTCCAGCTCGACCCGCTGCCGATCCAGGCCTGGCCGGCGACGCCGACCGACGTGCCCGGCACGTTGACGATCGTGACCGCGCCGCTCGGTACGTCGTAACCGACGTGGGCGCCGCCCGCGAGCTGGGCCGCCTGGGCCGGGCTGAGCGTGAAGACGTTGAGCGAGCCGCTGGTGCCGGTGAGGACCAGGGCGCCGCTGTTGCCGCCGACGGTGCCGGTGGTGACGGTGCCGGTGGCGGGCGCCGCTCCCCACGACGTCGAGAGCGCGCGCAGCTCGGTGAACGCCGCGCCGAAGTCGACCGGGTTGCCGGGCAGGTAGTGGCCGCCGCCGTTGAAGTTGACCCCGCTCTGGGGCGAGACGTAGGCGCTGCCGCGGGACAGGTTGAACCACTGCCCGTGCGTGCCGGCGACGACCAGCGCCGGGGCACTCGCGGCGTACCCCGTCAGGTGCGTGCCGACGGTCATCGCGGTCGGCAGGTTGCCGCCGTACGCGATCGCACCCTCCGACTCGGCGCCGCGGGAGCCGTCGGTCTCGACGAACTCGGTCCAGCCGGTCGCCGGCCCGAGCGCGTTGGACGTCGCAACGTCCGAGGTGCAGGTGATCCCGGTCGCGGCGGCCGTTCCGGGCGTCACGGCGGCCAGGCCGCCGGACATCAGGACGGCGAGAGCGAGAACAGGTGCGCGCAGGGCGCGCGGACGCAGCGTGCTGCCGAACACGATTTACCCCCCAGCAAGTTCGTGTGCCGGCAGCGTCTCACACGGCGGCGGGGCTCGCCTCCGGGTCACCGGATCCGGACTCCGCGGACTGGACCAGGTCCTGTCGCACGAGATGGCGCACGTCACGCGAGGCCAGCGACAGCAGCGCGGAGCCGCCCATCACGCAGCCCACGACCACCAGCCACTCCTGGAATCCGACCACGGTCGCGATCGGCCCGGTGAGCGCCATCCCCGCCGGGCGGGCCACGAACGAACCCACCACGTCGAAGGAGTAGACGCGGGCGAGCTTGTCGGGGTCGACGTTCTGCTGGATCGAGAGGTCCCAGGAGACGTCGAAGATCTGGAGCCCGAAGCCGTGCAGGAAGGCGCCGAGCAGCACCACCCAGAGCTGGTCGGAGAGCGCCATCGCGAGCGGGAAGAGCGCGGTGAGGCTCAGCAGCGCCGTCCCGACGAACAGGCCGCGGCGGGGCCGCCAGCGCAGGCAGACCACGCCGCCGACGACGAAGCCGGCCATCAGGGTGCCCATGGCCAGGCCCCACGCCGAGCGGCCGAACTCGCCGCCGACGACGATCGGCCCGAGCACGCTCTGGGCGCCGCCGTAGAACAGGTGGTAGAGCAGTGCCTGACCGATCAGCAGCCACAGCCAGGTGTGCGCGAAGACCTCGCGCGCGCCCTCACCGAGGTCGGCGAGCATCGAGCTCCGCTCCCCCTCGGGCGCCGCCTGCTCGACCCGCAGCCGGGAGAAGCAGATCGCCGCGATGGTGTAGGTCACCGCGTCGACACCGATCGCCCAGCCCGACCCGACGACGGCCACGAGGACGCCGCCCAGGGCGAACCCGACCGTGCTGGCCGAGGTCTGGAGCAGCGCCCGGACGGCGACCGCGGAGCCGAGGTCGGCCTCCGGCACCGTGAGCCGGGTCATCGCCCGCGACGAGGGCTGGCTGAGCGCGGCCAGGCACCCGTTGAGCGCACCGATCACCCCGATCATCGGGATCGTGGCGAAGCCCGCGATCAGCGAGGCGGCGATGAGCAGCTGGGTGAGCGCGCTGCCGGCGGCGGAGCCCTCCATCATCACCTTGCGGGGCAGCCGGTCGCCCAGCACGCCACCGAACAGCGTCGTGACGACCTCGGCCAGCGCGAAGGCCGCGACCACGAGGCCGAGCTCGGACGCCGAGCCGCCGAGGTCGAGCACGGCGAACGCCAGGGCGATCGGGGTGATCGCGTTGCCCAGCGCGCTGGTCGTCGTGCCCGCCACGAGCATCCGGAAGTCGCGATGGCGCAGGGCGGTCAGCGTGGTCACCGGCGCAGATTACTTCGCCAGCGAACTATTCGCCAACGAAATAGATAGCATCTACCCCGTGAGCGACACGGGGCAGGACCGCGAGGACTGGGCCGACCGCCACGTCGCCCGGTGGCGGGACCACTGGATCGACGTGACGTTCGAGGACGACGTCGAGGCGATCGTGGTGCGCATCGAGCGACTGAAGCGGCACTTCAAGATCACCAGCCAGCAGGCGCTCGCCGAGGTCGGCCTCCAGGACTTCGAGTACGACACCCTGCACCAGCTGATGATCCGCGACACCCCGGGTCATGCCAGCCCGTCGGCGCTGGCCGCGGACCTGGGCATCAGCAACGCCGGCATGACCGGACGGCTGGATGCGCTCGAGAGGGCCGGCTGGGTCCAGCGCCGTGCCGACGCCGACGACCGTCGCCGGGTCTCGATCGAGATCACCCGCAGCGGCGCGGCGATCTGGCGCCGCGCCATGAACCTGCGCGGCCGCGCCGAGGACGAGGTCGTGCACGCCCTGACCGCCGACGAGCGCAGCATCCTGGCGGCGCTGCTGAAGAAGATGACCCTGGCCACCGAGCCACCCGACGACAACGGCTGACCCACCCCCGGAGTTCTTCGAGGCCGCCCAGCGCCGTCTCAGGTTGGTCACAGGCGAGACCCACACAGTGGACGCATGACCGACGAGCAGCCCACCACCCCGCAGCCGGGCCAGCAGGGCCAGCCCCAGGGCCCGCAGCAGCAGAACCCGTACTTCTCGTACCCGGTTCCGCAGGGACCGCCCCCGGAGGCGCCGCCGACCAACCCGTACGCCGCGGACCCGTACGCCGCCGACTCCTACGCCGCCGACCCGGCCGCGCAGCAGACGGCCACGCTCCCGGTCCAGCGTCGCCCGCGACGGGCCGGCCTGGCCGCCGCGGTCGTCGCGACCGCGCTCGTGGTGGGCGCCGGCGCCGGCCTCGGCGGGGCGGCCGCGTGGAGTGCCCTCGACGACGGCAACGGCTCGACCGGCGGCGGCCAGCACACGACCACCTCCCAGGTCGTCGACACCCCCGACACCTCGGCCGCCTCCGGGTCCGTCGAGCAGGTGGCCGCGAAGGTCCTCCCCTCCGTCGTCAAGATCGACGTGAGCGGCAGCCAGGGCTCCGGCTCCGGATCGGGCATCATCCTCAGCTCCGACGGCGAGATCCTCACCAACAACCACGTGGCGTCGATCGCGGGCAACGGCGGCGCGATGACCGTCTTCTTCAACGACGGCTCGTCGGCCAAGGCCACCATCGTCGGCACCGACCCGCTCACCGACACCGCGGTGATCAAGGCCGAGGGCGTCTCGGGCCTCACGCCCGCGACCATCGGCAAGTCCAGCGACCTCAAGGTCGGCGAGAGCGTGGTCGCGATCGGCTCGCCGTTCGGCCTCGACTCGACGGTCACCAGCGGCATCGTGAGTGCGCTGAACCGGCCGGTCGACGTCGGCAGCGACGGCGAGGGCACCAGCACGACGTACCCCGCGATCCAGACCGACGCCGCGATCAACCCCGGCAACAGCGGCGGCGCGCTGGTCGACATGAACGGCAACGTCGTCGGCATCAACTCCTCGATCCGCACCGCCAGCTCCGGTGGCGAGTCCGGCTCGATCGGTCTCGGCTTCGCGATCCCGATCGACGAGGTCCTCCCGATCGTCGACCAGATGCGCAACGGCGAGACCCCGACCCATGCCCGGCTCGGCATCTCGGTGAGCGACGTCGCGAACCAGAACGGCGCCGAGGTCGTGCAGGGTGCCGAGGTCCAGACCGTCAGCAACGGCTCCACCGCGGCCGACGCGGGCATCGCCAAGGGCGACGTGATCACGAAGGTCGACGACCACCTGATCACCGGCGCCGACTCCCTGGTCGCCACCATCCGGTCCTACCGACCCGGTGACAAGGTCACGGTCACCTTCACCCACGACGGCGACCAGAAGACCGCGACGCTCACGCTCGACTCGGACGCCAACACGTCCGACTCCTGACCCCCCGACTCCCTCCCGCGCCCGAGACCCGGGAGGGTGCAGGGCCCCACCGGCCAGCAGGTCCGTCTCCCGTCGGCCGGTGGGGCCCCTTCTCGTCGGTTCAGAGCCGCTTCTGGAACTCTCCCAGTCGGGCCACCGGCGTGAACCCGAGCCGCTCGTTGACCTCGATCATCTGCCGGTTCACCTCGGCGTTGTACGTCGTGAGCAGCGTGATGTCCCGCGCCTGGGCCTGGAGCAGCCGCAGGTTCGCGACCTTCACGGCGATGCCCAGCCGGTGCCCGCGAGCATCGCGGCGGACCAGCGTGCCCCACTGGTAGGCGCGGCCCGGCTCGTGGACGGTCGTCACGACGTCGGTGTAGGCGACCACGTCGCCGTCGGGTGCGACGGCGACGGTGTTGTACTTCGTGCGGCCCTGCTTCGCGAGCAGCGCCTCGTCCTCGCGGACGACGGCCGGGTCCGCGGACTCCGCCTCGACCGACAGCTCGCCGGTCGGCGCCTCGATCGCCAGGGACGCCACCAGGCGCGCCCAGCCCACGAGCAGGTCGTCGGGGACCGGACCGACCCAGGAGCGCAGGACGTAGCCGACATGGTGTGGCGCGGCCGCCGCGGCCAGGCCATCGAGCAGCTCCTCGCCGACGGGCAGCCGGAGGAGCCGCTTCACGTCCCCGAGGGCCAGGTCGTAGCCGCGGGCGTACGCGAACGCCGGCCCCGGCTCGCCGTCCCCCTCGGCACCGACGGCGTACGGCCAGGACGCCTCTGCGCCGAGAGTGCTGCGGCCGCGCTCCCGCGCCACCGCCTCGAGGTGCTCGAGCATCGCCGTCGCATGCCCGCGCCGACGCGCGTCCGGCACGGTGTGCACCATCAGCTCGGCCCGATCGGTGTTGTCGAGCAGCGGCGTGCGCAGCCAGCCCGAGCAGACGACCCGGCCGTCGACGAGGCCGCTCCATCCCGCGGTCCAGGCTCGGCTGCCCTGGTGCAGCATCATCGCCCGCACCTCCTCGAGCTGCCACGGCGAGGCCACGTCGGGGCCGATCGCGAGCTCCGCGGCGGCGTACGCCCGGTGCCACGGGTCGAAGCTGGCCGGATCACCGGCGTCGACCTCGACGATCCGCATCCGGCTCACCGGGCGCGCTCCACCCGGGTCTCGTCCCACACCGGCTCGTCGGACTCGTAGACGCCGCCGTCGGCGCCGTACACGAGGAACCGGTCGAAGCCGCGGGCGAACCACCGGTCGTGGGTCACCGCGAGCACGGTGCCCTCGAACGCCTCCAGGCCGTCCTCGAGCGCCTCCGCGGACTGCACGTCGAGGTTGTCGGTCGGCTCGTCGAGGAGCAGCAGCGTCGCCCCGGACAGCTCAAGCAGCAGGATCTGGAAGCGCGCCTGCTGCCCGCCGCTGAGCGACTCGAAACGCTGGTCCGCCGCATGCGCGAGCTCGTAGCGGTCCAGCACCCGGCTGGCCTGCTCACGGCCCATGCCGTCCCGGTGCTCGTTGCCGCGGTGCAGGATCTCCAGCAGCGTCCGGCCGATCAGCTCGGGGTGCTCGTGGGTCTGCACGAACCAGCCGGGCCGCACCCGCGCGCCGAGCCGCGCCATGCCGCGGTGCTGCACGGGCGTGATCTCGACATCGCCGACGGGCTCGTGCTCCTTGTCGGGCCGAGTGCCGCCGGCGGCGAGCAACCGGAGGAAGTGGGACTTGCCCGACCCGTTGGACCCGAGCACCGCCACCCGCTCGCCGTACCAGACCTCGAGGTCGAAGGGCCGCATCAGTCCGGTCAGCTCGAGCCGCTCGCAGACGACCGCGCGCTTGCCGGTGCGGCCGCCCTTGAGCCGCATCGTCACCTGCTGCTCGCGCGGCTGCTCGGTCGGCGGACCGGCCTCCTCGAACCGGCGCAGCCGGGTCTGCGCGGCCTGGTAGCGGCTGGCCATGTCGGCGTTGTACGCCGCCTTCTGCTTGTACATCAGCATCTGCGCGCGCAGCTTGGCGTGCTCCTCGTCCCAGCGCTTGCGCAGCTCCTCGAAGCGCTCGAACCGGGCGCGGCGGGCCTCGTGGTACGACGCGAAGCCGCCCGGGTGCGTCCAGACCAGGTTGCCCGCGCTGCCGAGCTCGACGGTCACGACGCGGGTGGCCGTGTTGTTCAGCAGCTCGCGGTCGTGGCTGATCATCAGGATCGTCTTGTCCGACTCGCGGATCCGCCCCTCGAGCCAGATCTTGCCGGGCACGTCGAGGTAGTTGTCCGGCTCGTCGAGCAGCAGCACCTCGTCGGGACCGCGGAGGAGGTACTCCAGCACCAGGCGCTTCTGCTCACCGCCGGAGAGCGTGCTCAGCTCGCGGTACTTCGCCCGCTCGTAGGGGACGCCGAGCCCGGCCATCGTGCACACGTCCCAGGTGACCTCGAGGTCGTAGCCGCCCGCGTCGGCGTACTCCGCGAGGGCGCCGGCGTAGCGCATCTGGGTCTTCTCGTCGTCGACGTCCATCAGCGCCCGCTCGCAGGCGTCGACCTCCTCGGCGGCCGCCCGGATCCGCGGCGGGGCGACGCTGCGCAGCAGGTCGGCGACCGTGGGATCGGCGCCGAGCCCGGCGCCGACCATCTGCCGCATCACGCCGAGGCCGCCGGAGCGGGTCACCACGCCCGCGTGCGGCGCGAGCTCGCCGGTGATGATGCGCAACAGCGTCGTCTTGCCCGCGCCGTTCGCCCCGACCAGCGCCACCTTGGCGCCCTCGCCGACCCGGAAGGAGACGTCGTCGAGCAGCACCCGCCCGTCCGGCAGCTCGTACCTCACGCCCGCCACGTCCACGTGTCCCACGACCCAGGATTGTCCGTGATCCGCCCGACCGTGGCACCTGGTTTTGCCGGTGCTCGGCATGGCCGTCGGTCGGGCTCTCTAGAATCCCCGCATGGGCCAGGGCGTGGAGATCGACGAGACCCGCGTCGCCACCACCCTCCGGCCGGTCCCCCACCCCCGCACCCGACGCAAGGTCCGCGCCCTGGCGATGACGGCGTACGCCGCGGCGCTGACGACCTGGTCGCTGACCCTGGGCATCCCCAACGACACCGTCCAGGTCTTCCTCTGGCTGTGGCTCGGCACCGTGGCGTGGAACATCGAGGCGCGCCCGCGCTACCACCTCAACTTCCTCAAGGACTGGTGGCTGCCGGTCGTCGGACTGGTCATCTACTTCTTCAGCCGCGGCCTGACCGACGAGCTCGGCCTGCCCGTCCACGTGATGATGCCCATCCACGTCGACGAGTGGCTCGGTGGCGGGCAGACGCCGACGCAGCGGCTCCAGGAGGCGTGGTGCGGGGACCCGTGCCTGCGCGACAGCGAGCCGCGCTGGTACGACCTCTTCTTCACGACGGTCTACGCGACCCACTTCGTCACCGGCCTGACGATCGCGGCGGTGCTCTGGGTGCGCAACCGCCCGGCCTGGGTCCGCTGGATGCGGCGCTACCTGGCGATCAACTTCGGCGCCCTCGCCGTCTACATCCTCTACCCGATGGCGCCGCCGTGGATGGCCTCGGAGGAGGGCCGGCTCGGCGCCCAGGTCACCCGCATCACCGGGCGCGGCTGGTCCGACATCGGCCTGGACCGGGTCGACCTGATCCTGCACGGCGTCGGCAACCCGGTCGCGGCGATGCCGTCGCTGCACGCCGGCATCACCTTCCTGATCGCCGGCTACGGCATCCAGCGCCTGCGGTCGCACTGGCGCTGGCTGCTCGCGCTCTACCCCCTCGCGATGTGCACGGCCCTCGTCTACTACGCCGAGCACTACGTCATCGACGTGGTCGCGGGCGCGCTGCTCGCGGCCGCGGTGCTGATCGGATGCCAGCTCTGGGAGAGCAGTCGCCAGCGGTCCGCGGAGGCGCCGGCCCCGAGCGACGGCGAGTAGCCGGGATCCGAGAAACTTCGTAGAATATATTTCATATTGTTCGAGAAAGTGTCACGGTGAGCACCCTCCCGCCCTGAGCCGAAGGACCTCGCCGTGACCGACAGCCACCACCGGCCGCACCCCCGACCCCGTCGCCGCCCGCTCGTGGCGGCCCTCTCCGTCGCGTGCGTCGCGGCCGTGCCGGCGGTGGTCGCCGTCCTGCCGGCGAACGCCGAGGAGAGCGCCGGCGGGCCTCCGGCCTTCCGACGGGTGGACGTCGACAGCACCGTCAGCGGGGCCAGCTTCACCTCGGTCGGCCAGGTCTACGCCGGCGAACAGGACATCGTGACCAGCGGCTACGGCGCCCTCGACGGCGGCGGCCGCCCCGTCGGCGGCGGGACCCTCCAGATCTACCGGCCCGGGGCGAGCCTCGACACCTGGACCAAGGTCACGGTCTTCGACGCGGACGCCGGCATCGTCTTCCCCAACGCCACCACCATCGACGACGTCGACGGGGACGGCGACAACGACATCATCGTGCCGTCCGGCTACTTCTTCGGCACCGATCCGGCGGCGCCGGCCTGGCTGGGCTCGACCGGCGCCATCACCTGGTGGGAGAACCGGGGACCCGGCGTCCCCTTCGCCGAGCACACCATCGTGTCGGGCCGGGCCGCGTCGTACCACGGCGTGCAGTACGTCGACCTCGACGGGGACGGCGTCAGGGACATCCTCAGCGTCGCCGAGGAGGGTCGGATCGCCGGCGAGCTGACCGACGACGCCGTCGAGACGCACTTCTTCAAGGGCAACGAGGACCTGACCTTCGACGACCCGGTCGTGCTCGCCACCGACCTCGGGGGCAGCCAGCCCGTGGTCCACGACGTCGACGGCGACGACGACCTCGACATCATCACCTCGCAGTACTTCCGCACCTTCAACTCGGCGACCGGCTCGACCTTCCTGTGGCTGGAGAACCAGGACGACGACGGCGTGCTGACCGAGAGCGACTTCACCCTCCACACCATCGCGACCCTGGCCGACAGCCCAGCCGGCCGCGGCGTCGGCATGGGCTTCCAGATCCGCCCGGTGCCGGACTTCCGCGGCCCCGGCACGCTGTCGTGGATCGGCACCAACCACGTCAACCGCTGCACGTTCGGGTCGATCCTGCCGGTGCCCGAGCAGGTCATCGAGTTCGACCCGGGCACCGACCCGACCGGCACCTGGGGCCTCACCACGCTGTCCGACCCCGCCACCCCGGGGCCGGCGTGCCCGTCGCCGTACCACGCCACCTACCAGACCTTCAGCGACCAGATCACCGCGCGCTACGGCTACGGCCAGGGCGCCCCCGGCGTCTTCGGGTACGGCGACATCGACGGCGACCGCGACGTGGACCTGCTGGTCTCCGGCGACGGCGACCGCCGGCTCTGGTGGGTCGAGAACGACGAGGGCGACACCACGCTCCATCGGCTGACCGGGCCCGACGAGCACTTCGGGCAGGCCGGCGGCGCCGTGGTGGTCGACCTGAACGGCAACGGCACCAACGAGCTGGTGTTCAGCTCCTTCGACCAGAGCACGCTGGCGATCTGGACCCGGGACCCGGCGCCGACACCCACGGCGCCACCCACGGCGCCACCCACGGCGCCGCCCACGACGCCGCCCGCCTCGAGCACGCCGCCGAGCCCGGTCCCCACCGCGCCCGGCCCGACCGTCCGGACTGTCGCGAGCTCGCTGCGGGTCACCCCGGGCAGGCGCGTCGTGCCGGCCGGCACGCGGGCCACGTGGAAGGTCCGGCTCGCCGCGGCGCCCGGCGGGCCGCGGCGTACCGTCACCGTCGTCTTCGACCCCGCCCGCGGCAGGACCGTCAAGATCGGCAAGCTCCGGCTCGGGCCCACGGCGAAGAAGGGCGTGCAGCAGGCCCGGCTCTCGTTCCGCGCGAAGAAGCGGGGCCGGCTGGTCGTGACCTACGCCGGGACCACGGTGACCAGCACGCTGCGGGACACCCGGGCCAGGGGCACGGCCCGCGTCACCGTCCGCTGAGGTCGGTGCCCGGCCGGCTCACTCGTCGGACTCGGTGACCCACAGGTTGATCCCCGCCTCGACGGCGTCCTCGTCGATCAGCCGCAGCTCCTCCTCGGTCAGCGGCGGGCCGGAGAGCGCGTCGAGGTTGGTGTCGAGCTGCGCGACGGAGCTCGCCCCGATCACCGCCGAGGTGACCCGGGCGTCGCGCAGCGCCCACTGGAGGGCGAGCTGGGCGAGCTTCTGGCCACGCGCCTGCGCGATCTCGTTGAGCCGGCGCACGTGCTGCAGCGTCGACTCGTCGAGGTGGGTCTCGCCGATCGAGGACCCGTCGCGGGCGGCGCGCGAGTCGGCGGGCACGCCGTCGAGGTACCGGTCGGTGAGCAGGCCCTGGGCGAGCGCGGTGAACACGATGCACCCCATCCCCTGCGCCTCGAGCTCGTCGAGCAGGTCGCGCTCGATCCAGCGGTTGAGCATGGAGTACGACGGCTGGTGGATCAGCAGCGGCGTCCCGAGCTCGCGCGCGATCGACGCGGCCTCGCGGGTCTGGGCGGCCGAGTACGACGAGATGCCGACGTACAGCGCCTTGCCCTGCCGCACGGCGTGGTCGAGGGCACCGATCGTCTCCTCCAACGGCGTCTCGGGGTCGAAGCGGTGGCTGTAGAAGATGTCGACGTAGTCGAGGCCCATCCGGCTCAGCGACTGGTCGAGCGAGGCGAGCAGGTACTTGCGGGAGCCGCCGCCCTGGCCGTACGGACCCGGCCACATGTCGTAGCCCGCCTTCGTCGAGATCACCAGCTCGTCGCGGTAGGGCCTGAGGTCGTCTGCGAGGTAGCGACCGAAGTTCTCCTCAGCGCGGCCGTACGGCGGTCCGTAGTTGTTCGCGAGGTCGAAGTGCGTCACCCCGCGGTCGAACGCCCGGCGCACGATCGCCCGCTGGGTCTCCTCCGGCCGGTCGGTCCCGAAGTTCTGCCACAGCCCGAGTGAGATCGCCGGGAGCCGGAGTCCGCTCCGCCCCGTGTAGCGGTACTCCATCCCGGTCGCATCGGTCTCGTAGCGGTTGTCGGCGGCCTGGTAGCTCATGGCCCCGATCCTGCCAGCCCACCGCTCGCCCGGTGATCGAGGTGCGACCCGCGCGAGTCACCGTCGTACCTGACCTGAGTGTCGTGAAATCTGCGGATCCACAGCACTCTGGTCAGGTACGACGCGGCGGCGGGGGCTCAGTCCGACAGGAGCCCGGTGTCCTCGATCGCGGCCCAGATCTCCTCGCTCCGTGCGACGCCGATGTCGCCGGTGAGGTGGTCGACGTTGCGCCAGACGACCACGTCGTCGAGCACGGGCAGGCAGACCGGAGCGTCGGGGCACACGATCGGGTTCACGTCGATGGCCGCGGCGTCGTCGCGGCTGGTGGCGACCGTGTCGTAGAAGCTGTCGACGGTCGGTCGCTCCAGCGGGGGCACGACCACACAGTCGCCGAGCGTCGACGCGCGGGCCAGGCAGTCGAGCGGGTCGGGACCTTCGCTGTCGAAGCCACCGGTGCCCATGATGCTGTGCACCATCACCAGGGGTGCACCGGCGTCGCGCACCAGGTCGGCGGTGCGCTCGGTCGCCTCCAGCTGCATCTGGTGCAGGTCGCCGGCCTCGCCGTCGCGGTCGACCACGTGGCCCTGCCAGCGGTCGGCACTGCGCGCGAGCGACGCCACGACGACCAGGTCGGGCGCCAGTCGCGGCAGCGTCTCGCGATAGAAGTCGTCGCGGGCCTCGTGGCACTGGGCCTGGTTCTGCGCCGAGGCCCACGCGTTGTAGAGGCCGTCCTGCCACGGACACGACGACACGATGTCGACGTACAGCCGGAAGCCGTGCTCCTCGGCCATCCGCTCGAAGGCCGGGGCGAGCATCCGCGCCTGGCTGTCGCCGACGAGCACCACGGTCCGTCCGTCGCCGGGGGTCATCAGGCAGTCCTCGACGGCGTCGGGGGTGCACCACTGGTCGTCGGGACCGCGGTCGTCGGATACGGCTCGGAAGTCGATGTCGGGCACCGGCTCCTCCAGCTCGGCCGAGACCGAGGCCGGCACCGCCGTGCCGGCCTGCGCGCCGGCCTGCACGGCGGGCGCGCGGTCGCTCTCGAGCACCGGCGGGACGACGACCAGCGCGACCAGCACCGACAGCGCCAGGCCGCCGACCACGCTGGCCCAACGGCGCGGGGCCAACCGCGGCGACCGCCGGATCGGCGCCTCGTAGACCTGGAACGAGAGCGCGGCCAGTCCGGTCGCGATGGCACCGGCCAGGAGCGCGAGCACCCAGGCGTCGACGTCGAAGAGCTGGCCGAGCACCAGGATCACGGGCCAGTGCCACAGGTAGGTGCCGTAGGAGATCTTGCCGAGGTACGCCGGGGTCGGTCGGCCCAACAGCCGCGCGAGCGGCGAGCCCGGAACGGCGTACACACCGGCGATCGCGGCGACCGACGCCGCGGCGGCGGCGATGCCGCGTGCGGAGATCGACAGGTCGAGGAGGCCGCTGGAGAGGAGCAGCAGCCCCGCCACGCCGAGTCCGCCGACGACGGTGCCGAGCGCGGGCGACCAGCGCCGGTCGTCGGAGCCCGGCCCGGCGCGGCCGAACTCGCGGAACGCGACGGCCAGCGCCGCGCCCGCGAGCAGCTGGTACAGGCGGGTGTCGGTGCCGTAGTAGGCCCGGTTGACGTCGACCTGGGCGTAGGCGATCTGGGCCACCAGGGACGCCGCACCGAGGGTGAGCAGCACCGCGAGGAAGAGCCGGCCGCGGTGCTTGCCGAGCTTGACCATCAGCGCGACCAGCAGCGGGAACACGAAGTAGAACTGCTCCTCGATCGACAGCGACCAGAAGTGCAGGAAGGGACTCTTGTCGGTGTCGGTCGCGAAGTAGTCGCTGGCGGCGGAGATGAAGTGCCAGTTCGACACGTAGAGGAGCGCGGACTGCGCGTCGCGCACCAGCGGCAGCCGCTCGGGCAGCGACGCCGTCAGCACGAAGACCAGGCTGGTCACCACGATCACCAGCACCGCGGCAGGCAGCAGCCGGCGGATCCGGCGGGCATAGAAGCCGCCGAGGCTCAACCGGCCGTGCTCGTCGACCTCGGCCAGCATCACGTTCAGCACGAGGAAGCCCGAGAGCACGAAGAAGAGGTCGACGCCGATGAAGCCGCCGGCCGCCCAGCCCGCGCCGGAGTGGTAGAGGAGGACGAGGTACACCGCGACCGTGCGCAGGCCGTCGATCTCGGGGCGGTATCTCCAGGTCATCGCTGCGCCACAGTAGCCGCCGGCTGCTCACGGTCACGACTTCGCGCGGGCCGACGCAACCGACGTCACACCGGGCCGGGGCCTACTCCTCGAGCAGCCCGGTGTCCTCGATCGCTCGCCAGATCTGGCCTCGGACGCGGGTCGTCAGCGTGCCCGTGAGGTGGTTCTGGTCGCGCCAGACCACGGCGCCGCCGAGCATCGGCAGGCAGCTCGGCGCATCCGGGCAGACGACCGGGTTGAGATCGATCGTCGCGACGTCGGCGCGCGGCGCGGCGACCGTGTCGTAGAAGCTGTCCACCGTCGGCCGCTCGACCGGGTGCGGCACCACGCAGTCGCCGAGCGTCGTCGCGCGGGCCAGGCAGTCGAGCGGGTGCCGGCCCTCGCCGTCGTAGCCGCCCGCGCCGATGATGCTGTGCACCATCACCAGGGGTGCACCGGCGTCGCGCACCAGGTCGGCGGTGCGCTCGGTCGCCTCCAGCTGCATCTGGTGCAGGTCGCCGGCCTCGCCGTCGCGGTCGACGACATGGCCCTGCCAGCGGTCGGCACTGCGCGCGAGCGACGCCACGACGACCAGGTCGGGCTCCATCTGGGGCAGCGTCTCGCGATAGAAGTCGTCGCGGGCCTCGTGGCACTGCTCCTGGTTCTGGTCCGAGGCCCACGCGTTGTAGAGGCCGTCCTGCCACGGACACGACGACACGATGTCGATGGAGAGCCGGAAGCCGCGCTTCTCGGCGAGCCGCCGGAACGCCGGGGCGAGCATCCGCGCCTGGCTGTCGCCCACCAGCACCACGTGCCGGCCCTCGCCCGGGACCAGCAGGCACCCGTCCAGGTCGTCGGGCGTGCACCAGGTGTCGGCCGGGCCGCGGTCCGCCGCCACCTTCTCGTAGTCGAGGTCCGGCACCCGTCGCTCCAGCGCGGACCGCAGCTCCGGGGACGAGTCGACGGCGAGCGGGCCGCCGACGGCCTGCACCGCGGGGGTCCGCTCGCTGCGGAGCACCGGAGGCACGACCACCACGGCGATCGCCACCGAGACGGCGAGACCGCTGACCACCGTGGTCCGGCGGCGGGGCGAGAGCCATCTCGATCGCCGGATCGGCGACTCGAACACCTGGAACGACAGCGCCGCGAGGCCGCTCGCGATGCCGGCGGTGAGCAGGGCGAGCACGGACGGGCGGACGTCGAGGAACTGGCGGAGCACCAGGATGACCGGCCAGTGGTAGAGGTAGGTGCCGTAGGAGATCTGGCCGAGGTACGCCGGCACCTGCCCGCCCAGCAGCCGCGCCGGCCACGAGAGCGGCGCGGCGTACAGCCCGAGGATCGCGGCCACCGAGGCGACCGTGGCCAGGATGCCGCGGGTCGAGACCGACACGTCGGGAACGCCGATGACGAGCACGAGCAGCGAGCCGATGCCGGCCAGCCCGAGCAGGCTCCAGCGTCGCGACGACCCGGGCCCGCTCTCCGAGCCGGCGGGCGGCGGGCGCCAGTAGTGGCGCACGGCCAGGGCCAGGACCGCGCCGGCGAGCAGCTGGTAGAGGCGCGTGTCGGTGCCGTAGTAGGCCCGGTTGACGTCGACCCGCGCGAAGGCGATCTGCGCCGCGAGCGACGCCAGCATCAGCGCGACCAGCACGGCGAGGAAGCGCTTCCGGTGCTGCCAGCCCAGCCGCACCATGAGCACGACCAGCAGCGGGAACACGAAGTAGAACTGCTCCTCGAGCGAGAGCGACCAGAAGTGCAGGAAGGGGCTCTTGTCGGTGCCGGTCGCGAAGTAGTCGTTGGCGGCCGCGATGAAGTGCCAGTTCGCGACGTAGAGGAGCGCGGACTGGGCGTCGCGCACCAGCGGCAGCCGCTCGGGCAGCGATGCGGTCAGCACGAAGACCAGGCTGATCAGCACGATCGCGAGCACGGCCGCGGGCAGCAGCCGCCGGACCCGGCGCGCGTAGAAGCCGAGCAGGCTCAGCCGTCCGCGTTCGTCGATCTCGGCGAGCACGACGTTCAGCACGAGGAAGCCCGACAGCACGAAGAACAGGTCCAGCGACACGAAGCCGCCCGGGACCCAGCCGGACTGGGCGTGGTAGAGGATGATCGTGTAGACGGCCAGGAAGCGAAGGCCGTCGAGCTCGGGGCGGTATCTCCAGGTCATCGCTGCCCCACCGTAGCCAGCCGTCCCAGAAACCCCAGCCGACCCAACCGCACCAGACGGGCCCGGGCGGCCTCGGCTCAGGCCGGTCCGGGCGCGTTCGCCCCCGCCATCCGCAAGGCCAACAGCCGGTAGTGCGCCGCCACCTCCTCGGGGGACCACCGGCCCTCGTCGCGGTACCACCGGGCGACGTCGATGCCGAGGGAGAGCACGGCCGAGGCGGTCATCCGCGGGTCGGGCGTCGCGAAGGCGCCGCTGGCGACGCCGCGGTCGATGACCTCGCGGACCACCAGGTCGATCTGGTGCCGGATCTCGAGGATCTGGGCGCGATGCTCCTCGCTGAGCGCCGCCAGCTCGTAGTTGACGACCCGGGCGCCGGTGTGCGCGACGGCGTGGTCGCGCACGAAGTCCTCGACCAGATCGCCCAGCTGCCGCACCGGGTCGACGGAGCGCGCGACCGAGGCGCGCACCAGCTCCAGCACCCGCTCGTGCCCGTCGCGGGAGAGCCCGAAGAGCAGCTCCTCCTTGGAGCGGTGGTGCACGTAGAGCGCCGCCGGACTCATGCCCGCCGCCGTCGAGATGTCGCGGGTCGTCGTGCCGTGGAAGCCGCGCGCCGCGAACGCGTCGAGCGCCGCCCGGGCCAGCCGGGTGCGGGCGTCACCGTCCGGCGCCGGGATGGGGGTGGACGCGCTCATGGAGGAGATGGTAAGCAAGCGCTTAGTCAAGGACAAGCAGGACCCGACCGGGTGGAGGCGGCGTGACGGGAGGACCGGGATGCACCCGCTGATCGAGGGCCGCGGGGTCGTCGTGACCGGGGCCGGGCGCGGCATCGGCCGCGCGCTCGCCGTGCGGATGGCCGCCGAGGGGGCGCGGGTCGTGGTCAACGACCTGGACGCCGACACCGCGCGCGCGGTCGCCGGCGAGGTCGGCGGCACCGCCCTGCCCGGCGACGTCGCCACGGCCGAGGGCGTGCGCGCGCTGGTCGACGGCGCCACCGACGCGCTCGGCCGGATCGACGTCTTCTTCGCCAACGCCGGCATCGACGGAGCGGTCGGGCCCGACAGCCTCCAGACGCCGGACGACGCGTGGGACAAGATCGTCGACGTGAACGTGCTGGCCCACGTCCGCGCCGCCCGCGAGCTCGTGCCGCGCTGGCTCGGGGACGGGCGGGGCGGCCGCTTCGTGGTCACTGCGTCGGCCGCCGGGCTGCTGACGATGATCGGCAGCGCGCCGTACGCCGTGACCAAGCACGCCGCGGTCGGCTTCGCCGAGTGGCTCTCGGTCACCTACGGTGCCCGCGGCGTCGACGTGCACGCGATCTGCCCGCAGGGCGTGAGGACCCAGATGCTCGAGGACGCCGGCCCGCTCCAGGACCTGCTCTCGCGCGACAGCGCGCTCGAGCCCGAGCAGGTCGCCGACGCCGCCGTGGCCGCCATCGGGGAGGGCCGGTTCCTGGTGCTCCCCCACCCCGAGGTGGCGGCCTACTACGCCGCGCGGGCGACCGACACCGACCGCTGGCTGGCCGGGATGCGCCGGCTGCAGCAGAAGGTCGACCAAGCCACGAGCTAGGCCCGCCGCGTCTCCAGGATCCGGAACCCCTTGGCGCTGGCGAGCCGGGCGGTCGGCCAGCCCTGGTCGCCGAGCCAGCGCTGCAGCGAGTCGGCGCCGAGGTTCTTGCCGACCACCATCACCGCACGGCCACCCGGCGCCAGGCGAGGCAGCCAGGTGAGCAGCAGGTCGTGCAGGGCCTCCTTGCCGATCCGGATCGGCGGGTTCGACCAGATCTCGTCGTACTCGTCCCCCGTCGGCACCTGCTCGGGGCGGCACGCGACGAAGCGGCCGGCGACGCCCATCGCCCGGGCGTTCTCGTTGGCGAGCGCGATCGCGCGGTCGTTGACGTCGATCGCCGTGACCGAGGCGAGCGGTACGGCGGCGGCGATCGCCAGCCCGATCACGCCGTACCCGCAGCCCAGGTCGAGGAACCGGCCCTGCACCGGCGGCTCGGTCTCGCGGAAGAGCACCCCGGTCGCGTGGTCGAGGTGGCCGCGGCTGAAGACGCCGGAGCCGCTCACCAGCGTGAGCTCGTGGCCCCAGACCGAGCAGGTGAAGGTCTCGCGCTCGAACGGCACCGAGGGGTCGGCGCTGAAGTAGTGGTCGGTCATCCGTCGATCTCCTCGGGGCGGCGGCGGGCCATCGTCTGGTGCACCCGCGACTCGAGCTCGTCGTCGGGCGGGTAGCCGACCTCCTCGAGCGTGAGGCCGTGGGCGTGCACGACCGCGACCGACGAGCTGCGCACCGCCGCGCGCAGGATCTCGTCGGCCCAGTCGACGGGCCGGCGTCCCTCGCCGATCGCGATCAGGCAGCCGACCAGCGACCGGACCATGCTGTGGCAGAAGGCGTCCGCGCGCACGGTGCCGACCAGGACGCCGTCGTCACGCCGCCACGACAGCTCCTCCAGGGTCCGGATCGTCGTCGCGCCCTCGCGCTGCTTGCAGAACGAGGCGAAGTCGTGCCGCCCGACGAGCAGCAGCGACGCGGCGTTCATCGCGGCCTCGTCGAGCGGTCGCGGCCAGGCCAGCACGTGCGACCGGGTGAGCGGGTCGACGGCGGCCGGGGTGTCGGCGATCCGGTAGGCGTAGCGCCGCCACAGCGCGCCGAAGCGGGCGTCGAACGCCGGCGCGGCCTCGGCCGCGCGACGCACCCGCACGTCGGCGGGCAGGATGCCGTTCAGCCGCCGCACCAGGGACCCGAGCTCCGGCGGCTCCGCGACGTCCAGGTGCACGACCTGCCCCCGGGCGTGCACGCCGGCGTCGGTGCGGCCGGCGCAGACCACGTCGACCGCCGGCAGCCGCAGCGCGGTCGCCAGCGCGGCGGTCAGCTCGCCTTGCACGGTCCGCAGTCGCGGCTGGGCGGCCCAGCCGTGGAAGTCGGTGCCGTCGTAGGCGAGGTCGAGGCGGAGGCGCACGACAGACAATCCTATGAGCCGGGCCTACGCTCGTTGTCGTGAGCGCCGTCCCCGCCATCGTGCTCATCTCGGAGGACCACCCCGACGAGATGCGCGCCGGCTTCGCACGCTACGTCGCGGAGTACGACGTCCGCGTCGCGCGGTCGTGCCGCGAGGCGCTCCTGGTCACCCACGACGTGCTCGCCGAGGGCGGCACGGTCGCGATGTTCGCGAGCGAGTCGGTGCTGCCCGACGCCGACGTGCTGCACTGCTTCCACAAGCTCCGCGAGAAGGTGCCGACCGCGCGCCGGGTCATCGCCGCCCACTGGGACCGCTTCGTCCGGGACGCGCCCGGCCTGCGCGCCGGCATGGCCAAGGGCAAGTACGACGCGTTCCTGCTGATGCCGCGCGGCACCCGCGACGAGGAGTTCCACCACGCGATCACCGACCTGCTCTCCGACTGGGGCTCGACGGTGCCCGACCCGGAGGTCGTGGCGGTCAAGATCATCTCCCCGGTCCGCGACGGGCTGACCCTGGCGATCCGCGACTTCCTCGACCGGATGGGCATGCCGAGCCGGGTCTGGCCGCCCGACA
The DNA here is from genome assembly GCF_014191495.1 of Nocardioides soli. Lineage (GTDB taxonomy): Bacteria > Actinomycetota > Actinomycetes > Propionibacteriales > Nocardioidaceae > Nocardioides > Nocardioides soli. The sequence goes on from NZ_JACHWR010000001.1 coordinate 1,809,719, forward strand.
GCGACGCCGGCCGCTACGTGCTCGCGCAGTGGGACGGCGAGCCGGCGTACCCGCTGGTCTGCTCGGTCAACCGCCAGGTCATCCACGCGACGAGCGTCCGCGACGTCGCGATCAACATCTACGGCACGCCCACCGAGATCGACCTCGACCACGTCGTCGACGTCGCGGTGGTCGGCGGTGGCCCGGCCGGCCTGGCCGCCGCCGTGTACGCCGCGTCGGAGGGCCTGTCGACGGTGATCCTGGAGGCCGAGGCGATCGGCGGCCAGGCCGGCACCAGCTCCATGATCCGCAACTACCTGGGCTTCCCGCGCGGCATCTCCGGCATGCGCCTGGCCCAGCGGGCCCGCAACCAGGCGCTCCGCTTCGGGGCCCGGTTCTACACCGGGCAGGTGGTCGACGAGCTGCGCCCGGGCCTCGACGGCGACCCCCACGTGCTGTGCACCGACAGCGGCGAGGTGCGGGCCCGCGCGGTGGTGATCTCCAGCGGGGTGGCCTACCGCAAGCTGCGGGTCGACCCGGTCGAGGAGCTGGTCGGCTCCGGCGTCTACTACGGCGCGGCGATGACGGCCGCGCGGGAGATGGAGGGCCAGGACGTGTACGTCGTGGGCGGCGGCAACTCCGCCGGCCAGGCCGCGGTGCACCTCGCCCGGTTCGCCCGCTCCGTGACGATCCTGGTACGCCGGCCGGACCTGGCCGAGACGATGTCGTCGTACCTGATCGGGGAGATCCGGTACAACCCGCGGATCACGGTGCGCACCTGCAGCCGGGTCGTCGACGGCGGCGGCGACGGCCGCCTGGAGTGGCTGGGCCTGGAGGACGTACGCACCGGCGAGCGGGAGCGGGTGCCGACGTACGGCCTCTTCCTGCTGCTCGGTGCGGAGCCGCACTGCGACTGGATCCCGCAGCAGATCGCCCGCGACGACCACGGCTTCGTGCTCACCGGGCGCGACGTGCCCCGCGACCGATGGGTCGACGACCTGCCGCCGGAGAACCTCGCCACCACCGTCCCCGGCATCTTCGCCGCGGGCGACGTCCGCTCGGGCTCGATGAAGCGGGTCGCGTCCGCCAGCGGCGAGGGCGCCTCCGTCGTGCCGCTGGTCCACGCGTTCCTGGCGCCGGCGCCCTAGAGCTCCGAGCGGTACGGCGGGTCCGCGCCGGGTCGCGAGACCGTGACCGCCGCCGCGCGGGCGGCGTGCGCGAGCACCTCCTCGACCTCCGAGGTGGACAGGCCGTCGAGCGGACGACCCCACAGGGCGTCGACCACCGCGGCACCGAACGTGTCGCCCGCCCCGATCGTGTCGGCGACCTCGACCGGCAGCGACGCGACCTCGACGGCCCGCGTCGCGTCGACCCAGGTCGCGCCCTCGCCGCCCCGGGTCACCACGACCGCGGTCGGGCCGAGGGCGAGGAGGTGGCGCGCGGCGGCGTCGACGTCGAGGGCCGGGTAGAGCGTCGCGAGATCCTCGTCGGAGGCCTTCACCAGGTCGGCGGCCGCCGCCATCCGCTCGACCTGCGCCACCACGTCGGGACCGGTGCCGGTGATGGCGGGTCGCGCGTTGACGTCGTAGCTGATCGTCGTGGTGCCGCGCAGGCCGCCGAGCAGCTCGAGCACCTGGCCGGCGCCGGGCTCGAGCACGACCCCGATCGAGCACACGTGCACCGCGACGGGTTGCCCCGGTTCGACCGGGCCGAGCCGCCACTCCAGGTCGAAGTCGTACGACGCGGCCCCGTCCGCGCCGATGGTCGCCGACGCGGTGGCCGTGCGCTCCAGGACGACCGGGTCGGTGGCCAGCTCCACGCCGGCCCGGGCCAGGTGCTCGGCCAGCATCCGGCCCCGAGCATCGTCGGACCAGGCGGTCGCGAACCGGACCGGCCGGCCCAGGCGGGCCAGCGCCACCGCGACGTTCGCCGCGCTGCCCCCGGCGTGCTCGACGGTCGTGCCGTCGGCGGCGTGCACGATGTCGACGAGCGCTTCACCGATCACGAGGGCGTCCCTGCACATGGGACGTCTCTACCATGCGGTCATGACCGAGATGGTGGTCCACCCGCTCGACGCCGACTCGCCGGTGCCGCCCTTCGAGCAGCTCCGCGCCCAGATCGCGACGCGCGCCGCCTCCGGCGACCTGCCCGCCGGCACCCGCCTCCCGACCGTGCGCGCGCTGGCGGCCGACATCGGGCTCGCGGTCAACACCGTCGCCAAGGCCTACCGGGCGCTGGAGGCCGACGGCGTGATCGCCACCGAGGGCCGGCGGGGCACGTTCGTCGCGGCCAGCGCCGCCGGCTCCGGGGCCGATGCCCGCGACGCCGCGGCGGCGTACGTCGCCGCCGCCCGGCGGCTCGGCCTCACCCTCCCCGAGGCGGTCCGTCTCGTCGAGCGGGCCTGGTGACGCGACATGCGGTACGTGGTCTACGGCGCGGGCGCGGTCGGCGGCGTCATCGGCGGCCGCCTCCACCTCGCCGGGGTGCCGGTCACCCTGGTCGCGCGCGGTGAGCACTTCGTCCGCCTTCGCGAGCACGGCCTGGTGCTCGACGCGCCCGAGGGACGTCATCGCATCGAGGCACCCGTCGTCTCCTCCGTCGCCCAGGTCCACTGGAGCGCGGAGACGGTGGTGCTGCTGACCGTGAAGTCGCACCAGACCGCGGCCGCCCTGGACGACCTCGTGCGTCACGCCCCGCCGAGCACGGTGGTCGCGTGTGCCCAGAACGGCGTCGCCAACGAGCCGGAGGTCCTGCGCCGGTTCGCCGCGACGTACGCCGTGTGCGTGATGCTGCCCGCCCTGCACCTCGACCCGGGCGTGGTGGTGCAGAAGTGCGGGCCGACGCCGGGGATCCTCGACCTGGGCCGGTACCCGCAGGGCGTGGACGCGACCGCCGAGGCGATCGCGGCCGACCTCGGCCTGGCCGGCTTCGAGTCGCGGCCGCGACCGGACATCATGGCGTGGAAGTACCGGAAGCTGCTCACCAACGCCGCCGGCGACGCGGCGACGCTCTTCGCTGGCGACGAGGCGCCAGGGCTCGCCGAGCAGGTCGCCGCGGAGGGAGAGGCCGTCCTGGCCGCCGCCGGGATCAGCGCGGTCACGGCGGCCACGGACGACGAGCGCCGCGGCGACCTCCTGCAGCCCCGGCCGGACATCGGCTTCGGCGGCAACTCGCTCGCGCAGAGCCTGGCCCGGGGGCTCCCCACCGAGATCCACCACCGGGTCGGCGAGCTCGTGCTGCTCGGGCGGCTGCACGGGGTGCCGACCCCCGCATGCGACCGGGTGCTCCGCGAGTGCCTGAAATGACGACGACCCGCCAGCAGTCGCTGGCGGGTCGTCGTGCCGACGTGCGAGACCTGGGTCAGGCCTTGTCCTCGTCCTCGGCGGTCTCCTCGGTGGCCGGAGCCTCCTCGGCGGCCTCCTCGGCCACGACCTCCTCCGCGACGTTCTCGACGAGAGCGTCCTCGGCGACGACGTCCTCGGCGACGGCCTCCTCGACCGGGGCCTCCTCGACCGGGGCCTCCTCGACCGGGGCCTCCTCGACCGGGGCGGGGGCAGCAGCGGCCGGAGCGGCCTTCTTCGCCTTGGGGGCCGACGGCTGGTAGGCCTCGGTCACCAGCTCGATGACCGCCAGCGGGGCGTTGTCGCCCTTGCGCGGCCCGATCTTGGTGATCCGGGTGTAGCCGCCGGGCCGCTCGGCGAAGGTCGGCGCGATCTCGGTGAACAGCGCGTGCACGACCGACTTGTCGCGGATGGTCTTGAGGACCTCGCGACGGTTGTGCAGGTCACCCTTCTTGGCCTTGGTGATCAGCTTCTCGGCGTACGGCCGCAGCGCGCGGGCCCGCGACTCGGTCGTCGTGATCCGGCCGTGCTCGAACAGCTGGGTGGCCAGGTTCGACAGGATCAGGCGCTGGTGGGCCGGGCTGCCGCCGAGGCGGGGACCCTTGGTGGGCTTGGGCATTGCTCTCTCTTTTCTCTCCGGCCGTACGAGGTACCGGGGTAGACGACCGCCCAGGATGGCGATCGATTTTCACTTGTCCAGCAATCCGTGTCCCGGTCACCCGAAGCACGACCCTCAGGCCGCCAGGCGACCGGAACCACAGACTGCGTCAACTGCGGCGCGGCAGCGTGGCGCCGAAGGCGACACGCTCGCGCAATTCCATCAGTACTGCTCGTCCTCGACGAAGGCATCGTCGTCGTCATCGCCGTACGCCGCGAGGGCGGCGTGCGGGTCGAAGCCGGGCGCGCTGTCCTTGAGGGACAGGCCCATCTCGACCAGCTTGGCCTTGACCTCGTCGATCGACTTCGCGCCGAAGTTGCGGATGTCGAGCAGGTCCTGCTCCGAGCGGCTGATGAGCTCACCCACGGTGTGGATGCCCTCGCGCTTGAGGCAGTTGTACGAGCGGACGGTCAGCTGCAGGTCCTCGACCGGGAGGGCGAGGTCGGCGGCCAGCTGCTCGTCGACCGGCGACGGGCCGATGTCGATGCCCTCGGCCTCGACGTTCAGCTCGCGGGCCAGGCCGAAGAGCTCGACCAGCGTCTTGCCGGCCGAGGCGATCGCGTCACGGGGACGGATCGACGGCTTGGTCTCGACGTCGATGACGAGCTTGTCGAAGTCGGTGCGCTGCTCGACACGGGTGGCCTCGACCTTGTAGGTCACCTTGAGGACCGGGCTGTAGATCGAGTCGACCGGCATCCGGCCGATCTCGTTGTCCGCGCCCTTGTTCTGGACGGCGGAGACGTAGCCGCGGCCGCGCTCGACGACCAGCTCCATCTCGAGCTTGCCCTTGTCGGACAGCGTGGCGATCTTCAGGTCCGGGTTGTGCACCTCGACGCCGGCCGGCGGCGCGATGTCCGCGGCCGTGACGTCACCGGCACCCGACTTGCGCAGGTACATGGTGACGGGCTCGTCGTGCTCCGAGGAGACGACCAGGCCCTTGAGGTTGAGGATGATCTCGGTGACGTCTTCCTTGACACCCTCGATGGTCGAGAACTCGTGGAGGACGCTGTCGATCTTGATGCTCGTGACCGAGGCACCGGGGATCGAGCTGAGCAGGGTACGACGCAGCGAGTTGCCGAGCGTGTAGCCGAAGCCCGGCTCCAGGGGCTCGATGACGAACCGCGAACGGAACTCGTCGACGGTCTCTTCCGACAGAGTGGGGCGCTGTGCGATGAGCACTTGTTTCTTTCCTTTCCGGGCCCACCCGCTATTTGACGGGCCCGAACTTCAGGGTCGACGGAAGGTGAGGACGGCGCCGCGACTCCTCGCGGTCTCCACGGCGCCGACCATGGTCACTTCTTCGAGTAGAACTCGACGATGAGCTGCTCCTGGACCGGGATGTCGATCTGGGCCCGGACCGGGAGCTGGTGGACGAGGATCCGCATCCGCGACGGGATCGCCTCGAGCCACGCCGGGACGACGCGCTCGCCGTGGGTCTCACGAGCCACGATGAACGGGGTCATCTCGAGCGACTTCTCACGGACGTCGATGACGTCGTGCGCGGCGACCTGGTAGGACGGGATGTCGACCTTCTTGCCGTTCACCTTGAAGTGACCGTGCACGACCAGCTGACGGGCGTGCCGGCGGGTGCGAGCGAACCCGGCCCGGTAGACGACGTTGTCCAGGCGGCACTCGAGCAGCTGGAGCAGGTTGTCACCGGTCTTGCCGGCACGGCGGGACGCCTCGGAGTAGTAGTTGTGGAACTGCTTCTCCATCACGCCGTAGGTGAAGCGAGCCTTCTGCTTCTCACGAAGCTGGAGGAGGTACTCGCTCTCCTTGATGCGGCCACGGCCGTGCTGGCCGGGCGGGTAGGGACGGCGCTCGAAGGACGAGTCGCCACCGACGAGGTCGACGCCGAGGCGGCGCGACTTCCGGGTCATGGGGCCGGTGTAACGGGCCATCTTCTACAAGTCTCCTGTTCGAAATCCGGTGGTTGAGCAGGCGCGCTGGCGCCGTCTCGAAACCTCAGACGCGGCGGCGCTTCGGCGGCCGGCAGCCGTTGTGGGGCGTGGGCGTGACGTCCTGGATGGTGCCGACCTCGAGGCCGATCGCACCCAGCGAACGGATCGCCGTCTCGCGGCCCGAGCCCGGGCCCTTCACGAAGACGTCGATCTTCTTCATGCCGTGCTCCATCGCGCGGCGACCGGCGGCCTCGGCGGCCATCTGCGCGGCGAACGGGGTGGACTTGCGCGAGCCCTTGAAGCCGACGGTGCCGGCCGAGGCCCACGAGATCACCGCACCGGTCGGGTCGGTGATCGTGACGATCGTGTTGTTGAACGTGCTCTTGATGTGGGCCTCGCCCACGGCGACGTTCTTCTTCTCCTTGCGGCGCACCTTCTTGGCGCCGGCCGCGGTGCGGCTCTTGGGAGGCATGCAGTAACTCCTGAGGTTTCTGGTCTGGAAGCTCTGTGAACGACGAGGATCAGCGCGTCAGCGCCGGATCACTTCGCCTTCTTCTTGCCGGCAACCGTGCGCTTCGGACCCTTGCGGGTGCGGGCGTTGGTCTTGGTGCGCTGACCGCGGACCGGGAGGCCCTGACGGTGACGGCGACCCTGGTAGCTGCCGATCTCGATCTTGCGACGGATATCGGCCTGGACCTCGCGACGGAGGTCACCCTCGATCTTGAAGTTGGCTTCGATCTCGTCACGGAGCTTGACCAGCTCCTCATCGCCGAGCTCGTGGACGCGCAGGTCGGGGTTGACCCCGGTGGCGGCCAGGAGCTGCTGGGCGCGGGTACGGCCGATGCCGTAGATGTAGGTGAGTGCGACCTCGATGCGCTTGTCGCGCGGGAGGTCCACACCAACGAGGCGTGCCATGTGGTGGCCTTTCGGGTTGCGCGGTGGTGTCAGTCGTGACGCGCCGGCGTCCGCCTCGGACGACGCTCCGGCCACTGCTCCGGAGGTGGTTCGCGATCTCGGTGGTCGAGCCTGTCGAGACCGCTAAGCGATCACGTTTGGTTTTCAGTTGTGGTCGGGCCCGTCTTCCGTCTTGCGGGACTTCGACGCGCCCGTTCCGGCCTCGCAAGCTCGGCCGGAGGGCTTGCTCAATCTGCGGCTGAGACGCCTCGCGCTCCTTCGTCGCGCGTGGCTTCAGCCTTGACGCTGCTTGTGACGCGGGTTCTCGCAGATGACCATGACGCGTCCGTGGCGACGGATCACCTTGCACTTGTCACAGATCGGCTTGACGCTCGGCTTGACCTTCACTGTCAGGCCCTTTCCGGTATCGGCTGACTATTTCGACGGCGAGCTCGCGAGCTCGCTCACTTGTACCGGTAGACGATCCGACCCCGCGTGAGGTCGTACGGCGAGAGCTCCACCACGACCCGGTCCTCGGGGAGGATCCGGATGTAGTGCTGGCGCATCTTGCCGCTGATGTGGGCGAGAACCTTGTGACCGTTGCTCAGCTCCACGCGGAACATCGCGTTCGGAAGGGCCTCCACGACGGTGCCCTCGATCTCGATCACGCCTTCTTTCTTCGGCATGTCCTCCACAATCTGTTGATCTGGTGTCTACCGTGACCCGGGAACCGCCCGCCCTCCCCCCGTGATGCAAAGGGTGGGCGGTGGACCTCGTAGAGCCGCTCGGGGGACCTCATCCCGGGCACAGGGGTGAGCCACTCGAGGAGTGATCCACCCAGGTGATCCGGGCAGCCGCGAGGCACCACGAAACAGACCCACGTTGGGCCGACGCACCAGTCTAGTCGGAACCGGCGCGGAAACACGAATTTCACCGGCCGCTCCGTCTCGAGCTTGCTCGAGACGGAGCGATCAGCCGGGGAGGTTGAGGAGTGTCGGTTGGGACACGAGCGCCAGCGAGTGGCCCAACGACACGTCTCGAAACCCAATGCCGATGTGGCACCGTTGCTCCCCCCGGGCATTACCTGTCATGAGGATGCTGCGGTGAGGGAGACCGAGGCCCGGGACCGCCTGGCGGCCGTGTACGACGAGTGCGCACCGCGGGTCTACGCCTACGCCGTGCGCCACTGCGGGCCCACGGAGGCCGACGACGTGGTGGCCGAGACGTTCGCGATCGCCTGGCGCCGCCTCGAGGCGCTGATCTGACCCTGCCGGTCGAACTCCTCGACGCCGCCGGCACCGTCCTCCGCACCGTCGACGACCTCTACTCCTGACCCGCGTCAGCCGGCCAGCAGCTCCAGCGTGCGCTCGCGCGCGGGGCTGCGGCCGGCCTCGGTACCGGTGAAGGCACCCGCGACCGGGTGCACCATCACCTCGTCGACGGCGTACGTCGTGGCGAGCTCCTCGATCCGGGCCCGCGCGGCGTCGGGGGTCCCGATGATCCAGCGCCGCGCCATCGCGTCCATCAGGTCCAGGTGCGCGGGCGGCAGCTCGACCTTCTCGGCCTCCTCGACCAGCCGCTGCGGCCGGAGCTCGCCGCCGGTGCGCAGCGCCAGCATCGCCTGGAGCTGCGGCAGCGCCAGCCGGCGGGCCTCCTCGTCGGTCTCGGCCACGACCGCGTTGACGGTCAGGAAGGTCCTCGGCTCGGCGAGCTCGGGCGAGGGCCGGAACCCGTCGCGGTAGAGCGCGAGCGCCTCGGCGGTGCCGCTGCCGGAGAAGTGGTGCGCGAAGACGTAGGGCATCCCCTTCTCGGCCGCCAGCCGGGCCGAGTAGTCCGAGGAGCCGAGCAGCCAGATCGTCGGCACGCTGCGCGCCAGCGGGGTGGCCTTCAGCGGGTAGGTGCGGCCCTGGATGCCGAGGCCGACGCCGGCGGGCTCCATCATCGCGAGCACGTTGTCGACGTACTCGGGGAACCGGGAGACCGCCTCGTCACTGACTCCTCCACCCCCATGCCGCAGGGCGTACGACGTGACCGGGTCGCTGCCCGGCGCCCGTCCGATGCCGAGGTCGATGCGACCGGGGAAGGCGGCCTCGAGGAGGGCGAACTGCTCGGCGACGACGAGCGGTGCGTGGTTGGGCAGCATCACCCCGCCCGAGCCCACCCGGATCCGCTCCGTGGCCCCGGCGACCAGACCGATCAGCACCGGCGGGTTGGTCGCCGCCACCGCGGACATGTTGTGGTGCTCGGCCAGCCAGTAGCGCTCGTAGCCGCGCGCGTCGGCGACCCGCGCGAGCGCCAGCGAGGCCGCGACCGCGTCCGGCGTCGCCTGGTCGGTGCGCACCGGCACCAGGTCGAGGACCGACAGGGACAGGTCACGGGTGCTCACCTCGGGGCAACCCGCGCGCCGGGGCCGGCTATTCCGTGCCGTCTGCGCCGGGCGCCCGCAGGTTGCCCGTGTGCTCCTCGATCTCCGGCTCCGACATCCGCCGCGAGGCCATGATGCTGGCGACGCCGGTGACCACCAGGGTCACCACGATCACGCCCAGGCTGAAGAGCGAGGAGATGTCCGGCACCGAGACGTGCTCGCCGTCGTTGATGAACGGCAGCTCGTTCTCGTGCAGCGCGTGCAGGACGAGCTTGATCCCGATGAAGGCCAGGATGAACGCCAGGCCCAGCGAGAGGTAGACCAGCTTCTTGAGCAGGCCACCGAGCAGGAAGTAGAGCTGGCGCAGCCCCATCAGGGCGAAGACGTTCGCGGTGAAGACCAGGTACGGCTCCTGGGTGATGCCGAAGATCGCCGGGATCGAGTCGAGCGCGAAGAGCAGGTCGGTGGTGCCCAGCGCGATGATCACGATCAGCATCGGCGAGACCAGGCGCGCGCCGTTCTTGCGGTACCAGAGCTTGAGGCCGTGGTACTCGTCGCCCACGTTGAGGTGGGTCTGGGCGAACTGGACGATCCGGTTCTCCTCCGGGTGCTCGTCCTCGTGGCTCCGATAGCTCTTGACCAGGCCGTACGCCGTGTAGACCAGGAACGCGCCGAAGATGTAGAAGACCCAGCTGAAGTTGTTGATCAGCTGGTAGCCGAGCGCGATGAAGATGCCGCGGAAGACCAGCGCCAGGATGATGCCGACCATCAGCGCTTCCTGCTGGTATTCGCGTGGCACCCGCAGCGCCGCCATCAGGATGATGAAGACGAAGAGGTTGTCGATCGACAGCGAGTACTCCGTCAGCCAGCCGGTGTAGAACTCGATGCCCATGTCGTGGCCATGGGAGATCCAGATCCAGGCGCCGAAGGCGACCGCCGCGCCGATGTAGACGCTCAGTGCGATCGCGCACTCACGGAAGGACGGCTCGTGCGGGTTGCGCGCGATGACGATGACGTCGAACAACAGCACCGCGCACGTGGCGATGATGGTGATGGCCCACTCGAGGGTCGTGATCTCCAACGAAGGCTCCTGCAGGTCGGGGGACGGGAAACCGTCAGAGGTCTCTCCCACCACCGCGGCGGCCCACGGGCCCGGAGGCGGTCACCGCCTCGTGCTGACGAACCCGCAGCGAAGGGATACTCCCCACTGCGCGGCCAATCCTGTCACATGGAGGGCGAGTACCCGGACTCAGCGTCCGCCGAACCTGACCCCGAGCGCGGTCAGCGCGGCCTCGCCGCCGTCGAGGGCGGTGAGCACCCACGTGCCCGTGGCGGTCAGCGTGAACGTGTGCTCGACGTGCGCCGCCCGGCTGCCGTCGGCCGTGACGGCGGTCCAGTCGTCGGCGAGCAGGTCGGTCTCGGCGGTGCCGAGGGTGACCATCGGCTCGACGGCCAGCGCGAGGCCCTCGACCAGACGGGGGCCCTTGCCCGCGCGACCGTAGTTGGGCACGTCGGGCGGCTGGTGCATCGCGGACCCGATGCCATGGCCGGTGTAGTCCTCGACGATGCCGTAGCGGCCCTGCGAGCGCACGTGCCGCTCGATGGCGTGCGAGATGTCGGTGACGCGGCCGCCCAGGTGGGCGGCCGCGATCCCCCGCCACATCGACTCCTCGGTGACCCGCAGCAGCTCGGTCAGCTCGGGGGTCACCTCGCCGACCGGCACCGTGATCGCGGCGTCGCCGTGCCACCCGTCGACGATGGCGCCGCAGTCGATCGAGATGACGTCACCGTCAGCGAGCACCCGCTCGCCGGGGATGCCGTGCACGATCTCGTCGTTGACCGACGCGCAGATCGAGGCCGGGAAGCCGTGGTAGCCGAGGAACGACGGGCTCGCGCCCGCCGAACGGATGCTGTCCTCGGCGATGCCGTCGAGCTCCCCGGTGGACACGCCCGCCCGCACGTGGCCGCGCAGCAGCTCGAGCGTGCGGCCGACCACGAGGCCGGCCCGGCGCATGCCGTCGATCTGCTCCGGCGTCTTGATCTCGACGCCGCGGTCCCGCAGGCCCATCAGATGCCCCGGAGTCAGCTTTCGGGGACGACGTCGAGTGCGGTGAAGATCCGCTGCGTGACCTCGTCGACCTCGCCGAGGCCGTCGATCTCGTGCACGATGCCGCGGGCCTTGTAGACCTCGATCAGCGGGGCGGTCTGCTCGAGGTAGACCTGCTGACGACGCCGGATGACGTCCTCGGTGTCGTCGGCACGGCCCTCGACCTGGGCGCGCTGGAGCAGGCGGGAGACGATCTCGTCCTGGTCCACCGTCAGGCACACGACCGCGTCGAGGCGGTGCCCGGTGAACTTGATCATCCCGTCGAGCTCCTCGACCTGGGCGAGCGTGCGCGGGTAGCCGTCGAGCAGGAACCCGGAGACGGCGTCGGCGTCGTCGATCCGGTTGCGGACCATCAGGTTGGTCACCTCGTCGGGGACGTACTCCCCGGCGTCCATGTACCGCTTCGCCTCGATGCCGAGCTCGGTGCCCTCGGAGACGTTGGCGCGGAAGATGTCTCCGGTCGAGATCGCGGGGATCTTGAAGTGCTCGGCGATGAATCGGGCCTGGGTGCCCTTCCCAGCGCCCGGGGGCCCCATGATGATCAGCCTCATTTAGCGGAGGAACCCTTCGTAGTTGCGCTGCTGGAGCTGGCTCTCGATCTGCTTCACGGTGTCGAGGGCGACGCCGACCATGATCAGGATGCTGGTGCCACCGAACGGGAAGTTCTGGTTGGCCTCGATCATGGCGAACGCGATCAGCGGGATCAGGGAGATCAGGCCCAGGTAGAGCGCTCCGGGCAGCGTGATGCGGGACAGGACGTAGGAGAGGTACTCCTCGGTCGGCTTGCCCGCCCGGATCCCGGGGATGAAGCCGCCGTACTTCTTCATGTTGTCTGCGACCTCCTGCGGGTTGAAGGTGATCGAGACGTAGAAGTAGGTGAAGAACACGATGAGCAGGAAGAACACGATCATGTAGATCGGGTGGTCGCCGCGGACCAGGTGGGCGTTGACCCAGTCCAGGACCGCCGAACTGGAGTTCTGGTTGAACTGCACGATCATCGCCGGCAGGTAGAGCAGCGACGAGGCGAAGATGACCGGGATGACGCCGGCCTGGTTCACCTTGAGGGGGATGTACGTCGAGCTGCCGCCGAACATCTTCCGGCCGACCATCCGGCGGGCGTACTGCACCGGGATCCGGCGCTGCGCCTGCTCGACGAAGGTGACCGCCGCGACGACGATGAGGCCGATGATCATCACGACGCCGAAGACCCACCAGCCCTTGGACTGCTGGACCGCCCACATCGACGACGGGAACCCGGCGATGATCTGGGTGAAGATCAGCAGCGACATGCCGTTGCCGACGCCGCGCTCGGTGATCAGCTCGCCGAGCCACATGATGATGGCGGTGCCGGCGGTCATGGTCACGACCATCACCAGGAAGGTGGCGGTGCCGTCGTCGTGCAGCAGCGGGTAGACCGTCGGGTCACAGCCCTGCAGCAGGTTGCCCGACCGGGCCAGCGCGACGATGCCGGTGGCCTGCAGGACCGCGAGGCCGAGCGTGAGGTACCGGGTGTACTGCGTGATCTTGGTCTGGCCGGACTGACCCTCCTTCTTGAGGGCCTCGAGCCGCGGGATCACCACGACGAGCAGCTGCAGGATGATGCTCGCGGTGATGTAGGGCATGATGCCCAGCGCGAAGACCGTCAGCTGGAGCAGCGCCCCGCCGGAGAACAGGTTCACCAGGTTGTAGAGCCCGGCACTGTCGCCCTCTTGAGCGATGTCCACACAGGCCTGGACGTTGCCGACGTCCACACCCGGCGTCGGGATCTGGGAACCCAACCGGAAGACCGCGATGATCATCAGGACGAACAGCAGCTTGCGCCGCAGGTCCGGGGTCCGGAAAGCGTTCGCGAACGCGATCAGCACGACATCCTCTTTCTCCAAGCACGAAGCGGCCCAGGCGATCGCACCGCGAGGACCCGGGGCAGCCTAACAGGCGGCTGGACACCGCTCGGCCGTACGTCTGAATACACCTCGGCAGACACATCGGGCGCGGACGGTCCTGCGAGGTGCAGGACCGCCGCGCCCATGATGCTGGTGGTCAAACCGATCAGACGACGGTCGCCGAGCCGCCGGCCGCCTCGATCTTCTCCTTGGCCGACCCGGAGAACGCGTTGGCGCTCACCTGGACGGCGACGGACAGCTTGCCCTGGCCGAGGACCTTGACGGGGTGACCGTCGCGGACCGCACCCTTGGCCACGAGGTCGTCGACACCGATGGCGCCGCCCTCGGGGAAGAGCTCGTTGATCCGGCCGAGGTTGACGACCTGGAACTCCACCTTGAAGGGGTTCTTGAAGCCCTTGAGCTTCGGCAGCCGCATGTGGATCGGCATCTGGCCACCCTCGAAGGCGACCGGGACCTGGTAGCGAGCCTTGGTGCCCTTGGTACCGCGGCCCGCGGTCTTGCCCTTGGAGGCCTCACCGCGACCCACCCGGGTCTTGGCGGTCTTGGCACCCGGGGCAGGACGCAGGTGGTGCAGCTTGAGCGTCATGTCAGTCGACCTCCTCGACCGTCACCAGATGACGGACGGTGTGGACCATGCCACGGATCTCCGGGCGGTCCTCCTTGACGACCACGTCGCCGATCCGCTTGAGACCGAGCGTGCGCAGGGTCTCGCGCTGGTTGGCCTTGCAGCCGATCGTGGACTTCTTCTGCTGGACCTTCAGCTGCGCCATCAGGAGGTCACCTCCTCCGAGACCCCCGCCGGAACCTCGACCCGGGCCTTCAGCAGCGCCGCCGGGGTGACCTGCTCGACCGGCAGGCCGCGACGAGCGGCCACGGCCTCCGGCTGCTCGAGCATCCGCAGGGCCTCGACCGTCGCGTGCACGATGTTGATCTGGTTCGACGAGCCGAGCGACTTGCTCAGCACGTCGTGGATGCCGGCGCACTCCAGCACCGCACGCACCGGGCCACCGGCGATGACGCCGGTACCGGGCGCGGCCGGACGCAGGAGGACGACGCCGGCGGCCTTCTCACCCTGCACCGGGTGCGGGATGGTGCCCTGGATGCGGGGGACGCGGAAGAAGTGCTTCTTCGCCTCCTCGACACCCTTGGCGATCGCGGCCGGGACCTCCTTGGCCTTGCCGTAGCCGACACCGACCAGGCCGTCGCCGTCGCCGACGACCACGAGGGCGGTGAAGCTGAAGCGACGACCACCCTTCACGACCTTGGCGACACGGTTGATCGCGACGACGCGCTCGATGTAGGCGGTCTTGTCAGCGCCCTGGCCGCGACGGTCGTCCCGCCCGCCCCGGCGCTCGCCACCGCGCTGTCCGCGCTGGGCTCCGCTCATGAGACTGTTCCTCTTCTCTCTAAGTCTTCGCGATCAGAAGGTCAGGCCGCCGCTGCGGGCGCCGTCGGCCAGGGCCGCGATGCGGCCGTGGTACTTGTTGCCGGCCCGGTCGAACACGACGTCCGAGACGCCGGCCGAGGTGGCCCGCTCGGCGACGAGCTCGCCGACCTTCTTGGCCTTCGCGGTCTTGTCGCCGTCGAAGCCGCGCAGGTCCGCCTCCATGGTGGACGCCGACGCGAGGGTCTTGCCCACCAGGTCGTCGACGACCTGGACGGTGATGTGCTTCGACGAGCGGGTGACCACCAGCCGCGGCCGGTCGGCGGTGCCGTTGACCTTCTTGCGGCCCCGGACCTGGCGACGCAGGCGCGACTTGGTGCGCGCCGCGGTGTGCTTGTTGTTCGAAAGCGAGATCGCCATGGTCACTTACCAGCCTTTCCGACCTTGCGGCGGATGTGCTCACCCGCGTAGCGAACGCCCTTGCCCTTGTACGGCTCGGGCTTGCGCAGCTTGCGGATGTTGGCGGCGACCTCACCGACGAGCTGCTTGTCGATGCCCTGGACGCCGAGCTTGGTCGGGCCCTCCACCGTGAAGGTGATGCCCTCGGGGGCGTTGAAGGTGATCGAGTGCGAGTAGCCGAGCTGGAACTCCAGCTGGGTCGGACCCTTCGACAGGACGCGGTAGCCCACGCCCACGATCTCGAGCTTCTTCTCGTAGCCCTCGGTCACGCCGACGACCATGTTGTTGACCAGGGTCCGGGTCAGGCCGTGCAGGGCCTTGCTGTCCCGGTGGTCGTCAGGCCGCCTGACGTCGAGGACGCCGTCGTTCTTCTCGATGGTGATCGGCGCGGCCACGGTGTGGGTCAGGGTGCCCTTGGGGCCCTTGACGGTCACCAGCGCGCCGTCGATCGCGACGTCCACGCTCGACGGGACCGCGATCGGAAGCTTGCCAATGCGCGACATGCTCTTCTACTCCTTCGCAGTTCTCGTCGTCACCAGACGTAGGCGAGGACTTCCCCACCCACGCCCTTCTGGTTGGCCTGGCGGTCGGTCAGCAGGCCCTGGCTCGTCGAGATGATCGCGACACCCAGGCCGCCGAGCACCTTCGGGAGGCCCGTGTGCTTGGCGTAGACCCGCAGGCCCGGCTTGCTGATCCGGCGGACGCCCGCGATGGAGCGCTCCCGGTTGCGGCCGTACTTGAGGGTGATGGTCAGCGTCTTGCCGACCTCGCCCTCGGCCGGGTCCTTCACGTCGAAGGAGGTGATGTAGCCCTCCTGCCGAAGGATCTCCGCGACGCCGGCCTTCAGCTTGCTGTAGGGCATCGACACCGCGTCGTGGTACGCCTGGTTGGCGTTGCGCAGACGGGTCAGCATGTCTGCGATCGGGTCAGTCATCGTCATGATGGGTTCTTTCTCGCCGTGGTTTCGACCGTGCTCCGCGACTGCAGGGCGGGACGGCCGACCTTCAACGTGCTAGAGGTGATTACCAGGAGGACTTGGTGACGCCGGGCAGCTCGCCGCGGTGCGCCATCTCCCGCAGGCAGATGCGGCACAGGCCGAACTTGCGGTAGACGGCCTTCGGACGGCCGCAGCGCTGGCACCGGGTGTAGCCGCGCACCACGAACTTCGGCTTGCGAGCGGCCTTGACCTTCAGAGCGGTCTTCGCCATGTCAGTTGCTCTCCTTGAACGGGAATCCGAGCTGCTTGAGCAGCGCGCGACCCTGCTCGTCGTTGGTGGCAGTGGTGACGATCGTGATGTCCATGCCGCGGGACCGGTCGACCTTGTCCTGGTTGATCTCGTGGAACATGACCTGCTCGGTGAGACCGAAGGTGTAGTTGCCACGCCCGTCGAACTGGTTCGGGTTCAGGCCTCGGAAGTCGCGGATCCGGGGCAGCGCCAACGACAGCAGGCGGTCCAGGAACTCCCACATCCGGTCGCCGCGCAGCGTCGCGTGCGCACCGATCGGCATGCCCTCACGCAACTTGAACTGCGCGATGGACTTGCGGGCCTTGGTCACGAGCGGCTTCTGACCGGTGATCGCGGTGAGGTCGCGCACCGCGCCCTCGATCAGCTTCGAGTCACGGGCCGCCTCGCCGACGCCCATGTTGACCACGATCTTGGTCAGGCCGGGCACCTGCATGACGTTCTGGATCTCGAACTCCGCCTTGAGCGCGGGGAGGATCTCCTCGCGGTAGCGGGTCTTCAGGCGCGGAGGGACCGCAGCCGAGGCCGACGTGGTCTCGTTCAGTGTCTCGGTCATCAGATTTCCTTGCCGGTCTTGCGCGAGATGCGGACGCTGCGCTCGGCCTGGTAGGTCGAGCCGTCCGGCCGACGCTTGGTGACCTCGTCGCGGCGGAAGCCGATCCGGGTGACGCCGTCGCCCTCGACCAGCATCACGTTGGAGACGTGGATCGGGGCCTCGGTGGTGATGATGCCGCCGGTGTTGCCGGCCCGGCCGCCCTGGTTGACGGCCTTGGTGTGCCGCTTGACGCGGTTGACACCCTCGACGATCACCCGCTGCTCCTCACGGAGCACCTGGATGACCTTGCCCTCGGCACCCTTGTCCTTGCCGGCGATCACCTTCACGGTGTCGCCCTTCTTGATGTTCACACTGTTCTTGCCCATGAGTCAGAGCACCTCCGGTGCCAGCGAGATGATCTTCATGAACTTCTTCTCGCGCAGCTCGCGGCCCACGGGGCCGAAGATGCGGGTGCCTCGCGGCTCGCCGTCCGACTTGAGGATGACGGCGGCGTTCTCGTCGAAGCGGATGTAGGAACCGTCGGGGCGGCGACGCTCCTTGACGGTGCGCACGATCACGGCCTTGACCACGTCACCCTTCTTCACGTTGCCACCGGGGATCGCGTCCTTCACGGTGGCGACGATGACGTCGCCGATGCCGGCGTAGCGGCGACCCGAGCCACCGAGAACACGGATGCAGAGGATCTCCTTCGCACCGGTGTTGTCGGCGACCTTGAGTCGCGACTCCTGCTGAATCATTTCTTCTCCTGGTTGTCGTGCCGGTTCTCATCGCCTCAGCGGGCAGTGAGCCTGGCCGAACGGGTGGATTACTTGGCGCGCTCGAGGATCTCGACGACGCGCCAACGCTTGGTGGCCGACAGCGGGCGGGTCTCCATGAGGAGCACGCGGTCGCCGATGCCGCACTCGTTCTTCTCGTCGTGCGCCTTCAGCTTGCTGGTGCGCCGCATGACCTTGCCGTACAGCGCGTGCTTGACGCGGTCCTCGACGGACACGACCACGGTCTTGTCCATCTTGTCGCTGACGACCAGGCCCTCCCGGACCTTGCGGGCATTCCGCTCACCAGCGTTCGCCGGAGCCTGCTCGCTCATGCGTCACCATCCTCGTTGTCCTGACCCGGCGTCGGCCGGATGCCGAGCTCGCGCTCGCGCACCACGGTGTAGATCCGGGCGATGTCCTTCTTGACCGTGCGGAGCCGGCCGTGGCTCTCCAGCTGGCCGGTGGCCGCCTGGAAGCGGAGGTTGAACAGCTCCTCCTTGGCCTCGCGCAGCTTCGACTCGAGGTCCACGGCGTTCAGCTCGTCGAGCTCGTGAGCCTTGGTCGCCATCAGAATTCACCTGCCTCACGGGAGACGAAGCGGCACTTCATCGGGAGCTTGTGCATCGCGCGGCGCATCGCCTCGCGAGCGGTTCCCTCATCCACACCGGAGAGTTCGAACATGACCCGACCCGGCTTCACGTTCGCGACCCACCACTCGGGCGAGCCCTTGCCGGAGCCCATCCGAGTCTCGGCGGGCTTCTTGGTGAGCGGGCGGTCCGGGTAGATGTTGATCCAGACCTTGCCGCCACGCTTGATGTGACGGGTCATCGCGATACGAGCCGACTCGATCTGGCGGTTGGTCACGTAGTGACCCTCGACCGCCTGGATGCCGAAGTCGCCGAAGGCGAGACGGGTGCCGCCCTTGGCCGCACCGGTCCGCTTCGGGTGGTGCTGCTTGCGGTGCTTGACACGACGGGGCATCAACATGGGTCAGCCCTCCTGCGGTGCTGCGTCGTTCGAGGCGGGAGCCGGGGCGGCAGCCTCGGCGGGGGCCTCGGCGGGTGCGCCGCCGGCGCGGTCCGCGCGCGACGGACGGTCGCCGCGCGAGCCCCGGTTCGGACGGTCGCCGCCCCGCGAGGGGCGACCGCTGCGACCGGGGACGCCCGCGCGGGCGGCGGCCTGGGCCTGACGCTCGGCACGGGTGCCGGCGACCTCGCCCTTGTAGATCCAGACCTTGACGCCGATCCGGCCGAAGGTCGTGCGGGCCTCGTAGAAGCCGTAGTCGATGTCGGCGCGGAGGGTGTGCAGCGGTACCCGGCCCTCGCGGTAGAACTCGGTGCGCGACATCTCGGCGCCGTTGAGGCGGCCGGAGCACTGGATCCGGATGCCCTTGGCACCGGAGCGCATCGAGGTCTGCATCGCCTTGCGCATGGCGCGCCGGAACTGCACGCGGCCCGACAGCTGCTCGGCCACGCCCTGGGCGACCAGCTGCGCGTCGATCTCGGGGTTCTTGACCTCGAGGATGTTCAGCTGGACCTGCTTGCCGGTGAGCTTCTCGAGCTCGCCGCGGATCCGGTCGGCCTCGGCGCCACGGCGACCGATGACGATGCCCGGACGCGCGGTGTGGATGTCCACCCGGACGCGGTCACGGGTTCGCTCGATCTCGACCTTCGCGATGCCGGCCCGCTCCATGCCCTTGGAGAGCAGCTTGCGGATGGCGACGTCCTCGCCGACGTACGACTTGTACAGCTTGTCGGCGTACCAACGGCTCTTGTGGTCCGTCGAGATGCCCAGACGGAAGCCGTTCGGGTTGATCTTCTGGCCCATCAGGCACTCTTCCTCTTCTTGGCGGTCGCCTTCTGCTCCACCACGTCGGCCGGCTGGACGACCAGGGTGATGTGGCTGGTGCGCTTGTTGATGCGGGTCGCACGACCCTGCGCACGCGGACGCCACCGCTTCATGGTCGGACCCTCGTCGACCTGCGCGATGGAGATGACCAGGTCGTTCGCGTCGAGGCCCTCGGTGGTCTCGGCGTTCGCGACGGCGCTCTCCAGCACCTTCAGGACGGTCTCGGAGGCGGCCTGCGGCGCGAACTGCAGCAGCGACTGCGCGTCCTCGACGGGCAGACCGCGGACCATGTCGACGACACGGCGGGCCTTCATCGGGGTGATCCGCGTGTAGCGGGCGCTGGCGAACGCACCCGGCTGGTCGCCGAGCAGCGACTCGCGGCGCGCGCTGACGCGCTGGCGGTCTCCTGCGCTCATCGCCGGCGTCCCTTCCTGTCTTCCTTGACGTGCCCGCGGTAGGTGCGGGTGGGAGCGAACTCCCCGAGCTTGTGGCCGACCATCGAGTCGGTCACGAAGACCGGCACGTGCTTGCGACCGTCGTGGACGGCGATCGTGTGGCCGATCATGTCCGGCACGATCATCGAGCGGCGCGACCAGGTCTTGATGACGTTGTGGGTGCCCTTCTCGTTCTCCGCGTCCACCTTCTTCTGCAGGTGGTCGTCGACGAAGGGGCCCTTCTTCAGGCTGCGAGGCATGTCAGTTACTTCCTACCCTTGCCGGACTTGCGACGGCGGATGATCTGGGAGTCGGAGGCCTTGCGCTTGCGCGTACGACCCTCGGGCTTGCCCCAGGGCGAGACCGGGTGGCGACCACCGGAGGTCTTGCCCTCACCACCACCGTGCGGGTGGTCGACCGGGTTCATGACGACACCACGGACGGTCGGGCGCTTGCCCTTCCACCGCATCCGGCCGGCCTTGCCCCAGTTGATGTTCGACTGCTCGGCGTTGCCGACCTCGCCGACCGTGGCGCGGCAGCGCACGTCGACGAAGCGCATCTCGCCGGACGGCATGCGCAGCGTCGCGCGACTTCCCTCACGGGCGACCAGCTGGGCGGAGATGCCGGCCGAACGGGCGATCTTCGCGCCGCCACCCGGCCGCAGCTCCACGCAGTGGATGGTCGTGCCGACCGGGATGTTGCGCAGCGGCAGGTTGTTGCCGGGCTTGATGTCGGCGTTCGGCCCCGACTCCACGCGCGTGCCCTGCGTCAGGTCCTTCGGCGCGATGATGTAGCGCTTCTCGCCGTCGGCGTAGTGCAGCAGCGCGATGCGCGCGGTGCGGTTGGGGTCGTACTCGATGTGCGCGACCTTGGCCGGGACGCCGTCCTTGTCGTAGCGACGGAAGTCGATGATGCGGTAGGCGCGCTTGTGACCGCCACCCTGGTGCCGGGTGGTGATCCGGCCCTGGTTGTTGCGGCCGCCCTTCTTGGGCAGCGGACGCGTCAGCGACTTCTCCGGAGTGGTCCGGGTGATCTCGACGAAGTCGGCGACCGACGCGCCCCGGCGACCCGGGGTGGTCGGCTTGTACTTGCGGATTGCCATGTCTCTTCAGTCCTCTAGTCCGCGCCGGTCAGGAGACCGGGCCTCCGAAGATGTCGATCCGGTGGCCCTCGGCGAGGCTGACGATCGCGCGCTTGGTGTCCTTGCGCTTGCCCAGGCCGTTGCGGGTCCGCCGGGTCTTGCCCGGCCGGTTGAGCGTGTTGACCGACGTCACCTTGACGTTGAACACCTTCTCGACCGCGATCTTGATCTCGGTCTTGTTCGCGTCGGGGTGCACCAGGAAGGTGTACTTGTTCGCGTCGAGCAGGCCGTAGCTCTTCTCGGACACGACCGGTGCGAGCAGGATGTCGCGGTGGTCCTTGTGCAGGGTGCTCACTTCGCAGCCTCCTCGGTCTTGTTCACGAAGGCGTCGAACGCACCCTGGGTGAAGACGACGTCGTCGGCGGCCAGCACGTCGTAGGTGTTGAGCTGGTCGACGGCCACGATGTGCACCTCGGGCGCGTTGCGCAGCGAGAGCCAGGTGACCGAGTCGGTGCGCTCCAGCACCACGAGGAAGTTGCTGCGCTCCGAGACGGTCGACAGCGCGGCCAGCGCGGCCTTGGTCGACGGCACCTCGGCGGCGATCAGCGACTCGACGACGTGGATCCGGTCGTTGCGGGCCCGGTCGGAGAGGGCACCGCGCAGGGCGGCCGCCTTCATCTTCTTGGGCGTGCGCTGGTCGTACTTGCGCGGCTGCGGGCCGTGGACGGTGCCACCGCCGGCGAACTGCGGGGCGCGGGTCGAGCCCTGGCGGGCGCGGCCGGTGCCCTTCTGCTTGTAGGGCTTGCGGCCACCGCCGCGGACCTCGCCGCGGGTCTTGGTGGCGTGGGTGCCCTGGCGGGCGGCGGCCTGCTGGGCCACGACGACCTGGTGGATCAGCGGGACGTTGACCTCGACGTCGAAGATCTCGGCGGGCAGGTCGACCTTCGCCTTCTTCACGCTAGCCATGCTCAGACCTCCTTGCCAGAAGTGAGGGAGTTCTTGGCGGCCGAGCGGAGGACCACGAGGCTGCCCTTGGGGCCGGGGACGGCGCCCTTGAGCAGGACCAGGCCCTTCTCGACGTCGACCGCGTGGACGGTGACGTTCTGGGTGGTGACCGTGTCGGAGCCCATCCGGCCCGCCATCCGCACACCCTTGAACACACGGCCGGGGGTGGCGCAGGCGCCGATCGAGCCCGGCTTGCGGTGGTTGCGGTGCGCACCGTGCGACGCGGAGACACCGGCGAAGCCGTGCCGCTTCATCGTGCCGGCGAAGCCCTTGCCCTTGCTGGTGCCGGTCACGTCGATCTCCTCGCCGGCGGCGAAGGTGTCGACGGGCAGCTCCTGGCCGACCGTGAACTCGGTCGCGAGGGCGGTGCGGATCTCGACCAGGTGGCGACGCGGCGTGGTGCCCGCCTTGGCGAACTGGCCGGCCTGCGGCTTGGTCACCTTGCGACCGTCGATCTCGCCGTAGCCGACCTGGATGGCGTTGTAGCCGTCGGTGTCGGGCGTGCGGACCAGCGTGACGACGTTCGCGCCGGCGTCGATCACGGTCACGGGGACGACGCGGTTGTTCTCGTCCCAGACCTGGGTCATGCCGAGCTTGGTGCCCAGCAGGCCCTTCACATTGCGTTCGAAAGTACTCATGTTCTCGACCTCAGAGCTTGATCTCGATGTCGACGCCGGCGGGCAGGTCGAGCCGCATGAGCGAGTCGACGGTCTTCGGCGTGGGGTCGATGATGTCGATGAGGCGCTTGTGGGTGCGCATCTCGAAGTGCTCGCGGGAGTCCTTGTACTTGTGGGGCGAGCGGATGACGCAGTACACGTTCTTCTCGGTCGGCAGCGGCACCGGGCCGGCGACCTTGGCACCCGTACGGGTGACGGTGTCCACGATCTTGCGCGCCGAGGTGTCGATCACCTCGTGGTCATAGGCCTTGAGCCTGATGCGGATCTTCTGTCCCGCCATAGGTCTCTCTCGTCCTCACTGGTTCTGTGCCGCGTGCGTGTTCCGGAACGTCCTCGGGCTTGAGTAGGTCCCGCCCGTGCTCCCCACCGCTCCTGCTCCGACCCCCGCGGTCGGGCGTGTCGCGCTGTTGAGGCACAACACGAGACCGGGTCTCGCATTCGTTTTGTTGGTGGCGCCCGACGGTTTCGTCGAGCAGATCGGGTCTCCAGGTTCGGTGCGGCCACACACGCAGACCACTGAGCTATCCCTGAGGAGACGCGATTCAGAAGTCAAGATGTGCAGTGCACCCCGGCAACCCGCCGAAGCAACCGGACTATCTTGGCAGAAGATCCCGCACCAAGCCAATTCGCCGGCCCCTCGCTCCGAGCCTGCGAGGAGGGAGGGCCCAGCCGGCGAGGTTGAGGAGCGTCGACGGGGGCCGCGCGCCAGCGCGGGACCCGTGACGCGTCTCGAAACCCGGCGACTCGGCTATCGTCCAGCCATGGGCGACGAGAACACGTTCTACTTCCCGCCTCCGGGCCAGGTCCCCACCGTACCGGTGGTCGTGTGGGGCACCGGGAACATGGGCCGCGCGGCGATCCGCGCCGTGGCCGCCCACCCGGGCCTGGGGCTGGCCGGCGTGGTGACCTCCTCCCCCGCCAAGGCCGGCCACGACGCCGGGGAGCTGGCCGGCCTCGACCGGGCGCTCGGCGTACTCGCCACCACGGAGGCGGGTGCCGCGCTGGGCGCGCTCGACGGTGCCGGCGCCGTCGCCTACATGGCCTCGGGCGATCTGCGGCCCGAGGCCGCGCTCGCCGACGTCGCCCGCTGCCTGAGCGGCGGCGCGGTCGTGGTGACCCCGGCGCTCTACGCCCTCTACGACCCGCGGCACGCGCCCGCCGAGCTCACCGCGCCCCTGCTGGCCGCGGCCCGGTCGGGGTCGAGCGCGCTCTTCGCCAGCGGAGTCGACCCGGGCTGGGGCAACGACGTGCTGCCGGTCCTGCTCAGCGCCGTGGCGGGGACCCTCGACAAGGTCCGCTGCCAGGAGATCTTCGACTACTCGACCTACGACCAGCCCGACTCGGTGCGGCACCTCGTCGGCATGGGCGAGCCGATGGACCAGGTGCCGCCGATGGTGGCGGCCGGCGTCCCGACGATGGTCTGGGGCGGTCAGGTGCGGATGATCGCGCGGGCGCTCGGGGTGCCGCTCGACGAGATCCGCGAGACCGTCGACCGGCGGGCGCTCGACGCCGACGCGACCAACGCGATGGGGCTCTTCGAGGCCGGGACCCAGGGCGCGCTGCGCTTCGAGGTGCAGGGCGTCGTTGCGGGGGTGCCGCGGATCGTCGTCGAGCACGTCACCCGGATCGACCCCGGCTGCGCCCCGGACTGGCCGGTGCCGCCCGACGGCGGCGCGGGCGCGCACCGCGTGGTCATCGAGGGCCGACCTCGCATCGAGCTGAGCCTGGAGGCCACCGACGAGGGCGGCAACCGGGCCGCCGGGGGCAATGCGACGGCCGCGAACCGACTCGTCAACGCGATCCCGTGGTTGACCAGCGCCGCGCCCGGTCTGTACGACGGGCTCGACGTACCCCTCACGCCGGCGAGCGGCCGCATCGCCGGAACCGGAAGGAGCACAGCATGATCGTCGACCTGCCCGAGGACAAGGACCCGATCCTCTACGTGTGGGGCGAGATGGTGCCGGGGATCGGCATCCCCGCCTCGGCGTTCGCCACCAGCGTCTACGAGCACACGACACTCGGGCTGCGGGAGTTCGAGGCCGCGCGGCTGCGGATCGCGCAGATCAACGGCTGCCTCTTCTGCCAGGACTGGCGCACCGAGCGCGACGGCGTCCGCGTCGAGGACACCTTCGCCGACGCCGTCACCCACTGGCGGACCACCGGCGACTTCGACGACCGGACCCGGCTGGCGGCGGAGTACGCCGAGCGGTACGCCGTCGACCACCACGGGCTGGACGACGGGTTCTGGACCCGGATGAAGGCCCACTACAGCGACCGCGAGATCGTCGAGCTCTCGATGTGCCTCGGCTCGTGGCTGGCCTTCGGCCGCCTCAACCACGTGCTCGGACTAGACGCGGCCTGCGTGCTGCCCAGCAACGCGGTCCCGCAGCAGGGCGGCCACTGACAGGATGGGCCCATGTCGGGCAGCCCGTGGTACCCGTCGCCGGGCGGCCCCGGCGACCCACCCCCGCCGGGGTGGCAGCCGCCATCGGAGTCCCCTCCGCCGCTCTGGGGCCCCGCTCCCGGCGGTCCCCCGCCGGCCGGGCCGCCCGGTGGCTCCCCCGGCTGGGCGCCGGGGATGCTCGGTGCCGCGCACAAGCCCGGCGCGATGCCGCTGCGACCGCTCGGACTCGGTGACCTGTACGACGCGGCGTTCCGGATCATCCGCTTCAACCCGCGGGCGACCGTCGGCTCCTCGGTGCTGGTCGCCGCGGTCGCGATGGCGCTGCCGGTGCTGGTCACCGCCGTGGTCACGCTGGCCGTCGGCCTGTCCGCCGAGTCGTCGGGCGGCGACACCGCCGACGAGCTCGGCAGCCTGACCGCGCTCGGGGCGCTCGGGCTCGGATCGGCGCTCCAGTACGTCGGGCTGATCTTCGTGACCGGGATGATCGCCCACGTCACCGCGGCCGCGGCGATCGGCCGGCGGCTCACGCTCGGCGAGGCCTGGGCGGCCACCCGGGGCAGCCGCTGGCGGCTGGTCGGGATCACCGTGCTGATCGGGCTGCTCTGGCTGGTCCTCCTGCTCGGGTACGTCCTGATGTCGGTCGTCGTCCTGGTGGCCACGTCGTCCTGGGAGCTCCCGCTCGCCTGGTTCGTCGTGACCGGGCCGGCGGTGGTCGCGCTCGGCTGCTGGCTGTGGATCCGGCTCACCTACCTCGCCGTACCGGCGCTGATGGTCGAGCGGACCGGCGTGTTCGCCGGCCTCGGCCGCGCCTACGCGCTGACCCGGCGCCAGTTCTGGCGCACGTTCGGCATCGGCCTGCTGACGCTGGTGGTCACCTCGGTCGCCGCACAGATCCTGACCGTGCCGTTCGCGATCGTCGGCTCGGTGCTCAGCGTCGCGATCAGCGATCCCGAGGTCGCCCTCCTGCTCATGGTGGTGGTCAACGCACTCGGCACGGTCGTCTCGACCGCCTTCGTCGCACCGTTAACGGCCGCGGTGGCCTCGCTGCAGTACCTCGACCAGCGGATCCGCAAGGAGGCCTACGACATCGAGCTGATGACGCAGGCGGGGATCACCGCACCGTGAGCCGCGCGCTGGCCCTGCTCGCGGAGCCGCCGCTCGACCCGTCCGGGGACGAGGCGCGGTCGCTGCTCGGACGCGAGCTGCTGCATCCGGAGTACCACGAGCGCAACGTGCTCGAGCGGCTCCTGGACTGGCTCGACCGGCTGCTCGGCGGCACGATCGACGCCGCGGCCGACGCGCCGCCGCTGTCGACGTTCCTGGCGATCGCGGCGTTCCTGGCGCTCGGCCTCGCGCTCGCCTGGCTGGTCTCGCGTGCCCGTCGGGCACCGCGGGCGGCGATCGGGCCGGGCCCCGTCGTCGCGGACCGGACGCTCACGGCCGCCCAACTGCGCGCCGCGGCCCAGCACGCGCTCGCCGCGGGGCGCCCGGCCGACGCGCTGGTCGACGGCTTCCGCGCGCTGACCGTGCGACAGGTCGAGCGCGGCCGGCTCGACGACCGGCCCGGGGCGACCGCGCACGAGGTGGCGGTGGCCCTCGCCGCGGCGTACCCCGACCTGGGCGCCCGGGTCGAGGGCAGCGCGACCCGGTTCGACGCCGTGCTCTACGGCGGGCGTCCCGCCACCCCGGAGCAGGCCGTCGAGGTGCTCGCGCTCGACGACGCCCTCTCGGGGGTACGCCGATGAGCAGGCACCGGGCGACACTCGCGATCGGCGTCGGACTGGTCGCCGCCGTCGTGGTCGTGCTGCTGATCGGAGGCGGCGGACACCGGTCCGGCTTCCTCGACCCGGACAACCCCGACCCCGCCGGCGGGCGCGCGCTGGCGCGGGTGCTCGAGGATCAGGGGGTCGACGTCACCGTCGCCCGCGACGCGGACCACCTGGAGCGCACCGAGACCGGGCCGGACACCACCGTCGTCGTCACCTCGACCGACCGACTCGGGACGAGCACCGCCGAACGGCTGCTCGACCACGCGGGCGGGGCCCGCGTGGTGCTCGTCGAGGCCGAGCCCGGCCTGGCCGACGTGCTCGGTGTGCCGGCGCCGACCCGGATCGCGCCCGACCGCGCGATCGTTGCCGACTGCGCCGACCCGGCGTACGCCGACCTCGCCGTCGCCGTCGACCTGGCGCTCGCCTACCCCGGCCCGGGCTGCTTCCCGACCGGCGACGGCGCCGCGCTGCTGGCGGAGCCGCGGCCGGGCCTGGTGCTGCTCGGTGCGGGCCACGCGCTGAGCAACGACCAGGTGCTGCGCGCCGACAACGCCGCCCTCGCCCTGCGGCTGCTCGGCGGGTCGGACCGGCTGGTCTGGTACGTGCCCTCGCTCGAGGACCTCCGCGCCGGCGACGGCGTCAGCCTCTCGTCGCTGCTGCCCGACTGGCTGCGCCCGGGGCTGCTGCTGGTCGCCGTCGCGACCCTCGCCCTGCTGCTGTGGCGGTCGCGCCGGCTCGGCCCGCTCGCGGTCGAGCCGCTGCCGGTGACGGTCAAGGCGATCGAGACCACCCGCAGCCGGGGCCGGCTCTACCGCAGGGCCGGCGACCGGGCGCACGCCGCCGAGGTGCTGCGGGCCGCGGCCCGGGTGCGCACCGCCGAGCGGCTGCGCCTCGGCTCGGGGCCCGATCCGGTCGCGCTCGTGCGCGACCTCGCGCGGCACACCGGCCGCCCCCAGGCGGAGATCGACGCCCTCCTCGGACCGCACGCCCCGCCACCCGCCACCGACCACGACCTGATCACGCTGGCCGACCGGCTGGCCGAGCTCGACAGAGAGGTACGCCGCCCATGAGCGAGTCCCCCACCCCCGCGAGCGGTGCCGAGGCGCGCGATCGGCTGGCCGCCGTCCGCACCGAGGTCGCCAAGGCCGTCGTCGGCCAGGACGCCGCCGTCTCGGGCCTGCTGGTCGCGCTGCTCTGCGGCGGTCACGTGCTGATGGAGGGAGTGCCCGGGGTCGCGAAGACGCTGCTGGTGCGCACCCTGGCCGGTGCCCTGTCCGTCGACACCCGGCGGGTGCAGTTCACCCCCGACCTGATGCCCGGCGACATCACCGGGTCGATGGTCATCGACAGTCGGCAGGGTGAGCTGTCCTTCCGCGAGGGGCCGATCTTCACCAACCTGCTGCTCGCCGACGAGATCAACCGGACCCCGCCGAAGACCCAGTCCGCGCTCCTCGAGGCGATGGAGGAGGGCCAGGTGTCCGTCGACGGCGTCTCGCGGCCGCTGCCGCGGCCCTTCCTGGTCGCGGCGACCCAGAACCCGGTCGAGTACGAAGGGACCTACCCGCTGCCCGAGGCCCAGCTCGACCGGTTCCTGCTCAAGGTGGTGCTGCCGGTGCCCGACCGGGCCGCCGAGCTGGAGATCCTGCGCCGGCACGCGAACGGCTTCGACCCGCGCGACGTGGCCGGCGCCGGCGTACGGCCGGTGGCGGACGCCGCCGACATCACGGCCGGCCGGGCCGCGGTCGACCGGGTGCAGGTCAGCCCCGACGTGGCCGGCTACATCGTCGACATCGCCCGGGCGACCCGCGAGTCGCCGTCGCTCAGCCTGGGCGTCAGCCCCCGCGGCGCGACCGCGCTGCTGCGGTCGGCGCGCGCGTGGGCCTGGCTGACCGGACGCGACTTCGTGACCCCGGACGACGTGAAAGCGCTCGCCCACGCCACGCTCGTGCACCGGCTCGGGCTGCGTCCCGAGGCCGAGCTCGAGGGTGTCCAGGTCGCCCAGGTGCTCGCGTCGGCGCTCGCCTCCGTCCCGGTGCCGCGGTAGGACCCGAGCCATGGCGATCTCCGGACGCGTCCCGCTGCTGCTCCTGCTGGGGGTGGTGGCGGTGCTGCTGCGACCGGAGACCAGCACCACCTGGCTGTGGACGCTCGCCGTCGGCCTGCTGGTGGGGCTCGACGTGCTGCTCGCACCCGCCCCGTCGTCGCTGTCGCTGGAGCGCCGGCCGGTCGGCTCGGTGCGGCTCGGCGACCCGGCCACCAGCGTGCTGGTCGCCACCAACGACTCGCGTCGCCGGCTGCGCGGCGTCGTCCGCGACTCCTGGCAGCCGACCGCCGGCGCGCGCGCCAACCGGCACCGCATCGCGCTCGGCCCCGGCGACCGGGTGCCGCTGCCGACGCCGCTGCTGCCCCGCCGCCGGGGCGACCTGCGCGCGCTCGGTGTCACCGTCCGGCTCCAGGGTCCGCTCGGCCTCGCGTCGCGGCAGGCCACCCGGCCGCTCGACGGCACGGTGCGGGCCCTGCCGCCCTTCGAGTCGCGCAAGCACCTGCCGAGCCGGCTGGCCCGGCTGCGCGATCTCGACGGCCGGGCCGCGGTGCGGGTGCGCGGCCAGGGCACGGAGTTCGACTCGCTGCGGGAGTACGTGCGCGGCGACGACGTCCGTGCCATCGACTGGCGGGCCAGCGCCCGCAGCCGCAACGTGGTGGTGCGGACCTGGCAGCCCGAGCGCGACCGCCGCGTCGTACTGGTGCTCGACACCTCGCGTACGTCGGCCGGCCGGATCGGCGACGTACCCCGGCTCGACTCCGCGATGGACGCCGCGCTGCTGCTGGCGTCGCTCGCCTCGCGCGCCGGCGACCGGGTCGACGTCGTGGCCGGCGACCGGCGGGTGCGCAGCCGGCTCCGCTTCGCCGGGGCGCGCGACATCGCCGCGCGGCTCCAGGAGGCGATGGCCGACGTCGAGCCGGTGATCGCCGAGGCCGACTGGGACGCCCTGGCCGGCGCCGTGACCGGCCTCGGCCGGCAGCGGGCACTGCTGGTGCTGCTCACGCCCCTCGAGCCGGCGGCCGTCGAGGAAGGCCTGCTGCCCGTGCTGCCCACCCTGACCCGCCACCACCGGGTGGTGCTCGCGTCGGTGCGCGACCCCGAGCTCGAGCGCCTCGCGGCGGACCGCGCCGGCCTCGACGAGGTCTACGACGCCGCGGCCGCCGAGCGGGCCATCGGCCGCCGCCGGCACACCGCCGGCCTCCTCCGTGCCCTCGGCGTCGACGTCCTCGACGCCGACGACCTACCGCCCGTGCTCGCCGACCACTACCTGTCGCTCAAGGCGCGCGGCCTCCTCTGAACGGTTGAGTCAGGCCTGGGTGGCGACCCGGTCCTCGAGCAGTACGGCGTCGAGGTCTCCGGTCTCACCGCGCCAGGTGGCCTGTCGACCGAGCACGAAGACGTAGGCGAAGAAGACCGCCTCGGCCAGGATCCCGATGCCGACCCGGGCCCAGGTGGGCAGTCCGGACGGGGTCACGAAGGCCTCGATGACCCCGCTGACCAGGAGCACCGCGACCAGGCCGAGGGCGACGGTGCCGGCGGTGCGGCCCTCGCGGGCCAGCGACTGCGTGCGGGTGAGCTCACCCGGCTCCACCCACGACCAGAACAGCTTCAGGCCCATGCCGCCGGCCACGAAGACGGCGGTGAGCTCCAGCAGGCCGTGCGGAAGGATCAGTCCCCAGAAGTGCCCGGCGTGGTCGTGGCGGATCATGATCGAGCCGATGATCGCCAGGTTGGCGATGTTCTGGAAGAGCAGCCAGACCACCGGCAGCCCGAGTACGCCGAGCGCGATGCAGAGCGCCGAGACCCACGCGTTGTTGACCCAGACCTGCGCGGCGAAGTGACTCGCGGCGTACTCGCTGTAGTAGTCCTCGAAGTCGTGGCTGACCAGCTGCTCGACGTCCTCGGGCGAGAGCAGGCTCTGCTCGACGTCGGGGTGCCCGAGCAGCCAGAGGATCATCACGCCGGTGACCACGACGTTGGCCGCGAGCGTGCCGAGCCACCACCAGCGCAGCCGGTAGAGCGCGCCGGGGAAGCGGCCGACGAAGAACCGCCGGACCCCGGCCCAGGTGCCGGTGCGGGTGCCGGCCGCCCGGTTGCGCGCCCGCGACAGCAGCGAGGATAGGTAGGCGATCAGCGTCGCGTCCGGCGCGGAGGTGCGCACCACCGAGAGATGGGTGGCCACCTGCTGGTAGCGCTCGACCAGCTCGTCGGCCTCGGGACCCGACAGCCGGCGCCGCCGGGTGAGCTCCTCCAGCCGACGCCACTCGGCGAGGTGCGCCGCGACGTACGCGTCGAGGTCCATGCCCGGAGCCTAGACTCACCGGCGATGGCCGCCCCCGAGTTCGCGACGCTCACGACCGACGACCTCGTCACCGGCGAGGCGGTCGCGCTCGACCTGCCTCCGGCGAGCATCGGCGCCCGGATCGTCTCGGGGCTCATCGACGTCGTGGCCGCCTCGGTGCTGTTGGTGGCGCTGGTGCTCGGCCTGGCGATCGCGGCGCTGCGCGCCGACGAGGCACTGGCACAGGTGGCGATGCTCGCGTCGATCATCGTGGCCTGGATCGTCTTCCCGACCACGATCGAGACGCTGACCCGGGGCAGGTCCCTGGGCAAGCTCGCGATGGGGCTGCGCGCGGTGCGCGACGACGCGGGACCCATCTCCTTCCACCACGCGTTCGTGCGCGCGCTGGTCGGCGTGGTCGAGATCTACCTCTTCTTCGGCAGCCCCGCCTTCTTCTGCGCCCTGCTCAGCCCGCGCGGCAAGCGCCTGGGCGACTACGCCGCCGGGACGTACGTCGTCCGCGACCGGATCCGCCTCACCCTCCCCCAGCCGGTACCGATGCCGCCCCCGCTCGCGGCGTGGGCGGCACAGGCCGACATGGCCGCGCTGCCGACCGGGCTCGCGATCGCGGTGCGGCAGTACCTCGGCCGCTCCCAGGAGATCGACCCGCGCTCGCGCGCCGCCCTCGGCGAACGGCTCGCCTCCGCCGTCAGCCGGCACGTCTCGCCGCCCCCGCCGCCCGGGACCCCGCCCGAGGCCTACCTCGCGGCGGTGGTCGCCGCGCGGCGCGAGCGCGACACCCGGCGGCTGGCCCGTGAGGCCGAGCTGCGACGCCGGTTGGCCGCCCGCGGCTGACCCGGGGTCAGTACGAGGTGGAGATCGTCCGGCACGAACACCGGCGGTGGGGCTATCATCCGGCAGTGGGAGCGTTCCCATTGAAATGTGACCTGCGTTACAGAATCGTGACCGGGGTCCCTTGACGGGGCACGCGCGTAAACGTTTGCATCGTTGCCCACGGAGCGGGTTACAAGGCGCGCGGACCTGGACGGACCTGCTGACAATCCAGAGAGGAATGCACGAATGCGATCACGCAACATGCGCCGTGGCCTGGCAGCTGCCGCCGCCCTGGCGAGTGCGGGACTCGTCCTCGCGAGCTGCGCGAGTGACGACGACGGCGGCAGCAGTGAAGCCAGCGGCACCTGGCCGGGTGACGGCAAGTCCGAGTGCTCGGGACTCGAGCAGCTCGCCGACTTCGGCGACCTGAGCGGCAAGTCGGTCTCGGTCTACACCTCGATCCTCCCGCCCGAGCAGGAGGCCCAGGAGAACTCCTACAAGCTGTTCACGACCTGCACCGGCGCCTCGGTCAAGTACGAAGGCTCCGACCAGTTCGAGACCCAGCTCGTCGTCCGGGTGAAGGCCAACAACGCCCCCGACATCGCCTACATCCCCCAGCCCGGCCTGCTCAAGACCGTGGTCGACTCGGGTCAGGTCGTCGAGGCCCCGTCGCAGGTCGCCGACAACGTCGACGAGTTCTTCGGCGAGGACTGGAAGGGCTACGGCACCGTCGACGACACCTTCTACGCCGCTCCGCTGGGCGCCAGCGTGAAGTCCTTCGTGTGGTACTCCCCCTCGATGTTCCAGAAGAACGGCTGGGAGGTCCCGGAGACCTGGGACGACCTGATGTCGCTGACCGGTGACATCGCCGCGACCGGCATCAAGCCCTGGTGCGCCGGCATCGAGTCCGGCGACGCCACCGGCTGGCCGGCCACCGACTGGCTCGAGGACGTGCTCCTGCGCGACGCCGGACCCGACGTCTACGACCAGTGGGTCAACCACGACATCGCGTTCAACGACGACGCCGTGGCCGAGGCGCTCGACAAGGTCGGCGCCATTCTCAAGGACCCCAAGTATGTCAACGGCGGCTTCGGCGACGTGGACTCGATCGCGACGACGGCGTTCCAGGACGCCGGCCAGCCGATCCTCAAGGACCAGTGCGCCCTGCACCGGATGGCGAGCTTCTACGCCGCCCAGTGGCCCGAGGGCACCAAGGTGACCGAGGACGGCGACGTGTTCGCCTTCTACCTCCCGGTGACCAACGAGGACTTCGGCAAGCCGGTGCTCGGCGCGGGCGAGTTCGTCGCCGCGTTCGACGACCGGCCCGAGGTCGCGGCGTTCCAGACCTACCTGTCGACCGACGTGTGGGCCAACGAGAAGGCCAAGAGCACGCCGGGTGGCGGCTGGGTCAGCGCCAACACGGGTCTGGACGAGGCCAACCTGAGCAGCCCGATCGACAAGCTCTCCGCGGAGATCTTCCAGGACCCCGACGCGACCTTCCGCTTCGACGGATCCGACCAGATGCCCAGCGCCGTCGGCGCCGGCTCCTTCTGGAAGGAGATGACCGCCTGGGTCACCGGTGAGAGCACGAAGGACGCCCTCACCAACATCGAGAACTCCTGGCCGAGCTCCTGATCGACCACGCGGCGCTGGGACGGGCGGGCTCGCTCGTCCCAGCGCTTCGTCGCACGAGACGGCCGCAGAGACAGCCGCAGAGACAGCCGCAGAGACAGGAGGCAGGGTGAGCACGTCCGACAAGTTCGTCCAGATGGTGATCGCCGTCGCCATCTTCTACGTGGTGATCGGCGCGATCCTGCTGCTCACCCAGCGGCTGCGGTCGCGGGCGGGTGAGCGCGTCCAGACGGCCGCCTTCCTCGGCCCCTCGGTGCTGCTGATCTGCATCGGGCTGCTCTACCCGGCGATCGTGACCGTCTGGCAGTCCCTGCACGGCGCCTCCAGCTTCGATCCGCCCTGGGTCGGCCTCGACAACTACAAGAAGCTCTTCACCGACAAGCAGCAGCTGACGGTGCTGCGGAACACGCTGCTGTGGGTGATCCTGACCCCGATCGTCTCCACCGGGATCGGCCTGGTCTACGCGGTGCTGGTCGACCGGATCCGGTTCGAGCGGATCGCCAAGGCCCTGATGTTCCTGCCGATCGCGATCTCCATGGTCGCCGCCTCGATCATCTGGAAGTTCGTCTACGCCTACCGCTCCGGCGAGGCGGACCAGATCGGGCTGCTGAACCAGATCCTCGTCTGGCTGCACGTCGACCCGTACAACTTCCTGCTCAACGACCCCTGGAACACCTTCTTCCTCATCGTGATCCTGATCTGGATCCAGGCGGGCTTCGCGATGACGATCCTGTCGGCCTCGATCAAGGCGATCCCCGACGACATCGTCGAGGCCGCCCGGCTCGACGGCGTCGGCGGCTGGAAGATGTTCCGCTTCATCACGGTGCCGAGCATCCGGCCCTCACTCATCGTCGTCCTGACCACGATCACCATCGCGACGCTCAAGGTCTTCGACATCGTGCAGACCGCGACCGGGGGCAACTTCAACACCAGCGTGCTGGCCTACGAGTTCTACCGCCAGAACTTCATCGCAGGGAACCAGGGGATCGCCACCGCGATCGCGGTGGTCATCTTCGCCCTGG
This sequence comes from Nocardioides soli, assembly GCF_014191495.1. Taxonomy (GTDB): domain Bacteria; phylum Actinomycetota; class Actinomycetes; order Propionibacteriales; family Nocardioidaceae; genus Nocardioides; species Nocardioides soli. The sequence continues at coordinate 1,844,297 of NZ_JACHWR010000001.1, forward strand.
TGATCCCGGTCGTCATCTACAACATCCGACAGATGCGGAAGCTGGAGGCACGATGACCGCGACCGAGCTCGACACGATCGCACCCCAGGCCACCGGCAGCCCGGGCGGCCGGCCGCGCTCCGCCGCCGCGGCCGCCAAGGAGGGTCTGTCCGGGCGGCTCGCGTCCGTGATCGCCCTGGTCATCGCGGTCCTGTGGACCGTGCCGACCTTCGGCCTGCTGGTCTCGTCGTTCCGCCCCGAGGAGGACGTCAAGTCCAACGGCTGGTGGAACATCTTCACCGACCCGGCGTTCACGCTGAAGAACTACAGCGACGCCCTCAACGGCGGGGCCAGCGGCGAGGGCCTGAGCACGAACCTGATCAACTCCATCGTGATCACGATCCCGGCGGTGCTGATCCCGATCAGCCTCGCCACCCTCGCGGCGTACGCGTTCGCGTGGATGGACTTCCGCGGCCGTGACGTGCTCTTCGTGGCGATCTTCGCGCTGCAGATCGTGCCGATCCAGGTCACCCTCGTGCCGCTGCTCAGCCTCTACGTCGACCCGCCGTTCAACCTGATGCCGCTGGCCGGCCGGGACGCACCGGCCGGTGGGCTGTACGAGCTGTGGCTCTCCCACACGATCTTCGCGCTGCCGCTGGCGATCTACCTGTTGCACAACTTCATGCGCCAGATCCCCGGGGAGCTCATCGAGTCCGCGCGCGTCGACGGGGCCGCCCACGTGCAGATCTTCAGCCGCATCATGCTCCCGCTGATGATGCCCGCGATCGCGGCCTTCGCGATCTTCCAGTTCCTGTGGGTCTGGAACGACCTGCTGGTCGCGCTGGTGTTCAGTTCGCCGGAGGTCACTCCGCTCACGGTGCAGCTGGTCAGCCTGGTCGGCGAGAAGGGGCAGGACTGGCAGCTGCTGGCGTCCGGCGCCTTCATCTCCCTGGCCATCCCCCTCGTCGTGTTCCTGACCCTCCAGCGATACTTCGTGCGTGGCCTGCTTGCCGGGAGCGTCAAGGGCTGACGGGTCGGCGGCCGGTCTCGGACGGAGCGGAAGCGATGTGCTCGGCGAGCCAGTGGTAGGACGCCTTGGGCGTCCTGGTCAGGGTGGAGGGGGCGAGGTGCACGATGCCGAAGGTCTTCGTGTAGCCCTCTGCCCACTCGAAGTTGTCGAGCAGTGTCCACACGAAGTAGCCGCGCACGTCGGCCCCGGCCCCGCGCGCCGCCTCGGTGGCGGCGAGATGCTCGCGCAGGTAGTCGATGCGATCACCGTCGTCGACCATCGGCCGGCCGTCCGGGCCGGCCACCACCGCGTCGTCGGCACAGGCAGCGCCGTTCTCGGTCACGACGATCGGCAGTCCGGTGCGCTCGTGGGTCTGCACGAGGACCGCCTCGAGCCCCGCCGCATCGACCTCCCACCCGATGTCGGTGCGGGGCTCGCGCACCACGAACGAGACCGGCGTGACCCCGGGGTAGGCCTCGATCTCGGGGTGTACGTCGAGGCCCGGGTCGGCGAGCGCCGGCCGGAACGGCGTGTAGTAGTTGACGCCGATCCAGTCGGCGGAGCCGCGCACCAGCGCGAGGTCGCCGTCGCGGACCAGCGCCGGGTCGGCGAGCTCGGGCGCGACCCGGAGCAGCCCCTCGTCGTACGCGCCCTCGGCGAGCGGCCCGGTCCAGATCCGGTTGCGAACGGCGTCGAGCTCGTCGGCGGCACCCGCGGCCGCGGGCGACTCGGGCCAGAACGGCGCCAGGTTGTGCACGATGCCGAGGTCGGTCACACCCGCGTCGTGCAGGCGGGCCGCGGCCAGGCCGTGGCCGAGGTTGAGGTGGTGGGCCGCCCGGTGGCCGGCGCCGCCCTCCCGGCGGCCGGGCGCGTGGATGCCGGCGGCGTAGCCGAGGTAGGCCGCGCACCACGGCTCGTTGTGGGTCGCCCAGACCCGCACCCGGTCGCCGAGCCGGTCGTGCACGACCATCGCGTAGTCGGCGAACGCCTCGGCCGTGCTCCGCTCGAGCCAGCCGCCGCGGTCCTCGAGAGGCTGCGGCAGGTCCCAGTGGTAGAGCGTGGCGGTCGGCCGGACGCCCCGGGCCAGCGCGGCGTCGACGAGCCGGTCGTAGTAGTCGAGCCCGCGCGGCTCGACGGCCCCGGTGCCCGCCGGCACGATGCGGGGCCAGGCCACCGAGAAGCGGTACCAGCCCGCGCCGAGGCCCGCGACCAGGTCGAGGTCCTCCTCGAAGCGATGGTAGGAGTCACAGGCCACCGAGCCGTCCCGCCCGTCGCGGATCGCGCCCGGACGGGCCGCGAAGGTGTCCCAGATCGAGGTGCCGCGGCCGTCCTCGCGCGCGGCGCCCTCGATCTGGTACGCCGCGGTCGCGGCGCCGAAGGCCAGGGTCGGCCCGGCGGGCAGGTGCTGGGTCATGGGCCCCACGGTAGTGCCTGGATCGGGAAAGTGGGAGCGTTCCCACAATGACCGGCATCCGGGACGTGGCGCGCGACGTGGAGATGTCCACGGCGACCGTCTCGCGCGCGTTGCGCGGGCTGCGGGGCGTGTCCGAGACGACCCGCGGCCGGGTGCTGGAGTCGGCGCAGCGGCTGGGCTACGTGCCCTCCCCCAGCGCCGCCGGACTGGCCAGCGGCCAGACCCGCACGGTCGCCGTCATCGTGCCCCGGGTCACCCAGTGGTTCTTCGCCGCCGTGGTCCAGGGCGCCGAGGAGGTGCTGCGCGAGCGCGGCTACGACCTGCTCCTCTACAACCTCGCCGGCGACCCCTCCGCCCGGCACCGGGTGTTCGAGACCAGCCTGCTGATGAAGCGGGTCGACGCGGTACTGGTGCTCAGCCTCAAGCCGAGCCCCGGCGAGCGCGACCGGCTCAGCCGGCTCGGCCGGCCGGTGACGATCGTCGGGGCCGACCTCCCCGGCTGGGCGACCGTGCGCATCGACGACGAGGAGGCCGCCACGACGGCGACCCGGCACCTGGTCGACCTCGGCCACGAGCGGATCGCCTACATCGGCGGCGCCACCTCGGGCGTCCTCGACTTCACCGCGCCCTCGGCCCGGCTCGCCGGCTACCGCCGCACCCTCGATCGCGCGGGGCTCGAGCAGCCGCCCGGACTCGAGGAGGACGGCGAGTTCACCGCGGCCGGCGGCCAGGCGGCCGCCCTGCGGCTGCTCGCCCGGCCGGACCGGCCGACCGCGATCTTCGCGGCCTCCGACGAGATGGCGATCGGCGCGCTCCGGGCCGCCCGCGAGCTCGGGCTGCGGGTCCCCGAGGACGTCTCGGTCGTCGGGGTCGACGACCACGAGATGGCCAGGTACTTCGACCTCACCACGGTCGCCCAGCCCGTCCACGAGCAGGGCCGGGTGGCGGCGACCCAGGTGCTCGCGGCGCTGACCGACGACGACTGGACGCCGGAGCAGGTGATCCTCCCGACCGAGCTCGTCGTGCGTCGTACGACGTCGCGGCCCGGTCAGACCCGCACGTAGCGCAGATCCGTGATCGCGCGGCCGGCGGCGAGCCCCTTGCGCTCGAACTTCGTGACCGGCCGCTCGGCCCACCGCTCGACGACGCCGCCGCGCAGCAGCGGCTCGGCGTCGAGCACCTCGACCATCTGCTCGGCGTAGTCGGCCCAGTCGGTGGCCAGCCGCCACTCGGCGCCCGACCCGAGCCGGCTCGCGGCGAGCCGACCGAAGGTCGGGGTGACCAGCCTGCGCTTGTGGTGCCGCGTCTTGTGCCAGGGGTCCGGGAAGAAGACCCACAGCCCGGCGAGGCTGTCCCGCGCGACCAGGTGCTCCATCGACCACACGGCGTCGACGCTGAGCAGGCGCACGTTGGTGAGCCCGGCCTCGCCGATCCGCCCGAGGGTGTCGGCGACGCCGGGGAGCCACACCTCGAACGCGACGACGTCGTGGTCCGGGCGGGTCCGCGCGAGCTCGACCGTGGACTCCCCGATGCCGGAGCCGATCTCGACGATCAGCGGCGCGCGCCGTCCGAAGAGGCCCGCGAGCGAGAAGCCGGGCGCGTCGACCGCCTCGTCGGGCACCCACCACCGGTCGGCGTACGCCTCCCAGGCCTGCGCCTGGCGGGGGGTGAAACGGCTGCCGCGGCGCGCGTAGGTCAGCACCTCGCGCAGCCGCCGGCCGTCCTCGGTCAGCTTGTGGTGCGGGCGCGCCGGCCGCACTCCGTCGTCAGGCGTCTGGCTCATCTCTCGGTCGCGGCCCTCACATCAGGAACGTGAACAGCGGCGAGCCGGGCGGCACCCGCTCGATGGTCAGCGGGCTGGCCGCCATCCGGTCCAGCAGCCCGGCCAGCCCGGCGGCGGCCTCGAGCTCGATGCCGACCAGCGCCGGGCCGGTCTCGCGGTTGTTCTTCTTCACGTAGTCGAAGACCACGATGTCCTCGCTCTCGCCGAGTACGTCGTCGAGGAAGTGCCGCAGCGCACCCGGCTCCTGCGGGAACGACACCAGGAAGTAGTGGCGCAGTCCCTGGTGCAGCAGCGACCGCTCCAGGATCTCGCCGTAGCGGCTGACGTCGTTGTTGCCGCCGGAGACGATGCAGGCGACCACGGCGTCCGCCGGGAACGAGCCCGCCAGCTCGCGGGCGGCGGTGCTGGCCAGCGCCCCCGCGGGCTCGGCGATGATGCCCTCGACCTGGTAGAGGTCGAGCATCTCGGTGCAGACCGCGCCGGCGTCGACCGTGATCACCTCGTCGACGAGGTCGCGCACCAGCGGGTACGTCAGGTCACCGACCCGGCCGACGGCCGCGCCGTCGACGAAGGTGTCGACCTGCTCCAGCGCCACCGGACCGCCGGCCGCGAGCGCCGCGGTCATGCTCGCCGCGCCCTGCGGCTCGACGCCGACGATGCGGACCTCCGGGCACCGCTCGCGCAGCCACACGGCCAGTCCGGCGATCAGCCCGCCGCCACCGACCGGGACCACGACGGTGTGCAGGGGCCGCGGTGCCTGCTCGACCAGCTCCGGCGCGATCGTGCCCTGGCCGGCGATCGTGCGCGGGTCGTCGAACGGCGGCACGTAGACCGCGCCCGTGCGCTCGGAGTCGGCGTGGGCGGCCGCGCCGGCCGCGTCGTACGTGCTGCCCTCCACGACCAGCTCGACCCGCCCCTGGCCGAGCGCGAGGATGCGCTGCCGCTTCTGTCGGGGCGTGTTGCCCGGCACATAGACCCGCCCCTGCACGCCGAGCCGGGCGCAGCTCCACGCCAGCCCCTGGCCGTGGTTGCCCGCGCTCGCGCAGACGACCCCGCGGGCGCGCTCGGCGCCGGTCAGCCCGCTGATCAGGTGGTAGGCGCCGCGCACCTTGTAGGACCGGGTGAGCTGGCGGTTCTCGCGCTTGAGCAGCACGGTCGCGCCGACCTCCTCGCTCAGCCGGTCGCTGTGCTCGAGCTCGGTGCGGCGTACGACGGACCGCAGCACCTCGGCCGCGGCCTCGACCGCGGCGGCGTCAAGTCGCTCGTTGCTCACGGGACACGACCCTAGGGGGTAGGGCCGGCACGTCGACTCGCGGTCCGCTGTGGGGTCGCCGAGTCGGCGCTACTTTCCGCTGCGGGCGCTTCGCGCGGGGGCAAACTGGCGCCGCCTCGGCTCCTCTCCGGCACAGACAGAAGGGCCCCGACAGCCTGGCGGCTGTCGGGGCCCTTCGTGTCAGTGCTGGATCACTGGGTGATCTTGGTGACCCGGCCGGCGCCGACGGTGCGGCCACCCTCGCGGATCGCGAAGCGCAGACCCTCGTCCATCGCGATGGGCTGGATGAGCTCGACCGACATCTCGGTGTTGTCACCCGGCATGACCATCTCGGTGCCCTCGGGCAGCGTCACGACGCCCGTCACGTCCGTGGTCCGGAAGTAGAACTGCGGACGGTAGTTGTTGAAGAACGGCGTGTGGCGGCCGCCCTCCTCCTTCGAGAGGATGTAGACCGAGGCCTCGAAGTTGGTGTGCGGGGTGGTCGTGCCCGGCTTGATCACGACCATGCCGCGCTCGACGTCCTCGCGCTTGGTGCCACGGAGGAGCAGGCCGACGTTCTCGCCCGCCTGGCCCTCGTCGAGCAGCTTGCGGAACATCTCGACACCGGTGACGGTGGTCTTCTGCGCGTCGGGACGGATGCCGACGATCTCGACCTCCTCGCCGACCTTGACGATGCCGCGCTCGATCCGGCCGGTGATGACGGTGCCACGACCGGTGATCGTGAAGACGTCCTCGACGGGCATCAGGAACGGCTTGTCGGTCTCGCGCTCCGGGGTCGGGATGTACTCGTCGACCGCGTTCATGAGCTCGAGGATCGACTCGCCCCACTTGGCGTCGCCGTTGAGGGCCGGGAAGGCCGCCACGCGCACGACCGGGATGTCGTCGCCCGGGAACTCGTACTCGGAGAGGAGCTCGCGCACCTCCATCTCGACGAGCTCGATGAGCTCCTCGTCGTCGACCATGTCGCACTTGTTGAGCGCGACGACCAGGGCGGGCACGCCGACCTGGCGGGCGAGCAGCACGTGCTCACGGGTCTGCGGCATCGGGCCGTCGGTCGCCGCGACCACGAGGATCGCGCCGTCCATCTGAGCGGCGCCGGTGATCATGTTCTTGATGTAGTCGGCGTGACCCGGGCAGTCGACGTGCGCGTAGTGGCGCGCCTCGGTCTGGTACTCGACGTGCGAGATCGAGATCGTGATACCGCGCTGGCGCTCCTCGGGAGCCTTGTCGACGTCCTCGAAGGCCGAGGCCTCGTTGAGGTCCGGGTACTTGTCGTGCAGCACCTTGGTGATCGCCGCCGTGAGCGTCGTCTTGCCGTGGTCGATGTGACCAATGGTGCCGATGTTGACGTGCGGCTTGGTCCGCTCGAACTTCGCCTTAGCCACTGTGGGCTCCTCCTGGTTGGTGTGTTACTTGACTCGTACTTGCTGGGTGTTACTGCCGAGGGTCCGACGCGATTACTCGCCGCGAACCTTCTTGATGATCTCGTCGGCGATGTTCGTGGGAACCTCGGCGTACGAGTCGAACTCCATCGAGTACGAAGCCTGGCCGGAGGTCTTGGACCTCAGGTCGCCAACGTACCCGAACATCTCGGACAGCGGCACGAGGGCGTTGATGACCATGTCACCGTGCCGCTCCTCCTGCGATTGGATCTGCCCGCGGCGGCTGTTGATGTCGCCGATGACGGTGCCGAGGAAGGTCTCCGGCGTGGTCACCTCGACGGCGAACATCGGCTCGAGCAGCACGGGCTTCGCCTGACGCGCGGCCTCCTTGAAGGCCTGGTTGCCGGCGATCTTGAAGGCCAGCTCGGACGAGTCGACGTCGTGGTAGGCGCCGTCCTCGAGGCTGAACTTCACGTCCACCATCGGGTAGCCGGCGAGCACGCCGAACTCCATGGCGTCCTGGCCACCCTGGTCGACCGACGGGATGTACTCGCGCGGCACGCGGCCACCCGTCACGTTGTTCACGAACTCGTAGCCCGCGCCGGTCCCGGTCTCGGGGTCGATGCTGGGCTCGATCGAGATGACGACCTTCGCGAACTGACCCGAACCACCGGTCTGCTTCTTGTGCGTGTAGGTGTGGTTCTCCACCTTGCGGCGGATGGTCTCGCGGTAGGCGACCTGCGGCTTGCCGACGGTGGCCTCGACCCGGAACTCGCGCTTCATCCGGTCGACCAGGATCTCCAGGTGGAGCTCGCCCATGCCGGCGATGATGGTCTGGCCGGTCTCCTCGTCGGTCTTGACCGTGAAGGTCGGGTCCTCGTCGGAGAGACGCTGGATCGCGGTGCCCAGCTTCTCCTGGTCGCTCTTGGTCTTGGGCTCGATCGCGACCTCGATCACCGGTGCCGGGAAGGTCATCGACTCCAGCACGACGGGGTTCTGCTGGTCGCAGAGCGTGTGACCGGTCTTGGTGTCCTTCAGACCCATGACCGCGACGATCTGGCCGGCGCCGACCGACGCGATCTCCTCACGCTTGTTGGCGTGCATCTGGTAGACCTTGCCGATCCGCTCCTTCTTGCCGCTGACCGAGTTCAGCACGGTCGCGCCGGCCTCGAGTTTGCCGGAGTAGACGCGGACGTAGATCAGCTTGCCGAGGTGCGGGTCGGAGGCGATCTTGTAGGCCAGACCCGAGAACGGCTCGTCGTCGGCAGGCTTGCGGGAGATCTCCGTCTCCTCGTCACCCACCTTGTGGCCGATGATCGCGTCGATGTCCAGCGGCGACGGCAGGAACTTGACGACCGCGTCGAGCAGCGGCTGCACGCCCTTGTTCTTGAACGCCGTGCCGCACAGGACCGGGTTCAGCTTGTCGGCCAGCGTGGCGCGACGGATCGCCGCCTCGAGCTCCTCGACCGAGAGCTCCTCGCCCTCGAGGTACTTCTCCATGACGGCGTCGTCGGCCTCGGCGAGGGTCTCGAGCAGCTTCTCGCGGTACTCCGCGGCCTGCTCGGCCAGCTCGGCCGGGATCTCCTCGACCTCGTAGTCCTCGCCCATCTTGGTCTCGCCGCGCCAGGTCAGCGCGCGCATGCCGACCAGGTCGACGACGCCGAGGAAGTCGGCCTCCGCGCCGATCGGGAGCTGGAGGACCAGCGGGGTGGAGTTCAGGCGCTCGACCATCATGTCGACGCAGCGCAGGAAGTCCGCGCCGGTGCGGTCGAGCTTGTTGACGAAGCACATCCGCGGCACGGCGTACTTGTTCGCCTGACGCCAGACGGTCATGGTCTGCGGCTCGACACCGGCGACCCCGTCGAACACCGCGACCGCACCGTCGAGGACGCGCAGCGAGCGCTCGACCTCGGCGGTGAAGTCCACGTGACCCGGGGTGTCGATGATGTTGATCTGGTGGTCCTTCCACCAGCAGGTGGTGGCAGCGGAGGTGATCGTGATGCCACGCTCCTGCTCCTGCTCCATCCAGTCCATGGTCGCCGAACCCTCGTGGGTGTCGCCGATCTTGTAGTTGATACCGGTGTAGAACAGGATGCGCTCGGTGGTGGTGGTCTTACCGGCATCGATGTGCGCCATGATGCCGATGTTGCGGACCTTGGTGAGGTCCGTGGTGATGTCGACAGCCACTGTGTCAGCGTTCCTTAGAGAGTAGGAATAGCGGTGTGGAGCGCGGGCGGCCCTGCTCGGAGCGGAGCCGGCCCGCGCCCGTGGTCACCAGCGGTAGTGAGCGAAGGCCTTGTTGGACTCGGCCATCTTGTGGGTGTCCTCGCGCTTCTTCACCGCGGCACCGAGGCCGTTGGAGGCGTCGAGGATCTCGTTCATGAGGCGCTCGTGCATCGTCTTCTCACGACGGTCGGCGGCGTAGCCGACGAGCCAGCGCAGCGCGAGCGTGGTGCCGCGCGTGCCCTTGACCTCGATCGGGACCTGGTAGGTCGCACCACCGACACGGCGGGACTTGACCTCGATGGTCGGCTTCACGTTGTCGAGCGCACGCTTGAGCGTGACGACCGGGTCGGTGCCGGTCTTCTCGCGGCAGCCCTCGAGGGCGGTGTAGACGATGCGCTGCGCGACCTGCTTCTTGCCGTCCTGCAGCACCTTGGAGACGAGCTGGGTGACCAGCTGCGACCCGTAGACCGGGTCGACGTCGATCGGCCGCTTCGGTGCGGGACCCTTGCGCGGCATGTCAGCTCTTCTCCTTCTTGGCGCCGTAGCGGCTGCGAGCCTGCTTGCGGTTCTTCACGCCCTGGGTGTCCAGCGTGCCGCGGATGATCTTGTAGCGGACACCGGGAAGGTCCTTCACCCGGCCGCCGCGGACGAGCACGATCGAGTGCTCCTGGAGGTTGTGGCCCACGCCCGGGATGTACGCCGTGACCTCGACGCCGCTCGACAGGCGCACACGGGCGACCTTGCGGAGGGCGGAGTTCGGCTTCTTCGGGGTGGTGGTGTAGACACGGGTGCAGACGCCACGGCGCTGCGGAGACCCCTTCAGGGCAGGCGTCTTGTTCTTCGACACCTTGTCCTGGCGGCCCTTGCGGACCAGCTGCTGAATGGTGGGCACCGGGTGGTTCCCCTTCTTGTTCGCTCCCACACGCGGGCGCCTTGCCCACGCGGATCGTTCTCGGCCGGTCTCACGACCCGCCCGTGACCTGGGATGGTGCAAGCTCAACCCGCCGCACTCACCCCCGAGGTCGGGCGTGTCGCCCTTCCCCGCTCCTCAGCGGGACCTGGAGAGGGTCTCGCCGAGGGGGCTTTCCGTACCCGCGTCGGGGGCCTGTCCCCCGGACTGGGTCAGCTCGCGCTGATTCCGGGCACGCGCAACGGCCTGGTTGTCCCAGACACGAGGAAAAAGGTTACTCGGGTGCCCAACCCCGGTCAAAATGCCCGAGGCAGTTCAGCCCGAGCGCAGCGAGGGGTGAGCGTCAGCCGAGGGGGTTGAGGAGGCTCGGCTCCGGGCCGCGCGCCAGCGTGGGACGGCGCGAGCCGTCACGAAACCACGCAGGCCACCCGACATGCGGGCGTAGACCGCCACGGCCAGGAGCACGCCGGCCATGGTGAGCACGCCGCCGAGGATGAAGGTCCAGCGGGCGCCGAGGTGCTGGCCGATCCAGCCGATGATCGGCGCGCCGATCGGCGTACCGCCCATCACGATCGTGAAGTAGAAGGCCATCACCCGGCCCCGGATCTCCGGCGGCGACTCCAGCTGCATGGTCGCGTTCGCGGAGTTGAGCATGGTCAGGGTGAAGAACCCGATCAGGGGGCAGAAGAGCGCGAACGCGAGGTACGTCGGCAGCAGCCCGGCGACGATCTCGGCCACGCCGAAGGCGAGCGCCGCACCGACCAGCAGCCGCAGCGGGATCCGCACCCGGCGCGCGGCCATCAGTGCGCCGGTCAGCGAGCCGACCGCGAGGGCCGAGCCGAGGATGCCGTACTCCCCCGCACCCTTGTCGAACACGTCGGTGGCCATCAGCGCCGAGGTGATCTGGAAGTTCATGCCGAAGGTGCCCGCGAAGAACACGATGATCAGGATCATCACCATTTTCGGCTGGCTGCGGACGTAGCGCACGCCCTCGATCAGCATGCCGGGCGAGCGCCCCCGCAGCTCGGGCGAGGTCAGCCGTGCGGTGTTCATCCGCTGGAGCTGGCCGATCACCGCCAGGTAGGACACCGCGTTGACGAGGATGACCCAGCCGGTGGCCTCCGCACCGCCACCGAGCGCGCCGATCATCAGGCCGGCCAGCGCCGGGCCGAGCACCCGGGCGGCGTTGAAGGCGGCCGAGTTCAGGCCGACCGCGTTGGTGAGGTCGTCGGGCCCGACCATCTCGGAGACGAAGGACTGGCGGGCGGGCGCGTCGAAGGCCGCGCCGATGCCGAAGACGAACGCGATGACGTAGACCATCCAGGTCTGCGCCACCCCGAGGACGGCGACCAGGCCGAGCAGCAGGGAGGCGAGGGCCATCGTCGCCTGGGTCACCTGGAGCAGCCGGCGCTTCGGGACCCGGTCGGCGACGACCCCGGCGTACGGGCTCAGCAGCAGCACCGGGAGGAACTGGAGCCCGGTGGTGATGCCGAGCTCGGTACCGCTGTTGCCGGGGAGGTGGAGCACCAGCCAGTCCTGGGCCACTCGCTGCATCCAGGTGCCGACGTTCGAGACGACGCTGCCGGCGAAGTACAGCCGGTAGTTCGGGATGCGGAGGGCGCGGAAGGTGGGGCTCATTCGGTGTCGGTGTCAGTCCTTCAGGGCGAGCTTGTCGAGGATCGGGGCGGCCTGGCGGAGCACGGCTCTCTCGTCGGGGCTGAGCTCCCGGAGACGCTGGGCGAGCCAGGCGTCACGGCGGTCACGGTCGGCGAGGACCCGGCCGCGGCCCTGCTCGGAGAGCTCGACCACGATCTGGCGGCGGTCGGTCTCGTGGGGCCGCTTGACGACGTCCCCGCTCTCCTCGAGACAGTTGACGGTGCGGGTCATCGACGGCGGCTGCACCCGCTCCGCGACGGCGAGCTCGCCGACGGTCAGCGCGCCCCGGCGGGCGAGCACGCCGAGCACCCCCATCTGGTTGATGCTCAGCTCGTTGTCGGGGTGTCGCTCGCCGGCGAGCCGGCGACGCAGCCGCATCACCGACAGCCGGAGCTCTGCTGCGAGCCCGGCGTCGCTGCGCGCGACCTTCTCCACGGTAGGCATATCGTTAGCGTAACTCATTACCCTTGCTAACTATTCCGGCCGTGTGGTGGCCCGATCACGGTGGTTGAGGTGCGAAGGCGGGGTGGTGCCAGCCAGCCCGGTGGTTGAGGCGCGAAGGCGCGCTAGCGCCAGCCAGCCCGGTGGTTGAGGCGCGAAGGCGCGCTAGCGCCTGAGCCTCGAAACCACCACCGCGTCCGCCCCTGCCTCCCCGGACCGTCAGTGGTTACCGACCACTCCGAGCTCACCGGGTTTCGAGGCTCCTCGACCACTAGCTGAGCCAGTTGGTGATCGGGTCGATGCAGAAGTAGACGAGGAAGAGGGCGGAGATCACCCACAGGAGCGGGTGGATCCCGGACACCTTGCCGCGGGCGATCTTGATCAGCACGTAGGCGAGGAAGCCGGCGCCGATGCCGACGGTGATGGAGTACGTGAACGGCATCAGCACGATCGTGAGGAAGGCCGGGATCGCGATCTCGAGGTCGTCCCAGTCGATGCCCTTGACCTGCTGCATCATCAGGAAGCCGACCAGGACCAGGGCCGGGACGGCCGCCTCGGACGGGATGATGTTCACCAGCGGCGCGGCGAAGATCGAGATCAGGAACAGCACGCCGGTCACCACCGACGCCAGGCCGGTCCGAGCACCTTCGCCGACGCCTGAGGCCGACTCGATGTACGACGTGTTCGACGAGACGCCCGCGGCACCACCGGCGGCCGCGGCGATCGAGTCGACCACGAGGATCCGGCGGGTGTTCGGCGGGGTGCCGTCCTCCTGGAGGAGGCCGCCCTCGGCGCCGATCGCGGTCATCGTGCCCATGGTGTCGAAGAAGTCGGCGAGCAGCAGCGTGAAGACCAGCAGCAGCGCGGTCACGACGCCGACGCTCTCGAACGAGCCGAGCAGGCTGAACTCGCCGAGCGTGCCGAAGTCGGGGGTGTCGAAGACCTTGTCGGGCCACGCGGGCACGTTGAGGCTCCAGCCCTTCGGGTTGTCCTGCGAGGAGCCGAGGTCGGCGATCGCCTCGACCACGATCGCGAGGATCGTGGTCGCCACGATCGAGATCAGGATCGCGCCCCGGACGCGGGTCACCCACAGCACGATGACGAGGGCGAGGCCGATCGCGAACACCAGCACCGGCCAGCCGGCGAGCTGCCCGGTGGCACCGAGCTGGACCGGGACGGTCGTGTTGGCGGCGTCGGGGATGCGGTGCACGAAGCCGGCGTCGACGAAGCCGATCAGCGCGATGAAGAGGCCGATGCCGACCGAGATCGCGATCTTCAGCTGCGCCGGTACGGCGTGGAAGACCGCCTCCCGGAAGCCGGTGAGCACCAGCACGAGGATCACCAGGCCCTCGATCACCACCAGGCCCATCGCGTCGGCCCAGGTCATCTGGCTGGCGATGGAGAACGCCACGAACGCGTTCAGCCCGAGGCCGGTGGCCAGCGCCATCGGATAGTTGGCGACGACGCCCATCAGGATCGTCATCAGCCCGGCGACCAGCGACGTGCCGGCCGCGATCATCGCCAGGTTGGGGACGGTCCCGCCGCCGAGCACCTCACCGTCGGAGTCCAGGGCGAACCCGAGGATCAGTGGGTTGAGCACGATGATGTAGGCCATCGTGAAGAACGTGACGATGCCGCCGCGGACCTCGCGGCCGACGGTCGAGCCACGCTCGGAGATCTTGAAGAAGCGGTCGACGCCACCCGAGGCAGTCGTGGTCTGGTTGCTCACGGAGGGCAAGCATCGCAGACCCTGCGGACGGTCGACTACCGTGTCCGCCGTGGAGCCGCAGGACGACCAGCCGATGCAGCACGAGATCGGCAACCGCACCTACTTCATCGCCGACGTCGAGCCGATGGACGTCGACGGGGTGCGGACGGTCGAGGTGGGCTCGGCGCTGTGGCTGGTCGCGTTCGTGGCCCTGCTGCCGTTCTACGGACGGCTGGAGGAGTCCGGCCGGCTGTGGTGGCTGTGGACCTGCATGGCCGGTCTCGGCCTCGGCCTGATCGGGCTGGAGTACTGCCGCCGCCGGCGCAAGCGACGGGACTAGTGGCCTAGAAGCTCTCGATCTCGGTCGGGGTCAGCGTGTCGAACACCGGCTCGGGCAGCGGCTTCGGCTCGTGCTTCTTGGCGAGCCGCACCTCGGAGTGGGCGCCGCAGCCGTGGTCGAAGGTGACGATCCGGCCGTCGTCGTTGGCGTCGCCGTTGGCGCACACGCCGAAGGTCTCCGACAGCGGCCCGGCGATGCGGAGCAGGAACCCGCACGTCGTGCAGTGGTCCGGGGCGGACCGGGCCAGCGGCGCGTCGGGGCCGCTGTCGCCGTCGTACCACCGCTGCGCGGCCAGCTCGCGACCCTCCGGGGAGAGCGTGCGGACCCGGCCGAGGCCGAGGTCCTGGGCGACCTGGCGGATCTGCGCCTTGTCGTCGGCGTCGAGCGGGTCGTCGCCGTAGGAGTACGTCGGGACCAGCCGCGGGTCGTCGTCGTCGACCGGGAGCAGGTCGCCGGGCGATAGGTCGCCCGGCTTGATCCGCTCGCGGTAGGGCACCCAGGACGGCGCGACGATCGCGCCCTCGCCGGGCACCAGGACGACCTCGTCGACCGTGACGTCCTTCTGCCGGCTGGCCCGGACGAGCGTGACCGACCACTGCCAGCCGACGTACCCGGACCGCTCGCAGGCGAACAGGTGGGTGACCACGCGGTCACCCTCGACCACGTGGCCGAGGTGCGCGCCCACGTCGGCGGCGCCGACCTCCGCCTCGAGGGCGGCCCTGGCCGCGTCGACGGCCGCCACGGTGGCGGAGTCGGGCTTGGGGCGAGCGACGGTGATCACAACGAAATCATGGCCCATGGGCGATGTCGATGTCAGGTCGGGGCTGGTAGCACCGGGCAGGATGGGGGCATGAACGCCCCGCACCCCGACTCGTCGACCGACGAGCAGCGCGGCTCCCGGGTCGCTCGTGGACTCGGCGCCACCGCACGGGGCGCCGGCCGGGCCGGCCGCGCCACGATGCGCACGGCGAAGCGGGCGGCCGACGCACAGGGCGCGGGCGAGTCGGGGCTGTCCCGGCTCATCCAGATGCACTTCTTCAACACCGCCGGCGACGCGGCGGTCGCGATCGCCCTGGCCGGCACGCTGTTCTTCACCGTGCCGTCGGGCGAGGCGCGCGGGCAGGTCGCGCTCTTCCTCGGGCTCACGATGCTGCCGTTCGCGATCGTGGCGCCGCTGATCGGGCCGTTCCTCGACCGGTTCGCCCACGGCCGGCGCTGGGCGGTCGGCGCGACGATGGCGATCCGGGCGTTCCTGTGCTGGGTGCTCGCGGGCGCGGTCGTGACCGAGTCGGCGTGGCTGTTCCCCGCCGCCCTCGGGGTGCTGGTCGCGTCCAAGGCGTACGGCGTGACGCGGGCCGCCGCCGTGCCTCGACTGCTCCCGCAGGACTTCACGCTGGTCAAGGCCAACGGGCGCGTGTCGATGTCCGGCATCGTCGGCGTGGCCGTCTCGGCGCCGATCGCGGGCCTGGCCTCGCTCGCGGGCCCGGAGTGGGTGCTGCGCTACGCCTTCCTGCTCTTCGTGGCCGCCACCATCGGCGCGATCCGGCTGCCGAAGCGGGTCGACTCCAGCGAGGGTGAGGGCGACCTGCTGCTGCGCGGCGACGCGGACAAGGCCCGCACCGGCAGCGTGCGGATCCCGCCGGCGGTGGCCTACGCGCTGCGCGCCAACTGCGGGCCGCGGTGGATGTCGGGCTTCCTGATCATGTTCATGGCCTTCCAGCTGCGGCAGAACCCGATCGACGGGTGGAGCGTCGAGCTCCTCACCGCGCTCGTCGTCGGCGGCGCCGCGACCGGCAACTTCCTGGGCGTCGTCGCCGCGTCCGTGCTGAAGAAGATCAACCCGGCGATCACCGTCTCGGCCGTGCTGGTCGCCGACATCGCGGTCGTGGTGTTCGGCTTCCTCTTCTACGGCGTGCTCGCGCTGGCGCTGCTCGGCCTGGTGGCCGGACTCGGCCAGGCGCTGGCGAAGTTCTCCCTCGACGCGACCATCCAGCGCGACGTGCCCCACCGGGTGCAGGCCAGCGCGTTCGCGCGCAGCGACACCACCCTGCAGCTGGCGTGGGTGATCGGGGGCTTCGTCGGCATCGCGATGCCGATCGACCCGCCCCGGCTGGGCCTGGGGGTGGCGATCGCCGTGCTCGCCGCGTGGGGGGTCTTCGTGTTCACGCGACACCCGAAGCGGTCGTCGCGCGTGGTGCGCACCGGGAACTGACCGGCGTCCTAGGCCTCGAGCTCGTCGGCCAGGCCGCGGAGCAGCTTGGCGACCGGCCGCGCCGTACGCGGGTCGGGGTGCCGGCCGTGGCGGTAGGCCTCGCCGACGCCGTCGAGCAGCCGGATCAGGTCCTCGACGATCGGGACCATCTCCTCGGGCTTCTTGCGCTTGGCCTCGCGCTGGCCGCGGGCGACCGACTGCTGGCGGTCGAGGATCCGGACCTGGAGCGCCTGGTCGCCGCGGCGGCCCTGGGCGATGCCGAACTCGACCCGGGTGCCGGCCTTCAGCGAGGTGATGCCCTCGGGCAGCGCCTCGGCACGCACGTAGACATCGGGCCCGTCCTCCTGCGACAGGAAGCCGAAGCCCTTCTCGGCGTCGAACCACTTCACCTTGCCAGTGGGCACGGATCTGACCTCTTCTTGCTCGTACCGATACGCCGGCTGTGCCGGACGGCACAGCCTATAGGGCCTCGTTCATCGAACCCGAACGGAATCCGCGGCGGTCGACCACCGCCTCGCCGAACCCCGATCCGCGGACGGCGTCGAGGACTCCCGCCCGGGTCGCCGGGTCGAGCGGCAGCAGCGCGGCGTCGATCTCGACGGAGGCGCGGTCGCCGAGGTCGCGGACCCGGAGATTGACCAGCCCGCGATCGGCGAGCGCCGCACGGACGGCCACCTCGGCCCGCTCCACGCGGCCGAGCCGGTGCGGGGTGACCTCCACGCCGTAGGCGATCCGGGAGGAGAGGCAGGCGGCGGCGGGCTTGTCCCAGGTGGGCAGCCCCCAGGCGCGCGAGGCGGCCCGGATCTGGGCCTTGGTCAGCCCCGCGTCGCGCAGCGGAGCGATCGCGCCGCGCTCGTCGGCGGCGCGGATGCCGGGGCGGAAGCCGGCGACCGCGTCGTCGGCGTTGGTGCCGGTGGCCACGTGGGCGAAATGGTGCTCGGCCGCGATCGGCGTCAGCACGTCGAGCAGCTCGGCCTTGCAGAAGTAGCAGCGGTCGGCGCCGTTGGCGCGGTAGCCCTCGCGCTCGATCTCGCGGGTGCGCGGGGTGAGCACCTCGACGCCCAGGCCGGCCGCGAACTCGCGCGCGGGGTCGCGCTCGGACATCGGCAGCGAGTGGGAGTAGCCGGTCGCGGCGGCGACGTTGTCGGCGCCCAGGGCCCGGACCGCGGCGGCCAGCAGGAAGGCGCTGTCGGCTCCCCCGCTGTAGGCCACCAGCACCGAGCCGCGCGCGCGGAGGTCGGCCTCGAGCGCCGCCAGCCGGAGACCGAGCAGGTGCTCGTCGAGCCAGGCCGGGAAGTCGGCGAGGCTGTCCAGCACCGCGTGGGTGCCGGCGGCCTCCAGCTCCGCGCGGGTGCAGCCGCCGGTGAGCACCGAGACGCTGAGCACGCCGGCGGCCAGCGCGCCCTCGACGTCGTGCACGTGGTCGCCGACGTAGACCATCGCGCCCTCGCGGCGCAGCACGTCGGCCTTGCCGACGCCCCACACCCAGCCCTCCAGCAGGTCGTGGTCGAGCGCGAGGTGGTCGAGGTGCAGCTGGGCGTTGGGGGCGTACTTGCCGGTGACCACCACGACCCGGCCACCGTGGCGGCGTACCGCGGCGAGCGCCTCGTGCGCACCACCGAGCGCCGGCGTGCCCGTGATCGCGTGGTCGGGGTAGAGCGCCCGGAACCGGTCCCCGGCGGCGGCGATCGCGTCGGCCTCGAGGTAGGGCTCGAACAGCAGGTCGAGCGGCGGACCGAGCTTGCTGGTCATCTCCGCCACCGGGAAGTCGACACCGAGCTCGGCGCCCAGCACGGCGAGCACGTCGCGGAAGCCCGGCGCGGTGTCGATCAGCGTCATGTCGAGGTCGAATCCCACGACGATCTGATCGGGCATGAGTCCAGCCTAGGAGGTGGTTTCGAGACAGGCGCTAGCGCGCCTTCCTCAACCACCGTGGGGGCAGCTGAGGAGCTTGCGCAGCGACGGTCTCAAGACCACCGTGGGGGCAGCTGAGGAGATTGCGCGGCGACCGGCTCGAAACCACCCCGGGTCAGCCGAGGCCGAGCTGCTGCGCGGACTCCTCCCGCATCTGCACCTTGCGGATCTTGCCGGTCACCGTCATCGGGAACTCCTCGACGAGCAGCACGTAGCGCGGGATCTTGTAGTGGGCGAGCTTGCCGGTGGCGTAGGCGCGGACGGCGGCAGCGTCGAGCGGGGCGGCGCCGTCCTTGAGCTTGATCCAGGCGCAGAGCTCCTCGCCGTACTTCTCGTCGGGGACGCCGATCACCTGGACGTCCTCGACGTCGGGGTGCTGGTAGAGGAACTCCTCGATCTCGCGCGGGTAGACGTTCTCGCCGCCGCGGATGACCATGTCCTTGATCCGGCCGACGATGTTGCAGTAGCCGTCGTCGCGCATCACCGCCAGGTCGCCGGTGTGCATCCAGCCGTCGGCATCGATCGCCTGATGGGTCCTCTCCTCGTCCTGCCAGTAGCCCAGCATCACGGAGTAGCCGCGGGTGCACAGCTCGCCCGGCTCGCCGCGCTCGAGGGTCGCACCGGAGACCGGGTCCACGACCTTGATCTCGACGTGCGGGTGGACCCGGCCGATGGTGGCGGTACGCCGCTCGAGGTCGTCGTCGACGCGGGTCTGGCAGGACACGGGGCTGGTCTCGGTCATGCCGTAGGCGATCGACACCTCCGCCATGTGCATCTCCTCGACGCAGCGCTTCATCACCTCGACCGGGCAGATCGAGCCGGCCATGATGCCCGTGCGCAGCGACGAGAGGTCGTGGTCGGCGAACGTGGGGTGGTTCTGCATCGCGATGAACATCGTCGGCACGCCGTACACGCCGGTGCAGCGCTCGGCCGCGATCGTGCGCAGCGTGATCTCGGGGTCGAAGCCGGGCGCCGGGATCACCATCGTCGCGCCGTGGCTGGTGCAGCCGAGGTTGCCCATCACCATGCCGAAGCAGTGGTAGAAGGGCACCGGGATGCACAGCCGGTCCTGCTCGGTGAAGCTGATCAGCTCGGTGGTGACGTAGCCGTTGTTGAGGATGTTGCGGTGACTGAGCGTCGCACCCTTGGGATACCCGGTGGTGCCCGACGTGTACTGGATGTTGATCGGGTCGTCGGGCGCGGTCGCGGCCAGCCGCTCGGCCACGACGCCCTCGGGCAGCACCCGGCCGGACTCGACCAGCTGCGCCCAGTCGTCGGTGTCGAGATAGACGACCCGCTGCAGGGTCGGGGTCTGGTCGGCGGTCTCCTCGACCATCGCGCGGTAGTCGCTGGTCTTGAAGCTCGACGCCGCGACCAGCATCCGCAGCCCGGACTGGTTGACGGCGTAGGAGAACTCGTGCGTCCGGTACGCCGGGTTGACGTTGACCAGGATCACGCCGAGCTTGGCCGTGGCGTACTGCACGATTGTCCACTCGGCGCAGTTGGGCGCCCACACGCCGAGCCGGTCGCCCTTCTCGAGCCCGGCCGCGACCAGGCCGCGGGCGACGTCGTCGACATCGCGGTCCAGCTCCGACCAGGTCCAGCGCCGACCGCTCGCGACCTCGACCAGGGCCTCGCCGGCGGGATGGGCGGCGACGGTGCGCTCGAAGTTGGCGCCGATGGTCTCCTCGAGCAGCGGCGGGTGGGGGTCTCCGGCGGCGTAGGACTCCATGACGCGAACCTACGCCGGGCGACGTTGGCTCGGCGTTGCCTGCGGGCCGCGGGTCGTCAGGATCGCTTCTCGGCCAGACCGACCAGGGCCTCGAGCGCCTTCGAGGTGTCGCCGGTGACCATCGGGCCGAGGTCGACGGCGCCGTTCCCCTCGACCGTCGTCCGGACCAGCACCTCGGAGCGCCCGTCGTCGACGGCGCTCACCTGGTGGTCGACGCGGACGACGAGGTCGCCGATGGTGAGCCGGTCGAGATAACGGGCCTGCGGCTCGACGATCTCGAGCATGAACGACGCCTCGACGCCGCCCGAGAGACAGATCGTGCCGGCGGCACCCTCGGCGAAGTGGCCCTCCAGCGCCACCCGCTCGACCGCCGGATCCCAGCGATGCCAACTGCCCACATCGCTCCAGAGCGCCCAGACCTCGGCCGGGCTCGCAGTCGTGGTGACGGAGTGCTCGTACTCGAAGGTCATGACAAGTCAATGTAGAACGTTTCGGGGCTCGCGGGGAGGGGCCGGCTCATCGGTCTCGGGCCACGCTCATCTCCCGGTCGCCGAAGCGGACCCGGTCGCCGTCGACGAGGGTCGCCGCCCGGCCGGACGGCAGCCCGCGCGGCACGCCCTGGCGGATCAGGATCGAGCCGGTGGTCGAGCCGCGGTCCATCACGACGAGGGCGCCGTCGGCGGCGACCTGGAGCTGGGCGTGGGTCTTGGAGAGCGACATGTCGTCCGACGGCAGCGGCACCAGGCGACCGACCTGCTCGCCGGCCCGCGGCTCGGGCCGGCGACCCACGAGCACGAGGCCCTCGACCACGACCGTCTCGCCGGAGTCGAAGCCGATCCGCCAGCGCGGCGGCATCGGCACCTCCGCCTCGGGTGCGGCCTGCCGCGGAGCCGGCGGCCCGACCGGCACCGGCACCAGGCGGAGCGCGGTGAGGTTGACGACGTGCTCGGGCCCGGCCTCGACCCGCGGTGGTTCCGGTGGCTCGGGCCGGACGTCGACGACGACCGAGCCGACCAGGCGGTCGTGCCAGCCGCGCCGTCGCCCGGAGGGGTCCGTCGCCGCCGTCGCGGCGAGCGTGGCGACCCCGAACCCGAGGGTCGGGAGCGCCGCGAGGCCCAGCACCAGCTGGCGGAGCAGGGCGGCAGGTACGCCGATCGGCGTACCGCTGCCCTCGGCGACCACCCGGGTCGCGGCGAGCGCGTTGCCCGGGGTGGACCCGGTCCGGCCGAGGACCACGGCCAGGACGCCGCCGACCAGCAGCGCCACGGCCAGGGCCGCGACCACCGCGAGCCGGACGCGGTCGGGTCCGAGCGCGCGCACGAGGAGGACGGCCGCCGCGGCGGCGACCGCCCACGCGAGCCCGCGGTCGACCGCGAACGCGTAGAGCCGGCGGTCGAGATCGGCCGCGGGCGCCCCGGTCATGTCCCGACGACCCGGATGCTGACCCCGTCGCCCAGATCGACGAGCGCTCCGGGGACGAGCTGGACGGTGACGCCCGGGCGCAGGTCCTCCGGCGGGAGGCCGGGCTGGACGACCACGGTGCCGTTGGTGGAGCCGAGGTCGGTGGCCACCGCCGCGCCGTGGTCGGCCCCGGAGCCGGGGCGGATCTCGAGGTGGGTGGCGGAGACCTCCTGGTGCGGACTGACGACCGAGACCAGCCGCGGCGCGTCGTCGGTCGTCGACCGGGCCGGCTCGGGTGCCCGGCCGATCAGCACCGCGCGGTCGACGTCGACGGTCTCGCCGTCGGGCAGCACCAGCCGGGCCACCGGGCGGGCGGTCACCGGCGGTGCGGGCGGCTGGCCGGGGATGCCCGGCCCGGTCGGCCGGAGCAGCTCGACGGGGTCGGCGACGGGGTGCCGGGTCAGCCCGTCGTGGTCGTCCCCGACCACCGCCACCGGCTGCGTCGCGAGCGGCGGCTCCGGCTGCGCCGGCGGGTGCTCGGCGCCGGCGATCCGGACCAGGCCCGTGTCGATCAGCCCGCCGTCGACCGGCCCGGCCGCGACGTCCGCCGCCGGACCGACCTCGATCCGGATCCGGGCCACGCCCGGCACCCGGCGCTCGACCCAGGTGAGCCCCGGTTCACCCTCGACGTGGACGACCCCGTCGCCACTGGCCAGGTGGGCGCGGACGGCGCCGCGGACCAGCACCCGGGTCGCGCCGTCGTCCTCGCCGATCAGCACGAAGCCGGACAGACCGCGCAGCCCGCCGGAGACCAGCGCGTCGAGCGTCTCGTCGAAGCCCGCGCCCGCGTCGACCAGCTCCCAGAGCGCGGCCGCCCGGGCCCGCTCGGCCGGCGGCAGCGCGACGATCGCACGCGGCCCGAAGACCCCGAACCAGTCGCCCCGGACGAACGACCAGGTCATCGCGTCGGCACCGCTCACCGGCTCGGCCCCTGCGGCCGGCCCGGTAGCGTGGGAGGGATGTCCACGACGGCGTACCGCACCCTCGCCGACCAGCTCCGCGGCTGGCCGGACGAGCGGCTCTCCCGTCTGCTCCACGAACGACCCGATCTCGCCACTCCCGCCCCTCACGACTCCGGCCAGCTCGCGTCGCGTGCGGCCACCCGGTCCTCCGTCCTGCGCGCGCTCGACCAGCTGAACCGGTTCGAGCTCTGTGTGCTTGATGCCCTCGTCGTCCTGGGTCAAACCAGCGTCGAGGAGCTGGTGGACGCCGTCGCGGCGGCGCCGGAGGACGTGCGGACGGCGAGCGCCCGGCTGGTCGATCTGGCGCTGGCCTGGGAGAGTCCGCAGGGCCTGCGCGCGCTCAGCACCGTGGCGGAGGCGCTGACGCCGGGCTCCCCCGGGGTGAGCGGGCTCCGGCCGGTCTCCACCGACCCGCTTCCGGCCGCCGAGATCGAGCGGCGTCTGGACCGGCTCTCGCCCCAGGCCCGACAGCTCCTGGAACACGTCCTCGACTCGGGCGGCACCGCCACCTCCGGCAACGCGCGCCAGACCGTGCTGCCCGAGGAGGCGGCCAACCCCGCCGAGGAGCTGCTCGCCCACCGCCTGCTGGTCCCCCGCAGCGGCGGCTCCGTCGTGCTGCCCGGCGAGGTCGGCCGCGCGCTGCGCGGAGGCTGCACCACGACGTACGACGTCGGCGAGCCGCCCGCGCTCGCGACCTCCGAGCGCGACCCGGCGCTGGTGGACCGGGCCGCCGCGGGCGCGGCGTTCGAGGCCGTGCGGCGCGTGGAGCTGCTGCTCGACCAGTGGGGCTCGCACCCGCCGGCGGCGCTGCGCAGCGGCGGGCTGGGCGTGCGCGACCTGCGGGCGCTGGCGACGGACCTGCACGTCGACGAGCCCGCGGCGGCGTTGCTCGTCGAGGTCGCGCAGGCGGCCGGGCTGCTCTCGACCGCCGCCGGGCCGAACGGCGACCCGCGGTGGATCCCGACCGACGCGTTCGACACCTGGACGGCCAAGCCGACCGCCGAGCGCTGGCTCGCCCTGGTCGTCGCCTGGCTCGAGAGCCCGCGGCTGCCGGGGCTGGTCGGCTCCCGCGACACCGCGGGCAAGGTGTGGAACGCCCTGGCCCCCGAGCTCGCCGGCATCCACCAGGCCGAGACCCGAGGGCTGACGCTCCACGTGCTGGCGGAGCTGCCGCCCGGCACCGTGCTGGCGTCCGGCACCGGCGTGCCGTCGCTCGTGCAGCGGGTGGAGTGGCGGCGCCCTCGGCGTCCCCGCACCCGCGCCGACCAGGTGGTGTGGGCGGTCGACGAGGCGACCGCGCTCGGCCTCGCGGCCCTGGGCGGGCTCGCGTCGTACGCCCGTCCGCTGCTCGCCGGCGACCGGTCCGAGGCCACCGCCGCCCTCGCCGGGCTGCTGCCCGATCCGGTCGACCACGTGCTGCTCCAGGCCGACCTGACCGCGGTCGCGCCCGGACCGCTCGAGTCGCAGCTGGCACGGAGGCTGCAGCTGGTCGCCGACGTGGAGTCGCGCGGCGGCGCCACCGTCTACCGCTTCACACCGGGGTCGGTACGCCGCGCACTCGACACCGGCTGGACGGCCGTCGAGGTGCACGAGTTCGTCGCGTCGGTGTCGCGGACGCCGGTCCCCCAGCCGCTGACCTACCTCGTCGACGACACCGCCCGCACGTTCGGCACGGTGCGGGTGGGGCACGCCGAGGCGTTCCTGCGGACCGACGACGAGGCCGCGCTGACCGAGCTGCTGCACCACCCGAAGGCCGCCTCCCTCGGGCTGCGCCGGCTGGCGCCGACCGTGGTGGTCAGCGACACCCCGATCGACGTGCTGCTGCCGCGCCTGCGCGACCTCGGGATCGCACCCGTCGTCGAGTCGCCCGACGGCACCGTGCACGTCGCCCGCCCCGACCTGCTCCGGGCCCGGACCCCGAAGGAGCACCGCGGCCGGGCGCAGCGCGCCGTCCGCGAGTCCGCGCACGCGGGCCAGGTCGTGAGCGCGATCCGCGCGGGCGACCGCGCCGAGTCGACCCGACCGGCCGCACCGGCCGACCGGCTCTCGCCGAGCGGCTCGATGGCGGCGCTGCGGGAGGCGATCGAGACCCGGGCGGCGGTGGTGATCGGGTACGTCGACAACCAGGGCGCGAGCACCGACCGGCTCGTCGAGCCGGAGTCGCTCGACGGCGGGACGCTCACGGCGTACGACCACCGCAGCGACGACATCCGCACCTTCGCCGTACACCGGATCACGACGGTCCGGGAGGTGCCCCGCAGCGCCGTATGATTGAAACGTGGACTTCATCCGGTACGCCGAGGCCGCGGCCTCGCTGCTCAACGCCGACCTGTCGGAGGTCGGCGGCCTGACGGCGTGCCTCCACGACCGGCCGCGGCTCCAGGAGCGCGCGACCGACCGCGACTGCATGCTGCTGCGCCGCCTCCAGCGCGAGCTGCGGCCCGTCTTCGACGCGGGCACCGCCGGCGATGTCGCCGGGGTCACCGACGGACTGAACGCGCTGCTCGCCCGGCACCCCATCACCCCGCAGCTCTCCGACCACGACGGCCAGGGCCTGCACCTGCACGTCGCGACCGGGGTCGGCGTCGCCGAGCAGCTCGTCGGCGAGTCGATCCTCGGTCTCGCCATGCTCGTGTGCGACCTCGGGGCGGACCGGCTCGGGGTCTGCTCGTCGGCGCCGTGCACCAACGTCTTCGTGGACGCCTCGCCCAACCGGTCGCGACGCTACTGCTCCGACCGGTGCTCGTCGCGGGCCAACGTCGCGGCATACCGCGCCCGCCGGCGGGCCGTCGCGCAGACCTAGCCGTCCGACGTAGCGTCGGTCCATGAGAGGACGGATCACGCACGACACCAACCCGGACCGCGACGCCCGCAAGGACTACTGGGGCGTGGTCCTGGACTCCCCGGCGCCCGGGGCACTGGCCCGGTTCTACGCAACCCTGCTGGAGTGGGAGGTCGCCGACGACGCCCCCGACTGGGTGACGCTGCGGGCACCCGACGGCGTGGCGTACCTCGGGTTCCACCTCAACGAGCAGCACGTCCGGCCGACCTGGCCCTCGACGGCGGAACGGCCGCAGCAGCAGCTGCACCTGGACTTCGAGGTGCAGGATCTCGCGTCCGCCTACCAGCATGCGGTCGAGCTCGGGGCGACGCCGGCCGAGTTCCAGCCCCAGGACAACGTGCGGGTGATGCTCGATCCCGACGGCCACCCGTTCTGCCTGTACAGCTGAATCCTTCGCCGGTTCCGTAGGATCTCCTGAGTGCACGATGGTCCCCTGATCGTCCAGTCCGACAAGACGCTCCTCCTCGAGGTCGACCACGAGCTGGCCGACGACTGCCGCAAGGCGATCGCGCCGTTCGCGGAGCTCGAGCGGTCGCCCGAGCACGTGCACACCTACCGGCTCACGCCGCTCGGCCTCTGGAACGCCCGCGCCGCCGGCCACGACGCCGAGCAGGTCGTCGACACCCTGCTGACCTACAGCCGGTACGCCGTCCCGCACGCGCTGCTCGTCGACGTCGCCGAGACGATGGCCCGCTACGGACGGCTGCGCCTGGAGAAGCACCCCACCCACGGGCTGGTGCTGTCGTCGACCGACCGACCGGTGCTCGAGGAGGTGCTGCGCGCCAAGAAGATCGCGGGCATGCTCGGCGCCCGCATCGACGACGACAGCGTGGTCGTGCACGGCTCCGAGCGCGGCAACCTCAAGCAGGCACTGCTCAAGCTGGGCTGGCCGGCCGAGGACTTCGCGGGCTACGTCGACGGCGAGGCGCACCCGATCGCCCTCTCGGAGGTCGACTGGTCGCTGCGCACCTACCAGCGCGAGGCGGCGGAGTCCTTCTGGCACGGCGGCTCCGGCGTGGTCGTGCTCCCCTGCGGCGCCGGCAAGACCCTGGTCGGCGCTGCGGCGATGGCCGAGGCACAGGCGACCACGCTGATCCTGGTCACCAACACGGTCTCCGCGCGGCAGTGGAAGGACGAGCTGGTGCGGCGTACCTCGCTCACGGCGGACGAGATCGGCGAGTACTCCGGCGCGGTCAAGGAGATCCGGCCGGTCACCATCGCGACGTACCAGGTGCTGACGACCAAGCGGAAGGGCGTCTACCCGCACCTCGAGCTGCTCGACGCGCGCGACTGGGGCCTGATCGTGTACGACGAGGTGCACCTGCTGCCCGCGCCGATCTTCCGGATGACCGCCGACCTGCAGGCGCGGCGCCGGCTCGGCCTGACCGCGACGCTGGTGCGCGAGGACGGCCGCGAGGGCGACGTGTTCTCGCTGATCGGGCCGAAGCGGTACGACGCCCCGTGGAAGGACATCGAGTCGCAGGGCTGGATCGCGCCGGCCGACTGCGTCGAGGTGCGGGTGACCCTGCCGACCAGCGAGCGCCTGGCCTACGCGACCGCCGAGCCCGAGGAGCGCTACCGGCTCGCGTCGTGCACGCACCACAAGATCTCGGTCGTGGAGTCACTGGTGCGCTCCCATCCGGGCCAGCCGACGCTGGTGATCGGGCAGTACATCGACCAGCTCGACGAGCTCGCCGCCGCCCTGGACGCCCCCGTGATCAAGGGCGAGACGACGGTTCGCGAGCGGCAGCGGCTCTTCGACGCCTTCCGGTCCGGCGAGGTCGGGCTGCTGGTGGTCTCCAAGGTCGCGAACTTCTCGATCGACCTGCCCTCCGCCGAGGTCGCGATCCAGGTCTCCGGCTCGTTCGGCTCGCGACAGGAGGAGGCCCAGCGCCTCGGCCGGCTGCTGCGCCCGAAGTCGGAGGGCAAGACCGCGCACTTCTACACGATCGTCTCCCGCGACACCGTCGACGCCGACTTCGCCGCGAACCGGCAGCGCTTCCTCGCCGAGCAGGGGTACGCGTACCGGATCGTCGATGCGGAGGACGTCGGGGCGTGATCGTCGCTCCGCGGGCGACCGGGGGTCCTGAGATGCGCCGATACGCTGTGTCAGCCCCGCGCCAGCGGGGTTGATCCGCGAAACGGGGACAACGTCCGCCGAGCGTGGACATGCTCCCTGCGGACGCGGGGTCGATCGGTTCTTGTTTGCGCGATCACAAGTCTTGAACAGAAAAGGAGACAACCCGCCACAGAACCTTGCCCGCGGACTCACGGTACGTGACGCTCGCCGGGTGACGTCAGCGGGATTCGATCTGGTGACCCGGCCCTGGATCAGGGCGCGGACACTGGACGGCTCCGTCGCCGACCACGCGCTCGCCGACGTGCTCGGCACGGCGCCGGACCTCGCCGGGCTCGCCGGCGAGGTCCCGACCCAGGACGCTGCCATGCAGCGGCTGCTGCTGGCCGTGCTCCGTCGCAGCTATCCGGAGGTCCGCTCACCGCGGGAGTGGGCACGGCTCTGGGACGCCGGTCGTTTCGACATCGATCGCGTGCGGGACTACCTCAACGGCCATCGGGACCGGTTCGACCTGCTCCACCCGACCACGCCGTTCTACCAGGTGGCCGAGCTGCGCACGGCGAAGGGCGAGCTGACCGAGCTCGCACGGCTGATCCCCGACATCCCGGCCGGCCACCAGTACTTCACGACGCGAGCAGGTGACGAGCTGCGGTCGATGTCCTTCGCCGAGGCCGCCCGGTGGATCGTGCACTGCCAGGCGTACGACGCGAGCGGCATCAAGTCCGGCGCCGTCGGCGACGAGCGGGTGAAGAACGGCAAGGGCTACCCGATCGGCATCGCCTGGTGCGGGTGGCTCGGCCTGGTCGTCGCCGAGGGGCGCAGCCTCTTCGAGACGCTGATGCTCAACCTGCAGGCGATGCGCACGCTGCCTCCGGCCGAGGTCGACCTCCCGGTCTGGGAGCGACCACCACA
Source organism: Nocardioides soli (assembly GCF_014191495.1). Taxonomy (GTDB): domain Bacteria; phylum Actinomycetota; class Actinomycetes; order Propionibacteriales; family Nocardioidaceae; genus Nocardioides; species Nocardioides soli. The sequence continues at coordinate 1,872,530 of NZ_JACHWR010000001.1, forward strand.
GGGACCGGGCGTCGAGGTCGGCCACGAGCTCCCGGCCGGGCCGGCGGACCTGCTCACCTGGCAGAGCCGCCGGATCCGGCTCGGGCACGACGGCCAGCGCGCGACCGGCGTACTCATCGCGAACGGCGATCCCCTGCACGCGCGCGGCCTGGTCGAGACCGAGCCGATGACGAGCTGGCGCTTCAGCGAGGCGCAGACCAAGGCCACCCAGAGCCCCACTCCGGTGTACATGCCGCGGACACACCGACCCGATCGGGCGGTGTGGCGCGGCCTCTCCGCGCTGCTCGCGCGGGACGACAGCGCGGCTCGCACGCGCGCCGGCGGCTGGCTCGAATGGCTCGCAGAGCTCCGGTCGGCGGGTCATCTGGCAGCCGACCACCCACTCCGGCTGCACACGATCGGCATGGAGTACGGCGTGCAGAGCGCCGTCATCGCCGACATCGCCGACGACGCGCTGAACCTCCGCCTGGCGGTGCTGACCGACGAGGACCTCACCGGCATCGCCGTGGCGGGCGTGGACGACGCCGACGCCGCCGTCCGGGCTCTGGGCCAGCTGGCGGCCGACCTCGTGCGCGCCTCCGGCGGCGGCCGCGAGCTGGCCGGCGTCAGCCGCGACGATGCGCGCGAGCAGGGCTACGCCGCCCTCGACCCGGACTTCCGCCGGTGGATCGCCGGACTGCGGGCCGACACCTCGCGGAACGACGCACGCACGGCCTGGCAGGTCCGCGTCCGTCAGGTGGTCTCCACGCTGGGCCACGAGCTGTTGGACAGGGCCGCCCCGACAGCCTGGGCCGGTCGCACCGACGACAGCGGCCGACCGATCAATGGCGCGACCGCGGCCAGCTGGTTCCACATCGATGTCAAGAAGGCGCTGCCACTCGCCCACCCGTCCCTGGAAGGAGCTGTGTCATGACGACGCAGACCGCTGCGGTCGACGACCCGTTGGAGGAGTTCGTGCACGGCCAGGTGATGCGCCTGTGGCACGACTACTCAGCGGACCGGGCCGACGCCGTCGCCACCCTGGCTCGGCTCCGGCGGACATTCCCGCATGGTGGCGAGGTGGCGCCCGAGTCCTTCGAGCTGTTCGAGCGCGGCTTCCCGACCGAACTGGCCGGCCGCGGGGACGGGCCGTCACCCGCCGAACTGGCGGTCGCGGCGTCGCTGGCGCTCTACGCGTTCCACCAGCAGTCGCGTCGCTCCGCCGCCGCTCATCGGCGTGGCGGGCAGTACACGGTCGGCCGAGCCGCGGGGGTGCTGCGCACGCGCACGAACCCGCAGGGGGTCGAGCGGCGGCTGCAGGTCATGATCCGGGCGACGTCCGTCGTACCGCTCCTCGAGCACCTTCGCGGCTTCGTCTCGTTGCTCCGGACGCACGACGTACCGCTGGACTACGCGTGGCTCGCCCGCGACCTCGCGGCGGCGCACAGCCCCGCCGGACTGCGCGGTGTGCGGATGCGTTGGAGCCGTGACTTCTACCGACCTCGGTCCGCCGAGACCGAGCCGACACCAGGAGACCCCGCATGAGCACGTTCATCGACATCCACGTCCTGCAGACGGTCCCGTCGAGCAACATGAACCGCGACGACACCGGCCGACCCAAGACCGCGATCTTCGGAGGCGTCCCGCGGGCCCGGGTGAGCTCGCAGGCGTGGAAGCGGGCGACCCGCAACGACTTCGGCTGCTACCTGTCGCCGGACGAGCGGGGCGTGCGCACCCGCCGGATCATCGAGGAGCTCGTGGAACGCATCCGCAAGCTCGACGACAGCCTCACCCAGGCCGGCGCCATCGCGCACGCGAAGGGCGTGATGACCGCCGCCGGCGTGAAGTTCAAGGCCGCCCGCACGAAGAAGGACGCGACGGCCAGTCCGTTCGACCTCTCGGAGTACCTGCTGTTCGTCAGCAACCAGCAGCTGGACCGACTCGCCCGGCTCGCGGTCGATGCCGGCGACGACGGGGTGGACAAGGCCGCGGCCAAGACGGCCATCGACAGCGACCATGGCATCGAGGTCGCGCTCTTCGGACGCATGGTCGCCGACGACACGTCGTTGAACGTCGACGCCTCGGTGCAGGTGGCCCACGCGATCAGCACCCACGTCGTCGAGCCGGAGTACGACTACTACACCGCCGTCGACGACAAGACCAGCAAGGACGACGAGGACGCCGGCGCCGGGATGATCGGCGTGATCGAGTTCAACTCCAGCACCCTCTACCGCTACGCCACCATCGATCTCACCCAGTTGATGGAGAACCTCGGCGACGCCCAGGTCGCCGGCCGCGCCGTCGAGGCGTTCGCGAGGTCGTTCGTCGTCAGCCTGCCGACCGGCAAGCAGAACAGCTTCGCGCACAGCACCCTCCCCGACGCGATCGTCGCCCAGGTGCGGGACCGTCGTCCGGTCAACCTCGTCGGGGCGTTCGAACTGCCGATCAGGCCCGACGACACGGCCGCGATCTCGACGCTGTCCGCGCGCGCACTGGCTCGACGAGCGGGCGAGGTCGAGCAGCTCGCCGGCACCCCGGTCGCCGGCTTCGTCGTCGCCGGCACGACCGACGCCGGCGACGCGCTCACCGGCGTGGGCGAGCCCGTCGACCTCGAGACGCTCGGCGCCAGGCTGCGCGACCACGCTGTCGAGGCACTCGGGGGTTCCTCGTGACCGCGCTCCTGATCCGGCTGGACGGACCGCTGCAGGCGTGGGGCGACGCCAGCCGGTTCGTGCGCCGGCACACCCGCCGCGAGCCGACGAAGAGCGGCGTGATCGGGCTGCTCGCGGCCGCGCAGGGCCGCCGACGCACCGACCCGATCGAGGACCTCGCCGCCCTGCGGTTCGGGGTCCGCGTCGACCAGCGCGGCCGGCTCGTGCGCGACTTCCAGACCGCGATCCGGCGTACCGGCCGCAAGCCGGCGCCGATGCCGCTCTCCTATCGCTACTACCTGGCCGACGCGGCGTTCGTCGCGGGCGTCGAGGGCGACGCCGAGCTCCTGCACGGCCTGGATCAAGCGCTCCGGACGCCGACCTTCCCGCTCTATCTCGGCCGACGTGCCTGCCCGCCCGCGGACGCCGAGGTGTCGCTGGGCCTGCGGGACACCACCCTCGACGAGGCGCTTCGCTCCGAGCCCTGGCTGGCCCGCCCGTGGTACCGCAGCCGGCAGGGCAGGACGGTCCACCTGGACCTGCTGGTCGATGCTCCGCCCGGCACTCCCGACGCGGAGACGACGCGCGATGTACCGCTCAGCTTCGATCCGGTACGCCGGGAGTACGGCTGGCGCGACGTACTCCGCCTCGCCCCCGTCGAGATGGCGAACGACCTGGGTCGCGACGAGCCCGACTTCATGGCCGCCCTCGGAGGGGCCTGATGTACCTCACCCGGATGTTCCTCAACCCGGCTCGGCGCGGCACGCGGCAGTTGCTCTCGTCGCCGCAGCGCATGCACGCGGCGGTCCTGGGCTCCTTCCCGCCGGACTCCGAGGTCGAGACCGGCGGCGGACGCGTGCTGTGGCGGGTGGACGCGGACCCCCGGGCACACACGCTCCTCTACATCAGCAGCCCGGCGCGGCCCGACCTGACCGCCGTCGTCGAGCAGGCCGGCTGGCCCGTGTCGGAGTCGACCTGGCAGACCGCCACCCTGGATCGACTGCTCGACCGGCTGGCCGTCGGGCAGCAGTGGCGGTTCCGGCTGACGGCGAACCCCGTCCACAACGTGGCCATCCCCGGCCAGCGTGGCAAGCGCCTCGGTCACGTCACGGTCGACCAGCAGGAGCAGTGGCTGACCGATCGTTCGTCGGGCTGGGGATTCACTACGACCTCCGCCGACGTCACCTCGCGTCGGCGACTCAGCTTCGCACGGCGTACGGACGGCACCGAGCGCACCGTGACCGTCTCGGTCGCCACCTTCGATGGCGCTCTGGAGGTCACGGACGTTGACGCGCTGAAGCACTCGCTCGGCCATGGCCTCGGACGGGCCAAGGCCTACGGCTGCGGGCTGCTGACCCTGGCGCCGCCGTGAGGCCGATCTCAGGCGAGGATGCCCCCTGGCTTCCTGCTGGGATGCCCGGAGACCGGCCTCGCTCCCCGCACGCGCGGGGATGAACCCGTCGGCGCCGCGATCTGTCGTCGACCATGAAGTACTCCCCGCGGCTGCGGGGATGCGCCGGCCTGTTCACTCGTCATGAACAGACTTTCGGCGACGGCAGGCGCTCGCGATGCCGGAGTCCACCGAGCGGAACGGTGGCTGGCCAGCGTTCGTGACCCGCGCGTTGACATGACAAGATTCACCCAACATGTTGGACTATGGACGTGCGCTCCTCGCGCCAGCGGGGATGAGCCGATATTCGGCGGACTCGACGATCGAGACGGCGAATGCTCCCTGCTGAGCGGGGATCGAGCAGGCCGGCCTAGGCGAAGAGGTCGTCGAGGTCGGTGTCGACGTCGACGATGTCGTTCTCGAGCCACGACGCATCGTCGGAGCCGCCGACAGGCAGGCAGCGCACGACGATCCCGGTTTGCACGTCGAGGGCGACGTCGTAGTGGTCGGGATAGGAACGTCCACGCCACTTCTCCGGGACCTCGTCCGGCCCCTCGAAGTCGGACATCAGCCCCGCCTCGCTGTAGAGCAGCTCGCAGCAGTTGCCGCCGCAGCGGGGCTGATAGCCGGGCAGCGCGCGCAGGTCGGCTCGCCAGACGGGACGCCCGGCGACCTCGTCGGCGCGCAGGTTCGCCACGTCGACGTGGTCGCTCAGCTCGACCGGGTCGAGCATCGCCACCCAGCCGTAGTTGCCGTACATCGGGTCGTCGTAGTCCACCTGCCACGAGGGAGGTCGCTCGGCGACCAGCCCGTCCGGCCGCAGCACCGGCGCGGCGAGGTGCGGGAGCACCGGCTCGAGCGGCGCCGGCGGAACAGCCCCGGGCTCGGCGGAGACCGCCACCAGGTCGCCTCGCGTGTACGGCAGGCCGGACACGCGCTGCTCGCGACCATCGGCTTCGCGCACCAGCAGGTCACCGGGACGTCGTACCCATGCCTCACAGGCGCCCGGATAGCCGGAGCGGTGCACGAAGTGCAGCGTCGTCCATCGCCACGGCGAGCTGCGCGCGAGGGCAAGGAAGGAGTCGCGGTCCGGAGTCACCGGAGCAGGCTATGCGGCGTGCCAGTTGAGCTGGTGGTGGATGAGGTGGAGTCCGCTGTGGCCCAGGGGTACGACGCGGCTGGGGGTGGGTGCGCGGGGCGCTGTTGATCGGATCGTGTGGCCGGTAGGCAGCGTGGTCTCGACGACGTGCTGATCGGCCGGGCCGGTGATGGGGGTGGCTCGCCAGCCGGGGGCTTGTTTGGTGTGGTTGCACTGCTCGCACAGGCCTTGGCCGTTGATGGCGGAGGTGGGGCCGCCGTGGGCGTGGTCGGTGATGTGGTCGTGGTGGCGGACCGGGGCGTTGCACCAGGGGGTGCGACACGTCTGGTCGCGCAGGTCAAGGAACAGGCCGAGGGCCTTGGGGAACGCCCGGGCCTTCGATTCCATCGCGACGAGGGTGCCGGTCTCGGGGGCCACGTAGAGCCGCCGCAGCGCCACCCGCGCCGTCTGCGCCGTCTGTGCCTGGGCGAGGGCGGTGGCGGCGAGGTCGCGGGCGTGGTCGGCGGTGATCGGGCCGTAGCCGGTGAGCCAGGCCGGCTGGTGTCCGCCGGCGAGGAGGGTGTGGTCGGAGACGGTCAGGTTGATCGTGACCGGGACCCCCTCCGCCGTGGCCTGTCCGGTGATCAGGGCGACGAGGGTGTCGGTCATCACCTGGCCGCGTGACCGCGGGTCGCCCTGGGCACGGGCGGAGTCGGCGGTCCGGGTCAGGGTGGCGTAGGCCGCGACACCCTGAGCGGCCGGGAGCAGTACCGAGAGCCGGGCCATCGCGTCCGGCGCGGGCCGCAGGCTCACGTGCCGGTCGGCCTCCGCCTTCGCGCGGCGGTCGACGACGGCGGCCGGGTCCAGGCCGGCGACCAGCGCCCGGGTCTGCGCGATCAGGCGTCGGTCGCCCCACCCCTCGAACCGATACGCGCCCTGGTCGTCGGGGGCGCACAGCTCGGCGTCCACCCGGGCCCGGTGCCCGGGTGCCAGGCAGGCGGTCTCCCGGGCGATCAGGATCGCCCGCCACTCCGACACCACCCCGGCCGCCAGCGCGGCCTCCGTCGAGGGGAGCTCGGCCAGGGCGTGCGAACGACTGTTCGATCACACAAGGGATTGGGCGGCGTGTTCCGCCCAGGTTCGGGGTGGTTTCGAGACAGGCGCTAGCGCGCCTTCCTCAACCACCGTGCCCGGCGGGAGGCTCGACGACGGTGGTTGAGGAGGTTGCGCTAGCAACCGTCTCGAAACCACCCCCAACGCGACCCAGTCCCGACCACAGGTCGGCGTCCTCCCGATAGGCGCCGAACGGGTCCGCGGGAGGACGCCGACACTCCCCCGACACCGGCGGGTGGTTTCGAGACAGGCGCTAGCGCGCCTTCCTCAACCACCGTAGGCGCGTCTTCCTCAACCGCCGACGCCGGCCGCCTGCAGGGCTGCGTCGACCGCGAGCCTCGGGCTGGCGAGGACCGGGACGGGCGGGTCGTGGAGCAGGTCGACGGCGCCGGCCATGCTCGCCTGGGCCAACACGACGACGTCGACCGGCGGGGGACCGGAGGCGGCCGAGCGCGCGGCGTCCGCGATCGCCGCCAGGTAGGCACTCGTGTCGCCGGCCTCGAACCGCGCCCAGGCCGCCGGCACCCACACCTCGGTGAGCACCGGGGTGACGCCGGCGCGGGCGGCCTCGTCGACGAGCAGCTCGCGGGTCGGGACCAGCGTCGACTCGACGGCGGCGACCACCGCGATCCGGGGGCCGAGGCCGACGGCATGGCGGGCCATCGGCCGGTCGACGCGGAGCACCGGGACGGGCAGGCCGGCCGCGCCCTCGGCGAGCGGACCCAGGGTCGAGCAGGTGCACACCACCACCGACGCCCCGGCGTCGGCCAGCCCGGCGAGGGCGGCCCGCACGCCCGACTCGACGTCCCGGGTGGGACCGTCGCGGCGGGCCCGCTCGAGCAGCGCGGGCTCGACCACGTGCACCGTCGTCGCGGCGGCGCCGACCAGCGCGTCGAAGGTGCCGACGTGCACCTCGGCGGTGTGCAGGAATCCAACCTTCGACATAGGGACATCCTGACCGGTCGCGGACCGCTAGCGTGACCGAGCATGAGCGACGACCAGGTCATGTTCACCCTCGACGAGTCCGAGCAGGTCACCCACTGGTACAACCTGGTGGCCGACCTCCCGACTCCGCCTCCCCCGCCGCTGCACCCGGGCACCCGCGAGCCGGTCGGGCCCGACGACCTCGCCCCGCTCTTCCCGATCGAGCTGATCATGCAGGAGGTCACGACCGAGCGGTACGTCGAGATCCCCGAGCCGGTCCGCGAGGTCTACCGCCAGTACCGGCCGAGCCCGCTCTTCCGCGCGCGCCGCTGGGAGCAGAAGCTCGGGACGCCGGCCCGGATCTACTACAAGTACGAGGGCGTCTCGCCCGCCGGCTCGCACAAGACCAACACCTCGGTGCCGCAGGTCTACTACAACTCCCTGAACGGCGTGACCCGGCTGACGACCGAGACCGGCGCCGGCCAGTGGGGTACGGCGCTGTCCTACGCGTGCTCGCTCTTCGGGATGGAGTGCGAGGTGTGGCAGGTCGGGGCGTCGTACGACACCAAGCCCCAGCGCCGCACGCTGATCGAGGTCTTCGGCGGCACGGTGCACCGCTCCCCGAGCCGGATGACGGAGTCGGGCAAGGCGTTCCCGGAGGACCACCCGGGCTCACTGGGCATCGCGATCTCCGAGGCCGTCGAGCTGGCGGCCCAGGACGAGAACACCAAGTACGCCCTGGGCTCCGTGCTCAACCACGTGCTGCTGCACCAGACGGTGATCGGCGAGGAGGCGCTGCGCCAGCTGGCCAAGGCCGGCGAGAGCGGGGCCGACGTGGTGATCGGCTGCGCGGGCGGCGGCTCCAACTTCGCGGGGCTGTCCTTCCCCTTCCTGCGCGAGAAGCTCGCGGGCACCCAGAGCCCGCGGATCCTCGCGGTCGAGCCGACCTCGTGCCCGACGCTGACCCGTGGCGAGTACCGCTACGACTTCGGCGACACCGCTGGCCTGACGCCGCTGATGAAGATGTACACGCTCGGCCACGACTTCGTCCCGTCGCCGATCCACGCCGGCGGCCTGCGCTACCACGGCATGGCGCCGCTGGTCTCGCACGCCGTCCACGAGGGCCTGATCGAGGCGACCGCGCTGCACCAGTCGGAGTGCTTCGAGAGCGCGCTGGAGTTCGCCCGAACCCAGGGCATCGTGGCCGCGCCGGAGTCGTCGCACGCGCTGGCGCAGGCCCGGCGCGAGGCGCTCGCCGCCGCGGAGTCGGGCGAGGAGAAGGTCATCGTGATCGGCCTCTCCGGCCACGGGCTCCTCGAGCTCGGCGCCTACGACAGCTTCCTCTCCGGTCGTCTCGAGGACGACCCGCTCTCCCAGGAGGCGCTGGACGCCGCCCTGGCCGAGGTGCCGGTGGTCTGAGCTAGGGCGAGACGAGCCGGACGGTGCTGCGCACCGTCCGGCGCTCGGCCTGGAGCCGCAGCGTCAGCGCCTCGGGCGGCTCCGCCTCGCGGTCGGCCCGGGTCGGGATCGTGACGAGCAGCGTCCGCGCGCCCGGGGCGATCGAGTCGTACGTCGACGCGTGGGCGCGCCACAGCGGCCGCCTCGGGTTGACCGGCCCGACGTACTGGTCGGTCCAGCGCTTGGCGATGTCGCCCACCTGCACCCACGGGCCGGGGCCGCGCACGACCTTGCCGGTGACGGAGACGTCGTAGTCGACCCGGCGCGAGAGCCGGACCTGCCACTGCGCGGGCTCGCCCTCGGCGACCCGGGCCGAGACCCGCTCGATGGTGACCCGCGGCCGCGGGTCGTCGTCGACGATGGTGAGCTTGCCGGCGTAGCGGTCGGTGATCACGTTGCGGCTCCCCCACGCCACCACCTGGGTGACCAGCGTCGGGTAGTCGGCACGCGTGTCGGCGTCGTAGGCGACCGGGATGAAGCCGCCGGTCTGGCCCGGAGCCAGGTCGACGGTGAAGCGCTGCACGTCGCGCACCGACTGGCCCACGGTCGAGACGACCAGGCGGGCGGGCTCGGTGAGCGTGCCGTTGATCCGGAAGGGCACCCGCGCCACCGTGGCGCCACCCGCGCCCTCCTTGATCCGCACCGCGGCGACGTCGACGGTCGGCAGCCGCCGGGCGGGTACGGCGGACAGGCCGGCCGGTGCGGCCGCGAGGTCGGCCACCCACACCCGGCCGCGACCGCTGGCGCCGACCAGGTCGACGCGGGCGATCCGGGTCAGGTCGAGGCCCGCGCCGGCGGGGTCGACGACGACGGTCTGCGCCCACAGCTTGCGGATCTCGGAGGACGTGCCGAGGCCGGGCAGTGCGGGCCCACCGACGGGGTCGAGCACGGCGCTGGCGCCGGCGGCGTCGGTGAGCCGCACCCGCAGGCTCGCGCCGCTGCGGTTGTCGACGATCGTGCGGAGCTCGAGCCGGCGCCCGGAGAGGTCGAGCGGGCTGCGCAGCAGCAGGCCACCGGACTGCCCGGCCGCCGTCCACGCCATCTCGAAGAAGCTCCGGGCCGGCGCCGCCTCGCCCGGCTGCAGCCACATCGGCGCGGCGGCGACCATGCCGATGCCGGAGCCGCACGACGAGACCCGGTTGCCGGCGAGGGTGCCCTGGCAGAAGCGGGTGGTGGCGCCGTCGGGCAGCGCGAGCGCGGTCGAGCCGGCCGGGGTGCGCAGCACCCGGCCGCCGCCGATCGCGTGGCTGAGGGTCTGGGCCCGGCCCTGCGAGGTCACCCGGGCCCGCGATCCGTCGAAGAGCGGCAGCACCCGCTGGTCGTCCTTCGCGAAGAGGTGCACCGCGCCCGCGACGTACGCCGTCGCGGCCGCGCGCTGCCCGGCGCCGCTGAGGCGCTGGGGGTCGCGGCGCCCACAGGTCTGGTCGGCCGCGCCGTACCAGTCGTCGTCGGAGGGTGCCTGCGCGGTCGCGGGGGTCCACTCGGTGTTGAAGTAGTTGTGGTTGGCGCCCATCATCAGCACGCTGCTGCGGAACGCCGTGTCGTCGCTGGCCAGGTCGCGGGCGACGTCGGTGAACCGCTGGCCCTGGAGGTCGCTCACGTCGCCGTCGCAGTAGGGCAGCAGGGTCACGGTCGGCACGTACGGCGCGGTCTGCGACGCGAAGTCCGTCGGCGCGATCAGCACCTGCCCGGCGATGCGGTAGGGGGCGCTCAGCGGGATCCGGATCGCGGCGCGGTTGACGCCCTCCCCACCCCGGCTGTGGCCGACCAGCACGACGCGCCCCAGATCGACCCGGCGGGCGGCCGCCAGTCCGGCCCAGTGGTCGAGGTGGGCCTGCACGATGCGGGCGCGCGCGTCGGCGCCGCCGTCGTCGAGCATGCCGTCCTGCGCGTTGATGCCGTTGACCCGCACCGACACCGTCGCGTAGCCCTGCGAGGCCAGCACCCGCTGGAGGTAGTCGTAGCCCAGCTGGCTCGGGATCTCGCGGAACGGCGCCCGGCACGGCCAGGTGTCCGACCACTGCTGCTCGTCGGACGGGTCGTAGCAGTAGTTGTGCCGGCCGTGCAGGAACAGCACCAGCGGCCGCGGCCCGGTGGCGGCCTCGGCCGACGGCTCGACCACGTGGCCGACCATCTCGATCGGCTCGGCCATGCCCCGCACGGCCACGGGCGCGAGCGTGTAGTCGCTGCTCGTCACGGCGTACGGACCCGGGGTCCCCGGGTCCGTGTCGAGGGTGCGGATGCCCGGCAGGGCGAGCGCGGGGTCGGGCTGGCCGGCGACCTGGCGGGGGCGCTGGGAGTCGCCCTCGTCGAGCCGGGCGCCGGACAGCACGACGTCGAGCCGGGCCGGGTCGGGTCGCATCGTCGCATCGACCCGAGCGCGCACGGTGCGGCCGTCGGCGGCGACCGTCGTGGTCCCGATCGCCCAGCCCTCCGGCCCGACGACGGTCGGGCGATCGGAGGTGACCGGCAGGCTGCCCGGTGAGGTCCACGTCACGACGTACCGCCCCGGAGCGAGCTGGCGCACATCCCAGGCGCCGGTGCCGGCCCCGCCGGCCTCGGCGGCCGGCCGCGCCCCGTCGCGGGGCAGGGAGCCGGCACTGCCGGCGGTCACGACGGTGGCGGCGAGCGCGAGGGCGAGGGCGGCGACGGCCGCCTTGGTACGACGAGGCATGCGGCGAATCATGCCCGGCGCCGCCGACGGGCGCCCGAGAACCGTCGAGACACGCGATCACGGTCGGATCACAGGGGGCGAGCGGCCGGCCGGATCGTCCACCCAGTGGCGCCAGTTCGGCTCGGACGGGACACGCGCCTACGCTGGACAATCGTGAAGGCGCTCCTGCTCGAGAACATCCACCCGGTCGCCGTCGAGATCCTCGAAGGCCGCGGCTTCGAGGTCGAGCTGCGGAGCAGCTCTCTCTCCGAGGAGGATCTCATCAAGACCCTCCCGGGGGTCCACCTGCTCGGCATCCGCTCCAACACCCACCTGACCCCGGCCGTGCTCGACGCCGCGTCCGACCTGGTCGCGGTCGGCTGCTTCTGCATCGGCACCAACCAGGTCGACCTGGCCGCGGCCGCCGAGCGCGGCATCGCGGTGTTCAACGCGCCCTACTCCAACACCCGCAGCGTCGTCGAGCTCGTGATCGGCGAGATCATCGTGCTGGCCCGCCGGCTCGCGGAGAAGACCGAGCGGATGCACGCCGGCGTCTGGGACAAGTCGGCCAAGGGCAGCCACGAGATCCGCGGCCGCACCCTCGGCATCGTCGGCTACGGCAACATCGGCACCCAGCTGTCCAACCTGGCCGAGTCGATGGGCCTGCGGGTGATCTTCTTCGACACCGCCGACCGGCTCGCGCACGGCAACGCCCGGCGGATGAGGACGCTCGACGACCTGCTCGCCGAGGCCGACGTCGTGAGCCTCCACGTCGACGGACGGCCGGGCAACGCGGGCATGTTCGGTGCCGAGCAGTTCGCGAAGATGAAGCCCCGCAGCCTGTTCATCAACGCAGCCCGCGGCATGGTCGTCGACGACGCCGCGCTGCGCGAGAACATCCTCTCGGGCCACATCGCCGGTGCGGCGCTCGACGTCTTCCCGGTCGAGCCGAAGGCCCAGGGCGACCCGTTCGAGTCGGTGCTGCGCGGCCTCGACAACGTGATCCTCACCCCGCACGTCGGCGGCTCCACGCAGGAGGCGCAGGAGGAGATCGGCTACTTCGTCGCGGGCAAGCTCGCGGGCTTCGCCCAGGAGGGCCGCACCGAGCTGTCGGTGAACCTCCCGGCGGTGCAGGCGCCGCAGCTGCAGGTCGGCCACCGGGTCGGCTACCTGCACGTGAACGTGCCGGGCGTGCTCGCCCACGTGAACCGGATCCTCGCCGAGGGCGGCGACAACATCAACGCGCAGTACCTCTCCACCCGCGGCGAGCAGGGCTACGTCGTCACCGACACCCTCGACCCGCTGCCCGCCGAGGCGCTCGCCAAGCTCGCCCAGTCGGAGCACACCATCTGGCTGCGCACCTGGGACGCCTGAGGCTCAGCGGCCCCACCAGGCACGGTGGGGCGGCGGGGCCACCCGGGCGCCCTTCTTCGGCGGCTTCGGAGCGGCCAGCGGCCGGCACTCCTTGTCGGCGCCGTTGCCGGCCTTGCGCCGGGGCAGCGCCCCGCTCGCCAGCACGTCGGCGATCGCGTTGTCGGTGCACGCGACGCCCGACAGCGACACCGCGTGGGAGTAGCCGCCGACGCCGGCGACCAGCGACGCGCCCGGGAAGATCCTGCGGACCGCGAGCGCGCCGGCGTACGGCGTCGCCGCGTCGTGGGTCTCGCTGAGCAGCAGGATCGGCACGCCGTCGAGGCCGGCTCCGGTCACCTGCACGCGCTGGGTGCCCTTGACCGGCCAGGTGCGGCAGGGGGCGTTGAACCAGTTGTTGGCCCAGGTCAGGAACGGCGCCTTCCGGTGCAGGCGCTCGCTGTCCTTGCGCCAGGTCTGCCACGCCGTGGGCCAGACGGCGTCGGTGCACTCGGTGGCGAGGTACATCGCGTAGCCGTTGTCGGCGGCCTTCCCGGTCGGGTTGGAGCTGCGGTAGAGCGCCTTGATGCCGGCCGCCCGGCCCTTGTTGGCCAGCGCCGCGAACGCGTCGGCGACGTACGGGTAGTAGCCGTTGAAGTAGCCCGCGTTGAGCAGGGCGTCGTCGAGCTCGTCGGGCCCGACCTTGCCGCCGGCAGGCTTCCGGGCGAGCTGCTGGCGGAGCTGCCGGTAGCGCTTCTCGACCGCCGTGCGGCTGGCGCCGAGGTGGTAGGTCCTCGGGTACTTCGCGACCCAGGTCAGGAAGGCGTCGAAGGACTTCTGGAACGCCGGGTCCTGGTCGAGGTTCGACCGGTAGAAGACCCGGTCGGGGTCGACCACGCCGTCCATCACCAGCGCCTGCACGTGACCCGGGAAGAGCGTCGCGTAGACCTGCGCGAGGTAGGTGCCGTAGGAGAAGCCGAAGATCGTGACCTTCTCGAGCCCGATCGCCTGGCGCAGCAGGTCGAAGTCGGCCGCCGTGTCGGTGGTGCGGACATGGTCGAGCAGCCGGCGCGCCTTCGCCTTGCCGCAGTCCTGGGCGTACCGCTCGGTCCTCGTCCGCCACTGCTTCATCGCCTTCGCGGTGGCCGGCACGTAGTCGGGCCGGTCCCAGCCGAAGTACGAGCTGTCGCAGGTGAGGATCGGGTCGCTCGCGCCGGTGCCGCGCGGGTCGATGCCGTACCAGTCGTAGGTCAGGCCGACCTGGCGCGGCACGTACTGGCCGTACGACGCGACCCAGGTGCCGTCGCTGCCGGGGCCGCCGGGGTTGGTGAAGACCGCGCCGCGGTAGGGCTGCTTGGTGTGCAGCACCCGCGCGACCGCCAGCCCGATGGTCGGGCCGGCCGGGTCGGCGTGGTCGAGCGGGACCGTGAGCGTGCCGCACTCGGCCCCGGCCGAGCGCAGGCTCTTGTCGGCGCAGCGGCCCCAGGCGACCGGCTGCACCTGGAAGGCGGCCGCAGCGGCGGTCTCGCCCACCGCCGCCGGCACCGTCGCGGGCACGATCGTCGCCAGTGCTGCGGCCAGGGTCCCGGCGACCGCGGCCGCCACCGTCTTCGAGCGCATGGGGTAGATCAGAACCCGTAGGGTCGTCGTATGGCAAGCGTCGTGCCGACGGTGCGGGACCGGATCGGGCAGCAGCTCTTCCTGCGAGTCGCGGGACCCGACGGCGGACGGCACGCCGCGCGCATCCACGGTCGCCCGGGGCCGCGCTGGTTCGAGGCGGACAGCCCGATCGCGCGGGTGCACGGCGACGCGTCGATGTTCGTCGGCGGGCTCCGGGCGCTGCTGCTGCAGACCCTGCACCCGGCGGCGATGCGCGGCGTCGTCGAGCACTCCGACTACCGCGACGACGCCTGGGGCCGGCTCGCCCGCACCAGCCGCTTCATCGCCGTGACGACCTTCGGCACGGCCGACGACGCCGAGCAGGCCGTCGGTGCCGTGCGTCGCATCCACGAGCGGATCACCGGCACGATGCCCGACGGCACGCCGTACGCCGCCTCCGACCCGCACCTGCTCGGCTGGGTGCACGTCGCCGAGATCGACAGCTTCCTGCGGGCGCACACCGTCTACGGCCGCGACCCGCTGACCGGTGCGGAGCGGGACGAGTACGTCGCGCAGACCGCGCTCGTGGCCGCCCGGCTCGGGGTCGTCGACCCACCGAGCACCGAGGCCGAGCTGGCGGCCCGGCTCGCGGCGTACCGCCCCGAGCTGCGCGGCACCCCGGAGGCCCGCGCGACCGTCGGCTACCTGCTGCTCCGGCCGCCGCTGCCGCTGGTCGCGCGGCCGCCGTACGCCGCGATCGCGGCCGCCGCCGTCGGCCTGATGCCGCGCTGGACCCGCCTGCCGCTGCGGCTGCCGTGGCTCCCGATCTCGGAGCGCACGGTCGTGCGCGCCCTCGGCGGTGCCGCGACCGGCACGATCCGGTGGGCGATGGCGCCACGGGCGCACACCTACGATGACTGACATGCTCGCTCACGCCCGCTCGCGGTCCGCCGTGCTGGTCCTGGCCGCACTCCTCGCCTCGGCGCTCGTGCTGGTCGCACCCGCGCGCGTCGGCGCCGCGCCGGCCGACACCCGGCCCGTGGCCGGATTCATCAACTTCCCCGGCCTCGGCAAGCACAAGGCCCCGAACGTGCGCGTGCTCTGGTTCACCAAGGACTGGCAGTACCTCGGGCAGAAGAACGCGAACGGCGGCTCGTACGCGCTGAACCTGGCGCCGGGCACCTACTGGCTCCAGTTCGTCGACCAGCGCCCCTCGTGGCGCACGGACAAGTACGCGCCCACCGACGTGAAGGTCACCGTCAGCGCCCGCAAGCCGACGGTCAAGGACGTCACGATGAAGCACGGCGCCTTCGTCACCGGCCGGGTCACCACCGGGTCCGGACCTGGCGGGAAGGCGCGCGTCGCCGTCGCCCGCACGCTGCCCGACGGCCGGGACCAGTCCTTCGACACCACCGCCAACGGCCGCGGCCAGTTCGCGATCGGCGGGCTGCCCGAGGGCACGTGGTCGGTGTTCGCGTGGGACAAGAAGAAGAACTGGGTGGGCAAGAGCACCTGGGTCGGGAAGGTCCGGACGGGGAGGGGCAAGGACGTCCGGATCCGGCTGCGGCAGCGGTCGGGCTCGCTGCGGGTGCTGCTCTACACACCCGACGGGTCGGCGCTCGGCGGCCGGACCACCGTCACGGTGACCAGCGCGAAGACCGGCCAGTGGTGGACCGCGACCGCCCGCGGCGGCACGGCGGTCTTCAAGGGCGTCTACCCCGGCCGCTACCGGCTCAAGTTCGACGGTGCCGGCAACTGGCTGGCGAGCCAGGGGCGCATCCAGAAGGCCAACGTCCGCTCCCACCGCGCCTCGATCGGCACCTACAAGGTCACCAGGCGCGGCGGCTGGATCACCGGCCGGGCCGTCGACGCGGGCGCGCCGGCGTACCCCCTCCCGGGCGCGCAGGTGCAGCTCTACGACGCCTACGGCACCAAGCTGGACGAGACGAAGGCCTCGGACGCCGGGGCGTTCACCCTCGACGGCCAGCTGGCCACCCAGCGCAACCTGACCGTGGTCATCAACCCGGACCCGCTCACCGGGGGGTGGGCGCAGACCGTGTCCTACTGCCGGTTCGACCCGACCTCGCTGCCGGGCGTCTCCGTGACGCAGGGCAAGGAGACGTCGCTCGGCGCCATCGGCGTCGGCCGGACTCCGGGACAGGCCGGCCCCTGCGCCTGACGCTCAGCCGATCACCATGTCGGCGTCGCCCCAGTAGGCGCGCATGCCGGTGATCCGGCCCTCGTCGTCGAAGGTCATCACGTCGATCGGCGCGAGCGTGTACGTCGCGCCGTCGGCCCGGGTGACGATCTCGAAGTGGAAGACCGCCTCGCCGCCGGCGATCCGCAGCGCCAGCAGCCGCGACTCCTGCTCCAGCCCGTCGAGGGTGGAGTAGAACTCCTTGATCGCGGACCCGGAGCGCACGTCGGTGCCGACCGGGTCCTCGACGGTAGCGTCCTCGGCGTACAGGGCGACGATCTCGTCCGACGTGCCGGAGCCGACGAGCCGCACGTACGTCTCGACGACCTCGCGGATCCGGTCCACACTCGCGGCCACGGGGCCTCCTTGAAACTAGAACACGTTCTTGTTAGCGACCACTGTAGCGGCAGCTCCGCTCCGGGGTCTTGAATGCACGGCGTGGACCTCCTCCTCGACTGGCCGCTGCCCGACGCCCGGCCGCTGGGCGCCGAGATCCTGGCGGCGTACGCCGAGCCCGGCCGGCGCTACCACGACACCCGACACCTGGCGGAGGTGCTGGAGCGGCTCGACGAGCTGGCGGCGCACGGCACGGCGTTCGACCGCACGGCGGTCGCGCTGGCGGCGTGGTTCCACGACGGCGTCTACGACGGGCGGCCCGACGCCGAGCGACGCTCCGCCGACTGGGCCGCGCGGGCGCTGCCCGCGTGGGTCGACCGGGCCGTCGTCGACGAGGTGGTGCGGCTGGTCCTGATGACCGAGCACCACCGGCCCGAGGACGGGGATCGCAACGGGTGCGCGCTCTCCGACGCCGACCTCGCGATCCTCGCCGCACCCCCGGAGCGGTACGCCGAGTACGCCGCGGCGGTCCGCGAGGAGTACGCCCACGTGCCCGACGCCGACTTCGCCGCCGGCCGCTCGGCCGTCCTGCGCGACCTGCTCGCCAAGCCGCACCTCTTCCAGACCCCCCACGCCCGCGCCGCCTGGGAGGACCGCGCCCGGGCCAACGTCGACCGCGAGCTGGTGGCGCTGGGGAGCGATACCCAGTGACAGTGTGGTCGTTCCCGCACGCTCGGAACGACCACAACGTCTGTGGCTATCCCGACGGCCGGCCCTTCCGCCTGCGCAGGCCGGCGGCGGTCAGGCGGGCGACCAGCTCGCGCGAGGTGACCGGGACCGCGCCGGCGGCAACCACGTCGGCGTACCAGTCGGCGGGCACGTCGTAGTGGTCGCGGTCGAAGCCACGGGGCGGGATGCCGAGGGTGGCGGCGAAGATGTGCAGCTCGTCGTAGGAGGTGTCGCTGGCCAGGTGCGACCACAGCCGCCCGTGCCCGGCCGCGTTGGGCGGGTCGATGAGGATCATCCGGCGCTGCGGGCGATCCGCTCGGCGGCGTCGTCGAGGAGCAGCCGCCAGGAGCGGACGTGGCCGGCGTCGACGTACGCCCGCCAGGAGCCGCCGGGCCGGGCCTGGGCGTCGAGGTGGAACTGCCGGACGCCGGCGCGCACCAACCACGGCACCTGCTCGGCGACCAGCCCGCCGCCGGGCAGCAGGGTGCGGGCCACGACCGGATCGCCGGAGGCGAGGGCGAGCAGCTCGTCGTACCCCGCGTCGAGGCCGCGCGGCGAGCCCGCGGACCGCACGCCGACCAGCCCGGAGGGGCCGGACGGGCCCGTCAGCCGGCGCCACGAGCGACGCAGGTCGAGGGTGTCGTCGACGGCACGGCCGAAGGTCCAGGGCAGCCGCGGGAGCTGCGCGACGAGGTAGCCGCAGACCTCCGTGTCGACCTCGAGGTCGGCGTCGAGGAAGCCGAACGAGAAGCCGGCGGCACCCGAGCCGACGTAGTCCTCGCCGAGCCCGACGAGGCGGGTCAGCTCACCGCCGGTGGTGCTCCACGTGTCGTTGAGCCGCAGCACGACGTGGACGGGCAGCTCGGTCTCGCGGCAGACGGCCGAGACGAGGGCGGGCTCGGGGGACATCCCCTCGGCGGTGGCGAGGAGCAGACGGTCGGCGCCACCCTCCTCCGCCCCGCGGACGTCGCGCGGATCGAGGACGGCGACCTCGAGCAGGACCGGTCCCATGTGTCGATGGTAGGAGCGACGGGGACCTCAGCGCGGGAGCCGCGCTGACCGGTCCGCCTTTCCGGTGCGGGGCATGATGGGGGAATGGACAACGCCCTGCTGTTCGACGCGCGGGCCCGGGTCCTGGCCGACCTCCAAGCGCGCGACCATGCCACCGCGACCGCGGTCTCGGCCCTCGAGGAGGCGGTCGCCCAGCGCCGGTGGTGGGCCGAGCAGTGGCCGGAGGGCGAGCAGTACGTCGCCGGGCTGGTCGCCCAGGACGTGCAGGACGCGCTCTTCGAGTCCGTGGGCCGCTGGCCGCTGTGCCACGACTGCGGGAACGGCGCACCACTGCACATGCTCTACATCCAGCCGGACCTGGGCGGTCCCGACCCGGTGTGGGTCTGCGAGGAGAGCGGCGACGTCGTCGCGCCGCTCGGGGGGCTGTGACGGGGGCGGATCAGCCCTCGGCGCCGACCTGGAGCCACATCGTGTAGCGGTCGGCGCGGTAGACGGTGCGCGACACCTCCACTACCTTCTCACCGGCGAGACCACGCCGCGAGTGCCGCAGCACCGGGTCGCCGGGAGACAGCGCCAGGTGCTCCGCCTCCTCCTCCGACACCACGTCGGCGGTGATGGAGTCCTCGGCCCAGGTCGGGCGCAGGCCGCGCGACTCGAGCGCGTCGTACAGGCTGGTGGGCATCCCGCTCTGCAGGAAGCCGGGGATCAGCACCTCGTTGAGGTAGGCGTCCTCGAGGCACATCGGCTGGCCGTCGGCCCGGCGCAGCCGGCGCCAGTGGATCACGGCGTCGCCCTCGGTCAGGTTCAAGGCCCGGGCGACGCCGGGTCCGGCCTGCTCGCGCCGGGCCAGCAGCGTCTGCGACTCCGCGAGCAGCCCCCGCCGGGCCATCTCCTCGGAGAAGCTCGTCAGTGTGCTCGCCGTACGTCGCGGGCGGGCCACGAAGGTGCCCCGCCCGGGAATGCGCTCGAGCAGCCCCTCGACCACGAGGGCGTCCATCGCCTGCCTCACCGTCATCCGGGCGACCCCGAAACGGTGCACCAGCTCGCGCTCCGACGGTGCGGGTGAACCGGGTGCCGCTCCCGCGACGAGGGCGCGCACGTACTCACGCACCTGGACGTGCTTCAGGGCACGCCCCTCGGTCACCAGCAGCTCGTCCACGCTTGCACTGTAGGCAGTGAGAGCTCTCCGCGTCCCCGGATCGGCCGGTTACGTGCGCGGCTGAGGTGAAATCCTCGTCACTCCGTGGCGATCGCGCGGAGCACGTCGAGGCGGGCCGCCCGGCGGGCGGGGAACACCGCGGCCAGCACCCCGATGACCACCGAGAGCACCAGGAACACGGCCAGCTGGCCGAACGGGACGCTGATCACCTCGAGGCCCTGGTCGCGTACGGCGTACATGAGTGCGACCCCGAAGCCGACGCCCAGCAGCACGCCGAGCAGGGCGCCGAGCACCGCGATCACCACGGCCTCCAGCGTGATCATCCGGCGCAGCTGGCTGCGGCTGAGCCCGATCGCGCGCAGCAGGCCGACCTCGCGGGTCCGCTCGATGACCGAGAGGGCGAGGGTGTTGACGATGCCGAGCACCGCGATCACCAGCGCCAGGCCGAGCAGCGCGAAGATGATCCGCACGAACTGGTCGATCGGCGCCCGCTGCTCCTGCGCGAAGCCCGCCTGGTCCTTGACCGTCACCACCGGCAGGTCGGCGACCACCTCGTCGAGGCGGTCCTGGATGCCGGGCGAGTCGTCGGTGAAGACGATCAGCACGTTGTCGGTCTCGGGGAAGCCGGCGTCGACGAAGTCGTCGAGCGTGAGCAGCACCGGCCAGACGATCACCGGGTTGTCCTCGAAGACGCCGCCGACCGTGTAGGTCCGCTCGCCCGCCGGCATCTCGAAGGTCAGCTGGTCGCCGACCCCGAGGTCCTCGTCGTCGGCCCAGCTGCGCTGCACCAGCACCGACCCGGCGGACAGCCCGCTCTGGTCGCCGTCGGTGATGTCGAGCTCCAGCGACCCGACGTCCGCGGGCTCGACCGCCGACACGCCCTGCCGCTCGCCGTCGCGCTCGCCGGCGTCGAAGCGCTCCCGCACCACCCGCTGGACCCCGTCGACCCGCTCCATCCGGTCGCCGATCGCCGGGGTGAAGCCGGTGCCGATCACGTTGCTGACCACGAAGTCGCCGACGAAGTTCTCCTCGACCGACCGGTCGACGCTGGCCTTGGCGGAGTCACCCACGATCGCCATCGTGCAGGCGAGCGCGAGTCCGATCATCAGCGCCGAGGCGGTGGCGGCGGTACGCCGCGGGTTGCGCAGGGAGTTCTGGCCGGCGAGGTTGCCGACGGTCCCGAAGAGCCGCGCGAACGCGGCCTGCGCCACGGCCAGGACCGGCCGCGAGATGACCGGGCTCGCCGCAGCGACGCCGAGGAGGATCGCGAGGATGCCGCCACCGGTCTGCCAGCCACCGTGCGGCAGGTCGCTGAACAGCCCCAGCCACAGCACCGCCAGGCCGACGACGATCAGCGCGAGGCCGATCCAGAGCCGGCGCCGCAGCGACGACTCCGGCAGCGCGACGTCGTCGCGCAGGGCCTGCACCGGGGCGATCCGGCCGGTGCGGCGGGCGGGCAGCCACGCCGCGGCCATCGTCACGACGACGCCCACGACGTACGCCGCGACGAACGTGCGCGGCGCGAAGATCAGCGGCTGGCCGGCGAGGTCGAGGCCGAAGTTCGAGAACAGCGCGCGGATGCCCATCGCGAGCAGCACCCCGAGGCCGAGGCCGAGGGTCGCGCCGATGACGCCGAGCACGAACGCCTCGAGCTGCACCGACCAGATCACCTGGCGCTTCGAGGCCCCGAGCGCACGCAGCAGCGCGAGCTCGCGGCTGCGCTGGGCGACCAGCATCGAGAAGGTGTTGACGATCAGGAACGCGCCGACGACCAGCGAGATGCCCGCGAAGATCAGCAGGAACGTCGTCAGGAACGACACCGCCTCGAGCAGGTCGGAGGCGGACTCGTCGGCGGCGTCGTCGCCGGTGACCGCCTCGACGCCGTCGGGCAGCACCTCGGCGACGGCATCGCGCAGCTGCTCCTGGGACACGCCGTCGGCGGCGGTCACCCAGACGTCGGTGTAGGCGTCCTCGCCGCCGAGGAAGAGGTCCTGGGCGGTCGCGGTGTCGAAGGCGGCGTACGTCGCGCCGTTGAGCGATCCGCCGCTCGGGAAGCCCGCGATGCCGACGAGCGTCGGGGTCAGTCGCAGCGAGTCGAAGTCGGCGCCGGGCTCGGGTTGGACGGCCGTCGACGGGATGATCACGACCCGGTCGCCGACGGCGTACCCCGCCCGCTCGGCGGTGCGCTCGTCGAGCACGACCTCGTCGGGGCCGTGCGGCTCGTGGCCCTCGACGACGGCCAGGCCCTGCAGCCCGTGCCCGGCCGGGGCGTCGGACCAGTTGCCGCCGATCGCCGGCGGCCCGAAGCCGCTCACGACCTTGCCCCGGTCGCTGATCACGAAGACGCCGAACGCGTTGACGTTGCCGTCGACGCGCGCAGCGCCGTCCACGTCGCGGAGCCGGTCGAGCAGGCTCGCCGGCAGCGTCACCGTCGAGGGCGCCCCGTCGGCGGTGGTGCCGCCCACGGGCCGGACCACGACGTCGCCGACCGTGGAGGCGAACAGCGCGGTGAAGCTGCGGTTGAGCGTGTCGCTGAAGATCAGGGAGCCGGCGACGAACGCGACGCCGAGCACGATCGCGAACGTGCTCATCAGGAGGCGCACCTTGCGCCCCAGCAGGCTCTTGAGGGCGGCCCGGATCATGACGGCGTCTGCTCGGCCATCCGGTTCATCACGTCGAGCACCTGCTCGCGGGTCGGGTCCCGCAGCTCGTCGACGACCCGGCCGTCGGCGAGGAAGACGACGCGGTCGGTGTACGCCGCGGCGACCGGGTCGTGGGTGACCATCACGACGGTCTGGCCGTGGTCGTCGACGGCGTGGCGCAGCAGCTCGAGCACCTCCGCCCCCGACCGGGAGTCGAGGTTGCCGGTCGGCTCGTCGGCGAAGACGATCCGCGGCCGGCTGGCCAGGGCCCGCGCGACCGCCACCCGCTGCTGCTGACCGCCGGAGAGCTCGTTGGGCTTGTGGCCCAGCCGGTCGCCGAGGTCGACGGTCGCGACGACGCTGTCGTACCAGGCCTGGTCGAGCCGGCGTCCGGCGATCGCCATCGGGAGCTTGATGTTCTCCTCGGCGGTCAGCGTCGGCACCAGGTTGAACGACTGGAAGACGAAGCCGATCTCGTCGCGGCGCAGCCGGGTCAGCGCCTTGTCCTTGAGCCTGGTGATGTCCTGGTCGCCGATCCACACCTCACCGGAGTCGGCGGTGTCGAGCGCCGCGCAGCAGTGCATCAGCGTCGACTTCCCCGAGCCGCTGGGACCCATCACGGCGGTGAACTCGCCGGCGGCGATGTCGAGCGTCACGTCGTCGAGCGCACGGACCAGGGCCTGGCCGGTGCCGTAGGTCTTGGTGAGGCCCCGGACGCGGGCGGCCGGGACGGTGCCCGCCGGGGGCGAGAAGGTGGAGACCTCGGTCATGGGTCAACCCTCCCGTGCCGGGCGCCCGGGCGCTACCGGTATCACCCCGAACTCACCCCGACGAGCGACTAGAACACCTGTTCGAACGCGACGTATGCTCGGAGCATGGACTTCCAGGGATCGCTGTTCGAGGCGCCGGCCGTCGAGGCGCCGACGTTCGACCGCGTCGAGCGCCGGCCGCTCACCGGCGGCGCCTGGATCGACGTCTGCCGCACCTGGCTCCCCGCGCCCGACGAGGTGTTCACGACCCTGGTGCACGACGTGCCCTGGCGGGCCGAACGGCGGCAGATGTACGACCGTGAGGTCGACGTACCCCGGCTGCTGCACACGTACGCCGCGGGCGAGCCGCTCCCCCACCCGACCCTGGCGCGGGCCCGCGGGGCGCTGTCGGCGCACTACCGGCCCGAGCTCGGCGAGCCGTTCGTGACCGCCGGCTGCTGCTACTACCGCGACGGACGCGACAGCGTCGCCTGGCACGGCGACACGATCGGCCGCGGCCGGACCCACGACACGATGGTGGCGATCGTCTCGCTCGGCGACCCGCGCCGGCTGGCGCTGCGACCCCGGGCCGGCGGATCCTCGATCTCGGTCGAGATGGGCCACGGCGACCTGCTCGTGATGGGCGGCTCCTGCCAGCGCACCTGGGAGCACGCGGTGCCCAAGGTGGCTCACGCCGGGCCCCGGGTCTCCGTGCAGTTCCGGCCACTGAACGTGTTCTGAGCGGTGCGGTGGTTGAGGTGCGAGGGCCGCCAGGCCCGAGCCTCGAAACCCGCCGGGCCGACGGCTCAGAAGCTGACCGTGGGCGCCTGCTCCTGCCCGTCGGGGGCGTCGTAGAACCTGCGCTGGTGCACGTTGGCGATGCCGGTGAGGAACATCCAGGGGATGGTCTGGGTGAGCTTGTTCAGCGTGGCGACCGCGTCGTTGTAGTACTGGCGGGCGAAGGAGATCTGGTTCTCGGTGTCGGCCAGCTGACGCTGGAGCTCGAGGAAGTTCTGGTTCGCCTTGAGGTCGGGGTAGGCCTCGGCGACCGCGTCGACCCGGACCAGCGCCTGGGTCAGCGCGGCGTCGGCGGCTGCCTTGGCCTCCGGGTCGTCGCCCTTCGCGGCTGCCTGGACGCCGGCCCGTGCGGCGGTGACCTCCTCGAGGACGCCCTTCTCGTGCGCGGCGTACCCCTTGACGGTCTCGACCAGGTTGGGGATCAGGTCGGCGCGGCGGGTGAGCTGCACGTCGATGCCGCCCAGCGCCTCCTGGGCGCCGATGTCGGTGGTGCGCAGCTTGTTGAAGCCGACGACGACGAAGCCGATCAGGGCGACGACGATGACGACGACGATGATGGCGATGAGCATTCAGGACTCCTCGGGACGGGTCGGGATCAGGATGGCGGTCACCACGAGCCGCCGCCACCGCCGCCGCCTCCGCCACCGCCGGAGAAGCCGCCGCCGCCCGAGGACGACGACTTCTGGGTGGCCTCGTAGGCGGAGATCGCGGAGCTGACGGTGGTCTCGAAGTCGTCGACCATCGACGACACCGCCGAGCCCACCGAGGCGCCGGCGTAGGCGTGGCCGAGGTAGGACGGGACCGGCGGCTCCGATCCCATCTCGGTGCGGTACTTGGCCGCCCACTCGTCGGCGCAGCCGAAGGCGACGGCCCAGGGGATGTAGGCGGTGTAGAGCTCCTCGCGGCCGGAGAAGTCGAACCGGTCCTGGGCCGAGGGGGTCGACAGGATCCGGCGGAAGCCCCCCGCTCGCGACCACAGGTCGCGGCCGGCGCGGGTGCGCTTGGTGCCGGCGCCGGTGGCGGCCAGCCCGGCGCCGAAGACCGCGAAGAGGCCGGGGACCAGCCCGATCGCGGTCATGTCGAAGGGGTTCCAGATCGCGACGGCGAGCACGGCGATGCCGCAGGCGCCGATGATCAGCCCGCCGATGCCGCCGAGGCCGCTGCCGACCATCAGCCCGGCGCCGCTGGCCCAGGAGCGGGTGCTCTTCTCGAACGACGCGATCTCGGACTTCAGCCGCTTGCCGGCCTGCACGTCGCGGCTGGAGGCGACGAAGGACGTGCCCGGCCCGCTGAGCAGGTGCGCGACACCGGTGGTGACCGGGTCGAGGCCGGCCCAGCCCGCGGAGCCGCCCTTGTCCGTGATCGTCCAGTCGTCGCCGGACCGGTCGAGCTCGATCGCACCCCGCTCGGCGGCGTACATCAAGGTGGCGACGTACTGCTCCTGATCGACGTCCTCGGTGACCAGGTACGCCGCCTGCGCCGGCCCGATCCCCTCGGGCGGCGCGTACATCAGCGGGAGCTGCGGGTCGGTCTCGCGGGTGCCGCGGACCAGGACGTAGCCGAGCGCGCCCGCGCCCCCGGCGAGGAGCAGCACGACGGCCAGCACCGGCACGCTGGTGCCGAGGATCGGGTCGAGCCCGCCGCGCCACGGCAGGGTGGTGCCGGCCGGGGGCGTGGGCAGGTCGAGACCCGCCTTGAGGGTGACGGGGGTGTTGGGTGCGAGCTGCCGGGTGCGGACGACGAGCTCGCGGGTCCCCTCCCCCTTCGCGGTGCAGCCGGTGCCGGCGCCCGCGCCGACCGCGCACCGCACGTCCTGGGCCGGCGCCGGGAGCCGCACGGTCAGCCGGGACCTCTCGATCGGCTGCTGCCAGCCGCCGGGGATCAGGTTCCAGTAGAACTGCGTCGGCTGTCCGGTGGTGCCCTCCTCCAGTACGCCCGCGATCCGGTAGCGGATCTCGAAGACGTGCTCGCCGACCGGCAGCGTGGCGTCCGGGTCGCCGATCCTGGCGTTGACGTAACGGCCGCGGCGCTCGGAGAGGAGCTCGACCGGGACGTCCTCGCCGTCCATGGTCACCTCGATGTCCTCCGGCTCCCGTCGCGCGTGCGGAGCGCTGGCGTCGTGGGTGTCGAAGTAGCGGAAGATGCCGTGGCGGCCGTAGACCGGGACGTCGACCGTGAGGCGCTCCGCGACGCTCAGGTCGCCGTTCTCGGCGACGTCGAAGTCGGCGACGTAGGAGGTGATCGTCGTCGGCTCGTCGACGTCCCCGCTGCCGAGGTCGAGGCCGTAGAACAGCGCCGGCGCGAGCAGGACGAGGACCACGACGACCAGGCCGACGAGGCCACCGACGACGCGCTTCATGACGCGGAGCCTAGGGGGTCCACGCCCTCCTTGATAACGATTCGCTCACGACGGTGCTCCCTTGAAACACTCCCCCCGATGTCCAGCACCGCCGCGCCCAGCCGCCTCACCCTCCGCTCCTTCTGGCACGATCTCCCGCGCGAGGGCAAGCTGCTCCTCTCGGTGGTCGTGTTCGAGTTCATCGGCACCGGCCTGGTGCTGCCGTTCAACATCGTCTACCTGCACGAGGTGCGCGGCTTCGCGCTCAGCGACGCCGGCCTGCTGCTCGCGCTGCCCCCGCTGATCGGCTTCCTCGTCGTGGGTCCGGGCGGGGCGGCGATCGACCGCTGGGGCGCCCGGCGCATCCTGATCGGCGCGCTGTCCCTCCAGGTCGCGGGCAACGTCGTGCTCGCCTTCGCGTCGACCCCGGCGATCGCGGCGATGGCACTGCTGCTGACCGGCCTCGCCTTCGGCGTCTCGTGGCCGGGCTTCCAGGCGTTCATCGCCACGGTGATCCCCTCCGAGCTCCGGCAGCGCTACTTCGGCGTGAACTTCACGCTGCTCAACCTCGGCATCGGGATCGGCGGCCTGGTCGCGGGCGCGTTCGTCCGGATCGACCACCTGCCGACGTTCCAGGCGATCTACCTCGGCGACGCGGCCAGCTACCTGCCCGCGATCTTCCTGATGACGGTGCCGCTGCGCCACGTCGCGGGCCGAGTCGAGCACCACGACGAGACCGCCGCCAAGGTCGGCTACCTCGAGGTGCTGCGCCGGCCCGCGGTCGCCTCGACGATCGTGGTCGGCTTCGTGTCGTCGTACGTCGGCTACTCCCAGCTCAACGCCGGCATGCCGGCCTACGCCCGCGCGGTGGGCGAGGTCTCGACCCGCGGCCTCGGCTTCGCGTTCGCCGCCAACACCCTGGTGATCGTGCTGCTCCAGCTGGTGGTGCTCCGGCGCATCGAGGGCCGACGGCGGACCCGGGTGATCGCGGTGATGGCGGCGATCTGGGCCGTCTCCTGGCTACTGCTCGGTGCGACCGGCACCGTCTCGGGCACCTGGGCAGCGACCATGCTGGTCGCCGCCAGCGCCTCGGTGTTCGCGTTCGGCGAGACGCTGCTGCAGCCGACCGTGCCCGCGCTGGTCAACGACCTCGCGCCCGACCACCTGCGGGGCCGCTACAACGCGGCGAGCTCGGCATCCTTCCAGCTCGCGCAGATCATCGCGCCGCCGATCGCCGGGTTCCTGATCGGCCACCACCTCGACAGCGTCTACATCGGCACGCTCGTGCTGGGCTGCGTGCTGCTCGCGGTGCTCGCCGTCGTCCGGCTCGAGCCGCAGCTGCCGGCCCACGTCAACGGCGTACGAGAGGCCGAGCTGGTGGCCGACCCCGACGTCGTACCCGAGCCCACGCCCAAGACCCGGGCGAGCGCGCTGGAGTGACGCGCTCGCGTCGTCAGTCGCGCCGGGAGATCCACCAGATCACGAGGCCGATGACGGCCAGCAACCCGAGGCCCTGCTTCCAGTAGGTGCGCGCCAGCACCGGCAGCACCGCCGAGCCCAGGTCGAGGGCGTCGTCGGCCTGCGACGGAGCGGGCTGCTGGGACGGTCCGTCACGTTCCGGTTGTCCGTCGGACCGACCGGCAGCCATCTCGTGACGGACTATCTCGGCGGCGTCGTCGGCGGCGGCCGGCTCCGGAGGGGTGGCCGAGGCGGGCGCAGGCGCCGCCTCGGCCACCTGCTCGGACGTGGGAGTCCGCTCCTGCGGGGCCCCCGTGGACTCCGCAGAGAGACGCCGCTCCAGGCACTCCACGAACTGACCGAGCAGCTTGTCCGAGACGTCCTGCATCACCCCGCGCCCGAACTGGGCGGGCTTGCCGGTGATGGCGAGGTCGGTGACGACCTCGACGTCGGTCGAGGTGCCGTCGGC
Source organism: Nocardioides soli (assembly GCF_014191495.1). Taxonomy (GTDB): domain Bacteria; phylum Actinomycetota; class Actinomycetes; order Propionibacteriales; family Nocardioidaceae; genus Nocardioides; species Nocardioides soli. The sequence continues at coordinate 1,900,611 of NZ_JACHWR010000001.1, forward strand.
CGCCGACGGGGTCATGGTCAGGGTGACCTTGGCGCCCGCGGTGCCGTTGCCGCGCTTGTCCCGTCCCTTGGCGTCGACGACGAAGCGGTGCGCCGCCTCGTCCTTCTCGACGAAGGTGCCCGAGCCGTTGTAGACCAGCGCGATCGGCCCGAGCTTGACCTTCACCGACCCCGAGAAGGTGTCGCCGTCGACGGAGGTGACCGTCGCGCCCGGGAAGCACTCCGCCACCGACGCGATGTCGTTGAAGTGCGCCCAGGTGTCGACGACCGACGTCGGGACCGTGAACCGGTGAGTGAGATCCATCAGGCCATCATGCTCCTGCGGCGGCGAGCACCGCCCGCCGCGTGATCACGGTGGCGAGGTGCCGGCGGTAGTCGGCGTCGCCGTTCAGGTCGCTCGGCGGGTGGGTGCCCTCGGCGGCGTGGGCGGCCGCCGCGCGTACGGCGGCCTCGGTCGCGGGCTGCCCGGCCAGGGCGGCCTCGACCGCGGCCGCCCGGAGCGGCGTCGACCCCATGTTGGTGAGCCCGATCCGCGCCTCCGCAATCGTGCCACCCTCGACGCGCACCGTCGCGGCGACCGCCACGATCGGCCACTGGTGTGCGACGCGCACGAACTTCTCGTAGTGCGCGCCCCACCCGGTGTGCTTGGGCACCCGGACCTCGGTGAGGATCTCGTCGTCGCCGATCGCGGTCTCGAAGAGGTCGACGAAGAAGTCGTCGGCCGACACCGTCCGGGTGCCGCCCGGGCCCTGGATCACGAACGACGCGCCGAGCGCCCGCACCGGGGCCCCCAGGTCGCCGGCCGGGTCGGCGTGCGCGAGCGCGCCGCCGAACGTGCCGCGGTGCCGCACCTGGGCATCGGCCAGGTGCTCGACCGCCCTGGTGATCAGCGTCGCGTGCTCGGCCACCAGCGGGTCCGAGCCGACCACCGAGTGCGGCGTCATCGCGCCGATGACGATCGAGTCGCCGTCGTCGCGTACGCCGCGCAGCGACTCGATCCGGCCGAGGTCGATGATCCACTCGGGCGCGTTGAGTCGCATCCGCAGCACCGGCAGCAGGCTCTGCCCACCGGCGATGATCTTGGCGTCGTCGCCATGCTCGGCGAGCGCGGCCAGGGCGTCCTCGACCGAGGCCGGGGCGACGTAGTCGAACTGGGCGGGGATCATGCGCCCGCTCCTTCCGTGGAGTCCTGACCCGGTTCTGACGGGTCGAAGTGCGGCATCGCCGCACCCTCGGTCGAGCCTCCAGCACCGCCGCCCTGGATCGCCCTCCAGACTCGCTCGGGGGTGCAGGGCATCTGGATGTCGTGCACGCCGTACTGGCGCAGGGCGTCCACCACCGCGTTGACGACGGCCGGCGTGGAGGCGATCGTGCCCGCCTCGCCGACGCCCTTGACGCCCAGCGAGTGCGTGGTCGCCGGCGACGTGGTGTGGTCGATGTCGAAGCTGATCGTGTCGGCCGCCGTCGGCAGCAGGTAGTCGACGAACGAGCCCGACACGAGCGTGCCGCTGTCGTCGTACACCGCCTCCTCCCACAGCGCCTGCGCGATGCCCTGCACCAGACCGCCGTGCACCTGGCCGCTCACGATCAGCGGGTTGATGATGTTGCCGACGTCGTCGACGCAGACGTACTTGCGCATCTTCAGCGCCCCCGTCTCGGTGTCGACCTCGATCGCGCACAGGTGGGTGCCGTGCGGGAAGGAGAAGTTCACCGGGTCGTACGTCGCATCGGAGTCCAGCGAGGGCTCCACGCCGTCGGGCAGGTTGTGGGCGGCGAAGACCGCGGTCGCGATCTCCCCGATCGCCATGCCCTGGTCGGTGCCGCGCACCGAGAACCGCCCGCCGGCGAAGTCGATGTCCTCGACCGAGGCCTCGAGCAGGTGCGCCGCGATCGGCTTCGCCTTCTCGACGACCTTGTCGGCGGCCCGCACCAGCGCCTCGCCCCCGACCGCGAGCGAGCGCGACCCGTAGGTGTCGAGCCCCTTGTGGGCCACCGCCGTGTCGCCGTGCAGCACCTCGACGTCCTCGAACGCCACGCCGAGCCGGTCGGCGACGATCTGGCTGAACGCCGTCTCGTGGCCCTGCCCGTGCGCGGACGCCCCGGTCGTCACCTCGACCTTGCCGGTCGCGAGCATCCGCACGCTGGCGTACTCCCAGCCGCCGGCACCGTAGTCGAGCTGGCCCAGCACCCGCGACGGCGCGAGGCCGCACATCTCGGTGAACGTCGACACCCCGATGCCGAGCTGCACCGGGTCGCCGCTCGCGCGCCGGGCCATCTGCTCGGCCCGCAGCTCGTCGTACCCGAACATCTGGCGCGCCTTCGCGGTCGCGGCCTCGTAGTTACCGGAGTCGTACTCGAGCCCGGCCACCGTGGTGAAGGGGAACTCCTCGTGCTTGATCCAGTTCTTCTCGCGGACCTCGAGCGGATCGACCCCGACCTCGGCGGCGAGCTCGTCCATCAGCCGCTCGATGGCGTACGTCGCCTCCGGTCGGCCCGCGCCCCGGTAGGCGTCGGTCCAGGTCTTGTTGGTCAGCACCGTCTGGCAGGCGAAGTGGTAGGCCGGGAACTTGTAGATCGCGTTGAACATGAACGCCCCGAGCACCGGCACGCCGCCGCCGACGATCGCGACGTACGCACCGAGGTCGGCGAGCAGCTCGACCTTGAGGCCGGTGACGGTGCCGTCCTTCTCTGCCGCGAGGGTCAGCTTCTGCCACTGGTCGCGACCGTGGTGGCCGCTCATCAGCGACTCCGACCGGGTCTCGGTGTACTTCACCGGCTTGCCGACCCGGCGGCCGACCGCCCAGGCGATCCACTCCTCCGGCGTGACCTGCAGCTTGCCGCCGAACCCGCCGCCGACGTCGGGCGCGATCACCCGGATCTTCGACTCCGGCACGCCGGTGGTCGCGGCCAGCGCGAAGCGCAGGATGTGCGGGATCTGGGTGGCGGAGTACATCACGAGCTGCTCGCCGGTCGGGTCGACCACCACCGAGCGCGGCTCCATGAACGCCGGGATCAGGCGCTGCTGGCGGTACTCCCGCTCGATCACGATGCCGTCGGCGCGGGCCTTGCCGATCGCGTCCTCGACGTTGCCGCCGGTGCCGGCCTCACCGGAGTCGAAGACCCAGAGCGCGGACTTGTTGGTGCCGAGGTCGGGGTGGGCCAGGACACTGTCGGCGGCGGCCTCCTTGAGGTCGAGCGCGGCCGGCAGCTCGTCGTACTCCACCTCGACGAGCTCGGCGGCATCGCGCGCCTCGGCGGCGCTGCGAGCCACCACGACCGCGACGATCTCGCCGGCGAAGGACACCCGGTCGCTCGGCATCGGCGAGTGCACGGGCGTGACCTGGTCGGGCGTGATCGGCCAGGCGTTGATGCAGACGCCGAGCTCGTCGCCGAAGTCGGCGCCGGTGAGCACGGCGATCACGTTGGGGGCCTGCTGGGCCTCGCTGGTGTCGATGCTGGCGATGTTCGCGTGGGCGAACGGGCTGCGCACCATCGCGAGGTGCAGCATGCCGGGCAGCACGATGTTGTCGGTCCAGCGGGTGCGGCCGGTGATGAGGCGCTGGTCCTCCTTGCGGCGGCGGTCGCGGCCGATCTCGTGGTCGACGGCGGTGGCGGTCACGACGTCGCCCCCGCAGTGCTCGAGCCCTGGGCGGCGGCGTGCTGCACCGCGCGCACGATGTTGTGGTAGCCCGTGCAGCGGCACAGGTTGCCCTCGAGGCCGAGCCGGATCTCCTCCTCGGAGGGGCTCGGGTTGTTGTTGAGCAGGTCGACGCTCTGCATGATCATCCCCGGCGTGCAGAAGCCGCACTGCAGGCCGTGGCACTCGCGGAAGGCCTCCTGCACCGGGTGCAGGGTGCCGTTCTGCGCCAGCCCCTCGATGGTGGTGACCGTGGCCCCGTCGGCCTGGACGGCGAGCACGTTGCAGGACTTCACGCTCTGCCCGTCGAGATGGACGGTGCAGGCCCCGCAGTTGCTGGTGTCGCAGCCGATGACCGTGCCGGTCTTGCCGAGCCGCTCGCGGAGGTACTGGACGAGCAGCATGCGTGGTTCGACGTCGTCGGCCACCGTGGCACCGTCGACGGTCAGGCTGATCCGGGTCATGGACACTCCTCGGGGACGTCACCTGCTGTGGTGCAGGTCACGCTAGGAGCGGGTCGGTTGGTCCTTGGTTGGTGGTTGAGGTGTGAGGGCCGCCAGGCCCGAGCCTCGAAACCACCCCTACGCGGAGACGGCGACCCTCGACAGCACCAGCCGGGCGACCTCGGCGGCCTGGGCACGGATCTCGGGGATCGCGGTCGACTCCCAGAGCGTGCCCTTGCGGGGCGGGCCCACGACGTACAGGCCGTCGACCACGACGCCGTCGGCACCCACGACCGCGCCCGCGACCGTGGAGTCCAGGCCGAGGCGCAGCGGGTCGGGCGCGACCAGGCCGCGGGCCTGCAGGGCCCGCAGCAGGGGGTCGTCGCTGCGGCTGACGTCGGCGAGCGGCCCCGTGCAGTTCACGACCGCGTCGGCCACGTCGAGGTCGACGGCCCCGAGGCCGCCCGAGACGAGGGTGAGCCGCCCGTCGCGGCGGTAGCCCCGGATCCGGTCCGCGACCTCGGGCGCCATCCGGTGCCGGCGGATCTCCCAGTCCCGGGCGTGGACGGCGAGGAACCTGCGACGCTCCTCGGCACCGAGCCGCCGCCAGATCGACTGGGTCTGCGGGCGCAGGCCGTCGATGACGTTGCGCCAGTCGACGCCGTGGGCGCGGGCCGCCTCGACCTGACCGCGCACGAACGCCGCGATCGCGTCGGCGGTCAGCGGGCCCTCGGGAACGTCGCTGATCCACGCGGTCGACTGCTGCTCGATGTGCGCCTCCGGCAGCAGGCCGTGGCGGCTGACCGCGACGACGCGACGGCGCGGCTCGTCCTCGAGCAGGGTGATGACGGTGTCGATGGCGGTGAGACCGGTCCCGACGATCACGACGTTCGCGTCGCCGGGCAGGGCGCGGATCGCGGCGAGGTCCCACGGGTCCGCGATCAGGCCCGGCCGGTCGGCGAGTCCGGCGAGCGGCTGCGGCCTCTGGTTGCCGTAGGCCAGGACGACGGCGTCCGAGGCGGCCACCCGGTCGCGGGTGCGCAGCTCGAAGCCGGCGCCGGTGCGCACGATGTCGTCGACGCGGCCGGCGCTGATGGTGAGCCGGTGGTCGGCCGCCGCGGCGAGCGTGTCCTGGAGGTACGCGGCGTACTCCATCCGGGGCAGGAAGCCCTGCGGGTCGGGATCGCGACCGGCGCGGCGCGCCCAGTCCAGCAGGTCGGAGGGCACGTCGGCGAAGGCGCTCATGTGCCGCGCGCGCACGTTGAGCAGGTGGCGCGGATCGGAGGTGCCGTAGGCGATCCCGCGGCCGAGCACCCCGCTGGCCTCGTGGATCGTGACGGACAGCGACGAGTCGTCGGAGCCGGCGAGCAGCTGGAGCGCGGTGAGCACGCCGCTGGCGCCGCCGCCGACGATCGCGACCCGGCTCCGGCGGTCGGCCGAGCCGGCGGGGTCGGGCTGGGCACGGTCCACGACTGTCATGGGGTAAGTCTAGAGAACAACTCTAATTTGGCGGCATCGTCGAGCTCCGGCTGAACGGAGGCCGGCCCGGAGGAGTTTCGCCGCACGACCAACCCCGCCCCGCGGCCAACCCGGCTCATCGAACCGCGGCGGCGAGCCGGCCCTTGAGCAGCGGGATCGCGGGGTGGCCGTCCGGCAGCCGGGCCAGGCAGACCTCGACGACCTCGGTGTCGTAGGGCGCACGCTCGCCGTAGCGCAGGACGGCGTCCGGGTCGGGGTCGGCGAGCAGCGCCTCGCGGACCGCGACCGCGACCAGCTCGGCCAGCTCGGCCAGGGCCGGGGAGTTGGTGCCGGGCAGCAGGTCGCCGCCGTACGCCTCGACGGCCGCGGTGACCCGGCCGCGCCGGAGCAGGGTGAGCACCAGGTCGACGTCGGTCGAGACCGGCATGGTCAGCCGGTAGGGGCGCGAGGCGAGCTGACCGCCCAGGGAGGCGCGTAGATGGGACACCTCGGCCTTGAGCGTGGAGGTCGTCACCGCCTGGTCGCCGTAGACCAGCGCGTGCAGGTGCTCCAGCGACAACCCCTCGGGGTGCATGGCGAGCAGCGCGAGGACCTCGGTCTGCCGGCGGTTGAGCAGCAGCCGCTGGCCGTCGAGCCAGCTCTCGGCGGTGCCGAGCAGCCGCATCACCAGGCCCGGCTCGTCGGCGTCGCCGAGCCGCACGGAGTACTGGTGGGTCAGCGGCATCGCCGCCTCGATCAGGCGGGCCATCACCCGGGCGGTGGCCAGGCCGATCGGGTGCGTGCGGTCCCAGGTGGTCGAGAGGTCGATCACGCCGAGCTGGGTGCCGGTGGCGGGGTCGTGCACCGGCGCGGCCCAGCAGACCCAGTTGTGCACCATGGAGGCGTAGTGCTCGGCGCTGAACACCATCGCCGGCGCCGACAGCCGGTTGGCCAGGTCGAGCGCGTTGGTGCCGGCCGACTCGTCGTCCCAGCGCCCGCCGGGCACGAAGTTCACGGTCTCCGCCTTGCGGCGCATCACCCGGCCGCCGTACGTCCACAGGATCCGGGTCTGCGGGTCGGTCACCGCGATCACGAGGTCGCCGTCCTCAGCGGTACGCCGCAGCTCGGCCTGCACCCGCTCGACGGCGGTCTGGAGCGCCGACCCCTGCCAGTACGCCGCGGTCTCGGACTCGTCGGCCAGCGGCGCCTCGGCGACGTCCGGCCGCACCACCGCGCCCGACCGGGTCCAGCTGCTCAGGATCTCGGGCCGCACCAGCGACGCGGCACCGTCGCCGTGCTCGACGAACGACGTCCAGGCACGGACGGCGTCCAGCCGCCGGGCCTGCAGATCGGTGCGTGCCATCGGACCCTCCGCTGCGCCCTGGTGACGGCCAACGTAGCACCGGGTCGGTGACCCAGGTCACACGGCGAGTGGGGCGGCAGAGGACGCCGTTTCACCGGCTGCCCGGGGAAACGGCGAGACACGCCGGGGCCGGGCGAGGTGGTCAGGGAAAGCGGGGGCGACGCGCCGGGATGTGGCGGCGTGTCGCCTTCGGGTCCCCTGACCGTCCGAACGGCGACGCCCTCCGAGCACACCCTCACCCACTCAGATGGAGCCTCAGGAACCGCGTGGTCCGCGCCATCGAGTCCGCGAAGCGTGCGTAGAACGTGTGGTCCTCGCCGGGGTAGGTGACCAGCCGGCTGGCGACGCCCGCCTCCCGCAGCAGCGCATGGGTGGTGCGCGACCAGCGCGGCGGGCAGGTGGCGTCGGCCTCGCCGTGGTGGATCAGCACGGGCTCGGTGATGCGGTCGAAGTAGGTCCGCGAGGAGAGCCCGCGGTAGAAGTCCGGGGAGCGCTCCGGCGTGCCGTACGCCGCGTGGAGCGCCCGCACCGCCTCGGGCCGGTTGGCGGCCGTGAAGTGGCGCAGGTTGTCGAGGAACCGCGAGCTCACGCTGGCGTAGATGACGGCGGCGTCGACGAGCCCGGGCGCGGCGACCAGCGCGTTGAGGGTGACCCCGCCGCCCATCGACCGGCCGACCATCGCGGTCCGATCGGCGTCGACGTACCGCAGCCGCTCGAGGGCGAGCACGGCGTTGACGCTGTCGCGGGCGTAGGCCAGCCGCAGCTCGCGCTCCCGGTCGGTCGCCGGGTCGCCCGCGGCGTGGCCGCGGTAGTCGGTGTGCAGCACCACGAACCCGGCCCGCGCCAGCCAGTCCTGCTCGCGGGCCATCCCCTGCCCGGTCACGTAGATCGACGGCTCGATGTAGCCGTGGTTGAGGACGACGGCCGGGAACGGGCCGCGGCCGTGCGGCCGGAGGAGTACGCCGGAGACCAGCGTCCCGTTGCTGCGGTAGGCGACCTGCTGGCGCGTGTAGGCGTCGGTGCGGAGCTCGGTGCGCAGCACCCGGAGGCCGCGGCCGTCGAAGTCCGCGCGCATCAGGTTGGCCAGCGACGGGGTGTCGGTGGCCGGCGGCAGGGTCGGGTGCTGCTCGGCGGGGGTGGGGGGCTGGGTGGGGCCCGAAGGGTCAGGTCCCGGGCGAGCCGGCGACGTCGTGGCGGGCGGACCCGGCGCGGGCGCCGGGTCCTCGCCCGAGCACCCGATCGCGGCGGCCGGCAGCAGCACCAGGGTCAGTGCCGCGGCCGCCCGCCTCATGGGCTCAGTGGGTCAGCCTGGTCGCCACGGTGAGCAGCACCGCGGCGTCCTCGATCGCCTCGAGGTCGTGGCGCTGCGGCGGGATCAGCACGTAGTCGCCCGGTCCGCCCTCCCAGGTCTCGTCCTGGCCGGCGTGCAGCCGGACCCGGCCGCGCAGCACGTGCAGCGTCGCCTCGCCCGGACTCTCGTGCTCGCCGAGCGACCGGCCGCCGGCGAGCGCGATCAGGGTCTGCCGCAGATGGTGCTCCCGGCCGCCGTGCACGGTGACGGCGCTGCGCCCGCTGCCGTGCTCGCGCGCGGCCGCCAGGTGCTCGTCGGCCAGCTGGTTCAGCGAGTGTCCGTCCATCACGCAAGCTCCTTGTGGATCCGTCCTTCGAGCGACCCTAGCGGCTCGCCGGTGCCGCCCCAGCGGCCCGCGATGATCTCGGCGGCGATGCTGATCGCGGTCTCCTCCGGGGTGCGTGCGCCGAGGTCGAGGCCGATCGGGCTCGACAGCCGCTCGAGCTCCTTCTCCTCGAGGCCGGCCTCGAGGAGCCGCGCCAGCCGGTCGTCGTGGGTACGCCGGGAGCCCATCGCACCGATGTAGGCCACCTCGGGCAGCCGCAGCGCCACCTCCAACAGGGGTACGTCGAACTTCGGGTCGTGCGTCAGCACCGTGATCACCGTCCGGCCGTCGATGCGGCCGGCCTCGACCTCCGCGGCGAGGTAGCGGTGCGGCCAGTCGACGACGACCTCGTCGGCGTCGGGGAACCGGCTGTTCGTGGCGAAGACGGGGCGGGCGTCGCACACGGTCACGTGGTAGCCCAGGAAGCTGCCGACCCTCGCGACCGCCGCGGCGAAGTCGATCGCCCCGAAGACCAGCATCCGCGGCTTCGGGGCGAACGCCCAGACGAACACCCGCATCCCCTCGCCCCGGCGCTCGCCGTCGGGACCGTAGGTCAGCGTCGCGTGGTGGCCGGCCGCAAGCAGGCCCAGCGCGTCGTCGTGGACGGCGTCGTCGGCCCGGCCCGAGCCGAGCGACCCCGCCCACGGCTGGTCGGGTCGGACCACGAGCCGCCGGCCCAGCCACGCCGGGTCCGGATGCTCGATCACCGTCGCGACCGCGACCGGGCGGCCGGCCTCGATGTCCGCGGCGATCTCCTCCAGCTCGGGGAAGGTCTCGCGGCTGACCTTCTCGACGTACACGTCGAGGATGCCGCCACAGGTCAGCCCGACCGCGAACGCGTCGTCGTCGGAGACGCCGTAGCGCTGCAGCACGGGCTCGCCGGAGTCGACCACCGACTCGGCGAGGTCGTAGACCGCACCCTCGACGCAGCCGCCGGAGACCGAGCCGACCGCGGTCCCGTCGGGACCGACCAGCATCGAGGCACCCGGCGGCCGCGGCGCCGACCGGAAGGTCGCGACGACGGTGCCGACACCGATCGTCTCTCCGGCCCGCCACCAGGACATCAGCTCGGGCAGCACGTCACGCACGCGAGATCACCTCCGACAGTTCGGCGAACGCCGCCAGCGAGTGGCCGGCGACGAAGTCGTCACAGTGGGGCAGCGCCGCCAGCACCCCCTGCTGGACCGGCTCGTAGCCGGCCTTGCCGCGGTGCGGGTTCACCCACACGACGCGGTGGGCGACCCGGCGCAGCCGCGCCATCTGCTCCCCGAGCAGGGTCGGGTCGCCCCGCTCCCATCCGTCGCTGAACACCACGACCACGGCGCCGCGGGCCATCCCGCGCTGGCCCCAGCGGTCGAGGAAGAAGCGCAGCGTCTCGCCCAACCGGGTGCCGCCGGACCAGTCCGGCACGGTCTCGCCCGCCGCGACCAGCGCGCGCTCGGGGTCGCGGATCCGCATCGCCCGGGTCAGGTGGGTCAGCCGGGTGCCGACCGTGAACGTCTCGACCACGCCGCGCCGCTCGAGCCCGACCTGGGTGAAGCGGTGCGCGAGCCGCAGCAGCGCGTCGGCGTACCCGCTCATCGACCCGGACACGTCGACCAGCAGCACCACCCGGCGCGGCCGGACGCCGCGGCGCCGCCACTCGATCTCGGCCGGCTCGCCCATCCGGCGCAGCGAGGCGCGCAGGGTGCGGGGCGCGTCGACCTGGCCGCGGTGCCAGCGCTGGTGTCGGGCGGTACGCCGCACCGGCGGGCGCGGGCGCAGGGTGGCGAACATGCCGGCGAGGCGGTGCTTCTCCGCCGCCGAGAGGGTCGCGACGTCGCGGTGGCGCAGCACCTCGGCGTCGCTGGCCCGGGCGCGCACGAGCTCCTCCTCGGCCGTCTCGCCGGCACCCGACCCGTCGGACTCGGGCAGCCCCGAGAAGCCGGGGACCCCCTCGGACTGCGCGGGCCGCGGGCGGGGCAGCCCGTCGCGGCCGAAGAACGCCGTGAACACCTGGTCGTAGCGCTCGAGGTCGTCAGGGCCGGCGCACAGCGTGGCCCGGCCGGCGAGGTACGTCCCGCGCTGGTCGTCGACGCCGAGCAGCGCGGCCGCCGCGAGGAAGCCGTGCGCCCGGTCGTGGGTCACCGGCACGCCGGCGGCCCGCAGCGCCCTGGTGAACGCCAGCAGGACCACGTCTCCGCCGACTACCGACGGCTCGTCGCCACCCCGGTCGGTGTTCATGCCCGCAGCATCTGGTCCAGCGCGTGTCGCACCCGGTCGGCGTCCTCGCGGTACTTCACCAGCGCGCCGAGCGTCGCCGACGCCGCGGCCAGGTCGATCTCGGCGGTCCCGAGGTAGGTCAGCGCCCGCGCCCAGTCGAGGGTCTCGGCGACACCGGGCGGCTTCTGGAGGTCGCCGCGGCCGCGGAGGTCCTGCACCACGGCCACGACCTGACGGGCCAGCTCGGCGGAGACCTCGGGGGCGCGGGAGCGGACGATCTCCACCTCGCGCTCCAGGCCGGGGTGGTCGATCCAGTGGTAGAGGCAGCGCCGCTTGAGCGCGTCGTGGAGCTCACGGGTGCGGTTGGAGGTGAGCACCACGATCGGCGGCGTCGCGGCCCGCACCGTGCCGAGCTCGGGGATGGAGACCTGGTAGGTCGACAGCACCTCGAGCAGGAACGCCTCGAACTCGTCGTCGGCGCGGTCGACCTCGTCGACCAGCAGCACCGCCGGGCTCTCCTGGAGCGCCCGCAGCACCGGCCGCGCGAGCAGGAAGCGCGCGTCGTACAGGCTCTTCTCCGTCTCCTCGACGCTGCCGACCCCGCCGTCGCCGGTGCCGGCCGCCTCGAGCGCGCGCAGGTGCAGGATCTGGCGCGGGAAGTCCCAGTCGTAGAGCGCCTGGGTCGCGTCGATGCCCTCGTAGCACTGGAGCCGCACCAGCGGCAGGTCCATGCTCTCGGCGATCGCCTCGGCGAGCGCGGTCTTGCCGGTGCCGGGCTCGCCCTCCAGCAGCAGCGGCCGCTGCATCTTCAGGGCGAGGAAGGTGACCGTGGCGAGCGCGTCGTCGCACAGGTAGCCGGTCGCGCCGAGGCGCTCGGCGATGTCTGCGGGGGTGGACGGCTCCATATCCCGAGACTAGTCCGCCCGGTGTTGGCGGCGGGTTGGCCCCGGCGATCGCCGGCCGATCGAGGGGCTCAGGGGGCGGCGTACGCCGAGACGACCGGGTAGTGGTCGGAGACGCGGAACCGCTCGTCGCGGTGCACGGCCACCGACCGGGCCTTGCGCTGCGACCAGATCACGTCGAGGTAGGCGCCGCCGCGCGAGCCCGAGCCCTGGCCGGGCTTCAGCTGGCCCTTGCGGGCCTCCCACGAGGCCACGAGACCCTTGCGACGCATCGTCGCGTAGGCGAGCGACCTGTTGCGCACCGCCTTGTCGCGCCCGTAGTTGACGTTGAAGTCGCCGACCAGCCAGACCGGGCCACCGGCCCAGCGCTTCTCCTTCCGCACCAGCTTGCCGAGGTTGCGCACCTGGTCGCGGTACATGCCGAACCGGCGCGGCACGCCCGGCAGCCGCTTGCCGGCGTTCACCGCACCGGAGAGCAGGTGCACGTTGAGGACGGAGACCGTCTCGCCGCTGGTCCGGCTGCGCAGCCGGACCACGGTCGCCAGCGTCGCCGGCTGCCGGACCAGGCCGGGACCGGTCTTGCTCTCGACCATCCGGCCGGCGGCGATCTTCGGGGACCGGCCGCGGAGCAGCATGAAGGCGTCCCGGTTCCAGATGACCGGCTCCTGGAGGAACCGCTTCGACACGTAGCTGCCGACCCCCGGCATCGTCTCGAGCGCATGCGCCTTGTCCTTGCCGGCGGCCTCCTGGAGGCCGCCGACGTCGACGAGCAGGCTGAAGTCGTAGACCGCCTGGCGCCACCGGTCCACCGGCAGCCCGGCGTTGATGTTGAACGTGCCGACCCGGACGACCGTGGCCCGCTCCGCCGCGGCGTGGTGCTGCGGCGGCTGGTGTGACTGGTGTGACCGGTGCGGTTGTGCGGCGGCCTGGCCGGTCGGCAGCCCCGTCAGCAGCAGGGCACCGGCCGTCGCCGTGGCGAGGATGGAGCGGACCGTTCCGAGTACGGGAGAGCGCATGAGGACGCTCCTACCCAGGACATCAGGTCTCAATCGTGTCGACGTCCCGGCCGCCCGCGAGGTCGCCGCACTCGACGAGCTCGACGGCACGGCTCGCCAGGTAGTCGCGGGCGCCGCGGTCGCCGCTGGTGCCGGAGGCGATCGCCGCCCAGTGGTCCCGGCCGAGCACGACCGGGTGCCCGGGCCGTCCGTCGTACGCCGCCCGGCGCAGCGTGCCCGCCCCGGGCGCGTCCTCGAGCAGCCGCCGGACCACGTCGGCGCCCACGTCGGGCAGGTCGACGAGCGTGACGACGGCGGCGACGGCGTCGGTCCCCTGCACCGAGGCCAGCCCGGCCCGCAGCGACGCCGACATGCCGTGTGCCCAGTCGGCGGCGATCACCGCCGCGGCGCCGGTGCCCTCGAGCAGCGGCAGCGCCTCCTCGGCGGCCGCACCCAGCACCACGTCGACCTGGTCGCAGCCACCCTCGCGCAGCACCCGGGCGCCGCGGATCAGCCACGGCTCGCCGTCGGCACCGCGCACCAGCGCCTTGGGTCGGCCCATCCGGCGCCCGGCACCGGCGGCGAGCAGGATCCCGTGGACGGTCACGGACGCATTCTGTCGTGCCCCGTCGCTCAGCCGAAGGCCTGCTGGTAGATCGCCGCCAGGTCGTCGTCGTACGCCGCGGACAGGCCGCACAGCGAGACCTGACCCTGGGTGGCGGAGACCAGGTAGCGGCCGCCCTCCTCGAAGTCGACCGCCGAGGCGACCCGCTGCAGCTGCTCGCTCGGCGCGGTGACCTGCACCTCGTCGGTCGGGTCGCCGACGTACCACCGGGTCGGCGCCAGCGTCACCTGGTCCCCGTCGATCGCGGTGACGGTGCCGTCGAACGCCGTGTCGGCGTGGGCGAGGGTCTCGGCGCTCGGGACGAGGCACTTGGCAGACCCTGCGCTCTCGGGCACCTCGAGCCGGGTGACGGAGGGGGCGGCCTGCTCGGTGCCGACCGGCGCCGGGTCGTCGCCGGTCAGCGCGCGCAGGCCGAGGAGGCCGGCCCCGGCGATGACCAGCACGGCGGCCGCCGCGACCGCCCAGGTGAGGGGGCCGCGCTGGCGGGTCCCGGTCTCACGGTTCTCGCTGGTCAGCTCGGTGCTCATGACGTCCTCCACGAGTCGGGCGACCCGGGCCGGGTCGTCGGGCGGGAGGGTGGCCGCCGGGTCGGCGGCGCGCAGCCGCGCCCGCAGCTCGTCGCGCGGATCGTGGGTGCCGGTCACGGCGTCCTCCCCTCTCTCGACTCCTCATGTCCGGACGACGCCCCGGTCTTTCGCAGCTGCGCACGCAGCCGCTCGCGGGCGCGGTGGAGGCGGATGCTCGCCGCGTTGGCCGAGACGCCGAGCACGGTGGCGATCTCGGCCGGGGTCAGCTGCTCCCAGGCCCACAGTCTCAGCAGCTCGGCGTCGGCGGCGCGCAGGCGAGCCAGTGCCGAGGTCAGCTCCGGGTCGCCGTCGGGCTCGGCATCGACCGGCCGTGGCGGGTCCAGCGCGGCGACCCGGGCCGCCATCCGTCGCTGGCGGCGCGCGGACCGCTCCGCGTTGCGCAGGCAGTTGGCCGCCACGCCGTACGCCCACGCCAGCGGTGCGTCCGGCAGCTCGGCGACCCGCCGCCAGCAGACCAGCAGCGTCTCGGCCAGGACGTCGTCGGCCGTGTCGGGATCGGTACGCCGCGCGAGAAAGCGCCGCAGCGGCTCGATGAGCCCGGGCGCGATCTCCTCGAAGCGCTCACGCCGGCTCTCGTCCACGCCACCACCCTCACACACGGGTGACAACGCGGCTCAGCGCACCAGCTCCTCCGGCCGGAGCTCGATCGGGAACGGCGCGTCGGTGCGGAACGACTCGTCGCCCTTGGCGGACGCGTCCGAGACGTACTCGTCGCCGTCGAGCCGCCACGCGGTGATCGACGGACGGTCGGGGTCGACCGCCCAGTACGACGCCACCCCGGCGCGCTCGAACGCCGCGCGCTTGAGGATGAGGTCGATCAGCCGGGTGCCCGGCGAGAGCACCTCGATCGCGAGCACCGGCAGGCCCACCATCTGCTCGCCCTCGAGTGCGTCGCGTGGGGCGACCAGCAGGTCGGGCTGGAGCACGGTGATCTCGGAGAGGGCGATGTCCAAGGGCGTGAGCATCACCTCCAGGTCGTCGGAGCAGGCCTCGCGCAGCCGCAGGTACAGATTGCCGACGGCACGCTGGTGGGGCACCGCGGGCACGGGCGTGACGATCAGGGACCCGTCGAGGAGCTCGTGGCCGTGCCCGTCATCGGGCATCGTGCCCAGGTCCGCGGCCGTCAGCGGACCGCTGGGCGGGAACCCGGACGCGGCGATCATGGGAGTCATCGTGCCCGCTGAAGGCATGGAGCTCAAGACCGAGGACGAATCCCCGGGGTAGCCCCCGCGTATCGGGCTGGCCACGAGACGGCCGAACGGCCCCGGTCCTCGTGGGACCGGGGCCGTTCGGGTGTTGCTTCGTGCTGTCGGGCAGCGACGGCGACTGGGTTTCGAGACGCGTCGCAGGTCTCGCGCTGGCGCGCGATCCCTGCCGACGCTCCTCAACCTGGCACCTGGCTTGACCCGGGCCAGCAAGCTGGCCCGGGTCAGGGGTGCTCAGAAGTCCATGCCGCCCATGCCGCCGGTCGGGTCGCCCATCGGGGCGGCCTTCTCCGGCTTGTCGGCCACGACGGCCTCGGTGGTGAGGAAGAGCGCCGCGATGGAGGCGGCGTTCTGCAGCGCGCTGCGGGTCACCTTGGCCGGGTCGATGATGCCCTCGCCGATCATGTCGACGTACTCGCCGGTGGCGGCGTTGAGACCGTGACCGGCCGCGAGGCCCTTCACCTTCTCCGCCACGACGCCGCCCTCGAGACCGGCGTTGACCGCGATCTGCTTGAGCGGAGCCTCGGTCGCCACGCGCACGATGTTGGCGCCGACGGCCTCGTCGCCCGACAGGTCGAGCTTGTCGAACGCCGTCGCCGACGCCTGCACCAGGGCGACGCCACCGCCGGCGACGATGCCCTCCTCGACGGCCGCCTTCGCGTTGCGAACGGCGTCCTCGATGCGGTGCTTGCGCTCCTTGAGCTCGACCTCGGTGGCCGCGCCGACCTTGATGACGGCCACGCCGCCGGCCAGCTTGGCGAGGCGCTCCTGGAGCTTCTCGCGGTCGTAGTCGGAGTCCGACTTCTCGATCTCGGCGCGGATCTGGTTGACGCGACCGGCGATCTGGTCGGCGTCGCCCGCACCCTCGACGATGGTGGTCTCGTCCTTGGTGATGACGACCTTGCGGGCCTGGCCGAGCAGCTCGATGCCGGTCGACTCCAGCTTCAGGCCGACCTCCTCGGAGATGACCTGGCCGCCGGTCAGGATCGCGATGTCCTGCAGCATGGCCTTGCGGCGGTCACCGAAGCCCGGGGCCTTGACGGCGACGGACTTGAAGGTGCCACGGATCTTGTTGACGACCAGCGTGGACAGCGCCTCGCCGTCGACGTCCTCGGCCAGGATCAGCAGCGGCTTGCCCGACTGCATGACCTTCTCCAGCAGCGGGAGCAGGTCCTTGACCGACGAGACCTTCTGGTTCGCGATCAGGATGTAGGGGTCCTCGAGGACCGTCTCCATGCGCTCCGGGTCGGTGACGAAGTACGCCGAGATGTAGCCCTTGTCGAAGCGCATACCCTCGGTGAGCTCGAGGTCGAGCCCGAAGGTGTTCGACTCCTCGACGGTGATGACGCCTTCCTTGCCGACCTTGTCCATCGCCTCGGCGATGATCTCGCCGACGGTGGTGTCAGCGGCGGAGATGCTCGCGGTCGACGCGATCTGCTCCTTGGTCTCGACGTCCTTGGCCATGCCGAGCAGCTGCTCGGACACGGCGGAGACGGCGGCCTCGATGCCGCGCTTGAGGCCCATCGGGTTGGCACCCGCGGCCACGTTGCGCAGACCCTCGCGGACCATCGCCTGCGCGAGGACCGTCGCCGTGGTGGTGCCGTCACCGGCCACGTCGTCGGTCTTCTTGGCGACCTCCTTGACCAGCTCGGCGCCGATCTTCTCGTAGGGGTCCTCGAGTTCGATCTCCTTGGCGATGCTCACACCGTCGTTGGTGATCGTGGGGGCGCCCCACTTCTTCTCGAGTACGACGTTGCGGCCCTTGGGACCGAGGGTGACCTTGACGGCGTCAGCGAGCGTGTTCATGCCACGCTCGAGGCCGCGCCGGGCCTCCTCGTCGAATGCAATCAGCTTCGGCATAACTCCTGCGATTCCTTCGCATCGGAAGTTCGTATCCGGAAGCGGCGGGTTGCCCGCGACGGACGGACCCCGCCCCCGACGAACCATTTCTCGCCGGGCGTGAGGACCTCAACGTCGCCGTTCCGGTTTGTCACTCTCAGGTCGAGAGTGCCAGCCTCATGTTTAGCACTCGCCCCTGCCGAGTGCAAGGCGATCGGCAGCCCGGGCGCGAGGCACGAGCGCCCGGGCTGGGACCGATCGGGTTGAGCAAGCGCACGCCCGAGCTTGCGAGGGCGTGACCGCGCGTCGAAACCAAGGGGCGGCCGCGGCGCGAGGCACGAGCGCCCGCGCCGCGCGCGCGAGGCACGAGCGCCCGCGCCGCGCGCCTCAGTCGGCCGCGGTACGCCGGCCCGCCCGCTCCGCGACCATGTCGGCGAACGGCACCGCGTTGCCGGGCAACACGTCGAGGTAGAGGCCCGGCTCGGTGAGCTCGACCTCGCTGACGACCAACCGGCCGCGGTGGCGCATCATGTCGACCCGGCCGTAGACGATCTCCTCGCCCAGCAGGCCGGCGACGGTCGCGACCGCCTCCGTCGCCAGCAGGGCGGCGTCCGGGGCGAGGGGCACGGCCCGCGACGTACCGCCGAACTCCTCGTGCACCCGGATGTCGGAGGTCCCGGGCAGCTTGTCGACCTGGCTCACGGCATGCCCGGCGATCACGAAGACCGACGTCTCACCGTCGTGGTGGATCGAGTCGACCAGCGGCTGCACGACCCAGGGGCCGTGCCCCGCCCCGTCCGGCTCCCAGGCCGCCGGCTCCCGCAGCAGCTCGAGCCCGCGGCCCCCGGCGCCGACCCGCGGCTTGACGACCGCGATCTGGTGCCGGGCCGCCAGTGCCCGGACCTCCTCGACCGTGTCGGCGGCCGCGGTCGGCACGACGGGCAGCCCGGCCTCCTGGAGGTCGAGCAGGTAGCGCTTGTCGGTGTTCCAGCGGAAGACCCGGGCGCCGTTGAGCAGCGCCGGACCCAGCCCGGAGGCCCAGCCGAGGAACTCGCCGGCCCGGGTGTCGTAGTCCCACGTCGAGCGCACCGCGATCACCGCGGCGTCGGACCACTCGACGGCCAGGTCGTCCCACACGACCCAGCGCGCGTCGAGCCCGCGCTCGCGCAGCGCGGCGTCGAGCGCCTCGTGCCCGTACTCCCCCTCGGGCAGGCCCGAGCAGGTGACGAGCAGGACGAGCGGCCGGTCGGTCATGACGGGGACACTAGATGACTTCGCGGGCCGCCCCCTCGGTCAGGCGCTGTCGCGGACCACCAGGCTCGTGGGGAGCATCCGGCCCGGCAGCGGGGGCCCCGGAGCGCGGGTGGCGTCGAGGACCATCGCGGCCATCTCGCGCCCCATCTCCTCCGGCGACTGGTGCACGGTCGTGAGCGGCGGGGTGGTCGACTGTGCGATCGGGGCGTCCTCGAAGCCGACGACCGCGACGTCCTTGGGCACCCGCAGGCCCGCCGCGGCCAGTGCCCGCAGCGCGCCGGCCGCCATCAGGTCGTTGGCGCAGAAGACCGCGTCGACCTCGCCCCCGGCGAGCAGCTCGCGCATCGCCCGCTCGCCGCTGGCCTGGCCGAAGTCGCCGCGCGCCACCAGGCGCCGGTCGACCGCGCGCCCGGCCGCGGCCAGCGCGGCGGCGTACCCCTCGTAGCGGAAGCGACCGGCCACCATGTCGGCGGGCCCGGCGATGGTGGCGATGTGACGGCGGCCGAGGCCGACCAGGTGCTCGACCGCGAGCCGGGCGCCCTGCAGGTTGTCGACGTCGACGAAGTCGGTGGCGACGTCGGCTCCCGACCGGCCGCCGACCACGACGGGTACGCCGTGCGCGCGAATCCGCTCGGGCAGCTCGTCGTCGTCGTGGAGCGAGAGCAGGAGGACGCCGTCGACGTGCTGGCGGGTGAGGTACTCGTCGAGCGCGCCGCGGCGCTGCGAGGCCTGGGCGAACAGCAGCACCAGCTGCCGGTCCGCCGCGGCGAGCGCAGAGCCGATGCCGCGGATGACGCCGGCGAAGAACGGCTCCCCGAAGACGCGCTCCTCCGACTCCGCGATGACCAGCGCGATCGCGTCGGTGCGCCGGGTGACGAGGGCGCGGGCGGCGGCGTTCGGCACGTAGCCGAGCTCGGCGATCGCCTGCTCCACGGCGAGGCGGGCCCGCTCGGAGACCTTCTCGCCGCCGTTGATCACCCGCGAGGCCGTACCGCGGCCGACTCCGGCACGCGCGGCCACCTCCTCCAGCGTGGGGCGGGTCCGCGGTGGTCGGGTCATGGCGCCAGTATGCCGAGGCCATCCCCGGCCGCCGGGTTCGGACGGACTGTCGATTCGGCCACCCGTCGCCCGTCATCGCAGTGCCAGACTCATCAACAGACGAGAGGATCTGCCATGACCACGTACGTCGTCCTGCTCCCGGGAGACGAGAGCACCTGGGCGGCCGCCACCGAGGAGGAGCGGGCCGCCATGTACGCCAAGCACGGCGAGTTCGCCCGGCTGCTCGCCGAGCGCGGACACACGGTGACCGGTGGCGCCGAGCTGACCCACTCCAGCACGGCCAAGGTGGTCCGGCGTACCGACTCCGGCGTCGCCGTGACTGACGGGCCGTACGCCGAGACCGTGGAGCAGCTGACCGGCTACTACGTCGTCGACAGCGACGACCTCGACGACCTGCTCGAGGTCTGCGGTGTCCTCGCGGACGGCGAGGGTGTCGTCGAGGTGCGCTCGACGGTCGTGCATGCGGAGGAGCCGGCGTGAGGTTCGTGCTGCTGATGGCCGAGGAGGGCCACTTCGACAAGTGGGACGCCGCCGACGAGGCGACGCGCCAGCGGGTGGTCGCCGACTTCGAGGCGTTCGACGCGGCGGTGGCCGGGCGCGGTTCGGTCGTGGGCGGCGAGGCGCTGTCGCGACCGGGCGCCGCACGCACCGTGCGGCCCGGGCCGGACCGCCCGGTGACCGACGGTCCGTTCGCCGAGACCGTCGAGCAGATCGGCGGCTTCTACGTCATCGACGTCGACTCGATCGACGTCGCGGTCGAGCTGGCCGCGCTGCTGCCGCGGGAGTACACCGTCGAGGTCCGGCCGGTCCCCGAGGTCGCGATCTGACCCCGATCGAGCGGCTGCTGCGCGACGAGTGGGGCCGGCTGCTGGCCCTGCTCGTCGCACAGTACCGACGCCTCGACCTCGCCGAGGACGGACTGGCCGACGCGTTCGAGGCGGCCGCCCGCACCTGGGAGGTCGTGCCCGACAACCCGCCGGCCTGGCTGCTGACCGCCGCGCGGCGGCGGATCGTGGACCGGCTGCGGGCCGAGGCGGTCGCGGCGCGCAAGCTGCCGCTGCTCGCCGTGGAGTCGTCGCTGCAGGAGGAGGCCCAGCGGGTGATGGCGGACGACGGCTCGCGCGTGGTCGACGAGCGGCTGCGGCTGGTGCTGCTGTGCGCCCACCCGTCGCTGCCGCCCGAGTCGGCCGCCGCGCTGACGCTGCGCCTGGTGCTGGGCGTGCCGACCGAGGACATCGCGCGGCTCTTCCTCGTGCCCCGGGCGACGATGGCGGCGCGGCTGACCCGGGCGCGCAAGCGGCTCGCCGGGGCGTCGTTCGAGGTGCCGGCCGACCTCGGCCCGCGGGTGGCGGTGGTCGCGGACGTCGCCTACCTGGCGTTCACCGCCGGCTACGCACCCGGATCCGGGCCCGACGTGCTGCGCGCCGAGGTGGCCGGCGAGGCGGTCCGGCTGGTGCGGGTGCTGCGGGCGGTCCTCCCGCCCGAGCTCGCGCGGGCCGAGCTGGACGCGCTGCTCGCGCTGATGCTGCTCCAGCACTCCCGCCGCGACGCCCGCGTCGCCGACGGCCGGCTTGTGCTGCTGCCCGACCAGGACCGGTCGCGGTGGCGGTCCGACGAGATCGCCGAGGCCCTCGACCTGCTGCAGCCGTGGGTGGACGCCCCGGGCTCGCCGTACCTGCTGCAGGCGCTGATCGCCGCCGAGCACGCCATCGCGGCGTCGTCGGACGCGACCGCGTGGGACCGGATCGTGCAGCGCTACGACGAGCTGCTCGCACTCGGCGACTCACCCGTCGTGCGGCTCAACCGCGCGGTCGCGGTCGCCGAGCTGGCCGGCCCGGCCGCCGGCCTCGTCGCCCTCGACGGACTCTCCCTGCCCGGCCACCGGCTCCCCGCCACCCGCGCCGAGCTGCTCGCCCGGGCCGGCCGGACGACCGAGGCGGCCACGGCGTACGACGAGGCGATCGGCCGGTGCGCGAACCTGGCCGAGCGGGCGCACCTGATCGAGCGGCGGCGTCGGCTGTAACGCCGGGTTACTGGCTCTTCCCACCATGCTGCAACCTGGTGGGAAGAGCGGATAACCCGGCGTTACATGCGCGATCAGCCGCCGGCCACCGCCGGGATCACCGAGATCTGGGTGCCGTCGGGCGTGGCCGTGGCGAGGTGGTCGAGGAACCGCACGTCGTCGTTGCCGACGTAGACGTTGACGAAGCGGCGCAGCTCGCCGGACTCGTCGAGGATCCGGCCCTTGATGCCGCTGAAGTTCGCGTCGAGGTCGTCGAGGACCTCGGCCAGGGTGGTGCCGGAGGCGCTGACCTCGGACTCCCCGCCGGTGTAGGTGCGCAGGATGGTCGGGATCCGGACGGAGACACTCATGTGATCAGACTTCCTCAGGAATGCGGTTCAGGCCAGGCCGGTGGCGGCGAAGGCGGCGTACGTCGGGGCGATGGTGGCGGCCGGAGCGACGGAGCCGGAGACCGCGTCGAGCGTCTTGAGGCCGTGGCCGGTGTTGATGACGACGGTCTCGAGCGCGGTGTCGAGCCGCCCGGTCTCGACCAGCTTCTTCAGCACCGCGACGGTGGTACCGCCCGCGGTCTCGGTGAAGATGCCCTCGGTGCGGGCGAGCAGCACGATGCCGTCGCGCACCTCGTCGTCGGTGACGTCCTCGACCGCACCGCCGGTCTCGCGGCAGATGTCGAGCACGTAGATGCCGTCGGCCGGGTTGCCGATGGCCAGGCTCTTGGCGATGGTGTCGGGCTTGACCGGGCGGATCGCGTCGACGCCGGCCTTGTAGGCGATCGAGACCGGCGAGCAGCCGGTGGCCTGGGCGCCGAAGACCTTGTACGGCTTGTCCTCGACCAGGCCGAGCTTGATCAGCTCCTGGAAGGCCTTGTGCACCTTGGTCAGCTGGGAGCCGCTCGCGACCGGGATCACGATCTGGTCGGGCAGCCGCCAGCCGAGCTGCTCGGCGATCTCGTAGCCGAGCGTCTTGGAGCCCTCGGCGTAGAAGGGGCGGACGTTGACGTTGACGAACGCCCAGCCGTCCTCCTCGCCGGCGATCTCGGAGGCCAGCTTGTTGACGTCGTCGTAGTTGCCGTCGACCGCGACCAGCGACTCGGTGAAGACGGCCGAGTTGACCTGCTTGGGCTGCTCGAGGTTGCTCGGGATGAAGACCACGGTCTTGATACCGGCGCGGGCACCCGCCGCGGCGACGGCGTTCGCGAGGTTGCCGGTGCTCGGGCAGGCGAAGACCTTGGCGCCGAGCTCGCGGGCCGCGCTCAGCGCGCAGGCGACCACCCGGTCCTTGAAGGAGTTGGTGGGGTTCGTGGAGTCGTCCTTGACCCACAGGTTCGCGATGCCGAGCTCGGCGGCGAGGTGGTCAGCCTTGAGCAGGCGGGTGAAGCCGGGCTCGGTGTTGGGGCTGGACTCGATGTCGGTGGGCACCGGCAGCAGCGCCTTGTAGCGCCAGATGTTGCGCGGGCCGGCCTCGATCTGCTCGCGGGTGACCGTGCCGAAGTCGTAGGCGATCTCGAGCGGGCCGAAGCACTCCGGACAGGCGTAGTGGGGGCCGAGCTCGACCTGGTGTCCGCACTCGCGACAGGACAGGGCCTGCGCGTTCCCGAACGCGCCCTCGCGCAGGGTTGGCCCCTCAGTGGTGCTGGTCTCGACGACGGTGGCGCTCATGATTCCTCCTTCTCATCTTCCCCGGCTGCGACGGTCGCGCCGGGCGGAATTGGCACCGTTTCCACGAACCGCGACCGGCTGGTCTTGCCGGGGGCGGAGGCTCGTGGCGGTTGCCGGGACGTCTTCGGGCCGTATCCCTCAGTCCCTCTGGATGAGCTGGTGAGAACACTACCTGCCGTGTCTCAACATGCGACCACCGGTCCCACATGCTGGGCATGAGGGACCGGTGGTCGTCGTGACGCGCTCGCTACGGAGCCGTGTAGGCCCAGCTGAAGTCGATCGACGTCATGCCGCTCGCCGTCGTTGCGGCCTGGACGATGAAGCCCTTGTCGCGGCCGGGCTGGAGCGGCGCGATCAACACCGTGGCGACGTTGTTGCTCGACGAGTAGTAGGCGCACAGCTTGCCGGCGGGCGCCGTGGGCACGTTGTAGGTGCCCGTGCAGGAGGGGTCGTCGTCGCTGGTCCGCACCGATCCGTCCGGCGCGAAGTTCTCCGAGGTGATCGCCACCGGCGCGCGTGCGGGGAGCGCGATGGCCTGGTGCAGGCTCTGCCCGGCGGCGGAGGAGTCGATGCTGTAGTAGACCGAGCCGGTCACGGTCCGCCCCGACACGAGCGTCTGGCTCGGGTCCCAGGTCTGACTGATCGCCGCCTTGACGGCGGGGCTGAGGTCGTCGAGGCCGATCGAGCCGTCCGCGACGTCCGCACTCCCCACCGCCCCGTCCGCGATCTCGGCGCTGCCCACGCCGCCGTCGGCGATGTCGGCGCTGCCCACGCCACCGTCCTTGAGCTCCGCGCTGCCGATGGCACCCTTCTTGATGTCGACGGCGGCGACGCCACCGTTGCGGATGTCGACCGACTTGACCGTGTTGTTCTTGATCTCCTTCGAGGTGATCAGCTTCGCGGCGTACGCCGTGCCGCCCAGCGACAGCGCGAGCGCCAGCAGCGCGACCACCATCGCCGGGCTGAGGAGCTCTCGTACGGCTCGGGTGAGGATTCCAGGCATCTACTCGTCCTTTCGTGACCTGACGCCCGATGGTCGCGAAGGCGTGGGGCGGCCCACCATCGCCCATCCGGGCCATGGGGCCCGCCCCTTGGCGGCGGGTCCTACGCCGCCGAGGCGGCCGCCTGGGGTGCGGCGAGCGCGCCCCGGACGACGTCGAGCACGTCGCCCACGACGTGCACGGTCAGCGACTCGAGCACGTCGGCGGGTACGTCGTCCAGGTCGGGCTCGTTGCGCAGCGGCACGAACACCTCCGTCAGCCCGGCCCGCTGGGCGGCGAGCAGCTTCTGCTTCAGCCCGCCGATCGGGAGCACCCGGCCGTTGAGCGTGACCTCGCCGGTCATGCCGACCTCGGAGCGGACCGGCCGCCCGGTGGCCAGCGAGGTGAGCGCGGTGACCATCGTGATGCCCGCGGACGGACCGTCCTTGGGCGTCGCGCCGGCCGGCACGTGCACGTGGATCGCCCGCTCGAAGAACGACGGGTCGACGCCGAGCTCGGCCGCGTGCGAGTGCACGAAGGACAGCGCGATCTGCGCGGACTCCTTCATCACGTCGCCGAGCTGGCCGGTCAGGGTGAGGCCGGCCGTGCCCTCGGACGCCGACGCCTCGATGAAGAGGACGTCGCCGCCGAGCCCGGTGACGGCCAGGCCGGTCGCCACACCCGGCACCGACGTACGCTCCGCCGACTCCGGAGTGAAGCGCGGCCGGCCGACCAGGTCCTTCAGGCCCGGCTCGTCGATGTCGACCCGCGTCTCACCGGACGCCAGCTTCGTCGCCGCCTTGCGCAGCGCCTTGGCCAGCAGCCGCTCGAGCTGGCGTACGCCGGCCTCGCGGGTGTAGTCGGCCGCGAGTTCGCGCAGCGCCGCGTCGGAGATGCTCACCTCGTCGGGGGTCAGCGCCGCCCGCTCCAGCTGCCTCGGCAGCAGGAAGTCACGGGCGATGGCGACCTTGTCGTCCTCGGTGTAGCCGTCGATCGTGACCAGCTCCATCCGGTCCAGCAGGGCCGAGGGGATCTGCTCGACGACGTTCGCGGTCGCGATGAAGACGACGTCGGACAGGTCGAGGTCCAGCTCGAGGTAGTGGTCGCGGAAGGTGTGGTTCTGCGCCGGGTCGAGCACCTCGAGCAGCGCCGCCGCCGGGTCGCCCCGGTAGTCCGCACCGACCTTGTCGACCTCGTCGAGGAGCACGACCGGGTTCATCGAGCCGGCCTCCTTGATGGCGCGGACGATCCGGCCCGGGAGCGCGCCGACGTACGTGCGCCGGTGGCCGCGGATCTCGGCCTCGTCGCGAACGCCGCCGAGGGCGACCCGCACGAACTTCCGGCCGAGGGTCCGGGCGACCGACTCACCGAGCGAGGTCTTGCCGACGCCGGGAGGTCCGGCGAGCAGGATCACCGCGCCGGAGCCCCGACCGCCGATCACCTGCAGGCCGCGCTCGGCCCGGCGGGCGCGGACGGCGAGGTACTCGACGATCCGCTCCTTCACCTCGTCGAGGCCGTGGTGGTCGGCGTCGAGCACCGCGCGGGCGGCGGCGATGTCGGTGGCGTCCGCGGTGGTGACGCCCCACGGCAGCTCGAGGACCGTGTCGAGCCAGGTCCGGATCCAGGACGCCTCGGGGTTCTGCTCGCTGGACCGCTCGAGCTTGTCGACCTCCTTGAGCGCGGCGGTGCGCACGTGCTCGGGCAGGTCGGCGGCCTCGACGCGGGAGCGGTAGTCCTCGGCGCCCTCCGGCTCGCCCTCGCCGAGCTCCTTGCGGATCGCGGCGAGCTGCTGGCGCAGCAGGTACTCCCGCTGCTGCTTCTCCATGCCCTCGCGCACGTCCTCGCCGATCTTGTCGGTCAGCTCGGCCTCGGCGAGGTGCTCGCGGGTCCACCCGATCAGGGTGTCGAGCCGCGCCTCGACGTCGGGGTTCTCGAGCAGCTCGCGCTTGCGGTCCATGGAGAGGTACGGCGCGTAGCCGGCGGAGTCGGCGATCGCGCTCGGGTCGGACATCTGGTGGACCTGGTCGACGACCTGCCACGCTTCGCGGCGCTGGAGCACCGCGACGACGAGCCGCTTGTACTCCTCCGCGAGCTCGCGGGCCCGGTCGGTCACGACGTCGTCGACCGGCTCGGCCTCGACCCACAGCGCCGCGCCTGGGCCGGTGACGCCGCTGCCGATGCGGGCCCGGGGGCCGGCCTTGAGCACCGCGGCGGGCGAGCCGCCGGAGAAGCGGCCGACGCGGTCGATCGTCGCGACCACGCCGTACGACGCGTAGCGGTCCTCGAGCCGCGGCGCGACCAGCACCTGGCTGTCGGAGCCGGCGCGAGCCGCGTCGATCGCCGCCTGGGAGGACTCGTCGAGCGCGAGCGGGACGACCATGCCCGGCAGCACGACGAGGTCGGACACGAAGAGAACGGGAAGTCTGGTGGCGGTCACGTGAACGCCCTCCCTTGTCAGAAGATTGAGTGGTAGCGACTCAACTCCTGGAGGCTCCCCGGTGTTCCGGAGACCCCCTCCTGTTCGTCCAGAGCGAACAGAAGGGTGGGATAGTCCGTCACGTTTCGGCTGTCGAACCGGCCGCGAGGCAACCGAAACGTGACGGACTATCCCACCGAGCGCGACATCCGGGCGTCCGCGGCCAGCCGGCGCAGCAGGTCGAGTACGCCGTCGGGGCCGTCGACCACGACGTCGGAGAGGGGCACGAGGGCACTCTCCTCGGTGGAGGCCGAGCAGACCAGCAGGGTGGGCAGGCCGGCGGCGCGCAGGTCGGCGACGGCCTCGAAGGCCTCGAGGTCGCCCAGGTCGTCGCCGGCGAAGAGGAACGCGCCGGCGTCGAGCTCGTCGGCGATGGTGCGGACGGCGAGACCCTTGTGCATGCCCGGCGAGCGGACCTCGATCACGTGCCGCCCCGGCTCGACGGCCAGCTGATAGCGATCGGCGAGGTCGCCGATCGCGGGCAGCAGCCGCTGGAAGGCGGCCTCGGGGTCGGGCAGCCGCCGGGTGTGCACGGCGACCGCGAGCCCCTTGTCCTCGACGTGGGCGTCCGCGGCGTCGCTGCCGCGCAGCAGGCCGGGCAGCTCGCGCTCGAAGGTCGCGAGACCCCGGGGCGGGCGCGGCGAGACGATCCGGCGGTTCGCCGACGACCAGCGCTCGTTGCCGTACTGCCCGAACACATAGAGGTCCGCTCCGGCGTCGGCGAGCAGTGTGCCGACGTCCTCGAGGCCGCCCAGGTCGAGGACCTGGCGGGCCGGGCGGCCGGTGATCACCGCGACCGCGGCGACCTCCTGCGCGACCTCGGCGAGCACGGCGGGGGCGTCCGGGTGGATGTGCGCAGCCGCCGGGTCGTCGACGATCGGCGCCAGCGTGCCGTCGAAGTCGAGGCCGACCACCGCCCGCGACGCCGCCCGCACCAGCTCGGCGTACCGTCGCTCAGCGTCGGCGGAGGTGAACTCCATGGACCCAGCCAACCATGAGGCGGCCAGCGACCGGGCGGCCGACCTCGGGGGTCAGCTCAGCGCCTCGGTGAGGATCAACGTCAGCCGGTCGCGGCGCATCGGGTCGACGGCCGGCGCGGTGCGCTGGATGCCGAGGTCGAGCGCCAGCGTCTTCGCCGCCCGCTTCAGCTGCTGGGGGTAGTAGACGGTGGTGGCGGGGATCGTGCCGTACCAGTTGTCCGACCCGACGACCGCCCAGCCGATGCCGGTGGCGCGGTCGGCGACCCGACCGGCCAAGCCGGTGATGCCGGAGTTGTTGTAGACCTCGACGTAGACCTTGCCGCGCTGCACCGGCGGCTTCTGGGGCTTGGCCTTCTTCGTCGGCTCGTACGTCGGGGAGGGCGACTCGCTCGGCTGCTCCTGGACGACCGGGGTCACCTCGCGCTCGGTCGGCTCACCGCCGCGGGTGGCGACGTAGGCGATGCCGGCCATCGCGACGGCCAGCACGCTGAGGATCACGACCGGGGAGGGGAAGACCGCCCCACGCTGGTTGCGTGCCCGGACCACGGCTCAGACCTCGAAGCCGAGCCGGCGCGCGGAGCGCTGGCGCTGGCGGGCGGCCCGGAGCCGGCGCAGCCGGCGGACGAGCAGCGGGTCGGCGGCCAGGGCCTCCGGTCGGTCGATCAGGGCGTTGAGCACCTGGTAGTAGCGCGTCGACGACATGTCGAACTTCTCCCGGACCGCGCTCTCCTTGGCGCCGGCGTACTTCCACCACTGCCGCTCGAAGGCCAGGATCTCCTGATCGCGCTCGCTCAGGTCCGGCGTCGCGTCGCCGGTGTCGCCGTGGACCACGTTGGCGGCGTCCATGGTGCTCCTCCCCGGAGATTCGGCCGGTGTCGGCTCGGGTCGACAATGCTGGTCACCTCACTATAGGGCGGCGAACCACATCGATGTGATTCGGGCGGCGGCGAGTCGTCAGCGGCTACTGTCCGAGCCATGGCCGAGGACACGGGACGTGCCGGGGACGGGATCGGGTGGGGCATCCTGGCCACCGGCAAGATCGCGCACACCTTCGCCGCCGACCTGGCCCTGGCGCCCGGTGCCCGGCTCGCCGCCGTCGGCTCCCGCCGGCTTGAGAGCGCGCGGGCGTTCGCGGCCGACTACGGCGGCACGGCGTACGGCTCCTACGAGGAGCTGGTCGCCGACCCGGCCGTCGACGTCGTCTACATCGCCACCCCGCACGCGCTGCACCTCGACAACGCCCGACTGGCGGTCGAGGCCGGCAAGCACGTGCTGTGCGAGAAGCCGCTCACGCTCGACACGGCGGACGCCGAGGAGCTGGTGCGCCTGGCCCGCGAGCACGACCGCTTCCTGATGGAGGCGATGTGGACCGCCTGTCACCCGGTGGTCCGGACGCTGGCCGAGCGACTGCGGTCGGGCGAGCTCGGGCGGCCGCGGCACCTGCACGCGGAGCTCGGCTTCCGCGTGGACGCGCCGCCGGAGGACCGGATGCTCAACCCGGCGCTGGGCGCCTCCGCGCTGCTCGACATGGGCATCTACCCGCTGACCTTCGCGCACCTGATGCTCGGCCCGGCCGAGGAGGTGCGCGCGACGGCCGCGCTCGGCGCGGGCGGCATCGACCTCGACGTCTCGATGACGGGGCGGTACGCCGACGGTGCGCTCGCCACGATGACCGCCTCGATGACGTCGTGGTCGTCGCGGCGCGCCGCGATCGCGACCGACCTGGGTCGCGTCGAGCTCGACGACTTCCACCACCCGGCGCGGGCGACGTTCACGCCGTACGTCCAGGTCGAGGGCGCGGGGCACTGGGTCTTCGAGCCCGGCACGCCGGTCGAGATCAGCGGCGCCGAGCCGGTCGTCGGGCGCGGCTACGCGCACGAGATCGTCGAGGTCGGCCGCTGCCTGCGGGCCGGCCTGCGCGAGAGCCCGCTGGTGCCGCACGAGCAGACGTTGACGATCCTGCGCCAGATGGACGACGTCCGCCGTCAGGTCGGCGTCGCCTTCGACGGCGGTCCGCCGGCCTGACGAGGACCGGTCGTCAGCGGCCCACGCGTCGGGCGCTGAACCCCTCGTTGGCGGTGCAGTAGCTGCCCTTCGGCCCGACGTAGCCGAACGAGCCCTGCGTCACCCGGCTGCCGACCGCCTTGAGCTGGAGGACGACCGAGTAGAGCGGCTTGACCCGCTTGGCGTCGACGACCCCGCCCCCGCCGACGCGCACGGTCGGGAAGCCGTAGGTGTTGTCGGTGTACGTCGCGTAGTCCAGCGGCGGCTGGCACCGCGTGCGCGTGGCGATGCGGAAGCTCTTGAGGCGTGCGGCCCGGCCACCGGTGATCGTGAACGTGACGGCGCCGTCGGCGGAGCGGTAGCGGCCGGGCGCGGGTCTGGCCGGGGGCTTGACCAGCCGCACCGGCACCGTGCGGCGCACGGTGGCGCCGTTCTCGCTGGTGACGGTGAGGCGCAGCGGACCGACCTTGCGACCCTGGCGGCCGGCCGCGCGCACCGGGAGGACCGCCTCCGGGGCGTACGACGACGAGACCGTCCCGAGCTGCTGCTTGCCGACCTTCAGGCCGCGGCCCGTGCCGCTGACGACGACGCCGTGGGCGTCGGCCTGGTTGAGGCCGCGCACCGGGACCCGGATCAGGTGCCGCTGGCCGCGCACCAGGCCGAGCCTGCCCCGCACCTTCCGGTCCAGGACCTTGACCGGGTGGATGCGCAGCTCCGGCCCCAGGTAGACCGGGGTCAGGTCGCCGCCGAGGAAGGACACCACCTGGTCGCCGACGCCGACGATCGCGCCCGCGCAGTCCCAGGGCTGGTAGCCCGCCTCCTCCGCGGCCAGGTCGAGGGTCAGCGTGCGGCCGCTGCGCGTCCAGCCCGCGGCCGGGTCGGTGGTCGACGACTGGTACTGGTCGGCGTCGAGCACGTCGTCCAGCTGGCAGATGCCGGCCTCGATGGGCCCGAACGCGACGACCACGGTGGCGGCGGTCGCCGCCGTCGGCTCGGCGTCGAGGACCACGGTCGCCTGCACGCGTTCGCCGCGGACGTCGGCCCGCACCGACGCCGAGGTCAGGCGCTGGGCGCCCACGCCCGTGCCGACGCCCACGCCGTCGCGAGCGGTGAGGTCCGCGACCCGCTCGACCACGACGTCGGCGGCGCTCGCGGCCGGAGCCGTCGCGGCGATCTCGGCCGCGGCCAGCGGTGCCGCCAGGCCGAGCGCGAGCAGCAGGCGGGACGAGGCGAGGACGACGTTCATTGCGCGTTCCTGGGTCCGAGAGCAGGGACGGCGAGGCTAGCGTCGTGCGTTGGAAGTTGTCGACCGGTTGGCGTGCTCAGCGTGCGTGCGCTGGCACCGCCGGTGGCCGGCGGCCCTCGGCTCAGGCGTTGAGGAAGCGCACCACCGCGGCCACCCGGCGGTGCGCGCCGTCGTCGTCCGGTGACAGGCCGAGTTTGGCGAAGATCCGCTGGGTGTGCTTCTCGACGCCGGCCAGGGTGACCGAGAGCGACTCGGCGATCGCGGCGTTCGACCTCCCCTCCGCCATCAGCGCGAGCACCTCCCGCTCGCGCGGCGTGAGGTCGGCCAGCGGGTCCCGGTTGCGTCCCATCAGCTGCCGCACGACCAGCGGGTCGAGCGCGGTGCCGCCGGCGGCCACGGCCTGGACCGCCCCGAGGAAGTCGTCGAGGTCGCCGACCCGGTCCTTGAGCAGGTAGCCGACGCCACCGTCGCCGGTGGCGAGCAGCTCGTCGGCGTAGGACACCTCGACGTACTGCGAGAGCACCAGAAGTCGCGCTTCGGGCCACGCCCGACGGACGGCGACCGCCGCCCGGAGGCCCTCGTCGGTGTGGCTGGGCGGCATCCGTACGTCGACGATGCCGAGATCGGGCCGCTGCTCGACCATCGCGGCCACGAACGCCGGTCCGTCGGCCACCGAGCCGACCACGTCGTGCCCGGCCTCGGCGAGCAGCAGCTGGAGGCCCTCGCGGAGCAGCAGCGAGTCGTCGGCGACCACGATCCTCATCCGGGGATCCTCGCCACCACGGCGGTGCCCGCGCCCTCGAGCGAGGTCACCTCCAGGGTGCCGTCGACCGCGGCGAGCCGCTGGCGCAACCCGGCCAGCCCAAGCCCCTTCGCGGGATGGGCGCCACCGATGCCGTCGTCCTCGACCCGCACCTCCACCTCGGCACCGTGGCTGACGACGGTGACCTCGGCCGACGACGCCTGGCTGTGCTTGGCGACGTTGGTCATCGCCTCGGCGACCACGAAGTAGACGGCCGTCTCGACGTGCGGGGGCAGCTGCGCCGGTACGTCGATCCGGGACCGCACCGGCACGCTGCTCTGCGCCAGCATCTCCTCGAGCGCCGCGGCCAGGCCACGGTCGACCAGCAGCGGCGGGGCGATGCCCCGGCTCAGCGACCGCAGCTCGGCCACGGTCTCGCGGGCCTGGGCCAGCGCGTCGTCGAGGGTCGCGGCGGCGCGGGTCGGGTCGTCGGCGACCTGTCGCTTGGCGCGGCCGAGATCCATCGTGAGCCGGACCAGCCGCTGCTGCGGGCCGTCATGGATGTCGCGCTCGAGCCGGCGCAGCGACTCGGCCTCCGCGATCCGCGCGGCCTCGCGGCCGCCCTCGACCCGGGCGACCTCGCTCTGGAGGTCGGCCCGGCTGCTGAGCAAGACCCAGGCCAGGCTGGCATGGATGGTGACCACCAGCCGCACCGCCCAGGGCAGGGTCAGCAGCAGCAGCGCGCCCAGGGCGAGGTTGAGCCAGCTCTCCGCCGTACGTCCGTCGCCGAGGCCGAGGTAGTAGGCGAGTCCGTGGTCGCCGTCGGACTCGGGGATCCAGCGCTGCCAGAACCAGTAGGTCAGCCCGCCGGCCGCGCCCGCCCACCACGCCAGCGCGATCGCGAAGGCGAGCGTGCCGGTCAGCAGGCCGACGAGCGCCCACACCACGTCGAGCCACGACTGGGCGTCGCGCAGCGGGGTGAGTGACCGCCGCCAGAACCCGTCGCCCGGGCGGGGGCACAGGTAGCTCGGCGTCGCCGCCGGCCGGCCGAGCATCCCCTGCAGCCGGATCCGCTCGAAGCGGGCGAAGCCGCGGGCGACCATCACGCCCACCGAGATCAGCAGGACGCCGCCGATGAAGACGGCGAGCGCCATCCCCAGCGCGAGGTCGATGACCACGACGAGGAAGCCCACGAGCGCGATCGGGAACGCCGAGAGGGCGTAGCCGCTCTCGTACAGCACCCGGCGCACGCCGCGTGGACGCACGGGCGCGGTCACGGCGGGCATCGTGGTCGTCATCGCCTCGCCTGGGTAGTCGACTGGGTACAGCGTCTCCGTCATGCGTCCAACGCTAGGAACATCGGGGCTCCGGGACGATCCTGCCAGCCCGACAGCCATGGTCGGGCCAGCCCGACACTTTCCGGCTCGTCTAGGGTGATGGCGTGTCCACCTCTGGCGGAGCAGACCTGGTCATCGTTGCCAACCGACTGCCCGTGGACCGCATCGAGAACCCCGACGGCTCCCCCGGCTGGCGACCTTCTCCCGGCGGGCTGGTGTCCGCGCTCGAGCCGGTGCTGCGGGCCAACGACGGCATCTGGATCGGCTGGCCGGGCGGCGCGGACGGCGACACCGCGCCGTTCGAGGCCGAGGGCCTCGACCTGGTGCCGATCTCGATGACGCCCCAGGAGATCGAGGAGTTCTACGAGGGCTTCTCCAACGCGACGCTGTGGCCGCTCTACCACGACGTCGTCGCCAAGCCGGAGTTCCACCGGGAGTGGTGGGACAGCTACGTCACCATCAACCGGCGTTTCGCCGAGCGCGCCGCCGAGGTCGCCAACGAGGCCGCGACGGTGTGGGTGCACGACTACCAGCTGCAGCTGGTGCCGGCCATGCTCCGTGAGCTGCGGCCCGACCTGCGGATCGGGTTCTACCTGCACATCCCGTTCCCGCCGGCCGAGCTCTTCCAGCAGCTGCCGTGGCGCCGGCAGATCCTCGAGGGCCTGCTGGGCGCGGACCTGATCGGCTTCCAGCTCAGCGGTGCCGCCCAGAACTTCGTCCGGCTCGTGCGTCAGCGGGTCGGCCACAAGACCCATCGCGACGTCGTCTACCTGCCCGACGGCCGGACGGTCCGCGCGGCGGCCTTCCCGATCTCGATCGACTCCGCCGGCTACGAGGAGCTGGCCCGCTCCGAGGAGGTCGCGCGGCGCGCGACCGAGATCCGCGACGCGCTCGGCAATCCGCGCAAGATCTTCCTGGGGGTCGACCGCCTCGACTACACGAAGGGCATCTACGCCCGGCTGCGGGCGTTCGCCGAGCTGGTCGCCGACGGGCACTTCGACGTCGAGGACGCCGTGTTCGTGCAGGTCGCGACCCCCTCGCGGGAGCAGGTCGAGCAGTACCGCCTCCTGCGCGACGACATCGACCGCCTGGTGGGCCGGATCAACGGCGACCACGGGCAGATCGGCCGGCCCGCGATCCACTACCTGCACGCGTCGTACCCGCGCGAGGAGATGGCGGCGTACTTCCGGGCCGCCGACATCATGGTCGTCACGCCGCTGCGCGACGGGATGAACCTGGTCGCCAAGGAGTACGTCGCCTGCCGCTTCGACAACGAGGGCGCCCTGGTGCTCTCGGAGTTCGCCGGCGCCGCGGACGAGCTGCGGCAGGCGTGGTTGATCAACCCCTACGACATCAACGGCATGAAGAGCGCGCTGCTGGACGCCTACCGCGCCGATGGTCGCGAGCTGACCCGACGGATGAAGGCGATGCGCAAGCAGGTGATGGAGCACGACGTCGCGGCCTGGGCCGACAAGTTCCTCACCGAGCTCGCGGCCGTCCGGCCCTCGCACGGCAAGAGCGTCCGACCGGCCCGGCGGTCGTGACCCGGAGCCACCTGAGCTCAACGCGGGCCCGGTAGGTTCGGGGCCATGGACCTGGTGCCGAAGCCGGACCAGCTGGTCGCGGCGGCCGGGAACGCCGTCCACCTGCTGCTCCACGGCGGGCTGGCCGACCTGCGGCCGATGCCTCGCGCGCTGGTCGACGAGGGCACGCTCCGCGAGGTCCACCACTACCGGCCCGACCCGGTCGCAGCGAAGCGGGGCGACCCGGTGCTCCTGGTGCCCCCACTCGCCGCGCCCGCCGGCTGCTTCGACCTGCGCCGCGGCTGCTCCCTGGTCGAGCACCTTGTGGGGAACGGGCGTCCGACGTACCTCGTCGAGTACGGCGACGTCTCCTTCCCCGACCCCAACCTCGGCCTCGAGCACTGGGCGCAGGAGATCGTCCCGGCCGCCGTCCGCGCGGTGTCGGAGCACGCCGGCGGCCGCCCCGTGCACGTCGTCGGCTGGAGCCTCGGCGGGATCTTCGCGATGCTCGCCGCCGCCGACGTCCGCGACCTGCCGGTCGCGTCGCTCTCGGTGCTCGGCTCCCCGGTCGACACGACGTCGGTGCCGATGGTGGCCCCGCTCCGCCCGCTGCTGACGACAGCGGACTGGCCGGCGGCCGTCGGCCGCACCTACCGCGCGCTCGGCGGCGCGCCGCCGCTGGTGCGCTGGGCGTTCCAGCTCGGGTCGTTCCAGAGGCTGGTGACCAAGCCGATCGCGGTCGCCGTCCACCTCGACGACGCCGACTGGCTGGCCCAGGTCGAGGCGGTGGACCGGTTCGCCGCGTCGATGACGGCCTACCCCGGCCGCAGCTTCGGCCAGCTCTACCACCGCTTCGCGGTGGGCAACGCGCTCGCCACCGGCACCGTCGAGCTGGGCGACCGCCCCGTCTCGCTCGCGGCGATCACGGCGCCGACGCTGGTGTTCGCCGGCGCGACCGACGGGATCGCCCCGGTGGAGTCGGTGCGGGCGGCGCTGCCGCTGCTGACCGGAGCGCGGGAGGCGCGGTTCGAGATCGTGCCCGGCGGGCACCTCGGCATGCTGGCCGGCCGGGCCGCCCGGGAGACCACCTGGCGCGCGCTCGACGAGTGGTTCGAGCAGTGGGACGGTCGGCGGCGGCCGACCCGCCGCGGCGCCACGAAGAAGGCGACCCCCCAGAAGTCGGCCCCGAAGGCCCCGGCCAAGGCCCCGACCAAGGCCTCGTCCAAGAAGACCCCGGCCAAGAAGGCGGCACCGAGGAAGGCTTCGGCCGAGCCCACCGCCGCGCCGGAGGGCGCCATCGGCACGCACCCGCGCCGGCGCCACTCCTCGTCCGGATCGCGCGCGCTGCGGCGCTGAGCCCGGCTAACCTCCGGGCATGCCAGCGAGCGAGTCGTCGAAGATCAGCCTGCCGCGTGGCGTACGGATCGGCTACGGCTCGGGATCGGTCGCGACGGGCGCGTTCGGCACCGTGCCCGGGCTGATGCTCCTGCCCTACCTCACCGACAGCCTCGGCATCGCCGCGATCGCCGCCGGGTTCATCGTGTTCCTGCCGAAGGCGTGGGACGTGATCCTGAACCCGATCGCCGGTCGGATCAGCGATCGCACCACCGACCCGCGCGGGCCGCGGCGGCCCTGGCTGCTCCGCGCGGGGCTGGCGCTCGCGGCGGGGTTCGCCCTCCTCTTCGCCGCGCCCGAGATGGCGACCGGACTCGAGGCGGCGTGGGTGCTGGTGCTCTTCCTCGCCTGCGCGACGGCGTACGCGTTCTTCCAGGTC
The DNA here is from genome assembly GCF_014191495.1 of Nocardioides soli. Lineage (GTDB taxonomy): Bacteria > Actinomycetota > Actinomycetes > Propionibacteriales > Nocardioidaceae > Nocardioides > Nocardioides soli. The sequence continues at coordinate 1,936,598 of NZ_JACHWR010000001.1, forward strand.
CCGTTCGTCGCGATGCCGGCCGAGATGACCTCGTCGTACGACGAGCGCACCCGGCTGATGACGTGGCGGGTCGCGATCCTCGCCTTCACGATCATGCTGGCCGGCGCGACCGCGCCCGCGATCCGCGACGCGGTCGGCGGCCGCGACGGCTACCGCGTCATGGGTCTCGTGATGGCGGCTCTGATCGCGGTCGGCGTCGTCAGCGCGTACGTCGGCACCCGGCGTGCCCCGGTCACCGCCCCTCAGCCGGGCGCCGGGAGCCTGCGCGACCAGCTGCGTATCGTCGCCGAGGCCCGTGACTTCCGCTGGTTGCTGACCTGCTTCGTCATCCAGGCGCTGGCCGTCGGCGCGATGCTGGCCGGCGTCGACTACCTCGCCTCCGACGTGCTCGGGCGCGACGGCGCGGCCACCATCCTCTTCGTCCTCTTCGTCGGGCCGGCCCTGCTGCTGACCCCGATCTGGTCGGCGATCGGCACCCGCATCGGCAAGAAGCGCGGGTACGTCGCCAGCTCGGTCTTCCTCGCCGCCGGCGCGCTGCTGACGATCACCGCGCAGTCGGCGCCGCTGGCGGTCGTCTACGGCGCCGTCGTGCTGATCGGCGTGGGCTACGCCGGCTGCCAGGTCTTCCCGCTGGCCATGCTGCCGGACGCGGCAGCGGTCGACGCCCGGCGCACCGGCTCCAACCGGGCCGGCGTCTACACCGGCGTCTGGACCGCGGGCGAGACGCTCGGCCTGGCGCTCGGCCCCGGTGTCTTCGCCCTGGTGCTCGCGCTCGGCGGCTACCGGTCGTCGACCGACGGCGGCGTCGCGCAGCCCGACTCGGCGCTGACCGCGATCACGCTCGGCTTCTCGCTGCTGCCGGCCGTGCTCGTGGTGCTCAGCCTGCTCTGGCTGCGGCGCTACTCCCTCGAGGCCGAGGACGTGGACGGCACCGACGGCCCCGGCGGCGCCCTCGATGAGAGCGTGTCCGCATGAGCACCACGGGAAGCCACCCAGCACACCACCCGGGCGACGCGCTCGACCGCCTCCGCGCCATGCAGGCCGCCGACCTGCCCGTGCACGGCGGCCGCACCCTCGCCTACGTCTACGACTCCGGGCTCGCCGACGTGGACCGGATCGGCCGAGAGGCGGTCGCGGCGTACGCCGGCTCCAACGGGCTCGACCCGACGGCGTTCCCCAGCCTGCTGCAGATGGAGAACGACCTCGTCGGCTTCGCCGCCGATCTGCTCGACGGACCCGCGACGGTCGTCGGCACCGTCACCTCCGGCGGCACCGAGTCGTGCCTGCTCGCCGTGCAGGGCGCCCGCGACAGCCGCCCCGATGTCGACCGGCCCCGGATGGTGGTGCCGTCGACCGTGCACGCGGCCTTCCTCAAGGCCGCGCACTACTTCGGCGTGGAGGCGGTCGTGGTTCCGGTGGGCGCCGACTACCGCGCCGACCCCGCGGCGATGCTGGCCGCCGTGGACGCCGACCCGGAGCGGACCGTGCTGGTGGTCGTGTCCGCGCCGTCGTACGCCCACGGGGTGGTGGACCCCGTGCGGGAGATCGCGCCGGCGGCCGCCGCGCGCGGGATCCGCTGCCATGTGGACGCGTGCATCGGCGGCTGGGTGCTGCCGTACGCCGCGCGACTGGGCAGGGACGTGCCGCCGTGGACGTTCGCGGTGGAGGGCGTCACCTCGATCTCGGCGGACCTGCACAAGTACGGCTACGCACCCAAGGGCACGTCGCTGCTGCTGCACCGGACTCCGGAGCACCGGCGGCCGCAGTACTTCGCCTACGCCGACTGGCCGGGCTACACGATGCTGAACTCGACCCTGCAGTCGACGAAGTCGGGCGGGCCCCTGGCGGGCGCCTGGGCGGTGGTGCGGTCGCTGGGTGACACGGGCTACGAGCTCCTTTCCCGAGAGGTCTTCGAAGCCGTCGACGCGATCGTGGCAGGCGCCACCGACATCGCCGGGCTGAGCGTGCTGACGCCTCCCGACTCGACGCTGGTGGCACTGGTGACCGACGGCTCCTGCGACCCGTTCACGGTCTGCGACGAGATGGGTGCGCGCGGGTGGTACGTCCAGCCGCAGCTGTCCTACGCCGGCCAGCCCGCGACCATCCACCTCTCCGTGAGCGCCGCGACGCTCGCGGGGGTCGACGACCTCCTCACCGCCCTGAGCGACTCGGTGGCGGCGGCGGTCGCGGCCGGACCGGTGACGGTCGACCCGGAGGTCGCGGCGTTCATCGGGGTCCTCGATCCGAACACCCTCACCGACGCCGACTTCGACGGGCTGCTGGCCGCGGCCGGCCTCGCGGGCGGTGGGGACCTCGCCCTCCCCGAGCGGATGGCCGAGGTCAACGCGATGCTCGACCTGGCCTCACCGCGGATGCGCGAGGCCCTGCTGGTCGCGTTCCTCGACCGCCTGCAGCGGCCCAGCCGCGGCTGACCGCTCTCGCGCCGGTCGATGCACGACCGCCGCACCGATAGCCTCCCGCCATGAGCGCGCTCGCCGGACTCGTCGACAAGGGCCTGATGGCCCCGGACTGGGCGGCGGCCCTCGCGCCGGTCGACGAGCAGATCGCGGGCATGGGCCGGTTCCTGCGCGAGGAGATCGCCGGCGGCCGGGCCTACCTGCCCGCCGGGGACCGGGTGTTCCGGGCGTTCCAGCGACCCCTAGCCGACGTACGAGTGCTGATCGTCGGCCAGGATCCGTACCCGACGCCGGGTCACCCGATCGGGCTGTCGTTCGCCGTCGACGCCCACGTGCGGCCGATCCCGCGCAGCCTCACGAACATCTACCAGGAGCTGCGCTTCGACCTCGGTCTCGACACGCCCCCGCACGGCGACCTCACCGCCTGGGCCGACCAGGGCGTGATGCTGCTCAACCGGTCGCTCACGGTCCGTCCGGGCACCCCGGCATCGCATCGCGGCAAGGGCTGGGAGCAGGTGACCGACTGCGCGATCCAGGCGCTGGCCCGACGTGGCGGACCGTGCGTAGCGATCCTGTGGGGCCGCGACGCGCAGGGACTCAAGCCGATGCTGGCGCCGATCCCGTACGTCGAGTCGGTGCACCCCTCGCCGCTCTCGGCCAGCCGCGGCTTCTTCGGCTCGCGGCCGTTCAGCCGGGTCAACGGACTGCTGGCCGAGCAGGGCGGCACGGCGGTGGACTGGTCGCTCCCGATGGAATAAAGTTGAATCTCGAATCATTGGGGGTGTCATGGACGACTCGACCCGGATGCCGGCGCTCTACATCGGGCACGGCGCACCGCCCCTGCTCGACGACCCCGTGTGGTCGGGCCAGCTCGCCGCCTGGGCGCAGGACCTACCGCGCCCGAAGGCGATCCTGATCGTCAGCGCCCACTGGGAGTCCGCCCCGGTGATGCTGTCGGCCAGCAGCGCCCCGCTGGTCTACGACTTCGGTGGCTTCGACGCGAAGTACTACCGGATGACCTACGAGACCCCCGACGCCACGGCGCTCGCGACCCGGGTGGCCGCGATGATGCCGGCCTCCGAGCCGGTGCACCAGCACGCCAGCCGCGGCCTCGACCACGGCGCGTGGGTGCCGCTGCGGATCATGTACCCCGGTGCCGACATCCCGGTCCTCCAGATGTCGCTGCCGACCGACGACCCGGTCAAGCTCATGGAGCTCGGCAAGCGGCTCCGACCGCTGCGCGACGAGGGCGTGCTGATCATCGGCTCCGGCTTCCTCACCCACGGCCTGCCCTTCCTGACCGAGTGGCGCATCGACGCGGCCGCACCCGGCTGGTCGACCGACTTCGATGCCTGGGCCGGCGAGGCCCTCGCCCGCGGCGACGTCGACGAGCTCGCCCGCTACCGCACCAAGGCGCCGGGCATGCCCTACGCGCACCCGACCGTCGAGCACTACACGCCGCTCTTCGTCACCCTCGGCGCGGCCACCGACCCCGAGTCACCCGGACTCCAGGTGATCGACGGCTTCTGGATGGGGCTGTCGAAGCGGTCGCTCCAGGTCGCCTGAGTAGGCCCGCGGTCCGGTCCGGCCTGCGGGGCCCGCCGTCGGCGATAGTCCGTCACGTTCTGGCTGTCGTTTCGCTGGTCGACAGCCACTTCGTGACGGACTATCCGGCCGGGCGGCACCTCGATGGCGGGCGTCTCGCCGGGAGGACGTAGTCACACTGGGACGACGAAGCTTCGTCGTCCGGACGGGAGTTTCGTCGGCCGGCCGACGAAGCTCCCGCTCGCCCCGAACGACCCACCTCGACTCGGGCGCCCCACCCGCAGATCCGCAGGAATACCCGGTGCACCGGGTGTTCCTGCACTTCTCGGGCATTCCCCAAGAAGTGCCGGCTTCCCCGGTTCACCGGGTATTCCGAAAGACCCTCAGCCCGTGATCTCGTCCAGCTCGGCCAGGTCGTCGGCGGAGGGCGACCACCGCAGCGCGGCGGGGTTCGTCCGCACCTGGTCGCCCGACGTCGCTCCCGAGATCACCGAGGCGACGGCGGGCTGGGCGGCGAGGCCGGCGATCGCCACGTCGAGCGTCGAGAGCCCGCGCGCCTCGGCGTACTTCTCGACGGCCTCGATCCGGTCCCAGTCGGCGTTGGCCAGCCACGAGGACCGCGATGGGTCGAGCGCGGCGCGGGACCCGGCCGGCGCCGAGGCGCCGCGGCGGTACTTGCCGGTGAGCAGGCCGTACTCCAGCGGGAAGAACGGCAGGACGCCGAGCCCGAACGCCTCGCAGGCCGGCACCACCTCGGCCTCGACGGTGCGGTCGAGCAGCGAGTAGCGGTTCTGCACCGACACGAAGCCCTCGAGGCCGGCGGTGCGGGCGGTCCAGGCGGCGTCGGCGACCTGCCAGCCGTCGAAGTTGGAGCAGCCGACGTAGCGAACCTTGCCCTCGCGGACCAGGTCGGTCAGCACCGAGAGCGTCTCCTCGAACGGCGTCACCTCGTCGGGCCGGTGCAGCTGGTAGAGATCGATGTGGTCGGTTCGCAGCCGCCGCAGCGACGCCTCGACCGCCCGGCGCACATAGCGCCGCGATCCCCGCGCGCCGAAGTCGGTGCCGTTGGCGCCCCGCATGTCCATGCCGAATTTCGTCGCCACGACGAACTCCTCGCGCTGCCCCTGCAGCGCCTCGCCGAGCAGCTCCTCGCTGACTCCCGGCCGATCGCCGTAGGTGTCGGCCGTGTCGAGCAGCGTCACGCCGGTCTCGCGCGCGGCGCCCAGGATCTCGCGGACCCCGGCGAGGTCGACCCGCCGTCCGAACGCGTTGCAGCCGATCCCGACCGCGCTCACCATCAGGCCCGATGCGCCCAGCGGGCCGTAGCTCATCTCCGTCACGACAGCGACAGTACGACGCCGGTCACACCCAGAACGTGTCGTGTCGCAGCATGAACGTCGCCCGCTGCTCCTCGCTCATCTCCTCGCCCCGGGCGAGCGTCTCGAAGTAGTCCTCGCGCGGGCCGCCCGGAGCGAACATCAGCAGCATCGACGCCCCACCGCCGCCCCGGAAGCCGTGCAGCCCGCCCTCGGGCACGTAGAGGAAGTCGCCGGAGCGCGCGGTGACCCACTCCCGCCCGTCGTACAGCCTCACCTCGCCGGACAGCACGTAGAACTGCTCGGAGATCGACCGGTGGAAGTGCGGGTCGGGGCCGGTCTCGGCCTCCCCGAACGTCCAGCGGTAGAGCCCGAACCGGCCCTCCGTCCGGTCGCCGGTCGCGATGTACTCGCACGTGCCGCCACTGCCGTAGGTGATCTCCGGCGGCTCGTCGCCACGACGGATCCACGCGGACACCTCACCGCCCTCGCCGTGGTAGGTGTCGGGCGGGTAAGGGCGCGGCAGCGACATGCCACCAACGTACGACGTTCAGCGGATGCCGGTCTTGCGCATCATCCTCAGCCCGCCGAGCATCCCCTTGACGTACTCGTCGTAGTCCTGGCCGGGCCGCGCACCGAGCACCTGCTTCTTGAGCACGGCGAGGTTCTGCACGTCGGTGTACTTGAGCAGGCCCTGGTCACCGTGCCGGGCGCCGACGCCCGACTGCTTCACGCCGCCGGACGGCGTGCCCTTGGCGGCGTACGCCGTGGCGAGGATGTCGTTGACGTTGACGTTGCCGGACTGGATGCGCCGGCCCACCTGGCAGGCCGCCGCCAGGTCGCCGCCCCACACCGAGGCGTTGAGGCCGTAGTCGGTGTCGTTGGCGAGCGCCACCGCCTCGTCGACGGTCCGGTAGCGGTGCAGCGCGACCACCGGGCCGAACGTCTCGGTGACGCCGGCGAGCATGTCCTGGGTGACGCCCTCGAGGATCGTCGGCTCGAAGAACGCCGGACCGAGGTCGGGGCGCGGCCGGCCACCGGTGAGCACGGTCGCGCCCTTGGCGACCGCGTCGTCGACGTGCGAGCGCACCCGCTCCATGTGGTCGGGCGAGACCAGCGAGCCGATGTCCGGACCGAAGTCGTACGCCGCGCCGAGCACCAGCCGCCGGGTCGCGGCGACGAACGCGTCGCGGAACTCGGCGTACCGCGGTTCGGGCAGGTACATCCGCTCGATGTGCATGCAGATCTGGCCGGTGTTGCCGAAGGCCCCGAAGATCGCTCCCTGCACGACCTCGTCGAGCTTCGCGTCCTCGAGCACGATCATGGGGTTCTTGCCGCCCAGCTCGAGGCAGCAGTCGATCAGGTTGCGCCCGGCCCGCTCGCCGATCACCCGGCCGGTCGCCGTCGAGCCGGTGAACATCACGTAGTTGGCGTTGTCGATCAGTGTCGGCCCGACGTCGGGACCCTCGCCGCAGACCACCTGAAACAGGCCCTTCGGCAGCCCCGCCTGCTCGAGCAACTGGATGCCGTACAGCGGCGACAGGGCGGTCTTGTTGTCCGGCTTGAGCACGATCGCGTTGCCGGCCATCAACGCCGGGATCGAGTCGGAGATGCCGGTGGCGAAGGGGAAGTTCCAGGGCGCGATGATGCCGATGACGCCCTTGGGCTGGCGGATCTCGGTGGAGGTCGAGAGCACCGGGATCGGGCCACCGCGCCGGACCGGCTTGAGCAGGTGGGGAGCCCGCTTGAGGTAGTGGCTCATCACCATCACCGGATCGCAGGTCTCCTCGATCGCCATCCGGCGGTTCTTGCCGCTCTCGGCCTGGATCAGGTCGGTGGTGGTGTGCGCCCGGTCGAGGAAGAGTGCATGGGCTCGCTTGAACACCGCGAGCCGCTTGCGCAACGGCCACGCCGCCCACACCCGCTGCGCCGACCGCGCCGCCGCGAAGGCCCGCTCGATGTCGGCCGGCGTCGACTGCGGCAGCTCGACGAGCAACTCGCCGGTGTAGACCTCGGTGAGCTTCCAGCTGGCGCCGCTGCTCGACGGGACGCGCGCGACCAGCCCCTGCAGGAACTCGTCGGTCAGGGATGCGGGTCGCTGCAATGTCATGGGCTCAGGCCCTCCCCTTCATCGGCCGAGCACGAGGTCGGCCCCGCGCTCACCGATCATGATCGCGGGTGCATTGGTGTTGCCGCCGGTGATCGACGGCATGATCGAGGCGTCGCAGACCCGCAGGCCCTCGACGCCGCGGACTTTGAGGTCCGGCGTGACGACCGCGAGCTCGTCGACGCCCATCCGGCAGGTGCCGACTCCGTGGTAGACCGACGTCGCGCGGTTGAGGATCGCCTGTCGCAGCTCGGGGCCGCGGACGCCGGCACCGGGGTGGATCTCCTCCTTGACCGACCCGCCGAACGCCGTACCGCCCATGATCTCCCGCACCATCTCCGACCCCTCCGTGAGTACGTCGAGGTCGGCCTGGTCGGCGAGGTACTCGAAGTCGATCAGCGGCGCGGCCATGGGGTCGGCCGACCCCAGCCGCAGCGTGCCGCGGCTGCGCGGGTAGATCAGCGTGGTGAGGATGGTGATCGCGGTCCGCGGATCGACATCGTGGCGGATCGGCGCGTCCTGGTTGGGCGAGACGTAGGCCCAGGGCAGCAGGTGCAGCTGCAGGTCGGGCACGTCGGTCGCCTGCGACGTACGCACGAAGGCGACCGACTCGAAGACCGAGTTGGCCAGGAACGTCCTGCCCGGGCGCAGCGCCTCCATCAGCACGCCCTTGGCGAAGTACGCCGGGGTGCCCTTCATCTTCGTCGAGGTGACGTGGAAGGTCAGCGCGTGGAAGAGGTGGTCGTGCAGGTTGTCGCCGACCGGCAGGTTCGCGACGACGTCGATGCCCTGGTCGCGCAGGTGCTGGGCGTGCCCGACGCCGGAGAGCATCAACAGCTGGGCCGACCCGACGAACCCGGCCGAGAGGATCACCTCCTTGCCGGCCCGGACCGTGCGCCGGGAGCCGTCGCGGTCGGTGACCTCGACGCCGGTCGCCCGGCCGCCCTCGATGACGACCTTGCGGACCAGCACCTCGGTCTGCAGCTCCAGCGTGCGGGGTGCGAGATGGTGGAGGTAGCCGCGGGAGGCGGAGTAGCGCAGCCCGCCGGCGGCGTTCTGCTGCATCCGGCTCACGCCCTCCTGCGAGGCGGCGTTGTAGTCGTCGAGCACCGGCACGCCGAGCGCGTCGGAGGTGGCCTGGAGGAACTGCAGCGTGCCGTCCTGCGGCGCGGCGTTGCGGGTCACCTTGATCGGGCCGCCGGCGCCGCGGAACTCGTTGGCGCCGTCCTCGAAGTCCTCCATCCGGCGGTACGCCGCGTTGACCTCGTCGGCCGACCAGCCGGTGTTGCCCTCGGCCGCCCAGGAGTCGTAGTTGGCGCGGTTGCCGCGTACGTAGACCATGCCGTTGATCGAGCTCGATCCGCCGACGACCTTGCCGCGCGGCACCGGCATCGTGCGGTCGAGCAGGTGCTTCTGCGGCGTGGAGTAGAGGCCCCAGTCGACGCGCCGCTTGAGCTTCGGCTCGGCGTGCATCGGCCCGATCATGCCGGGCTTCTTGACCAGGTACTGCTCGTCGCTCTTGCCGGCCTCGAGCACGATCACGCTCGCGCCCGACTCGGCCAGCCGGCCGGCGATCGCGGCTCCCGAGCTGCCCGAGCCGACCACGACGTAGTCGGCTTCGCTTGCGTACGACGGCTTCCGTGCCACGGCCACCCCTGTTACATACCGAGAGAATGTGAACCGTCACTGTAACTTGTTCTAGTTTGCTCGTACAGGCCCCGCCTCGGGAGGATCGCTCCGTGAAGATCCTGTCGATCCAGTCCTCGGTCGCCTACGGCCACGTCGGCAACTCCGCCGCGGTCTTCCCGCTGCAGCGGCTCGGGCACGAGGTCTGGCCGGTGGTCACCGTGCACTTCTCCAACCACACGGGGTACGGCGCCTGGCGCGGGCCGCTGCTCGCCGCCGACGACGTGCGCGAGGTGATCGCCGGCATCGGCGACCGCGGCGTGCTCGGCGAGGCCGACGCGGTGCTGTCCGGCTACCAGGGCGACCCGGCGGTCGGCGGGATCATCCTCGACACCGTCGCCCGGGTGAAGGAGCTCAACCCCGACGCGGTCTACTGCTGCGACCCGGTGATGGGCGACGTCGGGCGGGGCATGTTCGTGCGCCCCGGCATCCCGGAGTTCATGCGCGACACCGTGGTGCCGAAGGCCGACATCCTCACGCCCAACCACTTCGAGCTCGACTTCCTCGCCGGCCGGGAGACCACCACGCTCGCCGAGATCCTGGACGCCGTCGACGACGTCCGGACGCGCGGACCCCGCGACGTACTCGTGACCAGCGTGCTGCACGGAGACGTGCCGGAGGGCCGCCTCGACGTGGTGGCCGTGTCCGACGAGGGCGCCTGGGCGGTCGAGACCCCGCTGCTGCCGATCCTGCCCAACGGGTGCGGCGACGTCACCGCGGCGCTCTACCTCGCCCACCTGCGCACGACCGGCTCGGCGGCCGAGGCGCTGGCGCGCACGACGTCCTCGATGTTCGCGATCCTCGAGGAGACGCTCGCCGCCGGCACCCGGGAGATCCAGCTGATCGCCGCGCAGGACGCGATCGCCGAGCCGCCGATGAGCTTCGAGGTGCGGCGGCTGCGCTGACGACGGACGCCGGCAGACAGAGCCGGTGACAGGAGTCGAACCCGCGACATCCTCATTACAAGTGAGGCGCTCTACCAACTGAGCTACACCGGCAGCGCGCACATGCTAGTCGACGGGTCAGCTCATCCCGCCGTCGTGGGCGATCACGGCGCCGGTGATCATCCGGGCCGCCGGCGAGGCCAGCCAGAGGATGGTCTCGCCGATCTCGGCGGGCTTGATCGCACCACCCGGGAGCATCATCATCAGCCGGTCGGCGACCCGGGTGTCGAGGTCATCGGTGATCTTGTGGAACACCTGCTCGACGATCGGGGTGTCCACCGTGCCGGGGCAGATCGCGTTCACGCGGATCCCCTCCGGCGACAGCTCGAGCGCGAGCGACCTGGTCAACTGGGTGAGCCCGCCCTTGGCGGCGGCGTACGCCGTGGCGTAGGGCTGCGGCGCGTTGCCGGCGACCGACGAGACGTTGACGATCGTGCCGGTGCAGGCGCGCAAGTGGGGCAGCGCGGCCTGGATCAGGAAGAACGGGCCCTTGAGGTCGACCGCGTGCACACGGTCCCACTCCGCCTCGGTGACGGTCTCGATGCGGCCGAACTGCACGATGCCCGCGACGTTCGCGAGCACGTCGATGCGCCCCTCGGCGGCACAGGTGGCGATCGCCGCCTCGACGGCCGCCTTGTCGCCCACGTTGCACTCGACGTAGGTCACGCCGTCGGGGACGGTCGGGTTGATGTCGAGGCCGTATACGGTGTCGCCCAGGTCGCGGAAGAGCTCCGCGGTGGCGTACCCGATGCCGGACGCGGCTCCGGTGATGACGACGACGCGATTGCCGGGCTGGTTCATCTGCGGCCTTTCGGGGTTTCAGAGGGTGATCGAGAGGTGGTGCTCGACGACGCCCGAGCGCCCGATGCCGAAGCGGCGCTCGGCGAAGCGCCAGCCGTCCTGGCCGCCCTCGAGCTGGACCGGCTCGAAGCGGTCGACGTAGGTGCCGGTGAGGATCGGCTGGAGCGGCACCTCGGGGATCGCCTGGAAGACGAGGTACGTCGAGGTGACGGTCACCGATCCGTCGACGTCGGCCTCGTCGAAGATCGCGTTGGCGACGACGTGCTGGGTGCCCGGCGTGCCGTCGTCGTAGCGCTTCACGAGCCCGGCGTACAGCCGCTCGACCTCGGCCGCACCGGTCGCGATCACCGTGCCGTCCTCGGTCTTCAGCACCGCATGGGCCAGCAGGGCGCCCACGCCGGCGAAGTCGCCGGCGTCGATGAGCCGGCAGTACGTCGCGAGCAGGCCGCGGATGCGGTCGCCATCGGTCAGTTGCACGAGGAGGACGTTACTAGAACGCGTTCTATTTGGGATAGTCCGTCACGTTTCGGTCGTCGATCCGTCGATCGAGCAACCGAAACGTGACGGACTATCCCAAAACGGAACTTGAATGACGCTTGAAGTCCGGCAAGGGTGGAGGCCATGACCCAGCTGACCATCGGGCACCTCGCCGAGCGCGCGGGGGTGGCGACCTCGGCGATCCGGTTCTACGAGTCGCGCGGGCTGATCTCGTCGGTGCGCACCGCGGGCAACCAGCGTCGCTACGAGCAGTCGACGCTGCGCCGGATCGCGTTCATCCGGACGGCGCAGCGGGTCGGGCTGAGCCTGGACGAGATCGGCGAGGCGCTGGCGACACTGCCCGACGGCCGAACCCCCACGAAGTCGGACTGGCACCGGCTCAGCAAGGCCTGGCGGCCCCGGCTCGACGAGCAGATCGAGCGGATCCAGCGGCTGCGCGACCGGCTCGACGGCTGCATCGGCTGCGGCTGCCTGAGCCTGCGCACCTGCGCGCTCAGCAACCCGGGCGACGAAGCGGGCGAGTACGGCACCGGCCCGGTCTTCCTCGAGCCGGGCGGTGGCGCGGCGCGATGAGCCTGCTGCGCGAGCCGCACCACGACGGCTCCCCGCTGTACGTCGGACGACGAGGCGCCCGCACCCGGCTCCGTGGTCACCGTCCGGCTGCGCAGCGACCCGGTCGACCCCGTGGCGCAGGTGTGGATCCGCACGACGTACGACGCGGAGCCGACGCACCGGGCCCCTAGCCTCCGGACGCCGCGGCGATCCGGGCCGGCGGTGCGTGAGCAACCGAATCGCGCCCCGGACTGGTTGCCTGCTCACCGCCACACCGAGCGACCCACCCCAGCGGTGCCCCAGCAACCATCCGTACCGAGCAAACGGTTGCCTGCTCACCGCCGCCCGGCAGCACCCGAGGCTTAGCCTGAACGACATGGCGCTCCGCATCATCGCCAACCGCGCCGACCCGGCGCTGCTGACCCTGCCCTGGTCACTGCCACTGGAGGAGTGGACCGAGCACGTCGTGCCGCTGCCCCGCGGCCTCTCCCGCCACGTGGTGCGGATCGTGCGACTCGGCGAGAACACCTACGCCGTCAAGGAGACGGTCGAGGAGATCGCGTTCCGTGAGTATCGGATGCTGCGCGACCTCCAGCGGATGGGCCTGCCGGCCGTCGTGCCGCAGGGCGTCGTCACCGGGCGCGTCGACGCGCACGGCGAGCCGCTGCCCGCGGCGCTGCTCACCCGACACCTGCAGTTCTCGCTGCCCTACCGCAGCCTGTTCTCCCACGGCCTGACCGCCGACAACCTGCCGTCGCTGGTCGACGCGATGGTGGTCCTCCTGGTCCGGCTGCACCTGGCCGGCTTCTACTGGGGCGACGTGTCGCTGTCCAACGTGCTGTTCCGCCGCAGCGCGGGCGGCTTCGCGGCGTACCTGGTCGACGCCGAGACCGGCGAGCTCAAGTCCCACCTGTCCGACCGACTGCGTGAGTACGACATCACCGTGGCGACCGAGAACGTCTTCGCCGAACTGCTCGACCTCCAGGCCAGCGACTCCCTCGATCACGAGGTGCAGGCGCTCGACATCGTCGAGATGCTCCAGGAGCGGTACGACGCGCTGTGGTCGGAGCTGACCGAGGCCGAGGAGTTCTCGACGCACGAGATGTGGCGCATCGAGCAGCGCGTGGAGAGGCTCAACGACCTCGGCTTCGACGTCGACGAGCTCGACATCGTCACCGACTGGGACGGCGAGCGGGTGCAGATCCAACCCAAGGTCGTCGAGGAGGGGCACCACCGGCGCGAGCTGCAGGCGCTCACCGGCCTGAACGTCGAGGACGGCCAGGCTCGCCGGATGCTCAACGACATCGCGGCCTACACGGCGTACCTCGGCCTCGGTCGCGAGGACCGCTCGCTGGTCGCCAACCGCTGGCTCACCCAGATCTACGACCCGATCATGGCGATGGTGCCGCCCGCGGCGCGCGGCAAGCTCGAGCCCGCCGAGATCTTCCACGAGATCCTCGTACACCGCTGGTACCTCTCCGAGCGGGCCGGCCACGAGGTCGGCATCTTCGAGACCGCCCGCGACTACATCGACACCGTGCTGATGGGCAAGCCCGACGAGAAGGTCACCGCCGAGGACACCTGAGCCTGGACGTCAGTCGGAGGGCGCCTCCGACGAGCCGCCGTCGGAGTCCCGCCCCCGGTCCGCGCCGGAGTCGGCGTCCGCCTCGGGGTACAGCAGCGGCACGAAGGTGCCGATCTGGAAGACGCCGTTGGGCTGCAGCGTGACCCACTGGATGCCGGCCGGCCGGCCGTCGCGGTAGGTGACCAGGCTGACGTCGGCGGCGCGGCGCGGCTTGCTGCCGATCGCGATCGCGTACGCCGCGCCGCCGGTCGTCCCGGTCGTGTAGGTGTAGCCGACCTCGCCGTCCGGCCCGTCGACGCGCGTCGGCACGCCGCGCACGTGCAGGTGGCCGCCGAGCACCAGGTCGACGCAGCCGCGGGCCAGGGCCTCGCGGCCCAGGTTCGCGTCGTGGACGAGCATCGTGGTGAGCCGCTCGTCGGCGTCGCAGGCGGCGTCGGCCAGTCGGTGCTCGACCTCGTCGAAGCTCAACCCGGTCTCGTCGCGCCACGACCCGAGCCCACTCGAGCGCGGGTCGTCGACGCCGAGGAGCGTGGTGCCGCCCGGCCCCTCGACGACCTCGCCGTCGAGCATCGTCCAGCCGTGGTCGGCCAGGTAGTCGTGGACGAAGTCGCCGTGGTCGTGGTTGCCGGCGACGGCCCAGCGGTCGAGCCCGCTGAACGCCTCGGACACCGAGTCGAGGGAGAACGCCTCCCAGCTCTTGCCGGACGAGGTGTCGTCGCCGCCGTCGTACACCGCGGTGGCGCCCGCGCGGTCGGCGATCGCCCGGGCCACCCGGTCCATGCCGATGTTGTCGTGGCGGTCGGACACGAACGCGACGACCGTGTCGCCCTCGCGCGGCTGGCGCAGGTCGAGCGTCGCGGCCTCCTCGGCCGCCTCGGCGTAGAAGACCTTGCTCTTGTCGTAGGTGTCGATGGCGCTCTCGACCAGTCGCCGGGTCTGCGCCGTGGTCACGTCGCCGCGCACCTCGACCTCCTCGAGGCCGTCGGGCAGCGGCACCTGCGGACCGAGGAAGTCCTGGAGCGAGACCCAGCCGCCGTCCTCGTCCTCGACGGCCTCGCCCTCGGTCCACGGCTGGAGGAGTCCCACGCCCAGCACGACCACGACGCCGATCCCGATCAGCACCTGCGGCAGGTGGACACGGCCGGCGAGCTCGCGACGCCGGGCCCGGCCGACGAGCAGCCAGACGCCGATCGGCAGCAGGCCGATGATCGCGCCTCTCAGCGCCGCGTTGAGCAGCATCCCCTCGACCGCGTCGCCGACCTTCGTGATCTGGCCCTCCGGCTGGCTGGCGATGTAGGCGTAGCGGCGCACCAGCTCGTCGGTGGAGGTGACGTCGGTCTTGTCCAGGCGGATGTCGACGCCGAGCATCCCGATGCCCGGCACGCGTACGTCGGGGAAGACCGGTCCGGTGAACAGCACCGCCTCGCCACTCAGGGTCGGGCGCACGACCGCGTCGTGGCTCGCCAGCTCGACCTGCCGGCTGCTGGTGAAGAACACCGCCGCGGTGACCACGACCGCACAGACCAGCCAGGCCCCGGCGTAGGCCAGGGCCCTGAGCGCTGGTCGCCCGATCGCCGGCACGGTCAGCGACGCGCCTCCGCGATCGCGTAGAGCGCCACGGACGCCGCGACGCCGGCGTTCAGGGACTCGAGCTGGTTGGCCATCGGGATCGACACCAGCTGGTCACAGGTCTCGGAGACCAAGCGCGATAGGCCGTTGCCCTCCGAGCCGACCACGACGACCAGCGGCCCGTCGGCCAGGTCGAGGTCGGGCAGGCTGACGTCGCCGTCGGCCGCGAGGCCGACGACCATGCAGCCCGCCTCCTGGTAGGCCTTGAGCTGGCGCACCAGGTTGACGGTCTGCGCGACCGGGATCCGGGCCGCGGCCCCGGCGCTGGTCTTCCACGCGGCGGCGGTCATGCCGGCCGCGCGGCGCTCGGGGATGAGTACGCCGTGGGCGCCGAAGCCGGCCGCGCTGCGGATGACCGCGCCGAGGTTGCGCGGGTCGGTCACCTGGTCGAGGGCGACGATGAGCGGCTTCTCGGCGTTGACCGCGGCAGCGTCGAGGAGGTCGTCGGCGTGGGCGTACTCGTACGCCGGGATCCGCGCCGCGAGGCCCTGGTGCACCGCGCCGCCGGTCATCCGGTCGAGCTCGGACCTGGAGACCTCGAGCAGCTTGATGCCCCGGTCGGCCGCGAGCTGGAACGCCTCGCGCATGCGGCCGTCACGCTCGGCACCCTCGCCGACGTAGAGCGCGGTGACGGGCACACCCTCGCGCAGCGCCTCGACGACGGAGTTGCGGCCGGCGACCCACTCGGCGTCGCTCGACGTGCGCCGCTTGGGCCGACGGGCCTGATCCTTCTCGGCACGCTTCGCCGCCTTGTGCGCGGCGTGGTAAGGCCGGTCCTTGGCCTTCGGCGTCGGCCCCTTGCCCTCGAGGCCGCGGCGCACCCGGCCGCCCGACCCCGCGGTCGGGTTGCCCTTGCTGCTCTTGCGGATCGCGCCCTTGCGCTGCGAATTGCCAGCCACGTCAGTGCCTTCCACCGGTCATCAGGCCAGGCTCCACTTCGGTCCGTCGGGGGTGTCCTCCACCTCGACGCCGGCCGCCTTGATCCGGTCGCGGATCGCGTCGGCGGTCGCGAAGTCCTTGGCGGCGCGGGCCTGTGCGCGCTGCTCGAGCAGCCCGGCGACGAGCGCGTCGACCGCGTCGGTGAGCCGCTGGTCGTCGGCGGCGCCGGCCCAGACCGGGTCGGCCGGGTCGAGGCCGAGCACGCCCAGCATCGCCCGCACCTGCGCGGCGTACGGCGTCGCGTCGTCCCGGTTGCCCAGCGCGGCATTTCCTTGTCGCACCGTGTCGTAGACGACCGCGATGGCCGCGGGCGTGCCCAGGTCGTCGTTCATCGCCGCGACGAAGGCCTCCGGCAGCTCGCCCGCCGCCACGTCGCCGGCGCGGTCGAGGAAGCTCTCGATCCGGCGGAAGCCGGCGGCGGCCTCGTCGAGCGCGTCGAAGCTGAACTCGACGTGGCTGCGGTAGTGGGCGGCCAGCAGGTAGTAGCGCAGCTCGATGCCCCGGTACTTCTGGAGCACTGCGGGGATCGTCAGCGAGTTGCCGAGCGACTTGCTCATCTTCTCGCCGGCGGTGGTGATCCAGGCGTTGTGCATCCAGTACGACGCGAACCGCTGGCCGGCCGCGCGCGACTGGGCCTGCTCGTTCTCGTGGTGCGGGAAGCGCAAATCGACGCCGCCGCCGTGGATGTCGAAGGCGGAGCCGAGGTACTTGCCGGCCATCGCCGAGCACTCGATGTGCCAGCCCGGGCGTCCGCGGCCCCATGGGCTCGGCCACGACGCGGTCTCGGGCTCGGAGTCCTTGCGGCCCTTCCAGAGCGCGAAGTCGCGCGGGTCCCGCTTCCCGCGCGGATCGGCGTCCTCGGCGGCCTCCATGTCGTCGATGCGCTGGTGGGTGAGCTCGCCGTACTGCGGCCAGGAGCGGACGTCGAAGTAGACGTCGCCGGAGCCGTCCGCGGCGGCGTACGCATGCCCCCCGTCGATCAGCAGCTGGATCAGCTCGATCATCTCGGGCACGTGGCCGGTGGCGGCCGGCTCGTAGGTCGGCGGCGCGACGTTGAGCGCGTCGTAGGCCCGGTCGAGCTCGCGCTTCATCCGATAGGCGAGCTCGTACCAGGCGAGGCCCTGGTCGGCCGACTTGGTCAGGATCTTGTCGTCGATGTCGGTGACGTTGCGGATGAAGGTCACGTCGTAGCCGAGGTGGCGCAGCCAGCGCTGCAGGACGTCGAAGTTCACCCCCGAGCGCACGTGGCCGACGTGCGGCTCGGACTGCACGGTGAGGCCGCAGACGTAGAGGCCCACTTTCCCCTCCTCGAGGGGAACGAAGTCACGGACTTCGCGGGTCGCGGTGTCGTACAGCCTGAAGGTCACACCGGGAAGTCTAGGGTTTGTGGGTGAGCCGCCCGACATTGCCGATCCTGGCCACCGTCCTCGCCGGCGCCCTCGTGGCGCCGCTCCTCGCCGCCGCACCCGCCTCGGGCGCGCCGGCACGACGGATCGACTACGCCCAGTGGGACACCGCGACGGAGCTGCGCTCCGGCACGCTCGCCGGGGTTCGCGTCGGCGCCGGCGGCCGGATCTCGCTGCCACCGGACACCCGTGCCGGCATCTGGCGCTCGCCCTGGGCGCAGCCCGGCTTCCGGCTCACCCGGCTGATCGCGTCGTGGGACGCGCGCACGCCGGGCAACAGCCGGATCCGCATCGACGTGCGCGGCCGCACCGGCACGACGACGTCGAGCTGGGACACGCTGGGCGTCTGGGCCGAGCACGACCGGTTCTTCCGGCGTACGACCAAGGGCCCGCAGCGCGACGACCTCGGGTCGGTCAGCGTCGACACCTGGGCGGTGCCCGGCGGCGTCACGGCGTACCAGCTGCGGGTGACGCTGGTGCGCCGGGCCGGCCAGGCCCGCTCGCCCTTCGTCGACACGGTCGGCGCGGTGGCGTCCCGCCTGCCGGACGTCTCGTCGGTGCCGACCTCGAAGCCGGGTCCGGCGAGCGGGATCGTGCTCGACGTGCCGGGGTACTCCCAGATGATCCATCGCGGCCACTACCCGGAGTACGGCGCGGGCGGCGAGGCGTGGTGCTCGCCCACGTCGACGTCGATGGTGCTCGGCTACTACGGCGCGCTGCCGGACGCCGCGGCCTACGCCTCGGTGCCCGCGAACCACGTCGACCCGTGGGTCGACCACGCGGCCCGGATGACCTACGACTACGCCTACCGGGGCACCGGCAACTGGCCCTTCAACACGGCGTACGCCGCGACGCTGGTCGACCGCGCCTTCGTGACCCGGCTGCGGTCGCTGCGCGAGGCCGAGCTCTTCATCCAGGCGGGCATCCCGCTGGTGGCGTCGATCGCCTTCGGACGCGGTCAGCTGACCGGGGCGCCGATCTCGTCGTCCAACGGGCACCTGCTGGTGATCAGCGGCTTCACCGACACCGGCGACGTGGTCGTCAACGACCCGGCCGCCGCGAGCGACGCCGCCGTGCGGCGTACCTACGACCGCGGCGAGTTCGAGAACGTCTGGCTCCCCGCCTCCGGCGGCACCGTCTACGTGATCGCCGACGCCGCCCATCCGCTGCCGGTCAGCCCGCGAGGAAACTGGTAGCGGAACCGCGCCGGCGGATCCGCTACCGGTGGTTGAGCAAGCGACCGCGAGTGAGCTGGCGAACTCGCGCGGAGCGCGTCGAAACCCGGGGAGTCGCAAAGCAGCCTAGGCGCCGTAACCCCCATCCACATCCAGCTTCTGCCCGCTGACGAACCCGGCGCGGTCGGAGGCCAGGAAGCAGACCGCCTCGGCGATGTCGTGGGCGGTGCCGAAGCGGCGCAGCGGGATGTTGCGGCGGGCGACGGCGAGCGCCTCCTCGGAGAGCTCGCCGGAGTCGATCAGCCGGGCGGCCATGCCGTCGGTGAGCATGCCGGGCCCGACCGCGTTGACCCGGACGCCGTAGCGGCCCTCCTCGACCGCGAGCGCACGCACCATCGCCTCGACCGCGGCCTTGGGCGCCGAGGAGAGCCCGTCGCGCACAGGGAAGCGCGTCGTGGCGGCGGTCGTCACCGCGACGATCGAGCCCTCGCTCTCACGCAGGTGCCGCAGCGCGGGCTGTACGACGGCGAAGAATCCGGCCGCATCGGCGGCCAGCTGCTCGGCCATCGTCGCCGGGGCGACGGCGGAGAGATGGGTCATCGGGATGTGCGGCCCCGCGGCGTACACCAGCGTGTGCAGGCCGCCCCGAGACTCGGCCACCGCGTCGACGACCGAGGCGGCGTCGACGACCGCCGTCGGCGCCGCGAGGTCGAGGGCGTGCGCCGACGCGTGCACGCCCCACTCCCGCGCGGCCTCGACGACCTGCTCCCCAGCCTCGGGCCGGGAGCGGTAGGTCACCGCGACGTGCGAGCCCCGGCTCGCCAGCATCCGCGCGATCGCGAGACCGAGCCCGCCGCTCCCGCCGACGACGAGCGCCGCACCGGGCCGCTCACTGAGCTCACCCATCCACCGACTCCTTCGCCTCGAAGCTGATCGTGTGCCATCCGGTCGCGCCGTCGGGCACGGTGTCGTGCACCTCGCCGGTCTGCGCCTCGCCGTGAGCGTCGCGGGCCCGCACCGCCAGGGTGTGCTCGCCCGGCTCGACGTCGAGCGTCGCGGCCCACTGCACCCAGGTGTCGGCGCTCGGCACCCGACCGAGCTCGGCGCGCTGCCAGGGCCCGCCGTCGACCGAGACCTCGACCGCGGAGATGCCGTCGTGCTGGGCCCACGCGACGCCACCGACCCGGCCCCCGGACGCCGCTATCTCGCCGCCGTCGCCGGGCACGTCGATGCGCGAGGCGATCTTCACCGGGCCCTGCTCGGCCCAGCCACGCTGGGTCCAGTAGGCCTCGATGTCGTCGAACCTGGTCACCTCCAGGTCCACGACCCACTTGCACGCGGACACGTAGCCGTAGAGGCCCGGCACGATCGTGCGCACCGGGAAGCCGTGGTCGATCGGCAGCGGGTGGCCGTTCATCGCCACGGCGAGCATCGCGTCGCGGCCGTCGGTGAGCGCGGCGAGCGGCGTACCGCACGTCCAGCCGTCGTCGGAGGTCTGCAGCACCGCGTCGGCACCGGGCTGGACCCCGGCCTCGCGCAGCAGGTCGGCGATGCGGACGCCGCTCCACCACGCGTTGCCGATCAGGTCGCCGCCGACCGGGTTGGAGACGCAGTTGAGCGTCACCCACGCCTGGGTGACCTGCCGCGCGATCAGGTCGCGGTAGCTCAGCACGATCTCGCGATCGACCATGCCGTGGATGCGCAGCTGCCAGCCCGCCGGGTCGACGGTCGGGACGACGAACGCCGTGTCGATCCGGTAGAAGTCGGTCGCCGGCGTCGCCCAGGGCTCCAGCCCCTCCAGCCCGACCCGCACCCCGGCCGGCAGCTCCGGCTCGGTGACTCCCGGCAGCCGCAGCAGCCGCCTGGCCTCCTCCACGTGCCGGCGGCCGCTGCCGACGACGCGGCCGACGGCGCCGACCACGACGGCACCGGCGACGACGAACCCGGTGCGGAGCAGGAAGGCACGGCGTGTGTGGTCGGCCGTCCCCGTCGCGACCGTCGTCGGCGCGGCGGCCGCGACCACCTCGGCCCGCTCGTGCCGGCGCAGCGGCTCGGTGAGCAGCGAGAGACACACCAGCCAGGTCGCGAACCCGACCGCGACCGGCAGCAGGTCGATGGTGCCGGTGCGGGGCTGCGACCACACGGCCACCCCACCCACGAGGGCGAGCCCGGCGTACACGACGACGGGCGCCCACCACGAGCGGCGCGCGAGCCGCCCGGCCCAGGCGAACAGCACCGCGCACAGCATCAGGATCACCAGCAGCAGAAACGGCTTGTCCCAGTGCCCCAAGAACCGGATCGCCCGCTCGACCACCACGCCGGGCGTGAGCCGCACGACTCCCTCGGCCACGGCGGTGAGCGGTGCGTCGCGGGTGGTCAGCACCATCGCGGCGCCGTAGCTGGCGGCGAGGCCGGCGAACCCGGCCGCCAAGCCGGCGACCGACCAGCTGCCGCGGGACGTCCTCACCAGACCGATTGTGGCTCAGGCATGATCTGCGTGTGCAGGAACTCCCCCGGGTCGGCGTCGGAACCGACGTCCACCGACTGGTCGACGGCGTGCCGCTCCACCTCGCCGGCCTGGCCTGGCCCGACGAGCCCCAGGGCCTCGAGGGCCACTCCGACGCCGACGTCGCCGCGCACGCCGCCTGCGACGCGCTGCTGTCGGCCGCGGCCCTCGGCGACCTGGGCTCCCACTTCGGTACGTCGGAGCCGCAGTGGGCCGGCGCCGCGGGTGTTGCGCTGCTGGCCGAGACCGCGGCCCGGGTGCGCGCCGCGGGCTTCGAGATCGGCAACGTCGCGATCCAGGTGATCGGCAACCGGCCGCGCCTCGGACCCCGCCGTGCCGAGGCCGAGGCCGCGCTCTCGACCGCCGCCGGCGCCCCGGTGAGCGTCTCCGCCACCACCACCGACGGGCTCGGCCTGACCGGACGCGGCGAGGGGGTCGCCGCGATCGCGACCGCGATGGTCTGGGCGCGCCCGGCCGCTCCCCCTCCGTAGACTCGCCGGATGCCCGCCGCCGTCGTGATCCTCGCCGCCGGCCTCGGCTCCCGGGTGGGTGCCGGCTCCAACAAGGTGCTGCTACCGCTCGGCGACCGCCCCGTGCTCGCCTGGTCGGTGCGCGACGCACTCGCGCTCGACGACGTACGCCGCGTCCTCGTGGTGGTGCGCCCCGGCGAGGCCGCCGACGTGGCGGCCGCGCTCGCACCCCATCTCGGCGAGGGCGAGGTGAGACTGGTCGAGGGTGGCGCCACCCGGCACGGCTCGGAGTGGGCGGCGCTGCAGGCGCTGGCCCCCGAGATCGGCGCGGGCGAGCTCGACGTGATCGCCATCCACGACGGGGCCAGGCCGCTGGCCGGCCGCGACCTCTTCGCCGCCACGATCACCGCCGCCCGCGAGACCGGCGGCGCCCTTCCCGGGGTCCGGCTGACGGGGCTGGTCGCCCTCGACGCCCGCGCGCTGCCGGGGGAGCTCGACGGGGTCCAGACGCCGCAGGCGTTCCGGGCGCGCGAGCTGCTGGCCGCCTACACCGCCGCGGCGGCGGAGGGCTTCGACGGCACCGACACCGCCGCCTGCTGGTCGCGCTACACCGGGCTGCCGGTGGCGCGTGTGCCGGGCAGCCCGGCCAACCTGAAGGTCACCTTCCCCGAGGACCTCGACCTGGCGCTGCGCCTGGCCTGAGCCGATCCGGCGGCCGGACCACCGGCCCGATCAGGGTGCGGTGAGCGCCTCGAGCACGCGGACGTCGTCCGCCGAGCCCACCCGGCGGGCCGCCGGCGGCGCCTCGACCAGCTCGACCGGGTAGCGCCGGCGCAGCTCGGTCACCAGCGCGCCGAAGTCCGTGGTCGGCAGTCCGGAGAGTGCCGCCACGACGGTGGCGGGCAGCACGATCGGGGACGCGACCGTGACCAGCAGGTCGCGGTCGACGGTCTCGCCGACGGCGCCGCCCTCGACGACCTTCACCGTGTCGGTGACCGGGCGCACCCCGACCACCACGCAGCCACGCTCGACGGCGCGCGCGACACAGTCGGCGACGAACGACGGCGGGGTCATCGGGCACAGCGGGTCGTGCAGCACGAAGGGCTCGCCCGACGCGACGAGCGCCGCCCACGGCGTACCCGCGTCGACCGGCGTCACGCCGGCCTCGCCCAGCGCCCACGCGGCCGCGGCGACCAGCGCCTCACCGTGGATCAGGGTGTACGGCAGCCGTCCGCGGCCCTCGTCCACCACGGTGCCCAGCGCGGGTGTCGGCTCGTCGTACTCCACATGCTCCAACCTAAATGCGACGAGGCCCCCGGAAGATCCGGGGGCCTCGTCAGCGGCGTTCAGGAGGCGAGCACCTCGTCGAGGAGCGCCTCTGCCTTGTCCTCGTTGGTGTGCTCGGCGAGCGCGAGCTCGGAGACCAGGATCTGGCGCGCCTTCGCCAGCATCCGCTTCTCACCGGCCGACAGACCGCGGTCGCGCTCCCGGCGCCACAGGTCGCGCACGACCTCGGACACCTTCATCACGTCACCGCTGTGCAGCTTCTCGAGGTTCGCCTTGTAGCGCCGCGACCAGTTGGTCGGCTCCTCGACGTGCGCCGCGCGCAGGATGTCGAACACCCGGTCGAGACCCTCCTTGTCGACGACGTCGCGGACACCGACCAGGTCGAGGTTGCACGCCGGCACCCGGACGACGAGATCCTGTTGGGCGACGATGCGAAGTACGAGGTACTGCCTGTCCTCCCCCTTGATGGTCCGGGTCTCGATGTCCTCGATGACCGCGGCCCCGTGATTTGGGTAAACAACCGTTTCGCCGACGGTGAAAGTCATATGTCAGGTACCCCTTCCTAGGTGAAGATTCTAACACGTTCTCGAAGGGACGCCGAGATCGTTTGCGCAGGTCAGGGGCACATTGCCGGCTTGACAGAACCGCAGGTGGTGTGGTGGCCGGCCGGTCCGGGAGACCCGCCGCGACACTCGTGGGGCCAGTGAGGCATGGCCCGACGCCCGCTGGACGATACTGCCGGGTATGTCGCCCACCCTGCGCCGACGGAGGAAGCAACCGGCCGCGCCGTCCGAGTCCGGGAGCGACTCCGCCGACGCCCCCGCGAGCGCGCCGGTCACCACCGAGCTGCCCGGTCGCGACGGGTTCGACGACCCGCCACGGCAGCCGCGCCGGCCGTGGCGGCGCCGGCCGTGGCGGCGCCGCGCGCTGACCGACGCGACGCCGGTGCTGCTGCTCCGGGCGGCCCACCCACGGCTCGGCGCCCTCACCGCCGGGGGACTCGCCATCGCCGCGGCCCTCGCGGGCCGGCCCAGTCGCGAGGTCGCCCTGGTGCTCGCCACCGCGCTGGTCGGCCAGGCGCTGCTGGGCTGGTTCAACGACCTCGTCGACCGTCGCCGCGACTCCCGGCGGGCGCCGAGCGGCAAGCCGATCGCCGACGGCCTCCTCGACCCGGGCAACGCGTGGTTCGCCTTCGTGTGCGGGGTCCTCGTGCTGATCCCGCTGGCGATCTCGAACGGGGTGGTGGCCGGCTGCTGCTACCTCGGCTCGGTGGTGATCGGCCTGCTCGGCAGCCTGATGCTGCGCAAGGGCTGGTTCTCGTGGGTGACGTGGGCGGCGTCGTACGCGCTCTACCCGGCGTTCCTGTCGTACGGCGGCTGGGGCGGACAGGCCGAGGGCGCCCCGCCCCAGGTCGCGATGGTCGTGGTCGCGGCGCTGCTCGGCGTCGGCGTGCACGTGCTCTGCGCGCTGCCGGGGCTGGTGGCCGACCACGAGGACGGCTATCGGCACCTGCCGCTGCGGGTCGCGCTGCGGATCGGGGCCCCCCGCCTGCTGATGGTCTCGCTGGCCTGGACGATGCTCGCCCTGGCCGGTCTGCTCGTGCTCGGGAGCGCCGTCGGGCTCAGCCACTGAGCCGGGTACCGACCCGTCAGATCGTGCCCGTCGGCGACCGCTAGGCTGTCGCCGAACAACCCCCTGCCCCCTCGTGAAGGCCCTGAAGATGCAGCTTCGCCGTTCCGCTCGTCTGCTCACCGCCGCCGGCGCGCTCGTGCTCGCCGCCTCGGCGCTGACCTCCTGCGGCTTCGACTACGCGACCGACCGCGTCTACACGCCGGGTGCCGGCACCAACGACCGCAGCGGCAACGTCGACGTGCTCTCCGCCGTGGTGGTGAGCGCGGAGGGCGGATCGGGCACGCTGATCACGACGTTCGTCAACAAGGAGACCACCGAGTCCGCCACCGTCGACGCGATCGAGGGCGAGGACCTCACGATCGGCGACTTCGACCCGATCGAGATCGCCCCGAGCGGCTATGTCAACCTGGCCGACGCCGACACCCCGATCACGGTCGAGGGCGACTACGAGGTGGGCGCCTTCCTGTCGCTGACCTTCTCGTTCGGCGACGGCACCTCCGTGACGATGGACGTGCCGTCGGTGCCCGACTGCGACGAGTACGCCGGCCTGGACGCCACCGCCGAGACGGGCACCCCCGTCGAGGACTGCGGGCCTCCGACCCCCGAAGTCGAGCACTGACCCCTCCTCCGGAAGGCGCCATGACCTACCAGCTCGTCCTGCTCCGCCACGGCGAGAGCGAGTGGAACGCCCAGAACCTCTTCACCGGGTGGGTCGACGTCCCCCTCAACGACAAGGGCCGCGCCGAGGGCGTGCGCGCGGGCGAGCTGATCCGCGACGCCGGCATCCTGCCCGACGTCGTACACACCTCGCTGCTGCGACGCGCGATCAACACCGCCGCGGCCGCCCTCGACGTCGCCGACCGGCACTGGATCCCGGTCAAGCGCTCCTGGCGCCTCAACGAGCGTCACTACGGCGCGCTCCAGGGGAAGAACAAGAAGGAGACCCTGGAGGCGTACGGCGAGGAGCAGTTCATGCTCTGGCGGCGCTCCTTCGACGTACCCCCGCCGCCGATCGACGACGCCGACGAGTGGTCGCAGGCCGATGACGTCCGCTACGCCGACCTGGGCGACGAGATGCCCCGCACCGAGTGCCTCAAGGACGTCATCGCCCGGTTCCTGCCCTACTGGGAGTCCGCGATCGTCCCCGACCTGCGCGCCGGCCGGACCGTTCTGGTCGCCGCCCACGGCAACAGCCTGCGCGCGCTGGTCAAGCACCTCGACGGCATCAGCGACGAGGACATCGCCGGCCTCAACATCCCCACCGGCATGCCGCTGGTCTACGAGCTCGACGAGTCGCTGCGGCCGACCGTCCCGGGCGGCCGCTACCTCGACCCCGCGGCCGCCGCCGAGGCCGCGGCCGCCGTCGCCAACCAGGGTCGGTGACCAGCGGCCCGCGACGAAGTCGCGGGCCGCGTCGGGTCACGGAGATTGAGCAAGCCCCGCGACCGACGAAGGAGGTCGCGACGGGCGCGTCGAAATCCAGCGAGCCAAGGGGCAGCTCTCCCCCGCTCGGCACCTGCGAGCGATACCCAGTGACGTTGTGGTCGTTCCGGGCGCCTGGGAACAACCACATCGCCACTGGGTATCGACCCATCGGCACCTGCCACCGGCACTCCGACCGGGGCGGACCCGCACCAACCCGGCCCAGCCCCCACGAGACCAGCCCGACCCCAACAGCGATACCCAGTGACGTTGTGGTCGTTCCGGGCAGCTGGGAACAACCACATCGTCACTGGGTATCTGCCCACCGGCACCTGCCACCGGCACTCCGACCGGGGCCGGACCCCGCACCAACCCGGCCCAACCCCCACGAGACCAGCCCGACCCCAACAGCGATACCCAGTGACGTTGCGGTCGTTCCGGGCAGCTGGGAACAACCACATCGTCACTGGGTATCTGCCCATCGGGACCGACAGATCGGGCCAGGACTCATCGGGCCAGACCCATCGGGCCAGGACTCATCGGGCCAGGCCCATCAATGAACCGAGCGGTCAGCGGTCGACCGCGCCCGGGTGCTCCCCGGTGACGACGAAGACGACCCGGTTGGCGACCGAGACGGCGTGGTCGGCGATCCGCTCGTAGTAGCGGCCCAGGAGGGCGACGTCGACGGCGGCCTCGACACCGTGGGACCAGTCGGCGGAGAGCAGCTCGGCGAAGCTGGCCCGGCGCAGCTGGTCCATCTCCTCGTCGGCGTGCACGAGGGCGAGGGCGTCGTCGACGTTGCGGTCGGTGATGATCTTGGAGACCCGGACCACCATGTCCTCCGCGACCGCGGCCATCCGCTCGATGAGCGGGGTGACGGCGTCGGGCACCGCGAGGTTGGGGACCCGCAGGCGGGCGATCTTCGCGACGTGCACGGAGAGGTCCCCCATCCGCTCCAGCTCGCTGACCATCCGCAGCGCGGCGACCACGGTCCGCAGGTCGCTGGCGACCGGCTGCTGCAGCGACAGCAGCAGGAAGGCGGAGTCCTCCACGCGCTCGCGCGCCAGGTCGATCTCGACATCGCCGCTGATCACCCGCTCGGCCGTCTCGGCGTCGCCGCGCAGCAACGCCTCGGTGGCCAGGCGGACCGCGGTCTCGACGTCGCCGCAGATGGTCGCCAGGTCCTGGAACATGGTGTCGAGCTGTTCGCTGAAGGCCTCTCGCATGGCGGCGAGCCTAGGCAGCCGAGATGACCCACGGGGGACGGCCCGTGAACGCGGGATGAACTTATGGCGAGCGAGGCCGTCCGGAGACCAACCCCGGGTGAATCCACTCGTACGATTCATGGTGTGGATGCGACGACGCAGGCGTTCCTCGCCGCACTCATCGGCGCGGTCGTCGCCGGCGGCGCCGTGCTCGCCTGGCACGTGAGCGACCGCGAGCAGCACCCGGTCGCGGCGACCGACGAGCCCGTCGTACCCCCGGGCGTCGCCACCGTCCTCTCGGTCCTGCGCAGCAGCGCCGTCGTCGTCGACGACAGCGACACCGTGCTGAAGGCCTCGGCCCCCGCCTACTCCATGGGCCTGGTCCGCGGCCAGGAGCTGGTGTCGAGCGAGCTGGCCGCCATGGTGCAGCAGGTACGTCGCGACGGGCAGATCCGCGAGACCGAGCTGGTGATGACACGGGCGGGCTCTCCGTCGCGGCACGTGACCGCCCGGGTCGCACCTCTGGGCGCGCGGCTGGTGCTCGCGCTGGTGGAGGACCGCACCCGCGAGCGCCGGGTCGAGGCCGTGCGCCGCGACTTCGTCGCCAACGTGAGCCACGAGCTGAAGACGCCGGTCGGCGCGATCCGGCTGCTGGCCGACGCCGTGCACGACGCGGCCGGCGATCCCGATGCGGTCAAGCGGTTCTCGGCGCGGATGCTGACCGAGAGCGACCGCCTCACGCGGCTGGTCCAGCAGGTGATCGAGCTGTCCCGGCTCCAGGGCGACGACCCGCTGGAGACGCCGGTGCCCGTCTCCATCGCCGAGGTGATCCGCATCGCCGTCGACACCAGCGCGATCGACGCCGCCTCTAAGCAGATCTCGGTGGTGACCAGCGGCACGCACGACCTCGACGTGCTCGGCAACGAGGAGCAGGTGACGGCCGCGGTCGCGAACCTGGTCGCCAACGCAGTGTCGTACTCCGAGCCGGGCTCCACGGTGCTCGTCTCCACCAAGGTGGACGACCAGCATGTCTCGATCTCCGTCGTCGACCAGGGCATCGGCATCCCCGCCGACGAGATCGACCGGATCTTCGAGCGGTTCTACCGGGTCGACCCGGCCCGGCACCGCTCCACGGGTGGCACCGGCCTCGGCCTGTCCATCGTCAAGCACGTGGCCGCCACGCACGGCGGGGACGTCCACGTATGGTCAGTCGAGGGTCAGGGGTCCACGTTCACCCTGTCCCTCCCCCGCTACCTCTCCGTCAGGGAGAGCCAGGAGGCAAGCCGGTGACCCGGGTACTCGTCGTGGAGGACGAAGAGAGCTACAGCGAGGCCCTCGCCTACATGCTCCGCAAGGAAGGATTCGAGGTCGCGATCGCGGCCGACGGGAACGCCGCCCTGACGGAGTTTGACCGCAACGGTGCCGACATCGTGCTGCTCGACCTGATGCTGCCGGGCATCCCCGGCACCGAGGTGTGCCGCCAGATCCGGCAGAGCTCGAGCGTCCCCGTGATCATGGTCAGCGCCAAGGACGACGAGGTCGACAAGGTGGTCGGCCTCGAGCTCGGCGCCGACGACTACGTGACCAAGCCCTACTCCCCGCGTGAGCTCGTCGCGCGCATCCGCGCGGTGCTGCGGCGCGGCCAGGAGCCCGACCTCGCCCCGGCGACGCTGGAGGCGGGCCCGGTGCGGATGGACGTCGAGCGCCACGTCGTGACCGTCGACGGCGCCGCCCAGCGGCTGCCGCTCAAGGAGTTCGAGCTGCTCGAGATGTTCCTGCGCAACCCCGGTCGGGTGCTCACCCGCGGCCAGCTCATCGACCGCGTGTGGGGCTCCGACTACGTCGGCGACACCAAGACCCTCGACGTACACGTGAAGCGGCTGCGGGCCAAGATCGAGCCCGACCCGAGCGAGCCCAAGTACCTTGTCACCGTGCGCGGGCTGGGCTACAAGCTCGACCTCTGAGCCGAAGGCGAGGAGGTCGAGCGCGCCGGCCGCGCAGCGACGGGCGAGGGACGAGCCCGACGCGTGGGCGCGGACTGATCGAGCAGCCCCGCCGCTGAGGGACGAAGCGGCGACCGGCGTGTCGAGATCGACCTCTGAGCCGAAGGCGAGGAGGTCGAGCGCGCCGGCCGCGCAGCGACGGGCGAGGGACGAGCCCGACGCGTGGGCGCGGACTGATCGAGCAGCCCCGCCGCTGAGGGACGAAGCGGCGACGGGCGTGTCGAGATCGACCTGTGACCCCGCAGAGGACACGGGTCGTGCCCACGTTGGCAGCGGATCGCGCAACCACGTCCGGAAACCGCGTGTCGGGGGTCGGCGGTCGTCCCTAGTCTGGGTCGGTGACGAGTACGACGACCCGGTCCAGCCAGCAGCCGACGAGCGCGCCGGCGACCTGGCTGCCACTGGCCGCGGTCGGGGTCACGCTGGTGTTCTGGGCGTCGGCGTTCGTCGGCATCCGACACCTCGGCCACGACTTCTCCCCCGGCGCCCTCTCGCTCGGCCGGCTCCTCGTCGGCACGCTCTGCCTCGGCGTCGTCGCGCTGCTGCTGCCCGGTGGCCTGCCCCGCCCGACCGGCCGGCAGTGGGTGTCGATCATCGCGATCGGCGTGCTGTGGTTCGGCGTCTACAACGTCGCGCTCAACGCCGGAGAGCGCCGGGTCGACGCCGGCACCGCCGCGATGCTGATCCAGGTCTCGCCGGTGCTGATCGCCGTGCTGGCGTCGATCTTCCTCAACGAGCGGTTCACCGCCTACCTCGCCGCCGGCCTCGCCCTGGCGTTCGCCGGCGTCGGGCTGATCAGCCTCTCGACCGCCCAGTCGTCCGGGGAGGGCAGCAACCACGACATGCTCGGCGTCGCGCTGTGCCTGCTCTCCGCGCTGGTCTACTCGATCAGCCTGATCCTGCAGAAGCCGCTGGTCGCCCGGCTGCCGGCCATCCAGGTCACCTGGCTCGCATGCACGGTCGGCGCGATCGTGTGCCTGCCCTTCATCGGGCAGCTGGTCGACCAGGCCCGGGAGGCGCCGGTGTCGTCCAGCCTGTGGCTGGTCTACCTCGGGGTCTTCCCGACCGCGATCGCGTTCACCACCTACGCCTACGCCCTGCGACACATGAGCGCCAGCAACCTCGGCGTCACCACCTACCTGGTCCCGCCGATCACCATCGTGATGGGTCTGGTCTTCCTCGACGAGACCCCGCCCTCGATGGCGTACGTCGGCGGCGCGCTCGCCCTGGTCGGCGTGGCCGTCGCCCGGCGCAAGGCCCGCCCGGCCGCCGCGCAGACGAGTGCCCCGGCCTGACCGTCGAGTCGTGACTTCTGGCCACCCGAGTCGGGAGTTCTGGTCAGGCCGGCGACCAGAAGTCCGGACTGAACTGGCCGAAAGTCCCGACTCAACCCTCGAGCCAGCCGCGGAAGGCCTCGAGGTTCGCGGTCGGCTCGCCACGCAGCTTGCGCCACTCCCACTCCTTACGGATCGAGGTGGCGAACCCGAGCTCGAGGATGGCGTTGAACGACTCGTCGGCGTAGGTCAGCACCGAGCCGAGCAGGCGGTCGAGCTCCTCGGGGGTGACGGCCGCGAGCGGAAGGCGCCCGTCGAGGTAGATGTCGCCGAGCCGGTCGAGCGCGAACGCCACGCCGTACATCCGCAGGTTGCGCTCGAGCAGCCAGCGGTAGACGCGCTCGTGGTTCTCGTCGGGCCGGCGGCAGACGAACGCGTGGACGCCGAGCGCGTGCGGGCCGACGTCGAGGCGGACGGCGGTCTGGAGCTTCTTCTCGCCCGGCAGCGAGAACGAGAAGACCCCGTCGGCGACCTCGTCGTAGGCCACCTCGGCCGAGGCGAGATGGTCGCGGATCACCTGCCGGGGGTCGGGGACGCTGCTCATGCCAGCGACTGTGCCATCTCGGCCCGCGCCCGCTCGTACACGGCGAGCGTGCCCTCGGCGGTGTGCCGCCAGGAGAACCGCCGGGCCTGGGCGAGCGCGCCACCCTCGAGCCGGAGCCGGAGCGCGTCGTCCTCCACCACCCGGCGCAGCGCGTCGGCCCAGGCGCGCGGGTCGTGTCCGTCGACGAGCAGCCCGCTGTGGCCGTCGCGCACCACGGTGGTCAGGCCACCGACCGCGGCGGCGACCACCGGCGTGCCGGTGGCCTGGGCCTCGGCGGCGACCAGACCGAAGGACTCGTTGTACGACGGCACCGCGACCAGGGTGGCCGCCGAGCACCATCGGGCGAGCTCGTCCTGCGCGACCGGCGGGACGAACCGGACGACGCCGTCGAGGCCGAGCGCGGTCGCCAGCTGGGCGAGCGACTCGGGGTGCTCGAGCCCGCTGCCGGAGGGGCCCCCGACGACCGGAACGACCAGCCGCGAGCGGAGCCCGGGACGCTGGTCGAGCAGCTCGGCGACCGCCCGGAGCAGCACGTCGGGCGCTTTGAGCGGCTGGATCCGGCCGGCGAACAGGAGGACGGCGGCGTCGACGGGGAGCCCGAGGTCCGCACGCGCCCGCGCCCGGTCGTGGGGCCGGAACACGTCGAGGTCGACACCGGGGTGCACCACCTCGACCCGGGCGGGCTCCGCGTCGTACAGGTTGATCAGCTGCTTGGCCTCGAGGTCGGTGTTGGCGATGAGCATGTCGGCCGCCCCGACGACCTGCTCCTCGCCGATGATGCGCGCCGACGGCTCCGGGGTGTCGCCCGCGGCGAGGGCGTCGTTCTTGACCTTGGCCATCGTGTGCATCGAGTGCACGAGCGGCACTCCCCAGCGGTCGCGGGCGAGCGCGCCGACCTGGCCGGAGAGCCAGTAGTGGGAGTGCACGACGTCGTAGTGACCCACCGGCTGCGCGGCCTCCGCGCGCAGCACCTCGCGCGCGAAGACGCAGAGCTGGCCGGGCAGCTCGGTCTTGGTCAGCCCCTCGAACGGGCCGGCGTGGATGTGCCGCACGGCCACGCCGTCGCCGCGGTCGACGATCGGGTCGAGGGCCGAACTGGTGGCCCGGGTGAAGATGTCGACCTCGATGCCCTGGCCGGCCAGGCGGCGCGCCAGCTCCATGACGTAGACGTTCATGCCGCCCGCGTCGCCGGTGCCGGGCTGGTCGAGCGGGGAGGTGTGCAGGCTGATCATCGCCACACGCCGGATCGGCTCCACGGGCACCTCGGTCATCTCGATTGACGGTCCGACACGGGTGAACACCGATCCGGCGCGGGGAATTCCCGCCGGTCCAGTCAGCGTGCGTGGGCGCCCCGGGCCCGGTGCCCGCCGGCGGCGGGGGCCGGGTGCGGCCGGCGGGCCATCACGATGCTGGCCACGACGACCGCGAACAGGCCGAGGCCGGCGTGCGCGAGCCGCTCGTCGCCGCTCCCGGCGACCAGCTGCACCAGGCACCAGACGAGCAGTGCGAAGCAGACGCCCACGGTGACCCGCAGCCATCTCGTCGAGCGGGAGACCAGGCCGGCGCCGGCCGCCACGGCGGCGGCGAGCAGGAGCGCCAGGCCGACCCACTCGACGACCTCGGCCAGGCCGGTCCGGTCGTTGCGCGCCAGCGCGAGGGAGCCGAGCCAGGCCAGCCCGCCGAGAAGCCCCACGAGGGCAGCAGGGGTACGCACCGTCTCTCCTTCCGGCCGTCTCAAGGCACGACCGGAGAGCATCCCTCGCCGGAGGCAGGATGAAACGTGTTCCTGGCGCCGGGTCGTCGAGAATGGCGACATGACCTCCCTCCCGACCCCGTCCCGGACCGCGGTCGTCACCGGCGCCAGCAGCGGCATCGGAGCGGCCACCGCCCGTCGGCTGGCTGCCGCCGGCTACCACGTGTACTGCGCCGCGCGACGCGGCGACCGGATCGCCGACCTGGCCGACGAGATCGGCGGCACGGCGGTGGCGTGCGATGTGACGAGCGAGGAGTCCGTCGCGCACCTGGCGTCCGTGGTCGGCGACCGGCTCGACGTACTCGTCAACAACGCCGGCGGCGCCTTCGGGGCGGCCCCGGTGGCGGAGGCGGACGGCGACGACTGGCGGCGGATGTACGAGGTCAACGTGATCGGCCTGATGCAGGTGACCAAGGCGCTGCTGCCGGCACTGGTCGCCACGGGCGCCGGGGCGATCCTCAACGTGGGGTCGACCGCTGGCCGGATCGCCTACGAGGGCGGGGCCGGCTACACCGCCGCCAAGCACGGCACCCAGGTCGTCACCGAGACGCTGCGGCTGGAGCTGTGGGACCAGCCCGTGCGGGTCATGGAGATCGCGCCCGGCATGGTGAAGACCGACGAGTTCGCGCTGGTCCGCTTCGAGGGCGACCGGGCGAAGGCCGACGCGGTGTACGCCGGGGTCGCCGCGCCCCTCACCGCCGACGACATCGCCGACGCGATCACCTGGATGGTCACCCGGCCGCCACACGTGAACGTCGATGAGCTGGTCATCCGGCCTCGGGCGCAGGCGGCGCAGCACAAGGTCCACCGCGAGGGCTGAGGCCGCGGGGGCCTGGCGTCGCCGGGATAGTCCGTCACGTTCTAGTTGTCGAAGCGCCCTCGGGGCAACCAGAACGTGACGGACTATCCCGTCAGTCGCGCCAGCGCGCTCCACGCGGGTCGGTGCGGGAGTCATCGAGGAGCAGGTCGGCGAGGCGGCGCAGGTCGGCGGTGAGGTGCTGCTCGGGCACGGTGGCGCAGTCACCGCAGAGGTCGAAGTCGTAGACGAACCGGTCGGGCCGGGGCGGGCCGCCGGCGACCGCGGCGAGGTCGACCCGGTCGACCAGCGCGGCGACCTCCGGGCCGCGGGGATCGTCGCCGTCGAGGTCGAGCTCGCCGACGGTGCGCAGCCCGGCGAAGCCACCGGTACGTCGCACCGAGACCCGCCGCGACGGCACGGTGCCGGACGCCGGGGCTCCGGCGATGGCGCCCGATCCGGAGGGCGCGACCCCCACGGCGTCCCAGGCAGCACCCACCGCGTCGGCCGAGGCGCCCGCCGCCGCGATCGTCGCCGCGGCGAAGCCCGCGAAGTCGGTGTCGCGGCCGACCGCGCCGCCGGTCAGCGCGTCGTACCAGATCCGCCCGGCGCCCTCCCAGGTCGCGCCGCCGAGGGCGACGGCGGCGAGCTGGAAGGCGCGGTTGGGGATGCCGGAGTTGAGGTGCACGCCCCCGTTGTCGTCGGTGGTCGACACGTAGTCGTCCATCGAGCCGACCTGCGGGTCCCGGCCCAACGCCGGGTCGTCGTACGCCGTGCCCGGCGCCGCCATGTCGCGCAGCGCCCGCGCCCGGACGCCCGGGAGGAAGAGGCCCTCGCCGATCAGCCAGTCCGCGCCGTCGGCGGTCTGCCCGAGCAGCCGCTGCTTGAGGCAGGACGCGAAGACGTCGGAGACCGATTCGTTCAGCGCACCGGGCTGGTCGCGGTAGACCAGCCCGGCCGTGTGCTCGGTGACGGCGTGGGTGAACTCGTGTCCGAGCACGTCGACCGGCCGGGTGAACCGGCCGAAGACCCGGCCGTCGCCGTCGCCGAAGACCAGCTGTACGCCGTCCCAGAAGGCGTTGTCGTAGTCCTGCCCGTAGTGCACCGTCAGGCTGACCGGCGCGCCCGCGTCGTCGTACGACGCGCGGCCGTAGACCTCCGCGAAGAGCGCGAGCGCCCCGGTGATCCCGTCGGCGGCCTCGTCGACCGCGACGTCACCGGACGCGGCGGAGCCGGCCGAGCGCACCGCCCGGCCGGGCAGGTCGGTGGTGCGGTCCGCCGAGTGCACCGTCCAGGCGGGCGCGGGTGCCGCGAGCACCGGGGAGCGCGCCGGCACGGGGACCGTCCGGCCCGCGCGCAGCGCCGCATCGATCGCCAGGCTCGCGGGGGCGACCCGGGCGAGGAGGTACGGCGGCACGAAGCGGCAGGTCACGACGGCACCCGGTCGAGCGGGAGGCCGATGGCGGCGATCCGAGACATGCTTCCACCGTAGGTGCGCCCGGGGACACCGTCGCGTCAGACGTCCTCGGTGGAGTCGGCGCGACGCTTCTGACGGGTGAGGGCGTAGGCGCCCACCCCCAGGCCGCCGACCAGCGCCAGGTGGACGCCGGCGGCGTCGGCGACGCCGAACGAGACGACGGCGCCCGGCGCGGCCATCGCCCACCGGCGCACCTGGCGGCTCGCCGGGGAGCCGGTCGAGGCCCAGGTCGCGAAGTGCTCGCAGTTGTTGCGCACCAGGTGGTAGCCGTTGGCGCCCAGGCGCGACTCCGCGTTGCGCACGATCTCCTCGACCGACAGGCGCTGGCGGTACTCGCGCGAGAACACCTCCGAGCCGCAGGCGAACGTCTCCCAGGAGGTCCGCTCGATGCGCCGGATCGACCCCCATCCGCCGACGTAGTGGATCACCGTCCCGTCGCCGCAGTCGATGCCGTGGTGGGTGTAGCGGCGGCCCCGGCGGACGAAGATGTGGTCGCCCCGGCTCATGCCGCCGGCCTGCAGGGCTCGGGCACCGCGACCTGCCCGAAGACGTAGCGCCGGAACACGAAGAATCGAGCCACGACGCTGAGGCCGAGCCCGACGACGTTCGCCGCCACGTTGTCGGCCACGGGACCGGTCAGCCCGAGGAGGTGCCGACTCACCCACAAGCAGACCACCGGCACGACCATCGTGAGCGCGCCGAGCCCGAAGAACCGGATCAGCCCGGTCGCGGGGTCCTGCACCTGACGGTCCCGGAACGCCCAGGCGCGCATGCCGACGTACGCCACGACGCCCGCCACGACGTTGACCAGCACGAACGTCATGATCGGCCGGTTCGCCAACGGAGCGGCCCCGATGAAGAGTCCGTGAACGAGGACGTTGAACCCGACCAGCGACACCAGCGTGGCGGCGCCACCGACGGTCAGGAAGCGCAGCACCTCACCGAGGAGGGCGCGGACCTTCGTGGTCGTGGCGACGGGCGTGTTCACCCAGCCGAGGGTATCCGCGTCGTCCCACGCGGCACGATGCGGGTCGAGGGGGCCGGCGCCCGTAGAATCTCCGAGGCCCGGTCGGGCCGACTCAGCCAACCCGAACGGACCCAGCAGGCGCATGGCCACTCCCCGCACCGATCTCCGCAACGTCGCGATCGTCGCTCACGTCGACCACGGCAAGACCACGCTCGTCGACGCGATGCTCCGCCAGGCGGGAGCCTTCACCGAACACGAGGCCGAGAGCGTGGCCGAGCGGGTCATGGACTCCGGGGACCTCGAGCGCGAGAAGGGCATCACGATCCTCGCGAAGAACACGGCGATCCACTACAACGGCCCGTCGGCGCCCGAGGGCATGACGATCAACATCATCGACACCCCGGGTCACGCCGACTTCGGCGGCGAGGTCGAGCGCGGGCTGTCCATGGTCGACGGCATCGTGCTGCTGGTCGACTCCTCCGAGGGCCCGCTGCCGCAGACCCGCTTCGTGCTGCGCAAGGCGCTGAACGCCGACATGCCGGTCATCCTGGTCGTCAACAAGACCGACCGCGGCGACGCCCGGATCGCCGAGGTCGTCGACGAGACCTACGAGCTCTTCATGGACCTGCTCGACGACGGCCACCGCCAGGACGCGCTCGACTTCCCGGTCGTCTACGCGTCGGGCCGCGCCGGCGTGGCCGGCCTCGAGCAGCCGGCCAACGGCGAGCTCCCCGACTCCCCGGACCTCGAGCCGCTCTTCAAGACCATCCTCGAGACGATTCCCGCCCCGACGTACGACGAGGGCGCGCCGCTGCAGGCCCACGTCACCAACCTCGACTCCTCGCCGTTCCTCGGCCGCCTGGCACTGCTGCGCATCAAGCAGGGCAACCTCAAGAAGGGCCAGACCGTCGCGTGGATCCGCCGCGACGGCGAGGTCAAGAACGTCCGCATCACCGAGCTGCTCATCACCGAGGGCCTCGAGCGCAAGCCGGGCGAGTCGGCCGGACCCGGCGAGATCGTCGCGGTCGCGGGCATCCCCGACATCACCATCGGCGAGACGCTCGCCGACCCGGAGAACCCGATCGCACTGCCGCTCATCCACGTCGACGAGCCGGCGATCTCGATGACGATCGGCACCAACACCTCGCCGCTCGTCGGCAAGGTGAAGGGTGCCAAGGTGACCGCCCGCCTGGTCAAGGACCGCCTGGACTCCGAGCTGATCGGCAACGTGTCGCTGCGGATCCTCCCGACCGAGCGCCCCGACGCCTGGGAGGTCCAGGGCCGCGGCGAGCTCGCGCTGGCGATCCTGGTCGAGCAGATGCGCCGCGAGGGCTTCGAGCTGACGGTCGGCAAGCCGCAGGTGGTCACCAGGGAGGTCGACGGCAAGGTCCACGAGCCCGTCGAGCGCCTCACCATCGACGCACCCGAGGAGTACCTCGGCGCGATCACCGAGATGCTCGCCACCCGCAAGGGCCGGATGGAGCAGATGACCAACCACGGCACCGGCTGGGTGCGGATGGAGTTCCTGGTGCCGGCGCGCGGCCTGATCGGCTTCCGCACCGAGTTCCTCACCACCACCCGCGGCACCGGCATCGCCCACCACATCTCCGAGGGCTACGAGCCGTGGGCCGGCGAGATCCGCTCGCGCGCCTCGGGCTCCCTGGTGGCCGACCGCAAGGGCGCGGCCACGGCGTACGCCATGACGTCGCTGCAGGAGCGCGGCGTGATGTTCGTGGAGCCGGCCACCGAGGTCTACGAGGGGATGATCGTCGGCGAGAACTCCCGCGCCGACGACATGGACGTCAACATCACCAAGGAGAAGCAGCAGACCAACATCCGGTCCGCCACCTCCGACAACTTCGAGAAGCTCATCCCGCCGCGCAAGCTCTCCCTCGAGCAGTGCCTGGAGTTCTGCCGCGACGACGAGTGCGTCGAGGTCACCCCCGACTCGGTGCGGATCCGCAAGGTCGTGCTCGACGCCAACGAGCGGGCGAAGATCGCTGCCCGCGCGAGGCGCCGGTGAGCGAGCTTGCGAGCCCACCGATCAGCGCCGAAGGTCGAGACGTCGCGTCTCGAAACCCGGAAGGCGAGCAGTAGCGCCGGCGGCAGCGGCTCTGACCAATCCCGGGTAACGGACGCGTTTCGTCGCTAGGATCCGGGCTGTCCCCGCGTCGCCGGCATCCCGTCGAGCAACGCGCGGCCCCGGCGCTGCGCCAGGGGCGTCGAGGGGCACCGATCGCCTCACCAGGGAGCTCTCGACGATGATCGGCTCGCCACGCCCAGGAACTCCCCGCCGGCACCGCACGGTGGTGTCCGCCGGCCTGGCCACGGCGGTCGTCGCCTCGGGCCTGGCACTCGGCGCGGGCCTGCAGACCCCGGCCGCGGCCGCCCCGGGAGACGACCTGGGCGACCTGACGGCGCTGCTCAGCAGCTGCAGCGGCGATCCGACCACCCCCACCGTCGTCGCGCTCACCACCTCTCTGACCGATCCGGCCGCGACCCTGACCGTCGCCTGCGACGCCCGGATCGACCTGGCCGGCCACGACCTGACCGTCCGCAACATCCGCGTCGACCCCGGCGAGTCCCTCGACGTCACCGACACCTCCACCACCGGCACCGCCGGGCACCTCACCGCCGACGCCGGCGCCGCCTGGCACACCGCGGGCATCGAGAACACCGGTGCCACCCTCACCACCCACGGGCGTGCCCGGGTCACCGCCGTCGGCGGCGAGGGTGCTGCCGGCATCGGCGGCGGATACCTGGCTGACGGGGGAGTCACCACGAGCAACGACACGTCCGTCGTCACGGCGGCCGGCGGTGAGAACAGCGCGGGCATCGGCGGCGGAGACGACGGCGGATCGGGCGGTACGACCATCGCCAACCACGCCTCGACCATCACCGCCACCGGGGGCCCGAACGGCGCCGGCATCGGCGGCGGAGACGACGGACACGCCGGCATCACCATCGCCAACGACACCGCCACCATCACCGCCACCGGCGGTCCGGACGGCGCCGGCATCGGCGGCGGAGACCTGGGCGACGGCGGTCTCACGACCGCCCACGACACCGCCACCGTCACCGCCACCGGCGGCCCGAACGGCGCCGGCATCGGCGGCGGAAACCGAGGTACGGGCGGCGTCACGACCGTGACCGGTGGCACCGTGACCGCGGTCCCCGGCACCGACGCCGAGCCGGTCGGCCCCGGGAAGGGCGCATCCCTCCACCACCGGCTGACCGTGTCCGGTGGTGTCCTCCGGCTGCCGTCGGGCACCCAGAGCGTTCCCGCGACCAGCACCACCGCGTCACCGCTGTTCGAGATCGGCGTGGCCGGCAGGGTCACCGGCGGCCCCACCACCGCGGCCACGATCACCGGCACCGGTGTCCTGGTCAACCACGGCACCCTGACCCTGCCGACCACCAACATCCAGACGAAGGTGTCCGACCGCCACTACCGGATCGCCTTCGACCTCAACGGCGCCACCGGCACCGCCCCCGACGCGGTCACCGCCTACGCCGACACGCTTACCCGCGGCGACCGCGTCCTGCCCGCCGCTCCCACGCGCCCCGGCCACACCTTCGTCGGCTGGAGCAGCACCGCCACCGGCACGGGCACCCCGATCACCGCCACCGGCGATCTGACCCCGCTCGGCTCGAGCACCGACGGCACCCCCGTGGCGATCACGGCCCATGCCCGATGGACGCCGGACCCCACCGGCCCGGTCACGGATCTCCCCCGGCTGCCCGGCATCGACACCCAGGTGACCCCCGCCGAGCGCCCCCGGATCGGCACGGCGGTCCGGGTCACCACCACACCACCTGACGTCCCCGGCGCCACCAGCACCTACCAGTGGCAGCGCACGACCCGCAAGATCGGCAAGGCCTGGAAGCACCTGCCCCGCTCCTGGGTCGACATCCCCACCGCCACCAGCGCCAGCTACACCCCACGGCCCGCCGACCGGCTCCACCGGATCCGGCTGGTCATCACCACCACCGCGCCCGGTCACCAGCCCCGCACCACCGTCACCCGCCTCCCACGTCGGGTGCTCAAGGGCCACCTCCGCCGCCCCGATGCCCGGATCACCATCCGTGGCAGCCGCGACCTCGGCAACACCGTGCGGCTCGCCGGGCTCGCCCACTACCGCGACCAGCTCCTCGCCGGCGCGAAGGTCACCATCGTCTGGTACGCCGACGGAGCCCGCCTCCCTCGCGCCACTCGACGCACCTACACCGTCGGGCCCGCGGCCCTCGACAAGCGCCTCCACGCGACGATCACCATCACCGCACCCGGTCACCACGACCGCCATCTCACGACCCCACGAACCGGACGGTGACCGGCGTGCGGCAGCCCCGTCGTACCTGACCGGAGTGCTGCCTTCCGGGCGGATCCACGACACCTAGATGACTAATTCCAAGGCCTCGCACGCTGCGCGACGCTCATCATCCGCTCCGGCGGCGTTGCCGACGCTTGAAAGACGTCCAGTCTGCCGACGCATCGGCGCCTTGCCGGAGCGGCGCTGAGCGCCGCTCGCTTGCACGATCCCTTGGAATTACTCATCTAGGTCAGGTACGACGAGTCGCCTCCGCACGAACGGCGGACCCGGGCGGGCGGATCCCCGGTCCCGGCCCCGTCGGTGGTCTACGATCCCGGCGTGGAGGTCCGGCAGTTGCGCTACGCCTTGCTGGTGGCCGAGGAGCTGCACTTCGGGCGGGCGGCGGAGCGCGCGTTCATCACCCAGTCCGCGCTCAGCCAGCAGATCGCTCGGCTGGAGCGCTCCCTGGGCACGCGGCTGTTCGACCGGGGGTCGACCGGGGTCCGGCTGACCGCCGCCGGCGAGCGGTTCGTCGAGCGCGCCGCCGTGGTCCTGACCGGTCTCCACGACCTCCAGGCCGACCTGAAGGCGATCGCCGACGGCTACACGGGGCTGCTACGGATCGGGCTCTTCGGGGCGGCCGCCGCGGAGCTGACGCCGCTGATCATGGGCGCCTACCGCGAGGCGCTGCCGTCGGTGGCCGTGGAGTTCCACGAGCTCTCGATGACCTCGCAGGCCGAGGCGCTGACCAGCGGCACCGTCGACGTGGCCCTCCTGCACCCGCTGTTCGACGACGACGCCCTCGACTGCACGCCTCTCATCGACGAGCCACGCTGCGCCGCCGTCCCCGCGCAGCACGAGCTCGCCGCCGCACCGTCCGTCTCCGTGTGCGACCTCGCCGACGAGCCGTTCGTCACCGCCCGGTCCGGCACGCCGGGGCGCTGGCGCGACTTCTGGACCTGCGGGGACCTGTGGGGTACGCCGCCGCGGACCCGCGCGCAGATGAGCTCGGTCTCGGAGGGCCTGGCGGCGGTCGCGCACCTCGGTGTCGTCGACACCGTGCCGAGCTCGTCGACGCGCTACTACCGCCACCCCGGCGTCGCGTTCGTGCCGCTGTCCGACGCGAGCTACTCCACCGTGGCCGTGGCCCGACGGCGCGGCGACCCGAGCCCTGCCGTCACCAGCTTCGTCGAGCTGGCGGTCAGCCTGGCGCGCCAGCACCACGCCGTCGTGCCCGGAGCGGTCATTCCGCCGGCGTGGCCGGCACGCTCCTGACGACCTCGAGCCGGATCCCGGTGAGCCGGCCGCCGTTGCAGTCGTTCGTGTCCCCGGCGCACGCCGAGACCGCCACCACCAGCTCACGCTCCGCGCGCAGCGTGAGCTGGTCGCCCGGCCGGCTGGTCGGCGGCAGGATCGTCATGTGCTGGTCGGCGCCGATCCGCGTGTGCATGAAGACGTTGAACGGATCGGTCACCTGCGCGAAGCCGATGCCGTACGGCGCGAGCGCGGTCGTCAGGTGCTCGCGGCAACCGGTCTTGCCGCTGACGCCGAAGACCCGCTCGTACATCATCGTGTTGCACGGCGGGAACAGCAGGTCGTGCACGCCCACGGTGTCCTCGACCACCGTCAGCAGGGCGTCGCCGCCGGCCGACAGCAGGCTGTCGCCCAGCCGCACGTCGACCCGGTCCCACAGGAGGCGGGTGAAGCCCTGCGAGAAGGACACGGCGTGGTCATGTGCGTCGTAGGCCACCAGGTCGGCGACCTGGCTGCCCTCGACGTCGATGACCCGCAGCAGGTCACCCGGCGCCAGCTCGACCGCCTCGGCCGAGCTCGGCGCGATCTCGATCCGGGTCGTCGACCCGACCTCCGGTCGCTCCGCGTCGGACGTCTGCGCTGCCATGTCTCCGGTCCTCCTCATGCCGTCCGACCTCATGCCGGCCGGCCCGTGTCGTGCACCACCTCGGCCGGGGCACCGGCCGAGTCGTCCTCCCGGAGCCAGGCGGGCGGCCGCCCCGGCTTCCACAGGACACCGATCAACGCCGCCACGAGCAGCAGGGCCGGCAGCCACGGGACGAGGCCGCCCGCGTCCATCGTCTGCAGGTCCCAGTTGCGGATCATCAGCACCACCTCGGCGGCCAGCGCGAGGAACGCCAGGGCCGGGCAGACCAGCGTGACCCACGGGTTGCGCTCGAGTCCGGTACGGCGGAAGTAGACGATCACCGACAGCGACGTCAGTGCCATGAGTGCCATCAGGCCCACCGCGCCGAGGGCGATCAGCCAGGTGAACATCTGCTCGTAGGGGTCGGCACCGGCCAGGCTGAAGGCGAGGACGACGACGGCGGCGACGACCGTCTGCACGAGGCTCGACACGTGCGGGGACCCGTGCTGGGGGTGGATCCGCATCAGGCTGCGCGGCGCCCAGCCGTCACGGGCCAGAGAGAACTGGTAGCGGGCGATCGCGTTGTGGAAGCCCAGGTTGGTCGCGAAGGTGCTGATCAGGAACAGGACCAGCATGGTGTTGACGCTCCAGCCGCCGAGGTACTGGTCGGCCGCACCGAAGACGAAGCTGCCGGGATCCTCCAGGGCCACCGTCGCCACGTCGTCCACGCCCCAGGCCATCGCCAGCGACCAGGACGTGAACATGTAGAACGTCGCGATGATGGCGACGGCGAGGATCGCCGCGCGCGGGATGGTCTTGCGCGGCTCGCGCGCCTCCTCGGAGTAGATGGCGGTCGCCTCGAAGCCGATGAACAGGTTCAGCGCGAACATCAGTCCGATCGCCGGGTTCTGGGCGAGGAACTCCCCGGCCGTGAACGGGGCGACGTTCAGGCCCGCGCTGCCGCCCTGGACCACGATCGACACGTTCATCAGCAGGATGATCGCGACCTCGAGAACCACGGCGACGCCCAGGATCTTGGCGCTCACGTCGATGCTCAGGTAGCCCAGGACGCCCATCACCAGGATCCCGCCGAGCACCCAGACCACCCACGGCAGCTCGAACCCGAAGTTGTCCGCGGTGAAGATGTTGCAGAAGAACCCGAAGGTGCCCCAGATCGCGACCTGGAAGACGTTGTAGGCGAACAGCGCCAGGTATCCGGCGCCCCGCCCGGCCCGCTCGCCGAGGCCCTTGCCGATGTAGACGTAGAAGCCACCCGCGCTGGACATGTGACGGCTCATCGCCATGTAGCCCACCGTGAACAGCACGAGCACGACGGCGATGATCGCGAACGCCGCGGCCGTGCCGGCGCCCGTGCCGAGGCCGAAGGCCAGCGGCAGGGCGCCCATCGTGCCCGACATCGGGGCGACGGTGGCGATGATGAGAAACACGATGGCTGCCAGGCTCAGCGAGTTCGGTCTCAGCGAGCCCCTCGCCTCGGGGGTGTCATTCATGCAGGACACCCTGGCGGCGATCCACGGCCGTGGCCATCGCGAGTCACTGATCGACCGATCAGCGGCGCTACTCGACGTGGCCGCCGGCGGGCGCCACGACCGCGGCGTACCCCAGAGTCGGGAGAAGGATGCAACCGATGGGCACCCTCCGTACGTCCTCTGTATCATGCAGGCACATGTCCACAACAGCACCGGACACCGGGCGCACCGACCGCCACCGCTCGACGGGGGCCAGCCGGTGGTCCGCCTAGCTCGACAGCTCTCGGGGGAGACCATGGCGCAGGCGCGGCGCAACGCCGTCCTCGTGCTCGGCGCGGAGCCGACCGGCCCGGCCGCGGCGGCCGGCGTCCTCCGGATCCTCGGCATGCACGCGCCGACGCTCGAGCCCGACTCCGCACGCTGGGTCTCCGACCTCCACGAGCGGCTGCTCGCCCGGGCCAACGTCGCCACCGACGACGCGCGCCCGGAGGCGTGGTTCGACGCCGGGCGGATGAGCACCCAGGACCAGCACCGTGAGCGCGTGGAGCGATGGCTCGACGGCCTGCTGACCGGCGACGTCGACGAACTGGTGATCGAGGACGCCGGCCTGCCCTGGTTCCTCGACCTGTGGTCCGGAGCCGGCGCTCGTCTCGACGTCGACATCGCGTACCTGCTGATGGTCGCCCCGCCCTGGCAGGTGATCTCCCACGGGCGCGACGACCGGAGCCCCCTGGGCCAGGCGATCTCGTGGCTCAACCTCGTGCTGCACACCGAGCGGGCGACCCGGAGCGGCCGCCGGGTGGCCGTCCGGCAGGCCGACCTCCTCGAGGACTGGACGGTCCCGATCTACGCCCTCGGCGAGCAATGGGGGCTGCGGTCGGTCGTCGAGGCCAACGCTCGCAACCTGCGCGCCGTGCACGACTTCGTCGACAGGACGCCCCGCCCCGGGCCCAGCGGCGAGCTGCTGCTG
The DNA here is from genome assembly GCF_014191495.1 of Nocardioides soli. Classification (GTDB taxonomy): domain Bacteria; phylum Actinomycetota; class Actinomycetes; order Propionibacteriales; family Nocardioidaceae; genus Nocardioides; species Nocardioides soli. Next base: position 1,981,243 of record NZ_JACHWR010000001.1, read on the forward strand.
CCCGAGCCGGTGCAGGAGCTGATCCACGCCACCAGCGCCGCCCTCGATCGACTGGTCGAGGGCAAGGACGACGAGCTGCTCCACCGCGAGCTCGACGACCTCCGGCTCGCCTTCATCGACCTCTACGAGCAGGCCGCCGAGATCGCCGACTCGTCGGTGCGCGCAGCCGAGCGCCGCCTGCGCCGGGCCAAGGACCGCTTCGAGAAGGAGCGCCGCGAGCTCACCCGCGATCGCGAGCCGGGCGGCCGGCCCCACCTGCTCCCCACCCGGAAGGGGGGCCTGCCGTGGCGTCGACGTCCGGCCTGAGCGCCGTCCCCTTCCAGGCCGAGCTCCCGGGCCACCAGCCGGCCCGGCGCACCGGCGTGCCGACCCCGGGCGTCACGGCGGTGCTCCGCGTCCGCAACGAGGCGCACTCACTGCCGTGGTCGCTGCCCCAACTGCTGCGCGCCACCGACGAGGTGCTGCTGGTCGACAACCGCTCGACCGACGAGACGCCGGCCATCGCCGTCGAGATCGCCTCCCGCCACGGGCTGTCCGACCGGCTGCGGGTCGTCGAGTACCCCTACCGGCTCAGCCGTTGCGGCCCCGAGCACCTCGACACGCCGCCGGAGTCGGCGCACAGCCTGGTCCACTACAACAACTGGGCCGAGTCGCTGGCCACCACGTCGTACGTCGTGAAGTGGGACGGCGACATGGCGCTCACCCGCGACGGCGAGCGGGCGCTGTCGGCGTTCGGCTGGCAGGTGCAGCACCGCCGGATCAACCTGCGGCTCCCCCGCCACCCGCTGTACGTCGAGAGCGACCGGGTCGCCTACCTCGACCTGGCGATGCGCAACCGCGAGCACTTCGGGCACCCCGTGCTGCCGGGCTTCTCCTACGCCAAGGCGTTCGAGTGGGAGTTCCTGCTGTACCCGGAGGGCACGCCGCACCACAACCTGCCCGAGGGCTCGTGCGTGGAGCTCAAGCACCTCGACGACGACGAGTTCGGCCACTGGACCGACCCGGACGCCTTCCTCACCAGCGCACGCACCCAGCGCAAGCGCCGGGAGTACATGACGTTCGACGCGGTGCGCTCCGGCGACTGGCGACAGATCCCCGGGCTGCATCGCATCGAGGCACCCGAGGGCGTCCACGTCATCGAGCACGTCGTGCAGACCTGGCTGCCGCAGGCGCGGCGGCCGCTGGACGCCTCAGCCTCGTAGCCCCCGCACGGCCTGCAGCAGCTCGCGCGCCCGGTCGTCGAAGGAGAGGCCCGCCTCGGCGACCGGCAGCGCCGGAGCGGCGAGAGCGGCGTCGTACCCCGCGCGCAGGTCGGCGGGACCGCGGCACACGCGCACGCGCCCCGGGAACATCTCGGCCACGCCGGACACCTCGTCGCACAGCACGTGGGCGCCGCTGGCGACGGCGTCGAAGACCCGGTTGGCGACGAAGCCGTGCCGGGCCATGTCGGGCCAGTGGTCGGCGATCACGACGGCGTGCGCGCGGTAGACCTCCCCCAGTCGGTCGTTGGGCAACTGCGCGGCCCGCCACGCGTCGGCGGGCAGGTCGTCCCAGCCGCGGCCGTAGACCGCGACCGGCACGCCGGCCTCCACCGCCCAGTGCACCATCGGCCGGGTCCGGTCCTCGGCGTTGCCGACGAAGACCGCGGTTGGCGACCGGTCGCCGCCACCGTCGACCGACGGCAGGCCGGTCGCCTGGAGCAGCGGCCGCACCGGCCGGCCCAGCGCACGCGACCGCTCCTGCGCCCAGGTCGTCGAGGCGGCGCAGACCAGGTCGAAGCCGGTCAGCTCCTCGTCGGCGATCTCGTCGGGGTGGCTGATCACCCACAGCACGGAGGTCTGCTCCGGAGCCGGTCGACCGGGGTAGGTGCCGCGCAGCACCAGGCTCACGTCGTCGTACGCCGTGCTGGCCGCGTCGTGCGCGTCGCGTCGGTGCACCACGGCGTCCTGGCCGAGGCGGCGCAGCGCGCGAGCGAGCTCCTCCGCGAAGTGCGTGTCGCCCCACACGTCGCCCCAGTGGCCGCCGGTCGACGGGATGCGCAGCCCCCAGCGCAGCCGGTCCGGGTCGCGCCGCAGCCGTCCGGTGACCACCGGCCGGGCCACCGGCACCGGCTGGCCGTCGTCGGCCACCGGGAGCGCGAGCCGCCAGCCGAGCTCGGCGTACACCTCGGGCTCGGGCGCGGGCAGCCGGTCGCGCCAGCGCTCGACGAACAGCCGGCGGTTGTCCATCGCCTTGGCGAACCGGCCCGGCGACTGGCTCTCGTAGTGGGTGACGACCGAGCCGGTGGCGACCCGGAAGCCACCCGGGCGCAGCTCCAGGGCGCGCAGGCAGAGGTCGACATCCTCGAAGCCGTTGCGGTAGGCGGGGTCGAAGCCGCGCAGGGCCACGACGTCCTCGGCCCGCATCGCCAGCGCCGCCGCCGTCGCGACGGAGAACCGACGCCCCTCGACGGCGTCGGCGTCCTGCCGCGGATGACCGACGAGCAGGTGGCTCGGCAGCAGGCCCTCGGCCGGGAACACCGTGCCCGCGGCCTGGATGGTGTCGTCGGGGAAGACCAGCAGCGACTGGGATCCGGCGACCTGCGGGTCGTCGAGCGGCGCCAGCAGCGGCGGCAGCCAGCCGTGCCGCACGCGGGTGTCGTTGTTGAGGAACACCACGCGGTCGCCGGTCGAGCGGGCGAAGCCGACGTTGGAGCCGCCGGCGAAGTTCGTGTTCTGCGGCAGGTGGACCACCCGGATCGCGTCGTCGCCGACGAACGCGCTGGCCAGTGCGCCGGCCAGTGCGAGCGCGACGTGCGGCGGCGACCCGTTGTCGACGACGACGACCTCGACGTCCGCGGCACCGCTCTCGACGAGCACGGCGGTCGCGGCGCGCACGGTCATGAACCAGTCGTCGTACGTCGGGATCACCACCGAGGTGCGTCCCGGGACGCGCTCGGCCAGCCGGGCGAGCTCGGCGTCCCAGTCGACCAGGGGGTCGGGCAGCGACGTGCGGCCGCGGGCGCCCAGGCCCCGGGCGACCTCGAGCAGCGTGGCGCGGGTGCGCTCGTCGTACGCCGGCAGCCCCTCGGCCTCGAGGTGCTTGAGGACCACACCGACCTTGCCGGCGCGGAACGCCCGGCGCACCGGCTGCGGCAGCCGCGCGAAGTCCACGAACGGGTTGAAGCTCAGGCGCTGGGGCATCCCCTCGGTGACGGCGTGCAGCGCCGCGTCGTCGTCGGTGTCGAAGGACCCGCCGACGAGGGCGCCGTAGAACTCGACGTCGAGCAACCCCGAGCGCACCAACCGCGCCGCGCGCCGCTGGACCGGCTCCGCCTCCGTCCCCGTCACGGCGCAGACCCTACGCTGCGGTCCGCGCACGGCAGTCGAGCGCGCCGCCGGTGGTCGCCCTCGGTAGGACTTCTCGGGCGCTCCCTGGGGTTCTCGGGTGTTGCATCGGCCGCGAAATGCGGGAATACCCGGCCCACCGGGTGTTCCCGCAGAGCGCCGGGACCACCCCGACCACAGCCGTGTCCTAGGATCCGGACGATGGCTGACCCGGCACTCACGAAGCTCATCGACGGCGCCTCCGAGCCCGTCGTGGTGCTCCACGACCCCGAGGTGCGGCTCCAGGGCCTGCCGGCGGGCGTGTCGCTGTCCACGACCGGGCACGACCTGCCGGACCTGCCCCACCGGTGGGGACTGGTCGTGCTCGCCTGCAGCGACGTGCTGTCGCTGCGCCGCTGGTCCTCGGTGCTGCCCGGTCTCGGCCGCACCCGGGTGGTCGCCTGCTGGCTGGCCGAGGCGGAGCAGCCGGTCGCGCTGGTGCCCCGCCCCGAGTGGCCGGCGCTGACCGCGCTGAACGCCCGCCGGGTCGCCAGCGGAGCGGCGCTGACCGTGGCCCGCTTCGAGAGCGGCGTGCGCGCCGAGCTGGTGCTCCGCGAGCTGGGGCGGGTCGCGGCGCCGGGGCGCGCGGCGTACGCCGGGCTGGTGGCCGCCACCACCGGGCCCGACCCCGCGGTGGCACCGCCCGCCGACCCGAGCCTGCAGGTGCTGGGCCGGGCGGCCGAGGCGGCCGACCCCGACCGCACGATCCCGCCCGACGTGGTGCTCGGCGTGGTGCTCGGCGACACCGGCGCGCTGCCCGCCCACCACGTGATCGACCGATCGCCGGCGACGACGACCGACCCGCTGCTGCTGGGCGCACCGGTCGACGAGGCGGTGCTCAACCCCGCCGGCTACCTCAAGGACCCCGAGCACGGCATCGCCACGCTGGCGTCGGCCTCCGCCGAGGTCCTGACCCTGCGCGGCGACGGGCTCGACCACGAGCTGCGCGCCGACGGCGGCGCCACCCCGACCGCGGTGCGGCTGCTGCGCGGGCATCGCGGCGTCCGGGTGTGCTGGCCGCAGGCCGCCCCGGAGCGCCTCGCGCACACGGTCGCGGGTCTGGCCGCCGCGGGCGTGCCGCTGGTCGCCGACGACGTGCCGGCCGGCGCCCGGGCCGCGCTCGGCGACCGCATCGCCGACCTGCTGCTGGCCGGGCCGGACCTCGCGGCCTCGCTGCCCCGCGACGAGCACAGCGTGCGCCTGCGGCGAGCGGGCCTGCTCGAGCACTCCACGATCGCCTGGCGGGGCCGGCTCGCCGCCGCGGCCGGGCTGCCATACCAACCCTTTCCGAGCGTCAGCGTGGTGCTGGCGACCAAGCGCGAGCACATGCTCGAGCACGCGCTGCGCCAGGTGGCCAAGCAGCGCGGCGCGGAGGTCGAGGTCGTCGTGGCCGCCCACGGCTTCGAGGCCGACCCGGCCCTGGTGCGCGCGCACGTCGGCGACCGGTTCGCGCTGCGCGGCTTCGACGAGCCGACGTTCTTCGGCGACGTGCTCAACGGTGCCGTCGCCGCGGCCTCCGGCGACCTGGTGCTGAAGATGGACGACGACGACTGGTACGGCCCCGACTTCGTCGCCGACCTGCTGCTCGCACGGCACTACTCCGGCGCCGAGATCGTCGGCACCACCGTCGAGTACGCCTACCTGGCGCCGATCGACCGCACCGTGCGGCGCCGCGACGACAGCGAGCGGATCGCCCAGTTCGTCGCCGGCGGCTCGATCATGACCGACCGCGACTCGCTCGCCAAGGCCGGCGGCTTCCGGCGGGTGCGCCGCTACGTCGACGCGCAGCTGCTCGACGCGGCCCGCCAGCAGGGCCAGTCGATCTACCGCAGCCACGGACTCGGGTACATGCTCCGGCGGACGGCCGCCGGCCACACCTGGGACCCCGGGCTCGACTACTACCTCTCCGAGGACCGGCTCGAGGAGTCGTGGGACGGGTTCCGGCCGAGCGCGCTGCTCGAGTACGCCGACGCGGAGCTGCCCGCGGAGGCGAGGGGGTGAGCCGCCAGCCCCGGCTGAGCGCCAACGACTGGCGACCGCTCGCTCCCCCGCGGCTGGGCGATTGGGAGCCGCGGCTGTCGGTCACCGTGGTGATCCCGGCGTACCGGCCGCACCGGCTGCCGCTCGTGCTCGCCGCGCTGGCCGCCCAGAGCTACCCGGACCACCTGCTCGAGGTCGTCGTCGTCGACGACCACTCCGACCCGCCCGTCGAGCTGCCGGAGGTCCGCCCGGCCAACACCCGCCTGCTGACGACCGAGCATCGGTGGTCGAAGTCCAACACCTGCCGCACCGGCATCGAGCGCAGCGACGGCGACGTCCTCCACTTCCTCGACAGCGACATGGTGCCCGACCACCGCGAGGTCGAGGCGCACCTGCGCTGGCACCACCTGATCGACTACGCCGCGGTGCTCGGCTTCCGGACCTTCGTCGCCGAGGACGCGCTCGACCACGTGACCCCGGCGGCCCTGCGCGACCACGTCGCCGGTGGCGCCGACGTGCGCGCGCTGGTGACCGGTGACCAGGTGCCGCAGGAGTGGACCGAGCGGATCCTCGCCGAGACCGACGACCTCGCGAGCGCCGGCCCACGGGCCATGCGGCTGCACGTGGGCGCCTCGACGTCGGTCACCCGAGCGCTGGCCTCCAGCTCCGCCGGCCTGCCTCCCGAGCTCGACCTCGGCGAGGACATCGTGTTCGGCTACCGCCTGCGGGAGGCCGGCGCAGTCTTCGTGCCGGACCGGGCCGCCGCATCGGTCCACCTGGGCGAGTCGAGCGTGATGAGCCGGACCGCGCAGGTCAACCGCTTCAACCATCCCCACTTCGCCCAGCTGGTCCCGGAGTTCCGTGGACACCGCCGGGCGGTGCCGCGCTCCTACGCCGTGCCGTACGCCGAGGTCGTGCTGCCGGCAGACGGTGCCACCGCGGAGGAGGTCTGCGCGGTCGTCGACGCACAGCTCGCGTCGACGCTGCCGGACGTCGTGGTCACCCTGGTGGGCTCGTGGGACGACCCGGAGACCCGAGGACCGGTGCTGGACGACCCGCGGCTCGAGCAGCGCCTGGTGCGGGCGACGTACGAGCACGAGCCGCGCGTGCGCCTGGTGGCCGAGCCCGCGCAGCGGTCCGACGCGACCTTCCGCATCTCGCTCCCGGATGCCACGGCGTACCCCGTCGGCAAGGCCCTGGCGCAGCTGCTGCGGCGCATGGAGCTGGAGCACCTCGGGTGCGTCGACGTCGACCTGCCGCACGGCGGCACCGCGCGGGCGCTGCGCACGGCGGCGCACGCCCGGGCCCTGCGCACCGGCGCCGGCCCGGAGGAGTACGACGAGGCGCTCGCAGCCAGCTACCCGACCACGCGGATGCCGGCCGCCGACGCCGGCTTCGTCGCCGCCGCCGACGCACCGCCGGTCAAGCAGGTCCGCGGCCTGGTCGCCTGGGGTGTCACGAAGGCCGAGTAGGCCGGTGACGGCCGCCGGGACTGACCCGCCCTGCGGGTCGACGCGGATCCACCACCGACGACACGCACCGCTGCTACGGTCGTTCGACCATCACCGCGCTCGGGAGGCACCGGTTGCGATTCTCACGGACGGTCTCCGTCGTAGCTCTCGTCGCCGGAGCGCTGGCGATGAGCACGTCTCCCTCCGTGGCCACTCCCCCACCTTCGACCGAGTGGACGAACCCGCAACTGTTGTCCAATGACGACGAGCCGTTCGGGCTGGCGATCGCGCCCGATGGGTACGCCGTCGCCACCACCTGGCAGCCGAAGCCGAACGGTTGCGACGCGGAGCACTGCCCACCTGGAGAGTTCATCAAGGTCTGGGGACGCGAACCGGAGGGTCGATGGCTCAACGGACAGAACGTCGGCTCGAACGGTCTACAGGTCGCATTCGACGCGGCGAGCAACGGATGGGCGGCCTGGATCGACCAGGGGTGGTCCACGCCCGCGACCCTGATGGTGGCCAGTCGACCCGCCGGTGGCCAATGGGCCACCCGCGAGACCGTCGCCAGCGGACCCTCGGTGAGCGACTTCCGGCTCTTGGTCACGGACACCTCGACACCGGTGCTCTGGCGATCCGCACCCGCGACGGACGGCTACCAGCTCGACACCATGTCGCGGACCTCGACCGGGTGGGAAGCGACGACCAAGGCGACGGCCGGCCCCGCAAGTCTCCGGGCCGGGGTCGCCGGCACGCTGCGCGCGGTCTGGGTGCAGGGGTCCACCGGGCAGGGCAGCGCACTGGTCGCGACGGAGCGACGGGCAGACGGCACCTGGACACGGGACATGGTGGTCCTGCGGTCGAGCTCCGGTCTGTCCGATCCGGCCTGGATCGGACCTCACGCCGTGGCGCTGACCACGAGCGCCGGCGGTCGGGTGATCGCCACCGAAGGCCCCGACGGGTCCTGGGAGACGCATCCGGCGTTCCCCGCGAAGCCTCACTGGTCGGCTGCATACGAGGCCGCCGGAGTGGTGACCGTCGCGTGGCTGACCCCCGAAGGCGAGGTCCGGGCGCGACACGGCCGGGTCGACGGCCGATGGTCCTCACCGAAGACGCTCGGGCGGTTGGCGAGGTCGGCCCGCCTCGTCGTCGACTCACGGGGCAATGCGAGCCTGTTCTGGGTCAAGGACGACGACGACTACAGCACCCGCTACGCCCAGCGTCCCGTCGGCACCGGGTGGACGGCGACAGGTCGGCCGCCTCCTCCCGTCGACCGTGGCGGCGTCATGTACGGCTACGTCGTCGCGGCGGTGGATGGCGCCGACACCGTCACCGTGGCCGCCGCAAGCTCGGAGAACCCGGGCTGGCCCTACCTCCACACGGCCGATCTGGTCACCCCCGTGGCGCTCACCCGGATCCGCGCCACACCGCCAGGCAACTGGGCGACGTCGACCTCGTTCCGGGCCGGGTGGCGGACGACCTGGCTGCGAGCCGGGAACCACGACGTCCGTGCTCGGGTGCGGTCGATCGACGGCCGGACCACCGGCCCGCGCCGGCTGGCCAGCGGTGTCCGGGCCGGCACGAAGATCCTGCACGCGAAGTCCGGGCGCACCTACTGCCTGAGCGCCCGCGCCCACGCCGGACCGACGACCGGGCCGTGGGGAGAGGAGACGTGCGTGTCCACACCGCTGGACGACCGGGCCCTCTCCCGCAGCGCCGGCTGGACCCGCGCCGGCAGCACGAGCACGACCCGAAGCCGCGGCGCGACGCTGGTCAGTCCTCGGATCCGGGGCAGCCGCTTCGCGCTGCTGGTCCGGCCGTCGGCCGACGCGGGCACCGTGCGGGTCACCTTCGACGGCCGCCGCCTAGGCACCCGCCGGCTGATCGCGGGCCGCCCGGGCCGGCCCCGCGTGATCGCCCTGGGCGGGTTCAGGAGACCACGGCACGGCAAGCTCGCCATCACCGTGGTCTCCTCCGGCGAGCCGGTCCGCATCGACGGGATCTACGCCCGCTGACCGAGCGCAGCCGACCGGTCGAGGACGAGGACGAGGACCTCAGTCGGTCCAGACCCGGACCCAGTCGACGTCGGTCGTCTGCGGCAGGTCCGACGCGGACGGCAGGTGCTCGAACTCGTAGTTGGAGCTGAGGTTGCTCAGGATCAGGAACTGGTCCACGCCGGAGACCCCTTCGTCCAGGGTCGTGGTCACCTGTCCGTCGATCCGGAAGGTGTACCCGTCGGGCGTCCACTCGACGGAGAACACGTGGTAGCGCTTCCACCAGTTGTCGCCGAACCGCTCCGGATCCTTGATCCAGTTGCCGCTCTTGACCCGCTCGCCGCCGTCGATGTAGTGGACGTAGCTGGCCAGCCCCGAGTGGTGCGGGTGTCCGAACCACTCGATGACGTCGATCTCGGCGCCGGTCTCGGCGGCGTCGCCCGTCGCGGCGCCCGCGCTCGGCTGCATCCAGAAGGCGGAGTGCTGCCCGCGCTTCTCGTGGAACTTCATCCGTGCGGCGGCGAAGCCGTACTGGAACCCATAGCTGCCCTGGGTGCCGATGTTGGAGTTCAGCCGGAAGGCGTACTCGTCCCCCTGGTAGGTACACGTGTCGTCGCGCTCGGGGTCCAACGCGACCGACAGCTCGACGACGCCGTCGCGCACCTCCACCATGCTCGGGTCCGACTTCGAGCAGGACCGCGCCTCAACGGTGTCGTACCCCTGGAGACGCTGGTTCCAGACGGGCTGGAGCTGGTCGCCCTCGAACTCGTCGCTGAAGTCGAGCCGGTCGTCCCACATCGCCGTGTCGAGCTTGTCGCTGTGCTCGTCCCCGGTGACGAGTCGGTAGCTCTGCGGCTCGCCGTCGACGAGGTACGGCGCGGAGAAGGTCACCGCGCCGTCGTCATCCTGCTTGGCCGTGTCGAGGTCGCTCCAGTCACCGCCGTCGCGCACCTGGAGCGTGACCTTCTCGCCCTCGGCCGCAGGCTCGACGACGCCCTCGACGACGACGTCGGCCCGGTCGGCCGGCCGGGCCTTCTTCCCGGAGTCGCTCAGCGGGGGGAGCAGGCGGGCCTGCACCGCAGCGCCGTCACCACCGCCTTCGTCCTTCTTGTCGTCGGAGGAGCACGCCGCCAGGGCCAACGCGGCGGTCGCCGCGACCACGAGGGTCGCGGCGACCGGTCGACGTGCCCGCGTCGCGCGAACGGGGCGCGTCACAGGTCCCAGACCCGCACCCAGTCGACGGACGAGCCCTGGGGCAGCTTGCTCTCGCTCTTCAGGTACTTGAGCTGGTAGTCCGAGCTCAGCTGGCTGAGCAGCAGGAACTGCTCGCGACCGGAGACGCCCTTGTTGATGACGCTGGTGACCTGGCCGTCGATGTAGAACGTGTAGGACTTGGGGGTCCACTTCACGGAGAACACGTGGTACTTCTTCGACCACTTGTTGCCGTACTGCTGCGGCTGCTTGATCCAGGAGCCGACCTTGACCCCCTTGCCCGGCTTGGGCACGTAGTGGATGTAGCTCGAGAGACCACCGGAGGGGTGCCCCTCACCGAACCACTCGATGACGTCGATCTCGGCGCCGGTCTTCTTGGCGTTGCCGTGCTCGGCGTTGCGGGAGTTCGGCTGCAGCCAGAAGCCGAAGTGCTGGCCGCGCAGGCTGTTGAGCTTCACCCGCGCGGCGGCGTAGCCGTACTTGAAGGCGAACGCACCCTGGGTGCCGATCATCGCGTTGGTACGCCACGCGTAGCTCTTGCCCTGGTAGCTGCACCGGCCGTTCTTCGTGGTGTCCTTGGCGACCATCAGCCGCGCGACGCCCTTCGACACCGACGTGTTGGCGGCGTCCGTGCGCGAGCACTTGCGCAGTGCGGCGTGGCCGTAGTCCTGCTCACGGAAAGACCACGGCGTGGGGTCGATGGTGCTGCCGGAGAACTCCTCGGAGAACTTCTCCTTGTAGGTCCACTTCAGCGTCGAGACCGACTTGCTGAGCGTGGTCTTCATGCCCGAGCCGGTCGACCGCAGCCGGTAGGTGACGGCCTTGCCCTTGACGAGGTACGGCGCGTTGAACAGCACGGCGCCCTTCTGGTCCTGACGGGCGGTGCCTGCCTTGACCCACTTCTTGCCGGCCTTGCGGTCGAGGATGACCGTGCGTCCCGCCTTCTTCGGCCGGAACGTTCCCGTGACGACGACCTTGGCCTGGTCGGCGCTGCCGGCACGCTTGCCCGCGCCGGAGATAGGTGGCAGCAGGTCGATCTTGACCCGCTGCGCGTTGGCCTTCTTCTTCTGGACGTGCTTGACACTGTCGGGCGCGGCACCGGCGGGTGCCTCGACGGCGGCGACGGCGAGGCCGGCTCCGACGGTGAGCGCCAGCGCAGCGGCGAAAGTACGGAAGGAAGTCATGAGGTCCAATCGGTCAGTCGAGCTCTGCACCCGACGGGCGGTGAGTAGATCTCGGCAGGGGCAGCGCCATGATAGGTACATTCAAGGGCGTGACCCCAACTGGCGGCGCACGTCGGTGTGCCGCGCCGGGGACGACCAGAGGGAGAGTTCATGACGGAGATCGCACGCCCGGCGACGTCGGGCCGGCGGGTCGTCATGATCGTCGGATCGGGTCGCAGCGGCACCAGTGTGATGGCCTGCACGCTCCAACAGCTAGGCATGCGGGTACCGCAGCCCGAGGTGCCGGCCGACGAGACGAACCCCAAGGGGTTCGGCGAGTCCCAGTGGCTGGTGGACTTCCACGACCGGCTGCTCCAGCGGGCCAACGTCACGGTCTCCGACGCCCGTCCGCGGGCCTGGTTCTCCACGAGCAAGCAGAGCACGCACGAGCGCTTCCGGCGCCAGGCGAGCATGTGGCTCGAGCGCCAGTTCGAGGAGGCCGACGAGGTCGTCCTCAAGGACCCGCGGCTGGTGTGGTTCCTGGGCCTGTGGGAGAGCGCTGCGCTGCACCTCGGCGTCACTCCGGTCTTCATCAGCATGCTGCGGCCGCCGGCCGAGGTGATCGGCAGCAAGCACCACCACTACTCCTCGCGGGTCAGCCTCGAGAGCCGGGCCGCCTCCTGGGTCAACCTGGTGCTGCACACCGAGCGCGCGACGCGCGGCAAGGCCCGGGCATTCGTGCGCTACCACGACCTGCTCTCCGACTGGACCGTCCCCGTGCACCGGCTCGGTGAGGACTTCGCCCTCGACGCCGTGCTCTCGGCCTCCGCGAAGGACCTGCGCGGGGTCTACGACCTGATCGACCCGTCGCTCTACCGGGTGCGCTCGGCGGACCTGGAGGTGCCGATCCGGGGCCGCCTCAAGGTGCTGATGGACGGCACCCAGGAGCTTGCCGAGCGGCTCGCCGACGGCAAGGACGACGCCGAGGCGCACGCCGCGTCCGACGAGCTGCGGGCCGACTACCTCGACCTCTACGAGCAGGCGGAGGCGATCGCCGACTCCACCACGCAAGCGGTGGGCCGCAAGCTGCGCAAGCGACACGCCCGGACCATCGAGCAGGCCGTCGCCGAGGCGCTCGAGGCGAGGTCCGAGTCCGCTGCGACCGCGGAGCCGCTGACCCGACGCCAGCGCAACCTCCTGCGACGAGGGAACTGACCACTATGACCGCACTCACGACCGGCATCGGCATCCCGGGGACCGCCGACGACTCCGACGTCTCCGACGACCGGGTCACCCGCAACCGCGAGGGTGAGCCCGCCTACGACATCCACTGGCCCTGGCACCGCCCCCAGCGTCCCGGCCTGACCGCGGTGCTCCGGGTGCGCAACGAGGCCCACAACCTGCCCTGGGTGCTGCCGCCGCTGCTGGAGGCCGTGCCCTACGTCGTCATCGTCGACAACCAGTCCTCCGACGGCACTCTGGAGACCGCACAGCGGATCGTCGCCGATCTCGGGGCGTCGGACCGCGTGACGCTCACGTCGTACCCCTTCGTGGTCAGCCGCTGCGGCCCCGAGCACCTGGCCACCCCAGCCGACTCGGTGCACAGCCTCACCCACTTCTACAACTGGTCGTTCTCGCACGTGACCACGGCGTACGCCATGAAGTGGGACGGCGACATGGTGCTCACCCCCGAGGGCGTCGCGGCGGTGCGCGACCTGTCCTGGCAGCTCGAGGGCGAGGAGGTGATGGTGCTCTTCCCCCGCCTGCCCCTCTACATCGAGTCCGAGTCGGTCGGCTACCTCGACGCCAGCTCGCGCAACATGGAGCCGTGGATCCACCCGGTCGGACCGGCGTACACCTTCGTCAAGGGCTTCGACTGGGAGGTCTGGCAGCACCCCGACGACATGGAGCGCCTGGTGATGCCCCTCGGCACGTTCGTCGAGCTGAAGTGGCTCGACCACGACGAGTTCGCGCACTGGACGGACCCGAGCGCCTTCACCGACAACCGGTCGCCGCGCAAGGTGCGGGAGTACCACGTCCACTCCACGCTCCGCGACGGTCGCGCCGACGAACTCGACCACGTCTTCCGGATCGAGGCGCCGCCCGGCGTGCACATCGTCGACCACGCCGCCCGAATCTGGCTGCCGCGGCACGCGCGCGGGCTGCCCCAGCCGGCCCGACGCGGCAACGCCGACGGCGAGGGCGAGGAGTCGTAGCCGATCGGCAGGACCGGAGCCGCAGGGCGGCGCGGATCGCTCACTCCAACCGGTGCCGCCAAGCGGGCGACGTCACGTGGATCGCCACGCCCGCCATGCCGGCGACGAAGAGCAGGATCGTCGCCTTGGCGAACCAGTCGGGCAGCAGCGTCGAGACCAGGACCGTCGCGACGTGCAGGATCAGCGCGAACGGGATCCAGCGGGCCACCGTGCGGGCGCGGAGCAGGGCGATTCCGAGCAGCAGTTCGCCGGCGAGGAAGCCGACGATCCAGGCGTACAGGAAGACCAGCAGACCCGTGTTGTGGGCCACCTCGTCGAGGCCGCCGTCGACGATGGTGTCGGTCTCGACGAGGGCCCGGAAGAAGACCATCAGCATCGCGAAGCCGGCGGTGCCGATGAAGCCGAGCTCCAGCACCACCGCGCTGACCAGACCGAGCATCCGGCCGCGGTGCTCGAAGAGCGTGACGATCGCGGGGAGCCCGAGCGTCAGGCAGACCGAGGCGACGAAGTAGATCGCCGCGGCCGCCATCCAGACCCCGCCCCGCTGCTGCACCACGCGCAGCGTCTCCGCCGTGCCGTCGCTCGACGGCAGCAGGATGGAGCCGAGCGCCAGGGCCAGGGCGCCGGTGAGCAGGAGCGCCGCCGAGACCGGCAGCCAATCCGTCCGCACTGCCACACCGTAGAGGCACGACGGATCGCCCAGCCACGAATCGCCGAGCAGAGCCGCTCAGCTACACCACGTGGGTGAAGGAGTCGGTGAGGGAGTCGCCGAGGCGGTGCACCTTCCCGACCGCCGAGTCGGTCGGGATCAGCTGCACCTCGTCGCACCCGAGGTCCTCGATCCGGCGCAACAGGTCGCGCAGCTCCTCGGGGGAGCCCGCGAACCCGGCCGAGGCGGCGAGCGCGTCGACGTGCCGCTCGGGGATCCAGTTCATGTAGTGGCGCAGGTGCCGGCGGAGTTGCTCGCGCGCCTCCTCCGGTGGGCCGAGCGCGAACCAGAACGACGTGGTCAACCGCGGCGCGGGCCGCCCGGCCTCCGCCCAGGCGGATCGGGTGAGGTCGAAGACCCGCGACATCTCCGCCAGGTCGACGTCGAGCGACATCCCGGCGAGGCCGTCGGCCCAGGCCGCGGCGCTGCGGATCGTGCGCGGGCCGAGGGTGCCGACCAGCAGCTCCGGCCCGCCGGCCTGCACCGGCAGCGGACCGATCGGACGGGTCGCCTCGACGACCTGCTCACCGGCCCACACCCGCTTCATCACCGCCACCCGTGCGGCCATCTCGGCCATGGTCTTCGTGGTCGGCGAGGCGCCGGCCGCGCGGTAGTCCTCCTCGCGCCCGCCGACGCCGAGGCCCACCGTGAGCCGTCCGTCGCAGAGCTGGTCGCCGGTGGCGAGCGCCTTGGCGAGGGAGACCGGGTCGTGCAGCTGCGGCACGACGACCGTGGCGGTCAGGCGCACCCGCGCCGTCCAGGCGGCCACCGCGCCGAGCAGGGTCAGCGAGTGCGGGTTGTCGAAGGCCATCCGCTCGCCCCAGCACAGCGACGACCATGGCCCGTCGTCGATCGCCCGCGACCACGACTCGAGGGTCGTCGCGCCCGAGGCCCAGACGTCGGGCTCCATCACCGGCAGCGTCATTCCCACCTGCATGCCGGTCACCCTCCCACGACCGCCTCGAAGATCCGTCCGTTCTCGGGAACATCGTCGAGCGCGGTCGAGCGTCGCGCTCCGGTCGCGCGGGCGGGGTCGGTCTCGTCGAGCTCGGTCACGCCGCACCACCGCCACGGCAGGCCGGCGGCGCCGGTGACGTACGGCGCGTCCATCAGCTGGAAGTGCAGGTGCGGCTCGGTGGTGTTCCCGGTGTTGCCCACCTCGGCGAGCTGCTGCCCGCCTGCTACCCGGTCTCCGACCCGTACGACGGCGGAGCCGCGGCGCAGGTGGGCGTACGCCGACCACACGCCGTCGCCGTGATCGACCACGACGTGGTTGCCGAGGATCCTCGACGCGCCACCGAGCTCGCGGAAGAAGGCCTCGACCACCATCATCCAGACCAGCGTCGGCCAGGTGTCACGACCGCGGTGGTCGCGCAGCCGGTCCCGCACCGTCACGACCGTGCCGGCGGCGACGGCGTACACCGGCTCACCGTAGGACGAGTACGCCGTGGCCGGCCGCGTGCGCAGCCCCCACCCGAGCCTCGGCTTCACGGCGGTGCGACTCGGGTGCAGCAGGTCGACGGCGTACGCCTGTCCGTAGGAGCGCACCCCGTGGCTGGGCACTCGGCTGCCCGGTCCGTTGACGGCGACCCAGCGTCCGTGCACCGGCGACCCGGTCTCGACCGGACCCCGACCGGCCCGCGGCGGACCGACGAAGGCCAGCGCGAGGATGGCCACCAGCACGACGAAGGTGGCGGTCCACGGTGTGTCCAGGACCGTCGAGGTGAGCACCACGCCGGCCACGAACAGCGCCAGCCAGAGTCGGCGCATCCGCGCGACGCGGCGCCGGACGGAGTCGAGCGGGGTGTTCATCGGTGTGCTCCTCGGGCGATCGACATCAGGAACTCCTCGGGGCGGCGGGCGACGAGGTCGCCCTCGCGCAGGTTCGTCACGGGGCGTCGGGGCGACCCTGGACCGGAACCGTCGTGCGCGCGCCGGCGAGGTCGGCCGGGAGCGGGAGCACGGACCAGACCGTGCCTCCCCGCGGGCGGACCAGCAGGCTGACCTGCGAGAGATCGGCGGCCGGCCCGGCCGGGCACGAGATCTGGAAGCCGCAATCCGGGGGCGCGCCCGGGTGGACCCGAGCGACGTCCGGGCGCGAGGTGCGGAGCACGGCGTCGGGCGGCCATTCGTGGCCGGCGGCGTCGCGGAACGCGAACTCCAGCTCCGAGTCGGTGTTGACGAAGTAGGCCCAGCCGGCCACGTTAGCGGCACCGCCCTCGGCCCGGCTCACCTCGTCGACGTGCCACTCGAGATGGTGGTCCCACCCTGGATATCGGCGGTCGAGCTCGGGCACGGACAGGCCACGGAAGGCGCCGCGCAGCCGCTCCATGACGCCCCGATCGGCGACCGCCGCCTCGAGCACGGACTCGGCGCGACGACGTACGTGCAGCTCGGCGTCCTGCACCAGCTCGTCGACACCCGCCGCCGCTCGGAAGCGAGCCAGCGCCTCGAAGTAGTCGGTCAGCCCCGGTGTCGGTAGGTCCAGGCCCAGGGTGGGACCACGGTACGCGACGTACCCGCGACGATTCGTCCGGTACAGCGAGTCGGTCGGTGACCGGCGGATCACCTTCGTCAGGGAGCCGACGTACTCGGTCTCGGACCGGTGGATCGCGTGGAGCACGAAGGCCTCCGGCAGCCGGTCGGAGTCGACCCGGTGGTCCGCCGGCACGAAGCTGCCCCACTGCTGCGCCCGCTCGTCGACCAGGGGGAACGGGTCGCGGACGAGCAACCGGGTGCCCGAGGTCGTCCGGGCCGTGTGCGGCCGGAACTGGACGGCCCGGTCGTCGAGGCGGACGACGGACTTCACGTGCGGATCCGGCCGGACCCGCGTCGGGTCCGCGAGCGGGTGGCTGAACGCCGCACGGGCGTGGTCGGGGACATCGAGGTACCACGGGAACGACACGACGTTGACCTCGGAGTCGCCGGGCAGGAAGTCGTGGATGCCGGACGCGAAGTCGCGCGGCAGCCAGTACTCGTCGAGGTCGAGGAACGCGATGTGCGTGTAACCCTCGCGGGCCGCCTTCCTCGCCTGCCTGGTGTAGGCGCGGTACTGGAAGTACTTGCCGCGGTGGACCGAGTCCTTCAGGAGGTCGTCCGCGTCGCGGAGCTCGACCCGGTCATCGACCGCGCGGAGGCCCCGCAGGATCTGCAGCGACGGATCGTGGGACCCGTTCACCCAGATCTCGACTCCGTCGAAGCCGAAGCGGAGGTGGTGGAACACCCAGTCCACGAGGTAGGGACCCTCGTTCATGGCGATCGCGCACAGCTTCACGCGCCCCGACATCGCGTCAGGGTACCCCTCACGGCGGGGACGGCCGCAACCCCCGCGCGCCCCGGCGTCGAGAGCAGGAGCACCGGCGTCAGCCGCGCCGGAACCACCGCCGCCGCGTCGGCTCGGTGGCGTGGTCGCGCTCGAGCGCGCGGATCCGGCGGCGCAGTCGCGAGACCCGCTTGCGGGACCACTCGAGCTGGCGGGCGACCTGGGCGAGCTCGGCGCGCGCGGCGATCTCGCGGGCGCCGGCCTCCGCCGCCTGCACGCGCAGTCGCCGCACCGTCGCCCGCAGCTCACCGACCTCACCGATCTCGCCGGCCCCGGGTCCGTCACCCGGCTCGCCCAGCGGGCGGCCGCTCAGGTCGACCCGGTCCTTGTACTGGTCGCGGCAGGCCAGCCGGTAGTCCGCCAGGGTGTCGCCGAAGTCGACCTCGGCCAACCGCTCGCGGAAGCGGCCGATCGCCCACTCGTAGAGCTGGAGGTCCCAGGTGCACACCTCGTGGACGACGTCGATCTCCTCCTGCGTCCACTCCTGCAGCAGCGGCCGGTGCGCGTTGCGCATGTCGGTGTGCCAGGCCGGCACGGACGGCAGCCCGCAGATGGCGGCGAAGGCCAGCACGCTCTCCTCGAAGTGCTCCGCGATCCCGAACCACGCCACGTCGCGCTCGATGTTCGCGATCGCGCGCTCGAGCTGCTCGGCCTGCGGCACCGCCGAGGGGTGCGGGGCATCCGGACCGTAGCCGATCGCGAACTGGCTCATCTGCGAGTGGTCGACACCCCGGGTGCCGCGCACCCAGTCGACGAAGCTCGGGAACGGCGCTCCGGGCTCGGCGCGCTCGGCCTTGTCACGCAGCCACTGATAGCAGGAGCGTGCCCGCGGCAACGGGTTGCGGAAGCCCGTCAGGAGCACCTGACGCTCCGGGTGCACGGGGTAGTCGCCGTACAGGTAGTGGCCGGCGAAGAAGCCCCGACCCGGCGCGTCGAGCCGCTCGCGGATCAGCCGCAGCCCGGCGCCGCGATAGGTGCACACGAACTCGTCGGCTCGCCCCGCCGCGGCGTACCCGCCGTACAGGGCCTCGGTCATCGCCATCGAGCCGCTCTTGTTGACCCCGTGGTAGACGACCTGGTCGGCCCGGAGGTGCTCGAGCCCCCGGACCGTCACCGGGAACAGCTCCGGCCCGCCGGCCTCAGGCACGACGGGCCACCAGGCGTACGACGATCGGGTCCTGGTCGCCCCGGGGCGCAAGCCCGGCGGCTTCGACGATCGACTCGACCTCGAGCCCGGCGGCAACGACCCGGCGCTCGAGCTCGGCCGGCACGGCGTACCGCCGGTAGTGCCCGTCGATCCGCTCGGTGCGGCTGAGCACCTCGCCGCGACGGGCCCCGCGATCGTTGATCGAGAGGCACTCGACGTAGACGCGACCGCCCGGCCGCAGCACCCGCGGCGCCGCCGCCCAGAGCTGCTGCTCCTCGTGCTCGGTCATCGCGTGCAGCACGAAGCGGGCGTGGACGGCGTCGAAGGCATCGGCCCAGGCGTCGGCGTGCTCGTCGATGCGCCCGGTCACCCAGGTACAGCCGGCGCCGGAGCGATCGTGCCGGGCTCGCTCGATCGCGGCGGGCGAGGCGTCCAGGCCGACCACGCGGTGGCCGAGCCCGGCCAGGTAGGCACTGTCGCGGCCGTCGCCCGAGCCGACGTCGAGCACGTCTGCGCCGGCGGGCAGCGCGTCTGCCACGACCCGCCCGAAGGGCGACGGCTCGGCGATCGCCGGCTCGGTCGAGTAGCGCTCCGCCCAGTACGCCGCACGGCCGTGGTCGGGGTCGACGACCGGGGTCGCGAGCACGGCCTCGACGATGCGCGCCGCCGCGTCCCGCGGGGTGACCGCGCCGTGGTTGGCGATGCGCAGGTCGGGATCGGTCGGCTCGTCGTAGGACGACTCCAGGTCGGGCTTCCCGCGGTAGACCCCCTTGGTCTCCGCGTCGCGGGCGAGCCGCACCTCGCGCGGCACGTCCAGGTAGGCGATGAACACACCGGGCACGTTCGCGCGCACCCACTGCCGGACCTCGTCGAACATGGCGACGGCGGAGATCACCACGACGGAGCCCTGGCTGGCGAGATGGCTGCAGAGCCGGAAGTAGACCCGGGCGAGCTCGCGACGGTCGGCGTCCTCGTATCCCCAGCGTCCGGCGAGGATGCCCCGCAGGTCGTCGCCGTCGAGGCACACGACCGACCGGACGCGCTCGCGCAGCGCGGCCTCGACGTGGCGCGCGACCGTCGTCTTGCCGGCACCGGAGTAGCCGGTGATCCAGACGACGCCCGGCCTCTCGACCGTCCCGGCGTGGCCCACCCGATCTCCCCTCTCCGGACAACCGTCGGAGGGTACCAACGCTGCGGCTCAGACCAGCCAGCGCGCCAGCAGGGTGCCGTCCTGCTCGAGCAGGGTGTGCAGCCGCAGCGGTACGTCGACGGGCGGGCCGGCCACGATCCGCGGATGCTCCCCGCCGATGACGCGCGGCACGATCGTCGTGCACAGCTCGTCGACCACGCCCGCGGCGAGCAGGTCGCGCAGCAGCGACGGCCCGCCCTCGCAGAGGATGTTCGACCAGCCGCGGTCGGCCAGCCCGCGCTTGAAGGCGGCGGCGTCACCGAGCGGCTCGACGAGCACGGAGCCGGGCGGCGCGCCACGGAGCCCCTCCGGCACCTCGCCGCTCCGGCTGATCACGACGATCGGCCGGTCGGCGGGCCCGTAGCCCTCGACGCGGGCGGTCCCGGCGCCGACCACGATCACGTCGGCGAGCGCACGGAGCCGGTCGAAGACCTGCTGGTCGACGGCGTTGTTGATCGAGCCGCTCCGGCCGGAGTCTCCGGTCGCGGCGCCGTCGAGCGTGGTGATCATGTTGACCCGCAGCCAGGGACCGTCGGTGCGGTCGGCCGGCACGGCGTACAGCTCGTCGAGGTCGTCGGTGTCGGGCCCGATCAGCACCCTCACCACGACCACCTCACCACGACCACCTCACCACGACCACCGCAGCACCCAGTACTGCACGCCGAACGGGTCGGCGTCGTAGTCCACGGTCGCCCGGTACTCCGCCGGCAGCACCTCGCGCAGCCGCCGGATCCCGTCGAGACTCCCCAGGAGGGTCTCCCCGAGGTCGAGCGGGGGCCAGTCCCGGTGGCTCGATGCCAGGGCGGCTCCCAGGGCGGCGTCGAAGTCGTGCGCCCGCTCGTCGAGGTGGCCCGGCGCCTTCTCACTGCGGCAGGCGGACCCGTTGCCGACGACGAGGTAGGAGGTCGCACGGGTGGTGGGCTCGAGGCTCGTCGCTGGCGCTCCTCGCACCTCAACCACCGATGACGGTGGTTGAGGTGCGAAGGCGTTCTGCGCCTGAGCCTCGAAACCACCCGACTCCTCGAGCAGGTACGCCGCCACCCGGGCGCCCTGATCGTCGGCCAGCACGGTGACGTCGGACCCCAGCCAGCGCACGGCGTCCAGGCACACGGCCCGCAGCTCGGACACGGGGTCGTCGAGCGACGCGTACTCGGGCAGCAGCGCGAGCACCCCCGGCACGAGGACGGCCCTCACTGCAGCCCCCGGATCGCCCGCCGCGGCGGGCGGCGCCCGGCGATCGACGACACCATGTCGACGACCTGCCGGGTCTCGACGACCTCGTGGACGCGGTAGATGCGCGCGCCGGCGAGCGCGCAGACGGCCGTGGCCGCCAGCGTGCCGACCAGCCGTGAGCCCACCGGCAGGTCGAGCGTCTCGCCGACGAAGTCCTTGTTCGACAGGGAGACCAGCACCGGCCAGCCGGTGTCGACCAGCTCCCCGAGCCGACGGGTGACCTCGAGCGAGTGGAAGGTGTTCTTGCCGAAGTCGTGGGCCGGGTCGATCACGATCGACTCCCGCGGCACACCCGCGTCGAGCGCGCGGGAGGCGTACGCCGTGGTGTCGGCGATCGCCGCGGCGACCACGTCGTCGTACTCGATCCGGTAGGGCCGGGTCCGTGGCGTCACGCCGCCGGTGTGGGTGCAGACGATCGCGGCGCCGCCCTCGGCGGCCGCGTCGACGAGCTCGGGGTCGGCGCCGCCCCAGGCGTCGTTGATCACGTCGGCGCCGGCCGCGCAGACCGCGGCGCCGACCGACGCGCGCCAGGTGTCGACGGAGATCACCAGCGAGGGGTACGCCGCGCGCACCCGGGCCACGAAGTCGACGACGCGGTCCTTCTCCTCGGCCTCGGAGATCTCGATGCCCGGCGCGGCCTTGATGCCGCCGATGTCGACGATCTCGGCGCCCTGCTCCGCGACGAGCGCGACCCGCTCGAACGCCTTGTCCTCGGCCCAGGTGGCGCCCTTGTCGTAGAAGGAGTCGGGCGTGCGGTTGACGATCGCCATCATCAGCGTGGCGTCGTCGTCGAAGGTGTGCCGGCCCAGCCGCAGGGTCACGGCGCCTCCACCGACGCCGCCGGCGGCCGCTCCTCGACCTGCGGACCGGTGCCCGCCCGGGCGAGGGCGGCCGCGAGGATCTGGGTGGCCATGCCGCTGAGATCGCGCAGCGACTGGTGCCGGTGGGCGCGGACGCCGAGGTCGACCTGGGCGATCGCGTCGAGGCCGCGGCTGCGCTGGGTGTCGACCAGCGCGGCCAGCTCCACGGCGTACTCGTGCGGCACGTGCAGGCTCTCGAAGAGCGACCGACGCACCGCCCACTCCCCCGCCAACGGCTGGTGCAGACCACCCAGCTCGGGGAAGAGCAGCCGGATCAGCGGCCGCGCGACCAGCTCGGTGACCCGGCCGCCCTCGAACGGGACGACGGACTCTCCCGAGACGAGCGGCCGCTCGTAGAAGCCCTTGACCAGCTCGACCCGGTCGTCGGAGAGCAGTGGGCCGAGCAGCCCGGGCACGAAGTGGGTGTCCCAGTCGACGAGGTCGGCGTCCATGAAGACGATCAGCTCGCCACGGGTGACGAAGAGCGACTTCCACATCGCCTCGCCCTTGCCCGGACGGGAGCCGAGGTCGGGCCGGATCTCGGCGGAGCGGTGCACGATCGCGCCGGCGTCGGCGGCCACGGCGTAGGTCTCGTCGGTCGAGTCGGAGTCGATCACGACGATCTCGTCGACGAGCTCGACCGTCTCGACCAGGGCGCCGCGGACCTTGGCGACGACGTCGCCGACGGTCGCGGCCTCGTTGCGAGCGGGGACCACGAGGCTGACGACCCGGTCGCGCTTGGCCGTCGTCAGCGCCTCACTGGTCCAGTCCGCCCAGTGGTGAGTGTGCCGCCGCGACCACCCGTCGAGGTCGGGCTGAGCGGTCACAGGCACCTGGCGAGGGTATCGGGCGACGAGAACCGCCCGCGCACCGCTCAGGTGTCGGCGCCGACCGCCGATGCCACGTGGGTCACCACTCACTCAGCCAGGAGCAACCGTGCGCACACCCACCCGCGTCACGACCGTCCTCGCCCTCGCCCTTGCCGCAGCGTCGCTGTCGGCCGCGGGCGCGGCGACATCGGCGTCCGCCTCCGCAGCACCTCCGATCGTCCAGGTCGTCGACACCGTCGGCACCGAGTTCTGGACCGCGATCCCGATCACGCTCGGGGAGGCGTCGGTCGAGCAGACCCTGTACGCCTCGCCCACGGCCGACGGGACCGTCACCTTCTCCCGCACCGACGGGACCCTCATCGAGACGCGCAGCCTGGTCGCGGGACAGGTCGAGGCGTTCACGATCCCCAATACCCTGCAGGTCGACGACGCGGACGGCGTCGCCGACCAGGGGATCCACATCGTCTCCACCGCGCCGATCTCGGTCTACGGCGTGGTCTACAGCTCGGGCGCATCGACCGGCTACCAGGCCTTCCCGGTGGACGCGCTCGGCACCACCTACCGGCCGCTGGCCTACGGCGGCCTGGGCACCACGGTCTCCATGGCCAGCCACCTGACCGTCGTCGCCACGGCCGACGGCACCACCCTCACGGTGACCCCGCAGACCACGCTCGGCGCGCGCGCCGCCGGCACGTCGTACGCCGTGACGCTCGACGAGGGTCAGACCTACCAGCTCAGCGGCACCACCGCCGCGCAGGACGTCACCGGCACGCTCGTCGAGGCCGACCGCCCGGTCGCGGTGCTGGCCGGCACCGGGTGCTCCAACGTGCCCACTGGCTCCTTCGCCTGCAATCCGCTCCTGCAGCAGATGACCCCCACCTCCGCCTGGGGCACGACCTTCGTCAGCGCCCGCATCGCCACCCGGACCAAGGGCGACACCTACCGGGTGCTCGCGGACCACGACGACACCGTGGTCAGCGTCGGCGGTGTCCAGAAGGCCACGCTCGACGCGGGCGAGTTCTACGAAGCTGTGCTCCCCGAGGGCGCGACCGACGCCAGCCTCGCCGGCGTGCTGATCGAGACCAGCGAGCCGAGCTTCGTCTCGCAGTACGGCAACGGGATGTCCTACGACAGCTCCCCGGGCGACCCGATGATGATGAGCGTGCCGCCGGCCGGCCAGTACCTGCGGGAGTACGTCGTGGCCGCCCCGGACGTCGATGCCATGCCGGCGATGACGGGCTATCTCAACCTCGTCGCCCCGACGGCCAGCATCGGGCAGGTGCGGGTCGACGGCGACCCCGTGCCGGCCGAGGACTTCGTCGCGGTCGCGGGCTCGGACTTCTCGGTGGCCCAGCTCGAGGTACCGGTCGGACAGCACTCGATCAGCTCCCCGGAGCCGGTCGGCGTCAACGTCTACGAGCTCGGTCAGTACGACGGCTTCGGCTTCACCGGCGGCCAGGCGGCCGAGTCGATCGCGCTCCCGCCGGGCCCGACCGCGACCCCGCAGACCTCGTCGGGGGACGCGGAGGGGCCGCAGTCCGTCACGATCGCCGTCCCGGACGGCCAGACGATCACGCTCGTGGACGGCGACGTCGAGACGACGACCGTCACGGTTCCCGGGCAGGGCACCTACACGCTCGACCCGGTCACCGGCCGCATCACCTTCGCGCCCGTGCCGGGCTTCGCCGGCGCCGCGACCCCGGTGACCTTCCGGGTCAAGGACGGGTTCGGCCGCCACGCCGACGCGACGTACGGCCCGAGCGTGACGCCCCCGGCCGGCCCGCAGGCACAGCCGCTGACGTCCACCGGCAAGGGCGATCAGTCGGTGACGCTCCGGGTGCCGGCCGGTGGCCGCGCGGCGCTCCTCAGCGGCGGGGTCGAGACCAACACGGTCGTCGTCCCCGAGGGCACCTACCTGCTCGACCCGGCCACGAACACCATCTCGTTCGTGCCCAGGCCGGGCTTCACCGGCAAGGCCTCGCCGGTGACGTTCCGGATCCGCGACGCCTACGACCAGTTCGTCGACACGACGTACGTCGCCGAGGTGACCGCCCCGGCCACGACGACCCCGACGGCTCCGGTCTCGCCGGGCGTCGCGGTGAAGCTTCCCCGCCTGGCCAAGGCCAGCGCCGGCGCCGCCGCGTCGGTCCCGGTCACCTGCCAGGCGAAGCGCACCAAGGTCCGCTCCTGCACGGTCACGCTGACCGCACGCGTCGGGGGCACCACGACGGTGATCGGCAAGGGCACCTGGAAGGGCACGCACGGCCGAGTGAAGCTCAACAGCGTCGGCCGGGCACTCGTCGCGACCCCGGGCGGCACCAAGGTCACGGCTCGGCTCGTCGCCCGCACCGCCGACGGCGTCCTGCACGCCGAGCGGTCCAGTCGGGTCGTCAGCAAGCGGTTCACGCTCGTGCGCACCGTCCGCTTCGCGCCGGAGTCGGCGCGGGTCGGTGCCGCCGACCGCACCTGGCTCTCCCGCGTCGGCAGGTCGGCGGGGAAGGCCGCCTCGGTCACCTGCGTCGGCCACGCCGACGCCCAGGGGTCGGCGGCCTGGAACCTGGCGCTGTCGAAGCAGCGAGCGGCCGCAACCTGCGCCGCTCTCGACCTCCCGGGTCGGGTGCGCGTGGTCGTCCGCGCCATGGGTGAGCGCCAGCCGGTGGGCGACAACACCACCTCCGCGGGCCGCGCGCTCAACCGGCGGGCCACGGTGACGTTCCGCTACTGATCGCCCGCACGCAGCATCGCCGAGGCCGTCGTCCCGCTCGGGGACGGCGGCCTCGGCGTGCGTCGGCGGGCGTCCCCACCACCAGCACGCCTCTCCCACAATGGCCGATCCGGGCCATTTCCGACCGCATCCGTCGCGTGTTCAATTCCTATATGACCATGGGGGATGGGGCGCGACGGGGCCGGGGGCGCCCACGGTCGCCCGGCGCCGAGGAGAAGATCCTGCAGGCGGCGCTGGAGGAGTACACCGAGCATGGCTGGTCCGGCTTCACGATGGACGGGGTCGCCCGTCGCTCCGGGTTCGGCAAGTCCACGCTCTACCTGCGCTGGCCCGACAAGGACACGCTGCTGACCGAGGCCGTACGCCGACGCACCCGCACGGTCGCCGAGGCCGACACCGGCTCGCTGCGCGGTGACCTGACGGCGCTGGCGACGGGGGTGTTCCGGGAGTTCGCCGACCCGGAGGGGTGGGCCGGGTTCCGGATGGTCGTGGAGACCGCCAGTGCGTCGCAGGCGCTCGGTGGATTCACCAGCGAGGTGAGCGGATCCCACCGCGAGGTCATCGAGGCGGTCTTCCGCAGGGCTCGGGAGCGGGGCGAGATCGGCGCACGGATCGAGCCCTTCGCGGTCACCGACCTGATCTACGGCGCGGCCCTGTTCTTCGTCCTCGGGCGCCGTCTGGACCACCGGGAGGTCACCGAGGAGGATCTCTCCACCCGGGTCGAGCAGGTCGTCGAGGTCATGCTCGGCGGGCTGCGCTGAGGCGGCCCCGGCGTACGTCGGCCCGATCCCGGGAGATTTGACCAGATTGGGCATACCGACGGTCCCTGTCTGGTGTTTGAATCAGCCATGACCACGGGGGAGGGACCGCGGCGGGGACGAGGTCGACCACGCACTCCGGGCGCGGAGGAGCGGATCCTGGACGCCGCCCTGGCGGAGTACGGCGAGCACGGCTGGTCCGGCTTCACGATGGACGCGGTCGCGCGCCGGGCCGGGGTCGGCAAGTCGACCGTCTACCTGCGCTGGAGCGACAAGGACGCGCTGCTGACCGACGCGGTGGCCAGCCACGGGCTGGAGCTGACCGCGGTCGACACCGGCTCGCTCGCGGGCGACCTCACCCAGCTCGCGCTGAACCTGCTGCGGCACTTCCACGGCGCCGCCGGCTGGGCCGCGCTGCGGATCACCTTCGACACCGCCAGCGTCGACGACCGCCTGGGCGACTTCGCCGAGGCGGTCAACGAGGTCCACGGTCGTCAGGTCGAGCAGATCTGCCTCCGGGCGATCGAGCGCGGAGAGATGGCCGAGGACATCCCGATCACCGCGGTCACCGAGACGATCTACGGCGCCGCGATGGTCCACGCGCTCTCGGAGCGGCTCGAGGCCCGCGCCGACAGCGACGTCGAGGTCGAGGCCCGGGCCCGGCACATCGTCGCGATGATCCTGCCCGGCATCTCGACCATGCCCGGCACTACCTGAGCAGGTCGACGACCGCGGCCGTCAGGGCCCGGGCGTACGTCGCGCGCCCGCGCGCGGAGGTCATCCGCGCCGCGTCGACGGGATCGCGCATGTTGCCCAGCTCGACCATCGCGGTCGGGATCCGCGAGAGGTTCAGCGTGGCCAGGTCGGTGCGCACGTCGAGCCCGTCGCCGCCGGCGAGGTAGGTGGCCACCCGGAGGCCCTCACCGCGCAGCTCCGCGCGGACCGCCCGGGCCAGCCGACCGGAGCCGCGCGCCGCGTCGGGAGCGACGATCACGTGGAACCCCCGAGCGCCGCGGGCGAGGCTGCCGTCGGCGTGGATGCTCAGCTTCAGGTCCGCCCGCGGGCGGTTGCCGGCGCGGCCCCGCGCGTCGACGCACGGACCCCACCGGCGGTCGCTGTTGCTGCTCCGGGTGAGCCGCACGGTCGCGCCCATGCGCTCGAGCCGCTCCCGCACCAGCCGGGCGACCTGCCAGTTCAGGGTCGCCTCCGGGTAGCCGCGGTTCGTCGACGTCCCCGTGGTGTTGCAGGCCTTGCGACCGCCGCGTCCGTCGGGGACCGGCCGGTTGATCCGGCGCGGGAAGTTGTGATTGCCGAGCTGGTGCCCGGGGTCGAGCACGACCACCCGGCCGGCCAGTGCCGCACCGCCCTCGCGGTGGGCCGGCTCGGGCTCGACGCGCTCGGCGTACGCCGGCGCCGCGGCCAGCAGCAGCGCGAGGAGCGACGGCCCGAGACGGCGCAGGAACATCCGCCAACCCTAGATGAGGCGTTCCCCGGGGCGCTCGGTCCGGCTGGCTATTCTCGGCGCCATGAGCTGGCTGGTCACGGGTGGAGCGGGATACATCGGGTCGCACGTCACGAAGGCGCTGCTGGAGGCGGATCTGCGACCCGTCGTCATCGACGACCTGTCCTCGGGCCACGCCGAGTTCGTGCCGGCGGGTGTCCCGTTCGTCGAGGCGTCCATCCTCGACGAGGCCGCGGTCGCCGACGCGCTGCGCAGCCACGAGGTCGAGGGCGTCATCCACCTGGCCGGCTTCAAGTACGCCGGGGTCTCGGTGTCGCGGCCGCTGCACACCTACGACCAGAACGTCACCGGCACCGTGCACCTGCTCCGGGCCATGGAGACGGTCGGCGTGCGGTGCCTGGTCTTCTCCTCGAGCGCGGCGACCTTCGGGACACCCGACGTCGACCTGGTCACGGAGACCACGCCGACCGGCCCCGAGTCGCCGTACGGCGAGAGCAAGCTGATCGGCGAGTGGCTGATCGCCGACGTGGCCCGGACGAGCGGGCTCCGGCACACCTCGCTGCGGTACTTCAACGTCGTCGGCTCCGGCTCGCCGAGCCTCTACGACACCAGCCCGCACAACCTCTTCCCGCTGGTCTTCGACGCCCTGGTCGAGGGCCGGGTGCCGCACATCAACGGGACGGACTACCCCACGCCAGACGGCACCTGCGTGCGCGACTACGTCCATGTCGGCGACCTGGCCCACTCCCATGTGGTCGCCGCGCGCCGGCTGCTCGCCGGCGACGCACTGGAGACCGTCTACAACCTCGGCAGCGGCGACGGCGCCTCGGTGCGGCAGATCATGGACACGGTGCGCGACGTGACCGGCATCGACTTCGAGCCCGAGATCCGCGACCGCCGGGCCGGGGACCCGGCCCGGATCGTCGCGAGCGGCGAGCTCGCCGCCCGCGACCTCGACTGGGAGATGCGGCACGACCTGCGCGAGATGGTGCGGTCGGCGTGGGAGGCCCGCCGCCAGGCGGCGGCGCCGGCCTGAGCCGCTCCGATGCCGGCTCCGGTCGATCCGGACCGGCTCAGCTCGGTCGCCACGCCGGATCGCGGCCGATGAACCCCAGCATCCGGGTCTGCACGTCCGCGTCGGCGGGCACGTCGACGCGCGCGCCGTACTGGCCGCTGCCGCGCAGCACCTCCTCGATCGGCTCCATGCCGGCGAGCAGCTCGGCGCACGTCTCCGGGTCGAGGGTCTCGTCCTGGCCGGTCGCCCGGGCGAGGTCCCACGTGTGCATGAAGACGTCGCTGGTGTAGAAGCGGTCCACGGCCTCCGGCAGCGCCACCTCGCCGATGTGCGGGTTGCTGAGTACCCGGCCGCCGGTCGCCGGGTCGTCCAGCAGCGCCTGCACCGCCTCCGCCTGGGACCGCCAGGCACCGACCGGGTCGTCGTCGGCCGACGGACCGGAGGGCAGGCTGACATCGGAGCCGGACGCCAGGAAGCCGGGGAACCACTCGCCGAGGTGGCGGACGACGTCCCGCGCCGTCCAGCCGTCGACCGGCGCCGGCGCGTCCCAGTCCGTCGTGCCCTCGACCCGTCGCGTGAACCCCGCCGCCACCTCGCGGTGCCGCTCGGCGGGGTCGCTCATGCCTCGGACTCCAGGAGCGCGTCCAGCTTCTCGTAGCCCTCGACCACCCCGACGTCCATGCCGCTCGCGACGATCTGGTCGCGGAGCTCGATCGACTCCACCACCGAGGTCGCGACGATCCGGCAGCGGTCGTCGTCGAGCGCCTCGAACGCCATCGCCTCGAGGCTGACCCCGTCGGGGGCACCCTCGAACGAGAACGTCTGCACCAGCCGCTCGGGAGCCCGCACCTCGTGGAAGGAGCCCCAGAAGCCCATCTCGAAGGATCCGGAACCGTCGCGTGCCGTGTAGCGCCACTCCCCTCCGGTGCGGGCGTCCCACACGTCGACGGTGGTGTCGATGCTGCGCGGCCCGATCCACCGGACGAACAGCTCCGGGTCGGTCCAGGCGCGGAAGACCCGCTCCCGCGGCGCGTCGAACTCTCGGATGATCCGGATGACCGGCAGGTCCGGGTCCGCCTCGATCCGGGTCGGGTTCCGTGTCTTCATGATGCCTCTCCTTCTGCTCGGGCCGGCGACTCCGTCGCGGCCATCTCCTCCAGCACGGCGTCGAGCCGGCTGAACCGTTCCTCGGCTTGGCGCCGGTAGCGCTCGATCCAGGCGGTCATCAGGTCCAGCACCTCCGCCTCGAGGTGCACCGGCCGGCGCTGGGCGTCACGGGAGCGGCTGACCAGACCGGCCTCCTCGAGCACCTTGAGGTGCTTGGAGACGGCCTGGACGCTCACGGCGTACGGCGCCGCGAGCTCGCCCACGGTCGCGTCGCCGCTCGCGGCGAGCCGCGCGACCAGATCGCGCCGCGTGGGGTCCGCCAGGGCCTGGAACACCCGGGACAGCTGGTCGGCCACCGCGACCTCCTTATTCAACTGATTGGTTGAGAAGACCGTAGGCGCGCACTCCACGAGTTGTCAACCATCAGGTTGTGAACGATTCCCGGCGGATCGCTCAGGTCCGACCGGGTCGCGCCGATGGACGGGGCGGCACTGTGAGTGGAAGCGAGGGGTTGATGCACCCGATGCTGACGGACGGCGGCGAGCCCGAGGAGTCCCCGGTGACGTCCTTCGAGGACTGGTGCGCGTCGATGGAGCTGCACCCCGAGGACTCCCGCGCCTGGCCGCTCTACGAGGCGCGGACGGGCGCCGAAACCTGTCCGAACCTTGTCGACGACTTCCCTCAATCGCCTGCGCATCCCCAGAATTAGGTAAAGGATCGTAGCCGTTTGACGGGGCCCGGCCGTGCCGACGAGCCGGGGCGATGACTCATGGGACTGGTATGACGCTGCTCTCGGTCAAGGGGACCGGAACACTCGGACCGCCCAGCCGCGCCCTGCGCTACCTGCCCGTCTCCGCGCTGCTGCTCGACCTCGCCGTGATGGCCGGCGTCTTCGCGCTGGCCGTTCTCGGCCGCAGTCGCCTCACCCTCTTCGACAACCTGGCCGACGTGTCGGCCGACGTGATGGTCGTCGGGCCGCTGGCGCTGCTCGGCTGGCTGGTGCTGATCGCGGCGCTGGGCGGCTACCGCGACGACCTGTTCGGCGCGGGCACCGACGAGTACAAGCGGGTCCTCCACGCCAGCCTCGCCGCCGCCGGCCTGCTCGGGGTCGGCTGCTACCTGGCCAAGTTCCAGCTCTCGCGTGGCTTCTTCGTGCTCGCCTTCGGTCTCGGCATCCCGGCGCTCCTGTTCGGCCGCTACCTGCTCCGCCGGGCGGTGCACCGGGCCCGCCGCCAGGGTCGGCTCCGCTACCGGGTGCTGATCGCCGGCTCGCCCACGCACGTCGACGAGGTCGCCGCGGTGCTCCGGCGCGAGTCCTGGCTCGGCTACCACGTCGCCGGCGCCCTGGTGCCCGCCAAGGACGTCGGCGAGGAGACCGCGGCCGGCATCCCGATCCTGGGTGCCACCGAGCGGGCCACCGAGCTTGCGCGCGCCCGGGACGCCGACGTCATCTTCTTCGCCGGAGGCGCCCTCACCTCGCCCACCCAGCTGCGCCGGATCGCGTGGGACCTGGAGCGCGACGAGGTCCAGGTCGTGATGGCCCCCAGCGTCACCGACGTCTCCAACGAGCGGGTCCGGATGCGACCGGTCGGCGGGCTGCCGCTCATCCACATCGACCCGCCCCGGGCGACCGACGCGTCACGCTGGGGCAAGCGGCTCTTCGACATCGTCGGCTCGGTCGCGCTGATCGTGGTGTTCTCACCGATCTTCCTCTTCGCCTCGGCCCGGGTCTGGATGCACGACCGCGGCCCGATCCTCTTCCGGCAGACCCGGATCGGTCGCGACGGAGGGGAGTTCACCTGCCTCAAGTACCGCACGATGGTCGTGAACGCCGACCGGTTCATCGCCCGGATGCAGGCCGACCTCGGGCAGAGCGCGCTGCTGTTCAAGGTGAAGGACGACCCGCGGATCACCGCACCCGGCAGGTGGCTGCGCCGCTACTCGATCGACGAGCTCCCGCAGCTGTTCAACGTGCTCCGCGGAGACATGAGCCTGGTCGGGCCGCGCCCCCAGGTCGCCCGCGAGGTGGCGCTCTACGACAGCGCGATGGCGCGACGACTGAGGGTGCGTCCCGGCATGACCGGGCTGTGGCAGGTCTCCGGCCGGAGCGAGCTCAGCCTCGAGGAGGCGATCCGGCTCGACCTCTACTACGTCGACAACTGGTCGATGCTGCAGGACCTCTCGATCCTCGGCCGCACGCTCGGCGCCGTGTTCAGCTCGCGCGGCGCCTACTGATCTCGCCATCCGGCACAATCGCCCCATGCCGACCGCGCTCATCACCGGGATCACCGGCCAGGACGGGCTCTACCTGGCCGAGCTCCTGGTGGCCAAGGGGTACGACGTCCACGGCCTGATCCGCGGCCAGAACAACCCGAAGCTCGACCTGGTGCGCCGACTGCTGCCCGAGGTGCGGCTGCACCACGGCGACCTCACCGACATGTCGAGCCTGATCCGGGCGCTGCGCGAGTCCCAGCCCGACGAGGTCTACAACCTCGGCGCGGTCTCGTTCGTCGCCTACTCCTGGGAGAACGCCGCCCTCACCACCGACGTGACCGCCAAGGGCGTGCTCAACATGCTCGAGGCGGTGCGCCTGCACGCCGGCGACCGCCCGGACTCCGTGCGGTTCTACCAGGCGTCGAGCTCGGAGATGTTCGGCAAGGTGCAGGAGGTCCCGCAGCGGGAGTCGACGCTGCTGTGGCCGCGCTCGCCGTACGGCGTCAGCAAGGTCTTCGGCCACTACATGACGATCAACTACCGCGAGTCCTACGGGATGCACGCCTCGTCGGGCATCCTCTTCAACCACGAGTCGCCGCGGCGCGGGCCCGAGTTCGTCACCCGCAAGATCAGCGAAGCGGTGGCGCGGATCAAGCTCGGTCTCCAGGAGGATGTCGTCCTCGGCAACCTGGACGCCGAGCGCGACTGGGGATACGCCGGTGACTACGTCGAGGCGATGTGGCTGATGCTCCAGCAGCCGACCGCCGACGACTACGTGGTCGCGACCGGCGAGACGCACTCGATCCGCGACTTCCTCGACGTCGCCTTCGACCACGTCGGCGTCGACGACTGGACGTCGTACGTGCGGCAGGACGAGCGGTTCATGCGCCCCGCCGAGGTCGACCAGCTCATCGGCGACGCCAGCAAGGCGCGCGACGTGCTCGGCTGGAAGCCGAAGGTCCCCTTCGAGGCACTGGTGACCATGATGGTCGACGCCGACCTCGCGGCGATCCAGCAGGGCTGGTGAGATGGCCCGCGCGTTCGTCACGGGAGCCACCGGGCAGGACGGGTCCTATCTCGTCGAGCGCCTGCTGGCCGAGGGCGTCGACGTGCACGCCCTGGCCAGCCCGCACGAGCCCGTCCCGGCCATCGAGGGCGTCGAGGTGCACGTCGGCGACCTCCTCGACGGCGAGCGGATCCGCACGCTGCTCCTGGAGGTCTCGCCCGACGAGGTCTACAACCTCGCCGCGCTGAGCTCGGTCGCCCGATCCTGGGAGCAGCCCGACCTCACCGCCCGGCTCAACGGCACGGCGGCGGCGGCACTGATGGAGTCCGCCTGGCAGCTGCAGGAACACACCGGCCGCGCCGTGCGCTTCGTCCAGGCGTCGAGCGCCGAGATCTTCGGCGAACCCGAGCTCGCGCCGCAGGGCGAGCGCACACCGGTCCGGCCGCTCAACCCCTACGGCGCCGCCAAGGCGTTCGCACACCTCTCCGCGCACGTCTACCGGCAGCGCGGGCTGCACGCCACGAGCGTGATCCTCTACAACCACGAGTCGCCGCGCCGACCGCGCCAGTTCGTCACCCGCAAGATCACCTCCACGGTTGCCGAGATCGCGCTCGGGCGTGCCGAGACGCTGACCCTCGGCAACCTCGACGCCCGGCGCGACTGGGGCTGGGCCCCCGACTACGTCGACGCGATGGTCCGGGCCGCCCGGGCGGACCAGGCCGCCGACTTCGTCGTCGCCACCGGCGTGAGCCACTCCGTCCGAGACTTCGCCGCCGCCGCCTTCGACCGCGCCGGAGTGCCCGACTGGGAGGCGCGACTGCTGGTCGACGAGGCACTCGTGCGACCGGCCGACGCGACGGAGCTGGTCGGCGACGCCTCGCGGGCGCGCGACGTCCTCGGCTGGGCACCGACGGTGCCGTTCGAGGAGCTGGTCGGCCGGATGGTGAACGCCGACCTCGCCGCTCTCGCCGACTGAGCGCGCGAAGGCCGGCCCTCCCCCAGGTCGCGATGGCGGCGCAGCGTCGCGTGGGGTCGACCCCTCGGGCGATCCCTGCGGTTCTGGGGTGTTGCATCGGCCGAGAAGCGCAGGAATACCCGGTGAACCGGGAATTCCCGCACAGACGCCGACCCGTCAGTCCTCCAGCAACCGCAGCAGGTAGCGCCCGTAGCCGCTCTTCAGCAGCGGCTCGGCGCGGGCGGCGAGCTGCTCGTCGTCGAGGAAGCCCATCCGCCAGGCGGCCTCCTCGGGCGCCCCGATCTTGGTGTCCTGCCGGTGCTCGATCGCCCGCACGTAGTTGCCCGCGTCGTTGAGGTCGTCGAAGGTCCCGGTGTCGAGCCAGGCGACGCCGCGCTGCAGAACCTCGACCTGGAGCCTGCCCTCGTCGAGGTAGGTGCGGTTCAGGTCGGTGATCTCGAGCTCGCCGCGCGCGGACGGCTGCAGCGCCTTGGCCCGCTCGACGACGCTCGCGTCGTAGAAGTAGAGGCCCGGCACCGCGTAGCTGCTCTTCGGCTTCGCAGGCTTCTCCTCGAGCGAGACCGCGCGCATCTCGTCGTCGAACTCCACCACGCCGTACGCCGTGGGGTCGGCCACCCGGTAGCCGAACACGGCCGCGCCCTCGAGGTCGCGGAACCGACTGAGCTGGGTGCCGAGGCCGGGGCCGTAGAAGAGGTTGTCGCCGAGCACCAGGCCGGCGACGCTGTCGCCGACGTGCTCCTCGCCGATGATGAAGGCCTGCGCCAGCCCGTCCGGGCTCGGCTGCACGGCGTAGCTGATCGCGATGCCGAACTGGCTGCCGTCGCCGAGCAACCGGCGGAACTGCTCGGCCTCGTGCGGCGTCGTGATCACCAGGATGTCGCGGATCCCGGCCAGGATCAGCGTCGACAGTGGGTAGTAGATCATCGGCTTGTCGTAGACCGGCATCAGCTGCTTGCTCACGGCGAACGTGATCGGGTGCAGCCGCGAGCCGGTGCCACCGGCCAGGATGATTCCGCGCATGGTGCCCGATCGTACGGTTCTCGAATCGGCGGCGGGGTGACTGCCTCATAGGATCACCCGCATGGACCGCATCCTCGTGACCGGCGGCGCCGGCTTCATCGGCTCCAACTTCGTGCACCACGTGGTCGCCAACACCCGGGCGCACGTGACCGTGCTCGACAAGCTCACCTACGCCGCGACCCAGGAGTCGCTCGAGGGGATCCCCGACGACCGGGTCACGCTCGTCGTCGGCGACATCGCCGAGCCCGACGTGGTCGAGCCGCTGGTGGCCGAGACCGATGCCGTCGTGCACTACGCCGCCGAGTCGCACAACGACAACAGCCTCTCCGACCCCGGCCCCTTCATCCGGACCAACGTGGTCGGCACGTTCACGCTGCTGGAGGCGGCCCGCAAGCACGACAAGCGCTTCCACCACGTCTCCACCGACGAGGTCTACGGCGACCTCCCCCTGAGAGAGGAGAGCCTGGACGACCCCAAGCGATTCACCGAGGACACGCCGTACAACCCGTCCTCGCCGTACTCCGCGTCCAAGGCCGGCTCCGACCACCTGGTCCGCGCGTGGGTGCGCTCCTTCGACGTGCGCGCGACGATCTCGAACTGCTCGAACAACTACGGCCCGTGGCAGCACATCGAGAAGTTCATCCCGCGCCAGATCACCGAGGTCATCGACGGCCGGCGCCCGCGGGTCTACGGCGACGGCCGCAACGTCCGCGACTGGATCCACACCGAGGACCACTCCTCCGCCGTGCTCGCGATCCTGGAGCGCGGGCACATCGGCGAGACCTACCTGATCGGCGCCGACGGCGAGCGGAACAACCTCGAGGTCGTGCAGGCGATCCTGCGTCACTTCGGCCGCAGCGTCGACGACATCGAGTTCGTGCGCGACCGTGCCGGGCACGATCGTCGCTACGCCATCGAGTCCGGCAAGCTGCGCCACCACCTGGACTGGCACCCGCAGTACCAGGACTTCGACGCCGGCCTGAAGGCGACGATCGAGTGGTACGTCGCGAACGAGGCCTGGTGGCGGCCACACAAGGACGCCGTCGAGGCCGCCTACGCCGCGAAGGGGCAGTGATGAGCCTGCCGGCCCTGGAGACCACGCCGATCCCGGGACTGGTGGTGCTCCGGCTGGACCTGCGCGAGGACGCCCGCGGCTGGTTCAAGGAGAACTGGCAGCGCGAGAAGATGGTCGCGCTGGGGCTGCCCGACTTCGGCCCGGTGCAGAACAACATGTCCTACAACGCCAAGCGCGGCACCACCCGCGGCATCCACACCGAGCCGTGGGACAAGTTCGTCTCGGTGGCCAACGGCCGGGCCTTCGGCGCGTGGGTCGACATGCGCGAGGGCGAGACGTTCGGCGCGGTCCACACGGTCGAGCTCGACCCCGCCACGGCGGTGTTCGTGCCCCGAGGCGTCGGCAACAGCTACCAGACGCTCGAGGACGGAGTCACCTACTCCTACCTGGTCAACGAGCACTGGCGTCCGGCCACGGCCTACCCCGCCCTCGACCTCGCCGACGAGACGGCCGCGATCCCGTGGCCGATCCCGCTGGACTCCCCCGAGGCCGAGATCTCGGAGAAGGACCAGCGCAACCCCCGCCTCGGCGACGTCACGCCGATGCAGCCGAAGAAGACGCTCATCATCGGCTGCCACGGCCAGCTCGGTCGCGCGCTGCAGGCCGACTTCCCGGGCTCCGACCTCGTGGACCTCGCTGAGCTCGACGTCACCGACGCCGACGCCGTGGCGGCGTGGCCCTGGCACGAGTACGCGCTGGTGCTCAACGCCGCCGCCTACACCGCCGTCGACGCGGCGGAGACCGCCGAGGGGCGGCGTACGGCGTGGGCCGCGAACGCGGGCGCCCCGGCCACCCTGGCGCGGCTGGCGCGCGAGCACGGCTTCACGCTGGTGCACTACTCCTCGGAGTACGTCTTCGACGGGACCGCCGAGGAGCACGCCGAGGACGAGCCGCTCTCCCCGCTCGGGGTGTACGCCCAGACCAAGGCCGCCGGCGACATCGCCGTCGCCACCGCGCCGCGCCACTACCTACTGCGCACGTCCTGGGTGATCGGGGACGGCAACAACTTCGTGCGCACCATGCAGCGACTCGCGGCCGACGGCGTCTCACCGAGCGTGGTCGACGACCAGCGCGGCCGGCTGACCTTCACCACGGAGCTGTCCCGGGCGACCCGGCACCTGGTGGACACCGGCGCGGCGCACGGCATCTACAACCTCAGCAACGGCGGACCCGTGCGGTCGTGGGCCGAGATCGCGAAGGCCGTCTTCCGGCTCTCCGGGCGAGACGAGGACGACGTGACGCCGACGACCACCGCCGAGTACTTCGCCGGCAAGACGGCGTACTCCCCGCGGCCACTCAACAGCGCGCTGAGCCTGGCCAAGATCGAGGCGACCGGCTTCGTCCCGGAGGACGCGACGGCGGCCCTGGAGCGCTACGTCAGCGCCGGCGGGTGAGGTTCGTGAGCGCCGGGCGCACGTCGGCGAGGTAGACGAACGCCGCGATCGTGAACACCAGGTTGAGCAGGCCGATCGGCCCGCCGCCGAGGATCAGCTGCACGGCCAGCCCGAGCCCGAGGATGATCGTCCACGCCGGCTTCGTGAGCTTGCCGGCCGCCGTGTAGTGCTCCGCCGACCACATCAGCGAGCTGATGAAGGCGAAGAGCTTCACCGCGAGCAGCACGAGCTCGACGACGAGCATCACGCCCATCTCGAAGTTCATCACCGTCAGCACACGCACAGCCTACGTGCGATCGAGGTGGTTGCGCCCACGGTGGTTCAGGAAGGTGCGCCAGCGCCTGTCTCGAAACCCACCGCGCAGGCCACGGTGGTTGAGCCCTGCGCACGGTGGTTGAGGAAGGTGCGCCAGGGCCTGTCTCGAAACCCACCGCGCAGGCCACGGTGGTTGAGCCCTGCGCACGGTGGTTGAGGAAGGTGCGCCAGGGCCTGTCTCGAAACCCACCGCGCAGGCCACGGTGGTTGAGCCCTGCGCACGGTGGTTGAGGAAGGTGCGCCAGCGCCTGTCTCGAAACCCACCGCGCGCAGGCCACGGTGGTTGAGCCCTGCGCACGGTGGTTGAGGTGCGAGGAGCGCCAGCGACGAGCCTCGAAACCACCGCAGGACCTGAGAGCGTCAGTCGCCGACCTTCGCGGCGGCGTCGGCGGTCGCCTTGGTCGCCTTGGTCGCCTTGGCGGCAGTCTTCTTCGCCGCGGTCGTCGTGGCCTTCGCGCTGCTCCGCGGCGCCTTCGACGTCTTCTTGGCCGTCGAGGTGGCCTTCTTGGTGGTGGCCGCCGTGGTCTTCTTCGCGGCCTTCGTGGCCTGGGTCCTGGTCGTCTTGGCCTTGGCGACCGTGGTCTGCGCGGCGGCGGCCGTCTCGTCGGTCGACTGCTGGGTACGGATCCGGCGGACCAGGGTCTCGCCGCGCTGGGTGAGGTCGGCGTACGTGGCGTTGGCGTCGGCCTGGAGCTCGGCGACCCGCTTCTCGACCGCCTCCCGGCGTGCCTGGGCGTCCTTGGAGAGCGCGTCGACCTGGGCGGTCACGACCGTGACGGCCTGGTCGCGCAGCGCCTTCGGCTCGAGGTCGAGCCCGGAGATACGGGTCTGGACGTCGTGCTGCACGTCGGCGAACCGCTTCTGGAGGTCGGCAACCGCCTCGCGGACGTAGCCGACGACGACGTCGGTCGCACCGACACCGGCGTACAGCGGGCGGGCCACCTCGGCCGGGAGCTCGAAGCCGGCCAGGTCGAGGGTGGGCAGTTCGAACCTGGGCATGGGGGGTTACTCCTTCGGTTGGGTCGTCGCGTTGAGAGCGAGGAACGACGCGTAGACGTCGAGCAGCGACTGCTTCTGTCGCTCGGTCAGCGCGGAGTCGCCGAGGATGGCGAGCTCGACGGAGCCGCCGGCCCACTCCTCGGGACTGACGATCCCCGCCCGCACGTAGAGCTGCTCGGCGGAGATGCGCAGCGCCTTGGCCAGCTGCTGCAGGACCTGGGCGGACGGCCGGCGCAGGCCGCGCTCGATCTGGCTCAGGTACGGGTTCGACACGCCGGCCTGCTCGGCGAGCTGACGCAGCGACAGCTCGGCGCTCTCGCGCTGCTGTCGCAGGTAGTCGCCGAGGGTTTCGACGGTCTTGCCGACCTTTCCCTTCGCCATGCCTCCACTGTGCTTGCTGCTGCTAGCACATGCAAGCCACGAAGATGTGAGACCGTCCACAGAAAAAGCCGGATGGGTGCGAACACCAGCAAGCACCCCGGGCACTTCAAGAGTTCTTCAAGGCGGTGCCCCACCCTGGCCGCTCGCCTACCATCGAGGCGTGGACAGGCTCACCTGTGCGACCCGCGACTACGCCTGGGGATCGACCTCGCTGATCCCCCGGTTCCTCGGGGTGACCCCCGATGGCCTTCCGCACGCAGAGCTGTGGGTCGGCGCGCACCCGGGAGACCCGGCCGGCCTGCCCGACGGGACCCGGCTCGACGACCACATCCGCGACCACGCAGAGTCGAGCCTGGGCGCCCCGACCCTGGAGACCTTCGGACCCCGCCTGCCCTACCTGGTCAAGGCGCTCGCGGCCGCCGAGCCACTGTCGCTGCAGGTCCACCCGACCAGTGAGCGCGCCCGCATCGGCTACGACCTCGAGGACCAGGCCGGCATCCCGCTCGGCGCGCCCGAGCGCAGCTACCAGGACCGGTTCCACAAGCCCGAGCTGATCGTGGCGGTCACCCGCTTCGAGGGGATGGCGGGCTTCCGCGACGTCGAGAAGACAACCCGCATCCTGCGGATGCTCGAGCACCCGTGGGCCGACCGGGTCGCCAAGGAGCTCGACGCGGCTCCGCCGTTCCAGGCCCTGCACGGCGTGGTCGGCGAGATGCTCGACCAGAGCGGCGACCCGCTCCGCCGACTGATCGGCGAGATCGCCGATGCCGCGGTCGCGGCCGAGGAGCGCGGGCACCAGCTGACCCGCACCGCCGGCCGGATGTACCTCGACCGGGCGAGCGTCGAGCGCGAGAGCACCCGGCTCTTCGCGCAGACCACGCAGCTGGCGCGGCAGTACCCCGAGGACCCGGGCGTCCTGGTGACCCTGCTGCTCAACCACGTCGTGCTCTCCCCGGGCGAGGCGATGTTCCTCGACGCCGGCGTCGTCCACGCCTATACCTCCGGCTTCGGCATCGAGATCATGGCGTCGTCCGACAACGTCGTCCGGGCCGGGCTCACCCCCAAGCACGTCGACGTCCCCGAGCTGCTCCACATCGCGAGCTTCACGCCGATCCCGGCGCCGATCTGGGAGCCGACGCCGGTCAGCGCCAACACGCTGCGCTATGCGCCTCCGGTCGCCGAGTTCACGCTCTCGGTGACCCGTGCCCCGGAGACGCGCCTGCCCGCGGCGGGGCCGCGCACGCTCCTGTGCCTCGACGGCGAGGTCGACGTGGTCGCCGGCGACGCCAGCCACCGGCTCCGGCAGGGAGAGTCACTCTTCGTGCCGCACTCCGACGGCGCGCTCGAGCTGGACGGCGACGGCACCGTCGCGATCGCGAGCGTGCCGACCGGTGGTTGAGATGCTCCGGAGCGAGGAACGAGCGGAGGAGCCTCGAAACCTCGTAGGCCGGGAAGCAGGGTCCGGAAGGGGTGGTTTCGAGGCTCGGGCCTGGCGGCCCTCGCACCTCAACCACCTAGGGCACCTCAACGACCGTGGCGGTCACCCGACCGGCGGCCAGTTCCGGGGCCGGTCGACCCATGGTCGGCCCTCGTGCTGGACCGCCTCGACGTCGGCGTCGACCATGATCCGGACAAGCTCCTCGGTGTGCACCGTGGGACGCCAGCCGAGCTCGCGCTCGGCGCGACGGGCGTCGCCGATCAGCTCGCCGGACTCGGTCGGCCGCAGGTAGCGCTCGTCGAGACGCACGTGCTTCTCCCAGTCGAGCCCCGCATGCTCGAAGGCCGCGACGACGAAGTCGCGAACCGTGAAGCTCCGGCCGGTCGCCAGCACGTAGTCGCGGGGCCGGTCACCTTGGAGCATGCGCCACATGCCCTCGACGTACTCCGGCGCGTAGCCCCAGTCACGCACCGCGTCGAGGTTGCCCATGTAGAGGTAGTCGGTGAGCCCGGCCTGGATGCGGGCGACGGCCCGGCTGATCTTGCGGGTCACGAAAGTCTCGCCGCGCCGGGGCGACTCGTGGTTGAAGAGGATGCCGCTCACGGCGTACATGCCGTAGCCCTCGCGGTAGGTCGCCGTCGCCCAGTGGGCGTAGAGCTTGGCGGCGCCGTAGGGGGAGAGCGGCCGACAGACGGTGTCCTCGTCCTGGGGCGCCGGCGCCACGCCGAACATCGCCGAGCTGGACGCCTGATAGAAGCGGCAGTCGAGGTCGGCGGTGCGGATCGCCTCGAGCAGCCTGACGACGCCGAGGCCGACGGTGTCGCCGGTGTACTCGGGCTCGTCGAAGCTGACGCCGACGTGGGACTGCCCGGCCAGGTTGTAGACCTCGTGCGGCTCAATCCGGCGCAGCAGCCTCGTGAGCCGGGACTCGTCGGTGAGATCGGCGTAGTGCAGGAAGAGCCGCGCGTCCGGGTCGCGGGGATCCTGGTAGAGATGCTCGATCCGCGAGCTGTTGAAGGTCGAGGCGCGGCGTCGCAGCCCGTGGACCTCGTAGCCCTTCGCGAGCAGCAGCTCCGCGAGATAGGAGCCGTCCTGCCCGGTGATCCCGGTGATCAGAGCCCGTCGCGTCACCGGCACAGCGTGTCATACGACGGTGCGCGACGGCCGGGTACCGAAGTGGTTGCGCCGAGAGGTCATACGGAGGGTGCAACCCCTTGCTCCGTCCGCATGACGTTGTGGGGACCCACCACTCACAGAACGGCGCGAATCTCTCCGACCTCACGCCCCCCGCCGAGCAGCGGCACGCGGCCGGTGCGTCGTACGGCCTCGCCGTCGACGCCGGCCTCCTCGTCGACACCCGAGCGACGGAGGGCGGCCACCAGGACGACCGGCCAGGCCCGCATCGCGCCGTCGTCGACCTTGAGCGCGAACGCCCTGCCGTCCGCGAGGGCCAGGGCGAAGCATCCTTCCGCCCCCATCTTGGCGACGGCGCCCGGGATGGCGTCCAGGAGGACGCGCTCGTCCCGGCGCGTGCCCGACACCCACGCGGGATGCTGTCGGATCGCGTCGGCGATCAGGCGCTCCGGCCCGGAGTCCGCGCTCGCGATCCTGCGGAAGGCCCGAGCCAGCCCGGCCAGGGAGGCCGAGAGCAGGGGCGCCCCGCAGCCGTCGACCGCCTGCTGGGCGGGCTCGGCCGTCAGCTCCTCGTACGTGGTCCGGATCGCCCGCTGCAGCGGATGGTCGGGGTCGAGGTAGGAGACCGGATCCCAGCCGTTGATCGCGCAGGTGACGAGCATCGCCGCGTGCTTGCCCGAGCAGTTCATCTGCAGCGACGTCCGCTCCCCGCCCGATCGGAGCACCGCGTCGCGCTCGGTGTCGTCGAGCGGGAAGTCGGGCGGCGTCTGCAGCAGCTCTTCCGACAGGCCGGTGGTGGCGAGGATCCGGCGTACGCCCTCGAGGTGGAAAGGCTCGCCCGAGTGCGACGCCGAGGCGAGCGCGAGCAACTCCGGGGGCAGGTCGAGCCCCAGCCGCACCATGGCGAGCGCCTGGATCGGCTTGTTGCACGATCGCGGCAGGATCGGCTCGTCGACGCCGCCGACGGACCAGCCGGTGCCGCCGGTCGCGTCGAGCGCGAGCACCGCGCCGCGGTGGTGGCCCTCGACGAATCCGGAGCGGACCAGCTCGGCCACGACGGGGGCATTAGGCATGGGTGCACATTAACTTCACTGGGAATGGCAAGATTGCCGCCGTGCCGAACGCAGCTCCGCCGCAGTACTGCCCCACGCCCCGGGAGCTCGACGACGTCGAGCTGCTGGCGATCGGGGCTCTCGCGCCGACGGTCGCCTTCGGCGAGGCGGACAGTCCGGTCACGCTGACCCTTCCGCCCGACGTCGCCGACGCGGCGGCGGCGGCCGGCGCGGTCGAGCTCGTCGACCCCGAGGGCCTGCCCCTGGCCCGGGTCGGCGTGCCGGACGGCGAGGTGACGCCGCTCACCCACGCGCAGTACGGGCCGTTCCGCCGCCTCTACCTCTCCCCCGCCCGGGTGCGCGAGCGGTACGCCGGACGGACCGTCGTCCCGGTCGTCGACGCTCTCACCGACGAGCAGATCGACGACATCGGGGCGACCGGCCCGGTCCTGCTCCTCGCGCTCGTCGGCCACGGCACCCCCGAGCTCCCGGCGACCGGCCTGATCCGGGCCACGCTGGCGGCCGCGGCGCTGATGCCGGACGCCGCCGTCGTCGCGGTCCCGCTCGCCTCCCACGACGACGCTGAGACCGACCACGCGCTCGGCCTCCAGGTCGTCGCCAACTACGCCGGCCCCGACCCCATCCGCGCGGTCGCCGCGCGGGTTGCCGCCACGATGGTGGAGGAAGGCGCGCCACCGCCCGACACCACGGTGGTTGAGGAAGGCGCGCCACCGCCCGACACCACGGTGGTTGAGGAAGGCGCGCTAGCGCCTGTCTCGAAACCCACCTACCCACCCGCCATCCAGGCGATCGTCGACCAGGAGCGACCCGACCCGGTCGACCAGGGCCTCGTGCTCTTCTTCACCGGCCTGTCCGGCAGCGGCAAGTCGACGCTCGCCCGGGCCCTGATGGACCGGATCCTCGAGCAGGGCGCCCGGACGGTGACCAGCCTCGACGGCGACGTCGTCCGCCGCCACCTGTCCGCCGGCCTGACCTTCTCCAAGGCCGACCGGGAGACCAACATCCGCCGGATCGGCTGGGTGGCCGCCGAGATCTCCCGGCACGGCGGTCTCGCGGTGTGCAGCCCGATCGCACCCTTCGACGAGACCCGCCAGCAGGTGCGGACGATGGTCGAGGACGCCGGTGGCGCCTTCTTCCTCGTCCACGTGGCGACGCCGCTCGAGGAGTGCGAGCGGCGCGACCGCAAGGGGCTCTACGCCAAGGCCCGGCGCGGCGAGATCCCCGAGTTCACCGGCATCTCCTCGCCCTACGAGGATCCCGAGGACGCGGACGTCCGCGTCGACACCACCGGCCGCAGCATCGAGGACGCGCTCGACGACGTCATCGACGCCCTGGCGGAGGCCGGCTACCTCGACCTGCGCGACGACGAGGGTGGTTTCGAGGCTCAGGCGCCAGGGCGCCTTCGCACCTCAACCACCGACCCGGTGGTTGAAGTGCGAGGAGCGCCAGCGACGAGCCTCGAAACCACCGACCCGGGCAACACGGTGGTTGAGGAAGGCGCGGCACCGCCGGACGCCACGGTGGTTGAGGAAGGCGCGCTAGCGCCTGTCTCGAAACCACCCCACCCGGACGACCCCCTCGGCGTCCTCTTCGTCTGCACCGCCAACATCTGCCGCTCGCCGTACATGGAGCTCGCCGCCCGCGGGCTCGCCGGCACCGACGGCGCCGTGGTCTTCTCGGGGGCGGGCACCCACGGCTCGGCCGGTGGGGCGTTCGACGCGGAGATGGCCGGGATCTACCGCCAGGCGGGGGGCAGCGACGGGCACACGTTCAGCAGTCGCCCGCTCACCACCGACCTGCTGCGGGACGCCGACCTGGTGCTCACTGCGGAGAGCTCCCACCGCCAGTTCATCCTCGACGACCACCCGGCGCTGTTCCGCAAGGTGTTCACGCTCGGCCAGTTCGCCGAGGTCGTCCGCAACGGGGACGCCGACCTGGCCGGACGCGAGCTGATCGCGTACGCCGCGGAGCACCGCGGCCCGGCTGACCCGGAGCTCGACGTACCGGACCCCTACCGCCGTGGGCCGGAGGCGGCCCGGACGTGCGCCCAGCAG
This sequence comes from Nocardioides soli, assembly GCF_014191495.1. Taxonomy (GTDB): domain Bacteria; phylum Actinomycetota; class Actinomycetes; order Propionibacteriales; family Nocardioidaceae; genus Nocardioides; species Nocardioides soli. The sequence continues at coordinate 2,026,060 of NZ_JACHWR010000001.1, forward strand.
CTCGACGAGCTCCTGCGCGTCGTCGTGCCGGCACTCACCGGCGCGGGGAGGATCGACGGATGAGCGAGGTGATCACCACCGGGTTCTTCTCGATCCTGGCGGCCGGCTTCTTCGTGGGCGTGATCGTCGGTCTCACCGGCATGGGTGGCGGCGCACTGATGACGCCCGCGCTGATCTTCCTCGGCGTCGGCGACGCGGCCACCGTGGTGACCGCCGACCTCACCGCCGCCGCGATCTACAAGACCGGCGGCGCGGTGGTGCACGCAAAAGAGGGCTCGCCCAACCTGACCCTCGCGAAGTGGCTGATTATCGGGTCGGTGCCGATGGCGCTGCTCGGCCCGTGGGTGATCCACCGGCTCGCGGGCGGGTCCCCGGACACGCTCGACGAGCTGCTCAAGCTGTGCATCGGCTTCGCGCTGCTGCTGGCCGCCGCGACGTACGCCCTGCGCCTCTACATCAACCTGCGCCGGGTCCGAGGCGGGGCGCCGGAGGCCGATCCGAACCCGCACATCCGCCCGCTGGCGACGCTGCTGGTCGGCGCCCTCGGCGGCCTGCTCGTCGGCATCACCAGCGTCGGCTCCGGCTCGGTCATCATGATCGCGCTGCTGATGCTCTACCCCGGCCTGTCGGCCGTGAAGCTGGTCGGCACCGACCTCGTGCAGGCGGTCCCGCTCGTGCTGGCGGCCGCCATCTCGAACATCGCCATCCACGGCATCGACTGGTCGATCCTGGTGCCGCTCGTGCTCGGCTCGCTGCCCGGCACGCTGCTCGGCAGCCGGATCGCCCCGAGGGTGCCGCAGTCGATCATCCGGCGCGGGATCGTGATCGTGCTCACCATGTCGGGCATCGCCCTGCTCGACAAGGCGGGCTGGGCACCGCTCGGCAAGGAGGACACCCACCCGATGCTGATCGCACTGGTCGGCGTCGCGATGCTGGTGCTGGTGCCGTTCATCTGGGGCCTGCTGCGCAAGGGGCAGGGCCTCCCCATGTTCGGGGCGCCCACCGTGGCCGAGCTCGACGACGTCGAGTACGACCCCGAGAGGGTCCGAGATCGAGGCTGAGGGGATCCTCGGCTCACCTACCTGCTGCAGTACTTGATCTCCAGCGTGCGTTCGCGGGCAGCGAGCCAGTCGGCGAGATGACCCTCGCCGTCCACTGCCGATCGCAGCTGTTCGGCGAGACGATGGTCCATCGTGACGAGTGCGTCGTCGGCCTCCAGCGCGGCAGCCGTGATCCAACAGTCGTTGTGCGACACCTTCCTGCTGACCGCCGAGCTCACGACACCGAACAGATGCGCCTGCTCCGCGCTTGCCGACAACGGCACCACCGTCAGCTCCTCCCGGCTGAACCTCAGGGTGGCGCCGCGCCTTGCCTTCGTGGCCTCGTCAGGCGCTTCCAGGACGCCTCGCTCGAGTTCGCCGAGCGTCACCGCGTGGATTGCCGGCACACCATCGTCGGCAGCCTCCAGCAGCCATCGCACCAGACCAGCGTCCTGCAGCTCGACCCAGCCGATGACCGCCGACGTGTCGAGCATCAACCCCACAGCGCGTCGTCCTTCGCCGCCTGGGCCGCGAGGTCGGCCTGCTTCGAGTCCACCAGCTCCTCGAACGCGCCGGTGTCACCGGACGACACCTGCTCCGCCTTCGCGACCAGTGTCTCGATCGGCCGGAGGTTGTGCGCGGGGCGGATCTCGGCGACGCGGTCACCGCGGCTGGTCAGGTAGACCACGTCACCCGCGCGCACCGCCTCGAGCACCCGCGACGTGTGGTTCCGGAGCTCCCTGATGCCGAATTCACGGACGGCCATGACCCCGAACGTAGCACTTTCCATGAAGAAGGTGCTACACGTTTCCCGAGCGCGACATCCACTCAGTCGCGACCGTAGATGTCGCGGGTGTAGACCTTCTCGGCGACGTCCTCGAGCACGTCGGTGCGCCGGTTGGCGACAATCACGTCGGCGCGCTCCTTGAACTCGCCCAGGTCGCGCACCACCTCGGCGTCGAGGAAGACCTCGCCGTCCAGGGCCGGCTCGTAGACGATCACCTCGACACCCTCGGCCCGGATCCGCTTCATCACGCCCTGGATCGAGGACATCCGGAAGTTGTCCGAGCCCGACTTCATCACCAGCCGGTGGATGCCGACGGTCCGCGGCTGGCGGCGGAGGATGTCGGCGGCCACGAAGTCCTTGCGCGTGGTGTTGGCCTCCACGATGGCGCTGATCAGGTTCTGCGGGACGTCGCGGTAGTTGGCCTGCAGCTGCTTGGTGTCCTTCGGCAGGCAGTAGCCGCCGTAGCCGAAGCTCGGGTTGTTGTAGTGGCTGCCGATGCGCGGGTCCAGACCCACGCCCTCGATGATCTGGGCGGTGTCGAGGCCGTGCGTCGCGGCGTACGTGTCGAGCTCGTTGAAGTAGGCGACGCGCAGCGCGAGATAGGTGTTGGCGAACAGCTTGATCGCCTCGGCCTCGGTGGAGTCGGTGAGCAGCACCGGTACGTCGTCGTCCTCGGCGCCCTCGAGCAGCAGGTCGGCGACCAGCTTGCCCGCCTCACCACGGTCGCCGACGACGATGCGTGAGGGGTGCAGGTTGTCGTGGAGCGCACGGCCCTCGCGCAGGAACTCCGGGCTGAAGACGATGCAGGTGTCCGGGTGCTCCTCGCGCAGCCGCCGGGTGAAGCCGACGGGCACCGTCGACTTGATCACCACCACGGCCGACGGAGTGACCGCGAGCACCTCCGCGACGACCGACTCCACCGAGCTGGTGTCGAAGAAGTTGGTGCGCGGGTCGTAGTCGGTGGGCGTGGCGACCACGGCCACCTCGACGTCGGCGTACGCCGCCTTCCGGTCCGAGGTCGCAGTCAGCCGGAGGTCGCACTCGGCGAAGTACTCCTCCAGCTCCGGATCCTCCAGCGGGGACACCCGGCGGTTGACCTGGTCGATCCGACCGGGATCGAGGTCGACGGCCCAGACGTCGTGCCGTCGGGCGAGGATGACGGCGTTGGAGAGTCCGACGTACCCGAGGCCGACGATGGCGATCTTCACCCCCCGAGCCTAGGCGGGTGACCACCCCCGTGGGCGGGCATGGACCGTTTCGCCGGGACGCCACTCGACGCCGTAAAGTGAAGCGAGCCACTCGACTTGATCGGCACTTCGTCGCTGACGAGGCCGGATCGCTACGATGTGGGCTGCTTGTCCCGAGGAGAGGTCGCAATCCAGTCATGACCGCAACGCACGCCGACTACCGGCTGAGTCAGCTCGACCAGCTGGAGGCGGAGTCGATCCACATCTTCCGCGAGGTCGCCGCCGAGTTCGAGAAGCCCGTCCTGATGTTCTCGGGCGGCAAGGACTCGATCGTGATGATGCGCCTGGCGGAGAAGGCGTTCTACCCCGCGAAGATCCCGTTCCCGGTGCTGCAGGTCGACACCGGCTACGACTTCCCCGAGGTGATCGCCTGTCGCGACAACTGGGTCAACCGGCTCGGTGCCCGCCTGATCGTGGCGAGTGTCGAGGAGGCGATCAAGGACGGCATCGTCATCGACGACGGCAAGACGTCGCGGAACCGCCTCCAGATCGGCACGCTGCTGAACGCACTCGAGGAGGGTGGCTTCACCGCCGCCTTCGGCGGCGGTCGCCGCGACGAGGAGAAGGCCCGCGCGAAGGAGCGCGTCTACTCCCACCGTGACGAGTTCGGTCAGTGGGACCCGAAGAACCAGCGCCCCGAGCTGTGGAGCCTGTACAACGGCCGGATCCACGAGGGCGAGCACATGCGGATCTTCCCGATCTCCAACTGGACCGAGCTGGACATCTGGCACTACATCGGCCGCGAGGGCATCGAGATCCCCTCGATCTACTTCTCCCACCAGCGCCGCGTCTTCGAGCGCGACGGGATGCTGCTGACCGAGTCGGACTACAACCCGCTGCGCGCCGGTGAGACCGCGACCGAGCGGACCGTCCGGTTCCGCACCGTCGGCGACCTCACCCTCACCGGGTGTGTGGAGTCCGAGGCCGACACCATCGACAAGATCATCGACGAGATCGCCATCGCCCGCGTCACCGAGCGCGGCGCGACCCGTGGCGACGACCGGTTCTCCGAGGCAGCGATGGAGGACCGGAAGAAGGAAGGCTACTTCTGATGAGCGACCTCACCACCGACCTCACGAAGGCTGAGGTTGCGCAGGAGTCCCGGAACATGGACCTCCTCCGGTTCGCCACCGCGGGCTCCGTCGACGACGGCAAGTCGACCCTCATCGGTCGGCTGCTGCTGGACTCCAAGTCGATCTTCGAGGACCAGCTCGAGGCCGTCGAGGCCACCAGCCAGTCCAAGGGCTACGACTACACCGACCTGGCGCTGCTGACCGACGGGCTGCGCTCGGAGCGCGAGCAGGGCATCACGATCGATGTGGCGTACCGCTACTTCGCGACCCCGACGCGGAAGTTCATCATCGCCGACACCCCCGGGCACGTGCAGTACACCCGGAACATGGTCACCGGCGCCTCCACCGCCGACCTGGGGCTGGTGCTCGTCGACGCCCGTCAGGGGCTGACCGAGCAGTCGCGGCGGCACGCGGTGATCCTCTCGCTGCTGCGCGTTCCCCACCTGGTGCTCGCGGTCAACAAGATGGACCTGGTCGACTACGACCAGGCCGTCTTCGAGAAGATCCACGCCGAGTTCACCCAGTTCGCCACCAAACTGAACATCCCCGACCTCCAGGTCATCCCGATCTCGGCGCTCAAGGGCGACAACGTCGTCGAACGATCCGCCCAGATGTCCTGGTACTCCGGCCCGACCCTGATGCACCACCTCGAGAACGTCCACGTCGCCTCCGACCGCGACCTCGTCGACGTCCGATTCCCGGTGCAGTACGTCGTACGCCCCAAGTCCGACGAGCACCACGACTACCGCGGCTACGGCGGGATGGTCGCCGGGGGCGTCCTCAAGCCGGGCGACGAGGTCGTCGTCCTGCCCTCGGGCATGACCTCGAAGATCGCCGGCATCGACCTGTTCGACAAGGAGGTCACCGAGGCCTTCCCGCCCATGTCGGTCACCGTGCGTCTCGAGGACGACCTCGACGTCTCCCGCGGCGACCTGATCGCGCGGGTCAACAACGCTCCCAAGCCGTCCCAGGACATCGACGCGATGATCTGCTGGATGACCAACGAGCCGCTCCGCCCCCGGCAGAAGCTCGCCATCAAGCACACCACCCGCTCGGCGCGCGCGCTGGTCAAGGACATCCAGTACCGCCTCGACGTCAACACCCTGCACCGCGACCAGGAGACCCGGGAGCTCGGCCTCAACGAGATCGGCCGCGTCCAGCTGCGCACCACCGTGCCCCTGCTGTGCGACCCCTACTCCAAGAACCGCGCCACCGGCTCCTTCATCCTCATCGACGAAGCCACCGGCGTCACCGTCGGCGCGGGGATGATCAACACCGGCAGCTGAACTCGGTGGCGAATCAGTTCCAACGGATTCGCCACCGACGTTAGACCGGGCTGACAGGGCGATGACGCACGACCGCGTCGTCGCCCGGTCAGCATTTTGGCAGCATGAAACCTCAAGCGTTCGAGCATGCGACGATATGACCCGAAGGCTGGACAGCGTCGCCCCGCAGCGAACGGAGACGGAATGACCCAGCGAGTCCTGATGCTCGCCAAAGCATTCCCACCCGTCACTGGGGGGATCGAAACCTTCTCCGAGCAGGTCGCGCGCGCCTACCTCCGGGCGAAGGTGAGGGTAGATGTCATCACTCAGACCACGCTCCCCGCCGGTCGCAGCGAGGTCCAGTACCCTGAGGGATACCTTCAACTCCTCAATGCCGGGCCTGGTCCTCAAGCGCCAACGGGACTCAGGCTCAGCAGGTTGGCACGCGAGCTTCTGAAATCCGAGGAGTATGCCTACATTCACGCGACCAGTTGGCGCGCTGGCTTAGCGACACTACCGGTCCGACGCGGGGTGCCGCTGTTTGTATCCGTCCATGGGCGTGAAGTCCTGATCGTTCCCCGTGCCATGCGTCCCCTGATGCGTGCCACCTTCCGGCAAGCAACCGCCGTGGCTGCGGTGTCGACAGCGACGAAGCAGTTTGCATACTCAATGTGGGGCGATGCCATCGGAGCAGACTCCTGGAGAGTCATCGGAAACGGATTGTCGTTCCCACCTCAGCCGACACGTGACCATACGGAAGATATGCAGGCGCGCCCACTGCGCATTCTGACCTTGGCGCGCCTCGTGCCGAGGAAGAACGTACAAGGGTGCCTATCCGCGCTCGCGCAACTGACGGCTTCCGGACGAACCGACTTCGAATATCGGATCGCTGGAAGCGGTCCCCTGGCCGATGAGCTTCGCCAACAGAGCGATTCCCTCCGACTCTCCGGGCAAGTGCGCTTCCTCGGACGGGTTCCCGACGCGGACGTCGCCGCCTTGTATAGATGGGCTGACGTCTTCCTTCACCCACAAGTCGTCGCCAACGACGGCACCGACGTTGAAGGCTTCGGGATCACGATCGCCGATGCGATGTCCTTCGGATGTGCTGTCATCGCCGGCGACAAGGCTGGTCCGAGCGACTTCATCACCGACCAGAGGACTGGCTACTTGGTTGACGGCAACGATCCTCAAGCCATCCAGCAAGCCGTTCGACGCCTGTTGGACGATCGTGGCCTTGCCCGCAGTCTTGGATCGGCGGGCCAGCAGAGCGTAACGGAAATGCTCTCCTGGGACGACCACGTCAAACGGGTCCTTGAGATCATGGCACCGCAACCCGGCCCTGCCCAGGCAGAGTCGCGCTGGGGTGCGACCCCGTGAACAATCGGCGGTCCTCGGCCATGTGCGAGCAACGAAATCTAAACGCCGAAACAGCAAGCCAGCAACCATCCGGGTTCGGATTGTGGCATGTCTGTGCTACGCCATTGCCGACAACGACTCGGCACACTCGTAGCCCTGGACGCTCGTTGTGAGGCGGTTCATGGTTCCGATCACGAGCCGATATGGCGCTGTCATGGTGCAGTTCGTCACGATTGCAGTCATCGCCCGGCACCTATCGTCAGACGACTTGGCCAGCTACTTCGTCGTGATGGGGATCGTGCTTGCGACGTACTTCGCCGCCGGACTCGGACTACCTGATGGGCTAGTACGCCATGTACCCCGAACGTCCATCACCAGCCGAACTACCGCCGTTGCGCTCCTGAAACGTGCATTCTTGATTTCTCTTGCCACAGTCCCAGTCGGCGGCGCTTTCTGCGGTTTGGCTATCGGGATAGTCACCGAGTCGGGGCTGATCGGACTCCTGGCCGGCACCTGGTGGGTGTGCTACGGCGTCATCTTCGTGTCCGCACAGGTAGTTGTCGCTTCAGGAAGCCCAAACCTGGGCAGTGCGATCTTCTACACCTTCGCAAACGTCGGACAGATTCTGTTGACCGTCCCACTCGTGCTCGCCGGCATGGCCTCGTTGACGGAGACCCTGTTGGCGACCTGCGTGGGCTGCGGTTTGGCGGCGTTGATTTCGCTGGGGCTCGCCGTCACGAAACAGCGACGCACGGACATTCCTCCCTCATTAGCGATGAACCGGTCGGAAGTCCCCCCGCTCGGCACCGTCTGGCGGGACGGCGCATTCATGGGTGCTGCCCGGATCGTGCAGGGGTGCCTTATCTGGAGTCCCGTCTGGGCTGCGGGCGTCATCTTACCTGGCGCGGACACGGCGAACGTGGCGTTGGCGGGTCGTCTGACGTCGGCGGTCGGAGCGGTTATCGCGGCGATCCGCTTCTCCATCAGGCCGGAACTCGCCACGAACGCGGCATCCGGCAACTGGGCAGCCATCGAACGACGGGGTCGGTCGATCGCCCTAGCGGCGTCGTCCATTGCCGTCCTCTCCATCGTCGGAGCAGCAGCCCTGGCTGATCCTGTTCTGACAGCCGCCTTCGGCACTGAATTCAGTGGCGCGCACTGGATCTTGGTGGCCATGTTGTTCGCCACCCTGGCCGAGAGCTTTGGTGGACCGGTTGACGAAGTTCTACGTATGTCCGGGTACGCACGAGAGGCATTCGTCGCACAAGCCGTCCTTCTTCCCGCTGGCTTCGGCGCTGAGGTCATTGCTGCGGCTCTGGCGGGGCCTGTGGCGCTCGCCTCCACGTTCGCTGCAGTGGTCGGAGCCCTCTACGGATACTTCGTCGCGAAGTTGTATCGTTCCGAAGGAGTGCTTGTCCTAACCCCGCCCCTTTCTCGTGTGATGTCGACGCCGACCCGGTTGGTCTCCAACGCTGACGAAGCAGCCGAGGCGACCGCGAAGTCATGAAGCTCGCCATCCGTCTGGCTCGCCAAGCACGATTCGTCCGACGACTCACGATACGCATGGTTCTAGGCCGCCTCCGCCAAGAAGCTATCCGTCGGTATGTCGCCCCGGTTTCGTGGCACCGGCGCTCTCGCGAGGTCCGCACGCGGGATCTCCGGGGTTTGGCTGCCCTACGCGCCTTTGCCGACGCGTACTCCCCCCAGGGAACCAGGTTTGAGTCTGTCGTGCCGCTACTCCACCGCGGGACCTTTGTATCGGGCGGCATCACGAAGGAGTTCGGGTCACCGGACAAGGTCCAGTGGGGCAAGGAGATCGCCGAGAACCCCGCTGCATACCGGTGGGAACACGATCTCGCCTACTTCAACTTTGCGTTGCCGCTCATTGATTGCGACCCGGAGCGTGGCCTCAGCACCGTCGCCATCCTTCTCAGGGCCATGGAGACGCAAGCGGATGCTGATCCGGGCGACCTTCGCAAGTTCCACTGGTCACCAATAGCCATGGCCTACCGGTGCATGTCACTTACGGCGGCGCTTGCTCGGGTCCCACACGGCCACATCGGCTCGTACCCCGATCGATGGATTCTCGCGCGTCATGTGCGATTCTGTGGCGGAATGCTACGACTGCAGGCCGAACGGTACTTAGGTTTCAACCACGCCGTCTTTACGGAGATGGGTTTGATGGTTGCTCATGCACTCCAGGGTCGGGAGCGTTCCGCTCGTCGTTCAGCCGTTCGAGTGCTCCGGACTCTGTCTCGCTGCATCACGACCGATGGTGTTTGGGCCGAGCGTTCGCCCACCTATCACATACACATGCTTTCCATGGCGCAATGCCTGAAAACCAGTGGCAGCCTTCCGGCACGGTTCGAAGCCGAAGCCGTGCGCGTGGAGAACGTTATGCGGGAGGCAATGGACGCCATCGTGCACGTCGACGGCGAAGTGGCCGTGTTCAACGATGCTGCCATCGGAGATGCCGTCACACCTTCGTCGGTCGGCTGGGTTCCCAGCGCGGCGCCCCGCGACCTCGTGCTGACCGACGCCGGCTACGCGCACATCATCCGCGATCGGCTCAGCGTGATATTCGATGCCGGCCCCATGGGTCCGAGGGAGGTTCTGGGGCACGGACATGCAGACTTCCTTTCCATTCAGGTCTGCATCGCCGGAGCGCGAGTTGTCGTCGACCCGGGCGTTGCTGCCATCGCTGCTGGGCGTGACCGCGATTGGACGAGATCTGCGGAGTCCCACAACGGTCCCACCTACGGCGGCGTCGAGCCGGCCGAATTTTTTGGAGCATGGCGCGTGGGCTGGAGTGGTACCGCGTCGCTTTCAGCCTTGGTTCGGCACTCAGAGCGGGAGGTCGAGTTGGCGGGCACCGCTGACGGGTATTCCAGGTTTGGGGGAGGCGTGTCCCGGCGGCTGATCGTCTCCGACGACGCAGTATTGCTGCGCGACACGTGGGTTCCTATCCGCGGAAGGCAGATGGTCAGCCGCTTCATCGTGGACGAGGCGTGGCGGATCGACTCAACCGAGTCGGCGCTCGGTCTCCGGCACCACTCGGGAGCCAGGGCTCAGTTCTCTCTGACTACCGGCACCCTCGGCTCGATCCGAGCCGTCCACCACTTTCCTCGTGGCCCCTCCGAGCCGTGTCTTGGACGCGAGATCGAGTTTCTAGCGCCCGACGGACTTCTCGAATTGGAGATCAGAGCGCTCTGACCCGCGCTAGGAACTCTGTAGGTCCCTGGGCTCGACGTCAGTTCGGCTACCCCGATCGCTGACGAACAAGAGCCAGTTTCTAATTCGACCGGTGTGCGCTTCGCCCAGGAAGAAGGCTGGATAGCAAGCAGCAGCAATGAGACCGGACGCGACGTAGACGACGACCACTTCGACACTGGCCGAAAACTCAGTCTTCGCGCCGATCGCCGTGGCGACAAAAGCGACGATCGGGCGGTGAAACGCGTACAGGGTGTAGGACCAGGCGCCGACCCACGCCCAACGCGACACCCATCGCCGCTGCCAGGCCGCCGACGGCCTCGTCGCATAGCTGACCAACGGTAGACTTGCGACACCCACGACAAGAAACCGGATCTCATCCGAAATCGACGAAACACTGGTCGCTGCACAGACAATAGCCAGTCCGAGCGCAGCAACCCCGACGCTGCGCGGGGCGACTGGATCCTGAGTGACACGCCGGACGTCGTGCCACATCGCAAGCGCGACGCCAAGAAGCCATGCCGGGATCAGCCAAAGCAGGTGCCAACCGAACAGCGCGATGACACCGAAGACAATTACGACGTTTATGCCGACTCTGATGACGCTGCGCGAACGCGCTTGCGCCAAGGCCAGCACGCCGGCGGCGAATACCACGTAGAACCAGAACTCATAGGACAGCGACCACAACGACCCGTTGCTACCGATCGGGTCACATCGCGCATCCTGCAGGAAGGCCAGGTTGCAGACTACCTCCCGGGCAGTCGGCGTCTCGTCTGCCTCGGCCGAGGCAGCGTTGGGCTCGAAGAGGCCACGGGTCCACCAGTCGACCACTAGCGTGAATAGAATCGTCGGCACGAGGACGACATAGAGGCGCGAGAGGCGGCGGATCGCGTACGTCCTCCAGGTGAATCGGTTGGCTCGGACGTTCCGGACAACCTGCCCACCAACGAGAAAGCCCGACACCACGAAGAAGAGAGCTACGGCCTCCGCAGCGAATCCAGTCGGGGCCAAGGCTAGCTTCTGCCAACCCTCGCCCTGCTTTGGGTGCCCCTGCGCCACGAGGATCTGCGCTCGCGTGTGTCCCATCACTACCGCAAAGGCCGCAAGACCACGAAGCGCATCCAGAGCAACGAGGTTGTGCCTGTGAGGTGCCTCCACGGCATGAGCCTAGGTGCGCGGGAGAACGGAGGCGTGAAGTCAGAAGAACTAGGGCGAAACTCACAAGACGCACTCGATCACCACCGACCACTGATGCGACCCTTGTCACCCAAGCCTAGTCAGACCTTGCCACCTGGCCCGACACCGCGTCGTAGAAGTTGCGCTCAAGCACCTCGAAGTGCGCTTCCCACGTCCAGTGCTCGAGCACGAACGAGCGCGCTCGTTCCCCAAGTTGATCGGCCACGACACGGTTCTGCAACAACTCAAGGACCGCGTCAACAACGTCGTTCGGCTCATCGGCGATCCTGAGCACGCCGGGGGGCGCCATGATGCCTTCGTTGGCTACCGTCGACGCAACAACCGCCTTCGCGCTGGCGAGGTATTCAAGGAGCTTGTTCTGCATGCCGCCGGCGGCCAGCATCGGGTTCACACACACCGCGGCGCTCCGGATGTACTCTCCGACGTCGTGCACGGTGCCAGTCACCGTGATCCCGTCCGCCGCCTGCAGGGCACGGATCTCCGATACAGGATCGCGGCCCACGATCAGCCACTCGAGATCCGGTCGGACCCGCTTCAACTCCGGCCAACAGTTGTTATAGAACCACAACACGGCTTGAACGTTCGGCTCGTAGACCATCGAGCCTGAGAAAACGAGACGGTTCGGGATGACATCGTCACTCAGAGCCGGCCTGAATACCTCGACATCGGTCCCATGAGCACCATACAACCAGTTGGAGATCATGGGCTGCCCCTCCGCCTCACAGGCCGCTGCGACAGCTTCCACATCCTTGGGCCCGATCAACATCACCTTTGTGAAGCGCCGCCATACGCGTGCCTCGAACCGACGCATCAACCGAGTCTCGATGCGATAGATGAGCCTGCGGGTGAGGCCATGAGAATTCTGCGCCATCCGACCGGTGTTGAGCGTCTGCGACAACTGCATCGCGAGGAAGGCGGCCGTCCTGCGCCCGCCAAGTTGCGTGGCATGATTCGGGCGAAACCATCGCGGAATCGCTGGTGCCGACCGCACATAATAGCAATAGACGACATCGTAACATCCGCTTCCGATGGCACGAGCCAAGTCGCGCTCCAACCGCCTATTCTGGAATATGCCGACTTGCAGTGGATTCAGCCGGAAGAGGCTTCCCAGCAAGCCAACGCCGAAATGCAGCGGTCCCTGGTCGTAGATTCGCAGTTGCCGACTCGCACCCTCCAACCACCTGCGCTGCTCAGGCGTGAAATCGCCGTCGACGTCGAGCGTATACAAGTCGACGTCATGTCCTCGCTTGGCAAGGAAACTCAGCAGGTGAGCGATCGTGACCTGGTCGCCGCGCATCATGGGAAATGGGAGACGGCTGTAAACGACAGCGATCTTGAGCGGCCGTTCCGCCTCACCGACAGACATGTCCTTAGGCAGATTTAGACTCATCGTTAAAACTCAACTCAAGCTAGGGCATTGATATCGACCACTGGCCCGACATCAAGATCGAGATCGGAAGCGATCGACCGGGAGTCGATCACTAGGTCCCACATTGTCGCATGGACGGTCTCTTCATCGACGAGAATGTCCCGAATGAAGGGCGAATTGGACAGCGCCCCGAGATTCTGTCCGACAAGGCTGTGAGGCGCGACGAATGGGTCAAATACTGACAGTTGGTAACCGGCAGTGATCAGCATTCGAGCAAGGTCGACATTGGGCGATTCGCGCAGGTCATCACTCTTGTCCTTGAATGCGAGGCCCAGCATGAGGACCCTGGCACCGTAGATGAGGTCGCGAGTGACGTATTCAAACAGGAAGTCCTTGTGCGCCGAGTTCGACTGGAGCAAGGAGTCGATCAAGTGCGTACCGGCACCCGCCGTTCGTGAGATGTACTGAAGCGCTCGAACGTCCTTCGGCAGACACGAACCACCGAAGGGTCCGCCGGGACGGAGGTAATAGGGGGATACATTCAACTTGGTGTCAGCGATGAAGATCTTATGAACCTCAGTGGCACTTATGTCGAGACGAGCGCAGATCCTACCGATTTCATTTGCGAAGGCAGTCTTGACGGCATGGAAGGTGTTGTCTACAAACTTGGTTATCTCGCTTTCGCGGTACTTCACATAGAAAACCGGGGCATTGATTCCATCGTTTATCGCGTCAATTGCGGCGGAGCGCTCGCCGTCCTTCGTGCCGACCACGATCTTTGGTGGCGCGAAGAAATCGTTGATCGCAGAAGACTCTCGAAGAAATTCTGGATTGTAGACAACTTCGACCCTCCCTGCGGCGTCCCCGCCCAAGATCGAGTTGAAGATCGGTTGAATCAGTTCCTCGATCGTTCCGGGGCGAATCGTGGATCGGTACGCCACTGTGACCTTGCGACCCGGGTTGGTCTGAAAGAGTTCCGCGAGCTGTCGCGTGACCTCAACGATGTAGGTCATATTGTGGGACCCGTCAACCGCACTCGGTGTGCCGACACAGACGATTACCAACTCTGCATCAGCAACGTCCTGCGTGAGCGTCGTCGTTGCCCGGAGCAATCCACGCTTGACTACGGACTCGACCAGATCATTCAGGCCCGGTTCCGTGATCGGAGACCGACCTTCCTCCACCCGCTGAACCTTGGTCGCGCTGGGATCGACTCCGACCACCTCGTGGCCGCGACTGGCAAGACACGCCGCAGCCGTCATGCCCACGTATCCCAGACCCATGATCGCGATTTTCATGCACACCTCTCCAGGCCAGCGCGGACGGCCAGTCTCGAGAGAGACGTTAATGCCGGCAGGCCGCCCGCGCAGGGGTACTTGACTGTGACCTGTGCGGCGATCGACACGGCCGGGTGCCTCGGTTCGACGACACCGCTACAAGTTCTCCTATTCGTCAGCCGTCGTCGACCGACTGCTTGTTGCGACCTGCCGCTGTGGTGAGGACAAGCCTCCGGGGGGAGTGGGTCGCACCGTTGCCCACATGACGACTGCGGCAAGCACTACGCCACCAATGCGCGATCCATAGGCGAAGAACCAGCCGTTGAACGAGTACAGAGCCGCGGCGTAAACCGCGGCGAGCGGAACTACCCACCCGATGCTCCCCGCAACGACGCGCAGGTAGACGCGCTGGCTCACGAAGCCAGCAACGACACAAGCGATCAGGGCGCCCGGGAACCCGAAGTCCAAGAGCAGGACCCGGAAGACGGTCATCGCATTCGACATTCCACCGTCGCCGATCGCGACTGCCTCGACCTGTTCGCCGAACCCCTCGCCGCGTGCCAACCCCAACGGGACGAGGACGCCCCGCGATAAGTTCTCTCCGAATCCACCGCCACTCGGGTCCACATCCGCGCTCCACTGAGACAGCGCGGGCATGTATCCGGCGAACCATGCGCGCAAGTAGTCGAGCGTCGCGCCGACGCGCTCGAATGACATGTCGCCTCTCCGCGCAGACTGGACGACTACAACCCACACGAGAAAGCCAGCGACTGCGGCGGCTCCGCCCGCCGCGGCTCGCCCACTCACGCTGAAGCCCACGCCGACGACGAAGACCTTGGTGGCTAAGTACGTGCCGAGGACCATGAAGATGGTGATCAAGAGGTAGCTGCGAACGCCGGTGCTCGCGCTCGTGACGAATGCGAGCACTAACACCGCGCCCATCTGTAGCCGCGCGCGCCACCTCGCCTCATTCCTCGCGACAGCAACTTCCAGGCCAGCGAGGACCGAGGCAGCCACGAGGAGAGTGGCCGAGACCGTGATGGCGGTGGGGGTGACCCAGACTCCGTTGACACTGAAGTTGGACTTCGTCACCCGGAGCGAATCGGAGAACTGCGAATAGGACCCCCCGAGCATCGAGTTCAACCCGGGGTGCCCGATCTGTCTGAGGCCGATCTGGAGAGACAACACCGCCAACATCAGACACGCAACACAGGTGACCAAGCGTGCTCTCGAACCCGTACCCAGGTTGACGACGCGGCCCGTAGGCGAAGACCCGGGGACCCGCGACACGGCTGGTACAGCCAAGTAGGCCGCGAAGAGGAAGGCCAGATTGCAGGCTGCGACAAACACCGCCGTTCCCCAGTCCAGGAGGTATCCGGTGCCGAGAACGGCCTGACACGCCCACGCAAATGCCCATGCGTAGGACCACACATGTCCCGGCGTGTACTTTGCGGGGAGCACAAGGGTTGCGAAAGCCACCAGCGCGACGGCTGCGCCAGCACTGAAGAGCACCATCGAGTCTGACCCCCGGATCCCTAATGCTGTCTGCGTCGACGTTCTCGCAGCGCTACTTCAGAGCCATTTGACACCGAGTGCAGCGTGTCTCGCGAAAGAAGGCGCCGTGTGAGCCTTGAGGTAGTCGGAGCCGCTTCGCGCTTCGACTCCACGGCGTCGCGAGCCTACAGCGTCGGTGCGGGAGCACTGGGCTGACGCGTGTCTCGCCCGAGCACCCGCCGAACGCACGGCGGTCCTGAACGAACCGATCCGGGTTGGTCTAGACTCGCGCAAGTCTTTGAAGAGGGGGTCTGCGGCGTGGAGTTGCGTGAGTACTTGCGCGTGATTCGTCGTCGTTGGCTCACCGTCCTGTCGACCACCAGCATCCTTGTGGCTGTCGTTGCAGGATTCACGTTGGCGGCAACTCCGCAGTACCAATCGGTGGCACAGTTGTTCGTCACCACCCAGACCTCAGACACAGCATCCGATCTCAACCAGGGCGGCTTGTTCTCTGCCCAACGGGTGACGTCCTACGCGGACCTGGTGGACGGCCGCGAACTGGCCAAGACCGTGGCATACGACCTCGGCCTCGATCTTGCTCCGAACGAACTCTCGGCAAAGGTCCGCGCGTCGGCGGTGACCGACACCGTCAACCTGGAGATCACGGCGACGGACGCCGAACCGCTGCGCGCCCAGGCGATCGCTCAGGCGTATGCAGAGAGCCTCGTCGACCTTGTTAGGCAACTCGAGACACCCCCGGGCAAGTCGCGCGCCCCCGTCAAGGCGACCATCGTCGACCCGGCTGACTTGCCGAGTGACCCAGTCAGCCCCCGGCCTGCCCGGAACATCGGGCTCGGGCTCGTGTTCGGGCTTGTGCTCGGCGCCGGCCTCGCCGTACTCCGCGAGCTACTCGATGTCACGATCAAGTCGCCAGATGACATCACGACCGCAACCAACGCTCCAGTGCTGGGCGGGATCACGTTCGATGCGGCGACCAGACAACACCCGCTCGTCACGTCGCTTGAGCCTCACGCGCCCCGCGTCGAAGCGTTCCGGGTGCTGCGCACCAATCTGCAGTTCGTGGAGGTCGACAGCGCCAACAAAGTCTTCGTTGTGACCTCAGCAGTTCCCGAGGAAGGCAAGTCCACGACCTCGGTCAATCTGGCGCTCACCATGGCTCAGGCCGGTCATCGAACGCTGCTGATCGAGGGCGACCTGCGTCGGCCGAAGGCAACCGCCCAGCTCGGACTCGACCATGCGGTCGGTGTCACCACGGTGCTGCTGGGCAAGGTTTCACTGGACGACGCTATCCAGAAGGTGACTGACAGTGACCTGGACGTCTTGGCGAGCGGCACCATCCCACCCAACCCAGCAGAGCTGCTGCAATCGAACGCGATGGCCGACCTGCTCAAGCAGATCCGGGACCGGTACGACATGGTCATCATCGACGCGCCGCCGCTGCTGCCAGTGACCGACGCGGCGCTGATCGCCTCGCAGGCCGATGGCGCCCTGCTCGTCGTTCGCTATGGCAAGACCACCAAGGACCAGCTCAGCCAAGCCGTCGATCGCCTGCAGCAGGTCGATGCACACCCCGTCGGCGTCGTGCTCAACATGGTGCCGAACAAGCGACGCGCATCAGGGTACGGATATGGCTATGGCTATGGGTACGGCTATGCGCCTGAGCAACCGGCCCCCTGAGCGTGTCGCTCAGCAGGCAGAGTCAACCGGCATAGACGTCGACCCTGATCCCACTCTCGGCGTCACTGACACCCGGATGTCGCCGGTCTGATTGGCTCCCGTCTTCATGCGCCACGTCAGGTCGACCTTCTCCTGGGGGTCGAGCAGCAGTGTCGCGTTCAGGACCGGGCGCCCCTGGTCGAGGATCGGGCCAGGGCCGCGCAGGGGCTTGCCGTTGAGGGCGAGGGCGCTGATCTGACCGCCGACGGGACCGTAGATGTAGACCTGCACGAGCTGGGAGCCGGGCTTACCGCCGTACGTCGCGTAGCTGCCGGTCACGTAGTCGGGCAGGGAGGCGGCGTCCTCGGGGGCGTCGGACATCAGGGTGGCGTGGCCGGCCAGGCCCTGTACGCCCTGGTTGCAGTACGTCGCATCGACGGAGACGTCATAGCGCAGGTAGTACGACATCTTCGAGGCGGTGCCGTCGTTGAGGTAGAAGCCCACCTGGGGCGCCGCGTCGGGGTCGGTGACGAGGTCGCCGGCGACCGCCTTGCCGGCGATGGCTTCCTGGAGGGAGTCGTCGAAGCTGTGCACGAACACCCGGTGCTCCCGGACCCCGTCCGCGATGGCCCGCACCAGCTCCTGAGGTGAGCCGACCCCGGTCGACACCTTGTCGAAGACGGTGCGAGCGACCCGGCGGAACCAGCGGTCCTGGGCGGCCGGGTCGGGGAACCGCTGATAGACACGTGACAGCAGCTCGTCGACGGCGTTGTCCTCGGTGAGCGTCACGCCGCCCACCTCGACCGGGCCGGTGGCGCCGAGGAGATACGAGATGGCCACCGGGTCGACCGAGAGCACGCCGTCGAGCCGCTCGGGGTAGACCTGCTCCCAGCGGGCCCGCCAGAGGTCGGACGCCCGCGAGAAGTCCGGCTGCAGGTTGGCGTCGAGGAAGTAGGTGCCGAGGATCTCGTTGTAGACGGCTTCCTCGGAGTCGGTCAGCGGCAGCACCGGCCGATCCGTGCGACCGAAGGTGTTGGCCGCGACCTGACGCGTCATCCGGACTTGCCCGTCGTCGGCCCGCACCACCGACACGGCACCGGGCAGGCCACCGGTGGCGCGGATCTCGGCGTTGTTCTGGAAGACGAGCAGGTAGTCCTGGGGGCCGTCGCTGCCGAGCATGGTCGGGAGCACCCGGAGGGCCGTGTCGGCGCTGGAGAGGATGGCGGCCGCGTCGTCGACCTGCCGGGTCAGTTCGCGGTACTTCGTGCGCAGCCGCTCGACGTAGCCTGTCGAGTCCTCGCCGACCAGGCGCGCCCGCGCGTCGTCGAACGCCGCCCTGCCCGCCGCCACCGGGTCCTGGAGCGCCTCGAGCGCGGCCACGTCGATCCGCGCCTGGGCCGGCACGATCAAGTCGAGGTCGTCGGAGACCCGGACCAGCGGCTCCACTCCCGCGTCGGCGAGATCGCGGGCGACCGCACTCGCGACGGCCACGCCGCGCGCGTCGTCGCCGTACGCCGGCAGGTGCTCCAGGACCGACCAGGTGAGGCCGGCGGTCCGGTCCGCCGCCGCGGCGCTGTGGTCGCGCAACCGGCCGAGCGACGCCTGCACGGCATCGTCGTCGTCACCCTCGACCGCGGCACGCAGCGCCGTCGCGTCGTCGACGGCGGCGGTGAGGTCGCGGTTGACCTGATAGGTCGTCCAGGCGGCCCAGGCCGCGAAGAGGACGACGGCTCCGACGAGGACGGCGAGCCCGATCCACAGAGCGCGTCGATTCACGCGGTCACCCTAGTCAACACCGATCCGTTCCTCCGGCACACCGACCAACTCGACGTACGGTGGTGGTTTCGAGGCTCAGGCGCTAGCGCACCTTCGCACCTCAACCACCGACGACGGCGGCCACTGACAAAATGCACTCGGGCCCCGCGACGAGTGGTCACGGGGCCCGGCGATCGCGGTCGGCGCCTCAGCGCTTCTTGACCACGACGGTGATCTTGCCCTTCGACGCCTTGAAGGCGGTGCCCGCCTTGGGCACGAAGTCGTACTTGAACTTGTACTTGCCGGGCTTGAGCTTCGGCAGCTTGACGACGACCTTCCCCTTCTTGACCTGGAAGGAGACGTTCTTGCCCTGGAGCTTCTTGGGGAGCTTCTTGTCCGCGAGCTTGACCACGACCTTGCCGGTCGGCTTCACGTTGCCGTTGGTGCCGATGGTGATCTTGACCTGCGGCTTCGCGCCGGGCTCGACGACCACGCTCTTCGGCGCCTGGGGCTTCGTGGGCACGCAGGCCGGCTGGTACTGCTCACCGCAGGCGCGGGCCGGCGCGGCCTGGGCCACGGGGCCCGCCAGCGCAACGAGACCAGCCGACAGCATCAGTGCCGCCACGAGACCGGACAGGTACTTCTTCATGCGGGACTCCCCTTGAGTGCCTTGAGTGCTCACGTAGTACCGCAGCATCCAATCACACAAATTGGGTATGCGTCCGGCAAGCTCGACACCTGGAGGCGGAGATCACGGCCCTGACGCACATGCTCGTCGAAAGGCACCGGAATTATCGACCCCGGGAGTCGATAGTGGCCCAGATGGGCTATTGAGAGTGGCGCTCACCGCCCTCGTGATCACCCTTCCCGCACCAGGGTGGTCCAGACATCTCGGACCGAGCACCCCGCCTCCGGCCGCGCTCGGTCGATCGAGCGCGAGGAGCCCGGAGATCCTTGATGTTTTGATGCCACAGGCTTGATGATAAGATGCGTGGATGCGCACCACGGTGAACATCGACGACGAGCTCCTCGCTGCAGCCAAGGTGCTCTCCGCACGCTCGCACCGGACGATCGGATCCATCCTGGAGGAGGCGCTGCGCAAGATGCTCTACGACGTGGAGCAGCAGACCGAGGCCACGTCGGCGCTGCCCGACTTCGCCTACTCGGGTGGGCTGCGGCAGGGAGTCGACCTCTGGGACAAGGACGCGATGGCCGAACTGCTCGGCGAGGCGCGTCGCTGAGGTGCTGTTCCTCGACGTCAACGTACTCGTGGGCGCACAGCGCAACGACGACTCTCCGCACGCCCGCGACCTGCGCAACTGGCTCGAACGAGCCCTGGTGGGTCACGAGCCGATCGGCATCAGCGAGCTGGCCCTCAGCGCGATGGTCCGCATCGTCACTCATCCGCGCGTCTTCGAGCGTCCCTCTGCCCCCGCCGAGGCAGTCGCGTTCGCCGAGGCCCTGCTCGGTTCCTCGCGAGTGACAGCGGTCCGGCCCGCGGCCCGGCACTGGGCGATCTTCACCGAGCTCGTCGCAGGGCACCGCCTGCGAGGCAATGAGATCCCGGATGCCTACTACGCCGCGATCGCGCTCGAGCAGGGCGCGACGGTCGTGACCGCGGACCGCGGGTTCCAGCGGTACGGCGTACGCGTGCTCGACCCCACGACCGGGTGACGCAGGCGCCGAAACGCCGGTCCCACCCGTGGGTGGGACCGGCGTGCTCGAGCTCGTGCAGTCGATCAGATGCTGACGACGACCTCGGCGATGTCTCCGACGGATGCGATGACCTTCTTGTCCACCGGCTCCGCCTTCGGCGCGAGCGTGCGCAGCGTCCACTCGCCGTTGCCGGCGAAGAACCGGAAGTGACCGGTGGCCGAGGTCGGCACCTCGGCGGTGAACTCCCCGCTGCGGTCGAGCAGGCGGACGTAGGCGTTGCCGACGGGCTCGCCGTCGCGCACGACCTGTCCCTGGACGATCGCCTCCTTCTTGACGTCGATGCCGTCGAGGGACAGGCCGCCCTCAGTTGCTCCGCACATGTTCCTGCTTCCTTCTGTGATGTTGCGTAGGTGGTGGTTTCGAGACAGGCGCTAGCGCGCCTTCCTCAACCACCGTTGACCGGCCGGCGCCTTCCTCAGTCACCGTTGACGGGGTTTCGAGGCTCAGGCGCTAGCGCGCCTTCGCACCTCAACCACCGTGATGGGACTCGCTCAGGCCTCGCCGGGCTCGTCGCCGACGGCCACCGGGACGCCGACCAGGGAGCCGTACTCGGTCCACGAGCCGTCGTAGTTCTTCACGCTCTGGTGGCCGAGCAGCTCCTTGAGCACGAACCAGGTGTGCGAGGAGCGCTCGCCGATCCGGCACAGGGCGATGGTCTCCTTGCTGTCGTCGAGCCCCGCCTCGGCGTACAGCGCGCGCAGGTCGTCGTCGGACTTGAAGGTGCCGTCGTCGTTGGCCGCCTTGCTCCACGGCACGTTGATCGAGGTCGGCACGTGGCCGGCGCGCTGCGCCTGCTCCTGCGGCAGGTGCGCCGGCGCGAGCAGCCGTCCGGCGTACTCGTCGGGGCTGCGCACGTCGACGAGGTTCTTCACGCCGATGGCCTCGACGGTCTCGTCGCGGAAGGCGCGGATCGAACGGTCCTGCTCCTGCGCGGTGTACGACGTGGCGGCGCGGCTCGGCAGCTCGTCGGTGAGCTCGCGCGAGTCGAGCTCCCACTTCTTGCGGCCGCCGTCGAGGAGCTTGACGTCCTGGTGGCCGTAGAGCTTGAAGTACCAGTAGGCGTAGGCCGCGAACCAGTTGTTGTTGCCGCCGTAGAGGACGACGGTGTCGTCGTTGGCGACGCCGCGCTCGGAGAGCAGCGCCTCGAACTGCTGCTTGTTGACGAAGTCGCGACGGACCTGATCCTGCAGGTCGGTCGTCCAGTCGAGCTTGATGGCGCCCTTGATGTGGCCCTTGTCGTAGGCCGTCGTGTCCTCGTCGACCTCGATCAGCACCACCTTCGGGTCATTCAGGTGCTCCTCCACCCACTGGGCGGTGACAAGGGAGTTCTCGCGGGTCATGTGCTTCTACCTTTCTTGTGCGCCGAGGAAGGGGCGCGGGGTCTGGGATCAGTGCGCGGTCGCGCGCTTGATGAGGAGGTACATCTCGCAGCCGAGGCAGAACCGGAAGACGGCATTGAGGAGGGCGGCCGCCAGGGCGAGTCCGACGGCGACGAGGCCGACGAGGTCGGCGCCGAGGAGCAGCGCGACGAGCCCGACGACGGCGAAGCCGAGTCCGACCGCCTGGGCGAACCGCGGCGGGGCCGGGTCCTCGAGCTCGGCCGGCGCGCCGAGTCGCGGCCGGACGAGGGTGCGGAAGAGCCAGGAGTACGGCGTGTGCTGCACGCCCCGGGACGCGCCGATCGCGAAGAGCGCGGCCTGGGCGGCGAGCAGGGCGGTCGCCACCGGGCCGGGCGCGAGCAGCAGCACGGCGAGCAGCACGACCGAGGTGAGGGCGGCGGCGAACTGCGGGCCACGCGGGTCGATCCCCGGTCGGGCATCGACCCCGTGGGTGGCAGCGGTGGTGGCGGACATGTCTCTCCTGCGGACGAGTGCGTGGACTGGTGGCCACGCAGGTCAGCAGGGAGCTGAGGCGCAGCCGATCAGTGCATTCGACACAGGGACGAGCGCACGCGGCAGTGGTCGACTGCGCGGCGCTTCGTCAGCAGGGTCGAGGACATGGCACACAGACTAGGGAGCGAGTTGCGGCCGGCCACAATCGGCGTATCAATATTCGAGACGACTGTCCACAATGTGGGCATCAGGTCCTCCCGAGGGCGGCGACGACCTGCTCCTTGCGCGGTGCACCCGACGCTCGTGTCACCTCGCGGCCGGCGGCGTCGAGCACCAGCGTCGTCGGGGTGCGCAGCACACCCAGCCGACGGACCAGCTCGAGGTGGTGCTCGGCGTCGACCTCGAGATGCACGACGCCGGGAACCGCCTCCGCGACGTCGGCGAGCGTGCGACGCGTGGCCCGGCACGGCGCGCAGAACGCCGAGGAGAACTGGAGCAGCGTGGCCTTCTCGCCCAGCTCGGCCTCCGGGAGCGCGCGGCGTACGTCGTCCCAGGCGCTGGCGGGCGGGTGCGGTGGTTTCGAGACAGGCGCTAGCGCGCCTTCCTCAACCACCGTGGGCCCGGCGAGCGCGCCTTCCTCAACCACCGTGGGCCCGGCGAGCCCGCCTTCCTCAACCACCGTGGGGGTGGTGTGGCGGAACCGGCCGTCGGTGCGGGCGCGGTAGAGCCCGAAGCCCACGGCCAGCGCGACCGCGGCGAGGGCGACCCACGCTCCACTGCTCACATCTGGGACAACCCACCCGGGGGCGAGCGCATTCCGGCGCTGTGGAAGCGTTCGCGCACATGGGGCTGCCGGGTCGGGTGCGACGCGCGCTGCTCATCGCGCTCGGGGCGTACGTCGTGCTCCTCGCGATCGCCCTGCTGGCCCCCACGTCGGGCACCCAGTCGGAGATGGCGTCGTGGCTGTGCGACCTCGGCCGGGCGGTCGGCTTCGACGCGGGTACGGCGACGCAGCCGCGGGCGGAGTTCCTCTGCAACGCGCTGATCCTCGCGCCCGTCAGCGCACTCGGGTCGCTGGCCTGGCCGCGCACCGACTGGCGGGACTGGACCGCCTGGACGTTCCTGGCCGCCGGGCTGGTCGAGCTCGTCCAGGGGGCGGTGCTCTCCGGCCGCACCGCGTCGTACGCCGACGTCGTGGCCAACACCCTCGGCGGACTCGCCGGAGCGTTGGTCGTGGCCCTCGTCCGGCGCGTCCGGGCGACCGCGGGCTGAGAGATCAGCCGCCGGCGAACGGCGGCAGGAACTCCACCGTCTGGCCGGGGAGCACCTCGACCCGGCCCGGGTCCTCGGAGCCCACCGGCCGGTCGCCGACCAGCGTCGAGCAGACCTTGAGCACGTCGGGCAGCCGGGTGCCCGGGTGCAGGGCGACCGCCCGGCGTACCACCTCATCGAGGGTGACGGGCCCGTCGACCGCGATGTCGTCGCCGCTCACGCCGGCGGCCGCGCGGGCCGAGGCCCAGTAGTGCACCCGGATGCTGGCGGTCTCGACGTTCATGTCACGGTATTCTTCCCGACCAGAGTCACCGGCCGAAGCCCAGCGTCGCGTTTCGGCCCCCGCCCGCCATGGGAGGAGGCCACCAGTGAGCACGCTCCTGCTTCTCACCAGCGCGCTCCAGCCGTCGGCCGAGGTGCTTCCGGCTCTTGCCCTGCTGGGCCACCAGGTCCGGATCGTGCCCGCGACCGGCAGCGCCCTGCTCGACGCCCCCGACGCCGACCTGCTGCTGGTCGACGGGCGCCAGGACCTCGCCCACGCGCGCGACCTGTGCCGGCTGATCCGCACCACCGGCACCGACGTGCCGGTGCTCCTCGTCTGCACCGAGGGCGGCCTCGCCGTCGTGCTCCACGACTGGGGCATGGACGACGTGGTGCTGCACACGTGCGGGCCGGCCGAGCTCGAGGCGCGCATCAAGCTCGCCGTCGGGCGCCTCACGGCGCGCCGCGAGGCCGACGACCCCGAGGCGCATGTGATCCGCTCCGGCGAGGTCGTGGTCGACGACGCGTCGTACACCGCCAAGGTCGGCGGCCGCTCGCTGGACCTGACCTTCAAGGAGTTCGAGCTGTTGAAGTTCCTGGCCCAGCACCCCGGCCGGGTCTTCAGCCGCCAGCAGCTGCTCCAGGAGGTGTGGGGCTACGACTACTTCGGCGGCACCCGCACCGTCGACGTGCACGTGCGGCGACTGCGCGCCAAACTCGGGCCGGAGAACGAGACCCTGATCGGCACCGTGCGCAACGTCGGCTACCGCTTCGTGCTGCCCGCGAAGGAGCAGGAGGCCGCGGCCGACGCCCGCACCGGCAGCCAGGCCGAGCAGACCGTGTGAGGTCTACGGGCGGACCAGGCGACGGGTGAGACGTCGGCCCCGGCGGTTCTGCACGAACATGGCGATGGCGTCCTCCAGGCCGACCTCGGCCATCGTCCGAGGGCCACGCCATCGTCGCCACGCGCTGCGCAGGTTCACGGCTCCCATGCAATGCCCGGGCCGGCCCGCGCCGCATCACCGATGTGGGGTAGGCCGTCGCCGCCGCCCGACCGTGGAGTCCTGCGCGTACCGGCTGCGCACGGCGCTCCACGACGACGCTCTCCACAGGCGCCCGGTCCGCGGCCTGCGCGGTCGCGCACCCGGGCAGGCTCCGCACATGGATCAGCACCCCGCACTCGGACTCGACGAGTCCGCCCTGGCGGCGCTGCTCGCGCAGCAGGACGGGGTCGTCTCGCGCCGACAGCTCCGGTCGCTCGGAGCGCAGCGACACGACATCGACCGCCTGCTGCGCCGCCACCGGCTCGCCCAGTCCCACCCGCGGGTGTACGTCGACCACACCGGCCCGCTCACCCCGCGCCAGCGGGCCTGGGCGGCCGTCCTGTACGCCGCGCCGGCGGCCCTCTCCGGGCGTTCCGCGCTCGCCGATCCGGAGCCGAACGCACCCGTCCACGTCTCGATCGATGCCAGTCGCCGGCTGACGGCGCCCGACGGCGTACGCATCCAGCGCCGTCGGGACTTCGCCGCACAGGTGCTCTGGAACGCCTCACCGCCGCGGCTCCGGTACGACGCGGCCGTGCTCGACCTGGTCGAGGAGGCGTCCGACGAGATGGCCGTCGTGCGGCTGCTCTCGGACGCCATCGGCAGCCGACGCACCACGGTCGCGCGACTGCGTAGCACGCTCGCCGGTCGGTCACGGATGCCACGCCGGCGCTGGCTGTCCCGACTGCTCGACGACCTCGCGACCGGCGCCTGCTCGGTGCTCGAGCACGCCTACCTCACGCGGGTGGAGCGGGCGCACGGCCTGCCTCTCCCGGATCGCCAGGCCGTGCGCACCGGCGTGGCCGGACGGGAGTACCGCGACGCGTCGTACGCGGTCGGCGTGACGGTCGAGCTCGACGGCCGACTCGGACACGCGTCGTTCGACGGCGGCGGCCGCGACGCCGACCGCGACCTCGACGACCACGCCGACGGCCGGGAGGCCGTCCGGCTGCGATGGCACCAGGTGGTCGACACTCCCTGCCGGACCGCGCTGCAGCTGGCCCGCATCCTGCAGCGCCGCGGCTGGGCCGGCATGCCGATCGCCTGCGGGCCGGACTGCGCCGTCGCCGAGCTCGCCACGGAGTGATCGTGGAGTCGCACGCACACCTCACGTGCCCAGCGCTCCACGATCAGGCTCGACACCCCCGGCCTAGGCTGGGCCCGTGCCCGACCTCGACCTGCTCGCCAGCATCACCGCCGAGGCCGAGACGGCCGACGGCGCCGCGCCCCTCGACGAAGCCACCTGGCGGGCGCTGCGGCACCGGCCGGAGTCGGTACGCAGCTGGCTCGACGACGACGGCTGCGCGCTGCTGATCGGTGCCGAGGTCGACCTCGTCGTCCGCCCGGGGGCGCGCGGTCGCGGCCTCGGCGGGCGGCTGCTCGGCGAGGCGCTGGCGGCGTACGGCGCGGGCGAGCTCGGCGCGTGGTCGCACGGCGACCACCCGGCGGCGGCCCGGCTGGCGGACCGGCACGGCTTCGCGCGGGTCCGGTCGCTGTGGGTGATGCGCCGGTCGACGGCGGTCCCGCTGCCCGAGCTGGTGGTGCCCGAGGGCCTGACGATCCGTGGCTACACCCCGGCCGACGCCGACGAGCTGATCCGGGTCAACGCGGCGGCGTTCGCCCACCACCCCGAGCAGGGGGCGATGGACGCCGCCGACCTGGCCGAGCGGATGGCGGAGCCGTGGTTCGACCCCGCGGGCCTGCTGCTGGGCTTCGACGGCGACCGGCTGGCCGCCTTCCACTGGACCAAGCAGCACGATGCCGGCCTCGGCGAGGTGTACGTCGTGGGCGTCGACCCGGCCACCCAGGGCTGCGGTCTCGGGAAGGTGCTCACCCTCGCCGGCCTGCACCACCTGGCGGACCGGGGCGTCGGCGAGATCCTGCTGTACGTCGAGTCCGACAACGCCCCGGCCGTGGCGGTCTACGCGGGGCTCGGGTTCACCCACGCGGCCGCCGACACGCACGTGATGTACCGCCGCGCGTGAGGCTGGGGGCGGGTCGGGCGCGCCGCTTCCCCAGCCGAGCTCACCCGGGGAGGCGCGGGTCCGGCCTCATCCCTTGATGAGGCCGACGACCCGCGATACTCAGCGCAGCGGACGCACGTGCAGGCCGACCTCGGGGTCGACGACGACCTCCTGGGCGGCCGGCATGCCCTCGACGCTGAGCTGCGCGTCGAGGGAGACGTTGCGCTTGACCATCGCGAGCGCGATCGGGCCGAGCTCGTGGTGGCGCGCGGAGGTGCCGACGAAGCCGACCGCCTTGCCGTCGAGCTCGAGCGGCGCGCCGACCGTGGGCAGCCGGTTCTCGGAGCCGTCGAGGTGGAGCAGGGTGAGGCGCCGCGGCGGCCGGCCCAGGGTGTGCACGCGGGCGACGGTCTCCTGGCCGCGGTAGCAACCCTTGTCGAGGTGCACGGCGGGGCCGACCCACCCGGCCTCGTTGGGGATCGTGCGGTGGTCGGTGTCGAGCCCGAGCCGCGGCTCGCCGCGCGCGATCCGCAGCGCCTCGAACGCCCAGAGACCGCAGGCCGGACCGGCCGCCTCGGCGTACGCCGTGAGCCGGTCGCGCGGGACGAACTCGTAGCCGGCGTACGGACCCTGGTTTCGAGACGGTTGCTGCGCAACCTCCTCACCCACCGGCCGCCGCGGGCGCCAGGTGGTCGCAAGCTCGGACGTCACCTCGGCGACCTCGACGCGCATCATGAAGCGCATCCGGTCGAGGAACTCCACGAGCGCCGCGGCCGCGCCGGGCTCGGTGTGGGCGGTGAAGGCATCGTCGCCGTCGTCGTACCCGAAGAACGCATGCTCGACGTGGCCCTGGGGGCTGAGGACCAGCGCACCGGTCCACACCTGCGGGGCGAGCGTCTCGAGGTGCTGGGTGGTCAGCGAGTGCAGCCAGGTGAGCCGATCGGGTCCGGTGACCCGCACGACGTCGCGGTGGGAGAGGTCGACGAACCCCTCCCCCGCCTCGAGGCTGCGCTGCTCGCCGTTGAACGACCCGTAGTGGGCCGCGACATCGCGGTCGATGCCGTCGGCGGCGACCGCCCCGGGCAGGCTCAGCAACGGGCTACTCACTCGTCTCACACTCCACGCACTCGCCGAATACCGCCAGATGTCCCACGTCGACGACGAAGCCGTGCTGCTGTCGCAGCGCCTCGGCCAGCGGCGCGGCCACCTCCGGGTCAACCGATACGACCCGGTGACAATTCCGGCAGACCAGGTGGAAGTGCTCGTGGTCGGTCACCGAGTGGTACGTCGGGGCGCGGTCGGACAGGTGGGTGTGCCGCACCAGGCCGAGCTCCTCCAGGACCTCCAGGGTCCGGTAGACCGTCGACACGTTGACCGCGCTGGCGTGCTGCTGCACCTCGGAGAGGATCTCGTCCGGGGTGGCGTGCCCGAGCCGCTCGACCGCCTGCAGCACGAGCTGCCGCTGGGGCGTCAGCCGGTAGCCGAGGCTGTGCAGCCGCGCGGCGAGGTCCTCGGTCACGTCGTCCCCCTACTGGCGCACCAGCCGCGCCCACAGGTGGGGCTGCAGCTGCTGGCCGACCGCGGCCATGTCGTAGGCGTAGAGCAGGTCGCCCTCCACGTTGCCGTAGAGGCGCTTGCCGCCGGCATACTCCTTGGCCGTCTCGGTGCGCACCACGGCGTCGGTCGTCAGGTCGAGCTTGCCGCCCTCGGCCTCGCCGTACCAGACCTCGACGAAGCCGGTGTTGTGGGTGAGCAGCAGCTCGACCCGGCCGCCGGGCTTGCAGCGCAGGAAGCCGGCCTCCTGGGCGGCGTCGCGGACCTTCTCGCCGTTCTCGTCGACGATCCACGCCCGTGAGAAGTAGTGGAAGAACGGCCGGCCGTCGTGGGTGAAGACCAGCTCCTGGCCGTACTCGAACGCATCGATCGTCGGATAGTCGCCGTGGCCGCGACCGCCCCACCGACCCAGCAGCCACGCGACCGGGCCGCAGTCGGGGTGCAGGTTGTCGGGGAGCTCGAACGGCATACGGCTAACTCTAGGGTGGTGGTCATGACTCGCCCACTCGTCGTCAAGGTCACCTGCGGGTCCGACGAACCCGAACGCAGCAACCAGGGCCTCACCGTGGCCGCGACCGCGGTGAGTGCGGGAGCCGAGGTGAGCCTGTGGCTGACCGGCGAGGGCTCCTGGCTGGGCGTGGCCGGGCGGATGGCCTTCGCGCTGCCGCACGCCGCCCCCGTCGGCGACCTGGTCGCGGCGGTCGCCGCGGGCGGCCGGGTCACCGTCTGCACCCAGTGCGCCCAGCGACGCGGGATCACCGAGGCCGACCTGCTGCCCGGCGTACGCATCGCGGGGTCGTCGGCGTTCGTGGAGGAGACGCTGGTACCGGACGCACAGGCACTGGTCTACTGACCGATCGGACCCGCTGCTCGGGTCCTCGACGCGGCACTAGGCTTCAGCCCTGATGACATCGAACGACCCGACTCCGACCCGCTGGTGGCAACGCAAGGGCGAGCCGCAGGACGCCGGTGGCACGACCCCGCCCGCAGCTCCCCGCCCGGCCGGGGCGGACGCCACCCCACCGACCGCGGCGCGCGCCGCCGCCGACCTCGAGGCTGCGGCCGAGCGCGCCGCCGAGCTGCGCCGCCGGGCCGAGCAGGCCGCGACCGAGCAGGCCGCCGAGCGCCTGGTCGCCGAGGAGGCCGCCCAGGAGGCCGCCCGGGCCCGTGCCGAGGCCGACGAGCGGGCGGCGGAGCACGCGGCGAAGGCGCAGGAGGCGTACGACGCGCGCCGCGCCGCCGAGGAGGCAGGCGAGGCACACGCGGCCGAGCGGGCCCGCCTGGAGGAGGCGGCGACCGAGGCGGTCCGCGCCCGCGAAGAGGCGGAGGAGGCCGCACACAAGCTGGTGGACTCCGCCAAGGTCGCGACCGCCCTGCGGCTGTCCGCCGAGCAGGCCGCCGCCCAGCAGACCGTCGACCGCACCGCGGCCGAGGAGGCCGCCCGCGCGGCCGCCGAGCGCGCGACCGCCGCCGAGGAGGCCCGCGCCGCGGCCGAGGAGCGAGCCCGGCAGCAGGCCGAGACCGCCGCCGCCGCGCACGAGGCCCGCCTCGCCGCCGAGCAGTCCGCCCGCGAGGCCGCGACCGCCGCGGAGGAGTCGCTGCGCGAGCTGGCCGACTCGACCCGGCAGGCGCTGCAGGACACCGTCGCCTCCACCCAGCAGGCACTCCAGGACACCGCCAACTCCACCCAGGAGTCGCTGCGCGCGACCGCCACGTCCGGCGAGGCATCGCTGCGCGAGCTGGCCGACTCGACCCAGCAGGCACTCCAGGACACCGCCAACTCCACCCAGGAGTCGCTGCGCGCGACCGCCACGTCGGCCCAGCAGGCGCTGCAGGAGCAGTCGGCCGCCGCCGAGCAGTCCGTGCGCGGCGCGGCCGCGGCGGCCGAGGAGTCGGTGCGCGCCGCCGAGGCGAGCGCCCGGCAGGCCCACGAGGCCCGCACCGCGGCCGAGGCCCGCGCCACGGAGCTCGCCGAGAGCCTGGCGCAGGCGACCCAGGCCCACGAGGACTTCGTGCGGGTCTCGCAGGAGTCGCGCGCCGAGGCCGAGCGATCGGCGGCGGACCAGGCGACGGCCCGGGCGGCCGCGGAGGCGACCGCGGCCGAGGCCCTGAACGGCCGCAGCGTCGCCGACGAGGCGGCCGCCGCGGCCGCGCGGAGTGCCGAGGAGGCGCACCGCGCCCGGACCACCGCCGAGGAGGCCGCCCGCGAGCAGGCCGCCGCGGCCGAGTCCGCCGGTGCCGCCCGCGGCCGCGCGGAGGAGGCCGCCACCCGACAGGCCGAGGCCGCCGCGACCGCGGCCGCGGGCGAGGCGGAGGCGCGTCGTACCGCCGCGGAGATGGCCGAGGCCCTCCAAGCGGCACACGAGGCCCGGATCGCCGCCGACGAGGCCGCCCGCGAGCAGGCCGCGCGGGCCGAGGAGGCGCACGCCGCTCGACTCGCCGCCGAGGAGCTCGCCGCCGCGGCCGTCACCGCCCGCGAACGGGCCGAGGCGCAGGCGCGGACCCAGCTGGACGCCGCGAGCGCCGCCCACGGCGACCGGTCCGCGGCCGAGGAGGCCGCCACGGCCGCCGCGACCCGGGCGGAGGAGGCGCAGTCGGCGCGCGAGCAGGCCGAGATGCGGGCCCGGGAGCAGGCCGAGGCCGCCGCCCAGGCCGTCACCGACCAGACCGCGGCCCACCAGCGCGCCGAGCAGCAGGCCATGGACGCCGAGCGCGCCCACGAGGCGCGCGCCGCCGCCGACGCCGGCGCCCGGGCGCACGCCGAGGCACGTGAGGCCGCCGAACGGGCCGCCACCGAGGCACTCGCGGCCCGGCACGCGGCCGAGGAGGACGCCCGCACCCACGCCGAGCTCGCGGCCACCGCCGCCGCCGAGCGGCAGGAGGCCGAGCGGAAGCTGCGCGAGATCCTCGACTCCACCGGTGCGGCCGCCGCCCGGCAGGCCGAGGAGCTCCAGGGGGCCGTCGCCGCCCGCGAGGCCGCCGAGCAGGCCGCGGCCGAGCAGGCCCGGCTGCGCGCGGAAGCCGAGGCGGCGGTCGCCGACCGAACGGCCGACCGGAGCGCGGTCGAGGCCGCCGTACGCCACCAGGCCGAGATCGCCGAGGACGCCATGCGCGAGCGGGTCGCCGCCGAGGAGAAGGCGCGCGAGCTGGCCCAGGAGCTCGAGCAGGTCCGCGCCGAGCTGCTCGAGCTGCAGAGCCAGCGGCACTGGTGGCAGCGCAAGGGCTGACCCGCCGAGTTCGCGCGTCACCCCCTGTTCATCCGCTGGTGCGACACTCGAAGGCATGACCCTCGACAGCCTGCCGCCGGACGCCGTCGCCAGCCATGGCGAGGGGATCCCCGATCAGCCGTTCGACGTCGAGCCGCCCTACGAGCCCGACGACGAGGCGCTGGAGGCCGTCGAGAAGTACGCCGACCGGTTCCTCGACCGCGAGCTGTCGTGGCTGCGGTTCAACCAGCGCGTGCTCGAGCTCGCCGAGGACCGGCAGTTGCCGCTGCTGGAGCGGGCCCGGTTCCTGGCGATCTTCACCAGCAACCTCGACGAGTTCTTCATGGTCCGGGTCGCCGGGCTGAAGCGCCGGATGGCGGCCGGCCTGGCCGTGCCCGCCGCGAGCGGCCTGATGCCCGCGGAGCTGCTCGGGGAGATCCTGACCGCCACCCGGGAGCTCTCCGAGCGGCAGGTCCGGGTGTTCCGCGACGACATCGTGCCCGCCCTCGCCGACTCCGGCATCGAGCTGGTGCGGTGGGACGACCTCGACCGCGAGGAGCAGCGGACCTGCAAGCGGCTCTTCAAGGAGCGGGTCTTCCCGGTGCTGACGCCGCTGGCGGTCGACCCCGCCCACCCGTTCCCGTACATCTCCGGCCTCTCGCTCAACCTGGCGGTGCTGATCCGCAACCCGAAGACCGGCAAGGAGCACTTCGCCCGGGTCAAGGTGCCGCCGATCTTCAGCCGCTTCGTGCCGGTCGGCAACCAGCGCTTCGTGCCGCTCGAGGACGTCATCGGCGAGCACCTGAAGCGACTGTTCCCGGGCATGGACGTCCTGGAGGTGCACACGTTCCGGGTCACCCGCAACGAGGACCTCGAGGTCGAGGAGGACGACGCCGAGAACATCCTCGCGGCGCTGGAGAAGGAGCTGCTGCGCCGCCGGTTCGGGCCGCCGGTGCGGCTGGAGGTCGAGGAGTCCATCGCCCCCCAGGTGCTCGAGCTGCTGATCTCCGAGCTGGGGATCTCCGAGGAGGAGGTGTTCCGCCTCGAGGGACCGCTCGACCTGCGCGGCCTGCACGACATCGCGGACCTGCCCCGCCAGGAGCTGAAGTACCCCGCGTTCGTGCCCATGACGCACCCCCAGCTCGCCGAGGTGGAGTCCTCCGCGCCCGTCGACGTCTTCAAGGCGGCCCGGCGCCACGACGTACTGCTGCACCACCCGTACGACTCCTTCGCCACCTCGGTGCAGCGGTTCCTCGAGCAAGCGGCCGCCGACCCCCACGTGCTCGCGATCAAGCAGACGCTCTACCGCACCTCCGGCGACAGCCCGATCATCGACGCCCTCATCGACGCCGCCGAGAGCGGCAAGCAGGTGCTGGTGATCGTCGAGATCAAGGCGCGCTTCGACGAGGAGGCCAACATCCGCTGGGCGCGCAAGCTCGAGCAGGCCGGCTGCCACGTCGTCTACGGCCTGGTCGGCCTCAAGACCCACTGCAAGCTCGCGATGGTGGTGCGCGACGAGGCCGGGCATGGGGCCGGCATCCGCCGCTACACCCACATCGGCACCGGCAACTACAACCCGAAGACCTCGCGGATGTACGAGGACCTCGGGCTGATCACCACCGACGAGCGCATCGGCGAGGACGTCGCGCACCTCTTCAACAACCTGTCGGGGTGGTCGCGCAACGCGTCGTACAACGAGCTGCTCGTCGCCCCGGACTCGGTCCGCTCGGGGCTGATCGAGCAGATCCACCGCGAGGTCGCCCATCGGCAGGCCGGACGGCCGGCGCGGATCCGGATCAAGGCCAACTCGGTGGTCGACGAGGCCGTCATCGACGCGCTCTACCTCGCCTCACAGGCCGGGGTGCCGGTCGAGATGCTCGTGCGCGGCATCTGCGCGCTGCGTCCCGGCGTGCCCGGGCTGTCGGAGACGATCACGGTCCGCTCGGTGCTGGGCCGGTTCCTGGAGCACAGCCGGATCTTCTGGTTCGAGAACGGCGGCCGGCCGGTCGCCTGGATCGGCTCCGCCGACATGATGCACCGCAACCTCGACCGCCGGGTCGAGGTGCTCGTGCGGCTGCCCGGTGACGACAACGTGACGGCGATCGGCGGGCTGCTCGATCTGGCGTTCGACGACGACACCAGCGCATGGGTGCTCGACAGCGACGGGCTGTGGGCCAGCAACGGCGGCACCACGCACCTCCAGGAGGCCCTGATCGAGGCGCAGCGCCGGCGGCGGTGACGCAGGCCACTCCCGGCGTACCGCACGGGGGGTCCTCACTTGCGCGATCCGGCAGGCCACCCCCTAGGCTGTTCGCGTTCTGGTCCTCCTCATCAGGAGTTATCCGTGGGTTTGCGATTCCGCCCCGTCGACACCTCGTTCTACGACCTTCTCACCGAATCCGCTCAGCACCTCGTCACCGGTGCATCGCTGCTCGCGGAGATGCTCGCCGAGGACGCCGACCACGACGACGTGGCCCGCCGGATGCGGGAGGCCGAGCACAACGCCGACGAGACCACCCACGCGATCGTCAAGAAGGTGAACTCGACCTTCGTCACGCCGTTCGACCGCGAGGACATCTACGCGCTGGCCTCCGGCCTCGACGACGTCATGGACATGATGGACGAGGTCGTCGACATGATCCTGCTCTACGAGGTCCGGCTGCTGCCGGCCGAGCTGTCGGGTCAGGTCGAGGTGCTCCAGCGGTGCGCGGAGCTGACCTCCGCAGCGATGCCGAACCTCCGGTCGATGCAGTCGCTCGAGGAGTACTGGATCGAGGTCAACCGACTCGAGAACGCCGGCGACAAGAACCACCGGCGCATCATCGCCAAGCTGTTCAGCGGCGAGTTCAAGACCATCGAGGTGCTCAAGCTCAAGGACATCACCGAGTCCCTCGAGGAGGCGATCGACGCCTTCGAGAAGGTCGCCAACACGGTGGAGCAGATCGCGGTCAAGGAGTCCTGACCGCTCATGGACCTCGCGATCGTCATCGCGGTCGTCGTCGTCGCCCTGACGTTCGACTACACCAACGGATTCCACGACGCAGCCAACGCCATCGCCACCTCGGTGTCGACCCGGGCGCTCACGCCGAGGATCGCGCTCGGCATGGCAGCGATCATGAACTTCGTCGGCGCGTTCCTCGGCCAGGAGGTCGCCAAGACGGTCAGCAGCGTGATCACCATCCCGGACGACACCCACGGGTTGGTGATCGTCATGGGCGGCCTGCTCGGCGCGATCGCCTGGAACATGATCACCTGGTACTTCGGCCTGCCCTCGTCGTCCTCGCACGCCCTCATCGGCGGCCTCGTCGGTGCCGCCATCGCGTCCGGCTCGAGCATCGAGTGGCAGGTCATCCTCGACAAGGTGGTCATCCCGATGATCGCCTCGCCCCTGGTGGGCTTCGGCGCGGCGTTCGCGCTGATGCTCGCGATCATGTGGATCTTCCGGAAGCGCAACCAGCACAAGGTGTTCCGCGGCTTCCGGGTCGCCCAGACGATCTCCGCGGCGGCGATGGCGCTCGGCCACGGCCTGCAGGACGCGCAGAAGACCATGGGCGTGATCTTCCTGGCGCTGCTGACCGGGGGGTACGTCTCCGCGGGTGACGACCTCCCGCTGTGGGTGATCTTCTCCGCGGCCGGCGCGATCTCGCTCGGCACCTGGTCGGGCGGCTGGCGGATCATGCGGACCCTCGGCCGCCGGATCATCCACCTCGACCCGGCCCGCGGCTTCGCGGCCGAGACCGTGGCCGCCGGTGTCCTCTACACCACGGCGTTCGTCTTCCACGCCCCCATCTCGACCACCCACACGATCACCTCCGCGATCATGGGTGCCGGCGCGACCAAGCGCTTCTCCGCCGTACGCTGGGGCGTGGCCCGCTCGATCGTCGCCGCCTGGGTCCTCACCTTCCCCATGGCCGGCCTGGTCGCCGCCTTCTTCTACGTCATCCTGCACGCGATCCTCGGCCAGTAGAGGTCGCCCGGGTTTCGGATACCCAGTGACGAACTGGTCGTTCCGGGTCGCTCGGAACAACCAGTTCGTCACTGGGTATCGCTCGGATCTCAGCTCGCACGCCGGTAGCCGAGGAAGCGCTCCCGCTGATCCGCGGTCAACCGGCGGCGGAGATCGACGGTGTGCGTCGGCACCCACCACGGGGGCGCCTCGAGGGTCCAGGCACGGTCGACCGGCGAGCTGTAGGGAGCCCGTGACCTCGCGGCGAGGATCCGGCGCGTCAGGCGGCCGCGGTCCCGACGGTCCGCGGACACGAGCGTGAGGTACTCCAGGCCGACGCCCCGGAAGCCGTCCTCGCGCACCAGGTCCTTCGAACGTCGCTCGCCCGCGAGGTGCAGCGCTCCGTCGTAGTCGATCGCCAGGCCGGCCTCGACGTCGATCAGGTCCGGAGTGCCGAGGTGCCGGCCGGACCGATCGAAGACCGGACGGTTGGTGAGCGGTGGCGTGAGCCCGAGCTCCAGCGGCCAGGCGAGGCGGACGTCGACCTCGGTCGGCGACCAGGCGTTCTCGTCGACGAGCTGCGCCGCCTTCCGCGCCCGGGGGATCCCGATCCAGTGGTACAGCAGCTCGAAGTGCTCGAGCAGCTCCGCCTTCGACACCAGGTCCGCGGCGGCCGCCATGTCGAACGCGCGGACGGCCGCGGCCAGGCTCGGCGCGTAGCGCATCTCGAACGCCACCGCGCAGACCGGGGTCACGACCCGGAGCCCGTCGACCACCATCCGGTCGCGTGGCGGGATGTACTCCGAGGTGACCGCGGCCCCGGGCTGCGATCGCATCGCGCCCCGGGTGGTCGCGATCCGCACCGCTCGTTCAACCTCCCCCGCACGCGCCGTCCCATCGATCCACTCGGCACCGTGCCAGCGCAGCGCCGCCCACCCGGTCACCGAGCTCTCCCCGGTGAGGAAGTGGGCGGCCTCGACGATCCGCTGCTCGGGGATCGTGGAGTCGACGTACGCCGGCACGAAGTAGCCGCGGGTCGTCCGTCGCCACCGCCCGCCACGGGACTGAGCACGCGTCGGGCCCACCCGTCCCTGCGGATCCACCCGCACCGGTCGCACCAGCGTCGGCCGCGCCGGGTCGAACGGCGGCGGCACCAGGTGCTGGGTCCGGGCTCGCATCCGTCCCACCATGGACGATCGCGCGCGACCGCGCAGCGCTCATCCACAGCCCTCACCCCACCGTCCGATCATGATGCTGCCGCGATCGAGCCGATACCCAGTGACGATCTGGCTGTTCCGGGGCGGTCGGAACGACCACTTCGTCACTGGGTATCCCCCCGCGGCGACCCCCTTGCAATTCCCTTGTAGGAATCCGTGCCCTGAACGCCCGGCATCTTGAGGCGGACGGCGTTTGATTGCTGGACATCAGGATCGAACCGTCCGGCCGATCGGCCGGACGGGTCCCAGGGGGAGGGAAGTCCGATGCGCATGAGCGTTCACGGCAGGCACCGCACCGGCCGGCACTGTCGCCGGGTCGACACGGGGACGGGGGCGACGACCGCGATGGTGGCGCTGGTGGCCGCCGCGGCCGACGACGACAACGACGGGACGATCCCGGCGATCACCGGGGCACGCGACTTCCGGCCGTGGGTGCCGCCGCGGCTGGTGGCGACCGGACCGGACGTCACGATGAACGGCCCGGGCACCCGGTTCCGGGTGGGCGAGCTGGTCGACGAGTCCGAGGCCGCGCCGCGGCGCGGCGTCCTGGTTCAGCTGGCGGAGCGCAGGCGGTAGCCCACGCCCCGCACGGTCTCCACGAACCGCACCTGGCCGCGGCGGTCGCCGAGCTTGCGTCGCAGGTTGCCCATGTGGACCTCGACATGGTGGGTCTCGCCCCACGTCTGGCCCCAGACCCGCTGCATGAGCACGGTGCGCGGCCACACGCGCGACGGCGCGCGCATCAGGGTCACCAGCAGCTCGAACTCGGTCCGCGTCAGGCCGACCTCCTCGCCGTCGCGCAGCACCCGGTGTGCGTCGACGTCGACCACGAGGTCACCGTGGCGCAGCACCTCGTGCTGGACGGCGCCCTCGACGGCATCCGCGCCGTCGGCGGGCCCGTCCGGCTCGTCGTACGCCGCGGGCTCGACCAGCCGGCGCGGACGGCGGAACATCGCGTTGACCCGGGCCTTGAGCTCGCGCACGCTGATCGGCTTCGCGAGGTAGTCGTCGGCCCCGGTCTCGAGCCCGATCAACCGGTCGATCTCGTCGGCCTGCGCGGTCACCATGATCACGTACGCGTCGGTCATCGGCCGGATCCGGCGACAGACCTCGAGGCCGTCGATCCCCGGCAGCCCGACGTCCAGGGTGACCAGGTCGGGAGCGAGCTCCGCGACGAGCCCCACGCCGTGCTGCCCGTCGCTCGCGATCCGCACCTCGAAGCCCTGGGAGGTCAGGGCGAGCTCGAGGAGCGACGCGGTGTCCGCGTCGTCCTCGATCACGACTGCTGTGCGTGGCACCAGTCCCCCATCGCGTGCGGAGCGACACTTGCGACCGGCTCATCGGCCGGCCCGGGAGGGACCTGAGGGTTTCGCCGCGGATCAGCCGAAGCGGCCGGAGATGTAGGCCTCGGTGGACGGCTCGTCGGGGTTCGTGAACATCTTGGTGGTCGGGTTGAACTCCACCAGGTGTCCCGGCTGGCCGGCCGCCTTGAGGTTGAAGAACCCGGTCTCGTCGGAGACCCGGGCCGCCTGCTGCATGTTGTGGGTCACGATCACGATCGTGTACTCCGACTTCAGCTCGTGGATCAGGTCCTCGATCGCGGAGGTCGAGATCGGGTCCAGCGCCGAGCACGGCTCGTCCATGAGCAGCACCTCGGGCTCGACCGCGATCGCCCGCGCGATGCACAGACGCTGCTGCTGGCCGCCGGAGAGGCTCATGCCGGGCTTGTCGAGGCGGTCCTTGACCTCGTTCCAGAGGTTGGCGCCCCTGAGGGACTTCTCGACGATGGCGTCGGCCTCGGACCGCTTCATCTTCTTCGCGTTCAGCTTCGAGCCGGCGATGACGTTGTCGTAGATCGACATGGTCGGGAACGGGTTCGGCCGCTGGAAGACCATCCCGATCTGGCGGCGTACGGCGACCGGGTCGATCGCCGGGTCGTAGAGCGACTGGCCCGAGACCATGACCTTGCCCTCCACCCGGGCGCCCGGAATCACCTCGTGCATCCGGTTGAGGGTGCGCAGGAACGTGGACTTGCCGCAGCCGGACGGACCGATGAACGCGGTCACCGCCTTGGCCCGGATGGTCATGTTGACGCCCTCGACGGCGAGGAAGTCGCCGTAGTAGATGTTCAGGTCCGAGACGTCGATGCTCTTGGCCATGGGCTCTCTCTCAACGGGTGCGCTCAGCGGCGCCGGTCGGTCTTGGGTGCGAAGTAGGTGCCGATGATGCGCGCGACGAGGTTGAGCACCATCACGATGACGATCAGCACGAGCGCGGCGCCCCACGCCCGGGCGTAGCCCGGCGGGTCGCCCTCCATGCCCACCGGCACCACGCCGGGCGAGCTGTACTGACTGAAGATGTAGACCGGCAGCGTCATCATCCGGCCGTCGAAGAGGTTGAAGTTCACCGAGTCGGTCGCGCCGGCGACCACGAGCAGCGGCGCGGTCTCGCCGATCACCCGCGAGATCGCGAGCACGACGCCGGTGATGATGCCGCCCAGCGCGGTCGGGAGCACCACCTTGACGATCGTGCGCCACTTCGGGATGCCGAGGGCGTACGACGCCTCGCGCAGGTCGTTCGGCACCAGCCGCAGCATCTCCTCGGCGGATCGCACCACGGTCGGGATCATCAGCAGCGACAGGGCCACGGCGCCGCCGAAGCCGATCCGGATCGCCGGGCCGAAGATCAGCACGAAGAGCGAGAGCGCGAAGAGGCCGGCGACGATCGACGGGATGCCGGTCATCACGTCGACCAGGAACGTCGTCGCGCGGGCCAGCCGCTTGCCGCGGCCGTACTCCACGAGGTAGATCGCGGTGAAGAGGCCGATCGGCACGGAGATGACGGTCGCCGCGAGCGTGACCAGGATCGTGCCCCACAGCGCGTGGTAGATGCCGCCGCCGGAGCCGACGACGTTGCGCATGTCGTAGGTGAGGAACTCGCGGTCGATGGCGGAGAGGCCGTGGTCGACGACCATCCAGATCAGCCAGACCAGCGGGACCAGGACGACCGCGAAGGCGGCCCACACCAGGGCCGTCGCGAACCGGTCGGCCGCCGCGCGGCGGCCCTCGACGAGCAGCGACCAGGTCGGCAGGCCGGCGACCATCAGCAGGATGGCGAGCACCAGGCCGCCGACGAGGCTCCACCCGGTCAGCAGCGTGACCAGGCCGGCGAGGCCGAGCGAGATCACGCCGACCAGGACCACCGCCCACCGCGGCAGGCGGGGCTGGGCGAGGTTCGCGCTGATCGCGAAGGTGTCCGGCTCGAGGGGGGTCGTGGTGCTCATCGCGCGACGTTCCTCTCGCTGCGGCCGATCACCCATCGCGCGGCGAAGTTGACCGCGAAGGTGACGGCGAAGAGCACCAGACCGGTCGCGATCAGCAGCGCCTGCTTGTCCGGCGTCGCCTCCTTGTAGTTGGAGGCGATGTTGGAGGCGATCGTCGCGGGGTTGGTGTCGGAGATCAGGTTCAGCGTGACCACGGGGCTCGCCGAGAGCACCATCGCGACCGCCATCGTCTCGCCGAGCGCGCGTCCCAGGCCCAGCATCACCGCGGAGATCACTCCGGAGCGGGCGTAGGGGAAGACCGCGAGCCGGATCATCTCCCAGCGGGTCGCGCCCAGGGCCATCGCGGCCTCCTCGTGCAGCCGCGGCGTCTGGGCGAACACCTCCCGCGAGATCGCGGTGGTGATCGGGACGATCATGATCGCCAGCACGATGCCCGCGGTCAGCATGGTGCGGCCGGTCACCGAGGGCGGGCCGGCGAAGAACGGGAGGAAGCCGAGGTTCTCGTAGAGCCAGTCCATGACCGGGCGGATCGCCGACGCCAGGGCGAGTCCGCCCCACAGGCCGTAGACGACGCTGGGCACCGCCGCGAGCAGGTCGATCACGTAGGCGACCGGCGCCGCGATCCGCGGTGGTGCGTAGTGGGAGATGAAGAGCGCGACGCCGATCGAGAACGGCACCGCGATGATCAGCGCGACGACCGCCGCGAGGATGGTGCCGAAGACGAGCGGCCCGACGTACGACCAGAAGTCCTCCGCGGGCGCGTAGATGTGCGCGGGTGCGCTGAGCCCCGGGAGCCCCTCGATCGCGAGAAACACGAAGACGCCGGCAAGGGCCAGCATGATCGTGAGGGCGGCGACCCGCGCGGCGCCGGCGAAGATCCGGTCGCCCGGCCGGACCACGGCCTTGGCCGGCCGTGGCTGGGGCGGTGCGGTGACGGACACGGGGCTCCTGTTCTCCATGGGGTTGTGTCACGAGCGTGTGGCGGCCCGGGCCCGGGCCGCCACACGTCCGGTCGGACTACTTCGCGGAGATCGCGCCGACGATGCCGGCGGCCCGCTCGGCCAGGCTGGCCTCGAGCGGCGCGGCTCCGGCCTGCTCCGCGGCGGCCTGCTGGCCCTCGTCCGACACGATGTAGGACAGGAAGCCCTTCACCAGGTCGGCCTCGGCGGCGTCGTCGTAGGTCTGGCAGGCGATCAGGTACGACGCGAGCAGCACCGGGTAGGCACCGGACTCGGTCGTGGTGCGGTCGATGTCCATCGCCATGTCGACGTCCGCGCGGCCCTCGACCGGCGTCGAGACGGCCAGCGCCTTCGCGGCACCCTCGGCGGACGGTGCGACGAACTCCTTGCCGACCTGGACCGACACCAGGCCGAGCCCGCCGGCCTGGCTCTCGTCGGCGTACCCGATCGTGCCCTCACCGCCCTTGACGGCCGCGACCATGCCGGAGGTGCCCTCGGCCGCCTCGCCGCCCTTGATCGGCCAGACGCCGTCGGGGTCGTGCGACCAGGCGCCGTCGCCGGCCTTGCTCAGGTAGTCGGTGAAGTTGTCGGTGGTGCCGGAGTCGTCGGAGCGGTGCACCGGGCTGATCTTGGTGCCCGGGAGGTCCACGCCGTCGTTGAGCGCGGCGATCGCCGGGTCGTCCCAGGTGGTGATCTTGCCGTCGAAGATCTGCGCGAGGGTCTTGGCGTCCAGGTTGAGCGAGTCGATGCCCGGCAGGTTGAAGACGATCGCGATCGCGCTGACGTACGCCGGCACCTCGATCGCGTCCTCGCCGCCGCACCGCTCCGCGGCCGCGCTGAGCTGGCCCTCGTCGTCGTCGAGGTAGGAGTCGGACCCGGCGAAGGAGAACGCCTTGCTGATGAAGTTCTCCCGGCCGGTGCCCGAGCCGACGGCGTCGTAGGTGATGGTCACGTCGGGGTTGGCGGACTGGAAGCCGGCGCGCCACGCCGTCTGGGCCGACTCCTGAGAGCTGGCGCCGCCCCCCGCGAGCTCGCCGCTGAGGCTGGCGCCGGCGCTTGCGCTGTCAGTGCTGCCGCCGTTGTCGCCGCTGTCATCGTTCGCGGCGCCGCAGCCGGTGAGGGCGAGCGCCAGGGCGGCGATGCCGGGGACGACCGCCCGGCGGATGGAAGTGCGAATCACTTCGAAGCTCCTGTCTTTTCTTCTCTGACAGCAGCGAAGTTAGGCAGCCGAGGTGGACGGTTCCGGGGCCGTCGGTGAACGACCGGTGAACTCAAGTCGCCCAGTCGGAGACCGGCAGCCGCTCCCGGGACGGCGAACGCGTGAACAAGCCCCGAAGCGGTTGACGTCAGCCGATCCGGTGCACTTCGGTTGCGGTCACCGTGCCCTGGCGCAGATGGACCACGAGCATCGCCGCGGGCTCGAGCTTCGCCTCCGGCAGACCGAGAGAATCGAGCACCGACGGCAGCACCGGCCGGTGGGTGCAGAGCACCGCGGACTCGTCCGCCGCGGCCAGGGCGTCGACGATCGCGAGCACCGACTCGGCGGTCGCGTCCTCCTCGCTCAGCCCGTCCTCGGACTCCAGCCGCCACCCGGTCGTGGCGGCGTACGGCGCCACGGTGTCCACGCAGCGCGTGCTGCTCGACGTGACGACCCGGGTCACGTCGTACGCCGCGAGCACCGGCACCAGCTGCTCCGCCTGGACGTGTCCCTCCTGCGCCAGCGGGCGCAGCCGGTCCTCGCCGTCCCACTCCTTGCGCGAGCGCGCCTCGCTGTGGCGGAGCACGACCAGCGCGTGGGTCCGGCGGTGCCGCGGCCGCGCCTCCTTCAGGGTCGCCCGGTCGTACTCGTAGCTGAGCCGGTCCATCGCCTCGTCGTAGGGCACCCACTCGACGGCGTCGATCTCGTCGTTGGGGCGGTACGACGAGACGTCGCCGCTCCCGACCACGCGACCGACCCAGTAGGACACCTGCTTGGTGCGGCCGCCGCTGACGGGGTAGCGCTGGGGCGAGAGCGGCGGCCCGAGGCGGACGTGCAGCCCGGTCTCCTCCGCGACCTCCCGGACCGCGGCCGCCGCGACGTGCTCACCCTCGTCGAGCTTGCCCTTGGGGAACGACCAGTCGTCGTACCGGGGTCGGTGCACGAGCAGCACCTGCTTGCCCGAACGGAAGACCACGGCACCGGCGGCGAGCACGTCCTTCGTGGCCATGCCGCTAGTGTCACATCACCCGGCCCCGGATGAGGAGTGGCCCCGTGCCGAGACGTGTGACGACGGTGGTCGTCGTCGTGCTCGCCGTGGCCCTGCTCGCCGCAGCCGCCGTCGGCACCGTGCGGTGGTGGCGCGACCGTGGCCGCACGACGTTCGAGCGGGCCGCGGCGTACGCCCCGGCCGACGCCGAGCGGCTCTCGTGGACCGACTGGGCCGCGGTCCGCGAACGGCTGGGCTCCGGCGTCGACGCCGACTCCTCCGCCGCGGACGTGCGGACGTTCCTCGACGACGCCTTCGACGACGACCTGACCTCGGCCTCCGCCCTGGTGCAGTCCGCTCCGGTGCTCCAGACCCGCTTCGGGTTCTCGCCGGCCAGCGCCGAGTGGGAGCTGTTCAGCCAGTCGAGCCGGGGCGCGGTCGTGATCGTGCGGCTGCCGGAGCGCGCCGACGTGGAGGCGGTGGCCGACCACCTCGACCAGAGCGGGTTCGAGGCGCCCGCGGCGGACGACGGCGTCTGGACGGGCGGTGAGACCCTGCTGCCCGGGATCGGCGCCGACCTCACCCCGGAGCTCCAGTACGTCGCGCTCGACGCCGACGAGCGGCTGGTGCTGACCAGCGACCGGGCCGACTACCTCGAGCAGGTGGTGGCCGACCTCGGCGACGGCGGGGCGAGCGCGGCGCTGCGGGAGGTCGTCGCGGCCTCCGGAGAGCCGCTGTCCGCCGCGGCGTACGACGGCGACCGGGCGTGCCGGGCGCTCGCGATGGGCCAGGCCGATGCCGGCGACCGGGCGACCGCCGAACGACTCCTCGCCGAGGCCGGCGACGTCGACCCGGTGACGGCGTTCGCGATGTCGGTGCAGCCCGGCGGCGGCGTCCGGGTGGTGATGGGGTTCGCCGACCACGACCGGGCCGAGGTCAACGCGGACACGCGGGCGAGGCTGGCCGCCGGCCCGGCACCGGGCCAGGGCGGGGACTTCGCGGACCGGTTCGCGGTGCGC
Source organism: Nocardioides soli (assembly GCF_014191495.1). Lineage (GTDB taxonomy): Bacteria > Actinomycetota > Actinomycetes > Propionibacteriales > Nocardioidaceae > Nocardioides > Nocardioides soli. The sequence goes on from NZ_JACHWR010000001.1 coordinate 2,070,265, forward strand.
TCAGCGACCGCCGACGGCGCCCTGGTCACGCTGGAGCTCGCGCCCCGCGCCGGCTCCTACGTCTTCTCCGACCTCTCGAACGGGCCGGTGCTGTTCGCCACCTGCTGAGCGCGGGTGGCGGGTGCCGCCGATGACGGTGGTTGAGGAGGTTGCGCTCGCAACCGTCTCGAAACCACCCGGGCGCGGCCAGACAGTGCGGTTTCGAGGCTCGGGCCTAGCGGCCCTCACACCTCAACCTCCGTGGAGGCGGTGGGTTTCGAGGCTCGGGCCTGGCGGCCCTCACACCTCAACCACCGTGGGTGGTGACGCTCACGACTTCACCAGGCGGCTGATCGCGTCGACGGCCTCGGTGATCTTCTCCTGGGCCTCGGCGTCGCTGGACCGCGCGGCGTCGATCACGCAGTGCGACAGGTGCTCCTCGACGAGCCCGATCGACACCGCCTGGAGCGCCTTGGTCATGGCCGAGACCTGGGTGAGGATGTCGATGCAGTACTGCTCCTCCTCGACCATGCGCTGCAGGCCGCGGGCCTGGCCCTCGATCCGGCGCAGGCGGCGGAGGTAGTCATCCTTGCGATGGATGTACCCGTGCTGGTGCTCGCTCATGACCACATGATACCCAGCAGGGGTATCGGGACCCAAGGGTCGCGATCAAGTCTCCCGACGCGGCCTGGGGACGACCCCGAGGATCCGGTCGATCTCCTCGGTCGACAGCCGGCTGTCGGTCTCGCTCGCCGCGATGATCAAGTTGGTCGTGAGCTCGACTTCGCCGAGGAGGTCGGAGTCCTCGAGGGAGATGTCGAACTGATCGTGCACCTCATCACTCCCCGCGCCTGTCGTCGTTGCTGACCTCCGCATAACGTCAAGCGTGCCCGACGGTCACGGCGAACAAACGCCACCGGCGAAATCTGACCCGTCCGGGCCATCGCGCCTGCTCCGAGTGGGCGACTCCAAATTGACGAGAGGCCCCACCCTCGCGGGTGGAGCCTCCTGTCGACGTCCGTGTGAACGGCGTCAGATCACAGCGGGCGAACGTTCTCCGCCTGCGGACCCTTCGGACCCTGGGTGACCTCGAACTCGACCTTCTGGTTCTCGTCGAGGGACTTGTAACCCTGGGTCTGAATGGCCGAGTAGTGGACGAAGACATCGTCGCCGCCGCCATCCTGCGCGATGAAGCCGAAGCCCTTCTCCGCGTTGAACCACTTCACAGTGCCCTGAGCCATCTGCTCGTTACTCCTCTGTCGGGGCGAGAGACCGCCACATCGACGGTCCCGCACCAGGTGCGGGTGACACGTCGCTCCGACTTCTCGTGAGTGGCAGGCCCACGAAAGAGGAAACGCCGTTGGCTCACAAACTCCGCGGGCGTCAGACCTGCTGGAACTTGCACCTGTTGCGTGGCACACGTTACCAATCCTCGATCCGGACGAAACCGCCTCGGGCGGGATTTCTCAACTCGCGGATGAAGGTCGCCCCACGGCGACGTGGCCGCCCGGGAAAGCGCCGCCGACCGGGACCGGAACGGCTACCAGAAACGGTCGACCCGGGGGGTGCTGGGGAAGATTGGGGTTTCATCGAGGGATGCAGGCGAGGCCGCACCTCCCGGGGCGAGCTCACCTGGGGAGGGGCAGCTCCGTCTTCATCCCGTGATGAAGCGTCGTCACGGGCGGGCGGACCCCACCGCGAGATCGGTGGAACGAGCGAACCCGGCGAAATAGAAACAAGCCGCGCTGGTGTCTCGGGTCACCAGCGCGGCTTGTGAGAACGACTGTAGCCACCCGGACGACACCGTCCAAGCGACTCGCAGTCGTCTTGCGGAAACCTTGCGATTGGGCGATTCGGGCGCCCGGCGAAGCCGGATCAGGGGCGTGCGGCGCGGCGGAAGTGCCGCACGTGGCGGGCCGCCGAGCGGCGGGACCCGCCCGGTCCGGGCGGCCGGAGTGGCCGTCCCGGACCGGGTCTGGTCCAGCCTCAGGCCCGGCCGGTCCGCCGGCTGCGCCACACGAGCGTCGCGCCGCCCGCGCACAGCACCGCGGCGAGCCCGAGGAGGCCGAGCGCGGGGCCGCCCAGGTTGGGCAGGATCCCGTCGTCCCCCGCGCCGGCGCCGGTGCCGGCGACATCGCCGTCCTCGCCGTCGCCCTTGTCGCCGCGGCCATCGAGGTTGCCGTCGACGGTGCCGTCGAAGGTGTTGACCACGGTCACCTCACGGTCCCGGTCGACGACGACCTTGCCGTCGGCCTTGCCGTCCTTCGGCTTGCCCTCCTGGAAGGTGACCGTCGCCGCCTTCGGCACGTCCACCTCCGTGATCGTGCACGTGGCGCCGAGCGGCACCTCGATCGTGCGGCTCCGGCCGTCACGGAGCTCGAACGCCGCGTCGCGGTCGCGGAGCTCGACCGGGCCGAGGTCGGTGGTGCAGGTGACCTCGAAGGAGTACGGCCCGGCCGGTCCGTCGACGACCTTCTTCGTCACGACGAGCTCGGCGGCGTCGAACCGGTTGTCGATCCCGATCGTGCCCGGCTGGGTGCCGAGCACCAGCGGTGCCGCGGGACCGGCGTGGTCGACGACCGACGCGGTCGCGCCGCCCTGGTCCGTCTCGACCGCCCAGCACTCCGCGCCGACCGGCAGGTCCGGAACCGTCACCGGCTTGCCGGCGGCGATCGTGAACGGCGCGTCCGTGAGGATCGGGGTCTTGACCCCGCCCTGCGGCAGCACGCACGTCACGGCGACCTGGAACTCCCGCCCGGCGGCGTACCGCGCGGCGTCGCCCGTGACGACCTTGTCGAGCACCACGGAGGTCAGGTCGAACGTGTTGACGACCTTGATCTCCAGGTCCTGGAGGTCGCTGGGAGTCCCCGGCAGCACGGTCACGCCCGTGTCGAAGGACCCGGCGCTCACCGTGTGGCCGCTCGCACCGCCGGTCCCGGTCTCCACCGCCCAGCAGCGAGCGCCGGCCGGCAGAAGGAGCGGGTCGCCCGCCTGGTCGCGCACCTGGATGCGCTCACCGCCGCGGATCGCGAGGGTGCCGGAGTAGAGCACGTTCGTCGGGGCGCCGATGGCGCAGGTCACGGCCACGTCGAACACCGCACCGGTGGCGTACGACGCGGTCGCGCCCGCCCCGGCGAGGGCCTTGCTCAGCGCGATGGTGCCGGCCGAGAACTCGTTGGTGAACGTGGCCCGGACCGTGTTGTCGTCGGCGTTCTCGACGATGGTCACCGTCACCGGCGCCGGCGTGGCGTCGGCGCCGCCGGCGTCGGTCTCCGTGACCGTGCACTCGGCGCCGATCGGGAGCAGCAGCGGGACGTCCGCGACCAGCTCCGGCTCACCGGCCGGGCGCGGCACCGTGACCGTCACCGGGGCGATGGCCTCGCCCTGGAACGTGCACGCCACCTCGTACTCGAACGGGCCCTTCGGCAGCTTCTCACCGGTGCCGGTGATCCGCTTCAGGATCTGCAGGTGGCCCTGGTCGAAGGTGTTGGTGACGGTCAGCGACAGCGTCCCGGTGGCGCCGGCGGTGACCAGCAGACCGGCCGACGGATCCACGTCGGAGGAGGTCGCGCCGCCGTCGTCCAGCTCGGTGGCGGTGCAGGTCGAGCCGACGGGCGCGTCGAGCGTCTCGCTGTCGTCGCCGACCAGATCGACGGTCACGGGGAACCCGGTGGCCGTCACGCCGTCCATGGCGCAGGTGACCTCGATGGGATACGTCGTGTCCGCGCCGTACGCCTTGGCGTCACCCTCGACGAGCTTGGCGACCTCGATCTCCGCGAGCGGGTAGCTGTTGGTGACCGTGACGCTCGCCGCCGGGGCCGGGTCGGACCCGAGCTGCGGGTCGATCGTGACGACCGCGGGGTCGTCCTCGGGGTAGTTGGTGACACCCCCGTAGGCGTCGGCCTCCCACACCTCGCAGGTCGCGCCGCCGGGCAGCCCGGTGACCTCGTCGGACTCACCCGGTCGCAGCGTGAGCGTGCCCGACGCGACGACCTGGGCCGGGTTGCCGATCGGCTCGATCTCGCAGGAGTAGTCGATTTCGAACTCCCGGTCGTCCACCGGCAGGTCGCCGGGGTTGGCCAGCAGCTCCTTCTCGACGTGCAGCGTGCCGTACGCCGTCGCGACGCCGACCTGGATCGGCTCCGTCGGCGGCAGCACCCGGGTGCTGCCGTTCGCGCGCTTGGTGGTCTCGGCGTGCCCGAAGGAGTTCCACGCGATCGTCGGGTCGGCGACCTGCGCGACCTCGAGCGGGGTGTTCATCGAGAACGAGATGCTCACCCCGGCCCCCGGCGCCAGCGGCGTGCCCCAGTGGACCCGCATCTGGGCCGCGACCACGTCGGCGCTGAAGTCGTCGGCCCACATCTCCGGACCGCACGCGTTCGTCATCGAGAGGTCGGCCGTGCAGACCCCCGCCTCGCTGTCGGCGTAGGTCGTGGTCAGCGCGCCGCTGCCGACGAGCACGGGCTCGGTGGCCAGCCGCGGACGGTTGTCCCACTGGGTGCCGCGGTCGGTGCCGCTGAGCACGACGCCCTTGTCGCCCTGCACCGGGAACCGGTCGATGATGCGCATGTCGGTGGCCGGCTCGGTGCCGGCGTTCACCATGCGGAGCAGGTAGTCGTAGCGGTCGCCCGGGTTGACCAGCGCGACGCACGGGTATGCCGTGTAGGTCCGGCCGCCCTCGGTCAGCGAGGGGCAGACCGAGGCACCGACGGCCACCGGCTCGTGGTTGCGGTTGTCCCACCAGCCGAGCGCGTCGTTGCCCGCGACCCACTTGCGGGCCTCGAAGGCCGCGCCGGCCTTGGTGGTGACCGCCGCCGAGTCGGTGCACCAGGTACCGGTACCGAAGGTGCCGTCGGTCGAGGTGCCGGTGCCGGCCGCGCAGGCCAGGTCGTCGGCCGACGAGGAGGCACCCATCCGGTTGGTGTTGACCAGGCCCTCGGTCACGCCGGGGGCGAGCCGCACCTGGATCTCGATCGCGAACCTCGCACCGGGCCGCATCACCCAGTCGCCGAACGACCAGTGCAGCTCGGAGATCCGGCCGGCGTCGCTCGTCGTGGTGAACGTCGGCGTCGGCGGGTCCTCGGTGCCGGCGGGCACCTGCACGTCGACGATCCGGTACCCGACGCCGGACTGGTAGCTCTCGTCGAAGGTCAGGCCCGCGGGCAGCAGGTCGGTGACGACCACGTTCGGCAGGTCGGCCGTGCCGGAGTTGGTCACCTCGAGACGGAAGGGTGCGTTCTCACCGGGGGCGATGGCGCTGTTCGGCGTCTTCTCGACGTCGAGCTGCGGGTCGCCCTCGACCAGGTCGAGGGTGGCCTCGACCGGGTCGATCGGGGCGAGCGTGCCCGGGGTCTGCAGCCGTGTCTCGTAGCCGGCGGTCGCGCTGTTGTCGAGCTCGGCCGGCGGCATGGCCTCGGCGTCCGAGCGCAGCGTGCTGCGCGGGTGCACGTCGAGCACCACGGCACCCGTGCAGTTCGTCGGCGTCGGCGTGCCCTCGCAGGGACGCAGGGAGTAGCCGCCGTCGGAGTTCGTGAACGTCAGCCGCACGCCGATGACGTCGCCGGCCGCGACGCCGGCCGGGAGGGCGTAGCCGCTCGAGACCGGCGTGCCGGTCACCCAACCGCCGTCGGTCAGCGCGTCGACCTGGAGCCGGTTGGCGCCGATCGGGTAGGTCACGGAGCGCACCTGCCCGAAGTTGACGGCGTCGAAGAAGTCGGCGTCCGCATCGGTGATCTGGAGCCGCTTCGCGCTCATGTTGCCGGTGTTGGCGACGGTCAGACGTACCTGCGCGGTCTGCTGCGGGACGCCGGGGATCGGCGCCGGCAGCTGACCGGGCGAGATCGACTTGTTGAGCACCGCGCCGCTCGCGGCCGGGGCGGTGGTCACCTCGGCCGAGCAGACCGCGGGACCGGTCCAGCCGACCGCACCGGCGGCGAAGCAGTTGCTCAGCGTGACGCCGTCTGGCACGCCCGCGCGGCGCTCCGTGACCAGGTCGACGAAGACCCGCTTGGTCGGGGTGAGCTCACCGTCGACGAGGGCGCGGACGCCGGTGGCCCGGGCCAGCAGGGCCGTGTTGCCGGCGGCGTACGGGACCCAGGTGTCCGCGTCGGGGTCGAAGACCTCGAGGTCGACGTCCGGCGTGCCGGCGTCCTTGCGGACGGCGGCGGAGACCAGCGACAGCACGGTGAACGGGTTGTCGGTGGTGCGCGGCTTGCCGGCGCCGTCGGTCGGCGGGTCGTTGAGGACCGGGTCGACGAGCGGGACGTTGCCGTTGTTGGTCAGCGTCAGCGTGAACGGGATCGGCTGGCCCGGGGGCACGGAGGTCTGGCCGACCGACTTCACGCCGCTGCCGCCGGCGGAGCGGGCCTCGACGGGCAGCGACGCGCAGGCGTTGCCGGACGTGGTGCCGGTGCTGTCGGAGGTGTCCGCCTGGGCGCGGTACGCCGCGCAGTTGACGACGCCCGGCGACGTGCCGTTGGGCAGGTCGTCGTTGGTGACATCGTCGTTGAGCGTGCCGTGCACGTCGAGGTACGCCGTGGCGCCGATCGCGATCGAGGGCTTCCCGTCGCCGTCGACACCGGTGTAGACGACCTCGATGCTCTTCACGCGGGTGCCGGTCCGGCTGATGTCGACGGTGGCGGTGGCGGAGAGGTCCTGCTCGAGGTCGGCGCTGCCGTCGTCGTACTTCACGACCAGGTGCGCGGTCGTGGCACCGGTCGGGAAGCGCAGCCGCACCTTCGTCAGGTCGAGCTTGTCGAACTCCGACGTCGCGGCTCCGGCGTCGGGCTCCGTGATCCGGATGTGCCGGAGCGGGAAGGCCGAGTCATTGCGCACGGACACGGTCGCGGAGACCGGGGAGTCCTCGCCGACCACGGCGTACTCGCCGGTGTCGCGGGTGAAGTTGCCGTTGGTGTCGGCGAAGAAGGACTTCTGGGTGTGCACGAGCACGGTGTCGGGCAGCACGTCGAAGGGCGCGCACACCGAGGCGCCGCTGGTCAGGGTGTCGGTCTCGTCGACGGCGCCGGGCACGGCGCAGTTGCTCACGGTGAGCTTGGTCGTCGGCGTGAGGTCGTCGCCGCTGGAGCGCAGGGTGTCGCGGAGCGCGAGGCCGAGGCGGACCTGGCCGCCGGTCGCGTCGTACGGCAGCGGGTCGCCGGAGCTGTCGGTGAAGACCACGCGGACCCCGGTGACGGCACCTGCCGTCACGCCGCCGGGCAGGGCGAGCGCGCCGGCGGCCGAGGCGACCGCGCCGGCCGACCAGTCGGACTCGGCGGCGCAGCTCGAGCCGGCGGCGGTGCACACCAGCAGCTGGGCGCGGTCCGCACCGGCCGGGAAGGAGAGGAGCTCGACGCCGGTGAGGTCGAAGTGCTCGTACGTCGCCGGCGTCACGTCGGTGACCCGCAGCTCGGCGACGCTCACCGAGCTCGACGAGGCGTTGCGCACGCCGAGGGTGACGGTGGTCTGCTCGCCGCTGCCGGCGATGGCCGAGCCGTCGGCCCAGGTCTTCGTCGCGACCGGCTTGACCTCGCGCGGCACCGAGACCGGGAGCACGTTCTCGTCGAAGTCCTCGGGCGCGTTGTCGGCGACGGTGGTCGCCCGGTTGGTGATCTCCGCGCCGTCGAGCATCGTGGTGTTGGCGGGCAGGCGCATGCCGATGTCGAAGGCCCGGGTGGCGCCGTCGTTGAGGCCGATCGCGCCGACCGGCTCCTGCAGCGGCTCGATGAAGCGGACCGTCAGGGTGCGCGTCGGCGCGTCGTAGTCGACCTCACGGGTCTCGGTCGACGGGGGCAGCGAGGTGACATCCAGCCCCGGGGGCAGCACGTCGGTCACCGTCTGGTTGACGCAGCCGGTCGTCAGGCCGGAGCACCGAACGGTCAGCGTGTAGGTGAACTGCGCACCCGGGGTCACCGTCGACCCGTCGAGGCTGCTCTCCTTGGTGATACCGACCTGTGACTGCGCGGGCGCCGCGTCGGCCACCCCGATCGGTCCGGTCGTCATCACCGCCAGCGCCATCGCGGCCGCTGCGAGCACTCTGGTCGCGAGTGTCCTCCGTCGCCGGGTCTTGCCCATCCCTGTTCCCCACATCCGTGTCGCCGTAGCCTTCCGAGCGTCGGACGCAAGGGTCCGACCGCTGCTAGAGACCCCTGATCTACGGGTTCCTTACGGCTTCCGCACACCCGGGAGCATGCGGTCTAGACCGTCACTGTCGAACCCGCGAACGAGCGGGTGAACCAGTGGGTGAATCCCGCCCTCCTGTGGTCCGATCGGGGGCAAGCACCCTCGTCGAGGGGGATGCTGACGGAGGCTGTGTCCACGTCACGGCGCCGTGGCGTAGATGACCCCGACACCAGGCGCCATGAGGAGATCGACCCCGATGACCGCGTTCTTGGAACGTGAGTCCGCCAGTGACCTCGACCTGATCTCCGCTGCTCGGAGCGGAGACGACGAGGCCGTGGCGGAGCTCTACGTGCGGCACCACGACGCGGCGGCCCGGTATGCCCGTGGACTGGCCGATCCCACGACCGCGGAGGATCTGGTCGCCGAGGCGTTCGCCAAGCTGCTGGAGAGCATCCGGGCCGGGGGTGGCCCGTCCGTGGCGTTCCGTCCCTACCTGCTCCGGACGGTCCACAACGTCTACGTGAACCACGTGCGCCGCGACAGCCGGCACGCCTGGGTCGAGGACGCCGACGAGCTCGACGCCCCGCTGCCCGACGCGACGGAGCAGCGCCAGGAGTCCGTGGTCCTCGCGAACGCCTTCGCGGCACTGCCCGAACGGTGGCAGGCCGTGCTGTGGCACACGGCCGTCGAGGGCGAGGACCACGAGACGGTCGGGCGGCTGCTCGGGCTAAAGGCGAACGCGGTCGCGGCCCTGGCCTTCCGGTCCCGCGAGGGCCTGCGGAGCGCCTACCTCGAGGCGCACCTGGGCGCCGTGCGCGACGAGGCCTGCCGGCCCTTCCGGGACCAGCTCGCGCCGTACGTGCGCGGTCGGGTGCGCGGTCGGCGGCGGCAACGACTCGAGGAGCATCTCGCCGGATGCCCCGACTGCACGGCGGGCTTCCTCGAGCTCAACGCGCTCGGCACCGACCTGGGTGCCGTGCTCGCCCCGGCCCTGCTGGGGGCATCGGCGGCGGCGTACGTCGGGACCACGGCCGGTGCGGGCACCGGCGTCGGCGTCGGGCTGTTCGGGGGCCGCGGCCTGCGCACGTCGCTGGCCGTGGCCGGTGCGGTGGCCGCCGTGGCCGCCCTCGCGGGCATCGGCTTCGCGCTGCTCGCGCAGGGCGACGAGCCGGACGACACGATCTCCGCCGGCCCGCCCGGGCAGAGCGCGGGCACCGTCCCGGCTCCGGAGGCCAGCGCCCCGTCCGCCTCGCCGACGTCCGCGTCGGCCGAGTCGACGATCACCTTCCCGCCCCCGGCGGAGGCGACCGCCCCCGCGCTGGTGCCCACCCGCACCCCGGCGCCGTCGACCCGCCCGGACCCGAGGCCGACCTCGGAGCCCAGCACGACACCGAGCCCGACCGCCAGGCCGAGCTCGAGCCCGACGCCGACCGCCACGCCGACGTCGCCCCCCGTCGTGCCGCCCGCCCTGGAGCCGAGCGAGACCCCGACGGAGACGCCCAAGGAGACGCCGACCGAGACCCCGACGGAGACGCCCCCGGTCGACCCGAAGACCCAGGAGGACCTGGCGATCGGCTCCGGCTCGCACACCTACTACGGCCCGCACCACCACGTGCAGATGTCGGTCGCGGCGCTGCTGGATCCCACCGTCATCACGCTCCGCGTGCACCGCCTCGAGAGCTTCTGGGTGCACGACGAGTCGTCGTACCTGCCGATGGCGGAGCCGGACTCGCCGTGCGTGCAGCGGCACATCGACGGTGACCTCTCGGAGCTGACCTGCCGGATCTCGGTCTCACCGCCACGGCAGGGCATCTTCGCGATCGACCTCGTCGTCGCCGGCGAGCTCGACGTCGTCGCCCGGGTCTCGGCCGCCGACAACGCCGACCCGAATCCGGACAACGACGAGCTCGAGTTCCGGAGCTGACGCTGGTCCAGTCCAGTCGGCAGGGTTCACCGAACGCCGTAAGCAACGGCGCGCTCGCGGGTCCTTCTCGGGCCGGCGCCGCACCGTCCCCACGGCGGCGTCGGCCGCTTGACGTGCAGGAGGACAGGCAGCCGTGGAAGCAGAGGACAACCGGGCCGTGCAGGAGATCATCGAGTCGCTGGAGCCGGGAGAGCGGGCGGCCGTCTTCGCGCTGTGGGCCGACGAGCTCGGCCGCGGCTGGGTCCCGAAGCGCACCGATCTCGAGGCCGCGCTCCACGTCGTCCGCAGCAGACGGCCATGAGCCTGCACGACCGGATCGACGAGCAGATCGAGGAGCTGAGCCGGGGCCGGCTGGCCTTCGACGTCCGTGAGCGGCGGCTGACCGGGCGGGGTGCCGACGGCGACGTGGCGCACGAGCTCGAGATCTCCGAGGTCGAGCTCCGCGGGCTGCTCCAGCGGCTTCTCCTCGACGCCCCGCAGCCGCTGGACGACGAGCCGCTCACCGTCGCCGTACGTCTGCTGCTCGACCACCTCGACGAGCGGCTCTGACCCTGGATACCCGGCGTCAGTCGAGCAGGCCGATCCGGCTCGCCTTCCGCACCGCCTCGGTGCGATCTCGGACCTGCAGCTTGCGGTAGAGCGAGGCGACCTGGGTCTTGACGGTGTTGCGGGAGACGAAGAGCTCCCGGCCGACCTGCTCCAGCGACAGCCCGCGGGCGAGCGCCTCCAGCACGGCGAGCTCGCGCGGCGAGATGGCCGGCAGCTCGTCGACGAGGTCGTACGGCGCACGGACCCCGGCCTCGCGCAGCAGGACCATGACCTGCCCCAATCCGGACACCGCGCGCCGGTGCCGCTCCAGCAGGGACGTCGGCACGTGCGCGAACGGGAGCACCATGCGGTCGCGCCGCGCGGCGTAGAGCGCTCGCGCAAGGGCGTCCTCGGCCCCCGCGGCCGACCCGTCGAGGCACCAGGCACGCAGCACCAGCGCCTCGATCTCCAACGCGGTCGTCGGCATCCCGGCCGCCGCGACGGCGTCGAGTACCTCGAGCGCCTGGTCCGGCTTGCCGGCCACCCTCTCCAGGCGGGCCCGCGCGAGCAGGGCGGGCACCGATCCGGGGTCGGCCTCGGCGAGCAGCCGGTCGGCGACCGCGGTGCGCCCGAGCGAGATGCACAGGTCGACCTCGGCGGCGTCGAGCAGGCCCTGGAGCCACGGAGTCTCCGGCCGTCGTAGCGCTGCCTCCCGCAGCGCGGCGAGCTCGGCGCGCAGCCGACTGCGGCCGCTCCAGAGCAGCGCGTGCTCGGCCTCGAGCCAGGCGACGAACGGCCAGAGGTCGTCGTTCACGACGCCCCCCGCCCACAGCCGGTCCAGCGCGTCCCTGGTCCGCGGTCGGTCCAGGACGTGCAACGCGTCGAACGCGAGCGCGATGCGGCCCGCGACGCCGACCGGATCGTGGCGGTGCAGCCACTGCCTCGTCGCGTCCCGGTCACCGCTCGCGGCCGCGCTCAGGACGCGCTCCTCCGCCGCCTCGTCGGCGATCAGCAGCACGCGGCTCGCGGCGCCGAACTCACCCGACATCAGCCGGGCACGACCGGCCTCGAGTGCCGCGCGGCGTACCGGCGGCGACCCGTCCGCGACCCCGGGCGACCCGAGGACGGCCTCCACCCGGTTCGCGAGATCGAGGGCGGACTCGTGCTCCCCCCGACGCCGGTCGCGGACCAGCAGCAGCGTCAGCAGCGCCAGGACCTCGGGGTCCCCGGCCCGGTCGACGAGCTCGTCCATCGCGGCCGACCGCAGCTCGGTCTCCGCCAACCGGGCCGCGGGCGACAACGGGGTCGCGTCGTCGGGCAGCGCCGCCTGCCGGCCGATCTCGGCGGACGGATGCCCCCGCACCTCACTGGCCGGGACCTCGCGCAGGTCGGCGTCGGCGATCTCCCACCAGTGGTCCTCGACGACCTCGACCGCCAGCGCCCAGCAGCGGCCGGACACGGCCTGGTGGAGAGCCCGCTGGGGATCGCGCTCCCCCAGCCAGTACCGCGCGACCTGCTGATGCACCGCGGCCGCCGGTCCGAGCACGCGCTCGTCGTAGCGGCTGCCGAAGAAGTCGCGCAGCACCGGCGGGAGCCGCACCAACGGCTCGCCCTCGCTGACCAGCGGGTCGAGGATGCCGATGTCCTCCAGCGCGGCCCGGGCCACGTCGTCGAGCGGTCCCGTCGCAGCGAGCACGGCGCCGTACGTCGGCTGCTCGACCAGTGCGGTGCGGACCAGGGCGGCGAGCGCCGTCGGCGGCAGTGCGGGCTCGATGTTGGCGCCGACGAACCAGGCCACGTGGCGCGGCGACCAGGCGGTCACCCGCTGCTGCTCGAGATCGGGCAGCGACTCCAGGCCGGTGCGGACCAGGGCCGCCCAGCCGCCGACCGAGGCCCGGATCGCGTCCGCCTCGTCCTCCGGCAGGTCGAGGTCGAACTGCTGCGCGAGGGCCCGGACCTCCTCGACGGTGAACTGCAGGTCACCCAGCCCGACGACGCGCGTCTCGGTCTCGAGCAGGGCCTTCGCGACCGGGTCGAGGCGGCGCCGCAGGCAGAGCACCAGGTGCACCTCGCGGCAGTCGCGGACGATCTCGACCAGTTCGTCCCCGATGGCGGAGACGATCGGCTCGGCGTTGTTGACGACCAGCGCGAGCCGGCGCTCACGCGCCTGCAGGTCGCGCCGCAGCCGCCGGAGCGTCGCGGCGTCGTCGACGCCGGCCGGCACGCCGGCGTACCGCACCAGGGCCGCCACGACGTCGGCCGGGTCGTCGACCTCCCCGTCGAGCCAGATCACGTCGTGGCCCGCCGCACGGGCGTGCACCGACCACTGCACGGCCAGCACCGCCTTCCCCGCACCGGACGGCGCCAGGATCAGCGAGATCGGCGACCACTCGTCGAGCATGTCCAGCAGTCGCGGACGGACGAGGAAGTCGGCGTTCACCCTGGGTAGAGGCGTATCGGTCCTCGTCACGCCCCCATTCTGACCCGTGCCGATCGGCCGGGTGGTCGCGGTCGGCGGCTACTCGCGCGCGAGCATCGCCGCCGCCTCGAGCTCGAGGTCGAGGTAGCTCTCCTCGCTCACGTCGACGGCGACGCCGAGCAGCTCCCCACCCGTGAACGGGAACGGGTTCGTGTAGTGGCGACTCACCGCGTCGGCGCTGTCGAACCCGACGCAGAGCCCGTCGCCGCACAGCGTGAACTTGCCGACCTGGGCCCGCATCGGTCCCTCGGCGACCACCCGGTTGTCGACGTAGAGCCGGCAGGTGCCGATCGACTCGCCGTGCTCGCCGGCGCTCTCGCGGGTGAACTCCATCCCGAGCGAGTGCGGACCGGCGGTGAGCGGCTCGGAGACGAACTCCTGCTCGGGCGGGATGCCGAGGAAGTTGTAGACGTAGTGGAGCTTGTTCTCCTTGAGGAACAGCGCGTGGCCGCCGAACCGCGAGCCGTGCGCGAACAGCACTCCCTGGGCGCCGTCGTCGAGGCGCACGTCGGCGATGATCTTGAAGGACCGGCCGCGCACGCTGACGGCGACGCTCTCGGGCACCGCGCCGGTGTCGGGGTAGTAGACGTACCGGGTGCGCGGGGGCTCCGCCTGCGGGCGCTCGATCGTCAGCTGGTCGCGCGCCGAGCGGTCGTCGAGCGGCAGCACGTGGTTGCGCTCGGCCTCGGCGTTCCAGGCCTCGACGAGCTCCTGCAGCCGCTCCGGGTGGTCGGCGGCCACGTCGTTCGACTCCGAGCGGTCGGCGTCGACGTGGTAGAGCTCCCAGCGGTCCTCGTCGAACCGGCCGTGGCCGCTCAGCGGGGCGTGGATCGCGGACGCCTTCCAGCCGTCCTTCCAGATGCCGCGGGTGCCAAGCATGGCGTAGTACTGCACCTGCTTGCGGGTCGGCGCGTCGGGCGCGGCGTCGAAGCTGTAGCGCATCGACACACCGTCGAGCGGGCGCTGGGCCACGCCCCGGAACACCTCGGGCATCTCGAGGCCGATCACGTCGAGCATGGTCGCCACGATGTCCGTCGAGTGGTGGTACTGGTGCCGGATCTCGCCCCGGGCCTCGATCCCCTTCGGCCAGTGGATCACCATCGGGTCGCAGGTGCCGCCGGAGAACTGCGAGTAGCGCTTGAACATCTGGAACGGCGTCGAGAACGCCACCGCCCAGCCGGTCGGGTAGTGGTTGTAGGTCTCCGGCGAGCCCAGCACGTCGATCTTCGCGAGGTTCTCGGCGAGGTCGTCGGGGAAGCCGTTGAAGAACTTGTTCTCGTTGACCGAGCCGTCGGGCGAGCCCTCGCCCGACGCGCCGTTGTCGGCGCAGTAGAAGACCAGCGTGTTGTCGAGCTGGCCGGTCTCCTCGAGGTAGTCGACGATCCGGCCGATCTGCGCGTCGGTGTACTCGCTGAAACCGGCGAACACCTCGGCCATCCGGCTGAACAGGCGCTTCTCGTCTGCGGAGAGCGAGTCCCACGGCTTCACGTAGTCGGCGGGGTTGGCCTGGTCCTCGGGCATCGGGTTGAACGGCGTCAGCTCGGTGCCCGCGGGCATGATCCCGCGCTCGATCATCCGGGCGAGCATCCACTCGCGGTAGGCCTCGTAGCCGTCGTCGAAGACCCCCTGGTACTTGTCGATGTACTCCTGCGGCGCGTGATGCGGGGCGTGGTTGGCGCCCGGGCAGAACCACGTGAACCAGGGCTTCGACGGGTTCGACGACTGCTGGTCGCGGATCATCCGGATCGCCTGGTCGGCGAGGTCCTTCGAGAGGTGGTAGCCCTCCTCCGGCGAGTAGGGCTGCTCGATGAACCGGTTGTCCTCCACCAGGTCGGGGTACCAGTTGTTGGTCTCACCGCCGAGGAAGCCGTAGAACCGGTCGAAGCCCATCGCCAACGGCCACTGCGACTTGCTGCCGCCCGACGAGACGTCCTCCTCGGGCACGTTGTGGTTCTTGCCGATCCAGAACGTCGAGTAGCCGTTCTGCTGGAGCACCTGTCCGATCGTCGCGCACTCCTCGGGGATGCGCCCGCAGAGGCCGGGGAACCCGTTCGTGCCCTCCATGATGTTGCCCATGCCGTTCGCATGATGGTTGCGGCCGGTCAGGAACGTCGAGCGCGTGGGCGAGCAGAGCGCCGTGGTGTGCCACTGCGTGTAGGTGAGGCCGTTGGCGGCGAGCCGGTCCATGGTCGGCATGTTGATGCGCCCGCCGTACGGCGACCACGACGCCATGCCGGTGTCGTCGTACAGGATCACCAGGATGTTGGGGGCCCCCTCGGGCGCGCGCGTGAGCTCGTACGGCGACCAGTCCGCCACCGAGTCGCGCACGTCGAGGCTGACCTTCCCTGCGAAGTCCTTGCTCATCCCGTTGCCCATCCCGTTGCCCTCCCGCTTCCTCACCGTCGGCGTCCCGGTCGCCCGGACGCCTTCCAGCGTCGACCCGGCGTCGCGCCCCTGACACACCCGAATCGGGTGAGGAACGCGAGCCGGTCGGCCGCCGTTCCATGGCCCGATCGGGTACCGCAAACAGGGGAAGTCGGGTCCGGGTCGCACCGAACGGGACCCAACCGGCGCCGTCGGGCTCTACCGTCCTCGACATCCCGGACCCCACCGTGGGAGGACGTCGCGATGCACCATCCGCTGGTCAGGCGCACCCGGATCGCCCCAGGTGTTCGGGTGGGTGTTCGGGTGGGTGTCCGGGTGGGTGTCCTCGTGGGCGTCCTGGTGGGCGTCCTGGCGGCACCGACCGCGGAAGCCGCGGTTCCAGGGGCCTCTCGTTCCACCGGCTCGCACGCGGCTCGCGCGTCGGCTGCCACGACCACGTTGACGCCGTCCACGTACTTCACCTCCGTGGTGGACGCGTCCATGGTCGAGTTCCAGGGCTACACGTACTTCTTCGCCGACGACGACGTCCACGGGCGAGAGCTGTGGCGCAGCGACGGCACCGCGGCGGGCACCACCCTGTTCGCCGACCTGACACCGGGTGACGCCAGCTCGGACACGACGTTCGGGGCCGGTCCGACCGAGATGGTCGCAACCCGTAACCGGCTCTACTTCCTGACCGGCTCGATCCCGTACACGCTGTGGTACACCGACGGCACCTCGCCGCCTCGGGCGGCGAGCACCTCGGTGCCATACTTCCGATCCGGCCTGGTCGCCGACACCGACGGTGTCTTCATCGTGAATGCCGCCTCCCTGTACGGCATGAGGGACACCGAGTCGTCGTTGCGCGAGCTGGGCGGCAAGAGCGCCTTCTACAACGTCGGGATCCAGGGCGCCGCGCTCGACGGGGTCGTGTACTACGCGAACTCGACGGGCGGCAACGACTTCGAGCTGTGGCGCTCCGACCTCACCGCGGCCGGCACCAGCCGCCTCTCCGAGATCCGGGCCGGCAGTGCGTCGTCCGAGCCGCTGCTGTTCATGGCCACGTCGACACACGTCTACTTCGTCGCCGACGACGGATACCACGGCCGGGAGCTGTGGGTCACCGACGGCACCGCCGACGGCACCAGGCGGCTCACCGACCTCGCCACGGGCACGCGCGACACGGCGTTCGGGTCGTTCAGCATCGCCGGTGACCGGCTCTACTTCACCGCCACCCGGCAGGGCGCGCAACGGACCACGCTGTGGCGCACGACGGGTTCGACCCCGACCGCGGTCGGCGACCTCACGAACACCGCGACCGGCATCGCGCAGCCCTTCGCCGACCGGGCGGTGGTATCGCAGAACTTCGAGCTGTGGGCGGCCCGGCCCGGCGACGGCGGGGGTCTGAACCTGCTCAGCAGCACCTACAACCGATCCCCGGTGGTCACCCACCGCGGGCATCTCTACTTCCGCGGGTGGACCGATCGCTACGCGGGCGACCGGTCGTCGATCTACCGGTCGACGGGAACCGCCGCCGGCACCGTCGCGGTCTGGACCTCGTCGAGCTACCCCCAGTTCCTCAGCCCGGCGGGGCGGAACCTGATGTATTTCGTCACCGAGTCCGGGCTCGGGTACCGCCTTCGCTTCTACGTCCCACGGCCGGTGACCACGAAGCTCCGGGTGCGGTTGAACCGCACGACCTACGTCGTCGGGACCAAGCCCCGGGTGCAGGCCACGGCGGTCGTCAGCGGCGTCGCGCTGGGGCGGGTGACCTTCTACGACGGCCGCAAGAAGCTGCGGACGGTGGCGGTGCGCGACGGGCGCGCCTCAGTTCGCCTGACGGCCCGGCCGAGCGTCGGCAAGCACCGGATCCGGGGCCGGCTCGCTCCGACATCGCTGACCACCGCGGCACAGGGCAGCGCAGTCGTCACGGTCAAGAAAGCCGTCAGGAGTCGCTAGCGAAGCTAGGTTCGTCGGGGCTCGAGCCGGCCCTCCGGCTTCGAGCCGGCACGTCCAGCAGGGCCGATCGCGGTCGACCGCGGTGGGCTGGGGTCGTGATCGCTCGTCGCCGGCCTGGCCGGACCCCGATGCTGCGCTACGGCAGGCCCCCGACGGTCCGGAGGGTGAGGTCGGTGAGGACGATCCGCTGGTCGGACCTCTCGGCCGGGCTCGGGAGGTGCCGGTCCGCGGGCCCCGCGATCCAGGCGTCGGCCTGCGCGACGGGGAGGTAGCGGGGGTAGGCCTCCTGGGCGAGGATCAGCATCCACGAGCGGTCGCCGCCCGCTCCGCCGGCATCCCGATGGCAGACCGGGCCGAGATCCAGGAGCAGCGGTTCCGGCCCTCCCGATCCGGCGTCCTGCCCGACGGGCCGGGCGGCGACGCCCTCCGCGACGCGGAGGATCCGGCCGTCCGGCTGCTTCTGAGCCAGGGTGGCGACGATCCGCGCAGCGCCGTTCCACCGGACCTCGCCGGCGAGCTCCAGTGACCCGGCCACCTCGTCGGCGTCGAACCTCACGACGACGACGTCGTCGCGCTCGGTGGTCGCCCGCTCGTCGGGGAAGTCGGCCGCGAGCGAGCCCCAGACGAAGGTCTCCCCGCTGCCGGGGAGGTCGGCCGAGGCGGTCGGCGCGGGCACCACGACCGGCTCGTCGAACCGGGCGACGGCGACGTCACCCGGCACCGGTGGCCAGTGCGCTGACTGGAACGCCTGTCCCCGTTGGTCCTGATAGGTGACCCGCGGACCCCGTCGTCCGGTCGCGCCGTCCACCGCCGCCAGCAGGTGCGGCAGGTTGCGTCGGTAGCAGCCCACGAGGGAGCTCGCCCGGTCGGCCTGGGTCGACGCCCGGCGGAGCGCCGCCTCCCAGGGGTTGCCGAGATGATCGGTCGGGGCGAGCTCGAGGTGGTGCGCCTGCCCGGGACGCAATGCGGCGGCGGACCTGAACTCCTCGATCGTCCCGCGCGCCAACGGGTCCCAGTAGCCGGTCCACAGCACGATCGGAACGTCGGCCACACCGGCGCACCGGTCCGTCAGCCCACCGGCGAGCTCGGTGTCGCCGTCGCGATCGATCGGGACCGAGCGCAGCTCTCGGAGAGCGCTCAGGTCCGCGCCGCGGGTGTCGACGTCGGTGACGTCCGAGACCCGTCCCCAGCCGTCGATCGCCCACGGCAGGGTCTCGGGGAGTGCGCGCTGGCCGAACGACATGGCGATCCACTCGGCATTGAGCTGGAGCCGGAAGGCGCGGTCGCGGTACAGCCAGTCCGTCACCACCCGCGAGGTCGTCATGCCGGCCATCACGCCGACGATCGACGGATGCCGGCTCGCCGCGGCCGTGAGCGCCGTGAAGCCGCAGTAGGACTCGCCGGTCGGGACCAGCCGGCCCGCGGACCAGGGCTGCTCGGCGATCCACTCGACCAGGTCGCGCCCGTCGTCGAGCTCCTGCCGGAAGGGGCGGCACTGGCCCTCGGAGTCGAACTTCCCCCGCACGTCCTGGGAGACGAGGACGTGTCCGAGGCTCGTGAGGTACGCCGCGAGCTCGGGCACCGCGTCGAAGCCACCGCGACGCCCGTACGGCGTGCGGAGCACGAAGGTGAGGCCTTCGGGGCCCGGTCCGTCAGCCGGTAGATGGACGTCGGTCGCCAGCCGCACCCCGTCTCGGGTCGGCGCCTGCTCCGTGTGGCTGCGCACGGTCACGCCGGGCGCAGCGCGATGGCCCGCTCCGGGCACGCGGCGATGGCCTTGCGGACCTCGTCGAGCTGCCCCTCCGGAACCTCGTCCAGCAGCGGTACGGCGATGCCGTCGTCATCGAGGTCGAAGAGGTCCGGCCAGCCGAAGAAGCACAGCCCATGGCCCTTGCAGGCCGGGACGTCGACGACGAGGTGCTGGGGGTTGCTCATGCTCTTTCCTTGCTGCAGAGAGTCGGGGTGCGTGGTCGGCCGAGCGACACGGGTCAGCCGGCGTGCCCGGGAGAGGTCACCGGGACCGCCCGGTAGCCCCAGATCACGAAGGCGCCGGTGCGCTCCGGGGCTTCGGCGAGCTGCAGGTCGGGCACCAGGCGGGCCAGGTTCGCGAAGCTGGCCTCCAGCTCGACACGCGCCAGCGGGGAGCCCAGACAGGCGTGGACGCCGCCGCCGAAGTTCACGTGCCGCGACGCGCCCTCGCGGGTGATGTCGAGCTCGCGCGGCCGCTCGAAGACGCGCGGGTCCCCGTTCGCCGCGCCGTAGAGCATCGCGATCCGCGAGCCCCAGGGCAGCTCGACCCCGCCGACCTCGATGCCCTCGTCGAGGACCCAGCGCTCGAAGAGCTGCAGCGGCGGGTCGAAGCGGATCAGCTCCTCGACCGCCTGGCGCGCGGGCACCTCTCCCGACGTGACGAGGCGCCACTGGTCGGGGTGCTCGATCATCGTCGTCATCCCGTTGCCGGTGGTGTTGACCGTGGCCTCGTGCCCGGCGTTGAGGAGCACGATGATCGTGGAGACGAGCTCCTCGTCGGTCAGTCTCTCGCCCTCGACGTCCGCCTGGACCAGCCTGGAGACGAGGTCGTCGGCCGGGTTCCTCCGCTTGTGGTCGATCAGGTCCTGCGCCGCGCGGATGAAGTCGCCGGCGGACCGGTCCGCCTCGACGGCCTCCTCCGGCGTGGTGTTGACCTCGTACATCTTGACCATCGCGTGCGCCCAGTGCAGGAACATCGCCTCGTGGGCCCGCTCGGCGCCCAGGAGCTCGCAGATGATCGACACCGAGTAGGGCTGCGCGTAGTCGGTCAGCAGGTCGAACTGCGGCCGCTCGCGCAGGTCGACCAGGAGCTCCTCGGAGCGCTTGGCCGCGGGCTCCCGGAGGCCCAGCACCGTCTTCGGCGTGAACGCCGACGAGACCAGGCTCCGGATGCGGGTGTGGGCGGGGGGCTCCAGCTCCAGGAGGCTCCACTTCTCGGCCTGCCAGAAGTTGCGCCAGCGCGGGTCCTGGGGCGGCCGGCCGAACTCCTCGTCGGTGAACCGCTGGCGGTAGCTACGACCGAGACCGGGGTTGCGCTGGCACGCGAAGACGTCCTCGTGGCGGGTGATCAGCCAGCGATCCATCGCCGGCGCGTACGCGACGGGCGTCGACTCCCGCAGCGCGTCCAGGTGCGGATAGGGGTCGCCGAGGACCTCGGGGCGGGTCGGGTCGAAGTCGGTGGTCGGTGCGTGGTTCACGGCGTTGCTCCGGTCGGTAGGTCGTGCGAGTGGCTGGCCCGGGACGGCGGGGCGGTGCCCGCGACTGCGGGTCGTCGGGGCTCCGTCTCCGTCATGCGGTCGGTCATGCGCCGACACGCTTCGAGGACTCGGCGAGCGCGGTGCTCAGGGTCCGTCGCATCAGCATCGCGTCGCGGGCCCGGTTGATCGTCGCCCCGCCGACGAGGTCGTCGCCGAGCCGGAACGCGACGACGATCGAGTCGGCGTCGCGATGCTCGACGTGGGTCGTGGCGCCGTCGAGGAGGCGACCTACGGTCTGGATCTTCAGGTCCAGCTGGTCGGACCACACGTAGGGCACATGGAGGAACGGGGCCGGGGCGTGGCCGGCCAGGTCGGCGACGAGGTTCGCACCCGCACACGCGCCCTGCTCGCGCGCGGTCGTCCAGTGCGCGATCCGCAACCGACGCCCGTAGAGATGGCTGTAGGAGCTGGCGACGTCCCCGCAGGCGTAGATCCCGGGCAGGTCGGTCCGGCAGTACCCGTCGACCTCCACGCCGTCGGACAGGTCCAGCCCGGTGGCCGCGAGGAGGTCGGCGGCGGGCTCGACGCCGATGCTCAGGACGACGAGGTCGGCCTCGACCGCGCCACCGTCGAGCAGCCGGACCTCGGCGCGGCCTCTGCCCGCGGGCACGACGTCGCGGACCCGGGCGCCGAGCCGGAGCTCGCACCCGGCGGCGCGGTGGCGGTCGAGTACGAATCCGGCCACGTCGGCTCCCACGGCCGACCCGAGGGGCAGCTCGCTCACCTCGACGACCGTGCAGCGCTTGCCGAGGGCGACGACCGCCGCGGCGACCTCGAGCCCGACGAATCCGCCGCCGATGATCACGACGTCGTTCGCGTCGCCGAGGTCCGCGCGCAGCCGGAGCGCGTCGCCGGACGTCTGCAGGACGTGGCTGCGGACCTCCGGGCTGATGTGGAACGGGGCGCGACGAGGGCGGGTGCCGGTGGCCACCACCACGCCGTCGTAGGTCGTCGTGGCCGCGTCGGTGGTGACCGTCCGGTCCGCATCCACGGCCCGCACGGCATGCCCCAGGCGCAGGTCGACGTCCAGGTCGGCCCAGTCCTGGTCGGACCTGAGCGCGATCGCGTCGACCTCCTGGGTCCCGCTCAGGAGGCCCTTGGAGAGCGGCGGCCGGTCGTAGGGCCGCACCGACTGCGCGTCGTAGAGGTGGACCTCGCCCTCGAAGCCGGCGCCGCGCACGGCCTCGGCCGCGGCTACTCCCGCGACCGACGCCCCGAGCACGGCGATCCTGGACCCCTGGCTCATTGCTGCGGGTCCACCAGCACGAAGCCGGACACCTGGAAGTCCTCCATGCGACCGAGCGCGTCGGGCAGCTCTCCGAGTCCGAGCCGCTCGGTGACGAGCTCCTCGGGACGCCCCCGACCCGCGGCCACGAGAGCGAGCAGCTCGTCGTACGCCGGGTGCGGGTTGCCTGTCACGCCGAGGAAGGACAGCTCCTTCGCGACGATGAGGTCCACCGGCACCTCGATCGCCCCGGAGTCGGCGGGTCCCGTCATGCCCACCTGCACGTGGCGGCCGCCGACGTCGAGGGAGCGCACCGAGGCCTGGGTCGTCGCGGCGGTCGCGACCCCGTCGAGCGACACCGCGACGCCACCGCCGCTGAGGTCGACGACGGCCTCGACCAGGTCGCCCGGGTCGCCCAGGTCGGCCGAGTCGAGGACCAGCTCGGCGCCCGCGTCCCGGGCGAGCTCGAGCCGCTCCCGACCACGGTCGATCGCGATCACGCGGCCGCCGTACGCGGCGGCGATCTGGACCGCGGAGAGGCCGATGCCGCCGGCCGCGCCGTACACCGCGACCCACTCGCCGACGCGCACGCCGGCGATGCGCCGCACCGCGCTGTAGGCGGTCATGTAGCGACAGCCGAGCGCGGCGCCGGTGGCGTCGCTGACGGCGTCGGGCAGCGCGATGCAGTTGACGTCGGCGACCGGCACGGCCATCAGCTCCGCGAAGCTCCCGTCCACCCCGCCCCCGAGGAACCGGAGCTTCCGGCACAGGTTGCCGCGCCCCTGGCGGCACTGGTCGCAGTGACCACAGGCGAGGTGGAACGGCACGATCACCCGGTCGCCGACCTCGAAGCCACGCACCTGCGGGCCGGCCGCCACGACGACCCCGGCGACCTCGTGGCCGGGGATGAGCGGCAGGTCGAAGCTGGTGCCCAGCCACGCCCAGTCGCCCCGGGCGACGTGCAGATCGCTGCGGCAGACCCCGGTCGCGCCGACGCGGATGATCACGCCGTCGTCGTCCAGGACGGGATCGGGCACCTCCTGCACCTGCAGGGGCTTGCCGTGCTCGACCAGTACTGCCGCTCGCATGGGTCTCCTCGATCGTGAGAGGTGGGTGAGAACGCCGTCGAGGCTAGGTCTCTCATTGCCGCGAAGTCAAGCGCTTGACTCAAGCGGTGCATGAACTTTGACAGCCAGACATCAAGCGGTTGATGATCGGCCGACCGAGCGAGCGCCGCCGGCCCCGCGGGCGGGCGCGCTCTGCCAGAATGTGCCCGACACGACGGGAGGTCGGGTGGAGTCGGCAGCGAGCAGTCCAGGCGGTCCGGGACGGCAGCGGGTGACCGCGAAGGAGGTCGCCGACGCCGCGCAGGTGTCGACGTCCGTCGTCTCCCTCGTGCTCAACGGCAAGCACACCGGCCGGGTCGGTGCCGCGACCCGCGAGAAGGTGCTGGCGGCCGCCGACGAGCTCGGCTACCGCATCGACGGCCGCGGCCGCAGCCTCGCGACCGGACGCACGGGGATCATCGGGTACGCCGCGCCCGACGTGAACCCGTTCTTCGCCGTCGTCCAGACCGGCCTTCTGCGCGAGCTCAACCCCGACTACCAGGTGATCACGGTCGCCACCGACCTGCAGAGCTCGGCGGCGCGCGCCAACCTCTCGCAGATGCTGGCGCTCGGACCCGACGCCCTGGTCGTCTCCACGGTCGAGCCGGAGCGGATCCGCGAGCTACGACCCCGGTGCCCGGTGCTGATCCTCGACGCTCCCGAGGTCGAGTCGGACTACCCACGTATCAACGTCGACGTGGACCGATCCGCAGCGGAGCTCGCGCGCTACCTCACCGGCCTCGGCCACCGGCGGTTCGCCTACCTCGACCTCCAGGGCGGCTCACGCACGATCCACGTGCGTCGCAACGCGTTCGTCGAGACGGTCCGGGCGTCGTCACCCGAGTGCGAGGTCGTGCACGCCGAGTCCCCGGTCGACGCCGAGGCGGCCCGGGCGCTGGTGCGCGACCGGTGGCTGGCCTGGTCGCGCATGGGCATCACGGCCGTCGCCTGCGGATCCGATCCCCAGGCCTTCGGCACGATCGCCGCCCTGCACGACCTGGGCGTCGACGTTCCCGCCGAGGTGTCGGTCGTCGGCGCCGACGACCAGTCCTTCTCGACGATCGTCCAGCCCGCGCTCACCACCGTGCGCATCCCGGCCCTGGAGATGGGACGGCGTGCGGGGTCCGTGGTGCGGCGGATGCTGACCGAGGACGTGCCCGTGGAGGTCGAGATCCTCGAGACGGAGCTGGTCGTCCGCGACTCAGCGGGACCGCCGCCGGGTGCGCCGCGCTGACGCCGTCAGGTCATCGCCCACTTCACGTTGTCGTCGAGGAGATCGCTCGCGCCCGCGCGCCGGAAGCCCTCGGACTCGTAGTAGTCGAAGTCCCGGCCGCCCGTCGCGACCCACCAGGAGTCGAGTGCGCCGGCGAGCGACGCGACGACGTCCGCGTGGTCGGGCTCGTCGACGACGTTCCGCTGCTCGGACGGGTCCGACCGCAGGTCGTAGAGCTCGAGCGAGCGGTCGGGCCCGTAGTACTGCACGAGCTTCCACTCGCGGGTCCGGACCAGGCGGAATGGATGCACGCCCCAGTAGGCGGCGTAGTGCTGGGCGAAGACCATCTCGGGCGCGGCCTCCCCGGAGCCGGCGGCGACGAGCGACGGCATCGGCAGCCGACTGCGTGCGTGCCAGGCGCCCGTGCGAGTGACGCCGGCGAGGTCGAGCAGGGTGGCCGGGATCGCGACGTTGCTGACGAGATCGTCGACCACGCCGAGATCCGGCGAGCCGGCGCCCTTGACGATCAACGGGACCCGGAACAGCTCGTCGTAGGGCAGCGTGCCCTTGAGACGCATCCCGTGGGCGCCCATCAGGTCGCCGTGGTCGGAGGTGAAGGCCACGACGGTGTCGTCCCAGGCGCCGGCCTCCCGGACGCCGGCGACGACGTCGCCGACCAGCGAGTCCAGGTGGGCGATCATCGACAGGTAGCGGCGCACCTCGTCGTCGTACCGCCCCTCGGTCATCACGCCCTCGTCGGACCGCTGCCGACGCAGCTGGAACTCCGGACGGCCGTCGAGCGGGTCCCGCATGGATGCCGGCCGAGCGAAGGACTCCTGCGCGGGCTCGAACCCGGGGACCAGCTCGAACGGCGGGTGCGGCTCGTGGAACGAGACGGTGAGGAAGAACGGCCGGTCCGGAGGGGCGCTGCGGATGAAGTCGCAGGCATCCGCGGCGATGGACCGGTCGACCTCGGCGAGCCCGCCCACGACCCCGCCATGGTCCTCGACCACGTCGTACCCCAGGCGCTGGAGCGGGAAGCCGAGATGGCTCTTCCCGAAGTACGCCGTGCGGTAGCCGGCCCGCGCGAACGCCTGACCGACGGTGTCGTGGGTGTCGTCGACGTGGCCGGCGTGGTCGAAGAAGCCGTAGTTGGTCATCACGCCGGCCTCGTGCGGATGCAGTCCGGTGAGCAACGACGTGCGCGATGGCGTGCACTGAGGGTTGGACACGAAGCAGTGGGAGAAGTCCACACCTGCCTCGGCCAGGCCGTCCAGGTGCGGCGTCGACGACTCGGGGTCGAGACGGCCCTGGCGCCGGTACTGCATCTGATCGCTGAGGATCAGGATCACATTGCGCCGACGGGTACTCATCGCGGCGTCACTTCCACCGCACGACGAGCCGCTTGAGCAGGGCGATGAGCAGCACACCGGCGACCGCGAGGGCGGACGAGACCGCCATGGCGGCGTACAGGAACGGCGTCCGGAAGTCGTAGGTCGCCTGGATGATCAGGTTGCCGAGGCCCTTCTCCGACCCGATCCACTCCGCGACGATCGCGCCCAGGACGCACGACGTCGCGGCGATCTCGAGCGAGGAGAAGAGGAACGGCAGCGCGGCGTACCAGCGGGCCTTGAAGAAGATCTCCCAGGGCCGGGCCGACAGCACCTTCATCAGCTCGATGGTCTGCGGGTCGACCGACTTCAGGCCGACGACCATGTTGACCAGCGTCGGGAAGAAGCAGATCAGGGCGGCGATCAGGACCTTCGAGCTGATGCCGTTGCCGAACATGATCACGAAGACCGGGGCGACCGCGATGATCGGGATCGTCCGCAGCGCGACCGACACGGGATAGAACGCCCGGTAGACCAGGTCGCTGTAGACGAAGCAGACCGCGAGCAGGATCGCGACGCCGTTGCCGAGCAGGAAGCCGAGGAACGCCTCGGTCGCGGTCGGCCACAGGTTGTCGATGAGGATCTGCCGGTTCTCGACGAGCGCGGTCCATACGTCGGAGGGCGCCGGCACGAGGTAGATCGGCACCGCGAACACGCGCACGGTCAGCTCCCACAGCGCGATGACGAGCGCCGCGCCGGCGAACGGGATGAGCAAGCGCCCGAACGGAACGCCGGACTTCGCGCGGGCTCGGTTGCGGGTTGCGGTCACAGACATGGTGGTCATTCCTCTGTCACCTCTGGGAGTCGAGGGCGCGGCGGAGGTGGGACACGATCCGGTTGAACTCGGGCGTCTCGCGCAGGCCGACGTCGCGCGGGTAGGGCATCGGCACGTCCACGATCTCGTGGACGCGCCCGGGATTCGCGGCCATCACCACGATCCGCTGAGCGAGGAACACGGCCTCGGGGATGCTGTGCGTCACGAAGAGGACGGTCGCCCGGGACCGCTGCCAGATGTCGAGCAGCTCGACGTTGAGGCGGTCCCGGGTGATCTCGTCGAGGGCCCCGAACGGCTCGTCCATGAGCAGCAGCCGCGGGTCGGTGACCAGGGCGCGGGCGATCGAGGCACGCTGTCGCATGCCGCCGCTGAGCTGCGAGGGATAGGCGCCGGCGGCGTCGGTGAGGCCGACCAGGGCCAGGGCCTCCTCGGGGGTCAGTCCGGTCATCTGCCGGGAGCGGCGCGGGCCGACGGTGGCCGGCAGCCGCACGTTGTCGATGACCTTCTTCCACGGCAGCAGCGCGGAGTCCTGGAACACGAAGCCGACGTCGCGCGCCACCCTGGCCTGACGCGGCGGTCCACCGAGCACCTCCGCGGTGCCCGTCGCCGGCGCCAACAGGTCGCTGACCACCCGCAGCAGCGTCGACTTCCCGCAGCCGGACGGACCGAGGAGGGCGACGAACTCGCCGTCGGCCACGTCGAGGTCGACGCCGCGCAGGGCGGTGAAGGGCTTGCCGTCCCGGACGAACTCCACCGAGATGTCCGCGAGCCGGACCGCCGAGCCGGCGAGGGCGGGCGCCGCGGTCACTTCGAGCTCTCCGCACCCAGGTCGGCCGCCTCCAGCACGTCCATCGTGTACATGTCCTGGGGAGCGAGGTCGTCCTTGATGATGCCGAAGGACTGGAAGTCGGCGACGGTGCTCTTCCACATCGCCTCGTCCATCCAGCCGAACCCGTGGGTGGTCGCCCCGCCGCTCGCGACGTAGTCGGGCAGGTACTCCGTCAGCTGCTCGAGCTGCAGGTCGCGGTTGAGCGCCGGGTTGACCTCCATCAGGATGTCGACGGCCTCCTCGGGGTGGTCGAGGGCGTACTGCCACCCCTCGGCCGACGCCTGGAGGAACGCGGTGAGGTTCGAGATGTCCCCGTCCAGCGCGGCATCGGTGGCGATGTAGTAGTTGGACTGGAACTTGGTGCCGTTCTCGAACAGCAGCAGCTTGTTGAGCTCCGTGCCCTCGGCCGGCGCGAGCTGCTCCAGGTTGATCTCCCAGGCCGCGAACGCGTCCACCTGCCCCTGGAGGAGCGGCGTGATGTCGGAGCCCACGGTGACGGTCTTGACGTCGTCGAGTGTCATCCCGTTGTTGCGCAGCATCGACTCGAGCAGGGTCTCGCCGCCGACCTGGATGCCGACCTTCTTCCCGGCCAGGTCCGCGACCGAGGTGATGCCCTCGTCGGCGAGCGAGAAGTAGGCCAGCGGCGCCTTCTGCATCGCGGCCCCGAATGCCTTCACCGGGATGTCCTCGTTGCGCGCCAGCATCAGGCTCGGTGCGTAGGTGACACCCACGTCGGCCTTCCCGGCCGCGACCAGCTGCACCGGGTTGGCGTTCGGCCCACCCGGCGTCAGGTGCACGTCCAGGCCGGCGTCGTCGTAGAAGCCCTTGGCGTCCGCGACGTACTCGCCGGCGGCCTGGACGTTCGGCAGCCAGGCGACCTGCACCTCGATCGAGGAGTCCACGGCGGCCGCCCTGGTCGACTCGCGGTCGCCGCAGGCCGCCAGCCCGGCGGCGGCGAGCACCGCGGCCAGCACGGCGACCGCCGCGCGGCGCGGGCCCGGCCGGGTGGACCCCGCGTGCCCGAAAAGGATTTCAGCCATGCCAGTTGCTCCCTTGCGAGTGAGATCTGCGTCTCGTGAAATCGATTTCAGAATCCTGACCGCTGCCGAACCTGCTGTCAAGGGTCGCACCGACATCAACGGCCGGCGACATCGCCGGCGCCGGTCGTCCTCAGTCGGTCGACCGCGGCGCGCGGACCGGCGCGCTCGACTCCCGGACGATCAGCTCGAAGTCGAGCCGGATGTCCGGTCTGACCTCCCGCCCCTCGGCGGCGTCGATGACCGCCCGCGCGGCGGCCCTACCGTACTCGCCGAGGTCGCAGCCGATGGTGCTCAGCGTCGGCGTGACGAAGTCCGCGGTGGAGACCGACTCGCAGGAGATGAGTGCGACGTCGTCGGGGACGATCCGGCCGGCCTCGGTGAGCCCGCGCAGCGAGCCGATGGCCATCGGGGTGTTGGCGGCCACGATCCCGTCGATCGCGTGCCCCTCGGCGAGGAGGCTCCGGATGGCGTCGCGTGCCGGACCGGCCTGGAACGACGCGTCGACGGTGCGGAGGGTGGCGCCCCCGCTCTCGCTGGCGGCGCGGGCGCCCGCGCCCACCATGCTGCTGTACGGGCTCTCCCCCGCCCCGACGTAGACCAGGTGCCTGCGCCCCTGGCCGGTCAGGTGCCGGACCGCCTCCTCGCCCATGCCGTGGTAGTCCATGCCGACCCGGGGGACGTTCATGTCGGGGACGCCCTGGACGGTCGACACCACCGCGACGCCCTGCGCGACGAGCCGCGCGATCGCCGCGCTCACCTCGGGATCGGTGATGTCCTCCGCCGTCGCGATCACGACGCCGTCGACGTTGCGCTTCACGATCGAGCGGAGGAACTCGAGCAGGCGACCGCGCCGGTGGTCCAGGTCTCCGAGCAGGACCGAGTAGCCGGCCGCCTCCGCCTCGGTCGCCACCGACTTGGCCAACGCGCCGTGGAAGGACTGCGAGATGTCCCCGACCAGGAGGGCGATCGATCGCGTGGAGCCCGTGCGCAGGCTGCGTGCGGACGTGCTCGGCTCGAACCCGAGCTCCTTGATCGCGGCCAGCACCAGCTCGCGCTTGACCTCGGCCACGATCTCGGGGCGGTTCAGGACACGCGAGACCGTCGCGGGTGACACCCCGGCGAGCCGCGCGACGTCCGAGATCGTGGTCATGATCAGGGAATGCTAGTGGTCATCGCCGTTGATTACGTCGGGGGTATCCGTGCCCAGGGTGCGTGCCTCGCAAGGCGGCGGCGCGACGGCATACCTGGTTGTCTACCGAGCGTCGCCAACGCGGCGAGGTGTGTGCACTGGGTGCGTAGACCCTTGGTGAATCAACGGTGATGGTCACTAGTGCCTGCCGGATGGCCGACAGGTCGCAGCCGGCTCACTCGATGTGCTCCAGCGCGGCCGCGATCTCGGCGATCGGCGGGCGGTCGTGGTAGGTCAGCCTGACGCTACGGAGCACCCCGGCCGAGAACGGGTTCTCGCCCTGGTAGCCGGTGCCCACCTGGCTGACCGGGTCGCGCCCGATGTCGGCTCCCCAGAAGGAGAGATGCGCACTGGTGGTTTCGATGTCCGCGGAGCCCGCGTCGGCGCCGGACACGACCAGCGTCGCCCGCGAGGCCCGGCTGTCCGGATCGCGCTCCAGCCGGACGCCCAGCTCGCAGGCGCCGGTCGGGAGCGGCGAGACCGAGCGCACCTCGACGTCGCTCCCGAAGCCGTGGTGCTCGAAGACCAGCCGCCCGTCGGCGACGTACAACACGTACCCCCGGCCCGCCGACCCGCTCGCGAAGAGGACGCCCTGGTGATCGGCGCGGTAGCCCGCCAGGCAGGCGACCAGCTCGAAGGAGCGCTCCGAGCCGGTCAGTCCGGTCGCGAACGGGATGTGCCCGGTCCGGGCGGGCAGCTCCAGGCTCTTGCGCGCGGTCTGGCCGAACGGCGAGCGGAAGCCGAGCAGCTCCACGAGCGGCCGGTCGTCGAGGGGCAGGACATCGTGGCGACGCGCCTCCTCCCACCAGCAGTCGATCAGCTCGCGGAGCAGCTCCGGATGCTGCTCGGCGACATCGGTGGACTCGCTGGGGTCGGCGACGGTGTCGTAGAGCCGCCAGGTGTCGGCGTCGTAGTCGGACCCCGGCTCGTGGACCGTCACGGCCTTCCAGCCGTCGCGCCACAGGGCCCGGTGCCCCAGCATCTCCCAGTACTGGGTGCGGCGCTGAGCGGGCGCACTCGGGTCGACGAACGTCGGTCGGAAGGAGGCACCGTGGGTCGCGCACCGGTCGCCCAGCCCGACGAGCTCGAGCACGGTGGGCATCACGTCGACGACGTGGACGAACTGCGTGCGGACCTCGCCGTCGCCGGCCGCCCCCGCCGGTGGCGCGACGATCAGCGGCGAGCGCACCCCGCCCAGGTCGACGTACTGCTTGTACTTGCGGAACGGCGCGTTGCCCACACCCGCCCAGCCCTCCGGGTAGTGCGCCGGACCGTCCGGGCCGCCGAGCAGCTCGAGCCGCTGCACCTGTGCCTCGACCGGCTCGCTCAGGCCCGAGTAGGGCCAGTTGCAGTCGACGGCGCCGTGCGTGCCGCCTTCGCGGCTCGCACCATTGTCGGACATGACCAGGACGAGCGTGTTCTGGCGGCGACCGAGCTCCTCCAGCACCGCGAGCAGCCTGCCGAACTGGGCATCGGTGTGCTCCATCATGCCGGCGTAGGTGGCCTGCAGATGGGTGTAGAGCCGCTGCCGCTCGGGGGACAGCTCGGCCCACGCGGGCACGTTGGGGTCCCGCTCGGTCAGCCGGGTGTGCTCCGGGAGCACGCCCAGCTCCACCTGGCGACGCAGTCGTCGCTCGCGCTCGACGTCCCAGCCGTCGGCGAAGACCTCGACGTACGGCTCGATGTAGGAGCGGGGCGCCTGCATCGGAGCGTGCGCGGCGCCGAAGGCCACCTGCAGGAAGAACGGGTCGTCCGGCCGGAAGGCGACGTGGTTGGCGAGGAAGGTGGCCGCCTGGTCGACGAGGTCCTCGGAGAGGTGATAGCCGGGTCGATCCGGCGGCGGGACCTGACGGTTGTCCTCGTAGAGCTCGGGGAGGTACTGATCGGTGCATCCGTCGAGGAAGCCGTAGAACCGGTCGAACCCGCGGGCGAGCGGCCAGTCCCGATGCGGCCCGGCGGGCGTGACCTCGTGGTGTGGCGTCAGGTGCCACTTCCCCACCAGGTAGGTGCCGTAGCCGTGCTCCTGCAGCACCGCCGGCAGCATCGGGACGTCGGCGCTCACCCGCCCTCGCGAGTTCGGGAAGCCCGTGTCGGCGTCGGAGAGGAACCGCATGCCCACGCTGTGGTGGTTGAGCCCCGTCAGCAGGGATGCCCGGGTCGGCGAGCACAGCGGGGTCACATGGAAGTTCGTGTACCGGAGCCCGGCGGCCGCGAGCGAGTCGAAGTGCGGCGTCCGGATCGGCGACCCGAAGCAGCCGAAGTCCGACCAGCCGACGTCGTCGAGCACCACGATCACCACGTCGGGAGCCGAGCCCGGCACGCCGGGCCTCGGCGGCCAGTGCGGCTGCGACTCCGCCACCGTCCGACCGACGACCCCGGCAAAGCTCTCCGCCACACCAACCTCCTTGAAATCGATTTCAGAATCGTGCCGCAATCCCCTCCCCGCCGCAACCCCGGCCGTCAGGTCGCGGCGGCGACGCCGGCCACCGCGGCCACCGCGGCGGCGACCAGCAGCAGGTCGGTCCCGTCTCGTCGTGGCGAGCGAACCACCGCCAGGAGACCGGCGGGCACCGCGACCGCGAGAGCGGCGACCGCCAGCAGGAGCTGGAACCAGCCACCGGGCCGCGCCTCGACGACGAGATGGATCGACGAGAACACCGCCGCGAGCGCCGCGAGCCGGGTCCGGCTGCGCGAGAGCGCCGTCCGCTCCGCGGCGAGCCCGGGATCGGCCGCCATCAGTGCCACTCCCCGATCGCCAGGACGACGAGCCCGGCCGCCAGCAGGATCGCGATCGCCGTCGCGCCCATCGGAGCGGGCAGCCCGCGCTCGAGCCGCAGGGCACGTTCGGCGCGGGCCCAGCGGAGCCAGCCGACCAGGCACGCCACCGAGGCGAGGGCGAGCAGCACCCGACCGATCGCGGCGTCGAGCTGTCCCCCGGCCAGACTGCGCAGGGCGTAGCCGAGCGCCGACACGGCGATGGCCGTCCGGATCCAGGCCAGGAACGTGCGCTCGTTCGCCAGCGTGAAGCGCGGATCCGGCTCGCCGCCGCTGCCGTAGACCCACCTCGGTCGCCGTTCGACCTCCTCGACCCGCCGCATCATGGTGCCCAACTCCGTCCCGAACCTTGGCGTGAAATCGATTTCAGCATACGCTGCGTCGACCCCCGCACCTCAAGCACGAAGGAGACCGCCCATGCGTCATGACGCCGTCGAGGTGATCGCCGCGAAGCGTGACCGGTTGGAGTTGAGCGACAGCCAGATCGATTGGGTGATCGATGCCTACACCCGCGGTGGGGTGGCCGATGAGCAGATGTCGGCGTTGTTGATGGCGATCCTGCTCAACGGGATGGGCCGGCGGGAGGTCTCGCGGTGGACCGGGGCGATGATCGCCTCGGGGGAGCGGATGGACTTCTCGGGGCTGTCGCGGCCGACCGCGGACAAGCACTCGACCGGTGGGGTGGGCGACAAGATCACGCTGCCGTTGGCGCCACTGGTCGCGGCGTGCGGGGTGGCGGTGCCGCAGCTGTCGGGGCGGGGGCTGGGCCACACCGGTGGCACGCTGGACAAGCTGGAGTCGATCCCGGGGTGGCGGGCGGGGCTGTCGAACCAGGAGATGCTTGCCCAGCTGGAGTCGGTCGGTGCGGTGATCTGCGCGGCCGGGGACGGGCTGGCCCCGGCGGACAAGAAGCTCTACGCGCTGCGCGACGTGACCGGCACGGTCGAGGCGATCCCGCTGATCGCCTCCTCGATCATGTCGAAGAAGATCGCCGAGGGCACCGGCGCGCTGGTGCTCGACGTCAAGGTCGGCACCGGCGCGTTCATGAAGGACCTCGACGCCGCCCGCGAGCTCGCCGAGACCATGGTCGCGCTCGGACAGGACGCGGGGGTGCGCACGGTGGCGCTGCTCACCGACATGACCACCCCGCTCGGCTACACCGCCGGCAACGGCATCGAGGTCGCCGAGTCCGTCGAGGTGCTCGCCGGCGGCGGACCCGCCGACGTGGTCGAGCTGACCCTCGCGCTGGCCCGCGAGATGCTCACCGGCGCCGGCCGCGGCGACGTCGACCCGGCCGACAAGCTCGCCGACGGGACCGCCATGGACACCTGGCGACAGATGATCCGCGCCCAAGACGGCGACCCCGACGCCCCGCTCCCCACCGCACACGAGACCCACACCGTGACCGCACCCGCCACCGGCACCCTGACCCGCCTCGACGCCATGGCCGTCGGCCTGGCCGCCTGGCGCCTCGGCGCCGGCCGGGCCCGCAAAGAAGACCCCGTCCAGGCCGGCGCCGGCGTGACCTGGCACGCCCGCCCCGGCGACCCCATCACCACCGGCCAACCCCTGTTCACCCTCCACACCGACGACCCCGACCGCATCGACCGCGCCCAGACGTCCCTCGACCACGGCTACGACATCACCACCGACAACAACCCCACCAGCACGCCATACCAGCCCACCCCCCTCATCCACGACCGCATCGGCTGAGTCGGGACTCAATCTCCCAGCGCGGTCTCGATCCGGGTCTGGACGGCGTCCAGGGCCTCCTGCGCGGGGCCCGGTGTCGTGGTCATCGCCTCGACGTCCTGCCGGGCGCGCCGCACCGCGTCCCGGAGCTCCAGGGCTCGGGCGCGGTCGGTGTCGTCGTGGCCGCGGGAGGCCAGAGCGGTCAGCTGGTCCTCGGCCTCGGTGACGCGGGCCACGTTGCTCGCGGTCCAGGCACCGAGGTCGTGCCGGAGCTCGGGCACGAGCTGCCTGCCGAACCAGGCCACCTCGGCCTCGGACGCCGCCAGGTCGGCGGCCCACGATGCCCGCCGCCGGTGCCGGACGAGCAGCGGCACGCCGATCACGAGGAGCAGGGCGACGGCGCCCAGCACCCACCACAGCCAGGTAGGTACACCGCCGTCCGCCGTGTCGTCCGTCTCGGCGTCCGTCTCGGCGTCGGCGGAGGCAGGCGGCTCGCTGGCCGGCGCGGTCGACGGGGCGTCCGTCGTGGGCGTCGGCGTCAGCGTGGGATTCGGCGTGGGGGTCGGGCTGTCGGTGACGGTGATCGTGGCGGTCGGCCGGGGCGTCCGGTCCGGAGATCGGGACGGACGCTCGGTGGGCGTTCGCGAGGGGGTCGGTCCAACCGAGGCCTCCGGGCTGCTCGGGGTGGAGTCGCTCGGGGTGCTCGGGCTGGTGGCGGACTCGCTCGGCAGCGCCGAGTCCGAGGCCTCCGGAGTGTCGCTCGCCCCGGGAGATCCGCTCGGGAGCGCCGGGGTCCGGGTCGGCGTGCGCGTCGGCTCCACGCTCGGCGTCCGGGTCGGCGACGGCAGGCCGGTGCCGTCGCCCTCACCGCCGCAGCCGGCCAGCACCACCAGGAACGCACAGGCCATCGCGGCCCCGGAGCATCGCAACCTCATGCGCCGGAAGGTAGGGGTCCGGAGGAGAGGGGCACACCACCCCCGAACGGGTGGTGATCTCCGGCCGCCGGCAGGTCGATGACGTCCGGAGCGGCGGCCCCGCTCCCCTGCGTGGCAGATCGGTGCGCGACGGGCGGCGCGAGCCATCCGGCTCGCGATGCGGGTTCCGGCTGACCGGCTCAGCCTCGGCGGGTCGGACCCACCGCTCCGCGTGCGTGTTCGCCCCTCACCCCGGCGGGGGTGGCGTCGGGGTGAGGACGTAGCAGACGGTGACCGAGTGCAGCGCTGGCGTCACCGCGTCGTCGGTGGTCGAGAGGTAGGCCCGGTACTGCAGGTATCGCATCCCGTCGAACTGGGCCAGGCTGGCACCGCTGGAGGTGAAGTACGTGTCGGCGGTGCCATCGGGGCCGACGAAGGTGAAGGGACCGGTGCTCGAGTTGCTCGCCGCGACCTGGAACCTCACCGTGGTGCCGGCGGGTGCGTCGGCGTCGAAGGCCAGCGCCGACCACTCCGCCCGCTGGCCGGCGGCCGGGGCGGCGTCCTTCACCGAGGACGTGAACGTCCCCGAGGTCTGGAAGCCGGTGCCCGTCAGGATGTGCACCTGGAAGCCGGAGTCCGTACTGACACCGCCGGTCAGCGGAACGGACCAGACCGTGCCGCTCGTGGCTCCGGCCACCCGCGTACCGGCCGCGTACACGTCAGAGCCCGCGGTCGCCGAACCCGAGCGCGTGAGGGCGTAGGTCCCCGGCGACGGGTTGGCGGTCGGGCGGACGACGAACGCGTACTGCGTACCCGCCGTGACCGAGTACGGCGTGGCGAAGGTCGCGGTGTAGCTGCCGTCCGCGCCCGAGGAGAAGCCCGCGATCGTCCCCGTGGCCAGGTCGCTGCCGGTCGGCAGCCCGCCGCTGGTGGCGCGGATCGAGACCGTCAGGTCGGGCGTCGTGCCCGTGCACCCGCTGCAGAACAGGCGGACGTCCAGCCGGGTCAGCGCGCCGGACAGGCTCGGGGTGAACGTCTGGCCGCCCCACGTCGTGGTGGTGACGCCGACGCCCGACGTGCCGACCGTCCCGTTGGACTGATCGACCACGGGTGCGCTCGCGCCCAGCTGCAGACTGCCGGGGACGGTCGAGGCGTCGCAGCCGGCGGCCGTGCCCGCCTCGAAGTCGGCCTTCGCATCGTCGGTGAAGCATCCGGCCGGGAAGACCGAGATCGACACCGTCTTGATGCTCGACGTCTTGACCGCGTCGCAGCCGGGCGCGCCCGTCGTACAGTCGTCCGGGTCACCGCGGTCGGTGACCGAGTAGGTGAAGCTGTCGGAGCCGGTGTAGCCGGCGGTCGGCGTGTAGGTCCGCGTGGCGCCGCTGCCACTCAGGGTGCCGTGTGACGGGTTGGTGACGATCGTGTAGGTGAGGTCCGCGGCGCTGGTCTCCACGTCGGACACCAGCGTGTCGAGAGGCACCGACAGGTCGGTGTCCTGTGGCCCGCCCACCTCGCCGTCCGTGGCGACCGGCGCGTCGTTGACGGGGGTGACGGTGATGGTGACGGTTGCGGCCGTCGAGCTGGTCGTGCCGTCGTCGACGGTGTAGGTGAAGCTGTCGCTGCCGTGGTAGTCGGCGTCGGGGGTGTAGCCGACGGTGGCGGTGCACTGGCTCGGCGTGCTCGCGTCGCAGTCGGAAGCGGGGGCGAGGGTGGTGAGCGAGCCATGGGCGGGCTCAGTGACTGCGAACGTGAGTGGGTCGCCGTCGACGTCGCTGCCCGAGAGGTCGATGGACGTGTCGCCGTCCTCGGCCACGGTCCCGGTGTCGCCGACCGCCTGGGGTGCGTCGTTGACGGGGGTGACGGTGATCGTGACGGTTGCGGCCGTCGAGCTGGTCGTGCCGTCGTCGACGGTGTAGGTGAAGCTGTCGCTGCCGTGGTAGTCGGCGTCGGGGGTGTAGCCGACGGTGGCGGTGCACTGGCTCGGCGTGCTCGCGTCGCAGTCGGAAGCGGGGGCGAGGGTGGTGAGCGAGCCGTGGGCGGGCTGGGTGACTGCGAACGTGAGTGGGTCGCCGTCGACGTCGCTGCCCGAGAGGTCGATGGACCGGTTGCCGTCCTCCGGCACGCCGGCGACGTTCTTCGCGTCGGCCGCCGGGGCGTTGTTGGGGGCCGGGTCGACCGTCACCTCGACCGTCGCGGGAGCCGAGTCGACCGCTCCGTCGTTGACCCGGTAGGTGAAGCTGTCGGACCCACTGAAGCTCACGGCCGGCGTGTAGACGACCGTCGCGGTGCAGGTGCTCGGCGTCGTCCCGCTGCAGGTGGCGGCCGGGGCGGTCGTGTCGACCGAGCCGTGTACCGGCTGGACGACGTGGAAGGTCAGGCTGTCGCCGTCTGCGTCGCTTCCCGACAGCGTCAGCGTCGTGGAGTCGCCGAATGCCACGCCGCCCAGCGTCTTCGCGTCGGCGGTCGGTGCGACGTTGACGTGGCTCGGGGGGACCGGCGTCTCGGGCGCGGGCGGGTGCCGGCGAACCTGCTCGCAGGTCGGCGACACGACGTCGCGGGCATCGGCCAGCGCGACGTCGTTCCTGCCACCGTCGCACTGCAGGCGGTCGGAGAAGCCGGCGCCGTCGCGGCCGTCGAGGCGGTCGTCGCCGCTGCCGCCGTAGAGCCGGTCGTCGCCCCGGCGGCCGTTGAGCCGGTCGTCGCCCTTGCCGCCGTAGAGCCGGTCGTCGCCCTTGCCGCCGTAGAGCCGGTCGTCGCCGCTGCCGCCGTAGAGCCGGTCGTCGCCCCTCCCGCCGTAGATGATGTCGTTCCCGCCACCACCGTGAACGACGTCGTCGCCGCCGCGCGCACAGATGACGTCATCGCCGGGCGTACCGACGATCCGGTCGGGACCCTTGGTGCCGACGATGGTGCACCGCACTCCGGCGGGGGCCCCGGAACCGCTCACGGCGACCGCCTGGACCGCCGGCACGAAGGCCACCAGCGCAGCGATCCCGCACAGCATCGACCGGACCACCAGCGTAGAACGCGTCACGTCTTCCCCACCTGATCATGGCGCGGCAGAAGGCGCCCAAACGCTTGGACGGGTCGACGCTATCCCTCGGCGCTGTGTTCTGTACCTCGATCGTCCGGTTTGGCCGTGCGATGAAGCCCACGCCGCGCGAATCGCGACGCGGGCGCCGCGCTCGGACCGGTGCACCTGCATCGTCCGGTCCGGGCGGTCAGTCTCCGGCCTGTCGGTCAACGGGGCCGGATCGCTTGCCGAACCGGGCACGTGGCGGACAGGTCACGGCATGGAATACTCGCGGCACTGGGTCAGGAACGACGCCGGGGCCACCCCCATCGATCTCCTGAACCCCGGGCCCCTAGCTCAATTGGCAGAGCATCGGACTTTTAATCCGCGGGTTGTGGGTTCGAGTCCCACGGGGCCCACCGACCGCGGGCGACCCCAGGGTCCGGCGAAGCCGCCGTCCTCCGAACGGGCTAGGCGCACCCCAGGCTTTGCCCCGGGCACTACCCACGACGATCGGGAGCGCATAGCCTCTGCGAGGTTGAACCGTCGGTGACCCGAGACGCCGGCGGTTCACTCCATTTCGGACCGGATCAGGAGCGGGTCAGCCCGGTGTCGATCCAGTAGCGGCGCTTGCCGTTGCGGGTGTCCTCGTAGACCCCGCCGCCGCGCTCGATCGTGCCCCGCGAGCCCACGTTGTCGTCGTCGCAGGTGACGAGGACGCGGTCGATTCCGAGGTCGGCGGCCCGGTGGACGGCCAGGGCGAGGGCGCGGGACGCGTGGCCCTGCCGACGGCGTGAGGGGCGTACGCCGTACCCGATGTGGCCGCCCTCCTCGAGCAGCCAGGCGTTCAGGGTGTGCCGCAGCGCCAGGAAGCCGACGACCTCACGGTCGGGCCCGTCGCGGTCGGTGATCCAGAAGTAGGTGCAGTGCACCTTGTCGTCGGGCAGCGGCGTGGCCGGGTCGGCCTGCGCGACGAGGTGCTCGACGACGGCGCGACAGCCGTCCTCGGTGACGTCGAGCGTCTCGAACTCCCACAGCCCCGCACCGTGGACGTGCTGCTCGCCCGCCCGATGGAACTCGCCGATCGCCTCCGCCCAGGAGGCGGCGAGGGCGACGTCGGGAAGGTCCAGGGAGGTCATGGCTCCGATTCCATCAAATGGAACGTGTTCTAGGATCGAGCGGTGGGTGGATTCCAGCAGGACGAGATGACCCCGGAGCAGATCGAGCACGAGGTGGGGCTCTACGGGCCGTTCACCGAGGTCGTGCGGGAGCTCGTCGACGCGACGATCCGCACCGAGGTCGACGACGACGAGATCCGGGCGGTGCAGGCCGAGCTCGAGGACATCGTGGCGCGGCTGCGGCGCTCCCAGCTCGACGGCCCGTACGGCGTGCGCTTCAACGCGACCGGCCACGGTCGGCCGTGGGGCAACTCGGTCGTGGGACTGCGCAACGCAATCGCCCCGCCGCTGGCCATCGAGCGCGAGAGCACCGGCCGGGTGCGGTGCGAGTTCCACCTCGGCGCGGCGTACGAGGGCCCGCCGAGCCTGGTGCACGGCGGCGTGTCCGCGCTGATCCTCGACCAGATGCTCGGCGAGGCGGCCGGCGCCGGGGGTCGCCCCGGGATGACCGCGACACTCACCCTGCACTACCGGCGGGCGACGCCCCTGGGCGACCTGCGGGCGGAGGCGTGGATCGAGCGCACCGAGGGCATCAAGACCTGGGCGCACGGCCGGATCGAGGACGCCGAGGGCGTCACCGTCGAGGCGGAGGGCCTGTTCATCCTGCCGCGCTGGGCGCGCGAGCTGGCGTTCCCGACCGGGGACGCCGCGGAGACGCCCCCGTCGTACGCCGAGTAGCGGTCAGCCGACCTGGTGCTCGACGCGGACGCCGCGCACGCCGGAGTCGGTGAGCCGGGCCTCCTCGGCCGCTCGCTCCTCGAGCTCCGCGCGACGCGTGGTCTCGAGAAGCGCCCGGGCCGCGTCGTACGCCCCGGGGTCGGAGACCAGGTCGGCGGCGCCGTGCTTGAGCCGCCCCAGCGCGCTGCGCGCGAAGATCTGCTGCTCGGTGGTGGTGCGCTCGGACCGGCCGCGGCCGATGAACGAGACGAACCAGTGCAGCAGCGCGGTCAGGCGGTTCTTGAAGCCGGTGATGTAGATCAGGTGCAGCGCCAGCCACATCAGCCAGGCGATCAGTCCGGTGAACCGGAACCGGCCGATCAGCGCCACCGCGCGGAACCGGCTGATGATCGCCATTGAGCCCTTGTCGAAGTACGTGAACGGACCCAGCGAGGGCTTGGACCGCAGTCGGCGGTCGATCTCCTTGGCGGCGTACTTGGCGCCCTGGATCGCCACCTGCGCGACGCCCGGCAGGTTGTCGAGCGCGATCATGTCGCCGACCACGAAGACCTCGGGGTGTCCGGGGAGTGTGAGGTCGGGGTTGACGGCGATCCGGCCGGCCCGGTCCAGCGGCGCGCCGGTCTGCTCCGACAGCGTGCGGCCGAGCGGGTTCGCGGCGACGCCCGCGGCCCAGATCTTGGTGACGCTGTCGATGCGCTCGACGCGACCGTCCTTGAACTGCATCGCGATGCCGCGCTCGTCGACGTCGGTCACCATCGCGCCGAGCACGACCTCGACGCCGAGCTTCTCCAGCTCGGACCTGGTCTTCTCGCCGAGCTTCCTGCCGAACGGCGGCAGCACCTGCGGCGCGGCGTCGACCAGGATCACCCGTGCGTGCCGCGAGTTGATCGCTCGGAAGTCCTTCTTGAGGGTGCGGTGCGCGAGCTCGGCGATCTGCCCGGCCATCTCGACGCCGGTCGGTCCGGCGCCGACGACGACGAAGGTCAGCAGGTGGTCAACGTTCTCGCCGCGGCTGGCGCCGATCTCGGCCAGCTCGAAGGCGCCGAAGATCCGCCCGCGCAGCTCGAGCGCGTCGTCGATGCTCTTCATGCCCGGTGCGAACTCGGCGAAGCGGTCGTTGCCGAAGTAGGACTGGCCGGCGCCGGCGGCGACGATCAGCGAGTCGTACGGCGTGATCGTCGAGCGGCCCAGGACTGTCGAGGTCACGGTGTGGGCGGCGAGGTCGATCGCGCTGACCTCGCCGAGCAGCACCTGCGCGTTGCGCTGGCCGGCGAGGATCTCGCGCGTCGGCGGGGCGATCTCGCCCTGGGACAGGATGCCGGTGGCGACCTGGTAGAGCAGCGGCTGGAAGAGGTGGTGGGTGGTCTTCGCGACCATCGTCACCTCGACATCCGCGTGCCGCAGCGCCTTGGTGCCGAACAGCCCACCGAACCCGGAGCCGATGACCACCACCCGGTGCTTGCCGCTCGGCTGCTCGACGACCTCGGTGCTCGGCTGCGTTGCCATCGTGAACCTCTCACTACCGCTGTGGACCGTGCTGTCAGAACACCCTCCGCCGTACCCATTGTTCCGGTCGCGGCCCGGATCGGGCCATTCCCGCCGGGTCTGGTCCGTCACAGCGACGGCCGACGACCAGTTCCGTGCCGACCAGATGTCTGGACCACCGGAATCGGCCCCACGGGCCAGGTTTCGGTGCGGATTCGCGGGGGTAGACGAGCCGTCAGCGGCACTGCCGTGATCAAGCATGCCCTCATGAGCCTCTCGTGGAGACGACCGTGCCTCTGAACAGGCCCGCCCTGTCCTTGGGTCCAGGGCCCCGCAGCGTGCAGGACGCACGCCGCTGGGTGGTCGGCACCTGCCACGAGATCGGCCGCGACGACCTGGCCGAGTGCGCCGAGCTCGGCGTCTCCGAGCTGGTGACCAACGCCCTGCTGCACGCCGAGCCGCAGCTGACCGTGCGGGTCCGGGGCACGCGCGAGCACCCGCGCGTGGAGGTCCAGGACGGGTCGGTGGAGCAGCCGGTCATGCCGACGGACGAGGTACGGGTCGA
This sequence comes from Nocardioides soli, assembly GCF_014191495.1. Taxonomy (GTDB): domain Bacteria; phylum Actinomycetota; class Actinomycetes; order Propionibacteriales; family Nocardioidaceae; genus Nocardioides; species Nocardioides soli. The sequence goes on from NZ_JACHWR010000001.1 coordinate 2,111,971, forward strand.
GGACGACGTGCTGCTCACGTTCGGCCGCGGCCTCGGCATCGTCGCCCGCTGCTCGACCGCGTGGGGGGTCGACCTCGAGGACGACGGGAAGACCGTCTGGTTCGCTCCGGCCACCCGGCCCGGTGGGGTGCCGGTCGCGGGCAGGATCACCGGCCACCAGCCCCCGACCAAGCCCGAGCCATCGCCCGACGAGATGCACATCGACATCGTCGGCGTACCCCTGCGGTCGTTCGTGCAGTTCCAGCGGCACTACCGCGAGCTGCGGCGGGAGGTGCGGCTGCTCGCGCTCGCGCACGAGTCCGACTACCCACTCGCCAAGGACCTCTCCGACCTCTTCGGCTCGCTCGAGCGCGACCTGCGCGAGGGCATCGGCGCCGAGCAGATCGAGCAGGCGCTCGCCTCGGGCGCGGCCGCCGCCGACCTGCATGTCGCGATGCCGCGCGAGACCGCGGCCACGATCGGCCGGTTCATCGAGCTGCTCGACCTCGCCGACGCCTTCTGCCGCGAGGAGCGCCTGCTCTCCCTCGCCCGGACGCCGGGTCAGCAGCGCTTCCAGCGCTGGTTCCTCAGCGAGTTCGTCCGGCAGGAGCGCGGCGAGGCGCCGCTGCCGTGGAAGAACGCGCCCTCGGCGCGCCCGCGCAGCAGCGCCTCGTGACCCGCGGCGTACGACGCGGGCCGGGTCACGCGTAGCCCAGGTCGTGCAGGCGGTCGTCGTCGATGCCGAAGTGATGCGCGACCTCGTGCACGACCGTGATCCGGACCTCGTCCTCGAGCTCCTCGACGCTCCCGCACATGTCGAGCAGCGGGTTGCGGAAGATGAAGATGCGGTCCGGCAGGCTCATCATCGGGTCGCCCCAGCGCTCGGTCAGCGCGATGCCGTCGTAGAGGCCGAGCAGGTCGTCGGGCTCGCCCTCGGGCGGCTCGGCCTCCACGAGCACCACGACGTTACGGACCAGCGCGGCGATCTCGTCCGGGATCCCGTCGAGGGCGCGGTCGACGAGCGCGTCGAAGTCCTCGGGCGACATCTCCACCGGCATGGCGCCATTGTGGCGGGTCGCACGAAGCGGGGCGGCCCCGGCGACGGCGCCCGGAAATGGACGATGCCCCGGACCAGGTGGTCCGGGGCATCCTCTCGCCATCTCGGCTGAGCGACCCCGACGGGACTCGAACCCACGGCCTCCGCCGTGACGGGGCCGGTCCCCGCCGATGGTTGCGCGGGTCAGCACGCATCTCGAGCCTTGGCTCTCAGGGCGAGAGTTCCGGCAGCAGCAGGAATGCCTCCACATGGCGAGGGCGGACGACTCGGAAGTGCCGGCGATCGAGCGTCGCGATCTCGGCGACACCGAACCGCTCGGCGAGCGCGATCACTGACGCATCCGCGGTACCGAGCGGGAGATCGTCGTAGCGAGCCACGAGCTCAGCGATGCGCGCGGTATCCGACCGGGTCAGGTTGACCAATTCGAAGCTCCCATTGGCAACCGAATCGAGGAAGGCGACCTCGGCGAAGGTTCCGACCTTGGCCTCCAACATGTAGCCGACCTCGGCCATGACGGTCTGCGGCAACAGCAGCCGTCGACCAGCCAGGCGAAGTCCGGTGAACAGCTCAACGCAGGCATGGTGGTCGGCGTCCCTGCGGTCGGCTGCGGCGAAGATCGGGCCTGTGTCGCAGATGATCACGACCGGCGGGCGCCGAATCCCTCAGCGAGTACCTCGTCGACACGTCGTGCGTTGTCCGTGCGGCCATCTCGAGATTCGCCGATGCCGAAGAACCTCGGCGGCCACTCTCCGACCGGCGTCGGTGAGACCAGGCGCCGGACGTCCGCGAGCACGAGCTCGACCTGATCGTCGGGCAGACCCTCGATCAGGTGGATGAGCTCGTCGCGGTGCGCGGTCATGGATTGAGTGTAGGCGGCGACGACCGCACCGGACGGAACCCTCCTCGATCGGCGACCAGCTCCGCACAGGCTTCGGCGCGACCTACTGCGCAATCTTCTGCGCGATTCGGCAAGGACGCCGGAGACGTAGGGCGGAGCCGGCAGTCGCCAGCCTGCCAGGGGAGGTGCTCGCAACCGGCGTTCTGCAGGTCGGCGGGCATCCGGGCCCGGCCAACCTCGGCCTCTCGCGCCGCTGCACCGAGATTCTGCACGGCTTCTGCAGGGCTTCTGCAGGCGAAAGGCCCTCTGACTGCGTTTCCGCTGATCAGAGGGCCTTTCAATGGCGACCCCGACGGGACTCGAACCCGCGGCCTCCGCCGTGACAGGGCGGCGCGCTAACCAACTGCGCTACGGGGCCAGGTGTGGTGCTGGTGCTTCATTGCTGGAGCCGTGGAACTCTAACCCACGAACCACCCAGCTTCCCAATCGGCGCCGGTGGCCGTGGCGCTCGCACCCCCAACCGGATTCGAACCGGCGCTACCGCCGTGAAAGGGCGGGGTCCTAGGCCGCTAGACGATGGGGGCCAGACGCACCCAGCAGCATAGGGCGGGACGGCACGTCGCACGAATCCCACCCGACCTTCGGACGCCCGGTTTTCGTCGGTCGGCGGACGCTCCTGTAGGGTGTGCGTCGCTCGGGCAGGTAGCTCAGTTGGTACGAGCGTCCGCCTGAAAAGTGGAAGGTCGGCGGTTCGACCCCGCCCCTGCCCACGAGCACGCAGGGCTCCGAACCTGCAGCGAGGGCCCCGCCGGTCTCCGGCGGGGCCCTCGTCACATTCGGCCCCGCCCCCGAGCGTCAGGCGATGCGCTCCCGAGGTACGGCGAGCCGCGGCACCCCGCCGAGGCCGGGCCGGTAGCGGACCCGCTCGGCGTACTGCTCCAGGGTGCGGTAGAGGGTCTGGTGGGCCGCCCACGGGAGCGGCTCGGCGCCGTCGTACCAGCTGTCGCCGAAGGAGATCCAGACCGGAGTCCAGTCGGCGGCGTGGTCCCAGGCGCCGCGGCGGGCCATCAGCAGCCGCCGCCGCTCCTGGAACGCCCGACGCGGGCCGTCGGCGCAGATCGGGGCGGTGGTGATGGGCCAGACCCGCAGGTCGAGGGTCATCAGGTGCACCTCGAGCTCGTGCAGCACCCCCGGGTCGACCAGCACGGTGGCGACGTTCTCGTGGGGCACGCGCTCCATGCAGGAACGTTCCCCGACGCTGCCGCCCCCGTCAACCACCCGGATCGGGCCGGGGCACCCTGGGGTCGGAGTGGCCCAGACCGACCAGCCCTTTTCACCCATTCGGATGTGAGGAGGGGCGTCCGCTCGCTAGCGTGGTCGCCGCCCCGAGCCCCCTGGAGGATCCCCGTGCGCCGAGCCACCTTCGCTGCGCAGCTGCCGGCAGGTCGAGCGATGTCCGCACTGCTCGACCGGAGCGAGCAGGCGGAGCCCGCTCCCCCGGTGCGTCGGTCGCTCGAGGTCGGGGCGGCCGACGACCGCGCCGAGCTGGAGGCCGACGCGGTCGCCGCCCAGGTGCTCGGCAGGCTCGCGGAGCGCCACGAGCACGCGCCCGGGTGCGGCCACGACGACGGCGTGCGCCGGGCGCCGGCCGCCGGCACGACGGGGACGATCGGGGCGGCGGGCGGAACGCTGGACGAGGGTGCCACCGGCGCGATCGAGTCCGCGCGCGGCGGCGGGTCCGCGCTGGACAGCGGCGTACGCCGCGAGATGGAGGCCGGCTTCGGCCACAGCCTCGGCGACGTGCGCATCCACACCGACGCCCGCGCCGACGAGCTGAGCCGGCAGATGTCCGCCCGCGCCTTCACGACCGGGCGCGACATCTTCTTCGCCCGCGGGGAGTACGACCCGACCTCGGCGGCCGGCCGGCACACGCTCGCGCACGAGCTCGCCCACACGGTGCAGGAGGGCGGCCCGGCCCGCCGCAAGCTGCGCGGCACGGCCGAGGCGTTGGAGCAACAGGGCGGCGGCATGACCTCCGGGAAGTTCCGGAAGGCGATCGGGCTCCTCACCAACTGGGACAAGATCGTCGCCGGCACGAAGGCCTACGAGCTGGAGGAGACCAAGCTCCTCGCCGGCGGCAAGAACCCCGACCCCATGGTCCTCATGAAGGCCAAGCCGGGCATGCTCAAGCTGCTCGCCAAGATCCAGTCGGCGGTCAAGGACTGGCGCAAGTCGAACGACAGCACCAAGGAGGACGCCAAGTTCGAGCGGTCCCGGTTCGGCGGTCTCAACAACGACATCGAGGAGAACCGCACCGAGGACGACCGCACCAAGTCCGGGCGCCGCCAGGCCGTGGCCCTGCTGGATCCGCGCGTCGGCCACGAGGTCTCGCTGCTCAGCGCGAAGGACGGTCAGGGGTGGCTGAGCTCCCTGGGGCTCAGCACGAACCAGGTCACCGGCACGGGTCGCCAGGACGGCGGCCAGGTCAACCAGGTCTCGGAGCTCCACTTCAAGACCGAGTCGGGCGAGATGTCCGGGTTCTTCAAGGAGGACAAGGGCTTCAACGCGAAGTCCGAGGGGCACGAGACCGAGGTCGGGATCCGGCAGGTCGACCCCAACTACGGCGCTCGGTCGATCGCGCTCTACCGCCTCGACCAGCTGTTCAACGCCGGCGTCACGGCACGCGCCGAGTTCGCCGTGCACAAGAACGGGGACGGCAAGAGCGTCCTCGGCACCGTGCTGGAGAGCTCGAAGGGCACGAAGGCCGTCGACGTGAAGTACCACGTCGCGGGCGACGAGAAGGATCCCGGATCGGTCGACCTCTACGACCCCGTGCTCCAGCGCGGCCTCAACAAGCTCCAGCTGCTCGACGCGATCTGCGGACAGCTCGACCGCCACATGGGCAACTACTTCGTCCAGGACGACGGCAAGGGCAATGTCACCGGCGTCACGGGCATCGACCTCGACATGGCGTTCGGCAGCAAGATGACCTCCGTCGACTACAAGGGCGCCCAGAACTACAAGGGGCTCCCCGAGTACATCGACAAGGAGATGGGCCAGAAGATCCTGCAGATCACGCCCGCCGACAATCCGCGCCGCCCTGACTGGGCTGCTCTCCAAGCCCGAGATCGACGCGACGGTCAGCCGCTTCACCGAGGTGCAGAAGGCGGTCAAGCAGGCCGAGAAGGACGGCAAGCTGCAGGAGAGCTGGGACGCGAAGTCCGGCCAGCGCGGCCCGACGTACGACAAGAGCCGCCACGGGCAGAAGACCTATCACCAGTCGGCACGCGAGAACCGCCGCATCGCCCTCGACGTCGAGTGCGACGCCGCCTTGAAGCGCGCGCTCCTCGACGAGCTGCCGAACGGGCCGGACAGCTCCGACCGCGAGGTGCACCAGCTGCTGTCCGACGCACTGGAGATCGGCCTCTTCTGGGGCGGCAACTCCAACTCGTTCGCGGTCAAGGTGCTCGGCGCCCACATCTTCGACAACCACCTGCCGAACACCGTGGCCGACCGGCTCGCGCCGCTGCTCGTCCGCGAGCTCCTCGGAGGCATCGACCAGTCGGCGATCATCGTCGAGCTCCAGGAGGCGTTCGACGGCGGCTCCCGGTCGAACGCTCAAGTTCCCGGACCCACGGACCAGCTCAAGGCCGGTGCTCGCCGCGAGGCAGACGC
>NZ_JACHWR010000002.1 GCF_014191495.1 Nocardioides soli
GTCCGCCTGCCACCCGACCACTTCGACTGGGCCGAGGAGCGGGCCGAGCGCTGGATCGAGTGGATCGAGGGCAGCGGCGTCCACGTCGTCGGCGACGTCGAGGAGCTGCGTCCGGTGCGCCCGGACCCCGACGAGCGCTACCGCCACCCCGACCGGGTCGGCCGCAAGCGGCAGCTCGAGACCGCCCTCAACGCGCTCGCCGCGATGACCCGCGAGGCGGCGCGCCGCTCGGACCCCGACCGGACCCTGGTCTCGCGGATGCGCACCCAGGCCGAACGGCTGCGGGAGCGGTGAGCCCCGACCCCGACTCTCCGGGACTCCGGCGGGCGTGGGGCTGGCACGCCCACCTGCGCGACGGGGGCGCGACGCCGTGGCGCGAGTGGTCGGGGGCCGGCGAGCCCGGCGGCCGCTACCTGCCGGGCGCCCAGCAGCTCGAGCTGCTGCGCCGCCTCAACCTCACCGGGCCGGTGCCGGCCGCGCTGGTCGGCCGGGTGCTCGAGGCCAGTGCCCCCGGCCGCGGCCGCCCCGACCTCGAGCTCGTGGGCGCCGTCGAGCCGCGGCCCTTCGGCCCCGGCCCCGTCGACCCCGCGGACCTCCCCGACGACGAGCTGCTGCGCGTGCTGGCCGGCCTGCTCGCTGAGGACGTGGTCGCCGCCGGCCTGCCCGAGCCGCCGCGCGCCCGCGCGGTCCGGCCGTGGCGGCAGCGCTACCGCCTGGTCGGCGACCCGGTGCTGGCCGACCCGCGGCGCCGCGACCTGATCGCCCGCGGCCGGCCGCCGGGCGGACGTGGCTCGGTGGTGCTGGTGCTCGGCGCCGACCTGGGCCGGATGCTCGTCGACGAGTGGACCGCCCGAAGCCTCGGGTACGGCGCGCCGCCCTTCCGCGAGTGGGTCGCGCGGGCGGTGCGCGGCGACCTCCCGCAGCGTGTCGACCTGGCCCGTACGGCGGACTTCTGGCGCGGCCACGTCGGCCGGCACCGGGTGCGGATCGTGCTCGACCTGGACGCCGTCCCGCGCCTGGTGCGGGTGCGCCGGGCTCCCGCCGGCGCGCCCCGCCTGTCGGCCGACGCCGTCGACCTGGCCCGCCGGGTCGGGCAGGTGATCGGGCTGCTCGCCGTACCCCCGCTGCGTCGCGACCTGCTGCGCGCCACGCTGCTGCCGTGGCTCGCGAGCGCGCCCGGGCCGGAGCTGGTGCTGCCCGCCCGGCACCTGGAGCGGGTGCACGGGCGGGCGACCCGGATGCGCGACGCGCTGCTGCGCGGTGGCTACCCTGTCCACGGCGATCCGGACGGCCTGCTGCCCGTGACTCGCCCCGGCGTCCCCGAGCCGTCGGACGCCGGCGCGCTGGCGCTCGGGATGCGCCTGCTGCTGGACCGGAGTGGAGGAGCACCGTGAGCGCGAAGGTCCTCCTGCACGTCGGCACGCCGAAGACCGGCACGTCGTACCTCCAGGACGTGCTGTTCCGCAACCGGCGCCGGCTCGCGAGCTCGGGCATCCTCTACCCGGCCGACCGCTTCGACGCCCACTTCCTGGCGGCGCTCGACCTGATGCGGATGCCCTGGGGCGGCCTCGAGGCCGAGGCCGTGGGCGCCTGGGACCGGCTCGCCGAGCGGGTCCGCCGCCACCGCGGCACCGCGATCGTCAGCCACGAGATCCTCGCGACCGCCTCGCGCGCGCAGGCCGGCCGCGCGCTCGCCTCGCTCGGCCACGGCGACGGCACCGAGATCCACCTGGTGATCTCCGCGCGCGACCTGGTGCGCCAGCTGCCCGCGGAGTGGCAGGAGAACGTCAAACACCGCGCCGGGCTGCCTTACCGGGCCTTCCTCGACCAGATCCGCGACCCGGCGCGCGACACCCGCATCTCGACGTGGTTCTGGGGCGTCCAGGAGCTGCCCGACATCCTCGACCGGTGGGGCCACGACCTGCCGCCCGAGCGGATCCACGTGGTCACCGTGCCGCCCCCCGGCGGCCCGCAGCAGCTGCTCTGGAAGCGGTTCAGCCTCGTGTTCGGCCTCGACGGGCTCGACCTCGACCTCGAGGCGGAGCGCGCCAACCCGTCGCTCGGCGTACCGGAGACGACGCTGGTGCGCCGCCTCAACCGCGCCGCCAACCAGGAGCTCGAGCCCGCCGACTACCGGCCGCTGGTGCGCGAGCTGCTCGCCCACAACACGCTCTCGCAGCGCAGCGGCTCGCCGCGCCTCGCGCTGCCGCCCGAGCTGCACCCGTGGGTCAGTCAGGTGACCTCGTCGTGGATCGAGGAGATCGAGGGGCGCGGGTACGACGTGGTGGGCGACCTGCGCGACCTGGTCGGTGCGCCCGCGGTCACCGACTACGTCGACCCCGACCACCCCGACGAGGCCCAGGTGGCCGAGGCGGGCGTCGACGCGCTCAAGGCGGTGCTGCTCGAGGCAGCCCGGCTGCGGCACGTCGAGGCCCAGCTGCGCGCCGAGCTGCTCGACACCCAGAAGGCGCTGGAGCGCTCCTACCTGCGACCGACGTACCGCTGGCGCGAGCGCACCGTGCGCCGGCTCCAGGACGGCCAGCTCGGCCGCGGACTGCTCCGGGCCTACCGCCGCGCCCGCGGGCGCAGCTCCGAGCCGGCGTAGCGGCCGATCCGCCAGGTCGCGAGTCCGTCGACGCCCATGCCGACCACGCCGCCGACGATCGGCACCTTGCGGGTGACCGCGACGGCGGCGCGCTTGCCGGCCACCTTGGCGACCAGCTCGGAGGTCACCTCGGCCGCGAGCACCCGCTGGGTCTCGGGATCGTGCACCGGCGCGGTGGCCAGCGCCATCGGCGGCGCGGGGATCTTGCTGGCCCGCACCAGCGCGTCGACCTTCTCCTCGCCGAGCAGGCAGGCCAGCACCGCGTCGTGCACGCGGGGGTCGTCGAGGTCGTAGCCGCGCAGGTGGGCGATCGCCGCCACCATCCGGGCCTGGATCAGGGCCAGGCCGGTGATGTTCGTGGGCACGGTGACCACGGCCGTGAACGCCCCGCCGACGCTGGTCAGCATGCCCTGGGCGCCCGCGTAGCGGACGTGGTCGTCGATGATCGCGTTCAGCGCGCGCCTGCGGTGCCCGCGGGCGTCGTGCAGCCGGCGCTCCGCCGCGACCGCCGCCGGGGCCAGCGGTCCGATGCCGTGGATCGCGCGGTGCAGGGCCTCCCGCACGAAGCCGGCGTTGAGGTCGGGGGCGAGCGCGGGCAACCGCGGCGCGACGTAGCGCCCCGCCATCCTGCTCACGCTGCCCTTTCCTGCCATGTCTCGATCGTACGGACCGCTACCGTCGACCCTGTGCCGCCCGTCGAACCGCCACCGTCGCGCTGGTCGTTCGGCGAACCGCTGGGCCAGCATCTGTTCGACGACATGGTCGGCATCGGCGCCGACCTGGAGCCGGGCACGCTGCTCGCGGCGTACCGGCGCGGGCTGTTCCCGATGCCGGGAGGCAAGCCGGGGGACCCGCTGCACTGGTTCTGCCCGGTGGACCGCGGGGTGCTGCCGCTCGACGGGCTGGTCGTGTCGCGGTCGCTGCGGCGGTCGTGCCGCGACTTCGAGATCCGCGTCGACACGGCGTTCGCCGACGTCGTCGACGCGTGCGCCGACCCGGCCCGGCCGCAGGGCTGGATCGACGGCGACATCCGATCGGCGTACCTGCGGCTGCACGAGCTGGGCTGGGCGCACTCCGTCGAGGCCTGGCGCGACGGTCGGCTGGCCGGCGGGCTGTACGGCGTCGCCGTGGGGGGGCTGTTCGCCGGTGAGTCGATGTTCCACCACGAGCGCGACGCGTCGAAGGTCGCGTTGGTCGGGCTGGTCGGGCTGCTCCGTGACGAGTACGTCGACGCGCGGCTGCTCGACGTGCAGTGGATGACCCCGCACCTGGCCTCGCTGGGCGTGGTCGAGATCCAGCGCACGACGTACCTGGGGCTGCTGTCGCGGGCGCTGCGCGCGCCGCTGCCCGCGATCTGGCGCTGAGGCGGCGAGCGACCCGCCCGGGAACGGGAAGAGCCCGGCCCGCGGTGACGGCGGTGCCGGGCCCTCCCTCGTCGCGCGGTTACTCCGCGTTGCCTCGGTCGACGAGGCCGGCGAGCCTCCGGTCGGCCTGCTCCGGAGTGGCGCCGGCGGCGACCTGCTCGTCCCAGAACGCCTGCGCGCGAGCGTCGACCTCCGCGACGGGGCCGTCGAAGATCGACCCCTCCGGGGCGAGGTACCGCGCGCCCTCCAGGCTCCCGCCCGGGCCGAGCGCCAGCCCGACCGCGGCGGGCAGATGCATCACGCCGGGAAGGTAGGGCGAGGACATCGCGGCCAGACCGTCACCATCGGTCTCGACCCGGTCGGCCGGGCCGTTCCACTTCGAGCCCGCCGGACCCTCGTAGCTGGCGCCCTCCGGCCCACCGTCCGGATCCAGGTGCAGCAGCACGTCGGCGGCGACGTGCTCGACCCCGGGGATGAACGGCGAGGACATCGATGCGAGGCCGCCGCCGTTCCCGGAACGATCGATCTCCGCGTGCGCGGCCTGCGCCGCACCCGTGCCCAGCACGCCTGCGCCCAGGCCGCCGATCGCACCCACCGCGATACCCGCGGCCGCGAGTCGACGGGTCTTACGCTTCATCATCACAACTCCCATCAGCTGTCGAACATCGGACGACGGACACCTTCGCGGCCGCCCGTGAAGATCCCGTCAGAAACCCGTCGAACTCCGATGTCTGCTGTTGTCTGTTGTTGCCGCGGGCGCTGCGCCCGCCGCTGCCCGCGATCCGGCGGTGAGCGTCAGACGACCTGGGGCGGCTGTCCGGTGTCGCTGACCATCGGCCGGCCGGCGCCCTCCCAGTCGAGCATCCCGCCGGCGAGGTTGACCGCGTCGTACCCCTGCTGCTGGAGCCAGGAGACGGCCTGCGCGGAGCGGCCGCCGATCTTGCAGACCACCAGCGTCTGCCCGGCCGGCAGCTCGTCGAGGCGCAGCGGCAGCAGCGAGAGCGGGATGTGCAGCGCGCCCTCGATGTGGCCGTAGGCCCACTCGACCGGCTCGCGCACGTCGAGCACCACCAACCCCTCCGGAAGCGGGTCGGGTACGCCGTCGACGGCGACGGTCGGGATCTGGGTCATCGGTCGGCCTCTCTGGGGCGTTCGGCTGCGCGGTCGATGATCCGACACTAGGCTCCCCGCGCCGTCCCGACGACCCCGAGGTGCGCTGTGCGTCTCCCGACCATGTCGGTGCCCCGTGGCAGATTGCCGCAGACAGGCACCGGCGACGAGGAGGGAGCGACATGGATCGAGGCATCGCAACTCACGCCATCGATCGACTTGAAGTCGGGGCCGGTGCCGACCATACTCGTACACGTAGCGCCCCAGGGACCTTCGGCGAGAGCCGGACCCCTGGGGCTACTGTCTTCTAGGGGCTAGGTTGGACCCCGCATCCCTCGCAGGTCTTGAAGCATTCATCGGCGGGCCACGCTTCAATCGCTACCTCTCCCGTTACGGCGGGAACCGCATCTACGCTGCCCGGCTCTACGGCTGGAATCATGCTGCCGCAGCTGCCTTCTGGGGGCCGATCGGCATCGTTGAGATCGCCATCCGAAATGCCATTCACGACCAGCTCACCATTGGCCGGAAACGCGCCGACTGGTGGAACGACCCACATCTGAACCTGTGCGCTGGAGAGAGGGCGCACCTCACCTCGGCCATCACCACCCTCCAGCAGCGCGGTACGGCCAGTCCGACGCCCGACCAGGTCGTCGCAGCAACCTCGTTCGGGCTGTGGGTCGGGCTCCTCAGTGAAGGAGTCCACTCGAACCTCGCCCTGCGCTACGAAACGACGCTCTGGCAACCACGCCTGGTCAAGGCGTTCCCGCATGCCCAGCACGGTCGTCGCTACGTCCACGCCAAGCTTCGCGACATACAACACCTGCGCAATCGCATCGCCCATCACGAACCGATCTACGTTTCTCCCCTGCAACAGGTCTACGACGCCATTCTCGAGGTCGCAGCGATGGTGCATCCCGACGCACGAACATTCATCGACGGCTGTAGCACGGTGCCGACAGTCCTGGCTGCCCAGCAGGCCGCCATCACGCAAGGGGACGTCACCTTCTGACGGGCCTGGGCCCGGGGACTACTTCAGCAGCTTGCTCATCCGCCGGTCGGCGAGCGGCTTGCCGCCGGTCTGGCAGGTCGGGCAGTACTGCAGGCTCGAGTCGGCGAAGGAGACCTCGCGCACCGTGTCGCCGCAGACCGGGCAGGGCTTGCCGGTGCGGCCGTGGACGGCGAGGTTGGACTTCTTCTCGCCCTTCAGCTCGCTCGCCGCCAGGCCGCGCGAGCGGTCGACCGCGTCGCCGAGGGTGGTGCGCAGCGCGGCGTACAGCACCTCGAGCTCCTCGTCGGTGAGGTGGCCGGCGGGCTTGAAGGGCGACATCTTCGCGGCGTGCAGGATCTCGTCGGAGTAGGCGTTGCCGATGCCCGCGATCGTGCCCTGGTGGCGCAGCACGCCCTTGAGCTGCTTGCCGCCCTCCCGCTCCAGGATCGCCCGCAGGCGGTCGATCGTGAAGTCGTCGGTCAGCGGGTCGGGGCCCAGGCTGGCGATGCCGGGCACGTCCTGCGGGTCGCGGACGACGTACGCCGCGAGGCTCTTGCGGGTGCCGGCCTCGGTGACGTCGAGCCCGGACTGGTCGTCGAGCACGATCCGGAGCGCGAGCGTCGACTTGGTGCTCGGCTTCGGCGGGATCGTGGGCACCTCGTCGCGCCAGCGCATCCAGCCGGCGCGGGCGAGGTGGAGCACGAGGTGCAGTCCGGACGCCTCGATGTCGAGGAACTTGCCGTGCCGGGTGACGTCGTCGACCAGCGTGCCCTCGAGCGCGCTCAGCGGAGGATCGAAGGTCTTGAGGGCGCTGAACTGCGCCACGTGGATCTTCGCGATCGCGTGGCCGTCGAGCCGCCCCCGGAGGTCGAGGGCCAGCGCTTCCACCTCGGGCAGCTCGGGCACGGCGCGAGTCTAGTGAAGCTGGGCAGGCCCGGCGACCTGGCGGAACCGATGACAGGCGTCGACTTCCGGGAGCATCATGGGGGCGTGTCCGTCGTGCGCCCGCTCCCCGAGCTGGGGTCGATCTACCTCGACGCCCGGGGTGACGACCGCGCCCTGCGGGTGAGCTGGCACCACGAGTCGGGCCTGGTCGTGCTGTCGCTGTGGCGCGACAACGTGTGCGCCGGCAGCTTCCGGCTGGCCGTCGACGAGGTGCCCGCGCTGATCGAGCTGCTGCGCGCCGGGCTGGTGCGCTCCTACGACGACGCCCGTGAGCGGCTCGATGAGATCGAGGCTGGGACGGCCGAGTCCGCCTGAGGCCGGTTCGTCACGGCGGCCGCCGGTTCATCAAGGGATGAGGATCAAGTCGCGCATCCCTCGCTGTGCTCACCTTGGGAAGCGTGACTCCGCCTTCATCCCTTGATGAAACCGACGCGCGCGACGGCATGCCGCCAAATCTACGAAATCCCCTAGACACCCGGATACCGTCGAACACATGGACCCGATCCGGAACCCCTACGCACCGGGCGCCGGCCAGCGACCGCCCGAGCTGGCCGGCCGCGACCGCGAGCTCCAGCAGTTCGAGGTGACGCTGGAGCGGGTCGCCGCCGGCCGTCCGGAGCGGAGCATGGTGCTCTCCGGGCTGCGCGGCGTCGGCAAGACCGTGCTGCTCAACGCCCTCCGCGGCCAGGCCGTGCGCCGGGCGTGGGGGACCGGCAAGATCGAGGCACGGCCCGACCAGAGCGTCCGGATCCCGGTCGCGCAGGCGGTGCACGCCGCGGTGCGCGAGGTGGCGCACCGGCACCGGGACCCCGACCGGGTCGACGAGGTCGCGGGCGTGCTCAAGAGCTTCGCGCTGACGACCACGCTCGACGACCGCCGGGCCGCCGCGCGGGCCGGGCGACGCTGGACCCCGCCCGTCGATGTCACCGCCGCCAAGGGCCGCGCCGACTCGGGCGACCTCGAGCTCGACCTGGTCGAGCTGTTCACCGACGTCGCGACCCTGGCCGGCGACCTCGGCGTCGGCGTCGCGCTCTTCGTCGACGAGATGCAGGACGCCGCCACCGCCGAGCTCGCGGCGCTCTGCGGCGCCTGCCACGAGATCAGCCAGCAGGGCGCGCCGCTGATCGTGGTCGGCGCCGGCCTGCCACACCTGCCGGTCGCGCTCGCCGCGTCCAAGTCGTACGCCGAGCGGCTGTTCCGCTACGTCAGCGTCGACCGGCTGCCGCGCGAGATGGCCGACCGGGCCTGGACCGTCCCGGCCGGCTCCGAGGGGGTGGAGTTCGAGCAGGAGGCGCTCGACGAGCTCTACCGGCTCACCGACGGCTACCCCTACTTCGTGCAGGCCTACGGGAAGGTCACCTGGGACGCCGCGGTCGGGTCGCCGGTCCGCGCCGCCGACGTCCACGCCGCCGCACCCGACGCGGAGGCCGAGCTCGCGGTCGGCTTCTTCGGTGCGCGGTACGAGCGGGCCACGCCCGCCGAGCGCGACTACATGTCGGCGATGGCCGACCTCGGCGCCGAGCACGGCGACGCCGCGGTGGCCACGTCCGACATCGCGCGCCACCTCGGCCGCAAGCCGCAGTCGCTCTCGCCCGCGCGCGACGGGCTGATCAAGAAGGGCCTCGTCTACGCCGCCGAGCGGGGCAGCGTGGCGTTCACCGTGCCACACTTCGGCAGGTTCCTCCGCAGCCGCTGACCCACGGGGAAGAATGAAGGCCGTGAGACCCCAGGTCGTCGCCCATCGCGGCGCCAGCCACGAGAACGCCGAGCACACCCTCCGGGCCTACGTCGCGGCGCTCGACGCCGGCGCCGAGGGCCTCGAGTGCGACGTCCGGCTCACCGCCGACGGCCACCTCGTCTGCGTGCACGACCGTGACCTGCGGCGTACGTCGAGCAGCCGCACGCTGGTCTCCAACAGCGAGCTCGCCGACCTCGACGCGCTGGACTTCCACTCCTGGAAGAACCCCTGGGCCGACCTCGACGACGAGGCCCCCGGCCCCGACGAGCGGCTCGACCGGGTGCTGACGCTGCGCACGCTCCTCGAGACGGTGGCCGACTACGACCGGCGCGTCGAGATCGCCATCGAGACCAAGCACCCGACGCGGTACAGCGGCCTGGTCGAGCGTCGGCTCGTCGAGCAGCTGCGGCACTTCGGCTGGGACCGCGCCGGGTCGCCGGTGCGCGTGATGAGCTTCTCGCGGATCGCGCTGCAGCGGGTCGAGCGGCTCGCCCCCGACCTGCGACTGGTGATGCTGATCGAGCACGCCCGGCACTGGCCGATGCTGCGCCGGCTGATCGGGCCGGACTGGCTGGTCGGCCCCGGCATCAAGGAGCTCGCCGAGCACCCGAGGCTCGGCCCGCGGATCACCGCCGCCGGCCACGGCATGCACGTCTGGACGGTCAACACCGAGGCCCACCTGGACCTGTGCCTGGAGCTCGGGGTGCAGGCGGTGATCACCGACCGCCCGGCGTACGTTCTCGACCTTCTCGACCACCGCGACGGGGTGGCCGGATAGGTTCCCCGCATGGCCAAGAAGTCCCGCACCAAGTCCCGCCCCCAGACCGCGCCGGGGGAGGTCGGCCCGCGCCAGCCCTGCCCCTGTGGCTCCGGCAAGCGCTACAAGGCCTGCCACGGCGCGCCCGGCGGTGCCGCCGAGGTGTACGTCGCGCGGCCGTTCGCGGGCCTGGCGTCCGAGTGCGACATCGTCGCGATGCGCGAGCTGGTGCCCGCCGCCGTCGCGTCGCTGAGGCTGACCGCCGACCCGGAGCGGGTCGTCAAGCTCTGCACGCTGCTGCCGATGGCGGCGCCGGCGATGGTGCGCGACAGCGGCGAGATCTGGCTGGGCCTCCAGGTGCAGCACAACTTCGGCGACCCGGCGCGCGACCTGGGCGCCGCCCTGGAGGCGGCCCTCGACGCGGTGGGCCGGGAGGAGACGGGCGCGATCGGCCTGACCGACCCGCCCGGACCCGGCGCCCGGTTCCAGGACCTCGTCGACGACGCCGCGCTGACGGTCGAGGTGCAGGAGGGATTCGACTTCTGGTTCGCCGACGTCGACGAGGACGACCGGGCCGCGGCCACCGCGGCGCTCGAGCAGGCCAACGCGGTCGCCCAGCCGACCGCGCGGCTGGCCGGCGTCGAGGCGGCGTACTGGACCAACGTCGGCACCAAGGAGCACCTGCGGTGGGTGATGCCCGAGCCCGAGGACCGGCTCCTCGACGCGCTCGCGCGGCTGCACGCGGCCGGCAAGGACGTGCTGGTCGACGGCTCGAGGTTCGTCGGCATGTTCCGGGCCCACGGCCTGCTGGCCCCGGTCTGGGACCTGCCCGTCGGCACCGGTCCGGAGGTGCTGGAGGAGCCCGCCCAGCGGATCGCGGCCGACCTCGCCGCGGCGCTCGCCGACGACTCGAACCTCACCACCGCGGAGCGTTCCGCGCGGTCCGGACTCGCCAACCGGCAGGTCACGCTGCGCTGATCGGCGTCCCGGTCACCCCTGGGTTGGAGCCGTCCGAGACGGCCGCGTAGTGTCCACGGAGCCCGGTCGTTGGCGCATCCCCCGTCGCCAACGACCGGGTCTTCCAGGTGCCGTCCGTGCGGTGCGGAGGGTCAGTCGGCCGGCAGCGGCTCGCGCCAGACCGGGCAGCTCATGCACCGCGGCCCGCCGCGGCCCGAACCGAGCTCGGAGCCGGCGATCCGCACCACCTCGATGCCGGCCTCCTCGAGGCGGGCGTTGGTCTCGACGTTGCGCTCGTAGGCCACCGCCACCCGCGGCGCTATCGCGAGAGTGTTGTTCCCGTCGTCCCACTGCTCGCGCTCGGCCGTGACCGGGTCGAGCCCGGTGTCGATCTGGTGCAGCGTGTCGATCTCCATCGCCTTGGCGGCCGCGACCAGGAAGGGCTCGGCGTCGGCCACCGTGAGCGGCCCGTCGTCGGCGGCGGTCACGGCGTACGCCTGGAGCGAGTCGGCGACGTTGGGGTACATCACGATCTTGTCGACGTCGACCATCGTGCACACGGTGTCGAGGTGCATCGTGGCCCGCTCCTGCGCGATGGGTACGGCGAGCACGGTGTGCGCGAGGCCGGCCGAGAACACCTGGCCGGCGAACCGCTCCGCGCCGGCGGGGGTGGTGCGCTCGCCTACGCCGACCGCGATCACGCCGCGGGCGAGCAGCAGCACGTCGCCGCCCTCGACGTGCTCGTGGCGCCAGCCGTGGATGGTGCGGGTGCCGCGGAAGCGCGGGTGCTCGGCGTAGATCAGCTCGGTCAGCTGGGTCTCGCGCGAGCGCGCGGGCATCGCCAGCGAGGTGACCGCCACCCGGTCGCGCACCCAGACCGAGGAGTCGCGGGTGAAGAGCAGGTTGGGCAGCGGGTCGACGAGGAAGTCGTCGTGCGCGAGCAGCGAGGTCACCAGCCCGTAGCCGCCGCGGACCTCGTCGTTGCGGATCCCCGCCGTCAGGTAGCCGGTCAGCTCCGCCGGCGACGACTCGCGCAGGAAGCCGCCCAGGTAGGCGCGCAGCGAGTCGCCGAGGTGCAGCCCGGCGAGGGCGGTCGTGATCGCGCCGTCGCGCGCCGCCTCGCTCGCCAGCGCCTCGGTGAGGAGGTCGGTGAGGTAGAGCACCTCGACCCCGCGGTCGCGCAGCGCCGCCGCGAACGCGTCGTGCTCGTCCTGGGCGCGCGCCACCCACGGGATCCCGTCGAAGAGCAACCGGTCGTTGTTGCGGGGGGTGAGCCGGCGCAGCTCGTTGCCGGGCCGGTGCAGCAGCACGGTCCGGAGCCGGCCGACCTCGCTGTCGGCACCGTGGGTGGCCATGCGGCCAGACTACGAGCCGGTCCCGAGGAAGGCGCGGCAGAGGTCCTGCGCCTCGGTGAGCACCTCGTTGACCGGACGCCGGAGCGACGCGGCCGCCCGGGCCACGTCGTCGTACTCCGGCTGGGCGTTGACCACGACGCCCTCGTGCCGGGCGAGCTTGACCGCGATCGTGTGGCCGTCGACCTGGATCGGCAGCATCTCGCGGTCGAGGGCGTGCTTGGTGAGCGGCTGCTCGCGCAGCCCGATCGTGGTGGTCTGCCGGAAGATCTCGGTGCGCACGACGGCCGCATGGCCGGCGTCGACGAGGACGCTGAGGGTATGGGCCGGCCGGCCCTTCTTCATCAGGATCGGGGTCAGCCAGGCGTCGGCCGCCCCGGTCTCGAGCAGTGCGGTGAGCACCGCCGGCCAGACCCGGGGGTCGAGGTCGTCGACGTTGCACTCGAGCAGCACCGGGCGCTCGCTCCCGGAGGTCGAGGCCTCGAGACCCCGGAAGAGCCGCAGCACGTTGGCGTGCCCCTCCGGGTCGCGCCCGCCCGCGCCGACGCCGATCCGGTTGACGACCATCGGCGGCTGCGGGCCGTACGCCGTGGCCAGCGTCGTGAGCAGGGCCGCGCCGGTCGGGGTGCACAGCTCCATGGCCACCGGACCGGCGAAGGTCGGCACGCCGCGCAGCAGCTCGGCCACGGCCGGAGGCGGCACCGGGAGGGTGCCGTGCGCGGTCTCGACCGTGCCGGAGCCGACCGCGACGGGGGAGACCGTGACCTCGGTGGCACCCAGGTGCTCGAAGCCCGCGCAGACGCCCACGATGTCGGCGATCGCGTCGAGCGCCCCGACCTCGTGGAAGTGCACCTCGTCGGGGGTGGTCCCGTGCACCGCGGCCTCCGCGACCGCGAGCCGCTCGAAGACGGTCAGCGCGAGCTCGTGGCCGGTCAGCATGGACCGCACGTCGCGCCACGTGCGGTGGTGGTGGGACTCGGTGACATCGACGTGGACCCGGGTGGCGGCGAGGGCGCCGCGGCGTACCTCCTCGACGCGGAGCGTCACCGGCTCGGGGGCGACCGCGTCGACCGCGTCCTGCAGCGCCGCGAGCGGCACGCCCGCGCCGACCAGCGCGCCGAGCAGCATGTCGCCGCTGGCGCCCGCGGCGGCGTCGATCCAGACAGTCATCGGGGCACCGACTGGCGGGCGACCCGGGCCGCGTGGACGCCCGCGCCGTACCCGTTGTCGATGTTGACCACCGTGATGCCGGGGGCGCAGGAGTTGAGCATCGCGAGCAGGGCGGCGACGCCGCCGAGCGAGGCGCCGTAGCCCACGCTGGTCGGGACCGCCACGATCGGCACGCCGGTCAGCCCGCCGACCACCGAGGGCAGCGCGCCCTCCATGCCGGCGACCACTACCAGGCAGTCGGCGTCCTCGAGCCGGTCGCGGACGCCGAGCAGCCGGTGCAGGCCCGCGACGCCGACGTCGTCGACGCGGTCGACCCCGGCGCCGTGCACCGCGACCGTGAGCGCCGCCTCGGCCGCGACCGGGGCGTCGGAGGTGCCGGCGCTGATCACTGCGACCGTGCCCCGCGGCTCCGGCAGCGGTCCGAGCGTCGCGGCGCCGGCGACCAGGTCGACGGCGGCCTCCGGCAGCGCCTGCGTCACGGCCTCGAGCGTCTCGTGGCCGAGCCGGGTGGCCAGCACCGCGCGCTCGGGGTGCTGGGCGTGGAGGGTGCGCAGGATCGCGACCACCTGGTCGGGCGTCTTGCCCGCGCCGTAGACGACCTCGGGGTCACCGGTGCGCGCCGCGCGGTCGACGTCGACGCGGGCGAAGCCGAGGTCGGCGATCCGGGGGTCCTGCTGCTCCACGGGCCGAACCTACTCGACCGTTGCGACTGTCGGTGGCCGGGTGTTGGCTGGACAGCGGGTCGATCACGAGGCAGCACCGGAAGCAGGGAGCAGGAAGATGCCGAAGTTCGAGAGGTACCCCCAGGGCACGCCCAGCTACGTCGAGTTGGTGACGCCCGACCAGGCCGCGGCCAAGGAGTTCTACGGTCCGCTGTTCGGGTGGGAGCTGGAGGACGTCCCGATGGAGGACGACCACTACTACGTCGCCGTGAGCAAGGAGGGCGACACGGTCGCCGGGATCAGCTGGCCGATGCCGGGCATGGAGGACCATCCGGCGTTCTGGAGCGTGTACCTCACCGTCGGCGACGTCGATGCGGCGACGGCAAGGGTGGCCGGCGCCGGTGGGCGGGTCGACGCCCAGCCCTTCGATGTGATGGACATGGGCCGGATGTCCGCGATCGCCGATCCGACCGGGGCGCGGGTCAACCTGTGGCAGCCCGGCACCTCGATCGGCACCGAGCGCGCCAACGAGCCCGGCACCCCGATCTGGAACGAGGTCGTGACGCCCGACATCCCGGCCGCCACGAGGTTCTACTCCGAGGTCCTCGGGGTCGCCTGGGAGGAGATGGCGATGGGCGGCGGCCCGGCGTACACCTGCCTGGTCGTCGACGGCCGTCAGGTCGGTGGTGCGCTGCCGCCGATGTCGGCAGAGGTGCCGCCGCACTGGAACGTCTACTTCAACGTCGAGTCCGTCGACGCCACGATCGAGCGGGCGGTCGGACTCGGCGGCACCGTGGTCGCGCCCGCCTTCGACGTCCCGGGAGTCGGCCGGATGGCGGTCCTCGCCGACCCGCAGGGCGGGATGTTCAACCTGATGGCGAGCTGATGACGGGCGGATGACGGGCCGCCCGGCGGGTCAGCCCGAGGCGGTGGCCCGGAAGGAGTCCGCCGGGTAGACCCCGAGGATCTTCACCTCGGTGGTGAAGAACGCGAGCTCGTCCAGCGCCCGGCGTACGCCGGGGTCGTCGGGGTGCCCGTCGACCTCGGCGAGGAACTGCGTGGCGGTGAACTCCCCGCCGACCATGTAGCTCTCCAGCTTGGTCATGTTGACACCGTTGGTGGCGAAGCCGCCGAGTGCCTTGTAGAGCGCGGAGGGCAGGTTCTTGACGTTGAAGATGAAGCTGGTCACGACCGGGCCGTTGCCGGCGGGCGCCTGGACGAAGTCGCGGGAGAGCACCACGAATCGGGTGGTGTTGTGGTCCTCGTCCTCGACGTCCGTGGCCAGGATCTCCAGGCCGTAGATCTCCGCGGCCAGCGGCGGGGAGATCGCGGCCATCGTCGGGTCGCCGAGCTCGGCCACCTCGCGGGCCGCCCCGGCGGTGTCGCCGGCGATCACCGGGGTCAGGCCGTGCTGGCGGATGATCTTGCGGCACTGGCCGAGCGCGTGCACGTGGCTGTGCACGGTGCGGATGCCGTCGAGCCCCGCGCCCGGCACCGCCATCAGGTGGAACCGGATCCGCAGGAAGTGCTCGGCGATGATGTGCAGCCCGGAGTCCGGCAGGAAGTGGTGGATGTCGGCCACCCGGCCCGCGATCGAGTTGTCGATCGGGATCATCGCCAGGTCGGCACTCGGCTCGACTCCCGGGCCACCGTCGACCGCCGCGAAGACGTCCTCGAACGACGCGCACGCCAGCGCCTCCCAGTCGGGGTAGTGCTCCTTGCACACCTGGTGGGAGTTGGCGCCGGGTTCGCCCTGGTAGGCGATGCGTCGGGTCACACCCGTCATGGTCCCACGCGGCGCGCTGGTCCGAGCGCCTAGGCTCGACGTCGTGGAGCTCGTGTCCGTGGTTGCCCTGGCCCTGGCCGCCGTCGCCCTGGCGCTGACGCTGCAGGCGCGGCGCACGCCGCGGGCCGGCGACGGCGGGGTCGACGCGGTGCCCGAGGACGTCCAGGGCCTGCGCCAGGAGGTCGCCGCGCTGCGTCGCGAAGGCACCGACGCGCTGCGCCATCTGGCGGTGGTGCGCTACGACGCGTTCGGCGACATGGGCGGCCACCTGTCGTGGTCGGTCGCGCTGCTCGACGACAGCGGCAGCGGCGTCGTACTGACCTCGATCCACGGTCGCAGCGACGCGCGAACCTACGCCAAGAGCATCAGCGACTGGACCTGCGAGCAGCAGCTCTCCCCCGAGGAGCTCGAGGCGATCGACCACGCGCGGCCGTGACGGCGCCCCTGCTGCGGGTCCGCGGGCTCACCAAGAAGTACGGCGAGGTCACCGTCCTCGAGGGCGTGGACCTCGACGTCGCACCCGGCCGGGCGCTGGCGCTGCGCGGGCGCAACGGCGCCGGCAAGTCGACGCTGCTGCGGTGCGTGACCGGCGCGGACGAGCCCACGTCGGGCACCGTCGAGCTGGACGGCAGCCCCGTGGACGAGCGCTCGGTCCGGGTCCGCCGCGACGTCGCGGCGGTGACCGACGACCTCGACTTCTTCCCCGACCTCAGCGTGGTCGAGCACCTCGACCTGCTCGCCCGGGCGCACCGGGTCGACGACGCGGAGGCGCTGGTCGACGAGGTGCTGGAGGAGGTCCGGCTGGTCGCGCAGGCCGCACAGCTGCCCGGCACGCTCTCGTCGGGGCAGCGCCGCCGGCTGGCGCTGGCGAGCGCGTTCGTGCGGCCGCGCCGGCTGCTGGTCCTCGACGAGCCGGAGGCCCGCCTGGACCGGCCCGGCCTCGCCTGGCTGGTCGAGCGGCTCCGGCGGGAGAAGGTCGACGGGCTGGGCATCCTGCTCGCGAGCCACGACCCCGACCTGGTCGCGGCCGTCGCCGACGACGTGCTCGACCTGGACGCGCTCGGCACGCCCGAGCCACCGGTGTCGTCCGAGCCATGAGCGCGGAGGTCCGCGAGCTCCGGCGCCAGGTCCGCACCTGGCGCCGCGGCCGCACCGACACCAGCCTCCTGGAGGCGTTCCAGGACGCGTACGTCGCGATCTTCTCCGCCCTGGTCGTCGGCGCGATGGCGATCAACGTGCTGCTCAACCTGCGGGTCGTCACCTCGGGCGCGTGCACGTCCGAGGCGTGTGTCGACGCCCGTGGCGCGCTGGGCTGGCTGCTGGCCCTCGCCGGCGTGACCGCGGTGCTCGGGGTCGCCCGCCTGCTCGGCCCGATGCTCGCGTCGCCGGCGGTCGGCAGCTGGCTGCTCGCCACGCCGCTCGACCGCACGGCGCTGCTGCGCGGTCGGCTCCTCGGCACCCTCGCGGTGGCCGCTGTCGCCGGCGCGGTCCCGGCGGCCGTCGGCGGCCTCCTGGGCGGGTTCGCTGCCTCGGCCGTGGCGTGGTCCGCCGTGCTCGCGGCGCTGCTGTGCGTGCTCCTGGTCGCCCTCGCCGCCCGGGCCCAGGCGGCCTCCGACCGTGGGATCCGGGCGCTGGGCCGGATGCTCGCGGCCGTCCTGTGGGCCGGACTGGTGCTGGTCGCCGCGGGCCTGGTCCCCGGCGCCTCCGGCAGCCCGGCGACCCCGGTCCTGGCCGGCGCGGCGGTGCTGGTCGGGGCCGGCGCCGCGGCGTACGTCGTCCGCGCGGGCCGGGCGCTCGCCGGCATCCGTCGCCAGCGCCTCACCGACGGTGGTGCGTTGCTGCCGGGGCTCTCGGGCGCGCTCTCCAGCCTCGACCTGACGCTGCTCTTCGACGTGCTGCTCGCCCGGCACTGGCGGGCGCGCAGCACGGTGCGGATCGTGCGCGGCCGAGCCGTGGGAGGGGGCGCCCTGGTGTGGCGCGAGGTGGTGCGACTGCGGCGCAACGGTGCCGTGCTCACCGCCCTGGCCGCGGGGCTGGTGCTGCCGTACGTCGCCGCGACCCTCGGCCTCGGGCACCTGGTGCTCGTGGTGGTGACGCTGACCGGGTTCGTCGGCGGCGTCGGGCTGTTCACCGCGCTGCGGGTGCTCTCGCGGACCATGAGCCTGCTGCGCTGCTTCCCGCAGCCGGCCTGGGTGGTGCGGGTGGCGTGCCTCGGCGTACCCGGGCTGGTGCTGGTCCTGTGGGGCCTCGCGACGGCGCCGGCCGTGCACCACGCGGTCGGCGGACCGTGGCCGGACAGCCTGCTGACCGCCCTGGCCGCCGGCGTCACGGTCGCCGCGGCGGCGGTGCGGTGGACCACCAGCCGGCCGCCGGACTACCGGCTCCCGCTGATCGCCTCCCCGATGGGTGCGGTGCCGACCTCGCTCTACGGCAGCGTGCTGCGCGGGTTCGACGTCCTGCTGCTCGGCACCATCCCGCTGCTCGCGGCGCCGACCGCCGTCGGCGCGGCCTGGTCGGTGGCGCTCAGCGCCGCCGTCCTCGCCTTTCTGGTTTCGAGGCGCTGATCGGGGCCCTACGATCCGGCCATGAACCCCCTGCGGTGGATGGCGATCAAGCTCGGGGCGCAGCCGTGGCTGCCGCGCTACGCCGGCCTCATCGTCCGCATCGACGAGACGCTCCAGCGGCTCTCGCGCGGCCGGGTCACGATCATGACGACGACCGGGCTGCACGAGCTCGTGCTCCAGGTGCCGGGCCGCCGGTCGGGCATCCTGCGCACCACGCCGCTGCTGACCGTCCCGCACGGCGATGGCTGGCTGGTCGTCGGCTCCAACTGGGGCGCCCCCGAACCGCCCGCCTGGGCCGCCAACCTGCGCGCCGCCCAGGACCCGACCATCACCTACCGGGGCCGCACCCTCGCCGTCGACGCCCGCGAGCTGGCCGGTCCGGAGCGCGACGAGAAGTGGGCGGTCGCCGTCGCCGGGTGGCCCAACTACGCGACGTACGCCGACCGCACCGACCGCGAGCTGCCGCTCTTCTGGCTCACCCCGCGCTGACCCGGGCTGTCTGCTGGCCCGCGGCTGGGATAGTCCGTCACGTTCCGGTTGCCGTTCCGGTCTTCGGGCAACCAGATCGTGACGGACTATGCCAACTGGCGGCAGCGGGCGGTGGGTGTTCCACCGGGACGACGCAACTCACGCTGGGACGACGAAGGTTCGTCGTCCCAGCGTGAGTTGCGTCGGCCGGCCGACGAATCTCCCACGCCCCGGGGGGCCGGACGCGTGTGACCGTCGGAGCGCGTCGGCGTTTCGCGCTCATTTCCCGGGCGGCCGGGGAAACGAGGTGATCCGGGCCGGAGGCGGGCTCTGCCACCACCCGCCGCAGGTTCATCAAGGGATGAAGGTCGACCCGCGCCTACCCGGGTGAGGCCGGCCAGGGATGCGCGGCTTCGCCATCATCCCTTGATGAAGCACCGGGGGCACGACCACACCGACGCCCCCACTCACTCCTCCAGCAGGTAGCCCAGCCCCGGCGAGGTGACCAGGTGCCGCGGGTGCGCCGGGTCGTCCTCGAGCTTGCGGCGCAGCTGGGCGGCGTAGACCCGCAGGTAGTGGGTCTCGTGCTCGTACGCCGGCCCCCACACCTCGCGGAGCGCCTGCTCGCGGGTGACCAGCTTGCCGACGTTGCGGGCGAGCAGCTCGAGGAAGGCCCATTCGGTCGGGGTCAGCCGCACGTCGACGCCGCGCCGGGCGACCCGCTTGCGCGCCATGTCGATGACCAGGTCGCCCACCGTGACCACCGATGTCGACGGGGGCGAGTCCTGTGAGCGGCGTACGGCGGCGCGCAGCCGGGCCATCAGCTCGTTCATCGCGAAGGGCTTGGTGACGTAGTCGTCGGCGCCCAGGTCGAGCGCCTCGACCTTGTCCTCGCCGTGCTGGCGCGCCGAGAGCACCACGATCGGCACCGGGCTCCAGCCGCGCAGGCCCGCGATCACCTCGGTGCCGTCGAGGTCGGGCAGGCCGAGGTCGAGCACGACCACGTCCGGGTGCTCGGTGGCGGCCGCCTCGAGCGCGGAGCGGCCGTCGGCGGCGGTGACGACCTCCCAGCCGTGGGCGCGCAGGTTGATCGCGAGCGCCCGCGCCAGCGCCGGCTCGTCGTCGACCACCAGGACCTTGCTCACGGCGTGCTCCGGTCAGCGGTGAGCAGGCAACCTTTCGAGGCCCCCGAACGGTTGCTGACGCACCGCCGGGCGGCGCGGACGCCGGCGCGGACGCCGGCCCGGACGCCGGCTCCGGCCCCGGTCAGCGGTGAGCAGGCAACCTTCCGACGCCCCCGAACGGTTGCTGACGCACCGCCGACCCGCCGGCTCACGACCCACCCGCCCGCGGGATCGACAGCACCATCGTCAGCCCTCCGCCCGGGGTGTCCTCCGCCGACAGCGTGCCACCCAGCGCCGCGGTCAGCCCGCGCGCCACGGCGAGGCCGAGGCCGAGCCCCGCGCCGGAGCTGTCGTCGAGGCGCTGGAAGGGCTCGAACATCCGCTCCCGCTGCTCGGGGGGTACGCCGGGGCCGCGGTCGACCACGAGCACCTCGACCGACTCGGGCAGCACGTGTGCGAGCACCCGCACCTGGGCGCCGCGCGAGACCCGCACCGCGTTGCCGACCAGGTTGGCGACGACCCGCTCGAGCAGGCCGTGGTCGGTGTGCACGAGCGGCACCGACTCCTCGACTTCGAGCGACACCGTGCCCGGCGGGTGGCCCGCCACCGCCAGCGGCAGCACCTCCTCGAGGCTGAGGTCGCGCAGCATGGGGCGCACCAGTCCGGACTCGATCCGGGAGAGGTCCAGCAGGTTGTCGATGAGCCGCTCGAGCTGCTCGGTCGACGACTCGACCGCGCCGACCAGCTCGGTCCGTGCCGCCGGGTCGACGCTGTCGGAGACCAGTCCGTCGACGGCGGTGCGCATCGTCGCCAGCGGCGTGCGCAGGTCGTGCGACACCGCCCGCAGGATCGCCGTACTGGTCGCCTCGGCGCGCTCCAACGCGGCCGCGCGCTCGTCGCGCTCGCGCAGCCGGCGGTACTCCAGCACCAGCCCCGTCTGGGCCGCGAAGCCCTCCAGCACCCGCTGGTCGGTGGCGCGCAGCGGCGACCCGCTGAGCACGATGACGTGGTCGTCGTCGACCGCGACCTGGGTGTCGCCGGCGTCGGGTCCGGTCGCCGGGGCGGTGCCGCTGGCCGCCACCACGGTCCAGCCGACCGGCCCACGGGCCAGCAGGCTGACCGCCCGCTGCCCGAACGTCTCCCGCAGCCGCTCGACGACCGCGTCGGCCGTGTCCTGGCCCGTCAGCACCGAGCGCGACAGCGAGGCCATCGTGGTCGCCTCGGTGCGGGCGCGCACGGCGTCGGAGGCCCGTCGGGAGGCGCGGTCGACCACGCTAGCGACGCCGATCGCGACGGCGACGAAGACGACGAGGGCCACCACGTTGGTCGGCTCCGCGACCGTGAACCTGCTGACCGGCGGCGTGAAGTACCAGTTCATGAGCAGGAAGCCGCCGAGCGCCGCGACCAGCGCCGGCAGCATCCCGCCGATCAGGGCGACGAGCACCGTCACCGCCAGGAACAGCAGGACGTCGAGCGGCAGCTGGTCGGGGTCGTCGGAGAGCTTGAGCACCAGCGTGAGCAGCACCGGCAGCAGCACCGACAGCACCAGGCCGGCCACCTGGCGGCGCCGGGTCAGCGGCGAGGCGTACCACCGCGGCCGCCCCGCGCCCCCGGTCTGCTCGTGCGTGACGAGGTGGACGTCGATGGTGCCGGCGAGTGAGGCGATCCGCTCGCCGGTCGTGCCGGTGAAGAGACGGCGCAGCCGGCCGTGCCGCGAGACGCCCACGATGATCATGGTCGCGTTGGCGCCGGTCGCGAAGTCGACCACGGCGCGCGACACGTCCTCGCCGACGACCGAGTGGAACGTGCCACCGAGCGAGGCCGCGAGCTGCTGCGCCCGGTCGATGCGGGACTCGTCGGCGCTCGCGATGCCGTCGGCGGCGATCACGTGCAGGGCGATCAGCTCCGAGCCGGCCGCGCGCTGGGCGAGCCGGGCCCCGCGGCGCAGCAGCGTCTCGCTCTCGGCGCCGCCCGTGAGGGCGACCACGATGCGCTCCTTGGCCGGCCACGGCTGCTCGATGCGGTGCGCGCGCCGGTAGTCGCCGAGCGCGTCGTCGACCCGGTCGGCCAGCCAGAGCAGGGCGAGCTCGCGCAGCGCGGTCAGGTTGCCCACGCGGAAGTACGACGTGAGCGAGGCGTCGATCTGGTCGGCCTTGTAGATGTTGCCGTGCGCCATCCGGCGGCGCAGCGCGTCGGGGGACATGTCGACGAGCTGGATCTGGTCGGCCGTGCGGACCACCTCGTCCGGCACCGTCTCGCGCTGCCGGACGCCGGTGATCCGCTCCACCTCGTCGTTGAGCGACTCCAGGTGCTGGATGTTGACCGTGGTGATCACGTCGATGCCGGCGCGCCGGATCAGCTCGACGTCCTCGGCCCGCTTCTCGCGGGCGCTGCCCGGCACGTTGGAGTGGGCGAGCTCGTCGACGCAGACGACCGCGGGCTTGCGGGCGATGACCGCGTCGGTGTCCATCTCGGTGAAGGTGGTGCCGCGGTAGGAGACCTCCGCGCGCGGCACCACCTCGAGCCCGCCGAGCATCGTCGCGGTGTGCTCGCGGCCGTGCGTCTCGACGTAGCCGACGACGACGTCGGTCCCGCGGTCGCAGCGCCGGCGCGCCTCGCCGAGCATCGCGTAGGTCTTCCCGACGCCGGGTGCGGCGCCGAGGTAGACGGTGAGCCTCCCCCGGCGGGGTTCGTTCATGTCAGGATCCTGCCAGTTCCCGGACCGCGATGTTCAGCTCCAGGACGTTGACCCGGGGCTCGCCCAGCACGCCCCAGGTGCGCTCCGAGGTGTGCTCCTCGACCAGCCGGCGCACGTCGGCCTCGGCCAGGCCGGTCGCACGGGCCACGCGGGGCACCTGGATCGCGGCGTACGCCGGCGAGATGTCCGGGTCGATGCCGGACGCCGAGGCCGTGACCGCGTCGGGTGGCACGTCCGCCGGGTCGACGCCCTCGCGGGCGGCGATCTCGGCCCGGCGCCGCTCGATCGACGCGACCAGATCGGAGCTGTTCGGGCCGAGGTTGGAGCCGGCGGTGCCGAGCATGTCGTAGCCGTTCCCGGCAGCGGACGGGCGGTTGCGGAACAGCGCGTCGGAGTCGCCGACCTGGCCGACGATCGCGGAGCCGACGGCGTCGTGCGCGTCGGTCGTGTGGGTTCCGGCGGCGGTGATCAGCGACCCGTCGGCCCGCCAGGGGAAGGCGACCTGGGCGATGCCGGTGATCGCCAGGGGGTAGGCGAGGCCGAGGAGCAGCGTCATCGCGACCAGCACCCGCAGCCCGGCCATGCTGTGGCGGAAGAGCGTGTAGATGTCCTTCATCGGTCCTCCTAGAGCCCCGGGATGAGCGAGATGACGAGGTCGAGCAGCTTGATCCCGACGAACGGTGCGACCAGTCCGCCGACGCCGTAGATCAGCAGGTTGCGGCGCAGCAGGGCGGCCGCCGACGACGGCCGGTAGCGCACGCCGCGCAGCGACAGCGGGATCAGCGCGATGATGATCAGCGCGTTGAAGACGACCGCGGAGACGATCGCCGACTCCGGGCTCGACAGGCGCATCACGTTGAGCACGCCGAGGTCGGGGAACGCCACGACGAACATGGCCGGCAGGATCGCGAAGTACTTCGCGACGTCGTTGGCGACCGAGAACGTCGTGAGCGCGCCCCGGGTGATCAGCAGCTGCTTGCCGATCTCGACGACGTCGATGAGCTTCGTCGGGTCGGAGTCGAGGTCGACCATGTTGCCGGCCTCCTTGGCCGCGGTCGTCCCGGTGTTCATCGCGACCCCGACGTCGGCCTGGGCCAGCGCGGGCGCGTCGTTGGTGCCGTCGCCGCACATCGCGACCATCCGGCCGCCCTCCTGCTCCCGGCGGATCAGCGCCATCTTGTCCTCGGGGGTCGCCTCGGCGAGGAAGTCGTCGACGCCGGCCTCCCGGGCGATCGCCGCGGCGGTGCGGGGGTTGTCGCCGGTGATCATCACGGTGCGGATGCCCATCGCGCGCATCTCGTCGAACCGCTCGCGGATGCCGTCCTTGACGATGTCCTTGAGGTGGACGACGCCGAGCACCCGGGCCGGCTGCAGGCCGCGACGCTCGGCGACGACCAGCGGAGTACCCCCGCTGGCGCCGATCCGCTCGACGATCGCGTCCAGCTCGTCGGTGGCGTGGCCGCCAGTGCTGTGCACCCACTTCGCGACCGCCGAGTCGGCGCCCTTGCGGATGCTCACGTTGCCCGTGTCGATGCCGCTCATCCGGGTCGTGGCGCTGAACGGGACGAGCTCCCCCGGTGGTTGAGGAAGGCGCTCTGCGCCTGTCTCGAAACCATCGACCAGCGCGACGATCGAGCGCCCCTCGGGCGTCTCGTCGGCGAGCGAGGACAGCAGGGACGCCTGCGCGAGCTCGTCCTGGGCGACACCGGTGAGCGGCAGCAGCTCGGCCGCCTGCCGGTTGCCATGCGTGATGGTGCCGGTCTTGTCCAGGAGGAGTACGTCGACGTCGCCCGCCGCCTCGACCGCGCGGCCGGACATCGCCAGCACGTTGCGGCGGACCAGCCGGTCCATGCCCGCGATCCCGATCGCGGAGAGCAGGGCGCCGATCGTGGTCGGGATCAGGCAGACCAGCAGCGCGGTCAGCACGATCAGCGACTGGTGGGCGTCGCTGTAGTCGGCCACGAAGTAGAGGGAGCCGACGACCACGACGAAGATCGCGGTGAGCGAGGAGAGCAGCACGTTGAGCGCGAGCTCGTTGGGCGTGCGCTGTCGCTCGGAGCCCTCGACCAGCGCGATCATCCGGTCCACGAAGGACCGGCCGGGGTCGGAGGTGATCCGGACGACGATCCGGTCCGACAGCACCACGGTGCCGCCGGTGACCGCCGACCGGTCGCCGCCCGACTCCCGGATCACGGGGGCGGACTCGCCGGTCACCGCCGACTCGTCGACCGACGCGACGCCCTCGATGACGTCGCCGTCGCCGGGGATGCGGTCGCCCGCGGCGACCACCACGACGTCACCGGCGCGCAGCGCGGTGCTGGGCACCTCGTCGACGGGCAGCTCCGCCAGGTTGCCGGTGTAGCGCAGCTGGTCGAAGGAGCCGTGCACCTTGTGCGCGACCGTCTCCTGCTGGAGCGCCCGCAGGCTGGCGGCCTGGGCCTTGCCCCGGCCCTCGGCGACGGACTCGGCGAGCGTGCCGAACAGCACGGTGAGCCAGAGCCACACCGTGACGATCCAGCCCATGGTGCTCGGGTCGGCCACCGACAGCACCGTGGTGGCGACCGCGCCGATCTCGACGACCAGCAGGACGGGGGCCCGGACCAGCTCGCGCGGGTCCAGCTTGCGGACGGCGCCGGGGAGCGCCTGCGCGAGGTTCAGGTTGGCGATGGCGTTCACGACAGGGACTCCGCGATCGGGCCGAGGGCGAGCACGGGTACGTAGGTCAGGCCGACCACGACCAGGGCGACGCCCGAGAGGAGCGCCACGAAGAGTGGCTGGTGGGTGGGGAGCGTGCCGGCGCTCGGCGGGGAGTGTCGCTGGCTCGCGAACCGCCCCGCCAGCGCGAGCACGAGGACCATCGGCACGAAGCGCCCGAGCAGCATCAGCAGGCCGAGCAGCGTGTTCCAGAACGGCGTGCCCGAGGTGAGCCCGCCGAACGCCGAGCCGTTGTTGTTCGCGGCGGAGGTCACGGCGTACAGCGCCTCGGAGAGCCCGTGCGGCCCCGACTCCTGGAGTCCGGCGAGGCCGTCCTGCGCCGTGATCGCGATCGCGATGCCGACCAGCACGAGCACCGGGGTGGCGAGCACGTAGAGGGCGACGAGGACGATCTCGCGCTGGCCGATCTTCCGGCCGAGGTACTCCGGCGTGCGCCCGACCATCAGGCCGCAGAGGAACACGGTGACGATCGCGAGCATCAGCATGCCGTAGAGGCCCGAGCCCACGCCGCCGGGCGCGATCTCGCCCAGCATCATGCCGAACATCGCCACGCCGCCCCCGGGCGCGGTGAGCGAGTCGTGCATCGAGTTGACGGCACCGGTGGAGGTGCCGGTCGTGGCCGCGGCGAACAGCGCCGAGGCCGCCTCGCCGAACCGGACCTCCTTGCCCTCCATCGCGCCGCCCGCGGCCTCGGGGGCCCGGCCGACGCCGGCCATCTCGGCCCAGGTGAGCAGCGTGACCGCGACGCCGAGCAGCAGCGCCATCACCGACAGCACGGCGATCCCCTGGCGGCGGTCGCGGACGATCAGGCCGAAGGCCCAGGCCATCGCGAAGGGGATCACCAGCATCAGGAAGATCAGGAGGACGTCGGTGAGCGGGGTCGGGTTCTCGAAGGGGTGGGCGGCGTTGACGTTGTAGAAGCCGCCGCCGTTGGTGCCGAGCTGCTTGATCACCTCCTGGCTGGCCACCGGGCCGCCGGTCACCTGCTGGGTGCCGCCGGCGAGCGTCTCGACGGTCCGGGTGCCCATCAGGTTCTGGATCGCCCCGCCCGCGACGAGCACGACCGCGGAGACGACGGAGATCGGCAGCAGCACCCGCAGCACGCCGCGGACCAGGTCCGACCAGAAGTTGCCGACCCGGCCGCCGGCGAGCTGGCGCGCGAGGCCCCGGGCGAAGGCGGCGGCGACCGCCATGCCGACCGCGGCGGAGACGAAGTTCTGCACGGTCAGGCCGGACATCTGGAAGAGGTGGCCGACCGTCGACTCCCCGGCGTACCACTGCCAGTTGGTGTTGGTCACGAAGCTGACCGCTGTGTTCCACGCGCCGTCGGCCGGCAGCGCGGCGTACCCCAGGCTCAGCGGCAGGTGCTCCTGCACCCGCCCGAGCAGGTAGAGCAGCAGCAGGCTGACGAGCGAGAAGCCCAGCACCGACATCGTGTACGTCTTCCAGTGCTGGTCGGCGTCCGGGTCGACGCGCAGCAGCCGGTACGCCGTGCGCTCGACCGCGAGGTGCCGCGGCGAGGTGTAGACGTGGGCGAGGTGGCGGCCCAGGAGGGGGACGGCGACCGCCAGCGCGGCGACGAGCACCGCGATCTGGCCGAGGGCGGGAGCGAGATCGCTCACTGGGACCCCCGATCCAGGGCGCCCACCAGCAGGGCGAGCAACCCGAAGACCGCGAGGGTCAGGAGCACGTAGATGACATCGGACACGCCTCAGTCATAGGTCCGCGCGCGGCGTGCTCGCGCGCGTCTTGACGGTTCCTTGACGGGCCACATGGACGCCTTGACGGATCCCTGACGGGTGGTGGTTTCGAGGCTCAGGCGCCAGGGCGCCTTCGCACCTCAACCACCGTGGCGGTGGTTGAGGTGTGAGGAGCGCCAGCGACGAGCCTCGAAACCACCACCTACTCGGTCGATCACGGTGGTTGAGGTGTGAGGAGCGCCAGCGACGAGCCTCGAAACCATCCGGACGCGACTCAGCGCGGGACGCGCACCAGCAGCCGGCCGTGCACGCAGGTCATCCGCAGCTCCCGGCCCGGGCCGATCGAGTCGCCGTCGAGCTGCCGGGGGGTGTCGGCGGCGGCGCGCACCACGACGGTGTGGCCGGTCATCCGTTTGACGAGGTCGTCGGTGCGGGGGCGGCGAGCGAGCACCCGGTAGGCGAGCGGGATCCAGGACAGGAACTTGCGCGGGTGCAGCAGCACCACGTCGAGCACGCCGTCGTCGATGGCGGCGTCCGGCAGCAGCGGCATGCCCGCCTGGAGGAAGCCGACGTTGCCGACGACGATGGTGCGGGCGCGATGCTTGGTGAACTCGCCGTCGTCGACGCAGACCTCGACCCGGACGGCCGGGAACATCAGGGACTTCAGGGCGGAGAGCACGTAGGCGACCCAGCCGATCTTCTTCTTGATGTCCTCGTTGACGCCCTCCATGATCGCGGCGTCGAACCCCATGCCGGCCATCACCAGGAAGTGGGTGTCCTCGAAGCCGTCGCCGGAGACCTCGACCAGGTCGATCGCTCGGTCCTGGCCGTTGAGGGCGACGTCGATCGCCGCGCGCAGGTAGAGCGGGATGTCGAGGTTGCGGGCCAGCAGGTTGCCGGTGCCGGCGGGGATGATCCCGACCGGGATCCCGGTGCCGGCGAGCTCGGCGCACACCTCGCGCACCGTGCCGTCGCCCCCGCAGACCAGCACCAGGTCGGCGCCCGCGACCGACGCCGCCTCGGCCATGCCGGTGCCGGGGTCCTCGACGGTCGTGTAGTGCCAGCTGGGTGTGGACCAGCCGGCCTCGGCGGCCATCGTCGACACGATCGCCTTGAACTGCCCGACGTCCTCCACCTTGATCGGGTTGAGGATCACCGCGAGCTGCTTCTCCGAGACGAAGACCTCGGGCAGCGGCTCGACGCTCTCCGCGTGGCCGCGCGGCCGGGGGTTGTAGAGGCCGATCGCGAGCAGCACGAACCCGGCGCCGAGCAGCACCCCGCCGACCACGTCGGAGGGGTAGTGGCGCCCGAGCAGCACCCGGTCGAGGCAGACGACCACGACGAGCAGCACCGCCCCGACGTACGCCAGGCGGCGCACGCTGCGCCGACGGACCAGCATCCCGACCAGCACGATCACGATGCCGGCGAACGCCGTGATCGAGGACGCGTGGCCGGAGGGGAAGGCGCCGTTGTGCAGCAGCGCCTCGGTGCTCTGCCACGGCGGCCGGTCGCGGTCGACCAGGCCCTTGAGCAGGGTCGTCGCCACCGCCGTCACGATCATCACGCCGGCGGTGAAGAACGCCGCCCGGTGGTAGCGACGCAGCAGCAGCACGAAGAGCACGGCGGTGTAGGCCGTCATCGCGATCGTCCCGGTGGCGACCTCGATCACCCGCAGCACGTCGTGCAGCCAGCCGACGTCGGTCGCCCAGGTCTGCGATCCCTCGCCGCGGTCGTCGAGGTCGACGAGCCACGCGGCGTCACCCACGACCGCCAGCAGCAACAGCCCGAAGAGCACGAAGCACAAGGCGGCCCAGCTCAGCACGGTGGCGCGGGGGCGGTCGAGCACGTGGATCCTCACGGTCGGGGGCGTCTGCTCGGAAAGTATGCCGGGAGCGCCGGTTCTCCCCAGGCACCGCTATCTCGCGAGCGCGCCCCGACCCGCCCCGGATAGCCTGGCAGCGTGACCTCACCCCACGAAATCGCTCGCTGCGCTCCCGATTGCGCGGGGACCCCGAGATGATCGATCCCCGCATCCTCCGTGAAGACCCCGACCGCGTGCGCGCCGCCCAGGCCAAGCGCGGCCTCTCCGGCGAGGTCGTGGACCGGGCGCTCTCCGCCGACCAGGCACGACGTCAGGCGATCACCGACTTCGAGTCGAAGCGGGCCGAGCAGAAGGCGCTCGGCAAGCAGGTCGCGCAGGCCCAGGGCGAGGAGAAGCAGGAGCTGCTGGCCCGCACCAAGGCGCTCGCCGCCGAGGTGAAGCAGGCCGAGGCCGCGCAGGGCGAGGCCGAGGCCGGGTGGCAGGACGCGATCATGAGCATCCCCAACCTGGCCGCCGCAGAGGCGCCGGCCGGGGGCGAGGACGACTTCGTCGTCCTCGAGACCGTCGGCACGCCCCGCGACTTCGCCGCCGAGGGCTTCGAGCCGCGCGATCACGTCGAGCTGGGCCGGATCCTCGGCGCCATCGACCTCGACCGCGGCGCGAAGGTGTCGGGCTCGCGCTTCTACTTCCTCACCGGAGCCGGTGCCGAGCTCGAGTTGGCGCTGATCAACCTCGCCATGGAGCAGGCCCGCGAGGCCGGCTTCACCCAGGTGATCGCGCCGTCGATGGTCAAGCCGCGCGCGATGGACGGCACCGGCTTCCTCGGCCAGGCGGCCGACGACGTCTACCGGATCGAGGGGCAGGACATGTACCTCGTCGGCACCTCGGAGGTGCCGATGGCGGCCTACCACTCCGACGAGATCCTCGACGGCGGCGCGCTGCCGCTGCGGTACGCCGCGTTCAGCCCCTGCTTCCGCAAGGAGGCCGGCTCGCACGGCAAGGACACCAAGGGCATCATCCGGGTGCACTGGTTCGACAAGGTCGAGATGTTCGTCTACACGACGACCGAGGAGTCGTACGCCGAGCACCAGCGGCTGCTCGAGTGGGAGAAGCAGTTCCTCGACAAGCTCGAGCTGGCCTACCGGGTCATCGACGTCGCCGCCGGCGACCTCGGGCTCTCGGCGATCCGCAAGTTCGACTGCGAGGCGTGGATCCCGACCCAGGGCAAGTACCGCGAGCTCACCTCGACCTCGAACTGCACCGAGTTCCAGACCCGCCGGCTCGACACCCGCGGGCGGTTCCCGAGCGACCAGGGCGGCACGAAGCCGATCTCGACGCTCAACGGCACGCTGTGCGCGATGACCCGCACGATCGTCGCGATCCTCGAGACCCACCAGCAGGCCGACGGCTCGGTGCGGGTCCCGAAGGCGCTCCAGAAGTGGCTCGGCCGCGACGTCCTGGAGCCGGTCCAGCAGTGATCACCCCACGAAATCGCGCGCTTCCCCCGCTTCGCTCCTCCAGCCCACGATTCCGCGGGGACCCCGAGTGAACACGCGCAACGGCTGGCGGCCCGAGCTGGTCGCCCTCGACATCGACGGCACGATCCTGAAGTGGGTCGAGGGTGCCGGCATGACCCACGAGGAGATCTCCCCGGCGGTCAAGGCCTCCGTGCACCGGGCGCTCGACGCGGGCGCCCACGTCGTCCTCGCCAGCGGCCGGTCGCCGCACGGCATGACCGGCGTGGCCGACATGCTCGACCTGTACGACGAGCGGCGCGACCGGCTCTGGATCGTGGCGTCCAACGGCGCCGTCGTACTCCGCTACCCCCCGGTCGAGGTGGTCCACGAGGAGACCTTCGACGCTCGACCGGCCGTCGAGGCGATCCTCGAGCGGCAGCCGAACGCGATCGTGGCGGTCGAGGACCGCGGCGTCGGCTACAAGGTGAGCCGGGCGTTCCCCGACGGCGAGCTCTCCGGCGACATGGTCGTCACCGGCATCGACGACCTGCTCGCGGCCGAGGTCAGCCGGGTGATCATCCGCGACCCCGACGCGACGGCCGACGAGTTCGTGAAGCTCGCGGAGGAGCTCGGCCTGCACGGCACCAACTACGTCGTCGGCTGGACCGCCTGGCTCGATCTCGCGCCGGTGGGCGTCTCCAAGGCCTCCGGCCTCGACCACGTCGCGCGCGAGCTCGGCATCGACCCCGCGGCGGCGCTGGCCGTCGGCGACGGCCGCAACGACCTCGAGATGTTCGAGTGGGCCGGCCGCGCGGTCGCGATGGGGCAGGCGATCCAGCTCGTGCTCGACGCCGCCGACGCCGTGACCGACAGCGTCTACGAGGACGGTCTCGCCACCGAGCTCTCGCGGTGGTACCCCGGATGACCCTGCCCGCGATGGTCACCACGGAGCGGCTCCGGCTGCCGCTGTGGACGGCCGACGACGTCGCGGCGATCCGGAGCGGTGAGCGCCGCCCGGGTTGGCACCCCGACTACCCGCGGCGCGACGACCTCGACGCCGCCGGGCTGTGGCGCGAGGGCGACTGCTGGGCGCCGCGGCACATCGTCCGCGGCGTGACCGCGCTCGGCTCGATCGGCTTCTTCGGCCCGCCGGAGCCGGCCGCCGACGGGGTGCCCGAGGTCGAGGTCGGCTACGGCCTGGTCGACGAGGCCCACGGCTACGGCTTCGCGACCGAGGCGCTCCAGGCCCTGCTGGCCGAGGCCGACGCGCTCGGCGTCCGCGTGCGGGCCAGCGTCGAGCCCACCAACAAGCCGAGCATCCGGGTGCTCGCGAAGTGCGGCTTCACCGAGCTGCGCGGCGCCAACGAGGACGGCGAGCTCGTGATGGCGCGGCCGTTGCCCGCCGGTGGCTGAGGTGCGCGCGGCGCGGCCCCGCCTCGTCGCCACCGACCTCGACGGCACCCTGGTCCGCAGCGACGGCAGCGTGTCGGCGTACACCGCCGAGGTCCTCGCCCAGATCGAGGCGCGCGGCGTGCCCGTCGTCTTCGTGACCGGGCGCCCGCTGCGCTGGACCGAGGAGGTCTTCGAGCACGTCGGTGAGCACGGCCTCGCGGTCGTCTCCAACGGGGCGCTGGTGTGGGACGTCGCCCGGCACCGGTCCCACCTCGAGCGCCCGATCGAGCCCGCCCTCGGCCTCGAGGCCTGTCGGCTGCTGCGCGCCGCGCTGCCGGACGCCGCGTTCGCCGTCGAGACGCTGGCGGGGTTCGGGCTCGAGGACCACTTCGTCGAGCTGGCTCCGGTGCCGGCCGACGCCCGCCGCGGGCCGGTGGAGGAGCTCCTCGACCGACCGGCGCTCAAGCTGCTGGCGCGCCACGAGCGGCTCGGCCCGCAGGAGTTCTGGGAGCTCGCCGAGCAGGCCGTCGGCGGCCGGCTCGTGATCACCTGGTCGTCGACCTCATCGCTGCTGGAGATCAGCGCCCCCGGGGTGACCAAGGCCTCGACGCTCGAGCTGCTGTGCACCGACCTGGGCGTCGACGCGGCCGACGTGGTCGCCTTCGGCGACATGCCCAACGACCTGCCGATGCTGGCCTGGGCCGGCTCGTCGTACGCCATGGCCGGCGCCCACCCGACCGTCCTGGAGACCGCGCTCCACCGCGCGGGCTCGAACGACGACGACGGCGTGGCCCGGGTGCTGGCTGGTCTCTTCGACCTGTGATCTGTTGAGATGTTCGTCGTGTCCCTCGTCCGATCGGCCCTCGCCGCGCTCCTGCTCTCCTCGGCGGGCGTGGTCGCGGTGGGCGCGGCGCCGGCCGTGGCCGCGTGCCCGGCCGACCGGGGGAGCCTGGAGGAGCATGCCAAGGGCGCCAACGGTGTCTTCACCGGCACCGTCGCCGATCGGAGCGTCGCCGGCACGACCGTGACCTACGTCGTCGACGCCGACCTGGTCTTCAAGGGCCCGGTCGCGACGTCGCAGGTCGAGGTCACCACCGACGCCCGGCGCGCCAGGTGCGGCAAGCCGGGGCTGCGCCCCGGGGCGGACTACGTGTTCTTCGTCCGGCGCGACGGCGACGCGCTGAGCACCGACAGTCGCAGCGGCACCGCGCCGGCGACCGAGGTGTACGTCGGGCAGGTCGAGCGGCTGCTCGGCGCCGGTCGCCCGGCGGTCGAGCCCGAGCCGGAGCCGGCCACCTTCACGACCGTCGCCGACGAGCCCGTCGAGCTCCGGCGACTGGCCGCGCCGGGCGCCGCCCTGGTGATCGTGGGGCTGCTGGGCCTGGTCTTCGTGGCCTGGCGCGGGCGGCGGGCCTGACGGCTTCCCCCAGGGATACCCGGTGCACCGGGTATCCCTGCACTTCTCGGGGTGTGCAGACGGGCAGAAGCGAGGGAAGTGCCCGAGCGGTCAGAGGTACATGCCGCCGGAATCACCCGGGGTCGGCGGCGGCTGGTCGCCGGCGCCGGGCTGGACGCCGGGGGCGCCGGGGCGGCTCATGCCGGGCGGCAGGCCGCGGCGGATCTGCTCGAACTGCGCCCGGGCGGCCACCTGCTGGGCGTAGATCGCGGTCTGGATGCCGTGGAAGAGGCCCTCGAGCCAGCCCACCAGCTGGGCCTGGGCGATCCGCAGCTCGCCGTCGGACGGCGTGGCGTCGTCAGTGAAGGGTAGCGACAGTCGCTCGAGCTCCTCGACCAGCTCGGGGGCGAGGCCCTCCTCGAGCTCCTTGATCGAGGCCTGGTGGATCTCCTTGAGCCGCTGCCGGCTCGCCTCGTCGAGCGGCGCCGAGCGCACCTCCTCGAGCAGCTGCCGGATCATGCTGCCGATCCGCATCACCTTCGCCGGCTGCTCGACCAGCTCGGTCACCGAGCGCTCGCTGTCGTCGTCCCCGTCGGCCGCCGCGGACACGGCGGAGGCGGGCACGGCGGCCACCGGCTGCCCGTCGGGTCCGATGATGACGACCTGCTGCTCGGCTTGCGGGGAGTCCTGCTCGCTCATGATCTCCACCGTATCGGTGTCGGTGAAGGCATCGGGAAGGGATCAGACGGTGAGCAGGATCTTCCCGCTGTGCTCGCCCGACTCCATGAACGCGTGCGCACCGGCCGCCTCGGCCAGCGGGAACGACCTGCCCACGACCGGGCGCACCAGGCCCTCGGCGACCAGCGGCCACACGTGCTCGACGACCGACACGCAGATGGCGGCCTTCTCGTCGCTCGGCCGACCGCGCAGGTTGGTCGCGATCACCGCGCCGCGCTTGCGGAGCAGCTTGTTGATGTCGAGCTCCGCCCGGGTGCCGCCCTGCATGCCGATGATGACCAGCCGGCCCTGGATCGCGAGCGCGTCGATGTTGCGGTCGAGGTACTTGGCGCCCATGTTGTCGAGGATCACGTCGGCGCCGCGGCCGTCGGTCGCGTCCTTCACGACGGCCACGAAGTCCTGCTCGCGGTAGTCGATGGTCACGTCGGCACCCAGCGCCGCGCAGGCCGCCAGCTTGTCGGGACTGCCGGCGGTGATGGCCACCCGGGCGCCCAGCCGGTGGGCGAGCTGGATCGCGAACGACCCGATGCCACCCGCCCCGCCGTGCACCAGCAGCGTCTCCTGCGGCTGCAGGCCGGCGACCATGAACACGTTCGACCACACCGTGGCGGCGACCTCGGGGAGCGCCGCGGCGGTGACCAGGTCGACGCCGGCGGGCAGCGGCATCAGCTGCCCGGCCGGTACGACGACCCGCTCGGCGTACCCGCCCCCGGCCAGCAGGGCGCAGGCCTGGTCGCCGACCGACCAGCCCTCGACGCCGGATCCGATCGCCGCGACCGTGCCGCTGCACTCCATGCCGATCACGTCGGACGCTCCGGGCGGCGGCGGGTAGAAGCCCTGGCGCTGCAGCAGGTCGGCCCGGTTCAGGCCGGCCGCGGCGACGTCGAGCAGCACCTCGCCGGGGCCGGGCTCGGGGTCGGGCAGCTCCGCGACGGACAGGACCTCGGGGCCGCCGGGCTCGGCGGCGATGACGGCGCGCATGCGCCCAGCGTAGTGCCGGGCGTCAGAAGTTCTTGACGCTTCGCGCACCCATGGCACGCACTCTGCGGCGTTGCCGTCGCTTGCGAGACGAGCGGGTATGGCGGCGCTCCGGCGCCTTGCAGCGCACGCACCCTGAGCACGCCAACCGTGCAACAACTTCCAACGCACGACACTAGAGATCAGGCCCCGTCGTAGGTCTCGCCGGTGTGGTCCACCGAGGAGTCGTCGGGGATCTCGTCGTCGACGTCGTCGGGATCGGGCGCCCCCGCGGGGCGGTCCCAGCTCTCGGCCAACCGCTGCGCCCGCGCGGCGAGCGCTTCGAGGTCCTCCGGGTCCGCGCCGCCGGCGCCGGCGGCGAAGCCCAGGAGGTACGTCGTGATCGGGGCGGCCGGCCGGGCCACGTTGTGGGCGGCGATCCGGGCCAGGTCGAGGATCAGTCCCTCGTCGACCTCGGTGTCCACGTCGAGGACGTCGCTGAGCTCGTCGATCCAGTCGTGGAGGTTCACGCCTCCCAGATTTGCCGCTCCGCTGGGCGCGTGGCAAGCCCCTCCGCCCGACTCCGCCCGACTCCGCCGCCGGGAGGGGCCGCCGGGCGGCGGTCACAGGTCGCGCAGGTCCGCCCAGGTGTCGACGTCGCGGCCCTCCGCCCCCGCCGGCGCCAGCAGCGCCAGGTCGAGGCCGGCGAGCAGCGCGCGCATCGACATCCCGTGCTGCGCGCCCGGATCGGGGCGGACGCCGTCGAGCCGGTCGGCGGCCAGCACCCCGGCGAGCTGGCGGCGTCCCTCGGCGTCGGTCAGGAACGCCCCGTCCCGGCCGTCGGCCGCCTCGTGCAGCCGCCGGAACGTCGACGGCGTGACCCGCGGCATGTCCACGGCCAGCACGCCCACGGTCGCCGGCCGGCGCGCCAGCGCGTCGTACCCGGTCAGCAGCGCCGCCACCGGCCCGCCGAACCGCGGCTCCTCGCGGCAGAAGGTCACCGGCCGGGTCGTCGGCACCGGGTCGCCCACGACCACCACCTCGTGCGCGTCGCGCAGCGCCCCGATCGCGTGCTCGAGGAGCGATCGCCCGGCGTACTCGACCGACGCCTTGTCGGCGCCGTCCATGCGCACCGCCCGACCGCCGGCCAGCACGATCGCGGCGAAGGTCATGTGTGGCAGTCTCGCACCGTGGCCAGCCTGCGAGTCGCCCTCGTCCAGCACGCCTCCGGCCTGGAGCCGGACGGCAACCGCGCCCTGCTCGACCGGCTCGCGCCGGCCGGCGCCGACCTGGTGGTCTTCCCCGAGGCGTTCGCCCGTGACTTCGGACCGGCCGGCGCCGACGTCAGCCCGTACGCCGAGCCCGCGGACGGGCCGTTCGCGACCGAGCTCGCCCGGGTCGCCGGCGACCGCGGGTCGACGGTCGTGGCCGGCATGTTCGAGCGGGGCGACGACCCCGACCGACCCTTCAACACCCTCCTCGCCCGGGGCGCCGCCGACGCGGCGTACCGCAAGATCCACCTCTACGACTCGTTCGGCTACCGCGAGTCCGACCGGCTCAGCGCGGGCCCGACCAGCCCGGTCGTGTTCGACCTGAACGGGTTCGGCGTCGGCCTGATGACCTGCTACGACCTCCGGTTCCCCGAGCTCGCGCGGGCGCTGGTCGACGCGGGGGCGGAGGTGCTGCTGGTCCCGGCCGCGTGGGTCGCCGGGCCGCACAAGGTCGACCACTGGCGCACCCTGGTGCGGGCACGGGCGATCGAGAACACCGCCTTCGTGGTCGCCGTGGGCCAGCCGGGGCCCCGCTACACCGGCCACTCGCTGGCCGTGGACCCGTTCGGCGAGGTGCTCGCCGAGGCCGGGGACGGTCCCGAGGTGGTGACCGCTGTGGTCGAGCACACGGTGCTGGAGCGGGCC
The DNA here is from genome assembly GCF_014191495.1 of Nocardioides soli. GTDB lineage: Bacteria > Actinomycetota > Actinomycetes > Propionibacteriales > Nocardioidaceae > Nocardioides > Nocardioides soli. The sequence goes on from NZ_JACHWR010000002.1 coordinate 36,382, forward strand.
CGCAGGACCAACCCCTCGCTGGCGAACCGGCGAATGTAACCTTCCTGCCCGTGTCCAGGTCCGTCCCTCGTCGTCGTGCCGCGCGTCCGTCGCGGCGCCGCGGCGGCCGGCGGACCCCGGTGGACCCGGCCCCGGTCGAGGCGCTGCCGGCCCCGGTCGACCGACCCGCCCCCGAGCCGGCGCCCGGGCCGGTCGCCGGGCCCGAACCGACCCCCGCGGTCGAACCGGTCCGCGCCGTCGGGCTGGGGCCGCGCCGGCTGACCGGACGGGAGCAGCTGGCCCGCTCCCGGTGGCCGTTCGTGCTCTGGTCGGCCGTCGTCCTGGCCGGCGTCGGCGCGCTCGTCTCGTGCCTGCTCGAGGTCGGCCCCGGCTGGCTGTGCAGCGCCGGCGCGGTGACGGTCGCCACGGCGTACTCCTGGGCGCTCGCCGTCCGCAGCGGCGGCCGGCCGGTCGTCGTCGGGCTGCTCGCCCTCGTGCTCGGCCTCGCCGCGGTGCTCAGCGGGGACGAGTCGCTGCGCACCGGCGCCGCGGTGCTGACCTGCGTGGTCGCGTCGGTGTTCGCGGTGATGGCGACGGTCCCCGCGGTCCGCTTCATCGGCGCCGTCCGCGAGGTGGTGATCGCGGTCGTGCTCGCCGCCGTCGGTGCGATGGCCACGGTCGGCTTCGCGCCGGTGGTGACGGTCGTGCGCTTCGAGTACGCCACGCTCGGCCTGTCGCTGCTCGGCTCCTTCGCACTCGTCTACCGGCTCGGCGCGGGTCTGCACGGCCTGGGCCGGCGCGGGCTCGTGATCGTGCTGCTCGGCACCGGGGTGCTGGCGATCACGCTGGCCTACGCCGAGCTGCTCCGGCGCTACGGCACCCCCGGCCTGGTCGGCAACCTGCTCGACGTCGTCGTCTGGTCGCGCGACAACCTGGGGGCGTTCCCGCGGCCGCTCGAGACCGTGCTCGGCATCCCCGCCCTGGCCTGGGGGGTGCACATGCGGGCCCGCCGCCGCCAGGGGTGGTGGGTGTGTGCGTTCGGCGTCGCGGCCACGGTCTCGGTCGCACAGGCGCTGGTCAACCCCGCGGTCGCGCTCACCGAGTCGGTGCTCGCGGTGACCTACGGCGCGATCGTCGGGCTGGCGATCGGCTACGTGGTGATCCGGATCGACCTCGCCTTCACCGCGCCGCGCGGTCGGCGTGGGCGACGGGCGGAGGAGGCCGCCGCACTGCGTCCGGAGCCGTCGCGCACGCGCGCCCTGCTCTGAGTCGCCCGGTCAGCTCGAGGTCGACCGCCAGCACCGGTCCGGCGTGCAGCTCGCCGGCCGGCACCAGCAGCTCGGGGCCGACGACCACGTCGATCCCGGGCGCGGGGACCACCGCGACCCACAGCGAGCCGCGGTGGGCGGCCACCAGCTGTTCGGGGTGGTAGGTCGGGGCGCAGGCGCCGACCTCGGCCGCGACGACACTGGTGACGCCGCGGGCCCGGGCCCGCTCGACCCGGCGGCCGGAGCACCGGGGTCCGAGCACCTGGGTCGGCACGCTCACGTCGAGGCGCACGGCGCCCGTCCAGGAGTGCTGCACCGGCAGCCGCGTGGAGATCGGCGCGTCGCCGTGGCGGTGGTAGGTCTCGTGCCCGGCCTCCCGCATCTTGCGCCACCACGCCTCGCGCTGGCGCGGGCTGCTGACCGCGGTGCCGACGTACACGTCGGCGTCCAGGCGAACCGTCGCGTCGAGGTCGTCGCAGACGTAGGGCTGCGGCACGTCGCCGGCGGTCGCCAGCGCGAGACGGAGGCGGAGCGTGGTCACGCCCGGAGGAGCAGCGACGGGGCGGGTCAGATACGGCGTACTACGAGGTAACGGTCTAGGTTCTGAGCATGCCCCGCGAACAGGTGACCGAGATCGTGGCCGAGATGGTGGCGAACGTGATGAGCGTGGCCGTCGCGCCGGGCGACCGGGTCGCGGCCGGGGACACCGTCGTGCTGCTCGAGTCGATGAAGATGGAGATCCCCGTGCTCGTCGAGGCGGCCGGGGCGGTGCGCGCGGTCAAGGTCGCCCCCGGCGACGTCGTCCAGGAGGGCGACGCGCTCCTGGAGATCGTCGCCGACTGACGGTCTGACGGCCCCTGACGGCCCCTGACGGCCCCTGACGGCCTGGTCTCGAGACGCCGGTCGCGACCTCCTCCGTCGGTCGCGCGGCTCCTCGACCTTGCTGCTGGGTCTCGGCCTTCGCAGGCTCAGGCCGAGGCAGCTGAGGTCGCGCGGCTCCTCGACCTTGCTGCTGGGTCTCGGCCTTCGCAAGCTCAGGCCGAGGCAGCTGAGTCTCGTGACGCCGGTCGCGACCTCCTGCGTCGGTCGCGCGGCTCCTCGACCTTGCTGCTGGATCTCAGGCCTCGCAAGCTCGGCCTGAGGCAGCTGAAGCAGAGGGGGCGGGATTCGAACCCGCGGTGGGTCTCCCCACGACCGCTTTCAAGGCGGTTCCGATCGGCCACTCCGGCACCCCTCCGTGGCCGGGCCGGGGCCCGGGCACCCGAGCAGTGTAGGGCGCCGATCTCGGTGGGCCCGCCCCAGGCCGGGGTGGGCGACCGGCCTACTCGGAGCCGCCGAGCTCGAGCTCGACCTCGTCGTACGCCAGGTCGCTGAGCCGCTGGGCGTGGTGGCCGACGTCGACGAGCAGCCGCTGGAGCTCCGCGCGGACGACCTCGGGATCGGGGTGCTGGAGCACGTGGGGGCCGAGCGTGCCGATCCGGGCGAGCAGGGCGTTGCGTTCGCGAAGCACGCTGCCCTCGCGGGCGGCGGTCCAGGCCTCGGTGCCGGTGCCGGTCTCGGCGACCAGCGCGTCGCGGACGGCGGCCAGGCCCTGGCGGACCCGCCAGCGCCACTGTCCGACGGAGACCTCGGGCCGGCCGTAGGCGTCGAGCGCCTGGCCGAGGCCCAGCAGTGCGGCCGGGAGTCCCGTAGTGGTGACGGCCATGACAACCTCCCGGTGACCCGGAGCGGTGGGGGACTACGAGTGTCGCTCCCAGGCGGCCGGACGACAACCCGCTGTCGGCCCCGAATCCGGTGTCTTGTTCAATCAACCCATGTCCGCTGCACCCGACGGCTCCCGTCCCGGACCCGATGCCGTGCCCGAGGTGTCGGAGTTCCGGTTCGCGCCCGCCTTCGCCGCCCGGCTGGTCGGCGGACTGCTGGTCGTGCTCGCCGTGCTGCTGGTGGTGACGACCGTCGTCGTCGCCGTCGCGAGCCTGCCTTTCCTGGTGCTCGTGCTGGTGGCCCTGATCGGCGTCGTCGGGGTGCTGGTGGCCGGCAACCTGCTCACCCGGCGCCTGCCGGTGGTGCACCTGGGCCCCGACGGCTACCGGGTGCGGCTGGTGCGGGGCGCGGGCACGTCGGCGGCGGCCTGGACCGAGGTGCGGGAGGCGGTGACGACGGCGTCCGACGGGCTGCCGGTCGTCGTCCTGAGGCTCGCGGACGGGGGCACCACGACCATTCCGGTGAGCCTGCTCGACGTCGACCGCGAGGAGTTCGTACGGGTCCTCCAGGGCCACCTCCAGCGCGGCCAGGGCCTGACCCCGCTGTCGTGACCCGGCCTGGACCGGGGCGCCGGTCCAGCCCCCGATCCGAGCCCTGATTCGGCACCCGTCGGTGGCTCCTTGTAGCCTGTGCTGGCTGTCGGGAGGCGTCGCCTAGTCCGGTCTATGGCGCCCGCCTGCTAAGCGGGTTGAGGGCAAACCCCTCTCGCGGGTTCAAATCCCGCCGCCTCCGCCAGTGATCCGACCCCCTTCGCGCCTCTGCGCGGAGGGGGTCGAGGCGTTGTATGGTCGATTCCGACCCGCGCTCTCCTCGCCTGCGTCCCGCGCTCCGCGGCGGCGCTGCAGGAGTTTGCAGGAAGTTGCATTGCACTTAATTGAGGCATCGTTTGGCTCGGAAGGGATGCGGGCATCCCGGATCATGGGTGGCACCGGACCATCCGTGGGGTCCGATGAGTACATGAGGTGGGTCAACATGAAGATTGCGCGCAAGATCGCGTTCGTGGTCGCCTCGGCGACCCTCAGCGTCGGCCTGCTGGGGATCTCGGCTCCGGCACACGCTGACATGAGCTGGGGTTGGTCGGTCCGCCGCTGACCGAGACGCAGTTCTTGAGGCGGGAGCCGGCCACACCCCCCACGTTGCCCGGCTCCGAGGCTCACCCCCCAGAGCCCGCCTCACTGATAGAGGGCAGTGGCCCGCCCCCGGGCCACTGCCCTCAGTCTTCGCCTGGACCGTCCCCGGTGCCGTCCTCCGCCGGATCCGCCTCGGCTCGGAGGCCGAGCCGACCCAGCGAGTAGCCGAGCTGGAAGCGGGTCTCCGCGTCGAACTCCTCCTTGAGGTCGGCGACGTAGCCGGCGTAGGTGCGCGGGCTGACGCCGAGCCGCTTGGCCGAGACCGGGTCGGAGTGTCCCTCGATCAGCATCCGCATCGTCATCGCCCGTTGCTCGTCGGCGATGTGCTTGACGACCGAGGCCTCCTGGCTGGTGAACGGCCGGGCCCGCTCCCAGGAGCGCATGAACACGTCGACGAGGTAGGCGACGATCGTCGGCTCCCGGATCGCGAGCGCGATCTTGAGGTCCTGCGGCGACGGGATGATCGCCGTCCGCCGGTCGACCACGATCATCCGGTTGAAGAACTCGTCCTGGGTGCGTACCTCCGCGCCCAGCGGGCTGAGCGCCGCGACGTACTCCCGGGTGGCGGTGCTGCGCCGGGCGCTGTGCTGGTAGAGCGTGAGGATCCGCACGCCCCGCTCCAGCAGCGCCCGCTCCATCTGCAGCGACTCCTCGAGGCCCTTGCCGGTGTCCCGCCCGCTCTGCGGCTGCGCGGTGAGCACCTCCTCCTCGGCCTCGGCGCCCAGCGTCCCCAGGAACGCGTTGATCGTGTCGCCGTGCAGGTAGCGGAACGGGCCCCGCTCGGAGGCCTCCGGCGCCTTGCGCCAGGTCTGGCTGACCGTGTTCAGCGCCTCGGCCCAGCGCAGCGACTCCTCGAGGAGCAGCGCACCCTGCTGGCTCAGCGGCGCGACCACGCGTCCGTGGACCAGCCCCGGGTCCTCGGCGACCCAGCGATCATTGTCCGGGTCGAGCCGCACCAGCCCCATCTCGCGGAGCTGTTCGAACGCGTCGTGCAGATCACCGCCCGCGACGACGCGTGGCTCTCCGGCCACGATGCCGCCCGAGCTGACGATCTCCTCGTAGAGCGCCGCACCGGCGGTCTCGAAGAGCGCGCGGTCCCCCGCGTCGGATGTCCCCACATCCCCTCCTGGCCGTTCCCCACGTCCCGTGTGGGCACGATCCTCCCACAGGGCCCCATGGCGAGGGCCCCGTCCGCGGACGGGGCCCTCGTGGGTACGGCGTACCGCGGGGTTGGTTCGCTCGGCCCCCGAGCCGGGCGCGGAGCCCGTCGAGCTCGGTCCGTCACTCCTCGGCGTCGGCACGTGGTTGATGAACGGCAGCATCGCCATCGGGTCGCGGCGCACCGCCCCGACCGGGCCGGTGTGCGGCGTCACCGCCCTTGTCTTGAGCGGTTCTGAGCGTCACTCGTGCCTTCGCGACGATCCCCGCTTCGACCCTTCGCGGACCCAGGGGAGCGCCACGACGGACCTGTCCGGCCCCCGGTCCTCGCCGTGGCGCCGACGCTGATTTCGGCCCGACCCCGACGGTCCGCTATCCTCGTCCAGTCGCTCGTGAGGGCGGCATGCGCCCGTAGCTCAACGGATAGAGCATCTGACTACGGATCAGAAGGTTTGGGGTTCGAATCCCTACGGGCGCGCAGGGTGAGAGACGCTGGGCCTCCGTCGCAGGACGGAGGCCCAGTGACGTTTCCGGGCCCCTTCGGAAGACCGGGACCCACCGCGTCCGTGGGACGCATCGGCCTCGTAGGCTACTGATCGGTAGATCCTTCCTTCCCCGGCACGAAAGCCCGCCCGTCATGCGCAAGATCCTCGCCCCCGTCCTCGTCGGCATCGGCGCCTTCCTGGTGGTCGCGGCGGTGCTGGCGCAGACCTGGGTGCCCGGGCAGGTCGAGCGGACGCCGCTGGACACCGACAGCACCACGCACCTCTCGGGTGAGGCCCGCGTCGGTGGGCCGAAGGAGCCGGTGGGGCCGGTGCTGGCCTACAGCATCAACCGCGCCGACTCCGAGGCGTCCGACGACGAGGTGATCGTCTGGGCGACCTCGCTGTGCGTGGTGCGCGACGAGGGCGGCATCGACGGGTGCGTGAGCGCCGACGACCCGCAGGGGCGGCTGATCAGCGCGGAGGCGGAGGCGTTCGCGACCGACCGGCACACGGCGCTGACCGTCGCGAACGACGGCTACCTGCCGGCCGACGCCCCGCAGCAGGAGGGCCTGCAGAACAAGTGGCCCTTCGGCGCGCAGCGGCAGACCTACCCGGTGTGGGACGGCGTGGTCGGCGCGGCGGTCGACGCGACGTACGAGGGTACCGAGGAGTTCGACGGCCTCGAGACCTACCACTACCGGGCGGAGGCGACCGCCGACGGCGTCGACGTCCTCGAGGGCGTGCCCGGCGACTACGCGCAGACCACCGACTACTTCATCGAGCCGCGCACGGGCGCGATCATCAAGCAGGTGGTGCACCAGGAGCGGTCGGCCGACGGGGTCGGCGAGATCCTCGTCCTGGACCTCGCGTTCACCGACGACCAGGTGCAGACCAACGTCGACGAGGCGCGCGACAACATCTCGCGCCTGCGGCTGCTCGAGACGATCGTGCCCGTCGTCGGGTACGTCGTGGGCGGAGTCGCCCTGCTGGGCGGGCTGGCGCTGCTGGTGGTGCGCCGGCGGACCCCGGCGTAGCCGTCAGCGCTTGCGCCGCTTGCGCTTGCGGAGGACGGCGACCCTGGCGGTCGTCGTCGAGGCATCGAAGCCGGGGCCGCCGGAGTAGGTGATGGTCGCCGTGGTGCGGCCCGGCTTGACGAGCGGGAACTTCGCGACCGCGTTGCCCTTGGCGTTGAGCGGCAGCGTCATCGTCTGCTTGCGCAGCTTCACGGTCACCGTGCCGGTGGGCCGGGCCGTGGTGCCGGCGGCGCGCACCTTGACCCCGATCGCGGCCTTGCGGGCCAGCCGCTTGCGCTTCACCTTCATGCGGGTCGTGGTCGTGACGGCGGCCGGCGCGGCCACGGTGGAGCTCACCGCCGAGTAGCCGTCGCGGGTCGCGGTGACCTGGACGCTGATCGTGGCGCCGAGGTCGTCGGCCGTCGTCGTGTACGTCGCGGCGGTCGCTCCGGGGATCGCGGTGCCGTTGCGGAGCCAGGCGACGGCCACCGCGGCATCCGCCGGGTTGTAGGTGCCCGGGGTGACGGTCAGGGCCTGGCCGAGCGCCGTGGATCCGCCCACCACGGCCGGGGTCGCCTCGGCGATCGGCGGCGGCGGCGCGCTGCCGGCGGCGATCACCTGCTTGGTGGCCTGCCGGATCGCCGGCAGCTGCGCGTAGAGCCGACCACCGGGGCAGGCGGTGTCGTTGGTGTCGCGGTGGCCGTCGATCACCGGGAGGCTCACCACCCGCCGGGCGCGGAACTTGTCGCTGCCCTCGGAGGTGACGGTCGCGCTGCCCAGCGGGTCGAGGCCGTACGGCGCGATCTTCCACGCGGCCAGCGCGGCCACCGCGGAGATGATCTGCGGGGTCGGCGAGACGCTGTCGTAGTTGCCGATCACCGAGATCCCCGTCGACGTGGCGTTGAAGCCCAGGGTGTGCGCGCCGCGGACCAGCTTCGCGGGCCCGCCGGACCGGCCGACCCAGATCCGTCCGAACTTGTCGACGAGGAAGTTGTAGCCGATGTCGGACCAGCCGAGGCTCTTGGTGTGGTAGCGGTAGAAGCCGCGCAGCAGTGCCGGCACGTCGGCCTCGCCGTAGTCGTTGCCGCTGGCCGTGTGGTGGACGTGCACCTGCTGCAGGGTCTTGTTGTACGTCGGCGAGCCCGATCGCCAGCTCTCGTCGGCGCCCCACTTCTTCCGGGTCAGCATCGCCGGCTGGGTGACGGTCTTGCGCTGCAGTCGGCCGCGCCCGCTGACCCGCCCCCGGGTCCGGCTCGAGCGCAGCCGCGGCCGGACGGTCGCGTCGCCGCGCAGCCGCCGCGGGTGCAGCAGCACCAGGGAGAGGTCGGCCGGTCGGTTGCCGTCGACCCGGATGTCGATGCCGTCGGACCGCCCGATCCACACCAGGTGGGTACCCCGGGTGGAGGAGGTCTCGGCGGCGCCGGCGTCGGGCTCGTCGTGCATCACGGTGGCCGGGCGCCACGGCGTCCACTGGCCGCGGAGCCGGGAGCGGAACCGGATCTGCGGATCGCGCCGTCCGGTCCAGGTGAAGCCCACCATCGAGTGCGTGGACGTGCCGAGCGTGCGGGAGCGCCAGGAGCCGTCCGCGGTCACGGGCAGCAGGTCGTCGCCGAGCCGCACCGTCAGTGAGCCGACCTGCGAGTCGGAAGAGAGCTCGAGGCGCGGACGGTCCGCGGGGTCGCCGTCGGTGAGGCTCGCGGCGAGCTTGGTCGCGGCGGTTGCCGTGCCCAGGGCGGCGGCCCCGGCCAGGCCGAGGATGACGGGTCGACGATGCGCGTGGGTGCGTTCCACCCCGCCAGTGTGCGTCACATCAGCACCATGTGTCACACGGACCCGCCGAGAACTTACGTACGAGAAGGACGAAAGCCCTGTCTGTACTGGGTTCTGGGCATTTTCGGCCTACCCCGCTTCCGCGACCGTCCCGAGCTTGGGTTACCGTCCCGACAAATGCCCGAGGGGATCGAAAGGTAACGACTGACATGGTCGACGTGGAGAGTGCGCTGGATCAGGCAGGACTGACCAACCCGCGGGTGAGGGAGTACGTGGCCGAGTGGGCCGCGATCACCCAGCCTGCCCGGATCGAGGTCGTCGGCGCCGCCGACGACGCTCGCCTGGTCCAGGAGTCGCTCGACGCGGGTGAGCTGCAGCCCGCCGGGCCGGGGCGCTACTACTCCCGCAGCTACCACAAGGACACCGCCCGCTCCGAGGAGCGCACGGTCGTGGCCACCAGCAAGGACGCCGACAAGGGCGTCTACAACAACTGGAAGCCCGCCAAGGAGATGACCGAGCTGCTCACCGAGCGGATGCGCGGCGCCTCGGCGGGCAAGACCATGTACGTCATCCCCTACCTGATGGCGCCGCCCGGATCGCCCCTCGCGCCGTACGCCACGGGTGTCGAGCTCACCGACAGCCGTCCCGTCGTGCTGCACATGATCCGGATGTCGCGGGTCGGCGTCGACTACCTCAACGACCTCGAGGACCCCGACAGCTTCGTGCGCGCCGTGCACGTCACCGGCGACCTGCCCAACCTCGGCCAGGGCACGCCCGACGACCAGCGCTACTTCGCCACGGTCGCCGACGAGCGGACGATCCTGCACTACGGCTCGTCGTACGGCGGCAACGCGCTGCTCGGCAAGATCGCGCACGGCCTGCGCCAGGCCTGCTACGACGGCCGCGAGTCCGGGGTGTTCCTGGCCGAGCAGTTCATGCTGCTCGGCATCACCGACAAGCAGACCGGCAAGCGCTGGCACGTCTGCGGCGGCTTCCCGAGCGCCTCCGGCAAGACCAACCTGGCGATGACGCTGGCGCCCGACGCGATGGGTGACCGTTACCACGTCGAGTTCTACGGCGACGACATCGCCTGGCTGTGGGTGGGCGAGGACGGCCGGGTCTACGGCATGAACCCGGAGTTCGGCGTCTTCGGCGTCGCCAAGGACACCAACGAGAAGACCAACCCGACCGCGCTCGACTCGATCGCCGACGGCACCGGCGTGATCTTCACCAACGTCGCCTACAACGACCGGACCGAGGAGGTCTGGTGGGAGGGCAAGACGAAGAGCCACCCGGAGGACGTCACCGGCTGGCGGGACTGGAAGGGCAACCTGATCTCCGAGCGGGAGCCCGGGGACGACTCGCCGTGGGCGCACCCCAACAGCCGCTTCACCACGACGCTGGCCAACGTCCCCAACGTGGCCGCCGACTTCGAGGCGCCGCAGGGTGTCCCGATCGACGCGATCATCTTCGGCGGCCGCACCAGCGACCGTGAGCCGCTGGTCCGCGCGATCTCCGACCTGGCCGAGGGCGTCTACGACGGCCTGACGCTCGGCGCCGAGGCGACCTTCGCCGCCGAGGGCGTCGACGGCCAGCTGCGCTACGACCCGATGTCGATGCGGCCGTTCATGGCCTACGCCGAGGGCGACTACGCCGCCCACTGGCTCAAGATCATCGGCGCGGCCAAGGAGCAGCCGGTCTTCGCGCACGTGAACTGGTTCCAGCGCGGCGAGGACGGCCACTTCCGCTGGCCCGGCTACCGCGACAACCTGCGCGCCCTGCTGTGGCTGTGCCGCTTCAAGGACGGCGAGGTCTCCGGCCGGCAGACCCCGGTGGGCGTGCTGCCGACGGTCGAGGAGCTCGAGCTCGAGGGCGTGGAGATCACCCCCGAGGACCTCGAGACGATCCTGACCATCGACGTCGCCCGGTGGCGCCAGGAGATGGGCTTCCGCGAGGAGCACCTCAAGCAGTTCGACCGGCTGCCCGAGGAGATCTGGGAGGCCCACCGCCGGGTCGCCGCCGCTCTCGACGCGGAGGCCTGAGGAATTTGGTGAGGTGCAGGAATACCCGGTGCACCGGGTATTCCTGCACTTCTCACGTGGTGCGTCGGCCGAGAAGTGCAGGCTCTGCCTGAGAGGTCCGGCCCACCGGTCGGGTCAGCCACAGCGCGCCGACCACCAGCACGGCGCCGGCGGCGCCGTCGAGCCAGTAGTGGTTGGCCGTGCTGACGACGACGAACAGCGTGGCCAGCGGGTGCAGGAGCCACAGCCAGCGCCAGCGTGACCGGCAGGCGGCGATCAGCACGATCGCGAGCAGCAGCGCCCAGCCGACGTGCAGGCTCGGCATCGCGGCGTACTCGTTGGAGAGGCTGGAGAGCACCGGCGCCTGGTAGATGGACATGCCGCCGGCGTGGCCGGTGTCGACCATGCCGAGCGACGACAGCAGTCGCGGCGGGGTGACCGGCACCAGCACGTGGAAGACGAGCGCGGCGCCGGTGGCGGTCAGCAGGGCGCGCTTGGCCCAGGTGTACGCCGGGCGCCGGTAGCGGTAGAGCCAGACCAGGACCGCGATCGTGAGCGGGAAGTGGACCGAGACGTAGTAGCGGTTCGCGAGCTCGATCAACCAGTCGTGCCCGAGCGCCCAGGCCTGCAGCGACCCCTCGGTCGGCAGCCGCAGCCAGCGCTCCGCGTCGAGGATGCCGCCCGCGTGGGCGTCGGCCCGGTCGAGCTCCTGGGCGGCGAGCATCCGGCCGAGGTTGTAGAGGAGGAAGGCGCCCAGGACCTGGGCCAGCTCGCGGACCACGTCCGCGCCGCCGGTACGACGAGACGCGGTCGGTGCGACCGTGCTCACCGCCATCGGCGCTCTACCGTCCCCTCGTCAAGACTTACAACTGTAAGATAGTCGGATGGCCCCTTCGGGGGCACATCGGGTCCGACCCGGGCGACGGGCCGAACTCATCGAGAGGAGGGGCGATCGCCACCGCAGATACCTGCGACCCGCGTGTCGAGCGCAGCCGGGCGCAGCTGACCGACGCGCTGCACACGCTGCTGGGCACCCGCGACTCGCGCGACATCTCGGTCTCGGCCCTCTGCGCCGAGGCCGGCGTCAGCCGCCCGACCTTCTACCAGCACTTCGCGAACCTCGACGAGGTCGCGGTCGCCGGCATCGAGCGTCGCTTCGCCGAGCTGCGCGCCGAGATCGTGGACGGCCCGGACGCGGCGTACCGGCTCCTCGTCGCCTTCCTCGGCGACATCGACGCCCAGGGCGAGTCGTGGCGGCGCACGATCGGCACCGGCACGGCATTCTCCGCCTCGCGCGACGCCGTCGAGACCTGGCTCGCCGACCGGCTGGCCGAGCGGGCGCCGGGGGCGAGCCCGACGGCGGTGCGGTACGCCGCGGCCGGGTTCCTGGGCGCGGTGCGCGCCTGGATGCTGGACGACGCGGGGCCGGACCGCCCCGACGCCGCCGTCCTGGCGGTCCGCCTCGTCGAGCTGTCCGGCCTGGTGCTCGGCCCGGCCGATCCGCACCCGGGGTGCCGCCCGGGCTCGTAGCATCCACAGTGACGGGCGTCACGAGGTGCAGGAGGCGCAGGTGCAGGTCCCGGCCCCGATCGAGTACGAGCGGGCGGTCAGCGTCGAGCACGCGATCGGGCTGCTGGAGCGGCTCGGCGAGGAGGCCCGGCTGATCGCCGGGGGGCACAGCCTGCTGCCGATGATGAAGCTGCGGCTGGCCAACCCGGAGTACCTCGTCGACATCAACGACCTGCACGCCGAGCTCGGCTACATCCGGATCACCGCGACGCAGGTGCGGATCGGCGCGATGACCCGACACCGCGAGCTGCTCGAGTCCGACGAGCTCGCGGCGGTCTGCCCGATCTTCCGCGACGCCGAACGGGTGATCGCCGACCCGCCGGTGCGCAACCGCGGCACCTTGGGCGGCGCGCTGTGTCAGGCCGACCCGTCCGAGGACCTGTCGTCGGTCTGCACCACCCTCGACGCGAGCTGCGTGATCCGCGGGCCGGAGGGCGAGCGCACCGTGTCGATGGACGACTTCCACCTCGGACCCTACGAGACCGTCGTCGGGCACGCCGAGATGCTCACCGAGGTGCGGATCCCGGTGCGGCCGCGGGGCAGCAGCGCCTACGCCAAGGTCGACCGACGGGCCGGCGACTGGGCGGTGGCCGCGGCCGGCGCCGCGCTCTGGGTCGACGAGCGGGGCACGATCGCCGACGCCCGGGTCGGCCTCGCGGCGGTCGGCCCCAACACCACCGGCATCCCGGAGGTCTCCGCCGCCCTGCGCGGGCGCCCGCCGTCGGACGAGGCGTGGTCGCTCGCGGGCGCGATCGCGGCGCAGGCCTGCCGCCCGGTCACCGACAGCCGCGGCACGGCCGACTACAAGCGCCACCTGGCCGGCGAGCTCACCCGGCGTACCCTCCGCGCGGCGTGGGAGCGGGTCCGGGAGGGGGGCGCAGCCTGATGGAGATCAGCCTGACGGTGAACGGCGAGCCGGTGACCCGCGACGTGGAGGCGCGGTTGCTGCTCGTGCACCTCCTGCGCGACGAGCTCGGCCTGACCGGCACCCATTGGGGGTGCGACACCAGCAACTGCGGCACCTGTGTGGTGCTGTACGACGACGAGCCCGTGAAGTCGTGCACGGTGCTGGCCGCGATGGCCAGCGGCCACGACGTACGCACCGTCGAGAGCCTGGAGTGGGAGGGCGAGCTCGACCCGGTGCAGCAGGGGTTCATGGAGTGCCACGGGCTGCAGTGCGGCTTCTGCACCTCGGGGATGCTGATGACCGCGCGGGCGCTGCTCGACCGCGACCCCGACCCCAGCGAGGCGACGATCCGCGAGGCGATCTCCGGCCAGATCTGCCGGTGCACCGGCTACGCCTCGATCGTCCGCTCCGTCCAGTGGGCCGCGGCGCACCCGGAGGGCAAGCGGTCATGAGCACCTTCGTCGACAACGACCAGCGGCCGCTCGGTCACGGCCGGATGCTCCGCAAGGAGGACCGCCGCTTCGTGCGCGGCCGCGGCACGTACGTCGACGACATCAGCCTCCCCGGCATGCTCCACCTCGCCGTGCTGCGCTCGCCGGTCGCGCACGCCCGGATCGTCGGCGTCGACACGCTCGCCGCCGAGGCGCATCCCAAGGTCAAGGCGGTCGTCACCGGCGCGATGCTGGCCGAGCGCGGGCTGGCCTGGATGCCGACGCTGTCGGGCGACGTGCAGGCGGTGCTCGCCACCGACAAGGTGCGGTTCCAGGGGCAGGAGGTCGCGTTCGTCGTGGCCGAGGACCGGTACGCCGCCCGCGACGCCCTCGAGCTGATCGACGTGGAGTACGACGTGCTCGAGCCCGTCGTCGACGTACGCCGAGCCCTCGACGACGACGCGCCGCTGATCCGCGACGACCTCGAGGGCAAGCGCGACAACCACTGCTTCGACTGGGAGACCGGCGACCCGGCCGCGACCGCGGCGGTCTTCGACCGGGCCGAGGTCGTGGTGCGCCAGGAGCTGGTGTTCCCGCGGGTGCACCCCGCGCCGATGGAGACCTGCGGCGCGGTCGCCGACTACGACCGGGTCGAGGAGCGGCTGACCCTGTGGGCGACGACGCAGGCGCCGCACGCCCACCGCACGCTGCTCTCGATGTTCGCCGGGCTGCCCGAGCACCGGATCCGGGTGGTCTCGCCCGACATCGGCGGCGGCTTCGGCAACAAGGTGCCGATCTACCCCGGCTACGTGCACGCGATCGTCGGCTCGATGCTCACCGGCCGGCCCGTGAAGTGGACCGAGGACCGCACCGAGAACCTGGTCGCCTCCGGCTTCGCCCGCGACTACGTGATGCAGGGGGAGATCGCGGCCACCCGGGACGGGCGGATCCTCGGGCTGCGCAGCCACGTGCTCGCCGACCACGGCGCGTTCAACGGCACCGCCGCGCCGCGCAAGTTCCCCGGCGGCTTCTTCGGGGTGTTCACCGGCAGCTACGACCTCGAGGCGGCGTACTGCTCGATGACCGCCGTGCACACCAACAAGGCCCCGGGCGGGGTGGCGTACGCGTGCTCGTTCCGGATCGCGGAGGCGGTCTACCTGGTGGAGCGGATGGTGGACCTGCTCGCCGCCGAGCTCGGCCGCGACCCGGTCTCGTTGCGGATGCAGAACTTCATCCGGCCCGAGCAGTTCCCCTACACGAGCCGCACGGGGTGGGTCTACGACTCCGGCGACTACCCCCGCGCGATGGCGGAAGCGCTGCGGATCGCGGGGTACGACGAGCTGCGGGCCGAGCAGGCCGAGCGACGGTCGCGTGGCGAGCTCATGGGGATCGGGGTCTCCTTCTTCACCGAGGCGGTCGGCGCCGGGCCGCGCAAGGACATGGACATGCTCGGGCTCGGCATGGCGGACGGCTGCGAGCTGCGGGTGCACCCGACCGGCTCGGCGGTGATCCGGCTGGCCGTGCAGACCCAGGGGCAGGGGCACGAGACGACGTTCGCCCAGCTGGTCGCCGAGGAGCTCGGTATCCGTCCCGACGACGTCGACGTGGTGCACGGCGACACCGACAACACGCCGTACGGCCTGGGCACCTACGGATCCCGCTCGACCCCGGTGTCGGGCGCGGCGGCGGTGCTCGCGGCCCGGCGGGTGCGCGACAAGGCGCGGCTGATCGCGGCCGGGATGCTGGAGGTCGCGCCCGAGGACCTCGAGTGGACCAAGGACGACTCGGGGGGCCGCTTCGACGTCCGCGGCGTGCCCGACACGGGTGTGACGATCCAGCAGATCGCGATGCGCGCCCACGGTGCCGGCGACCTGCCCGCCGGTGTCGAGGGCGGGCTGGACGCGCAGATCTCCTACAACCCCGACAACCTGACCTACCCGTTCGGCGCCTACATCTGCGTGGTCGACGTCGACCCGGGCACCGCGGTCGTGAAGGTGCGCCGCTTCATCGCGGTCGACGACTGCGGCACCCGGATCAACGAGATGATCGTCGAGGGACAGATCCACGGGGGGCTGGCCGACGGGATCGGGATGGCGCTGATGGAGTTCATCGGCTTCGACGAGCACGGCAACTGCCTCGGCGGCTCGCTGATGGACTACCTGATCCCGACCGCCCTCGAGGTGCCCGACTGGGAGTGCGGCACGACCGTGACCCCGTCGCCGCATCACCCGATCGGGGCCAAGGGCGTGGGCGAGTCCGCTACGGTCGGCTCGCCGCCGGCGGTCGTGAACGCGGTGGTCGACGCGCTGGCGCTGTACGGCGTCCGGCACGCCGACATGCCGCTCACCCCGTCACGAGTCTGGGAGGCGATGCAGGGCCGTGCCGCTCCTCCCTTCTGAGGTGCCCTCATGACACCCACGCAGCTGCGGGCCTTCGCGTCCGTGGTCCGGCTCGGCTCGGTGAAGGCCGCCGCCGCCGACCTGGGCGTGACCGAGGCCGCGGTCTCGCTGCACGTCGGCCAGCTGCGCAAGGAGCTCGGCGACCAGCTCTTCAACCGGACGTCGTCCGGGCTGGCGTTCACTCCAGGCGGACTGCGGCTCGCCAGCCGCGCGGTCGAGCTGCTCGGGCTGCAGGACCGGACCGTGCTCGAGGTGCGCGCCGCCGGCGCCGGCCGCCGGCTGCTGCGGCTCGGCACCACCTCGCTCTTCGCGGAGTACGCCGCGCCGGGCCTGATCGGCCTCTTCGCCGACCGCGCCCGCGACCTCGACGTGGAGCTGAGTGTCCACCGCGCCCGGGACTTCGAGTCGATGCTGCTCACCCGCACCGTCGACGCCACCATCGGCCCGCGGCCCGCGACGTCGGACCCGGCGGTGACCAGCACGCTGTTCCTGCACTACCAGATCCTGGCCGTGGTCACCCCCGACCACCCGCTGACCCGCACCGGCCAGCCGGGCACCGCGCTGCTGCGCGACCAGACCTGGCTGCTCGGGCCGTCGGCCGCCGACGACTCCGGCGTGATCCCCGCGATGCTGCACCGCATCGGCGTACCGGAGGACCGGCAGCAGATCTTCCAGTCCCACGCCGCCGCCGTCGAGGAGGCCAAGCGCGGCACCGGCATCGGCCTCGCCGTCTCCTTCGCGGTCGCCCAGGACCTCGCCGCCGGCGCGCTGGCCCGCGTGCCCGGCCGGCTGCTCCAGGGCCAGGGGTCCTGGAACCTCTCGATCCTCGCCGGCCAGCGCGCCACCCCGGCGGCGGAGGAGATGGCCCGGTTCGTGACCACGCCGCGGGCCACCCAGGCGATGCTGCGCGGTCGCGGGGTCACCCACGGCCGGTTCAAGCCGGCGGTGCACGTCACCCTCTGGAGCTGACCGCCCCCGCGGACGTCATACGGTCAGTGTGTCCCCTTCCACCGTCCGTATGACGTCCCGCGACAGCAGCGCGCCGCGAATCGTCCACAGCGGCGGCTCGGGCGCGGTCGTCCACAGGTGAGTGGCGAGCAGCCACGCGGTGCGGGCAGCGGTGCGCATGGTGTCGGCATGCCACGAGGACCTTCGTACGACGACCGCAGGTTCGCCGCCGCGCGCGAGCTCGCCGAGGAGCAGGGTGGCCTGCTGTCGCGGCGCCAGCTCTATGCGCTGGGCATCACCCGCTGGGAGATCACCGGCCAGGTGCGGGCCCGGCGCTGGCTGCTGGTCGGCGACCAGTCGGTGCAGCTGCACAACAGCACGCTGTCGGCGTGGGGTGAGATGTGGGGCGCGGTGTTCCAGGGTGGGCCGCGGGCCAGCCTCGACGCCGGCTCCGCGCTGATCGCGGCCGGGCTCGAGCGCTTCGAGATGGATCGCGTGCGGGTGTCGGTGCCCCGCGGGGCACGGGTGCGCCGCAACCGGCGGTTCAACATCAGGCAGACCCGGCGCTGGGACGCCGCCGACATCGTGCGGGTCGGGATCCCGCGGACCCGGACGCCGACCGCGGCGGTGCGCGCCGGCCTGTGGGCCCGCACCGACCGGGAGGCGACCTACGTGCTGACGATCGCGGTCCAGCAGGGGCTGGTGCCACCTCACGAGCTGGGTGAGGAGCTGCTGAGGATCCGGCGCGACCGGCGCCGGCTGCTGCTCCACGCGGTCGTCAACGAGCTCCTCGACGGCGCCCGATCCCTGGGCGAGATCGACGTCGCCCGCGAGCTGCGTCGGCGCGGACTGCCGCCGCCGGCGCGCCAGGTGCTGCGCCAGGACGGTCGCAACCGCTACTACCTCGACCTCTACTGGCCCGACTACGCCCTGGTCCTCGAGATCGACGGCATCCACCACGCCTGGGCCGAGAACGTCGTCGGCGACGCGCTGCGCCAGAACGCCGTCGTGCTCCAGGGCGAGACCTTCCTCCGGCTGCCCCTGCTCGGGCTGCGGCTGCGCCCCGGCGACTTCTTCGCCCAGGTCGAGCACGCGCTCCGCGCCGGTGGCTGGCGCCCCGCCGCCGCCTGACCCCCGCGGACGTCATACGGACAGTGTGTCCCCTTCCACCGTCCGTATGACGTCCCGGCCGCGGGCGGCACCTAAGCGAAGTGTTGATTCGCTGTTGCGGCCGGGTGTGACCGGGAGCACAGTGGCGTCAATCCTGACGCGGCTCTAGGGGGAGGTGGCGCGCGTGCCGATCGAGTCGGACGGGCACAGCCGGGGGAACCCGCGGATGTACGAGCTGATCGAGGGCGCCCCGAAGGAGGGGAAGAGCCCGACGGTCTGGGCGTTCCCGCAGTTCGTCGAGTTCCTCAAGGTCGCGGGCCAGCCGGTGCAGGGTCCGTGGCCGCCGCACCAGCAGCCCCGGCCGGACCCGACCGAGGTCGACTCGATGCCGGTCGCCGTGCCCGATCCGGCGAGCGAGGGGGCCTGATGTACCCCTCCCGCTTCGCCTACGAGGCGCCCCGCACCCTCGACGAGGCCATCGACCTGTTGGCGCAGGGCCGGGGCGAGGCCAAGGTGCTGGCCGGCGGGCAGAGCCTGGTGCCGCTGCTCAAGCTCCGCTTCGCCAACCCCGACCTGCTCGTCGACATCAACAACCTGCCCGGCCTCGACCACCTCGCCATCGCGGCCGACGGCGGCGTCCGCGTCGGCGCCCTCGTCCGCCACCGAGACCTCGAGCGGGCCACCGCACTGGCGAGCGCGCAGCCGGTCATGGCGGCGGCCGCGCCACTGATCGCGGACCCGATCGTGCGCACCCGCGGCACGCTCGTGGGCTCGCTGTGCCACGCCGACCCCCAGGGCGACTGGGCGGCGGCGGTGCTCGCGGCCGGCGGGCAGGTCGTCGCCCAGGGGCCGCACGGCCGCCGGAGCATCCCGGTGGGCGAGTTCGTCGTCGGCCCGTTCCAGAACGTCCTGGAGTACGACGAGGTCGCGGTCGAGGCCACGATCCCGGCCGCCCGCGACCGGGTGGCCGGCGGCTTCCTGAAGCTGGAGCGCCGGGTCGGCGACTTCGCGACGGCCGGCACCGCGGTCGCGCTGGAGCTCGACGGCGACCGGGTCACCCGTGCCGGCATCGCGCTCACCGGCGTCGGCAGTCGCACCCTGGATGCGCGGGCCGCCGCCGACTCGCTGCTCGGGCGGGCGCTGACCGCCGAGACGATCGCCCGCGCCGCCGAGCTCGCGGCCGAGGCCGCGCAGCCCAACTCCGACCACCGGGGCAGCGCGGCGTACAAGCGCCACGTCATCCACACCTTCGTGACCCGGATCCTCACCCGGGTCACCACGACGACAACGGAGCACGCCGCATGAGCACCCTGTTCGAGGAGATCCCCCCGGCACCCGCCGACGGTGTGCCGGTACGCCGGGTGACGGTCACCGTCAACGGCCGGGAGCGCACCGCGGACGTCGAGCCGCGGCTGCTGCTGGCGCACCTGCTGCGCCAGGGTTTCCGGCTCACCGGCACCCACACCGGCTGCGACACCACCAACTGCGGTGCCTGCACGGTGCTCGTCGACGGGCTGCCAGTGAAGAGCTGCACGATGCTCGCCGTGCAGGCCGACGGCCACGAGGTGACCACGGTCGAGGGGCTCGGCGGGCCGAGTGAGCTGCACCCGCTGCAGGAGGGCTTCAAGGACGAGCACGGCCTGCAGTGCGGCTTCTGCACGCCGGGGATGATGCTGGCCGCCAAGGCCCTGCTGGCCGAGAACCCCCGCCCGACCGAGGACGAGGTCCGGTTCGCGCTCTCGGGCAACCTGTGCCGCTGCACCGGCTACCAGAACATCGTCAAGGCGGTGCTCTGGGCCGCGGAGAAGATGAACGGGGGCGACCAGTGACCCTCACCGAACCGAGCCGCGCGCTCGACGAGATCAAGATCGGCGGCATGGGCGCGAGCCGCAAGCGCGTGGAGGACAACCGCTTCATCCGCGGTAAGGGCCACTACATCGACGACGTGGTGCTGCCCGGCATGCTGCACATGGAGATCCTGCGCAGCCCGGTCGCGCACGCGCGCATCCGGTCCATCGACACCAGCGCCGCGTGGGACGTCCCCGGCGTACGCCTGGTGCTCACCGGCGAGATGATGGCGACCCGCAACCTCGCGTGGATGCCGACCCTGAGCTACGACACCCAGGCCGTGCTGGCCACCGACAAGGTGCGGTTCCAGGGCCAGGAGGTCGCCTGCGTCATCGCCGACGACCCCTACATCGCCAAGGACGCCTGCGAGGCGATCGTCGTCGAGTACGAGCAGCTGCCGGTGATCGTGAACCCGACGCAGGCGCTCGCCGCCGACGCGCCGATCATCCGCGACGACAAGCAGGGGCAGCACGACAACGTCTGCTTCAACTGGGAGGTCGGCGACAAGGACGGCACCGACCGTGCGTTCGCCGAGGCCGACGTCGTGTCGCGGATCCGGATGCACTACCCGCGCTCGCACCCCTCACCGCTGGAGACCTGCGGCTCGGTCGCCGACTTCGACCGGGCCACCGGCAAGCTCACCGTCTACATGACCACGCAGGCGCCGCACATCGTGCGGGCCGCCGTCGCGCTGATCGCGGAGCTGCCCGAGCACCTGATCCGGATCGTCAGCCCCGATCTCGGTGGCGGCTTCGGCAACAAGGTGCCGGTCTACCCGGGGTACGTGATGTCGATCCTCGCCTCGATCCTCACCGAGCGCCCGGTGAAGTGGATCGAGGACCGCACCAGCAACCTGATCTCGACCGGCTTCGGCCGCGACGTCTACCTCACCGGCGAGATGGCGCTGCGGCAGGACGGCAAGATCCTCGGCGTCCGGATGCACACCGACTCCGACCACGGCGCGTTCTTCGGCGACGCCCAGCCGAGCAAGTTCAAGATCGGCCTGCTGCACTCGGCGTTCTCCTGCTACGACATCCCGACCGCGCACCTGACCGCGCGGGGCGTCTACACCAACAAGGCGCCCGGCGGCGTCGCCTACCGGTGCTCGTTCCGGGTCACCGAGGCGATGTTCTTCCAGGAGCGGATGGTGCAGGCGGCGGCCGAGGACCTGGGCATCGACCAGGCGGAGTTCCGTCGGATGAACTTCGTGCGCGACGACGACTTCCCGCACCGGACGCCGTTCGGCTTCCTCACCGACTCGGGTCAGTACGCGAAGTGCCTCCAGGTCGGTCTCGACGCGATCGACTACGAGGGCTTCCGCCGCGAGCAGGCCGAGGCAGCGAAGAACGGGAGGCTGCTGGGCATCGGGATCTCCTGCATGACCGAGCCGCTGGGCGCCGGCAACAGCCGCGAGTACGACATCCTCGGCATCAAGATGTTCGACTCCGCCGAGCTGCGGGTGCACATGACCGGCAAGGCGATCCTGCGCACCGGCGCCAAGACGCAGGGTCAGGGGCACGAGACGACCTGGGCGCAGATCGT
Source organism: Nocardioides soli (assembly GCF_014191495.1). Classification (GTDB taxonomy): domain Bacteria; phylum Actinomycetota; class Actinomycetes; order Propionibacteriales; family Nocardioidaceae; genus Nocardioides; species Nocardioides soli. The sequence goes on from NZ_JACHWR010000002.1 coordinate 57,724, forward strand.
CGCCCACGAGCTCGGCCTGCCCGCCGACGACATCGTGGTCGAGGAGGGCGACACCGACACGGCGCCGTTCGGCATGGGCACCTACGCCTCGCGCAGCACGCCGGTCGCGGGCGCCGCGGTCGCGATGGCTGCGCGCAAGGTGCGGGCCAAGGCGCGCAAGCTCGCCGCCCACCTGCTGGAGGTGTCGGAGGAGGACGTCGAGTGGGAGCTCGGCCGGTTCTACGTCCGCTCCGCCCCCGACCGCGGCGTGACGATCCAGGAGTGCGCGATGGCGGCGTACTCCAACATGCCCGACGGCCTCGAGCCGGGCCTGGAGGCCAATGCCTACTACGACCCGCCCAACCTGACCTGGCCGTTCGGCTGCTACATCGTGACCGTCGAGGTCGACCCGGTGACCGGGGTCTGGGACGTGCTGCGGGTGGTCGCCGTCGACGACTGCGGGGTGCGGATCAACCCGATGATCGTCGAGGGTCAGATCATGGGCGGCCTCACCGAGGCCTACGCGATGTCGTCGATGCAGTTCATCACCTTCGACGCCGAGGGCAACTGCATCGGCTCGAACTTCATGGACTACCTGCTGCCCACGGCCTGGGAGACCCCCGGCTACGAGCTGCACGAGGTCGTCACCCCCTGCCCGCACCACCCGATCGGCGCCAAGGGCATCGGCGAGTGCGCGACGGTCGGCGGGCCGGCGGCCTTCGTGAACGCCGTGATGGACGCGCTCAAGGGCCACGGCGTGCGCAACGTCGACATGCCGCTGCTCCCCGACCGCGTCCACGAGGCCCTCACCACGCGCGCCGACGTCTCCGGCGCCCCACCGATCAGGACCGACTCATGAACGAGCAGGACTTCGCCGGTCAGGAGTACGCCGTGGCGACGGTCGTGTGGCGGCAGGCGCCGTCGTCGGGCCAGATCGGGTCGCGCGCGATCGTCACCGCCGACGGGCAGATCCACGGCTGGATCGGCGGTGCCTGCGCCGAGCCGACGGTGATCCGCGAGGCGCAACGGGTGATCCGTGAGGGCGAGGCCCGACTGCTCTACCTCGGCGCGAGCGACGACCTGGTGCTGCCCGAGGGGATGACCGCGATCCCGATGTCGTGCCAGAGCGAGGGCGCCTTGCAGGTCTACGTCGAGCCCGTCCACCCGCCCGTGCACCTCGTGGTGGTCGGCCGGTCGCCGATGGCCGAGCTGCTCACCGAGCTCGCCCGCGTCCTCGGCTGGCGGGCCGAGCTCGTCGACGGCGCCGGGTTCACCGCTGCCGACGTCGATGAGCGCGCCGTCGTCGTGGTCGCCACCCAGGGGCACCACGACGAGGACGTGATCCGGCACGCCGCGTCGGCACGGCCGGCGTACGTCGGCCTGGTCGCGTCGCACAAGCGGGGCGAGGCCGTCCTCGGCTACCTCGCCGACCGCGGCGTCCCGCCCGACCTGCTGGAGCGGGTGCACACCCCCGTCGGGCTCGACCTCGGCCACACCACCCACCGTGAGATCGCGGTGTCCATCCTGGCCGAGCTGGTGCGGGTCCGCGCGGCGGGCGGCCTGGCCGTCGAGCCGGGTCGCCGGGAGCTCCCCCTGCTGCCGACCGCCGAGGCGCTGGACCCGGTGTGCGGGATGACCGTGCCCGCCGACGACGCCCACTTCCCGCTGGAGGTCGACGGCACGACGTACCACTTCTGCTGCGTCGGCTGCCGCGATGCGTTCCTCACCAGGACGGAGGCCTGAGACGTGCGGATCGGCAACGAGTTCGAGGTCGGCCAGTCGGTCGACAGGGTCTGGGAGTTCTTCGGGGACGTGCCCGGGGTGGCGGCGTGCCTGCCCGGGGCGGACCTCACCGAGGAGCTGGGCGACGACACCTACGGCGGCACCGTCGGCGTGCGGATGGGCCCGGTGCGGATGGAGTTCAAGGGCCGGGCGAAGATCCTGGAGCGCGACGACGCAGCCAAGCGGATGGTCATCGACGCCTCCGGCTCCGACCTCAAGGGCCGCGGCCAGGCCGCGATGACCGTGACCGCCGTGCTCACCCCGGCCGGCCGGGGCACCCGGGTGCGGATGGAGCAGGACCTCCAGCTCTCCGGCGCCGCCGCGCAGTACGGCCGCGGCATGATCTCCGACGTCACGACCGTGCTGATGGGCCAGTTCGCCGACAACGCACAGCGGCGCATCGACGCGCTGGAGCGCGGCGAGTCCGTGGACGCCCTCACCGCGAAGCCCGCGAGCGGGCTGTCGATCGGCCTCCAGGCCATGCGGATGGCGCTGCTGCGCGTCTTCCGCCGGTTCTTCCTGCCCTATCAACCCACTCCGACGAGCTGAGGTGTCCCTGATGCTGTGGTGGATCGGCAACATCGTGCTGCTGGTGGTCGTCGTACCCGTGCTGGTGGCGCTGCTCAACCGCGTGCTCGCCGCCCTGGAGCGGATCCGGGCCGCGTCCGACGACATCCTCGCCGGTGGCGGAGCGCTCGCGGCCGAGCTCGACGGGGTGCCCGAGACGCTCGCCGAGACCGGCGCCACCGTCGAGGCCGTCTCGCAGGGCGCGGTCCGGTACGCCGGCTCCGTCGGAAAGCTCCTGGGGTGACGTGATGCCCGTTGTCGCCTGGGTGACCGTGGTGCTGGCCGCGCTGATCATCGCCGCCGCCGCGCTCGGCCTGATCCGCGTGATCGGCCACCTGCTAGCCGTGACGAAGACCCTCGACGGGGTGATCGCCGGGGTCGGTGTCGTCGCGGACCGGACCGCGACCGTGCCGGCCTCGGTCGTCGCCGTGAACACCAGCCTGAAGCCGGTGCGCGACTTCTGCGAGGGGGTGTAGCGATGACGGCGATGGTGGAGACCGGTTGGGCGGTCGGCTACACGGTCGGCATCGTCGTCGTGCTGGTCGTCGTCGCGCTCGTCGTGCCGATCCTGCTGCTCGCGCACCGGATCGGTCGTCAGGCCGGCGCGATCGACGAGTCGCTGGGCGAGTCGGTGCGCAACACCGCGGGCCTGGCGGGGCTGCACACCACGATCGAGAGCGCCGAGATCATCGTCGCGGGACTCAACCGTGGCCGCACCAGGCTGGGAGGCTGAGATGACCCTCTACCTGACCGACACCCAGGAGAGCCTGTGGTGGGGCGCGGTGATCGGCGGCTTCGTCGTCGTGCTCGCCGTCGCCGCGCTGCTGACGATCCTGGTGCTCTCCGTGCGCACCATCGACCAGCGGGTCGGCTCCGTCAGGGACACGCTGCTGGAGGCCGAGCGCAACACCGACGACACCGCGCTGCTCGCGACGACGGCGGCCGGCGTCGACGCGGTGCTGGCCGAGGGCCTCGAGCACCACCTCTTCCTCGGCCGGGTCCTCGGAAAGGTGCGGACGTGACCCTCCTCGTGACGCTGACCGTCGTCGACATCCTGCTGCTGATCGCGGGACTCGCGTTCTACCTGTACGTCGTGGGCACCCAGCTCACCCGGATCGCCGGAAACCTCGGGGAGTGCGGCGAGATCGTGCGCCGCATCGTCGCCAACGCCGAGCCGATCCTGCCGGAGCTGCAGCACATCAACCGGACCGGCGGGGTCGTCGCCGGCGCGCTGCCGCTGCTCTACGGCATGGCCGAGGGGATCGTCGCCGGGGCGACGTACGAGCCCGCCCCGGCGGACGCCGCGCGACCGCCGGCAGTCCCCGCCTCGGGCCGCCGCCGCTCGCGGCTGCACGACTCCGTCGGCTACGAGCCGGTCGGTGGCTGACCATCGGGCACCCGCCCGATCCAGTGGTCCTGCCAGGTGCTGTCGTACTGACGGTCGTTGCACTGCGGCTTGTAGACCGCGACCAGCTCGTCGGTGACCTGCTGACGGTGTCCTGCCAGGCCACCCGGGATCTCGTACGTCGCGACGTGCACGGCGTACTTGCCGCCCGCGCGCCTGATCCAGCACGGCGCGGCCGAGTGGCGGAACGGAAACCCTTCCGTTGACAGGTCCTCGCTGTGTCCGGCGTAGATCACGGCGTAGCGCTCGCGGTCGGGATCGGGCCGGTAGAGGATGGCGTAGACGCCGGCCGTCGCCGGCGGGGTCCACCCGGCCAGCACCCGCGGACCGTCGAAGGGGTAGCCGGCGAGCGAGCCCAGCCGGATCATCCGAGCACCGCCAGCGTCCGCGCGAACCGCTCCAGGTCGTCGAGGTCGCGGGCCGGCAGCAGCCGGTCGACGTACGGCGTCGCAACGGTCATGCCCAGCGACGGCGGGCCGCCGGAGCCGGCGTGCGGCGAGAGCCAGACCACGCGGTGGCACCGACGCGCGAGCCGCCGCATCGCCGACTCGAGCAGCGCGGGGTCGCCGCGGTCGAGGCCGTCGGAGCAGATCACGACGATGCCGCCGCGGCCGATGCCCCGCCGTCCCCACTCGCGCACGAACGCGTCCAGCGATGCGCCGATGCGGGTGCCGCCCTCCCAGTCGACGACCGCGTCGGCCGCCCGCGCCAGCGCGTCGTCGGGCCGCCGGTGCTCGAGCTCGCGGGTGATCCGGGTCAGCCGGGTGCCGAAGCAGAACACCTCCACCCGCCGGGCCGCCCGCGAGGTGACGTGGGCGAACTGGAGCAGCGCCCGGGAGTAGTCGGCCATCGACCCCGACACGTCGAGCACCAGCACCAGCCGCCGCGGCCGCACCCGCCGCTCGCGCCAGCGCAGCGTGGCCGGGTCGCCGTGGGTGCGCAACGCCTCGCGGACGGTACGCCGCAGGTCGGGTCGGCGGCCGTCGACCGCCGGCGCCGTACGCCGCGACCGCCGCCGCGGCGGGGTCAGCCGCACGGTGCGCATGATCCGGCGCAGCGCGGCCAGCTCGTCGGGAGTGCAGTCGGCGAACGACTTCGCACGCAGCGTCGCGACGTCGGACCCGACCAGGCCCATCGGTGCCTCCTGCTGCTCGCGCTCCTCGCCCGACCGCTCCGGCTCGGGCAGCTGCAGGTCGGCCCAGGCCTCGGGGGCGTCGGGCCGGTTGAAGGGCCGCGCCTCGTCGGGCTCCCCGGGCACGCCGAGGAACCACTCCCGGAAGACGCGGTGGTAGACGGGCAGGTGCTCGCGGCGGCCGACCAGCGTGGTGCGCCCGGCCCAGTAGAGGTCGAGCAGGTCGGTCGGGTCGAGCGGCTCCATCGCGGCGCAGTAGGTCTGCACGTCGCCGGTGCCGACCGGCAGCCCGGCCGCGCGGAGCGCGCGCCCGAAGCCGACCAGGGTCTCGAGGAACGCGGTGCCGGTCGCGTCAGCCACGGGAGAGCTCGTGCACGTGGGCGCGGACCACGTCGAGGTCGTCGCGGTCCTTGACGACCGCGCCGATCGTGTCCTCGACGGTCTGTGGGTCGAGGTCGGCGGCGCCCACGGCGCCCAGGGTGCGCACCCAGTCGATGGTCTCGGCGACCCCGGGAGCCTTGGCCAGGTCGAGCTCGCGCAGCCGGGTGACCGCGGCCACCACCCTGCGGGCGAGGGTCTCGGACACGCCGGGCTCGCGCACCAGCACGATCTCGACCTCGCGGTCGAAGTCGGGGTAGTCGACCCAGTGGTAGAGGCAGCGCCGCTTCAGTGCGTCGTGCAGCTCGCGGGTCCGGTTGGAGGTGAGCACCACCAGCGGCGGGCGCTCGGCCCGGATCGTGCCGATCTCGGGGATCGTGATCTGGAACTCCGAGAGCAGCTCGAGCAGGAAGGCCTCGAACTCGTCGTCGGCCCGGTCGACCTCGTCGACCAGCAGCACCGCGCCGTCGCCGGTGCGCACGGCGTCGAGCAGCGGCCGCTCGAGCAGGAACTTCGGGCCGAACAGCGCGTCGACGGCGCCCTCGTCGGCGAGCGCGGCCTCCGACAGCGCCCGGATCTGCAGCAGCTGGCGGGCGTAGTCCCACTCGTAGAGGGCCTGGTTGGTGTCGATGCCCTCGTAGCACTGCAGCCGGATCAGCCGCCGACCGAGCACGGTCGCGAGCGTCTTGGCGATCTCGGTCTTGCCGACGCCGACCTCGCCCTCGAGCAGCAGCGGCCGGTCGAGGGTCAGGGCGACGTACGCCGCGGTGGAGAGCCCGCGGTCGGCCAGGTAGCCGCCCGCGCACAGGGTCTCGGTCAGCGCCGCGACGCTCGCCGGTCGCGTCATCCGCGCTGCGTCGTTCTCTGGGGAGTCATCTCGGGGGAGGGCCGAGCACGAGGTCGCGGATCGTGCCGCCGGTGCCGTCGTACTTGCCCTCGCGGAGCAGCAGGTCGCGCCACGCCTCCCGCAGGTCGGTGCCCGGCGGCGCCATGCCGTCGAAGGTGACGCCGCGCATCCGCTTGCAGACCTTGGCCGGGGTGGACTCGTCGAGCTCGCGGGCGGCCTCGGTGGCCTCGTCGGCGGACCAGAGGGCTCGCAGCACCTCGGTGGCTTCGTCGCTCATCGCTGCCTCCCCTCGTCGCGGCATCTCCACTGTAGGTCGGCGCGGCGGCGCGGGGGAGGGCTGCTTAAGGGAACGCTGAGGTGCTCTCCCGGACCACCAGCTCGGTGGGCAGCAGCGTGTCGGTGGCGGACGGCCCGCCCCGGATCACCGCCAGCAGCGAGGCCACGGCGATCTCGCCCTTGCGGGCCACGGCCTGGCGCACGGTCGACAGCGGCCCGGCCCGCGCGTAACGGTCCAATCGCTGGGTTCGAACCGCCCCGAGCGCATCCCGGTCCGTCATCCGGCTGATACCGACGCGGTCCGCGATCGACTGGGGTCGTCTTGGCCATGGGGCGCCCAGTGTCGCCGGGTGGCCAGTGCCGCTGGCCGATCGCGCGAGCGGCTACCGGCCGGTGATCCGGTCCTCGTGGGCGACCGGATCCGGCGGCGCCGGGTCGGTCCACTGGGGCCAGCAGAACAGGGCGTCGAGGGCGTAGAGAGCCGGAGTGGTCCGCACGTCGCGGCTCCCGGCGGACGCCGGGAGCCGGGCACGCCGTCGACGGCTCAGCCAGAACCTCACCGGACCATCCCGGCCGTGGTTCCGGCACTCGAGCCGGGCCCGAAGACCGCAGGTGTGAAGCCGAAGATGCCGTCCTGGGTCGTCTGCGGCGCCGGGTGGGCGCGCTTGCTGTGCGTCAGGCCCAGCAGCACCAGGCTCTCGGCGACCTTGTAGGCGACCGTGCCCGGGTTGAGGATCGGCACCTCCAGGCGCTCGCTGAGGTAGGCGTGGCTCTGGTGCATGGTGGTCGAGCCGAGCACCAGCACGTCGGCACCGTCCACGTCGACGGCCAGGCGGCAGGCCCGCTCCAGCGGCTCGAAGACGAAGTCCTCCTTGCCGCTCAGCAGTCGCTCGGCGTCCGGGCGGACCCCGATGTCTCGGATCGACGCGAGGCGGTCGCCCAGCCCCTGCTCCGCCGCGACCTTGGTGTAGAGCGACCGCCAGTTGGGCCACATCGAGATCACCGAGACCCGGCTCCCGAGCAGGCACGCCGCGAGCAGCGCGGCCTGGCCGGCCCCGACGACCGGGATCGTCAGCCGGGAGCGGAGCGCGCCGAGGCCCGAATCGCTCATCGAGTTGACGCAGACCGCGTCGTACCCCTCCTCCTCGGCGCGGCACCCGGCCTCCAGCACGAACGCGTCGCACAGGGTCTGCTCGTAGGGACTGTCGATGGCGTTCGCCGCGCCGGCCCGGGTCGCCACGAAGGTGAGGTCGAAGCCGGGGAACCGGACTCGCTCGGGGACCATCGTGCGGAAGCCGGTCAGCGCCTCGTCGGGCACGGGCACGGGGACGAGCTCCAGGATGCGTGGCATCGACTGCTCAGCTCACTCGGCCGGGGCGAGGTTGGCGTTGAAGCGGAAGAGGTTCGTCGGGTCGTACCTCCGCTTGAGCGCCACCAGGCGGTCCCAGGTCCGCCCGCCGACGCCGTCGCCGTACGCCGAGCGCGACCCGCCGGCCTCCTCCCCGCCCGCGTAGTTCACGTAGGCGCCTCCGGTCGCGTGCGGCTCGAGCGCGGCGTAGAGGTCGCGGACCCACTGCCGGACCTCGGGGTCCTGCGCCGGGTCGTCCCAGAGACCGATCAGGTTGAACGGCCAGTCGGCGGTGCGGTGCGGGAAGGCGGTCGCCTCGGCCGGCACCCGGGCCACGGCACCGCCCAGCCGCATCAGCTCGATCTGTGAGGCGTGGTGCGGCAGCCGGTGCATCGCCTCGATGAGCACGTCGAGCACCTCGTCGGGCAGGCCGGTCAGGAAGCCGGCCTTCGCGTAGTGGCGGCGCCCGTGGGCGAACACCTCGTCGAAGAGCGACTGCAGCTCGACGAACGGCATCACCCCGCCGGTGGAGGCGGAGACGAGGCCGTCGAGCAGCGCCAGCCGCGCCTCGATCTCCCGCCGGCCGTCGGCCGGGTCGCCGGCCCAGATCATCGGCATCATCAGGACCGGCTGCTCGCGCAGGTGCTCCGGCACCCACTCGAAGCCCTCGATCGCCGGTGCGCCCCGGAAGAAGTTGTTCCAGGTCAGCTCGTCGGGGGCGTCGACCATCTCGCGCCGCCAGATCTCCAGCGCCGCGCGGGCGTGCTGGAGCTCGACGATCGGTGCGCACACGTAGACCTCGCGGCCGAACGGGTGGCACCGCAGCCGGAACTCGGTCACGATCCCGAAGTTTCCGCTGCCGCCGCGCAGCGCCCAGAAGAGGTCCGGCTCGGTCTGCTCGTCGGCGTCGACGACGCGCCCGTCGGCGAGCACGACGGTGGCGCCGACCAGGCTGTCGATGCTCAGCCCGTGCTTGCGCATCAGGTGACCGAAGCCACCGCCGAGGATCAGCCCACCGGCGCCGGTGTGCGACACCGCTCCGGCCGGCACCACGAGCTCGTGCTCCGCCGTCGCCCGATCCAGATCGCCCAGCAGGGCGCCGCCGCCGAGCCGCGCCGTGCACGTGACCGGGTCGACGTCGGCATGGTCGATCCGGGACAGATCGATCACGACGCCGTCGTCGCACATGCTGTAGCCGGGGGCGCTGTGCCCGCCGCCCTTGACGGCGACCGGCTGCCCGGCCTCGGCCGCCCAGCGCACCGCTGCGGCGACGTCCTCGGTCGAAGCCGGCTGGACGATCAGGGCGGGGCGGCGGTCGATCATGCCGTTCCACAGGGTGCGGGCCTCGTCGTACTCCTGCGTGCCGGGGCGGACGAGGTGGTTGTCGGTGCCGTCGAGTGCCGAGGTGTCGAGCGTGCTGGTCATCGTGACTCCTTGCGGGCGAGGGGGTGGGGACCGCGTGCTCGGGCCGGGACGCGTGTCCGGCGGCCATGATCCTCAGCGTGCCGAAGGTCACGACGACGGTGTCCGGACCGACCGGACACCCGATGGGAACGGATCCTGTCCGGGAAGGCCGGACAACCCGGTCAGCCGGGGCGCCGACCCCCACCTAGCCTCCGCCGCATGTCCTCGGTCTTTCATCCGCCGATCGGCGATCGCACCTGGCGCAACCGCGCTCCGCATGGAGACCCGCCTGGAGCCGCGACACCGGCCCGCAGGTCCGACGGCCCGGCGTCGGCCCCGTCCCCGGTCTCTCGTCAGCGGCTGCGCGAGCGGCTCGCCGCCGTCTGGGACGCGATGGCCGACCAGGGTCTCGACTGCCTGATCGTCTCCGGTCGCGGGCTGATCTCGCAGTACGGCTATCTGGAGTACCTGATCGGCTTCTGCCCGGTGGTCCGGCTGGGGTACGCCGTGATCCTGCCCGGTCGGGAGCCCGTCGTCGTGATGTCGACGCGCTCGGACGCCTACTTCGCGAAGCAGATCAGCGGCTTCGAGGTGCGCGTCGCCGGTCAGGGCGACGTCATCAGCGACAAGGACTCCATGCCGGGGGTCATCGAGGGCATCCTCCGCGAGCAGCACGTCACCCGCGGCCGGCTCGGCGTCGTGGGTCTGGGGCACATCGTGGCCAGCGCCGACGCCGACGCGCTCCGGGCGATGTTCCCCGACCTGCAGGTCTCCGACGCGACCCGGCTACTGAACGCGATCAAGGCGATCAAGACCCGGGAGGAGTACGACGACGTGCGCGCGGCCGGTGCGGTCGCCGACGCGGGCATCCGGGCGTTCATGGAGCACGCGGCCGCCGGGGTCAGCGGCTGGGACCTGTACGGCGAGATGGAGCGCGCCGTGCGCCGCCTGGGCGCGCGCGAGGTCCTGGTCTTCGTCGGGACCGGCCCCTACTTCCTGCACCGCCCGCACGTCGACCCCTTGCGCGACGGCGACCTGGTCACGGTCTACCTGGAGTCGACCGCGGCCAACGGCTACTGGGTCGAGCGGGCCGGGCTCTTCACGGTGGGCCAGATCGGCGACCGCAAGCGGGAGTACGCCGAGACCTGCCTGCGCGCCCACCGCGCCGCCCAGGACGCGATGGTCGTCGGCAACACCGCGTCCGACGTGACGCTGGCGCTCGAGGCCGAGACGGCCGCGCTCGGGGCGCTGCCGGGCATCTGGCACGGGCACGGCGTCGGCGTCGACCACGACACCCCGGTCATCACCAGCGGCGACCAGACCCCGATCGAGGAGGGGATGGTCATCTCCGTCCACCCCAACTTGACCGACCCCGAGGAGACCGTCGGCGCCAGCGTCGCCGACACCTACATCGTCACCGCCCGCGGGGCCGAGGCGATCTCGCAGATCCCGCAGGCGCTGCGGCCCATCGGAAGGAGCTGAGATGACCTACACCGTCGGCATCGACGTGGGTGGCACGTTCACCGACCTGCTGCTGCTCGAGACGGAGGGCACGGCGAAGATCCCGCACAAGACCTCGACGACGCCGGCGAACCCGGCCGACGGGGTGATGACCGGGCTGCGCGACCTCGCCGAGATCGTGGGGAGGACACCCGAGGAGTTCTTCGGCGAGATCGACCTGATCGTCCACGGCACCACCGTGGCGACCAACGCCGTGCTCACCGGCAGCGGCGCCCGCACCGGGCTGGTCACGACCGAGGGGTTCCGCGACATCCTCGAGATGCGGCGGGGCATCCGCAGTCGCAAGCACCTCTACGACAACAAGTACGTCGCCCCGGCGCCCCTGGCCACCCGCGACCTGCGCGCGGTGGTGACCGAGCGCATCGACGTCGACGGCAAGGTCGTCACCGCGCTGGACGCCGCGTCCCTCGACGAGGCGATCGCCCGGCTGCGGGCCGCCGACGTGGAGGCGGTGGCGCTGTGCTTCATGCACTCCTACCGCAACGACGAGCACGAGGTGATCGCCAAGCAGGCGATCCGCGAGCAGCTGCCCGAGGTGTTCCTGTCTGTGTCGTCCGAGGTGCTGCCGCAGGTGCGGCTCTACCCCCGGGTCAGCACCACGGTGATGAACGCCTACCTGGGCCCGGTCGTCGAGCGGTACATGCGCAACCTGGTCACCCAGCTGAGCGAGGGCGCCTTCGCCGGGACGCTGATGATCATGCAGTCCAACGGCGGCATCGCGAAGCCCTCGTCGGTCGCCGAGCTGCCCGCCTCGATCGCGATGTCGGGCCCCGCGGCGGGCCCGGTCGCCGGCCTGGCCTACGTCGCCGCGCGCGGCCTCGACGACTGCACCGTCGTCGACATGGGCGGCACCAGCTTCGACGCCTCCCTGGTCAAGGACGGCGAGGTCCAGGTCACCCGCGAGGGCGAGATCAACCGCCACATGATCTCGCTGCCGACGACCCACGTGCACACGATCGGCGCCGGCGGCGGGTCGATCGGGTGGATTGACGACGGCGGCCTGCTGCGGATGGGCCCCCAGAGCGCCGGCGCCGACCCCGGCCCCGCGGCGTACGGCCGCGGCGGGACGTTGCCGACCACGACGGACGCCGACGTGGTCCTGGGCTACATCGACCCCGACTACTTCCTCGGCGGCCGGATGCGGCTGCGTGCCGACCTCGCCGAGGAGGCGATCCGCACCCACGTCGCCGAGCCGCTCGGGCTCTCCGTCGTCGAAGCCGCGGCCGGGATGTACGAGATGGTCAACCTGGCGATGGCGTCGGGCACCAAGAACGTCTCGGTCGAGGCGGGCTACGACCCGCGCGAGTTCCCGATGGTCGTGGCCGGCGGGGCCGGCCCGGTGCACAGCGGGATGATCGCCCACGAGCTCGACATCCCGTTCGTGTTCATCCCGAAGATGTCCTCGGTCATCTGCGCGGCCGGCATGCTGATGGCCGACCTGCGCCACGACTTCGTCCGCGGCTTCAACGCGATGCTCTCCACCCTCGACCTGGGGGTTGCCCGGACGCTGATCGACGAGATGGCCGCCGAGGGCGCCGCCCTGCTCGACGACGAGGGCTCCGACCCGGCGACCCGCGAGGTCGTCGTCTCCGCCGATCTGCGCTACGTCGGGCAGCACCACGAGATCATCCTGAGCTTTGGCGCCGAGGAGTTCCTGGGTGAGGGCGACGGCAAGGCGCGGGTCGCCGCGGCGTTCCACCGACGGCACGAGGAGCTGTTCGGCTTCGCGAACCCGGACGCCGACGTGGAGATCCTCAGCCTGCGGGTGACCGCGGTCGGCCGCCGGCCCGGCTTCGAGCTCGGTGGCGCCGGCGCGGGCGGGGCCGGCCTCGCCGAGGCGCTGAAGGGGCGCCGGCCGGTCTACCTGCGCACCGAGCGGGCGAAGGTCGAGGTGCCGATCTACGACGGCGACCGGCTGCCCGTCGACGTCGTCGTCGAGGGACCGTGCGTCGTCGAGGAGCCGCAGACCACGATCGTCGTCCCGGAGTTCTTCGACATCGTGCTGGACCGGTCCGGCAGCTACGTGATGTACCGGAAGGGCCGTTCGCTCGCCGACCTCGACCGCCTCGTCGCCGCAGAAGGGAGCCGGTGATCGCCATGACCGCCGACCTGAACCCGATCCTGACCTCCGTCATCGCCAGCCGGATCAAGGCCGTCGGTGAGCGCATGGGCACCGTCGTCGAGCGCAGCGCGCGCTCGCCGCTGCTGGTGGAGGGGCGCGACTTCTCCCTCGGCATCTACGACGTCGACGGGCGGCTGCTGGAGCAGACGGAGTACATCCCGATCCTGGGGTACGCCGCGGCGCCCGCGATGCAGTACATCGCCCGCAAGTTCAAGGGCAAGGTCGCCGAGGGCGACGCGATCCTCCACAACGACACCTACACCGGCGGCAACCAGGCCTCGGACTGGAAGGTCACCAAGCCCGTCTTCCACGACGGCGAGCACTTCGCCTGGGTGGTGATCTCCGCGCACCAGGCGGACGTCGGGGGCGCGGTGCCCGGCTCGTACAACCCGTACGCCCGGGACCTGTGGCAGGAGGCGCTGCGGCTCACGGCGGTCAAGGTCCACGAGGCCGGCGAGGTCCGCGAGGACGTCTGGGACCTGGTGTTCGGCAACGTGCGGCTCGACATCGTCGCCGAGGACGTCAAGGCGATGATCGGCGCCTGCACCGTCGGGGAGCGCGAGCTGAGGACCGTGGTCGACAAGTACGGCCTGGACACCTTCCGGCAGGTGACCGAGTCGATCCTCGACTCCACCGAGGCGATGGCCCGCCAGCTGATTCGCAGCATCCCCAACGGCTCCTACGAGGCCGAGTGGATCTGCCACGACGACGGCTTCGACCACGACGCCGAAATGCTGATCAAGGTCCGCATCCAGGTCGAGGACGAGCACCTGCACTTCGACTTCACCGGCACCGGGCCGCAGACACCCGGCTACGTGAACGCCCCGCTCGCGGTCACCCTGTCGTCGGTGATGATCACCTTCTTCATGCTCGCCGAGGCGGACATCCCGCACAACGACGCGATCATGCGCTGCATCGACGTCACGGTCCCCGAGGGGACGCTGCTCAACTGCGTCTACCCGGCCGCGTCCGGCTTCGGCAACCACCTCTCCGACCAGATCTGCGCCGTGATCATGCTGGCGCTCGGGGAAGCCCTGCCCAGCCGGGTGACCGCCGGGTGGAACCCGCTCTACGGCGCGGTGATCAACGGCTGGAACGACCGGCTCCAGCGTCCCTTCGTCGACATCCTGATGAACGGCCTCAAGGGCGGTGGCGGCGGCACCGAGGGCGCCGACGGCTACGACCACATCGGCCTGATCGCCTCGGGCGGCGCCCTGGGCGCCCAGGATCCGGAGATGTTCGAGCACAACAACCCGGTCTTCCTGGAGCGGTTCGAGTACACCCGCGACTCCGGCGGCGCCGGCCAGTGGCGCGGCGGCCTCGGGGTCGAGACGGTCATCAGGTTCACCAACGACGGCGTCCAGGCCTCGATCTTCGGCGACGGGGACACCCCCGAGACCGCTGCCCCGGGGCTGAACGGCGGCCGCAGCGGCTCGCCCAACCGGATCGAGATCGCCTACCCCGACGGGACGACGAAGGTCGCCGACCTCAAGGACCTGGTGTCGGACCTGCCCGCGGGCACCGTCTACCGGCAGCTCGCCGGCGGCGGCGGAGGGTACGGCGACCCCCTGGCCCGGCCCGCGGAGCTGGTGGCCCGCGAGGTCCGCTACGGCTACGTCTCGGTCGGGTCCGCCCGCGACCACTACGGCGTCGTGGTCGACCCGGAGTCGCTCGAGCTCGATCCGGCCGCGACGGCCGCCTGCCGCTCCGGCGTACCGGCCGGCGCGGGGTCGTCCGGCTGAGCCGGACAGCGTGATCGCCGCATCCGGGCGGCAGACCTAGTTTCACCGGCAACGGACGGTCGTCCCGTCCACCTGAGATGCCATGCCAGAAAGGAACAACGACATGAGCAAGGCAGCTGCATTCATCGAGGCGGAGGGGATGGTCGCCGTCTTCGACGCCGTCGACGCGATGGTGAAGGCCACCGACGTCACGGTCGAGGGGACCATGCGTCTCGGCGGCGGGATCGTGGCCGTCGCCCTCAGCGGCGACCTCGCCACCGTGGAGGAGGCGACCGAGATCGGCGTCGCCACGGCCCGCTCCCTGACCCGCGGCAAGGTGGCCTCGGTCATCTTCGCCAGCCCCAGCGTCCCCGTTGCGGCGATCGCCGCCAACACCGCCGTCATCGACGGCTGAGGAGTGCACAGACATGGCTAAGGACAACGCAATCGGCCTGATCGAGACCCGGGGCATCGTGGCCCTGGTCGCCGGTATCGAGGCGATGATGAAGACCTCCGAGGTGCAGACGGTCAACGTCGAGCGGATCGGGTCGGGCTACTTCTCGGCCGCCGTGCAGGGCGATATCGCCGCGGTGCGGCAGGCCCTGGACTCCGGGTCCGCGGCGGTCAAGCAGTACGGCGAGCTCCGCTCGGCGCAGCTCTACCCGCGGCCTGCGGAGGAGTCGGTGGCCCTGCTCGACAACGGCACGCGCGACCTCCTCGGTGGCGGTACGCCGAAGAAGGGCTGAGCCGATGATGCTCGCCAGGGTCACCGGCCGGGTGTGGCACGAGCGTGCGGTCGGCAACCTCGACCAGCGCCGCCTCGTCACCCTCCAGCCGGTGGGTGAGACCACGACGTACGTCGCGGTCGACCTCATCGACGTCTCGGCGCCCGACCTGGTCGTCGTCGCCCAGGACGAGGCCGCCCAGGCGGCCGTCGGCGGCGACGCGGCCGGCATCGACCTGGCGGTCGTCGGACTGGTCGCCGGGGCGGACGCCGTCGAGGTCTGACCCGCGCAGCCGCGGGTCGGTCAGGAGGGCCGGCGGGGTACGCCGGCCAGGAACAGGAGAAGAGCCAGTGCAGGAGTTGCGCAACTTCGTCGACGGGCAGTTCGTCGACGGGTCCGCCGAGTTCGACAAGGTGGGACCCGTGGACGGCAGCGTGGTCGCGCGGGTGCACGAGGCCGGGGCGATGGTGGTGGACCGCGCCGTGCGGTCCGCCCAGCGGGCCCTCGAGGGACCGTGGGCGTCGCTCTCGGTCAACGACCGGGCGCAGCTGCTGCGCCGGCTGGCCGACCGCATCGACGAGCGGGCCGAGGACCTCCTCGCTGCGGAGATCGGCGACACCGGCAAGCCGGAGGCCCTGGCGCGGCGCCTCGACGTCGCGCGCGCGGCGCAGAACTTCCGCGCCTTCGCCGACGTCGTCGCCGCGGCCGGACTCGACTCCTTCCTGACCGAGACCGCCGACGGGCAGCGGGCGCTCAACTACGCGCTGCGCCGCCCGATCGGCGTGGTCGCGGTGATCGTGCCGTGGAACCTGCCGCTGCTGCTGCTCACCTGGAAGGTGGCGCCGGCGCTGGCCTGCGGCAACGCGGTGGTGGTCAAGCCGTCGGAGGAGACGCCCTCCTCGGCGACCGTGCTCGCCGAGATCATCGCGGAGGTCGGCATCCCGGACGGCGTGTTCAACCTCGTGCACGGCTTCGGCCCCGGGTCGACCGGCGAGCTGCTGACCACGCACCCGGGCATCGACGCCGTGACCTTCACCGGCGAGTCCCGCACCGGCGCCGCCATCATGCGCGCAGTGGCACCCCGGGTCCGGCCGGTCTCCTTCGAGCTGGGCGGCAAGAACGCCGCGGTCGTCTTCGACGACGCCGACCTCGACCGGACCGTCGCCGGCCTCGCGCGGTCGGTCTTCACCAACACCGGACAGGTCTGCCTGTGCACCGAGCGCGTCTACGTGCAGCGCGGGATCTACGACGAGGTGGTCGCCGGCCTGGTGGAGCGCGCCGAGCAGCTGCGGCTGGGCGACCCGCGTGACCCCGCGACCACGACCGGCCCGCTGATCTCCCACGCCCACCGGGAGAAGGTGCTCTCCTACCTCGCGATGGCTGAGGACCAGGGGGCGAAGGTCGCCGTCGGCGGCGGCATCCCGGCGATGGGCGCGGGCCTCGAGGGCGGCTCCTGGATCCAGCCCACGCTGTGGACCGGCGTCGACAACTCGATGCCGGTGATGCGTGAGGAGATCTTCGGCCCGGTCGCGGGTCTGGTGCCCTTCGACACCGAGGCCGAGGCGATCCGCCTCGCCAACGACACCGACTACGGCCTCGCCGCCGCGGTCTGGACGCAGGACATCGACCGCGGGCACCGGGTTGCGGCGAGCATGAAGGTCGGGATGTCCTGGGTCAACACCTGGTACCTGCGCGACCTGCGGTCGCCCTTCGGCGGCAGTGCCCTGTCGGGGATCGGCCGCGAGGGCGGGCATCATTCGCTGGACTTCTACACCTCACCCACCAACGTGTGCGTCGCCCTGGTGGACGCCGACGAGGAGCTGACCTGATGGAGGCGCACCCGGACGCCGAGGCGGCCGGCCGGCTCACGGCCCTGCTGCACGGCGCGGCCGAGCGGGCGGAGGCCGTGCGGCAGCCGGACCACGAGCTCTCCGAGGACCTGGCGTACGCCGTGCAGCGCGGTCTGCTGGACAGCTCGCTCGCCGCCGGCGACACCCAGGCGGGCGTCAAGCTCGGCTTCACCAGCCGGGCCAAGATGGAGCAGATGGGGATCGACTCGGTGATCGCCGGGTTCCTGCTGGCCTCCAGCCGGGTCCCCGACGGCGGCGAGCTGGACCGCGGCCGGCTGATCCACCCGCGCGTCGAGCCCGAGATCGCCTTCCGGATCGGCCGCGACATCGGCCGCGACGAGTCGCCCGACGCCGTCGTGGCCGCCGTCGACGCCGTGGCACCCGCGCTTGAGGTGATCGACTCCCGCTACCGCGATTTCCGGTTCCGGCTCGGCGACGTCATCGCCGACAACACCTCGGCCGCCCGGTGGGTGGTCGGCCCCTGGCAGGAGGTTCCGCCCGAGCTGGACGCCCGCGCGGTGTCCCTGAGCTTCGACGACGACGAGGTGGCCGCCGGCAGCACTGCCGCGATCCTCGGCGATCCGTGGGAGGCGCTGCGCCAGCTGCGCGGGCTGACCGCCGACCACCTCGCGCTGCGCGCGGGCTACGTCGTGCTCGCCGGCGCCGCGACCGAGGCGGTCGCCCTGCCCGCGAGCGGACGGGTCCGGGTGCGCGTCGCCGGGCTCGGGGAGGCCTCCCTGGTCGTCGGGTGCCGGCCGTGAGCGGCGTGGTCCCGCACCTCGCGGTACCGCGCGGCGCCTTCCCCCACGTCAAGGTGGTCGGCGACATGGTCTTCGTCTCCGGCACCAGCAGCCGGGCGCCCGACAACACCATCGTCGGCGCCGAGGTCGACGAGCTCGGCACCACGCGCCTGGACATCCGGGTGCAGACGCGGGAGGTGCTCGCCACCATGGGCCGCATCCTGCAGACGGTCGGGTGCACCCTCGACGACCTGGTCCAGGTCACCACCTACCTGGTCAGCATGAACGACTTCGGCGGCTACAACGAGGTCTACGCCGAGCACTTCGACACCACCGGCCCCACCCGCACCACCGTGGCCGTCCACCAGCTGCCGCATCCGCATCTGCTGCTGGAGATCCAGGGGATCGCGCACCGGCCGCAGCCGTGACCTGCGCTGGTGTCCGGCTCTGCCGGACACCAGCGCGTCGGCGCGGGTCGGTGAGCGCCTAGGTTGCCGCCATGACACGAGTCTTCCGGGTCCCTCACGGGGGCGACGGCGCCGACCGCGGCTGGACCGGGTCGGTCCGGCCGGCCCCCCACGGCGTACCGGCCGCACCGGCGCGGACGCCGTCGCCGCGGGTCACGCCCCGGCCCGCAGTCCCCGTGCCCGCCCCGCCCGCCGCCACCGCCACGCCCGCTGGGCCCACCGCGGCCGAGGTCGCCTGCAGCCCGTGCGCGCGCGAGGCCACCACGCACCCGCGGGCCTGCCGGCCCCACAGCGTCACCGGCACCGGCTCCTTCGCCGAGCGGGACCGGCGCTGGACCGCGCTGCACCGAGCGATGGCCGAGGAGAGCTACGACGCCCTCGTGTTCGCCGGCGCCGACTACCGCGGGCACAAGGGCAGCCTGCGCTACCTCGCGGACTACAACCTCGCGCACCGCTACGGGTACGCCGTGATGTTCGCCGACGAGGCGCCGGTGATGGTGCTCCCGCAGAACCTCGTCTCGGGCCGCCGGCCGGCGACCGCCTGGGTCGACGACTACGAGTACCCCTACAACCTGGGCGAGGGGCTCGCGAAGCTGCTGGCCGACCGCCGGCAGGTCGCCCGCATCGGCATCGTCGGCATGGGCCAGGTGATGAAGGTCGAGGACTACCTCCAGCTGCGGGCCGCACTGCCCGGCCGCGAACTCGTCGACGCCTCGCTGCTCTTCGAGCGGGTGCGCGCGACCAAGAGCCCGGCCGAGCTCGAGGCCGTCAAGGAGGGCGCCTACATCCTCGACCGCTGCTTCGACCGGCTGCTCGAGATCGCGCGGCCGGGCATGACCGAGCGCGCCCTCGCGGCCGAGATGTACGGCGTCGCCGCCCTGCTCGGGGGCGAGGACCCGCTGTTCCTGACGATGTACGTCGACCCCGAGCCCACGGGTGCGGTGCCGACGTTCGGCGTCCCCCGTGACCGGGAGCTGCGGCCCACCGACCTGCTGTGCTTCTCCTACGAGCTCGTCGGCCCCTCCGGCTACTGGGTCGAGTTCGCCCGCATGGTGACGTTCGCGCCGCCCCGCGAGCCCGTGGAGCGGATGGCCCGCGCCGTGTCGGGCGGCATCGCCGCGGCGACCGGCGCGCTGCGCCCCGGTGCCGCGATGGGCGACGTGCAGCGCGCGCTGCTCGCGGCCATCGAGGCCGAGGGCACCAAGACGTCGTACTGGTCCGGGCATGGCATGGGCCTCGACGTGCTCGAGGAGCCGTGGGTGGGCCTGGACGTCGTCCAGGACGGCGGCGACGCCGGTGCCATCACCGCGGCCGCCGACGGCATGGTCCTCGCGATCCATCCGACGCCGTGGGACGAGCCGCACCAGACCATGGGCTACATGGCCGACTCGCTGGTGATCAGCGAGGGCGTGTGCCGCTCCCTCTCCCAGCACCCCGTCCAGCTCTACCGCGTCTGACCGGCGCGAGATGACCAGGAGACACCCATGACCCAGACCGGCCCGGTCGACCCGATCCTCGCGTCAGTGCTGCAGCGCCGCGTGGACGCCATCACCAAGGAGATGGCGACGCTGCTGATGCGCTCGTCGCGGTCGCCGATCTTCAACGAGATCGGCGACCTGGTCACGGTGCTCTTCGACCGGCACGGCCGCACGCTCGGGCAGGCGGAGTTCGCCGCCATCATCGCGTTCGGTGCCCAGCCGCCGCTGGAGTACATCATCGACTACTTCGGCGACGACATCGCCGAGGGCGACGTCATCGTGCACAACGACGTCTTCACCGGCGGCAACCAGAACGCCGACACCGGGGTCTACGTCCCGATCTTCCACGGGGACGAGCTCGTCGCCTGGGCCGCCAGCAAGGGCCACCTCGCCGACATCGGTGGGATGACCGCCGGCGGCTACGACCCGCAGGCGCGCGAGGTCTGGCAGGAGGCGCTGCGGATCCCGCCCGTGAAGGTCTACGAGTCGGGCCGGTTCCGCAAGGACGTCTGGGACCTGATCGCGGCGAACATCCGGCTCGACTTCGTCATGGAGGACGTGAAGTCGATGATCGGGTCCTGCGTGGTCGGCCGGCGCCGGCTGACCGAGGTGCTCGACCGCTACGGCGTGGCGTCGTTCGACGCCCACATGGACTACGTGCTCCAGGCATCGGAGCGGCAGGTGCGCGCCGAGATCGAGCGCTGGCCCGACGGCGTCTACCGCGGCGAGAGCGAGATGGTCTCCGACGGCCTCGACAAGACCAAGCGCTACCGGATCGCCTGCGAGATCCGGATCGAGGGCGACGAGATCACCTTCGACTTCTCCGAGACCGACGACCAGGCCCCCGGCTTCACCAACATGCCGCCGGCGTCGGCCGCGGGCGCGGTGCGCATCGCGTTCCTGATGCTGATCGCCGCGGGCGGCATCGTCGTACCCACGAACCAGGGGCTCTTCGGCGCGGTGCGGACCGTCTTCCGCGAGGGCTCGCTGCTCAACCCGCGGTTCCCCGCGGCCACGATCTACGGCAACCAGATGTGCGACGACATCTTCGAGGCGATCATGTCGGCCCTCGCCGACGCGCTGCCCGACCGGGTCACCGCGGGCTGGACGAAGTTCCTCTCGGGCATCCTGCACGGCGTCGACGAGCGCACCGGCGAGCAGTTCGTGACGCTGACCGTCTTCCAGCGCAACGGCGCGGGCGCGATGCGCGGGCACGACGGCTGGGACGCGCTCGGCTTCACCGGCACCGCCGGCCAGATGCGGGCCCCGGACCCGGAGATGTTCGAGCTCTCCTCGCCCCACTTCCTCGAGTACCACGAGTACCTGCCCGACTCCGCGGGCGCGGGGGAGTGGCGAGGCGGCCTCGGCACCCGGTCGTCGTGGCGCTGCCTGGGCCGCGACGAGGTGGGCGTCACCAACGGCGAGGGCATGGAGTCGGAGGGGGCCACCCCGCCGCGCGGTCTCTTCGGCGGGCACGACGCCGGCCTCAACCGGATGCGGGTCGACTACCCCGACGGCACCGTGCTCGAGTGGGGCTCCAAGGACATGGTGGAGCTGCCGCCCGGCAGCCTGGTCACCGCCCAGAGCTGGGGCGGCGGCGGGTACGGCGACCCGCGCCGGCGGCCGGCGGAGCTGGTCCACGCCGACGTGCTCGACGAGCTGCTGAGCATCGAGAACGCCCGCGACCACTACGGCGTCGCCGTCCGCGACGACCTGACCCTCGACCACGAGGCGACCACGCGGCTGCGCGGTCTCGCCCGCGAAGGAGCAGCACAGTGAGCATCCGCATCGGAATCGACGTCGGCGGCACCTTCACCGACTTCCTGGTCGTCGATCCCGACGGGTCGCGGCAGATCCACAAGACCAGCTCGATCCCCGCGGACCCGGCCCGCGCGGTGACCAAGGGCCTCGCCGAGATCGCGGAGGTCCGGCAGGTCTCCGTCCAGGAGTTCCTCGCCGGCGTGGGCACCATCGTCCACGGCACCACCGTGACCACGAACGCCCTGCTGACCCGGCGCGGGCCGGTCACCGGCCTGCTCGCGACCGAGGGCTTCCGCGACAGCCTCGCGATGCGCGACGGCACCCGCGAGGAGGCCTACGACAACCGCCTGCCGCAGCCGGTCCCGCTTGTCCCGCGGCGGCTGCGACGGCCGGTGCGCGGCCGGCTCGACGGCACCGGCGCCGAGGTCGAGCCCGTCGACCTCGACGACGTACGCCGCGCCGCCGCGCTCTTCCGCGAGCAGGGCGTGGAGTCGGTCGCCATCTGCTTCATGCACTCCCACGCCGACGGCGCCCACGAGCGCGCGGCCGCCGAGGTGCTCCGTGACGAGCTGCCCGGCGTCTACCTGACGACCTCGAGCGACCTGATCGCCCAGGCCCGCTACTACGACCGGACCAGCACCGCGGTGCTCAACTCCTACGCGGGCCCGATCATCAGCAGCTACCTGGCCGTGCTGACCAGCACCCTGGAGGAGAGCGGCTTCGCGGGTCACCTGCTGATCATGCAGTCCAACGGCGGCGTGGCCACGCCGGACGAGCTCGCCCGCCGGGCCGCGCTCTCCCTGCTCTCGGGGCCGGCGTCCGGTCCGACCGCCGGGCTGCTCGAGGTCGCCCCGCACGGGTGGGACCGGTGCCTGACCGTGGACATGGGCGGGACCAGCTTCGACGCGGCCGTCGTCAAGGACGGGCGGCCGCTGGTGATGACCGACGGCGTCATCGACCGCTGGCGGATCGCGCTGCCGATGGTCGACATCCACACCATCGGCGCGGGCGGCGGCAGCATCGCGGGGGTCGATGAGGGCGGCATGCTCCGGGTCGGGCCCCAGAGCGCGGGCGCGGTGCCCGGGCCGGCCTGCTACGGCCGGGGTGGGGACCTGCCGACGACCACCGACGCCGACGTCGTGCTCGGCTACCTCGACCCGGACAGCTTCGGCGGGGGGATGCGGCTCGACGTCGAGGCCGCCAAGGCCGCGATCGAGCGGGAGGTGGCGAAGCCGCTCGGCCTGAGCGTGATCGAGGCCGCCGCCGGGATCTACGACCTGGTCAACGTCGGCATGGCGGCCGGCGTACGCGAGATCACGGTGCGCCGCGGCCTCGACCCCCGGGACTTCCCGATCGTCGTCGCCGGCGGCGCCGGCCCGGTCCACGCCGCCGCGATCGCCCGGGAGCTGGAGATCCCCGTGCTCGTGACGCCCCGGGAGTCGTCGATCTTCTGCGCCGCCGGCATGCTCGTGTGCGACTTCAAGCACGACTACGTGCGCAGCATGAAGGCCCGGCTGGGCGACCTGGACCCCGCCGAGCTGCGCGAGGCATGGCGGGCGATGGCCGCCCAGGGGCTGGCGACGCTGCGCGCCGAGGGCGTCGACGAGGCCGCCGTGAGCTACCAGCCGACCCTCGACGTCCGCTACGCCGGGCAGTGGTTCGAGATCAACCTGCCGCTTGGGGCCGACGTGCTGGACGGGCCCGACCGCGAGCGGATCGCGGCGGCGTTCCACGACCTGCACGACTCGCTCTTCGGCTACCGGTCTGCGGACATGCCGATCGAGGTGATCAACGTGCGACTGACCGCGGTCGGCGCCGCCGCTCCCGGCCAGTCCGTGGCCCGGGCCGCCGACGCGGCCGGCGAGCCGGTCGTCACCGGCGTCCGGGACATCTGGTCGCCGCTGCGCCGGGAGATGGTCGAGGCCCGCGTCTACGACGGGCTCACGATGGGCTCCGGGGGCGCGGTCCAGGGCCCGGCGATCATCGAGCTCGGGACGACCACGATCGTGGTGCTCGACGAGTACGACGTGCTCGTCGACGCCGCCGGCTCCTTCGTCCTGTACCTGCGCGAGCGCGCCGAGGAGATCCTGCGCCGCATCGCGACCTGACCGAGGCGCCGGCCGCCGGGGACCCGGTGCTACGTTTCGCCGCATGCTCAGGGCTCCGGCCGTTGAGCGGCGCAAGAGGGGGGCCACATGGCCGAGTTGGTGGAGTCGGTCGTCAAGGCCGCCCGGGTGCTGCGCTCGTTCGAGCCGCACACCGGCGCGATGACGGTGCGCCAGATCTCGGCGCGCACCGGCATCCCGCGCAGCACCTGTCACGCGCTGTGCACGACCCTGGTCGAGGTGCGGCTGCTGGAGGCCCTCCCCGAGGGCGGCTACCGGCTCGGGCCGGCCACCGCCTGGCTGGGCGCCCAGGTCTTCGAGCGCACCGGGCTCGTGGAGGCCGCGACGCCGGCGATGCACACGCTGGCGCGCTCCGCGGGCGCGCACGTGGACCTGAGCCAGTACGTGCACAAGGGGTGGATGGTGTTCCTTCACCACATCGGCGACCCGCGGATCCGGGCCTCCAACCGGGTGGGCAGCCGGATCCCGGCCCACGAGTGCGCCGAGGGGCGCGCGGCCCTCTCGCAGTTCGAGGCGCTCGACATCCGCGACATCGTCATCCGCGCCTCCGGCGACCTGGGCGCGCCCGGCGTCCAGGACCCGGCGGCCTACGACCAGTTGCTCCGGGCGCTGTCGGAGGCGCGCAGCCGCGGCTACGTGGCGATGGACCGGTCGGGCACGATGCTGCGCACGGTCGCGGCGCCGCTGCGCGACCCCGACGGGGCCACCGTGGGCGCGTTGTCGGTGTCGATGTCGCGGCAGGCGGTCACCCCCAGCCGGGTGGCCGCGCTCGGCGAGACGCTCCGGGCGGCCTGCCACGAGACCTCGCAGCGGCTGGCCGCCCGCAGCCGCTGAGCCGGTCCCCCGGGCCGGTGACCGGGCAGGCGGCCGGGCAGGCGGCCGAGAAGGCGTCCGGCTCTGCCGGACGACCCTGATCTGCCGGTGATCGGGACTGCATACGGTCCCGGCCATGTCGAACGTCTTTCGAGTCCCGGTCGGAGACCGCACCTGGCAGCGCCGGGGGCAGTCCGCTCACTCGCCGGACGCTCAGGGCGACGCGCCCCGCCTCCCGGGCATCGTGGCCGGCGTCCTGGCGCCGCACCCGCCGCACCTGCTCTACGCCGAGAACCCGCCGCAGAACGAGCCCCGCTCCGAGGGCGGCTGGGAGGTCCTGCGCTGGGCCTACGAGGACCTGCGGCAGCGGATCCGGGCGATGGACGTGGACGTGATCGTGCTCCACGCCCCGCACTGGATCACGATGGTCGGGCACCACGTGAACTGCGTTCCGAACCCCCGGGGCTTCTCGGTCGAGCCGATCTTCCCCCACCTGCTGCGCTACGAGTACGCCTTCCACACCGACGTCGAGCTCGCCGAGGCGATCGCCGACCAGGCCCACGACGACGGCCTGGTGACGCGCAAGATGCGCAACGACGGGGTGCGCGTCGACTACGCGACCATCACCGCGCTGCACCTGCTCAACCCCGACTGGGACATCCCGGTGGTCTCGCTGTCGGCCAACAACAACCCGTACTTCTACTCGACGTCCTCGCTGGACCAGATGCACGTGCTCGGGGAGTCGACCCGCAAGGCCATCGAGTCGCTGGGCCGCCGCGCGCTGGTCGCCGGGTCCAACTCGCTGTCGCACCTGCACTGGGACCGGGAGCAGGGGCTGCCCGAGGACATGACCTACGAGCACGCCTACAACCACCACCAGTACCGCTGGGACATGCGGTTCCTCGAGCTGATCCGGCAGGGCCGGACCCGCGAGCTTCGCGACCTGATTCCGGAGCACATCGACGAGACCGAGTCGGAGACCAAGGCCGGCAGCCTGACCTGGATGCTCTCCGCCCTCGGGTGGCCGGAGGGCATCGGCGAGGTGCTGGCCTACGGAACCGTGATCGGCACCGGCAACGCCGTGTGCCTGTGGGACCTCGAGAAGGGTGCACGATGAGCAGCAGGACCGAGACGTCCCCCTCGTTCGCGGGCGCGGTGCTCGTGCCCGGGATGCCCCAGCTGCTCGCCGAGCGGCCGGCCCCGGCCTGGGCGGGCCTGGCCGACGGCGCCCGGGCGGCCGGGGAGCGGCTGCGTGGCGCCGGCGCCGAGACCCTCGTGGTGATCTCGACGCAGTGGTTCACCGTCCTCGGCCACCAGGTGCAGGTCGACGAGCGCCTCACCGGCACCCGGGTCGACGAGAACTGGTACGACTTCGACTACGGCACGATGCACTACGACCTGCACACCGACGTCGCGCTGGCCGAGCAGTGGGCCACCGAGATCGAGAGCGCCGGCCTGGAGGCGCGTCGGACTCGCTACGAGCACTTCCCGGTCGACACCGGCGTGATCCTCGCCAACCGGCTGCTCGACCCGCAGGGCGGGCTCTCGATCGCGCAGGTGTCGTGCAACCTCTACGCGGGCGTCGAGGACATCGCGACGCTGGGCCGTGCCGTGGTGCGGGCCGCCGAGTCGGTCGGGCGGCGGGTCGGCCTGGTCGCGGTCACCGGCCTGTCCAGTGCGCTCACCCAGCGCTGGATCGAGCCGGAGGAGGACCGGGTCGAGGAGCCGACGTACGAGGAGTGGGACCGCCGCATCCTCGGCCTGCTCGCCGACGGCGACGTCGACCAGGTGCTGCAGCTGCGCGAGCAGTACGCCCGCGAGGCGCAGGCCGACAGCCAGCTGCGCGCGCTGGCGTTCCTCCAGGGCAGTGGCCAGCTGGTCGGCGCGGCCGACGTGCTCGAGTACGCCGCGCTGTGGGGCACCGGCGGTGCCGTCGTCCACTGGCCCGGTTGACGACCCGTCGACCCGACCTCCACCCGGCCGCTCGGGGCCTTTCGTCCACCAGAAGTACCAGCCGAAGTGAGGACAAGATGAGAAGGATTCTTCGTGCGGCCGCCGCCGCCCTGTTGGTCACGGCGCTGGCCGCCGGCTGCGGCGACAGCGACGACAGCTCGGCCGCCGGCGGTGCGCCGGCCGGGGACGCGCTGTCCACGGACACCGAGTACTCCGGCAGCCTCGACGAGCTGCCCACCAGCTACCCCGAGCCGGAGGACGAGGACCTCACCATCGGCTGGCTCAACCCGAACGGCGCCGTCGAGTCGCTCTCGTCGCTGGGCGAGGCGATCGAGATCGCCACCGAGCAGCGCGGCGGCAGCCTGGTCACGCTCGACGCCGGGGCGAAGCCCGACGAGCAGGTCACTCAGATGCAGCAGCTGATCGACCGCAAGGTCGACGCCATCATCGTCTGGCCGCTCGACGCGGGCGCCCTCGGCCCGGTCGTCAAGCGCGCCACCGCGGCGGGCATCCCCGTCGTCGCCGTCGAGGCGAACTCCGACATCGCCGCGACCGACCTGGGCGGCTTCACCAGCCAGATCACGCTCGGCACCGACTACATCGGCTTCATGACCGCGCGGGAGATGGCTCGGCAGCAGCCGGGCGGCAAGGTCGTCGTGGCCGGCTTCGTCGTGCCCGTCCCGTTCATCACCGCGGTGACCGAGGCGCAGGCCTCGTGGGCCGAGGAGTTCGGGCTCGACGTCGTAGACACGGTGCAGAACCAGACCGACGACGTGGCGGGCGGCTCCGAGGCCGTCGCCGGCGCGACCGCGCAGCACCCCGACCTGAAGGGCGTGCTCGCCTACAGCGACGCCACCGCCATCGGCGCCTCGCTCGCCGGGCGCGAGGCCGGGCTGCAGCTGACCACCATCGGCACCAACGGCGCGAGCGACGCCTTCGAGGCGATCCGGAGCGGCCGGCTGTTCGCGACCATGCAGTGGCCGTTGGCCGACTGGGCCGACCAGCTGACCGCGGGTGCCTACGTCGCCGCCCAGAAGCCCGACGAGAAGCTGCCGATCACGGTCTACCCGACCGGGATGGCGCTGGTGACCGCCGACAACATCGACGACGCGATTCCGTTCGAGGAGCAGCTCGAGGAGATGCGCAACCGCTAGATGACCGACGGGGCCGGGAGCGACCACCGCGCCCGGCCCCGCCGTACAACGCCGACAGGAGACCGCCATGGAGACTGCGATCGCCAGCCCTGGCACCGAGGAGCGACGCGGGGACGACCTCATCTCGCTCCACGGACTGCGCAAACGATTCGGGGGCGTGCACGCCCTCCGGGACGGCAGCCTCGACCTGCGCCGGGGCGAGATCCATGCGCTCATCGGCGAGAACGGGTCGGGCAAGTCGACACTGCTCAACATCCTGTCCGGGCAGTTTCGGGCCGACGGCGGCGAGGTCGTCCTCGGCTCGGCGACCCTGACCCCGGCCGCCGCCCAGGCGGAGCTCGCCCAGCGCGTCGCGATCGTCACCCAGGAGCTCAGCCTGGCTCCCGACCTCAGCGTCGGCGAGAACATCCACCTGGGCCACTCGAAGCGGCGCCGCCCCTGGGGCATCGACTGGCGCAGCACGTACGCCGACGCGCGCGAGGCGATCCGGCAGCTCGGCGTCGACATCGACCCGCGCACTCCCCTCTCGCAGCTGCGCCTCGACCAGCGGCAGCTCGTCGAGATCGCCCGCGCCCTGGTCCAGGGCGCCCCCGTGCTGATCCTCGACGAGCCGACCAGCGCGTTGACCGACGAGGCGGTCGAGCCGCTGTTCACCGTGCTCCGGCGGCTGCGCGACCAGGGCACCGCCGTCGTCTTCGTCTCCCACCGGCTCGACGAGCTGCTCGGCCTCGCCGATCAGATCACCGTGCTGCGTAACGGCCGGACCGTCGCGGCCCGCCCCCGCGCGGCGTACACCCGGCAGCTCCTGGTCTCCGACATGCTCGGCTACGAGCCCGAGCACTACACCCCGCCGGCCCTGGAGGTCGAGTCCACCGAGGGGATCCTCGAGGTCCGCGGGCTCAGCGTCCCCGGGGCGCTGCGCGAGGTCTCTTTCGAGGTCAACGAGGGTGAGGTCGTCGGCCTCTTCGGCCTCGCCGGGTCCGGGTGCAGCGAGGCGGTCCGCGCGCTGGCCGGCCTGGAGCCGGGTGCGTCCGGGACCGTCGACCTCGGCGGCCGGGACTCGGTGCCCGCCTCCCCGCTCGAGGCGGGGCGCCGCGGCCTGAGCTTCGTGCCCGGGGACCGCGGCGACGAGGGCCTCGCCCTCGAGATGAGCATCCTGGACAACCTCAACCTCGGCGGCCCCGCCCGGCACAGCCGGTGGCGCCGGATCCGGCGCAACGCCGAGGCCGAGGCCGGCCGCGCCGCGGCGGCGTCGATGAACCTGGTGGCGTCGTCGCTGTCGGCACCGGTCGGCTCGCTCAGCGGCGGTAATCAGCAGAAGGTGCTGCTGGCCCGGTGCCTCGGCGTCCGGCCGAAGGTGCTGGTGCTCGAGGAGCCGACGCGCGGGGTCGACGTCGGCGCCAAGGCCGAGATCCACCGCATCCTGCACCAGGCCCGCGACGCCGGTCTCGGCATCCTCGTCACCTCCTCCGACCTCGAGGAGATGTTGGTGCTCTGCGACCGCTTCGTCGTGATCTTCGACGGCCAGGTCGTGGCGCAGGCGCGACGTACCGAGGTCACCGAGACCCGCCTGTCCCATCTCGCATCCGGAGAAGAGTCATGAACGAATCCACGACCGCGCCCGCGCCCGAGAGGGCGCCCCAGCCCGCCGTCGACGACCGGCGCTCGGCGCCGCTGTGGCGCACGCTGCTCAGCAACCGCGCCGCGGTGAACGTCGCCGGCATCGCGGTGATGGTGGTGATCTTCGCCAGCCTGCAGCCTAACTTCCTGACCACCGCCAACCTGCAGACGCTGCTCAGCAGCATCACGATCCTGTGGGTGCTCGCCCTGGGCCTGACGTTCGTGCTGCTGCTCGGCGGCTTCGACCTCTCGGTCGGCTCCAACCTGGCCCTGTCGGGCATCGCCCTCGGGTGGCTGTTCACCTCTTTCGACCTGCCGATGGTCATGGTGATCGTGCTGACCATCCTCTTCGGCGCGCTGCTGGGCGGTGGCGTCAACGGCTTCCTGATCGGCCGGATGCAGGCGTCCTTCATGGTCGTCACCCTCGGCACGCTCACGCTCTTCCGCGGCCTGGTGAACCTCGCGTCCGACACCAAGACCCAGCCTGTGACCTCCGAGCTGCTGGACAACCTCGCCTTCGGCAAGGTGGCAGGCATCCCGATCACGCTGATCCTGATGGTCGTCACGCTCCTGATCGCGTGGTACGTCCTGCGCTTCACCTACTTCGGCAGGGACGTGTACGCCGTCGGCGGCAACGCCAAGGCGGCGCGGCTCGCCGGCATCCGGGTCTCGCGGACCACGGTCATCGTCTACGCGATCGCCGGCGGCGCGGCCGCGCTCGGCGGCGTCATCCAGGTCGCCCGCCTGGGCGCGGCGAGCCCCCTGGTCGGCGAGACGATCATGTTCGACGCGGCGGCCGCGGTCCTCCTCGGCGGCACCAGCCTGCGCGGCGGCTCCGGCGGCGTCGGCGGCACCGCCGTGGGCGTGGTCTTCCTCGGCGTGCTGAGCAACGGGCTCGCCGTGTCGGGGGTGCAGAGCTTCTGGCAGCAGATCCTCAGCGGCTGCATCCTGGCCTCGGCGGCCGTCGCCGACAAGATCCAGCGCGACGGCTGGCGGTCCCTGGAGTTCCGGCTCCCGGGTGCGCTCGCCCGCTCCGGCGGCCGCGCTCGCGCCGACACTTCCGGCTAGGCCGTCTTGATCAACACGGCCTAGTGACCCGGACGGTCCCTTGCACCCTCCGACCGGTCGCGCGCTCTCGGGAGCCGCGGCCGGTCCGGCATTTGCGTCGGCTGCCTGTGAGAACGCGTTCTAGGTTCCGTTCTAGGCTGTCCGCATGAAGACGCGACTGACCTGCCCGTGCGGCGAGGTGATCAAGGGCGAGGACGAGGACCAGCTCGTCGAACTGACCCAGCAGCACCTCGCCGAGGCGCACCCGGGGATGTCCTACGGGCGCGACGAGATCCTGTTCATCGCGACCTGACCGACGGTCGGAACGACCGTCGGCCCCAGCCCGGCTGGGCCGGGCCGACGGGACGGTCGGGGTCAGGCTCAGCCGGCCAGGTCGAGGGCGATGTCGATGATCATGTCCTCCTGGCCGCCGACCAGTCGCCGCTTGCCGCACTCGGTGAGGATGTCCCGCACGTCGACGCCGTAGCGGGCGGCGGCGTTCTCGGCGTGCCGCAGGAAGCTGGAGTAGACGCCGGCGTACCCGAGCGTCAGCGTCTCGCGGTCCACCCGCACCGGGCGGTCCTGGAGCGGCCGGACCAGGTCGTCGGCGGCGTCCTGCAGCGCGAAGAGGTCGCAGCGGTGCTCGAAGCCCGACAGGTTCGCGACCGCCACGAACGCCTCGATCGGGCAGTTGCCGGCACCCGCGCCGTGGCCGGCCAGCGACGCGTCGACGCGGTAGGTGCCCTCCTCGACGGCGACCACGGAGTTGGCGACCGAGAGGGAGAGGTTCTCGTGGGCGTGGATGCCGATCTCGGTGCCGGCGTCGAGGACGTCGCGGTAGGCCCGCACCCGGTCCCGCACGTCGTTCATGGTGAGCCGACCGCCGGAGTCGGTGACGTAGACGCAGTGGGCGCCGTAGGACTCCATCAGCTTGGCCTGCCGGGCGAGCTCGTCGGGCGGCGCCATGTGGGAGAGCATCAGGAAGCCGGAGACGTCCATGCCGATCTCGCGCGCGGCGGCGATGTGCTGGGCGGAGATGTCCGCCTCGGTGCAGTGCGTCGCGACCCGGACCGACCGGACGCCGAGGTCCCAGGCGGTCCTCAGCTCGTGGATGGTCCCGACGCCCGGCAGCAGCAGCGTGGTCAGCCGGGCCTGGGTGATCGACTCGGCGGCCGCCTCGATCCAGGCCCAGTCGGTGTGCGAGCCGGGGCCGTAGTTGACCGACGAGCCGGCCAGCCCGTCGCCGTGGGCGACCTCGATGGCGTCGACGCCGGCGGAGTCGAGGGCAGCGACGATGCGGCGTACGTCGTCGGGCTCGATCCGATGCCGTACGGCGTGCATGCCGTCGCGCAGCGTGACGTCCTGGACGAAGATGTCGGTCATGCCTGGTCCCTTCCGGCGAGGCGCTGAGCAATCTCCTGGGCGACCTGCAGGCCGGCCGAGGTCATGATGTCGAGGTTGCCGGCGTAGGCCGGCAGGTAGTGCGCGGCGCCCTCGACCTCGAGGAACACCGACACCTGGTGGGTCGGTCGCGGCAGGCCGTCGGGGACCAGCGTGTGCACCGGCTGGTCGGCGGGGATCTCGGTGATCTGCACCTGCTGCTTGAGCCGGTAGCCCGGCACGTAGGCCGCGACGTCGCCGACCATCTTCTCGATGCTCTGCCGGATCAGCTCGTGCGTCGCCGGGTCGGGCGCGTCGACCAGGCAGAAGACCGTGTCGCGCATGATCAGCGGCGGCTCGGCCGGGTTGAGGATGATGATCGCCTTGCCCGCGGTCGCGCCGCCGACGGAGACGATGGCCGCCGAGGTGGTCTCGGTGAACTCGTCGATGTTCGCCCGGGTGCCCGGACCGGCCGACTTCGAGGCGATCGACGCGACGATCTCGGCGTAGGCGACTGGGACCACCCGCGAGACCGCCGCGACGATCGGGATCGTCGCCTGGCCGCCGCAGGTCACCATGTTCACGTTCGTGGCGTCCAGGTGCGCGTCGAGGTTGACCGCCGGCACGACGTACGGCCCGATCGCCGCCGGCGTCAGGTCGATCATCCGCTTGCCCAGCGGCTGGAGCCGGGCGGCGTTGGACTCGTGGGCCTTCGCGCTGGTGGCGTCGAAGACGATCTCGATGTCCTCGAAGCCGGGTAGCCCGACCAGCCCCTCGACCCCCTCGGCCGTCGTCGGCACGCCGAGCCGCTGGGCGCGGGCCAGCCCGTCGGAGGCGGGGTCGATGCCGACCATGGCGCCCATCTCGAGGTGCTTGCTGGTGCGCAGCACCTTGATCATCAGGTCGGTGCCGATGTTGCCCGACCCGATGATCGCGACCTTTGTCTTCCCACTCATCGCTCGTCCTCCCTGCTGAATCGAATCGAGACACTGCCGAGCCCCGAGATGTCGGCGCGGACCGACGCACCCGGCGTGACCGGCCACATCGGGCCGAGGGCACCCGACAGCACGACCTGGCCGGCGCGCAGCGGCTCCCCGAACTCCCGCGCGGTCCGCGCGAGCCAGGCCACCGCCTCCAGCGGGTCGCCCAGGCAGGCAGCGCCGTCGCCGGTGGAGACCACCTGGCCGTCGATGCCCATCGACATCGTCACGTCGCGGGGCTCGAGGTCGGCCAGGGTGCGCCGCTGCGAGCCCAGCACGTACGCGCCGGCCGACGCGTTGTCGGCGACGGTGTCGCCGAGGCTGATGTCCCAGCCCGCGACCCGGCTGCCGCAGATCTCCAGGGCGGCCACCGCGTAGTCGACGGCCGCGCGCACCTGCGCCGCGTCGAGCGGGCCCTCGACCAGGTCGTGCTCGAGCACGAACGCGATCTCGGCCTCCACCCGCGGCTGCAGCACCGCGCCGAAGGGGACGGCGTCGCCGTCGGCGTGCGCCATGTCGTCGAAGAGCACGCCGAAGTCCGGCTGGTCCACCCCGAGCTGCTCCTGCACAGCGGGGGAGGTCAGCCCGATCTTGCGGCCCACGACCCGGGCGCCCGCGGCAACCCGCCGGTCGGTGAGCCGCTGCTGGACGGCGTACGCCGCGGGCAGGTCGTCGCGGCCGATCAGGTCCCGCACGGGCGGGCACGGGACGCCGCTGCGGTCCGCGGCCCACAGTCGGTCGGCCGCCTCCTGGACGGCCGTCGCGCTCGAGATGGTCTCACTCATGACCCCACTGTCGCTGCCGGGCCGGCGTTCACCGAGGGGATCGTTCCACTCACCGGTACGCTCCTGGCGATGGCGACAACACCCACGGACCCCGATCTCGGCTCGGTGCTGGGCAAGGCCGTCGCGGTGCTGCACGCCTTCACCGTCGACGACCACGAGCTCTCCCTGGCCGCACTGGTCGAGCGCACCGGGCTCCCGAAGACCAGCGTGTACCGGATCGCCGGCGACCTGGTCCGCTACCGCCTGCTCGACCGGACGGCGCTCGGCTACCGGCTCAGCGGCGGGCTCTTCGAGCTCGGCATGCGCGCCTCGGTCGAGCGCAGCCTGCTGGAGCTGGCGATGCCCTACCTCCAGGACCTCTACGAGCGCACCCACGAGACGGTGCACCTGGGCGTCCGCGAGGGGCGCGAGGTCGTCTACGTCGCCAAGATCGCCGGGCGCGGCCAGGCGGCCAGCCCGTCGCGGACCGGCGGCCGGATGCCGTTGCACTGCACGGCGATCGGCAAGGTCCTGCTCGCGTGGGCCGACGACGACCTGCGCCGCGACGTCCTGACCGGACCGCTGGAGCGGCGTACGCCGCACACGATCGTGGCCCCCGGGCGGGTCGCTCAGCAGCTCGACGCCGCGATCGAGGCCGGGGTCGCCTTCGAGCGCGAGGAGTCGGCGCTCGGCCTCCAGTGCGTGGCCGCCCCGGTCCTGGACGCCGACGACCGGCCGATCGCGGCGATCAGCGTGACCGGACCGGTCGGGCGGTTCCGGCCCGAGCAGCACGTGGACGCCGTACGGGCCGCGGCGCAGGGGTTGGGCACTCTGGTCGCGCGCCGCCGCTCACTGCACTGACCGTGCGGTGTCACGACTCCACGTGGACCAGCCGGCCGGCGCCGCCGCGGTCCAGCGAGCGGCCGATGACCAGCCGCTGGATCTGGTTGGTGCCCTCGAAGATCTGCATCACCTTGGCCTCGCGCATGTAGCGCTCGACCGGGAAGTCGCGGGTGTAGCCGTAGCCGCCGAGCACCTGGACGGCGTCGGTGGTCACCTTCATCGCCGTGTCCGTTGCGACCAGCTTGGCGATCGACGCTTCGCGGGCGTACGGCAGGCCCTGGTCCTTGAGTCGGGCGGCGTGCAGCAGCATCGCCCGGGCGCTCTGGATGCCCGCCTCCATGTCGGCGAGCAGGAAGCTCAGCCCCTGGTGGTCGATGATCCGGGCGCCGAAGGTCTCGCGGCTCTTGGCGTACGCCACCGCCTGGTCGAGCGCGCCCTGGGCGAGCCCGGTCGCGACCGCCGCGATGCCGAGCCGTCCGGCGTCGAGGCCCGCCAGCGCGATCTTGAGGCCGTCGCCCTCGGCGCCGAGTCGCCGCTCCGCAGACACGCGGACGCCGTCGAAGCGCATCGTGGCCGTCGTCGAGCCGGTCAGCCCCATCTTCTGCTCGGGCGGGTCGGCGACCAGGCCCTCGGCGTCCGCGGGCACCAGGAAGCAGGAGATGTCGTTGCGGCCGTCGCCGGTGCGGGCCATCACCGTGTAGAAGTCGGCCTGCCCGCCATGGGTGGTCCAGGCCTTGGCGCCGGTGATCACGTAGTCGTCGCCGGTACGCCGCGCGCGGGTCGTCATCGCGGCCGGGTCGGAGCCGGCGTGCGGCTCGGAGAGGCAGTACGCGCCGAGCAGGTCGCCGCCGAGCATGTCGGGCAGCCAGCGCTGCCGCTGCTCCTCGGTGCCCGCGGTCGCGAGGCCGAAGCAGCTCAGCACGTGCACGGACGTGCCGACGCCGACGCTCGACCAGACTGCGCCGATCTCCTCGAGCACCTGGAGGTAGACCTCGTACGGAAGCCCGCCGCCGCCCTGCTCCTCCGGGTACGGCAGGCCGAGCAGGCCGGCCCGGCCGAGCAGCCGGAAGACCTCGCGGGGGAACTCCTCGTCGCGCTCGGCCGTCGCGACCAGCGGGGCGAGCTCGTGGGTGGCGAGGTCGCGCACCAGCGCGATCAGGTCGACGGCCTCGGCGGAGGGCAGCAGGCGGGAAGCGGGCATCGGGGACTCCTCGGGGAACGGGAACAGTACTACAGTACCCGTTCTGGTACTGATAGCCTTCATCACGTGTCCCGTCGCGACGAGCTGCTCGACGAGCTGATCGAGCTGTTCCTCGCCGAGGGCTTCCTCGACTTCGGCGTCGGCGACCTCGCGACCCGGCTCCGCTGCTCGCGCTCGACGCTCTACCTCGTCGCCGGCAGCAAGGAGCAGATCGTGCTCGCCGCCGTGCGCGGCTTCTTCCGGCGCGCGGCCGAGCGGATCGAGGCTCAGGTCGCGCGGGAGCCCGACCCGGGCGCCCGGATCGCCGTCTATCTGACCGCGGTCGCGGCGGAGCTCAGCCCGGCGAGCCCGCGCTTCCACGCGGACCTGGTGGCCTACCCGCCGGCGGCCGAGATCTACGTCGACAACACCCGCCTCGCCGCCCGGCGGGTGCAGAACCTGGTCGTCGCCGGCGTCGGGGCGGGGGCGCTGCGCCAGGTCGACGCGACGTTCGTCGGGGCGGCGGTGGCGCAGGTGATGGCCGGCATCGAGAGCGGTGCGATCGGCGCGGCGACCGGGCTCGACGACGCCGCGGCGTACCGCCGGCTCGCCGACCTGGTCATGAACGGGCTGTCACTCGCCCAGGTAGGCGCGCAGGTCTGACAGCGCCTGTCGCAGGCGCTCGTCGAGGGTGGGTCCGGGCTCGCGCAGCCAGAGCACGTACGCCGAGAGGGCCAGCGCCAGGCAGACCTGGCTCACCGTCTCGGGGACGGCGTCGGTGGGCGCGAGGCCGCGGCGCTCCGCGACGTACTCCGCGATGACGGCGCGCCACTCGGCGTAGCGCAGCACCGAGTGGGCCTGGAGCGCGGGCGTCTCGAGGAGGAGTCGCATCCGCTCGCGGTGCGGCGGGTCGGCGTCCTCGTCGAACTCGTTGAAGGCCAGCATCCCCTGCTGCACCACCTCGGCCACCGGCTGCTCCTGCGGCAGCTCGCGCAGGATCTGCCGGAAGCTGTCGAGGGTGCGGGCGAACTGACCCCACGGGATGTCGTTCTTCGAGCGGTAGTAGCGGAACAGCGTGCGCCGGCTGACCCCGACCGACGCCGCGATGTCGTCGAGCGTGGTGCCGTCGAAGCCGCGCTCGGCGAACAGTGCGAACGCCGCCTGCTCGATCGCGGCGTGCGAGGTCGCCTCGGGTCGGCCCACGAGGGAGCGGCGGGTGGTCGGCGGCGGCACGGGGAGATCGTAGGGCGAGCGGGGGTCTTCCATTTATGCCATGAGTGCACTTATTGTGTCCCGCACCACTCATCCACGCCCGAGGAGGCCGCCGTGAACCCGGAGCAGACCGAGAACATCGAGCAGGACGTCACCGCCACCCTGACCAGCGAGGACCTGATCGAGGAGGTCTCGATCGACGGCATGTGCGGCGTCTACTGAGCCGGACCTGACCCGATGATCCTCGATGAGGCCTGGCGGCTGTCGCCGTCGGTGGCGCTGCGTCCCGAACCGTTCGGGGCGCTCGCCTACCACTTCGGCAACCGCAAGCTGACCTTCCTCAAGACACCTGCGTTGGTGCGGGTGGTCGAGCAGCTGGCCGACCACGCGGACGTGCGCGCGACGCTGCGCGCCGTCGGCGTACCGGAGGCGCAGCACGACGCGTACGCCGCCGCCCTCGAGGGTCTCGCCGACGCCGACATGATCCGACCGCGAGCCGACGCCATCGAGGAGGCCTCATGAGGCTGGTCGAGCACTTCGAGCAGGGGCTGGACGCGCCCATCTGCCTGACGTGGGAGCTGACCTACGCGTGCAACCTGGAGTGCGCCCACTGCCTGTCGAGCAGTGGCCGCCGGGACCCGCGCGAGCTGACCACCGAGCAGTGCGAGGCGGTGATCGACGAGCTGCAGCGGATGCAGGTGTTCTACGTGAACATCGGCGGCGGCGAGCCGACGATCCGGCCGGACTTCTGGCACCTGCTGGAGTACGCCGTGGCGCACCAGGTCGGGGTGAAGTTCTCGACCAACGGGGTGCGGATCACCCCCGAACGCGCCCGCTTCCTCGCCAGCACCGACTACGTCGACGTGCAGATCTCGCTCGACGGTGCGACCGCTGAGGTCAACGACTACGTGCGCGGGCCGGGCTCGTTCGACACCGCGCTGCTCGCCCTGCAGAACCTCCAGGACGCGGGCTTCCGCGACGCCAAGATCAGCGTCGTCTGCACCCGGCAGAACATCGGCCAGCTCGACGAGTTCAAGGCGATCGCCGACCGGTACGGCGCGACGCTGCGGCTCACCCGGCTGCGCCCCTCGGGCCGCGGCGCCGACGTGTGGGACGAGCTGCACCCGCTGCCGGAGCAGCAGCGCGAGCTCTACGACTGGCTGCTCGCTCACGGGGACGGCGTACTCACGGGCGACTCGTTCTTCCACCTCGCGGCGTTCGGCGAGGCGCTGCCGGGCCTCAACCTCTGCGGCGCCGGCCGGGTGGTGTGCCTGATCGACCCCGTGGGCGACGTCTACGCCTGCCCGTTCGCGATCCACGACCAGTTCCACGCCGGCAACCTGCTCACCGACGGCGGCTTCCGGCAGGTCTGGCAGACCTCGCCGCTCTTCGCCGAGCTGCGCTCGCCGCAGACCGGTGGCGCGTGCACGAAGTGCGCCCACTACGACGCCTGCCGCGGCGGCTGCATGGCCGCGAAGTTCTTCACCGGCCTGCCGCTCGACGGCCCCGACCCCGAGTGCGTCCAGGGCCACAGCGAGCTCGCGCTGGCCGGCGCCCGCACCATCCCGGCCGCCAGCCAGGACCACTCCAAGGCGACGCCCACCCGCAACCAGCCGGTGATGCTCAAGCTGATGACCCGGCCGCCCGTCAGCGACTGTGCCGAGAGCCCGCTGGCCGGCTTCGTGCCGGACGGTGGTTGAGGTGCGAGCGCAGCGAGCCTCGAAACCACCACACAGGACGGCATCATGAAGTTCGAGAACCCCTGGAAGCAGAACCCCTGGTTCGAGTCCGTCGCGGTCGCGCAGCAGCGCGCCCGCAAGCGGCTGCCGAAGCCGGTCTACGGCGCGCTGGTCGCCGGGTCGGAGCGCGGGCAGACGATCGCGGACAATCAGGCGGCGTTCGCCGAGATCGGGGTGCTGCCTCATGTCGCCGGCCACCAGGCCGACCGCTCGATGACGCGCACCGTGCTCGGCCACGAGGTCTCGCTGCCCGTGCTGATCAGCCCGACCGGCGTCCAGGCGGTGCACCCCGACGGCGAGGTCGCCGTCGCCCGGGCCGCCAACGCCCGCGGCACGCTGATGGGCCTGTCGAACTTCGCCTCCAAGTCGGTCGAGGAGGTCGTGGAGGCCTGCCCGCGCACGTTCTTCCAGATGTACTGGACCGGCGACCGCGACGTGATGGTGCAGCGCATGGAGCGCGCTCACAAGGCGGGAGCGATCGGGCTGATCGCCACCCTGGACTGGTCGTTCTCGATGGGCCGCGACTGGGGCAGCCCGGAGATCCCCGAGAAGGTCGACCTCAAGACGATGGTGCGGATGGCGCCGAAGGTCGCCACCAAGCCGCGCTGGCTCTACCAGTTCGGCCGCACCGGCCAGATCCCCGACCTGACCGCGCCGAACCTCGCGCCGCCCGACGGCGGTCCCGCGCCGACCTTCTTCGGCGCCTACTACGAGTGGATGACCACGCCCCCGCCCTCCTGGGAGGACGTCGCGTGGATGCGCGCGACGTGGGGCGAGATCAGCGGCACGCCGTTCGTGCTCAAGGGCGTCTCCCGGGTCGACGACGCG
Source organism: Nocardioides soli (assembly GCF_014191495.1). GTDB lineage: Bacteria > Actinomycetota > Actinomycetes > Propionibacteriales > Nocardioidaceae > Nocardioides > Nocardioides soli. The sequence goes on from NZ_JACHWR010000002.1 coordinate 96,866, forward strand.
CGCCGGGCCGTGGACGCCGGGGTCGCCGCGATCTCGGTGTCCAACCACGGCGGCAACAACCTCGACGGCACGCCGGCCGCGATCCGGCTGCTGAACCCGATCGCCCGGGCGGTGGGCGACGAGATCGAGGTGCTCATGGACGGCGGCGTACGCCGGGGCTCGGACGTCGCGAAGGCGCTCGCCCTCGGTGCCCGCGCGGTGCTGATCGGCCGCGCCTACCTGTGGGGCCTGGCCGCCAACGGCCAGGCGGGCGTGGAGAACGTGCTCGACGTCCTGCGCGGCGGCCTCGACTCGGCGCTGCTCGGCCTCGGGCTGTCCTCGATCGACGAGCTGACTCCCGAGACGCTGCTGGTGCCCGAGGGCTTCCACCGGTCATGAGTCGTCGGGGCCGTCGCCGTGCGGCGGTGAGCAGGCAACCTTTTGGCGGCCCGGGTCGGTTGCTGGCTCACCGCTGCCTGGGGTCGGCGTCGTGCGGCGGTGAGCAGGCAACGTTCTGGGAGTCGGGATCGGTTGCTGGCTCACCGTTGCTCGGTCGGTGCGCCGGGCGGCGGTGGCTCCTCCACGTTTCTCGGCCGGGGTTCGGTGGATCGCCCACCGCTCCCCGGTCGGCGTGCCGGGCGGCGGTGAGCAGGCAACCTTCTGGCGGCCCGGGTCGGTTGCTGACTCACCGCTGCCCGGGGTTGGCGCCGTGCGGCGGTGAGCAGGCAACGTTCTGGGGTTCGGGATCGGTTGCTGGCTCACCGTTGCTCGGTCGGTGCGCCGTGCGGCGGTGGCTCCTCCACGTTTCTCGGCGGGTGTTCGGTGGAGTGCCCACCGCTCCCCGGGCGGCGGTCAGGGCGGCGGTGGCTCCTCCACGTTCTCAGGCCGGCGTTCGGTGGATCGCCCACCGTTCCCCGGTCGGTGCGCCGGACGGCGGTGACCGGTCCACGTTCTCAGGCCGGCGTTCGGTGGATCGCCCACCGCCGGCCGGGACCGGCCGATGAGCCTCGCCGACGCCACGTCCCCCGAGGCGGAGGGGGCCGGGCTGGTGCTGGTGCCGGTCGGCTCGATCGAGCAGCACGGGCCGCACCTCCCGCTCGACACCGACACCACCATCGCGATCGCGGTGGCCGAGGGAGTCGCGGCCGGGCTGCCGGGTGCCTGGGTGGCGCCGGCGATCGCGTATGGATCGAGCGGCGAGCACCAGTCCTTCCCCGGCACCTGCTCGGTCGGCACCGACGCGCTGCGCACCCAGGTCGTCGAGCTGGTGCGGTCGATGCGCACCTGGGCGCGGCGGGTGGTGTTCGTCAACGCCCACGGGGGAAACCTCGTCGCCCTCGACGCCGCGATCGCGGTCCTGCGCCACGACGGCCACGACGGCCGCGACGTGGCGTGGGTGCCGTGCGCGACCGAGGACGTCGATCTCCATGCGGGCTACACCGAGACGAGCCTCATGCTCCACCTGCGGCCCGGGTCGGTGCGGCTCGACCGAGCCGAGGCGGGCAACACCCAGCCGTTGAGCGAGATCCTGCCCGCGATGCTGGCCGGCGGCATCGCCGCGGTCTCGGCCAACGGCGTGCTCGGCGATCCGGCCGGCGCGACCGCCGCCGAGGGCGAGCGGGTGCTCGCGGCGATGGTCGCCGACGTCCGAGGGCGGCTGGCATGAGGGTCGCCCTGATCACCGGCGCGGCCGGAGGCATCGGGTCGGCGACGGTCGCGCGCCTGCTCGCGCAGGGATACGCCGTGGTCGGCGTCGATCGCGAGGCCGCAGTCGTGCCCGAGTCGGAGCGCGCGGCCCACGTACGCGGCGACGTACGCGACCAGCGCGTGCTGGAGTCCGCGGTGGCGCTCGCCGTCGAGCGGTGGGGCCGGCTCGACGCCGTGGTCGCGGCGGCCGCGGTGATCGCGGGCGGCCGGCCACTGTGGGAGACGCCGCCGGAGGAGTTCGACGACCTCTGGGAGGCCGACGCCAGGACCGTGTGGCAGACCGCCGTCGCCGCCGTGCCGGTGATGCTCGCGGGGCCGGACCCGTCGGGGTGCCGGTTCGTCGCGGTGGCCTCGGCCGCCGCCCACCAGGGCCTGTTCGGGCTCGGCGCGTACGTCGCCGCCAAGCACGCTGTCGTCGGGCTGGTCAAGGGTCTCGCGGCCGACCTCGTCGGCACCGGCGTCACCGCCTGCGCGGTCTCGCCGGGCTCCACCCGGACCCCCATGCTCGACGCCACCGCCGACATCTACGGGCTGCCCGACGCCGAGACCTTCGCCGGTCACCAGCTGCTTCGGCGTCTGCTCGACCCCGACGAGGTCGCGGCGACGCTGGCCTTCTGCTGCTCGCGGGAGGCGGCGGTGCTCAACGGCAGCGTCGTGTCGGCCACCGGCGGCTTCTCGTGACCCTCCCGGCCGGCTTCCGGGTGCGGGTCGGCGACGACGTACGCGTGCACGACGGCGGCCGGACCTTGGTCGGCGGCTCGCCGCTGCGCGTGCTCCGGCTGCGCGAGCCGGCACCGGCCCTGGGGCGCGGCGAGGTGCTCGAGGTCGGCGACCGGACCACCGGCGTCGTGGCCGAGCGGCTGCTGGCGGCCAACCTCGCGGCGCCGCTCCTGTCCGGCCCGCCCTCCGGGGAGACGGCCGACCTGACCGTGGTGGTCCCGATCCGGGACCGCGCCGACCGCCTCGACCGGCTGCTGGCGAAGCTCGCCGAGCTCCCGGTGGTCGTCGTCGACGACGCCTCCCGCGACCCCGACGCCGTCGCGCGGGTCGCCGCGCAGCACGGCGCCCGGCTGGTCGCGCTGACCACGAACGTCGGGCCCGCCGGCGCCCGCAACGCCGGGCTGGTGCAGGTGCGCACGGCGTACGTCGCCTTCGTCGACTCCGACGTGGTCGTCGACGCCGAAGCGCTGCGGGGGCTGGCCGGGCACTTCGTCGACCCGCGGGTGGCCGCGGTCGGGCCGCGGGTGCGCGGGGTCGCGCGCAACACCCGGCCGCGCCGCTTCGAGCGCTGGGACGTCGACGGGCTCTCGCTCGACCTCGGCACCGAGCCGGCGCTGGTGCGGCCGTGGTCGAAGGTGGGCTGGCTGCCGAGCGCCTGCCTGCTGGTGCGGATGGCGGACCTCGACGGCGACGGCTTCGAGGCCGGCCGCCGCGTGGGCGAGGACGTCGATCTGGTCTGGCGACTGGTCCGGCGGGGCCGGCAGGTCCGCTACGACCCGGCGTACGTCGCGAGGCACGACAGCCGCGGTACCTGGTCGACGTGGCTGGGACGCAAGGCCTTCTACGGCACCGGCGGCGCCTGGCTGGCGCAGCGGCACGGTGACTGGATGGCACCGGCGGTGCTCTCGCCGGTGCCCGCCCTCGGCGCACTTGCGCTGTTGTGGCAGCGGACGTGGTCGATCCCGTGCGCTATCGGCGCACTCGCGCTGGTCCGGCTGCGCCTCGGCCGCACCCTCCCGGACACCCCCGACCGCTCACGGCTGGCCACGGAGCTGACCGGGGAGGTGGCGATGTCGACGCTGCGCCAGGGCTCCCACCTGCTGCTCCGGCACTGGTGGCCCGGTGCTGCGGCCGCCGCGCTGGTCTCGCGGCGGGCCCGGCGAGCGGTCGCGGCCGCCCTGGTCTGGGACCTGATCGACCACCGCGAGGTGCCCCCGGCGCGAGCGCCGGAGGCCTTCGTCGCCCGCCGACTCGACGACCTGGCCTACGGCGCCGGGCTGTGGTGGGGGGCCCTGCGGGCCCGGTCGGCGCGCGTCTTGGTGCCCAAGATCACAGGGCTGCGCCGCGCCCGCGACTGAGAGAGTGGCCCCCATGACCTCTCTCCCCGAATCCCTTGTCGGCAAGACCGTGGCGGTGCTCGGTGGCACCGGTCCCCAGGGCCGCGGCCTGGCGCGGCGGTTCGCCGCCGCGGGCCTTCCCGTCGTGATCGGCAGCCGCAGCGCCGAGCGCGCGGCCGAGGCGGCGTCGGCGCTGGTCGAGGCGGTCGGCGGCACGGTCACCGGTGCCGACAACGCCGGTGCGGCCGAGGCCGGCGACGTGGTCGTGGTCGCGGTGCCGTGGGACGGACACGGCGAGCTGCTCAAGGAGCTCGCCCCGGTGCTGGCCGGCAAGGTCGTCGTGGACTGCGTGAACCCGCTCGGCTTCGACAAGCAGGGCGCCTACGCGCTTCCGGTCGAGGAGGGGTCGGCGGCCCAGCAGGCGCAGGGGATCCTGACCGAGTCGACCGTGGTCGGGGCCTTCCACAACGTCAGCGCGGTCAAGCTCGAGGACCCCGAGGTCGCCTCGGTCGACACCGACGTGCTGGTGCTCGGCGACGTCCGCGCGGCCACCGACCTGGTCCAGGACCTCGCGGGCACCATCCCCGGGGTCCGCGGCGTGTACGGCGGCCGGCTGCGCAACGCCCACCAGGTCGAGGCCCTGACCGCGAACCTGATCAGCGTCAACCGGCGCTACCAGGCCCACGCCGGGGTCCGGGTCACCGACATCTGACCTCCGGCCCATCGGGCGTACGACGGAATATCTTCCTGCTGAATCTGCTTACTACGACAGGATCTGTGGGTGATATCACCCTGAGAAGCACTCCTTTTGGTCGGGTCGGGTCCGAAACGGCCCGTAGGATTGCTCGTGTCGGGTGACGGATCCCCGGCCTCCCAGTCGGTTCGACGACGGTCGTCGCGTGCGTTGCACGCGGCGGCCGTCGTCTGTGTGCAGAAGAGAAAGCAGCCCGTGAACATCTCGCTCGCGACCGCCGTCGGCCTGGCGGCCACGCTCCTCGCGTTCGCCTACACCGTCCCCCAGATGCGCAAGCTCGTGCATGCGGGCACGGCCGCCGGAGTCAGCGTCGCCGCCCTCGCGAACTCGACGATCAGCGGCACCGCCTGGACGGCGTACGGCGTGGCCGAGCGCGAGATCTGGGTGATCCTCCCGGCGCTGCTCACGCTGCCGGGCACCGCGGGCGCGATGGTGCTCGCCTGGTCCCGTGGCGGCAACCGCGACCGGATGTGGCTGCCGGTGGTCTGGGCCTCGTCGATCGCGGCCCTCGCCGCGCTGGTGCCGGTGCTCGGCTCGCGCCCGTTCATCGTGGCGCTCGGCTGCTCGATCACGCTGATGGTCGTCCCGGCCGCGATCACGGCCTGGCGCTCGGCGGACGTCTCGGCGATCGCCGCCTCCGCCTGGGCAATGCTGATCGTGGACGCCGCGCTCGCCGGTGCCTACGGGCTGCTCGCGGACATCGACGCGAACCTCATCTACGCCCTGGTCGCCACCAGCGGCGCCGCGCTGATCCTGGCCCGGCTCGCCGTGCCGCCGCACCTGCACGCCCGGCTGGTGCGCCTGCCCGAGGGGATCGACCCCGACGTGGCGCGCGACGACCTGAGCCTGGCCGCCTGAGCCGCGGATCTCCGGCGGGCCGGCTGCCGGTCTGGGTGGCGGTGAGTCGGCAACCGTTGTGGTGGTCCGGATGGTTGCCTGCTCACCGCGGGCGGGCCGGCACCGGCCGGCCACTGGTCCGGGCGCTTGACGGGGTCTGGCAGGCTTCCGGCATGGGTTTTCCGGGCGGCGCCGCGGCGAAGCGGATCGTGCTCGAGATCGTCGGCTGGGTCCTGATCGTGGCCGGCCTGGCCGCGCTGGTGCTGCCCGGCCCGGGGCTGCTGATGCTGTTCGCGGGGCTGGTGGTCCTCTCGCAGCAGTACGAGTGGGCCGAGCGCCGTCTCGACCCGGTCGAGCGGGCGGCCAAGCGGGCCGCGGCCGAGGGTGTCGAGACCTGGCCGCGGGTCGTGCTGTCGGCCGCCGGCGGCCTCGCGATCGTGGGCTTCGGCGTGCTCTGGCTGCTGGATCCGGACGTGCCAGGCTGGTGGCCGGCCCGGGAGTCGTGGTGGCTGCCGGGGGCCCCGGCCGCCGGCATCAGCCTCGTGCTCTCGGGGTTCATCGCGCTCGGGCTGCTCGCCTACAGCTACTGGAAGTACCGCGTGCAGGGCGTCCCGGTGCCACCGCTGCGCGACGAGGATGCGGCGACCGACTGAGAGTCGGGCCCGGCGGGGGCCGCCCGCGCCGGCCGCCCACCGTTCACACCAAGTCGCGCCGGCCCGCTTCGGGGTCCACCGCGGCAACCTTCCGCCTGGCAGCCGAAAGCCGCACGACACGCCGCATCGGCCCGGCGTGCCGTGCGGGTTTCGGCTGTCGGCCGCCGAAACCGGCCGGCGGCGACCAGGTGGAGTCGGCCCGGACCCGCGCCGAGGATGAGCCGGGGGTGCCGCCGCGACTGCGACGACACCCCCGGTCGGAGATCGGTCGGCTCCGCTCAGGCGACTGCTCGCACCGGGAGCGGCGGCAGTGCGGAGCACAGCGCCGGGAGGGCGCCGCACAGCGGCTGCAGGACCGGGTCGAGCAGGCCGCCGCCGCCCCCGCCGCTGCCACTGGTCGCGTCGCAGAGGGGCTGCAGCTGACCGGCCGCGTCGCAGAGCGGCTGCAGCGGGCTGGGGGCTCCGGGCGCGGGGGCCACCGCCGTGGCGTCGCAGAGCGGCTGGGCCTGGGGGATCGCCTGGCACAGCGGTGCGAGCGGGCTGGCCGACGGGTCGCCACCGCTCGACGGCGGCAGCGGGATGCCCGCGGTCGCGTCGCAGAGGGGCTGCAGCTGGGCGACGGCGTCGCAGAGCGGCTGCAGCGGGCTCGCGGCGGCTCCGCCGGTGCCGCCACCGGTGCTACCGCCACCGCCGTTGATCGCGCGGCACCGCTTCAGGGCCTTCTTCGCCTTCTTCACCTTCTGGTGTGCCTTGGCGTTGGCCTTCTTCGCCTTCTTCAGCTTGGTCGCGGCCTTCCGCTGGTGACTGCGGTCGGCGCGCTTCTTGGCCTTCTTGGCCTTCGTGACCTGCTTCTTGGCCTTCGCGGCCTGCTTCTTGGACTTGGCGACCTTCTGCTTCTGCTTGGCACACGGCCCGGCCTGGGCGGCCGCGCTCGTCGTGCGCTCGCTCCCACCGGTGCTCGCCGACGCGGTCGTGGTCGCGCCGACCAGCGACAGCGCGCACACGACGACCAGCGCCAGCAGCGCCTTCCATACGTGCTTGATCATGGCTCTCCCTCTGGTGCTGCGATCCCCGCTGAGCCGGGCCCGCATCTCGTACCCAGCAGCAACGAGCGTCTGACCAGAAGGTCACGCCACTAGTTCACGGGCGACGAGCCGAGGGTCACCTGCGCGTCGTGCGTCCCGCCGGACGCGTCGGTCCAGTGCAGCGTGACCGAGTCGCCGGGCTCGTACGTCGCGAGCGCCGAGCGCAGGCCGTCGTACGACGTGATCGCGGTGTTGTCGATGCCGGTGATCGTCGCGCCGGCCTCGATGCCGGCCTGGGCCGCGGCGCTGTCGCTCTCGACCTGGCCGACCTGCACGCCGGAGCCCGCCACGCCGGATCCCGCCTGGGCGATCGCGATGCCGAGGTAGGCGGACGGGCCGATCTGCACGCCGTCGGACTCGTGGCCGCCCTCGATCTGGCCGGCGACGTCGAGCGCCTCGTCGATCGGCACGGCGTAGCTCTGGGCCGCGCCGCCGCTGGAGGCGGCCGTGGTGATGCCGACGACCTCGCCCTCGTCGTCGAGGAGGGCGCCGCCGGAGAAGCCGCCGACGACGTACGCGTCGGTCTGGATCAGGCCGGTGAGGTGCTCGCCCTGCACGGTGGCCTCCGACTGGGTGTCGATCGACCGGTCGAGCGCCACCACGCTGCCGTCGGCGGCGGAGAGGAAGCCCTGGCCCTGGGCGTTGCCGACCGCGGTCACCTCGTCGGCGACGGCCGGGCCGCCGTCGTCGTCGACGTCGACCGTGGTGAGGCCGGAGGCGCCGTCGAGCTGGAGCAGCGCGATGTCCGCCTCCTGGTCGTGGCCGACGACGGTGGCGTCGTAGGTGTCGCCGGTGGCCGCGACGGTCACCTGTACCTGCGTCGAGCCCTCGACCACGTGGTAGTTGGTGAGCACCAGGCCGGAGGCGTCGATCACCAGGCCGGTGCCGGCGGCCTCGCCTGCGGTGGTGCGGGTGTCGATGAGCACCACGCCCTGCGCCTGGTCGGCGGTCGCGTCGCTCCAGCTGCCGGTCCGGTCGCTGGTGCTGCCGCCGTACGGGAGTCCCCGGGAGCCGCCGAACGGGTCCTGCGGCAGCGCGCCGGAGCCGGGCTGCTGGGGCAGGGTGCCGGTGCTCGGCTGTTGCGGCGTGGCCGCGGACGGGGAGTCGGCCACCGACCCTCCGTGGCTGAGCGCCCAGGTGACCGGCACGGCGACCGACGCGGCGAGCACGCCGCCGGCGACGGCCCCGGCGAGGGTGGCGCGCCAGCTCCAGCCGGTACGCCGAGCCGGCGGCGGGGCCGAGAAGGCCGGCGGACCGGCGGGCGGCGGGGTCGTCGGCGCGGCGAAGTACGGGTTGAACGGGGGCGGCGGGGTCGAGCCGGAGGCGGGGGAGGTCATGCCACCAGTGGACCTGCCGATCCTGCTGGTTCCCCGGGGAACGACTGTGGACTTCCTGTGATCGCCCCTCAGAACCCGATCGGCAGACCCGCGTAGTTCTCCGCCAGCCCGCTGGCGCCGGCCTCGCTGGAGGTGACCCAGCGCAGTTGGGAGAGCTGCAGCTGCTGGTCGAACGGGTCGGCGCCGGTGTGCAGCATCGTCGTCATCCACCAGGAGAAGTGGGTGCAGCGCCAGACCCGGCGCAGCGCCGTGTCGGAGTAGGCGTCCGCGGCCGCGGGGTCGCCCCGGAGCAGCGCGACCAGGGCCGGCGCGAGCAGCGCGACGTCGGCGACCGCGAGGTTGAGCCCCTTGGCGCCGGTCGGCGGCACGATGTGCGCGGCGTCGCCGGCCAGGAAGAGCCGCCCGTGCCGCATCGGCTGCTGCACGAACGAGCGCATCGGCAGCACGCTCCTGTCGGTGATCGGCCCCGTGTCGAGCGCCCAGCCGTCCTGGCCGTGGCCGAGCCGGGTTGCGAGGGCCTCCCAGATCCGGTCGTCGGACCAGGCCTCGACCGCGGTGTCGTTGGGCACCTGGAGGTAGAACCGCGACACGCTCGAGGAGCGCATGGAGTGCAGCGCGAACCCGTCCGGGTGCCAGGCGTAGATCAGCTCGTCGGTCGAGGGTGCGACGTCGGCGAGCACGCCGAGCCAGGAGTAGTCGTAGGTCCGCTCCCAGGTACGGCGCACGTCGTCGGGCACGGCGGTCCGCGACGGCCCGAACGACCCGTCGCAGCCCACGACCACGTCGGCCTCGAGGCGCTGGGCCGCGCCGTCGCGGTCGGTGAAGGTCACCGACGGCCGGTCGGTCCCGAGATCGTGGAGCGCGGTGTCGGCGATCTCGTAGACCACCTGCTGGCCGCGGGCGTGCGCGGCGGCGGCGAGGTCCTTCTGCACCTCGGTCTGCCCGTAGACGAAGACCTGGCGGCCGGTGAGGTCGACGAAGTCGAGGTGGTGCCGCTCCTGGGGCCACTGCAGGTAGATGCCGCGGTGCGGGTCGGCCTCGCGGTCGAGCCGGTCGCCGAGCCCGACCGCGCGCAGCAGGTCGACCGTGGACTGCTCGAGGATGCCGGCGCGGATCCGGCCCGCGACGTACTCCTCCGAACGGGTCTCCAGCACGACGGACTCGATGCCGTCGGCGGCGAGCAGGTGCGAGAGCAGGAGGCCGGACGGGCCCGCGCCGATGATGGCGACCTGGGTGCGCATGGCCGCAGTCTCGGGCGACGGCGGGCGGCGCGACTATCCGGAGATTCCGCTGGGCGGAAGCGTCCGGGCGAGCTCGCGCCCGACGCCGTGGGCGGCGACCTGGAGCGCGCCCAGCAGCTTGGACCGGTCCTTGAGCGAGGGCACCACGATGCCGAGGGCGGCGACCACGTCCGGGCCGCGCCGGATCGGGACGGCGAGCGAGCAGGCGCCGAGGCTCATCTCCTCCGACGTCGTCGCGTGGCCCTCGCGCAGCACCCGGGCCAGCTGGCGGCGCAGCAGGCCCGGCTGGGTGATCGTGTACGGCGTGATCCGGGTCAGGTCGGCCAGCACCGCCTGCTGCACCTCCGGCGGCGCGTGCGCGAGCAGCACCTTGCCGACACCGGTCGCGTGCAGCGGCAGCCGGGAGCCGACGCTGCTCACCACCGGCACCGACGCGTGCCCGGCGAGCCGGTCGAGGTAGAGGACGTCGAGGCCGTCGCGCACCGACAGGTGCACGGTGGCGAGGGTGGCGCCGTAGAGGTCGTGGAGGTACGGCGAGGCCAGCTCGCGGAGCCCGGTCTGCACCGGCGCGAGCAGGCCCAGGTCCCAGAGCCGCCGGCCGACGACGTAGCAGCCGGTCTCCGTGCGGGAGAGCGCTCCCCACGCGACCAGCTCGCCGATCAGGCGGTGCGCCGTGGGCACCGGGAGGCCGGCCCGCTCGGCGAGCTGGGTCAGCGTCAGCCGCGGGTGCCGCTCGTCGAACGCCCCGAGCAGCGCCAGCGCGCGCGAGGTGACGGTGGCGCCCGGGGTCGAGGTGTTGCCGGCCATGCGGGGGAGTCTTCCACTCACCGGAAGAGATCGGTCGCCAGCGCCCACGTCCGTCCCTACGGTCGCCGCGTGACCAGCTCCGACTCAGCGGCCGCCAGCCAGGCCGAGATCAGCGCCGAGATCGCCGCGATCTCGCGGGAGTACGACGCCCGCCCAGGATCCGGGGAGGGCGCGACCGAGACCGCGCCCCGACTCGACTACCCGCCGTACCGTTCCAGCATTCTGCGCCACCCGACGAAGGCGCCCCGGCAGGTGGACCCGGAGGGCGTCGAGCTGTGGGCGCCGGTCTTCGGCGAACTCGACGTCGACCCGCTCGAATCGGACCTGACCGTCCAGCACCGCGGCGAGCCGGTCGGCGAGCGGATGGTCGTCACCGGTCGGGTCACCGACGGCGAGGGCCGGCCGGTGCGCCGCCAGCTCGTCGAGATCTGGCAGGCGAACGCCGGGGGCCGCTACATCCACCAGCGCGACCAGCACCCCGCCGCGCTCGACCCGAACTTCACCGGCATGGGCCGCTGCCTCACCGACGACGACGGCCGCTACCGCTTCACCACGATCAAGCCCGGGCCCTACCCGTGGCGCAACCACCACAACGCGTGGCGGCCCGCGCACATCCACTTCTCGGTCTTCGGCCGCGAGTTCACCCAGCGGCTGGTCACCCAGATGTACTTCCCGGGCGACCCGCTCTTCGCGCTGGACCCGATCTACCAGTCGATCGTCGACCCGGCCGCGCGCGACCGCCTGGTCGCGACGTACGACCACGACGTGACGACCCACGAGTGGGCCACCGGCTACCGCTGGGACATCGTGCTCTCCGGCAGCCATCGCACGGTCTTCGAGGAGGACGAGCAGTGAGTCTCACCCCGACCCCCGGCCAGACCGTCGGGCCGTTCTTCCACTACGCGCTGCCGTACGCCGGCGACGCGGAGCTCGTGCCGCCCGCGCGTGCGGAGGCCATCCGGCTGCACGGCCGGGTCTACGACGGGGCCGGCGACCCGGTCCCGGACGCGCTCGTCGAGGTCTGGCAGACCGGCCCGGACGGCGCGGTGCCGCAGGTCGCCGGCTCGCTCCGTCGCGACGGGTACACGTTCACCGGCTTCGGCCGCGCCCAGACCGACCGCACGGGGCACTACCGGTTCTCGACGCTGCGACCGGGCGCCCTGTCGTCGGCTGGGGCGCCGTACTTCGCGCTGACGGTCTTCGCCCGCGGGCTGCTGGACCGGCTGTTCACGCGCGCCTACCTGCCGGGTGCCGCGCCGGCCGAGCTGGCCGCGCTCGAGGCGGTGCCGGACGACCGTGGGTTCGTGTTCGACATCCGGCTCCAAGGAGAGGACGAGACCGTCTTCCTGTCCCACGCGCGAGACTGACCTCATGGCGGATCTCTTCTGGCCCGGGGACGACCGGGCCGGCGACCACTTCACGTCGGAGTCGTTCCTGGGGGCGATGGTCGACGTCGAGGCGGACTGGCTCGGCAGGCCCCTGGAGGTGCCGGACCACCTGGAGTGGCTCGCCAACGAGGCGGAGCTCGGCGGCAACCCGGTGATCGCGCTCGTCGAGCTGCTGCGCGAGCAGGACCCCCGGGTCCACCGCGGTCTGACCAGTCAGGACGTCGTCGACTCCGCGCTGATGCGGATGGCGGCCGCGGCGGTGGCGTCGCTGCGCCACGACCTGCGCTCCGTGGTGGACCGGCTGGTCGGCCTGGCCGAGCGGCACCGGTCGACGCCGATGGTCGCGCGGACGCTGACCCAGCACGCGGTGCCGACGACCTTCGGCTTCCGTGTCGCCGCCTGGCTGACAGCCGTCCTCGACGCGGACGACGACGTCGCCCGTCTCGACTTCCCCGAGCAGCTCGGCGGGGCCGCGGGCACGCGGGCCGCGCTCACCGAGCTCGGCCGGCCGGCCCCGGGCGGCGTGCCGCGATGGCACACGACCCGCGCGCCGATCACCCGGATCGGCGACGCGCTCGCCGGCTGCACCGACGCCTGCGCGCGGATCGCCAACGACGTGCTGGTGATGTCGCGGCCCGAGATCGGCGAGCTCGCCGAGGGCTCCGGCGGCGGGTCGTCGACCATGCCGCACAAGGCGAACCCGACGCTCTCGGTGCTGGTGCGGCGCGCCGCGCTGACCACGCCGCAGCTCGCGGCGACCCTGCACCTGGCCGCGGCGCAGCAGGTCGACGATCGCGCCGACGGCGGCTGGCACGCGGAGTGGGCGACGCTGCGCGACCTGGTCCGGCGCACGCTGGTCGCGGTCTCCCAGACCGACGACCTGGTCACCGGTCTGGTGGTGCGCCCCGACCGGATGGCCGCTACGCTCGCCGCGGCCGGCGCCGACGTGCTCGCCGAGCAGCGGTCGATGGCCGCGGCCGCGGGGCACCCGCCGGCCCCGTCGTACCTCGGCGACGCGATCGAGCACGTCGATGCGGTCGTCGTGCGAGCCCGTGAGTCCCTCTCGAAGGAGTCCCGTTGATCCCGAGCATCACCGTCGTCCGGCTCACCGGCGGGCGCGACCGCGCCACCCTGCCGCTGCTGGTCCTCGGACCGTCGCTCGGCACCTCGGCGACCACGCTCTGGGCCGCGTGTGCCGCCGGCCTGACCGACGCCTTCGACGTGGTGGGTTGGGACCTGCCCGGGCACGGCCACAACCGGTCCGTGCTCGAGGAGCCCTTCACGATGGCCGAGCTCGCGGCGGGCGTGCTGCACGTGGTCGACGACGTGCTCACCGAGCGCGGTCAGCCGCGCGGGCCGTTCTTCTACGCCGGGGACTCCGTCGGGGGCGCGGTCGGGCTCCAGCTGCTGCTCGACGCGCCGGACCGGATCGTCGCCGCCGCGCTGCTGTGCACCGGCGCGCAGATCGGCACCCCCGAGTCGTGGGCCGAGCGGATGACGGCCGTGCGCGCCTCCGGCACGCCGGTCATGGTCAGCGGGTCGGCCGAGCGGTGGTTCGGCCCCGGCTTCCTGGAGCGCGAGCCCGAGCGCGGCGGCGCCCTGCTCCGGGCGCTCTCCGACGCGATCGACGAGGGCTACGTCCAGGTCTGCGGCGCGCTCGCCGGCTTCGACGTGCGCGCGCAGCTGGGCCGGATCACACCCCCCGTGCTCGCCGTCGCCGGCGCCGACGACGTTGCGACGCCGCCTGATCGCCTGCGTGAGATCGCCTCCGGTGTGGCGGACGGGTCGTTCGTCGAGCTGCCCGGCGTCGCCCACCTCGCGCCCGCCGAGCAGCCGGCGGAGGTGGCCCGGCTGCTGCGGGCGCACTTCCTGGGTGAGTCGAGCCCCGAGGCCGCGCCCGAGGCGTCGCCCGGCATACGGGTGCGCCGCGAGGTGCTGGGCGACGCCCACGTCGATCGCGCGGTCGCCGGCACCACCGACTTCACCCGCGACTTCCAGGAGCTGATCACGGCGTACGCCTGGGGCGAGATCTGGACCCGCCCCGGCCTCGACCGTCGCTCCCGCTCGATGATCACCCTCACCGCCCTGATCGCCCGCGGCCACCACGAGGAGCTCGCGATGCACGTGCGCGCCGCCCTGCGCAACGGCCTGAGCGTCGACGAGCTCAAGGAGGTGCTGCTGCAGTCGGCGATCTACTGCGGGGTGCCCGATGCCAACACCGCGTTCCGGATCGCGTCAGAGGTGCTCCGGGAGGAGGGGCTGCTCGGTGGTTGAGGTGCCTCGAGGCCGCCAGGGCCCGCACGCCGGGGATCACGGTGGTTGAGGAAGGCGCGCTAGCGCCTGTCTCGAAACCACCACCCCGCGAGTGATCGATAGATGCCTGGGCTGGTGGGTTTTGAGACGGTTGCTAGCGCAACCTCCTCAACCACCGTCGTCGATCGTCGACAAGTGCGCGGTCACGGTGGTTGACGTGGTGGTTTCGAGGCTCAGGCGCTAGCGCGCCTTCGCACCTCAACCACCGTGACGGTGGTTGAGGTGTGAGGGCCGCCAGGCCCGATCCTCGGAACCACCTCAGACGCAGCCGCCCACGATCTCCGCGACCCGGCGTACGGCGGGGGAGTCGTCGCGGGCGCGGGTGGCCAGGGCCAGGTCGATCGTCGGAGCATCGGTGAGCGACACGTAGGAGACGCCGTCGAGGCCGAGGCTGCGCACCGGCTCGGGCACCAGCGCGACGCCGAGGCCGGCCGCGACGAAGACGACCAGCGTGGCGGTCTCGCTCACCTCGATCACCGGGTCCGGGGAGAAGCCGGCGGCCTCGCACGCCGCGCGCACTCGGTCGTGCATCGACGAGCGATGGCCCGACGGGTGCATCACGAACGACTCGTCCGCCAGCGCCGACAGCGGGATCCGGCGCCGCCCGGCGAGCCGGTGGCCCGCGGGCAGCACGGCGACGAATCGCTCCGACCGCAGCTGCCGGAGGGTCAGATCCCCGCTGTTGAGCGGGTCCGGCCGCACCAGGGCGACGTCGAAGGTGCGGTCCCGGAGGCCGTCGAGCAGCTGCGGCGAGAGCAGCTCGCCGCGCAGGTCGAGGTCGATTTCGGGCAGCGACGAGTGCACCTCGCGGGCCACCCGCGGCAACACGTCGTACGTCGCGGTGCCGATGAACCCGATCGACACCCGCCCGGCGGCGCCCGAGGCGAGCAGCGCCATGTCCGACGAGGCGCGCGCGACGTCGCCGAGCACGGTTCGGGCGTGGGCGGCGAACCGCGCCCCGGCCTCGGTCAGCTCCACCCGCCGGGTGGTCCGGGTCAGCAGCGAGACGCCGAGCTCGCGCTCGAGCTGCTTGACCTGTTGGGAGAGCGCGGGCTGGGCGATGTGCAGCCGGGCCGCTGCCCGGCCGAAGTGCCGCTCCTCGGCGAGCACGTCGAACGAGCGGAGATGCCGCAGTTCCATGCCGGAAACTTATCAATCAAGCCTGATTCAGTATTGGAAGCGGAGGTGACTTCCGGCCTACGGTGGCTGCATGACCGCCGCCTTCGTGTACGCCGCGCTCCGGACGCCGTTCGGCCGCTTCGGCGGAGCCCTGGCCGAGGTCCGGCCCGACGACCTCGCCGCCACCGCGATCCGCGGCGTGCTGGCGAAGACCCCGGAGCTCGACGCCGAGCGGATCGGCGACGTCGTCTGGGGCTGCGCCAACCAGGCCGGGGAGGACAACCGCAACGTCGGCCGGATGGCCGTGCTGCTGGCCGGGCTCCCGGTCGGGGTGCCCGCCACCACCGTCAACCGGCTCTGCGGCTCCTCGCTCGATGCGGCGATCATCGGCTCGCGCACGATCGAGTCCGGGGACGCCGACATCGTGCTCGTCGGTGGTGTGGAGTCGATGACGCGGGCGCCGTGGGTGCTGCCCAAGCCGTCGCGCGCGTTCCCGGCCGGCAACGTCACCGCGGTCTCGACGACCCTCGGCTGGCGCCTGGTCAACGAGAACATGCCGGCGGAGTGGACGGTCTCGCTGGGCGAGGCCAACGAGTTGCTCGGCGAGAGGTTCGCGATCGGTCGGGAGCGGCAGGACGAGTTCGCCGCCCGATCGCACAACCTGGCCGACGAGGCGTGGCGCGCCGGCTTCTACGACGACCTCGTGGTGCCGGTGGGCGACCTCGCCCGCGACGAGGGCATCCGCCCCGGCTCGAGCGCGACGAAGCTGGCCGCCCTCAAGCCGTCGTTCCGCCCGGCGGCGAAGGGCGGCACCATCACCGCCGGCAACGCGTCCCCGCTCAACGACGGGGCGTCCGCCGTGCTGCTCGGCTCCGAGGCCGCGGCCGAGACGATCGGCGCGGCCCCGCTGGCGCGGATCGCCGGGCGCGGCGTGAGCGCGGTCGAGCCGCCGATGTTCGGCTACGCACCCGTCGAGGCCGCGGCGCGTGCGCTCGCCCGGGCCGGCATCACCTGGGCCGACGTGAGCGCGGTCGAGCTCAACGAGGCGTTCGCCGTGCAGTCGCTCGCGTGCGTGGACGCCTGGGCCAAGGATGGGCTGAGCGACCCCGAGATCGTGAACGCCAAGGGCGGCGCGATCGCCATCGGCCACCCGCTCGGTGCGTCCGGGGGCCGCATCCTCGGCACCCTGGCCGCGCGGCTGCGCGAGTCCGGCGACCGGTACGGCGTGGCCGCGATCTGCATCGGCGTGGGCCAGGCGCTCGCCGTCGTCCTGGAGAACGTCGACCGATGACCACCATCTGCGACTCGGCTGCCGCGGCGGTCGCCGGCATCGAGGACGGGGCGACCGTGCTGATCGGCGGCTTCGGCCTGGCCGGCATGCCGATCCGGCTCATCGACGCGCTGATCGACCAGGGCGCCACCGACCTGACGGTCGTCTCCAACAACGCCGGCAACGGCGACACCGGCCTGGCCGCGCTGCTGGCCAAGGGCCGGGTGCGCAAGATGATCTGCTCCTTCCCGCGGCAGTCGGACTCCCACGTCTTCGACGGGCTCTACCGCGAGGGCCGGATCGAGCTCGAGCTGGTGCCGCAGGGCAACCTGGCCGAACGGATGCGCGCGGCGGGCGCCGGCATCGGCGCGTTCTTCTGCCCCACCGGCGTCGGCACGCCGCTCGCCGAGGGCAAGGAGACCCGGGAGATCGACGGACGGACCTACGTGCTCGAGTACCCCATCAAGGGCGACGTCGCGCTGATCGGCGGCCACCGGGCCGACCGGATGGGCAACGTCGTCTACCGCAAGACCGCCCGCAACTTCGGGCCGGTGATGGCCACCGCGGCGGCCACCACGATCGTGCAGGTGCGCGAGGTCGTCGAGGTCGGTGAGCTGGACCCGGAGGCGGTCGTCACGCCGGGCATCTACGTGGACAGGGTGGTCGCGGTATGACGCTCTCCAAGGACCAGATGGCCGCCCGCGTCGCCCGCGACATCGCGCACGGCGCCTACGTCAACCTCGGCATCGGCCAGCCCACGCTGGTGGCCGACCACCTCGGCGCGGAGTCCGGCGTGGTGCTGCACACCGAGAACGGCATGCTCAACATGGGCCGCGCCGCGGTCGGCGACGAGGTCGACCAGGACCTCGTCAACGCCGGCAAGATCCCGGTCGTCGAGCCGCCGGGTGCGGCGTACTTCCACTCGGCGGACTCGTTCGCGATGATGCGCGGCAGCCACCTCGACGTCTGCGTGCTCGGCGCCTTCCAGGTCAGCGCCGCCGGCGACCTGGCCAACTGGCACACCGAGGCACCCGACGCGATCCCCGCGGTCGGCGGCGCGATGGACCTCGCGATCGGCGCGAAGAGCGTCTTCGTGATGATGACGCTCTTCGCCAAGGACGGCACCGCCAAGCTGGTGCCCGAGTGCACCTATCCGCTCACCGGGGTCGGCTGCGTCTCGCGTGTCTACACCGACCTCGCGGTCTTCGAGCTCGGCGGCGGCACCGACGGTCGGGACGTGGCCGTGGTCGAGACGTTCGGCACGTCGTACGACGAGCTCGCGCAGCGGCTCGCGGTGCCGCTGCGGCGGGCGCACGACCGCGGCTGACCCCTACTACCGTGGGTCCGTGGACCAACCCGACCTCCTCGTACGGCACGCCTCGGCCTGGGCCGAGCAGAAGAAGCGATCCCTGGACGCCGCGCTGCTCCAGCAGGTCGTCGACCTCAGGTTGCAGCACGATGACTATCCGCTCGGGACGTGGCCGTCCGGGAGCGCCGAGCGGTTGCTGCTCGTGACCTGGCCCGCCTACGGGAGCGAGCTTCCGGACGCCGAGGCGCTGCGCGAGACGCTGGACACGTTCTGGGGGTTCCTGCGCGCGACCGGTCGGATGAGCACGGGGTCGGCGAGCCCGGCGGATCTGCGCAAGGAGGCCAAGCGGGCATTGCCGAAGATGGCGGCGGCGTACGACGACCCGGCGCGGCACTCCCAGGGGCGCGTGCTCGCGGAGTTCGGCCGGAGCATCGGGATCGACCTCGATGGGGCCGCCGACGTCGAAGAGCTGAAGGAGCGACTCGCTTCGATCCAGAGCGCCTGGAACGCGCTCCCGCAGGAGGAGCGGGTGGCACGAATGCCGGACCCGGCGCCGAAGAGCCTGCGCGGTGAGCGGTTCACCTCGTCCATCAACGACGGTCGACCGTATCCGCCCTGGGAGTTCGACGACGACCTGGACGACGCCGATCTGGACGACGAGGAGCCGGGCATCGACCCGGGCGATGTCGGCGAGTCCGCGCGACTCGCGCGCGAGTCGGCGTTCGTGCAGCAGTGCCTGGCTCTCGTCGACTGGGTGGGCGCGGGCCGGCCGGCGACGGCACGTGGCCTGCTGCGTCCGCCCGTCGCCCGTGAGGCGTATCAGCACCTCGACCTCTGGCAGTGGGAGCGCGAGTACGACCGGCTGCAACGCTCCTTCCGCGGTGTGCAGGAGGAGCTCTCCGCCGAGGCCGACGCGGTCCTGGCCGACGCAGCCCTCCACTCCTGGCGCAGCGCCGGCGACTGCCTGCCGCTCGACCGACTCTGGTACGCGTGCGACGCCGCGGGCCTGGTCGAGCCGAGGTCATCGACCGTTCGGCGCGCGGGTGACGACCCGGTCGACGACGAGGGCTGGAGGGACCTCGCGCTGGTCCTGATCGTCGGGATGTGCCTGCGCCTGGGGTGGTACGCCGTCGAGCCGATGGTCGGGCTGCTGCTGATCGCAGCGGTGGCCGACGACGAGTGGGTACCGGTGGACGCCGTTCGCGCGTGGTGGGATTCCCGGTGTCCCCAGCAGCTGCGAGATCTCGCCGCGCTCGGCTGGCAGGAGCGACTGGACCTCCTGTGGTTCCACTTCGCCGACTGCAACCTGTGGCGGCTCGACGGCAGCAGCTATCAGCTCACCGACCTCGGCCGCGACTTCGCCATCGCGTTCCTCAACGTCGTCGACTCGGGCATGTTCGAGGAGGGCTGAGCCGGCTGGCGGTGGGCGGCCGCGATGCCGGTCACCAGCAGGTTGCGCAGCCGCCGGTCGGGGTCGCCGACGGCGGCCTTGGCGGTGCCCCGCACGGCGCTGAGCAGCACGGCGGGCGCCGAGTGCTTCTGGAAGTTCTTGGGCTTCAGCGGCGCGGCGCCGTCGATGAAGCCGCGCGCCCAGGTCGCGGCCAGCGGCACCTGATCGAGCGCGCGGGCGATCGCCTGGCGGTCGACGGTGGTCGGGCCGTCGTGGGCCGCGACCTCGTCGCAGCGGATCAGGCCGGCGGCCAGCGCGCGCTGTGACTCCTCGGCCACGTGGGGCAGCGCCTCGCAGGCGACCGCGGCGGTCACCGCCGCCTCCCAGTCGACGCCGTGGCCGTGCACGCCGACGACGTCGGGGATGAGAACGGCCAGCTCGCTGCGATGCTCGTCGGTGGTGTAGTCGTTGACCAGCCGGGCCAGCTGGGCGAGCAGCGGATGAGTGCACTTCGGCCGGTCACTCCACGGCTCGTTGGCGAGGACGGACGCCATCTCCATGAAGCAGGCGCCCCGGCGAGGGCTGCGGTGCTTGCCTCGCGACAGGACGGGCATGCCGTCCGGGATCCCGTGCGTCTTCATGCCTCCACGATCCGCCGATGTCGCCGTGGCCGCAAGGGGGTCGCGGGGCAGGCCTGGCGAATTCGGTCCGGGTGGTGGTTTCGAGGCTCGGGCCTGGCGGCCCTCACACCTCAACCACCGTGGGAGGCGTGTGGGTGGGTCTGTGGTGGTGTTGCTTCATCAAGGGATGAGGTCGGAGTTGCGGATCCCTGGGTGAGTTCGGCCGGGTGGGCGAGGGTTCGCCTTCATCCCTTGATGAAACTGCAGACCCGCGTCGCCGCAGGGGTCGGGACTGCCGGGTGGTGGTTTCGAGGCTCGGGCCTGGCGGCCCTCACACCTCAACCACCGCCTGCCACAGTGTCCCGACCGCAGGTCGGCGTCCTCCCGATAGGCGCCCAGATCGTCCGGAGACAGCGGGGTCAAGGGCGGCGAAGCCGCCGCAGGGAATCCTTGACCCCACTGGCGGAGGACGAATACTGGCCCGCCGGGAGGACGACGACACTCCCCGCGATCTGGGGAAGTTGGTTTCGAGACAGGCGCCAGCGCGCCTTCCCCAACCACCGGGGCCCCGAGCACGGTGGTTGAGGAGGTTGCGCTAGCAACCGTCTCGAAACCCACGCACCCAACGCGACCCAGCCCCGACCACAGCCCGACGTCCCGACGGGTGGTTTCGAGACAGGCGCCAGCGCGCCTTCCTCAACCACCGGGGCGCCTCGTCCGGACGTGGTGGTTTCGAGGCTCGGGCCTGGCGGCCCTCGCACCTCAACCACCGTGAGCGGCTCGGGCAGTGGCGGCCCTCACGCCTCGACCACCGTGGGAGCCGGGGCGAGGTGCGGTCAGCGCAGGCTGGGCCGGTTCTTCCCGGCCACCGCCTCGGCGGTGCCGACGAGCAGCACGGCCGCGATCACCGAGAGCACGAAGCCGAGCACGTTGAGCTCCCAGATGCTGCCGGTGCCGAGGAGCCAGGCGATGGTGCCGCCGATCAGCGAGCCGACGACACCGAGTCCGAGGGTCGCGAGGAGGCCCAGGTCCTGCTGGCCCGACTTGAAGAGCCGCGCCAGCGCTCCGATGATCAGGCCGGCGACGAGGAAACCGATCATGGGTCCATTGTTGCTCGACGTCCCAACCGGCCTGGTCGAGTGGCGGCGAGGACTAGTACGCGTGGACGATGACGACTCCTGCGGTCCGGTCTAGCGTCGGTCCATATCTGCCGCGGCCCGCCGCGCCCAGCGACGCCTTGTCGACGCCCTTCCGACGCCCTTCCTGACGTCCTCCTGACACCCGTGGCGCAGTGGCGGCGGGCCGAGCCACGAGGAGGCGTCAAGATGAACGCAGAGCTGGACACGTTGCGCGAGCAGGTTCGGGGGACGGTGATCGGACCCGACGACGCCGACTACGACGAGGCGCGCGCCGTCCGGAACGGCATGATCGACCGGCGTCCCGCCGTGGTGGTCAGATCGGCGAACGCCGGCGACGTGCTGACCGCCGTCCGGTTCGCGGGCGACCACGGGCTGACGATCGCCGTGCGCGGCGGGGCGCACAGCGTGCCCGGCTTCGGTACGGCGGACGGCGCCGTGGTGATCGACCTGTCCGCGATGCGCGGCGTCCGGGTCGATCCGAAGGCGCGGACGGCCACCGTGGCGGGCGGCGCGACGTGGGGCGACCTGAACGCCGCGACGTACCCGTTCGGGCTGGCCACCACGGGCGGCATCATCTCGACCACCGGCGTCGGCGGCCTCACCCTCGGCGGCGGCATCGGGTACCTCGCGCGCGGTCTGGGGCTCAGCCTCGACAACCTCGTCGCGGCCGACGTGGTGACCGCGGACGGCACGTTCCACGTCACCAGTGAGGACGACGACGCCGACCTCTTCTGGGCGATCCGGGGTGGCGGCGGCAACTTCGGCGTGGTGACGTCGTTCGAGTTCCGGCTGAGTCCGGTCACCGACATCTACGGCGGACCGATGTTCTTCGAGCTGGACCGCGCGGGCGAGCTGTTCCGTCTCTACCGGGAGTTCATCGCCGACGCGCCCGAGGAGTTCGGCGGGTTCCCGGCCTACCAGATCGCGCCACCGCTGCCGTTCATCCCCGAGGAGCGGCACGGCACGACGCTCGCCCTGATGGTGACCTGCTGGTCCGGTGACCTCGACCGCGGGGAGCAGGTGCTCAAGCCGTTCCGCGACCTCGCGCCGGTGGTGGCGGAGATGGTGGGGCCGATGCCCTACCCCGCCCTGAACAGCGCCTTCGACGACCTCTACCCCGCGGGCCTGCGTCACTACTGGAAGGCCAGCTTCGTCAGGGAGCTGACCGACGAGGCGATCGACGCCCACGTCGAGCACGGGTCGAAGGTGCCGGAGATGACCTCGACGATGCACATCTACCCGATCAACGGGGCCTGCCACCGGGTGGCGTCCGACGCGACCGCGTTCGCCTACCGCGACGCCACCTTCGCCACCGTGATCGCGGGGATGTGGCCGGACGAGAAGGACGACCAGCGGAACACCGCCTGGGTGCGGGAGTACTACGACGCCATCGCGCCGCACTCCGAGGAGGGCGGCTACATCAACTTCATGGCCGAGGACGACCAGGACCGGATCCGGGCCAACTACCGAGGCAACTACGACCGGTTGGCGGAGCTCAAGAGGCGGTACGACCCGGGGAACCTCTTCCGGCACAACCAGAACATCCAGCCGGGCTGACGCGGCGCGTCACCCGGCGGCGGCCAGCTCGGCGAGCCGGGTGGCCGCGGGGCCCGCGTGCGCGCCGATGCGGGCGACGGCCTCGTCGAGCGCCGCGGAGCCGTCGTGGCCGGGCGGGATGCGCGCCGGGTTCAGGGCGACCCGGGCCGCCCACTCCCTGATGTCGGGCTCGGCGCCGAAGGACGCCGCGTTGCGCATCCCGAGCGCGTTCATCCGGGCCCACTCGGCGAGGCTGTCGCCGTACGGCGAGGGCGGGCAGAGCCGGTTCTTCTCGGCGTCGTCGGTCCGGGTCGCCTCGACGTACCCGGCCAGCGCGGCGCCGAAGCAGGGGAATCCCGCCCGGATCGGCTGCGGCGTGATCGCCTCCGGCCGCCAGATCGGGATCAGCGGCGGCCGCTTCAGGCCGTCGGCGGCGCAGTCGACGACCAGGGCGTCGCCCGGGATCGGGATCGAGCCCCGCTCGAGGTCGATCCGGTCGCGGCCGACCGTGGTGATGTGCCCGAGGCGGACGACGTGCTCGATGCTCCGCAGCAGGTCGAGCTCCCAGGTCGCGAGCGTCGGGGTCTTGGCCATCGTCGGGCTGGCGGAGCGGTCGATGCGCAGCATGATGTCGAGGTCCTCGAGCCGCAGGAAGAGCTCGGGGAGCGACGTGGCCACGGCGGACGCCTGCAGCAGGTCGGCCACCATGCCGAGGAAGACCTCGGGGTCGGGCTGGATCTTCGCGCGGTTCAGCATCCAGGGATCGCGCGGGCGGATCCAGCAGATCGCGTCGGGGTCCACGCCGTTCGCCAGCAGCCAGACGCAGGCGTCGGTGGCGGTCTTGCCGGAGCCGACGACGACGTAGCGGCCGGGGGGCTGCGCGACATGCGGCAGGAAGTTGACCGGGACCACCCGCGCTCCGTCGCCGACCCCGAACCGCGGCGGCGACTCGGCCGGGATGTCCGGTGCGAGATAGCGCGCGTCGACCAGCCGGCACCGGTCCGGCACCGTGTGCCGCCGACCCGAGATCCGGGAGACGACGGTCCGGTCCCCGACGTACTCGCACCCTGCCAGTAGTTCCACCCGACTGGTCGCCGCCAGTCGGTCGGCCAGCAGGTCGGCGTAGTAGGAGCAGATCCGCGCCTGGTCGGCCCGGTCGTGCAGGCCGGCCTCCGGCCCGCGGGTCTGGAGCCGTCCGTCACCGAGCCGGGTCGACGCGACCCCGTAGAACGTCGACGCCTGGTGCAGGCGCACGAACGGATAGGCCTCGAGCCAGTGCCCTCCCGGGGCGTGCCGCCGGTCGACCAGCGCGACCGTGACGTCCGCGTGGTCGATGAGCGCGTCGGTGAAGGCCATCCCGGTGGCACCGGCGCCGATCACGAGGTAGTCCACGTCGAGGGTCCGCCTCATCACCGCAGACAAGCACGCCCGAGGGGCGGGGTCCATGGCCCGAATGCGTTACGGGGCGTCCACGAGGTCGGCCGAGCCCAGCGGGACGACCGGGTACATCGGCGGTTCCTGGTCCGGCGTCAGCGCGGTGGGCCCGTAGATCCAGTCCGTGTAGGTGTAGTCGTGGGTGTCCCGGGCCCGCAGCAGCGCGTTGCGCTGCAGCCGCTGCTCGCCGTCGAGGTGCCACAGCTCTCCCCAGGCGCGGGCCGTGAGCACCACGCGGCGGCAGTGCTCGGGCCGGACGGCCTCGTACGCCGCGAGCACGGTCGGCCAGTCGACCGCACCGGTCTCCGTGCGCCGCCGGCCGACGTGCTCGGCGAGCACCCAGCCGTCCTCGATCGCCATGATCGCGCCCTGGGCCATGTACTGCAGCGGCGGGTGCGCGGCGTCGCCGAGGAGCGCGATCCGGCCGTGGACCCAGGTCATGACGGGGTCGCGGTCGTACATCCGCCACCAGCGGTCCCGCCACATCAGCGGGATGCCCTCCCGCACCTCGGCCGAGGTGCGGTCGAACGCCTCGTCGAGCTCGTCCGGGGTGCCCCAGTCCTCCTCGCCCGCGAGCGCCTTCGGCGATCGGAACACCGCCACCTGGTTGAGCATCTCGCCGCCGCGCAGCCCGTAGTGCACGAAGTGGCAGCCAGGGCCGACGTGCACGACCACCTCGGACAGGTCGACCTCGCGCTCGACCTGGGCGATCGGCACGGCGGCGCGGTAGGCGACGTACGCAGAGCTGACCGGCTCGTCGTTGACGAGCAGCGTGCGGGCGACCGAGTGCAGGCCGTCGGCGGCGATCACCACCGGCGCCTCCTCGACCCGGCCGTCGGCGAGCTGCACCCGTGCCCCGTCGGCGGTGTTGGTGTAGCCCACCACCCGCTGGTCGGTGCGCAGGTCGACGCCCGCGCGCTGGCAGGCGCGCAGGAACAGCCCGTGCAGGTCGCTGCGGTGGATCACCATGTAGGGGAAGCCGTAGGTGCGCTCGAGGTCGACGAGGTCGAGCCGGGTGAGCTCGGTGCCGTCGACGGCGTCGCGCATCACCATGCTGGTCGGCAGCACGCCGAGCGACTTCGCCTCGTCGAGGAGGCCGTACTCGTGCAGGATCCGCGTGCAGTTGGGCGCGATCTGGATGCCCGCGCCCACCTCGCCGAACTCCTTGGCCTGCTCGAGCACGCGCACCCGGAGCCCCTGACGGGACAGGGCGTACGCCGTGCTCAGGCCGCCGATGCCGCCGCCCACGACGATCGCGTCGGCGCTCACAGCCAGGCTCCCAGGTCGGGTGCGCCGGCCAGACCGTGCGGTCGGCCGGTGAGCCAGGCCACGCGCTGGTCGAGGGGGCCCTCGACCGCGGGCACCTGGCCGCGCTTGGCGACGACGTCCTCGCAGAGCGCGGTGAGGAAGTCGGCCGGCAGGTCGGCGAAGGTGATGCCGAGGTCGAGGTCGACGGCATGCACGCACACCTCGCGGGCCCGGAGCCAGGGGATCTCCGTCGCGGGGACGGTGCGGCCCTGGGCGGTGGTGACCTCGGTGGCCCACTGCTCGGGGGTCAGCCGGCCCATCGCGGCCGCGAGCTCGGCCGTGGAGCCGTGCAGCCAGCGGTCGAGCTCGGCGGCCGAGAGCCGCGGCCCGCGCTCGATGCCCGCGGCGCGCTCCTCGGGTCCGGCGTACATCGGGGTGGGTACGCCGGTCGCCGCCCAGCGCACGAGGTTGCCGAGCGCGTCGGCGTTCGCCGCCACGTGGGCGACGAGGTGCTGGCGGGTCCAGCCGGGCAGCAGGGTGGGCTCGCCGTACGCCGGTGCGTCGAGGCCGGCGACCGCGTCGAGCAGCAGCGTGGTGCCCTCGTCGACCCAGCGGCGGGCGTCCTGCGGCGTGCGGCTCACTCCTTGACCACCGTGTTGGTGCAGGCGCCGATGCCCTCGACCTCGGTGACGACGGTCTCGCCGCCGACCAGGTAGACCTTGGGGTCGCGGGCGTGGCCGACGCCGGCCGGGGTGCCGGTCGCGATCAGGTCGCCGGGGTTGAGCCGGATGACGGTGGAGACGTACTGCACGAGGTGGACCGGGTCGAAGAGCAGGGTGGCGGTGTCGTCCTCCTGCATGACCCGGCCGTCGACCGTGGTGCGCACCGACAGCGCCGGCCGGACGCCGCCGACCTCGTCGGGGGTGACCAGGTAGGGGCCGACCGGGGTGGAGGAGTCCCAGATCTTGCCCTGGGTCCACTCGATGGTGCGGAACTGCCAGTCGCGCACCGACACGTCGTTCATGACCGTGAACCCGGCGATGGCGGCCTCAGCCTCGGCCTCAGACGCGCGGCGTACCGGCGTGCCGATCACCACGACGAGCTCGACCTCCCAGTCCAGGGCGTCGGTCTCGGCGGGCTTGACGATGTCGTCGTGGGCGCCGATCAGGGTGTCGGCGAACTTCGGGAAGAGGGTCGGGTACGCCGGCAGCTCGCGGCCCATCTCCTTGATGTGGTTGGTGTAGTTGTGGCCGACGCAGATCACCTTGGACGGGTTCGGGACGACCGGCGCGAAGTCGGCGCCCTCGACCGGGTACGTCGCGGCGTCGGCCGCCGCGGTCGGCGAGCCGGCCGCCAGGTAGGCGCCGAGGTCGGCGTGGCCGAGGTCGACGAGCAGGTCGCCGTCCTGTCGTACGGCGCGGGTCCCGGTGCCGGTGCGGATGGTGGCGAGCTTCATCGGGTGACTTCCTGTCGGTCGAGGTGGAGCGCCTCGAAGACGGGCGCGTCGGAGAAGCGGAACAGGTCGAGGCCGCCGGAGTCGGAGTCGGTCGACCCCGCCTCGGAGCGGGCGGAGAAGGGCTCCCACGACGGCACCACGAACAGGTCGCCGCGGGTGACCGACCAGGTCCGGTCGCCGACGGTGACGGTGCCGGAGCCGTCGAAGACCTGGTAGACGCTGGAGCCGGTCTCGCGGACCGGGGCGGTCTCGGCGCCGCGGGCGATGCGGTGCATCTCGGCGCGGATCGTCGGCAGCACGTCGGATCCGGTGGCGGGGTTGGCGTAGCGGACCGCGGCGTGGCCGGGCTCGACCGTCCCGCCGTACCCCTCGGCCTCGACGGCGAGCTGGTCGGCCAGGGCCCGGTCGGTGAACTCCCACTTGTAGGCCAGCAGCGGGGAGCCCGGTGTGAGCGCGGTCGCCCCGCTGCCGGCCGAGAGCGGGCGCAGGCCGGGGTGGCCCCACAGCCGCTCGGAGCGGGAGCGCTCGGGGGTGATCCGCTCGGCATCGGAGATCTCGTCGCGGCCGAACTCGAAGAACTGCGCCTCGGTGAGGTACTGGAACGGGATGTCCAGACCGTCGATCCACGCCATCGGCTGCTGCGTGGCGTTGTGGTGGGCGTGCCAGTTCCAGCCTGCCTGAGGCAGGAAGTCGCCGCGGCGCATCGGCACCGGGTCGCCACCCACGACCGTCCAGACGCCCTCGCCCTCGACGACGAACCGGAACGCGTGCTGGGTGTGCCGGTGCTCGGGGGCGTCCTCGCCCGGCATCAGGTACTGGATCGCCGCCCACAGCGTCGGCGTCGCGAACGGCCGGCCGCCCAGGCTCGGGTTCGCCAGCGCGATCGCGCGGCGCTCGCCGCCGCGTCCGACCGGCACGATCTCGCCGGCCTGCGCGGCCAGCCGGCGCAGGCTCTCCCATCGCCACAGGTGCGGCACCGCGCGGGAGCGCGGGTGCGCCGGCATCAGGTCGCCGATCTCGGTCCACAGCGGCACGAGCAGCTCCCGCTCGAAGCCGCGGTAGAGGTCCTCCAGCGCGGGGGTCACGTCGGGCTGGTCCGG
Source organism: Nocardioides soli (assembly GCF_014191495.1). Classification (GTDB taxonomy): domain Bacteria; phylum Actinomycetota; class Actinomycetes; order Propionibacteriales; family Nocardioidaceae; genus Nocardioides; species Nocardioides soli. The sequence goes on from NZ_JACHWR010000002.1 coordinate 124,645, forward strand.
CGCAGCGACGGCCTGCAGCCGGACGGGGGTCTGCGTGGTGCTCATGCCGACGAGCCTGGGCCGTCCACCACTGTGAAGAACAGAGAATTCTGGTTGACAGAATGTATGGGCGTTCCTCGAGGCCGGCTCTCCTCGGGTGCGCCGTGGTGCGCCGGAAACGGCTACACCTGCGTGTGCTCCCCGGGCCCCTTGACCTTCAGGCCCGGCAGGTCGGCAGGTCGGCAGGTCGGCCAGGTCGGCCAGGTCGTAGGTGATCTCGAGGTACGGCGGTAGCCGGTGTGCGCGACCCGCCAGCGCTGGGGGTGCGCAGGTAGGAACACCGCGCCGCTCGCGCCGCTGGCCTAGAGTTCGTCGTCCGACGGTGTGCGGCGTCGTCTCGCGGCAGCCTGCTGTCGCCGCTCCTTGGCCCGGACGCTGGCTCGCGCCTTCCGTTCCTCGGTCTTCTGGGCGAGCTGGATGCTGCTGCTGGCCTTCAGCGACGTGCGGGTCGCCCCGGTCGTGGTGGCCGGCCGACTCGTGCGCGGTCGCTTGCTCGGGCGCTTGACGAAGGACGGGGCGGGCGCCGGCTCCGGAGCCAGGTAGACGTCGGCCTGCTCCGGGTTCGGGGCCTCCTGGCTGCTCGACAGCGCAGCGAGGCGGTTCTCCACGGGCACGTCGGCATCGTCGGTGAACGTCGTCCAGATGTCGGTGTCGTGGTCGGGTGCGGCGGCCAGGTGGGCGTCGAGGAGTCGCTGGCTCCGCTGGGTGGGCAGGCCCTGCGGGGTCAGCTCGACGTCGACGCCGGTCGACACGGCATTGTTGGCGCCGTCGTGGCCCACGCGCAGGTTGCCCGGCGAGTCGAAGGTGCTCTTCAGGAGCGCCCGGTACTTGTCCAGGCCGCCCGTCTCCATGAGCGCGAGGGTGTTCCTCAGCAGGGTGTTGCGTGCGGCGACCACCTCCGGCTGGCTCGAGTCGGCGGAGTCCGGGGACTTGTGGTTCTCCAACGCGATCGCCCGGTTGTACATCTGCACCCGTCCGACCGCGGCCGCCTGCAGGGCCAGCGACCCCGGGGCGGGTGCGGTCTCCGCGCCGCGCGAGAAGTTCGCCAGGGCCTGGTTGAGGGTGTTCTGGCCGACACCGGAGGCGATGACGTGGTTGATGCTCGAGTCCGGCGCGTTGTCGCCGGCGTCCTGGGCTGTCTGCTCCTGGAGGGTGAGCGGCCGGCCGGTGCGATGGGCGTGGGCGAGGTAGGCGCCGTGGCTGCTGTCGTACTGCGTCAGGCGCTCGAAGATCGCCGACTGCTTGTCCTTGGCCCGGCGCGGCCGCTTCTTGAGCAGGGGACGGGTCGTCGGGTCCGCCTCGGTCTCCGTCGGCGGCGCCTGACCGTAGATCTTCTGGTAGGCCCGCGTCTGGTCTCCGGGCGAGAGGCCCTCACCCGGGCCGTACTTCACCTGGCTCTTGGAGTCCTGGTAGCGCACCGGCTCGTGGACGTACCGCCCGGGCCGGGTGATCGCCGGCCGGCCGCCCCGGCCCGGGCTCGGTCGGTCCGGTACGTCGCCGGCGGTCGCCGGCAGCGGCACCGGCGCGATCGGCCCGGACGCCGTGGTGTCGGGCACGGCCAGGTCCATGGGCACCTCGTGCTGCCCGATGGCGATGTCGTGCTCGGCCTCGGCGAGGTCCATCGGCTCCTGACGGTCCCCGGACGACTCCTCGCGCTCGGCTTCGCCCAGCTCCATCGGCACCTGCTGTCCGGTCATCACCGACCACCTCCGAACGCCTTCCCCGAGCCACGACGGCTCCCCACTTTCTCAGAGAACCCGCGTCGTCGCCCCGACTTCGCCGAGTCCGCCGGCTTCATCTCAGTGGCCTCCGCGACGGACCCGGCGGCGCAGCTGCCAGATCCGCAGGGTGCCGACCGCAGCGGTGAGCACGATGCCGCCCACGGTCGCGATCAGGAGCGCGACCGCCAGGGGTGCGGTGCCGTCCCAGCCGAGGAAGGAGATGTGCACGTCGGCGGTGTTCTGGGCGATGAAGGTGACCAGCAGGACCAGCAGGACCGCCGCGATGATCACGGCCGTCCAGGCGCCGCTGGTGCGTGATCGGCGCAGCGGGTCCTGGGTGGGAGGGGTGGGTGCCGCGACCTCCGGCTCGGGGTCGGGCGTCTGATCGGTCATGGGTACGCCGTACCCCGTCGCGGACCGGACGAGTCGCTGCCCCGCGACGAGCGCGCGGTGGGAGCCCGCCCCGTCAGCCTTCGAGCTGGTCGACGGTCGGCACGTAGAACAGTGCGCCGGTGGTGGCCGTGGAGACCTCGAGCAGGCGGTCGGTGGTGCCGGGCGGGTCGCCGAGGAACATGTTGCGCAGCATCCGCTCGATCACCGCGGGGTCGCGGGTGTAGCCGATGAAGTAGGTGCCGTACTCGCCGGTGCCGCCCGGTGCGCCCGTCAGGCTGCCGAAGGGCATGTTGTCGCGCAGGATCTGCAGCTCGGTGCCGTCGGCGTCCTCGATGCTGGTGAGCGCGGTGTGCGCCCCCGGCGCCTTCTGCTCGTCGGGCAGCTCGATGTCGGAGAGCTTCTCCCGGCCGATCGCGGCCTCCTGTTCCTCGACGGCCATCGCGTTCCAGGCGTCCACGTCGTGCAGGTACTTCTGGATGACCACGTAGCTGCCGCCGGCGAAGTCCGGGTCCTCGTCGCCGACGAGCAGCGCCCGGTCGACCGCGACGCCGACCGGGTTCTCGGTGCCGTCGACGAAGCCGAGCAGGTCACGGCGGTCGAAGTAGCGGAAGCCGTGCACCTCGTCGACGATCGTGGCCGCCCCGCGCAGCCGCCGGGTCAGCCGGGAGGCGAGCTCGAAGCAGAGGTCCTGCTGCTCGGCCTTGATGTGGAAGAAGAGGTCCCCCGGCGTGGCCGGCGCGTGGTGGCGCGGACCCCGGATCTCCGCGAAGGGGTGCAGCCCGGCGGGCCGGGCACCGCCGAGCACCCGGTCGTACGCCGCGCTGCCGATCCCGACCACGCACGAGAGCGCTGCCTCGACGTTGCGGAAGCCGATCGCCCGGGCCATCCCGGGCACGTCGGCCAGCACCTCGCGCACCGTCGACTCGCCGCCGGCGTCCACGGTCAGGACTAGGAAGATGGCGGCCCGGGTGAGCGGCGTCGTGACCGGCTGCGGCTCGGAGGCTGGCATGGACGCCATCGTGCCTCAATCCGGCTCTGCCCGGCTCAATCCGCGATCGCCGCCGGCGCGCCGGTCTTGAAGAGCGTGGCGACGTAGAGCGTGATCGGGGTGGTCCCCGCGTTGCGGGCGTGGTGCACCTCGCCCTGCTCCTCGACGAGCCAGTGGCCGGGGCGCACCTTCACGGTCTGTCCCGGCTTGATCACCCGGACCAGCTCGGCGTCGTCGCCGGGGCCGGTCATCAGCCGCGCGCGGCCGGTCTCGACGGTGTAGGTGAGCACGCCCTCGGCGACGTACCCGAGCTGGGTGCCGGGGTGGTGGTGCGAGGCGAGGGCGGCACCCGGCATCACCACGACCTTGCTCAGGCCGAGCGTGCGCTTCGGGGAGCCGGTCGGGCCGGGGGCCTCGGCGAGCGACTGGCGGGCCACGGTGACCGGGGCCGGGTCGTCGTCCGCGGCGGCGGCGGTGACGGTGATGCCCGCGGCGAAGCCGGAGCCGACGAGGCCGAGCCCGGCGAGGGGAACGAGGAGTCGCTTCATGTCTGGTGAGGGTAGGGACGCACGGCGTACCCCCGCAGCGGATCAGGGGATCTCGGGGTCGGTCCGGGGGTGCTCCCCGATGTGCCGAGGGGCCCGCGCGATGGAGGGTCGACCCATGATCCGTGCCCACTCCCTCACCAAGCGCTTCACCACCGGAAAGGGGCAGAGCAAGAACGCTGTCGACGGCATCGACTTCGTGGTCGAGCCCGGCCGCGTCACCGGCTTCCTCGGCCCGAACGGCGCCGGCAAGTCGACGACGATGCGGATGATCCTCGGCCTCGACGCCCCGACGTCGGGGACGGTCAGCGTCAACGGACACCGGTACGCCGCGTCGCCCGCGCCGCTGCGCGAGATCGGCGCGCTCCTCGACGCGCACGCCATCCACCCCGGGCGGTCCGCCCGTGACCACCTGCGGTGGATGGCGGCGTCCAACGGCATCCCGACCACCCGGGTCGGCGAGGTGCTCGAGCTGGTCGGCCTGGAGCCGGTGGCCGGCCAGCGGGCCGGGCGGTTCTCGCTCGGCATGGGCCAGCGGCTCGGCATCGCCGCCGCGATGCTCGGCGACCCGCCCGTGGTGGTCCTCGACGAGCCGGTCAACGGCCTCGACCCGGAGGGCATCCGCTGGGTGCGCACGTTCGCACGACAGCTCGCCGACGAGGGCCGCACCGTCTTCATCTCCAGCCACCTGATGTCCGAGATGGCCCTGATGGCCGACCACCTGCTGGTGATCGGCCGCGGGCGGATCCTCGCCGACTGCTCGATGACCGAGTTCATGAGCGACCACGCCGCGTCGTACGTCCGGGTGAAGGCGCCGGCCCTCGCCGACGCGGCGGCCGTGCTGGGCGGACGCGGCCTCGAGGTCAGCCGGCACGACGACGAGATCCGCGTGGTCGGGCTCGACGCGCCGTCGGTCGGGGAGCTGCTCTTCGAGCACCGCCTGGCCGTCCACGAGCTGACGCTGGTGCGCTCCTCGCTCGAGGACGCCTTCATGGGCCTGACCGCCGACAGCGTCGAGTACCACGCGATCGCCCCCTCGGAAGGAGTCGCCCGATGACCGCCACGCTCATGGAGTCCGGCCGCGTCGTCGAGCGCGGCGACGTTGCCCGGCCGTCGTTCGCGGCCGTGCTGCGGGGCGAGTGGCTCAAGCTGCGCACCGTCCGCTCGACGTGGTGGACGCTGCTCGCGACGTTCGTCCTCGGTGCGGGCCTGACGATCCTGATGTGCTGGGGCAACGCCGACTGGCTGGCCTCGGCCGACGCCGACGAGTCGCCGGGCTCCTTCATCACCTGGGGGATGATGGTCGCCCAGATCACCGCCGTGGTGCTCGGTGCGCTGGTCGTCACGACGGAGTACGGCACCGGCATGATCCGCACGACGTTCGCCGCCGTGCCGGCGCGCGGCCGGGTGCTGGCCGCGAAGGCCGTGCTGGTCACCGTCGTGTTCTTCGTGGTGGGCACCGGCACCGCGCTGGTCGGGTACGCCGGCGGCAACTACTTCCTGGACCGCGAGGGCATCGGGATGGCCCTCGAGGGGGACGTGCTCCGCTCGATGTACGGCTCCGGTCTCTACCTCGCCGGCATCGGCATCTTCACGCTCGCCGTCGGCTTCCTGCTCCGGCACACCGCCGGCACCATCTCGGTGGTCCTCGCGCTGATGCTGATCCTGGGCAACATGGTGAACCTGGTGCCCGGTGCGGTCGGCGAGTGGCTGACCAAGCTGATGCCCGGCAACGCCGGCTCCGCGGTCTCGACCCCGGTCGCGTTCAACCCGAACCTGCTCGACCCCTGGCCCGGCTTCGGCGTCTTCCTCGTGGAGATCGCCGTGCTGCTCGCCGCGGCGTACGTCGTGGTGCGGCGGCGGGACGCGTAGGACCGGTCAGGCGAAGCGAGGGCGACACGCCGTGCGCCGTCGGCGTGTCGCCCTCGTTTCCCCGGGCGGCCGGGGAAACGAGCAGCTGTCCCCGCCACCCCATAGGGTCGGCCCGTGCCCCTGCAGATCCACCGAGCCGCCCGCACCGACGTGCTGGCCGACCGCCTCGGTGACCTGCTGGCCGCACCGCTCGACGATCCGTTCGCCGAGGAGGTCGTGGTGGTGCCGGCCAAGGGCGTGGAGCGGTGGCTCACCCAGCGGCTCAGCCACCGGCTCGGCGCGGGTCCGCGCGGCGGCGACGGGGTGTGCGCGGGGGTGCGGTTCCTCAACCCGCGCAGCCTGGTCAGCCTGCTGCTCGGCCGCGAGCGCGACGATCCGTGGGACCCCGAGCGGCTGGTCTGGCCGCTGCTCGCGACGATCGACGAGAGCCTCGACGACCCGCGGTTCGAGACCCTCGCCAGACATCTCGGCCACGGTCGGGAGGGCCCGGACCAGGAGCTGCGCCGCAACCGTCGCTACTCGGTCGCGATCCGGCTGGCGCACCTCTACGCGTCGTACGCCGGACAGCGACCCGGCCTGGTCACCGCCTGGCGTCAGGGAGACGACGGTGACCTCGCCGACGACCTGCGCTGGCAGGCGGAGCTGTGGCGGCGGCTCCTCGAGAAGGTGGCCGCCCCACCGCCCGACGTCCGGCACGCCGAGACCTGTGCGGCGCTGGAGGAGGGCGGGGCCGACCTGCCGCTGCCGGGGCGGCTGAGCCTCTTCGGGCACACCCGCATCCCCGTCACCGAGGTGGCGCTGCTGCGGGCGCTCGGGGAGCACCGCGATGTCCACCTCTTCCTCCCGCAGCCGTCGCCGACGCTCTGGGACGACCTGGCCGGGCTCGGCGGCGTCGTGTCGCGCGCCGAGGACGCCTCGTCCGAACGCGTCGGGCACCCGCTGCTCGCCTCGCTCGGCCGCGACGCCCGCGAGCTGCGCCGCACGCTCGACGGCATCGACGCCGAGCTCGTGCCGGCCCCCGAGGGCGACCCGGCCACGCTGCTCGGCTGGCTCCAGCACGACCTGCGCGCCAACCATGCTCCGTCGTACGACGAGCGCGCCGGCCGCCTCCTCGACGCCGCCGACACCAGCCTGCAGGTGCACGCCTGCCACGGCCCGGCCCGCCAGGTCGACGTGCTGCGCGAGGTGCTGGTCGGGCTGCTCCAGGACGACCCCACCCTCGAGCCGCGCGACATCCTCGTGATGTGCCCCGACATCGAGTCCTACGCGCCGCTGATCTCGGCCGGGTTCGGCCTCGCGACGAGCCAGGGCCCCGCGACGCGGGGGCACCCCGCGCACCTGCTCCGGGTCAAGCTGGCCGACCGTGCGTTGACCAGCACCAACCCGCTGCTCGCCGTGGCCGGCCGGCTCCTCGAGCTCTCGGGTGGTCGGGTCACGGCCGCCGACGTGCTCGACCTGGCCGGCAGCGAGCCCTGTCGCCTGAGGTTCGGCTTCACCGACGACGAGCTCGACCGGGTCAGCCGCTGGGTCGCCCGCGCCGGGGTGCGCTGGGGCCTCGACGAGGACTCCCGCAGGGCGTTCCAGATGGAGCGCTTCCCCCACAACACCTGGCGGATGGGCCTCGACCGGATCCTGCTGGGCGTCGCCATGAGCGGCGACGACCACCGTCATCTCGGTCGCGGCCTGCCGCTCGACGACATCGGCAGCAGCGAGATCGACCTCGCCGGCCGGCTCGCCGAACTGGTCGAGCGACTCGACACGACGCTGACCGGGCTGGCCGGCGCGCGGACCGTCGCCGACTGGTCGGCCCGGCTGCGCGACGGCGTGCGGTCGCTCACCGACGTCGACGCCGACGACGCCTGGCAGCTGCCGCAGTTCGAGCGCGAGCTGGCCCGCGCCGCCACCTCGTCCCACGAGGGCGAGGTCGAGCTGCGGCTCTCCGACGTACGCGCGATGCTCCAGTCCCGCCTGGCCGGCCGCCCGACCCGCGCCAACTTCCGCACCGGCACGCTCACGGTCGCCACGTTGGTGCCGATGCGTTCGGTGCCGCACCGCGTCGTGTGCCTGATCGGCCTCGACGACGGCGTGTTCCCCCGTGCCGGGGCGGTCGACGGCGACGACGTGCTCGGCCGGCGGCCGCTGACCGGCGAGCGGGACGCCCGCAGCGAGGACCGCCAGCTCCTCCTCGACGCCGTGCTGGCCGCGACCGAGCGCCTCGTCATCACCTACAGCGGTGCCGACGAGCAGTCCGGCGCGCGCCGCCCGCCCGCCGTACCCCTCGGCGAGATCCTCGACGCCGCCGATCGCACCACCGCCGCACCGGTGCGCGACCGCGTCGAGACCCGGCACCCGCTCCAGCCGTACGACGCACGCAACTTCGCCCCGGAGCGACCGTTCAGCTTCGACGCCGCCGCACTGGCCGGTGCACGCTCGGCGTGGAGCGTCCGCCGCGAGCCCCAGCCGCTGCTCACCGGCCCGCTGCCCCCGCGACCTCGCGAGGACGTGTCGCTGCAGGACCTCAAGGCGTTCCTCGCCCACCCGGTGCGCACCTTCCTGCGCGAGCGGCTCGACGTGGCGACCCCGTTCGAGCCCGACGACCTCGCCGACGCGATCCCGGTGACGCTCGACAGCCTGGAGAAGTGGCAGGTCGGCGATCGGCTGTTGCGCGAGCTGCTCGCCGGGCAGGACCCGGTCGCGGTGATGACCGCCGAGCAGCTCGCCGGCACCCTCCCGCCGGGCGGCCTCGGCCGGGCCGCGCTCAACGAGGTCGTCGAGGAGTGCCAGCGGCTCTGGGCTCGCACGGTCGACGTGCGCCAGGGCGAGCGCCGGTCCGTGGACGTCGACGTCGACCTCGGCGACGGCCGCCGGCTCACCGGCACGGTGCCCGGCGTCTACGGCAGCCGGGTGGTCTCGCTGGGCTACTCGCGGCTCAACTACCGGCAGCGGCTGCAGGCCTGGGCCGACCTGCTGGCGCTCAGCGCGTCGTATCCCGACCAGCACTGGACCGCCCACGCCATCGGCCGCGAGCGAGCCGGCCCGAAGCGCGCGATCTCGGGGCCCCTCGACCACCGCGCCGTCGGCTGGCTGCGCGACCTCGTCGATCTGCGCGAGCGCGGGCTGCGCGAGCCGCTGCCGGTGCCGGTCAAGAGCGCCGGGGCCTGGGCGGAGGCGCACGCGCGCGAGCTGATGGGCCAGGACTTCTCGCCCGCCGAGGCCGCGGGCCGGGAGTGGGAGACCGATCCGCACAACATGTTGGGCACCCCCGGCGAGGATGACGACTCCTACCACCAGCGGGTCTTCGGTGCCCGGGCTCCGGTGCGGGTACTGCTCGACGCCGGGCTGCCCGAGCACGCCTGGCGGATCTGGGAGCCGCTGCTCACCGGCGCCGAGAAGGTGGGCCCACTGTGAGCGCGCCGATGACGCCGTTCAGCATCAGTGACCCGCTGCCCACCGGCACCGTGCTCCTGGAGGCCAGCGCGGGCACCGGCAAGACCTGGACCATCGGTGCGCTCGTGACCCGGTACGTCGCCGAGGGGGTCGCCCGCCTGGAGCAGATGCTCGTCGTGACGTTCGGCCGCGCGGCCAGCCAGGAGCTCCGCGAGCGGGTGCGTACCCAGCTGGTCGAGGCCGAGCGCGTCCTCGGCGACGACCCCGTCTCGGGCGACGTGGGCGACACCGAGCTGGTGCGGATGCTGCGTGGCTGGGAGCCCGAGCGGCGGCGGCTCGGCCACCGCCGGGTCACCGAGGCGTTGGCCGGCTTCGACGCGGCGACGATCGCGACCACCCACCAGTTCTGCTCGATGGTGCTCGACTCGCTCGGCACCGCCGGCGACACCGACTCCCGGGCCCGGCTGGTCGAGGACCTCGACGACCTGGTCAAGGAGACCGTCGACGACCTCTTCCTCCGCGCGTTCGCCTACGACGAGGGTGGGCCGGTCTTCACGCACGCCGAGGCGCTCGCGATCGCACGGGCGGCCGTGGGCGACCCGCAGGCGCGCCTGGAGCCGGCCGGCGAGGAGCGCGGCACGCCCGCGGGCCGCAAGGTCAGCTTCGCCGAGGCCGTGCGCAAGGAGCTCGACCGGCGCAAGCGCCGGCTCGGCATCCTGTCCTACGACGACCTGCTCTCCCAGCTCGCCGACGCGCTCGCCGACGCGCTCGCCGACGAGGACGGCGCGGCCGCCCAGCGGATGCGGCAGCGATGGAGCATCGTGCTGGTCGACGAGTTCCAGGACACCGACCCGGTGCAGTGGCAGGTGCTCGACCGCGCCTTCTCCGGCCACGCCACGATGGTGCTGATCGGCGATCCGAAGCAGGCGATCTACGCGTTCCGGGGCGGCGACGTCACGACGTATCTCCGGGCGGCCGAGACCGCGCGGACGAAGCAGACGCTGGCGGTCAACTGGCGCAGCGACGGGCCGCTGCTCGACGGGTTCCAGCGGCTGCTGGCCGGGGCGGCGCTCGGCGACGACCGGATCGTGGTGCGCGACGTGACCGCCCATCACGGCGAGAGCCGGCTCGTCGGGGCGCCAGCGGCGGAGCCGTTCCGGGTGCGGGTGGTGCGCCGCGAGACCTTCAACCGCCGTGGCCACGCGATGCTGTCGGTCAAGGATGTGCGGCCCCACATCGCCCGCGACCTGGCGCTCGACGTCCGCCGCCTGCTGGCCAGCGGCGCGACGTACGACGGCGAGCCGATCCGGCCGCGCGACGTGGCGGTGATCAGCTACCGCCATGCCGACCTCGCCGCCGTGCGCGAGGCGCTGCTGGAGGTCGGGGTGCCGGCCGTGATCGCCGGTGGCGGCAGCGTCTTCGCGACGCCGGCCGCGGTCGAGTGGCTGACGCTGCTGGAGGCGCTCGAGCAGCCGCACCGCAGCGCCCGCGTGCGGTCGGCGGCGCTCACCTGCTTCGTCGGCCACTCCGCTGCCGAGCTCGACGCGCGCGGCGACGATCTCACCGACGAGGTCGCCGACACCCTGCGCGGCTGGGTCGAGCTGTTCACGACCCGCGGCCTCGCCGCGGTGCTGGAGGCCGCCAACGTGGCCGGGCTGCCCGAGCGGGTGCTCGCCGAGGTCGGCGGCGACCGGCGACTCACCGACCTGCGCCACATCGGCGAGGCGCTGCACGAGGTCACGCTCACCGAGCGGCACGGCCTGGTCTCGCTGCTGACCTGGTTGCGCGCGCAGGTCGCCGAGGGCCGCGCCGGCCGCGGCATCGAGCGCACCCGCCGGCTGGACTCCGACGCCGCCGCGGTGCAGCTGGTGACGATCCACGCGAGCAAGGGGCTGGAGTACCCCGTCGTCTACCTCCCCGCCCTCGCCGACCGGTTCGTCCCGAAGCCGACCCGCCCGCTCTTCCACGACGACGACGGCCACCGCTGCCTCGACGTGGGCGGCGCCGGTGCCGAGTGGGGCGACCACTGCCGTCGCTGGGCCGACGAGGAGGCCGGCGAGTGGCTGCGCCTGCTGTACGTCGCGGTCACGCGGGCCAAGTCGCAGGTGATCGCCTGGTGGGCACCGACCAAGAACGCCGTCGCGTCGCCGCTGCACCGCATGCTGATGCGCGCGACCGACGCCACCGAGGTCCCCGAGACGCCGCCGGTGCCCGACGACGACGCGGTCGTCACGCTCTTCGCGCAGTGGCGCGACCGGGGTGGACCCGCGCCCGAGCTCGCGGTGCACCAGGATCCCGGTGTCGACCCGCCGCTGCCCGACCCGGTCTCCCTCGCGGCCCGCTCGTTCACCCGCGAGGTCGACACCGAGTGGCGGCGCGCGTCGTACTCCTCCCTCAGCAGGGTCGAGGTGGCCACCGGCCCGGCCGGAGCCGTGGTCAGCGAGCCCGAGGTGTCGGCCAAGGACGACGAAGTGCTCGGCCCGGAGATCGTCGAGGTGCCCGCGCCCGTCGCCGGCGACGTGCCCTCGCCGATGGCCGGGCTGCCGGTCGGCGCGACGTTCGGATCGCTCGTCCACGCCGTGCTGGAGCACACCGACCCCGACGCGACCGACCTGCGCGCGGAGCTGCTCGGCCACATCGACGAGCAGCTCGGCTGGTGGCCGGTCGCCCTCGACCGCGAGGAGCTCGCCGACGCGCTGGTGGCCGTCTGCGACTCGCCGCTCGGGCCGCTCGCGGGCGGGGCGTCGCTGCGCCAGGTGTCGCTCGCCGACCGGCTGCGCGAGATGGAGTTCGAGCTCCCGCTCGGCGACGGCCTGTTGGGTGATCTCGGCCCACTGCTGGAGCGGCACCTGCCCGAGGGCGACCCGGTGCGGGCGTACGCCGTGCAGCTCACCGGCCCGCTCGGCGAGCAGACGCTGCGCGGCTACCTCACCGGCTCGGTCGACGTCGTGCTCCGGGTGCGCACCGAGCAGGGTCCGACCTACCTGGTCGTCGACTACAAGACCAACTGGCTCGGCCCGGCCGACCAGCCGCTGACGGCCCACAGTTATCGGCCCGAGGCGCTCGACGGTGCGATGGGCCACAGCGACTATCCGCTGCAGGCGCTGCTCTACGCCGCCGTGCTGCATCGCTTCCTGCGCTGGCGCCAGCCCGGCTACGACCCGGAGCGGCACCTCGGCGGCGTGCTCTACCTCTACCTGCGCGGCATGTGCGGACCCGAGACGCCGCTGGTCGACGGCGCACCCTGCGGCGTCTTCGCGTGGCGCCCTCCGGTCGCACTCGTCGAGGACCTCTCCGACCTGCTGGACGGTGCGCGATGAGCGGTGTCTCCGCCACCCTTCTCGGCGCGCAGCGCGTGGATCTCCCACCGCCGCCCGGTGCCTCCCGGACGGAGACACCCGATGACTGAGCCCTTCGAGACGCCTCGTCCCTCGGCTCCTCAGGAACCACTGTTCGAGCCGACCGGCGAGCACGACTGGCGGATCGCGACCGGGGCGACCGGGCTGCTCGCGACGTACAACGCCGCCGGGGTGCTCACCTCCTCCGACCTCCACGTCGCGACCCGGATGGGCGCGCTCGGCGACGAGGACGACGAGCGGGTGCTGCTGGCGGTAGCGCTCGCGGTGCGCGCCGTACGCCGTGGGTCGGTCTGCCTCGACCTCGCCACGGTCGCCGAGACCGCGCCCGACCTCGACTGGCCCGACCCGGCCGCCTGGGTGGCCGCCATCGAGGCGTCGCCGCTGGTGGCCGCCGGCGCCGTCCGCTGGGAGCTCGGGCTGCTCTACCTCGACCGTTACCACCGGCTCGAGACCCAGGTCCACGACGACCTCGAGGCCCGGCTCGCCCTGGCGCCACCCGCGGTCGACGAGGCCCGGCTGGAGGCCGCGCTGGCCCGCGTCGAGGCGGGGCACTTCAGCGCGGAGCAGCGGGCGGCTGTGGTCGCGACCGTGCACCGGCGGACCACCATCCTCACCGGTGGCCCCGGCACCGGGAAGACGACGACGGTCGCCCGGCTGCTGGCGCTGCTGGCCGATCAGGCGGCCGGCGAGGACGGGCGGCTCGCGATCGCGCTCGCCGCCCCGACCGGCAAGGCCGCCACCCGGCTCCAGGAGGCCGTGGTCTCCGAGCTCGGCGCGGTCGCCGAGTCGTGGCCGGAGGCACCCGGGCTCGTCGGGCGTCTCGACGGCCTGACCCTGCACCGGCTGCTCGGCTGGCGGCCCGACAACGCGACCCGCTTCCGCCACGACCGCGGCAACCGGCTGAAGTACGACGTGGTCGTGGTCGACGAGTCGTCGATGGTCGAGCTGACGATGATGGGCCGCCTGCTCGAGGCGCTGCGCCCCGAGTGCCGGCTCGTGCTGGTCGGCGACCCGCGCCAGCTCACGTCGGTCGGCGCCGGCGCGGTGCTCAGCGACCTCGTGGCCGGCTACGACGCGCGCCCCGACTCCCCGGTGTCGGCGCTCACCACCAACTTCCGCTCGGAGCAGGACATCAAGTCGCTGGCCGACGCGCTGCGCACGGGCGACGCCGACGCGGTGCTCGGCGCGCTCCGGGCGCCGTCCGAACAGGTGTCCTGGATCGAGACCTCCGACGAGGCCGAGGTCGAGGCCGCCCTGCGGCCCGAGTCGCTCGCTGCCGCGCGGGCGGTCTGGGAGGCCGCCAGCGCCGAGGACCCCGCCCGCGCGCTCGAGGAGCTCGACCGCTACCGGCTGCTCTGCGCCCGCCGCGAGGGCCCCTACGGCGTACGCCGCTGGAACCAGCGGGTCGAGCGCTGGCTCGGCGAGGACCCCGACGTCGAGGTCTACGGCCCGTGGTACGTCGGCCGGCCGCTGCTGGTGACGAGCAACGACTACGCGCTCGACGTCTACAACGGCGAGACCGGCGTGGTGGTGCGGCAGGGCGCGCGGCGGCGGGCGTTCGTGGCGGGGTCGGAGCGGCTCAAGGAGTTCGCACCCGGCCGCCTCGACGCCGTCGAGACCATGCACGCGATGACCATCCACAAGAGCCAGGGCAGCCAGGCCGACCGGGTCACGGTGCTGCTGCCCGAGGAGGGCTCCCGGCTGCTCACCCTCGAGCTGTTCTACACGGCGGTCACCCGGGCCCGGCACCACGTGCGGGTGGTCGGCTCCGAGGCCGCCGTCCGCGCCGCGGTCGCCACCCGCGCGCAGCGCGCGACCGGGCTCCGGCTGCGGCTGGCGGCGCCCGCGGAGTGATCGGACGAAACCCGGACGCAACAGTTCGGGGCTAGGGTCGGGGGAGATTGGAGTGCGTGATGCCCTTCCTGCTGCGTGTTGAGCTGCCCGACGTCCCCGGATCGCTCGGTCGGCTCGCGGGTGCCATCGGTGAGGTCGGCGGTGACATCGGCGCCATCGAGATCGTGGAGAAGCGGCACGACGGCACCGCCGTCGACGACGTGCTCCTGGAGATCGCGCCCGGCTCGATGCCCGACTCCATCGTCTCGGCCTGCAACGCCCTCGACGGCGTCCGGGTCGTCTGGATCAGTCGGTACGCCGCGGGCGGCAACCTGTTCCTCGACCTCGAGGCCGTCGAGGAGCTGACCGCCGATCCCGAGGGCGCGCTCGACCGGCTCATCGACCTGCTGCCGGTCACCTTCCGCGCCGACTGGGCGGTCCGGGTGAGCAAGATCGACGGCATCGTATACACCACGGAGGCCGCGCCCGGCGACCTCACCTGGGTGCCCGTCGACCGCGCCGCGCCGCTGGAGATCGGCGACGACAACGCGGTCGCCTGCGCGGCCCGGCTCAACAAGTCGGAGATCGTGGTGATCGGTCGCCGGGGCGGCCCGGGGTTCCTCGACTCCGAGATCGCCCGGCTCGGCCACCTGGTCGGCCTCGCCATGTCGATCTCGCGCACCGCTGCCAAGGCCCACGCGCACTGACGGCATGAGGTACGGCGCGCACCTGCCGCTGGTCGACCTGGACGGTCGGGGCTGGCCGGTGTCGAGTCTCCCGTCCTACGCGCGGGTCGCGGACGAGCTCGGGTTCACCACCCTGGCCGCCAACGACCACCTGGTCTTCCAGCGGCCGTGGCTCGACGGGATCGTGGCGCTCGCCTCGGTCGTCGGCGCGAGCGGCGACCTCGACCTCGCGACCACCGTGGCCCTCCCGGCCGTGCGGGGCCCGGCCGCGCTGGCGAAGGCGGCCGCGGCGCTCGACGTCCTGTCGGGCGGTCGGCTGGTGCTCGGCCTGGGTGCCGGCTCGTCCCGCGCCGACCATGCGGCGGTCGGCGCGGACTTCGACCGACGCTGGTCGCGGTTCGAGGAGGCGGTCCGGGCGGTGCGGTCCCACCTCGGGATCGACGACGGGGCGGCCGCGCTGGAGCCGCGGCCGGTGCGACCGGGCGGCCCGCCGATCTGGATCGCCAGCTGGGGATCGCCGGCCGGTCTGCGGCGGGTGGCCCGGCTCGGCGACGGATGGCTGGCCTCGGCGTACAACACGACGCCGACGGAGCTCGCACGCGGCCGTGCGCTGGTCGCGGAGCGGGCGGGCCGGCGGCTGCCCTGCACGGTCGCCACCCTGTGGACCTGGGTGACCGACGATGAACGGGAGCGCGGCGACCGGGTCGCGCGGCTTGCGGACGTGCTCGGTCGTCCGGAGCGCGAGCTGGCGGGTCGGGTGCTGGTCGGGCCACCCGAGCCGTGCGCCGAACTGCTGAGCGCCTACGCCGCCGCGGGCGCCGACCTGGTGCTGGTGTGGCCGCTCGCCGACCACGAGCGACAGCTGGAGCGGGTCATGCGCGACGTCGCGCCGCACGTCCGGCACGGCGTACTGCCGTAGCGTCGCGGAGCACGTCGACCATCAGCCGTACCGGCGTCGGCGCCGGCTCGTCGGCGCGGTGCGCGACACCGATGCGGCGCACCGGGACGGCGTCGGCGAGGTCGCGGACGACGACGCCGGGCTGGGGGTTGTCGGCGGCGAGTCCGGGGACGACGGCGACTCCGAGGGTCGCCGCCACGAATGCCTGCACCGCCCGGTGGTCGTCGGTGGCGAGCTGGGTCCGCGGCTCGAAGCCGGCGGAGCGGCACGCGTGCAGCACGATCCGGAACCAGGCGCTGCCGGCGCGGCCGCCCACCCAAGCCTCGTCCGCGAGGTCGGCGAGCCGCAGCCGCGCGCGCCGGCGGGCCAGCCGGTGCGACGCCGGCAGCAACACCCGGAAGCGGTCGTCGAAGAGCGGCGTCAGCGCGAGCCGACCGGGCAGCCCGCCGGGGAGGCCGGGGTTCTCGTAGACCACGGCCAGGTCCAGCTCACCTTGCTCCAGGCGGGGGAGCAGGCCCTGCATGTGGTCGTCCACCATCGTCAGCGCGACCTCGGGGGCCTCCTCGCGGAACCGGGCGATCGCTGCCGGCACGAACGACGTCAGCGCGGTCGGGAAGCCGCCGAGTCGCAGCCGGCCGGCACGCCGGCCGGCGAGCTCGGCGAGGGCCTGCTCGGCGTCCTCGAGCTGCCGGGTCACGGCCCGTCCGTGGCGCACCAGCACCGCCCCGGCCTCGGTGAGCTCGACCGGCCGGGTGCCGCGGTCGACGACCGGCAGTCCGGTCTCGCGCTCGAGCAGGGCCACGTGCTGGCTGACGGCCGACTGGGTCATCCCGAGGGAGCGGGCCGCAGCGGAGAAGGATCCGTGCTCCGCGATCGCGCAGAGCACGCGGATGGACCGCACCTGGCCTATCAGCATCACTGAACTCCCTGAAGTGATCAGTCTTGATGCTAATGGAGGCGCTTCCTAGCGTCAGCCCTCCACCGACGAACGGAAGGAGGAGCGCCATGACCACCGACGCGTCCCCCCAGATCGACACCGACAAGCTGATGGCCTTCGTGTTCCGGGCCGTCGACGAGGTCGGCGCCACGCTCGGCTGCGCCCTCGTGCACCTGGGCGACCGGCTCGGCTACTACCGCGACCTCGCCGAGCACGGGCCGACGACGCCCGAGGAGCTCGCCGCCCGGACGGAGACGGGGCTGCCCTACGCCCGCGAGTGGCTCAACGCCCAGGCGGCCGGAGGGTACGTCGAGTACGACGCCGGCTCGGGTCGCTACACGCTGCCACCGGAGCACGCCGTGGCGCTGGCCGACGAGACCAGCCCGGCGTACCTGCCGGGGTTCTTCCAGATCGCCCTCGGCACCGTGCACGACGCCGACCGGATCGTCGAGGCTGCGCGGACGGCCACGGGAGTGGGATGGCACGAGCACACCGGCGACGTCCACGAGGGGTGCGAGCGGTTCTTCCGTCCGGGGTACGCCGCCAACCTGGTGTCCGCCTGGCTGCCGGCGCTCGACGGCGTGGTCCCGAAGCTCGAGAGCGGCGCCCGGGTCGCCGACGTCGGCTGCGGGCACGGCTCGTCGACGGTGCTGATGGCGCAGGCCTACCCGCGCTCGTCGTTCCTGGGGTCCGACTACCACGCGGCGTCGATCGCGACCGCCCGCGACCGGGCGACCGCGGCGGGGGTCGGCGACCGGATCCGGTTCGAGGTCGCCTCGGCCACCGAGCTCGGTGGTGGGGGCTACCAGCTGGTGACCATGTTCGACTGCCTGCACGACATGGGGGACCCGGTCGGCGCGGCGCGGCACGTGCGCTCGGTGATCGACCCGGACGGCACCTGGATGATCGTCGAGCCGACCGCCGGCGACCGGGTGGAGGACAACCTCAACCCGGTCGGCCGCGCCTACTACGGCTTCTCCACCCTGCTCTGCACGCCGGCCTCGCTGTCCCAGCCGGTCGGCGCCGCGCTCGGCACCCAGGCGGGCCCGGCCCGGATCCGCGACGTGGTCGAGCAGGCGGGGTTCACCCGGTTCCGGCTGGCAGCGCAGACGCCGTTCAACGACGTCTACGAGGTCCGCCCCTGAGCGGTGGCTACGGCACCGACCTGATCCGGGTGACGAGGACCGAGCCGAGCACCGCGACCGCGAAGGCGCACAGGTAGAGGACGCAGTAGCCCACGGAGAAGCCGTCGCCGGCGGTCTCGGTGATCCCGCCGAGGGCCTCGACGACGATCAGGATCACCGCCGCGATGCCGGGTGCGAAGACCTGGGGCAGCGCGTTGGCGATGTTGATGACCCCGAGGTCCTTGGCGCGGTCCTCCGCCCCCGGCAGCACCTGGGTGATCAGGGCGAAGTCGACCGAGACGTAGATGCCGTAGCCGAGTCCCATCAGCACCGCCGCGACGACCGCAGCCGGCCAGGTCTGGGCGACCGCGAGCAGCAGCGTCGCGGCGCCGGCGACGACACCGGACCAGATCACGAAGACCTTCCGGCGGCCGCTGCGGTCGCTCCAGATGCCGAAGACGACCGCGGTGCTCATCAGCACCACGGCGTACACGGCGGTGAGCAGGAAGACCCGGTCGGCCGCCTCGTCCTTGTCGAAGCCGAGCACGTCCTGCAGGTAGTAGAGGAGATAGAGCAGGCCGAGCGCGTTGCAGAGGTTGACCAGGAAGCGGGTGATCCAGGCCCACGCGAAGTCGGGGTGGGCGCGCGGCGAGATCCAGAAGCCGCGCAGGAACGCGCCCCAGTCGAACGCACCCGGTCGCTCGGCGGGCGCCAGCGCGAGGTCGCGGGAGTCGAGGCACCAGGGCACGGTGAGCGCGATGAGCACGAGCGCCGTCACCGTGTAGCCGGCCGCGATGCTGCCGGTCGCAGACGCGATCCCGGTCCCGGCCACCACGCCGATGGTCTGCGCGATCGCGAGGATGCCGCCGACCCGCCCCCGAGCGCTGACCGGTACCTGGTCGGGCACGGTCGCGGTGACCGCGGCCAGCATCGCGTTGAGGGCGGCCTGGACGCCGCACCAGCCGATCGCCATCACCATGACGCCGTCGGCGACGCCGAGCACCAGCAGCGACAGCGCGCCGCCGGTCGCGCCGCCGATCACCCACGGCAGCCGTCGGCCCATCCGCAGCGTGGTGCGGTCCGAGAACGCCCCGAACACCGGGTTGCACACCACGGAGGTCGCCGCGCCCAGCCCGAGCACCAGCGAGAGGATCTGCTTCTTGCTGTCGGCGTCGATCGCCTCGGCCTGCTGCGCGAGCAGGACCTGGATCGGACCGAAGAAGCCGGCCCACAGCCCGATGCTGGCCAACGTCAGGAACGCCACCCAGCGCGCGGGCGGGCTCTGCAGCGGCTCGGCCAGCGCGGAGCGGCGTACGCCGAGCGCGGACGGGTCGGGCGGACTGGCGGTCGTCACATCGCACATTGTGGAGCGCCCGCCGTCCCCGTTGTCCCGAATCGGCCAACGGGCGGTAGCCTCACGAGGACGCCCGACCAGCCTGCGGGCGTCGACCAGAATCCCGTTCGTGCCGCTCCACGGACCCTCGAAAGGACATCGTGAAGCGCATCGACCGGGCCTTCGGCCCTGCTGCCCTCGTGCTCGCCATCCTCGCCCTCGTCGTGGCGACCGGCATGACCAGCGCCTACGCGGCCGCCAAGATCACCACCAAGCAACTGGCCAAGAACGCCGTCACCTCACCCAAGATCAAGGACGGCACCATCAAGGTGCGCGACCTCGCCCCGGGCACGGTCGCCAGCCTGCGCGGCTCCGCCGGACCCGCGGGCAGGGACGGCGCCGCGGGCCCGGTCGGCCCGTCCGGAGGCACGGGACCAGCCGGTCAGCAGGGCCAGCCCGGCAGGAACGGCCGGGACGCTGTCGCCATCTGGGCGTCGGTCGACGCCTTCGGCGACCTGGTGCACCACGCCCCGGAGGTCGTGGCGGCCGACTGGCACACGAACGGCACCTTCTCCGTCGAGTTCGGCCGCGACATCTCGAACTGCGCCCTGGCGGCGACGCTGAACGGATCCGACTTCGCGCAGCCACGCACGATCTGGGCGGACGCGGAGACCGCGACGTCCGCGATGGTGCGCACCTACGGGTACGGCGTGCAGGGCGGTGTCGGCACCTGGGCGCTGAGCAGCTTCCCCTTCACGATCACGGCGTACTGCCCGAGCTGACCGGTCCGGGCGGCGCGGTCGTCAGACCCGCTCGAGCAGGAAGACCGGGATCTCCCGGTCGGTCTTCTCCTGGTACTCGGCGTACGGCGCGTACTGCGCGACCGCGCGCTCCCACCACTCCGCGCGCTCCGCGCCCTCGGCGACGCGCACGCGGTAGGTGTGCTTCTCGGCCTTGTCCTGGAGGTCGACCTCCGGGTGGGCGAGGAAGTTGTGGTACCAGGTCGGGTGCTCGGGCGCGCCGCCCTTCGACGCGACCGCGGCGTACACGCCGTCCTTCTCGACCCGCATGACCGGGTTCTTGCGGAGCTTGCCGGACTGCGCACCCTGGGAGGTGATGACCACGATCGGCCACTCCGGCTTGCCCCTCAGGATGTTCGCGCGCTGGCCGTTCGAGGCCTCGAACTCCTCGACCTGGTCGCGCACCCACTGCTGCGGGCTGGGCTCGTACTCGCCTTCTAGTGCCATACCGGGTCAATGCCCGCTCGGGGCGCCCGCATTCCCCGGCGATAGCCTCTCGATCCATGAGCGCAATCGAGGGCGTGTCGGAGATCTTCGACGCCGCCGACTGGGACGCCGTGCCCGGCTTCGAGGACCTGACCGACCTGACCTACCACCGGGCGAAGGCGCACGGCACGGTCCGCGTGGCCTTCGACCGACCCGACGTGCTCAACGCCTTCCGGCCGCACACCGTCGACGAGCTGCTGCGGGTCCTGGAGCACGCCCGCACGACGAGCGATGTCGGCTGCGTGATCCTGACCGGCAACGGACCCGATGCCACCCACGGCAAGTGGGCCTTCTGCAGTGGCGGCGACCAGCGGATCCGCGGCCGCGCGGGCTACCAGTACGCCGAGGGCGAGACCGCCGACACGGTCGACAAGGCCAAGCTCGGACGGCTGCACATCCTCGAGGTGCAGCGGCTAATCCGCTTCATGCCCAAGGTCGTCATCTGCGTCGTCCCGGGCTGGGCCGCCGGCGGCGGCCACAGCCTGCATGTCGTCTGCGACCTGACGCTCGCGAGCCTCGAGGAGGCGCGCTTCAAGCAGACCGACGCCGACGTCGGCTCGTTCGACGGCGGCTTCGGCTCGGCGTACCTCGCCCGCCAGGTCGGCCAGAAGTACGCCCGCGAGATCTTCTTCCTCGGCCAGGAGTACTCCGCCGAGGACGGCGTTCGGATGGGCACCGTCAACCGCGCCGTCCCCCACGCCGAGCTCGAGAAGGTCGCGCTGGAGTGGGGCCGGCTGGTCAACGGCAAGTCGCCCACGGCCCAGCGGATGCTCAAGTACTCCTTCAACCTCATCGACGACGGCCTGGTCGGGCAGCAGCTCTTCGCCGGCGAGACCACCCGCCTGGCCTACATGACCGAGGAGGCCCAGGAGGGGCGCGACCAGTTCCTCGAGAAGCGGGACCCGGACTGGTCGCCGTACCCCTGGTACTACTAGATCTGACGCGTTCGCGCAGGTCAGAGTGCTGATTGGCCGCTAGTCACGCGTCCTACTGTGCACATGGCGTCGCGAGTGCGGTACGCCAGAGGCTTCCGAGTGCCCGCTCGGTCGCGGCCACTCCTCATCGAGCCTGACGTCAGGAGGGTGTTAGGAGGACTAGGGATCCTCGCGACCCGCCGAGTGGTACGTCCTCCCCGATGCGATGTCTTGGGCGGGGCGCAGCGGGCGACGTTGCTTGTCGAAGACCTCACGGCAGTGCTCGTCTGATTTCGCCGATGAGAGTGGGGTACGGATCGGTCAGTGGCTTCCGCTCGGCTCTGAGTTCGGCCTGGATCTGTCGGAGTGGCTCGCCGGCCACGTAGTGGCGGCCTCGGCGCTCGCCTCGAGCCTCCAGGAGGCCGATGTCGGCGGCGTTGACCAAGTCGCGTGTGGCGGTCCGTTCGTCGAGCTCGGTGAGCTTCACGTAGGAGGGCCGTGTCACGCGCAACCCGATCAACGCGTCGAAGAGCGCTGCGCCGATCCTGTCGTTGAGGCGGTGCGCTGCGACCAGTTCGTCGATCTTGCGCCACTGGATCTCGGCCTCGTCAAATCGACGGCGCATCGTCTGGGCCTGCATGTGATGCGCCCGCAGGTTGAACTTCACCCACAGCGTCGCGTCGTTGTCGGGGTTCCAGGCACCGTGCCCGGTCGCGGCGAGGACGTCGTAATAGTCCTGGGTGTTGTTGCCGAGCCACTCCTCGATGCTGGAGAAGGTCGGCTCGACTACTTGGTCCTGGGCGAGCACCATGGTCTGGAGCGCCCGGGCCATACGTCCGTTCCCGTCGCGGAACGGGTGGATCATCACGAGGTTGAGATGCGCCATTGCCCCGCGCACCAGCGGATCGTCGGCTGTGGGCGTTGACAGCGACTTGGATAGCAACCGCATTAGCTCCGGCACCAAGTCGCCGTCCGGACCCGCGTATACGTTGATGCCGCGCTTGTCGTCGCGGACGAAGATCTCCTTGGTGCGGTAACGACCGGGTGTCTTAGACAGGTCGTGATCGAGCAGCATGAAGTGCATCGAACGCAGCACAGCCGCGTCGATCACGAAGCCGGGCTCGGTCGCCACGTTGAGGACGTAGGTGAGGACTCGGCGGTAGGCGAGAATCTCCAGCCAGGTTGCCTGGTTAGCGCTGAGTGGGGGTTCGTCATCGACAGCCGCGACGGCGTCTTCATCGCTGACGGTGTAGCCCTCGATGGTGTTAGAGCCTTGGATCGCGCGCGCGGTCGAGGTGCGCCGGAGCAGTCCGTTCCAGCGTTTGGGCGCGCGCAGGTAGTCCGCGAGCGACGCGCGCGTGTCGTGGATCTCGCTGATGACGCGCTGATCTTCGAGATCGGGGTCGGGGGAGGTGAAGAGTGAAGTCATGTCCGTATGTCCTTTAATAAGTGACAACACTATCGTGCAAGGCGCGCTATGTCACTTATTAAGAGACATACTGACAGCGCTCGTGGGGCCAGGGGGCACAACCCGTCGCGTTGGGTCGAGGACGTCAACCAGGTGAAGCGACAGGGGTCGGTCCGCGGAGACCGGACCTAGACCCCTCGCACGGCGAGCGCCGACGTAATGCGAGCTGCGACGGAGTAGTCGCTCTGGCGAGCGCGACGGGCTCACAGATGACCGCGGTGCTCCAGGATCCGACGTACAGCCAACCAAGCCCCATGATCCGCCCGCTCCCCGGGCTCATCCGGCAGTCGGGCGCCAGTCCGCGCTGACTCCCGGACGCTTCGCCGCTCGCTCCCCGGTCGACCGAGAAGGAGTGTGATCTGGGCTACCCTTAAATCCGATTACCCTGTATGTTTCCGGTTTGTTCCCGGTCAGTGAAGGAGCAGAACCGTGACCAACCGTGTGGTCCTCGTGGGCCTCGGAGCCACCGGCGTGGCGATGGCGCAATCGCTCGTCCGGCGCAGCGACCTGCAGATCGTCGGAGCCGCCGACAAGAACCCAGTGACCATCGGCACCGACCTCGGCGCGGTCCTCGGCACCGGGCCGCTCGACGTGTCGGTGGTCGGCGACCCGGCCGAGCTCCCCGAGGCCGAGCTCGCCGTCGTCGCGACGACGTCGGACCTGAGCCAGGTCGCGGACACGCTCCTTCCGCTGCTGGAGCGCTCGTACAACGTCCTCAGCATCTGCGAGGAGCTGTCGTATCCGTGGGCGAGCCATCCCGAGCTGGCCCGCCGGCTGGACGACGCGGCCAGGTCGCACGGCGTCACCGTGCTCGGCACGGGTGCCAACCCCGGGGTCCTCATGGACACGCTCCCGCTGCTCCTGACGGTCCTCACCCAGCGTGTCGAGCGGGTCGTCATCCGGCGCCGCACGAACATGTCGCGCTACGGGGCGATCCTGACGAAGTTCGGGCTCGGCCTCACTCCGGAGGAGTTCGCGGCCGCGCAGGCCGAGGGCGAGGTCGTCGGGCACTACGGCTTCGAGCAGGCGATCAGCGCGGTTGCCGGCGGTCTGGGGTGGAGCCTCGACGGCATCGACGTCGACCAGGTCACGCCCGCGCTGGTGAGCCGGGAACGCCGCTGCGGCGACCACGTGACGATCGAGCCCGGTGAGATCGCCGCCGTCACCCATGCGGCACGCGGCCGCATCGGCGACCGGGCGGTCATCGACCTGGAGATCATGTTCGGCTTCTTCGCCGGCGCCGACACGGTCCAGGCCGGTGACGACTACCGGATCGAGGGCGAGGAGCAGGTCCTCGACCTCTCCTCCACGGTGGGCTTCGAGTCGTTCCTCAGCACCATCGCCGCGGCCGTGAACACCGCGGCGGCCGTGATCGAGGCCCGGCCCGGGCTGCTCTCGATGGGAGATCTCGCCGCCCGCGACCTCGCATCGAAGGGCTCGCGTCTCGCGGGAGGGCGCCGATGATGCGGCACGACGACACCCCGCTGAGCCCGGTCGGCTTCCTCGATCGCGCCGCTGCTGCGTACGCGGACAAGGTCGCCCTCATCGACGGCGAGACCCGTTACACCTACGGGGAGCTGCATCTCCGGGCGACGCGCCTCGCCGGGGCGCTGTTCGAGCTCGACCTCCGTGCTGGTGGTCGCGTCGCCGTCCTGGCACCCAACACTCACGAGATGCTCGAGGCGCACTACGGGGTTCCCTACGCCACCGGGGTCCTGGTGCCGCTGAACTCCCGGCTCAGCGCCGCAGAGATCGCCTACGTCCTGCGGCACTCGGAAGCCAAGATCCTCATCGTCGCCGCGGCGCTCGAGGACCTGGCTCGCGACGCCATCAGGCTGAGCGGGTTGGACATCACCACCCTGGTGACCGGAGCCGAGTACGAGGCCGCGCTGGCCGTCGCCATGCCCTACCGCGCCGCCGTCAGGGACGAACGGGCGACGATCGCCATCAACTACACCAGCGGCACGACGGGGACGCCGAAGGGCGTGGTCTACACCCATCGCGGCGCCTACCTGCAGTCGCTGGCGATGGCGTTCCACTCCGGGATGGGGCCCTCGTCGAGCTATCTGTGGACGCTGCCCATGTTCCACTGCAACGGCTGGTGCTTCACCTGGGCGGTCACGGCGGCCGGCGCCACGCACGTCTGCCTGGAGAGGGTCGAAGCGGGCGCCGTGTGGAACGCCATCGCCGACCATTCCATCACCCACCTGTGCGCGGCACCGACCGTCCTCTCCACACTCACCGCCGATCCCGCCGGGCCGACCGTCGACGACAGGTCCGTGTGGGTCGCCACCGGCGGGGCGCCGCCCGCCCCTGCCCTCCTGGCCCGGGCGCGTCGCTGCGGTCTCGAGATCGTGCACCTGTACGGCATGACCGAGACCTACGGCCCCTCCGTCATCAACGAGTGGCGGGACCACTGGCACGACCTTCCCCTCCACGAGCAGGACCGGCTCAAGGCTCGGCAGGGGATCGGCAACATCGTCTCCGACGTGGTGCGGGTGGTCGACAGCGACGGTCTCGACGTCCCGGCCGACGCGACCACCGTCGGCGAGATCGCCATGCGCGGCAACAACGTGACGCCGCGCTACCACCTCGACCCCGAGTCGACGGCCGCCGCCGTGCCCGACGGCTGGTTCCGCAGCGGCGACCTCGCAGTCAGGCATCCCGACGGGTACGTCGAGATCCGCGACCGCGCCAAGGACGTCATCATCTCCGGCGGGGAGAACATCAGCTCGGTCGAGGTCGAGCAGGCGATCCTGGAGCACCCCGCGGTGCAGGAGGCGGCGGTGGTGGCGATGCCTCACGAGCACTGGGGCGAGCGACCGGTCGCCTTCGTCTCCCTCCGCGACGGGTCCACCGTCTCGGCGGCAGAGCTGCGCGACCACCTCGTCGACCGGGTCGCCAGATTCAAGATCCCCGACCGGTTCGAGTTCGCGACGCTGCCCAAGACCTCCACCGGCAAGGTGCAGAAGTTCGAGCTCAAGAAGCAGCTCGCAGCGCCGACCACCGCAGGCAGCGGGTCCGGCCTCTAAGCCCGCCAACCCGAGGCTCGGTCGCACACCGGGCCGAGACCTCGATCTCGAGAAGACCACAGAGGAGCACAACGATGCTTGATCCCCATGATGTGAGCGCCCTGAACCTGATCGGTGGCCAGCTGGTGCCGGCCCGCTCCGGTCGGCTCCTGGACGTCGTCGAACCCGCCACCGAGGAGGTTCTGGCCCAGGTGCCGGCCAGTGACGCCGCGGACGTGGACGCAGCGGTCACCGCCGCGACGGAGGCGTTCACGACCTATCGGCGCACCACCCCCGGCGAGCGGGCCGAGATGCTGCTGGCGCTCGCCGGGGCGATCGAGGACAATGCGGACCATCTCGCGATGCTCGAGTCGCGCAACGTCGGCAAGCCCATGCCCGTCGCCCGTGACGAGGTCCCCCTCGTCGTCGACAACCTCCGGTTCTTCGCGGGTGCCGCGCGTTCACTCGAGGGTCGTGCGGGGGGCGAGTACCTCAACGGGTACGAGTCCTACGTCCGACGTGAGCCCATCGGTGTGGTGGCCGGCATCGCGCCCTGGAACTACCCACTCCTGATGGCCGCATGGAAGTTCGGCCCCGCGCTCGCCACCGGCAACTGCAGCGTCCTCAAGCCCTCCCGGCAGACCCCCCTGACGGCGTTGTACGTCGCCAAGCTCGCGAAGGACATCTTCCCCGCGGGCGTCTTCAACGTCCTCTCGGGCTCGGCCGCCGACATGGGCGACTCGCTGGTCAGCGACCGCCGGATCGGACTCGTCTCCGTCACCGGGGACACGGGCACCGGGCGTCACATCGCCAAGGTCGCCGCCGACCATGTCGCCAAGGCCCACCTGGAGCTGGGGGGCAAGGCGCCGGTCATCGTGCTCGACGACGCCGACGTCGACGCCGTCGTCGACGGCATTCTGCTGGGGGGCTTCGTCAACTCCGGACAGGACTGCACCGCCGCCTGTCGTGTCATCGCCACCCCCGGCGTCTACGACCGTCTCGTCGAGAAGCTGGTCCCCGCCGTGGCTGGCCTCAAGGTCGGCAACCCGGCCGAGACCGAGGATCTCGACCTGGGGCCGGTCGTCTCGGCCGCCCACCGGCAGTCGATCCTCGACGTCCTCGCCAAGACGGACGGAACGATCGCGACCGGCGGCCGGGCGATCCCCGGCAGGGGCTACTTCATCGAGCCGACCGTGGTCCTCAACCCCAGCCAGGGCGACGTCATCGTCCAGACCGAGCAGTTCGGCCCGGTCGTCTCGGTGCAGCGGGCCGAGAGCGTCGACCAGGCCTTCGCGTGGGCCAACGACATCGACTTCGGCCTCGCCTCCTCCATCTGGACCCAGAACCTCAACCACGCCGCTCGAGCTGCGCGCGAGCTCGACTTCGGTTGCGTCTGGGTCAACGACCACCTCCCCGTGATGTCCGAGATGCCCCACGGCGGCTTCAAGCAGTCCGGCTACGGCAAGGACATGTCGGTCTACAGCCTGGAGGAATACACCCGGATCAAGCACGTCATGACGAAGTCCGTCTGAAAGGGCCAGCGATGAGCAACACGCACGAACACGACGAGGCCACGCCCCCGACGACGGTCGACCTCGGCACGCCCCAGATCCTGGGCGAGGTCGAGCAGGCCTTCGTCGAGAAGTGGCACGAGAACGCGACCGGCTGCTTCTCCTCCGGACACAAGTTCTGCCGCGAGGTGTGCCCGGTCACCCAGGTCACCCGCAACGAGAACCACACCCCGACCGCCTTCCATGCCAACGTCATCGCGCTGGAGAAGGGGCACCTCACCGTCGAGGACGTCGCCGACGACTACGTGCACTGCACCCAGTGCGGCGGCTGCGAGGTCCGCTGCCCCAACACCCTCATGGTCGGAGACTTCTACCGAGCCCGCACCGAGACCGTGAAGGTCGTGCGCGCCATGCGCGCCATGCTCGTCGACAAGGGCCTGGACCGCGAGGGCTGGAAGGTCTGGAACCGCCTGACCAACGAGCTCAAGAACGAGCCCGTGCTCGGCGTCGAGGGAGACCAGCCCAACGGTCAGGCGCAGGTCCGCGACTGGGCCGAGGGCCTGGACATCCCGATCGGTGGCGACACCATCATGTTCGTCGACTGCGAGGCCGCCTACTACCGCACCTCCATCCCGCGAGCCACCGCCCAGATCCTCCAGCTCGCCGGCTACGAGTTCGGCCTCATGAACGAGCAGTGGTGCTGCGGCGGTCCCGCCGCCGAGATGGGCTACGTCGAGCAGTCGATGCGCTTCGCCCGGCACAACGTGGACGACTGGCGCAAGTCCGGCGTCAAGCGCATCATCGCCATCGAGCCGCACGACTACGTCCACTTCACCGAGGACTACCCGGCGTACTTCGGCGACGACTTCGACTTCGAGGTCGTCCAGATCATCGACCTCGTCGCGGAGCTGATCCGCGACGGTCGCCTGAAGCTGACCAAGCCGATCGACCGGGTGGTCACCTACCACGACCCCTGCCGGCTCAACAAGCGCAAGGGCATCCACGAGGCGCCACGGGAGATCCTGCGGGCGATCCCCGGCCTGACCTTCAAGGACGTCGACCGGGTCACCCAGTGGTCCTACTGCTCCGGCGGTGGCGGCGGCCTGCCGATCGAGAAGCCCGAGATCACCGCCGAGATCAGCCGACGGCGACTGGAGAAGGCGGCGGAGCTGGAGGTCGACACCCTGGTCTCGGCGTGTGTGTGGTCCGAGCGCCCCCTCACCGCCGCGGGCGACGAGGCCGGCATCGACGTCAAGGACATCATCGAGCTCGTCGCGGAGTCGGCCGGCATCGAGATCGGCGGAAGGACGCGCCCGTGACCACCACCGGCATCGGCGCCGAGGTTCTCGAGCGGCTCCACGCGATCCTCGGCGAGGACGACGCGGTCCTGACCGGCAGGTCCAGCCGGTTCAACCGAGCCCGCGTCCCCGCGCCCTTCCCCGTCCACCGGTGGGAGGAGTTCATCCCGGACGTCGTCGTCCTGCCGCGGACGGCCGAGCAGGTCTCGCAGATCGTCAAGCTCGCCAACGAGTACAAGATCCCGGTCGTACCCCGCGCGGGAGGCACCGGGCTGGCCGACGGCGCGGTGCCCATGAAGGGCGGCATCGTCGTCGACATCAAGCGGATGGACCAGATCAAGGAGATCGATCTGGTCAACAACACCGTCACGGTCGGCCCCGGCATCAACATGCAGACCCTGAACCGGTCCCTGAAGAAGCACGGTGTCATCTACCCCGACGACCCCGCCTCCTACGCGTGCGCGTTGGTCGGCGGCCGGATCGGAACGAGCGGGCTGTCACTTCTCGGCGCGCGCTACGGACACACCCGCGACCTCGTCATCTCCTTCGAGATCGTGACCCCCACGGGGGAGATCATCGAGGTCGGCGACGGGGGAGGACGCAAGATCCGCAAGTCCTCCACCGGCTACCACCTCAAGCACCTCTTCATGGGCCACCAGGGCACCCTCGGCATCGTCACCGAGGCGACCCTGGAGCTCGTCCCCAGGGCCGAGGCCGAGTTCGCAGCGTTCTTCCTGTTCGAGGACTACGAGACGGCGTACCAGACGTTCTCGGTCATCGCGAAGAGCGGATTGGCCACGCTGGGCGGCGTCATGATGTTCGACCCGGAGAAGGTCGAGTACCTGCGCCGAGACGACGAGGCCTACATCATCCAGCCGGACTGGGTGAAGGCCGTGTGCGCCGCCTCGCTCTTCGGGACCAAGGCCGAGGTCGAGGTCGGCGCGCAGAAGGTCATGGAGCTGGGACGCAGCCTCGGCGGCCGCTACATCGGCGACGAGATCGCCGCCGGCGACTGGGCCGCCCGCCACGACCGCTACGCCAACCCGCTCCACGGGCGCGACAAGGACGGCAAGGTCGTGCCGATGTCCTGGCACTGCGAGGACGCCGCGATCCCCTACAGCGAGGTTCCCGAGGTGCTGCGGAAGTGGCACGAGATCGCCCAGCGATACGTCGAGCGGTACGACATCTTCGACGACTGGGGTGCCTTCCAGTACACCAACGGAGCACACAAGCCCTGGGGCGACGTCCTCGTCGAGATCGACATGGGCCTGTGGGAGGACCGTATGGACGAGGAGTCCTGGCAGGCATTCGTGTCCCTCAAGCGAGAGATCGCCCAGGTGGCGATCGACCACGGCGGGTCGATGTCCTCCTGCCACGGCGCTACCAGGGCCGGAGACGCCGAGCTGGTTCCGACCGAGATGGGCGCCTCCTGGGAGGTCATGAAGACCATCAAGCGGGCCCTGGACCCCCACAACATCATGAACCCCGGCAAGCAGAGCCTCGACGAGGCGTACGAGGAGGTGGCGCCGTGAGTGAGGAGTACCGGTTCGGACGCTGGGTGCCGGCGGAGCAGGCTCCGCCGGAGCCCGAGCGCGTCACCGATCAGGTCATCCAACGCTTCGAGCACGTCTTCGAGGTGGATCCCGATCTCATGGGAGCCCACTTCCAGCAACAGCGGATGGCGACCTGGGACACGAAGCGGATCGTCGCCGCGCGGTGGGACCACCTCGACGCCGTCCACGCCGAGTTCGCAGATGAAGTAGTACTCGCCGGCGAGGGGCCCGACCCCGGACCGACGACCAGTTCGGAAACCGAGTAGGGAGTCAAGGCAATGAACCGCATCAAGGCCGTCATCTACGGCGTCGGAGCGATGAACTCCATCGCCACTCGCATGCTTCTGGACAAGGACGTCGACATCGTCGCCGCGATCTCCCGGAGCAAGGACAAGGTCGGCAGGGACCTGGGAGACCTGACCGGTCTGGGCAGGCAGCTGGGCGTCACCGTCACCGACGATGCCAAGGCGGCGCTCGCCGCCTCCGGCGCCGACGTGGCCGTGATCGCCGTCAACAGCTACATGGCCGACGCCGTCGAGCAGCTGCGCATCTGTGCGGAGGCCGGCGTCAACGCCGTGACGCTCTCCGAGGAGGCCCTCTACCCCTGGAACACCTCGCCCGAGATCACCGCCGAGCTCGACACGATCGCCAGGCGCACCGGGGCCACCCTCACCGGCACCGGGCACCAGGACACCTACTGGGTCAACATCGTGGCGATGATGATGGGCACCTCGCACCACATCGACCACGTCACCGGTCACGCCAGCTGGAACGTCGACGACTACGGCCCCGAGGTCGCGAGCGACCAGCAGGTCGGCAGGTCCGTCGAGGAGTTCGAGGAGTGGCTCAGGGGTGCCGAGCGTCCCCCGACGTTCGGGCGCAACGTCCTCGACGCCCTGGTCGCGGACACGGGCCTGACGGTCAAGTCCATCGCCTCGACCACCCGGCCCGACGTCGCTATCGGTCCGATGCACTCCCAGGCGCTCGACCTCGACGTGGACGCCGGGCAGGTCATCGGCTTCACCGACATCGACGAGATCCAGACAGAGGAGGGTCCGGTCCTCACCTTCGAGATGTCGGGCCGCGTCTACGGCGAGGCCGACGGCGACATCAACGAGTGGGAGATCCAGGGAGAGCCCGACCTCGTCCTGTCCAACGGCACCGTCCCGACGCAGATCACGACCTGCACCCAGATGGTCAACCGGATCCCGGACGTCATCAACGCCGAACCCGGCTTCGTGACCATCGAGAAGCTGCCTCGGCTGAAGTACCGCGCCTTCGGGCTCCACACCTACCTGACCGAGAAGGGCCGCTGATGAGCCCGGTCATCCTGGCCGCGACCGACACGTTCGGCGACCAGGTCAGCTCCGACGCCTTCACGCAGAACTTCTTCTACATCATGGCCGCGACCGCCGTGGTGCTCGGTCTGCTGGGGCTGGTGCTCGTCGACGTGGGGCTCGTGCGGCCCGTCAACGCCCTGTCGACGGCCGTGCAGAAGCTCGTTGCGTTCACGATCGGCACCGGGGCCTACATGGTCGCGGGGTTCGCGCTGTGGAACTACCAGTACAACAAGGCGTTCGCCGTCGACAACGGACTCTCGCAGGCCTTCAAGGACTGGTGGTTCGGGGGCACCTTCCTCAACGACTACGCGCAGAACATCGACTCCTCGGTTGCGCCCGGTGTCGGCAACTCGCAGATCTTCTTCGTCTTCCTCGCTGTCTACGGTGGCTTCGTGTGCGCCCTGGTGCACACGGCGGCGTCCGAACGGGTCCGCAGCGGGCCGTTCTACATCATGTCCGCCGCCATCGGCGGCGTGATCTATCCGGTCGTGCTCTGGCTGACCTGGGGGTCGACCAGCCCCCTGACGAACGCCGGCCTTCACGACTTCGTCGGGGCCTACAGCGCGTACATCTTCGCCGGCGCGTTCGGACTGGTGCTCACCATCAAGCTGAAGCCGCGGATCGGACTCTTCCCCAAGCCCGGGGAGACCGCGACCTGGGCACCCAACAGCGTGCCGATGGCGCTGTTCGGCGTGGTCGTGCTGCTGTTCGCCGCCCCGTTGATCGTGATGGGCTGTGGGTTCTTCGTCCCCGAGGACGGCTACTACGGCGTCTCGATGACGACCTCGGGCCTGGGCGTGGTCTACATCAACGTCTTCGTCTCCTTCGTCGTCGGAGGCCTGGTGGGCGCCGCGATCGCCTACCGGACCAAGAACCCGGTGCACGCGATCCTGGGCCCGATCTCCGCCTACGTCGCCAACACGACCGCGTTCGACGTCCTCAAGCCCTGGGAGACGGCGGTCGTCGCCGTCGCCGGACCGGTGGTCGTCGCGGTCGCCTACACCTGGGTCGGCAAGCGTGGGATCGACGACGGCAAGGTCTTCCCCCTGGCCTGTGCGGCGGTGGCCGGAGACATCCTGGTCGGCCTGATCGCCTGGGGCACCCCGACGGGGGGCTACTTCGGTCTCGAGGGCGACTTCGGGTTCCAGCACGCCGAGATCAACCTGTGGTGGCAGCTCGTCGGCATCGTCGTCACGATTGCGATCGGCGCGATCTCCGCTGCGCTGCTGGTCGGTGTCCTGGGGACCTTCATGCGGCTGCGCGTCGACCCGGAGGACGAGGTCAACGGCACCGACGCCGCCCGGTGGACGCCGCGTTCCACGACGACATCGTCGGCAGGTGGTCACCGGGTTCCGGAACCGGCACGGTAGCGCCGAGCACGACGGCGTCTGTCGGGGCTGGCGCCCTTCTGCTCCCTCGCGGGTGCGGGAGGGCGTCAGCCCTTTCGTCAGCCTTCCGGCTCGGCGACGGCGATCTGCCACTCCGACCAGTCCCCGACCGGCAGGACTTCCCGGTACCCGCCGGGGTCCTGGTCCGGCATGCGTAGGACCCTCTCGCCGGGCATCCAGCGGACGGAGTTGGTCGCGACGATCGTCCGGTCGCGGTTGACGACCACGGCGTCTCCCCGGAGCTGACACAGCTCGGTCGTGATGAGCTCCTCGGCGGCCTGGGCCATGAGGTCGACGGCCACGACGCCGAGGAAGGTGTCGCCCGCGACGACGGGCACCACGAGGGTGATGACCAGGGCGTCGGAGCCGGAGTAGTCCAGGTACGGACCGACCAGCGTCGGGCATCGCCGATGGTCGGTCCGGAGGTACCAGTCCATGTCGACGTAGTCGTAGGCCTCGAGGTCGGAGGTGTCGAAGTTGAGCCGGAGCCGCTTGATCGCATCGCCGCGTTGCTGGAGCCAGAGCATGTAGCGCGGGGCAGCGTCGACCGTCCCCGGAGCCGCGATGAATCCACTGCCGATGATGGCTGCCGACCCGTCGATGATCGATTCGACCTGAGGATTGAGGGATTCGACGGCCGACGAGGTCAGGGGGCTCTGGCCCGAGGCGTCGACCAGGTCGACCAGGGCCGTCGCGTAGCCGAGCAGCGGTTGCAGGCGCGCGTCGATCTGCTCCTGGATCCAGGAGCAGACCTCGTCGAGGCGAGTCCTGGTGGCGGCGCGTGGCCGGGTCATGCTTGCCCCCTCGTCGGTCGCGTCAGAGACAGGTACGTGGTCGTGAGTCGCCTCAGGTTGTTCGAGACGTGTTGCTTCGCCAGCGCTCCGGCGGTCTCGCTGTCCTCCTGGGCGATCGCGGTCGCGATGGCCAGATGCTCGTCGTGCTGGGCCTCGATCTCGTCGTCGGGGAGGTGGGAGGTCCACAGCAGGCCGATCGTCTCGGCCTGGATCGCCACCTCGTGGCGAGTCAGACGCTCCGAGCGCGTCGCTATCGCGACCTCGATGTGGAATCGGCTGTCGGCCTTCATCCGGTCGCTGCGGGTCGAGGCCACCCTCAACTGGTCCGCCAGTTGGAAGATGCGCTTGATGCTGGCCTCCGAAGCCCGCTCCGCGGCAAGGGTCGCGGCCGTGGTCGCGATCGCCAGGTGCTCGTCGGCGATGTCTCGAAGTGCCGTCGCCGACAGCCCGCGGAGGCGCGCGATGTCCGGCGACTCGTCCGGCTCGGCAGCGCGGCGCACGAAGGATCCGCCGGTGCGACCACGACGGGTCTCGATGAGTCCGCGCTCACGCAGGGTGGCGATCGCTTCGCGCAGCGTGACCGGGGAGACGCCGAACTGTTGGGCGAACTCCGCCTCGGGAGGCAGCCGCTCGCCGTCGGAGAGCAGTCCCAGTTGGATGGCCTCCGAGATGCGCACCGCGATCTCGTCGGCGCGACCGGCGGCGCCCAGGGGCGCGATCAGGATCGAATGCTCCGCGCCCATCGCCGCCCCTCCTCTCGCCCGATGCGGTGGCCAGGAGTCTAGCCCTCAATACGTCAGGTCTATATGTTTGCTCGATCCGTGAGCGGCGACGGGTCCGTCATCGGCGGATCGAGACGTCCTGGTGCGGAGTGCCGGATCGCCGATCGCTCGGCAGGAGGCTTTCCGCGACGTACGTCACAGGCCCCTGTCCAGACCGGTCGGCAACACCGGTCGGCAACAAGGTGTGCGGCCGTGCGGGTGAGGCTATGGTCCGGCCGCATGCGCAGACGCCCCTTCTCGCTGCTGGCCGCCCTCGTCGCGGCGGTGTTGGTCGTGACCCTGCCGAGCGTCGTGACGGCGCCGGTGTCGGCCGGTGCGCCGGCCACGAGCGGGAGCACGGTCACCATCGGAACGCTGGACGGGGTGCCGACGCTCGACTGCGGTACGGCGACCTGTACGGCGCTGCAGGTGTCCGGTCCGGCGACCACGCTGGTGCCGGTGGCGGGGACCCTCAGCCGGCTGCGGGTGCGGCACGGCGCGATCGCCGGTGGTGGCCTGATGACGACCGACGGGACCGTGCTGGTCCTGTCGCGGACCGGCACGTCGTACACGGTGGTCCGCTCGGCGCGCGTCACCTTCGCGCCCACGTCGAGCACCGACAGCACCAGCACCTTCGGCCTGAGCCTGCCGGTCGCGGCCGGGGACTACGTCGCCCTGCAGGTGACGGGTGCGGACGCCGAGTCGCGGCCGTCGTTCCTCGCAACCGGTGGCGCGGACGACGTGGCCGCGGTGCACGCCGGGGCGCATGCCGCGGGGACCATCGCGTACGCCGAGCGCCCGCAGCAGCGCGCCCTCGTCAGTCTCGACATCACCACCGCCGGCGGTTCCGGTGGCGGCAGTGGTGGCGGCGGCGCCGGTGGTGCCGGCGGTCCCGGAACGGACGGATCGGGGCAGGACGGGGCGAGCTG
This sequence comes from Nocardioides soli, assembly GCF_014191495.1. Classification (GTDB taxonomy): domain Bacteria; phylum Actinomycetota; class Actinomycetes; order Propionibacteriales; family Nocardioidaceae; genus Nocardioides; species Nocardioides soli. Next base: position 160,013 of record NZ_JACHWR010000002.1, read on the forward strand.
CGGAGCTCCGGCGCGGATGGCGCCCGACGCGGCGGCGTCCCGGACCGAGCTCCCAGTGCCGACGCGTCGGCCGGCCCCGCGCTGGAGCAAGCGCGTCGTCGGACGCGCGGACCGGATGATGGACGTCCAGCTCGGCTACGACCGGGGCGGCCGGCCGCACGTCGCCGCGCGCGGCGCGACGGGGTACGCGGTGCACTACTTCGGACCCGGTGGTGCCCGCACGCTGGACCGGACGATCGATCAGAACGACGGCGTCGGGATGTCGTTCGGCACCGACGGGCGTCCGGTCGTCGTGTGGGGGGAGCGGAAGCCCACCACCGTGGCGGGGCGGGTCGTCTACTGCCCGCGCCTGCACCTGGCGGTCCCCGGCGGCACGGCGCAGCTGCTGCGGGCGCTGCCCGCGTCGACGCGGTCCGCCTTCCTGCATCCCGAGGTCGAGCGGGTCGGCTCGCAGCTGCACCTGGCCTACGACGTCAACGGCCGCCTGGTGCACCACCGGCTGGACCAGGCGCCGGTGTCGCTGCCGGTGCAGGGGGTGCGCCGGATCCGGATGGCCTCCCACGGCGACCGACTTCTCCTGGGCGCCACCACGGGCAGCGGCCGGCTCACCGTCTTCGAGCGGTCGGGGGACCGGCCCTTCCGGGTGCTCGCCCGAGCCACGAAGGTCCACGACTTCGACGTCGCCTACGCCGGCCGGAAGCCGGTGGTGGCGTGGTCGGGCGGCACGGTACGCCGCCTCACGGTGCTCACCGACGGGCGCCGGATCGGCACCCGCACCCCTGCCGAGGCGGTCGCGCTCGCGACCGACGGGTCGCTGACGCACGTGGTCTTCTCGACGGTCGCGCACACCACCTGCGGCGTGATGGGCTGCCTCCACAGCGGCGTCTACCACGTCGGCCTGCGCGGCCGCCGCATCGTGGCCCGGCCGAGCGTGGTCCAGCGCGGCGCGAGCTCGCCGTTCCGGCTGGCCGCCGCCACGCACCGCGGACTGCTCGGCGTGGCGATGTCGCGCAACGGCGTGACCACGCTGCACCAGCGACGGTTCTGATCCGGCGCGGCCGGCGTGCTCGCGCCGGCTCGACGACGAAGGTGCTTGCGCCGGCCTGAGACGCTGGTGCCATGTCGAAACCCATGGATGCGTGGTTCGGCCAGGCCTTCGGGAAGGCGTGGCAGGACCGGGCCGCGGAGATCGGCCGGTTCAACCTGGCGATCTTCGGCAAGACCGGTGTCGGCAAGAGCACGCTCGTCAACGCGATCTTCGGCGCGGAGATCGCGGCCACCGGCATCGGCGAGCCCGTCACCCGGGCCGAGCACCTGTACCTGCACCAGAGCGGGACGCTCGGCGTGCTGGACACCCGGGGGCTCGAGGTCGGCCGCGACAACGACAAGCTCCTGGCGGAGCTGAAGGACTACCTGCGCGACATGCGGCGGCGTCCGCTGACGGAGCAGATCCACGTGGCGTGGTACTGCGTGCGCGCCGGCGACCGGCGCTTCGAGCCGACCGAGGGCGACTTCGTCCGCGCCCTGCACGAGCTCGGACTGCCGGTGATCCTGGTGCTCACCCAGGTGCCCCGCAGTGTCGGACCCGGGGGAGGCGGCCGCGTGCACCCGGACGCCGAGGCGCTCGCCGCCAGCATCGCCGCCCTGGACCTGCCGATCCAGGACGGGCTGATCCACTACACGATGGCGCTGGGCGACGAGTTCACCGGGCAGACGGCGTACGGCCTGCAGGAGCTCCTCGATGCCACCTTTCGCGGCGCGCCCTCGGGCGTTGCCCACGCGATCACGGCGGCTCAGCGGATTGACTTCGACCGCAAGCGCGAGCGTGCGGAGGCTGCGATCAAGGTGGCGACGGGCGCGGCGACCACCGCCGGGGCCTCCCCCATCCCCTTCTCCGACGCCGCCGTCCTCGTCCCCCTCCAGCTGACGATGATGGCCTCGATCGCGGTGACCTACGGGATCTCGATCGAGCGCTCGACGGCCGCCTCGATCGCCGCGACCGCCGCCGCGACCACGGCCGGGCGGTCGCTGGTCGGCAACCTGATCAAGTTCGTGCCGGGCGCCGGGACGGCGGTCGCGGGCACGATCAACGCCTCCGTGGCCGGCACCTTCACCTACGCGATGGGCCACGCCTGGCTCCGGGTGTGCGAGCGGCTCGCCCGCGGCGAGCTGCGGGCGGTCGGTGGCGCGCTGGACGGCGACTCGATCCACCGGGTCTTCATGAGCGAGTTCAAGGCACAGGCGAACCGGAGGAAGCTGTCGACATGAGCACGAGGTGGCAGCGGATCGCCCGCGCGCAGGCGGGCGACGACTACGCGGCGCGGTACGCCGAGCGGTTCCGGGCGCTGGCGGGGCGCGGGGGCGACGTCCATGGCGAGGCGGCGTTCGTGGCCGACCTGCTGCCACCGCCGGCGCGGGTCCTCGACGCGGGCTGCGGCACCGGCCGCGTCGCCGTACGCCTGGCGGAGCTGGGGTACGACGTGGTCGGCGTGGACGTCGACGCGTCGATGCTGGAGGTCGCGCGGGCCGAGGCGCCGCAGCTCGACTGGCGCCTCGGCGACCTCGCGACCTTCGACCTGGGGGCGACGTTCGACGTCGTGCTGGTCGCCGGCAACACGATCCCGCTGCTCGAGCCGGGCACGCTGCTCGACGCCTGCGAGCGCCTGGGCGCCCACCTGACGCCGGGTGGGGTGGTGGTGTGCGGCTACGGCCTCGACGCCGCGCACCTGCCGGGCGACTGCCCGCCGACCGACCTCGCCGAGGTCGACGCGGCGTTCGGGGTGCTCGGCCTCGACGCGGTGATGCGCTACGGCACCTGGGGCGGCGACGCGTTCGATCCGGTCGACGGCTACGCGATCACGCTCTACGCCGAGCCGCGACGGTGACCGCCCGATGAGGATCGTGGTCCTGACCGGGGCCGGGGTGTCGGCCGAGAGTGGGGTGCCGACCTTCCGCGACGCCGACGGGCTCTGGGAGGGCCACCGGGTCGAGGACGTCGCGACACCCGAGGCCTTCGAGTACCAGCCCTCGGTGGTGCACCGCTTCTACGACGCCCGGCGGGCGGCGCTCGCGACCGTGGACCCGAACCCGGCGCACCACGCGCTCGCCCGGCTCGAGGAGGCGATCGGCGACGACCTGCTCGTGGTGACCCAGAACATCGACGACCTGCACGAGCGCGGCGGCTCGACCCGCGTCGTGCACATGCACGGGCGGCTGCGCTCGGCCTGGTGTCGTGCCTGCGACGGGCGCACCGACTGGCACGACGACCTCGCGGACCATCCGCCGTGCCCGCGGTGCGGCGTGACCGAGCTGCGGCCCGACGTGGTCTGGTTCGGCGAGATCCCCTACGAGATGGACCGGATCTCCGCCGCCCTCGACCGGGCCGACGTCTTCGTCTCGATCGGCACCTCGGGTGCGGTCTATCCCGCCGCTGGCTTCGTGCAGTACGCCGGCGGGCGCGGTGCGCACACCGTCGAGCTCAACCTGGAGCCCAGCGCCGGATCCGCCCTCTTCGCCGAGGCCCGGCAGGGTCCGGCCTCCGTGCTCGTGCCGCGGTGGGTCTCCGAGGTCCTGGGCTCCTGACCTCGGGTCCGGCCGGCGGCGTCGCCGGTGTCGTCGGCGTCCGGGTGCGAGGATCGCCAGGCCCACGGTGGTTGAGGTGCGAGGGCCGCCAGGCCCGAGCCTCGAAACCCCCGGTGTGACCGGGCCCTCGTCTAGGCCGCGGAGTAGTCGGTAGCCAGTGCCGGTTCGCCGATGAAAGGGTGGACGCCATGACGATCAAGGTGAGCATGGGACTGGCGGCACTCGGGCTCGGGGCGGCCCTGCTGACGGCCTGCGGTGGGGACGACGGCAGCGGTGGCGACTTCGAGGGCCAGTCGGCCGACAAGATCGTCGAGCGCGCCAAGAAGGACATGGAGGGCCTCGACTCGGTCCGGGTCGCGGGATCGGTCAGCACCGGTGGCCAGGAGATCGAGCTCGACATGCAGCTCAACACCGACGCCGACTGCACCGGCACGCTCGGGTTCGGCGGGGGCACGACCGAGCTCCTCGGCACCGGCGGATCGGTCTGGATGAAGCCCGACGAGGCGTTCTGGACGTCCTTCGCCGGCGACAACGCCGAGCAGGTCATGAGCCTGGTCGCCGACAAGTGGGTGGTCGTGCCCGACGGCGAGGACGGCTTCGCGGAGCTCTGCGACCTCGACGAGCTGCTCGACGAGCTGATCGCGGGCGACGACGACACGACGTACTCCAAGACCGGCGACGACGAGATCGACGGCGACAAGGTGCTCGCCATCGAGAGCAAGGACGACGAGGGCACCTCGACCGGCTACGTGCTCGTCGACGAGCCGCACTACCTGGTCAAGGTCGAGAAGACCGAGGGCGACGAGCCCGGGTCGGTGACCTTCAGCGACTTCGACGAGTCGGTGGACGTGCAGGCCCCGAGCGACAGCGAGGTCGTCGACCTCAACTCGCTGGGCTGAGACCGGGACCGACGACCGCTCCCACGTGCGGCGGGAGGCTCAGCCTCCCGCCGTCGTGCGTTGCGCCCCCGCCCGTCTCGAGCAGCAGGCCACCCCGCGCGGCGAGGGCGACGACTCCCTCGCCCAGGTTGAGCGCGACGAGCAGCGGACCGCGGCGCAGGGTGAACAGCCGGGTCTCCTCGTCGACGGTGCAGCGCACGGAGCCGAACGACGGGTCGGTGAGCTCCGGCCGCTCCCGGCGCAGTCGCCCGAGCCGCCGGTAGAGATCGAGCAGCCGCGCGTGCCGCCCCGAGCCGGTCTCCGACCAGTCGAGCTTCGATCGCTGGTACGTCGCGGGGTCCTGCGGGTCGGGCACGACCGCCGGGTCCCAGCCCATCCGCGCGAACTCGGCGATCCGGCCCTCGGCGGTCGCCCGGCCCAGCTCCGGCTCGGGGTGCGAGGTGAAGAACTGGAACGGCGTCGACGCCGCCCACTCCTCGCCCATGAAGAGCATCGGGGTGAACGGCCCGAGCAGGGTCAGCATCGCCGCGCAGCCCAGCTGGTCGTCGTCGAGCACCTCGGTGATCCGATCGCCACGCGCGCGGTTCCCGATCTGGTCGTGGTTCTGGCTGCACACGACCAGCCGCCAGGTCGGCGTCGTGGCCGTGTCGATCGTGTGGCCGTGGGCGCGCCCGCGGAAGGACGAGAACGTGCCGTCGTGGAAGAACCCGCGCTCGCAGACCTTCGCCAGCGCCGACAGGGGCGCGAAGTCGGCGTAGTAGCCGCTCGTCTCGCCCGTCAGTGCGACGTGGACGGCATGGTGGAAGTCGTCGCTCCACTGGGCGTCCAGGCCGTAGCCGCCGGCCTCCCGCGGCCGGATCAGTCTCGGGTCGTTGAGGTCGGACTCCGCGATCAGCGTGAGCGGTCGGCGCTGGTGGGCCGACAGCGCGGCCACCTCGACCGCCATCTCCTCGAGCAGGTGGGTGGGCGAGGAGTCGCTGAGCGCGTGCACGGCGTCGAGCCGCAGGCCGTCGACGTGGTAGTCCTCGAGCCACATCCGCACGTTGTCGAGGACGTAGCGCCGCACCTCGGCCGAGCCCTCCCCGTCGAGGTTGACCAGCTCGCCCCAGGTGTTCGTGCCCTCCTTGAGGTACGGCGCGAAGTCGGGGAGGTAGTTGCCCGACGGGCCGAGGTGGTTGTAGACCACGTCCTGGATGACGCCGAGCCCGGCGGCGTGGCAGCCGTCGACGAACCGCTGGTAGCCCTCCGGCCCGCCGTACCCTTCGTGCACGGCGAACCAGCCGACCCCGTCGTACCCCCAGTTGTGGGTGCCGTTGAAGGCGTTGACCGGCATCAGCTCGACGAGGTCGACCCCGATCGAGCGAAGGTGGTCGAGCCGGCCGAGGGCGGCGTCGAAGGTCCCCTCGGGTGTGAAGGTCCCGACGTGCAGCTCGTAGACGACCGAGCCTGCGAGCTGCCGCCCCGTCCAGGCCTGGTCCGTCCAGGTGTACGTCGTGCGATCGCGTCGCGAGAGCTCGTGGACCCCGCCGGGCTGGCGGCGCGAGCGCGGATCCGGCCGTGGGTCGGGGTCGTCGTCGAGCAGGTAGCCGTAGTCGACGTACTCGTCGTCGGCCGTCGGCGGCAGCGGCTCGGCCGGCGTCCACCAGTCGTCGGCGCCGCGCCTCATCTCGATCACCGATCCGCCGGCGTTGTCCCCGCACAACAGCCGCACCCGATGCGGCCGCGGCGCCCAGACGTCGAAGGCACCTCGGCTCATCTCAGTCCTCCCGGACCAGCAGGGCGACGGGGTGCGTGGCCAGCAGGTCGCTCAGCGGGACGGTGGTTTCGAGGCTCGTCGCTGGCGCTCCTCGCACCTCAACCGCCGGCTCCGGTGGTTGAGGTGCGAAGGCGCCCTGGCGCCTGAGCCTCGAAACCACCGTGTGCCCCGTGAGCACGTCGTGCCAGCGCCCGGCGGGCAGGTCGAGCGTCGTGTCGCCCCAGCCGCCCCGCAGCCCGAGGCCGACCGGCAGCCGGGTCGCGACGGTGACGGCGCCGCCGCGGTCGAACGCGAGCACGTGGTCGGCCGCGGAACCGCGCGCCAGCACGGGGGCGTACGACGTGAACAGCTCGGGTCGCTCGCGTCGCACGGTCAGCGCGGTGCAGGTGACGTGGAGCTTCGTGGCGGCGTCGTCCCCGGCCGTGCCGGCGAGCACGGCCGCCCGGTGGTCGAAGTCGACCGGGCGCCGGTTGTCGGGGTCGACGAGCGAGGTCTCCCACAGCTCGCTGCCCTGATAGACGTCGGGCACCCCGGGCATGGTGAGCGCGATCAGCTTGGCCGCGAGGGAGTTCGAGCGGCCGGGCTCGTCGACGTGGGTGCAGAGGTCGGTGAGCACCCGCTCGACGTCCGGGGAGGTGAAGATCGCGTCGACGGCGGCGTGTACGGCCGACTCGTAGGCCTCGTCGGGATCGGTCCACGTGGTGTGGTCGCCCGCCTCGCGCATCGCCTTCTCGGCGTACCGGTGCAGGCGCGCGGGGGAGGCCGGCCAGGCGCCGAGCACCGCCTGCCAGAGCAGCGAGCCGAACCCGGGGTCGGGCACCGGCGCCAGGCGCAGCAGCTCGTCGAGGGCCGCGGACCACACGTCGGGCAGCTCGGCGAGCACGGTGATCCGGGCGCGCACGTCCTCGCCGCGCTTGGTGTCGTGGGTCGACAGCGTCGTCATCGCGAGCGGCCGGTCGCGCTGGCGCAGCGTCATCGCGTGGTGGAAGTCGTCGACGTCGACGGCGAAGATCGAGGGGTCGCCGCCGACCTCGTTGAGCGAGGTGAGCCGCGACCAGCGGTAGAAGGCGCAGTCCTCGACGCCCTTGGCCATCACCATGCCGCTGGTCTGCTGGAAGCGTCGGGCCGGCTGCGTCCACGGGTCGGAGAGCAGCGGTTCGAGGACGTCGAAGGCCCGGGAGTCCACGTGCTGAGTGTTGATCCGGGCGGTCTCGAACGCCTGGTCGAGGTGCTCGCGGCCTTCGGGGAGGTAGGAGCGATAGACCGGGAACGCGGCGAGCAGGTGCGCGACGGCGTACTCGAGCTCGGCCGCCGGGACCGAGTCGTCGAGGTGCCGCACCTCGCGGACGATCCGCCGCACCTCCGCGTGCAGGATGCCGTTCGCGACCTCGAGCTTGCGGGCGAGCACGAACGACGGCCAGTGGATCTCGCCGCCGCGCAGTCGCGCCTCCAGCGCGTCGAGCGGGCCCTGCCCGTCGGGATCGGTGAGGACGCGGTCGACCAGGGCCAGTGCGTCGTAGCCGGTGGTGCCTGCCGTCGCCCAGGACGACGGCAGCGTCTCGCCCGCCTCCAGGATCTTCTCGACGAGCACGTAGGCACCGCCGGTGAGGGCGGCCAGGTCGTCGAGGTAGCGCTTCGGGTCGCGCAGCCCGTCGGGGTGGTCGACCCGCAGCCCGTCGACCAGCCCCTCGTCGAACCAGCGCCGGATCTCGACGTGCGTCTCGGCGAAGACCTCGGGGTCCTCGACGCGTAGGGCGGCGAGCGTGCTGACCGCGAAGAAGCGGCGGTAGTTGAGGTTGTCGTCGGCCTCGCGCCAGTTGACGAGGCGGTAGTGCTGCTCGTCGTGCGTGCTCGTGCCGGGTGCGAGCGGGAACCGGTGGTCGCGGTAGTGGAGGTGGCCGTCCCGCACCTCGATCGCCTGCTCGTCGCCGTCGCCGACGACCGGGATCAGGATCTTGCCCCCGCCCGCCGCCCAGTCGACGTCGAAGGCGACCGCGTGCTCGGACTCCCGGCCGAGCCGCAGCACGTCCCACCACCACGGGTCCTCCTCCGGCGTCGCGACGCCGACGTGGTTGGGCACGATGTCGACGAGCACGCCCATGCCCAGCCGGCGCGCCTCGGCCGACAGCGCGGCGAGGCCCGCGGGCCCGCCGCGCTGCGGGTCGACGTGGTCGAACGCGACGACGTCGTACCCGTGCTGACTGCCGGGCTCCGACGCGAGCAGCGGGGAAAGGTAGACCCAGTCGACGCCGAGGTCGTGCAGGTACGGCAGCCGCCGTGCGGCCTCGAAGAGGTCGAAGTCGGGCGTGATCTGCAGGCGGTACGTCGAGACAGGCACCCTCATGGCCTCAGGCCTTCCGCGCCTGCGCGACCGACGCCGCCACGGACAGGTCCGGCTCGACCGCGGGCTCCCGGTGCTCGCGGAGCACGACCATGCTGCGCGTGGGGATCGGGAACGTCTCGCCGGCGGCGAACGTGCCGTCCTCGTCGGCGGATCCGCCGGTGTCGACGATCACGTCCCAGGCGTCGGCGTACTCCTCGGGTGGGAGCGTGACCGTCGCCTCGCCGTCGGCGTTGAAGTAGAGCAGGAAGTGGTCGTCGACGATCTGCCGTCCGCGCTCGTCGCGACCGGCGATGCCGTGGCCGTTGAGGTACATGCCGAGCGCCTGCGCCCCGCCCTGCCAGTCGTCGTCCTCCATCGGTCGCCCGTCGAGGTGCAGCCAGACGATGTCGTTGAGCCGGTCGCCGTCGCCCCCGTCGGGCACGCGCACCGTGTCGCCGGTGAAGAAGCGCTTGCGCCGGAACGTCGGGTGCTCCCGGCGCAGCCGGGAGACGGCCGCGGTGAACTCGACCAGCGGCTGGTCCGCGTCGTCCCAGTGCACCCACGAGAGCTCGTTGTCCTGGGCGTAGGTGTTGTTGTTGCCCTGCTGGGTGCGGCCCAGTTCGTCGCCGTGCAGCAGCATCGGGACTCCCTGGCTGAGCAGCAGCGTGGCGATCAGGTTGCGCTGCGACCGGGAGCGCGCCGCGAGGATCTCAGGATCGTCGGTGGGGCCTTCGACGCCGTGGTTCCACGAGCGGTTGTGGCTCTCGCCGTCGTTGTTCCCCTCGCCGTTGGCGGCGTTGTGCTTCTCGTCGTACGACACCAGGTCGCGCAGCGTGAAGCCGTCGTGTGCGGTGACGAAGTTGATGCTCGCGACCGGGCGCCGGCCGGAGTGCTCGTAGAGATCGGCGGAGCCGGCGATCCGGGACGCGAACTCCCCGAGGGACGGCTCGCCACGCCAGAAGTCGCGGACGGTGTCGCGGTACTTGCCGTTCCACTCGGTCCACTGCGGCGGGAAGCCGCCGATCTGGTAGCCGCCGGGGCCGATGTCCCAGGGCTCGGCGATCAGCTTCACCTGGCTGACGACCGGGTCCTGCTGCACGAGCTCGAAGAACGTCGAGAGCCGGTCGACGTCGTAGAACTCCCGGGCCAGCGTCGACGCGAGGTCGAAGCGGAAGCCGTCGACGTGCATCTCGGTGACCCAGTAGCGCAGCGAGTCCATGAGCAGCTGGAGCGAGTGCGGGTGCCGGACGTTGAGGCTGTTGCCGGTGCCCGTGTAGTCCATGTAGTAGCGCTGGTCGTCCTCGACCAGGCGGTAGTACGCCGCGTTGTCGATGCCCTTGAAGCTCAGCGTCGGGCCGAGGTGGTTGCCCTCCGCCGTGTGGTTGTAGACCACGTCGAGGATGACCTCGATGTCGGCGGCGTGCAGCGCCTTGACCATCGCCTTGAACTCCTGCACCTGCTGGCCCAGGCGCTCCTCGTCGCGCGCCATGGCGGAGTAGTCGGCGTGCGGGGCGAAGAAGCCGAGGGTGTTGTAGCCCCAGTAGTTGCGCAGTCCCTTCTCGAGCAGGGTGCTGTCCTGTACGAACTGGTGCACCGGCATCAGCTCGATCGCGGTCACGCCGAGCTTGGTCAGGTGCTCGATGACGGCCGGGTGCGCGACGCCGGCGTAGGTGCCGCGCAGGTCCTCGGGCACGTCGGGATGGAGCGCGGTGAGGCCCTTGACGTGGGCCTCGTAGACGACCGACTCGTTGTAGGGGTAGTCGAGGCGCCGGTCGCCCTCCCAGTCGAAGAACGGGTTGATGACCACGCCGTACGTCATGTGCGGCGCGGAGTCGTCGTCGTTGCGGGAGTCGGGATCGCCGAAGTCGTAGGAGAAGAGCGCCTGGTCCCAGTCGATCTCGCCGGCGGTCGCCTTGGCGTACGGGTCGAGCAGCAGCTTGGCCGGGTTGCCGCGCTGACCCTGCTCGGGCTCCCAGGGGCCGTGCACCCGGTAGCCGTAGCGCTGCCCGGGCTGGACGCCGGGCAGGTAGCAGTGCCACACGAAGGCGTCCACCTCGGTCAGCTCGACCCGAGTCTCCGTGCCCTCCGCGTCGAAGAGGCACAGCTCCACGCGCTCGGCGACCTCGCTGAACAGCGCGAAGTTGGTGCCGCTGCCGTCGAACGTCGCGCCCAGCGGGTAGGCCTGACCCGGCCAGCACTCCACCCTGTCCACCGCCTGGTCCACCGCCTGGTCCACCGCCTGGTCCACCGCCCGTCGGCCGCTGCTTGGAACGATCGAAGCACACGTACCCCGCCCGCGGGAGGGCCGAACCCGCGGTCCCGCCACCACCCCCGGTTGCGGGTCGTGCCGAGCAGGCGAAGGATTCGGGCATGACCGCCAGCGAGATCGACGTCCCCAGCGGGCCGCACGAGGGTGAGCCGCACCGCTCCGGCGGGCTCGCCAGCCGACTGAACTGGCTGCGCGCGGCCGTGCTCGGCGCCAACGACGGCATCGTCTCGACGGCCGGCATCGTGATCGGCGCCGTCGGTGCGACCAGCGAGCGCTCCGCGATCGTGATCGCCGGCGTCGCCGGGCTGGCCGCGGGCGCGATGAGCATGGGTGCCGGCGAGTACGTCTCCGTCAGCACCCAGCGCGACTCCGAGCTCGCGCTGCTCGACCGGGAGCGCCAGGAGCTGGCCGAGATGCCCGACGAGGAGCTCGCCGAGCTCACGGCGCTCTACGTCGAGAAGGGCCTCGACGAGTCCCTGGCCCAGGAGGTCGCCGAGGCGCTGACGAGGAAGGACGCGCTGGGGGCGCACGCCGAGGTCGAGCTCGGGATCGACCCGGACGACATCTCGAGTCCCTGGCACGCGGCGTGGGCGTCGATGCTGTCCTTCACGGTCGGCGCGCTGCTGCCGCTGCTGACGATGACGCTGGCCGCGCCCGATCTCCGGCTCTGGCTCACCGTCGGGGCCGTGGTCGTCGCGTTGGCCGCGACCGGCTTCGTCAGCGCCCGGCTCGGGTACGCCAAGCCCGGGCGCGCCGTGGTGCGCAACATGGCCGGTGGACTCTTCGCGATGGCCGTGACCTATGCCATCGGCTCCGCGCTCGGCACGCAGATCGGGTGACGGGCGGCCGATGCCCACTGCGATGCGGATGTTCGCCGCCGTCGTGCCGCCGGTCGAGGCGATTGAGCACCTCGACGAGTTCCTCGAGCCGCGCCGGTCGGCCGCGCCGTTCCGGTGGGCGAGCAGCGAGCAGCTCCACGTCACGCTGGCATTCCTGGCTCGGGTCGAGGAGCGCCGGCTCGACGACCTCGCCGAGCGGCTGGCCCGGGCGGCCGCACGGCGTACTGCGTTCGAGACCGCGATCACCGGCGGCGGCGCCTTCCCGAACGTCGGGCGGGCACGGGTGCTCTGGGCCGGGCTGGACCTCGACGAGGCGGCCCGCGCCCAGCTCGACCGGCTCGCGACCGGCTGCCGCGCCGCGGCCGCGCGGGCGGGGATCGAGGTCGACGGGCAGCGCTTCCGGCCGCACCTGACCGTGGCCCGGGTCGGCCACTCCACGGAGCTGACCAGCTGGGTCCGGCTGCTCGACGGGTACGCCGGGCCGCGCTGGAGCGTCGACCGGGTCACGCTGGTCGCGTCGTACCTCGGGGAGGGGCCGCGCGGCCGGCCCCGCTACGAGGAGGTCGGCGAGTTCGAGCTCGGCGGCTGAGCGCCGATCCGGCGCAGCGCGGCCAGGAGGGCGGCGTCCGGGTGGCTGACGCCGTCCTGGAGCTCGGTGACCACCGACGACGGCAGGGCGTCGAGCCCCCGCACCTCCTGGTGCAGCCGCTCCATCGTGGTGTCGAGGGCGTACGACGTCTCGGCCGCCTCGCGCAGCCCGTCGAGCAGGTCGGCCGGGACGTCGCGGCGGTACTTGTAGTAGATCTTGTGCTCGAGGCTGGCCCAGAAGTCCATCGCGATCGTGCGGAACTGCACCTCAACCGTCACCGGCTTCGCCCCGCCGGAGAGGAAGACCGGCACCTCGACGAGCGCGTGCAGGCTGCGGTAGCCGTTCGGCTTCGGTGTGCCGACGTAGTCGCGGACCTCCATCGTGGTGATGTCCGGCTGCTCGGTGAGCAGGTCGAAGACGCGGTAGACGTCGGAGGTGAAGCTGCACACGACCCGGACGCCGGCGATGTCGGTGACCTTCGCCCGGACCTCGTCGAACGACGGGTGCTCGTCGAGCGAGAGGCCCTTGCGCCGGATCTTCTCCAGGAGGCTCTCGGGCGACTTGAGCCGGGAGGAGACGCTCTCGATCGGGTTGTAGTCGTGCAGGTGGGTGAACTCGTCGCGCAGGATGTTGAGCTTGGTGACGACCTCGTCCATGCCGAACCGGTGCTCCAGCATGAACCGCCGGAAGTCCTCCTCCTGGGTGCCGGGTCCCGTGGTCACGGCATCCACACTACGAAGCGGGTGGGTGCCCGCTGTGCCGGTGACCTCCCGACGACTCGGTCGTTGGAGGTGCATGAGCGAGGAAGACGACGAGCGGCTCGGCCGGCCGGACGGTCACCGGTACGACGCGCCCGAGTCCCGCGAGACCCGGATCGGCAAGGAGTGGGTCTACGGCGCCCTCGGCGTCCTCGTGCTGGTGCTGATGGTGCTGATCGCCACCGGGACCGTGCAGATCTTCCCGGGCGGCTGACCCATGGCCCCGGCGTCAGCAGCGGCGGCGCACCTCGCCCCGGCACACGTCGTGGCCGGAGCCGCCCTGGGTGATGTCGCGACCCGGTCCGCCCACCAACCGGTCCCGACCGGCGCCGCCGATCAGCACGTCGCGGCCGCCGCGCCCCCAGATCCGGTCGGCCCCGCCGTTGCCGTCGATCCGGTTGGCCGCGGCGTTGCCCCGGATCCGGTCCTTGCCCTGGGAGCCCTGGACCCGCTCGAAGCCGGCGGCCGTCGAGGTGCCGAACCGGTAGGAGACCTTTCCGTGCCCGGCGAGGTCGACCTTGGTCCTCCCGTGGACGTCGCGCAGGTCGAGCAGGTCGACGCCGGCGCCGCCCTGGGCCGTGCTGGTGCAGGCCGGCAGCGCACCGCAGGCGGTGACGGCGCCGGAGGCGAGGGTCGGGTAGGGCAGCCGGATCCGGTCCTTGCCCTCGCCGCCGCGGAAGGCGAAGGCGCCCACCGGGATCAGGTTGGCGGTGAGGTCGACCTCGCCGCGCAGGCGGTCCTTGCCCGAGCCGCCGTCGAGCGTGCCCTGGTACGACGCGATCAGCGTGTCGTTGCCGGAGTTGCCGGCCGCGCTTCCGCCGAGGATGCGCACGTAGTCGTCGCCCGGGCCGGCGTGCACGTCGCCGGAGGCGACCGTGACGTGGTCGTCGCCGCCGGCGGTCCACACCGCGTCGACGCCCGGCGTACTCGTGGAGAGCGCGTCGACGCTGCTGTAGTACTCGGTGTCGCCGGTGCCGAGGAAGACGTCGGCTCCGGTGCCGCCGTCGAACCGGCGGACGCCGCTGAAGGTGTCGGTGCCCTGGCCGATCGCGGTGCCCGCCGCGACGTCGAAGGTGACCGGTGCCGAGCCGTTGTAGTCGAGGGTCGCGGTCGGTGGGCCGGTGATGGTGTCGTTGCCGGCGCCCGGGGTGAGCACGTGCCCGCTGCCGCCGGGTGCGGAGAGGCTGTCGTCGCCCTCGTTGCCGAACAGGTGCTGGTCGTCGCCGCCGGTGGAGTCGAGGACGTCGTTGCCCTCGTCGCCGTAGGCGAAGGTGCCGCCGCCCCCGGAGGCGTGGATCTGGTCGTGGCCCGCGTCGCCGTGGAGCACCGCCGAGGCCCCGGTGATCGAGTCGTTGCCGTCGCCGCCGTGGATGCGCACGCCCGGGCCGGCATCGATCGAGTCGGCCCCGGTGCCCCCGCGCACCGCGGCCGGTGCCGCGCTCGACCCCGACGGACTGCCGCAGAGCACGTCGTCGCCACCGAGCCCGACGACGGTGACCTGGGCGAAGCCGTTGGCGGACAGCACGTCGCGCTGGGGAGTGCCGGTGATCGTCTGCCCGGCAGCGGTCGCGACCTTGTCCGAGGGCTTGCCCTGGCAGAGCACGTCGGCCGGGGCCGCACCGGCCGGTGCCGAGGCCCAGGCGACGGTGAGCGGGACGACGAGGGTGACGGCCGCGGTGAGGACGACGTGGCGCGCTGGACGAGCGTGGTTCCCGAGAATGCTCATGGGTGGATCATGAGCACGCGGGCGCCGCGGTAAACGCCCCGGACGATCCGCTCAGCCGGCGACGCCGTACAGCCGGTCGCCGGCGTCGCCGAGGCCGGGCACGATGTACCCCTTCTCGTTGAGCCGCTCGTCGAGGGCCGCGGTGACGACCGTGACCGGCACGTCGAGGCCGTCGAGCTCGCGCTCCAGCCGCTCGCAGCCCTCGGGAGCCGCGAGCAGGCAGATCGCGGTGATGTCGTTGGCGCCGCGGTCGGTGAGGAACCGGATCGCCGCGGCCAGCGTGCCGCCGGTCGCCAGCATCGGGTCGAGCACGTAGCACTGGCGCCCCGAGAGGTCCTCGGGCAGCCGCTCGGCGTACGTCGATGCCTGCAGCGTCTCCTCGTTGCGGATCATGCCGAGGAAGCCGACCTCGGCCGTCGGCAGCAGCCGCATCATCCCGTCGAGCATGCCCAGGCCGGCGCGCAGGATCGGCACCACCAGCGGCTTCGGGGTCGCCAGCGAGACGCCCGTCGTCGGCGCCACCGGCGTCACGATGTCGTAGGGGGTGACGCGCACGTCGCGGGTCGCCTCGTAGGCCAGCAGGGTCACCAGCTCGTCGGCGAGCCGGCGGAACGTCGGCGAGTCGGTGCCCTCGTCGCGCAGGTGGGTCAGCTTGTGGGCGACGAGCGGGTGGTCGACGACGTGGGTGCGCATGCCCCGAACCCTAATGGCTGAGGGCCGAAAGGGGGTTGGCCACTCCCGTCCGGTCTGCCACCCTGGAGGCATCGATGGCGTGGACGCAGCGGGGGCGGAACGGAGGGGTGCCATGGCCGACCAGATCGAGGCGGTGGACTTCGCCCTCGCCGCCTACCGCGAGGAGGGGGTCTGGGCCGTCGCGGAGCTCGCCCACGACCTGATCGACGACGTCGACACGCTCTCCCACGCGCTGCGCCGCTTCCCGGGCGACGGCGGTGCGGTCGGGCTGGTCGCCGTCGACGAGGACTTCTTCATCATCGTGCGGGTCGCTGGCGCGACGACTCGGGTGCTGCTCTCCGACATCACCGCCGCCGACGAGTGGGAGCTGGCCAGCTCCGCCGTCGACTTCCTCGGGCTGCCGCAGCCCGAGGACGAGGACGACCAGGTGCCCGCGGGCGACCTCGACCTGCTCGGCGACCTCGGCATGCGCGCGATGGACATGGGCGTCCTGCTCGACGACGTCGACCTCTACCCCGACGAGATGCTCTCCGACATCGCCCGCCGGCTCGGCTTCGGCGAGCTCTTCGACGACGCCATCGGACTGACCTCCGCGTGAGCGCTGGCCGGTGGGACGGCGCGATGGGCGCCGCCCTCGACGAGGCGCGCGCCGCGCTGGCGACCGGCGACGTGCCGATCGGTGCGATCGTGCTGGCCCCGGACGGTACGCCGGCCGGGCGCGGTCGCAACGTGCGCGAGGCCGACCACGACCCGACCGGGCACGCCGAGGTGGTCGCGCTCCGCGAGGCCGCCCGGCGACGCGGCGAGTGGCGGCTCGACGGGCACACGCTGGTGGTGACCCTCGAGCCCTGCACCATGTGCGCGGGCGCCGCGGTGCTCAGCCGGGTGGAGCGGGTCGTCTTCGGTGCCTGGGACCCCAAGGCGGGCGCCGTCGGGAGCCTGTGGGACGTGGTGCGCGACCGCCGGCTCAACCACCGGCCCGAGGTGGTCGCCGAGGTCCGGGCCGCCGAGTCCGCGGCGCTGCTGGAGGAGTTCTTCGCGAGCCATCGCTGACCGGCGCGGCTATCCCACCCAGGCCCGCGTGACGATGCCGTCGTCGTCGTGCTCGAGGTTCACCCGACTCTCGCGGTAGTCCATCGTCAGCATCGAGTCGGGGGTGTACGGACGGACCAGCCAGCCGGCCCCGGTCGCGATGCGGGTCGCCTCGTCGAGGGTCCGGCCGACCAGGGAGTCGACGAAGGAGTCGTCCGGTGGGATCACGACGGCCGCAGGACGTAGAACTCCGTGAACTCCCGGCACCGCCCCCGGTCGTCGAACCGGATCAGGAAGCAGTTGTCGTAGACCTGGTGCACGGGCCCGCCGGGATGCCGTCGGTAGCTGGTCGACCCGCGCGCCACGACCACGTTGCCGTCGACGGCCACCGGCGCGTACGTCGCCTCGTAGGTGCCGGGCTCGTCCCGGGTCGAGGCGACGCCGGAGGCGTCCGCACCCAGCCAGGATGCGACGACGGCCGTCCGGCCGACGATCGGCTCGTCGTACGGGTGGTAGCGGTAGGACACGTCGTCGGCGAAGAGCGCGCCGATCTCGGCCGGGTCGTAGCTGAGCCATGCCGCGACGTACCGGTCGAGCCACTGCTGCGCGCTGCCGTGGTCCATGTCTCTCACGGTACGCCGGCCTGCTCCGAGGTCGAGTCGGGACTTCTGGACACCGGACTCCGGACTCGACCGACAGCCTGGGTGGCGGCGAACCGGTCCTCGAGCAGTACGCCGTCGCGTGGGCGATGATGAGCGGGTGCGCGTCGCCCTCATGGTCACCTGCATCAACGACGCCCTGTACCCGGACACCGGGCGGGCGGTGGTGACGCTGCTGCGCCGGCTGGGCGTGGAGGTGGAGTTCCCGGAGTCGCAGACCTGCTGCGCGCAGCCCATGGTCAACACCGGCTATCTCGACGAGGCGGTGCCGGTGGTGCGGAACTTCGTCGAGGCGTTCGAGGGGTACGACGCGGTCGTCACGCCGTCGGGGTCGTGCGCGGGCTGCGCCCGCCACCAGCACGCGATCGTGGCCCGCCGGGGCGCCGACCCGGCGCTCGCGGCGGCCGTGGAGGCGACCTCGGCGCGGGTCTACGAGCTGTCGGAGTTCCTCGTCGACGTGCTCGGGGTGACCGACGTCGGTGCCTACTACCCGCACACGGTCACGTATCACCCGACCTGTCACAGCCTGCGGATGCTGGGCGTCGGCGACCGGCCGCGACGGCTGCTGGAGCGGGTGCGGGGGCTCACGCTGCGGGAGCTGCCGGCCGCCGACCAGTGCTGCGGCTTCGGCGGCACGTTCGCGGTCAAGAACGCCGAGACGTCGGTGGCGATGGGCTCCGACAAGGCCCGGCACGTGCGCGACACGGGAGCCGAGGTGCTGGTGGCCGGCGACAACTCGTGCCTGACCCACATCGGCGGGCTGCTGAGTCGCCAGCAGTCCGGCGTACGCACCGTGCACCTCGCCGAGATCCTGGCTTCCACCGAAGGTGCCGCGCGATGAGCGCCACCTTCGTCGGGATGCCGGCCTTCCCCGCTGCCGCCCACGCGGCGCTGGGCAACGCCCAACTGCGGCACAACCTCGCCCACGCCACCGGCACGATCCGCGCCAAGCGGCAGCGGCTGGTCGACGAGCTCGACGCCAGCTGCTCGTGGGAGGAGCTCCGCCTCGCCGGGGCGGGCGTCAAGGAGTCGGCGCTGGTCGACCTGGGCACCCATCTCGAGCGGCTCGAGGAGACGTTGACCGCCAACGGCGCGACCGTGCACTGGGCGCGCGACGCGGCCGAGGCCAACGCGGTCGTCGCGGCGATCGTCAAGGCCCACGGCGTCGACGAGGTCGTCAAGGTCAAGTCGATGGTGACCCAGGAGATCGGGCTCAACGAGGCGCTCGCGGCGGAGGGCATCGCCGCGTGGGAGACCGACCTCGCCGAGCTGATCGTGCAGCTCGGCGACGACCTGCCCTCGCACATCCTGGTGCCCGCGATCCACCGCAACCGCGCGGAGATCCGCGAGATCTTCCTGGAGCGGATGGCCGCCGCCGGGCGACCGGCACCCGCCGACCTCACCGACGAGCCTGCTGCGCTGGCGGCCGCGGCACGGGAGCACCTGCGGGAGAAGTTCCTGCGTGCGAAGGTCGGCATCTCGGGCGCCAACTTCGCCGTGGCCGAGACCGGCACGCTGGTCGTCGTCGAGTCGGAGGGCAACGGCCGGATGTGCCTGACGCTGCCGGAGGTGCTGGTCTCGGTGGTCGGCATCGAGAAGGTCGTCCCGACGTTCCACGATCTCGACTCGCTCCTTCGCCTGCTTCCTCGCTCCTCGACCGGCGAGCGGATGAACCCCTACACCTCCACCTGGTCGGGGGTGACGCCGGGCGACGGGCCGCAGGAGGTGCACGTCGTGCTGCTCGACAACGGCCGCACCAACGCGCTGGCCGACGAGGTCGGCCGCCAGGCGCTGCGCTGTATCCGCTGCTCGGCCTGCCTCAACGTGTGCCCCGTCTACGAGCGCACCGGCGGGCACGCCTACGGCTCGGTCTATCCCGGCCCGATCGGGGCGATCCTCAACCCGCTGCTGAAGGGGGTGGGACACGACGACCAGGTCGACTCCCTGCCGTACGCCTCGTCGCTGTGCGGGGCCTGCTTCGAGGCATGCCCGGTGCGCATCGACATCCCCTCGGTGCTCGTCGACCAGCGGGCCAAGGTCGTCGACGCACATCGTGGCGGCCGCCCGAAGGTCGAGGCCCTCGCCTTCAAGGGCGCAGCGGTCGCGCTCTCCGACTCCCGCAGGCTCGGTCTGGGGGAGCGCTTCACCGGGCTCGGCCTGAGGATCGGGCGCCGGTTCGGCGCATCGAAGTGGACCTCGGCCCGCGACCTGCCCCCGGCTCCACGGGAGTCGTTCCGCGCCTGGTGGAGGCGCACCGAGGGGGGTGGTCACGGTGGTTGAGGCCTCGAAACCCGCACGCGAGGAGATCCTGGGCCGGGTCCGCCGCGCGCTCGCGGGCGTCGAGCCCGGGTACGCCGTGCCCCCGTCGCCGCGGATCGCGCCGGTGTCCGACGTGGTGGCGCACTTCGCCGAGCGGGTCGCCGACTACCGGGCCGTGGTCGAGCGGTGCTCGGCCGCCGACCTCGCGGCTGGGGTGGCCGCCGCGCTCCCGGCCGGCGCGCGGGTCGTCGTACCCGCTGGGCTGACCGTGCCCGTGCCGGGCGCCGACGAGGACGCCGGCTTCACCGCGGCGGAGCTCGACGGCTACGACGCCGTCGTCACCGAGGCCCGGGTCGGCATCGCCGAGACCGGCACGATCGTGCTCGACCACGGCCCGGGGCAGGGCCGCCGCGCGATCTCGCTGGTGCCCGACCGGCACGTGTGCATCGTGCGCGCCGACCAGGTGGTGCCCGACGTACCCGACGCGCTGCCGCTCCTCGACCCCCGCCGCCCGCACACCTGGATCAGCGGCCCGTCGGCCACCAGCGACATCGAGCTCGACCGGGTCGAGGGCGTGCACGGCCCCCGCACCCTGCACGTGCTGCTGGTGGACTGATCCGAGGCTGAGCCCGCCGATGAGTCTCGGGCGTGGGCCGGGTCGGACCTGCATGGACCCGATCGACTTCGCCCCGGCCGTCCACGCGGTCACCCGCATCGTCACCGGCATCGACGACACCGATCTCGCCCGGCCCACGCCGTGCGCCGGGCTCACGGTCGCCGACCTGCTCGACCACCTCGACGGCCTGACGCTGGCCTTCACGCTCGCGGCGACGAAGGAGTCGGCACCGGGTGGTGGCGCGTCGTTCGACGGCTCGCGGCTCGGCCTGGGCTGGCGTGCGGAGATCCCCGCCGGCCTCGACCGCCTCGCCGCCGCGTGGTCCGACCCCGCGGCGTACGCCGGCATGACGCTGGCCGGCCCGATCGAGATGCCCGCCGAGATCGCGGCGCTGGTCGCCCTCGACGAAGTGGTTGTGCACGGGTGGGACCTGGCCCGGGCCACCGACCAGGCCTACGACCCGGGCGACGGCGCCGTGCTCGCCTGCCTGGCCTTCGCCGAGGGCTTCGAGGTGCCGGAGGGCGCCGGCGACGGCCCCTTCGGCCCGCCGGTCCCGGTCGCCGCCGACGCGCCCCCGCTCGACCGCCTGGCCGGCGCGACCGGTCGCAACCCGGGCTGGACGCCCTGAGTGACACGGCACCCACGCGATTTCACCCGCTCCCACCGCCTCCGGTACTCTCTCCGGCGGTGGCGTGTCCGAGCGGCCTAAGGAGAACGCCTCGAAAGCGTTTGTGGGTGCAAGCCCACCGAGGGTTCAAATCCCTCCGCCACCGCCAGGGGGCAGCGACTTTTTTAAGCCGTTGCGCCGACAAAATAGTTGGAGCGCCTCCACCGAGGCCCGTGATCGGGTCAAGGTGGGGGCGCTTCGCTGTTCGGGGGCGCTCGAAGCGCTCGCGAGCGGTGGTTCCGGCTGTGCACCACCGACCGTGGCTCGCTCACCGGCATCGCTCGGGCATGGGTCTAGCCCGACCTGTGGGGCCGGGCTAGTTGGAGAACGGTGATGAAGTTCTGGAGGTCCCGCGTCGAGGCCGTCAGGCGGCTGCGGGTAGTTCTCCGGGCGGTGGATCAGGTGCTTCGTCGCCGGGTGGAGTCCGCAGCGCCGCGTCCAGCGATTCACGCAGAACCCAGCGGTTCCCGGTCTGCGGGCTGGTCTCGGCGGTGCGAAGGAACGTGCGGATCTTTGCGACGGAGGACGCAGCGAGCAGGAGTGCTGCGAACAGGGTTTGGGCGGCCTTCCCGCGCACGAGGCGGGCGTCGGGGTTGTCGAGGGCCTGCGCGGCGTGCTTCTTGGCGAATCCGTGCAAGCCTTCCTGAGACTGGCGAAGCCGCACGTAGGTGGTCTGGTGTTCGGCGGTGCCGAACCGGAGTTCTTGGCGGTATCGGTTGAACGACTCGTCGCCGCCCTCGTTGTAGTCCACGGTGATCGTGTCCTGTGCGCACACGTCGAGCAGCGGCTTCCCGTCAGCATCGCTGAAGTGCTCCGTAGGGTTGATGGTGAGGCGAGCGTCGACGACCTTGCCGTTGGGCTGACGGGTCTTGCGTTCCTCCATTGACCTGGGTTTCAGGGGGCAGCGGGCGGTGGGGTTGTTGCCAGCGGCTGGGCACGCGAGGCGCTGCTTCCCATCGTGTTCCTTGCCGTGGGTCCGCATGAGGTAGTCGTCGCGAGACTTGATGTCGCCGATCCATACCTCGTGCTCGTGCAGTGGCCTGCCGTCGGAGCCCTTGCTGCGGCGCAGCACCGTGGCATTGACCAGGTGCTCCGGCATTGCGGGACAGGTGGCGGCCCCCTCGACCATGTCGAAGCCGGTCCGGTGGGTGCCTTGTTTGCCGTGGTGCTTGGGTCCGTATCCGAGGACGGGCTTGTATCCGACCTCGCGGGCAGGGTCTTGGAACTTTCCGGGCTTCTGATCGGTGTAGAGCAGGTCACCGGCTAGCCACTTGCGCGGGAGATCCCGAACCTGGGCGAGGTAGGCGAACATGCGCCGTGCAGCACCGGAGGGGTCGAATCCGGGCCGGTCGGTTGTCATGCAGAGCGGCAGAGCGGGTAGCCACTGGCGGTCGCCGGGTGAGCAGTCAACGGCAACGATGAGGTGGATCTCCAACGCCCAGAACACGCCTCGCGAGAGGACATCGGGTTCGGCGTGGTCGCCGGTGTGGCCGTACACGCCGCCGTCAGGGTCGGAGGAGCAGAACGCGTTGTCCTTGCCTCGCATGACCGAGTACAGCGGCATCGGGGTCGCGTCGATACACCCAGAGCCCCTGTACTTGCGCCGCACCTTGCGCGGAAGGCATCGGAACGCCGTCTCCAGCAGTCGATTGCAGACCCAGTCCAACCGGGCCTGGCGGAGTTGTTGCTGAGCGACGGTGAGGAACCGCTTCTGCTTCTCCAACTCGGCCCATTCGATGTTTCGGTTCTTGGGCAACACGGATGGATCGATCGCGGTGAGCATCCGTGCGAACGTGCGGGCCACCGTCCGCTCCGATGCCTCGTCCCAGTTCCGGTCAGCCTCGGTCATGCGGTCGTCTCGGGCTTCGTCTTCGGGGCGGGTAGGCCGGTCCGGGTAGGTGATTCCGAGCAGGACGCGCGAGGTGGCGCTCATCTTGTGGAAGAGCACGTCACGGACGTTGGTCATCCACAGGTTTCCGCCGTCGGTGGCGATGAGCCACAACGCGACCATTACCGCGTGGAACGGGATCGTCTCCTTCCGTCCCCGGTTGTCCTTGGCCTCGGCGTAGAGGTCGGTCATGAACCGGCAGACGCCGGACCGCTTGATGAAGGCCGAGGCGGACTGGACGTGGGCATCGGTGTACTGGTGGAAGTGCTTGTTGATGTCGAGGTCATCGGCCTCGAACGGGGTGACCGGCGGCAGCATGGCGGTGTACTCGTCGACGGTTCCGGTCGGGATGACCTGCCGGTGCGTCGCGGCGCACGGTTCCCCGGGTTTGGCCGGACGGGAGCGGACGGGACGTCCGGCGTACGCCTTGGTCTGGTCAGCCCTCTCGGTGTCCTTCCGCTTCTTGGCCTTCCGTTCGTCAAGTCGCTTGGCTGGGTTGCCGGACTGCCCCTGTTTGTCGTTGGACTGGCCCGGGACCGTGGCGTTCGGGTGGTTGGCGAACCCGGCGATTGCTCGGGTACGGCGCTTCGGCTTCCGGCTCACGGGTGCCCCCGGAGCGCCGCTGCGATCTCGTCGTCCGTCTGTGGCTCGCAGTAGCCCATCATGCGTGACAGCGACTCGGTGGACCGCAGCCCGGCTGCCTTCATCAGCGACGGGAGCGGCACCCCGGCTTCCATGTGCCGCACCAGCCAGGTGTTCCGCAGGCTGGTGGAGTTGAAGTACACCGGCGGTGTGTACAACTCCTGTGCCTGGCCCAGGACGACGTGGTGGGTCGCGTCGGTGACTCGGGTGTCGCGCCACGGGGTCGTCATGAAGTGACTGGGCGGGGTGACCTCCAGCAGTGCAGCCACCCGGTCTTCCCACTCCCGGCGGCAGGTAACGGTGCGGGTCTCGTCATCGTTCGTGGTGAGCGCGACGTGGAGCCCACGGTCATCACAGGCGAAGTCCTTGGGAGTCAAGCCCAACAGTTCTGATGTGGTGGGACCGAACGCCAAGCCGAGAGCAACGACGGCGACCATCCGGCCCCGTCGCTGTGCGGGCCGCGTACCGCAGGCCCACTGGTAGAGCGCGACCTCCTGGGCGCGTGTCAGCGGTGGGATCGCGTCCCCGTTGGATAGCGGAGGCTGGGACTGCGGAGTCCGGATCGTGATGCCCTTGAGGGCAACTTGGACGAGGTCGATGCGTCGCCGGTAGTTCTCAACTGTCCGGTCGTCGTGCTTTGCGAGGTGGTGGTAATAGAACCGGTCCAGCACGGGCTTGGAGAAGACGTGTTCGCGGGTCAACGGTCCGTTATCGACCGCGACCGACCGCACCAGCATGCCGACTGCAGCAAGTGCGAACTTCACCCACGTTTCGGTGACCGGTTGCGGAGCAACGTTGAGGCTGTCCCTGACCACGTCGTGGGTGAACCGCACTAGGTGCTCCGGCATGGGAGGGTGCCCGCGCCACCGGTTGATGACGCCGTGCGCCAACGCGCGGGCCCTCTCGGCGTCCGCGTGGAGGGGCAAGCCTCGGCCCGCCATCAGGACCCACCACTCGGGGTCGGGGACTTGGTGGCGGCACGCGCGAACCGGGCCGCACTCCGTGAGGTGGGCGCGCCAGCGGTCCGAAGGCCAGTCGCCCTCGGACCTGGGCGGAATGGTTCCGACCAGCCCTGATTCGGTCCACTTGATGGAGTAGTCGGCTCGCGACGACTGCGCCAGTCGCTCGCCGTGCGCCAGACGCGCCACGACCTCGGGGTCGCGGGACTCGCGGGTGCCGGGGTGGCGTTGGTGAAGCGGGTTGGGCTCGATGGGTTCGTCAGGGTCGACGAGCCGCAGGTGAGCGCAGCCCGACGGGGTGTCGAGCATCGGTGGTTCTCCTGGGTGACAGCCGGGACCCAGGGGCACCTCGTGTTAGGGCACAGGTGCGCCGGGGTCGTCGAAGACCGGTGTGCCGGGGCTTCCGGCACACCGTCTGTTCGACGACTCGCGGCGCATGGCGACGTCCTACCACGCGAACCACCCATCGAACAAGTGTTCGACGTCGCGCGGGAGACATGCCCCGCCGCTTCTTGCCGCACCACACCATCGCTACGCCCGTGCCGGGGCCGTGAGGTAGTGCGCATACCCCAACCTCGGAGAACCTCGGAGCGCCTTTTTGCTCGTTCCGCATACGGCGCGTCAAGCAGATGGCAGGCTCCGTGAGCGTAGATCGACGGCCAGCGGACGAAATTCGTGTGCTGGCCAGCCTTTCCGAGGTCCTCCGAGGTTGATGGACGGACCGGCCCCAACGGCGATTCGCTGCGCCGGACGGTTGAGAAGGGGAACACGGATGCCGCTTGGTGAAGGTGAGTGGTTCGACCCTGCCAAGCACCCCAAGTCCAGTTGGCCGCGCACGGATCCCACGCCACTGGTGGCACCCGGGCTGGGGCAGGGTCAGTACCACCGGGCGCGGGTCGCCCAGGACGGGACCCGCTGGTGCGCCTACGGGAACCACACGCTCGCTCCAGCGTCACGTAAGCATCGGTGCGACTCCTGCGCAGCGTTTCGTGATCGCCTGCGGCATCGTCCCGAAGGCACCTCGTTCGTGGCGTTGCCGACCGAGTTGGTTGACGGGCTGCTCGCCTCCGCTCGCGCCTGCGATGTCTTGGTCGAACGACTTCACGCCCAGTTCCTTCTCCACGTCGACATCACAACCGATGACCTCACTGCGCTCTTCGTTGCCGCTAACCAGACGAACAACATCGCGGGCTTGATGGCCGAGTACATCGACGGTGCCTGACGTCGGGTCAACTTGTTGGGAGCAGCGAGTCGATGAGGCCCTGTACGCGGCTCTTGATGTCGTCACGGATGGGTCGAGACCGAGGTCCCCGACCTGGCCACGCTGGCGGCGGGCTGAAAGGCGGATGTTCCGGGCCGCCGCCCCCCGCGATGGACGTGGCAACCTGGAGGCATGACGAGGGACGGTCTGCGCCAGGAAGTTGCTGACATCGCCTTCGACCCCGTCGACCGAGCCGAGGCAGCCCAGGTTCTCGCCGACCTAGACGACGGACAGTGGGCCACCCGACCCGCCTCACTGGACGCCGTCCTCGGCGGCCTTCACATTCAACTGGTCCCCGGCACCGGGCCGAGAAACGCCGGAGCGTGCGCCGGATGCGACGGCTGGTCTGTGGAGTACCCGGCGACCCTGAGCGGTGAGTACCAGGCTGCGCTCGCCTTCCTCTCCCACCTCGCCGCCGTCCCCGAGTGTGGGCTGCTCGCCGGGCTCCGGGGTGTCCCTGACCAGGTGGATGACCCGTGGCTCGGCGACACCCAGGGTTAGCCCTCGGCGCACTGGCCTTCTTGGTCCTTCTTGTTTGCGAACGATTCTCAGCCCGCGTGGTGACCAGGCGACCTTCGCTCGTGTGAGCAAACAGGGCCCGAGCCGCCTTCCACGACGGCTCGGGCCCACGCTGCGGTCTGTCAGCCGGACCACCTGTTCACCGCGCTCCGACTCGCCGAGCGGCCTGACACCACCGCTCGCCGGACACTCGGGCCGCCGGAAACCGCGCCCCCGAGCGGGTGAGCCGAGCCGCCTGCCAACTACGGCTCGGACCACCTAGAGACCGAAGCGGCTGGCTACGCCGCTCCGACCACAACCGCTGGTCGACAGCATCCGGCCAACGACGGCGCCCAGGCAAGGTGTTCGAACCAGTGACTCGACGTCCTGCTGCCGACGATGTCGCCGACCTGTTCGTCTCCGCCGACCGCGTCAACAAGTCGTCATGATCCTCGCGGTGTACCAGGAGCAGTAATCCTCTCGCCGCGGTCAGACTCAGGGATCAAGTCGCTCGGCAATAACTGACGTGAACTGTCGGTGCCTGCCGCCATGATGAACTCGACACGACCGTCGGAGAAGGGACGCTGGTGACGCTCGGCAAGATGATCGACGACAACACCCACAAGGGTGACGCCGGGATCGCGCTCATCCACCGGCGGGTTAGCCAGATGAAGCAGGTCTGGCACGAGCGCACTATCGACCCCGGCATCGACGGCACCATCGAACTTCGCGACCCCGCCACCGGAGAGATGAGCAACCAGCACATCTTCGTTCAGAGCAAGGCGAGCGACCGGTTCCCCGGCGAGACGGACACCAAGTTCCACTACATCTGCAAGGAACGCGACGTCGACTACTGGATGAAGGCCGGACACAACCCGGTCATCCTCATCTGCTCCCACCCCGAGACGGGAGAGGCGTGGTGGGCGCACGTGCAGTCCTGGTTCAGCGACCCGGCTCGTCGCGCAACGCTGCGCGTCGACTTCGACAAGTCGACCCAGAGGTTCGATAAGGACACGACGCCACGCCTGTTCGCCGTGGCGGACCCACACGGGAAGGCGCACACGCCGGTCGCCGACCACCGGGCCGAGACTCTGGTCAGCAACCTGATGCCGGTGGAGTTCCCGGACTCCTTCTTCAGCGCGACGGCGTCAACCTCCTCCGTCGGAGCAATCTTTGCGGCACAGCGTGACTCGCCGTATCCGGTGCGGAGCGACTTCGTGCTCAGCCACGGTCGCATTTACGCCTGGGACGAGATCGCCGGAACTGGGCTCGTGCGGTCCATCACCAGCGGTTCCAGCCGCACGCCGGTCGGCGAACTCGCTGCCGGGAACGGCGACGAGCGCCGCCTGTTCGTGCGCCTCCTCGGAGCAGCACTCCAGCACGACCTCAGCGAGACCTGCCGCTGGAACAACGACCGGCGCTTCTTGCACTACCGACCAACCGACGACCTGTCCGAACGGAAGACGCTCAGCGCGTCTGGTCATCCCCGCATCGCGTTCAAGGGCTACTACCAACGCAAGGACGACCCGTCCCGCAAGCAGTTCTATCGACACGCCGCGCTGCGCTACACGTTCACCGAGATCGGTGGCGAGTGGTTCGTTCAACTGCGACCCGACTACTTCTTCACCAGCGACGGCTACAAGGAATCCCCGTTCGCCGACGAGTACCTGAGCAAACTCAAACGCCGCGAACGCAACCCCGCCGTCCTTGGCGAAACTCAACTCTGGGCAGGCATCCTGCAAGGGGACGTCGAACCCACCCTCATGAACCATGACGGACAAGACCGAATCCTGACCTTCGGCCCGCTCGTCACCTTCGAAGCCGACCGAGGTATCGACGACCAGGACTGGCTCCCACCTGCGGGGGCCGAGGAGAACCCCGACCAGATGGCGCTCGACTTCGAGGATCTGGAATGAAGATCACTGTCCTTGACGAGCCCGCGCTCGAATTCGCCCATGGCGGTCACCACATCGACCCACGCCACGGCATCGACTTCTACGGTCCCGCTGACCTCGACGACACCGCCGTCCGGGTTATCAGGGTCGGCATTGTCGGCCCTCAAGCCTCCATCGACGGCGTCAAGCGGTGGCTGGACTCGTGCCGCAGCACCGTCGCCGCGAAGGACAGCCATCTGGGCCACCTCTACATGCCGTTCCCCGGGTTCGACACAGATCGCGCTTTCCGCTCCACCATCGTCTGGAACGGACGCCTCGAACG
Organism: Nocardioides soli; assembly: GCF_014191495.1. Taxonomy (GTDB): domain Bacteria; phylum Actinomycetota; class Actinomycetes; order Propionibacteriales; family Nocardioidaceae; genus Nocardioides; species Nocardioides soli. The sequence continues at coordinate 188,145 of NZ_JACHWR010000002.1, forward strand.
CCCCATCGCCAAGCGCGACCTCGATGCGTTCGACGGGGCCAACCCACTCACCGCCGCACAGGCCGCTGTCGACATCTACGACCGCGAACTCGAAGCGCTCCATGAGGAGCCCAACTGCGACGTCGTCATCGTCTGCCGCCCTGACAACCTCATCGACACGGGAACCCGTCCTACGCGCGGGAGAGCCACCTCCGCCGATGGCGAGGAGCCCTCGGGTCCGTTGCCGCCGGGGCAGGGTGATTTCCACTCTCTGCTCAAGGCTCGGTCGCTTCGGTATAGCCAGCCCATCCAGATTATCCGCCGCTCGACCTGGGACCCGACCTTCAAGGAGCCCAAGGCTGCCGAGGTCAAGGTCAAGCAGGACGAGGCGACCCGCGCGTGGAACCTCCACACGGCCCTTTACTACAAGGCCGGGGGCGTCCCGTGGCGGCTCCCTCGCGACGCCAAAGACCTCGCGAGTTGCTACGTCGGCGTCGCGTTCTACGGCAGCGCCGATAAGGAGACCCTCGAAACGAGCGTGGCCCAGGTCTTCAACCAGCGCGGTGACGGCGTAATCGTCCGAGGCGGGCAGGCGCGCATCTCCAAGGTCGACCGGCAGGCGCACCTCGCCGAGGATGACGCCCACCAACTTCTCCGTGATGCGTTGGAGAAGTACCGCCGCGAGCACAAGCAGAGCCCCGCCCGGATCGTTCTGCACAAGACGTCCGCGTTCACCCCGGACGAGGCCGCCGGGTTCCGTGCAGCCGCGAACGAGCAGCACATCGAAATCCTCGAACTCATCTGGCTCAGCCAGTCCGAGCACGTCCGGTTGTTTCGGCGCGGACAGCAGGCTGCCCTACGCGGAACCCTGCTCACCCTCGACGAAGACCGTCACGTCCTCTACACGCGAGGCAGCGTGCCCTTCTACAAGACCTACCCCGGCATGTACATCCCACAGGCCGTCGGAATGCGACTCCACGAGGCCGAGAGCAGCCCCGAGGACCTCGCGCGCGAACTGCTCTCCCTCACCAAGATGAACTGGAACGCCACCCAACTCGACGGACGCGACCCCATCACCCTCCGGACCGCCGACAAGGTCGGCGACATCCTCCGCCACCTCGAACCGACAGACCTACCCGCATCCAGATACGCCTTCTACATGTGATCCCGCGCGGGCGGACTTGGAACAGCCGGTCCGCGTCGCAGCCACGGCTGGCAGCCACCGGCGGGCCCCGGGCGTCATGAAACGTCTCTCCGAATGTCGGTCGGAGGGCGGTTGACGGGCCGCTCCAACCGACAGTCTGTAGTGATCCGAGCCGTGTGAGAGGTGGCACGGGCGACGTGCCAACTTCGTGGTCGCATGCCAGTGAGCGATGGGCCTGGGTTCCAGTTCTCACGCGCAACGTCGGTGGAAGCACCTAATCTCGTGCGCGAGCGGCTCCACGGGACGGGTTCGGAGGGGCATTAACGCTCGGCGAACGGGGAGAACATGGAACTGGTCAAGGCACGGGTCAAGGTCTACAAGGCGGTCATCGACTCCGAGTGGTTCACGCTCGAAGACCTAACCTGCTTGGTCGGCAAGAACGAGAGTGGCAAGACCGCCATCCTCGAAGCGCTGGAGAAGATCAACGCGGCCCGAACCGAGCGGGGCGACTTCCGCGAGACCGACTACCCGCGCGTCCTGTCGGAGGACTACAACGAGGGCGAGGTCGCCGTCGAGACCGTCTGGTCCCTCAGCGACGAAGAAGTCGCCGAACTCGGACGTCTCGCTGGCGATCCAGGCGCTGTGACCAGCCGTCAAGTCACCGTGACCAAGAACTACGGCAACGAACTCGGCTGGAGCCTCCCGCTCAACATGGGCGCTTCCGTGGAGGCTCTTCTCGCGAGCGGCTCCCTGAATGCAGCCGAGGCGGAGCCCCTCAAGAGTGCAGCCAACCCACAGGAACTCATCAAGGCCCTTGGTGCACTGCCCGAGCCGACGCCGAAGCAGACCGCGCTGCACCAGACGCTGTCTTCGCTGCTTCCCAACGGCAGCCTCAGCGCGTCAGCCAGGGCGTACCTGCGGACTCGCTTGCCAGTCTTCGTCTACTACGCCGAGTACGACCGCCTGCCCGGCCGCATCTCGGTCAACCAGGTGATCCAACATCGCGACAACTCGACGTTGGAGAGCCTCGTTGGCGCGAACGTCTTCATGGCGCTGCTCTCGATGGTCGGCACGTCCCTCGACGATCTGGTCAACATCAACACCTCCGAGGCCCTGATCAGCAAGTTGGAGGGCGTCGAGAGCCGCATGTCCAAGCGGATCTTCAAGTACTGGAGCCAGAACAAGCATCTCAAGGTCAGATTCCGCTTCCACGAAGCCGCACCCGGCGACGACGCCCCCTTCAACACCGGCAAGGTCTTCCAGACCCGCATCGAGAACACCCGGCACGAAGCGACGATCTCGCTCGACGAGCGCAGCACGGGGTTCATCTGGTTCTTCTCTTTCCTCGTCTGGTTCTCCGAGGTTCAGAAGACCTACGGCGAGAACCTCATCGTCCTGCTCGACGAGCCCGGTCTGAGCCTTCACGCCAAGGCGCAGGAGGACCTCCTCCGGTTCATCAACGAAGAACTCCTCACGAAGTACCAGGTCATCTACAGCACCCACTCGCCGTTCATGATCGACTCCTCGAACCTGCTCTCGTGCCGCACGGTCGAAGACGTCACCGCCGGTGACGGAGAAGTCCTCGGCACCAAGGTGAACTCCGAAGTCCTGAAGGCCAACGGCGACACCCTGTTCCCGCTGCGCGCAGCGCTCGGCTACGACATCTCCCAGTCGCTGTTCGTTGGCGAGCACACGCTGCTCGTCGAAGGTCCCTCCGACCTCCTCTACATCCAGTGGGCAAGCCAAACGTTGGATGCGGCTGGACGCGTCGGGCTCGACCACCGATGGACCGTGACGCCGTGCGGCGGCATCACCAAGGTCCCGTCCTTCCTCGCACTCTTCTCCGGCAACAACCTCCACGTCGCCGTTCTCGCCGACCTCGCTGACGGGGTCCGCAACAAGGTCCGCGAGATCCAGGACTCAGAACTCCTCCAGGACGGGCACGTCTTCGTCGCCACCGACTACTCCGCCAACGAGCGCAACGCTGACACCGAAGACATCCTCGGCAGGGCCTTCTATGTCGACCTCATCAACGCTGCCTACGGGCTCACTGGCGGCAAGAAGATGCCTGCAAAGAAGGCCGCCGACGCCGACGACCGTGTTGTGGAAGAGGCGAAGACGTTCGCCTCTGACTGGTCGGACAAGAGGTACGACCACTACACGCCCTCGAAGTACCTGATCACCCACCCAGAGGCCGTGAGTGGCAAGTCGCTCGACGAGGCGCTGGACAACTTCGAGCGGCTGTTTAAGGACCTAAACGAACTTCTGCCATGACGAGCGAGGGATCTATCGAGAAGGGGCGCTTCGTAGGAGAACGCGGCCCGGTACCCATTTCTCCGGCAACGGCGCATCACGAGGCGGGGCATGCGATGGCGTGCGAGCACTTCGGCCTCGGCTGGGTCATCCACGCGCCGAACGACGAAGAAAACTTCATGGGACAGACCCAACCCGTGCGACTCGGCCCGCCGTTGGAGGGGTTCACGTTGGAGGACGCTGTCGTGATCGCCATGTCGGGCTGGGCCGCAGAGTGCCACCATCTCGGCAACTGGGAGGACCCGTACGTCCGCGAAGGTGCCGAGCACGACTTCATCGAACTCGACGCCCTCGACGAGGAGCGGCGTGATCCAGTCACGGAACGAGCCAAGGCGCTAGTCGACGTCGAATGGAAGCGCGTTAAGGAGATCGCGGACGACATGCTGCGAAGGTTCGGGTAGGTCTCGCAAACCACCTGGCGAACCCTCGCCGAGCGTGAGGTCACATCGGCCTCGGCCTCTGCCTCAACCGCAGGCCCGCCCTGAACGACAGACGCACGAGGTCGGCGGCGGTGGTCCGAGCCGCTTGCTACTCGGCTCGGACCACGCCGTAAGCCCGGCTCGCCTGACACCACGCTCCGGAGCGCCTCGCCGGTGGGCCGAGCCGCCTGTCAACAACGGCTCGGATCACCGGCGGTCGGGTGCACCTGTTCACCGCGCGCCCGACGATTCTGCTGGTCGACAACATCCGGCCATTGGTGCGGCCGTGACAAGCCCTCGATGCCTCGGCCGCACCTGTCGGCGCGCCAACCGACGTCCGCCGATACTGGGGACGTGATGAACGTGGAGCCCCCCAACGGGTCCGATGCGCCGCCGGAACGGCGAGAGCGGGAGGAGCGCACCGGGGCGGCCGTCAACGATTACGTGGCCATGGTCGCCAGACACCGGCCATATCGGGACACGTCGCCGCGCAGAACGATCCCGTTCCGCGATTTTCGGCAGGAGGTGCGTCGGCACCGGCCGTCCGATCTTCTGCCCACCCTGGCAGCACTCGCGCTTGCGGGAGGCGATCCGCCGTTCTCCGCGCAGTGGCTCGCGACGATGCCGCCGTGGGCAATCGCGCTCGCGGCCCGAGAGTCCATCTTGTGGGGCAACGAACACCGCAAAGAGGGAGTCACTGGAGACGACTTGCGCAGGCTCTTCAACGCGCACAACGACGTCGTGGGCGTGCCGCGCGAGCGGGACGACAATTTCGTCCTGGGAATGCTCACGCAGGTTGCCTACGAACAGTTCCCGTACCAAGAGTCGATCTTCGAAGAGGTGAGCCGCACCCACGCGCTCCTGGTCGACGGACTGTCCGCCGTCAACCTCGAAGTCCTCAGCGAGAAGGCGTGGGAGGAGATGCTGGGGGCACCGCTCGGCCAGGTCGTCGGGGCCACCTTCTTCCTGCAGGTGGCTGCCTCCAAGAACGCGGGCTGGTTCGACCACAAGTGGCTCGACCGTCCGGATATGCAGGAGATCTACGATGTGTGGCCCCGCGAGGTCATCGAGCGTCGTGCTCTCGAACTCTCCTCAACGTTCGAAGAGTTCAAGGCTGCGTACCACGCTGCTCCACATCCGCCGGACGGAAACGAAAGGTATTCCTTCAACCCGCTCGTGGAGCGCCCGTTCGTACGGATGAACGACGGGCGGTACCTGGCTCCGCAACCTCGACTCATCCTCCGGACAATCACCCCTGGTGCCCTTTACTACCGTGGTATCCGAGCGCTCGGCGAGCCGTTCGCCCGCGACCTTGGAAAACTCACCGAGCGGTACGTCGGCAGACAACTGAAGTCGATCAAGCCGACCCCGGACCTCTACCCGGAAATCTTGTACGGCAAGCCCGAACAGGCGAGCACGGATTGGTTCTTGGTTCTCCCGAGCGTCGTCGTCATGTTCGAGGTGAAGTCCGCCCGCTTCGGCCTGCTCGAACGCGCCGCAGCGCCCGGCTTCGAGAAGCGAACCAAGAGCCTCATCGACAAGGCGGTCGGTCAACTCATACGGTCATCCACGGAGATCGACGCCCGCAACCCCGCCTTCGAGCACATCCCGAGTGACCGTCCACGGATCGGCGTCCTCGTGACCGCCGAGCCGCACTACCTCGCAAACAGCCACTGGACCAGAGAGACCGTTCAGCAAGCGCCGTTCCCCACACTCACGGCCTCGCTGCGAGACATCGAACTGCTCGCCGCCCTGCCTCTCGACGAGGTCGAACGCCAGTTGGTCGAGATTGCCAACGACCCCGACCGCTCGACCTGGAGCCTCGGCACGGCGTTCGACCGTAGCAAGAAGCAAGGTCCGAACGTGGTGCTCCAGGAGGCATGGGATTCCTACCCGTGGCTGGAGGAACTCGACATCGACGAGGACCAGTGAGCGACGCAGGCAGGTCGCGCTCGACGCTGTGTAGAACGCGGGCCGCGTTAGTGGAGAACAGGAGTGTTCGGACCTCGGTGCACCCGCGTTAGGGGCTTTTGTGTCGCCGCCCCGCCAGGGGCTGCGGAACGAGATCCGGAGCCTGGGAGAAAGTCCGAAGACGCCGTCTCGTGGTCCGGAAGGGTCGCGAGGCGGCGTCTTCGTCTCTCGGATGCGACGCCGCCGATCACGGTGCCGGTGCGCCCGCCCACGGTGGCGAGTGCAGTCCGAGGTAGGCGCGGGCACGGGGCCGCGGGTCGCGCCAGTACTGGTGCGGCATGCGGGAGTAGTGCTCGTCGCAGAACTCGGCCAGGTCCGCGTCGATCTCGACCACCTCGAGGGGGCCACCCTCGAAGTCGGCGTTCGCGGCCAGCAGGTCGCCCTCGCGGTTCCAGCCCGAGTGGTCGAAGGCCCACCCGTTCCAGGTCGCGAACGCGTGGAACACCTGCCGCTCGCCTGGGAACCGGACGGCGGCGATGCCGATCGGCTCCTCCGGATAGGACTCGCGACACGTCCACGCCAGGATGTGACACGCCCCGGCGGCGAAGAACGCCTGGTCGGATCTCTCCCAGGCGACCCGCTGGTCGGCTCGCTCGAGAGCAGTGCGCCGGAACACCCCGGCCGCGGTCGCGGTCATGTGCGACAACCCTACGAGGTCGCGTGGACGGGCCCTGCGGGCCGGGTGGCGAGGGGCGGCCGACCAGAATGGGCGCATGCCGCTGTTCGAGTTCGAGGGCAAGCGCCCGAGCGTCCATCCCGAGGCCTTCGTCGCGCCGACCGCGACCCTGATCGGTGACGTGACCGTCGAGGCCGGGGCCAGCGTCTGGTACGGCGCGGTGCTGCGCGCCGACATCTGCACGATCGTGGTCCGTGAGGGCGCCAACGTGCAGGACAACTCGGTGCTGCACGCCGCGCCGGGGGAGACGCTGGTGGTGGGCCGCAACGCGACCATCGGCCACGGCTGCGTCGTGCACTGTCGGGAGGTCGGCGAGCAGGCGCTGATCGGCAACGGGTCCACGCTGCTCGACCACGCGGTGATCGGTCCGCGCACGCTGGTCGCGGCGGGCTCCGTGGTCACGCCGGGAACCGAGCTGCCCGGCGCGATGGTGGTGAGCGGCATCCCCGCGAAGCCGACCAAGCCGGTCGAGGGCAGCTCGTCGGCGCTCTGGGTCGAGCAGAACGCGCCGTACTACCAGGAGCTCGCCAAGCGGCACGCCGCCGGCGCCAGCGAGATCGGTTAGGGATAGCCAGCGACGGACTGGTCGTTCCCGCGCACCGGGAACAACCAGTTCGTCTGTGGCTATCCCCCTGGGTTCCTGTGTGAGCCAGCGACCTGGCGAGCCCCGGGTTGGGCGAGGATGGGGACATGCCGCAGCCGAGCACCTGGTTCTCCTCGCCCGACGACGCCGCGACCCGCCTGGCGGGATCGGGCTACCTCGCCGATCCGGCGACGGCGATCACGGCGTACCTCGCGGGCGTCCTGGAGAAGCCGTTGCTCGTCGAGGGGCCGGCCGGGGTCGGCAAGACCGAGCTCGCCAAGGCGGTCGCTTGCGTGACGGGGGCCGAGTTGGTGCGGCTGCAGTGCTACGAGGGGCTCGACGAGGCGCGGGCGCTCTACGAGTGGAACTACAAGAAGCAGCTGCTCCGCATCCAGGCCTCCGGCGACCAGTCGTGGGAGGAGACCCACGACGACATCTTCACCGACGAGTTCCTGCTCACCCGACCGCTGCTGACCGCGATCCGGCGCGACGAGCCGACCGTGCTGCTCATCGACGAGGTCGACAAGACCGACGTCGAGGTCGAGGGACTGCTGCTGGAGGTGCTGTCGGACTTCCAGGTGACGATCCCCGAGCTCGGCACGGTGGCCGCCGTACGCCGTCCCTTCGTGGTGCTCACCTCGAACGCGACCCGCGAGCTGTCGGAGGCCGTCAAGCGACGCTGCCTCTACCTGCACCTCGACTATCCCGACGCCGAGCGCGAGCGCGAGATCGTGACCAGCCAGGTGCCCGACCTCGAGGAGCGCACCGCCCGGATGCTCGTCGAGGTGGTGCACCGGCTGCGCGACCTCGACCTGAAGAAGGCGCCGTCGATCGCCGAGTCGGTCGACTGGGCCCGGACCCTGGTGGCGCTCGAGATCCGCGACCTCGACCCCACGACGATCGACGACACCCTCGGCGTCCTGCTCAAGCACCACTCCGACCGGGAGAAGGCCATGAAGGAGCTGAGGTTCGCGGGATGACCTCGGGGCTGGTCGACCGCCACATCTCCTTCCTGGAGGCGCTGCGCGCTGCCGGGATGTCGGTATCGCTCGCCGAGGACCTCGACGCCGTCGCCGCGCTCGGCGCCGTCGACTGGGACCGGCGCGAGACCGTGCGGGCGGCGTACGCCGCGACGCTGGTGAAGAAGCAGAGCCAGCGGGCGACGTTCGACGCGCTCTTCGACGTCTACTTCCCGCGCATGGTCGGCGACGGCGCGGCCGGGCAGCGCGACGACGCGGACCGCGTGGTCGACAACGCCCAGGCCCTGGCGGCCTTCCGCGACCAGCTGGTCGACGCGCTGGCCGAGGGCGACCGGCAGGCGATGCTCGACCTGGCCGCCGAGATGGTCGCCCGCTTCGGCGCGATGCCGGGGCGCGGGCCGGGCCTGTCGTCGTGGTCGGCGTACACCGCCCTGCAGCGGGTCTCGCCCCAGGAGCTGGTCGACCGGATCGCCCAGGCGCTGCTCGGCGAGGGCCGCCTGGAGGACGCCCGCGTCGAGGCGCGCCGCCGGATCGGCGAGCTCACCGGTCTCGTGGAGGCCGACGCGCGTCGGCGGATCGCCGAGGAGAAGGGTCCCGAGCACGTCGCGAACGTCGCGCTGCGACCGTCGATCGACCGCATCGACTTCACCGCCGCGCGCAAGGCCGACCTCGACGAGATGCGCCGCGAGATCTACCCGCTCGCCCGCCGGCTCGCCACTCGCCTGACCCAGGAGCACCACGCGAAGCGGAGTGGCCCGCTGGACTTCCGGCGTACCGTGCGCGCCTCGATCTCCACCGGCGGCGTCCCGCTCGTCACCCATCACCGGCCGAAGCGGCCGCATCGCACCGAGCTCGTCGTGCTGTGCGACGTGAGCGGGTCGGTGGCGAACTTCGCGCAGTTCACGCTGCTGCTCGTCTACGCGCTGCGCGACCAGTTCGAGAAGGTCCGGGCCTTCACGTTCATCGACCACGTGCACGAGGTCACCTCGCACTTCCGTCCCGGCGCCGACCCCGGCGACGTGCTCGCCGGCCTCGCCGCCAGCACCGCCCACGCCGCGCTGTGGGGGCGCACGAACTACGGACGCGCGCTGGCCAAGTTCGAGGAGTCGTACGCCGATGCGCTCGGGCCCCGGTCGTCGCTGCTGATCCTCGGCGATGCGCGCTCCAACTACAGCGACCTGCACCTCGACGTGCTGCGGCGGCTGGCCGGGTCGGCCAAGCACTCCTGGTGGCTCAACCCCGAGCACCGCCGCCACTGGGACACCGGCGACTCCGCTGCGTCGAAGTACGGCGAGATCGTGCCGATGGTGGAGTGCCGCAACCTCACCCAGCTCGGGGAGTTCGTGCACGACATCCTGTGAGCCACCGGGATGCTGGGATAGTCCGTCACGTTCTGGTGGTGGGTCTCGCCCTCGGACAACCAGAACGTGACGGACTATCCCGATCGGCGACGACCTACGACAGGTACCCCAGCCCCCGCAGGTCGTCGATCGCGCGGACCAGGTCGGGGTGGTCGGAGGCGTCGGCGAGGCGGGCTCCGGCGATGTAGCGCTCGGCCGTGGACTCGGCGCCGGCGCCGTCGAAGACGACCGTGAGGCGGTTGTCGGAGGCGGCGTTGACGAGCGAGCCGAGCAGCGCGACCGGGTCGCTGCGGTCCTCGAGGCTGAGCATCCGGGTGGTCCGCGGCACCCGGGGGACCAGCGCCGAGGGCGCGCCGGCGGTGACCACCCGGTCGACGTCGAAGAGCGGGGACTCGGCCATCGCCGCGATGTCGAGCGCGGTGGGTCCGCCCTGGGCGTGGCCGACCAGCAGCACCCGCGCATGGTCGTCGTGCCGGCGGATCGCGCCCTCGAGCGTGCGGGTGACGCGGTCGGCGTACGGCAGGTGGTCGCCCCCGACCAGGCGCAGGGGCCGGCCGGAGCGGCCGTGCGGGCCGGGCAGGAAGGCGACGTACGCCCCAGGCGCCACCCGCTGCACGGCCACCGACCGGGTGACGGCGAACAGCCGGATCATCAGGTCCTCGAGTCCGGAGGGCGGCCCGTCGGAGGCGTGCTCGGGTGGTGCGTCGTCGCCCCGCTCGCCCGGGTCGGTGGCGACGTCGCGCAGCGCCGCGCCGAGGTCGACGGCGAACGGGCCCTCGCCCAGCGCCGCCATCCCGCCGCGGGAGGCGGCCGGCCCGCGGTCGCCGGCGAGCACGGGAGTCGCGAGCAGGGAGCGCATCCGCAGCCCGTCGACCAGGCCGCCGACGGTGACGGCGTGTTCGAGCAGCTCGGGGTGCCGGCCAGCGAGCTCGTCGAGGAACCCGGCGACCCCCTCGCGGTCGAGCGCGTCGGTCTCGATCAGCCCGGCCGACACCACGTCGCCGCCGAGCGCCACGTCGGGGGCGAGGTAGCCGGCCGCGCGGGCCGCGACGCTGCCCAGCGTCCGCTGTGCTGTCGCCTGGAGGTCGTCGGCCCAGCGGTAGGTCCGTACGGTCGCGCGGACGGCGAGCGCGTCGGCGTCCAGCTCCACCGAGCGGGCCAGCAGTCCGTGGCGGCCGGTGGTGGCGGCGCGGGTCTCGTCGTCGAACCGCGCCCAGGTCGCGGGCGCGAGCTCGGCGGAGTCGGCGACCTCGGGGTCGCGGAGCACCCGCTCGCCGAGGCCGGCGCGGGTGCGCATCTCGCTGCCCGCGGCATCGAAGAGGTCGGCGAGCCGCATCAGGGGCTCGTAGCGGTCGGGGCCGTCGTCGAGGGTCTGCTGGGTCACCGGGCCACCTCGGCGAGCACGGGGGCCAGCGCGAGCGCGAGCTCGGGGGGTGTCACTCGCAGGACGGTCATCCGGCTGACGCTAGCGACCCGACGCGGTCGCAGGGAACGCCACCCGTCGGCGAGCAGCAGCCACGACACCACGCCGACCACCTCGGTGGTCGCGCCGGAGACGTCGGCGACCAGCGCGCGGAGCCGCCCCCGGCACTCCGAGGTGAGCCCTTCGAGCAGGGTGAGCAGGTCGAGCTCCGGCAGCGGAGCTCCGCCGGGGCCGCGGCAGTCGGTGGCGTGCTCGGCCACCAGCACCGACAGCAGGTCGCGCCGCCCGCTCCGAGCCGCCTCGGCCGCGGCGTCCAGCAGCTCGTACGGGAGGTCGAGGCCGTCGGGGACGGCCGAGGAGCCGACGGCGACCGTCTCGGGCAGCACCGCGGCCCGGGCCAGCTCCTCGCCCCACCGGTCGACCGGGAACCAGGCGAGCTCGAAGACGATGCCGTCGGCGGTCGCCAGCGCCGCGACGGCGCCCCCGGACTGTCGGTGCCACGCCTTCGTGCGGCCGGGACCGGCGCGTACGTCGAGGTCGAGCGCGACCGTGGGCGCCGCGATCAGCCCGACGGCGCCGAGCAGGCCCTCGTCGACCGCGTCGCCGTGCAGGAGTCCGCGCCGGGTGAGGGCGGCGTCGGGCTCGGGCAACGCCGCGAGCGCGTCGAGGTAGGCCGACTCGTCCGCGCCCGCGAACCCGGTGGGTCGGATGTCGAACGGCAGCGGCGCGTCGCCGGCGCGCTCCGCCACCAGGTGGAGCTCCGGGAGGGTGAGCGTGAGCCGCCGGGGCAGCGCGGCGAGCAGGCCGACCGGAGCGGGGGTCACGGGCGCGACGCCCAGGTCGATGGTCGGCATGGGCGGCGGTCAGAGCCCCGGCAGGTCGAGCGTGAGCCAGTCGCGGTGGCCCGGTGGCGGGGTCGGCCCGGTGGCGTCGGTCTGCGCGAGCAACTGGGTCGCGCGGCGCTCGGTGTCGGCGATGGCCTCCTTGAGCCGGTCGACCTCGCGTCGGTGGGCGGTGAGGGCCTCGGCTGCGTCGTCGTGGCGGCCGGCGGCCTCGCGCAGACGGCCCGCCCGGATCCGGAGCCGTTCATCGAGTGCGGCCGCGACCCGGCCGGTCCGGCCGGCACCCTCGGTGCTCGCGACCAGTCGGTCGGCGAGCGTGCGGAGGTCGGCGCCCTGCGCGCGGAGCTCTGCCGCTCGTCTGCGCATCACCTCGGAGTCGCCGTACATCGCCTGCCTCCCGTCGCGGGTCAGTGGCTCGCATTCCCGCAGCACCACGGATCAAAACCGCTCAACGGTGGCGAGCGACCTGGAACACCCGGCTCGACACCTCCGCCGACCGACCGAGGTACCCGCGGTCGCGCAGCCCGTCGACGTGGTCGACCACGGTCGGGTCGGTCGACGCGTCCACCGCCGCCGCACCCGCGCGGTAGTGGTCGTAGCCGTGCTCGCCCGCGACCGTGCCGTCGCCGGGGTGGGCGAAGCGCACCGTGACCTGCTCCACCCGGTCGGGGTTGTCGGCTCCGTCGAGCAGCGGCACGATGTCGCCGCGATGCTCGAGCGACAGCACCCGGACCCCGTCGGGGAAGCCACCCAGGTGCGCGGTCGGCGAGCCGGCGGTGACGACGTCGGTGATCGCGAAGCCGGTGTCGCGACCGGCCAGCGCCGCCGCTTCCATGCCGCCGAGCGAGTGGCCGACCAGCAGCACCGGCTCGTCCGGTCGCACTCCGGCATCGGCCAGCGCGTGCAGGATCCCGCGCTGGTACGCCGTGCTCGTGCCCGCCGCGGACCGGAGATCGGTGCCGATGTCGCGCACGTCGCGGTCCTGGGTCCAGGGCAGCGTCGCCAGGTCGTCGGTGCCGGGCAGGTAGACGACGTGCCGGGCGCGGTCGGTGCCGGGGTCGAGGCTCTGCACCTCGATGGTGCCGTTGTCCGCGGAGCCGGCCTCGGGGGACAGCGCGGCGACCTGGGCGAGGTGATCGACGAGGTCGGCGACCGAGGCGGGCTGACGGCGACTGGCGCGGACCCGGAGATCGGGGCGCGGCGTGGTGACCGGGTCGCCGTCGGCATAGGCCAGGGCCAGCAGGGTCGTCGCGGCCCGCCGGTCGATCGCCGCGAGTGGGCCGAGCCCGGTGAGCAGTCCACCGCCGCCGTTGACCAGGTGCTGGACGATGCGCGGATGGTCGACCAGCCACCGCTGCAGGTCGGCACCGAGGCGGGCGCGGGCCTCGGGCGGCAGCGTGGACGCGGTGGCGAGCGCCACCGGCCCGGCCAGGCGCAGGACCATGCCGGCCATCAGACCGAGTCGCCAGTCGAGCGCGTCGATCGCCACCCGGGCGGCGACGTCGCTGGCCTCCAGCCCGTCGAGCGCCGCGCGGATCAGTACGGCGGTCGCCTCCCAGCCGGCGGAGCCGGGCAGCAGGCCGAGCGACCCGGTCGTCGCCGCGACCAGGGCGGCCTCGGCCTCGGCGAACGTCGGTGGCGACAGCGGGGCGGACGCCAGCAGGTCGGGGTCGGCGAGCAGTCCGGCCCCGGACAGCGCCCACGCGCGCTGGCGGTCCGCCGCGGCGTCGATCGCGTCGGCCAGGCCGCGGACGGCGTCGTACGTCGCCTCGATGCTGCCGGACCCGCCGCGGACGTCGGTGATGCGCGCCGCCCCGTCGTCGGTCACGGCAGCCCCGGCAGGTCGACGGAGAGCCAGTCGAGGTGCCCGGGCGGCGGTGGCCGGAAGAGCGCCAGCACCTCGTCGACGGGGTCCGGCGCGAGCCCGGTGAGCCCGTCGAAGACGCCGTGGGCCAGGCCGGACAGCCGCGTATGGGCGGCGTCGACGAGCTGGGCGGCCTGCTGCTCGATCGCGGCGATCAGGTCCTGGAGCTGCTGCACCCGGGCGGCGTGCTGGTCGAGGGCGTCCGCCGCGTCGTCGTGGAGGGCCGCGGTGTGCCGCAGCGCGTCGAGCTGCAGGCCGGTCTGCGCGCGCATCGCGTCGGCGGCCAGGCCGTCCCAGGCCACCCGGTCGATCGCCGCGGCGAGGTCGGTCGCGACGTCGCGGATCTGCGCCGCGCGGTCGCGCAGCTGCCCGGCCAGACCGTGGATCGCGGTGGCGTCGCCGTACATCTCGTCCCCTCCCGCGACCCGTGGATCGGGTCGTCGGTGGGGAGGGTCGCCGGAGCGCCGCTGTGGAGAAACCTCAGCGGTCGAGGCCTGTGGAGAGCCGCTCCAGGGCCTGCTCGATCTCGCTGCCGGGACCCGCGAAGCTCATCCGCACGAACCGGGGCCCGTCGACGGTGTCGAAGTCGATGCCTGGCGCCATCGCGACGCCGGTACGAGCGAGCAGGTCGTGGCAGAACGCCATCGTGTCGTCGGTGAGGTGACCGACGTCGGCGTACATGTAGAACGCGCCGTCCGCCGGCGCCAGCTCGGTGATGCCGATCCGGGGCAGGCCGTCGAGGAGGAGCCGGCGGTTCTCGGCGTAGCGGGCGACGTGGCCGTCGAGCTCGGCGTACGTCGCCTCGTCGAACGCCGCGAGGCAGGCCCGCTGCGCGATCACCGGCGGGCAGATCGTGAAGTTGCCGGTCAGCACGTCGACCGCGCGGCGCAGCCGCTCGGGGACGAGCATCCAGCCGATCCGCCAGCCGGTCATCGAGAAGTACTTGCTGAAGCTGGAGAAGACGACCGCCTCGCGGCTGGTCTCCCAGGCGCTGCGCGCCAGGTGGGGCTCTGTCATCTCTGGGCGGTACTCGATGCCGTGGTAGATCTCGTCGGAGATCAGCTGGATGCGCTGCTCCTCGCAGTACGTCGCGAGCGCGGCGAGCTCGCCCGGCAGCAGCATCGTGCCGGTGGGGTTCGCGGGGCTGGCCACGACCAGGCCCTTGATGTCGCCGAGCTGGCTGAGCTGCTCCACGGTGGGCTGGAACCGGGTCTCCGGGCCGGTCGGGATCTCGACGACCTCGCAGCCGAGCGCGGTGAGCACGTTGCGGTAGCAGGGGTAGCCCGGCCGCGCCATCGCCACCCGGTCGCCGACCTCGAACGCCGCCAGGAAGGCCAGCAGGAAGCCGCCGCTGCTCCCCGTCGTCACCACGACCTCGTCCGGGTCGACCTCGATGCCGTGCGCCCGCTTGTGATGCCGGGCGATCGCCTGGCGCAGCTCGAGGATGCCGGTCGCCGGCGTGTAGCCGAGCGGGTCGCCCGAGTCGAGCAGCCGCTTGGCCTCCTCGCGCACCGGGGCCGGCGCCCCGGTCATCGGCTGACCGGCCAGCAGGTTGAGCAGGTCGCCGTGGGTGCGCTGGCGGGCCGCCGAGGCCGCCAGCAGGTCCATCACGTGGAACGGCGGCACGTTCGCCCGGCTGGCCACCTGGAAGCGGTCGGTCATGGGGCGACTGTACGGGCCGTGCGGGTTTTGGCTGCCGGCGGCCGAAACCCGCGCGACATGCCGGTCGGCCTCGGAGTGTCGTGCGGGTTCTGGCTGTCAGCAGCCGAACCCGCAGCGTGCCGGTGGTCGAGGAGGGCGTTCCGCGCGGTTGGGGGCACGGTGGTTGAGGAGGGCGTTCTGCGCCCGTCTCGAAACCTCCGTGCCGACTGTCGTGCTTGAGCCTGCCTCTCGTCTCACCGGGTTTCGAGACGCGTCGCTCGGCCCTCGCTCCGCTTCGGTCCGAGCCGACGCTCCTCAACCTTCGCCGCTTCTCGCTGCCCTCGCGAGCTCGGGCAGCGGCGGCTCGACCCGACGCTCCTCAACCTTCGCCGCTACTCGCGATCCTCGCGAGCTCGGATCGCGGCGGCTCGCCCCGCCCGGCGGCCGAAGAACGAGCCCTCGCCGAGCTGGGTGCCGGAGCAGTAGCCCTTGCCGTCCTGGGCGATGTTGGACGCGCACGCGCCGGCGGCGTACAGGCCGGGGACCCCCGAGCCGTCGGCGCGCAGCGCCTCGCCGTCGACCGAGACCCGGATGCCGCCGAGGGTGAAGCCGGCGTACATCGCGTGGCCGAGCCGGAGGTCGAAGACCGCCCAAGGGCCGGCGTCCTGCGGGGCGAGCCAGTCGGGCGACTTGTGGAAGTCGAGGTCCTCGCCGGCGGCGGCCATCTTGTTGTAGCGCTCGAGCGTGGCCGCGACCGAGCCCGCCGGCAGCCCGAGCGCAGACTCGAGCTCGGCGATGGTCTCGAAGCCGTCGATCAGCGGCACCAGGGGGAACTTCGGGTACTCGACATGCTCGCTGTCGACGATCAGGTACGCCGCGTGGTCCTCCTGCTCCATCACGAACTGCGACGTGCGCGAGTGGTAGCAGTCCTCGGCCACGAACCGCTCGCCCCGCTTGTTCACGATGAAGCCCGTCATCAGCGCCGACGGCGGGTAGAACGGCGCGGTGATGAACGGCTCGTCCATGTGCTTGAGCTCCGCGCCGGCCGACGCGCCGAGCCGGATGCCCAGGCCGTCGTCGTACGTCGAGCCCAGCGTGAACGGCTTCTCGGCGAGGGCGGGCGTGTACGCCGCGACCATGTCCGGGTTCATCACGAAGCCGCCGGCCGCGAGCACCACGGCCGGGGCCGCGATGACACCGGTCGAGTCGAACGACCGCCACGCGACGCCCACGACGGCGCCGGACGACACGACGAGGTTGGTCGCCCCGGTCTCGTAGCGGACCTCGACGCCCGCCTCGTCGACCCGCGCGCGCAGCAGGTCCATCACCATCTTGGTGCCCTCGGTGTCGCCGGGCACCGGCACCTTGTGGCCGCGCGGTGCGGGCACGGCCCGCTCCTTGAACGGCCAGACCTTCTCGTTGCCGGTGAACATCAGCCCCTCGGTGCCGGGCTGGATCACCGCCTTCTCGGGGTAGTAGGACCGCTCGAACTCGAAGCCCAGCGCCTCGAGCCACCCGAAGTGCTCGACCGACCCGTCGCAGTAGGCGCGGATCTTCTCGTGCTCCGGCTCCTTGGAGACGGACACGAGGTAGGCGTACATCTCGTCGGCGGAGTCCGACCAGCCGGTCGCCTGCTGCACGGGCGTGCCGCCGCCGAGGTAGAAGTGGCCCCCCGACATCGACGACGTGCCGCCGTGCACGGCGGCCCGCTCGAGCAGCAGCACCCGCGCACCGGCGCGCGCCGCCTCGAGGGCCGCGCAGCCGCCGGCGATGCCGAAGCCGACGACGACGACGTCGTACCGCTCCGTGTCGTCGGTCAGCACGGAGGCGTCGAGGGCCTCGGGGATGGCGGTTCCGCTGCTCATGGGGCAAATCTAGAACAAGTTCCATTTGTTGGCGACGAGTCGGACACCGTCGACAGGCGGTCGACCCGGCACCGATAGAATGCGGCCCCGCCCGACGATCGCCAAGGTAGGCCTGTGTCGTTCGACGTCCACGACCTCGACATGTTCGTGCTGGTCGGGTCGGCCGTCACCCTCCTCGCCATCCTGGCCGTCCGGGTCTCGTCGAAGGCCGGACTGCCCAGCCTGTTGATGTACCTGCTCATGGGCGTCGTCCTGGGCGAGGCCGGCCTCGGCATCCAGTTCGAGAACGCCGAGCTCGCGCACGCGCTGGGCTTCGCCGCTCTCGCGGTCATCCTCGCCGAGGGTGGCCTGACCACCAACTGGCACGAGATGCGGGCCTCGATCCGGCTCGGCGTCTCGCTGGCGACCATCGGCGTCGCGATCTCGGTGCTCATCGTCGCGCTCGGTGCGCACTACATCCTCGGGCTGCCGTGGGAGCTCGCGGTGATCCTGGGCGCCGTGACGTCGCCGACCGACGCGGCCGCGGTGTTCTCCGTGCTGCGCGTGGTGCCGCTCCCGAAGAAGCTCACGGGCTCGCTGGAGACCGAGTCCGGTCTCAACGACGCCCCGACCGTCGTACTCGTCACGCTGGTGTCCTCAGGCGCCGTCGACGAGCACGGCCCGCTGGGGCTGCTCGGCATCATCGGCTACGAGCTCGCCGCCGGCACCCTGATCGGTCTGGCGGCCGGGTTCGGCGGTGCCTGGGTGATGCGCCGCGCCGCGCTGCCGTCCTCCGGCCTCTACCCGCTGGCCGTGCTCACCCTCGCCTTCCTCGGGTACGGCATCGCGACCTCGGTCCACGCCTCCGGCTTCGCCGCGGTGTACGTCGCCGGGCTGGTGCTCGGGAACTCGGAGCTGCCCCACCGTGCCGCCACCCGCTCGTTCGCCGAGGGTCTGGCGTGGCTGGCCCAGATCGGGCTGTTCGTGATGCTCGGCCTGCTGCTCTCCCCGGGCCGGATCAACCTCGAGATCGTCGGTCTCGCCGTGGCCGCCGGCCTGATCCTGACCCTGGTGGCGCGCCCGGTCTCGGTGCTGGTCAGCTCGGTCGTGCAGCCGATACCGCGGCGCGAGCTCGCCTTCATCTCGTGGGCCGGCCTGCGCGGCGCCGTACCGATCGTGCTGATGACGATCCCGCTCGCGGAGGGCGTCGACCAGGCTGAACGGCTCTTCGACATCGTCTTCGTGATGGTCGTCGTCTACACCGTGCTCACCGGGCCGACCCTGCCGACCGTGGCCCGGGTGCTCAAGGTCGCGCGCCGCTCCGAGCCGCGCGGCCTCGACGTCGAGGTCGCGCCCCTGGAGCGGGTCGCGGCCGACCTGCTCCAGGTGTCGATCAGCCCGAGCTCACGGATGCACGGCGTCGAGGTCGGCGAGCTGCGGCTGCCGCCGGGGGCATCGGTGTCGATGGTGATCCGGGACGGTCAGACGATCGTCCCCGAGCGTCGTACCGTGCTGCGCCACGGCGACGACCTGCTGGTCGTCACGCCCCGCAAGCTCCGGGAGCAGACCGAGGAGCGGCTGCGCCAGGTGAGCGCGCACGGCCGGCTGGCCCAGTGGCTCGGCGACCGGACGCGTCGTCAGCAGCGCTGACCACCCGGCCGACAGTCCGGTCGACCGTCAGCCCACCGGTGGGCTGCAGACCTCGGTGTCCGACTGGACCGTCACGGACTGCTCGCCCGCGGCCAGCTTCGTGGAGCCGAAGTCGTCCCCGACGAGCACGGTGACGCCGGCTCCGATGCCGTCGCGGCGCTCGATCTCGACGCCCGGGAGGTAGCTCGCGACCAGCTGGACCGCGGGGCTCTCCGGCTCGGTCGTCCAGATCGCGACCCGGCGTACCTTCGCCGACCGGGCGTTGCCGGAGGTGCCCTCGCTGAAGCCGGCGTCGACGAACAGTTGCATCGTGCGGCCCGCCAGCCCGTCGCGCTGGCCGGCGTTGTAGACGCTCACGGTGACCTGCTGCCGGTAGAGGTCGGAGCCGGCGCTGACCGGCGTGGTCACGCAGATCGGGCTGTCCACCTTGGCGGGCAGCGGCTTCGTCGTCGCGCTCCAGCCCCAGATGGCGGCCACGACGAGCAGCAGGCACAGGACGGCGAGGGTCAGGGCGGTGCGGGCGCCCTGGCTCAGCGGGGTCGTCGACTGGCTCATCAGCCCTCCAGTGCGTACACGCGGGCGTGCAGGACGAGGCGCTGCTGGAGGGCGGCGCGCAGCGCCCGGTGCAACCCGTCCTCCAGGTAGTACTCGCCCTGCCACTCGATGACGTGCGCGAACAGGTCGCCGTAGAACGTCGAGTCCTCGTCGAGCAGGGCCGCGAGCTGGAGCGTGTCCTTCGTGGTGACCAGCTGGTCCAGGCGTACCTGGCGCGGCGGCACGTCGGCCCAGGCCCGGGACGAGAGCCCGTGATCGGGGTACGGCCGCCCGACGCCGACACGCTTGAAGATCACGGGCGCGACTATAACGACGCGCTCCGAACGCCGGCCCCGGGTCGGGGCCGGCCACCGGGTCGGGCGTGGGTCGGGCGTGGATCAGGCCGACCAGCGGATCGCGTCGTCGAAGTGGTCCGCCAGGGCGTGTACGCCGCGCAGGTCGGTGCGCTCGTCCAGCAGCGACGCGAGGGCGGCCGGGTGCCGCTCCCGCAGCCGGGTCCGCCGGGTGCCGTGCCGGTCGAGGTCGTTCGGGGTGGTCCGCTCGCTCATCTGCCGCCTCCTTGGTCGGTGGTGATCGACATCGGTGGCCGTCGTCGGTGGTGGGACGACCGCCGGTACCCAGGTTGGATCGTTCACATCGCCGGCAGGTTGACGCCGGGTTACGGGCGCGTCACACGTTTCGGTCGGCACCGCGGACTGAACTGGAATACGTTCTAGTTCGTGGACGACATCACCGCGATCAGCCAGTTGAAGTACCGCTACCTGCGCACCCTGGACACCAAGGACTGGGACGCCTTCGCCGACTGCTTCCTGCCCGAGGCGACCGGCGACTACAACGGCCTGGTCTTCGAGGACCGGGCCGCGCTGGTCTCCTACATGCGCGAGAACCTCGGCGAGGGGCTCCTCACCCTGCACCAGGTGCATCACCCGGAGATCGAGGTCGACGGCGACATCGCCACGGCGCGCTGGTACCTCCAGGACAAGGTGATCGTGCCGGCGTTCCGGTTCATGCTCGAGGGCGCGGCGTTCTACGACGACCGCTACCTGCGCACGCCCGGCGGCTGGCGGGTGGCGCACACCGGCTACCGCCGTACCTTCGAGATCACCTACGACCTGGCCGACCTGCCCGGCCTGAAGGTCAAGGGGCCCGGGGAGCACACGCACGTGTGACGTCGCCGACGGTGGTTGAGGTGCGAAGGCGCCCTGGCGCCTGAGCCTCGAAACCACCGGCCAAGTCGGTCACGGCGACGGCTCGGTCCACGCCAGCTGCAGGACCTCTACGCCCCGGTCGCGGGTGATCAGCCGGCCGCGACCGGGCGGCGCGGGCTGCGGCCGCTGGCCGCCGAGCAGCGGTCCCTCGTCGGGGCTTCCGGAGAGCAGCAGGCCGGGCATCGCCAGATCGCGCAGGGACTGGATGACCGGCTCGTACATCGCCCGGGCGGCGCCGCCGGAGCGGCGGGCGACGACGACGTGCAGGCCGACGTCGCGGGCCTGCGGCAGCAGCGGCACCAGGGCGTGCAGCGGCGAGCCCTGCTGGGTGGCGACCAGGTCGTAGTCGTCCACCAGCACGAACACCTCGGCACCGGTCCACCACGAGCGGTTGCGCAGCTGCTCGGCGGTGACGTCGGGGCCGGGGAGCCGGCCCTCGAGGTACGCCGCGAGGTCGCGCAGCGTGGGCTGCGCCTGGGTGGCGGAGGTGGGAGAGGCGAGGAGGTACTCCTTCGGCACCTCCCCGAGCAGCGAGCGCCGGTAGTCGACGACGACCAGCTGGGCGTCCGCGGGGGTGCGGGTGCGCAGCACCTCGTGGGCATAGGTCCGCAGCGCGGCGCTCTTGCCGGACCCGCCGTCGCCGAGGATCAGCAGGTGCGGCTCGGCGGGGAGGTCGAGCGCGACCGGGTCGAGGTCCTTCTCGGCCACACCGAGCAGCAGTCCGGGCCCGGGGCTCCCGGCCCGCGCGCGTACGTCGTCGAGCGAGACGAGCCCGGGCAGCAGCCGCAGCTTCGGCCCGACCGGTCCGGCCCAGGCGGCGTTCGACCGCGCGGCCAGGTCCGAGACGGCCGCGCCGAGTGTGTCGGCATCGCGGTCGCCGTCGATGCGAGGCAGCGCCGCGAGGAAGTGCAGCGGGCCCGGCAGCAGGCCGCGGCCCGGTCGTCCCGTCGGCACCAGGGCCGCGACCCTGCGGTCGATCTCGGAGTCCGTCGGGTCGCCGAGCCGCAGCTCCAGCCGGGTGCCGAGGAGGTCGCGCATCGCGGCCCGGAAGTCGGCCCACCGGGCGGCGCCCACGACGACGTGCAGCCCGTACGTCAGCCCGCGGGCCGCGAGCTGCTGGATCTCGGCCTCGAGGTCGTCGAAGTCGGCGCGCAGCGTGCTCCAGCCGTCGACGACGAGGAACACGTCGCCGTACCCGTCGTCGGTGCGCCCGGCCGCGCGCCACGAGCGGTAGGTCTCGATCGAGTCGATCCCGTGCGCGCGGAAGTGCGCCTCGCGCCGGTCGACGATGCCGCGGACCTCGGCGACGATCCGGCGTACGACGTCGGGCTCGGCGCGCGTGCCGACACCCGCGACGTGCGGCAGCCCGGCGAACGGCGCGAACGTGCCGCCGCCGAAGTCGAGCACGAGGAACTGCGACTCCTGCGGCGTCGTGGTCAGCGACAGGCCGGTGACGATCGTGCGCAGCAGGGTGCTCTTGCCGCTGCGCGGACCGCCGACGACCGCGACGTGCCCGCCGGCGCCCGACAGGTCGACGGTGAGCGGGTCGCGGCGCTGCTCGCGCGGACGGTCGACGGTGCCGAGCGGTACGACGAGGCCGCCGCGGCGGCGCCACCGCTCGGAGACCAGGCCGAGCCCGGGGGTGGGGGCGAGGTCGGGCATCAGCCGGTCGAGCGTGTCCGGCCGGTCCAGGGGCGGCAGCCAGACCTGGTGGGCGGCCGGGCCGTGCCCGGCCAGGCGGCGCACCGCGACCGAGAGGAGCGACTCGCCGACCTCGGGTGCCGGCCGCGCGGGCTCGGGCTCGGGGCCGGCGACGTTGAGGCTCCGCACCTCCGAGATCGTGAACGGCAGGATGCCGCGCGCACGGCCGCCCTCGTCGCGCCGTACTGGCGGCACCCGGGACCTCGGCGGACCCGAGACGTACGCCGCCGTAAACCGCAGCAGGGTCGCCGGGTCGGGCTTGAGGTAGCCGAGGCCGGGGGCGGGCGGCAGCTCGTAGGCGTCGGGGACGCCGAGCACCGCGCGCGACTCGGTGGCGCTGAAGGTGCGCAGCCCGATCCGGTAGGACAGGTGGGACTCCAGCCCACGCAGGCGCCCCTCCTCGAGCCGCTGCGAGGCGAGCAGCAGGTGCAGGCCGAGCGAGCGGCCGAGGCGGCCGATCGCGACGAAGAGGTCGGTGAACTCCGGCTTCGCCGCCAGCATCTCGGAGAACTCGTCGACGACGATGAGCAGCGACGGCAGCGGAGCCAGCCGCTCGCCGGCCGCCCGGGCCCGCTCGTAGTCGCGCACCGACGCGACGTCGCCCGCGTCGCGCAGCAACTGCTGGCGGCGCACCATCTCGCCCGAGAGCGCGTCCTGCATGCGGTCGACGAGCGTGAGCTCCTGGGCCAGGTTGGTGATCACCGCCGAGACGTGGGGCATGGCGGTCAGGCCCGCGAACGTCGCGCCGCCCTTGAAGTCGACCAGCACCATGTTCAGCTGCTCGGGGGAGTGGGTCATCGCGAGGCCGAGCACCAGGGTGCGCAGGAGCTCCGACTTGCCCGAGCCGGTCGCGCCGATCACCAGGCCGTGCGGTCCCATGCCCTGCTGGGCGGACTCCTTGAGGTCGAGGTGCACCGGCGCGCCGTCGTCGCCGAGGCCGATCGGCACCCGCAGCCGGTCGCGCGCGGGCCGCGGTCGCCAGGCCCGGTCCGGGTCGAGGGCGCGGACGTCGCCGAGGCCGAGGTGCTCCATGAGGTCGTCGGGCGCGGCGACCTCGCCGCCCGACCCGACCACCTCGGTCGAGGGCGTGGGCAGCGGCGTCAGCCGTCGGGCGAAGGCCTCGGCGGTCGCGAGGGGGCACGCGTCGGCGCGCGCTCGGATCGGCTCCTCCTGCGGCCGCAGCGCGCGGATGGCCCGGCGGCCCTGCGCGTCGGTGCCGGTGGTCTCGTCGAACTCGATCCGCAGCCGCCTCGGGTCCGTGGGCGCGTCCCAGCGCGCGGGCAGGTCGACGAGCGTGACCCCATGCAGGCCGTCGGGCGGTACGACGTGGTTGCCCGGCGGGAGCTCGCCCCCGTCGACGATGAGCAGCAGGTGCGGGGTTGTGGGCCGCTCGTCGGCGCCGAAGCGGGGACGGTCGGGCAGGTCGGCGGGCAGCAGCGCGGCCAGGTCGGCCAGCGACGTCGAGGCCATCCGCAGCGGGCCGACGGCGTCGGACCGCCGGCCGCTGTGGGCGTGGGGGAGCCACTTGACCCAGTCCCAGTGGACGAGGCTCTGCTCGGCGGCGAGGACCGCGACCGCCAGCTGCTCGGGCGCGTGGAACGCCGCCGCCGAGCAGATCAGCGACCGGGCCAGCGACCGAGCCGGCTCCGCCGGGCCGCAGACCTCGATGCGGTCGAAGGTGCGCAGGTCGATCGACGCGGGCAGGTCGGGTTGGAGCCGGTGGATCGCGAGCAGCCGGTGCAGCGCCGATGCCGAGACCGGATCGGCCTGGTCGCCCGGCGTGCTCTCGGGTGGCACCAGGGTGAGGGCGAGCGACTGCGCGCAGACGCCGTACCGCACCTCGAGGAAGCCGGGGCCGGCGCTGTCGCGCTCCCACAGCCGCGACCGCTCCGCGGCCAGCGCCGGGAGCGCCGCCGGCTCGGGGTGGCGCCAGGTGAGCGCCCGACGCTGCCGGGCCGCGGCGTCGCGGACCTGCTCGCGGACGCCCGCGAGGTAGCGGAGGTAGTCGGCGCGCGAGCCGCTCGTCCGCTGGCCGCGCTGCCTGCGTTGGCGGTCGATCTGGACGATGACGAAGCCGACCGTGGCGAAGGCGAACAGCCCCGCCGCGACGAAGGCCCGGCCGCCCTCGGTGCGGCTCATGGTCGCCACGAGCACGATCGAGCCGAGGCTGCCGAGCATCGGGATGGCATTCATCAGCACGCCTCCGGCGCCCTCAGCCGGCACGATCCGCGGCGGTGGCCGGAGCACGAGCTCGCCCGACGGCAGCTCCGGCCGGTCCGGTCTCGTCCTGCGCAGCGTCGTCAACGCGCCCTCCTCTCCTGCTCCTCGGAACTACCCGCTCGGGACCGGTCCACCCCGTGATCCACAGGGGAGATTCCCTTGCCGGCCCGGGGCTGTGGAGACGGGTTTGTGGCCCCTCGACCCGGGCAAGCGAGTCCTGTCCGGTGCGGGAACGGGCTCAGGCACCGGAGTCGGATTCGGTCTCGGGCGGCGACGCGGCCCGATGGAGCCCGGAGGAGAAGGAGTTGACGCCATGTCGGGCGCAGCAGAGATGGGACAGGGTGAGGGCACGCTCACCAAGGCCGCGGCGCTCGTGGCCGCCGCCAAGCAGGACTTCGACGGGCTGAGCAAGGCTCTCGAGGGTCGGATCTCCAGCCTCCAGGGCAGGTGGGCCGGGGCCGGCGGCACCGCCTTCCTCGCCCTGCACCGGGCGTGGACGGACCGGCAGCGCGTGATCACCGGCGCGCTCGACGAGTTCGAGGCGTCGCTGACCGCGACGGAGAAGGACAACCTCGACACCGACCAGGCGCAGTCCGCCGCCTACTCGACGATGGCCGGCCGGCTCGGCTGACCGGCCCGGAACGAAGGAAGTGAGCGAGATGACCCTCGACGGACTCCGCGTCCACCATGCCGGCCTCGAGACGGCCGCCCAGGACCTCGCCGACGCCGTCCAGAAGATCGACGGCCGGCTCGACCAACTCGAGGCGGAGCTGGCCCCGCTGCGCAGCGACTGGACCGGCAACGCCCAGCAGGCCTACGTCGTCGCCAAGGCCACGTGGGACACCGCGATGCAGGAGATGAAGACCCTCCTGCACGACACGAGCACGACAGTCCACCACTCGAACGCCGAGTACCAGGCCGCCGACGCCCGGGGAGCGGCGTCGTTCGGCATCCGAGGGTGAGCGGCCCGGCGCTGGTGCGGGTCACGGTCGCATCGGGCACCCGGTGCGTCGACCTGGTGCTGCCCGGCGCCGTCCCCGTCGCCGAGCTGGTGCCCGAGCTGGCCCGCAGCGTCGGCCTCCTCGACCCCGGGACCGTCCACGGCGGCTACCGCCTCGTCACGGCGGGTGGCCGCCGGCTCGCCGCCGACGCCGGCCTGGTGAGTCAGGGCGTCGCGGACGGCGGCCTGCTCACGATGGCCGCGGGGGTGGACGACGAGCCGCCCCGGATCTACGACGACGTCGTCGAGGCGATGGCCGACGCGGTCGAGCGCGAGCTGACGCCCTGGCCGGCCGCCGCGGGCCGGCGTACCGCCCTCGGCGCGGCGGGGCTGTCGATGGCGCTCGGCGCCGCGGCCCTGCTGCTCCAGCCCGGGTCGCCGTTCGCCGGCATCGCCGCCGCCGTGATCGCGGCCGGGCTGGCGGCCGGCGCGATCGTGCTCTCCCGGGTCGTCCACGAGCGGGACGCCGCGGTCGTGGTCGCCTGGACCGCCGCGCTGTACGCCGCGGTGGCGGGCGTGCTGCTCGGCCAGCCCGCGATCGCCGCCTCGGCCGCCGCATTCGGCGCCGGGCTGATCTGCCTGCTGGGCCTCGGCGACGGGCGAGTGCTGGTGCTGCCGCCGGTCGTGTCCGGTGCGACCTTCCTCGCCGTCGGGCTGCTGCGCGAGGTCGCCGACGTCGGGCCTGCCGTCGTGCTGACGGTCGCGCTGGTGCTCGTCGTGATCGCCGGCAGCGCGTTCCCGTGGCTCGTCCTGGGCGCAGCGGGGACCTCCGTCGACCTGCTCCACGCCGACATCGCCGCCGAGCCTCGGCCCGTCGACGCCGATCGGGTCGCGGCCGACGCTCGGCTGGCCCACGAGATCCTGGCCGCGGTCTCGGCGAGCGTCGGCCTGCTGCTGGTGCTGATCGCGCCGTTCGCGGTGTCGCTCGGCGGCGCCGGCGCGATCCTGGTCGTGGCCTGCTGCGCCGTCGTGATGCTGCGCACCCGGCGGCATCGCGCCGAGGCGGAGGTCATCGTCGGGCTCGGCGCGGGTCTCCTCGGCCTGCTCTCCGCCGCGGTCGCGGCGCTCTGGCTCGAGCCCGACTGGCGACCCGCGGTCGCGGTGCTGCTGGTCGTGAGCGGTGCCGTCCTGCTGCCGCAGGGGCTGGTCCGGCGTACGCCGTCGGTACGCCGCGGCCGGCTCAGCGACCTCGCCGAGAGCGTCGGGCTCGCGGCCCTGCTGCCGCTGCTCGTCGTCGCCACCGGCGTCCTCTCCGCGATCCGCGGCTGATGGCCACCAGGAAGGAGCTCGTCGAGGCCTTCTCCTTCGGCCGCCGGCGCCTGGTCACCGCGTTCCTGTCCGGTGCCCCGGGCGCACGGGAGGCCGAGCCGGCGCGACCGGGCCGATCGATCGTCGGGGGCGCGGTGCTGGCGGTGCTCGTCGCCGCGGGCGTCGCGATCGCCGGCGTGCTCGCACCGGCCGCGCCCGACAACTGGATGCGCCGGGGCCTGGTCGTCTCGAAGGACACCGGTGCGGCGTACGTCGTCGTCGGCGACGACCCTGAGTTGCGGCCGGTCGTCAACGCCACCAGCGCCAGGCTGATCCTCGACGGCGACGCCGAGCCGACGCTCGTCGAGCAGGAAGCCATCGACGAGCAACGCATCGGCGACGACCTCGGCATCGTCGACGCACCGGCGAGCCTGCCGGCGCCGGACCGGCTGGTCGACAGCGGCTGGACGGCCTGCACGGCCGCCGGCGCCGGCATCAGGCTGCGGATCGCCGAACGACCCGACCTGCTGCCCGCCGGGGCGCGGGGCGTGACCGTCAGCAACGGCGGCGAGCTCTTCGTCGTGGTGCCGAGCGACGAGCTCTCCGGCGGCGGTGCGGTGCTGCTCCCGATGGGCGCACCGGGCGACCAGACCGACAACCTGCTGGCGGCCCTCGGCCTCCAGACCACCGCTGCCGCGATCCCGGTCGACCGGGCCTGGATCGACCTCTTCCCGGTCGGCGCTCCGCTGGACTGGCGGAGCTTCGGGCTCACCGGCTACGGCTCGACTCCCGAGTACGCGGCCGGCGCGATCGGCGCCCATGAGATCGGCGACCTGCTGATGACCGGCGAGGAGCGGCTGCTGCTGACCGAGAGCGGCCCCGTGGCGCTGACCGAGTTCGCGGCGACCGTCTACCGCAACGTGGTCGCCCCCGACGACCGGGTGGTCGCGCCCGAGGTGGTCGACACGGCGCCCCGGGTGCCGCGCGGCGACGCGGTGCTCGAGGGCGCCGGTTGGCCGGCCACCGTGCCGGACGCCGCCGTCGACGAGCCGTGCGCCGAGCTGGTGGCCGAGGCCGGTGCCGTCCCGGCGGTGCGGCTGGGCAGCCCGGGTGCGTCCGCCGGCGCCGCCGACGTGCTCGCGGGTGAGCGAGACGTGGACGTGGTGCCGGGCCGCGGCGCCCACGTGCTCTCCGGAGGCTGGACCGACCCCGACCGAGGTGCGCCGTACCTCGTCGACGCCCAGGGCCGGGCGAACCGGCTGGTCGGCGACGACGCCGCGGCCGCGCTCGGCTACGGCGACCACCGGGCGGTCGTCGTACCGGAGACCTGGCTGCGGCTCCTCGGGTGCGGCGTCACGCTGTCGCGCGAGGCCGCGCTCTCGCCGCCTGAGGATGAAGCCGGGTCGTCCGTCTCAGGAGGGTGTGGAGACCGTCCTGAGGCGGACGACGCGGCTACCTGGCGGAGGTAGGGGGATTCGAACCCCCGAGGGCGTTAACCCAACCCGCTTTCCAAGCGAGCGCCATAGGCCACTAGGCGATACCTCCGCGGAGGAGGCTACCGGGCGCCGTACGACGCCGCGAAATCGACCGGTCCGTGGTCGGGTCGGTGTGTCGGCCGCTCGGAGGAGGCCCGTCTTGGAGCGCTGCCGGGGGCTCACCTACACTCGGGGCCAACCCCCCGTGTGGCGGCATCTTGCCCAACTCCCCCAGGGCCGGAAGGCAGCAAGGGTAAGCGAGCTCTGTCGGGTGCGCGGGGGGCCTTTTCACGTCCCGTTGCCTGAGCCTGCCAGGGCGTCGACCCGGCCGCGGCTCACGCATGTAACGCCGGGTTATCTGCTGTTCCCACCATGTTGCAGCACGGTGGGAACAGCGGATAACCCGGCGTTACAGCGGAGACGGCAACCCGCTTCCCCCGCCCGCTACCGGCTGTCGGTGCCGCTGGTTAGGGTTCATGCGTGGAGTCCCCTCTCGCGCTGTACCGCCGCTACCGGCCCGAGTCCTTCGCCGAGGTCATCGGCCAGGACCACGTGACCGAGCCGCTGCGGGCCGCGCTGGCGAACAACCGGGTCAACCACGCCTATCTGTTCTCCGGGCCGCGCGGCTGCGGCAAGACCACGAGCGCCCGCATCCTGGCGCGTGCGCTCAACTGCGAGCGGGCGCCGGTGGCCGACCCGTGCGGGGAGTGCGAGAGCTGCCGCGACCTGGCCCGGGGCGGCCCCGGCTCGATCGACGTGATCGAGATCGACGCGGCCTCCCACGGCGGTGTCGACGACGCCCGCGACCTGCGCGAGAAGGCCTTCTTCGCGCCGGTGAAGAGCCGCTACAAGGTCTACATCATCGACGAGGCCCACATGGTCACGACGCAGGGCTTCAACGCCCTGCTCAAGCTCGTCGAGGAGCCCCCGCCCCACCTGCGCTTCATCTTCGCGACCACCGAGCCCGACAAGGTGCTGCCGACGATCCGGTCGCGCACCCATCACTACCCGTTCCGGCTGATCCCGCCGCGGCTGCTGTCGTCGTACCTCTCCGAGCTGTGCGACAAGGAGGGCGTCAGCCTCGACCCGGCGGCCCTGCCCCTGGTGGTGCGCGCCGGCGGCGGGTCGGCCCGCGACACGCTCTCGGTCCTCGACCAGCTGCTCGGCGGTGCCGGCTCGGCGGGGGTGACCTACGAGCTCGCGACCGGGCTGCTCGGCTACACCCCCGACACGCTGCTCGATGACGTCGTCGACGCCTTCGCGGCCGGTGACGGCGCCGCGGTCTTCGGCGTGGTCGACCGGGTGATCGAGACCGGGCAGGACCCACGCCGGTTCACCGAGGACCTGCTCCGCCGGCTGCGCGACCTGGTGATCGTCGCGGCCGTCCCCGACGCGCCCGCCACCGGGCTGATCGACGTCTCCGAGGACCAGGGCGAGCGGCTGGTCGCCCAGGCGGCGCGCTTCGGCCCGGCCGAGCTCAGCCGCGCGGCCGACATCGTCGCGTCCGGGCTCACCGAGATGCGGGGCGCGACCGCGCCGCGGCTGCTGCTCGAGCTCCTCTGCGCCCGGGTGCTGCTGCCGGGTGCCGACCACGCGACCGACGGTGTGCTGGCCCGGCTCGACCGGCTGGAGAAGCGGCTGACGATCAGCGGGGGCGCGCCCACGCCGACGTCGGCACCGCCCGCGCCGCCCGCTCAGGACCGGCCGGTGGCACCCGCCCACCGGCCGGACGCCCCCGACCCGGCCGCCGCGCGCCCGGAGCCCGTGGCCCCACCGGTCGCCGAGCCCGCCCCCGAGCCCGTGCCCGAGCCCGTGTCCGAGCCCGAGTCCGGTACGACGGCCGAGCCGGCTCCCGCGCCCGAGCCGGTCGTCGAGGCGCCACCCGAGCCCGCCCCGACACCCGCGCCGGCGCCGGCGGCGTCGGGCAGCCTGTCGCTCGTCGACGTACGCCGGCTGTGGCCCGACATCGTCGACGCCACCAAGCTGCGCCGCCGCCTCGCCTGGATGCACCTGACCCAGAACTGCCAGGTGGTCGCGGTCGACGGGACCACCCTGACCCTCGGCTTCGCGAACTCCGGCGCCCGCGACTCGTTCGTCAGCGCGGGCTGCGACGACGTGCTGCGCCAGGCTGCGATCGACGTGGTCGGCGCGGAGTGGAAGATCGAGACCATCGTCGACCCCGGTGCCCAGGCCGAGGGCACGCCGGCGGTGACCCGGTCCGCGGTCGCGGAGCCGGCTGCGGCGCCGCCTGCGCCCGAGCCGCCACCCCAGCAGGCGCCCCAGCAGCCACCCGCCGAGCCCGCCGAACCCGGCGGGCCGAGTGCCAGCGCTGCCGCGCGGGAGGCGATCCAGCAGACCCGCTCCGCCGACCATCAGCCCGAGCCGTCCGGCCCCGACTGGGCCTCGGCCGACGCCGACGCCCACCCCGACGACCTGGACGCCGATCACCAGGGCATGAGCGCCACCGAGCTGCTCCAGCGCGAGCTGGGCGCCCAGATGATCGAGGAGATCCGCCACCAGTGACGAGAGGCAGCACCACATGAGCCAGAACCCCTTCGATGCCCTGGGCGGCGGTGGCTTCGACATGAACGCCCTGCTCCAGCAGGCCCAGCAGATGCAGGAGCAGCTCCAGGACGCGCAGGCGCGCCTGCAGGAGAGCGTCGTCGACGGCACGGTCGCCGGCGGTGCCGTCACGGTCAAGGTCAACGGCGTCGGCGAGCTCGTCGGCGTCGAGATCAAGGCCGGCGGCTTCGACGGGAGCGACCCCGACGACCTGGCCGACCTCGGCGACATGATCGTGGCCGCCTACCGCGACGCGAAGGCGAACGCCGACGCGCTCGCCGGCGAGGCGCTCGGTCCGCTCGCCGGCGGCCTGCCGGGTGGCGGCCTGCCCGGGGGCGATGCCCCCGGCCAGCTCGGCTTCTAGAGGTCACGTTGTACGAAGGCATCGTCCAGGACCTGATCGACGAGCTCGGCCGGCTGCCGGGCGTGGGTCCGAAGAGCGCCCAGCGCATCGCGTTCCACCTGCTCCAGGCTGACCCGACCGACGTACGCCGGCTCGCCGACGTGCTGATCGAGGTCAAGGCGAAGGTGAAGTTCTGCAGCACCTGCTTCAACGTCTCCGAGGACGAGCAGTGCCGCATCTGCCGGGACCCGCGCCGCGACCCGACGGTGCTGTGCGTCGTGGAGGAGTACAAGGACGTCGTCGCGATCGAGCGGACCCGCGAGTTCCGGGGCCGCTACCACGTGCTGGGCGGGGCGATCTCGCCGATCGACGGCATCGGGCCCGACCAGCTGCGCATCCGGGAGCTGATGGTCCGCCTCTCCGACGGCAACCTCATCGAGATCATCCTCGCGACCGACCCCAACCTCGAGGGCGAGGCGACAGCGACGTACCTCACGCGGATGCTGAAGCCGCTCGGGTTGCGCGTGACGCGTTTGGCGAGTGGACTGCCGGTAGGCGGCGACCTCGAGTACGCCGACGAAGTGACCCTCGGCCGAGCGTTTGCAGGGAGACGATCCGCAGATGACTGACACCAAGCCCGAGCTGGGCACGCTGGACCCCGAGACCCGGGAGTTCGCGAGCCAGATCTCCGACCAGGTCGAGAGCTTCCTGCTTGCGCTGCGCGCGATCGCGCGCGAGGCCGACGGCGGCCGGGCGATCTCGCTGCTGCTGCTCGAGATCAGCCAGGTGCTCCTCGCCGGTGCCCGCCTGGGCGCCCAGCAGGACTTCACGCCTGCCGCGGAGTACCAGCCCGACGTGGGGCCGGAGGCCGACCTCGACGAGATGCGCCTCGCGCTCGCCGGCATGCTGGGCGGGGTCGACACCTATTCCTTCGTGTTCGACCCGTACGTGCCCGAGATCGTCGAGAGCCAGCTCTCCGACGACCTGACCAGCATCGCGACCGATCTCGAGAACGGCCTGCGCCACTACCGGCTCGGCAACGTCTCCGAGGCGCTGTGGTGGTGGCAGTTCTCCTACGTCTCCTCGTGGGGCAACCTCGCCGGTGCGGCGCTGAACGCGCTGCTCTCCGTCGTCTCCCACGACCGGCTCGACACCGACCCGCTCGTCGAGGAGGAGGAGCAGCTCGCCGTCGCCGATGAGATGCTCGAGTCGGGCGAGCCGGACGCTCGATAGAATCGGCGGCGGAACTTCCCCGACCTCGAGGACCGCATCGTGGGCATTGTCGTGCAGAAGTACGGCGGATCGTCCGTTGCCGACGCCACCGGCATCAAGCGCGTCGCGCAGCGCATCGTCAACACGCGCAAGGCCGGCCACGACGTCGTCGTCGTGGTCTCGGCCATGGGTGACACGACCGACGACCTGCGCGACCTCGCCGAGCAGGTCACCCCGCTGCCGCCGCCGCGCGAGCTCGACATGCTGCTCACCGCGGGTGAGCGCATCTCGATGGCGCTGGTCGCGATGGCGATCTCGCAGCTGGGCTACAAGGCCCGGTCGTTCACCGGGTCGCAGGCCGGCGTGATCACCGACTCGGCGCACGGCAAGGCCAAGATCATCGACATCACGCCCGGCCGGATCGAGGCGGCTCTCGCCGACGGCGCGATCGCGATCGTCGCGGGCTTCCAGGGTGTCTCGCAGGACACCAAGGACGTCACGACCCTGGGCCGGGGCGCCTCCGACACGACGGCGGTCGCGCTGGCCGCGTCGCTCGGGGCCGACGTCTGCGAGATCTACAGCGACGTCGACGGTGTCTTCACCGCCGACCCCCGCATCGTCCCCGCCGCCCGCAAGCTCGCGCAGGTCTCCACCGAGGAGATGCTCGAGATGGCGGCCTCGGGCGCCAAGATCCTCCACCTGCGGTGCGTCGAGTACGCCCGCCGTTACAACATGCCGATCCACGTGCGCTCCTCCTTCAGCGAGAAGGAGGGCACCTGGGTCATCCCGGACCGCCGAGCAGGAGAAGTTGAGATGGAGCAGGCGATCATCGCCGGCGTGGCCCACGACCGCAGCGAGGCCAAGATCACCGTCGTCGGCGTGCCCGACAAGGTGGGCGAGGCCGCCCGCATCTTCGAGGCGCTGTCGGCCACGGAGGTCAACCTCGACATGGTGGTGCAGAACGTCTCCGCCGCCGCCACCGGCCTCACCGACATCTCGTTCACGCTGCCGCGCTCCGACGGCCAGACCGCGATGGGGGCGCTCGCCCGGATCCAGGACGAGGTCGGCTACGACAAGCTGCTGTACGACGACCAGATCGGCAAGGTCTCGCTGATCGGCGCCGGCATGCGCTCGCACCCGGGCATCACCGCGAAGTTCTTCGCCTCGCTCGCGGCCGCCGGCGTGAACATCGAGATGATCTCCACCTCCGAGATCCGGATCTCGGTGATCGTCGACGAGGCGCAGGTCGACGACGCCGTCCGCGCGACGCACACGGCGTTCGACCTCGACTCGACCGAGGTCGAGGCGGTCGTCTACGGCGGGACCGGGCGATAGTCATGGGCATCAACCTCGGTGTGGTCGGTGCCACCGGCCAGCACACCCCACGGAGTTCTTCGCTCCTCCGCTGCGCTCCCCCGCGAACAACTCCGCGGGGACCCCGTGCCCTCGAGGAGTCGTCATGGTGAACATCGGTGTGGTCGGTGCTACCGGCCAGGTGGGCGTCGCGATGCGCCAGATCCTCGAGCAGCGGGCCTTCCCCGTCGACGAGGTCCGCTTCTTCGCCTCGGCCCGCTCCGCGGGCACGGTGCTGCCCTTCGGTGGACGTGAGATCGTCGTCGAGGACGCCGCCACCGCCGACCCGTCGGGCCTCGACATCGCGCTGTTCTCGGCCGGCGCCACCACCTCCCGGGCGCTCGCGTCGTCGTTCGCGGACGCCGGCGTGATCGTCGTCGACAACTCCAGCGCGTTCCGCAAGGACCCCGACATCCCGCTGGTCGTCTCCGAGGTCAACCCGGAGGCCGCCGCCGGCGTGATCGCGGCGGGGCGCGGCATCATCGCCAACCCCAACTGCACCACGATGGCCGCGATGCCGGTGCTCAAGCCGCTGCACGCGGAGGCCGGGCTGGTCCGGCTGATCGCGTCGACGTACCAGGCCGTCTCCGGCTCCGGTGTCGCCGGCGTCGAGGAGCTCGCGACCCAGGTCGCGGCCGTGGGTGACAAGGCGCGGGAGCTGGCCTACGACGGCGAGGCGGTCGCGTTCCCCGAGCCGAGCACGTACGTGCGGAACATCGCCTACAACGTGCTCCCGATGGCCGGCTCGATCGTCGACGACGGGCTCAACGAGACCGACGAGGAGCAGAAGCTGCGCCACGAGTCGCGCAAGATCCTCGGCATCCCGGACCTCAAGGTGTCGGGCATCTGCGTGCGGGTGCCCGTCTTCACGGGCCACTCGCTGGCGATCAACGCCGAGTTCGCGCGCTCGATGCCGGTCGAGCGCGCCCGCGAGCTGCTCGCGGCCGCGCCGGGCGTCGAGCTCGCCGACATCCCGACGCCGCTGCACGCTGCGGGCCGGGACCCGTCGTACGTCGGTCGGCTGCGTCAGGACCCGGGTGTCGACGACGACCGCGGCCTGGCCCTCTTCGTCTCCAGCGACAACCTGCGCAAGGGCGCCGCGCTCAACACCGTCCAGATCGCGGAGCTGATCGCCCGCTCCTGAGCCCCGATCCGGAGCCGGCCGTCGGGCGGGTGTCCGCGGCCGGCGGTGGATCCTCCACCGACTCGGGTCGGCGGAACGGTGGACCACCCATCGCCGCCGGGCTCGACGGTCCGGCGGGCACGGTCAGGCGGCCCGCCCGTCGCCTCCGGTCGGGACCGGCTCGAGGCGGGCCAGGCACAGTTCCGGCGTCACGAACGGCTTGAGCGCGCCGGTGCGGATCGGCGCGCCGCTGCGCTCGAGCGCTCCCTGCATCAGGCCGAGGTGCACCCCGCACACCACCGGGCTGTGCTGCTCGGCGACCTGGCGGAACGGGCACCGGTGCAGCTCGATGGTCCGGCCGGCGTCGGTCGGGTGCGGCGCGAAGCCGAACCGGTCGAGCAGGCCGGTCAGGTCGGCCGTGGCCCGCTCCGCCGACGGGGGCGCCGACGGCTCCCGGGCCAGGGTCCGACCCCAGGCGCGGCCGGCCGCGGTGGCCTCGGCGACCGGCTCGGGCGCGGTCTGCTCCACGTGGTTGACGAGCACCTCCGCGAGCAGTCGATAGCTGCTCTCGTCGTCGGGGCCGGCGTCCGGCTCCTCGGACGTCGCTGCGACCGCGTCGTACACCAGTCGAGGCCGACCGGGTCGGTCCCGGGCCTCCCGCCGACCGGTGGCGAGGCCGGCATCGACCAGCTGGGCGAGGTGCATCCGGACCGTGTTCGGGTGCAGGTCCACCAGGTCGGCGAGCTCGAGGATGGTCAGCGGTGCGGGTGCGGCGCGCAGCGCCTCCAGGACCCGCACCCGGCTCTCGCCGGCGAGCAGCCGGTGCCGCTCCCGGTCGACCGGAGTCGCGAAGTGATCGGTCACACCCTGTATTTTTCACGGAAGTTCCTGTAAAAACAAGTCATGAGCGCGATCGCCTACGCCGACTTCAGCTGCCCGATGTGCTACCTGGCCAGCCTGCGGGTGGACCGACTGCGGGCCACCGGCCGTGCCACGCCGGACTGGCGTGCGATCGAGCACCGACCCCGACTGCCGCTCACCGGGCTGCGCCTGGGTCCGGCGGCGCACCGGCTCCGGGACCGCGAGCTGGCCGCGGTCGCGCGGCTCGCGGAGTCGGGCGAGGAGCTGCCGAGCGGCTCCCCGGCCCTGTTGCCGCACACCGGCGCCGCGGTCGTGGCCTACGCCGAGGCCGTCGGCGCCGGGGTCGCCGACCAGGTGCGGTCGCTGCTGTTCCGCGCCTACTGGCTGGAGGGCGACGACATCGGCGACCCCGAGGTGCTGCGGCACCTGCTGCCCCCGGCGTTCGCGACCGGCCGAGCGACCGGGGACCCGGTCCGGGACTTCGGCTACGCGGTCACCTCGCAGCGCGGTCCGGTCACCACTGCCGCCTACCGACGCATCCGCGACTGGCAGTGCGACTGGCTCGCGCTCGGCGCACCGCTCGCGCTCACGCTCACCACCGACGACCTCACCACCGACGACCTCACCACGGGGGCCGCGGCCCTCGCGGCGCTTCGGACCTCCCCGATGGAGGAGCTTCGCGACGCCTCGTGACCCCACGTGACCCGACGGCAGGCGGCAGGGGCGTCACGCCGAGGTCCGAACCCACTCGACCCACGCGACCCACTCGACAGGAGGCACATCATGAGAAGGCGGCGACCACCCGCAGTACCGGCTCAGCTGGTCCATGAGATCGACGAGGCGCTCGCCGCCGTCGACACCGCACGCGCGCACCTGGCCCGCGCCCGGGCCGAGCAGGTGCCCCTCCTCGAGCTTCGTGCGGCGAGCGCGGAGGTCAGGGGCGCCTTCGACCGGGCCGATGCGCTCCTGCGCCAGGCCACCGGCCTCGCCAGGCAGCACTCCTACCGCGAGTGGTCGGCGTGGCGGCACCGGCTCTCGGTCCTCGGCACCGCGCGGGTGATGCACCTGTTCGCCGAGCAGGACGAGGTCGGGCTGCTGCCGATCGGGAGCGTGCGTGCCATCGACACCGGCATGTCCGGGCCCGCGATCGGTGACCTCCAGCACGGTGCGTCACGTGCTCCCGGCACACCGCCCACCTACGGTCTCGACTTCGACGCGCTGCTGATCGGCGGACCCGCCACCGCTCCGCCGACCGGAGCGGACCGGGCCGAGCCGCCCGTGGTGATCGCCATCGAGACGTCGAGCGCCCGAGACGAGTCGCCGCCCGAGGCGGCCTGAGGACCCGGAACCACCACATCGGAACCACCGCAACAGAACGGAGGCACCATGCAGGATCTCAAGCAGCTCGACATCCGCCCACACCCGCCCGCCCGCCGCCACGAGCTCATCTTCGAGACGTACTACGCGCTGGCTCCGGGGGAGGCGTTCGAGCTGGTCAACGACCACGACCCCAAGCCGATGTACTACCAGTTCGAGGCCGAGCACACCGGTCGGTTCACCTGGGAGCCGACCGAGCAGGGCCCGGAGGTGTGGAAGGTCCGCATCGGGCGGACGTGAGCACGCCGCGGCCCCCGAACGAACGACACCCGGACCTGCAGTTGCAGGTCCGGGTGTCCACGATGTCCTGAGACATCACACTGGTCGGGCTGACAGGATTTGAACCTGCGGCCTCCTCGTCCCGAACGAGGCGCGCTACCAAGCTGCGCCACAGCCCGATCGGCCCACCGGAGCGGGCCGGGGGCAACCATACCGGAGCCCGGGCGGCGCCCTGAAATCGGTTCAGACGGTGGTCGGTGTCGTGGACTCGATCAGGGTCAGCAGGGTGGCCTCGGGCCGGCACGCGACCCGGATCCGGGCGTACGGGCTGGTCCCGAGGCCGGCCGAGACGTGCAGCCACGACGACCCCGGATCGCCGGGCCGCGACGTGGCCGGATGCCGGTGCAGGCCCTTGGCCCGCGCGGGCTCGAGGTCGCAGTTGGTGGTCAGCGCACCGACCCCGGGCAGGCACACCTGGCCGCCGTGGGTGTGTCCGGCAAGCACGGCGTCGTACCCGTCGGCGGCGAACCGGTCCAGCACCCGCAGGTACGGCGCGTGCGTCACGCCGAGGCGCAGGTGGGCCTCGGGGTCGGCGGCGCCGGAGACCAGGTCGAGCCGGTCGTAGCCCAGGTGCGGGTCGTCGACGCCGGCGCAGGCGATCCGCAGGCCGCGCACCTCGACCGAGGCACGCCGGTTGGTGAGGTCGGTCCAGCCCGCGCCGGAGAGGGAGTCACGCAGCTCGCGCCACGGCAGCTGCGCGGTGTCGGTGTTCCGCCGCCCGTCGTCGGGGAGCAGGTAGCGGACCGGGTTGCGCAGGCTCGGCTCGAAGTAGTCGTTGGACCCGAAGACGAACACCCCGGGCACGTCGAGCAGCTCGCCGAGGCCGTCGAGCACGGCCGGCACGGCGTCGCGGTGAGCGAGGTTGTCGCCGGTGTCGACGACGAGGTCGGGCCGTAGCTCGGCGAGGCCGCGGAGCCACTCCCGCTTGCGCCGCTGGCCCGGGGTCAGGTGCACGTCGCTGAGGTGCAGCACCCGCAGCGAGGGTGCCCCCGGTGGCAGCATCGGCACCGTGACCCGGCGCAGCGTGTAGGCCCGGGCCTCCACGACGGCGTACGCCGTGAGCGCCGCGCCGGCGACCGCGCCGGTCCCGAGGACGCCGAGCGCGGTACGGCGCGCGACGTCACGGGAGCTCACCTGGCAAGGCTGCCACAATGGCGGTCATGAGTGTGCTCAAGGACCGTCTCCGCGCCGACCTCACCACCGCCATCAAGGCCCGGGACGAGGTGCGCTCCTCGACGCTGCGGATGGTGCTGACCGCGATCACCAACGCCGAGGTGGCCGGCAAGACGGCTCGCGAGCTCAGCGACGACGAGATCATCGGCGTGCTCTCCACGGAGGCGAAGAAGCGCCGCGAGGCCGCCACGGCGTTCACCGACGGCGGCCGCCCCGCGATGGCCGAGAAGGAGACCGCGGAGGCTGCCGTGATCGCCGACTACCTGCCCGAGCAGCTCTCCGAGCAGGAGGTCGTCGACATCGTCACCGCCGCCATCGCCCAGGCCGGCGCGGCCGGCGAGGGCATGAAGGCGATGGGCAAGGTGATGGGCATCGTGCAGCCCCAGGTCAAGGGCCGCGCCGACGGCGCCGCGGTCGCGGCGGAGGTACGCCGCCAGCTGGGGGCCTGAGCCGCCGCGAAGGCCTCAGCGGCCCCCGCCGCCGTGGCCGCGCCCGCCGTGGCCACGACCACCGCGGTTGCCGTTGTTCTTGCCCTTGCCCTTGTTCGGCTTGGTCGACGGCGGCGGGGTGCCGTTGGACTCGTAGATCGTGACCACGGAGCCCTTCGCGATCGACGAGCCGCCCGACGGGCTGGAGTACGCCGCGGTGCCGGCGGCGTACTCGGAGTACGTCGTGCCGCCGCGGATCGCGTTGAACCCGGCCTGCTCGATCGTGCGCTCGGCCTCATCCATGCTCATCCCGCCGACGCTGGGCACGGTCGCGGGGATGCCCTGCACCGCGGTCTGGGACGGCGGCGTGAAGTCGACCGGGTCCAGGTTGCCCTGGATGGCATGCATCGCCTTGGCCCACATGGGACCGGCGAAGCCGGAGCCGGAGACGGAGTAGACGTAGCTGCCGGCGATGGTCTGGCCGGCGAGCGGGATCGGCTTCTGTCCGTCCTTGCTGGCGCCGGCGATCATCGCGGCCGTCGAGAGCTGCGGGGTGTAGCCGACGTACCAGACCGACTTGCCGTCCTGGGTGGTGCCGGTCTTCGCGGCGGACGGCACGGTCAGGCCGGTCCCCTGCCCGTAGCCGAAGCCGCCGGGCTCCTGGACGCCGCGCAGCACGTCGTTGACGGCGTCGGCGGTCGTCTGCTGGATCACCTGCTGGCAGGAGCTGCCGTACTTCTTCAGGACGTTGCCCGACGAGTCGGCGATCGAGGTGATCGGCACCGAGTCGCAGTGCAGGCCGCGGGCCGCGAACGTGGCGTACGCCTCGGCCATCTCCAGCGGGCTCGCGTCGGCGATGCCGAGCGTGAACGTCGGCACCCGCTCGGGCAGGTGCGTGCCGTCGCCCTCGGGGTAGGTGAGCTGCACGCCCATCCGCTTCGCGAGCTTGAACGGCTCGCAGACCCCGGTCGCGCGCTCGAGCATCGCGTAGAAGGTGTTCACCGACTCGCGGGTGCCGCGGTAGAGGTCCATGGTGCCGTACGTCGTGGAGCTCGACACGTTCCACGGGCCGACGAAGTTGCCGGCGCCCTTGCAGTTGGCGAACTCGGCGGTGTCGATCGTCATCGACTGCGGGGCGTTGAAGGTCGTCTGGAGCGGGATGCCCTGCTCCACGGCCGCGGCGAGCACGAACGGCTTGAACGTCGAGCCCGCCTGGAAGCCGGCGGAGTCGCCGTACTTCGTCGGGACCGCGTAGTTGAGGAAGGTCTCGCCCGCCTGCTCGTTGCGGCCCATCGGACGCGACTGCGCGATCGCCCGCACGTAGCCGGTCGACGGCTCGACCATGGCGAGC
The DNA here is from genome assembly GCF_014191495.1 of Nocardioides soli. Lineage (GTDB taxonomy): Bacteria > Actinomycetota > Actinomycetes > Propionibacteriales > Nocardioidaceae > Nocardioides > Nocardioides soli. Next base: position 228,304 of record NZ_JACHWR010000002.1, read on the forward strand.
GCGCCGACGGCCCGGTCGCCCTTGTAGACGTGTCCGGACACGGCGGTCTCGGCCGCCGCCTGGTCGGCGAGGTCGAGGGTGGTGCGGATCGTGAGGCCACCGGACTTCAGCAGCTGCCGGCGCTGGGCGACGGTCTTGCCGAGCGACGGGTCGTCGAGGAGGTAGTTCCAGGCGTAGTCGCAGAAGAACGGCGCGCGGGAGTACCAGCAGCCGTTCTTGGAGGCCACGACGTTGAGCCCGAGCTTCTTCTCCTTGGTCTTCTCGGCCTTCTCGCGGGTGATCACGTTGAGCTGGGCCATCCGGTCGAGCACGATGTTGCGCCGCTCGAGCGCCCGGTCGGGTGAGTTGGTCGGGTCGTAGCCGGTGGGGTTCTTCACCAGGCCGGCGAGCATCGCCGACTGCCGCAGGTTGAGCTTCTTGGCGTTGACGCCGAAGTAGTGGCGGGCCGCCGACTGGATGCCGTACGTGCCGTCGCCGAAGTAGGCGATGTTCAGGTAGCGCTCGAGGATCCAGTCCTTGCTGTGGTGCTGCTCGAAGGCGATCGCGTAGCGCAGCTCGCGCAGCTTGCGGGCGTAGGTGTCCTCGGTGGCCTCCGCGCGCTCGGCCTTGGTCTTCGCCTGCGTCTGCAGGGTCATCTTGACCATCTGCTGGGTGATCGAGGAGCCGCCCTGCACCACGCCGTTGTTGGCCTGGTTGGTGATCAGCGCGCGCACCGTGCCCTTGAGGTCGAGCGCGCCGTGCTCGTAGAAGCGGGAGTCCTCGATGGCGACGATCGCCTCGACCATGGTCCGGGAGATCTGGTCGAGCGAGACGTTGACGCGGTTCTCGTCGTAGAACGTCGCGATCGTGTTGCCGTCGTCGTCGAGCAGCCGGGTCCGCTGTGGCAGCGGGTCGGTCTCGAGCTCGGCCGGCAGGTTGTCCATGGCCTTGGCGACGTTGCGTGCCCCGATGCCCATGACGCCCGCGAACGGGATCGCGAGGCCGGCGACGACGACGCCGAGGATCGCCGCGACCGCCACCATGACCAGCAGATGGGAGGCGACACGGCCGGCGGAGAGGCGCTCCTCGCGTGGGACAACCATGCCCGCTAGGGTACGGGACCGGTCCGAGCCCGCCCGATTTCGCGATGGTACCGCCTCGATGGCCCCGACCCGAGGGGGCTAGTCCGAATGGACTACGGGATTTGGGCACAAATAGTCTGTTTCTGGGCGGGGTGGTTCCTTAACTTTGCCTCCCGAGGGGAAGTATCCCGGGTAGGCGTCATGGGGACGCCGCCTATCTCGGAATGATGTGGGGACATCACCATGTGGGTTGAGGATTGGGCCAGTGCGGCCGCGTGTCGGGAATCGCATCCGGATCAGCTGTTCGTGCGCGGCGCGGAGCAGAACAAGGCCAAGCAGCTGTGCTCCGCCTGTCCGGTGCGCACCGAGTGCCTCGCCGAGGCGCTCGACAACCAGATCGAGTGGGGCGTCTGGGGCGGGATGACCGAGCGGGAGCGCCGGGCGCTGCTGCGCCGGCGTCCGCATGCCTCCTGGCGAGCCGTGCTCGAGGCCGCTCGCGACAAGGACGGCTCGCTGGCCGCGGTCACCGTCTGACCGCTCGGGTTGACCGCTCAGGCACCCGCAAGCAGCTGACCGACCCGGCGCAGGCCGGCGAGGTCGTGGACGTCGCCGGCGAGTGCCGGCACCACCGCCGTCGGCACCTGCGGGTGCGCGGCGGCGAACCGTGCGCGCAACTGCTCCTCGCGCTGCACGATCCGCGACCGGTCGGCGTGCAGCCGCAGCAGTCCCGCGGTGAGTGACGACGGATCCTGCTGGCGCAGCCGGGCGGCCGCCGCCATCGCCTCGTCGGCGGACAGCGCCCCGGACGGCTCCGGGCTGGCCCGGTTGACGACCAGGCCGGCCAGCGGCATGTCGTCCTCGGCGAGTCGCTCGACGAAGTACGCCGCCTCGCGCAGCGCGTCGGGCTCGGGCGCGGCGACGACGAGGAACGCCGTACCGTCGGCCTGGAGCAGCTCGAAGGTCTTCTGGGCGCGCTGCCGGAACCCGCCGAAGAGGGTGTCGAACGCCGCGACGAAGGTCTGCATGTCGCGCAGCACCTGGGCGCCGAGGACCTTATTGAGTGCGCCGGTGATCAGCCCGAGGCCGGCGGTCATCATCCGTGCCGGGCCCTTGGCGGGGGTCAGCAGCAGCCGGATGAACCGTCCGTCGAGGAAGCTCGACAGCCGCTCGGGGGCGTCCAGGAAGTCCAGTGCCGACCGGGACGGCGGGGTGTCCACCACGATCAGGTCGTAGCTGCCGTCGCGCTGCGCGTCGGCGTGGAGCTGGCCGAGCTTCTCCATCGCCATGTACTCCTGCGTGCCGGCGAAGGAGCTCGAGAGCGCGATGTAGAAGGGGTTCGAGAGGATCTGCTGGGCCTTCTCCGGGGTGGCCTGGCTCTCGACCACCTCGTCGAAGGTGCGCTTCATGTCGAGCATCATCGCGTCGAGCCCGCCGCCCTTGCGGTTGCCCTTGCCGTTGGTGCGCAGCCCCGCGACCGGCCGGGGGGTGTTGTCGAGCTGCTCGATCCCCATCGACTGGGCGAGCCGCTTGGCCGGGTCGATGGTCAGCACCACCACCCGGCGGCCGCGCTCCGCGGCGCGCAGGGCGAGGGCCGCGGACGTGGTCGTCTTGCCGACCCCGCCGGAGCCGCAGCACACGATGATGCCGATGCCCGGGTCGTCGAGCAGCGCGTCGACGTCGAGCTCCGGCGCCGGGCCGGGGCGGCTGGCGAGGGGGCCGACGCGGCCCCGGGACCGGTCTCGTGGGGTGCTGCGGGGGGTGCTGCGGGGGGTGCTGCTCATGCCAGTCCCTGCGCCTTCAGGTCGCCGGCGAGCTCGTAGAGCGCACCGAGGTCGATCCCGCTCGGCAGCCGGGGCAGCTCGTACGTCGGGCGGCCCAGCCCGCCGACGAGCTCGCGCTGCTGGTCCTCCAGCGCGCGCCGTACGGCGTGATCGGAGGCCTCCTGGAGCAGCCCGTCGACGAGGCCGTCGTCGGGGTCGATCCCGGCCTCGACGAGGTCCGCCTCGATCGCGACGAAGTCGAGCCGGCCGGAGCGTGCGGCCTCCAGGTCGGCCGACGAGAGGTCGCGCGGGCGGACCTGGTTGACGACCACGGCACCCACCGGCAGCCCGGCGGCCTCGAGCTCGGCGATCGCGTCCGCGGTCTCCTGCACCGGCATCTCCTCGAGCACGGTGACGAGGTGGACCGCCGTGCGCGGCGAGCGGAAGAGGGTCATCACGGTGTCGGCCTGGCCCTTGATGGGGCCGACCTTCGCCAGCCCGGCGAGCTCGTCGTTGACGTTGAGGAACTGCGTGATCCGCCCGGTCGGCGGGGCGTCCAGCACCACCGCGTCGTACCGGGTCGCGGACTTGTTCCGGCTGTTGCGCTGGACGGCCTCGAAGACCTTGCCGGTCAGCAGCACGTCGCGGACCCCGGGTGCGATGGTCGTGGCGAACTCGATGACGCCGAAGCGGTCCAGCGCCCGCCCCGCGCGGCCGAGCTTGTAGTACATCGCGAGGTACTCCAGCAGCGCCGACTCGGCGTCGATGTGCAGGGCGTGCACGACGCCGGGTGCGCGGCCGTCGTGGCGCAGCCCGGTGGCGATCCGGCGCTCGGCGTAGGGCAGCGGGTCGACGTCGAACATCCGCGCGATGCCCTGCCGGCCCTCCACCTCGCAGAGCAGCACCTGCTGGCCGTGGGAGGCCAGCCCGAGCGCGAGCGCCGCGGCGACGGTGGACTTCCCGGTGCCGCCCTTGCCGGTCACGATGTGCAGGCGCACGCGCGACCAGTCGGGCTCCGTCGGCTCGGCCATGCTCGACAGCGTAGGCGGCGGGTCAGCCGCGCCGTAGGGCTGTGGTCACCTCGTGGGCGGCGCGCAGCAGCAGCGTGCCGAGCTCGCGCCGGCGGTCGCGGCCGAACCGCTGCTCGATCCCGGTCAGGCTGAGCGCCCACATCGGACGGTCGTCGCGGTCGAAGACCGCGGCCGCCATGCCCCAGCTGCCCTCGACGATCAACCCGGGGTTCACGGCGTACCCGGCCCGCCGGGTCGCCGCGACCCGCGCCCACAGCGGCTCGGTGTCGTGGGTGACGCCGTGCGCCGTGACCAGGTCGGTGCGGGCCAGGTAGGCGTCGATCTCGGCGTCGGGCAGGTAGGCGAGGATCGCCAGGCCGGCCGACGCGACCCCGAGCGGGAAGCGGATGCCCTCGTGCAGCACGTGCGAGCGGATCGGGAAGCTGCCGTCCTCGCGCAGCAGGCAGACGGTCTCGTCGCCGCGGCGCGCGGAGAAGAACGCGCTCTCGCCGGTCACCAGGGCCAGCTGACGCACGAACGGCTGGGCAACCTCGGTCACGTCGTACCGACTGGTCGCGGCGGTGCCGAGCAGGTAGAGCTCCGGGCCGAGCAGCCAGCGGCCGTCCGGGGCCCGGTCCACGAGGCCCTCGCCCAGCAGCGAGGTGAGCAGCCGATGTGCGGTCGGCCGGGCGAGACCGGTGGTGCGGGCGACCGCGGAGGTAGTGCCGCCGTCGGGCTCGTGGGCCGAGACGGCCCGGAGCACGGCGCCGACCCGGCCGACCACGTCTGCTGGGGTGTTCACTCAGTGGACGCTACCTTCTCGTCACGTCCACGTGATGAGTGATCGGCGTCTGGTGGGTGGGCAGACGTTGACCCGATCCCGCTGGCCGTCTTGGATCGTGCGCATGGACAAGGTGGTGAGCTCGGCCGCGGAGGCGGTCGCGGACATCCCCGACGGCGCGACGCTGTCGGTCGGGGGCTTCGGGCTGTGTGGGATCCCGTCGGTGCTGATCCAGGCGCTGCTGGAGGCGGGCACGACGGACCTCGAGGCGGTCTCGAACAACTGCGGCGTCGACGACTGGGGCCTGGGACTGCTCCTCTCGGAGAAGCGGATCCGCCGGATGATCTCGTCGTACGTGGGGGAGAACAAGGAGTTCGCCCGCCAGTACCTCTCCGGAGAGCTCGAGGTCGAGCTGACCCCGCAGGGCACGCTCGCGGAGCGGATGCGGGCCGGCGGGTCCGGGATCCCGGCGTTCTTCACCGCCACCGGCGTGGGCACGCAGGTCGCCGAGGGCGGGCTGCCGTGGAAGTACGACTCCGAGGGCAACGTCGTGGTGTCGAGCCCGGCGAAGCAGACCCAGACCTTCGAGACGGCGGAGGGGCCGCGGGAGTTCGTGCTCGAGCACGCGATCGTGGCCGACTTCGGCCTGGTGCGCGCCTGGAAGGGCGATCGGCACGGCAACCTCGTCTACCGCGACTCCGCGCGCAACTTCAACCCGCTCGCCGCGATGAGCGGCCGGGTCACGGTCGCGGAGGTCGAGGAGCTCGTGGAGCCCGGCGAGCTGGACCCCAACGAGGTGCACACGCCGGGGGTCTTCGTGCAGCGCGTGGTCGCGCTGACGCCGGAGCAGGCCGCAGACAAGCGGATCGAGAAGCGGACGGTCAGGGAGCGGGCATGAGCTGGAGTCGTGAGGAGATGGCCGCGCGGGCGGCGTCCGAGCTGTCCGACGGGTCCTACGTGAACCTCGGCATCGGGCTGCCGACGCTGGTGCCCAACTACGTCGCCGACGACGTCGAGCTGGTGCTGCAGTCGGAGAACGGCATCCTCGGGGTCGGGGCCTACCCGATCGACGGCGAGGAGGACCCCGACCTGATCAACGCCGGCAAGGAGACCGTCACGCTGCGCCGGGGCGCCAGCTTCTTCGACTCGGCCACGTCGTTCGGGATGATCCGTGGCGGCAAGATCGACGCCGCGATCCTCGGCGCCATGCAGGTCTCGGCGGCGGGCGACATCGCGAACTGGATGATCCCCGGCAAGATGGTCAAGGGCATGGGCGGCGCGATGGACCTGGTCCACGGCGCCAAGAAGGTGATCGTGCTGATGGAGCACGTCGCCAAGGACGGGTCGTACAAGATCGTCGACGAGTGCTCGCTGCCCTACACCGGCCGGGGCGTGGTGCAGCGCATCATCACCGACCTCTGCGTCCTGGACGTCACTCCCGAGGGGCTGCGGCTCGTCGAGCTGGCCCCGGGGGTCACCGAGGACGAGGTCCGGGAGAAGACCGAGCCCCCGATCCGCTGAGGCGTCGCCGGCCCCGCGAGGTCACGCCTCGCGGGGCTGTCGTCTCGCCGCGACCTGGACGAGACTGAGTCCATGAGGATCGCCGTGGCCGGGGGAACCGGAGTCGTGGGCCGCCACGTCGTCGAGGTCGCCCGTGAGCGCGGCCACGACGTCGTCGTCCTGAGCCGGTCGGAGGGTATCGACCTGACCACCGGTGCGGGGCTGATCGACCGACTGGCCGGGGTCGATGCCGTGATCGACACCAGCAACCGGCCCGTGCAGAAGCGCGCCGAGGCGGAGGCGTTCTTCTGCGCCGTCACCCGGCACCTGCTCGAGGCCGAGCGCCGGGCCCGCGTCGGCCACCACGTCGTGCTCTCGATCGTGGGCATCGACGGGGTCGACTCCGGCTACTACGCCGGCAAGCGGCTCCAGGAGCGAGTCGTCGCCGAGGGCGAGGTGCCCTGGACGGTGCTGCGGGCGACCCAGTTCCACGAGTTCGCCGAGCAGGTGCTCGAGTTCGCGCGGATCGGCCCGTTCTCGCTGGTGCCGCGGATGACGAGCCAGCCGGTCGCGGCGCGCGAGGTCGCGGAGGCGCTGGTCGACGCCGCGGAGGCGGGACCGGCCGGCCGTTCGCCCGACCTCGCCGGGCCGGAGGTCCACCAGATGGTCGACCTCGCCCGCCGGGTGGCGCACGGCCGCCGCGTGGTGCCGGTGCCGCTGCCGGGCGCCGCCGGTCGCGCGATGCGCTCCGGGGCCCTGCTGCCCACCGGGCCGGGCCCCCGCGGCCGGATCACCTTCGACGCGTGGCTGGCCGACCGCTGAGCGAGCGGGTCAGCCGACCGGCTGCGTGCGGCCCGGTGCGGTCCGCGCGGCCGTGACGACCGCCAGCACCCCGATGGCGGAGGCCAGCACGAACACCGACAGGAACGGGTCGGCGCCGGCCCGGTTCGCCACGCCGAACACGATCCCGGAGACCGACAGGGCGAGCGCGCCCCCGAGCGAGTCGGCGATCGACAGCGCGGCGGAGTTGAAGCCGCGGTCGGCGTCGGTCGAGGCGGCGAGCATCGCGACGCCGGTGCGCGGGTAGCCGAAGCCCATCCCGGCCCCGGCGACGGCGTACGCCGCGATCGCGAGTGCCCAGGGCCCGTCGATCGCCACCACGAGGGCGAGCGCGGTCGTGGCGAGCAGCGCCAGGCCGCTGCCGCAGCGCATCGCCGCCACGTGGGAGACCCGCTCGCCGAGCCGGGACTGCACCTGGCTCGCGCCCGCCCACGTGAGGCCCACGACCATCAGCGCGATGCCGGCGGTGCCGGGCGTTAGCCCCCAGTGGTCCTGGAGCACGAAGACGATGTAGGCCTCGGAGCAGAAGAACGACGCGCTGAGCAGCCCGCGGGTGTCGATGACGGAGGGCAGGCCGCGCCGGGCGACCAGGGCGCCGGCCGGCAGCAGTCGCCGCAGGGAGAGCACGACCGCAGCGAGCGCCGCGATCGCGAGGAGGGCGGCGGCGCCCTCCCGGGAGCCGAGCAGCTCGAGTGCGAGCACGGCCGCCGCCGCGACCGCCGCCCAGGCCAGCCGGGAGCGCGGCACGGGCTCGCCCTCACCGGGCCGCCCGATGCCCCGCAGGGCCGGGACGATGAGCAGCGCGGCGAGCACCACGAGACCGACGACGCCGAGGAAGACCCAGCGCCACCCCGCCGCATGGGCCACGAACGCCGCGAGCGCCGGGCCGAACAGGGAGGGCAGCACCCAGGCCGCCGCGAAGCTCGCGAACACCGCGGGCTGGAGCACCGCCGGGAAGACCGCGCCGACCACGACGTACAGGCACACGGTGAGCGCGCCGCCGCCGAGCCCCTGGAGCACCCGTCCGGCGACCAGCACCTCCATCGAGGTCGCCGTACCGCAGACCACGAGCCCGAGCGCGAAGAGGACCAGGGCCGCCGCGAGCGGTCGCACCGGCCCGCGGCGGTCGCTCCAGGCGCCGGCCGCGACCATGCCGACGACACCGCTCGCCAGTGGCGCCGCGAACGACAGCGCGTAGAGGCCGACCCCGTCGAGCTCCGCGGCGACGGTCGGCATCACCGTGGTCACCGCCGTCGCCTCGAACGCCGCGAAGGCGCAGAGCGCGAACATGCCGATCGTGGTGGCGGCGTACGTCGGGGAGAGCAGCCGGGGCCGGTCCTCGGCCGGTGGAGCGGTGAGTGTCACGTCAGGACGGTAGGACTTCAACCGCGGTTCAGATCAATCGGTTTCGGGCCGCGCGCAGGTGTGCTGCGTCGCCGTGTGACCTGGGGCACGCGGGGGTGGCTGGTTCGGATGGCCCATGCGGTGGTTCGGGTAGCCCGTCTCGACCATTACGGACGAGTAGGCCCGGAAAGCCCTCAGGAGTGCGTCATGAGGGCGGAGGTACGCCGTTCCGCTCGCGTGACCAGCCCGATCGCCGACTCCACCGCCTCCGAGCAGCTCGCCGTCGACCACATCCCCCTGGTAGCGCACCTGGTGCGCGAGGTCTCGGGCCGGATCCCGGCGTCGGTGGACCGCGACGACCTCCGCTCGGCGGGGCTGGTCGCGCTGGTCGCGGCCGCGCGTGCGTTCGACGCCGACCGGGGTGTGCCGTTCCCGGCGTACGCCGCCCAGCGCATCCGCGGCGCGCTCGTCGACGAGCTGCGCTCGGTCGACTGGGCGTCCCGCTCGGTGCGGCGCAAGGGCCGCGAGATCGAGGCCGCCCGGCAGCGCCTCGCCACGGCGATGGGGCAGTTCCCCGACGACCGGGTGGTTGCCGAGTCGCTGGGCGTCTCGACCGCCGAGGTGGTGCGCAGCGATGCCGACGTCGTCCGCGCCGCCGTGCTGTCGATCCACGGCACCGACCGCGACCTCGCGGACGACGTGCCCACCACGGCCCTCGGGCCACAGGCGGCCCTGGAGCGTGCCGAGCGGCTCGCCTACCTCGCGGACGCCATCGCCGAGCTGCCCGAGCGGCTCCGGGTCGTCGTCCGCGGCTACTTCCTCGAGGAGCGACCGATGGCCGAGCTCGGTGCCGAGCTCGGCGTCACCGAGTCGCGGGTCTCCCAGCTGCGCGCGGAGGCCCTGGCGCTGCTCCGCGGCGCGCTGGCCGCCGGGCTCGAGCCGCACCTGGCCGAGGAGCCCGCCAATCCGGGCGGCGTCGCCGCCCGACGCAGGACGGCGTACGCCGCGTCCGTCGCCGCCCGCCACGCCGCCCGCCACGCCGCCCGGCGCCGAGTGCCGTTGGGTGCCTCCGCCTGACCCCCGGCCGCCCCTCTGGAGCCGGAATTTCGGATAGTCCGTCACGTTCTGGTTGTCGGGGAGCGCTCCCAGCGACCGTTTCGTGACGGACTATCCCAGCGGACTCCTCAGTCCAGGCTGAGCCCGGCCGCGGGCGACACCCGCGCCGCGCGGCGGGCCGGCAGCAGGGCCGAGAGCAGGCCGGCGACCGCGGCCACCAGGACGACGATCGCCAGCTGACCCCAGGGCAGCACCATCGGGGCGTCCTCGACGGCCTTCCTCACCAGCGCCTGCACGGCCACCCAGGCGAAGGTCGCGCCGATCGCCGTACCGAGGACGGTCGCCACCACGGAGAGCAGCATCGCCTCGGTCGCGAGGGTCGCGCGCAGCTGGCGGCGGGTCAGGCCGAGGGCGCGGAGCAGGGCGTTCTCGCGGCTGCGCTCGAGCACCGACAGGCCGAGCGTGTTGCCGATGCCGATCAGCGCGATCACGACCGCGATCCCGAGCAGCGCCACGACCGTGCCGGTGAGGATGTCGAGCTGGAGGGTCACCCACGACCGCTCGCGCAGGCTGTTGACCACGTCCGCCCCGGCCGGTGCCGCGAGCGCGTCGAGATCGCCGCCCAGGTCCTCGGCGTCCGCGCCCGGCTCGGCCCGCACCCAGACCGCCCACGGCTCGGGTGCGTCGGTGAGCGCGGCCAGGGTCGCCGGCGCCACGATCGCCGCCTCGCCGAAGCCCGCGCCGCCGCGGACCCGCAGCACCTCGCTGCGGTCGCCGACCCGCACCGTCACCCGGTCGCCGACCGCGAGGTCGTCCATGACCTCCCAGGGCAGCCAGACCTGGCCGGGCCGCGGGGCCGCCATCGCCGGCGTACCCCGGACGACCCCGCCGACCTCGCCGGTCGAGACGAGCGGTAGCCGGCCGACACCGCTCACGGTCGCCGAGGCGCCCGGTAGCGCGACCGCCGACCCCACGCCGGGCGCCGACCGCACCCGGCCGACGAGGTCGGCGGGCAGCGAGCGCTCGCTGCCGGTGAGCGTCACGTCGACGGGATAGTCCCGGTCGAGGTCCTGCTCGACCGCGCTGCGCGAGCTGGCCAGTCCGACCAGCACGGCGGTGGTGAGCGTGACGCCGACCAGCAGGGACGCGGTCGTGGCAGCGGTACGCCGCGGGTTGCGTACGGCGTTCTCGGCCGCGAGCCGGGCCGGGGCGCCGGCGAGCCGACCGGCGACGCCGCCGACCGCGCGGATCAGCGCGGGCACCAGCACCGGCCCGAGCAGCAGCACGCCGCCGAAGGCCGCCGCGCCGCCGGCGACCATCGCGCCCGGGCTGGAGGCGCTGATCGACAGTGCGAGCAGCGCGACACCGACGGCGATGGTGACCAGGCCGAGCAGCACCCGAAGCCGGCCGGCGCCGGTGCGCACACTCGCCGAGTCGTCCGGACGCAGCGCGGTCAGCGGGCTGACCCGCACCACGCGCCGGGTCGGCAGCCAGGCGGCGACGACCGTGACCAGCACGCCGACCACGAACGCGCCGACGTACCAGGACGGAGCCGGCACCGGGAACGCCATGCTGCCGCTGGGCAGCGCCGACTTCGCCAGCGCCACGAGGGCATACCCGAGGCCGGTGCCGACGACCAGCCCGAGCGCCGCCGACAGGACGCCGAGCGCCAGCGCCTCCACCCGCACCGAGCGGAGCACCTGGCGCCGGGTGGCGCCGACGCAGCGCAGCAGCGCGAAGTCGCGGGCGCGCTGGGCGAAGAGGATCGAGAACGTGTTGGCGATGACCAGCACCGAGACGAACAGCGCGATCGCGGCGAAGACCAGCAGCATGATCGCCAGCACGTTCACCTCGTTGGTGAGCTCGGCCTGGCGGTCCTCGACGAACTCGTCGCGCGGCTGCACGGTCGCGCCCTTCGGGAGCTCGAGCGACGACGCGCCGGGGCCGGCGTACGCCACCGAGTCGATCCAGAGGTCGTCGTCGAGGGCCCGCAGGTCCGACCAGGGGAGGTAGAGCTGGGCGCCGACGCTGGCCGACGGCGTGTCGACGAGCCCGACGAGCATGGCCTCGACGGAGTCACGGCCGGTGCCGACCTCGACCCGGTCGCCGATGGCGACGTCCTTGCCCTTGACGGCGTTGGCGTCCGCGACGACCTCGCCCGGCCGCTGTGGGAAGCGGCCGTCGCGGAGCACCTGCCAGCGCAGCGCCGGATCCGCTGCGATGCCGCCCACGTCGGTGCGCTCACCGAAGAGCCGGTCGCCGATCCGCACCTGCTGCGGCGTCCAGCCGAGCACGGCGGCGGCGTCGCCGTCGCGCTCCGCGCGGTCGACGATCCGCGCGGCCTGGTCGGCGTCGACGTCGGTGACGACCACGTCCGCGCCGCGGTAGGGCAGCTCGACGCCGGCGACCAGGCCGGCCCTCGCCGCCTCCGACAGCAGGCTGGTCACGACGATGAAGGAGACGCCGATGACGACGGCGACGGCCGCCGAGACGTAGCGGCGGGTGTGGGTGCGCAGCGACGCGCGCAGCACCGTCCTCATCGGCCGGCTCCCGGCCGGCCGCCGCGCAGGGTCTCGACCAGCTGCTCGGCCGTCGGCTCGACCAGGTGCGCCCGGATCTGCCCGTCGGCGATCACCACGACGTCGTCGGCGTACGCCGCGGCGTCGAGCTCGTGGGTCACCATCACCACGGTCTGCCCGAGTTCGCGCACCGAGCGGCGCAGGAAGCCGAGCACCTCCGCGGAGGCGTCGCTGTCGAGGTTGCCGGTCGGCTCGTCGGCGAACACGATGTCGGGCTGGCTGACCAGCGCCCGGGCGATGGCGACCCGCTGCTGCTGTCCGCCGGAGAGCTCGGTGGGGCGGTGGCCGAGCCGGTCGCGGATGCCGAGCACGTCGACGACCAGGTCGTAGCGGTCGCGGACCTCGGCGTCGACCCGGCGGCCCGCGAGCTCGAGGGGGAGCAGCACGTTCTGGCCCGCGGTGAGCATCGGGAGCAGGTTGAAGGACTGGAAGACGAAGCCGACGTGCTCGCGCCGGAAGATCGTCAGGGCGGTGTCGTCCATGTCCTCGAGCGCGCGCCCGGCGACCTGCACCGACCCACCGGTGGGGGTGTCGAGCCCGGCGAGGCAGTGCATCAGCGTGGACTTGCCCGACCCCGAGGGGCCCATGATCGCGGTGAACCGCCCCGCGGGCAGGTCGAGGTCGACGCCGCGGAGGGCGTGCACGGAGGCGTCGCCCTGGCCGTAGACGCGGGTGAGGCCGCGGGCGCTGGCCGCGAGACGGACGGAGGTCTGGGTGATCGTCATGCCTCGACGATCGCGGTCTTCCGCGCGCGGATCGTCAGCCCGCGGGCCGGGCCCGGCGTACGACTCAGGTCGTACGCACCAGGCCGGTCTCGTACGCCAGCACGACCAGCTGCACCCGATCGCGGGAGCCGGTCTTGGCGAGCAGCCGGCCGATGTGCGTCTTCACGGTGGCCTCGGCGACGACGAGGTCGGCGGCGATCTCGGGGTTGGACCGCCCGCGCCCCACGAGGACCAGCACCTCGCGCTCCCGCTCGGTCAGCCCGGCCAGCCGGTCGTCGGCCCCGGTGTGAGCGTCGGGCAGGACGGCCGCGAACCGGTCGAGCAGCCGACGCGTCGTGCTCGGGGCGACCACGGAGTCGCCGGCGTGCACGGTGCGGATCGCCGCGAGCAGATCCTCGGGCGGGGCGTCCTTGAGCAGGAACGCCGCCGCGCCGGCCTTGATCGCGGCGAAGGCGTACTCGTCGAGGTCGAACGTCGTCAGTACCACCACGCGCGGCACCTCGCCGCGCCCGGTGAGCGCCCGGGTCGCCTCGACGCCGTCCATGCGCGGCATCCGGACGTCCATCAGCACCACGTCGGCGGCGGTGACCGCGAGCTGCTGCACCGCCTCGCCGCCGTCGCCGGCCTCGCCGACGACCTCCATGTCGGGCTGGCTGTCGACCAGCATCCGGAAGCCGCCGCGCACCAGCTGCTGGTCGTCGACGAGGAAGACCCGGATCACCCCGCCGCTCACCGGGGCAGCCTCGCACGCACGCGGAAGCCGCCACCGGGCCGGGGCCCTGCCTCCAGGTCACCGCCGTGGGCGGTCACCCGCTCGCGCATGCCGAGCAGGCCGAGGCCGTGCCCGTCGTCGGGAGCCGCGGCCCCGCGGCCGTCGTCCTCGACGAGCACGGTGACCTCGTCGTCGACGGTGACGTCGACGCGCACCCGGACGTCCGGGCCGGCGTGCTTGCGGACGTTGGTGAGCGCCTCCTGGACGATCCGGTACGCCGTCAGCCCGATGCCGTCCGGCACCGAGGTCGCCGGGTCGGGGAGCGTCGCGTCGACGGAGGTGCCGACCACCAGGCCCGCGAGGTCGGCGAGCCCGGGCTGGGGCAGCAGGTCGGCGCTGTCGCCCGTGCGGAGGAGTCCGAGCATCCGGCGCATCTCCTGGAGCGCCTCGCGGCCGGTCGCGGAGATCGTCGCGAGGGTGTCGGCCGCGACGGCCGGATCCCGCCGCGCGGCGTACCGGGCGCCGTCGGCCTGCACCACGATCGTCGACAGCCCGTGGGCGACCACGTCGTGCATCTCGCGGGCGATCCGGGCGCGCTCGTCGGACGCCGCGAGCGCGACCTGCTGCGCCGCCTCGCGCTCGATCCGCTCGCCGCGCTCGACCAGTGCGTCGACGTACGCCCGGCGGGTGCGGGCCAGGGCGCCCAGCGCCCACGCGGTGACCACGATGGTGGCGATGGTGACGACGTACGCGATCACCGGGTCGGGCTCGAGGTTCCCCCCGAAGCCGAGCACCCAGCGGATCGCCGCGACCACGGCGCCGCACAGGCCCACGCCGACGGCCGCGAGTCCCCAGGCCGCCGACGCGTAGCGGGCGACCGAGTAGACCGCGAGCGGGAACGCGACCTGGCTCCACATCGGGGTGTCGATCAGCGCGGCCTGGGCGGCACTCGCGAGCGCCACCACCGCGAACACGGCCACGGGATGGTGCCGGCGCCAGTAGAGCGGGACCAGCTGGGCGAGCGAGATCACCAGGCCGGTCCAGCCGGGGTCGGTCAGCGGGGTGAGCGCGGCGGGCGTCACCAGCGCCGTGGCCAGGGCGATGTCGAACCACCACTGCCCGCGCGGGCCGAGCCGCCACGGCTGGCGGTGGGCGGGCGCGGTGGTCACGGGAGCGACCCTAGTTGGGCTCGAGGTCGTTGACGTCAGACCACGGGTGGACCCGGCGTAGCCCCTGAGTAAGGTGCGAGCTATGACGAAGTGGGAGTACCTGACGGCGCCGATCCTGACGCACGCCGCGAAGCAGATCCTGGACAACTTCGGAGCCGACGGCTGGGAGCTCGTGCAGATCGCGCCCGGCATGAACCCCGAGAACCTGGTCGGCTACTTCAAGCGGCCGCTGGAGGCGTGAGATGAGCGCAGCAGAGGACCGCCTGGCCGAGCTCGGCCTCTCCGTCCCCGACGTCGCCAAGCCAGTCGCGGCGTACGTCCCGGCCGTCGTCTCCGGCGACCTGGTCTTCACCTCCGGCCAGCTGCCGGTGCGCAACGGCGAGCTGCTGGCGACCGGCAAGGTCGGCGGCGAGGTCAGCCCCGAGCAGGCCGCGGCCTGCGCCCAGCAGTGCGCGCTCAACGCGATCGCCGCCGTGAAGTCGATGGTCGGCGACCTCGACAAGGTCGTGCAGGTGGTGAAGGTCGTGGCGTTCGTCGCCTCGACGCCGGACTTCACCGGGCAGCCGCAGGTCGCGAACGGCGCGTCGGAGCTGTTCGGCACCGTGTTCGGCGACGCCGGGGTGCATGCCCGCTCGGCGGTCGGCGTGCCCGTGCTGCCGCTCGACGCCCCGGTCGAGGTGGAGGTCGTCGTCCGGATGGCCCCGTGAGGCCGCTCCGGTGAGGATCCCACTCCCGCCGGTGCCGCTGCCCGATGAGCTCGTCGACGTCGCGCGTCGGTTCGAGGAGGGCAGCCGGACGCCGGTGGAGCCGCGCAACGCGGCCACGGTCATCCTGATGCGCCCCTCGGACGACGGGCCGGAGGTCTACTACCTGCGCCGTCAGGTGTCGATGGACTTCGCGGGCGGCATGGCCGTCTACCCCGGTGGCGGTGTCGACCCGCGCGACTTCGACGCGTCCGTCGCCTGGGCCGGCCCGTCGCCGGAGGCGTGGGCGTCCCGGCTCGGGTGCGACGAGGAGACCGCCCGGGCGCTGGTCTGCGCGGCCGTGCGCGAGACCTTCGAGGAGTCGGGCGTGCTGCTCGCCGGTACGTCGTCCTCCTCGGTCGTCGCGGACACGACCGCCGACGACTGGGAGTCCGACCGGGTGGCGCTGGAGTCGCGCGAGCTGTCGATGACCGACTTCCTCAACCGCCGAGGCCTGGTGCTGCGCACCGACCTGCTCGGCGCGTGGGACGGGTGGCTGACGCCGATCTTCGAGCCGAAGCGCTACCGCACCTGGTTCTTCGTCGCCTCGCTGCCCACCGGCCAGGTCACTCGCGACGTCTCGACCGAGTCGTCGTCCGTGGCCTGGATCCCGGCCCGGTCCGCGGCGGTCCAGGCCGACGCCGGCGACCTGGCGCTGATGCCCCCGACGTACCTCACCTCGCTGGAGGTCGGCCTGCACGACTCCCCCGACGAGGTGCTCGTCGTGGCCGCGGCCCGGTCGGTGGAGATGTTCACCCCGTCGGTCGAGCCGCTCGGCGACGGCTGGACGCTGTCGATGCCCGACCGGCTGCGGCCGCTCGTCGCCGCCCGGCGGCGCGGATGAGCCCCTGGGCGGGCGGCTCCTTCGGGTCCCGCGGACGGTGCCTCCTCGCCCCCAACCCGGGTCTGATGACGCTCGACGGGACCAACACCTGGGTGCTGCAGGAGCCCGGCGCCTCGGCGTCGGTCGTGGTCGACCCCGGGCCGATCGAGGACGGTCACCTGGAGCGGCTGACCGCCGAGCTCGGTGACGTCGGGCTGGTGCTGCTGACCCACCACCACTTCGACCACGCCGAGGTGGCGGCGGAGTTCGCGCGCCGCAAGGGCTGCGCCGTCCGCGCGCTCGACCCGGCGCTGTGCGTCGGCGCCGACCCGATCGTGGACGGCGAGTCCATCGTCGTGGACGGGCTGTCGCTGCGGGTGCTGACAACGCCCGGGCACACCGCGGACTCGATCTCGCTGCTGCTGCCCGACGACGGCGCGCTGCTGACCGGCGACATGGTGCTGGGTCGCGGCACGACGGTCGTCGCCCACCCCGACGGCCAGCTCGGCCCGTACTTCACGTCCATCGAGCGGATGCGCGCGCTCGCGGCGTCGGGCGACGTCCGCACCCTCTGGCCGGCCCACGGCCCCGTGCTCGACGACGCGCTCGGCGTCCTCGACTTCTACCTCGCCCACCGTCGCGAACGCCTCGCGCAGGTCGAGGGCGCCCTCGCCGAGCTGTCGGTGTCGATCTCGCCCGACCTCGCCGAGGACGGGACCCTGCCCCGCCAGGTGGTCGAGATCGTGTACGCCGACGTCGACCAGTCGCTCTGGGGCGCCGCCGAGCAGTCCGTCCGGGCCCAGCTCGCCTATCTCGCGCGTCGGTGAGCTGACCGGCTCGAGACGTCATACGTCGCGAGCAAGGGGACGCACTGTCCGTATGACGTCCGGGTGCTCAGCGGGCGCGACGGGAGAGGCGTTCGACGTCCATGATCACGACGGAGCGGGGCTCGAGGCGCAGCCAGCCGCGGGAGGCGAAGTCGGCGAGCGCCTTGTTGACGGTCTCGCGGGAGGCGCCGACCAACTGGGCGAGCTCCTCCTGGGTGAGGTCGTGGTGCACGTGGACGCCGTCGTCGGCGGTGCGGCCGAAGCGGTCGGCGAGGTCGAGCAACGCCTTGGCGACCCGGCCGGGCACGTCGGAGAAGACCAGGTCGGCCACCACGTCGTTGGCCTTGCGCAGCCGGCCGGCGAGCTGGGCGAGCAGGCCGCGGGCGACGACCGGGCGGCCCTCGAGCCAGCGCAGCAGGTCCTCGTGGGAGAGCGAGGCGAACGTCGCGTCGGTCACCGCCGTCACGGTCGCCGAGCGCGGGCCCGGGTCGAAGAGCGAGAGCTCGCCGAACATCTGGCCGGGGCCGAGGATCGCGAGCAGGTTCTCGCGGCCGTCGGAGGACGTGCGGCCGAGCTTCACCTTGCCGTCGAGCACGATGTAGAGCTTGTCGCCCGAGTCGCCCTCGTGGAACAGGACGTCGCCGCGGCGCAGCCGCGTCTCGGCCATCGACGCCCGCAGCGCGGTCGCCGCCTCGTCGTCGAGCGCGCTGAAGAGCGGTGCCTGACGCAGCACGTCGTTGTCCACGGATCCTCCTCGTGACGTTGCCCGTGAACGCACGGGTTCCGCCGATGATCCTAGCCAGTGGCAAACCTCACAGACAGCAGTGGCCCCCGCAAGTCGAGTGAGCCCACGGCGAATCCGGCCCTGTCGGTGCGGCGCCGTACGCTGGGCCGCGTGTCCGACGCGCCCGAGACGGTGATCAGCGGCGGGGAGACCCGCACCGGCCTGGTCCGCCGAGCCCGCAAGATCGACCGCGTGCTCGCCGAGACCTACCCCGACGCCCACTGCGAGCTCGACTTCGACGACCCCTTCCAGCTGCTCGTCGTGACGGTGCTGTCGGCGCAGACCACCGACAAGCGGGTCAACGCGGTGCGCCCGACGCTGTTCGCGGCGTACCCCGACGCCAAGGCGATGGCCGCGGCCGACCGGGCCACGCTCGAGGGCATCGTCGGCCCGCTCGGGTTCTTCCGCGCCAAGACCGAGTCGCTGCTCAAGCTGAGCGCCGCCCTGGTCGAGCACCACGACGGCAAGGTCCCGCCGCGGCTCGACGATCTGGTCAAGCTGCCCGGCGTCGGCCGCAAGACCGCGAACGTCGTGCTCGGCAACGCCTTCGGCATCCCCGGCATCACCGTCGACACCCACTTCGGGCGCCTGGTCCGGCGCTTCGGCTGGACCGAGCTGACCGACCCGGTCAAGGTCGAGCACGCGATCGGTGAGCTGTTCCCGAAGAAGGACTGGACGATGCTGAGCCACCACCTCATCTGGCACGGGCGGCGCCGCTGCCACGCCCGCAACCCCGCGTGCGGTGCCTGTCCGGTGGCGAAGTGGTGCCCGGCGTACGGCGAGGGCCCCACCGACCCGGTCGCCGCGGCCAAGCTGGTCCGCACCGAGGGCCGGGCATGACCCTCCCGCTCACCCGCAGGGGCCTCGGATGAGACGAGCCCTTTCCGCCGCGCTGGTCGCGGCGCTGCTCGCGCTGTCCGGCTGCACCGACGACGTCCCCGGGCCCGGTCGGGCGCAGATCGACGTCGACACCCCCCAGCTGCGGCAGCTGCGGGCCGACGCCGGCATCGAGGCGTGCGCTCCGGGCGACGGCGACCCCGCGGCGAGCGAGCTGCCCGACGTGACGCTGCCGTGCCTGGGCGGCGGCGACGACGTCGACCTGGCGAGCCTGCGCGGCCCGCTGGTCATCAACGTCTGGGCGGCGTGGTGCCAGCCGTGCGCGCGGGAGATGCCGGCGCTCGCGAAGTTCTACGACCGGTACGGCGACCAGGTGTCGGTCATCGGGATCGACTACCAGGACCCGCAGACCGGCCCCGCGCTGGAGCTGGCGCAGCGGTCGGGCGTCACCTACCCGCTGCTCGCCGACCCCCAGGGCGACCTGCAGGCCCAGGAGCCCTTCCCGCTCAAGATCCTGATGCCCTCCTTCCTCTTCGTCGACGAGCAGGGCGCGGCGACGTACACGCAGGGCGGTATCGACAGCGTCGACGAGATGGTCGACCTGGTCGAGGAGCACCTCGGGGTCACCCTGTGACCGCATCGGACCCGGGGGAGGACCTCCCCGACTGGCTGCTGCCGATCGAGCGCGCCGCGCGCGAGATCCGGGCCGAGGACCTCACCCGGTTCGTGCCGCCGCCCGGCGGCGCCTCCCGCCGCGGCGCCGTCCTGATGCTCTTCGGCGACGGCCCGCAGGGCGGCGAGCTGCTGCTCACCGAGCGGGCCCACGACATGCGCTCCCACCCCGGTCAGGTGTCGTTCCCGGGCGGCTCGCTGGACCCCGGCGAGGACGAGGTCGAGGCCGCGCTCCGGGAGGCCGAGGAGGAGGTGGGCGTCGACCCGAGCACGGTCGCGGTGTTCGGTCGCCTGCCCGAGCTGTGGCTGCCGCCGAGCGACTACGCCGTGACGCCGATCCTCGGCTGGTGGGCCCGGCCGACCGAGGTCTCCGTCGTGAGCCAGGCCGAGGTGCACGCGATCCACCACGTGCCGCTCTCCGAGCTGGTCGACCCCACCCACCGGGTGACCGTCCGGATGCCGCGCGGCGGCTACCTGAGCCCGGGCTTCCTCATCGGTCCAGACCACGACGTGATCCTCTGGGGCTTCACCGGCGGGATCATCGCCCGGCTGCTGGACTATCTGGACTGGTCGGTCCCGTGGGACGAGTCGCGCGTGCGGGACCTGCCGGCGTACATGTTCAAGGGGCAGGAACGCCGCCGCGACGTCGACCTGCTCGACATCGACGACGACCAGCGCCGCGGGGGTGCCCGGTGAACCTGCTCGACTGGCTGCTCGTCGTCCTGGTCCTCGCCTACGCGCTGTCCGGCTACTGGCAGGGCTTCGTCACCGGCGCGTTCGCGACGGCGGGGTTGCTGTTCGGCGGTCTCTTCGGCGTCTGGCTTGCCCCGACCGCGCTCGGCGACGCCGACCCCTCGATGCTGGTCTCGCTCGGCGCGCTCTTCATCGTGATTCTGGCGGCGTCGCTGGGCCAGGCGCTGTTCCAGTTCGTCGGGTCGCGGATCCGCGACCGGATCACCTGGCAGCCGGCCCGCGCGGTCGACGCGGTCGGCGGGGCGCTGCTCAGCGCGGTCGCCGTCCTGCTGGTGGCGTGGGCGCTCGGCGTCGCGATCTCCGGGTCCCGGATCAGCGGCGTGACGCCGCTGGTGCGGGAGTCCACGGTGCTCTCGAGCGTCGACGGCGTGCTGCCCAACAGCGCCGACGGGGCGCTCCAGGCGTTCAACAACGTCGTCGGCACCACCTTCTTCCCGCGCTACCTCGAGCCGTTCGCGCCCGAGCGCATCGTCGAGGTCGGGCCCGGGCCGCGGCGGCTGCTCCAGGACCCCGACGTCGAGCGCGCGGCCGTCAGCGTCGCGAAGATCCGCGGCACCAACGACTGCGGTCGCGGTGTCGAGGGCTCCGGCTTCCTCTACGCACAGAACCGGCTGATGACCAACGCCCACGTGGTCGCCGGCGTCGACGAGCCCGAGGTCGTGGTCGGCGACACGACGCTGCCGGCGTCGGTCGTCTACTACAACCCCGACGTCGACGTGGCCGTACTCGCCTACGACAGCGGCGACACCGACCTGCTCGAGTTCGACCAGTCCGCGGGCGCCGGCGACGGCGTGGCCGTGCTCGGCTACCCCGAGGACGGCCCGTACGACGTACAGCCGGCGCGGATCCGGTCGCAGCAGCGGCTGCGCTCGCCCGACATCTACGGCCGCGGCACGGTGATCCGCGACGTCTACTCGCTGCGCGGGCTGATCCGCCCCGGCAACTCCGGCGGCCCGATCGTGTCGTCGCGCGGCGACGTCGTGGGCGTGGTGTTCGCGGCGTCGGTCAACGACCACGACACGGGCTACGCGCTGACCGCCGAGCAGGTCGCCGAGGCGGCCGGTGCGGGCCTGCGCAGCTCCGACGTCGTCGACACGGGCGACTGCGCCGGGTGACGTCGCGAAGCGGCGGCACCCGTGGCGCAGGAGGATTGCCCTTCGAGACGCCTCGTCCCTCGGCTCCTCAGGAGCCGCAGCGACCTCGCGTCGAAATCCAGTGAGCCGAGAAGCAGGGCTGGGGCTGGCTAGGCCTGGCCCTTCAGCGCCTTGGGGATCTCGCGGCCCTGCTCGATCGCCCGCTCGGGGGCGCGGACCTTCTTCACCTGGCGCACGCCGATGAAGACCATCAGCGCGGCGACGAGCAGGTAGAAGCCGAACACGATCAGGAACGCCCAGTGCAGCGCGAGCCCGTCGCCGTTCCAGTTGATGAAGTAGGCGATCGAGACCGACAGCATGATGATCGCGAGCACCAGCAGGAACGCGGCGCCGAGGAACAGGCCGATGCCGGTGCCGCCGGCGCGGACGCTCACCTTGAGCTCCGACTTGGCGAGCTGGATCTCCTTCTGGATCAGCGTGGAGATGTCCTGGGTGGCGTCGTGGACCAGCCGGCCGATCGTGGGGTCCTCCGCAGCCGAAGGGGCTGCCTGGACGTCGTTGCTCGCCATGCTCGTCACCCTACAGAATCCCTACTCCCGCTGGTCGTCCCGCTGGTAGACGTCGGGTACCCCGTCGCGGTCGTCGTCACGCTCCTCGATCTCCTGCAGCCGCCGGTAGACGCGGTTGCGGGCCCGCAGCACGACCGCTGCCAGCGCGGTCGCGACGAGCGAGCCGACGAGTACGCCGACCTTGGCGTGGTCGTCGGCGACGGTGCCCGAGCCGAAGGCGAGCTCGCCGATCAGCAGCGAGACGGTGAACCCGATGCCGGCGAGCATCGCCATGCCGACGACGTCGACCCAGCTGAGCTCGTCGTCGAGGTCGGCCCGGGTGAATCTGGCCAGCAGCCAGGTGGACCCGGTGATGCCGACGGTCTTGCCGACCACGAGGCCGCAGACGATGCCGAGCGCGATCCGGTCGGTCAGCGAGGCGGCGAGACCGTCCAGCCCGCCGACGTACACGCCGGCCGCGAAGAACGCGAAGACCGGCACCGCGACGCCCGCCGAGATCGGGCGGATCAGGTGCTCGAGGTGCTCGGCGAGTCCGGGCCCGTCGCTGCCGTCGGCGCGGCGCACCGGCACGGTGAACGCCAGCACGACGCCGGCGACCGTGGCGTGCACCCCGGAGGCGTGCACGAGCGTCCACGCGGTCAGGGCGAGCGGCAGCAGCAGCCACCAGCGGTGGACGCGGCGCTGCACCAGGATCCCGAAGGCGAGGATCGGCACCGCGGCGAGCAGGAGGTACGGCAGCTGCAGCGAGTCGGTGTAGAAGACCGCGATGATCGTGATCGCGAGCAGGTCGTCGACCACGGCGAGCGTCAGCAGGAAGGTGCGCAGGCCGCTGGGCAGGTGGGTGCTGATCACCGCCAGGATCGCGACCGCGAAGGCGATGTCGGTCGCCGTCGGGATCGCCCAGCCGACCAGGTCGTCGGTGCCGAGGTTCCACAGCACGAAGACGACCGCGGGGGCCGCCATGCCGCCGACCGCCGCCATCACCGGCAGGGCGGCACGCCGCGGGTCGCGCAGGTCGCCCGCGACGAACTCGCGTTTGAGCTCCAGGCCGGCCACGAAGAAGAAGATCGCCAGCAGCCCGTCGGCCGCCCACCCGCCGATGGTGAGGTCGAGGTGCAGTGCGTCCGGCCCGACCACCCGGTCGCGGATCGCGAAGTACGCGTCGTGCCACGGGCTGTTCGCCCAGACCAGCGCGACCGCGGCGGCGGCGATCAGCAGCAGGCCGCCGGTCGTCTCCGCGCGCAGGATGTCGGCGGCCCGCGACGACTCCAGCCATGAACCGCGCGCGAACAGCCTCGGCGTACGTCGGGTGTCGGCGGATCGGGTCACGGTGCTCCTCGGGGTCGGTCGGGCTCGACTGCCGACCAGACTTCCCGGCGCACCACGGACAGTCTACAAATGCCGAGTCGGCGCCAGTTCACCATGTCCGGGGTGAACTGGCGCCGACTCGCGGGTGAACTGGCGCCGACTCGGCCTAGTCCTCCTTGCCGGAGTCGAGGCCCTGGGAGATCAGGTCCATGACCGAGGAGTCGGCGAGGGTGGTGACGTCGCCGACCTCGCGGTTCTCGGCGACGTCGCGGAGCAGGCGGCGCATGATCTTGCCCGAGCGGGTCTTGGGCAGCTCGGGGACGATCATGATCTGGCGCGGGGTGGCGATCGGGCCGATCTCCTTGCGGACGTGCTGGCGCAGCTCCTTGACGATGTCGTCGCCGCCGTCGCCCGCGTCCTCACGCAGGATCACGAACGCGCAGACGGCCTGCCCGGTGTCGGCGTCCTTGGCGCCGACGACGGCGGCCTCGGCGACCTTGGGGTGGGAGACCAGGGCGGACTCGATCTCGGTGGTGGAGAGGCGGTGGCCGGAGACGTTCATGACGTCGTCGACCCGGCCGAGCACCCAGATGTCGCCGTCGTCGTCCTTCTTGGCGCCGTCGCCGGCGAAGTAGAAGCCCTCCTGGGCGAAGCGCGACCAGTAGGTGTCCCGGAAGCGCTCGTCGTCGCCCCAGATCGTGCGCAGCATGGCCGGCCACGGCTGGGTGAGCACGAGGTAGCCGCCGGACCCGTTCGGCACCGGCTCGCCGGCCTCGTTGACGACCTCCGCGGAGACGCCCGGGATCGAGGTCATCGCCGAGCCCGGCTTGCCGGCGGTCACTCCGGGCAGCGGGCTGATCATGATCATCCCGGTCTCGGTCTGCCACCACGTGTCGACGACCGGGGTGCGGTCGCCGCCGATGACGTGGCGGTACCAGACGTAGGCCTCGGGGTTGATCGGCTCACCGACCGAGCCGAGGATCCGCAGCGAGGACATGTCGTACTTGTCCGGGATCTCGCGGCCCTGCTTCATGAACGAGCGGATCGCGGTGGGCGCGGTGTAGAAGATCGTGACCTGGTAGTCCTGGATGATCTTCCACCAGCGGCCCCGCTCGGGGCTGTCGGGCGTGCCTTCGTACATCACCTGGGTCGCGCCGTTCGCGAGCGGGCCGTAGACCAGGTAGGAGTGGCCGGTCACCCAGCCGATGTCGGCCGAGCACCAGTAGACGTCGGTCTCGGGCTTGAGGTCGAAGACCGCCCAGTGCGTGTACGCCGCGCCGGTCAGGTAGCCGCCGGTCGTGTGCAGGATGCCCTTCGGCTTGCCGGTGGTGCCCGAGGTGTACATCACGTAGAGCGGGTGCTCGGAGTCGAACGCCTCCGGCGTGTGCTGGGGCGAGGCGGAGTCGACCACGTCGTGCCACCACACGTCGACCGCGTCGTCCCACCCTCCGTCGCCGAGGTCCTGGCCGGTACGGCGTACCACCACGACCTTCTCGACGACGTGTCCGTTCTGGGAGGTCTTCGTGCGGGCCTCGTCGACCGCCGGCTTCAGCGCGGAGGGCGCGCCGCGCCGGTAGCCGCCGTCGGAGGTGATCACGACCTTCGCCTGGCAGTCCTCGAGCCGCGAGGCCAGCGCGTCGGCCGAGAAGCCGCCGAAGACCACGGTGTGGGGCGCCCCGATGCGGGCGCAGGCCAGCATCGCGACGACGGCCTCGGGGATCATCGGCAGGTAGATCGCGACCCGGTCGCCGGTCCGCACCCCGAGCTCGGTCAGCGCGTTCGCGGCCCGGCAGACCTCGTCCTGCAGCTGGGCGTAGGTGATGTCCCGGCTATCCGCATTTCCTTGGCTGTCGACCGGCTCGCCGACCCAGTGGATCGCGACCCGGTCGCCGCGGCCCGCCTCGACGTGCCGGTCGACGCAGTTGTACGCCGCATTCAGCCGGCCGCCGACGTACCACTTCGCGAACGGCGCGTCGTCCCAGTCGAGGACCCGGTCCCACTTCTGCGACCAGTCGAGCCGCTCGGCCTGCTCGGCCCAGAACCCCTCCGGATCGCGTCGCGCCCGCTCGTAGGCCTCGGCCTTCACGTTGGCGTGCTCGGCGATCGCTGCCGGCGGCTCGAACCGACGCTCCTCCTTGAGCAGGTTGGCCAGCGTCTCGTCGGTGGTCTCTTCGCTCACGTTCTCTCCTGCAGACGTAGTGGTACTCGCCACATTAGGGCGTGTTCGGACGCCCGGCGACCGAGGGTCGCCGGGCGTCCGCAGGCGGTCAGTGCTGGACCGCCTGCTCAGCGCCCGCGCCGGTGAGTGCGCGGACCTCGAGCTCGGTGTACCGCGCGGCCGTGTCCGACTCGTGCGAGGTGATCGTGCCGAGCCAGCCGAGCAGGAACCCGATCGGGATCGAGATGATGCCCGGGTTGCTCAGCGGGAACCACTGCCAGTCGTGGTCGGTGAACAGCGCCGTCTCCGACCCCGAGACCACCGGCGAGAAGAACACCAGGCCCACGCTGGCGATCAGGCCGCCGTAGATGGCCCAGGTCGCGCCGCGGGTGTTGAACCGCCGCCAGAAGAGGTTGTAGATCAGCGACGGCAGGTTCGCCGAGGCGGCGACGGCGAAGGCGAGCGCCACCAGGAACGCGATGTTGAGCTTCTGCGCCGGGATCGCGAGCGCGATCGCGATGCCGCCGATCACGAACGCCGAGATCCGGGCCACCCGCACCTCGTCGCGCTCGCTGGCCTCCCCGCGGCGGAAGACCGTCGCATAGAGGTCGTGGGCGACCGAGGACGCCGAGGTCAGCGTCAGCCCGGCGACCACCGCGAGGATCGTCGCGAACGCCACGGCCGAGATCAGGGCGAGCAGCACCGCGCCGCCCGTCGTACCGTCCCCACCGCCGACGGCCTCGGCCAGGAGCGGGGAGGCCAGGTTGCCGCCCGAGGCGGCGACCTTGCTGCCCGCGCCGGTGTCGAG
Source organism: Nocardioides soli (assembly GCF_014191495.1). Taxonomy (GTDB): domain Bacteria; phylum Actinomycetota; class Actinomycetes; order Propionibacteriales; family Nocardioidaceae; genus Nocardioides; species Nocardioides soli. Next base: position 254,217 of record NZ_JACHWR010000002.1, read on the forward strand.
CAGCGCCGCGGCACCGAACCCCAGGGCCAGGGTCATCAGGTAGAACGCGCCGATCAGGCCGATCGCCCACAGCACGGAGGTGCGGGCGGCCTTCGCGGTCGGCACCGTGTAGAAGCGGATCAGGATGTGCGGCAGCCCGGCGGTGCCGAGGACCAGCGCCAAGCCGAGGCTGAGGAAGTCGATCTTCGACGTGGTGTCGATGCCGTACTTCAGTCCGGGCTGGAGGAAGGCGTCGCCCTTGCCGGTGTTCGCGGCCGCGGCGCCGAGCAGCTCGGAGATGTGGAAGTCGAACTTCGCCAGCACGAGGATCGTGATCAGGATCGTGCCGCCCATCAGCAGGATCGCCTTCACGATCTGCACCCAGGTGGTGCCCTTCATGCCCCCGACCGTGACGTAGAAGATCATCAGCAGGCCGACCAGGACGATCGTGATGTTCTTCGCGGCGTCGGAGTCCGCGCCGAGCAGCAGCGCCACCAGCGCACCGGCGCCGACCATCTGCGCCAGCAGGTAGAAGATCGAGACGACCACGGTGGAGGTCGCGGCCGCGGTGCGCACCGGGCGCTGCCGCATCCGATAGGCGAGCTGGTCGGCCATCGTGTAGCGACCGGAGTTGCGCAGCAGCTCGGCGACCAGCAGCAGCGCCACCAGCCAGGCGACCAGGAAGCCGATCGAGTACAGGAAGCCGTCGTACCCGTAGAGCGCGATCGCGCCGGAGATGCCGAGGAACGACGCGGCCGACATGTAGTCGCCCGAGATCGCCATGCCGTTCTGGAAGCCGGTGAAGCCCCGGCCGCCCGCGTAGAAGTCGGCGGCGCCCTTGGTCTGCCGGCTCGCCCAGAAGGTGATCGCGACCGTGACCAGGACGACCAGGACGAACAGGATCGTGGTGAGGCTGTCGGAGCTCACTGTGCGCCTCCCACGTGGTCGTTGTAGCGCCGCTCGAGGTCGCGCGCGATCGGGTCGGCGTTGCGGTTCATGAAGCGGGCGTAGAGCCAGGCGATGAGGAACGTGGTCGCGAACTGGAGCAGGCCGAAGACCAGGGCGACGTTGATGTTGCCGACGACCTTGGTGCTCATGAAGTCGGTGGCCCAGTTGCTCATCACGACGTAGAGCAGGTACCAGGCCAGGAAGGCGACGGTCGCCGGGAAGACGAAGCCGCGGTAGAGCGCGCGCAGCCGCGCGAACTCCGGGAGGGCGTGCAGCTCGTCGTACACCGGATCGTGCCGGTGGGCATGATCGTGGGTCAGTGGCTCGGTCACGGGGGCGCCCTTCTCGAGGGGATGGTGATCGTCGTCACCATGCCCACGAGCACCCGGGTCGGGCAGCGGTGCGAGCGGGATCCGCGCCGAGCGGCGACGTCGAAACGACGAGCGGTGCTCCTGGCGCGACGAGCGGATTTTCCGTCGCTCGGCGTCCGGCTCGCTCTCAGACCGGGTCCGGCTCCCCGGTCGGGTCGGCTGCTCCGGCGTCGATGAGGTGCGCACCGCCGAGCGGGTCGCTCGACCAGCCGGTGACGGCCCAGCCGGTGCCCGGCGAGCCGTCGAGTACGACGGCGCCGGTGTTGCGCAGCCGCTGCTCGGGAGGACCGCCGTGGCGGGCCGCGAAGGTGCGGATCGCCGCGCCGTGGCTGAACGCGACCACGGTGGCGTCGTCGGCGTGGCCGGTCGCGAGTGCGCGGACGGCGTCGTCGTACCGGCCGAAGAACGCGTGTCCGTCCTCCCCGTCCGGCATCGCGACGCCGAGGTCGCCGGCGATCCAGGACGTGACGGTCTCGGCGTACCGGTCGACGGACTCCGCGGCGGTGTGCATCTCGAGCGCGCCGGCGCCGATCTCCTCCAGACCCTCGCTGACCACGATCTCGATCCCGCGCGCCCGGGCGAGCGGGTCGGCGGTGAGCTGGGTCCGGACCAGCGGCGAGGCGTGCACGGCCGCGATCCGCGACGTGGTCAGCACGGCCGGGATCGCCGCCGCCTGCCGGTGGCCGAGCGGGGTGAGCGGCGCGCCCGGTCGAGCGGTGTCGAGCGCCCCGGTGACGTTGGACGGTGTCTCGCCGTGGCGGATCAGGATCAGGCGCACATCGGCAAGGCTAGGCGGTGTCGGAAATACAGCCGTGAGGCCGTGATCAGCCGCGATCCAGCTCCACCGTCTCCGGGGTGTGCAGCCGGACCAGGAAGCGTCCCGCGTCGGCCGGCGCGCGAGCGCGGGTCAGCCGCGAGACGGTGACCATCGTCGTCAGCGCGAGCGGCACGGTCCAGGCGGCGGGCTGGCCCATCAGCGTGTCGAGCCAGCCCGACGGCTCGGGGACGCGGATCGTCCAGAGGATCGCGACGGTCGAGCCGAGGCCACCGGCGACCAGTCCCGCGATCGCGCCGACGGAGGTCAGCCCGCGCCACCAGATGCCGAGCAGCAGCAGCGGACAGAAGGTCGCCGCCGCCATCGCGAAGGCGAGGCCGACCGCGCGGGCCACGCCGAGGTCCGGCGCCAGCAGGGCCACGATGCAGGGCACGGTCACCGCGACGACCGCGCCGAGCCGGAACGCCGTGACCCCGCCCAGCCGGCGGCCGCGGACCTGCGCGCGCCCGGTGAGGTCCTGGCTCAGCACGCCCGCGACGGCGATCGACAGCCCCGACGACGTCGAGAGGAACGCCGCGAACGCGCCGGCGGTGACCATGGCGGTCAGCACCTCGCCCAGGGCGCCGTCGACCATGATCCGCGGCAGCTCGAGCACCAGCGCGTCCGACGCCCCGGACGCCGCGAGCTCGGGCGCGTAGATCCGGCCGAGGGCGCCGTAGATCGGCGGCAGCAGGTAGAAGAGCCCGAGCAGCGCGAGCACCACCAGCGTCGTACGACGGGCGGCGCGGCCGTCGGGGTTCGTGTAGAACCGCACGACCACGTGCGGCAGCCCCATCGTGCCCAGGAACGTCGCGACGATGAGCGAGTAGGTGACGTAGAGGCCCTCGGCGCCGCCCGGCGCGAGCGGCACCGACCAGTCGCCGCCCGTCGGGCGGGCGCTGCCGTCCCCCGCCCACACCACCAGCAGCACGGCGGCCGGGACCAGCAGCGCGGTGAGCTTGAGCCAGTACTGGAAGGCCTGCACGAACGTGATGCTGCGCATCCCGCCAGAGGTGACGTTGGCGAGCACCACGACGCCGACGATGACCGGCCCGACCCAGATCGGGGCGCCCACCGCCGACCGCAGTGTGAGTCCCGCGCCCTTGAACTGGGGCACCAGGTAGAGCCACCCGATCGCGACGACGAGCACCGAGCAGACCGCGCGTACGCCGCGCGAGCCGAGTCGAGCCTCCGCGAAGTCGGGGAGCGTGTAGGCGCCGGACCGGCGCAGCGGCGCGGCCACCAGCACCAGCAGCACCAGGTAGCCGGCGGTCCAGCCGACCGGGTACCAGAGCATGTCGGCGCCGTGGATCAGCACCAGGCCGGCGACGCCGAGGAACGAGGCGGCGGAGAGGTACTCGCCGCCGATCGCGCTGGCGTTCAGGCGCGGGTGCACGGTGCGGGACGCCACGAAGAAGTCGCTCGTCGTCCGCGAGAACCGCAGCCCCCAGGTGCCGATCGCCAGGGTGGCGACCGTGACGAGCGAGATCGCGATGATCCCGGGGGCGGCGTTCATCTCTCCGCCTCCGAGACGATCTCGGCGAAGTCGCGCTCGTTGCGCTCCGCCCGGTGCACGTAGGCCCAGCCGAGCCCGACCAGCACCGGGTAGACGACCACGCCGAGCAGCAGCCAGCCGAGCGGCATCCCGAGCAGGCGTACGTCGGAGAGCTCGGGCACGAGGTAGAAGGCCAGCGGCAGCAGGCCGATCGTCACCCCCATCGCCGCGAGCACGCCGACCGCGAGCCGCAGTTGCTCGCGCAGCAGCGAGCGCATGTAGACGCCGCCGAGCCGGGTGCCCGCGTCGATGTCCGACGTACGACGGGTCGGCGGGCGGCGCCGGGGCGGCCCGGTGACCCGGACCCGGGTGGGCGCCGGGCCCGGCTCGGTCACGAGTCGGTCCGCGGTGACACCGTGCGGTTCTCCAGCAGCAGCTCGCGGAGCTCGCGGGTGTGCCGGCGGCTGACCACGAGCTCGACCCCGCGCGGCCCGACCGTGACCGTGCAGCGGCCGCCGTCCATGCGCACCTCGGTCACCTGCGACAGCGAGACCAGCAGCGAGCGGTGGATGCGCACGAAGCCGGCCGCGGCCCACTCCTCCTCGAGGGTCGACAGCGGGCTGCGCACCAGGTGGGACTCCGCCGCGGTGTGCAACCGTGCGTAGTCGCCCTGCGCCTCGACGTGGGTGATGTCGGAGCGGTGGACGAACCGGGTGACCCCGCCGCGCTCGACGGCGACCTGCGTGTCGTCGCGGACCGGGGCCGACTCCGCAACGCCGTCGAGCATGCCGACCACCCGGCGTACCGCCTCGGTCAGGCGCTCGGCGCGCACCGGCTTGAGCACGTAGTCGACCGCGCGCAGGTCGAAGGCCTCCACGGCGTGCTGCTCGTGGGCGGTGACGAAGACGATCGGTGGCGGCGTGCGGAAGCGGCTCAGCACCTGCCCGAGCTCGAGTCCGGTCAGCCCGGGCATCTGGATGTCGAGGAAGACCGCGTCGACCGCGCCCTCGTGGAGGATCCGCAGCCCGTCGGTCGCCGAGCTGCTGGTGTGCACCTCGCCGATCCGGTCGTCGTCGGCGAGCAGGTAGGTCAGCTCGTCGAGGGCGGGCCGCTCGTCGTCGATGACGAGCACCGTCAGTGGCTTCATGCATGGACTCCCGGTGCGAACTTGGGCACTCTCACGACGACCTTGGTACCCGCGCCGGGCGCGGTCTCCACCACGAGCCCGTAGTCGTCGCCGAACGTCGAGCGCAGCCGGCCGTCGACGTTGCCGAGACCCACCGAGTCCAGACCCGCGTCGCCGGCCAGCGCGCGGCGTACGACGTCCGGGTCCTCGCCCACCCCGTCGTCCTCCACCTCGATCACGCACTCCTGGTCCTGGTCGCGGGCGACGATGCGGATCGCGCCGCCGCCCTCCGCCGACTCCAGTCCGTGCCGGACGGCGTTCTCGACCAACGGTTGGATGCACAGGAAGGGTACGGCGACCGGGAGCACCTCCGGCGCGATCCGCAGCGTCACCTGGAGCCGCTCGCCGAAGCGGGCCTGCTCGAGCAGCAGGTAGCGCTCGACCGAGCGCAGCTCCTCGGCGAGGGTGGTGTACTCGCCGTGCCGGCGGAAGGAGTAGCGGGTGAAGTCCGCGAACTCCAGCAGCAGGTCGCGGGCGCGGTCGGGGTCGGTGCGCACGAAGCTCGCGATCGCCCCGAGGGAGTTGTAGATGAAGTGCGGGCTGATCTGGGCCCGCATCGCCCGCACCTCAGCCTCGATCAGCCGGGTGCGAGACGCGTCGAGCTCGGCGAGCTCGAGCTGCGAGGCCACCCACGCCGCCACCTCGTCGGTGGCGCGGGCCAGGCCCGCGGTGGGTGCGTCGGCGAAGACCTGGAGGGTGCCGACCACCCGTTCGTCGACGACGAGCGGGCTGGCGATGGCGCCGCGTACGTCGCAGCCGGGGGCGCCACAGGGCAGGTCGTGCCGGTCGAAGACCCGGGTGCGGCCCGCCTCGACGGTCAGCTCCGCGAGCCCGGCGCACTGCTCCTCGTGATGCTGCCCGGAGCCGTGCCAGGCCAGGGAGCCGGCGGTGTCGGTGATCGCGAGAGCCGGGCTGCCGAGCAGGTCGTGCAGGTGCCGGATGCTGCGCTCGGCGCTCTCCGTGGTCAGGCCGGCGCGCAGTGCGGGAGCCGCCAGCGAGGCGCTGTGCAGGGTGCGGAAGGTCGCCCGGTCGGCCTCGGTGCCCAGGTGTCGACGGCGCCAAGGTCGGGGCATCGACGTCTCCGGCTGCTAACGGAAGTCGATCAGCAGGACGTCGTCGGTGTCGGTCGGCTCGCCCCCCGTGGTGGCCGGCCGGCCCTCGTCGCCCGCCTCGGTCGTCGCGATGGCCGCGCCCTCCGGCCGGTCGACCACGGTCGCGCGGAAGCACGAGGCGACATAGGGGAGCTGCATGCCGTCCATGCCGCGCCCGTAGTCGTCGTAGAAGGCCAGCACCTCGGCCAGCTTGGCCCGCCGTCCGTCCTCGTCGAGCACCGCGACGTTGGAGCGTGACAGCACCAGGTCCTGCACGGACTCGCGGTCGATGACCTGCCAGTGCTTGTAGGAGGCGTTCTCGACGAAGCCGAACCAGCCCGACGTCACCAGGGTCTCGGTCGGATCGGTCTCCTGCTCCTGCGTGCCGATGATCCGGCCGAGCCGCTTCACCCAGGGGATGCGTTCGTCGCGCTTGTTCCAGATCAGCGCGAGCCGGCCGCCGGGCCGCAGCGCCCGGGCGATCTCCGGCAGCGCCCGCTCGTGGTCGAACCAGTGGAACGCCTGGCCGGCCACCACCACGTCGTACGACCCGTCGGCGGCGGGCAGCTCCTCGGCCGAGGCGACCGAGGTGGGTACGTCGGGCAGTCGCTCCCGCAGCCGCGCCAGCATCGCGTCGTCGGGGTCGGTGGCGTGCACCTCGTGGCCGAGCCCGAGCAGCACCTCGGTGAGCTTGCCGGTGCCGGCCCCGAGCTCGAGCACCGTCTGCGGCTGGTCGCCCACCAGCCAGGCCCCGGCTTCGCGCGGGTACGACGGACGCCCGCGGTCGTAGGCGTCCGCCACGGAGCCGAAGGAGCGGGCGGGCGAGGGCTGGTCACTCATCGGGCTCACCGTACCCGCTGGATAGCCTTCCGGGCGTGACTGCCGATCCGCTGTCGAGCCTGGTGGACCTCGAGGGGGTCCCGTCGGGGTACGCCGCCGCCCGCGACGGCATCGACGTGATGCTGCGCGACCGGGGTCTGCGCCGGACCTCGCCGGAGCTGACGGGCGAGAGCCTGCTGCGCGGCGCCCACGCGAGCGCGGTGCTGGAGGGGTCGGGCTCGTCGCTGGCCGACGTGCGGGCCGGCGAGGGGGACGAGATCGCGCTCGACGCGGTGCGGGTCTCGACGGAGCTGCTCGGGCTGGTGCCGGTGCTGGGGCGCGCGCCGCTGCAGGCGCTGGCCCGGATCCACGCGCTGGCCGCGACCGGCCTGCCGGCCGACACCCGCGGCCGTCCCCGCGACGGCGCGGCCGCCGGTCGGCTGCGCCGGGTCGGCGACCTGCTGTCGGCGGCGACCGCCGCGCCGGCGCTGCTGGTGGCCGCGGTCGTGCACGCCGAGCTGGTGACCGGGGCACCGTTCCCGTCGCACAACGGCATCGTCGCCCGGGCCGCCGAGCGGCTGGTGCTGGTCGCGCGCGGCGTGGACGAGAAGTCGCTGGTGGTCCCGGAGGCGGGTCACCTGGCCCTGCGCGCGGCGTACGAGTCGAACCTGCGGGGGTACGCCGAGGGCGGCCTCGCCGGCGTGCACTCCTGGCTGCTCTACGCGGCCGAGGCGTACGCCGCCGGCGCGCAGGCCAGTCCCGTCCACGGTGGTTGAGGGGGACGGGGTCCTGTCCCTCCGATGGTTGAGGAAGGCGCGCTGGCGCCTGTCTCGAAAACCCCGGGATGTCGGTGGTTGAGGAAGGCGCGCTGGCGCCTGTCTCGAAACCCACCATGAACGCGGTGGTCACCGTCGGCGTTCGTCTCACCGGGTCTCGAGACGCGCCGTCGCGACCTCCTTCGTCGGTCGTGGGCGCCCTCGACCTCCTCGCGCGACGCGAGCCGCTCCTGCGTCGCGGCTCACTGCGCTCAGACATGCGAACGGCACCCGGATCTCGAGTGGTTGGGCCGGGTGCCGCCGCTGACACGTGAGGCCGACGGCTACCAGGCGTGCATCATCAACTGCGGCCCCGGGAGTGTCCCGGCTCGGCCGACGCCCTGTAGGAAGGGTAGATCGCCGCGTGGGTACCCGGCTCACGTGCAGACTATGGAGTTCTTGCCTTCGTTTGTACGCCCGTTGAGGGAGCCCTTCAAGCCCTGAGGTCCCTTGACTTGCCGGGGGAAGTATGGGTTCCGGGGCGAGCCGTTCGAGGGGGCTGCGCCGCGGCGCTCAGGCGCCGAGCCGGCGCTTGCGAGCGTTCGCCCAGATGACCCCGCCGACGGCGACCACGCCGCCCACGGCGAGTGCGGCGAGGGTCGGCCGGGCCGGCAGCGGTACCCGGGCGCGCAGCGCGACCGGCTTGGTGAAGACCAGGATCGGCCACTCGTGCGCGGCCGCCGCCTTGCGCAGCTCCTTGTCGGGGTTGACGGCGTAGGCGTGCCCGACCGCCTCCAGCATCGGCACGTCGGTGACGGAGTCGCTGTAGGCGTAGGAGCCCTCGAGGTCGTAGCCGGCCTGGTCGGCGATCTCGCGGATCGCCCGGGCCTTCTCCTCGGCGTAGGCGTAGTACTCGATGTTGCCGCTGTAGCGGCCGTCGACGATCTCCATCCGGGTGGCGATCACGCGATCGGCGCCGAGCATGGCGGCGATCGGCTCGACGACCTCGGCCCCGGAGGCGGACACGATGATCACGTCCCGTCCGGCGAGCTGGTGCTCCTCGATGAGCGACACGGCCTCGTCGTACACGAGCGGCTCGACGACGTTGTGCAGCGTGTCGGCGACGATCTCGCGGACCGTGGCGACGTCCCAGCCGGTGCACAGCTGCGACATGAACTGCCGCATCTTCTCCATCTGGTCGTGGTCGGCGCCGCCCACCAGGTAGACGAACTGGGCGTACGCCGAGCGCAGCACGGCGCGGCGTGAGATCAGGCCGCCGGCCTGGAACGGCTTGCTGAAGGCGAGCGTGCTCGACTTCGCGATGATCGTCTTGTCGAGGTCGAAGAAGGCCGCGGTCGGCGCCATGGCCCCAATCGTAGGGGGCCATGGCCCAGCTTCCGTGCACAGCCCCGGTGTCCAGCACCCTTGTCCACAAGGGGAATCGGCCCGGTGGTGGGGACGTCGCGGCGCGGGGAGCATCGCCGCATGAACGCTCCGCTCATCGTCACCCGCGATCGCTCCCTCCTCGACCAGCTGCTGCGCCTGGCCGCTGCGGCCGGCGTCGAACCCGAGGTGGCGCCCGACATCGGCGCCGCCCTCGGGCGCTGGCCGGTGGCGCCCCTGGTGCTGGTCGGCGCCGACGTCGCCGCCGAGCTGGCGGCCATCTCTCCGGCCCGGCGCGACGGGGCGCACGTCGTGGCGTGGGGACCGGTGCCCGACGAGCTGTTCCGGGTGGCGGTCGCGCTCGGCGCCGAGAGTGTGACGGACCTCCCGGCGTCGGAGGCCTGGCTCGTGGAGGCGCTCACCGATCTCGGCGACCCGCACCGCGCGTCCGGCGTGGTGGTCGGCGTCGTGGGCGGGAGCGGTGGCGCCGGCGCGACGACGTTCGCGTGTGCCCTGGGCCAGCTCGCCGCTCGGCGTGGCCGGGCGCTCGTGGTGGACGCGGATCCGCTCGGTCCGGGCGTCGACCGGGTGCTCGGCCTCGAAGATCGCGACGGCGTGCGCTGGGACGGGCTGTGCCACGCGACCGGCCGGCTGAGCGCCCGGGCCCTGCGCGAGGCGCTGCCGCGCCGCGAGCAGCTGGCCGCCCTGACCTGGCGGGCCGGGCCACCCGGCACGCTGCAGGCGTTCGCGGTGCGTGAGGTGCTCTCGGCGGCGCAGCGTGGCCACGACTTCGTGGTCGTCGACCTGCCGCGCACCGGCGACCCGTTGGTCGACGAGGTCGCCGCCCGGTGCGACCGGCTGCTGGTCGTCGTGGTGCCGACGGTGGCCGGGGTCGCCTCCGCGGTGCGCGTGTGCGCACGCCACCCCGACCCGTCCCGGGTCCGGCTCGTGGTGCGGGGCGCCGGTGTCGACCCCCAGGCGATCGCCCGGGCCACCCGGGTCCCGGTGCTCACGACGATGGGCGACCAGCGCGGTCTCGCCGAGGCGATCGATCTCGGCCTCGGGCCGGTGCGGTCTCGCCGCGGGGCGCTGGGGCGGGCCGCCGGCGACGCGCTCGACCAGCTGGCCCTGCTGCACGGGTCGGCGGAGGCGGCATGAGCGTCGCTCCCGAGGCGGACCCGGTCGACCTGGAGGCGGTGCGCGACCGGCTGGCGCGCTCGCCGGGAGAGCTGACGCCCCACCGCGTGGCCGAGGCGCTGCGCGAGAGCGGCCGACCGGTCGGCGACGCAGCCGTGCTCGCCGTCTACGAGACCCTGCGCCGCGACGTGGTCGGTGCCGGTCCGCTCGAGCCCCTCCTGCGCACTCCCCAGGTCACCGACGTCCTCGTCAACGGCGCCGAGCACGTCTACCTCGACCGCGGTGCCGGCCTCGAGCTCACCACGGTCCGGTTCCGCGACGAGGAGTCCGTCCGCCGCCTGGCGCAGCGACTGGCGGCGCTCGGCGGGCGCCGCCTCGACGACGCGACGCCGTACGTCGACCTGCGACTGCCCGACGGCACCCGCTTCCATGCGGTGCTCGCCCCGCTGGCCCGGCCGGGCACGGTGATCTCGCTGCGCGTGCCGCGGCGCCAGGCGTTCACGCTCGACGAGCTGGTCCACTCCGGCACGCTGGGCCAGCCGACCGCCGAGCTGCTCGACGCGATCGTGGCCGCCCGGCTGGCGTTCCTGGTCAGCGGCGGCACCGGCTCCGGCAAGACCACGCTCCTCGCGGCGCTGCTCGGCCGGGTGCCGCCGCAGGAGCGCGTCGTCGTGGTCGAGGACGCCAGCGAGCTGCGGCCCGACCATCCCCACGTCGTCGCCCTGGAGGGCCGACCGCCCAATATCGAGGGCGCGGGCGCCGTCGACGTCCGCGTGCTGGTGCGGCAGGCGCTGCGGATGCGGCCCGACCGGCTCGTGGTCGGCGAGGTGCGCGGCGCCGAGGTGGTCGATCTGCTGGCGGCCCTCAATACCGGCCACGAGGGCGGGTGCGGCACGCTGCACGCCAACTCCGCGCTCGACGTCCCGGCGCGCATCGAGGCGCTGGCCCTCGCCGGCGGACTGGGGCGCGACGCCGCCCACAGCCAGCTCGCCTCGGCCGTCGACGTCGTGCTCCACCTCTCCCGTGACCGCGACGGTCGGCGCCGGCTCCGGCAGGTCGCGGTGCCCAGCAGGTCGCCGGACGGGCTGGTCGCGATGAGCGCCGCGCTCGTCGTCGCGGCCGATGGCCGAGCGCGACCGGGTCCGGCGGCCGACGAGCTGGCCGACCGGCTGGGCGGCGCCCCATGACGGTGATGGTGCTGGCCGCGGGGTGCGCGGCCGGGGCCGCCGCCCTGCTGGTGCGATCGCCGCCCCGCCTGGCGGGGCGGGCCCGGATGTCCGGGCGCTCGCAGCTGGCGGCGGGGGCCGCGGTGGTCGCGCTCGCGGTGGTCCTGGTCCCCGGACTCTCGGCGCTGAGCGCCGTCGGCGCCCTCGCGGCGCTCGGTGGCGTCGCGCTCGTCCGCCGCCAGCGGGCCAGGCGGGCCGCGGCGGCCACGGCCGCCCGGGTGCTCGAGACCTGCGAGGCGATGGCGAGCGAGCTCGCGGGCGGGCTGCCACCGGGCGACTGCCTCGATCGGGCGGCGCGCACCTGGGTGCCGCTGGCGCCGGTCGCGGCGGCGTTCCGGGTCGGTGCCGACGTGCCGTCCGCGCTGCGGGCCGTCGCCACCGAGGTCGACGGGGCCGGAGACCTGCGGGTCGTCGCCGCCGCGTGGCAGGTCGCCCACCGCACCGGCGAGGGCCTGGCCGCGACGGTCGACCGGGTCGCGATCTCACTGCGCGCCGACGCCGGCACCCGCCGCGTGGTGGCGGGCGAGCTGGCGTCAGCGCGGGCGACCGCGCGGCTGGTCGCCGGGCTCCCGATCCTCGCGCTGCTCATGGGATCGGGTGCCGGAGGCGATCCGTGGCGGTTCCTGCTCCGGACGCCCGCGGGGCTGGGCTGCCTGGCGGCCGGCCTCGCCTTCGGGCTGGCCGGGCTGTGGTGGATCGAGACGATCGCCCGCGACGCCGGGGACGCGACGTGAGTCTCTGGCTCGCGGTACTGGCCGCGGCCGGTGCGGCGGCGATGCTGGTGCGGCCCAGACCGGTGCCGCCGACCGTCGCCGCTCCCGCGCCGGCCTCGTCGGGTGTCGGCTGGCTGCATCGGCACCGCCTGCTCTGGGCAGGCTGCGCCGGAGCCGGCGCACTGACGTTCGTCTCCGGGCCCGCCGGCATCCCCGCCGGTGCGGTCGCGGCGGTCGTCGTGTGGATCGTCATCGGGCGCGCCGAGCCCGCGTCCGAGCGCGCCCGTCGTCGCGCCGTCACTCGCGACCTGCCCTACGTCGTGGCGCTCGTGGCCGCGACCCTGCGAGCCGGCGCATCGCCCCAGGACGGCATCGCCCAGGTGTGCGCCGCGCTGCCCGGCCCGGCCGCCGACCGGCTGCTCGGGGCGGCCGCCCGGCTCTCGCTCGGGCTCGACCCCGTCGAGGTCTGGTCGTCGCTCACGGCGGAGCCCGCTCTCGCGCCGCTGGGCCGCGCCCTCGCGCGAGCCCACGAGACCGGCGCACCGGTGGTGGCGACCGTCGAGAGACTCGCCGACGAGCTCGCCCGCAACGCCCGGGCCGATACCGAGGAACGCGCCCGCGCCGTGGGGGTGCGGGCCGCCGTGCCGCTCGGGCTGTGCCTGCTGCCGGCCTTCGTGCTGATCGGCATCGTCCCGCTCGTCGTGGCCCTCCTGAGCGGCCTCGACCTGTGAGGGTCGCCGGCGCCGGGCCACGAGTCGTCCACCGCCGGCGCTCCGACCGCATCGTCCACAGCCTCGGCCGTCGCGGCGGCGGACCGTCCCCGCGATGTCGCATCGTCGTACTCCCGGACCACATCGGGTGGCCCGGGAAGCCTTCAGAACAAGGAGATTCCATGTCCCTCCACCTCCGTGACCGACGCCGGCGCGAGCCGGCCTGCCACGACCAGCGCGGCATCACCACCGCCGAGTACGCCGTCGGCACCGCGGCCGGCGCCGGCCTGGCCGGGCTGCTCTACAAGCTGCTCACCGGCGGCTTCGGAGACCAGCTGCTCAAGACCCTCTTCGACCACGTGCTCGGGCTCCTGGGCATCGGATGAGCCACCCCACGGGATCGCGGACCTCCCCCGATGCGCTCCTCCGGTCCGCGACTCCGTGGGGGTACCTGCGGTCCGAGCGCGGTGCCGCCACCGCAGAGCTGGCGATGGTGCTGCCGCTGCTGCTCGCCGCGACGATCGGACTGGTCTGGCTGCTCGCGGTCGGGGCCGCCCAGGTGCGCGCCGTCGACGCCGCGCGGGAGACCGCCCGGGCCGTCGCGCGTGGCGACGACGTCGCGGCGGCCGTCGGCCGCGGGGAGCAGGTCGCCCCGCCGGGCAGCCGGGTCAGCGTCGACAGGTCCGGCGGCGAGGTCCGGGTGACCGTCACGGGCCGGGTCCGCGGTCCCGGTGGACTGTTCGACCTGCCGCACGCGCAGGTGTCGGCCGACGCGGTCGCGGTCGCCGAGGAGACGGCGCCCGAGGCGGTGCCGTGAGCCGCGACCAGCGGGGATCGGCGGCGCCGTTCGCGGTCGCGTGCCTGGGCCTGTTGGTGCTCGTCGCGGCCGCCCTCGGCGTGGTCGCCGCCATGATCCACGCTCAGCGGCGCGCCCAGAGTGCGGCCGACCTCGCGGCGCTCGCCGCGGCGCGAGCGCTGGCCCACGGGGCGGACGGGTGCGGCGAGGGCACCCGGATCGCCACGGTGAACGGGGCACGCTTGGTGTCGTGTGCGGTGGCGGGTCGCGAGGTGCGGCTGCGCGTGGAGGTCACCGGTCCCCGGTGGCTCGGGCAGTCGGCGGACCTGGTCGCCGAGGCGCGCGCGGGACCCGGCTGAGCCCGGCGCCGGCGCGGGTCGTGGTGCCGTGCCGCGGTGAGTAGGCAACCGTTCCGGGCACCACGACGGTTGCCTGCTCACCGCCGGACGGGTGCCGTGCAGCGGGGCTCAGAAGGGTCGTTCGCCGTCCGGGCTCTCGCGTTGCCGGTCGGCGTCCTGCCGGTCGAGCTTGTCGTTCAGCTCGCTGAGCTGCTTGGCCTCGCGGCGGTGCCGGAGACTGCGCTTCGTACCCCACTTGGTGAGGCCGATGCCCCAGAGGATCGCCACGCCGCTCCCGAGCCCGATCAGGTACAGCCCGAGGGCGGTGACGTCGAAGCCGAGCAGCTCGACTCCGGTGCCGTCGGCGGTGAACACGGCCGCTACGACCGCAAGCGCACCGACCACGAGGAGCAGCAGTCCTGCGACCATGCCGCGACGCTATCCCGCTCCGAGCAGCAGGTCGAGCAGCGCGGCGGCGCCGGACTTGTCGAGCGGGTTGTTCTGGTTGCCGCACTTGGGCGACTGGATGCATGACGGGCACCCGTCGTCGCAGCCGCACGAGACGATCGTGTCGCGGGTGGCGCCCAGCCAGTCGCGGGCGGCGCGGAAGCCGCGCTCGGCGAAGCCGGCGCCACCCGGGTGGCCGTCGTAGACGAACACGGTCAGCTGCCCGGTGTCGGGGTGTACGGCCGTGGAGACGCCGCCGATGTCCCACCGGTCGCAGGTCGCGAAGAGTGGCAGCAGCCCGATCGAGCAGTGCTCGGCCGCGTGTGCGGCGCCCGGCAGGTCGCGCGTCGTCAGCCCCGCCTCGGTCAGCGCGTGCTCGGGCACGGTCCACCAGACGGCGGCCGTGCGCAGCGACCGCTCGGGCAGGTCGAGGGGCTCCTCGCCGAGCACCTCGCCGCCGGGCTGGCGCCGCTTGAGGTAGGCCACGACCTGGTGGCTGACGTCGACCAGCCCGAAGGACAGGCGGCAGTCGCCCCAGGCGGCGTGCGCCCGCTCCTCGACGATGGAGATGTCGGTGATCTCGCGGGCGGTCGTGGAGTAGTCGGTCTCGGTACGGTCGATGACGGCCACGTGCTCGTCGAGGTCGAGCGAGCGCACCAGCCAGGTCTCGCCGCGGTGGACGTAGACGGCGCCCGCATGGGCCGTCGCGTGCGCGCTCGAGGCGTCGACGGTGCCGACGACGCGGCCGGTCTCGGCCTCGACGAGCTGCACCGGCGCGCCGCCGGCAGAGCGGATGTCGGCGAGGTCGCTGGCCCGGCGCCGGTCGGTCCAGAACCAGCCCCGCGGCCGGCGGCGCAGCAGTCCGCCGTCGGTCAGGGCGGCCATGATCTCGCCGGCGGTCGGCCCGAAGAGCGGGAGGTCGGCCTCGGTCAGCGGGATCTCCTGGGCCGCGGCGCACAGGTGCGGCCCGAGCACGTACGGATTCGCCGGGTCGAAGACCGTCGCCTCGACCGGCCGGCCGAGCAGCGCCTCGGGGTGCGTGACCAGATAGGTGTCCAGCGGGTCGTCGCGGGCGATCAGGACGCCGAGTGCGTCGCGCGCACCGCGCCCGGCCCGGCCGACCTGCTGCCACAGCGCGGCACGGGTGCCGGGGAAGCCGGCCATCAGCACTGCGTCGAGACCGCTGACGTCGATACCGAGCTCCAAGGCGTTGGTGGCGGCCAGACCCGCGAGATCACCGCTGCGCAGCGCCTCCTCCAGGGCCCGGCGCTCCTCGGGCAGGTAACCCCCGCGGTACGCCGCGACCCGCCCGGGCAGTGACGGGTCGACCTCGGCGAGCAGCTCCGCGGCCGTCATCGCGACCTGTTCGGCGCCCCGTCGCGACCGGACGAAGGCGAGCGTCCGGGCGTCGGAGGCGACCAGGTCGGCGAGCAGGTCGGCGGTCTCCGACGACGCCGCCCGGCGCACGGGCGCGCCGTTCTCGCCCGTGAAGGAGGTGAACGGCGGCTCCCACAGCGCGAGCGCGACCCGGCCCCGGGGCGAGCCGTCGCCGGTGACGGCGAGCACGTCGAGCCCGGTGAGCCGGCCCGCCGCGACCTCCGGCTCGGCCACGGTCGCCGACGCGAGGACGAACGTCGGGGCGGCGCCGTACGCCGCGCACAGCCGGCGCAGCCGACGCAGCACGTGGGACACGTGTGCACCGAAGACCCCGCGGTAGTGGTGGCACTCGTCGACGACGACGTACTGCAGCGAGCCGAGGAAGGACGACCACCGCTGGTGCCCGGGGAGTAGCGAGCGGTGCAGCATGTCCGGATTGGTGAGCACGTACTCGCCGTGGTCGCGGGCCCAGTCGCGCTGCTCGTGCGAGCTGTCGCCGTCGTGGGTGGTCGCGCGCACGTCCAGGCCCAGCGCGGTCACGCCGGCGAGCTGGTCCTGCGCGAGCGCCTTGGTCGGGGCGACGTAGAGCACGGTCGCGCCCCGCTGCCCCCGGGCGCCGCGTGTCGCGCGGATCGCGCTCAGCGCGGGCAGCTGGTAGCCCAGGCTCTTGCCGGACGCCGTGCCGGTGGCCAGCACGACGTGCTGACCCTCCCACGCCCCCTCCGCCGCGACGACCTGATGCCGCCACGGCCGCTCGACCCCCCGGGCCTCGAACGCGGCCACGACGTCGGCGCCGGCCCAGGCCGGCCAGTCGGCGTACGTCGCCGCCCGCGGGGGCAGCATCTCGAGGTGCCGCAGCCGGTCCTCGCGCCCCGGTACGGACGCCAGCCGGTCCACCAGGTCGGCGACGTCGACCGGGCGGGAGCGCGGGGTCGTGGTCACCGATCCATTCTCGCGCGGCGTGCCGACACCGCGTCGTCGCGGGCCGCGGACACCAGGGCCGGGCCGGGCGCCACGACGTACGCTGCCCGGGCCCTTGCTCCACCGGCTGAGACCTCGTTTGTGCGCGGGACGGCACGAGCGTGGTTTCATTGACCAGGCCGGACGACATGGGCTGCCCATCGGCGGACCGGCCGACCGATCGAACTGCACGGGGAGTACTGAGGTGGATCTGACTCTGACGACGCGCGATGCCGGTGGGAAGACCATCGTTGCCGTCGGCGGCGAGATCGACGTCTACACGGCTCCGAAGCTGCGCGACAAGATCACCGAGCTCGTGGCCGCCGGCAGCTACGACATCGTCGTGGACATGGAGGCGGTCGAGTTCCTCGACTCCACCGGCCTCGGCGTGCTGGTCGGCGGGCTGAAGAAGGTCCGCGCCCATGACGGCTCGCTGGAGTTGGTCTGCAACCAGGACCGCCTGCTCAAGATCTTCCGGATCACCGGTCTGGCGAAGGTCTTCGTGATCCACGACTCCGCCGAGGCCGCGCTCGCCGGCAGCTGACCCGGCGCCACCCGCCCGCGCCACCCGGCTCGCATCGCCCCGTCGTCCACCGGACGACGGGGCGATCTGCGTGTCGGCCGGCGTCCTCCCGGCGCCCGGGGAGCCCGTCCATCGGCGGAAGCGACGGCGACACGCCGGTGCGCTGCGGCGTGTCGCGCTCGTTTCCCCGGGCGACCGGGGAAACGAGAGGACGCGCGCCCGGTGGCGGCCCCCAGACCCGCCCGACGCGCACATTCCGGGCCCGGTCTGGACCGTCCGCCTCAGGCGTCAAACCGCAACTCGTGGTGTGTTCCGGGTCACACCCCAGGGGGTCTGCACGCTCGGGCATGCGTAGACTCCGGCGCGTCCGGCTGAGATCTGCATCACCCAATCGCACCCAGGAGGAACCACATGACGGGGATCAGTCCCGCTGTCGTGGAAGTCTCCGGAGGCAATCTCGTCCTGGTCATCGTCGTCGCACTGATCGCGCTGGGCGCGCTCGCGATGGCGGCGATGTTCCGCCAGGAGGTACTTGCCGCCGGTGAGGGCACCGACAACATGAAGAACATCGCCCAGGCCGTCCAGGAGGGGGCGAACGCCTACCTGCAGCGGCAGTTCCGCACCTTGGCGATCTTCGCCGGCGTCGCGTTCTTCCTGTTGCTGGCGCTGCCCGCGGACGACACCACCGTCCGGATCTTCCGCTCCGTGTTCTTCCTGGTCGGTGCCGGGTTCTCCGCCGCCGTCGGGTACTTCGGCATGTCGCTCGCCGTCCGCGCGAACCTGCGGGTCGCTGCCGCCGCGCAGTCCCAGGGCCGCGACCCGGCGATGAACATCGGCTTCCGCACCGGCGCCACGGTGGGCATGCTCACCGTCGGCCTCGGCCTGCTGGGCGCCAGCATCGTGGTGATCATCTTCCAGGAGCACGCTCCGCACGTGCTCGAGGGCTTCGGCTTCGGCGCCGCGCTGCTCGCGATGTTCATGCGGGTCGGCGGCGGCATCTTCACCAAGGCCGCCGACGTCGGCGCCGACCTGGTCGGCAAGGTCGAGAACAACATCCCCGAGGACGACCCGCGCAACGCGGCGACGATCGCCGACAACGTGGGCGACAACGTGGGGGACTGTGCCGGCATGGCCGCCGACCTGTTCGAGTCGTACGCCGTGACGCTGGTCGCCGCCCTGATCCTGGGCTCGCAGGCGTTCGGCGACAAGGGCCTGGTCTTCCCGCTCCTGATCCCCGCCATCGGCGCGCTCACCGCGGTCGCCGGCGTCTACCTCTGCCGGCCGCGTGCCGGGGAGAGCGGCCTGGTGACGATCAACCGCGCGTTCTACATCTCGGCCGCGATCGGCGCGGTGGCGAGCGTCGTGCTGGCCTTCGTCTACCTGCCGGGCGACTTCTCCGACCTGACCAACGCCACCATCCAGTCCGACGGCGACCCACGGATCATCGCCGCGGTCGCGGTGCTGATCGGCATCGTGCTCGCCGCGATCATCCTGAGCCTGACCGGCTACTTCACCGGCACCGAGTACCGGCCCGTCAAGGACGTCGGTCGCACCTCGCTGACCGGCGCCGCGACCGTCATCCTGTCCGGTCTCGCGGTCGGCTTCGAGTCGGCGGTCTACACCACCCTGGTGATCGGCGCGGCCGTCTTCGGCGCGTTCCTCATCGGCGGCGGCACGGTCGGCGTCGCGCTCTTCGCGGTCGCCCTGGCCGGCTGCGGTCTGCTGACGACCGTCGGTGTCATCGTCGCGATGGACACCTTCGGCCCGGTCTCCGACAACGCCCAGGGCATCGCGGAGATGTCGGGCGACGTGGACGACGAGGGCGCGCAGATCCTGACCGAGCTCGACGCGGTGGGCAACACCACGAAGGCGATCACCAAGGGCATCGCGATCGCGACCGCGGTGCTCGCCGCGAGCGCGCTGTTCGGCTCCTACGTCAACAGCCTCGCGGAGTCGCTCAAGGAGGTCGGCGACGTCGGCGAGGTCAGCGACCTGACGGTGCTGTCGTTCAGCTTCGACATCTCCAACCCGAACATCCTGGTCGGTGCGCTGCTCGGCGCTGCGGTCGTGTTCCTCTTCTCGGGTCTGGCGATCAGTGCCGTCGGCCGGGCCGCGGGTGCCGTGGTGTACGAGGTGCGCCGGCAGTTCCGCGAGATCCCGGGCATCATGGAGGGCACCGGCCGTCCGGAGTACGGGCGCGTGGTCGACATCGTCACCCGCGACTCGTTGCGCGAGCTCGCCACACCGGGGCTGCTCGCCGTGCTCGCGCCGATCGCCGTCGGCTTCGGCCTCGGCGTCGGACCCCTGGCCGGCTTCCTGGCCGGCGCGATCGCGACCGGCACGCTGATGGCGGTGTTCCTCGCCAACTCCGGTGGCGCCTGGGACAACGCCAAGAAGCTCGTCGAGGACGGCCACCACGGTGGCAAGGGCTCCGAGGCGCACTCCGCGACGGTCATCGGCGACACCGTCGGCGACCCGTTCAAGGACACCGCCGGCCCGGCGATCAACCCGCTGCTCAAGGTGATGAACCTGGTCTCGCTGCTGATCGTCGCCGCGATCGTGAAGCTGTCGGTCGGCGAGGACGCCAACACGCCGCTGCGCGTCGCGATCGCGCTGGCCGCGTTCATCGGCATCGTCGTCGCGGTCTACGTGTCCAAGCGCCGCCCGATCGCGATCGACGCCGACGAGTCGGGGACCACGGCGCCGCCGCCCCCGCCGCCGGCCACCGCGCCGCCCGCCCCGCCCGCGGATCCGGCGCCGACGCAGCAGTTCGAGGCCCCGCAGCAGCGCTGAGCCTGCCGGCCGACCGAGCGACCCCGTCCCGACCAGGGGCGGGGTCGCTCGCGTTCGGCCGGGGCGCGGACCGCCCGCAGCGGCGCGCTGCGAGACTGGCCCGGTGACCAACCGACCCGAGCGGATCGCCCTCATCTCCGACGTGCACGGCAACCTGACGGCGCTGGAGGCCGTGCTGGCCGACATCGACGCCCGCGGCATCACTCGGATCTTCAACCTCGGCGACTACGTCGGCAAGGGGCCGCGCGGGCGCGAGGTCATCGAGCTGTGCCGCGAGCGCTGCGAGGTCAACCTGCTGGGCAACTGGGACGACTTCCTGCCCGACCCCGACCGGGACTTCGACAACGCCGCGATGCGCTGGTGGCTCGACCAACTCGGCCCCGGGCAGGGCGCCTGGCTGCGCGGCCTGCCCTTCTGTCACGACTTCTGGCTCAGCGGGCGCCGCGTCCGGCTCTTCCACGCCTCGGAGGAGACCGTCCACCGACGGGTGCGCTACGTGCGCTCCCAGGCCGAGTTCGAGGGGCTGTTCCGCAACACGGAGGCGACCGGAGAGGGCCCGCCGCCCGACCTGGTGGGGTACGCCGACACCCACGACCCGCACTACGAGTGCCAGCTCGAGCGGCGGACCAGCTTCAACACCGGCTCGGTCGGCAACTGCATGGGCGACCCGACCCCGCTCTACTGCGTGCTGGAGGGCGTCGTGGACAGCGAGCAGACGGCCCCGTGGTCGGTCTCCTACGTCCGGGTGCCCTACGACGTCGACGCCGAGCTCGCCGCCGCCCGCGAGCTGGGGATGCCGGAGTACGACGGCTACGAGCTGGAGCTGCGGCACGGCCTCTACCGCGGCGGCCTGGCCCAGTGGCGCGCCGGCGAGCGCCCGACCGGCTACCACGAGCGGGTTCCGGCATGAGCACCCCGCTGCCCACACGACTGCGATCGGCCCTGGTCGCCGCCGACTTCACCTACGACCGGGTCGCGGAGCTGCTGGGCCCGGCCGCGCACGACGCGCTGGGACGCAACGAGACCACGCCCGCGCTGCGACGTACGCCGGGCGGGAGTCCGCTCGAGACCCTGGTGCGACTCTTCCTGCTGCAGACGGTCGTCGACCTCGACGCCGCCGAGCGGGCGCTGCCCGGGCTCGTCGACCGGCTGGCCGCGGAGGGCTTCCTCGAGCGGTCCGTCGGCGAGGTCGCGGCCCGCCTCGACGTCCGCCCGTACGCCGCGGACGGCGACAGCCTCTGGGTCGTCAGCGACCTGACCCCCGGGCTCGACGGCGGCCCCAGCCGGGTCGGGCCCGACCACGTGCTCGGCATCAGCTCGGCGTCGACGTCCCTGGCCCAGCTGACGATCCGCGAGCCGGTCGGCCGCTCGCTCGACCTCGGCACCGGCTGCGGGGTCCAGGCCCTGCACCTCGCGAGCCACAGCGCCGCGGTCGTGGCGACCGACGTCAACGAGCGGGCGCTGCGGATCGCCCGCTTCAACGTCGCGCTCAACGACCTCGGCACGCCGGTCGACGTGCGCAGCGGGTCGTTCTTCGAGCCGGTGGCGGGGGAGCGCTTCGACCTGATCGCGACCAACCCGCCGTTCGTGATCTCGCCGGCGACCGGCGAACGCCTCGTCTACCGCGACTCCGGCCTGCCCGGCGACCGTGCGGTCGAGCACATCGTGCGCGCCGCGCCCGCGCACCTGAGCGACGGTGGCTGGTGCCAGGTGCTCGCCAACTGGGTGATCCCTGTCGGCGCCTCCTGGGAGGACCGGCTGGCCGGCTGGGCGGATCCCGAGTGCGACCTGTACGTCGTGCAGCGCGAGGTCGTCGACCCGGCGTCGTACGTCGAGCTCTGGCTCAAGGACGCCGGCCGGCACGGCGGCCCCGACTACGCCACCCGCTACGACACCTGGCTGTCGTGGTTCGAGGAGCAGGGCATCGGGGCGGTCGGCTTCGGGTGGATCAACCTGCGCCGGACGGGCGCCGAGCGGCCGGTGCGCGAGCTGCTGGAGTGGCCCTACGACGTCGAGCAGCCGATCGCCCCGGCCCTGCACGACTGGGCGATCGCAGGGGACCGCGAGGTCGACCTGGACTCCCGGCTGGTGCTCCGCTCCGACGTACGACAGGAGACCCTGGGCGCGCCGGGCGCCGAGGACCCCGAGACCGTCGTGCTCCGGCAGCAGCGCGGGCTGCGCCGCGCGCGCCGTGCCGACACCGTCGAGGCGGCGCTGGTCGGCGCCTGCGACGGCGAGCTGTCCGTGGGCCAGATCCTCGACGCGCTCGCCCAGCTGCTCGACCTGGACCCGGCCGAGACCCGGGATACCTACCTGCCGGTGGTGCGGGAGCTCGTGGTCGAGGGCTTCCTGGAGTCCTGAGCCGGGCTACCGCCGCGGGACCTTGACCCTCACCACGGTCTTCGACGCGACGATCGCGGCCGGCCCGGCGTAGGCCACGGTGAGCCGATGCCTGCCGGGCTTCAGCTTGCGCAGTTTCACGACCACCTTGCCCTTGCTCCGCGCGGTGAGCCTGGCCCGGCCCATGCTCCGGCTGCCGTCGGTGACCGACACCGTGCCGACCGGCCGGGGCACGCCCGGAACGGTCACGACGGCGGTGAGCCGGGTCTTCCGCACGGCCGCGGCGACGGACGAGACCGGTCGGGGCACCACGGCCGAGGAGTCCTCGTAGACGGCGTCGGCGCGGGCGCCCTCGGGGTCCTCCACGGTCAGCCGGAAGCCGACCTTCGCGCCGACCGCCTCGAGGGGGACCTCGAACCGCTGCCACCAGGCGCCGTCGCTGTACTCGTCGGCCACCACACCGCCGATGAACCACTCGACGGTCACGTAGTCCGTGTCGACGGTGATGCCGCTCCAGGAGCCCGTGCTGACCGTGAGGGTCCGACCGACGGCCGCCTCGCCGCTCAGCCGCGGCGCCTGCTGCACCGTCGGTGCCGTCAGCAGCAGGGAGACGTCGGGCAGCAGCCCGTCCTCGAGCTCGACGCCCGACGACGTGACCCGGCCCGCGGCGTCGACGTCGACGGTCGCCGGGTCGTCGTCCGCGTCGTTCTCGAGGTACGCCGTGGCGTACCCGGTCTTGCCGAAGCTGAGCCAGTAGCTGCCGGCCGGCACGCGCACCGCGTAGACCGCCTCGTCGTCGACCAGCTGCGAGGTGCCGGTCGCGACGGCGGAGCCACCGCCTGCAGGCAGCACCGACACGGTGACGCCCACCAGCGGCTCGGCGTCCGGGTCGGACACCGTGCCCGACAGCACGAACGGCTCGACCGCGGTCGCCGCGGGCGCCAGCAGGACGGCGGGCGCGGGTGCGGCCAGGAGGAGGCCGAGCAGGGCGACGAGGAGCCTGGGCGCGCGCGGGGCGGCGCCGACGGGGGAGCGCATACCTGAATGGTCGGCAATGCGGCCCCGGTTCGTAGCCGAATCCCGAGAACCGGTCGCCGGTCCAGGCCGGTCAGCGGAGCTGGCCGGCCACCTCGAGCGGCTGCTGCTGCTCCTCGCTGCCGAGCGTCATGTCGACCTCCAGCCGCAGCACCGGCGCCGGCTCGCAGGACGCCTCGAGGACCCGGACCGTGCCCGACTCCCCGCCGGCGCTGCTGGCCGCCTCGTTGCCGTCGGTGTCCGCGACGAACAGCACCATCGGGAAGCGGTCGGAGCGCATGTCCCACTCGTGGGGGAACGTGAAGGTCCGATCGCCCTCGATCTTCGGCACGATCCCCTCGAAGTAGACGAAGGGCTCGATGACCCGGTCGCCCTCGACCGCGCGCGGGCTGACCGCCCAGATCCGCTGCGGCCCGCCACCCGCCGCCTCGTCCTCCACCGGGGGCTTGCAGGTCACCTCGATGTCGTGGAAGGCGTACGTCGAGCCGTCGGGCCGGGTCAGCACCAGCTCGCGGGCGGGCGGGTCGACCGCGACGCTCTGGCCGGCGCCGTCGTCGCCGCTCAGCGCCGCGAAGACGGTGCCGCCGACGGCGAGCACGCCCAGCGCGGTGCCTCCGACCAGCACCGTACGCCGACGGCGGCGGCGCACCGCGGCCCGCCGCTCGACGCGCTGCACGGTGTCCACCGGCGGCGCCAGCGCGGCGTCCAGGCGCGCGTACCCGTCGTTGATCTGCTGCTCGGTCATGTGCTCAGTCCTCTCGTGTCATGCCTGGCCGACGCGCAGCACGCCGTGCTGGCGGGCGTGCTCGCGCAGCCGCTCGGTCCCGCGGGAGAGCTGGCTCTTGACCGTGCCCTCCGAGCAGCCCATCCGCTCGGCGATGCCGCGCACGTCGAGGTCCTCGACGTACCGGAGCGCCAGCGCGGTGCGCTGCCGCGGCGAGAGGGTCGCGAGCGCCTCGACGAGCCAGGCGTCGACCTCGCCGACGAGCTCGACCGGCGCCGCCTCGCGGGTGCCGACCAGGAGCGGGAGCTCGCGGCGCAGCCGCCGGATCCGGTCGATGTTGAGCCGCACCATCACGGTGCGTGCGTACGCCGCGGGCTCGTCGAGCCGGGTCCGGCCCCAGCGTTCGCCCATCCGGGCGAACGTCTCCTGGGTCAGGTCCCAGGCGTCGTGGGGGTCGGCCGTCAGCGCGTGTGCGAACCCGAGCAGCGACCTGCTCTGCACCGCGACGAAGTCCGCGAAGTCCCCCGTCAGATCACCCTCCACCGTCCGCCTCCGAGTCACCCGGTCGTCCCCTCGCCTACTCTTCCTTGACGGGGACACGGCGCGGAACGTTGAGGGCCCGGGGTGTCTTCTTCGCGGACGCCCGGGAATGCCCGGCGTGCTCCACGCGCTACCGTGTCGGCCGTAGTACCGCTTCACCCGGCAGAGCGAACCGGGCACCATCCCACTGCAGGAGACAAGAACCCGTGGCCCACAAGTTGGTGATCGTCGAGTCCCCGGCCAAGGCTCGCAAGATCGGCGAGTACCTCGGCCAGGGGTACGTCGTCGAGTCCTCCATCGGCCACATCCGCGACCTCCCGCAGAGCGCCGCCGACACCCCGGCGAAGATCAAGGACAAGCCGTGGGGCCGGCTCGCCGTCGACGTCGACAACGGCTTCGAGCCCTACTACGTCGTGCCGCGCGACAAGAAGTCGCACATCTCCAAGCTGAAGACGCTCATCAAGGACGCCGACGAGCTCTACCTCGCCACCGATGAGGACCGCGAGGGCGAGGCGATCGCCTGGCACCTGCTCGACGAGCTGAAGCCCAAGGGCATCCCGGTGCACCGGATGGTCTTCCACGAGATCACCAAGCCGGCGATCCTCGCCGCCGCCGAGAACCCGCGCGAGCTGGCCATGGACCTCGTCGAGGCCCAGGAGACCCGCCGCATCCTCGACCGCCTCTACGGCTACGAGGTCAGCCCGGTGCTCTGGAAGAAGGTCATGTCCGGCCTGTCGGCCGGCCGCGTGCAGTCGGTGGCCACCCGCCTGGTCGTCGACCGCGAGCGCGAGCGGATGGCGTTCCGGGTCGCGTCGTACTGGGACCTCGAGGGCACCTTCGACGCCGGGGCGAGCAAGGAGCCCCGGATGTTCCCGGCCAAGCTCCACTCGATCGACGGCGGCCGGGTGGCCAGCGGGTCCGACTTCGGTCCGGACGGGCTGCTGAAGTCCCGCAAGGACGAGCGCGTCCATCTCGACCGGGCCGCCGCCGAGGCCCTGGTCGCGGCGCTCGCGGACACGACGTACGACGTCCGCTCGGTCGAGGCCAAGCCCTACCGACGCTCGCCGTACGCGCCGTTCCGCACCACCACCCTCCAGCAGGAGGCGAGCCGCAAGCTCGGCATGAGCGCGTCGGTGACCATGTCGGTCGCGCAGCGCCTGTACGAGAACGGCTTCATCACCTACATGCGTACCGACTCCACCACGCTGTCGGGCGCCGCCATCGGCGCGGCCCGCGCGCAGGTGCAGGAGCTGTACGGCGCGGAGTACCTCCCCGACGCGCCGCGCACCTACGCCAGCAAGGTGAAGAACGCGCAGGAGGCGCACGAGGCGATCCGGCCCGCCGGCGACTTCTTCCGCACCCCTGCGCAGACCGGCCTGACCGGCGACCAGTTCCGCCTCTACGAGCTGATCTGGATGCGCACGGTCGCCTCGCAGATGAAGGACGCGGTCGGCCAGACGGTGTCCGTGCGGATCGGCGGCGCGGCCGCCGACGGCCGGGATGTGGTGTTCGGCGCGTCCGGCCGGGTGATCACCTTCCACGGCTTCCTCAAGGCGTACGTCGAGGGCACCGACGCCGGCAAGCGCAGCGACGACGACCAGGTGCCGCTGCCCGACCTGCACGAGGGCGACGCCGTCACCGCCGCGTCGCTGGCCGCGAACGGCCACGAGACCAAGCCGCCGGCCCGCTACACCGAGGCCACGCTGATCAAGGAGCTCGAGGAGCGGGAGATCGGCCGGCCGTCGACGTACGCCTCGATCATCGGGACGATCCTCAACCGCGGCTACGTCTACAAGAAGGGCACGGCGCTGGTGCCGGCCTGGCTGGCGTTCTCGGTGATCCGGCTGCTGGAGGAGCACTTCCCGCGGCAGGTCTCCTACGAGTTCACCGCCGGCATGGAGGACGTGCTCGACGAGATCGCCGGCGGCCGCAAGGACCGCAACACCGAGCTCTCGGAGTTCTACTACGGCTCCGACACGGTGGCCGGGCTCAAGCCGCTCGTTGACGGGCTCGGCGACATCGACGCGCGCGAGCTGGCCACCTTCCCGATCGCGGGACCCGACTCGGGCGTCCACCTGCGCGTGGGTCGCTACGGCCCCTACCTGGAGGGCCCCGACGACGAGGGCACGCCGTACGCCCGCCGCGCGAACGTGCCCGACGACCTGCCGCCCGACGAGCTGACCCTCGAGAAGGCCAAGGAGCTGCTCGCCAACCCGGCGGGCGAGGAGATCCAGCTCGGGGTGCACCCGGAGAGCGGCCTGCAGGTCGTGGCGAAGAACGGCCGGTTCGGCCCCTACGTCACCGAGGTGCTGCCCGAGGATGTGAAGAAGGGCACCAAGCCGCGCACCGGCTCGCTCTTCAAGTCGATGTCGCTCGACACGATCACCCTCGACGACGCCCTCAAGCTGTTGTCGCTGCCCCGCGTGGTCGGCGTCGACCCCGAGTCCGGCGACGAGATCACCGCGCAGAACGGTCGCTACGGTCCGTACCTGAAGAAGGGCACCGACTCGCGCTCGCTCGCCAGCGAGGACCAGCTGCTCACGATCGGCCTCGACGAGGCGCTGCGCATCTACGCCCAGCCCAAGCAGCGCGGCCGGGCCGCCGCCGCGGCCCCGCTCAAGGAGCTCGGCAACGACCCCGTGTCGGGTCAGCCGGTGGTCGTGAAGGCGGGCCGCTTCGGCGAGTACGTCACCGACGGCGAGTACAACGCCACCCTCCGCAAGGACGACTCGGTCGAGTCGATCACGATCGAGCGGGCCGCCGAGCTGCTCGCCGAGCGCCGCGCCAAGGGCCCGGCGAAGAAGGCCGCCAAGAAGACCGCGAAGAAGGCGGCCAAGAAGGCCCCGGCGAAGAAGACCGCGGCGAAGAAGACCGCCAAGAAGGCTCCCGCCAAGAAGGCGTGACCACCCGGTCCGGCGATGGGTCCGGCGTCGTTCGGCGCCGGTGGTGAGGCACTCCGGCCGGCCGTCCGATGGCCGGATCCGGTGGTGTCCGCCGGCCCGCCCCGCGAAGGGCGCGTGCCCGCGTGTTCTCGCAGGTCATCGCGGGGATCGGCGTGCTCCGCGGGCCGCTCCGGACGCCCTCGGACCCGGCCCGGGAGTGCTCAAAAACCGCTCACGGGGGTTGACATCCGTCGCGTTTGGTATTTCGATGCATACATTCGTGTACCGAACGTGGAGTCGTTCGGGCTCAGTATGAGGGGTTGTGGCATGGTTCATATGGGTGCGCGGCGGAAGGCGGCCATCGCAGGGAGTCTCGGCCTTGCCATGCTGCTGGTGGCGGCATGCGGCGGTGGCGACGACGGGGGCGAGTCGTCGGACGGCACTCCGACGGTGCGGCTGATCGTGAGCGAGGGCGACTCCCTGCCGTTCATCGGCGCCGAGGCCGGCGCGGCGCTCGGGGTGTGGGACGACAAGGGCATCAACGTCAAGATCATCGACGGCACCTCCTCGACGGTCGGGCCGTCGATCGCCAGCGGCAACGCGGAGATCGGTCTCGGTACCGGCGTCAAGGCGGCCTCCGACATCATCGCCGGGCTGGACGCCACGCTGACGGCCGGCGACGTGCTCCCCTGGGACCAGTACGTGATCGCGTCGCCCGACGCCGGTGCGTCCAAGCCCGAGGACCTCAAGGGCAAGAAGTTCGGGATCTCCAGCTTCGGCTCGGCGGGCCACTTCGCCACGCTGACCGTCGCGAAGAACCTCGGCTGGTCCGAGTCCGACTACGAGGTCGTTCCGCTCGGCAACCTCGAAGGCCTCCTGGGGGCGCTGCGGTCGGGCACCATCGACGCCTTCATCTGGAGCATCGAGACGGTGCTGACCGCCGAGAACGAGGGCTTCGGCGAGAACCTCGGCTCGGTCGCCGACCTGGTCGGTCCGAACGCCTTCGAGGCGTTCCTGGTGAGCAACAAGTACGCCAAGGAGCACCCGGAGAACGTCAAGGCCTTCTTCGAGGGCTACTTCGAGGCGGTCGAGAAGCTGCAGGCCGACCCGGACTGGGTGAAGAAGTTCGTCGTGGACGAGTGGAAGAAGGACCCGGAGGTCGCCGACGAGGCCGTCGACCTGCTGCTGCCGATCCTGTCCACCGACGGGGAGATCCCGCAGGAGAACCTCGAGGGGCTGGCCGACGCCGTCCACACGACGGTCGAGGGCATCGGTGACTTCGACATCACCTCGATCTACAGCTACTGGAAGGACCTCTGAGGTACTCATGCGGCAGCCTTCCGCACAACGTGGTGCTCCTCGGCAGCGACGCGCTCACAGCGCGTCGCTGCTGCGGAGCGCGATCGTCATCGGTGTGATCCTCCTCTGGGAGATCCTGGTCCGGATCGGCGTCATCGACGGCGACTTCCTGAGCGCGCCGACCGAGGTGGTCCGGGCGATGGCCGACCTGCTCGGCGACCCCGACGCCCAGGAGGCCTTCCGGCGTACCGGGTCCTCGATCCTGCTCGCCTTCGTGATGGGCACCTCCGCCGGGCTCTTCGTCGCCCTCGCCCTCGGCGCCTCGAGGCTGCTCCGGGAGGCGTTCCTCGGCCCGATCGCCTTCGTGCTCTCGACCCCGAAGTCGATCTTCCTTCCGATCTTCACCCTCATCTTCGGTCTGGGCGGGATGTCCGCCGCCGCGTTCGGGGCGTTCGAGAGCTTCTTCTACGTCGTCGTGAACGTGATCGGCGGCCTCGGGCTCGTCGAGCAGCGGCACCTCAAGGTCGCCGACGCCTTCGGCGCACGGACCGTGCACCGCTACGCCGACGTGATCCTCCCGGCCGCGCTGCCGGGGATCTTCGCGGCGTTCTGGTACGGCATCAAGCACGCCTTCCTGGGCGTGATGATCGCCCAGCTCTGGGCGTCGGACGGCGGCATCGGGCCGCTGATCCGCACCTACTCCGCCGCCCTGAAGACCGACTACGTCCTCGCCATCGTCTTGCTGATCACCATCGTCGCGGTCGTCGCCGGCGCGCTCTGGACGCGCGCCGAGACCCGGATGAACAGGTGGCGCTCCACCGGCGCCGCAACGGTCGCAACAATCTAGAACTTGGATGCCCAGACATGACTATGAACATCGAATCGGTCACGCTCACCTACGAGCGGGCCAAGGGTGACCCGGTCACGGCGATCCGTGACATCGACCTGGAGGTCCGCCGGGGTGAGTTCGTCTCGCTGATCGGCCCGAGCGGATGTGGCAAGTCGACGCTGCTGCACTGCATGGGCGGGATGCTGCGCCCGAGCTCGGGCAGGATCACGGTGGACGGCGAGCCGATCACCGGCCCGAAGCCGTCGCGGGCGGCGTTCGTCTTCCAGGACTACAGCCTCTTCCCGTGGCGCTCGGTCGTCGACAACGCGGCGACCGGACTGCGGTTCGCCGGGGTGCGGAAGGCCGAGCGGCGCGCGGTCGCGATGAAGCAGCTCGAGCTGGTCGGCCTCGATCACGTCGCCGAGTCCTATCCCGCGGAGCTGTCGGGCGGGATGCAGCAGCGGGTGGCGGTGGCGCGCGCGCTCGCGATGGACCCGCAGATCATGCTGATGGACGAGCCGTTCGGTGCGCTGGACGAGCAGTCGCGGCGGCGGATCGGCATCGAGATGTCGAACGTGCTGACCGAGGCGGAGAAGACCGTCGTGATGGTGACCCACAGCCTCGATGAGGCGATCTTCTGGGCCGACCGGGTGCTGGTGATGGGCAAGGGCCCGGGCCGGATCGTCCGCGAGTTCGTCGTCGACGCGCCCCGGCCGCGCCGGCTCGACTTCATGACCACCGCCTCCTTCGACACGCTGCGGGCCGAGCTGTTCGGCCTGCTGGAGGGCGCGCCCGAGGAGGTCGTCGCACCGTGAAGCACAAGATCGCCGTGTGGTGCCTGCGCATCCTCGGCCTGATCGGACTCTTCGGCGCCTGGGCCTATGCCACCGGGCCCGGCGGGGTCTCACCGATCCTGGTGCCGAAGATGTCGGTGGTCTGGGAGCAGTTCAAGCTGCTGGTGACCTCCAGTCACACCTGGAGCAGCGCCGGCATCACCGCCGTCGAGCTCCTCGCGGCGTTCGCCATCGCGTTGGTCGCCGGCGTCGTCGTGGGCTTCATCTGCGGGCGCACGCCCTTCCGGGCGGAGGTCGCCGAGCCGTTGATCGCCTGGGGCTACCTGGTGCCGCTGGTGCTCTTCTACCCGCTGTTCATCCTGTGGTTCGGCGTCGGGATGCAGTCGAAGATCGCCTACGGCGCGCTGTCCGGGTTCTTCCCGATCGCGTTCAACTCGCTGCGCGGCTTCCGGGCGATCGACCAGCGCTACCTGAAGGTGGCCCGGGCCTTCGGGGCCAGCGGCAGCCAGACCGACTGGCAGGTGAAGATGCCGGCCGCGCTCCCGATGGTGCTCTCCGGCGTCCGGATCGGTGCGGCCCTGTGCATGATCACCGTCATCCTGGCGGAGATGCTCGCCTCGACCCGGGGCCTCGGCTACGAGCTGGCCCGGGCGTCGCAGACCCTCCAGGTCGCGGAGGCGTTCGCGCTCATCCTGATCCTGCTGGTCTTCGTGGCGATCGTGCAGTACGCCATCAACCACTTCGGCAAGGAGCGATACAGGACCGACGCGTGATCCGGTGGCCCCGCCCGGAGCGCGCCCTGGTCGCGGGCAAGGTGCTCAGCTTCCACGAGCCGGCGGAGACGGTCCTGCCCCGCGGCGTCGTGATCGGCGCCGGGCGCATTCTGGCCCTCTTCGATCCCGACGACCGAGCGGCCCGCCGGGACCTCGGCGTCGCGGTCGAGGACCTCGGCGACACGGTGCTGGTGCCCGGGTTCATCGACGCCCACAACCATCTCCCGTCGGCCGTCCTCGACTCCTTCGCCGTCCCGACCGCGCACGTGCTCTCCAACGACGACCTGGTGGCCGCGCTCGCGGCCGCCGTGGCCGGACTGCCTGCGGACCAGTGGGTGGTCACGGAGCACGCTCTCTCGCTCCAGCAGTTCCCGATCGGCGATCCGCCGTCCGCTGAGGTGCTGGACCGGGTCCCCGGCGACAACCCCATCGCGGTCCGGCTGGGCGCTCACGCCATGGTCCTCAACGGTCGGGCGATGGCCCTGGCCGGCATCGCCGACCACCGGGGCGACCCGCCGGGCGGGATGATCGAGCGCGACCCGAGCGGACGCCCCACCGGGATCATCCGGGAGTACGGCGCGATCGGGCTGGTGCTCCGGTGCTTCGACCCCAGAGCGGTCGCCGGCGACCTGTCGGACGCGATCCGCGCCACCCAGCGCGACTATGCCCGCACCGGGATCACCACCGTGCGGGTCACCGGCTTCCGGGAGGGCGAGCTGGCCGCCTTCCAGGGCGTGCTGGCGGCCGACGGCCGACTGGCCACGCGGGTGTTCGGCGGGCCGCGCCTGGACCCGACCGCCACGCTTGCGGACCGGCTGGCCACGATCGCGAGCTGGCCGGCGGCCACGGGCTTCGGTGGCGAGTGGCTGGCCCACGACGCGGTGAAGATATTCGTCGACCACGGCATCGAGACGATCGTCGACGGCGGTGAGCCGACGCTGCTGATGGAGCGCGAGGAGCTCCTCGCGCTGGTGGCCCGTGCCGCCGGTCTCGGCTGGGCGGTCACCTGCCACGCCGCGACCCGGCTCGGGGTGGACGCGGTCCTCGATGTCTTCGAGCGGGTCCGGCGCACGAGTACGACGCGGCTGAGCATCGAGCACGGGTTCGACGTCTCGGACGCCCAGCTGACGCGGATGGCGGCCCACGACATCTGGTGGTCCACCCAGCCGGCCGTGGTGGGGGTGGAGCTCAACGCCGCCGCGACGGCGTTGCGCCGGCACCGTCTCGTGCCGCTGCGGACCGCGCTGCGCCTGGGCGTCGGCTGCGTCCTCGGCAGCGACTGGAACGGTACGCCGGGCAGGCGGGGCCGGCCGTTCCAGCCGCTGGAGAGCGTGGCGCTGTCGGTCGAGCGGCGCTCGCTGTGGGGTCAGGACTTCGATGTCGAGGAGAGCCTGCCGGTGTCGGCCGCGCTCCACCTGCACACGCGCACGGCCGCGCTCATGCTCGGTCGCGGCGACCTGGGCGTGATCGCCCCGGGAGCGAGCGCCGACCTGGTCGGCCTGGACGCCGACCCGACGGCGACGCTGCGGCCGGGGGTGCGGCTCACCCTGGTCGGCGGCCGCGCCGTCTGACCAGCCGCGGAGGCGACCTAGTCCCGAGCGCGGCCCGCCAGCATCGCGAGCGCCTCGCTGGAGTCGACGACGTTGCCGTACTTGAGGTTCATGTCGAAGAGCCCGACCGTGTGCGACACCGCGACCCGGTCGAAGCATCCGTCGGCCACGACGCTGACGGGAAGGTTGTTGGAGAAGGCGTCGACGACGGTCGCGCGCACGCAGCCGCTCGTGGTGCAGCCACAGACGATGAGCGAGTCGATGCCGCGGTCGATGAGCAGGCTGAGCAACGGCGTGCCGAAGAAGCCGCTCGGCTTCGCCTTGTCCAGCACGACGTCCCCGTCCTGGGGCGCCAGGGGCTCGACGATCCGGTGCTGGCTGTCGCGGTCCTCCGCGACCCGGCTGTTCTTCGTCGCCCACCTGCCCGGTCCGAGCCCGGACGCGGGCGACATGCCGCGGGTGTAGACGACGGGCACGTCGTTCGCGCGGGCCGTCTCGCCGAGGGAGCCGATCACCTCGACGGCGTCCCAGGCGGCCTCGCCGCTGCTGTTGCGGAACCGCTTGACGGACTCGAGGATCGGCTCGGGCCGGTCGCCGCAGAACGCCTCGGTCACGTCGATGACCAGCAGTGCCGGGCGCTCGCCGGTCGTGCCGCGCTGGCCGAATCCGCTCAACCGGACGACCTCGCGGTCGAGATCCGTCAGGAGCCGGTCGGCGTCCTGGGTCCACGTCATGTCTGTCTCCTGCCCTCGATGCGGTGCGGCGCTGCCTTCGGTATGCTTATGCATACAATAGCGGTCGATGGCGGGAGCGACGTGAACCCCACGAGAAGGTGGCGGCTGGCCGTCGCCGCGATGGGGCTCGGCACGATGCTCAACCCGCTCAGCTCCTCGATGCTCGCCGTCGGCCTGGTGGCGCTGCGCGACGACTTCGGGATCTCGGTCGCCGAGGTCACCTGGATCGTGACGGTCTTCTACCTCACCTCCGTGGTGGCGCAGCCGTTGATGGGCCGGCTCGCCGACGTGGTCGGGCCGCGGCGCGTGCTCGCCGCCGGCATGGTGGTGGTGGCGGTGATGAGCACCGTAGCCCCGCTCGCGCCCGGCTTCGCGGCGCTGTGCGCGATGCGGGTGGCGATCGGCTTCGGGAGCTCCGCGGCCTTCCCTGCCGCGCTGTCGATCATCCGCCGGAGTGCGGACCGCGTCGGCATCGCGCCGATGCCGGCGATCGCGCGCGTGCAGCTGGGCAACTCCATGGGTGTCGTGCTGGGGCCGGCGGTGGGCGGGCTCGTGGTCAGCCTGTGGCACTGGAGCGTGCTCTTCTGGCTGAGTGCTCCGATCGCCCTGTGCGCGCTGGCCGCCGTCCTGCTCCTGATCGAGCCGGACGGGCCGCCGCCGGCGGGCCGGGGGCGATCCCTGATCGCCGCCCTGGACCTGCCCAGCGTCGCGCTGTTCGGGACGACGATCATCTCGATCCTCGTCTTCCTCTCCCGGCCGAGCCGGGGGTGGTCGCTGCCGCTGGTCGCGGTCGGTCTCGCCTCCGCGCTCCTGCTGGTACGGCGCTCGCGCCGGGTCGAGCGCCCCTTCGTCGACCTCTCGCTGGTCACGAGCGCCAGCGTGCTCCCGACCTTCGTCGGGTTCTGGGTGATGACGGTCGTCTACTACTGCGTGTTCTACGGGATGCCCCAGTACCTGGAGGGTGCGCTCGGGTTCGGGACCGGGCAGGTCGGAGCGCTGATGGTGCCGCTGGCGGGCGTCTCGCTGGTCGCCAACCCGGTGGTGGCGAGGGTGCTGACGCGGGTCGGCACGAAGGTGGTCCTGATCGTGGGCGCCGTCTGGATGGCCGCCGGCTCCTGCCTGGCGCTGCTGCTCACCGGGTTCAGCCATCCGGCGCTGGTGCTCGTCGTGTGCGGGGTCCTGGGCGTCCCCTACTGCATCTCGACGCTCGGCTACGCCAAGGCGATGTACGACGAGGCGCCCGCGGCCAAGATCGGCGTGGCGACGGGGATGCTGCAGACCTGCCGGCATGCCGGGGGAGCCGTGGCGACGATCGTGCTCAGCCTGGTCTTCTCCGCGGGGCTGGGGCCGAGCGGTCTCGCCGACCTGGTGGTGGTCATGGTGCTGGGCTGCCTGGTGGCTGCCGGGGCGGCGCTGGCCTGGCGCACCAGCTCGCCGGCCGCCGGCTGACGGCGATCGCGCCGGCGCCGTCCCGCGAGTGCCGGACGTGAGTCGCCCGGTCAGGCCCGGGGGCGCGGGCCGGCCAGGCGCTGGAGGATCTCGACGGCGTCGAGCAGGCGCTCCAGCTCGCGCTCCTCGAGCTCGCCGACGCGCTGGCGCAGGTAGTCGTTGGACCGCTCCGCGGCGCTCTCCACCAGGCGCAGACCGGTGGGCGTGAGCCGGACCGTCTGGCTGCGTGCGTCGGTGTCGTCCGGGATCCGCTCGACCAGGTCCTTCTCCTCCAGCCGGCCCACGAGCCGGGTGACGGTCGGCTTGCTGACCTGCTCCCGCTCGGCGAGCTCGCTCAGTCGCATCGGGCCCGTGCGGTGCAGCACGGAGAGCGCCGACAGCTGGGAGGGCGTGACCTCGGCGCCGGCGCTCTTCCGCAGCTTGCGCTCGATGCGGACGATGGCGAGCCGGAGCGTGTCCAGCCGCGCGGGAAGAGGCTCGGAGGTCGACACCTCGGACGGTAGCGCCATGCCGACGATGGTAGGGCGGGCGATCGTCTCACGCCTGGGCTCGTGACCCCAGGGTCGTGAGGACGTCGGCCAGCGGACGCACGTCGGCGTACTTCTGATCCATGTCGAACAGGTTGATGGCGTGCGTCGACTCGGTCCGGTCGAACACGCACTCCTCGACCACGGTGACGGCGAACCGGTGCGAGCGGGCATCGACGACCGTCGCGCGCACGCAGCCGCTGGTGGACTCGCCGGCGACGATCAGGGAGTCGACGTCCCACTGCCGCAGCAGCGCGACGAGCGGGGTGCCGAAGAAGGCGCTCGGGGCCGACTTGCGGATGACCACCTCGTCCGGGAGGGGGGCCACCTCGTCCATGATCCGGTAGCCGGCCTCGGCGTCGGCCCGGCTGGTGGCGCCGCCGCGCGGGTTGCGCCAGCCCGGGATCTGAGGATCGCCGGTCACGTGGATGACCGGGAGGCCGAGGCGGCGCGCCTCCCGGAGCAGGTCCTGGATCGGCCCGAGCGCCTCCCAGGCGTTGAGGCCGCAGCTGCTCGGCGTCTCGACGATCGCCTCGAGGAGCGGCAGCGGCCGCTCGCCGAACACTCGGCGGTAGACGTCGATCACCACGACCGCCGGCCGCGGCCCGATCCCGTGCTGGGTCTTGCTCTGGCGGCGGGCTACCTCCTGGTCCTGGGGAGTCAGGAACCGGTCCCAGATCCGGGTATCGGCTGCTCGGGTGTCGTCGGTGCTCTCGTTGGTCGGCGCCGTGCTCATGGCTCTCGCTTCTCCGTTCCGGTGACGACGCCGCCCGAGCACCGCTCTGTGGTCGCCCCGAGAGGCCGCGCAGCGCGGCGAGGGGGCTCGTCCGCAGGCGAGGAACCCGGGTGGCTCGACGTCGAACTCGTGGTTGACAACGTGAACTGTATCACTCAGTATTCCATTGTGTACTAACGTAGACAATCCGCAGTCACGCGGCCGGACGGCCGTCGGTTCCGGGACTGAGTGACTCGCTGCGGGGTGTCCTGACGGGCCTGGGCCCATGGAGGAACCATGTTCACTACGTCGCGGTTCTCCCGACGTCTGAAGGTGTCCAGCGTGATCGCGGGTGCCTGTCTGCTGTCTCTCGTCGCGTCGGCCTGCGGGGCCGGTCCCAACTCCACGGACGCCTCGGGGTCGACGTCGTTCGAGGAGGCCGCGACCAAGACCTCGGACCAGCTGGCCGACATCTACGACCAGCTCGACGGCCTCGGCGAGAGCGAGCGGAAGGCCGAGCTGATCGAGCTGGCGAAGGAGGAGGACGGCCCGATCGTCTGGTACACGGCCGCCGCCGACGACGACACCGCGCCGCTGATCAAGAAGTTCAAGGAGGAGACCGGTATCGACGTCCAGGTCTATCGGGCATCGTCCGCGACGGTCCTCGCCAAGACGATGGAGGAGGCCAAGGCCGGCCGCATCCGCGGTGACGTCCTCAACTTCTCCGGGCTCGACCCGACGATCGCGTCCAACGAGAGCCTGTACGCCGACCTGGAGACGCCGCTGGCCGACCAGATGGTGGAGGGCACGGTCCACGACGACTGGATCGCCGACCAGCTGTACCCGTTCATCGTCGCCTGGAACACCGAGCGCTACCAGGGGAAGTCGCCCGAGACGTTCAAGGACGTGCTGACGGCGTTCGGCGACGGCGAGCTGGCGTTCGAGGCCACCGACTCCAACTGGCTCTTCGGCGTGGTCCAGCTGCTGCAGGAGCAGGAGGGCGTGAGTGAGCAGGAGGCCATCGACATGGTGGCCGACGCCGCGCGCCGCGGCGTTCCGGTGGTCGGCCACACGCTGCTCTCCGAGCTGCTGGCGTCCGGACAGTACGTCGCCGCCGCGACCACCTATCACTACCGGTCGGCACGTCAGGTGGAGGACGGTGCCCCCGTCGCCTGGGAGCCCCAGCCCGGCCCGGTCATCACCACGGTGTCCGGCACCGGCATCGCCGCGACGACGAGTCGGCCCGCCTCGGCCCTGCTGTTCGTCGAGTTCCAGCTGACCGGCGAGCAGGAGTACTGGGTGGAGGCCGGCCGCACCCCCACCAACGAGAACTACCAGGGCGGCATCCTCGGCCAGGGCTTCGACCTCTACATCCTCGACGACGATGCGCTCTACGCCGAGCTCCAGAAGTGGGACGACCTCTACGCCGAGATGATGCAGTCGTCCGGCCGACCCGTGCGGGAGTGACGCGACCAGTTCCCATCGACGGGTCAGGGGTGCCTCGACGGGGCGCCCCTGACCCGGCCGCCAGCCCGTATCGATGAGAAAGCGAAGCTCATGAGCTTGTCCCAATCGGTGAGCGCCCGGCCCGCGGAGCCCGCTCCGTCGCGAGCCCGAGGGCGTCGTACGCGGATCAACCGCGCGCACCTCGCCCTGGCCGTCGTCCTCGTCCTGGTCATCGGTTACCTGGTCGCCAACCCGGTCGTCTACCTGCTGCGGGGCACCTTCCTCGGGCCCGACGGCCTGACGCTGGGCTACCTGGTCGACGCCTTCGGTCAGCCCGGCACGATCCGGATGCTGCGCGACACCGTGGTGTTCGGAGCCGGATCGGCGATCTTCGCGACCCTCATCGGCGCGACGCTGGCGTTCCTGGTCGCGCGCACCGACATCCCGTTCAAGAGCTTCGTCACCGCGGCCTCGCTCGTGCCCCTGATCATCCCGGGCATCCTGCACACGGTGGCCTGGCTGATGCTGGTCAGCCCCAACATCGGCGCGATGAACCCCTACCTGAAGTGGGTCGGCCTCGGCTCGCTCGACATCAGCTCGATGGGCGGGATGATCTTCGTGCAGGGCCTGCACGCCGTCCCGCTGGTCTTCCTGCTGATGCTGCCCGCCTTCAAGGCGATGGACCCCACGCTCGAGGAGGCGGCGGCGATCTCGGGCTCGGGAGTGCTGGAGTCGCTGCGACGGGTCACCCTCCCGATGCTGCGGCCGGCCCTCTGGGCGGCGCTGCTCGTGACGGTCGTCAACTGCATCGAGGGCTTCGAGGTGCCCCTTCTGCTGGGCGCGCCCGAGGGCATCCAGGTGCTGTCGACGAAGATCTGGTTCGAGCTGTCGAAGTTCCCGGCGAACTACGGGGCCGCGGGCTCGTACTCCACCCTGCTCATCCTGCTGACCCTGGTCGGCAGCTATCTCTACACGCGCCTGTCGAAGAGCGGCCGCAAGTACCAGACGGTGACCGGCAAGGGGTACCGCCCGCGCACCATCTCCCTGGGTCCGTGGAAGTGGCTCGGGGGCGCGTTCGTCGCGGTGTACTTCTTCCTGGCCGTGGTCGCTCCCACCGCGATCCTGCTCTGGGTCTCGACGCAGCCGTACTTCCGGCGCCCGCGCGTCGAGCACCTGGCCGACTTCAGCCTGGACCACTACCGGCGGATCTTCGAGAACCCCGTCGTCCCG
Organism: Nocardioides soli; assembly: GCF_014191495.1. GTDB lineage: Bacteria > Actinomycetota > Actinomycetes > Propionibacteriales > Nocardioidaceae > Nocardioides > Nocardioides soli. Next base: position 292,945 of record NZ_JACHWR010000002.1, read on the forward strand.
CGAGCGCTCTTCAACTCCCTGTGGCTCAGTGGTGCGGCCGCGACGATCGTGATGCTCCTGATGGCCGTGGCCGCGTGGGTCGTGATCCGGACCCGGCTCCCGGGCCGCTGGGCCCTCGACGGGTTGGCGTTCGTGCCGCTCGCTCTGCCCGGCGTCGTGCTCGGTGTGGCCCTGATCTTCGTCTACCTGCGCTCGCCGATCCCGGTCTACGGGACGATCTGGATCCTGCTGCTGGCCTACATCACGCTCTACATCCCCTACGGCATGCGCTACGCGTCGAGCGCGATGTACCAGATCGGCGGGGAGCTGGAGGAGGCCTCGGCGATCTCGGGCGCCGGCCTGTTCGAGACGCTGCGCCGGATCGACCTGCCGCTGCTAGCACCGGGACTGCTCGGGGGATGGATCTTCATCGTCGTCTCCGCGATGAGGCAGCTCTCGACGTCGCTCCTGGTCTACTCGCCGGGCAACGAGGTGCTCCCGGTGGTGATCTGGGCGCAGTACTCCGACGGGCAGTTCGGGGCGCTGGCCGCCATCGGCACCTTGATGATCGCGGTCCTGGTCACGCTGGTGATGCTGCTGCTGCTCGTCGGGCGGCGCTCCCGCCGGGGGATCAGCCTCGACGCCATGTGACCGGACCCCACCCAGACCGTGTGACAACGAAGGAAGAAGACCATGCTTGAGATCACTGGGCTGACGAAGGTGTACGCCTCGAAGCAGAAGCAGCGGTTCGGCCGGGAGCGTGCCGTCGACAGGGTCAGCCTGACCGTCGGCCAGGGCGAGTTCTTCACGCTGCTGGGGCCGTCCGGCTGCGGGAAGACCACGATGCTGCGCAGCGTCGGCGGCCTCGAGTCGCCGACCGAGGGGACCATCGTCGTCGACGACCGGACGCTGTTCTGCTCCGACCAGGGCGTGGACGTGCCCGCCAACAAGCGGCACCTGGGCATGGTCTTCCAGTCCTACGCCATCTGGCCGCACATGTCCGTGTTCCAGAACGTCGCCTACCCGCTGATCTCGGGACGTCGCAAGACGCCCGCCGCCGAGGTCAAGGAGCGGGTCGGGGAGACGCTGGAGATCATGGGGCTGGGCGATCTGGCCAGCCGCGGCGCGACCGACCTCTCCGGCGGCCAGCAGCAGCGACTCGCGCTGGCCCGGGCCCTCGTCTACCGGCCGCCGCTGCTGCTGCTGGACGAGCCGCTGTCGAACCTGGACGCCAAGCTGCGGGAGAGCATGCGCAAGGAGCTGATCCGGCTGCAGCGCGAGCTCGGGCTCACGGTCCTCTACGTGACGCACGACCAGGACGAGGCCCTGGCGATGTCCAGCGTCGTCGCGGTCATGAGCGAGGGTCGCGTGGAGCAGCTCGGCACGCCCCGGGAGATCTACGAGAAGCCGACGAACTGGTTCGTCGCGGACTTCATCGGCTCCGCCAACTTCATGGAAGGCGGCATCGTCGGCCGGGGCGAGGCGGCCGACGAGGTCGTGGTCGAGACGCCGCTGGGCCGGCTGGCGGCGACCGGGAACGGCGTCGACGCGGCGTCCGACGCGAAGGTCAACGTCATGGTGCGGCCGGAGCGGATCCGGGTCTCGCTGGAAGCCGGGAGCGCCGGTCAGCAGGGTGTGGTCCGCAACGCGGTCTACCAGGGCGACGTCATCGACTACGACATCGAGGTCCGTGGCGCGCTGCTGCGGATCAAGAGCGGCCCCGACCTGTACGTCACCCCCGGCACGGAGGTGGCGGTGCGGGTGACGGACCAGCGCTGCGTCCTCGTGGGGGACTGACCCGGCCCGTCCGGATCCCGCATCGGTGGCTCCGCGACCGCCGCCTCAGGTGTCCGACGCCGCGGCCCGTACGCGACCCTGGTCCCGGAACCCGGCCAGCCGCCGGCCCGTCCAGATCGTGGCGGCCCCGAGCAGCACGCCCGCCACGGGGAACGCGGCCGCCAGGCCGATCGTGACGGAGAGGGCACCGAAGACCAGCGGCTGGACGACCTGGGCGGACCGGTTGGCGAGCATCCGCAGGCCGACGGCCGTGCCGCGGTTGGTCGTCTCGCGGCCGGCGAGGAGCTGGACGGTGATCGGCGGGTTCGCTCCCAGGCCGACGCCGATCATCAGCGCGGCGGCCACCAGGAAGGCCGGGCTGGTGGTGATCGGGGTGACGGCGATCCCGAGCACCGCCATCCAGGTGCTCCAGATCAGCGGCCGGACGACGCCGAACCGGCGGACCAGCCCGCCGAGCACCATCCGGACGGCCAGGGACGAGACGCCGATGCAGGAGAGCAGCACGCCGATCAGCGCGATGCCGACCCCGTGCCCCTCGAGGTAGAGGGGGTAGAAGGAGGTGCGCAACGACTGGACGAAGATGTTGACGAAGCTCGAGGCCATCACGCCGATGACGACGGCGTTGGAGAGCGATCCGCGCAACGCGGTGAGCATGCCGACCTTCCGCGTCGCGTCGTGGTCGGCCGGCGGGCGGGGCTCGACCTCGCGCAGGCTGGCCGGCACCAGGAAGCCCGCGGCGGCCGCGGTGAGGATCATGACGAAGCAGACGACGTTGAGCAGCTGGAACCCGATCGCGGCGTACAGCCACGCGACCGCGACCGGGCCGGCGGCCAGGCCGACGCCCCAGGAGAGCGAGAAGAGCGAGAGCTGGCGCTCGGCGTGCCGGCCGTCGCCGACCCGCGTGATCATCTCCTGCAGCACCAGCCAGACCCACATCTGGAACAGGCCCTGGACGAACATCAGCGCCGCCATCGCGAGGACCGAGGTGGTGACCACGAAGCCGCCGATGGTGATGGCGAGCCCGACCATCGACACGATCAGCACCCGTCGGGAGTCGAACCGGTCGAGCAGGTAGCCGCTGGGCACCGCCAGCACGAGCCCGGCGACCGAGGAGCCGGCGACGGCGATGCCGATGACGAGGTCGGAGGCGCCGAGATCCCCCATCCGCAGGGGGTAGAAGAGCCGGACCGACTGTGGCGCCAGCCAGTAGATCAGCGTGCCGAAGGAGACCCAGGCCCACCGCGACCGCAGCCCGGCGGAGTCGAGCAGCCGGCCCGCCAGGCCCGGTGCCGTCACGGCGCCTCGGGGTCGCCGGTCCGCATCGGTGGTCTCGCTCACCGGCGCACGTAGCGCGGCGGCTCTTGCATCGTGGTCGGGTGGAAGATCTCCTCGAGCGTGAGCGGCTCCGGCAGGATGCCCTGCTCGACCGAGTAGCGGATCAGCGTCTCGACCGCCGTCCGGGACCCTTCCGCGTCGTAGCCGAACGGATCCTCCCCCATCAGCGCCACCTGCTGCTCGTAGGCGTCCTGCGCCCAGGCCAGGCAGATCTTGCGGGGGTCCTTGATGGCGTCCAGCGCCAGGTCCTTGGAGGCGCGGAACGCGCGCAGCACCTCGTAGGGCAGCCAGGCGTTCTGGTCGACGATGTCGCGGCGCACGGCCACCGTGTGCATGACCGGGAAGATCCCGGTGTTGGTGAAGTACTCCACCTCGGCGGCGCGCGCGTCGGTGAAGAGCCGACGCAGGCCGCCCGGTGTGCCCAGTACGGCGGGGGTCTCGGGATAGATCAGGGCGTCGATCTCGCCCCGGCAGGCCAGGTCGACGATCGAGGTTCCCGGGGCGACCTGGTGGATGCGGTACGCCGCGGGCAGGTTCTCCATGCCCGCGGTGTCGGCGTCCTGGATGACCCACTCCACGCTGCCCAGGTCCAGTCCGTAGTGGTCCTGGAGGATGCCCCGGGTCCACACGCCGGCGGAGTTCGTCCAGGTGCGCAGGCCGATCCGCTTGCCGTTGAGCTCGCTCGGCGCCGCGATCGGGGAGCCCTCGGGCACGAAGACGAACGAGTGCCGGAAGCGGCGGTGCGGGAAGGCCGGGACGGCCACGAACTCACCGGGCTGCCGGGCCTGGATCGACAGGAGGGCCCCGAAGGACACCTCGGACACGTCGAACTCTCGCCGCCGGAACATCCGCCAGTGCCGCTCCGGGGAGGAGAACGTCAGGGCGCGGGTCTCGACGCCCTGGATGCCGACCGCACCGGTGAGCAGCCCCCGGTTCAGGTCCGAGTCGCCCAGCGCGAGGCTCAGGCTCAGCAGTGACTTTCCCATGGCAGAGCTCACTCCTTGCTTCCTTCTCGCTCACTCCCTGCCGGTCCCGGTGGCTCCCCGGGCCCGTCCGGGCAGATGATTGTCCTGGCTAACTAACGCCGTCGAGGCAGAATGTACACGATGGGATACAGGGCGTCGCCGACCGATGATTCGGCGGCCGACCTTGGTGTACGCTCGCATACATTCATGTCTGATCGACCCGCGAGGTGATTCCGCTGCTCCCGACGTTCCGACTCTCGCGGCCGGCCACGCTCCCCGAGGCCTTCGACCTGCTCGCCGACGACGGCATCGCCTACGTCGGCGGCACCGAGCTCGTGGCCGCCATGCAGCTGGGGCTGGTCTCGCCGGCCCACCTCGTGGACCTGAAGCGGATCCCCGCGCTCGGCGGGATCCGGCTCGAGGGAGAGGTGCTGGTCATCGGTTCTGCGGTCCGGCATGTCGAGGTTGCGGACTCCGAGCTCGTACGTCGCTCGGCCCCGATCCTCGCTCGGGCCTGCGCGGAGCTGGGCAACGCCCGCGTGCGCGCGACGGGCACCGTCGGCGGCAATCTGTGCTTCGCCGACCCGCGCTCCGACGTGGCCACCGCCCTCTTCGCGCTCGGTGCGCGGGTGCGGCTCCGCTCCGCCGACGGCGAGCGGGTGCTGCCGATCGACGAGTTCGTCCTCGGTGCGATGGACGTGGACCTCGACGAGGGAGAGCTGCTCGACTCGGTGCTCGTCCCGGTGACCGTCGCGCCCCAGGTCTACCTGCGGCACCAGCCGACCGAGTACCCCACGATCGCGGTTGCGTTGGTCTCCGACCCGGAGGGCCTGCGGGTCACGGTCGGCGCGGTCGGGGAGATCCCGCAGCGCTTCGCCGCCCCGTCGCTCGACGAGCTGGACGTCGAGGCGATCCTCCCCGAGCTGGAGGTCATCGAGGACCTCAACGGCTCGGAGTCCTACAAGCGCCACCTGGTGGGTGTGTTCGTCCGTCGCGCCGCTGCCGAGCTGAAGGAGTCGAACGATGCCTGAGGAGACCTACGACGAGACGGTCGTCTCCACGACCGTCAACGGCCGCCGGATCAAGAAGCGCGTCGAGAACCGCCTGACGCTGGCCGAGTTCCTCCGCGAGAAGGAGGGCCTGCGCGGCACCAAGGTGAGCTGCGAGTCCCAGGTCTGCGGTGCGTGCACCGTGCTGGTCGACGACCGCCCGGTCAGCTCCTGCACGGTCCTGGCCGTCGAGGCGGACGAGGCCGAGGTGACCACGATCGAGGGCCTGGAGACCGAGGCGGGGCTGGACCCGGTCCAGGCGGCGTTCGCGGACTGCACGGCGCTGCAGTGCGGCTACTGCACCCCCGGCTTCATCATGTCGACGAAGGCGCTCCTGGCCACGAACCCGAGCCCGACCCGGGAGGAGATCGAGCACGAGCTCGAGGGCAACCTGTGTCGCTGCACCGGGTACCTGCCCATCATCGAGGCCGTCGAGCAGGCCGCCGCGCGGCTGGCCGGGACCTACGACCCGGACGCCGCGCACCGCCCGTACGCCGGCCACCTCAAGGAGGACGGCGAGCCGTTCCGCTACGTCGGGCGGTCGATCGAGCGGGTGGATGCCGGGGTGAAGGTGACCGGCCGGGCACGCTACGCCATCGACACGCCGTTCCCCGACACGACGCACGCCGTCGCGGTGCGCTCCGACCGGGCCCACGCGACGATCCTCGGCATCGACGTGAAGGTTGCCCTCGACGTGCCCGGCGTCGTGGCCGTCGTCACCGCCGAGGACCTCGACGGCCTCTATCCGCGCTTCGGGCACATGGTCCCCGACCACGCCATCATCGCCGCGGGGAAGGTGCGCTACTACGGCGAGCCGGTCGCCCTCGTGGTGGCCGAGACCCGCCACATCGCTCGCGACGCGGCCCGGCTGGTGGAGGTCCGCTACGAGGACCTGCCGGCCGCGATGGACGCCGAGGCGGCTCTCGCGCCCGCGGCCCCGGTCATCCACGAGGACGCCTACAGCGGCGAGGCGGTGAACCAGGTCGCGATCACGCGCACCGAGGACGAGCCCAACGTCGCCAACACGATGCACCTCGGCTGGGGCGACGTCGATGCCGCCTTCGCGGAGGCCGACCTCGTCGTCGAGACCGAGACGTTCCATCCCGCGCTCTACGCCTATGCGATGGAGCCCTACAACTCCAGCGCCCGGTTCGCCGACGGCTATCTGGAGGTCACGAGCACGGCCCAGCATCCGTTCATGGTGATCAAGGACCTCGCGCGCGTCTTCGACCTCCCGCACAGCAAGGTCCGCGTCTCGGTGCCCTACATCGGCGGTGGCTACGGATCGAAGTCCTACACCAAGATCGAGCCGCTGACCGCGGTCGCCGCCTGGGTGACGCAGCGTGCGGTGAAGCTCGACCTCAGCATCGAGGAGTCGATCTACACGACCCGCGCCGACGCGGCGCGGACCAGGGTGCGCAGCGCCTTCCGGAAGGACGGCAGGCTGCTCGCCCGCGACGTCGACATCGTCATGGACACCGGCGCCTACGTCGACAACAGCGCGACGGTGCTCTCCAAGGCCGTCGCGCGCTGCTTCGGTCCGTACTCGATCCCGAGCCTGCGGGTCCGTGGGCGGCTCGTCTACACCAACACGGTGCCGGCGTCGTCGTACCGGGCGCTCGGGGCCTTCCAGGTCAACCTGGCCGCGGAGACCAACATGGACCAGGCGGCCGAGCAGCTCGGGATCGACGCCGCGGACCTGCGTCGGATCAACCTGGTGCCCCGCGGTGAGCGCTTCATCGAGGGCAAGCGGCCGATGGACACCGACCTGGTCGACGACTTCGACCAGATGATGGCGCGGGTGCGCGTCGAGCCGCGCGAGGGGGTGCTGCAGGCCGTCGGCTTCGGCGTGGGCGCCAACGAAGGCGGTGCGTACCCGACCTCCACGGCCCAGGTGAAGATGTCGCCCGACGGCTCGGCGCTGGTCCTGAGCGGCTCGACGGAGATGGGTCAGGGCAGTCGCTCGATCCTCACCCAGATCGCCGCCGAGGAGCTCGGGCTCGACATCGCGAAGGTCCGGGTCTTCCAGTCCGACTCCGCCGGGACCTCCTTCGAGCGGACCACCGGCGGCAGCCGGACCACCACGATGACCGGCCTGTCGGTCCAGCGCGCCTGTCGCGACATCGTCCAGCAGCTGCTCGCCATGGCGGCCACCGTCTGGGAGTGTCCGGTCGACGACGTGCGGCACGTCGGCGACCGCATCGTCCACGCCGACGGCCGCAGCGAGGAGTTCGGCCCCCTGATCAAGAAGTGGTACGGCGGTGGCGGCGGCGAGATCACCGGACGCGGCACGGTGCGGCGTGAGGGCGAGCTGCAGGTGCAGCCGTCCTTCTGGGAGATCGGGATGGTCGCCGTCGCGGTGGACATCGACCCCGAGACCGGCGTGACCAAGGTCGACCAGCTCGTCACCATGGCCGACGTCGGCTTCGCCATCAACCCGATGGGGGTCGAGGGCCAGGACGTCGGCGCGGCACTCCAAGGCATCGGCGGCGGGCTGAGCGAGGAGCTCGTCTACGAGGGCGCCCAGCTGCGCAATCCGAACCTCGTCGAGTACCGGGTGCCGCACATCGGCGATGCTCCCCGTCGCTGGGACTCCGTGATCGTCGAGCGCCGCGACGGCACCGGGCCCTACGGTGCGAAGGGCGGTGGCGAGGGCGCCCGGATCCCCATGGGCGGTGCGATCGCCTCGGCGGTCGCGCGGGCGACCGGGGTCTGGCCCACGGAGCTGCCACTCACGCCGGAGCGGGTGTGGCGCCTGATCCAGGAGGGCGAGGCGGCCCGGGCGGAGGCGGCCGGCGGCTCCGCTCCCGAGGCGGACTGACCGCACCCGGCCGGTCCGGCCCGACGGCGCATGGGAGAGCCCCCGACCGGACTCCGGTCGGGGGCTCTCCCCCTCCCTAGGCGGCGTCCTTGCCCAGGTTCGTGAAGAACTCCTGGACGATCTTGTCGCCCTTCCTGCGGATGGTGCTCGAGCCGAGCGTGGCCGCCGACCCGCTGATGCCGTACCGGCCCGCGACGGTGACGCCGGTGGCGCTCTCGCCCGGGCTCATCGTCACCGTGGCGTCGATGACGATCCGGGACCCGACCTGCCGGTCCTCGCCCTCGGCGTGGACGACGATCCGTTGGCCCTCGGTCTTCTCGGTCACGCGGATGTCGAGATCCGCCTTGAGCTTGAACATGCCCACCTTGTCCTGCATGACCGCCCGGTAGTGCGCCAGCTCCTCGACCGTCGTGGCGTCGTGCAGCACGCTGATCCAGCCGACCAGCCGCGGCACATCGGTGATGAGCGACCACACCTCGTCGGGAGTGCCGTTCACCTGGACGGTCTGCTCGAAGTCGAACTCGGCCATGGGTCCATCTCCTGTCGTCGGGTGCCGTCGACTCGCGCCCCTTCGGGGCGGCCGGCGTGGCTCGGGAGTAAAGTATGCGATGGTATGCAGTCATGCAACCGGCCTCCATCCGCACGGCCGTCGCGACGCCCGCGGGCTCGCGGCGGAGGCGGAGCGAGGCTCACCGGGTCGGAGGCGCCGAAGATGTCGTGGTCGATCTACGAGGCTCTGCGCGACGAGATCGTCGGTGGGGAGATCCCCGCCGGGAGCGCGCTGCGGGAGCGGGCGCTCGCGGACCGGTTCGGCACCAGCCGGACGCCGATCCGCGAGGCCCTGCGCCGACTGGAGCAGGACGGCTGGGCCGAGCGCGGTCCGCGCGAGATGCGGGTGCGCCTGGTGAGGCCGGAGGAGCTCCTCGAGATCTACGAGGTCCGGATCGCGCTCGAGGCGGCCGCGGGCCGAGCCGCCGCCGAGCGGCGTACGGAGTTCGACCTGCTGCGTCTCCAGCGGCTGCACGAGGCGATGGTCACCTCGGACGTCGGCGACTCGATCCGACTCGCGGAGCTGAACCTGAGGTTCCACGAGTACGTCTGGAGTGCGAGCCACAACCCGTCGCTGGACCGGATGCTGCGGCAGCTCAACGCCCGCCTGCGGCCCTATCGCGGCGCCACGCTCGCCCACGGCGGCGATCAGTGGCGGGTGGTGCTCGCCGACCACGACGGCATCCTGGCGGCGATCCGCCGCGGTCGGAGCGGGGAGGCGGCCACCCTGGCGGAGCGGCACATGGCAGGCGTGCGGAACAAGCGCCTGCAGATCTACGCCGAGCGTGCCGACATCTGAGGCGGGGCCGGCGGGGGCCGGCCGGTGGGGCTAGACCGTGTCGTCGCTCATCTCGGCGTACATCAGCAGTCGGACGTTGCGCGCCGCGGTCATGTGCGCCTCGGCGATCTCGGCGGCGCGGTCGGCGTCGCCCTCCCGGATGGCGTCGAGGAGCGCGGCGTGCTCCTCGAGCGCCGTCTTCCAACGGTCGCCGTGGGTCAGCGTGGTGCCGCGATAGCGCAGGAGGTAGGAGTTCAACCGGGTCAGCACGTCGATGAGGGTCGAGTTGTGGCTGGTGGCCCAGAGCATCTCGTGGAACCGCCGGTTGATCGCCTCCATGGTCTGCGCGTCGCCGGGCTCGGTCTTGACCATGTTCTCGTGCAGCTGCTCCAGGCGTGCGACGTCGAGCGGCGTGCGCCGGGTCGCGGCGGCGCGGGCGGCGGCGGTCTCGAGGAGGATGCGGACCTCGTAGATCTCCAGGATCTCGTTGGGACTGCGCTCGCGCACCCGCATGCCGCGCGCGGCGCGCTCCACCAGGCCGTCCTGCTCCAGGCGGCGCAGGGCCTCGCGGACGGGGGTCCGGCTGATCCCGAAGTCCTCGGCGAGTGCGATCTCGGTGAGGCGCTCACCGGGCGGGATGTCGCCGCTCACGATCCTCTGGCGCAGTTGCTCATAGACACCAGCGGCCATGGGCACCCCTTTCCGTCCGCCGGGCTCCGCGCTCGGCGGAGGTGGCCACGTCGTCGAGACGTCTCGACGCACCCTATCCGGCGCGAGACACCTCTGATGTATCACGTGTGTCCGAGAATATCCGACCGATTGCTTTCGTGCACCGTCGCATGCTCTAGCATGCAAAAGGATCGACAGCAGCGGAGTCGGGAGGAGTGGCAGCGTGTGGGCGTACCGCGTCGTCGCCCCCGGCCGGCTCGCGGAGGAGGTGGCGGACGAGCCCATGGAGGCCTCGGTCGGCGAGGGTGAGGTCGTGCTCCGGATGCTCGCCGGCGGGATCTGCGGCAGCGACCTCCCGAAGTTCGCGGGGACCAAGGACCTCGGGGCCGGCGAGTACGGCGAGAACCTCCCCGGCCGCCTGGGTGCGCCGCTCCACGAGGTCGTGGGCGTGGTCGAGATCACGCGCCATCCGGAGCTGCGGGTCGGCGACCGGGTCGTCGGCTGGGCGAGCCGCTCGGACGGCCTGGCGGAGCGGGTGATCAGCGATGGTGACCGGCTCCGGCCCTATCGACCGTCGCTGGCACCCGGCGACGCGGTGGTGATCCAGTCCCTGGCCTGCGTCATCGAGGCCCTGGGGCGGGTGCCGATCGCGGGTCGTGACGTCGCGATCATCGGCCTGGGGCCGATCGGGCTGCTCTTCGCCCACGTGGCGCGTGCCCGGGGTGCGCGCCACGTCGTCGGCGTCGACCTCGTCGATCGCGCCGACGCGCGGGTCCCGTTCGGTCTCGACGAATGCGTCCACGCGGACAGCGGGGCCTGGGCCGAGTCCGCGGCCGACCGCCCGCCGGACCTGGTCGTCGAGGCGGTCGGGCACCAGACGGCGACGGTGGACCATGCCCTCCGGGCGGTCGCCGTCGGCGGCACCGTGCTGTGCTTCGGCATCCCCGACCAGGACGTCTACCCCGTGGACGTCGAACGGCTGATGCGCAAGAGCCTGACCCTGATCGGCGGGGTCACCCGCTTCCACGCCCGGGCACTCACGTCGGCCGACGACTATCTCCACGAGCACGCGGCGCTCCCGTCCGCCCTGGTCACCCACCGCTTCGGGCGCGCCGACCTCCAGCGGGCCTACGAGACGGCGGCCCGGCCGGCCAGCGGCCGGCTCAAGGTCGTGCTCGACCTGTCCTGAGCGGCGTGGGCCCGGCCGGCGGTGCGGGCACGGGTGCCGCGGTCCGGAGGGTCCGCTGCGGATGCCTGCTCGGACCCGGGCCCGAGCGGTCGCCGCGTCCTCGCCTCGGGCCGGTGCCCCGGCCCGAGGAGTCGCCGACACATCGGGGCGGTCGTCGATTGCGGACCGATGTATGCTCTTGTATCCAGAGCGGAATCTAGCTATCTTGTCTGCCGGAACGGATCGGTCTCGGCCCTCGCGCTTCCCGAGCTGTCACGGCTGTCCCAGAAGGGTTTTGATGCATGAACGAGAAGTACGACGTCGTCGTCGTCGGGGCCGGCAACGCCGCCCTCTGCGCGGCGCTCTCGGCGCACGACCACGGTGCGCGGGTCCTTGTTCTTGAGGTCGCGCCCGAGCGAGAGCGTGGCGGCAACACGGCGTTCACCGCCGGTGCGATGCGAGTCGCGTACCGCGGCGTGGAGGACATCCTCGAGCTGTGCCCCGACCTCACCCCGGAGCAGATCGAGACCACCAACTTCGGCACCTACGACGCCGACCAGTTCTACGACGACCTCTGCCGGGTCACGGAGTACCGGACCGACCCCGAGCTCGCCGACATCATCGTGCGCAACTCGTTCGAGACCCTCAAGTGGATGCGCACCAAGGGGGTCAAGTTCAACCCGATCTACGGGCGCCAGGCCTTCAAGATCGACGGCAAGTTCAAGTTCTGGGGCGGCCTGACCATCGAGACCTGGGGCGGCGGCCCCGGCCTGGTCGACTCCCTCTCCGCCGCCGCGGCCGCCGCCGGCATCGAGATCCGGTACGAGACCCGGGCGATCGAGCTGCTGGAGCGCGACGGCACCGTCGTCGGCGTGAAGGTGCGCAAGGGTGGCGTCGTCAGCGAGGTCGAGGCCAGCGCCGTGATCCTCGGCGCGGGCGGCTTCGAGGCGAACCCGGAGTGGCGCACCCGCTACCTCGGCCAGGGCTACGACCTCGCCAAGGTGCGCGGCTCGCGCTTCAACATGGGCGACGGCATCAAGATGGCGCTGGACCTCGGGGCGCTCCCGTGGGGTCATTGGTCCGGGGCCCACGCGGTCGGCTGGGAGCTCAACGCGCCGCCGTTCGGCGACCTCGCCGTCGGCGACGGGTTCCAGAAGCACAGCTACCCGTTCGGCATCATGGTCAACGCCAACGGTGAGCGGTTCGTCGACGAGGGTGCCGACTTCCGCAACTACACCTACGCGAAGTACGGCCACAAGATCCTGGCCCAGCCGCAGCAGTTCGCCTGGCAGATCTTCGACCAGAAGGTGATCCACCTGCTCCGTGACGAGTACCGCATCAAGCAGGTCACCAAGGTCGCCGCGAACACCCTCGAGGAGCTGGCCGCGAAGCTCGAGGGCGTCAACGCCGAGAACCTGCTGAAGACCCTCCGCAAGTACAACGATGCCGTCGCCACCGACGTCCCGTTCAACCCCAACGTGAAGGACGGGCGTCGTACGGTCGGGCTGGACATCGACAAGACCAACTGGGCCAACACCCTCGACGAGGGCCCGTTCGAGGCCTACGCGATCACCTGCGGCGTCACCTTCACCTTCGGTGGCCTGCGGATCACCCCCGAGGCAGAGGTCGTCTCGACCAGCGGTGAGCCGATCCCCGGCCTGTTCGCCTGCGGCGAGCTGGTCGGCGGCATCTTCTACTTCAACTACCCGGGCGGCTCCGGCCTGACGAACGGCTCGGTCTTCGGGCGGATCGCCGGCGCCTCGGCCGGGGACTTCGTCAAGCAGCACGCCTGACCCGGCGTCCTTCCTGTCCCTCCGGTCCGTACGTGAGCGGGCCATCTTCCAACCTAGGAGAGCATCACCGTGGTAGCTAATGAGTACGACCTGGTCCTGAAGTCGTCGGTCATCCTCACCCCCGAGGGCCGCGTGAACGGCCAGATCGCCGTCAAGGACGAGAGGATCGTCGCGATCCTGGGCGCCGACGAGCCGGTGGCCGCGACCAAGGTGATCGACGCGGGCGACAAGCCGGTGATCCCCGGCCTGATCGACACCCACGCCCACTTCCGTGACCCGGGCTACACCCACAAGGAGGACTACTACCACGGCACGATCGCCGCTGCCGCCGGTGGCGTGACCACGGTCTTCGACATGCCGAACGTCGACCCGCCGACCACGACCGCCGACCGGCTGAAGGCGCACCTCGAGAACGCCCAGTCGAAGGCCGTCGTCGACTTCGGCCACAACGCCTCCGGCGTCGTCCCCGAGAACATCAAGGCGCTCGCCGACGCGGGCGCGACGGCGTTCAAGGTCTGGATGATGAAGGACATCGGCCGCGACTACCCGCACCCTCCGGGCACCTCGCTGACCAACGACGCGGTCCTCTACCGCGTGTTCGAGGAGGTCGCCGAGACCGGCCTGCCGCTCTACATCCACCCGCACAACCACGACCTCTACGAGCTGTTCGTCCAGCGGTCGCAGCAGCAGTGGGGCATGGACTTCCGCTCCTATGCGCGCGCCCTGCGCGGCGGCCGCGGCGTGGTCCTGAACACCGCGATCGCCACCATCCTGGAGATGCAGCGCTCGGTGGGCACCAAGCTCCACGTGCTGCACCTGTCGACCGAGGCCGGCATCAAGATGGTCGCCGAGGCCAAGGCGGAGGGCCGCGACGTCACCGCCGAGGCCAACCCGTTCGCGATGTTCGTGACCAACGACTGGGACAAGATCGAGCGCCACGGTCCCTTCACGCTGGGCTTCTGGGTGCCCGAGGAGGACAACCCCTACATGTGGAAGGCCGTCCAGGACGGCACGATCGACGTCGTCGGCTCCGACCACGGCCCACACACGCGTGAGGAGAAGGAGGTCGGCTGGACGGACATGTACACCGCTCCGGGCGGCAGCCCGATGATCGAGCAGTACCTGCGACTGCTGCTCACCGAGGTCAACAGCGGACGCCTCACGCTCGAGCGCGTCGTCGAGCTGTGCTGCTACAGCCCGGCGAAGCTGACCGGCTACTACGGCCGGAAGGGCGCCATCGTTCCCGGCGCCGACGCCGACCTCGTGGTCCTCGACATGGACCACGAGGAGGTGCTGCACGCCGAGCACTCGCACTACATGTGCGGGTGGATGTCGGCCGAGGACCTGCCCTCGAAGGGCCGCCCGCAGATGACGGTCCTGCGCGGCCGGGTGATCATGGAGGACGGCAACGTCACGGCCGAGAAGGGCTCCGGCCGGCTGCTGCGTCCCCAGCGCTGATCGTCTCCCACCTCCTCAGAAAGGAACTGCTCCCGTGACTGAGCCGACGCCCGCATCCGGGCCGGTATCGACCGCCGACGTCGTGGCGCTGGGCCTCGCGGCCTCGGGCGTCAAGCAGATCTTCGCCTACCCGGGCGACCCGATCATCGAGCTGATGGAGCGGGCCCGGGTCCACGAGATCGACGTGGTCCTCGCCCGGCGCGAGGGCACCGCCGCCTTCATGGCCGAGGGCCTCGCGCAGGCGACGGGCCGAGTCGGCGTCTGCCTGTCGACCCTCGGGCCCGGCTCGAGCGCGCTGGTCAACGGTGTCGCCGCCGCCACGGTCGACCGGGTGCCGATGCTGGCGCTGTCCGGCCAGATCGAGTCGTCACGGGAGCAGTTCTTCACCCACCAGGTGATCGACCACAAGCTCATGTTCTCGCCCATCACCAAGTGGGCGGGCCGCATCGAGCCCGGGTCGGCGGCCACCACCCTCCGCAAGGCGCTCGCCACCGCCACGGCCGAGCGGCCGGGCGCCGTACACCTGACGATCGCGGGCGACGTGAGCGCGCAGCCGGCCACGGACGCCGACTTCGTGCCGCCGCCCGTGGACGCAGTGGTGCGGACCTTCGGGGTCCGTGGCGGCGACGACCCGGTGCGGACCGTCGAGGCCGCCCGCCGGCCCGTCATCCTCGCCGGGATCGGTGCCGCCCGGGCCGGCGCGACGGACGCGCTGGTGGCGTTCACCGAGCGGGCGAGCATCCCCGTCGTGGTCGCCCCGATGGCCAAGGGCGTCTTCCCCGAGGACCACGACCTCTTCGCGGGCGTCCTCGACATGGCCTGCAACCAGGTGCTCTGGCAGCTGCTGGGCGACGCCGACCTGATCGTCACCGCCGGGTTCGACGCGGTCGAGCTGATCAAGCCGTGGTCGCTGAGCACCCCGGTGCTGCACGTCGACTCGCTGAGCAACTCCGACCAGATCTACCAGGCCGCGACCGAGTGCGTCGGCGACATCGCCGCGATCTACTCCTGGTTCGCCGAGGAGTGGCGCGGCGAGCCCCGCTGGTCGGCGGCCGAGGTCGCGGCCCACCGCACGACGCTGCGCGAGTCGTACTACGCGGGACGCGTCTCCGGCCGGATGAACCCGACGGACGTCGTCGACGTCGTCCGGAGCTCCTTCCCGCGAGGCACCATCGCCAGCACCGACGTGGGATCGCACAAGCTCCTGGTCGGGCAGGGCTGGACGACGTACGCCCCGCGGGAGCTGCTGATGACCAACGGCCTGTCGTCGATGGGCTTCGGGCTCCCGGCCGCGATCGCGGCGCAGTACGCCTTCCCGGACCGGCAGGTCGTCGCGATGGTCGGTGACGGCGGGTTCGCGATGACCGCGACCGAGCTCCGGCTCGCGGCGGCGCTCGGGCTCGGGCTCGTGGTCGTCGTCTTCGTCGACGGCAGCCTCAACCGCATCGAGCTCAAGCAGATGGTGAAGGACTACCCGAGCACCGCGACCCGCATCGAGGACACCGACCTGGTGCAGCTGGCGTCCTCGATGGCGTGCGACGGCGTGCGCGCCGACTCGGTGCCGGAGCTGGAGAAGGTGCTCGCCGACGCCCGCGACCTCAGCCGGCCGCTGGTCGTCGAGGCGCGGATCGACCCGAGCCAGTACGAGTCGCAGTTCTGAGAGGAGGCAGCGTGATCGTCCACGACTTCGCGGAGTTCGCGGTCGCTCGCCGTGCCCGTGCGCTCCCGCCCGAGGTGATGCACGGCGCGAAGCGGGCCCTGGTCGACTGGTTCGGCGCCACCGTGGCCGGCAGCGCCACCGAGGCCGGGCGGCGGATCCGGGCCGGGCTCGACTTCGGGACCACCGGCGGGACCGCCCGCCTGGTCCCCGACGGCGCGTGGACCGACCCGCGCACCGCGGCGCTGGTGAACGGCACCGCCTCCCACGTGGTGGAGATGGACGACATCTTCCGGGACGGGATCTACCACCCCGGCTCGCCGACGGTCGCGGCTGCGCTCGCGACCGCCGAGCACGTCAACGCCTCCGGTGAGGCGCTGCTGCGGGCGATCGCGATCGGCTACGAGATCTCCTGCCGGACCGCCGCCGCCATCCAGCCGGCGCACTACGCCTACTGGCACACGACCGGCACGGTCGGCACCCTGGGTGCCGCGGCCGCCACCGCCGAGCTGCTCGGCCTGGACGCCGACCGCTTCGCGCACGCGCTGGCCAACGCCACCACCACGGCGGCCGGTCTCCAGCAGGCCTTCCGCTCCGAGGCGATGGGCAAGCCGCTGCACGCCGGCCACGCCGCCGACGCCGGCATGGTCGCGGCCTTCGCGGCGCGCGAGGGCTTCACCGGCGCATGGGACATCCTCGAGGGGCCGGCCGGGTTCGGCGCGGCGATGTCGGACCAGCCCGACTGGCAGGCGGCCGTCGCCGCCCTGGGCACCACCTGGGCCGTCACCCAGCAGACGGTGAAGAACCACTCCTGTTGCGGGCACACCTTCGCGGCGGTCGACGCCGCCCTCGAGCTGCGCGCGGCCGGGGTGCGCGCCGACCAGATCGACCGGGTGCTCGTGGAGACCTACCGCACGGCTCTCGAGGTCGCCGGCAACGACAAGCCGACGACCGAGTTCGAGGCGAAGTTCAGCCTCGCCTACACGGTCGCCGCCGCGTTCGAGGTCGGCTCGGTCCGGCTGGCGTCCTTCACCCCGCGCTGGCTGGAGGACGAGGGCCTGCGCGAACTCGTCGGCCGGGTCGACGCCGCGGTCTCGGAGGACTTCGACCGGCTGTTCCCTCAGCAGCGGGCCGCCCGCGTGCGGGTCACCCTCAAGGACGGGACCAGCGAGGAGCGGGTGCGCCACACCCGGCACGGCGACCCCGACGACCCGCTCACCGACGCCGAGCTCGACGACAAGTTCACGGAGCTGGTCGCCCACGTGCTGGGCGCCGAGGCCGCGACCGCCCTCGGCAGGACCCTCTGGTCGATCGAGGCGGCGGCCGACGTGGGCCCGGCACTGCAGGGAGCTGCCCCACGGTGACGAGGCGGCGACCGGACCAGATGTGGCAACGACGAAGGACGGGCAGATGAGACAGGCACGGCTGCTGATCGACGGAGCATGGGTCGACGGCGCGTCGACCAGCGAGCTCCGCGACAAGTACGACGGCTCGGTGGTCGCCGAGGTGCACGAGGCCGACCGGGAGCAGGTCGAGAGGGCCCTGGCCGCCGTCGCCGAGGCACAGGCGACGGTCGACTTCCCCCACTACCGGCGCTACGAGGTGCTGACCCGGGCGGCCGCGCTGCTGCAGCAGCGCGGCGACGTGGTCGCCGCGATCGTCGACGACACGGGCTTCACGGTGGCCGACGCGGAGCGCGAGGTCGGCCGCGCCGTGCAGACGCTGACGATCTCCGGCGAGGAGGCCAAGCGCATCCACGGTGAGATGGTCCCGCTCCACGGCGCCCCGGGCGCCGACGGCCGGTTGGCCTTCACGGTGCGGCACCCCGTCGGCGTGGTCGCCGCCATCACGCCGTTCAACTCGCCCCTGAACACCGTCGCGCACAAGGTCGCGCCGGCGCTCGCTGCCGGCAACGGCGTGGTGCTCAAGCCCGCGGCGTACACGCCGCTGAGCGCCGGCATCCTCGTCGAGGTGCTGTTGGAGGCGGGGCTCCCGCCCGAGCTGCTGGCGGTCCTCAACGGCAGCGGCTCCACGGTGGGCGAGTGGCTGCTGCAGAGCCCGGTGCCGGCGTTCTACGCCTTCACCGGCAGCACCGAGGTCGGCCGGCATATCCGCGCCGCCGTGGGGCTGCGCAAGACGCAGCTGGAGCTCGGCAGCCTGGCGAGCACCATCGTCTGCGCCGACGCCGACCTCGACCGCGCGGCCACGGCCTGCGTGGGTGCGGCCTTCCGGAAGGCCGGCCAGGTCTGCACCTCGATCCAGCGGCTGTACGTCGAGCGCGGCGCCCTCGACGACTTCGCGGGCAGGCTGGCCGCCGAGCTCGGGGGTCGCGTCGTCGGCGATCCGCGTCAGCAGGGTGGCTTCGTCGGCCCCGTCATCAGTGCCAGGGACGCGGACCGCATCGAGTCCTGGATCCAGCAGGCGCAGCAGAAGGGCGCCGACGTGGTCGCCGGCGGCACCCGCGACGGACAGGTGATCGCGCCGACCGTCCTCGCGAACGTCGACCCCGCCGACGACGTGTTCTCCCAGGAGGTGTTCGGCCCGGTGGTCAACCTGGTGCCCTTCGACGACTTCGATACGACGCTCGACGACGTCAACGACACGCCGTACGGCCTCGCCGCGGGGATCTTCACCCGTGACATCGGGCGGGCGCTGCAGGCCGCCGAAACTCTTCGGATGGGCTCGGTCCACATCAACGAGACGTCGAGCAGTCGAGTCGACCTGATGCCCTACGGCGGCGTGAAGGAGAGCGGCGCGGGAGTCGAAGGACCCCGCTACGCGATCGAGGAGATGACCGAGCAGCGACTCGTGACGATGGGACGACCGTGAAGACCGAGAGCATCGAGTTCTACAGCGGCCCCGACCGGGTCCGCGCCATCTGGCGGACCCCGGAGGGCCCCGGCCCGTTCCGGGCGATCGTGCAGGGCCCGGGCTGGCTCGGCCTGAAGGACGCCAAGGACTACCTCCGCTACCACGAGGGCTTCACCGACGCCGGCTTCGGCGTCCTCTCGATCGACTACCGCGGCTTCGGCGACTCCGAGGGGGAGCGGGGGATCGTGAACCCGACCCACCAGCTCGAGGACCTCATCAACGCGGTCACCTACCTGACCACGCGTGAGGACGTCGTGGTCGGGGCGATCGGCGCGTTCGCGACGGGCGGCACCGGCGGCGGCAACGTCGTGATGCTGGCGGCGTACGACGAGCGGGTCCGCGCCGTCGTCAGCCAGTTCCCGGTCGCCGACGGTGCGGACTGGCTGCACCGCATGCGCAACGAGTGGGACTGGGTCGAGTACAAGAAGATGCTCGAGGAGGACCGGCGACAGCGCGTGCTCACCGGTCAGAGCCGGATGATCCACCCGCGCAACGAGATCATGGTGCAGACGCCGGAGCGGCTCGGCTCGGACTTCAAGAGCGACGTCGACAAGAAGATCCAGATGTCGGTGCCGGCGTCGATGGTCGACCCGCTGCTCCGCTACCGCCCGATCGACGCCGCCCGCGGACTCGAGACCCCGCTCATGGTGGTCACCGTCCAGGACGACGCGACCACCCCGACCGACCATGCCACCGCGATCTTCGAGGCGGCCGCCGGCCCGAAGCGGCTGCTGGTGCAGCGCGACACCGGCCACTACACGGCCTACGCCAAGTACGCCGACGTCGTGATCCCCGAGATCGTGAGCTGGCTCGACGCCTACGTCCGGCCGCTCGGCGGCGTCATCGTCAAGGACGAGAGCACCGCCTCGTCCCCGTTCAGGAACCTAGGAGAGTAATGCGCACCGGACTTCTGCTCCCTCACTTCGGCGAGCACGCCGACCCCGAGAAGATCGTCAAGGGGTCCCAGCTCGCGGAGCGGCTCGGCTTCGACTCCGTCTGGGTCCGCGACCACCTGCTCTTCGAGCCGCACGGCGAGTTCGAGAACCCCGACACCACCTTCTACGAGGCGCTGACGACGCTGACGGCGATCGGCGCCTCCACGAGCAGGCTGACCCTGGGCACGGGTGCGCTGATCCCGTTCCGCCACCCGCTGGTGCTGGCGCAGCAGGTCGCCACCATGGTGAAGCTCTTCGGGCCGCGGGTCATCCTCGGCATGGGGTCGGGCAACTTCGACCACGAGTTCGAGGCGGTCGGCCTCGGCGGCGTTCCGCGCCCCGAGCTGGTGATCGACAACTTCAAGATCCTGCGCGAGATGTGGGAGAAGGACGGCGTCGGCTGGGACGAGGCGCCCTTCTCCTTCGCCGACGCCTCGCAGTCGCCCAAGCCCGGAGCCGATGCCGTTCCCCTGTGGTACTGCGGCACGACCCCGAAGTCGGCGCGCCTCGCCGCCGAGTTCGGCAACGGCTTCCTGCCGGGCCGGATCGGCATCGACACACTGCGCAAGCGCATCGCGCTGCTGCGCGAGCAGGCCGAGCTGCACCAGCGGCCGATGTCGACGGTCGGCATCATCCCGACGACGTCGGTGGCCGCCTCGCGCGAGAAGGCCCTGGCCCGGATCAACGTGCCCGGCCTGCTGCAGTGGGCCAACAACGCGCCGTTCTGGGTCAAGCCCGCGTCCGGCCGGTTCGAGACCGTCGAGGACCTGGCCGGCGTGCTGATCTACGGCACGCCCGACGACATCGTCGAGCAGGCACTGGAGCTCAAGGAGGCCGGCCTCGACCACCTGGCCTTCGACTTCAGGCTGTCCTTCCCGGAGTGGGAGGAGCAGATGCAGATGCTCGGCGAGGAGGTCCTGCCGCGTCTCGCCGACGCCTGAGCGCACGCCTGAGCAAAGCAGACAGCCGGAGTGGACAAGGGCGTCCACTCCGGCTGTCTGCTCGTTGGGCGGTCGCTACGTCGTGGCCGGGTGCACCGACCGGGCCGCCGGGATCAGTGGCCGAGGCCGGCGATCGCGACCCCCGAGTGGGTCCGGTACTTCTTGTTGATCGAGATCAGGACGGCGGTCAGGGGCTCGAGCTGGCGGGCGAGCCGCAGGCTGCCGGCGTCGACGCCCGGCCGGCCCGTGACGGCGATCGCCAGGTCCATCACGACGGTCTTCGCCTCGGCGTCGTCCCCCACGACGAGGACGTCCTGGGTCGACAGGTCGGCGTCCGGGTCGATCAGCGAGACCGCGGACAGGTGGTGGAAGGAGCCGACGACCTGCGCGTCCGGCACCAGGGCGGCGGCCCGCTCGGCGGCGCTCTCGCCGCCGAGGTCGAGCCCGAACGGTCCGTGCTTGTCGAAGCCGAGCGGGTTCACGCAGCTGACCACCACCTTCCCCGCCAGCTCGTCGGCGAGGGAGGCGACCAGCTCGTCGTGGCCGTCGAAGGGGATCGCGAGCACGACGACGTCGGCCACCGCGGCGGCTCCGGGGTTCGAGTCACCCCGGAGCCCGGTGCCGGCCAGGGTGCCGAGGTCGGCCGCGGCGGACGCCGCGCGCCCGGCGTCGCGGGAGCCGAGCGTGACGTCGTGGCCGGCGGTCGCGAACCGGTAGGCCAGGCCTCGTCCCTGCGGGCCCGTGCCACCCACGATGGCGATCCTGCGTCTGTCCATGTCGAGCTCCTTCGGTGTCGGTGTCGGTGTCGGCGGCGAGAGGCCTCAGGCCCGGCGGCGCCGGATCTCCTCGGTCACGGCGGGCAGCACCGTGTGCAGGTCGCCCACGACGCCGAAGTCGGTCAGCTCGAAGATGGGGGCCTCCTCGTCCTTGTTGACGGCGACGATCGTCTTCGAGGTCTGCATGCCGGCCCGGTGCTGGATCGCGCCGGAGATGCCGTTGGCGACGTAGAGCTGGGGGGAGACGACCTTGCCGGTCTGGCCGACCTGGAAGGTGTGCGGCTTCCAGCCGGAGTCGACCGCGGCCCGCGAGGCCCCGACGGCGGCGCCGAGCTCGTCGGCCAGTGCTTCGACCGCGGTGAAGTCACCCCCGGTGCCCCGGCCGCCGGAGACGATGATCGCGGCCTCGGTGAGCTCGGGCCGGCCGGTCGCCTGGCGCGGCTGGGTCGCGACGATCTGCGCGGTCCTGGCGGCGTCCGAGATGTGCGCCGCGAACGGCACGACCGTGCCGGCGCCCGCGGCCTCGACGGGGGCGACCGAGTTGGGCTTGACCGTGATGATCGGTGTGCCCTTCGTGACCCTGCCGGTCAGCGTGTAGTTGCCCGCGAACGCGCTCTGGACCGCCGCGCCGTCCTCGGTGACGTCGATCGCGTCGGTGATCAGGCCCGAGTCGAGCTTGACCGACAGTCGCCCGGCCACCTCCTTGCCCTCCGCGCCGGACGGGATCAGGATCGCGGCCGGCTCGACCTGTCGGGCCAGCTGCGCGAGCGCCTCCGCCGTGGGGGCTACCAGGTAGCCCTTGATCGGGGCGTCGTCGACGACGTGGACCCGCTGCGCGCCGTACGCCCGCACCGCCTCGGCCACCCGCGCACCGGCGTCGGCGGCGCCGATGAACACCGCCGCGGGCGTGCCGAGCCGGGCCGCGAGCGTGAGCAGCTCGAACGTGGACCTCTTGACCGCGCCATCGACGTGGTCGACCAGGACGAGTACCTCGGACATCCTTGCTTCTCCCTACCTCTCGAGCCGTGCTAGCTCAGATGAACTTCTTCGACGCCAGGAAGTCCGCGAGCGCCGCGGCGCTCGAGCCGTCCTGGTCGGTGACCATCTCGCCGGCGGCGCGCGGGGGGCGTGCGGCCGCCTCCTCGACGGTCGTGTACGCCGCGGCCAGGCCGACGGCGCTCGCGTCGAGTCCGATGTCGGCCAGCGACCAGGTCTCCAGCGGCTTCTTCTTCGCGGCCATGATCCCCTTGAACGAGGGGTAGCGGGCCTCGCCGGACTGGTCGGTCACCGAGAGCACCAGCGGCATCGTGCCGCCGATCACCTCGGTCGCGGCGTCGGTGTCGCGCTTGATCCGGACCTGGTCGCCCTGGCTCTCGACGACGGAGGCGAGCGTGACCTGCGGCAGGCCGAGGCGCTCGGCCAGCATCGCGGGCACGACCGACAGGCCGGCGTCGGTGGACGCCATCCCACACATCACCACGTCGACCGGCGCGCCCTCACCGAGCCTCTCGGTGGCCCGGGCCAGCACCAGCGAGGTCGCCAGCGCGTCCGAGCCCGCGATCGCGTCGTCGCTCACGTGGACGGCCCGGTCGGCGCCCATCTGCAGCGCCTTGCGGGCCGCCTCCGCCGCCTGCTCCGGGCCGACCGTCAGTGCGGTCACCACGACCTCCTCGCCGTCCGCGCGCTTCTCCTTGATCTGGAGCGCCTGCTCCACGGCGTACTCGTCCAGCTCCGAGAGCAGGCCGTCGACCCCGACCCGGTCGACGGTGAGGTCCGGCTCGAACCGCCGGTCGGCGGTCGCGTCCGGGACATGCTTCACGAGCACGACGATGTTCATGGCAGGCGCCCTTCCGATAGAATGTGCGCAACAGGATACATATGCACACAATACGCCGCCATCGACCACCCTTCCGGCCGGGAGGCCGGTGGGTGCGGGCCATTAGGGTGTACGCCGTGACCCCACCCGACGGAGCCCCTCGCTTGGCCCACGCCTGCGCGGGGGTCTCCGGATGAGCAGTCGACCCGGGGTGTACGCCGAGGCGGGCGTGTTCGTGTGCTTCGAGGGTGGCGAGGGCTCGGGCAAGTCCACGCAGTCGCGGCGGCTGGCGGCCTGGCTGGTGGAGTCGGGCTACGTCGCGATCTCGACGTTCGAGCCGGGCGACACCGAGGTCGGCCGCAAGCTCCGCGAGATCGTGCTCAGCCCCGAGACCGGGGAGATCTCCGACCGCACCGAGGCGCTGCTCTATGCCGCCGACAAGGCCGAGCACGTCGACACGGTCGTGCAGCCGGCGCTGGATCGCGGCGCGGTGGTGATCACCGACCGCTACGTCGACTCGATGCTGGCCTACCAGGGCGCCGGCCGGGCGCTCGATCTCGGCGAGGTCGAGGAGGTCGCGCGCTGGGCGACCCACGACCTGCGGCCGCACCTGACGGTCGTGCTCGACCTCGAGCCCGAGCACGGCCTGGGCCGGTTCGAGGAGCGCGACCGGATCGAGGGTGAGTCGCTGGAGTTCCACCAGCGGGTGCGCGCCGGGTACCTGCGGATGGCCGCGGCCGACCCCGACCACTACCTGGTGCTCGACGCGCGCGCCGACGTCGACGAGATCACCGGGCAGGTGCGGGCGGCGATCGCCCCGTTGCTGCGGCAGGCGGTGCGTCGATGAGCCGGCCGTGGGGCGGTGCGTCAGCAACCGTTCCGCCGTCCCGGACGGTTGCCTGCTCACCGCCGCCCGGCGCGGCACGCGGGCAGCGGTGCGTCAGCAACCGTTCCGCCGTCCCAGACGGTTGCCTGCTCACCGCCGCCCGGCGGCAGGAGGTGCGGCGATGACCACCGTCTGGGACTCCCTGGTCGGCCAGCACCGTGCGATCGAGGCCCTCTCGGCCGCGGCCGAGGGCCGCGGCATGAGCCACGCCTTCCTCTTCACCGGGCCGCCCGGATCGGGCCGGTCCAACGCTGCGGTCGCGTTCGCCGCGGCGCTGCAGTGCCAGGAGCAGCCGCCCGGTTGCGGCACCTGCCACGCCTGCCACACCGTGCTGGCCGGCAGCCACGCCGACGTGGCCGTCGTGCGCACCCAGGGCCTCTCGATCGGCGTCAAGGAGGTGCGCGACCTGGTCCGCCGCTCCGCGCTCGCCCCGGTCGGCCGCGGCTGGCAGATCGTGATCGTCGAGGACGCCGACCGGCTCACCGAGCAGGGCGTCAACGCCCTCCTCAAGGCGATCGAGGAGCCCGCCGAGCGGACGGTGTGGATGCTCTGCACGCCGACCGTCGAGGACGTGCTCCCGACGATCCGCTCGCGCTGCCGCCTCGTCACGCTGACGACCCCGAGCACCGCCGACGTCGCCGACTTCCTCCGGCGCACCGACGGGGCGAGCGAGGCGCTCGCGTCGTACGCCGCCCGCGCCAGCCAGGGCCACATCGGCCGGGCCCGGGCGCTCGCCCGCGACGAGGCGACCCGCGACCGGCGCCGCGAGGTCGTCGCGATCCCGGTCTCGCTGACCTCGCTGGGCGCGTGCATGAGCAAGGCCGCCCGGCTCGCCGAGGTGACCAAGGAGGAGGCCGACGCGATCACCTCCGAGCTCGACGCCCGCGAGAAGTCCGACCTCGACACGGCGTACGGCGTGGTCGAGCGCGGCCGCCGCCCGCGCGAGTACGCCCCCGCCCTGCGCGAGCTCGAGAAGGAGCAGAAGTCCCGCGCCAAGCGCCGCCACCTCGACGTGGTCGACCGCGGCCTGATGGACCTGGTCTCGGTCTACCGCGACGCGATCGCGGTCTCGGCCGGTGCGCCCGGGCCGCTGGTCAACGAGGAGATCCGCGGCGACATCCAGCGGCTCGCCGATACCGGCACCCCCGAGGGGCAGCTGCGCCGGATCGCCGCGATCTTCG
Organism: Nocardioides soli; assembly: GCF_014191495.1. Taxonomy (GTDB): domain Bacteria; phylum Actinomycetota; class Actinomycetes; order Propionibacteriales; family Nocardioidaceae; genus Nocardioides; species Nocardioides soli. The sequence goes on from NZ_JACHWR010000002.1 coordinate 318,369, forward strand.
AGGCCCGTGAGCAGATGCTGGAGTTCAACGTCCAGCCGGCGCTGGCCCTGGAGTCGATGATGCTCGCGTTGGTCGCCCCCGAGGTGCGCGGCCGGTGATCCACCCGTGACCGCCCAGCGGGCGGTGGTGCTGCTCCTCGTGCTGGCGCTCGCGCTCGGCTCCGCCGGCACCGTCGCGCTCGTGCTGCTCGACGGCGACACCGCCACGAGCGATCCGAGGGACGCCCCCACCACCACGCCGGCCCCCGGCGCGACCGTGCCCCCGAGCCCCGACCTGGCTCGGTTCTACGGCCAGCGGCTGACCTGGGAGCCCTGCCGCGGCGTCGGCCTGTGCGCGACGCTCGAGGTGCCGCTCGACTACCGGCATCCGCGCGGCGAGACCGTCGGGCTCGCGCTGCTCAAGGTGCCCGCCGCCGACCCCGGCCGCCGGCTCGGCTCGCTGGTCGTCAACCCCGGCGGGCCGGGAGCCCCCGGCACCGACTACGCCGCGAGCGCCGCCGCGGTCTTCCGCCAGCCCGTCCGCGACGCCTACGACATCGTCGGCTTCGACCCGCGCGGCACCGGTGACAGCGACCCGGTCGACTGCCTGGGCGACGACGACCTCGACGCGTACGTCGCCCAGGACCCCGACCCCGACACGGCCGCCGAGGCCTCGACCTACGCCGGCTGGGTCGACCGGATCGGCCGCGGCTGCGCCGACCGGTCCGGCGCGCTGGCCGCGCACGTCAGCACCGTCGAGGCGGCCCGCGACATGGACGTGCTGCGCGCCGCGCTCGGGGAGTCGTCGATGGCCTACTTCGGCGCCTCCTACGGCACCAAGCTCGGTGCGACGTACGCCGACCTCTTCCCCGACCGCGCCGGCCGCCTGGTGCTCGACGGCGCCGTCGACCTCTCGCTGGGCTCGCGCGAGCTGAGCCGGCAGCAGGCGCAGGGGTTCGAGACCGCGCTGCGCGCCTACGTGCAGGACTGCGTCGACGAGGGCGACTGCTTCCTCGGCGACACGGTCGACGCCGGCGTGGCCCGGATCCGTGCGCTCCTCGACGACGTCGACGCCGAGCCGCTGCCCACCGACTCCGACCGCGACCTGGAGGTGGGCAACGCCTTCTACGGCATCGTGCTGCCGCTCTACAGCCGCGACTTCTGGGGTGCGCTGAACGACGCGCTGCGCGCGGCGCTGGACGGCGACGGCACCGAGCTGCTGTGGTTCTCCGACCTCTACGTCTCGCGCGGATCGAGCGGCTACACCGACAACAGCGCCGAGGCGATCTACGCGATCAACTGTCTCGACGACCCCTGGGCGATCCCCGCGGCCGAGGTGCCCGACCAGCTCGCCGACTTCGAGCAGGCCTCGCCCACCTTCGGCTCGGTCTTCGCCTGGGGGCTCACCACGTGCGGCGGGATGCGGGTCGAGCCCGCCGAGCCGCCCCGCGAGGTGCGGGCCGCCGGCGCCGACCCGATCGTCGTGGTCGGCACGACGCGCGACCCGGCCACGCCGTACCAATGGGCCGTCGCGCTCGCCGACCAGCTCGAGTCCGGGGTGCTGGTCAGCCGCGACGGCGACGGCCACACCGGCTACAACTCCGGCAACAACTGCGTCGACGAGGCGGTCGAGGGCTACCTGCTCGCAGGCGTCGTGCCCGACGACGGGCTGTCCTGCTGAGCACGTGACGAGGCCCCGGGGAGGGTGCGGTTCCCCGGGGCCTCGGCTCATGGTGGGGTGGTTTCGAGGCTCGGGCCTGGCGGCCCTCACACCTCAACCACCGCACGGTGGTTGAGGTGCGAAGGCGCCCTAGATGACTAATTCCAAGGCCTCGCACGCTGCGCGACGCTCATCATCCGCTCCGGCGGCGTTGCCGACGCTTGAAAGACGTCCAGTCTGCCGACGCATCGGCGCCTTGCCGGAGCGGCGCTGAGCGCCGCTCGCTTGCACGATCCCTTGGAATTACTCATCTAGCCAAGGTGCCCCTGTCGGGGCGCCCGTTCCGGGCTGAGAATGGTGCTGCGGCTGCCCGGTGACGCCGTTGTTCCTATGGTCCTGCGAGGCCGTCGTCTAGCCGGGCGCGGGAACCGCGTGGTGGGCCCTTCAGTGCTGCCGATCCGGGTCACCAGGAGGTGAGTCGGTGTGAGCGCGAGGACTAGATTCGCTTCTTTGCCCTGGTGGTTCCCCCGGGCGGTCGTTGCCATCAGAACGACCGATCCCAAGGAGGAGTGGGGTGTTCGCAGACTCTGAAGACGATGAGCAGATCATCGAACGGGTCGCAGCGTTGGACATCGGCAAGGCCGAGGTCGTGTGCTGTGTCCGGCTGCCCGCGGCGGTGGGCAAGAAGCGCCGGGTCCAGGAGGTGACCACGCACTCGACCATGGTGGGGTCGTTGAGCGACCTGGCCAACCATCTGGTCGATCTACGCATCGAGCGGGTCGTGATGGAGGCCACCAGCGACTACTGGCGGCCACCGTTCTACCTGTTTGAGGCTCACGGCCTGGATCCGTGGCTGGTCAATGCCAAAGACGTCCGGCACCTGCCCGGACGGCCGAAGACCGACGTGCTGGACGCGGTGTGGTTGTGCAAGGTCGCCGAGCGGCAGATGCTCCGACCCAGTTTCGTGCCCCCCACCGAGATCCGCCGGCTGCGGGACCTGACCCGCTACCGGGCCGACCTGGTCGGGGTCCGCACCGCGGAGAAGAACCGGGTCGAGAAGCTGCTGGAGGACGCCTGCATCAAGCTTTCGGTGGTCGCCTCGGACATCTTCGGGGTCTCCGGGCGCGAGATGCTGGCCGCGATGATCGCCGGGGAACGCGATCCCAAGCGACTCGCGGACCTGGCACGCTCACGGATGCGTCCCAAGATCAGCCTGCTGGAGGAGGCCTTCGCCGGACTCAAGGTCGGGACTTTCGGTGAGCACCATCGGTTCCTCCTGTCACGGATGCTGGCGCGCATCGATCAGGCCAACACCGACATCGCCGCCCTCGAGGACGAGATCGAGGAGCATCTCGCCCCTTTCGCTGACGCGGTCGCCCGGCTCGAGGAGATCCCCGGGATCGGCCCGCGGGCGGCCGCGGTCATCATCGCCGAGATCGGCCTCGACATGACCCGGTTCCCCACCCCGGGACACCTCGCGTCGTGGGCGAAGTTCTCACCCGGGATCAAGTCATCGGCGGGGAAGAACAAGGGCAACGGCTCCACCGGACACGGCAACCGCTACCTGGCCCGGGTCCTCGGCGAGGCCGCCGTCGGTGCCGGCCGCACCGAGACCTTCCTCGGCGCCCGCTACCGACGGCTCGCGCGCCGCCGCGGCAAGAAGAAGGCCATGGTCGCGGTCGGCCGTTCGATCCTGACCATCATCTGGCACCTCCTCGCCGACCCCAACGCTCGCTACCAAGACCTCGGCCCCGACCACTACGACCAGCGCGTCTCAACCACCGCCAAGAAGCGCAGCCACGTCCGGGGCCTCGAAGCCCTCGGCTACCACGTCACCCTCGAACCCGCCGCCTAACCACCGCAACAACCCTTCCCGGCTCCGCCGGGAACAGCCGCCTGCCTGGTCACCGCCATTCTCGGACTAGGCGCCTGAGCCTCGAAACCACCGAGCGCGTCAGCTGATCAGCTCGTCCAGGCTGGAGAACGCCGAGGCGTCGCCCTGGAGCACCCGGCTCCGCTCGCCGCCGATGCTGACCGGCACGTCGCCGGCCACGGTGATCCGGCGGACCTCGCGGTACTGCTCGTCGAAGTCCGCGACGGCGTAGTGCTGGGTCGCGCGGTTGTCCCACACCGCCACGTCGCCCTCGGCCCAGGTCCAGCGGATCGTGTTCTCGAGCTTGGTGACCCGGTTCTGCAGCAGCTGGAAGAGCGCGTGCGACTCGGCGGTGTTGAGGCCGACGAAGCTCTTCACGAAGTGGCCGAGCACCAGGGCGCGCTCGCCGGTCTCGGGGTGCACGCGGACCACCGGGTGCTCGGTCCGGAAGGGGATCCGGGTGAACTGCTGGCGCGTGAAGACGCTCTCCCGGTCGCCCGCCAGCTCGGCCTTCTCCGAGGTCGCCGCGTAGTCGTAGTCGTTGGTGTGCACCGCCCACAGGTTGTCGACCAGCGCCTTCAGCGGCGCCGGCAGCGCCGCGTATGCCGTGACCGTGTTGGCCCAATTAGTTGTGCCACCGTACGCCGGGATCGCGACTCCGCGCAGCACGCTGATGGCCGGGATCCGGTCCACGAACGTGACGTCGGTGTGCCAGCTGTTGGCCGCCATGCCCTTGCTGGCGGCGAGGGAGAGCACCCGGGCGCTGCCGGTGTTCACCGTCGGGTGGGCGGTCGTCAGCTGGCCGAGCTGCTGGGCGAAGGCGAGCTGACCCTCGTCGCCGAGGTGGCGCTGGTTGCGGAAGAAGATCACCTTGTGCTCGAGGAGCGCGGCCCGGATCGCGGCCACGGTCTCCTCGCCGAGGTCCGGGCCGAGTCGTACGCCGTCGATGCGGGCGCCGATGCGCCCGCCCAGCTTGGTGACGGTGACGGCGGGGCTCGTGGTGGACACGCGGTCGAGGCTGATGGTCATGGGGGTCCTTTCTCCGGGATCGGTCTGTCTGCCACTGTCCGGAGCCCGCGCCGCCCGGCCAAGGGTTTCTCTCACCGCGACCGAAACCCCGCGGCGCGCTTGGAGATCGGCCTCGTCGTCCGCTATCAATCTCTATAGTCAATCAAATCACTAGACTTTACTCGGCATGGATGAGGGGTACGGAGTGCAGCGCTCGCCGATGGTCGTCGTCTCGCGGGGCAGGCTCGCCTCGGCGGCGACGCGCGTGCTGGAGGAGCTGCGCGGCTCCGGCCCCCTGGCCCGTGACCAGCTCGTCCGGGCCACCGGACTGAGTGGGGCCACGATCGCACGCGCCGTCACCTCCCTCGGCACCGCGGGGTTGGTCCGCGAGCGCCGCGACCTGACGCCCGCCGGCGCCGTCGGGCGGCCCGGCACCCCGGTCGAGATCGACCCCACGACGTACGTCGTGGTCGGCGTGCACCAGGGCGTCCTCGAGACCACGGTGGCGCTGTGCGACCTCGCCGGCCGGGTGATCGTCAGCCGGTCGAGGCCGCACCGGCGCGGCGCGCCGCTCGACCTCGCTCCGATCGCCCGGCTCGCGGCCGGCCTGCTCGCCGAGGCCCCGACGCGGGTGCCGCTCGGCGCCGGGCTGGTCGCGCCGTGGCGCGACCTCGGGCTGGACCCGACCGTGACGGCCGCGGCGCTCCAGGAGGAGCTCGGACTCGACGTCGTCGCCGCCGACCACATCGCCGCGGTCGCGGCGGCGGAGTACATCCACCGCCGGCACCGACTCGGCGGCGTCACCACCTACCTCTACGCCCGCAATTCGGCCGGCTTCGTGATGGCCGTCGACCGCGGCGTCCAGACGGAGGTGTCCCGGGTCGCCAGCCTCACGCACTTCCCGGCCGGCACCGGGGTGGCCTGCCACTGCGGCCACTCCGGCTGCCTGGCCGCGAGCGCCGGCGACCAGGCGCTGGCCCAGGAGGCGTACGACGCCGGGCTGGTCGAGCGGCCGCGCATCGAGGAGGTCTACCTCGCCGCGTCCTCGGGCTCCGAGCCGGCGCACGCCCTGCTCCAGCGGCGGGCCCGGCTGCTGGGCCGGGTGGCGGCGACCGTCCGCGACATGGTCGACCCGGACCGGCTGATCCTGGTCGGGCAGGCGTTCACCGACTACCCGCCGCTGCTCGACGAGGTGCTCGCCGGCTTCGGCGAGACCACGCGGCTGCCGGACCTGGTTCCGACGTTCACCCGGTTCGGCGCCGGCATCCAGGCCGTCGCCGCCGGGACGATCGCGCTCGGCCCCGTCTACGACGACCCGCTCGCGGCCGTGCCCCGTCGCACTCCCGCGCCCGACCGATGTCAGGGCGCCGCGCCGGCGGCCGAGCACGTGACCGCCTGACCGGCCCCACCACCTCCTCCACTCCCGAGAAGCACCCTGCGAAAGGACGCACCCGTGCGCCGAGAACGACGTCCCCATCTGCTCCGCGGCCTGGCCCTGACCCTGGCCGGCCTGCTCGTCGTCGCCGTCGTGTCGGCGTGCTCGTCGGCCGTGGGCGAAGCCAACGGCGGCGGCAGCGCTTCCGGCCCGAGCGAGGGCGGCGTCCTCCGGGTCGGCGCCGGCTCCGACCTGATCCCGGCGTCGGTGTTCACCAACTCCTCCGACGTCGCGAACACCCTCGTCGGCACCGTCTACGAGAGCCTGGTCGACTACCCGACCGACAGCCTCGAGCCGCAGCCGCGGCTGGCCACCTCGTGGCAGCAGTCCGACGACGGGCTGTCACTCACCCTCCAGCTCCGCGACGACGTGACCTTCCACAGCGGCCGCGACCTCACCTCCGAGGATGTCGAGTTCAGCATCAGGACCTGGGCCGACCCGGCCTGGACGGTCCAGCTCCAGCGCACCGCCGCGGCGATCACCGGCTTCGACACCAGCGACCCGCACGCGATCACGCTGACCTTCGCCCATCCGCTCAGCAACGTCTTCGATCTGCTCGACATGCTCCCGATCATCGACAGCGAGAGCATCGACCAGCTCCGGGAGGGCACGGCGTACGTCGGCACCGGTCCGTTCGTCTTCGAGTCGTGGACGCCGAGCTCCAAGGTGGTCCTGACGCGCAACGAGGACTACTGGGGCGAGCAACCCCTGCTCGACGGCGTCGAGATCGACGTGGTCACCGACCCCCAGGCGCAGGCGTCCCAGCTGCGCTCGGGACAGCTCGACGTCGCGCTCGGCCTGACCGACCGCGACCGCGAGTCGTTCGAGAAGGACGACGCCTACTCGGTCACCGAGTTCAAGGGTGCCGAGAACGCCATCTATCTCGGCGCCGACCTCGCCAACCCCGACCTGCGCGAGGTGAAGCTGCGCCAGGCGATCGCCTACGCGCTCGACCGGCAGCGCATCGTCGACGAGGTCTTCCGCGGCGCGGGCACTCCGGCCAACCTGCCGTGGCCGGAGTCGTCACCGGCGTACGACGCCCGGGCCAACCAGACCTACGCCTACGACGCGGCGAAGGCCGAGGAGCTGGTCTCCCAGCTCGGCGACCAGCCGACGCTCCCGCTGGCCTACCCGGCCGGCAACGGCAACTTCGAGGCGGTCGCCCAGGTCGTCCAGGCCAACCTGGAGGCGGTGGGCATCGAGACCAAGCTCGAGCCGCAGGAGTACAGCCAGTTCATCAAGCAGCTGATCGGCGGCACCTTCGGCGGGCTCTGGATCCTGGAGCACAGCTACGCGCAGTACACGCCGTCGACGCTGACGGTCAGCGCCTATCCGTTCAACGCCGACAAGAACGCCTCGCACTTCTCCTCGCCGGCCTACCAGAAGCACGCCGACGGCGCGTGGCAGCGCGACAGCGGCACCGACCGGGGGGCGGTCCGGATCTACCGGCAGCTCAACCAGGACCTGCTCGACAACCTGTTCCTGATCGAGATCGCGGTCACGCCGCCGCGGGTCGCCACGACCGCGAAGGTGCACGACATCGGGCTCTCCAAGCGCAACGAGCTCGACCTCGGTCGCGCCTACCTCGCCGACTGAGCGGGGGCCGAGATGACCCGCTACCTGCTCCGCCGGCTGCCGTCGGCGCTGGTCGTGCTGGCCGTCGCGTCGTTCGGGATCTTCGCCCTGGTGCGCCTGGTCCCGGGCGACCCGGTCAGCACCCTGGCCGGGCCGGACGCGAGCCCCGAGGCCCGGGCCGCGATCCGGGCCGACCTCGGGCTCGACCAGCCGCTGCTCGGGCAGTACCTCACGTGGCTCGGCCAGCTGGCCCGCCTCGACCTCGGCACGTCGTACCGGATCGGCGGCCAGGTCAAGGACCTGGTCGCCGACGGCGCGGTCAACACGATCGTGCTGACCGTGACCGCGCTGCTGCTCGCGGTCGTGGTCGCGCTGGTCTCCAGCGTGCTCGCGGTCGTGCTCGACAACCGTTGGGTGAACGCGGCGCTGTCCTTCGGGAACACCCTGGCGATCGCGCTGCCGACCTTCGTCACCGGCCTCGTGCTGATCCTGCTGTTCGCCGTCGTGCTCCCGGTGCTCCCGGCCGGCGGTACGCCGCCGGACGGCTTCATCGCCCGGCCCGACATCGCCGCGCAGTACCTGCTGCTGCCGGCCGTCTGTCTGGCGCTCGGTGCCGGTGCCGCCCTCACCCGGTTCCTCACCGAGGCGCTGCGCACCGAGCTGCGCCAGCCCTACGTCACCACCGCCCGGGCGCTCGGGATCTCCCGCCGCCGGATCGTGCTGACCCAGGCGCTGCGCAACGCGCTGCCCTCGACCGTGACCGTGCTCGGCATCCAGTTCGGCACGCTGCTCGGCGGCGCGGTGCTGGTCGAGGCGATCTTCACCTGGCCGGGTCTCGGCGGACTGATCGAGGAGGCGATCTCGGGGCGCGACTACCCGCTGGTGCAGGTGCTGCTCCTGCTGTCGGTCGCCGTCTTCGTCGCCGTCCAGCTGCTGACCGACATCGTGCACGCGTGGCTCGACCCGCGCGTGCGGATCGGAGGTGCCTCGTGAGCGAGTCCCTGATCGACGTGGCGGCGCCGGAGGGCGCCGCGCCCCGGCCCGACGACGAGCCCGACCAGCGGCGGCGGCCGGGCGCCCGGTCGGCGCTGCGCCGGGGCAAGGGCCTGGCCGGCGTACTGCTGATCGGGGTCGTGGTGGCGCTCGGCCTGCTGGCGCCGCTGCTCGCGCCGTACGGCCCGACCGAGCAGATCCCCGGCGCCAACCTGGTCGGGCCGTCGGGAGCGCACTGGCTCGGCACCGACGAGGTCAACCGCGACGTCTACTCCCGCACCCTCTACGGCATCCGGACCGACCTGGTCGTGGTGTTCCTGGCGGTCCCGATCGGTGCGGTGATCGGGATCCTGGTCGGGCTGGTGTCGAGCTGGTGGACGTTCACCGACGTGATCGCCCAGCGGGTCTTCGACCTGGTGCTGGCGTTCCCGACGCTGATCCTGGCGATCGCGCTCACGGCGTTCGTCGGGCCCGGGCTGCGCACCGTCTTCTTCGTCATCATCGCCGTCGAGCTGCCGGTGTTCGGGCGGCTCACGCGCACCTCGGTGCGCACCGTGCGCGAGATGCCGTACGTCGAGGCCGCCCATGTCGTCGGCGCCGGATCGTGGTGGCAGCTGCGCCGGCACGTGCTGCCGAACTCCTGGGAGCCGCTGCTGGTCCAGCTCGCGGTCTCGATGTCGGTCGCCGTGTTCATCGAGGGCGCGATGAGCTTCCTCGGACTCGGCGTCCGCCCGCCGCACCCCTCGCTCGGCTCCCTGATCCGCGACGGCGTCCGCAATATGTACGACGCGCCGTTCTTCGCCGTCGGACCGCTCGCGCTCGTCGTGGCGCTGGTCCTCGGCCTGTTGCTCGTGTCCCAGGCGCTGGCCGAGGCCCGCCGATCCTGACGTGGAGGTACCCGTGTCCCATCCCGTGCTCGAGGTCCGCGACCTCGCCATCTCCTTCGCCCATCCGCGGCCGGCGGTCCGGTCGGTGAGCGTGACCGTCGACGAGGGGGAGGTCGTCGCCCTCGTCGGCGAGTCCGGCTCCGGCAAGTCGATGACCGCCCGCGCGGTGATCGGCCTGCTGCCCGACGGCGCCGTCGCGACCGGCTCGGTGCGGCTGCGCGGCGAGGAGGTGCTCGGTCTTCCCGAGGAGGAGATCCTCCGTTACCGCGGCCGCCGGGTCGCGATGGTCTTCCAGGAGCCGCAGACCGCCCTCAACCCGGTGCGGACCGTCGGCTGGCAGCTCGCCGAGGCCCTGCGCGCGCATGGGGGCGCTCGGGGCAGGGCGGCGCGGGAGCGGGCGGTCGAGCTGCTCCGCGAGGTCGAGATCCCCGACCCCGAGGAGCGGCTCGACTTCTACCCGCACCAGCTCTCCGGCGGCCAGAAGCAGCGGGTCGTGCTCGCGCTGGCGCTGGCGAACGAACCCGAGCTGCTGCTCGCCGACGAGCCCACCACTGCGCTCGACGTGACCGTGCAGGCCGAGATCCTGGCGCTGCTGCGGCGGATCCGCGACCGCACCGGCACCAGCATCGTGATCATCACCCACAACATGGGCGTGGTCGCCCACCTCGCGGACCGGGTGGTCGTGCTGCGCCAGGGCGAGGTGGTCGAGGAGGCCGACACCCGCGCGCTGTTCGCCCGGCCCCGACACCCCTACACCCGCCAGCTGCTCGCCGCCGTGCCGCGGCTGCCCGAGGTCGACGACCGGGTGCTCGAGCTGCTCGCCGAGCCCGAGCCCGAAGGCGTCGCCCACGAGATGGCGACTCCGGCCCTGGAGTACGACGACGTGCACGTCCACTTCGGCTCCCGGACGCGTGGCCGGGTGCTGCCTGCCGTCGACGGCGTCACGCTGCGCCTCGAGACCGGTCAGGTCCTCGGCCTGGTGGGGGAGTCCGGCTCCGGCAAGACCACGCTGGGCCGGCTCGCCGCCGGGCTGGTGCCGCTCGCGGGCGGCCGGGTCCGGGTCGCGGGCACCGACATCACCCAGGCCCGCGGTCGGCGACGTGCCGCGCTGTGCCGGCGGCTGGCCTTCGTGCACCAGGATCCGGAGGCCTCGCTCGACCCGCGCTTCACGGTCGGCGAGGCGATCCGGGAGCCGCTCGACGTGCACGGCGTCGGCACCCGTCGCGCCCGCGATCAGCGGGTGGTCGAGCTGCTCGACGCGGTACGCCTGCCCGCGTCGTTCGCCCGGCGGCGGCCGCGCGAGCTCTCGGGCGGCCAGCGCCAGCGCGTCGCGCTGGCCCGCGCGCTCACGCTCGAGCCGCGGCTGCTCATCGCCGACGAGCCGACCAGCGCCCTCGACGTGTCGGTGCAGGCGGAGGTGCTCGAGCTGTTCGCGGACCTTCAGCGGCGCCTGGGGTTCGCGTGCATCGTCATCAGCCACGACCTCGCGGTCGTCAACGCCGTCGCCGACCGGGTGGCGGTGCTGCGCGCCGGCAGGGTCGTCGAGTCCGGCCCGGCCGCCCGGGTGTTCGGCGATCCCGCACACGAGTACACCCGGCGGCTGCTCGACGCCGTACCCGTCCCCGACCCGACCGTGCGCGACGCGACGGGCCCCGCCCTGCGCGAGCACATCGCGTCCTGACCAGCACACCGACCATCGCGGGGTTTCGGGCCGGGCAGCCCTCACGCCTCAACCATCGCCATCGGTGGTTGAGGTGCGAGCGAAGCGAGCCTCGAAACCACCACCCCACCACGAGGAGAGACCATGGACCGCACCCACCTGCCCTTCGACGGCACCCGACCGGCGTACGACGCCGCGGTCGACGTCCGCGACCAGCTCGACCCCCTGCCCACCCGGCCGCTGGCCGCCGCGCCCGACGGCGCCCCGAACGTGCTGCTGATCCTGCTCGACGACATGGGGTTCGGGGCCTCGTCGGCTTTCGGCGGACCGTGCCGGATGCCGGTGGCCGAGCGGCTCGCCGACGGGGGCCTGCGCTACAGCCGCTTCCACACCACGGCGCTGTGCTCGCCGACCCGCGCGGCGCTGATGACCGGCCGCAACCACCACGCGGTCGGCATGGGCACGGTCGTGGAGATCTCGACCGGGCTGCCGGGGTACGACGCGACCCGGCCGCTCAGCGCCGGCACGCTCGCGCAGACCCTGTCCTACAACGGCTACGCGACCGGCGCCTTCGGCAAGTGGCACCAGACGCCGTCGTGGGAGCAGACCGCCGCTGGCCCGTTCGACCGGTGGCCCACCCGGGAGGGCTTCGACCGGTTCTACGGGTTCCTCGGCGGCGAGGCGTCGCAGTTCGAGCCGACGCTGGTCGAGGGCACGACGTTCGTCGACCCGCCGCGCACCGCGGCGGAGGGCTACCACCTCTCGGAGGACCTGGTCGACCGGGCCGTCGACTGGGTGCGCGACGTACGCACCCACGCCCCGGACAAGCCGTGGTTCTGCTACCTGCCGTTCGGTGCCACGCACGCTCCGTTCCAGGTACCCGAGGGCTGGGCGGATCGCTACCGCGGCGAGTTCGCCCACGGCTGGGACCGGCAGCGCGAGCTCACGCTGGAGCGCCAGAAGGCGCTCGGCGTGGTGCCGGCGGACGCCGAGCTCGCGCCGTGGACGCCCGGCGTGCCGCACTGGGACGAGCTCTCCGACCCCGAGCGGCTGGTGGCGGAGCGTCTGATGGAGCTGTACGCCGCGTTCGCCGAGCACGCCGACGCCCAGGTCGGCCGGCTCGTCGAGTCGCTGCGCGAGTCCGGCGAGCTCGAGAACACGCTCGTGCTCTACATCCTGGGCGACAACGGCGCCTCCGCCGAGGGTGGCATCGAGGGCACGCTCAACGAGACGCTGCGGCTCAACGGCATCGAGGACGACACCGCCCGGATCGCGAGCCAGCTCGACCGGCTCGGCACGCCGGAGAGCTACGCGCACTACCCGACCGGCTGGGCGGTGGCGATGGACACGCCGTACCAGTGGACCAAGCAGGTCGCGTCCCACTACGGCGGCACCCGCAACGGCCTGGTCGTGCACTGGCCCTCCGGGATCTCGACGCCGGGTGAGGTCCGGCACCAGTGGCACCACGTGGTCGACGTGCTGCCGACGCTGCTCGAGGCGGCCGGCCTACCCGTGCCCGAGACGGTCGACGGCATCGCGCAGCAGCCGCTGGACGGCGTGTCGTTCCGCTACTCCTTCGACGACGCGGGGGCGCCGGAGCGGCACGGCACGCAGTACTTCGAGATGTTCGGCAACCGCGGCATCTACCACGAGGGCTGGACCGCGGTCGCCCAGCACAAGACGCCCTGGGAGACGGCACGGACCGAGACGCCCAGCCTCGCCGAGGACCGCTGGGAGCTCTACGACACCCGCACCGACTGGACCCAGGCGCGCGACGTCGCGGCCGAGCACCCGGAGCGGCTCGCCGCGCTGCAGGAGCTGTTCCTCGCCGAGGCGCGGCGCAACCACGTGCTGCCCATGGACGACCAGCTGTCCGGTCGCTTCGACGCGCGCGCGGCCGGCCGGCCCGCGCCGCCGCGGTCGCTGCGGCTGCTCCCCGGCGCCGGCCGGCTGCGCGAGGACGCCGTACCGAGCCTGAAGAACACGTCGTTCGTCATCCGCGCGGCCTTCGCCGCGGGCACCGGCACCGAGGGCGTGATCGTCGCGCAGGGCGGCGGCTTCGGTGGCTGGTCGCTCTACGTCAAGGACGGGCTGCTCACCTACGCCTACAGCTTCGGCGCCGTCACGGTCACCCACGTGCGCGCCACCACGCCGCTGCTCGCCGGCGACCACGTCGTCGAGGTGCGGTTCGGCTACGACGGCGGCGGGCTCGGCCGCGGCGGCGACGTACGCCTGCTGGTCGACGGCGAGAAGGTGGGCGAGGGCCGCATCGAGCGGACGCTGCCGTTCTTCTACTCGATGGACCAGACCCTCGACGTCGGCCTCGACCGCGGCACCCCGGTCACCTCCGACTACGACCCCGGCCGCGGCTTCCCCTTCACCGGAGCCTTGCGCGAGGTCGTGATCGAGGCCGGAGACGACGCCCTCACCCCGCCCGACGAGCGGCTGCTCGAGGCCACGCTGGTCGCCCACTGACGCGACTTCTCAGGGACTCCCGTCACTTCTCAGGCGTTGCAACCCCCGAGAAGTGACGGGATCCCCGGTGCACCGGGGATCCCGCGCAACCGGCTACAGGAGGCGCAGCACCTCGGCGGCGGTCGACTCGCCGGAGCGGACCGCGCCCTCCATGTAGCCGTTCCACACCGGACTGCACTCGGCGCCCGCCCAGTGCAGCCGGTCGATCGGGGCACGCAGCGCCGCGCCGTACGACGTCCAGACGCCGGGCGCGGCGTGTGCGCCGTAGCAGCCGCGGCTGAACTCCTCGGCCATCCAGTCGCGCTCGACGTACTCCAGCGGCTCGGCGGCCCGCGGGCCGAAGTAGCGGACGAAGCAGTCGACCACGGCGGCCCGCCGCTCCTCGGGAGTGCGCCGGGCCCAGCGGCGGCCGTCGTCGGCCTCGATGAAGCCCATCAGGATGCCGCGCTCATAGCCCGGCGGCGTGTTGTCGAAGGTGACCTTGACCGGCCCGCGATCAGATCCCGCCTGCCCGTTGAGCCCCGCGGAGCGCCAGAACGGCGTTGGATAGACGGCGTACACCTTGAACACGCTGCCCGCCGGCAGCTTCTGGGTCAGCTGGTCGCGCCACGACGGCAGCACGGGGTCGTACTCCAGCCGCCCGGCCAGCGTCGGCGGCAGCGTGACGATCGCCCGCTCCGCGTCGTACGCCGTGCCGTCGCGGGTCGTCACCCGCACGCCACCCTCGCCGTGTGCGACGGACCGCACCGGCGAGGAGAGGCGTACGTCGAGGCCGGCGGCCAGCCGCTCGCTGACCAGCCACGAGCCGCCGGCGACCCGGTCCTGCTGGGCGCCGCGGTCGACGGCCATCAGCGTGTCCATGTCGGTGCCGGAGTGGGTGTAGAAGAGCGCGTGCAGCAGCGACACGTCCGCGAGCCCGGCGGAGAACACGGCCTCGCAGAAGAGCTCGAAGTAGGCCCGGCCCTGCGGCGTGCGCAGGTTGCGGCGCACCCAGGTGCGGAAGGTCTGCCCGTCGAGCTCGGCCGCGTGCGGCGTGGCCCACGGCCGCTCGAGGTCGACCCGCTTCGCGAGCCGCGCGAACCGCAGCGTGCCCTGCGCGAGGTCGGCGACCGCGAACGGGCTCAGCCGCGGCACCGCCCCCTTCCGGCCGACCAGTCGTCCGATGCGCCCGCAGAGCCCGAAGACGATGTCGCCGTCGTTGTACGTCGGGATCGTCTCCAGGCCGAGCTCGGCCACCAGCGCGTACATCCGGTCCTGGGTCGGACCCAGCCACTGGCCGCCGAGCTCGATCCACTGGCCGTCGGAGAGCAGGCCGGCCTCGGTGCGACCACCCACCCGGTCGCGCGCCTCGACCACGACGACCGAGCGGCCCGCCGCCTGCACCGCGCGCGCCGCCGACAGGCCGGCGAGCCCGGCGCCGACGACCACGACGTCGGTGCGGGTCACGAGTGTGCCCTCGCCGCGTGCTCGAAGCCGGCCCACCGTCGCTGCACCCACAGCGGCCGGCTGTCGCGGACGGTGACCGGGTCGATCCCCGTGCGCCACCGCCGCCGGGCCTCGGCCGCCTGCTCCAGCGCCTCGTCCGTGCTGGGCGGGTCGCCGAGCCAGCGCCGCTGCAGCCGGTCACGGTCGGCGGCGATGACGCGCTCGGCCCGCACCCAGTCGCGCAGGGCGCGGCGGTGCAGTGCGGCCTGCTGCCACCACAGGGAGTGCTCGTCGCGGTGGTTGTCGACGTCCTTGGTCGGGTACGTCGCGTCCGCGGCCGGCTCGCCGACCCGCAGCGGCACGAACAGCGAGAACGCCGGGTCGCTGGTGCCGGTCGCCCAGTGCGCGCCGTTCGTCAGGTCGCTGACCCACGACGACACGGTCTGGCTCGACGCGAGCAGTCCGCCGGCGTGCATGTTGGGGCCGGCCATCGACCCGTTCAGCGGCGACCACCGCGGCCCGCCGCCGGTGCCGGTGTCGCGCAGGATCCCGATCGCGCCGAGGACCCCGCCGCTCTCGCTCGCCCGACGCTGGGTCAGGCCACGGCGTACGTCGCACGCCGCGACCCGGCCGCGCAGTCGGTCGGCGTACCTCTCGGCGAAGCCGGGGATGGTCAGCCCGTTGCTGATGCTGCGGACGTGACCCTTCACGTCCTCGGTCGCCCACTGGCGCCCGGCGGTCTCGAGCACGATCGCCCGCTCGCGGTCGGCGACCAGGAAGCTGTTGTGATAGGTGAACCGGCGCCGCTCGGCACTGCACCGCCCGCTCTGGCCGTGCTCCTCGAGCAGCCCGACGATCACCTCGACGGCCTCGCGTGCGTCGGTCGACCGCTCCAGCGCGAGCCGAAGCAGGTCCATGCCGAGCAGCCCGGGCTCCAGGCCGGCCTTCTCCTTGGTGAAGACCGCCTCGTTGCCGATCGCGACACCGTGCTCGTTGGCGCCCATCTCGGCGCCCCACATCCACCACGGCCGCGAGACGACGGTGGCGTGCGTGCGGGCGACCTGTGGCAGCTCGACGTACGTCGTGCGCGCCGGCGCGTCGGGCGCGTGGTCGGCGGCCGGCGTCCACTCCCACAGCTGCGCCTCGTTGGGATCGCGATCGGAGTTCTTGGCGAGCAGGTAGCCGCCGATCCCCCGCATCACGAAGGTGTCGCACACGCCACCGATCGTAGGGCTCCCGGCCGCTCCGGCACGGTGGATCGTCAGATCGGGTCGGCGATCGCCTGGATGCGCTTGGTCGCGAGCTCGATCATCAGCCGGGCGGCGGGGGAGAGCAGCGCGTCGGTGCGGTGGACGATCGCGAACGTGTCGTACTGGCGCGGCCGCAACGACACCCAGCCCGCGTCGGGCGCCAGGCGCGGCAGCAGCTGGAGCGCCGCGCCCTTCGGGATCACCGAGTCGGCGTACCCCATGCCCACGAGCTCGACCGCGGTCTCGACGTCCTCGACCTCGATCCGGGTCTGCGGGTTGCGGCCGGTCTCGTGCAGCATCCGCCGCAGCACCCGGCGGGTGGAGTCGTCGGCGCGCCAGGTGGTCTCGGGCATCACCAGGGAGGCCCGCGCGAGCCGGTGCGCGGTGACCGGGCTCTCCAGCCGGGCCGGGTCGGTGCTGATGTAGACGAGCTCGTCGCGGGCCACCGGCGTCACCTCGAACCCCTCGCTGTCGACCTGCGGCACCGCGATCATCGCGGCCTCGATCCGGCCGCGGCGCAGGTCCTCCTGGACGTCCATGGAGTTCTGGCCGATCAGCTCCACCCGCACCCCCGGGTAGCGGGACAGCACGTCGGCGACCAGCCCCGCCCCGGCGTACAGCCGCGCGGTGCCGAACATGCCGAACCGGATCGTCCCGGTCTCGAAGCTCTTCACCCGCTGCACCGACTGCTGGGCCTCGTCGACCGCGGCCAGCACCCGCTCGGCGTGCGGGCGCAGGGTGTCGGCGACGGTGGTCGGCACGACGCCGCGTCCGACCCTCCGGAAGAGCTGGACCCCGAGCGACTTCTCCAGCGCCCGGATCTGCTCCGACACCGAAGGCTGGGCGTAGCCCAGCTGCTCGGCCGCCGCGGTGAGCGACCCGCGCTCGTACGTCGCGAGGAAGCAGGTGAGCTGGTGGAGTGAGAGCATGATCACAACTCTAGGTCGAGCCTGTTCTTTCTAAAGGAAAGTAAGGCTACCCCTATGGATACGGATGTTGGACCATGGTGGTGGAGACGTTCGCCGTGAGGGCGACCGAGGACCATGAGAGGGAGGCCATCCATGTTCGATCACCTGTGCACCCAGTGCGAGAAGCGTCAGCTCATCTTCTCGAGCCAGATCACCGGGATGACCAACACCGACCATGGCATCGTCGTCTCGTTCACCTGCTGGTGCGGGGCCGAGCAGGCCCTGGTGACCGGCAAGAAGGCCGTCTCGACCTCGAAGGTCACGCTCGCGGCCTGACCCCGGACCACCCTCCGGGCGGCGTTGTCGCGTTCGGCGCACGGAGGGCTGTCGACTGCCCGGATCCCAGGATCCGGGCAGTTCGCATTTCCGCCGGCCCGGCGCTGTCCGGTCCCGCGGCACCCGCCCTCCGGGCAGCGGCCCCGTTTTCGCGGCCCGGCGCCCCGCTCCCTATACTTCCTCGGGTTGCCCGTGCCGGGCAGCACGCCGCCTTAGCTCAGTCGGTAGAGCGTCTCACTCGTAATGAGAAGGTCGTCGGTTCGATTCCGACAGGCGGCTCCGAGAAGGGCCTCTGGCCAGCGGAAGCGCTGGTCGGAGGCCCTTTCGCCGTTCATCGACTCACGCACCTGACCTGGCGGCTCCCCATTCGGCGGATCCGCGACACTCAGGTCGGGTGCGACGACAGCCCGTCGCTGGTCAGGCCCAGCCGAGCTCGCGCAGCCGCGCCTCGGACAGGCCCATCGCGTGGCCGACCTCGTGGACCAGCACGGTGCGCACCCGGTCGGACACGTCCTCGACCCGGGCGCAGGCCGCCACGATCGGGATCCGGTAGAGCGTGATCGTGTCCGGCAGGGTGCCGGGGGCGCGGCCGTAGTGGGTGGTGCGCGGGACACCGCGGTAGAGGCCGAGGAGCAGGACGCCGGGCCGGCGCTCGGCCTCGGGCTGCTCGTCGTCGACGAGGACGGCGATCTCGTCGACCACGGGCAGCACCCAGTCAGGCAGCGAGTCGAGCGCGTCGACGACCATCGCCTCGAAGGCGTCGGGCGCTACCGCGGCCGGGTCCATGCAACGAGTATGCAGACCCGGCCGGCGGCTAGGGCGTGGCTCCTTATTCGCGTAGCCAGATCGTGATGGCACGAAGGACGACGGCTCCTCGGTAGACGTAGGCGAGCTTGTCGTAGCGGGTGGCGATGCCGCGCCACTGCTTGTGGTCGTTGAAGGAGCGTTCGACGACGTTGCGTCGTTTGTAGGTGGTGGTGTCGAAGGATGGCGGTCGCCCGCCGGCGGACCCGCGACGCAGTCGGTGTCCGATCTCATCGGCGCGTTGCGGGATCACGGCTTGGACCCGTTTGGCGCGCAGCAGAGCCCGGTTCGCCCGTGACGAGTACGCCTTGTCCGCGAGCACTCGGTCTGGTCGGGTTCGTGGACGCCCTCTGGCCGTCCGCGCGACGGCCAGATCGGCGAGCAACCAGCGCAGCATCGGCGAGTCACCGGCTTGGCCACCGGTGACCGCCACGACCAGGGGCCGCTTCGTACCGTCCACCAACTGGTGGACCTTGGTCGACAAGCCGCCACGAGAGCGACCGATCGCATGGTCCAACGGCTCCGAACCGGGCTGCGCGGCCCGATTCATGTAGTTCGCCTCAGCCCCCTGTGTGGACCCCGGCAGGGCGCTCGACGCGGCCCATGTTCGTCGCGTGCTGGTGGGCGCGGTTGACCGTGGAGTCCACCGATACCGTCCAATCGACCCTGCCCGTGGCATCGGCCTCAGCGACCAGCCGGGCGTGGATCTTGTCCCAGGTGCCATCGGCGCTGAACCGACGATGCCGCTTCGCGACCGTCTGATGCGGTCCGAACGAAGCCGGCAGATCGCGCCACGCGATCCCGGTCCGGAACCGATAGATGATCCCCTCGACCACCTGACGATGATCCCGAAATGGCCGCCCCCGCTGACCTTCCGAAGACGGCATCAACGGCGCGATCCGCTCCCACTGAGCGTCCGTCAGCACACGTTCACGAGACATACCAGCAGCAAATCAGCCCAACATGCCTCGATTTAGGAGCCACGCCCTAGTGGTCATCGCCCGAGGAACCTCCCGGCGATGACCACTACCGGCGCTTCAGCACCGAGCGGCCCGCCTCCAGCCGGGCCACCGGCACGCGGAAGGGGGAGCAGGAGACGTAGTTGAGCCCGACCTCGTCGAAGAAGTGGATCGAGCGCGGGTCGCCGCCGTGCTCGCCGCAGACGCCGACCTTGAGGTCGGGTCGGACCTCGCGGCCCTTCCGGGTCCCCATCTCGACCATGCCGCCGACCCCGCGGGTGTCGAGCGACTCGAACGGGGAGACGTCGAAGATGCCGTGCTCGAAGTAGCGGGAGAAGAACGCCGCCTCGACGTCGTCGCGGGAGAAGCCCCACGCCATCTGGGTCAGATCGTTGGTGCCGAACGAGAAGAACTCGGCCTCGGCGGCGATCCGGTCGGCCAGGAAGGCGGCACGCGGCAGCTCGATCATGGTGCCGACCGAGTACTCGAGCGTCACGCCACGGCTCCGCTCGACCTCGGCCGCGACCGCGAGGATGTCGGCCTTGACGATCTCGAGCTCGCGCACGCTGGCGACGAGCGGGATCATAATCTCCGGCAGCGGCCGCATGCCGAGGGCGGCCCGGTCGGCCGCCGCCTCGAGGATCGCGCGGGCCTGCATCTGGAACAGGCCGGGGATCTGGATGCCCAGCCGGACGCCGCGCAGGCCGAGCATCGGGTTCTGCTCGTGCAGTCGCCGGACGTGCCGGAGCAGCACCAGGTCGTGCTCGTCGGGCTCGCCGCGCTCCTCGGCGAGGGCGACCTTCACCGAGAGCTCGGTCAGGTCGGGCAGGAACTCGTGGAGCGGCGGGTCGATCAGCCGGATCGTGACCGGCAGCCCGTCCATCGCCTCGAAGATCTCGGTGAAGTCCTGGCGCTGCAGCGGCAGCAGCGCGTCGAGGGCGACGCGCTGGTCGTCCTCGTTCTCGGCCACGATCAGCGTCTCCACCAGCTCGCGCCGGTCGCCGAGGAACATGTGCTCGGTGCGGCACAGCCCGATGCCCTGGGCGCCGAACCGGCGGGCGCGGGCGGCGTCCTCGGGGGTGTCGGCGTTGGCGCGCACCCGCAGCCGGCGGGCGCCGTCGGCGTGGGCCATGATCCGGGCGACGGCGCTGACGAGGTCGTCGTCGACCTTCTCGCCCTCGAAGTGCCGGACCACCAGCGCGGCCGAGACCGGGACCTCGCCGGCGAACACCTCGCCGGTGGAGCCGTCGATCGAGATCAGGTCGCCCTCGCGCACCGTGCCGCCGCCGCGGACCCGGAACTCGCGCGCCTTCGCGTCGACGTCCAGCGCCTCGGCGCCGCACACACAGGTCCGGCCCATGCCGCGCGCGACCACGGCCGCGTGGGAGGTCTTGCCGCCGCGGCTGGTGAGGATGCCCCGGGCCGCGACCATGCCCCGCAGGTCGTCGGGGTTGGTCTCCTTGCGGACCAGGATCACGTCCTCGCCCCGCTCGGCCCACTCCACCGCGGTGTCGGAGTCGAAGACCGCCCGGCCGACGGCCGCGCCGGGGGAGGCGTTCATGCCGGTCGCGAGGAGGGTGCGCTCGGCCGACTCGTCGAAGCGCGGGAACATCAGCTGCGCCAGCTGCTCGCCGGTCACCCGGGTCACGGCCTCGTCCATCTGGATCAGGCCCTCGTCGACCATGTGGATCGCGATCCGGAACGCCGCCTCGGGCGTGCGCTTGCCGACGCGGGTCTGCAGCATCCAGAGCTTGCCGCGCTCGACGGTGAACTCGATGTCGCACATGTCGCGGTAGTGCCGCTCGAGCCGGGCCATGATCGCCATCAGCTCGTCGTGGGAGGCCCGGTCGACCTCGGCGAAGTCGGCCAGGCTGACCGTGTTGCGGATGCCGGCGACGACGTCCTCGCCCTGGGCGTTCTGCAGGTAGTCGCCGTACTCGCCCTGGGCGCCGCTGGCGGGGTCGCGGGTGAACGCCACGCCGGAGCCGGAGTCCATGCCGAAGTTGCCGAACACCATGGCCTGGATGTTGACGGCGGTGCCGAGG
This sequence comes from Nocardioides soli, assembly GCF_014191495.1. GTDB lineage: Bacteria > Actinomycetota > Actinomycetes > Propionibacteriales > Nocardioidaceae > Nocardioides > Nocardioides soli. The sequence goes on from NZ_JACHWR010000002.1 coordinate 339,640, forward strand.
TCCTCGGGGATCCGCTCCTGCCGGCGGTACAGCCGCGCCCGGTCGGTGTTCCACGAGTCGAAGACCGCGCGTACGGCGAGATCCAGCTGCTCGCGCGGGTCCTGCGGGAACTCCCGGCCGGCCCGCTCGCGGACGATCGCCTTGAACGTCTCGACCAGCCCGCGGAGGTCGTCGGCGTCGAGGTCGAGGTCGCTCTCGGTGCCGCGGGCCTTCTTGGCCGCGTCGAGCGCCTCGGAGAAGTGCTCGCCGTCGATGTGGAGGACGGTGGCGCCGAACATCTGCAGCAGCCGGCGGTAGGAGTCCTGGGCGAACCGCTCGTCCTGGCTCTGCCGGGCCAGCCCGACGACGGACTCGTCGTTGAGCCCGATGTTGAGGACGGTCTCCATCATCCCCGGCATCGAGAACTTCGCGCCGGACCGCACGCTGACCAGCAGCGGGTCGTCGGCCTGGCCGAGCCGGCGGCCCATTGTGCCCTCGAGCGTGGCCAGGTGCGCGGACACCTGCTCGGCGAGGCCCTCGGGCTCCCCGCCGTGCCGGAGGTAGGCCCGGCAGGCCTCGGTGGTGATCGTGAATCCCGGGGGGACCGGAAGTCCGAGATTGGTCATCTCGGCGAGGTTGGCGCCCTTGCCGCCGAGGAGGTCTCGTTGGTCCTTGCTGCCGTGCGAGAAGTCGTAGACGTAGTCCATGCCTGCCCCCTGGTTGGTGTCACGCTCGATCGAGATCGACCGCCGTTGTTCGACGTGTGCGCAAGGCTGAGCGCCTGTGCGCGCGCATCGGTGGAAGACGCGCCCGCCCAGCCCGCCGAATTGTCCCACCCCGCCGGGCCGGGTCGACGCCGCGTCCATCGCGGGCGCCTCGGGACCTCAGAGCGAGAGCATCGCCCGACGTCCCAGCCCCGGATCGGCCAGCGGCCGCACCGCGATCCGGACCAGGGCGAGCGCGTTGTCGTCGCCGGCGATCCGGTTCAGCTTCAGCGCGCCGCAGCCGGTGCACTCGTGCACCAGCAGCCACTCGCCGTCCGCGCGCACCGACAGGCTGACCGCGACCATCCGGCCGCCGCACGGCGACGCACGGTCCCCGGGGACCCGGCCGTCGACGTGGCGGCTGGTCAGGCAACTCGGGCAGTGGTTGCGGTGCGCCGTGCCGGGCGCGACGACCGGCACGTGGAGCCGGCAGCCGACGCACCGGAAGGTGTCGGCGGCGCCGGTGCGATGCAGGACGTCCTTGGGGCGCTGGGTGCGCCTCGACGTCGACTTCCTCCTCGGCATCTTCTGGCTCTAGAGGGTGCCGAAGACGTCGAGTGGGAACGGCGGCTCCGCGAGCGGCCGGACGGCCAGCCGCATCAGGATCAGCTGGTTGTCGTCGGCAGCGGTCGGATGCAGGTCGAGCTCTCGGCAGCGCGTGCAGCGGTGGACCAGTGCCCACGAGCCGTCGCGCCGGACGGCGATCGACAGCGGGGCCATCCGTCCCCGGCAGTCGGAAGCGCCGTCAGCGGCGTGGTCGAGCGTGTGCAGCGAGCTCAGGCAGCTCGGGCAGTGGTTACGGCGTACGTCGTCGGGCGTGAGCGTGATGACGACGAGTCCGCATCGCACGCAGGTGAAGGTGTCGGACACCCGGTTTCTCCTTGCTCCTCGGTGATGACAAAGCAGGAGCAGGCCGAGTGCGCCTCGGTATCGGGCAGCGTCAGGCGCTACCGGCGTGGTCGGGGTTCCGAGCCACGCCACGAGGCGTCCTCGGCGCGGGCCGGGTCATGGCGTGACCGTAGCCCGGGCGCCGGAGCCGGCGCCACGGGATATCCCGGGTGGGCCGGCGTGACGCCGGGGCCGGCCGTCGGACTGTGGCGGCGGGTTCATCAAGGGATGAGGATCGCCCTGCGCTTCCCCAGCCGAGCTCGGCCGGGGAAGCGCGGCCTCACCTTCATCCCTTGATGAAGCAGCGCCGCCCCGAGCCACCGCCGTCGCTGCCGAGGAGCGCTCCGGATCGGGTTCTCAGGCGGACCAGTCCGCGACCAGCGGGGTGTCCGCGCCGATCACGCCGTACGCCTGGGCGCCGCCCGGGCTGCCGATCGGCTCGGCGCGTCCCGGCAGGGGCTCGTCGAAGAAGGTGCGCGAGTCGTCGAGGTGCGCCGTCAGATCCGGGTCCTTGCGTGCCTTCCGGTCGACGACGATGGCGGTGACCGGGCACTCGACCTCGCAGGCGCCGCAGTCGATGCACTCGTCGGGCTGGATGTAGCTCTTGCGGTCGCCTTCGTAGATGCAGTCGACCGGACACACGTCGACACAGGAACGGTCCAGGACGTCGATGCAGTCCGAGCCGATGACGTAGCTCATGGTGGTCCTCTCGTGGGGCGTCGGTGGGTGGCTCAGGCGCTGTCGGTCGAGTGACCCGGGAACAGGGTGAGGTCGGGGTCGAGGTCGACGGCGACGTGGTTCATCGCCGTCGCCACCTCGCCGAAGCCGACCGACATCAGCCTGACCTTGCCGTCGTAGTCGGTCAGGTCCCCGGCCGCGTACACGCGGGGGAGGTTGGTGCGCAGGCTCCGGTCGACCGCGACGGACCTGCCCTCGAGCGCCAGGCCCCAGTCGCGCAGCGGCCCGAGGTCGCTGATGAAGCCGAGCGCCGCGATCACGTGGTCGGCCGCCACGACGGTCTCGTCGCCGCCCTTGCCGCGGAGGGTGACCTTGGCGAGGGTCCCGGACCCGAGGTCGCCGTGGAGGCCGACGACCTCGGTGTCGACGTGGATGGCGCTCGAGCCGGCGCGCACCCGGGCCAGGGTCGCCGCGTGGCCCCGGAACACCGCCCGCCGGTGCACGAGGGTGACGCTGCGGGCGATCGGCTCCAGGGTGTCCGCCCAGTCCAGCGCGGAGTCGCCGCCCCCGACGATAACGACGTCGCGGTCGGCGTGGGCGGTGGGGTCGACCACGAAGTAGGACAGGGCGGTGCCGGCCCACTCGTCGCCGCAGGGCAGTGGGCGGGGCGTGGGCGTGCCGATGCCGGCCGTGAGCACGACGGCGCGCGCGTGGACGACGGTGCCGTCGTCGAGCGTGACGAACGGCTCGCCGTCGGCGTACTCCAGCCGCCTGGCCTGTCGCCCGAGCAGGTAGGTGGGGTCGAACGCCGCCGCCTGCGCCTCCAGCGCGCTCACGAAGTCGCGGCCGCGGATCGAGGGGATCGCGGCGACGTCGCGGATCTCCTTCTCCGGGTAGAGCGCCGTGACCTGGCCGCCGAGCGCGGGGAGCACGTCGACCACCACCGTGGACAGGCCGCGGAAGCCGGCGTAGTAGGCGCCGTACAGGCCGGTCGGGCCGGCCCCGACGACGAGCACGTCGGTGCGGACGGGTGGTGCGGACATGTCGTGCCTCCAGGCGACTCGATTCCCTCGGCGGCGAATGTAGGAAGGCCGGCGGCCACTCGGCCTCTGCCGTGGACCGCTGACCGGACCGGACGACGAATCCGGTGCCCCGGTCCGCCAGGCGGACCACGCGCCTTGTCGCGGGGTCGCGGCCGCTGGTGTCCTCCCGGTCGGAGACGCCGCCACGCGACGGCAGCCCACCGAGACCCACCGAGATCGAGCGCGATGCCGTGCCAGTAGGAACGTGGAGCAGACCATGACCGAGACAGCGAACCCCCCGTCGCCGACGCAGGCGGCCCGCCACCGCGAGGGCAGGCTGCCCGGGCGCCAGGACTGGTCGAGCTGGCCGCACTACCAGGCGGCCGACGCCGGGTTCCGCGGCTACTGGTACCCGGTCTGCTTCTCGAACCAGGTCGGCGAGAAGCCGCGCAAGGTGCGGCTGCTCGGCGAGGAGCTGTTCGTGATCCGCGACCGGGGCCGGATCTTCGGGATGAAGGACCGGTGCCCGCACCGCGGCGTTCCCCTCAGCTACGGCAACAAGCAGTTCCCTGGCACGGTCTCGTGCGTCTACCACGGGTGGACCTTCGACCTCGAGACCGGCGACCTCGCCGCCGCGATCACCGACGGCCCGGAGTCGCCGATCTGCGGCAAGGTCACCCAGCCGACGTACGACGTCGAGGAGCGGCTCGGCATGGTGTGGGTCTACGTCGGCGACGGCGAGGAGCCGGACCCGATCGACGAGCAGCTGCCCGAGGAGCTCGTGGGCAACGCCGCCGTGCTCGGCCAGCGCATCCAGCCGCGCGAGGGCAACTGGCGGTTCGCCTGCGAGAACGGCTACGACGAGGGCCACGCCAAGTACCTGCACCGGACGGCCCTGTGGCGGCTGTTCAAGCCGATGCCGGTGTGGAACAAGACGAAGATCGTCAAGCGCGGGCGGTGGATCTACCGCGTCCAGGAGCAGCAGTTCTGGGAGGCGGACTTCCCGGGCCTGGGTCGGTGGAGCGGGCTGGGGTGGTGGAAGGCCAGGCCGCCGAAGGAGACCAAGAACATCGGGAACACCTCCTCGCACCGCGAGGTGAATCCAGTGATCGCGGCCCAGGAGTTCCCCGGCTTCGCGAGCGTGAGCATGCCCGGCGTGCTGCGGATCGCCTACCCGACGTTCATCCACTACGAGTTCTACGTGCCGGTGGACGCCGACCAGCACCTCTACGTCGGCGTGCTGGCGGACTTCCGGCAGGGCGCCCGGACGCTGCCGTTCTACGCCAAGTACCTCGGCGCGGTGCGGTGGCTCTTCCACGGCCAGTTCTCCGGGCAGGACAAGTGGATGGTCGAGGTCACCGACGCGCCGCCGGAGAAGCTCTACCGCCCCGACGACTCGCTGCTGCAGTGGCGCAAGCTCGCCGAGGACACGACGGAGGACCGGCTCGACCGGCTACGCGAGCAGGGACTCGACCCGGCCGACCCGACGGCCTGAGGGGACCGACCGATGGCAGCCATCGTGCTCGGCGTCGGTGCCTCGCACTCGACGCTGATGAACACCCACTGGGACCAGGTCGTCCACACCGAGCGGGCCGAGGCGTTCCGCGACGGCCTGGCCGCCGCCCGCGCCAGGATCGCCGAGGCCCGGCCGGACGTCGTCGTGGTGGTCGGATCCAACCACTTCCGCGGCTTCTGGCTGGACCTGATCCCGTCGTTCACGCTCGGGGTCGGCGAGGTGGTCGCGGCCGGCGACGGCGGAACGCCGCAGGGCCCGCAGCGCACCGATCCCGAGTTCGCCCGGGCGCTCGCCGCCGCGCTCGTCGACGCCGGCACCGAGGTGGCGATCTCCGCGAGGCTGACCATCGACCACGGCCAGACGCACGCCATCCAGTGGCTGCTCGACGGCATCGACGTACCCGTTGTGCCGCTGGTGGTGAACGTGTTCGCCGCCCCGCTGCCCCGGATGAGCCGGTGCGTCGAGCTCGGCGCGAACCTCGCGGCCGCGGTCGCCGGGATGCCCGACGACAAGCGCGTCGTGGTGGTCTCCTCGGGCGGCCTGTCGCACCAGCTGCCCTGGCCGTCGGACTGGACCGCCCCCGAGGGCGAGGACGAGGAGTTCCTGGTCGAGGCCTGGCTCAACGGCCGTGGCCAGTGGAGCCGCTACGACAAGCGGCGCCGGGAGATCATCGTCGGCGCCCGGCCGACGATCTTCTCCGAGTTCGACGAGGAGTTCCTTGCGGACCTGGAGAGGGGCGACCTGCGCTCGTACGCGGAGCTGACGACCGAGGAGATCGAGGCCCGGGCCGGCAACGGCGGGCAGGAGCTGCGCACCTGGATGGTGATGGCCTCCGCGCTCGGCTTCGCACCTGGACAGGCCCTTGCCTACTCGCCGATGCCCGAATGGCTGACCGGCATGGGCGCCGCAGTGATCGAACGAGGAGAGAGCACACCATGACCACGACGACCGATCGGCTCACGTCTTCCGTGGCCGGACCGATGCCCGAGAGCCGGTACGCCGACGCCGGTGGCGTGAGGTACCACTACCTCGACATCGGGCAGGGCCCGGACACGATCTTCCTGCACGGCGGCGGCCCCGGCTGCACGGGCTGGAGCGACTTCGGCCCGGTCGCCCCGCTGTTCGCGATCGACCGGCGCTGCCTGATCGTCGACATCCTCCAGTACGGCGGGTCCGAGAAGTGCCGGATCAGCGGGCCGATGTGGGACTTCCACGCCGCCAAGACGGTCGCCCTGATGGACGAGCTCGGCGTCGAGAGGGCCGACTTCGTCTGCAACTCGTGGGGCGGCACGATCGCGCTCTGCCTCGCGGCCAACTACCCGGACCGGGTGCGCTCGCTGGTGATCACCGGGAGCATGCCGGTCTTCTACGGCCCCCTCGCACCGCTGCCCGAGAACGGTCACCGGGGCCGGAACGCCCGCGACGTCTACTACGGCGGCGAGGGGCCGACCCGGGAGAAGATGCGGTCCCTGATCACCCGGCTGGAGTGGTACGACGCCGACCGGCTCCCCGACGAGACGCTGGAGATGCGCTGGCAGCAGAGCCTCGACCCCGAGGAGCGCGAGCTCGCCGCGATGTCCGACTCCCCGCGCGGGGAGTGGCAGGACCTGACCGAGGAGCTCGGCCGCGTCGAGGCACCCGCCCTGTTCATGTGGGGCCGCGAGGACGCGTTCCTGACCCCGGACTACCCGATGATGCTCGCGCGCATGGTGCGGAACGGGAACCTGCACGTGATGGACCACGTCTCCCACCACCTCCAGGAGGAGCGTCCCGCCGCCTACCACGCGATCGTCGACGGCTTCCTGAGCTCCGTCGACCACCCGTGAGCCCGTCCATCTCCTCGACGTCCAAGGAGCAAGCGCATGAAGAAGATCCTCGGCCCCGGGCTGATCGCCGTGGTCCTGGCCGGGCTCGGCCTGGCGAGCCGGCGCCTGGCGAGCCACCAGGCCGTGCCGCCCGGGCTCGCCGGCCGGGTCAACACCCGGGTGACCCGTATCAACCAGCACTGAGCGAGTGCCGCAGCGGTGGTTTCGAGGCTCAGGCGCCAGGGCGCCTTCGCACCTCAACCACCGGGGCGGCCAGGGCCTGGGGGCCTTCGCACCTCAACCACCGGGGCGGCACTCGCACCTCAATCATCGTGACCTACCTCGAGGGAGAGCAGACATGAGCAACGACCTGGCCCGCACCATCTGGGCCGAGCTGGCCGACCTGGACTTCAGCCTGTCGACCGTCGACGCGGCCGGCGTCCCGACCCGCTCGCTGCGCGCCGGCGACGGTGCCGAGGCGGTGATCTTCCTGCACGGCACCTCCGGTCACCTGGAGGCGTTCGTCCGCAACCTCCGCCCGCACGCCGAGCGGTACAGCTGCCACGCGATCGACATGCTCGGCCACGGCTACACCGGCAAGCCGGACCACCCGTACGAGATCCCGCGCTACCGCGACCACCTGCTGGCCTACATGGACGCCGTCGGCGTCGACCGGGCCCACATCGTCGGGGAGTCCCTCGGCGGCTGGGTCGGCGGTCGGACCGCCATCGACGACCCCGATCGGATCGCGTCGCTGCAGCTGCTGTGCGCGGGCGGCACGGTCGCCAACCCCGAGGTGATGGAGCGGATCCGGACCAGCACCCGGCGCGCGGTCGAGACCGACGACGTCGAGCTGACCCGCCGCCGGATGCAGCTGCTGATGGCGGACCCGGGCAACGCCACCGAGGAGCTCGTGACCGTGCGGCACGAGATCTACCACCGCCCCGACTTCGTCGCGAACATCGACAACCTGCTGTGCCTGCAGGAGATCGAGACCCGGCTGCGGAACATCCTCGAGCCGGGGGACCTCGCGCGGATCACCGTCCCGACGCTGATCGTGTGGGGCCGCGACAACCCCTTCGGCGACGTACCCGAGGCGACCGCCATGCACGACGCGATCCCGGGCTCGGAGCTGGTCCTCCTCGACGACTGCGGCCACTGGCCCCAGCACGAGCAGGCCGACCGGTACAACGAGCTGAGCCTCGGCTTCCTCGGCAAGCACCCGGCGGAGGTGCCCGTCGAGGGGGCGCCGGGATGACCGCGCCGCTCGACGCGGCCGTCGGCCGAGTGATGCGGCGAGTGGCCGACGAGGATCTGCTCGCCGCCATCACCGGCCTCGTCGACGTCGCGAGCCCGACCGGCGCGGAGGGCGAGCTCGCGTCCTGGATCGCCGCCCGTCTCTCCGGCGACCGGATCGAGTCGAAGGTCCAGTGGATCGACGGGCTCCAGGCCAACGCGGTCGCCGTGCTCCGCGGCTCCGGCACCGGCGCGTCGACCCTGCTCTACGCGCCGCTGGACACCTTCACGACCGGTGATCCCACCCGGGACGTCCCGGGCGCCGCCCGCCGGATGCGGCCCGACATGCTGCCCCGCGCGGTGGTCCGCGGCGACCTCGTCCAGGGGCTGGGTGCAGGCAACCCGAAGGGACATGCGGCCTGCGTGCTCGTCGCCTTCGAGGCGCTGGCGGCCTCGGGCGTCGAGCTGGCCGGCGACGTGGTCGCCGGGTTCGGCGCCGGCGGCATGCCGACGTTCGTGCCCGAGGGGATCGGCACGCCCGGCCGGGCCAACACCGGTCACGGCGTCGGCGCCGGCTTCCTGGCCGAGCGTGGGTTCACGACCGACCACGCGGTGATCGCCAAGCCGGGCTGGAGCGTCTCCCACGAGGAGGTCGGCCTGGTCTGGCTCGACATCGTGGTGCCCGGCGAGCACACCTACGTCGGCAGCCGACACCGGATGCCCTACCGCAACGCCGTCGCGCTCGCCGGCGTCGTCGCGAACCGGTTGGAGGACTGGTTCGCGGAGTACGCCGTACGCCACGAGCACGACACCATGCGCCCGCAGGGCGTGGTGTCCTCGGTCGAGGGCGGGCTCGGCCACCTGGCCGCCTCGACGCCCGCGACCGTGCGGCTGCGGGCCGACGTGCGGTTGACGACCCGGCAGACCCCGGCGACCGTGACGCGCGAGGTCCGCGAGTTCGTGACCGCCCTGGGCCGCGAGCTCGAGGCGGAGCTGCGGGTCGACCAGATCGCGGGCATCCCCGCGTCCCGCACCGATCCGGGCGCGCCGGTCATCCGAGCCGCCGTCGCGGCGTGGGAGGCGGTCGCCGGCGTACCGCACCAGCCGATCCGTGAGAACAGCGGAGCCACCGACGCCAACATCCTCCGGATGCGCGGCATCCCGACGGCCCGGGTCGGCATGCCGAAGGTCCCCGCGGGGTCGGATGGTGAGAGTGTCGACTTCACGCTCGGCATGAACCTCGTGGACGTCCGCGAGGCACGCCGGCTGGTCGAGGTCCTGGTCCGGACGGTGCTGGTGCTGGACGGCCACGATGCGAGGGAGGCGGGCTGAGGTGACGACGGTCCAACCGCGGCGCTACGGCGAGGGGCAGGGGGCCGGCGCCAACAGCGTGCTCGGCAAGGCCCGGCTGATCCTCGAGGCCTTCCAGCTCGACGACGTCGACCTGTCGCTCTCCGAGCTCGCCCGCCAGACGGGCATCTCGAAGGCCTCGGTGCACCGGCTCGCCCAGGAGCTGCTCGAGTGGGGCATGCTCGAGCGGTCCGGGCTGGAGTACCGGCTCGGCATGCGGGCCTTCGAGCTGGGCAGCCGGGTGCCCCGCTTCCGGGTGCTCCGCGATGCGGTCCGTCCGCTCATGGAGGGCCTCCACTTCAGCACCAAGGAGACCGTGCATCTCGCCGTACTCGACGGGCTCGACGTGCTCTACCTGGAGAAGGTGACCGGCGCCCGCCAGGCGACCCGACCCTCCCGGATCGCCGGCCGGATGCCGCTGCACAGCACCGCCACCGGGAAGGTGCTGCTGGCCTACGGCCCGCCGTCGCTGCTCGACGAGGTCGTCGACCGGGGGCTGGAGCGGGTGACCCCGGTGACGATCGTGTTGCCCGGGGTGCTGGCCGAGCAGCTGCGCGGGGTCCGCGAGAGGCAGTACGCCGTGGAGCAGGAGGAGACCACGGCCGGCTACACCTCGGTCGCCGTGCCGCTGTTCGGGAGCAGCGGCATGGTGCTGGCCGCGCTCTCGCTCACCGCGCCGACCTTCCGGGCCGACACCGCCGCGTTCGCCGCGGCGCTCACGGCGGTCACCCGCAAGATCGCCGCGAGCCAGCAGATCAACTAGATGAGTAATTCCAAGGGATCGTGCAAGCGAGCGGCGCTCAGCGCCGCTCCGGCAAGGCGCCGATGCGTCGGCAGACTGGACGTCTTTCAAGCGTCGGCAACGCCGCCGGAGCGGATGATGAGCGTCGCGCAGCGTGCGAGGCCTTGGAACTAGTCATCTAGTGCGGCTGCTACTCGGGCCAGTCGACGCTGAGGTACTGCGTCTCCTGGAACTCCCGCAGCCCCTCGCGCGCACCCTCGCGGCCGAGGCCACTCTGCTTCACGCCGCCGAACGGCGCGGAGGGGTCGGAGACCAGGCCCCGGTTGATGCCGACCATGCCGGCCTCGATGCGCTCGCCGAGCCGGACGGCGCGGCCGAGCTCGCCGGCGAAGACGTACGCCGCGAGGCCGTACTCGGTGTCGTTGACCAGGCGGATCAGCTCGTCCTCGTCGTCCCACACGACGACCGGGGCGACCGGGCCGAAGATCTCGTCGCGGAGGATCGTGGCGTCGGGGGCGACGTCGGCGAGCACGGTCGGCGGGTAGAAGTGCCCGGGTGCGTCGGGCAGCTGGGCGCGGTGAGAGATCCGGGCGCCCTCGGCGACCGCGTGCTCGACAGTACGGCGGACGCGGTCCACGGCGGCCGCGGTGATCAGCGGGCCGATCGCGGCGCCGTCGGCGGCGGGGCCGACCGTGAGCTTCTCGACCGCCGCGCCGAACCGGGCGAGGAAGTCGAAGGCGACGTCGCGGTGCACGTAGATCCGGTTGGCGGCCGTGCAGGCCTGCCCGCCGTTGCGGAACTTCGCGACCATCGTGCCCGCAACGGCCGCGTCGAGGTCGGCGTCCTCGGTGACCACGACAGGCGCGTTGCCGCCGAGCTCCATCGAGGCGTTGAGCACCCGGTCGGCTGCCTGGCGCAGCAGGGTGCGGCCGACGCCGGTCGAGCCGGTGAAGGAGACCTTCCGGACGCGGTCGTCGGCCAGCCAGGCGGCCACCACCCCGGCGGCATCGGTGGTCGTGACGACCTCGACCGCGCCGTCGGGCACGCCGGCCTCGCTGAGGATCCGCGCGACCGCGAGGGCGGTCAGCGGGGTCTCGGCCGCCGGCTTCAGCACCACCGTGCAGCCGGCCGCCAGGGCCGGGCCGATCTTGCGGGTCGCCATCGCGGCGGGGAAGTTCCACGGCGTGACGAGCGCCGCCACGCCGACCGGGCGGTGGGACACCAGCGTGCGCGCACCGCCCGCCGGCGCCTCGCCGTACTCGCCGCCGGGCCGCACGGCCTCCTCGGAGTACCAGCGGAAGAACTCCGCGGCGTAGCCGACCTCGCCCGCGGCGTCGGTCAGCGACTTGCCGTTCTCGCGGGCGATGAGGGCGGCGAGCTCGTCCTTGTCGCGCAGCATCAGCTCGTGCGCCCGGCGCAGCACGTCGGAGCGGTGCCGCGGCGAGGTGCGCGACCAGGAGGGGTACGCTGCGGCGGCGCGGTCGACCGCCGCGAGCGCGTCGTCGACGCCCAGGTCGGGCACGTGGGCGACGACCTCGAGGGTCGCCGGGTCCTCGACGGCGAAGGTGCGGACGCTTCTCATCGGACCGCCTCCTGGTGACGCGTGGTCCGAGCGGCGGTGTGTGAGCAACCATCTGCCGAGCCATCATGGTTGCTCACGCACCGCGGAACCGCACGGCAGTCCGTCAGCGGTGTGTGAGCAACCATCTGCTGTCGCAGACCGGTTGCTGGCTCACCGCCGGCCCGCAGCAGCCGCGCGCTCATCGGGCACCCGCCGTGGTCGCCGAGAACGCCGCGTCCAGCACGTCCAGCCCGTCGCGCAGCAGCTCGTCGGAGATGCTCAGCGGCGGCAGGAAGCGCAGCACGTTGCCGTGCGTGCCGCAGGTCAGCACGATCACGCCCTGCTGGTGGGCGGCGGCCGCGACCGCCTTCGCGAGCGCCGGGTCCGGCACGTCGGTGCCCGTCTCGACCAGCTCGACGGCGATCATCGCGCCGCGACCGCGCACCTCGCCGACCCGTGGGTCACGCGCCTGGAGTGCCCGCAGCCGGTCGAGCATCAGCGCCTCGATCTCGCGGGCGCGGTCGACCAGGCCCTCGGCCTCGATGGTCTCGATCGCGGCCAGGGCGGCCGCGCAGGCGAGCGGGTTGCCGCCGTACGTGCCGCCGAGGCCGCCGGCGTGCGCGGCGTCCATGATCTCGGCGCGGCCGGTGACCGCGGACAGCGGGAGGCCGCCGGCGATGCCCTTGGCGGTGACGATCAGGTCGGGCACGACGCCCTCGCGGTCGCAGGCGAAGAGGTCGCCGGTGCGGGCGAAGCCGGTCTGCACCTCGTCGGCGACGAAGACCACACCGTGGTCGCGGCACCACGCGGCGAGCCGGGGCAGGAAGCCCGGCGCCGGCTCGATGAAGCCGCCCTCGCCCTGGATCGGCTCGATCACCACGGCGGCGAGGTTGTCGGCGCCGACCTGCTTCTCGATCACGTCGATCGCGCGCACGGCGGCGGTCTCGCCGTCGAGGCCGCCGTCGCGGAAGGGGTAGGAGAGCGGGGCGCGGTAGACCTCGCTGGCGAACGGCCCGAAGCCGTGCTTGTACGGCATGCTCTTGGCGGTCATCGCCATCGTCAGGTTGGTGCGCCCGTGGTAGGCGTGGTCGAAGACGACGACGGCCTGGCGGCCGGCGTGGGCGCGGGCGATCTTCACGGCGTTCTCAACGGCCTCGGCGCCGGAGTTGAAGAGCGCCGTGCGCTTCTCGTGGTCGCCGGGCGTGAGCCGGTTGAGCGCCTCGGCGACCGCGACGTACCCCTCGTAGGGCGTGATCATGAAGCAGGTGTGGGTGAACGCCGCGACCTGCTCCTGCACGGCCTCGACCACGCGCGGGGCGCTGTTGCCGACCGTGGTGACTGCGATGCCGGAGCCGAGGTCGACGAGGTGGTTGCCGTCGACGTCGACGACGATTCCGCCGGCCGCTCGGGCGGCGAAGACCGGCATCGTGGTGCCGACCCCGGCGGCGACCGCGGCCTGCTTGCGGGACATCAGCTCGCGCGAGCGCGGGCCGGGGAGCGGGGTCACGAGCAGCCGCCGCTGCTCGATGGTGGTGGGTACGTCGAGGGTCGTCACCCGTCGAGTGTCGGAACCGCGAGACTATGCTGTCCAATACTTGTTCTGATCCATCACCATGCCTCTTAGGCATGATCCCGGGAGGGCACCGTTGCAGCTCCGGCACGTCCGGTACTTCGTCGCGACCGCCGACGCCGGCAGCGTCAGTGGTGCCGCGGCCCGCGTGCACGTCACCCAGCCCGCGCTCTCGCGCCAGCTGCGCCAGCTCGAGCAAGACCTCGGCGTCACTCTCTTCGATCGCAGCGCGGGCCGGCTGGCCCTCAACCGCACGGGCCGGGCCCTGCTCCCCGGCGCGCGCCGGCTGCTCGACGCAGCGGATGCGCTCCAGGCCTCGGCGGCCTTCCACGGCAGTGGCCGGCTGGAGCGGCTGACGATCGCCGCGCCGACGGTGACCCTGACCGATGTCGTCTCCCCGTTCGTGGCCACCATGTCGACCGACGACCCGGTCGTCGACGCCCGCGCCGGCGACGGCCTCGACCCGGCCGAGATGCTGCGCGGCGGCGCCGACCTCGCGATCGGCACCCAGCGCCCTCCGCCGCCGTACGCCGCGCGCGAGCTGGCGGTGCTCCCGGTTTGGGCCTACGTGCCCGCGAGCGACCCCTGGGCCGAGCGCGGCCGGGTGCCACTCGCCGAGCTGCTGGAGCGCCCGCTCGTGGGGCTGCCCTCCACGTTCACCGCCCGCGAGGCGCTCGACGCCGCGGCCGTCGCGCACGGGTCGTCGTACACCGCGCTGGTCGAGGCAGCCAACGGCACCATCGCCCAGGCGCTCGCCGCGGCCGGGCGCGGCGTCGCGGTGGTCTCCGACGACCCCCGCTTCGACCTGGTGCCGCTGGCGATCGACCTCGGGGGCGAGCCCCTCACGATCCGCCTGGTCGCGGCCTGGGACCCCCGCGGCGACTCCGCCGCGGCCCTGGCCGGGCTCGCCGAGCGCCTCCGGACGTGGATCGCGCACCGCTACCCCGGCTGAGCCGGGGGGACCCGGTGAGGTCGCCGGCGCCGCGTCACGACGCCCGTGGTGTCGTCGCGGCGCGCGTTGCCTCCGGACGCCGATCGACTGACGTCCGAGCAGGCTCGCGCCATACTTCGCTCTGATGTGGAGTCGGCTTCGGCATGGTCTCGTGAGCGTGGGCGGTGTCGTCGGATGCCTCGCCTGGTGGCTGGCTGCGGCCGCGATCGCCACCGGCCCGCTCGGTGTCGAGCCGGCCCGGCGCACTCTGTGGGTGGTCGTGCTCGTCTTCCTCGCGCCAGTGGCCGTCCTCGTGATCGGGACAGAGCTTGTTCATCGGCTGAAGCACGGACCACAGGCGCCGGGCCGGCACTCGCGCCGGTCCTAGGCGAACCGCTTCCGAGACGCGTGCATCGTCGACCTGTAGGCCGGCTCGAATCTGCCCGCGTGCGCCGCTTCTGCCGACGAACGGGAGTGGGATCGCGCCTCGTCGCGGGTACGGTCGGCCCGTGTCCGACGAGTCGTTGCTCGAGATAGAGGCGGATCCCACCGTCACGCACCACGCCTGCGACCACTGTGAGCAGGCGTTCCAGCGGGTGACCGGCTACGTGTATCGCGGTGGAGATGCGCACGCGGCCTACTTCGCGTCGTGTTATCACCATGGCTGCCACGAGGTCTTCATCGATGTCGTGTTCAGCCCGACATGGGAGGACGGCGCGGATGATCACGTCACCTTCGGCTGTCGGGTCGGCCCGATCGAAGGCCAGGAACACCCCGGCGCGTCGTTGATGACAGGTGCCGAAGCCTTCGCCGACGGGCCGCTCTTCGGACGCAAGCTGTCGCGCGAGCAAGCCCTGAGCCATCCCTTGCTTCCTGACTTCTGGAGCCTGGTCGATCACGTCCTCGTCAATGACGAGGTCGTCCGCGACCACATCTACGGGCCGGACGTCCGGTTCGCCTGAGCGTCCGCTCCTGCCGAGATCTGCTTGTCTGTGGTCGGCAACTCGACACAGCCGCGCAGGAAGCGGATCGCACCAGCGGGCGTGTTCGCGCGACCACCCGAAGGGGGGAGACCCGGTTGGCCCCTTTCGGGCCTGGCAGCCGCGCCGTTGGGGGAGTACCAATGAGACAGCGGGCCGCTCGCTCGCGCGATGGAGGGACGAGAGATGGCTGACCAGATGCCGGAGTACCACCACGAGTCCGCACGGGCCTACGACGAGAGGGGCGCCGAGGTCATCGCGTTCGTGTGCGCAGTGCTACTGGGGGCGGGGATCGTCGCGCTCTTCCTGTTCATCACCTGGCTCGCCTACGCGACGAACTGACCTGTGCGCGACGCCTGCCGGGTTTCGTCGTACCTGACCTCAGTGTCGTGGATTTGCGGATCGGGAGCAGAAACGTCAGGTGCGTGAGTCGCCCACGGACGGCGGGAACCCTCGCAGCGCGCCTGCGCGGTACGTGCCGAGGAGGTAGCCGCCGCCTACGCGATCTCGCGGATGACAGACGCCGGTACGCCGCCGACCAGGGTGTTCGGCGGGACGTCTCGGGTGACGACGGCGCCGGCCGCGACGACGGCGTTCTCACCGACGGTCACGCCCTGCATCACCAAGGACGACGCCCCGAGCCAGACGTTGCGCTCGATGCGGATCGGCGCCGAGGTGACCGCGCGGCGGCGCTGCTCGGGGTCGAGCGGGTGGCCCGAGGTGATCAGGCTGACGTTCGGGCCTATCATCACGTCGTCGCCGATCTCGATGCCACCGATGTCGTTGAAGCGGCAGCCCTGGTTGACGAACACGTTGCGGCCGATCCGGATGTTGATGCCGTGGTCGGAGTAGACCGGCGGGATCAGGTGGAGCGTCTCGTCGACCTCCTGACCGGTCAGCTCGCTCCAGCCGCGCTGGATCGCCTCCTGATCGGCGTACCGGAGCTGGTTGATCTCCTCGGTCAGGCGGATCGCGCGCTGGACCTTCTCGACGAAGCTCATGTCTTCCTTTCGTGGACTATCGGAGAGAAGAGGAGACCAGGGGACGCTCCTCCCGGTCCAACAACCGCGATCGCGGAGCGTCACAACCGCCGGTTGTTCACTAGGGTGCTGCCGTGGATCTGGAGGGCGTCCGTACGTTCGTGGCGGTCGCCGAGGCGGGGCAGTTCCAGGCGGCTGCGGACGACCTGGGCATCAGCCAGCAGGCCGTCTCCAAGCGCGTCGCGACCCTGGAGCGCACCCTTGGGGTCTCGCTCCTCGTGCGCTCGGGCAGGGGCACGCAGCCGAGCGTCGACGGGCAGGCGTTCCTGCCGCACGCCCGCGAGCTGATCCGGGTGGCCGCTCGAGCCGTCGGCTCGGTGCGACCGGGACGACGAGCGCTGCGCGTCGACGTCCTCAACCGGCGTACGGCGCCGGCGACCGCGCTGCACGCGTTCCACCGGAGCCACCCCGACGTCGAGCTCGACGTCGTCACTCTGCCCGACGCCCACCTCGACGCCGCGGTGGCCGCGGTCGTGGGCGGCAGCGTCGACGCGACCTTCCGGGCGATCTCCGTGCCGGGCGGCGAGGTCCCGTCCCCGGTGCGGGCCACGCGGGTGATCGACGACCGGCACCAGCTGCTGGTCGGGCCGCGCCACCCGCTCGCCGGCGCCACCGGCCTGAGGCCGGCCGACCTCGCCGGGCACCGGATCTGGATGCCGGGGATGCAGGCCGACACGGAGTGGGGTGCGTACTACGACGAGCTCGGCCGGGCCTTCGGGCTCCGGATCGACACCATGGGACCGAGCTTCGGCGTCGAGGTCCTCCTCGACGAGCTGGCGGAGTCCGCCGAGCTCGCCACCTTCGTCGGGGAGGGCACTCGCTACCTGTGGCCCGAGGCGTACGACCTGCGCCGGATCCCGATCGTCGACCCCACGCCCGTCTACCCGCACTCGATCGTCTGGCGCGAGGACAACGCGCATCCGGTGCTCGCGGCGTTCCTCGACCACCTGATGGCCCATCGACGCCCACCCCAGGGGCGCACCTGGGAGCCCGCGTGGGCGCGCTGACCGGTCAGCGAGTGCCGGGCCGGGCCCGAAGCAGCTCGGCCTCGCGGCCCGCGTCGGCGCGGCTGCGCAGCTCGAAGCTCGGGTACCCGTTGTCGATCTCCTCCTGGAGCCGCCGGCGGTAGCGCGGCGCGCCGCCGAGGTAGACCATCACCCGCGGCCGCTCGTCGCGGTCGAGGTTGATGTTGTGGCCGTTGAACCAGGACTTCGAGTGCGCGAGCAGCAGCAGGCTGTTGATCTCGCGCACGTGGTCGACCCACGCGATCTCGGCCTCGCGCCGGCCCTCGAAGCGCGCGATGTCGTGCTCCTCGAGGTAGCGCACGGTCGCGGTCATCCAGTTCACGACGTCCTCGATGCCGCGCGGGAAGTTCGCCGTCGCGGACCCCGACTGCGGCCCGACGAGCATGAACAGGTTGGGGAAGTTCGTGGCCTGGACGCCGACCGTGGTCTCGGGCCCGTCCCGCCACTGGTCCTTGAGCCGGACGCCGTCGACGCCGCGGAAGTCGATCCGGTCGAACGGGCCGGTCACGGCGTCGAACCCGGTCGCGTAGACGATCACGTCCACCTCCAGGTCGCGCACCCGTCCGTCGCCGAGGTCGAGGCGGATCCCGGTCTCGGTGACCTCCTTGATCGGGTAGGCCATCAGGTCGACCAGCTCGACGTTCGGCTGGTTGAACACCTCGTAGAAGCCGGACTCGCCGGCGACCCGCTTGTTGCCGAAGCCGTGGTCCTTCGGGATCAGCAGCTCCGCGACCTCGGGGTCGTGCACCCGCTGACGGATCCGGTCGGCGACGAACTCCGACAGCTCGCGGTTCGGCGCGGCCTCCATCATCGTGTCGCGGTAGTTGCCCATGTAGAGCGACGCGCCCTGACCGTTGTCGTAGAGGTCGTTCCAGTGCCGCAGCCGCTCCTCGCGGGTGACGTCGGTCGACAGCGTGCGATCGGGCCGGTGGATGAACCCCGCCGGCGTCGAGCGACACCAGTCGAAGATCTCGTCGTACGACGCGCGCAGCTTCGCCATCTCCTCGGCCGTGATCGGGCCGTTGCCCAGCGGTGCGCACCAGTTGGCGTCCCGCTGCAGGACGATCAGCTGCTCGACCTGGTCGGCGATGTCGGTGATCACCTGGACGCCGCTGGCGCCGGTGCCGATCACGATCACCCGCTTGCCGGTGACGTCGAGGTCCTCCGGCCAGTCGAACGTGTGCGTCTCGACCCCGCCGAACGTGCCCACGCCGGGGACCCGCGGGTACGTCGGCACCGACAGCAGGCCCATCGCGCAGAGCACGAACCGGGCCCGGATCTGCTCGCCCTCGGCCAGCGTCACGCGCCAGAACCAGCCGTCCTCGACCCACTCCGCCCGCGCCACGCGCGCGTTGAACGTGATGTGCCGGCGGAGGTCGAACTTGTCGGCGACGTACTCGAGGTAGGCGAGGGTCTCGGCCTGCGAGGCGAAGCGCTCCTTCCAGTCCCACTCGGCGAGCAGCTCGTCGGAGAAGGAGTACTGGTAGGTGTACGACTCCGAGTCGAACCGGCAGCCCGGGTAGCGGTTGTTGTACCAGGTGCCGCCCAGCCCGGCGTTGGAGTCGACGACGCGCACCGAGACGCCGACCTCGAGGAGCTGGTGCAGCTGGTAGAGGCCGCACACGCCGGCGCCGATGATCAGGTAGTCGAGGTCGGGCGTCTCGCTCGGGGCGGTGCTGGTCATGTCTTCGGGCCTCCTGTGAATCAAGCGCTTGCTACACATCGTACGGTATCGCAGGACGGGCGCATCGGGAACACCGCAGCGGCGAGGGGAGCGTCACGCTCCGCCGGCGACCCGGAGGGCCGGGCCCGGGGCGTCAGCCGCGCTGGCGCGGGTACCGCTCGAACCGCTCGGGCAGCGCGTCGGACGCCGTCGCCTTGGTGCCGGCCACCCGCACCCGCCGGGCCGCGATCCGCCAGCGGTCGCCCTCGTCGACGAGCTCGTCCTCGTAGCAGCCCCACACGTGCAGGTGGAGGTCCTGGTCGGAGTTCTCGTGGAAGGCGTAGACGTAGGAGATCGTGCTCGCCGTCCCGTCGTCGAGCCGCAGGAAGCTGACCGTCGACACGTGGTGGCTGGTCGCCGTGTACTTGCCGGTGGCCTGGCGGAAGAGAGCGCGCAGGCTCTCCCGGCCGGCGGTCACGTTGCCGTGGCCGTAGTCGAAGGTGGCGTCGAGCGTGAAGAGGTCGGCGAGCAGGTCGATGTCGCACCGGTCCACGCCCCGGCTGTAGGCGTGCAGGGTGTCGCAGATCTCGGACCTCGCGACGAGCTCGTCAGGCGTCAATCGGCTCATGAGAGTTCTCCTCGGTGGCGGGGCGGGCGGACTCGTCGGTGAAGCCGGCCAGGATCGCGCGCAGGCGGTCGGGGTCGTCGCTCGGCCAGCCGTAGTACGACGAGATGCGGTCGACCCGGCCGTCGAAGCGCTCCCGGCACAGCGCCGGCATCTGCTCGGGCGTGCCGGTGAGGGCGATCTCGTCGTACAGGCGCTGGTCGATGAGGTCGCCCATCTCGCTCCAGCGGCCCTCGCGCGACAGCGACTGGAGCTCGGGCTGGAGGTTCTCGTAGCCCACGCTCTCCAGCACCTTCACGTAGGCGGGCGTGGAGGCGTAGAACGCGATCTGCTCGCGCGTCTTGCGGGCCGTCTCCTCGAACTGCTCGTCGGTGTCGCCCATCACCAGGAAGAGCGGGACGTACAGCTCCAGCTCATCGCGGCCGCGGCCGGAGGTCGCGAGGCCGCGCTCGACCGCGGGCAGCGTGACCTGGTCGAGGTACGCCGTGGTGGTCATGCCGTGCAGCAGCAGCCCGTCGCACAGCTCGCCGCCGAGCTCGGTCATCCGGGCGCCGACCGCGGCGATCATCGTCGGGATCGGCAGCTCGTGGTGGTGTGGGGTGAAGACCGGGGTCATCAGCGTGTGCCGGTAGTGCTCGCCCTGGTAGTCGAGCCGGGTGCCGTCGCGCCAGGCCGTGAAGATCGCGTCGAGGGCCAGCAGGAAGTCGCGCATCCGGTCGACCGGCGGGCTCCACTCCATGGAGAACCGCCGCTCGACGTGCGCCTGGATCTGGCTGCCGAGCCCGAGGACGAACCGGCCGCCCGACATCGCCGCCAGGTCCCAGGCGAGGTAGGCGACCGACATCGGGTTGCGGGCGAAGGCGACCGCGATCGCCGTGCCGACGGAGACCCGCGAGGTCGAGAGCAGCGCGGCCTGCGACTGGAGGAAGGCGTCGGTGACGCTCTCGCTCGCCCAGACGCCGTCGAAGCCGTGCTCCTCGGCGTCCGCGGCGATCGGGCCGCACGCCGCGGCGGAGGAGCCGATCATGCCCATGTCGATCTTCATCGCGCATCCTTCGGTAGTTGGAGAACCCGCTCTCCCACGGCGTTCTTGAGGATCTCGTCGGTGCCGCCGCCGACGCGCAGTCCGGGCAGGCCCAGGGTCAGCTCCGACCAGGCGTAGCTGCCCCAGGTGCCGTTGTCGGCGACGTGGGCGGCCTCGAGGACGTCGGCCGCGACGTCGCTCATCTGCCGGAGCAGGTCGGTGGTGAGCAGCTTGGTGAGGGCCAGCTCCGGCCCGGGGGTCCCGCCGCCCTCGAGGAAGCGGGCGGTCGTGAGCCGGGTCGCCCATGCCCGGACGACGACGTCGGCGAGCTGGTCGCGGGTCCGGTCGTCGAGCGGCTGGCGGACGTGTCGGGCCAGGTCGACGAGCCGGTCGACGAGCGCCGCGTCCACGCCGACCTCGCGGCCGATCGCGGACCGCTCGTTGAGCAGCGAGGTGACCACGACGGACCAGCCGCCGTCGACCTCGCCGACCCGCTGGTCGTCGGGCACGTAGACGTCGGAGAGGAAGACCTCGTCGAACGACGCACCGCCGGTGAGCTGGCGGATCGGGCGCACCTCGATGCCGGGCGAGCCCAGGTCGACCAGGAACGTGGTGAGGCCGGCGTGCTTGGGCTTGTCGGCGTCGGTGCGGGCGATGCAGAGCCCCAGGTCGCTGTAGTGGGCGCCGGAGCTCCAGACCTTCTGTCCGGTGATCCGCCACCCGTCACCGTCGCGGGTGGCGCGGGTCGAGAGGCCGGCGAGGTCGGACCCGGCGCCGGGCTCGCTGTAGAGCTGGCAGGCGATCAGCTCGGCCGAGCGCAGCCGTGGCAGCAGCTCGCGCTGCTGCGCCTCGGTGCCATGTGCGAGCAGCGTCGGGCACAGGGTCGAGGCGCTGAACCGGAGATAGGCGTCGTCGGGCAGGTCGAACTCGGCCTCGAGCTCGCGCAGCAGGTCGACGTACGACGCCGGGAGTCCGCGGCCGCCGTGCTCGGGCGGCCCGTCCACCCAGGCCAGTCCGCGCTCGGCGAGGAAGGAGCGGTAGCGGCGCAGCTCGGCCAGCTCTTCGGCCTCGCCCTCGGAGCGCTCGGCGACGACCGACACCCGGTCGTCGCCCTCCCCCCACCCGGAGCCGGACGCCGTCCGGCGGCTGGAGAAGGCGCTGAGCGCCTCCGTCACCTCGTCGCGGAACTCGTCCTCGCTCAGGCTCGACATCGTCCTCCGATCGCGGTGCGGGAGCCGGTGCGTGGTTGCGCCGACCTGACGGCGCGCCTAAGATAGCAAAGCAAGTGCTTGATTGAAAGAGGATCGGAGGTCCCGTGGTCGGCATCGAGTCGTACGCCGCCTATGTGCCGTCGCCGCGACTTGATCGCGCCGACATCGCCCGGGTGCTGGCAGCCGGGCGAGGGAAGGGTGTCCGGCCGGTCGCCTCCTATGACGAGGACTCGACCACGATGGCGGTCGAGGCCACCCGGCGGGCGCTGCGCGGGGCGCACCCCGTCGAGTCGGTGTGGTTCGCGACCAGCCGACCGGCCTACCTGGAGAAGTCCAACGCGGCCACGGTCGCCGCCGCGGCCGGCCTGCCCGTCGAGGTCGCGGCGTACGACGTCTCCGGGGCCGTGCGCGGCGGCGCGGGCGCCCTGCGCGCCGGCCTGGCCGCGGGCGCCGCGGTCGTCGTCGCCAGCGACCTGCGCCTCGGCCTGCCCGGGTCGGCCGACGAGTCCGCCGGCGCGGACGCCGCCGCGGCGTTCGTGGTCGGCGCCGAGCCGGTCGCCGAGCTGGTCGGCACCGCTTCCCTGACGAGCGAGTTCCTCGACCGCTGGCGCGAGCCCGGCGAGGTCCGCACCCGCACCTGGGAGGAGCGCTTCGGCGTCGAGGAGTACGTGCCCCTGGTCGAGCGCGCCGTCGACACCGTGCTCGGCCGCTGCGAGCTCAAGCGCGAGCAGATCCAGCACGTCGTCCTCAGTACCCCGCACGCACGAGCGCGGGCCACCGTCCGGCGCGGCTTCGACGAGGCCCAGCTGGCCGGCGCCGAGGCGTACGGCCTGGGCTTCGCGGGTGCCGCCGACCTCGGCGTCGGCCTCGCCGGCGCCCTCGACGCCGCGGTGCCGGGCGACCACATCCTGGTGGTCTCCGCAGTCGACGGCGCCGACGCCTTCGTCTTCGTCGTCACCGACCGGCACGCCGGCGGCGCGCGAAGCGGGCTGGCCGCGGACCTGGCGGGTGGCCAGCCGGTGGGCTACGGCGACTACCTGAACTGGCGCGGCCTGCTGCCGCGCGAGCCCGCGCGCCGTCCGGACGTGAAGCCTCCGGTGCCGCCGGCGTCGCGCCGGACCGCGGCGTGGAAGTTCGGGTTCGTCGCGGCCCAGTGCACCGCCTGCGGCTACCGCAACCTGCCGCCGCGACGGGTCTGCCTGCGCTGCTCGGCCACCGACGGCTTCGAGTCGGTGTCGATGGTCGACGTGACCGGTCGGATCGCGACGTTCACTGACGACTGGCTCTCGGAGTCGGTGCAGCTTCCGGCTCGGGTGGTCGCGGTCGACTTCGACGGCGGCGGCCGGTTCGAGTGCGAGATGACCGACGCCGTCGGCGTCGAGCTCGCGATCGGCGACCGCGTGCGCCCGACGTTCCGGCTGGCGAGCGTCGCCGGCAACGGGGTGCGCAACTATGTCTGGAAGGTGCGCCCGCACGAGGAGGAGGACTGATGGGGAGCCACGCGCTCGCAAACCCGGTGGCCGTCGTGGGGATGGCCTGCACCCAGTTCGGGGAGCTGTGGGACCGCAACGTCGACGACCTCCTGGTCGAGGCGACGCACGGTGCCCTGGTCTCGGCCGGCGGCCTCGACGTCCAGGACGTCGACGCGTTCTGGCTCGGCTCGATGATCTCGGGGGTCTCCGGACTCACCCTGACCCGGCCGCTCAACATCAGCCACAAGCCGGTCACCCGGGTCGAGAACATGTGCGCCACCGGGTCCGAGGCCTTCCGCAACGCCTGCTACGCCGTGTCCTCCGGGGCGTACGACGTGGTGATGGCCGTCGGCGGGGAGAAGCTGAAGGACGCCGGCTACTCGGGCCTCGAGATGCCGAGCGTGCCGAACGACGGGACCCCGCCGGTGCTCAGCGCGCCCGCGATGTACTCGATGATCGTGCCGGCCTACGCGCGCCGCTACGGCGTGCCGGAGGAGCAGATCAAGGAGGCGATGACCCACATCGCCTGGAAGAACCACAGCAACGGTGCGCTGAATCCGCGGGCGCAGTTCCGCAAGGAGACGCCGAAGGAGACGATCGCCGCTGCGCCGACGCTGGCCGGCCGGCTGAGCGTCTTCGACTGCTCGGGTGTCGCCGACGGTGCGGCGGCCGCCGTCATCGTCCGCGCCGAGGACGCGCATCGCTACACCGACCGGCCGCTCTACGTCCACGCGCTCGCCCTCGACGCCGGCTCCGGCACCGGGCGCAACGACAGCGACTACGACTACTCTGACCTGGCCGAGTCGGCGGCCTCGGCGCGCGCGGCGTACGAGCAGGCCGGGATCACCGACCCCGCGACCCAGATCTCGCTCGCCGAGGTGCACGACTGCTTCACGCCGACCGAGATGGTGCTGATGGAGGAGCTCGGCTTCTCCGAGCGCGGCAAGGCATGGCGCGACGTGCTGGACGGCCGCTACGACCGCGACGGCGCGCTGCCGGTGAACATCGACGGTGGCCTCAAGAGCTTCGGTCACCCGATCGGGGCGAGCGGACTGCGGATGCTCTTCGAGATGTGGCTGCAGTTCCGCGGTGAGGCCGGCGACCGACAGGTGGCCGATCCGCAGTTCGGGCTCGTGCAGAACCAGGGCGGCAGTCCCGGTGATCTCGTCAGCGCCGTCACCATCGTGTCGGGCCAGAGGCCGTGAACGAGATCAGGTTTCCAGTAGGGTGACCGAGCAACTCCACAGGCGCCAGAAAGGCTGGTCAGCGTGAGCACGACCCGACGGCGTTCCACCGGATCTCCGACTGGGGTGGCCCGCAAGGAGCTGATCCTGCGCTCCGCGGCGAAGGTGTTCGCCGAGAAGGGCTTCTCCAGCGCCACCGTGCGTGACATCGCCGACGAGGCCGACATGCTGTCGGGGAGCCTCTACTACTACTTCGACTCCAAGGAGGCGATGGTCGAGGAGGTGCTGGTCGAGTACCTCGACCGGATGGTCCGCGCCTACGGCATCGCCGTGGCGGACGCGAAGGGCTCCACGGACGGCCTCGAGCGGCTGATCGCCCAGGCGCTGCGCGGCCTCGTCGACAACCGCGAGCACGTCACCATCCTGCAGAACGACTGGCACTACGTCAGGCTGATGAAGGGCATCGTCGACCGCCAGCACCAGATCGAGAAGGTCTGGCTCGACACGATCCAGAAGGGCATCGACGCCGGGGTCATCCGGTCCGACATCGACGCCCGGATGATGTACCGCACGATCATGGGCGCCATCCAGGCCGTGATCCGGTGGTTCAACCCGCGTGGACGGGTGAGCATCGACCAGGTCATCACCATCCAGACCGCGATCCTGGTCGACGGGATCCGCGCCGCGGCCTGAGTGAACCCGGTCCGCCGGTCCGTCCGGTCCGCGCCGACATAGCAAGCGCTTGCTCTACAGAGGAGGATCTCGTGCCAGGTCTCGTACCCGACCTGAGCCCGGAGCTGAGTCCGGTCTTCGCGCGCTTCATGGACCACCGGAGTCCGGTCGACGTCAGCCGGCTCGGCGGCGCCGTGCGCCCCGAGCTGTGGGACGCGCTGGTCTCCGAGGTCGGCGCCGCCGGGCTGCTCGTCGAGGAGGAGCACGGCGGTCAGGGGGCGACACTCGTCGAGCTCGCCGCGGCCGTCTCCGAGGCGGGACGCTGCGGGTGGTCCGGCCCGCTCGTCGCGACCGCGGGGGTCGCCGTCGTCCTGCTCGGGCGGGTCGACCCCGATGACGCCAGCGGCCTGCGTCGCGGCATCGCCGAGGACGGCCGGGTCGTCGTGGCCGCGCTGCACGAGGACGACGCCGGCTCCTCCCTCGACGCCGCCACCGTGGTCCGCGTCGTCGACGGCCGGACGACGGCGCGCGGGCGCAAGACCTTCGTCGACAGCGGCACGCACGCCGACGTGCTGCTCCTGCCGGCTGTCGACGCCGACGGTCGACCCGTGCTGGCCAGGGTGGACGCCGCCGCGCCCGGTGTCGTCGTCGAGGAGATGAGCGCCGTCGACCCCGGTCGCGGGCTGGCGGTCGTCGAGCTGCGGGATGCCGAGGTCGAGGTCGTCGCGGGCGGCTCCGACGTCCCGGCAGCCCTCCACGACGCGTGGCTCACCGGGGCGCTCCTGGTGGCGGTCGACGCGCTCGGTGCCGCGGGCCGGGCGTTCGCGCTCGCGCGGGACTACTCCGTGCAGCGCCAGCAGTTCGGCCGCCCGGTCGCGTCGTTCCAGAGCGTCAAGCACAAGCTCGTCGACATGTACGCCGAGCTGCAGACGGCGTCCGCCGCGATCGCAGCCGCCCTGGGGGCGGCCGCCGAGGGCAGCGCCGACTGGCGCTTCGCGGCGTCCGCCGCGGCGGCGCGGGGCGGCGACGCGACGATGGCCGTGCTCCGCGAGTCGGTGCAGGTGCACGGCGGGATCGGCTTCACGTGGGAGCACGAGGTCTCCCACCACTTCCGTCGCGTGACGGCCGAGCGGGCGCTCTACGGCACGCCAGCGCGGCACCGCGCCCTGGTGGCCATCGAGGTCGGGTTCTGATGAGCGACGTCCCGGCACGCGTCGTCCTCCGCGACGTCGGCCCCCGCGACGGGCTCCAGAACGAGCCGCCGGTCGCGACCGACGGCAAGGTCCGGCTCATCGACGCCCTGGGGACCACCGGACTGACCGAGATCGAGGCGGTCTCCTACGTGCACCCGCGAGCGATCCCGCAGATGGCCGACGCGGCCGAGGTCTGGGGCGCCGTCGACCGGCGGCCGGAGATCCGCTACTCGGCGCTGGTCCCCAACCTGGTCGGAGCGCACCGGGCCCTCGACGCCGGCTTCACCGACATCGAGGTCGTGGTCTCGGCGTCGGCGACCCACAACCTGCGCAACATCAACCGCTCGTCCGAGGAGTCGCTCGACGCGATCGCCGAGGTCATCGAGGTCGCCCACGCGGCCGGGGCGAGCTGTCAGGTGATCGTCGCGACGGCGTTCGGCTGCCCCTACGAGGGCGAGGTGCCCGAGGACCTGGTCGCGTCGTACGCCGCCCGCGCCCATCGCGACGGCGCCGACAGCATCTGCTTCGGCGACACCACGGGGATGGGCTCGCCGCCCCGGGTCCGGCGGCTGGTCGGCCGGTTCCGGGAGCAGGCGCCGGAGGCCACGCTCGCGCTGCACTTCCACGACACCCGGGGCACCGGCATGGCCAACCTGGTCGCCGCGCTCGAGCTGGGCGTCGAGCGCTTCGACGCGAGCGTGGGCGGACTCGGCGGCTGCCCGTACGCCCCCGGCGCCAGTGGCAACATCGCCACCGAGGAGGCGGTCTACCTCCTCGACGAGCTCGGCGTCGAGACCGGCGTCGACCTCGACCGGCTCCTCGAGGTCGCCGACCTCGCCCAGCGCCTGGTGGGTCGCGAGCTCCCGTCGCGGGTGCTCAAGGCCGGCCCGCGCACCCGCCTCGCCGTCTGACGACCCGGCCCCATCTCCCTTCCCGTCCAGGAGGTTCCATGCCGCTCGACCCCACCTTCATCGGCAGCGCGAGCGAGCCGCGCACGGTCCGCTGGACCACGAAGGAGTCGCTGCTCTACGCGCTCGCCGTCGGCGCGGGCCAGGCCGATCCACTGGCCGAGCTGGCCTTCACGACCGAGAACACCGCCGGCACCGAGCAGCAGGTGATCCCCACCTTCGCGGTGGTGCTGGGGTTCGGCGACGGCATGCCGGAGATCGGCGACTACGACCCGACGCGAGCGGTGCATGCCGAGCAGCAGGTCGAGGTGGCCGGCCCGTTGCCGCCGGCGGGGGAGGCCGTCGTCACCACGACGGTGACGCAGATGTGGGACAAGGACCCGCACGCCATGGTGTGGACGGAGACCGAGCTGCGGGAGCCAGGGAGCGAGCGGCTGCTGGCCAGTAGCCGGACCGGCGCGTTCCTCGGCGGCGCGGGCGGGTTCGGCGGGGAGCGCGGACCGACCGCGGCGTGGTCCGCCCCGGAGCGCGTGCCCGACGTGGAGGTGGAGTTCGCGACCCGGCCCGACCAGGCGCTGCTCTACCGACTGACCGGCGACCGCAACCCGCTCCACTCCGACCCCGCCTTCGCCGCGCGCGGGGGCTTCGAGCGGCCGATCCTGCACGGCATGTGCACCTACGGCTACGCCGCGCGGCTGCTCGTCAACGAGCTGTGCGGCGGGGACGCCTCGCGCCTGCGCACGATGTCGGGCCGCTTCACCCGGCCTGTCCTCCCCGGCGACACCCTCCGCCTCCTGGCCTGGCGCGATCCGGACGGCGCCGACTTCCGCGTCCTCGCCGCCACCGGCGACCCCGTGCTCGACCGGGGCCGCGTCGTCCTGAGCGGTGGTTGAGTCCGGTCCGGTGGTTTCGAGACGGTTGCTAGCGCAACCTCCTCAACCACCGTGTTCGGGAGGTCGGTGGGTGAGGTGTGAGGGCCGCCAGGCCCGAGCCGGTCGCGGTGGTTGCGGTGTGAGGGCCGCCAGGCCCGAGCCTCGAAACCACGACGTCGCCGGCGGGGTCGGCGGTTTCGAGACGGTTGCTAGCGCAACCTCCTCAACCACCGTGTTCGGGAGGTCGGTGGTTGAGGTGTGAGGGCCGCCAGGCCCGAGCCTCGAAACCACGACGTCGCCGGCGGGCCGGTGGTTTCGAGACGGTTGCTAGCGCAACCTCCTCAACCACCGTCGTCGCGAACGCTCCAGCGCCTTCGCGCCTCGGCCAGCGTGGCCGTGCCGCGACCCCGTGCCTGCGGAAACGCTCGATTTCCGTCATCGATGGCCATTGCGTGACGGCCGTCACTGTGCAAATATCAAGTGCTTGCTTCACTTTAATCAAGCACTTGCTTGATTACCTGCTCATGAAAGGGACGCTTGTGTCTCGATCCATCACCAGTCGGCGGCGGCTCCACGCCCTCGTCGCCATGACCACGGCGGCCATCGTCGTTCTCTCGGGATGCGGCTCCTCGGACGAGGGGAGCGACGGTGCCACGGAGTACCTGGTCGGGTTCCCGGCCCTCACGTCCGGACCGGCGGCGTTCGCCGGCGTTCCGATCACCGAAGGCGCGAAGCTCGCGGCGAAGGAGATCAACGACACCGGCTTCCTCGGGGAGGACGCCACCGTCGAGCTGAAGATCGACGACATCAAGAGCGACCCGGCGCAGGCGATCGCCCTCTACCGGCAGTACGTCGCCGACGGAGCGTCCGGCGTGCTGTGCTGCGGTCTGTCCTCCGAGGCGGGTGCGCTGGCGCCGATCATCGAGCAGAGCAAGACGCCGGCGATCGTCACCTCGGCGATCCTGGCCGGCCTCGCGAAGCCGCCCTACGTCTACCGTCCGGTGGTCCTGCCGGCCGAGTCGGGCGGGATCTACGACCAGTTCGTCGACACGGTCGTCCCGGCCGAGAAGATCAAGACCGTGGTCATGGTCGTCACCTCCGACAACGACGGCATGGTCGGCGACGCCGAGGTGTGGCAGGCGGCGCTCGAGCGCAACGGCGTCGAGGTCGTGAAGACGATCCAGACCGCGTCGACCGACACCAACTACACGCAGGCGGCGACCGAGATCCAGTCGCTCGACCCCGACGCCGTGGTGGCCAGCATGCTGGGCACGCCGGCCGCGCTGCTCGCGAAGTCGCTGCGCGAGCGCGACTACGAGAAGCGCATCCTCACCAGCTACGGCGTCGACAGCGCCGAGCTCTACAAGACCTCCGGCGGCGGCCTGAGGGGCACGCTGTTCGCTGTTCCGTTCCAGGCGGGGTTCACCGACAACGAGATGGCGACGAAGTTCACCGCGGCGTACGAGAAGGAGTACGGCAAGGAGCCGGACATGTACGGCGCGCAGGGCTACACCGCCATGTGGCTGCTGGCCCAGGGCATCAAGGACGCCGGCAGCAAGGACGCCGAGGACGTCGCGAAGGCGCTCGAGGCGATCACCTCGCAGGACTCGGTCTACGGCGAGCTGACCTACGAGGGCGGCCAGGCGAGCCTGAACGCGCCGGGTAGCTACCTCGAGTGGGGCGACGACGGCCAGCTGGTCGAGTGGGCCGGCTGACGCCGATCTCGTGACGGAGAGGATGTCGATGGACCTCGGACTCGCGTGCAGCTTCCGGACCACCGGCGGTGACCGACTCGGCCCTGCGCTCGCGCAGGCCGGGCGGGCCGCCGAGGATCTGGGCTTCGCGTCCTGGTGGGCCGCTGGCGACCGCGAGGTCGCGGCGGACCGGTCCCACGACCCGACTCTCGGGCTGCAGTGCGTGGCCCGGGAGACGACGGTGATCCGGCTCGGCTACTCCGGAGACCTCCTCTCCACCGAGGTGGCGGCGGTCCGCGCGAAGCGGATCGCCAGCCTCGACTGGTTCGGTCGCGGACGGGTGGAGCTGGGTCTCGACCTGGCCCGCCCGCCCGCGGCGCTGGCCGACCCGTTCCGCCCGGTCGACGACCACGTCGGACTGGCCGTGGACCGGCTCGCCGCGATGCGTCAGCTCTGGACCCAGCGCCGGGCCACGCACGAGGGGGAGCACGTCTCCTTCGCCGGAGCGATCGCGCTCCCCAAGCCGGTCGGGGACCGGGTGCCGGCGACCCATCTGCGCGCGACGACGCCCGACGTGCTGGAGCGGTACGTCGCGGCCTGCGGCGCCCCGCACGGGTGGCTGGCCTGGCTCGAGACGCCGGGCGAGCTGGTGGCCGGCGTCGAGGCGCTCACCCAGGTGCTCGGCGAGGCGGCCGACGACGTACGTCGCACCTGGTTCGTCCGCGCCGCCGACCTGGCCGCCTCGCGCGACGCCGTGGCCGGCCTGCAGGTGCGGGTCGACGAGGTCGTGGCCTACGTCGACCACGTGCCCACGCCCACCGAGCTGACCGAGCTGGCCGGGCTCGCGGGGCTGGTGGCCTGACATGACCGTGACGAGCAAGCAGGGAGTGCCGGTGGAGATCGGTCTGGTCGACCTGTTCGACGGCTCCGTCGAGCGGGACACGGGATTCATGGCGGCCTTCGGTCGGACCGCCGAGCGGCTCGGCTTCTCGGGCATCTGGCTGCCCGAGCACATCATGTTCTTCGACGAGTACACCTCGGCGTACCCGTATCCGGAGGCGCCGTCGGCCGACGACCCCGACCGCGTGGAGCGGCACAACAAGACCGTCGACGGCAAGCCGCGGGTCGAGGCGGCCGCGGACCAGGGCCTGCTCGACGTGCTGCAGGCGGCCGCCGAGGTGTGCCACGCCACGACCCGGCTGCGGATCGGCAGCTCCGTGCTGCTGCTGCCGCTGCGCAACCCGCGGATGCTCGCGCGTGAGCTGATGACGCTCGGCGAGCTGACCGACGGCCGCTTCGACCTCGGTGTCGGCGTGGGCTGGTCGGCCGAGGAGTTCGCCGCCTGCGAGACCGACTTCAAGACCCGCGGCCGGCGCTGCGGCGACGACCTGGCCGAGCTCGGTCGGCTCTGGGAGGACGCCGCCGAGATCTACCCCGAGCGGCCCCCGGCGCTGCCGCGGATGCTGGTCGGCGGTCACTCCGCCGCGGCGCTGCGGCGGGCGGCCGAGGTGGCGACCGGCTGGTACCCGTGGAACCTCACGATGCCGCAGTTCGCCGAACACCACGCGACATACGGCGAGCTGCTCGACGCGGCCGGCCGCGACCGCGCCGACCAGCACGTGGTGGCCGGGCTCCGGTTCACCGGCGACTTCGCCGCGCTGCCCGACATCGTCGCCCGGTACGCCGAGATCGGCGCCGACGGCGTGAACATCTCGCTGCGGATGGAGGTCGACAGCTACGCCGACACCATGGCCGCGGTCGCCGACGCCCTGGAGCTGGCGGCGTGAGCATGAGCGTGACCGACGTCGAGGTCGAGGAGTTCCGCGCGGAGGTGCGGGCCTGGCTGGCCGAGCACGTGCCCGCCGAGCCGCTGCCGTCGTGGACCGAGCGCGCGGGGTTCGACCTGCACCGAGACTGGGAGCGGACCCTGTTCGAGGGTGGGTACGCCGCCGTCGACTGGCCGGCCGAGTACGGCGGCCGGGACGCCGGCCTACGCCGTTCGATCGCCTTCGCTGAGGAGTACTACCGCGCGGGGGCGCCGGAGCGGATCAACATGGGCGGGCTCTACCTGCTCGGACCGGTGCTCATGCAGTACGGCACCCCCGAGCAGTGCGCGCGCTGGATCCCGGACCTGCTGGCCTGCCGGACCATCTGGTGCCAGGGCTTCTCCGAGCCCGGCTCCGGCTCGGACCTCGCGTCGCTGCGGACCCGCGCCGAGCGCGACGGCGACCACTTCGTCGTCAACGGCCAGAAGATCTGGACGTCGATGGGCGGCTTCGCCGACTGGATCTTCGCGCTGGTGCGCACCGACCCCGAGGCGGGGCGCAGGCGCAAGCACGACGGCATCACGTTCCTCTGCATCGACCTGCGCTCGCCCGGGGTCGAGGTGCGGCCGCTCACGATGGTCGACGGCACGAGGGGCTTCGCGGAGGTCTTCTTCACCGACGTCCGGGTGCCGGTCGAGAACGTCGTGGGCGAGGTCGACCGGGGCTGGGCGGTCGCGATGTCCACGCTCGGCTTCGAGCGGGGCGCGGTGTTCGGCGACCACGCCAAGTTCTCCAACGACGTCGCGTCGCTCGCGGCACTGGTCTCCGCGCGCGGCCTGGCCGACGACGAGGCCGCGCTCGACGAGCTCGGGCGGGTGCTGGTGCAGACCGAGGTCTACCGCGCGAACGTCTACCGGCTCGCGGCGCTCGCCGAGGCGGGCGGCAATCTGGACAGCACCGCGAGCATCAACAAGATCTTCTGGACCCAGATGCAGCACGACATCTTCGACACCGGCCTGCGCCTGATGCAGGAGGACGGTGCCGTCGTCGGCGACCCGGGAGCCCTGCCCGGCGCCGACGACCCGACCCTCCGGGCGTGGTCCGAGTGGCACCACCGCTACTGGTACGCCCGGGCCGCGATGATCTTCGGAGGGACGAACGAGATCCAGCGCAACATCGTGAGTGAACGCGTGCTCGGACTGCCGATGGAGCCTCGACGCTGATGACCAACGACATCCTCGACCAGGAGCGGCAGGCGCTCGTCGAGCTGACCGACGACCTGCTCGGTCGCCACTGCGATCTCGACCACCTCCGAGCCCGGCTCGACGAGGGCACCGCGCACACGCCGCAACTCTGGGCCCGACTCACCGAGACCGGCCTGGTCTCGGCACTCGTGCCGGAGGAGCACGGCGGCGCGGGTCTCGCCCCGGCGTACCTCTCCGGGGTGCTGCACAGCCTCGGCCGGCACGCGGTGCCGGAGCCGTACCTCGAGACCGCCGTGGTCGCGACCGCGGTGCTCGGCGCCCTGCCCGGCGCCGAGGCCGCGACGTGGCTCCAGCGGATCGCCGCCGGAGAGGCGCTCGTCGCCGTCCGGATCGGCGACCTGACGCCGTACGTCGCGCACGCCGCCGACGCCGACCTGCTGCTCGACCTCGCCGACGACGGCGCGATCCGCGGCTACGCACCCGCCGACCTCGACGTCGAGCCGGTCGCGGCCCTCGACCCGCTGCGCCCGCTCGCCCGGGTGGGTCTGCGCGGCGGGGGCGTGCTGCTCGGCAGGTCCGCCGAGGTGGTGGCCCGGGCCCGGACGCTCGCGGTCGCCGGCACCGCCTGCCTGCTCGCCGGCGCCTCGCGGCGGCTGCTCGACCTCACCGTCGAGTACGTCGCGATGCGCCAGCAGTTCGGCCGGCCGGTCGGCTCCTTCCAGGCCGTCAAGCACAAGGCGGCCGACATGGCGGTGATGGTCGACATGGCCACCGCCGCCGCACTCTCGGCGTTCGACGCCGTCGACGAGCCGGACGCCTTCCGGCGCGCGGCGGCCGCCAAGGCCTACGCCGGCGACGCGGCCCACCTCGCCAACGTCGAGGCGCTGCAGCTGCACGGCGGGATCGGCTTCACCTGGGAGTACCACCTGCACATCTGGCTGAAGCGGGTGATGGGCCTGGCCGCGTCGTACGGCACCACGGCGACGCTGCGGCGCACGCTCGCGCGCGAGCTGCTCGCGTCGGTCGAGGAGGTGCGGCGCGGATGAGCGACCCGGGAATCGGGTTGGGGTTCTGGCGGCTCGCCGCGGCCGACCCGGAGGCGCTCGCGGTCGTCGATCCCGACGGCAGCGAGCTGACCCGCGGCGAGCTGGTCGGCCGGGCGAACGCCATCGGCCGGGTGCTCCGCGAGTGCGGCCTGCAGCGCGGCGACCGGGTCGTCGGCGTGCTGGCCAACGAGTCCTGGGCCCTGGCGCTGGTGCTCGCCTGCCAGCAGGTAGGCAGCTACTTCGTCCCCGTCAACACCTCGCTCACCACGGCCGAGGTCTCCTACATCATCGGTGACGCCGACCCGGTCGCGGTGGTCGCCTCGGCGGCATACGCCGACACGCTCCGGTCGGCCGCCGACGGGGCCGGCTTCCCGGCCGAGCGCCGGTTCGCGTTCGGCGCCGAGCCGGGGCTGCGCGACCTGACCGCGGAGCTCTGGGGTGTGGCCACGGGCCCGCTGGAGGACCGGTCGCCGGGCTCCTACCTCGGCTACACGTCGGGCACGACCGGCCGCCCGAAGGGCGTGCTGCGCCGGCTCGCCGAGGGTGACCCCGACGACGTCTTCGCCGCCGGAGCGGCCTGGCAGCTGGGCATGTTCGGCATCCAGCCCCTCGACGACGGCGTGCACCTGGTGACCTCGCCGCTCAGCCACACCGCGGTGAGCGGCCTCGCCGTGACGTCGCTGCACTACGGGCACGCGATCGTGCTGATGGCGCGCTTCGACGCGGAGCGGATGCTGGAGCTGGTGCAGGAGCACGCGGTGACGACGACCCACATGGTCCCGACGCAGCTGCACCGGCTGCTGCGCCTGCCCGACGACGTGCGCGCGGCGTACGACGTGAGCAGCATGCGCAACCTCGTGCACGGCGCCGGCCCGTGCCCCGCGTCGGTCAAGCGGGCGATGATCGACTGGTTCGGCCCGGTGGTCTGGGAGTACTACGGCGCCACCGAGGCGGCCGGCACCGTGATCGCCTCCGCGGAGTGGCTCGAGCGGCCCGGCAGCGTGGGCCGGCCGCAGCCGGGCGCCGAGGTGCGCGTCCTGGACGCCGACGGCGCCGAGGTGCCGGCGGGGGTGTCTGGCGTGGTGTACCTGCGGATGGGTGCCCACGCGTTCGAGTACCGCGGCGACGAGGACAAGACCAGGTCGACGCGGCACGGTGACTTCGTCACCGTCGGCGACCTCGGCCACCTCGACGAGGCGGGCTACCTGTTCCTGCTCGGCCGCACCGCCGAGGTGATCGTCAGCGGCGGCGTCAACATCTACCCCGCGGAGGTCGAGGCGGCGCTGCTCGAGCATCCCGACGTGCAGGATGCCGGCGTCATCGGACTGCCCGACCCGGAGTGGGGCGAGTCGGTGTGCGCGGTCGTCCAGGTGTCGTCCGGCTCGCCGTTGACCGAGGACGTCAGCTCGGCGGCCGCCGAGCTGACGGCGTTCCTGGGCGACCGGGTCGCGCGCTACAAGCTGCCGCGCCGGTTCCAGGTCGTCGCCGAGCTCCCGCGCGGAGCCAACGGCAAGCTCCGCAAGCATCTGCTGCCCGATCTCGTCAGGGAGACCACGTGAAGCCCGTCCCCAGTCCGACACCCGACACCCAGGAGTGGTTCGACCGCATCGACGCGGGCTCGCTCACCGTGCCGCGCTGCCGAGCCTGCGCGTCGTACTTCCTGTACCCGCGCAGCGTCTGCCCGCGCTGCGGCGCGCGCTCGGTGGAGCTGGTCGAGGCGGCCGGCACCGGGACCCTGATGTCCTTCGTGGTCAACCACCGTGGGCCGTCCGGGTTCGACCCGCCGTACGTGCTGGCCGTCGTCAGGCTGGCCGAGGGGCCGCACCTGACGGGGACGCTGGTCACCGACCAGCCGGCCCTCGTCGAGGTCGACGCGCCGGTGCGCGTGGCGTTCGAGCAGCGCGGCGACCGCCGTGTGGTGTGTTTCGAGCTGGAGGACGAGCGCGGATGACGCTGCGCGGAGCGGTCGCGATCATCGGAGCGGCCGAGAGCACCGACCTGGGCAAGATCCCCGACAAGTCCGCCCTGGAGCTGCACGTCGACGCGGCGCTCAACGCGCTCGCGGACTGCGGGCTCACGCCGGCGGACGTCGACGGCGTGGCCTCGGCCGGCGAGATGCCGGTCGACGTCGCCGACTACCTCGGCATCGTGCCGGAGTACCTCGACGGCACGAACGTCGGCGGGTCGTCGTACATGCTGCACGTGCGTCACGCGATGGCCGCGATCTCGGCCGGCCTGTGCGAGACCGTGCTCGTCACCCACGGCGAGTCGGGCCGGTCGCGGATCGGCATGGTCCCGTGGGCCCCGGCGCCGCAGTCGCTGATGGCGCAGCTCGAGGTGCCGCACGGCCCGGTGGGCGCGCCCTCGCTCTTCCCGATCGGGGTGCGCCGCTACATGGCGGAGTACGGCATGACGCGCGAGCAGCTCGCCATGGTCCCGGTGGTGCAGCGGCAATGGGCGGCGATGAACCCGCGGGCGAAGCTCCGTGACCCGATCACGGTCGACGACGTGCTGTCGTCGCCGGTCATCGCCGACCCGGTGCACCTCCTGCACTGCTGCCTGGTCACCGACGGAGGCGGCGCCCTCGTGCTCACCTCGGCCGAGCGGGCCCGGGCGATGGACCTGTCGACGCCGCCCGTCTACGTGCTCGGCGCCGGCGAGTCCAGCGAGTCCTCCGTGGTCTCCGGCCTGGAGAGCCTCACGTCGTCGCGGGCGATCCGCATCGGCGGGCAGCGGGCCTTCGAGCAGGCCGGGCTGCGGCACGACGAGGTCGACCACCTGATGATCTACGACGCGTTCGCGCACGTCCCGATCTACGGCCTCGAGGACCTCGGGTTCGTGGGGCGCGGCGAGGCGCCGGCGTTCATCGCCGACGGCAACACGGCGCCCGGCGGGCGGTTGCCGCTGAACACCAACGGCGGCGGCCTGGCCTACACGCACACCGGCATGTACGGGATGTTCGCGATCCAGGAGGGCGTTCGCCAGGTGCGCGGCACGGCGCCGGCGCAGGTCGCGGGCGTGGACATCAGCGTCGTCACCGGTGTCGGCGGCATGTTCATGAGCTCCGGAACCCTGGTCCTGGGCAGTCCCGCGACCGTCTGACCCACTCACTCGAGCGACAGGAGTCGTCGATGTACGGCAGTTCCGCGGCCCGGCGCCGCACCATGGTCCTCGGCGCGGCCGCGCTGGCCCTCGCGCTGACCCTCGCGCTGGCCGGCTGCGGTGGCGGCGACGACAGTGGCGACGGTGGCGAGGTCTACCTCGTCGGCGCGCCGATCGTGCAGTCCGGACCGGGCGCGTTCGCCGGCGTACCGGTGGCTCAGGGCATCGAGCTCGCGGTCTCCGAGATCAACGAGAGCGGATTCCTCGGCGACGATGCGCGGCTCGAGCTGGAGATCGTCGACACCGCCGGCGACCCGGCGAAGGCGATCGCGGCCTACAAGCAGCTCGAGGCCGACGGTGCCGCCGGCCTGCTGTGCTGCACGCTCGGAGGCGAGGCCGGGGCGCTCGCCCCGCAGCTGGCCGCGGGATCGACGGCCGCCGTCGTGACCGTGTCGATCCTCGAGGGACTGGCCAGCCCACCCCACCTGTTCCGGCCCTTCGAGGTGCCCTCGGAGTCGGGCGGCACCTACGACCAGTTCCTCGACGACGTCCTCGGCGACGGCGGCTACGCCGACGCGGTGATGGTCGTCAACGACGACAACGACGCGATGGTCCAGGACGGCAAGGTGTACGCCGCCGGTCTGGCGCGCCACGACGTCGAGCTGCTCGAGACGATCAAGGTCGGCACGGCGGAGACCTCCTACACCGGCGTCGCGACCCAGATCGCCGCCGCCGACCCCGCCGTCGTGGTCGCCAGCACCATCGGCTCCGCGACGGCCAACCTGGCCAAGGCGCTGCGCGAGCGCGGCTACGACAGGCCGATCGTCTCCAACGTCGGCGCGGACAGCCGCGCGGCGTACGACGCCTCGGCGGGCGCGATGGCCGGCACGATCTTCCCCACGCCGTACCACGCGGACTTCCCGGTCAACGACCTCGGCGAGGAGTTCGCCGCGGCGTACAGCGAGGAGTACGGCAGCGCCCCCGACATGTTCGCCGCCCAGGGCTACACCGCCACCTGGCTCCTCGCGACCGCGATCCGCGACGCGGGCAGCGGCGACCCCGAGGACGTCGGCGCCGCCCTGACCGCGATCGAGCAGCAGGAGAGCGTCTACGGCGACATCAGCTACCACGACGGCCAGGCCGAGGTCGCCGACCCGGCACGCCACCTGGTCTGGGGCGACAACGGCACCCTCACCGAGTGGGCCAGCTCCCACGGTGGTTGAGGAAGGCGCGCTAGCGCCTGGGGCGTGACGGTGGTTGAGGAAGGCGCGCTAGCGCCTGGGGGGGTCACGGTGGTTGAGGAAGGCGCGCTAGCGCCTGTCTCGAAACCACCTGGTCCGCGCGTGCGGCTGGTGTCGGCGTCCTCCCGGAGGCGCCAGTGTGGGTGCGCATCCTCCGCCGTCAAGGGTCCGCTTCGCCGCTTCGCGCCCTTGACGGCTCCTCCCGCGCACCCGTTTGGCGCCTATCGGGACGACGCCGACCTGCGGTCGGGACGCGCGTTGGCTGGGTGGGTTTCGAGACGGTTGCTAGCGCAACCTCCTCAACCACCGTCGCCGGGACCACGGTGGTTGAGGAAGGCGCGCTGGCGCCTGTCTCGAAACCACCACCCAGCGCCCGACCGACCGCATCCGCCGACGCAGCAGGGTTTCGAGACGGTTGCTAGCGCAACCTCCTCAACCACCGTCGTCGGGGGCACGGTGGTTGAGGAAGGCGCGCTAGCGCCTGTCTCGAAACCACCCCTCCACAAGACATCCGATCCGGGTGTGGAGGAGCGCCCCGGATCGTGACCTGTTCGTGACCCAGAACCCTGTGGAATAAGGGGATTCAGGGCCTTGAGTGTCGGTGGCGGGTGCTTGAGTAGGGGTCATGACAGCACAGGCCACGCCGCGACACCGGGTGTCGACGACGACCGCGCAGATGCGCGAGCTCGCCGACGCGGTGGCCGATGCGTCGGTGTGGTCCATGGACCCTGCCGAGGCCGGCGCGACGCTGGTCGAGTTGACCCGGTTGGCGGCGCAGGTCAGCGAGCTGCAGGCCCGGGTCGCCGCGCACGCCGACACCATCCACGTCGGCGAAGAGGTGGGTGCCTCCAGTGCGGCGAACTGGCTGGCCCACCAGACGAAGGCGACCCGGGCGGCGCCGTACGGCGCGGTGCGGCTCGGCCACGACCTCGAACAGCACCCCATGACGCGGGAGGCGCTCGCGGCCGGGGAGATCGACGTCGAGCGGGCGCGGGTGGTGCTCCGGTGGGTCGACCGACTCCCCACCGACCTCGACACCGACACCCGGGAGAAGGCCGAGGCGCACCTACTCGCCGAGGCGCGTCATCACGACGCGAAGGCGTTGGGCCGGCTGGGGCGGCGGCTGTGGGAGGTCATCGCCCCAGCCGAGGCCGACGCCCACGAAGCCGACATCCTCCAACGGCAGGAGGCGGCCGCGCTGCGGGCCTGCTCGCTGACGATGGTCGACGACGGGGACGGCAAGACCCGCGGTCGGTTCACGCTGCCGACCTATCACGCCGCCGCCCTCAAGAAGATCCTGATGGCCCTGGCCGCCCCGAAGCACGTGGCGGCGACCCAGGGCCCCGGCGTGGAGCGGCGGCCCGGTCCCGAGGCGCTGGGTCGGGCGCTGTGCGAGCTGATCGAGCGCTACCCGGTCGACCGGCTGCCGGCCACCGGCGGTGTGAACGCCACCGTCGTGGTGGTGATCGACGAGGACACCCTCACGGGCCGGCTGGAGAAGGCCGGGATCTTGGACACCGGCGACCGGATCTCACCCGCGATGGCGCGGCGACTCGCCTGCGAGGCCGGCATCATTCCCGCCGTCCTGGGCGGTGCCTCGGTCCCGCTGGACCTGGGTAGGCGGAGTCGGTATCACAGCGAGCATCAGCGGATCGCGATGTTCCTGCGCGACCGCGGTTGCCGCGCCGAGGGCTGCGACCGCACGGCCGGCCTCCACGCCCACCACCAGACCAGATGGGCCGATGGAGGCCACACCAACCTCACCGACAGCGCGTCCCTGTGCGCCTGGCACCACACCCTCATCCACGACCCGGCCTACGTGACGAGGTACCTCCCCAACGGGAAGATCCAGTTCCACCGGCGAACGTGAGGTCAGGCTCAGATTCGGCCTGGCTCCCCGAGCTCGCTCGGTCGACCACGGCGACAGCTTCTTCGCCACCACGGTGCTGGCTGGCCTGCGAGAGATCGCTGCGATCACCTGGCGCGCGACACCTTCCGGCAAGATCACGATCAACCTCGGCCGATCCGGCAGATCAGTGCAGCGCCGCGAAGAGCCGCTGCCAGTCCGCGACCGGCAGCGGCTGCTCCTGCCAGCCCGCCTCCCGGTCGAGCATCTGCACGGCGACGTGGTCGGCCCCGGCCGCCAGGTGCTCCCGGAGCCGGGCCGCGACCCGCTCCGGGTCGCCCCACATCACGAGTGCGTCAACCAGTCGGTCCGAGCCGCCGTCGGCGGCGTCGTCCTCGGTGAAGCCCAGGCGCAGCCAGCTGTTCACGTAGTTCGGCTGGCCGAGGTACATCGCGAGGTGGCGCCGGGCCACGGTCCGGGCGGTGTCGGGGTTGGCGTCGAGCACGACCATCTGGGTCGGGGCTAGGAAGGGGTCGGGGCCGAGGATCCGTCGTGCGTCGGCGGTGTGGTCGACGGTGGTCAGATAGGGGTGCGCGCCGGCGGCGCGGGTGGCCGCGAGCTCGAGCATCTTCGGTCCGAGCGCGGCGAGGACGCGGCTGTGCCGCCCGACGGTCACCGGGCCCGTCGCGTCGAGGCCGTCGAGGTAGGTGCGCAACTGGGTGAGCGGTCGCCGGTAGCGTCCGGCGGCGCCCCGGTCGACGAGCTGGG
The DNA here is from genome assembly GCF_014191495.1 of Nocardioides soli. Classification (GTDB taxonomy): domain Bacteria; phylum Actinomycetota; class Actinomycetes; order Propionibacteriales; family Nocardioidaceae; genus Nocardioides; species Nocardioides soli. The sequence continues at coordinate 380,219 of NZ_JACHWR010000002.1, forward strand.
CGTGGCTCACGCCGAGGCCGAGGAGGAAGCGGTGCCGGTCGGCGTCGGGGAGCGACTGTACGCCGGTCGCCACCTCGTCGGGAGACATGGTCCAGATGCTCAGGATGCCGGTGGCCACGGTCACTCGGGAGGTCGCGCCGAGCAGGTCCGCCACCCGCTCGAACGGGTCGGACAGCCCGCCGGTCATCCAGAGCGCCGAGCAGCCGGCCTCCTCGAGTGCGGCCGCGGCCTCGACGGCGGCGGCGCGCTCGCGCAGGCGCAGCCCGCTCGACCAGGCGCCCCACGGGCCGGTCGGCAGGCTCACGAGGCGTCCGCGTCGACGGAGAGCACCGAGCCGTGCGCGAGGTCGGCGACCCACGAGGCGAAGCGCCAGCCGTCCTCGGTGCGGACGAACTCGCCGACGTACTCACCGACGACGACGTGGCTGCCGCCGCTGCGGCGGTAGTAGGCGGTCCCCTTGAACCGTCCCGACGCCCGGTCGCCGTCGACCTCGACGACGCTGTTGGTGAAGGTGTGCAGGATCCAGGGCATCGACGTCTGCAGCCGGACGAACTGCTCGCGGATCTCGCCACGACCGCGGCACGGCGGTCGCGCGGCGTTGATGCAGTAGACGCCGTCGGCGACCCACAGCTCGGCGAGGGCGTCCGGGTCGGCGTGGCTCGGCCCGGCCCAGCCGCCGTCGCACAGCGAGTGGTACCGCGCGGCCAGGGCCTCGATGGCGCGGACGTCCTCCAGTTCGGCGAGCCGGGACTCGAGGGAGTCGAGCCGCTCCTCGAACGTCGTCATGGATGCTCCTCCGTCAGGCCTGGGCCGGCTCGCCCTCGGGCAGGAACCTGACCAGGGCCGAGCGCACCGCCCGGCAGACCAGGACGCCGTCCTGGTTCAGGCCCCGGTGCTCGAGGGTGACGATGCCCTGCCCCGGCCGCGACGCCGACGGCCGCTTGTCCTTGATCTCGGTCTCGCAGTAGAGCGTGTCGCCGATGAAGACCGGAGCGGGGAACGCGATCTCCTGGAAGCCGAGGTTGGCGATGGTCGTCTTCTGGGTCAGGTCGGGGACGCCGATGCTGCACACGATGCCCATCGTCAGCAGGCTGTTGACCAGGCGCTGCCCGAACTCCGACTCGGCGGACTTCACGGCGTCGAGGTGCAGCGTCTGGGTGTTGAGCGTGATGCTGCAGAACAGCACGTTGTCGGCCTCGGTGATGGTCCGGCCGGGCTCGTGCCGGTAGACGTCACCCGGCACCATCTCCTCGTAGTAGCGGCCGCGTCGGGTGTGGACGGTCATCGGTCCTCCTGGGGGTCGGCGAGCAGCTCGGCTCGGTGATCGGGATGGGCGACGGAGACGAGCGCCTCGGTGCGCTCGGCCTCGGTGCGGCCGCGGAGCCAGGCCACGCCGTGCTCCGTGACGACGACGTCGGGGGTGTGCCGGGCCAGGCTCACCACGTCGGCGCCGAGGCGCCGGACGATCCTGCTGTGCCGGCCGTCGGGCGTGGTCGACGACAGGGCGATCACGGAGAGGCCGCCGTCGGAACCGAAGCCGGCCTCGACGAAGTCCGCGCTGCCGCCGATGCCCGACACCTGGCGCCGGCCCACGAGCTCGGAGCCCACCTGGCCGGCGAGGTCGACCTCGACGGCCGAGTTGATCGCGACGAGCCGGGGGATCGCGGCCAGCGCCCGGGGCGCGTGCGAGATCCGGCTGTCGCGCATCACGATCGACGGGTTGCCGTCGGCGAAGTCCATCAGCGTCCGGGTGCCCATCAGCTCGGCCGCCGAGATCGCCGGGCGGTCGCCGATGTCGCTCCAGCGCAGGATGCCGCGCTCGAAGAGCGGCACCATCGCGTCGTTGGCCATCCCGACGAACCGCACCGCGCCGAGGTCGCTGCCGGCCAGGAAAGCCGTGAGCGCCTCGGGTACGGCGCCGATGCCGAGCTGGAGGGTGGGCGCCTCGGGCAGCAGGCCGAGGACGTGCTCGGCGACCCGGTCGCTCGTGGCGTCCCGGGGTGCAGCGGGGAAGTAGCACGCCGGCGTGTCCGCGTCGACGAGTACGTCGAGCTGCGACACGTGCACCATCGAGTCGCCGGTCGTGCGCGGCGTCTGCTCGTCGACCTCGGCGAGCACGAGGCCGGCCCGGGCGACGGCGTGGCAGACGTAGCTGGCCGACGGGCCGAGGCTGCACCAGCCGTTGCGGTCGGGCGGCGACACCCGGACCAGCGCGACCGACGTCGCCCACTCGTCGAGCAGCGCGGGCACGGCGGACCCGCGGGCCGGCACGTAGTCGACCTTCCCGGGCTCGAGCGCCGCGCGGGCCGGCCCGTAGGGGTGCCAGGTGCGGTAGCGGAGATGGCCGGAGGCGGCCGCGGGCAGGAACGGGTAGGCGCCGAGCTGGAGCCCGGAGTAGAGCGTCGGCCGGCCGAGCCCATCGGCGTGCTCGCCGAGCGCGGTGAGCAGGGTCTCGGGCGTCCCGCAGCCCGGCGCCGCGACGATGCTCGCTCCCGGCGCGATGCGGCGTACGGCGTCAGCGGCGCGCTGCGTGGAGAGGTGGCCCAGCACGGCGTCGAGCACCTCCCTCGGTGGCGGTCGGATCGACCCGACCTGGCCGATTCGTCGGCGTGACGCTAGCCTTGCCCGAGATTTTAAGCAAGTGCTTGATTCATGTCTTGACAGGGGCCATGTGACGTGGCTTACTTCTCGTCAAGCGAGCGCTTGATTCAGCCCAGAACGCTGCTCGTGGGGACGGAGGACCGAACGTGCAACTGCTTGCCCAGCAGCTCGTCAATGGGATCGCGCTCGGGTCGATCTATGCCCTGTTCGCGATCGGATTCTCGCTGATCCTGGCGAAGATGGGCATCCTCAACGTGGCGCACGGGACGTTCGCCACGTGGGGTGCGCTGTCGTCGTACTGGCTGGTGTCCGAGCACGGCATGAACTTCTGGCTCGCGCTGGTGGCCGGCGTCGCGTTCGCCGGTCTGCTCGGCGTGCTGTCGGACCTGCTGGCGTTCGAGCCGCTACGGCGGCGCAACGCCGGGGTGTTCGCCCCGATCATCGCGAGCATCGGGATCTGGATCGTCCTGCTCACCCTCGCCGAGGCCTTCAGTGGCCCGGCGGCCACGAGCTACCCCACGGAGTCGGTGCCGACCGAGCCGATCCGGCTCTTCGGCCTGCTGATGCTCCCGGCCCAGGTGATCAGCGTCATCACGCTGGTGCTCGTGGTGACGGCGATCCATGTGCTGCTCACCCACACCCGGTTCGGTGCCGCGGTGCGGGCCGTGGCGGTCGACCCGCGCTCGGCCACCATCGTCGGCGTCAACGCGCGGCGCACCCTCGTCACGGTCGCCTTCCTCGCGGCGGCGATCGCCGGCCTGGCGGGCATCCTCGCCGCGCTGTCCGACAACAACGTCTCGTCCAGTCTCGGTGAAGCGCTCCTCCTGAAGGGCTTCGCCGCGGTCGTCGTCGGTGGCTACGGCGACATCCGCGGCGCCGCGCTCGTCGGTGTCGCCATCGGCGTGCTCGAGGTGCTGAGCGCCCAGTACATCTCCTCGGGCTTCCGCGACGCCATCACGTTCGGTGTCCTGCTGCTGGTCCTCGTCGTCCGGCCCCAGGGCCTGTTCGGCGAGCGACAGCTCGTCAGGGCTTGACCCCCGGAGAGGAAACCTCGTGAGCACAACGGCCTGGCTGACGACCCTGCAGTTCGCAGGGGTCAACGCCTTGTTCGCCCTCGCCATCTACGCCTCGCTCTGGACCGGAGTGCTGAGCCTCGCGCCGATCTTCTTCGGTGCCGTCAGCGCGTTCACGTTCGGCTACCTGGCCGGAGTCACGGGTCTCTCGCCCGTGCTCTGCCTGATCATCGGCGTCGCCCTCGGTGCCGGCCTCGGTGCCGTCACCGCCGGCCTGCTGGTCCGGCTCGAGAGTCACTACCTGGCCATGGCGACGATCGCGATGGTGCTGATCGGGCGGGTGGTCATCCTCAACCTGCCCGAGTACACCGGCGGCGCCACCGGCACGCTCGTCCCCGGAGACCTGGGGACCTGGGCGTGGCTGATCGGCACGCTCGTGGTGGCGGGCTACGTGATGTCGCGCCTCGCCGGGTCGCGCTTCGGGCTGGCGGCCGACGCCGTCCGCGAGGACCCGGCGGTGGCCCAGACGCTGGCGATCTCGCCGCGCCGGATCCAGTTCGTGGGCTTCATGCTGTCGGGAGCGCTCGGCGGTGCCGCCGGCGTCTTCCAGGCGAGCTTCCTGCAGTACATCGGCCCCGACACCTTCTACACCCACCTCGGCTTCGTCAGCCTGGCGGCGGTCGTGCTTGGCGGCGCGTTCTACTGGCTCGGCCCGATCGTCGGAGCCGTCGTGTTCACGATCCTCCCCGAGCTGCTGCGCGAGCCGATGGGCGAGTACGACCGGGTCGTCACGGGCGTGTTGCTCGTGCTGATCATCATCTACATGCCGCGCGGACTCGTCGACGTACGCCGGCTCCGGCTGCTCAAGGCGCGATGGTGGCGCTCGCGAGCGAGCTCGCCGTCGGACGACGGGCCCGAGCCCACCGACGTGGCCGGGCCGGCGCGAGCCGAGGCGGCCTCATGACCCAGCTGCTCCCCGACCGCGACACCGTCGAGCCGGGCACCGAGCTGGCGGTCGACATCGTCGGGCTGACCAAGGCATTCGGTGGTCTGCGGGCCGTCGACGACGTCACCATCCGGGTCCCGCGCGGCCGCATCCACGGCATCCTCGGCCCGAACGGCGCCGGCAAGACCACCGTGCTCAACATGGTCAGCGGGTTCATCCAGGCCGACGCCGGTCGCATCGAGGTGTTCGGTGCGGACGTCACCCGGATGCAGCCCTTCCGGATCGCCCGGCAGGGTGTGGGCCGGACCTACCAGAACATCCGGTTGTTCCCGGGTCTGACCGTGCTCGAGACCGTCGTGGCCGGCGCCTACATGCAGCGCAGCTCGACGATCGCCGGGGCGATCCTGTTCAGTCCCGGCGAGCGCCGGGAGCGCCGCGAGATGCGCGAGCGGGCCACCGAGCTGCTGGACAAGGTCGGCGTCCGGGCGGGCTCGTCCGCGCTCGCCGAGACCCTGTCGTACGGCGACCAGCGCCGGGTCGAGATCGCCCGCGCCCTGGCGACGAACCCGCGGGTGCTGCTGCTCGACGAGCCGACCGCGGGCATGAACGACGCGGAGTCGGAGGAGGTCGGCCGCCTGCTGCTCGACCTCCGGGACCTCGGGCTGACCCTCATCCTCATCGAGCACAACATGCGGCTGGTCGAGGAGTTCTGCGAGTCGGTCTCGGTGATGAACTCCGGCGCGCTGCTGGCCGAAGGCGCACCCACGTGGTGCCTGGAACAGGACGACGTGAAGGAGGCCTACTTTGGGAAACGATCCGATGCTGCGCGTATCGCGACTCTCCGCCGCGCACGGCGCGGTGAAAGCGGTACGTGACGTCGACATCGAGGTCGCGCAGGGCACCCTGGTCGCCCTGATCGGCTCGAACGGCGCCGGCAAGACGACGACGCTCAACAGCATCGCCGGGCTGCACAAGCCGTCCGGCGGGTCGGTCCACGTCGGCGGTCGCGACATCACCGGCTGGTCCTGCCACAAGGTGGTCCGGTCGGGCGTCGCGCTGGTCGCGGAGGGCCGGCGGATCGCCCCGCCGCTGACCGTCGAGGAGAACCTCGAGCTCGCGGCGTACAGCGGCCGCAGCACCAAGGCCCAGCAGCGTGAGGAGCTGGCCCGGGTGTTCGACCTCTTTCCGAGGCTGGCCGAGCGGCGCAACCAGCTGGCGGCGTCGATGAGCGGCGGCGAGCAGCAGATGCTGGCCTTCGGCCGGGCGCTGATGACCCGCCCCGACGTCCTGCTCCTCGACGAGCCGTCGATGGGCCTGGCGCCGTCGATCGTCGACGTGCTGTTCGAGACCATCGAGACCCTGCACCTGGCCGGCGCCACGATCCTGCTCGTCGAGCAGAACGCCGAGCTCGCGCTCGCGGTCAGCGACCGCGTCTACGTGATGCAGCGGGGCCAGATCGTCTCCGACGGGACCGCGGAGGCAGTCCGCGGCCGGCCGGAGGTCATGTCCGCTCTCTTCGGCTGACCACGCGTCGGCCGACCACGATCGACCACGAGAAGGAGCTTCCAACACGATGAGCGAGATCAGGCTGGACGGACGGGTGGCCGTCGTGACCGGTGCCGGACGCGGGCTCGGACGGGCGCACGCGCTGCTGCTCGGCGCGCGAGGCGCGGCCGTGGTGGTGAACGACGTCGGCGGGTCGCTCGACGGCGGCGGCGCCGAGGCCACCCCGGCGGAGCAGGTGGTCGAGGAGATCCGCGCCGCCGGCGGCACCGCGATCGTCGACACGACCGACGTGCGCACGCTCGACGGCGCGACCGAGATCGTCCGGCTCGCGACCGAGACCTTCGGCCGCCTCGACATCCTGGTCAACAACGCGGGCATCCTGCGGGACCGGACGATGGCCAAGCTGACCCGCGAGGACGTCGACGCCGTGCTCGACGTCCACCTGCACGGGACGCTGTGGATGACCAAGGCCGCCTGGCCGGTGATGGTCGAGCAGGGATACGGCCGGATCGTGAACACGACGTCCGCGGCCGGCATCTTCGGCAACTTCGGCCAGACCAACTACGCCGCGGCCAAGGCCGGCATCTGGGGTGCGACCAAGACGCTCGCCCTGGAGGGCGCCCGGCACGGGATCCAGGTCAACGCGATCGAGCCCGGTGCTCGCACCCGGATGACCGAGGACCTGCTCGGCGACCTCGCCGACCAGCTCGACCCCGTCCTGGTGGCGCCGCTGGTGGCGTGGCTGGCGGCGGAGGAGTGCCCGACGACGGGCGAGGTCTACAACGTCGGCGGTGGCCGGGTCGCCCGGGTCGTGGTGGCGCAGACCCCCGGCCTGTTCGCGCGCGACCTCTCCCCCGAGAGCCTGCGCGACGGCTGGGACGAGATCAACGACCCGGCCCGGGCCGAGGTGATGACGTCGTTCCAGCAGGAGCTGGCGGTGCTGGTGCAGATGCTCTCGGACGGCGACCGGGCGGGCGCGGACGCGAGCTGACCGGAGCCAGTCATGACGACGACGCTCGACGCGGCCCTCGGCCTGATGGCCGAGCTCGACCGCAACGACGCGGCCGGCGTACGGCGCTGGTTCGCGCCCGACGGGACGTGGTGGGTCGACACCGGGACCGATCGCGCGGCCGGAGACCCGGACGTCGATCCCGGACCGGACCGGCCGTGGCCGCTGCACGGCCTGATGCCGGCGCAGGAGAAGTGCGATCTGCTGGCGTCGGTCCCCGAGCGCTTCCCCGGCGGCGTACGCCAGCTGGTCCGCCGCTCCTTCGCGGGTCGCGATGTCGCGGTGCTCGAGGTGGAGGGGGACGGGCTGTTCCTGGGGGAGCGGCCCTACCGGAACCGCTACTGCTTCGTGATGTCGGTCGCCGACGGGCTGGTGACCGGCCTGCGGGAGTACCTCGACACGGCGCACAGTGCTGCGGTCTTCGACGGCCGCAACCTCGACCGCCGGTCGGTCGCGCCGCCGCCCGACCGTGACGTGCTGCGCGACCTCGGCCCGTCGAGCCATCCCGCGGAGCGGCTGGCGGCGGAGTTCCTGGCCAGCCTGGAGGCCGCCGACGGCGACCGCCTCCTCGCGGTGTGCACGCCGGAGGCCACCTGGTGGGCCGACGGCGGCCGGCTGCGCACGGCGGGCCCCGAGGCGCCGGCCGACCCCGACGCCGACCTCGTGGTCGTCGGGCGGGTGCCGGTGACGGCGCGGGCGCCGCGGATCGGCGGACTGCGCACGACCTTCCCGGACGGCCTCGCGCTGCGGGCGTACCGCGTGGTCGTCGACGACGCGTACGACGAGAGCGGCCTGGTCGCCGTCGAGGTGCGAGGCCAGGGCGGGCACCGCGACGGCGGCACCTACCAGAACCGCTATGTCTTCGTGCTCCGTGCCGAGGGCGGCCGGCTCGCCGAGATCCGCGAGTACTGCGACACCCGGCACGCCTTCGACGTCTACGGCATCGACCGCTGATGGCGGCCGGGCCGATCCATCGCAAGCAAGTGCTTGATAAGAATCAAGCACTTGCTTTACTCTCAGTGAGTGCAACAGGAGGTGGCAGGTGCGTGAGCTGCGCGATCCGGACCACGAGCTGATCGCCAAGGCGATCCGGGCTCGGGTCTCGGAGTTCGACGACGACTACTGGTCGGCGTGCGACCGGGAGCACCGGTTCCCCTGGGAGTTCTTCGACGCGATGGCGAAGGACGGCTGGGTCGGCGTCGCGATCCCGGAGCAGTACGGCGGCGGTGGGCGCGGGGTGACCGAGGCCGCGATCCTGCTCCGCGAGGTGGCCGCCTCCGGTGCGGCGATGAACGGCTGTACCGCGCTGCACATGAACGTCTTCGGCCTGCAGCCGGTGATCAAGTACGGCAACGAGCGGCTCAAGGAGACCTTCCTCCCGGCGGCCGCGGCGGGCGACCTGCACGTCGCGTTCGCGGTGACCGAGCCCGACGCCGGCACGGACACCTCGAAGATCAAGACCCGCGCGGTCCGCGACGGCGACGGGTGGCGGATCAGCGGTCAGAAGATCTGGACCAGCAAGGCGCTCGAGTCCTCGGTGGCGCTGATGCTGGCCCGGACGGCGCCCGCGCCCGACGACGAGGCCCGCCGGTTCGAGGGGCTCAGCCTCTTCCTGATCGACCTCGACCCCGAGCACGTCGACATCCGGCCGATCCCCAAGACCGGGCGCAACGCGGTCGCGACGTGCGAGACCTTCTACGACGACCTGCCGGTCGAGGGCTGGCGGCTCGTCGGCGAGGAGGGCAAGGGCTTCAAGCACATCCTCGCCGGGCTCAACGCCGAGCGCATCCTGATCGCGGCCGAGGCCACGGGGATCGGGTACGCCGCGCTGCGGCGGGCCACGGAGTACGCCAAGGTGCGGCGGGTCTTCGACCGCCCGATCGGCAGCAACCAGGCGCTCAGCCACCCGCTCGCCGACTCCCACGCCCGGCTGGAGGCGGCCTGGGAGATGACGCTGATCGCGGCGGGGCGTTGCGACGCCGGCCTGTCCTGCGGGGCCGAGGCGAACATCGCGAAGTACCTCGCCGCGGACGCCGGCTACGACGCCGCCGACCGGGCGATGCAGACCCACGGCGGACTCGGGTACGCGCTCGAGTACCACGTGGAGCGCTACTGGCGGGAGGCCCGCGTGATGCGGCTGGCGCCGATCAGCCAGGAGATGTCGCTCAACTTCATCGCCCAGCAGGTGCTGGGCCTGCCGAGGAGCTACTGACATGGACGGCAAGCGGCTGGAGGGCCGGGTGGCGTACGTGCTCGGCGGCGGCAGCGACGGCCCGGCGCGCCCAGGTGAGGCGCTGCCGATGGGCAACGGACGGGCGATCGCGCTGCGCCTGGCGGCCGAGGGCGCGCTCGTCGTGGTGGGTGACAAGGACCTCGGACGGGCCCAGGCGACCGTCGACCACCTCGACGGGGCCGGGCTCGCGGTCGAGGTGGACGCGGCCGACCCGGAGTCGTGTGTCGCGGCCGTCCGCGCCGCGGTCGAGTTCGGCGACCGGCTCGACGTGGTCGTGTGCAACGTGGGCGTCTCCGGCCGCGAGCCGGTCAAGGTGCAGTCGCTCGACGACTGGGAGCTCGCCTCGGACGTCAACGTGCGCTCGCACTGGCTGACGGCCCAGGCCGCGCTGGTGCCGATGCTCGAGCAGGGGCGCGGGTGCTTCGCGTTCGTCGGCTCGACCGCCGGCGTGTTCAGCAGCCGCCGGTCGCTGTCCTACGAGGCCACCAAGGCCGCGCAGCTGGCCGTGATGCGTCACGTCGCCGTCCGGTACGCCGACCGGGGGATCCGCTCCAACGCCGTCGTGCTCGGCAACATCGACTCCGCCCTGGTGCGGCGCGAGTTCGGCGACGGCAACGGCGACGCCCGGGCGGCGGTCGTGCCGATGCGCCGAGAGGGTCGCCCCGAGGAGGCCGCCGGTGCCGTGGCCTTCCTGGTGAGCGACGACGCCGGCTACGTGACCGGCCAGAGCCTGCTGGTCGACGGCGGCGTGAGCGCCGCCTGGCCGATCCCACCGATCGTTTCGCAGTGAGGAGCTGTTCGTGAGCAAGGTCGTCGTCAGCGGTGTCGGGATGAGCCCGTTCGGGAAGTTCCTCGACACCTCGATGAAGGAGCTCGGCCGGGTCGCGGTCGACGCCGCGCTGGCCGATGCGGGCATCGGCGTCCGCGACGTGCAGGCGATGTTCTTCTCCAACGCCCTGGCCGGGCTGATCACCGGTCAGGAGTGCATCCGCGGCGAGGTTGTGGGCTACCCGCTCGGACTGGCCGGCATCCCGATCCACAACGTCGAGAACGCCTGCGCCTCGGGTGGCAACGCCCTGCACCTCGCCTGGATGGCGGTGGCGTCGGGCATGTACGACACCGTCCTCGCCCTCGGCGTCGAGAAGGCCAACCACGAGGACCGCCAGCGCACGTTCAGCGCGTACGCCGCCGGCATGGACGTCGAGGCCGGCTTCGCCACCGGCGACGGAGCCGGCCAGGAGCGCAGCCCGTTCGTCGACCGCCAGGCCCGACTGGCCGGGATGCTCTTCGACGAGCGCGGCGTGACGATGGAGGGTCTGGCCCGGATCGCCTCCCGGTCGTTGGAGAGCGCACGCCTCAACCCCTTCGCCCACCGCCGGTTCGGTGCCTCCGTCGAGGACGTCCTGGCCTCGCGCGTCGTGGTCGAGCCGCTGACGGTGCTGATGAGCTCCCCGGTCAGCGACGGCGGGGCCGCCGTGGTCGTCACCAGCCGCCCCGAGGCCGTCGCCTCGCCGCGCGCGGTCGAGATCCTCGCTTCGCGGATGGCGACCCGGCCGCCCCAGGACCAGCCGGACGCGCCGAACGCCGTCGAGGCCTCGGCGCACGCGGCGTTCGAGCAGGCCGGGCTCGGGCCGGAGGACATGGACCTCGCCGAGGTGCACGACGCGTCGGTGGCCTACGAGCTGATGGCGTGGACCGACGTCGGCCTGTGCCGGCCCGGCGACGAGCAGAAGTGGGCGATGGAGGGCGTCACCGAGGCCGACGGCGCGATGCCCGTCAACCGCTCCGGAGGTCTGGTCGGTCGTGGCCACGCCCTCGGCGCCAGCGGGCTCGCCCAGATCCACGACGTGGTGCAGCAGCTGCGCGGCGAGGCCGGCGAGCTCCAGCTGCTCGATCCGCGGCGGGCCGTCGTGCAGATCGGTGGCGGGGTCGTCGACTGGCTGACCGCCGCGTCGAGCGTGCACGTGCTGGCGAGGGGCTGACCGGGTGTCGGACCTCGTCATCGACGCGCACCTGCACGTCTGGGACGCCTCCTGGCTCCCGGAGGGGCTGCGCCTCGCCTGGGCGCGGCAGGGCGCGGGCCGGCGGCTGCCCGAGCGCGACCCGCAGGAGATCCTCGCCCACGTCTCCCGCGGCCAGAGCGACCCCGAGGCCCGGCTGACGATAGCGGCCTTCGACCGGGCCGGCGTCAAGGCGGGCGTGGTGCCGGTCGTCGACTGGACCGTCGTGGGGGCCCCGGCCGGCGAGCACCTGCCGATCGCGAGCCTGAACGCCCGGTACGAGCAGCTCTGCGACGAGCACGAGGGCCGGCTCTACTTCGCGGCGGGCCTCGACCCGCGGCACGCGGACGCCCGCGCGCTCTTCGAGGCCGCGGTCGCCCATCCGCACTGCCGCGGCGTCAAGCTCTACCCGGCCGCGGGCTGGGACCTGCGCGACCCCGACCACGCCTGGCTGTTCGAGGCGCTCCGCGAGCGCGACCTGCCGGTCGTCGTGCACTGCAGCCCGCTCGGCGGCGACCCCCTCCAGACGATCCGCAGCCGCCCCGCCGAGATCGGCGCGCTGCTGGCGGCGTACCCCACGCTGCGGGTCTCCTTCGCGCACGCCGGCATCGAGGCGTGGTGGGCGGAGGCGCTCGACTGCGCGACCGGCTGGCAGCACGCCTACCTGGAGCTGTCCCTGTGGCAGCGGCTGGCGCAGCGGGACTACCCGGAGTTCCGGCGCCGGGTGCGCCTGATGAAGGAGCAGATCGGGGCGCATCGTCTGGTCTTCGGCTCCGACATCATCCGGGGTCCCCGGGAGGACCCCGAGGGCGACGAGTTGGTGCGGTGGATCAGCATGGTGCGAGACCTCGCGGCGCCGTACGACGGCGACGCGCCGGTCCTCTCGGCCGAGGAGCTCGGGCTCCTCCTTGCTGGCAACGCAGTTCGGTTGTTCGACCTCAAGGAGCACTCATGACCGACTCGCTCGGAGCACTGTTCGCCAACGCCGGTCGCCGGTTCCACGGGAACGTCGCGATCGTCTCGCAGGGCCGTCAGCGGACCTTCGGCGAGGTGGTGGACCGCGGGTGGCGGCTCGCCCATGCACTCCGCGACCGTGGGGTCCGCCCCGGCCAGTCCGTGGCCGCGATGCTCGGCAACCGGGTCGAGTCCCTGGAGGTGTACGTCGGCCTCGCCCTGGGCGGCTTCACCGCGGTCCACGTCAACGACCGGCTCACCGCCGCCGAGGTCGACTACGTGCTGTCGGACTCCGGTGCGGTGGCGCTCGTGCACACCGACGGCGCGTCGCCGGTCGCGGCCGCGCTCACGACCACCGCGGCGCTCGCCGCGTGGCTCGCGATCGACGACGCGCCGCCCGCCGGCGCCGAGTCGTTCGACGCCGCCCTCGGCGCCGCGGCCGCCGACCCGATCGAGGCCGACGTCCGGCCCGAGGACATCGCGCTCGTCGGCTACACGAGCGGGACCACCGGTTTCCCCAAGGGCGTCCTGGTCAGCCACCGGGCGGTCACGAACTGCATCAAGCTCGTGCCCTACGCCTACCGCTTCCCGCTCCAGGGCCACGCGGCGTTCCCCGGCGGCTGGTCCTTCGTCTCCGGCCTGTGGGGCGTGATCTTCCCGCACTTCTACACCGGCGGGACCGTCTCGTTCATCCCCGGCGCGACCCCCGACGAGTGGGGCCGGCACATGGTCGAGAACCGCTCGACGTTCACGCTCGGGCTCACTCCGCTCATCCCCGGCCTGATGGAGGCCCTGCGCCTGCACCCCGGGGCGCTCGACACGCTGCAGTCGGTGCTGCACTCCGGTGGACCACTGCCGCCCGAGCTCGCCTCGGACCTGGTCGAGCTCATCGACGACCGGCTGGTGGAGACCTACGGCATGACCGAGGTCGTCGGTCCGATCACGATCACCAACCGGAGCGACTGGCGCGGCCTCGGTGGTGCGCGGGACATCTTCGCCTCGGTGGGCCGGCCGCTGCCGACCTCGACGATGCGAGTAGCGAACCCGGACGGGGAGACGGTTCCGGACGGCGAGGTCGGCGAGCTCGTGATCGAGGCCGACACGATGTTCTCCGGCTACCACAACCAGCCGGAGAAGACCGCGGCCGCGCTCCGCGGCGACGAGTACTTCACCGGCGACCTCGGCTTCCGCGACGAGGCCGGCTACTTCTACCTGACCGGCCGTGCCCAGGACCTCATCATCAGCGGCGGCGCCAACGTCTATCCGGCCGAGGTCGAGCGGGTCCTGGTGCAGATGGACGAGATCGTCGACGCCTCCGTCTTCGGCCTGCCCGACGAGCGGTGGGGCGAGGCGGTCTCCGCCGCCGTGGTGCTGCGGACCGGCGCCGAGGTGAGCGCGGACGACGTCCGCGCCTTCGCCCGCACCCAGCTGGCCGGCTACAAGAAGCCGGTGCACGTCTTCTTCCTCGCCGAGCTGCCCCGCAACTCCGGCATGAAGGTGATGAAGCACGTGCTCAAGGAGCAGCTGGCCGGTGCGGTCGGCACGGACACGACAGAGGTGATGGCATGAAGCTGGGCATCAGTGAGCTCTTCCCGGGCGCCGGACCGCGCGACGGCCGGTGGTCGATGGACGCCGCGCAGCTGATCGAGGAGATCGGCTACCACTCCGTGTGGCTCCCCGAGCACGTCGTCTTCTTCCCCAGCTACCGCTCCCAGTACCCCTACGAGTCCGGCGGCGCCCAGGAGGTGCACCGGATGCTCGGCGTGCACGACCCGCTGGTGCTCGCCTCGGCCATCGCGGCCACGACGACGACCCTGCGGATCGGGACCTACGTCTTCGTGGTGCCGCAGCGCAACCCGATCGTCACCGCCCGCCAGGTCGCCAGCGTCGACCAGCTCAGCGGGGGCCGCTTCGAGTTCGGCGTCGGCGTCGGCTGGTCCGAGGAGGAGTACACCGCGCTCGACGTGCCCTTCGAGCGGCGTGGCGAGCGCATGAACGAGTACCTCGCGGCGATCCGCGAGCTGTGGGCCGAGGAGGAGCTGACGTCGTTCTCCGGCGAGTTCGTCGAGTTCGAGCCGCTCTACTGCTTCCCGAAGCCGGCCCAGCCGCGGCTGCCGATCATCGTCGGCGGCAACAGCCGCGCCACCCTCGAGCGGATCGTGAAGTACGGCGACGGGTGGGCCGGGTACAGCCGCACCCACGAGGACATCGAGGTCTTCACCGAGAAGCTCTCGGTCGCCATGGAGGCAGCCGGTCGCGACATGTCCGAGCTCTCGCTCAAGGTCGGCCGGCGCAGCAAGGGCACCACGGAGAAGGACTGGGAGGACGACCGCGCCTACATCGAGGAGGCCTTCCGCCTCGGCATCGACGAGGTCGTGGTCTCGCCCCGGATCGGCGACGACGACTACGAGAAGAAGATGCGCCGCTACGCCGAGATCGTCGGCCTCTGACATGGACCTGCAGCTGGACGGCCGGGTGGCCCTGGTGACCGGCGCGAGCGCCGGTATCGGCCGGGCGACCGCCCGGGCGCTCGCCGACGAGGGTGCGCACGTCCTGCTCGTCGCCCGGCGCCGCACCCAGCTCGAGGAGCTGGCCGACGAGATCGCGGGGTCGGGCCGGGCACGCCCGGACGTCCTGGAGGCGGACCTCGTTGCGGCGGAGAGTGCCGACCGGGTCGCCGCCGCGGTGGCCGAGCGCCACGGTCGGCTCGACGTCCTGGTCAACGCCGCCGGTGCGGCGGAACAGGCGGGCGACGTGCTGACCGAGGAGCTCTGGTACCGGCAGTTCGAGCTGAACTTCCACGCCAAGCGTCGGCTCACCCAGGCGGTGCTCCCGATGCTGGAGGCGAGCGGCCAGGGCCGAGTGGTCAACTTCGTCGGGCTCCTGGAGCCCGCCGTCGTGTCCGCGGCCCAGGCCGCCGTCGCCGCCTGCATCCTGTGGTCGAAGGCGCTGGCGCGCACGGTCGCGGCGGCCGGGGTGACGGTCAACTGCGTGGCGCCGGGGCGCGTCGACAGTGAGCAGGTCCAGCGCGCCTTCCCGACCGCGGAGGGCCGCGAGGAGTTCATCCGCCGGCGGATCCCCGCCGGCCGGTTCGGGACCCCCGAGGAGGCCGCGGCCCTGGTGGCCTTCCTGGCGTCCGGACCCGCGTCGTACGTCACCGGCGACACCGTCAGCGTCGACGGCGGCATGCACTGGTCGATCTAGTGGTCGCCAGCCGGAGCTGAGCGAGATGGCACGGCGCGCCGCCGACCACGGCCTGCGGCTCCCGGCGGGAGCGATCGGGGCCATGCGCGCCCAGCTGCCGCACGTCTCCGAGCGGGTCATGAGCGCCGTGATCAGCGAGGTCCCGAGCTACACGAACGCCTTCGACAGCCGGATGGCCGAGACGATCCGCAACGCCGTGGAGCTCGCGCTCGGCGGGTTCCTGTCGCTCGCGAGCGGCCGGCGGAGCACGGATCCGGGAGCGCCGGGAGCGACTGCGGCCACCGGCTCCTACCAGCTCGGCCGGGGCGAGGCGCGGAGCGGCCGGTCCACCGAGGCGCTGCTGGCGGCGTTCCGGATCGGTGCCCGGGTCGCCTGGCGCGAGCTGTCGACGGCGGCGGTGGCCAACCGGGTCGAGCCCGCCGTCCTCGTCGACTTCGCCGAGCTCGTGTTCGCCTACATCGACGAGCTCTCGGCCGCCGCCGTCGCCGGGCACGCGGACGAGCGCGCCACGCTGGGCCGGATCCGGCGGCGGCGCATGGAGCGGCTCGGTCGTGAGCTGCTCCTCGGCACCGGCGAGCAGGTGGTCGGAGCCGCCGCCGAGGAGGCCGGCTGGGCGATCCCGACGACCCTGACCGCCGTGCTGGTGCCCGAGGCGCACGCCCGGTCGGTGCTGGGCCTGCTGCCCGGCGGCACCCTGCAGCTGGACGAGGCCGCCGAGCTCGCCGACGGTACGACGCTGCTGCTCGTCCCCGACATGCACGACCGCCGGCGCGCGGTGCTGCTCCGCGCGCTCGGCGGCCACGACGCGACGGCCGGGCAGGCTGTGGCCTGGCTCGACGTACGCCGGTCCTACGAGCGCGCGTCGCGCGCCCGGCGACTCGGCCTCGGGCCGGACACCGACCTCCACCTCACCGAGCTGGTGCTGACCTCGGACGCCCGGGCCCGCGAGGACCTCCGGGTCCGGGTGCTCGCGCCGCTCGCCGAGGTCCGGCCGGCCACCGCGGAGAAGCTGGTCGAGACGCTGCGGGCCTGGCTCCGTCACCAGGGACGACGCGAGGGTGTCGCGGCGGAGCTGGTCGTCCATCCGCAGACCGTCCGGTACCGGATGGCCCAGCTGCGCGACCTCTACGGCGACCGCCTGGACGACCCCGACGAGGTGCTCGCGATGACCGTCGCGCTGGGGATGCCCGTGCGGCCGGTGCCGGGCGGTCGGGTCAGTGCTGCGCGACCGCCGAGCCGACCAGGTCGGCCAGCGCCCCGGGCGTCTCCGCCTCGGCCAGGTCGGTGACGAACGCCGGCAGCACGCACGCGGTCGCGAGCCTCTGCAGCAGCTCGAGGTAGCCGGGGGAGTCGTCGCCCGGCGCCGCGATCAGCAGCACCAGCCGGACCGGGTCGGAGTCGGAGGCGAACGAGACCGGATCGGGCAGGCGGCCGGCCGCCACCGACGGCGCGGTCACGGCATGGCTGCGGGCGTGCGGCATCGCGATGCCGCCCGGCAGCACCGTCGAGCCGAGTGCCTCCCGGGCCAGCACCGCCTCGACGAAGACGTCGAGGTCGCTGACCCGCCCGGCGTCCTCGAGGCGAGAGGCCAGCGAGTGGATGACCGCTGCGCTGTCGGAGCCGATCTCCTGGTCGAGGGTGGCGAGCTCCGGCGCGGTGACCGGCGGGGGCGTGGCATCCATGACGCCCCGACCCTACGGTGCGCCGCGGGGTGCCCGGCAAGCCGCCGGTCCTCGTGGTGGGACGGCCACGGGGCCGGGGTCAGTCCCGGCGACGCCGCGGCGGCCGCCGCTCGTACGCGTCGTTGAACGCGCGCAGTCCGCTGATCAGCTCGCGCGCGGACGTCGCGCCCATCTCGGCGAGCACCGAGCGGAGCAGGTCGGCGTGCACGGCGGAGTCGTGCTCGTAGGACCTCCGACCCGCCGGCGTACGGCGCACCGGCTTGCTCGGGCTGTCCGGCACCGAGAACCGCTCCAGCAGCCCCGCGCGCACGGCGGCGTTGACCTGACGGTTGATCGTCGAGAGCTCGAGGTCGAGCTCCTCGGCCAGCTCGCGCAGCGTGCGCGGGCGCTCGTCGGCCAGCACCCAGAGCAGCTTGAACGCCGAGGTGTCGAGCTCGGTGCCCTCGATGCCGGCGTGCCGGCGCTTGCTGAAGCGCAGCAGCTCGTCGGCGAGGTCGTCGAGCAGCGATGCCTGCGCCCGGTCGGGGGCGGCCTTCCCGGCCATGGTCCTCCTTGCGTGTCCTGCGGATCAGGCGTGCCTGTGCTCCGCGGGGCCTCTACGTGATGGATGGTACCGCCGATGTGCAGAGTACATATGTATGATGCACATCGGCTCCGGACCCGGAGCCGCGCCGCAGCACGGACGGAGGGCGAGTGACGGACACGATCAAGACGACCGCGACTGCGGAGGAGGTCGAGCCGCTGGTCGACCAGGGACGACGCGCGGCGGCACTGACCGTCGTCGTCCTCTGCTTCAGTGGCATGAGCGTCGCCCTCATGCAGACGCTGGTCATCCCGATCCAGCCCGACCTGCCGGGCCTGCTGCACACCACCCCGGCCAACGCGTCATGGGTGGTGACCGCGACCCTGCTCGGCGGCGCGGTCGCGATGCCGATCGCCGGCCGCCTCGCCGACCTCTTCGGCAAGCAGCGGGTGCTGGTCGGCAGCTCGGTGCTGCTGTTCGCCGGCTCGCTGATCTGCGCGCTCTCCTCCAGCCTCGCGCCGGTGCTCGCCGGCCGGACCCTGCAGGGCCTGGCGATGGGGTTCATTCCGGTGGGCATCAGCCTGATGCGCGAGGTGGTGCCGCCCGCGATGGCGACGACCGCCGTCGCGGCGATGAGCGCGACGCTCGGCGTCGGCGGCGCGATCGGCCTGCCGCTGTCCGCCTGGATCGCCGAGAGCGGCGACTGGCACGGGCTCTTCTGGGTGGCGACCGGCCTGGCGCTGGTCGTCGGCCTCGGCACCTGGCTCCTGGTCCCGCACGTCCACGACGCCCACGAGGGCAGCTTCGACGTCGGCGGCGCGATCGGCCTCGCCGTCGGCCTGGTCGCCACGCTGGTCGGCGTCTCGAAGGGCAACGACTGGGGCTGGACCTCGGGCCGCACCGTCGGCTGCATCGCGGCGGGCGTGGTCGTGCTGCTGGTCTGGGGCTGGTACGAGCTGCGTCGCCGCGACCCGCTCTGCGACCTGCGGGTGACCGCTCGCCGTCCCGTGCTGCTCACCAACATCGCCGCGATCGTGATCGGCTTCGGGATGATGGCCCAGGCGATCGTCTTCCCGCAGCTGCTGCAGCTGCCGGAGTCCACGGGCTACGGGCTCGAGCAGTCGATCCTCGCCGCCGGACTCTGGATGGCGCCGGGCGGCCTGATGATGCTGGCGCTCGCGCCCGTCTCGAGCTGGATCATGCGCACCTTCGGCGCCAAGTACGCGCTCGCGCTGGGAGCCTTCGTGCTCGGCGGGGGTTACCTGCTGTCGTTCTTCCTGATGGACGCGCCCTGGGAGATCCTGGTCGCGTCCGTCGTCTGCTCCGCGGGTGTCGGCATCGGGTACGCCGCGATGCCGACGCTCGTCATGGACGCCGTCCCGATGAACGAGGCCGCCTCGGCGGTCGGCATCAACGCCCTGATGCGCTCGGTCGGCACCACGATCGCCGCGGCCGTCATGGCCGCCGTGCTCACCGGGCTGACGATCAGCGGCACCGGGCTGCCGTCCGAGGACGCCTTCAAGGTCTGCTTCCTGGTCGCCACCGCGGCCGCGGTCCTCGGCGGCGTGCTGGCGCTGACCATCCCGAGGAGCGAGCGGAGCGCCTGAGCGGCGCGTGGGCGTCAGCCGCCGAAGGCCGCCATCCAGGCCTCGGCGGCAGGCGTCATCCGGTCGTGCTCCCGGGCCGCCCGGCACCATTGCTGCGTGGCCCGCAGGAACGTCGCGGGGTTGTAGACGTCCTCCTCGCCCGACCACAGGCCGTCGCCGGCGTAGGTCAGGATCGTGAGGTTGCTGGCGCCGTGCGGCTGCCCGTCCCCGGGATCGTGCATCTCGTTGTAGACCTCGCAGACGATCCGGCTGCGCTCCTCGTCGACGACGTACCACGCGATCGGGAAGTGCGGCATCGCGCTGCCGGGGAAGGCCGACATGGTGCGGGTGATCCAGCGCCGGATCTCCTCGCGGCCGGTGAAGTCGCCGTACGCGTGCTCGCGGTACGTCGCGTCCTCGGTGAACAGGTCGGCGAACCGGGCCCAGTCGCCGCTGCCGGCGATCCGGTCGACCTCGTCCTGGTAGTCCTGGAAGGCGGTCTCGAGCTCCGCGCGGGAGAACTGCGTCATGCCGGGACTGTAGGCGGCCGCGACCGAAATAGGAACACGTTCTAGTCGAGTGCTCCGGCCTCGATCGCGGCGGCGACCGCGAGCGCTCGGCGGTCGGCGCCCGGGCCGGCGACGACCTGGACGCCGACCGGCAGGCCGTCGACCGTGCCGGCCGGGATGCTCACCACCGGCAGGCCGGCGGCGTTGAACGGGCTGGTGAGCCGGGTGAGCGCGATCTCGACCGGCTGGTGCTCGCCGCCGACGGCCACCGTCGTCGCGCCGATGGGCGGGGCCGGCACCGCGACGGTCGGCAGCACCAGCACGTCGTGGTCGGCGAACAGGCCGAACAGCTGCGCGCTGGTGCGGGCGATGGTCGCCTCGGCGGCGGCCAGCTCGCGCGGCGTCGGCGCCGGCAGTGCCAGCAGCTCGGCCAGGTCCGCGCCGAAGAGGTCCGGCCGCTCGGCGTACGTCGGTCGGTGGCGGGCGCCCGCCTCGGCGAGGATCCGGGTGAGCAGCGCCTCGGCCGCGCCGGCCTCGCCGGCGACCTCGCGATCGCCCACCCGCAGGCCCGCGTCCACGGCCCGGCGGCGGGTCTCGGCGTACGCCGCGGCGACGCCGGCGTCGAGCGGGTGCGTCGGCCAGCCGGTGAGGAACGCGACGTCCAGACCGCGGACGTCGAGCTCCGGGTCGTCCTCCGGCGCGAGCGCCTCGGTGCGGGCGTCGGCCGGGTCGGGGCCCGCGATGGCGGCCACGATCGCGGCGGCGTCCTCGACCGTGCGGGCCAGGGCGCCGACGTGGTCGAGGGACGGCGCGAGCGGCATCACCCCGGCGAGGCTGACCCGGCCCCGGCCGGGCTTGTAGCCGACGCAGCCGCTCAGCGCGGCCGGGATCCGGACGCTGCCGGCGGTGTCGGTGCCGATCGCGCCCAGGCAGCTGCCGACCGCCACCGCGGCGGCCGACCCGCCGGACGAGCCGCCCGGGATGTGGTCGCGGCGATGCGGGTTGTGGGTCGGCCCGAGGCGGGCGCTGTCCGTCCGCCCGCCCCAGGCCAGCTCGTGGGTGGCGTGCTTGCCGAGTACGACCGCGCCGGCCGCCCGCAGCCGGGCCACGGCGGTCGCGTCGCGGTCCGGGACGTGGTCGAGCCAGCGCGGTGAGCCGTACGTCGTGCGCAGGCCCGCGGTGTCGACGATGTCCTTCACCCCGAGCGGCACGCCGTGCAGTGCCCCGAGCGGGGCGCCGGCGGCCACGGCCGCGTCGGCCGCGCGCGCCGCCGCCCGGGCGCCGTCGGCGTCGACGGTGGTCCAGGCGTGCACCGCCGGCTCGGTCTCCTCGATGCGGGCGAGGAAGTGCTCGGTGAGCTCGGTCGAGGTGCGCTCGCCGGTGCGGATCGCGTGTGCCGCGCCGACCAGGGTGAGTGCGTCGAGGTCGGTCATGCGGGGGACTCCTCCGTGAGTGCGGGTCGGCGGGTGCGCGGGATCGTGGGCGGCGGATGCCTGAGCCGCAGATGCTCCGGGGCGCCGGGTGCCCCGTCAAACGGGTGTTCCATGACAGCGAACCCGGTTCCAGTACTGTCCCGGGCATGGTCGCGAGGGTCGCCGAGCCGGCGGGGGCGAGCGCCGCGGGGCTGGAGCGCGGGCTGTCCGTGCTGACCGCCCTTGCGGAGCACCGGCGCCCGCTCGGGCTGGTCGAGATCGCCCGCGCCACCGAGCTGAGCAAGAGCACCTGCCACCGCTACGTCGCCAGCCTCGTCGCGCTCGGCTACCTCGAGCAGGACCCCGAGACCCGCAAGTACGAGCTCGGTCCCGCGGCGATCGGTCTCGGCGTCGCGGCGGTGAGCTCGCTCGAGCTCACGAAGGTGGCCGGCCGCGCCCTCCAGACGCTCGCCGACGAGACCAACCACACCGTCAGCATGGCCATCCTCGACGGTGCCGACATCGTGTACGTCGACCGCCGGCGGCCCACCCGCGCGGGGTTCCGGATCGAGCTGAACGTGCAGGTCGGCACGCGGCTGCCGGCGTACTGCACGTCGATGGGCAAGGCGCTCCTCGCCTACCGCGACCCCGCCGCGGTGCGGGCCGCGGTCGACCGGATCGACCTGGCCCGCCGGGGCCCGAAGACGATCACCGCCCGCGAGCAGCTCACCGCCGAGCTGGCCGAGGTACGCCGCACCGGGCTCGCCGTCAACGACGAGGAGCTGGCCTCCGGCCTGCGCTCGCTGGCGGTGCCGGTGCGCGATCACGGCGGCACGGTGGTGGCGGCCGTGGGGATCGCGGTGCACCTGAGCGCCTGGAACGCGACCGTCGAGGCGGTCGTGGCCCGCCTGCAGACCCCGCTGCGGCGCACGGCGCAGGAGATCTCCCAGCGGATGGGGTACCTCGGGTGAGCGTTCCGGATTGCGGGACGCGGGGCCGTCCATCGGAACCACCGGCGGCGGTCAAGCACGTGCGCCAGCTCATCGGCGGGGAGTGGATCGACTCCCGCAACGGGCGCGTCTTCGACAGCGTCAGCCCGTGGTCGGGCGAGGTCGTCGCCACCGTCGCGGCCGGTGACCAGGACGACACCCGGGCGGCCATCGAGGCCGCCCAGCAGGCGTTCGGCCCGTGGTCGGAGTCGTTGCCGCACGAGCGGCAGGGCATCTTCCTGAGGGCGGCCGACGAGCTCGAGCGCCGCGGGGACGAGGTCATCGCCCTGCTCGCCCACGAGACCGGCTGCACCCGGCACTTCGCCGACATCCAGCTCGAGTTCGCCCTCTCGCTGCTGCGCCAGTCCGCCGCGCTGCCGTACGCGTCCCAGGGCCAGCTGCTGCCCTCGGACCTGCCCGGGACCCGGGCCATGGCCGTACGCCGGCCGGTCGGGGTGGTGGGCGCGATCGCACCCTGGAACGCCGCGCTGACGCTCTCCTCGCGCGCCGTCGCCGGGCCGATCGCGCTGGGCAACACCGTGGTCCTCAAGCCGTCGGAGCACGCCCCCGCCTGCGGGGCGCTGCTGGCCGAGGTCTTCGTGGCGGCCGGGCTGCCCCCGGGCGTCCTCAACCTGGTCACCCATGGGCCGGGTGAGGCGGCGTTCGTCGGCGAGGAGCTGATCGCCAACCCGCTGGTGCGCCGGATCAACTTCACCGGGTCCACCACGACCGGCCGGCGCCTGGCCGAGGCCGCCGGCCGGCACCTGAAGCGGATGCTGCTGCAGCTCGGCGGCCACAACCCGCTGATCGTGCTCGACGGGGTCGACCTCGACTACGCGGTCGACGCCGCCGTCTTCGGCTCGTTCGTGCATCAAGGGCAGGTGTGCATGTGCGCGCGCCGGATCTACGTCGAGCGCCCCATCGCCGAGGAGTTCTCCGAGCGCTTCGCCGCCCGGGCCGCCAGCCTGCCGGTCGGCGACCCCGCCGACCCGGAGACGGTGATCGGCCCGGTGATCAGCCGCTGGGCGCTGTCCACCATCGCCCGCCGGGTCGAGGAGGCCGTCGCGCACGGCGCCCGGGTGCTCGCGGGAGGCGAGGCGCGACCACCGTGCTACCCGGCGACCGTGCTCGTCGACGTGCCGCCCGACGTCGAGCTGGCCTTCGACGAGACCTTCGGGCCGGTCGTGGTCATCGACGCGGTCGAGGACCGCGACGAGGCGGTGCGCCGGGCGAACGCCTCCGCCTTCGGCATGAACGCCGCGGTGCTCGCCGCCGACGCGGCCCAGGGCATGGAGGTCGCCCGGCGACTCGACGCCGGCATCGTGCACGTCAACGACCAGACGGTCAACGACGAGCCGCAGATGCCCTTCGGCGGCACCAAGGACAGCGGGTGGGGCAGCTTCGGCGTCGGCTTCGCCGTCGACGAGTTCACCGAGCTGCAGTGGGTGACGACGCGCGACGCCCCGCGCCCGTTCCCATTCTGACCCGATCCGCCGCGGTGGGTCGTGACACGGGCGGTGGCGGTGGTTGAGCCTCGAGCCCCGTCCCTCCCAGGTGTCCCGGGTTTCGGCGGTCAGCAGCCGAAACCCGCACGACCCGCCGTGCCGGCCCGGCGTGTCGTGCGGGTCTCGGCTGCCAGGTGGGAGGCGGGGTGCTGGTGTGACCCCTGAACCGGCCCCGGCGCGACCCAACGGGATCGATGGAGTGGCCGCGTCAGCGGCGGCGCGGGCGGCACCCGGGGCCTACCAACACCCGGGCACGTCAACACCCTGGGGCACATCAACACCCCGGGCACACCTGACCCGCGCCTGCGTCAGGAGCCCGCCACCCCCGCCGCCGGGCGACGTCGGCGAGGCTCCCAGTCGACTCCCAGCGGACCTCAAGGGGCCAGGGGCACGGTGGATCAGTCGGAACCCCGACGCACCGATCCGGGCCCGCCACCGCGGACCCGGCAACCCAGGAGGACCTCATGATCGACACCACCCTGGTCGCTCTCGGCTACGCCTTCCTCGCTGTCGCCGCGGTCGCGATCGTCGCCGCCGTCGCCGGGCTCGTCATCGCCGTCCGCGAGCTCCGTGCCGCCCCCGCTCCGGCCGAGACGCCCGCCGTCCCGCCATGCGAGTTCACCCGGGCGGCGTGAGTGCCGGCCCGCATGCCGCGGGCGACCGCGGGTACGGAGACGGTCCGACCGCAACGGAGGTGATCGCGATGCCCGGTGGCGAGAAGCCCGGCCCCAGCGTCAAGGACGACGAGCTGTACGAGAAGCTCCGCGGCGAGGGCAACAGCAAGCAGAAGTCCGCCGCGATCGCGAACGCCGCCGCCAACTCCTCTCGACAGGAGGTCGGCAAGCGGGGCGGACGCTCCCCGTCGTACGACGAGTGGACGGTCGACGACCTCCGCGGTCGCGCCGCGGAGCTGGACATCGACGGCCGCTCGTCGATGACCAAGGCCGAGCTGATCCGCGCCCTGCGCGACCACTGACGGCGCCGCGACGGGCGCGAGAGACCTGTCTCACCTGCACTTTCACCCCTTCGGGTGGTGAGTCCGGGTGGCTCGGACGGGCCTTGTCCCGAAAGGATTCGGGCATGCCCGGGCGTCCCCTCCGGCTGGCGATCGCCAGCCCCGACCAGACCGTCGAGGAGGGACTGCGGACGATGCTGACCGCACGCTCCGACCGGGTCGTGGTGGTCGCGAGCGGGGAGGCCGACGTGGTCCTCCACGACGCGGACCACCCGGGAGCCGAGGACATCGACGAACTGTTGCGGCGCACCGGCGCGGTCGGCTGGGTGCCGCTGCGGGGCGGGGTGGACCAGATCCTGGCGATGGTCGAGGCCGCGGCCGGGGTCGGGCGGTCCGAGCACGGACACGTCGGGCTCAGCGACCGCGAGAAGCAGGTGCTCGCGCTGATCGCCCAGGGCCTGACCAACCAGGAGATCGCCGACCGGGTCTTCGTCAGCATCAACTCCGTGAAGACCTACATCCGCTCGGCGTACCGCAAGATCGGCGTCGGCAGCCGTAGTCAGGCCGTCGCCTGGGGGTTGCGCAACGGCGTGATCCCGCCCTCCGAGTGACCGGCCCCGGCGGCGGGCGTCGTACGACGAGACGCGGTCAGCGCCGTCGGTCGTGCACGGTGACCATCCGGTAGTCCTTCTGCGGTCCCGTGGCGTCCCAGGTGACCGTCCACGCCTCGACCGGGTCGCCGGTCACCTCGACCAGGCCCCGGTAGTGGTCGGGCGCGCACGCGTGGTCGACCCGGGCGCCGACCGTCCAGGGATGGAAGACGCGCCCGTCGGCGAACCGCACGATCCAGCCGCCGTCCTCGAGGTCGGCGTACAGCGTCCGCTCGACCGGCACCTCGTGCCCGGGCCAGCTCATCGTGCCCGCCTCGACCCACCGGATCCGGTGTGGTGACTCGGCCGTCAGTGTGAGGGTCCCGGTGACGTCGCGGCGCTCACCCGTGCTCCGGTCGTGGACCACGCGGGTCAGCGACCAGGTGCCGAGGAGCGCCGCCAGGTCCACCGGCCGGGGTCAGCGCAGGGCCATCGAGCCCGACAGGGCGGGCTGCCAGGGCAGCGCGGCCTCGGCGGCGATCCGCTTGTCGAGCGCGGCCGCGACGTCCTCGGGCCACTCGGCGGTGCGCCGGCTCGCCATGTCGATGTGCAGGAAGATCTCCTCCATCGCGTAGCTGAGCCGCTGGTGGGTGTCGTCGAGCAGGTAGACGACCGCGTGGGCGGCGCGGGCCGAGCGGCCGACGAGCCGCACCCGGGCCGAGATCCGGTCGCCGGTGCGCAGCTCGGACAGGTAGGTCATGTGGTGCTCCGCGGTGAACACGCCCTGCCCGGCCACGGTCGGCCAGTTCTGCGGGATGCCCACGTCGACCAGCGACTCGTCGAGGCCCTCGCTCGCGATGCCGACGTAGTGCCGGATGTTGAGGTGGCCGTTGATGTCCTCGAACGCCGCCGGCACGGCCTGGGCGGTGTAGGAGGGCAGGGCGGCGAGCTGGTCGTACGTCGGATGCGCGGTGGTCACCCCTGGGACGCTACTGGCTCGCGTGCCCGCGCCGGACAGCGGCCCCCGGGCCGGACATCGGCGTGGCCTCCGGGGCGGGAGGGGCTCTCGGGGCTAGCGTGATCGACGTCGATCGACCGAGCCGGAGGGGAAGCCGCGTGGTCCGACGGGTCCGTCGCGGGCGCCGTGACGACGTACGGCGACGGCGTGCCGCCTGGGCGGGCCCGCCGCCGCTGCTGCTGCTCGTCACCGTGCTGGGCGTGCTGGTCGCGCCGGCGGTCGCCGACGACCGGCCGACCGATCCGCCGGCCGACCCGTCGGCAGTTCATGTCGACCCACCGACGAGCGCCGCCGCCACGCCCCGCTCGATCGAGCCGCGCCTGGTCCGCCGGGTCGAGACGTCGAGTCGCGGCGGACGGGCCGCGACCGGAGCCGACGTGGCACCGCTCCAGCCGGCCGTCGACATCGGCGTCGCCAGCATGAACATGCTCCGGCTGCTCACCCCCGAGCAGGCGCGCGCCGACGCGCGCCGGCTCACCGCCGACCCGGCCGTCGACGTCGTCGGCTGGCAGGAGGCCCAGCACTTCCGCTCCGTGCTGCGCTCGCTGCCGGGCTGGCGCACGGCGACCTTCGAGCGCCGCGGCGACATCTCCGAGCTGGCGGTCTCGTGGCGGGCCGACAGGTTCCGGCTGGTGCGCTCGAAGCTCGTCTACGGCATCCCCGGCGTCCGCCCCGACGAGGGGCGCTACCCCTTCGCCGGCCGCCGGATCGCGATCGTCACCCTCGAGCACCGCGAGAGCGGGCGGCGGCTCACCGTGCTCGACGCCCACCTGCCGACGATGATCGAGGACGAGGGGGTGCCCGGCCGCTGGGCCGCCACCCTGAACGCCTCGCGGGCCCGCCAGCACCTCGCGCGGATCGCCCGGGCCTGGAGCCGGGTCGGCAGCCGGTGGGTGGTCGGCACCGGCGACCTCAACTTCGACGCCCGCGCCGATGCTCGGCAGCGCTCGCCCGGCGGCCCGATCCGGATGCTCGGCCGGGTCGCGATCTCGTCGTACCAGGCACTCGGCGCGCGGACGCCTCCGACGTACCCCGAGCTCCAGCGGCGCATCGACTACGTCTGGGTCGACCGGGCCGCGCGGCGCGAGGGGCGGATGGAGTTCCTGCGGCACTGGGTGCTGCCGGACTTCAACAGCGACCACCGGCCGATCGTGGTCCGGCTGCGGCTGACCTGAGCCTCGAGGCTGAGCCGGCTACTCGATCACGACCCGCTCGCCGGGCCGGGCCAGCGTCGCCGTGGTGCCCGGTGCCGCGTCGCCCAGCGCCGCCACGAACCGGTCGCCGGGCGTGACGAACAGCCGCTGGTGGTTGGCCCGGGCCACCTGGCGCAGGCCGAGCGGCCAGAACGTGCCCCAGTGCACGGGCACCGCGACGTCCGCGCCGACCCGGGCGACGGCGGCGGCCCCGGCGACCGGGTCCATGTGTCCGTCCTCCAGCGTCGGGCCCCAGCCCCCGATGGGGATCAGCGCCAGGTCGACGTGGCCGACCTCGTCCATGTCCTCGCGCAGCTCGGTGTCGCCCGGGAACCAGAACGACCGCGGACCGGCGTCGATGCGGAAGCCGAGCGGCGGCCCCGTGATCCGGGTGTGCGGCCCGCGGCCGCCGTCGTGCGTGGCGGGCAGCACCCGGATCGTCACCCCGGCCACCTCGACGACCTCGCCGGGCACGACCGGGCGGACCCGCCCGTGGTCGAGCGAGCGCAGCAGGCCCTCCCCGCCGCGGGGCACCAGGATCGGCACGTCGCGGGACACCCGGCGCAGGGACGGCAGGTGCAGGTGGTCGTGGTGCAGGTGCGAGACGACCACCACGTCCACGTCGTACGCCGCGCCGCTCGGGCTCGGCGCGTAGCGCCGCAGGTGGAAGAGCCGGTCGGAGAGCAGCGGATCGACCGCCACCCGGGCGCCGCCGATCTCGACGGTCGCCGACGCGTGACCCCACCAGGTCACCGCGAGGCCGGTCATGCTCGCACTGTAAGGCGTCCGACGGCCACCGTGGCGCCGATCTCCTCGTCGGTCACGATCGTGGGCTCGAGCCCGGCCGCGGCCAGCAGTCCCGCGGTCCGGTCGGCCTGGTCGCGGCCGGTCTCGATCAGCAGCCGCCCCTGCGGGGCGAGCCAGGCCGGCGCCCCGGCGATCACGCCGCGCTGCACATCCAGCCCGTCGGCGCCGCCGTCGAGTGCGACCCGGTGCTCGTGGTCGCGGGCCTCGGGCGGCATCAGCGCGATCTCGTCGGTCGGCACGTACGGCGCGTTCGCGACCAGTGCCCGCACCCGTCCGCGCAGCTCTTCCGGCAGCGCGGCATACAGATCGCCCTCGACGACCCGGTCGGCGGGCAGGTTGCGGCGGGCGCACGCGACCGCGGCGGGGTCGACGTCGGCGGCGTACACCTCGAGGCCGGGCAGGCCCGCGAGCAGCACGGCGCCGAGCGCCCCGGTGCCGCAGCACAGGTCGACCGCGACGTCGCCCGGCCGCAGCTCCGCGGCCGCCGTGCGGGCCAGCAGCGCCGAGCGCTGCCGGGGCACGAAGACGCCCGGCGCGACGGCGATCCGCAGCCCGCAGAAGTCGGCGTACCCCACGACGAGCTCCAGCGGCGCCCCCGCCACCCGCTCGGCGAGCATCCGGGCCAGCGCGGCGTGGTCGCCGTCGGCGGCCGCGAGCAGCACGCGAGCCTCGTCCTCGGCGAAGACGCAGCCGGCCGCGCGGAGGGCGGCCACCAGGTCGTCCAGGTCCATGGTCGATGATGCTCCCATGCCGAGCGTGTCCACCCAGATCACCTGGATCGTGGTCGGGTACGCCGCCCTGGTCGTCGTCCTCGCCGTCATGGTCGCGGTGCGCAGGGGCGAGCGGCCCGCATGGCTGGACCAGATGGCCTGGATGCTGGAGCTGCTGCTCGTGGTCCGCGCGCTGGTCGGCCTGTCGGCGTTCCGCGGGGACGGACCCGACTCGGTCTCGACGTACGTCGGCTACCTGCTCGCCTCGGTGTGCGTGCTGCCGATCGCGATCAGGTCCGTCGAGGGCGACCGCGCCCCGTGGTCCTCGGCCGTGCTCGCGGTCGCCGCGCTGGCGGTCGGCGTGATCGCCGTCCGGCTCGAGATGACCGGATGAGCGAGGCCCCGCGCTCCGGGCCGCACCAGGTGCTGCTCGCGCTCTACGCGCTGTTCGCCCTCGCGGCCGGCGCCCGGTCGCTGGTGCAGCTGACGACGCGCTACGACGAGGCGCCGGTGGCGTACTGGCTCTCGCTCGCGGCCGCCGCCACCTACGCGCTCGGCTGGTGGGCGATCCGCCAGGCGTCGTCCGGGCACACCGGCTTCGCCAGCGTGATGCTCTGGATCGAGCTGGCCGGCGTGCTCACGGTGGGCACGGTGTCGCTGCTGGTCCCGGACTGGTTCCCGGACGCGTCGGTGTGGTCCGACTACGGCATCGGCTACGGCTTCGTGCCCGCGGCGCTGCCCGTGGCGGGCCTGGTCTGGCTGCGCCGGCAGCGCCGGTCCCCAGCCTGATCCCAGTGCGTCCCCAGTGGGGGCCAAGTGGTGCGCGGGAGCGTGGGGTCGTCCGTCCCCCACCAGCAAGGAACCACCGTGAACACCCTGATCGCCATCGTCGTGCCGACCGTCGTGCTGATCGCGTACGTCGCCACCGCGAGCGCGACCCCCCGCTCCCGCCGCCGTGAGGCGGCCCGTCGCGCCCGCCGAGTCACCCGCCACCCGGCGCTCGCCAACCTCGGCGACGTCCACCGGCGCCTCGATGCCGAGCTGCCCGCCGCCCACGCGGACTTCGTGATGTCCCGGGTGGTCCGGCACCGCGTCGACGCCGTGACGCTGTGGACCTGGCTCGACCGGCTCGGCGCCGAGGCGCTGGTGCTCGCCCTGGCTGCCGGCCACGGCTACGCCGGCCTGCTGCGGATCCTGCGCGACGAGCGGCCCTACGACGACAGCGAGGCCCGGCTGCTCGCCGAGCTGAGTGAGCCCGAGCTGTTCCAGCTCGCCGCCGCGTGATCCGGACCGGCCTGGCCCGATACTGAAACGTGTTCTAGATTCGGGGGGTGGCATCCGATGCATCGCAGCGCCCCGCGGCCGACGTGCCCGCGCCCGACGTGCCTGCGCCCGACGTCTTCGCGCCCGCCCGGCTGGGTCCGGTCCGGCTGCGCAACCGGACCGTCAAGGCCGCGACGTTCGAGGGGCGGGCGCCGCAGGGCCGGGTGACCGACGCGCTCATCGACTACCACCTCGCGGTGGCCCGCGGCGGCGTCGGCCTGACGACGGTCGCCTACCTCGCGGTGGCGCCCGAGGGCCGCACCCATCGCGAGCAGATCGTGGTGGGGCCGCAGACCCGCGGGGGTCTGGCCCGGATGGCCGACGCGATCCACGAGGCCGGCGCCGCGATCGCCGGCCAGGTCGGGCACGCCGGCCCGGTCGCCAACGGCCGCTCCAACGGCGTCCACGCGCTGGCCGCCAGCCGGATGCCGAGCCCGCTGTCGATGCAGATGGTCCGGTCGGCCAGCGACGCCGACCTGACGCGGATCACCCGCGACTACGTCGCCGCCGCGCGCACGCTGGTCGACGCGGGCTTCGACGTGCTCGAGCTGCACATGGCGCACAGCTACCTGATCTCGTCGTTCCTCGCGCCCGGCCTCAATCGCCGCAAGGACGACTGGGGCGGCCCGCTGGAGCGCCGGGCCCGACTCGGCCGCCAGGTCGCCCGGGCGGTCCGCGACGAGGTCGGCGACTCCTGCGCCGTGACCGCGAAGATCTCGGTCTCCGACGGATTCAAGGGCGGCGTGACGACCGACGAGGGCATCGAGTACGCCGCGATGCTCGAGTCCGACGGGGCCCTCGACGCGCTCCAGCTCAGCGGCGGCTCCTCGCTGATGAACCCGATGTACCTCTTCCGCGGCGAGACCCCTGTGCGCGAGTTCGCCGAGTCGATGCCGTTCCCGGTGCGGTGGGGGATGCGCACGCCGATCGGTCGCGGCTTCCTCAAGACCTACCCCTTCGAGGAGGCCTACTTCCGCGCGAAGGCGCTGCGCTTCCGCGAGGCGCTGTCGATGCCGCTGATGCTGCTCGGCGGCATCAACCGCGCCGACACGATGGAGCAGGCGATGGCCGACGGCTTCGACTTCGTCGCCATGGGCCGCGCCCTGCTCCGCGAGCCGGACCTGGTCGCCCGGCTCGCCGCCGGCCGCGCCGCCGAGGGGGTCTGCATCCACTGCAACCGGTGCATGCCGACGATCTACTCCGGCACGCGGTGCGTGGTGATCGACCCGCCCTTCCCGATGCAGTAGAACGTGTTCTAGATTGCCCTGCATGAGCATCCTGGAGCGCTTCTCCGTCGACGGGCAGGTCGCGATCGTCACCGGCGCCGGCCGCGGGCTGGGTGCGGCCACCGCGGTCGCGCTCGCCGAGGCCGGCGCCGACGTGCTGATCTCCGCGCGCACCGAGCGGCAGCTCGACGTGGTCGCCGAGCGGGTGCGGGCCACCGGGCGGCGCTGCGTCGTCGTCCCGGCCGACCTCAGCGACCTCGACGCGGTGGCCGGCCTGGCACAGGCGGCGTACGACGAGCTCGGGCGGCTCGACACGGTCGTCAACAACGTCGGTGGCACGTTCCCCAGTGCGTTCCTCGACACCAGCAGCGAGTTCCTCAACGAGGCGTTCAGCTTCAACGTCACCACCGCGCACGCCCTGACCAGGGCCGCGGTGCCGTTGATGCTGAAGGATGCGGACCAGCAGAAGAGCGTCGTCACGATCAGCTCGATGATGGGCCGCACCGCCGACCGCGGCTTCCTCGCCTACGGCACGGCCAAGGCCGCGCTCGCGCACTGGACCAAGATGGCGGCCCAGGACCTCGCACCGCGGATCCGGGTCAACGGCATCTACGTCGGCTCGATCATGACCAGCGCGCTCGAGTACGTCGCGGGCCAGCCGGAGCTGATGGGCCAGCTGGAGACCAAGACGCCGCTGCGCCGGGTCGGTGAGCCGGAGGACATCGCCGCCGGGGTCGTCTACCTCGCCTCGCGGGCCGGGCAGTACGTCACCGGCAAGCTGCTGGAGATCGACGGCGGCATCCAGCAGCCGACCCTGGACCTCGGGTTCCCCGACGTGGCCCCGTAGGGTCCGGACCGTGAGCACCTCCTCGACGTCGACCGCCCACGCCATCTCGCCCGACTCCGGCGAGCACTGGTCGAAGGAGGGTGCCTGGCGGGTCGCCGAAGGCATCCACCGGATCCCGCTGCCGCTGCCGATGGACGGGCTGAAGGCGGTCAACGTCTACGTCCTCGAGACCGCCGACGGTCTCACCCTCATCGACGGTGGCTGGGCGATCGAGGTGGCCCGCGACCTGCTCGAGCGGTGCCTGCGCGACGTGGGCTACGGCTTCGGCGACATCAAGCGGTTCCTGGTCACCCACATCCACCGCGACCACTACACGATGGCCGCCGTGCTCGGGAAGGAGTACGGCGCCGAGGTGGCGCTCGGCGCCGACGAGAAGCCCGGCCTCGACCTGCTCAACGACCTCGAGTCGCTGACCGAGAGCCCCTTCACCCAGCCGCTCGTCTCGGCCGGGGCGCGCGACCTCGCCGAGCTCTGGAACCAGGGGCCCGACGAGTTCGACCTGCCGGACCCGGCGTGGTGGGCCTACCCCGACACCTGGCTCGAGGGCGACCTGCAGATCTCGGTCGGCCCGCGCACCCTCGACGCCGTGCACACGCCCGGGCACACCCCGGGCCACTACGTCTTCGCCGACCAGGCGGCGGGCCTGCTGTTCGCCGGTGACCACGTGCTCCCGACGATCACCCCGTCGATCGGGTTCACCACGCCGCCGGTGCCGCAGCCGCTCGGCGACTTCCTCGCGTCGCTGACCAAGGTGCGCGGACTGCCCGACCTGACGATCCTGCCCGCGCACGGCCCGGTCGCCCCGTCGTCGCATGCGCGGGTCGACGAGCTGCTCGCCCACCACGACCACCGGCTCGACCAGAGCCTGGCCGCCCTCGACTCCGGCCCGTCCACGTCGCAGGAGGTCGCCCGGCGGCTCGGCTGGACCCGGCACGAGAAGGCCTACGACGAGCTCGACGAGTTCTCCCGCGGCATGGCCGCGATGGAGACCAAGGCCCACCTCGAGCTGCTCGCCGCCCGCGGCCGGGTCACCCGCACGGAGACCCCCGATGGCGTGGTGTTCACGGCCGTCACCGGCTGAGCCGCATCGGCGTGTGCGGGATCCCGTCCTCCAGGAACTCCGGCCCGTCCACCACGAACCCGAACGTCGTGTACCACCGCGCCAGCGGCGACTGGGCGTCGAGTACGACGTCGCGCTCCTTCGCCACCGACAGCGCGGTCTCCATGACGGGGTCGGCCAGCCCCTGCCCGCGCGCGTCGGGCGCCAGCAGGACCCGGCCGATCCGCCAGACGGCCCGGCCGTCGACGGCGTCGTCGACGACGCGTGCGTAGCCCAGTAGAGCGTCGTCGTGAAGCAGCAGCACGTGCCGGGTCTCCGGCTCCACGTCGCGCGCGTCGAGGTCGGGGTAGGGGCACCGCTGCTCGACGACGAACACGTCCTGGCGCAGCTTGCAGACGCCGTAGACGGCGTACGGGTCGAGCTGCCCGAACGCGACGGCGACGACCTTCATCGCAGGAACTCCAAGGTCCGGGACCAGGCGTCCTCGGCCTCGGGGACCAGCGGCAGCAGCGGGTAGACGTGCACGAGGTCGGCCACCTCGACGTAGGCGAGGTCCCAGTCGGTGTCGGCCGCGCGGCGGTCGAGCAGCCGGCAGCCCGGGGCGAGCGTGTCGCGGGTGCCGCAGAACATCAGCGCCGGCGGCAGCCCGGCCAGGTCGCCGAGCGCGGGGGAGACCTCCGGCCGGCCGAGGTCGTCGGGCGAGCCGGCCCACCACGCGGCGTACTCCCGCAGCTTGCCGAGGAACAGCCACGGGTCCCGGCCGGAGAACTCCTCGGTCTCCGGGGTACTCGTCGTCAGGTCGACCCACGGCGAGATCAGCAGCAGCCGGTCGGGCTGCGGGCCGCCCCGGTCGCGCAGCGTCAGCGCCAGGGCCAGCGCGTAGCCGCCGCCGGCCGAGTCGCCCGCGAGCACCAGCCGCTCGGAGTCCTTGGCCCACCGGCCGGCCAGGTCGGCGAGCTCCTCGTGGGAGTCGCGCCAGGTGTGCTCGGGCGCGAGCGGGTAGTCGGGGACCACGATCCGCGCGTCGAGGGCATCGGCCAGCCGGGCCAGGTAGCGCACGTGGAAGGGGTCGATGCCGGCGACGTACCCACCGCCGTGCAGGTAGACGACGGTGGTCCGCGGATCGCTGTGTCGCGGAGTCACGACGTACGACGGGAACGTGCCGGCCGGCCCGGGCACCATCTCGGTGACCACCGAGAAGCGCCGGTCGAAGCGGCGCACCGCCTGGGTGGGCAGTCTCGGCTCGAGCGTGCGGTGCCAGGCCTCGATGCGGGCCCGCTCCTCGTCGGGTGAGACGAGCTCCCGCGACCGGCGCATCCGCGGGATCGCCCAGGCGAGGAGGTCGTGGCGGCGGCTCGGCATGGGCCCAGCGTAGAGATCGCGGCAGCAGGGATGTCACACGAGCGGGCCGAGCGGTGTCTTCATGCCAGACCGACCGATCCGAGGAGGAGAGATGCCCAGCACGTTCCGCATCCCGAAGGCGCCGATCACCGGCCTCTACGGGCGGCTGATGTCGATCTACGCCCGCCGCACCTTCGGCGAGATCCCCGACAACGCCTACGTCTACTTCCACCACAAGCCCGTGCTCAAGGCGGTGCTCGGCTTCGAGGGCAAGGTCGCGAAGTGGGACGCCCTCGACCCGACGCTCAAGTCCTACGCCCAGCTCGCCAGTGCCGCCGTGATCGGCTGCAGCTGGTGCCTCGACTTCGGCTACTACCTGGCCCACCACGACGGTCTCGACCTCGCCAAGGTGCGCGAGGTGCCGCGCTGGCGCGAGTCCGACGTCTTCACCCCGCTGGAGCGGGAGGTGCTGGCGTACGCCGAGGCGATGTCGACGACGCCGCCGACCGTCACCGACGAGATGACCGCGAGCCTGCTGGAGCAGCTCGGCACGCCGGCCGTCGTCGAGCTGACCCAGATGGTCGCGCTGGAGAACATGCGCTCGCGGTTCAACTCCGCCGCCGGCCTGCAGGCGCAGGGATACTCGGATGTGTGCGAGCTGCCGCTCGCCGTACCGTCGGGCAGTGTGAGGCAGCCATGACGGTCCGGTCGACCGACGTCTTCGTGCGGCACCGCAACCTGCTGTTCACGGTCGCCTACGAGATGCTCGGCTCCGCCGCGGACGCCGAGGACGTGCTCCAGGAGACCTGGCTGCGCTGGGTCGACGTCGACGTGGCCGAGGTGCGCGACGAGCGCGCCTACCTGGTGCGGATCACCACCCGGCTCGCGCTGAACCGGATGCGCGCCAACGCCCGCCGCCGCGAGTCGTACGTCGGGCCGTGGCTGCCCGAGCCGCTGCTGACCACCCCCGACGTCGCCGAGGACGTCGAGCTCGCCGACTCGGTGTCGCTGGCGATGCTGACCCTGCTGGAGACCCTCGGGCCGACCGAGCGCGCGGTCTTCGTGCTGCGCGAGGTCTTCGACTTCGGCTACGACGAGATCGCGGCCGCCGTCGACAAGACCCCGGCCGCCGTCCGCCAGGTCGCCCACCGGGCCCGGGCGCACGTCGCCGAGCGGCGCCCGCGCGCCGAGGCGACGCAGGTCGAGCGCGACCGGGTGCTCGAGCAGTTCGTGCGGGCGGCGGCCACCGGCGACATCCAGAGCCTGATGGACGTGCTCGCTCCCGACGTCGTGCTGGTCACCGACGGCGGCGGGGTGAAGAAGGCCGCGCTGCGCCCGATCCTCGGCCGCGACAAGGTGGTCCGCTTCCTCGAGGGAGTCTCCGAGGGCCCGGCCGAGGCCGACGTGGTGGTCGTCAACGGCGCGCCCGCGCTGCGGATCCTGCTCGACGGGGTGCTCGACACCGTGGTGTCGATGGTGGTCGAGGACGGCCGTGTCACGGGTCTCTACGCCGTACGCAACCCGGCCAAGCTCGCTCGCCTGGACGCGGTGGTCGCCCTGACCAGGTGACGGGCTAGAGTCGATCTCACAGACAGGGGAGCACGCGACCGGCGTGCTGAGAGTGCGGACCAGCCGCAGACCCTCGAACCTGCTCCGGTTAGCACCGGCGAAGGGAGTCGGAGTTGAGATATTTCCGTACGATCACGCCTGCCCTCCTGGCGGCGGGGGCCCTGGCCCTCACCGCCTGCTCGACCGTCGGGGGCGGCGACGACAGCGCATCCGAGCAGGGCTCGGACACGGTGGTGCTCGTCACCCACGAGTCGTTCGCGCTGCCGAAGAAGCTGCAGCGACAGTTCGAGCAGGAGACCGGCTACGACCTCGTCGTCCGGGCCGCGGGCGATGCCGGCACCCTGACCAACAAGCTGGTGCTGACCAAGGACAAGCCCCTGGGCGACGCGGCGTTCGGCGTCGACAACACCTTCGCGTCGCGGGCGCTGGGCGAGGGTGTCTTCGCGGCGTACGACGCGAAGCTGCCCGAGGGCGCGGACCAGTACCGCCTCGCGGGCGACGACGACCACGCCCTCAGCCCGGTCGACAACGCGAGCGTGTGCGTGAACATCGACGACGGCTGGTTCGCCGGCCACGACGTGCCGCCGCCGACGTCGCTCGACGACCTGGCCCGGCCCGAGTACGCGAAGCTGTTCGTGCTCCCGGGCGCGGCGACCAGCTCGCCGGGCATGGCGTTCCTGCTGGCCACCGTCGCGGAGTACGGCGACGACTGGCCGGACTACTGGCAGCGGCTGATGGACAACGGCGCCCTGCTCACCGACGGCTGGTCCGACGCCTACCAGGTGGACTTCACCCAGGGCGGCGGCAAGGGCGACCGTCCGATCGTGCTGTCCTACGACTCCTCGCCGGCGTTCACGATCGGCGACGACGGATCGTCCACGACCAGCGCGCTCCTCGACACCTGCTTCCGCCAGGTCGAGTACGCCGGCGTGCTCGCCGGGGCCGACAACCCCGACGGTGCCGAGGCGGTGGTCGACTTCCTGCTCTCGCCGCAGGTGCAGGCGGCGCTGCCGGACAGCATGTACGTCTTCCCGGTCGACTCGACGGTCGAGCTGCCGCAGGAGTGGGCGACGTACGCGAAGCAGCCGACCGACCCGCTGCAGGTCGACCCGGCCGACATCGCCGAGCATCGCGACGAATGGCTGCGTGAATGGAGCGACGTCACCTCGCGGTGACCGTCCGATGCGCCGGTCCCTCGCCCTGGTCGGCCTCGCGGCGCTGCCGCTGGCCGTGCTCGGCGTGTTCTTCGTGCTCCCGGTCAGCGGCATGCTCGCCGAGGGCCTGTGGGTCGACGGACGCTTCGACCCCGGGGCGGTCGCCGAGGTACTGACCAGGCCGCGGACGATCCGGGTCGTCTGGTTCACGGTCTGGTCGGCCTCGGCCGGCACGGCGGTGGCGGTGCTGCTCGGGGTGCCCGCGGCGCACCTGCTGCACCGCCGCACGTTCCCCGGTCGGGGTGCGCTGCGGGCCGCGCTGCTGGTGCCGTTCGTGCTGCCGACCGTGGTGGTGGGCGTCGCCTTCCGCGAGCTGATCGGGGAGGCGGGACCGCTCGGCTTCCTGGGCTTCGACGGCTCGGCCGGCGCCATCGTGGCGGGCCTGGCGTTCTTCAACGTCGCCGTGGTGATCCGGGCCGTGGGCGCGGCGTGGGAGTCGCTCGACCCGCGCCCGGCCGAGGCGGCCGCCGCCCTGGGCGCGAGCCCGGCGCAGGTCTTCCGCACGGTCACGCTGCCCGCGCTGCGCCCGGCGATCGTCTCGGCCGCGAGCGTGGTCTTCCTCTTCTGTGCGACGGCGTTCGGCGTCGTGCTCACCCTCGGCGGGCTGCGCTACTCCTCGGTCGAGACCGAGATCTACCTGCTCACCACCAACCTGCTCGACCTGCAGGCGGCGGCCGCGCTCTCGATCGTGCAGCTGCTGGCCATCACCGCGCTGCTGGCGATCACGAGCCGGCTGCGAGCGGTGCCCGACCCGACCGTGGCGCGCTCGACCGTCCGGGCGCCGCGGCCCTCGCGCGGCGACTGGCCGGGCCTGCTCGCGACCGGCCTGGTCGTCGTCCTCGTCGGCCTGCCGATCGCCGCGCTCGTCGCCGGGTCGCTGCAGGTCGGCGACGGCTGGGGGCTGGGCAACTACCGGGCGCTGACCACCGAGGGCTCCCGGCAGGCGCTGCTGGTGCCGGTCACCCACGCGCTGGTCACGTCGCTGCGGGTCGCGGTCGACGCCACCTGGATGTCGCTGACGCTCGGCGTGCTGGTCGCCATCGTGGTGAGCCGGCGCTCGCACAGCCGCACCGAGCGCCGGGTCCGCGGGCTGCTCGACGGGCTCTTCATGCTGCCGCTCGGGGTGTCCGCGGTGACGCTCGGCTTCGGCTTCCTGATCACGCTCGACGAGCCGCCGCTCGACCTGCGCGACTCGGCCCTGCTGGTGCCGATCGCCCAGGCGCTGGTGGCCCTCCCGCTCGTCGTCCGCACGCTGGCGCCCGCGCTCGGTGGCATCGACGACCGGCAGCGGCAGGCCGCCGCGTCGCTCGGCGCCGGGCCGCTGCGCACGTTCGCGACCGTCGACCTGCCGGTGCTGTGGAAGCCGCTGCTGGCCGGCGCCGGCTTCGCGTTCGCGGTGTCGCTCGGCGAGTTCGGCGCCACGTCGTTCCTCGCCCGCGACGAGAACCCGACCATGCCGATCGTGATCTTCCACCTGATCGGGCACCCGGGGGCGATGAACTACGGCATGGCCCTCGCCGCCTCCGTCGTCCTCGCGACCACGACCGCGCTGGTGATGCTCGCGGTCGAGCGGTTGCGGGTCCCGTCCCTGGGGAGCTTCTGATGCTGTCGTTGCACGACGTCTCCGTCTCGTACGACGGCACGCCCGCCGTCGTCGACGCCTCGCTCGACCTCGCCGACGGCCAGGTGCTCGCCGTGCTCGGCCCGAGCGGGTCGGGCAAGTCGACACTGCTGCGGGCGATCGCCGGGCTCGAGCCGGTCGCGTCCGGCCGGGTCGCGTGGGACGGCACCGACCTGCGCGGGGTGCCGACGCACCGGCGCGGCTTCGCGCTGATGTTCCAGGACGGCCAGCTCTTCGGACACCTCACCGTGGCCCGCAACGTCGGCTACGCGCTCCGGCTGCGGCGTACCCCCGACGCCGCGGCCCGGGTCCGCGAGCTGCTGGCGCTGGTCGGGCTCGAGGGCTACGAGCACCGGCTGCCGGCCACGCTCTCCGGCGGCGAGCGGCAGCGGGTGGCGCTCGCGAGGTCGCTCGCCGTGCAGCCGCGGCTGCTGCTGCTCGACGAGCCGCTGTCGGCGCTCGACGCCGGGCTGCGCGAGCGGCTCGCCACCGAGCTGCGCGACATCCTGCGCGCCGCCGGCACCACCGCGCTGATGGTCACCCACGACCAGGACGAGGCGTTCACCGTGGCCGACCGGCTCGCGGTGATGCGCGACGGCCGGATCGTGCAACAGGGCGACATCGCCGCGGTCTGGCGCGGGCCCGTCGACGCCGAGACCGCGCTCTTCCTCGGCTACGCCCGGGTGCTCGAGGGTGATCCTGCCCACGTGCTGCTGCGGGCCGCGGGCCGCTCCCCGGGCGACGACGCGGTCGCCGTACGCCGGTCCGCGCTGGTCGTCGCCGACGCCGGCGCGCTCTCCGGCACGGTGGTCTCCGCCCGCGTGACACCCGAGCAGATCAGGCTCATCGTGGCCGTCGACGGCGTCGGAGAGCTCGACGCCGTGGCCCGGCTGGACGCCCATCCGGCGCCGGGCGACCGGGTCGCGATCGCGGTCGATGCCTCCCGTACGGCCGCGATCCCGGCGGGTCCCGTCAGACCCGGCGGTTGAGGAGCCGAGGCGCGGGGCGCCTCGAAACCTCCCTACACTGTCGGGCGTGTATCGCCGCGCCTGGACCCTGCTCGTGGTCAACGCCATCGTCATGGGCGTGTGGGCGGCGATCACGGCGTGGTACGTCGGCAAGCCGCTGATCGACCCCGAGGGCAGCTTCCTCGGGCCGTCCTGGCTGCGGCTGCCGATCCTCTGCGTGGGCGCGCTCTTCCTCGACCTGGTGCCGCGCGCGGTGTGGCTCTCGCGCGGCCGGGTCCGCCGGATGCCGGAGCTGGTCCGCGAGCGCTGGGAGGGGCACTGGTCCCGGGAGCGGCTGCTCCTGGTCGTGCTGGGCATCGCCTGCTTCTACGTGATCTACGTCTGCTACCGGAACCTCAAGTCGTTTCTGCCGCTGGTGAGCGGCCGGATGTACGACCGCGAGCTGCACAGCCTGGACAAGATCCTCTTCTTCGGCCACAACCCGGGCACGGTCATCCACGAGGTGCTCGGCACCACGGTCGTCGCGCACGTGCTGTCGAGCTTCTACCTGCTCTTCATCCCGATGGTGGCCATCATGGTCACGGTCTGGCTGGTCTGGTCGCGCAACCTCTCCTACGGCTGGTGGTTCGTCACCGCCCAGGGCATCGCGTGGACGCTCGGCACCGTGTCCTACTACGCCCTGCCGACGCTCGGCCCCGGCCTCGAGTACCCCTACCTCTACGACCTCGCGCACACCGGCACCACCGACCTGATGAACTCCCTGGTCAATGCGCGCCAAGGCGTCCTGTGGGGCGACGGCCAGGCCCAGACCGTGGCCGGCTTCGCCAGCCTGCACACGGCGATCTCGCTGCTGTGGGCGCTGATGGTCCAGTTCACCGTCCGCAACCGGATCATCCGGATCGTCTTCTGGGTCAACTTCGGCCTCACCGTCGTCGCCACCCTCTACTTCGGCTGGCACTACATCGCCGACGACATCGGTGGCGTGATGATCGCCCTGATCTCCTTCTACGTCGGCGGCATCGCCAGCGGCCAGAAGTTCGACCGGCACGGCCTCGCCTCCCACCCCACCACCACGACCTCGCACGTCCCCGTCGACCGCTGACGCGGGCTCCGGCGGTGTGGGTCGTCGGGATAGTCCGTCACGTTTCGGTTGACCCGAGGCCCTGGGAACAGCCGAAACGTGACGGACTATCCCTTCATCGCGCGAATTACATCCGTGTGGTTCGTCAAGGCGACACGCCGGTGACTGGTGAGAAAATTGGGGAAACTGTTTCTATTGTGACGAAAGTTGTCTAGCGTGCCCCGAGTGCCGCCATTCCGGAGCGGTGTCGTGGAAGGGGCTGGACGAGGTGCGAGCGCGCGGAGTGGCGGCGACGACGGTGGTCACGGTGGTGCTCGGGGTCACCGCCGGGGTCGCCGTCGCCGACGAGACCGCACCGAGCCGGCAGGAGGTCCGCGAGGCGCGTGCGACGGTGCGTGACCGGGCCGGCGACGTCGACGCGGTCCGGGCCCGCCTGGCGGCCGCCGGCGAGCGCATGGACCGGTCCTCGATCGCCGCCGCCCGCGCCGCGGAGGAGTTCAACGGTGCCCGCTGGCGGGCCCGGGAGGCCCGCAGCGCGGCCGCGGACGCCCGGGCGGAGGCCGCCGCCGCGCAGGCCGAGGCCGACCAGCAGCGCGCGGTCGTCCGCGACGCGGTCGTCACGTCGTACGAGCTCGCCCCCGAGGTGACCGCCCTCGCGGCCGTCGCGCGCAGCGACGGCATCGACGCCGTGCTGCAGCGCTCCGCCACGATGGCCAGCGCCACCGACGCCCTCGACGCCAACTACGACCGGCTCCGCACGGCCGCGACGGCGGCCGACGCGGCCCGACAGCGGGCCGAGGAGGCGCGTGCCGAGGCCGTGCGAGCCATGGACCGGGCTCGGGAGGCGAAGCGCGCGGCTCGGCGGGCCGCCGACCTGGCCGCGGCCGAGACCCAGTCGATCGCCGCCGAGAAGGCGGACCTGATCGCCGAGCTCGCCGGCCTCCAGCACGTGAGCGTCCGGCTGGCGCAGCGCCGGCAGGCGGTGCTCGAGGTGCGCGCCGCCCGACGGGCCGCCCGCGCGGCCCGGCAGGACCAGGCCGCGACGCCGGCTCCCGCCCCGGCTCCCGCCCCGACCCCGACCCCGACGCCCACGCCGACCCCCACGCCGACGCCCACGCCGACGCCCACGCCCACCCCGGAGCCTCAGCCGACGGCGGAGAGCACGCCCGAGCCCACCCCCGCCGTCGAGCCCACTCCCGAGCCCACTCCCGAGCCCGAGGCCCAGCCCGCCCCGCCGGCGCCCGGCGCGGGCGCGCAGGCGGCGATCGCGTTCGCTCGGGCGCAGCTCGGCGACCCCTACCGCTGGGGCGCGGCGGGCCCGAACGCCTGGGACTGCTCGGGCCTGACTGCCGGAGCCTGGGCCGCCGGCGGGGTCTCGCTGCCGCACTACTCGGTGGCCCAGTACGAGCAGTCGACGCCGATCGAGGCGAGCGAGCTCCAGCCGGGCGACCTGGTGTTCTGGGGCTCCGGCGGCAGCCCGTCGTCGATCTACCACGTCGCGCTCTACGTCGGCGACGGCCGGATCATCCACGCCCCGCGCACCGGCCGGCCCGTGACCGAGGAGTCGATGTACGCCTGGACCGCGCCGACACTCTTCGCCCGTCCCTGACCCGGTGACGGGCATGGGGGAGGCTCGGGGCATGGCCTCCGACACCGCCGCCCCGACCGACACCGCCCCGACCGCCGCCGTCGACACGGCGAATCCGCCCGAGGTCGACGTGCCCGCGCTGACGCGGCTGCTCGACGGCGCGTACGCCGACGTCCGCGACCTGGTGCGCGACAACCTCGCGACGTACGCCTCCGTGCTGGAGGAGGCCGACGAGCTCGGCATCGACGACTTCCGCGACCGGGTGCGCGAGGTCGTCCTGGAGCTGGCGGCGACCGGCCAGACCGCCCTCGGCCTCCCGGAGGAGTACGGCGGGGGCGGGGATCTCGGCGCCTCCGTCGCGGCGTTCGAGACGCTCGCCTTCGGCGACCTGTCGGTGCTCGTGAAGGTCGGCGTGCAGTTCGGGCTGTTCGGCGGCGCGATCCTCCAGCTCGGCACCGAGCGCCATCACGAGGCCTACCTCCGCGACATCGCGAGCGGCCGGCTGATGGGCTGCTTCGCGATGACCGAGACCGGCCACGGCTCCAACGTGCAGGCGCTCGGGACGGTCGCGACGTACGACGCCGACGCCCGGGAGTTCGTGATCACCACCGGTGGCGACCAGGCGCGCAAGGACTACATCGGCAACGCGGCGAGGCACGGCGAGCTGGCGGTCGTGTTCGCCCAGCTCGAGGTCGGTGGCCGCCGGGAGGGTGTGCACGCGTTCGTCGTGCCG
This sequence comes from Nocardioides soli, assembly GCF_014191495.1. Classification (GTDB taxonomy): domain Bacteria; phylum Actinomycetota; class Actinomycetes; order Propionibacteriales; family Nocardioidaceae; genus Nocardioides; species Nocardioides soli. The sequence continues at coordinate 423,735 of NZ_JACHWR010000002.1, forward strand.
ATCCGGGTCGGCGGCGAGGTCGCTCCGGGCGTCCGTATCGAGGACGACGGCCGCAAGATGGGCCTCAACGGCGTCGACAACGGCCGGATCTGGTTCGACGACGTGCGGGTGCCGCGCGAGGCACTGCTCAACCGCTTCGCCGACGTGACGCCCGACGGCGCCTACGAGAGCCCGATCGAGAACCCCGATCGGCGCTTCTTCACCATGCTCGGCACCCTCGTGCAGGGCCGCGTGAGCGTGGGCGGCGCCGGCATCAACGCCGCCAAGGTGGCCCTCGCGATCGCGGTGAGGTACGCCGTGCGCCGCCGCCAGTTCGAGGCGACGCCCGGGGCCGAGGAGCAGCTACTGCTCGACTACGGCCTGCACCAGCGCCGGTTGCTGCCGCTGGTCGCCCGTACCTACGCGCTGCACTTCGCCCAGGACGTCGTACGCACGCAGCTGCACGAGGTCTTCTCGGCCGCTCCGGAAGCCGGGTCGGGTGAGGCGGCCCGCCGCGAGCTCGAGGCCCGCGCAGCCGGCACCAAGGCCATCGGCACCTGGCACACGACCCGGACCATCCAGGAGTGCCGCGAGGCGTGCGGCGGCGCCGGCTACCTGGCGGTGAACCGGTTCGCGGCCCTGAAGGCCGACACCGACGTCTTCACGACGTTCGAGGGCGACAACCACGTGCTGCTGCAGCTCGTGGCGAAGGGGCTGCTGACCGACTACGCCAGCGAGTTCGAGGACCTCGACCAGCTGGGGATGGTCCGCTTCGTCGCCGGCCTCGCGGTCGAGACCGTCATCGAGAAGACATCGGTGCACAAGCTGCTGGAGCGGGTGCGCGACCTGCTGCCCGGCGGCGACGAGTGGGACCAGGAGGCGGGGCTGCTCGACTCGGAGTACCAGCTCGCGATGCTGCGCTTCCGCGAGGAGCACATGCTGGCCGGGGTCGCCCGCCGCCTCAAGCGCGGCGTCGACCAGGGACTCGACCCGGGTGCCGTGTTCTCCGAGGCGCAGGACCACGTCGTCGGCGCCGCTCGCGCGCACGTGGAGCGGCTCGTGCTGGAGGCGTTCGTCGACCGGATGCGGGCGCTGCCCGACGACACCCCCGAGGGCAACCGGGTCGCCCTGGGCCTCCTGTGCGACCTCTTCGCGCTGTCGACGATCGAGGCCGACCGCGCGTGGTTCATGGAGCACGGCCGCCTGTCGGTGCAGCGGTCGAAGGCGATCACCCGCGAGGTCAACCGGCACTGCCGACTGCTGCGACCGGTCGCCGTCGACCTGGTCGACGCCTGGGGCATACCGGCGCAGATGCTGCGCGCCCCGGACCTGATCTGAAAGCCGAGTCGGCGCCAGATTGCAGCCTGAGCTGAGATCTGGCGCCGACTCGGGTGAAATCTGGCGCCGACTCGGCGGGCGGGTCAGTGACCCTCGGTCTTGAACCGCTCGAACGAGGCGTTGACCTCGGTCTCGGCCTCGGTGCGGCCGACCCACTCGGCGCCCTCGACGGACTTGCCGGGCTCGAGGTCCTTGTAGACCTCGAAGAAGTGCTGGATCTCGAGGCGGTCGAACTTCGACACGTGGGAGATGTCGCGCAGGTGCTCCAGGCGCGGGTCGGTCGCGGGGACGCAGAGGACCTTGTCGTCGCCGCCGGCCTCGTCGGTCATCCGGAACATGCCGATCGCGCGGCAGCGGATCAGGCAGCCGGGGAAGGTGGGCTCCTGGAGGATCACGAGCGCGTCGAGCGGGTCGCCGTCCAGGCCCAGGGTGTTCTCGATGTAGCCGTAGTCGGCGGGGTACTGCGTCGAGGTGAAGAGCGTCCGGTCGAGGCGGATCCGGCCGGACTCGTGGTCGACCTCGTACTTGTTCCGCTGCCCCTTGGGGATCTCCACCAGCACGTCGAACTCGAGCACGTCTTCCTCCGCCATCAGCTGCGTCCGGGCCACCCCTGCATGGGGTCGGGGTCAGTCTCGCGCACAATGTCCGCAAACGTGGAGTCGGGAAGGGGCGGACCGTGGGGAGAAGTGACGCACGCCACGGCTCCCGGCTCGGGTTCTGGCTTCCCGTGCTGCTCGTCGTCGCGCTGCTTGCCGGCGCCGGTACGGCGTACTGGCTCGACCGCGACCGGCCGGACCCCCACGAGGAGCCCGCCGCGGTGGCGCCGCCCAGCGGGCTGGAGCTGCCGCCGCTGGCCGACCCGAGCCCGGTCGCGGCGCCCGCCGCCGGCGTCGCCGATCCCCGCAAGGTACGCCGGGCCGTCGCACGGCTGCTGCGCGACGACGACCTCGGACCGCACGTGCTCGCCGCCGTCGCGGGCCTCGACGGCATGCCCCTCTTCGCCAAGGGGCGCGGCACCGCGATCCCGGCCTCGACGCTCAAGCTGCTCACCTCGGCGGCCGCGCTCGAGACGATGGGGCCGGAGCAGACGTTCGCGACGACGGTGGTCGCCCCGAGCCGGCGCCGGATCGTGCTGGTCGGCGGCGGTGACCCGCTGCTGGCCTCGAAGCGGCCCGGCAAGGACGCCTACCCCCGGGTCGCCGACGTCGTCACCCTCGCCAAGGACACCGCCGCCCGGCTCCTCGCCCGCGGTACGACGCGGGTGCGGGTCGGGTACGACGCGACCCTGTTCACCGGGCCGGACGTCAGCCCGCACTGGCCCGACTCCTACGTGCCCGACCAGGTGGTCGCGCCGATCCAGTCGCTGTGGGTCGACGAGGGGCGCCCCGCGAGCGGCTACGGCCGGGTCGAGGACCCCGCCCAGACCGCCGCCACTGCGTTCGGCGCGGCGCTCGCCCGCGCCGGGGTCGAGGTCGTCGGCGTCCCCGAGCCCCGGGAGGCCGGGGTCGGCGACGAGGAGCTCGCCCGGGTCAGCAGCCCGCCGCTCGGGCAGATCGTCGAGCACACCGTGGCGACCAGCGACAACGAGGCCGCCGAAGTGCTGGCCCGCCAGACCGCCCTCGCGACCGGGGCGCCCGCGACCTTCGCCGGCGGGGCGGGCGCCGTGCTCGACACGGTCGCCGCGCTCGGCGTACCCACCGAGGGCGCCGAGGTGTACGACGGCAGCGGGCTCTCGCGCGACAACCTGCTCGACCCCGAGACGCTCACCGGGCTGCTGGACGTCGCCGCCGCGCCGGAGCATCCCGAGCTGCGCACGGTGCTCACCGGGCTGCCGGTCGCCGGGTTCAACGGGTCGCTGACCCAGCGGTTCACCCAGGACGCCGACGCCGCCGGGCGCGGTGCCGTGCGCGCCAAGACCGGCACGCTCACCGGAGTGAGCGGGCTGGCCGGCACCGTCACCGACCGCACGGGCACGCCGATGGTCTTCGCGTTCCTCTCCGACCGGATCGACCCGGTCGACACCCTCGACGCCCGCGCCGCCCTCGACCAGATCACCTCCGCGCTGGCCGGTTGCCGGTGCTCGTGACCGGCTCGTGAGTCCCGGCGACCGGCGGCGTCCGTTGGCCGGCACGGGTACCTTCGGCACATGACAGAGCGGCCCCCGAGCATGGTCGACTGGGACCTCGCGGTCACGGTCGGCAGCCGGCTGGCCGGCAAGAGCCCGTCGATGAGTCCCCAGGACGCCGCGGCGGTGGTCGCCGAGCTGCGCGCCGGTGCGGCCCGGTCGACCGGACTCGTGCGCGACTTCACCGGGCTCGCGGCGCCCGAGAACACCGCGCCGGTGGTGGTCGTCGACCGGACCGGTTGGGTGCGGGCCAACGCCGACGGCTTCGCGACCGTGCTCGCGCCCGTGGTCGAGAAGATGGCCAGCAAGTCGACCGGTAAGTCCGGCAAGCCCGGCAACTCCGGGCAGTCGAAGATCGCCCACGCCGTCGGCTCACGGGTGACCGGCGTCGAGGTCGGCGGCCTGCTCGGCTTCCTGGCCGGCAAGGTGCTCGGCCAGTTCGACCCCTTCTATCCACCCGCGGGGCGGCTGCTGCTGGTGGCGCCGAACATCGTGCACGTGGAGCGCGAGCTCGGCGTCGCGCCGCACGACTTCCGGCTCTGGGTCTGTCTGCACGAGGAGACCCACCGGGTGCAGTTCACCGCGGTGCCGTGGCTGGGCGACCACCTGCTCGCCCAGATGCACGCCATCGCCGACTCGCTCGAGCCCTCCGGCCTCCTCGACGACGGCTTCCAGCGGGTGATCGAGTCGCTCAAGGACGGCTCCCGTGGCGGCAACCTGATCGAGGCGGTCAGCACGCCCGAGCAGCGGGAGATCATCGACCGCGTCACCGGCGTGATGTCGTTGCTCGAGGGCCACGCCGACGTCGTCATGGACGGCGTCGGGCCCCGGGTGATCCCGACCGTCAGGGACATCCGCAAGCGCTTCAACAAGCGGCGCCAGGGCGTCGGCGTCCTCGACCGGACGCTGCGCCGGGTGCTCGGGCTCGACGCCAAGATGGCGCAGTACCGCGACGGCGCGAAGTTCGTCCGCACCATCGTCGACAAGGCCGGCATGGCCGAGTTCAACGCGATCTGGGAGCGCCCCGAGAACCTGCCCTCCAAGGCCGAGATCGGCGACCCGACCGCCTGGATCTCGCGCGTGCTGTGACCCTCCATCCCGCCGTCGCCGCCGTCCGCCGCGGCGTACGCCGGGCGCTCGGCGACGTCGAGCCCGGGCGCACCGTCGTGGTCGCCTGCTCGGGCGGGCCCGACTCCACCGCGCTGCTGGCCGCCACGGTCTTCGAGGGGCGCAAGGCGGGCTGGCACGTCGTCGGCGTCACCGTCGACCACGCCCTGCAGGAGGGGTCCGCCGAGCGGGCCGCCGCCGTCGTCGCCCGGATGGCCGGGATCGGCGCCGCCGAGACCGTCACCGCGCGGGTGGTCGTCGAGGGCGCCGGACTCGGGCCGGAGGCCGCCGCCCGACGGGCTCGGTACGCCGTGCTGGAGGAGGTCGGCACCCGCTTCGATGCGGCCGCCGTGCTGCTCGGCCACACCCGCGACGACCAGGCCGAGACCGTGCTGCTCGGGCTGGCCCGGGGGTCCGGGGGCCGGTCGCTGGCGGGCATGCGCCGCCGCTACGACCGCTTCGTGCGGCCGCTGCTCGATGTCGGGCGCGCCGACACTGTCACCGCCTGCCTCGTCGAGGGCCACGACACCTGGGACGACCCGCACAACCGTGACCCCGCCTACGCCCGCGTACGGGTGCGGCGCACGGTGCTCCCGATGCTCGAGGAGCAGCTCGGTCCCGGCGTCGCGGAGACCCTCGCCCGCACCGCCGACCAGCTCCGCACCGACATGGATTACCTCGACGACCTCGCCGAGACGGCGTACGCCGGGCTGCGCGGCGCCGACGGCAGCCTGCCGGTCCCGGCGACCGCCGCCCTCCCCGATGCGGTCCGCCGGCGGGTGCTCCGGCTGGCCGCGCTCGCCGCCGGCTCACCGGGCTCGGAGCTCTTCCACGAGCACGTCCTCGCGATGGACGCCCTGCTCACCGACTGGCACGGCCAGCGCTGGGTCGACCTCCCCGGGCCGGTCCGCTGCTCCCGGGCCGACGGGGTGCTCCGGTTCGAGCCGGGCCGCTGAGTGCCGACCCCTGGCGCGGGCGTCATCTCGATCACTTAGTCTCTGGCCCATGGACGCAGCCGACGTGCAGGACGACCTGGTCAACGTTCTCTTCACCGAGGAGCAGATCCACGCTCGGCTGAAGGAGCTGGCCGCCCAGATCGAGGCCGACTACGAGGGCCAGGACCTGCTGATCGTCGGCGTCCTGCGCGGCGCGGTGATGGTCATGGCCGACCTGGCCCGCAGCTTCGGCCGGCACCTGGAGATGGACTGGATGGCGGTCACGTCGTACGGCTCCGGCACCAAGTCCAGCGGCGTCGTGCGGATCCTCAAGGACCTCGACACCGACATCTCCGGGCGGCACGTCGTCATCGTCGACGAGATCATCGACACCGGCCTCACGCTCTCCTGGCTGACCTCGAACCTCGCCTCGCGCAGCCCCGCGAGCGTCGAGATCTGCACGCTGCTGCGCAAGCCCGAGGCGCTGACCATGCCCGTCGACGTCAAGTACGTCGGCTGGGACATCCCCAACGAGTTCGTGGTCGGCTACGGCCTCGACTACCGGGAGCGCTACCGCAACCTGCGTGACATCGGGACGCTCGCGCCGCACGTGTACTCGTAGGCCGAGGCGTCAGACGGACAGCGGGCGTCAGGTACGTCGGCTGGGACGCTGAGCACCTGCCGGGCAACGAGTTCGTGGTCGGCTACGGCCTCGACTACCGGGAGCGCTACCGCAACCTGCGTGACATCGGGACGCTCGCGCCGCACGTGTACTCGTAAACAGCGCCCGTCTCATTCGGCTCGCCTCCGGATGCGTCCGGCCGGCCGATTCCTGCGACAATGCTGATTGACGAAGGTGTGTACCGTCGTCAGTTCAGTTGAGCGTCCACGCGGCTACCGTGCCGCCGGGCGGCCAGGTCGTGTCGAGAGAAGCCTGTGAAGCGCATATTCAAGGGTCCGTGGCTGTGGATCGTACTCGCCGTGGTGGGCGTGCTGCTCGCCCTGCAGTACCTCGCCCCCAACGGCGGGTACGACGAGATCGAGTCCTCCAAGATGGAGAGCTACATCACCGGCGGCGAGATCAAGGAGGTCACCTTCGTCGACGGGGGCGACCAGCAGATCAAGGCCACCCTCGACAACGGTGACAAGGTCACGTCGTTCTGGCTCGACGGCACCCAGGCCCAGCTGAAGGACGAGATCCAGAAGCAGGCCGACGACGGCTCGATCGAGAAGTACAACGTCGAGGTCCCCAAGCCGAGCCTGCTCGGCTCGATCCTCGCCACGCTGCTGCCCTTCGCGCTGATCATCCTGCTGTTCCTCTTCCTGATGAACCAGGTCCAGGGCGGTGGCGGCCGCGGCGTCATGCAGTTCGCCAAGTCCCGCGCCAAGCTGATCACCAAGGACATGCCGAAGACGACGTTCGCCGACGTCGCCGGCTGCGACGAGGCCATCGAGGAGCTCGGCGAGATCAAGGAGTTCCTCCAGGAGCCCGCGAAGTTCCAGGCGGTCGGCGCCAAGATCCCGAAGGGCGTGCTCCTCTACGGCCAGCCCGGCACCGGCAAGACCCTGCTGGCCCGCGCCGTCGCCGGCGAGGCGGGCGTGCCGTTCTACTCGATCTCCGGCTCCGACTTCGTCGAGATGTTCGTCGGCGTCGGCGCCTCCCGGGTCCGCGACCTGTTCGAGCAGGCGAAGGAGAACGCGCCGGCGATCGTCTTCATCGACGAGATCGACGCCGTCGGCCGGCACCGCGGCGCCGGCATGGGCGGCGGCCACGACGAGCGCGAGCAGACGCTCAACCAGCTGCTCGTCGAGATGGACGGCTTCGACGTCCGCGGCGGCGTCATCCTGATCGCCGCGACCAACCGCCCCGACGTGCTCGACCCCGCACTGCTGCGACCGGGCCGCTTCGACCGTCAGATCCAGGTCGACGCGCCCGACCTCGCCGGCCGCGAGAAGATCCTGCAGGTCCACGCGCGCGGCAAGCCGCTCGCGCAGGACGTCGATCTGATGAACGTCGCGCGGCGTACCCCCGGCTTCAGCGGTGCCGACCTCGCGAACGTGCTCAACGAGGCGGCCCTGCTCACCGCGCGCGGCAACCAGAAGCTGATCACCAAGTCCGCGCTCGACGAGGCGATCGACCGGGTCATCGCGGGCCCGCAGCGGCGTACCCGCCTGATGAGCGAGAAGGAGAAGCTGATCACCGCCTACCACGAGGGCGGCCACGCCCTCGTCGCCGCGGCGCTGCCCGGGACCGACCCGGTGCACAAGATCACGATCCTGCCGCGCGGCCGCGCGCTGGGCTACACGATGGTGCTGCCCGACGAGGACAAGTACTCCCAGACCCGCTCGCAGATGCTCGACTCGCTCGCCTACATGCTGGGCGGCCGGGCGGCGGAGGAGCTGATCTTCCACGATCCGACGACGGGGGCGGGCAACGACATCGAGAAGGCCACGAACCTGGCCCGGGCGATGGTGACGCAGTACGGCATGACCGAGCGGCTCGGCGCGATCAAGCTCGGCGAGTCCAACTCCGAGCCGTTCCTCGGCCGCGACCTCGGCCACTCGCGCAACTACTCCGAGGACGTCGCCGCGATCGTCGACGAGGAGACCAAGAAGCTGCTGGCGACCGCCCACCAGGAGGCCTTCGAGATCCTCGACGAGAACCGCGACGTCCTCGACGCGCTGGTGCTCGAGCTGTTCGACAAGGAGACGCTCGACAAGGAGCAGGTGGCCCGGATCTTCGAGCCGCTGCGCCGCCGCCCGACACGGCCGGCCTGGACCGGCTCCGACCAGCGCGTGCCGTCGACGGTCCCGCCGGTCGAGATCCCGCAGTGGATCAAGGACCGGGCGGCCGCCAACGGACAGACGCCGGAGGCGTCCGACACCGGCGCCGTGCTGACCCCGCCGGGGTCCGGCGGCGACGTGCACGGCGACCCGGGTGTCACCGGCGGGCCCGGCACCCGCCCCGAGCCGCCGATCCCGGGGGCCTGAGCCGCCGATGACCGACTCGATCCGCCCCGACGTCCGCCGTCTCGACGAGATCCCGCAGTTCGACCACTCCCGTGCCGAGGCCGCCGTACGCGAGCTCCTGATCGCCATCGGGGAGGACCCCGACCGCGAGGGCCTGCTCGAGACGCCGGCCCGGGTGGCGCGCGCGTACGCCGAGCTCACCGCGGGCCTGCGGATGGCCCCCGAGGACGTGCTGACCACGACGTTCGACATCGGCCACGACGAGATGGTGATGGTCCGCGACATCGAGCTCTGGTCGATGTGCGAGCACCACCTGGTGCCCTTCACCGGCGTCGCCCACGTCGGCTACATCCCCGCCGAGAGCGGCAAGATCACCGGGCTGTCCAAGCTGGCCCGGCTGGTCGACGTGTACGCGAAGCGCCCCCAGGTGCAGGAGCGGCTCACCACGCAGGTCGCCGACGCGCTCATGGACATCCTCGAGGCGCGCGGCGTGATCGTGGTGATCGAGGCCGAGCACCTCTGCATGACGATGCGCGGGGTGAAGAAGGCCGGCGCCCGCACCATCACCTCCGCCGTCCGCGGCACGATGCTCTCGAACGCCACCACCCGCGCGGAGGCGATGGCGCTGATCCATCGCCGGTGAGGTGTGTGGTGCGGGTTTCGGCTGCTGACCGCCGAACCCCGCACGACACGCCGTACCCCACCGGCGTGTCGCGTGGGTTTCGGCTGCTGACAGCCGGAACCCCGCCCGCCGGCACGGAGGCCGCTGGACCCGCCCGGAGCGGTCGGCACTAGCCTCGTGGGCATGCCGACGACCATCCCGTTGCTGATGGGCGTGGTCAACGTGACCCCCGACTCCTTCTCCGACGGGGGCCGGTGGCTCGAGCCGGACGCCGCGATCGAGCACGGTCGGGCACTGCTCGCCGACGGCGCCGACATCCTCGACATCGGCGGCGAGTCCACGCGTCCCGGCGCGACCCGGCCGCTGGTCGAGGAGGAGCTGGGCCGGGTCATCCCGGTGATCACGGCGCTCGCGGCCGACGGCGCCCGGGTCTCGGTCGACACGATGCGCGCCGAGGTCGCCGAGGCGGCGGTGGCCGCCGGGGCGGCGATCGTCAACGACGTCTCGGGCGGCCTCGCGGACCCGCGGATGCTCGACGCCGTGGCCGACCTCGGTGCGACGTACGTCGCGATGCACTGGCGCGCCCACGCCGACCATATGCGCGACTTCGCGGTCTACGACGGCCCCGGCGGGGTGGTGGCCGCGGTGCGCGACGAGCTCGCGGGCCGCGTCGACGCGATGCGGGCGGCCGGCATCGAACGCGACCGGATCGTGCTCGACCCGGGCCTGGGCTTCGCCAAGCGGGCCGAGCACAACTGGGAGCTGCTGCGCGACCTCGGGCCGTTGCACGCGCTGGGCTATCCGCTGTTGGTGGGTGCGAGCCGGAAATCCTTCCTCGGTAGGCTCCTTGCCTCCGGCGGGATCCCGCGCCCGGTCGACGAGCGCGAGCACGCCAGCTCCGCGCTCACCGTGCTGCTCGCCCAGCAGGGCGTGTGGGGCCTGCGCGTGCACGACGTACGAGTCGCGAAGGACGCCCTGCTGGTGCTGGCCAGGTTGGAGCTGGCCAGGTTGGAGACGGATCGCGAAGGAGCTACCGATGGTTGACGAGCTCGCCGTACTCGGCATCGAGTGCTACGGACACCACGGGGTCTTCGAGTTCGAGAAGCGTGAGGGTCAGGTCTTCGTGATCGACCTCGTGCTCGGCGTCGACAGCACCCCGGCGGCGGCCAGCGACGACTTGCGAGACACCGTGGACTACGGGAGCCTCGTGGCGCATGTGAAAGCCGCCGTGGAGAAGGATCCGGTCGACCTGATAGAGACCCTGGCCCAGCGGATCGCGGACGTCTGCCTCTTGGACGATCGTGTTGAATGGGCTCGGGTGACGGTCCACAAGCCGAACGCACCCATCGACGCGACGTTCTCGGACGTCGCGCTGACGATCACCCGGAAGGGCCACCGTGACTGAGACCCCGAACCCCCACATCGTCGACGCCGACACGCTGACCGGGGAGATGCGTCCGATCCGTCGAGCGGTGCTCGCCCTCGGCTCGAACCTGGGTGAGCGGATGGCCAGCCTGCAGGGCGCCCTCAACGCGATCGCCGACACTCCCGACGTGTGGATCACCGGCGTGTCCCCGGTCTACGAGACCGACCCGGTCGACTGCCCGCCCGAGGCGAAGACCTACCTGAACGCCGTTGTGCTCATCGACACGACGCTGGCCGCCCCGCGGCTGATGGACCGCGCGCTCGCGATCGAGGACGCCTTCGAGCGCGAGCGGAGCGAGGTGCAGAACGCCCCCCGCACGCTCGATGTCGACCTGATCGTCGTCGGCGACCGGCGCAGCGACGAGGAGTCGCTGCGACTGCCGCACCCGCGGGCCCACCTGCGCGCCTTCGTGCTGCAGCCGTGGCTCGACGTCGACCCCGGCGCGGAGTTCCCCGACCGGGGTCCGGTCGCCGACCTCCTGGACCAGACCGACCGGAGTGGCATCAAGCTGCGCGACGACCTGGTCCTCGAGTTGCAGTGACGCTGCTGCGGGTGGGGCGGTGAACGACGGTCCCAGCGGTCCCGAGGACCGCCCCGGCAGGCTGCGGCCGACCTCGGCGGCCACGCTCACCGCCTGGGCCGTCGTGGGGCTCGTCGGCGGCTGGTTGCTCCGCACGCTCGTCGTCCGGTCGGGTGGCACCCCGCCGATCGTCACCTGGGCCCAGCCGCTGGCGCTCGTGCTGGTCGCGGCGATCCTGGGCACCACGGCGTACCTCACCTGGCGGACCGTGCACGTCCACCACGAGCTGCTCCAGCCGCACCAGGCCGTCAACCGGCTGGTGCTCGCGCGCGCGTGCGCGCTCGTGGGCGCGTTGGTGGCCGGCGGCTACCTCGGGTACGCCGTGAGCTGGGTCGGCGTCGGCACGGAGCTCGCCGACCAGCGGGTGCTGCGCTCGCTCGTCGCCGGGCTCGCCGGCGCGGCGATCGTCGGCACCGCGCTCCTGCTCGAGCGCGCGTGTCGCGTCAGATCCGACGACGAAGAGTCCTAACCTGCTGGTATGGCTTCCCCCCAGGCTCGACCGGAGCACCCCGCCGCGGCGGCCACTCGCTCCAGCCGGCGTCGGCAGCGCAGCACCCGGCTGACCGTCGCCGTCGCCCTTCTCGTGCTCGCCGCCCTCGTGGTGGCCGGCGCCATCCTCAGCGGCTCGTGGCTCCTCGTCACGCTCGCCGCCGTGCTCGGCGTCCTCCTCGGCGCCGCCGCCACCCGGATCACCCACAGCGAGCTGGCCGCGACCCGGCGCGCCGCCGCCCGCGACCGCGCCGAGCAGGCCCAGGCCTACCGGCGCCTCACCGACGAGCGGGCCGCCGAGAACGCCGCGTTCGTCGACTCCATGGAGGGCCGCCTACGCCGCCAGGAGGCGCTCGCCCACGAGCTCGAGGAGGCGCTCACGACGGCCCAGCAGCGGGCCGCCGACGCCACCCGCAAGCTCAACGTGGAGGCCCGCCGGGCCGAGGCCGCCGAGCGGCAGGGCCGCGAGACCGCCGATCGGCTGGAGGAGCGCCTCGCCGAGGCGGAGGAGCGCGCCGCGGAGGCCGTCGTCCGCGTCGTGGAGCTCGAGCAGGAGCTCGACGTGGCCCGCGCCGAGCTGCTCACGGTCACCGAGGCCTGGCGCGCGGCCGAGGCCGGCCAGCGCCGGCACGCCTGAGTCCCAGGTCACGCCGAGCGGGCCGGAAACTTCTGCGGAGTTCGCGTCAGCCCGCCCCGACCGGGGCATACGATCGAACGTGATTCCCGATCAGAACCGGTTCGAGAGCGACCCCGACGCGGCCCTGGGGCCGGTGGTCGGGCTGCCACCCGGCTGGTCCGTCGGGAGCCCGGACGCCGCGGATCGCTTCGACGTGGCGCGGCTCGCGCGCCTGCTGCGTGACCACGAGCGACACGGCCGCGGCTGGGCGGGAGCCGGGGTCGACGACGTGCTCGTCGAGGTGTCCGAGCACGGGCTGCGGATGCGCGAGAACGTCGTCGTGCGCGACGCCGACGGGGAGATCCAGGCATGGGGGAGCGTGCACGACCGCTCGGTCGGCCGGATGCTGTTCGTACACGTCGTCGCGCGCGACCTCCCCGACGACATCGCAGATCGGTGCGCCGAGCTGCTCGTCGAGTGGGCCCGGGCGCAGGCCCGCGCGGTGGGTGCCGCCCGCGGGCTTACGACCCAGCAGATCGACACGGGCGCGTTCCAGGGCGACGAGCGGCAGGCGCGCTGGCTGCGCGAGTCGGGCTTCGAGCGGGTCCGCACCTGGTGGCAGATGAGCCGGCCCGTCGTACCCGCCGAGCTGGGGCTGGTGCCCGACCCCGCGCACTGGGAGAAGGACGGCGTCGTGATCCGGCTGGTCCGCCACGGCGACGGCGGCCTGCCCGACGAGGACGACCTGCGCCGGATGCACGACGTGCTCGAGGGCGCCTTCGTCGACCACTTCAACTCCAGCGAGGAGACCTTCGAGGAGTTCCTGCACCGGCTGCGGGAGGACCCTGGACACCGCTGGGACCACTGGTGGCTCGCCGAGCTCGTCGACGGCCCGGAGCCGGTGCCGGTCGGCGCGCTGGTGGGCACCGTCTCCGAGACCCGGGGCGGTCCCGACGGCTCCTACGTCTCCTACCTCGGCGTGCTCTCCGCCGCCCGCGGTCGCGGGGTGGCCAAGGGCCTGCTGCGCACGATCGTCGCCGACGCCGCGCTGCGCGAGCGGGACCGCGTCGGGCTCGAGGTCGACGCCGACTCGCCCACCGGTGCCGCCGGCCTCTACACGTCGATGGGCTGGGCGACGAAGTACGTCACCGAGTCCTGGCACCGGGACGTGCCGGTGGCCTGACTTCTCGGCGAATGCTGACCTACGCCGACGCGTCCATCTCCGCCAACGCGGCCCGCAGGGCCTGGTGCACGCCGTTGGGGGTGAGCACACCCACGAAGCGCGCGCCGTCGCGGACGCCGATCATGCCGCGGTCGTCGCGCAGCAGCACCGCGAGGGCGTCGCCGAGCGAGATGTCGAGGCCGACCGCGTCGCCGAGGTCGCCGCCCCGCACCCCGTCGAGGGGCTCCAGGTGCGCGGGGTCGAGCGGGGTGACGGTGAGGCGCCGCAGGCCCGACGTGGAGCCGACGAACTCCGCGACGAAGTCGTCGGCCGGCCGGCCGAGCAGCCGGGCCGGGGTGTCGAACTGGGCGAGCCGGCCGCCGGCCGCGAAGACCGCCACCCGGTCGCCGAGCCGCACCGCCTCATCGATGTCGTGGGTGACGAAGACGACCGTCACGCCGAGCTCGTCGTGCAGCCGCAGGAACTCGTCCTGCAGCCGGGTCCGCACCACCGGGTCGACCGCGCCGAACGGCTCGTCCATCAGCAGCACCGGCGGGTGCGCCGCCAGGGCGCGCGCCACGCCGACGCGCTGCTGCTGGCCGCCGGAGAGCTGGTGCGGATAGCGGTCGGCGTACGTCGCGGGGTCGAGCCCGACCAGGTCGAGCAGCTCCCGGCCGCGTTCGCGGGCGATCGCCTTCGACTCGCCGTACAGCAGCGGGACCGTCATCACGTTGGCCAGGATCCGCTGGTGCGGGAAGAGCCCGACCTGCTGGATCACGTAGCCGATGCTGCGCCGCAGCTGCACGGGATCCTTCGCCGTGACGTCCTCGCCGTCGATCTCGATCCGCCCGGTGCTCGGCTCGATGAGGCGGTTGATCATCTTCAGCGTCGTGGACTTGCCGCAGCCCGACGGCCCCACCAGGCAGACCAGCTCGCCCCGGGCCACCTCGAGGTCGAGCTCCTGGACCGCGACCGTGCCGTCATCGTAGGTCTTGCCGACGCCGGAGAGCCGGATCATGGGGTGGGCGCCCGTCGAGGGGGTAGCGTCCATGCGGTGACCCTACTCGCGGCGGCCACGGCAGCAGCGTCATCGGCGGACGACCCCAGTTGCTACAGCCGGCTCACGAACGAGTGGTTCTGCCGCCAGTACCTCCAGGACTACCGGTCCGAGATTGTGGACGCGACCGTCGAGCACATCCAGATCACGATCGCCGCGGTCGTGCTGGCCGTGCTGATCGCGTTCCCGCTCGCGCTGGTCGCGCGGCGACTGCCGCGCCTGGAGAGCAGCATCCTCGGCGTCTCGACCGCCCTCTACACGGTGCCGTCCCTCGCGCTGTTCCCGCTGCTGGTCCCGTTCACCGGCCTCACCGCGACCACGGTCGTCATCGGCCTCGCGATCTACGCGCTCACGATCCTGGTGCGCAGCATGCTCGAGGGACTGCGGTCGGTGCCCGACGAGGTGCGCGAGTCGGCGACCGGGCTCGGGTACGGCGCGACCCGGCGGCTGCTGCGCGTCGAGCTGCCGTTGGCGCTGCCGGTGATGATGGGCGGCCTGCGGGTGGCGACCGTCTCGACGGTCGCGCTCACGACCGTCGGCACCATCGTGTCCTTCGGCGGCCTGGGCAACATGATCAGCGACGGGGTGCTCACCAACTTCCGGGCCGAGCTGATGACCGCCTCGATCCTGTGCGTCGTGCTGGCGGTCGTGCTCGACCTGCTGATCGTGGGCTCCCAGTGGCTGCTGACGCCGTGGACGCACGGGAAGGCGGCCGCGGCATGACGGTCCTCTCCGACGCCTGGGACTACCTCACCACGGCGTCGAGCTGGACCGGTGAGGACGGCATGCTGCAGCTGATGGCGCAGCAGCTGCTGCTCACCGGCACCGCGCTGCTGGTGGCGATGGTGATCGGGCTGCCGCTCGCGCTGTGGCTGGGTCACCTCGGTCGCGGCTCGCTGCTGGCGATCAACGTCTCGAACGTCGGGCGCGCGGTGCCGACGTTCGCGCTGCTCGCGCTGCTCGTGGTCGCCGACTGGCCCGGCACGCGGGAGTTCGGGCCGTACGGCCGCGCCGGCCTGGCCACGATCATCGCGCTCACCCTCTTCGCGCTGCCGCCGATCATCACCAACGCCAACATCGCGGTGCGGGAGGTCTCGCCCGCGGTGCGCCAGGCGGCCGACGGCATGGGCATGACCGGCGGGCAGAAGTTCTGGCGGGTCGAGCTCCCGCTGTCGGCGGGCCTGGTGCTCTCCGGCGTCCGCCTCGCGCTCGTGCAGGTCTGGGCGACCGCGACGATCGCCGCCCTGGTCGCGGGACCCGGGCTCGGCGAGGTGGTCACCGACGGCTTCCTCCGCACCAACTACGGCAAGGGCATCGCCGGGGCGATCGTGATCGCGGTGGTCGCACTGGTGCTGGAGGCCGTCGGTGCGTTCGCCCAGCGGATGCTCGACCCGGTGCCGCGGACAACGGTTCGGAAACGGCGTCGAGGAATGTCGGAGGCCGCCCCTATCGTTGCCGAGAAGGCCGACGCCGTCGGCCCCTGACGGCCTGTGCACGTGGGTACGTCGACAGCTCGATCCGGACACGCGCGGTGCGCCCGCGGGACACAGAAGGTGAAGCACATGAACGTCCGACGATCCCTGGCTGCGGTCCTCGCGGTCGGGTCCCTGCTCCTGGTCACGGCCTGTGCCGGCGACGACCTGGACAACAACGCCAGCGACGACGAGAGCACCCCGGCCGCCTCCGGCAGCGCCGACCAGGGGCCGGTCCACATCGCGGGGCAGAACTTCCCCGAGGCCCAGCTGGTGGCGGCCATGTACGAGGAGCTGCTGACCAACGCCGGCTACCAGCCCGACGTCAAGCTCGTCGACGCCCGCGACGCCTACATGCCCACGTTCCCCGGCGACGTCGACGTGGTGCCGGAGTACGTCGGCGGCATCGTCAACTTCCTCAACGGCCGGGCCAACGGCGCCGACGCGGAGCCGTTCACCGCGGGTGACGGCGCCGAGCTGGCCGACCAGGGCAAGGACCTGCTCGACGAGGCCGGCATCACGCTGCTGGACCTCTCGCCCGCGACCGACACCAACGCGTTCTTCGTGACGAAGGACTACTCCGACTCCGAGGGCGTCACCCAGCTCTCCGACCTCGAGGGCAAGTCCGTCGTGCTGGCCGCCGCGCCCGACTGCAAGGGCCGCCTCGACTGCGAGGGCGGGCTCTCCGACGAGTACGGCATCGACATCACCAAGGTGCTGCCGCTGGGCTACGCCAGCGACCAGACCTACCAGTCGGTGCTGAAGGGCGAGTCGCAGCTCGGTGAGACCAGCACCACCGACGGCACGCTCGAGTCCCAGGGCCTCGTGGTGCTCGACGACGACAAGCAGATCCAGCCGGCGCAGAACCTCGTGCCGGCGGTCAGCACCGAGTTCCTCGACGCCCACCCCGACATCGCCGACGTGCTCAACCCGCTGATGGCGGCGCTGACCACCGAGAAGCTCACCGAGCTCAACGGCCGGATGGCCGTCGATCGCGAGAAGGCCGCGGACGTCGCCCACGACTTCCTCACCGAGGCGGGGCTGCTCTGACCCCGGGCCGGTCGCGGCGTCCCGGCGTCCGGTCGGTCGCGCGCGCGGTGCTGCCGGGCCGGGTCCGCCGGGCGCTCGGCTCGGCGCTCCGGTCGGCGGGCCGCCCGTCGGTCGACGTCGTCGTCGTGGTCGAGCCGATCGACCTGCCGCGACTCGGCGAGGCGCTCCGCTCGGTCGGCGCGCAGCACGGACCGACACCCGGCGTGCTGCTCGCTCCGGTCGCCGGCGCCGCCGTCCACGCGGGGCTGGGCCGGCTGCTCGACGAGCAGCCGACCTGGCAGCGGGCGGCGTCCGCCGCGCTGACGGCGTCCGCCGCCGACCTGGTGCTGTTGCTGCGCGGCTGCGACACGCTGGCCCCCGACGCGGTGCGGTCGGCCGCCGACCGGCTCGGTGGCGCCGGTGAGCCGGCCGCGCTTCCCCGACTGGAGCAGGCGGGCGAGCCGGAGCCCTGGCTGCGCCGTCTCCAGCACGCCGACGAGACCCTCGAGGTACGGCTGGCCGGCGCGGTGGTGCGGCGCGCCGCCTGGGGCGGCCGGACGCTGACCGAGCACGACGACTGGCTGTGCTCGCCCACACTCGCCGGCCTCGTCGCCGAGCACGGAGCGCCCGTCGCGCTGCCGGCTCCGGGCGTGACCTGGTACCCCGACCACGGCACCCGCGCCTACGGCGCCACGCCCAGCCTGCTGCCCGGTCTCGGGCAGCGGCTGGAGCAGTGGTCCCGGGTCGAGGGCCGGCTCGGCGGGGACCCGCGACTGGCCGAGCGGTGGCGCCGCACGGTCGTGGGGTTCGAGCTGCCGCGGCTGCTCCAGGACGCCGAGCGCGCCGCCGAGACGCAGTGGTCCGAGCTGCGGCGCGTGGCCGAGCGGGCCACCGCCGACGCGGGCTGGACCGCCGGCGTCGGTGCCGCGGCGCGGGCCCTGGTCGCGCTCGCCGCCGCCGGCCGGCGCACCGATCTCGAGGCCGTCGCGGCCGAGCTGCTCGGGCTCGGCGACGACCTGCGCACCGAGCGCCGCGGCGGCGAGGTGCTCGCCGTCTGGCCCGTCGCGGGACTGGCCGACGAGGTGCGCCGGCTCGACGAGAGCGAGACGGCACCGATCGCGCGGGTGGCCCGCACCGGTGCCGGGCGCACCGAGCTGTGGCTCGGCGTCCCCGGCGTGGACCTGGCCGACCCCGCGACCGTCGTCGAGGTCCGCGACGCCCGCGGCGCCGCGCTCCCGGTGACCGTGCTCGACCCCGGCGAGGCGACCCGTTGGTGGGACCGTCGGTTCCAGGCGGCGGTCGCGGTGCGGGCGGAGGTGTCCGGTCCGGCCGGGCTCGAGGTGACGGTGCGGGCCGGCGAGCTGACCCGCACCGCCCGGGTCGACGTCCCCGCGGCCGTCGCTCCGAGCCCCGGCCCGGTCACCGTCGCCGGCCTCGACGTCGTCGACGACGGGCTCCTGCTCACCGCGACCGGACGCGTCGACGACCTCCGGGTGCTCCGCCGCGGCGACGTGCCGATCCCGGTGCCGGTGCGCCGTGACGGTGACCGGGTGGCCGTCGCGCTGGAGACCGACGTCCTCGGCCGCGCGACCGCGCTGCCGCCGGGCAGCTACCGGATCGTCGCCGGCGAGGCGAACGTCGCCGTGACCGGCGACCTGCGCGCGCGGCTCCCGGCCGAGCACCGCACTGCCAGCCACCGGGTGCGCGCGCACCTCGGGCCGCGTGGCGGCCTCGTGGTCGAGCTCGGCCCACCGCTCGCCGACGACGAGGCCGGTCGCCGTGCCCAGGAGCGGCTCCAGGCGGCGTACCGCCTCGACGACCGCCCGCTCGACCCCGGCCTCGTCTACTTCGAGAGCTACGCCGGCCGCACCGCCACCGACAGTCCGCGGGCGATCTTCGAGGAGTTGCGCGGCCGACGTCGCGATCTGCGCCTGGTCTGGGGGGTCGCGGACGCCGGGCAGCGGGCGCCCGACGGCGCCGAGCAGGTGCTGCTGCGCAGCCGGCAGTGGTACGACGTGCTCGCCCGGGCGCGGGCGCTCGTGGTCAACACCGACACGGACGCGTGGTTCCGCCGGCGGCCGGACCAATACCTCCTGCAGACCTTCCACGGCTACCCGTCGAAGGCGATGGGCGCCAGCCAGTGGCAGGCCCAGCACTACCCGCCGGCGAAGGTCCGCGAGCTGCGGGCCCGGGGTGTCGACACCTGGAGCGCGATCCTCACCCCGACCCCGGAGATGACCCGCCTCTACCGCGAGCAGTACTCCTACGCCGGCCCGGCGCTCGAGCACGGCTACCCCCGCGACGACGCCCTGGTCGGGCCCGACGCCGCCGACCGGCGCGCCGCGGCCCGGCACCTGCTCGGCATCCGCGCCGACCAGACCGCGGTCCTCTACGCGCCCACCTGGCGCGAGCACCTGGCCTTCCGGCCGCGCGGCGCACGGATGACCGAGCACCTCGATCTCGCCCGGGCGGCCGCCGCGCTCGGCGACCGCTTCGTGCTGCTGCTGCGCGGGCACCGTTTCCACACGCCCGCCCCGGTCGAGGTCGGCGGGGCCCGGGTGGTCGACGTGACGGCGTACCCCGAGGTCAACGACCTGATCCTGGCGGCCGACGCCAGCGTCCTCGACTACTCCTCGATGCGCTTCGACGTGGCGCTCACCGGTCGGCCGATGGTCTTCCTGGTGCCGGACCTCGACGACTACGCCCGCGGCAGCCGCCGCTTCCTCTTCCCCTTCGAGGAGTCGGCGCCCGGGCCGCTGGTCGTCGACACCGGGGGCGTCGTCGAGCAGCTCCTCGACCCGAGCCTCGCCGAGCGCTGGGCGGGCCCGATCGCGGAGTTCAACGCCCGCTGGAACCCGTTCCAGGACGGGCGCTCGTCGGTGCGGGTCGTCGACGCGCTGGCGGAGGTGCTGGCCAGGGAGGCGGATGCGGGACGGCGTGGACCCAGCCGTTAGGTTGGTCGCCGTGAGCCGCCTCGCTGCCCGTCGCCACCAGGCGACCGTGCTCGCCCGCCGGGTCGCGCGCCGGGCCGCCCGCACCCGCCTCGGCCGCCGCATCCGTCCCCCTCGGGTGAGCGTGATCGTGCCGTTCTACAACGTCGAGAGCTACATCGCGGAGTGCCTCGACAGCATCGTGGCCCAGGAGTTCACCGACTTCGAGGTGCTGCTCGTCGATGACGGCTCGCCCGACGGCTCCCGGGCGATCGCGGAGCGATACGCCGCCCGCGATGCCCGGTTCCGCATCGTCACCCGCGAGAACGGCGGCCTCGGCGCGGCCCGCAACACCGGCGTACGCGCTGCGCGCGGCCGCTTCCTCACCTTCGTCGACTCCGACGACAAGCTCACCCCGGGGGCGCTGCGCCGGCTCCACGACAGCGCCGTACGAACCGGATCGGACATCGTCGCCGGTGCCGTGGACCGCTTCAACGTCGCGAAGGACTGGTGGCCCACCTGGGTGCCCGAGGTCCACGACGACGTCCGCGAGCGGGTCACGATCGAGCAGTACCCCGCGCTGCTGCGCAACCTCTACACCTGGAACAAGCTGTTTCGGCGCGACTTCTGGGACGCCCAGGACCTGTGGTTCCGCGAGGGCGTCGCCTACGAGGACCAGCCGATCGTCACCCAGCTGCTGGCCCGTGCGGCGGCCATCGACGTGATCCCCGACCACGTCTACCGCTACCGCGCCCGCGACGACCTGAGTTCGATCAGCCAGCAGACCGCCAGCATCAAGGACCTCCGCGACCGGATCGCCGCCTGGCGGACCAGCCGCGACGTGCTGACCCGGGAGCTCACCCCCGAGCTCTACGACGAATGGCGGCTCACCCTCTTCCAGGTCCACTTCCACTGGTACCTCACCAGCCCCGGCACCGTCGACGACGACTACTGGAGCGAGCTGGTCGCCGCGATCCGCGAGCTCGCCGAGGGCGCGCCCGAGTGGGTGTGGGACCAGACCCTCCCCAACCGCCGCCTGCTGGTCGAGCTCGCGATCCAGGACCGTCGCGCGGACCTCCAGGAGCTGGTCCGCCGCAAGGTGCAGAACCTCCCGCCGTGGCCGTCGCGGCTGCGTGACGACGGCGTCCTGCTCGAGCTGCCGCTGCTCGGCGACCCCACACTGCCGGACGAGCTCTTCGTGATCCACCCCGACCAGCTCCAGCTCTGGCACCACGTCGAGAACTTCCACTGGGAGACCGACGCCGACGGCCAGGTCGTCGCGCGGATCACCGGCCGCGCCTACCTGGGCAAGGTCGACCTCTCGAGCCACGAGCAGCGCGTCGCCGTCGTGCTCCGCGACGACCAGACCGGTGAGGAGCACGTCAGCTGGTCGACCGAGACGCCGGAGTCGTCGTTCGAGCCGCCGATGGAAGACGCCTGGTGTGACTACAACCCCGGCCTCTTCGGCGTGCGGGTGCCGATCGGCCGGCTCGCGACCGCCGCGAGGCACGGCTCCTCGTGGACCGTGCAGCTGCGCGTCGAGGTCGGCGGCCTCAGCGTCACCCGGCCCGTGCAGCGGCTGCTGCGCAGCGGCGCGGCCGGCCTGGTGCCCGCGGTGCTGCTGACCGGCGGTGGCCGGCTGCTCCCGGAGTGGCAGGTCAACCGGGTGCTGCGGCTCACCGTCGACCGGACCGCCGCCGTCGTGCGCGACGTCGAGCTCGACGGGCGGACCCTGCGCGGCACCGTCGTCGACACCTCCGGGGTCACCGCGATCGTCCTCAACGACGGCAACGACCGGGCGGTCGCCCCGCTGGCGGCCGACGGCGGCTTCCAGGTCACGCTCCCGCGCGTGCCGGCTCCCAAGCCCGGCGCCGCGGTCGAGTGGCGACTGGTCGCCCAGCGCTCCGCGCAGTCCGGCGAGGACGCCGGTCGCAGCGACGTCGTACCGACCGACGACACCTACGCCTACCCGGCCGGGGTCGCGCTGGCGGTCGACGTACGCCGCGACGCCGCGCTGATCGTCCGCGAGTTCGGCGCGGGCGTGCGCGTCGACACCGCCGAGCTCGGGGCCGACGGGGTGTTGCGCGTCTCCGGCCGCGTCGTGGGCCGGTCGGCCAGCAGCCTGCGGATCCGGGCCCGCAGCAAGCGGAGCCGCGCCGTCGGCGAGTTCTTCCCGGTGACCGCGGGCCGGTTCACCGCGGAGCTGGAGCTGCGTCACCAGGTCTACCGCTTCGGCCGGTGGCCGTTGCCGCTGGGCGACCACGACCTGGCCGCCGACCTGACCGTCGCCAACGGCGACGTCGTGCGGGTGCCGATGCAGGTGTCGCGCCGGCTCAACGACGTGCTCCCGGCACCGGTGCGCACCGAGCAGATCGAGGGCCGGGTCGTGCGCGGCCCCGACTCGGTCGTACGGGTCTCGATCCTGCGCCCGATCGGCGACGGCCGCGGCACCTACCGGCAGAACCGGCTGCGCTCCGCGCCGCCGCGCACCCGGCTCGCCCGCGGCCTGCTGCTGCGGTCGTACTTCGGCGAGCTGGCCACCGACAACGGCCTCTCGATCCAGCGCGAGCTGCGGCGCCGCGGCTCCGACCTGCCCGTCTACTGGGCCGTGCACGACCACTCGGTGGTGATCCCCGAGGGCAGCATCCCGGTCGTCGTGAACAGCCCGCAGTGGTACGAGCTGGTGCAGTCGGCGACCTACTACGTCGACAACATGTACCAGCCGGAGTGGCACCGCAAGCCCGACGGCCAGGTGCTCGTGCAGACCTTCCACGGCTACCCGTTCAAGCAGATGGGGCACACCCACTGGCGCAACGTGCAGTTCTCCCAGGCGCGCATCGACTCCTACGACGAGCGCGCCCGGCAGTGGGACTACCTGATCTCGCCGGCGCGCTACGCCACCCCGCTGCTGCGGCGCGACTTCGCCTACGACGGCGAGGTCCTCGAGATCGGCTACCCGCGCAACGACGTCCTCCGGTCGTCGCTCGCTGAGCCGATCCGCGAGGCGACCCGGGCGGCACTCGGCATCGAGCCGCACCAGAAGGCGGTCCTCTACGCCCCGACGTTCCGCGACTACCTGTCGGTCGACGACAACAGCGCGTGGTGGCCGGACTTCCTCGACTTCGAGCGGGCCGCCGCCGCGCTCGGTCCCGACTACGTGATCCTGATCCGCGGCCACGCGTTCAACGCGCGCTCCGAGCACCGGCTCGGCTCGCTGCGCGGCTGCATCGACGTCACCGACTACCCGGAGATCTCCGACCTCTACCTGGCGGCCGACGCCGGCGTCGTGGACTACTCCTCGCTGCGCTTCGACTTCGGCGTCACCGGCAAGCCGATGGTCTTCCAGGTGCCCGACCTGCAGCGGTACCAGGACACCCGCGGCTGGCTGTTCGACTTCGAGCCGACCGCGCCCGGCCCGCTGGTCGCGACGACCGACGAGGTCACCGACCAGCTGCGCGACCTCGACCGGCTGCGCGCCGAGCACGCCACGGCGTACGAGAAGTTCCGCGCCGACTTCCTCGACCTCGAGGACGGTCGCGCCGGCGCCCGCTTCGTCGACGCGGTGATGGTGCCGCGCGGCGACGCGCCGCCGGACCCCGGCCCCGAGAAGGAGACCCGATGAAGCTGCTGATCCTGATCACCGGGACCGGCCGGAGCGGCACCAGCACGATGTCGGGCACGCTGCACCACCTCGGCCTGTTCGTGCCGGGGCCCTACCTCGGCGCCAACGAGTCGAACCCGAAGGGCTTCTTCGAGTCGAAGTGGGCGGTGCGCTTCCACAAGCAGGTCACCGATGCGGCCGGCATCCACGAGTTCGACAGCCGACCGACGGCGTTCGGCCGGGTGCAGGAAGCGATCACCGACGACCAGCGCCGGCGCCTGGTCGCCTTCCTCGCCGAGCAGGCCGAGCAGAGCGACCAGGTCGTGGTGAAGGACCCGCGCACGGTGTGGACCCAGGAGCTGTGGCGCTGGGCCGCCGCGGAGGCCGGGCTCGAGCTGCGCTGCATCTCGATGCTGCGGCACCCGGCCGAGGTGGTCGGCAGCCGCTCGACGTACTACGCCAACCCCGACGACGAGGTGGCCCGCCGGCGCTACGAGACGTTCAACGTCGCCCGCTGGGTCAACAACTCGATCGTCAACGAGCGCGAGACCCGGGCGCTGCCGCGGGCGTTCGTGCGCTACACCGACCTGCTCACCGACTGGCGGCCGGTGCTCGCCGGGCTCGGTACCGACCTGGGCCTGACCTATGACGTCGACGTCACCACCGACGCTCCCAGCCCGGTCGACGAGTTCATCGATCCGGACCTGCGCCGGCACCGGGTCACCTGGGACGACCTCGAGGTGCCCGCCGACCTCCAGGACGTCGCGCAGCGGATCTGGGACGACCTCGACGTGCTCGCGAACAGCCACGGCGTCGACGCCAGCGCGTCCGCCGACCTCGACGTCCTGTCGGCCCGCTACGACCGGCTGCTCGCCGACGCCACCGCCGTCAGCCACGACGCGATCGAGGAGGTGCGCCGCGAGGCCCGTGCCGCCGGTGCTCGCGAGGCCCGCAAGGAGGCCGGCGCCACCGCGCCCGCGACCGTCGCCGACCGCCGGGTGGGTGAGACCGGCAGCAAGGACCTGCTCCGGGTCGTGGCCGGTCGGGTGCGCTCGAAGCTGCGCCGAGGCTGAGCCGGCCCCGGTTGGGCGATTCTCGGCGCCCTTCCGGCGGCGCCAGGATGGGCGCGCGTCCTCCGTCGTCAAGGGGTTCGCTTCGCCGCTTCGCGCCCCTTGACGACTCCTCCCGCGCGCCCGTTCGGCGCCTGTCGGAAGGACGCCGACCTGTGGTCTGGATCCTGGTCGCTCCGGCCGGTGCTTCATCAAGGGATGAGGTCGACCTCGCGCTTCCCTGGCCGAGTTCGCCCAGGGGAGCGTGGTTTGGCCGTCATCCCTTGATGAAGCTGCGGCGAGCGGTGACATGGGGGGGCGGGAGGGGCGGCCGCCCGCGGCCGCGGCGGCCGCGGCGACCATTTTCGGCGCTGCACCGCTATGACACCGCGCCCGACAGCGGCCAGGCGGTAACGGCGAGGCCCGCCTCAGCCCTCCAGTCCGAGCTTGCCCACCAGCTTGTCGCGGAAGTCGGAGACCGACAGCCTGCCGTCGAGCACCTTCACCGTCGACCAGCCGCTGAGGTCGAGGCCGGAGAGCTCGGCGAAGCGGGCCAGGTCGTCGGCGTACACGTCGACGAGCCGCTGGATGTGCTCGACGGTCGGCGCCGCGCCATCGTTGCTGGTCGGGGTCTGGTTGCGGTGCAGGCGCTCGGGGTACTTCTCGAAGCGCGGCAGCGAGAGGTGGTCGGTGAGCCGGTCGAGCACGCCCTCGGGGTCGGTCGCGATCTCGCGCAGGTCGAGCAGCAGCCACTGCTCGCGCGGGAAGAGGTCGAGGCCGCGCTCGAGCTGCTGGCCGTAGAGCCCGCGGGTGTAGAGCGAGCGGCGGCGCAGCTCGTAGGGGCTGACGCCGGCGGGGATGTCCAGGGGGAGTCGGGGGTCGGCCCACCGCTCGATGGTCTCGGGCACGTCCGGGAACTCCGGGTCGCGCGAGCGCTGCATCGACCACTGGGAGAAGGCGCGCTCCACCGGGTCGCGGAAGGTGGCGATCAGCGGCAGGTCGGCGTCGTAGCGCCGCATCCGCTCCAGGGCGTGCGGCCAGAAGAGGTACTCCGGCGTCGCGTCGCCGGCCATCGTCGGCTCGGCGCTGCGGGCCGGGCGCACGTAGTCGGAGTAGTCCGGCTGCTCCCAGTCGAGATGCTCCATCATGAACAGGCGCATCTCCTTCTCGGGTCCGCGCGCGATCAGCGGGTGGGCGGCCAGCATCATGTAGATCGTGCTGGTCGCGGCCTTCTGCACGCCGACGATCGAGAAGTTGACCGGCACCCGGTGGGGCGCCTTCTCCAGGGCCGCCAGCCGTCGGAGACGGCGGTTCTGTACGGCGTTGGGGTGGAGACGTTCGGAGCTCATCAGTCCTTCTTGCAGGAGTGGTTCGTGCCGGCTCAGCCGACGCCGGTGATGTCGGCGGCCGCGGCGGCGAGGGGGTCGTCCTTGCGGACGTCGTAGATGTGCCCGGTCTGCGGGCTGAGCAGCACGTCGAGCGAGGTCCGGGCGACGGTGAAGGAGTCGAGCAGCGAGCCGGGCGGCTCCTGGCCGAAGGCCTTCGTGCGCATCGGGGTGGCGGTCCGCTCGGGGTTGATGCAGTTGGCGCGCACCCCGTCGGCGGCCCACTCGTCGGAGAGCGCCTGGGTGAGGTTCACGGTGGCGGCCTTGGCCGAGGAGTAGAGGCTGTAGCCACTGCGGCCGCGGGTGTAGGAGCTCGACGTGAACAGCAGCAGCGAGCCCTTGGTCTCGCGCAGCAGCGGGAAGAAGACCTGGGCGATGAACACCGGCGCGAGGTAGTTGACCTCGGTGGCGTTGTAGATCGTCTCCTCGGTCGTGTCGACCAGCTCGCCGCGCGGCAGCACGCCGGCGGTGTTGACGACGTAGTCGACGCGGCCGGTCTTCTCGAGCACCTGACGCGCCGCCTCGGCGATGTCGGTCCGGCGCTCGACGTGGGTGCCGGTGCTGGACCGGCTGAACGTGAACACGTCGGCGCCCAGCCTGGTCGCGAGCTCCGCGATGTCGGCGCCGATGCCGTAGCTGCCGCCGAAGACGACCATCGTCCGGCCCGCCAGCGCGTCGCGGTAGGCGCCTTCGTCGCCCGGCGAGGGCAGGTCGTTGCTGGTCAGCTGGAAGAGCTTGTCGGCGAGGTAGACGTCGATCGGCTCGGTGACCTTCATGTTGCGGTCGTCGCCGTTGACCACCCAGATCGGGTGGTCGGGCAGGTAGCGGAGCACCACCGTGCAGTCGTCGGTGGCGACGAAGTTCGGGTCGCGGCCGGCCTCGACGTACGCCGCCTTGATCACCCCCGACCGGAATGCCTGCGGGGTCTGGCCGCGGCGCAGCGCCGCGCGCGGCGGGATCTCGCGGATGGTGTTCTCGTCGCCGACCTCGATGATCGTGTCGGCCGAGGGGATGGCGACGTCGACCGCGGGGTAGGAGTCGAGCGCCTCGAAGCACTCCTGGATGATCCGGGCCGAGACGAACGGTCGCACGGCGTCGTGGAGAAGTACGTAGCAGTCGTCGTCGCCGAGGGCGTCCAGCGCGCGCAGCGTCGTGTCGTTGCGGGTCTCGCCGCCCTCGAGGATCTGGCCGACCTTGTCGTAGCCGCCCTTCGCGACGATCGCGCGGACCGCGTCGAGGTGGCCCGGCGTCATCATGATCACGATCTCGTCGACCATCGGGTGCTCGTGCAGCGCGATCAGTGAGTGCTCGAGGATCGTGCGGCCCGCGACCTTGAGCAGCTGCTTGGGGATCTCGAGTCCGATCCGGGCCCCGACGCCTCCGGCGAGCAGGACCGCGACGCGACGCTGACGGCTCGAATCCATGCCGGATAGTGTCGCAGACGGGCCGTGGCGGGCCCGTGGTGCCCGTGCGGGCCGCAGCGCCCACCTCCGTTACAGTGCCACCCGGACTGAACGGGGCGCGTGGCACCGTCGGACGACGCCCGGGAGGTGTGGCACGTGAGCGATGGCGTGGACCTGCTCCTGCCCGCAGGCACCCGTCTCGTCCACATCGGGCCGCACAAGACCGGCAGCACCGCGGTGCAGGTGGCCTTCCACGAGGCCCGCGAGCAGCTGTCCGCCCACGGCGTCCACTACGCCGGCGCCGGACGTCGGCCGCGGCTCGCCGGCTGGTCGATCGGCCTGGCCGGCAAGAAGTACGGCGTGGCGCGCCCCCCGATCCAGCACTGGGAGGGTTTGGTCGCCGAGGTCGAGGCGGCCGGCGACCAGCGGGTCTGCATCTCCAACGAGGACTTCGGGCGGGCCACCAAGGAGCAGCGACAGCGGATCGTCGACGAGCTCGGCGGTGACCGCGTGCACGTGGTGGCCGTCGCCCGGCGCCTCGACTCCTATCTGCCCTCGCAGTGGCAGGAGCGGGTGAAGGCCGGCGTGACGCTCTCCTGGGAGGAGTGGCTGCGGATCGTCCTCGACCGCGACGCCGACGAGCGCCACTACGAGCGCATGAACGTCTGGCGCGCCCACGACGTCGGCCGCCTGCTGCGCAACTGGAGCGAGGTCGTCGGGCCGGAGCGGATCACCCTGATCGTCAACGACGGCGCGGACCGCACCCTGCTGCCCCGCACCTTCGAGCGTCTGCTCGGACTGCCCGAGGGGCTGCTCGCCCCCGACCCGTCGCAGTCGAACCCGAGCCTGTCGTGGGCCGAGGTCGAGCTGGTGCGGGCGGCCCACCGCGCCTTCGAGGAGCTCGGGGTCGACCGCCGCGAGCGCGACCCGTGGACCGCCGCCGCCCTGGTCCGCCACCTCCAGGGTGTCGATCTGCCGCGGGCCACGCCGACGACCCCGCCGTTCCCGGAGTGGGCGGCCGAGCAGGTGCGCGAGATCGGCGCCGAGCGGGCCCGAGCGGTGCGCGAGTCCGCGGTCCGGGTGATCGGGTCGCCCGACGCCCTGCTGGCGCGCGAGCCGCTGCCGGTCGGCCCGGTCGACGTACCGCCCGCGCTGCCGCAGGCCGCCGTCGCCGTCGCCGTGCAGGCGCTGGTGCGGGCGACCGTCGAGCGACTCCCCGACCTGCTCAAGGACGACACCACGCCGAACCACGAGGAGCATCGAGATGCGTGACCTGCTCCGGCGTGGCCGGGCTCGCGGGCCCGAGGCACCGGCCGCCGTCGGGATGGTCGAGGAGTTCTCCCACGAGCAGGTGCTCGGCTGGGTCTCCGTGCCCGCCGCGGCGGCGCCGACCCGGGTCGACCTCTTCCTCGGACCGCTCAAGGTGAGCTCGACGTACGCCACGGCCGACGGCGCGATGTCGCAGGCGTCGGCGAAGAAGCGCACCAAGACGCCGTCGCTGCGCCCGCCGCGCGGCGACCGCCGCAACAGCCGGGCCCAGATCCGCACGTTCTCGTTCAAGATCCACAGCCTCTGGACCTACGCCAAGCGCGGCTCGCGCCTCCGGGTCGAGGTGGACGGCCGGCCGCTGCCGATCCACGGGCACGGCATGTTCGTGAAGGCGCCTCACAGCGGCGAGCACGACCCGAAGCTGCTGGAGGAGCGGCTCGGGTCGGGCTGGGTGCTGGCGCGCACCGGCATGGTGCAGCTGTCCAAGCAGCTCAACACCGAGTGGCAGGCGGCCGTCATGGACCTCTACACCGCGGTCCGCACGATCGTGCGGGAGGAGCACGGCTACGACCTGTTCCTCACGTTCGGCACCCTCCTCGGCGCGGTCCGCGAGGGCGGCTACATCGGGCACGACAACGACTTCGACGTCGCTTACGTCTCGCGGGCGCGCACCGGCCCGGAGGCGGCCGCGGAGCTGGTGGCTCTCGGACGCACCCTGCTCGACCGCGGCTACCGCGTCGAGGCGATGAGCTCGTGCCTCCACATCGTCGACGCGGAGCGGTCCAAGTACCGCATCGACATCTTCCACACCTACCTCGACGCCGACGGCGAGCTGCGACACCCGTTCGGGTACGCCGGCACCACCCCGGTCACCGAGCGCGAGTGGCAGGGCACCCGCGAGATCGACTTCTCCGGCGGCCGCGCCCTGGTGCCCGTGCGCGCCGAGGAGCTGCTCGCCGCGCTGTACGGCGACGACTGGCGTCGGCCCAAGACCGGCTTCGACTGGAAGATCGAGCGGCGCGGCGAGGACGAGGCCGGACAGCTCACCCCCGCCCAGCGCACCACCGTCTACTGGGCCGACTACTACGCGCACAACGGCCACACCGAGGGCTCGTCGTTCGCGCAGTTCGTGCAGGACCGCCCCGACACCCCCGGCACGGTCGTCGACATCGGCTGCGGCGACGGCCGCGACTCCTTCTACTTCGGCTCGGTCGGCCGCACGGTCGTCGCGCTGGACCGCTCCGACGTCGGCGTCGCCCATGCCCGCGACCGCGCTCTCGGCGCCGGGCTCGGTGACCGGATGACCTTCGAGGTCTGCGACCTCGGCGACGCGGCCGGTCTCGGCGAGGTCCTCGACCGGGTCGACGGCCCGGTGCTCTACTACACCCGCTTCGTGCTGCACGCGATCACCGAGGACGTGCAGCAGACCCTGCTCGACGTCCTCGGCGCCAAGGCCGCGCCCGGCGACGTGCTCGCGGCGGAGTTCCGCACCGACAAGGACGCCAAGCTCCAGAAGGCGCACCCCAAGCACTACCGCCGTTACCAGAGCGCCGAGGAGTTCCTGGCCGACCTGCGCCGGCGCGGCTGGGAGATCGTCCACGAGGTCGAGTCCGACGGACTCGCCCCGTGGGGCACCGAGGACCCGGTGCTCTGCCGCGTGATCGCCCGCCGCGTCTGACCCCGGTCCGTGTGACCCACCCCACGGGTCACGCCGGTTTCCGGGTCGTGAGCCGCGGCGTACGCTCACAGCGTCAGCATCCACCTGGATCATTGAACAACGTCCGGTACCCACCCCGGCCCGCACGGACCTCGGTCCGGCGGGTGGTCGGCGGGACTGGAACGAAAGGTTCTCTCATGACGCACCACTCCGGGGAGACCGCGCTGCGCGTGGGCGTGGTCGGCGCGGGTCGGGTCGGCGCCGTGCTCGCGGCCGCGCTGGGCGCCGCGGGCCACCACATCGTGGCCGCCGCCGGTGAGTCCGACGCCTCCCGCGCCCGCATCGCCGATCTGTTGCCGGGGGTCGCAACGCGGAAGCCGACCGCCGTGGCGCGCGACTGCGACCTGCTGCTGCTGACGGTCCCCGACGACATGCTCGGCAACGTCGTCACCACGCTCAGCGACGCTGGCGCCATCCGGCTCGGACAGTACGTCGTGCACACCTCCGGCCGGCACGGCCTCGACGTGCTGGCGCCTGCGGCCGCCGTCGGCGCGCGGGTCGCCGCGATGCACCCCGCGATGACGTTCACCGGCACCGCCGTCGACCTCGACCGCCTGTCCGGAACCGTCTTCGGCCTCACCGCCGGCCCCGACGAGCGCCTGTTCGTCGAGGCGCTGGTGGCCGACCTCCTCGGACGCCCCACCTGGGTGCCCGAGGAGATGCGCACGCTGTACCACGCCGGCCTCGCACACGGCGCCAACCACCTCGTCACGCTCGTCACCCAGGCGATGGAGCTGCTTGCCGCCGCCGGCTCCGACGACCCCGCCGGCACGCTCCGCCCGCTGCTGACCGCCGCGCTCGACAACGCCCTCGAGCAGGGCGACGCCGCGCTGACCGGGCCGATCGTCCGCGGCGACGTCAACACCGTGCGCGCCCATCTCGCCGAGATCCGCGCCAACGCGCCGCTCACGCTGACCTCGTACGTCGCGCTGGCCCGCGCCACCCTGGGCCGGGCCGTGACCGACGGCCGGGTGCTGCCGATCCGCGCCGCCGCGATCACCCGGGTGCTCGACGAGGCGGAGCGCGCTGCCGCGCGCACGCCGACCCACCGATGACGACTCCCACCCTCGCGTCCACACGCGCCGAGCTCGCGAGCCTGCTCGCGGACTCCCGCGCGGGCGGTCGGCCCGTCGGCCTCGTGCCGACCATGGGCGCGCTGCACGAGGGCCACGCCAGCCTGATCCGAGCCGCGCGGGAGCGGGTGGCCCGAGATGGCGAGAGGGGGCCGGTCGTCGTCTCGATCTTCGTGAACCCGCTCCAGTTCGGGGCCGGCGAGGACCTCGACCGCTATCCCCGCACGCTCGCCGCCGACCTCGAGGTGTGCGCCCGCGAGGGCGTCGACATCGTCTTCGCGCCGAGCGTCGAGGAGGTCTACCCCGGCGGCGCCCCGCAGGTCGTCGTCGAGCCCGGCCCGGTGGCCGACCTGCTCGAGGGGCGGACCCGGCCCGGCCACTTCCGCGGCGTGCTCACCGTCGTCGCGAAGCTGTTCGGGCTGGTGCGCCCCGACGTCGCCGTCTTCGGCCAGAAGGACTACCAGCAGCTGGTGCTGGTGCGCCGGATGGTGCTCGACCTGAACATGGGCGTCGAGGTCGTCGGTGCCCCGACCGTCCGCGAGGCCGACGGGCTCGCGCTGTCCAGCCGCAACCGCTACCTCGACGCCGAGCAGCGGGACGCCGCGACCGCGCTCAGCCGGCTGCTCCGGGTCGCGCAGCACGCCGCGGAGTACGGCCCGGCCAGCGCCCTGGCCGCCGCCCGCGCCGAGCTGCGCGCCGCCCAGGGGGTGGACCTCGACTACCTGGTGGTCACCGACCCCGACCTGGGCGAGCTGCCGCCCCACGTACCTCCCGGGACCGAGGCCCGGATCCTGGTGGCCGCCCGCGTCGGCACCACCCGGCTGATCGACAACCTGCCGCTCGTGATCGGACGGGTGGCCGCAACCGAGGAGGAGTCCTGATGCTCCGCACGATGATGAAGAGCAAGATCCACCGCGCCACGGTGACCCAGGCCGACCTGCACTACGTCGGCTCGGTCACCGTCGACGAGGACCTGCTCGACGCGGCCGACCTGCTGCCCGGTGAGCTCGTGCATATCGTCGACATCACCAACGGCGCCCGGCTCGAGACCTACACGATCGCGGGGGAGCGCGGCTCCGGGGTGATCGGCATCAACGGCGCGGCGGCCCGCCTCGTGCACCCCGGCGACCTGGTCATCCTGATCGGCTACGGCCAGATGGAGACCGCCGAGGCCAGGGAGCACCAGCCGCACGTGGTCTTCGTCGACGCCGACAACCGGATCCTGGCGACCGGCTTCGACCCGGCCGAGGCGGTCGACGGCTCGGGCCTGACGCGCGGCGACCGACTCGCCAACCGGTAGCCTTCGCCAGTGCCCACCGCCCCCGTCCGACGTGTGCCCGGGCGCCTGCTCGCCCCGGCACCCGGCTGGACCACCACCGCCGACGTCGTCGTCGTCGGCTCCGGTATCGCGGGGCTGACGGCCGCACTGCGACTGCGGGGACAGGTCGGGAAGATCCTGGTCGTCACCAAGGACGTGCTCGCGGCCGGCTCGACCCAGTGGGCCCAGGGTGGCATCGCCGCGGCGCTCGGCCCGGGGGACACGCCCGCCGAGCACCTCGTCGACACCCTGGTCGCCGGGGCCGGCGCCTGCGACCGCGACGCGGTCGAGGTGCTGGTGACCGAGGGGCCGGACGCCGTACGCGAGCTGATCGCCCTGGGCACCAACTTCGACCACGACCCGAACGGCGAGCTCTCGCTGACCCGCGAGGGCGGCCACCACCGCGACCGGATCGCCCACGCCGGCGGCGACGCCACGGGCGCCGAGATCCAGCGGGCGCTGATCGCCGCGATCGCGCAGACTCCGGAGATCGAGGTCATCCAGCACGCGCTCGCCGTCGACCTCCTGCTCGCCGACGACGGCGGGGTCGCGGGCCTCACGCTGCACGTGATGGGCGAGGGCCAGCGCGACGGCGTCGGGGCCGTGCTGTGCCGCGCGGTCGTGCTCGCCAGCGGCGGCCTCGGCCAGGTCTTCGCCCAGACGACCAACCCGTCGGTCTCGACCGGCGACGGCATGGCGGTGGCGCTGCGCGCCGGCGCGGTGCTGCGCGACCTGGAGTTCGTGCAGTTCCACCCGACGGTGATGTACCTCGGCGCCGACTCGCGCGGCCAGCAGCCGCTGATCTCCGAGGCGGTGCGCGGCGAGGGCGGCTTCCTCGTCGACTGGGACGGCGACCGCCTCATGCAGGGCGTCCACGAGCTCGGCGACCTGGCCCCGCGCGACGTCGTCGCGAAGGCGATCACCCGCCGCATGGACGAGACCGGCAAGCCGCACCTGTGGCTCGACGCCCGGCACCTGGGCCGCGCCTTCTGGGAGCGGCGGTTCCCGACGATCCTCGCGACCTGCCGCCGCCACGGCGTCGACCCGGTCACCGACCTGATCCCGGTCGCCCCGGCCTGCCACTACGCCTCCGGCGGGGTGCGCACCGACCTGTGGGGACGCAGCAACGTCCCGGGCCTCTACGCCACCGGCGAGGTCGCCTGCTCCGGCGTCCACGGCGCCAACCGGCTCGCCTCCAACTCCCTGCTCGAGGGGCTGGTCTTCTCGCGGCGGATCGCGACCGTGCTGCCCGAGGAGCTGCGCCCGCTGCGGCCGCCCGCGCCCGACACCCGCACGGCCGGCCTGGTGCCGGGCGAGGTGCGCCGGGAGCTCCAGGAGGTGATGACCGCGCGCGCCGGGGTGCTGCGCAGCGCCGACGGGCTCGCCGACGGGCTCGGCCACCTCGACAAGCTCGCCGGCGTCGCGGCCGAGAGCGTCGACCAGGAGTCCTGGGAGACCACCAACCTGCTCACGATCAGCACCGCGCTCGCCGACGCCGCCGCGCTGCGCGAGGAGACCCGCGGGTCGCACTGGCGGGAGGACTTCCCCGAGCGCGACGACGCCCGTTTCGCCGGCCACCTCGACGTCGTGATGCGCGACGGCGCGAGCACGCTGGCCTTCACCCCGGCCCCAGCCACGGACGGAGCCTGATGCCCACCCCGTACGACGACGAGCTGCGCGCCGCCGGACTCGACCCCGACGCGGTGCTCGCCCAGATCCGCGCCGCACTGGCCGAGGACCTGCCCGGGGACGACGTCACGAGCGTCGCCACGATCTCGACCGAGGCCCGGGGGAGCGGCGTCTTCGCCGCCCGCGAGGCCGGTGTGGTCGCGGGCCTGGGCGTCGCCGCGCTGGTCTTCCACGAGGTCATGGGCGACGCCGTCGAGGTCACCGACCGGGTCGCCGACGGCACCCGGGTGGTGCCGGGCGACGTCGTCATGCGCGTGTCCGGCCCGACCCGCGGGCTGCTCACCGCCGAGCGCACCGCGCTCAACTACGCCAGCCACCTCTCGGGCGTCGCGACCGCCACCTCGCACTGGGTCGACGCGCTCGCCGGCACCCGCGCCCGGGTGCTCGACACCCGCAAGACACTGCCGACCTTCCGCGCGCTGCAGAAGTACGCCGTGCGCTGCGGCGGCGGCGTCAACCACCGGTTCAGCCTCAGCGACCGGGCGATGGTGAAGGACAACCACGTGGTCGCGGCCGGCGGCGTGGTGCCGGCGTACGACGCGGTGCGGGCGGCGTACCCGGACCTGCGGGTCGAGGTCGAGGTCACCGACCTCGACGAGCTGCGCGAGCTGCTCGAGGCGGGCTGCACCGAGATCCTGCTCGACAACATGGACTCCGCGACGATGGCCGAGGCGGTGCGCATCGCCGGGGGCCGGGCGACGCTCGAGGCC
The DNA here is from genome assembly GCF_014191495.1 of Nocardioides soli. GTDB lineage: Bacteria > Actinomycetota > Actinomycetes > Propionibacteriales > Nocardioidaceae > Nocardioides > Nocardioides soli. Next base: position 458,786 of record NZ_JACHWR010000002.1, read on the forward strand.
TCCGGGGGCCTGACGATCGAGCGGGCCCGGGAGGTCGCCGAGACCGGCGTCGACTTCATCTCGGTCGGCGCGCTCACCCACTCGGTCAAGGTCTTCGACCTCGGGCTCGACCTGTCGGAGGGTTGATGGCGCTGCTCGCGGCCGACATCGGCAACAGCCACACGGTGCTGGGGCTGGTCGACGACGGGCAGGTCCGCGCCGACTGGCGGGTCGCCACGGAGGAGCGGCGTACCTCCGACGAGTGGGCGGTGCTGCTGCGCGGGCTGCTGGCGGACGCCCCTGCCGGCGACGTCGACGGCATCGCGGTCTGCGCGACGGTGCCCGCGGTGCTGCACGAGTGGCGGGAGATGCTGGCCCGACACTTCGCCGGGGTGCCCACGGTCGTGGTCGAGCCCGGCGTCCGCACCGGCATCCCCGTGCTGATGGACAACCCGCGCGAGGTCGGCAGCGACCGCATCATGAACGCCCTCGCGGCCGCCCGCGACTACGGCGGCCCCGCGATCGTGGTCGACTTCCGCGGCACGGCGACGACGTTCGAGGTCGTCAACGAGCAGGACCAGTACGTCGGCGGCGCGATCGCGCCGGGCATCGAGATCTCCCTGGAGGCACTGGGCCGCCGGGGCGCGCAGCTGCGCAAGGTCGAGCTCGCCCGGCCCCGGTCGGTGATCGCCAGGAACACCGTCGAGGCGCTGCAGTCGGGGATGGTCTTCGGCGTGGCCAGCCAGGTCGAGGGCATCGTCGGCCGGATGATCGAGGAGCTCGGCGCGCCCGTCGAGGACGTCACCGTGATCGCGACCGGCTATCTCGCGCCCCTGGTCGTCGACGACTGCCGGTGCTTCACCGCGCACGATCCCTGGCTGACCCTGCGCGGGCTCGAGCTGGTCTTCGCCCGCAACCGGTGACCCGCCGGTGGCTCCGGTAGACTGCCGCGCGATCGGCCGGGGGGATCATCGTGGAGCGCCCCGAGAAGAAGACGAAGCGGAGACGGCGTGGCGCGATACGACACCCATGTGGATATGGCCAACCGGAACGTGAGCCATACCCAGATCGTCGAACTCGTCGGCACCCACAAGCGCGTGCTCGATGTCGGCTGCGCCACCGGCTACGTCGCGAGCGGTCTCGCGGCGCGCAACTGCAAGGTCTGGGGCGTCGACATCGACGCGGAGGCCGCTGAGCAGGCGCGGCCGCTCCTCGAGGAGCTGGTCATCGCCGACCTCGAGACCGAGCCCCTCACCGACCACTTCGACAAGGGCAGTTTCGACGCCGTCGTCTTCGGCGACGTCCTCGAGCACCTGGTCGACCCGGTCCGGGCGCTGCGTGACGCCGTGTCCCTCCTGGCCGAGGGCGGTCGCATCGTCGTCTCGATCCCCAACGTCACCCACGGCTCGCTGCGGCTGGCGCTGCTCCGTGGGCAGTGGACCTACACCCAGGTCGGCCTCCTCGACGAGACGCACGTGCGCTTCTTCGACCGCGCCGGCGTCGCCAAGCTCTTCGCCAGCGCCGGCCTGACCATCGAGCACCTCCGGGGCGTGACCATCGACCCGCTGTCGAGCGAGGTCGACGTCCGCCCCGACGAGCTGCCGCCCGGCTTCATCGAGTGGGTGCGCGACCAGCCGGACTCGTTCGTCTACCAGTTCGTGGCGAGCGCCCACCCGACCCAGCCCGAGGACACCGCGGAGCTGCCCGAGCTGGTGCCGGTGATCCCGGTTCAGGAGATCCGCGAGTCCGACGAGTACGCGCGTCGCTACCAAGAGGAGGTCTCGACGCGGCAGCACGTCCAGAACCTCGCCGACATCGGGGCGGCACAGACCACCGCGCTGCGCCACGAGCTGCTGATCGTGCGGGATCACATCCTCGGCCTGGAGGCCGAGGCCGCCAGCGGCCGCCAGCGCGCCGCCCGGCTCAAGCGCGAGCTCGAGGCGTCCCAGCGCAGGCTCCAGGCCCGCACCAAGCGGCTGGCGAAGACCCGGCGGCGGATCCGGGCGCTGCGGCGCAAGCTACGGCTGGCCGAGCGGGCGGAGCGTGACCTGCGCGCCTCCCGCTCCTGGCGGGTGGGCCGCGCGGTGACGAGCCCCGGCCGGATCTTCCGCCGCGGTGCCTGAGATGGCCGCGCCGTACTTCTCGATCCTGACTCCGGTCTACAACCCGGGGGTCGGCGTGCTGCAGGAGATGATCGACTCCGTCACCGCGCAGTCGTTCACCGACTGGGAGCTGGTCCTCGTCGACGACCTGTCGCCCGATGCAGGGGTGCGCGACGTCCTGCGCGCGGCGGCGGCCGCCGACAGCCGGATCCGGGTCGTGGAGCGCGAGACCAACGGCGGGATATGCGCCGCGTCCAACGACGCGGTCGACGTCGCGCGCGGTGAATTCCTGGCCCTGCTCGACCACGACGACCTGCTCACGGCGGACGCGTTGAAGCAGATGCACGCTGCCATCCAGCGTGAGCCCGAGGTCGACTACCTCTACTCCGACGAGGACAAGATCGACGAGGACGGCAACCGCTTCTCGCTGTTCCGTAAGCCGCCGTGGTCGCCGGAGCGGTTCCGCGCACAGATGTACACCTGCCATCTCTCCGTGCTGCGGGCTTCCTTGGTCCGGGAGGTCGGTGCCTTCCGGCTCGGCTTCGACGGCTCGCAGGATCACGACCTCGTGCTGCGGGTCACCGAGCGGGCCCGCCGCGTCGTGCACGTCCCCGAGGTGCTCTACCACTGGCGGGCGATCGCGTCCTCGACCGCGGCGTCGGCGGAGGCCAAGCCGTACGCCGTCGACGCGCGCGTCCGCGCCGTCCGTGACCACCTCGAGCGGACCGGGATCAAGGCCACGACGTACCTCGAGCCGCGCACCGGGTCCGTGCTGCTGCGCCGCGAGCTCGATCCTGACTCGCTCGTCAGCATCGTTATCCCGACGAGGGGCACCAGCCGTCGGGTGTGGGGGCGCACCCGCGTCCTGGTGGTCGAGGCCGTCCGGTCGGTCCTCGAGAAGGGCGGCCACGAGAACGTCGAGCTGGTCGTCGTCCACGACGAGTCGACGCCTGACGGCGTCCTCGCCGAGCTGCGCGAGGTGGCAGGCGACCGTCTCAAGCTCGTGCCGTACGACGCCCCGTTCAACTTCAGCGAGAAGTGCAACCTGGGCGTGCTCGCTGCGTCGGGCGACCTGCTCGTCATCCTCAACGACGACATCGAGCTGATCACCGACAACTTCCTTCCGGACCTCGTCGGTCCGATCCTCGAGCCGGGCGTCGGGCTGACCGGGGCGAACCTCCGGTTCGCCGACACGACGGCGCAGCATGTCGGCCTGGTGTTCAAGAACTGCCACGTGATCCATGCGTTCCCACGGACGGCTCTCGACGACCCGGGCCACTTCGCCGCCCTCGTGATCAATCGGGAGGTCTCGGGAGTCACGGGTGCCTGCATCGCCGTCACCAGGGAGACCTACGAGCGTGCCGGAGGCATGACGGAGACGCTGCCGGTCAACTTCAATGACGTCGACTTCTCCCTCAAGATCGCCCATCTGGGGCTGCGCATCGTGTGGGTGTCGACCGCGAGGGCCTTCCACTTCGAGTCGCAGACCCGGGTGGCGAAGGTGGAGCCCTGGGAGCGGGACCGCTTGCTCCGTCGGTGGGACATCCCCCGCAACGACCCGTACCTGCCGGGCGTGTCGTGACCGATCCCGAGACCTGAGAGGGCGGCCCCTTCCCGGAAGCGCCCTGCCACGGAGGTCTTCGCATCCGGTCTGGCCGCGTCCGCCTATCCGAGCTGTCCGCTGAGCACGGCCGACGCGGCCGTCGGCCGGCGGTTCCAGCCGCGATATGTGCAGTCGGATCCTGGTGCTGGCGGGGGGTCTCTTCCGTGAATGAGGGACCTGAAGAATCCCGGTGAACCGAGTTCAGACGGGAACACACAGTGCGGGCTGCCCGATCGCCTAGGCCGTCGCTCCGGAGACTCGGATTTGACGATATGTGACCGGAATCGACGCGCCGGGGTGACGCCCTCAGCGAGGGGGCTGAGTGGTGGAAGGTCGACGGGTTGGCCGTTGACCCCGAAAAAGCATATGGATCATCCGCAGCGTGTCCTTCGCCTTGCTCGCATGGTGGAACGTCCGCTTCCCTCTCGGCCCGGTTCGGCGGGGTGTGATCAACGTGAGACGGCGGGCGGGTCGGGACCTCGGTTGCGAAGTATTGGTCGACGCATGTGGGAATTGCGGCGCAGGCGTGCAAGAATTGTGCCTGAATTCGCTTCCGTTTAATGAGAAATCTCCGGCCGGGCAGCTGGTCGAAGATGCTGCTCGGCGGTACCGACGAATCCTCATTCACAGAAGCGAGTGTGACGAATGGCGCAGAAGATCCACATTGTTCTCGAAGACGACCTCGACGGCAGCGAGGCGACGCAGACGATCTCGTTCGGCCTCGACGGCACCTCGTACGAGATCGACCTCAACGACAAGAACGCCGACAAGCTGCGCGGCCTGCTCGCGCCGTACGTCGGCCATGGCCGCAAGGTCGGTGCCGCTCCGCGCCGGGGCGGGCGCCGGTCCGCCGCGAGCAGCGGCGGCCCCAGCGCGAAGGAGATCCGTGAGTGGGCGCGGGCCAACGGCCACGACGTCCCCGACCGGGGTCGCGTGTCGGCCGAGGTCCGTTCAGCCTACGACGCAGCCCACTGAGTTTGGCCTGATCTCGGCGGCGGCCCGCGCCTGGGCGGGGCCGCCGCCGAGTGCTGTTCGCTCTGAGCGGACTGAATAGGCCCCCACCGGGGAACGCGTAGGCTGTGTGCGGGGTTGATGACCTACGTAGCCCCACCGAAAGCCTGTAGGAGAGATACGCATGTTCGAGCGGTTCACTGACCGAGCCCGCCGGGTGGTCGTGCTGGCCCAGGAAGAGGCCCGCATGCTCTCCCACAACTACATCGGCACCGAGCACATCCTGCTCGGCCTCATCCACGAGGGTGAGGGTGTCGCCGCGAAGGCGCTCGAAAGCCTGGACATCTCGCTCGAGGCGGTGCGCGCGCAGGTCGAGGAGATCATCGGCCAGGGCCAGCAGGCGCCCAGCGGCCACATCCCGTTCACCCCGCGCGCCAAGAAGGTGCTCGAGCTGTCCCTGCGCGAGGCGCTGCAGCTCGGCCACTCCTACATCGGCACCGAGCACATCCTGCTCGGCCTGATCCGCGAGGGTGAGGGTGTCGCCGCCCAGGTGCTGCAGAAGCTCGGCGCCGACCTCAACCGGGTCCGCCAGCAGGTCATCCAGCTGCTCTCGGGCTTCCAGGGCAAGGAGGCGGCCGGCGCCGGCGCCACCACGGGTGGCTCGCAGAGCGACGCCCCGTCGTCCTCGCTCGTGCTCGACCAGTTCGGCCGCAACCTCACCCAGGACGCCCGCGAGGGCAAGCTGGATCCGGTGATCGGCCGCGAGCAGGAGATCGAGCGGGTCATGCAGATCCTCTCGCGGCGTACGAAGAACAACCCGGTCCTCATCGGCGAGCCCGGCGTCGGCAAGACGACGATCGTCGAGGGCCTGGCCCAGGACATCGTCAAGGGCAACGTGCCCGAGACGCTCAAGGACAAGCAGATCTACACGCTCGACCTGGGCGCCCTGGTGGCCGGCTCGCGCTACCGCGGTGACTTCGAGGAGCGCCTGAAGAAGGTGCTCAAGGAGATCCGCACCCGCGGCGACATCGTGCTGTTCATCGACGAGATCCACACCCTCGTCGGGGCCGGTGCGGCCGAGGGCGCGATCGACGCGGCCAGCATCCTCAAGCCGATGCTGGCCCGCGGCGAGCTGCAGACCATCGGCGCGACCACCCTCGACGAGTACCGCAAGTACCTCGAGAAGGACGCCGCGCTGGAGCGCCGCTTCCAGCCGATCCAGGTCGCCGAGCCCTCGATCGCGCACACGATCGAGATGCTCAAGGGCCTGCGCGACCGCTACGAGGCGCACCACCGCGTCACCATCACCGACGAGGCGCTGGTCTCGGCGGCGACGCTGGCCGACCGCTACATCTCCGACCGCTTCCTGCCCGACAAGGCGATCGACCTGATCGACGAGGCCGGCTCGCGGCTGCGGATCCGCCGGATGACGGCGCCCGCCGACCTGCGCGAGTACGACGACAAGATCGGCGAGGTCCGTCAGCGCAAGGAGGCCGCGATCGACGGCCAGGACTTCGAGGCCGCCGCGCGCCTGCGCGACGAGGAGAAGCAGCTCATCCTGAAGAAGTCCGAGCGCGAGAAGCAGTGGCGCGCGGGCGACATGGACGAGGTCGCGGAGGTCGACGAGGAGCTGATCGCCGAGGTGCTCGCCGTGGCGACCGGCATCCCGATCGTGAAGCTCTCCGAGGAGGAGTCGACCCGGCTGCTCAAGATGGAGGACGAGCTCCACAAGCGGGTCATCGGCCAGGACGAGGCGGTCAAGGCGCTGTCGCGCGCGATCCGGCGTACCCGCGCCGGCCTGAAGGACCCGAAGCGGCCCGGCGGCTCGTTCATCTTCGCCGGCCCGTCCGGTGTCGGTAAGACCTGGCTGTCCAAGACGCTCGCGGAGTTCCTCTTCGGCGACGAGGACGCGCTGATCCAGCTCGACATGTCGGAGTTCGGCGAGAAGCACACCGTCTCGCGGCTCTTCGGCTCGCCTCCGGGCTACGTCGGCTACGAGGAGGGCGGCCAGCTCACCGAGAAGGTGCGCCGCAAGCCGTTCTCGGTCGTGCTCTTCGACGAGGTCGAGAAGGCGCACCCCGACATCTTCAACAGCCTGCTGCAGATCCTCGAGGAGGGTCGCCTGACCGACTCGCAGGGCCGGGTGGTCGACTTCAAGAACACCGTCATCATCATGACCACCAACCTCGGCACCAAGGACATCGCCAAGGGCGTCAACCTCGGCTTCGCCGGCGGTGCTGGTGGCCCCGGCGACTACGACCGGATGAAGAACAAGGTGCAGGACGAGCTCAAGCAGCACTTCCGCCCGGAGTTCCTCAACCGCGTCGACGAGATCATCGTGTTCCCGCCGCTGTCGCAGGAGCAGATCGTCCACATGGTCGACAACATGATCGCGTCGGTCGAGGTCCGCCTGAAGGACCGCGACATGCGGATCGAGCTCACCCAGGCCGCGAAGAACCTGCTCGCCGAGCGGGGCTTCGACCCGGTCCTGGGCGCCCGCCCGCTGCGTCGTACCGTCCAGCGCGAGATCGAGGACGTGCTCGCCGAGAAGATGCTGTACGGCGAGGTCGGCCCCGGCCAGATCGTGCTGGTCGACGTGGAGGGCGAGGGTCCGGCCGCGTCGTTCACCTTCCACGGCCAGAAGGTCGGCGAGCTGCCCGACCTGCCGCCGTTCGAGACCGCCGAGGTCTCCGCGACCGAGCCCTCCCTCGAGGGCCCGGACGACTCCGACAGCGGCAGCGACGTCCCGCGCAGCGCCGAGTAGCCGAGTCGGCGCCAAATCACCCGCGAGTCGGCGCCAGATTGCACCTGACGGATGCGATCTGGCGCCGACTCGGCATTTCAGGGCAGGGCGTAGGTGTCGGGGCCGACGTGGGCGACCAGGCCGTCCTCGATGAGTGAGGCCAGGCAGCGGATCCGCTGGCCATCCTCCGACCAGGCGGCGTCGAGCCGGGAGCGGTGCACCGGGCCGTCGGTGTCGCGCAGCACCGCGAGCAGCCGGCCCCGGCACTGGCGGTCCGTGCCGGCCCAGGTCTGCACCTTGCGGGGCGGGCCGTCGTACGCCGGGTGGCCGGCCGACCGCCAGGCGCACCGGTCGGCGACCGGGCAGTCGTGGCAGCGCGGGCCGGCGGCCGTGCACACCAGCGCGCCGAGCTCCATCACGGCGACCGACCAGGTTGCGGCGGTGGCGTCCTCGTCGGGAAGCACCTCGAGCGCGACCTCCCGCTCGGCCTTCGTCACCGACGGCGACGGGAACTCCACGCCCTGGATGACCCGGGCGAACACCCGCCGCACGTTGGTGTCCAGCACCACGTGGCGCCGACCGTGCGCGAAGCTGGCGATCGCGGCCGCGGTGTAGTCGCCGATGCCGGGCAGTGCCCGCAGTTCGTCGTACGCCGCGGGCACCTCGCCGCCGTGCTGCTCGACGATCGCGGTGGCCGCGGCGTGCAGGCGCAGCGCGCGCCGCGGGTAGCCGAGCCGGCCCCAGGCGCGCACCGCCTCGCCGGTCGGCTCCGCGGCCAGGTCGGCCGGCGCCGGCCAGCGGCGCAGCCACTCCTGGTGCACGGGCAGCACCCGGCTGACCGGGGTCTGCTGGAGCATGAACTCGGAGACCATCACCGACCACGGCGAGGCGTCGGGCCCGCGCCAGGGCAACTCGCGGGCATGCTCGTCGTACCACCGCAGGATCGGTTCGTGCAGCTCACTCATGTCGCCGCCATTGTCCCCGGTGTGGCACCGCCACCGCGGGCGGGCCGCTCACTAGCGTTGGGGCATGCCTGCCCTGACCCGTGGTCCGCTGCCGGCCCGGGTCTACTGGGTACGCCGGATCCTGGTGCTCGGCACCGCCGTCCTGCTCGTGGTGGCGATCGCCCGGCTGCTCGGCGGCGGCAGCGACGCCAAGGACGGCGCCGACGACGCGGCGGAGCTCTCCGCCGACACGTCCTCCGCCCCGGCCGTGACCGGCGGCACCGGTCCGGTCACACCGGGGGAGACCCGCACCAAGAAGAAGCGGCCCGGCAAGGGCAAACAGACCAGCACGGCCCCCGTGCTCGCGGCGCCGACCGGCCCGTGTGTCGGCTCCGACATCGCCGTCACGCCCAAGGTCGGCAACGCCGTGGGCGGCCGTGACGTGATGATCGTGCTGCAGCTGCGCACGATCACCGCGGAGGCCTGCACCTGGCGGGTCACTCCCCGTGCGCTGACCGTGAACATCACCTCGGGCAAGGACCCGATCTGGAGCAGCCGCCAGTGCCCACAGGCCGTCCCGCGTCGTGACGTCGTCGTCCGCAAGGCCGTCACCACGAACGTCGGACTCGTGTGGAAGCAGGCCAAGCGCTCCGGCAGCACGTGCATGGTGGGCACCGCCTGGGCGATGCCCGGCTGGTACCACGTCACGGCGGCAGCCCTCGGGGGTGAGCCGTCGGACGTGCAGTTCGAGCTGAAGACCCCGGCGGCCGCGACCGTGACCGTGACGGCGACCCCGAAGAACCAGCCGAAGAACCAGCCGAAGAACCAGCCCAAGAAGAAGCCGGGTCAGTCTCCGTCGGGCGCGGTCGAGCCGGACTGAGGGCTGCGTCAGACGTAGCGCTCGAGGATGGTGGACTCGGCCAGCCGGGAGAGCCCCTCGCGGACGCTGCGGGCGCGCAGCTCGCCGACGCCGTCGACCGCCTGCAGGTCGTCGATGCCGGCGGAGAGCAGCTTCTGCAGCGTGCCGAAGTGGTCGACGAGCCGGTCGACCACCGCGCTGGGCAGGCGGGGCACCTTGGCGAGCAGCCGGTAGCCGCGGGGGGCGACCGCGCCGTCGAGGTGCTCGCCGGTGCCGAGGCCGAGCGCCCGGGCGGCGGCCGCCGGGTCGACGAGCTCGGTCGACGACAGCGACTCCAGGCGGGCGAGTACGGACTCCGGCGTGCGCGAGCGGCGGCCGACGGGCAGGTAGTCGCGGATCACCAGCTCGCGCTCGGTGTCGACGCCGGTGACGAGCTCCTCCAGCTGCAGCGACAGCAGCCGGCCGTCGGTGCCCAGCTCGAGCACGTAGTCCTCGATCTCGCGGGCGATCCGGGTGACCATCTCGAGCCGCTGCGCGACGACCGCGACGTCGCGCACGGTCACCAGGTCCTCGATCTCGAGGGCGGACAGCGTGCTGGAGACCTCGTCGAGGCGGAGCTTGTAGCGCTCGAGCGTCGCCAGCGCCTGGTTCGCCCGGGAGAGGATCTGGCCGGAGTCCTCGAGCACGTGGCGGGTCGCGCCGACGTACGCCGCGATGATCTGCATCGACTGCGACACCGAGATGACCGGGAAGCCGGCCTGGCGCGCCACCCGGTCGGCGGTGCGGTGCCGGGTGCCGGTCTCCTCCGACGGGATCGTGTGGTCGGGCATCAGGTGCACGGCGGCCCGCAGGATCCGGGTGACGTCCTTGTCGACGATGATCGCGCCGTCCATCTTCGCCAGCTCGCGCAGCCCGGTGGCGGTGAACGGCACGTCGAGCGTGAAGCCGCCGGTCGAGATCGACTCGACCACCTTGTCGTGGCCGAGCACGATCAGGGCGCCGGTGCGGCCCCGCAGGATGCGCTCCAGGCCGTCGCGCAGGGAGGTGCCCGGCGCGATCGTGGCGAGTGTCGCGCGCAGGCGCAGCTGCTCGTCAGAGCGGTCGGTGGCCACCTCGAGGTTCCTCCCCGTTGGACTGAGGCTGCGGCGGCGTCCGATCGGCCCCGCGCGGTCAGTCTAGGGCGTGTCGCCCGTCGGGAAGGTCACAGATCGCTCACAGCCTGGGGCCGCGCGCCCCTCGTGGGGCTGGCCGGGGGCCCGTCAGAGCGCGTGGGGTCGGCTGGGGCCGCCCTCGGCCACCAGGTCGACCAGCCGCAGCGCGGAGCGTACGTCGGGCACGTCGATCACCCGCATGCCGTCGACGGTCCACGACTCGGGCGAGCGTGGTCGCTGGCGGCCGGGCTCGGTCGGCACCACCGCGAGCTGGAAGCCGAGCCGCGCCGCCTCCGCGAGCCGCTGCGGGAGGTCGCGGACCCGACGCAGCTCGCCGGCCAGGCCGATCTCGCCCATCGCGACCATGCCGCGTGGCGCGGGCGTGCCCTCGAACGCCGAGGCGAGCGCGACCGCGACCGCGAGGTCGCTGGCCGGCTCGACCACGCGGGCGCCACCGACCGTCGAGGCGAACACGTCCATGGCCTGCAGCCGGATGCCGCAGTGCTGGTGCAGCACCGCCATCACCATCGCGACGCGGGAGGAGTCGAGGCCCGACGTCGTGCGCCGGGGACGCTCGGCCGCGCTGTGGGTGACCAGGGCCTGGACCTCGGCCAGCATCGGCCGCCGTCCCTCCATGGACACGGCGACGCAGGTGCCGGGGACCTGGGTGTGGTGGTTCTCGACGAACAGCCCGGTCGGGTCGGTGACCGCGCTGATGCCCTCGGCGCCGAGGTCGAAGCAGCCCACCTCGTCGACCGGGCCGAAGCGGTTCTTCATCGCGCGCACCATCCGGAACCGCGAGTTGCGGTCGCCCTCGAAGTGCAGCACCACGTCGACCAGGTGCTCGAGGACCCGAGGCCCGGCGATCGAGCCGTCCTTGGTGACGTGGCCGACCAGGACCGTGGTGATGTTGCGGGTCTTGGCGACCCGGATCAGGGCCGCCGCGACCTCCTTGACCTGGGTGACGCCACCCGGGACCCCGTCGATGCCGGACGCGCCGATGGTCTGCACCGAGTCGACGACCAGCAGGGCCGGGCGGACCTGCTCGATGTGCGTCAGCACCGCGCCCAGGTCGGTCTCGGCCGCGAGGAACAGCTCGTCGTGGACGCCGCCGGTGCGGTCGGCGCGCAACCGGACCTGCGAGGCGGACTCCTCGCCGGTGACGTAGAGCGTGCGGCGCTGGTAGCGCGCGGTCTGCGCGGCGACCTCGAGCAGCAGGGTGCTCTTGCCGACGCCGGGCTCGCCGGCCAGCAGGATCGCGGCGCCCGGCACCAGGCCGCCGCCGAGCACCCGGTCGAGCTCGGGCACGCCGCTGGTGCGGAACGCCGACTCCTCCACCGACACCTCGCCGATCGGGACGGCCGGGGTGGACACGGGCGTGGCGGCCGTGCGGCCGGTCGGGACCGCGGCGGCCTCGGCCACCGAGCCCCAGGCCTGGCACTCGCCGCACCGGCCCACCCACTTCCCGGTCTCCCAACCGCACTCGGAGCAGCGGTAGGCGGGCCTGGGAGTCTTCGACATGCCGCACACGCTAGGGGGCGGCGCCGACACCGCGTCCCCGGCCCGCCGCACCGCCTGTGGACGAGCGACCACCTGTGGTGTCATTGGATCGATCAAGACCCTGCGGCGACCGAGGAGGTGGGGGTGTCCGGGAGCGAGCCCGTGGTCCGGCGCGGCGTCGCGCGGCTGGCGACGCCGACCCCGCCGCCGACCCCGCCGCCGACCCCGCCGCCGACCCCGCCGCCGACGCTGACCGACGTCGCCGAGCGGGCCGGGGTCTCGCGTCAGACGGTCTCCAACGCCATCAACAACCCCGACCTGCTGCGGCCGGACACCCTGGCCCGCGTGCAGCAGGCGATCGCCGCACTCGGCTACTCGCCGAACCGTGCCGCGCGCAACCTGCGCACCCGCGCCTCGCACCTGATCGGGATGCGCATCGGCCCGGCCCAGGAGGGCACGGCGAACGCCACCATGGACCGCTTCGTGCACTCCCTCGTCGACACCTCGCGCGAGGCGGGCTACCACGTGCTGCTCTTCGCCGGCGACGGTGCGGACCCGATCGCGGGGTACGACGACCTGCTCCGGTCCACGGCCGTGGACGCGTTCGTCGTCACCGACACCTATCTCGGGAACCCGCAGGCCGCCTGGCTCGACGAGCGGCGCGCGCCGTTCGTCGCCTTCGGCCGGCCCTGGGACACCCTGCAGTCCGGACACGTGGGCCAGGCCCGGCACCCGTGGGTCGACGTCGACGGTGCGGCCGGCACCGAGCTGGCGACGACGCACCTGCTGGACCGCGGCCACGAGCGGATCGCCTGGATCGGCTGGCGCCAGGACTCCCGGATCGGCGAGGACCGCCGGTCGGGATGGTCGCGCGCGATGCACGGCCGCGGCCTGTCGACGTCCGGCCTCGCGTCGCGGGTCGAGGACACCGTCGCCTCCGGGCGCGAGGCGAGCGCCCACCTGCTCGACAGCGCCCGGCCCTCGGCGTTCGTGTGCGCCTCCGACACGCTGGCGATGGGCGTGCTGCACACGCTCCGCGACCGCGACCTGCGGCCGGGTGAGCAGGTGGCGGTCGTCGGCTTCGACGATTCGCAGGTCGCCCAGGTCGTCCCGCCCGGCCTCACCTCGGTCCGGCAGCCGCTCGAGGACGTCGCCGTCGCGGTCGTGGCCGCGCTGGCGGGCCTGCTGGCCCACCCACCGGTCGTCGGCCCCGGGGTGATGCTCGCCCCGACGCTCTCGGTGCGCGGGACCGGCTGATCGACACGGGCTAGTAGTCGCGCCACCACACGTTGACGGCGTAGTCGACCTCGGTGCCGGTGTGCTCGGCCAGCACGCTGTCGGCGACCTGGGCGGCGAACTCGATCCGCACCACGCTCTCCAGGTCGGCGCGCGAGCCGAACGACCAGCGCATGTCGACCGGGATCCGGGTCCAGCCGCGGGTCGACCAGAAGCGCTCGACGGCCGCGGGGTCGACCTCGGGGTACCCGCGCCGGAACCACGAGCCGAAGGTGGACCGGGTCGGGTCGTTGTCGACGACGTACGCCGTGCCGCCGCGTCGTACGACGCGGTCGAGCTCGGCCAGGCCGGGCTCGCAGCCGGGCCCGAAGAAGTAGGCCCACCGGGCGTGCACGACGTCCACGGACGCGTCGGGGACCGGCAGCTGCTGGGCCGTGCCCTGCAGGACGGTGACGTGGGGGAGCCGACGGGTGCGTCGCCGGGCCAGCGCGATCAGGTCGCCGTGCGGCTCCACGCCGACCACCGACGCCGCCGTCGAGGCGAGCCACGGGAGATGGAAGCCGCTGCCGCACCCGATGTCGAGGACGGCCCGGCCGTCCCAGGTCGCCACCGACCGCATCGCGGCCTCGATCGCACCGTCGGGGTCGACGGCGCGGTTCTCGGCCTCGTACGTCGCGGTGTGGTGCCAGATGTTGGGGCTCGGGCGGGCCCCGGGGGAGATGTTCAGGGTCGGACTAGAGCCGCACGAGGCCGTTCGGCGTCTGGACCTGCGCGGCCAGGATGCCGGGGGTGCCGTTGGGCGCGACCCACTCGACCTTGACGTCCTCCAGCGGCGCCTCGACGGTCTGGCCGAGCCACTCGCTGACGCGCAGCGGATCGCCCGCGATCTCCAGGCAGGCCAGGGAGAACGCCGGGTCGGCGCCGTTGCTGGGGTGCATCTCGCGGGGGCTCTCCCACTCGATGAAGAAGGGCAGCTGGGGGTCGGCGATCAGGCCGTTGACGCCGATCTGCTTCCAGAGCAGCTCGACACCGTCGGGCAGGTGCCGGTTGCCGTTCGCGGCCTCGCGGCCGAGCCGGGACTCCACGACCGAGATGTCGTCGACGGCGACCACCCAGCCGAGCCATCCGCCACCGAGGGCGGAGCGGGCCTTGACGGCCTGGCCGAAGGGGGCCTTGTCGGATGCGGGGTGGTCCAGGGCCTCGACGATCTCGAGGTAGGTGTCGCCGGCGAGCGGCAGGATCATGTTGCGGGTGCCGAAGCGAGGGTGGACGCCGCCGTCGACGAACTCCTTGCCGAGCAGTCCCCCGAGTCGCTGGGCAGTGCTGGCGAGGCCATCAGGTCCTGCGGCGAAAGAAAGATGGTCCAGGCGCATGCAGAGATTGTGTGTGCTCGTCCGGAGTCGTCGGACACCGGGGTCGTTGTTTCTTGACGTCGAGAGGTCAGCTCTCAGGGGTGCGCGGCGCGTCAGTGCGGGTCGGCGGGATGCAGCGCCAGCGCCGAGCGCGACCGCACGTGCGCGTCGCAGTGACGGACCAGCTCGGCGTACGCCGCCCGGCCCATCAGCTCGGTCAGCTCGGCCTCGTGGGTGACGTAGACGGGCTCGGGTGCGACGTGCGCCTCGGTGTTGCCCGAGCAGTACCAGTCGAGGTCGTGCCCGCCCGGACCCCAGCCGCGGCGGTCGTACTCGCCGATCGAGACCTCGGTGTACGTCGTGCCGTCCTGCCGCTCCACGGAGCGGAAGGTGCGCCGGATCGGCAGCTGCCAGCACACGTCCGGCTTGGTCTCGACGGGGTTCTTCCCGAGCACGTAGGCCAGTGCGTGCAGGGCGCAGCCCGCGCCGCCCCCGCCCGTCGGCGGGGCGAAGTCCTTGCGGTTGTGGAACACGCACGCCTGCTGGCCGTCGACGGTGGTGGTGCGCGTCTTGCGCTCGCCGTCCTCGTCGACCTCGATCCAGTCCTTCTTCCGGACGGCGCGGCCCTGCGGCTTCTGCTGCCACAGGTTCTCGTCGAGCATGTCGACGTACGCCGCGACCCGCTTCTCGTCGGTCTTGTCGGCGAAGTGGGCGCCCAGCGTGCAGCAGCCGACGTCGGGTGCGTCCGCGTAGATGCCCGGGCAGCCCTCCCCGAAGATGCACCGGTAGCTCGACGTCAGCCAGGTGAGGTCGCAGCGCATCACCTCGGACTCGTCGTCCGGGTTCACGAACTCGACGTACGCGCGAGGGAAGGCCAGGTCGACTTCGGGCACGACCCCAACCCTACGTCGCGCGCCGGGTCGTCCTAGTAGCGTGGGATACATGCGCTTGGGCGTCCTCGACATCGGTTCCAACACCGGGCACCTGCTGGTCGTCGACGCGCACCGTGGCGCGGCCCCGCTGCCGGCGTACTCCCACAAGGAGCCGCTGCGCCTGGCCGAGCACCTCGACGCCACCGGCTCGGTGTCCCGGCAGGGGATCGACGCCCTGGCGGAGTTCACGATCGGTGCGCAGCGGGTCGCGGAGGAGAAGGGCTGCGAGGACATGCTGGCCTTCGCGACCTCGGCGGTCCGCGACGCGATCAACTCCGACGCGGTGCTCGACGAGGTGCGCGAGCGCACCGGCCGGTCGATCGTGGTGCTGGCGGGCGAGGACGAGGCGCGGCTGACCTTCCTGGCCGTACGCCGCTGGCTCGGCTGGTCGGCAGGCCGGCTCTGGGTCTTCGACATCGGCGGAGGTTCGCTGGAGATCGCCGGCGGGGCCGACGAGGAGCCGGAGGTGGCCTGGTCGCTGCCCCTCGGGGCCGCGCGGCTGGCCCGGCAGCACCTCGCCGCCGGTCCGGTCGCGGACGAGGCGATCCGGCAGTTGCGCCGGCAGATCCGCGCCGACATCGCCCGCGACGCCGGCCGGCTACTGCGCCCGGGCTCGCCCGACCATGCGGCAGGCACCTCGAAGACGTTCCGGTCCCTGGCTCGCATCTGCGGTGCGGCGCCGTCGGCGGAGGGCCCGCTGGTGCCGCGGTCGCTGGCCTTCGACGTGCTCGCGGAGTGGATCCCCAAGCTGGCGGCGATGGGGCACGACGAGCTCGCGCAGCTGCCGGGGGTCTCGCCGAGTCGCGCCCACCAGATCCTGCCCGGCGCCCTGGTCGCGGAGGCGGTCATGGACATCTTCGAGCTCCCGGCGCTGGAGGTCTGCCCGTGGGCGCTGCGCGAGGGCGTGATCCTCGAGCGCCTCGACCAGATCAGCGACCTCGCGTTCTGATGAGCGGCTCACGCATCGGCCTCTCGACCGTCTCGGTCTACCCCGAGTCGTCGGCGCACGCCTTCACGTACGCCGCCTCGGTGGGCTACGACTCGGTCGAGGTGATGGTCGGCATCGACGCGCTGAGCCAGCAGACGTCGGCGATCAAGCAGCTCTCCGAGCACCACGGCGTGCCGGTCTCGGCCGTGCACGCGCCCTGTCTGCTGTTCACCCAGCGGGTCTGGGGGACCGAGCCGTGGAGCAAGCTCGAACGGTCCGCGGAGATGGCGCACGCCGTCGGCGCGGACGTGGTCGTGGTGCATCCGCCGTTCCGCTGGCAGAAGACCTACGCGCGTGACTTCGTCGACGGCATCGCCGCCCTGGAGGCATCGACCGGGCTGGCGTTCGCGGTCGAGAACATGTACCCGTGGCGGGCCTCCGGCCGGTCGTTGGAGATGTACCTGCCTGGATGGGACCCCTCCGACCAGCCCTACACCAACACCACGATCGACCTGTCGCACGCGGCGATCGCCCACGACGACGTGATCGAGATGGCGAACCGGCTCGGTGACCGGCTGCGGCACATCCACCTCACCGACGGCACCGGGTCGGCGAAGGACGAGCACCTCGTCCCGGGCCGGGGGACGATGGGTGCCGACGCGTTCCTCCACCACCTCGCGGCGACCGGCTTCGGCGGCGACATCGTGCTGGAGATCAACACCCGCAAGTGCGTCGACCGCGCCGAGCGGGAGCGCGACCTGCGCGAGTCGCTGGAGTTCGCGCGCGAGCACTTCCCCGTCGCCACCGGTCCCTAGGCGGGCTTCCGGTCGAACGCCGCCTGCAGGTCCAGGCCGGTGCGCATCCGCCAGGCCACCAGGGCGACGGAGAGGCAGCTCACCTGCGCGGCGTCGTCGAGCGAGATGCCCAGCAGCCGCTCGACCCGGGCCAGCCGGGCGTAGAGGGACTGGCGCCGGATGCCGAGCGCCGTGGCCGTCCGGGCCTTGCTGGCGCCGTGGCTGACGAACGCGTCGAGCGTGCGGACCAGGTCGCCGGAGGTCTCGCGGTCGTGGTCGATCAGCGGCCCGAGCTGCTCGGAGACGAACGCCGCCAGGGCCGCGGCCGGTCCGGCGGCCAGCAGCCGCTGCACGCCGACGTCGCGGGTCAGCAGGACGCCGGTCCGGGTGCCGAACCGACGGGCGATCTGCACCACCTCGCGGGCCTGGGCGACGGCGGCGCCCACCTCGGCGAGGTCGACGACGGGCGCGGCCACCGCCAGGGTGCGGACGGCGACGGCGAGGTCGCCCGCCCCGGCCAGCACGGCGTCGTACACCTCGACGAACGCCGCGCGCAGCCGCTGCGGCTCCGCGCGCTGCCACCCGTGCGCGAGCACGACCACCTGGCTGCCGGCGACTCCCGAGACACAGGGCCCCAGCACCTCGTGCACCGCCTCCCGCACCGGGGGGAGCAGCTCCTGCACCGGCACCTTGTGGTCGACGTCGACGGCCGCGACCAGCACGTGCTGGCTCTCGCCCGGCGTCCAGCCGATGTCCGTCAGCCGCTTGCGCAGGTCGCCGGCGGACGCCAACGCCCCGGTCACGAGGTCGGTGACGATCGCCTGCGCGAGCGAGGGGCGCTGCCCCACGCCGGGATGGCGGCCGAGCTCGAGCGCCACCGCCGCCGCCGCTCGGTGGGCCACGGCGGTACGCCGTGCCGTGCCGCGCCCGAGCAGCACCACCCGTCCGGCGACCCCGGCCTGGACGCGCACCTCGGTCACGACCCGGTCGGTCTCCGACGACGGGACCGCGATCCGGCTCCGCTCGACGACGCGGCCGTCGGTGTCGACCAGCTCGGCGGCGCAGCCGGCCAGGCGCGCGACCGCGTCGAGGAGCACGGCCATGCCCTGGCCGAACATCACCGGCGACAGCAGCTCCTGCCAGATCGCCTCGCTCGACCGCGTCGACCCGAGCTTGCGGCGTACGAGCAGGTCGTGGAAGTCCTCGACCATCCGCTCGAAGGGCACCACCGAGTGCAGGGCGAGGAAGGCCACGTCGCGGCGCCGCGCGGTGTCGATCAGCTCCGGCGGCACGTCGAAGAAGGAACGGCCGATCTCCATCGCGAGCGCCACGCAGCCGGCGTCGGCGAGCTGGTCGACGTAGGCCACCAGCTGCTCGGCGGTGCGGCCGTGCAGGCCGAGGCCGGAGGTGAGCAGCACCTCGCCGCCGGCGAGCAGCCCGCCCATCTCGTAGACCTCGGAGGAGTGCACCCAGCGCACGACCGCGTCGAGGTCGCCGGTCACGACCTCGACCGAGGCGGACCGGAAGGACGGCATGGCGAGGACGTCCCGCAGCGTCGGCATCATGGCCCCATGCTGCCGTCAGGCGAGCAGTCTGTCTCTCAAGATGGTGTGGGGACCGGACACAGTGTCCCTTGTGGTCGGATCCTGGCACTGGCCATCGTGTCGGCGTGCAGCGCAGTCGCGTCCGCACCCGACGGCAAAGGGAGGCCCTCCGTGACCACCGCAGAACACCTCGACGACAAGCACTTCCTCGGACTCGCCATCGACCAGGCGCGGATCGGCTGGGAGGAGGGCGGCGTCCCGATCGGGGCCGCGCTGGTCACCAACGACGGCGAGGTCCTCGCGGTGGGCCGCAACCGCCGGGTCCAGCTCGGCAGCGCGATCCGGCACGGTGAGACCGACTGCATCGAGCGGGCCGGCCGGCTCCCCGCGTCGGTCTACCGGGCCAGCGTGCTCTACACGACGCTCTCGCCGTGCTTCATGTGCGCGGGCACCGCGGTCCTCTACGACATCCCGCGGATCGTCGTGGGCGAGAACCGCACGTTCGAGGCCTCCGAGAGCTGGCTGCGCAGCCGGGGCGTGGTCGTCGACGTCCTCGACGACCCGACCTGCAAGCAGCTGATGGACCGGATGCTCGACGAGCGCGCGGAGATCTGGGCCGAGGACATCGGGGAGGAGGCGTGACCACGAACGTCGACGGCCGCGACGGGGTCGACGTCGACCCCGTCGACCCGGACTACCCCGTCACGCCCGTCCCGCTGAGCGCCCGCAAGTCGTTCCTCTCGCTGGCGGTCGTGCTGCTCGGCTTCACGATCTTCACGCCGACGATGCTCGCCGGCGCGCAGCTCGGGCCGGCGTTCGGGTTCGGCGAGCTGCTGCTGGTGATCCTGGCCGGCTCCGCGATCCTCGGCACCTACGTCGCGCTGATGGGCTACGTCGGCGCGCGCACCGGGCTGACGACCGTCGTGATGGCCCGCTACAGCTTCGGCAACCGCGGCTCGAAGCTGGCCTCGATCCTGCTGGGCGGCACCCAGATCGGGTGGTACGGCGTGGTCGTCGGCACGATCGGCGACCTGACCGCCGAGGCGGCCGGCTGGGAGTCGTACGCCGCGAAGGCGTCGATCATGGTGCTCACCAGCGTGCTGATGTGCGTGACCGCCTGCTACGGCTACCGCGGGATGTACTGGGTCTCCCTGGTGTCCACGCCGCTCATCCTGATCCTGGCGGTGTGGGTCGTGGTCCGCTCGCTCGAGGAGGTCGGCGGCCTGGGCGGCCTGTTCGACGTCGAGCCGAGCGCCACCATGGCGCTGTCCGTCGCGATCACCACCGTCGTCGGCACGTTCGTCTCGGCCGGCACCCAGGCGCCCAACTGGACCCGCTTCGGCCGGTCCGGCTCGCAGGCGGTCTGGGCCTGCCTGATCGGCTTCCTGGTCGGCAACGGGCTGATGATCCTCTTCGGCGCCATCGGTGCGATCACCTTCGGCGAGGGCGACTTCGTGCTGGTGCTGTACAACCTCGGCCTGGTCGGCTGGGGCGTCTTCCTGCTCTTCGGCAACCTGTGGAAGTCGAACGCCGACACGGCGTACGCCTTCGGCGTGGCCGGCGCGGAGCTGTTCGAGCGGCCGACCAAGACGCCGTTCGTCATCGGCGGCTCGGTGATCGGCACGGTGCTGGCGCTGACCGGGGTCCAGAACCACCTGATCGACTACCTCGGCCTGCTCGGCACGTTCATCCCGCCGCTCGGCGGCGTGATCATCGCGGACTTCTTCCTGCGCTGGCGGCGCGGCATCCCGGCCGACCACGCGCCGGTGGCGCTCGACTGGCGCAACATCGCGACGTACGCCGTGGCCAGCGGGGTCGCCTACTGGTCGAAGGAGGCCGAGGTCGGCATCCCGCCGCTGTTCGGGATCGTCGTGGCCGTCGTGGTCGCGGTGGCCCTCGACCGCACCCGGACCGAACGGGTCGCCACGTCGTAGCCTGAGCGACCATGAGCCAGGCCAGGTCGGGTGCGCCGGGACGACGGGGTCGTCGTCCCGGGGCACCCGACACGCGCGCGGCGATCCTCGGCGCCGCCCGCGCCCGCTTCGCCGAGCACGGCTACGCCCGCACGTCGGTGCGGTCCATCGCCGCCGACGCCGGCGTCGACGCCGCGCTCGTGCACCACTACTTCGGCACCAAGCACGACCTCTTCGTCGCCGCTCTCGAGCTGCCGATCGACCCGACCGGCGTGATCGTCCCGGCCGTGGCCGGCGGCATCGACGGCGCGGCCGAGCGGCTGCTCACGGCGTTCCTCGGCGTCTGGGACGACCCCGAGCTCCAGCCCTCCCTGCTCGGCGTGGTCCGCGGCATCCTCGAGCCCGAGGGGTCCGCGCTGATCCGGGAGGGCTTCCTCCCCGCGATCATCCTGCCGATCGCCGACGCCCTCGGCCTCGACCAGCCCGAGCGCCGGATGCCGTTCGTCGCGAGCCAGATCTTCGGGCTGATCGTCGGCCGCTACGTCCTCGAGCTCGAGCCGCTCGCCTCCCTGCCGGCCGAGGACGTCGTCGCCGCCGTCGCCCCCACCATCCAGCGGTACTTCGAGATGCCGCTGCCGTAGGCGGGTATCCCTGCGATCGTCCTTGCCCCGAACCGCCCACCAGCGCATAATTCACCGCATGGTGAATAACGCGGTCGAGATCCGCGGCCTGCACGTCGTCCGCGGGAAGCGCACGGTGCTCGAGCGCCTCGACGTCACCATCGGCGACGGCGTGACCGGTCTGCTCGGCCCGTCCGGCTGCGGCAAGTCGACGCTGATGCGGTGCCTGGTCGGCGTGCAGCAGGTCCGGGCGGGGACCGTGACCGTCTTCGGCGAGCCGGCCGGCAGCCGGTCGCTGCGCGAGACGGTCGGCTACGTCACCCAGGCCGCGAGCGTGTACGACGACCTCACCGTCGTCGAGAACCTCCGGTTCTTCTGCCGGGTCCTCGGGGTCGGTAGGGAGGAGATCGACCGGGTGGTCGACGCCGTCGACCTCGGCAGCCACCGCGACCAGATCGTGGGTCGGCTCAGCGGCGGCCAGCGCAGCCGAGCCAGCCTGGCGGTCGCGCTGCTGGGCGAGCCGGTGCTGCTCGTGCTCGACGAGCCCACGGTCGGCCTCGACCCGGTGCTCCGCGAGGACCTCTGGGGGCTCTTCCACCGCCTCGCCGACCGGGGCACCGCCGTCTTCGTCTCCAGTCACGTCATGGACGAGGCCGAACGCTGCGACCGGCTGCTGCTGATGCGCGAGGGCCGGATCATCGCCGACGGCACGCCCGCCGAGATCAAGGAGAAGGCCGGCGCCGACAGCGTCGAGCACGCGTTCCTGGCGATCGTGAGGGAGGACGCCGGATGACCTCGAGGATCACCGTCGCCGTCGCCGCGCGGGTGCTCACCCAGCTGCGCCGCGACCACCGCACGCTCGCCCTGCTGCTGGTGCTGCCCTGCCTGCTGATCACCCTGCTGTGGTGGATGTTCCAGGACACCCCGGTCTTCGACGAGGTCGGTCCGGCGCTGCTCGCGATGTTCCCCTTCATCGTGATGTTCCTGGTCACCAGCGTCACCACCCTCCGCGAGCGCAGCGGCGGCACCCTGGAGCGGCTGCTCACGATGCCGATGGGCAAGCTCGACTTCCTGCTCGGGTACGGGGTGGCGTTCGGTCTGGTCGCGGCGGTGCAGTCGGTGCTGGCGGTGGCGCTCAGCGTCGGCGTCCTCGACCTGCAGGTGCAGGGCCCGGTCTGGCTCCTCGTGGTCGTCGCCGTGGTCGACGCCGTGCTCGGCACCGCGCTCGGCCTGTTCGTCAGCGCGTTCGCGCAGACCGAGTTCCAGGCGGTGCAGTTCATGCCGGCGGTGGTGATCCCGCAGATCCTGCTGTGCGGCCTGTTCGTCCCACGCGACCAGCTGCCGACGGTGCTCGGGTGGGTGAGCGACGTGCTGCCGCTCAGCTACGCGGTCGACGCGATGCAGACCCTGACGCAGACGGCCGAGACGGCCGACGTGTGGCAGGACCTCGCCGTGGTGGCCGGCTTCGCCGTGGCCGGGCTGGTGCTGGGCGCGGCCACGCTGCGGCGGCGTACCCCCTGAAATCGGCCGCGGCGGCACCGCGGACGTAGCCTGAGAGACATGCCGATCCTCCGTCAGCCGCTCCTCCTCCTGGCCCGCAGCGCCGCGGTCAAGAAGATGGTGAGCACCATGCCGGTCTCGGCCGGCATCGTCCGCAGCTACGTGCCCGGGGAGACCACGGAGTCCGCCGTCGACGCGGCCGCCGGGCTGGCCGACGAGAAGCTCCTGGTGACGCTGGACTTCCTCGGCGAGGACACTCTCGACGCCGACCAGGCCGAGGCCACCGTGCAGGCCTACCTCGACCTGCTGCGCCAGCTCGCCGCGCGCGGCCTGACCCGCGGCGCCGAAGTGTCGGTGAAGCTCAGCGCCATCGGTCAGTTCCTGCCCGACACGGTCGCGGCCGGCGGGGGCCACAAGATCGCTCTCGAGAACGCCCGCACCATCTGCCGGGCCGCCCGCAACGCCGGCACCACGGTCACCCTCGACATGGAGGACCACACCACCACCGACTCGACGCTGATGATCCTGCGCGAGCTGCGCAAGGACTTCCCCGAGACCGGAGCCGTCCTCCAGGCGATGCTGCACCGCACCGAGGCCGACTGCCG
This sequence comes from Nocardioides soli, assembly GCF_014191495.1. GTDB lineage: Bacteria > Actinomycetota > Actinomycetes > Propionibacteriales > Nocardioidaceae > Nocardioides > Nocardioides soli. Next base: position 482,042 of record NZ_JACHWR010000002.1, read on the forward strand.
GGCGCTGGCCTACGAGGGCTCCCGGGTCCGGCTCTGCAAGGGCGCCTACCTCGAGCCCGAGGACGTCGCCTTCCAGGACCGCCTCGACATCGACAGGTCCTACGTCCGCTGTCTCAAGGTGCTGCTGGCCGGTGAGGGCTACCCGATGATCGCGAGCCACGACCCGCGCATGGTCGAGATCGCCTCGTCGCTGGCCAGCCGCTACGGCCGCGCGCCGGGCAGCTACGAGTTCCAGATGCTCTACGGCACCCGTCCCGAGGAGCAGCGCCGGTTGGCCGCCAAGGGCGAGCGGATGCGCGTCTACGTGCCCTACGGCACCGAGTGGTACGGCTACCTGATGAGAAGGCTCGCCGAGCGTCCGCAGAACCTGTCATTCTTCCTGCGGTCCCTGATCTCGAAGAAATAGGTAGTAGCCATGGCTCAAACTGCCATTCTGGGCGCCGGAGTCATGGGCGAGACCCTGCTCTCCGGCCTGGTCCGGGCCGGCCGCCGCGTCGACCACCTGCTCGTCGGCGAGAAGCGCGCCGAGCGCGCCAGCGAGCTGGAGGAGCGGTACGGCGTCGCCGTGGTCTCCAACGTCGAGGCGGCCCGCAAGGCCGACACCCTCGCGTTGGTCGTCAAGCCCCAGGACATGGGCGACCTGCTCGACGAGATCGCGTCCGCGCTGCGACCGGGCCAGCTCGTCGTCTCGCTGGCGGCCGGCATCACCACGGCGTTCATCGAGGCCCGGGTGCCCGAGGGCGTCGCCGTCGTCCGCGTGATGCCCAACACCCCGGCCCTGGTCGACGAGGGCATGGCCGCGATCTCCCCGGGCTCCCACTGCAGCGAGGACCACCTCGCCGAGGCCGAGGCGCTGATGGCGTCCGTCGGCAAGGTGCTGCGGATCCCGGAGCGCCAGCAGGACGCGGTCACCGCGATCTCCGGCTCCGGCCCGGCCTACATCTTCTACGTCGTCGAGTCGATGATCGAGGCCGGCGTACACCTCGGTCTGCCCCGCAGCACGGCCAGCGAGCTCGTCATCCAGACGCTGGTGGGCTCCGGGAAGATGCTGCGCGAGACCGGCACCCATCCCACCGTGCTGCGCGAGCAGGTGACCTCGCCCGCCGGCACGACCGCGGCCGCCCTGCGCGAGCTCGAGGTCCACAAGGTCCGCGCGGCGTTCCTGGCGGCGATGGAGGCCGCCCGCGACCGTTCGCGCGCGCTGGCCGAGGGCAACGGCTGACGCGCTAACGTCGACATCGTGATCGAGTTGACGAGCGGCCAGGAGATCGAGCTGGCCGGCAAGCTGCGGATGGGCCTGGGCTGGGACCAGGCGCCGGGCGCCGGCGCGCTGAGCTCGGGCGGAGCGCGGGCCGCCGACCTGGACGCGTCGGCCGTGCAGTTCGGTGGCGGCCGGCTCTTCGACATCGCCTTCTACAACAACCACACCACCCGGGACGGGTCCGTCGAGCACCTCGGCGACAACACCAGCGGGAGCGGCGAGGGGGACGACGAGCAGATCCTCGTGGACCTCGACCGGGTGCACCCGCAGATCGACACCGTCTTCCTGCTGGTGACCAGCTACCAGGGTCAGACGCTCGAGTGGATCGCCAACGCCTACTGCCGCGTGGTGGACGAGCGGGACGTCGAGCTGGCCCGCGTCACGCTCACCCTGGGCGTTCCCGAGACCGGCGTCGTGCTGGCCCGGATCGGTCGCAGCGGCGACGGCTGGCGGCTCCGCGCCCTGGCCGAGCCGGTGCCGGTCAAGCTGCCGACCGAGTCCGAGCGGGCCCTGAAGCGGCTCCTCTAGAGCCCGATCGCCGCCTCGGCCGCGGCGAGCACCGGCGCGGTCACCGCCCGGCAGCGCTCGGCGCCGGCGCGGAACACCCCGTCGACGTGCGCCGGGTCGGCCGCGAGCTCGGCGTACCGCTTCTGGAGCGGCTCGAGCTCGGCGACGACCGCGTCGGTGACGGCCCGCTTCAGGGCGCCGTACGTCGTGATGCCCTCGGCGCTGCCGCCGCACGCGGTGAGGATCTCCAGGAGGTTGGTGACGCCGGGCTTCGCCGGGTCGGACCGGACGGCGTCGGGGCCGGTGTCGGAGTCGGTCACCGCGCGCGCCACCTTGCGGCGTACGACGTCCGGCGGGTCGAGCAGCGCGATGACGCCGGCCGCGGACGCGTCGGACTTGCCCATCTTCCGGGTGGCGTCGTCGAGTCGCATCACCCGCGCGCCGGCCGCCGGCACCGCGACCTCGGGGACCGTGAACACCGGCCCGTACGCGTTGTTGAAGCGGATCGCCAGGTCGCGGGTCAGCTCGACGTGCTGGCGCTGGTCGGCGCCGACCGGCACCTGCTGCGGGCGGTAGAGCAGGATGTCGGCCGCCATCAGCGCGGGATAGGTGTAGAGCGAGACCCGGGTCGAGTCGACCCCGCGCCCCTTCTCCTTGAACTGGATCATCCGGTTGAGCTCGCCGGTGTACGCCGTGCACTCGAGCAGGTAGGCCAGCTGGGCGTGGGCCGGCACCCGGCTCTGCAGGAACAGCGTCGACTCGTCGAGGCCCGCGGCCAGCAGCAGGGTCGCCATCTCGCGGACGGTGTCCCTGAGTCGGGTCGGCTCGTGCGGCGTGGTCAGCGCGTGCAGGTCGGAGATGCCGTAGAAGCAGTCTGCTTCGTGCTGCCCGCGGGCCATCGGGCGCAGTGCGCCGAGCAGGTTGCCGAGGGTGAGGTGCCCGCTCGGGGTGAGCAGCGAGAGGTTGCGTCGATCGGGGTGGTTCATGGGATCTCCTGGGATGAGTGCCCACGGGTCGGGACGTGCGAACGGCCGCCCGTGGGCGGCCGTTGGAAGGTGTGCTGGAGTCAGCGCAGGTCGGTGGGCCGCCGTCAGGCGGGCCACCACGCGGTGGTACGGAACGTGGAACGCAGCGTCAGCACGCATCCAGCCTAGCGGTAGCGTCCGTCACATGCCTGCCTGTCCCGGACCGGCGACGGTCGTCTTCGACCAGAGCCTGACGGAGTACGACTTCGGACCTGAGCATCCGATGTCGCCGCTCCGCGTGGACCTCACGATGCGGCTCGCGACCGAGCTGGGTGTCGTGGGCGACCGGCTGCGCGTCGTACCGGCCCCGATCGCGAGCGAGGACGTGATCGCGACCGTGCACCGCCCCGAGCTGATCGAGGCCGTGATGCGCGCCGGGCGCGACCCGATGGCCGTCGACGGCGTGCACGGGCTCGGCACCGACGACAACCCGGTCTTCCGCGGCATGCACCACGCGACCGCGCACATCGTCGGCGCCAGCGTGGAGGCGTTCCGCCAGGTGTGGAGCGGGGAGTCGCTGCACGCCGCCAACATCACCGGCGGCCTGCACCACGCGATGCCCGACCGGGCCAGTGGCTTCTGCATCTACAACGACGTCGCGATCGGCATCCAGAGCCTGCTCGACCAGGGCGCCGAGCGGATCGCGTACGTCGACGTGGACGTCCACCACGGGGACGGCGTCGAGCGGGTGTTCTGGGACGACCCGCGGGTGCTCACGATCTCCCTGCACGAGACGGGGCAGATGCTCTTCCCCGGCACCGGCTTCCCGCGCGACCTCGGTGGTCCCCGGGCGCTCGGCTCCGCGGTCAACGTCGCGCTGCCGCCCGGCACCGCCGATGCCGGCTGGCTGCGGGCCTTCCACGCGGTCGTGCCCCCGCTGCTGCGCGAGTTCAAGCCGCAGGTGCTGGTCACCCAGCACGGCTGCGACTCCCACGCCGAGGACCCGCTCGCCCACCTGATGCTGACCGTCGACGGCCAGCGCGCGGCGTACCTCGCGCTCCACGACCTCGCCCACGAGCTGTGCGAGGGCCGCTGGGTCGCGACCGGCGGTGGCGGCTACGCGGTCGTCGACGTCGTGCCGCGCGCCTGGAGCCACCTGCTCGCCATCGTGAGCGGCGTGCCGCTCGACCCCGACTCCGAGACGCCGGCGGGCTGGCGCGAGCACGTCCGCGAGCGGCTGGGGCGGGTGGCTCCGATGCGGCTCACCGACGGCCGGAGTCCGGCGTACCGGGACTGGCGCGACGGCTACGACCCCGAGGCCTGGCTCGACCGGGCCATCCACGCGACCCGCATGGAGGCGTTCCCGCTGCACGGGCTCGACCCGCTGCCCTGACCGGGACGAACTACACCGGAGAAGTTCTGGCGGCTGATGCAAGCGGACACGCCGTGTCCCGGGTGCATCTTTGGTGAAGCCCTTCCCCATGAGTCACATCAGGCCCTATTCTCACGGATGCGTGGCGCGTGCGATCGCCGGTGGGGAAGCCGGTGGCGCGCCAGACAGAAAGAATCGGTGCACGATGGCTACCAGTTCCGGAGACATCAACGACTCGAAGTTCCTCACCGTCGCCGAGGTGGCGGCGATGATGCGGGTCTCCAAGATGACCGTCTACCGGCTCGTCCACGGTGGCGAGCTGCCGGCCGTTCGCGTCGGCCGCTCGTTCCGCGTCCTCGAGTCGGACGTGGACGAGTACCTGCGCAAGAGCTTCTACAGCGCCGGCTGAGCCGGACCGCGCAGGACCCTCTGGGTCTCGGCTGGACCGGTCGATTCTGCCGGGTGGGCTCACCCGGATAGGCTTGGCCGGTCCACCGGGTCCGTCCGGCGGACGGCTGTACAGCTGTCGAAAGGTATCCCGTGGGTTCTGTCATCAAGAAGCGGCGCAAGCGCATGGCCAAGAAGAAGCACCGCAAGCTGCTGAAGAAGACGCGCGTCCAGCGTCGCAAGCTCGGCAAGTAGGCCACCGCTCGCCGCATGGGCAGCGCCGGCAGGGTCGTCCTCGTCACCGGGGTCTCGCGTGACCTCGGCCGGCGGTTCGCGCGCGCTGCCGCGGCAGACCCGGACGTCGCGAGGGTGATCGGCGTCGATGTCGTACCGCCCCGCGGCGACATCGGCGACGTCTCGTTCGTCCGCGCCGACATCCGCAACCCCGTCATCGCGAAGGTCATCGTCAAGGAGGACGTCGACACCGTCGTCCACATGAGCGTGATCGCGACCCCCGGCAGCGCCGGCGGCCGCAACACGATGAAGGAGCTCAACGTCATCGGGACGATGCAGCTCCTGGCCGCGTGCCAGAAGGCACCGGGGCTGCGCACGCTCGTCGTGAAGTCGACGACGACGGTGTACGGCGCGAGCAGCCGCGACCCCGCCATGTTCACCGAGGACATGGAGCCGCGGCGGGCGCCCCGCTCCGGCTACGCCAAGGACGTCGCCGAGATCGAGGGCTACGTCCGCGGCTTCGCCCGGCGGCGACCCGACGTGTGCGTCACGCTGCTGCGCGCGGCCAACGTCATCGGGCCGCACGTCACCAGTCCGATCACGTCGTACTTCCGGCTGCCGGTGATCCCGACGGTGCTCGGCCACGACGCGCGGATGCAGTTCCTGCACGAGCAGGACCTGCTCGAGCTGCTGCTGCACGCCATCCGTTCCGAGGTCCCCGGCACCTTCAACGTCGCCGGTGACGGCCTGCTGATGCTCTCGCAGGCGTTGCGCCGTCTCGGGCGGCCGACGGTGCCGCTGCCGCCGTTCGCGGTCGGCAACGTCGGCTCGATCCTGCGCTCGGCGCGGGTCGCCGACTTCTCCCCGGAGCAGACGGCGTTCCTCACCTACGGCCGCGGCGTCGACACCACCCGGATGCGCACCGACCTCGGCTTCGAGCCGGCGTTCACCACCGACGGTGCCTTCGCCGACTTCTCCGCACCCCTCGCGGCGAGCGGGCGCCCCGCCGAGCGGCTGCTGGCCGGGCTCGCCGACCGGCTGCCCGCCGCGGACCCGACCCCGGCCGGGAGCGACCGTGGCTGACGCCGAGGTGATCCCGATCGGCACCCGGGGCCGCCCGGGGCGCGGCACCGGCACCGCACCCTCCTCGGCGGCGCGCGGCCTCGCCGCGAACGGCGCCAGGCCGGCGCCGAAGCCGGCGAAGAAGCAGGCGCCCAAGAAGCAGTCGGCCGCGCCCCGGCCGAAGCCGGTCGAGGAGGCGGTGGTCCGCGAGCCGGTCACCACCGACGAGCCCACCCCCGCGGGCGGGATCCCTGCCGCCGAGTGGCTGGCGGCGTTCCAACAGGCCGCGGCCGAGGTCTTCGGCGAGGAGTGGGAGCCGCAGCTGGCGAGGTTCCTGGCGTTCCTGCGGCGCCGGGTCACCGGTGACTACGTCGTCGACGAGTACGGCTTCGACGCGGAGGTCACCGAGCGCTTCCTGATGGCCGCGCTGCGTCCGATCGCCCAGAAGTGGTTCCGCATCGAGGTGCGTGGCGTCGAGAACATCCCGGCCGACGGCGGCGCCCTGGTCGTCTCCAACCACTCGGGCACCATCCCGGTCGACGGACTGATGACGATGGTCTCGATCCACGACGAGACCGGTCGGTTCCTGCGCCCGCTCGGTGCCGACCTGGTCTTCCGGCTGCCGTTCGTCGGCTCGATGGCGCGCCGCAGCGGTGCCACCCTGGCCTGCAGCGAGGATGCCGAACGGATGCTGCGCAACGGCGAGCTCGTCGGCGTCTGGCCCGAGGGCTTCAAGGGCATCGGCAAGCCGTACGCCGAGCGCTACAAGCTGCAGCGCTTCGGCCGGGGCGGCTTCGTCTCCGCCGCGGTCCGCACCGGAGTCCCGATCGTCCCGCTCTCGGTCGTCGGCGCCGAGGAGATCTACCCGCTCGTCGGCAACCTCCCCTCGCTCGCCCGCCTCCTCGGCGTCCCGTACATCCCGATCACGCCGTTCTTCCCCCTCCTCGGCCCGCTCGGCCTGGTGCCGCTGCCGTCGAAGTGGCTGCTGGAGTTCGGCGAGCCGATCCGCACCGACGAGTTCGACGCCGGCGCCGCCGACGACCCGATGCTGGTCTTCAACATCACCGACCAGGTCCGCGAGACCATCCAGCAGACGCTCTACACGCTGCTGATGCAGCGCCAGTCCGTCTTCCGCTAGTCGCGACGGTCGAGGAAGGCGCGCTCCCGGTGGTTGAGGAAGGCGCGCCCGCGGTGGTTGAGGAAGGCGCGCTAGCGCCTGTCTCGAAACCACCCGCCGGTGTCGGGGGAGTGTCGGCGTGCTCCCGCGGACCCGTTCGGCGCCTATCGGGAGGACGCCGACCTGTGGTCGGGACTGGGTCGCGTTCGTGGTGGTTTCGAGACGGTTGCTAGCGCAACCTCCTCAACCACCGTCCTCGGGGGCACGGTGGTTGAGGAAGGCGCGCTCCCGGTGGTTGAGGAATGTCAAGGGACAGTAGGAACTGCCCAGGGGCGGTCGTGAGACCTGCCCGCTGACGGTCACGAGAACTGCCCGGTGGTGGCCATGGGATCTGCCCAGTGGGCTTGCGGCCACCACCGACCAGAGCACTCAGCTCAAGGGACTCACCCCTCGGCCGGCGAGTGCCTGGGTAAGTCGCACGGAGTCTCCGCTGGTCTGGCACACGTGGGCGTGGTGCAGTAGCCGGTCGACGGTGGCGGTCGCCAGCGTCTTGGGCATCAGCTCGTCGAACCCGGACGGGTGCAGGTTCGAGCTGATCGCGACCGACCGCTTCTCGTAGGCGGCGTCGACGAGCCGGTAGAGCCCCTCGGCGGCATCCTGGGCGACCGGCAACAGGCCGATGTCGTCGACGACAACGAGATCGGCGCGCAGCACACGGGCGATGGCCTTGGACACCGTGTCGTCGGCACGATGGCGGCGCAGCAGGACCCCGAGGTCTTCCAGGGTGAACCAGGCGACCTTCAACCCGGCCTCGACGGCTTGGTGACCGAGTGCCTCCAGTAGGAACGTCTTCCCGGTCCCCGACGGCCCGCACACGACGAGGTTTTCCCGACGGTGGACCCATTCCAGGGTGCGGAGTGCCTGCTGGGTCGGTGCCGGGATCGAGGATGCCTCGGGCTGCCACGCATCGAACGTCTTCCCGGTCGGGAACCCCGCAGCCGCCCTGCGGGTGGCCAGTGCGGAGCGTTCCCTTCCGGCGACCTCCTCGGCGAACAGAGCCTTGAGCACCTCGGCGGGCTCCCAGCGTTGGGCCTTCGCGGTCGCGACGACCTCCGGTGCGTGGCGACGGATGTGGGGCAGCCGAAGCCGCCGCAAGAGGTCCTCCAACTCGGCCGGCAACGGCGGCGCGGACGCCATCGATGGTGTGGTGGTCTTGGTCGTCATCGGGTCACCTCGTTCCCCTCGCGGCTGTCGTGCTGGCTGTCGTGCTGGCCGAGACGTGCCCATCCGGCGGTGCCCTGGGTCAGCGACCGTTCTTCGCCGGCACGGTGCTCGCCAACAGCGGGTTGCCGGGCGTGGTGGTCGAGGATCGAGGACAGATCGGCCTCGGCGAACCGGCCGTGGACGGCGGCGTGGCCGAGTGCCCAGTCGACCTCGACGGGGTCGAACAGCTTGGCCAGGCTGAGGGCTTCGGCCATCTTGACCCTCATCCGCGGCGTGCCCGCCGCAGCGGCCTCGACCAGCCACAGGCGGGCGCCCTCGCCCAGGTCGAGGAACTCGGCTTCCGCTGGGTTCTTCGCTCGCGGCTGCCGGTTCAACGGACCTTCCGGCTGCGGTGGGAAGTGCTCGTCGTTGATCCTCGGCGTGCCCGGCGTCGCGCGCGCGTGGCGGGCGACCTCGGCGGGTCCGTCCTCGCCGACGTGAACGATGACGACCTCCTCGCCGTCGCCGAGTCCTTGGGCACGAACCCACACCGTGGCGCCGAGCAGGGTGTGTGGCACCGAGTACTGGCCGGACTCGAACATCACCATCGGCGTGTTGCCCGGCACTACCCGGGTGGTGCCGAACGCGACTGTGTGCGGCTGTGTCGGGACCGGGTGTAGCCGTGTCCGCTCTTCGGCCAACATCTCGACCGGTGGCCGCTTCGTGGTCCGGTGAGCCCGGGTGTTGACCTTCTGACAGAACGCCTCACACGCCTCCTCGAGCTCGCTAAACGACGCGTACTCCTCACGCAGGTTGGTGTCCTTGGGCACCAGGTCGGCCTTGCTGATCTTCACCGACGACTCGGTGCCGCCCTTGGACGCCGGATCCGCCGGCACACAGGTGTGGACCACGACCGAGTAGTGCTCGGCGAAGGTGACGAGCTGTCCGTTGCGGACCGGGATCCCGGCGATGTGCTCGGTCGTGACGGTCTTCTCGTTGTCGGTCAGCACGTAGGTCGGCACCCCACCCAACCGGCGGAAGGTCTGGTCCAGCGCGGCGAACACGGACGGCATGGTCTTATCGCGCAGCGCGATCACGACCCGGAACCGCGACCACGCCAGCCACGCCACGAACAGAACCGTCTTGACGCCGTCGACGACAGGTCCGTCGCCGTAGTCGTACTGCAGCCACATCCCCGGCTCGGTGACCCAGGGCCGGTGGACCCGCACATGTCCTGACCGGTATGACTTCTTCACCGATGCGACCGCACGACGGGTGGTGCGCTCCGAACCCTTGTAGCCCATCGCGAGCAGCTTCTCGTGCGCTCTGTCGGCACGGACCTTGCCCTTGGACCGCTCGACCCACTCCTCGACCTTGGGCAGGTACTCATCGATCAACTGCGGCCGAGTCACGGCCTTGTCCAGCTCACCCCCGGCAGCACGGCGGTCCACGTAGTGCTTGACCGTGTGGTGCGAGCATCCGGCCAGCTCGCCGGCATCACGCAACGACCCTGTCAGGTCGTAGGCATCCAGGATTTCCATGATCTCCTCGGCAGACTTCAAGTTGTCCCTCCTCAGGGCGACGGGCGCTTCAGCACCGCCGATCGCACCTGAGGAGGGGCCTCAACCGTCGGAGCCGGTGAGGCAGACGACGTCGTGTCGGGCAGATCCCATGACCGCCACCGGGCAGGTTTCATGTCCGCCAGCGGGCAGTTTCGTGGCCGTCTCCGGGCAGAATTTCATGGCCGCCGACAAGCGCCTGTCTCGAAACCACCCGCCGGTGTCGGGGGAGTGTCGGCGTGCTCCCGCGGACCCGTTCGGCGCCTATCGGGACGACGCCGACCTGTGGTCGGGACTGGGTCGCGTTGGGGGTGGTTTCGAGACGGTTGCTAGCGCAACCTCCTCAACCACCGTCGCCGAGCCTCCCGCCGAGCCCGGTGGTTGAGGAAGGCGCGCTGGCGCCTGTCTCGAAACCACCAGTCCCGCGGCATCCGCGGTGGGTGCGTGGTGGTTTCGAGACGGTTGCTAGCGCAACCTCCTCAACCACCGTCGTCGGGACTGGTCGCGTCGGGGGCACGGTGGTTGAGGAAGGCGCGCTAGCGCCTGTCTCGAAACCACCCCGAACCTGGGCGGCCTGCCGCTCGGTCGAACTGGTCCGCCCAACCCCTTGTGTGATCGAACAATCGTTCGATAGAATGGGGCATGGCCAGCGCTCCCGTCACCGACCTCCGGGCCGGTGACGTGTCCGATGTGTCGGGGATGAGCGAGGCGGAGCTGGTGGACGCGATCCGCGCCCTCGAGGACACCAAAGCGAAGGCCTGCGCGGCCCAGGCGCAATTGACCCGGGCACTGGATGCCCGCGTGAGGGCCCGGCACGCCGACCAGGGCGTGCCGGCCGCGCGGCGGGGGCGGGACGTGCCCGGTCTGGTGGCCTACGCCCGCCGGGAGTCCCCCGCGCGCGGGTCGCGGTTGTTGGGGTTCGCGCACGCCCTGACCGAGCTCCCCTCGACGGAGGCCGCGCTGGCGGCCGGGGTGGTGTCGGAGTGGCGGGCGATCCTGATCGCCCGCGAGACCGCCTGCCTGGCCCCCGGGCACCGGGCCCGGGTGGACGCCGAGCTGTGCGCCCCCGACAACCAGGGCGCCTATCGGTTCGAGGGGTGGGGCGACCGACGACTCGTCGCGCAGACCCGGGCGCTGGTCGCCGGTCTGGATCCGGCCGCGGTGGTGGACCGCCGCGCGAAGGCGGAGGCCGACCGGCACGTGAGCCTGCGGCCCGCGCCGGACACGATGGCCCGGCTCTCGGTACTGCTCCCGGTCGCCCAGGGCGTCGCCGTCTACGCCACCCTGACCCGGGCCGCCGACTCCGCCCGTGCCCAAGGCGACCCGAGATCACGCCGGCAGGTGATGACCGACACCCTCGTCACCCTGATCACCGGACAAGCCACCGCGGAGGCGGTCCCGGTCACGATCAACCTGACCGTCTCCGACCACACCCTCCTCGCCGGCGGACACCAGCCCGCCTGGCTCACCGGCTACGGCCCCCTGACCGCCGACCACGCCCGTCACCTCACCGCCACCGCCCTCGCCCACGCGCAGGCGGCGCGGGTGGCGCGGGTGGCGCTGCGGCGGCTCTACGCCCGCCCCGAGACCGGCACCCTCGTCGCGATGGAATCGAAGGCCCGGGCGTTCCCCAAGGCCCTCGGCCTGTTCCTCGAGCTCCGCGACCAGACCTGTCGCACCCCCTGGTGCAACGCCCCGGTCCGCCACCACGACCACATCACCGACCACGCCGACGGTGGCCCCACCTCCGCGATCAACGGCCAAGGCCTGTGCGAGCAGTGCAACCACACCAAACAAGCCCCCGGCTGGCGGGCCAGACCACTGGCCGGGCCACCCGATCAGCACGTCGTCGAGACCACCCTGCCCACCGGCCACACGATCCGATCAACAGCACCACGCGCACCCACACCCAGCCGCGTCGTACCTCGGATCCGACGCGAACTCCACTACCCCGACTTCGTCATCGAATACGCCGCCGTCTGACCCGGGCCGACCCGGTCGACCCGAGCAGACCGCAAGCCGCCCAGCAGCCGTCACCACCCCCCGTAACCCCACCTACGGCGACCACACAAACCCGGTAAGCGCGTCACCGGCCGCGGCCGCCGCGAACCGGGCCGCTGAGGTCGCTACTGCCGGGGCGGCAACAGGGCGCCCGTGATCGGGTCGAGCACGCCCTGGAGGATCTCGGTGACGCCGGTGACCACCTCGGTCAGGGGAGCGGTGGGTGACGTGGCTCCACTGCCGCCGGAGCTGGAGGGTGCGCTCGCGGAGGGTGCGGCGCCACCGGTGAGGGCGCCGGTCAGGCCGTCGGTCAGCGTCTTGAGCGGGTTGGTGCCGCGGGACGGCGAGGCGCCGGGGCTGGGGAGCAGGGTCGGGTCCGTGGTCGGCTCGAGCACGCTGCCCGGGGGCAGGTCGCCGTCGACCGGCGGCAGTCCGGGCGCGACGCCCTGGTCACCCCGATCGCCTCGGCCACCGTCCTTGCCGCCGCGGTCGCCCTTGGTGCCGTTCTTGTCCTGGCCGCGCGCGTCCGGCCCGGCCTGCTGTGGAGTGGCGGGCAGGGTCGGCAGCTCGATCGGCGGGGCGGCGACCAGCGACGGCGGGAACGCCTCGATCGGGGTACCCCCGCAGTCGGGGCACTGCTGCGCCGCCTCGGCGTCGATCTGGGCGACCACGTTGGCGGCGGCGACGAGCTCGTCGCGGGCGTCGGCGGGCACCGACGGCTCGAGCTCCTCGAGCTGCGTCAGGCTGCTCGAGGCGAAGTCGCGCAGCTTCGCGATGGACGAGGCTCGGTCGCTGTGGGCGTAGTCGGCGAACAGCAGGTCGGCGCCCTGGGTGGCCTGGTCGCTGAAGGTGGCGAGGGTCGGTGCGACCCGCGCCTGATCGCCCGGGTCGTCCGAGCCGGCCAGTGCGCTGGCTTCCTCGAGCCGGTCGGTGGCGTTCGCCAGCTGGATGCTGCCCTTGTCGGCCTCGCCGAGCGACAGCCCGACGTGGGCGGACTCGATGGCCCGCTTGATCGGGTAGAGCGACTCACCGGGGAGTGCGGACTGCGAGGCGACGGCGACCGAGGCGCTCGCCCCCACGATCACCAGGCCGCCGACGACGGCCGCGAGTCGGCGCTCCCGGGTGGTGCGGCGAGCGGGGAGCCGGAGCTTCGAGAGGTCGTCGGGCGCCAGCGCCGTCTCGGCCTCGGACACGAGCCGGGCGCGCAGGTCGGCCACGAACTCGGGGCGCGGCTGCGGGTCGGGGACCGCCCGCAGCGCCCCGACGAGCTCCACCAGCTCGCGGTCACGTCGATCTGCAACGTCGATCCGCTCACCCGTCGACGACTGCTCGACCAGGGTGGCGAACCGGTGGGCGCGCCCCCGCGCCCGGATCCCCCATGTCATGTCGATCTCAACGACGAGAAGTGCGGCGGAGTTACGCGAGATCCGCCGAGGAACTGAACGATTTCGACCGGTCGCGCCATCAGTCCCGCAGCCCTTCCGGCATCAGCTTGGCGAGGTTGCGCACCCCGCGCAGCTGGAGCTGCTTGACGGCGCCGTCGCTGCGGCCCAGGACGGCGGCGGTCTCGGCGATGCTCATGCCCTGGAGGAAGCGCATCACCAGGCAGTCGCGCTGCTCGGCGGGCAGCTCGGTGAGCGCGCGCATCAGGATCTCGTTGGTGATCCCGGCGAGCACCGCGCTCTCGGGCCCGTCGGTCGCGTCGTCGTGGAGGCTCATGTCCTCGGTCGTTAGCTCGAGACGGGTGCGGCCGGCCTTGAAGTGGTCGGTCGCGAGGTTGCGCGCGATGGTCATCAGCCAGGCGCCGAAGTCCTTGCCCTGCCACCGGAACCCGTTCATGCTGCGCAGCGCCCGGAAGAACGTCTCGGAGGTGAGGTCCTCGGCGAGCGTCCTCGAGCGGGTCCGGTAGAAGAGGAACCGGTAGACCGACCCCTGGTAGTGGTCATAGAGCAGCCCGAACGCGTCGGCGTCGCCCTGCCGGGCCAGCTCGACGAGGGCGATCAGCCGGGTGCGCTCGGACTCGTCGTCCTCGGAGGATGCCGCGAGCCCGGCGTCCCCGTAACCATCGGGCCCGCCGCTGCCGCGGCTGGTCGCCGCCTCGGTGGCGAGGATGCTGCCGGCGAAGGCCGGCGTGGGCCTTGGTGCCAGGCGCTCGGCGAGCAGCACCTCGGCGACGAGTCGGCGCAGGACGGTGAGGCCCCGCTCCTGGTCGTGGATGCCTGGTGCCATGCGAACAAGCCCTCCCGAATGCGGTCTCCCCGATGCCGGCCCCTCGAAAACCTCCGCCATCGTAAACGGGAGTTATTCGAATGTGAACCGGTCGGTAACTACGGCGTTCAGGTCCGCTTGCTGCGCACGGCCAGCCCCGCCGCGACGGCACCGGTGGCGGCACCCGCGACCGCGCTGACGACGAGGCCGGCGCGCAGTGCCTTGCGCCCGGTGCGGTAGTCGCGGATCCGCCAGCCCTGCTCGCGGGCGTGGTGACGCAGCTTGACGTCCGGGTTGATCGCGCAGGGGTCGCCGACCAGCGAGAGCATCGGTAGATCGTTGTAGGAGTCGGAGTACGCCGAGCAGCGGCGCAGGTCTAGACCTTCGCGCGCGGCCAACGCCTTGACGGCCTCCGCCTTGGCCGGCCCGTGCAGCAGGTCGCCGACCAGCTGACCGGTGTAGACCCCGTCGACGTGCTCGGCGACCGTGCCGAGGGCGCCGGTCAGCCCGAGTCGGCGCGCGATGATCTGGGCGATCTCGATCGGTGCCGCGGTCACCAGCCACACCCGCTGGCCCTCGTCGAGGTGGAGCTGGGCGAGGGCACGGGTGCCCGGCCAGATCCGGTGCGCCATGCCCTCCTCGAAGATCTCTGCGCCCAGCTCCTGGAGCTCGGAGACGGTGTGACCGGCGATGAAGCCGAGCGCCGAGGCGCGTGCATCGGCCACGTGGTCGGGGTCCTCGACGCCGACGATCCGGAAGTACGCCTGCTTCCAGGCCGCGCCGAGGATCTCGCGGGTGGTGAAGAACTTGCGCCGGTGCAGGCCGCGGGCGAGATGGAAGATGCTCGCGCCTTGCATGACGGTGTTGTCGACGTCGAAGAAGGCCGCGGCCTCAGGATCGAGCGGTGGCGTCAGCGCCGACTCGACCTCGGCGGATGCGGCGGCGGCCTCCCCGGCCAGCGTCGACCGCAGCTGGAGGTTCAGCGGTCGCGGTCGGCGGTCCGAGGGCGTCACACCGGCAGGGTAGACCCACCGGCACAGCACGCGGTGGTGTGGAAGTATCCGCACCATGTCCGGGATCCGCGACGTGGCCGAGCTGGTGACCAGCGCGGCCTCCGAGAGCCCCGACCGACTGGCACTCGTCGAGGCCGGCGGGCGCAGCCTGACCTGGGCCCAGCTCGACGACGAGGTGGGCCGCGTCGCCACCGGTCTGGCGGGCGCCGGTGTCGTGGGCGGGCACCGGGTGCTGATCGCGGTCGGCAACCGTCTCGAGTTCGTGACGTCCTACCTCGGGGTGCTGCGCGCGCAGGCCGTGGCCGTGCCGGTGAACCCGGGCTCGGCGGTCGGCGAGCTGGCCCGGATGCTCGACGACTCCGGCGCCCGGATGGCGATCGCCGATCCGACCACGGCCGCGGCCGTCCGTGAGGCCGTCGACTCGCTCGAGTCGCCACCCCGCCTGGTCGTCGTCGGCGAGGCGTCGTACGACGAACTGCGCTCCGAGCCGGCCCGGCCGATCCCGCCGCTGCAGGATCCGGAGAAGCTCGCGGCCCTGCTCTACACCAGCGGCACCTCCGGTCTCCCACGGGCCGCGATGCTCACCCACCGCGCCCTGCTCGCGAACATCGAGCAGTGCGCGCAGGTCGAGCCGCCGATGATCCACGGGGACGACGTCGTGCTCGGCGTGCTTCCGCTCTTCCACGTCTACGGCCTCAACGCGGTGCTCGGCAGCGTGCTCCGGCGCCGGGCGAAGCTGGTGCTCGTCGAGCGCTTCGACCCGCAGGAGACGCTGGCCATCATCGACGACGAGGCGTGCAGCGTGGTGCCGGTCGCGCCACCGGTCTTCGCCCACTGGCGCTCCGAGCCGGACCTGCGGGAGCGACTCGGCCCGGTCCGGCTGATCCTGTCGGGGTCCGCACCGCTCAGTCCCGAGGTCGTGGAGGAGTTCGACGAGCGCACCGGTGTCGCGGTCCACCAGGGCTACGGCCTCACCGAGGCCTCGCCGGTCGTCACCAGCACCCTGTGCAGCCGGACGCCCCAGGCGGGCTCGGTCGGCGCCGCGCTGCCCGGCATCGAGCTGCGGCTGATCGACGAGGACGGGCTTCCGCCGGAGGGTGGCGACCCGGGCGAGATCTCGATCCGTGGCGTCAACCTGTTCAGCGGCTACTGGCCCGACGGCGCGGAGGGGCCCGACGGCGACGGCTGGTGGCCGACCGGCGATGTCGGCTTCCTCGACGAGAGCGGCGACCTGTTCCTGGTCGACCGCCTCAAGGAGGTCGTGATCGTCTCGGGCTTCAACGTCTACCCGGTCGAGGTCGAGGACGTCATCGAGGAGGTCCCCGGCGTCGTCGAGGTCGCGGTGATCGGCGTGACCGACGAGCGGAGCGGCGAGGCCGTGGTGGCATACGTGCGCGCTCCCGGCGAACAGCCGGACGCGATCGCGGCGGCGGTGCGCGCGCACTGCGCGCTCCGGCTCGCGCGCTTCAAGCAGCCCTCGCGCATCGAGGTGGTCGACGAGCTGCCTCGCACGATCACGGGCAAGGTGCAGAAGGGCCGGTTGCGCGGGATCGAGCGGCGGCGCACGCTGGGACTGTTGGAATGAGCACCGAGCCCCGCATCACCCTCTACTCCCGCCCCGGCTGCCACCTGTGCGACGACGCGCGGGCGGTCATCGAGCGGGTCTGCGCCGAGGTGGGCGAGTCGTACGCCGAGGTGTCCATCGACGACGACCCGGCCCTGCGCGAGCGCTTCGGCGAGGAGATCCCGGTGACCTTCGTCGACGGTCGCCAGCACGACTTCTGGCGGGTCGACGAGCGTCGCCTGCGGGCCGCGCTCGCCCGCGACTGAGGTCGCGGGATCGCGCCGACCGGCCCCGCGAGCGTGGGTCACATCACATGTGGTAGCACCGGCCAGCGGGCGAGGGTCGCTCCGTTTTGTTCTCCCGTTCACAAACTCCTACAGTGAACAAGCCATCAGGCCCCGAGGACGGGTTCGTCCTCGCGTGCCCGACGACGGCCCAGCAGCCCCCTGGCTATGGAGAAGACAAGAGCTGTGACCGCACGGAACTCACCCGACGCCGCTCGGGACATCCCCGAAGCGACCGTCGCGCGGCTGCCCGTCTACCTCCGGGCCCTGACGACCCTGTCCGACCAGGGCACCACCACCTGCTCGAGCGAAGAGCTCGCGGTGGCGGCGGGCGTCAACAGCGCCAAGCTCCGCAAGGACCTCTCCTACCTGGGCAGCTACGGCACCCGCGGGGTCGGGTACGACGTGGAGTACCTGCGCTACCAGATCGCCCGTGAGATCGGCGTCACCCAGGACTGGCCCGTCGTCATCGTCGGCATCGGCAACCTGGGCCAGGCCCTCGCCAACTACTCCGGGTTCCGCAGCCGCGGCTTCCGGGTCGTCGCGCTCCTCGACGCCGACCCGGCCCGCCGGGCCGAGGCGGTCGCCGGCCTGGAGGTGCGGCCGTTCGCCGACCTCGAGCAGATCGTCCACGACCACGGCGTGGCCATCGGGGTCATCGCGACCCCGGCCGTCGCCGCCCAGGACGTCGCCGACCGGATGGTCGCCTGCGGGATCACCAGCATCCTCAACTTCGCGCCGATCGTGCTCTCGGTGCCCGACCTGGTCGACGTCCGCAAGGTGGACCTCTCGATCGAGCTGCAGATCCTGGCCTACCACGAGCAGCGCAAGATGCAGGGGGCCGTCACCGAGGAGGTGACCGCATGAGCGAGCGAAGCGAGCGAATCATCCAAGGCAGTGCGTCCTGTGCCTCATGCGCGCACGGAGCGAAGCGAGTACGCGCATGAGCGTCTTGGTCGTGGGCATCTCCCACAAGTCGGCGCCGGTCTCGCTGCTGGAGCGGGTGGCGCTCGACAACGACGGCGTGCACAAGCTGATCGACGACGTCGCCGCCGGCGAGCACGTCACCGAAGCCACGGTCATCGCGACCTGCAACCGGCTGGAGATCTACGCCGAGGTCGACCGCTTCCACGGCAGCGTCGAGGAGCTCTCCGGGCTGCTGGTCGACCGCGCCGGCGGCGCCCCCGAGGAGCTGCTCCCGCACCTCTACGTGCACTACGACGACGGCGCGGTCTCGCATCTCTTCCAGGTCGCGGCCGGTCTCGACTCGATGGCGCTCGGTGAGGGCCAGATCCTCGGCCAGGCCCGCGACGCGCTCAGCGCGGGCCAGGAGATCGGCACCGTCGGGCCGGCGCTCAACGTGCTGTTCCAGCAGGCGCTGCGGGTCGGCAAGCGGGCCCGCTCCGAGACCGACATCGACCAGGCAGCGCCGTCGCTGGTCTCGGCCGCCCTCGACCACAGCAATGCCGCGGGCGACCTGTCCGACAAGCGAGTGCTGGTGATCGGTGCCGGGTCGATGGCCGGCCTGGTCACCGCCACCGTGGCTCGCCGGGGCGCCGCCGGCATCACCGTCGTCAACCGCACCGCCGGCAAGGCCGAGCGCCTCGCGGACGAGTACGGCGCGCGCTCCGCGGCGCTGGCCGACCTCGAGGCCGAGCTCGCGCACGCCGACGTGGTCATCTCGTGCACCGGTGCGACCAGCGTGGTGGTGACCCGCGACCTGGTCGCGGCCGCGACCGCCGACGGCCGGGCGCTGACGTTCATCGATCTCGCGCTGCCCCATGACGTCCAGCCGGAGGTCGGCGACCTTCCCGGCGTCACGCTGGTCAACCTCACCGACCTCGCCGAGGGGCTGCGCGAGTCGGAAGCCGGGCAGGAGGTGGCCGCCGTCCGCCGCATCGTGACCCAGGAGGTCGCGGCGTTCCTCGCCGCCCGCCGCCAGGCCAGCGTCACGCCGACCGTGGTGGCCCTGCGCTCGATGGCGACCGCGGTCGTCGACGCCGAGATGGACCGCCTCTCGCATCGGCTGCCCGACCTCGACGAGGCCGCCCGCGCCGAGGTGCTGCACACCGTGCGCCGGGTCGCCGACAAGCTGCTCCACGAGCCGACCGTGCGCGTGAAGGAGCTCGCCAACGAGACCGGCGCGGTCTCCTACGCGGCCGCCCTGGCCGAGCTCTTCGCGCTCGACCCCGAGGCCGTCGACGCCGTGACCCGGGCGGAGGGCCTGTCATGAGTCAGGCCGTCAGCGCGCCGATCCGGGTCGGCACCCGCGCCTCGGTGCTCGCGACCACCCAGTCCCAGCTGGTCGCCGACCAGATCGCCGAGCGGCTGGGCCGCCCGGTCCGGCTGGTCGAGATCAGCACCGAGGGCGACCGCAGCCAGGCGGCCGGCACCCCGTTGGCCGGAGGCTCATCGACCGGGGTGTTCGTCAGCGCGCTGCGCGACGCGCTCCTCGACGGGCGCGTGGACGTCGCCGTGCACTCGCTCAAGGACCTTCCGACCTACCCCGCCGAGGGCATCGCGCTGGTCGCGATCCCGGGTCGGGAGGACCCGCGCGACGTGGTGGTGGCCCGCGACGGCCTCACCCTCGGCGAGCTGCCCGTGGGCAGCCGCGTCGGCACCGGCTCGCCGCGCCGCGCCGCCCAGCTGCACGCCCTCGGCCTCGGGGTCGAGGTCGCCGGCCTCCGCGGCAACGTGGACACCCGGATCCGCAAGGTGCGCACGGGAGAGTACGACGCGATCGTGCTCGCGCGCGCCGGGCTGGCCCGGATCGGTCGGCTCGACGAGGCCACCGAGGTGCTCGACCCGCTCCAGATGCTCCCCGCTCCGGGACAGGGTGCGCTGGCCGTCGAGTGCCGCGACGACGACGATCTCGCGGCGCAGTTGCGCGAGGCGCTCGACGACCCCCGCGCCCGCGCGGCGGTCGAGGCGGAGCGGGCGGTGCTCGCGACGCTCGAAGGAGGATGCTCCGCGCCGATCGGAGCCCTGGCCGAGGTGGTCGAGGGCGAGGACGGCGAGGAGCTGTGGGTGCGGGCGATCGCCCTCTCGCCCGACGGGGGGCTCTCGGTGCGCAGGTCCGCCACCGGTGACCCCGCCGACGCCGCCGGCGTCGGCGACCGACTCGCCCAGGAGATGCTCGCCGACGGCGCCGCAGACCTGGACGGGTCGGAGCATGACCCGCTCGACCACTCGCTAGACAAGGTGCAGAACCCATGACCCGAGCCAAGTCCACCCCGAAGGACCAGCCGCGCGGCTGGGTGTCGTTCGTCGGCAGTGGCCCCGGTGACCCGGGCCTGCTGACGGTCCGCGCCGTCGAGCTGCTCAGCCGCGCCGACGTCGTCGTCACCGAGGTACCGGAGCACGCCGGCCTGATCCGCCAGGTCCTCGGCCTCCCGGAGCCGGTCGAGGGCGCCGAGCCGATCGGCCCCGAGGTCGTCGACGGCGGCTTCGGCGAGGACGGCCAGCCGCTGACCCACGCCGCGCGCGGCAAGGTGGTCGTCAGGCACGCCAAGAAGGGCCAGCGCGTGGTCCGCCTGATGGCCGGCGACCCGTTCCTCTACGCGTCCGGCCCCGAGGAGGCGCAGGCCTGCGTCAAGGCGGGCCTGGCGTTCGAGATCGTGCCCGGTGTCTCCTCGGTCAACGCGGTCCCGGCGTACGCCGGCATCCCGCTGACCACCAAGGACCACCGCGAGGTCGCGGTCGTCACCTGCGGCGACAAGGTCGACTGGAAGCAGTACGCCGACAAGCGCACGCTCGTGCTGCTCTCGGCCGTCGGCCAGGTCGGCGAGATCGCGAAGGCGCTGGTCGCCGCGGGCCGCGATCCGCAGACCCCGATCGCGATGACCCGGGTCGGCACCACGACCGAGCAGGCCACCGTGTCCTCCACCCTCGACCGGATCGCGGCCGACGCCCGCGCCGCCCGGATGGCCCCGCCGGCGGTCACCGTCGTCGGCAACGTGGTCGACCTGCGCGAGACGCTGTCGTGGTTCGAGACCAAGCCGCTCTTCGGCTGGCGGGTGCTGGTGCCGCGCACCAAGGAGCAGGCGGGCTCGCTGTCCGAGCGGCTCCGCGGCTACGGCGCGGTGCCCGACGAGGTGCCCACCATCTCCGTCGAGCCGCCGCGCAACCCGCAGCAGATGGACAAGGCCGTGCGCGGCCTGGTCGAGGGTCGCTACGAGTGGATCGCGTTCACCTCGGTCAACGCCGTCAAGGCGGTGCGCGAGAAGTTCGAGGAGTACGGCCTCGACGCCCGCGCCTTCTCCGGCCTCAAGATCGCGGCGGTCGGCGACAAGACCGCGCAGGCCATCGCCGACTGGGGCCTGCGCGCCGACCTGGTGCCGTCGGGCGAGCAGTCGGCCGCCGGCCTGCTGGCCGACTGGCCGGAGTACGACGAGCTGCTCGACCCGATCAACCGGGTGTTCCTGCCGCGCGCCGACATCGCGACCGAGAACCTCGTCGCCGGCCTGATCGACCTCGGCTGGGAGTGCGACGACGTCACGGCGTACCGCACCGTGCGGGCCGCGCCGCCGCCGCCGGAGACCCGCGACGCGATCAAGACCGGCAAGTTCGACGCGGTCGTGTTCACCTCGTCCTCGACCGTGCGCAACCTGGTCGGCATCGCCGGCAAGCCGCATGCCTCGACGGTGATCGCGGTGATCGGCCCCGCCACGGCGAAGACCGCCGAGGAGCACGGCCTGCGCGTCGACGTCCTCGCGAGCCGGCCGGACGTCGAGGAGCTCGTCGACGCGCTCGCCGACTTCGGCGCCGCCCGCCGGGTGTCGTTGATCGAGGCGGGTCAGCCCGTCACCAAGCCGTCGGAGCGCAAGACCTCCGCGCGGCGGAAGGCTCGCGCCGCGGAGTGATCCGAGCCGTGGAGGTCCGCGTCAGCGGACCTCCTCGACGCGAGGAGGTTGAGCGAGCCCGCTCGTGAGGTACGAACGAGCGACGGCGGGTCGAAACCGAGTGAGCAGGAGGAGGATCGAGCGATGACCGATCAACTGTCCAGCACCTCTCCGGTGGCCGGACCCGTGGTCCGGCCCCGGCGCCTGCGCACCACGCCGGCGCTGCGCCGGATGGTGGGGGAGACGTCGCTGGAGCCGCGGCAGCTGGTGCTCCCGCTCTTCGTGCGCGAGGGCCTCGACGAGCCGCGGCCGATCTCCTCGATGCCCGGCGTGGTGCAGCACACCCGGTCGACGCTGCTGAAGGCGGTCGCCGAGGCGGCCGAGCTCGGGCTCGGCGGGGTGATGCTCTTCGGCATCCCCGAGCACAAGGACGCCGAGGGCACCGGCGCGATCGACCCGGCGGGCATCCTCAACCTCGCCATCACCGACGTGGTGGCCGAGGTGGGGGACGCCCTGACGGTGATGAGCGACCTGTGCCTCGACGAGTTCACCGACCACGGTCACTGCGGCGTGCTGACACCCGACGGTCGTGTCGACAACGACCGCACGCTCGCGGCGTACGCCGAGATGGCCCGCGCCCAGGCCCACGCCGGCGTCGACATGGTCGGCCCCAGCGGGATGATGGACGGCCAGGTGGCGGTGATCCGCACCGCGCTGGACGCCGCCGAGCACTCCGACGTCTCGATCCTGGCCTACTCCGCCAAGTACGCCTCCGCGTTCTTCGGCCCGTTCCGCGAGGCCGTCGACTCCTCGCTGCAGGGCGACCGCCGGACCTACCAGCAGGACCCCGGCAACGCCCGCGAGGGCGTCCGTGAGGCGCTGCTCGACGTGGCGGAGGGCGCCGACGTGGTGATGGTGAAGCCCGCCCTGGCCTACCTCGACGTGCTGCGCCGGGTGCGCGACGCGGTCGACGTGCCGGTCGCGGCGTACAACATCTCGGGGGAGTACGCCATGCTCGAGGCCGCCGCCGCGAACGGCTGGATCGACCGCGAGCCGGCCATCCTCGAGACGCTCACCTCGATCCGGCGGGCCGGTGCCGACGTGGTGCTGACCTACTGGGCGAGTGAGGTCGCGCGGCTGCTGCGGCGCTGAGCCGGCGCGCTTGGCCGACGCTTCATCAAGGGATGCTGGCGAAGCTTCGCATCCCGAGCCGAACTCGGCGGGGGAACCGGGGCTCCACCTTCATCCCTTGATGAACCTGCGACTGGTGGTGACATCCGGGCAGGTGGGGCGGCGCGCGGACGCGAGTTTCGTCGGCCGGCCGACGAAACTCCTGCTGGGACGACGGAGCTTCGTCGTCCCGGCACCCCGGATCGCGCGGCTGCTTGGGCGCTGAGGGCTGCGGTGGTTTCGGGGCTCAGGCCTGGCGGCCGTCGCACCTCAACTACCGGGGCTGGTGGTCGGGGCTCAGGAACTACCCGTCAGTGCGTGTAGGCGTACACGCATTCGCTGAAGGCCGAGGTGCCCGGCAGGTAGCCGTCACCGAGCGGTCGGGGTCCGCACTGGATGAGAGCTTGCGCGTGTGACAGCAGCTGGTCGACCGGCGCGACCGAGGTCGACGGGAGCGGGGGCAGCGTCAGGGTCGGCAGCGGCACCGGCGCCTTCGGCGGGTCGGCCGGCTTGGCCGGGGTGGAGCTCGGGGGCTGCTGGGGCGTCGTCGGCTGCGTGGGCTGCTGCGTGGGCTGCTGCGTGGGCGACTTCGTCGGGGTCTGCGCCGGGTCCGTGGGCTCGGACGAGCCCTGGTCGTCGTCGCGGCCGTCCTTGCCCTTGCCCTTGCCGTTGTCGCCCTTGCCCTGGTGCCCCTGGTCGGGCTTGTCGCCGCGATCGGGCCGGTCGGGCAGCGGCGGCACGACGTAGCCGGCCGAGGTCACGCCGTTGGGCACCGAGGTGAACTCGCCGTCGAGGTAGGCCTCCATGATCGACAGCACGAGGTCGACGTAGGGCTGGCTGTGGTTGTAGCGGTAGACCGCGGCCTGCTGGCCGGCGGTGGTGCCGAGGTCGTCGTCGCCGGAGCAGAGGTAGACGGCGGTGGCGAGCGCCGCGTCGTCGATGTCCTGCGGGTTGCGCTGGCCGTCGCCGTCGGCGTCGACGCCCACGACCGACCAGGTCGACGGGATGAACTGCATCGGACCGACCGCGCGGTCCCAGACCGCGTCGGAGTCGAACTGGCCGGCGTCGGTGTCGGAGATCCGGCTGGTGCCGTCACCGCCGTTGAGGGGCGGCCCGAAGATGCCCGGCCTGGCGACGCCCTGGGCGTCGAGCGTGTTGCCGCCGTGGCGGCCGTGGTTGGACTCCACCCGACCGATCGCCGCGACCAGCTGCCAGGTGAGGTGGCAGCCGGGGTCGGCGGAGTTGATCACGGTCTCGGCCCGCTGGTACGCCGCGAGGGCCGCGGCCGGGATGCCGGAGGTGGAGGCGGTCGCGACCACGCGCGCGGCGTTGCCGACCACCCCGGGGGCCACGCCACCGGAGGCGGCCGAGACGCTCGCCGGCTCCTCGATCGCCTCGGCGGGCAGGCTGGTGCCGTCGGGCAGGGCGGGGTCGGTGGTCGCATCGGCGAGCGCGGTGCCCGTGCCGGTCGTCGCGAGGCTGGCGGTCCAGGCTGCGGAGAGCAGGGCGAGCGGCACCAGGGCGATCGCCTTCTGACCGCGCCCGAAGCGGCTGGTCGACCCACTCTTGGACATCTCCGGCTGTCTCCTGCTCCCTCGGACCCGGCGTGCTCCCTCTGCACGGCGTGACGCACATCAAACGACCGGACCCTGCACCGGTTACGGTACGTCGCTTGGGCCGGACGTGCAGCCGTTCGTCGGTAGGACCACCATTCCCGCAGGTCGCGGCGGTGAAACACGTTCTCGTCCGTGCGCCCGCACGTGGCCTGGCCCACGCTGCCGAGCCCGTCCCCCGCCCTGGACTGGGGCGGGTTGGCCCGCTCGGGGACAATGGCCCGGTGACCGGCCGACCGAGCCCTGATACCGCGGTGCGAACCACGGCGGGCACCACCGCGAGCGCAGCCCTCTTCGAGAGGGCCAGAGCGGTGACCCCGGGCGGGGTGAACTCCCCGGTCCGAGCGTTCAACGCGGTCGGCGGCACGCCCCGGTTCATCCGGTCCGCCTCGGGCGCGTGGCTCACCGACGTCGACGGCAACGAGTACGTCGACCTGATCTGCTCCTGGGGGCCGATGCTGCTCGGGCACGCCCACCCCGAGGTCCAGGCTCGGGTCGCCGAGGCGATCGCCCGCGGCACGTCGTACGGCGCGCCGACCGAGCCGGAGGTCGAGCTCGCCGAGGAGATCGCGGCGCGTGCGCCGGTCGAGCGGGTCCGGTTCGTCTCCTCGGGCACCGAGGCGACGATGTCGGCGATCCGGCTGGCCCGCGGCTTCACCGGCCGCGACGTGGTCGTGAAGTTCGCCGGCTGCTACCACGGCCATGTCGACGCCCTGCTCGCCTCCGCGGGCTCCGGCCTCGCCACGTTCGCGGTGCCCGGCACGCCCGGCGTACCGGCGTCCTCGACCGAGCTCACGCTCGTGCTGCCGTACAACGACCGGGCCGCGGTCGAGCGGGTGTTCGCGGAGTACGCCGACCGGATCGCGTGCCTGATCACCGAGGCCGCCCCCGGCAACATGGGCGTCGTCCCGCCCGAGGCCGGCTTCAACCGGTTCCTGGCGGAGACCTGCGCGCGGCACGGCGCGCTGTTCGTGAGCGACGAGGTGATGACCGGCTTCCGGGCCAGTCGACAGGGCCAGTGGGGCCTCGACGGCGCCGTGGAGGGCTGGCGGCCGGACCTGATGACCTTCGGCAAGGTGATGGGCGGCGGCTTCCCGGCGGCCGCCTTCGGCGGCCGCGCCGACGTGATGTCCCGGCTCGCGCCGGAGGGGCCGGTCTACCAGGCCGGCACGCTGTCGGGCAATCCGATCGCCACCACGGCCGGCCTGGCCACGCTGCGGCTCGCGACCGACGAGGTCTACGCCCACCTCGACCGGGCTGCCGACACGATCAAGGTCGCCGCGTCCGACGCGCTCACCCGGGCCGGGGTCGCTCACGTCGTGCAGTCGACCGGCACGATGTTCTCGATCTTCTTCACCCCGGGTGTCGACGGGCGCGTCCGCGACTTCGACGACGCCTCGACGACCGACTCGGCGGCGTACGCCGCGTTCTTCCACGCCATGCTCGACGCCGGGGTCTATTTGCCGCCGTCGGCCTACGAGGCGTGGTTCCTGTCCGCCGCCCACGACGACCGCGCCGTCTCGACGGTGCTCGACGCCCTGCCCGGGGCGGCCCGCGCCGCGGCCGCCGCGCAGGCGTAGGAGATCGATCCCGTGACCCAGACCCCCGACACCGTCGTGCACCTGCTCCGGCACGGCGAGGTCCACAACCCCGAGGGCGTGCTCTACGGCCGCCGCGACGGCTTCCACCTCTCCGACCTCGGCAACCAGATGGCCCGACGGGTCGCGGAGGCGATCGGCGGGCGCGACATCGTGCACCTGCGGGTCTCGCCGCTGGAGCGGGCCCAGGAGACGGCGCGGCCGCTGGCCGAGGCGCGCGGCCTGGAGATCGTGACCGACGAGCGGGTCATCGAGTCGACCAACCGGTTCGAGGGCGTCAGCTTCGGCGAGGGCGCGATGACGATCCTCAAGCGCCCCCGGCTCTGGCGGCACCTGTGGAACCCGCTCACGCCCTCGTGGGGCGAGCCCTACAAGCAGGTCGTGGCGCGGATGATGGCGGCCGTCGAGGACGCCCGACGCGACGCGGACGGGCACGAGGCCGTGATCGTCTCCCACCAGCTGCCGATCTGGATCACCCGGCTGCACGCCGAGAAGCGCTCCTTCCTCCACGACCCGCGCAGCCGCCAGTGCACGCTCTGCTCGCTCACCTCGTTCCACTTCGTCGGCGACCGGATCACCCAGGTCAGCTACTCCGAGCCCGCCGGCGATCTGATCCCGACCAAGGACCGCAAGGCGCCGTTCTCGGCCGGCGGAGCACCCGAGGAGCGGCGCCCGTGAAGCGACTCCTGGCCGGCCTGGCCGTGCCGTTGCTGCTGGCCGTGACCGGCTGCACCTCGCTGCAGGGTGCGGGAGACAAGGGCTTCGTCACCGGCGACGGCACGATCCGCACCGTCGCGGCGGCCGATCGCGCGGACGCCGTGGAGCTCACCGGCGAGGACCTCGACGGCAACCCGCTCGACATCGCCGACTTCCGCGGCAAGCCGGTCGTCGTCGTCGTGTGGGGGTCGTGGTGCACGCCCTGCCGGGTCGAGGCGCCGGATGTCGTGGACGCCGCGGAGGAGATCGGCGCCGACGCCCAGTTCGTCGGCATCAACCTGCGCAACTCCTCGACCGCCGAGGCCCAGGCCTACGTGCGGACCTACGGCATCACCTACCCGTCGTTCTACTCTCCGGACGGCAAGGCGATGCTGCAGTTCCAGGGCACGCTCGGGCCGCGCACCATCCCGGCCTTCGTGATCCTCGACGAGGAGGGTCGGATCGCCGCGAGCATCATCGGCAAGCTGCCCTCGAAGCGGACGCTCGTCGACCTCGTGAGCGACCTGGACGCCCCCGCCCCGCGGTCGGCCGATGGTTGATTGGTTCCGGGAAACCGCGCTCTCCGGTTCCCTCGCGCTGGCCGTCCCGGTCGCGATCATCGCCGGGCTGGTCTCGTTCTTCTCGCCGTGCGTGATCCCGCTGCTGCCCGGCTACCTGTCCTACGCCACCGGCCTCTCGGGCGCCGACCTCGCCAACGGCGTCGCCGGCACCCGGCGCGGCCGGATGTTCCTGGGCTCGGTGCTCTTCGTGCTCGGCTTCGCGACCGTCTTCGTCCTGCTCGGGACGCTCAGCGGCGCGGTCGGCTCCTGGCTCATCGAGTGGGAGCGCCAGCTGACCATCGTGCTCGGGCTGCTGGCGATCGTGCTCGGCCTCGTCTTCGCGGGCTGGCTGCCCTTCCTCAGCCGTGAGTGGCGCGTGCACAAGGTGCCGGCCGTCGGCCTCGGGGCCGCTCCGCTCCTCGGCTTCCTCTTCGGCCTCGGCTGGCTGCCGTGCACCGGCCCGACGCTGGCCGTCATCAGCACGCTCGCGATCACCGAGGGCACGGCCGGCCGGGGGGCGTTCCTGCTCGCGTTCTACGCCCTCGGCCTCGGCATCCCGTTCGTGATCGCCGCCCTCGCCTACGAGAAGGCGCTGTCCGCCATCGGGTGGATCCGCCGCCACCAGGCCTGGGTGATGCGGGCCGGCGGCCTGATGCTGATCGCCGTCGGCGTGCTGCTGCTGACCGGCTGGTGGAGCCAGGCCGTGACGTGGACGCAGATCCAGCTCGTCGGCACGACGGAGACCGCCCTGTGAACACCGCCCTCTCCACCCGTCCCCCCGAGGACGACCGCCGGCCCGGTGACCTGACCTTCCGCGAGCTGCTGCGCTGGATCTGGCGCCAGGTCACGTCGATGCGCACCGCGCTCGTGCTGCTGCTCCTGCTGGCGCTCGCGGCGATCCCGGGCTCGGTGATCCCGCAGGAGGGCGTCGACGCCCTCAAGACCTCCAACTGGCAGGACGACCACCCCAAGCTGACGCCGATCTACGAGCGGCTCGGGCTGTTCTCGGTCTACGACTCCCCGTGGTTCTCGGCGATCTACATCCTGCTGATGATCTCGCTGGTCGGCTGCATCGTGCCCCGCACCGTGCACTACTGGCGCGGCCTGCGCGCCCAGCCGCCGAAGGCGCCCCGCAACCTGACCCGGTTGCCGGACCACGCGGCGTACACGACGACGGACGCCCCCGACGAGATCCTCGAGCGCGCGCGTGCCGCCCTCAAGCGGCGCCGTTACCGGCTGATCGACGGCGACGACTCGATCTCGGCGGAGCGCGGCTACCTGCGCGAGGCCGGCAACCTGGTCTTCCACCTGTCCGTGCTGGTGGTGCTGGTGGGCTTCGCGCTGGGTGGGCTGTTCGGCTACAAGGGCGGCGTGATCCTGCTGATCGGCAACGACTACGGGTTCGCCAACAACCTGACCCAGTACGACGAGTTCAACCCGGGCAGCCTCTTCCGTGCCGACGAGATGGAGCCCTTCTCGTTCAAGATCGACGACTTCGACGTCGACTGGCTCACCACGGGCCCGCGGGCCGGCCTGGCGCGCGGCTTCGAGTCCCACGTGACCTACCAGACCTCGCCCGACGCACCCGAGAAGTCCTACAACCTGCGGGTCAACCACCCGCTGTCCATCGGCGACACCGACATCTTCCTGATCGGTCACGGCTACGCGCCGGTCATCACGATCCGGGACGGCAACGGCGACGTGGTCACCGACGGGCCGACGATCTTCCTGCCCACCAGCCAGAGCCTGCAGTCGATCGGCGTCGTCAAGGCGCCGGACGCCAACCCGACCCAGATCGGGCTCGAGGGCGAGTTCTACCCGACGGTGGCGTTCTCCAAGCAGACCGGCAGCTACTACTCGCTGCTCGGCAAGCCGCTCGACCCGATGGTCTCGATGCTCGTCTACACCGGCGACCTGGGCATGAACGACGGGACCCCCCAGTCGGTCTACTCCCTCGACAAGTCCCGGACGACGATGCTGACGAAGAAGGACGGCACGCCGTACCGCATCGACCTGCGCGAGGGTGAGAGCGTCGAGCTGCCCGACGGACTGGGCACGGTGAGCTTCGACGGTCTCGAGCGCTGGAACAAGATCCAGATCAGCCAGACCCCCGGCAAGTGGATCGCGCTGGCCGGTGTCGTGCTGTCCCTGATCGGCCTGCTGGGCTCGCTGTTCATCCGTCCTCGGCGGGTCTGGGTTCGTGCCCGGCGAGACGGGGACGGCACACTGGTCGAGGTGGCCGCCCTCGACCGCTCCGGCAGCGGAGACGTCGCGGCCGTCGTCGACGAGCTCGTCGAAGCCCTGCAACGAGAGGACCGGTCGTGACCGACGCAGCGTGGGAGAGCCTCAGCAACCAGGCGGTCGCCGCCGCCGGACTGCTCTACTTCCTGGCGCTCCTGGCGCATCTGGTCGAGTGGGCGTCGCTGCGCAAGGTCCCGGTGGCGGCGGGGGCGGTCGCCCGCGACTCCGTCGACATCCCGGGCGGCGTCGCGGTCGCCACCGGTCCCGAGGACGCCGCCGTCGAGGGCCGGGTCCGGCGTACGGCGCTGTTCGGCCGCCTCGGCTACCTGATCACCTGGATGGCCGTCGTCGTCCACCTCGTGGCGCTGGTCGCCCGGGGCATGGCCGCGGACCCCAACCGGGTGCCCTGGGGCAACATGTACGAGTTCACGCTGGCCGGCACGTTCGTGGTCGCGGCGCTCTACGTCGTGCTCTACCGCAAGCTGCGGCTCGCCTGGATGGCGCCGATCGTGCTCGCCTTCGTGCTCAGCGTGCTGATGGTCGCGGTGATCTGGCTCTACTCGCCGGTCGCTCCGCTGACCGAGGCGCTGTCGTCGTACTGGCTGGTCATCCACGTCGTCTCGGCGATCGTCGCCACCGGCGCGTTCACGCTCGGCGGCATCACCTCCGCGCTCTACCTGGTCAAGGCCCGCTCGCTCGCGAAGAAGGGCCCCCAGCAGGCGGGCTACGTCGCCCGGCTGCCGCAGCCCGAGGCGCTGGACCGGGTGTCCTACCGGCTGCACGCGTTCGGCTTCCCGGTGTGGACCTTTGCGGTGCTGATCACCGGCCCGATCTGGGCGCACCAGGCCTGGTCGTCGTACTGGAACTGGGACCCCAAGGAGGTGTGGGCGTTCATCACCTGGGTGGTCTACGCGGCGTACCTCCACGCCCGCACCACCGCCGGCTGGAAGGGCCGCAACGCCGCGATCCTCGCGCTCGTCGGGATGGCCACGCTGTGGTTCAACTTCATCGGGATCAACTACTTCTCGAGCACCTCGCAGCACTCGTACGCCGGGGGCGCGGCGCAGATCGAGGTCGTCCCGCAACGCTGAGCGGGCCCGACCCCTCAGCCGGCCTCGGGATCCTCGGGGTGCCGGCGCCTGCGGTCGAGGTCGCGCAGGAAGTCCGGGTCGTCGTCGGGCCCGATGACGCGGGGCGGCTGCGGCCGGCGCGGCCGGGGTCGCGGCAGCGGCGCGCCGCCACGGCCCTGGAGCGACCGGGTCGTCAGGTAGACGGCGATCGCGACCAGGATCACGACGAGCAGGAACTTCAGCACCCCTCCAGCGTAGGACCTCCCTGGTCACGCCTACCCTGAACCCGTGAAGGAGTTCTGGATCTACACCCTGCTGCGTCTCGTGCTGTTCGCGAGCTCGTTCGGCGTCGTCGTCGGTGTGTGGTTCCTCATCGACGGCCAGGTGCCGGTGCTGTGGGCGGTCGTCATCGCGTTCCTGCTCAGCGGGGTCGGCTCCTACTTCCTGCTGAACCGCCCCCGCGAGGCGCTGGCCCGCCGGGTGCAGGACCGCGCCGACCGGATGACCGCCCGGATCGACGAGATGCGCTCCAAGGAGGACGCGGACTGAGCCGGTCGCCCTCTGGTGGTCACGAGCAGGCGAACAGCGCCGCGGCGACCAGGACGGCCCAGAGCAGCTCGGCCTGGCCGGTCTGCTGCAGCACGCGGATCAGGCCCGGGCCGGTCGCGCCGCCGAGCACGGTGCGCGTCGCCGGGAGGGCGAGCAGCAGGAAGCCGAGGCCGATCAGCGCGCACCACGAGGTGAGCGCGGCGACGCCCACCACGGCGGCGGCAGCAGCGGCCACGAGCGCGGCGTACAGCCGTCGGGTCCGGCGATCGCCGAGCACGACCGCGAGCGTCCGCTTGCCGGTCACCGTGTCGGTGGGGATGTCGCGCAGGTTGTTGGCGACCAGGATGGCGCAGGCGAGTGCGCCCACCCCGACGGCCGCGGCGAGCGCGGCCCACTCCCAGGTCTCGGTCTGCACGTACGTCGTGCCGATGACCGCGACCAGCCCGAAGAACACGAAGACCATGACCTCGCCGAGGCCGAGGTAGCCGTACGGCCTGGATCCGCCCGTGTAGAACCATGCGGCCAGCACCGACACCAGGCCGACCGCCACCAGCCACCACGCCGTGGTCGCGGCCAGGGCCAGCCCGGCGACCGCGGCGACGCCGAAGGCCAGGAACGCGGCCCGCTTGACCGCCGCCGGTGACGCAACCCCGGAGCCGACCAGTCGCATCGGTCCGACCCGGTCGGCGTCGGTGCCGCGGATGCCGTCGGAGTAGTCGTTGGCGTAGTTGACCGCCACCTGGAGCGCCAGCGCCACGACGAGGGCTAGCAGCGCCTTCCACCACACGACGCTGTCGACGTAGGCCGCGACACCCGTGCCGGCCAGGACGGGGGAGACGGCTGCGGGCAGTGTGCGGGGACGAGCGCCGGCGAGCCATTGAGCAGGAGATGCCACGACCGGAGATTCAAGCAGTCCGGCCGGGCACTAGCCTCGACCGGGTGGAGGACGTGCACCGGATCGCGGCCTGGCTCGAGGCCGACGACCCCGCGCCGTGGATCGTCGAGACCTCGGGCTCGACCGGCCGGCCGAAGCGAGTCGTGCTGTCCCGCGGCGCCGTGCTCGCGTCGGTGGCCGCGAGCGCGCGCCGGGTCGGCGAGTCGGGGCGCTGGCTGCTCGCGCTGCCCGTGGCGTACGTCGCCGGCCTGCAGGTCGCCTGCCGGTCGCTGGTCGCCGGCCACCCGCCGGTGCTGCTCGACGACCACCCGTCGTTCGCCGACGCGACGGCCGCGCTCGGGGCGGGGCCGCGGTTCGTCTCGCTCGTGCCGACCCAGCTGCACCGGCTGCTGGAGACCGACCTGTCGTCGCTGCGCAGCTTCCACACCGTGCTGCTCGGCGGCGGCCCGATCGACGCCGGGCTGCGGGCCCGGGCGGCGGAGTCCGGGGTCCGCGTGGTCGCGACGTACGGCTCCGCGGAGACGGCCGGCGGCTGCGTCTACGACGGCCACCCGCTCGACGGCGTCGCCGTCGCGCTCGGTCCCGACGGGCGGATCCGGATCGCCGGCCCGACGCTCTTCGACGGCTACGACGGCGACCCGGACCTCACCGCCGAGGTGCTCGTCGGCGGTTGGTTCCTGACCTCCGACGCCGGTCGACTCGACGACGACGGCCGGCTGCAGGTGCTCGGACGGGTCGACGACGTCGTGGTCAGCGGGGGCGTCAACGTGCCCGCCCCGGCGGTCGCCGCCCGGCTGCGCGAGCACCCGGGCGTCCGCGCGGCCGAGGTGCTCGGCGTGCCCGACGAGGAGTGGGGCAACCGGCTGGTGGCCTTCGTGGTGGGCGGGGTGTCGCTCGCGGAGCTCCGCGCCTGGGTGGCCGAGGCGCACCCGCGGTCGTGGGCGCCGCGCCAGCTCGTCACCCTCGACGCGGTCCCCCTGTTGCCCAACGGCAAGCCCGACCGGCTGACGCTACGGGGCCTGGTGTGAGGGTCTGGTCGCTGCCGATGCGCACGCGCTTCCGCGGGATCACGGTGCGCGAGGGCGTCCTCCTCCGCGGCTCCGGGGACTCCGGTGGGCACGGCTGGGGCGAGTGGAGCCCGTTCCTGGAGTACGACGCAGCCGTCGCCGAGCCGTGGCTGCGCTGCGCGGAGGAGGCGGCCGCGGGGGACTGGCCGGCGCCGGTCCGCGACTCGGTGCCGGTCAACGTCACCGTGCCCGCCGTCGGCGCCGAGCAGGCGCACGCCGTCGTCGCCCGTGGCGGCTGCCGCACCGCCAAGGTGAAGGTGGCCGAGCCGGGCCAGACGCTCGCCGACGACCAGGCCCGCCTGGAGGCCGTCCGCGACGCCATCGGCCCGGACGGCCGGGTGCGCATCGACGTCAACGGGCTCTGGGACGTCGATACCGCGGTCGCGTCGATCGCGGTGCTGGACCGGGCCGCCGGCGGCCTGGAGTACGTCGAGCAGCCGGTCGCCACCGTCGAGGACCTCGCCCGGGTGCGCCGCGCGGTCGACGTGCCGATCGCCGCCGACGAGTCCATCCGCCGGGCCGACGACCCCTACCGGGTGCGCGACCTCGACGCCGCCGACGTCGCCGTGCTCAAGGTGCAGCCGCTCGGCGGGGTGCGCGCCTGCCTGCGGATCGCCGAGGACATCGGCCTTCCCGTCGTCGTCTCCTCGGCGCTGGAGACCAGTGTGGGCATCGCCGCCGGGGTCGCGCTGGCCGCGGCGCTGCCGGAGCTGCCGTACGCGTGCGGGCTCGCAACCGTTCAATTGCTGAGTCATGACCTCGCCGCCGAGCCGCTGCTGCCCGTCGACGGCGAGCTGCCCGTGCGGACGCCGGTCGTCGACGAGTCGCTGCTCACGACGTACGCCGCCGCGCCCGACCGGGTCGCGCACTGGGAGGCCCGCCTGGCCGAGGTGCTGGCCCTGAGGGACGACCGAGTGCGGCAGGATCGTCGTTCGTGACCTCCACCGACCTGGCCCGCACGGTGCTGACCGCCCTGATCGAGGCCGGGGTCACCGAGATCGTGGTCGCTCCCGGCTCGCGCAACGCGCCGCTGTCGTTCGCGGCGTACGACGCGGCGGCCGCCGGGCTGGTGCGGCTGCACACCCGCATCGACGAGCGCAGCGCCGGCTTCCTCGCGCTCGGGCTCAGCAAGAACCACCACCGGGCCGCCGTCGTCTGCACGTCCGGCACCGGCGTCGCCAACCTGCACCCGGCCGTCCTCGAGGCCGCGCACGCCGACGTCGACCTGGTCGTCGTGACGGCCGACCGGCCGGCCCGGTTGCGCGGCACCAACGCCAACCAGACCACCGACCAGGTCGGGATCTTCGGACCCCTGGTGCCGACCCAGGACGCGTCGGTCTCGATCGACCTGGGCACGACCGGCCCCGTGCACCTCAACGTGCCCCTCGACGAGCCGCTCGTGCCCGACGACCGGTGGACGCCGTCGGTCACGGCGGGGTCACCGGCCCGGCGCGTCCGGCCGGCCGTGCACGTCGCGCTCGAGCCCGGCCCGCGCACGGTCGTGGTGGCCGGCGACGACGCCGGGCCGCCCGCGCGGATGCTCGCCCAGGACGGCGGCTGGCCGCTGCTCGCCGAGCCCTCCAGCGGCTCCCGCACCGGCGACCACGCGATCCGCACGTACCGGCTGCTGCTCGGATCCTCGCTGGGCGAGCGGATCGAGCGGGTCGTCGTCTGCGGCCACCCGACCCTGTCGCGGCCGGTGAGCCGGCTGCTGGGCCGTGCCGACGTACAGGTGATCGACACCCCGACCCGGGGAGTGTGGCCGGAGCGGCCGTTCCCGGTCTCCGAGCGGCTGCCGGTGGTCCCGTCGGCGGCGGCCGCCGACAGCACCGGCTGGCTGGACGAGTGGCTCGCGGCCGACCGCTCGGTCGCGCGCCGGCTCGACGCGCTGCTCGCCGCCGAGCCCGACCTCACGCCGCACGAGGTGGCCGGCGCGGTCGCCCGCGCGCTGCCACCCGGTGGGCTGCTCACCGTCGGCGCCTCCAGCCCGATCCGCGACCTCGACCTGATGGTGCCGCGCTACGAGGTCGGCGTACGCCGCAAGGTGATCGCCAACCGCGGCCTGTCCGGCATCGACGGGGTCGTCTCGACGGCGATCGGCGCGAGCCTCGCCCGGCCGGAGAGCACCCGGGCGCTCGCGCTGGTCGGTGACGTGACCTTCCTGCACGACGCCAACGGCCTGGTCATCGGCCCGGGAGAGCCGGTGCCCGACCTGACGATCGTGGTGGTCAACGACGACGGGGGCTCGATCTTCACGATGCTCGAGCAGGGCGCGGAGCGGTACGCCGCACAGTACGAGCGGCTCTTCGGCACCCCGCACGGCGTCGACCTCGGCGCGCTGTGCGCGGCGACCCGGACCCCGCACCTGCGCGTGGGGTCGCTGCCCGAGCTCGAGCAGGCGCTGGCCTCGCCCAACGGCGGCATCGAGGTCGTGGAGGTCGTGGTGCGCCGCGACAACCGGCGCTCCCTCGACGAGCGGATCCGGGCGCTGCGACCCTGAGGCTGTCCGGCCGGCGGTGAGTGGGCAACCATTCGCCCGGGGCAGAAGGTTGCCTGCTCACCGCTGGCCGGGGCTGCGGTGACCCAGCAACCATTCGCCCGGGGCAGAAGGTTGCCAGCTCACCGCCCGCCTGCCCGCTCGACCAGCGACGTGATCGTCGCGGCCACCTCGCCGGGCGCGACCAGTTGGTGCAGGTGCCGGCCGGGGATCGCGGTGACCGGCCAGCCGCGCCCGGTCGCGGCGGCGACCTCCTCGGCGTAGGTGTCGCCGAAGGCGAGGTAGGCACTCGGCCGCTCGGCCCAGCCGGCGGGCACCGGCAGCCGGGCGGTGAAGTACGACAGCGGCAGCCGCGGCTGCTCCGCCTCGACCGCCGCTCGCGTCGCCGCGTCGGGGAACAGGCCGTCGAGGTCCGCGGCGTCCCACCACCCTGTCCACGGCGGGAGGAGCCCGTCGTCGCGCACCAGACCGCTCACGAACTCCAGGAACGCCGGGGGCGCGAGCGGCACGGAGCCCCCGGAGCCCGGGAGCGCGGCGTCGACGTACACGGTCGCGACGGCACCGAGCCGCTCGGCGAGCAGCGGCGCGTAGAGCCCGGCGTTGCTGTGGGGCACCAGCACGACGTCGTCGAGGCCCTCGGCCGCCCGCTCGTACGCCGCGAGCACCCGTTCCGGCCGGGTCGCGCCGGAGGGGTCCGCCACGCGCGCGCCCAGCAGCCGGGCCACCGGCGTCCAGGTCACCGGGCCGAGCAGCGGGCTGGGCAGCAGGAGATCGACCACGAGGAGAACGCTACGTAGCGGGCCCGGCGGCCGCCGGGAACAATGGCGCCGTGGACGTCGCCTTCCTGCTGGTCGCACTGGCCGTCTGCGTGCTCGCGGGGGTCGTCGTCGCCGATCGGGTGAAGGTGCCCGCTCCGCTGCTGCTGGTGGTGGCGGGGGTGGCCGCGTCGTTCCTGCCGTTCGTGCCGCAGCTCCATCTCGAGCCCGAGGTCGTGCTGTTCGGGCTGCTGCCGCCGCTGCTCTACTCCGCGGCGATCACGTCGTCGCTGGGGGACTTCAACGCCAACCGGCGGTCGATCCTGCTGCTCTCCGTCGGGCTGGTGCTGTTCACGACCGCGGGCGTCGGCTGGCTCGTCCACGCGATGGTGCCCGGCATCTCGTGGCCGATCGCCCTGGCCCTCGGTGCGGTCGTCGCGCCACCGGACGCGGTCGCCGCAACGGCGATCGGCCGCAACATCGGGCTGCCCCGGCGGATCGTGACGATCCTCGAGGGGGAGTCGCTCTTCAACGACGCGACCGCGCTCGTCTCGCTGCGTACGGCGCTGGCCGCGGCGGCCGTGGGGGTGGAGGCCTGGCACGTCGGCTGGGACTTCGTGGTCGCGGCGGGCGGTGGCGTGCTGGTCGGGCTGGTCGGGTTCGTCGTCGTCGGCTGGCTGCGCAAGCGGATCACCGAGCCGGTGCTCGACGTGGGGCTGTCGTTCGTGATCCCGTTCGCGTGCTTCCTCGCCGCCGAGCGGATCCACGCCTCGGGTGTCGTGTCCGTCGTGGTCGCGGGCCTGCTGCTCGGCCACAAGGCCCCGATCCTGCAGACCGCGCAGTCGCGGATCGCGGAGCGGATCAACTGGCGCACGATCGCGTTCCTGCTCGAGAACACCGTCTTCGCGCTGATCGGGCTCCAGGCCCAGTGGCTGCTCCAGGACCTCGCCGACAGCTCGCTCTCCGGCGCCCGGATCGTGGCCGTGTGCGTCGCGACGGTGGTGGCTGTGATCGTGCTGCGGCTGGTGTGGGTGTTCGTCGCGCGCTACGCCCTGGTGCGCCCGGGGCGCGACCCGGTGACCGGCCAGGTGCCGTCGTGGTCGTTCACGTTCCTGCTCGGCTGGGCCGGCATGCGCGGCGTCGTGACGCTGGCGGCGGCGTTCCTGATCCCCGAGGACACCGATCACCGCGAGGTGCTGCTGATCATCGCGTTCGCCGTCGTGGCCGGGACGCTGCTCATCCAGGGACTGTCGCTGCCGTGGCTCGCGCGGAGGCTCAAGGTGCCCGCCCCCGACCCGCTCGACGACGCGCTCGCCCGGGCGACCCTGCTCCAGCAGGCGGGCAAGGCCGCGCTCGAGGAGCTCGAGCGCATCGAGTACGACGACCAGGCCGGCGTCTGCGACCTGATCCGGCAGCGGCTGGACCAGCGCAACTTCGCCGCCTGGGAGCGGCTCGGCACCACCGCCGACGAGGAGTCACCGGCCGCGCTCTACTACCGGATCCGGACCCAGATGATCGAGGCGGAGCGGCGCCGGATCCTCGAGATCCGCAGGTCCGGCAACATCGCCTCCGAGGTGATCGCCGACGTGCTCGCGATGCTCGACGTCGAGGAGTCGATGCTCGACAGCGCGGAGCAGGAGCGCGACGAGGCGGCGGCCTACGCCCAGCGCCGCTGGTCGACCGGCGACAGCTGCGCCGACCTCGAGCGCTTCCCGGCGGTCGACGCCCCGCCCGCGACGTACTGCCAGGCCTGCCTCGACGAGGGCACCCGGTGGGTGGCCCTGCGGCGCTGCCTGGAGTGCGGCAACGTCGCCTGCTGCGACTCCTCGCCGAACCAGCACGCCACCCGCCACTTCCGCGAGGCCCAGCACGCCGTCATGCAGTCGGCCGAGCCCGGCGAGGACTGGCGGTGGTGCTACGTGCACCACCTCACGGCGTGAACCGGATCGGGAAGCGCAGCGCTCCGGTGTTGCCCGACACCGGCAGCCACTCGCCCGGGCCGTCGGGCACGGCGTCCGGCATCCGCCGCGCGAGCAGCGGCAGCGCGACCGCCATGTCGGTGCGCGCGACGAAGTGGCCCAGGCAGTGGTGCACGCCGGCGCCGAAGCCGTGGTGCGGCGGCCGCTGCTGGGTGATGTCGAACGCCGGGTCGGGCATCGCCGCCGGGTCGGTCCCGGCGCTGTGCGAGAGCGTCTGCACGATGCCGCCCTTCGGGATGTGCAGGCCCTGGAAGTCCACGTCCTCCAACGCCTCCCGGGTCACCCAGGTGACGGTCGGGTTGACGCGCATGACCTCCTCGACGGCGTTCTCGCCGAGCTCCGGCCGCTCGCCGAGCAGCCGCCACTGGTCGGGGTGGGCGAGCAGCGTCTGCAGCGCCAGCCCGAGCTGGTTGCGGGTGGTCTCCATGCCGGCGAAGGCCAGGAAGACCAGCGCCACGCCGAGCTCGTGCTCGCTGAGCCGGTCGCCGTCGTCGGTGGCCTGCACCAGCGTCGTGACCAGGTCGTCGCGGGGGTGCGCGCGCCGGTCGGCGACGACCTCCTCGACGTAGGAGTAGAGGCCGGTCAGCGCGGCCTCGATGCGCGGCACCTGGTTGCCGACGTCGATGGAGAACGAGGCGCCGAGATCGTCGGCCCACTGGGCGACCTGGTGCCAGTTGTCTTCGGGCAGGCCGAGCAGCACGCAGATGATCCGCGCGGCGTACGGCTCGGCGAACTCGCTGACGAACTCCACCGTGCCGCGCTCCGCGAATCCGTCGATGAGCTCGTCGGCCAGCGCCTGGAAGCGCGGCCGCATCGCCGCGATCGTCTTGTTGCGGAAGGCCGGCATCAGCAGCCGTCGGATCCGGGCGTGGTCGTCGCCCTCGAGGCTGAGCAGGGTCTCCTGCCACCAGTCGGAGAACATGCCCGAGTGGATGCCGTTCTGAGCCGGCCACCGCGCGTTGCCCTGGCGGAACCGGCGATCGCGCAGCAGCGCGCTCACCTCGGCGTGCCGCAGCACCGCCCAGCCCCAGTTGGTCTCGACGTACCAGCTCTCGTCGCGCGCCTCGTGCACGGTCGGCGAGGTGACGTCGAACGCCGGGTCGGAGAGGTCGAAGTAGGTCATGGCGTCACCATCCTGATCTCCCAGGCGTCCAGCCCGGCGTACAGCTCGCGGGATCCGTCGGGTTCGAACCCGTTGCGGCGGTAGAAGGCCCGGGCCCGCTGGTTGGCCTCCAGCACCCACAGCGAGCACGGCTCGTCGGGCCGGACGGCGTCCCAGAGGCGCTGCCCGAGCCCGCTGCCCCACCACGCCGAGCGGGTGTAGATCGCGTAGAGCTCCGCCGGCGTGGCGTGGTCCTCGTCGCGGCTGGGCCCGGCGACCGCGAAGCCCACCAGCTCGCCGTCGACCTCGGCCAGGACCCGCGGCGGCCCACCGGCCAGCTGACGGGTCCAGGCCTCCACCCAGCGGTCGGTGTCGGCCAGGCGCGCCTCGAGCAGCCCGGCGTCGACGTACGGGCCGTAGGCCTCGCGCCAGCAGGCCGCGTGCATGGTGGCACCGGCCGCCGCGTCGTCGGGGCCGGCCGCGCGCAGCACCGGCGCCTGGGTGAGGTCCACGTGAGCATCGTAAGGAGCGGATGCGCCGCGGGCGCTAGCGTGGCACGCATGCGGATCACCAAGTTCGGCCACGCCTGCGTCCGGATCCAGCACGACGGCACGACCGTGGTCGTCGACCCGGGCGCCTTCACCGACCCGGCCGCGGTCGACGGCGCCGACGCCGTGCTGATCACCCACGAGCACTTCGACCACTACCTGCCCGACCACCTGGTCGCCGCGGACGCGCCGATCTTCACGATCGCGGCGGTCGCCGCGAAGATCCGTGAGGACGCCCCCGGGCTGGCCGACCGGATCACGGTCGTCGCGCCGGGGGACACCTTCGACGTGGGCCTGCCCGTGCGCGCCGTCGGTGAGCTGCACGCGGTGATCCACCCGGAGTTCCCGCGGATCACCAACAGCGGCTACGTCGTCGACGCCGGCGGCACGAAGGTCTACCATCCGGGCGACGCGCTCACGGAGCCCGGCGAGGCGGTCGACGTCCTGCTCGTGCCGTCGTCGGCGCCCTGGCTCAAGGCCTCGGAGGCGGTCGAGTTCGCCCGGGCGGTCAAGGCGCCGCGCAACCTCGCCATCCACGACCGGATCTACACCGAGGTCGCCCACGGCATCCTCGAGCAGCACATGAACGCGTTCCTGCCGAACGAGGGCCTGGAGTACGTCCGCCGCGCCGACGGCGAGGACCTCTAGGAGTCTGCTGAACAAGACGGGCGAGCGCGAGCGGCGGCCGGTGCGTGCGGTGGCAAGGCGGCCGAGGGAAGGCGTGGCGGGTCACTTCGACCGAGGCGAACGCAGCCAACGCTCCACCGGCCGTCGCGTAGCCGCGCGGATTGTTCAGGAGGCTCCTAGGGTTGTTCCTGCGCCCGCTCAACCAGCGGTCAGCGCGTCCCGCACCGGCACGAACTTCGCCTGCGCCTCGGCCAGCTCGGCCTGGGGGTCGGAGTCCGCGACGATGCCGCAGCCGGCGAAGAGGCGGACGGTCGACCCGGCGATGACGGCCGAGCGGAGCGCGATGCCCCACTCGCCGTCGCCGGTGGCGTCCATCCAGCCCACCGGCCCGGCGTAGCGACCGCGGTCCATGCCCTCGATCTCGGCGATCAGGGCGGTGGCCGCCGGGGTCGGGGTGCCGCCGACGGCGGCGGAGGGGTGCAGCGCCTCGGCGAGCTGCAGCGAGGAGACCGTCGCCGCGTCGTGCACCACGCCCGCGACGTCGGTCGCGAGGTGCATGACGTTCGGCAGGTGCAGCACGAACGGAGCCTCGGGCACGTTCATCGACGAGCAGTGCGGCTCCAGGGAGTCGGCGACCGAGCGCACGGCGT
The DNA here is from genome assembly GCF_014191495.1 of Nocardioides soli. Classification (GTDB taxonomy): domain Bacteria; phylum Actinomycetota; class Actinomycetes; order Propionibacteriales; family Nocardioidaceae; genus Nocardioides; species Nocardioides soli. The sequence continues at coordinate 523,237 of NZ_JACHWR010000002.1, forward strand.
ACTCGTGCTCCTCGAGGTCCTTCGACGAGCGGGCGAGGGTGGCGGCAAGGGCCAGGTCGCGCTCGTCGTCGCCGGTACGCCGGATGGTGCCGGCCAGCACCCGCGAGGTGACCAGGCCGCGCTCGCGGCGCACCAGCATCTCGGGGGTGGCGCCGAACATCCCGTCGACGTGGAAGGTCCAGCACATCGGGTACTGCTCGGTGAGCCGGCGCAACGGCCAGCGCACGTCGATCGGCTCGTCCGCGGTGACGACGAGGTCGCGCGCCAGTACGACCTTCTCCAGGTCGCCGCGTCCGATCCGCGCGACGGCATCGGCCACCGCCGACATCCACTGCTCGCCGTTGAGGGCGCCGTCGGCGAAGCTCGCCCCCGAGGGCGGGGCCGGCGGGTCGGCGGGCGCGAGGTCGGGGACCGGCTCGTCGCCGACGACCGTCAGCCAGGCCACGTCGCCGCGGCGTCCCACGACGACGCGCGGCAGGACGAGCACGGACTCGCCGGGCTCGTCGGCGAACGCGAACGTGCCGAAGGCCACCGGGCCGGTGCCCGGCTCCCCGACCTCGTCGTGCACGACCGCGCGGGCGGTGGTCTCGCGCCACCACTTGTCGGCGTCGGCGAACCGGGTCGCCCCGCTGGTGCGGACCTCGGCGGCGACACCCCAGCCGACGAGGCCGTCGGCGCGGCGCAGCCAGGTCACCGGACGGTCGGCCGGGACCAGGTCGAGGAGCCGCGTGGCCTGGGCCGAGTCGAGGTGGACCGTGCGGACGGTGAGCGTCACGGGCCGAGACTACTCACGCACCCGCTCGAAACCCGCCTCGACGGGGCGGGTAGCGTCGCGGGACGTGAGCACCCCCACGTCTACCAGCCGCACGTCGACCCTGGTCGGCATCCTCCTCGGCATCGTGATCCTCGGCCTGGTCGCCGCGTTCGCGATCGGCCTGCCGAAGGCGCAGGGTGAGGAGTCGGCCCAGAGCGACATGACGCTGACGCTGCCCGACACCCTGCCGGGCGGGTACATCGCGTCCGACGACCCGAAGGCGTTCGAGGGCGGCGAGCTCGCGGAGCAGGCCGACGAAATCGTCAAGCAGGAGAAGGCCAACGCCGAGTACGGCAACCAGGTGCTGCCCGAGGTGCTCGGCCGGGCGGCCGCCACCCGCACGTACGTCGCGGAGGGCGCCCAGGCGATCTTCGTGCAGGTCTTCCAGTCCGAGGGCGGCGCGTTCGCCCCGAACAACCTGCCGGACCCGGAGAACACCGGCGGCCAGGCGCCGACCGAGATGACCCAGGTCGGCGACGGGGTCTGCATCCTCAGCTTCGGCCAGGCGATGGGCGGCGACGCCGGCGAGCCGGTGTTCAGCCAGTGCCAGGTCACCCACGACGGGCTGACCGCGCAGGTCGGCTCCGGCGCGGTCCCGGCCGAGGATCTCGTCGGCATCGCCGACGAGCTGCTCGACAGCCTCCAGGAGGGCTGAGCCGGGCCGACCGGTCAGGACCAGTACACGACGACGGCGTCGCCGAGGCGCACCTGCCCGAAGAGGCGCTCGATGCCGGCGTAGTCGCGGATGTTCACACAGCCGTGGGACGCCCCGGCGTACCCGACCGCGGCGAAGTCCGAGGAGTAGTGGACGGCCTGCCCGCCGGAGAAGAACATCGCGAACGGCATCGCGGATCCGTAGAGCCGCGACACGTGGTCGGCGCTCTTGACGTAGACGTGGAAGACGCCCTCGCGGGTGGGGGTGGCGGCCGCGCCGAAGCGGGCGTCGAGCGTCTGTCGGACCCGCCCGTCGACCACCCACCGGAGCGTGGAGCTGGTCTTGTCGATGCACAGCACCCGGCCCACCCGGCAGCGCGGGTCGAGCGAGCCCGGGGCGTTGGCGCGGTTGTGCAGCTCTGCTCGGGTCGGCTTCGCGGTCATCGCGTGCAGCCGCGCGTGCGTGCGCCGGTCGACGACTCCGGTGACCGGGATGCCGCGCTTGGCCTGGAAGCCTCGCACGGCCGTGGTGGTGAGCCGGCCGTAGAAGCCGGTCACGTCGGACTGGAACCAGTCGATCTGCCGCAGCCGCGCCTGGAGGTCGCGGACCGGCCGGCCGCGGTCGTCGGGGCCGAGCAGCCGCGGGCCGGACTCGATGCGGGGCACCCGGGCGGTGGCCGGCGGGTACGTCGTGCCTGGTGCCACCGCCTCCTCGGGGCCGGCGGGGCCGGCGGGGCCGACCGCGGCCGGACGGCCGGTCGGGCCGTCGTGGAGCGCGTCGCCCGTGACGACCGCCGCCGCGCAGAGCAGGGCGGCGACCGCGAGGCCGAGCAGCAGGCGACGCACGAACAGCATGGGGCACTCCTGGGGAAGTGGGAGGCGGACACGAGGGTGACGCCCCGACGGGCGCTTCGGTTGCATTCCGGCGGCGCGTCGCCCGCGTCGTGACCAACCTGTGACCGATGCCGGGAGCCCCACGCCCGGCCCGTAGTCTCTCCGCGTGGTCCGCGCAGAGCTCGACAAGCAGCCGTCCGACGTCCGTCGCATGTTCGACGCGGTCGCGCGCCGCTACGACGTCACCAACGACGTGCTGTCGATGGGCCAGGACCGCCGGTGGCGCCGGGCCGTGATCGCCGCGGTCGACCCGCGGCCGGGCGAGCGGGTGCTCGACCTCGCCGCCGGCACCGGTACGTCGAGCCAGCCCTTCGCCGACGCGGGCGCCACCGTCGTCCCGTGCGACTTCTCGCTCGGCATGCTGCGGGTGGGCAAGCAGGCCCTGCCGCACCTGCCGTTCACGGCCGGCGACGGCACCCAGCTGCCGTTCGCCGACGAGAGCTTCGACGCGGTCACGATCTCCTTCGGGCTGCGCAACATCGTCGACCCCGAGGCCGGGCTGCGGGAGCTGCGCCGGGTCACGAGGCCGGGCGGTCGCCTCGTCGTCTGCGAGTTCAGCCATCCGGCCTGGGCGCCGTGGCGCACGGTCTACCTGGAGTACCTGATGCGGGCGCTCCCGCCGATCGCCCGCGCGGTCTCCTCCGCGCCCGACGCGTACGTGTACCTGGCCGAGTCGATCCGCGCGTGGCCCGACCAGCGCGGTCTGGCCGACCTGATCGGCGCGGCCGGCTGGCAGCGGCCGCAGTGGCGGGACCTGTCGGGCGGCATCGTCGCCCTGCATCGCGCCACCCGCTGAGCCACGCTCGCACCTCCACGCCGGCGACGCGCTGGTTGAGGTGTGAGGGCCGCCAGGCCCGAGCCTCGAAACCCGGTGAGCCGGGAAGCGGCGGTGTCCGCGTCGGTGCCGTGCGGGCGGTGGTGGTCTCGAGGCTCGCTGCGCTCGCGCCTCAACCACCCCCATCCTCCGAATTAGGGCACGCTCCCATGCGCTAAATGCGCAGGTCAGGCGCCGAATCCGGGGCCGATGGCAGCAACCCGGGCACCCGGGTCCCCCGGGGGTGCAGCGGCCTTTTCGAAGTGGTTAGATGGCCCTCGGACCACTTAGTGATTCCATTCACAAGGTCACAAGACGGCCCGGGAAAGACGGCCCGGAAGAGAGGCGAAGCATGGAGCTCTACACGCCGGTCCTGGCACTGGCCGTCCTCGCGGGCGCGTTCGCGGTCTTCTCCGTGATCATGAGCGCGGTGGTGGGGCCCAAGCGCTACAACCGGGTCCGCCTGGACTCCTACGAGTGCGGCATCGAGCCCACGCCGCAGCCGCTCGGCGGCGGCCGCTTCCCGGTGAAGTACTTCATCACCGCGATGCTCTTCATCGTCTTCGACATCGAGATCATCTTCCTCTACCCCTGGGCCGTGCAGTTCGACCAGCTGCTGCTCTTCGGGCTCGCCGAGATGGTCCTCTTCATCGCCACGGTCTTCATCGCCTACGCCTACGTATGGCGTCGCGGCGGCCTGGACTGGAACTGAGGCCCGCGATGTCCGCACCCTGCCTGCGTTCTCCCGGAGGAGATGTTCATGGGAATTGAGGAGAAGCTCCCGAGCGGCGTCCTGCTGACGACCGTCGAGGGCGTCGCCGGCTACATGCGCAAGGCGTCGTTCTGGCCGGCGACCTTCGGTCTGGCCTGCTGCGCCATCGAGATGATGACGACCGGCGGCCCGAAGTACGACCTCGCCCGCTTCGGCATGGAGGTCTTCCGGGCCAGCCCGCGCCAGGCGGACCTGATGATCGTGGCCGGCCGGGTGAGCCAGAAGATGGCCCCGGTGCTGCGCCAGATCTACGACCAGATGCCGAACCCCAAGTGGGTGCTGGCGATGGGCGTCTGCGCGAGCAGCGGTGGCATGTTCAACAACTACGCCATCGTCCAGGGTGTCGACCACGTCGTGCCCGTCGACATGTACCTGCCCGGCTGCCCGCCGCGTCCCGAGATGCTCATCGACGCGATCCTCAAGCTCCACGACCAGGTGCAGAACACCAAGCTGGGCGCCAACCGGGCGCGTGAGGTCGAGGAGCTCGAGACGCAGGCGCTGCGCGCGCTCCCGACCTCGGAGATGAAGGGACTGCTGCGGTGAGCGAGAACGACCACACCGACCAGACCCCCGAGAACGTCCCCGCCCAGACGGGGGAGGTGCACGAGGTCGGCGTACGCCACGGGATGTTCGGCGTCCGCGGCTCCGGCGACACCAGCGGGTACGGCGGGCTCGTCAAGCCGATCCTCTTCCCGGGTGACGCGCAGCGCCCCTTCGGCGGCTGGCACGACGAGGTCGCCGACGCGCTCGAGCAGGCCGGCCGGGCGGCGGGTCTCGAGGTGGCGACCCCGCGGGTCGTGATCCACCGGGGCGAGATCACCTTCCACGTCCGCCGCGAGGACCTGCTGACCGTGGCGCAGGTGCTCCGCGACGACGAGCGGCTGCGCTTCGAGTTCTGCTCCGGCGTCAGCGGGGTGCACTATCCCGACGACACCGGCGCGGAGCTGCACGCGGTCTACCACCTGCTCTCGATGACCCACAACCGCCGGATCCGGCTCGAGGTCAGCGCGCCGGACAGCGACCCGCACATCCCGTCGATCGTCTCGGTCTACCCAACCAACGACTGGCACGAGCGCGAGACCTTCGACATGTTCGGCATCGTCTTCGACGGCCACCCCGCGCTCACCCGGATCCTGATGCCCGACGACTGGCCGGGCCACCCCCAGCGCAAGGACTACCCGCTGGGCGGCATTCCCGTGGAGTACAAGGGCGGCAGCGTGCCGCCGCCCGACCAGCGACGGAGCTACAACTGATGAAGAAGCTGCAGCTCAGCGCCGTGCGGCCAGTAGTCGGGACGACTGGCCGGGCGCTCTATCACCCTGGCCAGCGCAAGGACTACCCGCTGGGCGGCATTCCCGTGGAGTACAAGGGCGGCAGCGTGCCGCCGCCCGACCAGCGACGGAGCTACAACTGACATGAGCACCACCGAAGACCTCTACGCCGGCTCCAGCGAGACCACCGAGGGTCGCGTCTTCACCGTCACCGGCCAGGACTGGGACTCGATCGCCGAGGGCCTCGCCGAGGACGAGGTGCTGGAGCGGATCGTCGTCAACATGGGTCCGCAGCACCCGTCCACGCACGGCGTGCTCCGCCTGATCCTCGAGCTCGAGGGCGAGACGGTGACCGAGGCCCGCTGCGGCATCGGCTACCTGCACACCGGCATCGAGAAGAACATGGAGTACCGCTCCTGGACGCAGGGCGTAACGTTCTGCACCCGGATGGACTACCTCTCGCCGTTCTACAACGAGATGAGCTACGTGCTCGGCGTCGAGCGGCTGCTCGACATCGAGGAAGACATCCCCGAGAAGGCCCAGGTCATGCGGGTCCTGCTCATGGAACTGAACCGCATCTCCTCCCACCTCGTCGCGATCGCGACCGGCGGCATGGAGATCGGCGCGCTGACCGTGATGACGATCGGCTTCCGCGAGCGCGAGCTCGTGCTCGACCTCTTCGAGCTGATCACCGGCCTGCGCATGAACCACGCGTTCATCCGCCCCGGCGGCGTGGCCCAGGACCTGCCCCCGGGTGCGCTCGACGAGATCCGCAGCTTCATCGCGCTGATGAAGAAGCGGCTCCCCGAGTACGCCGACCTCTGCAACGCCAACCCGATCTTCAAGGCCCGCCTCGAGGGCGTCGGCCACCTCGACCTGGCCGGCTGCCTGGCGCTCGGCATGTCGGGCCCGGTGCTGCGCAGCACCGGCTACCCCTGGGACCTGCGCAAGACGGAGCCCTACTCCGGCTACGAGACCTACGACTTCGACGTCCAGACCTGGGACACCTCCGACTCCTACGGGCGGTTCCGGATCCGGCTCAACGAGATGTGGGAGTCGCTGCGGATCGTCGAGCAGGCCGCCGACCGGCTCGCAAAGCTCGATGGCGCCCCGGTCATGGTCGCGGACAAGAAGATCGCGTGGCCGAGCCAGCTCGCCATCGGCAGCGACGGCATGGGCAACAGCCTCGACCACATCCGCCACATCATGGGCGAGTCGATGGAGGCGCTGATCCACCACTTCAAGCTGGTGACCGAGGGCTTCCGGGTGCCGGCCGGCCAGGTGTACGTGCCGGTCGAGTCGCCCCGCGGCGAGCTCGGCGCGCACGTCGTCTCCGACGGCGGCACCCGGCCCTTCCGCGCCCACTTCCGCGACCCGTCGTTCACCAACCTCCAGGCCACCAGCGTGATGGCCGAGGGTGGCATGGTCGCCGACGTGATCGTCGCGATCGCATCCATCGACCCGGTCATGGGAGGCGTCGACCGATGACACTCACCCAGGAGAACCTCAGCGAGCTGCGGGAGATCGCGGCCCGCTACCCCGAGGCCCGCTCCGGCCTGCTCCCGATGCTGCACCTGGTGCAGTCGATCGAGGGCCGGATCACGCCCGAGGGGATCGAGGTCTGCGCCGAGATCCTCGACATCTCCGCCGCCGAGGTCAGCGGCGTCGCGACGTTCTACACGATGTACAAGCGCCGCCCGGTCGGCGACTACCACGTCGGCGTCTGCACGAACACGCTGTGCGCGGTGATGGGCGGCGACGCCATCTTCGACAAGCTCAAGTGCCACCTCGACGTGGGCAACGACGAGACCACCGAGGACGGCAAGATCACCCTCGAGCACGTCGAGTGCAACGCGGCCTGCGACTACGCCCCGGTGATGATGGTCAACTGGGAGTTCATGGACAACATGACCCCGGAGTCGGCCGTCGAGCTGGTCGACGACCTCCGCGAGGGCAAGGAGGTCCGCTCCACCCGCGGCCCGCGGATCGTCACCTGGCGCGAGGCCGAGCGCGTGCTCGCCGGCTTCCCCGACGACCTCGCCGACGAGGGCCCGGCCGCCGGCCCGGCTTCGCTCGTCGGCCTCGAGATCGCGCGCGAGAACGGCTGGACCGCGCCCGAGGCCGGTCAGGAGGAGAGCAAGTGACCGACACACTCACCCCGGTCCTCACCGACAACTGGGGCGACGAGCGCGCCTGGACGCTCGCGGCGTACGAAGCCCGCGGCGGCTACCGGGCCCTCGACAAGGCGTTCGCGATGGCGCCCGACGCGGTCATCGAGGAGGTCAAGGAGTCCGGCCTGCGCGGCCGCGGCGGCGCCGGCTTCCCGACCGGCATGAAGTGGGGCTTCATCCCGCAGGACAACCCGAAGCCGAAGTACCTCGTCGTCAACGCCGACGAGTCCGAGCCGGGCACCTGCAAGGACATCCCGCTGATGATGGCCAGCCCGCACACGCTGGTCGAGGGCGTGATCATCAGCAGCTACGCGATCCGCGCCAACAAGGCGTTCATCTACATCCGCGGCGAGGTGCTGCACGTGATCCGCCGCGTCCAGCGCGCGGTGCAGGAGGCCTACCTGGCCGGCCACCTCGGCACGAACATCCACGGCTCCGGCTACGACCTCGACATCGTCGTGCACGCGGGCGCGGGCGCCTACATCTGTGGCGAGGAGACCGCGCTGCTCGAAGGCCTCGAGGGCCGGCGTGGCCAGCCTCGGCTGCGCCCGCCGTTCCCGGCGGTCGCCGGCCTCTACGCGAGCCCGACGGTGATCAACAACGTCGAGTCGATCGCGTCGGTGCCGAGCATCATCGCCAACGGTCGCGGCTGGTTCTCGTCGATGGGCACCGAGAAGTCCAAGGGCTACGGCATCTTCTCGCTCTCGGGGCACGTGCAGAAGCCCGGGCAGTACGAAGCGCCGCTCGGCATCACGCTGCGCACGCTGATCGACCTGGCCGGTGGCATCCGTGAGGGCCACGAGCTGAAGTTCTGGACGCCCGGCGGCTCCAGCACCCCGCTGCTGACCGCCGAGCACCTCGACGTCCCGCTGGACTTCGAGGGCGTCGGCGCCGCGGGCTCGATGCTCGGCACCCGGGCGCTGCAGATCTTCGACGACAGCACCTGCGTGGTGCGCGCCGTGCTGCGCTGGACGGAGTTCTACAAGCACGAGTCCTGCGGCAAGTGCACCCCGTGCCGCGAGGGCACGTGGTGGCTGGTGCAGGTGCTGGCCGCGCTGGAGAAGGGCGAGGGCACCGAGGAGGACCTCGACCTGCTGCTCGACCAGTGCGACAACATCCTGGGCCGTTCGTTCTGTGCGCTCGCCGACGGCGCGGTCAGCCCGGTCGCCAGCTCGATCCAGTACTTCCGGGACGAGTACATCGCGCACCTCACCCAGGGCGGGTGTCCCTTCGACCCGGCCCGTTCGACCGCTTGGGCAGGACAGGAGGTGACGGCATGACGCAGACCCCCGCCACGACGGACCTCGTCACGCTCACCATCGACGGCGTCCAGGTCAGCGTCCCGAAGGACACGCTGGTGATCCGCGCCGCCGAGCAGGTCGGCGTCCAGATCCCGCGCTTCTGCGACCACCCGCTGCTCGCCCCGGTCGGCGCCTGCCGCCAGTGCCTCGTCGAGGTGCCCGACGCCGGCAACGGCCGCGGGTTCCCGAAGCCGCAGGCCTCCTGCACGCTGCCGGTCGCCGAGGGCATGGTCGTCCACACCCAGGCCACCAGCCCGGTCGCCGACAAGGCGCAGCAGGGGATCATGGAGTTCTTGCTGATCAACCACCCGCTGGACTGCCCGGTCTGCGACAAGGGCGGCGAGTGCCCCCTGCAGAACCAGGCCATGAGCAACGGCCGTGCGGACTCGCGCTTCTCGGCGCGGGGTGGGGTCAAGCGCACCTACCCCAAGCCGATCAACATCTCGGCCCAGGTGCTGCTCGACCGCGAGCGCTGCGTGCTCTGTGCGCGCTGCACCCGCTTCTCCGAGCAGATCGCCGGTGACCCGTTCATCGCGCTGGTCGAGCGCGGTGCCCTCCAGCAGGTCGGCATCTACGAGCGCGAGCCGTTCGAGTCCTACTTCTCCGGCAACACCATCCAGATCTGCCCGGTCGGCGCGCTGACCAGCGCCGACTACCGCTTCCGGTCGCGCCCCTTCGACCTGGTCTCGACGCCCGGTGTCGCCGAGCATGACGCCTGCGGCTCCGCGATCCGCATCGACCACCGCCGCGGCAAGGTGATGCGCCGCCTGGCCGGCAACGACCCCGAGGTCAACGAGGAGTGGATCACCGACAAGGACCGCTTCGGCTTCCACTACGCGACCGAGCCCGACCGGCTCACCTACCCGCAGGTCCGCGAGACCCTGCCGGACGGGGGAAGGGGTGAGCTGCGGCCGGCCTCCTGGGCCGAGGCCTTCGCGGTCGCGGCCCGCGGGCTCCGCAACGCCGGCGCCACCGGCGTGCTGACCGGTGGCCGGATCACCGCCGAGGACGGCTACGCCTACAGCAAGTTCGCCCGGGTCACGCTCGGCACCAACGACATCGACTTCCGGGCCCGGCCGCACTCCGCCGAGGAGGCGGCGTTCCTGGCCGCCGAGGTGGCGCTGCGCACGCCGGTGGAGTACGCCGACCTCGAGTCGGCCGCGACCGTCGTGCTCGCGGGCCTCGAGCCCGAGGACGAGGCCGGGATGATCTTCCTGCGGCTGCGCAAGGCCGCGGGCCATGCCGGGTCTGGGGGAGGCACCCGCGTCGTGTCGATCGCGCCCTACGCCTCCCGCGGCCTGGCCAAGATGCACGGCCACCTGGTCCGCACCGCCCCCGGCGGCGAGGCCGCCGCGCTCGAGGCTCTGGTCGGCCACGCCGACTTCGGCATCGACAGCACCGCGGTGATCCTGGTGGGCGAGCGCCTCGCGGCGGTGCCCGGTGCGCTGAGCGCCGCGGCGAGCGTGGCCGCGAAGACCGGCGCCCGGCTGGCCTGGGTGCCGCGCCGGGCCGGTGATCGCGGGGCCGTCGAGACCGGCTGCCTGCCGAACCTGCTGCCCGGTGGCCGCCCGGTCGCCGACGCCGCCGCCCGCGTCGACGCCGGTGCCGACTGGGGTACCGACCTGCCCGAGACCCCCGGCCGCGACGCCGACGGCATCGTCGCCGGGCTGCGCTCCGGCGAGCTCGGTGGACTCGTGATCGGTGGCGTCGACCCCGACGACACCGCCGACCCGGCCGCCACCCGCGCCGCGATCGAGGCCGCGTCGTTCGTGGTCGCACTCGAGCTGCGCGAGACCGATGTGACCCGGGCCGCCGACGTGGTGTTCCCGGTCGCACCGACCGCCGACAAGGCCGGCACGTTCGTCACCTGGGAGGGGCGCCCGCGGCCGTTCGAGGCGGTCTTCTCCAGCCCCTCGTCGCTGCCCGACCTGCGCATCCTCTCCGGCATCGCCGAGGAGCTGAGCTCGCTGGGCATGGGCCGGCCGCTCGGCTTCCGCACCGTCGCCGAGGCGCGGGCCGAGATGGCGGAGATGGGTCCCTGGGACGGCGCGCGGGCCACGCTCGGTGGTTTCGAGACAGGCGCTAGCGCGCCTTCCTCAACCACCGACGGGTACGCGCTGGCGACCTGGAAGCTGATGATCGACAACGGCTCGATGCAGGACGGCGACAAGGCCTACCGCGCCACCGGGCGAGCCCCCGTGGCCCGCCTCTCGCGCGCGGCGTACGACGCCTACGGGAGCACCGTCACGCTCACCGGCGACCGCGGCTCGGTGACGCTGCCGGCGGAGCCGGCGGATCTCGACGACGACGTCGTCTGGGTGCCGGCCAACTCGTTCGGCAGGGGTGTGCTGGCCGACCTGGCCTCGCCCGGCAGCCGGGTGACGATCGCGAAGGGAGCAGACCGGTGAGCACCTCCGTACTCCCGATGGCCGCCGACTCGCTGGACGCGTTCGGCAACGACGTCTGGTGGGTCATCGGCCTCAAGACGCTGCTGATCTTCGTGGTCCTGGTGCTGCTCACCCTGTTCAACATCTGGTGGGAGCGCCGGGTCGTCGCGCGGATGCAGCACCGCATCGGCCCGAACGTCAACGGACCCTTCGGCCTGCTCCAGTCGCTGGCCGACGGCGTGAAGCTGGCGCTCAAGGAGGACGTCACCCCGAAGGCCGCCGACCGGCTGGTCTTCATCCTGGCGCCGATCATGGCCGTCGTGCCGGCGTTCGTCGCGTTCGCCGTGATCCCGTTCGGCCCGACCGTGAACTTCTTCGGTCAGGAGACGCCGCTGCAGCTGACCGACATGCCGGTGGCCGTGCTGTTCGTGTTGGCGATCGCGTCGATCGGCATCTACGGCATCGTGCTCGGCGGCTGGTCCAGCGGCTCGACGTACTCCCTGCTCGGTGGTCTGCGCTCGAGCGCGCAGATGATCTCCTACGAGGTCGCGATGGGCCTGGCCCTGGTCGCGGTCTTCCTGTACGCCGGCTCGATGTCGACCTCGGAGATCGTCGCCGCCCAGGACGACCTGTGGTTCGGGCTGATCCTCGCCCCGTCGTTCGTGATCTACTGCATCGCGATGGTCGGCGAGACCAACCGCGCGCCGTTCGACCTCCCGGAGGCCGAGGGCGAGCTGGTCGGCGGCTTCCACACCGAGTACAGCTCGCTGAAGTTCGCGCTGTTCTTCCTGGCCGAGTACATCAACATGGCCACGGTCTCCGCGCTCGCGACCACGCTGTTCCTCGGTGGCTGGCACGCGCCGTTCTGGATCGACCACGTGTGGGCGGGCGCCAACGAGGGCTACTGGCCGCTGCTGTGGTTCTTCGGCAAGGTCATGTTCTTCGTCTTCATCTTCATCTGGCTGCGCGGCACGCTGCCCCGCCTGCGCTACGACCAGTTCATGGCGTTCGGCTGGAAGCGGCTGATCCCGGTCGCCCTGCTCTGGATCGTCGCCGTCTCGACCATCCGCGCGATCTCCCTCGAGGGTGGCGTCGACCGGCGCTGGATCCTGATCGGCATCGGCATCCTCGCCGTCGTGTTCCTCGTCCTGTTCTTCGTCGGCGAGGGAGACCAGGGGGAGGCCGACGCCGAGGCCGAGGCCGCCCCGACCGGGTACCCGGTGCCGCCGATGCCCGCCGGGGGCGCCGTCCGCGGCGCCGCCCAGCCGCTCGCGTTCCGCACCTCGAGCTCCACCGTCACCGGAGGTGAGGGCTGATGGCCCAGCCGAAGTCAGAGTCCAAGTCCATGAAGGAGCAGTTCTGGGACCCGGTCGCCGGGTTCGGGGTGACCTTCCGGACCATGTTCAAGAAGGTCGTCACCGAGCAGTACCCGTTCGACAAGCAGCCCACGGCTCCGCGCTTCCACGGACGACACCAGCTCAACCGCTGGCCCGACGGCCTCGAGAAGTGCATCGGCTGCGAGCTGTGCGCCTGGGCCTGCCCCGCCGACGCGATCTACGTCGAGGGCGCATCGAACAGCGACGACCCCGACGGCGAGGGCCGGTTCAGCCCCGGTGAGCGCTACGGCCGCGTCTACCAGATCAACTACCTGCGCTGCATCCTCTGCGGCCTGTGCATCGAGGCGTGCCCGACCCGGGCGCTGACGATGACCAACGAGTACGAGTTGGCCGACGACAATCGCGCCGACCTGATCTACGAGAAGTCCGACCTCCTCGCCCCGCTGCTGCCCGGCATGGAGCAGCCGCCGCACCCGATGCGGCTCGGCGACGACGAGGGCGCCTACTACCGCGGCGAGTTCTCCGCGCCCGCGCCGGCCCAGGGAGGCGATGCCTGATGGTGGCCTTCTGGATCCTCGCGCCGATCATGGTGATCGCCGCCCTCGGCCTGCTCTTCGTCCGCAAGGCCGTGCACGCGGCCCTGCTGCTGGCGGTCGTGATGATCTCGCTCGCGGTGCTCTATCTCGTGCTGGAGGCGCCGTTCCTCTTCGCGGTGCAGATCATCGTCTACACGGGCGCGATCCTGATGCTCTTCCTGTTCGTGCTGATGCTGGTCGGCGTCGACGCGTCCGACTCGGTCGTCGAGACCATCCGCGGCCAGCGGGCGTTCGCGATCGTGGGCGGCGTCGCCCTCGGCGTCCTGCTCGTCACCGGTCTCGGCCAGGTCTCGCTCGGCACCGCGGTGGGGCTCGACGAGGCGAACGCGCCCGGCAACGTCCAGGCGCTCGCCAACATCCTGTTCTCCCGCTACGTGTTCGCGTTCGAGGCCACCAGCGCCCTGCTGATCACCGCCGCCGTGGGTGCGATGGTGCTCGCCCACCGCGAGCGGCTGACCCCGCGGGTCGGCCAGGCCGAGCGGGCCGCGCAGCGGCTCCAGGAGTACGCCGACAAGGGCGCGCACCTCGGCCCGCTGCCCCCTCCGGGTGTGTACGCCCGTCACAACGCGGTCGACACCCCGGCGCTGCTGCCGGACGGCACCGCCGCGGAGTCCTCGGTCTCGCGGGTGCTCGCGGCCCGCGGCACCGTGCGCTCCGCCCCGGCGATGGCCGACGACATCGAGGAGATCGAGAACCAGATCGGCTGGGCGCCACACGCCGGTCGCGACGCGGCACCGCCGGCGTCGACGACCGAGGAGGCCCCCGCGACCGGAGGTGAGCACGAGTGAGCGACGTGACCCCCTTCGTCGTCCTGTCCGGGATCCTGTTCACCATCGGCTGCGTCGGCGTGCTGACCCGCCGCAACGCGATCGTGGTGTTCATGTGCGTCGAGCTGATGCTCAACGCCTCCAACCTCGCGCTGGTCGCGTTCGCCAAGCAGCACGGCAACCTCGACGGCCAGATCGCGGCGTTCTTCGTGATGGTCGTCGCCGCGGCCGAGGTCGTGATCGGGCTCGCGATCATCATGACCATCTTCCGGACCCGTCGCTCGGCCTCGGTCGACGACGCCAGCCTGCTGAAGTACTAGGAGTCGCGTAGATGTATGCGTTCCACGAAGGCGGCGGCATCCCGGTCGTCGACCCGACCTCCGCGGACGGCGTGTTCTCGCTGCTCTGGCTGGTGATCGCGCTCCCGCTCGCCGGCGCGGCGGTGCTGCTGATCGGTGGGAAGTACACCGACCGGTGGGGCCACCTGCTCGGCACCGCGCTGCCGATCGGCTCGTTCGCGATCTCGCTGGCGATGTTCATCTCGCTGCTCGGCCGCGACGACAACGACCGCCAGGTGGTCCAGGAGCTCTACACCTGGTTCCAGACCGGCCACCTCGACGTCGGCATGGACCTGCTCTACGACCCGCTGTCGGCGCTGTTCCTGCTGCTGATCACGGGTGTGGGCTCGCTGATCCACGTCTACTCGATCGGCTACATGGCACACGACCCGCGGCGGCGCCGGTTCTTCGCCTACCTGAACCTCTTCGTCGCGGCGATGCTGATGCTCGTGCTGTCCGAGAACTACCTCGGACTGTTCCTGGGCTGGGAGGGCGTCGGCCTCGCGTCGTACCTGCTGATCGGCTTCTGGCAGCACAAGCCGTCCGCGGCCGCGGCGGCCAAGAAGGCCTTCGTGATCAACCGCGTCGGCGACATGGGCCTCTCGCTCTCGATCATGCTGTTCTTCATCACCTTCGGCTCGACCAGCTTCACGGTGATCAGCGCCGGGGCCGGCGAGGCGTCGCAGACCACGATGACGATCCTCGGCCTGCTGCTGCTGCTCGGCGCCTGCGGCAAGTCGGCGCAGTTCCCGCTCCAGGCCTGGCTGCTCGACGCGATGGAGGGCCCGACCCCGGTCTCGGCGCTCATCCACGCCGCGACCATGGTGACCGCGGGCGTCTACCTGATCGTCCGCTCCAACTTCGTCTTCGACCTCGCCCCCGACGCGCAGACCGTCGTCGTGATCGTCGCGGTGATCTCGCTGCTCTGGGGCGCGTGGATCGGCTGCGCCAAGGACGACATCAAGAAGGCGCTGGCCGGCTCCACCATGAGCCAGATCGGCTACATGATGCTCGGCGCCGGTCTCGGCACCGCCGGCTACGCGTTCGCGATCTTCCACCTGCTGACCCACGGCTTCTTCAAGGCCAACATGTTCCTCGGGGCCGGCTCGGTGATGCATGGCATGGACGACGACGTCGACATGCGGCACTACGGCGCGCTGCGCAAGATGATGCCGGTGACGTTCCTGACGTTCGCGATGGGCTACCTCGCGATCATCGGCTTCCCCGGGTTCTCCGGCTTCTGGTCCAAGGACAAGATCATCGAGACCGCGCTCGCCGAGAACTGGCTCGTGGGGCTGTGCGCGCTGCTCGGCGCGGGCATCACGGGCTTCTACATGACGCGGATGATGCTGATGACCTTCTTCACCGACAAGCGCTGGGAGAAGGACGTGCACCCGCACGAGTCGCCCTCCGTGATGACGGTGCCGCTGATCGTGCTGGCCGCGCTGTCGGTGCTCGGTGGCGTGATGATCGCCGGTGACTGGATCGTCGACTTCCTCGCGCCGGTGACCGGTGTCGCGCCACACGAGGACCCACCGCTCCCGGCGCTCGCCATCACGGTGATCGCGGTCTGCGTGGTGGCCGTCGGCGTGGCACTCGCCTGGTTCCTGATCGGCAAGCGCGAGGTGCCGCGCGAGGCTCCGCAGGACGTCTCCTGGGTGACCAAGGCCGGCCGTGAAGAGGTCTACGGCAACCAGATCAACGACACGCTCGTGGTCAACCCGGGTCGGGAGCTCACGACGGCACTGCTGATCACCGACAAGTACGTCGTCGACGGCGTGTTCACGGGTGGCCCGGTCGCGCTCGGCGGGTTCGCCGGGTTCGCCCGCCGCGTCCAGAACGGCTTCGTCCGCACCTACGCCCTGTCCATCCTCGGTGGCGCGCTCCTGGTCGCCCTGGCCCTCCTGGCGGTGAATCTCGCGTGAACGACTTCCCCTGGCTCACCGTCCTGATCCTCGTGCCGCTCGTCGGCGCGCTGGTCACGGCGTTCCTGCCCAAGGCGAGCCGCCACACCCCGCTGCCCAAGCAGGTCGCGCTGGCGTTCGCGCTGCTGACCGCGGTGGTCGGCATCGTGATCGCGGCGCAGTACGACGCGGGCGCGGGCATGCAGCTGACCGAGACCCACACCTGGATCGAGGCCTTCGGCGTCCACTACGCCCTCGGTGTCGACGGGCTCGGCCTGATGATGATCCTGCTGACCGTCGGCCTGGTGCCGATCGTGTTCGTCGCCGCGTGGCACGAGGGTGACCGCAACCCGACGGCGTTCTTCGCCTGGGCGCTCGCACTCGAGGCGTTCTCCCTGTGCGTGTTCCTCGCGACCGACGTGTTCCTCTTCTACGTCGTCTTCGAGGCCACGCTGATCCCGGCGTACTTCCTGATCGGCGGCTTCGGGCGTGAGGGTCGCGGCTACGCGGCGCTGAAGTTCCTGATGTACCAGCTCGGCGGCGGCCTGGTGCTGCTCGCCGCGGTGATCGGGCTCTACGTCGTCTCGGCCGACGCCGGCTCGCCGTCGTACCTGCTCTCCGACCTGCAGCAGCTCGACATGAGCACCGCCTGGGAGCGCTGGCTCTTCGCAGGCTTCATGATCGCGTTCGCGGTCAAGGCGCCGCTGTTCCCGCTGCACACCTGGCTGGCCGACACCACCGAGAAGGCCACCCCCGGCACGAGCGTGCTGCTGGTCTGCATCCTCGACAAGATCGGCACCTTCGGGATGCTGCGCTTCTGCCTCGGGCTCTTCCCGGGCGCCTCGGAGTGGGCGACCCCCGTGGTGGTCACGCTGGCGCTGATCTCCATCGTCTACGGCGCGTTCCTCGCGATCGGCCAGGACGACATCCTGCGTCTGATCGGTCTGACTTCGCTGAGCCACTTCGGCTTCATCACGCTGGGCATCTTCGCGCTGACCAGCCAGGGCGGCTCCGGCTCGATCCTCTACATGGTCAACCACGGCATCGGCACCGCGGCGCTGTTCCTGCTCGCCGGCTACCTGATCCAGCGCAAGGGCACGTCCCTCATCAGCGAGATCACCGGCGTCGAGCGTCGGGCGCCGGTGCTGGCCGGGCTGTTCCTGATCGCCGGCCTGGCCACCCTCGGCCTGCCTGGGCTGAGCCAGTTCGTCTCCGAGATCCTGGTGCTGATCGCCGCCTTCGACTACCACTGGTGGGTCGGAGCGGTGGCCGTCACCGGCATCGTGCTCGCGGCGATCTACGTGCTCTGGCTCTACCAGCGCACGATGACCGGACCGTCGGTGCCCGGTGACGAGGCGATCCGCGATCTCGGCCGGCGCGAGCTGGTCGCCGTCGTGCCGCTCATCGCGGCGCTCGTGGTCTTCGGCTTCTGGCCGATGCCGATGCTCGACGCCGTCAACCCGACCGTCGACTCGCTGCTCCAGCACGTCGGCGTGACCGACGACCCGCCGACCGTGCCGGTGGCCGAGGAAGGTGCTCACTAAGCGATGTCTCCTCACCGCACGACCTGCTGCGCGACGACCTGTGGGCGCCTGGACGGCGTTGTCCTCGGTCGTCGTGGCTCCGCCACGCCTCCCTCGTCCGCCTTGCCAGGCATCCCGCAGGCCGCCGCTCGCGACGGTCAGCGGTAAGGAGACAACGCTATGGACTTCACCAAGCCCACCATCGAGTACGGCGACATCTGGCCGCTGATCCTGGTCTTCGCCGTGGCCTGTGCCGGTGTCATCGTCGAGGCGTTCCTGCCGCGCGAGCGGCGCTTCCTCGTCCAGACCGTGCTCACCGGCGGCGGCCTCGTGGCCGCGCTGGTCGGGACCGTCCTCGTCTGGCGCGGCCTGGCGGAACACGGCGACGGTGCCGCCCGCGGTGCCATCGACGTCGAGGGCACGCTGGTCGTCGACGGTCCGGCGGTCTTCCTCTGGGGCGTCATCCTGGTCTGCGCGCTCGCCGGCGTCCTGCTCTTCGCCGAGCGCCGGATCGAGGGCGGCGTGTCCGCGTTCGCCGGCCAGGCCGCCGCGCTCCCGGGCACCGAGGCCGAGCGCCAGGCGTCCACCCGCGGGCTGGAGCACACCGAGGTCTACCCGCTGCTGATGTTCGCGGTCTTCGGCATGCTGCTCTTCCCGACGGCCAACGACCTGCTCACGCTGTTCGTCGCGCTCGAGGTGCTCTCGCTGCCGCTGTACCTGCTCTGCGGCCTCGCCCGCCGGCGCCGGCTGCTCAGCCAGGAGGCGGCGCTGAAGTACTTCCTGCTCGGCGCCTTCTCCTCCGGCTTCTTCATCTACGGCGCCGCACTGATGTACGGCTTCGCCGGCTCGATGGAGTTCGCGAACATCAACGAGGCGGTCCGCAACGACCTGGGCAACCAGACGCTGCTGCTGATCGGCGTCGGCATGCTGTCGGTCGGCCTGCTCTTCAAGGTCGGCGCGGCGCCGTTCCACAACTGGACGCCCGACGTCTACCAGGGGGCACCCACGCCGGTGACGGCGTTCATGGCGGCCGGCACGAAGATCGCGGCGTTCGGCGCGATCCTGCGGCTCTTCTACGTCGCGCTCGGCGCCGACCGGTGGAGCTGGCAGCCGATGCTCTGGGTGGTCGCGATCCTCACGATGCTCGTCGGCGCGGTGCTCGCGATCGTGCAGACCGACATGAAGCGGATGCTCGCCTACTCGTCGGTCGCGCACACCGGCTTCCTGCTGACCGGCGTGCTCGGCGTGCAGCAGGCCTCGGAGCTCTCCGACGGCGAGATCACCTCGACCCAGGCGGTGCTCTTCTACCTGGTGACCTACGCCTTCTCGATCATCGGCGCCTTCGCCGTCGTGACCCTGGTGCGCGACTCCTCGGGCGAGGCCTCGGCGTTCACCCGCTGGCGCGGCCTCGGCCGCCGTTCGCCGCTCGTCGCCGGCCTGTTCGCGTTCTTCCTGCTCTCGATGGCCGGCATTCCGCTGACCGCGGGCTTCGTCGGCAAGTGGGCGGTCTTCACCGTCGCGCTCGCCGCCGGCGCCTGGCCGGTCGTGCTCGCGGCGATCGTGTGCAGCATCATCGCGGTGTTCTTCTACGTCCGCGTGATCGTGCTGATGTTCTTCGTCGACGCCGGCCCCGAGCAGGGCGAGGTCGCGAGTGTCACCCGGCCCTCGGTGCTCACCTCGCTGACCATCGCCGTCGGGCTCGCCGCGACGCTCGTGCTCGGCGTCGTACCTGGGCCGGTTCTCACGCTGGCCGACCATGCTGGACAATTCCTCAGGTGACGACAGGATCTGCCGCTCTCGCTCTCCCCGTCGGTGACGAGGCCCTGGCCACGAGGCTTCGTGAGCGCCTGGGCCTCGTCGAGGACGCGCTGGCAGGTCACGTCCGCAGCCGCGCCGAGTTCGTGACGGAGATGGCGAGCCACCTCATGGAGGCGGGCGGCAAGCGGTTCCGGCCGCTGCTGGTGCTGCTCGCCGCCGAGGCGGGGGACCGGCCCGACGCCGACGAGGTGATCACCGCGGCCTGCGTGGTCGAGCTGACCCACCTGGCGTCGCTCTACCACGACGACGTCATGGACGAGGCCGACCTGCGCCGCGGCGCCGACACCGCGCACTCGCGCTGGGGCAACCACGTCGCGATCCTCACCGGCGACTTCCTGTTCTCGAAGTCCTCCGAGCTCACCGCCGAGCTCGGCGCCGATGCGGTGCGCATCCAGGCGCAGACCTTCACCCGCCTGGTCGAGGGGCAGATCCTCGAGACGATCGCGGCCGGACCCGACGAGGACCCGCTCCAGCACTACCTCGAGGTCGTCGCCGGCAAGACCGGCTCGCTGATCGCCACTTCGGCGCGCTACGGCGCCCGCTTCGGCGGTGCCAGCCGTGAGGTCGAGGAGGCGCTCACGGCGTACGGCGAGATCGTCGGGTCGGCGTTCCAGCTCTCCGACGACATCCTCGACATCGCCTCCGACCAGGGCGAGTCGGGCAAGACCCCCGGCACCGATCTGCGTGAGGGCGTCCGGACGCTGCCCGTGCTGATGGCACTGGCCTCCACCGACCCCGCCGACGCCCGCCTTCGCGAGCTGCTCGACGGCGACCTGAGCGACGACGAGCGCCATGCGGAGGCGCTCGACCTGCTGCGCAAGCACCCCGCCATCGAGGAGGCTCGGGCGTACGTCGTCGCCGAGGCCGAGCGGGCCAAGGCCCGGCTCGTCCCCGTCCCCGAGGGCCCGGTGCGCGCCGCGCTCGAGGCCTTCGCCGACATCGTCGCCACCCGTTCCGCGTAGTCCTCAGACGGCGGAGGCCTCGACGGTCAGGCGCAGTTGCCGTCGCCGGTGGCTGATCGCCTCGACCGTGAAGATGACGAGCGCGACCCAGACCAGCACGAAGCCGATCCAGCGGCCGGCGGGCATCTCCTCGTGGAACCAGAACACGCCGAGGCCGAACTGCAGGATCGGGGTGAGGTACTGCAGCAGGCCCAGGGTCACCATCGAGACGCGGGTGGCGGCGCCGCCGAAGCAGATCAACGGCACGGCCGTGATGATGCCGGTGGTGAGGAAGAGCAGCGCGTGTCCGGCGCCGTGGTTGCCGAAGTTGGACGACCCGGTGGCGCCCAGCCACAGCACGTAGACGAGTGCGAACGGCCCGATGACCGCCGTCTCGAAGGTCAGGCTCTCGGTCGCGCCGACGTTCGCGGTCTTCTTGCAGAGTCCGTAGCTGCCGAACGACAGCGCGAGGACCAGTGCGACGTACGGCAGGCGCCCGTAGTCGAGCGTGAGCACGACGACGGCCGCGATCGCGATGCCGATGGCGACCCACTGCGCCGGCCGCAGGCGCTCGTGCAGGATCAGCACACCCATGAGCACGGTCACCAGCGGGTTGATGAAGTAGCCGAGCGACGTCTCGACCACCCGGCCGTTGTTGACGCCCCAGATGTAGGTCACCCAGTTCACGCTGATCACAACGGCGGCGATGGTCAGCACGACCCGGACCCGGCGGTCCCGCGCGATCGCCCGCAGCTGCGGCGTACGCCGCACCAGCACGATCAGCGCGAGCATCGTCAGGCACGACCACAGCACCCGATGGGCGAGGATCTCGAACGCCCCGGCCGGCTCGAGGAGCGGCCAGTAGAGCGGGAACAGGCCCCACAGACCGTACGCCGCGACGCCCAGGAGGAAGCCGCGGCGCTGGTCTGGCACCGACCCAGGATAGGGTCAGACGACCGTCCAGGTGTCGCCGCCTCCGATGAGGGCGGCGAGGCGGTCGGTGGGGTCGCCGGGCGTGGCCTGCTGGGCGGTGGTGATCTGGCCGCGGGCCTGGTCGTCGTAGGTGGGGCGTTCGACCTGGCGGAAGATGCCGATGGGGGACTGGTTGAGGTAGCCGGCGTCGGTGAGTCGCGAGATCGCGAACGCGGTGGTGGGGTCGGGGTTGTGCGCGTCGTGGACGAGGATCGCATCGTCACCGACGTCTGCGACCGCGACGATCTTCACCCCGCCGGTCTGGCTGTCGCGGACCAGCCCTTTCGTACCGTTGCCGAAGACGATCGGCTCGCCGTGGACGAGCGGGATGATCGCGTCGGCCTTGGTGTCGTTGTCCTTGATCGCGTCGAAGGCGCCGTCGTTGAAGATGGGGCAGTTCTGGTAGATCTCGACCAGTGACGTGCCGCGGTGGGCGGCGGCCGCGGAGAGCACGGTGGTGAGGTGTTTGCGGTCGGAGTCGATGGTGCGGGCGACGAAGGTGGCTTCGGCGCCCAGCGCGAGGGAGACGGGGTTGAAGGGGTGGTCGAGGGAGCCCATGGGGGTCGATTTGGTGATCTTGCCGGCCTCGGAGGTGGGGGAGTACTGGCCCTTGGTGAGGCCGTAGATGCGGTTGTTGAACAGCAGGATCGTCATGTTGACGTTGCGGCGCAGGGCGTGGATGAGGTGGTTGCCGCCGATGGAGAGGGCGTCGCCGTCGCCGGTGACGACCCAGACGGAGAGGTCTTCGCGGGCGGTGGCGATGCCGGTGGCGATGGAGGGTGCACGGCCGTGGATGGAGTGCATGCCGTAGGTGTCGAGGTAGTAGGGGAACCGGCTGGAGCAGCCGATGCCGGAGACGAAGACGATGTTCTCGCGGCGTAGGCCGAGGTCGGGTAGGAAGCCTTGGACGGCCTTGAGGACGGCGTAGTCGCCGCAGCCGGGGCACCAGCGGACCTCTTGGTCGGAGGTGAAGTCCTTGCCGGTCTGGGGCTGGTCGGTGGTGGGGACCAGCTCGACACCCGAACGGAGTCCGGGGAACGGAAGCCCGGTGGTGCTCACTTGCCTGCCTCCTGAGGAGTGAGGTCGACGGTGACTCCCTCGGCGTCGGCCACGAGGCCGCCGATCGCCTCGGCGAGTGCCGCGGCCTTGAGGGGCATGCCGTTGATCTGGTTGTAGCCGATGGCGTCGACGAGGTATCTGCCGCGCAGCAGCAGCGACAGCTGGCCGAGGTTCATCTCGGGGACGAGGACCTTGTCGTAGCGGTGGAGGATGTCGCCGAGGTCGTGGGGGAAGGGGTTGAGGTGGCGCAGGTGGACCTGCGCGACGTGGTGGCCGGCCTTGCGGACGCGGCGTACGCCGGCGCCGATGGGGCCGTAGGTGGAGCCCCAGCCGATCACGAGGACCTTGGCCTTGCCGTGTCCTGGGGGGCCGGAGGGGTCGTCGACCTCGAGTGGGGGGAGGGAGTCGGCGATCCGGTCGATCTTGGCCTGGCGGGTGCGGACCATGAGGTCGTGGTTGGCGGGGTCGTAGGAGATGTTGCCGGTGATGTCGGCCTTCTCGATGCCGCCGATGCGGTGCTCGAGGCCGGCGATGCCCGGGGGCGCCCAGGGACGCGCCAGCGTCTCGGCGTCGCGGGCGTACGGCTGGAACTTCCCGTCCTCGGTCAGGTCCTCGGCAGTCGCGAACGCCGGGTCGATCTTCGGCAGGTCGACGATCTCGGGGATCCGCCAGGGTTCGGAGCCGTTGGCGAGGTAGCCGTCGGAGAGCAGCATCACGGGCGTGCGGTAGGTGATGGCGATGCGGGCGGCCTCGAGGGCGGCGTCGAAGCAGTCGCCCGGTGACTGCGGCGCGACGATCGGGACCGGCGCCTCGCCGTTGCGGCCGTACATGGCCTGGAGGAGGTCGGCCTGTTCGGTCTTGGTGGGCAGGCCCGTGGAGGGGCCGCCGCGTTGGACGTCGATGACGACTAGGGGGAGCTCGGTCATCACGGCCAGGCCGATGGCCTCGGACTTCAGCGCGATCCCGGGTCCGGAGGTGGTGGTCACGCCCAGGGAGCCGGCGAAGGAGGCGCCGATCGCGGAGCCGATGCCGGCGATCTCGTCCTCGGCCTGCAAGGTGGTGACGCCGAAGGCCTTGTGCTTGGACAGCTCGTGGAGGATGTCGGAGGCCGGGGTGATCGGGTAGGAGCCCAGGAACACCGGGAGCCCGGACTGGACGCCGCCGGCGACCAGGCCGTAGGCCAGGGCGAGGTTGCCGGTGATGTTGCGGTAGACCCCCGGGGCCATCGGGGCGGGCTTGATCTCGTAGGAGACCACGAACGCCTCGGTGGTCTCCCCGAAGTTCCAGCCGGCCTTGAACGCGGTGATGTTCGCGTCGCGGATCGCCTCGACCTTCGCGAACCGCTTCTCCAGGAACGCGATGGTGGGCTCGGTCGGGCGGCCGTACATCCACGAGAGCAGCCCGAGGGCGAACATGTTCTTCGCCCGGGCGGCGTCCTTGCGGGACAGGCCGAACTCCTTGACCGCCTCGACCGTCATCCCGGTCAGGTCCACCGGCTGCACCGCGAACGCCCCCAGCGGGTCGTTCGCATCACCCAGCAGGTCCAGCGGGTTCGACTCATACCCGGCCTTGGTCAGGTTCCGGGCGGTGAAGTCGTGGGTGTCCACGATGATCGTCGCGCCCTGGGGCAGATCACCCAGGTTCGCCCGCAACGCCGCCGGATTCATCGCCACCAACACATCCGGCGCATCCCCCGCGGTCAGGATGTCGTGATCGGCGAAGTGCACCTGGAACGACGACACGCCCGGCAACGTGCCCTGCGGGGCCCGGATCTCGGCCGGGAAGTTCGGCAACGTCACCAGATCATTGCCGAACACCGCCGACTCCTGAGTGAACCGATCACCCGTCAGCTGCATCCCATCACCGGAATCACCAGCAAACCGGATGATCACCCGATCGAGCTGCTTGACCTGCTTGTTAGACACCGGCCGCGCCCACTTCCCTCAGTTGCGTGCTTCCGTCGTCGGCCCGCGCCCCATGGCGGGCGGACGACCCCCTCGATCGTACTGGCGGTACGGCGGAACAGAAGCGCCGTTCATCCTGACCGCCTCCCGACTTCTCCACGATAGACCGCCGCCCCGGTCTCCCGCGGGTGTCTCTTCAGGTGAGCGCCCGCCCGCGTGTGACGCAGGACACGCCCCGCCCAGGAGGTGGGCATTGGACACTAACCGCCTAAAGTCGAGTAATCTCCTCGTTATTCACTAGAAACCGCCCGAGCGTGGGCGGCGGGAAAGAGGAGAGATGAAGACTTCGATCAAGGTTGCGGCGGTCGCGGTCGCCGGGGTGCTGGCCTTGACCGGCTGCTCGACTGCGGACGGCAGTGACAGCGGGGAGACCCTGGACATCAACGCGTTCTCCGTCATGGAGGCCGCCAACGAGCCGGTGTTCGCCGACTTCCAGAAGACCGACGCGGGCGACGGCGTCGAGTTCCAGACGTCGTACGGCGCGTCCGGTGACCAGAGCCGCGCCGTCGTCGCGGGTGCCGACGCCGACGTCGTCCACTACTCGCTGGAGACCGACGTGACCCGCCTGGTGGACGAGGGGTTGGTCGCGAAGGACTGGAAGGACAACGCGACCGACGGCATCGCCACGTCGTCGGTGGTGGTGTTCGTGGTCCGGAAGGGAAACCCCGACGACATCCAGACCTGGGACGACCTCGTGAAGCCCGGGGTCGAGATCATCACCCCGAACCCGGGCTCGTCCGGCTCGGCCCGCTGGAACATACTCGCCGCGTGGGCCCACATCACCGGCAACGGTGGCTCCGAGGCCGACGCCAAGGCGTTCATGACCAAGCTCCTCGGCAACACCATCGCGCTTCCGAGCAGCGGTCGCGACGCCACCACGGCGTTCACCCAGGGGAACGGCGACGTGCTCCTCTCCTACGAGAACGAGGCGATCCTCGCCAAGCAGAACGGCCAGGACGTCGACTACGTCGTACCGCCGGACACGCTGCTGATCCAGAACCCCGCCGCGGTTACGACCGACGCGGACGACACCGCCCAGGCGTTCCTCGACTTCATGACCTCCCCCGAGGCCCAGGCCGACTACGCCACCTCCGGCTTCCGCCCGGTCGTCGACGGCGTCGACATCCCCGAGGTCGAGGGCGCCAACGACCCGAGCGACCCGTTCCCGGCTCCGGACGAGCTCTTCACCATCGACGACGACTTCGGCGGCTGGTCCGAAGCGGCGGACAAGTTCTTCGGCGACGGCGAGGACGGCAACCCGCTGGGCATCATCACCGAGCTCCAGCAGCAGACCGGCAAGGTGGGTGAGGAGTGACGTCAGCCCTCGCCGGGGTCACGGGCGCGGCAGCCGAGCCGGCGTCCCGCGAGGGACGCCGGCCTCGGCGCTCTCGTCGTGCGACCCCGAGGAACACGCTCACCAAGGGAGCCGCCCTGGGCCTCGGCGTCACCATGGTCTGGTTCAGCATCCTCGTGCTGATCCCGCTGGCCGCCATCGTCGCGACCGCGAGCGAGAACGGCTGGAGCCAGTACGTCGCCACCCTGCAGAACCCGCAGACCTGGGCCGCGATCAAGCTGACGGTCGGCCAGGCGCTGCTCGTCACGGTGATCAACATCGTGATGGGCACGGTGATCGCCTGGGTGCTGGTCCGTGACCGGTTCCCGGGCAAGGCGATCCTCGATGTCATCATCGACGTGCCGTTCGCGCTGCCCACGATCGTCGCGGGGCTGGTGCTGCTCGCGCTCTACGGACCCAACAGTCCGATCGGGGTGCACTGGGCCAACACCGAGCGCGCCGTCTTCCTCGCGCTCGCCTTCGTGACGCTGCCGTTCATCGTGCGCACCGTGCAGCCCGTGCTCGAGGAGCTCGAGTCCGACGTCGAGGAAGCCGCGGCCTCGCTGGGGGCCAGCCGGACGACGATCATCCGGCGCATCGTGCTGCCGAGCCTGACCCCGGCCATCGCCGCCGGCGCGGCGCTGTCCTTCGCCCGCGCCATCTCGGAGTACGGCTCGCTGGTGCTGCTGAGCGGCAACCTGCCGTTCCGCACCGAGGTGGTGTCGGTGCGGGTGCTGTCGTTCATCGAGAACGGGAACACCGCCTCCGCGGCCGCGCTCGCGACGATCATGCTGGCGGTGGCGCTGCTGGTCATCGTCGTGCTGGACATCGTGCAGAGGCGGGTGTCGCGCCGTGGTTGAGGTCTCCACTCCCGTCCGCTGGGCGCTCCGTCTCGCGGCGGTCGCGTACGTGTTCTTCCTGGTCGCGTGGCCGGTGGCGCTGGTCGTCCGGCAGACGTTCTCGAACGGGCTCGACAACCTCATCGAGGCCTTCCAGGACCCGCACGTCGTCAACGCGCTCGAGCTGACCCTGATGGTCGCCTTCTGGGCGGTCGTGATCAACACGCTCTTCGGCGTGACCATCTCGATCCTGCTGGTCCGCTACGAGTTCCCGGGCAAGCGGCTGCTCTCGGCCCTGATCGACGTGCCGCTGTCGGTGTCGCCGGTCGTCGTCGGCCTGGCGCTGCTGCTGGTCTACAACGGCCGGGACGGCTGGTTCGGGCCCACGTTGGAGGCCAACGGCCTCCAGGTCATCTTCGACACGCCCGGCATGATCATGGCCACCTGCTTCGTCGCACTCCCGCTGGTCATCCGCGAGGTCGTGCCGACACTCACGGAGGTCGGCGACGACCAGGAGCAGGCGGCCCGCAGCCTGGGCGCGAACGCACGCCAGACCTTCTGGCGGATCACGCTGCCCAGCATCAAGTGGGCCGTGATCTACGGCGTGGTGCTCAGCCTGGCCCGATCCCTCGGCGAGTTCGGCGCGGTCAAGATCGTCTCGGGCAACGTCACCGGCCGCACCCAGACCGCGACGCTGATGGTGGAGGCGAAGTACCAGAACTTCCAGCAGGGCACGGCGTACGCGACGTCGTTCCTGCTGATCCTGGTCAGCATCGCCTGCCTCGTCGTCGTCGCCGTGCTGCGGCCCAAGCACCCGTGACCGCCCCGCCCTGCTCGCCAGGACCTCACAGCAAGGAACCGAATCAGCCATGAGCATCGATGTCTCAGGTGTCACCAAGACCTTCGGGGACTTCGTCGCGCTCGACGACGTCTCCGTCTCCCTGCCCACCGGCCAGCTGACCGCGCTGCTCGGTCCGTCGGGCGGTGGGAAGTCCACGCTGCTGCGCGTCATCGCGGGCCTCGAGACCGCCGACACCGGTCGGGTCACGATCGAGGGCGTGGACGCGACGAGGCTGCCGCCCCAGAAGCGCAACGTCGGCTTCGTGTTCCAGCACTACGCGGTGTTCAAGCACATGACGGTCGCCAAGAACGTCGCGTTCGGCCTCGAGATCCGCAAGCGGCCGAAGGCCGAGATCGCGGCGCGGGTCGACGAGCTGCTGCGACTGGTGCACCTCTCGCAGTTCTCGCACCGGCTCCCCTCGCAGCTCTCCGGCGGCCAGCGACAGCGGATGGCGCTGGCCCGCGCGCTCGCCGTCGAGCCCAAGGTGCTGCTGCTCGACGAGCCGTTCGGCGCGCTCGACGCCAAGGTGCGCAAGGAGCTGCGCGACTGGCTCCGCCGGCTGCACGACGAGGTGCACGTGACCACGGTCTTCGTCACCCATGATCAGGAGGAGGCGATGGAGGTCGCCGACGAGATCGTGGTGATCAACGACGGCCGCGTCGAGCAGGTCGGCACACCGGACCAGCTCTACGACGAGCCCGCCAACGACTTCGTGATGAGCTTCCTCGGCGAGGTCACCACCCTGGGCGGCGTACTGCTGCGGCCGCACGACGTACACATCTCGACGACGCCCCAGCTCGCCGGCGCCGCCGAGGGCACGGTCTCGCGGGTGCTGCGGGTCGGCTTCGAGGTCCGGGTCAACGTGCTCACCGACGACGGCGAGGACGTGCTGCTCGTGCTCACCCGGACCCACGCCCGCCAGCTCGGCATCGAGCCCGGCGTCCGTGTCTGGGTGACCCCCGCCTCGGGTGCGCTCACGGTCCCGAGCATGAAGGCGGCCGTCGGCTGAGCCGAGTCGGCGCTGTCTCGCCCCGGGGGGTAGGCGAGACGGCGCCGACTCGACCTCAGCGGTAGTTCGTGAACTGCACCGCGAAGTCGTAGTCCTGGGCCTTGACCAGCGCGATCACGGCCTGCAGGTCGTCGCGCTTCTTCGAGGAGACCCGCAGCTCGTCGCCCTGGATCTGGGCCTTGACGCCCTTGGGGCCCTCGTCGCGGATCAGCTTGGAGATCTTCTTGGCGTTCTCGGAGGAGATGCCCTCCTTGAGCGCGATCGCGATCTTGCTCTGCTGGCCCGACTGGCGGGGCTCGGAGGCGTCGAGGACCTTGAGGCTCACGTCGCGCTTGACCAGCTTGCCCTTGAACACGTCGAGCACGGCGCTCGCCCGGTCGTCCGCGGACGCCGAGATCTCGATCGCCTGCTCGCCCTGCCACTCGATCGTGGCCCCGGTGCCCTTGAAGTCGAACCGGGTGGCGATCTCGCGCGCGGTCTGGCCGAGCGCGTTGTCGACCTCCTGGCGGTCGATCTTGCTGACGATGTCGAACGACGAGTCGGCCATGGTTTCTCCCTCTCGAGCCGGCGGGTCGGCAGTTTCGTCCCGCTGATGTGCCTGCGCTATTGTTTCGCCTTGCTGCCAGTGGGCCAAACGGGGCCCGCTCGGAAGCGCCGAGGCAGGTTGCCCGAGCGGCCAATGGGAGCGGACTGTAAATCCGTCGGCTTACGCCTTCGCAGGTTCGAATCCTGCACCTGCCACCAGTCGGGATAGTGCCCCTGGCCTGCGGAGACGCGGGTCGGGGGCCTTCGTCTTCTGTCCGTCTTGCGTGGGCCGACCTGCTGTCGGTGCGCAGGAGCCACGCGTGGTCGCAGGCAGTCGCGCAGGTGTCTCCGAAGGCGGCGCTGATGCGCGTGGCGTGTGCGGCGACGCCCATCGCGACCGATACGCGACCGTCTCCGAGCGTCCCGGCGGAGGCGGAGTAGGGCCCTTCGAGGGAAAGCGCTGCAGACCGACGGTGAGCGGAATGCAGTGCGGGACCTGCGCCTCGCTCCTCCAGCCTGGCTGACGAGCTGGCTGGACAGGGAGAGCCGTCGGCGCTCGAAAGTGCCCACCGGTGCGCCGTCTCGCGGCGCGGCGCCGGTCAACGGATCGGCGCGGGGCCCCCTGAGCGCACCGCGGCTAGGCAGGCGGGGCAGTTGGCCGCGTCCGCAGACCCATCGGGGAACGTGATCGACCAGAACACTTGCCAGGAGGCGGACGTCTCGCCGCACGCGGTCGACGCGTTCCCGATCCGTTTGGCGTGGAGGACCCCGTTGGGCACGCGTTCGACGACCCCGAGGCCGACTCGCCAGCCGGCATGACGCGCCACGGAGCGCCAGGGCTCGGCGCCCGGTGAGTGCGGTCGGTACGAGGTCGGGGGAGGTGGGAGCGACGCCATAATCTGATATTGACATCGAAGTCGGATTTGTGCGAGTGTGCGGCGACCGCGATGTGGCGGAGGACACAAGCTCGGGATTCTCTCTCAGCGAAAGGCATTCCAGATGCGCAAGATCGGACCGGGTCGCAAGGCGGCCCTGCTCGTCGCCGGAGCAGTGCTCGCCGGTGGATCGCTCACTGCCTGCTCCAGCTCGGCCGACAAGAGCCCGGACGAGTCCGCGGATCAGGCGACGTCGAACGGCGACGCGAACGAGGCCAGCGGCGAGGTCGACGACCTGACCATCGGCCTCATCTCCCACAACATCGCATCGCCGGGCATCAAGCTCTACCGCGACGTCTTCACCGAGCTCGCGGAGGCCCGCGGGTGGACCGTCAAGAGCGTCGACACGTCCGGTGACGTCGTCGCTGCGGTCAACCAGACCAAGCAGTGGGTCGACGAAGGTGTCGACGTGATCGTCAACGACACCGTGCCGAACGACCTGATGACCGACGGCATCAAGGCCGCCAACGACGCCGACGTCCCGTGGTTCTCCGTGTCGTCGGGTGGTGGTGTCGAGGGCGTGACCAACGAGGTCGAAGCCAACGAATACCAGAGCGGGGCCCAGCTCGCGCTGGCCATGGTCGACGCGATGGGCGGCGAGGGCAACATCCTCCGCCTGACCTGGAGCGGCCTCCAGTCGATTCGCGAGCGCTCCGCTGCTCTCGACGCGATCACCGCCACTCGCGAGAACGTGAAGGTCGTCAAGACCATCGAGCTCAAGGTGCCGGGGTGGGCCGAGGACTCCTACAAGCAGGTCACCAACTACCTGCAGACCCATGACGACGTCGACGCCATCTGGATGCCGTGGGACGACTTCGCCGTCGATGTGTCCCGCGCCGTCGAGGAGTCGGGCCAGGACGACGTCATCATCGGTGGCTTCGATCTCGACGACTCCGCGGCGGACCTGCTTCGCAAGGGTGGTCCGTTCGTGATGACCAACGCGCTCAACATCCCGGCCATGGCCTCCAAGTCCATCGCGCTGATCGAGGCAGAGGCCTCCGGCCAGGACGTCCCGGCGATGTCGTACGTCCCGAACTGCCTCGCGACCCAGGACAACATCCCGGACCAGGGCGGCCGTGACTCCGTTGAGTTCTGGACCAGGTGCTACGAGGAGCCGCTCGACCTCCTCGCCGACCTGAGCTGACGCGGAGAGCTGCCCCGGGGCCGAAGGAGACGGACCGACGATGGATGACACGGTGGGTGACCTCGACGCCGCAGCTGCGGTGCCGGTTCTCGACGTACGTGACCTGGTCAAGGACTATCCGGGGCAGCGCGCGCTCGACGGCGCCGCGTTCGAGGTGCGACAGGGGGAGATCCACGGCCTCCTCGGCGAGAACGGCGCCGGCAAGTCGACGTTGATCAAGTGCGTCGGTGGGGTCGTCCGTCCCACCTCCGGAGAGATCCGGGTGGTGGGCCAGGAGGTGACCCTCCGCTCGGCCAAGGACGCCCACGCGCTGGGCATCAGCATCATCCACCAGCAGTCGAACCTCGTGGGGTCCCTGTCGATCGCCGACAACCTGGCGGTCGGCGACTCCTCGTCGTTGCTGGTGCACCCGCGCGCGGAACGACGCCGCGTGAGGGAGATGCTCGACGAGGTCGGCCTCGACCTCGACCCACGCGTCCTCGTTGCTTCCCTCCGGCCGCACGAGAGCGCGATGGTGGCGGTTGCGAAGGCGCTGCACTCGCACGCGAAGCTGGTGATCCTGGACGAGCCGACCACCGCGTTGTCCGCGGAGGAGACCGACATCCTGTTCGGCCAGATCCGCTCACTCGCGAGCCGTGGCACGGCGTTCGTGTACGTGTCGCACCGACTCGGCGAGGTTTTCCGCCTCGTCGACCGCGTGACCGTCCTGCGCTCGGGTCGCAGGATCGGCACGTGGGACGCACCGGCCGAGAACCAGCCGGCGATCCTCGACGCAATCGTGGGTGACAAGGTTCCCCAGCGGGCAGAGCAGTCCAACGGTCCCGACCGCGGGCGGCCCCTCATCGAGGTCCGCAACCTCGCGGTCGAGCCGTGTGCCGACGTCGCGTTCGTCGCGCACGAGCGCGAGGTCGTCGGCCTGGCCGGCCTCACCGGCTCTGGTGCGGAGGAGGTCGCGAGCGTGCTCTCGGGAGCGGTGCGTCCCGCGAGCGGCGCCGTGCTGGTGCGGGGCGAGGAGGTCCGGCTGGGCCTGCCTCGCCGGGCAATCCGGGCGGGCATCGCGACGATCCCCAAGGACCGCCATCGCGAGGCCCTGTTGCCGGGCTTCAGCATCAGGGAGAACATCAGCCTCGCCTCGTCGGGACGGTTTCTCACCGACCCCGTCTCCCGTACGGTCCGCCCGGACCGGGAGCGGCGTGCGGTGACCGAGGCCATGCAGTCGCTCCGGGTGAAGGCCACCGGCCCGCAGCAGAGCGTCTCGACACTCAGCGGTGGTAACCAGCAGAAGGTCGTGATCGCCCGCTGGCTCCTCGAGGACTTCGCGGGCTACGTCTTCATCGACCCCTGCGCGGGCGTCGACATCGGCGCGAAGGCCGAGATCTACAACATCATCCGCGCGCGTGCACGTGCGGGCGCGGCCGTCGTCTTCACCTCGTCCGAGCCCGAAGAGTACCAGCGCGTGTGTGACCGGGTCCTGGTGTTCCACCAGGGCCGCATGGTCGCCGAGCTCGTCGGCCCGGAGATCGAGGAAAACGCGATCGTCCGCTCTTCGCTCGAGCCGCCCGCTCAGCACACCCTCAACCAGAAGGAAGCGGTCTCATGAGTGCATCGGTGGCAGCGGCGGCGCCGAAGTCCCGCCTCGACGTGGTCGGGTTGCTCAGCAGGTGGGGGACGATCGCCAGTCTCGTCCTCCTGGTGGTGTTCTTCTCGCTGAAGGAGGACGACGCGTTCGCCAACAGTCGGAACTTCATCAACATCCTGAACCAGGTCTCGATCCTGGCGATCCTGGCGGCGGGCCTGACCGTCTGCCTCACGATGGGCCTGTTCGACCTGAGCATCGGCTCGATCGCGACCCTCGGTGGCTACCTGGCGCTGAGATGGGGAGCCGAGGACAAGTTCGGTCTCGGTCCGTACGGCGTGCTGCTGATCGTGCTTCTCGCCGCGGTCGTCATCGGCGTCGCCAACGGCGTGATCGTCAGCTATCTCGGGGTGTCCGCGTTCATCGCGACCCTCGCGACCGCCTCGATCCTGGACGGCATCGCGCTCGGCTACTCCGACACCGCCACGGTGCAGGTGGGCATTCCGTTCCAGATCCTGGATCTGGGCCAGGCCAAGTTCGGCCCGATCCCGTCACCGGTCGTGATCATGGCCGTGGTCATGCTCGTGCTCTGGTTCTTCCTCGAGCGCACGCAGATGGGTCGCCACATGTACGCGATTGGCGGCAATCCGACTGCCGCGCGTCTGGCCGGCGTGCGCATCAAGTACTACGCGATCCTGGCGCTCTCCATCTCCGCCGTGTGTGCCGTGCTCGGCGGCACCGTCGCGGATGCGATCATCGGGGCGGGCCGTCCCTACGGCGTCGGCTCGGTCTACCTGCTCGACGCCTTCGCGGCGGCCTTCATCGGTGCTGCGACCCTGCGACCGGGACGCTTCCACATTCTCGGCACGCTCGTCGGCGTGCTGCTGCTCGGCGTGATCAACAACGGCCTGTCGATCATGGGCGCCGAGACGTTCTGGCAATACATCGTCAAGGGCGCGATCCTCATCGTCGCGGTCTTCCTCTCCGGCACCGTCTCCCTGCGCCGGCAGGGGGTGTGACCGGATGACGCTGGCCCTGTCGGCCTCGGTCAGCCTCCGCCTGGACGGCGGCGTCCTCGAGCTGCTCAGCGGCTCCTGTGGTGTATGCCTGCCCTGCCGGCGCGGCCACGCGGACCACTGCGTCGCTCCCGGTCCGGCCACCGTGGTCGCCCGGTGGTCGGGTCACCCGGAGGAGCGTCCCGACCTGGAGGCGTGTGCCGCCGCGATCTGCACGGTGGAGGCCCTCGCCCGGACGAGCGCCGGGCCGCGGATCGGCGTGGTCGGCACCGGAGCCGTGCGTGACGTGGTCGCCGCCTGCCTGGCGGGCCTGCCCGACGTCTCGGTCGTCGAGCCGCACGGCGACGATCGCGGTCGCGACGAGGTGCGTCGCCTGTCGACCGCTCTGCGGACCGGCCCGTCCGGCCGTCCGAGCGACGTCGTGGTCACACTCGACGGCGATCTGCGGCTCGCAGGCCTCCTGGTGCGCCGTGGGGGTGCGGTGGTGAGTCCCGTTCCGGTGCGAGTGCCGATCCCGATGACCGCGCTGGTCCAACGTGAGCTGACCGTCGTCCCCACGCTCGACGTGGCGACCCGGGCCGCCGAGTCGCCGCTCCTGGCCGAGCTGGCGCGACGGGCCCGGGAGCAGGTGGCCGCGTGAGCGCGTCGCAGGGGCGCCGGGTCGCTCTGGTGACCGGCGCCGGCCGAGCCGGTGGCATCGGCCGGGCGATCGCGGAGCGCCTGCTGACCGACGGCTGCGCGGTCGCGGTGAGCGACCTGGGCGCACGCATGCCGGACAGCCCGGACTACCACGTGCCCTCCGAGTGCGAGCTCGACCGCACGGTGAAGGAGTTGAGCGAGCTCGGCCCGGTGACCGGCGTCCGCTGTGACGTCCGCGACGAGGCCGAGGTCGAGGCGATGGTCGCCTCGGTCGTCGCCGACCACGGCCGCCTCGACATCCTGGTCAACAACGCCGGTATCGGCGGCGGCCTCGGTGAAGTCGTCGACCTGCCGCTCGCCGAGTGGCAGCGCAACCTCGACGTGATGGCCACTGGCGTGTTCCTCTGCTCCCGTGCGGCGGCGCGCCACCTGGTCGGGCGCGGCGAGGGCGGCCGGATCATCACGATCGCCTCACAGGCCGGCAAGAGTGGGATGCCGCTCCTGGCCGCCTACTCGGCCGCGAAGTTCGCCGCGATCGGCTTCACGCAGTCGCTCGCGCACGAGCTCGGCCCGCACGGGATCACCGTGAACGCGATCTGCCCGGGCACCATCGACACACCGCTGCTCGACCTTCCGGGCGGTCTCATGGAGGTCTACGCCCAGCGGTTCGGCATGGAGAAGGAGCGCTACCGCAGTCGCGTCACCAGGGCGATCCCGCTCGGGCGGTTCGGGCAGCCGGACGAGATCGCCTCATGCGCCTCCTGGCTCGCGTCCGAGGACGCCTCCTTCGTGACCGGCGCCGCCATCAACGTCACCGGCGGACAGGAGATGCACTGATGAGCGCATCCGTGGTCTTCCAGGGTCCGGGGTGGGTCGACCTCGCTGAGCGACCAGTGCCCGAGCCCGGCCCCTCCGACGCCGTCATCGCGGTCGAGGGCTGCGGCGTCTGCGGGTCCGACCTCACCAGCTACCGGGACGGCGCCTACGTGTCGCCGGGCCAGGTGATGGGGCATGAGTTCGTCGGCGCGGTCGTCGCGACGGGAGAGGAGTGCCGGGTCGCCGTCGGGGACCGGCTCGTCGTGCGCCCGATGCGGTCGTGCGAGCGTTGCTGGTACTGCCGGCGTGGAGACATCCACCTCTGTTCCGGTACCGCCGAGCTGAGTCTCAGTTTCGGCCTGCCGGGCGGGTACGCCGCGCACGTGCTCGTCCCCGACCCGCGCCCGGGTGTCGACGTGTTCGTACTGTCCGCGGCGGTCGATGTCCGTGACGCGATCTGGGTCGAGCCCCTCGCGGTCGCGCTGCACGCCGTGCGGCTCGCCGGACCGGTCGCCGGGCGCCGGGTGCTCGTCGTCGGTGCCGGCTCCATCGGCCTGTGCCTGCTCACCGCCGCCCGCCTGTCGGGGGCGACCACCGTGGTCGTGGAGCCGCGTGCCGTGCGCCGCGACCTCGCCGTCGCGCTCGGCGCCGACGCCGTCCTCGCCGATGCCGGCGAGCTGGCGGCGGGGAGTGTCGACGCCGTCCTCGACTCGACCGGAGTCCCTGCTGCGGTGGAAGGCGCGATCGGGGCGACCTTCCCCGGCTCGTCGGTCGTCCTCGTGGGCGTCACGCACCGCGATGTCGCGCTGCCGGAGGGCCGCTGGGTCCGTGGCTCGTTCGGCTACCAGGAGGGCGACTTCGCGGCCGCCGCCGAGCTCGTCGCAACCGGCCGTGCCCGCCTGGGGCGCGCGGTCACCCACGAGTTCCCCCTCACTTCCTTCGACGAGGCGATGACCGTCGCCGCGTCCGATCCGCGAGCAGGAAAGGTGGTCATCAGGCCATGACAGCGGTCAGCCCGGACACCCGGGGCACCGACGAACGGGGGACGTTGCTGCGTCTCTACCGGGAGATCGCGCGTGGGCGAGCGCTCGAGGACGTGGTCCACCGACTCGTGCAGGAGCGGTCGTTCCGGGGCTTCTTCCACCCGGGCCGCGGTCAGGAGGGGCTCCAGGCCGGCGTGTGCGCGGCGCTCGACTCCGACGACTACCTGCTCTACGCCCACCGTGGCCTGACCTACCTCACCGCCAAGGGCATGGACCCCGTGGAGGTCCTCGGCGACTTCCACGGCCGGGTTGTCGGCAGCACCCGCGGCCTCGGCGCCGGCACCGTGCACTGCGTCGACCCGGAGCGCGGGGTCATGGGCCAGGGTGGCACGCTCGGCAGCAGCTTCACCCTGTCAGCCGGTCTCGCGCTCGCGAGCAAGGCGCTCGGGGAGAGCAAGGTCGCCTGCGCCTTCTTCGGCGACGGGGCATCGGCGCGCGGAACCTTCCTCGAGGCCGGTGTGACCGCCAAAGCCTGGGGGCTTCCGGTCGTGTGGGTCTGCGAGAACAACGGCTGGGCCGTGTCGGCGCGCGTCCAGGACGTCCAGGGCACCAACGACATCGCACCCCGGGCCGAGGCGCTCGGGTTCCACACGCAGGTGGTCGACGGCCAGGACGCCCTGGCGGTCCACGAGGCGGCTCTCGAAGCCGTCGCTCAGGCACGCAGCGGTGTGCCCGCGTTCATCGAGGCCAAGACGGAGCGGATCGACGGCCACTACACCGGCGACATGCAGCCCTACCGCGACCGCGACGAGGTCGCCGTTGCCAAGGCTCGGGACCCGCTCGACCTCGCTGGGGGGCGCCTCGTCGCGCTCGGGGAGGACCCCGCCGCCCT
This sequence comes from Nocardioides soli, assembly GCF_014191495.1. Taxonomy (GTDB): domain Bacteria; phylum Actinomycetota; class Actinomycetes; order Propionibacteriales; family Nocardioidaceae; genus Nocardioides; species Nocardioides soli. The sequence continues at coordinate 560,082 of NZ_JACHWR010000002.1, forward strand.
CGCGCAGATCCGCGCGGAGGCCGAGGCCGAGATGGCCGCGGCGGACGCCGCCGCCCGACAGTCGCCGTTCCCGGACGGCTCGCGCATCCATGAAGGGTTGTGGGCATGACCGAGACGAAGCCGATCACCTATGCCTGGGCGATCAACCACGCCATCGACGAGGAGATGGAGCGCGACCCGGCCGTCTTCCTGATGGGCCAGGACGTCGGTCGGATGGGCGGCGTCTTCGGCCTGACCCGCGGTCTCTTCGACAAGTACGGCGCCGAGCGGGTACGCGACGTCTCGATCGTCGAGCACCTGGTCGTCGGCGGAGCCGTCGGTGCGGCGATGGGTGGACTGCGCCCGATCGCCGAGGTCCAGTTCGCGGACTTCCTGCTGCTCGCCGGTGACGAGAGCTTCCACAAGATGGCCAAGTGGCGCTACATGCACGGCGGCCGGCTCAGCGTCCCGATGGTGGTCCGGGCCCCCTGTGGTATCCAGGGCGGCGTCGGCGCCGAGCACTCCCAGTCGCCCGAGGGCCACTACTGGCACACACCCGGCGTGAAGATCGCCGTGCCGTCGAACCCCGCAGACGCCAAGGGCCTGCTGAAGTCGGCGATCCGGGACGACAACCCGGTGATCTACTTCGAGAACCGCCGCCTCTACCGCAACAAGGGCGTCGTCAGCCCGGACCCTGACCTACTGGTGCCGTTCGGCCGCGGCACCGTCGCGCGCCCGGGCAGCGACGTCACCGTCGTCGCCTGGTCGGCGATGGTCCCGGCCGCCCTCGAGGCCGCCGAGGTCCTCGAGCGCGAGGAGATCAGCGTCGAGATCATCGACCCACGCACGCTGGTGCCCTTCGACATGGAGACCGTCGCCGCATCGGTCCGCAAGACCTCGCGCCTGCTGGTCCTTCACGAGGCTTCGCTCACGGCCGGGCCGGGAGCCGAGATCGCCGCGCGCGCCGCGGACGAGCTGTTCGAGCTGCTCGACGCGCCCGTGAAGCGACTCGCCGGGGCCGACATCCCTATCCCGCAGAACATGGCGCTGGAGCCGTTCTGCTTCCCCCAGACCGACGAGATCGTCTCGGCGGTCCGTGACCTCGCCAAGTGGTGAGTCGCCGAGTGACGAAGGAGCTGACGCGGTGATCCGCTGGGTCTACCTGATCAAGTACCCGGAGGGTGTGTCGATCGAGGACGGCGAGCGCTGGTACCTCGGCACCCACACCCAGGAGGCGAAGCAGATGGCCGAGCACGGCCTCGTCTCCTACAAGACTTGGCGCGCGCTGACCGCACCGGTCGGCACCAAGAGCCGGTCGGCCGAGTTCCTCAACCAGTGGGTGAGGGTCACCGAGCTGGTCTTCCGTGACTGGGACGCCTACCGGGCCTCGGTCATCGACGCCCCGATCGAGTACAGCGGTGCGCCCTACGGGGAGAAGGGGTTCGAGTACACGACCGTCTTCCTCGGCGACGAGGCGCCGGAGTATGACCTCCTGCGCGAGGTCCCCGAGCTTCCCTGATCCACACGGCAGCGGGGCGGGTACGGCGTCGCCGTACCCGCCCCGCTCTCGTCTCAGAGGACCGCGCTCCAGTCGCGCGTCTCGATCTCGCGACGGATCCGGGCGAGGAAGGCCGCCGCGTAGGCGCCGTCGATCGCCCGGTGGTCCCAGGAGAGCGACAGGTGCCCGATGTGGTGGATCGCGATCGACTTGCTGCCGTCGAAGGTCGTGACGACCACCGGCTCCTCGGCGATGCCCTCGACGCAGAGGATCGCGACCTCGGGCGGATTGACCAGCGGAGTGCCTGCCAGCGTGCCGAAGCCGCCAGGATTGGTGATGGTGAACGTGCTCCCGCTCAGGTCGTCGTGCCCGAGTCGGCGCTCGCGGGCACGGTTCGCCAGGTCGGCCGTCCGGGTCGCCAGCGCCTCGATCCGCAGGTCCTGCGCGTCCCGGACGACCGGCACCATCAGGCCCTGGAAGTCCAGGTCGACCGCGATGCCGAGGTGGACCGCGGGGTGCACCCGCAGGCCGCTGCCGACGACGGACGCATTGAGGTGGGGGAACTCCTCGATGGCACGGATCGCCGCCATCGAGACGAACGGCAGGTAGGTCAGGGACTGGCCGGTCCGCTCGCGGAAGGCCGCGCCGTGCTCCTGGCGGGCGCGGTACACCTGCTCGTAGTTGACCCGCATCACCGTCGTCACCTGCGGGATCGTCCGGGCGGAGAGCAGCATCCGTTGGCCGGTCACCTTGCGGACTCGGTTGAACGGCTGCCAGTGCGGGTCCTCGATCGGGTCGGGCCCGTTCGGGTCCGTCGATGGCGGATCTACGACAGCGGGGGAAGCTACCGGCACGGAGACGGGTGCCGGCGCGGGTGTGGCCGCGGGCTCGATCCGACGGGCGGCGGCGAGAACGTCGTCGCGGGTGATCCGACCATCGGCGCCGCTGCCGGTGATGGCGACCGGGTCGAGTCCGTGCTCGGCCAGCAGGCGGCGGACCAGGGGGGTGCGGACCCGGTTGTCGCGCGGAGCGATCGTGGCGACGCCGCCGTGTGCCGGGAATGTGGCCACGTCCGCGACCCCGACGAACGAGGTCGGGGCGTCGGCCCCGCCGTACTCGGTCACCGACGGAGCGGGCACCGGCTCGGCGACGGCCTCCCCGTCGCCGACGATCGCGAGGACGGTGCCGATGTCCACCGTCTCGCCCTCCCGTACGAGCTGCGCGGTCAGCACGCCCGCCAGGGGCGACGGGATCTCGGTCTCGACCTTGTCGGTCTCGACGCTCACGAGCGGCTCGTCGAAGGCCACGGCGTCGCCCACCTGCTTCAGCCAGGTGGTCACCCTGGCTTCGTCGATGGTGTCACCGAGCGGGGGGAGATGGACGTCGGGCATGCCGGCTCCTCAGGAGAGAACGGGGCGTCTGGGAATGCGGACGCCGGAAACCTAAATCGATATTGACATCAGAGTCAACCTTTGGCTACGGTCCCCTCAGCCTGTGGCGCCGATCACCTGCAGCATCGCTCATGGAGGAGTCGAGATGGACCTCATTGGCAGGATTGCCCTCGTCACCGGGGCCAGTCGTGGCTTCGGCAAGCACATCGCGCTCGAGCTCGCGGCTCGTGGCGCCGACGTGGCGCTGGCGGCGCGCACCGCCGCCCCGGTGGACGGCGCCTTCGCGCCCGGCACGCTTCAGGAGACGGCCGCGCAGGTCGAGGCGCTGGGCCGCAGGGCCCTGATCGTGCCGACCGATCTGTCCGACCAGGCCCAGGTCGTCGCGATGGTCGAGACGACCATCGACCACTTCGGCGGCATCGACCTGCTGATGAACAACGCGGGCATGGGCACGGGCGGCGACATCTGCGAGACCCTGGTCGAGGATTGGAACAACATCCTCGCGGTCAATCTGACCTCGCAGTTCCTTGCGATCAAGATCGCCGGCCCGGTGATGAGGTCACGCGGCGGCGGCGCCATCGTCAACATGGGCTCGTATCTCGGCCAGCAGGTCCCGGACCGCACCGACGGCGACCCGATCTCGACCGCGTCGACCGAGGCCTCTGGTCCGGGAATCACGCCGTACGGCGTGACCAAGGCCGCCATCGAGCGGCTCACGCTGGGGGCCGCCGCGGACCTGGCGTCGTACGGGATCCGGGTCAACTGCATCGCCCCGAGGTGGACCGAGACCGAGGGTCTTGACGCTTGGTTCCCGTCGATCGACAAGTCGCACTGGGAGCGACCCGAGGACTGGGCGAAGGTCGTCGGCTTCCTGATGTCACCTCAGGCCGGAGGCATCACCGGCCGCATCGTCCGTTCGGCCGACATGCAGGCCCTCCGCGCGGCCCTGACCGCCGAGCCGGCGCTGGTCTGAGCACCGCCATGACCGATCTGCAGCAGGCGCTCCTCGACTACTTGGTCACGAACATGACCGACGCGGCCGACCAGGAGATCAGCTCGTTCCGGCGGATGCCGGAGGGCTGGTCGCGCGAGTGCTTCATGTTCACGCTGACCTGGAAGGAGGGTGGCGGGGAGCAGAGCCGTGACCTGATCCTCCGCAAGGACCCGGCGGGCAGCCTCGTCTACACGGACCGGATGGTGGAAGCGGGCATCATCCGCGCTCTCGCGGACACCTCGATCCCGGTGCCGGCGGTGTGGTTCCTCGAGGTCGACGGAGCAGCGCTCGGCTCGCCCTTCATGATCATGGAGCGGCTGCCCGGCACCTCGTCGCCCGCTGTGCTCTACGCGCCGGAGAATGCCGAGATCCGGCGGAGCATCGGTCACGACTTCATCCGGCATCTCGCGACGCTGCACACGACCGAGATCGAAGGCCGTGACCTCTCGTTCCTGGGCCCGGTGCCCACGACCGCCACTGCCGGCGTCCTGTCCCTCGAGCACTGGGAGCGGACGATGGCGGAGCAGCAGCTGGAGCCGCAGCCGTTCCTGACCCAGGTCGCGCGCTGGCTGCGCCGCAACATGCCGGAGGCGCCGCGGGTCTCGGTCCTGCACAACGACTACCGGACCGGGAACTTCCTCTTCTCCGGCGAGCACATCACCGGCGTCGTGGACTGGGAGCTGGCGCGCTTCGGCGACCCGATCGAGGACCTCGGCTGGGTGTTCAAGGACATCTGGCGCCTCGACGGAAGGATCTGCGGCTTCTTCGAGCCCGACGAGTTCGTGGCGATCTACGAGGAGTGCTCCGGCATCACCGTCGACCGCGAGGCCCTGCGCTTCTGGGAGGTCTTCGCCGAGTTCAAGCACAGCGTCATCGGCCTCACCGGAACGCGCACCGCCGTCGAACGCAAGACCGACGAGATCAACTTCTCGATCGCCCACCTCTACCTGCCGCCCTTGTTCCAGGAGCAGGCCTCCCGCATCGGCATCTGAGGAGAACAGGATGCGCCCGACCACTCTCGAGTTGCTCGAGGAGCTCGACCACGTCCTCGAGACGCAGATCGTGCCGCTGCTCCCGGACGAGCACGTCAAAGCACGGATGAACGTCGCCAGCCAGATCATCCGGGCCGTGCACAATCGGGTCCGTCTGCAGGGCGAGGTCCTCGCCGCGGACAACGCCGACCTGGTCGCGCTGCTGGCGCGGCTGGCCGGCCAGTCCGATCCCGGCGGGGAGCCGGCGTACGTCAGCGTCGACAGTCTGGCCGAGCGCAACGACGTGCTGAAGGCCGCACTGGTTGCGGCCATCGACGGGCTCGACGCCCTGCCCGAAGCCGAGCGGTCCCGCGGCGACGATGCCATCAACGCCTACCTCCGGCGCCAGCTGGACCGGGAACTCGAGCTGACCGCGCTGCCGGTCTTCGGCGACGCGCCGGCCGACCTCCCGCTCGTCTGACAACCCCCACACTGAAAGGCTCCACCATGACCGAGGACGTCCTCGACCGGGTGCTCGATCGCGTGCTCGACGGCGCGGCCTCCCGCTTCTCCGTCGCCGGAAAGGTCGCCGTCGTCACCGGCGCGTCCTACGGTCTCGGCCAGCTGTTCGCCCAGACCCTCGCCGCCGCGGGCGCCGACCTCGTGCTGACCGCTCGCTCGGCCGACAAGCTCGAGGAGACCAAGAAGCTCGTCGAGGCGCGCGGTGCCCGGGCGAGGACCGTCACCGCCGACGTGCGCGTCTACGAGCAGCTCGAGGCGGTCACCCAGGCGGCGGTCGACGAGTTCGGCGGCATCGACGTGATGGTCAACAACGCCGGCATCGGCGACCCGCGCGGCCTCCACTCGGAGATCCTCGAGCCGGAGAAGCCCAAGGAGGAGATCGAGACCGACCTGGTCGGCACCTGGTACGGCATGCGGGCCGCGGCGCCGCACATGCTGCGTCAAGGCAGCGGCAGCATCATCAACATCTCGTCGATCCTCGGTATGGGTGGGCACGAGCACCGCACGCCCGGGTACGTCGCCGCGAAGGCCGGCGTCAACATGCTGACCCGGTCGCTCGGCTGCGAGTGGGCGGACCGTGGCGTGCGCGTCAACGCGCTCGCCCCCAACTACTTCCTGTCCGAGTCGACCCGCTGGATGTTCGAGCAGAGCGGCATGGACGAGTGGGTCCGCAGCCGGACCCCGATGCGCCGGGCGGGCAGCAACGAGGACCTCGTCGGTCCGCTGCTCTTCCTGGCCAGTGACGCCTCCTCGTACGTCACCGGTGCGGTCATCCCCGTCGACGGTGGCTGGAGCGCGAGCGCGGGCTATGCGCAGCAGACCCCGCCGTTCGACAGCTGGGACGAGGCCAACCGCCCGATCCTCCCGGAGGCCTGAGCCGGTGCCGGAATCTGGACGGACCGCCGGTCGCTCCGACGTCGAGGAGCTGATTCGCCGGCACGCGACGGAGCGTCCCGACGACGTCTGGCTCAAGTGGCTGGACGAGCAGTACTCGTGGCGTGAGGTGCTGGACGCCGCGAGGCGGGTCTCCACCGGGCTGGTCGAGCGCGGCGTCCGCCCGGGCGAGCGCGTGGCCCTGATGCTGCCGAACCGCCCGGAGTTCCTGTGGGCGCACTTCGGCATCGTCTTCGCCGGCGCGCTCTCCGTCCCGATCAACATCTCGCAGCGTGGGGCGACGCTCGAGTACATCCTCCGCGACTCCGGCGCCGTGGCCGCGATCTTCGCCCAGGACCTCCGCGACGTCGTGGTGAACGCGACTGTCGGCTGCCCGAACCTGCGCTCCCTCGTGACCGTCGACGGCAGCCACGACTCGGTCGTCCAGCACACGTTCGAGGACCTGATGGCTGCGCCCGCCGGCGACCTCGACCTCGAGGACCACGCGACTGGTGGCGTCGGTCTGATGTACACCTCGGGTACGACCGGTCCGCCCAAGGGTGTGGTGACCAAGGCCTACGACCTCGCCAGCCTCGAGGCGCTGATCGCAGAGGCCGGCGTCCGACCCGGCGAGACGATGTACACGCCGCTGCCGCTCTACCACGGCAACGCGCTCGTCGTGTCCGCGCTCGGGTCCATGGTGGCGGGCGGCCGGCTCGCGTTGAGTCCCAAGTTCAGTGCCTCGCGGTTCTGGGACGACATCCGGCGGTACGACGCGGTGGAGTTCAACGCGCTCGGCGGCATCATCCCGATCCTGCTCAAGCAGCCGCGGCGGCCCGACGACCACGAGAACCCGGTGCGAGTCGTGCTCTCCGCCGGTGCCCCGGACGATGAGCGGTGGGAGCTGTTCCAGCGGCGCTTCGGCGTACGCCTCGTCGAGTGGTTCGGCATGGTCGACTCACCGGGCACGCTGCTCAACACCTCCGGTCGCCCGGGCAGCATGGGCCGTCCGGTCGGTGGCGTCGAGTTCCGCGTGGTCGACGACGCGGACCAGCCACTGGCCACCGGTCAGGTGGGGGAGCTGGTCTTCCGGCACCCACTCGGGCAGCTCTCCCGCTACCACAACGACGACGAGGCCACTCGCCAGGCGTACCGGGGCGGTTGGTTCCACTCCGGCGACCTCGCTTCGATGGATGAGGATGGGTGGTTCTACTACCGCGGCCGCAAGAAGCAGTCGATGCGCCGGCGCGGGGAGAACATCTCGGCCTGGGAGATCGAGACCGTCCTCATCCAGCACCCGGACATCGAGGAGTGCGCCGCCTACGGCGTGCCGTCCGAGATGGGGGAGGACGAGGTGGCCGTCGCGATCGTGCCGGTCGCCGGCGCGACGGTCCGTCCCGAGGGCGTCATCGAGTTCTGCCAGGGCGCGCTGGCGCAGTACGCACTGCCGCGCTTCGTGACCGTGCTCGACGAGCTCCCGAAGACCGGCACGCAGAAGATCCAGTACGAGGCGCTGAAGCAGGACTGGCAGCCCGACCTGGCCTGGGACCGACAGACGATCGAGGGGGCACGCTCATGAGGAAGGTGTTCGTCGCCGGGGTGCACATGACCCGGTTCGCGAAGATGCCGGAGGAGACGGTGCGCACGATGGCCGAGGCTGTTGTCGCAGGGGCCCTGGCTGACGCAGGGGTCGGGCCCGATCAGGTCGGTGCGACGTACTTCGGCAACGCGATCAGCGGTGTCATCACCGGACAGGAGATGGTCCGAGGACAGTCCGCGCTCCGCAACACCGGCGTGCTCGGTGGCCCGGTGTTCAACGTGGAGAACGCGTGCTCGTCCTCCTCCTCCGCGTTCAACCTGGCGTGGCAGACGGTCGCGTCCGGCCAGGCCGACGTCGTCCTCGTCGTCGGGGCCGAGAAGATGACCGAGCCCAGCGGGTTGCGTGCGATGCAGGCGTTGGAGTCCGCCGTCGACCTCGAGGAGGTTGACGTGCTGAAGTCCCGGCTCGGCGAGCGGGCCGATGGCGACCGGTCGTTCTTCATGGACCTCTACGCCGGCACGGCGCGCGGCTACCTCGAGCGCACCGGTGCGACGGCCGCGGACTTCGCCCAGGTCTCGGTGAAGAACCACCTCCACAGCTCGCTCAACCCGCATGCGCAGTTCCGGAAGACGACGACCGTCGAGGAGGTGCTGGCGAGCCGCACGATCGTCGACCCGCTGACCCTGCTGATGTGCTCCGCGATCGGCGACGGCGCGGCCGCGGTCGTGCTCTGCGCCGAGGACCGGCTGCAGACCGACCGCGACCGGATCGAGGTCCTCGCGAGCGTCGTCACGTCCGGCTATGCCCGGCAGGAGACGGCGTTCGAGGACTCCGCCGTCGTCCGGGCGGCCGCGCGCGCCTACGACCTTGCCGGTGTCGGCCCGGAGGACCTGCAGCTCGTGGAGCTGCACGACGCCGCGGCTCCTGCCGAGCTCGTGCTCTACGAGGAGCTCGGTCTGTGCCCGCGCGGCGACGGCGCCAAGCTGCTCGCCTCGGGCGCGACCACTCTGGGGGGTCGGCTGCCGGTCAACACCAGCGGCGGGCTCCTGGGCAAGGGACACCCGGTCGGTGCGACGGGGTGCGCACAGATCACGGAGATCGCCGAGCAGATGTGGGGGCGCGCGGGTGACCGACAGGTGCCCGACGTCCGGTTGGCCCTCGCGGAGAACGGCGGCGGCTACATCGGCTCGGACTCTGCGGCCGCCGTCGTCACCATCCTGTCGCGCTGACGCGGCATCCGAGTCATCCATCGAAGCAAGCACCGAAAGGATCGGTCGTGGAGTTCAAAGAGGTCGTCGGCAACCGACGCTCCGTCCGGCACTTCCTGCCCTACAAGCAGGTCGAGCGAGAGAAGATCCAGGTCATGCTGGAGGCGGCCAACCGGTCGTCCCGGTCCATGAACGCGGACTACGTCAAGGCGATCGTCGTCAACCGCGACGAACTCAGTGAGGAGCTGCGCGACTCGCTGCGCAACCCGACGACGACGTTGGACCTGGACATGGCGCCGACGTACGTCATGTGGTTCATCAATCTGAAGTACCCCGAAGGCACCAAGGAGCGGCTCAAGCAGCTCATCGACCATGGCGTGAACACGCCGAGCCACGGGTGGTCGCACGCGTACGTGGACGGAGTCATCCAGAAGACCGTGATCGACAAGATCGCCGGGGACGACTTCCGCCTCAACTGGATGGGTGCGATCGAGGCGGGTCAGGCGATCGCGCAGGCCCTGTTGGCGGCGTACGACGAAGGCCTCGGCGCGTGCCTGCACAACTTCAGCGACACCAAGATCCGAGAGGCGCTCAACGTCCCGGACCACTGGCGTCGGGCCTGGATCATGCTGGTCGGCTACCCCGCCATGGGTGTCGAGGACGGGGGACAGCGCCCGCGTCGCCCTCTGGGCGAGAACTTCTACTGGGGCGATGCCGACACGCCGTTCGAGTCCGACCCGGCCGTCGTGGCCAGGCTGACCGAGGCCAAGCTGCTGCAGACCCCGAGCCCCACGCCGCACCGGTTCGAGGAGATCCGTCTCTTCAACCGCGAGTTCGGCCTCCCCGACTGACCGACGACCCGACGAAGAGAGACAACATCTCATGAGCAACGACTTCACCGTCGACTCCCTGATGCCGACCGCGGAGGTGCAGCGCTGGCTCGCCAGCGCCAAACTCGACAACCAGCCCGAGATCGAGCAGACCTCCCGAGTGCGGCTCCTCGCGGACTTCTGCAACGCTCGGGGCGAGAGCCCCACCGACATGATCGCCCGGGTGCTGCGCGGCGGCGAGGAGGACGGGCAGTACGAGATTGCGATCAAGGGTAGGCGCGAACTCGATGCCGCGATCGACGCCTGGGGTGACGACCTCGGGGTGACACTGCACCAGAACATCACCGCCGGCAACGTCCTGCGGAGCTTCTTCATCCATAACGGCGTGCAGATGCAGGGACGCCCGTCGCTGTGAGCACCGGAAGCCTGCTCGTCCCCGAGCCCGTGAAGTGGACCTACATCTACGCGCTCGCCGACGACCCGTCGGCCGAGGCGTGGCACCGGGACGAGTGGCTCCCCGGCCTGGCGAAGCTCGACGGAGTCGACCGAGTGGTGGCGCATCGGACTCGGGAAGCGCCGCAGCCGGAGGACGTATCCCGTCCGCTCAACGCCTGGGCCGGGCTGGTCGAGGTGCACCTCCGGGAGCCCGACTTCCTGGCGTCCGTGCTGGCCGCCCGGGTGAGGGAGCACCTGGGCGGCCGGTTCACGGACCTGCGCGGGCTCCTGTCGACCATCCGGGAGGAGTACGACCTGCGGCGCGACGTACCGGCGCAGCAGCATCCGTACCTCACCGAGACCATCAGCTGGAAGGGCACGCGGCCGCCGGCGGATGCGCCGTCCGACGACGACCTCTGGCGATACGTCTACTTCTTCCGCTATCGCGACGACGTCGCGTGGGCGGACGGCGAGGACTGGTACCTCGGTCACCACACGCGTGAGGGGCGCCAACTTCCGGGCCTGCGCCGCTACGTGACCTGGCGACGGCGCCGCACCGACCTGCTCGATGCCGACACGACCGGCCGGCTCAACGGCTTCGCCCGCTACACCGAGCTCTGCTTCGAGTCGTTCGAAGCCTGGCATCGCGCGACGCACAGTCACGGCCCTCGATGGCGGATGGACGAGCGCTATCCCGCGGGCGTCTGGACCGACTACCAGCAGCTCTTCATCGGCACGACCCCCGACATCGACATCACCGCCTGATCGCCAGGCGACGCGAAAGGACTGATATGCGGATCGCGGTCACGAACGACGATGGCGTACACGCGCCCGGCATCGCCCGCCTCGCGGCCCACCTCCGCGATGCAGGGCACGAGGTGGTCGTGTGCGCGCCTGATGGCAATCTGAGCGGCGCCGGCGCGTCGACGGGTGCCGACCTGCGGAAGATCAAAGGAATCGCGATCGAGCCGACCACCGTCGCCGGTCTCGACGCCCACCGAGTCTCGTCGACGCCGGCTGTGTGCGCGCTCCTCGCCGTCCGCGGCGCGTTCGGCGGGCCGGTCGACCTCGTGATGTCGGGAATCAACCCGGGCACGAACATGGGACCGAGCGTCCTTCACTCCGGCACGGTCGGTGCCGTCGTCACCGCGGCCAACTTCGGCGTACCCGGGCTCGCGGTGTCGATGGACGCCGAGGAGCACGCTCCCGACGAGATCTTCGACAGCGCCGCCTCGTGGGCACTGTTCGTGCTCGACAACACCGACCTCGGCGGCCCACCGCGGGCGATGAGCCTGAACGTCCCGGGCCTCCCGGCTTCGGAGGTGAAGGGCGTGCGGGCGACCGGGCTGGACGCGACCCCGGGTTTCCGTGCCGCTGGTGTCCGGACGGTCGAGCCCCTCGCCTCCGGTGGCCGGCTCGTGTCGTTCGTCTACGAGCCGGTCGAGCGCCGGCTCGACGCGGACGGCGACGTGGCGGCCGTGCGCTCCGGGTGGGCGAGCCTGAGCTGGCTCACGTCGATCAGCGCGGACGAGGCACCCCGAGGCGCCTGGCGCGAGGGGCGCCCGACGTCGCTCGTCTGATCCGGAGCTCGCAACAGATAGAGAGGTCACGATGGCCAAGTCGACGCGTACCGGGACGCCGTCGGGGCTCGAGGCTGCCTCGGCGCCCGATGCCGAGCCCCCCGACTCGGCGCTGATGAACGCCGACGCCCTGGCCGGTCTGTCGGCCAAGGGGCTGCGCACTCGCAAGCGGCTGCTGGAAGGAGCGCGGAGCGCCTTCGAGAAGAAGGGCTCCTATGTTGAGACGCGTATCTCGGACATCGTCAAGGAGAGCGGCGTCGCGTACGGCAGCTTCTACACGTACTTCGAGTCCAAGGAGGCGCTGTTCTACGAGCTGGCCGTCGAAGTCGTTCACGAGATGTACGTCGAGGGCACCTCGCGCTACCGCGGTGACAATCCCCTCGAGCGCATCGACGCCTCGAACCGGCAGTTCCTCGACTCCTATCGCCGGCATGCGGCGATGATGACGATCATCGAGCAGGCCGCGGCGCTCTACCCCGAGTTTCGTGCTCTGCGCCGCCGCCTCCGTCAGGGGTTCGTCGACCGCATCGCGGCCAACTTCGAGCGGCTCTCGAGTGCCCGTCGGATGGACACCTCCATCGACCCGGTCATCGCGGCGCACGCGCTGGTCTCGATGACCGACAACTTCGGCTACCTGTGGTTCGTCCTCGGGGAGTCGTTCGACGACGAGAAGGCGCTGACGACCCTCACCCAGCTCTGGGGGAACTCGCTGGGCCTGCGCCGGTCCTAGACCGCACCGTTCGCGCGCGCAGTAGCGATGCACGCCTGGACCAGCGCTGCCCGGCTGGGGGCGTCCTGCGCGACGATCGGCGCGACCGACCCCACCACGTGAGAGGGAAGGGCGGGCGCGAGGTCGGCGTCGGCGGGGTCGAGCACGACATGGGTGAGGAGGTCCGCGAAGTGCTCGGCCACGGCGATCGGCTCGTGGGCGACGCCGCGACAGGCCAGCAGGGCGGCTCGCGCGTGGTGCCGGCGGCGGTCGCGCTGGAGCTCGGGTGGTGTGGTCACGACGGGACTGATCAGCGCGACCGGCCGCCCGGCCCCCCTCCGTGCCGCGAGGGCCTCGCGGACGCCGTCGAGCTCGAGGGTGGGCTCGAGCGACGCGACCGGGCTCGACGACGTCAGGACGACGATGTCTGCCTCGGCGATGGCGGCGAGGACACCGGGCGAGGGAGTCCTCGGTCCAGGCCAGCGCACGTCGCGGACGGCCGGCGCAGCGTGGTCGCGTACGAGCCATTCCTGGAACGCCGAGATCCCCGCGTCGGTCACGATCACAGAGCCGCGCGGGCTCAGGCTCGCGGGGAGGACTCGGGCATCGGTGCCGGCCTCGCGTGCCAGGACAGCGGTCACCCCGGCGAGGTCCGCGCCGTCCGCGAGGAGCTTGGTCCGCCGGACGTGGTGCGCCCGGTCCTGCACGCCGAGGTTGAACCAGCCGGTCGCTCCGGCCGGTGACGGGAGGAACTCGTCGCCGCGGATTCCCCACCCGCGCTCCTCGTCCAGCCGCCCGCCCAGGGCGTACAGGACGGCATCGGTGTCCGGGCACACCAGCAACCCGTCGACGATCCAGTCGTCGGCGACGTTCGTGATCAGCGTGGCGCGGTCCTCGAGGCCCCGCTGGGCGAGCGCCAGTGCGAAACGGGCACCACCGAGCCCTCCGCAGAGTGCCGTGATCCTCACGCGAGCCTGGCCTCCCTCCGTCACGACAGCACGCGGACGACGAACGCCGCCACGCAGGCCGGTTTGGCGGCATCCTCGATCTCGACGGTGATGTCGAGGACCAGTTGATGACCACCTGGCACCTCGGTCACGGAGGCGATGCCGCCGACGCCTCGGAGTCGGCTGCCCACCGGGACCGGTGCGGGGAAGCGCACCCGGTCCAGCCCGTAGTTGACGAGCATCCGGCTGCCGCGGACCTCCAGCAGCTGCCCGAGGAAGTAGGACAGGAGCGACAGGCTGAGGAAGCCGTGCGCGATGGGCCCGCCGAACGGCGACGTGGCCGCACGCAGCGGGTCGACGTGGATCCACTGCCGGTCCTCGGTGTGCTCGGCGAAGGCGTCGACGCGGGCCTGGTCGATCTCGATCCAGTCCGTGCTGCCCAGGGGTTCGCCGGCCAGGCCGGGCAGCGCGGTGGGGTCGGTGGCGATCAGCACGATGGCACCGCCCTCACATCGACAGGCCGCCGTCGACGGGCAGCACGACGCCCGTGACGTAGGCGGCCTCGTCGGAGGCGAGGAAGGCGACGGTCGCGCACATCTCCGACGGTTCGGCGAACCGGCCGAGCGGGATCTGGCGGGTCAGCTCGGCGAGCTTGTCCTCGGGAATGCTGGCCACCATCCGGGTGCTCGCGTTGGGGGAGATCGCGTTGACGGTCACGCCGAACCGGCCGACCTCCTTGGCGACGGTCTTCGTGAGGCCGATGATCCCGGCCTTGGCTGCGGCGTAGTTCGCCTGACCGACGTTGCCGTGAAGGCCGGTGTAGGAGGTCACGTTCACGATCCGGCCAGCGCCCTGCTCGCGGAACGTGGGCACGCAGGCCCGCGTCATCCGGAAGGTGCCGCCCGTGTGCACGGCGAGGACCTGCTCCCAGTCGGCGTCGCTCAGCTTCCACACGACGCCGTCGCGCAGTACTCCGGCATTGTTCACCAGGACGTCGATCCGTCCGGACGCCGCCAGCGCCGCTGCCACCGCTCGCTCTGCCGTCTCGGTCGTACTGACGTCGCCGGCGACCGGGGTCGCGTCGCTCAGGCCCGCGGCCTCGGCGAGCGCGGCCTCATCGAGGTCGACCGCGACCACGGCGGCGCCTGCCGACGAGAAGAAGCTCGCGATCTCGAGGCCGATGCCTTGGGCCGCGCCCGTGACGATCACGGACCGCCCGGTGAAGTCCCAGCGGATGTTCGACATGTTCCGTCCTCCTGCGGATGGCGTCAGCTGGTCAGCTGGCGGCCGATGTAGTCCTTGAGTGTCTCGGTCGAGCCCGCGTAGACCGTCTGGATCCGCCCGTCGCGCCAGGCGCGGGAGATCGCGGTCTCGGCCATGTAGCCGTAGCCGCCGTGAAGCTGTAGGCACTCGTCGGCCACGCGGCGTTGGAGTTCCGTCGTCCACCACTTCGCCTTCGCGGCGTCGAAGGCGGACAGGGCACCGGTGTTGTGCTCTTCGATGCAGCGGTCGACGTACACCCGTGCGACGTCGGTCTCGGTGGCCAGCGTCGCGAGGGTCATCCGGATGTGCTGGAGGTCGGCGAGCCGAGCGCCGAACGCCTGGCGCTCGCGCACGTAGGTCGTGGTGGCGGCGATCATCGACTCGCAACAGGCCACCGCCATCACGCTGACGCTGAGGCGCTCCTGCGCCAGCCCCTCCATGAGGTGGTAGAAGCCGCGGTCGACCTCGCCGAGCAGGTTGTCGCGCGGGATCCAGACATCGTCGAAGAACATCTCGGCGGTGTCGGACTCGTGCTGGCCGACCTTGTGGAGCGGTCGGCCGCGGGTGAAGCCGGGGGAGTCGCTGGGCACGGCGAAGAGGGTCATTCCTCGATGACCGGCGGCGGGGTCGGTCTTCGCGGCGACGATCACCAGATCGGAGTTCCACCCGTTGGTGATGAAGGTCTTCTGTCCTTTGAGAACCCACCCGCCGTCGACCGGAGTCGCCTGGCAGCGGATCGCCTTGAGGTCGCTGCCCGCATCGGGCTCCGTCATCGCCAATGCCGTGATGATCTCGCCGCTCACGAAGCCGGGGAGCCAGCGCCGGCACTGCTCGGGTGTGGCGAGCCCGGTGAGGTACGGCGCCACGATGTTCGTGTGGATCCCGACGGTCGAGCCGAGTCCGAGAGAGCCGGCGCGGCAGAGCTCCTCCACGAGCAGCGCGTTGTAGCGGAAGTCCCCGGCCCCGATGCCGCCGTACTCCTCGGGCACGGAGATGCCGAGCAGCCCAGTCTCGCCGGCCCGGCGCCAGAAGTCGCGCGGCGTGGTCCCGGCGTCGATCCACTCGTCGAGGCGAGGGGTCACCTCGCGGCGGATGAACTCGCGCACGGTGTCCCGGAACGCGTGTTGCTCGGAGTCGAGCAGCCGTCGCTCCATGGCGCACCTCCTTGATGTAGCGCGAGGTGCAGGTTAGATGATCTTGACATCAGAGTCAATTAAAGCGAGGGTCCAGGTGTGATCGACCACGGAGGTCGATCCGGTGACAGGAGGAACACATGCCGGAGGCCGTGATCGCGGCGGTGGCCAGGTCGCCCATCGGGCGAGCCACCAAGGGCTCGCTGGTCGACCTGAGGCCCGATGACCTTGCGCTACAGATGGTGGAGGCCACGCTCGCGCAGGTCCCCGAGCTCGATCCGGCGCAGATCGACGACCTGATGCTCGGCACGGCACAGCCCGCGGGGGAAGGTGGGAACAACCTGGCCCGGGCCGTCGCCGTCCTGGCCGGGCTCGACCGGGTCCCTGGCGTGACGGTGAACCGCTACTGCTCCTCGAGCCTCCAGACCACGCGGATGGCGTTGCATGCCATCCGAGCCGGTGAGGGGGACGTCTTCCTCTCGGTGGGCGTCGAGACGGTGAGCCGGTTCCACAAGGGGATGGCGGACGGCCTGCCGGACACCGAGAATCCGCGCTTCCGCCGGGCCGTCGAGCTCACGCGCGACCGCGCGCTCGATGAGCGGCCCTGGCGCGATCCGCGCGACGTCGGCGAGCTCCCGGACCTCTACATCGCCATGGGGCAGACGGCCGAGAACGTCGCCGACAGTCTGGGCGTCAGCCGGCGCGACCAGGATGAGTTCGGCGTCCGCTCGCAGCAGCTGGCGCAGGCGGCGCTCGCCAACGGCTTCTGGGCGACCGACATCGTGCCGGTCACGCTGCCCGACGGCACTGTCGTCGCGACGGACGACGGCCCGCGTGCGGGAGTCACCTACGAGAGCGTCTCCCAGCTGAAGCCGGTGTTCCGGCCCCACGGCACGGTGACCGCCGGCAACTGCTGCGCTCTCAATGACGGGGCGGCAGCTGTGGTCGTCATGTCGGACACGAAGGCCGCTGAGCTAGGCATCACCCCGCTCGCCAGGGTCGTCGCCACCGGCGTGAGTGGGCTGTCGCCCGAGATCATGGGCATGGGCCCCGTGGAGGCGTCGCGCCAGGCGCTCCGACGGGCGGGCATGAGCATCGACGACGTCGACCTGGTCGAGATCAACGAGGCATTCGCGGCCCAAGTGGTCCCGTCGTACCGCGAGCTCGGCATCGACATCGACCGCTTGAACGTCAACGGCGGGGCGATCGCGGTCGGCCACCCGTTCGGGATGACCGGGGCGCGCATCACCAGCACCCTCGTCCACTCGCTCCAGTTCCACGACAAGTCGATCGGGCTCGAGACGATGTGCGTCGGTGGCGGTCAGGGCATGGCCATGGTCATCGAGCGGCTCCGCTGATGCGTCGGCTCGAGGGACGGGCGGCCATCGTCACCGGAGCGAGCCGAGGGATCGGGTTCGCGATCGCCGAGCGTCTGATCGCGGAGGGTGCCTCCGTCTGCATCACGGCGCGCAACGCCGAGGCATTGACGCAAGCCGTGGACAAGCTAGGTCGCGAGCGAGCATGTGCCGTCGCGGGTAGGGCCGACGACGCCGAGCACCAGCGGACGACGGTCCGACATGCCATCGAGCGGTTCGGCCGCCTCGACGTCCTCGTCAACAACACCGGCATCAACCCCGTGGTCGGGCCGCTTGTGGAGGCGGACCTCGACGCCGGCCGCAAGATCGTCGGCGTGAACTGCTTCGGCACCCTGGCCTGGGTGCAGGCCGCGTACCGTGCCTGGATGCGGGAACACGGTGGTGTCGTCGTGAACGTCTCGTCGGTCGCCGGGCTCCGGCCGGCACGCGACATCGCGCTGTACGGCGCGAGCAAGGCGATGCTCAACTACCTGACGCAGAGCCTTGCCATGGAGCTCGCGCCGGCGATCCGGGTCAACGCGGTCGCTCCCGCAGTCGTACGGACGCGGTTCGGCGCGCCGCTCTTCGAAGGGCACGAGGACGAGGTGACAGCGACGTACCCCCTGGGTCGCCTCGGTGAGCCGGAGGACATCGCCGCGGCGGTCGCCTACCTGGCGGCGGACGAGTCGTCCTGGATCACCGGACAGGTGGTCGTCGCCGACGGCGGTCTGACTCTGCAAGGAGGCGTCTGACCGTGAGCGAGCGGCCCACCCCCCAGCAGGTACGTCGTGCGTTGGCCCGTGCGGAGCGCGGTGCGGCCTTGGATGTCGCGGAGGCCACCGCGCTGTTGGCCGTGTCCGGTGTGGAGCTCGACCGGTTGAGTGCGGCGGCCGCGAAGGTCCGCGACGCGGGCCTGGTCGCGGCCGGCCGTGTGGTGGGTGGGCGCGGGGTGGTGACGTATTCGCCGAAGGTGTTCATCCCGGTCACGAAGTTGTGTCGGGACCGATGTCACTACTGCACGTTCGTGGAGACGCCTGGTCAGGCCGCGCGCGAGGGTCGTGCGCCGTACCTGTCGCCCGACGAGATCCTGGAGATCGCCTCGCAGGGCGCGGCGATGGGGTGTCTCGAGGCGCTGTTCACCCTGGGCGACCGGCCCGAGGAGCGGTGGCCCGAGGCGCGGGCGTGGCTCGACGAGCAGGGCTACGACTCCACGCTCGCCTACGTGCGCGCGATGGCGGTGCGGGTGCTGGAGGAGACCGGGCTGCTGCCGCACCTGAATCCCGGGGTGATGTCGTGGGAGGAGCTGAACCGGCTCAAGCCGGTGTCCCCGTCGATGGGGATGATGCTGGAGACCACCTCGCGGCGCCTGTTCGAGACCAAGGGAGAGGCCCACTATGGCTCTCCCGACAAGGATCCCGAGGTCCGGATGCGGGTCCTCGAGGACGCGGGCCGGCTGTCGATCCCGTTCACCACCGGGCTGCTGGTCGGGATCGGGGAGACGCTCGAGGAACGGGCCGAGACGATCTTCGCGCTGCGTCAGGTCTCACGGGCGTACGGGTCGGTGCAGGAGGTCATCGTCCAGAACTTCCGGGCCAAGCCCGACACCGCGATGCGGCACGCCGACGACCTCGGTCTCGACGAGTACCGTGCCGCGATCGCGGTCACCCGGATCGTGCTCGGCCCCAAGGCCCGGATCCAGGCGCCGCCCAACCTGGTGGATCTGGCCGAGTGCCGGGCCCTGCTGGACGCGGGCGTCGACGACTGGGGCGGCGTCAGCCCGCTGACGCCCGACCACGTGAACCCCGAGCGGCCCTGGCCCTCGCTGGAGCGGCTGCGGTCGATCACCGCTGAGTGCGGCTTCGAGCTCGCGGCTCGGCTGACCGTGCACCCCGAGTACGTCCGCGCCGGCGAGCCGTGGCTGGACCCCCGCGTCTCCGGCCACGTCGCCGCGCTCGCCGCCGACGACGGCCTCGCGCGCCCCGGCGTACGGCCCGTCGGGATGTCCTGGCAGGAGCCCGACGGCGGCTTCGCCTCGGTGGGCCGCACCGACCTCTTCGAGGCCGTCGACAGCGAGGGACGGTCCGAGGACCGGCGCTCGGACTTCGCGAACGTGTACGGCGACTGGGACTCGGTGAAGGCCGCGGCGTCACGCACCGGTGGTTTCGAGACGGTTGCCAGCGAGCACACGGTGGTCGGGGAAGGCGCGCTAGCGCCTGTCTCGAAACCACCGTCGGGGGCGCTCGCAGCCCTCAGGGCCGCCGAGGCCGACCCGGGCAACCTCTCCGACGAGCACGCCCTGACCCTGATGACCGCGGAGGGCGACCTGCTGCGGCAGGTGTGCCGGCTGGCCGACGACCTGCGCCGCGAGACCGTCGGCGATGACGTGACCTACGTCGTCAACCGCAACATCAACTTCACCAACGTCTGCTACGTCGGCTGCCGGTTCTGCGCGTTCGCCCAGCGGCGCACCGATGCCGATGCCTACTCACTCTCCCTCGACGAGGTCGCCGACCGCGCCCAGGAGGCCTGGGACCTCGGCGCGACCGAGGTCTGCATGCAGGGCGGGATCGACCCCGAGCTGCCCGCCACGGCGTACTTCGACCTGGTCACCGCGGTCAAGCAGCGGGTGCCGCAGATGCACGTGCACGCGTTCTCCCCGATGGAGATCGTCAACGGCACCGCCCGCACCGGCCTGTCGATCGAGGACTTCCTGATCAAGGCCCGCGAGGCCGGCCTCGGCTCGCTGCCGGGCACCGCCGCGGAGATCCTCGACGACGAGGTCCGCTGGGTCCTCACCAAGGGCAAGCTGCCCACCCGCACCTGGATCGAGATCGTCTCCACCGCCCACCGCGTCGGCATCCCGACCACCTCGACGATGATGTACGGCCACGTCGACCACCCCCGCCACTGGGTCGGCCACCTCCGCGTCCTGGCCCGCATCCAGGACTCCGCACTGGAAGCCGGGAGCACCGGCTTCACCGAGTTCGTGCCACTCCCCTTCGTGCACACCAGCGCACCGATCTACCTCGCCGGCGTCGCCCGCCCCGGCCCCACCATGCGCGACAACCTCGCCGTCCACGCCATGGCCCGGATCATGCTCCACGGCCGGATCCACAACATCCAGACCTCCTGGGTCAAGCTCGGCATCGACGGCACCCAAGCCATGCTCCAAGCCGGCGCCAACGACCTCGGCGGCACCCTCATGGAGGAGACCATCTCCCGGATGGCCGGCTCCGAACACGGCTCCGCCAAGACCGTGGCCGAACTCGTCGAGATCGGCGCCGGCATCAACCGACCCGTCCGCGAACGCACCACGACCTACGGTCGTGGGGTCCTCAAGCGGAGTTGATGCCGAGGCCGCCGTCGACGCGGTGCCAGGAGCCGGTGATGAAGGAGGCCTCGTCGGTGGCCAGGAAGCACACCAGTGCGGCGACCTCCTCGGGTGCGGCGTAGCGCGCGAGCGGGATCGCGTCCCGGAACTGCGAGCGCACGATGCTGCCGTCGTTGTCGCTCAACCCGGTCTCGATGGAGCGCATCATCCGGCCCTCGATCGGGGCCGGGCAGACGGCGGTGACGCGGATGCCGGCGACGGACTCCTCGGCGGCGACCGTCTTGGTCATGCCGAGCAGTGCGTGCTTGCTCATGCCGTAGGCGATCATCCCGGGCGTGCCCTGGAGGCCGGCCACGGAGGCGACGTTGACGATGGCACCGCCACCGCGGGCCCGCAGAAGCGGCACGGCGTGCTTCATGCCGAGGTAGGCACCGCGCACGTTGATGGCGAACGTCCGGTCGAACACCTCGTCGTCGTACTCGCTCGTCGCGGCGAAGCCGCCTTCGGTGCCGGCGTTGTTGACCAGGATGTCCAGGCCGCCGAACCGCTGCGCAGTGGCGGTCAAGGCGGACCGGACGTCCTCGCCACGGGTGACGTCCATGCGGACGGAGGAGGCGTCGTTCCCGATCTCGGCGGCGACCGCCTGCGCCGCGTCGAGGTCGACGTCGCCGAGGACGACGGTGGCTCCGTCCGCGACCAGCCGTCGAGAGACCGCGGCGCCGAGGACGCCGGCGGCTCCGGTGACCAGTGCGACCCTGCCGGTGAGACGGGACATGGGACCTCTTTCGACGGGAGCGGGATCGGCAGGCGGGCGGTGGTGAGCAAGTCGAGAACGGTCCGCCATGCGATCGAACTGACATGATTCTGACATCGAGGTCAATATACGACGCCCCAGAGTCGGTCGGAGTGGACCACGTCCGTGCGGTCTGCCCATGCCTTCGGTCCTGGCGGATCGACCACGGGTACTGGGCGGGGCGCCGTGCGAGGCGCGTGCTTCATGCCGGGGGAAGGGCGGCCGGCTTACTGCCGAACGACGCTCGTCGGCCCGTCGTCACACCCCGGCCCACTCCAGACACTCGCCGCCACGAAGGGCGCGGCGGATCGGGGACGCACTACGCTAGCCCTCCGTCGGCCAACCCGAGATGCGCGAAGGAGCGGATCGCAGTGCCGAAGTCACGCGCCAAGGGCGCGGAGCCCGACTCCGCCGAGGGCGACCAGCCGCCGTCCGCGCTGCTCACCGACCCTGGGCTGCCACCTGCGCGCTCGGAGGATGCCCTCTCGGCGCTGTCGCCGAAGGGCCTGCGAACCCGCCAGCGCCTGCTGGATGGTGCTCGGCGCGCCTTCGAGAAGTCCGGCTCCTATGCCGACACGAGGATCAACGACATCGTGAAGGAGACCGGCTGCGCGTACGGCACCTTCTACACGTACTTTGATACCAAGGAGCAGCTCTTCTACGAGCTCGCCGTCGACGTCGCCAACGAGATGTACCGCGAGAACGCGTCCCGAGCCCGTGGTGCCGACCTCGTCGCGCGCATCGACTCCGGGCTGCGGCAGTTTCTGCTCTCCTATCGGGAGCACGCCGGGATCCTGGCGATCATCGACCAGGCCGCCGCGCTCTATCCGGAGTTCCGTGGCCTCCGCCGCCGCATCCGCGACGTGTTCGTGGACCGTAACGTGGCGAACTTCCAGCGCTGGTCGGAGGACGGTTGGTTCGACCCCGCCATCGACCCCGTGGTCGCGGCGCACGCCCTCGTCAGCATGATCGACAACTTCAGCTATCTCTGGTTCGTGCTCGGTGAGCCGTTCGAGGAAGAGAAGGCGCTCGCCACCCTGTCGCGGCTGTGGACCAACGCGCTCGCCGTTCCGAGCAACCACCCGGCCGATTGATCGACGCGGCGCGTTGCCACCCCAGGCTGGACCCGACTGTCGCTCTGCCACCGGCCGAGGTCGGTGGCGCGGGCATGCGACTGTGACCATGAGGCACACCTGGGTGATCCGTCGGCTTGCGCCCTCGCAGATTCGAGTCCTGCATCTGCCACCGGTCGGGACAGCGCCCCTGGCCTGCGGAGACGCGGGTCGGGGTCTTCGTCTTCCGCCCGACGGGTAGGTCGCCCCGTTGGGTTTCGGGCGTCCCTCCCGGGCCTCGCCCGAACGTGGTGCTCGGCCGCCCGACACGGACGTACGTCGCGGGGCCGGGCCATGCGTCGGGGTCGGCGGCCCGGACCGGTCAGAAGCTCTATGGAGCCGTGCACTCCCGACCTACCAGCCGGGTGTCGCCGGGCAGGGTTGACGGCAGACTCGTGGTTCACTCAGGCGTCCGAGCATGGAAGGGGACCAGGTGATCCAGACTCTCGGCGACCGGGCCAGGGCGGTGACCGGGAGTTGGCGGGTGGTGGTCCGTCTCAGCGTGGCTCCGGCGCTGGCGTGGTGGGTCTCGATGCAGATCTTCGAGCACAACCAGGCCTTCTTCGCCCCCATCGCTGCCGTCCTGACCCTGACGATCGGTACCGGCGAGCGACTCTCGATCGTCGTCGAGATCGTCATCGGCGCCGCCTTCGGCATCCTGGTCGGGGAGTTGCTGGTGCTGTCGATCGGGCGCGGGACCTGGCAGCTGATGCTGGTCGTCGCGCTGGCGGTGATCAGTGCTCGCTTCGTGGGGCTGCCCGGCCTGGCGGTGACGCAGGCGGTGATCTCCGGTGTCCTGCTGGTCGCGGTGGTCCCACTGCCGGGCATGACCGATCCCGCGCTGACCCGGTTCGCGGATGCGCTGATCGGCGGCCTGACCGCGCTGGGCATGATCATCGTGCTGCCGGCCAACCCGGTCCGGGAGATGGAGCGTGGCATCCAGGACCTGCGCGAGGAGCTGGCGGCCATCCTGGACAAGGTGGCGCGAGCGCTGCGGGAGCAGGACTCCGGCAAGGCGGCCGAGGCGCTATCGCAGGCTCGCTCGACGCAGTCGATGATCGACACGGTTTCGGCGCTGGCCGACAGCGGGAGCGAGATGGCTCGGCTCTCGCCGTTCCGATGGCGGCAGCGCACCGAGATGGCACGACGGGTCAGCGCTCTCATCGAGCTGGACCATGCGGTGCGCAACACGCGCGTCCTGACCCGGCGGACGGCGGCGATGCTGCGTCACGACGAGCGGGTGCCTGTCGGACTCGCGGAGTCGGTGGCCGAGCTGGCCCGGTTGGCGCGTACCGACGCGGAGAACGTGCCGGCACTGATCGAGGTCGCCAGGTCGGCGATTCGCGCGGCCTCGGGGTCCTTGACGATCAACACCGCCGCGCTGGCCTCCCAGATCCGGGCGATCGTCGCGGACATGATGCTCGCGGCCGGCACGCCGTACGACGACCTGGACAGCGTGCTCGACTTCTAGCCGCCTCCAGCTCCCCGCCGGCCGATCTCACCGGAAGCCTCGGTGCCCGGGTCCGGTGGTGTCCGCGATGGGGCGGGGCACCGCGGACAGGGCAGGTCGTCAGGGGATCAGACGGGACGCGTACACCTCGCGACTGATGACATGGAACGCCTCGCCGAACCGGTCGGGCTCCGCCGCCAGGAGGGCGCGCAGCTCGGCTTCCTCGAAGTAGCGGAACTCGACCGACTCGTGGTTCAGCACCGGGACCTCGTCGGTCTCCTGCTCGTAGGCGATGAAGAGGTGATTCTCGATCGTGCCGGTCGCCAGGTCGCGTCGGTAGACGTAGGTGCCGACTTCGCGCGCGTCGGAGAGGTCGAAGCCGAGTTCCTCGCGTGTCTCGCGTCGCAAGGCTGCGGCCGGCGTCTCACCCGCCTGGACATGACCTCCCACCGGCGAGACCCAACGACCGGCATCCTGGCGGTCGTCGGCCTGACGGACGAGGAGCCAGCGCCCTCGGGAGTCGAACACCTCGGATACCACCGTGCGGTGCAGGAGACCCGCGGCGTGAGCACGGAGCTTGTCGCAGGCATAGACCGGGTTGCCCCGGACATCCAGGATGTCGACGAGCTCAGGGCCGTCGCGCTGCGGCGCCGGGGAGGTCATCGGCTCAGTCATCCTGTTGGACCTGCGCCGCGCGGACACTCCAGACCCCGAGAGGCTCACCGTGCTTCGTGGCGTGCCCGTCCTCTCTCGCGAACGTGACCCCGGCGAGCCTGTCCCTGGCCGGATAAGCGATGTCGCGGTAGAAGGAGTCGCTGATCATGACCTGCCCCTCGCCGGCGGCCCCCATGACGCGAGCGGTCCAGTTGAGAGCGCTGGAGATGACCTGCACCGATCCGCCGCGCATGGTGATCCACATGGCGGGGCCGGCGTGTACGCCGAATCGCAGCTGGTAGGTGCGCAGCGACTCGAACGTTCGAGCGAGGGAGAGGGCAAGAAGCAGCGGGGTCAGCCGGTTGGCGGGCTGGCGCAGGCACACGAAGAAGCCGTCACCGGTGGGCAGCACGCACAGGTCGGTGGCGAACTGACTGGAGACGTTCTCGTCGTGGTGCAGGGCGTCGAGCAGGTCGCGGAAGATCGTGTACTGCTCCGCGTCGGTTCGTTTGCTGAATCCGACGGTGTCCACGCCGAGGGCGTAGACGTGCTCTGTCGAGTCGGAGTCGATGATCGGGATGGCGTCCAACGTGGGTCCCTTCCTGGTGAGCCGCGTGCGCGGCGTTTGGAGGATCTTGGCCGGGCTGCGGGTCGATGACTCGGAGCGCGCGACCCAGGCCCGGTCGACGAGTGCGGCGTGCTGCCTGAACGGCTTCCAGCGACGGTGTCGCAGCACGACGCGTTCCAGGGCCAGACGAACGACGTCGTCGGGTTCGCGGTCGATCCATGCGGCGACGTCGTCGGCGAGGAGCCTCGGCATCGGCGTGTTGGCGAAGCCCAGGGCGACACCCTCGCGTACCAGGGGATTCGCGTCGTTCATGGCGGACTTGACGATGTCGAGATAGGGCAGGTGGTTGCCGGGGTCACGGACGAGCAGCCGCGTGTACCAGCGCCGGACGTTCGGGGGGAGCATCTCGAAGTCGGTCGGGTCGATCCGAACGTGGGTGAGGTTTGCGTGGGGGTCTCGATGTGCGGCCCACAGGCTGTACTCCACGACCAGCTCGTCGTCGCTGGTGGTCAGTTCGCGCATCACGGCCAGCGGGACGGCGGCTGGTGTCCGACCATGGCGCATGCCGAGCCACTGGTGGGTGAGGGGCTCGTCCGCATCCATGGCGACCTTCAGGAGGGTGGGATCGACCGGCCGGGTGGTCCGGAAGTAGTCGGAGGCGAGCTCGAACACAGGTCGTGCCGAGTCGTGGCCCACCGCTTCGAGGGCTTCGCGTGCCGAGAAGGTCCCGCTGATGGCCGAGAGCGCGCCGTAGCTCCAGGTCACGTTCTCGGGGCGGGTCTCCTTGCCGAGCCGGGCCGCCAACCACGGCCACCATGCGGGGTCTCGGAGAAGTCCGATCAGCTTGGACAACCAGAGTCGAACAGCGGGGTCCTCGGAGGACTTGAGGAAGCCGATGAGCGTCAGCACCTGCGGGTCGCGGCGAAGGTCGACCTTGTAGCCGGCCTCGATGGCGTCACAGATGCGCTGTAGTCCTCGCTTGTTCAGGGCCGGATCGGGACTGGAGAGCAGGTAGACGAGCTCGTGTTGCCGCAGCGGGGTCATCCGGCCTCGCTGACGGGGCACTGGAGGAGCAGCGCGTCGAGGTGCTCGATGATGTCGCCGAGGCAGCCGTCGATGGGTTGTCCTCCGTCGACGACGAGCGAGGCGCGGCGCCGCTGTGGCTCGACGATCGTGCGGTGCCCCGGGAGGACCGTGGTCCGCCATTGATCGCGGATGGAGTCGGAGCTACGTCCTCGGGTCGCGACATCTCGGTCGTGTCGTCGCTGGTAACGGACGTGCTCGGGTGCGTCGAGGAAGACCTTGAGGTCTGCGGTGGTGATCACGTGATCGATGGCGAGGGCGAACATCCCTTCGAGGACCAGGATGCGAGGGGGCAGGAACGTGGTGGTGCGGGGGCTGCGCAGCCGCACGGTGAAGTCGAACTCGGGGACGTCGACTCGGCGCCCCTCCCCGAGGGCGACGAGGTGCTCCGTGAGCAGCCCGACGTCGACGGTCTCGATCGAGTCCCAGTCGAGGGCTTCCCGTTCCCGCGCCGTCAGGCCGTCGAAGTGTCTGTAGTAGCTGTCCATCTCCAGAAGCCCGCACGATTCGCCGTAGTGATCGACGAGCGCGCCGGCCAGGGCGGTCTTGCCCGCGCCGCTGCCGCCGGTGATCGCCACGACCAGTGAGCGAGCGTGGAGTGCCGGGTGGAGTGTCATGTGGTGTCACCTCGGTCCTGCGGCGGTTGCCGTCGTGAGTGATGCTCGAGTCGGGCGCGCTCTCACCAGGGCGCGGGGCCGTAGTCCTTGAGGAAGCAGCCGAAGATCTCCTCACCGAGCTCTCCGCGGACGATGGGGTCGTAGACGCGGGCCGCGCCGTCGGCGAGGTCGAGCGGCGCGCGGAACCCCGCGGACGCCTCATGCGCACGCTGGGCGTAGGGCCGTTCGTCGGTGATCCAACCGGTGTCGACGCTGTTCATGTAGATGCCGTCGCGTCGCAGGTCCGGGGAGCTGGTCCTGGTCAGCATGTTGAGAGCCGCCTTGGCCATGTTCGTGTGCGGGTGCGTCGGGTTCTTGTAGTGCCGTCCGAACTGTCCCTCGACGGCGCTCACGTTGACGACGTATCGACGCGCGGAACGAGCAGCGGCCATGGCTGCACGGAGGTTCGAGACGAGGAGGAAGGGCACGGTGACGTTGATCAGCTGGACCTCCAGCATCTCCACGGGGTCGATCTCGTCTACCTTCTTGGACCAGCTGTTGGCGGGCACGCGGTCGGGGATGAGCCCGCCGGCATCCAGGTCCGGCGCGGTCGTGGCGCTGGGGATGAGAACGTCTCCTTGTCGCCGGCTCGAGTCCAATGCCACGGGGTCGCCGTCGCCTCGGCGGCCGGTCGCGAGATGCGGCATGTCGTCGGCGCTGGGGTCGACCCGTGCGGTCAGCATCCGGCGGGTGTCGTGGACGCCGGGGAGCTCCCCGGCCTGTTCGCGCGCCAGGAGCGGGCCGTACGCCTCGGCGGTGCGACGGACGGTCTGGGCCGCGTTGTTGATGAGGATGTCCAGAGGGCCCGCGTCGGCGATCTCGTGTGCGAGCCTCATGACCTGATCGAGCTGACGCAGGTCGATGCCCACCACGTGCAGGCGATCCGACCAGTCGTCGTAGTCCTCGATCGCGGTGAACCTGTCGGCGGCGTCGCTCGGAAACCGCGTGGTGAGGGTGACGTCGGCCCCGTCCCTCAGGAGCCGCAGCACGACTTCTTGACCGATCTTGGCGCGCCCGCCCGTCATCAGGGCCCGGCGTCCGCCGAGGTCCGCCCGCGCATGGCGCCGCACCCAGTTCTCGGCGGCACAGGTCGGACAGAGCGCGTGGTAGAACGAGTAGACCCTGCGGTATCGCGACTTGCAGACGTAGCAGCTGCGCGGGAACTGGAGCGACCCGAGGTACTCGGGCGGCCCGGCGAACGGCTCCGTCGCGTCATCGACCCGGGAGGGGCTGCCGGTCACCGTCGCAGCGAGCAGCTCCAGATCGCGCTCGGAGGGTCGCCCTGCGCTGCGTCGCCTCGGGCGCTCGGACTCGTAGGGGTCGTCCTGCCCGGCAGCGAAGGGAAACGCGTACTGGTCCCTGCCCGATGCAGCCGGTCGGGCTGCGGCGATCGGTTTCGGGTCCCGCGTCGATCCTGACCGGACGGTGGTACCGGCTCCGTCGTCTCCGGGCTCCGGGCGGGGCGCAGTGGCACCCGCCCGGGAGCGACGCATCCGCACCCGGCGCCGATGGTGCGGAGAAGCGCTCCGCGTCATGGCGTCCGGCGATCCGGTCGGACGTTCGTCGGGCACGATCTCCAGCGGCGCGTCGCCCAGGCACAACTCGTCGTCGGGGCGGTCTTCGAAGGCAGTCGTCACGGTTCGGGTCCTTGCACTGTACGGACTGGTTCCGACACATGGTCGCGGACCGGATCGCGTCGCCGGAACGTCTCGTGTTGCTCAGATGGGTCCCTCGTTGCACCGTCCGCACCGCGTTCCTGCCGGCGTTTGAAGGTGCGTCCGGGAGATTCACGGCGACATGTCTTGGTGAGTTCCGACTGCAAGAATCGGCCCTGGGTGAAAGTCTTCAGCCGTGGCAAGCAACCCTCACGCGCCCGAGCCGAAGACCAAGCACTCGGCGATCGGGAAGGTGCTCGACGCTGTGCTCACCTTCGGTGCTGAGGACCTCAACCAGAAGCAGATCGCGGACTGCGCCGGTGTGGTCGAGGGGAACGTGACCCGCGCCAAGAAGGCGGTCGGGAACTTCGGTCCGCTGCTCTCCTCGGGTCCCGTTCGGTTCACCTCCGAGATGGGCCTCGTCCTTGCCGTCAGTGTCGGTGCCGAACGCATCCGCGCGGGGCTGGTCGACGCGAACGGAAGCCTCCACTGCCGGACGACGACTCCACCCCTCCGAGGTCAGCTGGCACTCTCCCAGCGCGAGCTCCTGCAGCACGTGGCTCGGTTGGCGGCAGAGGTCCTCGAGAAAGCCCTGGGAGACGCGACCCTGGTGCGTGCCGACGGCACCCTCCCTGTCTTCGCAGCCGCCATGGCGCTGCCCACGCCCATCGACCGCGACCACCGGCAGGTCAACGGTGCGCTGTCGCACAAGAGCTGGGAGGATCGCTCCCCCTACCCGACCCTGAACCATGCCTTCGCGGCCATCCTCGGGCCTGCCTTCACCAGCGAGACCGCGCAGGTGATGAACGACTGCAATGCGGCCTCGATCGCTCTTGCCTTCGATCGAGTCCGCACCGTCGAGAAGCCCCGGCGGACGCTCGCACCCGTGAGCTTCCGCCAACGAAGCACCATCATGGTGGTGCGGGTGGGTGGCGCGGTCGGCTGCGGGATCATCGAGGTCGCGGCGGACCAGGACGAGATCTACGTCTCCAGGTTCTTGAAGTCGCGGGTGATGGTGGGGACGCATGCTCTCGCCGGTGAGATCGGGCACATGCCGATCTCCGAGTCCGCGGTGGAGCTCTTGAACGAGAAGTCGAGCGACGTCCCCGGTCTCAGCCCGATCCGGTACGACGCGAAGTGCGCGTGCGGTCGGCTCAACCACCTCCAGGCTCTGATCGGCGGCGCGGCCCTGGCGAGGCGGCTCGGCGTCGCGACACACACGAGCGAGGCGCCGATCACGGTTCAGCTGGAGGGCTTTCTGCGGCCGGGCTCGACGACGACCGACAAGGCAGCGGCCCGGGCGCTCGACGACGCCGGACAGCTCCTGGGCAAGGCGTTGGTCGGGCCGGTGCTCGCTCTCGACCTGAAGGCGATCTCGGTGATCGGGGCTCTGGCGAGACCGGCTTTGGTGCAGGGACTCGGTGGTGCGAGAGACGACTGGGGGAAGGCGTTCTACACCGGCGCCGGTGTCGAGCTGGTCGACCCCGGCCCCGACTCGGCGTGGATGATTCCGCGCGGCGCGGGACTGGCGCTGATGCGCCAGCACCGTCACCGCAAGCTACGGCAGATCGGGAACGGACAGCTGGCGATGCTCCTTCCGTCGCTCGACGTGAGCCTCCCCTACGTGCAGCAGATGCGCGCGAAGGCGTGGTCCTAGGTCGGAACCCGCCCGTCGTCCCCGTGGGAGGTCGACCGGCTACCGAGTGGCGCCGGCGGCACGCGAGCCCCCGACGCCGGTTGGCGGGCCGATGTCCCCACCTAGCATGGGTCGCGAACAGCATTTCCGACGTCCCCCTTGACGTGTGCCGGTCGTCACGTGCACTATCTCCGGTATGGGAAACCGTTTTCCTACCGAGACGAAGCGGGTCACGATCGCCGACGTGGCGGCGCTGGCCGGCGTGTCCAAGGGGACGGTCTCCAAGTTCCTCGGTGACGGCGACTACTACATCGCCGAGGCCACCCGGGGTCGGATCGCGGCGGCCATCGCCGAGCTCGACTTCCAGCCGAACGCCCTCGCGCGGGGCCTGGTCCGGCGGCGCAGCCAGACCGTCGGCGTCGTCGTCGCGAGCGTGTTGAACCCTCTCTACCCCGAGATGATCACGGGCATCGACGAGGTGCTCGGCGAGCGGGGCTACACGCTGATCTTCGGCAGCACCGAGGGCTCCTCGGTGAAGGAGGCCGACGTCATCCGCAGCATGCAGCAGCGCCAGGTCGACGGCATCGTGATGGCCTCGGTGACGCTCCAGGACGCCGAGGTCAGCCAGCTCGTCGACGCCGGGCTCGACGTCGTCCTGGCCAGTCGCCACATGCGGCGCTCCGACCTCGTCGACGCCGTCATCGTCGACAACGAGGACGGCGCGCGACAGGCCGTCGAGCACCTGATCGCCCATGGACACAAGCGAATCGGCCACTTGGCGGGCCCCCAGAACGTCTACCCCTTCGAGATCCGGCGTGAGGTCTTCGAGCGCGTCATGCGTCAGGCGGGCCTTCCCGTCAACGGCCTGATCTCGGTCGCCGAGAGCACCCGTCAGGAGTCCGGCGCGCCGGCCATGGCGGAGCTGCTCGGCGCCGACGAGCCCCCGACCGCGGTGTTCGTGGCCAACGACAGCCTGGCCATCGGCGCGATCGAGGCGTGCGCCGCACGCGGCGTCCGGATCCCCGACGACGTCGCGATCGTCGGCTTCGACAACATCTGGGTCGCGCACCTGCACGGCGTCCAGCTCACCACCGTCGACAGCCGGGCGCGGGAGATCGGGCGCAACGCCGCCCATCGCCTCCTCGACCGCATCGAGGCCAGGTGGAACGACGGTGGCCACCCGCACCCCGTCGAGCTCCGGATGCTCCCCACGCGACTCGTGCGGCGCGGCACCTGCGGGTGCACCCCGGAGCCCCCCGATCCCCTCACAGGAAGCAGCAACTGAGCGCCTCTTGCGCGGCACGGATGGGAAAACGTTTTCCTATCCGTCTCTCGGATCCCACCAGTGGAGCCAGTCCCTGGCACCCTCCCGGAAAGGCAAGACCAGCATGACCCGACACAAGCGCATGTTCGCCGTCGCGGCGGCCAGCCTCTCGCTGTTCGCCGTCACCGCGTGCAGCTCCGCGGACGAGGTCGCCAGCGGCGGCTCGGACGGCGAGTCGAACTACACCTACACCAGCGACCAGGACGGCGTCACCGAGATGGAGGGCGCCAAGATGAGCTCCGAGCTCGGCGCTGTCGAGGCCAGCGACGACTACCGGATCGCGGTCGTGCTGAAGGCGCTGACCAACCAGTACTGGCAGGGCATCCAGAAGGGCGCGCAGGCCGCGGCCGACGACCTCGGCGTCGACGTCACCATCCAGGCGGCCAGCAGCGAGTCGGCGCAGACCGAGCAGCTCACGATCGCGCAGACCCTGCTCGGCCAGAACTTCGACGGGTACGTCGTGGCTCCGGAGAGCACCTCGAACCTGTCGCCGGCCCTCAAGCAGATGCAGGCCCAGGGCGCCCCGATCGTGAACGTCGACGACGCTCGGGTGCCGGCGACGGTCTACGTCGGGCCGGACCACGAGCTCGACGGCTCGCAGGCCGCGGCGGAGTTCGCTCAGGACTTCCCGAACGGCGCGAAGGTGGCCCAGGTGGAGGGCCAGGCCGGCTCCAGCGCCGCGATCCTGCGGATCAAGGGGTTCAAGGAGGGCGTGAAGAAGGCCGGCAACCTCGACCTGGTGGCCAGCGTGCCCGGTGACTGGGACGCCGACAAGGCGTTCGCGGCCGCTCAGCAGATCATCCAGCAGCACCCGGACGTCAAGGGCATCTACGCGAACAACGACACGATGGCCATCGGAGTCGCCAAGGCCGTCCAGGCCTCCGGCAAGGACATCGAGGTCGTCGGCACCGACGGCGTCCCGGAGGCGGTCGACGCGGTCCGCAAGGGCACCATGTTCGCCACTGTGAGCCCGCTTCCCTACTGGGAGGGGTACTGGGCGGTGGAGTCGGTCGTGCGGCTGCTCGAGGGCCAGGAGCTGGCCCCCTGGATCGTCGCGCCGGCCCAGCTGATCACGAAGAAGAACGTCGACGACTTCTACGACAAGGACGGACAGGTCCTCACCGACCTCTTCAACTGATCCGCACGAACCTGCACACGCCGGAGAAACGGAAGACCGATGACTGTTCGGGAAGCAGCGCTCGAGGTCACTGACCTGACCAAGACCTTCCCGGGGGTGAACGCCCTCGTCGGGGTGGGATTCAAGGCCTACCCCGGCGAGGTGCACACCCTCCTGGGGGAGAACGGCGCCGGGAAGTCGACCCTCCTCAAGACGGTCTTCGGGGTGCAGCGCCCCGACTCCGGTGAGATCCGGGTCGGCGGCCGTCCGGTCGAGTTCGCGCGCCCGTCGGATGCCATGAGGTCGGGCATCGCGATGGTGCACCAGGAGCTCAGCCTGGTGCCCCAGATGACCGCGGTCCAGAACCTCGTCCTGGGGCGTGAGAACAGCACCGGTGGAGTGATCGACTGGAAGGAGGCGCGGCGCCGCGCGGCCGCGGCGCTCGCGCAGCTGCGCTTCGATGCGCCGGTGAACGTCCCAGTCTCCCGGCTCAGCGTCGCGCAGCAGCAGATCGTCGAGCTGGCCCGGGCGCTGTCCACCGACGCGCACATCATCATCATGGACGAGCCCACCGCATCCCTGACGACCGCGGAGAGCGAGCGGCTCTTCGCGATCATCGACGAGCTCCGCGCCGACGGGAAGGCGATCATCTACGTCTCCCACCGGCTCAAGGAGGTCCTGGAGCTCTCCGACCGGGTCACCGCGCTGCGCGACGGGCGCCTGGTCGGCACCAAGACCCGCGAGGAGATCAGCGGCGAGGACGACCTCGTGCAGATGATGGTCGGTCGCAACCTCGCCGCGATCGGCGTGACGTCCAACGTCGAGAACGTCGGCGACGAGTTGCTCCGCGTCGAGGACCTCACCGTCCCCGGTGTCGTCGAGGGCGTCTCGCTGTCGGTCCGGGCCGGCGAGGTCGTCGGGCTGGCCGGCATGGTCGGTGCCGGGCGCACCGAGCTCGCCCGGGCGGTCATCGGCGCCGACAAGGCCAGCCACGGCAGCGTCTACGTCCGGGGCCGCAAGGTCACCATCCGGCGCCCGGCCGACGCGATCGCCCACGGCATCGCCCTGCTCACCGAGGACCGCAAGCACCAGGGGCTCGCCCTGGACATGACCACCGCGTCCAACGTCACGCTGATGGCGCCGCCCTCGCGGCTCGGCGTCCTCAACCGGCGCCGCCAGCGCGAGGTGGCCACCGAAGCGCTCGAGCCGCTGAACACCAAGATGCAGATCGACCGGCCGGTGCGGACCCTGTCCGGCGGCAACCAGCAGAAGGTCGTCCTCGCCCGCTGGCTGCGCTCGGACAGCGACGTGTTCATCTTCGACGAGCCGACCCGCGGCATCGACGTCGGAGCCAAGGGCGAGATCCACGCGATCATGCGCCGCCTGGCGGACGCCGGGAAGGCGGTACTGATGATCTCCTCCGACCTGCCCGAGGTCCTCGCCATGAGCGACCGCGTCCTCGTGATGCGCCGCGGCCGGGTGGTCGCCGAGCTGGACCGCAGCGAAGCCAACGAGGAGGTGGTGGTCCGTCATGCCGCCGCTGAGTGAGAACCCCCCGACTCCCGAGCCCGCATCGAACACCGCCACTGCAGGAGAACCCGTCATGTCCAACACCACGCTCACCGCGCCGGCCCAGGGCGACGCGGCCGGGAAGCCGACGCCGAACGAGCCGGGCCGGACCGTCGGCCTCGGTACCCTGGCCGGCCGGATGGCCCGCCAGGGCGGTCTGCTCGCCGTCATCGTCGTGATGGTGATCGGCTTCGGCATTGCCAAGCCGTTCTTCCTCGACTCCAGCAACCTGATGAACGTGCTGCTGCAGTCGGCGGTCGTCGGCATCCTCGCGCTCGGCCAGACCTACGTCCTGATCACCGGCGGCATCGACCTCTCGATCGGCTCGACGGTGGCGGTCACCGCCGTGTGCGCGGGCCTGTTCTCCCACTCGATGCCCCCAGCGCTGGCCATCCTCGGCGCGCTGGTCGTCGGTGCCCTGTGCGGCCTGGTCAACGGGTTGCTGATCACGGTCACCAAGATCACCCCGTTCATCGTCACCCTGGGAACGATGAGCATCTACGCCGGGCTCGCCCTGATCATCGCCGGCGGCCAGGCCGTCTACGGCATCCCGACCGGCTTCCAGGACGCGCTGGCCGGGGGCATCGCCGGCATCCCGATCCCGGTGTTCCTGTTCGTCGTCCTCACCATCGTCTCCGCGCTGGTGCTCAAGTACACGCTGTTCGGCGAGTACCTGATCGCCATCGGCGGCAACTCGGAGGTGGCCCGCCTCGCCGGCATCCGCGTCGGCCGGCACACCGCGTCGGCCTACGTCGTCGCCGGCGCTGGCGCCGGACTCGCGGGCGCGATCCTCACCGCCCGGCTGGGCGCCGCCGACCCGACCCTCGGTGCCGACCTGCTGCTGACCGCGATCGCCGCGACCGTCATGGGCGGCACGAAGCTCGCGGGCGGCGAGGGCTCCATGGTCGGGGCGGCGTTCGGCGCCGTGCTGATCGCGACCCTGACCGCCGGGCTGACCTCGCTCAACGTCCAGGCCTTCTACCAGCAGGTCGCGGTCGGCGCCGCGATCATCCTGGCCCTCCTGGTCGACCAGGCGGCGAGAGCCCGCAAGGCCTGACGCCGCCCCAGATCTCCACCATCAGCCACGCCCAAGGAGTGAACTCCCCATGCCGGTGACCGTGTCCGTCGACCCCGACGGCGTCGCCCTGCTGCTGCTCGACCGCGCCGCGAAGCGCAATGCCCTCGACATCGCCATGGTCGAGTCCCTGCGCGACGCCGTCGCTCAGATCGCCGTCCGTGACGACGTCCGCGTCGTGCTGGTGCGGGGCGCCGGCGGCACCTTCTGTGCCGGGGCCGACATCGCCGACTGGGTGAGCCCCTCCCACGACGTGGCCGAGCGGAACTCCCGCCTCGGTCAGGACGCGTTCGGCGCGCTGGCCGCGCTGCCGGTGCCGAGCGTCGCGATCATCGAGGGGGGTGCGTACGGCGGTGGCCTCGAGCTCGCCCTCGCCTGCGACCTGCGGATCGCCGCGGCCGACGCGACCCTGGGACTGCCCGAGCTCGGGCTGGGCAACCTGCCCTCCTGGGGTGGCACCTCGCGGCTGGTCGACGTCGCCGGCCTCGGCGTCGCCCGGCACCTGCTGCTCTCCGGCGAGCTGATCAGTGGCGCGCGCGCCGCCGAGCTCCTCGTGGTCACCTCCGCGCACCCGGCGGCCGAGCTCGACGTCGCCGTGAAGGAGACGACCACGCGGCTGCTGGGCGCCGAGCCCACCGCCGTGCGTCTCGCCAAGGAGTTCCTGGCCGGTGCGCGGACCACCCTGACCGGGGAGGACGCGCTGGCCGGCTACACGGCGTGCCTGGACTCCTCACGCCGCCGCAAGCAGGACTTCCTGGACCGCAAGGCCGCCGCCCGCGCGGCGAAGGCCGCCTCCACCTCCCCGACCGAAGGAACCGCATCATGAGCACCCCTGCCGCCGCCGACATCGCCCGCCTGTTCGGGCCCGCCGTGCTCGACGTCCGCGACGACGTACCCGTGATCGGCTCGCTGATCTCCGGTGCGGGAGTCGGGGCCGAGCAGGAGATGCCGGCCCGGGTCGGCCCGGCCAGCGGGTCGACGTTGTTCACCGGTGGCGACGCCACCGACGCGCCCGTCGACCGGGCCGTGGCCGCTGCCCGGCGCGCGTTCGACACCGGCGCCTGGGGCCGTACCACCGGCCGCGACCGGGCCCGGGTGCTGGCCACCGCCGCCCGACTCATCGAGGAGCGCACCGAGGAGCTCGCCTGGCTGTTGCTGAGCGAGACCGGCAAGCCGATCCGCGAGGCCCGCGGCGAGGTCGCCGCGACCGTGAACGCGTTCGAGTACTTCTCCGGTTTGGCCCGCGACATCAACGGGCGCACCGTCCGTGACATCGGCACCGACGTCTTCGCGTTCACCCTGCGCGAGCCGGCCGGCGTCGCCGGCCTGATCGTGCCGTGGAACTTCCCGCTCGGCATCCTGGGCCAGAAGCTCCCGCCGGCGCTCGCCGCGGGCTGCTCGGTCGTCATGAAGCCCAGCCCGCTGACCCCGCTGACCTCCCTCGCGGTGGCGCAGATCCTCCTCGAGGCCGGCCTGGAGCCCGACGCACTCTCCGTCCTGGTCGCCGAGGGCGCGGCCGGCGCGAGCCTGGTCAGCCACCTGCACACCGACGTCATCAGCTTCACCGGCTCCACCACCACCGGACGGCACATCGCCGCCGGCGCGGGCCGCAACCGGCTCAAGCGCGTCGCGCTCGAGGCCGGTGGCAAGACCCCGGTCATCGTCACCCGCAACGCCGACCTCGACCTGACGGTCGAGGGGCTGCTGTTCGCGTCGTTCTTCAATCAGGGCCAGGTGTGCGTCGCCGGGTCGCGCATCCTGGCGGACGCGGCGATCACCGACGAGCTGGCCGGGCGACTGGCCGAGCGGACCGCGCAGATCCGGCTGGGCGACCCCGCCGACGCGGGCACGGAGATGGGCCCGCTGGTCTCCCGGCAGCACTTCGACGGCGTGCTCGCCGCGGTCGACAAGGCCACCGCGGAGGGTGCGACGCTGGTCGCCGGCGGCACCCAGGCCACGGTCGAGGGCACCGCCGCGGCGCCGTTCCTCGCCCCGACCGTGCTGTTCACCGAGGCCGACGACAACTACTCGGTCCGCGAGGAGCTGTTCGGCCCGGTCACCACCATCCAGCCGTACGCCGACCTCGCCGACGTCACCACCCGGGCCAACGCCCAGCAGTTCGGGCTCGCCGCCTCGGTGTGGACCCACGACATCGACGAGGCGCTCGACCTGACCTTCGCCCTCAACACCGGGACCGTGTGGGTCAACGGCTCGACCGATGCGTTCCCCGAGGTGCCCCTCGGCGGCCGGCGCGACAGCGGCTACGGCGCCGAGTTCGGCCGCGAGGGCATGGAGTTCTTCACCGAGAACAAGACTGTCCAGATCCGTCGCGGCACCCGCGCCCCGTGGTACGGCGGCGACCGATGAGCGCCTTCGACCTTACCGGCCGCACCGCGCTCGTCACCGGCGGCGCCGGCGGCCTCGGCCGCGAGATGGTCGCGGCCCTCGCCGCCGCGGGCGCGCGCGTCGCGATCCACCACCTCGGCCAGCAGGACGAGGCCCGCGAGCTCGCCGAGAAGCTGCGCGGCGACGGCGCCGAGGTCGCGGTCGTCGAGGGCGACGTGACCAGCTGGGACGAGGCCGCGGCGTTCGTGGCCGCGACCGAGGACGCCCTGGGCCCGATCGATGTGCTGGTCAACAACGCCGGCTACATGACCGCCGGCCGGATCACCGAGATGACGCTCGAGCAGTGGAGCCGCACGATCGACGTGGACCTGACCGGCGTCTTCGTCGTGTCCCGGCACGTCCTGGTCGGCATGCTCGAGCGCGGCAGCGGCGCGATCGTCAACGTCTCGTCGCAGCTGGCTTACAAGGGCGCCGAGGACTTCGCCAGCTACTGCGCGGCCAAGGCCGGCGTGCTCGGGCTGACCCGCGCGATGGCGCGTGAGGTCGGCCCCCAGGTGCGGGTCAACGCGATCGCACCGGGCCCGATCACCACCCCGATGACCGACGCGAGCTTCGACGAGGAGCTCACCCGCGCCCGGACCGCCTCGCTGGTCGCGGGCCGGATGGGCCTCGCGCACGAGGTCGCGCCGAGCGTCGTCTTCCTGGCCAGCGAGGCGGCGTCGTACATCCACGGCCAGACGATCCACGTGAACGGCGGCGGCGTCCTCTCATGACCGACCCCCGCACCACCCCAGCTCGGAGGACCACCCCATGACCGACCCGACGCCCCGCCCGTCCCGACGGGTGCGCAGCGGCCCGCGCTTCCTCGACGCCGCCGACGCCATCGCCCTCGTCCGTCCCGGCGACACGGTGGCCATCGGCGGCTCCGGTGGCGGGCTGGTCGAGCCCGACCTCCTGCTGCGGACCCTGGGCGACGCCTACCGCGAGAACGGCGCACCGGCCGGACTCACGCTCGTGCACACCACCGGCATCGGTGACCGCGAGGGCGGCGGCATGGACCACCTCGCCCAGCCCGGCCTCGCCAAGCGGATCATCGCCGGCAACTGGGGGATGGCGCCCCGGATGAGCG
This sequence comes from Nocardioides soli, assembly GCF_014191495.1. GTDB lineage: Bacteria > Actinomycetota > Actinomycetes > Propionibacteriales > Nocardioidaceae > Nocardioides > Nocardioides soli. Next base: position 598,808 of record NZ_JACHWR010000002.1, read on the forward strand.
AGATGGTCATCGAGAACCAGTTCGAGGCCTACAACTTCCCGCAGGGCGTGATGGCCCAGCTGTTCCGCGAGATCGCCGGCGGCCGTCCCGGCCTGGTCACCCACGTCGGGCTGGGCACGTTCTGCGACCCGCGGCTGGAGGGTGGCAGGCTCAACGACGTCACCACCGAGGAGCTCGTCGAGGTGGTCGAGCTCGGTGGCAAGGAGTGGCTGTTCTACCCGGCCATCGACATCGACGTGTGCCTCATCCGGGGCACCACCGCCGACGAGCGCGGCAACATCTCGCTGGAGCAGGAGGGCGCCCGGCTGGAGATGCTCTCCATCGCCCAGGCCACCCGCAACAGCGGCGGCCTGGTCATCGCCCAGGTCAAGCAGGTCGCGGAGGGTGGCTCGCTCGACCCGCGGTCGGTGGTCGTCCCCGGGATCTGCGTCGACGTGGTCGTGGTGCACAAGGACCAGCGCCAGCTGGTCACCCACGACTTCAACCCGGCGTTCTCAGGCGCGGTGAAAGCGGCGCTGAGCCACCTGGAGCCGTTCCCGCTCGACCAGCGCAAGGTCGTCGCCCGGCGCGCGCTCGCCGAGATCCGCGACGGCGACGTCGTCAACCTCGGCGTCGGCATCGCCGACGGCGTCGCGGCGGTCGCCGCCGAGGAGGGCTGGTCGGACCACTTCACGCTGACGATCGAGCAGGGCCTGGTCGGCGGCGTGCCCGCGCGCGGCGTCATCTTCGGCGTCGCCACCAACCCGGTCGCCGTACTCGACCAGCCCTACCAGTTCGACTTCTACGACGGCGGCGGCCTCGACATCACCTTCCTCGGCTTCGCCCAGATCGACACCGCCGGCAACGTCAACGTCTCCAAGTTCAACAAGCGGGTCGTCGGCACCGGGGGGTTCGTCAACATCTCCCAGAACGCGTCGACGGTCGTCTTCTGCGGCACGTTCAACGCCGGCGGGCTGCGCGCAGTGCCGGGCGCCGGGACGCTCGCCATCGAGTCCGAGGGCCGGCACCGCAAGTTCGTCGACCAGGTGGAGCAGGTCACGTTCAGCGCCGAGCAGGCGCGGCTGCGGGGCCAGCGAGTCCTCTACGTCACCGAGCGGGCGGTCTTCGAGCTCGGCGCGGCCGGGCTGGTGCTCGTCGAGACCGCCCCGGGCGTCGACGTCGACCGCGACGTCCTCGAGCAGCTGCCCGGCCCGATCGAGGTCGCCGCCGACCTGCGCGAGATGGACGCCGCTCTCTTCACCGACGTCGCACTCGGCGCCGCCTGGCGGGACCGGATGATCGCCGGCAGCGAGGCGGCCCGATGAGCACCGCCCAGGCCACGACGCGGACGCCGACGGAGCTGCACCTCCCCGGTGCCGACGGCGAGACGCGTCTGCACCGGGTCGGCCCGCGCAGCGCCGTCTTCGACGCGGCGTACGGCGGGGCCGGCGTCACCAGCCGGTCCGTCTACGCCGCCGGGCACGTCGTGGCCGACCCGCTGGCGGACCCGGCCGACCACGGCACGGCCGCAGCGATCGACTGGGACGCCACCCTGGCCTTCCGCCGCCACCTGTGGGACCTCGGCCTCGGGCTGGCCGAAGCCATGGACACCGCCCAGCGGGGCAACGGCCTGGACTGGGCGCTGGCCCGCCGGCTGATCCGCACCTCCGGCACCGAGGCCGCCGCCCGGGGCGGTCGCGTCGTCGCCGGGGCGATGACCGACCAGCTCGACCCGGCCGGCACCTACCCGGTCGACCGGCTCGTCGACGCCTACCTGGAGCAGATTGCCTGGATCCGCGACAGCCGGGCCGAGCCGGTCGTGATGGCCAGCCGGCACCTCGCGGCCTCGGCGACCGGTGTCGACGACTACGTCGCCGTCTACGACGAGGTGCTGCGCCAGAGCGACGGCCCGGTCTTCCTGCACTGGCTGGGCGAGGCGTTCGACCCCGCGCTGCGCGGCTACTGGGGCAGCGCCGACCTCGACGTCGCGGCCGAGGTGGTCCTGGGGCTGATCCGCGACCACGAGCCGAAGGTCGCGGGCATCAAGATCTCCCTGCTCGACGCGGAGCGCGAGATCGACCTGCGACGCCGGCTGCCCGAGAGCGTGCTGATGCACACCGGCGACGACTTCAACTACCTCGAGCTCATCCGCGGCGACGAGCACGGGCACAGCCATGCCCTGCTCGGGATCTTCGACGCCATCGCCGCACCCGCCCGAGCGGCGCTCGACCGGCTCGACGCCGGCGACGCCGACGGCTTCAGCGCGATCCTCGAGCCCACCGTGCCCCTGGCGCGACACCTGTTCGCCGCGCCGACCTCGGCGTACAAGACCGGCGTGGTGTTCCTCGCCTGGCTCAACGGCCACCAGGACCACTTCCGGATGGTCGCCGGCGCCGAGCTGCAGCGCTCGGTGCCGCACCTGGCCCGGGTCTTCGCCCTGGCCGACGAGGGCGGCGCGCTGGCCGACCCCGAGCTGGCGACGTTCCGGATGCGCCAGTTCCTGGCGGTGGCGGGCGTGTCGCCATGACCGGCCCGGCCGATGCCTGGCGGGCCCGGCTGAGCATCAACCAGGCCACGGCCGAGACCAGCGGCACCGAGGAGCTCCTGGATGCGTGCGTGGCCGCCGGCGTGCCCGCGGTCGCACCGTGGCGGCACAAGTACGTCGGCGGCGACGTGCGACGGACCCGTCGAGCACTCGACGGGCGGGGGCTGCGGGCGAGCAGCCTGTGCCGTGGCGGGTTCTTCACCGGGACCCGCAGCCCGGCCGAGGCGCGGCGCGACAACCGGGCCGCGGTCGAGGAGGCCGCCGAGCTCGGGGCTCCGGTCCTGGTGCTGGTGTGCGGGCCGGTCCATGACGGGCGACCGGTCGCGGCGGTGGACCTGATCCGGGCCGGGATCGAGGACCTGCTGCCGTTCGCTGCCGACCACGACGTGGTGCTCGCCGTGGAGCCGTTCCACCCCATGTTCCTCGCCGAGCGCTCGGCCATCGTGACGCTCGACCAGGCGGTCGACCTGGTTGAGCGCATCGACCATCCGCACCTGGGCATCGCCGTGGACACCTACCACGTCTGGTGGGATCCGCGGCTGCCGCAGGCGCTCGAGCGGGCCGCTGCCCGGACCGTCAGCGTGCATGTCGCCGACTGGCTCGTCCCCACGCCGAGCGTGCTGACCGGGCGCGGCCTGCCGGGCGACGGCGTCGCCGACCTCGCCGGCATCGTCGGTGGATTGCTCCGGGACGGGTACGAGGGCAGCATCGAGGTGGAGGTGCTGAACGAGGACGTGTGGGCGACTCCGGTCGGTGCCCTGGTCGGCGACATCCGGACCCGGATGGCCGGCCTGCTGGACGGTCTCGAGGTGGTCGCATGAGCACAACCGATCCAGGTCCGCGGGTGCTGGTCGCCCCGGACTCCTTCAAGGGCACGATGTCCGCGGCCGTCGTCGCCGACGCCTTGGCGGCGGGGGTGCGCGAGGCGGGTGGCGAGACCGACGTGTGCCCGGTCGCCGACGGTGGCGAGGGGACACTGGAGGCGCTGCGGGCGAGCGTCCCCGGGACGGATGTCGAGCACGCCGTCATCGCCCCCGACGGCCGCCAGGTCTGGGCGAGCTACCTGCTCTCCGAGGACGGCCGCACCGCGGTGGTCGAGACCGCGTCGGCCAGCGGCCTGCACCTGATCGACCCCGAGACCGTCGACGCCTACGCCGCGACCAGTGCCGGCACCGGCCAGCTCCTCACCGCGGCGGCGTCGTCCGGTGTGGCGGAGATCGTCCTCGGGGTCGGAGGCAGCGGCTTCTCCGACGGGGGCCTCGGGGCACTGGCCGCGATCGAGGCGGGCGGGGGACTCGGCCGGACCCGCCTCGTCGTGCTGTGCGACGTGGTCACCACCTACCAGGACGCCGCGCGCGTGTACGGGCCGCAGAAGGGCGCCGACCCCGAGTCCGTCGAGCGTCTCACCGAGCGACTGGACACCGTCGCGTCGTCGTTCCCCCGCGATCCTCGCGAGGTCGCGCGAACGGGAGCCGCCGGCGGCCTCGCCGGCGCCCTGTGGGCGGGCCACGACGCCGAGCTGGTCTCCGGTATCGACGAGGTCCTGCGCCGGGTCGGGTTCGAGGACCGCCTGGCCCGCGCCGACCTGGTCCTCACCGGCGAGGGTCGCCTGGACTCCCAGACCGCCCAGGGCAAGGTCATCGACGGCGTCACCCGGTGGGCGCGGGCCGCGGCCGTGCCCGTGTACGCCGCCGTGGGCCAGCACCGCGCGGAGCCCGCCGTCCTGGCCGGGCTCGGCATCGCCGACGTCCGCGAGGCCGGGACCCCCGAACAGCTGCGCGCAGCAGCCCGCGACATCACCCGCCAGCACATCGCCGTGTCCGGCAGCAGAACGAGGAAGTGAGCTCATGAACCGCTACACCTACGTCATCATCGGTGCCGGCGCCGCCGGCTGCGTCCTCGCGAACCGCCTGAGCGCCGACCCGGGCAACCAGGTCCTGCTGCTCGAGGCCGGCGCCAGGGACCGGCACCCGCTGCTCAAGATCCCCGCGGGCTTCGCCAAGCTGATGGGCACCTCCGCGAACTGGATCTTCGACACCGCCCCGCAGCGGCACATGGAGAACAGGCGGATGTTCCTCCCGCAGGGCAAGGTGCTCGGCGGCAGCACGTCGATCAACGCCATGCTCTACGTGCGCGGCAACCGGCTCGACTACGACGAGTGGGCCGACCTCGGGTGCAAGGGCTGGTCGTACGACGAGGTGCTGCCCTACTTCAAGGTGCACGAGCGCAACGAGCGCCTCGCCGACGAGTACCACGGCATCGACGGCGAGCTCAACGTCGCCGACCAGATCCAGACCAACCCGACCACCCGGGCCTTCATGCGGGCGGCGCAGGAGGTCGGCATCCGGCGCACCGACGACCCGAACGGCGCGAGCCAGGACGGCGTGTTCTTCCACCAGGTCACCCAGCGCAACGCCCGTCGCGAGAGCGCCTCGACGGCGTTCCTCCACCCCGTCCTCGGCCGCTCCAACCTCACCGTCCGCACCGGTGCCGAGGTCACCAGGATCGTGGTCGAGGACGGCCGCGCCACCGGTGTCGAGTACACCCTCAAGGGGGAGCGCCAGGTCGTGCGGGCCGACCGCGAGGTCGTGCTCAGCGCCGGCGCCATCAACTCGCCCCGGCTGCTGCTGCTCTCGGGCATCGGGCCGGCCGACGAGCTGCGTGCGGTCGGCGTCGACCCCGTCCACGACCTGCCCGGCGTGGGCAAGAACCTGCGCGACCAGCTCGAGGTCTACATCACCCGCGAGGCCGCCGAGCCGATCACCTACAGCGGTGAGGACCGTTGGCACCGGGCCCTCAGGCACGCGGTCGAGTACGGCCTGTTCCGCACCGGTCCGGCCACCGCGACGATCACCGAGGGCGGTGCGTTCGTGAGCAGCTCGGACGCCGTCCGATCACCCGACCTGCAGCTGCACTTCCTGCCCGCGTACGTCGTGTGGAAGGACGAGGCCCGCAACGCCGAACGGATCCCGGGCCACGGCGTCACGCTGCTGGCCTGCAACGTCCGCCCGCTCAGCAGCGGGTCGGTGACGCTCACCTCGGCGAACCCCGCGGACACCCCCGTCGTCGACCCCAACTACCTCGCCGACGAGCGCGACCTGGAGGTCTCCGTCGCGGGGTTCAAGCTGATGCGCACGGTGTTCGACGCTCCCGCGTTCCGGGGCATCCTGAAGCAGGAGCAGCTGCCCGGCCCGTCGGTGCAGACCGACGACGAGATCCGCGACTACATCCGCAAGTGGGGCAAGACCGACTACCACCCGGTGGGCAGCTGCAAGATGGGCGTCGACGACCTCGCCGTGGTCGACCCCGAGCTGCGGGTGCGCGGCCTCGACGGGCTACGCGTCATCGACTCCTCGATCATGCCGACGATCATCAGCGGCAACACCCAGGCGCCGTCGATGATGATCGGTGAGAAGGGCGCCGCGCTGGTGCTCGGCGCCGAGCTCTGACGGGGCGGGCGCTGCTCCTGCGCCTACCCAGATGTCGGGACGAGATGGCCGGGGAAATGCGTTACGTTCGATCGAGGGTCCGTCCCGAGAGGTGACTCATGACGGAGCAAACGACGCAATCGACAGTCACGCAATGCCCCTTCTGCAAGGAAGACATCCAGGCCGAGGCCACCGTCTGCCGGCACTGCGGGTCGCGTCTCAAACCTCATGGTGCCGACCATGGTGGGGTCTGCCCCTTCTGCAAGGAGACCATCCACCCGGAGGCCACGCGCTGCAAGCACTGCCGCTCCGACCTCACGCCGGCCGCGACGCGGAGCAGCGGCGGCGACTGCGGTTGCGGCGGTGGTTGCGGCGGTGGTTGCGGCGGCTGCCAGTCGATGGGCATGCTCCCGCAGTACGCCATGCCCGGACCGGCGGCCGCGTCGTTCCAGCCCGCGTTCCGTGAGCGGTACGGCGTCGGGGGCGAGTGCTACAACCGCTGCATGCTGTACTGCAGCGGGCCGGCGTGTGACTGGATCTGCTCGTTCATCTGCGAGCACGCACCGGTCACGACCCGGCCGGTCGACCCGGTGTTCTTGACCCGCTGACTAGTGGCCATCACCGGAAGTTCTTCGGGTGGCCCGCACCCCGGGCACGGGCCACCCCCGAGGAACTTCCAGCGACGACCACTAGCGACCCGGACGAGGGCCCCGCACAGATCACTGTGCGGGGCCCTCGCCGTCTCGCCCCCGTCAGTCGAGCAGGTGATCGAGCGCCCGCCCCATCACCGCGGCGCGCTCCGCCGAGGTGGACACGCCCTCGAGGCCGAAGCCCATCAGCAGCGAGTGCGGCGTGGCGATGACGTTGCCGACCGGGAACCCGGATGCGTCGGTGCGCTCGAAGTCGTTCGAGTTCGACGCGCTGCCCGGGGGCGGTCCGGAGACCGTCCATCCGTCGAGTCCCGTCTCGAACGACGTGCTCGTGCCGTCGGGCAGCGTGATGTCGTCGAGGAAGACACCGATGCCCTGCGTGGCCCAGTCGCTGGCGTAGGCGATGGAGATCTCGACGGTCTGGCCGGCGTACCCGTCCAGGTCGACGCTCCACTCCTGCCAGCCGCCCGAGTTGCCGCTGGCGGCGTTCCACGCGCCCGTGGTCCCGGTCGGGTCGCAGGCCGAGGCGCCCGTCTGCGTCTGGTAGTGGTCGAGCTGCGGGTGCAAGGTGCGCCAGCCGCCCGAGTTCTCCTGCTTGCAGCTCTCGCCCGTGTTCTGCGTGGTGTGGCCGTTGGCGTCCGGGAGCGTCGTCCAGTCGTCCTGGCCCGGGGTCCTCGCCTCCACGAACAGGTGATCCCAGTCGGCCTCGGTGTCGTACGACGTCCAGAACGTCATCGACCCACCGGAGGCCGGGACCGCGATCTCGCGGGTCAGCCTCTTGTAGGACACGTCGGCGATCTGGGAGTAGACGTAGTGCGCTCCCGTGTGTGGGTCGAACGGCCCGCCCGGCTTGTCGTACCGCGCGGCCGGCCAGCTCTCGAACTGCGGGAACCGGTCGGGCGGCAGGATGCCGCTGGTCGACAGGAACGACGAACGCCGCGTGGTGTTCCCCGCGAGGACGGGATCGTCGAGGCCCCAGGACAGGCCGGTGAACGGGTCGGCGACGCCGCTCGCGTCGAACGCGGCGCCGGTGTCGTCGAGGCCGTCACCGGCCACGGCGAGGTACGCCCCGAAGTAGTACTGCAGCACGTCATGGGTCTGGTCACCACCGCCGAACGAGCCCCAGAGCGGCAGGCATCGCCGCGGGTCGATGTCGGCCGGCGGCGGGTTGCACGCGACCTCGCCCTTCGGGTCGTACATCTGGTTGCCGACGTTGTTGGTGTACTGCTGGCCCGCGGAGTCGCCCGCGAACAGCACCCGTCCGCCCTCGTTCAGGTACGAGCGGAACTGCAGGATCTCGTCGAGGGCCAGCACGTCCGCGTTGCCGGCGCCCCGGCCGGCCGTCCGGGTCACCAGGTCGTTGCCCGTCTCCCAGACCACCGCGTCGTAGTGGCTGAGCACCCCGAGCGCGTCCGGCGCGAGGCGCCCGGCGGCGTCGACGTCGTAGACGTCCGCGTCCTCACCGTTGGCGGCCAGGGCGTCGACGTACGTGTCGGCGAAGTGCGGACCGTTCGGATCCTGCGCCGGCGAGGCGCCCGTGTAGTCCTCGGCCGCCACGACGAGCACGCGGTGGTCGGTCTCGGAGACGGCCTGGTAGGTGAACGACTCGCTCCGCTTCCCGCCGCCGGTGAACCACACCTCGACCGAGTCGCCGGGATCGGTACCCCTGACCACGCCGCGCATCTGGTGGTAGTAGACGGCCGCGGGGTCGTACCTCGACCCTCCCCTCCACTCCGAGGTCCGCGCGGTGCGCACGCGCCCGTCGTTGATGCGGTAGTTCAGGGTCACCCGTCCCAGGCTGCGCTTGGCGATCACGGCGACCGGCTGCGGGTCGCCGTAGGACTCCGTGAAGCTCAGCTGCGTGCCGGGATTGCTGCGTTTGTAGGGGTCCTGGCTGTCGATGTAGAACGGCTTGGTCCTGATCCCGGTGACGGTCTTCGGGTCGTCGGGGTCGCCGGCCGAGTTCGCCACGGACTGCGCGAACGGCAGGTTGCGCTCGAACTCCGCCTGCACCAGCGCCTCGTCGTCGGGGAACACGAATCCGCAGCCGTCACAGCCCTCCGACAGCTCCGGCGTCCAGGCCAGGGCGCCCGTCGCAGCGTGCGCGTAGTCGGTGGTCTCGCCGTTCGTGACATAGAGGACGTCCGAGCTCAGGCCCGGGTGGAAGTCCTCGATGGCCGGGGCGTCGAGGTTGCCGGACATCGCGTAGTAGATGGGGTCGTCCGCGGTCGGCGTGCTGGTCTGCCAGCCCTCGGCGTACAGCAGCCACTGGCCGTTGGAGTGGTAGTTGACCTGGAACGCGAACCTGATCCGGTCGAGCAGCCTGACCATGGCCCGGGTCTCCGGTTCGGACGCCGGGCCGGGCCCGCGGTAGGTCTCGCTGGACTGGATGGAGGACGAGCCCTCCTCGTCCCAGCCCCAGTGGTTGGGGAAGTTGCGGTTCGGGTCGACGCCGTCGCCGACCTGGGTCACGCCGTCGCCGTTGTTGTCGCGCAGGTTCTTCCGCCACAGCCGCTCGTGATCGAACGTGTACTGGTAGCCGTCGGGGTTGGCGACGAGGATGAACCAGAGCTCGGTCGACTGCAGCAGCTTGCGGACCGCACGGTCGTTGGCCCGCCAGCGGTCGATGTAGTAGTTCATCAGGCGCCGGTCGACCTCGGTCGAGATCCACTCCCGCGCGTGCTGGGTGGCGCTGAACAGCACGGCGGGTCGCCGACCGTCCTGCACGCCTCGGGCGCCCTGGGTCAGCTTGACCGCGATGATCTCGCGGCCCTGGCCGGTGTGGCCGAGGACCTCGAGCTTCACGAGCTGGGGGTTGTTGCGCGCCGCGGCGTAGAGCTGGTCGCGGATGCCGCCCGGCTCGTCGTACGACCGCCAGACGTTGAATCCGTTGGCGGCCTGCGCCGCAGCGAACTGCCGGACGGTCTGGCCACCCTTGACCCGCGTGAGCCTCAGGTCGATGCCGCGGGCCCGCAGCCCGTCGGCCTGGGCCTTGTCGAGGACCAGGTCGAGCTCGACCCCCGACGCGGCCCGTCGCTGACCGCTCACGTCGACGCCCGCCTGGGTCAGCACGGAGAGCTGGTCCGGCGTCACCGTCGCGGTGTACGCGTTCAGCCGGTCCGGTTCTCTGCCGGCGTTGCCCGTCGGTGCCGCCGTGGCCGTGGTGAGCCCCGCGCAGAGCGCGGCGATGACGGCGAAGATGAGAGCGACAACCATGGACCGTCGCATGATCCGACCTCCCGCCAGGCAGACATGACCTCTCACTGTGACATTGGTCACACCTGGCCCGCAATGGTCATGCTGTGCCGTCGCCGGTCCCGCTGGGACCGGGGTCAGCAGCGCAGGAGCACCTCGCGGGTGAGCTCGGCGATGCCGGCGTAGCCGTTGAGGCCCATGGTCAGGTCGGCCTCGGCGAGCAGGCACGAGAGCACGAACTCGATGCCCGCCGTGCCGCCGAGCACCGCGCCGTAGCCGTAGGGGCGGCCGATCCCGACGGCGGTGGCGCCCAGGGCGAGGGCCTTGATCACGTCGGCGCCGGAGCGCACGCCGGAGTCGAACAGCACCGGAAGGCCGTCGGCGGCGTCGACCACCGCGGGCAGCAGCTCGAGGGCGGGGGCGCTGGCCGCCTGGCGGCCGCCGTGGTTGGAGCAGTAGATGCCGTCGACGCCCTCGTCCTTGGCCCGGCGCACGTCGTCGGGGTGGCCGATGCCCTTGAGCAACAGCGGCAGGTCGGTGAGATCGCGCAGCCAGGCGAGGTCGTCCCACGTCAGGGTCGGGTTGCCGAACGTCATCGCCCAGTGCAGGGTCGCGGCGCCCGGGTCGTCCTCGGGCGACGCCGCGAGCCGGGACCGGAAGACCGGGTCGGAGAAGTAGTTGGCCAGGCAGGCGCCGCGCAGCTGCGGGAACGTCGCGTGCTGGAGGTCGCGGGGCCGGAAGCCGAGCGTCCAGGTGTCGAGGGTGACCACGATGCCGCGGAAGCCCGCCGCCTCGGCGCGGCGGACCAGGCTCTCCGCCACCTCGCGATCGTTGGGCGTGTAGAGCTGGAAGAACCCCGGGGTGTCGCCGAGGGCAGCGGCGACCTCCTCCAGCGGGTCCTGCATCAGCGTCGAGGCGATCATCGGGATGCCGGACGAGGCCGACGCCGCGGCGGCCGCGAGGTCGCCGTGCCCGTCGTCGGTCATCACCCCGAGCACACCGATCGGCGCCATCAGGACCGGCGCCGGCAGTCGGTGGCCGAAGAGCTCGACCGAGAGGTCGCGCTCGGCGGCCCCCGACAGCATCCGCGGCAGGATGCCCCAGCGCTCGAACGCCGCGACGTTCGCCCGCTGGGTGTGCTCGTCGCCGGCGCCGCCCGCGACGTAGTCCCACAGCCGATGCTCCATCTTCGCCTGGGCCGCTGCCTCAAGCCCGGCGAAGGTGAGCGGGTACGCCGGCAGCTCTCCGCCCAGGCCCGCGAGGTAGAGGCCGATCTGGAAGTCCGCGTAGTTCGCCATGGCGGCATCCTGCCGCGTCGGCAGGTCAGGCGGGCAGTACGTCGCCGCGCTCGTCGACCAGGGCGTCCGGTGCGCTCAGCCGCCAGGCCTCGAAGGTGAGCTCCGCGAGCTCGTCGCGCGCGACGCCGTCGAGGTGGACCACCACCCACCCGAAGGCGCCGGCCGTGAACTGGATCTCGAAGACGTCGGGTCGCTCGGCGACCAGGCCGAGCTGCTCCGCGATGGTCTGCTTCAGCCCCACCGTGGCGGTGGCCGGCCAGAGGTAGCCGAAGGCGCGGCCAGCGACCTCGAAGCGGCTCCACCGGTCGGTGTCGTGCCGGCCGACGGCGGGCAGCTGAGCGACGAGCTCGAGGAAGTCGGGGATCCGGGAGGGCACCCCCGGATCCTCCCAGGCGGCTACCCTCCGACCGTGGACATGGGCATCAAGCGGCTGCTGAACCGGGGCGTGCTGGCCGGCTGGCGCTGGCTCGACCGGGCCGGGGAGATCACGCCCGGCACCCGGGCCGCGGACGGCTTCGGCAGCTTCGGGTCCGGCACCAGCATCGGCTTCCCGGTGGCGACGCTGATGGGCACCCGGTCGATCCACCTGGGGTCGGGCATCCTCATCGGTCGCCAGGTGACGCTCTCGGTCGGCTACGGCCCCGACGACGCCGGGATCCCCGAGCGAGGGCTGGTGATCGGCGACCGCTGCGTGATCGGCGCCCGGTGCAGCCTGGTCGCCCATGCCTCGATCGAGCTCGGCGACGACGTGTGGTTCGGCCAGGACGTCTTCGTCTGCGACGCCAGCCACGGCTACCAGGACCCGGACCTGCCGATCGGCGAGCAGTTCGGCGGCCATCTGCCGGTGCGGATCGGGTCGGGCTCGTGGATCGGCCACGGCGCGATCATCCTGCCCGGCGCCACCATCGGCCGGAACGTCGTGGTCGCCGCCGGCTCGGTCGTCCGGGGCGAGGTGGCCGACCACACGGTGGTGGGCGGTGCGCCCGCCCGGCTGCTGCGCCGGCTCGAGCCGGGCGTCGGCTGGGTCGGACCCCGCGGCGACGTACGCCCCGTGCTGCGCGGCCACTTCGGCGAGGCCGACGAGAGCGGGTTCGTGAGCGCCTGACGGGCGGCCGCGTCAGACCTGTCCGGGCAGCTGGATCTCTCCGGTGTAGATCGGCGAGTCCTTGCGCGACAGCAGCTCGCGTCGTTCCTCCGGAGTGAGCCGTTCGACCTGGGCCCGTACGTCGGACGGGAAGCCGCTGACCTCCGGAGCCTGGTCGGCCGGCACGACCGTGTGCACGATGCGGTCGGCGTAGACGTGCAGCATGGTCATCGCCTGGTGCCCGTCGACCCCGGAGACGAACCTCTCGAGCGGCGCCGGGTCGGAGGTGTAGCAGGTCGCGGACGCGACGGAGACCGGGATGCCGGCGAAGGTGGAGTGCGTCGAGTAGTGGAGGTGTCCGCCGAGGATGCACCGCACATCGGTGCCGCGCACGACCTGCGCGAGCCGATGCTGGTCGAGGAGCTCGATCACCTCGGCCGCCGGCATCATCGGGATCGGGATCGGCGGATGGTGCAGCGCGAGCAGCGTGCCGTGCGGCGCCGGCGTGGCGAGGACGTCGGCCAGCCAGGCCAGCTGCGCGTCGGTGAGCTCGCCGTGGTGGTAGCCCGGCACGCTGGTGTCGAGCGAGACGATCCGTAGCCCGTCGACGTCGTGCACGCGATCCTGGGTGGCCTCGCTCGCGACGCCGAACAGGCCGAGCGAGTACGCCGCGCGCTCGTCGTGGTTGCCCATCACCCAGACCACCTCGGCGCCGAGCCGCGCTGCGGCAGGCTCGACCGTCGCGCGCAGCCGGGCGTAGGCCTCGGGCTCGGCCCGGTCGGCCAGGTCGTCGGTGAACACCAGTGCCTGCGGGGCCGGGTCGAGCCGGTCGAGCCGGGCCAGCGCGAGCCGGAGTCCGGCGTCGGGGTCGACCACGTCGTACTGTCGCGCGCCGGCGGCCAGCAGGTGCGGGTCGCTGAGGTGGGCGACGACGTGGCCCGGAGCCGGGTACTGGCCGAACTGCACGGCGTCACGCTACCGGGCCGTGGCTGTCGGTGCGCCGCCGTACGGTGCCGGTATGACCGCCGCCCCCCGGATCGACGCCCTGCCCGCCGACCTCGACGACGCGGACCCCGCCGAGCTGACCCGGAATGCCGAGCTGGAGACCGTGCGGTTCGCCGGGCTCAGCGTCGACGAGCTCGATCTGCGGAGCGCGCGACTGCGGGAGGTCGAGCTCGACCAGGTCAACCTGCCCGTCGTCCGAGCGGCCCGCGGCCAGTGGCGCGACGTGCGGGTGAGCGGACGGCTCGGCTCCGTCGAGGCCTACGACGCGCAGTGGCGATCGGTGCACTTCGTCGGCTGCAAGCTCAGCTTCGTCAACCTCCGCGGGGCGGAGCTGCTCGACGTCGCCTTCACCGGCTGTGTGGTCGAGGAGCTCGACCTGCTCGACGCGCGCGCCCGTCGGGTCCGGCTCGAGGACACCCGCGTCGGACACCTGAGCCTGCGCGAGGGCGAGCTCCGCGACGTCGACCTGAGGGGAGCCGAGCTCGAGTCGATCGACGGCGTGCGGCACCTGCGCGGCGTCACGGTCAGCTCCGGCCAGCTCACGCTGATGGCGCCGCTGCTCGCCGAGGCGCTCGGCATCCTGGTGGAGGACTGAGGTCCGGAGGCAGGTCGCTCAGAAGCCGACGGCCGCCGTCGGGGCGACATCGGTGCGCATCGCGTGCCACAGCTCGCGGGCGGCGCCCGACCGCGCCTCGGTGACCAGGCCGGCCCGGGCCAGGCCGAGCAGGTTCGTGCCGCCGAGGTATGCCGCGCCGAGCGCCTCGACCGGGAGCCGCAGGTCGGCCTCGGCGGTGCTCCGCTCCACCGACGCGGCCCCGGAGGCGTCGGCGTGGATCCGCCACCGGCCCTCGTTCCAGGGAGCCGACCGGTCCGCCACCTCCACGACGACGTCGCAAGGGGCGCTCCAGTTGCGGTCGGCGAGTGCCTCGGGAAGGTCGACCAGTCGCACCCACAGGCTGTCGTAGGTCTCGACCGCCGAGGTGCCGCGCGGGCCGCCGGCCCAGGTCAGCAGCGGGTCCTCACTGCCGACCGTGCCCACCTTGACGGTGCCGACGAGGTCGAAGTCGACCAGCCGGCGCAGCAGCGCCAGGCGGGCCGCCGGGTCGCCGACGACCGCCCAGACCTGGAGGTCGCCGGAGGGCCGGGCCCGGTCCCACTTCGCCGTCCGCTGGAACATCGCGAACCCGACGTCGCGTCCATCCCGCTGCGCGAACAGCACCCGCCAGGGCTCCTTGTCGCGCAGGTGCTCCGGGACCTCCAGGCAGACCCGCTCGTAGTACTCCACGGCGCCCACCACGGTCCCGAGCGCGGACGTGGCGCGCTGGCACTCGCGCATCCGCCGCGGCACGTCGGCGTCGGTGACCGAGGCCATCCGGACCCGGACCTCCGCGGCGCCCTCGTCCAGTCCGGGCGCGACGAGCCGCGCACCCCGCGCGAGGCTGACTTCCAGGTCGAGCGATGCCAGGCCGTAGCCGTGCCGCCCGTAGATCGCCGGCTCGCTCGCGTGCAGCGCCGAGACATGCGTGCCCGGCTCGGCCCGCACCTGCTCGAAGTGGTGGCGCAGCATCGCGGTCAGCACGCCCCGGCGGCGGTGGTCGGGATGCACCGCCACCCAGGTCAGCCCGGCGCAGGGCACCAGCCGCGGATCGCCGCCCGGCCCCGGTACGGCGAGCTCGAGCGGGAACACCCCGTAGATGCCGGCGTACGTCGTCCCGTCCGCGTCGTCGGTCTCGGCGGCGAACCGCTGGTCGGGCCGCAGCCCGGTCAGCATCAGCTCGCTCGGATACGGCAGCGCCTCGTTGAACCAGACGGTGTCGTCGGTCGCGCGGTAGCGGTCGGCGTCGGTGGCGATGCCTACCCGGATCTCGCTCATGCCGACAGCCAACCGCCGTCGGGGCGCGCGTCTCAACCGGTTTAGGTGCCGTGCCGGGCGCGCCGCTACGGTTGCTGCCCGTGTGGGAGTACCGGCCGCAGCTCGACGGACTGAGGTTCGTCGCCGTCATGCTGGTGCTCGCCTTCCATGCGGGCATGGTCTCGATGAGCGGCGGCTTCATCGGCGTCGACCTGTTCTTCGTGCTGTCGGGCTTCCTGGTCACCAACGTGATCCTCGACGAGGTCGACCGGCAAGGGTCGTTCTCGGTCGGTGCCTTCTACGGCCGCCGGGTGCGCCGGCTGCTGCCCGCCGCGGTGCTCGCGATCACCGCGACGTGTGTGCTGGCGGTGCTGGTCACGCCGGAGGCCAGCCGGCTGTCGATGGTCTCCGACGCCCGCGCCGCGCTGCTCTACTTCGCGAACTGGCAGTTCATCGCGGACGCCAACGACTACTTCGGTGACGGCATCTCGGCCTCGCCGTTCCTGCACTACTGGTCGCTGTCGATCGAGGAGCAGTACTACATCGTCTACCCGCTGCTGATCTTCCTGGTGCTGATCAAGGCGCGGCAGTCCGAGCGGCGGGTCGGGCTGCTGCTCGCGGTGCTGACCGCGGTCTCGGTCGCGCTCCAGGTGCACGCGGCGGCGAACGACGTGAACTTCGCCTACTACGCCACCCAGACCCGGATCTACCAGCCGCTCGCGGGCTGCGTGCTCGCGATCGCGCTGCGCGAGCTGGGCCGCCGCGGGACCACCGAGAGCGGCGGTGCCGGGGGCCTGCTCGGCACCCTCGGCGTGGTCGGCGTCGTGGTGCTCGCGTCGGGATGGCTCGACCTCAGCGAGAGCGTCCGCGGCCTGCTCTGCACGGTCGCCGCGCTGGCCGCGGTCGGTGGCCTGTGCCTGGCGCCCACGACCCCGGTGAGCCGGGCGCTGTCCTGGTCGGTGCCGCGCTACCTGGGTCAGATCTCCTACGGCACCTACCTCTGGCACTGGCCGGTCATCCTGGTGATCGCCCAGCTCTTCGACGTCCGCCCGATCGTGCTCGCGCTGATGGCCACCGCGGTCGCGACCGGCCTGGCCGCGCTGTCCTTCCAGGTCTTCGAGACCCCGATCCGGCGCAGTCGCAGCCTGGCCCGTACGCCGTGGCCGGTGGTGCTCTCCGGCCTGGCCGTGAGCGTCCTGGTGGCGGCGGTCGTCGTGCCGGTGGTGCTCGAGAGCGACCGGCAGCCGGTCGTGGTGGCGTCCGGTCCCGGGGGCGGCCCGGCGGTCGGCGTACCCGACCGGGCGCAGGACGGCGAGGTCGCCGCGGCGCTGGCCGACCTCGACAAGCCGGTGCCGAAGGACATCGACTTCCGGGAGCTGGCCGACGACGAGGGCGAGGTCGGTCCGCAGTGTGCCGACGGCACCCCCGAGTCGTGCGTCGTGGTCGGCGACAACGACGGACCGCTGGTGGTGCTGATCGGCGATAGCCACGCGGCGATGCTCGCGACCGCGCTGCACCGGCTCGCCGACGAGCGGGGCTTCCGGCTCTCGACCAACATCCTCAACAACTGCCCGTGGCAGGACGGCATCAACGTCACCCGGGTCGGTCAGGCGCGTCAGGACGAGTGCGCGCAGATGCGGTCGCGCTTCTACGACGAGATCCTCCCCGAGATGGACGCCGACCTGGTCGTGACCGTCGGCAAGGCGCGCAGCGACGGCCACTGGGCCCGCGACACCGAGGCCGACGACGCCGCGGAGCACCCGGACGAGACCTTCCGTCAGATGCTGCTGCGCAAGTCGCAGGAGTCGGTCGACAAGCTCCGCGACACCGGCGCGCGGGTGCTGCTGATGCACAGCGTCTTCGGCACCGGTGGCTACGACATCGGCGGGCCGGACCCGCTGGACTGCCTCGGGGTCGCGAAGACGCAGGCCGACTGCGCCGTCGTGCCGCCGACCACCCGGCCGCCGGTCGACAGCTTCTACGAGTACTTCACCACCATCTATCCGGACGTCTTCAGCGCCGAGCTGCGCGACGCCTACTGCCCCGGGCGGGTGCTGTGCGCGCCGATCGTCGACGGCGAGGTCACCTGGCACGACGCCGACCATCTGTCCCGGGGCCTGGTGCTCTCGATCCGCCGGCAGATCTGGGCGCAGATGCAGGACTCGGGCGCCTTCGACGGGCTGGATCTCGGCTAGCTCGGCGCCCGGACCCGCGGTCTCGGCAGTCGCGCGGGGTTTCGGCTGCTGGCAGCCGGAACCCGCGGGACGCGCCGGGGCAGCACGGCGTGTCGTGCGGGCTTCGGCTGTCAGGTGGGAGGCGGGGTGCTGGTGTGACACCTGAGGCGTCCTCGGGTGCGACTCCACACGGTGTGACGGTTCTCGGGGAGAGCCGGGCCGCGCCGGCCAACCACCGAGGCACGCTCGCACCCCTCCGGGTGGTTTCGAGGCTCAGGCGTCAGCGCGCCTTCGCACCTCAACCAGCGCCGGGACGGGGTCCACCGGGCGGCCGGTCGTCCCTAGCCCCGGGTCGGCTCGACCCGGCCGGCCACCTCGCCGAGCGCGATCCGGCCGCCGCGGACGCCGGGTGCGGTGTAGCGGAGCACCACGTCGTCGCCGTCGGCCAGGAACGCCGACTCGTCGCCCCAGCCGAGCTCCAGCAGCGATCCGCGCTGGTCGGGCTCGGGTCCGCTGATGGTGCCGGAGGCGAACAGGTCACCGGTGCGCAGCGAGGCGCCGTTGACCGTGAGGTGGGCGAGCATCTGGGCCGGGGACCAGTACATGGTGCGGTACGGCGGGCGGCTGACCACCTCGCCGTTGACCATCACCTCGACGTCGATGTCCAGGCCCCGGGTGGCGCCAGGGCCCAGGTAGGGCAGGGGCTCGGGGAGCTGTCCGGGCAGGTCGACCCACGCCGCGTCGAGCGCCTCGACCGGGGTGACCCAGTGGGAGACCGAGGTGGCGAAGGACTTGCCGAGGAACGGGCCGAGGGGCACGTACTCCCAGGCCTGGATGTCGCGAGCGGACCAGTCGTTGAGCCCGACGACGCCGAACACGTGGTCGGCGAACGCGTCGTACGACACGGGAGAGCCGAGCTCGGAGCCGACGCCGACCACGAAGCCCAGCTCGGCCTCGATGTCCAGTCGCGCGGACGGCCCGAAGGTCGGCGTCGCGGTGGGTGAGCCGCCGCGACGCTGTCCGGTCGGACGCACGACGGGGGTGCCGGACGCGACGACGGTGCCGGCGCGGCCGTGGTAGCCGACCGGCAGGTGCCTCCAGTTGGGCAGCAGCGGCTCGCCGTCGGGACGGAAGATCCGGCCGACGTTGGTCGCGTGGTGCTCGGAGGCGTAGAAGTCGACGTAGTCGGCCACGTCGACGGGCAGGTGCAGCGTGAGCTCGGCGAGCGGCAGCAGGGACGGCTCGACCAGGTCGCGCTCGGTCTCGTCGACGAGCAGGCCGGTGACCCAGGTGCGCACCGACTCGCGGACCTGGCGGCCGGCGGCCATCAGCGGATTGAGGGAGGGCTCCTCGAAGACGTGGTGGACGTCGAGCATCTCCGCCGCCGCGATCGGGGCGAGGTCGACGACGTGGTCGCCGATGCGGACGCCGACGCGGGGCTCCTCGCCCGGTCGGGAGAACACGCCGTACGGCAGGTTGTCGACGTCGAAGAGGGACCCGGCCGCACCGGGCACCCAGGTCGAGGCGCTCACGGCTCCTCCAGCAGGCCGAGTGCGAGCAGGTCGTCGAGCGGCTCGGAGATCGAGCAGGATCCGAACGAGGTGAACCAGCGTCGCGCGCCGGCCAGGTCGAGCCCGGCCGCGGTCTCGACGAGCACGGCAGGCTCGCGCTGCTCGAGGATCGCCTCGACCTCGCCGCGGGAGCTGCCGTCGAAGGCCTGGCGGGTGGCGATCAGCAGGTTGAGGAAGCCGTGGTGCTCGAAGCCGTCGTCGCCGGTGTGCCGCACCGCGCGGTGCAGGCCGGCGGTGCACTTGAACGGCGTCTCGCGGTCCAGCGCGGCGTCGATCCAACCGGCGAGGGTCGTGGCGCTCGGGTACGCCGTCGCCTCGAGCCCACCGGTGCGGAACTTCAGCCGGTGCTCGGCGGCCGTGATCTCGTCGGCGGCCGCGAGCCAGAGCGGCTCGGGGCACGACGCCGGGATCTCGACGAAGACCGGCACGTCGTCGTCGAGCAGGCCCTGGTTGCGGGCGTCGTCGACGGCCGCAACCACCCGTCGGGCGGCGCCGACCGGATCCGCGGGGTCGCGCAGCGCGATCTCGAGCCCCGCGACGTCGATGCCCAGCCGCTGGCCCAGCCCGGCGGCGCCGGCGACCTGGCCGGCGCCACCGGTCACGACGACCGCGAGCGCGAGCGGGGTGCCGCGCAGCAGCGGCACGTCGGTGTCGCGGACGACGAACGGGCCGACCAGGTCGGCGTACGCCGCCTGGCGGCGCTCGGCGTGCGCGGCCGACGCCTCGTGCAGCGGGGCGTCGCCCGGGGGGAAGACGGCGGCGTCGTCGACGAGGCCGCGCCAGGTGGGCGGAAGGGGTTCCGTTGACACGCTGGCTACTCTAGCCATGGATCAGATAGCGGACGAACCAGTTCGATTATCGGACGATGGAGAGAGAGCGATGGCCCACTACCGTCGGATCGGCGAGGTGCCCCCGAAGCGGCACACCCAGCACCGTGACCCCGAGGGTCGGCTCTACTACGAGGAGCTGATGGGGGAGGAGGGCTTCTCCTCGGACTCCTCGCTGCTCTACCACCGCGGGGTGCCGTCGGCGATCGTCGCGAGTGAGGTCTGGGAGCTGCCCGACCAGTCGCGCACGCCCAACCATCCGCTGAAGCCGCGTCACCTCAAGCTGCACTCCTTGTTTCCGGTGGTTGAGGAGGGCGCGCAGCGCCCGTCTCGAAACCCGGACGCGGTGACCGATCGCCGGCTCGTGCTCGGCAACAACGACGTGCGGATCTCGTACGTCGTGACCGGCACCGATCCGTCGCCGTACTACCGCAACGCGATCGGCGACGAGTGCGTGTACGTCGAGTCCGGCACCGGCGTGGTCGAGACCGTCTTCGGTGTCATCGGCTATCGCGCCGGCGACTACGTGATCGTGCCGCGCGCGACCACGCACCGCTGGGTGCCCGCCCAGCCCAGCCAGCTCTACGCGATCGAGGCCAACAGCCACGTCGCGCCGCCGAAGCGCTACCTCTCCCGCTACGGCCAGCTGCTGGAGCACGCGCCGTACTGCGAGCGCGACCTCTACGGCCCCGAGCAGCCGTTCACGATGACCGGCGCGGACGTCGAGGTGCTGGTCAAGCACCGCACCTCGGCCGGGATCGTCGGTTCCCGGATGACCTACGCGACCCATCCGTTCGACGTCGTGGGCTGGGACGGCTGCCTCTACCCGTACACCTTCAACGTCGAGGACTTCATGCCGATCACCGGCAAGGTGCACCAGCCACCGCCGGTGCACCAGGTCTTCGAGGGCCACAACTTCGTGGTCTGCAACTTCCTGCCGCGCAAGGTCGACTACCACCCGCTGTCGATCCCGGTTCCCTACTACCACTCCAACGTCGACAGCGACGAGGTGATGTTCTACGTCGGCGGGGACTACGAGGCCCGCAGGGGCTCCGGCATCGGCCTCGGCTCGATCTCGCTGCACCCGGGCGGCTACGCCCACGGGCCGCAGCCGTCGGCCGTCGAGGCCTCGCTCGGCGTGGAGTTCTTCGAGGAGTCGGCCGTCATGGTCGACACCTTCGCGCCGCTCGAGCTCGGCGAGGGCGGGCTGGCCGTCGAGGACGCGGCGTACGCCTGGACCTGGTCCGGCCGAGGTCCCGACGACCCCGCGGTCTTCTCCAACAGCTGACCGTCCACAGCCTCCTCGGTCTCGGTCGACCGGCCCGATCGACCGTGTCAGACTCGAGGTCGAAGGAGGTGCCCGTCGTGACCGATCCGCAGGTCTGGACCCTGATCGGCGTGTTCGCCGCGAGCACCTTCGCCATGGTCGGTCTCGCGTCCACGACCTTCCTCCGCGTCCTGCGCGCCGAGATCGACGGTCTACGTGGCGAGCTGCTCGGTGAGATCAACAGTCTGGGAGCCGAGGTGACGGCTGGGATCCGACTGCTCGACAAGGACATCTCGGCGATCGCCCGCCGGGTCTTTCCCGACGAGCCCTGACGCCGCGCGGAGTCCCTCGACATCGGGATTCCGCGCGGCGTCAGGCCGGCAATGCGCGCGCAGCCGTCAGGCCGCGACCGCCTGGCCGTTCAGCGTCTTGTACGTGTACGCCGTGCCGATCAGGATCACCGGGATCGCCGCGATCAGGCCCACGCCGCACAGCAGGAAGCCGACGATGTAGGTCGCCAGGCAGAGCAGGAACCAGACGATCACGTTGCCGGCGTTGTTCTTGGTGAACTCGAAGCTCGCCTTGATCGCGTCGATCGCGCCCAGCTCCTGACGGTCCATCAGGAAGTAGAGCGTGAACGAGGTGAAGAACGCCACCAGCAGGCCCGGGATCACGCACAGGATGAGGCCGACGAAGGTGGCGACGCTGATCAGCAGGGAGGCCACGATGACCTCGCCGAGCTTGTTCGGCGTCAGCAGCGTCTTGGGGTCCAGCTCGCGGCCCTCGGTGATATCCAGCGCGGCGCGCACCAGGCCGGCGCCGATGATCATCGAGAGCACCCAGCCGGCCAGGCTGATGACCCACCGCAGGATCAGGCTGTCGCCGACGAAGTACGACACCACCTGCACGACCACCTGCACGGCGACCAGCACCAGCACCGCGATCACGATGGAGCCGAGGTTGCCGGTGAACTTGTTCCAGCCGAAGGACCACGCGGTCCCGGCGCTGTAGCCACCGCCGCCCTGGGGCGGGGCCGGCGGCGGGGGCGGCGGCGGAGCGCCGTACCCGTCACTGGGCGGCTGCTGCTCGGGCGGCAGAGGGGGCTCGTACGTCGACATTCGGGTCGCTCCTCGTGGGTCAGCTCATGGGTCGGCGCACGCGGCGCCGGCTGGGCAGCAACCTAGCGGTGTGGGGCCGGTGTCGCACAGGGTGCGAACGGGCTATTGCGGATGGCGCGTCGCTCGCCGGGCCGAGACCCGGCCCGGCGAGCGCCCAGGCACGGCAGGATGGGGGCATGAGTCGGAGAGCGCCGCAGCAGGACATCGACGAAGCACATCTCGAGGTCGGCGCCCCCGCCGAGGCCGCGGCCGGGCCGAAGGCGGTGGCCATCACGATGAAGCTCGCCGTCGAGCAGATGGGGGTACGCCGGACCGCCGCGACGCTGCTCAAGCTCAACCAGGCCGACGGCTTCGACTGCCAGGGCTGCGCCTGGCCGGACCCCGACCCGAGCCACCGGCACACGGCCGAGTTCTGCGAGAACGGCGCCAAGGCGGTCACCGAGGAGGCGACGCTGCGCCGGGTCGGGCGTGCCTTCTTCGAGGCCCACTCGCTCGCGGACCTGTCCGATCGCACCGACTACTGGCTGGGCCAGCAGGGCCGGATCACCGAGCCGATGATCGTCCGTGCCGGCGGCACCCACTACGAGCCGGTGTCGTGGGACGAGGCGTTCGCGACCATCGGCCGCCACCTCGGCGGCCTCGACTCGCCGGACCAGGCGGCCTTCTACACGTCGGGCAAGACGTCCAACGAGGCGGCGTTCGCCTACCAGCTCTTCGTACGCGCGTTCGGCACCAACAACCTGCCCGACTGCTCCAACATGTGCCACGAGTCGACGTCGGTCGGGCTCGCGGAGTCGATCGGCATCGGCAAGGGGTCGGTGTCGCTGGAGGACATCCACGACGCCGAGCTGATCGTCGTCGCGGGCCAGAACCCCGGCACCAACCACCCGCGGATGCTCAGCGCCCTGGAGACCGCCAAGCGCAACGGCGCGAAGATCCTCGCGATCAACCCGCTGCGCGAGGCCGGCCTGGTGCGCTTCCGGAACCCGCAGAAGGCACGCGGACTGGCCGGCCGGGGCACCGCCCTGGCCGACCTGCACCTGCCGGTGCGGATCAACGGCGACCTCGCGCTCTTCCAGGCGATCGGGTCGCTCCTGCTCGAGTGGGGCTGCGTCGACCGTGACTTCGTGGATCGGCACACCGTCGGCTTCGAGGACTGGGCCACGCACGTCAAGGCGGTCGACTGGGACGTCGTACGCCGCGCCACCGGGCTCAGCCGCGAGCAGATCGAGGCGGCGGCGGCGATGTTCCGCGACTCCTCGGCGACCGTCACCTGCTGGGCGATGGGCATCACCCAGCACCGCAACGCGGTCGCGACCGTGAAGGAGATCTGCAACGTCGCGTTCCTGCAGGGCAACATCGGTAAGCCGGGAGCCGGTCTGTGCCCGGTGCGCGGCCACTCGAACGTCCAGGGGGACCGCACCATGGGCATCTGGGAGCGGCCCCCGGCCGTCTTCCTCGACCGGCTGCGCGACGAGTTCGGGTTCGAGCCGCCGCGCGAGCACGGGCTCGACACGGTCGCCGCCATCCGGGCGCTGCGCGACGGGCACGCCCAGGTCTTCATCGGGATGGGCGGCAACTTCGTGTCCGCCGCGCCCGACACCGAGGTCACCGAGCAGGCGATGCGCAACGCCGACCTGACCGTGCACGTCTCGACGAAGCTGAACCGCTCGCACGTCGTGCACGGCCGCGAGGCGCTGATCCTCCCGGCGCTGGGCCGCAGCGAGCGCGACCGCACCGGCGGCCGGCTGCAGCGGGTGACGGTCGAGGACTCGATGTCGGCGGTGCACGCGTCCCACGGACCGCTCGAGCCGGCCTCGCCGCACCTCAGGTCCGAGGTCGACATCGTCTGCTCGATCGCCGAGGCGACGATCGGCGACCGCTACGGCCTGCCCTGGTCGGACTTCCGCGCCGACTACACCGAGATCCGGCGCCGGATCTCGCGAGTGGTCCCCGGCTGCGAGGCGTACGACGAGAAGGTCGACCGCCCGGGCGGCTTCGTGCTCCCGCACCCGCCGCGGGACAGCCGCACGTTCCCGACGAAGGAGGAGCGCGCGGTCTTCGCGGTCAGCCCGACCGAGGTGCTGCAGGTGCCCGAGGGCCGGCTGCTGCTGCAGACGCTGCGCTCGCACGATCAGTTCAACACCACGATCTACGGCCTCGACGACCGCTACCGCGGCATCCACCAGGGGCGCCGGGTGGTGTTCGTGCACCCGGACGACATCGCGGCGCTCGGCCTGCGGGTCGACCAGGTCGTCGACCTCGTCAGCGAGTGGGAGGACGGCGTGGAGCGGCGGGCTCCGGCGTTCCGGGTGGTGCCCTACGACCAGCCGCGCGGCTGCGCGGCGGCGTACTACCCCGAGACCAACCCGCTGGTGCCGCTCGACTCGGTCGCCGAGGGCAGCAACTGCCCGACCTCGAAGTCGGTGATCGTCCGTCTCGAGCCGGGACAGCCGGAATAGCCGGTGGGCGACAATGTCCTCATGAGCAACCTCGAGGACAGGCCGGACGAGCTCGAGTGCGAGGCGGCACCCGCGGCGGGGGTCGAGATCATGACTCCGCGCGAGGTCCCGCTCGGCGGTCCGCGGGCGATGCGGGTACGCCGTACCCTCCCGCAGCGGCACCGGTCGCTGATCGGCGCCTGGTGCTTCGTCGACCACTACGGGCCCGACCTCGTCGCCGACAGCGGTGGGATGAAGGTCGCGCCGCACCCGCATACCGGGCTGCAGACGGTCAGCTGGCTCTTCACCGGTGAGGTCGAGCACCGCGACAGTGCCGGCAACCACGCGATGGTGCGTCCGGGCGAGGTGAACCTGATGACGGCCGGCCGCGGCATCAGCCACTCGGAGGTCTCGACGCCTGTCACCACGACCCTGCACGGGGCGCAGCTCTGGGTGGCGCTGCCGGACTCCGACCGCCACACCGATCCCGGCTTCGCCCACCACGCTCCGGCGCTCGTGACCGGGCCCGGCCACGAGGTCCGGGTCTTCCTCGGCTCGCTGCTCGGCGACACCTCGCCGGTCGCGACGTACACCCCGCTCCTCGGCGCCGAGATCCTCCTCGACCCCGGAGCCTCCCTCGCCCTCGACGTCGACCCGTCCTTCGAGCTCGGCGTGCTCGTCGACGTCGGCGTGGTGTCGGTGGCGGGCACCGACGCCAAGCCCGCCGACCTCGCCTTCGTGCCGCCGGGCTCCTCGACGCTGACGCTGGTCGCCCGCGACCAGCCGGTGCGCCTGCTGCTGCTCGGCGGCCCGCCGTTCGGCGAGTCGATCGTGATGTGGTGGAACATCGTGGCGCGCACCCACGAGGAGGTCGTCGCCTGGCGCACCGAGTGGCAGGACCAGATCACCCGCGACGGCGCGGTGGTCGGCGACTCGCAGGACGTCGCCGACGGCCGGTTCGGGATCGTGGTCGGCGACCACCTGCCGCCCATCCCCGCCCCGCCGCTGCCGAACGCGCGCCTGAAGGAGCGCCGCTGACCGCTGCGGCTGGTGTGGACCGGTCTAGGCAGGGATCGGTTCGTGGCCGCTGTTGCTCAGGTCACACCGTCGCAGCCGATCGTTGATCCGTGCGACATACCCAGATCACCCCGACAGGCGTGGAGAGAAGGTTCGGGGCAGACGAGCTCATCGTGTCCAAGACCGACCCCAAGGGCATCATCCGCTACGCCAACAGCGTGTTCCTGCGGATCTCCGACTACGTCGAGGAGGACGTCCTCGGACGCCCCCACAACCTGATCCGGCACCCCGACATGCCGCGCTGCGTCTTCCGGCTGCTCTGGGAGACGCTCGAGTCGGGGCAGGAGATCTTCGCCTACATCGTCAACCTCGCCGCCGACGGGGCGCACTACTGGGTGCTGGCGCACGTGACGCCGTCCTTCGGCCCCGGTGGCGAGATCGTGGGCTACCACTCGAACCGGCGGCTGCCGGACCGGCGTGCGGTCGACCAGATCGCGTCGATCTACGCCGCGATCCTCGCCGAGGAGCGGCGTCACACCGCGGCGACGGCAGCCGTCGACGCGGGCACCGCGAAGCTGCGCGAGGTCCTGGCGGCGCGCGGCCAGACCTACGACGAGTTCGTCTGGAGCATCGGCCAGGAGGCCGGTACGCCGGCCGCCCCGACCGGTGTCGCCCGATGAGCCGCCTCCTCCGCCGGCGCCCGGCGCAGCCGTCCCTCGAGGTGCTCGAGCTGCGGGCCTACCGTGAGGCGGTCGTCGCCGTCGGCCAGGTGTGTCGCGAGGCCTCGTCGGGCAACCTCGAGGCGCGGGTGCCCGAGCTCGGCGGTCCCGCGGACCTCGCCGAGGTGCGGGAGGGACTCAACAGTCTCATCGACATCACCGATGCGTTCGTGCGCGAGGCCGGTGCCTCGCTGGCGGCGGCCGGGGAAGGGCGCTACCACCGCCAGTTCCTCGTGCGCGGCATGCCGGGCTCCTTCGCCCACGGGGCCACCACGATCAACGACGCGCGAGACGAGATGTCCGCCGGCGCGGCCGCCGTGCGGAGCGAGCAGGACCGGCGCGCCCAGGTCGCCGACACCGTCTACGAGGTCTCGAGCCAGGTCGCGTCGGCGTCCGACGCGCTCAGTACCTCCGCGGGCTTCCTCAGCGAGTCGGCGCGGACCGCCGACGCGGAGGTCGAGCACGCCCTCGGGATCGTGCGCCGGCTGGAGGCCGCGGCGGCGCAGATCCAGCAGGCCGTCACGCTGATCACCTCGGTGGCCGCCCAGACCAACCTGCTGGCCCTCAACGCCACGATCGAGGCCCATCGGGCCGGCGAGGCCGGGCGGGGCTTCGCGGTCGTCGCCGAGGAGGTGAAGCAGCTGGCGCGGGAGAGCGCCGTCGCCTCCGAGCACATCAGGCGGCAGGTGACCGACAGTCAGACTGCGACCGCGGAGGCGGTCACGGTCTTCGGCCGGATCGTCGACGTCATCGCCGAGATGGGCGTCCGGATCCGTGAGATCGACGTCGCCGCCGGGTCGAACGAGGCGGACCACTCCAGCGGGCTCTCGGAGCTGGCCGGTCGGCTGCGACGCGAGCTGCAGGACCTCGCCGTCCGGGAGTAGCCGAGGCCCTGTCGGCGCCGTCGGACAGGATGAGGCACATGGGACCCCAGAACGGTGACGACGGAGTCGCCCGCTGTCCGTGGTCGGGCGGGCCGGGTGTGATGCGCGACTACCACGACCGGGAGTGGGGGCGGCCGGTCAGCGGCGAGTCGGCGTACCTCGAGCGGCTCACGCTGGAGGCCTTCCAGTCCGGCCTGTCGTGGTCGACGATCCTCAACAAGCGGGAGGCGTTCCGCGAGCTCTTCCACGGGTTCGACGCCGAGGCGATCGCGGCCTTCGGCGACGACGACGTCGCGCGCCTGATGCAGGACTCCCGGATCGTGCGCAACCGGATGAAGATCGACGCGACCCTCGTCAACGCCCGGGCCACGGTCGCGTTGCGCGAGCAGCAGGGGCTGGAGGCGTTCGTGCTCTCCTTCGCCCCCGCCGACCCGCCGGCCTGGCACGACACCGCCGAGATGGCGACCACGTCGGCCGAGTCGGTCGCGCTGTCGAAGGCCCTGAAGAAGCGCGGCTTCGCGTTCGTCGGGCCGACCACCATGTACGCGCTGATGGAGGCGATCGGGATCTTCGACCCGCACCTGGTCGGCTGCTTCCGGCGCGGGCTCAGCTGACGAAGCCGAGCACCGCGGCGGCCACCGCCACAGCGTCCGCGCCAGCCGCTCGAAGCGCCGCTCGGCGAGGCCGGAAGGGCGCGGCGACCCGGAGTCCCGAGTCGGCGAGCAGCGGGGCTGGACCCGATGCCTGCGAAGGTGCACGAGGACACCTCACCACGACACTGGAGTCGTCACTAGAGTTCGCACATGGGCGAGCGAGTGGCGCAGTCCTCGCGGGTTCCGAGGGCCGAGCACGACCACTGGGTCCTCGACCGGGTCGAGCGCAGCGCCTGGTTCACCACGCGCGTGACCTGGGCCGTCCCCGGCGGGCACTCGGTGCGGTGGGCGTCGCGCCTGGCGCGCCGACGCGGCCGGGTGGAGCTGCTCGATCCGGCCGGCTCACGGGTCTCCTACGTCGACGCGGCGCCGTCGACCGCGCGCCGGCTGGCCCGCGCCAACCTGGTCGCCGCGACCTCCTTCGTCATCGGCGGCACGCTCTTCGCGCTCGGTGCGCTCCTCGCGCAGCTGGACGTCGGCGGCCTGGGCGAGGTCGACGTCGTCTACCTCGTCGGTGGGGTCTTCTTCAGCCTGGGCGGCTGCGTGTCGGTGCTCCAGGCGACCAACGCGCCCACCGTCCTCGACGAGAACGGGTCACTGACGTCGCCCCGCTGGCGCTGGTTCGGCCTCGAGCCGCGCGACATCGGCTGGCTCAGCGCCGCCGTACTGTTCGTCGGGACGCTCTTCTTCGGGGTCAGCCTGGTGGCGGCGTTCGCGCAGGACCTCACGCCCCGGCAGACCGACGGCTGGATCTGGATCCCCGACATGGTCGGCTGCGTCTGCTTCCTGGTCTCGGGACACCTCGCGCTCGTGGAGGTCGGTCACGGGCGCATCTGGCGGGTCGTCAACGACCTCGGCTGGTGGATCGTCGGGATCAACCAGGCGGGCTCGATCCTCTTCATCCTGGCCGGCATCGCCGCCTTCACGCGGCCGGCCACGTCCGACGCGCTGAACGCCGGCCTGGTCAACTGGGGGACGTTCGCCGGCGCGGTCTGCTTCGCCGTGGGCGGCGTGCTCCAGATGTTCGAGCGTCCCAGCGCCCCGTCCTAGGACACGCGCAGCGCGGCGGCCTCCCTGGCGAGCGTCGTCACCCGGTCCCAGTCGCCGGTCGCGAGCGCATCGGCGGGGGTGAGCCAGGAGCCGCCGACGCAGCCGACGTTCGGCAGTGCGAGGTACGCCGGCGCCGACGTGGGCGTGATGCCGCCGGTCGGGCAGAAGCGGGCGGAGGGGAGCGGGGAGCCGATCGCCGTGAGGTACGCCGTGCCGCCGGACGCCGCGGCCGGGAAGAACTTCAGCTCGGTGCAGCCGGCCTCGAGTGCGGTGAGCACCTCGGAGACCGTGGCCGTGCCGGGGAGGAAGGGCAGTCCCGTGTCCCGCATCGACGAGAGCAGCGACGGCGTGAGGCCGGGCGAGACCAGGAACCGCGCGCCGGCCTCGGCGGCGAGCTTCGCCTGGTCGGGGGTGGTGACCGTGCCGGCGCCGACCAGGATCTCGGGCACCTCGGCGGCGATGGCGCGGATGGCGTCGAGCGCGACCGGCGTGCGCAGGGTCAGCTCGATCGCGGGCAGCCCGCCGGCGACGAGCGCCCGGGCGACCGGAACGGCGTGGGACACGTCGTCGACGACGACGACCGGCAGCACGGGGACCGCATCAAGCAGACTGGACAACACGCACCTCCTGGCCCGGCGCGATGATGCCCGGGAAGACGCTGGCGCCGGTGTCGGCCGACCCGACGGTGGCCCGGAACGCCGCGAAGAGCTCGCGGCCGGTGCCCGCCCACTCCGGTCCCCGTGGCGCGCGACCGGTGCTCGGGCGCCGCACGAACGCGTCGTGGTCGACGTGCAGGTCGAGTAGCCCACCGTCCGCGTCGACGGTGATCGGGTCGCCGTCGACGACCCGCGCCAGCGGCCCGCCGAGCGCCGCCTCGGGGGTGACGTGGATGGCGGCCGGCACCTTGCCCGACGCGCCGGACATCCGGCCGTCGGTGACGACCGCGACCCGCTGGCCGCGGTCCTGCAGCACGCCGAGCGCGGGCATCAGCTTGTGCAGCTCGGGCATCCCATTGGCGGCCGGGCCTTGGTAGCGGATCACCGCGACGAAGTCGCGACCGTCGAGGGTGCCTGCGGAGAACGCCGCGAGGAAGTCGTGCTGGTCGTCGAAGACGACCGCGGGTGCGGATACCACGCGGTGCTCGGGCTTGACCGCCGAGGTCTTGATCACCGCGCGCCCCAGCGGTCCGCTGAGCAGCTGCAGGCCGCCGTCAGGGGTGAAGGGGGCCGAGGCGGGGCGGAGCACGTCGAGGTCGAGCGACGTGGCCGGCCCCTCCTGCCAGCTGAGGTCGTCGCCGCGCAGCACCGGCTCCCGGGTGTAGCCGGACAGCCCGCGGCCGGCGACCGTCCGCACGTCGTCGTGGAGCAGCCCGGCCTCGAGCAGCGTGCGCACCAGGAACGCGATGCCGCCGGCGGCATGGAAGTGGTTCACGTCGGCCTCGCCGTTGGGGTACATCCGGCTGATCAGCGGCACCACCGCCGACAGGTCGGACAGGTCGTCCCAGGTCAGCGCGATCCCGGCGGCCCGCGCGATCGCGACCAGGTGCATCGTGTGGTTGGTCGAGCCGCCGCTGGCGAGCAGTGCGACGCAGGCGTTGACGATCGCCTTCTCGTCGACGATCTCCCCGATCGGCGTGGGGTCGGCGCGGGTGAGCTCGACGATCCGGCGGCCGGCCGCGGCGGTGAGCGCGTCGCGCAGCGGCGTGCCGGGGTTCACGAACGACGAGCCCGGCAGGTGCAGCCCGAGCACCTCCATCAGCAGCTGGTTGGAGTTCGCGGTGCCGTAGAACGTGCACGTCCCGGCCGAGTGGTACGACGCGGCCTCGGCCTCCAACAGCTCCGCGCGGCCCACCTTCCCCTCGGCGTACCGCTGGCGGACCCGGGCCTTCTCGGAGTTCGGCAGCCCCGACGTCATCGGCCCGGCGGGCACGAACACCGTCGGCAGGTGACCGAAGGACAGCGCCCCGATCAGCAGCCCGGGCGTGATCTTGTCGCAGACGCCGAGCATCAGCGCGCCGTCGAACAGGTCGTGGGAGAGCGCGATCGCCGCCGACATCGCGATCACGTCGCGGCTGTAGAGCGAGAGCTGCATGCCGTCGCGGCCCTGGGTGATGCCGTCGCACATGGCCGGGACGCCTCCCGCGAACTGGGCGATGCCGCCGGCGCGGACGATCGCGTGCTTGAGCGCCTGCGGGTAGTCGCGGTAGGGCTGGTGCGCCGACAGCAGGTCGTTGTACGACGAGACGATCGCGACGTTCGGCTTCGCGCGGCCGATCAGCGCGCGCTTGTCCTCGGGCTCGGCGGCGGCGAAGCCGTGCGCCAGGTTGGCGCAGGCGAGCCGGCCGCGAGCTGGGCCGCCCTGCTCGATCTGGTGGCGGGCAGTCGCGCGGATGCGGCGCAGGTACTCGGCGCGGGTCTCGGCGCTGCGCTCGACGACGCGCGCCGTCACCTCGGAGACAACGGGATGGGTCACTGGTCGGGCTCCTGCCAGGTACGGCCGTCCCGCTCGAGGAGCATCGCGGCGGCGGTGGGTCCGGTGGTGCCGGCGGGGTAGCGCCTGGGTCGCGCGGGGGAGCTCGCCCAGCGGCGCAGGATCGGCTCGGTCCACGTCCACGCGGCCTCGACCTCGTCGCGGCGCATGAAGAGCGTGGGATTGCCCTTGATCACGTCCATGAGCAGCCGCTCGTAGGCGTCGGGCAGCCGCGCGTCGAACGCGGCGGCGTAGCTGAGGTCCAACGAGACCGGCCGGAGGCGGTAGCCCCCGGGCCCGGGCTCCTTGGCCGTGAGGTGCAGGCGCATGCCCTCGTCGGGCTGGACCAGGATGTGCAGCCGGTTGGGCGCGGTCGCGCCCTCCGCCCCGGGGAACATCGAGTGCGGCGGCTCCTTGAAGACGACCACGATCTCGCTGACCCGTCGGTCCATCCGCTTGCCGGTGCGCAGGTAGAACGGGACCCCGGCCCAGCGCCAGTTCTGCACCTCGGTCTTGAGGGCCACGAAGGTCTCGGTCCGAGACCCCCCGTGACCCAGGTCCTCGGCGTACGACGGCACCGGCGCGCCGTCGACGAGCCCCACGTCGTAGCGCCCCCGCACGGTGTCGCGGTCGACGTCCGCGGGCGTCATCGGCCGGAGGGCCCGCAGCACCTTGACCTTCTCGTCGCGCACGGTCTCGCGGCCGACGTACGTCGGGGGCTCCATCGCCACGAGGCAGAGCAGCTGGAGCAGGTGGTTCTGCACCATGTCGCGCAGCGCGCCGGCGTGGTCGTAGTAGGCGCCGCGCCCGCCGACGCCGACGGTCTCGGAGACGGTGATCTGCACGTGGTCGACCCACTGCGAGTTCCACAGTGGCTCGAGGAAGGTGTTGGCGAACCGGGTGACCAGCAGGTTCTGCACGCTCTCCTTGCCGAGGTAGTGGTCGATGCGGAAGATCTGCGCCTCGCCGAAGACCCGGCCGACCGCGTCGTTGACCTCGCGGGCCGAGGCGAGGTCGTGGCCGATCGGCTTCTCGAGCACCACCCGGGCGCGCTCGTCCACCACGCCGATCTCGTCGAGGCGCTGGCAGATCGAGCCGAAGAGCCGCGGTGCCACCGCCAGGTAGAAGACCCGGACGGCGTCCTCCGGGTGCGCGCGGTCCTTGAGCAGGGCGTGCAGGCGGTCCCAGTCCTCGGGGTCCTCGGCGTCCAGCCGGAGGTGGCGGAGCCGGGCGAGGAACCGGTCGACGACCGGCGTCAGCAGTTGCTCGGCGGCGACGTACGTCGTGAGCGCCGCGCGCACCGCGTCGCGCCAGCCCGCGTCGTCGAGGTCGGACGTGGAGACGCCGAGCACCCGGTGGTCGGCGGGCAGCTGGCCCTCCAGGTCGCGGTGGTAGAGCGCGGGGAGCAGCTTGCGCAGCGCGAGGTCGCCGGTGCCGCCGAACACGGTGAAGTCGCACGCGGCGGGGAGCACGTGCGGACTGGTCGTCGACTCCATGGCCGCCACCGTAGCCCATTAGGACTCAAGCGAGCATGACTAATGCCTTCTTAAGACCAAAGAACACGGCGTTATGCTCCCGCCGTGACGCAGACCACGACCCGCCCCGCATCGTCGCGTGTCGACGGCCGCGAGAGTGCGGCCCCGGCGACCGCCGGTGAGCTCCTCGAGCTCGTGCGCACCGGCCGGGCCAGCACCCGATCGCAGCTGCGGGCGCTGACCGGCCTCTCCCGCACCGCGATCACCACCCGGGTGAGCTCGCTGACCTCCGCCGGCCTGCTGCTGCTCGGCGAGGAGCTGGCCTCCACCGGTGGCCGGCCGCCGGGCGCGCTGGTGTTCAACCAGCACGCCGGTGTGGTCCTCGCCGTCGCGATCGGCCGCTCGCGCAGCCAGCTCGCGGTCCTCGACCTCGACGGCGAGGAGATCTCCTCCGACTCCCGGGACCACGAGGTCGGCGTCGGGCCCGACGAGCTGATGCCCCAGATCGCCGGGCGCCTCGCGGGCCTGCTCGACGACGCCCGGTCCGAGTTCGGGGAGCTGCCGGTGCTCGGCGTCGGCCTGAGCCTGCCGGGCACCCTCGACCCGACGCGCGGGGTCAGCATCGGCTCGCCCGACGTGTCCGGTTGGGACGGCGTCGAGCTCGCGCCGTACCTCGCGGGGGTCACCACCGCCCCGCTCTTCGCCGGCAACGACGCCGACGTGCTCGCCCGCGCCGAGTTGCTCGGCCGCTCGGCGAGCCTGCGCGACGTGCTGGTCGTCAAGGCCTCGACCGGCCTGGGCCTCGGGATCATCGCCGACGGGCGGGTGCTCAGCGGCCACCTCGGCGCCGCGGGCGAGATCGGGCACACCAAGATCGAGGCCGCTGCCGATCTGCCCTGCCGGTGCGGGTCGACCGGCTGCCTCGAGACCCTCGCCGGCGGCTGGGCGCTGGTCGCCCGCGCCCAGGAGGCCGGTCACGAGGTCGAGCACGTGCGCGACCTGGTCGCGCTCGCCCTCCAGGGCGACCCGACGGCGCGCGGCCTGCTGCGTGACGGCGGCCGCGCCCTCGGGGAGGTGCTCGCGACCGCGATCAACCTGCTCAACCCCGCCGCCGTGGTGATCGGCGGCGACCTGGCTGCGGCGTTCGACTTCCACGTCGCCGGCGTCCGCGAGAGCGTCTACGCCCTCGCCGCCCCGCTGGCCACGCGCGATCTGCAGTTCCTCGCCGCCGTCCACGGCGACCGGGCCGGCGTCGTCGGCTGCGCGGCGCTCGCCCTCGACCACGTGCTCGCCCCCGTCGCCGTCGACGCGAGGCTCGCCGCGGCCCAGTCCTGAGCAATACGCTCCACGGGTGCCCCGAGTCCACGCCTTCGGTGACGACGCCCTCGGTGACCGCGACGCGGTCGGGCTCGTCGCCGCGATCCAGGAGGGCGAGGTCTCGATCTCCGAGGTGATCGAGGCCGCCGTCGCCCGCACCGAGCGACTCCGACCCGACCTGAACGCCGTGTCGTACGTCGCCTACGAGCGCGCCCGCGCCGAGGCGCGCGATCCGCGCGGCGGGTTCTTCGCCGGCGTCCCCACCTTCGTCAAGGACAACGTCGACGTCGCCGGGATGCCCACCCAACAGGGCTGCGACGCCTATCGGGCGACGCCGCTGCGGGCGGACGGCGACTTCGCCCGGATGTTCCTCGCGACCGGCCTGGTGCCGCTCGGCAAGACCCAGCTCTCGGAGTTCGGGTTCAGCCCGTCGGCGGAGCACCCGCGGCTCGGTCCGGTGCGATCCCCGTGGGACACCGACCGCACCGCGGGCGCCTCCTCCGCCGGCGCGGCCGCGCTCGTGGCGGCCGGCGCCGTCCCGCTCGCGCACGGCAACGACGGCGGCGGCTCGATCCGGATCCCGGCCTCCGTCAACGGCCTGGTCGGGCTCAAGCCCACCCGCGACCGGCTCGCCCAGGACCGGCTCAACCGCCAGCTGCCGGTACGGATCGTCGCCGACGGCGTGATCACCCGGTCGGTCCGCGATACTGCGGCGTTCCTGCGCGAGGCCGAGCACGTCTACCGCGAGCTCCGGCTGCCGCCGATCGGCGACATCACCCGGCCCGGGCGCAAGCGGCTCCGGATCGGCGTCCACACCGCCGGCATCGGGCGGTCGGCCTCGCCCGAGGTCGCCGAGCTGACCCTCAAGACCGCGCACCTGCTCGAGGAGCTCGGCCACCAGGTCGAGGAGGTGGCTTCGCCGGCGCCCCCGACCGTGCCCGACGACTTCCTGCTCTACTGGGGAATGCTCGCGACGATGGTCGTGCGCACCGGCCGCCGCGGCTTCGGTCCGACCTGGGACCGCACCCGCCTCGACCACCTCACGCTCGGCCTGGACCGCCACTGTCGACGCCGCCTGCACCGGCTCCCCGGCGCGATCGCGCGCCTGCGCCGGCTGTCGCGGGTCTCGGCGGAGTTCCACCGGCGCTACGACGTCGCGCTGTCGCCGACGCTCGCGCTCCAGACGCCGCTGGTCGGCCACCTCGACCCGACCGCCGACTTCGAGGTCGTGATGGAGCGGATCCTGGAGTGGGTCGCGTTCACGCCGTGGCAGAACGCCACCGGCGATCCGGCGATCTCTCTGCCGCTCGCGACCACCGGTGCCGGGCTGCCGCAGGGGATGATGTTCTCGGCCGGAGCGGGCCAGGAGGCCACGCTGCTGGAACTGGCCTACGAGCTCGAGGAGGCGGCGCCCTGGCCGCGTCTGGGCGAGGCTCCGAGGGGTCCGGTGGAGTCCTAGAAGACCACTCCGGCGGTCGATTTCTCGATCACCGCACTCCCTGTGTATCGTTCTCCGACGTTGCCCCTTTAGCTCAGTCGGCAGAGCGTCTCCATGGTAAGGAGAAGGTCTACGGTTCGATTCCGTAAAGGGGCTCTGGGAGAGGTGTTTGCGCGTTCCGGCTAGCCTGGATCGCGCTGCCGAGCCCGGATGGCGGGGTAGCTCAGGCGGTTAGAGCACACGACTCATAATCGTGGTGTCGCGGGTTCGAGTCCCGCTCCCGCTACCAGACAGACCAGCGACACCAGTACCTACCGAAGGACTTCCCGTGGCCAGCAAGAGCAGCGACGTTCGCCCGAAGATCACTCTCGCCTGCGTGGAGTGCAAGGAGCGGAACTACATCACCAAGAAGAACCGCCGCAACGACCCCGACCGGCTCGAGCTGGCGAAGTTCTGCCCGCGCTGCCGCAAGCACCAGGCGCACCGCGAGACCCGATAGGCCCGGTGGTCGAGGCGGTTGCCCGGCAGCCCCTCGCGAAGCCCTTCGTCGACCCGGCAGCGACTCGCTGCCGGGTCGACGGCTATTTTGAGGCCATGCCAGTCGACCAGGATCTCGTCGGCCGCACCTTCCCCCCGACTGCACCGTTCGCGGTCACCCGGGAGAAGGTCGCGGAGTTCGTCGCCGCCACCGGGGGTGCCTACGACGGTGGCCCGGCGCCCGCGACGTACCCGATCGTGCTTGCCTTCGACGCGATGAACTCCTTCCTCGAGGCCGAGTCCATCGACCTCTTCCGGATCGTGCACGGCGAGCAGAGGTTCGCCTACGAGCGGCCGGTCGTGCCGGGCGACGTGCTCACCGCGACGCTGACGGTCTCGAGCCTGCGCCAGATCGCCGGCAACGACATCATCGGCACCGCGAGCGAGGTCATCGACGCGTCCGGCGCGCTGGTCTGCACGACCTCGGCCACGCTCGTCCACCGGGGGCCGGAGGCCTGATGACGCTGCCCACCCTCGCGACCCAGACGTTCACGATCACCCGCGCCGACCTGGTGCGGTACGCCGCGGCCAGCGGTGACCACAACCCGATCCACCAGGACGAGTCCGTCGCCACGAGCGTCGGTCTGCCCGGCGTGATCGCCCACGGGATGTACACCATGGCGCTCGCGGCCCGGGCCGTGCAGGCCTGGTACCCCGGTGCCGAGGTCGTCAGCTTCGGCTGCAAGTTCACCAACCCGGTCGTCGTGCCGGCCGAGGGCGGCGTCGAGCTCGAGGTCGCCGGCGAGGTCAAGCCCTCCGGCGACGGTCTGACGACGGTCGTGCTCACGGTCACCTGCGAGGGCCAGAAGGTCCTGGGCATGCCGCGTGCGGTGCTCCGAGAAGCCGGCCGTGCCTGAGCTGACCGGCGAGCTGCTCCGCGACCACACCACCCTCCGCCTCGGCGGACCCGCCGAGCGATGGGTCCGGGCGACCACCGAGGCCGAGCTCGTCCAGGCCCTGATCGACGCCGACACGGCCGGTGAGCCGGTGCTGGTGCTCGGCGGCGGGAGCAACCTGGTCGTCGCCGACCGGGGCTTCCCGGGCACGGTGATCGAGGTCGCGACCACCGGCGCCGAGATCGACGCCGACGAGGGCGCGTCCTGTGGCGGGGCGATGGTCCGGGTCGCCGCCGGCGAGTCCTGGGACGAGTTGGTCGCCCTCGCCGTCGACCGGGGCTGGGTCGGCATCGAGGCGCTCTCCGGCATCCCGGGCTCGGTAGGAGCCACGCCGATCCAGAACGTCGGCGCCTACGGCCAGGAGGTCTCCCAGACGATCGCCTCGGTGCGGGTCTGGGACCGGATGCTGCGCGGCGTCCGCACCTTCGCCAACGCCGACTGCCGGTTCGGCTACCGCACCTCCCGGTTCAAGGCCGACCCGGCTCGCCACGTCGTCCTCTCCGTCAGCTACCAGCTGCCCCAGGGCGACCTCGGCGCGCCGGTCGCCTACGC
Source organism: Nocardioides soli (assembly GCF_014191495.1). GTDB lineage: Bacteria > Actinomycetota > Actinomycetes > Propionibacteriales > Nocardioidaceae > Nocardioides > Nocardioides soli. Next base: position 636,249 of record NZ_JACHWR010000002.1, read on the forward strand.
CGAGCTCGCTACCACCCTGGGCGTCGAGCTCGGGCAGCGCGCCCCGCTCGCCGACGTACGCCGGGCGGTGCTGGCACTGCGCGCCGGGAAGGGGATGGTGCTCGACCCGGCCGACCACGACACGTGGAGCGCCGGGTCCTTCTTCACCAACCCGGTCGTCGACGCGGCCGAGGTGCCCGCCGGCGCGCCGGCCTGGCCGCAGGCCGACGGGCGGGTCAAGACCAGCGCCGCCTGGCTGATCGACCGCGCCGGCTTCGGCAAGGGCTACGGCAACGACCGGGTCGCGCTGTCGGGCAAGCACACGCTCGCCCTCACCAACCGCGGCGCCGCCACGACCGACGACCTGCTCGCCCTGGCCCGCGAGGTGCGCGACGGCGTCGCGGCGCGCTTCGGCATCGTGCTCGTCAACGAGCCGGTGCTGGTCGGCGCGGAGCTGTAGGCGTCAGTACGTCGACGAGCTGGAGTCGACCGCGACCGCCAGGCCGATGATCGCGACGATCGCGACCACGCCGAGCACGAGCAGGATCGTGCCGACGATGCCCATGATCCGCCCCGCGTTCGCCTGGTCCCGTCCGGAGTAGGTGCCCGGCGGCGCCGCGTCGATCTCCTTGACGGCCTTGCCGCCGATCGCCCACGCGAAGGGGGAGAGCACCAGCGTCACGCCGGCGCAGGACAGGATGCCGACCAGGCCGATGATGCCCAGCACCATCGCCGTGGTCGCGGACGGGTGGTTCGGCGCCGGGGGACCGGCGTACTGCGGCCCGTAGCCGTAGCCCTGCTGCGGGTAGGGCTGCTGGCCGTAGGGCGCCTGGCCGTAGGGCTGCTGACCGTACGCGGGCTGGCCCGGTTGCGGCTGGCCGTACGGCGGCTGCCCCTGCTGCGGCTGCCCGTACGGCGGCGGGGGCGGCTGCTGCTCGCCGTAGGGGTTCTCGGGGCCGGTCGTCATGGCTCCATCCTTGCAGGATCGGCCGCCAGCCACGCGTCGATGTCCGCGCCGATCGCGGCGCGGACCGACTCCGGCGCCCGTGAGGCCGCCACCGACATCCGGGCCAGGTCGGCCAGCTGCTCGTCGGTGAGCTCGTGCGCGGCGCGCATGGTGGCGTACTGCCCGGCCAGCCGGGACCCGAAGAGCAGTGGGTCGTCGGCGCCGAGCGCCACGGTCGCGCCCGCGGCCAGCAGCGTGGGCAGCGGCACCGAGGTCAGGTCGGAGTAGACGCCGAGCGCGACGTTCGAGACCGGGCAGACCTCGAGTGCCACCCCGGCCTCGACGATCCGGTCGAGCAGCGCCGGGTCCTCGGCCGAGCGGACGCCGTGGCCGAGCCGGTCGGCGCCGAGCGCGTCGAGGCAGACCCGGATGTGCTCGGGGCCGCGCAGCTCGCCGCCGTGCGGCGCCAGCAGCAGCCCGGCCCGCTCGGCGATCCGGAACGCCGGCGCGAAGTCGGCGGTGCTGCCCCGGCGCTCGTCGTTGGACAGGCCGAAGCCGACGACCCCGCGACCGGCGTACTGCGCGGCCAGCCGGGCCAGGGTGCGCGCGTCGAGCGGATGCCGGGTGCGGTTGGCGGCGATCACCACCGCGATGCCGAGGCCGGTGTCGGCCGACGCTTCGGCGACGGCGTCGAGCACCAGGTCGGTGAAGGCCGTGATGCCGCCGAAGCGCGCGCCGTACCCGCTCGGGTCGACCTGGATCTCGAGCCAGCGGCCCCCGTCGAGCACGTCGTCCTCGGCGGCCTCGCGCACCAGCCGGCGTACGTCGTCCTCGGTGCGCAGCACCGACCGTGCCACGTCGTAGAGCCGCTGGAAGCGGAACCAGCCCTTCTCGTCGGCCGCCGACAGCTTGGGCGGCCAGTCCTCGACCAGCTGGTCGGGCAGCGCGATCCCGTCCCGCTCGGCGAGCTCGAGGAGGGTCCCGTGCCGCATCGACCCGGTGAAGTGCAGGTGGAGATGTGCCTTCGGCAGCTCCCGGAGATCACGCATCCCCCGGAGCGTATCGGGGTCAGGCGAAGAGCTTCTGCAGGCGGGTGATGCCCTCCACGATGTCGTCGTCTCCGAGTGCGTAGGACAGCCGCAGGTAGCCGGGGGAGCCGAAGGCCTCGCCGGGCACCACCGCGACCTCGGCCCGGTCGAGGATGTATTCGGCCAGGTCGGCGGAGGTGTCGATCACGCGCCCGTCGTACTCCCGGCCGAGCAGGCCCTTCACGGACGGGTAGGCGTAGAACGCGCCACCGGGCAGCGGGCACACCACACCGTCGATCTCGTTGAGCATCGACACGATCGTGCGTCGGCGCCGGTCGAAGGCGGTCTTCATCTCGTGGACCGCGGACAGGTCGCCCTCGAGCGCCGCGATCGCCGCGCGCTGTGAGACGTTGGCGACGTTGGACGTCGCGTGCGACTGCAGGTTGGTGGCGGCCTTGACGATGTCGGTCGGGCCGATCACCCAGCCGACGCGCCAGCCGGTCATCGCGTAGGTCTTCGCGACGCCGTTGACGACGACGGTGTGGTCGGCCAGGTCGGGGCACAGCACCGGCAGCGAGCCGGTCGCGATGTCGTCATACACCAGGTGCTCGTAGATCTCGTCGGTGAGCACCCACAGCTCGTGCTCCTCGACCCAGGTGCCGATCGCCCGGATCTCGTCGGCGGTGTAGACCGCGCCGGTCGGGTTGGACGGCGAGACGAAGAGCAGCACCTTGGTGCGGTCGGTGCGGGCGGCCTCGAGCTGCTCGACGGTGACCTTGTAGTCCTGGGTCTCGTCGGCGAGCACCTCGACCGGCACGCCGCCGGCGAGCTGGATGGCCTCGGGGTAGGTGGTCCAGTACGGCGCGGGCACGATCACCTCGTCGCCGGGGTCGAGCATCGCGGCGAACGCCTCGTAGATCGCCTGCTTGCCGCCGTTGGTCACCAGCACCTGCGCCGGCTCCACGACCAGGCCGCTGTCGCGGGCGGTCTTCTCGACGATCGCCTTCTTGAGCTCGGGCAGGCCGCCGGCGGGGGTGTAGCGGTGGTTCTTCGGGTCGCGGCACGCCTCGACAGCGGCGTCGACGATGTAGCCGGGCGTCGCGAAGTCGGGCTCGCCCGCGCCGAAGCCGATCACCGGCCGGCCCTCCGCCTTCAGCGCCTTCGCCTTCGCATCGACCTTCAGCGTCGCGGACTCGGCGATGGCGCCGACGCGACGGGAGACGCGGTGGGTGCGAGGGGACGACTGCGGGACGGAGGTCATGTGCACCATCGTAGGGCGGCGGCCGGTGCGTTCCGACCTCCGCCTGCGGTGCGGGACCGATCGGCCCGCTACCGGCGGATCCTGATCGTGGTGCGGTTCCCGCCGACGGTGGCGACGGCCTTGGTGACCTTCTTCTTCCGGACGATCTTGAGGCCCTTGGGGGTGAGCTTGACGGCGACCTTCCTCTGGGCGCCCGCCGGCACGGTGTAGGCCTTGGGCTTGGCGATCGCCGCCTTCCTCTTGCCCTTCTTGACGGTGAGGACCAGCTGTCCCGCGCAGGGGGTGCCGCCGGTGCAGGCGACGGTCAACCTCACGGTGCGCTTCCTGACCGGCACGCCCTTCTTCTTGACCCCGCGGACCTTCGCGGTTCCGCTGCTCAGACCCGGGTCACCCGCCACGGCGCCGCCACCCCAGGCCGGTGCGGCACCCTGGACCAGTCGCACCGGCGTACCGCCCGCGGTCGGCTGGGCGTAGATCCAGCCGTCGTCCGCGGCGTAGGCGAGCCACCTTCCGTCGGGGGAGAACGCCGGGGAGCCGGCGTCGGCGGCCACCCCGCGCACCGGAGCTCCGGCGGCCGAGTAGAGCTGGACCGAGCTCGGGGCGTCGCCGTCGCTGAGGGTGGCCGCGATGTACTCGCCGGTCGGCGAGCCGGCGATGCTGGAGATCGTCTGCGCGACCGCGAAGACCTCCGCGCAGTCCTGCGACTCGGCCGCCGGGTTCGCCACGGCGCAGACGTAGTGCGCGTCACGGGTGATGTCGTAGCTGGCGCTGAGCAGGGTGCTCGCGCCGAGGAACGACGTCCCCGATCCGCCGTTGTAGGAACGACTGGTCCCGTCGGGCGTGGTGTAGCTGGTGTCGTTGTGGGCGACCAGCTGGAGACAGGTGTAGGGGCCGGGCCAGCACAGCCTCACCTCGTTGCGGACATACGAGTGCGTCTCGGTCACGGCGGAGCCGTCGGGCTGCAGTGCCACGCCCAGGATGCTCTGCTCGGTCAGCCACGCGGCGGTCAGGTTGGCGCCGTACGCCCCGACGACGACGTCGCCGTTGCGGGCCGCGGCCACCGTGCCGCCGTCCGCGCTGATCGACGGTGCGCGGTAGGCGGCCCCGCTGTCGCCGTCGCTGGTGATCTGCGCCCGTGCGCCGGTGGCCGGGTCGACGGCGCACAGGTTCTGCCCGCACACGTAGACCAGCCGTCCGGCGGGTGCGGTGGGTGCCGACTGAGCCGGCGGGACCGCCCACCCCACGAGACCGATGGTCACGGCCGTGGCCAGCACGGCGATGACGGACCTACGCATGGCGAAACGCCTCCCCGTATCCCGGCCGGCGCCGAGACCGCGCCAGCCGCTTCGAGCGGGCAGGCTAACCGGCGTCGAGCGGCGTCGACAAGGAGCTGCCGCCGATGCGGGTGCCGAGCTGATAGCGGGTGCGGGCGCCGGTGCGGTTCATCAGGTCGGCGACGTGACGACGGACGGTGCGGTCGGTGGTGCCGAGGCGGTCGGCGATCTCGTGGTCGTGGAGGCCCTCTCGCAGCAGAGCGATCAGGTGGGCACGGTCGTCGAGCCGCTGTCTCCGCCAGGCGGCCGCGGCCTGCCACTGGCGGGTGAAGAGCTGGGCGTGGGCGCGCGCGGTGATCGGGTCCTCGGTGAGGTGCGAGACGCCGTTGAAGAGGTCGGCGGCGCTCTCGGGGGCGACGACGTATCGGTCGGCGTAGACGGTGTACCAGCTGGGTGCGTCCAGGAGGCGGACCTGGGTGCCGTGGGCGTGCAGCAGGTCGACGAGCGCCTGGTAAGGGGTGCCGCCGACGCGCTCGGAGACGATGAGGCGCACGGTCATCCGGCCGGAGCCGAGGAGGTCGGCGAGCAGGTCGCGGTCGATGTACTCGAGCCAGTCCTGGGCGAGATAGGCATCGTCCGCCGGCATCACGGCGTCCATGCGCAACGGTTCGTGCGTGGGCCAGTCGCGTACGACGGTCCACCAGTGCCACCAGTAGCCGCGTGCGCCGTGCAGGGCGCCGGGGTTCTCCTCGGGCGGCTGCCAGTCGCGCCAGTACTCCTGGAACGCGGTCAGCCGCTCCCGGGTGCCGACATCGAGCTGGTCGAGGGGCGTGGGTCGGTCGCCGGCCCCGAGGGCCGGCAGGGTGAGGACGCCGTTGTGCGTCTGGAGCAGGCCGAGCCGGCGCAGCAGGTGGAGCAGGCGCCGGACGCGGGTGGGTGAGGCGACCGTGAGTCGGTCGAGCACCGAGCTGCTCCTGGTGCCGGTGCGCGCGACCCGCGCGTAGAGGCGCAGCGCCTCGGCCAGATCGTCCTGGGCGCTGCGGGGCAACCTGCGCTCCTCACTGCCGGATGGTGACTGCTGGATGTCGCCCGGAGACGGGCGGCGGCCACCGACAGGATAGGAGCACACATGTCCTAGTTAGGACGTTTCCGGGTTTCGGAGCGGGTCACCATCGACGTCACTAGCGTGCTCGGAACGCCGGCGGCGGTGGGGGACGGCCGGCCAACAGCGGGAACCTCGGGAGGTCGGCGATCCGATGAGAGTAGTGCGCTCGGCCGCGGCGCTGACGATCGCGGCGCTCGGTCTCGGTGCGGGTGTGGCCCGTGGCATGCCGGCCGCGGCCGCCGACGACTGCACGGCCGGCGACTGGGCCGGCGTCGTGGCGGCGTTCCAGGACGCGACGGCGACCGAGACGACAGTGATCCTGTGCGCGGACATCACCGGTACGGCGTCTCTGCGGCTCGATCCGGGCGAGGCCCTGGTGCTGGATCTCAACGGTCACGACCTGAGCGTGTTCGGCAACGACCAGGCGGCGGTGCGGGTGCCGGCGGGCGCGGCGCTGACGATCCGGGACACGAACAGGTCGCCGGGAACGCTGGCCGCACGCTCCTTGTCCAGAGGTGCCGGGATCGGGGGTGATGAACATGGCGCTACCGGCACGATCACGATCGCCGGCGGGGTGGTGACCGCGGCAGGTGGAGGCGCGGGGATCGGCAGTGGCGTGGGCGGCGTCGGCGGCACGGTGACGATCGCGGGCGGCGACGTCACCGCGGTGGGCGGCGGGACGAGCGCGGGCATCGGTGGCTCGCAGGGCAAGGACGCGGGCACCGTGGCGATCGCCGGCGGCGTGGTGACGGCGACCGGTGGCACCTACGGTGCCGGGATCGGAGGCGGAAGCGGGAGCACGGGTGGAGTCGTCACGATCACCGGCGGCGAGGTCACCGCGACCGGGACCCGCGAGGGTGCGGGCATCGGGGGCGGCGCCGCCGGCTCGGGGGGCGTGGTGACGATCTCGGGCGGCACGGTCGTCGCGCGGGCCGTCCCGGACGTCGCAACGACCGTGCCGCCCGGTATCGGCGGCGGTATCGGCGGGACCCCGGCCGTCGTGGCGATCGGAGCCCCCGGCGCCGGAGTGGGGTCCGCTGTGGCGGAGGTGACGGTATCCGGTGGCATCGACTTCGACGACACGCTGCAGGTCCATCCGAACGCGATCCTGGCGATCCCCGCCGACCAGGGCCTGACGGTCCCCGCGGGACACACGCTGCGTAGCGCGGGCTCCATCCACAACGCCGGGACGATCGAGAACCTCGGCACGATCGACAATGCCGGCGCTATCACGATGCCGGACGCGACCACCGCACTCGGCGGCGTCGTCACGGGGCACGCCTACCGCCTCGACTACCCCGGAGGCCCGTCGCAGTTCGCGTACGCGCCGACCGTCGCCGCCGCAGGCTTCGCCCTCCCGGCGGCACCGCTGGGCGCCTGGGTGGACGACGAGGACCGTCGGCTGGAGGAGGCGACGCTCCTGTCCGACCGGTACGGCGTGGCCACCGCCGGCAGCTCGCCCGTGGCGATCGCGCTCACGCGCACCGTCGCCAGCCTGTCGATGTCGCCGCAGGCGGGTGCCGCCGGTGACGAGGTCGTCATCGTCGGCGAAGGACTGAGCGGGGCCACCAGCGTGCGGTTCGGTGCGGCGGACCGGGTGACCGGCACCGCGAGCGACGGCGGCACCCGCCTGCGGGTGACGGTGCCGATCCCCGCGCCGGGGGAGGCGGGCACCACCGTCCCGGTCACCGTCACTGAGGCGGGGGTGAGCGCGACCGTCGCCGGCGGGTTCTCCTATGCCTCGCCGCCCGTCGATGACGCCTCCCCTCCCGTGCCCGACGCGGGGGAGCCGCCGGTCCTCGTCACCGGGAGGCTGCCGTCCGCCCGGGTCGGGCACGACTACGCGACGGTGCTAGAGGTCACCGGCTCCCCGCGCCCACGGGTGGAGCTCGCCGACGGCAGCACCCTGCCCGAGGGTCTCGCGCTCGAGCCCGACGGCACCCTGGCGGGCCGGCCCACCACGGCCGGGGCGTACGACTTCACCGTCACGGCGACGAACGCCGTGGGGACCGGCGAACGCGAGTACACGATCGCCGTCGCCGCCAGCACCACCGGCGAGTCCGGTGGCTCCGGCGACTCCGGCGGTCCTGGCGCCACGGGCGGCCCCGATGGCCCCGGCGGTCCGCTGCCGGCCGCCGGCGGTCCGGCCCGCGCGCTCCCCGCACTCGCCGTCCTCCTCATCGCCGCAGGGGTGGGCCTGGTCGCTTGCCGACGCCGCGACGTCCGGCACGGCTGAGGGCCGGGCGTCGCGCCCGGGCGTCGGGTTCGGCAGGATTCGATGTCGTGACCGAACCAGTCGAGTCGGACGCCGTGGGCGAGCCGCCCGCGCGAGGACCGCTCCGCGCGTGGATCGCCGCCCATCCGGCGGACATCGTCGACCTCTTCGTCTACGTCGTCGTGCTCAACCTGGCCATCCAGTACCTGCCCCAGGTCATCAGCGAGACCTTCACGCTCTCGCTCCTCACGGCCGCGCTGCTCAAGGTGGCGCTCGAGGTGGTGCTGCTCCTCAAGGGCGCCGTCCTGGCCCGGCTCCGCGGGGCGACCACGCGGCCGGCGAAGACGGCGTTCGCCCTGGTGCTCTGGGCGGTCGCCGCGGGCAGCAAGCTCGTCGTCCTCTGGCTGATCGACATCGTGTTCGGTGGCGCGGTGAGCCTGGGCGGCTTCGTGCCCGTGACGTTGCTCGTCGTGGTGCTGCTGATGTCCCGGGCAGCGGTCCGGCGGCTGCTGTACGGCACGCCCACCGCCCCGTGAGTCCGGTCGTCGCGCCCGCCGCATCGCACCGCTCCGGTCACAGCCGGAGTGATGCCGGACATTACGAGGTATGAGCACCTCGCAGGAGCAGTTCACGCAGATGTGGCACGCGGAGGCTCCGCGAGTGCTGGCGTTCGCCAGCCGCCACGTGGGAGCCGATGCTGCTCACGACGTCGTCGCGGAGACCTTCATGATCGCCTGGCGCCGCTGGGACGACCTGCCCGCTCCGCCGATCGCCTGGCTCCTGGTGGCCGCCCGCAAGGTCATCCAGAACCGGGTGCGCGCCCATCGGCGCAGCCGTGCCCTGGTGGATCGGATCGCGCTGCTCGACGGGGTGGCGGCCTACGCAGCCGACTCGGCGGACGCCGCGCTGACGCGCAGGGAGGCGCTCGAACGACTCTCGTTGCTTCGCGAACAGCACCGCGAGGCGTTGTTGCTCGTGAGTTGGGACGGGCTCACCAACGATCAAGCGGCGACGGTCCTGGGCATCACGCCCGCTGCCTTCCGGCGACGACTCAGCCGCGCGCGGGCCGCCCTGGTCGCTCCCGCGTCGCCCGAGGCCGCCGATCCCGAACCCCGACTCCCGGCACAGGAGCTGTCATGAACTCCATCGAACGACTTCGTCCCGAGATCCGTCCGCTCGATGCGGAGTGGTCCGCGAGCACGCTGGAGGCGATCCTCGCCGGCCCCACCGTGGCGGACCGGCGGGCCGTCCCGCCCCGCCGCTCGCGAGCGCGGCTGATCCTGGTTGCGGCCGCGACCGTGGCCGTCGCCGGTCTCGTGGTCGTCGTAGTTCCCGGGCTCGGTACGACGGCGGCGTACTCGGTGCAGGAGGGGAACTCCGGCACCATCACCGTCGAGGTCCGACGACTCGAGGACGCCGAGGGGCTCGAGGCCGAGCTGGCGGAGCATGGCGTCACGGCCGACATCACCTACCTCCCCGACCGTCAGACGTGCGCTCCCGGTCGATACGTCCCGGTCGCCCGCAGGCTCCCGGGGCTGGGGGTGACCATGGGGTCGGACCTGCTGCGGGTCACCCTGCCGCCCGGCAGCGTCCGCGCCGGCGAGACGTTCGTGATGGGCGTCTCGGGGGAGGCGATCCCGCCGCAGTCCGAGCCGGACGACGACGGCATCACCACCAGAGGTGGGTTCGCCGGCTGGACGGACTTCAACGTGACCGCCGGACCGGTGCGATCGTGCGAGCCCGTTGGCGCCGGCTGACCGTCTTCGAGCGTTGGTTAGGCGGGGCGTACACCGACCCCCTATGCTTGACCCACCGGTGAACTATCAGGCTGCTTTGCCATGCCCATGTGTGTGGAGTTTGTAGGTTGATGGCGTCACCTGAAGGGCACTAGCTCAACTGGCAGAGCATCGGTCTCCAAAACCGAAGGTTGGGGGTTCAAGTCCCTCGTGCCCTGCAAGACCACCAGGCCGGCCCCCAGGCCGGTCACGCCGGACGACGCAGCACCGAACTAGGGAAAGGGGAGTAGGACGTGCCGAACAGCAAGGCAGTCCGCGGTGAGCGGGGCGGCAGCGCCCACAAGCGCACCAGCATCCCCACGTTCTACCGCCAGGTGGTGGCCGAGCTCCGCAAGGTCGTCTACCCGACGCAGGAGCAGCTGGTCACCTACTTCATCGTCGTGATGGTGTTCGTGATCGTGATGATGGCGATCGTGTCGCTGCTCGACCTGGGCTTCGGCAAGCTCGCCTTCGAGATCTTCGCCGGCTCCTGACGGGCCGTCCCGCGGAGCAACCAGAGCAGCACCCAACGTGATGGAGCAGTACGTGTCTGAGCAGGAGTACGACTCGGTCGACGCCGAGGAGACCACGACGTCGCAGGCCGCGGAGTTCGACGCCGCGGCCGACACGCCTGCCGAAGCGACCCCCGACCCCGCCCTCGAGGACCAGTACGGCGAGGCCGACGACGGCCCCGAGATCGAGAACGACCCCCGCCTGGACGCCGAGAGCACCGACGAGGCCAGCGACGCCTCCCTCGGCCTCGACGACCACGAGGCCGACGGCACCAGCATCGGCCTCTCCGAGGCCGAGGGCGACGAGGGCCCGGACTCCGACGACGCCGACGACGACCCGCTCGAGGCGTTCCGCCGCGAGCTGTGGGCCAAGCCGGGCGACTGGTTCGTCGTGCACACCTACTCCGGCATGGAGAACCGGGTGAAGTCGAACCTCGAGAACCGCATCATCTCCCTGAACATGGAGGACTACATCCACGAGATCGTGGTCCCCACCGAGGAGGTCGCGGAGATCAAGAACGGTCAGCGCAAGATGGTCAAGCGCACCGTGCTCCCCGGGTACGTCCTGGTCCGCATGGACCTCACCGACGAGTCGTGGGCCGCGGTCCGCCACACGCCGTCGGTCACCGGCTTCGTCGGCCACAGCCACCAGCCGGTGCCGCTGTCGATGTCCGAGGTCGAGAGCATGCTCGCGCCCGCCGTGGTCGCCCGCGCCGAGGCCGAGGCGGCCGCCGCCGGCACCCCCGCCGCGACGAGCGGCGCCACCGCGAAGAAGCCCGTCGAGGTCGCCGACTTCGACGTCTCCGACTCGGTCATGGTGGTCGACGGCCCGTTCGCCACGCTGCACGCGACGATCACCGAGATCAACGCCGAGTCGCAGCGCGTGAAGGCCCTCGTCGAGATCTTCGGCCGCGAGACCCCCGTCGAGCTGAGCTTCTCGCAGATCCAGAGGGTTTGAGCCCATGCCCGGAGCTTGCTCCGGGCATGAAGGGCGAAAAGGTTGAGGAGCGTCGGCTCGGACGCCGCGGAGCGGCGAACGAGCGACGCGTCTCGAAACCCGGTGAGCCGAGAAGCAGCGGTGAGCTCGGGATTCGCGCTCTGAGCGTGAGCGCAGCACAATAGACAGGTTGCCCGCGGAGACACGGGCAGCAGCAGGTGGCAGAGGCGTACGACGTACTCCTCGTCAGGACCACGAGACAGAAAGAGAAGCACCATGCCTCCGAAGAAGAAGATCGCCGCACTCGTCAAGGTGCAGCTCCAGGCCGGCGCCGCGACGCCGGCTCCGCCGGTCGGTACCGCCCTCGGTCCGCACGGCGTGAACATCATGGAGTTCTGCAAGGCGTACAACGCGCAGACCGAGTCGATGCGCGGCAACGTGATCCCGGTCGAGATCACCATCTACGAGGACCGCTCGTTCACGTTCATCACCAAGACCCCGCCGGCCGCGGAGCTCATCAAGAAGGCCGCCGGCGTGCAGAAGGGCTCGGGCGCCCCGCACAAGGAGAAGGTCGGCAAGCTGACCAAGGACCAGGTGCGCGAGATCGCCCAGACCAAGATGCCCGACCTCAACGCCAACGACATCGAGGCGGCCATGAAGATCGTCGAGGGCACCGCCCGTTCGATGGGCGTCGACACCCAGTAAGAAGCTCCAGCAGCACCGTGGCAGGGCCGCGCTGGCCCGCTCACCACAACTTTCGAAGAGAGAAGAGAAAGCCCATGCAGCGCAGCAAGACCTACCGCGCGGCGGCCGAGCAGTTCGACAAGGACGAGCTCTACGCCCCGCTTGCCGCGATCAAGATCGCGAAGGGCGCATCGAAGAAGAAGTTCGACGAGACCGTCGACGTCGTCATGCGCCTGGGCGTCGACCCGCGCAAGGCTGACCAGATGGTCCGCGGCACCGTCAACCTCCCGCACGGCACCGGCAAGACCGCCAAGGTCCTGGTGTTCGCGAACGCCGAGAAGGCCGAGGCCGCCCGCGAGGCCGGCGCCGACGTCGTCGGCGGCGACGACCTCATCGAGAAGGTCGCCGGTGGCTGGCTCGACTTCGACGCCGTGGTCGCGACCCCCGACATGATGGGCAAGGTCGGCCGCCTCGGCCGCGTGCTCGGCCCCCGTGGCCTGATGCCGAACCCGAAGACCGGCACCGTGACGCCGGACGTGGCGAAGGCCGTGTCCGACATCAAGGGCGGCAAGATCGAGTTCCGCGTCGACCGGCACGCCAACCTGCACTTCATCATCGGCAAGGCGTCCTTCTCCGAGGCCCAGCTCGCCGAGAACTACGGCGCCGCGCTGGAGGAGGTCCTTCGTCTGAAGCCGGCCAGCTCCAAGGGCCGCTACATCAAGAAGGTCACCGTCTCCACGACGATGGGCCCCGGCATCCAGGTCGACCCCAACCGCACCCGCAACGTCGCGGTCGAGGACGAGGCCACCGCCTGACCCGAGCTCCACACGCTGACCCGGCAGAGATCCTCTGCCGGGTCAGCGGCATTTTCGGGGCACCGCTCCGGGCGCCATCGGCGTGGGAGGCTGTGCGCATGCCCGAGCCGATCCACTGCGTGATCCTCGACGACTACCAGGGCGTCGCCCTCTCGTACGCCGACTGGTCGTCGCTCGACGGTGTGACGGTCTCGGCGGTCGGCGACCACGTGGCCGACGAGGACCTGCTGGCGGAGATCCTCGAGGGCGCCGAGGTGCTGGTGCTGATGCGCGAGCGCACGCCGTTGACCCGCGCGCTGCTCGCCCGCGTGCCGTCGCTGCGGCTGGTGGTGACGACCGGGATGCGCAATGCCGCGATCGACCTCGAGGCCTGTCGCGAGCGCGACGTCGTGGTCTGCGGGACCGGGGCGCTCGCCACCCCGACCGTCGAGCTGACCTGGGCGCTGATCCTCGGCCTGGCCCGGCACCTGGTGGCCGAGTCCGAGCTCTTCGCCGACGCCACCACGCCCTGGCAGTCGACGGTCGGCACCGACCTCGCGGGCGCGACGCTCGGCGTCGTCGGGCTCGGCCGGATCGGCTCCCGGGTGGCCGTCGTGGGCGCCGCGTTCGGCATGGACGTGATCGCCTGGAGCCCGCACCTGACCGCGGAGCGGGCGGCGGAGGCGGGGGTGCGCTCGGTGTCGAAGCACGAGCTCTTCGCGGGCTCCGACTTCGTCTCGCTGCACCTCGCGCTCGCCGCGAGCACCCGCGGCATCGTGGCCGAGCCCGAGCTCGCGGCGATGCGTCCCTCGGCGTACCTGGTCAACACCGCGCGCGCCGGCCTCGTCGACACCGGTGCCCTCGTCGCCGCACTCGCCGAGGAGCGGATCGCGGGCGCCGGCCTGGACGTGTACGACGAGGAGCCGCTGCCCGGTGACCACCCGCTGCTGGCGCTGTCGAACGTCCTCGCCGTCCCGCACCTCGGCTACGTCACCGAGGGCAACTACCGGACGTTCTTCGCCGAGGCGGTCGAGGACGTCGCCGCCTGGCGGGCCGGCTCTCCGGTGCGGGTGGTCGGCTGACCCCGCCGTTTTGGCGATCCGCCGGCGCCGCCGTACTCTTCTCTACGAAACCAGAGACCGCCGGTTGTCGTGCTGTGCATCAGCCCGACCGAAGGTTCCGCGAGAGTGGACGGCCTGCGCAGGTGACAGAGCGAGAAGCATGATCCCACGCCCTGAGCCTGCGCTCGGGGCGTTCGTGTTTGTGGGGCCGGGGCCGGTGGTCGACCACCGGAAGGAGACCCATGGCGCGGGCAGACAAGCAGGCGGCCGTTGCGGAGATCGTTGAGTCGTTCAACGAGTCCGCCGGTGCCGTGCTGACCGAGTACCGCGGTCTCACCGTGAAGCAGCTGCAGGACCTGCGGCGCTCCCTCGGTGCGAACGCCAACTACGCCGTGGTCAAGAACACGCTCGCCAAGATCGCCGCCTCCGAGGCCGGCATCGAAGGCTTCGACGACCTGCTGACCGGCCCGACCGCCATCGCCTTCATCAACGGCGACGTCGTCGAGGCGGCCAAGGGTCTGCGTGACTTTGCCAAGGCGAACCCCACCCTCGTCATCAAGGGTGGCATCCTCGACGGCAAGCCCCTCGACGCGTCCGAGATCGCCAAGCTGGCGGACCTCGAGTCGCGCGAGGTGCTCCTGGGCAAGCTGGCGGGCGCGATGCTCGCATCGCTCAGTCAGGCCGTCTACCTGCTCAACGCGCCGATCGCCCAGGCCGCCCGCCTCGCGGGTGCGCTCCAGGCGAAGGCCGAGCAGGACCCCTCGATCCTCGCAGGTGGTGCTGGCCAGGCCTCGGCCGAGCCGGTCGCCGCTGACGAGGCACCCGCCGAGGAGGCGGCTCCCGCTGAGGAGCCCGCCGCCGAGGCCGCCTCTGACGAGGAGACCGCCGAGGCCTAGGCCCGGCGTACACCACCACCTGAAACCCGGCCCCCGCGATCGCGGCGGGCCAACGACTGGAAGGAAACGCCACCATGGCGAAGCTCAGCACCGACGAGCTCCTCGACGCGTTCAAGGAGATGACGCTGATCGAGCTCAGCGAGTTCGTGAAGCAGTTCGAGGAGACCTTCGGCGTCACCGCCGCTGCCCCGGTCGCCGTTGCGGCGGCTCCGGCAGCGGGCGGCGCGGCCGGCGGCGACGCCGCCGCCGCGGCGGACCAGGACGAGTTCGACGTCATCCTGGAGTCGGCCGGCGACAAGAAGATCAACGTCATCAAGGAGGTGCGCGCGCTCACCTCCCTCGGCCTGAAGGAGGCCAAGGACCTGGTGGAGTCCGCCCCCAAGGCGATCCTCGAGAAGGCCACCAAGGAGGCCGCCGAGAAGGCCAAGGAGGCCCTCGAGGGCGCCGGCGCCACCGTCACCGTCAAGTGACGATCTCCTAGCTGCACCCGCCACGAGGGGCGGTCACCCGACAGGGGTGGCCGCCCCTCGTGCCATTTCCCCTCGCCACCGCAGAAATCGAACTCGCGCGTAACTTCGCTCGCCGGCGCCCGTTGGTACCGGTCAGGGAGATGGAGCAGCGGTTCGGGCGTGCTTCGGCGCGTGCAGCGACGAGGAGGGACGGATCATGGGTGTCGAGATAAAGGTCGAGAACCTCAGCAAGTCGTTCGGCAAGCAGCTGATCTGGGGCGACGTGTCGCTGACCGTGCCGGCCGGCGAGATCTGCGTGATGCTCGGGCCGTCGGGCACCGGCAAGTCCGTCTTCCTCAAGACGCTGATCGGCCTGCTCAAGCCCGACCAGGGCTCGATCGTCATCGAGGGCACCGACATCGCGACCTGCTCGGAGCGGGAGCTCTACGAGATCCGCAAGCTGTTCGGCGTGCTGTTCCAGGACGGCGCCATGTTCGGCTCGATGAACCTCTACGACAACGTCGCCTTCCCGTTGCGCGAGCACACCAAGAAGTCCGAGTCGGAGATCCGCGACATCGTCATGGAGAAGATGGACCTGGTCGGCCTGCTCGGTGCCGAGGACAAGCTGCCCGGCGAGATCTCCGGCGGCATGCGCAAGCGCGCCGGCCTGGCCCGCGCCCTCGTGCTGGAGCCCGAGATCGTGCTCTTCGACGAGCCCGACTCCGGTCTCGACCCGGTGCGTACGGCGTTCCTCAACCAGCTGATCGTGGACCTCAACGCCCAGATCGACGCGACGTTCCTGATCGTCACCCACGACATCAACACCGCCCGCACGGTGCCCGACAACATCGGCCTGCTCTATCACCGGCACCTCGCGATGTTCGGGCCCCGCGAGATGCTGCTGTCGTCGGAGGAGCCGGTCGTGCGCCAGTTCCTCAACGCCCAGCGGGTCGGCCCGATCGGCATGTCCGAGGAGAAGGACGCCGACGAGCTCGAGGCGGAGAAGGACCAGGAGCTGCCGCCGCTGCCGCCGATCCCGCTCCAGCTCGAGCCCTCCAACGGCCTGTCCCGCCGCAGCCAGCGGCCCGCCGGCGAGTGGTGCCGCGAGCACGGCGTGGTCCCGCCGCCGGGGTCGTTCGAGCAGAACATGTCGATGGCCGTCGGCGTCTGACGGAGCCGGCTGATGTCCTCGATCACCGCGCAGCGGGTCCTGGCACCGGTCGGGACCGCGGGCCGGCTCTTCGCCTTCGGCCTCGACGTCGGGCGCAGCGTGTTCCGGCGTCCGTTCCAGGTCCGGGAGTTCATCCAGCAGGCCTGGTTCATCGCCTCGGTGACGATCATCCCGACCGCGCTGGTCGCGATCCCGTTCGGCGCGGTCATCGCGCTGCAGGTCGGTGGCCTGATCAAGCAGTTCGGCGCCCAGTCCTTCACCGGCTCGGCCGCGGTGCTCGCCGTGGTCCGCGAGGCCGGGCCGATCGCGACGTCGCTGCTGATCGCCGGCGCCGCGGGCTCGGCCATTGCGGCCGACCTCGGCGCCCGCAAGATCCGCGAGGAGCTCGACGCGATGATGGTGCTGGGCATCGACCCGATCCAGCGCCTCGTCGTCCCCCGCGTGCTGGCCTGCATGCTGGTCGCGGTCTTCCTCAACGGCCTGGTCAGCGTGGTCGGTGTCGCCGGCGGTTACGTCTTCAACGTCGTTCTCCAGGACGGCACCCCGGGCTCCTATCTGGCGAGCTTCACCGCGCTCGCGCAGCTGCCAGACCTGTGGCAGGGCATGGTCAAGGCGCTGGTCTTCGGCCTGATCGCCGCGGTCGTGGCCTGTTACAAGGGCATGAACGCCGCCGGCGGCCCGAAGGGGGTCGGCGACGCCGTCAACGAGTCGGTCGTCGTCACCTTCATGCTCCTCTTCATCGTCAACTTCGTGATGAGCGCGATCTACTTCCAGCTCGTCCCGCCGAAGACGGGGTGAGCGGCCATGACAGGCATGGCGGGCATCCGGGCGGTCTACGAACGGCCGGCCAGGCTCCTCGACGACCTCGGCACCGAGCTCCTGTTCTTCGTCCGGGCGCTCGCGTGGACGCCCCGCACGATCAACCGCTACCGGAAGGAGATCCTGCGGATCCTCGCCGAGGTGACGCTCGGCTCGGGGGCGCTCGCCGTGATCGGCGGCACCGTCGGCGTGATCGTCGCGATGTGCTTCTTCACCGGCACCGAGGTCGGCCTGCAGGGGTACGCCGCGCTCAACCAGATCGGCACGGCGGCGTTCTCGGGCTTCGTCTCGGCGTACTTCAACACCCGCGAGATCGCCCCGCTCGTCGCCGGCATCGCGCTGGCCGCGACGGTCGGCTGCGGCTTCACCGCCCAGCTCGGCGCGATGCGGATCTCCGAGGAGGTCGACGCGCTCGAGGTGATGGCGATCCCGTCGCTGCCCTTCCTGGTGACCACCCGCATCATCGGAGGCCTGATCGCGATCGTCCCGCTGTACGTCGTGGGCCTGCTGGCGTCCTACTTCGCGACCCGGCTCACCGTCACCCAGTTCTTCGGCCAGAGCACCGGCACCTACGACCACTACTTCAACCAGTTCCTGCCGCCGGGCGACGTGCTCTGGTCCTTCGGCAAGGTGCTGGTCTTCGCGGTGACGGTGATCCTGATCCACTGCTACCACGGCTACAACGCCTCGGGCGGCCCCGCCGGCGTGGGCGTCGCGGTCGGCAAGGCCGTGCGCACCAGCATCGTCGCGCTCAACGTCATCGACCTGTTCCTGTCCATGGCGATCTGGGGGACGACGACGACCGTGCGGCTGGCGGGGTGACGCCGATGGCCCGCGACACGCTCGGCAGCCTGGCGCTCCCCAAGGTGATGGGGGTCGTGTTCCTCTGCCTGCTGCTGTCCGGCGTCTACCTGACGTACGCGATCTTCTCCAAGAATTTCACCGACTACGACCGGGTGACCCTGCAGACGTCGACGATCGGACTCCAGCTGCCGGCGCGCGCCGACGTGAAGGTCCGCGGCGTGATCGTCGGCGAGGTGCTCGGCTTCGAGTCGAACGGCGCGGGCGCCGATGTCACCCTCGGCATCTACCCGAGCCGGCTCGACGCGATCCCGGCCGACGTCACGGGCTCGATCGTCCCCAAGACCCTGTTCGGCGAGAAGTACGTGTCGTTGGTGGTGCCCGACGACCCCGCGGCCGAGCATCTCCAGCCCGGCGCGACCATCGCGAGGACCACGGTGTCGACCGAGGTGGAGCAGGTGCTCTCCGACCTCTACCCGCTGCTGCGCACCGTGCAGCCCGCCCAGCTCAACCAGACGCTCAACGCCCTCGCCACCGCGCTCGACGGTCGCGGCGACGAGCTCGGCGAGAACCTCGAGACCCTCGACGGCTACCTGAGGCGGATCAATCCGCAGATCCCCGCGCTGGTCGACGACCTGCGACTCACCGCCCAGGTGTCCGACGACTACACCGACGTGCTGCCGCAGATCGCGCAGATCCTCGACGACACCGTGCTCACGACCGGCACGCTGGAGGGCCGCGAGGCGAAGCTGCACGCGCTGTTCGAGGACGTGTCGTCGTTCTCCGGCACCGCCGAGGACTTCCTCGACGCGAACGGCGAGAACCTGATCCGGCTCAGCGAGGTCGGCGCCGACCAGCTGCGGGTGTTCGCCAAGTACGCGCCGGAGTACTCCTGCCTGACCCGCGGCATCGTCGAGGCCGGCGCGCGCCAGGCCGAGGCGTTCCGCGGCTTCATGCTGCACATCGTCCTCGAGACGCTGCCCCACCAGCCGCGTCCGTACGGCGCCCAGGACGTCCCGCGGTTCGGCGAGGACCGCGGGCCCAACTGCCTGCACCTGCCGAACCCGCCCTGGACCCAGGACAACCCGGTGCGCCACCAGCCCGACTTCGACGACGGCGTCGACGAGCCGACCGGCAAGGGCACCAGCCGGGTCGTGCCCAACGCGTGGCTCCGGAACGCCGGGCCGGGCAGCCCGGCCGAGACCGAGCTGCTGCGCTCGCTGCTCGGGCCCGCCCTCGGCGTCGGTGCCGACGAGGTCCCCGACCTCGGGCCGCTGCTGGTCGGCCCGATGGCCCGTGGGGCGGAGGTGTCGCTGCGATGAGGCCGAAGCTCCTCGACCGCCGCACCGGCGCCGACCTCGTCAAGCTGGTCGCCTTCATGGTGGTCACCACCCTGGCCACCTCGGTCCTCGTGGTGACGATCGGCAACGTCTCGTTCTCCTCGAAGAGCAGCTACCGCGCCGAGTTCGTCGACGCCACCGGCGTGGTGAAGGGCGACGACGTGCGGATCGCCGGGGTCAAGGTGGGCACCGTCGAGGACATCGAGATCGTCGACCGCACCCGGGCGCTGGTGACCTTCAGCGTCGACGACGGGGAGTCGCTCAGCCGGGCCACCCACGCCTCGATCCGCTACCGCAACCTGGTCGGCCAGCGCTACCTCTCGCTCTCCGACGAGATCGGCGACACCGCCGACCTCGCACCGGGGGACACGATCCCGGTCGGGCAGACCACCCCGGCACTCGACCTCACCGTGCTGTTCAACGGCTTCAAGCCGCTCTTCCAGGCGTTGTCCCCGGCGGACATCAACCAGCTCTCCTACGAGATCGTCCAGGTCTTCCAGGGTGAGGGCGGCACGCTCGAGGGACTGCTCGCGCACACCGCGTCGGTCACCTCGACGCTGGCCGGCCGCGACCAGCTGATCGGCGACCTGATCGACAACCTCAACCAGGTGCTCGACCACCTCGGCGACCGCGACGAGCAGCTGAGCCGGCTGATCACGACGTTCCGCTCCTTCGTGGGCGGCCTCAAGGGCGACCGCAAGGCGCTCCTCGGCTCGCTCGACGAGATCTCCGACCTCTCGGTGGAGACGGCCGGCCTGGTGTCCGGCATCCGCGAGCCGTTCGTCGACGACATCCACCAGCTGCGCCGGCTGTCGAAGAACCTCGACGACGGCAAGGCCGAGCTCGACCGGACGCTGCAGGTGCTGCCGATCAAGCTCGAGAAGGTCGGCCGCACCGCGACGTACGGCTCGTGGTTCAACTTCTACCTCTGCCACTTCCAGGGCCGGGTCCGACTGCCCGGCGGCGGCTCCGTCCCCGTCGACTACGACACCGGCTCCGACAGGTGCGATCTCGGATGACACGGCCGACGAGGGGACCCAAGCCGACCTCCTTCCGCGAGCGCAACCCGGTCGTGATCGGGGCGGTGAGCCTTGCCGTGGTCGCCCTGCTGGTGCTCGCCGCGTTCCGCGCCCAGGACCTCCCGGTCATCGGTGGCGGCGACACCTACTACGCCGCGTTCGCCGAGTCCGGTGGGCTCAAGGCCAACGACGAGGTGCGCATCGCCGGGGTGCGGGTCGGCAAGGTCGAGTCCGTCGAGCTCGACGGCGACCACGTGCGGGTCGAGTTCCGGGTCGAGAGCGACTCCGGCTTCGGCCCCGACACCCGCGCCGCGATCAAGGTCAAGACCCTGCTCGGCGCGATGTACCTCGCCCTCGAGCCGGCCGGCCCCGGTCAGCTCGCCGAGGGCGGCGAGATCCCGGTCGAGCGCACCAGCTCGCCGTACGACGTCGTGGACGCGTTCTCGGGCCTGGCCTCGACCACGGAGCGGATCGACACCGACCGGCTCGCGACGTCGCTCACGACGCTGGCCGACCTGACCCGCAACACTCCGCAGGAGTTCCGCAAGGCGCTCGCCGGCGTCTCGGCGCTGTCGTCGAACATCGCCGCGCGCGACCAGCAGATCAACACGCTGCTGAAGAACCTCGACCGGGTCTCCGGCGTGCTCGACGAGCGCGACCGCGACATCGTCGGGCTGATGAAGGACTCCGACGTCCTGTTCCGCGCGCTGGTGGCCCGACGCGACGCCGTGCACGGCCTGCTGGTCTCGACGGCCAGCCTCTCCCGGGAGCTCACGGCTCTGGTCAAGCAGAGCCGCGCCGACCTCGCGCCCGCCCTCGACCACCTGAGGAACGTCGTCGCCGTGCTGAACAAGAACGAGGACAACCTCGACAGCAGCCTGCGGCTGATGAAGCCGTTCTACCGGGTCTTCGCCAGCACGCTCGGCAACGGGCCGTGGTTCGACACCTACATCCAGAACCTGCCGCCGGTCCCGCAGGTGGGTGGCTGACATGAGCGTGCTGAAGCGGGTCGTCGTCCCCGGCGTGCTGGTGCTGCTGCTCGTGGCGGCGGCGTTGACGATGTTCCGCAGCGACGACACCAAGACCCTGACCGCGCACTTCCCGCGGACGATCTCGATCTACGAGGGCAGCGACGTCCGCGTGCTCGGTGTGGCCGTCGGCACGGTGGACACGGTGACCCCGGCGGGCACCGACGTCGTGGTGACCATGCACTACGACGCCGACGTCCAGGTGCCCGCCGACGCGAAAGCCGTGATCGTCGCGCCGTCGATCGTGGGAGACCGCTTCGTCCAGCTCACGCCCGTCTACACCGGCGGTCAGGTGCTGGCCGACGGCGCCACGCTCGACGAGGACCGCACCGCCGTACCGCTCGAGCTCGACCAGATCTACACGAGCCTCGACGACCTGACCGTCGCCCTCGGCCCCGACGGCGCCAACCGGAAGGGGGCGCTCACCGACCTGCTCGAGACCACCGCGAGGAACTTCGGCGGCGAGGGCGCGAAGCTGCATCGGACCATCGAGGACTTCGGCCGGCTCAGCACGACCCTCGACGACAACAAGGAGGAGCTCTTCGGCTCGGCCCGCAAGCTCGAGGGCTTCATCGGCACCCTCGCCGAGAACGACGGGACCGTGCGCCGGTTCAACGACTCGCTCGCCCAGGTCTCCTCGATGCTCTCCGGCGAGCGCGAGGAGCTCTCGGCCGCGCTGGAGAACCTGTCGACGGCGCTCGGCCAGGTGACCTCCTTCGTCCGCGACAACCGGGACGCGCTCGGCCAGAACATCACCGGCCTCAACCGGGTCTCCCGGGTCCTGGTCAAGCGCCGCGCCGAGCTCGACGCCATCCTCGACTCCGCGCCGCTCGCGCTGAACAACCTCGCGCTGACCTACAACCCGGAGGCCGGCACGCTCGACACCAACGCCAACCTCGGCGAGCTCGTCCACCAGATCAGCTCCGACCCCGCCACCCTGCTGTGCGGGATCGTCGGGCAGGCCGACCGGTCGGGCGACCTGTGCCGCCTGGTCGAGCAGGGGCTCGGCCGCAGCGCGCCGGGCGGGCGTACGTCGGGGGACCGGTTCGACCCGACGCTCGGCGGTCTCGTGGGGGAGCGGCGATGAGCCGGCCGACCGCGATCCTGCGCAGCCTCGCCGCGGCACTGGCCGGGGTGCTGCTGCTCACCGGCTGCGACTTCGACGTCTACCAGCTCCCGCTGCCCGGCGGCACCGACGTCGGCGACGACGCGATCACGGTCACCGCCGACTTCCGCGACGTGCTCGACCTGGTCCCGAAGTCGACCGTGAAGGTCAACGACGTGAGCGTCGGCCAGGTGACCGACATCGACCTCGACGACGGCCACGCCGTCGTCACCATGCAGCTGCGGCGGGACGTCGACCTGCCGGCCAACGCCACCGCCCAGATCCGGCAGACCAGTCTGCTCGGCGAGAAGTTCGTGTCGCTCGGGCCGCCCGCCGACGGGTCGGCCCGGGGCACGCTCGCCGACGGCGCGCGGCTGCCGCTCGACCGCACCGGCCGCAATCCGGAGGTCGAGGAGGTGCTCGGCGCGCTCAGTCTGGTGCTCAATGGCGGCGGCGTCGCCCAGCTGAAGACGATCGCGGCCGAGATCAACCAGGCGCTCGACGGGCGTGAGGGCGCCGCCCGGTCGGTGCTCGGGCAGATCCGGACGTTCATGTCCCAGCTCGACGAGAACAAGGACGACATCGTCACCGCGATCGACGCCGTGAACCGGCTCGCGCGGCAGGTACGCCGGCAGCAGGGATCGATCGACGCCGCGCTCGACGAGCTCCCGAGCGCCCTGCGCTCCCTCGACCAGCAGCGCGGCGACCTGGTCGAGATGCTGGGCGCGCTCGACGACCTGAGCGCCGTCGGGGTGCAGGTCATCCGGGCCTCCAAGGACGGCACGATCGAGGCGCTCGAGCAGCTCAACCCGGTGGTCGAGGGGCTCGCCGACTCCGGGGACGCCTTCGTGAAGTCCTTCAACGTGTTCCTCACCTACCCGTTCGTCGACGAGGTGGTCGGCCGCGATCCGCAGGTGGCCCGCAACCTGCACATGGGCGACTACACCAACCTGTCCATCGAGCTCGACCTCGACCTGTCCGGCGGCGTGACCGGCCTGCCGACCGGGCTGCCCACGCTGCTCCCCGGCGACCTCGAGCCGACGAAGCTGGTGCCGCTGCTCACCCAGTGCCTCACCAGCGGATCGCTGACCGGCGCGGCCTGCCAGCAGCTGATCGGCACCGTGCAGGGCCTCGACCGGCTCAAGTCGGCCTGCCTGGAGCCGGCGAACAAGGACACCGCGCTGTGCTCGGCCCTCAACCAGCTGCCCGGCCTGCCCGCGCTGCCGGGCACGGAGGACCTCCCGTCGCTCCCCGTGCTCGGCGACCTCCTGGGCCGTGGCCGGGCCCCCACCGGCCCGACCGCGACGGCGTCGCAGCGCGGCCCGACCATGCGGCAGCTGGGCCGGGCCTTCGACCCGGCCCTGGTCCGGCTGCTCGTCCCGGGGCTGGTGAGCGCGCGATGATCACCCGGCGCACCCGCATCCAACTGCTCGTCTTCGTCGCGATCACGCTGCTCGGCGTCAGCTACGTCGGCGCCCGCTACGCCCGCCTCGACCGGGTCTTCTTCGACGACAGCTACACCGTCGTCGCCCACTTCGAGCGGTCCGGCGGCATCTACGAGGGTGGCGAGGTCTCCTATCGCGGCGTCCAGGTCGGCAGGGTCGGCGACATGACGCTCACCGACGACGGCGTCGACGTCCACCTCGACATCGACAACGACCACGACGACATCCCCGCCGACACCCTGGCGATCGTCGGCAACCGCTCGGCCGTCGGCGAGCAGTACGTCGAGCTCCAGCCGCGCAGCGACAGCCGGCCGTACCTCCGGGACCGCTCCGAGATCGCGATGGCCGACACCCGGACGCCGATCGCCACCGAGAAGCTGCTGGCCGACATCTCCGACACCGTCCGGTCCGTCGACCAGGAGTCGCTGGCCACGACGGTCGACGAGCTCGGTCAGGCCTTCGCCGGCACCGGTCAGGACCTGCAGCGGATTATCGACACCGGCGGCTCCTTCATCCAGGAGGCCGACGCCAACTTCGACCTCACCACGGCGCTGATCCGCGACAGCAACACCGTGCTGCGCACCCAGGCCGACAAGGCGAGCGCGATCCGCACCTTCGCCAGGCAGCTGAGCCTCTTCAGCGGCACCCTGGCCGGCTCCGACCGGGCGCTGCGCCGGGTCATCGACAACGGCTCCGCGACGGCCAACGAGCTGCGCACCTTCCTCGAGCAGTACGGCGTCGACCTCGGCGAGCTCGTCAACAACCTGGTGACCACCGGCGAGGTGATCGTCGAGCACCTGCCGGGCATCCGGCAGATCCTCGTCGTCTATCCCTACGTCGTCGAGGGCGGCTTCACCGTCGTCTCGAAGTCGCCCGACACCGGGCTCTACGACGCGCACTTCGGCCTGATCCTGACGACCAACCCGGTGTGCCACGGCGGCTACGAGAGCACCGACACCCGGCCGCCCCAGGACGGCGGCAACCGGCCGATGAACGAGCAGGCCGGCTGCACCGAGCCGGCCTCGACGAGCAACGCCCGCGGGGTGCAGAACCTCCAGCGGGCCGCCCCGGACTACCAGGCTCCGGTCGTCGCGTCGTACGACCCCGCGACCGAGCGGCTGCGCTGGGGCGACCGGGTCGGCGCGGTCGGTGCGCAGCCCGGGACCCCCACCCCGACGAGTCTCGGAGAGGAGAGTTGGAAGTGGTTGTTTCTCCAGCCGTTGACCAGGAGCCCGAGGTGACCGCCCCGGACCCGCCCGCCACGGATGCGGGGACGCGGCCGCCGCGCCCGCGGGGCACGTTCCGGCTCGTGCTGCTCGGCGTGCTCGTGCTCGCGCTGCTCGCCTCGGCCGGCTGCCTCGTGTGGCTGCTCGCCGAGCGGCGCGGGGCGGCCGACCGGGCCCAGTCCGAGCGCGACGCAGCGCTCCGCCAGGCCGAGCAGTTCGTGCTGCGCCTCAACACCTACGGGCCCGGCCAGCTCGACGACCAGGGTCGCCTGCCCGGCTACCGGCAGCAGGTCAGCGAGGTCATCACGCCGAAGTTCGCCGCCGACTTCGAGAGGTCCGGCCTCCCGATCGCGGAGCAGATCGTCGTGAAGCAGCGCTACGGCCGCACCGCGGAGGTCTACGGGGCGGGCGTCGAGTCGATCGGCCCGGCCGACGCCACCGTGATCGTGGCCGCCGGGCTCACCGGCAGCTATCCCGACCCGCAGCACCCGAAGGACCGGTCCCAGCGTGTCGAGACCGACCCCGACGTGCTGCGCTGGGAGGTCGACCTGGTGCGCTCCGACGGCGACTGGCGGGTCGACGACTACGCCCCGGTGAGCGAGGAGCGACGATGAGCACACCCAGCTGGTACGACCTCCTCGGCGTCGATCCCGACGCTCACGCGGACGAGGTGCGCGCCGCCTGGCGCGCGGCCGTCGCCGACCTCGACCCGACCGACCGGCGGTTCGGGCCGCTCAGCCGCGCCGCCGAGGTGCTGCTCGACCCCGCCCGACGCGCGGCGTACGACGCCGAGCTCGCCGCCCGGGCACCGGAGCCCGAGCCTGTGCCCGACGCCGGGGACGCCGAGCCGGTCGCCGCCGGCCGGCGGCTCGTGCCCGGCTGGCTGCTGGCGGGTGTCGGCGCGGTCGTGCTGCTGGTCGCCGGTGCCGCGGCCGTGGTCGCGGCGACCGTGCCCTCCGACCGCGCCGTCGAGGACGCCGCGGCGCAGGCCCGCGCGGCCGCCGAGCGGGCGATCGTCCCGGTGCTGTCCTACGACGCCGCCCATCTCGACCGGTCCCGGGCCGCCGCGCAGGCGCACCTGACCGGCGACTACCGCAAGGAGTACGACAAGCTCTTCGACGGCGTGATCGAGCAGAACGCGCCGTCGACCGGCACCGTCGTGCAGGCGAGGTTGGTGCGCTCCGGCCTGGTCCGCGTCGACGCCGACCGCGCCCGGGTGCTCCTGCTGGTCGACCAGGAGCGCACCAACAAGGCCGAGAAGCGGCCGGTGGTCTACAAGAACTGGGTCACGGTGACCATGGAGAAGGTCGACGGCGACTGGCTGGTCGCCGGACTCGAGACCTGACCGCAGACCCGGTGAGCCGAGAAGCAGCGTCCGGAAGGGGTGGTTTCGAGGCTCGCTGCGCTCGCACCTCAACCACCGTGGGCGTGGCGTCCGGCCGCGCTGCTTGACCTTGTCGTCGGGGGAGTTCATGATCGGGGCCAACGCAGCACCCGGCGCTCAGATCGGGGTTTGTGACGCGAGCCTGCCTACGGTAGGCTCTCTCTTTGCGTCTGCCCTCAAATGCTCTCCAGCCTGCCCGGTGGCTGGTTCTGTGGTGGGCTGGACGCCGATCTTCCAGCGTTTCGTCGAAGGACACCTCTTGGCCGCGCGCACCTCCTCTGCCCCCGCCAACTCCACTGGCTCCCGCCGCATCTCTTTCGCAAAGATCACCGAACCTCTCGAAGTCCCGCAGCTCCTCTCCCTCCAGACCGACAGCTTCGACTGGCTGATCGGCAACGAGGCCTGGCAGGCCGTCGTGCAGCGCCGCCTCGAGGCCGGTGAGGACGTCTCCCAGAAGTCCGGCCTCACCGAGATCTTCGAGGAGATCTCCCCGATCGAGGACTTCTCCGAGACGATGTCGCTCTCGTTCGAGAACCCGGTCTTCTACGACCCGAAGTACTCCGTCGACGAGTGCAAGGAGAAGGACTTCACCTACTCCGCGCCGCTCTACGTGTCGGCCGAGTTCACCAACAACGACACCGGCGAGATCAAGGGCCAGACGGTCTTCATGGGCGACTTCCCGCTCATGACCGACAAGGGCACCTTCATCATCAACGGCACCGAGCGCGTGGTCGTCTCCCAGCTGGTCCGCTCCCCGGGCGTCTACTTCGAGCGCAGCGCCGACAAGACCTCCGACAAGGACATCTACACCGCGAAGCTGATCCCCTCGCGCGGTGCCTGGCTCGAGTTCGAGATCGACAAGCGCGACCTGGTCGGCGTCCGTCTCGACCGCAAGCGCAAGCAGAACGTCACGGTCCTGCTCAAGGCCCTCGGCATGACCGTCGAGGACATCCGCCGCGAGTTCGCCGACCCGAACAGCACCGAGGGTCGCGCCTACGAGTCGATCGAGCTCACCCTGGAGAAGGACCACACCCAGGGCGAGGACGACGCGCTGCTCGACATCTACCGCAAGCTGCGCCCGGGCGAGCCGCCGACGCGTGAGGCCGCGCAGACGCTGCTCAACAACTACTACTTCAACCCGAAGCGCTACGACCTCGCGAAGGTCGGCCGCTACAAGATCAACAAGAAGCTCGGCCTCGTCGAGGCCTTCGACCAGCAGACGCTGACCGTCGGCGACGTGGTCGCGGCGATCCGCTACATCGTGGCGCTGCACGACGGCCAGACCCAGATCGAGTCGCCGCAGGGCACGCTCGAGATCACCGCCGACGACATCGACCACTTCGGCAACCGCCGGATGCGCACCGTGGGCGAGCTGATCCAGAACCAGCTCCGCACCGGCCTGGCCCGCATGGAGCGCGTGGTCCGCGAGCGGATGACGACCCAGGACGTCGAGGCGATCACGCCGCAGTCCCTGATCAACATCCGCCCGGTCGTCGCTGCGCTGAAGGAGTTCTTCGGCACTTCGCAGCTCTCGCAGTTCATGGACCAGACCAACCCGATCGCCGGCCTGACCCACAAGCGCCGACTCTCGGCGCTCGGCCCCGGTGGTCTGTCCCGCGACCGCGCGGGCATGGAGGTCCGCGACGTCCACCCGTCGCACTACGGCCGGATGTGCCCGATCGAGACGCCGGAAGGCCCGAACATCGGCCTGATCGGCTCGCTCGCGTCGTACGGCCGGATCAACCCGTTCGGCTTCGTCGAGACGCCCTACCGCAAGGTCGAGAAGGGCAAGGTCACCGACAAGGTCGACTACCTCACCGCCGACGACGAGGACCGCTTCGTCATCGCGCAGGCGAACGCCGTGCTCGACGACAAGGGCCGGTTCGCCGAGGAGCGGGTGCTCGTCCGCCAGCGTGACGGCGAGGTCTCCGAGGTCCTGGCCGACGAGGTCGACTACATGGACGTCTCGCCGCGCCAGATGGTGTCGGTCGCGACCGCGCTGATCCCGTTCCTCGAGCACGACGACGCCAACCGTGCGCTCATGGGCGCCAACATGCAGCGCCAGGCCGTGCCGCTCATCCGGAGCGACGCGCCGCTGGTCGGCACCGGCATCGAGTACCGCGCCGCGGTCGACGCCGGTGACGTGGTCGTCGCCAGCGAGGCCGGTGTCGTCAAGGAGGTCTCCGCCGAGGTCATCGAGACGATGAACGACGACGGCACCTACTCGACGTACAAGCTGTCGAAGTTCCGCCGCTCCAACCAGGGCACCTGCATCAACCAGCGTCCGCTGGTCTCCGAGGGCGACCGGGTCGAGGTCGGTACGCCGATCGCCGACGGTCCGTGCACCGACGACGCGGAGATGGCGCTCGGCACCAACCTGCTCGTGGCGTTCATGCCGTGGCAGGGCCACAACTACGAGGACGCGATCATCCTCAGCCAGCGCTTGGTGCAGGAGGACATCCTCACCTCGATCCACATCGAGGAGCACGAGGTCGACGCCCGCGACACCAAACTGGGCCCCGAGGAGATCACCCGGGACATCCCGAACGTCTCCGAGGAGATGCTGGCCGACCTCGACGAGCGCGGCATCATCCGCATCGGTGCCGAGGTCAACACCGGCGACGTGCTGGTCGGCAAGGTGACCCCGAAGGGCGAGACCGAGCTGACCCCCGAGGAGCGGCTGCTCCGCGCGATCTTCGGTGAGAAGGCGCGCGAGGTCCGCGACACCTCGATGAAGGTGCCGCACGGCGAGTCCGGCACCGTCATCGGCGTCCGGGTCTTCGACCGCGAGGAGGGCGACGAGCTCCCGCCGGGCGTCAACCAGCTGGTCCGGGTCTACGTGGCCCAGAAGCGCAAGATCTCGGTGGGTGACAAGCTCGCCGGCCGCCACGGCAACAAGGGCGTGATCGCGAAGATCCTGCCGGTCGAGGACATGCCGTTCATGGAGGACGGCACCCCGGTCGACGTGATCCTCAACCCGCTGGGTGTCCCGCGACGGATGAACATCGGCCAGATCCTCGAGCTCCACCTCGGCTGGTTGGCCAAGCAGGGCTGGGACCTCAACCTGTCCGGCGACGCCAAGGACGCCGACTGGAAGCAGCGCCTGATCAAGATCCACGCGGACCAGGCCGAGCCGAACACCCGGGTCGCGACCCCGGTCTTCGACGGCGCCCGCGAGGACGAGATCACCGGCCTGCTCGGGGCGACCATCCCCAACCGCGACGGCGTGCGGATGATCGACGAGACCGGCAAGGCCAGCCTGTTCGACGGCCGCTCCGGCGAGCCGTTCCCGGACCCGGTCTCGGTCGGCTACATGTACATCCTCAAGCTGCACCACCTCGTGGACGACAAGATCCACGCCCGCAGCACCGGCCCCTACTCCATGATCACGCAGCAGCCGCTGGGCGGTAAGGCCCAGTTCGGTGGGCAGCGGTTCGGTGAGATGGAGGTGTGGGCGATGGAGGCGTACGGCGCCGCCTACGCCCTCCAGGAGCTGCTGACGATCAAGTCCGACGACGTGCCCGGCCGCGTCAAGGTCTACGAGGCGATCGTGAAGGGCGAGAACATCCCCGACTCCGGCATCCCCGAGTCGTTCAAGGTGCTCGTCAAGGAGATGCAGTCGCTCTGCCTGAACGTCGAGGTGCTCAGCCAGGACGGCTCGCAGATCGAGCTCCGTGACGCGGAGGAGGACGTCTTCCGCGCCGCCGAGGAGCTCGGCATCGACCTGTCCCGTCGCGAGCCCAGCTCGGTCGAAGAGGTGTGAGCTGGTGCCCCGGCGGGGTTTCGAGACAGGCGCAGAACGCCTTCCTCAACCACCGTCCGGGGCCCTGCCTCCGCCCCCTACTTCACATCTTTCTAGTACTACCGAAGGGTTGCAGCCACCGTGCTCGACGTTAACTTCTTCGACCAGCTTCGGATCGGCCTGGCCACCGCGGACGACATCCGCACCTGGAGCCACGGCGAGGTCAAGAAGCCGGAGACCATCAACTACCGCACGCTCAAGCCCGAGCGCGACGGCCTCTTCTGCGAGAAGATCTTCGGTCCCACCCGGGACTGGGAGTGCTACTGCGGCAAGTACAAGCGGGTGCGCTTCAAGGGCATCATCTGCGAGCGCTGCGGCGTCGAGGTGACCCGCTCCAAGGTGCGCCGCGAGCGGATGGGCCACATCGAGCTGGCCGCTCCGGTCACCCACATCTGGTACTTCAAGGGCGTCCCGAGCCGCCTGGGCTACCTGCTCGACCTGGCGCCGAAGGACCTCGAGAAGGTCATCTACTTCGCGGCGTACATGATCACCTCCGTCGACGAGGACGCGCGGCACCGCGACCTGTCCTCGCTCGAGGGCAAGGTCGGCCTGGAGCGTGAGCGCCTCGAGAAGCGCCGCGACACCGGCGTGGAGGACCGCGCGAAGAAGCTCGAGGAGGACCTCGCCGCCCTCGAGGCCGAGGGTGCCAAGGCCGACCAGCGCCGCAAGGTCAAGGACGGCGCCGAGCGCGAGATGAAGCAGATCCGCGACCGGGCGCAGCGCGAGATCGACCGCCTCAACGAGGTCTGGGACACCTTCAAGACGCTCAAGGTCCAGGACCTCATGGGCGACGAGATGCTGTACCGGGAGATGAAGAACTGGTTCGGCAAGTACTTCGAGGGCCACATGGGCGCCACGGCGATCCAGAAGCGCCTCGAGGGCTTCGACATCGCCGCCGAGGTCGAGTCGCTGCGCGACACGATCGCCAACGGCAAGGGCCAGCGCAAGGTCCGGGCCCTCAAGCGCCTCAAGGTCGTCGACGCGTTCCGCAAGACCGGCAACAAGCCGCAGGGCATGGTGCTCGACGCCGTCCCGGTCATCCCGCCGGACCTGCGCCCGATGGTGCAGCTCGACGGCGGCCGGTTCGCGACGTCCGACCTCAACGACCTGTACCGCCGGGTCATCAACCGCAACAACCGCCTCAAGCGACTGCTCGACCTCGGCGCGCCCGAGATCATCGTCAACAACGAGAAGCGGATGCTGCAGGAGGCCGTCGACTCGCTGTTCGACAACGGCCGTCGTGGCCGTCCGGTCACCGGCCCGGGCAACCGGCCGCTGAAGTCGCTCTCCGACATGCTCAAGGGCAAGCAGGGTCGCTTCCGGCAGAACCTGCTCGGCAAGCGCGTCGACTACTCCGGCCGTTCGGTCATCGTGTCCGGCCCGCAGCTGAAGCTGCACCAGTGCGGTCTGCCCAAGCAGATGGCGCTCGAGCTCTTCAAGCCGTTCGTGATGAAGCGCCTGGTCGACCTGTCGCACGCGCAGAACATCAAGTCCGCCAAGCGGATGGTCGAGCGCGCCGACTCCGGTGCTCGGTACGCCGTGGTGTGGGACGTCCTCGAAGAGGTCATCACCGAGCACCCGGTGCTGCTCAACCGGGCGCCCACGCTGCACCGTCTCGGCATCCAGGCCTTCGAGCCGCAGCTGATCGAGGGCAAGGCGATCCAGATCCACCCGCTCGTGTGCTCGGCGTTCAACGCCGACTTCGACGGTGACCAGATGGCGGTGCACCTGCCGCTGTCCGCCGAGGCCCAGGCCGAGGCGCGGATCCTGATGCTGTCGACCAACAACATCCTGAAGCCGTCGGACGGCCGTCCGGTGACCATGCCCACCCAGGACATGATCATCGGCCTGTTCTTCCTCACGACCGACCGCGAGGACCAGCCGGGCGAGGGGCGGGCCTTCGCCGGCCCGGCCGAGGCCATCATGGCCTTCGACCGGGGCGAGATCTCGCTGCAGAGCAAGATCAAGATCCGCTTCACCGACATCGTGCCGCCGCTCGAGCTGGGCGCGGACGAGGCCGAGGCGGGGCAGCCGATCACGCTCGAGACCACGCTGGGCCGGGCGATCTTCAACGAGACCCTGCCCGCCGACTACCCGTACGTGAACTACGAGGTCGGCAAGAAGGCCCTCGGCGCGATCGTCAACGACCTGGCCGAGCGCTACACCAAGGTCGAGGTCGCCGCCTCGCTCGACGCACTCAAGGACACCGGCTTCCACTGGGCCACCCGCTCGGGCGTCACCGTCTCCATCGACGACGTGACCACCCCCGGCGACAAGGCGCAGATCCTGGAGGGCTACGAGGCTCAGGCCGCGAAGGTCCAGAAGCAGTTCGAGCGCGGTCTGGTCACCGACGAGGAGCGCCGCCAGGAGCTCATCGAGATCTGGACCCAGGCCTCCAACGAGGTCGGCAAGGCGATGGAGACGACGTTCGACCGCGCCAACCCGATCTACATGATGGTCGACTCGGGTGCCTCCGGAAACATGAACCAGATCCGGCAGGTCGCCGCGATGCGTGGCCTGGTGGCCAACCCGAAGGGCGAGATCATCCCGCGCCCGATCAAGTCCAACTTCCGTGAGGGCCTGACCGTCCTCGAGTACTTCATCGCGACGCACGGCGCCCGCAAGGGTCTGGCGGACACCGCGCTGCGGACCGCCGACTCGGGCTACCTGACCCGTCGTCTGGTGGACGTCTCGCAGGACGTGATCATCCGCGAGGACGACTGCGGCACCGAGCGCGGTCTGCCCAAGCGGATCGGAGAGCGTCGTGAGGACGGCTCTGTGGTCAAGGCGGAGAACGCCGAGACCGCGGCGTACGCCCGGTCCGCGGCGACCGAGATCACCCACCCGGAGACCGGCGAGGTCCTCGCCGGCGCCGGAGAGGACCTCGGCGACGTCAAGATCGGCGAGCTGGTCGCGGCCGGCATCGAGGAGGTCAAGGTCCGCTCCGTGCTGACCTGCGACGCCAAGACCGGCACCTGCGCGAAGTGCTACGGCCGCTCGCTGGCCACCGGCAAGCTCGTCGACATCGGCGAGGCCGTCGGCATCATCGCGGCCCAGTCGATCGGTGAGCCCGGCACGCAGCTGACCATGCGTACCTTCCACACCGGTGGTGTGGCGTCGGCCGACGACATCACGCAGGGTCTCCCGCGTGTGGTCGAGCTCTTCGAGGCGCGTTCCCCGAAGGGTCGCTCCCCGATCGCCGAGGCCTCCGGCCGTGTGGAGATCGAGGAGACCGACAAGGCGCGCAAGGTCCTGCTCACGCCGGACGACGGCTCGGAGGTCCAGGAGTACCCCGTCTCGAAGCGCTCCCGCCTGCTCGTGGCGGACGGCGACCACATCGATGTCGGTCAGATGCTCACCGTCGGTACGCCCGACCCGCAGGACGTGCTGCGGATCCTCGGCGTCCGTCGGGCCCAGGAGCACCTGGTGGACGAGGTCCAGGCCGTGTACCGCTCGCAGGGTGTGTCGATCCACGACAAGCACATCGAGATCATCGTGCGGCAGATGCTGCGCCGGATCACGGTGATCGAGTCCGGTGACACCAACCTGCTCCCGTCCGACCTGGTCGACCGGGTGCGGTTCGAGGAGGAGAACCGGCGCGTGGTCTCCGAGGGCGGCAAGCCGGCCTCGGGTCGCCCGGTCCTCATGGGCATCACCAAGGCCTCGCTGGCGACCGAGTCGTGGCTCTCGGCGGCCTCCTTCCAGGAGACCACCCGCGTCCTCACCGACGCGGCGATCCACGGCCGCTCCGACTCGCTGCGCGGTCTGAAGGAGAACGTGATCATCGGCAAGCTGATCCCGGCGGGCACCGGCCTCGAGCGGTACCGCAACATCCGGGTGGAGCCCACCGAGGAGGCCCGCGCCGCGGCGTACTCCGTCACCGGCTACGACTCCTACGACTACGAGTTCGGTGGCGGCCAGGCCGTCGCGCTGGACGACTTCGACTTTGGCTCCTATCAGAACTGAGCGCGCAAGCGCGAAGTTCTGATGCCAGGAGCCAGGTTGAGGAGCGTCGACTCAGACCGCGCGCCAGCGCGGGATGAGTGACGCGTCTCGAAACCCAGTCGAGCAGAGGCCCCATCACCTGAGGGTGGTGGGGCCTCTGGCATTTCGAGACCCGGCGGTCGCCGCTTGGGGTGGCGGGTGGTTTCGAGACGGTTGCTAGCGCAACCTCCTCAACCACCGGAGTCGCGCGAGGTGGTTGAGGTGCGAAGGCGCGCTAGCGCCTGAGCCTCGAAACCACCCATGCGGGGGCGATCAGCGCCGACTCGGCGTTCTCGGAGGGTGCCTGAGACAATCGGGGGGTGAGCACTCCGACCCAGACCGACGTCCTCGTCGTGGGCGCCGGACCCGCGGGGTCGGCGGCCGCCGCCTGGGCGGCCCGGTCGGGCGCGGAGGTGGTGCTCGCGGACGCAGCGATCTTCCCCCGCGACAAGACCTGCGGCGACGGCCTCACCCCTCGCGCGATCGGCGAGCTGCAGCGGCTCGGCCTCGAGGACTGGCTGCGCGCCCACACCGTCAACCGGGGGCTGCGCGCCCACGGCTTCGGGCAGACGCTGCTGCTGCCGTGGCCGGGGGGCAACCTGCCCGACTGGGGCTCGGCGGTCGCCCGCACCGAGCTCGACGACCACCTGCGCACCACCGCGATCAAGTCCGGCGCGACCGCGATCGACGGGCACCGCGCGTTCGACGTACGCCGTGCGGGCGGCCGGGTCACCGCGGTCGTCTTCCGCACCGACCACGGCCCGGTCGAGATCGGCTGCCGCCGCCTGATCGTGGCCGACGGCGTCCGGTCGCCGCTGGGCAAGGTGCTCGGCCGCGAGTGGCACCGCGACACCGTGTACGGCGTCGCGGGCCGTTCGTACGTCGCCAGCGACATGTCCGACGACCCGTGGATCAGCTCCCACCTCGAGCTGCGGGGGGCGGACGGAGAGATCCTGTCCGGCTACGGCTGGATCTTCCCGCTCGGCACCGGCGAGGTGAACCTCGGCGTCGGGACGCTCGCCACCGCGAAGCGGCCGGCGGACCTGGCGATCAAGCCGCTGATGGCCCACTACGCCGGCGAGCGCCGCGATGACTTCCAGCTCACCGGCGAGCTGCGGATGCCGACCTCCGCGCTGCTGCCGATGGGCGGCGCCGTGTCCAACGTCGCGGGGCCCAACTGGGCGCTGATCGGCGACGCCGCCGCCTGCGTGAACCCGCTCAACGGCGAGGGCATCGACTACGGTCTCGAGACCGGCCGCCTGGTGGCCGAGGTGCTCAGCGAGCACGACGACCTGAGCGCCGTCTGGCCGGCGCTGCTGCGCGACCACTACGGCGAGGCGTTCTCGATCGCGCGCCGGCTCGCCGGCCTCGTGACGGTGCCGCGGCTGCTGCCGACCCTGGGCCCGGTCGGGATGCGCTCGGACTGGCTGATGACGCT
The DNA here is from genome assembly GCF_014191495.1 of Nocardioides soli. Taxonomy (GTDB): domain Bacteria; phylum Actinomycetota; class Actinomycetes; order Propionibacteriales; family Nocardioidaceae; genus Nocardioides; species Nocardioides soli. Next base: position 671,727 of record NZ_JACHWR010000002.1, read on the forward strand.
CGCGCTGCGCTGGATGGGCAACCTCGTCACCGACGACGACCGCGACCGGGCGGCCCGCGTGTGGCGCTGGGCCGGACGGCGCTCGATCGCCCGCGACCACCGCCCGCCCTTCAACTGAGATGGGCGGCCTCCCGAAGCGACAGCGGGTCGCGGCGTACGCCGTGATCCTGCGCGACGGGAACATCCTGCTCAGCCGACTCTCGGAGAGCGTCACCCCCGAGGAGCTCTGGACGCTGCCCGGCGGCGGGCTCGACCACGGCGAGGATCCGCGCGACGCGGTGGTGCGCGAGGTCCGGGAGGAGACCGGGCTCGACGCGGCGATCGGTGAGACCGCCCGGGTCTACTCCGCCCACCTGCCCGGTGTCTGGCGCGACGGCCGTCGGGTCGACGCCCACGCGCTGCGCATCGTCTACGAGGGCTGGGTGCCGGTCGACGCGCCGCCGCCCCACGTCGTCGAGGTCGGCGGGTCGACGATGGCGGCGGCCTGGCACCCGGTCGAGGCCGTGCTCGACGGCACCGTGCCGGCGGTGCCGATGGTGCTCGAGGCGCTCGCCGACCACCGGCCGTTCCGCCACCAGCGGCTCGGCGCCTACGCGCTGGTCGTCAACGCCGACCGGGTGCTGCTCGTGCGGATCTCGGCCCGCGGCTTCCACAGCGGCGCGTGGACGCTGCCCGGCGGCGGCCTCGAGCACGGGGAGTCGCCGCGCGGGGCGGTCCTCCGCGAGCTCCGTGAGGAGTGCGGCGTCGACGGCGCGGTGGGCGAGCTGGTCGCGGTGCACGACGAGCACTTCAGCGGCACCGCACCGTCGGGACGCTACGAGGACTTCCATGCCGTCGCGCTGGCCTTCGAGGTGTCCGTCGCCGACGACGCCGAGCCGGCGGTCGCGGAGGTCGACGGCACCACGGAGGTCGCCGCGTGGGTGCCGCTCGCCGACGTCGAGTCGGGTGCGCTGCCGGTGCGCGACCTCGTGCGCGAGGCGCTCAGGGGAGCGGCGCTGCGGCGACCTCGCACAGATTGAGCCGCGGATCCTTGTCGTTGTTCACGACGTAGTACGACGACAGCACGTAGCCCCGCTTCACGCCGTCGACCGACACCCACAGCCGCATCATCCCGTTGCGCGGCAGGTCGACCGGGCCGAGCAGCCCCGTCACGGGGTCGTAGCCGAGGTCCTCGTAGCGTTCGACGTGGTCGCCGACGTCGCCCTCGCCCTGGAGGTACTCGAAGTCGAGGTAGGACGCCTCCGGGTGCGTGCCGATCGGTCGGAAGGCCACGGTCTGGTCGTAGGCCACGCTGCCGGGCTCGCAGGTCACGATGGCCTCGCCCAGCCCCGGGAGCACGGTGGTGCTGGTCCGCCGGGTCGCGGCCTCGTCGGTGCCGTGCCAGGTCAGCCCGAACTGGCCGTCGGTCTGGGTACGCAGCGACAGCGCCATCCGGCAGTACTGGTTGCCCGGGTAGCGGAACCGCTCCCACCACCAGCTCAGCTGGAAGGACGTCACCGGGGTCGTCAGCGCGCCCCCGCCGGGCTGGTCGCGCCCGGGGCGCTGGCTGATCACGCCGTACGCCGTGCCCGAGGAGAAGTCCTCGATCGGCGTGCGCTGGTTGAGCCCCTCGTGGGCGCGCGGGCCGGTGCCGCCGCGACCGTCGTCGGCCGCGGTCGCATAGGTGAAGACCCGTGCGTTCTTGACCGCGACGACGTCGCGGCCACGCTTCTGCTCGAACTTCGCGAGCCACATCTGGGTCTCGGCGCGCCGGTTGTTGGGCCGGACCCGGACCATGGTGCTCTTCGGCCGGCAGACCAGGTCGACCCGGCCGATGCCGGGCACGTTCGCGGTCCGCTGGTAGACCCGCTTGCGCTTCTCGCCCTTCCACTTCACGACGACCCGCGTCTTCCGGTCGACCGACGTGCGGGCCGGCGCCGCGGACGACGAGGGCACCGCGAGGCCGGCCACGGCCAGGGCGGCTGCGGTCCCGAGCGCGAGGAGGCGGTGCGTACGTCGGGTCATCGGGCGGGTTCGGCCGGGCCCTGCGACGCGCCCTCGGAGGCCTTCGGGTCGGTCGTCGTCGTCTCGCCACCCTCCGCGGGCACCACGAGTACCGGTTCGCGGGTGCCGTCGAGCCAGGCCAGCTCGGCCCGCAGGGTCTCGTCGGGCAGTGGCACCAGGCGGGCGTCTGCGGCCGCGGCCTGCGACTCGTTGAGGTAGTGGCGGATGAACTCCTTGACCTCCGAGCGGGCCAGCGACCGGGTCGTGGTCGTGATCAGCATCTGCGACGCGAAGGGGTACTCCCCGTCGGTGATCGTCTGCTGGCTCGGGAAGACGCAGTTGCGGCGACCGTCGGGGCGGGTGATCTCGAACGGCCGCAGCTGGTCCTCGAAGACCTCGTAGTCGCTGAACCGGGCGTAGATCACGTGTCCGAGCGTGCCGTCGACGAGCCGCTTGGCCTCGGTCGCGCCGCCGAGGCGCTGGTTGGCCCGCTGGAAGCGAGCCCGCGCGGCGAGCAGGTCGGCGCGGGCCTCCTGGGCGGCGACCCGCGCGGCGTCCACCCGGGCCTGGTCGGCGGCCCGGTCGGCGGCGCTCCGCTTGTCGCGGATGCCCTTGGCTCGCTCGGCCAGGGCGACCTCGAGCTCGGACCGCGCGTCGAGGAACACCTGGCGCTCGGTCTCGAGCTCCGACTTGCGCAGCCCGCGGGCCCGGGCCAGCTCCGGGTACCTGAACGAGTGCCGGATCTTGTCCCGGCCACCGTTGAGGAAGCGCAGCGCCTCGTCGAAGTCGTCGTAGGTGAAGTAGTCGGACCGGACGTCGGTCAGCGCCGGCGCCAGCGAGCCGAGCACGGACTTGCCGAACACCTGGAAGTCCGTGGAGTCGAGCAGCGGGCCGCCGACCTTCAGCGGTACGTCGTCGAGGCCGACCTGGCTCCAGTTGGTGATCGGCGAGCCGGCCCGCCAGATCTCCTGGACCTGGTCGGTCGTGAGGCAGTCGCCACCCACGTCGGACTCGGACTTGATCGCGATCACGATCGCGTCCGACGCCACCTGGAACTGCACCACGTCGAGGCCGACGGCCTGGCAGGCGTCCCACTCGCTGCGCGAGATCGGCCGCAGCGAGCTGACGATGTCGACCTTGCCCGAGCACAGCCGCTGGAAGGCCTCCTCCTCGCCGTTGTCGGCGAGGTCGACCACGGTGTCGGTGCCGGTGGCCTGGTAGCGGTCGACCTCACCCGGGGTGAGCGAGATCGTGCTGGTCCCGTCGATGGCGATCTCGCCGCGCGGCCGATCGGGCAGGCCGGCGTTGGCCTCCTTGATCCGCGTCTGCCGGGCCTGCTCCTGCTCGTACTGGTCCGACTGGGCCTGCGCGACCAGGTCGGTCGCGTCGGTGCCGTCGTCGTGCGAGCACGCCGACAGCACCAGCACCCCCGCCAGCGCGGTCGCCACGGCGGCGCGCCGCCCCGGCCTCGTCGTACGGGCCCGGCCCATGGTTCGGCTCGTGGTCTGGCCCGTCACGGTGCGTCCTCCTCGGTCGTGGGGGAGGCGGGGGCCGACGTGGAGTCGGTGATCAGGGCCCCCAGCCGACGGCCGCTCTCGGGCGGGAACCGGTACTTGCGGCCGAGCTGGATCACCTCGAAGTCCTCGAGCCGCAGCCCGAGCAGCTCGTTCCCGGAGATCATCTGGCGGGTGACGTCGCGCTGGGCGTAGAGCGTCGGCACCGCGGCCCGGTCGACCACGATCGCGCCGTACGTGCGCAGCGCGGCGACGATCGCGTCGGACATCCGCTTCTGCTGCGAGGTGAGCCGGATCGGTCGCTGCGTGACCGGGTCCACCGGCGGCGGGATCGTCACGTTGCTCTTGAGCCGGATCCGGGCGCCCTCGGGGAGCGAGGTGACCCGGCCGTTGCCGTCGGTCGCCGACGCCGGCTGCACGAACACGCTCTGCGCGGGGCCGGGCACGCTGATCGCCAGCGCATGGTTGATCAGTCCGGCGCGCAGCTCGTTGGGTCGGATCAGGCCGGCGAAGAGCGGCAGCCCGGAGCCGCGCGCACTGGGCTGGTACGGCGCCTGGTAGCCGGGGCCGTTGAGGTCCCACTTGCGCATGTAGTTGTACGAGATGCTGCCGTCGTCCTCGCGGCGAGCGCGCCACAGGTCGTAGGCGACCGGCTTGCTGACGTCGAACACCGTGAACCAGCCGTCGTAGCGCGGGTCCGGGTCGACGTCCGAGGGGATGTTGAGCAGCTGGGTCCGCTCACCGTCGCCGCAGACCAGCTGCCGGCAGACCAGCTGGGTCGGCGTACCGCCGGCGACGACCGGGGTCGTCCAGCGATCGGTGTTGATGTAGAGGCCCTCGTTCACGATCCGGCGGTCGGGGTAGTACGTGGTGCGACCGACGCGCTGGACGACGCCGACGCGCTCTCGGGCCTGCCGGATCATCTGGTGGGAGTTCTCGTCGACGTCCGCGTTGTCGATGCGGGTGTTCCACGGCGAGTCCGTCTCGAAGAAGCGCCGCTCGGGCACCGGCACGCCCTCGGAGGCGCTCTCGGGGTTGACCACCACCTCGAGGTCCGAGGAGCGGTCGCGGGGGCCGCCGTCGTCGCCGGAGCAACCGGCCAGCACCAGCGCACCGGCCAGCGTGCCGGTCATCAGCAGGGCCCGGAGGGTACGTCGCCGCGTGGTCATGGCCGGTCCTCCGTAGCGCCGGCGCGGAGCGGGGCGACACTCGCCTCCACCGATTCGGCGAAGCGGGCGACCGCATCGCTGATCTCGCTGAGCTCGCGCGTCTCTCGGGTCTGGGGGCTGCCGACGCCCCTCGGGGCGCGGGCCGCGCTGATGATCGCGTGGGCCTCGCGCCGCGCCGTGATCCGGATCAGCTCCGCGTCGAGCTCGGCCTGCGCCGTGAGCAGCTCGGCCCGACGCTCGGCCTCCGCCTCGAGCGCGCTGAGGTGGCGCAGCGTGGCCAGCTCCACCTCGCGGACCCGCTCGATCGCGGCGTCGACGACCTCCTGCACGGTGAGTCCCGGCTGGCCCCGGTCGATCGCCGGTCGCGCCGGTGGCACGGGTGGTGCCGGCTCCGCCGGCCGGGCCGGCTTGGGGAGCTCGGCCTTGACGGTCTCGGGCTTGCTGGGCTCGGGCTTGGCGGGCTTGGGCTTGGCGGGCTCGGGCTTGGCGGGCTCGGGCTTGGCGGGCTCGGGTTTGCTGGGCTCGGCCGGCCGCTCCGCGGCCGGTGCGGTCTCGGGCGGGGTCGCCCTGCGGGCCTCCCGTCGGATCGCCGGCTGCGGGACGGGCGCGAGCTGGGGAGCCGGCTCCGGCGCGGGCTCCACCAGCCGGGTCGCGAAGTCGACCTGGCCGACCCGGGAGTCGGACGCGAGCTGCAGCAGGTCGTCGACCGAGGGTGGCGGCTGGATCGCGCCGAACCTCGACTCGCCCGCGTCCGCTCGCTGCGGTGTCTCCTGCTGCCCGGTCACTCGGCACCTCCGGTGGCCGTCGTGCCCGGAACCTCGTCGACGGGCTGGTCGGGGTCGAACCCGGCCGGCACCCCGACGAGCACGTAGCGGTCGGTGTTGTAGACCACGGGCAGCCGCGGGTCGGCGCCGTCGGCCGCGTCGGGGTAGAACTGGCTGAGCAGGTCGTTGCCCGTGCCGGTCGACATCAGCAGGTAGTCGACGTACTGCGCCGGTGCCTGGGCCGCGGTCTTCCACGGGCCGTCGCTGTGGTCGACCCGGTCGAAGAAGAGGTCGGGGCGGCCGGTCAGCAGCATCACGGCGTACGTCTGGGAGTTGTCGGTCAGGATGGAGTTCCGGTCGCTGATGTTGGCCTTGATGTAGTCGGCCATCGCCTGCTCGTCGACGACGCCGACGCTCGCACCGCTCAGCGTCGTCGAGCCCTCCTGGGACTCGCCGGTCGAGACCGCGGCGGCGAACGGCGCCTCGAGGTTCTGGTAGCGGTAGCTCTTCATCGCGTGGAAGGTCCACGGGATGCTCGCCACCAGCAGCACCGTGAGGACGGCGCTGACGAGCAGGCCGTTGGACTCGGAGGACCGGGCGAGCCAGAGTCCGCCGATGACCGAGAACAGCAGGATCGGCAGGCTGTTGCGCATCTGCATCGGCGAGTCGGTGAGGTCGAGGAGCACCGAGAGTGCGGGGCAGGCGATCGCCGCGGCGAGCATCAGGCCGAGCCAGAGCGCCAGCGGGTTGTTCTTCGAGGCTCCGACGAAGATCAGCGCGGGCAGCGCCACGATCGCGATCGGCGCGCCGTACAGCACGAGCTCACCGGTGCTGCGCAGCAGATCCACGCCGGTGAACGCGCCGGGGTCGCCGCCGCCGGCGTCGCTCGCGCTGGTGATCCAGTAGAACGGCTTCATCAGCAGCACCAGGTTGAAGACGGTCCACAGCGCGATGACGTAGAGCGTGGGCGCGGCGAAGCCGACCGTGGTGCCCTCGACCTCCTGGCCGTCGGCGCCCAGCTTCGCGAGGATGCCGCCGATCATGATCGCGCTCAGCACGAACCACAGCAGGCTGCTGTAGCCCGACAACGCCGCGACGCTGAAGGCGATGCCGGAGAGCATCACGAACCGGACGTCGGCCGTGACGTACCAGGCGACGAGCGCGCCCATCGCCACCACCACGAACGACATCGCGATCAGCTGGCGGGCGCCGCCGGCGGCGTACAGCGCGACGAGCGGGTTCAGCGCGAGCGCGACGAGGATGGCGTAGCGCACCGGGCCGACGATCTGGGCGCGGCGTCCGAGCGTGTTCAGCGCGACCATCGTCAGACCGGCGAAGAGCGCGGACGTCAGCGGTACGACGGCGAGCGAGGAGCCGATCGACCTGAAGATCGCCAGGGGCGAGATCAGCAGGGTCGCGAGCGGCGGGTAGTCGAAGCCGATCGCGGACAGCTTGGCCGGGTCGTTGTGCCAGATCATCAGCGCCCGGTTGAGCCGGTCGAGGGTCTCGAAGCCGACGACGTGCATCTTCACGACGAGCCAGTAGCCGAACCAGGCGTAGGCGCCGGCCGAGACCACGAAGACCGCGGCGCTCTCCCAGGGACGCCGCTTGATGTCGCGCGGCCGCTGATGGACGGACTGGACCACGCCCGCCAGGCGCTCGCGCTCGGAGCGGACGTGGTCGACGGCGGGGTCGACCGGCTCGGCGACCTCAGCGGCGGACGGGCCGGCGGGCGGGTTGGCGGGCGGGTTGGCGGTGGCGCTCACGCGTGATCACCCGCGTCGAGGCCGTGCTCGGTCTTCTCCCAGTAGAACGGGTTCGTGAAGAGCTGGATGAAGCCCTTCCAGGCCGCCCAGCTCATCAGGCCCCAGTAGAGCGGGGAGAGCAGGGCGGTCCGGGTGATGCCGAACTCGCCGCGCTGCAGGCTGCCGGCGACGTTGAGGTAGACGAAGACGAAGTTGCCGACGAACAGCATCGCGCTGGCGGCGTAGAAGACGAAGCCCGGGAAGAGCTGTTGGATCAGGCCCCACTGGGTCAGCACGTAGAGCGTCGTCAGGGTCCAGAAGATCGGGTTGAGCAGCAGCACGAAGGCGTTGGCCATGGTGAGGTTGAAGCTCGTGAAGCCGCGGATGCCGGTCTCGCGCAGCAGGGTGCCCGGGCGGCGCATGTGCACGAGCCAGGTCTGGTAGTAACCCTTGATCCAGCGGCTGCGCTGGCGGATCCAGTTCGGGACCTGGGAGTTCGCCTCCTCCAGGGTGGTGGAGTCGATCATCGCGGTGCGGTAGCCCTCGCGGTGCAGGCGGATGCCGAGGTCGGCGTCCTCGGTCACGTTGAAGGGGTCCCAGGCGCCGAGCTCGCGCAGCACCGAGGTGATGAAGTGGTTCGACGTGCCGCCGAGGGGGATCGGCGAGCCGGCGGCGCCCATCGCGGGGAGCACCAGCTCGAAGTGCATCGAGTACTCGTTGGCGAACCACGCGGTGAGCAGGTTCTGGTTCTGGTTGAAGTGGTTGAGCTTCGCCTGGATGCACGCCACGTTGCCGGCGACCCGCTGGAAGGCGATGTAGGCCTTCTTCAGCTGGTTGGGCTCCGGGCGGTCCTCGGCGTCGAAGATCACGCAGAACGAGCCGGTCGCCAGCTGCAGGCCGTAGTTGCAGGCCTTGGGCTTGGTCTTCGGCAGCGCGTCGGGCACGACCACGAGGTGGAAGTGCGGCGGCAGGTTGAGCGACCGGATCGTCTCGATCGTGTCGACGTCGTCCTCCTCGCACAGCAGCTTCACGTCGAGCCGGGTGCGGGGGTAGTCGAGCTCGTTGATGCCGCGCACGAGGCGGCGCACGATGCCGGCCTCCTTGTAGAGCGGCACCAGGATCGTGTACATCGGCAGGGTGCGCTCGTCGAGCGCCGCGATGTCCTCGTCGGTGACGTCGGTCTCGAGGTGGGTGCCCAGCGCCCGGAAGGTCAGCTGGAACTTGTAGACCGAGACCAGCAGGTAGAGCAGCGAGCACGCCGCGACCAGGCCGATCAGGGTGCCGAGCGGCCACACGACGGCGCACAGCAGCACCGCGATGCCGACGCAGATGCCGAGCGCCTTCTGGGTGCCGGTGAACACGACGCTGGCCGAGTCCTCCGGGCGCGACTCCATCAGCGCGACCGTCGAGACCTCGACGTAGTGGGCGCTGTGCACGTGCTGGATGAGCTGGTCGAGCTCGGTGCGGTTGGCCAGCAGCTGACGGAACGGTGAGCCGAGCGCCTCCTCGACGTCCATCGCCTGCTCGGCGTCGAGCGGCCGGGCGACCGCGAGCAGCACCAGCTCGTCGGTGGCCGCGACCGGGATCGCCTGGAGGCGCTGCGCGAGCGGCTCCGGCAGCCGGCGGGCGACCTCGAGGTCGGGCGTGAAGTCGGACAGGCCGACGCGCTGCATCTGGTGCAGCTCCGAGAGGGCGGCCACCAGGACGTCCTCGGTGATGGCCTCGTGGGCGACGAGGATGTCGCCGATCGGGTCGCCGGTCCGCGAGTACTCGACCATCGCGACCTGGAGCTGCTCGTTGGCGACCAGCCCGCTGCTGGTCAGCATCCGGGCCATCTGCACCCGGGCCCGACGTTCGTCCGCGGTCTCCACCGCGCCCTCGGCGGGCGGGTAGACGAGGTCGATGGCGGCGCTGATCTCGTTGCCCGTGTGCCGCACCAGCTGCACCGGACGGTCGATCCGCTCCTCGACGACCTGGCGGGTGATCGGGTCGTCCGCCTCGGCGACCGCGATCAGCACGGTGCCGTCGGCGACGGCGTACGGCAGCACCCGGAAGGTGCGGCAGATGCCCTCGGGCAGCAGCCGGCCGAGCTCCGTGGGCACGCCGTCGGCGAGCCGCGCCCGGGTGTGGGTGGCGGTCGTGGTCATGACGCTCCTGCTCCGAACCCGCTGGCCGACTTCGGACTCGAACCCGTCGGGTCGGCGGGTCGCGCGGGACGTGTGCCACGCGAGCGCCAGACGAGGTAGACGAGGAATCCGATCCCCAGCGCCACCAGCGGTGCGATGAGGAAGGTGATGAAGACGACGAGGAACATCACGAGCGTGACGATCACTCTGACGACCGCAGCGCCCGTAGACATGCGTTGTGGGCGCGCTGCAATGCCGCTCATTCTCTTGCCCCCCTGCTGGCCGGGTCCCCACCCCCTGAGGACCTCCGGCTGCTCGCCAGGCTAGTCACAGCCGTTCATCGGCGGGTCCACATCCGATCCACAAAGGGGTAACAACCCCGGGTGGTCTAGGGGTGGCGCAGATATCTCCGGGCGATCACGCCGTACGCCGAGGGTGCGCCGACGTCGTTGCGCACCAGCGACATCGGGTCGGTCGGGTGGTCGGCCCACACCCAGAAGAGCGAGCCGATCCCGTGCCGGTCGGCCCAGTCGAGGTAGCGGGTGACGTAGCCGTCCCTGGGGTCGGTGGCGCCGAGCTCGCCGGTGAGCACCGGCACCCGATCGGCCAGCGGGGCGAGGACGGAGTTCCAGCACTGCTCCGTGCCGCAGTCCTTGAAGTCGTAGCTGTGGAACGACGCGACCAGCTGGTCGTCGTCGGGTGCGAAGTCCAGCCAGTGCGAAAGGTCGTTGGCGTAGTCGAGGCCGCCGAGCAGCACGGGCTGGTCGGCACCCGCGTCGCGGATCTCGCGGACCACGGTGGCCATGCCCTGCACGGGGTAGGTGATCCGGGCCGCGGTGGCGGTCTGGTCGTCCTCGACCGGCGCCGCGCAGCCGCCGTCGCGCCAGCACTCCCAGGTCAGGTCGAAGACCAGCTTCTCGACGGCGTTGTAGCGCGAGTAGGGCTCGTTGAACGCGTCGAACATGACCGAGGGGTTCTCGCGATACTGGCTGGCCACCGAGCGCCAGAACGCCAGCGACTCCGAGTCGGGCATCGCGAGGTTGCCGAACTCCGGCTGCCCCATCCGCTTGCGGCTGTGCAGGTCGAGCACCACGACCATGCCGTGCCGGTTGAGCGCGCTGACGAAGTGGCGGACGGCGGAGCGGTAGCCGATCGGGGTGCGCTCCTCGAACTGATCGCTCACCGGCGCGCCCCGGGTGCCGAGCCAGCAGTCCTGGTTGAGCGGCAGCCGCACCGTGTTCGCACCCCAGTCGGCGATCGCGGCCGCCTCATCGGCGTACACGTCCGGGCCGGCGAGGGCGTCGAGCGACGACATCCCCCAGCCCTGGGCGCAGGCGTACTCGAAGCTGCTCCAGTTGACCCCGCGCGGCACGAACGTCGCGCCGCTGCGCGCGTCGACCAGGCGGTTGCCGTCGACGACCGGCTGCGGGGCTCCCGTCTCCACCCGGGCCGTCTCCGCGCCCGGCGCCCGCCGCTCGGCGTAGATCGCCCCGCCGGTCAGCAGCACGACGATCGCCACCACCGGCACGACCCAGCGCGCACGCCGCCCCATCAAGCCCCCCTCGTCCGGACCGAAGCGTACGGCCTGCTCGGCAACGGCCCGTCAACAATCGGCCCACGGCGCCGCCGCGCCGTTGGTGGGGGTTCCCGGTGGTCGAGGAAGGCGCGCCCGCGGTGGTTGAGGAAGGCGCGCCCGCGGTGGTTGAGGAAGGCGCGCCCGCGGTGGTTGAGGAAGGCGCGCCCGCGGTGGTTGAGGAAGGCGCGCTGGCGCCTGTCTCGAAACCACCTGTCCCGGGTTGGGGGAGTGTTGGCGTCCTTCCGGGGGCGCCAGGGTGGGTGCGCGTCCTGCGCCGTCAAGGGTCCGCTTCGCCGCTTCGCGCCCGTGACGGCTCCTCCCGCGCACCCGTTCGGCGCCTATCGGGAGGACGCCGACCTGTGGTCGGGACCGGGGATGCGTTCGTGGTGGTTTCGAGACGGTTGCTAGCGCAACCTCCTCAACCACCGTCGCCGAGCCTCCCGCCGAGCCCGGTGGTTGAGGAAGGCGCGCTGGCGCCTGTCTCGAAACCACCTGTCCCGGGTTGGGGGAGTGTTGGCGTCCTTCCGGGGGCGCCAGTGTGGGTGCGCGTCCTGCGCCGTCCAGGGTTCGCTTCGCCGCTTCGCGCCCTTGACGGCTCCTCCCGCGCACCCGTTCGGCGCCTATCGGGAGGACGCCGACCTGTGGTCGGACCCGCGGTGGGTGCGTGGGTTTCGAGACGGTTGCTAGCGCAACCTCCTCAACCACCGTCCTCGGGGCCACGGTGGTTGAGGAAGGCGCCCACGGTGGTTGAGGAAGGCGCGCTAGCGCCTGTCTCGAAACCACCACGAACCTGGGCGGAATTCGCCGCCCAACCCCTTGTGTGATCGAACAATCGTTCGATACAATGAGGTATGGCGCTGATCTCGGACACCCACCTCGACCCCACGGTCGACGGCATGTCCGACGTGTCGGGGATGAGCGAGGCGGAGCTGGTGGACGCGATCCGCGCCCTCGAGGACGCCAAGGCCCGCGCCTGTGCCGCCCAGGCGCGGTTGACCCGGGTGCTGGATGCCCGGGTCCGGGCCCGGCATGCCGACCAGGGGATGCCGGCGGCGCGGCGGGGGCGGGACGTGCCCGGTCTGGTGGCCTACGCCCGCCGGGAGTCCCCCGCGCGCGGCACGCGGTTGTTGGGGTTCGCGCACGCCCTGACCGAGCTCCCGCACACCGAGGCCGCGCTGGCGGCCGGGGTGGTGTCGGAGTGGCGGGCGATCCTGATCGCCCGGGAGACCGCCTGCCTGGCACCCGGACACCGGGCCCGGGTGGACGCCGAGCTCTGCGCCCCCGACTCCGATGGCGCCTATCGGTTCGAGGGGTGGGGCGACCGACGACTCGTCGCCCAGACCCGGGCGCTGGTCGCCGGCCTGGACCCGGCCGCGGTGGTGGACCGCCGCGCGAAGGCGGAGGCCGACCGGCACGTGAGCCTGCGGCCCGCGCCGGACACGATGGCCCGGCTCTCGGTACTGCTCCCGGTCGCCCAGGGTGTCGCCGTCTACGCCACCCTGACCCGGGCCGCCGACTCCGCCCGTGCCCAGGGCGACCCGAGGTCACGGGGTCAGGTGATGACCGACACCCTCGTCACCCTGATCACCGGACAGGCCACGGCGGAGGGGGTCCCGGTCACGATCAACCTGACCGTCTCCGACCACACCCTCCTCGCCGACGGACACGAGCCCGCCTGGCTCACCGGCTACGGCCCCCTCACTGCCGACCACGCCCGCCACCTCGCCGCCACCGCCCTCGCCCAGGCACAGACGGCACAGATGGCGCAGATGGCGCTGCGGCGCCTCTACGTGGCCCCCGAGACCGGCACCCTCGTCGCGATGGAGACCCGCGCCCGGGCCTTCCCCAAGGCCCTCGGGCTGTTCCTCGACCTGCGCGACCAGACCTGTCGCACCCCCTGGTGCAACGCCCCCGTGCGTCACCACGACCACATCACCGACCACGCCGACGGCGGCCCCACCTCCGCGATCAACGGCCAAGGCCTCTGCGAGCAGTGCAACCACACCAAACAAGCCCCCGGGTGGTGGGCCAGACCACTGGCCGGCCCGCCCGATCAGCACACCGTCGAGACCACCCTGCCCACCGGCCACATCATCCGATCGGCAGCACCCCGCGCACCCACCCCCAGCCGCGTCGTACCCCTGGGCCACAGCGGACTCCACCTCATCCACCACCAGCTCAACTGGCACGCCGCCTGACCCGACCGACCCGGCATCCTCGGGTTGCGCTGCCACTACGGTGAGTGGATGAGCGAGACCGTGTTCACCTATGCCGCGCCCGCGCTCAAGTTCGGCCCCGGAGCGTCCGACGAGATCGGCCACGACCTCGCCCAGCGCGGGGTGCACCGGGCGCTGCTGGTCACCGACGCCGGCGTGGTGGCGACCGGCCATCCGGGGCGGATCGCCGAGCGGATCGCGGCGTACGGCGTCACGGTCACGATGTACGACGGGGTGCACGTCGAGCCGACCGACGAGTCGTTCGCGGCGGCGATCGAGTTCGCCCGCGAGGCCGGGCCCTTCGACGCGATCGTCGCGGTCGGCGGCGGGTCGGCGATCGACACCGCGAAGGCGGTCAACCTGCTCACCACCAACCCGGGCGAACTGATGGACTACGTCAACGCACCGGTCGGCCGCGCGCAGGCGCCGTCGCAGCCGTTGCTCCCGCTCGTGGCGGTGCCGACCACGACCGGCACCGGCTCGGAGAGCACCACGATCTGCGTGCTCGACGTGCTCTCGCTGCACGTGAAGACCGGCATCAGCCACCCCGCGCTGCGCCCCACGCTGGCGGTGGTCGACCCCCGGCTCACGCTGACCCAGCCGGCGATGGTGACCGCGGCGGCTGGCATGGACGTGCTCTGCCACGCGCTGGAGAGCTACACCGCGCGCTGGTACGCCGACTTCGACGCCAAGCGGCCCGAGGAGCGGGTGCCCTACTGCGGCGCGAACCCGATCGCCGACCTGTGGTCGGAGCGGGCGATGGTGCTGCTCGCCGGCTCGTTCCGCGACGCCGTGCGCGACGGTCGGGACGAGGCGGCGCGGGAGCAGATGGCGCTCGCGGCGACGTTCGCCGGGCTCGGCTTCGGCAACGCCGGGGTGCACATCCCGCACGCGAACGCCTACCCGATCGCGGGCCGGGTCCGCGACTACTCGCCCGAGGGCTACCCCGACGAGCCGCTGGTGCCGCACGGGATGGCGGTCGCGCTGACGGCGCCGGCGGCGTTCCGGTTCACCTTCGACGCCGCGCCGGAGCGGCACCTGCACGCGGCCGGCCTGCTGGGCGCCCGCTCGGAGGCCGGGCCGGATGCGCTGCCGGCCGCCCTCGTCGCGCTGATGCGCGACGTCGGCATCCCGAACGGCCTGGCCGAGGTCGGGTACGACGAGGGCGACGTCCCCGACCTGGTCGAGGGCGCCCTCAAGCAGCAGCGACTGCTCGCGACGGCGCCGAAGGCTCCCACGGACGAGGACCTCGCGGGGATCATCCGCCGGTCGATGTCCCACTGGTGAGGGTCCGGCGCGCCCGGATCCGCTCGGATGGGAGACTGTGCCGGTGCGCCTCGCGTTCCTCCTGTCCTCCGCGGCGTACGCCGTCCTGGTGGTCGTGGCCGCCGTGACGATGCCGGACCGGGTGCCGCTGCACTTCGGGCCCGGCGGCGACGCCGACCGGTGGGGCTCCCGCACCGAGGCGCTGCTGGTCTTCGGCCTCCTCGGCGGGGGCGTGGCGCTGGTGCTGGGTGGCATCGCGGTGCTGGCCCGACGGCTGCCGCTGCGATCGGCGTGGGTCAACCTGCCGCACAAGGACTGGTGGACCGCCACCCCCGAGCGCGAGGAGCGCGCTCGGCGACGGCTGAGCCACGACTTCTGGGCCATCGCCGTCGGGACGATGACCCTGCTCTGCATCGTGCTGGCGCTGACGATCGGTGCCGCCCACTCGGAGTCGCCCCGGCTGTCGGCCGGACCGTGGCTGGCGGTCGGCGCGCTGGCGGCGGCGTTGCTGCTCGCGATCGTGATGCCGCTGCGCTACCGCCCGGACGGTGACGCATGACCGCCGAGGTCGCCACCGGCGTCGTCGCCGAGCTCCACCGCCGGGGGGTCTCCGACGTCGACGACTCGACGCTCGCCCGGGCGCTGTACTCCTCCGACGCCTCGCTCTACCGCGTCGTGCCGCAGGTCGTGGTCCGGCCGCGGCACCCCGACGAGCTGCACGCGATCCTCGACGTCGCCCAGGCGACGGGCGTGCCGGTCACCATGCGGGGAGCGGGTACGTCGATCGCCGGCAACGCGGTCGGCGCGGGCATCGTCGTCGACACCCTCAAGCACCTCAACCGGGTGGTCTCGATCGACGCCGAGGCGCGCACCGCGGTGGTGCAGCCCGGCGTCGTGCACGCCGACCTGCAGCGCGCGGCCGCGCCGTACGGGCTGCGGTTCGGCCCCGACCCGTCGACCCACACCCGCTGCACGATCGGCGGGATGATCGGCAACAACGCCTGCGGTTCGCGGGCGCTGGGCTACGGCCGTACCGTCGACAACGTCGTCGACCTCGACGTCGCCTGGGCGCCGGGCGCGGGCGACGTGCGCACCGAGCTCACGGGCCTGGTCGACCAGCACCTGGCCCACGTGCGGACGTCGTTCGGCCGGTTCTCCCGGCAGGTCAGCGGCTACTCGCTCGAGCACCTGCTGCCCGAGAACGGCCGGTCCCTGGAGCGCTTCCTCGTCGGCTCCGAGGGCACCCTCGGCGTGGTCACCCAGGCGACCGTGCGGCTGGTCGACGACCGGGTCGACCGGCGCCTGGTGGTGCTCGGCTACCCGTCGATGATCGAGGCCGCCGACGCCGTACCCGCCCTGATCGCGGCGACCGACGGCCGGATGATCGCCTGCGAGGGCCTCGACGCCCGGATCGTCGACCTCGTGCGCGCCCGCGGGGGCGGCGTGCCCGACCTGCCGGCGGGCGCGGGCTGGCTCTTCGTCGAGGTCGTCGACCCCGATCTGGTGGCCCCGGTCGTCGCCGCCGCGGGAGCGCTGGGTCACCGGGTGGTGGAGGACTCACCGCAGGCCGCGGCGCTGTGGCGGATCCGCGAGGACGGCGCCGGGCTGGCCGCGCTGAGCCTGCCGACCCCGGCGTACTCCGGCTGGGAGGACGCCGCCGTGCCTCCCGAGAGGCTGGGGGCCTGGTTGCGCGACTTCGATCGGCTGCTGCGCGACCACGACCTCGACGGCGTGCCCTACGGCCACTTCGGCGACGGCTGCGTGCACGTGCGGATCGACTTCCCCTTCCGCCGCGAGGACGGCGCGAAGGTCTTCCGCGACTTCCTCACCGCCTGCGCGCTCGAGCTGCGCAAGCACGGCGGCTCGCTGTCGGGCGAGCACGGCGACGGGCGGGCGCGCTCGGAGCTGCTGCCGCTGATGTACGACGCGGAGTCGCTGCGGCTGTTCGCCGCGGTCAAGGCGATCTGCGACCCGCAGAACCTGCTCAACCCCGGCAACATCGTCGACCCCGCGCCGCTGGACGCCGATCTGCGGCCGACCCGCCCGCGCGCCGCGCTGGCCCTCGCCGACCAGGTGCACCGCTGCACCGGCGTCGGCAAGTGCGTGGCCCCGAAGACCGCGGGCGTGATGTGCCCGTCGTACCTCGCCACCCGCGACGAGAAGGACTCCACCCGGGGCCGCTCGCGGGTGCTCCAGGAGGCGGTCGACGGCACGCTGGTGCGCGGCTTCGCCGACCCGGCCGTGCACGAGGCGCTCGACCTCTGCCTCGCCTGCAAGGGCTGCGCCTCGGACTGCCCGACCGGCGTCGACATGGCGACGTACAAGGCCGAGGCGCTGCACCAGAAGCACGACGTGCTGGGCGAGCGGCGCCCGCGCAGCCACTTCCTCCTCGGCGGGCTGCCGCGGTGGGCCGCGCTGGCCGCACCGATGGCGCCGATCGCCAACCGGATGATGCGGCTGCGACCCGTCGCCCGCCTGGCCAAGGCGACCGCGGGCATCGACCAGCGCCGCTCGATCCCGACCTTCGCGCCGAAGACCCTGCGCAGGTCCGTCGGCGTGCCCGAGGTCGTGCCCGATGTCTGGATCTGGGCCGACTCCTTCAGCGACCACTTCTTCCCGGGCAACGGCCATGCGGCGATCCGTTGGTTGGAGTCGGTGGGGGTCACCGCCCGGGTGATCACCGACGACGCCTGCTGCGCGCTGACCTGGGTGACGACCGGACAGCTCGACAAGGCCCGCTCGATCATGGAGCGCACGGTCCGCACCCTCGCGCCGTACGTCGAGTCGGGCGTGCCGGTCGTCGGCCTGGAGCCGTCGTGCCTGGCCACCCTGCGCAGCGACCTGCCCGAGCTGACCGGCTCGCACCTCGACGTGCTCAGCTTCGCCGAGCTCGTCGAGCGGCTCGACCTGCCGCTGCCCGACCTCTCCGGGGTCCGGGTCGTCGCGCAGCCGCACTGCCACCACGCCTCGATCATCGGCTGGGCGGCCGACAAGCGGCTCCTGGAGCGCGCCGGCGCGGCCGTCACCCAGGTGGCCGGCTGCTGCGGGCTCGCCGGCAACTTCGGCATGGAGAAGGGCCACTACGAGGTGTCGGTCGCCGTCGCCGAGACCCATCTGCTGCCCGCGGTACGCGCCGACCGGGACGCCGTCGTCCTCGCCGACGGGATGTCCTGCCGGGTCCAGCTCGACGACCTCGCGGACGTCCCCGCGATGCACCTCGCCGAGCTCTTCGCTTCTAGACTCGAGGCGTGAATCCCCGCCAGCGTCGCCTCGTCATCCCGATCGCGCTGGTGGCGCTGCTGTTGATCGTCGTGATCGCGGCGGTCCTGTAGCCATGGCCGAGCCGCTGCTGCGCGAGCTCAACCGGCTGCGCGCGCTGATCCTCGACCCCGACGTGCTGGTCAAGGCCGTCGCGTCCGGGCGCCAGAAGGGCGAGCAGCCGGCCTGGCGTCGCGCGGAGCTGCGGTACGTCGACCTCAAGGCGGGCCGGCACCTCCAGGTCACGACGTACGACGACACCCAGGCGTTCACGGCCAACCACGCGGTTTCCGGCGACGCCGCGCGCGACGCGCTCGACGCGCTGCTCGACGAGCCCTTCGCCAACTGGAACGTCGACACCACCACCCAGAGCCACCAGCTGCGCGTGACCAAGAAGCTCGAGGCGGTCGTGCACACCACCGATCGCGCCGAGCCGGTCGAGGCCGAGCGCGAGCACGACCGCGACAAGCAGCGACTGCTGCCCGAGGACGACCCGGTCTTCGTCGCCCTCGGCATCTCCGATGCCCAGGGCCGGCTGAAGCCGAGCCGCCAGGCGAAGTACCGCCAGGTCGAGGAGTTCCTGCGCCTGCTCGACTCCTCGATCACCGACGCGCTCGACAAGGGCCACCTGCGCCGCCCGACCGCCGACGAGCCGCTCCGCATCGCCGACCTGGGCTGCGGCAACGCCTACCTGACCTTCGCCGCCGAGCGCTACCTCTCCGGCGTCCGCGGCCTGCCGGTCCGACTGACCGGCGTCGACGTCAAGGAGCAGTCGCGCGAGCACAACAGCGCGGTCGCCGCGGGCCTCGGGGCGGCCGCTCGCCAAAGTATGAACTTCGTCGTCGGCACCATCGGCGGGGTCGCGCTCGACCCGGCGCCCGAGGTCGTGCTCGCCCTGCACGCCTGCGACACCGCCACCGACGAGGCGCTCGCGCAGGCGGTCGGTTGGGGCGCCCAGCTCGTGCTCGCCGCACCGTGCTGCCACCACGACATCGCCGCTCAGCTGCGCAAGGCACCGACGCCCGCGCCGTACGCCGTGCTCACCCGCCACGGCATCCTCCGCGAGCGGCTGGCCGACACCCTCACCGACGGGCTGCGGGCGTCACTGATGCGGCAGCAGGGCTACCGGGTCGACGTCGTGCAGTTCGTCGAGAGCCAGCACACCCCGCGCAACACCATGCTCCGGGCGGTGCGCACCGGCGGGCCGGTCAAGGGCGGCTCGGTGCGCAAGGAGTACGACGAGCTCGTCGCGACCTGGGGCATCCACCCGAGGCTGGCCGAGCTCCTCGGGTCCTGATGCTCGACCGCCTGCTGGGCCTGGCCTCCGCCGTCTCCTTCGCGGCGGGTACGGCGGCCGCGCCGGCCGGGCCGCCCGCGCAGCTCGCGCTCACCTTCGAGGACCCGGCGATCGTGGAGTCGAGTGGGCTGGTCGCCACCGACGACGGGCTGTTCCTCACCACCAACGACTCCGGCGACGGCGGCCGGGTCTTCGTCGTCGACCGCTCCGGACGCACGGTCGGCACCACGTCGTGGTCGCCCGACCCGTTGGACGTCGAGGCATTGGCGCCGGCCGGCCCCGGCGAGGTCTGGGTCGGCGACACCGGCGACAACCGGAGGTCACGCGAGTCGATCAGCGTGCTGCGGGTGCCCTACGGGCACGAGCATCGGACGGCCGAGCCCACGGCGTACGAGCTGGTCTACCCCGACCGCGCCCACGACGCCGAGACGCTGCTCGCGCACCCGCGGACGGGTCAGCTCTTCGTGGTGTCGAAGGACATCTTCGGGGGCACGGTCTACGCGGCGCCGAAGCGGCTATCGACCGAGCACCCCAACCGGCTGCGCGCCGTGGCGGACGGCTTCGCGTTCGCCACCGACGGCTCGTTCTTCCCCGACGGGCGGCACTACGTGGTGCGCGGCTACGGGACCGCGGCCGTCTACACCTTCCCGGGCCACGAGCGAGTCGGCTCGTTCCCGCTGCCGCCGCAGCAGCAGGGGGAGGGGATCTCGGTCGGGGTCGACGACGAGCTCTACCTGAGCACCGAGGGGCAGTACACCGACCTGCTCCGCATGGAGGTCCCGCGGCAGATCGCGCGGGCGATGGCGCCGGCCGCCGACGTGCCGCCGCAGCGACCGGTCGAGATCACCGAGGAGTCGGGTACGCCGTGGGCCTGGTTCCTCGGCGGTGGCCTGGTCGCGGCGTTTGTGCTCGCCGGCGGCTGGCTACTCCTGCGACGTGGCCAGGCTCCGTAGGACGTCACCCGACCAGCCCGGCTGGACCCGTCGGCGGGCCGGCCGCGGCTTCGTCTACCTCGACGAGCGCGGCGACCGGCTGCCGGACGAGGACGCTCGCCGGGTCCGCGAGCTGGTCATCCCGCCGGCGTGGACCGACGTCTGGGTCACGCCGTACGACAACGGTCACCTGCAGGCGGTCGGCACCGACGACGCCGGGCGCCGGCAGTACCTCTACCACCCCGACTGGCGGGCCCGGCGCGACGCGGAGAAGTTCGACCGCGTGCTCGACTTCGGCCGGGCGCTGACGAAGGCGCGCGAGCTGGTCGTCGTCGACCTCGGGCGGGAGGGGATGCCGCTCGAGCGCGCGTGCGCGGCCGCCGTGCGGTTGCTCGACCTGGGCTACTTCCGGATCGGCAACGACGTGTACGCCGATGCGCACGGCTCCTACGGCCTGACGACCCTCGAGCGACGGCACGTGCGTCGGCGCCAGGACCGGCTGGTGTTCACCTTCGTCGGGAAGTCCGGTGTGGAGCACCGGATCGAGATCGACGACGAGGTGGTGATCGCCGCGATCGACGTGATGCGCCGCCGCCGGGGCGCCGACCTGCGCCTCCTCGCCTACCGCGAGGGCCGCCGGTGGCGGTCGGTGCTGCCGGACCTCGTCAACGAGTACGTGCGCTCCACCACCGGCCTCGAGGCGACCGCGAAGGACTTCCGCACCTGGCACGCGACCGTGCTCGCGGCCGCGGCGCTCGCCGCGACCCCCGAGTCCGGCGAGACGAGGGCGTCGCGCAAGCGGGCGATCGCGGGCGCGATGCGGGAGGTCGCCGCCTTCCTCGGCAACACCGCGACGCTGGCTCGCTCGGCGTACGTCGACCCCCGCGTCGTCGACGCCTACGAGGAGGGACGCACGATCGTGCGGGCGACCGCGAAGACCTACGACACGGCCGACGAGCGGCAGGCGGCACTGGAGCGCGCGACGCTGCGTCTGCTCAGGGGGCGTTGATCCGGATGGACGTCACTCGACGAGTCGCCACTCGTGCTGCTCCTTGATCTCCCGCCCGTAGCGGGTCCACGGATGAGGGTCGTCGAGCAGGCCGTCGTAGATCTCCCGAGCGACGTCGAAGTAGTCGTAGAGACCGCCGTGGCGGAACAGCACGCGCAGCGTCGCGGTGTCCGTCTCATAGCCGACTGCGGCCACCGCCCGCGATCGGTGCAGCTCGATCAGCTTCATGATTCCGTTGTAGCAGTGGCCTCCGACAGCGCGTCGAGCAAGACTGGGGCGATGGAGGTCACGGCCGTCCAGGGCGACATCACCCGGCAGCAGGTCGACGCGGTCGTCAACGCCGCCAACCACCGGATGCGGGGCGGTGGCGGGGTCGACGGCGCGATCCATCGCGCCGGGGGACGCGCGATCCTCGACGACTGCATCCGCCGGTTCCCCGACGGCCTCGCCACCGGCGACGCCGGGTGGACGACCGCCGGCGACCTCCCGGCGGCCTGGGTGATCCACGTCGTCGGCCCCAACCGCCACGCCGGCCAGACCGACCGCGGCCTGCTGCTCTCCTGCTACTCCCGCGCGCTCGAGGTCGCCGACGAGCTCGGCGCGCGCATCGTCGCCTTCCCGCTCGTCTCCGCCGGCGTCTACGGCTGGCCCAAGGACGACGCGATCGCGGCGCCGCTGGAGGTGTTCCGGTCCGCCATGACTGCGGTCGAGGAGGCGAGGCTGGTGGCCTTCGACGCGCCGACGTACGAGCTGATCAGGGAGGCGCTCGGCTAGGCGTGGCTAGGCGTTCTGCGGATCGACGATGTCCTTGACGTCGTCGTCCTGGATGTTCTTCAGGAACGCGTCGCGCTTCCTCGTCAGCACCTTCCGCTCCTCCTCGCTGAGGCGCTTGCTCTTCAGCTTCTCGGTGGTCTCGGAGTAGCGGCGGGCCATGTACATGTCGTTGAACCCGGTCAGCAGCTCGCCGACGTCGGCGGCGGTCGGGCCGGAGACGTTGAGGAACTTCTCGGTCAGTGCGGCACTCACGGCGGCCGCCTTCCAGCCGGCGAGGTCGGGCTCCTCGGCGCCGTTCACGTAGGCCAGGACGTACGGCTCATCGAGGACGACCTGGTTGGGCTGGTCGGCGTACACGACCGTCCCGTTGGTCGGGTCGACCCGGTAGGCCTTGCTGCGGGGCAGGAGCTGCTGGTCGTTGAGGTCGCCGTCGACGGGCGCCAGCACCTCGGCCGCCTCGCCGTCGCCGTACAGCAGGACGTAGCCGGGCTCGGCCTCCGCGAGACCGGAGGAGCCACGGTCGAGGCTGAGCGTCCAGGTGGGCGCCCAGTCGTTGTCGTTGTCGACCCAGCCGTCGATCGCGTTCAGCGCGAACTGGACCGCCTGCTTGGCGAAGTACAGCACCGACTTCCCCGCGGCCGCGCCGCCGGCGCCGCCGAGGGTGGTGCTGACCGCGAACACCGGCAGCTCGGCGACTGCGGAGGCCACCTCGAGCCACTTCGTGGCCTGGTCGAGGTCGAAGTCGTCGAACGAGAACCGGACCTCGAGGTCCAGGGCCGTGTCGAGCACGGCCGGTGAGTAGTACACGATGCGGGACCCGGCCTGGGCGGGGCTGGGCTTCAGCAGCCGGTCGGACGGCACCTCGTCGAACACGTAGTGCATCGCCCGCGGTGCGGCGTCGTAGACGGCCCGGCTCTTGACCGCCGAGCTCAGCAGCAGCTTCTTGTGACGGTCCTGCCCGGCGTACATGCTCAGGATCCGGATGCTCAACGGCATCCCGAACCCGAGCGGGGTGGTGTGCACCCCGCCGCTGGTCGGGACGAGCCCGGTCGCGGCCTCGGTGCTCGCCGAGCCGTCGGGGCCCAGCGGGTCGAGCGGTGCTGCGTCTGCGATCGAGTTGTCGGCCATGGACGGGCTCCTGTCCCGAGGCGATCCGGCTCCACAGTGTCGAAGCCGGCGCTCGGCACTGTCAGCGAGTCGGGGACCGGGTGCCCAACATCGGGTACGCCGTCCGGGTCAGCCGAGCTGCTCGAACAGCGACACGATGATCCCCTCGGGCCCACGCACGTAGGCCATCCGCACGCTGTGCTCGTACTCGCCGATTCCGGCGACGAGCCCGTACCCGTCCGCGGCCACCGCGGCGACGGCCGCGTCGAGATCGACGACCTCGAAG
The DNA here is from genome assembly GCF_014191495.1 of Nocardioides soli. Lineage (GTDB taxonomy): Bacteria > Actinomycetota > Actinomycetes > Propionibacteriales > Nocardioidaceae > Nocardioides > Nocardioides soli. The sequence continues at coordinate 694,749 of NZ_JACHWR010000002.1, forward strand.
GACACGTTGCGCAGGCCGATCTCATTGGCCATCGGTGCGGGGGAGCCGGGCACGTGGTCGGGGGTGACGAAGCTGGAGAGCTCCAGCCGGGACCCGCCGTCGGGCGGCCGGAGCATCGCGATCTCGCAGCGGGCGCCCGGGATGCCGCAGACGGTCTCCACGAACTCGCCCTCCACCGACCCGGTGCCCTCGATCTCGAGGCCCAACCCGACGAAGAACGCCGTCGCTGCGTCGAGGTCCGCGACGGTGATGCCGATGTGGTCGAAGCGCCTCACGTGTGCCATGGGTTCCATCCTTCAACGTGTCTCGACGATTCGATACCAGGACGGTGCCGGTCCGAGGACGTCATGCGGACGGTGCATCCGCTTGCACGTTCTGTATGACGTCGTGGGTGGGCTCCGCCAGGCGGCCGCGCGGACGAGGTGATCGAAAGAAATTCTCCCGTCGGTGTCGATTCCGGGGCAGCGCCGTTCGTCTGTCGGGTGAGAGGGTCGGAAGGCGACCCCACCGAGGAAGGCTGAACGATGAAGTACATGCTGATCATGCGGGCCACCGACGAGGCGTTCGAGGCGTTCGCGAACGTCGACTTCGACGAGATCATCGAGACGATGGGCCGCTTCAACGAGGAGATGATCTCGGCGGGCGTGCTGGTCGCCGCGGAGGGTCTCGACGACGCCGAGCAGGGAGTCGTGATCGACTTCTCCGCGCAGCCGCCGGTGGTGACCGACGGGCCGTACGGCGAGACCAAGGAGCTCTTCGGCGGTTTCTGGATCCTCGACGTGGCGTCGAAGGAGGAGGCCGTCGAGTGGGCCAAGCGGGCGCCGATGACGGGGCCGGGCATGAAGACCGAGATCCGCCGGGTCGCGAGCATCGACGAGTTCCCGCAGGACAACCCCTGGATCCAGAAGGAGCGGGCGTGGCGGGAGGCGACCGGTCAGCTGTGACCACGCCGGGGGCCACCCGCCAGGCGGTCGAGGCGGTGTGGCGGATCGAGTCCGCCCACATCGTCGGCACCCTGGCCCGCTACACGGGTGACTTCACGCTCGCGGAGGACGTCGCGCAGGAGGCGCTGGCCCAGGCGCTGGTGACCTGGCCCCGCGACGGCGTACCCGCGAACCCCGCCGGGTGGCTGCTGACGACCGCCCGCCGGCGCGCGATCGACGCGTTCCGGCGGCGGTCGGCCCTCGACGAGAGGTACGCCGCGCTCGCCCACGAGACGTCCGAGGCCGAGGAGCCCGACTGGGACCCGGACCGGATCGAGGACGACGTGCTCGCGCTGATGTTCATCTCCTGTCACCCCGCGCTGTCGCGCGAGGCGCAGGTCGCGCTGACGCTGCGGGTGCTCGGCGGCCTCACCAGCGACGAGATCGCGCGGGCGTTCCTGGTGCCGACGGCCACCGTGCAGGCCCGGATCACCCGGGCCAAGAAGACGCTCGCCGCGGCGCGGGTGCCCTTCGAGGTGCCGCAGGCCGACGAGCGGCGCGATCGGCTGCCGTCGGTGCTCAGCGTGATCTACCTGATCTTCACCGAGGGGTCGACCGCGTCCGCCGGCTCGGCGCTGATCCGGGTCGATCTGGCCCGCGAGGCGATCCGGCTCTCCCGGATGCTGACCCGGCTGGTGCCCGACGACGCCGAGGCCCACGGGCTGCTCGCCCTGCTGGAGCTGACCGCCGCCCGCTTCCCGGCGCGGCTCGACGAGTCGGGCGAGCCGGTGCTGCTCGAGGACCAGGACCGGCGCCGCTGGGACCGCTCCGCGGTCCGCCGCGGGCGCGCGGCGCTGACGGCGGCCGGACGGACCGGTCGCGGGCTCGGCCCGTACGGCGTCCAGGCCGCCATCGCCGAGTGCCACGCGGTCGCACCGTCGGTGGCGCAGACCGACTGGGCGAAGATCGTCGTGCTCTACGAGGCCCTGAGCCGACTGGCCCCGTCGCCGATCGTCTCGCTCAACCACGCCGTCGCCGTCTCCATGGCCGACGGCCCCGCCGCGGCGCTGCCGCTGGTCGACGAGCTCGTCGCCGACGGCGCCCTCGCCGAGACCCACCTGCTGCCCACGGTCCGCGGCGAGCTGCTCACCCGCCTGGGCCGCACCGCCGAGGCACGCGAGGAGCTCGGCACCGCCCTCGCCCGGTGTCGCAACGACGGAGAGCGGCGGGTGCTCGAGCGCAAGCTGGCCGCGCTGGGCTAGGAGGACTGGCCTCCCTCTAGGCTGCCGACGTGGAGACCAGCGCGCCCGGGAAGGATCGTCAGGAGCGCATCCTCGACGCCGTCGTCGAGCTGTTGTCCCACGGCGGCATCTCGTCGGTGAGCATGCGGGCGGTCGCGCGGGAGGCGGGCGTCTCGCTGGGGCTGGTGAACTACCACTACGCCGACAAGGCGAGCCTGATCGCGGCGGCGCTGCGGCGGGTCGAGGAGCAGGACCTCGCGATCGTCGCACCCGACCCGGACCTGTCGCCCGAGGAGCGGCTGCGGGCCGCGCTGGCCCGGGTGGCCGCGCCGGAGTACCTGACGACCGAGTACCTCTCGCTGCGCCTCCAGCTCTGGTCGCTCGCCCAGGCCCACGAGGACTTCGAGCAGATCAACACCGAGGCGCAGAAGCGCTACCGGGCCGGGCTGGCCGCACTGATCCGCGCGGCCCGGCCCGAGCTGTCGCGGGGTGAGTGCGCACGACGGGCGGCCGACATCGACGTGGTGCAGAACGGCCTGTGGCTGACGGCGCTGCTCGGCCTGGACCGCGCGTCGGTGAAGCGGAGCGTCGTCCGGTGCGAGGAGATCGCCCTGCGCGACGACTGAGACTGAACGATCGTCCAGTGAGGGATTGAACGTTCGTCCAGTTCTTCGTACGCTCCGGGTATGACCAACGTCACGACCGAGGACGTACGCCGCGTCGCCAGCGGCTTCCACGAGGACCCGGGGCAGTCGATGTCCCTGCGGGCGGAGACCTACACCGACTCACGCTGGGCCGACGCCGACGTCCAGGCGATCTTCGGGCGCACCTGGCAGTGGATCTGCCACGTGGAGAAGCTCGCCACGCCCGGCAGCTACGTGTCGGCGACGGTCGCCGGCATGCCGGTCGCGGTGGTCCGCGACCGGGACGGCGGCCTGCGGGCGTTCTACAACGTCTGCAAGCACCGCGCCCACGAGCTGCTCTCGGGGTCGGGCACGACCCGGAACATCGTCTGCCCCTACCACGCCTGGACCTACTCCCTGGACGGGCAGCTGAAGGCGGCCCGCCGCGCCGACCGGATGGCGAGCTTCGACAAGGGCGACATCTGCCTCGACCGGGTGCAGGTCGAGGAGTTCGGCGGCTTCGTCTACGTGAACCTCGACCCGGCCGCCGCGCCCCTCGGCGAGCAGGCCGGGGACCTGCTGGCCGAGATCGAGCACTGGGCGCCCGACGTCGCGAGCCTCACCCACGCCAAGCGGCTGACCTACGACGTCGCGACGAACTGGAAGAACGTCATCGACAACTTCCTCGAGTGCTACCACTGTCACATCGCACACCAGGAGTTCGTCGACCTCGTCGACATGGACACCTACGAGGTGCGGACCCACGGCATCTGGTCGAGCCACTTCGCCGAGGCGGGCAAGCACGAGAACTCGGCGTACGACGTCTCCGGCGCCTCGGTGACCGAGCACGCCGTGTGGTGGCTGTGGCCGAACACCTGCCTGCTCCGTTATCCGGGCCGGGGCAACTTCATGGTCTTCCAGGTGATCCCCGACGGGCCCGAGCGCACCCTGGAGACCTGGGACTTCTTCCTCGAGACCACCGAGCTCACCGAGGGCGAGGAGCAGTCGGTCCGCTACATCGACGACGTGCTCCAGCAGCAGGACATCGCACTGGTCGAGAGCGTCCAGCGGGGGATGCGCACGCCGGCGTTCGACCAGGGGCGCATCGTGTTCGATCCCGACCGCTCCGGCTCCGGGCTGTCCGAGCACGGCGTCCACCACTTCCACGGGCTGGTGCTCGACGCCTACCGCGCCTGGGTGGGTGGCCGATGAGGCCCGTGATCATCACCTGCGCCCCGACCGGCGGCATCCACACGCCGACGATGTCACCGCACCTGCCCGTCACGCCCGACGAGATCGCGGCCGCGTCGATCGAGGCCGCGGAGGCCGGGGCCGCGATCATCCACCTGCACGCGCGCAACCCGGAGACCGGTCAGCCGGACCCGCGGCCCGAGCTCTTCCTCGAGTTCATGCCGCAGATCGCCGCCTCGTGCGACGCCGTGCTCAACGTCTCGACCGGCGGCGGCCTGGGCATGACCCGCGAGGAGCGGCTGCGCGCGGCCGTGGCGACGTCGCCGGAGATGGCCTCGCTCAACGTCGGCTCGCTGAACTTCGGCATCTTCCCGATGCTGGAGAAGTACGCCGAGTGGAAGCACCCGTGGGAGCCGGAGTTCCTGGAGATGACGCGCGACTTCATCTTCCGCAACACCTTCGCCGACCTCGAGTACATCGTGAAGGAGCTGGGCCAGGGGCACGGCACGAGGTTCGAGTTCGAGTGCTACGACCTCGGCCACCTCTACAACCTGGCCTGGCTGATCGACCAGGGCTGGCTGGAGCCGCCGTTCTTCGTGCAGATGGTCTTCGGCGTGCTCGGCGGCGTCGGCGCCGACCTCGACAACCTGCAGCACCTGCACACGATCGCGCAGAAGCTCTTCGGCGACAGCTACGAGTGGTCGGTGCTGGCCGCGGGCCGCCACCAGATGTCGTTCGCCACCCAGGCGGCGATGCTCGGCGGCAACCTCCGTGTCGGCATGGAGGACAGCCTCTTCATCGGGCCCGGCGAGCTCACGCCCTCCAACGCCCACCAGGTGCGCAAGATCCGCGGCATCGTCGAGGCGCTCGGCCTCGAGGTCGCGACCCCGGCGCAGGCGCGCGAGCGCCTCGGCCTGAAGGGAGCCGACCGTGTCACCTTCTGACGAGGCCCCCGAGCCCAGGGCCACCCACAGCGGCCGGGTCGCCGCGCTCGGCGGCGGGCTGATCGGCCGCAGCTGGACGGCGCTGTTCCTGGCCGCCGGCCGATCGGTGGCGGTCTACGACCCCGACCCGGCCACCGAGCGCCGGGTCCGGGAGACGGTCGAGAGCGCCTGGCCGGTGCTGCGCGAGCTCGGCCTGACCGACGACAGCGAGCCGCGCGGCGATCTCGACATCTGTCGCGACCCGCGGGCCGCGGTGGACGGCGCGACGTTCGTCCAGGAGAGCATCCCGGAGCGGCTGCCGCTCAAGCACGAGCTGTACGCCGCGGTGGAGCCGGTGCTCGACGCGCAGGCCGTCGTCGCCTCCTCGGCGTCCGGGCTGACGCTCAGCGAGCTGCAGGGCGGCTGGGGCGACCCGTCGCGCCTGGTGCTCGGGCACCCGTTCAACCCGCCCCACCTGATCCCGCTGGTCGAGGTGATGGGCAACGAGCGCACCGCCCCCGGAGTGGTCGCCACGGCCCGGCGCTTCTACGAGTCGGTCGGCAAGGTCACCATCGAGGTCCGGCGGGAGGTGCCGGGCCACGTCGCGAACCGCCTCCAGGCGGCGCTGTGGCGCGAGGCGATCCACCTCGTCAACGAGGGCGTGGCCACGGTCGAGGACGTCGACAAGGCGGTCGCGTCCGGGCCGGGTCTGCGGTGGGCGGTGATGGGTCCGACCCTCCTCTTCCACCTCGGCGGCGACGACGGCGGACTCGCGACGTTCTGCGAGCGGTACGCCGACAGCTTCAACCGCTGGTGGGCCGACCTCGGCGACCCGAGGCTGGACGCCGCCACGGCGCGGCGCCTCGTCGACGGGCTCGGTGCGGGCGCCGTCGACGCGGAGCTCGTGGCCCGCCGCGACGCGCTGCTCACGGCGGTCGTCGCGGCGACGCACGGGTGACATTCACCGCGGATGCGGCAGTGTGGACCCAGGACACCCACGAGAGGACATGGCAGATGACCGAGACCGCGGCTCAGCCCGCCTACGCATCGACCAACCCCGCCACCGGCGAGGTGGCCGCCACCTTCGACTTCGCGACCGATGCGGCGATCGGCGAGGCGCTGGCCGCGGGGCACGGCGCGTTCCTCGACTGGCGCACGCTCACCGTCCAGGAGCGCGCCGCCCTGGCCAAGCGCATCGGCGGGCTGTTCGCGGAGCGGTGCGACGAGCTCGCTCGGATCGCCGTCGAGGAGATGGGCAAGCCGCTGGGCGAGGCGGTCGAGGAGGTCGAGTTCTGCCAGGCGATCTTCGACTACTACGCCGAGCACGGCCCGGACCTCGCGGCCGACCAGCCGATCACGTCGTTCTCCGGTGACCAGGCGGTCGTCGAGAAGCGGCCGATCGGCCTGCTGCTCGGCGTGATGCCGTGGAACTTCCCGTACTACCAGGTGGCGCGCTTCGCGGCGCCGAACATGGTGCTCGGCAACACCATGCTGCTCAAGCACGCCGAGTCGGTGCCGCGGTGCGCGGAGGCGATCCAGCGGCTCTTCGACGACGCGGGCGTGCCCGCCGGCGTCTACCAGAACGTCTTCGCGACCTTCGGCCAGGTCGAGCAGATCATCGCCGACCCGCGGGTGCAGGGCGTCTCGCTCACGGGTTCCGAGCGCGCCGGCTCGCGGATCGCGGCGCTCGCCGGCCAGCACCTGAAGAAGTGCGTCCTCGAGCTCGGCGGCTCCGACCCGTACGTCGTGCTCGACGCCGACGACGTGGCCGCGGCCGCCACCCAGGCCTGGGAGACCCGGATCTACAACACTGGCCAGGCCTGCAACTCCAACAAGCGGATGATCGTCATGGACGACGTCTACGAGCCGTTCGTCGCCAGGCTCACCGAGCTCGCCGGCGGCCTCAACCCCGGCGACTACTCGCCGCTGTCGTCGCGGACCGCGCTGGACCGTCTCAAGGAGGTCGTGGACGACGCCGTGGCCCAGGGGGCGACGCTGCACGCGGGCGGTGTGGTCGGCGACGGCCCGGGCGCGTACTACTCGCCCGCCGTCCTCACCGGGGTCACGCCGCAGATGCGCGCCTACCGCGAGGAGCTCTTCGGCCCGGTGGCCGTCGTCTACAAGGTCTCCTCCGACGAGGAGGCGCTGGAGCTGGCCAACGACACCGACTACGGCCTCGGCGGTGCGGTGTTCAGCTCCGACGTGGACCGGGCGACCAAGGTGGCCGCACGGCTCGACGTCGGCATGGCGAACGTCAACACGCCTGCCGGCGAGGGCGCGGAGATCCCGTTCGGCGGGGTGAAGCGCAGCGGCTTCGGCCGCGAGCTCGGGCCGCTCGGCATGGACGAGTTCGTCAACAAGCGGATGTTCTACGTCAAGAGCTCATGACCGGCCGGGTCGCCGTCGTCACGGGCGGGGGCCGGGGCATCGGGCGCGAGGTCGTCGACCGGCTGCGCGCCGACGGTGCCCAGGTCGTCACCTGCGGCCGCGGACCGCGTCCCGACGACCTGGCGAGCGAGGTGCGCTGGGTGCGGGCGGACGTCGCCGACCCGGGTGCCGCCGCCCGGATCGTGGCGGCGGCGACCGAGCTCGGCCCGGTGTCGGTGCTGGTCAACAACGCCGGCGTCCAGGTCGAGCGCACCGTGCTCGAGAGCACCGACGACGACTGGGACCTGGTGGTCGGCGCGAACTGCCGCGGCGTGTTCAACCTGTGCCGGGCCGCACTGCCCGGCATGACCGCGAGCGGTGGGGCGATCGTCAACATCGGCTCGGTCTCGGGCGTCGTGGCCGACCCGTCGATGGCGCTCTACAACGCCTCGAAGGCCTTCGTGCACGCCCTCACCCGCTCGATCGCCGTCGACCACGGGCCGCAGGTGCGCTGCAACGCGATCCTCCCCGGCTGGATCGAGACCGCGATGGCCGACGACGCCTTCGCCCTCGCGCGGGACCCGCACGCCGCCCGGCGGGACGCCGTCGCCCGGCATCCGGCCGGCCGGCTGGGCACCCCGGCCGACGTCGCGGCCATGGTCGCCTGGCTGGTCTCCGACGACGCGTCGTTCGTCACCGGTCAGTGCCTCACCGTCGACGGCGGCCTGACCGCCGCGTCGCCGCTGCGACCCGGGCTCGGGTGAGCCCGGGCCCAGGCTCGAGGTGCTCGGCTCGATCAGAGCCGCTCGACGACCCAGTCGATGCACCGGGTGAGTGCCTCGATGTCGGCGGGGTCGACGGCCGGGTACATCGCGATCCGCAGCTGGTTGCGGCCGAGCTTGCGGTAGGGCTCGGTGTCGACGATGCCGTTGGCGCGGAGCACCTCGGCCAGGCGGGCCGCGTCGACCGAGGGCTCGAAGTCGATGGTGCCGATCACCAGCGACCGGTGCGCCGGGTCGGCGACGTACGGGAAGGCGACGGGGGACTTCTCGGCCCACGTGTAGAGGGCGTCCGACGACTCCGTCGTCCGGGTGACCATGCCGGCCAGTCCGCCGTTGGCGTGCATCCAGTCGAGCTGCTCGGCCATCAGGAAGAGCGTGGCGACCGCGGGGGTGTTGTAGGTCTGGTTCTTCAGCGAGTTGTCGATCGCGGTCGGCAGGTCGAAGAACGCCGGGATGTGCCGCCCGGACGCCGCGATCGCGGCCGCGCGGTCGAGGGCCGTGGGGGAGAAGAGTGCGATCCAGAGCCCGCCGTCGGAGGCGAAGCACTTCTGGGGGGCGAAGTAGTAGACATCGGTCTCGCGCACGTCGACGGGCAAGCCGCCCGCGCCCGACGTCGCGTCGATCAGCACGAGCGAGTCCGGGGCGGCGCCGGCGGGCCGCACGATCGGCGCCATCACGGCCGTCGAGGTCTCGTTGTGTGCCCAGGCGTAGACGTCGACGCCGTCCTCGGCGACCGGCTCCGGGCGCGAGCCCGGCTCGGACTCGATGACCGTCGGTGCGGCCAGCCAGGGCGCGGCCGCGGCGGCCTTGGCGAACTTCGACGAGAACTCGCCGAAGGACAGGTGCTGGCTCCGCTGCTCGATCAGCCCGAAGGTGGCGACGTCCCAGAACGCCGTGGCGCCGCCGTTCCCGAGCACCACCTCGTAGCCCTCGGGCAGCGAGAAGAGCGAGGCCAATCCCTCCCGGACCCGGCCCACGAGCGAGCGGACCGGCGCCTGCCGGTGCGACGTGCCCATCAGCGTGGTGCCGGTCGCGGCGAGCGCGTCGAGGTGGGAGTTCTGGATCTTGGAGGGCCCGGCACCGAAGCGTCCGTCGGTGGGGAGGAGGGCACGGGGGATCTGCAGGGCGTCGCTCACGCTTCCCTATTCTGTCAGCCGCGGCACCGAGCCCGAGGAGCACGACAGATCATGAACATCCGACGCGTCGGCTACGGCCACGCCGACGCGCTCCGCCTGATCGAAGAGGTGCAGTCGGAGTACGTCGCCCGGTACGGCGGTCCCGACGAGACGCCCCTGGATCCGCTGATGTTCGAGCCGCCCGAGGGCAGCTTCTTCGTCGGGTACGTCGACGGCGAGCCGGTCGCGACCGGTGCCTGGCGGCGCTCGGGCGTCCGGGCGTTCGGCACCGATCGCACTGCCGAGGTCAAGCGGACGTACGTCGTGCCCGCCGCCCGCGGCCGGGGCCTGGCGCGGCGGATGCTCACGGCCCTGGAGACGAGCGCCGCCGCGCACGGCTTCGAGGCGTTGGTGCTGGAGACCGGGATCAACCAGCCCGAGGCGATCGGGCTCTACGAGTCGAGCGGCTACGTGCCGGTGCCGCCGTTCGGCCACTACCGGGAGTCGCCGCTCTCCCGCTGCTACGCCCGCCGTCTGCGCTCAGGCGACGTCGCGCCGCCGCACCAGGGCGATCGACAGGAGCGGTAGCGCGACGACGTACGCCAGCACCGTCCAGGCCGCCTGGGTGCCGGAGATCGCATCGACGACGCCCGGAGTGCCGCCGCCGGCGTCGACGCCGATCAGCGAGCCCACCAGTGACCCGGCCGCGGTGCCCGGCAGCACGTGGGTGAGCGCCTCGACCGCGCCGAGCAGGCTGCCGACGCCGCGCAGGAGGTTCTCCACGACCAGCGCCCACACCAACCCGAGCCCGACCGACAGGGCGGGGCCGCGGGCGAGCGTGCCGAGCGCGAACCCGGCCAGCGCCCACATCTCCAGCACCAGCACACCGGCCAGCACCGACTCGAGCACCGAGCCGGCCGAGGGCCACACGACGTGCTGGCCCTCGCTGACCGCGATCGCCAGCGAGACCCCGGCGTACAGCACCAGCGTGAACAGCACCGTCCCGACGACGTACACCGTGGTCGCGACCAGCGAGCCGGCGACGGCCGCCGACCGCGACGGCCCCTGGGTGAAGACGGTCTTCCAGGTGCCCCAGCCGTAGCCGCTCCCGGCGACGATCGCGCCGAGCACCATCATCAGCGCGCCGCCGAACATCGGCATGCCCTGCAGCAGCACGTCCGGCACCGAGATCGGCATCAGGTCGCGCAGCACCGACGACATCGACTCGCCCTCGTTGGAGAAGCTGTTGTCACCGGTCTTGTAGGCCAGATAGCCGAACACGTAGCCGAACATCAGGGCGAGCGCCGCCCACGCGCCCAGCGTCACCCACACCGCCGGCCAGCGCCGCATCCGCAGCAGCTCGGCCCGGGTGCTCCTCATCGTCGCGGTCAGGATCGCGTTCATCGCAGTGCCTCCTCGGTCTCGTCGTTGCGGTGCGTGGTGGTCATCTCGAAGAAGACCTCCTCGAGCGTCCGCTCGCGGCTGGCCACCTCGTGAACGTCGACCCTCGCGGCCACCAGGTCGCGTACCAGGCCCGGCGCCGCCGTGGCGGGCAGCTCCAGCACCAGCTCGTCGCCGAGCACGCGTACGCCGTCGTCCCCGGCGACCCGCATCGCGACCGCGAGCGCCCGGTCGACGGGCTCGGCCCGCAACCGCAGTGACGCACTGCCGCGCAGGTCGGCGACGGTCGACTCACGCAGCAGCCGCCCGTTGTCGATCACCCCGACCCGGTCGCAGATCTCCTGCACCTCGGCCAGCAGGTGGCTGGAGAGCAGCACGGTCTGGCCGCCGCGGGCGAGCGCGACGATCAGCGCCCGCATGTCGGCCATGCCGGCCGGGTCGAGCCCGTTGGTGGGCTCGTCCAGCACGATCAGGTTCGGGTCGCCCATCAGTGCGGACGCGACCCCGAGCCGCTGCTTCATGCCCAGCGAGTAGCTCTTGAAGCGGTCGTCGCCCCGGTCGGCCAGGTCGACCCGCTCCAGCGCGGCGTCGACGACCCGCTCCGGGAGCCCGCGATAGCGGGCCATCACCAGGAGGTTGTCGCGCCCGGTCAGGAAGGGGTAGAAGCCCGGACCCTCGACCAGCGCACCGACCCGCGCGGTCACCTCGGGCCGGCCCGCCGGTCGGCCCAGGACGCTGACGCTTCCGGCAGTCGGCCGGACCAGCCCCAGCATCATCCGCAGCGTGGTCGTCTTGCCCGCCCCGTTGGGGCCGAGGAAGCCGTACACCTCGCCGCGTCGCACGGTCATGCTGACCGAGTCGACGGCGAGCCGGCGGTGGTCGCCGCTGCCGTACCGCTTGGTCAGCCCATCGGTCTGCACCATGAGTTCCGTCATGGCATCCACCGTCGCCGCCCGACGGCCCCGGCGCGTCCGCTCGGCAGCGGCACCGGCGTACGCAGATCCGCGTACGCCGATGCCTCGCTCCGTCGTACGTCCTGGCGCTCGGCGCGGCCTAGCCTCGGAGCGTGCTCAGATCTCCGCTGCCCTGGCTGGTGCCGGCCGCGCTCCTGGTCGTCGGCTCGCTCGGCGCCAACCGCGGGTCGGACTCGTATCCGGCCGTGGTCGTCCTCTCGGTGGCCGCGGCGGCCGTCATCGTGCTCGCCTGCTACCGCGGTCGGTTGGCGGTGCTGCTGTCGGGCGTCGCGGTCGGTGGCTACTTCGCCGCCGGGCTCGACAACGGCCCGATGTTCCTGGCCCTGCCGCTGGCCCTGCTGGTCGCGTCGCTCCGGTCCCGGCCGCGGGCGCTGCTGCCCGCCGGGATCGTCGCCGTCGCGCTCGCCGTCGTCGGGCTGGCGGTGCGGGCCGCGACCGACGACGCGGGGCCGCAGGTGTTCTGGCAGTCCGTCGGCGTGGCCGCGATGTCGTTGGCGGCGGCGTTCGGCGGGTGGTGGCTGGTCGACCGGGGCCGGATGCGGGCCGAGCAGGCCGGACGGGCGGCGACCGAGGAGCGGCTACGGATGGCGCAGGACCTGCACGACGGCGTCGGTCACGGGCTCGCCGTGATCGCGATGCAGGCCGGGGTCGCGCTGCACGTGCTGGAGAAGGACCCGGCGGCGGCGCGCCGCAGCCTGGAGGCGATCCGCGACACCAGCCGCGAGTCGCTCGAGGCGCTGCGGGACGAGCTCGCCCGGATGGCAGGTGGCGAGGCGCCTCGGCGCACCGCCCCGGGGCTCGCCGACCTGGACCCGCTGATCGAGCGGATCCGTGCGGGCGGCCTGGTCGTGGACCGTCACGGGGACCCGGGCGACGTGCCGGGCCCGGCCGACCATGCGGCGTACGTCGTGGTCCAGGAGTCGCTGACCAACGTGTTGCGCCATGCCCGGGCCGCCCGGGCGACGGTGGGGTTGGAGCGAACGGCGACGGGGCTCGTGGTGACGGTGGTCGACGCCGGCGCCGGCGCCGTCGCTCGCGTCGGGCAGGATGGGGGCATGGGGATCGCCGGCATGCGATCGCGTGTGGAGGCCCTCGGCGGCACGCTCGAGGCCGGACCGGCGGCGTCCGGGTTCCGGGTGCGGGCCACGATCCCGGTGGCCTCGTGACCGGCCCGATCCGGGTCGCTCTCGTGGACGACCAGCCGCTGGTGCTGATGGGGCTGGCCACGCTGATCGAGTCCGAGGACGACCTGACGCTGGTCGGTGAGGCGCCCAACGGCCGTGCCGGACTCTCGCTGATCCGGCGGACCCGCCCCGACGTCGTGCTCTGCGACATCCGGATGCCGGTCCTCGACGGGCTCGGACTGCTCGCCGAGGTCGCCGCCGATCCCGACCTGGGCGGGGTAAGGGTCGTGGTGCTGACGACGTTCGAGCTCGACGAGTACGTCTTCGAGGCGCTGCGCCACGGCGCCAGCGGCTTCCTGCTCAAGGACACCGACCCCGAGCGGCTGCTCGACGCGATCCGCGTGGTCGCCGACGGCGGCTCGCTCCTCGCGCCCTCGGTGACCCGTCGGGTGATCGAGCAGTTCGGGCAGGTCGGGCCGCGAGCCCGAGCGCATCCCCGCCTCGGCGACCTGACCGACCGGGAGCGCGAGATCCTCACCTGGGTCGCCACCGGCCGCTCCAACGCCGAGATCGCCGAGGAGCTCGTCGTCAGCCCCGACACCGTGCGCACCCACGTCAGCCGGGCGATGGTCAAGCTGCACGCCCGCGACCGCGCCCAGCTCGTCGTCTTCGCGATCGAATCGGGCCTGGGCGCTCACGGTGGTTGAGGTGTGAGGGCCGCCAGGCCCGAGCCGTCACGGTGGTTTCGAGACGGTTGCTAGCGCAACCTCCTCAACCACCGTCCTCGGGATCACGGTGGTTGAGGAAGGCGCGCTGGCGCCTGTCTCGAAACCACCTTCCAGCACCCGACCCACCACATCCGCCGACGCAGCGGGGTTTCGAGACGGTTGCTGGCGCAACCTCCTCAACCACCGTCGTCGGGGGTCACGGTGGTTGAGGAAGGCGCGCTGGCGCCTGTCTCGAAACCAGCACCCAGCACCCGACCCACCGCATCCGCCGACGCAGCGGGGTTTCGAGACGGTTGCTAGCGCAACCTCCTCAACCACCGTCGTTGGGGGTCACGGTGGTTGAGGAAGGCGCGCTGGCGCCTGTCTCGAAACCACCTTCCAGCACCCGACCCACCGCATCCGCCGACACAGCGGGGTTTCGAGACGGTTGCTAGCGCAACCTCCTCAACCACCGTCCTCGTCGGGCCCGGTGGTTGAGGAAGGCGCGCTAGCGCCTGTCTCGAAACCACCCGTCGGGGCGTCGAGCTGTGGCCGGGACTAGGCCGCGTTGGTCGTGGTGGTTTCGAGACGGTTGCTAGCGCAACCTCCTCAACCACCGTCGTCAGGGGGTCACGGTGGTTGAGGAAGGCGCGCTAGCGCCTGTCTCGAAACCACCCCTCCACAAGACATCCGATCCGGGTGTGGAGGAGCACGCCGGATCGTGACCTGTTCGTGACCCAGACCCCCGCGAAATAAGGGGATCCAGGCCTTTGAGTGTCGGTGGCGGGTGCTTGAGTAGTGGGCATGACAGCACAGGCCACGCCGCGACACCGGGTGTCGACGACGACCGCGCAGATGCGCGACCTCGTCGACGCGGTGGCCGATGCGTCGGTGTGGTCCATGGACGCGGCCGAGGCGGGGGCGACGCTGGTCGAGCTGACCCGGCTGGCGGCGCAGGTCAGCGAGCTGCAGGCCCGGGTGGCCGCGCACGCCGACACGATTCACGTGGGCGCCGAGGTGGGTGCGTCCAGTGCGGCGAACTGGCTGGCCCACCAGACGAAGACCACCCGTGCGGCCGCGTACGGCGCGGTGCGGCTCGGCCACGACCTCGAACAGCACCCCATGACGCGGGAGGCGCTCGCGGCCGGGGACATCGACGTCGAGCGGGCGCGGGTGGTGGTTCGGTGGGTCGACCGGCTCCCGGCCGACCTCGGCCCCGAGACCCGGGAGAAGGCGAAGGCGCATCTGCTGGCCGAGGCGCGTCATCACGACGCCAAGGCACTGGGTCGGCTGGGGCGGCGGCTGTGGGAGGTCATCGCCCCCGACGATGCCGACGCCCACGAAGCGCAGATCCTGCAACGGCAGGAGGCGGCCGCGCTGCGGGCCTGCTCGGTCACGATGGTCGACGACGGTGACGGGAAGACCCGGGGCCGGTTCACGCTGCCGACTTACCACGCCGCCGCCCTACGGAAGATGCTGATGGCGCTCGCCGCCCCGAAGCACCTCGCGGCCACTCACGGCCCCGGCGTGGAGCGGCGGCCCGGTCCCGAGGCGCTGGGGCGGGCGCTGTGCGAGCTGATCGAGCGCTACCCCACCGACCGGCTGCCGGCCACCGGCGGGGTGAACGCCACGCTGTTGGTGGTGATCGACGAGGACACCCTGACCGGCCGCCTGGAGAAGGCCGGCGTCCTGGACACCGGTGACCGGATCAGCCCCGGCATGGCGCGGCGGTTGGCGTGCGAGGCGGGGATCATCCCCGCCGTCCTCGGCGGCAACAGCGTTCCCCTGGACCTGGGTAGGCGGAGTCGGTATCACAGCGAGCATCAGCGGATCGCCATGTTCCTGCGCGACCGCGGTTGCCGCGCCGAGGGCTGCGACCGCACCACCGGACTCCACGCCCACCACCAACAGCACTGGGTCGACGGCGGCCACACCAACCTCACCGACAGCGCATCCCTCTGCCCCTGGCACCACACCCTCATCCACGACCCCACCTACCAGACGACCTATCTCCCCACCGGCAAGATCCGGTTCCACCGAAGAACGTGACAGTCAGCCGGCGCGCCGACACGGACCGGAGCGCCTATCTTGAGCACATGCTGCTGCCACCCAAGGTCGCGCTCGGCGTCGCCGACGGGTCGGTGACCCTTGCGTTCCGCCGCTGGCGGAAGCCGGACGTGCGGATCGGCTCGGAGTTCCGCACCGTCGCCGGCGTCGTGCGGGTCGACGACGTCGAGGTCGTCGACGCCGACGCGCTCACCGACGAGGAGGCGGTGGCTGCGGGCTGGGTGGACGCCGCCCGGCTGCGCAAGCAGCTGGACAAGGTCGAGGGCGTCGCCACGACGTATCGCGTGCGACTGAGCTGGGCCGGACCGGACCCCCGCGTCGAGCTGCGTGAGAACGCCGACCTCAGCGACGACGACGTCGCCGCGATCGACGCCAAGCTGGAGCGCCTCGACCGTGCCAGCAGTCACGGGCCGTGGACGATGGCGACCCTCGACGTGATCCGGCGCCGCCCGCACACGCGAGCGCCGGACCTCGCCGCGGAGATGGGTCGCGAGCGCGATCCGTTCAAGATCGACGTGCGCAAGCTGAAGAACCTCGGGCTGACCCGCAGCTTCGACGTCGGCTACGAGGTCTCGCCGCGGGGACTGGCCTACCTCGCCCGGACCACTCGGTCAGCTCACGCGCCCCAGGCGGGTCGCCAGCCGTCGACGTCCGAGGCCGGGCGCGACGCCGGGCCGGTGTAGACCGCCGAGGGCCGGATCAGCCGGCCCGTCGTCTTCTGCTCGAGGATGTGCGCCGACCAGCCGCCGGTGCGCGCGCAGGTGAACATCGAGGTGAACATGTGTGCCGGCACCTCGGCGAAGTCGAGCACGATCGCGGCCCAGAACTCCACGTTGGTCTCGAGCACCCGGTCCGGCCGCCGCTCGCGCAGCTCGGCGAGCGCCGCCTGCTCCAGCGCCTCGGCGACCTCGTAGCGCGGGGCGGCCAGCTCGCGCGCCGTACGCCGGAGCACCCGCGCCCGCGGGTCCTCCGCGCGGTAGACCCGGTGGCCGAAGCCCATCAGCCGCTCGCCCTTGTCGAGCAGCTCCTTGACGTAGCCGCGGGCGTCGCCGCGCTGCTCGACCTCCTCGATCATCCCGAGCACCCGTGACGGGGCGCCACCGTGCAGCGGGCCGCTCATCGCGCCGATCGCGCCCGAGAACGCCGCGGCCACGTCGGCCCCGGTCGAGGTGATCACCCGGGCGGTGAACGTCGAGGCGTTCATGCCGTGCTCGGCCGCCGAGCTCCAGTAGGCGTCGATCGCCTTCACGTGCTTGGGGTCGGCCTCGCCCTTCCAGCGGATCAGGAACTTCTCCGCGAGCGTGGCGCCCCGGTCGACCTCCGCCTGCGGCACCACCGGCTGGTGCAGCCCGCGGGCCGACTGCGCGGCGTACGACAGCACCATCACCGCCACCCGCGAGAGGTCGGCGCGAGCCTGCTCGGCGCTGATGTCGTAGGTCTGCCGAAAGCCGAACGCCGGCGCCAGCATCGCGATCGCCGCCTGCACGTCGACGCGCACGTCGCCGGTGTGGACGGGGATGTTGTAGGCCTCCGCGGGCGGCAGGCCGGGGGTGTAGGCGCCGTCGATGAGCAGGCCCCACACGTTCTCGAAGGGGACCCGGCCGACGATCTCCTCGATGTCCACGCCGCGGTAGCGCAGCGCGGAGCCTTCCTTGTCGGGCTCGGCGATCTGGGTCTCGAAGGCGACGACGCCTTCCAATCCGTGGTGTACGTCAGTCACCAGCGCATTGTGCACCGAGTGACCACTAGGGTCGAGGCATGGACCTGGCGGGGCTGCGTGAGGAGTACGGCCGGGCGGGACTCGACGAGGCCGATCTCGCCCCCGACCCGGTGACGATGTTCGAGCGTTGGATGCGCGACGCGGTCGACGCCGGCCTGCACGATCCCAACGCGATGGTGGTCTCGACGGTCGGCGCCGATTCGGCTCCGTCGTCGCGGATGGTGCTGCTCAAGGGCGTCTCGCCCGACGGGTTCGTCTTCTACACCAACACCGGCTCCCGCAAGGGCGGCGAGCTCGCCGGCAACCCGCGCTGCGCCCTGCTCTTCCCGTGGCACCCCCTGGAGCGCCAGGTGCGGGTCGACGGCGTCGCGGCGCCGGTCTCGCGCGAGGCGGTGGCGGCGTACTTCGCCGTCCGGCCCCGTGGCTCCCAGCTCGGCGCGCACGCCTCTCCCCAGTCGCGGGTCGCGACCCGCGAGCAGCTCGCCGCGGCGTACGCCGATGCCGAGGCGCGCTGGCCCGAGTCCGATGGTCCGGTGCCGGTGCCGGAGGAGTGGGGCGGGTACGTCGTGCGCCCCGAGGCGGTGGAGTTCTGGCAGGGCCGCCCGGGCCGGATGCACGACCGACTGCGTTACCGCCGGGCCGGCGACGGCTGGGTCACCGAGCGACTCGCACCCTGATCGGCGGCCCGGGACGGAGCGATACCCAGCGGCAGTGTGGTCGTTCCCGGGGCTCGGGAACGACCACATCGTCACTGGGTATCGCCAGGGGCGCCGGAAACCGTTTGTGAGTGAGCGCTCACTCATTTATGCTCGACGGTCGTGGACACCACCAGACGCGGGCGAGCCAAGCCGCTGGCGCCCGAGGAGCGGCGGGAGGCGATCATCGCCGCGACCCGGCCGCTGCTCTACGAGCACGGGCGGGCGACGACGACGAAGCTGATCGCCGAGGCGGCGGGGATCGCGGAGGGCACCGTCTTCCGGGCGTTCGCCACCAAGGAGGAGCTCTTCGACGCGGTGATGGAGGCGGAGTTCGACCCGTCGCCCTTCCTCGACGACATCGCCCGGATCGACCCGACGCTCGAGCTGCGGGACCGGCTGGTGGCGTACACGACGCTGCTGCAGCGGCGCTTCATCGGCATCTTCACGCTGATGGCGGCGATGGGGCTGCGCAAGCCGCCGGCGGCGCTGGGTGACCCGGAGGTACGCCGCCGGCTCGCCGACGGCGGCCTGGCCACCCTGCTGTCCGGCGACGCCGACCGGTTCACGGTCCCCGTCGACCGGGTCGTCCACATCGTGCGGCTGCTGACCTTCTCGGGCAGCCATCCGCACATCTCCGACCAGCAACCCCTGAGCCCCGAGGAGATCGTCGACGTGATCCTGCACGGCGTCCTCACCGAGGAGGACCGGTCCTGATGCTGCTCCGACTGCTGCGCGCCCGGCTCGCGCCGTACCGCCCCTGGCTGGGTGTCGTGGTCCTCTTCCAGTTCGTCGGCGTGCTGGCGATGCTCTACCTGCCGACCCTGAACGCCGACATCATCGACAACGGCATCGCCGCGGACGACACCGGCTACATCCTGCGGGTCGGCGCCGTGATGCTGGTGGTGTCGCTCGGCCAGATCGTCTGCTCGGTCGTCGCGGTCCGCTTCGGCGCCCGCACGGCGATGAGCTTCGGCCGCGACGTGCGGGCCGCGCTCTTCCACCGGGTCGGCACGTTCTCGACCCGTGAGGTGCAGGAGTTCGGCGCCCCGTCGCTGATCACCCGCACGACCAACGACGTGCAGCAGGTGCAGATGCTGGTGCTGATGTCGTGCACGATCGCGGTGTCCTCGCCGATCATGATGGTCGGCGGCGTGATCATGGCGCTGCGCGTGGACATGGGGCTGGGCTGGATCCTGGCCGTCGTGGTGCCCGCGCTCTTCGTGTGCGTCGGCTTCGTCGTCAGCCGGATGGTGCCAAACTTCCGTCTCATGCAGGGCCGGATCGACGAGGTCAACCGGGTGCTGCGCGAGCAGATCACCGGCATCCGGGTGGTGCGGGCGTTCGTCCGGGAGCCGTACGAGACGCGGCGGTTCGGGCGCGCGAACGACGACCTGACCGACGTCGCGGTCGCGGCCGGCCGGTGGATGGCGACGATGTTCCCGCTGGTGATGCTGGTCGTGAACGTCTCGAGCGTCGCCGTCATCTGGTTCGGCGGGCACCGCATCGACAACGGCCAGATGGAGGTCGGTGCGCTGACGGCCTTCCTCTCCTACCTGATGCAGATCCTGATGTCGGTGATGATGGCGACCTTCATGCTGATGATGATCCCGCGGGCCTCGGTCTGCGCCGACCGGATCGCCGAGGTGCTCGACACGCACACCTCCGTGCCCGTGCCGGACGACGCCGTCGCCCCCGACCCGGCGCGCCGCGGCCACCTCGACCTCGACCACGTCACGTTCGCCTACCCCGGCGCGGACGAGCCGGTCCTGGCCGACGTCTCCTTCGAGGCCCGGCCCGGTCAGACGGTGGCGGTGATCGGGTCCACCGGCGCGGGCAAGAGCACGCTGGTGAACCTGGTGCCGCGGCTCTTCGACGCGTCCGAGGGCGAGGTCCGGGTGGCCGGTCACGACGTACGACGCCTCGATCCGGATCTGCTCTGGCAGCAGATCGGGTTGGTGCCGCAGAAGGCGTACCTGTTCAGCGGCACGATCCGCAGCAACCTGCAGTACGGCAAGCCCGACGCCACCGAGGAGGAGATGTGGGCGGCGCTCGACGTCGCGCAGGGACGTGACTTCGTGGCGGCGCTGCCCGAGGGGCTCGACGCGCCGGTCACCCAGGGTGGGACCAACTTCTCCGGTGGACAACGGCAGCGGCTGGCGATCGCCCGGGCCCTGGTGCGGAAGCCGGGCATCTACCTCTTCGACGACTCCTTCTCGGCGCTCGACCTCGCGACCGACGCCCGGCTGCGCGCGGCGCTGAAGCCCGAGACCCGGGACGCGACGGTGGTCATCGTGGCCCAGCGGGTCTCCACGATCCGCGACGCCGACCTGATCCTCGTGCTCGAGGACGGCCGGGTCGTCGGCCGCGGCCGGCATGACGAGCTGCTCGCCGCATGTGCGACGTACCAGGAGATCGTCGAGTCCCAGCTCAGCGCGGAGGAAGCAGCATGAACACCCCACGGAATCGCTCGCAAGCTCCCGATTCCGCGGGGACCCCGAAAAGCATGAGCGAGACCAGCACCGGCTCGAAGAAGCAGGAGTTCCAGGCCACCGAGCGCATCGAGGCGCCGCAGGGCGGCCCCGGCCGCGGCCCGATGGGCGGCGGCATGGTCGGCCAGAAGGCGATGGACTTCGGCCCGTCCGCGAAGCGGCTCGTCGCGCTGATGCGTCCCGACCGCGGCAAGGCGGTCGCGGTCGTGCTCCTCGGCGTCGTGAGCGTGCTGCTGATGTCGATCGCGCCGCGGATCCTCGGCCACGCCACCGACCTCGTCTTCAACGGCTTCATCGGCTCGAAGTTCCCGGCCGGCACGCCCGACTCGGCGCTGCCCGCGGCGGTGCAGGGCATGGACGTGGTGCCCGGCGAGGGCGTCGACTTCGACGCCGTCGCGCGGGTGCTGCTGATCGTGCTCGCGCTGTACGCCGCGGCGTCACTGCTGGCCTGGCTCCAGGGCTTCATCCTCAACACGGTCGTGCAGAACACCATCCGGCAGATGCGCTCCGACGTCGAGGACAAGATCAACCGGCTGCCGCTGAACTACTTCGACCGCTCGCCCCGCGGTGAGCTGCTGTCCCGCGTCACCAACGACATCGACAACGTGAGCCAGACGCTGCAGCAGACGATGAGCCAGCTGCTGACCTCGGTGATGACCGTGCTCGCCGTGCTCGCGATGATGGTCTGGATCTCGCCGCTGCTGGCGCTGGTCGCGCTCGTGACCGTGCCGCTGTCGCTGATCGTGACCGCGCAGATCATGAAGCGCTCGCAGGGGCAGTTCGTCGCGCAGTGGCGGCGTACCGGCCGGCTCAACGCCCAGATCGAGGAGGCCTACTCCGGCCACGCGCTGGTCAAGGTCTTCGGCCGGCAGGCCGAGGTCGAGCGGACCTTCGCGGAGGAGAACGACGAGCTGTTCAAGGTGAGCTTCGGCGCGCAGTTCGTGAGCGGGCTGATCATGCCGTCGATGATGTTCATCGGGAACCTCAACTACGTGCTGGTCGCGGTCGTCGGCGGACTCCGGGTCGCCAACGGGTCGCTGTCGCTGGGCGAGGTGCAGGCCTTCATCCAGTACTCCCGCCAGTTCACCCAGCCGCTGACCACGGTCGCCTCGATGACCAACCTGCTGCAGTCGGGCGTCGCCTCGGCCGAGCGGGTCTTCGAGCTGCTCGACGCCGACGAGGAGCTCGAGGACGCGCCGGCGCTCGCCACCCCGGCGGTACGCCGCGGCGAGGTCGCCTTCGAACACGTGTCGTTCCGCTACGACGAGGACCGGCCGCTGATCACCGATCTCTCGCTGGTCGCCCGGCCGGGCGAGACGGTCGCGATCGTCGGGCCGACCGGCGCCGGCAAGACCACCCTGGTGAACCTCGTGATGCGCTTCTACGACGTGGACGCCGGGCGGATCACCCTCGACGGCGTCGACGTCGCCGGCATGCCCCGGTCGACGCTGCGCGGGCAGATCGGCATGGTGCTGCAGGACACCTGGCTCTTCGAGGGCACGATCCGCGACAACATCGCCTATGGGCGACCCGACGCGACCGAGGAGGAGATCCTGGAGGCCGCGCGGGCGACGTTCGTGGACCGCTTCGTGCACTCGCTGCCCGACGGCTACGACACGGTGATCGACGAGGAGGGCTCGAACCTCTCCGCCGGCGAGCGACAGCTCGTCACGATCGCGCGGGCGTTCCTCACCGACCCGGCGCTGCTGATCCTCGACGAGGCGACGTCGTCCGTGGACACGCGCACCGAGCTGCTGCTCCAGCACGCGATGGCGGCGCTGCGCACCGACCGGACGTCGTTCGTCATCGCCCACCGGCTCTCGACGATCCGCGACGCCGACCTGATCCTCGTGATGGAGGACGGCGCGATCGTCGAGCAGGGGACGCACGAGTCGCTGCTGGTCGCCGACGGTGCCTACGCCCGGCTCTACAACGCGCAGTTCCGGGCGCCGGCCGACGAGGCGGCGGTCGGGGCGTGAGAAGCGTCGGAGCTGCCCCAACGGTGGGGCTCCCGTTAATCCCTTGAACGTCGCCTCGGGCCCGCCTAGCGTGAGGGCACACGGGAAAGGAGGTGGTCCGAAGAATGAGTTCTTACAGGACGCGTGAGGTGGCTGCCCGCTAGCAGCCCATCAGCATCACCCGGGGTGGAGCCACCCCGGGACGGCTGCTGGTGAATCCCAAGCAGTCACCCGACCCGCAGGCGCTCCGGTCATCACGTCCACCGGGATGGGCCCCCTCAGGGGCCCGACGCCTGCGGGTCGCTGCATGTCCGGACCCGGCGGGTGCCGCCCTCAGACGGCGCCCTCGGGCGACATCACGGGGAACTCGGCGGTCGGGTCGGCGGAGAACTCGGCGGTCGGCTCGGTGTTGCGGGCCGCGGCGGCCTCCGCCTCGGCGGTGGCCCGCCGGTTGGCCGCGACCGCACCCTCGACGAGCGAGGCGACGAGCGAGCAGCCCACCCACACGACGCCCAGGCAGATCAGCAGTCGCACGACCGCGACGTCGGGGGAGAGCGTGCCGCTGACCTGCGCGGCGTACAGGGCCGGCGAGCCGATCAGCAGGGTGCCGATCAGGACCGGCCAGGACAGCGGGCTCATGGGGACCTCCGGGTGGGTGAACGATGGGTCAGGCGCCGACGGCGAGGCGCTGGTCGGCGATGACGACGCCCTCCGAGCGGATCTGGTCGGCGCCGGTCAGCTCCTGGTAGGACAGCACCGCCAGGCGCGGCACGATCTGGTTGATCAGCCGGCGCAGCGGTGCCCGCAGCTGCGGGGCGCAGACCAGCACCGGTCGCACGTTGCGGTTCTCGACGTCCTGGGTCAGCTGGGCGAGACTGCCCATCAGCGCCTGGCTGGTCTCGGGGTCGAGTGCGATGCTCTGGCCCTGCTCGCCCGGGCGCAGGGACTCGAGGATCTGCTGCTCGAGCTGCGGATCGAGGGTCAGCACGTGCAGCGTCTTGTCCACGAGGTACGGCGCGGCGATGGCCGGTCCCAGCGCCTGCCGGGCCGCCTCCACGAGCGGGTCGAGCTCCTTGGTGCGGGCGGCGCGCAGGGACAGCGCCTCGAAGATCCGCACCAGGTCGCGGATCGAGACGCCCTCGTCGAGCAGCTCCTGCAGCACCTGCTGGATCTCGCCGAGGCTGAGCTGGGTCGGGGTGAGCTCCTCGACGACCACCGGGTGGGTGCGCTTGACGACGTCGGTGAGCATCCGCACGTCCTCGCGGCCCAGCAGCCGGCCGGCGTGCTCGGTGACGACCTCCGCGAGGTGGGTGGTGATCACCGAGGCCCGGTCGACGACGGTGGCGCCGCTGAGCTCGGCCTGGCTGCGTAGCTCGACCGGGATCCACTTCGCCTCGAGGCCGAAGACCGGCTCCTGGGTGGGCTGGCCCGGAAGCGAGCCGAGGTAGTCGCCGATGGCGAGGACCGTGCCCGGGGGCGCCTCGCCGCGCGCTACCTCGATGCCGAAGAGCAGGATCGCGTAGGTCTGGCTGGGCAGCTGCAGGTTGTCGCGGGTGCGCACCGGCGGGGCGACGATGCCCAGGTCGGTCGCGATCTTGCGGCGCAGCGCCTTGACCCGTTCGAGCAGGTCGCCGCCGCTGCTCGCGTCGACCAGGTCGATGAGGTCCGCGGACAGCTCCAGGCCGAGCGGGTCGACCTGGATCTCGGCGGCGAGCAGTTCCGGGGTGTCGGGTGCGGTCAGCGCCGGTGCCGCCTGCTGGGCCTGCTCGGCGGCCTCGGCCTGCTTCGCGGCCGCACCCGCCCGAGAGGACGCGATCAGCATCAGCCCGCCGGCGACGACGAACGGCAGCTTGGGCAGGCCGGGGATCAGGCAGAGACCGAGGGCGCCGAACCCGGCGACCCGCAGCGGCATCTGGTTGGCCATCACCTGGCGGACGATGTCGGACCCCATGTCGGCGTCGTTCACCGAGCGGGTGACGATCAGGCCGGTCGCGACCGAGAGCAGCAGCGCGGGGATCTGTGAGACCAGGCCGTCGCCGACCGACAGCAGGCTGTACGTCGTGACCGCCTCGCCGAACGGCATGCCCAGCTGGCCGACGCCGACCGCGAAGCCGCCGATCAGGTTGACCAGCGTGATGATGATCGCGGCGATCGCGTCGCCCTTGACGAACTTCGAGGCGCCGTCCATCGAGCCGTAGAAGTCGGCCTCGGCGTGCACCTCGGCGCGGCGCCGGCGGGCCTCGTCCTCGTCGATCAGCCCGGAGTTCAGGTCGGCGTCGATCGCCATCTGCTTGCCGGGCATCGCGTCGAGCGTGAAGCGGGCACCGACCTCGGCGACCCGGCCGGCGCCGTTGGTGATGACCACGAACTGGATGACCAGCAGGATCGCGAAGACGATCAGGCCGACGATCAGCGAACCGCCGACCACGAAGTGGCCGAAGGTGTCGATCACCTTCCCGGCGAAGCCGTCGAGCAGCACCAGCCGGGTGGCGCTGACGTTGAGCGCGAGCCGGAAGAGCGTCATCACCAGCAGCACGGCCGGGAAGGCCGCGAAGTCCAGCGGTCGGTGCACGAACATGGCCACCATCAGCACCAGCAGCGCGGTGGTGATGTTGAGGGCGATCAGCAGGTCGAGGACCGTTGCCGGCAGCGGGACGACCAGCATCACGACGATCAGCACGATGCCGACGGGCACCCCGAGCTGGGTCATCCGCTTCACGGGCACGTGGGTCCTCCAGGGTTCCGAACGAGATCGAGCGAGGTTCGACCGAGGCCGATGCTGAGCGCCGTCCGTGGCACCGGTGGGGTGACTCCGTCCTGGGGTCCGTGCTGCCTATCGGCCGGTCGGGATCGGACCTGAGAGATTGCGGCGGCGCCGTGCGGCCGGCAGCACGGCCGGCACTTCGGGGTCGTGCCGCGGGGTGCGGTGCTCGCCGCCCCACTGGCCACGGGTGCGCCGGCTGATCACGAACGCGAGCACCTGGGCCACCGCGGCGAAGAGCTCGGCGGGGATCTCCTGGCCGACGATGGTGGAGGTGTAGAGCGCGCGGGCGAGCGGTACGTCGCGGACCAGGGGCACCCGGGCCTCGCCGGCCCGTTCCCGGATCGCGGTCGCGATCGCGCCCGCCCCCCGCGCCACCACGCGCGGCGCGCCCCGCGCGGGGTCGTAGCGCAGCGCCACCGCGACGTGCGTCGGGTTCACCAGCACGACGTCCGCGGTCGGCACGTCGGCCATCATCCGGTTGCGCGCGGCCGCGAGCTGGCGGGAGCGGATCGCGCCCTTGAGCAGCGGGTCGCCCTCGGACTGCTTGTGCTCCTGTTTGACCTCGTCCTTGGTCATCCGGGTCTGCTTGCCCATCTTCTTGCGCTGCACGAGGTAGTCGGCGGCGCCGAGGACGACGCCGATGATCGCGATGTTGCGGATCAGGCCGAGCGCGCTCGCGGCGGTCTGCTCGATCACCACCTGCATCGGCACCAGGCCGCCGATCATCGGGATCGCCGCCTGGACCGCCCCCCAGACCAGGACGACGACGATCGCGCTGCGCACCAGCATCTTCGCGCCCTCCCAGAGGATGTGCAGGCCGAAGAGGCGCTTGGCTCCCTGGAGCGGGTTGATCTTGGAGAGCTTCGGCTTCACCGCGCTCTTGGCGAGGTAGAACCCGCCCTGCGCGAGCGCACCGGCGACGCCGACGAGCAGGACCGCGGAGCCGAGGATCAGCAGCGACACCAGCACGTGCCAGAGCCCGGCGCCGAGCAGCGTCAGGGCCCGCGCGACGTCGGCCTCGCCGCCCATGCTCAGGCACCTGGTCATGATGTCCTGGAGCGCGGAGAGCTCGTGTCCGATCAGCTTGGGCAGCGCCAGCGCGAAGAGCGCCAGCGCGGACCACGCCCCCAGCTCCTGGGTGCGCGGGACCTTGCCCTCCTTGCGGTTCTCCTTGCGGCGCCGGGCGGTGGGCTGCTCGGTCTTCTCCTCGCTCATCAGCCGGCTCCCGACAGCACGGACATCGCCTGGGTGGAGAGGTCGACCATCCGGTCGATGGCGTGCGGCAGCACCGGGAAGGAGAGTCCGACCAGCAGCAGCGTGAGGCCGATCTTCACCGGGAACATCACCGCCATCGCCTGCATCTGCGGGGCCACCTTGGTGAGCAGCGCCAGGCCCAGGTCGGCGAGGAAGAGGACGGCGATCAGCGGCAGTGCGATCTGCACGGCGGTGGTGAAGAAGAGCCCGAACGCCGTGAGCAG
Source organism: Nocardioides soli (assembly GCF_014191495.1). Lineage (GTDB taxonomy): Bacteria > Actinomycetota > Actinomycetes > Propionibacteriales > Nocardioidaceae > Nocardioides > Nocardioides soli. Next base: position 721,294 of record NZ_JACHWR010000002.1, read on the forward strand.
GACGTCGGGGAAGCTGCCCCAGTCGGGGGTCGCGCCGAGGGGGAGGAACTGGAAGGTCTTGAGCAGGCCGCCGATGACGATCAGGTGCCCGCCGGTCACGAAGAGCAGCACGGTGGCGAGCATCTGGTGGAACTTGCCGAAGACCGTGGTCCCGTTCATCGACAGCGGGTCGAAGCCCTGTGCGAGGGAGAAGCCGCCGAAGACGTCGACCAGGCTGCCGGCCGCGGCGATCGCGGCGAGCAGGAGGTGGCAGACGAACCCCATCGCCACGCCGACGAGCACCTGGGTCGCGACGTTCAGCAGGAGGCTGATCGTGTCGAGGGGGATCAGGTCCCCGTCGGGGACGACCGCGAAGGAGAGCCCGAGGCCCAGCACGACCTTCGCCATCGTCGGCACCGTGCGTCCGGAGAACGGCGGCACGACGGCCAGCCAGGCGAGGATCCGCACGGAGGCCAGGAGGTAGGCGACCAGGGGCTCGCCCGAGACGGTGAGGGTCATGGTGGGAGTGGTCGCAGCCTCAGCCGAGCATGGCCGGGAGGCCCTCGAAGATGTCGTTGGTGAAGGCCACGAGCGTGTGCATCATCCAGTTGCCGCACAGCAGCAGCGCGACGCCGACGCCGACGAGCTTGGGCACGAAGGCGAGCGTGAACTCCTGGATCTGGGTCAGCGACTGGAAGAGCGAGATCGTGAAGCCGATCACGAGCGAGGTGACCAGGATCGGCGCCGACAGCTTGAGCGCGACGAGCATGGTCTGCAGGGCGAGGTGGATGACGGTGGTGTCGGACATGGTGCACCTAGGTTCCGTAGCTGGAGACGAGGGACTTGATGACCAGGGCCCAGCCGTCGACCATCACGAAGAGCAGCAGCTTGAAGGGCAGCGACACCATCACCGGCGGCATCATCATCATGCCGAGCGCCATCAGCGCGCCGCTGACCACCAGGTCGATGACCAGGAACGGGATGAAGATGACGAACCCGATGATGAAGGCCTGCTTGAGCTCGGTGAGGATGAACGCGGGGATCAGGGTGGTCGTCGAGACCTCCTCCGCGTTCGCGGGCATCTCGCGGCCCGCGACGTTGGTCAGCAGCTCCAGCTCGTTGTCGTCGGTGTTGGCGAGCATGAAGTCGCGCAGCGGCTGGAGGCCGGAGTCCAGGGCGGCCGACGCGGTCAGGTCGCCGTTGAGGTAGGGCTGCAGCGCGATGTCGTTGATCTCGCCGAGCACCGGGCCCATCACGAACAGGCTGAGGAAGAGCGCGAGGCCGGCGAGCACCTGGTTGGGCGGGGTCTGCTGGAGGCCCAGTGCGTTCCGGGTGAGTCCGAGGACGATGAAGATCTTGGTGAACGCCGTGCAGCTGAGCAGGATCGCGGGCAGCAGCGAGATCAGGGTGAGGCCGATGAGCACGGTCACCGACGTGCTGGGGCTCTGCGTGAGGCCGTCGAGGCCGATCGTGACGTCCGACGTGCCGCCGGCGGGCCCGGACGGGCCGTCGGGGCCGGTGGGTGCCGCGGCCGCCGGCAGCACGATCGCCGGTACGACGACCGTGACGACCAGCAGGCCCAGGACGATGCCCGCGCGGCGTACCAGCGTGGTCACGACATCCGCCGGGTGGCGGCGGCGAAGGCCTGGCGCCACGTGTCGATGCTGAGGACCGAGCCGGACAGGGCACCGCCGGCGGCGTTACCGGCCGCCGCGGGGACCTCGACGGGGGTCGCGGCGGTGGACTCGCCGGACTCGGAGGTCGGGACCAGCGCCAGCACCTCGCCGGGCATCCCGGGGACGTCGTCGGGCAGGTGGTCGGCGATCTCCTCGGGGTCCAGCTCGGTCAGCACGCGCACCTGGTGCTCGGTGGTGCCGAGGACGAGCACCCGACCGCCGACGGTGACCACGGTGACCGCGGTGCCACGGGAGATGGACTGACGGTGCAGTACCCGGACCATGGCGTCCTTGCCGCCACGGAACCGGCGCGCGCCGAGCTTGGCGAGCAGGGCCAGCAGGCCCAGCACGACGGCCAGCGAGAAGACCAGCCGGATGGCGAGCTCGAGCATCGGCGGGTCAGCTCGCGGCCGCGTCGACGGCGATCTCGGTGATCCGCAGCCCGAAGTCCTCGTCGATGACGACGACCTCGCCGCGGGCGATCAGCCGGCCGTTGACGAGCAGGTCGGCGGGGCTGCCCGCGGCGCGGTCCAGCTCGAGCACCGCGCCGGGGGTGAGCTCCAGCAGGTCGCGGACGGTCATCCGGGTCCGGCCGATCTCGACCGTGACCTCCATGTCCACCCCGTGCAGCATCTCGATGCCCGGGTGGTGGGGGCGCAGGTCGCTCGAGCCGAGCGAGCTCAGCACCGCGCCGGTCGCGGCCGCCGCTGCCGGGCTCGCTGCCGGTGCTGCGGCGGCGTCCTGGGCGGCGGCGAGCACCGAGTCGGGCAGCAGCACCGCCGCCGCGACGGAGTTGGTGTTCAGGGTCGTGTTCAGGAAGGCCACCGTGAACGGCCCGGCGATCTCGCGGGTGACCAGATCGGTCGCGACCTCGCGGGCGGCGCCGACCCGGCCGTGCAGGGCCGTCGCCACCGCGTCGAGGGTGGGCTGGAGGGCCGCGGCGAGGTCGAGGCCGCCCAACGGGCTGCTCGCCAGCGCGTCGACGAGCTGCCGGCCGACCAGCAGCGCGACGCGGCCCGACGTACCGTCGAGGTCGGCCACGACGGCGCCGGCGAACGGGCCCGCGACGTCCGGGTCGCCCGCGACGACGGCGCCGACGCCGAGCTGCTCGGTGGCCGGCAGCACCGCGGCGCCCGCGGCAGCGGCACCGCCGGCGAGCTCGGTGAAGGTGGTCTCGGTGCTCACGGGGTCGCTCACTGGGTCTCCTTGGGGGTGTCCACGATCAGGGCGGCCAGCCGGAAGCCACTGGTCCCGGCGGTCGCATGTGCGAAGTTGATGCCGTCGACCACGACCTCGAGCGGGGCCGACGAGGGATGGTTGAGCCGGATGGCGTCGCCGGGCTGGAGGGCCGCGAGGTCGGGCGGGGCCAGGGTGGTGGGGCGCAGCCGGACCGAGACGTCGACCGGGACCCGCTGGAACTGGTCGCGGAGCTTCGCCGCCGACTGCGCGCGCTGGGCCCGCTCGCGGTCCGAGACCGGGGCCGGGGCCGCGGCCCGGATCATGTGGGGGAGCAGCCCGGAGAACGGCATGCACATCGTCATCTCGAACGCGCGCTCGCCGATGCGCAGCTCGAGCCGCATCGCGACCATCACGTCGGCCGCGCCGGCGACCTGCGCGAACTGGGGGCTGTACTCGACCCCGGTGATGATCGGCTCGCAGCTCACGATCGGCGCGAGCGAGTACCGGAGCTCGCCGAGGAGGCGCTCGAGCAGGCCGCGGACCACGCTGGTCTCGATCTCGGTGAGGGGCCGCTCGGGCTGGTCCTCGCGGCCCGGGCCGCCGAGCATGTAGTCGACCGTGGTCATCACCGCGCGCAGCGGGACCTCGAGCACGCACTTGCCGAGCAGTGGCTCCGCCGAGAAGATCGTGAGGTACGTCGTGGCGTCGAGCGAGTCGACGTACTCGGAGTAGGTGCTCTGCTCGATGCCGGTCAGGCTCACCGAGCAGACCGTGCGCAGCGACGACGTGAAGACGGTCGTGGCCAGCCGGCAGAACCCGTCCAGCGCGACCTGGAGCATCCGGGAGTGCTCGCGCGAGAGCTGGATCGGACGCCGGAAGTCGTAGAGGACCGGCTCCGCGGAGGAACGACGGGTCACGCCGTCCGCGGCCGGTGCAGCGGCCGGAGTGGGGGTCGGTGCAGGGGGAGTTGCGACAGGGGAGTCTGAGGGCGCCACGAGTACAGGCATCGGCGCCGGCCCCGACGACCTGAGGGATTGCGTCGGAGTGATGTGGATCGGGTGCCGGGAGCCTGCCCGGCGGACGGGGCTACTGCGTGACGAACTCCGTGAAGTAGACGTCCATCACGTCGCCCTCGTAGAGGTGCTCGAGCTCCGCGGCCAGCTTCTGCTTCAGGACGTCGCGCCGGCCGCCCTCGAGCTGCTCCAGACGCTTCCCGCTGAACAGCTGGATCGCCGCGTCCAGGGCCTTGCTGCCGTTGGCCTCCTTGGCGGTCGAGGTCAGCTGCAGGGCCAGGCCGAGCCGGAGGTAGTGGCCGTCGGCGAGGTTGATCTGGGTGGCGTCCAGGTTGACGATCTCGCCCGGCTCGGGGGGCGCCGTGGGGTCGCTCGGCCTGAGCAGGAACCAGTACGCCGCGCCGGCGACGAGGAGCAGTGCGACGGCGAGGAGGACCAGCTTCTTCCAGCCGAGCCTCCTCCCGTCGGACTCGGTCGTCTCGGGCGCCTTCTCGGCGGTCGTGCTCATCCGCGTCCTCCCTCGGTGCTGTGGCCGGCGCCGGCGGCGCGGTCGCCGCCGGCGGCCGACGTCTCGTTCGTGCTGCCGGTGGTGCCGGCCGGATCGGCCGCGCGCTCGCCGAAGCGCCCCTTCGCGACCTCGTCGAGCAGCTGCTGCGAGGCCGGGCTGACGTCGGGCAGGACCACGATGTCGACCCGCTTGTTCACCGCCTGCGAGCCCGGCTTCGAGGGCTCCATCAGCGGCTTCTCGTGCCCGAACGCCGCCAGCGAGAGCCGGCTGCCGGGGATCCCGGCCGTCTCGTTGAGCCGGCGCAGCACCTCGACCGCCCGGGCGGCGGAGAGGTCCCAGTCGGTGGCGTAGTACTTCGGCCGGCCGGCGGCCTGGTTGGTGTGGCCGTCGATCTCCAGGTCGTTGCCGAGCGCGGAGAGCACGGGCGCCAGCGTGTCGACGACCTCGCGGCCGCGCGGGCTGAGGCGGGCGATGTTCGGCTGGAACACCACGTGCCGGGAGACCAGGCTGACGACCAGCCCGCGGTTGTCGATGGTCGTCGCCACGTCGTCGGCGAGGCCGCGCTTCTCCAGGGCGGCCTTGAGCTTGTGCTCGGCCGCGCGCAGCCGGTCCACCTCCAGCACGGCGGCGTCGTACGACGACCGCTGGCGCCGCAGCTCCTCCTGCGCGATCACCTCGGAGACCACCGCCTGCTCGGCAGGGGAGAGCTGCTCGAAGATCTTGGAGCCCGCGAGGCTGGGGTTGGACCCCTCGGTGAGCTGGCCCTCGAGGATCGAGTCGGAGCCCTTCATGAACGAGCTGGTCGCGCCGAAGCCGTCGGCAAGGCCGTTCTTGAGCGCGTTGTACTTCTTCTGGTCGACCTGGCTCATCGCGAACATGACGATGAAGAGCACCATCAGCAGCGTGAGCATGTCGGCGTAGGTGACCAGCCAGCGCTCGTGGTTGACGTGCTCCTCGGGATCCTCCGGCTTCTTGCGCCGGCGCCTCGGCGGGCTCATGCCGCCTCCGGCTCACGCTGGTCCGGGGGCAGCAGCGACTGGAGGCGCTGGGCGACCACGCGCGGGTTGGAGCCGGCCTGGAGCGCGGCGACGCCCTCGATGACGATGTCCATCTGGGCGGCCCGCAGCTCGCCGAGGCGGGTGATCCGGGCGCCGACGGGCAGGAAGAACACGTTCGCCGACATCACGCCCCACAGGGTGGCGACGAACGCGCCCGCGATCAGGTGGCCGAGCTCCTCGGGCTGGGCGAGGTTCTCCAGCACGTGCACCAGGCCCATCACGGTGCCGACGATGCCGATCGTCGGCGCATAGGAGCCGGCCTGGTTGAAGAACCTCGCGGCCTGCCGGGTGTCCGCCTTGGCCGCCGCGACCTCCGCCTCCAGGATGTCGCGGACCTCCTCGGGGTCGGTGCCGTCGATCGCGAGCGTGAGGCCCTTGGCCAGGAACGGGTCGTCGACGTCGGTGAGCGCGTCCTCGAGCGCCAGCAGGCCCTCGCGGCGCGCCTTGTCGGCCAGGGAGACCAGGGTCGGCACCACGGCGCTGACCTTCGGTGCGCTGCCGGTGAACGCGTGCACCATGCCGCGTACGGCGAGCTTGGCGTCGCCGAGCGTGCCGCCGGCGAGCGAGACCATGATCGTGCCGCCCACGACGATGAGGATCGGCGGGAGCAGCATCAGGCTCATCGGGTTGCCGCCCTCCATCATGTTGCCGGCAACGATGAAGGCCAGGGCGCCGATGACGCCGATGATGGTGATCGGGTCCATCAGGACTCCGTCTCGGTGGCGGCGCGGCGGAGCCGGGCGGCCGGGTGCTCGGAGACCGTGCCCAGACGGGGCTGACGGGGCTCGTCGTGGCCCCAGGGGTCGACCTCGAGGGAGGTGCTGAGCGCGAGCACCTCGCCGCGGTAGAGCCGGACCAGGCGCAGCACCTCGGCGAGCGACTCCGCCACGACGTACTTCTTGCCGTCGACGAGGGTGACCACCGTGTCAGGCGTGGCGTCGACGCGTTCGATGAGGTCGCAGTTGAGCGCGAACGCCGTTCCCGAGAGTCGCGTGAGCGTGATCATGTGCACCGTCCTTGGGCCTTGCGATAAGCAGCCATCCGTGGCGGCTCGATGGGTTGATCGGCGGCGGACACCCGAACCTGAGGGGTGTCGCCCGACGAAGACGCACGGGCGCCGGAGACCGGCACCCGTGCGTCCGCTGCCTCAGGAGCCCGGATCAGCGCTTGATGTTGACGAGGTCCTCGAGCACCTGGTCGGAGGTGGTGATCACCCGCGAGCTGGCCTGGAACCCGCGCTGGGCCAGGATCAGGTTGGTGAACTCGGCGGCCAGATCGACGTTGGACATCTCGACCGAGCCGATGACCAGCTGACCGCGGCTGCCGGCGCCGGGGATGTCGGTCTGGGGGGCACCGGAGTTGGCGCTCGCGCGGAAACTGGTGGCGCCGACCTTCTCCAGGCCGGCCGGGTTGTTGAAGTCGGCGATGGCGAGCTGCGCGATCACCCGGCGGTCGTCGTTGTCGAAGGTGGCGGTGATCTTGCCGTCGGCGCCGATCTCGTAGGACTTCAGCGGGCTCGGGACGGCGGGCGGGGCCGCGCCGTCGTCGGCGGGCAGGCTGATCGGCGTCGGCGTAGCGCCGGCCGGGTTGATCACGTTGCCGGTGGCGTCGATGCTGGCGCCGGTGTAGCCCAGCACCAGGCCGCCGTCGGGGGCGACCAGGTTGCGCTGCTCGTCGAAGGTGAACGCGCCGGCACGGGTGTAGACGTCCTGGCCGCCCTTGCGGACGACGAAGAACCCGTCGCCCTGGATCATCATGTCGGTCAGGCCGCCGGTGGTCTGGTTGGACCCCTGGTTGAAGTTGGTCGTGGTCGCGGCGACCTGGACGCCGAGGCCGACCTGGATCGGGTTGGTGCCGCCGCGTCCGTTGCCAGGTGCCGTGCTGGCGGTGAGCATCTGCGACAGGGTGTCGGAGAAGACGGTGCGGCTGGACTTGAAGCCGATCGTGTTGGCGTTGGCGATGTTGTTGCCCGTGACATCGAGCATGACCTGGTTGACGCGCAGGCCGCTGATGCCGGCGAAGAGCGAGCGAAGCATGGGTTCTCCTTGGGAGGCGGTGGTGATCGATCAGACGGCGGGCGCCGTGCTGGTGGACGGTTCGGAGGCCGGGTCGGTCGCCGGGTCGGTCGCCGGGTCGGCGGCGCTGATGGAGGAGATCTGGCCGAGCGAGACGCTCTGGTCGCCGACCGTCAGGCGGGGTCCGGTGGCGTCGTAGGTCACCGAGCTCACGACGCCGGACGCGGTGCCGCCGTCCTCGGTGAGGTAGGTGACGTTCCTGCCCACCATCCCCGCCGCGCCGAACGAGATCTGCGCGGCGAGCAGGGCGGCGGTCTGGTCGGCGACGTCCTGCATCTTCTCCAGGGCGGTGAACTGCGCGTTCTGCGCCAGGAACTCACCCGAGTCGGCCGGGTTGAGCGGGTCCTGGTAGCGCAGCTGGGCGACCATGAGGTTCAGGAACATCTCCTTGTCGGAGTTCGAACCCGTGGTCGTCGTGGTCGGTGACCGGTACATCCCGTTCGGGGTCACGGCCTCGGTTGCCGGGACGGACATGGCTCCTCCTAGATCGACACGTCCAGGCCGCCGGGGCGGCCGGGCGCGTTCGTCGTGCTGACACGCGACGGGTCCGCCGCGCTCGAGGTGCCATCCGTGGCGTTGGTGCTTCCTGAGGCGCGGTACCGGGCGGTTCCCCGGTCCGCGGCCGGCTCGCCGCCCGGGCGGCCGGCGCCCGACCAGGCGTCGCCGCCGAGGTCGGTCGAGACATCGCTGCGCAGCGCCGAGCCGTCCGACGCCGGGGCCGGCGCAGGGGTCGGGGCAGGGGTCGGGGCGGTGCCGCCCGAGAGGTCGCGGATCACGATCCGCGAGTCGCCGCGGCCGACCGACTCCAGCAGCCGTCGCAGCTCGGGTGCGCCCTCGGTCAGGGCCCGCCGTGCGTCCTCGCCGCCGGCGAGGCGCACCTCGAGCTCCCCGCGGCGCTGGGTGAGGACCACGCGGACCTCGCCGAGCGTCTCCGGGTTCAGCTTGACGGTGAGCCGCTGCGGGCCGCCGTCCGCGGTGGTCCCGGCGACCCGGACCACCTCCGGGAAGACCTGGCCGGTGACCCGGTGCGGGTCCACCGGCGGGGCGGACGGTGCCGTCGGGGCGGAGACCGTCGGGGGTGCGCCGGCCGGTGCGAGCGCCGCCGCGGTCGGGCCCGTGGTCTGGCTCGGGCTCGGGGTGCCGTTCGCGACGGTGCTCGAAGAGGTGCCGGCGGGACGCACGGCGTCGTCGCCGGCCCCCGGGGTGATGGCCGGGCTCGGATCGGCGTCCGTCGGCGGGGTGGAGCCGGCGGACGCCGGGTTCGGACCCGGCGCGCCGACGCCGCCAGCCGGCCGGCCGGCGTCGGACGGGCCCGTCGAGGCGGGTCCCGTCGAGGCCGGGCCCATCGGCGCCGGGCCCGTCGAGACCGGCGCGGGTGCCGCGCCGAGCACGGGCACCGGGCCGGAGATCGCGGCGGTGGTCCCGGGGGCCGCCGGTGTGGTCGGGTCGGCCGGGTCGGTCGGGTCGGTCTGGTCGGCCGGGTCGCCGGGGACCGGCAGGCCGGGTGGGGCGGGCAGGCCCGTGCCGGGAGGGCCCGTCGGCCCCGGGGCGGATCCCGCCGCGCTGCCGTCGTCGGCGGTGCCGTCCGGCACGGCGACCGCGTCCGGGGCCTGGTCGCCGAGCAGCCCGGCCACCAGCGAGAGGAACAGGTCGCCGGTACCCGGGGCCGACCCGTCGGGGCCGCCGTTCGCGCCGCCGAGGGAGGGGTTCGCGCCGATCGCGGCACCGAGCCCGCTCAGCAGGGACGTCGGGTTCATGCGGCTGCCTCCAGCGTCGACAGGACGGACGTGACGTAGTTCTGGGTCTCGGCGTACGGCGGGATGCCGTCGTACTTGAGCACCGCGCCCGGACCGGCGTTGTAGGCGGCCAGCGCGAGATCGGTGCTGCCGAAGCGGTCGAGCAGGCTCTTGAGCAGTCGCGCCGCGCCGTCGACGGCCTGGGCGGGGTCGTAGGCGTTGGTGACGCCGAGCCCCTGGGCGGTGCCGGGCATCAGCTGCATCAAGCCCTGCGCCCCGGCGGGGCTGGTGGCCCGCGGGTCGTATCCGGACTCCTGCTTGGCGACCGCCGAGAGCAGCGCGGCGCTGACGCCGTGCCGGGCCGCGGCGCCGTCGAACAGCGAGGCGTACGGCGTGCCGGCGGCCACCCGGCCGGGCGCGGTGGTCCCGATGGCCCCGATCGAGCCGAGCGCTCCGGCCGCGGGTGCGTCCGGCACGATCCGGCGGATCGCGCTCGGGGTGGCGTAGACCGGCGAGATCTCGACGTCCTTGCCCGGGCGCGGGGCATGGATCATCTGGTTGTCGCCGATGTAGATGCCGATGTGGTTCACCGGGGAGTTGAAGGCGACGAGGTCGCCGGGCTGGGCCTCGGCGAGGCTTGCGACCGGGCGCCCGGCCTGTGCCTGCTGGTAGGAGACCCGGGGCAGGTCGTAGCCGAGCTCGGAGTAGACCTGCTGGACGAGGCCGGAGCAGTCCAGGCCCGTCGCGGGGTCGGTGCCGCCCCACACGTAGGGGACGCCGAGATACTTCCGGGCGTTCGCGACGACCTGGTCGCCGACGCCGCCGGTGCCCGCGGTGATCCGCGCGGTCGGGGGCGCGGTGGCGTCCTGCAGCGCGCCGGCGAAGGCGGCGCCGCTGCTGCCCGTGGCGGCCACCGGGCCGCTGAGCAGGGCCAGCTGCGCCTTGATCTGGCTGATCCGGCTGGTGACCTCGGCGATGCTCATGGGGTACCTCCGTCGATGGCCGGCGCCGGGGTGCGGCGCCGCCAGAGCTGCTCGGCGACCTCGTCGAGCTCGCGGTTCTCGCGTCGCAGGCGCTCCGCGCGGGCGGCGGCGGCCCGACGCTCGATCAGCGACTCCACGGCCTTGAGGCGGCTGCGGTCGCTGCTCCAGCGGTCGCGCGCCGCGGCGCTGACGTGCCGGGCGGTCTCGAGCTCGGCGCGCGCCGTGCCCATCGCGATCCGGATCAGCTCGAGCGTGTGCTGGCGGCCCTGGAACGCCGCGGCGTCCCAGCTCTCGGGGGTGGGCAGGGTGGCGAGCACCTGCTCCAGGTCGGCGAGCCGCGCCGCCGCCTCGCGCTCCTCGCCCAGCGCCGTGGCGAGGCCGATGCGGCTGTCGCGCTCACGCACGCCGCGCAGGCGGAGCAGCCCGCTCAGCTCGCCGCGCCGGGCGCTCGTCCGGGCGGTCACGGGGCCACCAGCTCACGCAGCGCGGACCAGGTGTCGGCGGCGGGGGTGACGTCGTCCATGTCCTGGCGCAGGAACGTCTCGATGGCCGGCATCAGCGCGAGCGCGGTGTCGGCGTCGGGGTCGGTGCCGGCGACGTAGGCGCCGATCTCGACGAGCTCCTTGACGTTGCGGTGCGCGGCGAGCAGCCGCCGCAGCCGTCGAGCGTCCTGCCTGCCGGTCGGCGGGACGATCGCCGAGACGCGGGAGATCGACTCGAGCACGTCGATGCTGGGGAAGTGGCCCGAGGTGGCCAGCTCGCGGGTCAGCACGATGTGTCCGTCGAGGATCGATCGGGCGGCGTCGCCGATCGGGTCCTGCAGGTCGTCGCCCTCGACCAGCACCGTGTAGAGGCCGGTGATGCTGCCGGCGGGCGAGGTGCCGGCGCGCTCGAGCAGCTTGGGGAGCATCGCGAAGACGCTCGGCGGGAAGCCCCGGGTGGCCGGCGGCTCGCCCGCAGACAGCCCGATCTCCCGCTGGGCCAGCGCGACGCGGGTCAGGCTGTCCATCATCAGCACGACGTGCCGCCCGGTGTCGCGGAACCACTCCGCGATCCGGGTGGCGACGAACGCCGCGCGCAGCCGGACGACGGGGGGCTCGTCGGAGGTCGCGACGACGACGACCGAGCGGGCCAGGCCCTCGGGGCCGAGGTCGTTCTCGAGGAACTCCCGGACCTCGCGGCCCCGCTCGCCGATCAGCGCGATCACGGAGATCTCCGCCTCGGTGCCGCGGGCGATCATCGAGAGCAGGCTGGACTTGCCGACGCCGGAGCCGGCCATGATGCCGAGTCGCTGGCCGCGTCCGCAGGCGGTGAGCGCGTCCATCGCGCGCACGCCCAGACTGAGCTGCTGGTCGATCCGCGGCCGCAGCAGGGCGTGCGGGGTCTGGTTGTCCACCACGACCTGCGGCAGCTGGGTGAGCGACGGCCCGTCGTCGATCGGGCGGCCGAGGCCGTCGAGCACGCGGCCGCGGAGCTGCTCGCCGACCGCGATGCGCAGGCCGCGGCCGCTGGCCTCGACGTGGTCGCCGACACGCAGGCCGAAGGTGTCGGCCAGCGGCAGGCAGGTGAGGACGCCGTGCTCGCTGGCGACGACCTCGACCGGCACCCGGCCGGAGGCGCCCCGCACCTCGAGCAGGTCGCCGAGGGCGGCCGGTACGCCGGCGACGGTGACCCGCAGGCCGAGCAGGCCGACGACCCGGCCCAGCCGTGGCGGCACCACGGCCTCGAGGGCTGCTGTCCGGCGCTCGGCGGTCAGGGTCCCGGCGCTCACGACAGGGCCTCGCGGAGCCGGTCCAGGGCCTCGGAGATGCGCAGGTCGATCGCGGTGGTGTCGGTCTCGACGACGGCGTCGTGCGGGTCGAGCGCCGGGTCGGCGACGACCTCGACGCCGTGCGCGCCCAGCGGGTCGGGCGAGACGCCCTCCGCCGTCCGCGGGTGCAGCCGCACCGTCACGGCCGGTCCGCTCGGCAGCACCGCCAGCACCCGCGCGACCACGTCGGCGCCGGGGTCGGCGGTCACGGACAGCTCGTGTCCCACCAGCGTGCGGGTCAGCTCGAACGCCAGGTCGGCCGCCTGTTCGCCGATGCGGGCGGTGACCTCGGTGGCCGCGGCCGTCAGCGCCGCGGCCGCCTCCTCGAGCGCGACGACGGCCAGCGCGTGCTCCCGGGCGCGGGCCGCCTCGCGCCGCTCGGCCTCGGCGGTCGCGGCGGCCTCGCGCTCGGCCGCCCGCCGCAGCGCGGCCTGCTGGCCCGCCGCCCAGCCGACGGCGTACCCCTGCGCCTGCGCGGCGGTCCGGGTGCGCTCGGCCAGGCCGCCGAGGATCGCCTCGGTCGGCCCGTCGCCGAGCACCCGCCCGTCGCCCAGGCGGGTCCAGACGCCGCGACGCAGGTCGGGACGCTCGGCGGAGGGCCAGACGACCGGTTGGCCGGTGTCGGCGGGCTCGGCGGTCTCGGGGTGCGTGAGTGCCTCAGACAACGAGCTCCTCCTCGCTGCCGCGGTGCACCATGATCTGGCCCTGCTCCTCGAGTTGGCGGATCTTGCGGATCACGCTCTGCTGCGCCTCCTCGACCTGGGTCAGCCGGACGGCGCCGAGCAGGTCGACCTCCTCGATGAGGGTCTCGGCGGCACGGGACGAGAGGTTGGAGGTGATCTTGTTGCGCACGGACTCGCTGACGCCCTTGAGCGCCAGGGCCAGCTCGGCCTCGTTGACCTGGCGCAGCACCAGCTGCACCGACCGGTCCTCGATGTGCACGATGTCCTCGAACATGAACATCCGGCTACGCACCTCGTCGGCCAGCTCGGCGTCGAGCGCCTCGAGGCCCTCCACGATCTGCCGCTCGGTGACCCGGTCGGACCGGTTGATGATGTTGACCAACGGGTCGACGCCACCCACGCGGGACATGTCCGAGGGCTGGAGCACCGACGAGAGCTTGCGCTCCAGGTTGGCCTCGACCGCCCGGATGATCTCCGGGGAGGTCCGGTCCATGACCGCGATGCGGTGCGCGATCTCCGCCTGCAGGTGCGAGGGGAGGCCGGCCATCACCATCGACGCCTTGTCGGGCGTCATGTGGGCGAGCACCAGCGCGATCACCTGGGGATGCTCGTCGGCGATGAACGTGCGGAGCTGACCCGGGTCGGCGCGGTGCAGGAACTGGAACGGCATCTTGATCGCCGCCGCCTGCAGGCGCTCCATGATCTCCTTGGCGCGCTCCTCGCCCAGCGACTCCTCGAGCATGGTGCGGGCGAAGGCCAACCCGCCGTGGGCGATGTGGGCCTGCGCGGTCGCCATCGCGGCGAACTCCGCGAGCACGGCGCCGCTCTCGGCGGCGTCGACCACGTCGAGCGAGGCGATCTCCGCCGAGATCGCCTCGACCTCGGCGTCGCCGAGGTGGCTGAGGACGGCGGCGGCCTTCTCCCGGCCGAGCTGGATCAGCACGATGGCGGCCTTGCGGACGCCCATGGATGCGATGTTCATCAGTGGCGCTCCACCAGCCAGCCGCGCAGCAGCGTGGCGATCTCGTCGGGCTGACGCTCGGCGAGCGCGGCGATCTCCCGCTTCAGCTCGTCGTCGGCGGCCTGCTCGCTCGCCTCGAGGGCGGCGACCGCGGGCGTGGGCTGCAGCTCGGCGGCAGCCGCCGCGCGGTCGGCCGCGTCCTGGCGCAGCTGCTCGACGAGATACGCCGTGCGGTCCTCGCGCTGCCGGCGGCCGCGCCGGGCCCGGAGCCAGGCGAGCAGCAGGATCGCCAGGACGGCGACGCCGATGCCGATGTTGCGGATCAGCCGCCACCGCTCGGCGTCGGCCTTGGCCTTCGCGGCCGCCGCGAGCTCGGCCGCGGCCGCCTCGTCGGCGGTGCGGTCGAACGACATCGTCGAGACCTCGACGGTGTCGCCGCGGTCGGGGTCGATGCCGACGGTCGCGGTGATCAGGTCCTGCACGTCGGCGGCGTCGACGCCCTGGGCGGACGCCGAGTCCAGCACGACGCCCACGTGCAGCGACCGGACGCTGCCCGGGGCCGCCTCGCGGTGCTCCTTGGTGGTCTCGACCGCGTTGTCCCGGGTCGTCGACTCCTTCGAGTAGGTGCCGTCCTCGCCGTCGGCGGCCCCGCCCGGGCCCATCTGGCCGTCGGGCCCGAGCACACCGGTGCTGCCGGTGCGGGCCACGCCCTCGTAGGACTCCTTGGCGGTGGACTCGGAGAGCGGCGGCGTCCTCCGGTTGCCCCGGTAGGTCGTGGACTCCTGGATCGCCTTGTCGAAGTCGAGGTCGGCCGAGACCTGGACCGTGGAGTTGCCAGGCCCGAGGACCCGGTCGAGCATGGTCTGGATCTGCTGGGTCTTGCGGGCCTGGAAGTCGGCGACCGCCTGGGCCTGCGTGCCGGTGCCGGCACCTCCGGCGCCGCTGTCGGTCGAGAGGACCTTGCCGGTCGAGTCCGCGACGGTGACGTTCGCCGGGTCGAGGCCGTCCACGCTCGATGCGACCAGGTTCACGATCGCCTGGACCTTCTGCGCGTCGACGCTGGTGCCGGCCGCGGTGTCGACGAGCACCGACGCGGTGGTCGGGTCCTGCTCGTCGGAGAAGACCCGCTTCTCCGGCATGGCGAGGTGGACGACGGCGGTGTTCACCCCGTCGATCGCCTCGATCGTCTTGGTGAGCTCGCCCTCCATGGCCCGCTTGAAGTCGGTCTGCTCCTGGAAGTCCGAGGTCGAGATGTCCTGGCCGTCGAGGATGGAGTAGCCGCCCGCGGAGCTGTTGGCCGGCAGGCCCTGGCCGGACAGGGTGATCCGGGTCGAGTACACCTTGTCGCGCGGCACCATGATCGTGCTGCCGCCGTCGGCGAGCTCGTAGGGGACGCCCTCGGCCTCCAGCTCGTCGATGACCGACGAGGCGTCCGCGGACGCGAGGTTGCTGTAGAGCGGCGCATAGTTCGGGGTCGACACCCACTGGAACACCATGAACGCCGCGAGCAGCAGGGCCCCGGTGCCGACCACGGCGACCAGGCGCTGGCCGAGCGTGAGCGACATGAAGGTGGTCCGCAGGCGGGTGAGCGTGCGGGCGAGGTTCTGCTTCATCCGATCGGCATCCGCATGATCTCGGTGAACGCCTCGAGCGCCCGGTTGCGCACGGCGACGGTCAGCTGGGCGGTCACCGAGGCCTCGGTGGCGGCGACCGTGTAGTCGTGGATGTCGTCGAGGTCACCGGTCGCGGCCTGGACGGCGAGCTTGTCCGCCTTGTCCTGGACCGCCTCGAGGCGGTCCAGGCCGTCGACGAGCAGGTCGCCGAACGCCGCACCGGTGCCCGAGGTGCGCGCCGCGTTGGTCGCGGCGGAGGCGGGCAGCGTCGGCGCGACGTAGGGCTGGAAGCCGATCGCCTCGATCGCGGGGACGCTCATCGGAGCCCCCGCGGAGACGAGGTCGTGGCGAGCGCGGTCGTGTGGTCAGTCATCACCGGCGTCCGATCTCGAGCGCGCTGCGGTAGGTGTCCTGGGCGTCCTTGGTGACCTGCACCGAGGCCTGGAAGCCGCGCTGGGCCATCACCAGCTGGGTCAGCTGCGTCGCGAGGTCGTTCTCGGGCGCGCGGACGTTGCCGTCGGCGTCGGCCAGCGGGCTGTCCGGATCGGAGACGACGCGACCCTCCGGGTCGGTGAGGGCCATGCCGACGATCTCCACCCCGCCCCCGGCGGCCGCCCGGACGATCGGGCTCTGGGCCTGGAACGCGGTCTCGTCGGTGCGCACGACCGTGTTGACGTTCGCGATGTTGCTGGCCAGCGCGTCCAGCCAGGTCTGGTGCATGCCCAGGGAGGAGCTGGCGATGCGCAGCGCGTCGAAGGCGCCCATCAGGGAGCCGCCACCGTGCGGATCAGGTCGAAGCGGTCGCTGGTGGCGCGCGTGACCATCTGGTACTGGAACTGGGACTGCACCGCCGCCAGGGTCTCCTTGCGGAGGTCGACGTTGTTGCCGTTCGCGCCGACCGGGGTGTCGGTGGCGGTCAGCGTCGGGGTGAGGGCGAGGTCGCTCGGTCCGGTCGCCCCGGAGCCGATGGCGGCGCGCAGGCTGGTCTCGAAGTCGACGCTGCTCGCGCGGTAGTGCGGGGTGTCGACGTTGGCGATGTTGTCAGCGATGACGCGCTGGCGCAGGGCGATCCCGTCGAGCGCGGACCCGAGGACCGCACCGACCGGATCGGACAGGTGGAACGACACGCCTGGCCTCCGATGAAAGACAAGGGGGGTGGGGGCCGTTCCGTCGGCGGGGGGCGAGCGATCCGTGCTCAGAACAGGTCATCGGCGGACCTGCGACGCGGTTGAGGAAATCTGGAGGGAAAGTGGGTCCGGACGTGCGGTTCGGTGGTCCTGAGCGGGCTCAGGCCGTGACGTCGACGTACACGGCGGCGCCGTCCTGGCGGGTCGCCCGGTCCACGCGGGCGGCAAACTCGTGCTGGCGTGCGATGGTGCCGAGCGCGTCGGTCATCGCGGCCTGGACCCGGCGCTGTCGCTCGCGGAGGGCGATGGCCCGGTCCCGCAGGTCGGCCGGGATCGGGCCATCGAGCATCGGCTCGTCCCAGTCCTCCGGTGCGGGACGGGAGGGATCCTCGAGCATCCGCTCGGCGCGGATCACGTCCAGCTCCAGCCGGTCGAGTGCCGTGGCCCAGTGCAGGTGGTGCCGCCGGGCCGCGCGGGCCGGGTCGTCGACGCCCCTGGCGGGGGCGCTCATGCCGTCTCGGCGAGCAGCGTGCCGGCGGCCTCGCGCCAGGTGTCGCGGAGCGTGGTGACGGTCTGCAGGCAGTACTCGGCGACCTGGAGGTCCTTGACCATGTTGGCCCGGACCAGCTCGTGGTGGAGGTAGTCGTAGAGCGACGCGAGACCGGCCGCGCCGGCCCAGACCGTCACGTCGAGGCTGGCGTTGAGCTCGAGGACGATCTCCTGGGCGTGCAGCAGCGGCTCGTGGGCCTGGCTCGGCTCACCCCGCCGCAGCGCCTCCGTGCCCCGCTGGACGTCGACGACCAACCGCTCGCAGAGCATCACCAGCAGCTGCGACGGCGTCGCGGTGGAGACGGAGGCCGCGAGGTAGGTCTCGCGCGGGTTGGGCATCGTCATCGGTCAACCTTTCGTGGTCACGAGTACGTCGGGAGGCTGGCGATCTGGCCCGCGAGCCAGCTGCTCTGGCTCTGCAGGTTCGAGAGCGCGGTCTCGAGCGCGGTGTACTGGCGCTGGAGGGAGGCGCGCCGCATCTCCAGGCGCGTGTCCCAGGCCTCGATGCTCTTGGTGAGCCGGTCGACGGTGGAGGTGTGTCCGGTGACGGCGTTCGTGATGGTGCCGTTGTAGGAGTCGGTCGCCGCTTTGGCGACCGACTCGACCCGGGCCGCCCAGCCGTTGGCCTCGGGCGTGGCGCCGGTGGTGAACTTCGCGGCGACACCCGCCGGGTCCGCGGCGTACGCCTCCTTGAACTTCTCGGCGTCGAAGGTGAGCTTGCCGTAGCGGTCGGTCTGGATGCCGAGCGGCGCCATCGAGGTGGTGCCGTCGCCGAAGACCGTGTTCAGCAGCTGGATGCGCAGGGCGCGGGCGGTGGAGTCGCCGGACAGGACGCCGGCGCTCGTGGTGCTGGTCTTGGCGGCCGTCTGGGTGTCGATCTTCGTGAGCAGCGCGTTGAGCTGGTCGACGAGCGACGAGACCGAGGCCGTGATCGAGGTGCTGTTCCGGGCCACCGAGACGGCGGAGCTCGTGCCCACCGTGGTGGTCGCGCCGAGCGTCACGCTGACGCCCGGCATCAGATCGGTGAAGGTGTTGGTGGAGGAGGTCGCGACGATGCCGGCGCCCAGGCTGATCTGGGCGTCGGTGCCGGCGCGCACCGTGGCGCCGCCCAGCAGGTCGCTGCCGTCGCCGTTCGTCAGCGTGAACGCCGAGGCCGCGCCGGTCGTCGTCGACTCGGCGAGCAGGCGGTAGCTGCCGTCGGCGACCCGGACGGCGGTGGCCTTCACGCCGGTGGTCTCCGTCGCCGCGTTGATCGCCGCGACCAGGTCCTCGAGGGAGCCCGAGCCGGCGTCGATCTGGTGCGGGACCCCGTCGGAGCCGGTGATCGTCACCTGCGGCTGGGAGACCACGTCGGTCAGCGCGGCGGGCGTGGTGAAGCCCAGCTGGTGGCTGACGGCCAGTCGGTCGACGGTGAAGGAGAAGGAGGACGCGGAGGCGCCGGCGGCGACGTCGACGGTGACGCCGGTGCCGGTCGCGGTGCCCTGCAGCGTCTGCCAGGTCTCGGCCTTGGCGAGCTTGGCGGCGTTGCCGGCCAGCAGGGTGGTGTCGGTGTTGAGCGCGCGCAGCGCGGTCAGGATCGCGTTCTCGCGGTCCTTCTGGCCCGAGAGCTTCACCTGCGGGATCCGCTCCAGCTGCATGAGCTGGTCGATGATCTCGGCGGTGTTCAGGCCACTGGCCAGGCCGCTGATGCTGCTGCTGGGCACGAGGAGCCTCCTGCTCGGACGACCGGGTTGACGACGGCGTTGGCGACGGTGTGCGACGGGGTTGACGACGGTGTGGGCGACGGGACGGCGATGAGGACGTCGCCCACAAGGCCCCGGGGGAGCGCGAGCGCTCCCCCGGGAACCTTCGGGTTCGTCGGTGGGTCAGCCTCCGGCCGACCCACCGACGAGATCAGCGCAGCAGGGAGAGGACGCCCTGCGGGGCCTGGTTGGCCTGGGCCAGCATCGCCGTGCCGGCCTGCGAGAGGATCTGCGAACGGGTGAAGTTCATCATCTCGCTGGCCATGTCCGTGTCGCGGATCCGGCTCTCGGAGGCCGAGAGGTTCTCCTGCGTCACGTTCAGGTTGTTGATGGTGTGCTCGAACCGGTTCTGCAGCGCACCGAGGTTCGCGCGGGAGGTGGAGACCGCCTTGATCGCCAGGTCGATGTCGTCGATCGCCGAGGTCGCACCGGCCTGCGTGGTCAGGTCGATCCCGTCGACGCCGAGGTCGATGGAGGAGAACCCGCCGGTGCTGGCGCCCGCGGCTGCGTTGGTGGTCGCCGCGGACAGGCCGCCGGTCACGGCGATGGCGGCCGTGTTGCCGGTCTTGCTGGTGACCACGAGGCCGCCGGTCTTCTGGTCGACGCTCGCCGAGTAGACGGCCGAGAAGTTGGCGTCGTTGTTCAGCTGGCCGGCGATGTCGTGCGCGTCGGTGCTGGCGGTCAGCGCGGCCGTGGTGGTGACCACGCCGCCCTGGGTGAAGACGGCGGCAGCGGCGGTGGCGACTGCGGCGCCGTTGTTCCACGACGACTTGGCGGCGCTGGTGTTGCCCGAGTTGATCTTGACGTCGATCGTGTCGCCCGAGGCGTAGCCGACCTGGAACTTGCCGTCGAAGTTGCCCTTCAGCAGGTCGATGTTGTTGAAGGTGGTCTTCTCCGCGATCCGGGTCAGCTCCTCCTTCAGCGCGTCGGACTCGGCCTCGATCGCGTTGCGCGAGTCGGTGTCGTTGGAGTCGTTCGCCGACTGCACGGCCAGGTCGCGCATGCGCTGCAGGATGGAGTGGGTCTCGGTGAGCGCACCTTCAGCGGTCTGCACGACGCTGACGCCGTCCTGCGCGTTGCGCACGGCGACCTTGATACCGCCCACCTGCGAGCGCAGGCCCTCCGAGATCGCCAGGCCGGCGGCGTCGTCCGCGGCCCGGTTGATGCGGTAACCGCTCGACAGCTTCTCGAGCGACTTGGACATCTGGCCCTGGGTCACCGACAGGTTGCGGTAGGAGTTGAGGGCGTCGATGTTCTGGTTGATGCGGAGACTCATGATGATTCCTTCCTGGATCTGTGAGTCGGTTCTGGAGCCCATCCGTGGGCGCCTTCAGGTGGTCCGATCGGCCGGCATCGGCAACGCCTGAGGGGATCGACGCAGAATTCTCGGGACTTCCTCTGCGGCGATCCCCTCGGGGCGTTCGCGTTCTGGAGTTGTGGGGAGGAGGTGCTGCGGGGAGGGCCCGTCAGGCGCTGGCGGTGATCGTGCTCCGGCCGGCGGCCTGCCCTCGCAGTCCCGACGCATGCCGGGCGGCGACCGCCGCGAAGTAGGCCTCCCGGCGCCGGGCGGCGGCTCCGCCCGGACGCGCGGCCTCGGGCACCAGGTCCGGCTCGAGCTCGTGGTTGAGGGCGTCGCGCAGCAGCACCAGCGCCTCGGCCCGCAGCTGCGACACCCGGGACTCGGTGACCCCGAGCGTGGCGGCGATCTCCGCCATCGGCCGCTCGGCGAGGAAGTACTGCTCCACGACGTGGCGCAGCCGCTCGGGCAGCTCCGCGATCGCCTCGGTGAGGTAGGTCAGTCGCTCCCGGTGCTCCAGCAGCACCTCGGGGGTCGGGCTGCTGGAGACGAGGCCGTCGGCCAACGTGTCGTCCTCGGACGCGTGCAGGGACAGGACCTGGGCGCGGGCGACGTCGTCGTCGTTCGCGGCCACCTCCTCGGCGCTCAGACCGCAGGCCTGGGCGACCTCGACGGTCGTCGCGGGCCGGCCGAGCGTGGACGCCAGCCGCGACCGAGTGGCGTCGAGCTCGCGAGCCCGCCGTCGGACCGAGCGCGAGGCCCAGTCGACGCTGCGCAGCTCGTCGAGGATCGCGCCCCGGATGCGAGTGCTGGCGTAGCGGTTGAAGGGCACGCCCCGATCGGGGTCGTAGGCATGGGCAGCCTGGACAAGAGCGGCGAGTCCGGCGGAGCTCAGGTCGTCTCGGTCCACGTGCGAGGGGACCCTGGCCATCGTCTCGCGAACGATGTGGCCGACCAGGGGCACGTGGACCACGATCAACGCCTCGGAGCCCGGCGGGACGTCGTTGTCATGGGTCACGAACGCAATTGTGCATTTCAAGGACGGTCGTGTCCGGTTTTCTTTCGGAATCCTTGAACTTTTACGTTTCTCTGCCGGTGGCCTGGACCACATCGGTAGGGAAGGTGCCCTCCTGAGGCACAACCGGTCGCCGCGTTCCTCTAAGGAGACCGAACCCGGCGGCCGATGGGGCATCTCGACGCCAGCACCGGGAGTCCCCCCTGGTCTGGACCATCGAGACCATCTGTGGGAGTGACGTGGAGAAGCTGACCTGGGTCCTGTGGCAGGAGCGGGAGCTCCTGGAGACCCTGCTCTACCGCCTCGAGATCGAGGAGCTGGTGATGTCCACCGGTCGCACGCGCTGGTTGGCCAACGCCGCCCGCGACGTCGACGAGGCCGCCGCTGCCCTGCGCGAGATGGAGGTGCTGCGCGCCGTCGCCGCGGACGAGGCGGCCGAGAGCGCCGGGCTCGCGCCGAACGCCGCCCTCGGCGAGCTGATCGACGCCGCGCCGGAGCCCTGGGCGGGGATCCTCGTCGACCACCGCGACAGCTTCCTGTCGCTGACCGACGAGATCGCCCGGGTCGCCCAGTCCAACCGGGCGCTGATCGTCGCGGGTCTGCGCGCCACCCAGGACACGCTGCTCGGCATCGACCGCAGCGCGGCCACCTACACCGCCGCGGGCTCCGTGGACCACGGGGACACCCGCAGTGCGGTCATCGATCGGAGCCTGTGATGTCCAACCCCTTCTCGTCCATCAACACCGCGCTGTCGGCGCTGCGCTACCAGCAGGCGGCCCTCGACATCGCGAGCACCAACGTCGCGAACGCCTCCGTCGAGGGCTACGTGCGCCGCCGGGTCGTCGGTCAGACCGTCGGTGCGGCGGCCGCGCCCGCGGTCTGGTCGCGCTCGAACGAGATCGGCAGCGGCGTGCAGGCCAGCGGCGTACAGCGGCTCGTCGACCCGCTGTTGGACACCCGGGTCCGCCGCGAGCACGGCCGGCAGACCTACCTCGACCTCAAGGCAGCCGCGATGGCCCGGGTCGAGACCGGCATCGCCGAGCCCTCGGACAAGGGGGTCGCGCGGGCGGTCGAGACCTTCAAGAACGGCATCGCCGACCTCGAGAACGCGCCGAACACCGACGCCGCCCGGGGCCAGGTCCTGGCCAACGGCGCCCTGGTGGCCGACGCGTTCAACATCCAGGCCCACAACCTGCAGGACGAGCTGGGGGACCAGCGGGCCCGCGTGCTCGCGACCGTCAAGGAGGTCAACGACCTCGCCCAGCAGCTCGCCGCGACCAACCAGACGATCGCGGCCTCGAGCGGCGGCGGCGACACGGCGACGCTGATGGACACCCGCGACCAGATCGCGCTGCGCCTCGCCGAGCTCACCGGCGCGACTGCCACGCCGCGTCCCGACGGCGGCATGGACGTGGTGGTGGGTGGCCAGTCGCTGGTCAGCGGACGGGATGCCTCGACCCTGCAGATCGCGAGCGGGATCAACCCCGACGGCACCGCCGACGGGGCGGCGGTGACCTTCCAGGTGCAGCCGCCGAGCGGAGCCGCGGTCGCGGTCGTGCCGTCGGCCGGCGAGCTCGCCGCGGGCGTCGAGCTGATCGACGTCGTGCTGCCCGACTATCTCGCCGAGCTGAACCAGCTGGTGGCGTCGTTCGCCGACGCCTTCAACGCGGCGCACCGGTCGGGCTACGACGCCACCGGCGCGGCCGGCGTCGACTTCTTCTCCTACGATCCCGCGGATCCGGCCGGCACGATCAAGGTCGCGATCACCTCCACCGGGCAGGTCGCGATCTCCTCGGTGCCCAGCACCGTGCCCGGGCAGGGCAACAACAGCACCGGCAACGCCGAGGTCCTCGCCGGCTCGATCACCATCGCGGACGGCTACCAGCGTCTGGTCAACGGCTTCGGCACCGCCGTCGCCTCGGTGCAACGGCTCGCCGACAACCAGCGGGTGATGTCCCAGCAGGTCGATGCGGCCCGCGAGCAGCTCACCGGCGTGAGCATCGACGAGGAGTCGGTCAACCTGGTGATGGCGCAACGCTCGTACGAGGCGGCGGCCCGGGTGATGACCACCGTCGACTCGATCCTCGACACCCTGATCAACCGCACCGGGCTGGTCGGCCGATGAACCGGCCCGCTCGGCAGCTCGCCTCGACGGGAGGACCCCGATGACACTCGTCCGCACCACCCAGAACATGCTCAGCCGGCAGTCCTTCACCGGCATGCAGGCGGCGATGGCCCGCGTGGCCAAGGCGCAGGAGCAGCTGAGCACCGGGCGCCTGATCAACCGCCCGTCGGACGACCCGACCGGCGCCACCACCGCGATGCGGATCCGGTCGTCGCTGGCGAGCGAGAAGCAGTTCGTCCGCAACGCCGACAGCGCGGTCGGCTGGCTCGACCAGACCGACGGCACGCTCTCGACGATCGGCAACCAGCTCTCGCGGGCGCGCGACATCGCGCTCCAGGGTGCCAACACCGGAGCCATGGGCCCGGAGGCGCGACTCGCACTCGCCACGGAGGTCGACCAGATCCGGGAGGGGCTGATCACCTCGGCGAACACCCAGTACCTGGACCGGCCGATCTTCGGCGGCATCACCGCGGGCCAGAAGGCCTACCACCCCGACGGCACCCTCGCCGACCCGGACGCCGTCAACCTCGGGAGCGCCGGCGGCGTGCACCGCACGATCGCCGACGGCGTACGGATGCGGATCGACCTCGAGGGGCCTCAGGTCTTCGGCGGCTCCCCGGACTCGGTCTTCGACCACCTGGCGGCGCTCTCGGCCGCGTTGAAGAGCGCCGACTCCGTGGGCATCGAGGCCGCCATCGACCGCCTCAAGGTCGATGCCGACCGGGTCACGAACGCCCAGTCGGAGATCGGTGCCCGCACGGTCCGGGTCGAGCGGGCGCGCGACGTCGCGACCGACGCCCACCTCACCCTCACCAACGCCCTGTCGGAGGTCGAGAACGTCGACCTCGCCCGGGCGACCGTCGACCTCGGTCTCCAGGAGGTCGCCTACCAAGCCGCCCTGGGCGCGACCGCCCGGGTCCTCCAGCCGAGCCTCTTGGACTTCCTGCGATGACTCTCACCCACGCCCTTGACATGATGGCCGTCCCCGAATCCGCCGACGGAGGTCTCGTGGCCGAGAACCACGCCCCGGTGATCGACATCCCGGTGATCGACATGGTGCTCCCGATGCCGGGCTTCCCCGAGCATCGGAGCTGGGCCCTCGTCCAGGTCGACGACAGCAGCGACCTGGGCAGCCTGAGCTCGCTCGACGAGCAGGGGCTGCGCTTCCTGGTCGTGCCGCCCGCGGCGTTCTTCCCCGACTACGCGCCCGAGGTGGGCGACGACGTCGTCGCCGCCCTCGGCATCGAGTCGGCCGCGGACGTCCTGGTGCTGGTCGTGCTCACCACCGGCCGCGGGCTGCACGACACGACCGCCAACCTGGCGGCACCGGTGCTCGTCAACCTCACCACCCGGCGCGCGGGTCAGGTCGTGCTCGACCAGCCGGGCCTGCCGGTGGCCGCGCCGCTGCTCGGGTGAGCACCGGCCACCTGTCCAGCCACCCGTCCAGTCGCGTTGGTGGCATCCCGGTCGGCGCACCCGGCTCGCCCGGTACGGTGGGCACATGCTGGTTCTGAGTCGCCGGGCGGGGGAGAGCGTCGTCCTGGGCGAGGACATCACGGTCACGGTCCTCGAGGTCCGCGGCGACGTGGTGCGGATCGGCATCGACGCCCCTCGCTCCCTGCGGGTGCACCGCGCCGAGCTGCTTGCCCAGCTCGAGGAGAGCAACCGTCAGGCCGCGTCCCCCAGCGCCGATCTGGTCGCCCAGCTGTCGAAGGCCCTCGGCCGCGACCGAGACACCGACTCCGACTGACCCGCGAGCCGGCACCCACCACGCCCGTGACTGCCGGGCGCCGGTGGTTTCGAGGCTCGGGCCTGGCGGCCCTCACGCCTCAACCACCGAGTGCGAGGTCGGTGGTTGAGGTGCGAGGAGCGCCAGCGACGAGCCTCGAAACCACCTGCCGGACGTCCGAGGGCCGACGACGGCGGCGGTGTGGCCCAGCCCACGCCGGAAATTGGTTGTTCGAGGCAACGAAGCCGGAATATGGTTGCCGTCGGCAACCTTTTACCTGGCATGAATCGAGCTTCCGTGACGCAGGCGCCTGACGCCCCCTCCCCAGCTCCGGCCTCCGCGGAGGAGTCCGGAGAGATGACCCACCGGCAGATCCTGGAGGCCCTCAGCGGCCTGCTGCTGGCGATGTTCGTGGCGATGCTCTCGAGCACCGTCGTCTCCAACGCCCTGCCCCGCATCGTCTCCGACCTGCACGGCAGCCAGACCGGCTACACGTGGGTCGTCGTCGCGACGATGCTCGCGATGACCGCGACCACCCCGATCTGGGGCAAGCTCTCCGACCTCTTCAGCAAGAAGCTGCTGGTCCAGCTCGCGCTCGTCATCTACATCATCGGCTCGCTGGTCGCCGCGATGGCGCCGAGCATGGGGGTGCTGATCGGTGCGCGTGTCGTGCAGGGCCTGGGCGTGGGCGGCCTGACCGCACTGGTGCAGGTCGTGATCGCGACGATGATCTCCCCGCGCGAGCGCGGCCGCTACTCCGGCTACCTGGGCGCGGTGTTCGCGCTGGCCACCGTGAGCGGCCCGCTCATCGGCGGCGTGATCGTCGACTCCGCCCTCGGCTGGCGGGGCTGCTTCTTCGTCGGCCTGCCGTTCGCGATCGCCGCTTTCTTCCTGCTGCAGAAGACGCTGCACCTGCCCGTCGTACGCCGGCAGGTCGACATCGACTACGCCGGGGCGACGCTGATCATCGCGGGCGTCTCCACGCTGCTGATCTGGGTGAGCCTCGCCGGCAACAACTTCGCGTGGGGCTCCTGGGCGAGCATCGGCATGGTCGTGCTCGGGGTCGTGCTGCTGACCGTGGCCGTGTACGTCGAGGCGCGGGTCGCCACGGACCCGGTCATCCCGCTCCGCCTCTTCAAGGACCGCACGATCACGCTGGCGACGATCGCCTCGGTCATGGTCGGCGTCGCGATGTTCGGCTCGACGGTCTACCTGAGCCAGTACTTCCAGACCGCTCGCGGCATGAGCCCGACCGAGGCCGGCCTGATGTCGATCGCGATGGTCGGCGGGCTGTTCGTGTCGAGCATCGTCAGCGGCCGGATCATCACCGCGACGGGTCGCTGGAAGCGGTTCCTCGTCGGCGGCATGGTGCTCGTCGTCGTGGGGCTGGCGCTGCTCGGCACCATCGACGAGACCACGAGCCTGCTCGTCATCGGCTTCTTCATGGCGATCCTCGGCGTCGGCATGGGCGCGACCATGCAGAACCTCGTGCTCGCCGTCCAGAACAACGTCCCGATGTCCGACATGGGCGCCGCGAGCGCGGTCGTCGCGTTCTTCCGCTCGATGGGCGGCTCGATCGGCGTCTCGGCGCTGGGCGCGCTGCTCAGCCACCAGGTGGCGACCAAGGTGACCGACGGCCTGCACCTGATCGGCATCTCGACCACCAGCCACGAGAGCCACTCGATCCCCGACCTGGGCGCGCTGCCGGCGCCGGTGCGGGCGGTGTTCGAGAGCGCCTTCGGGCAGTCGTTCGGCGAGATCTTCCTGGTCGCCGCGCCGTTCGCGCTCATCGCGCTGGTCTGCGTCGCCCTGATCAAGGAGGTGCCGCTGCGTACCTCCAACCTCGAGTCGTACGCCGAGGCGTCGCCCGAGGTCGCCGCCGAGCTCCGCTCGGGGGTCGTCGAGGCGGAGGCCCGGCGATGACCACCGCCGTCGGCGCCGAGGTCGACCGCGCCGAGCTGCTCGGTGAGCTCGAGCGCGAGGTCGGCGTGATGATCGGCCGGATCCGCCGCCTGCTCCGTGAGCGAGCCCGGACCGTGCACGAGGAGCTGCAGTCGTCGACGTACCTGCTGCTGTCGTGGCTCGACACGCGCGGGCCGCTGCGCGCCTCGGAGATCTCCGAGACGTTCGGGATCGACAAGGGCGCGATCAGTCGGCAGGTGCAGCACCTGATCGAGCTGGGCCTGGTCGATCGCGCGCCCGACCCCGACGACGGCCGCGCCACGCTGCTGTCGGCCAGCGAGACGGCGCGGACCCGGCTGGCCGCCGTCAAGGAGGCCAGCCGCCTCTGGCTCGACCAGCGGCTCGACGACCTGCCCGACGAGGACCTCGCGGCCTTCGTCGGGCTGCTCGGCCGCTACAACGTCGCGCTCGGCGTCTGAGCTCCTAGTGGTCATCGCTGTTGATACGTCGGGGGTATCCGTGCTCAGGGTGGGTGCCTCGCAAGGCGGCGGCGCGACGGCATACCTGGTTGTCTACCGAGCGTCGCCAACGCGGCGAGGTGCGTGCACTGGGTGCGTAGACCCTGGGTGAATCAACGGTGATGGCCACTAGACCAGCCAGGCGGCGCTGTCCGGCGGCAGTTCCGTGTCGACCGGCCCGGTGGCGAGCAGCACCTCGCCGGAGGGCAGCGCCACCGGCGTCGTGCCGCAGTTGAGCACCGCGGTCACCGGTCCGCGCCGGAACGCCACCACGTCCTCGCCCAGGTCGAGCAGCTCGACGTCGTCGCCCGCGCTGGTCGCGAACGTACGCCGGGCGGCCAGCGCCGCGCGGTAGAACTCCAGGGTCGAGCCGGCGTCGCCGGTCTCGGCCTCGACCGTGAGCGGACCCCAGTCGTCGGGCTGCGGGATCCACGGCTGCCCCGCGCCCGGCCCGAAGTCGTACGGCGCGGCGGTGCCGCCCCACGGGATCGGGACCCGGCAGCCGTCGCGGCCGCCCTCGCCCGTGCGCAGGAAGAAGGGGTCCTGGCGGTGCTCCGGGGCGACCTCGACCTCGGGCAGACCGAGCTCCTCGCCCTGGTAGAGGTACGCCGAGCCCGGCAGCGCCAGCATCGTCAGCGTGGCCGCCCGCGCGCGGGCCAGGCCGACCGCGCCGCCGCCGTACCGGGTCACGTGCCGCACCACGTCGTGGTTGCTCAGCACCCAGGTGGGGGAGCCGTCGACCGGCGCGACGGCCGCCATCGTGCTGGTGACGACCTCGCGGAAGTCGGCGCCCGACCACGAGGCGAGCAGCC
Organism: Nocardioides soli; assembly: GCF_014191495.1. Taxonomy (GTDB): domain Bacteria; phylum Actinomycetota; class Actinomycetes; order Propionibacteriales; family Nocardioidaceae; genus Nocardioides; species Nocardioides soli. The sequence goes on from NZ_JACHWR010000002.1 coordinate 749,384, forward strand.
ACGCGAAGTTGAAGGCCTGGCTGAACTCGTCGGGCCGGAGGTAGCGCGCCATCGACTCCGGCGTCTGGGTCCAGGCCTCGGCGACGAGCATCCGGTCGCCGTCGTACTTCGCCAGCACCTCGTGCCAGCGGCGGTAGACGTCGTGGACCTCGGGCTGGTCCCACATCGGCTCGTCGCGCACGGTGCGCTCGACCATCGGCACGTCGGCGGCGTCACGTGCGTCGCTGCTCGCGGTCCGGCCTGCCTCGACGATCTGGTCGCGTAGGCCCTCCTCCTTGAAGAGGCCGTGGGCCACGTCGACGCGGAAGCCGTCCACGCCCCGGTCGAGCCAGAAGCGGAGCACCTCGACGAACATGTCGCCGACCTCCGGGTTGCGCCAGTTGAGGTCGGGCTGGCTGCTGTCGAAGAGGTGCAGGTAGTACTGCCCCGTCTCTCCGGGGCCGGCCTCGACCTGGGTCCAGGCCGGGCCGCCGAAGACCGACATCCAGTTGTTGGGCAGTGAGCCGTCGGGCTGCGCGTCGCGGAAGACGTAGCGGTCGCGCTCGGGGCTGCCCGGGTCGGCGGCGAGCGCAGCCTGGAACCACTCGTGCTCGGTCGAGGTGTGGTTGGGCACCAGGTCGACGATCACCTTCAGGCCCAGCTCGTGCGCCCGCTCGATCATCTCGTCGGCGTCGGCGAGGGTGCCGAAGAGCGGGTCGACGTCACGATAGTCGGCCACGTCGTACCCGTGGTCGTGCTGGGGGGAGGTGTAGAAGGGCGAGAGCCAGATCGCGTCGACGCCGAGGTCGCGCAGGTAGGGCAGCCGCGAGGTGATGCCGGGCAGGTCGCCGACGCCGTCGCCGTTGCCGTCCGCGAAGCTGCGCGGGTAGATCTGGTAGGTCACCGCGTGCCGCCACCACTCCTGGCGCGGCATTTGATCGTTCAAACCCATGCGCTCCATCCTAGATGGCTCACCCGAAGGCCGCCGGGTCGACCGCGATCCACAGGTGCTCCGCGCTGCCGAGCAGGTCGCCGTCGGCGTCGTAGAGCGCCGACGCCGTGAACGTCTTGCGGCCCGAGGTCAGCCGGCCCAGCCCGACGACCACGTGCTCGGCGCCGACCTCGGGCAGCCGCTCGACCCGCGCGGTCATCCGGGCCAGCACCATCAGCCGCTCCTCGAGGTCGCCGGCCCAGCCGCCGACGCAGTCGAGCGCCGCCCAGGTCGTGGCGGGCAGGACGTCCGCGACCGACGCGTCGGGCGTCCAGGTGGCCGCGACCCGGGCGCAGCCCTCCTGGTCGGCGACCCGGCCGGGGAAGATCCGCAGCCCGTCATCGCGCGCCGTGCCGCAGGAGAAGCAGGTCGGGAAGGGGTGCGAGGTGAGGCCGGCGTACGACGCCTCGGCCGCGCGCGCCTCGGCCGGCGGCACCCAGGTGACGACCGTCAGGTCGCCGGCCGCGGGCTCGGCCCGCAGCACCGGAGCGTCGCCGTGGCTCGCGACGCGTGCGTCGTCCTCGACCCGGATCGGCATCGGGGTGTCGAGCGGCGGCGGCGCGAAGAGCGACACCGCCACGACCGGCGCGTCGACGTGCGCGGCCAGGGCCCCGGCGGACCAGCCGCCGTTGCCGGAGGACGGGGGGCCGCAGAAGCGGCGGGGGACGGTCAGCAGTGGATCGGACACGAGCCGACCGTTCCACGGCGGCCGGGCCCGGGTCCACCCCGCGGTCGCTCAGCGGATCTCCTCCCAGCGCGCCAGCGCCTCGCGCCGCTCCGTGGCGTGGTCGACGACGGCCTCGGGGTAGCCGGCCGCGGCCCGGTCCGCGGGGCTCGGGTCGTGCGGGTCGGCGGCCGCGGCGAGCTCGGGCACCCACCGGCGCACGTAGTCGCCCGCGGGGTCGAACCGGCGGCCCTGGGCGGTCGGGTTGAAGATCCGGAAGTACGGCGCGGCGTCGACGCCGCTGCCCGCGGCCCACTGCCAGTTCTGCTGGTTGGAGGCCAGGTCGCCGTCGACCAGCCAGCGCAGGAAGTGCCGGGCGCCGTGCCGCCACTCCACGTGCAGGTCCTTGACCAGGAAGCTCGCGACCACCATCCGCACCCGGTTGTGCATCCAGCCGGTCGCCCGCAGCTGGCGCATGCCGGCGTCGACGAGCGGGAAGCCGGTGCGGCCCTCGCGCCACGCGTCGAACCGCGCGCCCGGCTCGTCGTACCGCATCCGCGCGAAGGCCGGCCGCAGGTACTCCCGCGCCGTCTCGGGCCGCGCCCACAACACGTCGGCGAAGAACTCCCGCCAGGCCAGCTCGGTGCGGTACGCCGCGGCCCCGGTGCTGCGCAGCCGGGCCAGGTCGGCGAGCATCGTGCGCGGGTGGATCTCGCCCCACCGCAGGTGCGCCGACATCCGCGAGGTGGCGTCGAGGTCGGGCCGGTCGCGCTCCTCGTCGTACGCCGCGACGGTCTCGAGCAGCTCCCGCCACCGGCGCCCGGCCGCCGCCTCGCCGGCCTCGGGGAGCTCCAGGCGGGCGGGGAGCGCCGGCTCGGGGAGGTCGGCCGTACCCTCGTCGAGCTCCAGCCAGCTCCCGCCGCGGGGCGCGTCGACCGGCCCTCGCCAGCCGTGGTCGGCCCAGGCGCGCGAGAAGGGGGTGAAGACCTGGTACGCCGCGCCCGCCCCGGTGGTGACCCGGCCCGGGGCGACGGCGTACGGCGAGCCGGTGCGGACCAGCTCGACGCCCCGCTCGGTCAGGGCCCGCTCGACGGCCGCGTCGCGCCGGCTCCCGTACGGGCCGAAGTCGGCGCTCACGTGCACCCGGCCGGCGCCGACCGCGCGGGCGGCCAGCGGCACCCGGCGCACCGGGTCGCCCCGGACCACCGACAGCCGCGATCCGCGCCGCCGCAGATCGCGGTCGAGACCCCGCAGCGACGCGGCGAGGTAGGCCCGCCGGCTGGGCCCCGCCGGCCGCCAGAGTGCGGGGTCGAGGACGAACAGCGCGAGCACCGGGCCGTCGGCCACCGCCTCCAGCAGAGCGGGGTTGTCACTGAGTCGCAGGTCACGTCGGAACCACATGACCGCGGGTGTGGCGGCGCCCATCGTCGCCATCCTGTCAGTGGATTCGCGGATGGGACACAATGGCTCGCGTGAGCGATCTGATCGACACCACCGAGATGTACCTCCGCACCATCTACGAGCTGGTCGAGGAGGGCATCATCCCGCTGCGCGCCCGGATCGCCGAGCGCCTCCACCAGAGCGGCCCGACGGTCTCGCAGACCGTGGCCCGGATGGAGCGCGACGGTCTGCTGACCGTCGAGGGCGACCGGCACCTCCAGCTCACCGACGAGGGGCTGCGGCTGGCGACCCGGGTGATGCGCAAGCACCGGCTGGCCGAGCGGCTGCTCACCGACGTGATCGGGCTCGAGTGGGAGCTCGTGCACGAGGAGGCCTGCCGCTGGGAGCACGTGATGTCCGAGACGGTCGAGCGCCGGCTGATCAAGCTGCTCGACCACCCCACGGAGTCGCCCTACGGCAACCCGATCCCGGGCCTCGACGAGCTCGGGCAGCGCGAGAACGTCGAGGGCTTCATGGAGGGCGTCGAGCCGCTCTCCGAGGCGGCCGGGCCGACCGAGCGCCGGGTGCTGGTGCGCCGGATCTCCGAGGAGATGCAGAAGGACGAGATCCTGATGAGCGCGATGCGGCGGGTCGGCGCGCTCCCGGACAAGACCGTGACGGTCATCGCGACCGAGGAGGGCGTGCTGGTCGGCAGCGGCGGCGAGACCGCGGAGATCGTGCCCGAGGCGGCCGACCACATCTTCGTGCGCAAGCTCTGATCCGACCCTGGATCACCCAGATGGGTGAATAATGCCCCCGTTGGGGTCAGCACGAGGCAATTGTGGACGAACGTTGTCCGTGCTGTTGGGGTTCTGTTGCCGACTCGGCGGTAACTTGCCATCGGCGCGGCAGGGACGCGGCGTCGAGGGGGGCTGCCATTCTGTGGCAGTGGGAAGGTCGACATGGAGATCATCGAGCTCGATGGAGCGGTGCGCGTACGAGGCGAACGCAGCCTGGTCGTCGGTCACGGGCTGACCGGCCTGGACCGGGGGCTGGAGCCGCGCGAGTCGGTCGTGCTGCACACCCAGGACGGCGACTACTACGCCGCGCAGCTGCGCGGCATCGACTTCGAGGTCGAGGACACCGTCTACACCTTCGCCGTCGGGGCGCGGCTCCCGGAGAACCTCGCGCTCGAGCGCGTGGCGGGCCTCGACCCCGACCGGCACGACCTCTCGCTGCACGAGCTGGTCGACCTGCTCGGCGAGCTGCGCGGCCGCGCGGTCTGAACGGGCCGGCGGGGCGGGCGTCAGCCCGCCAGCTCGGTCAGGAACTCGCTGCAGCCCACCTCGAGCTTGTACGTCGCCAGCTCGTCGCCCCGGGTCGTGCCGCGGTTGACGATCACCACCGGCGTGCCGGCCCGGGCCGCCCGGCGCACGAACCGCAGCCCCGACATCACGGTCAGGCTGGAGCCGGCGGCCAGCAGCACCCCCTCGCACTCGGCCAGGGCCTCGACCGCGGCGTAGCACCGCGCGACCCGCGGGGGCGGGACGTTCTCGCCGAAGAACACGACGTCGGGCTTGAGCACGCCGCCGCAGCCGGCGCACCCGGGCACCACGAAGCCGGCGGTCTCGTCGAGGTCGACGTCGCCGTCGGGCCGCGACGCCGCCGCGGCGTGGCGCTCGGCGAAGCCCGGGTTGAGCTCCGCGAGCCGCTCCTGGAGCGCGGCCCGCGACGACCCGGCGCGGCAGTCGAGGCACACGACGTCGGCGATCCGGCCGTGCAGCGCGACCAGCCGCGGCGTGCCGGCCCGCTCGTGGAGCCCGTCGACGTTCTGGGTGATCAGCAGCTCCGGCGCGAGCCGGGCCAGCGCCCGGTGGCCGGGGTTCGGCTCCGCCCCGCCCATCCGGCCCCAGCCGAGGTGGCTGCGCGCCCAGTAGCGCTGGCGGGCGGCCGGGCCGGAGACGAACTCCTGGTAGGTCATCGGCGTCCGGTCGGGGGCACCAGGCCCGCGGTAGTCGGGGATGCCGGAGTCGGTGGAGAGGCCGGCACCGGTCAGCACGACCAGCGGCCGCTCGCGCAGCAGCGCGAGCGCGTCGGCGTACGCCGGCGTCGTGGGCGTGGTGGCGGGCGCCAGCGTCACCGGGCGTACCGGAGCTCGGCGCGGGCCCGGGCCTTGGCGGCCTCGACCTCACGGTTCTTCGGCGGCGCGGTCGTCACCAGCTCGTCGAGGAGGTGCTGGGTGAGGTGCGCGATCTCGGCCACCGCGCGGTCGAAGGCGGCCTGGTTGGCCTGGGACGGCTTGGTCGTACCGCTGACCTTGCGGACGTACTGCAGCGCCGCGGCGGTGACCTCGTCGCGGCTGGCCGGCGGCTCGAAGTTGTTCAGCGGGCGGATGTTGCGGCACATGCCCCGAGCGTACGTCGGCCCGGGCCGGCCCCGCTGTCTGCTCGGGCGTCTCAGGCGGGGGTGTCACAGTGGATCCATGCCTGCAGCACGCGAGCTCGACCTGGTCCTGTTCGGGGCGACCGGCTTCACCGGTGAGCTGACCGCCGCCTACCTCGCCCGGCACGCACCGGGCGACCTGCGCTGGGCGCTCGCCGGTCGCAACCGGCCGAAGCTGGAGGCCGTGCGCGGCCGCCTCGCCGAGATCGACGCCGCGCTCGGTGACCTGCCGCTGCTGCACGCCGACGTCGAGGACCCCGCCTCGCTCGCCGAGGTGGCCGGCCGCGCCCGGCTGGTGATCACGACCGTCGGCCCCTACGTGACGTACGGCGAGCCGCTGGTCGCCGCGTGTGCGGCGGCCGGGACCGACTACGTCGACCTCACCGGCGAGCCGGAGTTCGTGGACCGGATGTACCTGCGCCACCACTCGACCGCGGTGCGCAGCGGCGCCCGGATCGTGCACGCCTGCGGCTTCGACTCGGTGCCCCACGACCTGGGCGTGCTGCACGCCGTGCAGCATCTCGCCGCCGAGGGGCCGGTCACCGCTCGCGGCGTGGTGCGGGCGGGCGCGGCGTTCTCCGGCGGCACCTTCCACTCCGCGATGACGGCGCTCTCGCGGGCCAAGCAGGTCAAGGAGGTGACCGAGGAGCGCAGGCGCGTCGAGCCCCGGCCGGAGGGCCGCCGCTCCCGGGCGGTCGCGGGCAAGCCGCACCGCGACCCGCTGCTCGGCTACTGGCTGCTGCCGCTGCCGACCATCGACCCGATCGTGGTGGCCCGCAGCGGCGCGGCGCTCGCGGCGTACGGTCCCGACTTCCGCTACTCCCACTTCGCCGGCACCCGCACGCTGCGGTACGCCGTGGGCGGGGCGGCCGCCGTCGGCGCCATGGTGCTCACCGCGCAGGTGCCGCCGCTGCGGCGGCTCGCGCTCGACCGGGTCAAGCCGGGCGAGGGGCCCGACCCGGCCCGCCGGTCGCGGTCGTGGTTCAGCGTCGACGTCGTCGCCGAGGGCGACGGGCGCCGGGCGCACACCCGGGTCTCCGGCGGCGACCCGGGCTACGACGAGACCGCGAAGATGCTCGCCGAGTCGGCGCTCTGCCTCGTGCTCGACGACAACCCGCCCACCGCCGGCCAGGTCACCACCGCGCAGGCGATGGGCGACGCGCTGCAGGCCCGCCTGCGCCCCGCCGGCCTGCGCTTCGAGGTCGTCGCGTAGGACGCCGTCTTCCACCCGGAACGGGTGACCCCGGCCGGCGGCCCGGGTGCTTGTCTGGTCCCATGACCGAGCCAGAGGAGAGCCCGGCCGCCCCCGTGCATCCGGGCCAGCAGCGCACCAAGAGCGCCCGCACCATCGGGATCATCATCGCCGTGCTCGGCGCGATCTTCCTGGTGGCCGGCGTCGCGACCTACGCCATCGTCTCGAACACCCTCGCCCAGGAGCACATCACCGTCTCCGACGACGCCCGCTGGTTCGCGGGCAAGGACGTCAAGGGCCCGTTCACGGCGTACTCGCAGGCCGACATCATCGCCACGCACGCCGAGGAGATCGCGGGCGGCAAGACCTACTCCGAGCTCGCCCAGGACGACCCCAACCGCGCCACGGTGATGAACGCGTCGTTCCTCCGCGCCAGCCTGTTCACCTCGGTCGTGGCGTTCGGCGTCGCGGCGTTCGTGGCCGTGATGGGCGTCGTGCTGATGCTGCTCGGCTGGGGGCTGGTCCGGCTCAGCGGGCCGCGGTCCGCCTGAGCGCCGGCTCGTACGGCGGGCGTCTTGCCGTCCACCCGGGGCGGTCGTGTCGTCGCTTCATCAAGGGATGAGGGCGGAGCGCCGCCTCCCTGGCCGAACTCACCCGGGTGAGCGCGGGTCGACCTTCATCCCTTGATGAACCTGCGACCCCGAAACCCGAAGACCCGGCCCCACCAGACGTACGCCTGCGGCCGGCCCCCGGATAGGGGAGGATCGGGGCATGTCCGAGGAGACCGTCGGGATCGTCGGGGGCGGCATCGTCGGCCTGGCCGTCGGTCGCGAGCTCACCCGCCGTCGCGCGGGGGTGCGGGTCGTGGTCTTCGAGAAGGAGGACCGGCTGGCCGCGCACCAGACCGGCCACAACTCCGGCGTCGTGCACGCGGGCATCTACTACCGGCCCGGCAGTCTCAAGGCCGAGCTGTGCACCCGCGGCCGCGCGCTGCTGCGGGACTACTGCGCCGAGCACGGCCTGCCCTACGACGAGTGCGGCAAGTTGGTCGTCGCCGTCGACGCCGACGAGCTGGGCCGCTTCGCCGCGCTCGAGCAGACCGCGCGGAGCAACGGCGTGCCCGGCCTGCGCCGCGTCGACGGCGCCGGCATCGCCGAGATCGAGCCGCACGCCACCGGCGTCGCCGCCCTGCACTCGCCGCACACCGCGATCACCGACTACGTGGCGATCGCGGAGCGGATCGCGGCGGAGATCGAGTCCGCCGGCGGCCGGATCCTGCTGTCGACGACCGTGACCGGAGCCGTGCGCGGAGTCGGCGGCATCGACGTGCTCTGCGGGGGTGAGCGGCACCGCGTCGACCGCCTCGTCGTGTGCGGCGGTCTGGAGTCCGACCGCCTCGGGGTGCTGCTCGGCGGACCGGGCGCCCCGCGCATCGTGCCCTTCCGCGGGGAGTACATGGCCGTCGTGCCCGAGAAGCAGGACCGGGTGCGCGGCATGATCTACCCGGTCCCCGACCCCCGCTACCCGTTCCTGGGCGTGCACTTCACCCGCCGGGTGACCGGCGGGCTCGAGGTCGGGCCCAACGCGTTCCTCGCGCTGAGTCGGCGCGCCTACGGCCGCGCGTCGTTCGCGGCCCGCGACCTCGCCGACACCCTGACCTGGCCGGGCTTCTGGCGGTTCGCGGGCGAGCACTGGCGCACCGGCCTCACCGAGCTGCGCGGCGTGGTGTCCGCGTCGGCGTACATGCGCGACGCCCAGCGCTACGTGCCCTCGATCGGCGCCGCCGACGTACGCCGGGCCGGCCTCGGGCTGCGCGCCCAGGCCCTGGAGCGCGACGGCTCGCTGGTCGACGACTTCGTGATCCACCGGGCCGACGGCATCACCAGCGTCCGCAACGCGCCGTCGCCCGCGGCGACCTCCAGCCTCGCGATCGCCGAGCACGTCGTCGACCGCATGAACTGACGGCCTACCGGCGCCGGAGCGCCGCGAGCCGGCGCAGCAGCCGGCGCACGGGTCCGGGGCGAGGTGCCTGCGTCCGCCGCGTGCGTCGCAGCCGCCGGACGGTACGCCGCAGCCGGCGCACCTGGCGGCGGTGTCCCCGGCGTTCCACCCGATGGGCGCGCACGGCCGCGGCGGCCAGCGCCTCCAGGGTGGTGGCGGCCACCTCGATCGGCACCTGGGCGATCGGCTGCGGGTCCGCGCCGGGGTCGTCGTCGGGCACGCGCAGGGCGTCGACGTCGCCCACGATGCGCACGCCGAGCCCGGGGAGCTCGGTCAGCCGGGCCTCGGACAGCACCCGCACCCGGTCGAGCGCCCACCCGGGCAGCCGCTCCCGGTCGGTGGTCGCCTCGTCCGGCTCCGGGGAGAGGACCAGGGTGCGCACGAGGCCGCGGGTCAGCAGGGCATGGCGCTGCGGCTTGCCCCAGCGCTCCCGGTGGAAGGCGACGTTCAGCCGCCGGACGAGCTCGGTCTCGGTGCGGCTGAGCGAGCGGTTCGTGCGGGTGGGCGTCGGCTCCAGCAGGCCCTCCGGCAGCCCCATCAGCTGCTCGAACGCCCGGGGCAGCATCGCGTGGTCGCTGCCGGGCACCAGCAGCGTGACGTTCTCGGGACCGACGATGTCGGCCCAGCGGCGCAGCAGGGCGACGGTGTCGTGGCCGCGCCAGACGTTGCGCCACGCCCAGTCGTCGGGCCGGTCGTCGAGCACGACCCGCAGCCACTCCTCGAAGGTGCGGGGCTCGCCGCCCTTGACCCGCTGCTGCCACTGGGAGGGGAGCAGCTGGTCGAGCCGGCGCGCCACCGCGACGACGTGCGGCCGCTCGCCGCCCAGCTCCTCGATCACCCGGGTCGCCTGGGCCGAGTCGCTGCGTCCGAAGGCCTCGTGGCTGATCACGACGCTCGACGGCGCGGCGGCCCGGACCTCGTCGCGGTAGGCGTGCCACTCCGCGATGTCGGGCTCGCGTCCGCCGGGCGGCGGGATGGTCCCGAGCCCCGCGGCCGTGGCGTAGACCGGCCGGCCGGCCCGACCGGGATGGACCCAGCCGAGCTCGCGCAGCCGGCCGCGCTCCCGGTGCAGCGCGGACTGGATCGCCGTGGACCCGGTCTTCTGCGGACCGATGTGGATCAGGTGCGTGCCGGGCGGCAGCGGCGGGATCATCCGGGCGGCTCCGTGAGTCGGGGCGAGACGACGTGGCGCTGGCCCGGGTCGCGGTCGCTCTCGCCGGCGGCTGCGACGGCCACCGGGCGGCCGGGGCTCGGGGGAGTCTACCCAGCCGGCCGCGGGCCGCCCGGCCCGCGTCAGGTGGCCAGGAACGCGCCGAGCACGACGAGGCTCACCGTGAGCAGCCCGAGGATCGCCCGGAGCGCCCCGGCGGCGCGGCTGCCGCGGCGTACCTGCGCGTCGAGGTGCGCGTCGGCGCCGGCCTCGAGGGCGCGCCGGCGGAGCCGCGTCATCCGCCGGGCCTGGACGACCGCCACCGCGAGCAGCGCGACCAGTGCGACGGCGAGGGCGGCGGTGAGGACGAGCAGCGGGTCGCGCTCGTGACCGCGCACCAGGACCGCGCCGGCGGCGAGGGCGATCGCCAGCGCGGCGACCCCCACCCCCAGGTACGAACGGCCCAGCGCCCGGAAGAACGCCACCCGGTCGGCGGGCCGCAGCGTGGCCCGCGCGGCGCGGGCGACCACGCCGATCGCGACGTACCCGCCCACCCACACGCTCACCGCGAGGACGAACACCGCGAGCACCACGGCGTGGGCGGTCTGCGACATGACGGGCGCCGGTCCGTCGCGGCGCTCAGCCGAGGGCCAGCGCCGGGCGGCGCTGGTGGACGGTCAGGTAGCGCAGCCCTCGGGGCCCGGCGACGAAGCGGCGACGGGAGCGGCGCGGCAGCCAGACCAGCGCCCCCGGCGCCAGGTCGAGCGTGTCCTGCTCGGTGACGAGCTGCCCGGCCCCCGCCAGCACGTGCAGGAGCACGTCGAAGTCGGGACCGGTGCGGGCCTTGGCGGAGGCGCCGGGCGCGAGCGTGCGGACGTCGGCGTCCAGGTCGCGCTCGCGGATCTGGAGCCGCCACCCGGCGCCCGACGGGTCCGGTGCCGCGTCGGCACCCGCCAGGAGCGTGGTGTCCGCCAGCAGGCGGGGCAGGGGAGTGGTGGTGAGCTTGGTGATCCGGATCCGCCAGTCGCGGGGCTCGCGGCTGAGGTACTCCCAGTAGTGGCTGCCCGGGTGCTCGGCCTCGAACTCCTCGTGGAGATGTCGCGGGTCGTGGTCGTTGACCAGCACGAACGCCGCGCCGGCGGGCAGCGCGGCGTACGTCGCGAAGATCGCCGGATGCTTGTCCGGCTTGCGCAGCCCGCGCACGTCGAGCTCTTGGATCCGGCCCCCGGCCGCGGTCGTCGTCACGAGCTCCTCCTGACCACGTTTATACAAGAATGAATTGTGTAAACTCTAGGACATCATGAGGCGAGGGGACAGCCCCGATCCCGGGGCTACGGTGGCCCGGTGACCGACATCCGGGCACAGCGGCTCTACGACGTCGAGACCGACGGCCGGGTCCACGTCCTGGTCGATCGGCTCTGGCCGCGCGGCGTGCGTCGCGACGACCCGCGCATCGACCGCTGGTGCCCGGACGTGGGGCCCTCCCACGAGCTGCGCCGGTGGTACGCCCACGACGTCGTGCGGTTCCCGGAGTTCGCCGACCGGTACCGCGCCGAGCTGCAGTCCGACGCGGGCCGCGCCGCGGCGGAGCGGCTGCGCGAGCTCGTCGGCGACCGGCCGGTCAGCCTGCTGACTGCGGCCCGCGACCTCGAGCACAGCCAGGCGGCCGTCCTGGCGCGGCTGCTCGGCGGCTGAGCCAGAACCAGCCCTCGGGTGACCCCAGCGCGGGGTCTCGCCCGGCCAGGCGCGGTGGTCAGTATCCCGGTGGCCTATCTGGAGACCGCGCGCTCCTTCCAGGTCGGCCGGGTCCGGACCTTCACTCGCGTGATCTTCCCGAGGCGCTGCCCGAGGTCTTCGCGGGCTGCGCCTCGCGATCGGACGCCGGGCCGGTCGACTACCTACTCTCCCGCGCAGCGGCCGACCTGACCAGGGGTGCTGCGACTCGACGGACGGCGGCGTCGGTCCCGCGTCACCCGGAGGTCGTTGTGGAGACCGCCCTCACCAGGAGAGCTGGTCGGCCGAGCAGGTCGCCGAGCCGTCGCCGGTCCCCTGCGACGCTCACTCCATCGTGCTGGTCTTCGAGTCACCGGCGCGTACCGGGCCCGTGCTCCTCTGCGGACCGCAACCGTGGCGCCATCTCCACAGCTGAAGCGCCCGTGCGTACAACACCAACAGCTGATCGCCTACCCCGCCTCCAGAAGCCGAAGATCGCCGCTGTGCTGGGAGATGGCGTCACGGGCGAAGGCTCGGGATCGAGTGTTCAGTCCCTCGATCATCTCCTGACGGGAGCGGGCAATGACGGCGCGATGGTGCACCAGGAGGTTCTGTGTGACCCGGGCGTCGAACAGGGCGCCGTGCAGGTCGGCGAGTTCGTCACCGTAGTCGGTCGGCTCGGCCGTCGCTGACGGCGGCGCCTCGACGGGAGTCTCGATGCGAGCTCGGAGGCCCCGCGGGCGGGTCTCGGCGTTCCAGTCGTCGAGGCAGGAGACCATCGCGTTGATCTGCCGGGCCGCCGAGCCTGAGGATTTCTGTGCGAGTAGACGCAACTGGGGGTCGCCGCTGTGATCGCTGGCCATCTCGTCGGCCAGCACGCCATCCCGAACCCCCTTGCGCAACAGGACGATCATCTCCCGCATGAATCTGGCGTCGGATGCGTTGACGTGGTGAACGGGTATGGTCATAACTCTCATCATCAGCCACGAAGACGACGACCACTAGAGGCGTACGGCCCTGCTCTCTTGGGGGTCGTGCTACCTTGAACGAACGTAGTCCCTGCTGCGCCGTCAGTCACGAAGTACTCGGCGCAAGGCCCCGATCTGCCGCAGTCGTGGCGGAGAGGCATTGGTCGCGGTCAGCGACTGGCAAGCGGGAATGAGACGTGCCGAGTTGATCTCCTTCATCTGGTCGCCCGGCAATCGCCTTCCCGCTGGCACCGGAGGGTCGGAGAACTACACGGTCGGCCACGTCCGAGAGCTGGTTCGGCGCGGTGTGGGTGCGCAGGTCGTGACGGTGGGCATAGGCGTCGAGGACGGTCGTGAGGAGTTCGCCGACGTACCCTTCCTCGCTCTGGCGAGCCTGGCTGAGGTAGCGGAGCTCGACGGAACGGTCATCTTCGTCAACGAAGCGCACGAGGTCCTCACGCGGAACCCCGCGTACCTGATCATGCACAACCCGCCGCCGATCCGTGAGCATCACCGTGCCTTCGCGACTGCGGGTACCCGAGACAAGACCTTGATCGCAACGAGTCGGTATGCCGCGGCGCTGTGGGCGGAGTACCTCGACGTGGACGTCGACACCGTCCAGGTGATTTATCCGTTCGCCGAACCGGAGTTCGGCGCTCGAGTCCGGGCACCTCGCCCGGGAGGGCCGACCCGGGTGCTGTTCGCGGGTCGCCTGAGCCCGGAGAAGGGCGTCTACACCCTCCTCGAGATGCTGCACCTGGACATCATCGAGAACGACCTCGGTCTCACCTTCACTGCGACATCGGCGGGCAACGACAAGCCCCAGGGTGCGATCATCGAGCGAATTCTCGCCACGCATCCGGGAATCTCCGTCGTCCCCGCCTGCAAGACGCCAGCCGCGATGGCGGAACTCATGGCACACCACGACGTCGTGGTCATGCCCTCGAACAGCCAGTACTGGCACGAGACGTTCGGCATAGTCTCCATCGAGGCACAGCATGCGGGATGTCGCGTCGTCGCCTCCGATGACGGGGGCCTGCCCGAGACTGACTGCGGGGGCCTGGTGCTAGTCGAACCGGACAACGCTGAAGCCCTCGCCACTGGGCTACGACTCGCCGTCGCCGCGGGACCGCTGTCCCCCGAGGCCAGGCAGGAGGCCAGCTGCCACTTCTCTGTCGAGCAGTCCGCGCATGGGTTGCTCGAGGTGCTCGCCCGTCCAGCTCAGGCCACCCCGGCCAGCATCGTTCAAGAGCTTGAGCAACTCATCCTGCTCGACTCCGCTCCAACAGCAGCGATACGGAGCAGCGTCACCGCCGGTCGTCCGTCTGACCACGACATCACAGCTCTGTGAGAAGACCTGCGAGCCGCCGAGACGCACGGCCGTCGGAGCCGCGCTCGCTGCTCGCCTGACCCGGCCCGTCGAGGTCGCGCGAGAGCTGGACCATGGCCTGGAGCCCTCGGGTCTGCACCTGACTCTGACCTGAGCGGGCGGGTGGCTGCGGTGCCGTGCTCGATCTCGAGTTGCTCTGGCAGCGCGCTGAGTAGGCGTTGTCGGTCGTGCTTCGACTGCCTCCTCCTTGTCCGCGCGATGCGACGTCGTGCCTGCTTCAAGGACGTGCGCGATAGGACTCGCTGCCCTCGCGGTCGGGGTACCTCAGGATGGACCCGGCTCCGTCTTGTCCCGAATCCGACTCGCGGCCGGGCGACGCGGTCGACGTCCCGGCCGCGATCGCGTCGAAGTAGCGGAGCATCTCGACCGGGAAGGGCAGCACGAGCGTCGAGTTCTTCTCGGCGGCCACCTCCACCATCGTCTGGAGGAGGCGCAGCTGGAGGGCCGCCGGCGTGTCCGCCATCGCGGCCGCCGCCTGGGAGAGCCGCTGCGACGCCTGGTACTCGCCGTCGGCCGTGATCACCCGGGACCGCCGCTCGCGCTCGGCCTCGGCCTGGCGCGACATCGACCGCTTCATGGTCTCCGGCAGCTCCACGTCCTTGATCTCGACGCGGTCGATCTCGATGCCCCAGGGAGCGGCCGGGCTGTCGAGCATCACCTCGAGGCCCTGGTTGAGCTTCTCCCGGTTGGACAGCAGGTCGTCGAGCTCGCTCTTCCCGATGATCGAGCGCAGCGAGGTCTGCGCGACCTGGGCGATGGCGAACGCGTAGTCCTGGACCTCCACGACGGCCCGCAGGGGGTCGACGACCCGGAAGTAGACGACCGCGTCGACCCGGACGGTGACGTTGTCGCGGGTGATGCCGTCCTGCGCCGGCACGGGCAGCGTCACCACCTGCACGTTGACGCGCGTCATCCGGTCCGCGACGGGGACGAGCAGGGTCATGCCGGGGCGCCGTGGCTGAGGCTGGACGCGGCCCAGCCGGAACACCACGCCGCGTTCCACCTGCTTGACGACGCGCACGGAGGCGAGCCAGCCCGCAACGGCCAGCGTCGACAGCACCGCCAACACGATCCACACGACATCCACGGCGACCTCCTCAAGCAGGAGAGCCTCACCTTCGAGGATACGCCGGAGGCAAGGTCCCGGTCGCCGCGCGCGCACCTGGCGGAGCGTCGCCGACCCGGGTGCCGGGACGGGCGAGCTCGTTCACGCGGTGGGGCGGTCGGTCTGCTCGGGCCAGTAGTACTGGGAGGGCGTGGCGCGCGCACCGAAGATCGCCTGGCCGACCCGCACGCAGGTGGCGCCCTCCTCGACCGCGATCTCGTAGTCGCCCGACATGCCCATCGACAGCTCGCCCGGTCCGATCAGGTCGGGGTCGCTCTCGCGGGCCCGATCGCGCAGCGTGCGGAGCAGGCGGAAGCAGGCCCGGATCCGGTCGGTGTCGGGGGTGAGGAGGGCCAGCGTCATCAGGCCGCGCACGCGCAGGGCGGAGTAGTGGGAGAGCGCGGCCAGGAAGGCGGGTAGCTCCTCGGGTGGCAGCCCGAACTTGGAGTCCTCGGCCGACGTGTTCACCTGCACGTGGACGTCGAGCCTGCGCCCGGCCGCCTGGAGCCGGCGGTCGAGCGCCTCGGCGACCCGGAGCCGGTCGAGGGCCTGGAACTCGGCGGCGAAGCTCGCCACGTCCTTGGCCTTGTTGGTCTGCAGATGGCCGATCACCGACCACGCCACGGGGAGGTTCGCGAGCGCGCGGTGCTTGCGGAGCGCCTCCTGCACCTTGTTCTCACCGAGCAGGGTGGCGCCGGCGGCGACGGCCAGGCGGATCCGGTCCTCGGGGACGGTCTTGCTGACGGGAAGCAGCCGCACTTCGTCCGGGTCGCGGTCGACGCGCCGCGCGGCGCCGTCGATGCGGTCGCGGACGGCGGCGAGGTTCCGCTCGACGTCGGCGACGGTGCGGGCCGTGGGGTAGTGCGGCTCGGGCTCGAGGGGCCCCGGTTCGTTTGGCATAGGTCATATGTTAGCGTTGGCCTATGCCAAACTGGAGCGAGGGGGAGTCGACGGTGACCGCGCCGATCGCCGGGACCACCGCGAGTGAGATCGCGGCCAGCGTCCGCGCTCACGTCGACAGCGGTGCGCTCCGCCCCGGGGCGCCGCTGCCGCCGGTGCGCCAGCTCGCCGACGTGCTCGGGGTCAACCGCAACACGGTCGTCTCGGCCTACCGCCAGCTCGTCCGGGCGGGCGTCGCTCGGACCCGCGGCCGGGCCGGCACCACCATCGCCGAGCGCAGCGACGGCCCCGAGGAGGGGTTCGCGCGCGACACCGAGCTGCGCGACGTCGGCCACGGCAACCCGGACCCCCGGTTGCTGCCGGACGCCGCGGCCGCGCTGACGGCGTCGTCGGCGCCCCCGACGCTGTACGGCGAGTCGGTGATCGACCCCGAGCTGGCCGAGTGGGCGACCCGGTGGATCGCCACCGACCAGCCACGGGACTTCCGGCTGACCCTCACCCACGGCGCGGTGGACGCGGTCGAGCGGCTGCTCGCCCAGGCGCTCACCCAGGGCGACGCCGTCGCTCTGGAGGACCCGTGCTTCCTGGCCAGCATCCACACCGTCCGCCTGGCGGGCTACCGCACGATGCCGGTGCCGATGGACGAGGAGGGGATGACGGTCGCCGGCCTGCGCGCCGCCCTGAGCGCGGGGGTGCGTGCCGTCGTGTGCACGCCTCGCGCCCACAACCCCACGGGGACCAGCCTCGGCGCCGCCCGGGCGGCCGAGTTGCGGGCGGTGCTCGCCGAGCACCCCTACGTGCTCGTGATCGAGGACGACCACTTCTCCCGGCTGTCCACCACCGACTACCACAGCATCATCGGTCCCGAGCACGCCCGCTGGGCACTGGTCCGCTCGGTCTCGAAGTTCCTCGGCCCCGACCTGCGGCTGGCCTTCGTCGCGTCCGACCCCGAGACCGGAGGGCGGCTGGCGGCCCGGATCAGCCCCGGTACGACGTGGGTGAGCCACCTCCTGCAGCGGCTGGCCCGCACGCTGCTCCTCGACCCCGCGGTCGGCGGTGCGGTCTCCGCGGCGGGCGCGCACTACGCCGAGCGCAACGCGGCCTTCGTCGCCGGGCTGGCCGCCCACGGGGTGGCCGCTCGCGCCGACGACGGGCTCAACGTATGGGTCGACGTCCGGGGCGACGCCGCTCGGGTCGGTCAGCGGCTGATGCGGCGCGGGTGGCTCGCGCGGATCGGCGACGACTTCGCGCTCGCGGAGGACGGCCCGTCGGCACACCACCTGCGGCTGACCGTCCACGCGCTCGACGCCGCTACGGCGGAGCAGCTGGTCGCGGACGTGGCGGCCGCGGTCGCCGGGCGTCCGGTGCTGTCCGGCGAGACGTCGACATGAGCATGAGCACGTCGACATGAGCACGTCGGTCGTGGGCTCGTCGCCGGTCTCGGCGATGCCCTGCACCTGAACGACCCCACCCGGTGGAGTGGCCGAGAGGCAAGGCCGCGGTCTGCAGCACCGCGTACGCAGGTTCGACTCCTGCCTCCACCTCGACATCCGTCTCGACATTCGCCCTGACATTCGCCATGCCCCTGAGAGGACACCATGACCGTCACCGACCCCAGCCCGACCGCCGTGCTCGACGCCGATCTCGGCGACGTCGACCCCGCGATCGCGGCGGTGCTGGACGCCGAGCTCCGCCGGCAGCGCTCCGGTCTCGAGATGATCGCCAGCGAGAACGTCGCACCCCGGTCGGTGCTCCAGGCCCAGGGATCGGTCCTCACCAACAAGTACGCCGAGGGCTACCCCGACCGGCGCTACTACGGCGGCTGCGAGCACGTCGACGTGGCCGAGCGCCTCGCCATCGAGCGGGCGCAGACGCTGTTCGGTGCCACGCACGTCAACGTGCAGCCGCACTCGGGCGCCCAGGCGAACGCCGCGGTGCTCGCGGCGATCGCCCAGCCGGGCGACGTCCTGCTCGGCCAGGAGCTCTCCCACGGCGGCCACCTCACGCACGGGATGCGGGCCAACTTCTCCGGGAGGCTCTACGACGCGCGCTCCTACGGGGTCGACCGCACGTCGTACCGGCTCGACATGGACCAGGTGCGCGAGCGGGCGCTGGCCGAGCGGCCGCGGGTGCTCGTCGCGGGCTGGTCGGCGTACCCGCGGCACCTGGACTACGCCGCCTTCCGAGCGATCGCCGACGAGGTCGGGGCGGTGCTGTGGGCCGACATGGCGCACGTGGCGGGGTTGGTCGCCACCGGCCTGCACCCCGACCCCGTCCCGTACGCCGACGTCGTCACCACGACGACGCACAAGACACTCGGCGGGCCGCGCGGCGGCCTGATCCTGTGCGGGGCGGAGTGGGCGCGCACGGTGGACTCGGCGATCTTCCCCGGCCAGCAGGGTGGTCCGCTGATGCACGTCATCGCGGCCAAGGCCACGGCGCTGCTGCTGGCCGGCAGGCCGGAGTTCCGCGAGCGGCAACAGCGGGTGCTGCGCGGGGCCGAGATCGTCGCCGAGCGCCTCAGCGCTCCCGACGTGGCGGCGGCCGGCATCTCCGTGCTCACCGGAGGGACCGACGTCCACCTGGTCCTGCTCGACCTGCGCGACGCCGACCTGTCCGGCCTGGACGCCGAGCGACGCCTCGGCGATCTCGGCATCACCACCAACCGCAACGTCGTGCCCTTCGACCCGCGGCCGGCCTCGGTCGCCTCCGGGCTCCGGCTCGGGACGCCCGCCCTGGCCGCCCGCGGCTTCGGCGATGCGGCGTTCGCCGAGCTCGCGGACGTCGTCGCCCAGGCGCTCCTCGGCGCCGCCGGCCCCGACTCCCTGCGCGCCCGGATCGACCGGCTGGTGGCCGAGCACCCGCTGTACGCCGGCGAGCCCGCCCGCCCCTGAGCATCCCCGCCCCCGATCAACCTCATCGAGAACAGGAACCAGCCCGATGTCCCTCGTCAACACCACCGTCCCGCCGTTCCGTGTCCACGCCTATCAGGAGGGTGTCTTCCGCGAGGTCACCGACGACGACCTGCGCGGCCGGTGGAGCGTGATCGTCTTCTACCCCGGCGACTTCACCTTCGTGTGCCCGACCGAGCTCGAGGACCTCGCCGACCTCTACGAGGAGTTCCGCGCGATCGGCGTCGAGGTGTACGGCGCGTCGACCGACAGCCACTTCGCCCACAAGGCGTGGCACGAGACCTCGGCCGCCGTCGGCAAGGTCCGCTACCCGTTGCTGGCCGACCCCGCGCTCCGGCTCTCTCGGGCCTTCGGCGTCCTCGTGGAGGAGGACGGCCAGGCCCTGCGCGGCACCTTCGTCATCGACCCCGAGGGCACGATCCGGACCGTCGAGGTGCACGACGCCGGGATCGGCCGCGACGCCGCCGAGTTGCTGCGCAAGGTCAGGGCGGCGCAGTACATCACCGCGCACCCGGGCGAGGTCTGCCCCGCCAAGTGGGACGAGGGTGCCGACACGCTGACGCCGTCCCTCGACCTGGTGGGCAAGCTCTGATGCTCGGCCCCGATCTCCGGGCGCAGCTCGCCGTGCACCTGCAGCACCTGCGGACGCCGGTCGAGTTGGTCGCCGACCTGGACGACGGCGCAGCCTCGCATCGCACCTGGGAGCTGCTGAGCGAGATCGCCGAGGTGAGCCCGCTGGTGTCCGCCGTCCGGGGCGTCCCCGATCCGGACGCGCGCATCCCGTCGTTCCTCGTGACCCGACCGGGGGAGGACGTCGGGGTCCGGTTCGCGGGCCTTCCGCTCGGCCACGAGCTGGCCTCCCTCGTGCTGGCGCTGCTGCACGTCGGCGGCCACCCACCCCAGGAGGACGCCGACCTGCTCGCGCGCGCTCGTGCCCTGGAGGGGCCGCTGCACTTCGAGACCTACTTCTCGCTGACCTGCCAGAACTGCCCCGACGTCGTGCAGGCGCTCAACACCCTGAGCGCCCTCCACCCCCAGGTGTCGCACACCGCGATCGAGGGCGGCGCGTTCGCGGCGGAGATCGAGGAGCGCGGGGTGCTGAGCGTGCCGGCGGTCTTCCTCGACGGAGAGCCGTTCGGGCAGGGCCGGATGGGGCTGGCCGAGATCGTCGCGCGGCTCGACCCGGCGTCCGGCGAGCAGGAGGCCGCCGAGCTCGCGACCCGTGCGGCCTACGACGTCCTGGTGGTCGGCGGCGGTCCGGCCGGCGTGACCGCGGCGATGTACGCCGCCCGCAAGGGCATCCGCACCGCGCTGCTGGCCGAGCGGATGGGCGGCCAGGTGCTCGACACGGCGGGCATCGAGAACTTCCCCTCCGTGGTGCGCACCGAGGGGACGCACCTGGGCGCCGCGCTGGAGAGCCACGTGCGCGAGCACGACGTCGACGTGGTGGTCGCGCACCGCGCTACCTCCGTGCGCCCGCCGGAGCAGCCCGGCGCGCCGATCGCCGTCGAGCTCAGCAACGGCGCGACGCTGGCCTCGCGCACGGTCGTGATCGCCACCGGCGCCCGCTGGCGGCGGCTCGGCGTGCCCGGCGAGGAGGAGTACCTCAACCGCGGCGTCACCTTCTGCCCGCACTGCGACGGGCCGCTGTTCCGGGGCAAGCGGGTCGCCGTCGTCGGTGGCGGCAACTCCGGGGTCGAGGCCGCGATCGACCTGGCGGGCCTGGCCGCACACGTGACCCTGCTCGAGTACGACCGTGCCCTGCGCGCCGACGCGGTCCTGCAGCGAACCCTGCGCGGCCTGTCCACGGTCGACGTGGTCACGTCGGCGGAGACGGAGGAGGTGCTCGGCGACGGGCACCGGGTCACGGGGCTGCGCTACGCGAGCCGCGACGACGGCAGCATCCACGACGTGCCGGTCGACGGCGTGTTCGTCCAGATCGGGCTGCTGCCCGCCACCGACTGGCTGAGCGGCGTCGTCGGCCTCAACGAGCGGGGCGAGGTCGTGGTCGACGACCGCGGTCGCACGGACGTCGCGGGCGTGTTCGCGGCCGGCGACTGCACCGCGGCGCCGTACAAGCAGATCGTGACCTCCGCCGGCGACGGCGCCACCGCGGCGCTGTCCGCCTTCGACCACCTCATCCGGTCGCCCGAAGGCGCCCGCGCCGGGTGATCAGACGCGCTTCGTGGGGAGCGGCCTCGTCACCTCACGAGCCGCGGTAGATCCGCAGGTGCTGGTCGGCGGTGTTCGCCCAGGAGTAGCGCGCCGCCACCCGCGGGCCGTGGTCGGCGAGCCGGGTGCGGGTCGCCGGCTCGTCGAGCAGCCGGGCCAGGCCGGCCGCGAGGTCGGCATCGTCGCCGGCCCGGGTCATCACGGCGTCGACGTCGGGGGTCAGGAACTCGCCGAACACCTCGAGGTCCGAGCTCACCACGGGGAGGCCGGCGGCCATCGCTTCCAGGATCACCAGGCCCCAGCCCTCCTTGAGCGAGGGGAAGGCGAAGCCGTCGGCGGCGTGGAGCCAGTCCACCACCGCGTCGTCGGAGAGGGTGCCGAGCAGCACCAGGTCCCGCCCGAGCGCCAGGCCCTGGGCCTCCAGGCCACCGAGCACCTCCTCGCGGTAGGCGCGGTAGTCCTGGAAGGAGTGGCCGCCGATGACGGCCAGCATCGGCGGATCCGGCCGGGTGTGCCGCAGCCGGGCCAGCGCGTCGACGAGGTGCCGGCTCCCCTTGCGCGGCTCGATGCCGCCGATGGTCAGGTAGAGGAACCGGTCCTCGGCGCCGATCTCGGCGCGCAGCTCCTTGCGCCGGACCGCGTCGAGCGTCCCGGCGAACCGATCCGCCCGCACGCCGTTGGTCACCACCCGGGCCGGTACGTCGTACTCCTCGGCGAGGAGCCGGCGCCAGAGCTCGCTGACCACCAGCACCTCGTCGGGCTCCTCGATCGCCGCGCGCTGGCAGTCGATCAGCGCCTGCGTGGTGAAGTCGTCGACATGGTGCACGGTGCGGATCAGCCGGAAGCCGGCACCGGCGTCGCGGACCCGGGCGGCGGCCCGGGCGGAGATGCAGTCCTGGCTGTGCACGATGTCGAAGCCGGGCCCGATCCGGCGCAACGCGTCGGTGAGGGCGGCGATCGAGTCGAAGACCCGTTCCTCGAGGGTCGGCGCCGGCGGCGGCGACTCCACGAGGTGCACCGGCACCGCGGTGGGGCGGAAGAACCCCCGACCCGCCTCGGCGAGCGCGACCACCGTGACGTCGGCGCCGCGGGCGCTCAGCGCCTCGGCCAGCTCGAGCGTGTGCACGACGCCGCCGCGTGGCTTGACCGAGTAGGTGGTGAGTGCGATCCGCGGGCTGCTCATCCGGGGGACCTCACAGCTCCTGCGCGACCAGTGCGGGGTCCCGCAGTGAGATCGCCGCACCCGCCAGCGCGGCCCGGGCGGCGGTCGGGGCGACCACGCAGCCCGCGGCGCGCAGGGTGGCGACCTGGACGGCCCGGTTCTGGGGGTCCAGGTCGGTGCCGAGGACGTAGGCGACCACGACCGCACCGGACGCGATGACCTTCTCGACGGCCGGGGCGAGCATCCCGGCGGGATCCGCGTGGGCACCGTCGCCGATGACCACGTCGAGCAGGACGGCGGCGACCGCCGGGTCGTCGGCCTGCTGGTGGAGGAACTCCACCCGGGCCTGCGGGTCGATCATCGGGTGCGGCCGGCCCTGGGTGTACTCCTCCTCCCCGAGGTCGAGGAACAGGTGGTCGCCGGGCGCCGCCGTCTCGGGGGTCAGCCCCTTCTCGAGAGGGACGTTGGAGTGGATCGGTCCCAGGTGCGGCGTCACGATGGTCAGCGCCTCGTAGCAGAGGGTGCCCCCGCTGTAGAGGCCCACGAGCTTGCGCCGATCCTGGGGGAGACCGGTGATCGCGGTCGCGACCTGCTCGCCCAGGTCGCCGACCAGATCCGGCTCGGTGCCCCCGGCCAGGGCCAGGGTGCGGACGGCGCCGGCCTCCAGGGTGTTCACGACACGCACGTGATCCGGTGCGGCGAGCGTCTCCTGCAGGCCCATCAGCGCCGCCACCATCGGCTTCCGCACGATGCCGAGCAGCCGCTCCGCGACCTCCCGGGACGGGGGCTTGGAGACGAGGAGGATCGCCTCGGTCCGGTCGTCGGCGTCGAGGGCGCGCAGCGCCGACTCGGCCATCAGCCCGTCCACGTCGGGGGAGAGGTCGCGGCCACCGACGCCGATGACGTGCGTGACGCCGACGCCCCAGCCGTGCAGCAGGCTCATCACCTCCTGCGCACCGGTGCCGGCGGCGGCCACGACGCCGACCGGCCCCGGGCTGACCCGGTTGGCGAAGCCGAGACCGACCCCCGCGAGCATGGCGGTGCCGGCGCCGGGGCCCATCACCAGGCGGCCGAGCGCCCGGGCCCGCTGCTTGAGCTCCACCTCCTGGGGGAGCGGGACGTTGTCGCTGAAGAGGAGCACGTCCAGGCCGGCCGTCAGGGCCTTGTGCGTCTCGAGGGCGGCGTAGGCGCCGGGCACCGAGACGATCGCGACGTTGGCCGCCGGGTGCTCGACCAGGGCGGCGCCCAGGTCGGCGGCCGTGCGCTCGATCTCGTCCTGCTCGGCGGACCCCGCCTCGAACAGCGTGGCCTCGGCCACGGCGAGTGCGCGTTCGGCGCTCTCCTCCGAGTCGGCGGTCGCGGCGATGACGAGATCGTTGGCGACGGCGCCCGTGAGGCCCTCGGTGATCCCCTGCTCGGCCAGGGTCTCCAGGTTGGCCGGGGTGGCCATCAGCGCCCACCCCCAGTCCACGCCGGGCGACTCGAGGACCGCTCTGGTCGCCTCCAGGAGGCGGACGCTGTCCTTGTAGGCGTTCTTCCGTACCGTGACGCGGGTGGTCATCCGACAGGCTCCTCGACCAGGTGCGCGGGGACATCTTCGGGCAGGATCCGGGTGCCACGCTCACCCTCGACGACGCCGTGCGGCTCGTCGAGGGTGGCGTACACCAGCTCAGGGGTGGTGATCGCCGCGAAGCGGCCGGCGCCGGGCGGCGAGCCAGCCACGAACTCGATGGCGGCGCTCATCTTGGGGCCCATCGAGCCCGGGGGGAACTGCCCGTCGACCAGGTGCCGCCGAGCATCGCCGACGCTCATGTCGGCGATCGCCCGCTCCGTCGGCGTTCCGAAGTCCAGCTTCACCGCCGGCACCCCGGTGACCATCACCAGCGCGGTCGCCCGTGCGGCGACCGCGATGCGCTCGGCGGCGAGGTCCTTGTCGATCACCGCGTCGACGCCGCGATGCACGCCGTTCTCGCGCACGACCGGGATGCCGCCGCCGCCGGCGGCGACCACGATGTTGCCCGCCGCGGTCAGGGTGGCGATCGCGTCGGCCTCGAGGATCGCCCGGGGTACGGGGGAGGGCACCACGCGCCGGAAGCCGCGACCCGAGTCCGGCACCATGGTCCAGCCACGGGTCCGGGCGAACTCCTCGGCGACCTGGCGCTCGAAGAACGGGCCGATCGGCTTGGTCGGGTTGGCGAACGCCGGGTCGTCGGCGTCGACGACGATATGGGTGACCACCGAGACGGCGCCGGAGATCTCGGCGGCACACACCTCGTGCAGGGCGAGGCAGATCAGGCTGCCGAGCGCCCCCTGGGTCATCGCGCCGAGCGAGTAGAGCGGCAGCGCGGGCACCAGGCGGGCGCCCTCCTCGTGCTGGATCGCCAGGTTGCCCACCTGGGGTCCGTTGCCGTGCACGATGACGATCCGCCAGCCCTTGCGCAGCAGGGAGCGCACGGATCTGGCCATCGCGAGCGCGTTGCTGTACTGCTCCTCCAGCGTCCCGCGCTGGCCCTCCCTGGTGAGCGCGTTGCCACCGAGGGCGATCACGGCGACCTCGTTCATCTGGGGTCTCAACCTCCCGGTCAGGTGCGGTCCGCTGCAGACACCATGACAGAGGACGTGTCGTATAGTAGACACACGTTCCCGGAACGAGCCAATGAGGCGAGGCATGGAGGCCGCGATGGACGAGCTGACGGTGCGCACCCTGGTGGCCGGCTGGCGCTCGGCCGAGCAGTCCCTCTACTCGCTCGGTGGCGGCGATGTCGAGCGCTATCAACGTGCGATCCGACTGGTGCGCGCCCTGGTCGACCGGCTCGCCGACGTCGAGACCACCGACGAGCTCGTCGACCGGTGGTCGGAGGCCGAGCGACTGGCGGCCGAGGTGGCCGACGATGCCGGCCTGCCGCCCGGGGCGATCGTGGCGGACCAGGTCGCGGGCGCGGCCTTCTCGCTGCGGCACCAGACGGTCGTGGCACTGGAGGCGCGACGGGCGCGCGTGGACCGGATCGCGGAGGCGCGGGCGGAGGGCGGCGCGTGGGTGGACATCCATCGGTCCCGTGCGGACGCCGTCGAGTACGGCGCTCCGGTGGTCGAGGTCCGCATGCACCTCCCGAGCGGGCTGGCGGTCCAGCGGGTCGACCAGCCGGCGCTGGGCTCGGGGCTCGAGTGCTCGTGGGCCCTGGAGGTGCTGGCGCTGGAGCCGGAGACGGGTGATCACGCGATCGCCGACCCGCCGGCCGCGCTGCTGGCGATGGTCGGTGACTACGCCGACGAGGAGTCTGCTCGCGATGCCGAGGCCGCACTGGTCCGCGCGATCGAGGCGTACGGCCCCGAACGTGTCGGATAGTAGACGGCATCTCTTGCGAGAACTACAGTAAGACAGCGCCTACCGGGAAGGACCACCGTGACCCAGACGGCACCGAGCAGTGGACCCGTCACCACTGCCGACGACGCAGGCCGCCTCAGCGACCTGATCCTCCAGCTCCAGGAGAAGGGCCTACGGATCAGTGGTCCCTTGGAGCGGCGCCCCGGCGGCGCCGGACCCTCCGACGCCGGGATGATCTGGGTCGAGGGGAGTCCGGTGACGGTGCCGGTCGACGCCGGCTACGTGGGCGACTCCCCCTACGAGATGCTCAGCGAGGACTCGGGGCACGGCATCTACCGCGACGGGGTCCGGCTCGCCTCGGCCACGCCGGCGAACCGGCCCCAGTTCTACGACCTGTCCACGGCCGACGGGACGCCGTACTGGAAGCTCGCGCTGATGCACCTGGACTCCTTGGCCAGCACGGTGCTGCAGACGTGCGCCTACTGGGGCAACGACGACCAGTGCCGGTTCTGCGGCATCGGCGTCTCCCTGGATTCGGGCAGCACGGTCAAGGTCAAGCGCCCCGAGCAGCTGGCCGAGGTGGCGGTCGCCGCCCGTGACCTCGACGGCGCGGTGGACATCACGCTGACGACGGGGTCGACGTACGGCAAGGACCGCGGGGCCTTCTACGTCAGCAAGTGCGGCCAGGCGATGAAGGAGGCCAGCGGGCTGCCCGTGGAGGTGCAGTTCGAGCCGCCCACCGATCTCGCGGTGATCGACACGGTGCGCGACCGCGGCATCGACAGCCTGGGCATCCACGTGGAGTCGTTCGACCCCCAGGTGCTCGCCCGGGTCGCGCCGCCGAAGGCTCGCACCGGCATCGAGCGCTACTTCGAGACCTGGGAGTACGCCGTCGAGCGGTTCGGCGAGGGCCAGGTCACCACGTACGTGATCCTCGGGATGGGCGAGGATCCCGAGCTGACGATCGAGGGCTGCAAGCGGGCCGTGGACATCGGGGTCTACCCGTTCATCGTGCCGCTGCGCCCGGTGCCGGGGAGCCTGATGGCCGATGCGGTGCCGCCGGCGGCCGACTACACCGAGCGGATCGCCCGCGCCGTCGCGCCGGAGCTGGTCCGGCGGGGGCTCACCGCCGACAAGGTCGCCGCCGGCTGCGCCCGCTGCCAGGCGTGCTCGGCCCTCGGCTCGCTGGAGCGGTCGATCCAGCTCGGGATGCCCTCCATGCCGGGCGGGATCCCCGCCCGCAGCGCGTCCTGAGGCCGGCGATGAGTGCGAGGGGCGCCGTCGTCGAGTCCCCGACGATCGCCGTCTGGGCGGCCGGGGTCGCCGACCGCGCCGCGCACTACGCCGTACGGCATCGGGTCTTCGTGATCGAGCAGCGGATCATGGAGTTCACCGACATCGACGCCCACGACGCGGATCCCGCGACGGTGCACGTCCTCGCCGCGGAGGGCGACGAGGTGGCGGGCACGGTCCGGCTCTACCGCCTCGGTCCGGGGCGCTGGCGTGGGGACCGCCTGGCGGTGCTGCCCGAGCACCGGTCCTCGACCGTCGGTGCCGAGCTGGTCCGCTTCGCCGTGACCGCCGCCGCCGCGGCCGGCGGCGAGGTGATGGAGGCGCAGATCCAGCTGCCCAACGTCCGCTTCTTCGGCCGGCTCGGCTGGCGCGCCATGGGCGACCCGGCTCCGTACTGCGGCTTCGACCACCAGCTGATGCACTTCGACCTGACCGAGGCGGAGGCCCGGAGCTGGCCGCCTCGGCCGGTCGGGCTGCGGTGATCAGGCCCAGAGGCCGGTCACCGACTCGCGGGCGAGGTCCATCAGCACCTCGTGCTCCGAGCCCTGCGTCAGGACCACCTGGCTGGACTCGGTGACCTCACCGACCGCGGCACAGGTCAGGTGGGGATGGGCGGCGAACCGGTCGAGGCACTCCGGCACCCGGTCGGCGGCCGCGGTCAGCCAGAAGCTGTAGGTGGGGAACGAGACGGCCCAGCGCAACGGGTCGACGCCGGAGGGGATCGGCATGGCGTCCAGGTCGACGACCGCGCCGTGCCGGGTGAACTCCAGGAGCATCGCGAGCGACCCGAGCGGGCCGGCCATCGACACGTCCTTCGCGGCGACCGCTGCGCCGGACTCGGCCACGCCGGCCAGCAGCCGGACGTCGTCGGCGAGCGTCTCGCGCTGCTGCTCGAGCGTGGTGAAGAACGGGAAGTCGCTGCGCATGGTGCCGCGCAGGCAGGACAGGAGGAGCACAGCCTGTCCGGGCCGGACGTGGGCCATCGAGAGGGGTGCCCGGGTCTGGCCGAGGGCGAAGGCGGACAGGGAGGCGTCGCCGTCGCTGGCGGTCAGGTGGCCGCCGACGATCGGCACCCGGTAGATCGCCGCGGCGTCGCGCATCCCGTCGAGCACCCGGTCGACCTCCGCCGCCTGTCCCACCAGCGTGTTCACGATCGCATGGGGGACCGCGCCCATCGCGGCGATGTCGTTGACGTTGGCCAGCACCGCGGCGATGCCGGCGCCGTAGGGGTCCGCGGTGACGAAGGCGGGTGCGATCGCCTCGCCGCAGACCACGGCCCGGGCGCCGTCGAGCTCCACGACCGCGCCGTCGTCGCCGGGGCCGTGCAGGGGGTCGTCGGTGCCGACGATCCGTCGGACTCCTGCGATGTGCCGCTTCCCGGTCACCCCGCTGTGCTCGCGGACCACCCGCACCACGTCGGCCAGGTCCGGCCGTGCCGGGTGGGCGGTCGGGGGACTGAGCGGTGCCGTGTTCGCCATCCAACGTATCGTATAGTAAACGGCAATGTCGTTCGAGACATCCATCGTCGCTCGTGAAGGGGTCCGCACCCATGACGCAGTCGCCCGTCGTCGATCTCCCGAAGTCCGTGGACGTGGTCAACGTCGGGCTCCCGCTCTTCGAGCAGGCCGTGCGGGACCAGGGCCACGCCGTGATCGGTGTGGACTGGCGGATCCCCGCGGGTGGGGACACCGAGCTGGTGGCCGCGTTGAGCCGGCTCTCGGGGCCGTACGCCGAGCGGGTCGACGCCGCCAACGCCGAGGTGGTCCGGCGGCTCAACGAAGGCGTTCCGCTGTTGGTCGGCGTACGCACCGCCGGAGAGGCCGTGCCCGGCATGGGCGGGCGGACGGTGCTGCACAGCGGTCCGGGGATCACCTGGGACCGGATGCCGGACCCGTTGCGCCGCTCGGTGCAGGCGACGGTGGTCGCCGAGGGCTGGGCGCCCGACGTGGCCGCCGCAGCGGCGCTGGTCGAGGCGGGCGAGGTCGAGCTGCGGCCGGCCAACGAGCATCGCACCGTGGTGCCGATGGCCACCTCGATCGGTCCGAGCGCGCCGGTCTACGAGGTCCGCAACGAAGCCGCGGGCCTGACGACGTACTCCAGCCTCAACCAGGGCTCGGGTCAGGTGCCGTGGTTCGGAGTGGACTCCGACGAGGCGATCGACCGGCTGCGGTTCGTCCGCGACCACCTCGGTCCGGTGCTCGCCGAGGCGGTGGAGGCACACGGGCCGGTGGATGTGTTGGCGCTCGCCGCCCAGGGCGTGCCGATGGGCGACGACGTGCACATGCGGGTGCAGGCCACCACCAACCTGTTCCTGCGCGACCTGCTGCCCTATCTCGTCCGCAGCGCTCACCCCAGCGCCGCGGACGCGGCCACCTTCCTGAGCGCCAACCACCTGATGTTCCTCAACGTCGCCATGGCCGCGGCGAAGTCGCTCACCGAGTGGGCGGGGGAGGTCGCCGAGTCGAGCATCGTGACGACGATGGCGCGCAATGGCACCGACTACGGGATCCGGCTCGCCGGAGCCGGCCGGGACTGGTTCCTCGCGCCCTCGCCGCCCATCCAGGACGCGCTCTACTACCCGGGATACGGGCCGGAGACCAGCGCGCCCGACATCGGCGACAGCGCGGTCCTCGAGCTGATCGGGCTGGGCGGCCCCGCGGCCGCCAACTCGCCGGCGGTGGCGGGGTTCCTCGGCGGTCGGATGGCCGACGCGATCGCGGCGACGCGGAGCATGCAGCGGATCTGCGTCGGGGAGAGCCCACGGTTCCGGCTGCCGATCCTCGACAACGTGGGCACCCCGGTGGGAGTGGACGTGCGCCGGGTCGTGGAGTCCGGGGTGACGCCGGCGGTGAACACCGGCATCGTGCACGTCTCCGACGGGGTCGGTCAGGTCGGCGCAGGGGTCGCGTGGGCTCCGGTCGAGTGCTTCGCCGCGGCCCTGCTCGACCTCGACCGACGGCTCGCCGGAGGGACCCGGACCGCTGGTTGAGACGACCGTGCGTGGGCCGACCGGCCTCGGCCGCGGCGTACCCGACCTGCATCCCGACGGCGTCACCGGCCGGGTCGTGGGTCGCTTCCGGCACGGCTGCTACATCGGCACTCCCGCCGGGGTGTACGCCGTCGCGGGCCCGGCGATCCCGTGCGGCCCCCTCCATCTGGTGGTGGACGTCCCACCTCGGGTCGGCGAGGGAGAGCCGGTCCGGCGGTCCGGCGACCTGCTCCAGGGGCGGGGCTGGGCGGTCGACCTGGCCGAGGTGGAGCCCTATGCGCCGTGGCTGCCGCGGCCGGGGGACCCGGAGCGGCTGGTCCGGCTCGCCCAAGGGTTGTCGACGCTGCCCGATCCCTTGCCCGCCGACCTGCACGGCTGCTGGCCGGGCGTCCGCGACGCACTGGTCCGCCGCGACCTGGTCGCCGCGGCCCGGACCCTGGCCGGCCGTGGCGGCGGGCTGACCCCGGCGGGCGACGACGTGGTGGCCGGACTGCTGCTGGCCCGGGCGTGGATCGCGGCGGACGAGGAGTCCGCGGACGTCGCGGCCGCCGTGGCGGCGCGGACCACGGACCTGAGTCGCGGGTTCCTGCACTGGGCCGAGCGCGGCGAGTCGATCGCCCCGGTGCACGACCTCGGGCGGTCGGTCGCGGTCGCGGACGCGGCCGGAGCTGCGGAGGCGGCCGCCCGGGTCCGCCGGATCGGCGCGTCGTCGGGTGGGGCGCTGCTCTTCGGGCTGGCGACCGGCGCCCGTCTGGCCCGGCTCCGCCGGCGGCTCGGTGGTGCGCCCTCAGGCGCGGGATCGGGGTAGGCGACCGGCCCGGACGAATCCGGCGCGCAGCTGCTGCGGAAGCGAGGCGGCCAGCCGGCGCAGGGCGTCGTCGGCCTCCGCCGGCGCCCCCACCTCGCCCAGGAGCAGCAGCGACCCGGTCTGCCGGGCCAGCGCCGCCGCCTCCTCGCGCCGGCCCATCAGGTGGAGCGCGAGGGTCTGGTACTTCGGCGACTGCGCCTCGCGCGCGGCGACCAGCAGCGCCTCCGGGGCGACCAGACCCATCCGGGCGCCGACCTCCTTGACCCGCAGGTCGCCACGCCAGCGGAAGGGCAGCCACGCGTCGACCAGCCCCTGGGCGGCGCTCAGCCGCTCGGCGGCCAGGTCGCTGCGGCCGGCGGCGAGCTCGCTGTCGGCCAGGGCGACCAGCGCGTGCAGCTCCTGCTCGATCTGCAGGCTGCCGGCCTCCACCTCGCGGGACTGGCTGAGGGCGAGCTCGGCCAGCAGCTGCGCCCGGGACGACTCGCCCAGCTCGCGCCACACCCAGGCGAGCGTCGTGTTGGTGCGTGCCCGATAGAACGCCACGTCGTAGCGCTCCAGCATCGCCGCCTTGGTCTGCAGCGCGGTCAGCGCGCCGGACAGGTCGCCCGCGTTCGCCCGGGCCATCCCGGCGAAGAACAGCCCGCGCAGCAGCGGGTGGAAGGTGCCCAGGTCGTGGGAGACGGCCACGGCCTCGTCGAGCACCTCGATGGCATCGCCGTAGCGGTCGGCGTGCTCGAGCAGGGCCCCCAGGCAGCTGAGGACCGAGGCCCGGATCGCCTCGTCCTCGGTGCCCATCTCCTCGAGCGCGCGCTCGTAGGCCTGGTGTGCCCCGTGGAAGTCGCCGGCCCAGTGTCGGGTGCGGCCCAGGAGGTTCCAGGCGCCCGGGCCGGCCTCGGGCATCTGGGACGCCTCCTCGGCCCGCGCGAACGTCTCGTCGACGTCGCGTCGGTAGTAGGCCGTCCAGCCCAGCCGCTCGACCGCCCGGGCGCGGAGCTTGCGGTCGCCGACCGCGACCGCGAGCTCCTCGGCCTGCAGGTGGTCCTCGGTCGCGCCGTCGAAGTCGGCCAGATCCTCGCGGGCGGCACCACGGCCGATCAGCACCTCGCCCTCGAGGGCATGGTCCTGGACCTCCCGAGCGCCGGCGAGCGCCCAGGTGTAGAGCCGGACCGCGTCGGCGTTCGCGAAGGCACGCCGGGCGAGGTCGGCCGCCTCGAACCAGGAGTGAGCAGCGGCGGCGACCAGGCCGCCGCGCTCCTGGTGGTGGGCCCGCAGCTCGGGCCGGTCGGCGAGGATCTCGGCGAGCTGCCGGTGCCGCAGGACGCGGATCGGGCCGGGCAGGTCCTCGTAGAGCGCGCGGCCCAGGATCGGCGGCGAGAAGACGAACCGGTCGTTGCGGGAGACGATCAGGCCGGTGGCCGAGGCCGTCTGGAGCACGTTCATCAACTCGGCCGGGCTGCGGTCGACGAGCTGCTGCAGGGTGTCCGGCGCGAACGCGGTGCCGATCACCGAGGCCGCCTGCAGCAGCCCCTCGACCTCGGAGCCGCTGCGCCGGACGCGGTGCAGGACCATCGAGCGGAGGGTGCCCGGGATGTCCTCGCGCCGCTCGCCGCGCCCCAGGGCCGCCAGCACGTCGACGACGAACATCAGGTGCCCCTGGGTGAGGTCCCAGACGAAGGCGGCCTCACTGGCCAGGCCGGCGCGCTCGGCCAGGACCGCGACGTCGTACTCGGTCAACGGCCCCAGCTCGACGAGCAGGCCGGTGTCGGCCAGGCCGCGTAGGCCGCTGTCCAGGCGATCGATCGGGGCGGTCGCCACCAGCAGCACCGGTGCCCGGCTGTCGCTGTGCAGCAGCCACTGCACGGCGTCGATGGTCGCGGCGCCGGCCAGGTGCAGGTCGTCGAAGTGCAGGATCAGCGGCTGGGTCTCGGCGCTGGCGGTGAGGATGTGCCGCATGGTGTGCAGCACCCGCCGGTGCTCGATCTCCGGACTGGCGCGCCGGTAGGCGACCGGGCCGACCACCTCGCGCAGCTCGGGCACCAGCTCGGTCGCGGTGTCGGTCCACCCGCCCAGCAGCGCCGGCAGGGCCTCCGGGGGCGTGCTGAGCAGGATGCGACTCAGCACGGAGACCAGCGGCTGCAGGGCGGAGGACCGGGCGCCCTCGAAGCAGTCCACGCGGATCGCGCGCGCTCCCGACTCCTGCGCGACGGCCGTGAGTGCCTGGGCGAGCGTGGAGCAGCCGGCGCCGGGGTTGCCGGTGATCACCACGACCCCGGGCTCCCCGTCGACGGCCCGCTGCCACCGGGCCACCAGCGCGTCCAGCTCGACGCGGCGCCCGATCAGGGCGAGCGAGTCCAGCTCCAGTGCGGTGTCGGTGCTCCGGGGCGCGTCCGGGTCCTGGCCGCTGACGATCGTGCTGAAGAGGGCGTCGGTCTCGGGGCTCGGATCGACGCCGAACTGCTCGCGCAGCTGCTCGCGGAGCCGCTCGTAGGTCCGCAGTGCCTCGGCGCGGTCGCCCAGGTGCCACAGGGCGCGGATCAGGGCCCGGCCCGCGAGCTCGTCGTGGGGGTCGGAGCCGAACACCTCCGCCGCCTGCTCGGCGATCTCGGGCCACATGCCCAGGTGCGCCTCGGCCTCCCAGCAGGAGCGGTGCAGGCGCCGGGTCAGCCCCTCGACGTAGCGACGCTGGTCCTCGGCCCACGCGTGCTGCGCGAACGCCGACCCCAGCTGCGGCTGACCGCGGTCGAGCAGTGCGAAGCCGCGCCGGGCGGCGGCCACGGCGACCGCGGGGCTCAGCGCCGCGCGCGCCTGGCACGATCGAGTCAGCTCCTCCAGTTGAGCGATGTCGCTGGTCCAGGCGGGGCCGGCGTTGAAGCGGTAGCCGGTGGCCGAGGAGCCGGTGACGGCGTCGGCCCCGATGGCCTTGCGGATCCGGCTCACCAGCGAGGCGATCACCCGCTCCGGCGTGCTCGGCACGTCGTCGTCCCACAGCGCGTCGACGAGAGCGCCGGTCTCGACGGCGGCTCCGTCGGCGGCGACGAGGCGACGCAGCAGCACCTGGGCGCGACCGGCCGGGACGGGACCGAGTGCTCGACCCGACGGATCGACGACCTCGAGCTCTCCGAGGACGAAGACGGTGGAGGTGCTCTCGCGGCTCATCCGGCGCCACCTCCTCCCCGGCCGGTGCGTCTCCTATGCGATACGCTCTGGCTGATAATAGATGCGATGTCCGGTTGTGCGCGCTCTTCGCCGTTCGAGAGAGGTGGGTGGATGCAGACCAGCCGTCCCAGTTTCCTCACGCTCCCACCTCGCCCGGCGAAGCCCCGCGCCACCGGCCTCACCCACGTGCTGGACAAAGGGTATTCAATCGGCCGGGTAGAGGAGACCCTCTCCGCCTACGCCGAGTGGGTGGACGTGTGGAAGTTCGGGTGGGGGACCGCGTACGTCGAGCCCCTCCTGGCGGAGAAGGTGCGGCTGCTGCGCGATCGCGGCATCCTCGCCTGCACCGGTGGCACGCTGCTGGAGATCGCCTGGAGCCAGGACCGGGTCGACGAGTTCTTCGAGTTCGCCACCTGGGCCGGGTTCGAGTGCGTCGAAGTCTCCCGGGGGGCGACGCCGATGCCCGCCGCCCGGAAGGTGGAGCTGATCGAGCGGGGCCGGGCGCTGGGCTTCGAGGTGTTCGCCGAGGTGGGCAGCAAGGATCCGTGCGAGCTGGTCTCCGCCGACGCCTGGGTCGCGGAGGTCCGCGCCGATCTCGAGGCCGGGGCCAGCTGGATCGTGACGGAGGGGCGGGAGAGCGGCACGGTCGGGCTCTACGACGCGCAGGGCGAGGTCCGCGAGCAGCTGCTCGACAGTCTGGCCGCGGTGCCCGGAGCCGAGCGGATCATCTACGAGGCCCCCCAGCGGGCCCAGCAGGCGGTCCTGCTCCGCCGGCTCGGGCCGAACGTCAATCTCGGCAACGTCGCGCTGGACGATGTCGTCGGCCTGGAGACGCTGCGGCGCGGGCTGCGCTCGGACACGATCGGACTCACCGAGACCGGGCTCCGCCTCGCCGCCGGTCGGGGCGCGTGATGCCGCAGGCCAACGTCGTACCGGGCCGCTACCGGCAGGTCGCGGTGGCCACGGTGCCGTCGCTGACGGCCACGGATCTCGTGGCGTACTTCACCGGGCGCGAGGTCTACTTCCGGACCCGCTTCATCGTCGCGCGCTGCGGTGAGCGGCTCGCCCTGGTCGAGGTCGACCGGGCCGAGCCGACCGGCGACGCCGCCCTCTTCGTGCCCACGACGGCCGCCCGGGTGCTGGCCGGCCCCGAGGAGTGCGCCCTGGTGGTGGACGAGGCGCTGGACACCGCGGTCCCGTCCCAGCTCGCGCTGGCCGCCGAGCGGGCCCCCGGCGCCCGCTGCGTCGTCGTCGAGGGCGCCTACTCCCACCTCAGCTTCATCTTGGATCCCGCGCCGCTGCGGCTCCGTGTGGTCGACGTGGTGCCGCCCGGCCCGGCGAAGCTGGTCGACCAGGTCGGCCGGGTGCTCGCGCTGGCCGAGGACCTGCCTCCGATCGTGGTCGACGCCGAGCTGAAGGACAGCCGGGACCTGCTGGCCGCCGGCCGCCCGGTCCCGGCGGCGGACCTCCTGATCCCGTGCCGCGCCTCGGGGATGGAGTTCGGCACCACTCGGGTCTGGTTCCTCGACGAGCGGCCGCCGCAGCAGGAGTGGACCCTGGTCGGCTGCGAGCGCTCCGACCAGATCCACCGGTGGTTCTACGGCTCGGTCCCCGACCGGGTGGACACCTGTCCCCGGCAGTGGCTCCCCGCCGCCGACCAGCAGCCGAGCGGGGAGTCGCTGACCCGGTGCTGCCTGCTCCAGGAGGGCATCGAGGAGCGCGACGACGGTGTGCTGGTGCCTTGGGGGGCGTCGCTCCACGAGGTCCGGGCGGCGCTGGACCGGATCGTGCAGAGGGCCGGGGTGCCGTGGACGCGCATCTGATCGACTCGGCCGTCTTCGGGCACCAGTGGAGCACGCCCGAGAGTCGCCGGCTCCTCGCCGAGCCGGCGCGGATCGGACGATGGGTCGAGGTGCTCGCCGCCCTGGCCGGCGCGCAGGCCGAGGTCGGACTGATCCCGGAGTCCGCCGCGGCCGCGATCGCCGGGCTGCGCGACCGGACGTGGGACGGCGCGGCGATCGAGGCGATCGCCGCCGGTACGCGGCGTACCTCCCACTCGACCCTGGGCATGATCGACGTGCTGAAGGGTGCGCTGCCCGCCGAGGCGGCGGAGTGGGTCTACTACGGCGCCACCGTGCAGGACGTCACCGACACCGCGCAGGTCCTGGAGATCCGGGCCGTCGGCCGGCTGCTCTGGCGGGACCTGCGCCGGATCGAGGCGGCGCTGCTGGAGCTCGCGCGCCTGCACCGGGACACGCCGATGGTCGGGCGTACCCACGGCCAGCCCGGCTCGCCGATCACCTTCGGCTTCAAGGCGGCCACCTGGGCCGACGAGATCGGCCGGTGCCTCGACCGACTGGCCCAGGGGCGGGACCGGTGGCTGGTCGGTCAGCTCGCCGGTGCCGTGGGGGTGCTGGGGTTCTTCGGGAGCGCCGCGCTGCCGATGCAGCAGGCGTACGTCGGGCGGCTCGGCCTCGCGCAGCCGCCGATCTCCTGGCTCTCGACCCGCGACCGGCTGGCCGAGTTCGCCCAGGTCGTCGCGTCCACCGTGACCGCGCTCGCCCGGGTGGCCAACGAGACCTACGCCCTCGCCCGGGCCGAGATCGGCGAGCTGCGGGAGCCGGTCGCCGACGGCACCGTCGGTTCCATCACGATGCCGCACAAGAGGAACCCGGAGGTCAGCGAGCAGGTCGTCACGCTGGCCCGACTGGTGCGCAGCCAGTCCGCCGTCCTGACCGAGACGATGGTCGGCGAGCACGAGCGGGACGGGCGCACCTGGAAGACCGAGTGGGTGCTGGTGCCGGAGCTGGCCCACTACGCCCTGGCGGCGACCGCGATGTCGGTCCGCCTCGTCGAGGGGCTCGAGGTCGACACCGACCGGATGCTGGCCAACCTGACCGCGGGTGGCAGCGCCTCGTCCGAGCGGCTGCTCAGCGTCGTGTCCGTGCGGCTCGGCAAGCACCGGGCCCAGGCCGCGTTGCAGGAGGCCTACCGGGTGGCTCGGAGCAGGGGGATCGCGGTCGTCGACGCCCTCGACCTGACCGAGGAGGAGGCGGCCGAGCTGGACCGGGTCCATGTCGGTGCCGCCGGGGAGATGGTCGACCGGGTGCTGGCCCGGGCCGCCGAGCGCCGCGACGCCCTGGGCGAGGACTGGGCATGAGTGGAGCCCGTGCCGGGGGAGTGGGCCTGGGCCTCTTCCCGACGCCGCTGCACCATGCCGATCTCGGCTCCCGCCTCGGCCGGCTCTGGCTCAAGCGCGACGACCTCAACGGCTACTGCTGGGGCGGCAACAAGGTCCGCACGGTGGAGGCGATCCTGACCGACGCGCTGGCGGCCGACGTGGAGGTGCTCGTCGTCGCCGGTGGTCCCTCGTCGAACTTCGCCGCGCTGCTGGCGGTCGCGGCCGCCGAGCACGGGGTCGAGGTGCGCCAGTTCAGCCACGGCCACCCGCGCGGGGGCGCCGCGATCACCCTCGCCGAACGCGCCGGTGCGCTGATCCACTACACCGGATCACCGGACAAGGCCTCGATGGAGACCGCCGCGCTCGCCGAGGTCGAGCGGCTCCGGGCCGTGGGCCGTCGGGTCCGCGCGGTGCCCCGCGGGGGTGCCACCGCCGTCGGTGCCCGAGGGTTCGTCACGGCCGCGGCCGAGCTGCTGGCCCAGCTGGACGAGCGCGGCCTGGACCGGGTCAGCGTGGTGCTGCCCCTGGGCTCCGGTGGCAGCACCGCGGGGTTGCTGGCCGGCCTTGCCGCGGCCCGGTCCACCAGGTCGGACCGGGTCGAGGTGGTGGCGGTGGCGGTCACCCGCGACCCCGCGCAGGTCGCCGGCGTCGTCAGCGAGCTGGCCGCCGAGGTCGCCGGCGGTGAGACCCCCGCGGTCGACTGGCGGGTCGTGGACGGCCGCCAGGTCGACGTACCGGCCACGGAGGCGACCCTCCTGAGGAGCGTGGGGCTGGTCGCCGATCCGGTCTACAACGCCCCGGCGCTGGGCTGGCTGGCTGCGCACCGCGACGACTTCTCCCGCCCGGTCGTCTACTGGCTGACCGGTGGGCTGCTCGCCGCCGCCGACTCCCTGGCCGGCACCCCGGCACCAGGCCGACCCGATCGAGCACAGGAGGTCCGTCCATGACGGCTGTCCAGATCCCCGAACCGCACCGTCCGCGCCGGGCCGAGGGGCCGTCGAAGGAGGCGCCCGCGCCGGAGCTGATCGAGGCGGGCTTCGCCTGGGAGATCGCCGACGCGCCGCTGCTGCACGCGGGGCTGAACCTCGCCGACATCGCGCACGTGCTGGACCTCCGGCACCGCGGCATCGTCCCGGAGCCGGCCGCGGCCCGGCTGCTCGCCGTGCTGCTGGAGGCGCACGAGACGGCGCCGGAGGACTTCGGCTATGACGCGGCGTACGGCGAGCCGTACAACTCCCGGGAGCGCAGGTTCGTCGCGGCGATCGGCGACGACGCCGGCTGGCTGCACGCCGGCCGTCCCCGGCGGGAGGCGGCGCGGGTCGCGCTCCGGCTGCTGCTGCGCGGCCTGACCGCGGAGCTGACCCTCGCCGCCGCCGGCTTCGCCGCCA
This sequence comes from Nocardioides soli, assembly GCF_014191495.1. Lineage (GTDB taxonomy): Bacteria > Actinomycetota > Actinomycetes > Propionibacteriales > Nocardioidaceae > Nocardioides > Nocardioides soli. Next base: position 787,645 of record NZ_JACHWR010000002.1, read on the forward strand.
CGGCCAGTCGGGTCGCGGCCGACAACGCCGAGGTGCTGATGCCCGACCAGACCTACCTGCAGCAGGCGCAACCGTCGACCTTCGGCCACTACCTGCTCGGCTTCGTGCCGCCGGCGATCCGCGACGCCGAGCGGCTGCTGGTCGCGCTGGCGGAGGTCAACACCAGTCCGGGCGGCGCGGGCTGCGTCAACGGCAGCCGACTGCTCGACGACCGCGAGGTGATCGCGGACCTGCTCGGCTTCGGGGGCGTGATCACCCACACCCGGGACGCGATGTGGCAGACCGACACGTTCATCGACGTGTTGGCGACCAGCGTCAGCCTGATCTCCAACCAGGCCAAGCTCGCCGAGGACCTCGAGATCTGGTCGAGTCAGGAGTTCGACTACGTCGATCTCGCCGGGCCCTACACGCGGGCCTCCGTGCTGATGCCGCAGAAGCGCAACCCCTACGCCCTGTCCATCGTCCGCGGCGCGGGCGGCGTGCTGATCGGCCGCCTGACCGGCTTCCTCGCGGTGGTGAAGTCGCCGTCCGCGCGCAGCGACAACCTGATCTTCGCCTACGGCGAGATCCCGAAGGCGCTCGAGTTCGGGACCCGCATCACCGCCCTGATGGACGGCGTGGTCGACACCCTGGCCGTGAACCGGGGGCGGATGTGGCAGCGGCTGATCGAGGGCTACACCCAGGCGACCGACCTCGCCGAGTACGTCATGCTCCGCTGCGGGATCGACTACCGCGCGGCGTACCTGGTCGTGGGCGAGACCGTCCGGACCGCCAGCCGTACCGGCGTCGGCGCCATCGACCTCACCCCCGAGGACCTCGACACCGCCGCGCGCACGGTGCTGGGCTGGGGGCCCGAGCGCAGCCTGGGGCTGGACGCCGAGGAGCTGCGCGCCACCGTCGACCCGCGCAACATCGTCGCCACGAGGGATGCCGCCGGCGGCGCGGCGCCACGCGCGGTGCTGGCCATGACCGAGGAGTACGCCGCCGCCGCCGAGTCGCTGCGTGAGCGCGCCCAGGCCGCCCTGGACGACTACGCGGAGGTGGAGCGCCGACTGCTCGCCACCGCGCGCGAGGTGGTGCGGACGGCCGCTTCGTGACGGCTGCGCGGCCGTGCAACGTCCCTGCAACACCACCGGGCAGGCTCGGGTCATGGAGAACCCGATCGTTTCCGAAGGGCAGTGTGGCTGTCGGTTCGAGGCGGCGGCACCCGCACACCATCGACGCCTGTTGGGGCTGGAGTTCCAGCCGATGACGGGGCTCGTCGAGCTGATCGAGCTGGCGGCCACGTGGGGTGAGCTGGAGTACGGCGAGGGCGAGCCGGTGATCCCGCCCGGGGACTGGATCGAGTTCGCCCAGGGGCACCCGTGGGTGGACCCGGAGCGGGTGTTCGACGCCCTGGTCGCGTTGGCCAGCCTGGTCCCGCCGACGCCGATGGCGACCGTCACCGAGCTCCGGCCGGAGCGCGACCCGCGGGTCGCCGTCAACTCCTGAGAGCTGGCGGCCGGCCGGGCAGTCGGCCCGGGCTCAGCGGCGCTCGGGGACGGACGCGAAGATCACCTTCGCCACCCGGGCGCCGGGGTTGCGCCAGCTGTGCGGCTCCTCGGCGCGGAAGTGCAGAGAGTCACCCGTGCTGAGCTTGATCGGCTGCCCGGACACGGTCACCTCCAGGGAGCCGGAGACCACGTGCACCAAGGTCTCGCCGGCCGACCTGGCCGTCGCCTCGCCGGAGGAGGCGCCCGGCCCAACCTCGCTGAGGGTGGCGTCGAGGTCGAAGGGCCCGCCGTCGGCCGAGAGCTGCCCGGTGACGATGTCACCGGCCGCCGACGTCACCTGGCGGCGTCGCTTCGCCGGGACGTGGACCGCGGAGCTGGCCGGGGCCGGCGCCTCGTCGATGAAGTGCCCGACCGGGACATCGAAGGTGGCCGCCAGCTTCAGCAGCGTGGTGATGGTCGGCACCATCGTCGACTGCTCGACCTTGTGGATCGCGGCCGGCGAGACGCCGGACTGGTCGGCCAGCTGCTGCAGCGACAGTCCCTGGCGGGTGCGCAGTGCCCGCAACCGGGGTCCGATCCCGGTCACTACCTGTGCGACGTCGTCCTCCGACATGGGCGTCGCCGAGGCGCGACGGGATTCGTCGGAGGTCGGTTGCGGGGCGGGCGCGGTCAAGAGCGGGTCTCCTTCGGCGGGATTCGGGGTGGGTTGCCAACTGTGCAGACTAGCGGACCGTCGTCCCACCCCGATATCTCCTATGATGATGCATCATCTCTGATCTGAAACATCTTCGCGCGAAGTGACCACCACCTCGAGGAGGCTGTCGATGGGTATGGAGCGAACGGTCGCCGGTGTCTGGCACGGCGGCTACCACTGCACGGTGACCGCCGGCGACTTCGAGGTCACCGTCGACGAGCCCGTGGAGGTCGGTGGCTCCGGCCTCGGCCCCCAACCCACCGACTACTTCCTCGCGTCGATCGCCTCCTGCTTCACCCTCGCGCTCGGACATGCCGCCAAGCGGCAGGGACTGGTGCCGAGCGCGCTCCGGGTCCAGGTCACCGGCACCTACGAAGGGCTGCGCTTCGCCTCGGTGCGGATCTCGGCCGAGGTCGGCGTCCCGGCCGACCGGGTCGATGCGCTGCTCGAGGCGGCGGAGCGGGTCTGCTACGTCACCAACACGCTGCGCTCCGGGGTGGAGCTGACCACCGAGGTGGCCGCCGTCGAGGCTTGACCGCCCGCGGGCTCGCATCTACTATCCGACACGACGTTGATTTTGCGACGGAAAGAGAGCGGGCACACTCGTGAAGATCGTCGTGATCGGTGGCGGGGCGGCAGGACTGGGCGTCGCTGGTGCGGCCAAGGGCCAGGATCCGTCGGTGGAGACGGTGGTCTACACCGAGTTCGAGGACGTCGCCTACAGCCCGTGCGGCATCCCCTTCGTGCACGGCAAGGAGATCGACTCCTTCGAGCGGCTCTTCCTGGCCACGAAGGAGCAGTACGTCCAGCAGGGCATCGACGTCCACTACGAGACGACGGTCGAGAGCATCGACCTGAAGTCGAAGTCCATCCAGGTCAAGGGCGAGGGGTGGGTCACCTACGACCGGCTGGTCCTTGCCACCGGCTGGGACTACGCCACGCCCGACGTGCCGGGCACCGACCTCGAGGGCATCTACCACGTCAAGAACATCCGGGCCGCGATGGAGTGGGACAAGTACCTCGACACCGTGCGTCAGGCGGTCGTGGTGGAGTCCGGTCCGATCGCGATGGAGATGGTCTCGGCGCTGCGCCACCGGGGCATCGAGGTGACGCTGGTCGACCCGGGTCCGTGGCCGATGGCCGACGTCATCGACCCCGACATCGTCGAGCCGGTGCGGGCCGACTGGGAGGCCGACGGTGTCGACCTGCGGTTCAACGAGAAGGTGACGGGCTTCGTCGGCAAGGGCGGCAAGCTGACCCACGCGACCACCTCGTTCGGTGACGTGCCCTGTCAGCTGGCCGTGATCGGAAGCCACAAGGTCGCGAACGCCGGTCTGGCCCGGGCGGCCGGGATCAAGCTCGGGAGCACCGGAGGGATCGCGGTCGACCCGCAGATGCGCACCTCGGACCCGCACGTGTACGCCGCGGGCGACTGCGCGGAGATCCCCCACGGGGTGTCCAATGTCCCGCTGCAGGGGCTCTCGGGCAGCCATGCCTACGCCCAGGGCAAGACCGCCGGCATCAACGCGGCCGGCGGCCGGCGTACCCACAACCCCGTCTACGTGCCCTGGGGCATGCTCGCCGGACAGTGGATGATCGGCGGGGTCTCGTTCGGTGAGACGCTGGCCACCGCGCTCGGCCTGCCCTTCGTCACCGGCGTGGCCAACGGCATCACCCGGGCGCGCTACTACCCCGGCGTCAAGCCGATCACCGTCAAGCTCCTCGTCGACCCCCGCAGCCGGCGCCTGATCGGCGCACAGATGGTCGGCGGCGAGGGGATCAAGGAGCGTGCCGACTTCCTGGGCATCGTCGCCCGTACCGGTGTCCCCATCGACACCCTGGCCACGATGGAGAACGTCTACTCGCCCGCCATCGGCGCCCTCAACGAGCCGATCGCGATGGCCGCCCAGGCCGCCGTCGCGAAGCTCTGAGAGGCGGGGCCGTGAGCTTCACGCACTGGCTGCGTCACAACGCCGAGAGCTCTCTGCTCCGCGACGCCCAGCGCCGGATGGCCGAGCAGCACCACGCGAACGCGCCCGCGCGGCCGCGCGGACTCGCCGAGCGGTGGTGGCTGCAGGTCTTCGCGCCGGTCTACCGCTTCCTCCCCTGGAGCCTGCGCCGCGTCGTCATGCAGCAGATCCCGGGCAGCCACCGGATGGGCTGGCCCGCACCCCAGTACGTCGATCCGGAGCAGATCGACTGAGTCGCACCACAGCCAACCAACCGACCCGAGCAAGGAGCGCTACCGTGCCCAAGACCGTGACGATCGACCCGCCGAAGGAAGGCGACATCCTCTTCAACGTCGAGGAGAAGATCTTCCCCGACCACAAGGCGAACGAGGGCGATAAGGCCTACGTCTTCATGCACACCGTGCCGTTCGAGGGCTCGGTCGGCCTGGTCAACATGCTGACCGCGACCCGCCTGCAGCGCAAGGGCTTCGAGCTCACCTTCGTCCTCTACGGCCCCGCCGTGCTGATGGCCTCCGCGGCTCGCGGCTACCCGGCCGTCGGCGCGGAGGGGTTCCCGGGCAACCTCGGCTACAACAAGCAGATCAAGACCCTGATCGACGAGGGTGCGACGGTCTACGCCTGCCGGTTCGCGATGGGTGCGCTCTACGGGATGCGCGAGGACGACCTGATCCCCGGCGTCAAGGCGTTCAACCCGCTCGACGTACTGGATGCCAACATCCAGGCCTGGCGGGACCGCGCCCTCGTGCTGGCCACCTGGACGGTCTGACGTCGCCATGGCCACGCACCTGACGAACGACGCGCACCGCCACATCGGGGTGATGCCGGCGTTCCCCTTCTACGGCGGACCGCCCGCGAACCCGGACATCAGCGCCCGGGGCACGGTCGCCGAGCTGATCGCCGACCTCGACCGCGAGGGAGCCGAGCGCACGCTCGTGCTGCCCAACTACGGGGTGCCGGACGCCGGGGTCTCCTTCGGGTTCAACCCCCTGGTGGTCGAGGCGGCGGCGACCGACGACCGGATCAAGTGCGGCCTGTGGGTCTCGCCCCGGGCCCAGGACGCCGAGCTGAACGCCGAGGCGCTCAAGCTGGTCGGTGAGCCGGGCGTGGTCGCCCTCAAGACCAGCTTCCTGCTCGGCGGCGCGGTCGACGACGAGGCCTGCCAGCCGCAGCTCGAGACCATCTTCAACACGGCCCGGGACAACGACCTCGTCGTCCACATCCACACCTCCCCGGGTGCGGCCTCCGACATCGACCAGATCGGCAAGCTGGTCGAGCGCTACGGCGACGAGACCAAGATGCACCTGGTCCACTTCGGTGGCGGGATGAGCGGCCACATCAAGCTCATCAGCGAGCGGTTCTTCACCTGGATCGAGCAGGGCAAGAAGGTCTACACCGACACCAGCTGGGCGATCGGCTTCGCGCCGCGCTGGCTCGCCTCCGAGATCGAGAAGCGGGGCATCGGGCACGATCGCGTGCTCTTCGCCAGCGACGAGCCCTGGGGCGACTACACCGGCGAGGTCTACCGGCTGGCCGAAGCCGCCGGTGACGGTGAGTTGGGCAACCTCATGCTCCGGGACAACTTCACGAGCCTCTACGGCGCCTGAGCAGCACCACATCGATGTCGGCGTCCGCCCCGAGCCTGGGGCGGACGCCGACGTCGTTCCGATGGTCGCCGGTCGTGGAGTTTGGGCATCTCATGGCGAACTCCACTGGTTGAACTCCGCCTCGCGCACAACGGTGGTCTCACAGAGGAAACCCGCTGTGGTTCACAGAGACCCGATCCAGAGAGATCTGGGCCGGGTGTCTCGCATTTCCGGGCCCGCTTGGTGGCGTTGACGATCCGTGAGGACGGCAAACGCCGCTGACGTGGCGGGTCAGCGGCGTTCCGGGGGAGTCGGGGTGCTTCAGGTCAGGCTCGCGCCTTCAGCGGTGCTGGTGGTGACGGTCGGCGGCGGAAGGAGGTGCCGCGGTGAGGAACGATCTGGTGGTCAGTGGAGCGGGAACTCGACGCCGTACTCGGACTTCGATCGGGGACCGAAGATTCGGCGGTCGCCGTCCTCGATGCGAATGTCGTTGATGCTCGCCTCGCGCCGGCTCATCAGACCGTGCTGGTCGAACTCCCACAGCTCGTTGCCGTAGCTGCGCCACCACTGGCCCGCCGGATCGTGCGACTCGTACTGGAAGCGGACGGCGATTCGATTCTCATGGAAACCCCACAGGTTCTTGCGGAGCGCGTAGTCGAGCTCCCGCTGCCACTTGGAGGTCAAGAACTCGAGGATCTCCGCCCGGCCAGTGACAAAGGCGTCCCGGTTACGCCACACCGAGTCTTCGGTGTAGGCAAGAGCGACCCGCTCCGGATCACGTGTGTTCCAGCCGTCCTCGCCCGCCTGAACCTTCTCTCGTGCTGTCTCCAGGTCGAACGGTGGGAACGGTGGTCGTCCGCTCATGGCTCCTCCTCAAGGTGGAGAACGATCGTTCTCTACGTGCCAGCTAGGCTAGAGAACGATCGTTCTTCCCGCAACCCCGAAGGTTTGACGTCATGGCCGAAGTTGCACCGCCAGCGCGGGACGCGCAGGTGTCGCGGCTGCTAGCAGCCGCGGAAGCGCTCTTCTACGCACGCGGTGTCCAGGCGGTCGGCATGGACGAGATTCGCGCCGGAAGCGGGATCTCGCTGAAACGGATCTACCAGCTGTTCCGCACCAAGAGCGACCTGCTCCTCGCTGTACTTGAACGACGAGACACCCGTTGGCGAGAAGACCTCGAGACCTTCGTCGACCGAGCGCCTGACGCGGAACGGGTCTCCGCGATCTTCGACTGGCTCCACGACTGGTTCCAAGCGCCCGGGTTTCACGGATGCGCCTGGATCAACACCTTCGGCGAGCTCGGTGGCACGGACGCCGCCGTCGTGGAATCCGTACAAGCGCACAAACGCGCCTTCCACGCGTTCGTCACCAGGGCCGCCGTCGAGAGCGGTTACCCCACCGCAGTCGCGCCAGCGCTCTGCCTGCTCGCTGAGGGCGCCATCGTCAACGCGAGCATCAACGGGGACCCTGCGCAGGCCCTGGTGGCCAAGGAAGCCGCAGCGCTGCTGCGATCGAGGTCCGACCGCCACTGAGCCGGTCACGGTGTCGCGGTCGAAACAGGAACGATGTTGCCGACCGGACTCCCCGGAGTCCGAGACCTGCCCGACGAGGTCCGCTCCTAGGTCGGGTTGCGGCACCGGGAGCTCTACGCAACGATTCGCAGAGGTCAGCCCGACCCAGGCTGTCACGGTTCGATATCGACCGACAGGACCGGAGCAATGACAAACGCGCAGGTCAGGAGTCGATTCGGCGCGCTGACCTGCGCGTTGGTGGTCGTGCCCCAGGTAGGAGTCGAACCTACGACCTTTCGCTTAGGAGGCGGCTGCTCTATCCACTGAGCTACTGGGGCGTGCCCGGGCATCGTAGTCGCGTGGCTCGGGGCCGCACGACACCGCCCACCCGGGTCGGATCGACCGCCGGTTTGGCCGACGACCGGCGTCACAGGGACAATTAAGGATCGCCGTCTAGGCTCATCGAGGCCGCCGAGCGGCTCCGAGTCCCCGACCGAAGGCTGATAGATGTCCGACGCTGAGCTCGACGGTACCCCGTCCGAGTCCGGCGCTGCCACCCCGGCCACCCCCTCCGGTCCGAAGCGACGGGGCAAGGTCAAGCGGCGGCACACGGTCGGCAAGGTCGTCCTCGCCACCGTGGTCGTGCTCGGCCTCGCGACCGGCCTCGGGGTGGTCTATCTCTACCGCCACCTCAACGGCAACCTGGAGGTCCTCGACCCCAGTGCGCAGCTCTCCGACCGCCCCGACAAGGTCGACGTCGAGGGCCCTCGCGAGCCCCTGAACGTGCTGGTGATGGGCTCCGACACCCGGGACGGCGCGGGCAACAACATCGACGGCCTCACCGGCGGCGGCGAGCGGTCGGACACCACGATCCTCTTCCACCTCTCGGCCGACCGCGAGCGCGCCTACGGCATCAGCATCCCGCGCGACCTGCTCGTGCAGCGGCCGGAGTGCACGAGGGAGAACGGCGACTCGATCCCCGGCAGCAGCAGCGCGATGTGGAACGAGGCCTTCGCGCTCGGCGGCCCCGCCTGCACGATCCAGCAGTTCGAGCAGATCACCGGCATCCGTCTCGACCACTTCGTGAAGGTCGACTTCGAGGGCTTCCGGGGCATGGTCGACGCGATCGGCGGAGTCGAGATGTGCATCCCCGAGGACATCGACGACCCGGCGCACGGCATCCACATCCCCGCCGGCACCCGCAAGCTGCACGGCAACGAGGCGCTCAACTACGTGCGGGAGCGGTACGTCGTGGGCGACGGCTCCGACATCGGCCGGATGAAGCGGCAGCAGGCGTTCATCGCCTCGATGGCCCACCAGGTGGTCACCGCCGGCACGCTGGCCCGCCCCGACCGGCTGGTGCGCTTCCTGGACTCCGCGACCAAGTCGCTCACCGTCGACCCCGGCCTCGAGAACGTCATCAAGATCGCCGAGCTGGGCAACCAGTTCAAGGGGATCGGCCTGGACAACATCCAGTTCATCACCATCCCGATCATCACCGCGCCCAGCGACCCCAACCGGCTCGCGTGGAAGCAGCCCGAGGCCGACCAGGTCTGGAAGAAGATCCGCAAGGACGAGCCGCTGACCAAGCGCCTCTCCGACGGCGTGATCAGCGCCGGCAGCGTGCCCGGCGGCAAGACGCCGTCGCCCTCCGACTCCCCGTCGAGCAGCCCGTCGGACTCGCCGTCGAGCTCGCCCTCGGACACCCCGAGCAGCCCCTCGGACTCGCCGTCGACCGGCAGTCCGTCGTCGACGCCCGAGGACGAGGCCAGCCGGCAGGCGCTCGCCAACGCCGGCCTGTGCGTGTGAGGCGACGCGGGTGAGCGAGCAGCAGCCGACGGAGCCGGACACCCAGCCGGACACCGAGCGGGACGCCGAGTGGCGGCGCCGCCGGCGGCGCGCCGAGATCTTCGGCGACGTGCTGCCCGAGACCACGAACGACGAGCGCGACCCGGCCCGGCCCGACCGGGAGCCGGCCGGGGACCGGTGGCTGCGGGAGCAGGTGCCCCCGCACCACGGTTCCTGAGGAGGTTGCGCTAGCAACCGTCTCGAAGGGTGGTTCCTGAGGAGGTTGCGCTAGCAACCGTCTCGAAGGGCGGTCAGTAGGCGGCTCAGGCCCCCGGCGTCGGGCGGCCCTGCTGTGCGGCGAGCAGGTCGCGGATCTCCTCCAGGAGCTGGACGTCCTCGGGCGTCCCGGGCTCCTCGCTCGGGAAGTACTTCTCCTTGGCCTTCGTGTAGGGCAGCACGATCGCGAAGTAGACGATCGCGGCCATGATCACGAAGGCCACCACGGCGGTGAGCCAGTCGCCGATCCCGATGCCGTTCCAGTTGTAGGACGAGAAGTTCGGCGTCCCGCCGATCTTGCCGATCAGGTCCATGATCAGCTCGACAGTCGCCTTGACTACCGCGGCGAAGGCGGCGGCCATGATGAACGCGACCGCGAGCTCGACCAGGTTGCCCCGCAGGATGAAGTTCTTGAATCCGGTCATGGCCCGACGCTAATGGGCGAAGGCGATGGTGAGGAAGGTCCGCACCGACGCGTCCGCGATGCGGGCGACGTCGCCGGGCGCGGTGCCGACCACGACGAGCCGGCCGGTCAGGCTGGTGGCACCGGCCTCGTCGGGGGTGCCGGGCAGGGCCAGCACCGGCACCGACTCGGCGACCACGGCCGCCGGCCCGCCCTCCGGGTCGGCGGAGACCAGGTCGATCCGGTCGCCGACCCGCAGCAGCGCGGCGGTCCCGGCGTCCGGGAGCCGCACCGGTACGGCGACCAGACCGGGGTAGCCATCGGTGAGGGCCGGGCCGACCAGGCGTACGTCGGTCACCGGCTCGCCCGCCCGCAGCGGCGCCGCCAGCGTGCCACCGACGGGCTCGGCGGCGAGCCCCTCGGGTGCCGAGTCGGGCGCGAACTCCGCGCGGCGCACGTCCCCGGCGCTCAGCACCGTGCCGGACGGCAGGTCGCGGGCGGCCACGGTCACCGTCACCCGCGGGGGCGGCCCGGCCGCGGTGGCATGCAGGCCGGCGGCGACGGCGACCGCCGTCAGCAGCGCGGCGAGCAGTCGCCGGCGCGCGAGCAGCGTGCGGCGCAGAGTTCGGCGTACGACGGCGAGACGGTCACGGACGGACATGCCGCGACGCTAGGAGAACGAGCCGGGTTCGCGCTCCGGCTCTCCACAGGGCCCGGCCCGGGCTCAGCCTCGATCCACCGATTTGCGGCGTCGCGAGCGTCGCCAGGCGGGTGTGCTGGCCAGGCGCCGGCGCGAGCGTCGTACTGGTTGTCCGTTGAGCGTCGGTAACGCAGCCAGCGCGCCCGAATGGTGGCGCGCAGCAGGCGGAAATCGGTGGATCGAGGCTCAGTCGGAGGACGCCGCGGCGGCGGTCGCCGCTGGCTTCGACTCGCTCTTGGTCTCGGTCTTCGTGCTCGAGGAGTCCGACGTCGACGAGTCGGACTTCGAGGAGCCGCCGTCGGTGGCGGACCCGCCGGAGCGGCTGTCGGTGCGGTAGAAGCCCGAGCCCTTGAAGACGACGCCGACGGCGTTGAAGAGCTTGCGCAGCTTGCCCTGGCACTCCGGGCACGTGGTCAGCGCGTCGTCGGAGAAGCTCTGGAACTGCTCGAAGGCATGGCCGCACTCGGTGCAGGCGTACTGATAGGTCGGCACGGTTCTCCTTCTCGGACGGCCCCGGGCTGGCACTCGGCACTGACGAGTGCCAAGAGTACCCGAGACCTCCAGCGTCAGCCGCGCAGCCGCACGATTCCCGCCGGGCTCGCGGCGTGGGTCACCCGGCGGTCGTGCGGCTCGGCCGGCACGGCGACCCCGACCTCCTCGTCGTAGAGCAGCACGCAGGTGAAGGTGCCGACGGGGACCCGGCCCAGCGCCCGGTCGTAGGAGCCGCCCCCGCGACCGAGCCGGAGCCCGTCCGCGGCGACCGCCAGCCCCGGCACGAGCACCGCGTCGGCGGTGCCGACCGACTCGGGTCCGAGTCGCCGCCCGGCCGGCTCGAGCAGGCCGAAGCGCGCGGGGAGCAGCGAGTCCGGACCGTCGTACGCCGCCCAGTCGAGGTCGCCGTCGGGCAGCAGCACCGGCAGCACCACCCGCTTGCCGGCGGCGCGCAGCCCGTCGAGGAGCGGGCCGGTGCCGGGCTCGCCGTCGATCGAGACGTACGCCGCGACCGTCGCCGCCCGGCGTACCTCCGGTGCCCCGAGCAGGTGCGCCGCGATGGCGTGCGCGTCGGCGACCACGTCGACCAGCGGGCGGCGGCCGCGGGCGGTGAGCAGCCGGTCCCGGACGGCCAGCTTGGCCGGAGATTGCATGTGCCTCACCAGGGAAGCCTACGATCGTGAGTATGGGTTCTGCTGGCCTCCAGAGGGCACGCGAGAAGATGTCCGCCGCGGGCATCGACGAGATCGCGATCGAGACCTTCGCCCACTACTACCGGCTCCTCGAGCACGGTGAGACGGGGATGATCCCCGAGGCGTCGATCGACCCCGTCGACATCGACGCGCTGGCCGACGTCGAGGTGTCCGACGAGGACGGCGCGGCCGCGGTGCGGGCGACGGCGGTGATCAAGCTCAACGGCGGCCTCGGCACCTCGATGGGCATGGACCGGGCCAAGTCGCTGCTGTGCGTGCGGCGCGGGCTGTCCTTCCTCGACATCATCGCCCGGCAGATCCTGCACCTGCGGCGCGACTACGACGCGACGCTGCCGCTGATCTTCATGAACAGCTTCCGCACCTCCGCCGACACGATGGCGGCGCTGGCGCGCTACGAGGACCTGCCGGTCGAGGGCCTGCCGCTGGAGTTCCTGCAGAACAAGGAGCCCAAGCTGCTCGCCAAGGACCTCAGTCCGGTCAGCTGGCCCAAGGACCCCGACCTCGAGTGGTGCCCGCCCGGCCACGGCGACCTCTACACCGCGCTGCGTGGCACCGGCCTGCTCGACCTGCTGATCGAGGCGGGCTACCGGTACGTGTTCGTCTCCAACTCCGACAACCTCGGTGCGGTGCCCGACCCACTGGTCGCCGGCTGGTTCGCCACGAGCGGCGCGCCGTTCGCGATCGAGGCGGTCCGCCGTACGCCGTCCGACCGCAAGGGCGGCCACTTCGCCCGCCGCAAGTCCGACGGCCGCCTGGTGCTGCGCGAGACCGCCCAGACGCCGGCGGAGGACCGCAAGGCGCTCGCCGACCTCGACCGGCACCGCTTCTGCTCCACCAACAACCTCTGGTTCGACCTGGTCGCGATGCAGAACGAGCTGGACCGCCGCGGCGGCATCCTCGGCCTGCCGCTGATCCGCAACGTCAAGCCGGTCGACCCGAGTGACAAGTCCACGCCCGAGGTGATCCAGATCGAGACCGCCATGGGTGCGGCGATCGAGGTGTTCGAGGGCGCGGCGCTGATCGAGGTCGGGCGCGACCGGTTCGTGCCGGTCAAGACCACCAACGACCTGCTGGTGCTGCGCTCCGACGTCTACGACATCGGCCAGGACTTCGTGCTCGACCAGACCGTTCCCGACGTCCCCTTCGTCGACCTCGACGCGAGCTACTACCGGCTCGTCGGCGAGTTCGACAAGCGCTTCCCGGAGGGCGCGCCCTCGATGCGCAAGGCGCAGTCGCTGCGGGTGGCGGGGGACTGGACCTTCGGCCCCGGCGTCCAGGTCGTCGGCGACGTCGAGCTCGAGGCCGGCGCCGCCCAGCGCGTCCCGGCGGACGCCGTGCTGACCACCGGCTCGGATGCCTGACCCGGCCGCGGGGGCGCACCCCGAGCTGCTCACCGTCGACGAGCACCGCGCGCGCATCCTGGAGGCGATCGAGCCGCTGCCCGACTTCCCGCAGCCGCTCATGGACGCCCTGGGCCTGGCCATCGCCGAGGACGTCGTCGCCGAGGTGGCGCTGCCGTCGTTCGACAACTCCGCGATGGACGGCTACGCCGTACGCCGCGAGGACGTCGTCGCGGCCACCGACGAGACGCCCGTGCACCTGCCCGTGGTCGGCGAGATCGGTGCGGGCCAGGGTGGCCTGCTGGCGCTGCCGCCCGGCACGGCCGCCAAGATCATGACCGGTGCGCCGGTGCCCGCCGGCGCCGACAGCGTCGTGCCCTACGAGTGGACCGACCGCGGCGTCGCCCAGGTGCGCATCAGCGCGGCGCCGACGCTCGGGCAGCACATCCGGCCGATGGGCGACGACGTCGCCGTCGGCGACGTGCTGGTCTCCCAGGGCACGGTCCTGGGGCCGCGCCACCTCGGCCTGCTGGCCGCCGTCGGCCGGGCCACCGTGCGCTCCCGCCCGCGTCCGAGGGTGGTCGTGCTGTCCACCGGATCCGAGCTCCGCGACCCCGGCACGCCGCTGGGCCGGGACTCGATCTACGACGGCAACTCCTATCTGCTGGCCGCGGCCGCGCGGCGGACGGGCGCGATCGCCTACCGGGTGGGGATCGTCCCCGACCAGCCGCATGCCTTCCTCGACGCGCTGCACGACCAGCTCGTGCGGGCCGACCTCGTCGTCACCAGTGGCGGCGTCTCGCAGGGCGACTACGACGTGGTCAAGGAGGCGCTCACCCCGCTGGGCACCGTGTGGTTCGGCGGGATCCGGATGCAGCCCGGCAAGCCGCAGGGCTTCGGCCACGTCGGAGACGACCGCACCCCGATCTTCACGCTGCCGGGCAACCCGGTGTCGTCGTACGTCTCCTTCGAGCAGTTCGTGCTGCCGGCGATCCGCAAGCTGATGGGTCGCACGCCGTACGCGCGACCGACCGTGCCCGCGCGCCTCACCCACGCGATCGGCTCGCCCGCCGGGCGCCGGCAGCTGGTGCGGGCCGAGTACGGCGTCGACGCGGGCGCGGCGTACGCCACGCCGGTCGGTGGACACGGTTCCCACCTGATCGGCGATCTGGCATCGTCCAACGCGCTGGTCGTGGTGCCCGAGGACGTCACCTCGGTCGCCGCCGGCACGCAGGTGCAGGTGCTGAGGCTCGACGAGGAGTTCTGATGTCGGAACCGCGCTTGACGCACGTGGACGAGTCGGGCGCGGCCCGGATGGTCGACGTGTCGGGCAAGGCCGTCACCGCGCGCACCGCCTCGGCCTCGGGCCGGGTGCTGGTGTCGCCGGAGGTCGTCGCGCTGCTGCGCGGGGACGGCGTGCCGAAGGGCGACGCGCTCGCGGTCGCCCGGATCGCCGGCATCATGGGCGCCAAGCAGACGCCGTCGCTGGTGCCGCTGTGCCACCCGCTGTCGATCTCGGGGGTGACCGTCGACCTCTCCGTCGCCGACGACGCCGTCGAGATCGTCGCGACTGTGCGCACCAACGACCGCACCGGCGTCGAGATGGAGGCCCTGACCGCGGTGTCCGTGGCCGCGCTGACCGTCGTCGACATGGTCAAGGCAGTCGACAAGGGCGCCGTGATCACCGACGTGCGCGTCGAGACCAAGACCGGCGGCAAGTCGGGGGACTGGTCGCGGCCATGAGCGGGCCGGACGAGTCGGCGCTGCCCGCCGCGGTGGTCGTGGCCTCCAACCGGGCCGCGGCCGGTGTCTACGAGGACGCCACCGGGCCGCTGATCGTGGACTTCCTGCGCGAGCTGGGATTCGCGGTCGACGCCCCGGCCGTCGTACCCGACGGCGAGCCGGTGGGCGCGGCGATCGCCGCCGCGGCCGGGGCCGGCGCGCGAGTGGTGCTCACCACTGGCGGCACCGGGCTCACCCCGACCGACCGCACGCCGGAGGTCACCCGGGTGCTGTTGGACTTCGAGGCTCCGGGGATCGCCGAGGCGATCCGGGCGTACGGCGTCGCGAACGGCGTCCCGTCGGCGGTGCTCTCGCGTGGGCTGGCCGGCGTCGTCGGCCGGTGCCTGGTGGTGAACCTGCCCGGCTCGCGGGGTGGGGTGAAGGACGGGCTCGCGGTGCTCCGCCCGATGCTCGTGCACGCCGTGGAGCAGATTGCCGGAGGCGATCATTGACCGCCGGGTGGCCGGCTCGGCTGGAGTCGCGCGAGGTGACCGTCCGCCCGCTGATCGGCTCCGACGCCCGCGCCTGGCGCGACGCCCGCCGGCGCAACGGTGCGTGGCTGACGCCCTGGGACGCGACCGCGCCACCGGGGGCGGACGCCCGGCCCTCGACGTTCCGGTCGCTGGTGCGCCGGTTGCACCGGCAGGCGCGGGCGGGCACGACGTACCCCTTCGCGATCGACGTCGACGGCCGGTTCGCCGGACAGCTCACCGTGAACAACATCGTGCGCGGCTCGGCGCAGTTCGCCTCGGTGGGCTACTGGCTCGACCAGCGGTACGCCGGGCGCGGGGTGATGCCGCGCGCCGTGGCGCTGGTGATCGACCACTGCTTCACGGTCGCCCGACTGCACCGGATCGAGGTGGCCATCCGGCCCGAGAACTCCAACTCGCTGCGGGTCGTCGAGAAGCTCGGCATCCGTGAGGTCGGCTTCGCGCCGCTCTTCCTGCACATCGACGGCGCGTGGCGCGATCACCGCATCTACGCCGTCACCGTCGAGGAGTGCCCCGAGGGGATGCTCCGGAGGCTCGATTCTCACGAGTCACACGAGTGATTTTGCGACACACCTGTGGACATCCGCGGCCTCGTGAGGTAGCACTCATAACCTCTGTCTCGTGGACATGAGCGCTTTGATCTTCGTCGCCCTCGCCGTGGCGTGGGCGGTCTACCTCGTGCCCAAGGCGCTCAAGCACCACGACGAGGACGCCCGAAGCCGCACCGTCGACCGGTTCTCGCACACGATGCGCGTGCTGGCCCGACGCGAGCCCGTCGACAAGCGCACCGCCCGGCTGGTGACGCCGGACGGCCAGGCCGTCGACGAGGAGCAGCCGGCCGGGGTCTCCCGCGCCGAGCGCCGAGCGGAGCGTCGCGCCGCGAAGGCCGAGCGCCAGGTGGCCCGGGCCGCCGAGGCCGAGCGCCTCGCCGCCTCGCTCACTCCCGCCCAGGTCCGGGCCCGCCGGGCCGCGGCCGGGCGGGCCACCAAGCGGCGCCGCAACGTGCTCGGCGTCGTGCTGCTCACCAACCTCGTCGTCATCGGCCTCGCCGCGTTCGGCGTGCTCGCGTGGCCGTACGTCGCGCTCCCGGCCGCGCTGCTCGTCGGCTGGCTGGTGCTGTGCCGGCTGATGGTCAAGGGCGAGCAGCGACTGCTGCCCGCGCGCCGTCCCGGCGACCGCACGCCGGTCGACCGGATGCCCGCCGACGCCCCCGCCGACGCACCGGCCGAGGACGACGCCGAGACCCGCGAGCGCGAGGTCACCGACCCGGCGGTCGAGGCCGCTGAGGAGGCGGCCGACGACATCGACCCGATGGAGGACACCTCCGCCGGTATCTCCGCCATCGTCGACCCGGCGATGTGGGACCCGGTCCCGGTCACGCTCCCGACGTACGTCACCAAGCCGGCCGCGACCCGCCGTACCGTCCGCACCATCGACCTCGACTCCACCGGCGTGTGGACCTCCGGCCGCACCGACGCGGACGCCCAGCTCGCCCGCGAGGCCGACGAGGCGGAGAAGGCCGAGAAGGCCGCCCGCTCCCGCCGCGACGGCGACGACAACCGCGCGGTCGGCTCCTAGTCGGTCCCCGAGCAACCCGGTACCGAGCCGATTCGGTGCTCACCCAGGCCGGGTGCTAACGTTTCCCACCGCGTCGTACGACGCACTGGGGCTGTGGCGCAGTTGGTAGCGCGTCTCGTTCGCAATGAGAAGGTCAGGGGTTCGAATCCCCTCAGCTCCACAAACCGAGAAGGCCTCTGGTCAGCCGAAACGCTGGCCGGGGGCCTTGGTCGTTCACCGGGCGGGGCGGGCTGGGGGTGCGCGTGGCCCCCGACGGCGCGGTTTCGGCGAATCACGCTGATCGGCGGCAACGCGCGCCGCGTGAGGGCGCTGCACGCAGGTGCGGGCGTGTGCCCTCACCTGATCCGCCGCCAGATCTCCGAGTTCGAGTGGACTGATCGCCTTCTCAAGCACCTGACGAATCTGCTCGCACTTCGGTCGATCCACGACACTCAGGTTGGGTACGACGAAGCCTGGCGCACCGCGAGGGAGCGGGGAACTTCAAGTACGACGCTCCGGCGCACCACCCACAACACCTACGACGCCGCCGGCCGGCCCAAGAAGCAGCGGACGACCAGCGCAGGCACGACCAGCGCAGGCATGACCGGCTCCACCTTCGCCAACGGTCAAGCCATCACCTGCTCAGGCACCACCGGCCTACCCACCCAGACCACCGCGGTCGACGCGACCGGCACCGAGACGGGTGCCCGATCACGACCGGTTACGACGCGTGGTGAACCGCCCCGGGGTTTCCGGACACTTCGTTTGGTGTCTCTACCCGGTTGGGCGGAGACGGTTTCGTGCAGCGTAGTGAACTTCTTCTGCCTGGATCGGTGTCAGGTCGTCGATCGTTTCGTGGGTGCGCTCGGTGTTGAACCAGGCGACCCACGACAAGGTGACGAGCTCGACGTGCTCGACGTCGCGCCAGGGGCCTCCGGGACGGATGAGCTCGGTCTTGTAGATCCCGATCTGGGACTCGGCCAGCGCGTTGTCGTAGGCGTCGCCCACCGAACCCACTGACGGGTCCACGCCGGCGTCGATGAGCCGGCTGGTGAACGCGAACGAGGTGTACTGGCTGCCCGCGTCGGTGTGGTGCACCAGCCCGGTCAGGTCCTCGATACCGTCACGTCCACGGGTCCAGATCGCGTGCTCGAGGCAGTCCAGGACCAGGTCGGTGGTCATCTGTGTGGCGTCACCGAACCGGGCACGGAACCTGGCAAGGCCCACCAAGTCCCTGAAGGCCAGGAGCGGTACCTGGTACGGCGTTGGCTACTCCAGCGGCTACCAGTGGCTGCGCACCGGCAAGCCCACGTGAGAAGAGCGACCAAGGCGACCTGCCGGGCGACCAGGGGGTCGTGGAAGAAGATCGCGGCCCAGGTGATTGCGCGGACGTCCGGGTTCCCGAGCGTGAACGCTACGTCGAAAAGCGAAGCGGATCGCTGCCCGCTGACCCATGATGGGGTGCCGCTGGCGAGCAGCGGGCTGCAAGCTGTCGGCCGCCATGAGGTGAGGCATCTACAACGGGACCGATGCCCCGCTGGAAGGAGAGCAATGACCCCAGTGCGACGTGGTGCACGGACGCAGTTGATCGTGGAGTTCGCGGTATCACTGGTGACCTGGTTGGTCTTCCTGACCGCCTTGAGCTTGCTGTATCGCGTGGGGTTGAGCGTGATGGCCTCTGGTGGGTTCTGCGCTCGTGGTGGGCCCTACCAGATCGCGACCGCATGTAGCGACAGCACTGTCGTGTTCGGCTCCCTCGCGCTCCCCGTGATCATCGTGGCGGTCTTGGTGAACGCGGGTTTCGTCAAGGCATGGGGGCCGGCTTTGGCGATGTTCTTCTGGCCGATCCTGTTCACCACGATGGGGGTCGCGTTCCTGCGCGGCGCGCGGCTCGACGGCTACGCGGACGTCATGGGATACATCCTGGGCGTCATCTTCATCGTCATGAGTGGCACCCCGTTCCTGCTGGTGAAGGTCCTCCGAGGTCGTACCGGATGGGACGTGTTGGCGCTTCGAGTGGTCCCCGCCTCGGCGCAGCCCGACATCCACGTCACGCTGGATCAGGCTGGAATCCCGGTCGTCACCAGAGATGCGCCAAGGGTCACCTCAGGTGCAGCAAACGCTCTGTCCGGCGCGGCCTTCATCGTGGCGTGCGCGATGATCGCTCTTGTCATCAGCGACCTGCTCTACACCAGCGTGTGAATGGTGAGTCAGGCACACATCGGACGGCCCTTCGTTCCGACGGTCGCGGACCTGGGCCCGTAGGTAGCGGTCTCCTCCGCCCCGCACCTCCATTGGACGTGCACAGGCTGACCTGGAGCTACTCCCGGCGTTGAGGCCGGACTCAGCACGTTGTCCTCGATGAGGGTTCGGCAGGTTGCGGGCAGCTGATCACCCAGCCGTTTCGGTTGCCGGGCCGTGGTGCCTGTCGCGCTTGTTGGCGGGGTCGGTGGCTCGTTCACAGACGTGACCTGTTCAGGTGCATTGCCTGGTCAACGCGATCCAACTCGCAGACCGCGGCGCCGCCGGATCGTATTCCGCGCATGGGATCCTCACCGTTTGGTGACGATCAGCGCGGCTCAGTTCCTGCTGGCGATGCGTCTTTCCAAGTCTTCGGTTCGTGCCTGCCACAACGGTGCTGTGGTCCGCGTGCAGAAGACACGGGCCTGGCTCAGGTGGTGGCGCGCAGCGGTGATGTCACCGATCGTGAATGCTGCCATGCCTAGGTAGAGGTCCACCGGCCCAGCATCGATGGTTGCGTTGTTGGCCGCGAAGCCGGTGTAGGGGAGCAGGTGGTCATAGAGGGCTTTGGCAGCATCGGCGCGTTCAACCTCCAACGACACCTCTGTGAGATAACAGAGCCCGAGTAGCCGAAGCATGTCGACCGGAAGTTTCGCGAAGTCGGTCGCGACGAATTCATCGAGGATGTCCTCGGCGTCACGATGACGTCCAGCCGCGGTCAGCGATACGGCGTATGCTGCCCGCCAGGCGGGAATCCCGTCGGCGTGGGTGACGGCTTGTTCCTCAATTGATTCGACCAGTTCGGCGAGTCGGCCCGAGACGTGATGTAGTCCGAACAGCTGGCCGGCGAACCAGTCCATCGCGTCAGGTTGTTCGCACTTGACCCCCAACTCCAAAGCCTCCAGGGCTGTCGCTTCGCCCAAGGTCAGGTCGCCGCGCATCAGGATTCGGGCGGCCTGCCAGCTGCGAACCAGCCAGGTTCGAGCGGGATGGCGCAGCTCTTCGGCTAGGAATCGGGACCGCTCCAGAGCACGGTCTGCGGTGGCAAAATCACCGGTCATCATGGTGCCCTGTGCCAGCGCAATGGCTGCGTTGAGTTGGAGTTCAGGATCCAGCCGTGAATGCGCGAACTCGTAGAGCCGTCCGGCGATCTCGACACATCCGTGCGGGTCATCGAAAGTGGCATACAGCACCGAGTATCGGTCGCACATCGCCTCTCCCAGAAGAACCGGGTCATCGACAGTGCAGGCCAACTCGAACGACTCCTTGCTGCGGCTCAGAGCCAACTCTCGTTGTTGGGGGGCACGCACGTTCTCCATGGCCCACAAGGACAGCAATCGTGAACGTGAGGTGGTATTCGTGTCTGAGCACAGTTGGAGGGCCGCCTCAATGAGGATGACCCGTTCGTAGTCCACTTCGCTGGTACTGGAATACCAGCCGCGGTTGTTGGCCACTGCCGCGGCGGTCAACCGGGTCTCATCGCCCATCTCTTGCGCCAGCCGGGCAGCCATGAGCAAATGCTCTCGGTAGGCCTGCCCGGCCTCGAAGGCCGCGGTGCCACGACGTAGCAGAAGGTCGCAGCGCATCTCCGCGGATACGTCGACGGGCAACATCTGCCAGGCCCGTTCGTACAGGCCAAGTGCCGCCGATGGAGCACGCTGGGCCGCCGATACGTCACCGGCGGCGATCAACGCTTCGATGGCCCGGTGCGGAGTGCCGAGCGCGGCCGCTTGGACGTGGTGGTGGGCCAGTTCGTGCAGGCGTTCCGCGTCGAGGATCGGCCCGGACTCTTCCATGGCTGTGGCCACGGCCAGGTGCAGGCGGGCTCGCTGGATCCTGGGGATCGCCTCATAGGCGGCGGAACGGATGATCGCGTGGGTGAACTGGTAGCGCAGTACGGGGCCGGGCATCTCTTCAATGAGTCGGGCATAGCTGGCTGCCGTGAGGAAGTCATCAGTGATGTCCTCACCGAGGTTGCCCGTCCGTCCCAGCACCAACGGATCGAAACGCTGACCTAGGACGGCGGCGACCTGTACGGCTTCTCGCGTCGCATCCGGCAGTTGCCGCAGACGCGCTCCCACGACGGCGCGCAGGCCCGCTGGCAGTTCCTGAGGAAAGGACTCGACCGATACATCGTCGAGGAGTTCCAGTTGCCGGGCCAACTCCAAGACGTAGAGCGGATTCCCGGCCGTGATCTCGGTGATGTGGTCGATCAGTTCAGTCGAATCAACTGATCTCCGGGTGGCAGAGCTGAGTTCATTGGCGAGCAGGGTGGCAACTGCCGAGTTGTCCAGACCGGTCAGTGGAAGGTGTGTGACTGTCGGGGAGTGACGTAGGAACTCATTGAACTGGCCGGTGGTGGGTTCATCGGCATGTTCGCGATCGCGGTACGTCATCACCACGAGCGCAGGTGTCTGCGCGGCGACGCTGAGCAGGTGCCTCAGTACGTGTGGTGACTCGGCGTCGGCCCACTGCACGTCATCGATGACCAGACACAGGGGACCATCAGCCGCAACGGTGGTGAACCAGATGACGAACGCGTCCAAGATTCGCTGACGTTCCGTTTCCGGTGTGGAGGTGAACTCAGCCGCCATTCCATCGGGCAGTCGATCGATGAGATCGGGGACAAGGGCTCGCAGTGCGGATGCGCCAGACCCGATCCGAGAAGCCAAGTCCGCGGCGTCGCGGTGAGCCAGATCGGCGCGAAGCAAGTCGATTACGGGTTGGTAGGCGATACCAAGAGCATCGTCGCAGCGGGTCCAGAGCATGCATGCGGCGTCGAGGCCAGTCACGAAGTCGGCCACCAGGCGCGTCTTACCAATGCCCGGATCGCCGCTGACGGTGACGATCTGGAGGCCCGTGCGTGCGGCCTGCCACGCTGTGTTGAGTTCCGCGAGTTCGCGCCCGCGGCCCACCAAACCGACATGTTGCGCCGCTACTGGCCCGGTGCGCCGAGCTGATGGCTCGCCCTTTCCTGCTGCGAGCGCACGACGATGCTGGGCTTGCAGTTCAGGACCTGGTTCGAGACCAAGCTCGTCGACGAACACTTTACGTGCCCTGCGGTAGGCCTCCAATGCCTCGCTGCGCTGCCCGGACAGATTCAGGGATTGGAGTAGCTGAACCCAAGCTCGTTCGACAAGCGGATCGGATTCGACCTGAGCGTAAAGCTCCGGGATCACCTGTTCGAAGCGTCCGGCGGCAAGATGCGCATCGACCAAGTCACCCATCGCCTGGCTATGAAGCCGCTGCAGCCGGGCTACCTGTGGTTGCAGCCCAGCAACCTCGTTCAAATCACCGAACACCGGCCCATGCCACATTGCCAGTGCCTCCGACAGAGCCTCGATTGCTTCGTCAGCACGCTTGTCGACGAGCAGTTCCAGCCCGTGGGCGTGCAGGCGCTCGAAGCGAACGGAGTCCAAGGAGATCTGATCAGGATCGATCTGGTAGCCGGTAGAAACCCGTTCGATCCTGATTCCCAGGGTAGACCGCAGTCTTGACACGTGAGCCTGAAGAGCATGTGCCGGATCGTCCGGATCTTCGCTCCACAAGTCGGCGGCGAGGACATCCACCGCAACCGTTGCCCCCTGGGCCGTTGCCAGGTGAGCCAGGACCAGCCGCTGTTTGGGGCCACCAGGATGGATCAGGACGCCGGCTCGTGATGCCTTGAGGACGCCAAGCACCTTCATATCGAGCATCGAATGCGGCCTCCTCGACACTGGGCGCCGGTGGTCGGTCCACCGTGCTCGTCCAGGGAGTAGCACCAGGAATAGCGATCACGAGGTCCTGGTCCAACCGCAGAGGTTCCTGTTGTGAGCGGTTTGTGAGCGCGTGCTGAAACGATAGTCCATTCCGCAGGTCCGCAGAGTCCTGCCTCCCGACATCGTCAGAAAGGTGAACGCTTCGTGAGTCGTATCCGACGTTCCAAGATTTCCTATTCTGCTCGCGGCCAAGGCCCGCAGGTGGCCGCGCTGGTGGGTGCCGCTGCGCTGTCCGCAACCTTGCTCGCGGCCGTACCCGTCGGTGCGGCCTACGCGGCATCGGGACCTACGACGGTTCAAGTCAGTGTGTCGACCGGCGGTTTTGGGCCTGATAACGGTGGCAATGGCGGCAGCCGTGGTACAGAGCGACGCTTGCTCAGCGACGATGGCCGGTACGCGGTGTACGAGTCAAGTGGTCCGGTTGTTCCCGGCCAAGGGCCGCTGGACTGGCAGATCGTGCGTCGTGACCGGCAGTTGGGCACCACGGAGCTGATCTCCAGGAGCACCGCTGGAGTCAAAGCCAATGGCCGGAGCAGCAACCCCTCGATGAGCGCCGATGGCCAGACCATCGCATTCGTCTCTGATGCCTCGAACCTGGTGGCCGGTGACACCAACGGCCACAATGACGTGTTCGTCCACGACGCGCGTACCGGGGTGACGAGTAGGGTCAGCGTGACCAGCGCAGGCGCCCAGGTCACGGCCCTTGGGAGCGGCACCAATGTGATGGGTCCGCCGAGTCTGAGTGCCGACGGCCGCTATGTAGGGTTCGCGACCTCTGTGGCAGGGCTGGCCCCAGGGGACAGCAATATGGCCAACGCCTACCTGCACGACCGGGCGAGTGGCACCACTGAGGTCGTGAGTCTCTCCCACCTGGGGGTGGCCGTTGACGTCTCGTCCATGTCGACAGTGAGCGTCAGTGCCGACGGAGACGTGGTGTCCTTCTACTCGGGCAACGCATCGGTGGTTCCCGGTGACACCAACGGTGATCCTGACGTGTTCGTGCGCAACCGATCCGCTGGCACCACCGTGATGGTGCCCGCCGGTCAGGAAGGTGTTGTCCGCCACGCCATGACCCCGGATGGACGTTTCGTGGTCTTTGAGAGTGCCACCAACAACCTGGTTCCAGGTGACACCAACGGCCAGCAGGACATCTTCGTGCATGACACGCAGACGTCCACTGTTGAGAGAGTCAGCCTCGGGAGCGGACGCACTGAGGCCAACGGGTTCAGTTCCATGCCGGCCATCAGCAACGATGGCCGTTACGCGACGTTCACGTCTGAAGCAACGAATCTGGTGCCCGGCGACACCAACGGCGAGGCAGACGTGTTCCTGCACGACCGAGTGACCGGGCAGACGACCCGCGTCAGCGTGGCCGCAAATGGAACTCAGAACTCGACGTCCTCGCGCAGTCCAGCCATCAGCGGCGACGGCCAGCACGTCATGTTCGAAAGCCACGGACGCGACCTCACCAGCGTCAACACGAAGACCTGGGGCCAGGTCTTCGTGCGCGACCTCACCGGCAGATGGCCTGCACTGCATGCCCGCATCGATGCACTGCCCCCCAGGGTCGCTCCCAACAGCACCTACCGAATCGCGACCCTGGACATTCGTACTGGGCCGGCACTGGAGATCACTTGGACCCCAGCCGGTGGCGGTGCTGTAGTGCGGCAGTCGGCGGTGGTCAGCGGTAACGCGTTCGTGCTGCGCAGCCCCAAGAAGCGCGGCAAGTATGTGGTGCGTGTCAGCTATGCCGGCCACGAGATCGGTAGCCGTGCCACCAACGTGCTCCAACCCGCCATCAAACCGCTACCCAAGGCCCTGAAACGTGGCAAGACCCTCACCGTCAAGACGACTGGGCTGAACCGTGGGGACAAGGTCAAGGTGACGTTCAAACCGGTTGGCTCAAATCGCGGCAAGACCATCAATCGACGCTCGACGGTCAACAAGAAGGGTGTCGCCAAGGTCAAGGCAGCACCGCGCGCTGGCCAGTACCGCGTCACCGTCCGAGCAGACGGAAAGATCCTGGGCAAGGCAGCCATGAGACTGCGCTAGACACCACGCTTCCTACTGAAGCAGGAGTCATGGGGTCGGGCGTCACAGCACTGTGGCGCTCGACCCCGAGTGCGTATCCACCTCAACCTATCCTGCTCTTCGTTGTGCCCCTCGGGGACGCCAAGCCGTCCATGTCGTCGACTCCCGCAACCTCGGCGTCCGTACCACCCGACAGTGCCTGCCGGACTGCGACCGCATCTGTGAGTTCGTCGAAGGGTTCGCGGCGATCGTCGTGCTCGACGCAGGGCCGTCAGACGACCGCCGTGATCAACACCGATGTCTCGCTCAACACGGTGGCCCCTTTCCTCGAGTTCACCACGAAGACGACCGCCAAGAAGGTTCCGAAGCCCGAGCCGAAGTCGCTGATCGAAGCGCTCAACACGAAGCAGGCGGCGCTCATCAAGGTCCGCGCGAACGGCACCAAGCGCTCGCTCCCGTACCTCGCGGTCGGGACGGACGAGCGGAAGGCTGGTGGAGAAGGGCGAGACCGTCGCCGCGATCGCGGAGGACCTGAACGTGTCCCCGGCGACGGCTCGCCGGTTCCTGACGAACCTGGCCCTGGCGAAGGCCGTCGAGGCTGGCAGTCCCGACAAGGCGCGGACGAAGGGCTCGAAGGAGGTCGTCGTCCACACCGCTACCGCGAACGGCGTGACGCCGAAGTACCAACCGTCACGAGGGGCTGGCCTACGGGCTAGCCCCTCGTGACGTCGACAATGCACCGCTCAACGCCACGGCGTCCGGACACGAACCCTGACTATGACCGCCGGGCGACCCAGTGGCCATCACCGGAAGTTCTTCGGGTGGCCCGCACCCCGGGCACGCACCTCGCGGCGTTGCCGTCGCTTGCTGGACGAGCAAGTAGAGCCGGGCTCCGGCGCCTTGCGATGCACGCACCCTGAGCACGGGCCACCCCCGAGGAACTTCCAGCGACTACCACTAGCCTCGATCTTTCATGACGTCGGTGGATCGGGTGTCGTGCTGAGCTGATGGGCTTTGGTGGCCGCTGGCGCGGTGAATCGCCGGCCCTCTTGCCGGTTCTCCGAGGTCCTGGTCGTTCGGGCTGGGCGGGTGTTCAGGTGAGGGCGGCGAGTCGGCGGTGTCCGCCGAGGACGAGGTCAGCCCAGGGCCATCGCCGCGACAGGCGCAGGATCCGACGTCGGCCGGTGGTGATCACCCGGCCGGCGACCGCGAGGAGTCGCAGTCGGATCCGTTTGGGTTCCCAGACCCGCGCTGGTTGTCCGTGCCAGGCCAGGACCTGGGTCCAGGTCATGAGTTCGGCGGCGAGCTGGGTCAGCTCGAGCCAGAGCTGGTTCTTGTCGAACCCCTGCAGCGGGAGGTTGGTCGCCCCGGTGTCCTTCAGGGCGCGGATGCGGTCCTCGGCGCGGGCCCGGAGCCGGTGGGTGACCTCGAGATCAGCCAGCCGGCCGCTCTTGGTGTTGGTGGCGAACACCGTGATCCGCCAGCCCTCGTGATCGGTGATCCGCAACTGGGCTCCTGGGTGGGGCCGCTCGCGGCGGGCGATCACCCGCATCCCGGGCGGCCAGCCCGTGAACGTGGTCGGCAGCCACCGAGTCAGCTCGGCGACCTGAGCGCCCTCACGCGGCCGTCCGTCGGCATCGAGTGCCCTGCGCCACGCCTGCTTCGGCAGCACCGCGAGGGCGTCGAGAACGGGCTGACGACCGTAGACGCCCACCGAGTACTCCAGACCCAAGTTGTGGACGTGCCACACGAACGCGTGGACCCCCGAGCCGGTGTCACCACGCACCAGCACCCGCGACCGCAGGTGCTCGGGGAGTTGGGCGAGGGCCTCATCGAGGACCCTGATCTGGTCAGCGGCGTCGTTGGCGGCCGCCTTCCCCGGCCGCAGCATCGCCGCCAACGGCTCACCGGAGCCACCCTGACCGTGGTCGACGAAGGCGAGCATCGGGTGGAACCCGAACCCGCGCTTGAAGTTCGGCGTCGCACCCTCCTTTTCCGAGTGCGCCCCGATCAGGGTGGCATCAAGATCGACCACCACCTGCTCCTCATCGGCGAAGGGCGTGCGCTGCGCCCACACTCGATCGCGAGCAACCGCACGAGCGGCCCGGATCGCCGCGATCGCTTCCTCAGGTCGCTCAGCCAAGGCCTCGATGAGGCGGCTGACCGTCGGGTCGGAGGCCACCGACCCGAACAGCTCCGGCTGGGCCCGGACCACGCCGATGTCGGCCAGGCAGTCGCCACCCAACGCGATCGCAACCGCCAGATCCAGCACCGTCTTGCCCGGGTCGTGCGTCGACCTGCTCGAGCGCCACGGCGCCAACCCATCCGCCAATGCCGTTGCCAGCCCGCTCACACGGGCCGTCGACAACAAAATCGCCGCGCCCGCCGACGAGATCAGCGACTCGCCCCCGCACTCGACACGAAGACCAGAACCAGCCGGGATAACCTTCACCTACGGAGTGCCTTTCCGCTTGGCTTCCTTGGACCTTCGACAAGCCCAAGAATCCCTCGCAGGACAGGCACTTCCGTGCGTTACACGCCGTACTCAGTCACGACTACGTGAAAGATCGAGGCTAGTTCAGCCCGCCCGCCGCCACGACGTTCGCCCCGCCGGCCGCGACGACGTTCGCCCCGCCCGCAGCGACAACCTTTGCCCCATCGGGGAGCGTGATGATGTTGCCACCGCCGGCCGAGACTACGTTGGCGCCGCCCGCGGCGATGACGTTGAGCCCGCCGGCGGCCACGACGTTGGCGCCGCCCGCGGCGATGACGTTCATCCCACCGGCAGCCACGACGTTGCCGCCTCCGGCCGAGACGACGCCGTTGCCCCGCACGAGCCAGAGGCCGCTGGCGACCGTCTGGGGGTTGACTGCCTGCGGCGCCTTGGTCACCGGTCCGCGCCACAGCTGCGCCACGCTGACCTGGTGGTTCTTGGCGATGGCGAGGATGCCGTCGGCGGTCGGCTGCACCGCGGCTGCGACCGCTCCGCCCCACTCGCGCACGCACTGCGCGACGAGCCCGAAGAAGTCCCCGATGCCGATTCGTTGCGCGGTTGCCTGGTATCTCGCGGACCCGCGCTTCTTCACGGGGCCAGGGACGAACTTCGCGGCGCTTCCGGAGCCGCTGCGCTTGAAGCTCTGGCCGATCGCCGTCACGAAGCCAGTCTGCTTGGAGCGATCCACGACCTTGAACTCGGTCGAACCGTAGATCGAGTCACCAGAGGCGTCGCTCCACTGCACGAGCACCCGGATCGTCCCGGCCTTGGTGGGCGTGAGCTTGATCGGCGCCACGCCGGACTCGATCGACTTGGAGGTGACCTCGCCGCCGCCGGCTCCGCTGAGATCCCAGGTCACGCTGGCGCGGTTGAGCGCCCGGCCCGAACGGTCACGCAGGATGATGCCGGCGACGTTGCGCTGGCCTGCGGTGAGCTGCAGATCGCCGTTGGCCGACGGCACTGGACCCGGATCTGTGGTGCCGAGGAAGCCGGTGTTCTTCCAGATCACGATGTCCGTCTTGGCCTGGTCGCTGGGGATCGTCACGAGGAGGTCGTCGAGGTCCTTACTGAGGCTCTTGACGGTCGGTTCGTGGACCTTCGCCGAGGATGTGAGCCGAAGGTCCGGCGTCCCGCAACCGGCAGCCTTGAGTTGAGCGAGCGCGAGATCGAGCTCATCCTGCTTGATGGTCGAGCGCAGCTGGGCGCATTTGTTGCGGTCTGATCTCGCGCCCGCCCAGTAGCGCAGGACGACGGGGGCCGGGGCGCTGGCGCTGCCCGCGACGCGGGCGCGCGCGGCGGGCGTCTGGCTGACCACATCGCCGACCTTCCACTTCCCACCGCCGGGGCGCTTCCCGAGCTTGGCCGCGTCGCTGATGACCCGCTCGACCTTGGTGTCGGCGTACACGAGCGCCCGCTCGATCCGCTCTCGGGCGTCGTCGAGGGGACGGCCGGCGACGGCCGGCACGACCCGCTGGCCGTTGGTGTTCACGGTGCTGCGGACCACGAACCCGCTGGGCGCGTCGTCGGCTGCAGGCGGGGGGACGTGGACGTCCGGGTTCGGCGCCGGTGCCGGTGTCACCGGGCTCCGGGCGTCCACCACGACGACGTTGAGGGCATGGTCGGTCTGGTCGTCGCCGTCGCTGACGCGCAGCTCCACGGGATAGGTCCCGGCCGCTTCGAAGACGGCCGTCGCCTGCTCGCCGCTGGCGTCGTCGAAGTCGCCGTCACCGTCGAAGTCCCACGCCCACGACGTGATCGGCCCGTCCGCGTCGGTCGAAGTCGAGGTGAACCTGACGAGCTGGCCCGCCTGCGGCGGATGAGGCGACCATGTGAACGACGCGACGGGTGCCTGCGGCGTGGTGCCGTCGGCGTACGTCGAGCCGATGAGCACGTCCTTGTCGTCGTCGGCGAGGTCCTCCGCGCGCCACACGATGACCGGCGTGCCGCCGGGGCCGGCGGCCACCAGCGGCGCCTGCGAGCGGCGTGCCGTCGGGCTGACGCGCACCGGCGCGGAGGGGGTCCCTCCGGGCACGACCTGGGCCGTGAGGATGGCGTGGTCGTAGTTGAACGGGTTCTCGCTCTTGTCGCCGAGGTCGATACCCCACGCAGCGGTCGCCGTACCGTCGGCGGCGACGGTCACTCCCGGCGCCCAGGGCAGGGTCGCGTTGTAGCCGGTCTCGTCGCCGAGCGACTGGGCGGCGCCCCATGCGCCGGCCGCCGA
Source organism: Nocardioides soli (assembly GCF_014191495.1). Taxonomy (GTDB): domain Bacteria; phylum Actinomycetota; class Actinomycetes; order Propionibacteriales; family Nocardioidaceae; genus Nocardioides; species Nocardioides soli. Next base: position 817,183 of record NZ_JACHWR010000002.1, read on the forward strand.
GCGCATGATCACGATGGGTCGTGCGCCGTTGGTCGTCGGGGACGCCTCGAACGCGCCGAGCGCGATGACGCCGCTGGCATTGCGCGCGAACCCAGCTTGCCAGGTGTCGCCGTAGCCACCGGTCTGATCGTTGGCGAGCCCGAGCCTGCGGTTGGAGAGCATGGTGTGCGCACCGACGGTGCCGGTCGCGCTGATCGTCGTCGCGTAGGTCTTCGCGTAGGAGGCGGGGACCTCCTCCGGGTCCGGGTCGACCTCGGCCGAGTACACGAGGACTGCTTGGGCACCGTCGGCGATCATCGCCAGCTCCACGAGGCCCAGGCGCGCCGTGCCGGCGCACCCGTCCGGGCGAATGCCCTGCGCGGTCGACCAGCTGCCGCCGAGCGGTCGCACGGAGTAGCGCACGGTGCTGCAGGCGCCGCTGTAGTACCACCATGCAGCGACGGTCGTGCCGTCGTCGAGCGCGACGACGGTCGAGGCGGTCGCCTGGTCGGTGCCACTGTTGCCGGGGTCGACCGGGTTGAGCGTCTGGGCCGGCTCGAAGCCGAGAATCGGCGTGATCGCGTCGGGGTCGTCGATCCCGAACGAGCGAACCCGCAGGTCGTGCGGGCGGTTGGGCGGCGCCCAGTGTCGCCTGGACCAGGTGACCGTGGCCGTGCCCTCCTCGTCGAGCACGATGGTGGCGTCGTTGTTGCTGTCTGCGCCGTTGGCCGGGTCGTAGGGTGCGACCGGCGTCGCAGCCGTCCACGCGGACCGTCCACGCGGCCGCATCGCCACCCACGGTGCGCAGGTCATGGGGCCGTAGCCGTCGCACTCTTCCCACAGCACGGCGGTGTCGCCGGCGGCGTTGGCGGCGACCTCGACCCAGGCGGGCCCGCGCATGATTGTCGCTCCAGCGGGACGCAGCGTCTGCGCGCTGCCCCAGCTGCCGGTCGCGGCCGAACGGGTGACGACCTTGATCGAGCAGCCGAGCGACAGGTCGGGATTCTGGGGGTCTCGTTCGCCGCACCACTGGTAGGCCGCAGTCACCCGGCCGTCGCCGTCAGCGGCGAGGTCGGCTGCGAGCATGCCTTGCTCAGTGCCTGCGGGCGGTGACACCGGCTCTGACGCACGCCATGCGGCGGCGGCACTGCCGGGGATCAGCAGGAGTCCGGCCAACGACAAGGCGACAGCGGACCGCAATGGGGATGGCGACATCAGAACTCCGGGTGTCGAGACGCGAGCGAAGAGTGCGGGTGAGAACCTGCCATCCCGGGCTGGCAGGCCGGAGCGTACCGGACCCGCCCGCGAGTGCGTGGCAAGTCCAGCCGCGTGCGGGGCTCTCGAGCACGCCTTCTGTACCCGCGGCCGCGAAGGCATCACTGATCGGCGGCCGTCCGCGTGCGCGCGTCAGGCTCCTCGACCCCCAGGTCACACAGCGCCCGGCCGGACTCCCCAGTTGACGAGGTCATCAAGGCGACGACCAGGATCGGCCACCGCCCAGCGAGGCAGCTTCTTCTGCACCCTCAGTGCTAAGTACTTCCGTATCAGCCGTTGCTGCAACCGCAACGCTGCCTCCTCGCTCGACGAGCCCTCGCTCGTACCGCTGCCGCATCTCTCGGGGCCGCTGCACCGAACTGTGACGGTCGGTCACGCGGCCCGGTCGGCCAGTGTGGTCATGTGGACGAAGCTGCCAGTGTCACCGCCGTGATGACCTGTTCGGTCGCCTGCTTCTCACGTGCGTGTCGCTGCGCGGCCAACAGTCATGGATGCCGAAGCGCAGACGCGTCCGCACCAGTCAGCCGACCGCTGCCGCCGCCCGCCCGCCTGCTCGAGCGGATCCGAGAGCGTCCGACGATGCCGAGCTTCGGCGTCCGACGGCCCACGAGCTTGTTCGCTGATCTCGCCGACCTCGAGCTGCGCGATCTCGCGGAGAGCACCGAGGACAACTACCACGTCGGCCGAGATCACTACCGGCCGTGTCGAGTGGTTGCTCGGAAGGAGGGGCTCGGTGCGAGCTCGGCGACGAGGATCGCGGACCCCGTCGTCGGACGTCGGCGATGATGCCGCGCCGGTTGGCGCCGTCCTGGCGCGGGGATCCTGCACCTGCCACCAGTTGGGGAAGGCTCTCCGACCTGCGTCCGCAGGTCAGAGACCCCTCTCGTTGGATGGTTGCCTCACGTGACCGATCCTGGATTCGCCGGCGCGGGGCGGGTGCCTGCCAAGACGCCAGCAACGCCGGCTCCGATGGCCAGGACGACGGCAGCGACCATGAGCGACGAGCGGTATCCGCCGGCCAGGAGTGGTGCGGCCAGCAACGGCCCTACCACCTGCCCGCCGCCATAGCCGAGTGTCATCAGCACGACGTCATTCCTGCGGCCGGTGTCACGGGCCACCATCAGCGCCAGCCAGGGAACGGCGATGATGGTGGCGCCGAACAGCATGCCCGACGCCAGGGCGGCGGAGGGTGCAGTGGTCAGCACGGGAAGCGCAGCGGCGACCGCTTGCACCAGTAGCGCCATCGTCAACGCCGTAGCCCGCCGGACCCGCAGTGTCAGCCAGGTCCAGCAGGCGCAGGACGGGAGGGCGACCAGCCCGACGGCTACCCAGACCATCGACCCGACCCGGACCGGCGCGTTCTCGGAGACCGCTGCGACGAGAAAGGTGCCGATGATGATGTAGCCGACGCCCTCGATCGCGTATGCCACCCAGACCAGGCGGAATGGCCACGGGCCCGCAGGGGTGCCGCCCCTGCGCGTCTGCTCGTCAGCCGAGTGGACCCCGGCTGGTGAGCCCTTTCCCCAAGCCGCCACTCCCAGGGCGCATCCGACCGCGCCGGCAAGCCACCAGGCCTCTCGCCAGGCAGCATCGCCCAGGAGAGCGATCACGACTCCCGAGAGGACAATCCCGGCTCCGACTCCACCGAATCCCCAAGCCGCTGTGGTGCGACGAGCCACGCCACTCAACAGGTCGTCGACGCCGAGGACGAACAGCACGGCACCGCCGACCCCGGCCAGGAACCGTAGCGCCCCCCACGTGACGAGGCCGTCGGTCATGCCCATGGCGAAGAGGCTCAGGCAGATCGTGACGATGCAGACCCGGCGGAGGGGCAGGAGGTGAACGCGCCCCCGGAGGCCGAGGGCCCCGAGTGCTCCGATCGCGTAGCCGAGGTAGTTGAGGGTGGCGAGTACCGAGCCCGCCCTCGGCGACACGCCGGCGTGCTCCGTCATCAGGGGCAGGATCGGCGTGAAGACGAAGCGGCCGACACCGACCCCGAGGGCGAGCAGGCAGGCTGATCTGACCAGCAGTGGCATACTGTGCCGGGCGGTCGTGGTCAGAGCCGGACGATGCGCTTGTTCATGAACTCCTCGATGCCCAGCGAACCGAGCTCGCGACCCATGCCGGAGCGCTTGATCCCACCGAACGGCAGGTCTGCCTGCGAGCCCTCCGGGGCGTTGATGTAGACCATGCCGACCTCGAGCCGACGACCGATCTCCCGGGCACGCTCGACGTCGGTGCTGAAGACGGCGGCACCGAGTCCGTACGGGTTGTCGTTCGCCAGCCGGACTGCCTCGTCTTCATTCTCGGCGCGATAGACGACGGCGACCGGGCCGAACAACTCCTCGGAGTAGGCATCGGTGCCCGGGCGAACGTCCGTCAGCACTGTTGCCTCGATGAAGGAGCCCGGACGGTCGAGGCGGCGGCCGCCGGTGCGGACGACGGCCCCTTGCTCGACCGCCTTGGCGATCTGGGCGGAGAGGTTGTCGGCGGCCTCGGCCGACGACAGCGGCGCCAGGGTAGTCGATTCCTCCTCGGGATCCCCCGGTGTGAGGCGGGCGGCCTCCGCTGTCACCGCTGCGACGAAGTCGTCGTAGATGTCCGACAAGACGATCATCCGCTTCGGCGCGTTGCATGCCTGTCCGGCATTGCCCATCCTCGCCGCAACGGCGAGCGCCGCGGTCTCCTGCACGTCCGCGGTGTCCAGCACGATGAAGGGGTCGGAGCCGCCCAGCTCGAGCACCACCTTCTTGAGGTTCTGGCCGGCTGCGGCGGCCACCGCCGCACCGGCTCGCTCGCTCCCCGTCAGCGATACGCCGTGGATGCGCGGGTCGGCGAGCATCCAGGCGATCTGCTCGTTGCTGGCATAGATGTTGATGTAGGCGCCGGTCGGCACTCCGGCGTCGTGCAGAAGCTTCTCGATGGCCGCCGAGGACGTCGGGCAGTTCGGTGCGTGCTTGAGCAGGATGGTGTTGCCGAGCAGCAGGTTCGGCGCAGCGAAGCGGGCGACCTGGTAGTACGGATAGTTCCAGGGCATGATGCCGATGAGCGCGCCGATCGAGCGCTTCTCGATGATCGCCCGACCACCCTCGACCTCGATCGACTCGTCGGCCAGCATGGACTCACCGTTGTCGGCGTAGTACCGGAAGATGTTCGCCGTGAGCGCCAGCTCGCCCTTCCCCTCCGCCGGGCGCTTACCCATCTCGCGCATGACCAAGAGGGCGAGCTCATCGGCGCGCTCCTCAAAGAGTTCGGCCGCTCGACGCAGTCGAGCTGCGCGCTCAGCCAGGGGCGCCTCTCGCCACCTCTGGTGCGCGGCGTCGGCCCGTTCGACGGCGTCGTGGGCCGCCTGGTCGGTCATGGTGGGGAACTCTTGCTCCACGGCTCCGGTGGCCGGGTTGATGACTCGGTACACGAATGGTCCCTTCTCGAGAAGATACGGGGTGGTGAGGGTCAGGAGGGCGACTCGCCCGGCAGCAGCCACGGCGCGGGGAGCAGGTCGCCGAAACGGGCACGGACGAGCCCGCCGAGGTGCGGCAGAACGACCGTCATCGACGGTACGAAGAACCCGAGTACCTCGCGGCAGACACCGCATGGAGAGGTGGGCTCCGGTCGGTCTGCCTCCGTCATGCGAATCACCGATGCGCAAGCCACGGGCTCGGCGAGGCCCTGGGAGAGCACCATTCCGAGTGCGATCTGCTCCGCACAGAGGTTCACGCGGCGCGAGCCCAGGTGGAGACCCGTGACGACGGAGCCATCTGCCAAGCGGAGCGCTGCGGCGACGTGGTGCCGGCCGGTCCGGAAGCCTGTGTCGAGCGCCGCCGTCGCCGCCTTCACGAGTGCCCGATCCAGGTCGTCGATCGGCTCGGTCGCGATGATGATGTCACTCATTCCGGTACCTCCCGGCGTCGTGTGGAGCCCAGGCGCCACATTCGGATTGCGCAGGTGATGCTGATCGCCACGATGGCCAGGACGTAGGGCACCATCTCGACGATGTCCGGGGGCAGCGCGAGATCGCTCAGCTGCATTCGTAGTCCGAGCGCCTCGGCCAGGCCGAACACCAGGCTCGCCGCCAAGGTGCCCCACGGCTGCAGCTGGCCGAAAATCGCAGCGCTGAAGCCGGTGAATCCGCGGCCGGCCGTCATGCCCACGGTGAACTCCGATGCATACCCGAGCGACAGGTGGGCGCCGGCCAGACCACACAGGACCCCGGAGTAGAGGACCGCCGTGGCCCTGACCAGGATCGGTGAGACGCCTGCGGTGCGCGCCGCGTCAGGCTTCTCGCCGACGGCGCGGATGGCGAGACCCAGCGGCGTCCGGTACAGCAGCACGTGGGTGAACGCGACCAGTCCGAGGGCGACGTAGACCAGCAGCGTCTGCCCGCTGATCGCCGGGCCGATGATCGGTATGTTCTCGACCCAGGGGATGTCGATGGCCGGCAGTCCGTGCATCCCCTCCGGCCGGTAGGTGCCCCGCACGTCGAAGATGGTCTGGAGCAGGAAGCCGGTGAGTCCGACCGCTAGCAGGTTGATCGCAATGCTGGCGACGATGTCGTTCGCGTTGAACTTGAGCACTGCGAGCGCCAGTAGTGCGCTTGTCAGCGTGCCCGCGAGGATGCCGCCGAGGATTCCCAGGTACAGGTTTCCCGTCCACGCCGTCACGGCGATCGCCGCGAAGGAGCCGCTGATCATCTGGCCCTCCAGCGCGATGTTGTAGATGCCCGCGCGCATCGTGAGCAGACCACCGAGCGCCGCTAGGAGCACCGGCGTCGCGACCCGAATGGTGCTGGTCAGGAGGTCTGAGTCGAAGAAGTCTGAGAGGTTCATGCGCCCTCCTTCTCTTGGACACTGCGAACGAAGCGACTGAGGAGCCTCGGCTGACGACGGCCCAGGAACTGGTATCCGACCCGCGCAGTGATGACCAGGATCACGATCGCGGAGATGATGTCCACGACGTCGCGAGGAGTCTCCGTCTGCAACTGCAGCGTCGTTCCACCGGCCTTGAGACCGCCGAAGAACACACCGCCGAGGATGATCCCGAATGGGTTGTTCCCAGCCACGAGCGAGACCGCGATGCCTTGGAACCCGAGGTTGGCCGCGAACTCACTGGGCAGCCGATGCATGGACCCGAGCACCTCGAGACCGCCGGCGAGGCCGGCAAGGGCCCCCGAGATGAGCATGGTTCGCACCACGATCCACGGATTGTTCATCCCCGCGTACGACGCGAACTGGCGGTTGTCGCCGAAGATGCTGATCTCGAAGCCGTGTCGGGACCTCATGAGGTACCAGCCGATGAAGATCGCGACGGCGACGCTGATGTAGAAGCCGACGGTCGCGGGCTCCTGCCACTTCAGTGGCCGCAACCACATGCTCTGATCGACCTGATCGGTCGACATCGAGGCCCCGAGTGCGCCCTGGCCCTTCATCGGACCGAGCACCAGCCAGGAGACCAGCAACGAGGCGATCTCGATCAACAGGATCGTGGTGATGATCTCCGGGACGCCCCAACGCACCCGCAGAATCGCGGCAGGCAGCGCCCAGAGGGCGCCTCCGGTGAGCGACGCGATGAGGACCACCAGCACGCCGAGGTTCGGGGAAAACAGCGGGGCGACGTATAGGGCGAAGGCCCCGCCGGCGAGAGCGCCGATGAGCAGCTGCCCGTCCATGCCGATGTTCCAGACCCGCGCCCGGAAGGCGACCGCCGTCGCGAGCCCGGTGAGGATCATCGGCGTCGCCCATCGGAGCATGCCGTAGAAGTCGGTAACGAAGCTGCCGAGCAGTGACTTGAAGACGGCCGGTACGTCGTAGCCGCTGACCAGGAGGACGACGGCCACGATCAGGAACGCCAGGAGGAGCGGTTCGAGCTGGCGCACGATGACTCTCAGTCCCGCGGTGGCCGCCGTCCGCATCCGCTGCATCGAGATGTCAACGCGCACGGTCGCCTCCCGTCATCGACTCGGCGTTGGACCGGCCGGGCGTGACTCCCGCCATGTGCATGCCAATCTCGTTCTCGTGGACCGCGGTGGGGTCCAGCTGCGCGACCAGGCGCCCCTCGTACATCACGTAGAGGTCGTCGGCCAGCTGCATGACCTCGTCCAGCTCCGCCGACACGAGGAGCACCGCGGCACCCCGGTCGCGCAGCGCGACGATCTCGCGGTGGATGTTCTCGATCGCGCCGATGTCGACGCCGCGGGTTGGTTGGGCGATGAGGACGACGTCCGGGTCCTGCGCCAGCTCCCGGGCGACGACCACCTTCTGCATGTTGCCGCCCGACAGCGCGGCAACGGGTTGGTCGTGGCGCCCGGCGATGCCGAAGCGACCGATCGCCTCCTCGGCGTTCGAGCGAACCTCCGCCCGGCGGATCACACCGAATCGTGTGAAGGATGCAGAGCGGTAGGTGGTGGCGACGAGGTTCTCCGCGACGGACCGGTTCGGAGCCAGCCCGCGCTTCAACCGGTCCTCCGGGATGTGGCTCATACCGAGCGTTCGGCGGCGCCGCGGCGAGGCGCCGGTGATCTCGACTCCGGACAGCCGGACCTCGCCCGAGAGGGTGGGTCTCAGACCGGCGAGGCACTCGATGAGCTCGGTCTGACCGTTGCCCTCGACCCCCGCGATCCCGGTGATCGTGCCCGCGCACAGGCTCAGGGATACGCCCCGCACCGCCTGATGGCCGCGGTCGTCGTTCGCAGCCAGATCCCTGACTTCCAGTACCGTGGCGCCCGACTCGGCCGGTGCCTTGGCGACCGTGGTCATCACCTCGCGGCCGACCATCGTGCGCGCGAGTGCTCGCTCGTCGGTCTCGCCTGCGGAGAACCGACCGGTCACCCGACCGCGCCGCATGACGGTGATCTCGTCGCTGACCGCCATCACCTCCTTCAGCTTGTGACTGATGAAGAGCGCGGACTTGCCGGACTCGGTCAGCTGACGCATCACGCGCCCGAGCTCGACGGCCTCCTGCGGCGTCAGGACCGCGGTGGGCTCGTCCAGGATGAGCAGCTCGGCGCCGCGGTAGAGGGCCTTGAGGATCTCCACGCGCTGCTGGCTCCCGACCGGCAGCTCGCCAACGCGATCGTCGGGATCGATCTGGAGCCCGTACTCGTCGCTCACCCGGCGCACGATCTCGCGCGCCTGCCGGCGATTGATCAGCCCCCCGCGGGTGGGCGCGGAGCCGATGATGACGTTCTCGGCGACACTCAGCGACGGGACCAGCATGAAGTGCTGGTGAACCATGCCGATGCCACGTCGGATGGCGTCGTGCGGGCCGGTGAGGTCCACGCGCTCGCCATTGATGTCGATGCTCCCGAGATCTGGCCTGACCATGCCGTAGAGCACGTTCATGAGCGTCGACTTCCCGGCGCCGTTCTCGCCGACGATGGCGTGTACGGTGCCGGGTTCCACGACGAGATCAATGCCGTCGTTCGCGGTGAGGTCCCCGTACCGTTTCGTGATCTGGTGCATCTCGACCCGCAGCGTCGTCATTCGCCTGGCTCCCTGATGGCTGTTGGTGGGCGGCGGGTGGTGCTCGTGCACCACCCGCCGCAAGTGATCCGGCTCAGGACTTGGGCCAGGTCGTGATGTGCTCGACCTCGAGCGAACCGGACTTCACGTCCTCGGTCACCGTCTCCGCGAGCTCGACGATCTTGGCCGCGTCGTCCTGGCGACCCGTGGCCTCACCCCACTTGGTCACCGGGTCGGTGGGGAAGAAGTAGCCGCCGTTCGTCAGGTCGATGAACGTGTGCTCACCGCCTTGGAACGTGCCGTCCTTGAACGTCTCACAGCCGAGATAGACGTTCTGGCCGAAGCTGCTGCCGACGTAGGAGACGAAGTTCTCCGGGGCCCGGTCGGAGTAGTCGCCGACATCGCCGATCACGAGAGCACCGCCTTCCACGGCACCGTCGATTACGCCCAGCTGCGTCTTCGCGGCGGCTGTGACGATGACGTCGATGCCGCGGCTGATCATCGCCTTGGCAATGTCCTTGCCCTTTGCGGGATCCTCGTAGGATCCGGCCACCGCCGCCTCGACCTGGATGCCCGGATCTACGCTCTTGGCGCCCTGGATCATCCCGTTCACGGCAGCCGTGATCGTCGGGTCCTGGTCCCCAGCGACGAATCCGATCTTGCCGCTGTTCGAGAGGGTCGCGGCAGTGGCACCTGCGATGTAGTAGGTGCTGTCGCCGCGGTACTCGGTGTCCCACACGTTCGGGACGGAGGCGCCCTCGACGTTGATGAACTGGTAGACGGCGCCGAACTTCAGGTCGGGATTCTCCGACGCCACGGTCTGGGTGGCTGGTGACATGTCGGGGAAGGTGGTGAAGATGAGGTCGTAGCCGTCCTGTGCGACCGCGCGGACGTCGTCCTCGTGTGCCGCCGACTCGATCGACTCGAAGGTCTTGGTCTCGAACCCGAAGTCATCGGCGCACCGCTGCAGACCGGCGGCCATATCGTCCATCGGCCCCTGGTCGCCGAAGCGCTGGTCGCCGATGAGTGCAACCTTCACCTCGGACGAGTCGCCGTCGGCACTCGGAGTCGCGTTCGCCGACTGAGAGGTCGCATCGCCCTGCGCGCAGGCTCCGAGGAAGATCGTGCAGACCGCCGTTGTGGCCAGGGTGCCTCTGGTCAACAGAGTCATCCGCGGTGACCGGGGCGCGGTCGGCACGTCAGCGCGTCGGCGCGTCATCAGTGCCCGCCCGGAACGAGCTCGTAGCGCCAGCGACAGACATCGTCACCGCGACCCGAGCACTCCGGCTGGGTCATCACGATCCGAGGGCTGACCGTCTCCAGGCAGCCGCGATCCCAGTCGGCGCAGATGTCGCATGCCTCGCTCGGGGCCTTGAGGTACTCGAAGGGCTCGTGGTAGGGCCAGACCTTCGCAGGGACGACGAACTCGTACACCTCGTCGGTGGCGATGATCTCCTCGTAGACGTACATGCCCGTGAGATCCATCAACTGGTGCGTGAACCTGCCCCATTCGGTGGGGCTGCAGTCCCTGCCCACCAGGTTGTGGGCGAGCATGTCCTCGCCCGTCCGTCGTCCGAGGTGCTTGAAGCCCTCGGTCAGAACCGGAAGCGACTCCGGGCCGTACTGGTTGTAGGTCGACGCGATCAGGGCGAACATCCCGACCTGCGGGTTCGTCCACGTCGGTGCCGCGGCGACAGGCATGCCGCCGAGCGGCTCCTTGCTGGTTGTCACGTGATTCTCCCTCTCTGTGCTGGTCACTTCTGGGCTTCTGCGATGACGGGGCTACTGAGTGTTCCGATGCCTTCGATCTCGACCTCCACCGTGCTTCCCGAGACGAGCCAGCGGGGTGGGGTGAAGGACATGCCGACGCCGCCGGGGGTGCCGGTGGCGATGAGGTCGCCGGGCCGCAGGGTGGTTGCCCGGCTCGCGACGGCGATGATCTCCGGGATCGTGAAGATCATGTTCTTGGTGTTGCTCCGTTGGACGACCTCGCCGTCGAGCCGGCAGATGATCTCGAGGTTCTGCGGGTCATTGAGCTCGTCCGCGGGGACGAACCGCGGCCCGACGGGCCCGAAGGAGTTGTAGGACTTGCCTCGGGTCCATTGTCCGTCGAGCGCCTGGTCGGCGCGGGAGCTGATGTCGTTGAAGCAGGTGTAGCCGGCGATGTGGTCGAAGGCATCCGCCGCCGAGATGTCGGTGCCCTCCTTGCCGATGATGACCGCGAGCTCTGCCTCGTAGTCCACCTTCTCGACACCGGCCGGGATGATCACCGGGCTGCCGTGTGGCACCAGGCTGCTCGGCCATTTGCCGAAGAGAACGGGTACCTCCGGAGGAGTCGCCCCCGACTCTTCCGCGTGGTCTCGGTAGTTCAGTCCGACACAGATGATCTTGCCGGGAACGTCGATGGGCAGGCCGTCTGACATGTGGGTCCTCTTGATCCAGGTGACGTGCTGGCTGCGGCCGATGCCGCCCTCGCACTGTCAAGTCCGATGACGAGGGAACTTAGAGAGGAGGTTGTCAGTTGTCAAGCAACTTGTCATCAAGTAACTTGTCGCCTGATATCTAGACGCAGGAGGTTCAGTGAGCGCGCCAACCACCAGATCCGTCGCGGTCGGACGCGGCAGCTTCGCCGTCGACGACCCCAGCTCTCCGGACGGTTCGATCGTCATCGAGCACGTGGACGTCGGCAATCGCGATGCCCTCGGTGCCCTTGACTGCGATGCACTCGTCGTCGGGTTGCAGCGGCTCGGCGCCGCAGAGCTCGAGGCCCTTCCGGATTGCGTGACGGTGGTGGGCCGGGCCGGCATCGGCCTGGACACGATCGATCTGGAGGCGGCCGAGCGCCTCGGCATCGCGATCGTCCACCAACCGAGCTACGCCACCGACGAGGTTGCCGACCACGCCACGGCGTTGGTGTATGCGCTGACTCGGCACGTCGTGCTCGGCGACGAGGTGGCGCGGACGGGTTGGCCGGGATGGGAGCGGTTCGGGGCCGTACCGAGTCTCGGCGAGAGCACGCTCGGGCTCGTCGGCTTCGGCAGGATCGGTCGCGCAGTCGCTGCCCGGCTCGAGCCCGCGGTCGGTCGCGTGATCGTCTTCGACCCGGTCGCGGACTCGGTGCCCCACGGCATCCAGCTCGTCGAGGATCTCGACACGGTGCTCCGGCAGAGCGACATCGTGTCGCTGCACTCGCCGCTCACCGCAGAGACCGAGAGGATGATCGATGCTCGCGCGCTCGCGCTCATGAAGCCCGGTGGGTTCCTCGTCAACGTCTCGCGCGGCGGCCTCGTCGACGAGCCCGCGCTTGCGGCCGCATTGAGCGAGGGGCGCCTGGCTGGTGCTGCGCTGGACGTTCTCAGTGCGGAGCCCCCGCCGGCGGACAACCCCATGCTGTCGGCCCCGCGCACGATCCTCTCCCCGCATGTTGCGTGGTTGTCGAAGTCGAGTCAGACCCGGCTTCGGGAGTGGACACTGAGGGATGTCGCAGAGGTCGCCCAAGGCGGATCCCCCACCTTCGGGCGCCTGGCGGTTCGCGGGTCCGCCGAGCGGCGTGCCCGGACGAGGAGCGTGAGATGACGTCCGCCACCCCCAGCTTCGGGGCCATCCCGCCGCGCCGCGCTGCCAGCGAGGTCATCGCGCAGGTCAAGGATCGCATCATCAGCGGCGCGCTCCGGCCAGGTGACCGACTGCCCAGCGAGCAGGAGCTCGCCGCGCAGCTCGGCGTCAGTCGCCCCACGGTGCGCGAATCGCTGCGTGCGCTGACCTCGATGAACATCATCGAGACCCGACACGGCGAAGGCTCCTTCGTGTCCTCGCTCAAGGTCAAGGACCTCATCGAACCCCTGAACTTCGTGCTACACGTCGATGACGACGCGATCTCCCATCTGTTCGAGGTCCGATCCTTCGTCGAGGCCGGGTCGGCACGGCTCGCGGCGACCCACGCCACCGCGGACGACCTCGACGAGCTGAACCAGTTGGTGGAGAGTTACGCCGACAGCATCGACGACCTTGAGCGGTGCGTGCAGCTCGACCTCGCATTTCACCGCAGAATCGCGGACTCCAGCAGGAATCCGCTGCTCGGTGAGTTGCTCGACAGCTTGGTCACCCTGTCGATGGCGAGCCGTCGACGGACCGGGTCCGACGTCCACACTCGTCAGTCCGCGGCACACGACCACACGCTGATCCTGCAGGCGATCGCGGAGCACGATCCCGACCGGGCTGAGCAGGCCATGCTCCGGCATCTCGAGCACGTGTCTCAGGGGCTGCGCAGCAAGGGGGAGCGGTGACCGAGCCGGGCTTCGCGCACGCAACCGACCGGCACCCGACGTTCACGAATGCGCACGCCCAGATGTGTGCGGTGATCACGGCGATCACCAGGGCCTGGGGCGACGACGGAACGGTGCTGGTCCGTGCGACCTACCGAGACCTCGGGCACCAGACGGGCCAGCAGATGATCGCCACGGGGGTCGTTCCGCCCGGTGCCGACCTGGAGACCTACGGCCGGGTGAGCGAGCAGATCATGGACATCTGCGGCCTCGAGGGGTGGACCCGGCTCCATCGTGACGACGCCGAGCATCGCACGGTGGTGCCTGGGTGCGCCGCCTACCTCCCGCTGTTCGAGTTCCTCGACGCGCCCCCGAACATCTGTTCGCTGCCGTTCGAATGGGATAACGGCTGCCTTGACGTCATCAACGCCGACCTGCAGATCTGGCCCACGACGTGCGCCTACCAGGGTGCCGAGGCATGTCACTACGTGATCTCGGCCCGCGCCGATTCGGCGGGCGCCCAGCTCGCACTGCCGGCGGTGGACAGCGTCGATGAGACCGTCGCCGTCCGGGACGAGCCGACGTGGACGAACCCGACCGCAGGCTTCCTCGCCCTGATCGGTGCTGTGGTCTCTCGCTATCACGACGAGGGGATGGGTGTGCTGCGGCCGGCACTCCACGCACTCGGCGTGCGTGCCGGACAAGAGGAGCTCGCCGACACGCCCTCGGTGCGCTCGGCCGCCGAGATCCTCGCGGCGCGATATCGCGCGGCTGGTTTCGTCGGGGTCGAGCTTCGGGTGCAGCCCGACGACAGCGTCCTGGTCGACCTTGGAGCGAACCCGTACGGGCCGGTCCTGGGCAGGTTCTCAGCGCGGGAGGCTGCGAGCACGCTTCTTGGTGCGTACGACGCGGGCTGGTCGTCCACGGTTCCCGGCCTCGAGTTGACGACCGTCAGCGACGGGTGGCTGCAGGACACCCCGGGTGTCCTGCGCCTGCACGCGGGGCTCTGAGATGGCGTCGGATATCGAGGGGCGGACCTGGAACCCGTCACCGAGCGACCTGCGTGACAGCCGGATCCTCGCGTTCGCCCGAGTACACGGCGTTGCGAGCGTGCCTGAGCTGGTGCGGCGAGCGGACGCAGACCCCGTCTGGTTCTGGTCTGCCGTCGCGGCCTGGCTCGGCCTCGAGTGGCAGGCCGAGCCGGTCGAGCTGGTCGACGACCTCGACCGCGGCCCGGACGCGCGATGGTTCGTCGGCGGTCGACTGAACATCGCCGACAACGCGGTCGACCGGTGGCTGCGGTGCGGTCGTGGCGGCGAGGTGGCGCTGCGTTGGAGCGGTGATGATGCGGGTGCCGTTGACTCGTGGACCTTCCGGGAGCTCGCCGTCGAGGTGGACCGCTTCGCGCGGGGACTCCTCGGGCTCGGCGTCGGGCCTGGTGATCGGGTGGGCCTGCAGCTGCCGATGGTGAAGGAGGCTGCCGTCGCATTGCTGGCGTGCGCCAAGATCGGCGCCATCAGTGTGCCGGTGTTCTCCGGCTTCGGTCCGGCGGCAGTGGTCGACCGGCTCCGGGCGGCGGAGGTGAAGGTCCACGTGGTTGCCGACGCGTACCGCCGAGGCGGGAAGCGGGTCGACGTCCGGAGTGCACTGGCCACTGAGCTGGCGCGTGTCCCAAGTCTGCGCAGCACCGTGGTGCTGCCGCTCGATGGGCCGGTGTCACGTGGCGTCGTCGGCTTTCCCGGGGAGATCGTCTGGTCGGACTTGCGCGTCGGCGCGAGCGTCGAACCCCTTGAGGCGGTTGCCTGCGGCGCCGACCACCCACTGCTCATCGCCTACACGTCCGGGTCGACCGGCCGCCCCAAGGGTGTGGTGCTGAGCCATGGTGGGTTCGCGGTCAAGGCAGGAAGCGACGCGGCGTTCGCCCTGAACCTCGGTCCTGGGGAGGTGGCGTGCTGGGTCACTGACCCCGGATGGATCATGTTCCCGATCACGCTCCTGGGCGGCCTGGTCGCGGGGAGCGCTACCGCGGTCTTCGGCGGTGCTGCCACGACCGACCTCTGGCGGTTCGTCCGCGACGCCGAGGTCACGATGCTCGGACTCTCACCCACACTGGTTCGGACCCTGATGGGCGGCGGGGCCGACCCGCGTGCGATCACCGCTCCTGGTCTCCGCCGCATCGCATCCAGTGGGGAGCCATGGACTCCGGACGCCTACGAGTGGCTGTTCGCAAGGGTCTTCGGCGAGCGGCTGCCCATCATCAACTACTCCGGAGGCACCGAGGTCTCCGGGGGGATCCTCGCCAATACCACCGCCGAGCCGATCCAACCCTGCGGATTCGCCACCTCCCTGCCGGGTATGTGCGCGGACGTCGTCGCCCCGGACGGGAGCACCGTCCCGAAGGGGATCGGCGAGCTCGTCCTGCGCCGGCCCTCGCCCGGGATGCCGCTCAGGTTCTGGGAGGATCCAGACCGGTACGCCGCGACGTACTGGCGAACCTGGCCCGGGATCTGGCACCACGGGGACTGGGCAGAGCGCGACGGCGACGTGTGGTACATCCGCGGACGGAGCGACGACACGCTCAAGATCGCTGGCAAGCGAGTGGGGCCCGCCGAGGTTGAGGGTGTGGTCAACTCCGTCGACACCGTCGTGGAGTCGGCGGCGGTCGGTGTCCCCGACGGCGTCAAGGGCGATGCCTTGGTCGTCTTCGCTCGGACCGATGACGGTCGGTCCGATGATGTGCAGCTCACGGCTCAGATCCACCAGGCGCTCGCCGACCGCCTCGGGCCGACGCTGCGTCCCCGCGCCGTCCACGTCGTCTCGGCGCTGCCGCGCACCCGGAGCGGGAAGATCCTGCGCCGCGTGATCCGCTCGGTCTACCTCGACGAGGCCGTCGGCGACCTCTCCTCGATCGAGGACCCGGCGACGCTCGACGCGATTCGAGAGCTGCGATGAGCGGCACTGCGATCGTCGGCATCGCGGAGCTGCCGCCGCGGCGGAGCACCCCCGGCACCACCACGCTGGAGCTTCTGGCGAAGGTTGCAGTCGCTGCGGTGGCGGACGCGGGTCTGGATCACCTCCAGATCGACGGGCTGGTGTGCGGGCCGCAGGTGGGCGAGACGCCGCAGCACGTTCCCGCCACCGTGGCCGAGTACCTGGGTCTGCGTCCCAGGTATGCCGGCATGGTCGACCTGGGTGGCGCTACCGCCGCGGCCATGGTGTGGCGAGCGGGCGCAGCCATTGCTGCCGGAATGTGCACGACCGTGCTGTGCTTGCTGGCGAACTCCCGCGATCCGGCGGCGCCGC
This sequence comes from Nocardioides soli, assembly GCF_014191495.1. Classification (GTDB taxonomy): domain Bacteria; phylum Actinomycetota; class Actinomycetes; order Propionibacteriales; family Nocardioidaceae; genus Nocardioides; species Nocardioides soli. The sequence goes on from NZ_JACHWR010000002.1 coordinate 833,462, forward strand.
GCCGCTCGCCCAACCGCAACCCGATCAGGGAGTTCGACGTGCCCTACGGAGCGAGCGGTGCGAACCAGGCGTACGCGATGGTGGCCCAGCGACACATGGCCGACTTCGGGACGACCACCGAGCAGCTCATGTGCGTGCCGGTCAAGGAGCGGGAGAACGCGCAACTCAACCCGGATGCGGTGTTCCATGGACGCACGATCACGCTGGAGGACGTACGCCGGTCGCCGATGGTGATGGCACCCCTGCACCAGCTCGAGATGGTGATGCCGTGCGGCGGGGGAGCAGCGCTCGTGGTGACCTCGGCCGAACGTGCGCGGGACCTCGCCCACCCGCTGGTCGCGATGCTCGGCGCCGGAGAGGCCGTGACCCACCGTGCCCTGAGCCAGGCGCCGTCCTTGACGACCTCGCCGTTGGCCGCAGCCATCGACCAGGCGTATCGCCAGGCTGCGATCGGACCGAACGACCTGGACCTGCTGGCGGCCTACGACTGCTACTCCATCCTGCTGCCGATCACGGTGGAGGACGCAGGGCTGTGTGACAAGGGAGAAGGGGGGCCCTGGGTGGCTGAGCACGACTTCTCCATCGCCTCAAGGCTGCCGATCAACCCGCACGGCGGGCAGCTGGCGTGCGGCCAGGCGGATCTGTCGGGCGGGATGGGTCACGTCGTCGAGGCGGTGAGACAGCTCCGCGGCGCGGCTGGAGCCCGCCAGGTCCCGAACGCCGAGCTCGCGCTCGTCACCGGGAACGGTGCCACGTTCAGCGAAGAGGTGGCCCTGGTGCTGGCGGCGGGTGAACGGTGAGCGGCGAACACGACGAGGTCCGTGTCCCGCAACGGGTCAGCACACCGCTGACGGCGCCCTACTGGGAGGCGGCGGAGAAGGGCAACCTGCTCGTGCAGGTGTGTATCGACTGCGGTCGACTGCAGCTCTACCCCGGAGCGGTCTGCCGCGGCTGCTGGTCGGAGCACCTGCGGTGGCGCAGCGTCGAGGGCTCCGGCACAGTCTGGACGACGACGGTCGCGGAGGTCCCGGGACATCCCGCCTGGCGGGACGCGGTGCCGTACTGCATCGCGATCGTCGAGCTCGACGAGGGCCCCCGGCTGTTGACGAACATCGTGGGCTGCGACCCCTACGCCGTGGGCGTGCGACAGCGAGTCCGCCTCGTTCGCGCGGGTGACCACGAACCGGGCCCGCCCTTGAGGTTCATGCCTTGCTGACTGCTGCACTGGCGCACGCGAGCACGTCAGTACGACAGCGTCGACTGATCGCGGCATCTCAGGTCGCGGCGCTCGGCACCTGGTTCTCGGCCTCTGCTGTAGCGCCCGCTGTCGCAGCGGAGCTGGGCCTGACAACAGGGACGTCCGCGCTGCTGACGTCCTCGGTACAGATCGGCTTCGTCGTGGGCGCGGTCTCGTCGGCAGTGCTGAACCTCCCAGATCGCCTTCCGCTCCCCACGCTCTACGCAGTGAGTGCCCTCCTCGCCGCCCTGAGCACCGCGGTGTTCCCGGCCCTGGCCCACGACGGAGTGGCCGCGGTGGCACTGCGCATGCTCACCGGCGTGTTCCTGGCGGGCGTCTATCCGGTGGGCATGAAGCTCACGGCGTCCTGGGCGCCACCGGAGGTCCGCGGCCGAGCCTTCGGGCTGCTGGTGGGTGCCTTGACCCTGGGCTCGGCGGTGCCGCACCTGATCCGAGTCGCCGAGCACCTCGCCTGGCCGGCGGTCATGTACGGCGCCGCCGCGATCGCCACCGCCGGTGCCGTCCTTGCGCGCCTGACCATCCGTGTCGGCCCCGGCTACGAGAGCCGCCCGCAGGCGCTCCAGCCGTCCTACGCCTTCCGCATGTTCGCCGAACGCCGTCCGCGACTCGCGAACCTGGGCTACTTCGGCCACATGTGGGAGCTCTATGCGTTCTGGACCTGGCTGCCCAGCTTCATCACCGCGAGTCAGCTCTCCCGCAACGGCAGCGCCGACGGCCGGGTCAGCCTCCTTGCCTTTGCGGCGATCGGCCTCGCCGGTGTCGTCGGCTGTCTGGTCGGCGGCTGGGCGGCCGACCGGGTCGGTCGGGCACCTACCGCGATCGCGGCTCTGGCGGTGAGCGGGAGCTGCTGCCTGCTCTCGCCGCTGTTCTTCGGGGGGACCCTTGCCGTGCTCGCGGTCTTCCTGCTCGTGTGGGGAGCCGCGGTCATCGCGGACTCGGGTGTCTTCTCGACCGCGTTGAGCGAATCCGTCGACAGCCACCTGGCTGGCACCGCTCTCACCGCGCAGACCGCGGTGGGGTTCTCACTCACCGTCGCGACCATCCACCTGGTGCCCGTGCTGGCCGCACTCGGCTCGTGGCGCACCGCCTTCGTCGTACTCGCTGCCGGCCCCCTCGTCGGCTGCCTCGCCATGCTCCGCTTCCACGCCATACCGACACAACGACCGGTCGCCTGACCAGACCGGAGATGGAGGACCCCGTGAACGACAACGCACGTGCAGCCGTCGGAGACACCGCAGAGATGACCCGAGTCGTCGGCCCCGACGACATCAGCCTCTTCACCCAGATCAGCGGTGACCGCAATCCGTTGCACTACGACGCGGAGCTCGCGGCGAGCTCGCGCTTCGGCGAGATCGTCGTCCAAGGTGGTGTCACGAGCGCGATCCTCAACGCCGTCGTCGCCGAGAAGCTGCCCGGGCCGGGGACGGTCTTCCTCAACGTCGGTTGGGACTTCAAGGCACCGGTCCGTCCCGGCGACACGATCACCGGACGTGTGGAGGTCATCGCAGTCCGCGAGGACAAGCCGATCACGACCCTCAAGACGTCCGTGACCCGTGGGGACGGCACGGTCGTGCTCGAGGGGACGGCCGTCTGCTACACGATGGACCTGAGCCGATGATGGGCACGACGACACCGTCGTCGGTCCCGGTCCTGGCGTCGGTGGCCCGCACCCCGATCGGACGATTCCGGGGAGCACTGCAGGACGTCTCGGCCGTCGACCTCGGCGCCGTGGCGATCCGCGGCGCGTTGGAGCGACTGCCGACAGCGGTGAGCCCGCAACGCGCCTTCCTGGCGAACGTCGTTCAGGCCGGCAATGGCCAGAATCCGGCTCGCGCGGCGCTCCATCGAGCAGGGCTCCCCCTGACGGTGCCTGCGACCACTCTCAACGACGTCTGCCTGGCCAGCCTGACCGCCGTTGGCGTGTCCGCGTCCATGATCCGCAGCGGTGAGCTCGACTGCGTGCTGGTGGGTGGATTCGAGTCGATGAGCCGCACCCCGCACGCTGTCCGGATCCGTGGAGCCAAACCGTACGGAGACGCCGAGCTCACCGACCTTCTTGCGCACGACGGCCTGACCTGCTCACTCAGCGGGGAGGGCATGGGCACGATGACCGATGTCGTCAACGCGCGCCTCGGGATCGGCCGGCGAGAGCAGGACGAGATAGCGGCTGCCAGCCACGAGCGAGCACAGCGGGCGATGGTCGACGGGACGCTGGCCCGCGAGCAGGTCGAGTGTGCCGGCCTCGACCGAGACGAGGGCATCCGACCCGAGACGACGGTGACGGGCCTCGGTCTGCTGCGTCCAGCCTTCACCGCGGAGGGGACCATCACCGCAGGCAACGCCTCCCAGATGTCCGACGCCGGAGCCGCCGGAGTCATGATGAGCGCCGGCTATGCGCGTCGGCACGCCATCACGCCACTCGTGGAGGTCGTGGGTCATCGGACCGTGTCCGGTCCGGACACCTCGCTGCATACCAAGCCGTCGGCGGCCGCCAAGGCGCTCCTGCAGCAGCATGGAATGGGCGTCAGAGATGTCGACGTCTGGGAGATCAACGAGGCGTTCGCCAGTGTGGTCATCGCCTCGATCGACGACCTCGGCATCGACCTGGCCCACGTCAACGTCAATGGTGGGGCCATCGCACTCGGCCACCCGCTCGCCGCCTCCGGTTTCCGGATCCTGGCCACGCTCGCCCTCACCATGGTCGACCGGCAGCTCGAGTACGGAGTCGCCACCATGTGCGGTGGCGGGGGACAAGGGGGAGCGGTGCTGCTACGACTGACCCCGGGGGCCGTCTGAGCGCTGCGACGCCGGCGCCATCCACGCCATCGCCGACTCCTCGAGACGCCGCTCACCAGAACACCGGTGGCAAGTACGGGCACCGCGACGCCTTCCGTCTCCCGAACGAGGAGACGTCGGGATCGGCGCGGGCACGTCGACCATGCCGACCTTGACCTCGTTCCGGAACCCAACTCGGGCGGCTCGGTGTCGGTGGGCACGCCGCGCCACGCGAGCACCGCCGCACCCATTGACCTCGTTGCCGGGCCTCCGTATGGTGCTTGCCACATTCTATTTCGCATGCAAGATGCGAGATCTCAAAATCCCAGGAGTCCTGATGAAGCGGATCTTGGCCCTTCCGTTCGTCGTCCTGCTCTGTCTCCTCGCGCTCGCGGCGTGCGGAACGACGTCAGCGGACCAGAAGGAGAAGGAGGGCAGTGGTGAGCAGTCCGACGGCGGCCAGCCGAAGGTCGCCGCACTGTTCACGCAGTTCGTCGACCAGGGCAACTGGGACGTCACCGGCTACCAGGCGTACGAGGACATGTGCTCGACGTACGACTTCGACTGTGACTACGTCGAGGAGGCGAGCTACGAGCGCGCCCCGGCCCTGCTCCGGCAGTACGCCCAGGACGGCTACGCCATGGTCATCACCCACTCCAGCGGCTACGCGGCCGCGATCCAGGAAGTGGCGCCGGAGTTCCCGAACACCCAGTTCGTGCTGTTCTCCTACGCCACCGACACCGGGGGCCTGAAGAACTTCAGCGCCTGGTCGGTCGACTGGGACCAGGCCGGCTACCTCCAGGGCGTCATCGCCGGGCTGTCGAGCAAGGCCGGCAACATCTCGATCGTCGGCGGCGAGCAGATCCCGTCCACCGAGCGCGCGATGGCCCTTGCCGAGAAGGGCGCCCAGTCGGTGAACCCCCAGGCGAAGGTCTCCCGCGTATGGACCGGCACGTTCGTCGACGTGGCCAAGGCCAAGCAGGTCGCCGCGCAGGCCATCGACGGCGGCGCGGACTTCGTCATCCCGATGGCGGACCTCGCCGGCCAGGGTGTGCACCAGGCGGCGGAGGCCGCCGGCGCCCTGAGTCTGGGCGAGTACATGGACGAGAACTCCAAGTACCCCCAGGCGATCGTCACGAGCATCACCGTCGACATGGCCGGCGCCTACGACCAGATCGGGGCGGCGTACACGAACGGCGAGCTCGAGGGTCAGATCGTCCAGATGGACGCGCAGAGCGGTGCGTTCGACTTCGCACCGTTCCACAACGTCGACGCCGAGGTGGAGACCGCCGCCCGGAAGGTGCTCGACGGCCTGAGCGACGGCTCGACGAAGGTCCCCTCCGTGTGAGAGGGGGCGAGGACATGTCGGGTCCGAACGACGGCGACGCCGCGCTCCTGAGCCTGCGCGGCGTCTGCCGGTCGTTCGGCACGACGAAGGCCGTGCGCGAGGTCGACTTCGACGTCGTGGCCGGCACCGTGCACGCCCTCCTGGGCGAGAACGGCGCCGGCAAGTCGACCCTGATGAACGTCGTCTACGGAGTGCATCCCGCCGACCGGGGCACGATCGCCATCGGCGGCGAGCCGGTCCGCATCGAGTCCCCACGGCAGGCACTCGAGCGGGGCATCTCGATGGTGCACCAGCACCACCAGCTGATCCCGTCGCTGACCGTCGCGGAGTCGATCGCGCTGGCGTCGCGGAACACCCCCTGGCGCTACGACCGGAGGAGCGCGGCGCTGCAGGTGACCCGGCTCGCCAGCAGGCTCGAGCTCGAGCTCGACCCCGAAGCCCGGGTGGGGGAGCTCTCCCTGGGAGACCGCCAGCGGCTCGAGATCATCTCCGCGATCGACCGCGACTCCCAGATCATCATCCTCGACGAGCCGACCGCCGTGCTCGCGCCGACCGAGGTCGAGCCGCTGTTCGACCTCCTGCGGGGGCTCGCCGACGACGGCCGGGCCATCATCCTGATCACCCACCGGATGCGGGAGGTCTTCGCCGTCAGCGACGCCATCTCGGTGATGCGGAAGGGCGAGCTCGTCGCGACGCTCGCCACGAGTGCCACCGACCCGAACCAGGTGCTCGATCTCGTCATCCCGCAGCGGCACCGGCTCGCGGAGACCTCCAGCGCCCCGGGCGTCGCGGAGATCGAGGACGTCGACAGTGCGGAAGGCGACCTGAACCTGGTCGCCGCCCACCTCCGGCCGGGGCGGGCGACGCCGGGCCCGGACGCCCTGGTCGTCGACGCGCTCGAAGTGGCTCCCGCGCCCGGCACCACGGGCCTGTGCGGACTGTCCCTGACCGCGCGGCAGGGAGAGATCCTGGGGGTCATCGGTGTCGAGGGCAACGGCCAGCACGAGCTCGTGGAGGTGCTCGCCGGCATCCGGATCGCGGACGGTGGCCACGTGGTGGCCTGCGGCGAGCCGCAGACACGCGGCAGGCTGGCGCCGCACACGGCGGTCGTGCCCGAGGACCGGCACCGCGAGGCCCTCGTGCTGGATCTGTCGAGCGAGGAGAACCTCGTGCTCCCGATGCTGGACAGGTACAGCTCAGTGGGGCTGCTCAGTCGCAGTCGCATGCGCGCCGACACCCGTGCCGTGATCGAGGACTACGCCGTCGTCACCGCCTCGGCGACCGCGCCGACGCGATCGATGTCGGGTGGCAACCAGCAGAAGCTCGTCCTGGCCCGAGCGCTGGCCCAGTCGCCGAAGGTCCTGGTGGTGAGCCAGGCGACCCGCGGTCTCGACCCGGGGGCCACCGCCGAGGTCCTGCGGCGCCTTCGCGACGCGGCGAACGCCGGGACAGCAGTCGTCTTCATCGGCAGCGACCTGGACGAGGTCGTCGAGATCGCGGACCGAGCTGTGGTCATGTACGGAGGCCGAATCGTCGGTGAGAGTGCCGATCCGGACGCGAGCCGGGACGTCCTCGCCGGCCTGATGGTGGGGGCGGACCGTGACCCAGCGCGAGACTGACACCCGCAGCGGGACCGAGGTCGAGCCCAGCAGGGCTCCGGATCCCGTTCGCGGGGGCGACCGGGCGCGCAGCGTCGAACGGCTGGCTCGGCTCTTCGACCGTCCGTGGCCCTCGATCATCGCCGCCTTCGTGGTGAGCCTGGGCATCGGCCTGCTCCTCGTCGTCCTCGCGGGCGGTACGGCGGCGGAGGCCGTCGACGTCGCCTACCGGTCCACCGTCGGCTCCCAGCAGGGGATGATCGACTCGCTCGTCTACACGACTCCGAGGCTCCTGGTCGCGGTCGGCGTCATCGTGGCCCTGCGCAGCGGGCAGTTCAACCTGGGGGCGGAGGGCCAGCTCCAGGTCGGCGCCATCGGGGCCGCCCTCGGCGGTGCGTTCCTCGCCCCCTCGATCCCGGGCCCCCTCGCACTGCCGGTCTCCCTCCTGCTCGCCATGGTCTTCGGCGCCCTGTGGGCGGGCCTCGCGGCCGTCCTCAAGGTCTGGCGCGGCTGCGACGAGCTGATCACGACACTGCTGCTGAACTTCATCGCGATCTATCTGGTCCAGCTGATGGTGCAGGGGGCGATGAAGGACCCGTCCAGCACCTTCAACCAGTCCAAGCGGGTCATCGCCGTCGCGGAACTGCCGCGGTTCGGGTTCACGCGGCTGCACTACGGCATCGTCATCGCGGTCGCCTGCGTCGTCCTCGTCTGGTTCCTGCTCGACCGAACGGCCCTGGGCCTGCGCCTGCGCAGCGTCGGCTACAACCCGGTCGCGAGCCGCTACCAGCAGCTCCGGGTCGGCCGGCTCACCGTCGCCGCGATGCTGATCTCGGGCGCCGTCTGCGCGCTCGCCGGCGCAGGGGAGACGCTCGGCGTCCAGTTCCGCCTGATCCAGGGATTCTCGTCCGGGTTCGGCTTCGAAGGCCTGGCGATCGCCTTCCTGGCCAGCCTGCGCCCGGGGCGGGCGCTGGTCATTGCCCTCATCTTCGGTGGCATCTTCAGTACGGCGACCCGACTCCAGCAGGAGCTCGGCGTGACCGCGTCCCTGGCCTACGTGGTCGAGGGCCTGCCGATCGTGCTGCTGGCCTGCGCCGCCGGGGCGCAGGCGCTTCGGGCACAGCGAAAGGGCATCGCCTGATGCACAACCTCGTCGAGTCCTTCTTCTGGGCCAGTGCGATCGCGCTGGCCGCGCCGATCCTGCTGGCCGCGCTCGGTGAGACCTTCGCGCAGCGTGCCGGCGTGTTCACCATCGGGATCGAGGGCCTGATGCTCAGTGGCGCCTTCGGCGCCGCGGCCGTTGCATCCTGGTCGGGCGACGTGATCGTCGGCTTCGCCGGCGCCGCCCTCGCCGGCGCCGTGCTCGGCGCGCTCTACGGGGTCGCTGTCGTGCTCTTCCGTGCGGACCAGGTCGTCGTGGGCATCGGGTTCAACCTGATCGTGCTGGGCGCGACGAGCATGCTGCGACGCGGGTTGTTCCCGACCGGAATGGAGGTCCCGAGCACCTCGGCGCTGGACCGGCACGAGCTCCCGCTGCTCGGAGACCTTCCGTGGATCGGCGAGGTCCTCTTCGACCAGAGCCCGATCGTCTACGCCCTCTATGTACTCACGCCCTTCGGCGTGTTCCTGCTCTTCCGCACCCGGGTGGGGCTGCTCGTCCGTGCGGTCGGCGACGGCGCCCTGGCGTCGTCGGCGGCCGGCATCCGGGTCCCGCGGATCCGGATGTGGGTCATGGTCGTCAACGGAACGCTTGCCGGTGCTGCGGGTGCGACCCTGGTCCTGGTCAACGCCGGGGGCGTCTTCGTCGACAACCTGGTCGACGGGCGCGGCTACCTCGTGCTCGCGCTGACGATGTTCGCTCGCTGGCACCCCGGCTGGGTCGCGCTCGGGGCGGTCCTGTTCGGCGCCGCCGACGCGCTGCAGTTCATCGCCCAGGCGACCTTCGGCGGCCACGTGCCGACCGCGGTCTTCCTGATGGCGCCCTACCTCCTGGCCCTGGCCGCCTGGGTCGTGATGGGCAAGCGCTCGCGTGCCCCGTCGGATCTCGGAGTCCCGCTGCTCGCCTAGTGACCCGAACTTGAAATCCGCACCCTATGTCGCACCCCGAGCACGCCCCTCGCGGCGTTGGCAGAGCTTGAGATACGCCCGGTAGCCCTGCGCTCCGCCGCCTGGCGAGGCACGCACTCGGAGCACGACCTATGGCACGGATTTCGCGTCCGGGTCACTAGGCCGTGCTGCGAAGAGAGGCCTCGTCGCACCGGCGAGGCCTGGACCGCGCACCGACACCCTCCGGGTCGGGTGCGTCGATCGCCCGCGCATCGTTGCCGTTCGGGTGAGCCGCGTCACTCTGTCTTGATTACCCCTAGGGGGTACCCACTAGTCTCGTCCATATACCCCATAGGGGTATATGGACCACGATCAGAGGAGAGCACCATGTCCGGTTGCTGCAGTACCAACACCCACCAGGCCGTCGAGATCGAGGACACCCGTACGTCGACACGGCCCGCCGCGGAAGCGTCGTACACCGTGGCCGGGATGACCTGCGGACACTGCGTCTCCTCGGTCACCGACGAGGTCGGCTCGATCGACGGTGTCCGTGACGTCGTCGTCGATCTGGCCTCCGGTGCGCTGACCTTCGGCTCCGACCAGCCCATCCCTCGCGCCGCGGTCGACGCCGCGGTGCGCGAGGCGGGCTACCGGCTCGCATGAACGCCCCGACCCGGCTCGCGGCGTACGGCGTGGGACTCGCGGTCGTGCTCACCGGCGGCTGGCTCGTCGGTGAGCGCACCGACCTGGGCGAGGTCGAGCCGGCGGTCGCGAGCCACTCGACACACAGCAGTTCTCAGAAGGGAGCAGCAATGGAACCCATGGCCACCACCGAGGAACTGCCCGGGGGACTGCAGGTCTCGGCGAGCGGGTACACCCTCGACCTTGCGCCGACCGGGTACCGCGCCGGCCGGCGGGAGGTCGGCTTTCGGATCACCGGCCCGGACGGAGAGCCCGTCACCGAGTACGAGAGGTCCCACGAGAAGGACCTGCACCTGATCGCTGTCCGCCGCGACTTCTCCGGCTTCCAGCACGTCCACCCGTCCTTCGATGCCGCAACCGGCACCTGGTCGGTGGAACTGGACCTGAGTCCCGGGGCGTGGCGGGTCTTCGCCGACTTCGTCCCTGCCGGGGGCGAGGGCCTGACCCTCGGGGCCGACCTCGCCGTCGCCGGCGACGCGGGTGCGCAGCGCCTTCCCGAGCCGACCCGCACGGCGACCGTCGGCGGCTTCACCGTCACCGTGACCGGTGACCTCGTGACGGGCGAGCACTCCGCGCTCGACTTCGAGATCAGCAAGGGCGGGGAGCCGGTCACCGACCTGGAGCCGTACCTGGGTGCCTACGGCCACCTCGTCGCGCTTCGGGAGGGCGACCTCGCCTACCTGCACGTCCACCCAGGCGGCGAGCCCGGCGACGGGGTCACCTCGCCCGGCCCGACTGTCGACTTCGGGGCCGAGGTGCCCAGCTCCGGTCGCTACCACCTCTTCCTCGACTTCAAGGTCGACGGAGTCGTCCACACCGCACCGCTCACCCTGGACGCCGAGTCCACCGCGGCCGACGCCGCCAAGGGCGCCGGCGAGCCGGCCCACTCGAGCGACCACCGGCACTGAGCCATCACCACGAGAGGCACGAGGAGCGCCAGATGAGCACGATCGCCGACACCGTCGGCACCCCAGCCCCCGCAGGGACCGATGTCGAGCTGCTGTTGACCGGGATGACCTGCGCCTCGTGCGCCAACCGCATCGAGCGCAGGCTCAACAAGCTCGACGGCGTCACCGCCACCGTCAACTACGCCACCGAGAAGGCGAAGGTCACCGTTGCCGACGGCGTGACCACCGACGACCTGGTGGCGGCGGTCGAATCGGCGGGGTACGGCGCGAGGCTGCCCGAGCCGCCCAGCGCGGCCGACGACGGCGCCTCCCGGGCGGGCGGCTCCGTCGACGACGAGGCCGACCGCGCTCTGCGGGCGCTGCGCAACCGGCTCGTCGTCTCCGCGCTGCTGAGCGTCCCGGTGATCGCGATGGCGATGGCGCCGGCGCTGCAGTTCACCAACTGGCAGTGGCTCTCCCTCACCCTGGCCGCGCCGGTCGTGATCTGGGGTGCCCTCCCGTTCCACCAGGCGGCCTGGGCCAATCTCAAGCACGGCACCGCGACCATGGACACGCTGGTCTCGATGGGTACGACGGCCGCCTTCGGGTGGTCGGTCTACGCGCTGTTCTGGGGCGACGCCGGGGTGTCGGGGATGACCCACCCGTTCGAGCTGACGATCGAGCGCACCAGCGGAACCTCGAACATCTATCTCGAGGCCGCGGCCGGCATCATCACCTTCATCCTGTTGGGCCGCTACATCGAGCACCGGTCCAAGCGCAACGCCGGCGCGGCCCTGCGTGCCCTGCTCGACATGGGCGCACGAGACGTCAGCGTCCTGCGTGACGGCGTGGAGCAGCGCGTGCCGGTGGCGCAGCTCGCGGTGGGCGACCTGTTCGTCGTCCGGCCGGGGGAGAAGATCGCCACCGACGGCGTGGTCGAGGAGGGTCGCTCCGCGGTCGACGAGTCGATGCTCACCGGCGAGTCCGTGCCGATCGAGGTCGGCGCGGGCGACTCCGTGGTCGGCGCGACCGTCAACGCCTCGGGCCGCCTCGTCGTGAAGGCGACCCGGGTCGGCGCCGACACGCAGCTGGCCCAGATGGCCAGGCTGGTCGAGGACGCCCAGACCGGCAAGGCCGCCGTCCAGCGGCTGGCCGACCGGATCTCCGGCATCTTCGTCCCGGTCGTGATCGCGGTCGCCGTCGGCACCTTCGGGTTCTGGCTGGGCAGCGACGCCGGCGTCGCGGGTGCGCTGACCGCGATGGTCGCCGTGCTGATCGTGGCCTGCCCGTGCGCGCTCGGCCTCGCGACCCCGACCGCGCTCATGGTCGGCACCGGCCGCGGCGCCCAGCTCGGCATCCTCATCAAGGGGCCCGAGGTCCTGGAGCAGACCCGCAAGGTCGACACGGTCGTCCTCGACAAGACCGGCACCGTCACCACCGGCGAGATGAGCCTGGCCGAGACCCACGTGGCGGTCGGTGAGGACGTCGCCGAGGTGCTGCGCCTCGCCGGTGCGCTGGAAGATGCCTCCGAGCACCCGATCGCCCGCGCCATCGCCGACGCGGCCCGCGAGGCAGGCGACCTCGGGCAGGTGGAGGACTTCGCCAACGTCGAAGGGCTCGGTGTGCAGGGCATCGTCGACGGTCACGCCGTCCTGGTGGGTCGTCCGCAGCTGCTCGCCGAGTGGTCCCAGCACCTGACGGACGATCTCCAGGGCGCCTTCGACGACGCCTCCGGCCGGGGCCTCACGGCCGTGGCCGTGGGCTGGGACGGCCGGGCCCGCGCGGTGCTGGTCGTCGCCGATCAGGTCAAGGACACCTCGGCCGAGGCCATCCGAGAGCTGCGCGGGCTCGGCCTCCGGCCGATCCTGCTCACCGGCGACAACCAGCGGGTCGCCCGTACCGTCGCCGCCCAGGTCGGGATCGACGCCGAGGACGTCTTCGCCGAGGTCCTGCCCGGCGACAAGGTCGACGTCGTCAAGCGGCTCCAGGCCGAGGGGCGGGTCGTCGCCATGGTCGGCGACGGCGTCAACGACGCCGCCGCCCTGGCTCAGGCCGACCTCGGCCTCGCCATGGGCACCGGCACCGACGTCGCGATCGAGGCCAGCGACCTCACCCTGGTGCGGGGCGACCTGCGGGTCGCGGTCGACGCCATCCGGCTCTCCCGCAGGACGCTCGGCATCATCAAGAGCAACCTCTTCTGGGCCTTCGGCTACAACACCGCCGCCATCCCGATCGCGGCCGCCGGCCTGCTCAACCCGATGCTCGCCGGTGCGGCCATGGCCTTCTCCTCGGTGTCGGTGGTGGGCAACAGCCTGCGGCTCAAGCGGTTCCGCAGCTCGCTGGTGGGTTGAGGACGCACGGCGCGGCACCCCGGGAGGACACGCGGGGTGACCTGTGGAATCGCCGGGCTGGGTCGGCCGACGCCGGGTGTCCACGGCCTTCACCGATTCACCGGCTGCCCGGGGAAACGACGAGACACGCCGGCGCCCGGCCGGGGTGGTCAGGGAATGCGAGTGCGACACGCCGGGGAACGACGGCGTGTCGCACTCGGTCTGCCTGACACCGGCGAGCGGCTCCACGGGTCGGCGATGAGTCGGCGCTGCTCCACGCGCACCTCGCGGGCGGTCTGGGCACTAGTCTGCTGGGCACGGTGTGCGATCGACGCCGTCGCGACCGCGTCGCTGACCGACATCCGCACGCGACGGCCGGCCGGCGAGGAGGAGAGCGATGACCAGCCCGGGTGAGGCACGGGCCGCGGTTGCTCTCACGGCCGCGGGCATCGACCACACGATCGTGCGGCACGGCCCCGTGAGGTCGTTGGAGGAGGCGGCTCAGGCGCGAGGGGTCACCCCCGACCGGGTCATCAAGACCCTGGTCGTACGACGCGGCGCGGACGACTACCTCTTCGTCCTGGTCCCTGGTGACCGGCAGATCTCCTGGCCCAAGCTGCGCACCCTCCTCGGGGTGAACCGCCTCTCGATGCCCGACGCCGAGACGGCCCGCGAGGTGACCGGCTACGAGCGCGGCACCATCACGCCCTTCGGCTCGCTCCGCCCGTGGGCGGTCGTCGCGGACGCGCGGGTCGACGGCACGGTGTCCATCGGCGGTGGCGCCCACGGGGTCTCCGCGACCGTGTCCGCCGCCGACCTGATCCGAGTCCTGGGTGCGGAGGTCGCCGACGTGACCGACCCGGCCGCTGCTCAGTGACTGAGGACGAACCTCAGGCAGACGATGGGAGTGTCGACCTCGACCGGGGTGCCCAGGCCCTCCCAGTGGCGACGGTGGCCCGCCCGCCACTCCTCCAGGTCGGCGTCGCCCTCCCCCTCCGCCATGGCGAACGCCCACGGGACCTCGCCGAAGGCCAGCACCTCGACCCCGGTCACCTCGACCGTGCCGACCTGCTGGCCGTCATCGTCGAGGAGGGCAAGACGTTCGCCGACATGCTCGATCGGCTCGCCTTCCTCCTCGTACTCGCTCCGCAGGTCGGCCGTCGCCTGCTTGCGCCCGTCCAGCACGAGAGCGTTGAGTCGCGCGCGCAGGTCGCCCGGCGTCCCGAGCTCGAGGGCGCGGAGGCCACCGACCCTGGGCCAGGTCATCGGGACCCGCCCGAGTCGGCCCGACGGCGCGGTTGCATGCCGTGGAGGTGTCGCTTGGCGCGGCTCTCGAACATGTTAAGAGTATCGGCGAGACTTGACATGTTCGGTCGATGTGTTAGCTGAGCATGCATGTCACCGCATGTCGCCGTGCGTCTCCGCACGGATCGCGGCTGTGTGCTCCTCGATTCCGGTCGGTCCCGGTCGAGGTCCGCGGCAACACTCGCGTGCCGACCGAGACGCGCCTCCCGTCCTGAACGGCATCGCTCTTCCGAGGCCACCGTCAGCAACCAGGCCGACTCACGGCGATTCGAGCCGTCGCCACCAGGTGTCGTCGCGGTACTCGGCGGGTAGCTCGTCGACGGCGGTTCCGATGTCCACCTCCAGTGGCTCGAGTGCGTCGAAGTACTCATCGCGCAGTGAGCGGGGGAGCTCAGCGCCACACCAGGGACAGAACTCGATGACCTGGAGCGCGCGATGGCCGGCGACGAGCTCGATCCAGTACTCCCGGAAGCGATCGGTGTAGCCGATCGGCAGTCGGCTGTCCTCGATGAACGTCCGCATCTGAGGACAGTCGTGCGGCAGGTACCCGGGCATGGCGCAAGTCTGCCGCTTGGTCGGCGGTGCTCGACACAAGGGCGAGCCGTGAGGCCGATGCTCGGCTACGAGCGGAGCACCTTCCAGTGTCCCTCGGAGACGACCTCGACGGTGCCGTCGGTCACCGCGATGGCCGTCTGGTCGTCGATGGCGTACGCCGGCCCCGCGATCTCGCGCGCCCATCGCTCGGCCTCGGCCAGGGTGTTCTCCGGCACCTCGTCGAGGTGCGGGAAGATCGAGAAGTCGACGACCCCGAGCGTCCGGTCGTCCGGCGCGGAGGGCCACTCGACGAAGTCGGCGCCGATCCGCGGGGTGAGCACCATGCTGCCGGCGCTCAGCCCCACCCAGACGGTGTCCCGCAGCGACGGCAGGAGGTCGGCGAGCCCGGACTGCCGCATCCAGTGGCACAGGTACGTCGCCTCGCCACCGGCCACCAGCAGGACGTCGGCGTCGCGGACCCAGGGGACCCACCGCTCCTCGTCGATGCTCGGCAGCGCCGTCAGCTCGAGCACGCCGAGCGACCGCCAGCCCAGGTCGCACATCGGCAGGTGGCTGCGGCCGCTGACGAAGCGCCACGCCGAGTCCGGCCCACACATGGGATGGCCGTACTGAGCGGTGGGGATGCAGAGGGCGCGGGCCTCCGCGATCGGCTTGTCCAGCAGGCCGACCAGCGCGTCGTGGATGCTCGGGTTCGTGACTCCCGCGGACGTGAGCAGCAGCCTCACGATCGCCTCCTCTGCAGAGCGGTGGTCTCGCGCTCCTCGAGGTGAGGAGCGCGGTGCATGGGAAGACTGCAGGCAGCGGCGAAACTCATCGCCGCCGCGACCCGGCCAGCACCCCACGGGTGAACTGGGCGAGGCCCGTCGGCAGGCTCGTGGGGCATCGTCGGGCCGCGGCGGCGCTGACCTCGTCGAGCACCGACGCGCTGGCGATCAGGGCGGCCCGCAGCTCGGCGAGGTCGAGGCCCGCCACGGTCGCCCCGATGCCCACCGGCAGCGAGGACGGGTCGTGGTCGAGGACCTGCGACAGGCCGTGCCACGGGTAGCTCGTGCCCTGGGCCGCCGCCCAGAGCGCCCAGATGTGCCGCCGGGCCTCCTCGAGACGCTGGTGCGCCTCCCACGGGGACTCGCGGCGCAGGTACTTGTCCGCGTCGAGCAGCGCCCGCCAGCCCAGGAAGGCCCAGGTGCGGACCCGGTCCCCGGCCACGTCGTACGCCGAGGGCATGGCCGTGTCGTCCCCGACGTCGCCTGTGCGGTACAGCGAGACGAAGTCCGGCGCCGCGTCGCCGCGCCGCACCTCCGCCTCCGCGATGACGGCCAGATCGAGCTGCACGCCGTCGGTGAGCTGGGCGAAGACCCGCCGGATGAAGAGCTCGCCGGTCGACGACTCGTCGCGGAGGAGGTCGATCAACCCCCAACCGCTCAGTCGCTCGACCAGTGACTCCTCGACCTCGCGCACCCGCTCGGCGCCGCCAGCACCCCGCTCGGCACCGACGCCGATCGCGGCGTCGACGTCGGAGAGCTCGTCGGCGGCGCCCCGACCCAGCGAGCAGCCCACCGACAGCGAGGTCACCGTTGGGGCGCTCTCGCAGAAGTCGAGCAGTCCGGCGAGCGCCGATCGCTGACCGTCGAGCCGCGGTGGGAGTGCCGAGATCCAGTCGCGTCCGCCTGCGATGCCTGCCATGGTCGCCATCCTGCCGGAGCCGGCGTGCGGTGCTCCCGTCGCTGGACGGCGGAGGCCGGCATCTGCCTACGGTGGGGTCGTGTTCCTGGAGAACGTCGTCTTCGACGCTACCGACCCGCAGGCGCTCGGCCGGTTCTGGGAGGCCGCGCTGGGCACCGAGAGACTGACCGACGAGCTCGCCGGGTTCGAGACCAGGCTGGCCGTCGCGGAGGGGCCGGTGCTCGACCTGTGCTTCCAGCGGGTGCCGGAGCCCCCGGCGGGGCCCCAGCGCCTGCACCTCGACCTCCGGGGCGCCGAGGAGCAGGAGGCGGTCGTCGAGCGACTTCTCGCCTCGGGCGCCGGACGCGCGGACATCGGTCAGGGGCAGGTGCCGTGGGTGGTGCTCGCCGACCCGGACGGCAACGCATTCTGCGTGATGGAGCAGCGCGCGGCGTACGACGGCACCGGGCCCATCGCGGCGCTGCCGCTCGACGTGGCCGACCCCGACCGCGAGCGCGACTTCTGGTCGTGGCTGTCCGGGTGGGTGCCGATCGAGGGGTCCGGGCTGCCCAGCCTGCAGCACGCGTCGCGCCGCGGCCCCCTGCTCGAGCTGTGTCCGGAGACGGAGCCGAAGGGGCCTGCGAAGAACCGGATCCACCTCGACCTCCGGCTGGAGCCGGGCGACGACGCCGACGCGGTGGCGCGGGGGATCGCCGATCGCGGCGGCCGCGAGCTCGACCTCGGGTGGGGCGACCTGCCGTGGCGGCACTTCGCGGACCCGTCCGGCAACGAGTTCTGCGTGCTGCCGTCGCGCGACTGAGAGACAGTCTCCCGACGGGCGGAGGTGGGGCCGGACGGGAGTTCCGGCCCCACCTCGCGGGCGACCTAGGCCGTGTTGCTCAATTCCGCGCCTGCTACGCGACGGCGCCTACTTGATCAACACGGCCTAGAGGACCTCGCTCATCGGGTCGCCCTTCCGGCGCCGGCCGATCAGCAGCAGCGAGCCGCCGGCGCCCAGGAGCGCGAGCATCGCCGCGACGATCCCGAGACCGATCGTGGTGCCGGTGTTCGGCAGGTACCCCGTGGGCTGCTCGTCGGGCTCGCCGGAGGCCGCGTCGTCCGCCGCGTCGCCGGCCGGGTCGTCGGCCGGGTCGTCAGCGGAGTCCCCGTCCCCGCCGACCGCCTCCGTGAGGATCACGCCGGCGTCCCACGTCGGGTCGATGCCTTGGGTGGCGCCGATCTTGTGGTGGTCGTAGCTCCGGGTGAGCGCCGGGTTCGAGTCGTCGAGCACGATCGTCCGGGTGAGACCGTCGGAGCGGTTCGCGTCGGAGTCGCGTGCGTCGTCGGAGCGGGAGTCGCGCGTGGTGAACTCGTACTTCTTCCGCTGCTTGTCGGTCAGGGTGAAGTGCACCTGGTAGGTGCCGGCGGGCAGGTTGTCGAAGACGTAGCGCCCGTGGGCGTCGGTGGTCGTGGTGGCGATCACCTTGCCGTCGCGGAGCAGGTCGACCTTGACGCCGGAGAGTGGCTTCTCTCCCTTGTCCTGGACGCCGTCCTTGTCGGCGTCGATCCAGACCACGTCGCCGATCGCGTAGGTCTTGGCCACGTCCTTGACGACCACCCCGGCGTCCCACGTCGGGTCGATGCCCTGGGTCGCGCCGATCTCGCGGTACTCGTAGCTCCCGGTGAGCGCCGGGTTCGAGTCGTCGAGGACGATCGTGGTCGTGAGCCCGTCGGCCGGGTTCGCGTCGGAGTCCGCCGCGTCGCCGGACCCCGAGTCGCGCGTGGTGAACTCGTAGGTCTCCTTCTGCTCGTCGGTCAGCGTGAAGCGCACCTGGTAGGTGCCGGCGGGCAGGTTGTCGAAGACGTAGCGCCCGTGGACGTCGGTGGTCGTGGTGGCGATCACCTTGCCGTCCTGGAGCAGCTCGACCTTGACGCCGGAGAGCGGTGCCTCACCCGCGTCCTGGACGCCGTCCTTGTCGGCGTCGATCCAGACCACGTCGCCGATCGCGTACGTCTTGCTCACGAACCCGAAGTCCAGCGTCGGGTCGCGGTCACCGTCGTCGTGCAGGTCGCCGGGCTCGGTCGAGGCCTCCCACGTCGAGGAGTCGCCCGGCCGGTCGCCCTGGCCCGGCCTGGTCGGCACGTAGGGCTTGAGCGGCCCGGCCGACGCCTCCCGGTCGATGCGGACCGTGTAGGTCTCGTTGCCGGACAGGGCGGGCAGGTTGTCGAAGGTGTACTCGCCGTTCGGGCCCGTGGTGACCGGACCCACCGGGTTGCCGTCGACGTCGGTCACGGGTCCGCCGTCGGGGCCGACGATGGTCAGCACGACGCCCGGGATGCCGGGCTCGCCCGGATCCTGACGACCGTCGCGGTCGGTGTCGACCCACACGTAGTCGCCCACCGACACCGACTTGAGCGGGACGATCTCGGCGAAGGTGCTGCCGATCCGGTTGACGACCGGCGCCGAGGCGTCGGTGATCCGCACCGCGACGTACGCGGCGATGGGTGCGCCGGCGTCCAGGAGCGTCCCGCTCTTCTGCTCGATGGTGACGGTGCCGCTGGCGGTGTCGTGGGTGGCCTCGAGGTTGCCACCGATGTCGACCGGCCCGCCGGTCGGGTTGGCGCCGGTGGCGGCGTCGGCCTCGGTCACGAAGCCGAGGAACTCCGCCGCGTTCGGGAGCACGTCGTCGACGGGGATGATCGCCACGTTGTCGTAGCTGCCGTGCGGGATGAACTCGATCCGGTAGACGTAGGTGTCCTGCACCAGGTTCCCGTGGCCGTCCATCCGCGCCTCGAGGGTCTCGACCCACTCCTGGCTCGAGCGGTCGAAGACCCGCTTGCGTACCTCGGCCTCGTCGCCGTACGACGTGGCCTCGGCCTCGGTCTCGGACCAGTACAGCGGGTCGCCGTCCGAGCCGAACAGGGTGGCCTTGTTCGTGATGGTCCTGGTCTCCTTGCCCACGAACGGCATCGTGGTCAGCGAGATCCGGACCTCGTAGGCCTTGCCGGCGCCGCGGGCGTCGACGACCGCCTTGCCGGTGCTGCTCAGCTCGATGACGAGGTTCCCGTCGGCGTCGGTGCCGAGGTCGAAGTGCGAGGCGGTCAGCGCCTGGCCGTCGTAGGTCCCGGACACCGCCACGGAGGAGGGGTCGTCGAGGTCGAAGACGTCGGTGTCGACGTAGTCCACAATCGTGCTGGTCCGCGCGTCGATGCCCTTGCCGGCGGCGACCTTGAACGTGTAGTCGACCGTCACGGTCTCGCCCGGGTCGATGGTCGTGTCCTCGGCCTGCCCGGACTTGGTGAACACGCTCGAGTCGTTGATGCCGCCGCTGGAGTCGGGGAGGGTCACGACGGTCACGTCGCGCTGCGCGTTGTACGGCGCGCCGTCGCGGTAGTGGAAGGCCGCGACGTTCCGCAGGCGGTACGGCGTCGCGTCCTCGACGGTCGTGGTGCCGGTCTGCTCGAGGCCGGCGACGGTGTTGAGCTGGGCCTTGACCGCGATGGAGGCGTTCGTGGTGTTGTCCTTGCCGACGTTGATCAGCAGCCGCTGACCGCTCACGCAGTACTGGCCGACGAAGGCGTCGCCGGCGAAGGCGGCGGCGTCGGCCGGGCAGGGCGTGGCCTGGGTCAGGGTGATGCCGCTGGCAGTGACGAAGTCGGCGGCCGTGGTGTTCCAGGTGGCCTGGGCGGGCAGGTCGTCGCTGATGACCACGTTGCGGTCCAGGGTGAAGTTCGGGCCGCCGGTCCACTGGCGCAGGTCGGCCTTGAGCGTGTAGGTGATGTCGGCCGGCGGCGTCAGGTTGCCGTCGGCGTCGGTGACGACGTTCCGGGTGCTCCAGTCGGCGGTCTTCGTGAAGGCCTGGCCGATGTTGACCCCGGGCACGTTGCCGCGCAGTCGCACCGAGGCGGTCCGGTCGGTGGTGCCGAAGGTCGCGGTGTTGGTCAGCTGGATCTCGAAGCTGCCCGTGGCACCGCCCAGCGCGTCGTACCTGGCCTGCAGCAGGGCCTCGAGCGCGGCCACGTCGGTGACCTCGGCCTGGTAGGTGATCGTCAGGATCGACGGTCCGGGCACGTCGACCGAGCCGGTGAACGAGCCGCCGGCGACGGTGGGGATGAAGGCGAAGGGCCCGGTGGTGCGGTTGAGCCCGTCGGCGTCCCAGCTCGTGAGCTGGCCGGCGAAGGAGCCGGTGACGTAGCCCAGTCCGGCGGGCAGCTGGTCGGCGACGGGGTAGCCGCTCCTGGCCTCGGGCGAGTCGAGCCGCAGCGTGTAGCTCAGCTGCTGGTCGACGATCTCCG
This sequence comes from Nocardioides soli, assembly GCF_014191495.1. Lineage (GTDB taxonomy): Bacteria > Actinomycetota > Actinomycetes > Propionibacteriales > Nocardioidaceae > Nocardioides > Nocardioides soli. Next base: position 854,224 of record NZ_JACHWR010000002.1, read on the forward strand.
GCTTGAGCTTGACCTCGCCGCCGACGACGGTCACGAAGCTGTCCAGGTTGCCGGGCGTGGCGCTCTTGGCGTAGCCCTCCGACACGTTGGCGAACTGGTCGCCCTGGTTGCGGATGATCACGTCGATCGAGTGCTCGTCGCCGTCGACCTTCCAGGTGAGCCGGTCCTGGGCGCTGGCGTCGACGGCGTCGACCTTGAACTGGAGGTCGAAGACGCCCTGGTTCACGTTCGCCGGCCACGGGTCCTTGAACGTGATCGACACCTTGTTCCCGTCCTGGACGAACGACTGGACCGCCGTGTTCGAGGCCGGGATGCCCGTCAGGGTGACGTTGTCACCGAACTCGAACACCACCGTCGAGCCGGGCGTCACGTCGTCGCTGTACTGGACCCGCAGGGTCAGGGTGTCGCCCTCGTCGACGACGGACGTCCCGTCGTACGTCGCGCCGTTGAGCAGGATGTTGGACGTGATGCCGGGCGTCGCGGCACGGGCGGGCTGGGTCAGGCCGACCGCGGAGGCGATCGCGAGCAGCAGCGCGAGGCAGACGATGAGCGCTCGCCGCGGCAGCGAGCCGGGTGGGCGTGCGAAGGCAGGTGCGAGGTAGGACAAGAGGGTCTCCCAGAGGTCGACTCGACCGACCTCCGAGACTGGTGGCGCGCGGGCGCCGTCCAGCTGGCCCGATCAGGCGAGCAGTGCAAGTTCGCGGTCACCGTAGGAAGCCGGCTTTCACACCTCCCGGCCTCTGGTGTGAAGGCGACCGCCGGGGCCACGCCGGGCGGGTCGGAGGTATCTTCGTGCCGTGAGCTGGGGTTGGGGCGCCGGACGCCCGCCCCTGCCTGCGGTGGTTCGGTCGCGCGGAGCCGTCGCATGAGTGCCGGCGGGCGCCGTACGTTCGCCGATGTGTTCGCCGAGGCCCTCGACCAGCGGGCGATCAGCCTGGGCGGGCTCCGCGACGAGCTGGCGGCGCGCGGTACGCCGGTGAGCCTGGCCTCGCTCAGCTACTGGCGGGCGGGGCTGCGCCAACCCGAGCAGGAGCAGTCGATGCGGGCGGTGACGGCCATCGAGGAGATCCTGGGGCTGTTCCCCGGCGAGCTCGAGTCGCTGGCGTCGCCGGGCCGGCGCCGCCGGTTGCCGCGGTCCGATCCCTTCGCCGTCTACCCCGACCGGCAGCAGGCGATGGGTCGGCTCCTGGACGAGCTGGGGATGGTCAACCCCTACGACGAGGTCATCGAGCGGGAGGTCACCGGTAAGTACGACCTCGATGCGCGGGGCCGCGCCGTACGCCTCACCCACATCTCACTGGTGGAGGCCGTCGTCAACGGCGCTCGCCGCTTCGCCCTGGTGACCGCGGGCGAGAACCCGGACGAGCCACCGCCGACGTTCACCGCGCTCGGCGGCTACCGGCTCGGCCGGGTGCTCCGCGACGCGGCGTCGATGGTGACGGTCGCGGAGATGCTGCTCGACGAGGAGCTCGCGGTCGGCGAGACGGCGATCCTCGAGCAGCAGGTGGAGATCGACGCCGCCGAGGATGACAACGAGCTCCGCTACTGGGCCTGGCCGCGGCTGAGGTCGGTGAGCCTCTGGGTCCGCTTCCATCCCGACAAGGTGCCCGCGCGCTGCGAGGCGTTCACCGTGGTCGACGGACGGGAGGAGTCGGAGGAGGTCACGACCTACGGCCACAGCGTCCATCGCACGATCACCGGCTTCGGCCCGGGCACCGTCGGTCTCCGCTGGTTCTGGGACGACTACGTCTGAACCATCTCGTCGCGGCGACACGAGCGGTGACCCGTGGGCTGCGTGTCACCTGGATCACACGTGGGTACCCAGGCGGGATAGGAGACCTGGGGAGGGAACCATCGTGACACGCAATCCCGCCGCCTGGCTGGCGGAGAAGACCAAGACCGGAGTAGTCGACCTGCCGCGGAATGCGGCCTGGATGGCCTCGAAGGCGCTCGGCCCACCGGCCACCGCGGTCGACGCGGTGACCGACGGAATCGGTGCTGCGGCATCGGCCGCCCGCACGTCGTTGCCGGGAGGTGGCGGAGTGGACGATCGGCTCGACCAGGCACGGCGGGCGGTCAAGCGCGCACAGGATGCGGAGCGCGAGGCCGTCGCGAAGGCGGAGCGGGCGCGCCAGCTCGCCGAGCGGGTTCGAGAGGTCGACGCCCAGCATCGTGAGCGGTTGGAAGCGGCCGCCCGCGAGCGGGACGAGGCGGTCCAGGCCCGGGTCGCGGAGGCGCGTCGTCGGGCCGACGAGATGGTGGAGGCCGAGCGTGCGACCGCGGAGGCCGAGGAGGGCGACAGGCTCCACTCGCTCGAGGAGGAGCTCGCGGCCGAGCGGCAGCAGATCGAGGAGAAGGCGGAGGCGGCCCAGGCCGAGGCGCGGAAGGACATCGCAGCCGCCGAGGAGCAGATGGCCGCGGCCCGCCAGATCTCCGACGAGGCGGCCGAGGCGGCGCTGGCAGCGGCCAGGGACGCGCACCACGCGGCTGAGGAGATGGCCGCGCACGCGCAGGCCCAGGCGGCCGAGGTCGACGACCGGGTCCAGGCCGCGCGGGCGCTGCGGAGCGAGACCGCGACGGCGATGTCCGCGCTCGAGCGGGACGACGGCGTCACCGACGTTGCCGGCCCCCTTCGCGATCGCACCATCGCCGAGCTGCTGCCGATCGCGGCCGGTCTCGGCATCGAGGGCCGTTCGCGGATGCGGCACGACCAGCTCGTCGCCGCGATCGGTCGCGCGCGGTCCCGCCAGGGTGGTCGGAGCGCGGCCGCCCGGACCGGCGCGAAGCAGACGAAGCAGGCGCCCAGGAAGCAGGCGCCCAGGAAGCAGGCTCCCAGGAAGCAGGCGGCGGCCAAGAAGGCCGCGAGCACGAGCGCGCGAGGGCGCTCCTGACCCGTCGCGGGTCGGGCCGGGAAACGACGAGGCAGGTCGGAGGAGTGAACGTGATGAGGCTGCTGGGGAAGAAGTCGGCGCCGGAGCAGGTGGTGAGCAAGGTCGAGCACGCGGACGTGAAGACGATGGTGGCCTCCGGGGCGACCGCGTTGGCGGTGATGGGCGCGGTCACCGCGGCCAGCGCCGTCGTCTCGTCCCTGCGGGCCAGGGAGAGGAGGGCGTGATGCTCAAGGCACTCGTGCTGTTCGGTGCCGGGTACGTGCTCGGGGCGAAGGCGGGACGGGAACGGTATGCGCAGATCGAGGACGTCGCGAAGAAGGTCGCCGATCAGCTCGGGCAGCTCGACCAGGTCACGGGCCACTGGTTCGCGCCGTCGTCGCCGGGCCGGACCTGACCGGGCCTCGGCCCCGGACGTCGTACTCACGAGCGTGGCCGTCGACGGGGACGCCTCGCTCGGGACCGGCGCGGTCGTCCGCGCCGACGTCCTGGCCCGCCTGCTGGGGCTGCGGCTGCTGAGGCTCGAGGCCGACATCGTGCTCGCCCCCGCGGGGCCGCCCGCGCGAGCCGCCCCCGGCAGGGAGGCCGCGACCGACGTACCGGTCGAGGCGCCGGCTCCGCCGGGGCGACGAACGCGCTCGAGCGCCCGCTGGGCTCTCGACGTCGGCCCGCCCCGCGACGACGAGGCAGCGGGCGCCGGGCACCTCGGCGACGCACGTCGACTGCTCGCGGAGGCGGACGCGCTCCTCGCCGACCGGGTCGAGGTCCGGTGAGCGACCGGCGAGGTCGGACGGACAGGCGATAGGGTCGTCTCCACCAGTGTCCTGACTGGTCAGTCAACGATCGCGGAGGAGAGACATGGCCCGTCCCAGCGCCGTGGCCGAGCGTCGCCGCGAGATCCTCGAGGCGACCTGCGCGGTGGTCTCCGAGCGAGGCTTCCGCGACCTGCGCATCGTGGACGTGGCCCGCAAGGCGGGCTACAGCACCGGAACCGTGCACTACTACTTCGACTCCAAGGAGGAGCTGCTCCGGGAGGCGTTCCGCTTCGAGTACGAGGAGTCGCGACTGCGACGCGAGCGGGTGGTGACCCCCGGGCTGGACCCGGTGGCCCGGCTCCGGGCGCTGGCCGACGCCTACCTCCCGTCCTCGCCGCAGTCGGTGCGCTCCTGGCGGGTCTGGATGGAGCTGTGGATCAGCGCGCTGCGCGATCCGTCGATGGGCCAGGTGAACGACGTCTACTACGGCGAGTGGCGACAGGCGGTGCTCGACGCCATCGTGGAGGGCCAGGAGCAGGGGCTGCTCGACGTCGGCGACCCCGCGCTGGTGGCGAACATGTACGTCTCGATGATGGACGGCCTGGCGATCCAGGTCCTCGCCGGCGCGCAGGCGATCAGCATCGAGGACATGCAGGCGACCTGCCGGGCCTTCGTCGACTCCGTGGCGGTGCCGACGGCCACTACGGCCTAGATGACTCATTCCAAGGCCTCGCACGCTGCGCGACGCTCATCATCCGCTCCGGCGGCGTTGCCGACGCTTGAAAGACGTCCAGTCTGCCGACGCATCGGCGCCTTGCCGGAGCGGCGCTGAGCGCCGCTCGCTTGCACGATCCCTTGGAATTAGTCATCTAGATCGCGACGCGGAGTCGAACGCCGTGAACCCGGGCGCGGTCCGGGGCCAGGGGTGCGCCCGCTCCCAGGCCTCCGCGGTCGTCAGCAGGGCGCGGTCCTGCCACCGCCCGGCGAGGACCTGCAGACCCCAGGGCAGGCCGAGCCCGGAGACCCCCGCGGGCAGCGAGATCGCGGGATGGCCGGTCAGGTTCGCCAGGACGGTCTGGGTCAGCCCGTAGGGGCTGCCCGGGTCCGCGTGGCCCGGGGCGCGGCCGTCGGGCCGGTAGCCGGGGCCGTCGAGGACGCAGGTCGCCAGCAGGGTGCCGGGCGGGAGGGCGAGGTCGAGCACCCGCCGGGCGTGGGCGCACCGGCGCCGGACCGCGAGGTACTCCGCGGCCGTCACGCGCAGGCCGTGCTCCATCGCCGCCGCGAACGACGGGTCCCACGCGTCGGCGAAGCGTCGGACGACGTCTTCGCCGAGGAGCTGGGCCTGCTCGGCCGAGGTCACGGTGTACCAGTCCGGCTCCCACCGCTCGACGAGGTCGCGTACGTCGTCGGCGGCGAAGAGCTCCGCGATCGAGGTGTCGACGACCTGCACCTCCCGGCCCTGGGCCTCGCCGAGCGCCGCGGCCAGCCGGTGGGTCGCGTCCCGCAGATCCGCGCCGAGCGTGCCGCCGAGCTCGCCGCTCCCGTGGATGCGGGGCACGGCGAGCACCCGGTGCACCGGCGTCGCGGGCGCCAGTGCGACCGGCCCGGGGGCGGTGGAGCCAGGGACGGGGCCGGCCATCACGTCGAGGAGCAGGGCGAGGTCGGCGCTGCAGGTGGCGAGCACGGCGTCGGTGTGGACGTCGAGCCAGGCCGGCGTCGGCTCGGAGCCGATCACCCCGGTGGTGGGCTTGAGCCCGAGCAGCCCGCACAGCGAGGCCGGGATCCGGACCGACCCGCCGCCGTCGCTGGAGGTCGCGAGCGGCACCAGTCCGGCCGCGAGCGCGGCGGCGGACCCGCCACTGGAGCCGCCGGGCGACCACTCGGGCCGCCACGGGTTGTGGGTGGCGCCGTGGAGCCGGTTGGCGGTGTAGCCCTCGTGGGCGAACTCGCAGGTGTTCGTGCGCCCGAGGACCACGGCGCCGGCGGCGGTGAGGCGGGCGACGACGGGGGAGTCGGCAGCGGCCGGCGGCGCGTCGGCGAACGGCACGGAGCCGTACGTCGTGACGCGGCCCGCGACGTTCTCGATGTCCTTGACCAGGAGCGGCAGGCCGAGCAGCGGCCCGGCGTGCTCCGCGCCCGACGCGTCGATCGCCCGCGCCCGCGTCAGGGCCGCGGCCACGTCGATCGAGGTCACGGCGCCGAGGTCGGGCTCGGCCGACTCGATCCGGGCGGCGGCCTCCAGGACCAGGTCCTCGGCGGTCGTCCGTCCTCGTCGTACGCCGTCGGCCAGTGCTGCGAGCATGGATGGAATCTCCTATTGACTGATCGTCCAGTTAATCATAACGTGCTCCAGGTCACTCGACCGCTGACGTGCTGCCGACGACGTACGCCGCGTCGCGCAGCGCCAGGAAACACTCCCGAGACACCCCCGAGAAACCCCGAGAAACCCAGCCGTGACCGCCCCCGAGCCCGGCCGAACGTGAGGAACCGATGACGTCGCTGTCCATCCAAGCCCTGGTGCACTCGCCGACCGACGGCCTGGCCGTCCACGAGCTTGACCTCCGGGCACCCCGCGGGTCCGAGGTCCGGGTGAAGGTGATGGCGTCCGGGGTCTGCCACTCCGACCTCCACCTGATCGACGGTGACTGGCCCTCCGGCGAGCGGCTGGTCCCGGGGCACGAGGCCGCCGGCGTCGTGGAGTCCGTGGGGGAGGGGGTCGCCGACCTCGCCGTCGGCGACCACGTCGTGCTCTCCTGGTTCCCGCCCTGCCACCGCTGCGCGGCCTGCAAGCGCGGGGAGCAGTGGCTGTGCACCGGCAACATGTGCAACGAGCACCGCCTGCCCGACGGGAGCACCGCGCTCAGCCAGGACGGCGCGGAGGTCTATCCGTTCATCGGCGTCGGCGCCCTCGCGGAGTACGTCGTCGTCCCCGAGACCGCGGCGGTCAAGGTGCCCGACGCGCTGCCCTTCACCATCGGCGCGCTCATCGGCTGCAGCGTGGCGACGGGCGTGGGCGCGGTGCTCAACACCGCCCAGGTCCGACCCGGCCAGGCGGCCGCCGTGATCGGCTGCGGCGGTGTCGGCCAGGCGACGATCGCCGGGCTGGTGCTGGCCGGAGCCCACCCGATCGTCGCCATCGACCTCGCCGCGGACCGGCTCGAGCTGGCCCGCGCGGTCGGTGCGACCCACGCGGTCGCCGGGAACGCGCCGGACCTGGCCGCGCAGATCGCGGCCGCGGCCCCCGACGGCCTCGACTACGTCTTCGAGGCGATCGGCCGGGTCGAGACGATCAACCAGGCCCTCGACCTGGTGAACCCGGGAGGCGCCGTCGTGCTCGAGGGACTGACCTCCCTCGACGCGCGGGTGCCGCTCGACGCCTACACCCTCGCCGCCGAGGGCAAGCGCCTGCTGGGCTGCAACTACGGCTCCAGCATCGCGAGCCGCGACTTCCCGGCGCTGGCCGAGCGCTATCTCGCGGGCGACCTGCCGCTCGACGTGCTCGTCGGCTCCGAGATCTCGCTGGCCGGCGCGATCGACGCCTTCGAGGACATGCGCCACGCCCGCGGCGGTCGCGCCGTCGTCGTCTTCGACTGATTCCGGCCGCGGCCACTGCGGCCGCTGCCCTGCAAGAGAGGAACCCGCACATGCCGGACCCAACCTTCGACGAGGAGCTGGAGCGCCGCCTCCACCTTCTCGAGGACCCCGCGTCGAGCGACCGGATCCTCGACGACCTGCCCGCCCGCGACGTGCTGCTCGCCGCGCTCGGCCTGGTCGTGCTCACCGTCGTCCTGCTGCTCTGGGGGTACCCGCGATGACCGCACCACAGGCCACCTCCCACGCCGCCGACGCGGGCGCGACCGAGAGCGACCTCCCCCTGCTCCGCTCGGAGCGGATCTGGTCCTTCCGCAGGTTCTCGGGCATGAACGTCACCCTGGCCATCGCGACCTGGGCGTTCCTCCAGGGCGGCGCCGTCGCGCTGTACGTCGGCGCCAAGGGCGCCATCGCCTCGATCGTGATCGGCTACGGCATCGCCGTCCTGCTGGTCGCGCTCGCTCCGTGCGTCCCGACCGCCAAGTACGGCGTGGAGATGTACACCGGGCTGCGCAGCGTCTTCGGCGTCGTGGGCGCGAAGGTCGTCATGATCGTGATGACCGTGCTCGTGATGGCCGCCTGGACCGCGCTCCTCGCGATCATGGTCGGGCATGCCCTCGCCAACGTGATGGACGAGATCGTCGACAGCAGCTTCGCGACCTCCGGGGTGGCCATCTCCGTGGCCGCGCTCCTGGCGGTCGTCCTCGCCTGGGTGCTGCTGGTCGGCGGACCGCAGCGCGTCGGCAAGGTCGGCAACATCGCCGCTCCGGTGATGGTCGTGATCACCCTCGGCATGCTGGTGCTGATCTTCGACCGTGCCTCGTGGTCGGAGATCGCGTCCGCCGCGCCGCTGTACCCGATGGAGGACCAGCACCTCGCCTTCATGCTCTCCATCGAGCTCAACGTCGCCGGCGGCCTGGCGTGGTACCCGATGATCGGCAACCTCGCGCGCCTGACCGACACGCCCCGGGCGTCCTTCTGGCCCAACGCCTTCGGGCTGTTCGCCGCCTCGTCGGTGGCTGCGGTGGTCGGCGTCTTCGCCGCCCTGGCGCTCGGGTCGGACGACCCGACCGTGTGGATGATCCCGCTCGGCGGCGCCGTCCTCGGTGTCGCGGTGCTCGCGTTCATCGCGTTCGCCAATCTCACCAGCATGGTCGCCGAGGCCTACTCGGGCATCTCCGCCATCACCGGCGCCAGCGACAGGCTCCGCAAGATCGCCTGGCCCGTGCTCAGCGCCCTCTTCCTCGTGCCGGTCGTGGTGATCTGCCTGTTCCCCGAGTCGGTCTACAACAACTACGGCCGATTCCTGAGCTGGGTGGCGATCGTGGTGGCGCCGATGTGCGGCGTCCAGGTGGTCGACTACTTCGTGCTGCGCCGGGCCCGGCTCAGCCTGCGCGACCTCTACCTGCCGCCGCAGCAGTCGGCGTACGGCTTCTGGGCCGGCTGGAACTGGGTGGCCTTCGTGGCCGTCGGGCTCGGCGCGCTGACCTACGTGGCGCTGCTGCACCCGGTCAACTACGAGCCCAACAGCGGCTTCCAGTACGTCGGCGCCTCGATCCCGGCGCTGGTCGTGGCCGGGGTCGTGCACTGGCTCGGCACCCTGCTGGTGGTCCGCCGGACCGGTCGCGGCGGCTACGCGACCGAGCGGTCCCGCTGACCCGAGCCGTCGTGGTGGGGAGCGCCCGGTGCGCTCCCCACCACGACGGCTGCGCCGATCGTTGACCGCCGGATCGGCGTCCCTCTATATTTAACTGACGCATCAATCAAAAAGGGAGAACCGTGCTCAGCCCCTCCGACCGGACCCGCGCAGGCGACCTCCGATCGTTCCGTGACCCGCGCTCGGTCGCCGTCGTCGGCGCCTCCGACGACCATGCCAAGTGGGGCTACTGGATCGCCCAGGGTGCGCTCCGTGGCGCCCATCGGCGCACGGTCTGGCTGGTCAATCGCGGCGCCCGGCAGGTCCAGGGCCACCCGGCCCACCCGTCGGTCGCCGCGCTGCCCGAGACCCCCGAGCTCGTCGTCCTGTGCGTCCCGGCGGCGCACGTCGAGGCGGTCGTGACGGAGTCCCTCGACCGCGGGGTGCGCGCATTCCTCGCCATCACCGCCGGGGTCGCGGACGACGACGGCCTCCGCGAGCGCCTCGCCGCGGCCGGGGCGAGGCTGGTCGGCCCCAACAGCCTCGGCGTCTTCGACGCCGCCGCCGACCTGCAGCTGGCCTGGGGCCACTTCACACCGGGTCGGATCGGCATCGTCTCCCAGAGCGGCCAGCTCGGCTCCGAGATCGCCACCCTGGCGGCGCGCGCCGGCCTCGGCGTCTCCCGGTTCGTCTCGGTCGGCAACCAGTACGACGTCCGCGCCGCGGAGCTGCTCGAGGACCTCATCGACCACGACGAGACGCGCATCGTCGCGCTCTACCTGGAGAGCTTCGCCGGCGGGGCCGATCTGGTCCGCATCCTGCGCCGGCTCCGGGCGGCCGGGAAGCACACCCTCGTCCTCGCGACCGGTGCCAGCGAGGGCAGCAAGCGGCTGGCGGCCAGCCACACGGGCTCCATGACCTCCGCCATCGACGTGGTCGACGCCGCCTGCCGGGCGGCGGGCGCGGTGCGGGTCGCGACGCCGACCGAGCTGGTCGAGCTCGCCCGGTTCCTCTCGGTCGCCGCGATCCCGGCCGGCCCGCGGGTCGCCGTGGTCAGCGACAGCGGCGGCCAGGGCGGCGTGGCCGCGGACGTCGCGAGCGCCGTCGGCCTCGGCACGCCGGTGTTCTCCGAGGAGCTCCAGGGCGCGCTGGGCGCGCTGCTGCCCGCGGGCGCGTCGGTCGCGAACCCGATCGACCTCGCCGGAGCGGGGGAGGCCGACCTGATGACCTATGCGGCCCTCTGCGAGCGGCTGGTCGAGTCCGGCGAGGTGGACGCCGTCCTACTCTCGGGCTATCTCGGCTGCTACGGCGAGGACTCGCCCGCCTTGGTCGACCAGGAGCTCGAGGTCGTCGACCGGCTCGCCCGCCTGGCCCAGGACGCCCACGTGCCGCTCGTGGTCCACACGATGAGCGCGGGCTCGGCCGCGGTGTCCCGGATGTGGGAGCACGGCATCCCGACCTACCCCGCGGTCGAGTCGGCGCTGCGCGCCGTGGCCCGGGCCGCCCACCTGTCTGCGCACCCCGGCCGCGCCACCGACGCGCCGGAGCCCCGTCGCCTCGGCACGGGTCCGGGCTACTGGGCCGCGCGCGACCTGCTGCAGAGCATCGGCGTCGCCCTGCCACCCGGGGTCCGGGTGAGCACGGTCGACGAGGCCCGTGCCGTGGCCGAGACGCTCCGCGGCCCGTACGTGCTCAAGGCCGGCTGGCTGGCGCACAAGAGCGAGCACGGCGGCGTCGTGCTCGGCCTGCGCACGGCCGCGGAGCTGGCGGACGCCTTCGCCCGGATGCACGGCCGGCTCGGCGACGGCGAGTACGTCGTGGAGGAGCAGGACCGCAGCCCCGACGTCGTCGAGCTGCTCGTCGGCGCCCGGCGCGACCGGGACTTCGGGCCGCTCGTCACGGTCGGCGCCGGTGGCACCGAGGCGGAGCTCTGGCGCGACGTACGCACCGAGCTGGCGCCGGTCGACCGTGCGACCGCCACCGCCATGGTGGACGCGCTGCGCAGCCGCGCGCTGCTGGCCGGCTGGCGGGGGCGGCCTCCGGTCGACGTCGCCGCGCTGGTCGAGGTGATCGTGGCCGCCTCGGAGGCGGTCGCCGCCGACCCCGCGGTCGCCGAGCTGGAGATCAACCCGGTGCGGGTCTCGCCGGCCGGAGCGCTGGCGGTCGACGCTCTCGTGGTCGCGACGGACGAGGAGGCGGGCCGATGAGCTGGTTCCGCGACGACGCGCTCGTCGGCGGTCGCTGGGTCCGCGCCGACCGCACGATCGACGTCGAGAACCCGGCGACCGGCGCCACCGTCGGCTCCGGCGCCCGGGCGGGCGCGGCCGAGGTGGACCAGGCCGCCGCCGCGGCGCGCGCGGCGCACGCCGAGTGGTCGGCGCTCCCGGCGGTGCGGCGTGCCGACCACCTCGACGCGCTCCTCGCGGAGCTGCGCGGCTGCCGCGACGAGCTGGTCGAGATGACGGTCGCCGAGGTCGGCGCCCCGGTGACGGTGGCCACGGCGTGGCACGTCGACGTCTCGTTCGACATCCTCGCCTCGGCGGCCCGCCACGCCCGCACGTATCCCTTCGTGCAGGAGCACGGCGACCTCGTGTTGCACCGGCGCTCCGCCGGTGTCGCCGCGCTCGTGACGCCGTGGAACTACCCGCTCTACCAGCTCGCGGCCAAGGTCGGATCCGCCCTCGTGGCGGGCTGCACGGTGGTGCACAAGCCCTCCGAGCTCACCCCGCTCTCGGCGTACGCCTTCGCCGAGGCGGCGCTCCGGGCCGGCCTGCCCGACGGCGTGTTCAACCTGGTGCCCGGCACGGGTCCCGAGGTCGGCGCGCCCCTGGTCGCCCACCACGAGGTCGACGTGGTCTCGTTCACCGGATCCACCGAGGTCGGCCGGCAGGTCGCCGCGGCGGCGGTCGACCACCTCGCGCGGGTGACGCTCGAGCTGGGCGGCAAGTCGGCGAGCATCGTGTGCGACGACGCCGACCTGGTCGCCGCGGTGCGGTGGTCGGTCGACGCCTGCATGCTCAACACCGGACAGACCTGCAGCGCCTGGACCCGCCTGCTGGTCCCCGCGCACCGACTCGACGAGGCGGTCGCCGTCGCCGCCGCCCGCGCCGACGAGATGGTGGTCGGCGACCCGACCGACCCGGCCACCGAGCTCGGCCCGCTGACCAGCGGCGCTCAGCACGCCCGGGTGTCGGCGATCGTCGAGGGTGCCCTGGCCCGCGGAGCGCGACGGGCCAACAGCGAGACGACCACGCCCGCGACCGGCCACTTCATGCGGCCGATCGTGCTCGCCGGACTGCCCGTGGACGACCCGGCGAGCCAGCAGGAGATCTTCGGGCCGGTCCTCGTCGTCCATCCCTACCGCGACGAGGAGGAGGCGGTGCGCATCGCCAACGGCACGGCGTACGGCCTCGCCGGTGCCGTCTGGTCACGCGACCGGGACCGCGCCCGGGCGCTGGCGAGCCGCATCGACGCCGGCCAGGTCTTCGTCAACGAGGCCGACTACAACGTCGAGGCCCCCTTCGGCGGCTGGAAGCACTCCGGCTTCGGACGCGAGTTCGGCGTCGAGGGCCTCGTCGAGTTCACCGAGCTGACCGCCGTCCATCTCTGACCCACGACCACCGCACCACCACGCAACCCAGGAGAAGCAATGCCCCAGCCCAACGTCGAGTACTGGCCGCTGACCCAGGAGCAGCGCGACATCGTCGAGCTCTGCACGAAGTTCGCCGCCGAGGAGATCCGGCCCCGCGGTCGCGAGGTGGACGAGGCCGACGTCGTGTCGCCGGTCGACATCTTCCAGAAGGCGGCCAAGGTCGGGATCACCGACTTCATGCTGCCCGAGGAGTACGGCGGGGGCGGGTTCACCGACGTGTTCACCCAGTGCCTCGTGCAGGAGGTGCTGTGCTGGGGCGACCCGGGCATCGGCAACTTCGTCTGCTCCAACGGCTTCTTCGCCGACCCGCTGCTGGCGCTCGGCAGCGAGGAGCAGAAGGAGCGGTGGCTGCGCCCGCTCACCGGCGACAGCCCGCTCTACACCGCGCTCGCGACGACCGAGCCCGGCTCGGGCTCCGACGCGGCCTCGATCGTCACCCGCGCCGACAAGGTGCCGGGCGGCTACGAGATCAGCGGCCAGAAGGCGTGGATCTCCAACGCCGGACTGGCCGACCAGTACGTCGTGTTCGCCAAGACCGACCTCACCCAGCGCTCCCGCGGTGTCAGCGCCTTCCTGCTGCCCAAGGACACGCCGGGCATGACCTTCGGCGAGCCGATGAAGAAGATGGGCCAGCGCGCGATCGTGTGCCGCGAGATCTTCTTCGACAAGGCGTTCGTGCCGGAGGAGAACCGGCTCGGCGACGAGGGCCAGGGCTTCACCGGCCTGATGAAGACCTTCGACGTCTCCCGGGTGGTGCTGGCCGCCGCCGCGACCGGCTCCGCGCGCGCGGCGTACGAGTTCGCCCTCGACTACGCGCGCAGCCGGACCCAGTTCGGCAAGCCGATCATCGAGCACCAGGCCGTCGCCTTCCGGCTCGCCGACATGGCGACCCGGATCGAGTCGGCGTGGCTGATGACCCTGCACGCGGCCCGGCAGCTCGACGCCGGTGCCAACGTCAACGGCCTCGCCGCGATGGCCAAGCTCCAGGCGTCGGAGACCGCCATGTTCGTGACCCACGCGGCCGTGCAGACCCTCGGCGGCTGGGGCTACTCCCGCGAGTACCCGGTCGAGCAGTGGATGCGCGACGTCAAGCTCGAGGAGATCGAGGAGGGGACCTCGGACATCATGCGGCTGGTCATCTCCCGCAACCTCTGACGACCCCGACGACCCGGAGGAGAAGCCCGATGATCCGAACCACCTTCACCGAGATGTTCGGTGTCGACCACCCGCTCGTGTGCGGAGGCATGACCGGCCTCGGCACCGCCGAGCTCATCGCGCCGGTCGCCGAGGCGGGCGCCCTGGGCTTCCTGACGGCGCTGACCCAGCCGACGCCCGAGGCGCTCGCGGCGGAGATCGCCCGCACCCGCGAGCTGACCGACCGGCCGTTCGGGGTGAACCTGACGATCCTCCCGACCCGCGACCCGGTGCCGTACGACGAGTACCGCGCGGCGATCGTGGAGTCCGGCGTGCGCGTCGTGGAGACCGCCGGATCCAGCCCCGAGCCCCACCTGCCGGACTTCAAGGCCGCCGACATCCGGGTGATCCACAAGGCGACCAGTGTCCGGCACGCGCTCTCCGCCCAGCGCAAGGGCGTCGACGCGATCAGCATCGACGGCTTCGAGTGCGCCGGTCATCCCGGCGAGGACGACGTACCCGGACTGGTGCTGATCCCGGCGGCGACGCGGGCGCTCGACATCCCGGTCATCGCCTCCGGGGGGCTCGCCACCGGAGCCGGCCTGGTCGCGGCGCTCGCGCTGGGCGCCTGTGCGGCGAACATGGGCACCCGGTTCATGGCGACCGACGAGGCGCCGATCCACGACAACGTCAAGCGGCAGCTGGTCGCCAACGACGAGCGCGACACCGTGCTGGTGTTCCGCGAGTTCCGCAACACCGCGCGCGTGGCGCGCAACGAGGTCTCCGAGAGCATCCGCGAGATCGGGTCGCGGCCGGGCGCCACCTTCGCGGACGTCGCCGACCTGGCCTCGGGGGCCCGTGGCCGGCAGCGGGTCCTCGCCGACGGCGAGCTCGACGGCGGCATGTGGTGGGCGGGCCAGTCGCAGGGCCTGATCCACGAGGTCGCACCCGTCGCCGAGGTGGTCGCCACGATCATGGCCGAGGCGGAGCGGCTGCTCGGCAGCACGCTGCCGGAGCTCGTCCGGTGAGCGCGCGGCGTACCGGCTGGGTCTGGCACGAGCTCTACGGCTGGCACGACACGGGCCGCGCGGCGGGCTACGTGCTCGGCGCGCCGGGGGTGCAGCCCTTCGGGCACTTCGAGTCGGCGGAGTCCAAGACCCGGTTCGCCTCGCTCGTGGAGGTCAGCGGCCTGCGCGAGGAGCTGACCGAGCTGCGCCCGAGGGCGGCCGCCGAGGAGGACCTCCTCCGGGTGCACACCGAGGAGCACCTGCGCTCGATGCAGGAGCAGAGCCGGCGCCGCGAGGGCGGCGACATGGGCGACGGCACCTCGCCGTTCGGCTGGAACGGGTACGAGGTCGCGGCCCTCGCCGCCGGCGGCACGATCCGCGCCGTCCGCGCGGTGCTCGACGGCACCGTCGACAACGCCTACGCGCTGGTGCGCCCGCCGGGTCACCACGCCGTCGCCGAGCGCGGGATGGGCTTCTGCATGTTCGCCAACGTCGCCGTCGCGATCGAGCATGCCCGCGCACACTACGGTCTGCGCCGCTTCGCGGTCGTCGACTGGGACGTCCACCACGGCAACGGGACCGAGTCGATCTTCCTCGACGACCCGGACGTGCTGACGATCTCGCTGCACCAGGACGGCAACTTCCCGGCCGACACGGGCGCGATCGATGAGCGGGGCCGCGGCGACGCGCTCGGCACCGTCGTCAACGTGCCGCTGCCGCCCGGATCGGGCAACGGTGCCTACCTGGCCGCCTTCGAGCAGGTCGTCGTGCCGGCGATCTCGGCGTTCGAGCCGGAGCTGATCCTGGTCGCCTGCGGCTTCGACGCCTGCAACGCCGACCCGCTGGCGACCATGATGGTCACGTCGTCGACCTACCGGACCATGACCGAGGGACTGGTGGCGCTGGCGGAGCGACTCTGCGAGGGACGGCTGGTGATGAGCCACGAGGGCGGCTACTCCCCGATCTACGTGCCCTTCTGCGGGCTGGCGGTCGTCGAGGCGCTGAGCGGCCACGACACCGGGATCGACGACCCGTTCGAGCCCGACTGGATCGGCTGGCCGGGACAGGACGTGCAGCCCCACCAGCAGGCGGTGATCGACAGCGCCCGCGCCCTCCTCGACCCGAGCCGGGCGCGATGAGCGGCGGGCTGCCCGACCGGGCGTCGGTGGTCGTCGTCGGGGCCGGGTACGCCGGACTCACGACGGCGCTGACCCTCGCCGACGCGGGAGTCGACGTGGTCGTGCTCGAGGCCGCCGACCGGCCCGGCGGGCGGGTCTGGTCGGCACCGCACCCCCGCGCGCACGCGATCGACCACGGTGGCCAGTGGGTGGGTCCCACGCAGACCCGGCTGCTGGCGCTCGCCGATCGCTTCGGCTGCCCCCGCTTCCCGACCCACGACGAGGGCGTGCACCTGGAGCTCTGGTCCGACGGCTCGATCCACGAGGGCACCTCCGCGCAGGACTCCACCGCCCCGGGGCACGCGGAGTACCGACAGGCCGTTGCGGAGCTGGAGGCCCTCGCCGCCCGGGTCGACCTCGACGACCCCGCGGCCACCCCGGACGCCGAGCGGCTGGACTCGACCACCGTCGCGTCCTGGTTGGCGACCGTGCCGGAGGCCGCCCGGCCGCGCCTCGCGCTGGCCGTCCAGGGCGTGTGGGCCGTCGAGCCGCGGGACCTCTCGCTGCTCCACCTGGCCTTCTACGTCGCCTCCGCGGGCGGCTGGGACCAGCTGATGCTCACCCGCGGCCACGCCCAGGACCAGCGGTTCGTCGACGGCGCCCAGGCGCCCGCGCTCGCCGTCGCCGCGCACCTCGGCCCGCGGGTGCACCTGGGCACGCCGGTGCGCGCCGTCCGCGGCGGCGGGCCCGCCGGCTACACGGTCGAGACCGACCGCGGGGCCGTGCGCGCCGACCGGGTCGTCGTCACCACGACGCCGCCGGCCGCTCGCGCCATCGCCTTCGACCCGCCGCTCCCGGCGGCCCGGCGGCGCTGGCTGGAGCGCAGCGTGATGGGCGACGTCGCCAAGATCCACCTCGTCTACGAGCGCCCGTTCTGGAGCGACGAGGGCCGCTCCGGCCAGGCGTCGCTGTTCACCGCCGACGACCTGCCGGGCGTGGTCTTCGACAACTCCCCGGCCGACGGCGCCTGCGGCGTACTCGTCGCCTTCGTGTACGGCGACCGGCTGCGCACCTGGGCGGCCCTCGACGACGAGCGGCGGCGCGCGTCGCTGCTCGGCACGCTCGGCCGGCTCTTCGGCGCCGAGGCCACTCGGCCGGTGGACCTGCTCGTCCAGGACTGGGTCGAGGACCCCTGGGCCGGGGGCGCGTACGCCGCCGTGCCGGCCCCGGGGGCGTGGGTCGAGTACGGCCACCGCGGGTGGCGCACTCCGCGGGCGGGCATCCACTGGGCCGGCAGCGAGACCTCCGGCGTGTGGCACGGCTACATCGACGGCGCGATCCGCTCCGGCGACCGCGCCGCCGCCGAGGTGCTCGACGCGCTCGGCGTACCGAACCGAGGACAGGAGGACCGCTGATGCGCGTCGCCGCCGTGCAGTACCCCTCCGTGTTCGGCGACCGCGAGGCCGGCGTCGAGCGCTGCGCCGAGCTGGTCGCCGAGGCGGCCGCCGCGGGGGCCGACCTGGTCGCGTTCCCCGAGACGTGGCTGGGCGGCTACCCCGCCTGGTGCTTCGGCGCGGCCACGTGGGACGACCCGCTGGGCCGCCGCCTGTACCGCCGGCTCCTCGAATCGAGCGTCCTCGTCGGCGGCGCCGACGACCAGCTAGGGCCGGTCCGGGAGGCGGCGCGCGAGGGATCCGTGGTGGTCGTGCTCGGGCTCAACGAGCTCGCCGGACCCGGCTCCGGGACGGTCTACAACAGCCAGGTCGTCATCGACTCCGACGGCACGATGGTCAACCACCACCGCAAGCTGGTGCCGACGTCCACGGAGAAGAACGTGTGGGCCTTCGGCGACGCCGCCGGCCTGCGGGTCGTCGAGACCGCGGCCGGCCGGGTCGGCGGCCTGATCTGCTGGGAGCACTGGAACCCGCTGGCGCGCCAGGTCCTGCACGCCGGGCACGAGGACGTCCACGTCGCGTCGTGGCCGGACCTCGCCGAGGCGCACGAGCTCGCGAGCCGCACGTACGCGATCGAGGGTCGCTGCTATGTGGTGGTCGCTGCGAACATCGCGCGGACCGAGGACGTTCCCGAGGAGATGCGGGCCGCCTTCCGCCAGGGCCTCGCGCTCGGCGACGGCGCGCGCGAGGACGCCGCCGCCGACGTCCTCTTCGACGGCGGCTCGGGCGTCATCGGCCCCGACGGCGCCTGGCTCGTCGGCCCGGTCCGCGAGCGTGCGGGCCTCGTCATCGCGGACATCGACCCCGCGACCCTGGGGGAGTGGCGCTTCGCCGCCGATGTCGCCGGGCACTACCAGCGCCCCGACCTTTTCCACCTCGCCGTCGACGCCACCCGGCGCCCCACCAGCGCGGTGTCCCGCAGCGAGCCCGGCTGAGCCACCCGGCCGATCGGGTCCTGGGTGGTTCGAGGCTCAGGCGCCAGGGCGCCTTCGCACCTCAACCACCGTCGTGGGGGCGTCGGTCCCCGGTGGTTGAGGTACGAGGGCGAGCCGGTCACGGTGGTTGAGGAAGGCGCGCTGGCGCCTGTCTCGAAACCACCGCGGTGGCGGCGCCTGTGGTGGCGGCTGCGGGTCGGCTTGCGGGGTTTCGAGACGGTTGCTAGCGCAACCTCCTCAACCACCGTCGTCGGGGGGCACGGTGGTTGAGGAAGGCGCGCTGGCGCCTGTCTCGAAACCACCATCCCCACACTGGGCTGGCCCGGGACAAAATCGCACGACATCGGTCGGGTGGCGGGGCAGAGTCTTCGGTGATGTCCGTTGCGATCCTGCGCCACGCACGCCCACCGTCTCCGCTGGCGGGCCGGCTCGCCGTCCAGTCGCTCCTCTTCGCGCTCGGCGAGGGCACCTTCATGACCGGGTCGGCGGTGTTCTTCACCCAGATCGTGGGCCTCTCGGCGGCGCAGGTGGGCCTCGGCCTGACCCTCGCAGGCATCGCCGCCTTCCTGGCCGCGCTGCCGATGGGCAAGCTGGTCGACCGCTTCGGGCCGAAGAAGATGTGGGCGGTCAGCGCGACCGGGCAGGCCGCGATGTTCGCTGTGTGGCCGTTCATCACCGACTTCCAGGGGTACCTCCTGATGGCCGTCGGCATGGAGGTCATCGGTGCCCTCGGCGGCGCCGCGCACGGCGCGTACACCATCGACGTGCTGCCGGCTGACGAGCGGGTGAGGTCGCGCGCCTATATGTACTCCGCGCTCAACGTGGGGTTCACCCTCGGCTCGCTGGTGGGCGGCATCGCGCTGGCCTTCCACTCCGACGACCTGCTCAGGGCGGTGCCGTGGTTCACCGCGGCGGTCTTCCTGGTCAACGCGACCGCGATCAGCAGGCTGCCGAAGGCGTCGCACGACGAGCGCACGCCCGAGGAGCGGAAGGTCAAGATCCCCGGGCCGGGGCCGCTGCGCAACCCGGGGTGGCTGCTCACGACCTTCTTCACCGGCGTGTTCTGGACCAACCAGGTGCTGCTCAACATCGTGATCCCGCTGTGGCTGGTGGAGGAGACCGACGCCCCGCACGTGCTGCTGGCGTTCCTGTTCGGCACCAACACGGTGATGTGCATCTTCCTGCCGATGGCGGCGGCGCGTGGCGTCGAGGACGTGCCGACCGCACTGAAGGCGGTCCGGATCTCGTCCACGTTCTTCGTGGTCTCGTGCCTGATCACGCTGGCCACCCACGACACCGTCGGCTGGACGACGATCGCACTGGTGTGGCTGGGACACGTCACGGTCACCGGCGCCGAGCTCTACCTCTCGGCCGCGAGCTGGGCGTTCGAGGCCGAGCTGATGGACCCGCGCCAACGCGGGGCCTACCAGGGGGCCTCCGAGCTGAGCGGCACCCTCGGCCGGGTGTGGGCCCCGGCGCTCTACACCTTCCTCGCGATGAGCTGGGGAGCAGCGGGCTGGCTGGTGATCGCCGGCATCATCGTGGTGGCCACGATCGCCATCCATCCCTCCACCCAGCTGGCGCGGCGCTTCCTCGAGCAGCACGTCCCCGCCGACGTGCTGGCCGACGCCCGGGCCTCGGCCCCGGACGCCGAGGAGGGGATCGCGATGGGGCCGCCCTCCCTCATCGACACCGACGAGCCGGTGGCCGGCCCGCCGACCGGCCCCGCTCACTGATCGGTCAAGGACGAGCCACCGGCCGGCTGCGGACGGATCCCGTCCGCAGACCGTGGCGTCATGTGCTAACCGTTACAGCCATATGAGTCAATCTCAAACTGGAATACGTGTTACGGCGAGTGGCGACTCTCGGCACCGGCGGTACGTGGCGCTGTCGCAGGAGTGATGGCGAAGCTCGGAGGACCCATCCGGCGCGGCCCCTTGCGAATCACTCGTTACGCCACTACTTTTGTCCAGCCATCCTGTAACAAAAAGTACAAGACGGCGTGAGACCCCTGAAGTCGGCAGAGTGAGGATTCAGTTCATGAGCGACATCGCCGCGTACGTCGACGGCCTCGGTCTCGTCGACCATCACTGCCACGGCGTGGTGTCGGCCGACCTGGACCTGGCCGGGTTCGAGGGCCTCGCCACCGAGTCCTCCTGGCCGTCGCCGTTCGGCGGGTCGAACTTCGACACGCCGTTCGGGGTGGCCGTGCGCGCCCTGTGCGCACCCCTCCTCGACCTGCCCAAGCACAGCTCCGGTGCGGCGTACGTCGCCCGTCGGTCGGAGCTCGGTCCCGAGGAGGTCAACCGGCGGCTGCTCGGGGCGACCGGCATCGACACCTACATCATCGAGACCGGCGTCGGCGGCTCCGAGCTGCTCGGCGCCGCGGAGATCGGAGCGGCGACGGGCGCCGCCCACCGCGAGGTGCACCGGCTCGAGGTGATCGCCGAGCGCCTGCTCGAGCAGGTCGGCGGCGGGGACGAGTTCGTCACCCGGCTCACCGACCGCCTCGACGAGTCCGCCGCGGTCGCCGTCGGCTTCAAGTCGGTCGTCGCCTACCGGCACGGCCTCGACTTCGACCCGGCCCGGCCCGGCCTCGCCGACGTCCGCCGCGCGGCGGACGCCGTAGTCGCTCGCCGTACGGACGGCGCGCGGGTCCGCCTCACCGACGAGACGATCATCCGGCACCTGCTGTGGGAGGCCGTCGATCGCCGGCGGCCGCTCCAGTTCCACGTCGGCTACGGCGACTCCGACATCGACCTGTACCGCTGCGACCCCTCGCGGATGACGGAGTTCATCCGGCGCACCGTCGGCACCGGAACGGCGATCACACTGCTGCACTGCTACCCGTTCCAGCGGGAGGCGGCCTTCCTCGCCCAGGTCTATCCGCACGTCTACCTCGACACGGGGGCGGCGGTGAACTACACCGGCTTCGGCTCGGCGCAGGTGGTCCGCGAGTCCCTCGAGCTCGCGCCGTTCAACAAGGTCCTCTTCTCGACCGATGCCTACGGACTCCCCGAGCTCTACCTGTGCGGCTCGCTGCTCTGGCGCCGCGCCGTGACCCGGATCTTCTCCGCGTGGGTCGACGCCGACGAGATGGGCGCCGGCGACGCCGTCCGCTACCTCGACCTGATCGCCTCCGGCAACGCCCAGAACGTCTACGCCGATGTCTGACATCCGCTCCCGCCACCACCTGTTCGACGCGGCCCTGGAGACCATCCTCCCGAGCGCCGTCGAGCTGCGGCACGTGATCCATCGGGACCCGCGCGTCGGCGGCAAGGAGGACGAGATCGCCGAGCTGTTGGCCCAGCGCCTCGGCATGCCGCAGCAGCCGTCGATCGCCGACGGCCGCATCCTCCGGTTCGGCCCGCGCGGCGGCCAGGCGGTGGCGCTGCGCGCCGAGCTCGACGCGCTCCCGATCACCGAGGCCACCGGGGTGCCGTGGGCGTCCACGAACGGCGCGATGCATGCGTGCGGTCACGACGTCCACATGGCCGCGCTGTACGCCGCGGTCTGGTCGATCCGCACCACCATGCCCGACGTACCGGTCGTCGCCCTGCTCCAACCGCGCGAGGAGACCTACCCCTGCGGCGCGGTCGACATGCTGGCCGCCGAGGAGTGGCGGACCGCGGAGATCGGCGCCGTGATCGGCGCGCACCTGCAGCCCCGCATCGCGCACGGGACCACCTCGGCGGCATCGGGCCCGGTCAACGCGGCGTCCGACGAGTTCGAGATCGTCATCTCCGGCGTGGGCGGCCACGCGGCCTACCCCCACACGGTCGAGGACTCGGTGCTCGCCGCGGCCGCGGTGATCACCGCACTGCAGCAGATCGTCTCCCGGCGTACCGACCCGATGCAGCCCGCCGTCGTCTCCATCGGCCTGATCCAGGGCGGACAGTCGGCGAACGTCATCCCGAACGATGTGCGCATCCTCGGCACCATCCGGACCTTCGACTCCGGCCATCGGGTGCAGGTCGAGCGCGACGTCGAGTCGATCTCGCAGAACGTCGCCGCCGGCTACGGCTGTACGGCGAGCTTCACCATCACCCGCGGGGAGCCGGTGCTGACCAACGATCCCGCGATCGTCGAGGTCATGCGGCCGCTGCTCGAGGGCCACCGGCTCACCGTCGGCCAGGACCTCCGCTCGTGCGGCGCCGACGACTTCGCCTACTACAGCGACGTCCTGCCCTCGGTCATGGCCTTCGTCGGCACCGGCGACGGCTCCCCGACCTCCCCGGGGCTCCACAGCCCCAAGTTCCTCCCACCCGACGAGGCCATCGAGGACGTCGCGCGGGTCCTGCTCGCCGGTTTCGTCGCCGCCGAGCACGTGTTGAGCCAGCGTTCATCGGGGTCTCTCGCCGAATGGAGCATGTCGTGAACCCACCGTCCAGCAACCTCCTCGTCACCATCGTCGACAACGCCGGCGTGACCCGGGCCAAGATGGTGCCCCCCGCGCGGGTCGACAGCATCGCGCGCAAGGGCATGGGGCTCTCGCCCGCCTTCGCCGGCATGTGCGTCGACGACCACGTGATCCCGCTCCGGCCGGACATGGCCGTCGGTGACATGCGGCTGGTCCCCGACCTGGCCGCGCGCCGGCGGATCTCCCCGACGCTCGACTGGGCGCCCGTGAACCAGCTCGACCAGAGCCTCGAGCCGATGGCGACCTGTCCGCGTTCGGCGGCGCAGCGACTCCAGGACGACGCGGCCGCTCGTGGCTACGAGTACAAGATGGCCTTCGAGTTCGAGTTCACCCTCTTCGAGGGAGACGGGGGAGACGAGGCGGTGCTGGCGCACCGCGGCCCCGGCTACGGGCTGACGCCGTTCCTCCAGCTCGAGCCGTTCATCCTCGAGCTCGCCGACGCCCTGGCGGACGCCGGCATCGAGGTCGAGCAGATCCATCCTGAGTACGGCCAGGGACAGGTGGAGGTCTCGATCGGGCCGACCGACCCGGTCACCGCCGCCGACAACTCGGTCGTCACCCGGATCGTGGCCTCCCGAACCGCGCTGCGACACGGCCTGCGCGCGTCGTTCGCGCCGATCACGGCGGCCAACGGCATCGGCAACGGCGCGCACCTGCACGTGTCGGCGATGCACCAGGGCAGCAACGTGTTCACCGACGGGGACCGCACCTGCGGCATGACCGAGGCGGGCCTGGCCATGGTCTCCGCGCTCGCTCGGACCCTGCCGGACACCGTTGCGCTGTTCGCGCCCAGCGTCCTGAGCACCGACCGCCTCCTGCCCGGCATGTGGAGCGGCGCCTGGGTGTGCTGGGGACCGGAGAACCGGGAGGCCGGAATCCGGTTCATCAAGGGCACCGTCGGGCACGGCCAGTCCGCCGCCAACTGCGAGGTCAAGGTCATCGAGCCGGCCGCCAACCCCTACCTCGTCGTCGCCGCCGTGATGGCGACGACGCAGGACGCGATCTCCAGCGAGGCGCCGATCCTCGACCCGATCGACACCGACCCCGCCTCCCTGACCGACGACGAGTGCACCCGGCTCGGCGTCGGCCGGCTGCCCGGCTCCCTCGCCGAGAGCCTCGACCGCCTCGAGTCCAACGCCGTGCTCCGCAAGGCGCTCGGCGACGAGCTCATCGACTCGTTCGTGGGCGTGCATCGCTACGAGGACGACACCTACGGCGCTCGTGGTCTCGAGGAGCGCATCGACCTGCTCCGTTGGAGGTACTGACGACATGCCCACTGCCAAGCACCGGTCGCTGTGGCTGCAGGAGGCCGGCACCGGCCCCGCCACCGACCGCCTCGTCGGCAACCGCACGACCGACATCGCCATCATCGGCGGCGGGTACGTCGGGCTGTGGACCGCACTGCGGATCAAGGCCGTGGACCCCGGCGTCGACGTGACCGTCCTCGAGGCCGACGTCTGCGGCGGCGGCGCCTCCGGCCGCAACGGCGGCTTCGTGCTGTCCTGGTGGCCCAAGTTCTCCTCGCTCGTCGCGCTGTTCGGCAAGGAGGAGGCGCTCCGCCTGGCCCGCGCCTCCGAGGACGCCATCGACGAGATCGGCGACTTCTGCCGCGCCCACGCACCCGAGGCCGAGTTCCGGCGCAGCGGCTGGCTCTGGACCGCCACCGCGCCGGCGCACGACGACTCCTGGCGAGACGTCGTCCGGCTGGCGGACGACGCCCAGCCCGGTGCGTTCCGGCCGCTGACACCGGCCGAGGTCGCCCGGCAGTCGGGCAGCCCGACCCACCTCTCCGGCGTACTGGAGGCCTCGGGCGCGATCGTGCACCCGGGTCACCTGGTGCGGGCGATGCGGGAGCGCGCGCTCGAGCTCGGTGTCACGATCCACGAGAACACCAAGGTCCGGAAGCTCGGCCGTCGCGGCCGGCCCGTGGTGCGCACCGACCAGGGCAGCGTCACGGCCGAGAAGGTCGTGGTGGCCACCAATGCGTGGGCCGCCGGCCTGCGCGAGCTGCACACGCGCCTGTTCGTGATCTCCAGCGACATCGTGGCGACCGCGCCGATCCCGGACGAGCTCGACGAGATCGGCTGGCGCGAGGGCCCCGCGATCACCGACTCCCAGACGCTCGTCTGCTACTACCGGACGACCGAGTCGGGCCGGGTCGTGTTCGGCAAGGGCGGCTGGGCCATCGGCATCGGCGGCTACCTGCCGCCGGCCATGGAGCGGCACTCCGGCCGCGCCGGGATGGTCACCCGCGACTTCCACCGCTACTACCCGATGCTGCGGCAGGCGCCGATCACCCACGACTGGGCCGGGCCGATCGACCGCACCTACAACAGCCTCCCGATCATCGACTGGCTCAACCGGGAGAAGACGATCGCCGTCGGCGTCGGCTGGTCGGGCAACGGCGTCGGGCCCAGCGTCGTCGGCGGCAAGATGCTCGCCTCGATGGTGCTCGGGCGCGACGACGAGTGGAGCAACGCCGGCCTGGTGTCCGCCCCGGCGAAGCACTTCCCACCCGACCCGATCCGGTACGTCGGAGCGCACCTGGTTCGCGAGGCGATCGTCCGCAAGGAGCGTGCCGAGGCCCTGGGCATCGAGCCGGGGCGGATCTCGACGGCGCTGAGCGCGCTCGCGCCGTCGGGCCTGGAGGACAAGGCCTGACCATGAACGCCATCACCAACGTGCCCACCCCGGTCAACGAGCCGGTCCACACCTACGCCGCCGGGAGCCCGGAGCTGGCGGCCGTCCTCCGCGAGGCCGATGCCCAGCGGGCCACGCCCCTCGACCTACCCGCCCTCATCGGCGCTGAGTGGGACGCCGGCACCGGCGTGCCCTTCGAGGTCCGGGAGCCACACCGCACCAGTTCGGTGCTCGGCACCTCGCGCCACGCGACCGAGGAGCAGACGGAGCGCGCCGTCGCGGCCGCGGCCGCCGCAGCAGACGGGTGGGCCGCACTGCCCTACGACGAGCGCGCCGCCGTCTTCCTGCGTGCCGCGGACCTGCTGTCCGGCCGGTGGCGCGACACCCTGAACGCCGCGACGATGCTCGGACAGTCCAAGACCGTGGCGCAGGCCGAGATCGACGCCGCCTGCGAGCTCGCCGACTTCTGGCGGTTCAACGTCGCCTTCGGCCGCGAGATCATCGCGGGCCAGCCGGCAGCCAACTCGCCGCTGACCTGGAACCGGCTCGAGTACCGGCCCCTCGAGGGCTTCGTGTACGCGATCACGCCCTTCAACTTCACCGCCATCGCCGGGAACCTCCCCACCGCGCCGGCGCTGATGGGCAACACCGTGCTGTGGAAGCCGTCGCCCACCCAGCAGCTCGCCGCACACCACACGATGCGGCTGCTCCAGGAGGCCGGGCTGCCGCCCGGCGTCATCAACATGCTCCCCGGCGACGGCCGGCTGGTCAGCGACGTCGCGCTCCGGCACCGTGCTCTCGCCGGCATCCACTTCACCGGATCGACGGCCACGTTCCGCCACCTCTGGGCGGAGGTCGCCGGCGGCCTCGGCCGCTACGCGGCCTACCCCCGCATCGTCGGCGAGACCGGGGGCAAGGGGTTCGTCCTCGCGCACCCCTCGGCGGACCTGGTGGCACTGCGCACCGCCCTGATCCGCGGGGCCTTCGAGTACCAGGGGCAGAAGTGCTCGGCCGCCTCGCGGGCCTACCTGCCCAGGTCGCTGTGGAGCGCGATCCGCGACGACCTCTGCAGCGCCGTCGAGTCCCTGACGATGGGCGACGTCACCGACCCCTCCCACTTCATGGGCGCGGTCATCGACGAGCGGGCCTACCGCAAGCACGCCGCCGCGATCGACGCCGCACACGCCGACGACGCGTGCACGGTGCTCGCCGGCGGGACGTACGACGACGCCGACGGCTGGTTCGTCCGGCCCACGATCGTCGAGATCGACACCCCGGAGCACGCGATGTTCGACACGGAGTACTTCGGCCCGATCCTGGCCGTGCACGTCTACGAGGACGACGAGTTCGAGGCGATGGCCACCCACATCGCCGACACCAGCACGTACGCCCTCACCGGCGCCGTCTTCGCGACCGACCGCGTCGCGCTGCACCGCGGCACCGTCCTGCTGCGCAACGCGGCGGGCAACTTCTACCTCAACGACAAGCCGACCGGCGCCGTCGTGGGGCAGCAGCCGTTCGGCGGTGCCCGCGCCTCCGGGACCAACGACAAGGCCGGCGCCCCCGACAACCTCCGTCGCTGGACGTCCGTGCGCGCGATCAAGGAGAACCTCGACCCGCCGCGTGAGCACCGCCACCCGCATCAGGGTCTGTGATGGGTCTGCCGGGACGCCGCTCGGGCGGCGCGGTCTGCGACGTCTGCTGGCCGCGCCTGTGCCCGGCGGCCGGTCATCGCAACGAGGTGATCGAGCGGGTCAGCCGGTGGCCTCCAGACTCACCGGGTTTCGAGGCTCAGGCGCAGAACGCCTTCGCACCTCAACCGGCGTGAGCCCGGTGGTTGAGGTGTGAGGGCCGCCAGGCCCGAACCTCGAAACCACCACACCCGAGGTACCTGACCGTGGTCCCGCTCGCCTCCAGACTCGCCGGGTTTCGAGGCTCAGGCGCTGAGCGCCTTCGCACCTCAACCAGCGCGAGCCTCCAGACTCGCCGGGTTTCGAGGCTGAGGCGCTGAGCGCCTTCGCACCTCAACCGGCGTGAGCCCGGTGGTTGAGGTGTGAGGGCCGCCAGGCCCGAACCTCGAAACCACCCCGCCGTGCGGTACCGGTGGTTCCAGGGTCAGGCCTGGTCCTCGAGGTGCCGGGCCTGGGGGTCGAAGGCCTCCAGCCGCTCGAGCCGCTCGCGGCCCCGGTCGCCGACGGCATCGGTGAGGGCCGCGATCAGCGCCTCGGTGAGGGCCATCGCGGGGACGAGTGAGTCGAAGGGGGAGGGTGCCTCGACCCGGCTGGTGAGCACGACGTCGGCGATCTTCGCGACGGGCGAGAGCCAGTTGTCGGTCAGCAGCACGACGCTCGACCCCCGCGACTTCATGTCGACGGCGAACTGCCCGACCGCCTCGTCGTAGCGGCGGTAGTCGAACACGACCAGGAGGGTGCTCGGGCCGGCGTCCGCGATCGCGGCCAGGCGCTCGAGCCCGGGCTCGCTCATCAGCTGCACCCGGCCGCGCAGGAGGTGCAGGTGGGAGGAGAGGTAGTCGGCCAGCAGGCGGCTGAAGCGGCCGCCCACGACCCGGATCTCACGGGACTCGTCGCTGAGCAGTCGGACGACGCGCTTGAAGTCCCAGCTGGACAGCTCGGAGAACGAGCGCTCGAGGCTCGACTGGATGGTCCGCACCGCGTGGTCGAGGACCTCCTCGCCCTCGGACCGGCGGGTGTCGCCGTACTGCGCCAGCGGCGAGCCCATGCCCTCGTTGACCTCGTGCACGATCGCGCGCTGCAGTTGGGGGTAGCCGTCGTACCCGAGCCGGGCGGTGAACCGGATCACCGTGGGCGGGCTGACGCCGGCCGCGGCGGCCAGGTCGGCGACCGTGGTGAGACCGGAGCCGGGGTAGCCGGCCAGCAGGGCGCGCGCCACCTTCCGCTCGCTGTTGCTGAGCCGCTCCATCGACTGTTGCACGGCCCGGCGGACCGAGGCCGGAGGGCCGTCTGCGTCGCCGCCGGCCGGGGTGGTGTCAGCGTCCGGCATCGTCACTCGCGCATCGTAACAGGAAGTGACATCGATCTTGCGGAATCCGAGATCAGGGCTGACCTGAAACAGATAGTTCAGAACGCTCGCGCGGGGCCCAAGAGCGATCTCTCGCCCGTCCGCGACCGTGATCGAGCGAGAATCGCGCGCCGCGACGGGCTGGGGGCAGGGGAGAAGCAGATTCGATCGAAATATTTCAGGCAAGCCTCTTGGCAGACGACCTGAAATGAATGTAACTTCCTCGTGATCTCCACGATAGCGAGATCGACGTCACAGGGTCGTCATGGAGCGGAGGGGTCTGATGAAGCGGGTAGTAGTCGTCGGTGCCGGGTCTGCCGGGTGCGTCGTCGCCGCCGAGCTCGGTGGTGGCTGCGAGGTGCTCCTCGTCGAGGCCGGCAGCGACCGGACGCCGGAGAGCCGTCCGGCCCGGCTCCGATCGATCGCGTACATGGACGCCCTCGACGAGCCCGCGGCGTTCTGGAGCGGAGTCGTCGCGTCGTTCCGTCGGGGCGAGGCGCCCCGTGACTACCTGCGCGGTCGTGGCATCGGCGGGTCGGGCGCGGTCAACGCGATGATCGGCCTCCCGGGCATCGCCGCGGACTACGACCGCTGGCGGGACCGGTACGGCTGCACCGGCTGGGGCTGGGACGACGTCGCCCCGACCTTCGCGGAGCTGTTCCCCACGCTGCGCCAGGTCCGCGAGGACGAGCTCACCGTGGTCGACCGCGCCCTGCGCGACGCCGCCGCCGACCTCGGCATGCCCGACGACGTCGATCTCCGCTTCGACGAGCAGGACGGCGCCGGTCGCCTCTGGCTGACCGCCGACGACGCCGGCCGCAGCTCGAGCGCGGAGCAGTTCCTCGACGGCGCCCGGGCCGACGGACGCGTCACGGTCCGCGACGACGCCACGGTGGTCGCGCTCGAGTGCCGTGGCCCGCAGGTGACCGGCGTCCGGCTCTCGGACGGCTCGCGGATCGACGCCGACCACGTGGTGCTGTGCGCGGGCGCGTTCGGGAGCCCGGAGATCCTGATGCGCTCCGGCATCTCCCGGCCCGGCCTGGGCCGCAACCTGAAGGACCACGCCGCCATCCGCGTCGACCTCGTGCTGCACGCGGACGCGCCCGCCGAGGACCGCTCGATCCCGACCATCGGCTCGGTGCTGCGCACCTCGTCCGGTCGCACGCCCAGCGACATCCACCTGCTGCCCATGCACGGCAGCCTGGCCGGGGCGCCGGAGGGCGCGGCCGGCGTCCTCGTGATGTCGCTGATGACCGCGACGTCGAGCGGCGGCCTCGGACTCGACGACGCGACCGGCCGGCTCGCGATCGACCTGGACCTGATCAGCACCGACGACGACAAGCAGGCCTTCCTCGCCGGCCTGCAGATCCTCGGAGAGGTGCTCGCCACGCCCGCCTTCGAGAAGACCGTCGAGCGCGTCGAGGCCGGGACCGGCACCACCTTCGACCGGCTGCGGTCCGAGGAGTTCGTCGACACCTGGCTCGAGGGCCGCCTCGGCAACTACCTCCACCCCGTGGGGACCTGCCGCATGGGCGACCCCGCCGACGACGGCGCCGTCGTGGACCTGCACGGCAGCGTCATCGGGTACGACGGCGTCAGCGTCATCGACGCCTCCGTGCTCCCCGACATCCCGGCCGCCAACACCCACCTGCCCACCGTGATGGTGGCGAAGCGACTCGCACGACACGTCGCAGATCAGCTGTCCGGCTGAGGAGCGGGCCCACAGGCCCGACCGGAGCCGACCGTCTCGGACGAACACACGACCGCCCTCGCCGGGCGTCCCACCGCGACGCCCCAGCGCCCGCGGCACCCCGACACATCCTTCGTACACCTCAGATGGAGACCACCCATGAACCGCAGCACCCTCGCGCGCGGCGTCAGCGCCCTGGCCCTGACCGCCGTCCTCGCGACCGCCACCGCCTGCTCCTCGACCGAGAAGAGCGGCGGCAGCGCGGCCGCGGCCGACCCCGTCAGCGGCACCGTCGACATCGCCTTCTTCGGCCTCGCCGCCAACAACACCTACACCCAGTCGATGTTCAAGCAGGCCGAGGAGACGGCCCAGGGCATGGACGCGAAGGTGCAGTTCTTCGACGGCAAGTTCGACGCCTCCGTCCAGTCCCGCCAGGTCCAGGACGCGATCACCTCGGGCAACTACGACGCCTTCATCATCATGCCGAACGACTCCGCGAGCATCCTGCCCTTCGCGCAGCAGGCGATCGACGCGGGCATCAAGGTCTCGTCCCTGGAGTACCCCATCGGCAAGGACCCCGCGAGTGTGGACCTCCAGCTCGACGGCCTCACCACCCAGGTCATCGAGGACGTCGTCTTCGGCGCCGAGTCGATCGCCGACTCCGCCAACCGGGCCTGCGAGGTCTACGAGGGCTGCCAGGTCGCCATGCTGTGGGGCTCGCGGAAGCTGCCCACCGACGCGGTCAAGGTCCCGGCGTTCAAGGACGACCTCGACCCGGCCAACAAGCTGGTCGCCGAGGGCGACGCGAACTACCTCGAGGTCGACGGGTTCAACCTCGCCACCGACATGCTCCAGGCCAACCCGGACATCAACCTGTTCGTGACCGTCGGCGACCAGATGGCCGGTGGAGCGGCGCGGGCCGTCACCGAGAGCGGGCGCACCCTCGGCAACAAGGCCGGGTCGGTCACCATCATCGGCTACGGCGCCACCACCGACGGGGTGGAGGCGATCCGCGCCGGCCGGTGGTTCGAGTCGCTCGCCCTCGTGCCGAAGGACATGGCCGCCAAGGTCACCGAGCTGACGATCGCCGCGGCCCGCGGCGAGGAGCCGTCCGACGACGAGCGCAGCATCGTGCAGAACAGCCTGAGCCCCATCGGCGTGATGGCCAGCGAGAAGTCGCTGGCCGAGAACCCCGACTTCGTCGGCCAGTACAGCACCCAGTAGTCGCCGGGCATCCACCATCGGACATCGAGGAGAAGCTGTGAGCGGCGACGTCATCGTCGAGCTGGACGGCATCGGCAAGACCTACGGGGCCAACCGGGTGCTCGACGACGTCTCGGTC
This sequence comes from Nocardioides soli, assembly GCF_014191495.1. GTDB lineage: Bacteria > Actinomycetota > Actinomycetes > Propionibacteriales > Nocardioidaceae > Nocardioides > Nocardioides soli. Next base: position 885,525 of record NZ_JACHWR010000002.1, read on the forward strand.
GAGATCCGGCGCGGGCGCGTGCACGCCCTGGTCGGGGAGAACGGCGCGGGCAAGTCCACCCTCGGGCGGATCATCGGGGGCGAGGTGCCGCACAGCACCGGGACCCTCAAGGTCGACGGCCGGTCGGTGCACCAGGGCTCGCCCCGGGAGGCACTCGCACGCGGACTGGTCGTGATCCAGCAGGAGCCGACCCTGGTGCCCACGCTCACCGTGGAGCAGAACGTGTTCCTCGGTCAGGAGCAGCCGAGCGTCGGGGTGGTGAGCCGACGCCGGCTCCGCGAGCGCTTCGAGCGGCTCGCGGCGCGGCTGCCGTTCGCGCTCGACCCCCAGGCCCTGGTCAGCACGCTGTCGATCGCCGACCAGCAGAAGATCGAGATCATGCGGGCCGTCGCCCGGGACGCACGGGTCATCGTCATGGACGAGCCCACGTCGTCCCTCGGCGTCCGCGAGACGGAGGTCCTCCACGACGTCGTACGCGGGCTGTGTCGTGAGGGGGTGGCGGTCGTCTACGTCTCGCACTTCCTCGAGGAGGTGCTCGAGATCGCCGATGACGTCACCGTGCTGCGCAACGGCCGGCGCGTCGCCTGCCCGGACCGTGACCGGCTCACGGTGCCGGCCCTCGTCGAGGCGATGCTCGGTCGCCCGGTCGGGGCGGTGTTCCCCGACCGGAGTGCCGTCGACCGGTCGGCCGATCCGGTGCTCGTCGTCGACGGCCTCAGCACGGAGGCCGTCGACGACATCTCCTTCCGGGTCTGGCCGGGCGAGGTCGTCGGACTCGGTGGCCTGGTCGGCAGCGGCCGGTCCGAGGTGCTGCGGGCGATCTTCGGGGTCGACCGTCGCCACCAGGGCACGGTCACGGTGGGCGGGGAGCCGGTCCGGTCCGGCTCGGTCCAGGCGGCGATCGCCCGCGGGATCGGCCTGATCCCGGAGGACCGCGCCGACGAGGGGCTGCTGCTCGGTCTCTCCCAGAAGGTCAACCTGACGCTCACCCACCTCCGGCGGCTGTGCTTCGCCGGCGTCCCGCGGGCCAGCCTGGAGACCCCGATGGTCACCTCGCTGCTCACCCGGCTCGAGGTGCGCCCTCTCGACCCACGCGGCCGCGTCGGCAACCTCTCGGGCGGGAACCAGCAGAAGATCCTCTTCGGCCGCTGGATGACGGAGACGCCGCGCGTGCTGCTGCTGGACGAGCCGACCCGCGGGGTCGACATCGGCGCCAAGGTCGCCATCTACCGGCTCATCGCGGAGCTCTCCGCGAGCGGGGTCGCGTGCGTCATCGTGTCGTCCGACAGCGAGGAGCTCGTCGGGCTGGCACACCGCGTCCACGTCATGAGGCGTGGACACATCGTGGACACGGTGGAGCAGGAGCACCTCTCGGTCCACTCGATCATGAGTATCGCTCTCGGCGTAGTCGAAGGAGCCGCGTGATGTCGGTGCAAGAGCTGGACCTGAACTCCACCGAGGCCGCGGTCGCCCCGCGGCGGCAGATCGCGCTCTCCGCCGTGATCCGCGACTTCGGCCTGGTGGCGGCGGTGCTCGCGCTCGTCGTGTCGCTGTCGATCGCCAGCCCCAACTTCCTCAGCGTCGACAACTTCATGAACATCCTCAACCAGAACGCCTACGTCGCGATCACGGCGTTCGGTGCGACGCTGGTCATCATCGCGGGCGGGTTCGACCTCTCGGTCGGCGCGATCTACGCGTTCACGGGCGTGGCCAGCGCCTGGCTGGCCCTGCACGTCGGGACCCCGGCCGCCCTCGCCCTGGTCGTCCTCGCCGGCGCGGCGTTCGGCTGCGCGAACGGACTGGCCTCCCGGCTGCTCCGCGCCCACCCGTTCCTGGTCACGCTGGCCACCGGCGTCATCATCTCGGGCTTCTCGGTGGGCATCAGCGGCGGCTTCCTGATCAACGCCTCCGACGTCGCGGGCTTCACCACGATCGGCACGACCGCGGTGGCCGGCATCCCGTCGCCGGTGGTGATCATGATCGTGGTCGGTATCGCCCTGACCTTCCTGCTGCGCAGCACGGCCTACGGCCGCTACGTCTACGCCGTCGGCGCCAACCCCAGGGCCGCCCGCGTCTCGGGCGTCCGGGTCGGAGCGGTCATCGTCACGACGTTCGTCGTCAGCGGCGTGTGTGCGGCGCTGGCGGGCCTCGCCGAGGTGACCAAGTCGGGCGTCGGCCAGGCCGACGCGTCCGGTGCGAGCGGGCTCGCACTCGGCGCCATCGCGGCCGTGATCGTCGGCGGCACCAGCATCAAGGGCGGGCAGGGCGCCATCTGGCGCACCGCGGTCGGAGTGCTGCTGCTCGCCCTCGTCCAGAACGGGCTGAACCTGCTGAACGCCGCACCGCACTACCGGGACATCATCAGTGGCCTGGTGATGATCGTCGCGGTCGGCCTCAACGCCCTCGCGTCCGACGCGCGAAGTTGAGAGCGTCGAAGACCAGGCCCTGACGACCCTGAAGGGAACGAGGAAGATGAACAAGTCAGACATCCAGGCTCAGGCGATCGCCCGAGCGCAGCAGTTCGTGCCCCGGGGCGTCTCGTCGGGACACCGGGTCGGCTGGACCCAGGTCTTCGACCGCACCGCCGGCTCCTACGTGTGGGACATGGAGGGCAACCGCTACATCGACTACCTCAACGCGTGGGGCCCGATCGTCCTCGGCCACTGCGACGAGCGGGTCAGCGAGGCGGTGTCGCGGGCGATCCGGACCTGCGACGTCACCGGGGTCGGTCCCCAGCTCTACGAGGCCGACGTCGCGGAGATCGTGTGCGGCGCGATGCCCAGCGCCGACAAGGTCGCGTTCTGCAGCTCCGGGACCGACGCCACCATGCACGCGGCGCACATCGCCCGGGCGGCGACCGGCCGTCGCAAGCTGCTGAAGTTCCACGGCAGCTACCACGGCTGGAACGACCAGCTCGCCGTCGGCAGCTCCCGCGTCGACTTCTCGCCCGACGCTCCGCTCAACACCCCGAACGGCGCCGGGCTGCACCCCGGCTCGGTCGCCGACGTCGTGGTCGTCGAGTGGAACGACCACGCCGGGCTGAAGGCGGCGTTCGCCGAGTTCGGCCCCGAGCTGGCCGCCGCCTTCTCCGAGCCCTACGTGCACAGCTACGGCTGCGTGCCGGCCGAGCCCGGCTTCCTCGAGCTGCTGCGCGACCTGTGCACGGCCGAGGGCACGATCCTCGTCTTCGACGAGGTCAAGACCGGGTTCCGCGCCGCGCTGGGCGGCTACCAGAGCGTCATCGGCGTCACGCCCGACCTCACGGCGTTCGGCAAGGCCATCGCCAACGGGTTCTCCGTCGCCGGCATCGCGGGCATCGAGTCGCTGATGGGGCACCTGGGCGCCTACGACGGGAAGAAGGCGACCCTCGACGGCACCTACAACGCCTCGCCCTACGGGATGGCGGCCTCCCTGGCCACCCTGCGGGTGCTCGGCGACGACGAGACGATCCCGCACCTGTACGCGATGGGCGAGCGGCTCCGGGCCGGGCTGCGCGAGGCCATCGCCGCCGCCGGGGTGCCCGCCTGCGTGGCCGGCCTCGGCTCCGAGTACGTCGTGTACTTCCGCGAGCAGCTCCCGAAGAACTTCAAGGAGGCCATGGACGTCGACGGCGACCTGTTCGCGCGCTACCACGCCGGACTGCTGAGCCGCGGGGTCCTCGAGCCCAGCTTCCCGACCGGTGACCGCCGGATGAACGCGGCCGTCACCGCCGAGGACATCGACTACACCATCGAGGCTGCGACCGCGAGCCTCGCCGAGCTCTGAGTTACCGGACAAGTAAGGAGAACACGATGGGTCGCATGGACAACAAGGTCGCCTTCGTCACGGGCGTCGCCCGGGGCCAGGGGCGGTCGCACTGCCTGACGCTCGCTCGTGAGGGCGCCAAGATCATCGGCATCGACCTCTGTCACTCGCTCGACAAGGTCGCCTACCCGCTCGGCACCGAGGAGGATCTCGCCGAGACCGACCGGCTCATCAAGGAGATCGGCGGCGAGGCGGTGCTGCTGCAGGCCGACACCCGCAACCGGTCCCAACTGCAGGCCGCCGTCCAGGCCGGGCTCGAGCGGTTCGGCCAGATCGACGCCGTGGTCGCCAGCGCGGGCGTCTGGACCTGGGGCGAGGCGCGCGACCTGCCCGAGGACGAGTGGCAGTTCGCTCTCGACATGAACCTCACCGGCGCCTTCAACACCGCGCAGGCGGCGCTCCCGTCGATGATCGACCGCGGCCAGGGCGGCTCGATCATGTTCACCTCCTCCCAGCTCGCGCTGCGTGGCTGCCCCCAGGCCGTCGCCTACTCGGCGGCGAAGGGTGGACTCGTCGGCATGATGCGGGCGCTGGCCTCGGAGCTCGCGCCGCACCAGATCCGGGTGAACACGATCCACCCGAGCACCGTGGCCACCGACATGGTCCTGAACCAGCCGACCTACGACCTCTTCGCCCCGCACAAGAACGGCGAGGCGACCGTCGATGACCTGCACGAGTCCATGCGCGCGTTCCACATGCTGCCGATTCCGCTGATCGAGTCGCAGGACATCAGCAACGCCGTGCTCTACCTCGCCTCGGACGAGTCCCGAGCGCTGACCAGCGTGGTGCTGCCGGTGGACGCCGGCTCCACCCAGAAGCTGGGCTGACCCGGCACGCCCGTCCCCGCGGATGACCCGGGGGCGGGCGGAGGGTCAGGAGTCCACCGTCCACACGTCGCCGCCGCCGTCGACGACGGCCTGCAGGCCGGGCGCGCTCCCGCGGGCGACCCGGACCTGCTCGCGGGCCTGGTCGTCGTAGGTGGGGCGTTCGACCTGGCGGAAGATCCCGATGGGGGATTGGTTGAGGTAGCCGGCGTCGGTGAGTCGCGAGATCGCGAACGCGGTGGTGGGGTCGGGGTTGTGCGCGTCGTGGACGAGGATCGCATCGTCACCGACGTCTGCGACCGCGACGATCTTCACCCCGCCGGTCTCGCTGTCGCGGACCAGCCCCTTCGCGCCGTTGCCGAAGACGATCGGCTCGCCGTGGACGAGCGGGATGATCGCGTCGGCCTTGGTGTCGTTGTCCTTGATCGCGTCGAAGGCGCCGTCGTTGAAGATGGGGCAGTTCTGGTAGATCTCCACCAGCGACGTGCCACGATGCGCGGCGGCCGCGGACAGCACGGTGGTGAGGTGCTTGCGGTCGGAGTCGATGGTGCGGGCGACGAAGGTGGCTTCGGCGCCCAGCGCGAGCGAGACCGGGTTGAACGGGTGGTCGAGGGAGCCCATGGGGGTGGACTTGGTGATCTTGCCGGTCTCGGACGTGGGGGAGTACTGGCCCTTGGTCAGGCCGTAGATGCGGTTGTTGAACAGCAGGATGGTCATGTTGACGTTGCGGCGCAGGGCGTGGATGAGGTGGTTGCCGCCGATGGAGAGGGCGTCGCCGTCGCCGGTGACGACCCAGACGGAGAGATCCTCGCGGGCGGTCGCGATGCCCGTGGCGATCGACGGCGCACGGCCGTGGATGGAGTGCATGCCGTAGGTGTCGAGGTAGTAGGGGAACCGGCTGGAGCAGCCGATGCCGGAGACGAAGACGATGTTCTCGCGGCGTAGGCCGAGGTCGGGCAGGAATCCTTGGACGGCCTTGAGGACGGCGTAGTCGCCGCAGCCGGGGCACCAGCGGACCTCCTGGTCGGAGGTGAAGTCCTTGCCGGTCTGGGGCTGGTCGGTGGTGGGGACCAGCTCGACACCCGAACGGAGTCCGGGGAACGGAAGCCCGGTGGTGCTCACTTGCCTGCCTCCTGGAGATCGAGTCGGCGCACGTGCGCGAGGGTGGTGGAGCGGTGCGGCCGCTCGCCCAGATCGGCCAGCGCGTCGAGGATCAGCCGCTCCATCTCCTCGGCGCCGAACGGCATGCCACGCACGCTGGTGAGCGGCTGGGCGTCGACGAGGTACTTCGCCCGCAGCAGCAGGCTCAGCTGGCCGAGGTTCATCTCCGGCACGAGCACCTTGTCGTAGCGGCGCAGGACCTCCCCGAGGTTCGTGGGGAACGGGTTGAGGTGGCGCAGGTGCACCTGTGCGACGTCGTGGCCCAGGTCGCGGACCCGGCGGACGCCGGCGCCGATCGGGCCGTACGTCGAGCCCCAGCCGACCATCAGCAGGCGGGCGCGGCCGGAGGGGTCGTCCACCTCGACGCCCGCAACCGACTCGGCCACCGCGTCGACCTTGGCCTGACGCAACCGCACCATCCGGTCGTGGTTGGCCGGGTCGTAGGAGATGTCGCCGGTGCCGTTCTCCGCGTGGCCGGCCTTCTCGATGCCGCCGATGCGGTGCTCCAGTCCCGCGACACCGGGCGGCGCCCACGGCCGGGCCAGGGTCGACTCGTCGCGCAGGTAGGGCCAGAACACGTCGCTGAGGGAGCCGTCCTTCTCGACCACCCGGCGGTTCGGCCCGGTCGCGAACGCGGGCTCGATCCTCGGCAGCGCGGCGATCTCCGGGATCCGCCAGGGCTCGGAGCCGTTGGCGAGGTAGCCGTCGCTGAGCAGCATGACGGGGGTGCGGTAGGTGATCGCGATCCGGGCTGCCTCCAGGGCGGCGTCGAAGCAGTCGCCCGGTGACCGCGGTGCCACGATCGGCAGCGGTGCCTCGCCGTTGCGCCCGTACATCGCCTGGAGCAGGTCGGCCTGCTCGGTCTTGGTCGGCAGCCCGGTCGAGGGGCCGCCGCGCTGCACGTCGACCACCACCAGCGGCAGCTCGAGCATCACCGCCAGGCCGATCGCCTCGGACTTCAGGGCGATCCCGGGCCCCGAGGTGATGGTCACCCCCAGCACGCCCGCGTACGCCGCGCCGAGCGCCGCCCCGATGCCGGCGATCTCGTCCTCGGCCTGGAACGTCGTGACGCCGAGTCCCTTGTGCCTGGACAGCTCGTGCAGGACGTCGGAGGCCGGCGTGATCGGGTACGCCCCCAGGAACACCGGCAGCCCGCTCCGGTCCCCGGCCGCGAGGATCCCGTAGGACAGCGCCGTGTTGCCGGTGACGTTGCGGTAGCGGCCCGGCGCGGCCGCGGCGGGTTCGACCTCGTAGCGGACGGCGAACGCCTCGGTGGTCTCGCCGAAGTTCCACCCGGCCCTGAGCGCCGCGATGTTGGCGTCGCGCACGCTGGGCCTGCCGGCGAACTTGCTGGCGAGGTGGCTCAGCGTGCCCTCGACGGGCCGGCCGTACATCCACGACAGGAGGCCGAGCGCCAGCATGTTCTTCGAGCGCGCCGCGTCCTTGCGGGACAGCCCGAACTCGCTGGTGGCCGCCACCGCGATCCCGGTCAGGTCGATGGCGTGCACGGTGAAGTCGTCGAGCGAGCCGTCGTCGAGCGGGTTCGCGTCGTAGCCGGCCTTGGCGAGGTTGCGCGCCGTGAAGTCGTGGGTGTCCACGATGATCGTCGCGCCGGGCCGCAGGTCGGCGACGTTGGCGCGCAGCGCGGCCGGGTTCATCGCCACCAGCACGTGCGGATGGTCGCCCGGGGTGAGGATGTCCCGGCTGGCGAAGTGGAGCTGGAAGGACGAGACGCCGGGGATCGTGCCGGCCGGCGCCCGGATCTCCGCCGGGAAGCTCGGGAGCGTCGACAGGTCGTTGCCGAAGACCGCGGTCTCCTGGGTGAACCGGTCGCCCGTGAGCTGCATGCCGTCGCCGGAGTCGCCGGCGAACCGGATGACGACACGCTCCAACTGCTCGACGGGCTTGGGGGTCTCGACAGTCATGGGCACTCCGATTCGTCCCGGTCCGGGATGGCGCCAGACCCAACGCCTAATAGTGATAATCAATCCTACGGAAAAGCCGATGCCGGTCAAGCTGTCGATGCTCTTCTCATTCATGACTATCATTGCTATGTTCAAGGCGGAACCAGACGCACTACCCCGAGGAGGACTTCGATGGCAGTCGAGAAGCGGTCGGCCAGCACCTACGTCGACGGCGCATGGACCGACGGCGCGTCCGGCACGTCGTACACGTCCGTGAACCCGGCGACCGGGCAGCCCCTCGGTGAGACCGTCACGAGCTCGGTGGCCCAGGTGGACGAGGCGATCGCGGCGGCCCGGAAGGCGTTCCGGTCCGGCGAGTGGCCCTCCTGGACGCCCCGCAACCGCGCCGCCGCGATCCACCGGTTCGCCGACATCCTCGAGCGCGAGAAGGAGTCGCTCTCGCGACTCATCGCCTCGGAGGTCGGCACCCCGGTGGCGGCCTGCCGCAGCATGCAGGTCGGCGGCCCGATCGAGGTGCTGCGGTGGTACGCCGAGATGGCGGTCCGCGGCCCGCGGGGCGGCTACGAGCAGGCCCTGCCCCACTACAACACGCCGGTCCCCTCCGGCAGCCTCCTGCACTACGAGCCGGTCGGCGTCATCGCCGCCCTGCCGGCCTACAACTACCCGCTCAACCTCCTGGTGTGGAAGCTCGGCGGCGCCCTGGCCAGCGGCTGCACCACGGTCGTCCTGCCCTCGCCGCAGGGCATGTGGAGCACGCTGCGGATCTTCGAGCTGCTGGACGAGGTCGGCCTGCCCGCGGGCGTGGTCAACCTGGTGACGGGCGGGCCCGAGATCGGCATCCACCTCACCGGCCACCCGGACGTCGACATGGTGTCGTTCACCGGGTCGGACGCCGTGGGCGCCCAGGTGATGTCGCAGGGGGCGCTCGGCTCCGTGAGCAAGGCGGTCCTCGAGCTCGGCGGCAAGAGCCCGAACATCGTCCTCCCCGACGCCGACCTGCCCGCCACCGTCGCGGCCTCGATCCTGCGGTTCGCCCGCAACGCCGGCCAGGGGTGCGCGGCGTGGAGCCGGGTGCTGGTCCCCGAGGACCGGGTCGACGAGTTCTGCCGGTTGGCCGACGAGTTCATCGCGACCGTCAAGGTCGGGGACCCGCTCGAGGAGGACAGCGTCGTCGGCCCGGTGATCTCGGAGGCCCACCGCACCCGGGTCGAGGGCTGGGTCCAGGAGCTCCTCGACGCCGGCGCCAGCTGGGGTGCCGGAGGCGGTCGTCCCGAGGGTCTCGACCAGGGGCACTACCTGCGTCCCGGCCTGCTGCGCGACGTGGATCCGGACCACCCGCTGGCCGACACCGAGTTCTTCGCCCCGATCGGCATGATCTTCGGCTATCGCGACGTCGAGCACGCGATCGAGCTGGCCAACAACACGCGCTACGGCCTCGCCGGCAACGTCTTCGGCCCGCTCGACCAGGCGATCGAGGTCGCCAAGCGGGTCCGGGCCGGCACGGTGACCGTCAACGGCGGCTCGGGCATGCGACCCGACGCGCCGTGGGGCGGCCCCGGCCGCAGCGGTGTGGGCCGCGAGCTCGGCGAGGACGGGTACGCCGAGTTCTTCGAGGTCAAGCACATCCAGTACGCGCTGGCGGGCATCACCCGCCCCCCGGGCACCTGAGCGTGCCCCGACCCACCAGGACCGAGCAGGACTGAGAGGAATCCACGCACATGCTGTTGAAGGACAAGGTCGCGCTCGTCACCGCGGGCGCCTCGGGGATGGGCCGCTCCGGAGCCGAGCTGTTCGCCGAGCACGGCGCCCACGTCTACGTCGTCGACGTGAACGAGGCGGCCGCCACGGAGGTGGCCGGGGGCATCGCCGAGAAGGGTGGCTCGGCGAGCGCCGCCGGGGTCGACGTCCGTGACCTCGACGCGCTCAAGCGGCTCGCCGACCAGGTCGTCGCGGACCACGGGAAGCTCGACGTGCTCTACAACAACGTCGGCATCCCGGGTGCCGCCGGCCTCGACATGACCGTGGAGGAGTGGGACACCGGGCTGGAGATCAACGCCCGGTCCAGCTTCTTCCTCTCGGGCTACCTCACCGACGCGCTCAAGGCGGCCGACCGCGCCTCGGTGATCTTCACCAGCTCGACCTCGGGCCTGGTGGGGTCGCCGTTCAGCCCGATGTACTCCTTCACCAAGGGCGGCATCATCGCCCTGGTCCGCTCGATGGCGCTCGCCCTGGCCCCCGACGGCATCCGGGTGAACGCCATCGCGCCGGGATCGGTCGAGACCCCGGGCCTGCCGGCGTTCTTCCGGGCCAGCCCGGAGGAGACCGAGAAGCGGAAGGCGGCGTTCTTCGCCCAGATCCCGCTGGGCCGGGCCGCGCAGCCCGAGGAGATCGCGCAGGTCGCACTGTTCCTGGCCAGTGACATGTCCAGCTTCGTCACCGGCGTGACGATCCCCGTGGACGGCGGTCTGACGGCCAAGTGACCCCGTCGGTGCGCGCCGCCGCCGGCGGCGCGCACCGCGCAGAGGAGGCAAGTCATGGAATTCGGCATCCTGATGGGCGACCAGCCGGTCTCGACCCCGCCGGAGGAGCACCTCGACCTGATGCTGCGCAAGGTGGAGGCCGCCCAGCGCGCCGGCTTCACCTACCTCACCATCGGTCAGCACTACCTGTACGACGGCTTCCGCTGGTTCCAGCCGATCCCGCTGCTGGCGCGGCTCGCCGCCGAGCTCGACGACCACGTGCGGATCGGCACCACGGTCCTGGTCGGGCCGGTGCACCATCCCGTGTCCCTGGCCGAGGACCTGGCCACGCTCGACGTGATCACCCGCGGCAAGCTGGTGGTCGGGATCGGCACCGGCTACCTGGCGCACGAGTATGACGTCTTCGGCAAGCCGTTCAAGCAGCGCTACTCGCTCCTCGAAGAGCTCATCGAGGTGATGACCAAGTGCTGGACCGAGGACCGGGTCACCCACCACGGCAGGTTCTTCGACATCGACGACCGGCCGACACACCTGCACCCGATCCAGAAGCCCCGGCCGCCGATCTGGCTCGGCGCGATGAAGGAGACCGGCGTGCGACGGGCCGCGCGCCACGGCGACGTCTGGACGATCACGCCGCAGCAGACCATCGAGCAGGTCGAGGGCCTGATCGGCACCTACATCGACGAGCGCGCCCGGTGCGGCCTGCCGCTCACCAAGTTCCCGCTGCGCCGCGAGCTGCAGGTGGCCGCGTCGTACGACGACGCGCTGCGCGACTTCGCGGAGGTCGCGCGGGTCAAGTACGTCTCCTACGCCGGCCAGGGCATGCAGCTGCTGGACCAGGAGCGGGTCGAGAACGAGTTCCTCGAGAACGTGAAGGACCACGTCCTGCTCGGGACCGGTGACCAGGTGTGCGACCAGATCCGCGACATCGCGGCCCGGCTCCCGATCGGCCCGCTGCTGATCCGGCCGCACTGGCCCGGCATGGACGCCGAGCAGACCGCCGCCTACCTCGAGCGGGTGGGTCGCGAGGTCGTCGCGCCCCTCCGGGACCTGGAGAGCATCGGCTTCGAGGAGTTCCAGCCGCCGGTGCTCGCCGGCTGAGCCGTCCCGGCGCTTAAACGGATTGACGCAGTCCGCTTAAGACGCTAGCGTCATCGACGTCCGCCGCCGACGAACCGGCCCGCACCGGCCGGCGATCGCAGATGGAGAGCGCCGATGACCCTGCTGGAGCTGCCCGAGTCCGAGGTCTGCGAGACCTTCATGGAGCGCGGCTGGACCGACGGGCTGCCCGTCGTCGCGCCGACCCCCGACCGGGTGGCCGCGATGCTCGCCACCGTCGGCATGGCGCCCGGCGACGTGGTCGGCGGCATCGCGCGTCGCGGCCGGGTGCTCACCGCCGAGCTCGCCGCGGTGAACGCCGTGATGGCCGGCTGCGCCCCCGTGCACTTCCCGATCGCGGTGGCCGCCATGGGTGCGGCCCTGGACCCGGCCTTCAATGCGAACGCGACCTTCACCAGCACCGGCGGCGCGGCGACCTGCATCGTGGTGAGCGGCCCGATGGCGTCCGAGGCCGGGATGAACTCCGGCGCCAACCTGCTCGGCCCGGGCAACCGCGCCAACCTGACCATCGGCCGGGCCCTCCGCCTGGTCGCCCGCAACGTCTTCGGCGCCGCCAGCGGGGACATGGACGCCTCGTCGCTCGGCAACGCCGCCAAGCTCAGCCTCTGCTTCGCCGAGGCCGACCCGCCGGAGCCCTGGCTGCCGCTGCGGGTCCGGCTCGGCTACGCGCCGGAGGACACCACGGTCACCGTGATGGCCACCGAGGCGTCGCGGCAGATCGCCAACCACCTCTCGGAGGACCCCGTCGGCCTGCTGCGCACGATCGCCTCGTCGATACGCGTGCCGGCGACGTTCCCGGTCGGCAAGGGCGGCCAGGGTGTCGTCGTGCTCGGGCCCGAGCACTCCCTCGCGCTGCGCCAGGCCGGCTGGACCCAACGGCAGGCCGCCGAGCTCCTGGTCGAGGCCAGCCGGATCCACCCCGACGACCTGATCGCCAACGGCGTACCGCTCGAGGTCGACAGCGCGCACGACATGACCCCCGGCGCCGACGGGCTGCTGCCCTCCCTCGTCTCGCCCGACGACCTCGTCCTAGTCAGCGGCGGCGGCGGCGGTCCCGGGTGGTCGGCGTACCTCCCGGGCTTCGCGCCGGCGAAGCACAGCCGGGCGGTGACCCGTCGGGTCCGGACGGCGGCCGACGAGTTGCCCGACTGCGGGCCGGACGCCTGCGAGGTCGACCTCTCGACCTTCTCCGCCACCCTTCACGCCCGAGGAGCAGCGTCATGACCGGTCCCGCCATCCAGGTGCACACCCCCTGCCTGCCCGAGGTCGAGACCGAGCGGATCCCGCTCGCCGCCCGGCCGGCCCTCCGGGGCGACGCGCCGGCCGACCTGCGGCTCGGCCTGGTCGACAACGGCAAGCCGCGGGCCCGCGAGCTGCTGCAGCTGCTCGCCGAGGAGCTGCGGGCCCGGCTGCCGATCGTCTCCGTCGAGCTGATCAGCAAGGCGTCGGCGGCCAACCCGATCGGCGACGAGGAGGCTGAGGCGCTCGCCGCGCGCGTCGACCTGGCCGTCGCGGGCCTCGGCGACTGCGGTGCGTGCACGGCATGCTCGGTGCACGACGCACTGCTCCTGGAGCGCAACGGCGTGCCCGCGACCGTGCTCATCACCGACGTCTTCGTGCCCACCGTCGCGCGCTTCTCCGACGTCCTCGGGTCGCCCGGCTACCACTCGCTCGTGGTGCCGCACCCGGTCGCGGTCAAGCCGGCCGAGCACCTGCGGCGGCTGGCGGCCGGGGTCGCCGACGCGGCGGTCGACCAGCTGACGGCGCCCGCGGGCGCCCTCGTCGGATGAGCGCACCCGGCAGGGAGGCGAGCGACCAGCGCCCGCCGGCTCGCCGGCGCCAGCGCTCGGACGGCCTGCGCAACCGGGTGCTGGTCGCCGAGGCGGCGTACGACGTCTTCGCCGAGCACGGGCTGCGGGCGACCGTCTCGCAGGTGGCCGAGCGGGCCGGCGTCGGCAACGCCACCGTGTTCCGGCACTTCCCGACCAAGGCCGACCTGCTCGACGAGGTGGCCAGGCGCTGGCTGGGGGACTGGGGTCGCGTGATGCGGCGGCGCCTGGGAGCGACCCGGCAGGACGCGCTGGCCGACCTGCTGCCGGCGCTCTTCGAGCGGCTCCGGTGCGACCGGTTCACCCTGGACGTGCTCCGGGCCGCGTCCCTGCACCCCGAGGTCGAGCGCGCCCGGCAGGAGACCGAGCTGCTCTTCACCGCGGCGCTGCTCCGCGCGATCGACGACGGCCAGGTCCGTGCGGACATCACCTACGCCGACATGGCGGTGCTCGTCCTCGGCGTGGCGGGTCAGCTCGCCGACTTCGGGGACTTCGACCCCGACCGCTGGCATCGGCACGCGATGCTCACCTGGGCCGCGATCAGGGTCTGAGCCCCGGTCACCGCTCCGGTCACTGCTTCGGTCACTGCTCGGTGGGGCGCTTGAGCATCAGGCCGGCCCGGTGGGCGATGTGGACGACCTCGTCACGCTGGTTGTAGCCGCGGTGCTCGAAGTAGACGATGCCGGAGTCGGTGCGGCTCTTGGACTCGCGCTTGTCCAGGATCGTCGACTCGGCGCGCAGGGTGTCGCCGTGGAAGACCGGGTGGGGGAAGTCGAACTTCGTGTAGCCCAGGTTGCCCAGGGTGGTGCCCATGGTGAGGTCGTAGACGATCATCCCGCCGATCAGACCGGCGGTGTAGAGGCTGTTCATCAGCCGCTGTCCGTGCGGCTGGGTCTTCATGTACTCCGCGTCCAGGTGGATGGGCGCCGGGTTCATGGTGATGGAGGTGAACAGGATGTTGTCCATCTCCGTGACGGTGCGGCTCCAGGGGTGCTTGAACTCCTGGCCGGCCTCGAACTCCTCGAACCACATGCCGGGCATCGCGGGTCTCCTCTCATGGGGGGTCGTTGCAAGTCTAGTGCAATCATAAGCATAGATTTGCCTACTTCGGGGTGTCGCCCCAGCGCGGTTGCCCCGCGGGGCGCATCCGGATCAGCAGCGGCAGGCTCAGCACGCTGACCGCGGCGCACACGCCGAAGCCCGGCACCAGGGAGCCCGTCGCGTCCTTCAGCGCACCCATCAGGAACGGCGCGGCGCCGCCCGCGGTGAAGGAGAACAGCATGCACATCGAGCTCAGGCGCGTCGCGTCCTGCGGAGACGTGGCCTCGTCCTGGACCTTGACCAGGGCGAGGGTGCTCGCGCCGCCGATGCCGAAACCGGCCAGCAGCGCGCCCGGCAGTGCCCAGTCGTGGGGCTCCCAGGTGAGCATCAGCGTGCCCACCGTCGAGGCGACCATGGCGGTGGCGAAGACGCCGCGACGTCCGCGGATCCGGTCGGTGAGCGGGGCCAGGGTGAGGATCGAGAGGAACTGGACCAGCTGGAAGCAGACCAGGTAGACGGCCGCGGTCGTCGGGTCGATGCCGTGGTCGACGAACAGCGTCGGCAGCCACGCGATCACCCCGAAGCCGAGGAACATCGGCACGCTGTAGACGACGGTGACGAACCAGGCGCGTCCCTCGCGCAGGGGCAGTGCCAGCCGCTCCCGCGGGCCCGTGGTGCGGGGGATGCCCAGGCCGCGCAGGGAGAGGACGACGAGGGCGGCGACGAGCAGCAGTGCGCCGACGCCCCACAGCGACAGCGTGAAGCGCCACCCGGCGCGGTCGGTGATCGGCTGCGCCGTACCGGCGGCGAGCGCGACCCCGAGGGCCATGGAGGTGGAGTAGACCCCGGTGCCGAGCCCGCGCAGGCGCGGCAGGTGGTGGCTGATGAACGCCGGCGCCAGCGTCGAGATCGCGCCCAGGAACACGCCGATGAGGCCCGCCGTGACCACCAGCGGCACCGCCGTGCCGATCACCAGGCGCGAGAGCTCGGCGAGGCCGAGGACGGCGAACAGCGAGATCATCGCCCGGTCGGCGCCGACCCGGCTGGCCAGGGCGTGGCCGAGCGGAGCGCCCGCCGCCATCGCGAGCACCGAGAGCGAGGTGAGCAGGCTCGCCGTGGTGGCGTTCATGCCCAGGTCCTCGCTGATCACCGGGATCAGCGGCGGGGTCACGCCGAAGATCGCCCGGACGTTCACCCCGATCGCGACGACCAGGGCCAGGGCGACCCAGGGCGAGAGCCGGCCCGGGCGCGTGTCGCGGCGTCCTCGCGGAAGCGTGCCCAGGCTGAGCTCCACCGGGTCAGCCCAGGGCTTCGACGGGTCCGCCGACGGCGGTCCGCGCCCGCACGACGTCCTTGCTGGCGTCGACGCCGAGCCACGCGGTCAGCACGCCGTCGCGGCTCCACCGTGCCCGCGCGAGCGCGCCGTCGTCGTCCCGCTCGACGCTCAGCTCGTCGCCGGGGGCGTGCGAGCCGACGTACTGCAGCTTGCGCCCGAACAGGTCGGACCAGAAGTAGGGGACCGGGTCGTGCTCGGGGCCCTCGGCCCAGTCGAGCAGGCTCGCGGCGGCGGCGGTCGCGACCATGCTCGCCTCGTCCCAGTGCTCGACGAGCCGGTGCGAGCCGGTGTGCCGCGACCAGCGCTGCGCCACGTCGCCGAGGGCGACGACCCCCGGCACGCTGGTGCGCAGCCGGGCGTCGACCAGGATGCCGCGGTCGGTCCGCAGCCCGGAGTCCGCCAGCCAGGCCAGGTCGGGGCGTACGCCGATCCCGGTGACCACGACCTCGGCGGGGAGCACCTCGCCGTCGGCGAGGTGGACGCCGTCGGACTCGACGGAGGCGACCGCCGTGCTGGTGCGCAGGTCGATCCCGGCCCACCAGGCGCGGGTGCTGGCGCCGACCACGGGGCCGATCGCCCCGGCGAAGGGCTCCGCGGCGTACTCCACGCAGGTGACCCGGCAGCCCGCCGCGAGCGCCGTGGTGGCGACTTCGGCGCCGATCCAGCTGGCGCCGACGATGACCACCCTGGCCCCGGGCGTCAGCCGGCGTCGCAGGGCGAGCGCGTCGTCGAGGGTGCGGAGCGTGAGCTGGGCTCCCGACCCCGGGAGCCTGATCGGCGTCGCCCCGGTGGCGATCGCCAGCGCGTCGTAGGCCAGTTCGCCGTCGCCGTCGCCGGCGTCGGTGCGCAGGGTGCGGGCGCCGGCGTCGAGGCCGGTGGCCCGGGTGCCCAGCCGCAGGTCGACGTCGAGCTT
The DNA here is from genome assembly GCF_014191495.1 of Nocardioides soli. Taxonomy (GTDB): domain Bacteria; phylum Actinomycetota; class Actinomycetes; order Propionibacteriales; family Nocardioidaceae; genus Nocardioides; species Nocardioides soli. The sequence goes on from NZ_JACHWR010000002.1 coordinate 901,957, forward strand.
CTCGACGTCGAAGGGCAGCGGTGCGTCGTCGCGGCTGCCGGAGAGCACCTGCTTCGACAGCGGCGGGCGGTCGTACGGCGGATGGTGCTCCGCGCTCACCACCGTGATCCGGCCGGCGAACCTCTTGCGGCGCAGCGCTCCGACGAGGCGTGCGGTGGCCAGGCCACCACCCACGACCACGACGTGGCCGGACTCGGGGTCCAGGGTGTGGCCGGCAGCGGCCCGGTTCACGCGCCGATCTTGGTGTAGTGGTCGGCGAACAGCGGCGTGTCGCCCAGCAGCCGCTCGCCCGGCGTGAAGGTCACCGGGATCGAGTGGAAGCCGGCGTTGGTGCCCTGGTCGGGGTAGGTCACCAGGCGGTCCATGTCGACGACGTAGTCGCCCATCCGGGCCAGGACCTGGCGGATCATCTCCCGGGCCATCGCCTTGCCGAGGTGGGAGCCGGCGCAGCGGTGGATGCCGAGCCCGAAGGCGACGTGCCGGTTGGGCCAGCGGGTGATGTCGACCTCGTCGGGGCTCTCGAACTGCTCGGCGTCGCGGTTGGCCGAGGCCCAGGACAGCAGCGCCCGGTCGCCCGAGCGCACCGGGCAGCCCTGGAAGTCGGTGTCCTGGAGGATGGTGCGGGCCAGGGCCTGGGTGGGGGAGAAGACCCGGAGGAACTCCTCGACCGCGATGTCGACCATGGACGGGTCGTCGATGAGCCGCTGGCGCTGGTCGGGGTTCTCGTAGAGCCAGACCAGCGACTGGGTGACCAGCGAGGCGGTGGTGCCGACGCCGCCGGAGATGACGAGCTCGAGGATCGAGTAGATCTCGTCGTCGGTCATCGTGCGGTCGTCGACGTCGACGTTGATGAAGTGGGTCGTCGCGTCGGTGCCGGGGTTCTCGCGGCGGTAGGCGATGTGGTCGCGGACGGTCCTGCTCACCCAGGGGACCGCGACCTCCGCCGCGTGCACGTACTCCGGGGTGCCCGGCGCGGCCGAGACCAGGGTGTGCATCGCGTCGACGTAGTTCTTGTACTCCGAGGGGTCCAGGCCGAGCCAGTCGATGGTGACCGCGGCCGGCACTGCGGCGACGATGGCCAGGTCGGCGTTGCCCTTCTCGATGATGGTGTCGATGAAGCCGGTGACGTAGTGCTTGATCACCCCGTCGAGGTTCTCCACGGCCGCAGGTGCGGTGACCTTGTTGACGGCCTTGCGGTACGGACGGAAGTCCGGCGGGTCCAGCTCGATCGGGATGTGGAAGGCGGTCGGCGCCTTGGGGATGGTCACCGACAGGCCGGGGCCGCCGTACTCGTCGTGGCGCGCGGAGGAGAAGATCTCGTCGTCGCGAGACGCCTCGAAGACCGCCTTGTAGTCCGCGAGCACCCAGAACCCACCGTGCGCGTCCGTCCAGGAGACCGGGGTCTCCTCGCGGAGCTTGCGGTAGTTCGCCACGTGGTTCTTCGCGTGGTCCGCCGAGTGGTGGTCGAAGTGAACAACGGGGCAGCGCGGCTGGTCCGACATCGGGTTCAATCCTCCGTGGTTGCCAAGGGGCTTCCTTGAGTGAGCATGATCATGATAATAGTTATACCCAGCATCACGTCAAGGGAGAGGACCCATCCATGCGAGTTGTAGCCGACCTCGACAAGTGCCAGGGGCACGGTCTCTGCCGGATGTCCGCCCCCGACGTCTTCGACCTCACCGTCGACGAGGGCCAGGTGATCGTGAAGTTCGACGGCGAGATCCCCGCCGAGCTCGAGGACGCCGCCGCCCTCGGCGTCGAGTCGTGCCCGGAGATCGCGCTGAGCATCGTGGAGTGACCCGCTCCGGACGCGGCAGGGCGCGGGTCGCCGCGTGAGCGACCGGCGCCCGTCGGGGCGCGGGGTGGCGCTCCTCGCCTTCGCGCTGCTCGGCACGTCGGTGGCGGTGGTGTCCCTGGTCGGGCTGCTGTCGGTGGAGCTCACCGCCGACCTGGGTTTCGGTGACGCCGGGCTCGGTGTGGTCGTCTCGGCCTTCTGGCTGGTCACCTCGATCGCGGCCCCGGTCGCGGGCCGCTGGATCGACCGGCGCGGCTGGCCCCTCGGTGCCTCCCTGGGGGGAGCGGTGTGCGCGGTCTGTCTCGGCGCCTGCGTGCTGCTGGTCGACTCCTGGGCCGGGCTCCTCGTGGTGCTCGCCGTCGCCGGGATCGGCTACGGCCTCTGCTCGCCGACGAGCAACCTGCTGGTGATGACCGCCGTCCCGGCGCGCCGCCAGGCCTCGGCCCTGGGGCTCAAGCAGACTGCGCCACCGGTGCTGCTGGCCGTCGCCGGTGCCACGCTGCCGGCGTTCGCGCACAGCCAAGGCTGGCGGGCGGCGATGGCCGTGGGGCTGACCCTCCCGTTCGCCGTGCTGGTCGGATCGCGGCTGCTGGTCGCGCGCGGCGCGCCGACGGGCCGCCCGGCGCCGTCCTCGCAGGGCGCCGTCGACGCGGTGCGGGCGACGGGCGAGCGTCGTCCCGCGCCGCTGCGGACCGTGCCCGTCGTGGTGGCCGCCGGCCTGGGCACGCTCTCGGTGGCGACCATCACCGGCTTCGCGGTCCTCACCCTGGTCGGCGCGGGGCTCGCGCCGGTCGCCGCGGCCGGTGTGGTGTCGGTGGGCAGCCTCCTCGCCGTCCTGGTGCGTCTGGGGTCGGGCTGGTTCCTCGACGCCCGGCCCGCCGACGACCTGACGCCCCTGCTGCTGGTGATGGGGGTCGCGGGCCTGGCTCTGGCGATGGTGGCGGCCGGGACCGCCTTCGGCGGCACGGGCTGGCTGGTGGTCTCGGGCGTCGTGCTCAGCCTGGTCGCGGCCTGGACCTGGCCGGCCCTCCTGCTCCTGGCCGTGGTTCGGCGCGCCTCGGGGCCCGGCGCGGCGAGCGGGCTGCTGCAGCTGGGCAGCGGGCTCGGCTCCGCCGTGGGACCGATGGGCTTCGGCCTGCTCTCGCAGGCGGGTGGCCGCGACTGGGCGTGGCTGGCGATGGCCGTCTCCACCGTCGTGGCGATGGTGCTGGTGCGGCGGGCCGCGCCGCCTCGGGCGGACCTGATCGGTCCCGCCGCGTCCCTGTCCAGCGCCTGAGCGGGTCGAGCCGGAGGGGGTGACAGTGCCCGCGACATAGTGATAATAGTGATAAGGAACTTCCGGATGGCACCGACCCCCGCGCGCCGCCGGCACCCCGAGACCAGGAGGATCCATGGACTTCTCCGTGGACGAGACCCACGAGGCCATCCGCGAGGCCGTGCGCGCCATGTGCGCCAAGTTCGACGACACCTACTGGATGGAGCGCGACGAGAGGCACGAGTTCCCCTGGGAGTTCTACAACGCCGTCGCGGAGGCGGGCTGGCTCGGGCTGAGCATCCCCGAGGAGTACGGCGGCGGCGGGCTCGGCGTGACCGAGGCCGCGATCGTCGAGCGGGAGATCTCGGCCTCGGGCGCCGGCATGTCGGGCTGCTCGGCGGTGCATATCGGCATCTTCGGCTTCGAGCCGCTGATCCGGCACGGCAGCGAGAGCCTCAAGCAGCGCTTCCTGCCGCGGGCCGCCCAGGGCGACCTGCACGTCTCGTTCGCGGTCACCGAGCCCGACGCCGGCACCGACACGCTCAACCTGACCACGCAGGCCCGCAAGGTCGACGGCGGCTGGCTGGTGAGCGGCAAGAAGGTGTGGATCACCAAGGCCCAGGAGGCGGAGCGGATGTTCCTCCTGGTTCGCACCTCCCCGCGTGAGGGCAAGGCGCACCGCGGCCTCACCCTGATGTTCGCCACCTTGGACCCCGAGCACGTCAAGATCCGCGAGATCCCCAAGCTGGGCCGCAACGCCGTCGACACCAACGAGCTCTTCATCGACGACCTCTTCGTGGCCGACGAGGACGTCATCGGCGAGGTCGGCGAGGGCTTCAAGGTGATCCTGGGCGGCCTCAACGCCGAGCGGGTCATCTCCGCCAACGCCGCCCTGGGCCTGGGCGAGGCGGCGCTGCGCCGGGCCACGAGCTACGCCAAGGAGCGGGTCGTCTTCGGGCGCCCGATCGGCCAGAACCAGCTCGTCGCCGGTCAGCTCGCCGAGGCCCGGATCCGCCTCGACGCGGCCACCGCGATCTGCGACAAGGCCGCCTGGATGGTCGACAACGACATCCCCTGCGGCCGCGAGGCCAACGAGGCGAAGTTCCTGGCCAGCGAGGCCGGCTTCCACGCGGCCGACGTGGCGATCAACGTCCACGGCGGCTACGGGTACGCGAAGGAGTACCACGTGGAGCGCTACTTCCGGGAGTCGCGGCTGAATCGGATCGCGCCGATCAGCCAGGAGATGGTGCTCAACTACATCGCCGAGCACGTCCTCGGCCTGCCGCGCAGCTACTGAGGAGAGGACCGATCGGATGAGCGTGGACACGAGCGTGCTCGAACGGCTGGCGGTGCGGACGGCCGGCGAGGACCTGCTGCACCGCTACCAGCGTCTGGTCGACGCCAAGGACGTGGCGGGCCTGGGCCGCATCGTCGTCGACGACGTCGAGCTCCAGCGGCGGCAGGGCCCGCGCCGGGGGCGTGCGGAGTTCGTCCGTCTCTACCAGGACTTCGCGGACTCCGACGTCGAGGTCGCCCAGCACATGGTGAGCAATATCCAGGTCTCCCCGTTGGACGACGGCAAGCACCGCATCGACTCGGCGTTCTTCGTGCTGACCACCCACGAGGCCGGCGGTGCCCGGATGGTGTGGGGGCGCTACTGCGACGACATGGTGCGCGTCGGCGACGATTGGCGCTTCTGCGCCAAGCGGATCGAGGTCGTGCGCACCGCACTGATCCCCGAGGAGAGCCTCGTCTCCGGCGACGTGTCCTCCTTCGGACCCATGGAACCCCAGCAGGTAGGCCGGCAGACAGGAGCGGGAGCATGAGCGACGACTCGAGCCTCGAGGCGCGGCTGCGCCGGATCGAGGACAAGTTCGAGATCCAGGACCTGGCGCACCTCTACGGCTTCGTCATGGACGAGCGCGACCTCGACGGGCTGGACCGGCTCTTCACGCAGGACGCGCACCTGGGCTCCGAGGACGGCGTCTTCAACGCCGACGGCCTGGAGACCATCGCGAAGACCTACCAGGGCCGGTACGACGTGCTGGGGGCGACCAACCACTTCGCCCACGCGGTCATCACCCGCTTCGACGACGGGGACCCCGACGTGGCCTACGGCCTCGTCAGCGGCCACGCCGAGGTGGTCCGGCAGGGCGAGACCATGGTCGTGGCGCTGCGCTACCACGACGTCTACCGCCGCACCGAGCGCGGCTGGCGGATCGCCGACCGGGTGATGGGCTACATGTACTACCTGCCGGTCAGCGAGTACGTCGAGACGATGAAGAGCGACGACCGCAGCCTCGTCTACGGCGACCCGCGCCCCGCCGACTGGCCCTCGGTGCTGCACGGCAACGACCTGGGCTGGCTGCGCGCCTTCTACGACCAGGGCCAGTGATGGCGGGGCGGGGCTTCGACTCGACCCACGACGTGGTGGTGCTCGGCAGCGGGTGCGCCGGGATGGTCTCGGCTCTGGCCGCCGCCGACGCGGGCGCCGACGTGGCGCTCCTCGAGAAGGCCGACCTGCTCGGCGGCACCACGGCGCTCTCCAGCGGGGTGGCCTGGCTGCCCGGCAACAGGTACCAGGCCGACCACGGGGTGATCGACTCCGCCGAGGACGGACGGGCCTATCTCGCCGCGCTCTCCAACGGCATGATCCTGCCGGAGTTCACCGACGCCTTCGTCTCGACCGTCGACGAGATGCTGGAGTGGACCGAGCAGCGCACTCCGCTGCGGATGCAGCTGGTGCCCGGCTACCCCGACTACCACCCGGAGTTCCCCGGAGGGAAGCCCAGCGGCGGCCGCTCCACCGAGCCGGCGCTCTTCTCCTTCCACCAGCTGGGGGAGTGGGCGGACCGCTTCCTCGGCGACCGCCGCTCGATGCACGTCGGCGAGACCCCGGTCGGCGGCGGCACCGGCTTCCTCGCTCCCGAGGAGGAGGAGCGCCGCGCCGCCCAGCGGCTCGAGGGGCTGGGCCGCGGGCTGCTCGGCGCGCTGCTGAAGGGTTTGCTCGACCACGGTGTCCGGGTCGAGACCGGCGCCGAGGCGGTCCGGCTGGTCACCGCCGACGGTCGGGTCACCGGCGTGGAGCTCGCCGACGGCACGACGGTCGGTGCCCGCCGCGGGGTGGTGCTGGCCACCGGCGGGTTCGAGCGCGACCCCGACCTGGTCACGGCGTTCCTGCGTGGCCCGCTCAGTCACTCCCCGGGCGCGCCGACCAATACGGGCGACGGGCTGCGGATGGCGATGCGGGTCGGTGCCCAGCTCGGCGCGATGCGCGAGGCCTGGTGGGTCCCGGTCGTCACCATCCCCGGCTTCGAGGGGGAGCAGTACTCCGGCCGCGGCGTCCAGCTGGTGCAGCGGGAGCGCACCCTGCCGCGCACGATCATGGTCAACGCCCAGGGGCGGCGGTTCACCAACGAGGCGGCCAACTACAACGCGCTCGGCGCCGCCTTCCACGTCTTCCATCCGACCCGCTTCACCTACGAGAATCAGCCGGCCTGGGTCGTGCTCGACCAGGGCTTCCTCGACGAGTACGGCGGCTACGGCGTGCCGGCCGGCCAGGTGCCGGAGTGGCTCGAGCGTGCCGACACCGTCGAGGAGCTGGCCGAGCGGATCGGTGTGCCGCCGCGGGAGCTGCGCGCCACCGTGGACCGCTGGAACGAGCTGTGTGCGCGGGGCCACGACGACGACCACCAGCGCGGCGACTCGGCGTACGACGGCTGGTGCGGCGACCGCAGCCGCTACCCCGGCCCGATGTCGACGCTCGGCCCCATCGACCGGGCGCCGTACTACGCGGCCCCGATCCACGCCAGCAGCCTGGGCACCAAGGGCGGCCCGCGCACCACGGTGGACTGCGAGGTGCTCGACGTGGACGGCGACGTCATCCCGGGGCTGTGGGCGGTCGGCAACGCGATGGCGGCCCCCACCGGCATGGTCTACGGAGGCGCCGGGGGAACGCTCGGCCCGGCCATGGTCTTCGGCTACCGGTGCGGTCGCTCGGTGGCCGGTGCTCCCTCGGGGAGCGAGGAGGGCCGATGAACCAGGGACTGATCCCCGCCAAGTGGGCGGCGCTGACCCCACGTGGGCAGGCTGTCTACGACTCGACGCTCGACCGGCGGATGACGTGGTCCGAGCTCGACGAGCTGGTGCGCCGGCTGGCGAACGGGCTGCTCGGCCTGGGACTGCGCAAGGGCGACCGGGTCGCGGTGCTCTCGCGCAACAGCGTCGAGTACCTCGCGACGTACTTCGCCGCCGGCCGGGTGGGCCTGGTCACCCAACCGCTCAACTGGCGGCTGGCCGCGCCGGCGCTGGCGGATGTCGTCCGTGACGCCGCGCCCCGCGTCGTGCTCTCGCACGCGGAGTTCCGCGGCGTCGTCGAGGAGCTGCAGCGCGGCGTCGACGTACCCCACTGGCTGGAGTTCGGGCAGGCCTCGGACGGCTCGTTCGCCGACCTGGTCGGGCGCTCGTCCGGCCTCGAGCCCGCGGCGGCCGCGCTGGTCGCCGAGGACGACCCGTTCTTCCTGCTCTACACCGGCGGGACCACCGGTGAGTCCAAGGGCGTCGTGCACACGCACCGCAGCGCCGCCGCCGGCATGATGAACCAGACCGTGGCCGAGCGCATCGTGCCCAGCGACGTGTACATGCTGACCGGGCAGATGTTCCACATCCCGATCGTGCTCGCGATGAACTACCTCAAGCACGGGTGCCCGCTCGTGCTGATGAACTTCGAGCCGAAGCTGGCCCTCCAGCTGATCGAGAACGAGAAGGTGTCCGCCTTCCTCGGGGTCACCACCATGCTGAACTGGATGATGGCCGAGGGCGACTTCGGCAGCTACGACCTCGCCAGCCTGCGCAACATCCAGTACGGCGGCGGGCCGATGCCGTCGCAGATCGTGCGCCAGGCCCTCGACTCCTTCCCCTGCACGCTGATCCAGGGCTACGGGCAGACCGAGGGGCCCGGCATGACCTTCCTGTCGCAGGAGGACCACCGGGACGCCGTGCGGGGCATCCACCCGGAGCGTTTGCGGTCCTGCGGACGCGAGGGCTTCCTGGCCACGGTCCGGCTGGTCGACACCGACGGCAACGAGGTGCCGCGGGACGGCCGGACCCCGGGCGAGATCGTGGTGCGGTGTCCGGCCAACATGGCCGGCTACCTGAACCGCCCCGACCTCACAGCCCGGACGATCCGCGACGGCTGGATGTGGACCGGCGACCTGGCGACCTGGGACGAGGACCGCTACGTCTACATCGTCGACCGCTCCAAGGACATGATCATCTCCGGCGGGGAGAACATCTACTCCGTCCAGGTGGAGGAGGCGATCGCCAGCCACCCGGCGGTCCTGGAGTGCGCGGTCATCGGGGTCCCGGACGACGAGTGGGGAGAGAGCGTCAAGGGCTTCGTGGTGCTCAAGCCCGGCCAGGAGGCCACCGAGGCCGAGATCATCGACCGGGCCAGGCAGCACCTCGCCAGCTACCAGAAGCCCCGCTCGGTCGAGTTCGTGGGCGAGCTGCCCAAGGCGCCGACCGGCAAGATCCTCAAGCGGGAGCTGCGTCGTCCCTACTGGGAGGAGAGGGATCGCAATGTCTGAGCACGACGCGTCGGCGCGACGCCACGCCGACGACTACTCCGACCGGGTCGGTCGCGAGTTCCCCGGCGGCAGCTACACGATCACGCCGTGGCGGACCTGGCTGGTCGCCGACACGCTGCTCGACGACCCGTGGGACGAGACGCCCCACCCGGTGCTCGCGTGGATGGCCGGCGTCGCCGGCATGGGGATGACCTGGGACGACCTGTTCGCCTGGTTCGACGCCGGCCCCGAGGACGGGCCGATGTTCGGCGAGCACCGCACCACCCTCCATCTACCCCTGCGGCGGGGTGCGACGTACGACGTCACCGGACGCATCGTCTCGGCGGAGCGCAAGGTCGGGCGGCGGGCCGGCGCCTTCGACGTCGTCGGCTACGAGCTGGACCTGCACCTGGCCGGGGAGCACGTGGCCCGGTGCTACAACTCGATCGTCTTCCCCAGGAGGGACGCCTGATGAGCGACCGCTCGGCCGTCGAGGTCGGCAGCCCCATCCCGCCGCTCCAGGTCACGGTGGACCCGGAGAAGATGAAGGTGATGGCGGCGCTGCTCTCCGACCCCACCCCGATCCACTTCGACACCCGGGCGCTGGCGGCGCTCGGCATGGACGAGCGCCCCGTCAACCAGGGGCCGCTCAACATGGGCTACCTGCAGACGATGCTGGCCCGGTGGGCCGGGGGGCGCGACCGGGTCCTCGACTTCCGGGTGCGCTTCCTGGGCAACGTGCTGGCGGGGGACGTCGTCCGCGCGCACGGGGTGGTCACCGAGGTGAGCGACGGCGACCGGGGCCGCGTCGCCACCTGCGACATCGCGCTCGACGTGGTGGGTGGAGCGGTCGCGCTGTCGGGCACCGCCGAGGTGCTGCTCGACGAGGCCCCCGCCGTACCCAGCACGCGAGACCAGGAGCTGACATGACCCTGACCCACGAACCCGCCCACGGCCGGCTGGGGTTCCAGCTCGCCTACGGCGACACCGACACCGTCGGTATCGCCTACTTCGACATCTACTACCGCTGGATGGAGCGGTGCTACTCCACCTGGCTGTTCGCCCACGGGATCCGCAGCGGCCAGATGGCCGAGGATCTGGGTGTGGTCACGGTCGGGATCAGCTCCGGATGCCGCTACGTCGACACGGTCGAGGTCTTCGACGAGATCGTCTGCCAGGCCGTCGCCGACCGGATCGGCACCACCTCCTACGCCGTCGGATTCGAGTTCACGCGCGGCGAGCAGCTGGTCACCAAGGGCCAGATGGTCTTCGCGGCCCGCAACCCCGGCGACTTCGGCAAGGCGCCGATCCCGCAGCGCCTGCTCGACGTGATCCGCACCCTGCCCGAGCCGCGGTTCGAGCTCGCAGGCTGACCGGAGGTAGCTCCGTTCGTCTCCTGGTGGCCGCCGCCCACCAGCGTCCGCGGCGTCGGCCGCGCGCCGGTGCCGGCCGTGGCGCGCCGCGGCCTGCCCGCTGTCGAGCCGTAAGCGGACTGGCCCACGCTCACTTCGAGCAAATCATTCGCACAGATATTGACTTAACGCTGATTATGATATTCACTCTTGTTCGCGAGCTGTGATGCAGACCACTGCCGACCTGAGGAGTGTGAATCCATGGCGGAGAACGCCAGCAACGGGCCCATCATCGTGGTGGGGGCCGGGCTCTCCGGTCTGGCCACCGCGCTGACCTCCGCGCTCAACGGGCGGCCCGCTCTGGTCCTCGAGGCCGCCGAGCTGGTCGGTGGCGCGGCGGCCTACTCGGGCGGCCAGGTCTGGTGCGGTGCGAACCACGTGGCGCAGCGTGAGGGCATCGACGGGGACTCCAAGCAGCTCACCGAGACCTACGTCCGCGACGTGGCCTCGCACCTGGCGCCCGAGGTGCTCGACGAGACCGCGCTGCTGCGCTGGATCGACGTGTCCCCCGACGCGATGAAGTACTTCGAGGACCAGGACGCCATCCGCTGGACGGTGATCCCGGGCCTGGCCGACTACCACAACGAGGCCGACGGTGCGCTGCCCCAGGGCCGGTACCTGACCAACGAGGTCATCGACGGATCGGTGCTGGGCGAGTGGCGCGCCAAGCTACGCTACAGCCCCTACTTCCCGGTCGGAACGACCTATCGCGACCTGCTCGAGCGGGGCCGTCGCGCGACGTACGTCGACGAGAGCGGCGAGGAGCAGAGCGCGACCAAGCAGTCCCACGCGGGGCTGCCGGCGTTCGGCCTCTCCGACGGGACCCGGTTCGAGCGGAGCGACCAGGACGACCCGCTGACCTACGGGACCGGTGTGGTGGCCAGCTTCCTCGCGCGGGTCGCCGGCCACGAGCTCGTCGAGATCCGCACCGAGCACCGGGTCACCGAGCTCGTCGCCGAGGGCGGAGCGGTCGTCGGCGTCCGCGCGGAGACCCCGGACGGTGTGGTGGAGCTCCGCGGCCCGGTGGTCCTGGCGACGAGCACCTACGACTGGGACGCCGAGCTGGTCGAGGAGATCCTCGGCCTCGGCCCCGAGGACTGGGGATCGGTCGCGCCCGAGACGCTGCGCGGTGACGGCATCAAGCTCGCTCGCCAGGTCGGCGGCCAGGTGGCCCGCATCCCGGCGAACGCGACGCCCATCCTCCCCGGCTGGCGCTCCCAGGTCGGCACCGGCTTCGGATACGGGCCGGAGTACGCCATGCCCCACTCGATGATCGTCGACCGGCACGGCAACCGCTACTGCAACGACTCCTACTGGGTGGACATCTGCCGCAGGACGCTCGATCCCGACGACACGCACCTGCCGTTCTTCCTCGTCTGGGACGACCAGCACCGGGTGAAGTACGGGCTGGCGGCGACGCCGCCCGGCGGCGACTACCCCGAGGGCTGGGTCGAGTCGGCCGACACCCTGGAGGAGCTGGGGGAGAGGCTGGGCATCGACGGCGTCCAGCTCGCCCGCACCGCGGAGCGGTTCAGCCGCTACGCCGAGCAGGGCGAGGACCCGGACTGGGGCCGGGGCAGCGTCGACTACGTCAACAAGTTCGCGGGTGACCCCGGCAACCTGCCCAGCCCGGTGCTGGGTCCGGTCGCCAAGTCGCCCTTCCACGGCATCCGGCTGCGCTTCGTCGGCACCGGGATCGGAACGTCCGGCGTCAGGATCGACGGGGACGGCCGGGTCCTCGGCGAGGCGGGAGGCCCGATCGCGGGCCTCTACGCAGCCGGTTCGGTGGCCGCGCTGACGACCACCGGCACGGCGTACAACTCGGGGATCGCGCTCGGGCGCGGACTGACCTTGGCCTACCTGGTCGGTCACGAGCTGTCCGGCAATCCCATCGCCTGACAGGTCTGGTGTCCATCCGCCCCCGCGGCTGGACCGGCAACTACAAGTAGCTGGAGGAATGATGAGCAGAGCGCGGATGCGCACGGCCGTACTGGCGGGGCTGGCGATGGCCACGGCGCTCGGCACGGCCGCCTGTGGTGGCAGCGCCGACGGGTCCGGCACCGACGGTGACGGTGGCGTCGCCACGACCATCACGATCGCCCAGGTGCAGGACCAGACCGGTGCCGTCGCCTACGCGGGCGTGGGCGCCAAGGAGGGTGCCGAGCTCGCGGTCGAGGAGATCAACGAGCAGGGCTTCCTCGGCGACGGGGTCACCATCGACATGGAGGTGTTCGACACCGCCGGTGAGATCGAGCGCGCCTCGAGCGAGATGAACAAGGCGATGGGCAACAAGGACGTCATGGCGATCCTCGGCCCCACGCAGAGCCAGCAGGCGGCCACCGTGGCCCCGCTGGTCGGCCGCCAGAAGGTCCCGACCGTCTTCACCCAGGCCGGCGCCGAGGGCATCGTCGTCAACGACTACACCTTCCGGGCCACGCCGCCGATGGAGAGCTACTACGAGCCGGTCCTCGACTGGCTGGAGGCCGAGGGCGCCACGAGCGTCTCGGTGCTCTACAACGCGACCTTCCCGACCTTCGCCCTGCTGGGCAAGGACTCCGTCCCGGAGTGGGCCGAGGAGCGCGGCATGGAGGTCGTCCAGTCGCTGCCCGTCGAGATGACCACGCAGGACTTCGCCGGGCAGGCGCAGCAGATCGCGAGCAAGGGCGCCGACGCCCTCGTCATGCTGCTGATCGCCCCGCAGTCGGTCACCGCGCTGGGTCAGCTCCAGGACGCGGGCTACGACGGTCAGATCGTGGCCACCTCGGTGCAGGCCGCGGGCAACATCTCCGAGGCCGGTGACGACGCCAACGACCTGGTCTACCCGGTGCCCTTCTCGGTCGCCTTCACCGACGAGTCGTCGGTGGCCTTCACCAAGGCGTTCGAGGCGAAGTTCGACAAGTCTCCCAACCCCTACAACGCCGACGGCTACGACGCCATGTGGTGGATCGCCCGCGCCATCAAGGCCTCCGGCGACTCCTCCCGCGAGGGGATCCAGGAGGGGCTGCAGAAGGTCGCCGCCGAGGGCTACGAGGGCGCCATGGGCGCCGTCACCTTCGACGGCAACGACGCCCGGGTCCCCGGTCAGCTCGTCCGCTGGATGGACGGCAAGGAGACTCTGGTCAACTGACGGTCGACCGACACGGGTCGCACCGGGTGGTCGGCAGGATCCCTCTGCCGCCCACCCGGTGTCCCGTGGCTCACCGACCGCCCGACGCTTGGAAGTACGACGAGAGGAACCCACGTGCAAGACCTGCTCAATGCAGCGACGCTGGGCTCGATCTACCTGCTGTTCACGCTGGGAATGGCACTGGTCTGGGGAACCATCGGCATCCTCAACTTCGCCCACGGCGCCACGTTCATGTTCTCGGCCTTCATCGGTCACGTCGTCACCAAGCACACCGAGCTGCCCTTCCTGGCGGTGATCGCGATCGCGGTCGCCGTAGGAGCGGTGATGTCCACGCTGACCCAGCTGTTGGCCTTCCAACCGATCCTCAAGCGCTCCAAGAACCAGCACGCGGCCGAGATGCGGATCCTCATCGGCGGCATCGGCGTCGCGGCCATCCCGCTGGCGATCGCGCAGCGCTACACGCGCTCCAGCCCGTTCGGCTTCCGGAGCAGCTACGACGCCGAGGTCTACCAGTTCCTCGGCCTGCGCATCACCACCACCGCGCTGATCATCATCGTCACCGGCCTGGCGATCGGCATCGCGCTGACCGTCTGGCTGCGCAACTCCCGTCAGGGCCTCGCGCTGCGCGCGATCGGCGTCGACGCCGAGACCAGCGCGGGCATGGGCGTCAACCGCCCGGCCCTCGCCCTCGGCACGATGGCGGTGGCCGGCGGCCTCGCCGGCCTGGCGGGCGCCCTGCTGACCTTCCACCTCGGCGCGATCGCGCCCGAGACCGGTGACACGCTGCTCATCAAGGCGTTCGCCATCGTCGTCCTCGGCGGCCTGGGCTCGATGCTGGGCACGGTGCTGGGCGCCTACATCCTCGCCGCCGCCGAGACCTTCGTGATCTTCATGAACTGGGGCACCTGGGTCAACGCGGTCAGCTTCGGCCTGATCTTCCTGATCCTGCTCGTGCGCCCCCAAGGGCTGCTCGGCCGCAAGGAGGTGCGTCGCACATGAGTGACTGGTATTCGATGAACGTCGTCCTCATCCAGACGACGCTGACCACGCTGTTGCTCGCGCTCAGCATCCAGGTGCCGCTGCGGTACGGCGTCTTCTCGTTCGCGGGCGTCGGCGCCTTCGGCATCGGCGGTTACACCGGCGCGATGGCGATGGTCCACGGCGAGTGGAGCACCTGGCCGGCCGTGCTGCTGGGCACCCTGGTCGCCGGCGTCTGCACCTTCCTGCTCGGGCTGGTCGTGCAGCGCCTCACCGGTCTGTACATGGGCATGGCGACGATCGCCTTCACGCTGATCATCTCGGTGCTCGCGGTCAACGGCGGCGACTGGACCGGTGGCGCGATGGGTCTCTACGGCGCCATCGGCGAGATCACCACCATGCACATCGTGCTCGCGGTCCTCATCGTCGTCGCGTTCCTCGCCTGGACCGAGTACGGCCGCCGCGGGCGCAAGGTGGACACGGTCCGCGAGGATCCCGAGCTGGCCAACGCGCTGGGCATCGACGTCAACGGCTACCGCCGGCTCTCGTTCCTGATCTCCGGCCTGATCGGTGGCCTCGCGGGTGCGATCACCACGCTGCTGCGCTCGACCATCACCCCGTCCGAGGTCAACTTCCACCTCGTGATCCTGGCGCTGACGGCCATCGTCGTCGGTGGCGCCCGGTCCTGGGTCGGCGCGCTGATCGGTGCGGTGATCTTCGTCTGGCTGCCGACCTTCCTCTCCTTCGTCCAGGAGTGGGAGAAGGTCGCCTACGGATTCATCGTCGCGGTGGCCGCGATCTACCTGCCCAACGGCGTGCTCGGCGTGGTGAAGGACCTCTGGCACAAGAGCCGCACCCGTGACGAGCGCGCCCGCGTGGCGGTCGGCCTCCAAGAGAAGAGCTGAGGACCATCATGGCTGAGAACACGGTGGAGGAGACGCGCCGCGGGCGGCCCCTGCTCGAGGTCGACGACGTCGCTGTGCACTTCGGCGGGGTCAAGGCGGTCGACGGCATCACGCTGGAGCTGCGCGCCGGCCACATCTACGGGGTACTGGGCCCCAACGGCTCGGGCAAGTCGACGCTGCTCGGCGCCATGACGAGGCTCACGCCGATGACCCGCGGCAGCTTCGTCTTCGAGGGCAACGACTACACGAGGCGTCCGGCGCGCACGGTGCACCACATGGGCATCGCCCGCACCTTCCAGACGGTGCGGCTGCTCGACGACCGCTCGGTCCGCGACAACATCCTGCTCGGTCAGGACACGCTGGCGAAGGCGGGCCGCAAGGATGCCGACGCGCGGGTCGACGAGGTGATGGAGCGGGTGGGCGTCACCGCGGTCGCGCGGATGCGTCCCGACGAGCTCTCCTACGGCATGCAGCGCCGCGTCGAGTTCGCCCGGGCGATCATCGGCAGGCCGCGGCTGCTGCTGCTCGACGAGCCGACCGCCGGCATGAACTCCTCCGAGCGCGAAGAGATCGGGGCGCTGATGAAGCAGCTGCTCGACGAGGGGATCACCCAGTTCATCGTCGAGCACGACGTGCAGATGATGGTCGACACCTGCGACTACCTGTTCGCCATGAACTTCGGGAAGCTGATCGCGGAGGGAACGCCCGCCGCCGTGGTCAAGCACCCGGCCGTCCAGGAGGCCTACCTGGGGAAGGGAGCGGGCACGCATGCTTGAGGTCACCGACCTGCACGTCAACTACGGCCCGGTCAACGCCGTCCACGGCGTGTCGTTCGCCGCCGAGGCGGGCAAGATCACGCTGGTGCTGGGTGCCAACGGCGCCGGCAAGACGACCAGCCTCCGTGCGGTCGCCGGCTTCCACAAGCCGAAGTCGGGCCGGGTCGTCCTCGACGGCCAGGAGATCACCGGCACCTCCGCCCACAAGGTCGTCCGCAAGGGCATGGCGCTGGTCCCCGAGGGACGCAAGATCTTCTTCCCGCTCACCGTGGAGGAGAACCTCAAGGTCGGCGCCTACGTCGCCCCGCGCGCGAGCGTGGACCAGGGGCTGGCCGTGGTCTTCGAGAAGTTCCCGGTGCTGGCCGACCGGCGGCAGTCCGCGGCCGGCCTGCTCAGCGGCGGGGAGCAGCAGATGCTCGCCTTCGGCCGGGCACTGATGTCGCAGCCGCGGCTGATGCTCCTCGACGAGCCCTCGATGGGCCTGGCCCCGACCATGGTCGACCGGGTCCTCGGGAGCGTGCGGGCGATGGCCGACGAGGGCATCGGGATCCTGATGGTCGAGCAGAACGCCGATGCCGGACTTGAGATCGCCGACCACGTCGTCGTCGTCAACCGGGGCGAGACGGTGTGGACCGGCTCGGCCGCGGAGGCCGGCGGCAGCAGGGCGATCGTGCACGCGATGCTGGGCGACGCCGCCCTCGACGAGGCCTGAGGTGGGCGCCGACGTCCACCGGCCCGGCGAGAAGCACGTCGAGGACCTGGCCGAGGCGAGGCTCAGCGTCACCGGTCAGCGGGAGCTGTGGGACGCCCAGACCGAGGGTGTGCTGACCTTCCTGCAGGACGGCCTGCCGACCGCGGTCGTGATGAGCTACCTGGTCGACGCCGAGGGCCGCTTCTGGTTCGCCACCGTGGAGGGGCGTCGCCAGGTCCGTGGGGTCGACGCCGACGGCCGGGTGGCCGTCGTGGTGTCGAACACCGGGACCGACCTGCCCGGCCGCCGGATGGTGGCGCTGCGCGGCGACGCGACGGTGCACCGCGATCGCGAGATCGTGATGGCCGCCGTACGCCGTCTCGCCCCGCGTCTCGCGCCCGACGACCCCGACGCCTTCGTGCGGCTGCTCGACAGCCCCAACCGCGTCGTCATCGAGGTGGTCCCGACCAGGATCACCTCGTCCCACGACTCGCGCCGCCTGGCCGGGGACGGCCGCGGCGGCCCTGCCCCGGAGTGAGGTCGCGTGCCCGTCGTCGAGAGTGTCGGCACCACCGACCTGAGCATCGGAGCCTGGCTGGCTGCCGTCGCGGCAGATCCGGCGCGCGCGATGGCGGAGGTGGTCGTCGAGGACGAGCGCACCGACGCGGCCGGGCTGCTCCGCGACGCCGGGGCGGTGGCCGCCGGACTCCTGGCCCTCGGGCTGCGGACCGGTGACCGGGTCGCGGTGCTCACGCCGGCGCGGCTCGCGTCGCTGCAGGCGTGGTTCGGCATCGCCGGCGCCGGCCTGGTGGAGGTGCCGCTCAATCCGGCCTCGGGTGCCCTGCTGGTCCGGCACTGCCTGACCCAGTCCGGCGCCCGGGTCGCGGTCTGCGCCGCCGAGCAGGTGCCCCTGCTCGCCGAGGCCCTGGACGGGGCCGCGGCCGTCCTCGAGCACGTCGTCGTGATCGACGACGGCAGTGCTGGTGAGGCCGCCCTGCCCGACGGCGTGGCGACCAGCGCGTTCGCCGACCTGCTCGGCCACGCGCCGGTCGAGCTGCCGCCGGTCGACCCGACCTCGACCGCGGTGATCCTCTACACCTCCGGGACCACCGGGCCGCCCAAGGGCGCGCTGCTCTCGCACCGGGCCAACGTCAACCTGGCGATGCACACCGTGGAGCTGATGGGCTACACCCCGGAGGACCACCTCTACAGCGTCTTCCCGCTCTACCACTCCAACGCGCGGTACTGCTCGGTGATGGCCGGCCTGGAGGCCGGGGCCCGGGTGCTCCTGCACCGCAGGTTCACCGCGTCGGGCTTCTGGGGGATCTGTCGTCGCCAGGGGATCACGGCATTCAACTACCAGGGCGCGATGATGAGCATCCTGCACAAGCAGCCGCCGAGGGCCGACGACCGGGACAACCCGGTGCGCGCCGCCTTCGGCGCACCCTGCCCGCCCGAGATCTTCGAGTCCGTCGAGCAGCGCTTCGACGTCCGGCTGACCGAGATCTACGGCAGCACCGAGGTCTCGCTGGTCTGCGAGATGCCGCCGCAACGGCGGCGGATCGGGACGGCGGGGCGGGAGTCGCCGATCTACCACCTCGCCGTCGTCGACGAGTGGGACCGCCCGGTGCCCGCCGGCACGGCCGGCGAGATCGTGGCCCGGCCCAAGCAGCCCGGGTGGATGTTCGACGGCTACGAGTCCGACGCCGCCGCCACGGTGGAGTCCTGGCGCAACCTGTGGTTCCACACCGGCGACCGCGGCGTGCTCGACGACGACGGCTACCTGACCTTCCTGGACCGGGTGAAGGACACGGTGCGGCGACGCGGCGAGAACGTCTCGACCTGGGAGGTGGAGCGGGTCGTCGCTGAGCACGAGTCGGTCGCCCAGGTCGCGGCGTACGGCGTGGCCTCCGAGCTGTCCGAGGAGGAGGTGATGGTGGCGGTGGTCCCGGCGCCGGGAGCCACCGTCGATCCCGAGCAGTTGCTGGCGCACTGCCACGGCCGGCTCACCTTGTTCGCGACCCCGCGCTACGTCCGGGTCGTGGCCGCCCTGCCGTTGACCCCCAGCCAGCGCGTGGAGAAGTACCGGCTCCGCGCGGAGGGGGTCACCGTCGACGCCTTCGACCGGGAGGCGGGATGAGCTACGAGCGGTTCGCCCTCGACCGGCGACCCGACGGGGTGCTGGTGGTCACCATGGCGAGGCCGGAGAAGCTCAACGCGATGGACCAGCAGTGGTTCGCGGAGCTGACCCGGTTGATGCGCGGCCTGGGCAAGGACGGCGACACCACCCGCGCCGTGGTGCTGACCGGATCGGGGCGGGCCTTCTCCGCGGGCGGGGACATCGACATGTTCCACGACCTCGCCGGGGACGTCCACCGGGTCCGCCCGCACCTGATGCGGGTCTACGAGGCGTTCGCGTCGGTGGAGCGGTGTGCGGTTCCGGTGGTCGCCGCCGTCAACGGTCTCGCCTTCGGCGGCGGCACGGAGCTCACCCTGGCCTGCGACATCGCGCTGGCGGCGGAGTCCGCCACGTTCTCCTTCAAGGAGGCCTCGGTCGGCCTGATGCCCGGCTACGGCATCGTCCGCGGCCCCGACGTGATCGGCCGGGCCTGGACCCGCCACCTGGCGCTCACCGGCCGCACCGTCGACGCCGCGCTCGCCGAGCGGATCGGGATCGTGCACGAGGTGCACCCCGACGACGGACTCCTCGACGCCGCGGTGGCCGTGGCCACCGAGATCGCGGCCAACTCCCCGCTCGCGGTCCAGGTGGGCAAGGCCTTCCTCAACCGCGGCAGCGAGGTCGGCTTCCCCGAGTCGGTCGAGGCGGTCGCACTGCTCTTCGGCACGCCGGAGCACCGGGAGGCGGTCGCCGCCTTCCGCGGCCGCCGCGGCCGCTGACGCGGCCCCGGGTCGCGGGCGGCGACGGAAGGCCGGGTGCCGGTGTTCCGAGGCATGGTGATGATTGCGGCGGGAGAGCACCCGCGATATTGTTGATCATGAAAACCATCAATAGGTGGACGTAGGGAGGAGCGCCGTGGGCAGCATCGAGGTGGCCGAGCGCCGGGACGTCGTCTGGATCACCATCAACGCCCCGGAGCGGCGCAACGCCTACGACCTGGAGATGGCGCAGGACCTGATCCGCGCCGTCGAGGGGGCGGCGGAGGCCACGGCCGTGGTGGTGCGCGGTGCCGGCGGCAGCTTCTGTGCCGGCGGGGCGCTCACCCAGCTCGGCGATCCCGACCCGGCCCAGCTGCGGCAGCTCTTCACCACCTCGGCCCGGCTGCTGGACGCCATCCGGGCCTGTCCGCGCCCGGTGATCGCGGCCGTCGACGGCCCGGCCGCCGGCGGCGGCAACGAGCTCGTGGTGGCCTGCGACTTCGCCATCGCCACCGAGCGCTCCACCTTCGGTCAGACCGGCCCGAAGGTCGGCTCGGCGCCCGTCCTCGGCGCGACCAACGTGCTCGCCGTCCAGATCGGCGAGCGCCGCGCCAAGGAGATGGCGATGCTGTGCCGGCGCTACACCGCGGCGCAGGCGCTCGAGTGGGGGCTGGTCAACGAGGTCGTCCCCGACGACGGACTGGACGACGCGGTCGACCGCTGGCTGGACGAGATCGACGCACTCAGCCCGCGCTACCTCGAGATCGCCAAGACCAGCTCCAACCAGTGGTGGCACCAGTCGCGGGACAACATGGCCGCGAACCTCGGCGCGCTGATCCAGGCGATCGGCAGCGAGGACATGCTCGAGGGCGCCCGGGCCTTCCTGGAGAAGCGCAAGCCCGACTTCCGCGGCGCCCGGCGCCGGCGGAAGTCCTGACGAGGACGGGACGAACGTGACCTTCCGCTACTACCGAGACCTGAAGCCGACCTTCACCGACCGCACGCAGTGGGCGCTGCCCACGGTGCTGCGGCACCACGCGGCGCGGCGGCCCGACGCGGTGTGGCTCGACTGCCCCGAGGAGGGCCGCACTTGGACGTACGCCGCGATGCTCGCCGCCGGCGAGCGGGTCGGCCGCGGCCTGCTGGCGGCGGGGGCGACGCCGGGCGACCGCGTGGTGATCGTCGCGATCAACTCCTCGCAGTTCGTCCGCACCTGGATCGGCACCGCCATGGCGGGCCTGGTCGAGGTGCCGATCAACACCGCCTACGAGCACGACTTCCTGGCCCACCAGGTGAGCACGGTCGAAGCGAGCCTCGCCGTCGTGGACGACGTCTTCGCGGCCCGCTTCCTCGACATCCCCGACGCCGCCAAGTCCATCCGCAAGTTCTGGGTCATCGACACCGGCCACCGCGACGAGGCACTCGAGCGACTGCGCGCCGCGGGGTACGAGGCGGCCGCGTGGGAGGAGCTCGACGAGGAGGCGACCGCTCCCGGCGTGGTCGAGGGCAGCATCGAGCTCCCGGAGGTCCGGCCGCAGGACCTGGCCTCGGTGCTCTTCACCTCGGGCACCACGGGCCCCTCCAAGGGCGTGGCGATGCCGCACGCCCAGATGTACTTCTTCGCCGACGAGTGCGTCTCGCTCGTCCGGCTCACCGCGGACGACACCTGGATGTCGGTGACGCCGCTCTTCCACGGCAACGCGCAGTTCATGGCGGCGTACCCGACGCTCGTCGCCGGCGCCCGCTTCGTGACGCGGAGCCGGTTCTCGGCGAGCCGGTGGATCGAGCAGATCCGCGAGTCGCGGGTGACCGTCACGAACTTCATCGGCGTGATGATGGACTTCATCTGGAAGCAGGAGGAGCGCGACGACGACGCCGACAACCCGTTGCGCTGCGTGTTCGCCGCGCCCACCGCCGCCACCCTGGTGCGGCCGATGCGGGAGCGCTTCGGCATCGAGGCCTTCGTCGAGGTCTTCGGCCTCACCGAGACCTCCGCGCCGATCATCTCGCCGTACGGCGAGGACCGGCCGGCCGGTGCCGCCGGGCTGGCCGCCGACGAGTGGTTCGACGTCGCGCTGGTCGACCCGGAGACCGACGAGGAGGTGGCGGTCGGCGAGATCGGCGAGCTCGTGATCCGGCCCAAGGTGCCGTTCATCAGCTCGATGGGCTACTTCAACATGCCGGACAAGACCGTCGAGGCCTGGCGGAACCTGTGGTTCCACACCGGTGACGCGCTCCGGCGCGACGCGGACGGCTGGTTCTACTTCGTCGACCGCTTCAAGGACGCGCTGCGACGCCGGGGCGAGAACATCTCCTCCTACGAGATCGAGACGTCGATCCTGGCCCACCCGGCCGTGGTCGAGTGCGCCGTGATCGCCGTCCCGGCGTCCAGCGAGGCCGGCGAGGACGAGGTGATGGCCTACGTCATCACCCAGGCCGACGTCACCGCCGAGGAGCTGTGGCGGCATTGCGACAGCCGCATCCCGTCGTTCGCCGTGCCCCGCTACCTGCGCTTCGTCGACGAGCTGCCCAAGACGCCCTCCCAGCGGGTGCAGAAGGCCAAGCTGCGCGGGCTCGGCGTCACGGCCGACACCCACGACCGAACCCCCGAGAACCGCTAGCAGGAGTCGCCGTGCATCCCTACCGCTCCGTCCTCTTCGTCCCCGCCCACAAGCCCCAGTGGGCGGAGAAGGCGCTGGCCGCCGGGGCCGACTGCATCGTGCTCGACCTGGAGGACTCGGTGCCGGACGACCTCAAGGAGTCGAGCCGGGAGACCGTCCGCACCACGCTGGCCGAGCTGCGGAAGGCGGCCCCGCACGTGGGGCTCTTCGTGCGGCCGAACGCCCTCGACACGCGGATGGCCGGTGCCGACCTGGAGGTCGTCGTCCGTCCCGAGCTCGACGGCCTCTTCGTGCCCAAGGTCAGGGACGCCACCGACGTGCTCCGCTGGGAGACGCTGATCGACTGGTTCGAGGCCCGCAACGGTGCCGAGGGGCTGGAGATGATCGTCCCGGTGGAGATGGTCGACGCGATCGTCAACTGCTACGAGATCGCCGGTGCCTCGGAGCGGGTCGGCGCGATGATCGGCCCGACCTCCGCGCACGCCGACATCGCGCGGGCGGTGGGCTACCGGCAGTCCCCCGAGGGGACCGAGACGCTCTACCTGCGCAGCCGGATCCTGCTGGCCTGCCGGCAGTACGGCCTGCACGCCCTGACCGGGCTGTGGGAGGAGCTCGCCGACCTCGACGGCCTGCGCGCGTTCTCCGACTACGGGCTGCAGCTGGGCTTCCGCGGCCAGATCGCCATCCACCCCTCGCACGTCGCGGTGATCAACGAGGTCTTCACGCCGTCCGACGAGGAGGTCGCCTACCACGAGGAGCTGGTCGCGACCATCGAGGCGGCGGTCCTCGAGGGGCAGGGCGCGGTGCGCTTCCGCGGCACCCACATCGACCTCGCGCACGCCGACAAGGCCCGCGACTGGCTGGCCCACGCCCGCCTGGTGCGCCGGGAGGCGTGAGGTCCCCCAGTCCGACCTCGGGCCGAGGATCTTCCGCCCCGGCCCGAGGCCCTGCCAGCTCTGGTCTAGCTGCCGCTCCAACGCGGCTCGCGCTTCTCCATGAAGGCGAGCGCGCCCTCCTTGGCGTCCGCGGACCTGCGGATCGGGTCGACGTACTCCTCCTGGCGGTCGAACTTCTCCGCCAGCGGCCAGTCGACCGACCGGACCAGGACCTGCTTGGAGGCGGCCAGCGCGAGCGGTGCGTTGGCGGCCACCTCCTCGGCCAGCCGGAGCGCCACCGGCAGCGCCTGGCCGGGCTCGGCCAGCCGGTTGACCAGGTGGACCTCGGCGGCGTCGGTCGCCGGCCACATCCGGCCGGTGAGCGCGAGCTCCATCGCCAGGTGGTAGGGGATCCGGTGCTGCAACCGCAGCAGGCCGCCGGCCGCCGCGGTGAGGCCGCGCTTGACCTCGGGCAGGCCGAACCGGGCGGCGCTCGAGGCGACCACGAGGTCACAGGCGAGCACGATCTCGAAGCCACCGGCCAGCGCGTAGCCCTCGACCGCGGCGATCAGCGGCTTGCGCGGGGGCTGCTTGACGAGGCCCGCGAAGCCGCGCCCCTCCACGACGGGCAGCTCGCCCCGGGCGAACCCCTTGAGGTCCATGCCGGCGCAGAAGGTCTCGTTGGCGCCGGTGATCACGGCGACGCTGAGGTCGTCGCGGTCGTCGAGCATAGCGAGCGCGTCGGCGATCTGGTGCGCCATCGCCATCGACATCGCGTTGCGGGCCTGCGGCCGGTCCATGGTGAGGACGAGGACCCGTCCCCGCTCCTCGACCTTGAGGTCCTGGTCGGTCATCTGTCGTCTCCTGTCAGCGGACGTCGGCGCGGACGTCGGCGCGGATGTCGTCGGCGGTCAGCGGGGGCCGTCAGCGGGGGCTCATCCGGATCGCGCCGTCGAGGCGGATCGTCTCGCCGTTGAGGTAGGGGTTCTCCACGACCTGCTGGGCGAGCATCGCGAACTCGTCGGGCTGGCCGAGGCGGGCGGGGTTGGGCACCTGTGCGCCGAGTCCGTCGCGGATCTCCTGGGAGAAGCGGGCGAGGATGGGCGTGTCGAAGACGCCCGGGGCGATCGTGTTCACCCGGATGCCCTTCGTGGCCAGGTCGCGGGCGGCCACCAGCGTCATGCCCACCACGCCGGCCTTCGCCGAGGCGTAGGGGATCTGGCCGATCTGGCCCTCCCACGCGGCGACGGAGGCGGTGAGCACGCAGGCCCCGCGCTCGCCGTCGACGGGCTCGTTGCCCGCCATCCGGGTCGCCGCCAGGCGCAGCACGTTGAAGGTGCCGACCAGGTTGATGTCGATCAGCTGCCGGTAGAGGTCGAGGTCGCCGGGGCTGCCGTCGCGGTTGACCAGGCGGACCGTGCCGCCCTTCCCGGCGCAGTGCACCAGTGCTCGCAGCGGTCCGTGGCGCTCGGCGGCGTCCAGGGCCGCGTCGACGGCGGCGGGGTCGGTCACGTCGGCGTGGGCGAAGGTCCCGCCGATCTCCGCGGCGAACTCGGTGCCGAGCTCCTCGTTGAGGTCCAGTACGACGACGTGGGCTCCCGCCGCGGCAAGGCGGCGGGAGGTCGCGGCGCCGAGTCCCGACGCGCCGCCGGTGACCAGGGCCGAGGCTCCGGTGAGGTGCACAGCGTTCTCCTTGGTGGACGGGTCCCTCGGTCCCGGGAGGGACGGCAGGACGGGGCGGGTCAGAGCCTCTCGATGATCGTGGCGTTGGCCATGCCGCCCGCCTCGCACATCAGCTGGAGGCCGTAGCGCTGGTCGTGGTCCTCCAGCGCGTGGAGCATCGTGGTCATCAGCCGGATGCCGGAGGCGCCCAGCGGGTGGCCCAGGGCGATCGCGCCGCCGCGCGGGTTGAGTCGCGCGGGGTCGGCCTTGAACTCCTCGAGCCAGGCCAGAGGGACCGGGGCGAACGCCTCGTTGACCTCGACGTGGTCGATCTGGTCCAGGGTGAGCCCGGACCGCTCGAGCACCCGGTGGGTCGCGGGGATCGGTCCGGTGAGCATGAGCAGCGGGTCGCTGCCGACGACCGACATGGTGTGCACCAGGGCGCGCGGTCGCAGGCCCAGCTCCTCGGCCCGAGCCCGCGACATGAGCAGCATCGCGCCCGCGCCGTCGGTGATCTGCGAGGAGTTGCCGGCGGTGGTCGACCAGGCGACCTGCGGGAAGCGCGCGGAGAGCTCGGGGGTCTCGAAGACCGCCTTGAGCCCGGCCAGCTTCTCGGCCGTGGTCCCGCGTCGGATGGTCTCGTCGGCGGTCACCACGCCCTGCGGCGTGTGGATCGGCACGATCTCACGGGCGAACGCCCCGGCGTCCTGCGCGGCGGCCGCTCGCTCGTGCGAGAGCGCGGCGTACTCGTCGAGCTCGGTGCGGGTCAGGCCCCACGCGGCGGTGACGAGCTCGGAGGCCACGCCCTGCGAGACCAGGCCGGGTGCGAACCGCTCGCCGACCATCGCGCCGTACGGATCGGCGCCCATCCGGGCGGACCCCATGACGACGCGGCTCATCGACTCGACGCCGGCGGCCACCACGACGTCGGCCTCGCCGGACCGGATCGCCTGGGCCGCGAAGTGGACGGACTGCTGGCTGGAGCCGCACTTGCGGTCGATCGTCGTGGCCGGCACGTGCGCCGGGAGTCCCGCGCCCAGCCAGGCCATCCGGCCCGGGGTCGCTGACTGCTCCCCGACCTGGGAGACGCAGCCGACGATGACGTCGTCCACGGACCCGGGGTCCACGGCGGGGGAGCGGTCGAGCAGCGCGATGAACGTCTGCGCGAGCAGGTCCACCGGGTGGACGTCGGCGAGCGCGCCGCCCGCCTTGCCCCGGCCCACCGGCGTGCGGACGGCGTCGACGATCACGGCGTCTCGGCCGCTGCTGGCTCCTTGCGCGTTGACCATGGCTATTGCTTATCATGATTGTCATGCCTACGTCCATGAGTGTCCGGCGTCCGGCACGCCTCTCGCGGACTTCCTTGACAGCCGCCTGATGCCAAATCTAGGATAATGATTACAACTAAGGAGGTGGATTCCGTGGTGGATGAGTACGCGGAGATCCGGCAGCTCGCGGCTCAGGTGGCCCGCGAGGTCTACGAGCCCATGGCGGAGTCGCTCGACATCAGCCGCACGCCGATCTCGAAGGAGGAGCGGCTGCGCCTCGGCGAGCTCGGCTTCCTCGGCATCGCGCACCCCGTGGAGTACGGCGGCTCGGGCGCACCGCTGGAGCAGGCGCTCGTGGTGATCGAGGAGATCGCGAAGGTGTGCCGGCCGGCGGCGTTCCAGGTCTTCGAGTCCAATACCGGTCCGGCCCAGGTGCTCACCCACCTCGGTTCCGAGGAGCAGCGGCGACGCTGGCTGCCCGACATCATCTCCGGCGAGAAGACGATGGCCGTGGCCATCTCGGAGCCGGACGCGGGCTCGGCGGCGACCGACATCCGCACGGCCGCGAAGGAGGTCGACGGTCAGCTCGTGATCAACGGCTCCAAGCGGTGGATCTCCAACGGCGGCGAGGCCGACCAGTACCTGGTCTACTGCCGGCTCTCCGACGAGCCGGGCGCCAAGGGGATCGGCGCGGTCGTCGTCGACAAGGGCACGCCGGGCTTCACGTTCGGGGCGGCCGAGCGACTGATGGGCTTCCGCGGCATCCCCTCGGCCGACCTCTACTTCGACAACGTCGAGGTGCCGATCGAGAACGTCGTGGTCCCCGCCGGCTCCTTCGGCAAGCTGTTCCGGATCTTCTCGATCGAGCGCATGGGCAACACGACCATGAGCCTGGCGATCGGCCAGGCCGCGCTGGACAAGACGCTGAAGTACGTGCAGGAGCGCGAGCAGTTCGGCAAGCAGCTCGTGGAGTTCCAGTCGATCCAGGTGATGCTGGCCGACATGATCCTCCAGGTCGAGTCGACCCGCCTGCTGCGCGACCAGGCCGCGGCCTCCGCCACGGAGACCGGCACCCCGGACCCGCTCAAGGTGTCGCTCGCCAAGTGCGCCGCGAACGAGATGGCCAAGCGGGTGACCGACCTGGCCATGCAGATCCATGGCGGGAACGGCTACACCGAGGAGTACGGTCTCGAGCGACTGCACCGGGACGCGCACGGGTGGGCGATCGCCGGCGGCACGCCGACCATGCAGCGCATCCGCATCGTCTCCGAGGCCCTGGGTCGCAAGTTCGACCAGCGTCGCTGAGCCGATCCACTCGCGACTCCGCAGCACACAGGAAGAG
The DNA here is from genome assembly GCF_014191495.1 of Nocardioides soli. Taxonomy (GTDB): domain Bacteria; phylum Actinomycetota; class Actinomycetes; order Propionibacteriales; family Nocardioidaceae; genus Nocardioides; species Nocardioides soli. The sequence goes on from NZ_JACHWR010000002.1 coordinate 929,108, forward strand.
GGATTCACCGTGGACGACCCGCAGCTGTTCGACCTCAGTCCCCGACACCGCCAGGTCCAGCAGGCGGCCCGCGAGGTGGCGGCGAAGGTCGACCCGTTCGCCGCGGAGGCGGACGAGGCCGTCGAGGTCCACCAGGGCTGTCTGGAGGTGCTGCGGGAGAGCGGCCTGGCGCGGTACGTCGTGCCCGCGGCGTACGGCGGCCACGACGGCGTGCTCGATCCGCTCACGATCGCCGTGGTCCGCGAGCAGCTCATGTACTCCTCGGCCCACCTGGACTCCATGTTCGGGATGCAGGGTGTCGGCAGCTACTCGCTGTCGGTCGGTGGCTCGGACGAGCTGCGCCAGGAGTGGCTGCCCCGGGTCGCGGCCCTCGACGCGATCGCGGGGCTCGCGCTGACCGAGCCCGATGTCGGGTCCGACCTGCGGGGCGTCGCCACCACCATCGAGGCGGACGGCGAACGGGTGCGGATCAACGGCCGCAAGTCGTTCATCACCAACGGCGGCGCCGCGGACTTCTACTGCGTCCTGGGGCGGGAGGGCGAGGGCTGGTCGATGGTCCTGGTCCCGGCGGACACGCCGGGCCTGACCGTCGAGCGCGGCGCGGACCTGATCGCGCCCCACATCCTGGGCGAGCTCACCTTCGACGACGTCGTGGTGCCCGCCGGCAACCGGCTGGGGGTGCCCGGCAAGGCGTTCTCCCTCATGCTCCAGACCCTCGCGGTCTTCCGGGTCACGGTGGCCGGGTCCGCCGTCGGGCTGGCGCAGGCGGCGCTGGACGAGGCGCTGCGGCACGCCCGGACCCGCGAGCAGTTCGGCAGGCCGCTGCTCGCCCTCGGGGCGGTCTCGCAGGGCCTGGCGCTGTCGTGGACCGAGGTGGAGTCGGCGCGCGCGATCACCTATCGGGCGGCGGCGCTGGCGAAGTCGGATCCGTTGGCCAACCTCGACTACTCCTCGATCGCGAAGGTGAGCGCCACGGAGGCCGCCGGTCGTGTGGTCGACCGGTCGGTCCAGGCGATGGGACGCTTCGGGCTGGTCCGCGGTGCCAAGATCGAGCGGCTCTACCGCAACGCGCGCCCGCTCCGGGTCTACGAAGGGGCGACCGAGGTGCTGCTCGACTCGCTGGCCCGCCGGCTCGGCAAGGGCGGCCGCTGATGGACCTGCAGCTGCGCGACACGGTGGTCCTGGTGACCGGGGCCAGCCGCGGCCTCGGCGCCGCGATGGCCCTGGCGCTGGCCCGCGAGGGCGCCCACGTCGTGGCCGCCGCCCGGAGCGTCGACAGCCTGGCGGCGGTCGCGGCCGACGGCGGCGGGCGGATCACCACCCTCGAGGCGGACCTGCGTGACGAGTCCTCGGTGGCCGGCGTCGTCCCCGCGGTGCTCGAGCGCCACGGCCGGATCGACGGGCTGATCAACAACGCGGGCATCGCCCCCGCGGGCAAGTTCGCCACCCAGGACCCGGCGATCTGGAAGGACGCCCTGGCGGTCAACGTCGTCGCCCCGATGCTGCTGGCGCAGGCCGCCGGCGTGCGGATGATCGAGCAGGGCGGCGGGCGGATCGTGAACGTCGCGTCGACCACCGGCGTGCGCGGCAAGCCGTACCTGGTGCCCTACTCGACCTCCAAGGGTGCGGTGGTCCGCTTCACCGAGGCGCTCGCGGCCGAGTGGGCGCCCAAGAACGTCCAGGTCAACTGCATCGCGCCCGGCGCCTTCGTCACCGAGGCCCAGAAGGCGGTCACGGAGTCGCCGGAGCTGCACGCGAAGCGGATCGCGAAGATCCCCGCCGGGCGGATGGCCGACCCCGCGGAGCTGGTGCCGCTGGCCTGCCTGTTGGTGTCCCCGTTGTCCTCCTTCACCACCGGCGCGATCTTCGTGGTCGACGGTGGCGAGTCCGGAAAGCTGTGACCCGCTCATGATCATCGACGCACACACCCACGTCTGGCCCGACCGGATCGCCGAGCTCGCCCTGGGCGGCAACCGGGTGCCCGGCCTGGAGGCGCGCGGCGACGGCACCGTCGGTGGCCTGACCCGCGACATGACCGACAGCGGAGTCGACATCAGCTGCTGCCTGGCGATCGCCAACGAGGCGCGGCACGTCGACTCCGTCAACCGGTTCGTCGCCGGCGTCGCCGACGCCACCCACCTCGCGTTCGGCACCGTGCACGTCGGGCTCGACGTCGAGGAGAACCTCGCCAGCCTGGAGCGGCACGGCATCAGGGCGGTCAAGATCCACCCGCTGTTCCAGCGCTTCGCCCTGGACGACCCGCGACTCTGGGAGATCTTCGAGGCGCTCGGCAGCGACTACGCCGTGATCACCCACGTGGGTGAGGGCGGCGACGAGGCCACCAACCGCCTCTCCAGCCCGCGGATGATCCGTGACATCGCGCGTCAGTTCCCGGACCTGCGCCTGATGGCCTGCCACTTCGGGGGCTACAAGATCCTCGACGACGCCGAGGAGATGCTGTCCGGCGCCGACGTCGTGCTCGAGACCTCCTGGCCGCCGTCGCTCAGCACGCTGCGACCGGAGCGGGTGCGCGACCTGATCCGCAGGCACGGGGCGGAGCGTATCGTCTTCGGGTCCGACTGGCCGATGACGAGCCCGGCCGAGGAGATCCGGGCGATCGAGGCGCTGGGCCTCAGCGACGACGAGACCAAGCTGGTGCTCGGGGGCACGCTCGCCGGGCTGCTCGGTCTCGACCGCTGACGCACCACGGGTGCGGCGCCGGGCGAGCGTCCGAGGTCAGGTGAGGCCCCACACGATCGGGGCGTTCAGGACGTCGGGGAACTTCTTCTCCGCGTAGCGGACGTACTCCAGGATGTGCTCGTGCATCGCCTCGGCGGCCGCGGCGGGGTCGCGGGACTCGATCGTCTGGTAGATGCGCAGGTGCGCCTTGTGCACGGCGGCCCGACGGACCTCGGGGTAGTCGATGCCGATGGCCGACCCGTCGAGCATGCCGAGCAGCGCGTCGACGAGGTAGCCGAACATCGCGTTGCCCGAGCCGTGGGCGATCGCGTCGTGGAACCGCTTGTTCTCCTCGAGGAAGACCGCCTGGTTGTCGAGGTTGCCGCGCATGCTGTCGACGCTCTCTTTGAGCGTCATCAGGGTCTGCTCGTCCATGCGCTCGGCGGCGAGCTGGGTCATCATCGGCTCGAGGCCGAGCCGCGCCTCGGCGATCGTGCGGAAGGGGGCGGTCGCGAACTGCAGGAGCAGCGTCAGCGACGTCGCGAGGGCCGTCGCGTCGGGCTGCACCACGACCGGTCCGCCGCCCGGGCCGGGCTTGAGGGTGATCACGCCCTGGAGCTCCAGGAACCGCAGCGACTCCCGCAGCGTCCCCCGCCCCACCTCGTACTTCTCCAGCATCACGCGCTCGGGCGGTAGCCGGTCGCCGATGACGTTCCCACGCTCGTTGATGTCGGCGACGATGCGCTGGGCAACCAGCATCGCCGTCTTCGTGGGGCGGAGTGGGCTGGCTGACATCGATGAGTCCTTTCGTGCAGCAGGCGTTGCCGGGTGCGTGCGGTGGATCATATTCATCTTTTGTGTCAGATCAGGCGTGCGGCGCGTCGTTGTGACGCGTCGCACCGTTCGCTTGTCGTGGCCGTCACCGGAGTTCTTCGGGTGATGACCACGAGCGGGTGACCACGCCGTCGGACTCGAGACGCTCGACGTGGTCGGGATCGAGGCCGAGCTCGCCGACCAGGACCTCGCGGGTGTGCTCGCCGACGGCCGGCACGCCGTCGTAGCGCGGCCCGTCGTACCCGTCGACGTGCAGGATCGGCCCGGGCATCACCGCCGGGCCGAGCACGGTCCCGGCCAGCTCGACCAGGGTCCGCTCGCTGAAGTGCGGGTCCTCCGAGACGTCCTTCGCGTCGTTGACGGCTGCCGCGACCACCTCGTGCTTGTCGAGGATCGTCAGCGCCTCGTCGCGCGGGTGGGACCGCACCCAGTCGATGACGATCTGCTGCATCGACTCGTTGTTGGCCATCCGCGCCGCGTTCGTGGCGTACCGCTCGTCGTCGCGGAGGTCCGGGCGGCCCATGGCGTCGAAGAGGCGCAGCGCGATCGACTGGTTCGAGGCGGCGATCGAGAGCCAGCCGCCGTCGGCGGCCTGGTAGATGCCCCGGGGCGACGCGGCGCCGGAGGCGTTGCCGTGGCGCTGCATGATCTCGCCGGTCGCGGTGTAGTTGAGCACGGCGTCCCCGAGGATGAACATCAGCGGCTCGTAGAGCGCGACGTCCACCTCCGCGCCGACGCCGGTCACCGATCGGCGGTAGAGGGCCATGGTCGTGCCGAAGGCGGCCGAGATGCCGGCGATGGAGTCGGCGAACCCGAACGGGGGAGCGGTCGGTGGGGTGTCGGGCCAGCCGTTGAGGAAGGCGTACCCCGAGGCCGTCTCGGCCACGGTGCCGAAGCCGGGGCGCTCGGAGTAGGGGCCGCTCTGGCCGAACCCGCTCACCCGGGTCATCACCAGGCCCGGGTGGTCCTTGCTGAGCTCGCGGTAGCCGAGACCCCAGGCCTCCATCCGGCCCGGGCGGAAGTTCTCGATCACGACGTCGGCGCCGTCGATGAGCCGCCGCGCGACCTCGCGCCCCTCGGGGCGGCGCATGTCGATCCCCACGGAGCGCTTGCCGGAGTTGAGTCGCGAGAAGCCGATCGCCAGGCCCTCGTGGGCGGGCTGCCACTGGCGTGCGAAGTCACCGCTCGTGGGGTCCTCGATCTTCACCACGTCCGCGCCGAAGTCGCGCAGCATGCGGCCGGCGGTCGGCGCGGCGTACATGGAGCCGAGCTCGACGACGCGGACGCCCGTCAGCGGTGCCTGGTTGCTGGTCATGGCGGGAGAACCCCTCGTGTCGGCGCCCAAACGATATTCATGAATACTAGCATTCGTCGCCGACGACCGACAACGCCGAACCGGCCGGAATCGGGCACCCGAGACCCGGACCGCGACTCGGCGGCCCGGGGCCCGGGTCACGCGCGGGGGGTGGCGCCCTCGAAGAAGATCGCGAGGAAGCCGTCGCGGATCTGCTCGGTGCCCGACGCCCCGTCGCTGCGGCTCCAGCGCGGCGCCACCCAGACGGTGTTCTGGATCAGGTGGTAGGCGAGGTCGAGGTCGAGGTCCGGGCGCAGCGCCCCGGAGTCGACGCCCTCGGCGAGCAGGCTGGTCCAGAAGGCGCGGGAGTCGGCGTTGCGCTCGGCGAGGTAGCCGAACCGGGGCTGCTGGCCCAGGAACTCGGCCTCGTTCTCGAAGATCGTGACCGCGTCCCGCTCCAGCTCGGTGGCGTTGAAGGAGGCCTCGATCGCCCGCACCAGCTTCTCCCGGGGGTCGAGGCTGCTGGTCAGCAGCGACTGGTAGGTGCCGAAGAGATCGTCCTGGAACGACCGCAGGATCTCGTCGACGATCGCCTCCTTGGACGAGAAGTGGTGGTAGAGCGTCGCGGAGCGGACGCCGGCCGCGTCGGCGATGTGCTTGATGGTGGTGTTCTTGAAGCCCTGCTGGGCGAAGAGCCGCGCGGCGATCTGTCGGATCTCCTCGCGCCGTGAATGCGACGACATGGTCCTCTGGGTTCCGATCTCTAGTGTCGTGCGTCGGAAGTTGTTGAACGGTTGGCGTGCTCAGGGTGCGTGCTCTGCAAGGCGCCGGAGCGATGCCATACCCGTTCGTCTTGCGAGCTTCGGCAACGCCGCAGAGTGCGTGCCATGGGTGCGCGAAGCGCACAAGAACTTCTGACGCACGGCACTAGCCCGGCACGCTGCCGGACGATTCTGCCTCGATCAGCAGCCTCTTGAGCACCTTCCCGCCATGGTTGCGAGGCAGGTCGTCGACGAACTCGACCCGTCGGGGCACCTTGAAGTTGGCGACCCGACCGGACAGGAACCGCGTCACCTCCTCGGCGGTCAGGCCGGAGTCGGCGGTGCGGATGACGAACACCTTGCCCACCGAGCCCAGGCGCTCGTCGGGCACTCCGATCACGCAGGACTCGGCCACGCCCGGCAGGCGTGAGAGCACGTGCTCGAGCTCGGCCGGGTACACGTTGAAGCCGCCGACGGTGAACATGTCCTTGATCCGGTCGGTGATGGTCAGGTAGCCGTCCGCCGAGACCAGGCCGATGTCGCCGGTGCGCAGCCAGCCCTCGTCGTCGATGGCCGCAGCCGTGGCCTCGGGATCGTCCAGGTAGCCCACCATCACGTGCGGGCCGCGCACCTCGACCTCGCCGCTCTGTCCGGCCGCGAGCACCCGCCCCTGCTCGTCGCGGATCCGGAGCTCGAACTCCGCGATCGGGCGGCCGGCGGTGCTCACCACGCGAGCCGGCGGGTCGTCGTACGCGGTCATCGTGACCGTCACGGCCTCGGAGAGCCCGTACCCGGTGACGACGGCCTCGAGGCCCAGCTCCTCGTGCATCCGCTCCACCAGCCGCATCGGCACGGTGGCGGCCCCGGTCACCGCGACCCGCCACGCCCACTCAGCGGGAGCGGGCCGGTCCGGGTGGTCCAGGATCATCTGGAAGATCGTCGGCGGCCCGGGCAGCACGGTGACCCGCTGGTCTCGCACGACCCGCAGTGCCCGGGCCGTGTCGAAGGTCGCCATCGGCAGCATCGTGGCGCCGGTGGCGACGCAGACCAGCAGCCCGGCCTTGTAGCCGAAGGTGTGCGCGAAGGGGGAGACGATGAGGTAGTTGTCCGCGTCGGTCACGCGGACGTTCTCCGCCCAGGCGAGCGCGCAGCCGACGGTGTGGCTCTGCAGCGAGACCGCACCCTTGCTGCGGCCGGTCGTCCCCGACGTGAAGACGATGTCCGCCGGGTCGTCCCCGGACACCTCGGTGCTGCGCCGAGCGGCCGTCGACGCCGGCACTCCGTCGGCCAGGGCGAGGAACCGCTCCCAGTCGAGGACCTGCTCGTGCGCGTCCCGCCCGGACTCCGGGTGGGCGTCCCACTCGACCACCGCCACCAGCCCGGGTACGCCGGGCACCGGTCCGCGGTCTTCCTTCCCCGGAGCGCCGTGTTCGGCCAGCGCCGCGGCACGGATGTCCGACAGGTAGGCGTGACCCACGAAGCTGGCCACCGTCAGCAGCACCTTGGCCCGGGTGCGCTCCACCAGGTCGAGGACCTCGAAGCCGCTGTACCGGGTGTTGACGGGCACCACCACGGCGCCGACCGACAGGGCCCCCAAGGAGGCCTCGATCCAGCGGTGGTCGTTGGGGCCGAGCAGCATGACGCGGTCGCCGCGCTCCACCCCCAGCGCGATCAGCGAGCGCGCCACGAGGTCGACCCGGTGCCCCAGCTCCGACCAGGTCAGCCGCACCTCACCGTCGACCAGCGCCGGCAGGTCCGGCACGCGCGCGACGGTCCGGGCGAGCAGCGCGGGGACGGTCGCCGGCATCAGGCGGCCACCTCGGTGCCGAAGGAGATCAGCCCACCGGAGAGGACCTCGCCGTCGGACGAGCTGACCGAGAAGGGGCGTCCGCCGTCCTCCTCGTCCCACAGCCGCACGGTGAGCTCCGCACCCGGCAGCGCCATCCTCGAGAAGCGGACCTGGAGCGCGGCGAGCGCATGGGGGCGTACGCCGAGCGCGTCGGCGATCTCCCGGGTGGCGAAGCCGAGCGTGCACAGCCCGTGCAGGATCGGCCGGGGCGCGCCGATGGCACGCGCGGCCTCGGGGTCGATGTGGATCAGGTGCGGGTCACCGGTCAGCCGGTACAGCGCGGGCTGGTCGGGCGAGGTGGCGAAGGTCCGGGTGAGGCCCGGTGCTCCCTCCGGCGTACGACGGGAGGCGGGGCCGCGCTCGCCGCCCCAGCCACCGCGGTGGTGGGCGAAGACGGTGGAGACGGCCTCGAAGTACGCGCTGCGGGTGGTGACCTCGAAGAGCGCCGCGCCACCCTTGTCCCAGGCGGCGGTGACCTCGGCGGAGATCTCGACGCCCCCGGAGGTGGGCAGCGGGGCGAGCACCCGCAGCGTCTGCGCGCCGTGCAGCGCCTGCGCGCCGTCGAAGTGGCCGCGTCGGCGCAGCTCCTCCATCCCCCAGCGACCCAGCGCCAGGCTGTAGGTGGGCAGCACCCGCAGGTCGCGCTCGAAGACGAGGTCCAGCTCGGCGGCCGGGGCACCCACGGCCAGCGCGTAGAGGATCGCGTCCTGCTCCGTGTAGGTGACGGTCCGGGTGCCGAGGTCGAGACCGAGGGCGGGATGGGCGTTCATGAGGCTGCTTCTCCTTCGTGGGGCGGGTCCGCGTCGGGACGGAGCGGGAAGTGACAGGCGACCGGGGCGTCGCGGTCCGAGCGGGCGGCCGGCGGCACCTCGGTGCGACAGATCTCCCGGTCGGGGTGTCGCAACGGTCCGTGGGCGCACCGGGTCCAGTAGGGGCACCCCGGAGGTGGCCGTCGCGGGTCGGGGATGTCGGCCTCGACCGGGGTAGCGGCGTTCGCCAGCGGCTCGCCCAGTCGCGGCGCGGAGTCCAGGAGCGCCCGGGTGTAGGGGTGTCGGGGTCGCTGCAGCACGTCGGCGACGGGCCCGACCTCGAGCAGGCGGCCGACGTACATCACGGCGACCACGTCCGACATCTGGGCGACCACGGCGAGGTCGTGGGAGATGAAGAGGTAGGTGAGCCCGAACCGCTCCTGCACTCGGCGCAGCAGTCTCAGGATCGTGGCCTGCACGCCGACGTCGAGGGCCGAGGTGACCTCGTCGAGCACCAGGACGTCGGGCTGTGCGGCGAGCGCGCGGGCGATCGCGATCCGCTGCAGCTGCCCGCCGGAGAACTCGTGGGGGAAGCGGCCGAGCGCGTCGGCGCCGAGGCCGACGTCGGCCAGCACCTGGGCGCCGACCTCGTCGCGGGAGAGCCGTCGCTCGGCGGCCGGCACCGTCTCCCAGGCCTCCAGCAGGGCACGGTGCACGGTCATCCGCGGGTTGAACGACGCGCGCGGGTTCTGCAGCACCACCCCGATGCGGGGCCGCTCCGGACCGGAGCCGATCGTGCCGGCGTGGACGGGCAGGAAGCCGGCGACGGCGCGGCCCAGGGTGGACTTGCCGGACCCGGACTCGCCGACCAGGCCGAGGGTGCCCCGCAGGGGCAGGTCGAGCGTCACCCCGCGCACGGCCACGAACCGGTTGCGGCCCTGCCCGTAGGCGATGCTGAGGTCCTCGACGGAGAGCGCCGCGGATGTGGTCACGAGGTCACCTCTGCTTCGTCGTGGTGCCAGCAGGCCACCCGCCCGCCGGAGGCCAGCGTGGTCGGGTCGGGGATCTCCCGGTGACAGATCTCGGTGGCCAGCGGGCAGCGGGCGGCGAACGCGCAGCCCGCGTCGGGCGCGGTCACCGGGGGCGGGGGACCGGCGTCGGTGAGCGGCTCGTCCGCGCGTCCGAACATCGCCGGCGTCGCGGCGACCAGCGCGCGGGTGTAGGGGTGCGCGGCGTCCTGCACCCGGCTCGCGGGCAGCTCCTCGACGATGCGGCCGGCGTACATCACCAGGATCCGCTGGCAGTGCTGCGAGACCAGCGCGATGTCGTGGGAGATCAGCAGCACGGCGGTGGACCGCTCCTGGTTGATCTGCCGCAGCATGATCATGATCTGCGCCTGGGTGGTGACGTCCAGCGACGTGGTGGGCTCGTCGGCGACGATCAGCGCCGGCTCGCCCAGCAGGGCGCCGGCGATCATCGCCCGCTGCCGCATCCCGCCGGAGAGCTCGTGCGGGAACTGCCGCATCCGGTGGGCCGGGGCGGAGATGTGCACATCGGCGAAGCGGCGCTCGACCAGGCGGGCCCGCTCGGCCCGGCTCAGCCCGCGCGGTGCGCCCTCGGCGACCTGCGTGCCGATGCGCAGCAGCGGGTTGAACGACGACATCGGGTCCTGGAAGACGAACGCGATCGACTGTGCGTCGCCGGATGTCGGCGTGGTCGACCCCGGGCGCCGGCGGGCGGCCGCACCGGCCAGCTCGCCGCTCACTCTCGTACGCCGTCCGCGCAGGCCGGCCACGGCCAGCGCCGTCATGGTCTTGCCGCTGCCGCTCTCGCCCACCACGCCGACCATCTCGCCGGGCGCGATGTCGAAGGAGACGTCGCGCACCGGGGCACCGACCCCGTCGGCGGTGTCGACCTCGACGCGCAGCCCGCGCACGCTCAGCAGGGCGTCGGGGTCGGTCGGCGCGGTGGCCGCCCGCCCGGGGACGGCCGCCGCGACGGCGCGGCGCAGCCGGCGCACCGCGCCGCGCGGTGCACTCTGGTTGAGGACCCGGGCCACGGCATCGCCCAGCAGGCTGGTGGAGACGCCGACCAGGGTGATCATCGCGGCCGGCGCGAGCGCCGCCCAGGGGGTGAGCTGGAAGCTGGTGATCCCGTCGGTGAGCAGCTGTCCCCAGTCGTAGTCGGGCGCTCGCACGCCGAGGCCCAGGAAGCTCAGCGAGGAGACCGCGATCGTGGCCTCGCCGATGGTGACCAGCGTGATCACCCCGATCGACTCGGCGATGTTGGGCAGCACGTGGCGCACGATCACCAGCCGGCGCGGCACGCCCATCACCTCGGCGAGCCGGACGTAGTCCTCGGCCACCAGGCTGAGCGTCTTGTTCATCGTGATCCGGGCGAACTGCGGGGTGAGCGCGATGCCGATGCCCAGCACCGCGGAGGTGGTGCCCGGGCCGAGCAGGGCCGCGACGAAGATGCCCATCAGCACCGACGGGAAGGCCAGCATGCCGTCGAGCGTCCGGGCACCGACGCTGCGCACCCGGCCCGGGGCCAGGGCCAGGGCGGCACCGAGCGTGATGCCCAGCCCGGACCCGATGGCGGTGGCGACCACGGCCATCACCAGGGAGAGGCGGGTGGCCACGAGGGTGCGGGCCAGCACGTCGCGGCCCAGCGCGTCGGTGCCCAGCAGGTGCTCCCGGCTGGGGCCCTGCGTGGCGCTCATGAAGTCCCGGGTGTCGGCCTGCTCCGAGAGCAGCGCGGGAGCCAGGACCGCGGTGAGCACGAGCGCGGCGAGGATGGCCAGCGAGAACAGGCCGCCGGGCGAGCGGAGGAAGCGGGTCCACGCCGTACGCCGGCGGGCCCGGCTGGCGTCGCGCAGGGCGGTCACAGCGCACCCACCACCGAGCGCCGGTCGATCAGCACCAGGCCGGCATCGACGAGCGCGTTGACCACGATGACGCTGGCGCCGAGCAGCAGGATCGCGCCCTGGATGACGGGGTAGTCGTGCTTGGAGACCGACTCCACCAGCGTCGGGCCCAGGCCCGGCCAGTCGAAGACGTTCTCCACCACCACGGTGCTGCCCAGCAGCATGCCGAAGGTGAGGCCGCCGATGGTCAGCGCGCTGGTCAGGGTGTGCGGGAGCACGTGCCGCAGGCAGATCACCGGCGTGCTCACCCCACGGCTCTCGGCCACCTCGACGAACTCCTGGTCGAAGGCGTTGAGCGCCTCGAGCCGCACCACCCGGATCAGGATCGCGGTGGGCGCCAGGCTGATCGCCAGCACCGGAAGCACCATCGAGAGCGCTCCCTGCTCGGCCCCGGCGACGGGGAGCCACTGGAGCCGCACGGCCAGCAGGTAGGCCAGGAAGGTGCCGGCCAGGAAGCTCGGCAGCGCGGCCGCGCCACCGGTCAGGGCGCTGAAGGAGATCTCCAGGCGCGGTCGCCGCCCGCCCCGGGTCAGCGCCGCCATCAGCAGCCCGCCGAGGATGCTCACCACGAGCGTGAGCGCGATCGCGGTGCCGGCCAGCTGGGCGGTCGCCCGGAACCGGCTCAGCAGCAGGTCCGAGGCGGGTTCACCCTTCACGAAGGACGTTCCCCAGTCGAGCGTGAGCAGGCCGCGCACGTAGTCGAGGAACTGCTCGTGGAGCGGGGCGGTCAGCCCCAGGCGCGCGCGGATCGCCTCCACCTGCTCGGCGTCGGCCTCGATCCCGCCGATCCGCCGCGCCGGGTCGCCCGGGGTGAGGTGGACCAGCAGGAAGGCGACCGCCACCAGCATCGCCAGGATCACCACCAGGGAGAGGCCCCGGCGGAGCAGATAGCGAGTGACCGGCGACGCGAACACGTCACGGGCGTGGCTCACGGAGGTTCCTTTCCGGTGGTGGTGTGGTGCGGCCGAGCCCCGCACCACACCACCTGGGCCGACGAGTCAGCTGGGCCGATGGGCCAGCCGGGCGGGATCAGCTGGTGAGCGACATCGGCCAGATCAGGTTGTTGGGCGCGATGAACTCGACGTCGTTGCCGAACCAGGTGTTCACCGGCACGCTGAGGTTCATCGTGTCGCGGTGCTCCACCAGTGCCCGCTCGGCCTCCGACCAGTGGGTGCAGGCGTCCTCGGGTGCCGCCGCGCCGGCGGCCTCCACGGCCTCCCAGTAGGCGTCGTTCTCGAAGTTCATCTGCTCGACGTTGCTGGTGAACAGGCCCGGGCTCGGGAAGCTGGAGGAGTAGGGGTAGGGAACGATGTCCCAGGCGCCCTGGCTGAAGACGATGTCCACCCAGCCGTTGAGGTCGGGCTTGGCGAAGTCCACCTCGAAGCCCAGCTCCTCGAGCGCGGCCAGCAGGTAGTCCGGCCCGGAGTTCTGGTCGGCGAAGCCGGCGACGCGGATCTTGGTCGGCTTGCCGTCGAGCTCGAGCCGGCCCGAGGACCCCTCCTGCCAGCCGATCTCGGCCAGCAGCGCCTTGGCGCTCTCCGGGTCGTGCTGGGGCATGCCGGTGCCGTTGGCCTCGTCGAAGCACGGCAGGTTGAAGGTGTACGGCGTGGGGGAGACTCGGCCGGTGCCGAAGGTCGCCGCCTGGTTGTAGGCGTCGGGCTCGATGGCCATCATGATCGCCTCGCGGAACTTCAGGTCCGATCCGGGCAGCCCGTCGGCCTGGTTGAACTGCAGGCCGGTGCCGCCGTTGTCCCAGGCCTCGAACTTGAACAGGCCCTTCGACTTGGAGAGCTGGTTGATCTCGGCGCCGTTGAAGTAGGCGACGTCCACGGCGTCGGTCGTCATCATGTTGGCCGCGGTCGAGGCGCTCTCGACGTGCCGGAAGGTGACCGAGGTGGGTGCGCCGTCGGCGACCTTCTCGTAGCCCTGCGGGCCCCAGGCGTAGTCGTCGCGCCGGGTCATGCCGTAGCTGATGCCGCGCTTCTGCTTGGCGTCGTCGAGCACGAACGGCCCGGTGCCGGCGGCCCCGGTCTTGAGGATGCCCGGGTCGTCGAGCCCGGCGGGGCACACGATCGACGCCGCGAACTGGGCCAGTCCGAGCATCAGGTCGCTGTAGCCCTGCTTCAGCTCGATCGTGACCGTCCCGGCGGCGTTGTCGCCGGTGATCGCCTTGGCGCCGCCCTCGCCGAAGACCCGGGCCCGGTAGAAGGCCTCCGTCTTCGGGTCGGCGAGCCGCTGCAGGGAGGCCGCCACGTGCTCGGGCAGCAGCTCGGTCCCGTCGGAGCAGGTGACGTCGTCGCGGATGGTGAGCGTCGCGCGGGTCGGGGTGGCCTCCCACTCGCTAGCCAGGTGCGGGACGATCTCGCCCGCCTCGTTCACCTCGACCAGGCGGTCGTAGAGGAACATCTGCATGTTGTTCGCCATGAACAGGCCCGTGTTGAGGGCCGGGTCGAGGGTGTTGTAGTCATCCGACATCCGGATGACCACGTGTCCCTTCGTGGCCTTCTCCTCCGCGTCGACGGAGCATCCCGTCGCGGCGACCAGGCCCAACGCTGCTGCTGTGGTGACCCCGAGCCGCCAGCGCCCGAGTCGGCGAGTAAGCGGGTGAGTGCGTCCAGCATCCATCTGTTTCCTCCGGGGAGTTCGGGAGCGACCAACCTACCGAATATTCAGTAGGTTTGTCAGGAGGACGATAGACGGCCCGACGGGGTTCGCCAAGCCGGTGCCGGGCACCGGGCGCGACCCGGGCGCCCCGGCGACTCGGGGCGCACGCGACAGGAGGCGGTCCGGATGATCCGGACCGCCTCCTGCGGGCGAGCCGGCTCGGGGCCGGCCCTTGTGCTGCTACCGCGCGCTGGTCTCCTGCTGGAACGCCGAGCTGTCGCCCAGGCCGCTGGACAGCTCACGGGTCGTCTCGACGAGCGCCTGCGCCATCGGGTGGGTGAGCTCGTCGGGCACCGACGTGGCGGTGCCGACGATCGCCATGGTCGCGGTGATCGCGGAGCCCTCGAAGATCGGCGCCGCGATCGTGCGCAGGCCGTTGACGTCGGGGGAGTTGAGGGACAGACCCCCGCGCTCACGGATCGTCTCGAGCTCGGCGATCAGCTCCGGCTCGCGCCGCAGGGCGCGGGCCAGGCCGGGCACCTGCTCGGGCGAGAGGAACGAGGAGAAGACCCGACCCTGGGCCGAGTGCAGCGGGTCGAGCCGGGCGCCGACGCTGACGCTGATCCGGATGCTCCGGGCGGTGTTGTCGAGCGACCGGACGACGATCGCGGACTCGCCGTCCCAGACGCTGAGCACCACGGTCTCGTCGACCCGCTTGAGCAGGGCCTCCATGTACGGCTCCGCGGCGGCGACGATCGGCAGTCCGGCCCGGGCAGCGGCCGCCAGGGTGAGCACCTGCGGCCCCAGGGAGAACAGCGAGGTCCGCTCGTCGTAGCGCAGCAGGTCCGCGGCGCGCAGCGCCTTGGTATAGCGATGTGCGGTGGCCTTGCTGGTGCCCAGCGAGCTGGTGATCTCGTTGAGGCTCAGGAACGGCTTGGTCACCGTGAAGGAGCCCAGCACCACGGCGGCGCGCTGCACCGTCTGGATCGTGGGCGTGGCCCTCGTCGTCTCTGCAGACGGCGTTGTTTCGTTCTTCTGGGGACTCATGCGCCTTCGATTCTTAGGTTGCGGGCCAGGCGGAGTATCCCATGACGATCCGCGCGTGGGCGACGCTCGACATGGATCTGTTCCGACGGACCGTCACTGGTCGGAGGAGTGTCCGGGATTGAGTGCGGTCCCGGGCCGGACGAGCGCGGCGATGTGGTTCACGGCCAGAGCCGCCTCGCCGAAGCCGATCGAGATCAGCTTGACCTTGCCGTCGTAGTGGGCCAGGTCGCCGGCGGCGAAGACGCGCGTGCGGTTGGTCCGCATCGTCCGGTCGACGAGGATGTGCCGGCGGTGCAGCTCCAGGCCCCAGCCCTCGATCGGTCCGAGGTCGGCGATGAAGCCCAGGGCCGCCACCACCGCCTGGACGGCGAGCGTGCGCCGGTCGCCGTCGCGCGTCTCGACCACGACCTCGTCGATGCCGGGGTCGCCGGACACCTTGGCGACCTCGAACGGCGTGAGGACCTCGATGCCCGACTCGTGCAGCTGTGTCACGCTTCGCTCGTGGGCGCGGAACTGCGGTCGACGGTGGACCAGCGTGACGCTGCGCGCGATCGGCTCCAGGCCGAGCGCCCAGTCGAGCGCGGAGTCGCCGCCGCCCACGACGAGCACGTCCTGGTCGGCGAGCTCGGCGAGCCGGGGCACGAAGTAGCGCAGCCCGCGGCCGAGGTACTCCGACCCGACGGGGAGCTCGCGCGGCGTGAAGCTGCCGATGCCGCCGGTGATGAGCACCGCCTTGGCGCGCACCAGCTCGCCGGTGTCGGTGGTGACCTCGACGCCGTCCTCGTGCTCCTCCAGGCCGACGGCGGTGCGCCCGAGCAGCAGCAGCGGGTCGGCCGACAGCGCCTGCTCGTGCAGGGAGTCGACCAGCTCCTGGCCGCGCACGGCGGGGAGGCCGGCCACATCGTGGATCGCCTTCTCCGGGTAGAGGGCCGCCACCTGTCCGCCCGTCTGGGGGAGGGCGTCGATCAGCGCGACCCGCAGGTCGCGGAAGCCGGCGTAGTAGGTGCCGTAGAGGCCGGTCGGGCCGGCGCCGACGATCAGGATGTCGACGTCGTAGACCGTCCCGGGGGTCGTCTCGTCGGCGGTGCTCATGCGACGTCCGGGTGGTCCGCGCCGATGTCGCCGACCTTGCGGGCCCCGCCGGGGGAGCCCAGGTCGGCGAAGAACTCGGCGTTGATCCGCTCGAAGTCCCGCGCCTCCTCGGGCAGGTCCTCGTGGTGGTAGATCGACACCTGGGGGCAGACCGGTTCGCAGCGGCCGCACTCGACGCACTCGTCGGGCTGGATGTAGAGCATCCGGTTGCCCTCGTAGATGCAGTCGACGGGACACTCCTCCACGCACGACCGGTCCATCACGTCGATACAGGAAGCAGTGATCACGTAGGGCACGGGGACTCCGATTCGTTTACGTAAGACGAGACAGCGTCTCTTATTACAAGATAGGAGGATGAGCCCATTCGGCCGCCACGTCAACCCGTCGGCGCTTTCCGGGCGGCCCTTGACAGTCCATCGCGCGGCGGCGATGCTATGTCGCATCGCGAGATGGCATCTCGCAATTAGCAACTCAGGGTGACGAGGGAGAAGGAGCGATTGGCATGCCAGACGAGGCGTCCGAGCGAGTGGCAGGTCCCATGCTCGTGGAGGACTGGGATCGGCTGACGTTCCGGGTCAACCGGGAGGCCTACCGGTCTCCGGAGGTCTTCACGCGCGAGCGGGTCGACATCTGGTTGCGGACCTGGCTCTACCTCGGGCACGAGACCGAGATCCCCGACGCCAACGACTTCAAGGTGCGCACGATCGCGGGTCGACCGCTGATCTTCTGCCGCGACAGCGAGGGCGAGGTGCACGCCTGGCTGAACTCCTGCCCGCACCGTGGCACGGTGCTCTGCCGGGAGACCGAGGGCTCGCAGCGCCGGTTCCAGTGCTTCTACCACGCGTGGACCTTCAACAACGACGGCACCGTGGCGGCGATTCCGGACGACGAGGCGTACGCGGACCTCGACGCGCTGCGCAAGAACATGATGCTGCGCTCGGTGCCCCGCCTGGAGATCCACGAGGGCTACGTCTTCATCTCGTTCAACCCCGACGTGCCGCCGCTGCTGGAGCACCTCGGCGAGGCCGCCGAGTACATGACCATGATCGAGGAGCAGCACGCCAGCGGCGTCACCACGCTGCCGGGCGTCCAGCTCTACAGCGTGCGCGGCAACTGGAAGCTGGCCGTCGAGAACGCGATGGACGGCTACCACTTCTCGCCGACCCACAACACGTTCGTCGGGTACCTGCGCGAGAACGGCTTCGCGGTGACCGACGACAACCAGTACGCCTACAACCTGGGCAACGGGCACTCCCTGCTGGTCCTGACCGGCCACGGCGGCCGGATCAGCATGATCTGGGAGCCGCGCTTCGGCGAGGCCGAGAAGCAGCGCACCGAGGAGCACCGCGCCGAGATGGTGGAGCGGCTCGGCGAGAAGCGCGCGCACTACGTCGCCGACGAGAGCCACATCCTGTTCGTCTTCCCGAACCTGCTGCTCTTCGACATCGAGGGACTCTCGATCCGCCAGATCGAGCCGGTCGCACCGGGCCACACCGACGTGCGGGCCTGGCAGCTGGTGCCGCGCGAGGAGGACCCCGAGTCCCGCGCCCTGCGGATGAAGACCGTCGTCAGCTTCGTCGGCCCCGGTGGCCTGGCCACGCCCGACGACATCGAGGCGTACGAGGCCGTGCAGCGTGGCATCGAGGCCACCCGCGGCGCCGGCGAGCTCGACTTCAGCGACATGTCCCGCGGCCTGGCCGACGAGGTCAAGGGCACGCAGGGCCGATCGATCGACGAAGGCGCGATGCGCGGTTTCTGGCGGCACTGGGAGCAGGTGCTCGGCGCCGGCCTCGAGGTGACCGGCGACCGCCCCGCGTCGTTCCTGGAAGGTAGGGAAATGCCATGACGCAGACCGACATCCGCACCGTGACCCGCAGCGAGGTCGAGGACTTCCTCTACGCCGAGGCCGAGATCCTGGACTCCTGGAACTACGACGGCTGGCTCGCGCTCTTCGAGGAGGGTGCCCGCTACGAGATCCCGACCACCGACTACCGCGGCTGGTCGCTGCACACGGGCGGCTCGTTCGTCGACGACGACTACGACCTGATCCAGGCCCGGGTCAAGCGGCTGAAGTCCCGCAAGGCTCACGCCGAGAACCCGCACTCGCGCACCCACCGGATGATCTCCAACGTGCGCCTCGCCCCGGGTGAGGACGACACGCTGGTGGTGAAGGCGAACTTCATCGTCTCCCGAGCCCGTGACGGCCACTTCGACTCCTACATGGGTCGCTACGAGCACGTCCTGGTGTCCGGTTCGGACGGCTTGAAGTTCCGGCTGCGCCGCACCCTGCTGGTGCACGAGGCGCTGCAGCTCGGCGCCCGGCTCTCCTTCATCCTCTAGCTCATCCACTAAGGAGGCTCGATGATCCGACACACGTTGCTCTTCCGCTTCGGCGAGGAGGTCACCGAGTTCAAGCGCGAGGAGATCCTGGCCGAGCTCGCGACGTTCCCCGACACGTATCCGCAGATGCAGAACTGGTCCATGGGCACGAACCTGTCCAGCCGCGACCAGAGGTTCTCGCACGGGATGGCGGTCGACTTCGACGACGAGCAGGACCTGCTCGCCTACCTCAACAGTGACTCGCACGAGGCCTTCGTGCGGGACAAGTGGCGCCCGGTGATCGCCGACCAGGCCATCGTCGCCTACGAATACGACCGGCCCGGTGCCGGCGACGGAAGGGAGGGACGTGTGAACCAGCGTCCGCGCGGGCCGTTCGGCATGGAGTACGCCCGCATCGAGGTGCCCGACATGCAGGCCACGATCGACTTCCTGCAGTACCACGTGGGCCTCCAGCTGGAGCAGCAGACCGACGAGTACGCCTACCTGCGTGCCGACATCGAGCACCACGCCATCGAGCTGATCAGCGCGCCCGAGCGCGAGGACGGCTGGACCACGGCGATCGGGTTCAGCGTCGAGAGCGAGCAGGTCCTGGAGGAGATCCGGCAGCGCGTGGTCGCCGCCGGGCTCGAGGTGCTGCCCCTGCAGGAGCGCCAGCAGGCGCTGTGCGACAACGGCTTCGCCGTCAAGGACCCCGAGGGCCTCATCGTGGAGCTCTTCACCGAGTTCCAGGAGTACGCCGAGCCGCCACACATCGAGATCCGTCCGCTGGACCTGGTGCACCCCTTCCTCGCGACCACCAAGTACGAGGAGATGCTCGAGTTCTACATGGACGTGCTGGGCTTCCTGGCCTCCGACCACATCGTCGGGTCCGCGACGTTCCTGCGCTGCGAGGACCGCTACCACCACAGCCTCGCGATCCAGAAGAACGACGAGCACTACGTCGCGCACCTCTGCTTCGCGATGAAGAGCCTCGACCACGTCATGCGGATGCGTGCCCGCGCTCTCTACAAGGGTGCGCCGATCGCCTCCGACATCGTCAACCACTCGGCGTCGACGTCGATCGCGTTCTACCTGCACGACACCAAGTTCGGTCCGCGCTTCGAGCTCTGCGACAGCCACCGGGTGTTCACGCCCGAGGAGCACGAGACGCACCGCGCCCGGAAGATGCCCGCCGACCCGCGCAACATCGACGTGTGGCGACCGGCGTCCGACGACTGGGGTCGTTTCTGACCGAGGACCTGGTCGAGCTCCTGGGCGTGCTCGACCAGACGCCGGCACCCCGCGGCCGCGAGTCCCTCGCGGCCGCGGCGCTGGCCACCTGGTGCGCCCGGCGCTGGCCGGCGATCGAGTGGACGGTTCAGCCCTACGGCGCCGAGGGCGCCAACCTGGTGGCCACCTGCGGTCCGGGGCCCTTGCTCTACTCGCACCTGGACACCTCCCTGGACGGGGACGGCCGGAGTGCGCCCGAGGTGACCGGTCGCACCGACCCGCCGGCCCCGCTGCGGATCGCCGACGGGGTCGCGGAGGGCTTCTGCCTGGGCGTGGCCCGGGCGCCGGTGGCGGCCGCGGTGGCGGCCTTCGCCCGTGCCGGGCGGGGCACCCTGCTGATCGCCGGCAGCGGCACCCATCGGCGCGGTGGGCACGGCGAGGGGGTTCGGGCCTTCCTGGACACGGCACCACCGATCGAGTCCGCGATCGTCGCCAAGGGCGGACCGCCGGGGCTGATCACCGCGGAGCCCGGCGCCGCGTTCCTGCGGGTCCGGGTCACCGGCCGTCCGGGGGTCTCGATGCTGCCGGAGACGGCGCTGCCGGCCGGCGGGATCGTGCGCCATGCCGGCCTGGTGCTGGATGCCGTCGAGACCTGGCGGGAGCGGTACCTGGCCAGCCGGGCGCCGTTCGGCCGGGTCGGCGCCCAGGCCGGGATCGGTGCGATCCGGGCCGGGTGGACCGAGAAGCCGGACCTGCTGCCGGCCGAGCTGTTGCTCGACCTGTACGTCATCACGGTGCCCGGCGAACGCGGCTCGCGTCTGGCCACCGAGCTGACCGCCACCCTGCACGCGGTGCTGGCGGGCGGCCCGCTCGAGGGCTGCTCGGCGCACGTCGAGGTGGAGTGGCTGCACGATGCCCAGGCCACCGACGAGCGGGCACCGATCGTGACGGCGGCCGAGCACGCCTGGGAGCACGTCTTCGACACCCCGCCGGTGGACATCGTCGGCTGGACCGGCACCACCGACGGCGTGGTCCTGCGCGAGCACGGCATCGACACCGTCCGGGTCGGACCGCAGAGCGTACGATCGAGCTCCGATCCGCGCCGGGACGTCGTCGAGCTCGCCGTCCTCGAGCGCTATCAACGGCTCTACGAGGCGCTCCTGGGCGGTGCGCACGCCCCGTGATCGGAGCCGCCGCGTCGGGGTCACATGTATCGCATTACAAGATGTCATCACGCATGCTTGACATGGCGTGGCGGCCATCACTAGGCTCGGGGACGACGGCATCGTCCTCCGGCCGGAGGATCGATTGAAGCCCTGACGCGTGGCGCGCCGGGTGTGCGGCCGACAGCCACCCGAGACTCTTCTGCCACTGCGTCTTCGAGGCGAGGTTTCGCTCCGCGGAGCGAGAACTGGAGGTCAGATGCGCGTGGACACCATCGTCGCCAACGGGCGGATCGTCAGCCCGAGCGGTGTGTTCGACGCCGCGGTCGCCGTCAAGGACGGCCGCATCGTCGCCATCGCCGACGAGAGCGTGCTCCCGGAGGCCGACGAGCGGATCGACTGCGAGGGCAGGTACGTGCTGCCCGGCATCGTCGACCCGCACGTGCACCTGGGCGGCGGACGCCCGCTCTCGGAGATCTTCGCCTCCGAGACGGCGTGCGCGGCTGTCGGCGGCGTGACCACCGTGCTGCAGTACCGCCGGTCCCCGTCGACGTTCCTCGACACCTTCCCGGCGGAGCTCGAGACCGCGAAGACCCGGATGCTCGTGGACACCCAGTTCCACTTCATCATCTCCACGATGGAGCAGGTGGAGGAGATCCCGCGGTACGCCGAGGAGTTCGGCGTCACGAGCTTCAAGTTCTACATGGGCGGCTACGAGCCGGGGAACCCGATCGGCCTGGTCTCGGTCAACGATGCCGTGCTCTACGCCGCGATGGAGAAGATCCGCGAGCTCGGCCCCTACGGCTGGTGCATGGTCCACTGCGAGGACGACTCGCTGGTCTGCCACCTCACCGCGAAGGTGAAGGAGAGCGGCGGCGACGACCTCGCGGCGTACACCGCGTCGCGGCCCGACTTCGTCGAGGAGCAGGACCTGCTCCGCGCCATCTGGCTGGCCGACCTGCAGGAGTGCCCGCTCTACGTGCCGCACACGACCGTCGGCATGGCCGTCGACGCCGCCGCCGAGTCGCGGCGCAAGGGCCGCGTCGTCGTGCTCGAGACCTGCCCCCACTACCTGGCGCTCACCGCCGACGACCCGCGCCTCTCGGCCGCGGGCTCCGGGATCGGCAAGGTGGCGCCGGCGCTGCGCAACGAGGAGCACCAGGCCGAGCTCTGGCGCGGCCTGCGCGAGGGCTGGATCTCGACCATCGGCTCCGACCACGTGCCGATCCCCAAGTCCGGCAAGGGCATCTGGGAGGAGGCGCCCGGCTTCGCCGGCCTCGCCACGATGCTGCCCGTCGTCCTCACCGAGGGCGTGCACCAGGGCCGGATCGCGATCGAGAAGGTCGCCGAGACGATGGCCTACAACCCGGCCCGCCTCTTCGGCCTCTACCCGCGCAAGGGTGCGATCCAGGTCGGCGCCGACGCCGACCTCGTGGTGGTCGACATGGAGACCGAGAAGGTCGTCGGCCCGGACGTCACCCAGAGCGAGTTCGTCAGCGCCTTCGAGGGCGTCGGCCTACGGGGGTGGCCGACGCTGACCATGCGACGTGGAGACGTCATCTACCGCGACGGCAAGGTGCTCGCCGAGCCGGGCAGCGGCCAGGTCGTCGAGAAGCCCGAACCGGAGAAGGACAAGGAGAGGAACTGGCATGCCGCTTAGCGTGAAGCTCGACCCCCGAGACGTGGGCCTGCTCGTGGTCGACATGCAGAACGGCTTCTGCCACCCCGAGGGGTCGCGAGGCCAGGCCTTCGGCGCGGACGCGGTGAAGAACCCGCAGGGGATCATCCCGAACGTCGTCAGCACCATCGACCTCGCGCACCGCCTCGACATCCCGGTGTGGTTCACCCAGCAGGTGCACTACGACGACGACGTGCTGCGCAGCCGGCGCCGGATCCCCTCCCACCTGGAGCGTCGCGGCGTCAAGCTCGAGCTCTGCCGGCGGGGCACCTGGGACGCCGAGCTGCTCGACGAGATGAAGGCGGTCCGGGAGGACCGCGACGAGGTCGTGGTCAAGCACCGGTCCAGCGCCTTCTTCCAGACCACGCTCGAGGTCGAGCTGCGGATGCGCGACGTGCAGGTGCTGGTCGTGACCGGCACGACGACGAGCTTCTGCGTGGACTCCACCATCCGCGACGCCTACGCACGCGACTTCGATGTCGTCGTACCTGCCGAGTGCGTAGCCGACTCCGACGACGCAGCGCATGCCGCGACCCTGGCGAGCATCGAGCGCTTCCACGGAGTAGTCACCGATCTGACTGGGTTGACCGCAGCGCTCGATGGCTGAGTCGGGTGGCACGCTCCGGGTCGACGGCGCCGTCGTCCCCGCCGGCCCGCCCGGAGCGACGCTGCTCGACGCACTCCGGGCGACCGGGAACACCGCACCCAAGGGCGCCTGCCGGCGGGGCGAGTGCGGCGCCTGCACCGTCCTGGTCGGCGACCGGGCGGTGATGTCCTGCACGATGCTGGCCGCGCTGGTGACCGACGAGGTCACCACCGCGGCCGGTCTCGGTGAGGCAGGCGCGGACCTGTGCGCGGCGTTCGCCGACCACGCGGCCTTCCAGTGCGGCTTCTGCACGCCGGGCCAGGTCGTGCGCGCCGAGGCGGTGCTGCGCGAGCGGGTCGACCGCAGCCGCGACGAGATCGTCCGCGAGATGTCCGGCAACGTCTGCCGGTGCACGGGCTACCGGCAGATCGTCGACGCCGTGTGCGCGGTCGCATCGAGCCGCCGGGAGCTCCGATGAGAAGCCCGATGTCACGCCGCCCGGTCAGGGGCCGTACCGCCCCGGTCGGCGGTGCGTCAGCAACCGTTTCGGGGCTCGGGTTGGTTGCTGGCTCACCGCGGCCTGGCGCTGCGTCGGTCGGCGGTGTGTGGGCAACCGTTTCGGGGCTCGGGTTGGTTGCTGGCTCACCGCGGCCTGGCGCTGCGTCGGTCGGCGGTGTGTGGGCAACCGTTTCGGGGGACGGGTTGGTTGCTGGCTCACCGCGGCCTGGCGCTGCGTCGGTCGGCGGTGTGTGGGCAACCGTTTCGGGGGACGGGTCGGTTGCTGGCTCACCGCGGCCGGGCGCTGCGTCCGGTCGGCGGTGTGTGGGCAACCGTTTCGGCGCACTGGATGGTTGCTGGCTCACCGCCGCGCGTGCCGCGGAGGCCCGGCCATGAGCGCCATCGGCCGGTCCGTCCGGCCGCTGGACTGGCAGGAGAAGACCACCGGCACGGCGAGGTACGCCGCCGACCAGCCGCCCGAGGGGACGCTGGTCGCGCGGGTGCTCCGCTCGCCGCTGCCGCACGCGGACCTGCGCGGGCTCGACGTCTCCGCGGCACTGCGGGTGCCCGGGGTGCACGCCGTGATCACCGCCGCGGACTTCCCGGCCGGTCGGCTCTACGAGCACAGCGGCGCGCCGTACTCCGACCGGCCGCCGCTCGCCGTCGACCGGGTGCTGTACGTCGGCCACGAGATCGCCGCCGTGGCGGCCGAGACCGCGGAGGCCGCCGACGAGGCGGTCCGGCGGATCAAGGTCCGCTACCGCCGCCGCAAGCCGGTGCTGACCGTCGCCGACGCGCTCGCCCCCGGCGCCCCGCAGCTGCACCGGCGCGCCGACGGCGGCAACGTCGCCGTCGCCACCGCCGAGCACTGGGGCGACGTCGACCTCGCGCAGGCCAACGCGCACGTCTCGACGCGCGGCACCTTCCGCTACCCCCGGGTCACCCACGCCTGCATGGAGCCGAACACCACCATCGCGTGGTGGCACGACGAGCGCCTGGAGATGTGGACCTCCAGCCAGGCGCCGCACTTCGTCGTCCACGAGCTCGCCGCGTTGTTCGGCCTGGAGCTCGACCAGGTGGTCTGCCGCGACGTCGCGGTCGGCGGCGGCTTCGGCTCGAAGTCCAAGATCTCCGAGCACGAGGCGCTGGCCGCCGCGCTGTCGATGAAGTGCGGCCGTCCGGTGCTGATCGAGCTCACCCGTGCCGAGGAGTTCGCGTTCACCAAGCCGCGGCACGCCTTCGAGACGACGCTCGAGGCGCACGCCGACGCCGATGGCCGGCTCTGCTTCCTCGACGCGGTCATCGACGTCGACAACGGCGCCTACAACCACTACGGCCCCTCGGTGATGCGGGCCGGCATCAAGCAGCTGGGCTCGATGTACCGCCCCGACGCGGTCCGCTGGGACGCCCGCCTGGTCGACACCAACCTGGTGCCCGGCGGTCAGTTCCGCGGCTACGGCCAGCCGCAGACGGCGATCGCGCTCGAGACCGCGATGGACGAGCTCGCCGAGAAGTGCGGTCAGGACCCGATCGAGTTCCGGATCCACAACTCCGGCCTGCCCGACACGACGCAGCTCTCCGGCTCGCAGATCGGCTCCAACCGGCTGCGCGAGTGCCTCGCCCAGGTGCGCGAGCGGATCGACTGGGACGCCAAGCGCAACGGCGGTCGGGTGCGCCCCGGCGCGGGGCCGCTGCGTGGGGTGGGTGTGTCGTCCGGCATGCACGCCAGCGGCTCCTACGCCTACCCCGGCGGCAACACCAGCGCCGCGGGGATCGAGGTCCGCACGACCGGCGAGGTGGTGGTCCGCTTCGGCGGCGCCGACGCCGGCACCGGCCAGCGCACGATCCTCGGGCAGATCGCGGCCGAGGTGCTCGGCGTGCCCATGGACCGGGTCAGCGTGATCATGGCCGACTGGGACGAGACCCCGCCCGACATGGGTGCGTGGTCGTCGCGCGGCACCCACATGGGCGGCCACGCCGTACGCCAGACGGCGGAGGCGGTGGCCGCGCGGCTGTGCGAGCTCGGTGCCGAGAAGCTGGGCACCGCCGAGGTGGAGGTCCGTGACGGCCGGGTCGCCTCGGCGGCCGACAGCGTCGCGATCGAGGACCTCGTCGACCTCGCCGATGAGTCGGTCGACGGGTCGCTGCGCATCGACACGGAGTACGTCGAGCCGAAGATGCAGCCCTACTGGACCGGCATCCCGCGGCCGAACATCTCCGCAACCTACGCCTACGCCGCGCACGCGATCGAGGTCGAGGTCGACCCCGGCACCGGCGTGATCCGGGTGGTCGACTACGCCGCCGTGCACGACATCGGGCGGGCGATCAACCCGGCGCTGGTCGAGGGCCAGATCGTCGGCGGCGCGATCCAGGGCCTCGGCGCGGCGTTGGGGGAGAAGCTCATCTACGAGGACGGCCGGCTCGTCAACGACGGCTACCTCCACTACCCGCTGCCGCGGGCGACCACGGTGCCGTCGATGGACGTCACGCTGATCGAGGGGCCCGAGCCGGCCGGTCCGTTCGATGCGAAGAGCGTCGGCGAGATCGCGCTGATCCCGGCCGCGCCGGCACTGCTCAACGCGGTCTACGACGCGACCGGCATCCGGTTCCGGGAGCTGCCGCTGACCCCCGACGTGGTGCTCGCGGCGCTCCGCGAGCGCGACGGCGTGCGGCCGCGCCGGCACCACCTGGCCCGCCGGCCCTCGCGCTGGCAGATCGAGCTGTTCCGCCGGCTGTACCCCTACGGCCTCCACCTCCTGCTGGACCGCCTCGGCACCCGGTTCGCCCGGCGGCGTACGCCGCGCCCGGTGGAGCAGGTGACCCGGCCCGGGACCGTCGCGGAGGCGGTCGCCGAGCTGGCCGCGCCGGACACCGCCGTCATCGGCGGCGGCACCGACCTGCTGGTCCAGCGCGACCAGGCACTGACCTTCCCGACCGTGCTGGTCGGCACCGGTGGCATCGCCACGATGCGGAACGTCGACGAGCAGCCGGACGGCAGCTGGTGGATCGGCGCAGCGGTGACGCTCGCGGAGCTGGCCGCGTGGGCCGAGGGCAGGGTGCCGATGCTCGCGGAGGCGGTGCGCACGATCGCATCCGCGCAGATCCGCGAGGTGGCCACCGTCGGTGGGAACCTCGGCCAGGAGAAGCGCTGCTGGTTCTTCCGCAACGGCTTCGACTGCTACAAGCGCGGTGGGGTCAGCTGCCCCTGCTACGCCGTCCAGG
Source organism: Nocardioides soli (assembly GCF_014191495.1). GTDB lineage: Bacteria > Actinomycetota > Actinomycetes > Propionibacteriales > Nocardioidaceae > Nocardioides > Nocardioides soli. The sequence continues at coordinate 955,639 of NZ_JACHWR010000002.1, forward strand.
GCGACCACCGGCTGCACCACGCCGCGATCGGCGGCCACCGCTGCCAGGCGGTGACGCCGTCCGACCTGGCCACCGTCTTCGACGCCCTCGACGCCCGGGTGCGGCTCACGGGACCGAGCGGCTCGCGCGAGATCTCGATCGCGGAGCTGTACGTCGGCCCCGCCGAGCTCGACCTGCGCCGCGACGAGCTCGTCGAGGCGGTGCTGCTGCCCGCCGGGGTCGCCGAGCGGGTCGGGGCGTTCGCCAAGCTGCAGCAGTGGGACGGCGACTTCGCCCTGGTCTCGGTGGCGCTCTGCGTCTCGCCGGACCCCGACGGCCGCTGGGCGTCGGTCCGCTACACCTTCGGCGGGCTGGCGGCCACGCCGTGGCGGCCGCGGCGCCTGTGCGCGGAGCTCGCGGGCACGACGCCGACCGCCGACATCGTCACCTCGCTACTCGACAAGGAGCTGGAGTGGGAAGCGCATCCGTTGCCCGGGAACCGGTGGAAGCTCGACGCCGCCGTCGGCCTGGCCCGCGAGGTCACCGAGCGGGCGTTGGGGGTCGGCCATGAGTGAGCGCGCCGAGCAGATCGTCAGCCGGCTGAGCGCGGGTGGGGTCGAGCTCGCGGCGTACCTGCCCGACAGCTGGCTGACCCCGCTGATCGACCGGGTCATCGCCGAGCCGCGGATCACTCACGTGCGGGTGAGCCGCGAGGACGACGCGATGGCCGTGGCCGGCGGCGCGGCCCTGATGGGCAAGCGCGCCGCCGTGCTGTGCCAGAACGCCGGGGTGCTGCTGTCGGCCAACGTGCTGGCGGCCTTCGCGCTCCACCACCAGTTGCCGCTGCTGATCGTGGCCGCCGCCCGGGGCGGCGCCGAGGACGGGTTCTTCTACCAGATGTACAAGGGACAGGTGACCGCCGGCGTCGCCGACGCCATCGGCCTCAGCGTGCACCGGGTCGACGGCCCGGCCGACGACTGGCTGTTCGAGCGGGCCAGCGAGCAGGCGTGGCTGCAGCGACGGCCCACCGTGCTGCTCTGCTCCCGCGACGCACTGCTGGGAGCCGGATCATGAGGCGCGCGGTCCTGGCGCAGACGATCGCCGAGCTGGCGCCCGAGCACGTCGTCCTCACCAGCCTGGGGACGGCCGGGCGCGCGTGGCGCGACCACGGCGGGCCGAACCCCACCTTCTACGGCTCGGACCCGATGGGCGCGGCCCCGGGGCTGGCTCTGGGCGCGGCCCTGGCCCGGCCCGACCTGGAGTTCCTGCTGCTCGAGGGGGACGGCGACCTGGTGATGAACCTCGGCTCGCTGCTGGCGGTCGCCGACGCGACGCCGGCCAACCTGCGGGTGATCGTGTTCGACAACGGCCGCTACGAGACCGGAGGCGGGCAGCCGCTGGCCGCCGCCGGCCGCGCCGACCTCGCGGCGATCGCCGCCGGCGCCGGCTGGCCCGCGGTCCGCCGGCTCGACCGGGCCGCGAGCCGGGAGGAGATCCGCGCCGCGGTCGGCGAGCTGCTGGCGACGCCCTCCGGGCCGGCGCTCCTGGTCGCCGAGGTCGACCAGGAGGCCTCGCCGTACGGCGGGCCGGGCGAGCACTCCGGTGCCGAGGCCCGGGTGATCTTCCAGCAAGAGCTGGCCAGATGGGAAGCGACAAGGACGGGTATGAGATGAGCACGCTGCTGCTGCGCAACGGCCGACTGCTGGACCTGGACAACGGTGGCGAGATCGGCGACATCGTCGTGACCGACGGGGTCATCGTCGACCTCGGTCCCGGTGCCGCCGAGCGGTACCGGCCCGACGGTGGCCCGGTCACCGAGGTGGACCTCGGGGGCGACATCGTGATCCCGGGCCTGGTCAACTCGCACACGCACTCCAACCAGACCATCGAGAAGGGGCTGTGCGACGCGCTGCCGCTGGACGCCTGGATGGTCGTCGCCAGCTACGGCGGCGCCGGCGCCCGGCTCTCGCCGCGCGACCTCTACGTCTCGGCGATGGTCGGTGCCCTGGAGATGGTGCGCAGCGGCGCCACCTCGGTGCTCGACTGCGCCCGCTCCGACAACGAGTGGGTCGACGACGGCATGGACGCGATCATGCAGGCGTACGCCGACCTCGGCTTCCGCGCGAACGTCGCGATCCAGTACTCCGACCTCGACTTCTTCTCGTCGATCCCGGTCGACCTCGTGCCGGGTGGCGCCGGCCTGCGCAAGCCGCCGGTCGCGGCACCGGACGTCGTGCTCGCTGCGGCGAACCGGTTCGTCGACCGCTGGCAGGGCAGGTCGCCGCTGCTGCAGCCGCTGCTGGGGCCGTCGTCCCTCCCGCGCTGCTCGACCGAGCTCTTCGAGGCCAGCGTCGAGACCGCCCGCGGCCGCGGCGTACGCATGCAGACGCACCTGCTGTCCGCCGCCTCGCAGGTGCCGATGGCCCAGCAGCGCTACGGCGTCTCGACGGTGGAGTTCCTCGCCAAGCTCGACGCGCTGCAGGAGTGGGCGTCGTTCGCGCACGCGATCTGGCTCAGCCCGGAGGAGATCGAGCTCTTCGCGCAGACCGACGCGGTCGCCGTACACAACCCGGCGAGCAACCTGAAGCTCGGCGCCGGCGTCGCGCCCGTGCCGGCGCTGCTCAAGGCCGGCGCGAAGGTCGCCATCGGCGCGGACGGCGCCTCGAGCAACGACACGCAGAACATGTTCGAGACGCTGAAGCTCTCGACGATCCTGCACCGCGTGCAGGGTCCGCCCTCGACGTGGCCCACGGCGGTCGACGGGCTCGGCATGTGCTGGAACGGCGGCGCCGCCGCCCTCGGTGCCGACGTCGGACGGCTCGCCGTCGGCGCCGCCGCCGACTTGACGGTGATCGACACCGGCTACGTCTGGCCGGCCCCGGCCGAGCAGCTGCGTCAGCAGCTGGCCTACGCCGAGCTCGGCTCCGCCGTCCGCAGCGTCTACGTGGCGGGCGAGGGAGTCTTCGTCGACCGCCGCTTCACGTCGATCGACGAGGACGCCATCCGCGCCGAGGCGCGCGAGATCGCCGCCCGGATCTGGAGCACCCTCCCCGACCGCCTCGCCCGCTTCGAGGAGGTCCGCCCGATCCTGGAGCAGGTCGAGGCCGCCGTCGGCGGCACGGTCGGCACCTGCCACTGATCCGACCGGGAGCGGTCTGGCGACGGTGGTTGAGGAAGGCGCGCTAGCGCCTGTCTCGAAACCACCTGTCCGGGACGTGAGTGTCGGCGTCCTCCCGGGGGCGCCAGTGTGGGTGCGCGTCCTGCACCGTCAAGGGTCCGCTTCGCCGCTTCGCGCCCTTGGCGGCTCCTCCCGCGCACCCGTTCGGCGCCTATCGGGAGGACGCCGACCTGTGGTCGGGACGCGCGTTGGGTGAGTGGGTTTCGAGACGGTTGCTAGCGCAACCTCCTCAACCACCGTGGTCCGGCGCACGGTGGTTGAGGAAGGCGCGCTAGCGCCTGTCTCGAAACCGCCTGCCCCGCGCGTGCGATTGTCGGCGTCCTCCCGGCGGCGCCAGTGTGGGTGCGCGTCCTGCACCGTCAAGGTTGTCAAGGGACAGTAGGAACTGCCCAGGGGCGGTCGTGAGACCTGCCCGCTGACGGTCACGAGAACTGCCCGGTGGTGGCCATGGGATCTGCCCAGTGGGCTTGCGGCCACCACCGACCAGAGCACTCAGCTCAAGGGACTCACCCCTCGGCCGGCGAGTGCCTGGGTAAGTCGCACGGAGTCTCCGCTGGTCTGGCACACGTGGGCGTGGTGCAGTAGCCGGTCGACGGTGGCGGTCGCCAGCGTCTTGGGCATCAGCTCGTCGAACCCGGACGGGTGCAGGTTCGAGCTGATCGCGACCGACCGCTTCTCGTAGGCGGCGTCGACGAGCCGGTAGAGCCCCTCGGCGGCATCCTGGGCGACCGGCAACAGGCCGATGTCGTCGACGACAACGAGATCGGCGCGCAGCACACGGGCGATGGCCTTGGACACCGTGTCGTCGGCACGATGGCGGCGCAGCAGGACCCCGAGGTCTTCCAGGGTGAACCAGGCGACCTTCAACCCGGCCTCGACGGCTTGGTGACCGAGTGCCTCCAGTAGGAACGTCTTCCCGGTCCCCGACGGCCCGCACACGACGAGGTTTTCCCGACGGTGGACCCATTCCAGGGTGCGGAGTGCCTGCTGGGTCGGTGCCGGGATCGAGGATGCCTCGGGCTGCCACGCATCGAACGTCTTCCCGGTCGGGAACCCCGCAGCCGCCCTGCGGGTGGCCAGTGCGGAGCGTTCCCTTCCGGCGACCTCCTCGGCGAACAGAGCCTTGAGCACCTCGGCGGGCTCCCAGCGTTGGGCCTTCGCGGTCGCGACGACCTCCGGTGCGTGGCGACGGATGTGGGGCAGCCGAAGCCGCCGCAAGAGGTCCTCCAACTCGGCCGGCAACGGCGGCGCGGACGCCATCGATGGTGTGGTGGTCTTGGTCGTCATCGGGTCACCTCGTTCCCCTCGCGGCTGTCGTGCTGGCTGTCGTGCTGGCCGAGACGTGCCCATCCGGCGGTGCCCTGGGTCAGCGACCGTTCTTCGCCGGCACGGTGCTCGCCAACAGCGGGTTGCCGGGCGTGGTGGTCGAGGATCGAGGACAGATCGGCCTCGGCGAACCGGCCGTGGACGGCGGCGTGGCCGAGTGCCCAGTCGACCTCGACGGGGTCGAACAGCTTGGCCAGGCTGAGGGCTTCGGCCATCTTGACCCTCATCCGCGGCGTGCCCGCCGCAGCGGCCTCGACCAGCCACAGGCGGGCGCCCTCGCCCAGGTCGAGGAACTCGGCTTCCGCTGGGTTCTTCGCTCGCGGCTGCCGGTTCAACGGACCTTCCGGCTGCGGTGGGAAGTGCTCGTCGTTGATCCTCGGCGTGCCCGGCGTCGCGCGCGCGTGGCGGGCGACCTCGGCGGGTCCGTCCTCGCCGACGTGAACGATGACGACCTCCTCGCCGTCGCCGAGTCCTTGGGCACGAACCCACACCGTGGCGCCGAGCAGGGTGTGTGGCACCGAGTACTGGCCGGACTCGAACATCACCATCGGCGTGTTGCCCGGCACTACCCGGGTGGTGCCGAACGCGACTGTGTGCGGCTGTGTCGGGACCGGGTGTAGCCGTGTCCGCTCTTCGGCCAACATCTCGACCGGTGGCCGCTTCGTGGTCCGGTGAGCCCGGGTGTTGACCTTCTGACAGAACGCCTCACACGCCTCCTCGAGCTCGCTAAACGACGCGTACTCCTCACGCAGGTTGGTGTCCTTGGGCACCAGGTCGGCCTTGCTGATCTTCACCGACGACTCGGTGCCGCCCTTGGACGCCGGATCCGCCGGCACACAGGTGTGGACCACGACCGAGTAGTGCTCGGCGAAGGTGACGAGCTGTCCGTTGCGGACCGGGATCCCGGCGATGTGCTCGGTCGTGACGGTCTTCTCGTTGTCGGTCAGCACGTAGGTCGGCACCCCACCCAACCGGCGGAAGGTCTGGTCCAGCGCGGCGAACACGGACGGCATGGTCTTATCGCGCAGCGCGATCACGACCCGGAACCGCGACCACGCCAGCCACGCCACGAACAGAACCGTCTTGACGCCGTCGACGACAGGTCCGTCGCCGTAGTCGTACTGCAGCCACATCCCCGGCTCGGTGACCCAGGGCCGGTGGACCCGCACATGTCCTGACCGGTATGACTTCTTCACCGATGCGACCGCACGACGGGTGGTGCGCTCCGAACCCTTGTAGCCCATCGCGAGCAGCTTCTCGTGCGCTCTGTCGGCACGGACCTTGCCCTTGGACCGCTCGACCCACTCCTCGACCTTGGGCAGGTACTCATCGATCAACTGCGGCCGAGTCACGGCCTTGTCCAGCTCACCCCCGGCAGCACGGCGGTCCACGTAGTGCTTGACCGTGTGGTGCGAGCATCCGGCCAGCTCGCCGGCATCACGCAACGACCCTGTCAGGTCGTAGGCATCCAGGATTTCCATGATCTCCTCGGCAGACTTCAAGTTGTCCCTCCTCAGGGCGACGGGCGCTTCAGCACCGCCGATCGCACCTGAGGAGGGGCCTCAACCGTCGGAGCCGGTGAGGCAGACGACGTCGTGTCGGGCAGATCCCATGACCGCCACCGGGCAGGTTTCATGTCCGCCAGCGGGCAGTTTCGTGGCCGTCTCCGGGCAGAATTTCATGGCCGCCGACACAAGGTCCGCTTCGCCGCTTCGCGCCCTTGACGGCTCCTCCCGCGCACCCGTTCGGCGCCTATCGGGAGGACGCCGACCTGTGGTCGGTTCGGCGTGAGGGGTGGTTTCGAGACGGTTGCTAGCGCAACCTCCTCAACCACCGTCGTCAGGGGCACGGTGGTTGAGGAAGGCGCGTGCCCGGTGGTTGAGGAAGGCGCGCTAGCCTCGATCTTTCACGTAGTCGTGACTGAGTACGGCGTGTAACGCACGGAAGTGCCTGTCCTGCGAGGGATTCTTGGGCTTGTCGAAGGTCCAAGGAAGCCAAGCGGAAAGGCACTCCGTAGGTGAAGGTTATCCCGGCTGGTTCTGGTCTTCGTGTCGAGTGCGGGGGCGAGTCGCTGATCTCGTCGGCGGGCGCGGCGATTTTGTTGTCGACGGCCCGTGTGAGCGGGCTGGCAACGGCATTGGCGGATGGGTTGGCGCCGTGGCGCTCGAGCAGGTCGACGCACGACCCGGGCAAGACGGTGCTGGATCTGGCGGTTGCGATCGCGTTGGGTGGCGACTGCCTGGCCGACATCGGCGTGGTCCGGGCCCAGCCGGAGCTGTTCGGGTCGGTGGCCTCCGACCCGACGGTCAGCCGCCTCATCGAGGCCTTGGCTGAGCGACCTGAGGAAGCGATCGCGGCGATCCGGGCCGCTCGTGCGGTTGCTCGCGATCGAGTGTGGGCGCAGCGCACGCCCTTCGCCGATGAGGAGCAGGTGGTGGTCGATCTTGATGCCACCCTGATCGGGGCGCACTCGGAAAAGGAGGGTGCGACGCCGAACTTCAAGCGCGGGTTCGGGTTCCACCCGATGCTCGCCTTCGTCGACCACGGTCAGGGTGGCTCCGGTGAGCCGTTGGCGGCGATGCTGCGGCCGGGGAAGGCGGCCGCCAACGACGCCGCTGACCAGATCAGGGTCCTCGATGAGGCCCTCGCCCAACTCCCCGAGCACCTGCGGTCGCGGGTGCTGGTGCGTGGTGACACCGGCTCGGGGGTCCACGCGTTCGTGTGGCACGTCCACAACTTGGGTCTGGAGTACTCGGTGGGCGTCTACGGTCGTCAGCCCGTTCTCGACGCCCTCGCGGTGCTGCCGAAGCAGGCGTGGCGCAGGGCACTCGATGCCGACGGACGGCCGCGTGAGGGCGCTCAGGTCGCCGAGCTGACTCGGTGGCTGCCGACCACGTTCACGGGCTGGCCGCCCGGGATGCGGGTGATCGCCCGCCGCGAGCGGCCCCACCCAGGAGCCCAGTTGCGGATCACCGATCACGAGGGCTGGCGGATCACGGTGTTCGCCACCAACACCAAGAGCGGCCGGCTGGCTGATCTCGAGGTCACCCACCGGCTCCGGGCCCGCGCCGAGGACCGCATCCGCGCCCTGAAGGACACCGGGGCGACCAACCTCCCGCTGCAGGGGTTCGACAAGAACCAGCTCTGGCTCGAGCTGACCCAGCTCGCCGCCGAACTCATGACCTGGACCCAGGTCCTGGCCTGGCACGGACAACCAGCGCGGGTCTGGGAACCCAAACGGATCCGACTGCGACTCCTCGCGGTCGCCGGCCGGGTGATCACCACCGGCCGACGTCGGATCCTGCGCCTGTCGCGGCGATGGCCCTGGGCTGACCTCGTCCTCGGCGGACACCGCCGACTCGCCGCCCTCACCTGAACACCCGCCCAGCCCGAACGACCAGGACCTCGGAGAACCGGCAAGAGGGCCGGCGATTCACCGCGCCAGCGGCCACCAAAGCCCATCAGCTCAGCACGACACCCGATCCACCGACGTCATGAAAGATCGAGGCTAGCGCCTGTCTCGAAACCACCACCCCGGTGCCTGGATCGACTGACGGTTCATCAAGGGATGAAGTCGACGTCGCGCCTCCCTGGCTCAGTTCGTCGAGGGATGCGTGGTCTGACCGTCATCCCTTGGTGAACCTGCGGCCGGTGATGACGGCGGGACGACGGGCACGGCGCCGCGGGCGAGTTTCGTCGTCCAAGCGAACGCTGGCCCGCCGGAGAGTCTCCGACGGGCCAGCGTGTGGTGCGGGAGCGGTCAGCCGAGCAGCTTGACGGCGACCGCCTTCTCGCGGGTGAACTCGTAGAGCGCCCGGTAGCCGTTGCCGGCGGAGAACCCGCTCTGCTTGTACATGTTGAACGGCATGCCGATCACGCCGGCGTCCGCGAACTGGTTGACCGAGATCTGGCCGGCGCCGATCTCCGAGGACATCCGCAGGGCGCGCGAGACGTCCTGGGTCCACACGCAGGCGAGCAGGCCGAAGTCGGTGCCGTTGGCGAGCGCAATGGCGTCGGCGTCGTCGGTGAAGGTCTCGACGGTCAGCACCGGCCCGAAGATCTCCTGGCCGACGATCGGGGCGTTGCGGTCGGTGACGCCGAGCACCGTGGGTGCCAGGAAGTTGCCGCTGTCGCGACCGTCGGGGCGGGAGCCGCCGAGCAGCAGCTCGACGCCGTCGCCCAGCGCGCCCTCGACCAGGCCGCTCACCCGCTCGTGCTGGACGGAGTTGACCAGGGGGCCCATGTCGAGATCCTCGTCCCAGGACCCGATCCGGATCTCGGACATCGCGGCGACGACGCGCTGCCGGACCTCGTCGGCGATCCCGGCCTGGACCAGCAGGCGGGAGCCGGCGTTGCAGTTCTGGCCGGCGTTCTCGGTGATCGAGCGGACGATCGCGGGGACCGCGACGTCCAGGTCGGCGTCGGCGAAGACGAGGTTCGGGGACTTGCCGCCGAGCTCGACCTTGATCGGGGTGAGGTTCTGGGCGGCGGCCTGCATCACCAGGCGCCCGGTGGCCACCGAGCCGACGAAGCTGATGTGGTCGATGCCCGGGTGGCCGACGAGCGCGGCGCCGAGCTCGGCACCGACACCGGTGAGGACGTTGAGCACGCCCGCCGGTACGCCGGCCTCCTCGGCCAGCTCGACGAGGGCGTGGATGACCAGCGGGGCGACCTCCGACGGCTTCAGCACGACGGCGTTCCCGGCCGCCAGTGCGGGGGCGAGGTTGGCCGCGCAGAGCACCGCGGGCACGTTCCACGGCAGCACGATCGCGCACACGCCGTGCGGCTCGCGCCGGGTGAAGCCGAAGTAGTCGGGGGAGCGGGTCGGCAGCGTCGCGCCGGTCAGCTTGTCGGCCCCGCCCGCGGTGAACTGCAGGATCGAGCCGGCGATCTGGACGTTCAGCAGCCCGCCGGAGAGCGGCTTGCCGACGTTGCGCGCCTCGAGCGCCGCGAGCCGGTGCTGGTGCTGGAAGACCAGCCCCGCCCACCGGCCCAGGATCGCGCCGCGCTCGGACGGCGACGTACGGGCCCAGCCGCGCGCGGCCGCGCGCGCAGCGGCGACCGCCCGGTCGACGTCGCCGACCTCGCTCGCCGAGATCTGGCCGAAGGCCTCGCCGGTGGCGGGGTCGACGGAGGCGAAGGAGGCGCTGCGTTCGAGCCAGGAGCCGCCGATGTAGGTACCGGGGTGGTCGCCGCTCGGAGCGGGCGTCGAGGAGAATTTCTCAGCCGTGGTCACCCTCGAATGGTCCAGCCGTCCGTTCACATTAGTCAAGATGATGTGTTGCATTGCGAGACGGTCTGGTGCATGCTGTCCCGGTCCCCGGGGCTCGGCCGACAGGTACTCGGAGCTAGGTCGGAAGACCCGCAATCACGTACGACTCGGATAGATCGAGGGCGGATGATCATGCGAATCCAGAAGTTCTACGCGGCCTGCGCGGTCGTTGCGGTGCTCGCTGTTGCTGGCTGTGGCGATAGTTCGGACGGCGAGCCGAAGGCGCAGGCCTCGGAGGTGCCGGACCGGTTCGCGGTCGCGCGCGGCGAGGCCGTCGGCGAGCCCGGCTCGGCCACGCCTCCCGACTGGGTGGGCGAGGGCGCCGTGCCCAAGGGCCAGCCGGACCAGAACGGCGACGGCAAGGTCTCGATCGGCGTCATCACCTCCGGTGACACCAACGACGGCACCTACTACCAGAGCACCGCCGACGCCGTGGCGTACGCCGCGGGTCAGAACGACTGGGACTACACGGTGCAGGGCATGGTGCCGCTGACCCAGGCGGTCACCGCCGCCGAGAACCTGTGCCGGCAGCGAGTCGACATGATCGTCATCGGCGACGCGCAGCTGGCGCAGGCCGTGACGGCGGCCAGCAACCCGATCTGCAAGGACACCTTCTTCTACCTGCAGGGCGGCTACGGCTCGCCCGAGCAGGACGCCACCTTCACCCAGTCCTACGACGTCGGCCTCAGCTACGCCTACGTCGCGGGCGTGGCCATGGGCGCGTACATGAAGGCCAACGACATCACCAAGACCGGCTTCCTCTCGGGCATCGCGGCGCCGTTCAACACCACGATCGGCAAGGTCTTCGCCGAGGGCGTGAAGGCGCAGCTGCCGAACGCCAAGGTCGTCGAGACCTACACCGGCGACCAGATCGACGTCGGCAAGGCGGTCGAGGGCTTCAACGCCCAGGTGTCGCAGGGCGTGGGCGCGGTCTACCCCTACTTCGGCGCGCCGACGGTGGCCGTGGCCAAGAAGGCGGAGGAGGCCGGCATCCCGGTCCTCGGGTCGCCCTCGGCGTTCTGTGACTCCGACGAGGCCAGCTTCATCGGCGAGGTCATCTTCGCGCCGGGCTACTACCTGGCACCCATGCTCGACTCGTTCGCCAAGGGCGAGCTCGAACTGGGCGTCACCCGGAACTGGAGCCTCGGCGTCGACCCGGTGCCGGCCGTGCACGCCTGCGACGACGCCGGTGACAGCGCCGACGCGATGACCGATGCCATCACCCAGGCGCAGGTCGACCTCAACGACGGCAAGATCGACCTGTTCGCGCTCGCGGGCACGGAATGAGTCAGATGACCGCGGGTTCTCGGCCGGAGGCGGAGGCGGTGGTGTCGGCCCTCCGCATGGAGGGCATCACCAAGCACTTCAACGGGGTACCGGCCTGTCTCGACGTCGATCTCGAGGTCGCGCCGGGGGAGATCCACGGTCTGCTCGGCCAGAACGGCGCCGGCAAGTCGACGCTGATGAACATCCTGCTCGGGCTGGTCCATGCGGACCGGGGCGAGGTGGCGATCGCCGGTACCCCGGCCACGATCCGCGACCCCAACGAGGCCAGGGCGCACGGCGTACGGATGGTGCATCAGCACTACAGCCTGATCCCGACCCTGTCGGTCTGGGAGAACGTCGTGCTCAGCTCGGAGGGCCGGGTCGACCGGGACCGGACCATCGCGCAGATCGAAGAGGTCAGCGAGCGGTTCGGCCTCGATGTCGCTCCTCGGGCCATGGTCGGCCAGCTGAGCGTCGGGGAGCAACAGCGGGTCGAGCTGGTCACCTGCCTGATCGACCGGCCGCGGCTGCTCGTCCTCGACGAGCCCACGGCCGTGCTGACCCGGCAGGAGTCGCGCTCGCTGTTCCGGATGCTCGCCCGGTTGTCCGAGCAGGACGAGACCTCGGTGATCCTGATCAGCCACAACCTGCGCGAGATCACCGCCGTGGCGCACCGCGCCACGGTCATGAGAGGTGGCCGCGTCGTCTCCAGGGTGAACCCCAAGGAGGCCGACGTGGCCGACCTCGCCCGGCACATGATCGGTCGTGACCTGCCGGCCACGGCCGACGTGGCCGCCGCGATCGGCGTCGAGCTCGACGAGCCCGACGACCGGCCGGAAGATCTGACGCCGCACCCACCGGTGCTGCGGATCGTCGGCGCGACGGCGTCCCACGACGGCGCTCGGGCCCTCGACTCCCTCGACCTCGAGATCGGGGCGGGGGAGATCGTGGGCGTCGCCGGCGTGGAGGGCAACGGTCAGCAGTGGCTGTCGGCCCTCCTCGCCGGCTCGCTCTCGCTGGACACCGGCGAGCTGCGAGTCCACGGTGACCGCGTGTCGGTCGGCCGCCCGGGGTCGACCCGGGCCGTCGGCATCGGCGTGGTGCCGGAGGACCGGCGCGAGTCCGGCTGCATCCTCGACATGTCCGTGGCCGACAACCTCGCCCTGGCCGGACTGGGCTCGCTGTCGCGCGGTGGCGTGGTGTCCCGGCGTCGGCTGCGCGAGCTCGCCGAGCGGCTGGTCGAGGAGTTCGACATCGCCGTCACCTCGATCGACCAGCCGATGCGGTCGCTGTCGGGCGGCAACCAGCAGAAGGTCGTGCTGGCCCGTGAGCTGTCGGCCGGTCCGGCCGTCCTCGTGCTGGCCCAGCCGACCCGAGGGCTCGACGTGGGCGCGGTCGCCGACCTGCACGAGCGGATGCGGCAGGCGGCCGCTGCGGGTGTCGCCGTGCTGCTGATCTCCTCGGACCTCAACGAGATCCTGCAGCTGTCCGACCGGATCGCCGTCATCTACCGCGGCCGGATCCAGGGCGAGCTCACCCGCGCCGAGGCCGACCCCGAGCGGCTGGGTCTACTGATGGGAGGCGTGAGCGAGTGAACACACGAGTCTCCGAGGACACCGCGGTGCGCGAGCACCCGGCGCCGCCGGCGCCCGGCGGCCGCGGTGTCGACGCGGTCGTCGCGAACCTGGTCGACACGCTCCGCTCGAAGGCGCGTCCGGCCACCGAGCAGGTGCTCGCCTTCCTCGGCTTCCTCGCGCTCGGCCTCAGCGTCGGGCTGCTGCTGGGCTGGGCGACCGGGCACTCCCCGGCGGTCATCCTCAGCAGCCTGTACGAGGGCAGCCTCGGGAGCAGCGTCTCGATCGCCTACAGCCTCACCGCCGCTGCGCCCCTGCTGCTGGTGGCGGTCGGCGCGGTCATCTGCATGCGCGCCGGCCAGTTCAACATCGGCCAGGAGGGCCAGGTCACGCTCGGCGCGATCGGCGCCGGCTTCGTGGTCTTCCACGTCGACGGTCCGGGCTCCCTGATCATCCCGCTGGCCTTCCTGGCCGCGGCGGTCGCCGGTGGCCTCTGGGCCATGGTGGCCGCGGTGCTCAAGTTCGGCCGCGGCGTCGACATCGTGGTCAGCTCGCTGCTGCTGGTCTTCCTCGCCGAGCAGCTGCTCGTCGCGCTGATCAGCGGCGACGGTCCGCTCCACGACGACGGTGAGGGCGTCCTCGGCGCCGGTACGGCGTCGCAGTCGCCCCGGGTCCCGGCCGACGCGATGCTGCCGAGCGTGAACGTGCTCGGCGTGGAGGTCCCCTCCGCGTTCATCCTGGCGCTGGTCGCCGCGGTCCTGGTCGCGTGGTTCCTCAAGTCCACCCACCCCGGCTACCGGCTGCGCATCCTCGGGCAGAACCCCGTGGTCGCAGGCACGATCGGGATCAGCGCCCCCCGGCTCGGCTCCCTGGCCGTGGCGGCGTCGGGCGCGTTCGCCGGCGCGGCCGGCGCGGTGATCCTGCTGGGGCAGAGCTTCCAGCTGAACCCGGGAGCCTCCAGCGCCATCGGCTGGAGCGGCCTGCTCATCGCACTCGCGGCCCGGACGAACGCCGGCGTGAGCGTGCTGCTCGCGCTGGTCTTCGGCGCCATGGTCGCCGGCGGCGGTCTGCTCGGTGGCGAGGGCGTCCCGGTCGACATCGTCAACGTCATCACCGCAGCGATCGTGGTCGCGCTGCTCTGTCCGCCCGTCCTGCTGGCCGCGCTGCGCCGGCGCCGGATCCGTCGTGCCGTGGAGGTGGCCTGAGATGAGTGTCGCGATGGACCTGGAGACGATCCTGGCGGCGTCGGTCCCCCTGACCGTGCCGCTGCTGTTCGCCGGGCTCGGCGAGTACGTCGCCCAGCGAGCCGGCACCTTCAACCTCTCCGTCGAGGGGATGATGCTGGGCTCGGCGTTCGCGGCCGCGTACGGCGCCTCGGCCACCGGCTCGCCGGTGGTCGGGCTCCTCTGCGGCATGCTCGCCGGCCTGGCGGTCGCCTTCGTGCACGGCAACCTGAGCCATCGGCTGCAGCTGAACACCTACGTCGTCGGCCTCGCGCTCAACATGCTGGTGCTGGGCGTGACCAACTACCTGCTCTCCACGACCGTGCTGGACATCCCGCGCGGGTCGGCGTGGCAGGTGCCGCTGCTCTCGGACCTCCCGATCATCGGCAAGGCGTTCTTCGTGCAGCCGTGGGTGGTCTACCTGATCGCACCGCTGGTGCTGCTGATCTGGTACGTGCGCCGCACCCGGCTCGGGCTCGAGCTGCGGGCGGTCGGGGACGACCCGGGCGCCAGTGACCTGACCGGCATCAACGTCAACGCCCGGCGCCGCCAGGCCCTGCTCTTCTGCGGGCTGTGCTCCGGGGTCGGCGGGGCGTACCTGTCGGTCTTCCAGTCCGGGTCGTTCACGTCCGGCATGACCGCCGGTCGCGGCTACATCGTGATCGCGGCCGTCATCTTCGGTGGCTGGATGCTGCGCGGCGTGATCGGCGCGTGCGCCGTCTTCGGCGTCGCCCAGGGCCTGCAGCTGGCGCTTCCCGCGATCGGGTACTCGGTCTCGCCGCAGCTCCTCGCGGCCACGCCGTACCTGCTCGCCCTGTGCTCGCTGGCGGTGCTCGGGGCCAGATCGAAACGGCCACTGGCGCTCGGCATGCCCTTCGCGCCCGTTCGGTAGGGCGTGTCTCCCGATCGGCCGCCAGCTGCGCACCGATCGGGAGGCACGCCTGAGCCAGACTGGAAGGCGGTTTCTCCTGACCCATGGATGGGTCAGGAGGGGCACCCCAGCCCCTTGCCCGTCAGCCGCAACCCGCACGACACGCCGAGTCGACCCGGCGAGTCGTGCGGGTTTCGGCGGTCAGCCGGTGAAAACGCGCGTTGACAGGTTCCGTGGTACGACGAAGCTCCGTCGTCCCGGCGGGAGTTGGGTCGTCCCGGTGGGACACCCACCGCCGCGTGCCGCCCCGCGGATAGTCCGTCACGAAACGGTTGCCGAACGCGCGGAACGACAACCAGAACGTGACGGACTATCCCGATCGGGGCCGACAAGCCCGTCACTGCCCGACGGGAGGGCCGGAAGAAAAGGGGGTCGCACCGGCTGGTGCGACCCCCGTTCCTCGTCGTACGGCTCAGTCGAAGAGCACGACCCCGCGCAGGTTGCGGCCGGCGTGCATGTCTTCGTAGCCCTGGCCGATCTCGTCGAGGGAGTAGGTCCGGGTGACGATCTCGTCGAGCTTGAGGGCGCCCGCGCGGTACATGTCCAGCAGGGCCGGGATGTCGGCGGTCGGGTTGCACTGGCCGAAGAGCGAGCCCTGGAGCCGCTTCTGGTAGAGCGTGAGCTCGGTGAGGCTGATCGGGGCGCCGACCTCCGCGTTGTTGCCGAGGCCGGTGACGACCGCGGTGCCGCCCTTGCGGATCGCGCCGAAGGCCGCGCCGACGTGCTCTCCGGTGACGACGCCGACGGTGACGATGGCCGCGTCGGCGCCCTGGCCGTTGGTCAGCTGGCGGGCCACGTCGGCGGCTTCGTCCATGGTCGCGAACGCGTGGGTGGCGCCGAACCGCTTGGACTCCTCACGCTTGAACTCGACGGGGTCGACGGCGATCACGGTGGTGGCGCCCGCGTGGGCGGCGCCCTGGACGGCGTTGATGCCGATGCCGCCGATGCCCATGACGATGGTGACGTCGCCGGGCCGGACCGCGGCCGAGTTGACCGCGGCGCCCCAGCCGGTGGCGACGCCGCAGCCCACGAGGCAGGCCTTGTCCAGCGGGAGGTCCGGCGCGACCCGGACGACGGAGCGCGCCGAGACGGTGGTGGTCTCGACGAACGCCGAGACGCCGCACATCTGGCCGACCGGCGTGCCGTCGGTGAGGTGGAGCCGGGGCACCTCGGGCGCCATCCAGACCTTGCCGCCGTCGTCGCAGAGGTTCTGCATGCCCGTGGCGCACCAGCGGCAGCGTCCGCAGGCCGGCAGGAACGAGAACACGACGTGGTCGCCCTCGGCCAGGTCGTCGACGCCGGGCCCGACCTTGGTCACCACGCCGGCGCCCTCGTGGCCCAGCGCGAAGGGGTAGATCGCGACGGGGGAGTCGCCGACGGCGATGTGGTCGTCGGAGTGGCACAGCCCGGCTGCGACCAGGCGGACCTGGACCTCGCCCGCGGCCGGATCGGCCACCTCGAGCTCGACGACCTCGTAGGGTCCGGGGGCGTTGCGCACGATCGCGCCTCTGGTTCGCATGGGGCAGATCCTTCGTGTGTCCGGGGCGGCTCGGTCGGGGTTCGGAGGACCGCGGGGACCAGTGGCCCGAGCGCGGAACACCGTGGCCGCGTGCTGTCGCATCCGACGCTAGGACAGCAGCGCTGATTGCGCAATGCGAGACGTTGACTCACTTTGTGAGACGTTGTTACTGTCTCCGTGAGTTCAAGCACACCGGTACGGCTGATGAGGGACAGGGCATGCCAACCTACGAGAAGTTCGACCACCATTCAGCGGAATGCCGCGACGACATCGTCGGCTACTACGCGGCGTTCCGGGACAAGTGCCCGGTCGGCCGGACCGACGCCCACGAGAACGGCTACGTCTACCTCACGCGGTACGCCGACGTCTTCCAGGTCGCCCGCAACGACGCCCTGTTCTCGTCCACGCGCGCGGCCGGCAACCTCGAGGGAACCGCGATCGTCATCCCGAGCGGTCCGTTCGGCGGCAACATGCAGTACCCGCTCGAGCTGGACCCGCCGGACAACGTGGAGTACCGCCGACTGCTCGACCTGATCCTCTCCCCGGCCGCGGTCGACGAGCTGCGCCCGATGATCGCGCGGCACGCCTCGCGGATCGTCGACGAGTTCATCGAGTCCGGCAGCGCCGACCTGGTCGAGGTGCTGACCAACCCGCTGCCCAGCGCGGTCACCCTCGACTGGATCGGCTTCCCGGAGGAGGACTGGATGCGGATCGGTCGCCCGATCCACGACGTCTTCACCTCTGAGCCGGGCAGCGAGCGCGCGCAGCGCGCCTACGAGGGCATGGCCTACATGGAGAAGCGGCTCGCCGAGATCATCGCCGAGCGCCGCGCCAACCCCGGCGACGACGTGATCAGCCGGCTGCTGGCGGAGCGCAAGGCAGACGGCTCGGAGTTCACCGACGCCGAGGTCTTCTCCGTGATCGGCATCGCCATCACCGGCGGCGTCGACACCACGACCTCGCTGACCGGTTCGGTGCTCGTCCACCTCGACGAGCACCCCGAGATGCGTCAGCAGCTCATCGACGCGCCCGACCTCCTCGTCGACGGCACTGACGAGTTCCTGCGCCGCTACGGCTCGGTGACCG
The DNA here is from genome assembly GCF_014191495.1 of Nocardioides soli. Classification (GTDB taxonomy): domain Bacteria; phylum Actinomycetota; class Actinomycetes; order Propionibacteriales; family Nocardioidaceae; genus Nocardioides; species Nocardioides soli. The sequence goes on from NZ_JACHWR010000002.1 coordinate 972,993, forward strand.
CCATGTCCCGCACGACGACTGCCGACACCGAGATCGGCGGCTGCCCGGTGCAGGCCGGCGAGCGCGTGCTGGTCCCGTGGTTCGCGGCGAACCACGACCCCGAGGTGTTCACCGAGCCGCACGAGGTCCGCCTCGACCGCGACGCGAGCCGCCATCTGACCTTCGGCATCGGCACCCACCGCTGCCCGGGTGCCCACCTGGCGCGGGCGATGTTCCAGGAGATGATCCACCAGGTCCTGACCCGGCTCCCCGACTACAAGGTCGACCGCGAGGGCGTGGTCGGCTACGCCTCGCGCGGCAACCACATGGGCTGGGACGTCATCCCGGCGACCTTCACGCCCGGCCCGCGGGTGGGCGACCGGATCGACCAGTTCCAGGGCGCCAGCCACGACAACGAGACGTACGACGTCGTCCTCGACGCGGTCGACGTGGTCGCCGAGGACGTCCTCGCGATCACGGTCCGCGCGGCCGGCGGCGGCACGCTGCCCCGCTGGCAGCCCGGTGCCCACCTGGAGATGCGGCTGCCGTCGGGCCGGCTCCGGCAGTACTCGCTCTGCGGTCAGCTCGACGACCCGTCGTCGTACCGGGTCGCGGTGCTGCGCGAGCGCGCGGGTCGGGGTGGCTCCGAGGAGCTCCACGACATCGCGGTCGCCGGCCGGGAGCTGACCGTGCGTGGCCCGCGCAACCACTTCCCGCTCGTCGACGCCGACGGCCACCTCCTCATCGCCGGCGGCATCGGGGTCACGCCGATCCTGGCGATGGCCCGCTCCCTCGCTGCGCGGGGCCGCCCGGCCCGGGTCGTCTACGGCGGCCGCTCGCGCGCCACGATGGCGTTCGCCGACGAGCTCACCGCGCTGCCGGGGATCGAGGTCGACCTGGTCCCCCAGGACGAGCAGGGGATACCCGACCTGCGCGCCGCGATCGACGCGACCGCGCCCGGAACGGCGATCTACTGCTGTGGTCCGAGCGCGATGATCTCGGCCGTGCAGGCGCTGTGCGACGAGCTCGGACGCCGCGCCGACCTGCACGTCGAGCGCTTCGCGGCCAGCGACGAGATGGAGGCGCGGCTCGCCTCGACCGAGAACAACAAGCCGTTCAAGGTCGAGCTGGCGCGCTCCCATCAGGTGCTCGACGTCCCGGTCGACAAGCGCCTGATCGAGGTGGTGCGGGAGGTCCTGCCCGGCCTCAACTACGACTGCGAGAAGGGCTTCTGCGGCTCGTGCGAGACGCGGGTGCTGGCCGGGAAGCCAGAGCACCGCGACGAGGTGCTGAGCGACGCCGAGCGCGAGTCGTGCAGCACGATGATGATCTGCGTCAGCCGGTCCCAGTCGGACCGGATCGTCCTGGATCTCTGACGCCGCGCCGGGCGCGATCCGCCCGGTCGGCCGCGTCCTGAGGGCGACACGGCGGAGCCGGTCCGCACGGGCTCCGCCGTTTCTCGTCGCCCCCTGCTGATCACCCCTGCCGATCGCCCGGCGAGCCTGGCTCGCCGGGCGCTTCGTCATGCCCGGGGACGGCGCCGCACCCCTGATCGGCGGTCTATGACGGGCCTCCGCAGGGTGCTTCGGCGACCTCTCCGGACCCCATGGCTGTATCACTTGACACGATACCGTCTCGCATTGAAAGATGGTTGACATGCACGCAGTGACCACGCCTGCCGGCATCGGTCGCGTCGAGAACGACGAGATCGCCTTGCTGGACACGCCTTTCCCGGACCTTGGAGCCGTGCTCCAGGAGACCGGATCCTTGGACGCCCTCCGCTCGACCCCGGTGGTCGAGCGGGTTCCGCTCGCGTCGGCCGAGCTCGGCGCGCCGCTCGGTACGCCGCGGGCGGTGTGGGGGATCGGGCTCAACTACAAGTCCAAGGCGGCGCGGGCCGGCCGGGACCTGCCCACCGATCCGATCCTGTTCCTCGCGGCCTCCTCGGCCGTGCTCGCGCCGGGGAGCTCGGTGGCGCTGCCCGAGGACTCCACCCAGCAGATGGACTACGAGGCCGAGATCGCCGTCGTGATCGGCCGGCCGCTCTACTGCGCCGAGCCCGACCAGGTCTGGTCGAGCATCGCCGGCATCACCGCGGCCAACGACATGACGGCGCGCGACGTCATGCGCAGCACCTCGATCCCGGTGCTGGCGAAGAGCTTCCCGGGGTTCAAGCCCCTCGGCGCGTCGGTGTGCACGCTCGACGAGCTGGCCGACCGGGACAGCATCCCGGTGCGCAGCTGGGTCAACGACGAGCTGCACCAGGACGACACCAGCGCGGGCCTGATCTTCCCGATCCCCGAGCTGATCTCGAGGATCTCCCGCTACGCGCCGCTGCAGCCCGGTGACGTCGTCCTGACGGGCACGCCGGCCGGGACCGGCCAGGACCGGGGCTGCTTCCTGGCTCCGGGCGACCAGATCCGCGTCGAGGTCGGGCCGGTGTTGCCCCTGACCACCTCGGTCGCGCGCCAGACCGCTTGACCCTCGTCGCGGCACCGTCGCGCCCGCACAGACCGAATCTCCATCATCCACCTGGCCCTAGGAGCCGATATGACCGACCCCAACCAGCCGACCTACGACCTGATCCTTTCCGGTGGCACGGTGCTGGACCCGGCCTCGGGCCTCAACGCACGCCGTGACGTCGCGATCCGGGGCGACCGGATCGCCGCGATCGACACGGGCCTGAGCGCCCCCGGCGCGAAGGTCGTCGACTGCACGGGCTCGACCGTCGTACCCGGCCTGGTGGAGGGACACAGCCACATCTTCGAGCAGGTCTCCAAGGTCGGCGCCCCCGCCGACGAGGCGCACCTGCGCCGCGGCGTGGTCGCGGTCGCCGACGCGGGCACCGCCGGTGCCTCCACCTTCGCGGCCTTCCAGCGCGTCGTGGTCGAGGGCAACGCGATGCGCGTGGTGAACTTCCTCAACGTGTCGGTCCTGGGCCTGATCGACTTCCGCTTCGGCGAACTGCTCAACCCCGACACCCTCGTCGTCGACGACGCGCTCGAGGTCGCCGCCGCGAACCCCGACGTCGTGCGCGGCTTCAAGATCCGGCTCTCCGAGGACGTCGTCGGCCCGAACTGGATGTCGCTGCTGAAGAAGTCGATCGAGCTGGCCGAGCAGGCCCGCCTGCCGCTGATGGTGCACATCGGCGAGACCGAGGAGCCGCTGCCGGTGGTCCTCGAGCAGCTGCGGCCCGGCGACATCGTCGCGCACTGCTACACCGGCAAGCCGCACGGCATCCTCGACGACGACAAGGTGCTCGCCCAGGTCCTGGAGGCGCGGGAGCGCGGCGTGCTGTTCGACTCCGCGCACGGTCGCAGCAACCTCAGCTTCAACGTCGCCCGCCAGGCGATCGCCTGCGGCTTCCTGCCCGACATCCTCAGCTCCGACACCAGCGCCCGCAACTGGCGCGGTCCGGTCTTCGACCTGGTGACCAGCATCGCCAAGCTGGTCGCGCTGGGCGCCCCCCTGGACGAGTGCATCCGTCGCGCCACCGTCGCGCCGGCCGAGCTGCTCGGCCTGGCCGGTGAGGGCTACGGACGCCTCGAGGTCGGCGGCCGCGCGGACGTCACCGTCCTCACCGAGACCAGCGAGGTCGAGCTGCCCGACGCCTCGGGCAACGTGATCACCGCGCCGCGCCTCGAGCCGACCACCGTCGTGCACGAGGGCGCGCTGGTCGAGACCACGCCCTGGCGGGGAGAAGCGACCGCGTGACCTCGGTCCACGACACCCGACGGGCGCTGCGGTCCCGGCTCGCCGATGGCGAGCCGGTGACCGGCACGTTCGTCAAGCTCGGGTCGTGCGACGTCGTCGAGCTGGCCGCCGCGGCCGGCCTCGACTTCGTCGTGGTCGACCTGGAGCACTCGGTGCTCGACGAGCGCGACGCGGTCGCGCTCGTCCGCACCGCGGACCTGTGCGGGCTGGCGGCCCTGGTCCGCCTGCCCGCCGTGCAGCCGGGCCTGATCGCGCGGCTGCTGGAGAGCGGCGCGGCCGGCATCCAGCTCTCGACGCTGCGCACCGTCGCGGAGTCGAGGCAGCTGCGGGCCGCCTGCCGGTTCGCACCCGAGGGCGAGCGCTCGATCAGCCTCGCCAACCGGGTCGCCGGGTTCGGGGCGAGCGCGCTGGCGGACTTCCTCGACCAGGAAGCCGCGGCGCCGCCTCTCCTCGTCGGACAGATCGAGACGCTCGTGGCCGAGCCGCTCGACGAGGTGCTGCGCGGGCTCGACGTCGCGTTCGTCGGCACCACCGACCTGTCGGTGAGCCTGGGGCTGCCCGCGGCGGACACCCTGGACCGCGCCGTCGACTCGATCCGCGAGGGGGCGGAATCGGCCGGCGTCGCGTTCGGTGGCTGGGCGGCCACGCCCGCGGCCGCCGCGGCGCTCGCACCCGCCGACTACGTCGTCGTCGGCTCGGACCTGCAGCTGCTGGCCACCGGGCTGCGCTCGCTGGCCGGCCCGACCGCGCATGCCAACGACAACCCTGGAGGTACCTGATGTCCGCGCTCAACGAAGCCCTCTTCGGCAAGGTCGTCAACTGGGACCGGATCCCGCAGCAGGAGATCCGGCCCGGTGTACGCCGTCGCATCTTCGCCACCGACGACGTGATGATCGCGCACCACGAGCTCGACGTCGGGATGGACCTCAACCCGCACAGCCACGAGGACTTCGACCAGCTCGTCTACATCGCCGAGGGACGCTGCTTCTACTACGTGGACGGCGTCGCCAACGACATGACGCCCGGGTCCTTCCTGCTGGTCCCGCGCGGGGCGGAGCACTACGTCGAGCCGACCGAGGGCCCGTGCGTCAACATCGACATCTTCGTGCCGCCGCGTGCCGACCTGCTCGCCAAGCTCGACCTCGGCCCGGCGCTCGCCGAGTCCGATTGACGGCGGCCACCAGTGGATCCAGGCTCACCCGCGCCGGATGTACCCGGCCTGCCGGGCTGCGGCGACGGCGGCGGTGCGCGAGGTGACGCCGAGCTTGGGATAGATGTGCGCCAGGTGTGACTTGACCGTCGTCTCGCTCAGGTGCAGCCGACGGGCGATGTCGAGGTTGGACAGCCCCTGGGAGACCAGGTCCAGGACCTCCAGCTCGCGCTGGCTGAGCGCCGTCGTGGTGTCGCGCATCCGGGAGAGCAGCCGGTTCGCGACGGCCGGAGCCAGCGCGGTCTGTCCCGACGCCGCGGCACGCACGGCGGCGCTGATCTCCTCCGGCGGGGCATCTTTGAGCAGGTAGCCGGCGGCGCCGCTCTCGATGGCCGTCACGATGTCGCTGTCGGTGTCGTAGTTCGTCAGCACCAGCACGGCCGGCGGCTCCGGCAGCCGCCGGATCTCCGCCGTCGCGCCGGCGCCCTTGAACTCACCCTGGAACTGCAGGTCCATCAGGATCACGTCCGGCCGGATCTCCCGGGCCAGCGCGACGGCCTCCTCGGCGGTCCCGACCGCCGCCACGACCTCGATGTCGTCGTCGGCCTCGAACAGCGCGGTGAGGCCGGTCCGCATCACCGGATGGTCGTCAGCGAGCAGCACCCGAACGGTCATCGATCCACCTTGAACTTCGCCGTCACGCTGGTGCCGGTCCCCGGTCGCGACTGCACGACCAGCTCGCCGCCCAGCCCCTCGACCCGCTGCCGCATCGCCCGCAGCCCGAAGGACTCACCGCCGATCGACCGTGACGAGCCGGCCGCGTCGAACCCGCGGCCGTCGTCGACGACGTCGATGATGACCTCGTCCTCCAGCCGGGTCAGCGTCACGTCGACCCGTCGTGCCCCGGCGTGCTGCACGACGTTCGCCAGGGAGCTCTGCGCCACCCGGAGCATCGCGGTCTGCACCGGAGCCGGCACCGAGTCGAGCGACCCCTCCTCGCCGGTCAGGCTCACGTGGGCCTGGATGCCGCTGGTGTCCCGTGCTTCGTCCACCAGCCGCGTCAGGGCCTCGAGGAGGCTCGACCGTCGCAGCCCGGGCGGCGCCAGTTCGCTGATGAACTGCCGGGTCTCCGCCAGCGCCCCGGTCGCTGCGTCGCGCGCCTGCCGCACGCGGCGGCGGGCGTCGTCGGGGTCGGCGCGCTCGGCGACGTGCAGGAGCATGACAATGCTCGACAGCGACTGCGAGACGGTGTCGTGGATCTCGCGGGCGAGGCGCTCCCGCTCGTCGGCGACCCCGGCCGCGCGCTCCGCGGCCGCCAGTTGGGCCCGGGTCGAGTTCAGCTCCTCGATGAGGGCCCCGCGCGCGCCGATCTCGCGCGCCAGGGACCGGTAGCCGTAGCCGAACACCAGAGCCACGGCGGCCCCGAGGATCGGGCCGAGGACGCCCGCGGCGGTGAAGCCCGCCTGGGCTCCGAAGGCCACGACGGCGAACGCCGTCGAGAGCGCGACCGCCAGCACGGACCGCCAGCCCGAGAAGGCCTGGAGGTAGAGGAAGAACAGGGCGAACACGAGGTAGACGGCGGCGCCGGTCGAGCCGGCCAGCGCCATCCACTCGACCGTGAGCGCGACCACCCAGAGCTGGTCGCGACGGGCGCGGCCGGTGCCCTCCGGCAGACCGCGCAGCGCCCCGAGTGCGTACGTGCCGAGGAAGAGGGCGACCAGGCAGAGCGCGACGAGCTCTCGCCCCGACTGCTCGGGAGCCGCGGCCAGCACGACCACCGTCAGCACGACGACCAGCGCGTGCAGCGCGGTCCGCAGGCCCGACGAGATCGCTTCGAGCGAGCGCGTCGCAGCAGTCCTGTGGTCGACCACGGTATCGGGTACCTCTCCACCTCTGGCTCGCGAACCGCCCGGCCGCGATCACCAGTCTACGAACGGGTGCCGACCTGCGGTTCCATCGAAAGTAGGAGAGCGCCGTCCAACCTCAGGGCAGCGACGACCGGTCGTAGCGACGATGATCCGGGCCCCGGAGGCGATGACACTGATGACAGGCCGCGACCGACCCGGTCGCAGGCGCAGTGGGCAGAGCCGGAAGGAGCTGGACAGCAGGTGTTCGTTGCTTGGCGCGAGATGCGAGGTGCCACGACCAGGTTCGTCCTCGTCGGGGTGGTGGTCGCCCTCATCACCGGGCTGGTCACGTTCCTCAGCGGGCTCATCGGGGGCCTCGTGCAGCAGAACATCTCCGCGATCACGGACCTGCCGGCGGACCGGATCGTCTTCGGTGTCCCAGCCGGCGGGAACCGCTCGTTCGAGGACTCCACCGTCACGGCGCGGCAGGCCGACGCCTGGGCGCAGGCGCCCGGTGTCGAGAGGGTGGACGCGGTCGGCATCGGCCAGACCCGACTCGTGCTGGGGGACGCGCAGCAGTCGGTCACGGTCTTCGGCTCCGACCTGTATCGGCAGTACCTGCCGGCCGGTCAGGACCGGGAGGACCTCGCGGGTGCCGTGGTGGTGCCGCGCGGGCTCGCCGAGGAGCTGCGTGCCGATGCCGGTGACCGGGTGCTCATGGGCGGGCGACCCCATCGCGTCGTCGTATCGGATGCGACGCAGTGGTACTCACACATGCCCGTCGTGTGGACCAGTCTCGAGACCTGGCGCGACCTGGGCGGAACGAGCGAGGCGGTCGCGCCGTTCGCGACCGTCCTCGCGGTCAGCGGCAGCGGGATCGACGTCGAGGCCGCGGACGCCGCAGCCGGGACGGAGTCGACGACCGTCCGGGGCTCCCTGTCCGCGCTGGCGTCCTTCACCTCCGAGGTGGGGTCGCTGCTGCTGATGGTCGGGCTGCTGTTCGCGATCTCGGCGCTCGTGATCGGCGCCTTCTTCAACATCTGGAGCATGCAGCGCAGGGGCGACGTGGCGGTCCTCCGGGCGCTCGGCGCCACGACGCGCAGGCTGATGACGGACGCGCTGGGGCAGGCACTCGTCCTGCTCGTCGGTGGTGTCGTGGTCGGGCTCGCCCTGGCCTCGTCGGGAGCACTCCTCGCCTCGGCAGGGCTGCCCTACGTCTTCAGTCCGCTGACCACCCTGGCTCCGGCGGCCATCACGATCGCGCTCGGCCTGCTCGGGGCCGCGGTCGCGACCAGGTCGGTCACCCGGATCGACCCGCTCGTCGCCTTGGGGAGCAACCGATGATCGATCTGTCCCACATCACGCTGACCTATCCCGACGGCGGCGAGGGGCGGCTGGTGGCCGTCGACGACGTCGACCTGTCGATCGCCGGCGGTGAGACCGTGGGCATCAGCGGACCGTCGGGCTCGGGCAAGTCCAGCCTGCTCGCCGTCGCCTCGACCCTGGTGCTTCCGGATCGTGGCAGCGTCCGGATCGGCGACGTCGAGGCGACGACGCTGGACCTGCGCGGACGAGCCCGCCTGCGCCGGGAGCGCATCGGCATCGTCTTCCAGCAGGCCAATCTGCTGCCGTCGCTCACCACCCTCGAGCAGCTCCTCGTGATGGGCGAGCTCACCGTGGGTCGCCGTCGGCGCCGGAGTCGCATCGACACGCGGATCCGTGCGGTCGAGCTGCTCGAGGCGGTCGGGCTCGACGGGCACCTGGACAGTCTTCCGGCCGAGCTCTCGGGGGGTCAGCGGCAGCGGGTCAACGTCGCCCGTGCCCTGATGAACGAGCCCGCCCTGCTGGTAGTGGACGAGCCCACGAGTGCGCTCGACCGGCAGCGCGGCGCCCAGCTCGTGGAGCTGGTCGTCGAGCTCACGCGCCAGTACCGCACGGCGACGATGCTCGTGACCCACGACCCCGGCGTCATGGCCCGGATGGACACGACCTACTGGATGGTGGACGGGCGGCTCGCCCCGACCCGCGACCCGTCCGGCCCGAACGACCGTGACGATCACGCACCCATCGAAAGGACCAGGACCGGATGAAGAAGATCTACGTCGCCGCACTCGCCTACCTGATCGCGGGCCTCGCCGGAGGCCTGTTCTATCGCGAGTACACCAAGGCCCACGACTACACCGGTGACACCCAGCTCGCCGTCGTGCACACCCACCTGCTCGCGCTGGGCATGCTGCTCTTCCTGATCGTCCTGGCGCTCGACGCGGCCCTCGGGATCTCGGGCCACCGGCTGTTCACGCTGTTCTTCGTGTTCTACAACAGCGGCCTCGTCGTCACGGTCGCGGCGATGACGGTGCACGGGATCCGCGACGTCCAGGGCGAGGACCCGCTGGCCGCCGTCTCGGGCATCGCCGGCCTGGGCCACATCCTGATCACGCTCGGCCTGATCCATCTCTTCCTGGCCATCCGCAAGCAGGCGGCGCCCCGGTGGCGAGCCGCGGAGGCGGGCGGTGCTCGTGAGGCCGAGGTCGGCAGGGCCTCCTGAGCCCCTCCGAGGGCGGACGCGTCAGCGGATCTGGCAGCACAGCAGCACGCAGGCCCAGCACATCGGGGTCCTTCCGTCGTGCTCGCACTCGTCGACCGTGACGAGCCGGTCGACGCGCCAGGCGGTCCACCAGCCCCACAGCCGCATCCGGGTGCCGAGGTGGGGCAGCCGCTGCCGCTGTCCGGGTCGAGGTCCTCGGGCCACGGAGGTCATCGCTGTCGCCCCTTCTCCAGGTCCACCCGGGCTGGGTGGCGCCGGGATCACGACGATGGTGACAATATGTCAGGAACCTGTCAAGGGTGTTCCACGTCAGGCTCAGCCCCGCGGTGATCGGTCGACCAGGTGGCCGAAGGCGACCAGCCGCTCGTCGGTGTGGAAGAGCTCGGCGCAGGTGGTGAGCGTGATCAGTCGCTGTCCGGGCGCCTGGGACGGCTGCGGCCCACCTCGGGGGTTGCGGGGTACCGCATCGAGGACCCAGGTCTCGGTGAAGGCGACCTCGAGCCCGTCGCCGGCGGTGTCCAGGACGTAGGTGTAGCGCCACCTGGCGGTGTCGATCACGACCTGGTCGCCGGCCTGCAGGTCCGGCAGGTCGCGGAACGGCTCCCCGTGCGTCACCCGGTGCCCGGCGAGGGCGTAGTTGCCCACCTCGCCGGGTCGGGCGCTGTCGGAGAAGTGCCCGACGCCGACCGCCAGGGCCTCCGACGTCGTGCCCTCGAGGATCGGCATGGCGTACGACGAGCCGAAGGCGGGGATCCGCAGGATCGCCTCCGCCGTGGTGCCGCTGGCCTGCACCGCGACCTCGTCCCCGTCCTCGTGCGCACGGCCGTCGACGTCCTTGTCGCCGCCGGGGGTCCCGGGCTCGACGACGGTCGACCGCGGCGGTTCGCTGGGGAGGGCGGCCCAGCTCCGCTCCAGCTCCTCGACGATGCGGTCCTGCTCGGCCCGGGACACCCAGGTCGTCCCCCAGTACTGCCAGGCGCCGTAGCCGATGAGTCCCAGCCCGACCAGCGCGATGACGATCCCGGCGCGACGGGGCCACCTCCGGCGGGGAGGGCGGTGCGACATCCGGCGATTCTGGCACGGGCGGCCGGACCGGACCCGCCGAACGCGACCGTGAATGGCCTGACCTGATAAATGTTTCTACCAGCGGAACAAAATGTCCCCACTCGATCCCGTTGAGCGCAATAGTGCTAACTTGCTGACACATTGTGTTCCATAAAACGGAACGGAGTTGAGGTGGCGAAACCATCGGCGCTGGCCGGCCTGCGGGTCCTGGACGCCAGCACGATCCTGGCCGGCCCACTGTGCTGCCGCATCCTCGGCGACTTCGGGGCCGACGTGATCAAGATCGAGCATCCCGAGCACGGCGACAGCATGCGCGGGCACGGCCACAGCAAGGACGGGGTCCCGCTGTGGTGGAAGGAGATCAGCCGCAACAAGCGGACCATCGCGCTCGACCTCAAGTCGCCCGACGGTGCCGAGGTGTTCCGCCGGCTGGCCGAGAGCGCCGACGTGGTCGTCGAGAACTTCCGCCCGGGCACGCTGGAGCGTTGGGGCATCGGCCCCGACGTGCTCGCGGCCCTCAACCCGCGCCTGGTGCTGCTGCGGCTGACCGGTTACGGGCAGACCGGGCCGTACGCCGAGCGGCCGGGGTTCGGCACGCTCGCCGAGGCGATGAGCGGGTTCGCCGCCGCCACGGGCGAGCCCGACGGCCCGCCGACCCTCCCGGCGTTCGGCCTCGCCGACAGCATCTGCGGCATCGCGGCCTCCTCGGCCGTGCTGATGGCGCTGCGCCACCGCGACGGCTCGGGCCGTGGGCAGGTGGTCGACATGAACATCTTGCAGCCGATCATGGACGCGGTCGGCCCCGCGCCGACGGTCTACCAGCAGCTGGGCATCGTCGAGCCGCGGCACGGCAACCGCTCGACCAACAACGCGCCGCGCAACACCTACCTGACCGCCGACGGGAAGTGGGTCGCGGTGTCGACCAGCGCCCAGCGGATCGCCGAGCGGGTGCTGCGCCTGGTCGGTCACCCCGAGGTCATCGACGAGCCGTGGTTCGCGACCGGGCACGGCCGTGCCCAGCACGTGGACCTCCTCGACGCCCATGTCGCCGGCTGGATCGCCGAGCGCACGCGAGCGGAGGTGCTGGAGGCGTTCACCGAGGCCGGTGCCGCGATCGGCCCGGTCTACGACGCGCGCGACCTGACCGAGGACCCGCACGTGCGCGAGACCGGGATGCTCGTCGAGGTGGCGGACGACGACCTGGGCCCGCTGCTGCAGCACGGCGTGATGTGGCGGCTGAGCGACAGCCCGGGAGAGATCAGGTTCACCGGGCGCGCCCTGGGCGCGGACACCGACGAGGTGCTCACCGAGGCCGGTTACACCGCCGACGAGCTCGCCCGACTCAAGGAAGCGAAGGTCATCCAGTGAGCGACACACTGCTGGCGGCGGTCGAGGCGGGCCTGGAGGTGATCGACCTCGGGCGTGAGCTGCGGGTCGGGATGCCGCAGTCGCCGAACCACCCGCACTTCTGGCATGCGCTGCCGCGTCGGCACGGCGACATGGAGCGGGCCGACGGCGGCAGTGCCGCCAACGACATGATCAGCATGGGCACCCACGTCGGGACCCACATCGACGCGCTCGCGCACGTCTCCCACAACGGCAAGCTGTACGGCGGGCTCGACGCGCAGGAGGCCGGACGCGGTGGGAAGTACGACGCGCTCGGTGCGCACACCATCGAGCCGATGGTCCGCCGGGGCGTGCTGCTCGACGTGGCCGGTCACCTCGGCGTCGACCACTGTGCGGGCGGCTACGAGATCACCCCGGCCGACCTCGAGGCGACCGCTGCGCGACACGGCATCTCGGTCGGGCCCGGCGATGTGGTGCTGATCCGCAGCGGCTGGGGCAGCCGGTTCGTCGAGGGCGAGCCGTACGTCGGGCGCGACAGCGGCGTACCCGGTGTGAGCGAGGCCGGTGCGCAATGGCTCGCGGAGCGTCGTGTGCACGCGACGGGCGCGGACACGATCGCCTTCGAGCGGCTCGCCCCCGGCGGCGGGCACGCCCTGCTGCCCGCCCACCGGGTGCTGCTCGTCGAGCACGGCATCTACATCGTCGAGACGCTCGACCTCGAGACGCTCGCGGCCCGCGGCCACCACGTGTTCACGTTCGTGCTGGTGCCGCTGAAGATCTACGGCGCCACCGGCTCGCCGGTGCGCCCGCTGGCCCTGGTGTCGGCATGAGCGACGGGCGCCCGCTGGCCGAGCGGCTGGCGGACTTCGCGGCGGAGAGCTCCTTCGAGACGCTGCCCGCCGAGGTCGTGGACAGCGTGAAGATGCGGGTGCTCGACACCCTCGGCATCGCGGCCGCGGCCGCGCCGCTGGACACCAGCCGGGCGGCGCGCCGCTGGGCGGCCGAGCAGGGTGGGGCGGCGCGCGCCTCCGCGATCGGCGTACCGCAGCAGCTGCCTCCGGCGCTGGCCGCGTTCGTCAACGGCGTGCTGGCGCACTCGCTCGACTACGACGACACCCACCTGCCCTCGGTGCTGCACCCGAGCGCCGCGGTCGTGCCCGCCGCCCTGGCCGCCGCCGAGAGCCAGGACGGCGACGGCCGCACGCTGATCCACGCGATCGCGGTCGGCCTGGAGGTCTGCGTCCGGCTCGGCATGGCGGGGTACGACGAGGAGGCCGGCAACTCGATCTTCTTCGAGCACGGCCAGCACGCCACCTCGATCTGCGGGGCCATGGGTGCCGCCGCGGCCGTCGCCGTGATCGGCGCCCGCGCCAGCGGGTCGGGGAGCGAGGGCGTGCGTGACGCCGTGCTGCACGCACTCGGTGTCGCGGCGTCGATGGCGGCCGGGATCATCGAGGCCAACCGCACCGGCGGCACGGTCAAGCGCATCCACTGCGGCTGGGCGGCGCATGCGGGGGTGTCCGCCGCCGAGCTGGTCCGGCACGGCCTGACCGGGCCGCCGACCGTCCTGGAGGGCCGGTTCGGGTTCTTCGAGGCCTGGTTGCACGGTCAGGCGGACCTCGCGGCGGTGACCGAGGGCCTGGGGGAGTCGTGGTCGGTGCCCGGGATCTTCTTCAAGCCCTATCCCGCCAACCACTTCACCCATGCCGCCGTCGACGCCGCCGCCGCGCTGCGTCTGGCCGGTGTCACGCCGGATCAGGTGGAGCGGCTGGTGCTCGGGGTGCCGGCACCCAACCTGCGCACGATCGGCGAGCCGATCGAGGTCAAGCGCCGCCCCGAGACCGGCTACATGGCCCAGTTCAGCGGCCCGTACGCCGTGGCTGTGGGACTGTACGGCGGTGGCGGACTCGGCTCGGCGCTCGACGACTACACCGACCGGCTCGCGCACGACCCGGACCGGCGCGCGCTGATGGACAAGGTCGAGGTCGTGGCGGACGACGAGTGCACGGCCATCTTCCCGCGGCAGTTCCCGGCCGTGCTCACCGCGCGGCTCCACGACGGCCGCGAGATCGTCGAGAAGGTGCTCACCACGCGCGGCGGGCCGGCACGCCCGCTGAGCCTGGCCGAGCTGGGCACCAAGTTCCGCGACAACGCCTCCCGGGTGCTGCCCGCCGCCCGGGTCGAGGCGGTGGCGGCCGACTGTGCGGCGCTCGACCAGCGGTCGGACCTGACGGCGGTGCTCGCACCGCTGACCGGGGTCGACGCGGGCATATGGGACAACAGCAGAGCAGACGGGCCGACGACGGCCGCGGAAGAGGTGGAGGGATCATGACCGACTACAGCCTGGTCATCCAGAACGCGCTGGTGGTGCGGCCCGGGAGCGAGGCGCCCGAGCGTCTCGACGTGGCGGTGGCCGATGGGAGGTTCGCCGTCGTCGAGGAGTCGATCGACACCGCCCGCGCGGCCCGGGTGCTCGACGCGGGGGGCAAGTACCTCTTCCCGGGCGCCGTCGACGTACACCAGCACTGGGGCATCTACAACGAGCTGAGCCAGGATGCCGAGACCGAGAGCCGGGCGGCGGCCCAGGGGGGCGTCACCTCCGGCATCACCTACATCCGGACCGGTGCCTACTACCTGAACCGCACCGGTCCCTACCGCGAGGTCTTCCCCGAGGTGCTGGCCGCGGCCGAGGGACGGGCGCACATCGACTACGCCTTCCACCTGGCGCCGATCCTGCAGGAGCACATCGACGAGATCCCCGCGCTGATCTCGGAGTTCGGCGTGCCGTCGTTCAAGATCTTCATGTTCTACGGCGGGTTCGGCCTGCACGGCAGGTCCTCCGAGCAGCGCGAGTTCCTGATGATCCCCGAGGACCAGTCCTACGACATCGCGCACTTCGAGTTCGTGATGCGGGGCATCCAGCGTGCGTACGCCGACCCGGCGTTCGCGGCCGACCGCGACCGGATCTCGCTGTCGCTGCACTGCGAGACCGCCGAGATCATGCGCGCCTACACGCGGATGGTCGAGCAGGAGGGGAAGCTGACCGGGCTCGAGGCCTACAGCGCTGCGCGCCCGCCGCACTCCGAGGGCTTGGCGATCACGATCGCCTCCTACCTCGCCCACGAGACCGAGCTGCCCAACATCAACCTCCTGCACCTGACCTCGCGCAAGGCGATCGAGGCGGCGATGCTGATGCAGGCGACGTTCCCGCACATCGACTTCCGCCGCGAGGTCACCGTCGGGCACCTGCTCGCCGACTTCCACACCGCGAGCCCCGGCGGCAAGGTGAACCCGCCGCTGCGCTCGCGCGAGGACGTGGAGGCGCTGTGGGAGCACCTGCTGGCCGGGAACTTCTCCTGGGTGACCTCCGACCACGCCTGCTGCAAGGAGGAGACCAAGTTCGGCGAGCCGCGCGAGGACGTCTTCCTGGCCAAGTCGGGCTTCGGCGGCACCGAGTACCTCCTGCCGGGCATGATCTCCGAGGGCCGCAAGCGCGGCCTCTCCTACAACCGGATCGCCGAGCTGGTCGCGCGCAACCCGGCCGAGCGCTTCGGCATGCCGGGCAAGGGCGACATCGCCGTCGGGTACGACGCCGACTTCTGCCTGGTCGACGACGACGTCGAGTACGTCGTGCGTGCCGAGGACTCGCTGTCCACCCAGGAGTACACGCCGTTCGAGGGCTTCACCCTGACCGCCCGGGTGACCGACACCTACCTGCGCGGCGAGGCCGTGCTCACCGACGGCGCGATCGTCGGCGAGCCGCGCGGCCGCTTCCTGCGTCGCTCGGGGAGTTGAGCCGGACGTCGGTGCTGGTTTCCGGCGTTGGGTGGCGGGTGCGCGGGTGGTCCGTAGCGACTACCACGCCGACCCACGGCGCCCGAGCACTCGCACCCACGAGTCGGCCCGAGGTCAGGTGGAGCTACGACCCCGACCGTGGCGATCTGGCGCCGAGTGCGGCGGTGATCGCCTGCGCGGCGGTGACCACCAGCCGGGCGTGGGCCCCCTGGTCGTCGTCCTCGTAGCGGAACATCGGCCCCGACGAGCTGATCGACCCGAGCACGTCGTGGTCCGGGCCGAACACCGGTGCGGCGACGGAGGCCGCGCCGGTGTCGCGCTCGTTGCGAGAGACGGCGTAGCCGCGTCCGCGGATCTCGGCCAGCTCCGCGCGGTAGCCGTCGGCATCGAGGTCGGGTCGTACCTCGCGGAGCTGGCGCAGCGCGTCCTCGGCGTACTGGTCGGGGAGGAACGCCAGGATCGCCTTGCTCGAGGCGCCGGAGTGCAGCGGCAGGCGCTGCCCGAGGTCCACGACCATCTTGACCTCGTGCGGGCTCTCGTGCTGGTCGACGTAGACCCGCTCGCGCCCGACCAGTACCGACAGCGTCGTCGTCTCACCGGTCTGGTCGCGGAGCTCGCGCAGGGTCGGCGCCGAGACGGCGCGCAGCTCGCCGGGGCTCCAGCTGCCGGCGGCCAGGCTGGTGAGCACCGGGCCGAGGACGTACACGGCCCGGCCCGGCACCTGCCGGAGCAGGGACCGCGACGTGAGGGACTGCAGGATCCGGTGGACGACCGCCTTGCTCAGGCCGAGCGCCCGCGCCACCTCGGTGACCCGCATCGGCCGTCCGGTCGTCGCGAACAGCACGACCACGTCGGCGACCCGGTCGGCCGAGGTCGTGCCCGCCGCCCGCTCCGAGTCCATGCTCAGGCGGGCTCGAACGCGTCCTGCCGGGCCGGGCCGGGCAGCCGGCGCGGACGGCCGTCCTTGCCGATCCGGGCGCCGAGCCCGCGCAGCACGAACCCGGTGGCCTCCTCGACGGCGAGGTCCAGGTCGTCGCCGCGCAGCTCGGCGGTCCACCGACCGGAGACGGTGCCGGAGACCAGCTGCAGCATCAACCCGATGTCTCCGGGCAGCAGGTACCGCTCGGCGATGCCGGCCTCGAGGATGCCACGCAGTGTGCCGAAGAGCGGCATCACATGCGCCCGCATGTCGCGGCGGCCCTCCTCGCTCAGCGCGGCGGCCATGTTCACCGGGACGTGCTGGGTCGCGAACTCCTCGATCTGCATCCGGATGTAGGTACGCAGCTGGTCGACGGGGTTCGGGACCTGCGCGAGCTCCCGCTGCAGTGAGCCGAGGTAGCGCTCGGTCACGTCGGCCGTGTAGTCGAGGAGCAGCGACTCCTTGTCGGAGTAGTAGTTGTACATCGCCGTCCGGCCGACGCCGACCCGGGAGGCGAGGTCGGCGAGGGTCAGGGCGTCGTAGCCCGAGGTCTCGAGCAGGTCGGTGAAGGCGGAGAAGATCCTCGACCGCATCTGCTCGCGGTGCTCTCCGAGCGATCCACCGATGATTCGCGGCACTTGAGATCCTTCCGGGTCAGGACGCTCCCGCGGTCGGGAGCGCCCTCCTCGCCGCACCTAGGTCGAGCACAGCCGGCACCGGACGGTCAGTGCTCGGCTGCTTCTCGCGGCGTGATGCCCAGCGCGGCGCAGGCCTCATGGTACATCCGGGTGACCTCGACCCGTACCTGGCCGCGCTCGGTCAACGGCTCGCTCCACGGGACTCGGACGGTCGTCTGCGACCCGTCGATGGTGGCGTCGAACTCGATCGCCGAGCCGTCCATGCCGGACATCGTGGCCGCCGTCGCCTGCGGGCGCTCGCCGAGCGACCGGACGATCAGCAGCGAGTCGTCCTGGTGGTCCAGGTTCATGTGGTCGCGCACCGCGTCGATGATGTCCTGGCTGAAGGGGTTGGTGCTCTGGTTCACGGGGTGGCCCTCTCGGTACGGGTTTCGTTGATGATGGTGCGCATCTCGATGACGCCGTTGCGCACCCACTGCCAGGTGCGGCAGCGGTTCTTCCCATCCTGGTCGAGCACGATCAGCTCGAAGAGGCGCAGGTCGACGCCCTGCTCCTTGTAGATCCAGGTGAGGTAGATGGTGTTCTCGTCGACTCCCCAGCACACGCCGCGGATCCGCTCGGTGTCGAAGTTCATCCGACCGTAGCCGTCGTAGGTGCCGGGGAAGTGGTGCTGCTCGGTGCGCCCGTCCGGCCAGGTGTAGGTGTTGGTCTGGTCGTAGTCGAACCCACTCTCCGGGTCCGGGAACAGGCAGGCCAGGTGCGATCGGTGGCGGTCGATCACCTCTCCCTGGGGGTTGAGATAGACGTACTCCCCCTCCCAGTAGCCCTCGTGTTTGGCGAGCAGCGGCATTCCGTCACGGATGCTCATGGATACCTCGACTTTCTGTGTGGACTGATCTCGGGAGTCGGTCGGTCACGCGCCCCACCACGGGTCCGGCGCGGACGAGGAGTTGACGATGAGCGTCTGGCGGCGCACGAAACGGAGCAGTGCCGACTCGCCCATGCGGGAGGCGCCGAGACCGCTGAACCCGAACGAGTTCTTCTCGCCCTCGTGGACGAAGGCGGTCAGCCCGGCGTCGTTGATGCTCACCGCGCCGACGCGCAGCCGCCGGGCGACCGCCGCGGCCGCGTCGGCGTCCGGGCCGAAGACCGCCGCGGTGAGGCCGTACGTCGAGTCGTTGGCCAGTGCGACGGCCTGGTCGACGTCGGCGTACGCCAGCACCGGCAGCACCGGTCCGAAGGTCTCCTCGGTCATCACCGCCATCGAGTGGTCGACGCCGGTGAGCACGGTCGGCCGGATCCAGTGGCCGCCGTCGTGACGCTCGATGGTGCCGCCGGTGCGCACGAGCGCGCCGCGGCCGATCGCATCGTCGAGGTGCGCCTGGATCACGGTCGCCTGCTCCGCGTCGATCAGGGGCCCGATCGCCCCCGAGCCGGGCGTGGGGAGCGCGAGCTCCAACCGCTCGGCCTTGGCGCACAGCAGCCCGACCAGCTCGTCGTGCTGGCTCTCGTGCACGTAGACCCGCTCGATCGAGAGACAGGACTGGCCAGAGTTGGCGGTGCCACCCCACAGCAGCGCCGAGCTCGCCCGCTCCAGGTCCGCGCCGGGCAGCACGATCGCCGGGTCCTTCCCGCCGAGCTCGAGGAAGGCGGGGATGAAGCGCTCGACCGCCGCGCGCGCGACCGCCCGGCCGGTCGGCACGCTGCCGGTGAAGCAGACGGCGTCCACGCGGTCGACGACCGCGGCGCCGACGTCGCCGGCACCCTCGACGACCGCGAGCACGTCACGCAGCAGCGGGACCGAGTCGATCGCCGCGGCGAGCGGTTCGGCGAACCGCGGCGTGACCTCGCTGGGCTTGACGATCACCGCGCAGCCGGCCGCCAGTGCCGGGATGGCGTCGATCAGGCCGAGCAGCAGCGGGAAGTTCCAGGGGCTGACCACGCCGACCAGTGCGTAGGGCACCGCGGCGGTCTCCAGGGACAGACCCGGCATGGTCGTGGCCGCGCGGGTACGCCGCGCGAGCAGGGGCGGCGCGGCCTCCGCCCAGCGACGGGCCATGCCGACCACCTGGTCGGCCTCGATCCGCGACTCGACCGCGCGACCGGTGTCCCGGGTGAGCGCGTCGACCAGGTCGTCGCGTACCGCGTGCAGAGCCTCGGCGAACTGCAGGAGATAGGCGGCGCGCCCCGTGGCGTCCAGCGCCGCCCACGTGGACTGGCCGCGGCGCAGCCGGGCCGCGAGCTCGTCGAGCTCCCGGTCGGACGCCGGCCGCAGCTCGCGCTCGACCCGCCCGGTGCGCGGGTCCCGGACGCCGGTCACCGGCCGACGACCGAACCGTGCAGCCGCGCGATGTTCTCGGCGTGCCGGCTGGTGAAGTAGGAGCGCTCCGCCGTCACGGCGGCCAGGCCGTTGGGCCGGTCCACGTCGTGACGGGCGTACTCCTCGGCCCAGAGCCGGGACTTGAGCCGCGCCGGCAGGTTGCTCATCGCCGGCCGCCTGCGCTCGCGGCGCAGCGCGGCGATGTCGATCTCCGCGGCGGCGACGAGGCTCTCGCCCGATTCGGCCCGCGCGAGGCTGAGCCCCCGGTGGTCGACGATCTCGGAGTGGCCGTTGGTCGAGTCGCCGCCGAGCGGGATGTTCCGGATCCCGCCGCTGTTGGCCGAGACCACGTAGGCGATGTTCTCCACCGCGCGCGACCGCCGGGCGATCTCCTTGGGGGTGAGGTCCGGGCTGGTCGCCTCGCTGGTCGGGTGGACGAACACCTCCGCGCCGCGCAGGGCCAGTGAGCGGAGCAGCTCCGGGTAGAGGATCTCCTCGCTCGCGATCGCGGCGAGGTTGCCGATCTCGGTGCGGGCGACGGGCAGCACGCCGTCGATGCCGTAGACATCCAGGTAGGCGTCCCACACGTCGTACGGGCTCGGGGAGTACATGGAGTGCAGCCGGCGGTAGCGCAGCACGACCTCACCGGCGGGGGAGTGGATGACGTTGCCCTGGAAGTACAGGCCGGGGAAGTGCGCGTCGGTCTCGTAGTTGTTGCTGACCAGGAACACCCCGTTGTCGACGGCGATCCGCGCGAGCGCGTCGTACTCCGGCCCGTCGACGGCGAAGGCCGCCTTGGTCGCCCAGCCCTCGATGGTGTCGCCCATCGGGAAGGCCGTGAACGCGTACTCCGGGAGCACGACCAGACGCGTGTCGGGCCCGTGCCAGCGCACGGCCGCCTCGACCTGGGCGGCGACCGACCGGATGTTCTCGAAGATCGCCTCCCGGGCTTCGGCGACGCCGAGCCTGTTCACCGCGTGGGTGGTGGTCTGGAGCGCCACCGCGCGGTAGGCGCACGACTCGTCGACGGTCTCGGGCACGGCTCATTCCTCCAAGGTTTACGACGTACTGTCAGAACCATAGTGACGCTGCGTCAGTTTGGGAACCTCTCCGACACATCAATGTGAAGTGTTGTCACCAACGTCTGACGATTCGTCATAAAAACTAGTGACAGTCTGTCATAAAGACAGTAGGGTGCGGCATGAGCGCGGGACGACAGCCCGCGGCGACGACCCGGATCCACGGGTGGGAGAGGACAGCCATGGCGGACCTGGCGCCCGGTGCGGCGGCCGCGGCGGGAACCCCGCTGACGATCTTCGACGGCGTGGTCAACTTCGCCCGCTCCCAGCCACAGGTGACCGCGGTCATCGACGGTGAGCGCTCGCTGACCTACGCGCAGCTCGACGAGCGCTCCGACCGGCTCGCTCAGCGGCTTCTCGTGGCGCTCGAGCCCGGTGACCGGGTCGCGCTGCTGCTGGGCAACCGGCTGGAGTACCCCGAGATCGCTGCCGGCATCGCGAAGGCGGGCCTGGTGATGGTGCCGCTCAATCCGCGGATGACCGCGGTCGAGGCGGAGTACGTCGTGCGGCACTCGGGAGCCAGGGCGCTCGTCGTCGACTCCGACCTGGCCGGCATCACCGCCGGCCTGGTCGATGAGATGGCCGACGAGATGGCCGAGGTGCTCACCCTCGGGCCGGCCGACGCGCCGCTCGCCTCGGGGGACTACGAGGCGGCGCTCGCCGCCTCGGACGCCATCCGGCCCGCCGCGCAGGTCGCCGAGACCGACCCGTTCTGCATCGCCTACACCTCCGGCACCACCGGACGGCCCAAGGGCGTCCTGATCTCGCACCGGTCCCGGTCGCTGACGTTTCTGATGAGCGCGCTCGAGTGGCGGCTCGGGTTCGGTCGCCGGTCGATGGCGGTGGCGCCGATGTACCACGGTGCCGGGTTCGCCTTCGGCTACGCCCCGGTCTACACCGGCGGGACCGTCACGATGCTGCGCGGCTGGGACCCGGCCGAGTTCCTGCGAGTCCTCGCCCGGGACCGGATCCAGTCCGCGTTCCTGGTGCCCACCCACGCCCAGATGCTGCGCGCGCTCGACCCGCAGCTGATCGCCGACACCGACTCCGGTGACCTCGACACCCTGTTCTTCAACGCGGCCGCGCTGCCGCGCGCCCTCAAGGCCTGGGTGATGGAGACGTGGCCGGACGTGGGCGTGCACGAGCTCTACGGCTCGACCGAGTCCGGCATCATCACGAACCTGCGTCCGCCCGACGCCGCGAGCCGGGCCGGCTCGGTCGGCCATCCGTGGTTCCTCACGGAGGTGCGGGTCGTCGACGATGCCGGCGAGCCGGTGTCGGCGGGCGAGCCGGGCGAGCTGTTCAGCCGCTCGCCGTACCTGATGAACGGCTATCACGAGGACCCCGCCGCCACGGCGGCGTGCACGACCGACGACGGCTTCGTGACCTGCGGTGACGTGGCCACCGTCGACGCCGAGGGCTTCATCACGATCGTGGACCGCAAGAAGGACCTGATCATCACCGGGGGCATGAACGTCTATCCCCGTGAGGTCGAGGAGGCGGTCCTGGCCCACCCGGCCGTGGCGGACGCCGCGGTCGTCGGCATCCCGCACGAGGTGTGGGGGGAGGGGGTCGTCGCGTTCGTCGTGCCACGCGCGGGCGCGACCGTCGACCTCCCGGCGCTCGACGAGCACCTGCGTCCCCTGCTCGCCGGCTACAAGATTCCGCGGAGCCTGCACCTGCTCGAGGTCCTGCCCCGCAACGCGGGAGGGAAGGTGGTCAAGGCCGACCTCCGCGCGCTCGCCACCCAACTGGAGAACGAACAAGGAGAACCGCATGCGGCCCCACGTTGAATTGATCGCCGAGCAGGACTACGTCTGGCATGCCGCGGAGCTGCCGGCCGGGGAGGGCCGGGCGAGTGAGCGCCGGCTGTCCGTGGACGAGGAGGACGGCTCCTCGTCGTTGCGGGTGGACTTCCACACCGACTGGGGTCGTGGTCCGGGGATCCATCACGCGAACACTGAGTACTACGTGCTCGACGGGGAGATCGACTACGGCGGCCGGAAGATCGGCAAGGGCGGCTACGTCTACGCGCCGAAGGGGGTGCCGACCGACTACCTCAAGGTCGCCGAGGGCACCCGGCTGCTGCACTACCGCGAGTACGGCGATGCCGTGCGGCCCTGGCCGAGCTGGGCCACTCCGTGCTGCTGGTCGACCTCGACGCGCAGTCCTGCCTGACCTTCTCGCTGGGCATCGACCCCGAGGACCTCGAGGTCTCCGTGCACCAGGTGCTGACCCAGGGTCTCGACCCCGCCGAGGTCATCCTCGCCACCGACGAGGGCGTCGACCTGATGCCGGCCACCATCGAGCTGGCCCGGGCCGAGGCCGAGCTGCTGACCCGCACCGGCCGCGAGCACGTCCTGAGGACCATGATCGAGACGCTCGCGGAGGACGGCACGGCGTACGACTGGATCCTGCTGGACTGCCCGCCCTCGCTCGGCGTGATGACGGTCGCCGCGCTGACCGCCGCCGACGGCGTGCTGATCCCGCTGCAGTGCGAGACGCTCTCGCACCGCGGGGTCGGTCAGCTGCTCGACACCGTCCACGACGTACGCCGGTTCACGAACCGCTCGCTCGAGGTGTGGGGCGTGCTGCCCACCCTGTACGACGGGCGCACCAACCACGCGCGCACCGTGCTCGAGACGATCTCGGAGACCTATGGCCTCGAGGTGGTCGAGCCGCCGATCCCGAAGACCATCAAGTTCGCCGAGGCGCCGGCCGCGGGGCGCTCGATCCTGGCGACCAGCCGGAGCAGCAAGGGCGCCCAGGCCTACCGCGACGCGACCGAGGCGCTGGTCGCCCGGGCGCAGCGACCGCGGTCGCGCCGCCGGAAGGGCCGGGCGTCGTGAGCCGGCACCGCGGCACACCCGTGCGCCC
Source organism: Nocardioides soli (assembly GCF_014191495.1). Classification (GTDB taxonomy): domain Bacteria; phylum Actinomycetota; class Actinomycetes; order Propionibacteriales; family Nocardioidaceae; genus Nocardioides; species Nocardioides soli. The sequence continues at coordinate 996,268 of NZ_JACHWR010000002.1, forward strand.
GCGCTACGGCCGGCTGGCCGCGCTCGGCTCCTCGCTCGCGGTGACGGCCGTCGCCGTGCTCGGCTCGTTCGGGGTGTTCCCGGGCACCGGCGGCGCCGGGGGTGAACCGCTGGGCAGCGACCCGGCGGCCGCGATCGACGTGGCGGCCGACGCCGGCGCCGACGTCGCACCGACGCCCGACGCGACGGCCTCGACCGACCCGACGGCGCGACGGGCCGGACGCTCCTCAGCCGACGCGGACACCGCCGACGTCGACGAGGCCGAGCAGGACCCGGCGCGCGACACCACGCTCCCGGACGGCTCGGGCACCGGCAAGCGGGTGGTCTTCAGCCAGGGCCGCCAGCGCGTGTGGCTGGTCGCCCGGGGCACGAAGGTGGAGCGCACCTACCTGGTCTCCGGCAGCGTCTACGACAACCTCGACCCCGGCACCTACCAGGTGTACTCACGCTCGCAGCAGGCGTGGGGCATCGACGACTCCGGCACGATGCGCTACTTCGTCCGCTTCGCCAAGGGCGACCGCGCCGCGATCGGCTTCCACGACATCCCCGTCGACGACGGCAAGCCGGTCCAGACCGCCGCCCAGCTCGGCACCCCGCTGTCCCACGGCTGCATCCGCCAGAAGGAGTCCGACGCGATCGCGCTCTGGAACTTCGCCCCGCTCGGCACGACCGTGGTGGTCACCGCCTGACGGCGTACTTCTCGGGCACATCCCTGCACCCGACGGTCACTCCGCCGCGGGAGCCTTCTCGCCCGAGCCCGACGGACGCCGCCGGCGGCGCCGGTTGCGGCTGCTGCCGGCGGGCTTCTCGCCGCCCTCGGCGGCCGCCGCGGGGGCCTCCGGACCGCCGGAGGTCTCCGCGCCGACGCTCTCGCCGGCGCGGGTGCGGGTGCGCTGCCGGTTGCGGTTGCGCGCCGGCCGGTCGCCCCGGCGATCGGCGGAGCGCTCTCCCGAGCCCGACCGCTCTTCGCGCGGCTTGCGCTCGACCGGCTTCGGGTCGGCGATGCGGCCCTTGGTGCCCGGCGGGATGCCCTGGTCGTGGAAGAGGTGCTCGGAGGTGGAGTAGGTCTCGACCGGCTCGTCGAAGGGCAGGTCCAGCGCCTTGTTGATCAGCTTCCAGCGGTGCAGGTCGGCCCAGTCGACGAACGTGATCGCGATGCCCGACGCGCCGGCGCGACCGGTGCGGCCGATGCGGTGCACGTAGGTCTTGTCGTCCTCGGGGCAGGTGTAGTTGATGACGTGGGAGACCCCGCGCACGTCGATGCCGCGGGCGGCGACGTCGGTGGCGACCAGCACCTGGATCTTGTCCTCGCGGAACTTCGTCAGCGCCTTCTCACGCGCGACCTGTGCCATGTCGCCGTGCAGCGGGCTGGCCTTGAAGCCGCGCTCGATGAGGTCGTCGGCGACCCGCTGCGCCTGCCGCTTGGTGCGGGTGAAGACGATGATCTTCTCGACGTCCTCGGCCTGCAGGATCCGGCCGATGATCTCCGGCTTGTCGAGGTCGTGAGCCTGGTAGATGAACTGCGCCGTGGCCGGCACGGTGGCGTTCTCGTACGACGACTCGGCGCGGATGTTCATCGGGTGCCGCATGTGCATCCGCGCGAGCGCGACGATGGCGGATGGCATGGTCGCGGAGAACAGCATCGTCTGCCGGGTCTCCGGGGTCATCCGCAGGATCTTCTCGACGTCGGGCAGGAAGCCGAGGTCAAGCATCTCGTCGGCCTCGTCGAGCACGAGCGCGTGGACGTGGGAGATGTCGAGCACCCGGCGGTTGGCGAGGTCGATCAGGCGGCCGGGCGTGCCGACCACGATGTCGACGCCGGCCTCGAGGGCCTCGATCTGCGGCTCGTAGCCGACGCCGCCGTAGACGGTGAGGACGCGCAGGCCGCGGTCGGCGCCGGCCAGGGCGAGGTCGCCGGAGACCTGGAGCGCGAGCTCGCGCGTCGGCGCCACGATCAGCGCCTGCGGCTTGCCCTGCGGCAGCTCGGCGTAGTCGGGGTCCTTGGGGGCGACGCTGCGCTGCAGCACCGGGATGCCGAAGGCGAGGGTCTTGCCGGTGCCGGTGCGGGCCTGGCCGATCAGGTCGGTGCCCATCAGGGCGACCGAGAGGGTCATCTCCTGGATGGCGAACGGTGTGGTGATGTCGGCGCGCTCGAGCGCGTCACAAATCTCGGGGAGCACCCCGAGCTCTCGGAACGTGGTCAGGGTCTTGTCGCTTTCGTGAGTCAGCCGGATCTGGTCCGAATGAGGACGGATGCGGCGGACTCTCCCCGGGACCTCCGGGCCGCGGTCTGCCGCGCACATACGCGGGTCGCAGGCCAGGGTCGTCGTGACGGTGGTAGCGACCTCTATCCCGACCACCATATCGGTAGGGTGTGCACGTGACCGCATCGACGCCCGTCGCCTTCGAGGACCCGCAGTACCGGGAGGCTGTCGTGGACCTGCTCGGCGTCATCGCGTACGGCGAGATCTCGGCCTTCGAGCGGCTCGCCGAGGACGCCAAGCTGGCGCCCACCCTGGAGGACAAGGTGGCGATCGTGTCGATGGCGACGGCCGAGTTCGGGCACGTGGCGAAGCTCAACGAGCGGCTCACCGAGCTCGGGGCCGACCCGTTCGAGGCGATGGCGCCGTTCCGCGCGGCGATCGACCGCTTCCACGAGCACACCGCGCCCGGGGACTGGTACGAGGGCCTGATCAAGGCCTACGTCGGCGACGGCCTCGCGAACGACTTCTACCGGGAGATCGCCGCCTATCTCGATGCCGACACCCGCGACCTGGTCGTGGCATCGCTGGAGGAGTCGGGCCACTCGGCTTTCGCCGTCGACCGCGTGCGCGCCGCGATCGCCGCGGACCCGCGGCTCGGCGGACGCCTCGCGCTGTGGGGCCGGCGGCTGATGGGGGAGGCGCTGACCCAGGCGCAGCGGGTCGCGGCCGACCGCGACTCGCTCACCGCGCTGCTGGCCGGTGGCGTGGATCGGCCCGGACTGGACCTGGCGGCGATCGGCCGGATGTTCGCCCGGATCACCGAGCGGCACGCCGAGCGGATGGCCGAGCTCGGCCTCGACAGCTGACCCGAAGGCCGGCGTCAGCGGACGCGGTCAACCACGGAGTTGCCCGGCCAGTGGGCAGTCGAACGGAGTCCGCGCCCGCAGGCCGACGTGGTTGAGGTAGTCGATGACGATCCGGTAGGACTCCAGCAGCGCGACCTCGGTGTAGGTCACCTCGTGTCGCGCGCAGTAGTCGCGCACCAGCGGCTGCACGAATCGCAGGTTGGGCCGCGGCATGCTCGGGAAGAGGTGGTGCTCGATCTGGTAGTTCAGCCCGCCCATCGCGATGTCGACCAGAGGTCCGCCGCGGACATTGCGGGACATGAGGACCTGGCGACGCAGGAAGTCGATCCGCGCCTCCGGCGGGACGATCGGCATGCCCTTGTGGTTCGGTGCGAACGAGCCGCCCAGGCAGACCCCGAGCACCGCGGCCTGCAACCCCAGGAAGGCGGCGGCCTTGCCCGGGGGCAACAGGCTGACGACCACCGCGACGTACGCGGCGAGGCGCAGCAGCACTAGGGTGGCCTCGGTTCGCTGTTGACGGGACGCCCCCGCCGTGAGTAGCGGGCGCACGCTCGCCAGGTGGAGGTTGATGCCCTCGAGCGTAAGAAGGGGAAAGAACAGCCATCCCTGGTGCCGGGTGAACCAGCCCGGGACGCCGCGTGTGCGCCGTGCCGCGGCCGCACGCGTGAAGGCGATGACACCAGGGCCGATGTCGGGGTCGCGTCCCTCCTGGTTCGGCGCGCCGTGGTGCCGATTGTGCTTGCTGCGCCACCAGGAGTGGCTCATGCCCACGAACAAGGTCGCCAGCAGCCGGGCGGTCCAGGTGTTGCATCGCGCGGAGGTGAAGATCTGGCGATGCGCGGCGTCGTGGCCCAGGAACCCGAACTGGGTCGCCAACACTCCCAGACTGGCGGCGACGATCAATTGCAGCCACGAGTTGCCGAGCATCCCGAACGCCACCCAGAGCAACCCGAAGGCGACGGTCGCGGCGAGGATCCAAGACCAGTAGTACCAGAGCCGCCGGCCCAGCAGGCCAGTCTCACGGACCTGGCGGCTCAACTCCGTGTAGAGCGTCGTGCCCGGATGCATCACACTGCTCGAGCCAGTCGCAATGGCCGTAGCGGCCCTGGAACCATCCACCGTTGCCTCCTCGGCATGCGGACGGAGTCAGGGACGCAATACCCGTGGCGGCGCGCACATGTATCGGCAGTATACGCCGCCCTGGCGGCGAACTCTCTGGACGAGGTGTCGAACCGCGCTCACGCGCGTCGCCGGCCGGTGGCACGCGCGACGAGCAGGACCAGCACACCCGCCGCCGCGACCTGCCAGCCGTGTCGCCACCAGTCGACGCCGAGGGTCTGCCGGTCCCAGAAAAGCCCGTAGAGGAAGTCGCCCGCCAGGCAGCCGCCGATGCCGCACAGGATCGTGAGCCACAGCGGGACATCGTCGGTGTCCCCGGGGGCGACGAGCTTGCCGAGCAGGCCGATCAGCGTGCCACCCAGCACTGCCCAGAGCAGGGCGGAGACCATGGGCCGATCACCATCGAAGGATCAACTACGGAACCCGACCTGGCCGACGGTTCCGTGGCCGAGCTCGACGTAGGCCAGCTTCGTCACCGGCACCAGCAGCTGCCGGCCCTTGCTGTCGCGGAGCGTGAGCACCCCGTCGTTCGCGACGGCGTCGGCGACCAGCTTCTGGACGTCGGCGGCGGACTCCTCGACATCGATGGTCAGCTCGCGGGCGGCGTTCTGGATGCCGATCTTGACCTCCACGAGGTCCTCCTTCGGGTTGCTGCGTCGGGGTGGGGGAGGGGTGTCACTGGTCGTCGGTCAGCGGGTAGCCGCGGATGCCGCGCCACGCCAGTCCGGCGACCAGTGCGGTGGCGTCGTCGCGGTCGATGCCGCCCTGGTCCGACAGCCAGAACCGGGCGCTCACCTGTGCCATTCCCACCAGGGAGACGGCGAGCAGCCGGGACGCCGCGCCGGACAGCCCGGTGTCGTCGTGGATGACGTGGGCGATCAGGGCGGCGCACTCGGTGGTCACCCGGTCGACGTGCTCGCGGACCGCGGGCTCGTTGGTCAGGTCGGACTCGAAGACCAGACGGAAGGCGCCGGTGTCGCTCCCGACGTACTCGAAGAAGACGTCGATGGCCGCGTGGACCCGTAGCTTGTTGTCGTCGGTGGACTCCAGCGCGCGGCGACAGTTGTCGATGATGGCGTCGCAGGACTGGTCGAGCAGGGCGACGTAGAGGTCGAGCTTGCCCGGGAAGTGCTGGTAGAGCACCGGCTTCGAGACCCCGGCGCGCTCGGCGATGTCGTCCATCGCGGCCGCGTGGTAGCCCTGCGCGACGAAGACCTCGAGGGCCGACGCCATCAGCTGGGCGCGGCGCTCGCGGCGGGGCATCCGGCCACCCCGGGGCCGCGCCGGTACGTCGTACTGCTCTGCCGTCACGCCCGAAACAGTACCGGTCGGTCACCCCCGTCCGGATGACGGGACGTCACGAGGCCGCGGCGGGGCGCCGGGGAACATGGCAGCACCGGAGGTTGTTCGTACGGACGAGACAACCAGCCCTGGCAGAACGAGGAGTACGCCGTGTCCTATCCCGCGCTCGTGGAGCCCGCGGACGAGCTGACCATCGACGAGGTGCGTCGCTACAGCCGGCACCTGATCATCCCGGACGTCGGCATGACCGGGCAGAAGCGGCTCAAGAACGCCAAGGTGCTGGTCATCGGCGCCGGCGGCCTGGGCAGCCCGGCGCTGCTCTACCTGTCCGCGGCCGGCGTCGGCACCATCGGCATCGCGGAGTTCGACGAGGTCGACGAGTCGAACCTGCAGCGCCAGGTGATCCACGGCGTGTCCGACATCGGGAAGTCCAAGGGGCTCTCGGCCAAGGAGTCGATCGCCGAGATCAACCCCTACGTCGAGGTGATCCTGCACGAGCAGCGCCTGGACAACGACAACGTCATGGACGTCTTCCGCGGCTACGACCTGATCCTCGACGGCACCGACAACTTCGCGACCCGCTACATGGTCAACGACGCGGCGTACTTCCTCGGGATCCCCTACGTCTGGGGCTCGATCTACCGCTTCGACGGCCAGGCCTCGGTGTTCGCGCCGAGCCTCGGCGACGACGCGCCGTGCTACCGGTGCCTCTACCCCGAGCCGCCGCCGCCGGGCATGGTCCCGAGCTGCGCCGAGGGTGGCGTGCTCGGCGTGCTCTGCGCCGCGATCGGCTCGATCCAGGTCAACGAGGGGATCAAGCTGCTGACCGGCATCGGCGAGCCGCTGGTCGGCCGCCTGATGATCTACGACGCCCTCGAGATGGAGTACCGCAAGCTCAAGGTCCGCAAGGACCCCAACTGCGCGCTGTGCGGCGACCACCCGACCGTCACCGGCCTGATCGACTACGAGACCTTCTGCGGCGCGGTCTCCGACGAGGCGGCCGAGGCCGCCGCCGGCTCGACGATCTCGGTCGTGCAGCTCGAGCACATGCTCAAGGAGCGCGAGGAGGGCACCCGCGACTTCGTGCTCGTCGACGTGCGCGAGCCCAACGAGTACGAGATCAACCAGATCCCCGGCTCGGTGCTGATCCCCAAGGGCGACTTCCTCAACGGCTCCGCCCTCGAGCAGCTGCCCAGCGACAAGCAGATCGTGATGCACTGCAAGACCGGCGTCCGCTCGGCCGAGACGCTCGCGATCGTCAAGGGCGCGGGCTACGCCGACGCCGTGCACGTCGGTGGCGGCGTGGTCGCCTGGGTCAACCAGATCGACCCGTCCCAGCCGTCGTACTGACCCAGCGCGCCGAGTCGGCGCAGAGTGACCCCCGTGACGGGTCACCCTGCGCCGACTCGGCTCTTGCTGGCGTAACCCGCCCGGCGGGCCCTCGTTGAGGCGGGCATGAGTCTCTCGCGTTCGCAGCTGGCCGCCGCTGTCGCGGCCGTGACCGTCACCCTGATGACCGCCGTGCTGATGGTGGTCATGCCGGCGCCGGCCGGCGCGGCGCCCACCTGGGCGCCGGCCGACAGCGCCCGGATCCACCCCGGCGTCCAGATGTACACGCAGGGTGCCCAGTGCACCGCCAACTTCGTGTTCACCGACGCCGCGGACAACGTCTACGTCGGGTACGCCGCGCACTGCGCCGGCACCGGTGAGGCGACCGACACCAACGGCTGCGACGTCGACTCGCTGCCGCTCGGCACGCCGGTCACGTTCAACGAGGGCGGCAGCCTGCTGAGCGAGGGCACCAAGGTCGGCTCGGGGACCTTGGCGTACTCCTCCTGGGACACGATGGGCAAGGTCGGCGAGACCGACGCCAACACCTGTGCCTACAACGACCTGGCGCTGGTCCGGGTCAGCCCGGCCGACGTGGCGAAGGTGAACCCGTCGATCCCGTTCTGGGGCGGTCCGACCGGCATCGACACCGACGGCACCGCTGCGGGCGACCGGGTCTGGACCTACGGCAACTCCAGCCTCCGCGCCGGCATCTCGCTGCTCTCCCCGCACACCGGCATCAGCCTAGGCGACGCCGCCGCCGACGGTGGTTGGTCGCACCCGCTCTACACGCTCACCCCGGGCGTGCCCGGTGACTCCGGCTCGGCGTTCCTCAGCGCCGACGGCAAGGCGGTCGGCGTCCTCTCCACGCTCGGCCTGGCCCCGCTCCCGGCGTCCAACAACATCGGCGACCTCGGCAAGGAGCTCGCCTACGCCCAGCAGCACTCCGGCATCGCCGGTCTCCGGCTGGTCAACGGCACGGAGGCGTTCGACCCGATCCTCTGATCGTGACCGCGATGTGACCTCCGAACCCACGTCGACGGCCGGGGCGGCCGGGTAGGTTGCCGAGCATGACCGCTCGGCGCGCCGGCCCCCTGGCCGTGGCGCTGGTGGCGGCGGGTGTCGTGGTCGCGGTGGTGCTGATCACGTGGGCCGCCTCGATCGGGCCCCGTGAGGTGCTCCGCGGTGACGGATGGCAGCCCGAGTCCACCAGCTCCGCCACGCCGCAGCAGGGCGCCTCCGCCAGCATCGCACCCGATCGCTCCGACGACACCGAGCGGGTCCCCAACAACCAGGGGCTCCTGCACGTGGTGGCGCTGATCCTCAACGTCGCGGCGGTCATCCTCGCCGGCGTCCTGGTCGCCCGGCTGGTCCGCTGGGCACGGCGGGCCAGGCGCGAGCGACGTACCCGACTCGCCCGGCAGCGCGCCCTCGGGGCCGCGGAGTTCGACGTCATCGAGCCGGCCGTCGCCGTCGCCCGGGACCTGCTGGCCGACGCCGACGCCCAGCGTGACCTGCTCGGTGGCAGTACGCCGCGCAACGCCGTCGTCGCGTGCTGGCACCGGTTCGAGGTCACCGGGGCCGCCGCCGGCATGGAGCGCCACGAGTGGGAGACGTCGTCCGAGTACACCCTGCGCATCCTCGACCTGGTCGCCGCCGACACCGCGGCGGTCACCCGGCTGGCGGGGCTCTACCGGGAGGCGCGGTTCTCCACCCACGAGCTCACCGAGGCCGACCGGGCCGCGGCCCTCGCGGCGCTCGACGAGATCCACCGCACCATCCGGGCCCCCGCCCGGTCGAGCGGGGCGCGGGCATGAGCGGCGGTCGCTGGTGGCCGCGGGTCGCGGGCGCGGTCGCCGCCTTCGCCGGCTTCGAGGTGCTGCTGACGGTGATCGAGGCCGACCCCGACCCGATCCGGCTCGCGCTCCTGGTCGCGATCTGCACGGCCCTGCTGGGGCTGCTCGTCGACGCGCTCGGCGGTGCCGAGCCGTCCTGGCGGGTCGAGGTGGAGCGCCCGTCGGTGCGCGAGAGCGGCGACCCCCGGCTGGTGCGGTACGTCGCGCTCATCGAGGCCCACCTCTCGTCCCGCACCGCCGAGCACGCCCTGCGCGACCGGCTGGCGCAGCTCGCCGACCAGGTGCTGCGCCAGCGACACGGACTGCACCGCGACGACCCCGAGGCCGCGCAGCTGCTCGGCCCGGAGCTGGTCGGCGTACTCTCCGGACCGCCGCGGCGGCTCAGCCGAGCCGAGATCGACCGTTGCCTGACCGCCATCGAGGAGCTGTGACGATGAGCCAGTCCAACACCGGGAGCAGGAGCATCACGGACGCCGCCGAGCAGGCCGGCCACGTGCTCGCCGAGGTCGAGAAGGCGATCGTCGGCAAGCGCGAGGCGCTGATGCTGGTGCTGGCCGCCGTGCTCGCGAAGGGGCACGTGCTGCTCGAGGACTACCCGGGCCTGGGCAAGACGCTGGCTGCGCGCTCCTTCGCCCGGGCGCTGGGCCTGGAGTTCCGGCGGGCCCAGTTCACCCCCGACCTGCTGCCGGCCGACCTGACGGGCTCGTTCGTCTACGACCAGCGCGAGGCCCGCTTCGACTTCCGGCCCGGCCCGCTCTTCACCGGCCTGCTGCTGGCCGACGAGATCAACCGGACCCCGCCCAAGACCCAGGCCGCACTGCTCGAGGCCATGCAGGAGCGGCAGGTCACCGTCGAGGGGGAGACCTTCCCGCTGCCGGCGCCCTTCCACGTGCTGGCGACCGCGAACCCGATCGAGTACGAAGGCACCTATCCGCTCCCCGAGGCGCAGCTCGACCGGTTCCTGCTGCGGGTCAGCTTCGGCTACCCGGCCCCGGCCGAGGAGTACGACGTGCTGGCCCGGCGGCTGGATCGGCGCCAGGAGGAGGTCGAGCTCGAGCAGGTCACCGACGCGGACGGGCTGCTCGCGATGCAGGCCGCGGTCGAGTCGGTGACCGTCGACGAGAGCGTCGCGCGCTACTGCGTCGACCTCGCGACCGCGACCCGCACCCACCCCGACGTGCTGACCGGCGCCTCGCCGCGCGGCTCGCTCGGGCTGGTGCTGGCCGCCCGGGCGTTCGCGGTGCTCCGCGGCCGTGACTATGTGATCCCCGAGGACGTGAAGGCCGTCGCCCGCTCGGTGCTGGCGCATCGCATCACGGTGCGGCCCGAGCTCTGGATGACCGACGCCAGCGGCCGGGGCGTCGTCGACGCCGTGCTCACCCAGGTGCCGACCCCGGCCACCCTCGAGCCGAGATGATCAGGATGGGTCGACCGTCGGGCGGGGGTGCGGCCGGGGAGCGGTGGGTGTTCCACGTCTTTCAGCGGGGATCAGGTGGATTGCCCACCGCCGCCCGGCTCCGGCCGCACCGGGCGGTGTGCCAGTGAGCCACCCCGACGCCCAGTGGCGGCCGACCGGTGCGCTCGGTCGCGCGGTCGTGGTCGCCGCGGTCGCGGTCTGCGGCGCGCTGCTCGTCGGCGACCCGGCGCTGCTGGTGATCGCGGTGCCGTTCGTCGCGATCGCGACGCTCGGCCTGCTGCACCGGCCGGCCCGGTCGCCGGTGCTGGCCGCCCGGCTCGACCACGCCTCGCTGCACGAGGGACAGGGCACCACGTCGCGGCTGACCCTGGCCGACGCCGACGACGCGGAGTACCTCACCCGGGCGAGCGGGCACGCGCCGTACGTCGCGATGCGGCCGCACCAGGGTCAGGCCGGCGCCCTGCTCGACGGCCCGGCCGGCCCGGCGCCGCTCGTCGAGGTGAGCCCCCGGCGCTGGGGCCGGCGGGTCCTCGGCGAGGAGAAGGTGGCGCTGATGTCGCCGTGGGCGGGCTACCGGTTCGGGCCGCTGCTGCTCGGCGGCCAGCAGCTGCGGGTGCTGCCCGCGACCTCGGCGTACGACTCCCGCGCCGAGGCGCCGCACCCGCTCGGCCTGGTCGGCGCCCACCGCTCCCGACGGCCCGGTGCGGGCACCGAGCTCGCCGGGATCCGGCCCTTCCTGCCGGGCGATCGGCTGCGCCGTGTCAACTGGCGGGTCTCGCTGCGCACCGGAGACCTCCACGTCATCAGCACCCGTGCCGAGGAGGACACCGGCGTGCTGCTGGTGGTCGACGCGTTGGCCGACCACGGCGCGTCCGGGGGCGTCGACGGCCCGTCGAGCAGCCTGGACCTCTCGGTGCGCGCCGCCTCCGCGATCGCCGAGCACCACGTGCGCTCGGGCGACCGGGTGGCGCTGCGCGTGGTCGGTCGCGGTCGCGAGCTGGTCGGCTACGGCACCGGCACCCGGCACCTGCGGCGGCTGCACCACACGCTGGCCGGGATCAGGCCCGGGGAGATGGTCGGAGAGGCCGACCCCGGCGTGCTGCAGCTCGGGGTCACCGGCGGCACCGTGGTCATCCTGCTGTCGCCGATGCTGGCCGAGTCGATCGGCACGGTGGCCGCGATGCTCACCCGGCGCGGAGTGCCGGTGCTCGTCGTGGACACCCTGCCCGGCGAGGTACGTCCCGGTGTCGCGGAGGGCACCGACCCGCGGACCGCCATGCTGGCCTGGCGGATGCGGGTGCTCGAGCGATCGATGGTGCTGCGGCGCCTGGCGGCCCTGGGCTGCCCGGTGGTGCCGTGGCGCGGCCCCGGAACCATCGACGACGTGCTGCGCCGGCTGGCCCGGCGCGCCGAGCTGCCACGGGTGGCGGCGCGATGACCACGATGGTGGGCGAGACGATGACCGAGCTCGGCGAGCTCTCCCGCGGCCAGCTGGTGCTGCGCGTCGTAGTGCTCCTGGGCCCCGTGGTGGCCCTGCTCGCGAGCGGACCGGCGGGGCACTGGCCGCCGTGGTGGGTGATCGCGCTCGTCGTCGGGCTCGCCGGCGGCTTCGCGGCGTTCCCGGAGTCGCCGGTCGGCGTCGTCGCGATCCTCACCGTGCTGGTCTGGTGGACCGCGGCCCTCGACGACGGCCTGCACCCCGCCGTGCTGGTCGCCGCGACCGCGCTGCTGGCCTCCCACGTGGCGGCGGTGCTCGCGTCGTACGGCCCCGGCGAGATGCCGGTCGACCCCGCGCTGCTGCGGCTGTGGGCGGTGCGCGGCACACTGCTGCTGGTCGCGGTGCCGCTGGTCTGGGGGCTCGCCCTGCTGCTGCGCGGCGAGGCCGAGGAGCCCGGCATCTGGGTCGTCGGCGTCGCGACCGGCCTGGTCGGCACCGTCGCGGCCGGGGTCGCGCTGACCTCGCGCCAGCAGGAGGAGGAGTCGTGAGCCTCGATCACGAGTGGTACGTCGAGCTGGTGCTGCGCTGCGTCGAGTCGATCCCTCGCGGCCGGGTCACGACCTACGGCGCCATCGCCGAGGTGGTCGGCCCGGTCGTCGGCGGGGGTGGCCCGCGGTTGGTCGGCACGGTGATGGCCAACCACGGCGCCCCGGTGCCCTGGTGGCGGGTGGTGCGCGCCGACGGCTCGCTGCCGCCGAGCCATCAGGGCGAGGCTCGCCAGGCCTACCTGGAGGAGGGCACTCCGCTGCGGCCCTCCGGCAACGTCGACCTGCGCGCGGCGTTCTGGAGGCCGCCGGAGCCGATCCCAACCTGACCTGATCGGGCTATTCCCGGCCCCGCCCGCGCGGAGGACGCTGCTGGGATCGCTCGATCGGAGGTTGGGATGGAACCCAGGAAGCGTCTTCTGAACGGCCGGCAGCTCACCACGGTCTTCGTGGTCGGCTGCCTGACCCTGGTGCTGCTCCCGTGGGGCGCGTGGGCGGCCAAGAAGCAGTTCGTCACGATCACCGGCAAGGGTGGCCAGCAGGCGGCGGTGTCCAAGGGCGGTGGTCTCAAGGTCACCGACGGCAAGGGCCCGATGACCGTCGACGGCAGCGTGGGCGTCACCGGCAACGTCGGAGTGACGGGCAATGTGGGAGTGTCCGGCAGGATCGGGGTCGACGGCACCGTCACCACCCAGGCCGCCGGCACGCCGTTCCAGGTCGCCGACACGCTCAACGGCACGACGTCCCGGCGCTACGTGCTCGGGCACGGCCGGGTCGCGGTGACCGACGCGGTACTGAGTCAGGACAACACCGGCTCGACCCGGCTGAACCTCAGCCTCCGGATCCAGGCGGGCAACAGCGACTGCTCGACGGTCAGCGGCCCGTACCTGGGCCGGATCGTCGAGTACTCCTACCTGCCCGCCCAGGAGGTCGTGCCGGTGAGCTTCACGACGCCGGTGGTCGCCACCGCCGACACGGTCTGCCTGGTGCCGTCCGTGGGGTCGAACGCCGGACTCTTCTTCAGCTTCGTCGTGAACGGCGTGCAGCTGTAGGTCTGGAGACGTCGAGACACCCGGAATGGCTGCCGATCAGCCTTGCTGAGAGCCGTTCCGGGTGTCTCGACGCGGGGTCAGGCCCGCGCGCGGGTCAGCTCGGCCAGCCGGGCGAGTGCCTTCGGGAAGATCTCCGCCGGCGGGGTGACCAGGCCGGCGCCGACCTGTCCGACCCCCGCCACGCGACCGGCCATGCCGGTGTTGATCTGCGGCAGGATGCCGGTGCGGCACACCATGCTGACGTCGATGCCGGTCGGGGTGCCCTGGAACTCCAGCACGGGCACCGACCAGCGCGGGTTCTCCCCGAGCGTGATCTCGTGCATCCGCCGGGTGGTCGCGAGGGCGTCCGGGACCGAGCCGCCGACCAGCCGGACGATCGCGGGAGCGGTCGCCATCGCGAAGCCGCCGATGCCGGCGCTCTCGGTGATCGCCGAGTCGCCGATGTCGGGGTTGGCGTCGTCGGGGCCGTAGTTGCCGAGGAAGAGGCCGTCGGCGAGCTGGGCCGGCCCGGTGAACCACTCGTCGCCGGTGCCGGCGACCTGGATGCCGAAGTCGGTGCCGTTGCGGGCCATCGCCACGACCATCGTCGACCCCTCGATGCCGCGGGCGGCGTCGAGGGCGAGCTTGCAGGCGGGCATCGCGAGGTTGAGGAAGAAGTGGTCGTTGCCGCCGATGAAGCGCAGCGTCTCGGCGACGTCGGCGGAGTCCATCCCACTCGTCACCATCGCGGGGGAGAGGTCGCGCAGCAGCATCAGGGTGCCGGCACGGTTGCGGTTGTGGGCCTCGTCGCCCATCTGCAGCATCTGGGTGAGGATGCCGGTGACGTCGACCGGTTCGGATCCGCGCACCGCCTTCTGCAGCAGCGGGCCGAGCACGTCGCGCATCCAGCGCAGCCGGGTCAGCACCTCGGAGGAGTAGGCGCCGTAGCGCAGCACCTTGCCGAGCCCCTCGTTGAGGGAGCAGTAGGTACGCCGGCCGGTGGTGGCGTCCTCGAGCACGAACATCCACATGCTCGGCGTGACGACGCCGGCCATCGGGCCGACCGCGGAGCGGTGGTGGCAGGGCTCGAAGGAGACGTTCGCGCCCGACTCGAAGATCGCGACCGCGTCCTCCGGGTCGGCGACGAGGCCCTCCAGTGCGGCGCCGCCCATCAGCGCGCCCTTGAGCGGGCCGGACATCCGGTCCCAGGTGATCGGCGGTCCGGCGTGCAGGAACTGGCCGGCCTCGAGGCCGAGCAGCTCGGACGCCGGAGCGACGTCGACCAGCGTGGCGGTGACGCCGAGCATGGCGGCGAGGGCGCGCTCGTTGGCGGTACGCCGCAGCGGGTCGGCCGCCACGGTGGCCAGGTCGGCCTCGGTGCCGGTCATCGGCGGCCGCCAGTCGACCCGGGTCACCGGGGTGGCCTGGTCGGCGACGGCGTCGGCGAGCAGGTCGGCACCGACGTTGGCGACGGCGGTGGGGGTGGTGGTCACTTGGTGCCTCCCAGCAGCTCGATGGCGCGGCGCGTCGCGCCGGCGTTGGACAGGTAGACCTCGGCGCCGGCCTCGGCGAGCGTGCGGACCTGCCGCGCGCGGCCCTGCGGGTCGCCCTCGGTGCCGACGACCGCCACGACGACCGGCTTGTCGACCGCGGCGATCGCGGGCGCCAGCAGCGCGGTGGGGTCGGCCTCGGCGCCGTGGCCGAGCACGACGTCGAGCAGCACGACCGCGGTCTCGGGGTCGGCCGCCGCCCGGGCCAGGTGCTCCAGCCGCAGGCTCGGGTCGATCATCGGGTGCGCGCGGCCCGCGGTGTAGGCGTCGTCGCCGAAGTCGATGAACGTGTGCCCGGCATCGGCCCCGAGCGCGTCGGCGGCGATCAGCTTGGCCTCGCTCTGCAGCGTGCCGCCGACGAACAGGCCGCGCAGCGCGGTGCCGCCCGACGGTGCCGCGGCGGTGCCCTCGACCGGCCAGGCCGGCACGTCGCGGCCGAGCCGGCGCAGCACCGACTCGGCGGCCGCGGTGAGGTCGGGCCGGCCGGCGCCGAGGAGCGCGAACTCGACCGGGGTGGCCAGGCTCGCGGCGTACGCCTCGATCTCGGTGGCCACGTCGGCCGCCGGGGGCTTGGAGATCACCACGATCAGGTCGACGGCGGGGTCCTCGTCGAGCCGCCGCATCGCCTCGCGCGTCGAGGCGCCACGGACCTCCGAGGAGAGGTCGCGGCCGCCGACGCCGAGCGCCGAGGAGACGCCCACGCCCGCGTGGTCGAGCAGCGCCAGGAGCTGCTGGCACCCGGTGCCCGAGGCGGCGACGATGCCGACCGGCCCGGGCGCGACGACGTTCGCGAAGCCGAGGCCGAGGCCGCCGACGACGGCGGTGCCGCAGTCGGGGCCCATCACCAGCACGCCGCGCTCCGCGGCGGCGCGCTTGAGCGCCACCTCCTGCTCGACCGGCACGTTGTCGCTGAAGACCATCACGTCGCGGCCCGCGTCGACGGCGTCCATCGCCTCGACCAGCGCGTTCGCGCCCGGGACCGAGACCAGCGCCACCGCGTCAGGGGTACGCCGCAGCGCGCTCGACGTGGTGCGCGGCGGGGCGACCTCCGTCGGGCCGTCGACCCGCCTGGTCGCGTCGCGCAGCGCCTGGTCGACGCCGGCCAGCGCCGACGCCAGGGCGTCCGGCTCCGCGAGTCGGATGGCGACGACCATGTCGTTGGTCGTCGCCTCCGCGGGGACCTCGAAGCCCATCTCGGTCAGCACCTCGATGTTGAGGGCGGTCGCCATCGCGACCTGCGCGGCGAGCACGCCGTCGAGGCCCTGCACGGTGCGGCTGACCTGGAGCAGCGTGACGGAGTCGGCGTAGGCGCCGGCCCGCAGCTCGACGTGGGTGAGACTCGGAGGAGTGTTCATGCAGCGCCTTCCAGAGGGGAGAGATGGGCGAGGGCGAGACGGGCGCCGTGCAGCAGCCCGCGACCGGAGGAGTGGCCGACGGCGGCCAGGGTCGCCGCACGATCGACCTCGGCAGGGGTCGAGAGCGCGTGCAGCCACAGGGCGAACTCGGGGATCACCTCACCGTGCATCGCACAGTCGAGCAGGGTCGCCGAGAGCAGCGTGGTGCGATCGAGGCAGGCCCGGATCTCGGCGTCGACCGCCGGCGTCGCGATGCCCGCGGCGCGGTGCACGGCCAGCCAGCCGCACAGCACGTCGTCGTCGTACGGCGTGAGGCCGTCGCCCCGGCCGATCATGGCCGGCACGTCGCCGGGCGCCGGTGCGGGCGTCGTCGCCGGGGTGCGGATCGACGGCACGTGCACCTCGACCAGCCGCCCGATCGTCAGCGCGACGTCGTCGGCGTCGGAGTCGAGGTGCAGCACGCCGTCGGCGACGTGTGCCGCACGGGCCTCGGGCACCGAGGCCGCGTCGATGCGCAGCGCGCACGGCACCGCGGTCGCCCGGCGCGAGACCACGCCGACGCAGAGGCCGGCGAGCTCGACGTACACGGCGTCGCGGCCGCGGTGGACCACGGGCACCGCGCCGTCGGGCGCGGCACGGAGCGCGTCGCGGACCCGCGGCGGCGCGCTGCAGGGGACGACGCGGGCGGGGCTCACCACACTGACGCTAGCGGGGGGATTACCGTTTGGGGATGTCAGGTTGTGCCGATGCCAGCGGTGAGGGAGTGCAAGTCTTGATAAGCGGGGACCGTGAGGAGCTCGCCAGTGCCGCGTTGGCGCGCGTGGACGCGCTGCACACCGGGTTGACCCAGATCGTGCTCGAGGGCGGCAACCTCGACGGCATCGCCGCCGAGGTGAGCCGGGTGCTCGGCGTGGGCGTCGCGTTCACCTCGACCGACGGCCGGGTCCGCGCCGCCGCGCTCTCGCCCGAGCACGAGGAGGCGCTCGCCCGGCACCAGCTCCTCGACCCCACCGGCCGGATCCGCGTCGAGCGGATCGGCTCCACCGGCACCGCCATCGGGCCGGGCGCCGCCCAGGTCTCGCGGGTCGCCGCCGGCGGCGTCGACCTGGCCCGCCTGGTCTGCCTGCGCCCCGACGAGCCGATCACCGCCGACGACGTGCACGCGCTGGAGCGGGCCGCCGCCGTGGCCGCGCTGCTGATCACCCGCGAGGCCGCGGTCGCGGCGGTGGAGAACAAGTACCAGGGCGACTTCCTGCGCGACGTGCTGCTGCGCCGCAGCGGCCGCTCCCAGGACCTCGCCTACGTTGACGAGCACGCCGACACCTTCGGCTGGGACCTGCGCCGCCCGGTCATCGTCGTGGTCGCCGAGCTCGACGCGGTGAGCGGCGACGAGCCGGGCACCAGCGCCCAGCGCCGGCAGTGGCAGGAGCGCTTCGCCGCGGCCTGGCGGCAGGTCTGCGCCTCGATCGGCGACGGCATCCCCAACGTCGACCTCTCCACCGAGGTCGTCGCCCTGCTGCCGCTGACCGAGGACGACGAGTCGCCCGTGCCCGGCCACGGCGTGGTGCGCCGGGCGGTCACGGCGGTGCGCGGGGACAAGGGTGGCGGTCGGCGCCCGTTCTCGGTCGGCGTCAGCCGGGTCGCCTCCGCGCTCGACGAGCTGCCCGCGGCGTACGCGCAGGCGCGTCGGGCCGTCGAGGTGGGCCGGCGGGTCCAGGGCGGCGGCTCCATGACGTTCTTCGACCAGCTGGGCGTGCACCGGCTGATCGCGCTGATCCCCGACACCGCGCAGGGTGGCGCGGAGCTGCGGGCGTTCGTCGCCGACGTGCTCGGCCCGCTGGCCGAGCAGACCACCGAGGCGGCCGACCTGCGGGAGACCCTCCAGGTGCTGCTCGACACGAACTTCAACGTCGCCGAGGCCGCCCGCGTGCAGTTCTTCCACTACAACACGATGCGCTACCGGGTCTCGAAGCTGGAGCGGCTGCTCGGCCCGCTCTCGACCGACCCGCACCTGCGCCTCGACGTGGCGGTGGCGCTCCGGGTCCTGGAGATCGCGGGCTGAGCCCATCCCGACAAGTGGTGCCATCTCCCTCGGCGTTCCTTCGGCATTTCTCGCCCTCGTGGTGTGTCATGGCTCTCACTAAGTTGAGCAGGGCTCGGGACCTGTCCTGACACCGAAAGGGTGCACACATGTCGATGTTCAAGTGGGACGTGGTCGATCCCCAACCAGGTGAGGCCGTCGCGCCGAACCAACGCCTCGCCTGGGGCAAGACGGTGGGTATCGGTGCCCAGCACGTGGTGGCGATGTTCGGGGCGACGTTCGTCTTCCCGATCGTCATGGGCCTCGACGCGAACCTCGCGATCATGTTCTCGGGTATCTGCACGATCCTGTTCCTGCTGGTCACGAAGAACAAGGTCCCCAGCTACCTCGGCACCAGCGCCTCGTTCGTCGCCGGTGTGGCCGCGATCCGGGCGCAGGGCGGCGACTCCGCCGACGTGACCGGCGCGATCCTGATCTCGGGCCTCGTGCTGCTGGCGGTGGGCGTGCTCGTCCACTTCGCCGGCGCCGGGATGATCCACAAGGTCCTGCCGCCCGCGGTGACCGGTGCCGTGGTCATGCTGATCGGCTTCAACCTGGCTCCGGTGGTGGCGTCGGTCTACTGGCCTCAGGACCAGTGGGTGGCGCTGCTGACCGCGTCGTTCATGGTGATCGCCGCGGTGCTGCTGCCGGGCTTCTGGTCGCGCATCGCGGTCTTCCTCGCGCTGATCTTCGGGTACCTGATCTCCTGGATCTTCGATGGCATCTTCGGCCAGATCACCTCGGTGCTGCCCACCGGGCCCGACGCGGTCGCGCACGACCGCGTCTCGTGGGCCGGGGTCAAGGCCGCCGACTGGATCGGCCTGCCGAGCGGCCAGCTGCCCGACGGCGTGGACGTCGTCCACGGCCCGAGCTTCTCCCTGACCTTCATCCTGCTGGTGCTGCCCGGTGTCATCGCGCTGATCGCGGAGAACACCGGCCACGTCAAGGCCGTGGCCGAGATGACCGGCGACGACCTCGACCCCTACATGGGCCGGGCCATCGCCGCCGACGGTGGCGCCACCGCGCTGGCCAGCCTCTTCGGTGGCTCGCCGACCACGACGTACGCCGAGAACATCGGCGTCATGGGCGCGACGAAGGTCTACTCCACCGCGGCCTACTACGTCGCCGCGCTGGTCGCGATCCTGCTGGGTCTCTGCCCGAAGTTCGGCGCGATCGTCAACGCCACCCCCGGCGGCGTCCTCGGCGGCATCACGGTCGTGCTCTACGGCATGATCGGCCTGGTCGGCGCCAAGATCTGGGTCGAGAACAACGTCGACTTCGGCGACCCGGTGAACATGGTGGGTCTCGCGGGAGGCATCATCGCCGGCATCGGCGGCGTGTCCCTGAAGATCACCGACGACTTCGAGCTCAGCGGCATCGCGCTGGGCACGATCCTGGTGATCGTCTACTACCACGTGGTCAACCGCCGCGGTGACCACACCGGTCGAAGCTCTGGAGAGGTGACGAAGGCCCTGTGAAACCAGCACCGTTCGAGTACCGCCGTCCGGGAACCCTCGCCGAGGCCGTCGAGGCCCTGGCCGGCGAGCCGAACGCCAAGGTGCTGGCCGGCGGCCAGAGCCTGGTCCCGCTGCTGTCGATGCGACTCGCCGCCCCGGCGCTGCTCGTCGACATCAACGAGATCCCGGGCCTGGACACCATCGAGATCGAGGACGGCGGCGTGCGGGTGGGTGCGCTCGCCCGGCACGCCGCCGTCCTGGCCTCCGACGACGTACGACGCGTGCAGCCGCTCGTGCCCATGGCGCTGTCGCACGTCGCGCACGCCACGATCCGCAACCGCGGCACCACGGTCGGCTCGCTCGTCCACGCCGACGCCGCCGCCGAGATGCCGGTCGTGCTCACGCTGCTCGGCGGCTCCCTCGAGGTCGAGGGGCCTGCGGGGCGGCGCACCATCCCGGCCGCCGAGCTCTTCGTCGGGCCGCTCGAGTCGTCGGTGGGCCACGACGAGGTCGCGGTCTCGGCGTACTTCCCGGGCCTGGCCCCCGGCGCGGGGGTCGCGTTCGAGGAGATCGCGCGCCGGCACGGCGACTACGCACTGGTGGGCGCGGCCGCGCTCGTCGAGGGCGAGTCCGTCAGGGTCGGCTATCTCTCGGTCAGCGACGTGCCGAGCGTCGTCGACCTGACCGGCGTCGCCGACGCCGACCTGGGGGAGGCCGCGCTCGCGCAGCTGGAGCCCATGGACGACATCCACGCCACCGCCGCCTACCGCGCCCAGCTGGTGCGGGTCCTCACCGGGCGGGTGGTTCGATCGGCACGAGACTTCGCGGAGGGAGCACGGTGAGCGAGGAACTGCACGACGTACGGCTGACGGTCAACGGCACCACCCACGACGTCCGGGTGCCCGCGCGCCGGTTGCTCTCCGACGCGTTGCGCCACGACCTGGGGCTCACCGGCACCCACGTCGGCTGCGAGCACGGCGTGTGCGGTGCCTGCACGATCCTCGTCGACGGCGCGCCGATGCGGTCGTGCCTGATGTTCGCGGTGTCCGCCGCCGGCCACGAGATCACCACCGTCGAGGGCCTCACGAACCCGGACGGCTCGCTCGGCCCGGTGCAGCAGGCGTTCGCCGAGTGCCACGGGCTGCAGTGCGGCTTCTGCACGCCGGGCTTCCTGACCACGATCACCGCCGGGCTGCGCGACAACCCGTGCCCCACGCACGAGGAGGCCCGCGACATGATCGCCGGCAACCTGTGCCGCTGCACCGGCTACCAGAACATCGTCAAGGCCGTCGAGCGTGCCGCGGAGATCGCCGCGTCCGGCGAGGAGACCGCATCATGACGACCAAGCTGATGGGCCAGAAGGTCCAGCGGGTCGAGGACCAGCGCTTCCTGCGCGGCCACGGCCGGTACGTCGACGACGTGGCCGTCGACCCGGGCCAGCACACCGTGCTGCACGCGGCCGTGCTGCGCTCGCCGCACGCGCACGCCAGGATCCTCGACATCGACGTCTCCGACGTCCTCGACGTCGAGGGTGTGCACGCGGTCTACACCTACGACGACCTCGCGTCGTGCAGCCCGCAGATGGCCGAGCCGCTGCCGCTGCTGATCCCGCACCCCGCGCTCACGCACGGCCGCACCCAGTACGCCCTGGCCAAGGACGAGGTCAACTACGTCGGCGAGGCGATCGCGTTCGTCGTGGCCGACGACCGCTACCTCGCCGAGGACGCCGTCTCGCGGATCCGGGTCGACTACGAGTTCCTGACCCCCGTGGTCGGCATCGACGCCGCCCGCGCGGCCACGTCGCTCGTGCACGAGGACGTGCCCGGCAACGTCGGTGCCCGGATGGAGCAGAACGTCGGCGACGCGCCGGCCGCCATCGCCAAGGCGCCGCACCGGCTCGAGCTCGACCTCACCGTCGAGCGCAGCGCCTGCATGCCGATGGAGGGTCGCGGCACCGTCGCGCGCTGGGACGCCGACATCAACCGGCTCCAGCTGTGGACCTCCACGCAGAGCTCGACCGGCGTCCGCGCCGCCGTCGCGGTCAAGATGGGCCTCGACCTCGGCCAGGTCGACGTGATCACCCCCGACGTGGGCGGTGGCTTCGGAGTGAAGATCAACCACCCGTGGCCCGAGGAGCTCCTGGTGCCGATGGCCGCGCGGGCCCTCGGCCGCACGGTGAAGTTCACCGAGGACCGCCGCGAGCACTTCATCTCCTCGGCCCACGAGCGCGGCCAGGTGCAGCACATCGAGGTCGGCTTCGACGACGACGGGCGGCTGCTCGGGCTCGACGTCGAGTTCTGGCACGACCACGGCGCGTACACGCCGTACGGCCTGATCGTCCCGATCATCACCTCGACCCAGCTGCTCGGCCCCTACAAGCCGCAGAACTACCGGGTCGTCTTCGAGTCGCTCTACACCAACACGGTCATCGTCACGCCGTACCGCGGCGCCGGCCGCCCGCAGGGCTGCTACGCGATGGAGCGGACCATGGACGCGATCGCGCAGTACCTCGGGAAGGACCGCGCCGAGGTGCGGGCGGTCAACTTCATCCAGCCCGACGAGTTCCCCTTCGACCAGGGCATGATCTTCCAGGACGGCCGCGAGCTGGAGTACGACTCCGGCGACTACCCGGCGATGCTGGAGAAGATCAAGGACCTGGTCGGCTGGGACGAGTTCCCGGCGTTCCAGCAGGAGATGGCGGAGCAGGGCCGCCAGGTCGGCATCGGCCTGGCCTGCTACGTCGAGGGCACCGGCGTGGGGCCGTACGAAGGCGCCCACGTGCACATCGAGACCTCCGGCAAGGTCAAGGTCGCGACCGGCCTGACGACCCAGGGCCAGGGCCACGCGACGGTCTTCGCGCAGCTGGTCGCCGACGAGCTCGGCGTGAAGTTCGAGGACGTCGAGGTCGTCACCGGCGACACCCGCCGGATGGCGTACGCCGTCGGCACGTTCGCCTCGCGCGCCGCGGTGATGAGCGGCTCGGCGATCCACCTCGCGGCCAAGCGCGCGAAGGAGAAGGTGCTCAAGATCGCCGCCGAGGCGCTCGAGGCCGACGAGAAGGACCTGGAGATCGTCGACGGCGTCGTCTCGGTGAAGGGTTCGCCCGGCACCTCGATCGACCTGGGCACGGTCTCGGTGCTGTCCAACCCGCTGCGCTACGCCTTCGACGAGAAGTCCAAGGCGGCCACGCAGTTCTCGATCGGCGACCCCGGCAAGCCGCCGGTCGCCGAGGACGACGAGCCGGGCCTGGAGGGCAAGGACTTCTACTCGCCCGAGCGCGCGACGTTCGCCTCCGGCATGCACGCCGTCATCGTCGAGACCGACCCGGACACGGCGGAGATCACCATCCTCAAGTACGCCGTCGTCCACGACTGCGGTCACCTGATCAACCCGATGATCGTCGAGGGCCAGATCCACGGCGGCGTCGCCCAGGGCATCGGGGGAGCGCTCTACGAGCGGATGGCGTACGACGAGTCGGGCCAGCTGCTCAACGCGTCGTTCATGGACTTCCTGATGCCCTACGTCACCGAGGTCCCCGACGGCATCGACATCGACCACCTCGAGACGCCGTCCCCGCTGAACCCGCTCGGCATCAAGGGAGCCGGCGAGGCGGGCGTGATCCCGTCGGCGGCCGTGTTCGCCGCCGCGATCGAGGACGCCGAGCGGCTGTCCTCGACCGGGCTGGCGATCACCGCGATGCCGATCTCCCCGTCCGAGCTGTTCACCCTTCGCCAGGCGGCGGTTGAGGAGGTTGCGCAGCAACCGTCTCGAAACCCCCGCACTCGAGAGGACCCTGCATGAAGATCACCGGTTCCAACACCATCGCCTTCCCCGTCGAGAAGGTGTGGGATGCCCTGCTCGACCCCCGGGTGCTGGTCGCCACCATCCCCGGCTGCGAGCAGCTCACCGCGACCGGTGAGAACTCCTACGACATGACGGTCACCGCCGGCGTCGCGGCGATCAAGGGCACCTACCAGGGCCAGTGCGTGCTCTCGGACCTCCAGGAGCACGAGTCCCTGGTGATGCGGCTCTCCGGTGCCGGCGCGCCGGGCACCATCGACGCGACCGTGCAGGTGCGCTTCGGCGCGGCCGACGGCGGCGCGACCCAGATCGACTACGAGGCCGACGCGGTCGTCGGCGGCATGGTCGGCGGCGTCGGCCAGCGGATGCTCACCAGCGTGTCCCGGCGGATGGCCGGGGAGTTCTTCGGCAACGTGGCCCGGGCGATCGCCGAGGGCCCGGCCCCGGTCGCCGAGCCGGGTCAGCCCGTGCCGGCGGGTGCGCCCGCCGGGGAGCCGGCGCAGCCGGCCGCCGCCGGGCAGACCTTCTCCGCCCCGGCCGCCCGCGCCGCGGTCTCCTCGCAGGACGACTTCCTCAAGGGCATCGCCGTCGGTGCCGGCCTCGTCGTGCTCGGCGTGGTCGTGGGCTCGATCTTCGGGCGTCGTCGATGAGCCGCTACGCGTCGACTGCCGGAATACCCGGTGCACCGGGTATCCCGGCACTTCTCGGCCGTTGCAACCCCCGAGAAGTGCAGGGACAGCCTGAGAAGTTGGCGAGGAACCCCCGATGAGTCTCACCGTCGACTCGACCGCGCGCGACCAGGCCGCCGCCGTACGACGGCGCGACATCTCCGCGCGTGAGCTGCTCGACCTGCATCTGGCGCGCATCGCCGAGCGCAACCCGCAGCTCAACGCGATCGTCTCGCTCGACGAGGAGCGGGCCCGGGCGGGCGCCGCCGAGGCGGACCAGGCCCTCGCCGGTGGTGCCGAGGTCGGGGCGTTGCACGGGCTGCCGTTCGCGTTCAAGGACACCCATGCGGTGGCCGGCTGGCGCACGACGTACGGCTCGCCGCTCTACGCTGACCACGTGCCCGACGCCGACGAGCTGCTCGTCGAGCGGGTCCGCCGGGCGGGCGCGGTCACCATCGGCAAGACCAACGTGCCGGAGTTCGCCGCCGGCTCGCACACCTTCAACACCGTCTTCGGCACGACCCTCAACCCGGTCGACCCCACCCGCTCCGCGGGCGGGTCGAGTGGCGGGGCGTCGTGTGCGCTCGCGTCCGGGATGGTGCCGCTCGCCGACGGCTCCGACATGGGCGGCTCGCTGCGCAACCCCGCGTCGTTCTGCGGCGTCGTCGGGCTGCGGCCCTCGCTCGGCCGGGTGCCGGAGTGGCCGTTGTACAACCAGTGGGAGACGACCTCGGTCGGCGGCCCGATGGCCCGCAACGTCGGCGACCTGGCGCTGCTCCTTTCCGTGCTCGCCGGCCCGGACCCCCGGTCGCCGCACGCGCTCGGCGACTCAGGCGCGGCGTTCGCGCCGCCGGTGACGGGCTCGCTCGACGGGCTCCGGGTCGCGCTCTCGGTCGACCTGGGCGGGGCGTTCGAGGTCGACGACGAGGTCGCCGCGATCGTCTCGGGCTCCGCCGGGGTCTTCTCCGACGGCGGTGCGTCCGTCACCGTGGCACACCCCGACCTCGCCCTGGCCGACGACACCTTCCGCACGCTGCGCGCGTGGCACTTCCAGGCGAAGTTCGGCGCGCTGCTCGCCCAGCACCCCGACTCGTTCAAGCAGTCACTCGCCGACAACATCCGCGCGGGGGAGTCGCTGACCGGCGCCGACGTCGCGCGCGCCTACAGCCAGCGCACGCAGCTGTCGCAGCGGATGCGGGTGTTCTTCGAGACCCACGACGTGCTGGTGCTGCCGGTCTCGCAGGTGCCGCCGTTCCCGGCCGACCAGGAGTTCCCGACCGCCATCAACGGCCGGCCGATGGAGACCTACCTCGACTGGATGCGCTCGGCGTACTACATCACCGTCACCGGCTGCCCGGCCATCTCGGTGCCGTTCGGGCACACCTCCGACGGGCTGCCAGTCGGCATCCAGATCGTCGCCCCGCACGGCCGCGACCGGTTCCTGCTCGAGGTCGCCGCGGCCGTCGAGGCCGCCGTCAGCTGACCGGGCCGGTGCCGGCGGGTTGGCGCCGGGTGGTGGTTTCGAGACGGTTGCTGGCGCAACCTCCTCAACCACCGGCTTCGGTCCCCGGTGGTTGAGGTGTGAAGGCGCGCAAGCGCCTGAGCCTCGAAACCACCCGGTACCCGGCTGGTCGGCGCCCGGGTGGTGGTTTCGAGACGGTTGCTGGCGCAACCTCCTCAACCACCGGCTTCGGTCCGCGGTGGTTGAGGTGTGAAGGCGCGCAAGCGCCTGAGCCTCGAAACCCTTCGGTCCCCGGTGGTTGAGGTGTGAAGGCGCGCAAGCGCCTGAGCCGAAACCACCCGGTACCCGGCTGGTCGGCGCCCGGGTGGTGGTTTCGAGACGGTTGCTGGCGCAACCTCCTCAACCACCGGCGGCGGTGTGCCGTCGGTCGTCCCACACTGGACCCATGACGGAGTGGAACCGACTTCTGCGCGACCAGTTCGAGTGGCACTGGGAGCACCAGGTCCGCGCCCGCCTGGCCGGGCTGTCCGACGAGGAGTACCTCTGGGAGCCGGTGGCGGGCGCGTGGAGCCTTCGCCCTCGTGGCGCCGCCGCCACCCCGATGGCGGCCGGGTCCGGCGATCGCACCATCGACTGGGCCTTCCCGCCACCGACCCCGGCGCCGTTCACCACCATCGCCTGGCGGCTGGCCCACGTGATCGTCGGCGTGCTCGGGATGCGCAGCGCGGCTCACTTCGGGCGGGCACCGGTCGACTACGCGACGTTCCCGTACGCCGGGACCGCCGCCGAGGCGCTGGCTCAGCTGGACCGCGAGGTCGGGACCTGGCTCGACGGCGTTCGCGGGCTCGGGGAGGCCGGACTCGGCCGGCCCTGCGGTCCCGCTGAGGGCGCGTTCGCCGACGCGCCGCTCGCCACCCTGGTGCTCCACATCCATCGCGAGCTGATCCATCACCTGGCCGAGGTGGCCCTGCTGCGCGACCTGTACGCCCACACCCGGGCCGGGGGCGAGCCGCGAAGCGGGTGAGCGTGCGGCGGCTACACCCGTGCCGAGGTGTGGACCAGGTGCGTGTGGGTGGCGGACCGGCGTACCGAGTACGACAGCAGCACCTCCCACTCGCGGGGAAGGTCGCCGTCGCACTCGATGTCGACGATCGCCATGTCGATCCGTGGCTCGGCGTCGGTCCGCTCGTACGGCTCGCCCTCGGCGTCGACGCCGAACGGGAACTGCAGGGGCTGCAGGACCGTCGGGGTCACGTCGGTGACGCGCACGTCCGGGTGCAGGCTCGTGACCACCAGATCGTCGATCTCGCAGCGCGACGGATTGGACACCGTGGCCTGGATCGCCCCGGTCCGGTCGTCGCTGTGGAGCGCCGTGAGCGTGAGGGTGACCTCCTGGGGGGTCGCCGTCGGCGATGACGCATCGGACACCCGAGCCCGCAGGTCGTCGAAGCGCGCGCGTAGGACGTCGTTCTCGGCCCGGGCCGACACGTGCGGGGCCCTCCAGAGCACGTACGCCGCCGCGCCGAGCACGGTGGCCGCCAGCCAGCCGAGGAACCATCCCTCCTCCAGCCACGTCCGGCTGGGGCTGTAGACGGTCACCACCGAGGCCGCCACCCCGAGGGTCGCGACCACCGGCGCGCCGACCCGGGTGGCGAGGCGAAGCCGCGATGACCTGTCCTCTGCTGACGTCACGACGGGAGGGTAGCGGTGGTCGGCGCCGGACCCGGCGGAAACTCCGGACCTCACCGTCGACGCGGTCTCGACCGCGCTCCGAATTCTCCACAGGGGCGGTGGATAACCTGTGGGAACTCGGCCGCAGGATGTGGATCACGGGGCCTCATCTGTGGGCGACGAGGCAGTTTCGGTGGAACCAGGAGAATGTTCGCGGAAGCCCTTGCGCGGGGTGTGATCCAGGGCATAGAACTTCTCCCACGCACTCCGGCAACGGGGAGCGGGACAACTCGGAGACGAGGGTCCAGACGGTGGTCCACCAGCGTGCTGGAGGAGCACCGCGGCGGCTGGGTGACGAGGCCGCCGGGACCGGAGCCGACGAGCGTGTCGACCGGAAGCGTCACCGGTACCGGTCAACCCGAAGGGCCCTTGCGACTCATACTCGCAAGGGCCCTTCACCTATTTCCGAGACTCCTGCGTTCCTTCTCAATCCCGCTCAGCTGTGGGGATCTGAGCACTTTCTGTGGAAAACGAAGACCCATTCTGTGGACGAGTCGGTGATTTCCGGTGGAACCACGAGAATGTTCGCGAAAGCCCTTGCGCCGGGTGTGATCCAGGGCATAGAACTTCTGCCACGTCCTCCCGCAAGGGAAGGCGGGACAGCTCGGAGACGAGGGTCCGGACGGAGCGGAACCGGCGTGCCGGGGAAGCCCCGCGGCGGCGAGGTGACGACGCCCGCCGGGGCCGGAGTCGAGGAGCGGTCGACCGGGAGCGTCGCCGTACCGGTCAATCCGAAGGGCCCTTGGAACTCATACTTCCAAGGGCCCTTCACCTATGTCGGGACCGTGTCCGGACCGGGGTGGGCCGGCGTGCGGCGCCGCTCGCTCCGCGACCACGTGTCGGCTGACTCGCCGGTAACCGGAAGACTGTGCCCGTGGTGATGTACACGGTCCTGCACACGGTCGTGCCGCCGGTCGCCAGGCTGATCTGGCGACCGACGGTGACCGGCCTGGAGAACGTCCCGAGGACGGGACCGGTCATCCTGGCGAGCAACCACCTGAGCTTCGCCGACAGCCTGGTGATCCCGATCGTCGCGCCGCGCAAGGTCGTCTTCCTCGCCAAGTCCGACTACTTCACCGGCACCGGTCTCAAGGGCCGCCTCCAGAGGGCGTGGTTCGAGGGGATGGGCCTGATCCCGGTCGACCGCGACGACTCGCGGGCCGCGATCGCCAGCCTCGACACGGCCCTCGACGTGCTCGGCCGGGGGGAGGCGTTCGGCATCTACCCCGAGGGCACCCGGTCCCGCGACGGCCGCCTCTACCGGGGCCGCACCGGCGTCGCCCACCTCGCGCTGACCGCGGGCGTGCCCGTCGTGCCGGTGGGGCTGGCCGGCACCGAGCGCCTCCAGCCCATCGACACCCGGCTACCGCGGGTGGTGCCGGTGGCGGTCAGCTTCGGTACGCCGATCGACGTGGCCGGCCGCTACGACGGGCTGCCGCTCGGCAAGGCCCGCCGCGAGCTCACCGACGAGATCATGCGCGCCATCCAGGCGCTCACCGGGCAGGAGGAGGCGGGCGTCTACAACGATCGCGCCCCGGACGCCTGACCACGTGCTCGGCCCAGCGCCTGGCAGAGATTGCCGGAGAAGTGCGGCTTCGTCGGCAACCTCTGCCGTGGCCCACGGCTCACCGTGCGGGTTGAATCGACGACGTGCCCAGCTACCAGATCGTCGTCGCGGACGCGACGCTCCGCGGCCGTGAGGGCCGCTGGCAGATCGGCATCGACGGCGGCCGGATCGCGACCGTCACCCAGGAGACCCTGACCGGCGGCGAGGAGATCGACGCCGCCGGTGGGCTCGTCACCGAGAGCTTCGCCAACGGCCACATGCACCTCGACAAGGTGCACACGCTCGACCGCATCGGCGACGCCGCGCTCACGGCGTACACCTCCGGCGACATGGGCTCCGCCCTGCACTCCATCGAGCTGGCCTCGGCCGTCAAGGCCGACTACGACCGCAGCTGGATCGAGCCCAACGCTCGCCGCGCGGTGCTCCAGGCGGTCCGGTACGGCGTACGCCACGTGCTCGCCTTCGCCGACGTGGACACCAAGGCGCGCCTCGAGGGAGTGATCCCGCTGCTCGCGCTGCGCGAGGAGTTCCGCGGCGTGGTCGACCTCCAGGTCGTGGCCTTCCCGCAGGACGGGCTGCTCTGCGACCCGGGCGCCGAGGACCTGGTGCGCGAGGCCGTCGACCTCGGGGCCGACGTCGTCGGCGGCATCCCGTGGATCGAGCACACCGACGCCGAGGCGCGCGAGCACGTACGCCGCATGTGCGCGCTGGCCGCCGCCCACGGCCGCCGGGTGGCGATGCTCGTCGACGACGCCGGCGACGCCGGGCTGCGCACCACCGAGATGCTCGCCGAGGCGATGCTCGAGCACGGCCTCGAGGGCCGCGGCGTCGCCAACCACGCCCGCGCCGTCGGCCTCTACGCCCGCCCGAGCCTCGAGCGGCTCGCCGGACTGGTGAAGCGCGCCGGCCTCGGCTTCGTCAGCGACCCGCACACCGGTCCGCTGCACCTGCCGGTGCGCGAGCTCACCGCGATGGGCGTGCCGGTCGCGCTCGGCCAGGACGACATCGAGGACGCCTACTACCCGTTCGGCCGGCACAACATGGTCGAGATCGCGTTCCTCGCCGCGCACGCCCTCGAGGCGGTCGACAGCGCGGGCATCGACCTCGTCTACGACGCCGTCACGACCACCGCGGCCGACGTCCTCGGCGTGACCGGCCACCGGCTGGAGGAGGGCGGCAACGCCGACCTGGTCGTCCACCACCACCCGACCCTCCGCGAGGTCGTCGGCCATCACGAGGCGCCGGCGTACGTCGTCGCCTCGGGTCGGCTGGTCGCGACCTCGACGAGCAGCACGACGTACCACCTGACCACCTAGACCCACCACCTAGAGACACCCACATGGACCACCTGGAAGGGGCCACCGCATGAGCCGGCGTATCCGGATCGGCATCGACACCGGCGGCACGTTCACCGACGTCGTCGCCTTCGACGAGGACTCGGGAGAGCTCGTCACCACCAAGACCCCGTCGACGCCGAGCAACCCGGCCGACGGCTTCCTGTCCGGCATCGACAAGGTCCTCGGCCTGCTCGGCGCGGGCGGTGCGGACATCGACGCCGTCAGCCACGGCACCACGGTCGCGACCAACCAGCTCCTCGAGGGCAAGGTCGACCGCCTCGGCTTCATCACGAACACCGGCTACGAGGCGATGCTCGAGATCGCCCGCCAGTCCGTGCCCGACGGCTACGGCAACTCCTACTTCTGGGTCAAGCCCGACCGCATTGTCTCCCGCGAGTACGTCAAGGGCGTCGAGGGTCGCCTCGACGTGAACGGCGAGGAGGTGCGCCCCTTCGACGAGGACGGCGCGCGCACCGTCGCCCGCTGGTTCAAGACCCAGGGCATCAACACCCTCGGCGTCTGCTTCCTGCACGCCTACGCCAACCCGGTGCACGAGGAGCGGATGCGTGCCGTGCTCCTCGAGGAGCACCCCGACGCGGTGGTGTCGCTGTCGAGCGAGGTGCTGCGCGAGTACCGCGAGTACGAGCGCGCGATGACCACGCTGGTCGACGCCGCCGTCAAGCCGCGCCTCTCGGCGTACGTCAACAACATCAAGACGCGGCTCACCGAGTACGACGACCGCACCGTCCCCTTCTACGTGATGAAGTCGAACGGCGGCGTGCTCTCGGCCGACGAGGTCGTGCACCAGCCGATCACGACCGTGCTCTCCGGCCCGGCCGCGGGCGCGCTCGGCGCGGCGCTGATCGCCAAGGTGGCGGGCTTCGACAAGGTGCTGACCTCCGACGGCGGCGGCACCTCGACCGACGTGAGCGTCGTGATCGACGGCGAGCCGACGCTGACCACCGAGGGCACGGTCGGCGCGTTCCCGTCGAAGATCCCGATGATCGACGTCGTCACCGTCGGCGCCGGCGGCGGCTCGATCGCTTGGCTCTCGCCCGAGGGCACCCTGAAGGTGGGCCCGCAGTCGGCGGGTGCCGACCCGGGGCCGCTGTGCTACGCCAAGGGCGGCACCGAGGTCACCATCACCGACGCCCACGTCTACCTCGGCCGGATCCCTCCCCACCTGCTCGGTGGCGAGATCCCGCTCGACGTCGACGCCGCTCGCAACGGCATCGAGGCGCTCGCGAAGCAGCTCGGTCTGAGCCCGGAGGCGTGCGCCACCGGCATCCTCGAGATCTCCGCGTGGAACCAGGCCAACGCGCTGCGCCAGGTCACGGTCAAGCGTGGGCTCGACGTCCGTGACTTCACGCTCACGACGTTCGGCGGCTCCGGCTCGCTGCTGCTCTGCCGCCTCGTCGACGTGCTCGGCCTCCCGGCCGTGCTGGTGCCGCCGAACCCCGGCAACGTCTCGGCGTTCGGCCTGCTCACCGTCGACGTCAAGAACGACTACGTGCAGACCCACGTCGCGCTGGCCGAGCGGCTCGACTCGGCCGCGGTCGCCCGCATCTACGACGCGCTCACCGAGCAGGCCACGGTCGCGCTGTCGAAGGAGGGCTTCACCGAGGACGAGCACCAGTTCGCCCGCACCGCCGACCTGCGCTACTTCGGTCAGGCCTTCGAGGTCCGCGTGCCCGTCCCCGACGGCCCGATCGACGCCGCCGTCCTCGAGGAGGTGGCGAACCGCTTCCACGCCGAGCACAAGGTGCTCTACGGCTACGACTTCTCCGGCGACGACTCCCAGCAGGTCGAGTGGGTGAACCTCCGGGTCTCCGGCATCGGCCCGATCCAGCGTCCCGAGATCCAGAGGCACGCGTTCGGCGACGGCAGCCTGCCCGCCGAGAAGAGCCGTCGGAGCGTCTGCTTCGACGCCGAGCAGGGGTACGTCGACACGCCCGTGCTCTGGCGCCCCGACCTCGCCCCGGGCACCGTCTTCGACGGCCCGGCGATCATCGAGGAGTTCGGCTCGACCGTGCCGATCCACCCGGGCTTCACCGCGCGCGTCGACGAGTTCCTGAACATCATCGTGACCCGCATCGACTCCAAGGAGACCAACTGATGTGCACCAGCTCGACGGGCGTCGTCACGACCGGCGCCGCCGCGACGGCGAGCGAGGGTGAGAGCCGCCGCGCACCCACGCAGTTCCCGTTCACCCACCTCACCGCGGACGCCGGCGCGAGCGCCGACCCCGTCCTCGTCGAGATCGTCCAGGGCTCCCTGGCGAGCGTCGAGATGGAGGTCGAGACCGCGATCGGCCGCACCAGCCGCAGCCCGATGATCCGCGACGCGCACGACTTCCGCGCGGGCATCCACGACCGGCTGCTGCGCAAGCTCACCGGCCGGTCCTACTCCGCGCTCGTGCACCCGGTCGCCCGGGACTTCCCGCTCGAGGAGATGCAGGAGGGGGACGTCTTCTTCCACAACGACGTCTACCAGTCCGAGGGCGGCATCGGGCACCTGCCAGACCTGTGCGTCACCGTGCCGGTCTTCGCCGGCCCGGAGGGCGACCGCAAGGTCGTCGCCTTCGTGCAGGCCTTCGGCCACCACGACGACATCGGCGGCGCGGTGCCGGGCTCGATGCCCTCCAACGCCACCAGCGTCTTCGAGGAGGGCCTGATGGTCCCCCCGATCAAGCTGTGGGAGGCCGGCCGGCCCAACCGCTCCGCGCTGTCGATCATGACCCGCAACTCCCGGATGCCCGAGTCGCTGGCCGCCGACCTCGACGCCGAGTGCTCGGCCTGCCTGATGGGTGCGCGCCGGCTCGGCGAGCTCTTCGACCGGTACGGCGTGGAGACCGTCGAGTCCTGCTTCGACGCGATCATCAGCCGTACCACCGAGACCTATCGGCGCGAGATCCTCGGCAAGATCCCGGTCGGCACCTGGGTCTGGGAGGACTACGCCGAGCACGACGGCGTCGACGAGCCGCAGCTGCACACCCAGCGGATCACGCTGACCCGCACGCCGGCCGACGACCCCGAGGGCGAGCGGCTGATCCTCGACTTCGGCGGCACCTCGCCGCAGGCGAAGGGTCCGATCAACCACTGCGGCGACTACAGCGACGGCGTCTTCCTCAAGAAGTGGCTCGCGCCGATCCTGCGCAACCTCGCCGACACCCCCGAGCGGATGGCCGAGCTCGACGTCAACGAGGGCATCGTGCCGCTCATCGAGATGCGGTTCCCGCCGCCGGGCACGCTGCTGACGCCGGTCTTCCCCGCGCCGACCAACGCCCGCACGTTCGTGATCCTGAGGCTGCTCGGCGTGCTCGCCGGCGTCGTGGCGAAGGCCGTCGACGGCAACATGCCCGCCGACCAGGAGACGATCCGCTACACGGGCGTCTACGGCGAGGACCTCGAGGGCCGGTCCTACCTGATGCGCGAGGTGCTCGGTGGCGGCTCCGGTGGCCGCTACTACGCCGACGGCGAGGACACCATCCACGTCGTGCCGGACTCCCGCAACCTGCCGACCGAGTTCACCGAGGCGCGCTTCCCGTTCCGGGTCGAGGCGCTGACGCTCGCGGTCGACAGCGGGGGAGCGGGCAAGTTCCGTGGCGGCCTGGGCTACGAGAAGCACATCCGGATGCTCAAGGACGGCCACTTCATGTCGATCGCCGACCGGTCGATCCTGGCCTGCTGGGGCGTCAAGGGCGGCCACGCCGGCAAGCCGTTCCAGGTGACGATCGACCCGGACGGCCCGAACGAGCGCGAGATCGACGCGCTCGCCGACGCCGAGGCGGTCAAGGCCGGCGAGGTGATCCGGATCCGCACCACCGGCGGTGGCGGGTGGGGCAACCCCCTCGAGCGCGACCCGGCGCTCGTCGTCCGCGACGTCGTGTGGCGCAAGGTCTCCGCCGAGGCCGCTCTCGCCGACTACGGCGTGGTGCTCACCGGCACGCTCGACGACGACACCCTGGCGTACGACGAGGCGGCGACCGTCGCGGAGCGCGCGAGCCGGCCGGAGCCGAGCGAGGCGTTCTTCGACCGTGGCCCGGGCTACGCCCAGCTCGCCGCGGGTGCGGCGTACGCCGAGGTGGACCTGGTCTGACCCCCGGCCCGAGGTCGGTCTGGCGGGGTAGCCAGTGACGATGTGGTCGTTCCCCGGCGATGGGAACAGCCATCACGTCGCTGGCTATCCCGGTCCGGCCCGTCCGCGGTCCTGCGGGATAGCCAGTGACCGATAGCCAGTGACGATGTGGTCGTTCCCAGCTGGTGGGGACAGCCACATCGTCACTGGCTATCTTCATGTCCGGCCTTGTGACCGGTCCGGGGCAGGCGCACCATGGGAGTACGGCGTCCCGAAGAAGGTGAGGCCGATGGGCACGACCGATGTCCTCCGCAACTCGATCCAGCACACCCAGGGCCGGCTCTCCGACCGCCTCGCGGACGCCCGCGAGATGGAGGCCCCACCCGACCGGCCCCGGGACGGGTACGCCCGCATCGACGCGTTCCTGTCCAGCACCAGCAAGCACCTGCACGCCGTCGATGCCGTGCTGCTCCGGCCGGCCCGGCGCAGGGTGCCCGACGGCGGAGCGCTGGTCCACGACTACCTCCGCTCGACCAAGGAGCTCGAGGTCGTGCTGGCGCACGTGAAGGCGCACGAGTACGGCTCGGTCTACGAGATCTCGTTCTCCTGGCCCGAGGTCTGGGACGGGGTCGACCTGGCGATGACCGACCACCAGCGCCACGAGGCGGTGCTCGGCAACCAGATCACCGAGAGCCTCGACGATTCCGAGCTCGACGTACTGGCCCAGCGCCTGTACGCCGCGGAGCTGGCCGCCCCGAGCAGGCCGCATCCCTACACGCCCCACACCGGCCTGCTCGGGAACGTCGCCCGCAAGGTGATGTACGCCGCCGACCGCTTCTGGGACACGCTCGAGGGGCGGATGGTGCCCGAGCCGGCGCCGGAGCCGAAGAAGAAGCCGGGCCTGATGGCGCAGTACTTCCTGGCCGACCCGCGCTTCGACGAGGAGGAGCCCACGCCGCGCCCGTAGGTTGGGCCCATGATGCGGATCGCCGTCCTGGGCGGACACGGGAAGACGGGGAGGGCGGTCGCCGCGGCGCTCGCCGACCGGGGCGCGGAGGCGGTGCCGCTCGGACGCGACGCCTGGCCGGACCTGCCCGGTGCGCTCGCGGGCTGCGGCGCGGCGTACCTGATCGCCCCGAACCTGCACCCCGACGAGCCCGCCTACGTCGGGGAGGCGCTGGCCGCGATGTCGGCCGCCGGCGTGGCCCGGGTCGTCTACCACTCGGTCGCCTCGCCGTACGTGCCCGAGATGCCGCACCACCTCGGCAAGGCCGCGTCGGAGGACCTGGTCCGGCGCTCCGGCCTCGCGTGGACGATCCTGCAGCCCGGCGCCTACGTCCAGAACCTCGACCTGGCGGGGCCGTCGGTCTCCGTGCCGTACGACGTGGACGCGCCCTTCGGCCTGCTCGACCTGGCCGACCTGGGCGCCGCGGCCGCGACGGTGCTGCTGGAGGGCGGGCACGAGGGCGCGACGTACGAGCTCGCGAGCCGGCAGGTCACGACGCGCCAACTCGCCGCGGAGGCCGGGCTGACGGCCGAGCGGGTCGCGGACCCGGGCACGCATCCGTGGCTGACCGCGATGTTCGGCTACTACGACCGGCACGGGCTGCCGGTCGGCACGCTGCCGCTCCGTGCGCTGCTCGGCCGGCCCTGAGGAAGGCCGGGTGGCCGCGGCTCAGTTGTTGTTGCTCTGCGGCAGCTTCGGGATCAGCCAGCCGAGGAAGGCGTCCTGGCTGCGGGTCTGGAGGTAGATCCGCCCCGGCCCGGTCAGGTCGCAGACCAGGCCCTCGCCGGAGAAGAACGTCGACTTCCAGCTGCCGACCTTGCGCACGGAGTAGTTGACGCCCTCGGTCCACGCCACCATGTGGCCGGTGTCGACGGTGTAGGTCTGACCCGGCTGCAGGTCGATCGCGTGGATCGCGCCGTAGCTCGAGAGCACCACGTCGCCCTGGCCGCTCACCCGCAGCATGAACAGGCCCTCGCGCGAGAAGAACGTCTTCGCCCCACCCCAGTTGGAGTCGACCTCGACGCCCGCCGACGACGCGAGGTAGGACCCGGACTGGACGAACAGCGTGCCGTTCAGCGGCCACGCC
Organism: Nocardioides soli; assembly: GCF_014191495.1. Taxonomy (GTDB): domain Bacteria; phylum Actinomycetota; class Actinomycetes; order Propionibacteriales; family Nocardioidaceae; genus Nocardioides; species Nocardioides soli. Next base: position 1,032,552 of record NZ_JACHWR010000002.1, read on the forward strand.
ACGATGTCGCCGGCGAGTGCGGGGGCCAGCCACAGCTCGGCGCCCTCGGCCTGGGCGGTGAACGTGTTCATGAAGAACGACTCGCCGCCGAGGATCGACCGACGCAGGCCCTTCAGGACGCCGCCCTGCGTCGAGGTCTCCATCGCGACCGCCGGCGACATCGCGAGCATCGCGCCCGCCTCGGCGCGGACCGTCTCGCCGGCGGTGAGGGTGAGCTTGGCGGCGGCGTACGCCGGGCCGTACATGATCTCGGTCTGCATCGACTCTCCTGGTGACGACCCGAGTGATCAGGTCCCGAGCTCGGGTGGGTACGGCGAGCGTAGTGGCCGTGAGGTGGAGTCGCGGCGTCCCACCCGTGCCTCTCCGTGCCGGCCGCCGACGGGATAGTCCGTCACGTTCTGGTGGTCCTGGCCGCCGTGGGGCAGCCATTCCGTGACGGACCATCCCGGTCGGTCACGTGCGCACGATCTGCTGCAGCGCCCAGCGGTTGCCGTCGGGGTCGGCGAAGTAGACGAACCGGCCCCATGGCTGTTCGTCGACGCCCTCGCACTCGACCCCCCGCTCGCGTAGGTGGGCGAGGGCGGCGTCGGCGTCGTCCACGACGACCTGGATGAACTGCGACGAGCCCTCGGGCAGCATCTCCAGCCCGACGCCGAAGCAGAACGAGCAGGCCGAGCCCGGGGGCGTCACCTGCACGAACCGCAGGTCCGGGCTGACGCGCTGGTCGTGGTCGACCGTCCAGCCGACCCGTTCTCCGTAGAACGCGATCGCGCGGTCGACGTCGGTGACCGCGATCGGGACGAGCTCGATCCTGAAGTCCATGGCACTCTCCTGTGTCCGGTGGAATGTCCTGGCTCCGAGTCAACCGCGGAATCAGGTCAGAACCTGACCGCTGCGAACGCGAGCCGCGGACGACGCCGGTCGCGGCTCGGTGGTCGCGGCTCGGTGGTCGCGGCTCGGTGGTCGTGGCTCGGTGGTCGCGGGCGGCGGTGAGCAGGCAACCGTCCGCGGTGGTGAGACGGTTGCTGGCTCACCGCCGCGCGGCCGACCCCACCGGACCGTCCCCTCCGAGACCGTCCCCACCGGACCGTGCCCTCCGAGACCGTCCCCTCCGGAGACGTCGTCCGGTGCGAGACTGGCCGGGTGACGCTCTCCGACACCGACCTCCTCCACCTCCGCAGCTGCGTCGACCTGGCCCGCGAGGCGCTCGACGACGGGGACGAGCCGTTCGGCTCGATCCTGGTCTCGGGCGCCGGCGAGGTGCTCTACGCCGACCGCAACCGGGTCAAGGACGGTGACCAGACCCGGCATCCCGAGTTCGACATCGCCCGCTGGGCGGGGGAGCACCTGCCGATGGACGAGCGCGCGGCCTGCACCGTCTACACCTCGGGTGAGCACTGCCCGATGTGCTCGGCCGCGCACGCGTGGGTCGGTCTCGGCCGGATCGTCTACGCCGCCTCGACCGAGCAGCTGGTCGGCTGGCTGACGGAGTGGGGCGTGGCACCCGGCCCGGTGCGGCCGCTGGCCGTGCAGGAAGTGGCGCCGGGGCTGACCGTCGACGGTCCCGCGGCGGAGCTCGAGGCCGAGGTGCGCGCCCTGCACGCCCGGCTGCACGGCGTGGCGGACCCGGGCGCCGTCAGCTGACCTCGATCTCGGCCAGGACCACGAGGTCGTGGTAGGAGTCGGGGTCGATCCAGACCCGGCGTACGCCGTGGTCGCGGAGGGTCTGGTCGATCGCGTCGAGGAGCGCAAGCCGCAGGGCCACATCGGCCCCAGCATGCACGGTGACGATCTGCTCGGTGCTGGTGGTCATCTCGGAGGTTTCGGAGGCACGGTGGGTAAGGACGCTCATGCGCGACCCATCGTCGTGGCCAACCCGGATCTGCAGAACAAGTCACGCGTATACCCGATCTTGGGGGATTTCCCGCGACTTCGCCACCCGTTGGCCCAATAAAGCGGGCTTGGTTGACGACCGTGACCCGCGGGAGCGCCACCCTGGCAGACTCGGCCCATGCCGCGCCGACCCCTCGAGCCCCGGTCATGAGCCGCCTGACGCTGGTCACCGGCGGCACTCGCGGCATCGGCGCCGCGATCGCGCTGCGGCTGGCCGCCGACGGCCACGACCTGGTGCTCGGCTACGCGCGCGACGACCGCGCGGCGGAGGAGGCCCGGCTCGCCGCCGAGGACGCCGGGGCCCGCTGCGCGGTGGTGCGCGCCGACCTCACCGACCCCGACGGCGTCGACCGGCTGTTCGCCGCCGCCGCGGAGCACGGTCACCTCACCGGCGTGGTCAACAACGCCGGCGCGACGCTGCACATCGGCCCCCTCGCCGAGACCCCGCCCGGGATCGTCGCGGCCACCATCGACCTCAACCTCACCGCCGCGCTGCTCGTCGCCCGGGCCGCGGCGCGGGCGCTCGGCACGTCGTACGGCGGCCCCGGCGGGGTGCTGGTCAACATCAGCTCGGGCGCGGCGACGCTGGGCGCGCCGGGGGAGTACGTCCAGTACGCCGCGGCGAAGGCCGGCGTCGACGCGCTGACCCACGGCCTCGCCCAGGAGGTGGCGGCCGACGGCGTCCGGGTCGTCGGTGTCGCGCCCGGCATCGTGCGCACCACGATCCACGCCGACGCCGGCGATCCGGGCCGGACCGACCGGGTCGGGCCACGGGTGCCACTCGGCCGGGTGGGGGAGCCGAGCGAGGTCGCGGATGCCGTCGGCTGGCTGATGAGCGACGAGGCGTCGTACGTCACCGGCACCACGCTGCGGGTGGCCGGCGGGCGCTGACCCGTCACGGCTCGATCAGGCCGGCCCGGATCGCGTAGCGGGTCAGCTGGGTGCGGTCGCGCATGCCGAGCTTGGCCAGGATGTTGGCGCGGTGCCGTTCGACGGTCTTGATGCTGATCGTCAGCGCGCGGGCGATCTCCCGTGACGAGCTGCCCTCGGCGATCAGCTTGAGCACCTGGTCCTCGCGCTCGGTCAGCACCGTCTCGGGGACGCGCTCGCCGCGGCGCATCCGGTCCAGATAGTCGCGCACCAGCGCGCCCATCGCCCCGGGGTAGACGAACGCCTCGCCGCGCAGCGCGGCCCGGCACGCGCTGACGAGGTCCTCGTCGGCGACCGACTTGAGCACGTAGCCGCACGCCCCGGCCTTGAGCGACTCGAAGAAGTACTGCTCGTTGTCGTGCATCGACAGCATCAGCACCTTCGGCGGCTCTCCGCGCGCCGTACGCCGCCCGATCTCGCGCGCCGCCTGCAGGCCGGTCATCCGGGGCATCGCGATGTCGAGGATCACCAGGTCGATCTCGGTGTCGCGCACCCGGTCGACGGCCTCGGCGCCGTCGCTGGCCTCGGCGACCACGGTGAGGTCCGGCTCCTGGTCGAGGATCAGGCGGACGCCGCGCCGGACCAGCGCGTGGTCGTCCGCGAGCAGGATCCGGGCCGGCGCGGGGCTCGTGGCGGCTCTCATGCCGGCACCTCGAGCCGCACGGTCGTGCCGACCGGTGAGCTGGTGACCGTGAGGTCACCGGCGGCCAGACGGGCCCGTTCCCGCATGCCTCGCAGACCTGCACCGTCGCGGCGTACGTCGAAGCCGCGGCCGTCGTCGGCGACCTCCAGGACGACGCGGTCGCCGACCTTGGTCAGCGAGAGCTCGACCGCGCTCGCCCCGGCATGCCGGGCGGCGTTGGTCAGCGCCTCCTGCGCCACCCGGTAGACCACCAGCTCGGTGTCGGAGGAGAGCGGCGGCAGGCCGGGGGCCACGACCCGGCGCACGGATGCGCTGCTGTGCTCGGCGAAGTCGTGGGTGAGCGAGGCCAGGGCGCTGGCCAGGCCGAGGTCGTCGAGCACGCCCGGACGCAGCTGGCGCGCGACCCGGCGTACGTCGTCGAGCCCGTCGCGGGTGCTCTCGCGCAGCGCCGCGAGCTCGTCGGCGAGCTCGGCGGGCGCCCGCTGCTCGGCCTGCTTGAGACCGAGCAGCACCACCGTCAGCTGCTGGCCGATGTCGTCGTGGAGCTCCCGGGCGATCCGGTGCCGCTCGGCCTCCTGCGCCGCGAGCTGCTTGGCGTTGCTCATCGAGCGCTCCTCCTCGAGCCGGTCGACCATCGCGTTGAAGCCGAGCACGAGGTCGCGACCGGGTCCGGAGTCCGGCGGCTTCAGGCGCCGGCCGGGCCGCTGCGGGTCGACGCTCGCCATCTCGCGCACCACCCGGTCCAGCGGCGCCAGGCTCGACCGCAGCAGCAGCGCGTTGGTGACCACCATCAGGAACAGGCCGAACCCGAGGACCGCCGCCTCGGAGACCACCGGATGCCGGGAGACGCTGACCGGGGCGACCACCAGCGCCAGCGTGGCCGCGGTCAGCACGGCACCGTTGATGACCAGCACCCTCCAGTACAACCGCACACCGTCAGCCTCGCATGTGCCGGCAACGGGAGCGCGCGTCGTGGTGGCGTCCGCCGGCCTGTGCACCGGCCGGGGCACCCGCGTCCGGCGACGAAATGGGTGGTAGCACCCATTCGCTGGGCGCCGTCCGCCCCGAAGACTTGAAGCATGACCACGACGACGCTCCTGCTGCTGGCCGCAGCGGTGCTCGTCGCCTGCTGGGCCGCCACCTGCACGCGGCTGGTCGCCGCGGACCGGTGGACGGTGGTGACCCGGGGTGGCGTGGTCCACCGGGTCCACGCGTCCGGGCTCGCCTGGCGCTGGCCGTTCGTCGAGCGCTTCGAGCCCGAGCTCGACGCGCGACGTGAGGCGCCGGTCGGCGCCCGGGCGACGACCACGGACGGCGTACCGCTGCTGGTGCTGGCGGAGGCGACCGTCTCCGTGCCCCGGCCGGTGCCGGGCACGCGGTACGTCGATCCGTGGACAGGGGCCGAGCGGGCCGCGGAGGACGCGATCACCCGCTCGGTGACGGGGTGGGCGGCGGCCGAGCTCACGCAGACGGCCGCCGCCGCCCATGGCCCGATCCGAGACGCCGTGGAGTCGGCCGTCGACGACTTCGGCGTACGGCTCCACGATCTCGAGTTGGTCGAGGTCGGAATCCGCCTGGACGAGATGTCCCAGCAGCAGCTCACGGCCCGTGGACCCGACTGATCTCAACCTCGTCGTGCTCGCGGCGGCGGCACTGCTCCTCGCTGCGGTCGCCGCCGTGCGGATCTCGACCCGCGTCGGCCTGCCGACGCTCCTGATCTACCTCGCGATCGGCCTGGCGGTCGGAGAGTCCGGGCTCGGCCTGGACTTCGAGGACGCGCAGCTCACCCAGGTGCTGGGCACCATCGCGCTGGCGGTGATCCTCGCCGAGGGCGGCTTCACGACCGACTGGGCGACCGTCCGCCCCGTGGCACCGCTGGCCGGCGTGCTGGCGACCCTCGGGGTGGCGATCTCGGTCGCCGTGACCTCGGGCCTGGTCTACCTGCTGCTGGACGTCGACGTCCGGACGGCGATCCTGCTCGGGGCCGTCGCCTCGTCCACCGACGCCGCCGCCGTGTTCGCGGTGCTGCGGCGGATGCCCGTGCAGGGCCGGCTCCGCGCGATCGTCGAGGCCGAGTCGGGGTTCAACGACCCGCCGGTCATCATCCTCGTCACCGTCGTCACCTCCAGCGCCTGGGCCGAGGCCAACGGCATCGAGATCGCCGGCCTGGTCGGCTACCAGCTCGTCGTCGGGATGGTCGTCGGGTTCCTGGTCGCCCGCGCCGGCCAGTGGGTGCTCGTGCACAGCGCGCTCCCGGCGTCCGGGCTCTATCCGATCGCGACGTTCGCGATCGCGTTCCTCGCGTTCGCCCTGGCCGGCGTGGCGGGCGCCAGCGCCCTGATGGCGATCTACGTCGCGGGGCTCAGCCTCGGCAACGCCCGGCTGCCACACCGGGCCGCCACCGCCGGATTCGCCGAGGGGTTGGCCTGGCTCGCGCAGATCGGCCTGTTCGTGATGCTCGGCCTGCTGGTCAGCCCCGGCCGGCTCATCGACGCGCTGCCCTACGCGCTCGTCGTCGGCGCCTCGCTCACGCTGGTCGCCAGGCCGGTCTCGGTGCTGCTGTGCGCCACGCCGTTCCGGGTGCCCTGGCGCGAGCAGGCGTTCATCAGCTGGGCCGGGCTGCGGGGCGCGGTCCCGATCGTGCTCGCCACGATCCCGATGAGCGAGGGCCTGCCCGCCGCCCACCGGATCTTCGACGTCGTCTTCCTGCTCGTCGTCGTGTTCACGCTGGTGCAGGGTCCGACCCTGCCCTGGGTCGCCAGGAGGCTGGGCGCTGCCGTCGAGCACCAGCCCCGGGCGGTCGCGATCGAGTCGGCGCCGCTGGAGGAGCTCGACGCGACCCTGCTCCAGTTCTCGATCGAGCCGGGCTCCCGGCTCGCCGGCGTCGAGATCTCCGAGCTGCGGCTGCCTCCGCCGGCCGCGGTCTCCCTGGTGCTGCGGCAGGGCGAGATCTTCGCGCCGTCCCCCTCGACCGTCCTGCGCACCGGCGACCACGTGCTCGTCGCCGCCGCGCGGGAACACCACGCCGCCGTCGAGAGCCGGCTGCGGGCCGTCAGCGATGCCGGCCGCCTGGCCGGCTGGTACGCCGAACCCCACCGAGGAGCTGCTTCGTGACCCACCTCAGTGACCACACGGTCACCCTCGCCGCAGTGGCGATCTTCGCGATCACCTACGCGTTCATCGCCACCGAGAAGGTGCACCGGGTCGCTGCGGCGCTCGGCGGTGTCGCCGCGATGACCGTCATCGGACTGGTCGACGCCGACAGCGCGTTCTTCGATCACCACACCGGCGTCGACTGGAACGTCATCTTCCTGCTCTTCGGCATGATGGTGATCGTCGGGATCCTCAAGCACACGGGGCTCTTCGAGTTCCTCGCACTCTGGGCCGCGAAGTCCTCGCGGGGCCGGCCCGCTCGCCTGATGACGCTGCTGATCCTGATCACCGCGGCCGTCTCGCCGGTGCTCGACAACGTCACCACCGTGCTCCTGGTCGCTCCGGTCACGCTCTCGGTCTGCGCCCGGCTCGGCCTCTCGCCGGTGCCCTACCTGATCACGCTGATCCTCGCCTCCAACATCGGTGGCACGGCCACCCTGATCGGCGACCCGCCCAACATCATCATCGCGAGCCGCGGCGGGCTGAGCTTCAACGACTTCCTGATCCACTCGCTGCCGATCACCGTCGTACTGGTCGCCGGGCTGATCTTCCTCAGCCGCTTCCTCTTCCGCCGCGAGCTCGACGTCGAGACCTTCAACGACATCGCCGACCTCCGCCCGACCGACGCGATCACCGACGCACGCCGCCTCGTGCGGTGCCTGGTGGTGCTCGGCGTCGTCATGGTCGCCTTCGGACTGCACACGGTGCTCCACCTCGACCCGTCGATCGTCGCGATGCTCGGAGCCGGGGCGATGGTCGTGGTCGCCCGCGCAGAGCCGGAGGAGTTCCTCGCCGAGATCGAGTGGACGACGCTCGCGTTCTTCATGGCGCTCTTCGTGCTCGTCGGCGGGCTGGTCGAGGTCGGGGTGATCGGCGACCTCGGCCGGTGGGCGGCCGACGCGATGAGCGACCACGAGCTGCTCGCGTCGACCGTGCTGCTCTTCGGCTCCGGGATCATCGGCGGCTTCGTCGACAACATCCCCTACACCGCGGCGATGGTGCCGATCGTCGACGAGATGGTGGCGGCGTCCCCGAGCGCCGGATCCGGCAGCCCGCTGTGGTGGGCGTTCGTGCTCGGGGCCGATCTCGGCGGCAACACCACGGCGGTCGCGGCCGGTGCGAACGTCGTCGTCCTGGGGATCGCGGCGAAGGCGGGGCACCCGATCAGCTTCTGGCGGTTCACCCGCTACGGGCTCGTCGTCACCGCGGCCTCGCTCGTCGTGGCCTGGCTCTACGTGTGGCTCCGGTACTTCGTGATCGCCTGAGCCGCCGCCTCTTGGCAACTCCTGCCATGTGCGGGGGTGGGTGTTGGTCATTAGGTTCGGACACATGAGGGTTCTGCTCGCGCTCGGCGGAAACGCCATGACGAACGCCGACGGGCGTGCCCGCCCCGAAGACCAGATCGCCGCGGCCGGGGTGGCCATGTCGGCCGTCGCCGATCTGCTCCGCCAGGACGTCGCGGTCGTCATCACCCACGGCAACGGCCCGCAGGTGGGCAACCTGCTGGTCAAGAACGAGCTCGCGGCGGCCGTGGTGCCGCCCGTGCCACTCGACTGGTGCGGCGCCCAGACGCAGGGCACGCTCGGATTCGTGCTGATGAACGCGCTCGACGCCGAGCTCGCCCGCCGGGGCATCGACCGGCGTACGGCCGCCGTCGTCACCCGCACGCGGGTGGACGCCGCCGACCCGGGATTCGCCCGGCCGACCAAGCCGATCGGCCGGTTCCTGCCGGCCGAGGAGGCGGCGGTGCTCATCGAGCACGGCGAGACCTGGGAGGACCGCGGCGCGAAGGGCTGGCGCCGGGTCGTCGCCTCGCCCGAGCCGCTGGAGATCGTCGACGCCCCTGCCGTCCGCGCGCTGGTCGACGCCGGCCTCGTCGTGGTCGCCAACGGCGGCGGCGGCATCCCGGTCGTGCGCCACGACGACGGCTCGCTGGGCGGGGTCGAGGCGGTCATCGACAAGGACCTCGGCGCCGCGCTGCTGGCCCGCACCGTCGACGCCGATGTGCTGGTCATCGGCACCGACATCGCCCACGCCGTGCTGCACTACGGCACCCCCGAGGCCCGCGACGTCGGCGTCGTGACCGTCGCCGAGATGCGCTCGTACGCCGCCGACGGCCACTTCGCCAGCGGCTCCATGGGTCCCAAGGTCGACGCCGCCTGCACGTTCGTCGAGCAGGGCGGCGCCCGGGCCGTGATCACCGACCTCGCACACATCTCCGAGGCGGTGACCGGCGCTGCCGGCACCGTCGTCGTACCGAACTGAACAGCACCACACCGGAAAGAGGAGTCCATGCCCAGCGCCATCGAAGTACGCAAGGTGCCGATCCACTCGGTTGCCGACGCCAGTGAGCTCGCCAAGCTGATCGACGACGGGGTCATGGAGGCCTCGCGGGTGATCGCGATCATCGGCAAGACCGAGGGCAACGGCGGAGTCAACGACTACACCCGGATCATCGCCGACCGTGCGTTCCGCGAGGTGCTGATCGAGAAGGGCGCTCCCGAGGAGCAGGTCAAGCAGGTCCCGATCGTCTGGTCGGGCGGCACCGACGGCGTGATCAGCCCCCACGCGACGATCTTCGCGACCGTGGACGCCGAGCCGACCGACGAGCCGCGGCTCACCGTCGGCTTCGCGATGAGCGAGCAGCTGCTGCCCGAGGAGATCGGCCGTACGTCGATGGTCTCCAAGGTCGCCGACGCGGTGAAGGTCGCGATGGAGCGCGCGGGCATCACCGACCCGAAGGACGTGCACTACGTCCAGACCAAGACCCCGCTGCTGACCATCCACACCATCCGTGACGCCAAGTCCCGCGGCAAGACCGTGTGGACCGAGCACACCCACGAGTCGATGGACCTCTCGAACGGCGTCACCGCGCTCGGCATCGCCGTCGCCCTCGGCGAGATCGAGATGCCGACCGACGCCGACGTCATGCACAACCGCGACCTCTACTCCGCGGTCGCGTCCTGCTCCTCCGGCGTCGAGCTCGACCAGGCGCAGGTCGTCGTGGTCGGCAACGCCCCGGGTGTCGGCGGCCGCTACCGGATCGGCCACTCGGTCATGAAGGACGCGCTCGACCAGGACGGCATCTGGGAGGCCATCAAGGACGCCGGCCTCGACCTGCCCGAGCGCCCGCACAGCTCGGACCTCGACGGCCGTCTGGTCAACGTGTTCCTCAAGTGCGAGGCCTCGCAGGACGGCACCGTCCGCGGTCGCCGCAACGCGATGCTCGACGACTCCGACGTGCACTGGCACCGCCAGATCAAGTCCTGCGTCGGCGGCGTCACCGCGGCCGTCACCGGTGACCCGGCCGTGTTCGTGTCCGTCTCCGCGGCCCACCAGGGCCCCGAGGGTGGCGGCCCCGTGGCCGCGATCGTCGACCTGGGCTGAGTCCCGGCCTGTCCAGGGATACCCGGTTCACCGGGTATCCCTGGACATCTCGCGGTGTGCAACGCCCGAGAAGCGCATGAAGTGCCCGAGAAAGTCCCGCGTGGGACCCTCGGGCACTTTGTCTTCTCCGCACCGAGACACGCCGGCTCGGGTCCGGCGGGCGGCGGTGGGTGCTCCACCGTTCGTAGTCCGAGAGTCGGTGGATCTTGCACCGCCGTCGGATCCGATCCGATCCGATCCGAGCCGAGCCGATCGTCCGGCGGTGGATGTTCCACCGTTGAGGAGTCACATCGCTTGTGGGTTCACCGGCCAGCCGCCAGAACCCGCACGACACGCCGAGCATCCCCGGCGTGTCGTGCGGGGTTCGGCGGTCAGCCGGTGAAACCCGCAGCGGCGCGGCTCAGGACTCGAGCCACTCCCGGATCGACTCGTTGTGCTGACCCAGGGTCGGGGGAGCGACGTGCTCGGAGCGGCCGCCGGAGAAGGGGTTGTCGTCGAAGCGGATCGGCGATCCCGGCAGCTTCAGCTCACCCTGGGTGGAGTGCTCGACCGAGAGCAGCAGACCCTGCGAGAGCACCTGGTCCCAGCTGTAGACGTCGTCCATCGACCGCACCTTGCCCGACGGCACGCCGGCCTCGGAAAGCAGCGCGAGCCAGTGCTCGGCGGGCTCGGCGGCGAAGAGCGACTCGATCCGGGTGATCAGCGCGTCCCGATGGGCGACCCGCTCGGCGTTCGTGGCGAAGCCGTCCTCGGCGGGGTCCCAGCCGAGGGCGCCGCACAGCGCCCGCCAGAGGCCCTCGGAGCCGCAGGCGATCTGCACCGGCGCGGACTTCGTCGAGAACATGCCGTACGGCGCGATCGACGGGTGGTGGTCGCCCGCGAGGCCTGGGACCTCCCCGGCGACGGTCCAACGCGTGCCCTGGAAGGCGTGCACGCCGATCATGCCGGCCAGCAGCGAGGTGCGCACGACCCGGCCGCGGCCGGTGCGCGAGCGCTCGTGGAGCGCGGCCAGCACGCCGAACGCGCCGTTCATCCCGGCGATCAGGTCGGCGATCGGCACGCCGACCTTGGTCGGCTGTCCGGTGCCGGTGATCGACATCAGGCCGCCCTCGCCCTGCGCGATCTGGTCGTAGCCGGCGCGGGTCGCCTCCGGCCCGTCGTGCCCGAAGCCGGTGATCGAGAGCACGATCAGGCCCGGGTTCAGCTCGTGCAGCCGCGACACCGGGAAGCCGAGCCGGTCGAGCACGCCGACCCGGAAGTTCTCCATCAGCACGTCGGCCCGCTCGACGAGCCGCGCGAGCACCTCGCGGTCCTCGTCGGACTTCAGGTCGAGGACCAGCGACTCCTTGTTGCGGTTGGCCGCCATGAAGTACGTCGACTCGCGCTCGTCGTCCTCGCCGACGAACGGCGGGCCCCAGCCCCGGGTGTCGTCACCGGTGGGTGACTCGATCTTGATCACGCGTGCGCCCATGTCGCCGAGCATCATGCCGGCGTGCGGACCCGCGAGCGCGCGGGTCAGGTCGAGCACCGTGAGGTCGGACAACGGGCCTTCGGAAGACGGAGCCATGCGAGCACGCTATCGAGCGTGCTCGCATGGCCCCTATGGCGATACGTGCCAAGGGAGCGGGCGGCCCGTGGTGCTGGCGCACCGGCTGTCGGCGCCGGGTGGTCGAATAGGCCCATGGCGACCCCGACGACACCGGAGCCGACCCGCCACCTGGTCCGCTCCGACACCGCGGTCGTCGTCCCGACCCTCGACGAGCACCAGCAGCGCGTCGTCGACCACCCCGGCGGGCCGCTGCTGGTGCTGGCCGGCCCCGGCACCGGCAAGACCACGACGCTGGTCGAGGCGATCGTCGACCGCATCGAGCGACGGGGTGCGCGCCCCGACGAGGTGCTGGCGCTGACCTTCTCCCGCAAGGCCGCGGAGCAGCTGCGCGACCGGGTCACCGCCCGCCTCGGCCGCACCATGTCGACCACCCTGAGCTCGACCTTCCACTCCTTCGCCTACGGCCTGATCCGGCGCTACTCGCCGGCCGAGCTCTACGAGGCGCCGCTGCGCCTGCTCTCCGCGCCGGAGCAGGACGTCGTGCTCCGCGAGCTGCTCACCGACCACCCCGAGTCGGTCGCCTGGCCCGACTCCCTGAGCCGCGCGCTCGGCACCCGCGGCTTCGCCCGCGAGGTCCACGCGGTGCTGTCCCGGGCCCGCGAGAAGGGACTCGACGGCGAGGGACTGCGGGCCCTCGGCGACTCCGAGGGGCTGCCCGAGTACGTCGCCGCCGGCCTCTTCCTCGACCAGTACCTCACCAACCTCGACTCCCAGGGGGCCACCGACTACGCCGACCTGATCCGGCGCGCCACGATCGAGGCCGAGGCCCACCGCGACGAGCTTCGCGCCCAGCTCCGGCACGTCTTCGTCGACGAGTACCAGGACACCGACCCCGGCCAGGTCGCGCTGCTGCGCGCGCTGGCCGGCGACGGGCGCGACCTCACGGTCGTCGGCGACCCGCACCAGTCGATCTACGCCTTCCGCGGCGCCGAGGTGCGCGGGATCCTCGACTTCCCGGCCGAGTTCCCCCGGGCCGACGACTCGCCCGCGGACGTCGTCGCGCTGCGCACCACCCGCCGCTTCGGGACGCGCCTGCTGGTGGCCTCCCAGCGGGTCGCGGGCCGGCTGGCGCTGCCCGGCAGCATCCCCGAGGAGGCGCGGGCCGCCTTCCTCGCCCCCGAGTCCCGGTCCGGGCTCGGCGACGGGCGGGTGCTGGTGCGCACCTTCGACACCGAGCGCGCCGAGGCGGAGCACCTCGCCGACCTACTGCGCCGCGCCCACCTCGAGGACGGCATCGCCTGGGACGACATGGCCGTCCTGGTCCGCTCCGGCCGCACGTCGATCCCGCCGCTGCGCCGTGCGCTCGGCGCCGCCGGCGTCCCCGTCGAGGTCGCCAGCGACGAGGTGCCGCTGGTCCGCGACCCGGCCGTGCTGCCGCTGCTCGACGCGCTCCGCGCGGTCGTGAACCTCGAGAACGACGACCCCGAGCACCTCGAGTACCTCGATCCGGCCCGCGCCGAGGCCCTGCTGCTCGGCCCGCTCGGCGGCCTCGACGCCGGCGACGTACGCCGCCTGGCCCGGCTGCTGCGCGCCCGCGACAAGGAGCAGAGCAAGGCCGAGGGCCGCCCGCCCCGGCAGTCGCGTGAGCTGGTCCGGCTCGCCGTGGTCGAGCCGGGCTTCCTCGACGGTCTCGACGGACCCGAGGCCGGCCGCGCCCGGGCGCTCACCCAGCTGCTGCTCGACGCCCGCGCCGCGTTGGTCGCCGGTGCGTCGGCCGAGGAGCTGCTGTGGACGCTCTGGTCGCGCACCGGCTGGCCCGCCCGACTGCGCCGCTCCGTCGACCTCGGCGGAGGTGCCGCCCGGCGGGCCCACCGCGACCTCGACTCCGTGTGCGCGCTGTTCGACGTCGCCGCCCGCGCCGAGGAACAGCGCGACCACGTCGGCGTCCGGCCGTTCCTCGCCACCCTGGTCCAGCAGCAGATCCCCGCCGACACGCTCGCCGAGCGGGGCGCCCGGGGCGCCGCAGTACGCCTGCTCACCGCCCACCGCTCGAAGGGCCTGGAGTGGCGGCTGGTGGTGGTCGCCCACGTGCAGCAGGACGGCTGGCCCGACCTGCGGAGGCGCTCGACGCTGCTGCAGGCCGACCGCATCGGCACCGACAGCATCGTGCCGCCGGTCTCCGCGCGCGAGCTGCTGATGGAGGAGCGTCGGCTCTTCTACGTCGCGTGCACCCGCGCGCGGGAGCGGCTGGTCGTCACCGCGGTCGCGTCGGCCGACGACGACGGCGAGCAGCCGTCGCGGTTCCTCGACGAGCTCGGCGTCGGCGTCGACCGCGTGGTCGGCCGGCCGCGCCGTCCGCTGTCGATGGCCGGACTGGTCAGCGAGCTGCGGCGCACCGTCGCCGATCCGGAGACCAGCGCGCCGCTGCGCGAGGCAGCCGCCCGCCGCCTGGCCCGGCTCGCGGGCGAGACCGTCGGCACCCGGGCGCTGGTGCCGAGCGCCGACCCGTCCACCTGGTGGGGCACTCGCTCGGCGACCCGCTCGGTCCAGCCGGTGCGCGACCCCGAGCAGCCGGTACCGGTCTCGGCGAGCGTGCTCGAGTCGATGATGGTCTGCCCGACGCAGTGGTTCCTCGAGCGCGAGGCCGGCGGCTCCGCCCGCGCCCACCAGTCCGCCAACCTCGGCGAGCTGCTGCACGCACTCGCCCAGCGGGTGGCCACCGGCGAGGTCGAGCCCGCCGTCGACGTGCTGATGGAGCACGTCGACGCCGTCTGGGACCGCCTCGACTTCCGCACCCCCTGGTCGAAGGCCCGCGAGTACGAGCGGGTCCGCGCCGCCCTCGGCCGCTTCCTGCACTGGCACGCCACCAACCCGCGCCGACTGGTCGGCACCGAGGCGCAGTTCGCGACCGTCGTCCGGCTCGACGACGGCGAGGAGGTGCGGCTCACGGGGTACGCCGACCGCCTCGAGCTCGACCCTTCGACAGGCTCAGGACAAGCGCCGAGAATCGTCGTGGTCGATCTCAAGACCGGCCGCACCAAGCCCAGCAACAAGGCCGTCGAGGGTCACGTCCAGCTCGGGCTCTACCAGTACGCCGTCGACCACGGCGCCCTCGCCGAGATCGCCCCCGGGGCCCGCGCCGGTGGTGCCGAGCTGATCCAGCTCGGGCTCACCGACGGCGGCGGGGCCGCGGTCGTGCAGACCCAGGACGTGCAGCCCGAGGAGGGCCCGGGCCGCGCCGTCCTGCGCGACCGGCTGCAGCACACCGCCTCGTTGCTGCGCGCCGAGTCGTTCCCGGCCGTCGCCGGCCAGCACTGCCGCGACTGCGGCTTCGTGCCGATCTGTCCGATCAAGAGCGCAGGATCGGTGACCAACCAGTGACGAGCCCGACCGCCCGCGACATCCGCACGCCCGACGAGCTCGCGGCCGTGATGGGCACGCCGTACTCCCCGAGCGCCCAGCAGTGGGCCGCGATCTCGGCCCCGCTGGCGCCCGCGGTGGTCATCGCCGGCGCCGGGTCCGGGAAGACCACGCTGATGGCGGCCCGGGTCGTCTACCTGGTCGTGACCGGGCAGGTGCGCCCCGACGAGGTGCTCGGCCTGACGTTCACCACCAAGGCCGCCAGCGAGCTGCGGCACCGCATCCGCGGTGCGCTCGAGGCCGCCGGTGCCCTGGACGAGCCGGCGGACCTGGAGGACGGCGAGGACGTCCTCGAGCCGACGGTCGCGACCTACAACGCGTACGCCGCCGGCCTGCTCACCGACCACGGCCTGCGGATCGGCCACGAGCCCGACACCCGGGTGATCACCGACGCGGCGCGCTACCAGCTCGGCGCCCGGGCGGTCGACCGGTTCACCGGCGAGATCCGGCACCTCACCGACCACCCGGCGACCGTGATCCAGAACCTCCTCGCGCTCGACAGCGCGATGAGCGAGCACCTCGTCGGCCCCGACCGGGTGCGTGAGCTCGACGCGGAGGCCCGGGCCGGCTTCGAGCGCGCACTGGCCGAGGAGGTGGCGGGGAAGAACCGCGTCACCTACCGCGAGGCCGTCGAGAAGGCCATCTTCGCCATCGACCGGCGGGCCGAGCTGCTCGAGCTGGTCGCGTCCTACCGCCGGCTCAAGCGCGACCTCGGGCTGATGGACTTCTCCGACCAGATCGAGCTCGGCGCCCGGCTGGCCGCCGAGCAGCCGGACGTCGGCGAGCACGAGCGGGCCAGGTTCAAGGTGGTGCTGCTCGACGAGTACCAGGACACCTCGGTCGCCCAGGCCGTGATGCTGTCCCGGCTGTTCTCGGGCGGCCACCCGGTCACCGCGGTCGGCGATCCCAACCAGGCCATCTACGGCTGGCGCGGCGCGTCGGTGTCCAACATCCTCGGCTTCGCCGAGACCTTCCCCGCCGCCGACGGGGGAGCGGTGCCGACGTACCCGCTCACCGTCAACCGGCGATCCGACGCGCGCATCCTCGAGGTCGCCAACCGGCTGGCCGAGCCGCTCTACGAGAGGTTCGGCCAGGTCGAGCCGCTGGTCGCCAAGCCCGACGCCGACCGGGGTGAGGTCACCACCCGGGTCTTCACCACCCACGCCGACGAGCTCGCCTGGCTCGCCGACGCGGTGCGGGCGGCGCACGACCCGGACGTCGAGGGCGGGTGGGCGAGGATCGGCGTGCTGACCCGCGACAACGCCCACGCCGAGGACGTGTTCGACGCGCTGACCGGAGCCGGCATCCCGGTCGAGATCGTCGGCCTGTCCGGCCTGCTCCGGCTGCCCGAGGTCGCCGAGGTCGTCGCTACGCTCCACCTCCTGCACGACGTCACCGCCAACGCGTCCCTGCTCACCCTGCTGACCGGGCCGCGCTGGGTGATCGGCCCGCGCGATCTACGGCTGCTCAGCCAGCGCGCCCTCGAGATCGCCGGCCGCCGGGGCCGCGGCGCGACGCCGGAGTCGATCACCGACCACCTGCTCGACATCGCCGACGGCATCGACCCGGCCGAGCTGCCCTCGCTCGACGACGCCTTGGCCGCCCCGGGCGAGCTCGCGTACTCCGCGGAGGCCCTGGAGCGGTTCGCGCTGCTGTCCGCGGAGCTGCGGATGCTGCGCACCTACGTCGGCGAGCCGCTGCTCGACATCGTCCGGCGGATCATCGACACCAGCGGCACCGACGTCGAGCTCGCCTCGGCGGTCAGCCCGGCCGCCGCCGCGCGCCGCGACAACCTCGACCTGTTCGTGAAGGCCGTGGCCGACTTCCAGGCCGTCGACGGCGACGTGACCCTCCCGGCGCTGCTGGCCTACCTCACCGCCGAGGACGACCAGGGCAACGGGCTCGACGTCGCGACGCCCACCGAGGCCGACTCGGTCAAGCTACTCACCGTGCACCGGGCCAAGGGCCTCGAGTGGGACTCGGTGTTCCTGGTCGGCGTCTGCGAGACCCGCTTCCCGTCCAACCGGTCCCGCACGCTGTGGACGTCCTCGCCCGCGATCCTGCCGGCGCCGCTGCGCGGTGACGCGCATGACCTGCCCCAGCTGGCCGGCTACGACAAGGCCGCGCTCGACGCCTACCGCGCCGCCACTCGTGAGCACGACGCCGAGGAGGAGCTGCGGCTCGGGTACGTCGCGTTCACCCGGGCGGCCCGCCGGCTGGCGGTCACGTCGTACCTCTGGAGCCCGCGGGCGACGCCGTTCGGGCCGTCGGTCTACCAGGCCGTCGTCCGCGATCAGCTCGAGGCGTGGGGCGAGCCGACGACGGGCTGGCAGGACAAGCCCGTCAAGGGCGACCCCAACCCCTACGACGCCGTCGACCCGTCCCGGCCGTGGCCGCCGACCGGCACCGGCCGCGAGGCGGCGCTGCGCATCGAGGCCGCGCGCCGGGTGCGCGAGGTCGACCCCGCTGCCGCCGACGCGGGGCTCGACATGATCGAGGCCGCTCAGGTGGCGGAGTGGGACGCCGAGCTCGACCGGCTGGTCGGCGAGGCCCGGGCCGAGCGCAGCAGCGACCTCGCGGTCCCGCTGCCGAGCAGCCTCTCCGCCACCGCGCTCGGCCGGCTGCGCGACGATCCGGAGGAGTTCGCCCGCGAGCTCGCCCGCCCGATGCCGCGGCCGCCGTCGTCGGCGGCCCGGTTCGGCACCCGCTTCCACGCGTGGGTGGAGGCGCGGTTCGGCCAGCAGGACCTCTTCGACTACGGCGACCTGCCGGGCCGTGGCGACGCTGGCATCGACGACGACGCCGACCTCAAGGAGCTGATCGCGACCTTCGAGTCGGGGCCGTTCGCGACCCGCACGCCGCTGCAGGTGGAGGCGCCGTTCGCCCTCGTCCTGCGTGGGACGGACGGGGGCGGCCAGGTCGTGCGCGGGCGCATCGATGCCGTCTACGCCGAGGACGACGGCACCTTCCTGCTCGTCGACTGGAAGACCGGCCGGGCCGCCGGCGCCGACCCGCTCCAGCTCGGGGTCTACCGGCTGGCCTGGGCCGAGCTGCACGGCGTGCCGCTGGAGAGCGTGCGGGTGGCGTTCTACCACGTGCGCACCGGCGAGGTCGTCGAGCCCGGCGACCTGCCCGACCGTCAGGCGCTCGAGGCGCTGCTGACGACGGCCGGTGGTTGAGGAAGGCGCTCTGGCGCCTGTCGCCCCGGTGGTTGAGGAAGGCGCTCTGGCGCCTGTCGCCCCGGTGGTTGAGGAAGGCGCTCTGGCGCCTGTCGCCCCGGTGGTTGAGGAAGGCGCTCTGGCGCCTGTCGCCCCGGTGGTTGAGGAAGGCGCTCTGGCGCCTGTCGCCCCGGTGGTTGAGGAAGGCGCTCTGGCGCCTGTCTCGAAACCCACGCCGCCACCCCGCGCGCGGCGGCCCGCCCGGCCCGGTTGGCGCCGATGGTGCTCGCCGACGGCCCGTAGCCGACCAGCTGCACCCGCGGGTCCGCCACCGCGGTGGTGCCGCCGCGGTCGAGCTGGATGCCGCCGCGCTCCGAGCGCAGCCGCAGCGGCGCGAGGTGGGCGATCGCCGGGCGGAAGCCGGTCGCCCACACGATCACGTCGGCCGGCCACAGCACTCCGTCGTCTGATGGAGGGTCGGGCATGCGTACGCCGCCGGGCTCGATGCGCGTGAACATCGGCCGCCGCCGGTAGGCGCCGAGCCGCTCCGCCTCCCGCTCCTGTTCGCGCAGCGCCAGCCCGGTGACGCTGACGACGCTGGTGGGCGGGAGCCCGCGGCGTACCCGGTCCTCGACCAGTGCGACCGCCTCGCGGCCGCGGTCGGGGGTGAAGTCGTCGGTGCGCCAGACCGGCTCGCGCCGGGTCACCCACAGGGTGTCCGCGGCGACGGGCGCGATCTCGCCGAGCAACTGGACCGCGGAGGCCCCACCGCCGACCACCACGACCCGCCGGCCGCGGAAGTGCTCCGGGCCGGGGTAGTGACGGGTGTGCAGCTGCTCGCCGCGGAAGCTGCCGATGCCGGGGTAGTACGGCAGGTGGGGCTGCGACCAGGTGCCGGTCGCGTTGACGATCGTCCGGGTCGTCCAGCTCCGATTGCCGGCGCGCACGACGAGCAGGTCGCCTGCCGACTCCACCCGGTCGACCCGCACCGGCCGGAGCACGGGCAGGTCGTGCTCGCGCTCGTAGGAGCCGAAGTACGCCGGAATCACGACGTTGGCGCGGCCCTGCTCACCCGTGGGGGAGTCGGCGTCGGGCAGCGCCGCGACGCCGTGCACGTCGTGCATGCTCAGCGAGTCCCACCGGTGCTGCCAGGCGCCGCCGGGCGCGGCGTTGGCGTCGAGGACGACGTGCGAGAGGCCGCGACGCTTGAGGTGGTACGACGTCGACAGGCCGGCCTGGCCCGCACCGATCACCACCGAGTCGAGGATCTCCACGTCCGGACAACGCCCGCGGTGGGCGGGTTAGTCCGCTCGCGGGTCTCGCGACGTGTCGAAGCCTCCGGTCGTATCTCGGTGGTTGCGGCCGACTCACGTCTCACCGGGTTTCGAGACGCGTCGCTCGTTCCGTCGCTCCGCTCCGGTCCGAGCCGACGCTCCTCAACCTTCGCCGCGGCTCGCTGCCCTCGCGGGCTCGGGCAGCGGCGGCTCCAGCAATTCCCAGGGCAGCTCGGCGAGGGGCACGCCCGGCCGGCGCTCGTGGTCGGGCAGGAGGCAGCCGGTGATCCAGCGGCTCGTCGTCGACACCACCACGCGGCCCTCGTCGTTCACGAGGATCGCCTCCGCGGTGCCCAGCCGGCGGAGCACCACCGTCTCGAACCCGGTGATCGGCACGTCCGCGCCGGCGACGCCGAGGAACCGCCCGTCGGCCTCCATCGGCATCGTGAGGGTGAGCAGGTAGCGGTCCGTGCCGTGCACGTCGACGTAGGGACCGACGACGTGCCGGGCCCGGGTCCGCCGGGGCACCGCGAACCAGTCCGCCGCCATGTAGTCGTAGAAGCCCACGCTGTCGGGGTGCAGGTCGACCTCCAGCGGCACCGGGGCGTCCCGGCCGGTCGACCGCTGCCACCACTCGAGCCGCAGCGGGTGGCTGGGCAGCGTGCCCGGCTCGAGGATGATGCCCAGGCCCACCGCGAGCTGGTCGGGAGCCTCCAGGAGGTCGACGAAAGCGGGTGCCAGACCGCGGACGTCGGGGTCGAGGAAGGCGCGCCCCTCGGCGACGGCAGCGGCGTGACTGGCCAGGGCGAGCCGCCGCACCTCGGCGACCGTCGCGAAGATGCCCTCGATCGCCTCGCTGATCACGCTGGCCGGATCAGGCGTCTGGGTGATGGGCATCCGGACCGCTCCTCAGCTCGCGCTCGATCGGGTCGTGGCGATGTGGTCGTCGATCAACCGCCGGGTGTCGTCGGCGACCTGCTCCTCGGTCAGTCGCCGGGCCCGGTCGCCCCGGTGCCGGGCCACCTCCTCGACCACGGCGGCGCGACCGGCCGCCACCGCGGCCGCCGACCGGTCCGTCTGGAGTCGCCACATCACCTGCGCCAGGTCGCCCTGGAGCTCGATCTCCAGTCGGGTCAGTCGTGCGGACTGCGCGGCCGCCGCCATCTCGATGTAGTAACGGCTCTCGAGGCGGTGCAGCTCGGTGGCGTCGCGTGCGTCCGCCATCCGCGAGACGAGGTCGCGCAGGCGGGCCAGCTCCGTCGGCGAGGCGCGCTCGGCCGCCTTGTGCGCGGCGGAGCCGGCCACCATGCTGTGCATGTCGCCGAGCTCGCGCAGGTCGCTCACCCCGACCTCGGCAAGGCGGTCGTGGGACAGCCGGGCCAGCGCCGCCTGCGACATCCGGACGAAGCTGCCGCCGCCGCGACCGCGCCGGGTCTCCACGAGTCCCCAGGAGCGCAGCTCGGCCAGCGCGTCGCGGAGCGTGAGCGTCGAGACGTTCAGGGTGGCCGCGAGCTGCGACTCCGAGGGCAGCTGCTCGCCGTCCTCGAGGAGACCGAGCGCGATGGCGCTGCCGAGGCGACGCGCGACGGCCTGACTCCGGCCGCCCCCGTCCAGGGGCGTGAGCAGGGCGTCGCGCGCGTCGCCCGAGAGCAGTCGCACCACCGCCTCCTCCCCGCCCGCGACCCGTCCGGTCCGCCCCGTCCGTGGGTCCGGCCGCCCGATCGTATGCCCGGCCCGCCCGGAACTGGGGTTGTCAGTAAACATTCAATCCCATAGGTTTAGCCACCACCCGACGTGATCTGACTCACATCTGACTTCACTCCGATCCATGTCGAGAGGCGGGAGCTGACCGATGACCCAGACGGACAGGGGAGCGGGCGGCGCGGACGCGCTGTCGTCGCCGTTCACACCGGGCATGCGCGACAACCCCGAGGAGCTCGGGCGGTACGTCGACGGGATCGTCGGCCGGCCGTTGCCGCTCGTCGACGGGGAGCCGGGGCACGACGAGCCACCGACCCCCGAGCAGGAGTTCGCCGCGGAGTGGCGCAACGCCGCCTACAACTGCTTCTCCTCCGGCCACAAGTTCTGCCGCGAGGTCTGCCCGGTGATGCAGGTGACGCGCAACGAGTCGTGGACCCCTACCGCGTTCCACGCCAACGTCGTGGCGATGGAGAAGGGCGAGCTCTCCGTCGCGGACGTCGCCGCCGACTACGTCAACTGCACCCAGTGCGGCGCCTGCGAGCTGCGCTGTCCCAACACGCTCTTCACCGGCGACTTCTACCGCTTCCGCACCCGGACGGTCGACGTCGTCAAGGCCGTGCGCGCGCTCGCCGTCGACCAAGGCGTCCATCAGGAGGGCTGGCGCACCTGGAACGCCCGCACCGACGAGCGCACCCACGAGCCGGTGCTCGGTGACGTCCCCGTCAGCCAGGAGCACGTGCGCGACTGGAGCGCGGGCCTCGACCTGCCCATCGGCGGCGAGACCGTGCTGTTCGTCGACTGCGAGGCCGCGTTCTACCGCACCTCCGTGCCGCGCGCGGTGGCGCAGATCCTCCGGCTGGCCGGCTACGAGTTCGGGCTGATGGGGGAGCAGTGGTGCTGCGGCGGCCCGGCGGCCGAGATGGGGTACGTCGACCAGGCCCAGCGGTTCGCCCGCCACAACCTCGACGACTGGCGCTCGACCGGCACCACCCGGGTACTGGTGCTCGACCCGCACGACTACATCTCGTTCACCGAGGACTACCCGCGCTACTTCGGCGACGAGTACGCCGGCATCGAGGTCGTGCTGGTCGTCGAGCTCTTCGCCCAGCTGATCCGGGAAGGACGGCTCACCCCGTCGGTCCCCGTGGAGCGCACGATCACCTACCACGACCCCTGCCGGCTCAACAAGCGCAAGGGCATCTGGAAGGAGCCGCGCGAGATCCTGCGGGCGATCCCCGGCCTCACCTTCAACGACGTCGACCGGGTCACCCAGTGGTCCTACTGCTCCGGTGGCGGCGGCGGGCTCCCGGTCGAGAAGCCGGAGCTCACCGCTGCGATCTCCGAGCGCCGGATGGAGAAGGCGGCCGGGCTCGACGTCGACACGCTGGTCAGCGCCTGTCCCTGGTCGGAGCGGCCGCTCTCGGCCGCGGGCGAGGGGCAGGACATCGACGTGGTCGACATCCACGAGCTGCTCGCCGTCAGCCTCGGCATCGAGGTCGGCGGCACCACCGACGGCGGCGCGTCATGACCCTCCAGGCCGAGCGTGTCGACGAGGTCGTCGCCGCCCTGCGCACCGTGCTCGCCGACGACCAGATCCTGACCTCCAAGACCGACCGCTTCAACCGGGCCCGGGTCCCCGCACCGTTCCCCGTGCACCGGTGGGCCGAGCGGGTGCCCGACCTCGCCGTCCTCCCGACCAGCACCGAGCAGGTCGCCGGCGTGCTGCGGATCGCCAACGACCTGCGGATCCCGGTGGTGCCCCGCGACGGCGGCACCGGCCTCACCGACGGCGCCGTGCCGCTGCACGGCGGCATCCTGCTCGACGTCAAGCGGATGAACCGGATCAAGGAGCTCGACCTCGACAACCGCACGGTGACCGTCGGCACCGGCATCAACATGCTCAAGCTCAACGAGGAGCTCGCGCGGCACGGGCTCTTCTATCCCGACGACCCCGCGTCGTACCCCTGCTCCCTGGTCGGTGGCCGGATCGGGACCAGCGGCTGGTCGCTGATCGGCTCGCGCTACGGGCACACCCGTGACCTGGTGCTCAGCTTCGACCACGTGCTGCCGACCGGTGAGGTGCTGCACGTCGGGGACGGCATCGGGCACAAGATCAGCAAGTCCTCGAGCGGCTACCAGCTCAAGCACCTGTTCATGGGCCACCAGGGGACCCTGGGCGTCGCCACCGAGGCCACGCTCAAGCTCTACCCCAAGCCGGAGGCCGAGCTCTCGCCGTTCTGGGCGTTCGACGACTACGACGACGCCTACCGCTGCGTGGGCGCCCTCGCGCGGGCCGGCGTCGCCACGTTCGCCGGCGCGGTGCTGTTCGACGAGTGGAAGGTGGCCTACCTGCGTCGCGACGACGAGGCCTACATCCCCCAGCCCGGCGACGTGCGGGCCCTGGTCTGCGCCGTGATGTACGGCTACGAGGACGAGGTGCGTCCGGCGGGCCGGCGGCTGTTCCGGATCGCCAAGGAGCACGGCGCCCGCTACCTCGGCGACGAGATCTCCGAGGGCGACTGGGCCGCGCGCCACGACCGCTACGCGACGCCGCTGCACGGGCGCACCAAGGACGGTCAGGTGGTGCCGATGAGCTGGCACTGCGAGGACGCTGCGGTCAACTACACGAACCTGCCGTCGCTCTCGCGGGCCTGGCACGAGATCGTCGCCGGCCTCCGCCGGCAGACCGACGTCTTCGACGACTGGGGCATGTTCGCCTACACCTCGGCCGACACCGGCGTCGACTACCTCACCGAGATCGACGTCGGCATCTGGGAGCAGCAGCTGGACGACCGGGCCTGGGAGCTGTGGGTCCGGGCCAAGCGCGACATCGCCGCCGTCGCCCTGGCGCACCAGGGATCCATCAGCGCGTGCCACGGGTCCTGCCGGGCCGGCGAGGTGGACCTGGTTCCCGACGAGCTGGGCCGCGGCTTCGACGTGATGCTCGATCTCAAGCGCACCCTCGACCCCCACAACATCATGAACCCCGGCAAGTACCTCCTCGACCGGGCCTACGAGACGGGAGAGCGGCCATGAGCGCTGAGCCAGACGGCCGGCGGATCGGCTACCGGTACGCCGAGCAGCACCAGCCCCCGGACCCGGTCCGGGCCTCGGACGTCGCGGTCACGACCTTCGAGCACGTCTTCGAGGTGGACTCCAGGCTGATGGAGCGATGGGTGCTCCAGCAGCAGTTCCCCAACTGGGACAGCCTCCGGATCATGAACAGCCGGCACGACCACCTCGCGTGGATGCACCGCCACTTCGCAGACCGGGTCGTGACCGGCTCCGAGCTGCTGGCCGAGGTCGAGCGGGAGGACCGACCGTGAGCAGCGCCGTCCACGACGGCCAGGGGTCGCACCACCACCACGAGCACGACGCGGACGCCGCCGCGCTCAGGACCCTGGGCTACACCTCCGAGTTCCGGCGGGAGATGAGCCCCTGGGCCAACTTCGCGCTCGGCTTCACCTACCTCTCCCCGGTGGTCGGCATCTACACGCTCTTCGCGGTCGGCCTGATGACCGGCGGGCCCGCCATGATCTGGTGGCTGGTGATCGTCGGCCTCGGCCAGCTGCTCGTGGCACTGGTCTTCGGCGAGGTCGTCTCCCAGTACCCGGTGGCGGGCGGCGTCTATCCGTGGGCCCGCCGGCTGTGGGGCCGCAAGTGGGCGTGGATGACCGGCTGGATCTACCTGGTCGCGCTGCTCACCACGATCGCGGGGGTCGTCTACGGATCGGGGCCGTTCCTGGCCCAGCTGCTCGGCTTCACGCCCGGCACGTCCTCGACGATCACCTGCGCGCTGATCCTGCTCGCCGTGGCCCTCGCGATCAACCTGATGGGTACCCGCTGGCTGGCGATGGCCGCGATCATCGGGTTCTCCGCCGAGCTGATCGGCGCGCTGGTGGTGGGGGCGTGGCTGCTGTTCACCGAGCGCCACCACAACCTGTCGGTGCTGTTCGACACCGAGGGCGTCGTCGGGCACAGCGGCGGCTACCTCTCGGCGTTCCTCGCCGCGGCGCTGATCGGGATCTACCAGTACTACGGCTTCGAGGCGTGCGGCGACGTCGCCGAGGAGGTGCCCGACCCGACCCGGCAGATTCCGAAGGCGATGCGGATGACGATCTACGTCGGCGGTGCCGCGGCGATCTTCGTGTGCCTCTCGCTGCTGCTCGCGGTCCAGGACTACGCCGCGGTGATCGACGGCACGGACGCCGATCCGGTCACCACGGTGCTGCACAGCGCGTTCGGCGAGGGCGGCACCAAGGTCGTGCTGGCCGTGGTGATGATCTCGTTCCTCTCGTGCGCGCTCAGCCTGATGGCGGCCGCCAGCCGGCTGATGTACTCCTACGCGCGAGACGACATGATCCTCGGGTCGGCGCTGTTCCGGAAGTTCCTGCCGCAGCGGCACGTGCCGCCGTACGCCATGCTGGTCGCGGCGCTGGTGCCGGCGGTGATCGTGCTCGGGTCGGTGGCCTCCACGAAGGCGTTGACGTCGATCATCTCCTTCGCCACCCTCGGCATCTACCTCGGCTTCCAGATGGTCACCCTCGCGGCGCTGCGGGCGCGGCTGAAGGGCTGGGTGCCGAGCGGCAGCTTCACCCTCGGCCGGTGGGGCCTGCTGGTCAACATCGCGGCGCTGACCTACGGCGTGCTCGCGATGGTCAACATGGCGTGGCCGCGGACGCCCGAGCTGCCGTGGTACGACAACTGGCTCGTCGCCCTCTCCGCGGCGGTGGGCGCGGGCATCGGTGCGATCTACATGGTGATCGTGCGGCCCTACGAGCGCAGTGACGCGATCTCGGGCGACGCGGTCGGAGGCCGGGTCGCCGCGTCCACCCAGCCGGCCGCCGCCGGTGACGAACCGTGACGACCAATCGAGTCCATCCAGAAGGGTCAGACCAATGAGATTCAGCTACGCGATGCTCCCGGACTACCCGCTCAGCGAGTCCCTGGCATCGATCCAGAAGGCCGACGAGCTCGGCTTCCATGCCGTCTACGCGGCCGACGAGACCTGGCACAAGGACCTGTGGCTGCTGTTCGCCGCCGCGGCCGCCTCGACCAGCCGGATCCGCCTGGGCCCCAGCATCTCCGGCGTGTGCCTGCGCGAGCCGACCCTGATCGCGCAGGCCGCGGCGACCCTCGACGAGCTGACGAACGGACGGGCCGAGGTCGCGGTCTCCAGCGGCAACTTCGGCCTGCTCGCGCAGTACCGGATCGACTGGGCGCAGACCAAGCCGCTCTCCCGGGTCAAGGAGTCGGTGCAGGTCATCCGGACGCTGCTCGACGACGGCGTGATCACCTTCGACGGCGAGTTCTTCAACTACAGCGGGCTGTTCACCTTCGCCCGCCCGGTGCAGGAGCACCTGCCGGTGAAGATGGGCGCGATGCGCGGGCCGAAGTCCTTCGAGGCGGCGGCCGAGTTCTCCGACGGCTGCCACCACGCGCTCAGCTACACCCGTGAGGCCTACGAGTACATGATGGAGCACTGCACCATCGGGGCCGAGCGAGCGGGCAAGAACGTCCAGGACCTCGACATGGGCTCGTGGGTGGTCTTCTCGGTCGCGGAGGACTCGGCCATCGCCAAGGACGCGGCCCGCAGCATGGTCGGCCTGTACGCCTCGTCGATGCCGGAGGAGCAGCTGCGCCGCAACGGCGTCGAGCCCGAGGAGGTCGCGCCCGTCATCGCGGCGATCGGCGCCGGCGACATGGCGAAGGGCATCGAGCTCACCACCCCCGACCTCGCGGAGCGACTCTCGATCGCCGGGACGCCCGAGGAGGTCACCGCCAAGATCAAGGAGAACGTCGAGCCGACCGGGGTCAACCACATGATCCTCGCGATCACCGACGCCGCCCTGGTCAAGGCGCTGATGGGGCGCGAGCTCGAGGGCGTGCCGGACATCAACTCCCAGCTGCAGCTGGTCCACGACCGGGTGATGCCGGCGTTCGCCGCCTGACACCGTCGCAGCCAACGCCCCGCCGATCGGCGCGTAGCCCCGCGGACGGTCGAGGTGCTTCTAGTGTTGACCCACGTGACCTACCAGCACGAGCGCCTCTCCGCGAACCCGCACGACCGCTCCGGGGCGCACCGCGCCGACGACGCCTGGCTGGCCGAGCACTGGGCCGACCCGCGGACCCGGGTCCTGGTCGTCTCGGGCACCCGGATCAGGCCGGTCGACGGTGCCCTGGACTGGGTGGCTCCGAGCGAGGCTCCCGACGGCCTCCGGGTGCTGCTCGGAGAGCACGACGGCCACGCGTGGTTCGCCGTGATCGTCGACGCCGAGGTCTCCCAGGCGGACCAGGCGGAGTGGACGCCGCTGCGTGGCCTGCTGCCCTTCCTCGCCGACGACGCCCTCGCGGGCGCGCCGCTGGTCTTCCACGCGCTCGGCCTCGCCGAGTGGCTGTGGGTCACCCGCTTCTGCCCGCGCTGCGGTGGGCCGCTGAGCCCCCGGTCGTCGGGCCACGAGCTGGTCTGCCCCGAGGGACACGTCCAGTTCCCGCGCACCGACCCGGCCGTGATCATGATCGTCACCTCGGGCGAGCCGGGCGCCGAGGACGAGCGCTGCCTGCTCGGCCGGCAGGCGGTCTGGCCCGAGGGCCGCTACTCGACCCTGGCCGGCTTCTGCGAGCCGGGGGAGACCCTCGAGGACGCCGTCCGCCGGGAGGTGCACGAGGAGTCCGGGGTCGTCGTCGGCGACGTCGAGTACTTCGGCAACCAGCCCTGGCCGCTGCCGGCCAGCCTGATGCTGGGCTTCGTCGGGCGTGCCGTCAGCACCGAGATCGAGGTCGACCACCACGAGCTCGACGACGCCCGCTGGTTCACCCGCACCGAGATGAGGGAGCTCGCCGAGGCCGGCACCCTGGTCCTCCCGCGCGGCGTCTCGATCAGCCGCTCGCTCGTCGAGCACTGGTACGGCGGAGAACTCCCCGGCAGCTGGTGACCCTGGCGTCGGTGCTCGGGCCGCGTTGGTGGTGGTTTCGAGGCTCCTCGCTGGCGCTCGTCGCACCTCAACCACCGTCGCCGGGGTCACGGTGGTTGAGGTGCGAGGGCCGCCAGGCCCGAGCCTCGAAACCACCGCTCCGCTCGAGCGACTTTGGCGTCCTCCCGGGCGGCGCCAGTGTGGGTGCGCGTCCTGCGCCGTCAAGGGTCCGCTGCGCCGCTTCGCGCCCTTGACGGCTCCTCCCGCGCACCCAGTTGGCGCCTATCGGGAGGACGCCGACCTGTGGTCGGTCTGCTTGGCCTCGCCCACGGTGGTTGAGGTGCGAGGGCCGCCAGGCCCGAGCCTCGAAACCCCTGTTCCGGGATCCCGGTGGTTGAGGAAGGCGCGCTAGCGCCTGTCTCGAAACCGCCGATCTGGTCCCGGTGGTTGAGGAAGGTGCGCTAGCGCCTGTCTCGAAACCACCTGTCACGTGGGTTCACACGGTGGTTGAGGTGTGAGGGCCGCCAGGCCCGAGACGCTTCGAAACCACCGGCCCGGTGCGTGAGGGCTGGGGGGTTCATCAAGGGATGAGGCTGACGTTGCGCTTCCCTGGCTCAACTCGCCGAGGGATGCGTGGTCTGACCGTCATCCCTTGATGAACCTGCGACTGGTGTTGACTCCGGGGCAGCGGCGACGGAGGAGTTTCGTCGGCCGGCCGACGAAACTCCTCCTGGGACGACGAACCTTCATCGTCCCGGCGGGAGCTTCGTCGTCCAAGCGGACGCCGACCTGCGGTCGGGACACATGGTGGCCGACCCGCGCGCCCACGAGTCACCGGGGTCGGCAGCCGAAACCCGCAGCAAGCGCAGCACTCAAGCCGACGCCAGCGCTGCGACCTTCTCCTTGACCTGCGCCAGCGACGGGTTCGTCTGGGCGGTGCCGTCGGCGTAGACCAGGGTCGGCACCGTCTGGTTGCCACCGTTGGCGGACTCGACGATCTGCGCGGCCGACGGGTCCTGCTCGATGTCGACGATGTCGTAGGTGATGCCCTCGCGGTCGAGCTGGCTCTTCAGTCGGTGGCAGTAGCCGCACCAGGGGGTGGTGTACATGGTGAAAGAGCTGCTCATCTGGGGCTGTCCCCTCCGACGTCTAGGGTGTGGTTCTCGCCCGATCCAACCATGGCCGCCCAGGAGTTGTTCCCGCAGATGCCCGACCTGCTCTCCGCCCTCGACCCCGAGCAGCGCCAGGTTGCGGAGGCGCTGCGTGGACCGGTCCGAGTGCTGGCGGGAGCCGGCACCGGCAAGACGCGGGCGATCACGCACCGGATCGCGCACGGCGTCGCGACCGGGGTCTATGCACCGACCGAGGTGCTGGCGGTGACGTTCACGACCCGGGCGGCGGGGGAGATGCGGGCGCGGCTGCGCACCATGGGGGCCGCCTCGGTGCAGGCGCGCACCTTCCACTCGGCCGCGCTGCGCCAGCTGCGCTACTTCTGGCCGCGCGTCCACGGCACCGAGCTGCCGACGCTGACCGAGTCCAAGATCGGCATGCTCGCCTCCGCCACCCGGCGCCAGCGGCTCAGTGCCGACCAGGCACTGCTGCGCGACCTCGCCTCCGAGATCGAGTGGGCCAAGGTGAGCAACGTCCACCCCGACGACTACGCGCGGGTCGCCCGCGCCCGGGGGCGGGCGGTCTCCGGCCACGACCACGACACGGTGGCGCGCATCTTCGCGTCGTACGAAGAGGTCAAGCGGGCCCAGGGCCGGATGGACATGGAGGACGTGTTGCTGCTGACGGCCGGCCTGCTCGACGGCGACGAGCGCGTCGCCGCGCAGGTGCGCCGGCAGTACAAGTGGTTCGTCGTCGACGAGTTCCAGGACGTCTCCCCGATCCAGTGGGCGCTGCTGCGGCTCTGGCTCGGCGGTCGCGACGAGCTGTGCGTCGTCGGCGACCCCGCCCAGACCATCTACTCCTTCGCGGGCGCCGACGCGCGCTACCTGCGCGACTTCCGCACCGAGTACCCCCAGGCCGTCTCGATCGACCTGGTGCGCAACTACCGCTCGACCCCCGAGGTGGTCGAGGCCGCCAACACGCTGCTCGCGCCCTCGTCGAGTCGCGGCGTCGAGCTGCGCGCCCAGCGGCCGTCCGGGCCCACCGTCTCCTACACGCCGCGGGCCGACGAGGTCGCCGAGGCCGAGGCCGTGGCCGCCCAGGTCGCGCGGCTGCGCGACTCCGGGCGCTCGCTGAGCGAGGTGGCCGTGCTGTTCCGCATCAACGCCCAGTCCGAGGCGTTCGAGGAGGCGCTCGCCGCGCGCGGCATCCCGTACGTCGTGCGCGGCGCCGCCCGCTTCTTCGACCGCGCCGAGGTGCGTGAGGCGGTCACCCGCCTGCGCGGGGCCGCCCGGTCGGGCGAGGCGGCGGGCGACGGCCTGGTCGAGTCGGTGACCGGCATCCTCGCCGGCATGGGCTGGACGCCCACGGCGCCGACCGCCCGCGGCCAGACCCGAGACCGGTGGGAGTCCTGGCAGGCGCTGGTCGACCAGGCGGCCGAGTTCGCCGCCACGCCGGGCGCCGAGCTCAACGCGTTCGTCGACGACCTCGACCGTCGGGCCGCCGAGCAGCACGCCCCGGTGGCCGACGGCGTCACGCTCGCGACCTTCCACGCCGCCAAGGGCCTGGAGTGGGACTCCGTCTTCCTCTGCGGCCTCCAGGACGGCACGCTGCCGATCACCTACGCGGAGAGCCCGGCGGCGGTCGAGGAGGAGCGCCGGCTGCTCTACGTCGGCATGACCCGCGCCCGCGTCGACCTCGCGCTCTCGTGGTCGCTGGCCCGCAGCCCGGGCGGGCGGGCCTCCCGCAAGCCCTCCCGCTTCCTCGACCCGCTGCTGCCCGAGTCGGCGCGCGCCGAGGCGCAGCAGCCGCGCAGCCGCAAGGTCGCCCGCTGCCGTGAGTGCGGTCGGCCGCTCAGCACGGGCGCCGAGAAGAAGGTCGGCCGCTGCGCCGACTGCCCGGCGTCGTACGACGAGGAGCTCTTCGAGCGCCTGCGCGAGTGGCGCAAGGCGCGGGCGGGCGAGGAGGGCAAGCCGGCGTTCGTGGTCTTCACCGACGCCACGCTGCAGCTGATCGCCGAGCACAAGCCGCGCACCCCCGAGGCGCTGCTGCGGATCAACGGCATCGGCCGGTCCAAGGTCGAGAAGTACGGCGACGACGTGCTCGACCTGGTCGGCTGAGCGCCGATCGGCGGGCGCAAGAGGCGAGTGGCAGAAACTTTTCGGGAAATAGGCACTAAATGGTTTGCCCATTACACGGGTGACCCGATAGTTTCCTGTCACTACCCGCTCGCGCAGCACGGTCCTGGCACGACCAGCGCATGACTCACCGAAGGAGGTGGCCCTGATGAACAGCATCAAGCTCCGGCTGACGGCTCAGACCCCGTTCCGCTTCGGCATGCCCATTTCCGGCCACGCCTTCGGCGCCTGCGCGCCGGCGACCGATGCCCGCATCGCCACGACGACTGTCGTGCGTGAGCGCGCGGTCATCACGGCCACCGAGGGCGGCACCAAGGGACAGCTGGGCCTTGCTCAGTCCTACTTCCCGGGGACCAGTGCCTGGAGACCACCGACCTGTTGACACCCAACAGCCATCGGCAGCCTCCAGGCCGCGGAACCCGAACCGGGATCCGCGGCCTTTCTGTTTCTCCGGAACCGAACCGCACCACCCACAGCGATCAGGTCAACGAAGAAGGAGGTGAAACATGACCATCAGTGAACTCGTCCGCACCGATGGGACTGCCGAGGCGAGGCTCCCCGAGCCCACGCTGGGCCAGCTCCACGACGAGGCGCAACGCGTCGACGAGGAGCTGCTCCCGTGCCGGGTCAACAACCCCGAGCTCTGGTTCGCGGAGTCGCCCAGCGACGTCGAGTACGCCAAAGCCCTCTGCCTGGACTGCCCGGTCCGGACGATGTGCCTCGACGGTGCTCTCGAGCGGCGTGAGCCCTGGGGCGTCTGGGGCGGCCAGCTCTTCCTCCAGGGCGTCGTGATCCCGCGCAAGCGGCCCCGCGGCCGGCCCCGCAAGAACGAGGTCGCCGCCTAGCAGCAGCCCACCACCCATCCATCGATCCACCTTCTCGACAACGACGTCAAAGGACACCGAGATGAACTTCAGCCACCAGGACCTGGCTCGAGCGCACGTATCCGCTCGGCTGGGGGAGGCGCAGCAGAGCCGGCGAGGTCGCCGGCTGGCCCGCCTGCTCGGCTCCGGCCGCAAGGCCGAGCAGCTCGCTCAGCAGGCCCGTCTCGCCATCGCCCGGTCGCTCTGAGCGAGCCACCGCAGATCAGAAAGTCGAACCGACTCCGATGAACACGCACCAGCAGACCAACCCGAACGGACTCACCGCCATGAATCTTCTCCACGAAAATCTCGCCCGCGCGCAAATGTCCGCGCGCCTGGGAGAGGCGCAACAGCTCCAGCTGGGCTACCGGCTGGCCCGTGCCCGCCGACTCAGCCGCAAGGCGGAGGAGGCGGCACAGCAGGCGCGTCTGGCCCTCGCCCGCGCGCTCTGACATGCAGATCCTCACCTGATCGCGGGTGACCTGAGACCGGGAGCCGGTCCCGACGTTCGTACGTCGGGGCCGGCTCCCGGCGTTTGCGGGCCGGGATGGCTAGTGGTCGTCGCTGGAAGTTCCTCGGGCCACCCGAAGAACCTCCGGCGATGGCCACTAGGTTGGGGTGATGACGGCGACGTGCGACTTCTGTGGACGCGTCGAGACCGACGACGCGAAGACGCTGACCTGGACCACCGCGGTCGAGAACGGTCGCCGGCGCACTTTCTGCGACGAGTGCTCCCGGGCCAACCTGCGGGCGATGGAGGGCAAGCTCGACAGCGAGTGGTGGTGAGGTCACCGGTCGCCCGTCAACCCGTCGCCACGGCGTCCCAGGCGCAGCCGCACCAGGGGTGCCGCCGCCACTCGCGCGGACGTGGGGACAGCGCGAGATCGAGGTCGACGGTCGCCGACCAGGTCGTCGGGCACTCACCCGCCAGGTAGGCCTGGACGTCGCGGACCGCCCAGGCCACGGTGAGGGCCGCCAGGACGGCGTCGTCGGGCCCCGCGGCGACGCCGCTCAGCTGCTCGACGACCACGGCCCGGCGCGGGTCGCGCTCTGCCAGGTGGGCGTCAACGCAGCGCAGGCACGCGGTGACTCCGGGCACGACGAAGGGGCCGACCCGGTGGCCGCGGGCACCCGCGCCGGTCACCAGGTGCGGGCGCCCGTCGCGAAGGTGGTCGTCGACCAGGTCGCGGGACGGCTCGCCCGCCGCGAGGACCAGCACCACGTCGGCGTGCGACGGGTCGTCGACCGGGCGGACCGGCCCCGCCGCGAGCAGCCGGCCCGCCTCGGCGCAGAGGGTGGCGGTGCCGGTGAGCGCGACGCGTCCGGCCGGCGGCGGCTCCGGCCGGAGCATGCCGGCTGCCGTCAGGTCGCGCAGCAGGCGGTGACCATCGGTCGTGGCCGGCGCCGGCGGTGAGCCGGATGCGAGGTGGGCGAGCACCAGGTGGACGTCGGGGACGTCCGGGGCGATCACGCGCCACGGCGGGTCGAGGCCGATCTGCAGGTGCCGGTCGTCGCGGCGTACGACGTGCAGGCCGGGGCGTAGGAGGCTGCTGGGGGAGCTCATGCCCCGAGGTCTACCCGGCGTGGGAGCGCCGTGGACGGTCATCCACAGCGCGATGGGTGCCCCACGAGCAACGGCGGCGTCACCCCGGTGACCGGGGTGACGCCGCCGTCGAACTCGTGGGGCGCTACGCGCGAGTGCGCGTCAGGCCTTGCCGAGGATCCGGTTGAGGTTCGTGCCGCAGACCGGGCAGACGGCCTTGGCCATCTTGGTGCCCTTGTCGTTGACCTTGACCTCGCCCTCGGCCTCGCGCTTCTCCTTGCACTTCACGCAGTAGAACTCGCCGCTCCAGGTCTCCGCCATGACGGCCTCCTTGCCTAATTCATTTCTCGGTCGTCGCGACGGGGCGAAGGGGAAGACCCGCCGGAGCCCGCCGGGGTGCCGCCGGGCCGTATCAGACCCTACGACACGCGGGGCTGAGCGTGGCGAAGGCACACCGCGTGCCGATTCTCGAGGGTTTTCGAGCGTGCGGTCGGTCACGGCGCCGCGGGAGGCCGCTGAGTACGTTGTCCGCATGTCCGAACTCAGCCATCTTCGCCTCGAGCGCCCCCGTGACGGCGTGGTGCTCCTGACCCTCGACAACCCCGCCCAGCGCAACGCGATGTCGGACGAGATGACCTCGTCGTGGGTCGCGGCCGTCGACGAGATCGCCGCCGACCCGTCGGTGCGGGCGGTCGTGGTGACCGGTGAGGGCACGGCGTTCAGCTCGGGCGGCAACACCTCGTGGATCGCCAGCGAGCCGGATGCCTCCGTCGACTACCTGCGCACCCGGATGCTCGCCTTCTACCGGGCCTGGCTGTCGATCCGGCGGCTCGAGGTGCCGACGATCGCGGCGGTCAACGGCCACGCGATCGGCGCCGGGCTCTGCCTGGCGCTGGCCTGCGACGTCCGGTACGCCGCGGCGGGGGCCCGCCTCGGGGTGCCGTTCGTGAAGCTGGGCATGCACTCGGGCATGGCGGCGACGTTCCTCCTGCCGAACGTCGTGGGCGAGGCGCACGCGCGCGACCTGCTGCTCACCGGGCGGATCGTGGACGCCGACGAGGCGCTCCGGCTCGGGCTCGTCTCGCGGGTCGTCGAGCCCGCGTCGTTCCTCGACGAGGTGCTCGAGACCGCCGCCGGGATCGCGGCCACCGCACCGATCGCGAGCAAGCTGACCAAGCTGGCCCTGCGCGACGGCGGTCACGCCGACGTCGAGGCGTGCCTGCAGTGGGAGGCGATGGCGCAGCCGATCACGCTCGCGACGGCCGACCTGCAGGAGGGCATCCGGGCGGCGCGGGAGAAGCGTCCGCCCGTCTTCACCGGCCGGTAGGCCGTCTTGGCCCTGGTGGCCGAGGAAGAGGCCCCCGGATCGCCGATCCGACACTCACCTTCCCCTTGCGAGTGTCGAACGGCTGCCCGGGGGCCTCGTCGGGGACGACGCTAGGAGCCGCGGCGCGCGGCGGTCAACGCGAGCCGGCCACAACCTGTGGACAGTGCTGTGGAGAAACCTGTGGAGGAAGCACCAGTGTGGTGGAGGAAAGCGTCCTGGCACGGGATCTGTCTGTGGACGGAGCGCGGCGTACGGCGGGCACTGTCGGTCTGACCAGCCACAATGGCTGTCCACTGGTTGTGGAGGAAAGAAACCACGACCGAGTTCGGGAGGTGTCGGCGTGTCGTACGACGGAGGTCCGGTCGCGGCGCTGCGACGGATCGCGTTCCTGCTCGAGCGCGGCCGTGAGGACACCTACAAGGTCAAGGCGTTCCGCGGGGCCGCGGCCGCGATCCTGCCGCTGCCGCCTGAGCAGGTGGCGGCGGCCGCCGCGGACGGCACGCTCACCCGGCTGCCCGGCGTCGGCGCCAGCTCGGCGAAGGTGATCGAGCAGGCGGTCCGCGGCGAGCTGCCCGAGCGCCTGGCCGCCCTCGAGCGTGAGCACGGCGGTCCACTGACCGGCGGCGGCGCCGACCTCCGGGCTGCCCTGCGCGGCGACCTGCACTGCCACTCCGACTGGTCCGACGGCGGCTCGCCGATCGAGGAGATGGCCTTCACCGCGATCGAGCTCGGCCACGACTACCTCGTGCTCACCGATCACTCGCCCCGGCTCACGGTGGCCCGCGGGCTCAGTCCGGAGCGGCTGCGCCGTCAGCTCGGCGTCATCGACGCGGTCAACGACCACCTGGACGGCGGCTTCACGCTGCTCAAGGGCATCGAGGTCGACATCCTCGACGACGGGTCCCTCGACCAGGACGACGACCTGCTCGCGCAGCTCGACATCCGGGTCGCCAGCGTGCACTCGAAGCTGAAGATGGACGCCGCCGCGATGACCAGGCGGATGGTCGCCGCGGTGCACCATCCCCGCACCAACGTGCTCGGCCATTGCACCGGCCGCCTGATCACCGGCAACCGGGGCACCCGGCCGGGCTCGCAGTTCGACGCGCGCGCGGTCTTCGAGGCGTGCGTCGAGAGCAACACCGCGGTGGAGATCAACTCCCGACCCGAGCGTCGCGACCCACCGACGAAGCTGCTCGAGCTCGCCCGCGACGTCGGCTGCCTCTTCTCGATCGACAGCGACGCGCACGCCCCGGGGCAGCTCGACTTCCAGGTCTACGGCTGTGAGCGCGCCGAGGACGCGGGCATCGATCCCGACCGGATCGTCAACACCTGGCCGCGAGAGCGCCTGCTGGCCTGGGCGAACGGCTAGTTTCGATCCATGACCAGGCCGGAGGTGGAGGTACGCCGCTCGAAGCGGCGGCGCCGCACCGTGTCGGCGTACCGCGACGGCGACCGCGTCGTGGTGATGATCCCCGCCTCGCTCTCCCGCAAGGAGGAGGCCGAGTGGGTCGAGACCATGCTGGCCCGCCTCGAGAAGTCCGAGCGCCGGCGCAAGCCCAGCGACGAGGACCTGATGAAGCGGGCCCGAGCGCTCAGCGATCGCTATCTCGGCGGGCTGGCCCTGCCGGAGTCGGTGCGCTGGGTCGAGAACCAGGCGTCCCGCTGGGGGTCGTGCACCCCGGGTGACCGGACCATCCGGCTGTCCGCGCGGCTGCAGGGGATGCCGTCGTGGGTCATCGACTACGTGCTGATCCACGAGCTGGCGCACCTGTTCGAGGCCAGCCACAACGACCGGTTCTGGTCCTGGGTGGACCGGTACCCGAACGCCGAGCGTGCGAAGGGCTACCTGATCGGCTGGTCCGCGGCCGCCCGCCTCGACCCGCCGCCCAGCGAGGTCGTGGGCGACGAGGTCGACTGACCCCTCGTTTCCCCGGCAGCTGCCAGACGTGGTGCGGGTTTCGGCTGTCGGCAGCCGAAAGCCGCACGACACGCCGCGCTCGACCGGCGTGTCGTGCCGGGATCGGCTGCCAGCAGCCGAAACCCGGCCGGCCGGTCAGCCCAGCCGGGCCCGGGCCAACGCGACCAGCTCGACCAGGTCCGCCTCGGGGTCGGGCAGCGCGGCGGCCGGCCACCAGCGGAGGTCGAGCGACTCGACGCTGACGGCATGCTCGGCCCCGTCGGGGGCGATGGCCAGGTAGCGGACGTCGAGGTGGTGCACCGGGCGGCCGGAGGGGTCCGCTCCGCAGAAGGGCACCTCGTGCTCGCTGAGCTGCACCGGGACCGGGTCGAGGGTCAGGCCGGCCAGGCCGGACTCCTCGGTCGCCTCGCGCCGGGCGGCACCGGCCAGCGTCCGGTCACCGGACTCGCAGTGGCCGCCGAGCTGGAACCAGCGGCGGGCCTTGGCGTGCAGGGTCAGCAGCACCCGCTCGCCGGTGGCGTCCACGACGATCGTGCTCGCGGTGACATGGTCGGGCCGGCACTCGCGCCACATGCCGTCGGGCCGGGCCCGCAGGTGCTCGGCGTACCGCTGCCGGAGGCGCTCCTGGTCGTGGGTGGGCGCGCGCCAGCCGTCGAGCACGGCCAGCGCATCGGCGTGCAGGCTCACTCGTCGGGCTGGTCGGAGCCGCCGAGCAGCTTCTTGAGCTCGGCGTCGAAGTCCTCGTCGCTGAGCTGCGGCAGCGCCGTGGCGTCCTCGCGGAAGCCGAGCGGGTCGTCGAGGTCGGCAGCGGTCGGCAGCAGGTCGGGGTGCATCCAGACGCCGTCGCGGGCCTCGGTGCCCTGACGGGTGCGCAGCGAGCCCCACAGCGTCGAGGCGTCGCGCAGCCGGCGCGGCCGCAGCTCGAGACCGACCAGGGTCGCGAACGTCTGCTCGGCCGGCCCGCCCGCGGCGCGCCGGCGTCGGAAGATCTCCTGGAGCCGGCCGGCGGTCGGCATCCGCTCGGCGGTGGCCTGGCCGACGACCTCGTCGACCCAGCCCTCGACCAGGGCGAGGGTGACCTCGAGCCGCTGCAGCGCGGCCTCCTGACCGGGGGAGCGGGGGAGGTCGAACATGCCGCCCTCGAGCAGCTGCTGCATCGACTCGGGATCGGTCGGGTCGACGCCGCGCATCTGCTCCTCGACGCGGGACTGGATGGCCTCGGCGTCGATCTCGATGCCGCGGGCGTAGTCGGCCACGGCACCGATGAGGTGATCGCGCAGCCACGGCACGTGCGCGAACAGCCGCTGGTGGGCGGCCTCGCGCAGCGCGACGTACAGGAGGACGTCGTCGGCGCCGACGTCGAGGTCCGCGCCGAAGGCCTCGAGGTTGGCGGTCACGATCGCCGCCTTGCCCGGCGCCGCGAGCGGTAGCCCGATGTCGGACACGCTCAGCACCTCCGAGGCCAGCGCCCCGAGGCCCGAGCCGATCTGGCTGGCCAGCATGCCGCCGATCGCCTTGCCGAGGATGCCCATCAGGGGGCCGGACATCTCGCGGGCCTCGGCCGGCATCGCGGTGCCGAGGGCCTGCACCGAGGACTCGGCGATCGGCTCGACCAGCACCTTCCAGACGTCGATCGTGCCGACGACCCACTCGGCGCGGCTCCACGCGGCCGGCGAGGTCACGCCGGAGGGGAACGCCGTGGTCTCGTCGAGCCAGTGGTCGGCGAGCTGGAGCGCGTCGGCGACCGCATCGCGCTGACGCTGCCCCGGGCTCGGGTCGGCCGACTGGGCCACGGTCTTGCGGGCCAGGTCGATCGCGAAGTCCCAGTTCAGCGGGCCGTCGTACGGTTGCAGCAGGCTCTGGAGCTGGCCGAGGAGCTGACTCAGGTCCGGCATGGCGCCGCTCCCGCCGCCCATCGCGCTGAAGATCTGCTCGAACGGCGTCCCCTTGAAGGGGTTCTGGCCGCCGTCGTCGGGGGTCTCGCCCGGCTTGTCCATGCCCCCAACCGTACGCGCCCGGCCTGACCGGCGGTGGGGGGAGAACCCGGGGTCGTCCCTGATGTTCGGCACGACCGCGGCTGGCTAGCGTGCTGGTCGTGAAGGCGTTCGTGCAGGACCGGTACGGCGGGCCGGAGGTGCTCGCGCTGCGCACGGTGGACGATCCGGTGCCCGGGCCCGGGGAGGTGCTGGTCCGGGTGCGGGCCAGCTCGCTCAACGCGGCCGACTGGCACCTGATGCGCGGCGACCCCTACGTCGTACGCGCGCTGGACCGCACGACCTTCGGCTGGCGCGCCCCGAAGCGACCGATCCGGGGCCGCGACCTGGCCGGCGTGGTCGCGGCGCTGGGCCCCGGCGTGACCGACCTCGCCGTCGGTGACGAGGTGGTCGGCGAGGTGCTCGCGGAGGGCGCCTTCGCCGAGCTCGTGGCCGCGCCCGCCGACGTCCTGGCGCGCAAGCCGGCGGACCTGCCGTTCGAGCAGGCGGCCGCGCTGCCGTTGGCCGGGACGACCGCGCTCACCGGCCTGCGGGAGGCCCGTCTCGCCGCTGGCGACCGGCTGCTGGTCAACGGCGCCTCGGGCGGGGTCGGCACCTTCGCCGTGCAGCTCGCCGCCGCGCTGGGCGCCGAGGTGACCGCGGTGTGCAGTGCGCGCAACGCCGACCAGGCCCGTGCGCTGGGCGCCGTCCACGTCGTCGACTACGCGCGGTCCGACTTCGCCGCCTCCGGCCAGCGGTACGACGTCGTGCTGGATCTGGTCGGCAACCGCTCGCTCGCGGACCTGCGCCGGGTGCTGACCGCCGACGGCGCGCTGCTGCTCTCCGGCGGCGGGACGTCGCAGGGAGGCAGCCTGTTCGGGCCGATGCGTCTCTTCGCCGTGGCCGGCGTCCGGGCCAGGTTCGTGCGGCCGCAACGGCTGCTGGCCTTCCGGGCCGAGCCGAGCGCCGCCATGGTCGCGGACCTGCTGGCGATGGTGGCCGCCGGCACGCTGCGCCCGGTGATCGACCGGACCTACCCGCTCGCGGACCTTCCGGAGGCGATGCGCTACCTCGAGGAGGACCACGCCGCCGCGAAGGTGGTCATCACGGTCTAAGGTCCTGACGTGACCTCCGTCGTACGCCTGGTGGACCTGCGCGAGACCCCGCTCGACGTCGCCGAGGTCGTCGCCGCGCTGGACGACGACGCCTCCGGCGGCCTGACGCTGTTCGTGGGCCGGGTGCGCGATCACGACGGCGGCAAGGACGTCGACGGACTCGACTACTCCGCCCACCCGACCGCGCTCGAGAGGATGCGCGAGGTCTGCGAGCGGATCGCCGCGTCGTACGACGTGCACGGCGTCGCTGCCGTGCACCGGGTCGGCACGCTCGCCATCGGCGACGTCGCGGTGATCGTCGCGACCGCGTCCGCCCACCGGGGTGTCGCGTTCGACGCCTCCCGCGCGCTGATCGACACGCTCAAGGCCGAGGTGCCGATCTGGAAGCACCAGCGCTTCGGCGACGGCACCGAGGAGTGGGTCGGCACCCCCTGAGCGCGCCTCCCGGGGTGGGGTGGCCCGGCCGCCTACCCTCGACCCGTGGAGATCCTGCTCTGGCTGGTGCCGTCGGCGATCGCGACCGTGGTCGCGATGCTGTGGGTGGGCTGGCTGGGTCGCGAGGGCCGTGGCGAGGTCGATCGGGACGTCGCCGTACGCCGCCTCGCGGGCGCGCTCGAGCCCGACCAACGGCGGCGGCGCCCGGCTCCTGGGTACGCCGCGCCGCGACCCGAGCCCGACCGGAGCACCGGCATCGCCGTACGACCCTCGCGTCGCGCGTCCTGACCGCGCGCGCGGACGTTGGCGCCGTCTGACAGGCTTGGCGCCATGACGCAGCGCACCATCGCCGGCCTCCTCGCCGTGCCGTTGGTGATCGCGCTGTGGGTGGTGGCTGCTCTCGAGTCGCTGCCCTACGTCACCTACGAGCCCGGCATCACCGTGAACGTCCTCGGTGACAACGAGGACGGCAAGCCGATCATCCAGGTCGACGGGCACGAGACCTGGGCCGACGACGGCCAGCTGCGGATGACCACCGTCTACGTCTCCCAGCCCGACGCGCACAACACGCTCTTCGAGCTGATGAAGGACTGGGTCAGCTCCTCCAGCGCGGTCTATCCCTACGACGCGATCTACCGCAAGGACGAGACCGCCGAGCAGAACCGCCAGGAGGGCAAGCAGGAGATGACGTCCTCGCAGGACGCCGCGACCGCCGCCGCCCTCACCGAGCTCGGGTACGACGTCACCGAGGCCGTGGTCGGCGGCGTCGAGGAGGGCACGCCCGCCGACGGGGTGTTCGAGCGGGGCGACGTGATCCTGCGGGTCGACGGCGAGAAGGTGCTCAACTCCGACGAGGTCGTCACCGCGGTCACCGAGGCGGGCGCGGGGCAGCCCATCGAGTTCGTCGTACGTCGTGACGGCAAGCGCCACACGCTGACGGTGACGCCGCAGGAGACCGACGGCCGGCCGCAGGTCGGCGTCCAGGTCGGCACCCAGACCACCGACTTCCCCTTCGAGGTCACGATCGCGATCGATCCGAGCATCGGCGGCCCGAGCGCGGGGCTGATGTTCAGCCTCGGCATCTACGACACCCTGACCGACGGCTCGCTGACCGACGGCCGGACGATCGCCGGCACCGGCACGGTCGACGCCGCCGGCAAGGTCGGCCCGATCGGCGGCATCCAGCAGAAGATCGTCGGCGCGCGCGAGGCCGGTGCCGAGCTGTTCCTGGTGCCGCCCGCCAACTGCGACGAGGCCGTGCAGGCGCCGAACGGCGACATGCGCCTGGTCGAGGCGCCGTCGACCCACAGCGCGCTGCGGTCGATCAAGACCTGGGTCGAGGACCCCGACGCCGACCTGCCGACCTGTGGAGACGATGCTGCATGAGCGACGACGACTACGACTCCGCGCTGCCGGGCTTCGAGAACGTGGACCCCGCGCTGGCGGCGGCCGTCCTGGAGATCGAGGGCCACATCGCCGCCGAGGGCTGGGACCAGCCGGCGAGGCTCTACGGCCTCGTCGAGACCGCCTCGCTGGTCGCCCGCGAGCCGGCACTGGCCTCGGCGATGGGCCTCGACTCCTCCTCGGCCGAGGGGTCGCTGACGCCGATCGAGCAGGAGCAGCTCGCCCCTGACCGGCCGTTCGAGGAGTCGCTGCGCGCGGTCAGCTGGCCGCCCGGCGTCGCCGGCTGCGCGGCGGTCGTGGAGCGGCTGGTGCTGCCGCCGGACGCCGACGAGCAGATCCCGGAGGACCCGGCGTCGGCCGAGGAGTTCGCGCGCGAGCACCCCGACCGGCAGGAGGTCCGCATCGTCGCGGGCGCCACGCGCGCGGGGGCGACGTACTGCGCGCTGCGGCTGCGCTCCCACGACGACGACCAGTCCGTGGTCGGCGGCGCCGACCTGGTGCCGGGGCTGCTGGAGCTGCTGGTCGCAACGCTCGAGGACGACCCGGAGCCGCAGGGCTGACGTGGTTGACGTGGTTGAGGAAACAGGGAGAGACAAGGCATGAGTGAGCTGTTCGACGAGGAGTCTCGCGAGGCCCCGCCGCCGCGCGGGTCACGGCGCTCGCGTGCGCTGATCATCACCGCGATCGTCCTGGTGCTCGCCTTCCTCGGCCTGTCCACCTTCGCGTCGCTCTACACCGACCGGCTCTGGTACAAGGCCGGCGGCTACTCCGGCGTCTTCACGACCTTGTTCTGGACCCGCACCGGCCTGTTCCTCGTCTTCGGCGCGGTGATGGGCCTCGTCGTCGGCCTGAACATCTACCTCGCCTTCCGGTTCCGCCCGTTCTTCCGGCCGAACTCGCCCGAGCAGACCGGCCTCGACCGCTACCGCGACGCGGTGACGCCGATCCGCACCTGGCTGCTGGTCGGCATCTCCGTCGTGCTGGGTGCCTTCGCCGGCAGCTCGGCGATCGGGGAGTGGCGCAGCTACCTGCTGTGGCGCAACGGCGGCTCGTTCGGCCAGCGCGACGAGTGGTTCGACAAGGACATCGGCTTCTACGTCTTCGACCTGCCCTGGCTGCACTACCTCATCGACTACTCGATGGCGGTGCTGGTCGTCGCGCTGATCGCCGCGGTCGTCGTCCACTACCTGTACGGCGGCATCCGGCTGCAGACCTCCCGCGACCGGCTCTCCGGAGCGGCGCAGGTGCAGATCTCGGTGCTGCTGGGGCTGTTCGTGCTGGTGAAGGCCGCCGACTACTGGCTCGACCGCTTCGACCTGGTCACCCGCTCGGGCTCCCTGGTCACCGGCATGAACTACACCGGCCACAACGCGATCCTGCCGTCCAAGAACATCCTGCTCGGCATCGCCGTGATCTGCGCGGTGCTGTTCTTCGTGAACGTGTGGCGCCGCACCTGGCTGCTGCCGTCGGTCGGCCTGGCGCTGCTCGCGGTCTCCGCGATCCTGCTCGGCCTGATCTGGCCCGGCATCGTGCAGCAGTTCCAGGTCAAGCCGTCGGAGGCCGACAAGGAGGCGCCGTACATCGACGCCAACATCAAGGCCACCCGCGAGGCGTACGCCATCGACGACGACAACGTCGAGGTCACCGAGTACACCAAGAAGGCCGAGAGCACCGATGCGACGGCCGACGCGTTCGCGTCGCTGCTCGGGCAGACCAGCTCGGCGCCGCTGGTGGACCCGCAGCTGGTGCGGCAGACCTTCGAGCAGCAGCAGCAGGCGCGGGTCTACTACTCCGTCGCCGACGTGCTCGACGTCGACCGCTACACGATCGACGACACCGAGCGGGCGCTGGTGCTCGGGGTCCGCGAGCTCGACCAGGACAAGATCAACACCGGCGACAAGAACTGGTCCAACCTGCACACGGTCTACACGCACGGCAACGGCGTGATCGCGGCCTACGCCAACCAGCGGCCGGCCGACAACGGGCCCGAGAAGACCGACATCCAGTGGGCCGAGGGCATCCAGAACAACAGCCAGCGCACGCTCTCCGAGGCGGTCGGCGACTACGAGACCCGCGTCTACTTCGGTGAGCAGAGCCCGGACTACTCGATCGTCGGCAAGGCCGCCCCCAGCGACC
This sequence comes from Nocardioides soli, assembly GCF_014191495.1. Taxonomy (GTDB): domain Bacteria; phylum Actinomycetota; class Actinomycetes; order Propionibacteriales; family Nocardioidaceae; genus Nocardioides; species Nocardioides soli. The sequence goes on from NZ_JACHWR010000002.1 coordinate 1,076,536, forward strand.
CGTCCGTCGAGCTCGACCTCTCGGTCGGCGGCGAGGCTGCCGACACCGGCTCCGCCGACGCGCCCTCGGACGCGCCTACGGATTCGCCGTCGGAGACCCCGTCCGACGCACCGACCGACTCGGCCTCGGAGACGCCGTCCGTCGCCCCCGAGGACACCACGGGGAACACCGACGCCGAGGACCGCACCACGACGTACGACGGCAAGGGCGGCGTCCACATCGGCGGCTTCTTCAACAAGCTGATGTACGCCGTGAAGTTCGGCGAGCCGAACTTCCTGCTCTCCGAGCGCGTCAACGAGAACAGCCAGGTCCTCTACAACCGCAACCCGCGCGACCGGGTCGAGAAGTTCGCGCCGTGGCTGACCATCGACGGTGACGCCTACCCGGTGATCGTCGACGGCCGGATCCTGTGGGTGCTCGACGGCTACACCGCCACCGACCGCTACCCGAACTCGCAGCGCGAGTCGTTCGAGACGATGACCGACGACTCCCTGCAGGACAAGACCGGGCTGCGCACCCTGCCCACCGACGAGGTCAACTACATGCGCAACGCGGTGAAGGCGACGGTCGACGCCTACGACGGCACCGTCACGCTCTACGAATGGGACGAGGAGGACCCGATCCTCAAGGCCTGGGAGAGCGCCTTCCCCGGCACCGTCCAGCCGAGGAGCGACATCCCCGAGGACCTGCTGTCGCACCTGCGCTACCCGCAGGACCTGTTCAAGGCGCAGCGCTACCAGTACGCCCGCTACCACGTGACCGACCCGGGCGACTTCTACCAGGGCAACGACCGCTGGGAGGTCCCCGAGGACCCGAACTCGCGGGGCAGCTTCCTGCAGCCGCCGTACCGGCTGTTCGTGAACCAGGCCGCCGCTGACGGTGCGCAACGGAACGTCTGGTCGCTGACCACGGACTTCGTGCCGTACGGCAAGAGCAACCTCGCGGCGTTCGTGTCGGTCGACTCCGACGCGACCGACCCCGAGAACTACGGGAAGTTCCGGGTCCTCGAGATCCAGAACGCGCAGACGAACGGACCGTCCCTGATTGCCAGCGAGTTCGCCGGCAACCAGGACGTCCGCAACGCGCTGCTGCCCTTCCAGCAGGGTGGGAACCCACCGCTCTACGGCAACCTGCTGACCATCCCGGTCGAGGGCGGGCTGATCTACGTCGAGCCGGTCTATGCCCAGCGGACCGGGTCCACCGGCGGCTATCCGATCCTCCAGTACGTGCTGGTCTCGTACGGCGACCAGGTCGGCATCGGCCAGACGCTGCGTGAGGCGCTCGCCGACGCCCTCGGCGTCGAGAACGCGAACGTCACGCCGGGCGGCAACAACGGCGGCGGCAACGGCAAGGGCGGCGGCAAGGGCGGTGGCGGCGAGCCGCAGGGCACGATCTCCCAGCAGATCGCCGTCCTGCTTGCGAAGGCCGAGGCGTCCTTCGAGGCGGCCGACCAGGCGCAGCGGGCCGGCAACACCGTCCGCTGGGCGCAGCTCATGGACCGCGGCAAGGACTTCGTCAGCCAGGCCGTCGAGCTCGCCGACCAGCTGCCCGAGTCGCCGCCGGCGGGGGAGGGCGGCCAGGGTGGTCAGCCCACCGAACCCGCCCAGCCCTCCGGCTCGCCGGAGCCCACGGAGTCCCCGAGCCCGTCGTCCTGACGGACCCGATTTGGCGTGCTCCACCCCGGTCTGTAAGGTTGGGTTCACCGACGCGGGGTGGAGCAGCTCGGTAGCTCGCTGGGCTCATAACCCAGAGGTCGCAGGTTCAAATCCTGCCCCCGCTACGAAGAAAGGCCCTCTGACCAGCGGAAACGCTGGTCAGAGGGCCTTTCAGGATTCTGACCAAAAGCGATAAGTGGGCGGAAATTGGGCTCTTTGTGTGGGCACTTAGCGCGCGTCCCCCCGGGCGCGAACATGCAAGTGCCCTCGCCGTGAACACAGCGAGGGCACTCTCGAGTGGGCGGGCGCCGAGTGGGCCTCGTCACGTCTTTGGCGTAATGGGCGGCCGGAACCGTTCGAGGTAGTCGGTCAGGTCAGGCGCGACCTTGGCCTTGTGGATGTAGTGCTCCAGCGTGATGTCCTCGTTGGCGTGACCCAGTTGGGCTTGCGCCGCCTTCGAGTCGACCGTCTGGTCGATCAGCGTCGCGACCGACTTGCGGAAAGTATGGAACGTGACCCAGTCGTAGGCGGTGCCATCGACTACCCGGTTCCACAACCGTTCCCAGTTGGAGACCTGACGCCACGTTCCGTTGCGGGTCGTAAAGACCGCGCCGTTCCTATTCGCGGGACTCTCGATCATCCGGCGCATCAGGATGTCGACGGCGAATGGTGGGAGAAACAGGGTCCGGTAGCCGGCGTCCGATTTCGTCCAAGGCTGGCGGAACGTCCCCTTACCGGTCTCGGTGACGATCGTGCCCGACACTGTCAGGGTCGGGGTCTCGGAGGAGAGGTCAATCTCGGGGTAGATGAAGCCGGCTGCTTCGCCGATGCGACATCCAGTGGCGAGCATCAGGTCGACGATGTCGCGGAGGTCGGCCGACATCCGCGGCCCGGGTCGCTTGCGCTTCATCTCGGTGTCGATGAGCGCACGGACCTGGTTGACCTGCTCGAGGTCGAGGTAGGTGATCTCCTTCCGCGGCCGTGAGATCCGAGCGACCTCCTTGACCGGGTTCGCCGGGATGGCGTCATGCCGGACTGCGACGCCGAACATCTGGTGCAGCGCGTTCCGCAGCTTCGTCACGTCCGCTCCAGTCGCGGCGCGGTCCTTGATGACTCGGTCGATGACACTTGTGCGGCAGTCGGCGATTCTCCGCTGCCCGATTGCCGGAAGCACCTGGTTGTTCACCACGCTCCGATAGGCGCGCAGCGAATTGGCGCTGACGTTGTTGTCGACCTCCTTCTCCTTCAGCCAAAAGGCGGCCAACTCGGCGATCGACCTCTGTGGGGTCAGTTCGCCGTCCCCCACATCTGAACCCTTCAGGGCCTGCAGTTTCTGGATGAGGGCGGTTCGGGCGGCCGACTCGCTGTGAGCGCGAGCGCGCTGCTTGGCTACACGGCCACTGAAGAGGGCATAGCGAGCCTCGGCCTGGTAGGTCCCGGTCTTGGTCCGCGTGACGCTGATCTTCCCCCAGGTCCCAGGGGGCATCGGCGGCCGACCGCTCACCGGCCGGCCTCACGCGAACGCAACGAGCTGACTCCCAGGGCATTTGAGTTACGAGACATGGTGACTTCTCCGTGGCGGTGGTTGATCGAAATCGTACCCAGATCAGGCGGGGCGCGCGTCGGTGTGGAGGTCGAGGTAGTTCTCGATCTCACTGCGCCGGTACCGGATGCCGTTGCCGACCTTGATCGCGCGCGGTCCTCGGCTTCGGCTCCGCCACTGGTACAGCGTGCCCTTGGGGACGCCTAGCCAGTCCGACACCTGGTCGACGGTCAGGAGCGGGTCGTAGGCGGGACCGTACGTCGACGGGGACGCTGACCGGCCGGGCGCGCCGGTCGGTGCCGAGAGTTCCGCCGAGTGGGCCTGCTCCGCCCTCTCCGTGGCTGACTTCTCTCGCGCATCGAGTACCGCTCGTGCCTGCCTCTGTGCCGCAGTTGGTCGTGCCATGGTGGTTCAGTCCCTCATCCCAGCGCCAGCCGGGCTGTCGTTACGTGTTCCCGGTTGGCCTTCGGCTGGCGCAAGCCACGGGGCAACTTGATCCGCTGCCAGCAACGGGTCGAACTGGGCAACTCCGTCGGAATCGACCGGCATGGCGACCGGATGCGCGGGGCGCTGTTCCGGAGGGGGATGGCTGCGCTGAGTCGTGGTCTTCCCCGGCTTGGCAGCCGTCGTGGTGATGCCAGTCGAGCTCGATGGAGGCTGCTGGCCGACTGTTCGGCGGCGGGCCTGGAGTTCGGCCTTGGACGGACGACACACGGCAGGTCCCCTCTCTCACTGGCCGTAGCCGCTCGTGCCGAGGCTGCGCGCGGCGGGGAATGGGGACGGTGGCTGCGACGCGGTCGGCGTCATGTCGAGGGTCCGACGCAGAGCGGCCCGTTGCGGCGGGTTGTTGAACTGTGCGACCGGCAACTTGGGTGCTGGCATGTTGATCAGATCGGTGAGGGTGGCCTCCAGCCGCGAGCGTCGTCCGACCCGGACAGGCCCGTCCGCGTGACGAGGGTTGCCATCACGCAGGTTGCTGTTGGTACGTAGCAGTTCGCGGCGCAGTGCCTTGCCCAGGTTGTGGGTGACCTCGTGGGTTGCCTTGGCCAGCTCGACCATCTGCGTGGGCTGCAGCCGGATCGGCACGCCTTGGTCTTCCATCCGGGCCACCGCGGTCGTGAGCTCGCTTTGCTGCCAGAAGCGGCGCATGTTCGGGTCCCGTTCCTCGGAGACGTCGAGCAAGTGGCTGATCTGGGGCTGCAACGACTCCAGCACCTCGGCGCGTTCCTCGAAGAGCGCCGCGAACTTGCCGGTCTTGACCGACTGGCCGGCGGCCTTCGCGAACGCACGACACAGGTAGAGCTGGCTGGCCGTAACCTGCCGCGCGGAGTCGGCGGTGATCTCCGGCTCAGCGGCGTAGAACGCGTCGGAGGCATGGAGTGGGCGCAGGAACCGGGCAAGGCGTTGCTGTGCGTCCGCCAGGTCGTCAGGCGTCGAAACCAGCGACACCAGCTCCACCACCGTCGACGGCGCCGCCTGCCGCATGCGAGGGGTGGCCGCTTCGGGGCTCGCGCTCGTGGCATGCCACGTCGCGACCCGGGCTGTCTGGGAGAGCACCATGCGCTTCTCGTCCAGCCTCATCGCGTCATCCGGTCGCTGATGCTCAGCCAGCAGGCCGACCTCCTCAAGGCGGGAGTCGAGCACGACGACCGCTTCTAGGGCCACCGACACGTCGCGCATCACCCACCAGCCGGCCCCCGGATCGGTGCGCCAAGGCTGCTCGGCGGCCGCCGAGAGCGCATGAGAGGCCGCCAGCAGCTCGATGGCCGCCGCTCGCCACGCCTCGACCGTCGGATCCATCGAGGCGGGAGCGAGGTAGTCGGCCGGGGAGCGGCGCTCGTCGAGGGGGAGCGTGGGGAGTGCGAAGGCGATGTTGTCCACCAGCGTCGCCAGCTTCTCGTCCAGCACAGCCAGTGTCGGCTTCGGCGTGCGGGCCGGCAGGTGGTCCGGCGGCGGGTACCAGCTGTCCTGGCCGACGTCGTAAAGCCGCTGCCGCAGCGCGTCGACCACGGCCTCGCGGCAATGCAGCAGCTGGTCGACTGCGGCCTCGTCGGCTGGGATCCCGGCATCGCGGATCAGGTTGTTCAGCGCCTGCGCCGCGTTCTCGGCGTGCTCGCCATAGGTGGAGACCGTCATCGCGGGCCACCAGCCGGCCGCCGTACGGGCCAAGTCGTTGCCATGCCCGGAGAAGCAACCGCCGCGGTGTCGGATCGGACACCGCGGCGGGAAATGCTTGTGGAGACGGGCGACTACCTGCCCGGCGGGCTGGGGGGGCGGTCTCCTGGCTCCGCGACGCCCTCGGCGTCCGGCCGGCTCTCATCCGAGCCGGGTGGGTGCAGTGCGCCGGCCTGCAGCAGCCCGCGACGGGCCGTCACTGAGGCGGCGTTGCGCGGCGGGGTGGGGTCGGGGTCCCCGAAATGGCTCGGGTCACCCGGGTCGATCAGCGTGACCCGGTGCCCGTAGTCGGCGCACATCTTGGCGATCGAGGCCGGATCCGTGGCCACGTACACGTCATCGAGCCATTCGTTGCGGTTGGTGTCCTCGGCGAAGCCGTCGATGAGGGGCGAGTCCTGCATGGCGGCCACCGCCTGCTCGTACGACGAGTACGGGCCCACGACTTCCGGCCGCGGGTGCACCGAGTCGGCGAACCAGCGCAGGGTCACCCACCATCCCGGCGCCTCGGGGCCGCCGTGCGCGTTGAGATAGTCGGTCCAGGTCGCATCGTTTGGCAGCGCGTTGGTCATGTCCGGAGAAGCAACCTCCGACGTGCAGGATCGGACACCTTGACCCTGACGTGACTACAGTCGAGGCTGCGGCGGAGCGCCGTGAGCGAGGCGGTGGGGGAGAGGTGGCCGTGCCCCTCCGCCTACTGCTCGCTCTCCGCTACGCGCTTCTCCCATGCAGTGGCGGGCTTCCACCAGCGGGATCGGGCGTAGCCGACGACCCCGGTGATGTCGTCCCGGCTGAGGCCGTGCTGGGTGAGCACTCGACCTGATGCCAAGGGGCGAGGTCGGTGGCGTCCTTCGGGTACTGGAGGGGGAGCCCGTCATCTCCTCCCAGTCTCCAAGAAGGAGGGCGGAGTGCCCGTCGGGCCGACGTCGCGGGGTAGGCACTCTTCGATTACCGCGACGATCACGTTGGCGAGGGCAGTGTGATCTCCATCGGCCGCCAAAGGCGTGATAGTGGCTTGCAGCGAGAGATAGTCGCGCCGTCGTCGGCCGTGATGCCAGGCGAGGCGCATCCGTCGAGTGTCCGTGGTAGTTATGGTCGGCCTCCTTCGTTGGCCCCTGAGTGTTCCCGACAGGTCCGACACAACTCCGCGGCCACGGTCAGGGTGCCGTGCCTGTGAAGGCTGGACAAAGTCGCGATCGGCGGCGGCCTCGACCCCGCCGGTCCACCGCTTCACGATTGCGCCGCGGTACCACCCGTGGGGAACGAAGTTTCGGTTCCACCGGCCTTACCAGCGCCCCGACCGGCTGGTCGAGCAGGTTGCCGGTGACCTCGCGGACCCGGCCGCGGTCATCGCAGGGTTCCTAGGCGACAGCGGCCACGCCGCGGCGCAGCAGCCGGCGAGCAGAGTCGAGGCGGAGGCTGTGCTGGAGCACCTGCGAGTCCGCCAGGAGCGCGGTAAGGCGCTGCTCGAGGTCGGCAAGCCCGGACCGAAGGTCGCCGATCTGCACCGGTACGTAGCGGGCCGGGCGCCGCTGCCCAAAGTCGGTGAGCTCGGCGCGGGCCATGCCCAGGAACGGCAACACCATGGCGTGCCCGTCCTGCCCGGTCGCGCCCTCGAGCGCGGCGAGCAGCGAGACCGCATAGACGAAGTCCGGGGTCGCGTCGTACACGTCACCGGCGCGATCGGTGGTGGGAACAGGCATCAGGTGTCGTCCTTTCGAGAGAGGTCGGCAGCGGACCCGACCCCGCCACCCAGTGGAACAGAACAGGCGAGCACAGCACGCCCGGCTCGCCCGAACCGGTGGAGAACGGCGCCGCAGGGCCCCGCCTGTGGACAGGAACCGGACTCCCGGCCGGGCTCATCGCGACCACCCCGGTGTGCCGGGCGGCCGCGGACCCACGTCAGGCCGCGGCGGGGGAGGAGGCGGAGGCGCGATCGCGGGGCGACCCGTCTGGCCCGCCTGGCCCGGCTGACCGGGCGGGCGGGTTGGGGTGCTGGGCTGGGGTCCGTGCTCGGTCGCGTGCTCGCCGGCGGCCTTCTCGGCGCTGCCGGCTGCCAGCTCGGCCGAGAGCCGGTCCCGCGTCGCGCGAACCTCGGCGAGTTCGCCGGCACGCGGGAAAACGTCGACCAGGCCCGCCTGGGCCTTCTCTGCCTCCCAGGTGATCTTGCCGGTGTCCATGTCGACGTCGTCGAGCACCCGCTCCAGGCGCCGGTGGAGGTTCTCGACCCGCGTCACCAGGCCGACGTTCGGTTGACGCACGTCGCCGGCCTCGACCAGCAGGTGTACACGCGGGACCTCGACAAGCGAGACGACGTACCGGGGCTGGCCCAGCCACGAGTCCGCAGTCGCCTGCAGGTGCAGCCCGCCCACGTCACCGAGCGGCTGTGGGTCGCGCTGGTACGGCTGCACCGTTTGCAGGGCCCGTTGCAGCGCGGGGGCGGCATCGGCACGCTTGCCGTAGGCCGCACCGTTGATCCTCATTGAGAACGCGTCGCCGTCGGTGTCGCGGCGCAGCGGCATCGCCGCCAGCAGCTGCTCGCGGTCGGTCTCCAGTCGCTCCAGACGCGGCCCGGCCTCCCGGATCGTCGCCCCGAGGCTGCGCTGGGCTGCCGCCCAGGCCCGCTCCAGACGCTCCAGCTTGGTCGTGTCGGTCTCGGCCTTGGCCAGCTCCATGATCCGCGGGTCACCCGAGGCCAGGGCCTTCACCTCGGCGTAGGAGAGCGCGGAGTCGCCGATGTCCTCGATCTCGCGCACGTCGAGCCGGCCGCGCATCAGCTGGTTGATGAACTTGGCCTTCCGCTCCACCGTCTGCCACAGGTAGGTGTCGAAGGAGGACTCGGTGACGTAGCGGTACACCTGGACGGACTCGTTCAGGTTGCCCTGCCGCATGATGCGGCCGTCGCGCTGCGCCAGGTCGGCGGGCCGCCACGGGCAGTCGACGTGGTGCAGGGCGACCGCCCGGCGCTGCACGTTGGTGCCCACGCCCATCTTCTCCGTCGACCCGATGAGCACCGCGACGTGGCCGGTGCGGGCCTGCTCGAACAGCCGCGCCTTCGCGCGGTCGTTGTTGGCCTCGTGCATGAACCGAACCTTGGCCGCCGGGACGCCGCGGGAGACGAGCTGGGCCTTGAGCTCCTCATAGGCGTTCCAGCCCGCGCCGGTTGGCGTGCCCAGGTCGCAGAACACCAGCTGCAGGGCACCCGGCTCGGGGTCTTGACCGAAGACGACGTCGGCGTGGTCGTGGTAGATACCGGCGACACGTTCGGCGACCGCGTCGACCTTGGAGGGCTCTCGGTCCAAGAACGCCCCCAGGCCGTCGATCTGGTGGTCGACCAGCCGCAGGTCGAGCGCGGCCGCGCGGCCGTGGCCGCTGATCTTGAGCATGTTGTCCTCGCTCGGATCGACCGACCGCGAGGAGACTGCGTCGGCCCGCTTGGCCAGCAGCGCCATGAAGTCGACCAGCTCCTGGCTCGGCGGGACCACCACTGTCTCTGGCTGGCCGCCATCGAGGTCGGGGGTGGGCAGGTGGAGGTCGTCTGCGGTCTTCACGTCGGCGACCTGGTGCCACAGCCGCAGCAGCTCGGGGACGTTGTTGAACTTTGCGAACCGGGCCTTCATCCGGAACCCTGTCCCGGACGGGGAGAGCTCGAGGTCGGTGACGACCTGCCCGAAGGTGGCCGCCCAGGTGTCGAAGTCGCTGATCCCCGCCGCCTCCAGGTCAGCGGGGGCGAGGTAGCGCAGCATCGTGTACGCCTCGGCCACGCTATTGGCGATCGGGGTGGCGGTCATGAACGTCGACACCCGGCGTCCGTGGCGGCCGCGCAGGTAGGACATCTTCAAGTCCAGGTCGGTGGCCCGGTTCGACCCGTCGACAGCGACCCCCGGGATGTTGGAGGCCAGTCGGAGGTTCTTGTAGCCGTGCGCCTCGTCCACGCAGAGGTAGTCGATCCCGGTGGCCTCGAAGGTGATCGCGGGGTCGCGTTCGACGTCGCGCAGCTTCTTCAACCGCTCCTCGGCCCGCGCCAGCGTGCCCTCCAGCCGCTTCACCGACAGGCCGCGCTCGGACTCGGAGGCGGCCAGCCACATCCGCAGCTGGGTCAGCTGCTCGTCGAGGTAGGCCTCCTCAGTGTCCTTGGAGACCGGGATCTTCTCGAACGCCGAGCGGGACAGGATGACCGCGTCCCACTCGCCGGTCGCGGCTCGGGCGACGAACAGCTGTCGCTTGCCCTTGACCAGGTCCTCGGTGCCACAGGTGAGGATGCGGGCCTGCGGGTAGGCCTGCAGCCACTCCCGCGAGAACTGTTCGAGCATGTGGTTAGGCACCACCACCGCCGGCTTGCGGACCAGGCCCAGCCGACGCAGCTCGGAGACACCTGTCACCGCGGCGAGGGTCTTGCCCGCGCCGACCTCGTGGGCCAGCAGCACCGAGGGCTGGGCCACCATCCGGGCCACCGCGGCGTGCTGATGCGGTCGCAGCCGCAGCGGGCTGCCGTCCTGGACACGTGCCATGCCCGGGTAGTGCTTGTCCTCGTCGACGTCGTAGGAGCGGAGCACGATCGCGTTCAGCTTGTCGTTGTAGGCGCGGACCAGCTGCTGACACCGGTCGGGGTCCTCCCACAGCCAGGTCGCGAACCGCTCCTGCAGCTCCTCTGCCTTCTCCTGCGCGGCGAACGTGGCGGTCTCGTTCGGAATCCGCCGACCGTCCGGGGTCTCGTCGGTGACCCGGATCTGCCGCTGCTCCAGACACGCCTGGACGATGTCGATCGCACAGGCGCGTTCGGTGCCCCAGGTGTTCCGGGCGGCCACCGAGTGTCGGTTTCCGCGCACCGACCACACCGACCCGCCAGGATGCTCCACCTCCACGGTGCGGTCTTCGAGCGTCTCGCGCAGGAACTGCTCCACGGTCTCCGCCGGCACCCACGGCACGCCGAGCTGGGAGACGATCTCGGTGGGCCCCAGGTCCTCGGGCAGCACCTCACCCAGCGCGGTCTCGGCCGCCTGGAGGCGGCGCACCATCGGTTGTGCCGACTGGTCGACGGTCGCGGCCGCGCCCTCGACCAGCTGCTCGAGGACCTCCCCGACCCTGGTCAGCCGGGCGCGCACGTTCCCGGAGAGGAACTCAGCCCGCGGCACCCAGTCGGCCGTCCAGCCGTCCTCGGTGCGCTTGACGGTGTCGGGGTCGACGAACGCGAACGACTCCAACTCGGCCGCGGCCTGCGTCTGGTCAACACCGAGCAGCCGGGCGACCTCGCTGGTGCGCAGCTCGCCGTAGGTGTCCAGACACAGCGACACGGCGTCGGCCGGGGAGTCCGCGTGGGTGCGCAGCACCCGTGGCGCGACCACACGCTCGGTGAAGATGTCGGCCTTGCGGGCTGTCCCGGTCGCGGAGTCGTAGTGCTCCAACGCGAACACGGCAGGGGAGTGGGGATCGTCCCCGAATCCGCCCTGTCGCGGACGCACCTGGGCGAGCACGGGCGCGCCGGTCTTCGGGTCGATCCGGCCGGTGTGGCGGCTGGTGACGCGGTTGATCGGCCCGTACCGCTTGACGTAGGCGTCGTACTGGCGGTTCAGCCGCTCCCGCAGCGCCGTCATCTGCTCCTCACCAGCGGCCGACGGGTCCTTGGTCAGATTGGCGGCCGTCGGCAGGTCACCGGGCAGGGGAGTTGTCGCCTCGGCCTCCAGCAACGTGACGACCGTGTCGCGGAGCTCGGTGAGCATCCGCAGCTCGTTCGCCTGGGACTTCGGCACCTTCAACGGCTCTGGGACGCCGTCGAACACGTGCTGCCAACCTCCGTCCTCGTCCACGCTGATGTGCCCCTCGGCGCGCACCACCCGATCGGGCAGCACCAGCGGCTCCTCCTCGCCCCGTTGCTGCGGCGACCGGCTAAGCCGTGCGACCGGCGTACGCGCCGGTGGGTTGGCACTGGGCCGTGTCGCGACCGGGGGAGGGGTGAACAGAGGCCGGACGTCGGCGTAGTTGGTCAGGTCGAAAGTTAGCTTGCGCTGCAGGTCGGTTGCGACCCGCTCGGCGAGGCTTTGGCTATCGGCCGTCAGCGGCGGGCTGACCGCGACCTCGGGCCCGAACCGGCCCGAGCGTGAGGTCAGGCGACCCAGCACCCGGGCCGGCTGCTGCACGAACAGCGCATTGAGGATGACCTCCTTGTCCTCGAGCCCCGTCCCCGCACGGAACGATGGCAGCGGCTCCAGACCGCGCCAACTGGGCATCAACTCCAGCGGTCCCTCGCCCTCGACCCGGCGCCGGAACACCAGCAGGTCGGTGATGACGTCGGTGCCGGCGGCCTGGTGGTGGGTCTGGTTCGGCAGCCGTAGCGCCGTGACCAGGTCCGCCATATCGGCGAACGCCTCCCGGGCCGCCGGGTTCGCCGCGTCCATCGTCCACCGCGACGACAGCACCGCCACCACCCCTCCGGGCCGGACCAGGTGCAGGCTCTTGTAGATGAAGTAGTTGTGCAGGCTCAGCCCGAGCCGGTTGTACGTCGAGTCGTGCGGGACGACGTCGGCGAAGGGGACGTTGCCGATCACCAGGTCCAGCTTCCCCTCGGGCAGCCGGGTCTCAGCGAACGACTCCGCGCGAATGTCCGCGGCGGGATAGAGCAGAGACGCCACCCGTGCGGTGGTCGGGTCCAGCTCGACTCCGACCACATCACGCACATGGGCGGGCGTAAACCCGATGAAGGTGCCCGAGCCGCAGCCGGGCTCCAGGACCCGGCCGCCGGCGGCCTCGTCGAACCCAGCCTCGCCGAGGGCCGACCACACTGCCTTCACCAGCGCGGCGTCGGTGTAGTGCGCATTCAGCGTGGTGCGTGCCGCGGCCGAGCGGACACGACCCGCCAGCAGTTCGCGCGCCCGCAGCGCCGGCTCTGCGTGATCAGCGGTGTCGTCGAAGACCTCCGGCAGCGACCCCCAGCCCGACCAGCGCGCCAACACCCCCTGCTCCTCAGCAGACGGGAGCCTGTTCTCCGCGTCCAGCTCGGCCAGCAGCTCAAGCACGGACACGTTCGCCTTCAACCGCTCCCGCGTCGTCGTCGGAGCCAGGTCCTGCTGCGAGCCGGGTTGGAACCGCAACAGCTCGCCGGCCGGAATCAGCCCATCCGGTGCGCTCGCAGTGGCGGCGGCCGCCGGCGGGAGAGTGGTCAGCCCTGGGACAGGCCCGGCTTCATGTACTCCCGCAGGACCTCCGACTCCGCTGTCGCCTTCGCTTCCGTCAACCGGCCCAGCCGCTCCACGTAGCCCTCCGACGGGCTCGACGGCCCCGCGATCTGGTCCGCCAGCCTCCTGACCTCCTCCGAGATCTGCAGCCCCAGCTGCTCGAAGAAGTCCTCCGGATCGGCGATTGCCGCCAACTCCGTGGCCCGATGCTTCGCGTAGTGCTCCCGCATCCGCGTCCCGTACGGGTTCATCCCGAGCCCCTTCCTCCCTCAGTGAGCTGCCAGCCGGGTCGTCACGCTCGCTGGTGACCTCACCGGCGCCGACAGGAACCTCATCGGCCGGGTCACCTGGCTCCTCACCAAGATCCCACAGCGCCAGCTGATCAGAGTCAGCAACACTCGCACGACGTCGCGCCACGCCCCGGCACCTCCAACCCGTTGGTGAGGACGCCGGCCGCAGCACCCACGCCACGGCTCACCACCGCCCTCACCACGAAAGGCACCCACCCAGAGCGCAGATCGGACACTCGGCGAGAACCTTGTGGAAAATCGCCCGCCATCGTGCACGAAGGCGTCCGATCCGCACGGCGGCTCGTTGCCTTTCCGGGCATGACCACTACACAGAGTGCCCCGGCCCCAGGCCGAGCAGACCACACCAGCGAACACGCCGGTGCCCGGCAGACCTTCGAGCTCTACGGTCGCCGGATCGCCCACACCAACAACAGCGACGTGCAGCAGCTCCTCGCTGCCGCGCACACCGACCGGGTCCGGCCCCTGTGCATGTGCCGCCCCGCCGGCGTCACCATGTACGTCGCCAAGATCGGCCCCGACAAGTACGTCATCAAACGCATGCCCGACTCCGGCCTCGAGCACGCGCACCGCTGCGCCTCCTACCTACCGCCCGAACAGCTCTCCGGGCTCGGCCAGGTCCTCGGCAGCGCGATCACCGAGGAAGCCGACAGCGGCCTAACCGCCATCAAGCTCGGGTTCCGCATGTCCAAGGCCGAGCGAGCAGCCCCGAACGGAGCCGGTGGCGGGGGAGTGGCCGACTCCGTCGCCGCCGACCCCAACCGCCTCACCCTCCGCGCCGTCCTGCACTACCTGTGGCAAGAAGCCGACCTCGCGACCTGGACGCCCGGCATGGACGGCAAACGCAACTGGCGCATCGTGTCGTGGTACCTGCGCCAGGCCGCCCGCGGCAAGTTCACCAAGGGCAAGCCGCTCGCCACCCGCCTCTACGTCCCCGAGCCGTTCAACGCCGAGAAGAAGACCGAGATCGCCGCACGACGCCTCTCCGCGTGGGCGCCGATGCAGCAGCACGGCTCCGCCCAGCAGTTCATGATGCTCATCGGCGAACTCAAGTCCATCGACCCGGCCCGGTTCGGGCACAAGCTGGTCATCAAGCACTTGCCCGACGCGCCGCTCATGGTCAACGACACGCTCCTGGCCCGCCTCAACGAGCGGTTCGCCGACGAGATCGAACTGTCCCAGACCGACGACGACGGCCACCTGATGGTCATCGCCACCTTCTCCGTGGGCCGCGCCGGCCTGGCCACCGCCGAAGAGATCTCCCTGGTCATGACCGACCGCCACTGGCTGCCCTACGAGTCGCTGTTCGACAAGCTGCTCCTCGACACCGCACTCGATGCACGCCGCCGGTTCACCAAGTCTCTGCGCTACAACCTCGCCCCCGACAAGCCCATGGCCTCCCTGGTATTCACCGACACCGAGACCCCCACTGCCGCCTTCCTGCTCACCAGCGCCGACGACCGCGAAGCGGTCGCGGAGATCGCCACCGCCACTGGAACCGAGCTCTGGACGTGGGTCATCACCGAGGACATGCCGTCCCTCCCTCCTGCCGCCGACCATCGGCGTACCGGGCCTAGTACTGACCACCACTGAGCAGCGTCATGCCACACCGACGACCCGTGGACACTCCCGGATGCGGGGATGCTGCTGCGCCCACCGCGACCTTCCTGAGAAACTGCCGACTATGCCCACCATCCACGACGTTCTGGGCGAACTGCGCGCCACCTCGCTCGACGAGCGGGACAAGGGCGACAAGTTCGAACGACTCATCAAGGCGTACCTGACCACCGACCCCGAGTGGACGACCAGGTTCTCCAACGTGTGGCTGTGGACCGAGTGGCCGGGCCGTCAGGGGCGCACCGACACCGGGATCGACCTGGTGGCCGAGCACCGCGACCGTGACGGACTCGCTGCCATCCAGTGCAAGTTGTACGAGGCCGGCCATAAGGTCGCGAAGTCCGACATCGACTCGTTCGTCTCCGCGTCCGCCCGGACCGAGTTCACTGCCCGGTACGTGTTCGACACGGCCGCTGGCTGGACCGGCAACGCTGAGGAGACGCTCGAGGGTGTCGTTCAGCGCGTCGACATCAACTACCTTGACGACGCCCGGATCGACTGGTCCCAGTACTCCTGGAGCAAGCCCGACCGGGTGGTGGTCAGCGCCGCCAACCGGCTGCGGCCCCACCAGGAGGCGGCGATCGAGGCGGTGCGGGACAGGTTCGCCGAGCATGATCGGGGAAAGCTCGTCATGGCTTGCGGTACCGGCAAGACGTTCACGTCCCTGAAGATCGCCGAACAGCTGGTGGGCGAGGGCGGCAGCGTGTTGTTCCTCGTGCCCTCCATTCAGCTGCTCTCCCAGTCGCTGCGGGAGTGGATGGCCCAGGCCGCGGTCGACATCCGGCCGTTCGCGGTTTGCTCCGATGTGCGCGTCGGCCGACGTACGGCGAAGGCCGACGACGGGGACCTCTCGACCGTCGACCTCACCGAGCCGGCCACCACCGACGCCCAGATGCTCTACCAGCGATCCCAGGCCGGGAAGCACGCCAAGGAACGCATGACCGTCGTCTTCGCCACCTACCAGTCGATCGACGTCGTCGCGCAGGCCCAACAGCTGGGTCTCGGCGGGTTCGACATGATCGTGTGCGACGAGGCCCACCGGACCACGGGCGTCACCCTGGCGGGCGCCGACGAATCGCACTTCGTGAAGGTCCACGACGGCGACTACCTCAAAGCCGACCGGCGGCTCTACATGACCGCCACCCCACGGGTGTTCGGCGAGGACGTGAAGCGCAAGGCCACCGAGGCCGAGGCCGTCCTCGCGGACATGGGCGACGCGACAATGTTCGGCCCCGAGTTCCACCGCCTCGGATTCGGCGAAGCCGTCGAGCAGGACCTGCTCACCGACTACAAGGTGCTCGTGCTCGCCGTCGACGAGGCGTACGTGGCGGGCAACTTCCAGACCGCTATGGCACAAGGCGGCGAGATCCAGCTCGGCGACGCCGCGAAGCTGATCGGATGCTGGAACGGCCTGGCCAAGAACTACGGCCCCGAACACAGCCAAGGCGAAGATCGCAGCCCGATGCGCCGGGCGGTCGCTTTCGCCAAGGACATCCGCTCCTCCAAGGCAGCGGCCGCGGCGTTCCCCGCGTTGGTCGAACGGGCGCTGGAGGACGCAACGGAGGACAGAAACCACGTCCGCGTGCAGGCGGTCCACGTCGACGGCACCATGGGTGTCCACGAACGCAACACCCACCTGGACTGGCTCAAGGCCGAGCCCACCGAGGACAGCTGCCGGGTGCTCACCAACGCCCGCTGCCTGTCCGAGGGCGTCGACGTGCCCGCGCTGGATACGGTCATGTTCCTCACCCCGCGCGGCAGCCAGGTCGACGTCGTCCAGTCGGTGGGCCGAGTGATGCGCAAGGACCCATCCGGTCGGAAGAAGCTCGGCTACATCATCCTGCCCGTCGTCGTACCGTCCGGGGTGGCGCCGTCAGAGGCGCTCAACGACAACAAGCGCTACCAGGTCGTGTGGCAGGTGCTGCAGGCGCTGCGGTCCCACGACGACCGTTTCCACGCGATGATCAACAGCATCGAGCTCAACAAGGGCAAGTCCCCAAGGCTCGACATCGTCGACGTCACCCCGCGTCCATCGACAGAGGACGACGTCAACGTCAACGGCGAAGGCGCGGACCGGGAACCGGGGGCCGAGCAGCAGCTGACGCTCGACTACGGCTTCGAGGGCTTCCGCGACGCGATGTACGCCCGGATCGTGCGCAAGGTCGGCGAGCGCCGCTACTGGGAGACCTGGGCCAAGGACGTCGCCGACATCGCCCAGGCCCACATCACCCGCATCCACGGGCTGCTGACCGACCCGGGCTCACCCGCAGCGAAGGAGTTCGACGAGTTCCTCAAGGGCCTGCGCGGCAACCTCAACGAGTCCATCACCGCCCACGAGGCGATCGAGATGCTCGCCCAGCACCTTGTCACGCGCCCGGTATTCGAGGCCCTCTTCGCCAACTACGACTTCACCGCCCACAACCCGGTCGCCAAGACCATGGAGTTGATGCTGGCCAGCCTCGACGAACACGCGCTCGAGGCCGAGAACCAGCAGCTCGAGAAGTTCTACAGCTCCGTGCGCCGCCGAGTGGAGGGCGTGACCGACGCGACAGGCAAGCAGCGTGTCATCGTCGAGCTCTACGACAAGTTCTTCGCCACCGCGTTCAAGAAGACCGTCGACAGGCTCGGCATCGTCTACACCCCCATCGAGATCGTCGACTTCATCCTCGGCTCCGTCGACGAGGTCCTGCGCCAGGAGTTCGGGCAAGGACTGACCAGCGAGGGCGTACACATCCTCGACGGCTTCACCGGCACCGGCACCTTCATCGTCCGACTCCTGCAAAGCGGACTCGTCACGCAGCACGACCTGGCCCGCAAGTACGCCAACGAGATCCTGCTCCTCGCGTACTACATCGCCGCCGTCAACATCGAGACCACCTACGCCGAGAACGCCGGCGCCGGCGAAGCCGCCCCCTTCCCCGGGCTGGTCCTCACTGACACCTTCCAGTCCTACGAGGACAGCGACCGCGACGACCTCGACATCTTCCCCGAGAACAACGAACGGATAACCCGACAGCGCCAGCTGCCCATCACCGTCATCGTCGGCAACCCGCCGTACTCGGTCGGTCAGACCTCAGCCAACGACGACAACGCCAACACCGTCTACCCCACCATCGACGCTGCCATCCGCGCGACCTATGCCGCGCAGTCGGCGACCACCTCGATCCGCGGCCTGTACGACTCCTACGTCCGCGCCATCAAGTGGGCCTCGCTGAGGATCGGGTCCCGCGGCGTCATCGCCTACGTGACCAACGGCGGCTTCCTCACCTCCAACTCCGCCGACGGCATGAGGAAGTCGCTGTACGACGAGTTCACCGCCATCCACGTCTTCAACTTGCGCGGCAACCGACGCAACGCCGGCGCCGAGGGCCGCCCCATCTTCGAGGCCTACGCCAAGGGGTCCGGCGGCTCGATCGCAGGAATCGCCATCATCGTCATGGTCAAAGACGACACACGATCCGGCGGATGCACGCTCCGCTATGCCCAGGTCAGCGACTTCACCACCGCCCACGAGAAGGTCGCCGAGATCGTCCAGGCAGGCTCGATTCTCGGCACCAACCCGCACACCATCGTCCCCGACGAGCACGGCGACTGGCTGAACCAGCGCCGCAGCGACTTCGGCACCTTCATGCCCCTCTACGACCGTGGCGGGCCCTCGATCTTCGGCAGCACCTCCAAGGGACTGACGACCAACCGTGACGTGTGGGTCTACAACGCCAGCAAGGAGGCGGTCTCCGCCAGCGTCGAAACCCTCGTCGGCACCTACACCCGGTCGCTCCAAGCCGATGTTCCCCAGAGCGAGGTTCCCCGCGATCCCCACGTGATCAGCTGGTCCCGGCGCCTCCTGAGCAAGTACGCCCAGCGCCAGCCCCTCAGCGTCGCCGCCGACGCCCACAGGGTCGCTCTCTACCGGCCCTTCCTCCGCCAGCACGTCTACTTCTCCTCCGACCTCAACGAGGACCGGCGCCGGCTGCCCGAGGCGTTCCCCACCCCCGCACACGCAAACCACGGTGTGCTCCTCACCGGGGTCTCCTCGCACTACGAGTTCTGCGCGATCGCCACCGACGCGATCCCCGACCTCCACCTCCTCGACACCGGCCAGTTCTTCGCTCGCTGGCGCTACGAGCCAATCGCGGAACCCGACGACGGGACTCTCGACTTCGGCACCACCGAGGAGACCGGCGAGACGTTCGACGGGTACCGCCGCATCGACAACATCACCGACGCCGCGCGCCAGCGCTTCCAGCAGACGTACCCGAGCCTGGACATCACCAAGGACGACGTCTTCCACTACGTCTACGGAGTGCTGCACTCCCCGACCTACCGGGAGGCGTACGCCGCCGACCTGAAGAAGTCACTGCCCCGGATCCCACTGGTCGCGGACTTCGCCGGCTTCGCGGCCGCCGGCCGCGACCTGTACCAGCTGCACCGGGGCTACGAGACCGCGCAGCCCTACCCGCTCGACGGCCTCAACACCAGCCCCGTCGGGAACCCCTACGAGTTCTACGCCGTCGGCGAGAAGAAGATGCGGTACGTCGGTAGCGGCGCCGACAAGGACCACAGCTCGATCCGGTTCAACGACCGAATCACCCTCGCCGGCATCCCCGAGGAGGCGCACCGCTACCGGCTCGGCAGCAGATCCGCAGTGGACTGGATCATCGACCGCTACCACGTGAAGACCGACAAGAACTCCGGCATCGTCAACGACCCGAACGTCTGGTCCCGCGAAGTCGGCGACCCGCGCTACATCCTCGACCTGCTGGGCCGCGTCGTCACCGTCTCGCTGGAGACCATGACGATCGTC
Source organism: Nocardioides soli (assembly GCF_014191495.1). Taxonomy (GTDB): domain Bacteria; phylum Actinomycetota; class Actinomycetes; order Propionibacteriales; family Nocardioidaceae; genus Nocardioides; species Nocardioides soli. The sequence goes on from NZ_JACHWR010000002.1 coordinate 1,095,807, forward strand.
GACTCCCTGCCGCCACTGGACATCCGCGACCAGCAGTAGGGTTCCTTGGTGGCCTGCTACTCGTCGCCGTCGCTTCCCACGGCGCGATCCTGGCCGTCCCGGACCAGGCGAAGATGCCCCCGCCCGGCCCAGTCGAGGTCGAGGCGCGCCTCGCGGCCCGTTGCCAGCCTGGAACCTGGGCACGTCGGGTCGTTGCAGGGCCCGAAGATCCGGTCGGCCTCCAGGTGCAAGCATCCACGGTCGTCGTCTCCTCCCTAGTTCACCGTCGTGCGGTGGGGAGGGTCAGCACCCGAGCGCCGGACGCCGCCTCGACCGCCGGTGCCTCGGCGGGCTCCGGCGGCGTGGACGAGACGCGCTCGGCCGCAGCTGCACGGATCCGCTGCACCCGCTCCAGCGAGGCGGAGCCGTGTTGCCACTGCGCAAGCTGGATCAACGAGCCAGCCAGCCCGCGCTGCGCAACGATGCGGTCGGCGTCGCGCTGTACAACCGAGCGCCAGGCCCGGTCGGCAGCCGGTGCGACGTAGCTGATAGCCACCAGCACGCCGGCCGCGATCCCGATCGCAGGATCGCCGCCCGGCTGGAAGCCCTGGAAGACCACGATGGCACCGACCACGATCCGCAGATGCCACGCGAACCCGCCGGCGGGCACCCACGAGAAGATGCGCGCGATCTGCCGCACAACCACGAACACCAGCGTCCAAGGCAGCGCCCACAGCCGCGCCGCCAGGTCGAACCGGGACGGCCCGACCCGCTGGCTTTCGACCGCGTGCCCGATCGCCGTCGCGGCATCCTCGGTCGTCAGCCGCCGCTCGTAGAGGCCCTGCACCAGCCACGGTTCCACGATCACCGTACGACGCCCGATCGGCGTTGCGGGCAGGCGCGCGTCGTCGTCCAGCCGCACCAGCACTCGCCCGGGAGCGAGGTCGAGCTTCTCGAGCAGGGCCAGCGTCGGCTCGAGCACGGCGCGCTGCCCGGGGCGAAGGCCGCGGGCGCATCCGAAGATCCGGGCAGCGGGAGCCTCAAACCAGCCACACGCCAAGACGAGCGAAACCAGCAGCGTGCCCAGGAACGCGAACACCAGGCCAGCGCCGGGCAGGAAGCCCAGGCCGATGACCGCGACGAAGCTCCCGGCGAGACCAGCCGGCACGACGGCGCACAGGCGGATCAACTTGGTCGACGTCCGCATGTTCCTCACGTCCCCTCGTGGCGGGACCCATCATGAATCCCCGCCCAGCCGGCACGACCCGATCGTGCCGACACTGCCACTCTGAGTGTTCACCGAACCACCGACAGCGCAACCGCACCGCCGACGGCCTGTGGATAGCGAATCTCTATCCACAGGCCGTCGGCCGGAACCTTGACAACTGCGGCAGCGGTCTACTCACGCGGGCTGCTGTTCAGCCGGTCCTGGGTCTCCTCGTCGAGGTAGACCAAGTCGACCTTCGTGTGTCCCGCCGTGTGCCGAGCAGCGAGCGGGGGAGTGGCGGCGAGGAGCAGCGCGAGACGCTTCTCCAGTCGCGAGCGAGTGTTCTGCACGGGTCTGTCTCCGTCCTTCTCAGCGGCCCGGGGCCGACGACTCCGGGCCGGCACCGTTGACGCCGGGGGCGTTGCGGGCGTCCTGGTCGTGGGCACGGCGCTCCTGCGCGACCGTGTCGCGCAAAGCCGCCTGCTGCATCAGAGCACCGGCGGCCGCGGGCACCGCACGGTCCCACTCACGCGGGTCCACGGCCTGCTCGAGGGCAGCGACCACCAGGTCCGCCAACGGGTCGCTCTCCGAGAGCTGGTCAAGGGCGGTCCACGCCTGCGCTCCCTTGCCCTCCAGGAACGAGCTCAGCGCCAGCATCGTCGCCGGGCTGTCACGCACCTCACGCGGCGCCCGCCGCACAAGGTCCTGCCAGAACTCCGAGAAGACGGGCGCGTCCTCACGGCTCATGCTCAACACCGCCGCGTCCCGGGCGCTGCTGTCGTGGAGCACGGCCAGGACCCGGGCCGCGTCGCCGTCGGAGAGGTACTCCCGGTCACGGCGGAATTGGTCGAGCCGCGCGCCCAGCCACCCGACTTCGGACCGGCGGGCAGCCACATCCATGTCGAGTGCGCGGGCCTCGGCGGCAGGCAGGTGCTCGGCAACCGCGGTGGGGTCGCCCTGCATCGCGGCGGCGAGGTCCTCGCGCCGGCCGACGGGCATGACCCGGCCCATCAGTGCGAACTCCGCGTCGATCCGGGTGCGGGCGCCGGGGTCGACGGTTCCGTGGGTGCCTTCGAGAACGTCGGTCCACTCCTCGCCGTTGACCCACAGCATCGGCCCTACGTCGGGGCCGCGGACCTCGCTGTTGACCAGAGCCTCACCCAAGGCAGCCAGCGCCTGGACGCAGGCGCGGCCGTCCTCGCCGTACGCCACGAGGGCGACGCGGTCAGGGTGGTGTCGGTGGAGGTAGACGTCGGTGAGCGCCTGGAGGAACTCACCTATCTCCTCGGGGGACTCGGGAATGTCGAGGCGGGCGGTGGGACCGTCCCCGAGAGCCAAACAGACCATGCTCGATACGGGGGTGAATCCCAGAGTGTGGGGGATGGACGAGATCAGCTCGTCGTGCGAGCTGATCTTGAGAACGTTGGTCATCGACGATCACCTGCTCGGGTTGGAGGGCACGTTCATACGGAGAAGCAACCGGTTACGCGCCGGATCGGACAGGTGGCCGCTACCGATCTGGGGCCGTTGTCGACCGGGCCTGTCCGGGGGCGTCGGCGGGCATCCACCGCGATGGTCCGGACGCGAGCTGGTTGAGCGCGACAGCTTGCAGAGGCGCCGATCCGGGAGGGGCATCGCTTGGGATCACGATCCCCTTCTTCGCCGCGCCGAGCTGCTCGAGCGCCATCCCTCAGGTGCGGCCTGTCAGGTGCCCCAGCTGTACGCGGTCGGCGTCGGTGCGCTCGACGAGGCGGTCGATCGCGTCACTGGTGAACACGGGGCGACCCTGCGCGTCGCAGTCCGCGACGAACAGGCCCAGGTCGGGGTGGTGATTGAGGTGCACCTCGCCGAGGTGCTCGAACTTCGGGTCCTCCCCAGACCTTCCATGCTGCGTCGGAGGGCAGTGTCTCGGCGATCTCCGCGCTGGAGCCGGCCGAGATCTCGCTGTGGACGTACCCGCGGCATAACTCGAGCCTGCGCTGGCGGCTGGCGGCTGGCGTTGGCGGGCCCCGGCGCTGGGTCGCCAGGGGAGCACGAACTCGTGTCCCAGCCCGAACTCCTCGAAGACCTCGAGGAGGGCATTCACCCGCTCCGGCGGGCAGGAGTAGACGATGGCTTCAATCGGTGTGCGATCCCCCACGACACGAGGACCTCTCTCCGTGGTTCAGATGGTGATGCCGGAGTGGCCCGGCTTGTCTGGCTGGTGGGTCTGCTGCGGGGGACCGCTGCTGGACCACGGCTGACTGGTTGTGTCCCGGCCCCCCGACGTGCAGGCAGGCGCATGGGCGGCCGCGTAGCTCAGTGACCCGGCCAGTGCGGCTGAGGTCCGCGCCCTCGACTGCGCGCTCTCGATCACCGAGCGCATCATCGACACGCTCTGGTCGGCCCGGGTCACCTCCTGGCTGACGTCGTGGACACGCGAATCCAAGAGCATCAGCGCATCGGTCGCCGTCGCCGACTCGGCCGCATGCTGTGCGTGGCGGGTGATCTGATCTGCCACGGGGCGCGCGAGCGCCACGACCTCGGCGAGGACGTCGATCTGAGTCCGCAAAGCCCGGATCTCGACGTCACGGTCGTCGACGTCGTTGCCGCGGCCGAGCTCGTCGCCGGCGCGCTCGATCGCGCCGCTGGCCGCGGTGAGATGGCGGGTGAGGTCGTCGCCGAGCTCGTTCATCACGCCGGACCTGTTGCGAAGCCGCCCCAAGTGTTCGCCGGCGGACTCCAGATGGAAGTCCCTCCGCTCCTCCTGGTGGGCGTAGAAGGCGTCGGAGGCGGCGTCGTGCAGGACCCGTAGCGACGAAGCTGCGACGTCGCTGAGCTCATCCACCGTCTCAGCCGCGCGCCGTAGCGCCCGCTCCGCGTCGAAGACGGCGTCGGCGGCCGCGAGCACTTCGCGCCCTTTCATCGGATCTCGCCGGACCTGCGCCCGGGGTCATCGACCGTGGCGAGGGTGGACTTGAGCTGGTTCGCCGCCGTCATGGTCTGCGTCAGCTGGTCGCGCAGCGCGACCACCGGATGAGCCTGTGGATTACCGGCGGCGCCGGACGAGTTGTTCGGGAACTGGTTCATCGGTCGTTCTCCTCGTGAGATGTGTGCTCTGGCGTGGAGAAGCAACCGGTCGCGCCCTGGATCGGACAACCACAGCGGAACAACATCGCCCACGGCAGCAGGCGGGCCGGCGGGGAGCAAGGGGTCTTCCGCAGCGGCGACGGGTGGTCGACACTTGCTGGCCATGGATGACGAGGCGGTCCTACTCGAGCGGCACGTGGCCATGGCGGCATCCGCCTGGCGCCACGCGAAGGCCGAAACCGAGGCCTACGGCCGCTTCGTCGCTGCCACTGACGAGTGGGATGCCTACGCCGGCCCGCAACTCGAAGAACCCGCCGAAGAACTGCTCGACCAGCTGGCAGATAACTCGGCACCGCTCACGCTGGACGAGGTCGTCGCCCACGTCACTGCCCAGATCCGAAAGGCGGCGCCCGCCGATGCCGCTGCCGCGTCCCACGCTGGAAGCACATCGTTGGGGAGTGCGAGCACCCGGACCGCACTGTCTTCCTCGGCTGGTACTTGGATGGGCTGAGAGCCCGCGGCGTCTCGGGTCGCCAGCGGGCTCTCATGCGGGGGCATCGCACGACCCACCGACACACGTCCGGCATTCGCCGAAGCCGCCCTTCACGACGAGCAAAGGCCCCAACAGGTCGATCCAGGCCGGGGGGCGGACCGTTCATTCTCGCGACAGCGTCACGACAATCTGGGTCGCGGCGCGGCTTGGGTGCTGGATCTGCATCCGGCCCCGTGTAGGTGGGTATACCTCGGGTGAGCTATACGGACCTATGCGAGAGGTGCGGCCCATGGAGCCGAGTCCGCACGCACCCGGTTCTCTTCCGGGGTACCTCGCGGCCGCGAGCGCGATCGGATCCGCGACAAGGTCTCGCGGCTGAGCATGCTCGGTCCCCCCGGCGGACCGCTGCTCGCCTTCCATGCCCCTTGCGGCCCGGGGAAGACGTCTTTGCTGCGCATGGCCCAGCGCAACGCAATCGCAGATGGGTTTCTCACGGGGGTGGGTCACCGGCCGTGACGACCGGCCGATGTCGCCGGACTCGCGCAAGGGCTGAGCGTGCCCCGATGACTCCTACTCGTCCCTGGGCGGGTCTGCATGGCTGGTTGAGTACGCCCTCCACATCTGAGCGACCTCGTTGACGCGCTCTTGATTCGTGTGCCACCTCACCACGCGCCCGACGCCACGACGTGAGCCGCGGGGGTGGTCGGCAGCGACGAGGGCGAGGTCCTCGAGAACGGCCAAGTGTCGAAGCACCCGGCTGTGGTCAATCCCGATCATTTCGGCCAACTCTGTCGTACTCATCGGCCGCACCGAGAGACACCGCAGGATCTCGGTGCGCGCGCTGTTACCGATCGCGCCGATGATCCCCAGCACCTCCCCAGGCATGTTCGGCGGCTTCGACAGTCGTGGCACAAGCCGCATTGTGCCGGACCGCGAAGAGCGCGAGATTGCGGCCAGAACTGCCGTTAGCGCCGTTCATATGGCATGCTTGGTAGTGCGGAACTCGGCCTGGCGGCAGAAGCCGGCAAAGTCACGCCAGGGGCGTCGGGCTTGACGACGCAACGCAGAATGGATGTTCCGGTTCGGGCCGGGAGAGAAGAGAACGCCGTCATGGGCATGCGTCAGCAGAAGCCACCGGGGGCGCAGACGCCCACGGCGGATCGCGGCGCGTCGATCTCCCCGTTTGCAGATCGACGGAGAGCTGACAGAGACAGCCCCCCGCTGCCGCTCAAGCCTGGCGACTCGACGATCCAACCGTCACTGCGTCGCCCCTTTCGACTGACGCGCTTTAGCGCTCGTCCCGACGAGAAGTGCCCGCCGATGTCCGATCCGCTCCGCTGGCGGTTGCCTTCACTAGGTAGAGCGCAACCCGGATGTAAGGACGTCACCTTGAACCAGACTCGCAATACGGCGAGGTCGGCAGGCTGTCGGCCATCTCGTCAGGACTGGTGCCCGAGGCCAACGCGTCGGGCGACTCGGGCTCAGGAAGGACGCTCATGAAACTCATTCTCATTGCTGTAACCGCTCTCGCTCTGGCGGGAACTCTCTCCGGATGCGGGGGTGACGACGAGCCGAAGGTAGACCCTAGACCAACGCAATCGGCCTCGCCTTCGGCTTCCGAGACCTCTACGCCCGAGCCGACGTGGGATGACAAGTACAGCCCCGCACAACTCAAGCGCTACCGCGCCGCACGCGACCGCTGGCTGGAGTTCTGGGAGGCCTACACCGCGGCCGCCCGCACGGGTGCTGACACCCCTGGCCTGAAGGCGATGTTCGAGAAGTACTCCTTGAGCCCGCTAGGTGAGCGCTCAGAGTTCCTTGACACCTACGTCCGCGGGGGCGCCCGGATGGAAGTACCGCCGAAAGTGCTCTGGACCAGCGCATCGAAGATCGGACGGACGACGGTCATCTTCAACTACTGCCTCGACTACACGGACGCTCGAATCACCACCAACGGGCAGGTGACCCAGATCAGCGATCCGAGCCGTCGCCTCATCGAGGTGCAGATGGAGAAGACGTCTGAGGGCTGGAAGAAGCGGGGATACGTGAACAGCGGAGTGAAGGCATGCACGCCAACAGCACCCTGACGAAGGCCGCGACCACGGCGACCAGTTGCCTCGCCCTCGCTGCGGCCGCGCTCCTGCTCGCCACGTCGTCCAGCCAAAGCGCCTGGGCAGATGGTCCGGAAGACTGCCCTCCTGGCACGGGATGGAACGCAAACCTCGGGGCTTGCATCCAGATCGAGATCCCTGGCGAGGAAACGCCTGGTCCCGGCGAGGCGCCTAACCCCGGCGGGGGCGAGACAGTGTGCCGCGACAAGGACGGCAGTGAGGTGTCGTGCACGAAGGACGGATTGACGTGGTGGGGTAGCCCGCACTGGTGCTACGCCGAGCCCGACGATCCACAGGGCCCACCGCCTCGAGGCCATGAGGACGAGAACGGCATGTGGTGGACCTGCCAAACCGGCGCAAGCGGGACCTCGGTGAGTTTTGCGGTCTGGTGGGTTAGCGGAGGTGTGGCGCCGGTAGATGGGGCTGCGGTCGCCCGCCAGCTGATGGTGACCATCCCGTATGAGCTCGCGGACGCGAAGATCGCGCCGCCGCCGACCTATCACACCTACATCTCTTACAAGAACTGGCTGTGGGTCGAGTCCGGGCAGTGGCACACGGTCTCGGCAACCGAGTCGCTGCGCGGAGCCACGGTCACCTTGATCGCGACCCCGTCCTACGTCGAGTGGACGATGGGCAACGGCGACACGGCCTCCTGTGTCGGTCCGGGGCGTGAGTGGCTGAAGGGGATGCCGGAGAACGCTCCGACGAACTGCTCGTACGCCTATGACGAGATGGAAGACCCCGAGGGCGACACGTGGACCGTGTCGGCGCAGATCAGTTACACGCTGGCGTGGACGTGCACGGGCAACTGTGGCGGCGCGACCAGTGGAGACCTCGGCTCGCAGCTTGCCGCGGCCGGTGACTCGACCGCGATCACGGTGTACCAGCGACAGACGGTGGTGAAGAAGAAGTGACGAGCCTGGATTCTCGGACCTCAGGACGGGCCGACGACCGACGTGCGGCGCCGCCGGCGGGTGGCCTGCCCGGTGCGGCTTCACTCTCGAAGGCTGTGTCGAAGGCTCCGCGCAGGTACGGGCAGATGCTGATCAGCTTCCTGGTCGTGATCGCGGCAGTGATCGCGGGTGGCTGGCTCTACGTCAACAAGGGCGGCGTGGCGGAGGTGCTGGTGGTGGCCCAGCCGATCCCGGTCGGGCATCCGATCACGGAAGACGACGTCCGCACGTCCAGGGATCCGCTGTTGGTCTCACGGAGCGTTTCCGGTGTCGACGGGGCGATCTTGGTCTCCGATGTGGACTCGGTGTTCGGGCAGCGCACCACGGTCGCACTGTTGCCGGGTCAGGTGCTGACCGAGGACTCGCTGACCGGTGATCTGCTGCCGCAGGAGGGCAAGCGCCTGATCGCGGTGAACCTCCCGGCAGGTCGCGTTCCGGAGACCCTGGCTCCTGGTTCGGTGGTCGACGCGATCGCGGTGCCGCAGGAGGGCCAGGCGGGCGACCCGAAGGCTCTCGATGACCCGGTGGTGCTCTCGGCCGGCGCCACGGTGTACTCCTCGAAGACGTCGCCGGACGGCACGGTGGTGGTGACGATCCTGATTTCGGAGACCGATGCGAAGACGGTGGCGGCGTACGGCGCGGTGGGGCAGCTGACCCTGCTGCAGGCCCCGATCACCGAGGGTGATCCGGCTGACTCCGCCCCGCAGGACGATGGGACCACCACCGGGGGGCAGGGCTGATGCTGATCGCTGTGTGCTGCGACCGTGGCGCCCCGGGGTCGACGACGACGTCGTTGGCGCTGGGCGTCTCGACGCCGGAGCCGACGATCGTGGTCGAGGCTGACCCGTATGGCGGTGACCTCGCGCTGCGGTGTGTCGCACCCGGTGGCCATGGTGAGGCGTTCCCGCCGACTCCGACGGTGCTGACCTTGGCGACCGAGGCCCGTACGACGGTGACCCCCGGCCTGGCGGCCGGCAAGGCGCACGAGTTCACTGGGTCGACACGGGTCGTGCCGGGGCACTTCTCGGCCGAGCAGGCCGCAGGCGTGAAGAACTGGGCTCCGTTGGCGGAGGCGCTGCGCGCCTCCGCGTCGCGGGTGGTTGCCGATCTGGGGCGGATCCACTCCAGTTCGCCGACCATCCCGGTCGCGGCGGCCGCTGATGTGGTCGTGATGGTGACCCGCCCGGAGGTGGGTGCGGTGATGCACCTCAAGGACCGGCTGGAGCGGCTTGCTCCGGTGCTGGCGAACATCCGCAACGCACCGCCGGTGGTGGTGCCGGTGGTGGTGACGCCGAAGCGGTTCGCCGGGGCGGTGCTCGAGCACGTCGGTCGGATGCTGGCGCCGAGTAACGCCGCCGGCGTGATCGCCGGGATCGGCTGGATCGCGCTGGACCCGACCGGGGTCGAGGCGATGCACGCCGGCCAGGTCGGCGGCAAGAAGAACGCGCGTACGCCGTTGCTGAAGTCTGCCGGCGTCCTCAACGACCAGATCAACCAAGCCGCGGGTGTCGGGCCGTACGGCACGCCTGAGGCCGCACAGGTCGACGCGTATGCCGGCCACGGGGAAGAGGCGTGATGGAGACCAACGGCCTCAGCTCGAACGGGCGCGGTGCGCCCGTGAACGGGATGCAGCTGAAGCAGCTCGTGCCGGTTGACCAGGTGCTGGTCAAGCGTCTCCAGTCCCGGGTGGGTGCTCGTCGCGGGAAGGCGTTGGAGGAGTTCCGCCGCAAAGGCCAGCCGATCCCGAAGGGGGAGGACGCTCGGCAGCACACCGAGGCACTGCTGGCCTCGGTGCTGGCCGAGTACGAGTCCGACCTGGTCGAGGACGGCCGCCCGCCGCTGGAGGAAGACGCCCGGGACCGGCTCGAGGCTGCGCTGAAGGCGCAGCTGTTCGGCGCGGGCAACCTCGACCAGCTGCTGGAGGATCCCGAGGTCGAGGACATCGTGATCAACAGCTGGCAGAGCGTGTTCGTCACCTACGCCGACGGCAGCAAGGCGCAGCTTCCGCCGGTGGCGTCCTCGGACAAGGAGCTCGAGGAGATCGTCAAGACCATCTCGGCTCACGACGGCCTGTCGACCCGGCCCTTCGACCTGATCAACTATCACGTCACCCTCAGGCTGCCCGACGGGTCACGTCTGCACGCGGTCCAGGGGGTGAGCGCGAACGGGTTGTCGATCTCGATCCGCAAGCACCGCCACCTGAGGGCCACCTTGCTTCCGGTTCCCGGGCTGGCCGAGCGGGAGCGAGCCGCCGGCGTCCCGGCGTCGCTGTGCACGAAGGACCTGCTGAGTGAGGGGACCGTTGACCATGACCTCGCCGCGTTCTTGTCGGCGCTGGTGAAGTCGCGTCAGAACCTCATGATCGCCGGGGCGGTGGGTGCGGGGAAGACCACGCTCCTGCGGGCGCTGGCCTCCGAGATCGACCCGATCGAGCGTCTGGTCACCGTGGAGCGGTCCATCGAGCTCGGCCTGCACGAGGACCCCGAGCGACACCCTGACATCGTGCCGCTCGAGGAGCGGCTGGCGAACGTCGAGGGGGAGGGCGCAGTCTCCCTGGCCGACCTGGTGCGCGACTCCCTGCGGATGAGCGCCTCTCGGGTGATCGTGGGCGAGGTCTTGGGTGATGAGGTCATCACGATGCTCAACGCCATGCAGCAGGGCAACGACGGTTCGCTAAGTACTATCCACGCCAACTCATCGCGCGACGTCATTGCCAAGATCCAGACCTACGCGCTGCAGGCACAAGAGCGGCTGCCGTTCGAGGCCACCAACGGCCTGATCGCGAACGCACTGAACTTCATCGTGTTCCTTCGCCGGATCCGCACCGAGGACGGCGGTCAGCGCCGAATCATCGAGTCGATCCGTGAGGTCGCCGGGCGTGATGAGGACGGCGTGAAGACGACCGAGCTGTGGAAGTACAACAAGGCCACCGGCCGTACCGAGTTCACCCGTAAGGCGATCATCCGCGAGGAGGCGCTCCTCGATGTCGGATGGGACCCCGACGGCGCGACGGACCTGAACAGGTTCGCCGAGCCGACCGGCACCAACGGCGATGAGGGGTGGCAAATCTGATGACCTCCTTCGTCGCCTGCATCCTGGCGGTATGCCTCGGCATCATCGGGGTGATCCGCGCCTCCCACGGCAAGAACCTGCTCCCGGCCCGGGTTACCACCGCCCGACGTAAGGTGGCCGACCCCCAGCAGACCGCCCGGCAGGGCACGATCGCGCTGATCGTCGGCGTCGCAGTCGGGATCTTGACCCGCTGGCCGGTGGCCGGCCTGATGGCGGTCGCCGTGGTGATCTTGTGGCCGAAGTTGGCGCGGTCGGGTGCGGTCGAGAAGCACAGCGTCGCCAAGATCGAGGCGATCGCGAACTGGACCGAGTCGCTACGCGATGCCGCAGCATCCGAGTCGGGGTTGGAGCAGGCGCTGCCGGCAACCCTGGACGGTGCGCCGGCGCTGCTGCGCCGACCGTTGCGGAACCTAGTCAACGCCCTGGACCTGCGTACGCCGCTGCCGGTCGCATTGGCGCACTTCGCCGACGAGGTCGACGACCGCGGCGCCGACAAGGTCGTGATCGCCCTCTCGCTGACCGCCCAGCAGCGCGCCGGAAGCCTCAAGCGGGTCCTCACGACCCTGGCCGCCAACACTCGCGCCGAGTTAGAGATGCGCCGCAAGGTGCTCACCGAGCGCAACGGGGTACGACGTCAGTCCAACCAGGTCGCTCTCGGCCTGCTCGCCGTGGCAGGCCTGCAGGCAGTCTTCCTGCGCGGCTGGGTCGAGCCCTACAGCACGGTGTACGGGCAGATGGTCCTCGCTGTGCTGGCCGCGGTCTACGTGGGCCTGCTCGTCCGGCTCCAGCGTCTGGCCGAACCCGAGCCGCACCCCAGATTCCTGTCCGGGGCGGAGGCTCTGGCGCAGGCCACGGGACGCGAGGTGGCCTGGTGATTCCGATGCTGGTCGTTTCGGCGGTGGCGGGCGTGGGGCTGCTGCGGCTGTACCGGCTGGCGTTCCCCGCCGCGCCGCCGCTGGCCGACCAGGCGGCACGGTGGGAGCGGGCACGCGCCCGGGCCGGCCGCCGCGCCCGGTTGGACATCGCCCCCGAGGACCAGACCTGGTCGAAGCGGGCCGCGGAGTGGTTCGCCGAGAATCTGCGAACGCGCCGACCCGACGACATGCAGACCTACGAGCGTGACCTCGCGGTCACGGGTCAGCCGATGGAGGAGTGGCTGGCCAAGTTGCTGGTGTGGTTCCTGATCGGACTGCTCGGCCCTATCGCCCTGGTCCTGCTGGGCAACGCCGCCGGCCTCGGGATCCCGATGCTTGCTGCTCCCGCACTGGGTCTCGTGGGTGCCGTTGTCGCGGTGATCGGCGAGGTCAGGGAACTACGGGAGAACGCTGCGAAGCGACGCGCCGAACTGTGCGACGCGCTGTCAGACTTCCTCGACCTGGTCGTGATGTCGATGGAGGGCGGCCGCAGCCACGCCGACGCGCTGCCCACCGTCGCGCAGATCGGCACCGGCTGGGCCTTCCACGCCCTCTACGACGCGATCGACAACGCCCGACCCAACGGCATGACCCCGTGGGAGGCACTGGGCGAGGTCGGTGAGCGATTCGGCGTCGTCGAGCTCCTCGATCTGCGGGCATCGCTGAACCTGGCTCAGGACGAGGGCTCCAGCATCCGCAACACCCTCATCGCCCGCGCCCAGTCGATGCGCGATGCCCGCCTCGCCGATGCCCACGCCCGCGCGAACAAGTCCACCGACGCGATGCGCAACAACCTGATGGTCATGGCGCTGGTGGCCGCCGCCTACGTGATCCTCGCCCGCGTCCTGTTCCTGTTCACCGCCTAACCCAAACGTTCACTCCTTGAAGAAGGGAACCACCTCATGAACGAGTTCACCCAACTGCAGATGGTGCTCGAGTACTGGCGCTCCCGCTGGAAGGTCGCCCAGCGAGACGAGCGCGGAGCCTCGGCACCGGAGTACCTGGTGCTGCTGCTCGGCATCCTGGCGATCGCGGCGCTGGCGATCATCGCGGTGCGCACCTTCGTCACCAACAAGGGCAACGAGCTCAACGGCAAGTAGGGCCGCAAAGCCACCCTGCTACTGGACACCGCCGAACGAGAAGACCAGCCATGACCATCCCGAAGCGCCTCCGGCCCCTGTGGGGCCTGCTGCCGCGCCGCCGCGACGAGCGCGGCATCGCGGCCCCGGAGTTCGTGGTCGTCATGCCGCTGGTGATGCTGATCCTCCTGATGCTGGTGCAGTGGTCGGTGCAGCTGTACAACGACCGGATCGTGCACGCCGCGGCCCGTGAGGCAGCGGTCGACGCCGCCTCCTGGGAAGGCACCGAAGACGCAGGCAGGCAGACCGCCAACGAGTACCTGGCCGACTCCGGCAGCGACCTGTCCAACACCAGCGTCAAGATCAAGGTGGGGGCGACCGAGGTCACCGTCACCGTCTCCGGCGAGGTGATGACTCTCTTGCCCGGCTTCACCAAGCGGGTCTCCGCCACTGCCACCGTGCCAAGGGAGAGGTTCGCAGAATGACCCGGCCGACGAGCGCGACAGCAGACTGGCGAGACGCCATCGATTCCTTCAGCCACGACGGCCCCGGCGGCGATGAAGTGCTCGCAGCCCAGCATCCGGACCTGATGGCGGCCCTCCAGGAGCTGACGCCCGACGACGAGCCGCTGAAGATCGGCGGGGAGAGCGTCACCCGCCAGACAGATGGGTCTTGGCGCGTCGGACGTGACAGGAACCTTGCCTCGCCGTGGGTCGTGGTCCAGTCGCTCCGTTCCTCCCGCCACCGCTACCCGCGCCACGGCCGTTCCTGGCGAGGGCGTCTTCGCGCACCCCGGGACGAGCGCGGCTACGCTGCCGTCGAGCTGCTGGCGATGACGACCGTGCTGGTCGGCTTCATCACCGTCGTCGTCGGCGGCGGCCGGATCGTCGACTCGAACAGCCAGGTTGATGACGCTGCCTACGCGGCCGCGCGGGCAGCATCCCTGGAATCGAGCTTCGATGCCGGACAGATCGCCGGCCGAGACGCTGCGGAGGATGCGCTGGCAGATCGGGGCAAGGCCTGCACCCGCTTGACCGTGTCGTTCGCGGGAACCGACTTCCGCACCTCGGGCCACGTGAGGGTCGAGGTCACCTGCCACGCGAACCTGAGCGACGTCGTCGGGTTCGGCCTGCCTGGCGCCAAGGACTTCACCAGCACGGCCGTGGTCCCCATCGAGCAGTACCGGCGGCTCCCATGATTTCGCGGCTGATCCGACGGCTGCGGCGTCGGCGCGATGAGCGGGGTGTGGTCTCTACGTGGACGATCCTCATGGCCTCGGGGGTGTTCCTGGTGCTGCTTGGCCTGGTCTATGACGGCGGCAACGCCATGAATCAGCGGATCGCGGCCCACCGCGCCGCGGAGCAGGCCGCTCGTGCGGCCGCCGACGAGATGCGCGGCGTCCGTGACGGCACCGAAGGAATCAACCAGGCGACCGCGACGGCCCGCGCCAACCAGATCCTGCAGCAGGCCGGCTGGAGCGGCACCGTGAACATCGACGGCCTCGACGTCACGGTGAGGGTGACCGGTAAATCGGACAACGCGTTCCTCAACGTCCTCGGCTTCACAAGCTTCCCGGTCGACGAGACCGGCACCGCAACGTCCATCACGGGCCCGAACTAGGTTCCCGGGAGAGAGAAGAAACATCATGCTGGGATTGGTCAAGCGACTCGGAGCCCTCGCACTGCTGCTGGGCCTCCTCGTCGGGTTTCCTGCCCTGCTGCTCGCGGCTGTGGGCAACCCGTGGCCCGACGGGGGGTTGAACGAGCTGTCGCTCATGAGCAACTCGGCCGTGCTCGGGATCGTCTCGCTGGTGGGCTGGTTCGTGTGGGCACAGCTGCTGCTGTGCACCCTGTGGGAGATCCCGCCCGCATTGCGCCACGAGACCGAGGGGGCCTCGAGGCTGCCGATCGCGGTCGGTGGCCAGCAGAGGTTCATCCGGGTGCTGGTCCACACCGTGCTCGCGGTCGGAGTCACCTCGACGACGCTGCTCGGTTCGCACACAGCCACCTCTGAGGCTGCCCCGGCCACACGGCTGCCTGTCACCCATGTGGCGCACGAGGCTCCGGCCGTGAACCCGGAGACCAGTCCCGCCGCCTCGCCGGTCACGTCCGCCCCGGACACCACCCAGGGCCACCGGGCCGACCCTCCGAGGATCGTTACCGACAAGGGCGACACCTTGTGGGGCCTGGCCGAGAAGCACTTGGGCGACGGGTTCCGCTGGCAGGAGATCGCGGACCTGAACCAGGGGCGGGGCATGGCCGACGGACGCACCTTCAACAACCCGCGCAGCATTGAGCCTGGCTGGGAGCTGCTGCTGCCCGCCGATGCGACCAACCTGCCCGGCGACCAGGCCCCCGAGTCCGAGCACGTCGTCGCGCCTGGTGAAACGCTGACCGGGATTACCGAGGAGGCCACTGGTTCCTCCGACAACTGGCAGGCGCTGTACGAGGCCAACAAGGACGTGATCGGCAGCGACCCTGACCTGATCCACCCCGGGCAGGTCCTCGTTCTGCCGGGCACTGGTGACGTCGACCCGGGCACGGACCGGGCGCCGCAGCGAGAGCGCGAGCACGTGCCCGGCAAGTCCACCAGCGGCCAGGACGAGCAGGCGGACGACACGGGGGCCGACGGATCCTCGGGAGCCGACGACGCGGCTGGGCAGGACGAACAGCAGACGCCCGCGGAGCCGGCTATCCCGATCGCACCGTCGCAGGAATCGGCTCAGGAGGCCCCGGGCAGTACGGAGCAGATGCCGGCCGCAGCCGACGGTGCGGAGGAGGCCAGCGACGAGGGCGGGATCACGGGCCTGCGGGCGCTGCTGGCCACCGCCGCGTGTCTGTCGGTCGGAGCCCTGGGGCTGGTGGCGGCCAACCGGCGGCGCCAGTTCCGTCGCCGCAGGATCGGTCGCACGATTGCCTCGACGCCCGACGAGCTCGTGGAGGTGGAGCAGGCGATCATCGAGCACGGCTCCGAGGCGCAGGAAGATGTCGCGTTCCTCGACCGGGCGCTTCGGCACGTGGCCGGGGCCTGCAAGGTGGCCGGCAGCCGGCTTCCCCAGCTGGGCGCCGCCGTGTTGGGCGATGAGGACCTGACGCTGCTCTTTACCCACCCCGCGCCCGGGGAGGTGCCGGAGGGCTGGACGGCGACCGATGACGCCCGCGCCTGGATGCTGCCGCGCTGGACCTTCCTCGAGGAGGACCTCGAGAGCCAGCCGGCCCCGTACCCGGCGCTGGTGAGCATCGGGCAGGACGAGGGCGGTCGTACCTGGCTGCTTGACCTGGAGACGCTGGGCATGTGCGGGATCGGCGGCGATCCCGAGCAGGTGGCTGACCTGGCGCGGTTCATGGTGGCCGAGCTGGCGGTCAACGCATGGTCGGAGGGCAGTGAGGTGCTGGTGGCCGACCACTTCGGCGCCGAGACGATCGGTCTCAACCCCGCCCGTCTGCGGCAGGTCCAGCGCAGCGACGCCCTGGCCCGGGCCGCGGTGCTGACCGGTGAGATGGGCGAGGTCGAGCAGAACCTGGATGCTGACGTGTTGACTCGTCGCCGAGACGGGCTGCTGCTGGACAGCACCAACCCGGTGGTGGTCGTGGTGTCCTCCCGCCCTGAGGGCGAGTTCGTCGCCGACATCCAGGATCGGGACCGCTCCCGGGTCGTGGTCGTGCACGGTGATGAGGAGTCGCCGGCCGTCGAGCTGACCGGCGATGGGATGGCGTTCCTGCCGATGTGGGGCATCAGCGTCAAGGCCTCCACGCTGCCGAGATCCGACGCGGAGGCCATGGCGGCGCTAATGGCCTCGACCCGCAACCTCGAGGACCAGCCGGTCCCGGCCGCCCAGTCCGACGAAGGGCCGTTGGGCAAGTACGCCCGGGCCGACGGGTCGCTGCGGGAGGAGTACACCGAGCCGCGCCGCACAGCGGGCAACGACCCATCCTCGATGCTCCCCGATGCCGACGAGGTCTACCTGGCCACCGCGGCTACGACCGCCGAGGACCTCGCCGCGGCCGCGCCGAGTGTTCCCGAGGAGGTCCGCGCTGAAATCGCGGCACTCGATCCGACGCTGGACCAAGACGTCGCTGACTGGTTCGACGAGTCTTCGCCGCGGCCCAAGGTGCACCTGCTCGGGCCGGTCGCGGTGACCGCCCTCAACGGTGGCGACCCCGCGTCGATCGACAACGCGGGAGGCACGGTCTCCTTCATCGCCTACCTGGCCGTTCAAGACCAAGGGGTCACCGGGGAGCGTGCCGCCGTAGCGTGCGGATGGAAGACGCAGAAGACGGTTCAGAACCGTGCCACCAACGCCCGCTTCCTGTTGGGCACCCGGCCCGACGGGAGCGACTGGCTGCCGGACGCAAGCATGAGCGCTGGCGCTCAGCTGGGCAGCAGCCCCACCTACGAGCTGGTGCGGGGGACCGGCGGGGTCCTCAACAGTGCGGACTTGTTCGTTCGGCTCAAGCACCGCGCCGAGCGCCGTGGTGACGACGGCTGCGAGGAGGACCTCGTGACCGCGCTGTCGTTGGTGACTGGTGCCCCGTTCGAGGCGGCCACCGAGCACCGGTTCAAGTGGCTGTTCAAGCCGGGGCAGCAGCGGTGGGACGAGATCCTGGTGGGAGCCATCCATGACGCGGCCCACATCCTGGCGACGCGGGCGGTCACCGCTGGCCGGACCGACCTGGTCCGGGTGGCCTGCGACGCAGCCCGGAAGGCCAGCCCTCATAGTGACATCGCGTGGCTCGACGAGGCCGCGGCCACCGAAGCCGAGAGCGGTCGTGACGCCGCCGGCGAGCTCATCCGCGAGCAGGTCCTCGACCGGTACGACGAGGACCTGCCGCCGCGCTCGGAGGCCGTCGTGGAACAGCGCGAGTGGGGTGCCACCGGGTAACTGAGCGCTGGCTGCTGACCGACGGACTCTCAGGATGGCTTCGGCCTGCGAGCACGAGGGCGCGGAGGCTCGCGAATCCAGGGCGGCCGGAGGCCGTCGCGCAGCGACGCGAAGCGCCGTTGACTCGTGACGGTGCAGTCGTAGGCAGGCCGGTCAGCAAGCCGCGCGCCCACGTGCCTCCGGCGAGGTTTACGCTCAGCGGCAACACCCGCAGATAGGTCGCAAGATCCGCATGGTCAGCTCTTGCCCAAGTACCTGTGGTCCTCGACGTGCAGGAACCCTGATGTGCCCACGGCGGGTGATGGCTCAGCCTGCGACACGCAGGCGCTCAAGGACGAGATCTGGGGTGCTGGCTTCGCTGTGCCAGTCCGTGGCCTCATCCGCCGTCGTTCGTCGGCTGCGCCTCAGGTCGCGGTCGGTGGTGGCAGTACCCGTACCATCGGCGCGAGCGCCGGGTCCTGGGACGCCGGGGCGGGGTCGTTGTCGAAGATCGGATCGAGCGCGGCCGCGACGTGGGCCATCTGCTCGTCGAGGTCCGCTTCGCTGATGCCTTCCACCCTCTCCTTGCGTCTCCAGGCCGCCCACTTCGCCTGACCGACGGCCCCGTACCCGTCGACGGCGTCCCCGATGGGTTGTAGATCCACGCCTCGATGGCGGGCAACGGCTTCGGCGGAGCGGCGTAGTTCGTCGGGGTCCAGCTCCTGGGTGTCGGCCAGTCGCACGATGTCGACATAGTCGCGCCAGCGGGTACTGGTGATGCCTCGTTCGAGGATCGTGACGCCCTTCTCGGCGATGATCGTCTCGGGGGCGTACCCCCACATCTCCACGTCTGCTCCCATCACGCGCGGGACACGCACGCGCCGCGGCGACGGGACAATAGGGTCACCGGTGGAGATGTCCCAGGAGATCTGACAGGTCTGGGTGCCGAGCCAGGCCTTCACCCGGACGCGCAGGCCCGGATATTCGTCGTGCTCACGGATCTCCTGCACGCTCAGCGAGCCGAGGTCGAAGAGCAGGCCGTCGTCGGCGTCGACCTCCGACAGGTCGCGCACGACCTGGGCGACGTGCTCGGCGGACACCTCGGCGCTAACCGCCTCGGCGTCGACGTCCTTGGTGGGTCGCCGAACGTCGTAGGCGCCGAGCAGGATGCCGCCCTTCAGCACGAAGTCGTCGGCATGGTCAGTTTGTGTGAGCCGGTCCAGGAAGGATTCGAGTGCATGCCGCGTCAGAAGCTCGGATGTGGGGGCGGGCCGCCCTTCGGTGTCGGCGATGGAGCGGGCCTGCCGTTGGATCTTGCGGAAGACCTCATCGCCGTCTCTCACGACAGCAGCTCCAATGCGTGCAGGATCGGACTCTTGGACCGCGGGAGCTTCGAAGCGATCGCCATGAGCTCGGCGGGCTTTCCGCCTTGGCGCAGCCACTCGCGAAGAGCGTCGCGGCCGATCTCGTAGCCCAAGTCCCCGCGCAGCCGGAAGGCATCCGCGATGCAGCGCGCCGGCGAGTAGATGCCGATGGTGAGCTCGGAGCCGGGGATCGTGGTCTCGGTGCGCCCGAGCTCGAAGGTCTCGGCTGCGAAATGGTGCCAGGCGATGGCCGACGTGGTGGCGGGCGCCCGTGTCCCTCTCGGGATCGCGATGTCCAAGGCGGCGGGGATGGCGTCCGTGAGGTCGTAGTGGGCCAGCGCGGAGGTCAGACAGATCGTTGCCTCCGGTCGTCGAGTGGCGGCCTCGATCCAGTCGAAGTCGGCGGGCGGGGCGTCGGCCGGTCGGTAGATCCCGCGGGCGATGCGGTCGAACTCGCCCGCCCGGATGGCGCGGTACAGCGCACTGCGGGACATGCCGAGGCTTCCGGCATGCTTGGCGTGCAGGGTCTCCATCGCTTCCCCCTTGAATCATTCCGTGCACAGATAACCATACCTGTAAACAGTTTGTTCCGCCACCTTTGGTAATGGGATGGCTCCGCTGACGCACCGAGCGCGCGCCCGCGACGGACGACCGACCCGCCCGCGCGTTCCTCAACGTGTTTGTGCCGCTCTTCTACTTCCTGTTGGTCATCCTCGTCGTCTTGTTCCTGCTACCCGCGCCGCTGAGGTGAACCCTCCTTATACCGGCGGTCGATCCCCTCGCAGGTCCCGTCGACCTGCACTCAGGCGCCGTCGATCTCCTCCGAGAGCACCACGACGCTCAGACGTCAATCCTGTGCGCCGGCCGGACAGTTCCCCTATACCGCTTGCAACCCCTTCGCGGTCATCAGTCCCGGCGTGTTGGTCAGCGACATGCCGTCCACATCCCCGCCCCGCGTTCCCGGGCCTGGTCTTCGACCTGCAAGTACGCTGCGTGGCGCGAGACGGGGTCTGAGCTGTCCCGGGCCGCGGCGGCACCGGACCGGATCTGCGCCCGTCCGATGTCGCGCCCACCTGCCTCGACGTAGCGCAGCCAGCGCGCGTAGCTGTCGACGTCGTCCTGCGTCGGGTCGCTCACGAGGGTGACCTGCGTGCCGACCGGCAGGAGCTGCCTGAGGTATCGCGTGGACGCAGAGCCGTAGCACTCCGCTGGCTTGCCCGGATGCGGGATCTCGGGAGCGCTGATCCTTCTCTAGGCTCTCCCGAACTGTCGGTCATGACCTGGTTGGGGAGCGCTCTTGCCTGCTGGTTTGGAAGGGTGGACGGTGACGTTCTACGACTTCACTGCGTCCGTGACCACCCCCGACGCTGAGTCCTTGTCGGGCTTCGGGGAGGTGCATGCTCGCGCTGCGGCCAATGGTGCCCGGCACGGCACACCGGTGCTGATCGGGCCGGGTGGGTGGCCTGACCCGCGGGTCAATCTCTTCTTCCGCACCGGGCCGATGGCCGAGGCCCGTCCAGGAACGTGGCGCCGGTATGCCTACGCCCTGGTGGTGTGGCTGAACTATCTGCACGTGGTCGGCCGTGGTTGGGTGGAGGCGACGGTCAGTGACGTGGAAGCGTTCAAGGAGTGGCGGCTGACGTCGCTGGATAATGCCGGGCGGGTGCAGCCGACGAGCTTCGACACGGATCGGTCGGCGTTGAACTCCTTCTATTCGTGGGCCGGCCAGCGGTATGGCGTGGCCAATCCGGTCGCTACCGCCGGCGTGGGCCCCCGACGCAGCGTTCGGCCAGGCGAAGAGGCGCTGCGTCGCCTATCGGTGGGCCGGGATCCGTTGCGGCCCGCTGGCTCGACGCGGCGGCAGGTCAAGTGGATGCTCCGGTCGGCGTTCGAGCAGTGGCGCGACATCGGGCTGTGTGGCTACGGTTTCGATGGACTGCGCCGCCCTGGCTGGCGCGGTATCAATGAGGACCGGGATGCGGCGTTCGTCGATGGCCTGTACGGGACGGGCCTGCGGTTGGCGGAGTGGGCCAGCGTCCTCGACGTGGAGATCCCCACACCGGGCGCGGCCCGGTTCGCGCCGGCGCATCTCTCGGCGGCATGCCTCAAGGGTGGCAAGTCCGGCCGGACGTATCGGATCCCGCGCAGCGTGCTGCATGCGGTAGCCGCCTACACCGACCCGGCAGAGGGCTCCCGGGCTGAGGTTGTCCGACGGGCTCAGCGGGCTGGCCGCTACCAGCAATTGCCCGGCATCCGGGTCGTGGCCGGCTACCGCGCGCACAGTCGGCGGCTGTTGATCGAGGGCCCGGGCGACCCGGTGCCGGTCTCGCTGGACGTGCTCGGCCCGGACGAGCGACGCCGCTTGTTCCGACGCACCCCGGACGGGACTGCGCCGTTGTGGCTGTGGCTCGCCCCGAATGGGCTGCCGAAGAAGCCCTACGGGTGGGAGGACACCTTCGATCACGCCAATCACCGCATCGCCCGAGCGTGGGCCGAGACCGTCGGTGACGGGAGGGACGCGGACGAGTGCCCGCTGTGGGCGCGGCCGCACATGTTGCGGCACTCGTTCTGCCTGAAGTGGTACTCGATACTCTCGGCGGTCTGGCGGACCCGGGTCACGGGCCTGTCCGAGGAGGAGACACGTGACCTGCGCGACCAGCTGGGTGACATCTGGTATCAACTGGCCACGCTGATGGGCCACGCCCACCCGATGACCACGCGAGACATCTATCTCGAACCCTTCGCCGGCCTGGAAATCGACTACCTGATGGCCATGTTGGACGAGGAGGAGACCGTCGGAGTCGATGCGTTGCTGCGCACCCTCGCCCACGGAGGCGGGCGCACGGTGCAGCCGATCACCATCACCGGCGAGGTGTCCCGGTGAGCGGCGCGCAGGGAGGACAACCCGCGGCCCTGCCACCCGCCGGGTGGGCGCCGCGCCCACGCCTGGGGCCCGATGGTCAAAGTGTGTTGTTCATTGACGAATCCAGTGGACGCAGCACGCTGTTCGAGTTCGCCGATCTGCCGGTGGCCGAACCTCTCCGCCGGTGGTTGGCCGAGCGTGTCGCCCGCCGGCTCACCACCCGTTCGACGGTCAAGCGATTGCCCTCCGCCAGGTCGCTGGTGGACACCGCTCGCCATTTCGCGGTCGTGCTCTCCGAGCACCCGGTCCGGCAGCCGGAGGACGTCGTCGGCGAGCACATGCTGGACTTCCGGCGCCGATACGAGCACCTGAAACCACGAACGATGAGCGGCTACGTGGAGAACCTGCGAGGTCTGCTGCGCGACGACGAGCGTCTCAGCTCCGACGCGCGGGCCGGGCTGGCCGCGATCCGGGTACGCGGGATGAGTCGCCGCGACATCAGCAACCGGGGCTACACCGACACCGAGTGGCAGGAGATCCTGACCGCCTTACGACACGACGTGCGGGCGGCCCGCGACCGCATCCACGCCGCGCGGCGACTCCTTGTCCGGTATCGGAGCGGGGAGCTTCCGACCGGCAGCGAGGACATGACACTTGGCCGGTTGTTGGATGGCTTCGAACGTACCGGCCAGCTGCCCCGCAAGTTCGACACGAACGCCACGCCGGAGGTGCACCGCTGTGGCGGACTGGTCAAGGTCGCCGGCATGCTGTGCCTATCCCCGGACGAACTCGCCGCGTTCGCGCTGCTCCTGATCTCCCTCACCGGGCAGAACTACGGCACGATCGCGGCCTGGCCGGCGGCGCACTTCCGCCCCGACGGCGGGCTGACCGACGAGGGCCTGGCCCTGGTAGAGGCCTGCAAGCCGCGCCGCGGACCCGACCGGGAACACATGGTCATCGCGCTGGAAGACCTCGTCACCGGCGGCGACCCCGACCAACGATGGTCCCGGTCGCCGCTGCGGGTGTACCGAATGCTGCTCGACCTCGGCGACACCGCCCGCCGCCTGAGCAACAGCCAAGGGCTCTTCGTCGGCCGGATCGCCAAGAAGACCGTTCATACTCCAAGCCCATGGATCACCACGCTGACTAGCCAGCATGTGCAGCGGTGGGCCGCCGCCCGCGGTTTCCCCACTTCCACCTTCGCGGTCCCTGCCGGGAAGCCGGTGGTCTCCGTGAGGAGGCTGCGGCTGACCGCGATCGAGCGGCGCCGTCGCCCAGTGGCGCACACGGCGACCACCATGCGCGATAGCTACCTGATGCCCCAACCCGCCGTCCAGGCCGAGTCCCACGCCATTGTCGCGGCCGCCCTGGACAACGAGGTGAGCAAGGCCCGCGACCATGCCCGTGTCCCGGTCTTCACCCAGAGCTTCGTCGACCTCGCCCGGCGCGACCCACAGTCCGCCGCCACACGGGCCGGCATGACCATCCGACAGCTGGCCGGGCTGATCGAAGGGAGTCAAGACACCGTCCTGGCGTCCTGCCAAGACCACCGGGCTAGCCCGTACGAGCCGCCCGGGGTCGCCTGCTCGGCGTCCTTCCTGGCCTGCCTGGACTGCGCCAACGCCCGCGTCCTGCCGCACCAGCTACCGATCCAGCTGGCCGCGATCGACGCACTGGAGCAGTTGCGTCCACACCTCCCCCCGGCCCTGTGGGCGCGCCGGTACGCGCCCCGCCTGGACCAGCTGCAAGACATCACCACCGGCTTCCAGCCTGCCGAGATCGACCGAGCCAAGGCCGAGATCACCGACGAGCATCGTCACCGCATCAACGATCTCCTGGAGGGCCGATGGGACGTCCACTGACGAGTGATGATGCCGGCCGCTTCGGCGAGCTCATCCTGCGCCAGCGCACCGTGCGCCCCGGGACCTTGCCGGGCAAGCTGTCCCGCTTCGACGACGCGGTCTGGCACCTGGCCCCCGCCCACCCCGACGCCCACGCAAAGATCAACGCGATCCGATGGGACCACTGGCCCGCCGAGCTGGTCGACGTGTTCAAGCCCGTCACCCTGGCCTTCCTGGAACACCCCACACCGCGCAGCGTCACCGTCACCAGCGACGGAGACCTGATGAGCATCGGCACCCTTGCGTACCGGCTCCGCATGCTGCGCGAGTTCGCCGAGTGGATGAGCCAGCAACACCTGCCCAACCTGCACGAGGTCACCGACCAGCAGTTGGACCGCTACCGCCAGCACGTGCTCCGCCTCGAGGCCAGCACCCACCACAAGAGCAACCTGTTCATCGCGGTCCGCACCGTGTGGGACTACCGCGGCCGCCTTCCCCCACACTGTCGCCTGAACACCCACAGTCCGTGGGGCGGCATGCCGCCGGCTCGGCTGGCCGCGGCAGCGTCCCGGCCGGCGGGCACGGAGAACACAACCCCGCGCGTCGCCGCGGCCACCATGGAAGCCCTGCTGGCCTGGAGCCTGCGCATGGTCGAGGTGATCGGCCCCGACATCGTGGCGGCCCGCGCCGAACAGGACCAGATCGAGGCCGGCACCCATCCCAGCCAACGCGCCTTCGACGGGCTCACCTCCCGGCAACGGCTCCAGGCGTTCGCAGCCGACGCGATCCAGCGGGGTCATGCCCTGCCCGGGCATCCCCGCCGCAACTCGCAGGAACAACCACGGATCAACTGGAGCCAGCTCGCCAGGATGCTGCAACTGCCGCAACGCCACGTACCCCCCAGCCTGCAGCCGGTCATCCTCGCTAGCGGCCTTCCCATCGACGACGGCTCACCCGTGGGTACCATCACCGGCCTCGTCCAGGGCCACCCGTGGCGCGAACGGCCCCTGACGACACACGAGCTCCCCGGCCTGGTCTCTCACCTGTCCGTGGCCTGTTTCGTCATCATCAGCTACCTGTCGGGCATGCGACCCGGCGAAGTCCTCAACCTACGCCGCGGCTGCACCCGCCAGGACGAGACGACCGGCCAGCTTCTGGTGGCCGGCCGCTACGGCAAAGGGCACGCCCGCACTCCACGCCCCACCCTCGGAGACGACCCCTGGGAGCGCACCTGGGTGGTGGTGCGCCCTGTCCACCAAGCCATCGCTCTGCTCGAGCGGCTGACCGACGGTTCACCCTTCCTGTTCCCGTCCAGCCTCCACAAACCGCACGCGATCCGACCCGCCGACCGGCATGCCCGCCGAAACGGCGAGATGACCCGCGACCTGGGAAACTTCATCGCCTGGGTCAATGCCACCTTCAGCCGGCTCGACGGCGACGCCGTGATCCCACCTGATCCGGCCGGTCGGATCTACGCCAGCCGGTTTCGCCGCACCCTGGCCTACTTCATCGTGCGTCGTCCCCGCGGGTTGATCGCCGCCGCACTTCAGTACGGGCACGTGTCCACCACCGTGACACTCAGCTATAGCGGCAAGGCCGACACCGGGTGGCTCGACGACTTGGCCGTCGAACGCCTGGAGGCCATCCTCGAGCACAACCAGCACGACCACGCGCTGTTGGCCGCTGGAGAACACGTCAGCGGCCCCGCCGCCACCGACTATCGCGACCGGGTCGCGGCTGCCCACCGGTTCGCCGGGCGAGTCGTCAACCGCGTCCGTAACGTCGAACGCCTCCTGCAACACACCGACCCGAGCATCCACCACGGCGACGGGATGACCTGCGTGTACCGAGCCGAGACTGCCGTCTGCCGCACCAGCCGCCAAGCCCAAGGACTGCCGATCGATGACGGCCCCCTCGAGGCAGAATGCCAGGCGGGGTGCGTCAACCTGGCTTACACCGACCGCGACATCGCCCGCCTGGCCGAACGACTCACCGTCCTCAATACCGCCGCAGACGACTCGATGGCGCCGACGCCGCTGCGCGACCGCGCAGGCGCCCAAGCCGAGCAGATCCGCACCGTCCTCACACGACACCAGGCAGCACCCACCGAAGGGCGCACACCATGACCCGCAGGCGACGCGACCTTGACGCCGAACGCCGCGACCTGGCCGCCGCCGCGGACCGGCTCCTGGCCGGCACCCCGCTGCGCTCGACCACCGGCAAACTCAACGGCACACAGCTGATCACCGAGTCCGGTCTACGACGTGACGTCGTCTACGGCGACCACAAGAACCTCGTCGACGACTTCACGGCCCGCGTCAAAGCGCAGCACGCCACGCCCAGCTCGATCGCAAGAGTCGCCGACAAGAACCGCGCGCTCAGGGACGAAAACGATGCTCTCAAGCGCCAGCTCGCCGAAGAGCACGAGACCACCAAGACGCTGACCAAGATCATTGGCGAACTCTCCCTCGAACTCCACCAAGCACGCGAAGGACTCACCTCACTACAACAGGTCCCACACATCGGCGCGCATTCGTCGGCCCAGCGCGCTGGGGCCTGACGGGATTCGCCGAGTGACCGGCTGTGCCCTGCATGTCGCGGTGCACCCGCTGGATCAGCGCGCCGAGCGGACCGACGGGGGCCAGGCAGCTTGGCGTCTCCAACACCCGAGCTGAACGGGGCCGCGCGCCAGATGTCGATCGTCTAGCGGTCACCCTCGGCGTCGCGTTCTTGGTATTCGCGTGGAGAGAGTCCGTGGAAGCGGGAGAAGGCGGTGCTGAACGTCGGCAGGTGGGCGTAGCCGACGCGGCGGGCGACTGTGTGGGGCTTGGCGCCGCTGGCGAGAAGGTCGCGGGCGACGCGCATGCGGGCGGCGTAGCGCCACCGGGTCACCGTCATGCCTGTCTCCTCGCGGAACGCTCGGTGTATGTCGGGAGGCACGTCGGGGCCGGGCAGGTCGGAGGAGCCGATCCTGCGCAGGTAGTCCATCGCCGCAGAGTGTGCGCGTGCATCGGTGGGCATCGGCACGGACAGGGCGCGCTGGGCCGCGACCTGGTCGGTGAAGAGGTCGACGACATGCGCGGGGTCGTGGTCGGGCGGCCGCAGCCCGGACCGGGCGCTGACCGAGCAGAACATCAGGAAGTCGTCCCAGGCCGAGGGGAACCGCACCTGCATGGGACCGGTCAACTGGAGGTCGGCGGTGCTGGCGTTGCCCAGGGGCAGGGAGATGGAGTTCTCGCGGAGGCCGGTGACGTGCTCGAGTCCGGCCGGGATCCACGTTGCGACGCCTCGTTCGCGCTCGTAGCGGTCCGCGCCGATGTCCAGGTACCCGCTGCCGCGGTACACCCAGCTGAGCACGTGGATGTCGTTGGTGTGCGAAGGGGTCGAGGTCGCGGGCAGCATCTCCGGTGCGGCCGGGGTGTCGTCCCCGCGCATCAGTCGCATCAGGTCGTCGGCCTGGCGCGCAGCCCGTGCGCGCGGCGTCATGTCCCCCGAGGCTGGACGGGCTGAGAACTGTCGGCCGAACTCGTGAGGGGTCAGTCCGAACCGACCCTTGAACGCGCGGGTCAGGCCGTTGCGGCTCGCGAAGCCGACCCGTGCGGCGACCTGGTCGGTGTCGTACCCGGCGGCGAGGAGTTCGACCGCAGCGCCCAACCGGCACCCCGACCGCCACTGGTCGAAGGTGAGCCCGGTGTCGGCTATGAAGTCGCGGCGGAGGGTGCGCGGGCTGGTCAGGACCTGCGCCGCCCACTGCTCGACTGTGAGGTCCAGCGCCGGGTCGCGGAGGAGCTCCTCGGCCACGGCACGTGCTCCGCGGGCTCGCGGTATGACCGTTAGTGCAGGACCGGGCAACGTGGCTGCGTGCTCGATCGGCGCGGGGGCCGGCGGCCGTGAGGCGGGTCGGCGGATGAGGTCGGTGATCGCGTCCGGGGAGTACCCGCGGCCGTTGAATGGCGTGACCTGCAGGTTGAAGAGCTGGATCAGCCAGTCCTGCCACCTCTCGGGGACATCGAACTGGGTCGGCGCCGACAACCCCGGGCTGCCGACGCTGGCGTGCGGCCACAGCGGGAACGCGACGGTGCCGGGCTCGGTGACGATGTCGCGGTCCATCCAGCCGTCGGCGGGGATCCAGACGCCAGTGCCGGCGGACAGGCGGAGGGCGGCCCTGCCATCGAGGTGGACGTGTGCCGTACCGGCGCGGACCCAGAGCAGGAGTGAGCGGGCTGGCACGCGGGTCCCGCTCAACCGGGCTGCCGGGATCGGCTGCGGGTTGCCTGCTTTGGGAGCGTACGAGGAGACGCGCGTCACGTCCTAACCATATGGCAGGCTGCGCACCCCGTTGTAGGCGAGGCTTGCCTAACCTTAGCAGCGCCCTTGTTCTCAAGACGTAGGAAGACCACTCCCGTTATGCCCAAGACCTCACGCCGGCTCACCGTGCACCCGCCGACGCTGCGCCAGGTCGAGGTCGTCCGGATGGCCGATCTGACGCCGGGGATGCGGCGGGTCACGCTAGGTGGCGAGCAGCTGCGCGCGTTCACCTCGGCGAACGGATTTCCGCAGCCGGCGTTCGAATCGTCCGGCTTCGACGACGACATCAGTCTGGTGTTCTGCTACCCCGGCCAGGACGTCCCGGTACTGCCGGTGCAGGAGGAGCACCGCCTGGACCTGCGTAGAGATCCCCGACCCCTGTCGAGGACCTACACCGTGCGTCGGTGGGATCCGGAGTCGGGCGAGCTCGACGTGGACGTCGTCAAGCACGGCATCGGGGTGGGCGCCACCTGGGCCTACCGCGCCGAGATCGGCGACCGCATCCACTTCTACGGCCCCTCCTCGTCGCGGGCGCTGCCCCGCGATGCGGACTGGCTCCTTGTCGCCGGTGACGACACGGCGATCCCGGCGATCGCCCGCCTGCTCGAGGACCTCCCGGACGACGTGCGGGCGCAGGTGTTCATCGAAGTCGCCGAGGACGGCCACCGGTTGGAACTGCGAACGCTGCCGCACGTCGAGGTCACCTGGCTGGTACGCGACGGCGCCGAGGCGGGCACCACCACCCACCTCGTGGATGCCGTCAAGAACACCGACTGGTGGGACGGCCGACCGTTCGCCTGGGTGGCCGGGGAGCGCACCGCCGTGCGGGACCTGCGCCGCCATCTGGTCGAGGACCGGGGAGTGCGGAAGGAGGACGTCGAGTTCTCCGGGTACTGGCGTCGCGGCGAGGTCGTCGTCCTGGAGACCGACGGCGCCGTGCCCGACCCCGATAAGACGAAGACCCCGTTCGAAAAGGTTCACGACCTGACCGAGCTGATCCGTCCGATCGCGATCCGTACCGCCGTCGAGCTCGGCGTTCCCGAGCTGATCTCCCGCGGCGTCACCAGCGTGCCGGACCTTGCCGTCAAGGCCGATGCCGACGAGCGGGCACTGGGCAAGTTGCTGCGCTACCTGCAGACGATCGACCTCCTCGCCGAGACCGAACCCGGGAACTACCGCCTGACCTCCCTGGGTGAGGTGTTGACCGTCGACTTCTTCGCCGACGCCCTGCACTCGACCGGGGTGGTCGGTCGGGAGGCACTCGGCATCCATGGGCTCACCGAGTCGATCCGCACGGGCCGTGCCGCCTATCCCTCCGTCACGGGTCAGACCTTCGCCGAGGTGCGCACCTATCAGGACTACGAGGACCGCTACCTCGAACGCCTGGCCGGGTTCGCACCCGCACTGGCCCTGTCGATCGCCGAGTCCGACCTGCTCACCGGGGCCCGGCACGTGGTGATCCACTCCGGCAGCGCGGGCGTCCTGGCCGGTGAACTCGTCGCCGCCCACGACGACCTGCGCGTGACGATCTGCGCCCTGCCCGCCCAGGCCGACTGGTTGCACCGCGACCTGCCCGACACCATCCCCGACGAGGCGCACCGCGCGCGGGTCAGCGTGGTCGAGCAGTCCGTCTTCGAACCCAGCCCCGCAGCGGACTTGGTGCTCGTCAGCCGCGCCTTCAAGTCCCTGCCCGACGCCGATGCCACCCACGCGCTGCGCCGAGCGGCCGAGAACCTCCTCCCCGGTGGCCGCGTGCTGCTGATCGAGGAGACCTTCGACACCGACGACCTCGACGAACACGACGGCGAAGCCGACCTGCTCGCCCTCACCGTCCACGGCTCCGGCCTCCGCACACCCACCGAGCTCGACACCGTGATCACCAAAGCCGGGCTCTCTCGGAGCACCAAACACACGGTCGGGTGGGGCACCACCGTCCACGAACTCGTACCAGCTGACACCCACTGACCCCACCACCCAAATAAGAGAAAGCAGAACACCGCATGACCACGACACCCCTGAGACGGCGCGGCGCGGCCCTGGTTGCCGCACTCCTGAGCACTACGCTCGTCCTCACCGCCTGCGGCAGTGACGGTGACGACGCTGACGACACCGGCGACCCGACCGCCCAGACCCGCACCGTGCAGGCCGACAACGGCACGATCGAGGTTCCCGCCGACCCGCAGCGTGTCGCCACGATCGGCAACACGACACTGCCGTTCATCGACCTCGGAGGGGAACCGATCGGCGTCACGGAGGAGTCGGCCACCAATGTCGCACGGCTGCCCGAGGACCAGCAGGCGACGTACGCGTCAGCCAAGATCCTCGCTACCAGCGCCGACGAGGTCGACCTGGAGGAACTCGCAACCCTGAAGCCGGACCTCATCCTGGTCCAGATCCCCGATGCTGAGTTCGAGGCGATCGAGAAGCAGTTGGAGCTGATCGCCCCGACCGTGTTCTTCGGGCTCGACGCCGAGTGGAAGGCCCTCGCTGACGGAATCGCGGATGCCGGCAACGTGGCGGATGCGCTCAGCCAGCAGAAGAAGGAGTTCGGGGACAAGGTCGCGAAAATCCAGGAGACCTACGGCGAGGTCATCGACGGCACCTCGTTCGTCGACATCTCCCGCGGGGACTTCAACGATCCCGGAACGTTCTACATCGCGGACATCGGTTGCTCCGAGATCGCCCGGGACGAAGTCGGCCTGGACCTCCCTGAGGCCGCAGAGGGCGCGGACCCCTTGGCCTACGAGTCCCTGTCGTTCGAGCAGATCGGTGAGCTGTCCAAGTACGAGGTGATCACCTACCCTGTCGACGCCGAGGGCCAGCCGACCGAGCCCTTCGTGCCGGTAGTCGAGAGCAACACGTGGAAGGCGCTGGATGCTGTGAAGTCCGGTCGCGCACTCGGAGTCTTCTGCCCCGGCAACAACTCCTATGGCGCCGCGATCCGCTACCTCGACTCGCTCGACAGCGCCTTGGCGACCCTCCCAGCCGAGGAGTGACCGCCCTCGCTCTGAGGCAAGACGGTCCGGGCACCTCGGCGGTGCCCGGACCGCGTCGTCGGCTGCTCGGCCTGGCCGTCGCGCTGGCGCTGCTGGCGGTACTGCTGGTCCTGAGCGTCATGATCGGATCGACGTCGATCGCGCCGTCAGTGGTGTGGGATGCGCTGTTCCACTCCTCGTCCGGCATCGACGAGTTCGCGATCCGCGACTACCGGCTGCCGCGCACGATCGTGGGCCTGGTCGTCGGCGTCGCGCTCGGCCTGTCGGGCGCGTTGATTCAGGCGCTCACCCGCAATCCACTGGCCGATCCGGGCATCCTCGGCGTCCATGCCGGTGCGTCCTTCGCGGTGACAGTGGCTGTGGGACTGCTCGGCGTCCGCGACGTCCAGGGCTACATGTGGTTCGCGTTCGCAGGGGCGCTGATTGTCACGCTGATGGTGCTCGCACTCGGGTCGACGCGGCAGGGCTCCTCGCCGGTGGTCCTCGTGCTCGCCGGCGTCTGCATCGGCGCGGTTCTCGGCGGCGCCAGGGAGGCGCTCCAGCTGACCAACCCAGAGGCCTTCGACGCGATGCGGTACTGGAACGCCGGCTCGGTCGTGGGTCGACCGCTCGATGTGGTGTGGCCGATCCTGCCGTTCTTCGCGGTGGCGCTCGTCCTCGCGTTCGCGGCGTCCGGACCGCTCAATGCCATGGCTCTGGGTGACGAACTGGCGGCCGCCCAAGGGGTCCAGTTGGTGCGCACCCGGGCTCTCTCGGTGCTCGCCCTCACCCTGCTTGCCGGTGGAGCCACCGCGATCGCCGGCCCCATCGGATTCGTCGGGCTCATGGTGCCGCACGTGGCTCGCTGGATCGTCGGCCCGGACCAACGCTGGATCTTCGCCTACAGCATCCTTCTCGCCCCGAGCCTGCTCCTCGTCTCCGACATCCTTGGCCGCATCGTGATGCGACCGAGCGAAATCCCCGTAGGTATCGTCACCGCCTTCGTCGGCGCCCCCGTTCTGATCGCGCTGGCGCGACGGAAGAAGGCGAGCGGACTATGAGCGCAGACAGTCCGCGGGTCGACTTCGGGCATCGGGTGCTGGTGCTGCGACGCCGGCGGTTCGCCGTACGCCTCGACCGGCGCTCGGTCATTGTTTGCGCGGTACTCGCGGCCGCGGTCGCCTGCATGGCGGTGCTTGCGCTGATGACCGGCTCCTACCACCTCAGCGCCGCCCAGGTCGTCTCCGCGCTCGCCGGCGGCGAGTCCGAACTGATCCATGCCATCGTGGTCGAGTGGCGGCTACCCCGAGTCGCCGCGGCGGTGGTGTTCGGCGCTGCCCTGGGGGTCAGCGGAGCGGTCTTCCAGTCCCTGTTGCGCAACCCGCTCGCCGACCCCGGCATCATCGGATTCTCCCAGGGCTCCTACACCGGCGCGCTGATCGTGATCCTGGTCGTCAACGGCACTTACCTGCAGCTGGTCGGCGGGGCGTTGCTGGGCGGGATGGCCACCGCAGTGGCCGTCTACATGCTCGCCTACCGGCGAGGGGTGCAGGGGTTCCGGCTGATCATCGTCGGCATCGGGGTCTCGGCGTTGCTCGGGTCCCTGAACACGTGGCTGATGATCAAGGCGGACCTGGATCAGGCGATGGCCGCCGCTGCGTGGGGTGCCGGGTCGCTCTACGGGGTGTCCTGGAGCCAGGTGCTTGTCGGCGGCGCCTGCGTTCTCGTGTTCCTGCTGCTGGCGGGAATGTTGAGCCGGCCGCTGCGGCAGATGGAGCTGGGTGACGACGCGGCCGCCTCGCAAGGGATTCGCGTCTCGCCCGTACGCCTCGGCCTGATCGTGGTGGGCGTGGCGCTGACGGCGACGGTCACAGCCGCGTCGGGGCCGATCGCGTTCATCTCCCTGGTCGCCCCGCAGATCGGACGCCGACTTGCCCGAACCGCCGGGATCACGCTCGCTCCCGCCGCCTTCGTCGGTGCGTTGGTGTGCCTTGCGGCGGACTACCTCGCCCAGCACGTCGCACCCACCCCACTGCCGGTCGGCATCGTCACCGTCGTGCTCGGCGGCGGCTACCTCGGATACCTGCTGTTCACCGAAGCGAGGAGACGCCTGTGAGCGCAACGACCGACCCGACCGGCACTGCTCGCCTCCACGTGGAGTCGGCGACAATCGGCTACGACAAGCGGGTCATCTCCGAGCACCTCTCGGTGGCGATCCCCGACGAGTCGTTCACGGTCATCGTCGGGCCGAACGCATGCGGCAAGTCCACCCTGTTGCGTGGCCTGTCCCGACTACTGAAGCCATCGGCTGGGCAGGTCGTCCTCGACGGTGCCGACATCAACTCCTTCAAGACCAAGGAGGTGGCGCGGCGGGTCGGGCTGCTGCCGCAGACCTCGATCGCCCCAGACGGGATCACAGTGGCCGAACTGGTGGCCCGGGGCCGATATCCGCATCAGGGGTTCATGCGGCAGTGGACCGAGGCCGACGAACAGGCCGTGTTCAGGGCCATGCACCAGACCGCGGTCAACGACCTGTCCGGTCGTCTGGTGGACGAGCTGTCGGGTGGCCAGCGGCAGCGGGTGTGGGTTGCGATGGCGCTCGCGCAGCACACCGACATCCTGCTCCTCGACGAACCGACCACCTTCCTCGACATCACTCACCAGATTGAGCTGATGGAGCTCTTCACCGACCTGCACCTCGTCGGCCACACCCTGGTCGCCGTACTGCACGACCTGAACCAGGCTGCTCGCTACGGCACCCACCTGATCGCCATGAAGGACGGCCAGGTTGTCGCCGAGGGCGCTCCGGACGAGGTTGTCACGGCCGAGCTGGTCGAGGAGGTGTTCGGTCTGCGCTGCCTGGTGGTGCCCGATCCGGTGGCCCGGAGCCCACAGGTGGTACCGCTCGGCCGCGAACGAAGCCGACCGAAGTCCG
Organism: Nocardioides soli; assembly: GCF_014191495.1. GTDB lineage: Bacteria > Actinomycetota > Actinomycetes > Propionibacteriales > Nocardioidaceae > Nocardioides > Nocardioides soli. The sequence goes on from NZ_JACHWR010000002.1 coordinate 1,129,831, forward strand.
TTGGCGATGCCGCCCACGCTCTCGCTCGGAGGGAGGAGACGTTGTGAGCCCAACGATCAATCCGTTCGTCGAGAAGCTCCTCACCGGTGAGTGGAGTCCGGAAAGGTTCAAACGGCATCTCAAGGAGATGGGTGCCCCGCTTGTCGAGGAGGCCTCGGCGGGCGAGGTGGAGGTGACGTTCGTCGACGAGCCGGGGGACGACACGACAGTCACCATCTCGGTCGTGATCGGTCCCAGGATCGGCCTCAACGCGATCGACACGGAATTCTCGGCGGTGCCAGGGACGCCGTTGCGGACCCTCACCCTGCGGATGCGCTCCGACCTGCGCTTCTCGTACGTCTTCACGCGACGTGGTCCAAAGGGGGAGGAGGAACAGGTGCCGGACCCATTCAATCCGCCCCCCAGGTTCTCTGAGTGCGCGGTGGAGAGGTTCTCCGGAGCCTCGGTGACGGTGCTGCCCGATGCCGCGCCGTTGCCCGGTCTCGATGAGGCCGAGGCGCAGCCGGCCCCTGCCATCGATACCGCCGTGCTGGCAAGCGAGATCCTGGGCAACGAACGCCGCATCTGGGTCTCGATGCCCCCCGGTGAGTTCTCGGACCGGAGCGCACTGCCGTTCGTGATCCACCTTGACGGAACGCCGGACCACAGCGCACCGAGCGTCCGCGACGCCCTGGTCCGGGCGGGACTGATCCGGCCCTGCGTGGTGGTACTCCTCGAATCGCTCGGACTGCAGCGCTACGCAGAGCTGCTCTGCGATCCGGCGTTCTCCCGGATGCTGGTCGAGGAGCTGGTGCCCTGGCTGCGCGATAGGTATCCGCTCTCAACGGACCCGTGCGACGTGGCACTGGCCGGTGAAAGCTACGGCGGGCTGTGCGCCGGATGGACCACGCTGCATCACCCGACGACGTTCGGCAACGCCATCCTCCAGTCCCCCTCGTGCGGGTACCACCCCGACCTCACGTGGGGCACCGGCGCCGGCGAGCTGCTGCGCCGTTCACCCGTCCCGACGCTGATCGCCGACTTCCTGGCCGCAGAGACCGCACCGGTCCGCGTCTTCCACGATGTCGGCGAACTGGAGGGCTCAATCACCCACAGCCGCTGGATGGACCACGTGCTCACCGAGAAGGGCTATGACACCAGGTACCGGGAGTTCGCCGGCGGGCACGACTACGCCTGGTGGCGCGGACTCTTCGCCGACGCCCTCCTCTGGTGTTTCCCGCGCCATGCAGAGTGATCCGGCAGGGCTCGGCCGCGGACCGCTGACCCGCTGGCTGCCGGTGCTCCTGCATGGCCCCGCCGAGCCGGCGGAGGCGCCGACCTTCGAGGTCGGGAGGGTCACGGCGGACCGTTTCCTGCTCCGCGTGATCGGGTCGGTGAAGCGAGTCACCGTCCCGGCGATGCTGGCGGCGATCGTGTGGCAGGTGGGCGAGTCGGCAGTCCCGGTGGTCATGGGCCTGGCGATCGACCAGGCCCTGGCGACCGGGAACGCCGGGCGGCTCGCGCTGTGGCTCGGCGTGCTCCTGGCCCTGTACGTCGCGCTGACCGTGGCGGCCAGGCTCTCGAACCGTCTCACCGCCTATGCGGTGCAGCTGCTGCAGCACCGGCTCCGGAGCACCCTGTCCACGGCTGTGCTGCATCCGGTCGGCGGTGCCGCCCGAGCGCCGGACGGCAGCGTCGTCTCCGTGATGACCAGCGACGTAGCCCGGCTGGCCAACGCGGTGATCCTGCTGGTCATCCCGATCTCGCGGATCGCCGCGATCGCTTTCATCGCCACATCGTTGCTGGCGACCCATTGGCCGCTCGGACTCGTCGTGGTGGTGGGCGCTCCAGTGGCAGTCTGGATGATGGGCGTGCTCAGCGAGCGGCTCTCGCACGACACCCGGGAGTACCAGGGCCTGCTGGCCTCCACGGTCGGACAGGCTTCGGACCTGGTCGCCGGCTACCGGGTTGTCAAGGGGGTGCGCGCCGAGGCCGAGGCAACCCGGCGGTACCGGGCGGCCAGCCAGGACACGCTCGTCGGCGCCCGGCGCAACGCCGGGCTGCTAGGTCGATTCCTCCTGGGATCGGGCGTGGTCAGCGGCACCTTCGTCGCCGCCGTGATGGGTCTGGCCGGCTGGTTCGCCGTGGACGGTCAGCTCAGCGTCGGTGAGCTGATCGCCGCGGTCGGCCTCACCCAGGCGCTGCTCCCGCAGATCCAGTTCATCGCGAGCACCTCCATCCCCAACCTCGCCGGAGCCCGAGCCTCGTCGGCGCGCCTCCTCGAGCTGCTCCAGGGAAATGCCGCCCGCACCCGCCGTCCCGACGTCACTCGCCGGGCCGTCGCGCCACTGTCCGCCGGCGCGGCACCGCCCGTGCTGGACCTATCCGCGCGCGGTACGACGATCCGAGTGGAGCCCGGCGAACTCGTGGGCGTACATGCCGACGACCGGACCGCCGCCCGCATCGTCGAGGCGCTGCTAGACCCCCGCCTCGACGACGGGGTCAACGACGGCGTCGATGACGGCGTGCACACGCGACTCGACGGGATCGCGGCAGGCGAGATGTCCCCGGCGGCGTACCGCTCGAGGGTGACCGTCGCCCCGCATCGCGCCACCCTGTTCAGCGGCACACTCCGCGACAACCTCGCCACCCCCACCAGCAACGCCGGGCCCGAGTTGCTGGTCGCCGCCCTCGCGGCCGCCGCGTGCGACGACTTCACGGACGATCTCGACGTCCCGGTCGGCGAGGGCGGCAACCGCCTCTCCGGCGGCCAGCGGCAGCGGGTCGCACTCGCCCGTGCGCTGGCGAGCGATGCGCCGGTGCTCGTGCTGCACGACCCGACCACCGCGGTCGACTCGGTCACCGAACAGGCGATCGCACGACGGCTGCCCGGCGTACGCGCAGGCCGCTCGACCCTGCTGATCGCCAGCTCCCCCGCGCTGCTCGGCTGCTGCGACCGTGTCGTCGACCTGCTGGACACCGCACCCGTGCCGGCGAGGGCGACGCGATGAGCGACGCCGATACGGCGACCGGGACCTTGCCACCCGAGGGCGGATTTCCCGTCGCGGACGGCCGTGCGACGGCCGCCGAGGTCTGGAGGCTCAGCCGCGGCCACCGGCTCAAGCTCGTCGCGGTGGCGGCGTTGGGGATCGTCAGCACCGCCGTGGATCTGATCCCGGCCGTCGCCATCGGGCTGCTCGTCGATCGCGTGCAGGACGGGACCGCGGGCCTCGGCACCGTACTGACCGCGACAGCGGTCATGGCGCTCTCGGCGGTCCTCGGCACGGCAGGTACCGCGCTGACGATCGTCCTGGGCACCCGGACCTACCACACCATCCTGGCCGCACTGCGTGAGCGGCTGGTGGAACGCGCGCTCACCCTCCCGCAGCACCTCGTCGAACGAGCCGGCACCGGAGACCTGATCTCCCGCTCGAGCGACGACGTCACCGCCGTCGCGGATGCCGCTCCCGCCGTGATCCCGGTGCTCACCGTCACGGTGTTCACCATTGTGGTGTCGCTGGGCGGGCTCACCGCACTGGAGTGGCCCTACGCGGCCGCCCTCGCCGTCGTACTGCCCGTCTACGCCGTCGCGCTCCGGTGGTACCACCGGGCCGGCCCGCAGGCGTACCGCGCCGAGCGAGCGGCGATGAGCACCCGCGCCCAGCAGATCCTGGAGTCCCAGCGTGGCTACGAGACCGTCCTCGGCTTCGGGCTCGCCGAGCAGCGGCATCGTGCTGTGCTGACGACGTCCTGGGCTGTCGCCTTGCAATCGATGCGGGCACGCACCGTACAGAGCATGCTCAGCGGCCGCCTCAACCTCGGCGAGTTCCTAAGCCTCGCCGCAGTGCTCGTCGTCGGGTTCGTCCTCATCGAGCGTGGAGACTCGAGCGTCGGCGGCGCCACCACCGCGATGCTGCTCGTTCTGCGCCTGCTCGGACCGCTCAACCAGCTGCTGCTCGTGTTCGACACCCTCCAGTCCGCCCTCGCGTCGTTAAGTCGCATGATCGGCGTCCTCACGGTCCCCGACGCGAGCGAGCCGACCGCCACCGCGGTGTCGGGCACTGCGATGGCGGGCACTGCGGTGGCCGGCACCGCTGTCCGGCTCACGGACGTCACCTTCAGCTACGACCACGGTCCCCTCGTCCTCGACGACATCACACTGGACCTGCGCGAGCACCAGCACGTAGCCGTCGTCGGCGCCTCAGGAGCCGGCAAGACCACGCTCGCCGCCGTGATCGCGGGCATCCACCCTCCAAACACCGGCAACGTCGCCAGACCCGGTCACGTCGCCGTGATCACCCAGGAGGTGCACGTGTTCGCGGGGACCGTGCGCGCGAACCTCACCCTCGCCGCCCCCGGCGCCACCGACCGCGACATCCGCGCTGCGCTCGACGCCACCGGTGCTGCGGGCCTGCTCGCCCGGCTGCCCGACGGACTGGACACCGTCGTCGGCACCGGCGGGCACCCGCTCACCGACGCCCAGGCCCAGCAGCTCGCCCTCGCGCGGGTGCTGCTCGCCGACCCAGAGCTGGCCGTCCTCGACGAGGCCACCGCTGAGGCCGGCTCCGCCGACGCCCAGCAGCTGGACCGCGCCGTCCTCGCCGTCCTGGCGGGACGGGCCGGCCTGGTCATCGCGCACCGGCTCTCCCAGGCTGCCAGCTGCGACCGGATCGTGGTGATGGAGCACGGCCGGATAATCGAATCAGGAACCCAAGATGAACTGGTTTCTGCCGGCGGCGTGTACGCCGGGTTGTGGGCAGCGTGGGTGTCCGGGCGGTGAAACGGCCATGCTCATGCGCTTTCTCAGGTCCGTCGTAGGCCACCCTCCCGGCCTCCCCTCTGCGGCGTCGGCGCGCATGGAGTCGGTCGACACCGTCGAGGCCGCCCACGGGCACTGTCCCTTTCAAGGCGGGCGGCTGCTGAGCGGATCGGTTCCGGATGAGGAACCACAAACGGTGAACGCCAGAAGGCCATCCTGGGCCCGACAACCCGGCGGACGTCCCATAGGAGCCGTCCGAGTTCCGTCACCGGGACGGGGGCCTCTTGCGACACACGCACAGCGGCCAGTGAATCCCGTTACCGGGACCTTCCGTTCCGGTGTTCCGCGGGTGCCGACTACGACAGGTTCCGCTGCCCACGGGGCGCGACAGGTTCAATCCCGACACCAGACTTGACTAATGAACGATTCCGAGCAACCGCACTCGGACGTCCCGGCCATTGGGAGTGGTGACCTCGACCGTGTCACCGTCCACGACGTAGGCGACGACGCCGGGTGTCCGCTTGCCGGCGGCCACGGAGTCGGCGCCCGCGCCATCGAACAGGGCGCCGCTGGACGCGATGCCGCCGACGATGCCCCGTACGCCGACGAGGACCACCAGTGCCACGATCGCCAGCGACAGGAGCCGGACCGGCTTGCTCGCGATCATCGGCCCCCTCCTCCCGTGGTTGGCGCGATCGGGCTCGACGATCCCGCTGCCCGCGCCGCAGAGGTCGTGCCGGGTGAGGGCGGTCGCAGCGCCGGCCGATCCGTCGACGATGGCGGCCCGGCCGCGGTGCCCGGCTTCTCCGCGCTCCGGTCGCGCTTCTGGTCGTCCAGCAGCTCGAGGAGGTCGCCGGCCTCCGAATCGGCATCCACCGAGAGCGCGCGGGCGTGCAGGCCCAGCCGCTCCGCGTCGAGGAGGGCCCGCTTCTGCTCCCAGGCCGGCAGCACGCCGCTGGCCTCGAAGGCCTCGTGCTCGCGCACGTAGGCCTCCTGGCGTGGCGTAAGTGGCTGACCGGGAACGATCGGGCCACACCCGATCGCCTCCGCACTCGCGACGAACCGCGGGTAGGCGACCTGGTGGTCGCGCCACCTCGCCCGGAACTCCACCAAGTGCTGACGAACCTCGTCAGGCACCGCGCGCGCGATCGCTTCGACTTCTGTCCACGGGACCACCTCGACCGGGTTGTGCCAGGAGTCGTCGACGCCGAATCCGAGGCCATCGGCCGTGCCCACGCTCCGCTCCCCGTCTCGAGGTCGCGGCGGCGCGTCGGCCGACCAACCCGCGTCACGGACCTGGACGACCTCAGCCGGGTTGATCAGGATCGAAGTCAATGACCATCCCGACCACGATCTCAGCGGCTCGTGCTGACGCCGTCGCCCAATCACAACCCTCGGCCGGTTCAGCATCACGCCACCTCGGCCTCGGCACCCGCAACAGTGGTGCGGCCCTCGTCCATGCCGTTGTCGGGCTCGTTGTCGTCTGTGGTGAGCTGGCGCAGCCGACGGACCGTCGCCTGGTCGAGTCTGGTCAGCTGCATGACGTCCTTGACCGCGAGCCGCTCCGCGAGGAGCCGCTCGATCGCGGCCGCGGCCGCGATCTCCGCATCCGTGACCGCCTGCTCGGCCTGCGCCCTGTTCTCCCAGGCGACCTCCACGTCGACCGACGCCTCATCGATGCGCCGCTCCCGGGCCAACTGATCCGGGTCCAGCTTCAGCCGCCGCTCCCGCGCCGCCTTCAACCGGGCATCCCGAGCCCGATCCCTCGCTGCCTGAGCCTGCGTCGCCTTCCCCATCGGGGATCACCTCTTCCTTGGTTCGGAACGGCGCGGAATCCACCGCGACCCCTTCACAAGCAAGAAGCAACCTCGACCGACCCAGATCGGACACCTTCCGCTCGCCGCAGCTCGGACCCGGACCAACCCGGACCAGCCCGGACGGGGCCGGGCCGGACAGTGAACGGCCTCCCAGACTCTCGAACGCCAACCTCGCAGTTGACATAACCCGGGTAAGTACACGATCCGTAGGCAGGTTCAACCTTCGCTGCATCTCGACATGGGGTGGCCCGGTGGGCACGGCAACCCGTTCGGCCGATCCTTTTCCGGCTCTTTCGCCGATGGTCTGGTGAGCGGCCTCACCGGCTCTGACCTGCGGGTTTTGCGTTTGGTGAGCGGCTTGGTGAGCGGTCACCGGGCGGGTGCGGGGGTGTGGTGATCGCCGTGGTGAGCGAGGTGGTGAGGGGTCGGTTCTGCAGTGGGCGGGTTCCTGTTCGCTCTGCTCTCGGAGGACCGCCATGTCGGCCAGTCACCCCGCCCACGAAGTCACTATCGGCACCGCATCCCAAATCCCGAACCCACGCCTGTCGTGGAGCGACGGCCAGCACCGGCGGCGCAAGGCCCAGAGTGCCCTGGCGACCTCAGTCATCAGCAGCTTGGAGGGGTCCGGGAAGTGGACCGAGTGGCAGCAGGTCGAGCCCCGGCTGGCCGGGTTCGCCAGCCTCGAGGAAGCACGCGAAGGATGGCGTCGACGCGACAAGCGCTGCTATCAGGTGGTGGCCGGCCTAACCGCCCTCGGGTCCCGGCGCGGGGGCGACGACGACGACGCCGCGCTGGCAGTGGCGGTGCTGCTCGAGGACGGTGTGAACCGGGTAGCCATGACTCTGGCCGACGTGTGCGAGATCGACGACGTCAACGCCACGGTGTGGGAGGAGGTCAAGGGAGCCGAACCGCAGGTGGGCTGTCACGCCGCCACCTACCTGCTGCGCCGCGCCCGGCAGCGACTGAGCCGCCCGGCCGCCGGTATGGTCTCCCGGATCGACACGACGTCCCTGGACGCACGGACCGAGACGAACAACTCGTTGGTGCTCGGCAGCCATACCGACGGCGCAGGCCGCTCGGATCAGGACCGCGACCTGATCCTCGCGGTCCCCGACGTCGAGGACCCGGTCGAGGACCTGGCCGACCTGCTCATCTGGGCGCGCGAGGTCGGCGTGATCGACACCGAGCAGATCGACCTGCTCGTCGAGCTCCTGGCCGCCGAGAACGACGGCCTCGCTCGCGAGGAGGCGCAGCGGGTCGTCGGCGAGCGCCATGGCGTCGCGATGCGGACGATCCGGCGTCGCCGCGACCGCACCGCCGCGCGGCTGCGGGACGCCGCCCCGAGGTACCTGGCCGCCATCGCCTGAGCACCTCGCTCAGCATTCTCGAAGAACCTCGCCGCGCCCTGTCCGATCCGGACAGGGCGCGGTTGCTTCTCCAAACATGAGCGAGCAGGCACACACCGCAGTCACCGTCCCCGAGCCGACCCCCGAGGTCGCCGCGCAGCTGCTGGACGTGGTGGCCGACCACAGCGTCGACCACGCGCTGTCCGACATCGAGCGGATGATTGCGCGTCTGCGCGCCGACGCCGTCGAGGCCGCGGAGGCACGCGAAGTACTCCGCAACACCCCCGCCGCCGTTCTCCGTGAAGCGCTGCGGCTCCGGGCAGCAGCCCGGATTGGGGCGACCCGATGAGCACCCGCACCGCGACCCGGTACTCCACCCGCGAGCTGCGGGCTGCGGCCGCCGCCTTGGCGGCCGGCACGTTTGCCACCCCGCCCACGCGACCCGCGACATTGGAGACGGCCGAGGGCCAGAACCCGCGGGCGACCCTCGAGGCGACCGCCACGACCGAGGGGGAGCGTGACCGTGCCCCCCGTGGCACCGGCTACACGCCGAGCCCGGGCGCCACGTCGGCGGTGTCGACGGGGGCCGGGCCGCTGGTGCGGGTGCGTGCCGCCAACGCTGGCGCTGGGGCGTCGACGATCGCCCTCGCCCTGGCCGATGTCGCAGACGCCGCGGGTATCCGCACCCGTGTGCTTGATGCCGCCGCTCCGGCGTGGTCCGGACTGCTGGGCGCCACGGTCACCGAGCTCGGCGCCGCTGAGGGATGGCGCCGCGGCCGCCGCGGCGACGGAGTGCTGATCGACCGCGTCGAGGACCCGGTCCGGGTCCCCGGGGAGGTGCCCAGCCCGAGGTCGGTGGACGGCGTCGACCTGACGGTTCTGGACGCCGGCTGGTCGATGCGTGAGCTCGCCGCCTCCGGGGCGGGTTCCTGGGTCGCCACGACGCCGGCACGGGCGGAGGTCCTGGTGACCCGGCCGCATGGACTGGCGCTGAGCCAGACCGAGGCGGCGCTGGCGGACCTCGAGGGACAGCTCACCCGCGACGGGGTCGTGGTCGTCGTCGTGGGCGCGGCCCGCTGGAGCGACCGCGAGTTCGCCCCCGCCGGCCGGCTGCTGCGCGCAGTTCGACAGCAGGAGGCCGTTCTGTTCGCGCCGCTGCTGCCCGCCAAGGCCCTGCCGGGTCTGGGCCCCGACCCGCTGCCCAAGCAGCTCACAAGCCCCTCCCAGCGCCTGCTGAAGCGGATCATCACCATCACCGGCCCGCTGACGGCGAACCGGACCTGAAAGGAAAGAAGGAGAAGAAATGATCGTCGAGACCATCTCGGAGGTCGCCATCCAGATCGCGGCCGCCGGAAACATCAAGGCCGAAGGCGTCGGCGACGTGTGCGCTCAGGCCCCGACCGGAGTCAAGCCGTACGTCAACGACATCCTCGGCTGGGTCAAGTACGGCGTGATCGCCATCATCATCGGCGCCGGCTTCGCCTCCGCGGGGGCGCTGATCGTGGGGAAGTTCGGCCAGATGGGCCGGGCCGCTCAGATCGGCGCCTCGGGGCTGTTCTGGACCGTGATCGGCGCGATCGCGTTCGTCTGCATCTACGCCATCCTCAACGGCATCGTCGGGAACGGCTGCTGACATGCTCACCCGGACCCGACACGTCTACCAGTCAAAGCTGGTTGACCCCGACACCGAATGGACCCGCCGCAGGCTCCAGATCCTGCTGGGGGCCGTGGCCGTCGTCGTCCTCGCCATGGCAGCGGGGGCCGTGTGGTCGGTGGTCAGCATGCTCACCGACCACACGGCCGGCGACGGAACCGGGTCCGATTCGGCACAGCCCGCCCAGGACCAGCTCGCCGACAAGCAGCTGCCCGACGCGCCCTTGGAGGCCGCACAGCCCGGAAGCCTGTCCTCGGGCGAGACCGGCACCCTCCAGATCCCGGCACCGATGGAGGTGGGGGAGGTCGGTGTTGCGACCGGGTTCCCGCACACGCCGGAGGGCGCCCTGGCTCAGCTGGCCGCGATCGACACGACCGCGTTGACCTCGGCGTCGGTTCGAGTGGCCCAGGAGGTCATCACTGCGTGGGCCGCCCCTGGTGGCCCGACGGCCGAGAGCTGGTCGGGTGTGCGGGGCCTGGCCGCACTCCTGGAGTCGGCCGGAATGCCCTCGGAGGCTCAGAACACGATCACGATCGGCGCAGAGCCTAAGATGGGTTTCATCAAGGGCACGGTCGGTGACGACTTCGTCATTCCGTGCATCGACTTCATCATCACCGCCACCACCGCGTCAGGCCAGCCGCAGCAGGTCGCGGCCGGCGACTGCCAGCGCATGGTGTGGCAGGACGGCCGGTGGGTGATCGGCGAGGGCGAGGAGCCGGCACCGGCACCGTCCCTGTGGCCCGGTTCCCAGGCCTCCTTCGACGCCGGCTACCAGTGGCTGGAGGTGCCCCAGTCATGAGCTCAGTCATGAGCACGCAGACCGTTGCGGGCATCGTCCCCATGATCGATCTCAACCCCTTGGACTGGCTTGGGGACAAGGCCAAGGAGGGCCTGGCCGACGGGTTCACGTCGATGATGATGTCGATCTGGTCGGGCGCATTGTGGCTGCTCAAGACCGCCTTCGGACTGATCGACAACTTCACCCCCAACGTCGCCGACCCCGACCTGGCCAAGCTGTACTCGGTCACCTTGTGGATCGCCCTGGTGATCGCCCTGGTGATGGCGTTCGGCCAGATCGGCCTCGCGATCATCCGGCAGGACGGCCGTGGGTTCGGCACCCTGGCAGCCGGGGCGGTCCAGTACGGCGTCGTCCTGTCCTGCTGGATCACCGTGAGCGCTGGGTTCATCGCAGCCGCCTCCGGGCTGACCAAGGGCATCTTGGACACGCTGCTCGGTGTCGACAGCTTCTCCGGCTACGCGGCAGGCGACGGGTTCGTTGACCGCGTCTCGGGCACGACACAGGCAGCCACGCTCGGGATCTGTGCGCTGTTCATCCTGATCCCAGCGTCTTTCGGTCACATGGTGATCATGATGGTGCGCTCGGCGGCGCTGCTGATCCTGGTGGCCACCATGCCCATGGCTGCCGCGGGAGCGCTGTCGGAGGGCACGAAGTCGTGGATGTGGAAGTCGATCCGCTGGTTCTTGGCCTGTGTGCTGATGGAGCCGCTGCTGGCGCTGATGGTGGGAATGGGCACGCAGTTCGCCTGGGCCGGCATGCCCGACGGTGAGGAGCAGAGCCCCGCTGAGACGGTGCTGCACTTCTCCTCGACGTCGGAGAACATCGGCATGTCCGTGGTCGGGTCGATCATCATGTTGGTGGCCTGTTTCATGCCGCTGGTGTTGTTCCGGCTGCTGGCCTTCGTCGACCCCGGCACCGCTTCGGGTGCCTCGTTCCGGTCGACGATGCACGCCAACGGCGGCGTCGCCGGCCTGTTGAAGGGCAAGGGCGCCGGCGCCCAGGCGTCTGGCTCTGGTGCTGCCAGCGAGACCGCCTCGGACGGACGCACTACTTCAGAGAACGGTGCTGAGGCTGAGACCGCGAACCGGTTCCAGTCCTCGGGGTTCAAGAAGTTCGGCGGCAAGGTCGGCGGGGTCGTTGGCGGCGCCATGGAGAAGACCGGGAAGGTCGCCCAGGCCGGCGCCTCGATGAGCGTCGACGTGCTCGGCCAGTCCGGCATCGGCAACCAGGGCTACTACCCGACCGACCACACCCCCAAGCAGAAGCAGCAGGGACAGCAGAGGCAGAAGCTCCGGCCCCTCAACGACACCAACGGCGACGGCGTCGCCAACGACATTCCACCCGAGGCCCAGGCCGCAGTTGAGGACGGAGCGTTCGCATGAGTGTCTACGGAGCATCCGCGACCCGTGACCGGCAGGCCTGGCTCTTCGGGCTCACCGGCCCCCAGTTCTTCATGGTGCTGGCCGCCGGGTTCCCGACCTGGATGGCGATCGCCATCGGGCAGTGGCTCGTACTGCTCGGCCTCGTCCCGATGTGGGGCGTGGTTGCGCTACTGACCTGCCTACCGATCCGAGGCCACTCAGCCTTCCAATGGATCGGCGTCCTGTTTCGGCACCTGACCGGGGCAGCGTTCGGCTGGTCCCGGTTCCAGTCCAAGGCCGCCGCCGGCGACCTCGACCTCGGGGACGCAGACGACGATGAGGACGACGGCGACGCGGGCGAGGCGGACCTCCCCGGCATCCTGTCCGGCATCCAGATCCACGACGGCCCGCCGATGACCGGACAGACCGCACGCCCGGCGATCATCCAGAACCACGCAACCCGCACGTGGGCGGCCACCGCGCGGGTCGTCCACCCCGGAATCGGGATGAGCGACGACGCAGATCGGTTCCGCATGGGCGCCGGCCTGACCGAGATGATGGAGGCCGCGACCGCCGGCAACCAGATCGACCTGGTCGTCGTTCAGGTCCGCACCATCCCCGACGACGGCACCGAGCGCGACGAGTGGGTGCGTCACAACGCGCGCCCCGACGAGCCCGAGGTTTCAGCCCGGGTCAACGCCCAGCTGGAGTCGATGACCGCCGGCGCGGCCGTGCGCCGCGAGGCCTTCGTTACCGTGGTGGTTCGCGAGGACGTCATCAACAAGGACGCCAAGCGCGCTGGGCGAGGCGTGATGGGTCGCGCACGCATCCTGTACTCGGTGCTGGCCGAGGTGGAAGCCCGACTGACTGGGTCGATCGGCTGCACGCGGGTGAACTGGCTCGACAGCTCCGAGCTCGCAGTGGCGATCCGGACCGGCTTCGAGCCCGGTGATGCGCCCGCGCTCGCGGACGCGGCGATCCACCACCGCGAAGACCCGGCGATCACAGCAGGTGTCCCGCTTGGCGCCGCCGGTCCGACGAACGCGTCGACCGCGCTGCGGTCCTACCGGCACGGGGAGTGGGAGTCGATCTCCTCCACAATCCTGCTGCCCCGCAAGGGTGCCCGGATGGGTGCGTTGGCGCGGGTGCTGGTGCCGTCCCAGCCGGGCGAGCGGCGCGCGCTGACGGTGTTCTACCGGCCGGTCTCGCAGCAGGCGGCCGACCGGGCCACCGGCCAGGCGCAGATGTCGGCGGTGATGGCCGGCACGCTGCGCGAGAAGGCCGGCAAGGTCGAGCGGGCCAAGGACCGACAGTCGGTGGGCAAGCTGCACGAGCGCGACGAGAGGCTCGAGATGGGTCGCTCACTGGTCAAGGTGTCCTCGGCGGTCTCGGTCACGGTTCCGGCGGGGTGGAACATCCAGGACTTCGGCCGCCGTCTCGACGCCTCGATCCGTATCAGCGGCTTCACCCCACTCCCTCTGGACGGGGCACACGACGCGGCCTTCGCCGTGTCCGCGATCCCGCTGGGGGCAGGCCTGCCGAAGAAGCGCCGCTAACCCGAGAAGCGCGCAGACCCGGCCCGGCCTGAACAGCCCGGTCGTCAGATGTCCGATTTGGCGGCCGCGCTGTTGCTTCTCCAGGCATGGAGCACCAATCCGCCCTGCCGAAGGAGACACCTGTGATATCGACGCAATCGAGGAACCGCTCGGACCTGGGCGCGGCGGGACCGCCGCTGGTTGGTCGCCTGCACGCGATGGCGATCACGCACCCCTCGCCGCGCGTGACGACGGGGGAGTGGTGAGCGTGGCGGCGACCAAGACCCGCGCTCGTGGTGGCTCGAAGACCTCGCGGCCGTCGTCGCGGACGATCGACGACCTGCTGTCGGACTTCGGGACCACGATGCCGCGCAAGGCGGCTCCGGTCGCGGATCCCCCGACCGAGAAGCTGTTCCCCGGTTCGGTCAAGCCCAACGGCGTACGCCGGATGGGGCATGGGTGGGCGGCCACGATGCCGCCGCTGGCCGGCTATCAGATGACCTCGGAGGAGACCCCGGCCCTGTGGCCTCTGATCTCCGGTGACGGGCTCCCGCCGTCGGGTGCCGAGATGGGATACGACGTCCTCTCGGGCGGCAAGTTCTACTGCGACCCGATGGGCTGGGTGCTCGACGACTCGATCCCGGTCACCAACCCCAACATCTTCATCTTCGGCAAGCCGGGTCGAGGGAAGTCCGCGACCGTCAAGGCGTTCATGCTCCGGATGATCCGATACGGCTACCGGTCCCTGGTACTCGGCGACGTCAAGGACGAGTACGAGGACCTCGCCCGGTTCCTCGGCGTCGACCCGTTCCGCATCGGCCCCGGTCTCGCGGGCCGGATCAACCCACTCGACCTCGGCCCGCTCGGCGTGGACTGGGAGAAGCAGACTCGCGAGGAGCAGCACCGCCGCGCGAACGTGATCTTCAACCGCTGGCTGTTCCTGATCCGGGGTCTGATTGGCTCCCAGGGCGTGACGTTCACCCCGACCGAGGAGCGGGTCATCAACAAGGTGCTGCGGCACCTGACCGGCTGGTCTGTTGGCGCCTCCCGGCTCAAGCCGGTCACCATTCCGCAGGTGTGGGCAGCACTGGACTCGCCCACGAAAGACCTGGTCGCGGACTGCCGCTACGCCACCGAGCAGGATTTCTACGACGGCACCCGGCCGCTGCGCGACGCGCTGGGTGCTCTGTGCGAGGGATCGCTGCAGGGCATGTTCGACACTGAGTCGACCTTCAACCCCGACTGGCGTGCACCGATCCAGACGCTGTCGCTGCGCTCGCTTCACGAGACCGGCAACAAGGTCGCCGTGGGCATCGCGCTGATGTGCCTCAACTCCTGGGGTCAGGGCATGCGGGAGACCGCATCGGCAGGTGATCGGCGGATCGTGCTCCGAGACGAGGCGTGGCTGCAGACCCGGCTGTCGCTGGACGCGGTCATGGCGCTGGACGCCAACCTGCGGCTTTCCCGCACCGAGGGCGACATCCAGCTGGTGACCTACCACAAGCCGTCCGACCCGCTCTCGGCCGGCGACGAGGGCAGCCAGGCCGCTCAGATCGCCAAGGACCTGCTCAACCTCTCCGACGTGCGGATCTTGATGGGTCAGGACGAGTCGGTCGCCGACGAGCTCGGCCGTCTGATGGGGCTCTCGGAGATGCAGCAGTCCGTGATCACGAACTGGGCGATGCAGGAGAAGGGCCGCGCCCTGTGGATGGTCGGCGACCAGCGGTACAAGGTGCAGACGCTGCTCACGCCTCTCGAAAGGCGGCTCACGTACACCAACGACGCGATCGACCCGGCTCTTTAGAAGTTCCCATGAATATTGACGGTTTTGACGCGAACTTGAGCACGCTCGGTGCTCTAAGCGTACTTGGATGCTCAGGTTCACGGAACTCGTGCATCTGTGGGGCAGAACCCTCCGGAGGGTGGGCAGCCGCGATAGGCCGACCGAGGTGTGGCACTCGGCGTCCGGTTGGTCAGGTGGCCGAGTCGGCCGAGACGGAGCCAGACCCTTGGACTCAGCGGGCGAAGGTCAGTAGCGCTGCGGCGACGATGACCAAGAGCGCGGTGACTAGTGCCTCCAGACGGTGCTGTCGTACCAGATGTCGTCCCTCACGCTTGATGTGCCACAGGGTGTCCGTGGGCATCGGTGGCGGGTGGGCGACCGCCTCGTTGAGCCTGGCGCGGAAGTCGTCGAGGTCCATGTGTGGACCTTCGTCGGTGTTGTTCATCGTCTCGTGCCTCCATGGTTTACCGCGGCCCAGCCGTCGCCGGGCCTCTACCTATATAGACGTGGCGAGTTGGAGTCACGTTGGCATGCAGATCGCAAAGCCGCTGTCGGTGCGAAGTTCCGGCCGGCGGCTGTCGGCTGCGTGGGATGCGCGGACTGTCCGATCGCGGGCGGGAGGCGCCGTCACCGTGCGGCTTGCCCAACCCGCATTGTCGGCGACGCGGACGCGCCGAGCTCGGGTCCATGGGCTGATCGCAGCGAACTCGAGCTTCCACGTGGGGGCACGGGGGGTGGTGTGTCCATGCAACCGGTGATCGTGGTCGATCCGTCCGGCTCATTCGGTTTCGGGGTGAGCCTTTGGAAACTGTGTGAGCGCGCCGTGCACGGTAAGGTCGGGGTGCTCGACGGTCTTGAGGTAGCGGGTGGCTCCGGCGACGCTCAGGCCGAAGAGGTCGCAGAGGCGGCGTACGTCGCCGCCGTTGGCGCGGATCTCGTGGAGGATGCGGTCTTCGCGCAGGGCCTGGGGTCGGAACGCGGTGTCCTTCCACGGGTAGGCCCGGCCGACCGGGACGAGCCGGGGTGCGGTGCGGCGGTTGATGAGCAGGTGCGGGTTGGCGCTGCTCGGCCAGGTCTGGTTGCGGTAGTCCAGCCAGGCCGAGAGGCGGGTCCGTACCGGTGCGGCGAGCGGGATGTCGCGACCGTCCAGTTCCATCCGACCGTCGCTGATGTCGGTCAACCGGAGCTCGCGGAGCTGTTTGCCGGTCAGGGCATGGAACGCCACCAGGGCAACGGACAGCGCGACCGCGGGGTTAGGCGAGTGCAGCTCGGCCCGGATCAGCGCGGTGTCCATCGGCAGCGGGATGGTGGTGGCGATCGGTGCGGTCTGGAATCCCTTCATCGGGTCGGCGAAGACGAGCCGGCGACCCTTGAGGATCTTGAACAGCGACTTCAGACCGTTTTCTGCGAAGTGGCGCCGGGTGTTGTCGACCGGGAGCGTGGCGAGGGCGTCACGGATGTCGTCTTGGGTGATCTCGGCGAAGGTCCGCTTCCCGGCTTCGACCCAGGTCTGCACGACCGGAGCGATGCCCAGGATGTGCAGTCGCACCGTGGCCGGATCGCGGGGGATCTGACGGGGCTGCTGCCGAGAGCCGCCGAGCATGATCTGCAGCCACAGCTGGAGGTGCTCGCGCATCACGGGTGGCAGTTGGCCGGTGGCGATGAACTTGGCGTTGAAGTACCGCTCGGCCAGGGTGGGGACGTCCTCGACAAGCAGCCCGGCTTCGGCGAGCACGTCGAGGGTGGAGGAGATGGTGCCGTCGTAGCGGCGCAGCGCCACAACGTCGCTGGCCAGGATCTTCGCGGTCGAGGTCGGACGCAGAGTCTGCAGCACCCGCAGAGACCGGATGACGGCGTTGCGTTGACGAACGCTCCAGCCGTACCGGTCGGCGTGGGCGTTGACGACGCCCGCGCAGTAGCGGGTCAACTCGCTGTCCTCGTCCAGCACACGTCGTCGGACCACCTCGGGATCCGGCGCGATGTCGAACAGCGTCAGCTGCACCCAGGCCTGGTCGTCGAACCGGGTGCCGGGCTGGTACGGCAGCCGGTTCTTGTACCGGCTCCTGGCAGGTCGTCGGGGCTCGGCTGGTGGCATCGGCCATGCGCGCCGCTTGAACAGCATGTTGGCGAAGAACAGCTGCTGGCTGTGGCGGTTGGCCGCCGCGACGTCGGGGCCGCGGCCGGGTTCTTGCACCATCCGCGCCTGCTCGAGGCACAGCCGGCAGGCCTGGGTATCGCTGACGCGGGTCTGGCGGCGGCAGTAGCGGCAGGTCCCTTCCGGGTTGTGGGTGTCCCACCACCGACACGACGAACATGTCCAGTTGCGCGAGGGGTAGACACCCCACGCGAAGCATCCCTTGCAGGCGCCGACGTGCTCGGGGCTGCGGGGGTGACAGCGCAGGCACATGCCCTGGCTGAAGTACTCGTCGCGGCTCCCGCAGCGCACGCACGGCGGCGGTGCGAACGGTCCGCCGGGCAGGCACTCGTAGCAGAAGTCGACTCGGGGCTTGGTCCACGCGACCCGGCTGGCCTGGCAGCGGTTGCATTTCGGTGGGACCCGCAGCGCCGCGTTCGGTCCAGGTGCGGGCACGACAACCTCACCAACGTCCCAACCGCGATCCGGGTGGTGGCCGGGTCCTACAGCGGGGGCCGCGAACGCGGCTTCCCAAACCGCGGCGCCACCACCGGCCCGCCGCCATCGCCGCCCTTGCCACCCTTACCGCCGTTGCCATCGGGGTCGTCGTCGCCGCCACCGTTGCCGTTGGCGACATCCGTGGCTCGGGGGCGACGGGCTGCGACCTTGTCGGGTTCGAGGCTCATCAAATCGTTGGGGGTGCACTCCAGCACCGCGCAGAGCACGTCGAGCTCTTCGAGTCGCATCGTGGGTGGGGTTCCGGCCCACCAGGACGACATCTTGCCGGCGGAGATCTCGAGCCCGGCATCGGCGAGCATCCGGCGCATCTGGGCCGACTTCCAGATCCCTCGTTCGGCGGCACGCAGCCGCAGGTTCCATTGCATCAGCTCGTCCCTACCTTCCCTGAAAGCCGTTGAGTCCGTTGGTGGCGAACCGGACTTCGAGGCGCTGGTTGGAGGCGTCCCAGGCCCGTTCGATCTGCTCGGCGCGGACGTGCACGTACCCGGATGTAGTGGCCAACCAGAGATGACCCAAGAGCTCCTGGAGGGCCTTGATGTCCATCCCGGCGGCATACAGCGACGAGGCGCAGTAGTGGCGCAGCACGTGTGGTGTCATCCGTCCCGTCCAGGCCGGCAGCGACTGCTCGACCTGGATCCCGAGGGCCCGTCGCAGCGCGTTGTCACCGACGCGGCCGCATCGGTCGAGGTCACGGTCGAATCGTTCCGAGGGCAGCAGCGGCGCGTCCGGGTCGGCGAAGTCGTGGCCGTACTGGGGACGGATCTCGGCCATCCACCAGTCCATCAACTGGTCGACGCCGTTGATCGCGGGCACCAGGCGCTGCTTGGGGCCGCTGCCGCGGCTGCCCTTGCCGTACCGGACGTGGAGCTTACCGTAGCTGCCCAGGTCGGGGCGCCAGTCGCGGATGTCGAGCTTGACGGTCTCGTTGATCCGCAGACCAACGCGGCGCCACAGCGAGGCGGCGAAGTAGTCCCGTGCGGCCGGCAGGTACTTGCGTGCGTGGGTCACCGAGTCCCGCCAGGCGGTGAAGAGCGCATCGACTTCCTCATCGGAGGGCGGCACCCGGACCTTGCCCAGCGAGGCTCCGTGCTGGCGGTTGAACTCATCGATCGGCTGCTCAACCTGGACGCCGGTCGTGCGGCGGATGACTCCGTCGTAGCGGGCGATGACGAACTCGTAGAACACCGACAGCGTGCCGGCCTTGCCGGCCCGGGTGGACACCGTGTGCCCGCGACGGCGTTGCTCGGCCAAGAACGAGTCGGCGTCAGCGAAGGTCGCCTCCCACAGCGGACCGGTCAATGTTCGGGCGAACTCGATGATCACCGCCCGGGTCCGCCGCACGTGTCCATCGCTCAGTCCCGCCGCGGCCATCGCGAGCGCGTACTGGTCGACGATCTCCTGCTCGAAGTCCGCGACCGCGTGAGCACCTGTCAGTACCGGATCCTCGCCGCTGCCGCCCGGGAGCGCGACAAGTCCCATCACCCATCACCTTCAACGGAGGCGGCCATGCGTCGACGCTACCAGCAAATCGTCAGGCACAGTGACAGTTCATCAATTGTTCGCCGAAGCGGCGCTGAACTGACGCCACCTGCCCAAACGCGAATCCCGTCCGCGAATCAGGCCAACGAACCTGAGCGGATGGGGATTGTGACCTGAATGTTCGCCGGATTTCTGACGGTCTCGCGCCGAACTCGCACACGCTCGGCGTCCGCCTGAGGAGGTCGTAGTCGTGAAGAAGGGCATCCTCCTCGGCCTGCCGCTGGTGCTCATCGCTCCGCTGATGCTGCTCATGCTGGGCATGGGGAGCGCGAACATCGAGGCGGTCCGCGCGGCATGCGCCACCACGACCAACTCAACCGCGGGCGGATCCTTCGGGATCGGCACGCTGAACTGGCGCGGCGCTTCGCACTACAAGAAGAATCCCCACCCCGGCGAGCGGCCCTACAGCGAGCGTGTGCCGAACATGGTGACCAAGATCGGCGCCTCAGGGGCCTCGATCATCGGGTTCCAGGAGTTCGAGCCGCCGCAGGCTGAGGCCTTCCTCGAGGCCACTGACGGGGCGTGGAAGATCGTGGCGGGCAAGCGCCGAGGGCACTCATCCCCCGCGGACGCGATCGCTTATCAGCCCTCGGCCTGGAACGTCGACGAGGTCCGCTACGTCTCGATCAGGTACGGCGGCCCAATGATCCAGGTCCCTCTGGTGCGGTTCACCTCCACTTCAGGACTCGGGTCGATCTGGGTGCTCAACGCCCACAACCCCGCCAACGCGGTCGGCGGCTCGGACGCGATGCGCGATGCCGCCGTCCGCGCCGAGGCCGAGGCGTTGGGGGAACTGCAAGCCGCCGAGCCGAGCACGCCGCTGTTCCTCGTCGGCGACATGAACGACAAGGCCCGGTTCAAGCGCCTGTTCCTGTCGGTGGCCGGTCCGGGCTGGTCGGCCGCCAACCCCAGCGACCAGCAGATCGACTGGATCATGGGCAGCCCTGTCGTCACCTTCTCAGGGACCGTGGTCGACCGGAGCACCAACGACAGGGCGCACAAGTACACCGACCACCCGTTCGTTCACACCACCGCCCAGCTGGCCGGCTCTACGCCGCGCCAGCCGGGAGGCAGCGCCGACCTTGGTGTGATGCCGACCGGCATCACGGCCACGCCCGGTGGGCCGGTCCGCGGTCAGGTCCTGGTCGCGAACGCCAACATCAAGACCCGCGGTGGCTTCAACCCCGGTGTCCGCGCCCTCGCCGGCCCGTCGCCGGACTTCATCACGCTCAACGAGGTCGAGGACGTGCCGCTGTCGCAGATGCGTTCGGCCGCGCCCGGCTACGACGCCTACCGCGAGAAGCCGCCGGCCGGCCCGGATGCGGGGCAGGCCATGGGAAGCGCGATCATGTGGCGCGCGGATACCTGGACGATGCTCGACGGTGGCCGCGTCAAGATCGTCGACGACGACCACACCGTGTTCAAGGGCACGAACAAGCTGTGGGACCGGTTCGCCGCCTGGGGCATCTTCCTGCGCTCCGACGGCGCGGTCGTCTCGGTCATCGCGGTCCACCACATGACGAACGTCTATCGGTTCCCCCGCCAGTGGGGGAACCCGTCGATGAGCCGCGCCGAACAGTACGGACTCGGCATGGACTACCTGACCGGCCTGGTCGGCGTCCTGGCCCCGTACGGGGCGGTGCTGGTGGGTGGCGACATGAACTCCCACCCCAACGACGGACCCAACGCGGCCGCGCCACGAATGGCGGCGGCCGGCTACCGGTACACCAAGGACTCCGGCGTCATTTACAACTTCTACGCCGCCCCCGTGGAAGTCACCAAGACCTGGGAGATCAGCAAGGCCGCCGTCCACTCCGATCACCCCGCGTTGTTCACACGCATGGCCATGAATGGTGCCGGTCCCGGCACGAACGCACCCCCCGGCACCCAGCCGGGCGCGACCAGGCCGGCCGGCTGCCCACCGTGCCCGACCTCCGGGAACCTCGGCACACTGCTCCAGCCGGTCGCTGCGATCGGCAACATCGAGGCCGGCAAGGTTGCGGCCTCGGCCGCCTACCAGGCCGGCTTCCGCGGGGAGGACCTGGTCACCGCGGTGGCCATCGCCCGGGTGGAGTCGACCTGGGATCCGGAGGCCACCAACGGGAGCCACTTCGGGTTGTGGCAGATCTCCGTGCAGCACAAGGGCAAGGTGCCCGGCTGGAACACGCAGGCCGACATCTTCGACCCGCTCCTCAACGCCCGCTACGCCTTCGCGCTCTACTCCGCTCGACCCGGGTCGGGTGAGGCCAAGTTCGCCGACTGGATCCCCTTCGAGAAGACCGACTACCACCAGTTCCTCGACGTCGCCCGCCAGGCGGTCGCCGCAACCGGCGCAGGCACCAACAACGTTGCTGGGAACGTCGGCAACACCGGCTGCACCGCCTCGCCGATCCAGGTCGCCGGTGAGCTCTCGGCCGCACTCAAGGCCCGCCTCGACGCCATGATGGACACCTCCAACGGCCTCTGCGGGCTGTCGTGGACCAGCGGTGCTCCCTGCACCTACGACAACCAGTGCCCCAAGGTCGTCGACGCGCTCTACGGCGGCCCTGGCGTCGGCCGGGGCTACGGAAACGGGCAGGACGTCGCCGAAGGCATCATTAACGCCGGACTGGCCCAGTCCCACGGGACAGGCCTCGACCCGCTCCCGCCCGTGGGCGCCGTGGTCTCCTACAACACCGGCAACGGCGTCGGCCACGTGGCGATCTACGTGGGCGGCGGCAAGATCTTCGGCAACGACTACGGCTGTAGCGCGAACGGCGTCTATGGCTGCGTCGGGTTCGCCGACGTCCACACCCCCGGTGGCTCGGTCACCTGGGCCCTGCCCAAGCAGGCGTTTGACCTGGGCGGGGTGCCGGCGGCGGTCGCGTAAGCCGGGACGGGAGACGGGCGATGGCAGCGGAAGTCGAAATTCAGTCGCGCTGGTGTGTCCGATCGGCGCCGTTCTGGGTTGCCTTTCCAAGCATGGACGTACGGATCGGCACCACAGTCGACGGCCGGGCCGCCGGGTTCGCAACCAGTAGCGCCCGGCCGCTGCTGCTGGTCGGCGACGTCGGCCGAGGCAAGACCACCACCGCGCGCTACCTCACCCGGTGGTGGCTGGCGAACACCCGGCGGCATACCCACGTGTACGCCCAAGCACCCAGCGAATGGGCAGACCTGCGCTGCGAGCCCGAGCACCCCGACCAGCTGGAGGACCCGGTCGGCCGCGACTGCCGTCCGGGAGCCTGTCTGGTCGTGGTCGACGACATGGACCTGCTCGACGACAGCCGCATCTCCTTCCTGCCGCTGGGAAGAGCGCGGACGATCCTGACCTCTCACGGCGGCAACAGCCTGGCCGGTCGCGCGCTGCTCGACAGCGAAGTCGACTGCCTGGGCCTGGTCCGACCCGATCACGCCGACCCGGCCGAGGCCGCCGTACTGGACGGGCAGGGGCGCTTGGACTGGCCGATCGGCACTGTCGCGGTCATCCCGGATCAGCGGGGGCCGATGGACTTCCCGTGTCACCGCTGGCAGGCACCGGCCGGTGCCTGGGCGGTGGCGGGGGCGGTGGGGCGATGAGCATGGAGCGTTCCCGGCGCGCCCGGTTCACGAACGTCGCCCCGACGGCGGGCGAGTTCACGGTGGCCGTCCTCCTGGCCGGGCTCTTCTTCTTCCTGATCACGCCGCTGGTCGTCCAGGGCGGTGTCGCGTGGGCCACCTCAGGGGGCTTCGCGCTGCCGAACGGGCACCTTCTGGACGCCTACGCCGGGCTGTTGCACGGTCACTTCGGTGCGGGCCTGCACCGCGGCGTCGCCGACGCTCTGCCGTCGGATGCCGTGATATGGGTGCTGACGCTCCTCGGCGAGGTCCTGGTGCTCGGAGCCGCCGTCGTCCTCGGCATGTGGATGCGCGACCTGACCGCCGGCACCGGCTCCCGGCACGGTCTGGCAACCCCGACGCAGGCCGCGGAGGCCCTCGGGGTGCCGCGACTGCGCAAGAGCGCCGCGGTGATCCGACCCGACCTCTACGCCCGCTCCGGGCGCCGAACCCCGGTCGGCAGCAAGTAGCCGACAGCCAATAGACAGCGGAAGGGAAGAACCCATCATGGCCACAGTCCTCAAGCACGTGAACCCCCACGAGGTGGGCTGGCGGCTCGGCCAGGTCGGGCGCAGCGGACCCGAACTGTGGGTGCCCTTCGACCGGACCACGTGCGTGATCGGCCCCCAGGGTTCCGGCAAGACCCTAGACCTGCTGGTGCCCGCCCTGCTCGATGCGCCCGGTGGCGCGCTGGTGACCCTCACGAAGCCCGAGGATCTGTTCCTCACCTTGGAGGCCCGGCAGCGCGGCGGCCGGCCGGTCGCGGTCCTCGACCCGTTTAACGCCGCCCCCGGCACCCCGGAGTTGGTGTGGGACCCGATCGCTGGCTGTGAGGACGCGATGCTCGCTGAACGGCGGGCGAAGGCGTTCGCGAACGGAACCATCAAGGGCGCCACCTCTCAGTCCTCCGACCAGGCCGCCCGGTTCTACGCCGGCGAGTGCGCCAAGGTCCTGCAGGCCTACTTCCACGCCGCGGCGATCGCCGGCATCGGGTTGGACGGGGTGCTGATGTGGGTCTCCAGCCCGCGCGAGTACCCGCAGGCCGAGGAGATCCTGCGTACCCACTCGGCCGCGGAGCCGCTGTGGGACGGTCTGCTGCGCGGAGCCCTGTACGGTGACGAGCGGACCGCCGGCAACACGATCACCACCGTCCAGCAGTCCATGGCGCTGTTCTTCCAGCGCTCGATCCGGGAACGCTGCGTTCCTTCCGCGACGCGACCGGCGACCGACCTCGAGGCCCTGATCCGGGCGGGCGGCACGCTCTATCTGCTCGGCCGCGACGACCCGTACGCGAGTGCGTCGCCGCTGATGACGGCAGTCACCGAGCAGATCCTGGACACCGCCAAGCGGCTGGGGGAGACCTCTCCGCACGGGCGGCTGTGCCCTCCGTTCCTGGCCTGTCTGGACGAGCTCCCGTCGACCGCGCCGATCCCGACGCTGTCGACCCGGATGGCCAACGAACGTGCCCTCGGGCTCTCCTTCGTCCTCGCTGCCCAGACCTGGCGGCAGTTCGTGGTCTGCTACGGCGAGGACGAGGCCCGCACCATCTACGGGTTGTCGAACAACCTGGTGGTCTTCGGTGGCGGCAAGGACATCCGCTTCTATCAAGAGCTCTCCGACCTGATCGGGCCGACCAGCCACACCGAGACTCGGTACTCGGCGCGCGGCCACGAGTTGTTCGGCGTGATGGACCGGTCCTTTGACCAGCGGCGGGTGCCGATCCTCGAACCGGCCGAGCTGCGCCGCATCGAGCAGCGCAAGGCCCTGGTGCTGGCGGAGATGTACGACCCGATCATCGCGAACCTGCACCGCTGCATCGACGGCAAGCGCGGCAAGGAGCTGCTGGCCGCGCAGAAGCGTGCCCGGCTCGCAGCGCGCGGCCACGAGACCGTCGCACAGCCCAATCACCCTGTGACCGTCGAGCCCCCGACGCCGACCGAGCCGGTGTCCCGGACTTGGCAGCGGCTCGGGATGCCCAAGTAGGCGAGGAGTAGCCGATGACGACGATGCACCCCTCCCAGGTCGCCTCCCGCGCAGCGGGTGGGGCCGCCGCACCGAACGGCAACGGGATGATGCCGCTGGTCGGGCTGATGGTGCGCCCGTTTCCCGAGCCCGGTCCCACGATCCGCACGGCGATGGAGCAGCTGCAGCAGGCCACCGTCGAACCGCCGGCCGATGAGGACGAGCTGCGCGAGCTCGCGCAGATGCCGCGGCCCTGGGACCCGGCCACATGCACCGGACTGATGCGCTCCGAGCTGTGGGCGTGGCTGGACCTGGTCGCGATGTGGGTCAACGAGCAGCACCTATGGAACGTGACCCGCCCCGGGATCCCTGAGTGCTGGCCCGCGCACCCGCACCTGGTGCACGACCTCGCGGTGCTGGCCTGCAGCCGCTACTACACCAACTTCGCCGTCACCCCGGCCGCGTTGGAGGACTGGCACCGCTACGGGCTGCCGGGTTTCCTCGAGCGGCTGCGAGACCGGCTCGGCGACGGCTGCCAGCCAAGCAAGCACCAGCCCCGGCCCCGGCGCGAACGCGACGAGAGCCATGCCTCCACTCCGGTGCGCCGCGGCCGCAAGCAGCGCTACCGAGACGACGTCGAACGCGCCGGTGAACTGGCCGCGGCCGCCACCCGACACGACGACGCCACCCCCGACCACGACGACCTTCACGAAAGGTGGTAGCCGCGATGGCCACTCCAGACAACAACAGCCGGCGGCTCCGGCTCGTTGACGACCAGCAGGACCAGCACGCCGAGGCGGCTGCACCAGACAGCGAACTCACCGCCCAGCAGGCGGCGGCATTCGCCGCGCTGGTCGCCAACACGAATCAGTCCGCCGTCGAGCGGACACTCGACCAGATGAACGCCGAGCAGCTGCGGGCGCTCGCGATCGCACTGGCCACCCAGGTCAACGCCACCGAGACCGCGACTGGCGAGGTGGCCGACGTCGGACCCGACGGCATCTGCGCGATCGCGATCGCCACCGCCGCGCAGTCCTTCGGCACCACCCGCGACGCGGTGCTCAGCGCCGACCGCCACCGCGCGGTCACCGACGCCCGCGCCGTGGCCATGACGGCAGCCCGGCGCGGAGGCCTGACCCTGCCGGCGATCGCGGCCCACTTCGGCAAGGACCACACCAGCGTCATGTATGCCCAGAACAAGGTCGCGAACAACCCTCGGCTCAACGCGGTGTGCTCCCGCATCGTCGACCAACTCGACGAGCACTACGCGGAGCCGACCAGCATCCCCGCCGAGGACCCCGCCGCCCCCGAGAGCGGGCGCAGCACAACGCTGCAGCTGGCCGCCCTCGACCAAGCCCGCAACGAGACTGCCCGGCGGCACCAGGACGAAGACGGCCAGCGGCTCGCGGTCTCGGCCGCGCCCGCCAAGTAGGGCAGGGCCGAGCGCGATGCTGAACCGGGACCAGCAGAACTTGATGGGTGCACTGGGCTCCGCAATGGCAGCCGACGCTCTCCTCGATCGCCTCCACGAACGCGGGACACCGGAAGGCGGCCGTTCCGCACCGCAGGAAGGCTGCTGGATCAACTACAACCGCAACGCGCTTTGGCTCGAAGACCACTCAGGGTTCTCCGAGGCGACGATGAAGGCAGCCGGCACCGACAAGGAGACCTGGCGCCGTATCCGGCCGAAGGTCGTGTTGGAAGGTGGCTTGGGGAGGCGGCGATCGCCGGTGCTCTTCCGCAAATCGTCGATGACGAGCCTGTGGACCTGCTCGAGCTTCTCGACCGGCAGCCAGCGGCACCTGCCGTGCTGACCCAGTCCGCCGCCATCCAGGCCGGTGATTCGATGCAGGCAACCCCAAGCCCCGCTGCACTTCGCCCAGCTTGCAGCGGCGTCCCTGCGCCCCTGTGCTTCGACGGTGAGGCCCCGTTCAGCCCGACATCGAAGGCTAGTCGCGGCTCAGTCGGAGATCAGCGAGGCGGGATTGTCTTAGCACGTCCCTCCGCGCTCGAGATGGCAGATGGTTTTGAGGTGTGCCACCGCGGCTCGGTGACCTACAGGCACCGCCCAGAGCGGCTTCTTCTTGCGCGAACGTGCTCTGCAAGGACTACGCGGAGTTGCGACGCTTGCTCTCGTTCTCTCATGCCTTCTTCCGACCCATGGCGGTCTATTTGTCCTCTGTGTTGCACCTACTTGAGGTAACGCGCAGTCGCCAACGCCTCGCCACTCGTCTAAGGGACTGGATTGGGGCGCACTCCCACAATCCGTCGGACCTGGCGGATATGGTCATGAACGCGACTTTGGCTCGGGCAGTGAGCCGCTGTTTGTCGTCACCATGGAGGGAGGCGCCGGTGTCCGGGGCCAGCTACACGTTCGCAGTTTCCGCTGACGAGGATGGCACGTGATCGGTAGCGGGGGGATGAGCCGATGATGTTGCGACGACTCAGCATCAGGAACTTCCGCGGGATCAAGTCCTGCGACTGGTCCATAGACCAGCGTCTGATCGCCATGGTCGGGCCCGGCGACAGTGCTAAGTCCACACTGCTCGACGCCGTTGGCTTGGTCCTAAGTCCGAACTACAGCCCGCAGTTCACCGATGCGGACTTCTTCAATTTGGATATGTCGGCGCCCCTCACGATTGAAGCCGTCATCACGGAGCTGCCGGACTCGCTCGTCAAGGAGAGTCAGCTGGGCAAGGAGCGCTCTGGCCTGAAGTCAGACGGCACCCTGGTTCATGACCCACTCGACGACGCCGAGGAGTGCCTGGTCATCCGGTTGACGGTGACCCGTGAACTCGAGCCGACGTGGGAGGTCGTGCGACCGGGCTCGGATGAGACCCGTGGGATCACCGCTTCTCAGCGGCGCCAACTCGGCTTCTTTCGTTTGGGGGAGCGGCCGGACTTCCATCTGCGGTGGGCGCGCGGGTCAGCGCTCTCGGGCCTTACTGAAGGGAGTGATGGTGCATCGTCGGTCATTCTCGACGCGCAACGCGAGGCACGCCGTGCCGTCTTCGACGCTGAGCCGAACCCGCTTCACGCGGCGGCAGGGACGGCCCAGTCGTCGGCCACCAAGCTCGGCATTTCCCCGTTCACGAAACTGCGACCCGGGCTGGAGCCAGGCACCGCTGCATCCGCCCACGCCCTGATGCTCCACGACGGCGAGGTTCCGTTGTCGAGTTACGGCCTCGGCACCCGTCGCCTCACGAGCCTTTCTGTCCAGGACCAGGCCATGGCTGGCGGGTCGATCATCGGTATCGATGAACTTGAACACGGCCTGGAACCGCATCGCCTGGCGCACGTCCTGCGCTATCTCAAGAGGCGAGCGGATGACCAGCACCTGCAAGTCATCCTGACGACGCACTCTCCGATCACGGTTGAGACCCTCGAAGTGCAGCACCTCGCGGTGATTCGTACGGACGGCGGCACGACGTCCTGCCGCGCCGTCCCGGACCACTTGGAGAATGCTCAAGGGGCCTTCCGCTCCGCCCCTTCGGCGCTATTGGGACGCCGCGCAATCGTCGGAGAGGGGGCAACCGAAGTTGGCTTCCTGCGCGGTCTGATCCGTCGTTGGGATGAGCTGCGCCTTGCGGCCGAACTAAGTCTGGTGTCAGCGATCGGCACCGTGATCGTCAACGGCAGCGGAGGCACGCAACCGACACAGCGCGCCCGCAACTTTCAGAGCCTCGGATATCCAAGCCTGCTCCTCATGGACAACGATGACCGAACGGTTGACGACGAGGTCGCTTCGGCTGTGGCTGACGGGGTTGTGGCCGAACGATGGTCCTACGGTCGGGCGCTTGAAGATGAGGTTGTGCAATCACTCACGGTCGAGGGCTTGCAGGCTCTCCTCGATCTCGCCATCGAACTTCGCGGGGAGGAGTCGATCCGTGCATCGGTCGGCGCCAAGCTCGGTGACGCACAACTGACGGGGACCGATCTTGCGCAGTGGCAGACTGAAGCAGCGGTTGACGAGAGCGGTCTCCGCGACGCGGTCGCCGCCGCAGCCAAGGGAACAAAGAGTAAGGGCAACGCCTGGTTCAAGCGTGAAGATGCTGGCGAGTCGTTGGCGGCAGTCGTGATGACGGACTCGGCCAACCTCGAGGGCACCGCACTGATGAGTATCCTCGGTCGCGTCCAGGAGTTCGCCTACTACGAAGCCCCCGTCCCAGACGCGGCAGCCGAGCAGCAGACGGCCGAGACAGCCGATGCCTGACGACCCTTCCCTGGAGGATGGTGTCAGAGCGATACGCGAGGGGATGCCATGCTCTGTGTCGCTCCCTGCGGGATGTGGAAAGACCGAGCTCATCGCCGCTGTTGTCGCGGCAACGGCAGCCGACGGCGGTACAGCTCTCGTCCTCACCCACACCCATGCCGGTGTCGACGCACTTCGGCGGCGTATGGCCAAGTTCGAGGTCCCACGGGATCAGGTAGTTGTTCGGACCATCGACTCTTGGGCCTTCGACCTAATCAGTCACTTCCCGCTCCTCGCCGAACTCGACGTCCCGCCATCACCCGACTGGAACCGATCGGCCGAGTATCACCGAGGCGCGGCCACGGCCGCGCAGTCCCAGGCAGTGCGCAAGATGTTGCGTCTGAGCTACGACATGGTGCTTGTTGATGAGTATCAGGACTGCCTCATCGACCAGCATGGTCTCGTCGTCGCCGTCGCACAGGCAGTGCCAACTACTGTGCTCGGTGATCCTCTGCAGAGCCTGTTCAACTTCGGCGGGAACCAGCCGGTGGATTGGGCGATCCACGTGCTGCCCACTTTCCCCCTTGTCGAAGTCGACTATCGGCCGCGGCGTTGGCCCGAGAACGAAGCGCTCGGCACCTGGCTGGTCGAGATCCGGGAGAACTTGCTGCAGGGTCGGCCGATCGACTTCTCGACTGCCCCCATCGCCTTGGTGCGACGCGACGATGCACGAACGTTCGTGAGGATCTGCTTCCGAGCCTTGAAACTCGACGGCGCCGTCGCAGTCCTCGGCCAATTCCGCAACGATTGTGTCAGCGCCGCCTCCAACCTGCAGGGCACTTACTCGGTCATGGAGGCGATCGACGAGAAAGTCCCCGCCAAGCTGGCGAGCACCATCGACACCAAGCCTGCCGCCCAAGTGGCGAAGGCGCTCGTGGACTTCGCGATCAACGCCTCGGCCGGACTGGCGGGGCACATCCCCAGCGCTAAACGAGTTCGGCTTGGAAATGGCCAGACGTTCACGACGACCAAGGATGAGCTCAAGAGCGCCTATGCCGCGATCAACAACGTTCGATCGAAGGTATCGCCGACTGCAATCCGTGCGGCGTTGACTGAGATCGCCGCGCTACCTGGCGTCACCATCCATTGCCGGGAAGCCTGGTACGAGGTCACTCGGTCGATCGCCGTCGCAGAGACCGACGACTGCACTGTCGCTGAGGCACTTCTGCTGACTCGGAATCACGCCCGAGTTGCTGGCCGGCGACCGAGCGACCGCATCGTGACCAGGCCCCTCCTTGCAAAAGGTCTGGAGTACGACCACGTCGTAATCCTGGATCCCAGCCGCTACTCGGCTCAGGAGCTCTACGTGGCGCTGTCGCGGGGAGCACGGTCGGTGACCGTGATCGCCGAGAGCCCAGTCCTGGCGGCCCGTCGTATGGCCGGAGGCTCCCCTGAAGAGAGCGTCCCGCCGATCCGAGCCAGCTGACCGGTCTAACCGGTTGGGCCAGTGAGACCGTCGAACAACGCTGCCTGCTCGGCTCGGTCACCCTTGGTCTCCTGCGACAACGGTGCGGTCAGCACCTTGTCGACCGGCCCCTGCACGCCAAACTGGCCGCGCAGGAACGCTGCGATCAGGTGGACCTGACGCTCAGTCGCCTGGGTCATGTGCAGCCGACCCTGCAGGGCGACCGTGAGATCGCGTCGTCGTACCAGGCGCTCGAACAGTAGGGCGTCCATCTGCCGCGGCAGGTTGGCCGTGGTCGCGGCGTCAGCGGCGAGACGCGAGATGAGCTCGAGCAGTGGGTCGGCGTAGTCCGGTGCCAGTGGGAGGAACGCCCCCATGGCACCAGTGCGTACGTCTGCTGGGGCGTCGAGGGAGTTGAGGATCTTAGCCACGTACTCGTCGACCCGCTCGGCCTGCTTACGCATGGCGTAGTACGGGACATCGCCGGTCGCAAGGCGCGCTGTGGCGACCTCCTGGAACGTTGCCGCGTCCATCGTGTTCGCCTCGCCCGCGATGATCGCCAAGTTCAAGGTCACGATGGAGATGGCCTCTGCGAAGAACCACCGTGCGGCCTTGGTGGCTTCCGCGTGGGTCTCAGGCGGCCAGGCCTTGCTCAACTCGCGGATCAAGCCCAGGGTGCGCTTGACGGCGTCGAAGGGCTCGAGGAACCAGACCTCGGACACCAGGAACCAGAAGCCGCGCTCCAACATGGCGTCGGACTTCACGAACGCCAGCACTTCCTTGCGCAGCAAGGCGATCGTTACACCCTGAGAGCCGACGTCGTCGACGCTGCCGATGGCGAGCCGCTTCTCGCGCGAGGCCAGGTCATCCATGTGCTGGATGGTCACGCCGAGCCGTCGGCAAGCGTCGCGGGTGGCCGTGGTGGTCTTGAACGCCGTCGTGATCTCACCTCGGTCGGCGCCGACGAGCTCGCGGAGACCACGACTCCACAGGGCACGGTCGAGCGGACGCGGGGTGCTCTTGGAGGTGCCGGTCTTCACCTCGCCGATCTGCTTGTGGAGCGTCAGCGCCTGGCTGAAGGCGTAGCCCAAGACGTCGAGGTCGGTGACGGTCGAGACCTCGGAGCCAAAGCGGTGCTGCAGGTCGACTCCACGACGTACGTAGAAGCCGTCCCAGAACCAGGCCTGGGCCACCCGAATCTCGGCCAGGACTCCGGCATCAAGCCCAGGGGTCGTCGCGGCGCGCGGCACGCTGCATCTCCTTCCGCAGCTCGTGGATGGAGGCGACCATGATCTCGTGAGAGGCCCCGAGGCTCTCCTTCGTCCGGCCGTCCTCCGGCGTGATGAACGTAGCGGGTCGCTGCCCGCGGGTCAGGTCGGCAGTCCCAGACGTGTCGGTGATGCGACGGATCCAGGTGAGCGCGGACTCCGCGATCTCCGGCTTGACGAGACGCAGGAAGGCCCGGCCACCCTCGTTCGGCTCGACGGCGACGACGCCGGCGGCCTCCAGCAAGTGGTAGTCCGTGCCGATGTTGGTGGCGGGCCCCACGGTGCCCCTGCGCAGCAGCGCATTCACCAGAACAGCCGGGTCCTGGACCCGGCCACCACCTAGGGCCGCCGAGTCGCGACCGAAGAGAATGTGCGCGACGAACAGCTTCCGCAGGTGGAAGGCCTCGGTGGTCGTGCAGGCGTTGTCCTCTACCTCGAGGAGGGGCGAGAAGACGTACGTCGAGGAGGCGCCGGTGGCGGAACGAACGGTGGCTGCCTGGATGAGGCCGACGTTCGTGGCACTGCGGATGATTGCCGGATTGGCGTTCAGCTTCGACAGGTGCAGGCCGGGCGTCGACAGCACCTGCTCGCTCATGCCCAGGAGCGCTTCGCGCTCGTTGGGCGGGAGCCCGCCAAGGAAGGTGGCGAGCGACAGCTGCTTCGTGCCCCAGACGTACGGACTGAACACCACCAGCTCGTTGAGCTCGTCGGACGGCGCGTCGAGGTTGAGGCCGACAGCTCGGGCCAGGCGCAATGCCTCGAGCGCTTCTGGCTCGGTGAAGCCCCGCTTGGTGATCTCCTGCAGGTGCTGGCTCGCCGCCAGTGGCGCGATCGCGCCGATCTCCACCGAGTGCAAGAAGGCCAGGTCTGAACGCTGCGGCCCGAGCGAGTCGAGCAGGGCGACCGTCTGCTCGGTCACCGTCGCCGAGACCCCGATGTACTCCTCGAGGTGAGAGATCCGCCCAGCCTGGTCGATGCGGTAGTCGATCAGGCCAGCTGCCTTGAGCGCCGGGAGGACGGTGTTGGTCAGCTCCAGGCCGCCGAGGCCGGCGTGCTTGGCGTAGCCAACGACGAGCTCGTGGGTGAGTACGACGAGGCTCTGGTGGCCCTTCAGGCGGGCCGCGAGGTCCATGGCCTTGCCGGTGAGCAGCAGGATCTCGACCTCGGCACGCACCAGGGGATCGGTGATCTTGTGGTCGTGCTGGTGGACGAAGACAACGGCACGCCCCAGCCGCTTGACCTCGTCGCGACGCTTCTCGTCGTCCACCGGGTTCGACCCCCTGCTTCCTGCTCGGCGCTGGCGCCGCGTAGTCGTGTTCGCGACGAAGGAATCGCCGATAAGTTCATTCTGCCACAGAAAATACTGGCATAGGGTGTAGATTCGGTTCCGTGACCGAGAAGACCGACATCATCAGCCAGCTCGAGGACCGTGGACTCCTGGGCGCCTTGGCGTGGGCGTACACCTCCGCGGTGACCCGCACCCTCGACGACTACTCCGAGGATGCCGGGTACGACGCAGCTTGGCTGGGAAGCACGCGCTTCACCCTGTTCCGCGATCGCATCGATCGGGTGACTTCCTGTGGCAAGTACGCGCTCCAAGTCGGAGCTGACTCCAGCGAGGGTCTGGATCTCGTCCATGCCGAGCTGACCGAGCGCGAAATTGAGACCATGCCCCAGTTGCCGCCGGATCTCGTTCGGCGTGCGGATCTCAACCACAGCCCCGGCTGGCGCATTGAGGACCTACGTTTCCTGCTCGCCTCCTGCGCCTTCGGCAAGATCGACTCGCTTCCCTGGCCGCAGAAGAGTCCGACCAAGCAGTTGGTCGCCAAACAGCCGAACCCTGAGCCCGAGATGACGCTGTTCGACGACTTGGTCGCCGAGGAGGTTGCGGGTCTGCTCGCCATCGATGATGATGCGCTGGATCTGACGACCCTTGTGTCTGCCCACTCCCTTGACACCGTTAGTCAGCGCCGTGAGTTGGTCCTTGGCCGGCCACGCCTTAACGACGGCGGGGGAGATGCGTGGCACTGGTATGTCGACCTCCTTGGTGGTCCGACGACTTCGGGCTCGCGACAGCTGGAGAGTCCGGCACCTTCGGCGCCGGACGAGGTCCCGGATGCGCAGGTTCGTCTTCGTCAGCGACGCGCGCAGCAGTCCCAGGCTGATGACCTGCGATGAACGCTTCGATGTCGGCAGCCGATGCTGCCGCTCTCTTTGACGGCGCCCGGTTAACTCTTGCTCGCCAGTTAGCCGGCAAACGGAAGAGTGACCTGGCGGGAGTGATCCGCAAGAGTCCAACAGCTGTCGCGGCCTGGGAGTCGGGAACCAAGCGGCCGACGGCGTCGACCGTTGCCGAGCTGTCTCTCGGCCTAGGAGTCGACCCCGCATTCTTCGCGGTCGCTCATGAGGACGTATCGAACCTGACGAGCCCTCCCCACTTCCGATCCCTGCGCTCCACAAGCCAGCTCGCCCGAGATCAAGCACAGGCCTACGGCCAACTTGCGGTCGATATCGCGACGGGCCTTGAGCGCCACGTCGAGTTCCCCGACGTTGACATCCAGCGGCTTGCCGTCGACGTCGACGACATCGAAAACGACGGACCCGAGGAGGCGGCGCGTCAGGTTCGGGAATCTTGGAGACTCGGTGTTGGACCCGCTGGTCACCTCGTGCGCGAGTTGGAGAACCACGGCGTGCTGGTGGTGTTCAGCCCGCCACAAGCCGCAGCGGTCGATGCCTACTCATTCGACAGTCGCCTCCGTCCCGTCGTCGTCCTCAACCCGCTGAAGCGGGACTACTACCGACAAAGGTTCGATGTGGCGCATGAACTCGGCCACTTGGTGATGCACGCAGATGCCGAGCCAGGCGGACGCATCGTCGAAACTCAGGCGCACCGATTCGCGGGCGAGCTGCTTATGCCGGCGGAGGAGATAGCCCCGATGCTGCCCCGCTCGATCAACAGCAGCAGCTGGACCTCATTGGCCAGGCTCAAGGAGCAGTGGGGGGTCAGCATGCAGGCGCTCCTCTTCCGCGCAAGGGAGCTTGGTGTCATGGGTGACGTGTCCTATCGGAACGCGATGACCACAGTCTCGACGCGCGGCTGGCGCCGTGCCGAACCCGGTCAGATTCAAGTGCTCGAGCAGCCGTCCCTCCTGCCCAGGGCGCTCGAGCTGCTGGAGGGCGAGGGCGTCGATGCTGGGCTTCTGGCCGCGCAGTGCCGTGTCCCCATCGAGCTCTTTCGGTCAGCGACGAGTCGAAGCCCTTTGGCAACTTCGAATGCATTACGGAGCGACACTGACGAGGACAGAGGGCGTGTGGTGTCCTTGCTGAGACCCGAAGGGTCTAGCGACTAGCAACCGTTCAAAGAGGCGAGGTGGGCATGGAATTCACGCTAGCCAGTCGGTCATTCGATCTGACGGCTGACCTTGTCCGTCGCAAGCTGACGGATCGCGTGCCGGAATCGATCAAGGAGTATTGGGTCGAGATCGATGGTGTCCGCTGGCCGGTGAAGCAGGTAATGGCGCTTGCTACGGGTCTCGATCGTCGGGCCTTCCAATCCCAGAACAGCCGGCGCCTTCTCGAGCGCCTTGGCTTCTCGGTCAGCCAGGGAGGGTCGGTGATCTCGGCCAACGCGAGGAGCGCGAAGCCGCGAGCCAACCGAGCCGCGTTCGACGCAGAGGCACTCGACGTCCTCGAGTCTGTGGACGTGCGAGTCACCTTCGACTGGCTTCGCGCTGGCCCCGTCGTCCTGGACGCTGAGGGGCTGCCAAAGTTCCCATCGCTACCGCGACTGCCTGGCCTGTATCGATACGACTTCGGCCTAGATGATGCCGGTGTCCGTACCCTGTACATCGGCGAGTCAGTCGAGCTCATGCGCCGCGCCAGCAACTATCGCAATGCCAAGACGGATCGAAGCCGTCAGCGCACGAGCCGGAGGATCCACAAGGAGATCGTCCAGCATCTACTGGCCGGGGGCTCGATTGAGTTTGCGATCGCTACGGGCGTGAGCATCCAGGACGGTGAAGACACTGATCTTCGCCTGAAGTCAGCCCGTCGCCTGGCGGAGAACGCCGCCGTCCTTCGAGCTCAGACGACTCCCGCTACGCAGGTTCTGAACATCGACACTGACATTGGCCAGTCCGAGGGGGAGGAGTGAGGGAGCACCCCCCGCTCGTTCTCGGCGTCGATGTCGGATCGGTGCGCCGCAAGGGTGGCTTCGCGTGGTCGTCGGTCGACGTGTCACTTCACGGGCAGGATGACCCGAGCGCCTTGGGTGCTGCCTGCTGGACTCCACTTGCGCCGTTTGAGTCTTGGCCAGCCTTCGCGCTGGCCAGGGTGGCTGCTTCTCCCCAACCCACTCACTCGACTTTCACTGACAGACGAGGCGCAGTAGATGGTGCTGTTCGACGAACCGGATGGGGGGCCGCTGAACGCGCCAAGCGGTTCGGCGCCCTTTCTGACGAGCTTCCTGAACTGTGAATGGCCCGTTCGGGCACAGTGGGGTCCACTGATTCGCTCAGAGCGATACTGAGCCAGGTGCTGTCACCGGGCGGGACCCGCGTGATCGGGGTCTGTTGGCGGCACGTCGTGGCATGGCCGGAGCGTGGTGGTGGTTGTCGCTGCGAGTCGCTGCTCGGCTGCCCGGCGCCGGGACTGAGGATCGGCCTTGGCTGTCTTCTTGCGCTCTTCGGCGTTGATCTCATCGATGCGGGCCTGGGCGTAGGCCGGGCGGTTGCGGTCGCGCTCCATGCTCTCGGTGACGGTCTGGTGTTCGAGGATGCCGGGCGCGAGGTGCAGCTTTTGGCGGAGACGTTCGAAGCCGTCGAGCCAGCGCTCGGAGCCGCGGGATCCGAGGATGCGCGCGGCCTGGTGGATGAGCTTCTGGCGGACGTCGGTCTCGGCCCAGTGGCCGGCGGTGCGGAGCAGGTGGTCGATCATCGCGTCTCCGAGCGGGGACCGGTTCTCGACAGCGGCGGTGATCGCGTCGGCACCCTGAGTCTCGAACAGCTTGGCCGGGTCCAGGCCGTCGGGCAGGTCGAGTTGAGTGGGGTCGAGGTCTGCGGCGGTCAGGTGCCAGAAGGCCTTCTGCGCCGACTTCCACCCGGCCGGGTCGGAGTCTGTGGCCACGGCGATGCGGTCGCGGCCGTTGACCATGTCGATGTTGGCGCGCAGCAGCTTGATCTGGTTGATGGTGAGCGCGGTGCCCATCGGGGCGAGGCCGACGGCGGCGCCGTTGCTGCCCAGGGTGATGGCCAATGCGTCCATGGGGCCTTCGACGATGACCGGGAGCGCGCCGTGGGCGAGAAGTTCTAGGGCTTCGGCGTATCCGCAGAGTGCCTCGCCCTTGGTGAAGATGCTGGTGTTGCGGGTGTTGAGGTACTTCGGTCCGGCGAAGTCGTCGTCGGTCTTGGTGGGGTTGCGACGGCCGACGAACCCGAGGATCGCCGCTCCTGCGGGGTCCTGGGGGTCGCGGATGGGCATGACCAGTCGGTCGCGGAAGAAGTCGCGGTAGTACTTCGTGCCGTCGTCGCGTTCACGCCGAGTGACGAGGCCGGCCTGTGCGAGTTCGTCGAGGGTGGCGCCCTGGTCGGTGAGGTGGCGCATGAGGCTGCGGCCGCCTCCAGGTGCGTACCCGATGGCGTAGTTGGGCTGCTCGGTCAGGTCGGTCCCCATCCGCTCGCGCAGGTAGTCCGGCGCCCACGAGCGCGGGTAGCAGGACTCGAAGTAGGCCAGTGCCTGCTGGTTGAGCTCGTGGATCCGCTCGGCAGGGATCTCGTTGGGGTCGGGGAAGGCGTTCTCGGCGGTGACCTGGTCGGTCTGTTCCCACGGCAGGGGCGTCGCGTACGGGTCCTCGACGTACGGGTAGTCGACGGCCGCGACGGCGTCGTTTGGCGTCGTGTCGTGCTCGTCCGGTGGCGGTTCCCGGTCGACCGGCTCGGTGGCGATGGCGTCGTACGGGGCGGGGGAGTGGAAGACGGGGGCGCTCTCGTGGTCGGGCTGGTCGCGGTGGAAGGCGGCCATGAACTCGTCGGCGTCCTCGGGTGGCAGCAGGTCGGGGTCCGCGGGGATGTCGGCCTCGGGGTACGGGGCCGCGTCGTCACGGGGTGGCGGCGCGTCTGTCGGCTTGTCGGTGAGCATGGCGATGCGGAGTACGAGCGCGTCGGCGACCTCGACGCCGGTCAGGCTCCCGTCTTGGGGGACACCGGCCAGTGCGCTGGCGAGGATCTCGGTCGGGCTCCAGCCGTGGTGCTCGCAGGCCTCGTCGACCGCAGCCACGAGCGCGGGCCAGGCGGGAGCCTTCTGCAGGTAATCGGCCTTGGTGGTGCCGACGAGTTCGGCCAGCGCGGTGCGCCATGTGGGCTGCAGCAGGTTCGCGGAGTGCTCGTCGGCGCCGAGTGCAGCCGGCCCGAGGTGGGGAACCATGCGCCACCACAGCGCGGCGGCCTGCTGCTCGTCGGGCAGTGGCCGAGCGGCCGCGGCGGTGTCCGTGTCCGTGTCCTGGTCGCCCGACAGGGACGGATCGGTGGCCAGTGCCTGCTTGATGTAGTCGGTCACGGGCAGCCCGGCGCGTTCGAGCCGGGCAAGTCGCTGGCACAGCGGGGTGATCCACGGGTCGGCGCGAACGTTGTCGGGCAGCACCTGGTACCAGGTGCGCTGGGAGAAGGGGTAGCTC
Source organism: Nocardioides soli (assembly GCF_014191495.1). Lineage (GTDB taxonomy): Bacteria > Actinomycetota > Actinomycetes > Propionibacteriales > Nocardioidaceae > Nocardioides > Nocardioides soli. The sequence continues at coordinate 1,168,189 of NZ_JACHWR010000002.1, forward strand.
GGACGTGCCGAGCGGACGGCCCGGTTGAGCGTGGCCTGGTAGGCGCCGGGGGCGCCGATGGTGCGGTCGCCGGTGGGGTGCAGGTCGTTCTCGTCGGTCCCGGCAACGGCTCGCCACACCGCGAGGTCGGCCCGCAGGTCGGCGTCCTGGTCCTCGAGGAAGGGCTGTGCCCACACGGGTGCGGTGGCTCCGGTCCATCCCCGAGCCTGTTCCCGTACGGCGTCGATCTGCTCACGCACGAGCTGGTGGTAGGCGGCCGTGAACGGTCCCCAGTCGTGGGCCTCGGCCAGCCGGGCGGGGATGCCGGGCAGCCAGGGCAGCGGCCCGTCGGTGGGCGGGGGAGCGTCCGGGTCGTGTGGCCGGGCCGCGGTGAGTTCGGTGACGAGGTCGTCGATGCGGGCGTCGAGCACGGCTGCGGGGTCGCGGGCGTCACCGAGCGAACCGACGCCCACGGCGGCGGTCAGCAGCTTCAGGGGGCTGTGCTCGTCGAGTGCAATGAGCGCGAGGTGGGAGCGCAGTGTCGGCCACGCGGGGGCCTCGGTGAGCCCGGTGAGTAGTGCTTCGGCGTGCGCGTCGATCTTGTCCATGCCGAGCGGGCCGATGAGGTTCTCGGCGCCGGCAGTGACGGCGTCGTGGTAGCGGGCGGCCATGTCGCCGAGCAGCTGGTGCGGGTTGCTCTGTTCACGCAGCGCGGTGGTCGCGGAGACCGGCGAGCCGTCGCGGCGCAGCATCTCGGCGATCCGGTCGAGCGCTGTCGGCGGGATCAGCGCCTCGGGCCGGATCAGGTTGTGCGGGTCGCCGTCGGAGGCGACGTTGAGATAGAGGTGGTTGGCGAACTTGCCGCGCGACAGCGCGACGTAGAGCAGGTTGCGGTCTTCGTCACCGGTGAGGACGACGTGGCAGGTGCCGGTGGTGATGCCCTGTGCGCCGTGGACAGTGGTGGCGTAGCCGAGCTGGACCGTCTTGGAGACGTAGTCGGCGGGCAGAGTGATGGTCTTGCCGAGTTGGTCGTGGACCACGCGCAGGGAGCCGTCGGCGTTGACCATCTTGACGTGCCAGCGGTCGCCGTTCTTGACCCAGTTGGTGCGGCTGATGCGTAGGCGGCGATCGTTCTCGCGGGTGATGATCCGGTCACCTTCGGACACCTTGGTGCCGTCGGCCAGCGTCAAGACGGGTCCGATTTCCTTCTCGTCGAGTCCGGCGAGGCGGTCGTTGCGGGCGCGGGTGTTCAGCTCGGCGACGAGGCCTCGGGTGGGCGCGATCAGGACTGAGTCGGTGCTGTCGGCCCGGTCGGCGGCCCACGCGGCGTAGGCCTGGTCGGCACAGGCACCGAGGTCGCCAACATGGATGCGTCCCCGGTCGGCGTAGAACGCGATCGCCGACGGGTCGCCGTCGCGCAGCGCCAGGGTGGCGGCTGCTTCGGCGTGGTTGAGGCTGCCGTCGGGATTGCGGAAGCGGTGGACTTCGCTGAGGGTGACGGCGCCGATCTGGTGGGCGATGTCACGCAGGACGCCGCCGGCGGCGACCGAGGCGAGCTGTCGGTCGTCGCCGACGAGCCGCACCTGGCCGCCGCGGGAGGTGATGTAGTCGATCGCGGCCGCCAGATCGGTGGTCGCGGCCATGCCCGCCTCGTCGATCAGGACGAGGGTCTTGGGGTTGATCTTCTCCATCCACGCGGGTGGGTTGCCGTTCTGGGCGTGCCACACGAGCTTGGCCAGCGTGTCGGCGCGAACCTTCTTTCGACCCGGCCGCCACGGCCCGTTCAGGAGCCCCTTGGCCTTCGCCGCACCCGCATTGCGGGTCTCGGGATTGATCGAGGCGCCGAGTTCTTGCGCCGCGACCGCGGACGGAGCGAGGCCGAGGACGTCACCGCCGGAGTCCTGCCAGGCGCGGGTGAGGACCTGCATGGCGGTGGTCTTGCCGGTACCGGCGGGCGCGAGGGCGAGCTGGACGGCGCGGCCGCTGGTGGCCATCTCGCGGACCAGGGACTGCTGGGCGGCGTTGAGCTGGAGCTCGTTGGCGGCGGCTTCGGCGATCGCGATGCCGACGCGTACCTCGCTGATGGTGCGGCCGCCGGTGCGTCGGGCGGACTCGACGATGCGCCGTTCGGCGTCGATCACGGCCGGGGATGTGTACTGGCGGGCGCCGGCGAGGCTGTAGACGCTGACGATCTCCTCACCGTCGCCCCCGTGTTCGGTGCGCTGCAGGGGAGAGGGGACCGTCACGTCCTGCTCGGCCGCAGTGGTCGCGTGGGTGAGCGGGTCGGGGTCGTTGAAGGCGATGGAGTGCTCGCCGATCGCGGTGGCCACCACGCGGTCGACGGCGGCGTCGAGGTCGGGCAGCCGGACGCCGTGGGCGCGGGCCTGGCGCTGTGCTTCGGCGCGCAGGTGCCAGACCTGCCAGGTCGCACGGTCCTCGGCGACGCGCTCGACGACACGCTGCGCGGTCTCGGCGGTCCATTCGTCGGTGACGTCCTGGGCGTCCGGGCGGTGGCCGAGACAGTCCTCGATCATGTCCCGGACGGCCTGCTCACCACCGATGATCGCGGCGGCCTCGGCCAGCCACGCGGCCCGCTGGTCGGCCTCGGCGCGGGGTGCGTGCTTTGCCTGCCGGGTCTGGTCCCACGCCTTCTCCGCGAGGGTGACGGCCTCACCTTCGGTCGGCGGCCGACCGTGCTCGGTCTGGAAGGCGGCCGCCAGCTCGCGGCGGCGGGCCTCGATTGCGCTGTGCCGCTTGGACCAGGTCTTAGCCAGCCGCTCGTCGACGCCGACGATCTCGCGCACGGGCCGCTTGTCGACACCCTTATCCAAACCGCTCCTGCGGTTCTCGAAACGAACCCCCAGCCGGGCGATGAGCTCGGACTCGATGAGGGTGTTGTACATCTCCGCGAGGGTGACGTTGGCCTTGTAGAGCACCCGTCCGTCGACCGCGAGCCAGCGGCCGGTCTCGTCCTGGACCTTGTTGCTGACCGCGACGTGGGTGTGCAGGTGCGGGTCGGAAGAGCGTGCGTCGCGGTGGGTGAACATGCCCGCGATCAGGCCCTTCGCCTTGACCTGCTGGAGGCCGCCGCGGCCGCGGCGCGTGAACAACACTTCCTTCTCCAGCCACGAGAGCGTGGCCTCGACAGCCGAGTGATGGGCGGCCTCGATCTCCTTGGCAACGTCGCGATCGGCCAGCGCCCACAGCGTCGAGACGGATTTCACCGGGGCGAAGGTGAGGTCGTACCCAGCGACCGCGGTGGTCTGTTGGCGGGTGGCCTTAGCCATGAAGGAACCGCGTTCGCGATCGTCGATCGGGGCCCGACCGTGCTCGCGGTGGAAGTGCTCGTTGCCCAGTTCGGTGCGGATCCGCGCGCGTTCCTCGGCGGGGACGGGCGTCTTCCAGTGCTCACTGTGCTGCAGGTTGTAGGCGATGTAGCGCTTCGCGGTCTCTTGGATGAACTCCGGCTGGTTGCCCCGGTGGATCGCGAAGACGCGACCGAGCTGGGAGGCCTTCTTCGCCTGCGCGACGCTCTTGCCGGCGTCCAGAGCGGCGTTCTCCAGCCGCTCCGCGTCCGGGTGACGGCCCTCGCCGAACAGGTTCCGCATGTGGGTCTCGGTGACCTCGGAGCCCGCGGTGAGCCCGAGGTCACCGAGACCGGCACCGAACCAGCGGCCTGGTGACTCGCCCTTTTCGGCGTAGTAGTCGGCCAGTCCCTGGTGGCCGCGGTCGGTCGCATCGTGCACGGCGACCTGACGGGTCAGGTATGTGTACCCGTCTCCCGCGGTCAGCTTGTGCACACCCATCACGCCATGGAGAAGCAACCGCGGCGACCCGGTTTCGGACACCTGCCCGGCACCAATTTCCGACAGTGCATGGGGTGCGAGGGATCTGGTGAGGTTCGAAGTCCGGTCGGTGGAGTGGCGTGGTGCGGTTCAAATTCGGTGGATCGGAAGTGTCCGATTCGGGTTGGGCGAGGTTGCCTCTTGCTTGTGAAGGGCTGCGGTCGATCTCCGTGACGTTGCAAATCAAGGAAGAGGTGGTCCCCAGTGGGAAAGGCAGCACAGGCACAGGCGGGTCGGGATCGGGCACGGGATGCTCGGCTGAAGGCGGCGCGTGAGCGCCGGCTGAAGTTGGACCCGGACCAGTTGGCCCGTGAGCGGCGCATCGACGAGGCCGTGGTCGACGTCGAGGTCGCCTGGGAGGAACGGACCCGCGCGGAGCAGGCGGTCACGGACGCGGACGTTGCGGCCGCGTGCGCGATAGAGCGGCTGCTGGCGGAGAAGCTCGCGGTCAAGGACGTCGTGCAGCTCACCGGACTCGACCAGGCGACGGTCCGTCGGCTGCGCCAGCTCACCACAGACGACAACGAGCCCGACAACGGCATGGACGAGGGCCGCACCACTGTTGCGGGTGCCGAGGCCGAGGTGGCGTGATGCTGAACCGGCCGAGGGTTGTGATTGGGCGACGGCGTCAGCACGAGCCGCTGAGATCGTGGTCGGGATGGTCATTGACTTCGATCCTGATCAACCCGGCTGAGGTCGTCCAGGTCCGTGACGCGGGTTGGTCGGCCGACGCGCCGCCGCGACCTCGAGACGGGGAGCGGAGCGTGGGCACGGCCGATGGCCTCGGATTCGGCGTCGACGACTCCTGGCACAACCCGGTCGAGGTGGTCCGGTGGTCAGAACTCGAGGCGATCGCCAGGCAGTGCCCGACGAGGTTCGCGAACAGCTCGTCGAGTTCCAGGGAGCGGTGGCGGCAGCACCAGTCGGCCTACCCGCGGTTCACCGCGAGCGCGGCCGCGGTTGGGTGTGGCCCGATCATGGCCGGTGAACCGCTGACGGCGCGACAGGAGGCCTACGTGCGGGAGCACGAGGCCTTCGAGGCCAGCGAGGTACTGCCGGCGTGGGAAACAACGGCGAGCGGAGCTGGATGCCGAGCGGCTTCGCCTTCACGGTCGGGCCGTGGGCTGTCCGCTGGCGCGGACGCCGGCGAGCTCCTCGAGCTGCTCGACGACCAGCAACTCGACCAGCAACTCGACCGGGACACCAATCCTGTCGACAGCTCGTCCGCGGGGTCGACCGGCACCGAGGTGCGCGCATGCGCCCAGGATGAGCACGGACACGTCACCCCCACTGACGTGCCCGATGGCGAGGCGGAATTCCTGCGCGAGGCCGCCTACCACCGCGAGTCGATTCGGTCGGCTCACAAGGCGACCGCGCTGGACGCGCCGTCTCGAGGCGTGTGGGGCCGGTGATCGCGAGCACGCCGGTTCGGTTCGCCTCGCTGGCGATCACGGCCCTGGTGGAAGGCGCAGCAACCGTTAGGTGCCCGGACACCGGAAGGGATCAAGATGCACCAATGGTCGGGGCCGCGTTCCCAATAGGGCCCCTCACCGGGAACCCGAGCGGACGGGTCTTGCGGGACGCTTGCGAAGCCTCACGGACCATGACCTGCGACGATCCCGGTTGAGGGGCCGAACGGGTCCGGCAAGACGGTCGGGCTCATCACTCCCAACGTGCTGGAGTGGGCTGGGAGCGCCGTGATGACCATGGCCAAACCCCAGGACCTCGTGCCCGTGCTGGCTCGCCGCGCGGCGATGGGGCCCGTGTGGGTGATCGCCCCGGCCGGCGCTCCTGGAATCGACACCGCTGCGTGGTCACCGGTCGACTACTGCACGGACGCCGACGCCGCAGATCGGATGGCTGAGTGGCTGGTCGACTCCTCCGGCATGACTGGCGACCCGAAGGCGCGGCCGTGGAATGCGCAGGCCCGGAAATACCTCAAGGGACTGCTGCTGGCCGCCCAGCTCTCTGGCCGTGGAGTGGCCGGCTTCGTCGAATGGGCCTACAAGGGTGAGCTCGCGCGCGACCAGGTCGAGCACATCCTCGCCGACAACGATTTCGTCGAGGTGCTCCGCGAGTACCGCAGCACCTGCCGCATCCACGAGGAGGGCAAGGGGTCAGTGATGTTCACCGCCTTCGGGCTCGCCGACACCTACAACCGTCCGACGGTGCTGGAGTCGGCACGCCGCAGCGACTTCAGCGAAGCCGACCTCTTCCGCGACCGACCGGCCACCCTGTTGATGGTCACTCCTCAGTCAGAGGTCGACCGGTTCACGCCGTACTTCACCGCGCTGATCTCCTCGATCGTTCACGAGGCGGAGCAGCAAGCCGCCCAAGCCGGCGGACCGGTGACGCCGCGGCTGCTCCTCCACTCGACGAGGCGGGGAACGTGTTCAGGTACCCGCGGCTGCCGCACCTGCTCACCACCGGGCGGGGCAACGGCGTGCAGCTGCTGCTCGCCTACCACGACATCGCCCAGCTCGAGCACCTCTTCGGCGCCCGCGACGTAGCGCGGACGGTGCTGTCCAACGCCAAGATGCGGCTGCTGCTGCCCGGGTTGGGTGACCTCGAGACGCTGCGGCAACTCGAGCGTTGATGACGGGCTGGCCGCTGACGGGACGAGGAAGATGTCGCGCCGGGTTGTGACACATGCGATGGGCGCAGCCGCAAAAAGAGCGAACGAGCCTTCAACTCTCGTCGATACGACTGTGGTGGGTGCGATCGCGATGGGGGGTGAGGCTGATCGCTCTCCTGCGAGCCCGAAACCGTAGGCATGAGGACTGCCTCGCGGCACCATTCCTGACCGTGAGTCCATTGAACGGAACAACGACGTTGTCCAGGGACAGCGCGCGGTGCATGCTCATTGTCGTCATCAAACGGGAACACTGCTGGATCGGTGGGTGGCCGAGGCCCTCAACCGGACTCACGTAACCTCGGATCGTAACTCAAATCCATGCACTCGCCGGCCTGAAACTGGCGGCATGCGAACACTGGTTTGACCATCATCTACATCCCAAGGAGGTGCCCAGTGGCAGTCGACATGAACGACCTGGCGACCAAGGTTGACTGGGAGCGAGGCGAAATTAGCGCAGATATCTTCATTGATGAAGAGGTCTATCGTCTGGAGCTCGACCGCCTGTTCGGAAGGGCTTGGCTGTTCCTGGCCCACGACAGCATGATTCCCAAGCCCGGCGACTTCCTCAACACCTACATGGGGGGTGACCCCGTCCTCGTCGCGCGACAGCGAGACGGCGGGGTGAAGGCTTACCTGAACGCCTGTCGACACCGAGGAATGAAGGTATGTCGCGCCGAGGACGGCAATACGAAGCACTTCATGTGCACCTACCACGGCTGGACTTACGACATCGCCGGAAATCTGGTGAATGTTCCCAACGAGAATGACGCGTACCACGGCGAACTTGACAAGGCCGAGTTCGGACTGAAGCAGGTTGCGCAAATCGACACGTACAAGGGTCTTATTTTTGCGACCTTCGACCCTGACGCGCCGCCGCTCCTAGAGTATTTGGGCGACTCTGTGTACTACATCGATGCTTGGGTGGACCACGTGCCCGGCGGTGTCGAGGTCCTGCCTGGTGTCGTGAAGTGGACGATCCACGGCAACTGGAAAATCGCTGCAGAGCAGTTCGCCGGTGACGGGTACCACGTCAATGTGACGCACATGAGCTCGCTGGCACAGATCAGCAATACCGAGCTCTACACGGGTCCCTCTCCGCCCGGATTCCAGTTCTCTTCCAGGCTCGGGCACGGTTACTCGGGGATCTACAATCAGCCCAGCAGGTTCGAGGATGGCGCAGCCGACTACCGGACGGAGCGGATGCAGACCGCGATTGACCGACTGGGACCGGAGCGCGCTAACACCGTGGGGAACTTTACGGTCTTCCCGAATCTCTCTGGCCTGCCTGGGCAGTCCAATCTCAGGGTCTGGCACCCTAAGGGCCCGAACGCGTTCCAGATCTGGTCATGGACGCTCGTCGACAAGGACGCCCCTGATGAGGTGAAGCGGGCGCAGATGTTGTCGTCCGCCCTAACCGAAGGCGCCGCCGGCACAGTGGAGGTCGACGACGGAGAGAACTGGGACCTGATGGGGCAACTGCTCCAAGACGGTCATCAAACCAGGCTGTTGAAGTGGAACTATAAGATGGGCCTCGGTCATGAAACCGACGACCATGACAAGCTTCCCGGGCGTATCAACGATATGTACTTCGGTGAAGGACCGCAGCGCGCATTCTACCGGCGGTGGTTGGAGTTCATGACCAGCGAAAAATGGCCGCATTGTGACGACTTCGACGACGACTGGTCAAAGAAGGTGAACCGATGACTACGCAGCTCGAACGTTCCGTAGAAGCCGTCGCCAGTGGTGTGACGGTGGAAGTGCAGCACGAGGTGGAGCAGTTTCTTTACCGTGAGGTTCAGTTGCTGGATGATTGGCGCTACCGGGACTGGTTCGATCTCATGGCGGACGACCTGCGATACCGCGCTCCCATTCGCAAGAATCGACTGCGCCGTCAGCGCCTTGAAGACGAAGTTGCCGAACGCGGGATCGAGATGCCGCTGTTCGACGACGACAAAGAGTCCCTGAATGTTCGTATCATGCAGCGGGAGACGGGGAAGTTCTGGGCTGAAGACCCGCCCTCACGTACACGCCATCTCATCAGCAACGTCCGCATCTCCCTGCCGACGGAATCCGACGGCGACGAGTACGAGGTCCGGTCGAACTTCATCGTGTATCGGAACCGCCTCGAGACCGAAGTCGACCTTTGGGCCGGCGAAAGGTTCGATCTGCTGCGTCGTGACCGCGCTGGGTTCAAGATTGCCCGTCGCACAGTGCTACTAGACCAGAATGTGGTGCTGGCGAAGAACCTCAGCGTCTTCTTCTAGGGGATGGAGCCGTTTCGAGCAGGGAGAGCGATACACGTGAGCGCAAGTACGTACAACGACGTAGCGTTGCATTCGTCAACTGGTGCAGCGCTGCGGAGTGAGTCGCTGTGGCAGGGCTTGGCTGGAGTACCTCACCAGGTGCGATACGTCGAAACGAGCCTTGGGGTCCGAACGCGGATCATCGAGGCAGGTGATGGCCCCCCTCTCCTCTTCTTGCACGGAACGGGTGGGCACCTTGAGGTGTTCCTCCGAAATATCGGATTCTTCGCCGACGACTTCCACATCGTCGCCATGGACCTATTGGGGCATGGGTACACGGATCTACCCCACGACGACAGCCTGTTCGACTGGCGCACCGTCGCGGAGCACGTCCTCTCATTGATGGACACGCTCGGTATCGAGTCAGCAGCGCTTGTCGGAGAAGCGCTCGGTGCCCAGGTCGCCCAGTGGTTGGCTGTTCAATACCCGGCTCGGGTACAGCGCGTGGTCCTGTGCGGTGCATGCATTCTTCCGACCGAAGATGCAGACGACGTGTCCCTCATGGAGTCCCAAGCTGCCTTTCAAGAGTTGACGGCGCGCGCCCTTGAAGACCCAGGATCGATCGAGTTGATGCGCGAGCGTATGAGCTGGTTGCACTTGAAGCGCGAACAAGTCAACGACGAGATGCTCGACCTGCGTGTGGGTTTTTGGACACGGCCAGGCTTCACGGCCGCCCATCGGAAACTGTTGGGATCCCTGCGCACGGCAAGGCAGAACCCCCGCACCTCCCTGAGTCGAGCGGCGCTGCAGCAACTCGAGGTTCCGGCGCTCCTAGTCTGGACAGAGCAGAACCCGCTATTTGGTCTCGACTCGGCGCTAAGGCTGGCTGAGTACCTTCCGACTGCAGAGGTTGAGGTTTTCTCCGACTCCGCCATGTGGCCGCAATTCGATGAAGCCGAGAAGTTCAACGAGCTCGTCCAATCCTGGCTTTCGGCCCAACATCGTTCTGATCTTGGGGTTATGGATCCGTTGATCGATTTGGATGACCCAGTCCATCTGCCATGACCTCGACTTCTCTTGTTGCCCATACAAGAAGCGGACATGCATGAGCCGCGGTCCCCGGTAACGACCCAGCTGTTCAATCGTCGCGATAGCTCCACGGGGTGGCGAAGTCGATTTCCGGAGTCCAAGCCCGCGATCAATGCTCGCGTTGTCCACTTAGGCCGGTACGCGGCAGACCGTATGGCGTGACGGCGCCGGGCTGCTGTGGACGGGGCGGGAGCTTCACGCCAGTTCGCCATCTCCCACGCGAGGTTGCGTGCTCGACAAATCCGACATATGGGAGGCCCGGTATTCTCTGAGTGTAGGAGCGCCATGTTCTCCAAGGTGTTGGTGGCCAACCGTGGCGAGATCGCGATCCGTGCGTTCCGGGCAGCCTATGAGGTCGGCGCCCGGACGGTGGCGGTGTTCCCGTACGAGGACCGCTGGTCCGAGCACCGGTTGAAGGCGGACGAGGCCTACGAGATCGGTGAGCGCGGGCACCCGGTGCGGGCCTACCTCGACCCCCAGGCGATCGTGGACGTCGCGGTGCGCTCGGGTGCCGACGCGGTCTACCCCGGCTACGGCTTCCTGTCGGAGAACCCAGAGCTGGCCGAGGCCTGTGCCAACGCCGGCATCACGTTCGTCGGGCCGACCGCCGAAGTGCTCACGCTGACCGGCAACAAGGCCCGTGCCATCGCTGCGGCGAAGGCGGCCGGCGTACCGACGCTGGCGTCGGTCGAGCCGTCGACAGACGTCGACGCGCTCGTCGCTGCGACCGAACCGATGCCTTATCCCTTGTTCGTCAAGGCTGTCGCCGGTGGTGGGGGTCGCGGGATGCGCCGCGTCGATGACCCCGGTGTGGAGAGTGCCCAGCTGCGAGAGGCGATCGAGGTGTGCATGCGGGAGGCCGAGGGCGCCTTCGGTGACCCGACGGTCTTCATCGAGCAGGCGGTGGTCGACCCGCGCCACATCGAGGTCCAGATCCTCGCTGACGGTCAGGGCAACGTGATCCACCTCTTCGAACGCGACTGCTCGGTGCAGCGTCGCCACCAGAAGGTGGTCGAGATCGCACCGGCCCCCAACCTTGACCCAGGTATCCGGGCGCGGATGTGCGCGGACGCCGTTCGGTTCGCGACCGAGATCGGCTACCGCAACGCCGGCACCGTGGAGTTCCTGCTTGACCCCGACGGCAGCTATGTGTTCATCGAGATGAACCCGCGGATCCAGGTCGAGCACACCGTCACCGAGGAGATCACCGATGTCGACCTGGTGCAGTCGCAAATGCGGATCGCGGCCGGAGAGACACTGGCCGATCTCGGGCTCTCCCAGGAGAGCATCAACCCGCACGGGTTCGCACTGCAGTGCCGGATCACCACCGAGGACCCTGCCAACGACTTCCGACCCGACACCGGGATGATCACCACCTACCGCTCACCGGGCGGCGGCGGCGTGCGCCTCGATGGCGGCACGACGTACACCGGTGCTGAGGTCTCGGCCCACTTCGACTCGATGCTGGCCAAGCTCACCTGCCGTGGCCGCACCTTCGACATGGCGGTGGAGAAAGCCAAGCGGGCGGTGGCGGAGTTCCGGATCCGCGGAGTCACGACCAACATCGCGTTCCTCCAGGCTGTGTTGAACGACCCCGACTTCGCCTCGGGCAACATCACGACCTCGTTCATCGAGACCCACCCGCACCTGATGCAGGCCCGCGGGCAGGCGGACCGTGGCACCAAGCTGCTCGGCTACCTGGCCCATGTGACGGTCAACAAGCCGTATGGGGAGGCGCCGGTGACGCTCGACCCGGCCACCAAGCTCCCCGACACCAACCTCGAGGTGCCCGCGCCCGCAGGCAGCCGGCAGCTGCTGCTCGAGGTCGGGCCCGAGGAGTTCGCCCGTCGGCTGCGCGCCCAGGGCCGGATCGCCGTCACCGACACCACCTTCCGCGACGCCCACCAGTCGCTGCTGGCCACCCGGGTCCGCACCCGCGACCTGGTCACTGTCGCCGGCCACGTCGCCCGCACCACCCCCGAGCTGTGGTCGATCGAGGCCTGGGGCGGCGCGACCTACGACGTCGCGCTGCGGTTCCTGACCGAGGACCCGTGGGACCGGCTCGCCCGGCTGCGACAGACCGTCCCCAACATCTGTCTGCAGATGCTGCTGCGCGGGCGCAACACGGTCGGCTACACGCCGTACCCCACGGCGGTGACGAACGCGTTCGTGGAAGAGGCCGCCGCGACCGGCATCGACGTTTTCCGGATCTTCGACGCCCTCAACGACGTCGAGCAGATGCGGCCCGCGATCGATGCCGTCCGGGCCACCGGCACCACCGTCGCAGAGGTCGCGCTCTGCTACACCGGCGACCTCTCCGACCCGGGCGAACAGCTCTACACGCTCGACTACTACCTGGCCCTGGCCGAGCGGATCGTCGATGCCGGCGCCCACGTGCTCGCGATCAAGGACATGGCCGGGCTGCTCCGGGCTCCCGCCGCCCGCACCCTGGTCACCGCACTGCGGGACCGGTTCGACCTGCCGGTGCACCTGCACACCCACGACACCCCCGGCGGCCAGCTCGCGACGCTGGTCGCTGCGATCGAGTCGGGCGTCGACGCGGTCGACGCGGCCTGCGCGTCAATGGCCGGCACCACCTCGCAGCCCGCTCTGTCGGCCCTGGTCTCCGCGACCGACCACTCCGAGCGCGAGACCGGGCTGTCGCTGTCGGCGATCAATGCGATCGAGCCCTACTGGGAGGCCACCCGCCGGGTCTACGCACCCTTCGAGTCCGGACTGCCGTCACCGACCGGTCGCGTCTACCGCCACGAGATCCCCGGCGGCCAGCTCTCCAACCTCCGCCAGCAGGCCATCGCGCTCGGCCTCGGCGAGAAGTTCGAGCAGGTCGAGGACATGTACGCCGCTGCCAACGACATCCTCGGCAACGTGGTCAAGGTGACCCCTTCCTCGAAGGTGGTCGGCGACCTGGCCCTCTCGCTGGTCGGCCTCGGCGCCGACCCCGCCGAGTTCGCCGAGGACCCCGCGAAGTTCGACATCCCCGACTCCGTGATCGGCTTCCTCAACGGTGAGCTCGGTGACCCTCCCGGCGGCTGGCCCGAGCCGTTCCGCACCAAGGCCCTGGCGGGTCGCACCTGGAAGAAGCCGGCCGAGACCCTCACAGCAGAGCAGGAAGAAGGGCTGGACTCCCGCCTGGGAGCAAGTCAGGCCACCCGGCGGGCCACCCTCAACCAGCTGCTCTTCCCCGGCCCCACCCAGGACTTCCGCGAGGCCCGCGAGCGCTACGGCGACGTCTCCGTGCTGCCCACCCTCGACTACCTCTACGGCCTACGCCAGGGCGAGGAGCACAAGGTCGAGCTCGGCGAGGGCAAGACCCTGATCCTCGGCGTCCAAGCCATCAGCGACCCCGACCAACGCGGCTACCGCACCGTGATGGCACTGATCAACGGCCAGCTCCGGCCGATCAGCGTCCGCGACACCAGCGTCGCCTCCGAGGTCGCAGCCACCGAGAAGGCCGACACCTCCAAGCCCGGCCACGTCGCCGCACCCTTCCAAGGCGCCGTCACCATGGCCGTGGCCGAAGGAGACAAGGTCGCCGCCGGCGACACCGTCGCCACCATCGAGGCCATGAAGATGGAAGCCTCCATCACCGCCCCCGCCGACGGCACCGTCGAACGCCTCGCCTTCACCGGCACCCACACAGTCGAAGGCGGCGACCTGGTGCTGGTGCTGTCCTGAGCCTCGACGTCCCTGGGCCCGGCGCTGGGCCCGATAATGGGCACGACCCGGTCGTCGCCCGGTGTCATCATGGCCATCGTCGGCTTCAGCAACTCATTCCTCGAAGTCCCGGCCTGACTCGTGCCACTTGACGGCGGAGCGGTGACTGCGTCGGCGTTTTCGCAGGTGAGCGCGTTGCGGACGGCGTGATTGACACACCCCGGGGCTCGGTAGGGTCCGCTGCTGGTGTTCGTGCGGAAGGCGCCGGGGCGCTCGGGCAGCACGAAGGTCCAGCTCGCTGAGCGCCGTGATGGCCGCGACGTCGTCCTTGAGCATGTCGGCACGGCCCGCACTGACGCCGAGCTGGCGCTGCTCATGGCCCAGGCGCGTCGGCGGCTGCACGAGGGGCAGGAGGCTCTCGACCTCGACGGTGTCGGGCTTGAGGATGAGGGTGTGCCGCAGCGGCCTGGCCCGATCACGAGCAAGCGCTCGGTGCTGTTGTGGCAGGTCCTGAGCGAGGCGTACACCCGGCTCGGGTTCGACGCCATCGACGATGAGGCCTTCGCCCAGCTCGTCTTGGCGCGGATCATCGAGCCGACCTCGAAGGCCGACTCGGTGCGGGTGCTGAAGGAGATCGGGGTGGCGTCGGCGTCGCTGCGCACGATGTTCCGCTCGCTGCAACGAGCCCAGGAACGCGACTACCGCGCCCAGATCGCGACCGCCTGCTTCAACCACGCGATGACGCACGGCGACGTGAGCCTGGTGCTCTACGACGTGACCACGCTCTACTTGGAAGCAGAGAAAGAAGACGAGCTGCGCAAGGTCGGCTACAGCAAGGAGCGCCGCGTAGACCCCGAGGTCGTCGTGGGTCTGCTGGTCGACCGGCACGGGTTCCCGCTCGAGATCGGCTGCTTCGAGGGCAACAAGGCCGAGACGTTGACGATCATCCCGATCGTCAAGCAGTTCGCGCAGCGTCACGGCATCGCGGACATGGTCGTGGTCGCCGACGCCGGGATGTTGTCCTCGAGCAACTTGAGTGATCTGGACGAGGCTGGGTTGCGGTTCATCGTCGGCTCCCGGGTCACCAAGGCGCCGAAGGACCTGGAGTCTCACTTTCGCTGGCACGGCACCGCGTTCACCGACGGGCAGGTCATCGACACCATCACCCCACGCGACCAACGTGGCACCGCGGTGAAGAGCAGCGACCCGAAGCGTCGAGCCGAGCCCGTCTGGGACCCGGGGGTGCATGCGAAGTCGTGGCGCGCGGTGTGGGCCTACTCGCGGAAGCGAGCGGTGCGCGACAACGCGACGCTCACGTTGCAGGAGAACAAGGCCCGTGCCGTCGTGGCCGGGGAGAAGGCCGCCAGGACGCCACGGTTCGTCAAGACCCGCAACGGCGCCAACGAGCTCGATGAGACCTCATTGGCCAGGGCACGCGACCTCGTGGGGTTGAAGGGCTACGTCACCAACATCGAAGCCGACCTGATGCCAGCGGGCGAGGTGATCGCGAGCTACCACGACCTGTGGCACGTCGAGCAGTCCTTCAGGATGTCGAAGACCGACCTGGCCGCGCGACCTATGTTCCACCACACCCGCGAGGCCATCGAGGCCCACCTCACCATCGTGTTCGCCGCCCTCGCGATCGCCCGCCACATACAGAACGCCACCGGGCTGAGCATCAAGAAGATCGTCCAGACCCTGCGACCGATCCAGCAGATCACCGTCCGCATCGCCGGCCACGAACACCTCGCCGCCGATCCGATCACCCCAGTCGCCGAGGCGATCCTCGACGCCCTCGAGATCAGCGCTCAGTGACACACCCCGGTGGCACGAGTCAGGTTCTCGGTGGCGGGTCCAGCGGGGCCGGGGAGGGCGGCTTGGGTCTCGTAGTCGGCGGGGGCTGAGGTAGCCCAGGGGGGTGGAGTGCCGGCGGGTGGGTTGTGACAAGCCCTCGACGAAGGCGAAGATCGCATTCGCCAGGCCCCCCGGGTGGGCCAGGTGGACCGGTCGAGCAGTTCGGTCTGCAAAGTGGCGAAGAAGCTCTCGGCCACGGAGCTGTCGAAGCATTATCCGGCCAGTCAGGGTCGGACCGATGCGTTGGCCGGTTAACGGTTTCAGCGGTTCGAGCGCTCGAGCCTGCGAAGTTGCTTCCCCGTGGCGTCGACTCGCTCGGCGAGGGCATCGAAGGAAAGCTCATGCCGCGGACGGTGGCGGCCACGATATCTATGCCGCTCGACGGCGCAACCTAGCTGCCGCCCGTGCGCGCTGGGCTGCCTTCCACGGCGCACACGAAAGCCTGCCGAACACGGCGCCTAATCAGCCTGCCGCCCTCCGGCGGCCCCGGGCCGGATTCACTCATCCCGCTACGTCGCGAAACCCAGCCGAGGTCTTTCGATGCGCTCGGCCGATGCCGCACGCCAGTCGTCACTCTTGACTGCTCGTACGAAAGCTAGCTGGCAGGCCGTGGTGTCCTTCCAGCCCGCAGCCTGTGGACTCCAAAAAGAGTGTGTCGCCTAGTGGAACAGGGAGCGCGCCTTGAGGCATGGCCCTGACCTAGTGTCACCTAGCATGAGCTCGTCGACGACCGAACAGGAGAACCCAAGAGAACCCGGCGCCGCATCCATGGTAGTGCTGACTTCTGCGCGCCTGCGACACGATAGTCCTGCTACTTCGGGTCGCGTTTTCCGCTATGGCGTCGTTCGTCGATTCAGGGTGGGAGCTCACAAGACGGAGCTGCAGGTGGAGAGCGCTGTTGGCGAACACATCTGGCTAGAGTTTGACTCTCTTCCCGATCGCTCTGCTGCCGATGTGATTCTCCGTTCGGGGCTCAAGCCGCTGTCGATCATGCTTGAAGTCGGTGCTGGGGGAGACGTCGACTGTACCGTCATCTGTACTTCGTCCTCGGGACCTGCCCGTCACAAAGTCCCGTTGCGCCTTGCGCTATCGCTATGCGCCGATGGTCGCCACACGGTCGTCACGCGACCGAACCGTTAGCCGCAGCGACCGAATAGCCGGAGACCGCGCCCCTCGTCGGGATGTGAGCCACCTTGCAGACAACCAGATCACTGACCAGCGCTTGCGATCGTGCTCATGGTGAGAAACGGCCCAGGGGCCAGTCTGGATGTCCCAAGCGGCACACAGCACTGTGCGACGAGACAGGACTTGGGCCGCTTGCGCCAACCGATGATGCGAGAGGGGCTTAGAGGCGTCACCGCCAGATTCTCGTCACTCAAAGTCGACCCCGATGACTGCCGTCTGGCTGACGCGGACGATCGGGGGCCGTCTCGTCTTCAACGCCGCCTGCGCCTTTAACGAACGGAGCTGCCAATGGACCCCTTGCCGGTCAACGGACCGACCCTGCGCCGCCAGATCCATTGCCGTTCACCGTTTTCGCGGGCATTCCTGCGTGAGGCACGGAGAGCGTTTCGCGGGCGGTCTTCGTGAGTCTCGTCGATTCCTGGACAGAACCTTGCGCGAGCGTCAGACTGATGTGATGCGCCACGCAGACCCGGAAGGGATCGCCTCCTCCGTCTTGGGGCGCACCTTCGCGCTGCTGTCTTGCTTCGAGGGGCATGACGGCGCAATACGCCTGAGCGACCTCTCACGCCGCACCGGTATGCCGAAAGCGACCGCACACCGCCTCCTCCAGAAGCTGATCCAGTTCGGGGCAGTGGAACGCGAAGGGAACGGATACCGAATCGGTATCCGACTCTATGAGCTCGGCCAACTTTCCCAACAGGCACAGACGTTACGTGCGAAAGCACTTCCAATGTTGACACGGTTGCACAGCGCGACTCAAGCGACCGTTCATTTGGCTGTGCTCGAGCAGACTGAAGTCGTGTACTTGGATAAGTTGGTCGGTCCCATGGGCCCACGCATACCGTCGCGCCTCGGCGGGCGTATGCCGGCCTATTGCACTGGCCTCGGAAAGGCGATGCTCGCGCATTCCACGCCGGAAACCATTCAAGCCGTCATTGACGGGGGGATGCAGCGGAGGGCACCCCGCACAATCGTTCTACCTTCGTCACTAGTCCGCGAGGTTCAGTCAGTTCGCAAGACAGGAATCGCGTATGAATGGGAAGAGTCGGCCGTCGGCGTTGTGTGCGCTGCAGCCCCCGTTCTTGACGCAGCGGGTAAGCCAATCGCAGCCATCTCGGTTTCAGGGCTGGGGAACCAGATTGATCCGCATCGTATAGGTCCCACGGTCCGGACGGCAGCTCTTTCACTTGCAGGTTCACTTGCCATCGACGCTCCCGTTGCCCACCGCGACAGTTGAATTGGGGCCCGGGCACTCACTCATATGTCCGCCCTCTTGCCCTGGCTGAGGCTCAACTGCCCATAGGCCGCTGGTGCGATGAAGGGGTGGGGCTCCCCTCCTCGTGCGTCCCCGGCGGATGCGGGGGGTGTACTCGACTTCAACGACGGAGGAGGCTCCTCTTGCCACGGTACGCAGCAGGGAAGCGATTCGTCGGTACTGACCTCATCGACGACGCAGCTTGATTGTCTGGAGCACCGCCGAGGACGAGGCGCTGGAGACGGTGCGGATCGTCAATGACACCGACCGGTTGACCAGTGTGATTGCCCGCGCGGGCGAGTCGCCGGAGGTCGTGCTCGAGGCCACGTATGGCTGGTAGTGGGCCGGCGAGGCGCCCCAAGCGGCCGGTGCCCAAGTCCATCTTGCGCACCCGCTGAGAGGGAAGGCGTTCAAGTACCGGCGAGTCAAGAACGATGTCCGGGACGGCACCGAACTGGCGGATCTGCTGCGGATGGGTCGGCTGCCGAGGCGTGGATCGCGCCACTGGCGATCCGGGTGACGTGTTTCTGACTTTGCCATAGAGATCTGCGGCGAATCAAACATCTTCGGCGGGTCCCGGGGTGGTCGTATGTCAAGGGACAGTAGGAACTGCCCAGGGGCGGTCGTGAGACCTGCCCGCTGACGGTCACGAGAACTGCCCGGTGGTGGCCATGGGATCTGCCCAGTGGGCTTGCGGCCACCACCGACCAGAGCACTCAGCTCAAGGGACTCACCCCTCGGCCGGCGAGTGCCTGGGTAAGTCGCACGGAGTCTCCGCTGGTCTGGCACACGTGGGCGTGGTGCAGTAGCCGGTCGACGGTGGCGGTCGCCAGCGTCTTGGGCATCAGCTCGTCGAACCCGGACGGGTGCAGGTTCGAGCTGATCGCGACCGACCGCTTCTCGTAGGCGGCGTCGACGAGCCGGTAGAGCCCCTCGGCGGCATCCTGGGCGACCGGCAACAGGCCGATGTCGTCGACGACAACGAGATCGGCGCGCAGCACACGGGCGATGGCCTTGGACACCGTGTCGTCGGCACGATGGCGGCGCAGCAGGACCCCGAGGTCTTCCAGGGTGAACCAGGCGACCTTCAACCCGGCCTCGACGGCTTGGTGACCGAGTGCCTCCAGTAGGAACGTCTTCCCGGTCCCCGACGGCCCGCACACGACGAGGTTTTCCCGACGGTGGACCCATTCCAGGGTGCGGAGTGCCTGCTGGGTCGGTGCCGGGATCGAGGATGCCTCGGGCTGCCACGCATCGAACGTCTTCCCGGTCGGGAACCCCGCAGCCGCCCTGCGGGTGGCCAGTGCGGAGCGTTCCCTTCCGGCGACCTCCTCGGCGAACAGAGCCTTGAGCACCTCGGCGGGCTCCCAGCGTTGGGCCTTCGCGGTCGCGACGACCTCCGGTGCGTGGCGACGGATGTGGGGCAGCCGAAGCCGCCGCAAGAGGTCCTCCAACTCGGCCGGCAACGGCGGCGCGGACGCCATCGATGGTGTGGTGGTCTTGGTCGTCATCGGGTCACCTCGTTCCCCTCGCGGCTGTCGTGCTGGCTGTCGTGCTGGCCGAGACGTGCCCATCCGGCGGTGCCCTGGGTCAGCGACCGTTCTTCGCCGGCACGGTGCTCGCCAACAGCGGGTTGCCGGGCGTGGTGGTCGAGGATCGAGGACAGATCGGCCTCGGCGAACCGGCCGTGGACGGCGGCGTGGCCGAGTGCCCAGTCGACCTCGACGGGGTCGAACAGCTTGGCCAGGCTGAGGGCTTCGGCCATCTTGACCCTCATCCGCGGCGTGCCCGCCGCAGCGGCCTCGACCAGCCACAGGCGGGCGCCCTCGCCCAGGTCGAGGAACTCGGCTTCCGCTGGGTTCTTCGCTCGCGGCTGCCGGTTCAACGGACCTTCCGGCTGCGGTGGGAAGTGCTCGTCGTTGATCCTCGGCGTGCCCGGCGTCGCGCGCGCGTGGCGGGCGACCTCGGCGGGTCCGTCCTCGCCGACGTGAACGATGACGACCTCCTCGCCGTCGCCGAGTCCTTGGGCACGAACCCACACCGTGGCGCCGAGCAGGGTGTGTGGCACCGAGTACTGGCCGGACTCGAACATCACCATCGGCGTGTTGCCCGGCACTACCCGGGTGGTGCCGAACGCGACTGTGTGCGGCTGTGTCGGGACCGGGTGTAGCCGTGTCCGCTCTTCGGCCAACATCTCGACCGGTGGCCGCTTCGTGGTCCGGTGAGCCCGGGTGTTGACCTTCTGACAGAACGCCTCACACGCCTCCTCGAGCTCGCTAAACGACGCGTACTCCTCACGCAGGTTGGTGTCCTTGGGCACCAGGTCGGCCTTGCTGATCTTCACCGACGACTCGGTGCCGCCCTTGGACGCCGGATCCGCCGGCACACAGGTGTGGACCACGACCGAGTAGTGCTCGGCGAAGGTGACGAGCTGTCCGTTGCGGACCGGGATCCCGGCGATGTGCTCGGTCGTGACGGTCTTCTCGTTGTCGGTCAGCACGTAGGTCGGCACCCCACCCAACCGGCGGAAGGTCTGGTCCAGCGCGGCGAACACGGACGGCATGGTCTTATCGCGCAGCGCGATCACGACCCGGAACCGCGACCACGCCAGCCACGCCACGAACAGAACCGTCTTGACGCCGTCGACGACAGGTCCGTCGCCGTAGTCGTACTGCAGCCACATCCCCGGCTCGGTGACCCAGGGCCGGTGGACCCGCACATGTCCTGACCGGTATGACTTCTTCACCGATGCGACCGCACGACGGGTGGTGCGCTCCGAACCCTTGTAGCCCATCGCGAGCAGCTTCTCGTGCGCTCTGTCGGCACGGACCTTGCCCTTGGACCGCTCGACCCACTCCTCGACCTTGGGCAGGTACTCATCGATCAACTGCGGCCGAGTCACGGCCTTGTCCAGCTCACCCCCGGCAGCACGGCGGTCCACGTAGTGCTTGACCGTGTGGTGCGAGCATCCGGCCAGCTCGCCGGCATCACGCAACGACCCTGTCAGGTCGTAGGCATCCAGGATTTCCATGATCTCCTCGGCAGACTTCAAGTTGTCCCTCCTCAGGGCGACGGGCGCTTCAGCACCGCCGATCG
The DNA here is from genome assembly GCF_014191495.1 of Nocardioides soli. Lineage (GTDB taxonomy): Bacteria > Actinomycetota > Actinomycetes > Propionibacteriales > Nocardioidaceae > Nocardioides > Nocardioides soli. The sequence continues at coordinate 1,189,045 of NZ_JACHWR010000002.1, forward strand.
CACCTGAGGAGGGGCCTCAACCGTCGGAGCCGGTGAGGCAGACGACGTCGTGTCGGGCAGATCCCATGACCGCCACCGGGCAGGTTTCATGTCCGCCAGCGGGCAGTTTCGTGGCCGTCTCCGGGCAGAATTTCATGGCCGCCGACAGAGCAGTGGGCCGATCTCGACGTCGAGGTCAGAACCGGGGAGACAATCGCGAGCATCGACCGATCCCTGTCGTCACTACACGCTGAGTCGGGAGAGGTCCACTCAGGCGTAGACGTCGTGGTCTTGTGCACGGGAGGTCGGAATCGAATCCTCAACGTGCCAGGCGGAGATCTCGAGGCCATCTACTACCTGCGAGACCTCGAGGACGCCGCGACCTTGTCTACGTCTTTGAAACCGGGAACACGGCTAGTCGTCGTGGGAGGCGGCTATATCGGGTGTGAGATCGCAGCCAGCGCGACAACGCGCGGATGCCACGTTACGGTTCTCGAAGCAATGCCGCACATCCTGTCCCGCGCGCTGCCCCCCCGGTGGAGCGACGTGATCGCGCATGAGCACCGACAGAAGGGCGTACAGATTCGTATCAGCACCTCGGTACGGCGGTTTGTCGGAGATAGCCGGGTGCGTGCAGTTGAGCTGGATGACGGAGAGCTGCTGGAGGCGGATGCCGTGGTTGTCGGCATCGGTATGGAGCCGGCCGTCGAGCTAGGGCGATCCCTCGAGCTGAAAGTAGACGGTGGCATTCTCGTTGACGAAGCGGGCCGGACCAGTCGCCCCCGAGTCTTCGCGTCGGGTGACGTCACGATTCAGCCCGACGTGTGGACTGGCTCGGGGTTCCGCCGTCTGGAGTCGTTCCAGAATGCACAGGAGCAATCAGACTCCGTGGCGGCGGCCATCCTTGATCAAGAACTCCCGAAGCGCCCGGCACCCTGGTTCTGGTCCGATCAGTACGAGCTCAATATCCAAACGGCCGGCGTTGTGGAAGGCGGAGACGATGTCGTTGTCCGTGGCAGCGTCGAAGATGGCAACTTCTGTGCATTCCACATTCGTCACGGGCGACTAGTTGGCACTTTCGCTATTAATCGCGGACGCGATGTGCGGGTCGCGATGCGCATGATGGAGTCGGGCGTCGCAGTGGTGCCGGCGGAACTTGCGGATACATCTAATGATCTCCGTCGCGTCGTCGCACGGCAGACGTAGAGCGCTTCTTGCAAAGAGTGTTTCGGTTAGCGGAACCGATCGCGGGCGCTCAAGTAGGGCCCTGACCTAGTGTCACGTGCCATGAGCTCCTCGACGACCGACCACGGCCGCCCAGGAGAACTCGGCGCCTCGTCTCTGGTAGATCTGAAGTCGGCTCGCCAGCGACACGATCGTCCTGCTATCCCTGACCGAGTTGTCCGTTACGGCATCGTTCGCCGACTCAGGGTAGGAGTTCACAGCACGGAGCTGCAAGTAGAGAGCGCTCTTGGCGAGCGCGTATGGCTGCGTCTTGACAGCCTTCCCGACCCCGCTGCGGCGGATGTGATGCTCCGTTCCGGGCTCAGGCCGCTGTCCGTCATCCTTGAGGTCGGTGCGGGGGGAGACGTTGATTGCGCTGCCATCTGTACTTCGACCTCGGGGCCTGCCCGTCGCAAGGTACCGCTGGCCTCTGCGTTGTCGCTATGTGCTGACGGTCGCCACACTGTCGTGACTCAACCGGACCTTCCGGCGCCTCGATCGCACGGCACCGAAGATCAGGCCTGAGAAAACGCGGCTTGCCGTCCTCAGGCCGGTAGTTCCACTCAACGACACCACGCTCTTGTTATTCGATTACGACGGCCGCAGTCTAGTCAGCGTGTGTTCGGTTCTGCGTTGGCGATTGGGTGATGGCGCCTTGTTGGTTTGTGAATCGTTCTCGGCGTCGGCACTCGGGCGTCAGAGGCGGCACTACTCCGCCCCTCGGCGGACATCGAGCCACCCCGCAGGCAGGCGGGCTCTTAGCAGCGCGTGCGAATGCGCTCGTCGTGACGAAATGCGCCACGGACGAGCCTGTACGTCCGAGCAGCGTTCCAGCTCGGTGGGACGCGCCTCGATTTGGGTCATTTAACGCAAACCGTTCCCGCAAGGGGGCCTAGTGGCCTTCGTTGCCTGCCAGCTACGAAGGAGGACGAGATGAAGCCTGCGCAGTTCTCCTACTACGACCCACGTACCGTTGAGGAAGTCCTTCAGTTCCTCGACGAGAAACAGGACGACGTGGTGCTGCTCGCTGGCGGACAGAGCCTGGTGCCTATGCTCAACATGCGGCTGGCCCAGCCTGAATGTGTGGTGGACCTAGGCAGGGTCGCAGGTCTGTACCAAGTCGAGGACACGAACGACTCCATTGCACTTGGGTCGATGGTCACGCTCGCGGCTATCGAAAGAAACGCAGCTCGTGGGAAGGGACGCCCTGAGGGCCTCGGAGATCACTCCTCTCTGGCAGCTCATCGGAGTGGCCACGGTAGTCGTTGTCGCGGCGGTCCCGTGCTACCTCCTGTGCGTGCTATCCAAGGCGCTGGGCGTCTTGCGGGGGCGAAGCGACTGAGATTACGGGAACTGATCTTGCGACGTGGGGTGTCAACAACTACGAGGAAGAGAACCTCCTGGGTCGACAACACGGCTCCGCAAGGCGCTGGGACAGGCCACTCTCGGTGGCAGGTGGGCAGCGTGTTGGCTTCCTCGCTTGAGGTTCTAAGCACACGTGATTGTCCACGAACGCCGTTGCTTGGGCCGAGCGGGGCGTGCGGTTCGTGGACAATCGCTTGAGGGAATGCAGCTCGGTGGTGGCCTCGCGCGGCAACGGGCGCCGTGCTGGCCCGGCCGAGACCGATGCCGACAGGTGCGGTCATCGCCTGCTCCTGACTCCAAGAGTCACTGATTGACGCTCATCTGGCTAATTGGCGAGTCAGGTGGGACCACGTCTCCATGGCGACGCGGATGCTTTTACGATCGGAGATCCAGTGAGTGCTTTACCGCTCAACAGACCGACCCCTGCTACGCCGGCTGCGTTGCTAGTACCGCGTCAGGCAACCTTCGCCCTCTTGATGGTGGCGGCGCGTTTGACCACTTTGCGTAGCCGTGGGTCGGTGGCGTGGGTGTTTCGCCAGATGATGTAGCGGCGGATCATGCTGGCCTGCGCGCGGTGGCTGGGGTGGTCGGTGCCGTCGAGGGCGAAGTAGCGCAGGGCGGTGAACTGGGCCTCGATCCGATTCAGCCAGGAGCCGTAAAACGGAACGTAGGCGAGCTCGACGTTGTTCGCGTCGGCCCAGTCCCCGACCCGAGAGTCGGTCTTGGTGGACAGGTGCGGGCTGTAGTTGTCCAGCACGATCGCGATCCGCACCTCGGGCGGGTGCAGGGAGCGCAGGTAGCGGCAGAACGCGAGGAATTCGGTGCGTCCTTTGCGGGCCACGACGTGACCGTAGAGCCGGTCGGTGGACAGGTCGTAGCCGGCCATTAGGTGGCGGACCCCGTGTGGGCGCTTGTAGGTGGCTCGCCGTCGCCGGCGACGCGGCCGGGCGTGATCGCCCGGGCCATCCGCGACCCGCGCCCACTGCCGACCCGGGTGGGGCTGCAGGTTCAGCGGTCCGAACTCGTCCATGCAGATCACCACGTCCGGGTCGCCTTCACCGGCAGGCCTCTTGCCGTCGGCGATCGCGTACAGCTCCAGCACCCGGTTCTTCTTGGCCTCGTAGTCCGGGTCAGTGCTGGTCTTCCAGGTCTTGACCGCCTGGAAAGGAGACGCCCTCATCACGCAGCAGCATCCGCAGCCCCTCGTGAGAGATGTCCTCGACCACCCCCTGCGCCACCAGGTAGTCGGCCAGCTTGGACAGGCTCCAGGTTGAGAACGGCAGCCCGTGATCGCCAGGCCGAGCCAGCGCGATCTGCTTGATCTGCTCGCGTTGGGCGGTGTCGAACTTCGGTGGCCGCCCGCCGGCGTACTTCGGCCCGAGTGAGTCGAACCCGTCGGCGTTGAAGTTGTGAATCACATCGCGCACCCGATCGGGACTGGTGAACGTCACCTCCGCGATCTGCGCGGTGTCCATGCCCTGAGCGGACAGCAGCACCATCTGCGCCCGCCGCCACGTCACAACCGACCCCGAACCGCGGCGCACGATCCGCAACAGCCGGTTGCCCTCGTCGTTGGTGATTTCCCGGACCCGAACTCTCTCGGCCATCGGTACTCCTGGGGGAAGACAGGACCCAACGGTTCGAGCCTGCGGCACTCACAGCCCCGATCAGCGGACCCCGCCCGGCGCGTCACCGGAAGGGCGAAGGTTCAAGGCCGCGGTACTAGACAGAACGTTGCGCAAGCCGCACACTGACGGAGTGCGGTACGCAGAGCGGGATGGCGCCGCCTCATCGGTTCTGGGTCGCTCCTTCGCGCTGCTCTCCTGCTTCGAGGGGCATGAGGGCGAAATACGACTGAGCGAACTTTCACGCCGCACCGGCATGCCGAAGGCGACAGCGCATCGGCTGCTCCAGTCGCTGATTCAGTTCGGAGCCGTAGAACGCGAAGGAAACGGATACCGGATCGGCATCCGACTCTATGAGCTCGGCCAACTTTCCCAACAGGCACAGACGCTACGCGCGACAGCCCTGCCCATGTTGACTCGGTTGCACAGCGCGACTCACGCGACCGTGCATTTGGCCGTGCTCGAGCAGACGGAAGTCGTGTACCTGGACAAGCTAATTGGTCCCATGGGTCCACGCATACCATCGCGCCTCGGAGGACGGATGCCGGCTTATTGCACGGCATTGGGGAAGGTGATGCTCGCCCATTCAGGGCCGGAGACTGTTCAAGCCGTCATTGACGGCGGAATGCAGCGACGGGCACCCCGCACTATCGTGCTGCCTTCGTCGCTAGTCCGCGAGTTTCCCGCAGTGCGCAAGACAGGAATTGCGTATGAATGGGAAGAGTCGGCAGTCGGCGTCGTGTGCGCTGCGGCCGCAGTTCTTGACTCAGCTGGTAAGCCACTCGCGGCCATCTCAGTTTCAGGGCTGGGGAACCAAATTGATCCGCATCACATAGGACCCACGGTCCGGTCCGCGGCGCTTTCACTCGCACGTTCACTTGCCGTCGAGGCCCCCACTGCCGGGATCAGCAACAGTTCGAATTGAGGTCGGCACTGGCTCACGTGAACTGACGAAGGTCAGAGCCAGTTCGCACAGCAAGCTGGTGCGTTGGCCGACTCGGCATTGCGCATGCGATGAAGCCCCATCTCATTTGACGCTACAACCGCTGCACGATCAATCTAGGGACGCGTCATGCATTTGACTCCCGAGGATACCGAGAAGCGGCTGCTCGCGGTGGTGGGGATGGTCGCGCGCGACGGCTTGAGCGCGGGGTGCGGCTCAATCACCCGGAGACTGTCGCGGTGCTGAGTTGCTGGGTGATCGAGCAGGCTCGGGATGGTCTTGGTCTGGGGAAACTGATGGAGACCGGCAGGCACGTGCTGACAGCTGCCCAGGTGCTGCTGGACGTGACGCTGCTGTTGCGCGACATCCAGGTAGAGGCAACGTTCGCGGACGGCCGAAAGCTGGTCACGATCCACGACCCCATCGCACACCAGCCGCACGAGGGGTCGGGTGCCTTGCGACTGTGGACGGGGTGCTCGAGATCAATGCTGACCGGTCGCCCGACGAGCGTGGGACTCTCGTAATCGTGAACACAGGTGACCGGCCTGTGCAGATCGGGTCGCACCTCCACCTTCCCGACGCCAACGTGGCTCTCGAGTTCGACCAAGGAGCGGCTGATGGATTCCGGTTCGACATCCCTCCCGGCACCTCCCGTCGATTCGATCCCGGCGCTTCGCGCGACATGCCGATCGTGGCGCTGCGCGGACGTCGTGTCGTCCCCGGAATCCAGGTCAAGGCGCGAGTCCATGGCTGAGCTGACCCGACCCGGCGCGAGCAGGCCCTATACGGGCCTACGGTGGGCGATCAGATTCGGCTCGGCGACGCGGACCTATGGATCCAGGTCGAGAGGGACCTCACTTTCGGCGGCGAAGAGGCGTTGTTCGGCGGCGACAAGTCCATCCGCGAGCCGATGGCCCAATCGACCGTGCCTCGCAGCGCTGGCGCGCCCGACACCGTGATCACCAACACCGGCAACAACCTGGTCGTGCGGTCCTCGAGCGGGAACGCAGCGCGTCGGCAACCACAGATCGCACGGCGCGGCATCACCAGGCTGCCAGACCAGCCGGTCGGCCTGATCGACCGATCGACGCTCAGGCCACAGCCGATTCACGTTTTCAGAGAACACCGGATCGACCCCGTCCAACCGACCGGCTCGGCCAGCACCGTCGCGGGCATGTCCGGCGTCTGCTCCAACAACGCCCTGCACCCGGCGCTCGACCACCGTGAACAATGTCGGCCCAGGCTTGCGCTCATCCGCGGGCGGCGCATCGGAGTTCACCGCCTTGATCACCGTGCCCCGCGAAACCTCAATCGCGCCGCGATCCGCGCCTTCTGCACCCCCTCAGCAGCCAGCATCCTGATCAGCGCCAAGTCCTCCAAGGTGCTCACTCTCCAATCGTTGAGTATCACTTTTCACCGCCGGAAGTGTTCCCCTTCGAGTGCCGCCGCCAGCTGGTCTGCTGAATGGAACTATTGTATTGCGACCCGCGCTGGATGCGGTCACAGTTGCCATCCACCTAAGGCTGTTGGGAAGGTTTCTCATGGGAACGACGAGCATCGAAGGTAACACCGAACTTCGACGTGAATTCACGTTGTGGTCGTCCTTCGCGATCTCCTTCGCTTTCGTCTCACCTATCGTGGCGCTCTACTCCATTTTTGGTCTAGCAATTTCTACGGCGGGTCCCTCCTTCTGGTGGGGCTTCATTATCGTCTTCGCGGGCCAGTTCCTGGTCGCACTTGTGTTCGCAATGCTCGTGTCAAGGTGGCCATACGAGGGGTCGATCTATCAATGGTCTGGGAAGCTACTGGGACCAAGATATGGCTGGTTTGCAGGTTGGACATATCAATGGACCCTGATCATCGGCATGTCCACTCTCTCTCTAGCGACGGCGGGCTTCATTGCGAACGTTGTGGGGATTGCTCATCCATCGGGGGCGACAAGGGCTTGGATCGCGCTCGCGATCCTAGTTGCCGGAACGGCATTGAACATGGCCGGCCGTCGAGTCCTCCGCGTCTTCGTGTCCGCGAGTATTATCGCGGAGGTTATCGGATCAATAGGTCTTGCAATCTGGTTGCTCGCGTTTCACCGTGAGCAACCGTTGAGTGTGCTAACGGAAGGGAGCCCGTCAGGATCGGGGGACTATCTAGCCATATCTGGTCCTTTCGTTGTCGCTTTGGTATTCATAGGATTCTCCTTCGTCGGGTTCGAGAGTGCTAGCGCGATTGCAGAGGAAGTACATGAGCCTCGGAAGTCGTTGCCGAAAGCGATGCTTCGATCCCTGGTCCTGGTTGCGATTGTCGTAATGCTCTCCAGCCTGGCCATCATCCTCGCAATTCCAGACCTGCGCCCTATAACAGCCGGTGAAGTTGCCGATCCCGTCTACTACACGCTCACGGGTCAACTCGGCGCTGGAATCGCGAGGCCCTTGGAGATCCTATTTGTAATAGGGTTCATGGCGAGTTTCCTTGCTGTCCAAACGTCAGCATCGCGAATCATTTGGTCATTCGCGCGCAACGGTGCCTTACCTGGGTCTAAGTTTTTGGTGCGTTTGAGCCCTGGCCGGCGTCAACCAGTCAACGCACTATTGCTCACGACCGCAATCGGTGCGGCACTTCTGCTGCTTAGCAACGTCGCATCCGACATTTACGCCCTCATGCTGAACCTGACTGCTGGCAGTTTCTTTCTCGCATTCTTGTTTCCCTTGATCGGGGCTTTGGTGATCCAGGCCCGTGGCCAATTGCTTGGGGGGGTCTTTAGTCTCGGCCGTGCTACTTTTCCGATCACCGTTGCGGCGGTCCTGTGGACTATTTTGGAGCTTGTGAATATCGCTTGGCCCCGTAAAATCTATCCTGAGTGGTACCTAAACTGGTCGATTCCCATTGGGATATTCTTTTTAGCCATGGCCGGCTTGGTTGTCTTCGTGCTCGTTCATCGACCCACGACCGGTAGTGCGCGAGAGGCTGAGGCGGAACAGGTTGAGTAGAATGCACGAATGCACGAATCGACTATTAGCCTAGAGGAAGAGCAAGTAATGGATCAAGACCGTGATCTCGTGGAACAATTCATTGTAGACAAATGCTCGGCTCGAGCATTTCCGCTCGACAAGGGGCAGATTCTGAGAGTGACCGCTCACGAGGGCAAACAGGTGGCGGATCTGAAGTTTATCCGTCGCGAGAATATGAAAGAGCAATTCTCGTCCTCCTGGTCTGTGCTGCTAAATACGCTAGAAGGTGTGGGGACCAATCACGCCATTACTAAGCTCTGGTCGAAGCCACCATACGAGAACGTTATGCTCACGGTGGTCCGTGACGATTCCGCTAGGCACTTCCTGAATGGAAGTTGTTCGCGCCGCTGGGCAGAGTTGAGCGGAGGAATGGAGGTTGTCGTTATGGGGGACAAGACCTGCTGGGACCTCTTCGATGACGCGTTGAGGCCTTTCGGGCTCGGCGCCGAGGACACCGACAGCCAAGGAACCTTCAATGTTTTCATGTCCGTTTCGCACGACGATTCCGGTGGGTTGATATTTGAGTCACCGCGGTGCCGACGTGGTGATGCAATAGAGTTCAGAGCCGAGATGGATGTTCTCGTTGCAGCCGTGTCCTGCCCTGATATAAATGAGATCAATGATTTCTCCCCAAAGGCTATGAAATACGAAATCCTCGGCCTGTCGAACGAGGATTGACACCCGGCAATCGTCCCATTTGTTGTTTTCGGACTCGTATTCCTGGGAGTTGAATTGGATCGCCCTGGTCGAGGCGCCGCTGACCTCGTGTCTGGGGGCTAGGTTGCGCGAGGCTACGCGGCCGGTTTCCGGACTAAGCCGGAAGCGGCAGACTGGCGTTTCGCGTCGCCTGCGACAGCTCTGCGACTCTCGAAGCGGGTTGAATCTGCGCAAATTGGGCGATTCACCCAAAGGTCGAAGCCTGGGCCCCGGCCAGGTTCGGCGTTGCGCCGTTGAGGTCGGCAGCGCGCCTGGTTGTGGCTGACGCTGCGATCTTTGAGATGGGGCGTTGAATCACGGAGGGGGTGGCCGAAGCGCCACGGCGGCGTGGGCGTTGGGGGTGGCTTCGTCGGCCAACACGTCCGACCGCGACAACGAGGTGGTCCGTTGGGGCTGCGATCCAGATACGCATGCGCATGGTCGCTGCGCTTGGCGCTGATCGGGCCGTCAACGGTGCGATGACGGGCGGCGCGCGTCTCCAAGGGTGGGCTGTACGAGCCTGAGAGCCATGAGCGGGGCAGGACCGGACGGCGTGCTCGGCGCGGGCTTCAGCGCCGACCGGGACCACCGGGTCACGCTCCCCGCCCAGGGATATGGGATAGCCCCACTCGGCTCGGAGCAGCTCTGGCACGAGCTCGCTGCAGGCCCCGTGGCCGTCGCACCGGGTCCGTGAACGGAGGGAAGTTGGAATGGCACTCTCGCGTCGCGAATGTTCCTTGATAGGTTGGGTGATGGCCTCTAGGTCCTAAGTTGGGAGAGGCGTCGTGGCTGAGCATCCAGTGGAACTGTCCACGGACCAATGTCTGGAGCGGCTCGGGTCTCACTCCGTCGGCCGAGTTATCTTCTGCGCCGACGACGGCCCCCAGATTTACCCCGTCAACTTCGCCGTCGACGACGGCACCATCGTGTTCCGCACTTCCGCGTACGGACCGTTGACCTCCCTTGTTCATCACAACGAGGTCGCGTTCGAAGTCGACGAGTTCGATCGCGAGCACCACCATGGTTGGAGCGTGATCGCGCATGGCCGGGCGCGCGCGCTCGAAGGCGACGAGGCGCACGAGCAGACGACATTGCGGATGCTGGAACCGTGGGCGGCGGGTTCTCGAACACTGCACATCCGCGTCACGCCTCGTCAACTCACTGGGCGTCAGTTCGGCGGCGACCGCTGAACTTCGGAGCACCCACGGTTCCTCTAACGCCGCGCGCGCCCGGCAGCACATCGACTTCGTCATCATGCGTCCCCGCGACAGCGATTTGACCCCCCACTGGACGAGCAGTCAGCACCCGCACAAATAGTTGAGCCATTCTCATTCTGGTCGCCGGACGATTGGTTCTTCGAGGTGCAACTGAGTGATCGCTCGAAGCGCATCTGGAAGACCGGCACGGTGGCGGAGTTCTTGCCACGGTTTGATCGCACGACACACATGAGCCTGCTCGTTCAGACTGGCCTCATCAGGTTGTCGAGGTCCTCGCGCAGCACTCGCAGTCCGCGCTTGCCGCAGGCGTAGGCCGGCAGCTCACCGCTAGCGATGCGCCGGCGGACGGTCTTGACGGACGTCGCGATGTATACCGCGGCCTCCTGGAGGGTCATCCAGTGCCTGTCGCCAGGAATCGGCTGGTCGGGGCGTCGCAAAGAAGAAGACATATCACCGGTCTCCTCTCAGGAAGCGCCGCAGCTCCGCGACGGTGACGTAGAGCCGGCCGTTGCCGTTGAACCGGTGCCAGGTCGGGCCTCGACCGCAACGGCGCCAGTCGCGCACGGTGCACTGCGGCGTACGGATGAAGGCGCAGAACTCCTCGAACAGGATGATGCCGTTGTCGTCCCACTCATCGGGGACGCGGATCGGAGCGATGGTCACGGCCCACCTCCTTTCGTGAATCGACCGCAGGGTTGCTGTCTGTTTGGAGAAGCAACCGCGATCGTGGAACTTCGGACACCTGTCGTCGGACTTCTCGATCACCTAGGTCACGCAGCGGTGCCAGCGATCGCGCGCACGCGAATCTTTCAGCGCCTCATGCCAGTCCCACGTTGGGCGCACTCACCGGATGCAATTCCTCCGGTCTCCGGACCCGCTCCATGAGGAAGCAGCCTGCGAACGCTGTCGACCGGCAAAGGACCCGCGGGCCGTGACGGTCGCTGTCATCCACGGCCAGGCACGCGGCTTGGTCGGGGCTGACGCCCCCGGCCAGGCCCGGTCGACAACGGCCCCAGATCGGTAGACGCCAGCTGTCCGAACCCGGGCGTGACCGGTTGCTTCTCCAGACGAACGTGCCCTCCAACCCGAGCAGGTGATCGTCGATGACCAACACTCTGAAGATCAGCTCGCACGACGAGCTAATCTCGTCTATCCCCCACACGCTGGGATTCACTCCACGGGGCATGGTCTGCCTCGCCTTCGGCGACGGTCCCACCGCGCGCCTCGACATTCCCGAGTCTCCCGAGGAGATGGGTGAGTTCCTCCAGGCGCTCACCGACGTCTACCTCCACCGCCACCACCCTCGCCGCGTCGCCCTCGTAGCGTACGGCGAGGACGGCCGCGCCTGCGTCCAGGCGCTGGCTGCCTTGGGCGAGGCTCTGATCAACAGCGAGGTCCGCGGCCCCGACGTCGGCCCGATGCTGTGGGTCAACGGCGAGGAGTGGACCGACCTTCTCGAAGGCACCCGCGGAACCGTCGACCCCAGCACCCGCGCCCGGATCGACGCGGAGTTCGCCCTGATGGGCCGGGTCATGCCCGTCGGCCGGCGCGAGGACCTCGCCGCCGCGATGCAGGGCGATCCAACCGCGGTTGCCGACCACCTGCCTGCCGCCGAGGCCCGCGCACTCGACATGGATGTGGCCACCACCCGGTCCGAAGTCGAGTGGCTGGGCGCACGGCTCGACCACTTCCGCCGCGATCGGGAGTACCTCTCCGACGACGACGCGGCCCGGGTCCTGGCAGTGCTCCACGACAGCGGCGCCCGGGACGCGGCGGTGTTCAGCATGAGCCGGAAGGACGCGCCCGTCTTCTCGGAGTTCTGGCAGGACCTCGTGCGACGGGCGCCGAGTGAGGTGCGTGACAGCCCGGCGACGATGCTGGCGCTGAGCTCGTTCCTGGAGGGCAAGGGAGCCCAGGCATGGACCGCCCTCGACCAGCTCTCGGAGAGCGACCCGTTGGCGGACCTGGTGGCCGCTGCCCTCGATCAGGCCGTGGACCCGCGTGAGTGGGACCGTGCGGTGCCCGCGGCGGCGGGTGCTCTGATGCAGCAGGCGGCATTGAGCGACACGTTCGCGCAGGAGCGCCGTGCCCACGACCGGGACGCCCGAAACGCCCCCGGCGTCAACGGTGCCGGCCCGGAGTCGTCGGCCCCGGGCCGCTGAGATGGACGGAGGCAGACCCGTGCAGAACACTCGCTCGCGACTGGAGAAGCGCCTCGCGAAGCTCCTCGCCGCCACTCTCCCGCTCGCTGCTCGGCACACGGCGGGACGCACCAAGGTCGACTTGGTCTACCTCGCCGAGGAGACCAAGACCGCTTGAACAGCGGCCTGTGTGAGTAGGCCAACGCCGCGGTTGTCAAGGTTACGGCCGGCGACCTGTGGATAGATATTCGCTATCCACAGGCCGTCGGCGGTGCGGTTGCGCTGTCGTTGGTTCGGCACACACTCAGAGTGGAAGTGTCGGCACGATCGGGTCGTGCCGGCTGGGCGCGGATTCGTGAGGGTCCCGCCGCCCACGAGGGGACGTGAGGAACATGCGGACGTCGACCAAGCTGATCCGCCTCTGCGCCGTCGTGCCGGCCGGTCTCGCCGGCAGTTTCGTCGCGGTCATCGGCCTGGGCTTTCTGCCGGGCGCGGGCCTGGTGTTCGCGTTCCTGGGCACGCTGGTGATCTCGGTCGTGTTGGCGTGCGGGTGGTGGGAGGCTCCAGCTGCCCGGGTCTTCGGGTTCGCCCGCGGCCTTCGGCCCGGGCAGCGCGCCGTGCTCGAGCCGACGCTGGCCCTGGTCGAGAGGCTGGAGCTCGCTCCCGGGCGGGTGCTGGTGCGGCTGACCGACACTGACGGGCTTCCTGCTGCTCCGATCGGCCGGGACACGGTGATCGTGGAGCAGTGGCTGGTGCAGGGCGTGTACGAGCGCCGGCTGACGGCCGCGGATGCTGCGACGGCGATCGGGCACGCGGTAGCGAGCCAGCGGGTCGGGCCGTCCCGGTTCGATCTGGCGGCGCGGCTGTGGGCGTTCCCCTGGACGCTGGTGTTCGTCGTCATCCGTCAGGTCGCGCGCATCTTCTCGTGGGTGCCGGCGGGCGGGTTCGCGTGGCACTTGCGGATCGTGATCGGTGTCGTCGCGGTCTTCCAGGGCTTCCAGCCGGGCGGAAATCCCACGCTCGGTGGCGCGACCGGTGTGCTGGTCGCGATCAGCTACGTCGCACCAGCGGCCGACCGGACCTGGCGCGCCGTGGTGGAGCGCGCCGCCGACCGCATCGTGGCCCGGCGTGGCCTCACTGATCCCCTGATCCACTTCGTGCAGTGGCGCCAAGGCGCCGACTCGATGGAGCGGGTCCACCGCATCCGAGCGGCTGCGGCCGATCGCCGCGCATGGACGCCGACCGCCGAGGTACCGGCGCCCGAGGAAGAGGCCGGTGGGCGGGTGTTGACCCACCCCACGGCCCTCAGGTGAGCCGGCAGGCCCCGTCGTGGATGACCTGCACCTGGAAGCCGACCGGATCTTCGGCCCCTGCAATGATCCGACCTGCCCAGGCTCCAGGTCTACGGCCGAACACGACACTCGCCTCGACTTGGACTGGACCGGACGAGTTCACCTTCGACTCGTCACGGACGCCGAGGATCGCACCTCGGGAGCCGACGACGCGTAGAGGCCTGCTGGCCTACGGCTGTTCCCGGACCCCCGGGGCGGCATGGCGTCGATGACCACCATGACGCTGCTCAGTAGTGCTCGTTGCTGGGCAGGGTAAGCCGATGGTCGACCGCCGGCGGGAGGGCCGGCATGTCCTCGGTGATGACCCACGTCCAGACGTCGATGCCGGTGGCGATCTCCGCGACCGCTTCGCGGTTGTCGTCCCTGGTGAGCAGGAACGCGGCAGTGGGTGTCTCAGTGTCCGTGAGAACCAGGGAGGCCATGGGCACATCGGGGGCGAGGTTGTACCGCAGCGACTTGGTGAACCGGCGGCGTGCATCGAGCGCGGTGTCGAGCAGCAGCTTGTCGAACAGCGACTCATACGGCAGCCAGTTGCGGTCGGTCATGACCAGCGAGATCTCCTCCGCGGTGGCGAGGCCGGCCCGGCTGACGGAGAAGGTCGCGATGACGATCAGGTGGCCCTCGTCGTCGGTCTGCCACAGCTCCATCTCGTCACCGAACCGCTTGTTGAGGCGGGCCAGGAGCGTGTCGTCGACCGTGAGCGGCGCGTCGGGCAGGTGCTTGATGACCAGCTTGTGCCCGAACCGGGCTGGGTCGATGGCCTTGAGCTCACCGATGAGCATCATGAACTGCTGGGCCGAGCCGTGCTGCTGCATCGGCGCCCAGGCCGAGAGCCGCCGGGCGGCGATCTCAGTCTTCTTCTCGACGTTGAAAGGCTCGGGGATGTACAACCTGGTGGCGAGCGGCTTGCCCTTGGTGAACTTTCCGCGGGCGGCCTGGCGCAGGTACCACGACACGACCCGCCAGTTGCGCTTGCCGCCCATGCCGGGCGACCAGGTCGCGAGGTCGGCTTCTTGCCACAGGTAGTGCAGGACCGCGCGGAGGGTCAGCCGGTTCGGGTCCGCGGCCACGGAGTCGGACACTCCCCCGCCGCCTGCACCGGTCGGGGCTGCTCGCTCGGCCTTGGACATGCGGAACCCGAGCTCGATGGCGGTCAGGCCGCAGTCGGCTTCCTCGGTGATCGCGCTGCCGAGGACCTGCCCGAGCCCGGAGAGCTCGTCGGGCGGCAGGTAGGAGGCGCAGCGGTGCGCGTGCTCGAGACCGGAGTCGGGCATCCGCTTGATGACGTATTTCTCGGGTCCGACCTTGGCGACGTACATGGCGACCCCGTCGTTGCGGCACATGCACAGGGGCCGGACCCGCTCGGTGTGCGCGGCCGCGAGGAGCTGCTGCGCATCGGGATTGTTGGTTTGGGTGATCCGGTGTCCGTAGAGCTCGAGTTGAGTCCCCGATGATGGTGTAACGCGGTTGCCGGCCTCGTCGTAGTAGACGTGGAGCGGCCACCGCGTGATCTTCGAGTGAACCCTTCACAGCACTCTCGAACGGAGCATCACGGTGACCGCACCTCACATTGTCGACCCTGCCGGCCTGCTTGGCGAGGCCCTGGCGGAAGCCTCCCCGGACCTCATGCGCAACCTGCTGCAGACGGTGATCAACGCGCTGCTGTCCGCCGACGCCGACGCGGTGGTCGGTGCCGAGTGGGGCCAACGCAGCCCGGACCGGACCGCGCAGCGCAACGGCTACCGGCACCGCGACCTGGACACCCGGGTCGGCACGATCGACGTCGCGATCCCCAAGCTGCGCACCGGGACGTACTTCCCCGAGTGGCTGCTCGAGCGGCGCAAGCGGGCCGAGTCGGCGCTGATCACGGTGGTGGCGGACTGTTATCTGGCCGGGGTGAGCACCCGCCGGATGGACAAGCTCGTCAAGCAGCTGGGCATCAACAGCCTGTCGAAGTCGCAGGTGTCCCGGATGGCCGCCGACCTGGACGAGCAGGTCGAGGCCTTCCGCCACCGGCCCCTCGACGAGGCCGGACCCTTCACGTTCGTCGCCGCCGACGCCCTGACCATGAAGGTGCGCGAGGGCGGGCGGGTCATCAACGCCGTGGTCCTGATCGCGACCGGTGTCAACGGTGACGGGCACCGCGAGGTCCTGGGCATGCGGGTGGCCACGGCCGAGACCGGGGCGGCGTGGAACGAGTTCTTCGCCGACCTCGTGGCCCGCGGCCTGGCTGGGGTCCGGCTCGTGACCTCAGACGCGCACGCCGGCCTCGTCGAGGCCATCGCGGCCAACCTTCCCGGCGCCACCTGGCAGCGCTGCCGCACCCACTACGCCGCCAACCTCATGAGCGTGACCCCGAAGTCGATGTGGCCGGCGGTCAAGGCGATGCTGCACTCGGTCTACGACCAGCCCGACGCCGCCGCGGTGCACGCCCAGTTCGACCGGCTGCTGGACTACGTGGCCGCCAAGCTGCCGGCGGTGGCCGAGCACCTCGACGCCGCCCGCGCCGACATCCTGGCCTTCACCGCCTTCCCCAAGGACGTCTGGACCCAGATCTGGTCCAACAACCCCTCCGAGCGGCTGAACAAGGAGATCCGGCGCCGCACCGACGCCGTGGGCATCTTCCCCAACCGGCAGGCCATCGTTCGCCTCGTCGGGGCCGTGCTGGCCGAACAGACCGACGAATGGGCCGAAGGCCGCCGCTACCTCGGCCTCGAAGTCCTCGCCCGCTGCCGACTCGCTCCAGTGACCGACACGACGACGGAGGTGAGCACCGACCCCGTCCTCGAACTCAGCGCCTAACCCCTACGAAGGATCACAGGCGATACACCACTACCTGGGACTTGACCAGAGCTCGAAGGTCCGCCGGTCACTGGCATGCTCGCCGGTCGGGTCTGCCCGGCCCGGGGCTGGGCTCTGTGTAGTGGTCATGCCCGGAAAGGCAACGAGCCACTGCGCGGATCGGACGCCTCGCGCACGTCCGGTGGTTTGCGTTCCACAAAATTTCTCGCCGAGGTGTCCGATCCGCGACCCCGGTGGCTGCCTTTCGTGGTGAGGGCGGGGGTGAGCCCTGGGCTGGTGCTACGGCCGACGTCCTCCAAAGGGTTGGAGGTGCCAGGCGTGGCGCGACGGCGTGCGAGCGTTGACGACTCAGATCAGCTGGCGCTGTGGTCCGTTCAGGTGTACCGGTATTTCACCGAGTCGAGCTTCGACATCTACCTGGGGCAGACGGTGGAGCGGAAGGCGAATTTCATCCCGCGCAGCTGCTGTCCACCGGTTCAGGACTGCCGGGTGCACCGTGCTCGCCTGTTCTGTTCCACTGGGTAGCGGGGTCCCGCCTGCTACCGACCTCTCTCGAAAGGACACACGTGATGGCTGTTCCCACCACTGCTCGTTCTGGTGACGTGTACGACGCGGCCCCGGACTTCGCCTACGCGGTCTCGCTGCTCGCCGCGCTCGAGGACGCGACCGGACAGGACGAGCACTCCACGGTGCTGCCGTTCCTAGGTATGGCCCGCGCCGAACTCACCGACTTCGGCCAACGCCGACCCGCCGGCTACGTCCCCGTGCAGGTCGGCGACCTGCGGTCCGGGCTGGCCGACCTCGAGCAGCGCCTCACTGCCCTGCTTGAAACATCGCAGGTGCTTCAGCGCAGCCTCCGTCTCGACTCCGCGCGCAGGCTCCTGCGTCGCGGGGTCGCCGCGGTCTGCCCCTAACTGGAAAGCAATGAAACGACTAGTATGCATTGAATTGCCCTTGCCGAGCTGGTTTAGGAAGCAATGAAACGACTAGTAGGTGTTGAAACATGACGCGTGACCGCAGGGCGAATCCGTTCCGCCCCGGCTTCGGCAGCAGCCCTCCGAAGCTGGTGGAGAGTGACCACCACCTTGAGCTGTTCGGTGAGGCCCTGGACTCCGGCCCGGGCGCCTACGGGCGGATCCTGCTGCTGGTCGGGCAGCGCGGCACGGGGAAGACCGTGACGTTGAACGCGTTGGAGGACATCGCGGGCCCGAAGGGGTGGTTGGTGATCTCGGAGACCGCGACGAAGGGTCTCGTCGACCGGATCGCCAACGACAGGCTGCCGCGTTTGCTACGTGATCACGACCCTCGACCGACCACGTCTCACGTCACCAACCTCGACCTCCCGCTGTCGGCGGGCGGCGTTGGCCGCGAGGTCAGCAACAAGCACACCCCCGTGCCGACGCTGCGATCCCAGCTGGAGGATCTGACAGACATCTTGCGCGACACCGGCGGCGGAGTCCTGATCACGTTGGACGAGATCCACAAGGGGGTCTACGACGAGCTCGAGGCGGTGACGACGACCCTGCAGCACGCGGTGCGGGAGCGGCGCCAGGTCGCGTTCGCGGCAGCCGGTCTCCCGGGCAGCATGACCGCGCTGCTCCAGGTCGAGGATGAGAAGGACCCTTCCCCGTTGACCTTCTTGCGCCGCTCCGTGCGGGTCGACCTGGGCAGCTTGTCGGACGCTGATACCGCGCGTGCGTTTCGTGACCCGATTGACGCCACGTGGGCGATCTCCGACGACGCGCTGGCACTGGCGGTGGTTGAGTCGCACGGATACCCGTACATGGTCCAGTTGGTCGGCTACCACACGTGGCGTCACGCGGACGCCGGGGCTCCGAGGCTCGAGGTCGTCGACGTGCAGGCAGGACTCGACGAAGCCCTCCGCGATCTGCGACGGCAGGTCCTCGATGAGGCGATGAAACCGCTAAGCGCCAACGACCGGCGGTATCTGGCTGCGATGGCCCAAGACCATGATGAGGTCAGTTCGACCCGGAAGGTAGCGCAGCGGTTAGAGGTAGCGCCCGACTACGCCAACAAGTACCGCGAGCGCCTCATCGATCGCGCCTTGATCAGCGGCGAAACCCGCGGCGTCGTGGAATGGGCGATTCCCATGCTCGCCGACTATGTCCGCGACCTCACCAAGGATCCTGTGGCTGCCGAACATTGGATCCGGACGGGCCGCACCACGGACCTCTCCTCGCCCCCAGCACGCGCTGCCGACGACCTCGGCAACCTGGGAGCGAAGATCAACGAGCTCCGGGCGAGGCGCGGCCAAGCCCGCGACTGAAGAGGAGCACCGCTCGTCCGACGGGGCCGATCGTCCCGACACCACACGCCGGGATACCGGCGCTGAGCCGGGCCACGATTCGCACCCGATACACGCGCCGACGTGGGCCCCACCGACGCCGCACGAGGGCGTAGTCCACTTCTGCAGGCTGGCGAGTCCGCGCGGGCACACCCTATAGGCACCCACCGCAGGGATCCGTCGGCCCGCGCCCGGCTTCGGCCCGTGGCCGATTCGCTGAGCTTTGGCTGCTGCGACTCGCCACGAGCCCAAGGCCCGTTCCCCCTCCCCGTTTCCCCCGGGGGGTTGGAGGTCGGTTCGTAGCTGACGCTGGCGCCGTGTCAAGGGACAGTAGGAACTGCCCAGGGGCGGTCGTGAGACCTGCCCGCTGACGGTCACGAGAACTGCCCGGTGGTGGCCATGGGATCTGCCCAGTGGGCTTGCGGCCACCACCGACCAGAGCACTCAGCTCAAGGGACTCACCCCTCGGCCGGCGAGTGCCTGGGTAAGTCGCACGGAGTCTCCGCTGGTCTGGCACACGTGGGCGTGGTGCAGTAGCCGGTCGACGGTGGCGGTCGCCAGCGTCTTGGGCATCAGCTCGTCGAACCCGGACGGGTGCAGGTTCGAGCTGATCGCGACCGACCGCTTCTCGTAGGCGGCGTCGACGAGCCGGTAGAGCCCCTCGGCGGCATCCTGGGCGACCGGCAACAGGCCGATGTCGTCGACGACAACGAGATCGGCGCGCAGCACACGGGCGATGGCCTTGGACACCGTGTCGTCGGCACGATGGCGGCGCAGCAGGACCCCGAGGTCTTCCAGGGTGAACCAGGCGACCTTCAACCCGGCCTCGACGGCTTGGTGACCGAGTGCCTCCAGTAGGAACGTCTTCCCGGTCCCCGACGGCCCGCACACGACGAGGTTTTCCCGACGGTGGACCCATTCCAGGGTGCGGAGTGCCTGCTGGGTCGGTGCCGGGATCGAGGATGCCTCGGGCTGCCACGCATCGAACGTCTTCCCGGTCGGGAACCCCGCAGCCGCCCTGCGGGTGGCCAGTGCGGAGCGTTCCCTTCCGGCGACCTCCTCGGCGAACAGAGCCTTGAGCACCTCGGCGGGCTCCCAGCGTTGGGCCTTCGCGGTCGCGACGACCTCCGGTGCGTGGCGACGGATGTGGGGCAGCCGAAGCCGCCGCAAGAGGTCCTCCAACTCGGCCGGCAACGGCGGCGCGGACGCCATCGATGGTGTGGTGGTCTTGGTCGTCATCGGGTCACCTCGTTCCCCTCGCGGCTGTCGTGCTGGCTGTCGTGCTGGCCGAGACGTGCCCATCCGGCGGTGCCCTGGGTCAGCGACCGTTCTTCGCCGGCACGGTGCTCGCCAACAGCGGGTTGCCGGGCGTGGTGGTCGAGGATCGAGGACAGATCGGCCTCGGCGAACCGGCCGTGGACGGCGGCGTGGCCGAGTGCCCAGTCGACCTCGACGGGGTCGAACAGCTTGGCCAGGCTGAGGGCTTCGGCCATCTTGACCCTCATCCGCGGCGTGCCCGCCGCAGCGGCCTCGACCAGCCACAGGCGGGCGCCCTCGCCCAGGTCGAGGAACTCGGCTTCCGCTGGGTTCTTCGCTCGCGGCTGCCGGTTCAACGGACCTTCCGGCTGCGGTGGGAAGTGCTCGTCGTTGATCCTCGGCGTGCCCGGCGTCGCGCGCGCGTGGCGGGCGACCTCGGCGGGTCCGTCCTCGCCGACGTGAACGATGACGACCTCCTCGCCGTCGCCGAGTCCTTGGGCACGAACCCACACCGTGGCGCCGAGCAGGGTGTGTGGCACCGAGTACTGGCCGGACTCGAACATCACCATCGGCGTGTTGCCCGGCACTACCCGGGTGGTGCCGAACGCGACTGTGTGCGGCTGTGTCGGGACCGGGTGTAGCCGTGTCCGCTCTTCGGCCAACATCTCGACCGGTGGCCGCTTCGTGGTCCGGTGAGCCCGGGTGTTGACCTTCTGACAGAACGCCTCACACGCCTCCTCGAGCTCGCTAAACGACGCGTACTCCTCACGCAGGTTGGTGTCCTTGGGCACCAGGTCGGCCTTGCTGATCTTCACCGACGACTCGGTGCCGCCCTTGGACGCCGGATCCGCCGGCACACAGGTGTGGACCACGACCGAGTAGTGCTCGGCGAAGGTGACGAGCTGTCCGTTGCGGACCGGGATCCCGGCGATGTGCTCGGTCGTGACGGTCTTCTCGTTGTCGGTCAGCACGTAGGTCGGCACCCCACCCAACCGGCGGAAGGTCTGGTCCAGCGCGGCGAACACGGACGGCATGGTCTTATCGCGCAGCGCGATCACGACCCGGAACCGCGACCACGCCAGCCACGCCACGAACAGAACCGTCTTGACGCCGTCGACGACAGGTCCGTCGCCGTAGTCGTACTGCAGCCACATCCCCGGCTCGGTGACCCAGGGCCGGTGGACCCGCACATGTCCTGACCGGTATGACTTCTTCACCGATGCGACCGCACGACGGGTGGTGCGCTCCGAACCCTTGTAGCCCATCGCGAGCAGCTTCTCGTGCGCTCTGTCGGCACGGACCTTGCCCTTGGACCGCTCGACCCACTCCTCGACCTTGGGCAGGTACTCATCGATCAACTGCGGCCGAGTCACGGCCTTGTCCAGCTCACCCCCGGCAGCACGGCGGTCCACGTAGTGCTTGACCGTGTGGTGCGAGCATCCGGCCAGCTCGCCGGCATCACGCAACGACCCTGTCAGGTCGTAGGCATCCAGGATTTCCATGATCTCCTCGGCAGACTTCAAGTTGTCCCTCCTCAGGGCGACGGGCGCTTCAGCACCGCCGATCGCACCTGAGGAGGGGCCTCAACCGTCGGAGCCGGTGAGGCAGACGACGTCGTGTCGGGCAGATCCCATGACCGCCACCGGGCAGGTTTCATGTCCGCCAGCGGGCAGTTTCGTGGCCGTCTCCGGGCAGAATTTCATGGCCGCCGACAGTCGTATCTTCTAGTTCGGCTCGGTGCATGGCAAGGAGTCGGAGTCGGGCTTGTTCGAGGCCGGCCTCGCGGGCTTTTCGGATGGTCTCGCGTCCTTCGTGCTCGTCGTCGGGGGTCACGTATCCGACGCCCTGGTGCAGCCGGACGGTGTTGTAGTGCGGACGGTGCGGAGCTGGGCGCGGAACGTGGCAGGGTCGGCGATCGCGAGCAGGTGGGGGACTCGGCCTTGATGTGTCCGTTCAGGGACTCGATCCAGGCCTGGTTGGTCGGTGTGCCCGGACGGCCGAAGTGCTGAGCGATCGCGCACAGTGCCATGAACTCCCTGGTCGAGCCCGAGGTCATCTGGGGCCGGTTGTCGCTCACGGCGAGCAGCACCGGGCCGCGTCTGGTCGTCGACGCCGAGGTCGACCAGCCCGTCGTCGTGGCGGGCGTCGACGGCATCGACCTGAGTCGGGCCAAACTAGTGCGGCGCGACAAGGTCACGTATCACAGGTACAAGGCCGACAGTGCACGGCGCAGCCTGCACGGGATCGATACCCAGGTCGCGAAAGCCGAGCGGGCTGTGGCTGGCAAGGAACCCGTGAAGCGGAACCGGTTCGTGAAGCTCCCCGGTGGCGACAAGTCGGTCAACAGGGACCTGGAAGCCAAAGCCCGCGCCGTTGCAGGGCTGAAGGCCTACATCACCAACGTCGAGAACCCCTTGACCGAGTTCGTGATCGGCGCCTACGCGACGCGCTCGCCCAGATCAACTGACGAGGTGCGCACTAGTTTGGCCCGACTCAGGTCCAGCTCGTAGTCGCGTTCCCTGCCCTTGATCCCCGGCTTGGACGCCGCGAGCGCCGCCAGGGCACCGTCCTTAGCGACGTGCCTTATACGCATGATTGTGGAGCGGTCGACCCGCTGCGCCGAGGCGGCCTCGGCCACCCTGAGTTGAGTCCCCGATGATGGTGTAACGCGGTTGCCGGCCTCGTCGTAGTAGACGTGGAGCGGCCACCGCGTGATCTTCGAGTGAACCCTTCACAGCACTCTCGAACGGAGCATCACGGTGACCGCACCTCACATTGTCGACCCTGCCGGCCTGCTTGGCGAGGCCCTGGCGGAAGCCTCCCCGGACCTCATGCGCAACCTGCTGCAGACGGTGATCAACGCGCTGCTGTCCGCCGACGCCGACGCGGTGGTCGGTGCCGAGTGGGGCCAACGCAGCCCGGACCGGACCGCGCAGCGCAACGGCTACCGGCACCGCGACCTGGACACCCGGGTCGGCACGATCGACGTCGCGATCCCCAAGCTGCGCACCGGGACGTACTTCCCCGAGTGGCTGCTCGAGCGGCGCAAGCGGGCCGAGTCGGCGCTGATCACGGTGGTGGCGGACTGTTATCTGGCCGGGGTGAGCACCCGCCGGATGGACAAGCTCGTCAAGCAGCTGGGCATCAACAGCCTGTCGAAGTCGCAGGTGTCCCGGATGGCCGCCGACCTGGACGAGCAGGTCGAGGCCTTCCGCCACCGGCCCCTCGACGAGGCCGGACCCTTCACGTTCGTCGCCGCCGACGCCCTGACCATGAAGGTGCGCGAGGGCGGGCGGGTCATCAACGCCGTGGTCCTGATCGCGACCGGTGTCAACGGTGACGGGCACCGCGAGGTCCTGGGCATGCGGGTGGCCACGGCCGAGACCGGGGCGGCGTGGAACGAGTTCTTCGCCGACCTCGTGGCCCGCGGCCTGGCTGGGGTCCGGCTCGTGACCTCAGACGCGCACGCCGGCCTCGTCGAGGCCATCGCGGCCAACCTTCCCGGCGCCACCTGGCAGCGCTGCCGCACCCACTACGCCGCCAACCTCATGAGCGTGACCCCGAAGTCGATGTGGCCGGCGGTCAAGGCGATGCTGCACTCGGTCTACGACCAGCCCGACGCCGCCGCGGTGCACGCCCAGTTCGACCGGCTGCTGGACTACGTGGCCGCCAAGCTGCCGGCGGTGGCCGAGCACCTCGACGCCGCCCGCGCCGACATCCTGGCCTTCACCGCCTTCCCCAAGGACGTCTGGACCCAGATCTGGTCCAACAACCCCTCCGAGCGGCTGAACAAGGAGATCCGGCGCCGCACCGACGCCGTGGGCATCTTCCCCAACCGGCAGGCCATCGTTCGCCTCGTCGGGGCCGTGCTGGCCGAACAGACCGACGAATGGGCCGAAGGCCGCCGCTACCTCGGCCTCGAAGTCCTCGCCCGCTGCCGACTCGCTCCAGTGACCGACACGACGACGGAGGTGAGCACCGACCCCGTCCTCGAACTCAGCGCCTAACCCCTACGAAGGATCACAGGCGATACACCACTACCTGGGACTTGACCCCACCCTGGCCTTTGACGCACCAAGCTGTAGCCAGATCTCGTACTTCTGCGACGGGCTCAACATCCGCTTCGCACGCCGCTTCCTGGGCTCAGGGGGTGTGGCTGCCCTCGCCGTCGGCGAGAGCGTTTGTCCCGATGCCCCTTCGACTGCGTACCGGCGGTCCTCACGATGGGCGCCATAGATCTGGCGACGCGAGGCCTTGTCAGCGTGGTGCCACTGACTATCGGACTCCTTCGTTGCCCGTTTATCGCGGTCCCGTAGGACGCAAGAGAGTTGAGGGTCGAAACGGGTTTGTCGTCCACCTTTCGGGACCTGCCAGAGTACGGCTGGAGACTTGAGGGTGGGCGGAAAGTGGGCGGATTTGACGACGACTCGAGTCAGCCGGTGTCAATCACTGAAGTCGCGCTTGTCGCGTTTGCGCAGGTCAGGACCCCAGAATGTCGAACAGCGTTAAGCGACTGCAGGCGCTCAGTGCACTACGGGTATATCCCAGAGGTCGCAGGTTCAAATCCTGCCCCCGCTACCAAGTTCAGGCGTGGGATCCAGCCGGATCCCACGCCTGAAAGCATTTGGATTTGATCTGCCATCCAAGAACCCCTCCTTTCCGGCCGCTTGTCGCGGCGGCCTCGGCCGCCGTTCGCGTGGGCCCGGGCGCGTCGCCGAGAGTGGGCCATGACGACCCCACCCACCCCACCCACCCCACCCACCCCACCCACCCCACCCACCCCACCCACCCCGCTTGAGCAGCTCCCCCTGACCCGCGCGCGGGCCGCTGACCGCCAGCGACGCCGAGCGCATCGCCACCGCCGTCGAAGCCGAGCTTGCGCCATCGACTCGTGAGACCTACGCGTCCGGATGGCGCCAGTGGGAGCGGTGGTGCCGGGGGAGAGGCATCGTCCCGCTCCCGGCACCGCCCGAGGCGCTGGCCGCCTTCCTCGCCGAGCGCGCCGAGGCAGGGCTGCACTTCACCACCCTCGACTGCTACTGCTCCGCCATCGCGCACCGCCACCACCAGGAGGGTCTCCCGGACCCCACCGCCGAGATTGTCGTACGCCGGGTCCGCCGGGGACTGCGACGGATACTCGGGGTCGCGCCGATCCGCCAGGCCCATCCGCTCACCGTTGCCGAGCTCGGGCAGATCGTCGACGCCATCGACACCGACCGGGTCAGGGGCGTCCGCGACCGCGCCATCCTGCTCGTCGGGTACGCCTCCGCGATGCGACCCAGCGAGATCTCCGCCCTCGACGTCGAGGACCTGCTCCGCAAACCCACCGGCGTCCTGATCAGGATCCGTCGGTCCAAGACCGATCCGGACGCCCAGGGCCAGCTCGTCGGCATCGCCCGCGGCGAGCACCCGATCACCGACCCGATCCGCGTCCTGGACGCCTGGCTCGCGGTGCGGCCGGCGGGAGTAGGACCGCTCTTCACCTGCGTGCGACACCACGACCACCCCGACGCGGACCGCCTCGGCCCACGAGCGATCAGCAAGACCGTGCAGGAACGCGCGATCGTCGCCGGCTTCGACGGCATCCCCGTCTCGGGTCACTCCCTGCGAGTCGGCCACGCCACCACAGCAGCGGTCAACGGGGCCTCGATCGACCGCATCGCCGCCCAGACTCGACACCGCGACCTCGGCACCCTGCTCAACCACTACATCCGCCCCGCCGAGGCAATGGCCACCACCAGCCGCGACCTCGGACTCTGACGGCCCGCCGCCGATCAAAGGCGGTGGAATGACCCGGTCGGAACCGCGCTCATCGCGACGCCTGGCTGCTACTGCGACCGCGACTTGCGCTTTGATCTCGCGTTGCCAACTGTGGCAACGGTCCGTAGACTTGTGAAGTGGCGACTTCCCCAACGACTGCGAGCCTGCTGCGCGAACTGAGGCGCAAGCAGGGCACGTCGCTGCGGACCGCCGCTGCGGACATCGGTATCGCTCCATCGCAGCTCTCCCGATTGGAACGCGGGCAACGCGGCCTGGCTCCAGAGGTTTCCGAGCGGCTTTCGTCCTATTACGGCGTACCGGCAGAGTTAATCTCCATCACGGGTGGAGACGTACCTGCCGATGTCCTCCGCATCTTGCAAGAGCATCCGGAAGAGATCGAACGCTTGCGGCGTCAGTACGGCGAACCGGCGTGAATGCGGGGGCCTGGGCGTTGGCGCTCGTCGGGTGCCAGGTGGGCGACTACATGCTCGATGAGTACATCGATGCTGGCGGGTTTGGGATCGTGTACCGCGGCCGCAACGTCGTGACTGATGCCGTCGTAGCTGTGAAGGTACTCGATCCGGAAAAGGCAGGTCACCCAGATGTGTCTGCGGAGTTCCAGAACGAAGGCGTGCTCTTGCAGAAGTTGCAAGGCCGAAGCCACGTCATCAACTGGTTCGAGTCGGGGGCTCAGACGGTTCAAGTCACCTTGGGCGGCGTTTGCCTGCCGATACCAGTTTCGTTTCACGGGTGAGGTCAATCGGTCGTAGCAACGTGGTTCATGCTGCTGTCGGTTCGGTGAGCAGCTGGTTCAGCATCTCAGCTGGGGTCTTGAGGTCCAGGGTGGGACGGGGGCGGGCGTTGAGGGTGGCGGCGATCTGGCGCAGGTCGTTGGCGGTGAATCGGGACAGGTCGGTGCCCTTGGTCAACCAGTGCCGCAGCAGCCGGTTGGTGTTCTCGTTCGTGCCGCGTTGCCAGGGCGAGTGTGGGTCGCAGAAGTAGATCGGCATCGCGAGGTCGAGCTGGATCTTGTCGTAGCGGGCTAGCTCGGTGCCGCGGTCCCAGGTCAGCGATCGGCGCAGGTGCTCGGGCAGTTGGCGCATCTCCCGGATCATGGCCTGCGCGACGGCTTCGGCGTCGTGGCGCCCGGGCAGGTGCAGCAGGATCGTGAACCGGGTCTGGCGCTCGACCAGGGTGCCGACCGCGACGCCGCCGGCGGTCCCCATCACCAGGTCGCCTTCCCAGTGGCCGGGCACGGCCCGGTCAGCGACCTCGGGTGGGCGCTGGCTGATCTTGAACGCCTCCTTGTAGGGGCTGTTGGCCCGCCTCGCGCCGGTGCGGGGGTGACGGCGGGACCGGCTGGTCGACAGCCGGCGGTAGAGGTCCTTGCGCAGCGATCCGCGGGTCTGGACGTAGAGCGCCTGGTAGATCGTCTCGTGGGACACGCGCTCCATGATCATGTGTGGGTAGTCCCGCCTGAGGATCATCGCGATCAGCTTCGGCGACCAGCCATCGTCCATCCACGCCTCGATCTGCCGACACAGCCGGAGATTGGCCACCAGCCGGAACTCCTTGGGCCGTCGTCGCCGCTGGTGCGCGGCAGCATGTGCCAAGCCACCGTGGTAGCTGCCGTCGGGACCACTGTTGCGGGCAATCTCGCGGCTGATCACCGACTTGTCCCGATCGATCAGATCCCCGATCTGAGCCAGCGTGATCTGCTCGCCCGCAGCCCGCCGCCGCAGACACACCGCGATCACCGCCCGGTCCTCACTGGTCAACGGCCGCCGCCCGGGCCGATCACCCACAACGACCGACCCCGCAGACCCCGCAGACCCCGTGGGCGGCGCAGACCCCGTGGGCGGCGCGTCGGATCGAGCCACGGGCAACCCGCCACGTCTGGTCTGAACCAATCTCAACATCACCGGAGCAGACTGCCGCCACCACTCCCACGCCGACTGCTTCGCCACGCCCGCCTCCACGGCAGCAGCCGAGAGCGACCAACCCTCGGCCACCCGATCAAAGAACCTGACCCGCACCTCGCCCGGCACACCTCGGCCCATCTCACAACACCCTCCAGATCGGTGTTGCTTCGACCGATTGAATCCACCACGTGATGGCTCTGGCTTCCGGTGGGCTCGCCGAAATAACTGCGGTTCCGTCAAATCTTGCAACGATCGCTTGGGACGAGAGGGTGGCGCACTGGCGAGGGGCCATCCTCGGCGTGCATCAGATGCATCTAAGCACTGTCGCCCACCGGGACCTCAAGGCGGAGAACTGCCTGCTGATGGCAGGAACCCACAACGCGATTGAAGTTCGGGTCTCAGATCTCGGCCGCTCGAAGGACTTCGGCCTGGCGCCGACCTTGCCGCCATGGGTGTACCTCGGTGGGCTGGGAGACCGAAGTCATGCGGCGCCAGAGTTCCTCTATCTCCAGGGCGGCAACTCTGGTGACGACTTTCGCCTCGCGGATCTATACGGCCTTGGATCGCTTCTCGCCGAACTGGCTACAGGGCACGGGATGACGTCACTCGCACTCGGCTCGTGGAACGACGTTCTTCGGCAGGCCGAGATAGATCTCGCAGCTGGTGTTACCAGGAACCTCTCGACGCTGCGGTCGCAGTACAAGAGGGCGTGCGCGGAGGCAGTGGAGGACGTCCCAGGCGTGATCCGCAATGACGTAGCGACACTGCTCGAGCAACTTTGTGACCCTGTTCCGGGCGGGCGACTTCCCCGATACAGCGGAAGACGTACACGTCGCGAAGATGGGCTCAAGTGGCTCCTGGATAAGGCTGACATTCTCGGCCGTCGCCTCCAAGTGGAGGCGCGCAAGCCCTCGTATCGGAGAAGGAAGGGCGCTGTATGACCGCGCTTGGTGTGTTGGACGCAATTCGTCCCGACGATCAGGTGGTCTCGGAATCGGTTGCGCGTCCAGGGATCGCCGCCCCCATGCTAGTGACCGGGGCCAAGGTAAGCAGCACAACGGAGGAGCGGGTGATCGCGGCCTCCAGAGAGGCAGCCGCAGCGGCTGTTGGCCGCGCTGAGCGCAGGGTTGAATCCAATAGAACGTCAACGACGCTCGCTGCCCTAGCTCAAGCGTACGGCTCGGATCCGGCTCATTCGGATCTGGCGACGTCTCTCGCTCGCGAGGCGTTGCAATTGGCGCTGACGACTTCGGCTGAAGGGCACATAGCGGATGCTCCATCCGCACGCCTTGCCGCCGAAGTGCTTGTTCGACTTAATGAGCCGCAGGCCGCCTATGACGCACTCAAGTCCGTCCGGCTTAATGACGCTCTCACGCTTGCATTCGTTGCCGTAGCGTCGGCTCTCGGGCGTACGGAAGAAGCAAAGGCCGCTATCCAGGAACTCGCTGGTCCCGTGGCAGATGCTTACAGAGGCTATATCGCAGCGTGCGAACAGCGTTGGAGCGACGCCGTGCGGCATCTTCGATCCGCGCTGAAGGAGAAACCGTTCGACGTCGACTCTCTCCTGAACTTGTCTATCTCTTTGTGGGCGCTCGGATCCGCGAAGAAGGCAACCCGCGTCGCGCTGCAGGCTACGCGCGTCGCCCCAGGTCGCAAGGATGCCTCGCTTCACTACCTCGAACTCCTCCTTGCGCAGGGTGAGATCGAGCAATTCAACTTGGAGGTGCGCAACCTCAAAGAAAGCGGCATCGTCGCTAATGCGCGGTTGCTGGCGCTCTGCGGCCGAGCGCTTCTGCAGGGAGAGAACAAGCCCAAAGCGGTGACGCTCCTTGATAGTGCCGCGAAGGCCGCGAAGGCAGAGGGCGACGACGAGTTGGAAGCCGAGGTCCTCAGCAACCTCGCGAGCCTCAGGTGGGAACTGGGACGTATCAGTCGCGCGGTCGCGCTACAGCAGATGAAGGATGTGATCGACCAGTACCCGGACTCGGACGTCGCCGTCGTGAACTACGCCGCGTTGGCCACGAGGCGAAGCGAGGCCGCGCCGCTTCGTTCCGCCCTTTCGCGGTTCGGCAACCTGGCTCCTTCCT
This sequence comes from Nocardioides soli, assembly GCF_014191495.1. Classification (GTDB taxonomy): domain Bacteria; phylum Actinomycetota; class Actinomycetes; order Propionibacteriales; family Nocardioidaceae; genus Nocardioides; species Nocardioides soli. The sequence goes on from NZ_JACHWR010000002.1 coordinate 1,218,725, forward strand.
ATGCCGCCTACCTCAAGCATCAGTTGGCGACGCTTGAAGGCAACTCCACAGTGGCAGCCGATGCTGCCGCAGAGTGGTTGCGGCTCGAGCCAAACAATCCGGGCGCGGCCGCAGCCGCCGTGGTGTCGATCGGCATTGGGGAAGAAAACTGGGCCGAGGCGGCACTCATTGCAGAGTTCGCGCTACGCCACTTCCCCGAAAACAAGGTCGTTGTGAACAACTCCGCCTACGTGCTCGCGATGGCCGGGCGCGCAGACGAAGCGATCGACGTCATTGAGGCGTTGGGCTACGACGACTTCGTCCTGAAGGCGACGCTCGGACTGGCTCACCTCGCCAAGGGCGATATTCCTACGGGTATGCGTTTGTACCGCGAGGCTGCGGACGAAGCTGAGAAGGACGACCCCGTGAACCGAAGTCTGATGACTGCCTACCAAGCTATGGTGATCCGCCAACTCAAGGTGGTGGACTCGATCCCGAAGCTCCAAATTGAGGCACAGATGCTCGTCCCAGTCGCGCTGCCCGAAGACTGGCAGGATCGAGCTGATTTCATCAGACTCCACCACCTTTTCGAAATGCACGGCTATTCGTGGCCCCCAACTCCGGAAATCGTCTGAATTTGCAGTTCGGTATCGCTAGCCCGATCCTGGTTAGTCCGCACTAGCGGCGAGCCCACTAGGCGACCTCCCACCCTGGGGGCGCCGTCACAATCCGCTCCAGGCGGAGCGAAGCTCGGATCCACCTTGACCAGACGGTCGCGAGTCTGTGCTGTCTAAGCGAGCGCCAATCTGGGCGGCCCGACGCCGTGTCTTAGTGGGCGGATCGACGCTGGATTGTGGATTCGGTGCGCCCTCCAACAACCCTCCAGATTGAGCCGGGTCGGGGCAGTGATGATCGGGTACAGTCGGCAGAGTCCGAAGCGACGAATCCCAGTAAACACAAGGGATTCGGCTGTTTCCCACAACGTTCGGTAGTGGTCGGCAAGACGCTGATTCAACCCAGAGGTCGCAGGTTCAAATCCTGCCCCCGCTACTGAAAAGTGGTCCGTGGCCTGCGGAAACGCAGGCCACGGACCACTTCGTCATTTGAGCCTTTCCATCTCCGGCGTTCGGGTCGTGTTCCTCAGGCCGTGTCATGGACCGTCGTCAGGCACACGACCCTGCGACGGACCGACATGCCGTCGTCTCCCGACGGAAGGCGACTCACGCACCTGACGAGGCTGCTCCCGATCCGGGGTGGCGCGACACTCGGGTCGGGTACGACGAAAGCCGGGCGCCAGCCATGGGCAGCGAGAGATCGCGACTGCTCTGGGCATCGGTCAGGCGGCGGCGAGTCGGCAGCTGAAGACAGCGGACCTGTGGAGTTTCTATCCGCGGCACGCGGCTGCGACGTCCTGAGCAGCACCGAAGCCCGCTCTCGTACGCAGATCCCGACGCCGCACTGCCATGCAGGTGCTGGGCTTCGTTCGACGGCGTAGTCTCGTTGGGACCGTGGGACACGGCGCCTCCGGTCGAGGAGGTGAGATGTCCGCACCCGGACCGACCACGGAGTACCCCGACCACATCGACGGTGCGGTCCTCAAGATCGCGGGCGTGGTCGTGCTCGGCGCGATCATGTCGATCCTGGACATCACCGTGGTCAACGTTGCGCTGCCGACGTTCCAGGAGGAGTTCGGCACTCCCGACAACCCGGTGTCGTACTCGCACGTCGCGTGGACCGTCACCGCCTACACCCTGGCGCTGGCCACCGTCATTCCGCTGACGGGGTGGGCCGCCGACCGGTTCGGGACCAAGCGGCTCTACATGACCGCCATCTTCCTGTTCACCGCGGGCTCCGCACTCTGTGCGACCGCCTGGGACATCAACGTGCTGATCGGATTCCGGGTGCTGCAGGGGCTCGGAGGTGGGATGTTGATGCCGTTGGGCATGACGATCATGACCCGCGCCGCCGGACCTCATCGGATGGGGCGCCTGATGGCGATCCTGGGCGTGCCGATGCTGCTCGGTCCCATCCTCGGCCCGATCCTCGGCGGCTGGCTGATCGAGGTCGCCAGCTGGCACTGGATCTTCCTGATCAACCTGCCCCTGGGCATCGCGGCGCTGATCTACGCCTGGTTCGTCCTGGAGAAGGACAGCCCGGAGCCGTCGGAGTCCTTCGACTTCCTCGGCATGGCGCTCATGTCGCCCGGCCTGGCGCTCTTCCTCTTCGGGGTCTCGTCGCTTCCCGCCGAAGGCGGTGACTTCGGCGCGCCCCGGGTGTGGGTGTCCATGCTCGTCGGCGTCCTGCTGATGCTCGCCTTCGTCTGGCACTCCTTCCGTCCCGAGCACCCGCTGCTCGACCTGCGGCTGTTCAAGAACCGGAACCTCACCGTCTCGATCATCACGATGTTCATGTTCGCCGCGGCCTTCTTCGGTGGGCTGCTGCTGGTGCCGACCTACTTCCAGCAGATCCGCGGCGAGTCCACGCTGCAGGCCGGGCTGCTGGTCGCGCCCCAGGGCATCGGCGCCATGGTGACGATGCCGATCGCCGGCCGGCTGGTCGACAAGATGCCGGTCGGGCGGATCGTTCCCTTCGGGCTGATCGGGATCATCATCGGCATGTTCGGCCTCACCCAGGTCACCGCCACCACGCCGTACCCCGCGCTGATCGCCATGCTGTTCGTCATGGGGCTGGGCATGGGCGGTTCGATGATGCCGCTGTTCACGTCCGCCCTGAAGACCTTGTCCAACCACGAGGTCGCGCGCGGCTCGACGCTGCTCAACATCACCCAGCAGGTCTCCTCCTCCTGCGGGGTGGCGCTGATGTCGGTGCTTCTCACCAGTCACCTCAACGACTCCCCGGTCATCCCCGGCACCGAGAACATCCCCGGCCTGCCCGACGGCCTCACCGAGACCCAGGCGGCGATCCTCTCCAACACGAACCCTGAGCAGTTCGCCACTCTGAACCTCGACCCGGCCGCCGTGGCGCGGGGCCTCGTCGACGCGGCCGCCGCGTTCGCGGAGACCTATTGGGTCGCGTGGGTGCTCGTCGTGCTGACCCTCATCCCTGCCCTGATGCTCCCGCGGAAGCACGAGGAGGCCCACCTTCTCGACGACGAGGGCGTGCCCCCGGCAACCGTCGACTGACTGATCCGGTGGCCTCACCGATCGGGTGCACCGTGACAGCCGCGTCGCTCACGTGGACGGTAGGTCCCCGACGACGGAAGCTCCGCTCGTGCCCACGCAGGCCAGACCGGCTGTCGTGAGTGATCTGCGTGCCGGGAGATCGGATCGGAGCATGGCCGTCGACGGTTGGCCTCCCCGCCCGAGACCGTCGTAGTCGCGATGAGCGCGACGGCATCCGGAGGTCGCAGGTTCAGATCCTGCCCCCGGCTGCAAGAAGGTGGCCACTGAGCGGCGGGGCACAGGTCAGGGCCTGCTTGGTTTGCTTCGGCCCTTGCGGTCGCTGCCGCGCTTGCACCCCGGCGCGACCCCGCTGGGTGGCTCGTCCGACGTCCGTGAGGCGTCAGGTCATCGGTTGCCGAGCCACGCCATGGCGGCGACCACGAGCGCCTGCGTCCCGGTGTCCAGGGTGGGTTGGAGGACCGGCGCGAAGGCGGCCGAGTGGTTGACCGGGATGTCCTGGCCGACGCGACCGGACTCCTCGGCGGCCCGGTAGGCGTCGGGGTCGCTGCCGCCGAAGAACCAGTAGGCGTAGGGCGCACCGAATGCGGCGGGGATGTCGCTGAAGTCCTCGCTCGCACTCTGTGCCGGCAGGTCGCGGGCACGGTCGCCGAAGAAGCCCGCGAAGGCATCGGCGACCCGACGGGTCACGTCGGCGTCGTTGTCGGTCAGCGGGTATCGGTCGAACAGCTCGAACTCCGGGTCTCGCGGTGACCCGGACGCGGCGCACTCGGCGCGCACGATCCGCTTGATCGCGCCCAGCACGGCGGCGCGGGTGCCCTCGTCGTAGGTCCGGACGTTGAGCTGCAGTACGGCCCGGTCGGGGATGACGTTGCTCTTGGTGCCGGCCTGGACGCTGCCGACCGTCAGGACGGCGGTCTCGGTGGGGGCGACCTCGCGGGCTACCACGCCCTGGAGCCGGACGACGATCATCGCGGCGAGGACGACGGGGTCGACGGCGGCCTGGGGCATGGATCCGTGGGCGCCACGTCCGTGGACCGTGATCCGCATGCTGTCTGCGGCCGACAGCGCCGGACCCGGCCGGGTGCCGAGGCTGCCGGCAGGGAAGGGGAGTACATGCTGGGCGAACGCGACGTCGACCGGGCCGACGCGTGAGACGAGGTCGTCCTCGACCATCGCGCGGGCTCCATCGGCGGTCTCCTCAGCCGGCTGGACGAGGGCGACGAGCGTGCCCGACCACCGGTCGCGAGCAGCGCTCATCAGGGCAGCCGCACCGGCGAGGCAGCTGACGTGCACGTCGTGACCGCAGGCGTGCATGACCGGCGTCCCGTCGTCCCGCACCTGCGTGCTCGCGTATGGCAGTCCCGTCTGCTCGCGCACGGGGAGGGCGTCCATGTCGGCGCGCACCAGCACGACCGGACCCTCACCGTTGCGGAGGATGCCGACGACCCCGGTGCCGCCGATCCGTTCGAAGACCTCGTACTCCGCGGTCCGCAACAGGTCGGCGACCCGGTCAGCGGTCCGCTGTTCCTCATGGGACAGTTCGGGGTGCGCGTGCAGGTCGCGATAGAGATCCTCCTGCCAGCCTCGTACGGCGCCCAGGCCATCGAGAACCGCGGTCACCGAGTCGTCGGTCATGCGTTCCATCATGCTCCGCGGCGACTCAGGCCGCGTGCTGACGTTCGGGCTCATCCCTCCGGGGTGCGGCCTCGCGGGCGGGCGAGTCGGGCTCGGTCCACGTGACGGCGTGCGTCGGGGTATCGGTCGGGTCCTGCGTCCTGCGGTCGGAACGCGGGTCGCGCCCGAGCATGCCGGCGGACGCGAGGGTCCCGAGGGTGAGCACCGTGATGATCATCAGCGCGGTGGCGACGATCCAGATGAGATAGCCGAGGTCGGACATGGGGGTAATCTCCTTTCGTTCTTCTCTCTATAACGCTACGCGAAGCGTTTCGTATTTCACGGGGCTCCATTGTCGTCTTCGTCACCCGATCGACCGGCGGTACGTCGTGGACGACCGCGCCAGGAAGGGGTCGACCAGCGCCTGGAGTCGGCGGTCCTGTCGTTGCTGCGCAGCGGCGGGCCGTCGGCAGTCACCGTCGAGGCCGTGGCTGAGGTCGCGGGAGTCGCCAAGACGACGATCTACCGTCGCCACGCCAACCGCGCGGAGCTGCTGAGGTCGGCCCTGGCACACGCGATCGGCAGTCCGGACGAGCTTCCGGACGGGACGGTGCGAGAGAAGCTCCGCTTCGCCTTGGGGAACGCATGGCGCCAGATGACCGACGTGCTGGGCCCCGGCGGGCTGGCCGCCATCCTCGGCGACTCGGATCCGGAGTTCACCGAGGTCTTCCGTGGCGCGCTGCGCCCCTACGACGAAGCCCTTGTCGCTCGGATCCGCGCCGACTCGGCCGCGGGCCTCCTTCGGTCCGACGTCGACGCCGAGGGCGTCGTCAGCCTGCTCCTCGGTGCCTACCTCGGCGAGCTGGTCCGTCGCGGCCAGGCCGACGACGACTGGATGGACCGGTCGCTCGAGATGATCTGGACCATCCTCGCCATTCCCGGCTGAGACTCGATCGGCGTGGCCCGAGCGCGGCCACCCGCCTGGTGCGTGGTCGCCGGTCTGCGCCCCCTTTGGTGTGGGCGCAGACCGGCGCCGTGGGTCACCTCCTGACGCGGACCGTGACGGTCTTGGCGGCCCGCTCGGAGTCGGCGGAACCGGCATAGACGATCTTGACGTGGTGGCGGCCCGCGTCGAGACGCCTGATCCGGTCCGCGCCTCGCCCGCGGTCGTCGAGCGTGCCGCCACCGAGCGTCCTCCGGCCTTCGCGAACGGTGAACGTCCCCTCGGCGGGTGCGCCGCCCGAGCGGACCTGGAAGGTCACGCGCGCGCGGTCGTCGGTGGTGAGCCGCTTGGGCCGGACCTTGACGTCGCGGATCTTCGAGGTGCTCTTCTCGCCCTGGGTCACGGCGACCCGCACGGTCGCGGACGCCGTGCCGCCATGACCGTCGGACACCGTGTAGGTGAACGACGTCGCGCCGGTGAATCCGGCGCGCGGCATGAACCGGATCGCCGATCCGTCGCCGATCGGCGTGACGGTGTGGCCGTCGTAGCCGGAGTAGGTGTAGCTGAGCGCGTCGCCGTCGGGGTCGGCGGCATCGAGCCCGATCGCGACCGAGCTGCCCCGCTCGACCGTGGCGGTGACATCCCGGGCCGTGGGCGCGGTGTTCTGGAACGTGAGTCGCACCGCTTGGTTCAGGGGCGTGCTCGCGGAGGAGCCGCCGACGTGCACGGTGTAGGGGCCGTTGGCGGTCGCCCAGTCGCCGTCGGCCCACTTGGTCAGGTCGGTGGTGGTGGCGGGCACCCAGTAGGAGAAGGGGTGGTTGGACGCATCGGCGTCGATGATCACCGAGACCCGCTTGCTCTGGCCGGGTGCGAGATCGACCTTGTCGAAGCCGACCAGGCGCCGGGATGGCTCGGCGGCGACGGATGGCAGCGTCAGGTAGACCTGCGAGGCCTCCTTGCCCGGGCGACTCCCCGTGTTGGTGATGGTGTAGTCGACCTTCAGCCCGCCGTGCCCGTGGTCGCCGCCGATCGGCGAGACCTGGAGGTCGCTGTAGGCGAAGGTCGTGTAGGAGAGACCGAAGCCGAAGGGGAAGAGCGGCTGCGTGCCGGTGGCCTCGTACCAGCGATATCCCATCGTGAGGTCCTCGTTGTAGCGCACGACCCGTTGGGGCTGACCGGGGATCGGGTCACGGCCGTAGCCGCCGGGGGTGCCGGTCTGCTCCTCGAAGCCCGGGTACTGCGCGGGTGTCTGGTAGGCGGCCTCGCGGTCGGTGCGGCCGATGGTGAGGGGGAGCTTGCCGGAGAAGTTCGTGCGGCCGAAGAGAGCGTCGGCGACCACGTTGCCGTCCTCCTGTCCGGGGTACCAGGCCTGCACCATGGTGTGGACGTCGTTGATCCACGGCATGTTGACCTGCCCCTCGGTCTTCATGACCACGATCGTGTTCGGGTTCGCGGCGAGGATGCGAGGAATCAGCAGCTGCTGGTTGGTGCCGGTGACGGACGGCAGATCGAGGTCCGCGACCTCGTTGGGAGCGCCGGCGACGCTGCCGCTGGGGTTCTCCTGGTCGACGTTGCCGTTCTTGTCCCACGTCTCGCGGGCGACGTCGCCGACCATCAGGATCGTGACGTCGGAGTCCGCGGCGAGCTGCTCGGCAGAGCTGATGTCGTCACCGTCGTTGTAGGTGACGGTCGCGTCGCTGCCGAGGGAGTCGAGGGCGTTGTGGAGTCCCTGCTCCGGGGTCACCTGGTACGGCTCGACGACGCCGATGTTGTCGAAGCGATCGCCGCTGCGGGGTGGCAGGGTCGCCTCGCCGGCGAACCAACTGGGTCCGATCAGCGCGATCGAGCTCACGGCCTGGGCGTTGAGCGGCAGGATGTTGCGGTCGTTGCGCAGCAGCACCAGGGACTCGGCCGCGGCCTGCTTGGCGAGCTGGGCGTGGGTAGCCTCGGGACTGAAGCTGATCGTGTCCCACTGGAAGGCGTCGTAGGGGTCGTCGAAGTCGCCGAACTCGAACATCTTCACGTAGCGCTCGCGCAGCAGGTCGTCGATGTGTCCCTCGGTGATCTCACCGGAGTTGATCGCGGCCTTGATCCGTTCGGGCGTGTACCACTCGGGCTGCTCGTCGAGCTCCACGTCGACGCCGGCGAGGACCGAGGGAACCGTGGACTGCTGGGCCCGCCGGTCGGAGAACACGTAGCCGTCGAAGCCCCAGCTCTGGCGCAGGGTCTGCTGCAGCAGGGGAGAGCTGTCGCAGTTGTAGCTGAAGTTGACGTGCGGGTAGGCGCACATGATCGAGGCGGGGTCGGCATCCTTGACCGCCATCTCGAACGGGAGCAGGTAGAGCTCGTGCATGGCACGCGGTGGCACCCGGTTGGCCGAGGTCCACCGCTCGAACTGGTACTCGGAGTCGTTGGCGACGAAGTGCTTGATGGTGGCCTGGCTGATCCGGCGCGCCTGGATGCCGTCCACGATCTGCGAGGCCAGGGCGCCGGTCAGGTAGGGGTCCTCGCTGAAGTACTCCTGGTTGCGGCCGCCGTAGGGCGTGCGGATCAGGTTCATGCCCGGGCCCCACAGGACGTGGTGGCCCCACGCCCGCATCTCCTGGTCGAGAAGCTGGCCCCATTCGTAGTTCAGCCTGCGGTTGAACGTCGCAGCCGACGCGACCTGAGCGGGCAGGGCGGTCGCGGTCGGCTCGGGCGAGCAGTCGCCGCCGCGGATGCCGGTGCCACCGTTGGCCTGCCGGAAGTCCGGGATCTGCAGCTCGGGGATTCCTTCGATGTGGCGGCCCACCTCGGTGAAGTCGCAGCCCTCGCCATTGTCCGGGTCGCCGTCGTCCAGGTCGGCGTTGTAGACCGGTCTGTTGGCGATCTGCTCGATCTTCTGGTCCAGCGTCATGGCGCTGATGAGGAGGTCCGCGCGTTGCTCGGGGGTCTTGCTCGTGTCCATCCACGGCAGCGGAGCCGCCTGGCTGGTTGCCGTAGGTATCGGCGTGGCGAGGAACAGTGCCGCTGTCACCGCGGTGGCCAGCGAGACGCTGGCGATCTTCCAGGTCTTCATCTGCGAGTTGCTCCTGATTCAGGACAGGAGCGAGCCCCTCCGGGGCACGCCCGACCGATAGAGACGGCGGGCAGCCCGAAGCCACGCATGGCTGCCGCCAGATGTCGGAGTTCCCTCCCCGAGAACCCGGGATCTGCGAGTGGATCCCAGTACGACGACTAGAGGTACAGGCACCGAGATTGCCGGCGTCGTGAGGTGCTGCCTACCGACGCTGTCACTCGTCCCGTTCGAGCGCAACACCCGTTTGTGCACTGATGATGCGGCCGCGGAGACGCTGGCCGTCGCGGCGAGAGGACCCACATCTGGATCCACAGCATCTCCGAGTGAGCTGCATCTTCGGCTGCACTCCGGCGGCGGGCGGCGCGTGCCGACCCACGTCGTACCGGCCGACGACGAGGAACCCTCGCCATCTGCGGCCCTGAAGGAGGAATATCGAGACCAACGGCAGGAGGTGCCGCGGGGCCGAACGGCACCGGGGGCACCTTCCCGCCACGTCCGCGATCACGGTTGACACTGGAGGAGACCCATGACCCGTCGGATCGTCGTTGGCATCGACGGCTCGCAACACAGCGGGAACGCGCTCGAGTGGGCGGTGGCTCGTGCCCGCCTCGGCGGAGAGCAGCTGGAGCTCATCAGCGCCTACAGCGTGGCTCCCGCCCTCGACTTCTACAGCTACCACGCTCTCGCCGACTCCCAGCCGATCGACTGGTACGCCGAGCACTCCCAGCAGGTGCTGGAGGCCGCGGCGACGCGGGTGCGCGAGCTGGCTCCCGAGCTGGCCTGCACTCTCACCCCCGCGCGGGGGCACGCCGCGAACCTCCTGGCGACCGCCTCGGAGGGCGCGGACGTCGTGGTGGTCGGGCGCCGTGGCCTGGGCCGTGCCGCAAGCGCCCTGCTGGGGTCGGTGAGCAACCGGCTGACGGTCGAGGCGAAGTGCCCGGTGGTCGTCGTGGGCGACGGGGAGCTCCCGACGAGGGGGCCGATCGTCGTGGGTGTCGACGGATCGGAGTTCGGCACCAGCGCGCTCCGCTACGCACTCGGCGAGGCGGCGCTGCGCAGGACCACGGTGAGAGCCGTCGCGGCGTACGACTTCCTGTCCCAGGTCTACCGGATCGACGCGGAGCTCACCGAGCGGATCCGCAAGGAGGCGGAGGCGCAGGCCGCCGAGACGATCACGTGCGCCGCCGAGGAGGCGCGGTGGGCCGATCCCGCGGCCGTCGGCGTGGCCGAGGTCGTCGTGGAGGGCCCGCCCGCCGAGGCGATCCTGGCCCATGCCGGCGACGCGCAGTTGGTCGTGGTCGGCACGCACGGCAAGGGGATCGTCCGCCGAGTCCTCATGGGCTCGGTCAGCCGGCAGGTCCTCCACGATGCCGACCGCCCGGTCGCCGTCGTCGATCACCGTGGCGACTAGTGGCCATCACCGGAAGCTCTTCTAGCGTCGGGTAAGGCGGCGGCCGCAGTGCCGGCCGCCGCCCCGCGTCACGCCGCTCGCTCGGCGGCGTCGGAGGCGATGATGTAGCCGAACACCAGTCCCTGGCCGATGGTGGCGCCGGCGCCGGGGTAGACGGCGCCGAACACGTTGGCGGCGGTGTTGCCCTGGGCGTAGAGGCCCTCGATCGGCTCGCCGGCCTCGGTGAGCACCCGGCCGCGGCCGTCGGCGACCAGGCCGCCGCAGGTGCCGAGGTCGGAGAGCACGACCTTGACGGCGTAGTAGGTGCGGCCGTCGAGGGGGCGCAGGTTGGGGTTGGGTACGACGGTGGGGTCGCCGTAGTAGCGGTCGTACGCCGAGTTGCCCCGGCCGAAGTCCTCGTCGGTGCCGGCGCCGGCGTTCGCGTTGAAGCGGGCGACGGTGGTCTCGAACGCGGTCTCCGGGACGCCCATCGCGCGGGCGAGCTCGGCGGGGGTGGCGGCCTGGTGGGCGATGCCCGCCTCGTACCACTCCTTCGGGAGCGGCATCCGAGGGAAGGAGTCGCCCGCGAAGACGTAGCTGTTGCGGTAGGTCTGGTCGAAGACCAGCCACATCTCGCCGATCGGGTCGCCGTCGCGCTCGCGCCGGAGCACGGTCTGGCCGAAGGTCATGTAGTCGGTGGACTCGTTGATGAAGCGCTCGCCGTGGGAGTCGATCATGAAGGAGCCGGGCAGCGACCGCTCGGCCAGCAGGATCGAGGGCATCGCGCCGGCGGTGACCGGGTGCACGGCCGGGAACCACCACGACTGCTCCATGTTGCCGATCGCCGCGCCACTCTCCTGGGAGATCCGGATCACCTCGCCGGTGTTGCCGACGGCGCCGAGGCTCAGGTCCTCCACCAGTGAGGGCGACTGGTACTGCTGCCGCATCGCCATGTCGTGGTCGAAGCCGCCGGCGGCCAGCACCACGCCGAGGTGTGCGGTCACGGTGACCTCGCGGCCTCGCTGGGTGAGTACGGCGCCGGTCACCCGGCCGTCCTCGACGACGAGGCGGGTCAGTGCGGTCTCGGTCCAGATCGGTACGCCGGCCTCGATGAGTCCGGCGTACATGCCACCGGCGATCGCCTGGCCACCGGCGACGTACTCGCGACCGATGACCTTGCCGCCCGCGCCCTGCAGCACGCGCCTGATCGCCTTCGGGAGACCCTTGCCGGGCTTCTTCGCCATCAGGTTGAGCCACTTGTAGTCGGCGCCGGTGATCGGCATCGGCAGCGGCGCCTCCATGGTGGCCGGCTGGAAGCGGCTGCGCTCCTTGCCCAGCCTGCCCAGGTTGAACGCCCGCGACTCCACGGAGCGGCCGGCGGCGCTGCCGCCCGGCTTCTCGGGGTGGTAGTCGGAGTAGCCCTTGGCCCAGAACAGCTTCAGCGGCGTGGTGCGCTCGAGCATCCGGACGGTCTCGGCGCCGTTGTCGATGAAGGGCTGCCAGCGCTCGCGCGGGCTGGAGCCGGCGACCACGGCCTCGACGTACTCGGCGCCGCGCTCCTCGGAGTCGATCGCGCCGTCGCGCTCCAGCACCGGGTTGGCGGGGATCCAGAAGGCTCCGCCGGAGCGGGCCGTCGAGCCGCCGACGTGGACGGTCTTCTCGGCGATGGCGACCTTCAGGCCGCGCTCGTGGGCGGCCAGCGCGGTCGCCATGCCGGTGCCGGATCCGATCACCAGCAGGTCGACGGTGGTGTCCTCGACTCGGCGGGGATCGGAGGGCTGCTGCGCACTCATGACACGGGTCCTTTCTCGACGGGCGACGTAGTGCTCGGTTCAATGCTAGCCGTTCGGCTAGTATTCCCTGACCGCTAGGCTAGGCGGATGGTCACCACCAAGCCTGCCGCTCCCGGGCGCGCGCCGGGTCGCGACGGAGTGCTCACGGCCGCGCTCGAGCTCTTCGCCGAACGCGGCATCGGCGCGACGTCGCTGCAGATGATCGCCGACCGGCTCGGGGTCACGAAGGCCGCCGTGTACCACCACTTCCGGACCAAGGCCGACATCGTGATCACGGCGCTACGGCCGGGCCTGGACCAGCTCGCCGCGGCGGTGCGGCTGGCCGAGAGCCACGCCGACCAGCGGGCCCGGGCCGGCACGGTCGTCGCCGGCATGGCGGAGTGCCTGGTCACCAACCGCCTCGGCTACCAGGTGATGATGGCGGACCCGACCGCGACGCGGCTGCTGGAGTCGGACCCCGAGCTCGCGGAGCTCTTCGACCGGGTACGCCGTGCGCTGGGCGGCGCGGACCCCGACATGGCCACCCGGCTGGCGGTCGCCTGCTTCCTCGGCGCCTGTCTGGGGCCGGCGATCGACCCGGGTGGTGCCGACTTCGCCGATGCCGAGGTGCGTGCGGCCGTGCTGGACGCGGGGGAGCGGTTGGTCCTCGCTCGCCTGTGAGGTGCAGGCCTGGCGGCGGCGGCCGCGCGGAACTACTATGCGTCGCATGGTAGTGGACGAGGTGGTGGCGCAGCGCGACGGACACCTGGTGCGCGGCGTGCTCGAGATGTGCGTGCTCGCGACGCTTGCGGCCGCACCCACGCACGCGTACGACGTGGTCGACCGGCTGCGCTCGCGCGGGTTCGGGTCGATCGGCTACGGCACCGTCTATCCGCTGGTGACGCGGCTGCGGAAGCAGGGCCTGGTCGTGCAGGAGTCCGAGCCCAGTCCGGCCGGCCCGCCGCGCAAGGTGCTCCGGGTGACGACCGCGGGCGAGGCGGCGCTCCGCGACTGGCGCGACCGCTGGGCGGCGACCTCGGCCGCGGCCGAGCGAGTGCTCGCCGAGCTGGACGGCACCCCATGAGCCGCACGTCGGGCGGGTCGGCGGGCTGGCACCCGCGGCTGACCGCCTGGGTCGACCGGGTCGAGGGCCGGTGGCGTGCTCTGGGCGTGGCAGAGGCGGAGCGGGTCCGGTGGCGGCGCGACCTCGTCGTCGATCTCGCTCAGGCCCGCCTCGACGGCGCAGCGCTCGGCGAGGTCCTGGCGGTTGACCCGGTGCGGTTCGCCGATGACGTGGCGACCGCGCAGGCGCCGTACGACATGGAGGTCGCCCGGCGCCCCGCGCCCCCACGCCAGGTCTCGCCGCAGCGGGCCTTCGTGATGCTCGCCTTCGCGGGCGCCCTGGTCGGCGGCCTCCTCTCGCTGCTCACCGTCTACCCGGTCGGTCTGACGCTCATGGACGCCTTCGCCGACAGCTATGCGCAGGAGGGTCTCATCGCGCTCACCCTGCACGTACTGGCTGGGCTGTTGGCCGCGACCGGAGGTGCCGTGTTCGTCGGCTTCGGCCACCGCGACAGCGGCAGCTCCCGGCGCCTGGCCCTCACTGCGGGAGGCGGTCTGCTGGCGGCCGGTGCGCTCGCGGTCGGCCCGGCCGTGGCGATCGCCCGCGCGAGCGGCTACAGCACGCAGGCCTCGACCATGACGCTCGAGGTCCTGGTGGTCGTCGCGATCTGCGCGGCGGTGATGCACGCCGTCGCAAGACTGGCCGCTCGTTGAGCGGATCGATCACTCGGCGGGCAGTCCTGGATCGGGTTGACGGAGCGGCCCAGGTCGCCGCCCGTCGGAATGGCGTCCGCATGGCGGGGTGGGTCGTCGGCCCAGTCTCTCGCGGTCACCGGTGCGGCCAGGTCTCGGCGACGTGACATCTCGGAGGTCAGGAGCGCCGGTCGGCCTGCGGGTGTGCCCACCAGGCGGTGAGGGCGACGAGGGCCGTCAGAAGCGAGGCCAACGCCAGGGGAAGCGCGAGCTCCTGGCGCAGGAGCAGCGCGCCCGTGAGGGCGCCGGCCACAATGGTGACGATCGCCCCGCCGCGACGGTTGAGCAGGGCAGTTCGATCGGCTCGGATCAGGTCCTCGCTGGCCAGGCTGGTGAGGGTCGAGGTGACGACGACTGTCGTCATGTCCTTGACCGCGACCTTGCGCGCCACACCGGCCTGCGCGCCCATGACGGCCGCCGTGATCGCTGCTCCGAGAAGCTGCATCTCCTCGGTGTGGGCCGGGACGAACAATGCCGTCAGGGTGACGAGCAGTAGCGCGCCGCTGCACGTCGCCAGCATCCAGATGGTGCGTCCGGACCAGCCGGGCGGTTGGCGGCGCAGCATCACTCCCGTGAGCATCGCACCTAACGCGAAGGTGCAGACCGCGATCGTAGGGCCGAGCACGGGAAGGTCTGCCGCTCCGCCCAGGGCCATGCCGAGGATCACCAGGTTGCCCGTCATGTTGCCGGTGAAGACCCTGTCGAAGGAGAGGAAGCCGACCGCATCGACGAGACCGGTCACGAACGTGAGCGTGATCATCAGACTCACATCGAGGTGCCGATGCTCGAGGACCTGTCGGCGCAGCTGACGCCTGAAGCCCGTGGTGTGCTCTCGGCGTCCGGACTGGTCCAACGTTCTACTGCCGGGCACGAGCGGCTCCGTCCCGGCGGGGGCGGCACGTAGGCCACGCGGTGGTGTCGGTCTCGGCCCACGTGCAGTCGACATGGCAGGTGACGCGCACCTCGGGTCCGTCGCGGCGGTGCTCGACCACCGTGGCTTCGAACAAGGCCCGTGCGGGGTGGGGCAGGAACGGCACTTGGTTGGGGGACAGCAGCCAGGGTTCTGCCGGGGCTCGACCGTGGGAGCCCTCGTCGCATGCTGCCGGCAGTCTGTTGACGCCGAGGGCGGTCCCCACGCTCAGCACGGAGCCGCCATAGGAACCACCGGACAGGACGAGGACGAAGGACGTCTCGTCGCCGGTCGACACCAGGTCGCGGGCCTGGATCGGAATATCCCCCCAGTTGTCATGGGCCGTCAGCGCCAACCGGCCGCTGCGGTACCAGTCCGGCAGCAGACGGATCGATGCCGAGGGGGAGTCCGACGGCTTCTCGGCCTGAGTTCGTCGAGGTTCCAATGCCATGCGCTGCGTCTCCTTCGTGCGTGCGCGGGACGGCACTCCGGGGAAGACCCGGAAGCTTCACGCCGGGTCTGCTGTCGCGGGTATCTGTGCGGCCCAGGTGGTGAGAGCTGCCGCGATCAGCTCGAGCCCGGCGTGAGACGGAACGCTCACGCGCACCGTGCCGGGAACTCCCAGAGAGGCGCCCGGTCGCACTGCTACACCGCTGAGGCGCAGGTGCTCGATCAGCCTGTCGGCCGCCGGCACCTCAGCCAGAACGAAGTTCGACTGCGAAGGAACGACCGAGAAGCCGTGGGCCGCCAGGAGCTCGCTGAGGGCCGTGCGATTCGCACAGACGTAGTCGCGCATCTCGGTGAAGTGCGTTCGATCACGCAACGACGCGACGGCCGCGGCCTGGGCGAGCGTGCCGACCGAGAATGGCGGCCTGATGGTGCGGAGCGTGCGAATGATCTCCGGGGACGCCAGCAGATACCCGATCCGGAGGCCCGCCATACCGTGCGCCTTGGAGAAGGTGCGGAGCACCGCCACCCGTCCCGACCCGGTCAGGCTGATCGCGGTGGTCCCCTCGGGGTCATCGCAGAAGTCGATGTAGGCCTCGTCGACCACGATCAGCTTCGCTCGCGACGACTCGATGAAGCGGACGAGGGACTCGCGGGAGTGCAACGTGCCGGTGGGGTTGTGCGGATTGACGACGAACGCGATGTCCGCCTCGATCCGTGCCATGGCTGCCAGGTCGTGGTGCCAGTCCCGCAGCGGAACCTGGGTGATGCGAGCGTTCACGATCGTGCCGATCACGGTGTTCATCCGGTACGCCGGATCCGCGCAGACCACGCTCCCGCCGCCCGCGAGGTAGGCCCAACCCAAGAGGTAGATGAGCTCGTCGGAGCCGTTGCCGATCAAGATCTGGTCCGGACTGACCCCGTGGAGTCGGGCCAGCTCCTGACGCACCTCGTCGGCCAAGGGGTCCGGGTATCGCTGGATCGTTCGAGCGGCCCCTTGAATGGCCTCCAGCAGGGCGCGGCTGACCGGGAGGGGCGACTCGTTCGAGGCCATCGATCCCTCGAGGAGTGGGGCCGTCTGGCCTGGAACGTAGGGCTCCAGTGCGTCGAGCCACGGCCTGGGACGCAGCGACATCAGCGCCGACCGCTCAGCAGCACGGTCGCCTGACGGGCTGCGGTCATGACCGCTTCGGCAACCTCCGCGGAGTCCACGTCGCTGCCCATCAGGAAGCTCGCGCCGATAGCGCCGATGGGCTCGTCGGTACCCCGGAACACGGGGGCGGCCACGCAGTGCACGCCGGCCGCAGCGATCCCGGTGTCCTTGGCGTAGCCGCGCGCACGCACCTTCTCCAGCTCGGCCATCAACTCGTCGAGCAGTGCGGGGTCCGCCGCCGTCGTATCGCCGACGTGTGTGACCACCCGCGACTCCGGAAGCCACGCGAGGCACGCCTTGCCCACGGCGGTGAGGCGAGCGGGCAGCCTGGCCCCGATCGAGCTGGCCAGCCGGATGCCTCGGCCCGGAGGGTCCTGCTTGCACAGGTAGACGGCGTCGTCCCCATCCAGGATCGCGTAGTGCGACGTGAGTCCCAGGCTCTGGGTCAGGGTCTCGAGCTGCGGCGTCACCGCGGCCACGGCGTCGATGCTGCGTCGGTAGGCGGCGCCGACCTCGAAGGCACGGAGGCCGACGGAATAGAGGCTGTGGTCGTTCATCGCCACGAAGTCGTGGTTGAGCATCGAGCGCAGGATGCCGTGCGCGGTGCTCTTGGGCAGGTCCAGCACGGTCGCGATCTCGGCGCAGGACTTCGGCTCGTCGACCTCGGCCAGGAGCCACAGGATCTCCATGGCCCGATCCACTGATCTGCTCAACATTCACCTGCTCGTATTTGCGGACACTGTTCGTATATCCGGAGATTAGCTTTCACGCTCAGCTCCTGTCAACCGTTCCTGTCGGGCAACTGCGGTCATACGAACCTATTTACAGCGACCGGGATCACATGCAACAGTGCGGCATTCGCATTTACAACTCGCATTCGCATATACGAACACGAGGTTCCTTCATGACAAGTACGTCAGGCTTCACTGGCTCCTTCCTCCGTCGCCCGGCGAGGCGGGTCGCTCTGACCGCAGCGGCCCTGTTGCTGGCCTCGGTCGTGGGGGCGTGCGGCAGCGGCGATGGCAGCGCGGGGGACGACTCGACCCTCACGGTCGGATTCCGCTACGGGTTCGCGAGCTTCGACCCGCTGGCCAACCCTGCGTTCACCGCCGACTTCCTGCTTCCGGTCTACGACACGCTGATCGTGCGCAAGGGTCAGGACGAGTTCGAGCCCGGGCTGGCCACCGGATGGGACTACGACCCGGCGGCTCTCACCATGACACTGACCCTGCGCACCGGGGTGGAGTTCTCCGACGGCACCCCGTTCGACGCCGAGGCCGTGAAGGCGAACTTCGAGCGCGGCATGGCCGAGAAGGCCGGCCCGTGGACCTCGGTGTTCGCCACCTTCGACAGGGTCGAGGTCGCGGACGACTCGCAGGTCGTCGTCCACCTGAAGGAACCCCTTCCGTCGATCGTCTCGGACCTGGCCTTCATCCCCGGGATGATGGTGAGCCCCGAGGCGTTGCAGGACACCGATGCGCTCAAGAACGAGCCGGTCGGCAGCGGGCCGTGGGTGCTCGACAGCGACAAGGTCCGCCCCGGCGACACCTACCCGTTCGTCAGGAACGACGGTTACTGGGATCCCGATGCCGAGGTCGTCGACACCTACGTGATGAAGGTGATCGCGGATCGGACCGCCGCCGGCAACGCGCTGCGCGCCAAGCAGGTCGACCTGATCGGATCCGATGGCTTGCAGGCCGTGCAGTTGGAGAAGGAGGGCTTCCCGATCGGCAGCACCGGAAGCATGGTCTACGTAGTCGACATCGCCGACCGGGCGGGCGAGGTAGTGCCGGCACTCGGTGACGTGCGGGTGCGCCGGGCGATCGGCCTCGCGCTGGATCGCCAGGCTCTCCTGGACGCCGTCTTCGGCGGCTACGGCTCCCCGTCCTCGACCATCTTCCCCGAGGGCTCCATCGGATACAGCGCCGAGGTCGACGAGGGCGTCACCTATGACCTCGAGCTGGCCAAGTCCCTGATGCGCGAAGCCGGATACGAGAAGGGCTTCACCGTCAAGATCTTCGTGATGTCCACGAACGAGAACATCGCCGCGGCCGTGGCGGGCTCGTTGGCCGAGATCGGGATCGAGCTCGAGATCACCCCGGTGCCCGACGCGGGGACCTTCGCAGCCACCGTCGCTGACAAGCAGTCGCCCATCCTGATCGTGGCATCGGGGCTTCGATCGCCGTGGGAGATCCACACGGCGTTCGGCGGCGCAACTGGCCGGTACAACCCGTTCGGTATCACGGCGGACGGCGTCGATGCTGCCGCCGAGGAGGTCATGGCACTGGCCGATCCCACAGGTGCCGAGGCTGCGGCAGGCTACGGCGACCTCATGGAGGAGCTGATCCTGACCAACGCCTTCATCCAGCCCATCTTCACGGTGTACACCCCGGTGGCCATGCAGGACGGGGTCGATCCTGAGCTCGAGACCCAGGCGCAGACGCTGCCCGACCCCCGCACCACAACCAAGGGCTAGCGGCGATGGTGTACCTCGCTCGCCTGGTCATCGGGAGGCTGGGCTCCAGCCTGGCCGTCCTGTTGATCGCAGCGACCGCGACCTTCTTCGGTACGGCGTTCATCGACCGGCGTCCGGAGTCCTACCTGCTCGGTCCGACCGCCTCGCCCGAGTCCGTCCAGCTGCTGCACGAGAAGCTCGGGCTCGACGACCCGCTGCTGGTGCAGTACCTGCGGTGGTTGGCGGGTGCGGTCCAGGGCGACCTCGGCACCTCGTGGGCGAGCTCGCAGGCGGTGCTCGACCTGGTGCTGTCGAGGCTCCCGGCGACGCTCTCGATCGTGATCGGGTCCATGGCGCTGGCGATTCTCGTGGGCGTCGGGCTCGGGGTGCTCGCCGCGCTGCACCAGAGTCGGGCGACCGACCGACTGATCTCGACCGGATTCACCGTCGGGCACTCCGTCCCCGAGTTCTGGCTCGGCATCCTCCTGGTCACGGCCTTCGCCCTGCACTGGTCGCTGCTCCCGGCGACGGGATACGTCCCGTTCGGGGAGTCCCCCACAGAGTGGGCGCGTTCCCTCGTGCTGCCCTGTGTCGCGTTGGCGCTGCCGGTGGCCGCAACTCTGGGACGTCACTCGCGCAGCGCGGTCGTCGCCCAGCTCGGGCAGGACTACGTCCGCTGGAGTGTCTCGACGGGGCTGGGGCGCAGAACGATCATGTGGGGTGCAGTCCTGAAGAACGCGCTCACCACGGTGGTGGCGATCGTCGCGCTGCAGATGCTCGCCATGCTCAGCCTCTCGATCGTGGTCGAACGCGTCTTCGCGATCCAGGGCATGGGCGGCTTGGT
Organism: Nocardioides soli; assembly: GCF_014191495.1. GTDB lineage: Bacteria > Actinomycetota > Actinomycetes > Propionibacteriales > Nocardioidaceae > Nocardioides > Nocardioides soli. The sequence goes on from NZ_JACHWR010000002.1 coordinate 1,238,248, forward strand.
GCTCTCAGCGGCGCTGAGTCAGGACATCCCCGTCCTGATGGCCGGAGTGATCGTGTATGGCGCCATCGTCGTGGTCACCAACCTCGTGGCCGACGTGCTCCAGGCGACGCTCAACCCGAGGCTGGGAGCCGCTTCGTGAAGGGCCAGGCAGGCCGTCCGGCCGCGTCGCCCCGCGGCAGGCGACGACGTACTCGCCGGCAGATCAGGATCGGTGCCGCGCTGCTCGTCCTCATCTACGTCGTCGGGCTGGTAGCGACGTTCACGATCTCCTCCGAGTCGGCCACCGAGCAGTCCCTGACGGAGCGGCTGGCCCCACCTGGTCGCGACCACCTGTTGGGCACCGACCAGTACGGGCGGGACCTGCTGGCGCGGACGCTGCTGGCGATCTCGGTGGACTTCCACGCGGTCCTCCTCGCCGTGGCCGTGGCTGTCGTGATCGGCGTCCCGCTGGGGGTGCTGATCGGCATGGGCGGCCCCTGGTTCGACCGCGTCACCATGAGGGTCGTCGACGCGTTCTTGTCGATCCCGACCTTGGTCGTCGTGATGGTGGCGGTGGCCTCGCTCGGCCAGGGCCTGGTCAACACGGCGTTGGGTGTCGGGTTCAGCTTCTCGCTGATCTATGCGCGGATCGCTCGAACCGAGACGCTGAACATCAAGAACGAGCCCTTCGTGATGTCGGCGCGGCAGTCCGGGGTGGGGCGAGCACGCCTCGTCGGTCGGCACATCATGCCGACGCTGGCCCGTCCCCTGATCGTGGAGACGGCCGTCATCCTTCGGGCCGGCTTCATGCTCCAGGCCACGCTCAGCTACTTCGGCCTCAGCGTGCAACCGCCCCACCCCAGCCTGGGCAACCTCCTGCGTGACGCACAGGAGGCGGCGGTCGAAGCGCCGTGGCAGGTGCTGCCCGCCGGGCTGGTCCTGGTGGCGATCATCCTGCTGCTGAACCTGACGTCGGACGGGATCTCGGACCTCCTGGCGGTCTCTGGGACACCCCGCCGGCTACTGGACGGCGCGCGAGGACGCCTGAGTCGCCTGCCCGAGGTCAGTTCCGGGTCGAGGTCCTTGGTGATCGAGTCGGTCACGATCCAGGTGGACGAGGGAGCGGTGGTCCGTGACGTGTCGATCCACCTGGAGCGGGGCGAGGTCGTCGCCCTCGTCGGAGAGTCGGGCTCCGGGAAGACGATGACGGCCATGTCTGCGGCGGGCCTCCTGCCGCCGGGGGCGGAGATCGTCGCCGGCCAGGTCCAGGTGAACGGCCACGACCTCGTCGGTGCCAGCCCGGGACTGATGCGCTCACTGCGATCTGCCGACGTGGGGGTCATCTTCCAGAACCCGATCTCAGCCATGAACCCGACCTGGCGGGTCGAGAAGCATCTCACCTTCCCCAGCGTGGTCCTGCGCGGGCTGACGCGGGAGCAGGCGCGACAGCGTGCGGTCGACCTGCTCGGAGAGGTGGGCATCGCCGACCCGGAGGGGTGCCTGCGGAAGTACCCGCATGAGCTGTCCGGCGGGATCGCGCAGCGCGTGATGATCGCGGCCGCCCTGGCCGGTGAGCCCTCGGTGATCATCGCCGATGAGCCCACCAGCGCGCTCGACAGCACCGTGCAGGTCCGAGTGCTCGACCTGCTGCTGGGGCTGCGGGCGACGCGGCACTTCTCGTTGCTGCTGATCACCCACTCCATGGGAGTCGTGGCGCACGCCGCCGATCGCGTCTACGTGATGTACAGCGGTGAGATCGTGGAGTCCGGCGCTGTCTCCGAGGTCCTCGGCCACCCCGAGCACCCGTACACCCAGGCCCTCCTCGCCGCCGTGCCGCAGAACAGGATGCGTGAGCGGGAGCTCAAGGGACTGAGTGGCTCGGTACCTCGGCCCACCCGCGAGCTGCCGGGCTGTCGGTTCGCCGAGCGCTGTCCGCACGTGGCGGCCGCGTGTACGGCCGGGAGGGTGCCCTTCGTCGAACGGCACGGACACGCTTCGCGGTGCCTCAGGGCCCAGCTGGAGAGCGATGTGTTCGCTGTCGAGGGGCGACGGGGGGACCTGCCATGAGGACGCCGAACCTGGTCGAGATCGAGAACGTCGGCGTGCGGTACCGATCCGCCGACCTGCGCCTCGGCCGGGCCCGCAACGACGTATGGGCGGTCCGAGGAGTCTCGTTGTCCATCGGTCACGCCGAGACGCTCGGCCTGGTCGGCGAGTCCGGGTCGGGCAAGAGCACGATCGGCCAGTGCGTGCTCGGCAACGTCCGGCCCACCGAGGGAACCATCCGCGTCGCCGGATTCGACGTGGGCGCGTTCGGCACCCGGGTGCCGCTCGACTACCGGTGGGTGGCCCAGGTCGTCTGGCAGGACCCGTACCGCTCGCTGACTCCGGGCATGAGCATCGGGACCCAGATCGGTGAGCCGCTCGCGCGACGACGCAAGCGCTCGCGCGCGGAGGTGGCGACGGAGGTGGCCCGACTCCTGGAGGTGGTCGGCCTCGAGGCAGAGATGGCCAAGGAGAGGCCGAGCCGGTTCTCGGGAGGTCAGCGTCAGCGCATCGCCGTGGCCCGCGCGCTTGCGGCCGAGCCCCGGCTGATCGTTCTCGACGAGCCCGTGAGTGCACTCGACGTCATCTCCCAGGCCCAGCTGATCGAGATGCTCGAGAAGGTCCAGCGCGAGCTGGGGGTGAGCTATCTCCTCATCTCGCACGACCTCGCGGTCGTGCGGCACATGGCGCACCGAACGGCCGTGATGTGCCGCGGACAGCTCGTGGAGTCGGGTACGTCGAACGCAGTCGCCGAGATGCCGACCCACCCCTACACCCGAGAGCTGCAGGACTCGGTGCTCGACCTGTCGAGCACCGAGCGTGAGGCCAGGTCCAGCGGCCGCGCCGTACCCGTGGCGCGGCAGCAGGCGCACACCTTGTGCCCCTACCTCGAGAGGTGTCCCCGGGCGATCGGCGCCTGCGAACGCGATCTCCCGCGCCTGGTGCAGAACCCGGAGACCAGGCACCTCACCGCCTGTCATCACCCCCTCACCTCCCCATCGGCCTGACACCGCCGATCTCGCCGACGACATCACGATCACCCTGAGACGAAAGAGCTCGATACCCATGCGCATTGAACGGCGCCGTACCAACAGCGGCGCAACGACCTGGTGGGCGGAGCGGCCCGACGGCTCCGGCCGGCTGGACCTGGCGCAGGCACACCGCTGTGCCGGCCTCGACGGCGTGACCGAGCCGGGTTGGCAGGGCACCGACCTGGTCGGGCTGCTGTCCGATCCGGATCTCCTGCGCAGCCTGCGCGCGGCCTACGACCATGCGCTGGGCCATGCGGACGGCGCCTGCGTCAGCGACGCCGAGGGGGGAAGCCCACCGACGCCGGGCGTCGGACTGTTCGACGTGCCGCGGAAGCTGCTCGGTGTGGGCCTGAACTTCCCGAGCCACATCGCGGAGGCCCAACGCGCGGGGGAGCCGGTGCAGGCACCGGCGCAACCGACGCTGTTCGCCAAGGTCCCGACGGCCCTCGCGGGCGATGGCGAGGAGATCGCGATCCCTGCCTTCGGTACTCATCTCGACTACGAGGTCGAGCTGGCGGTGGTCATCGGAGCGACGTGTCGCGACGTCCCTGTCGAGCGGGCGAGCGATGTCATCGCCGGTGCGACGGTGGTCAACGATCTCAGCCTCCGCGACGTCTTGTTCCACGCGCCCAACGGGATGTTCGAGGGCAAGAACTACGACGGCTTCCTGCCCATGGCGTCGACCTTCGTCACCAGCGACGAGGTCGGGGACCTCGATGAGCTCGTGCTGGAGTCACGGGTCAACGGACGGATCCGCCAGTCGGAGCGGATGGGGAACGCCCTGTTCTCCCCGCTCGAGATCGTCTCGTTCGCCTCGTCGCGGATGACCCTCCAGCCGGGGGACGTCGTCTTCTGCGGGACCCCGGGCGGCGTCGGGATCTTCGCCGAGGACCCTTCGACGGCGCTCTTGAAGCCGGGGGACGTCGTCGAGGCCAGTGTCGTGTCACTTGTCGCCATACGAAATGTGATCGGTCAACAGGAGAGGCAATTGTGAAGAAGTTGGATAGGCGCTACATCGGCCATGCCGAGAACGGTCTGGGATTCAGCATCTCGGCGGGTCTGCGCCAGGGGAACCTGGTGTTCGTCAGCGGTGCCGGCACGATCGATGAGGACGGCCGCGTGCCCGAGGCGCTCCGCAACGACACCGCGGCCCAGACCCGGCTGACGCTCGACGAGATCGACCGGGTGCTTCGGGAAGCGGGTGGCTCCCTGGAGGACGCCGTCATGTTCACCGTCTTCCTGGGGAACGCGGCGGACTTCCCGGCGATGAACCAGGTCTGGACCGAGCGCTTCAAGGACCTGCGCCCCACGCGAACGACGGTCGGGGTGGAGCTCATGGACCCCGACCTGTGCGTCGAGATCAACGCGATCGCGGTCATCGACCCCGCATGAGCACCCAGCACGTTTCAGACCGCAAGGAAATCAAGGCATTGGAGGAAACCATGGACTTCGAAACCAGCACCATGTTGACCGAGACCGCGGCGGGCACGCCCATGGGGAACTGGCTGCGCCGCTACTGGTGGCCGGTCGGGCTGTCGGAGGATCTCAAGAACAAGCCCACGTTCATCAAGGTCATGGGTGAGGACCTGGTCCTCTTCCGGGACACGAACGGCAACCCCGGCCTGGTGAGCGCGTACTGCCCGCATCGACGCGCCAACCTGTGCCTGGGCAACACCGTCGAGGACGGCATCCGCTGCCGATACCACGGCTGGTTGATCAGCAAGGAAGGCAAGGTGCTGGACACTCCCGGAGAGCCCGATGACTCCTTCAAGGAGAACGTGACGACCCCGGCATACCCGGTGCAGGAGCTTGCCGGCCTGCTGTTCGCGTACTTCGGTCCGGCAGAGGACATGCCGGAGCTCCCGCGCTACGACTTCCTTGCCGCGGAGGGGGTGCACATCGCCAGCTTCATCGGGATCACCAAGGGGAACTGGCTCCAGGTCACCGAGAACAGCATGGACCCCTTGCACCTCAGCTTCACCCACGCACCCACCTTCACCGCACTCAACGCCGTGCCGGAGATGTGGTTCGAGGAGACGCCGCATGGTGTCGCGTACGTCGCTCTCCGGACGACCGACGAGGAGGACAAGTGGCAGGTGCGCGTCAACAACCTGGTGCTGCCGGCCTGGGGCTGCAGCGGCGCGACGGGCATGTGGATCGAGGGCGCCCGCGGATCGGACTCCCCGCCCATCACCGCACGCGTCAACGTCCCGATCGACGACGAGTCGAGCCTGATGTTCCGCGTGATGTACCTGCCTCCGCAGTTCGCCCACGCGGCCGAGGACATCGCAACCCAGCCGGAGCATCTCAAGTGGGACACGATGTGGCGCACCGTCGAGATCGAGCCCTTCCACGAGTACTTGGAGCACGAGCGGACCGGTGAGCCACTCACGCTCGGCTACACCATCCCCGAAGGCGCTGGGTACGAGGACGCATCCGTCGTCGGGAGCATGCCGCCGCGCGAAGACCGACACAACGAGAACCCGCTGCCGACCGCCGACGCCGGCCTCAAGTTCATCCGGCAGGTCATCATCGACTCAGTGCGCGAGGTCGACGGCGGTGGCCTCGCCAAGGGGCAGAAGCCCGACGAGAGCGACGACGGCGTGATCCCGCTGACGACCGGGGAGAAGTACACGACCCCGGCAGGGGCGGACGCCCTGCGGCAGGACCCGGGCGCGCACCAAGCGCTGCGCCTGCCGTCCTGGACCGACTGAATGACGCGCGAGGGCGAGCCGCCGTCCGGTGGCTCGCCCTCGCCTGTCCAGTCCCGCAAGTGACCCACACAGAATGCGAGCGGCCTTGAAGAAGTATCCGCATCCCGTCCTCTCCGGTCGCGATGAGGCCATCCCGCCGAGGGACCCGAGCACCCTCCGGCGTACGGAGTCGCTCGGCTCCAACCACGGCCTCAGCAGCTCTCACCACCTTGCGACCGAGGTGGGTTCGATGATCTTCCGCGCGGGCGGAAACGCTATCGATGCGGGGGTCGCCGCGGGGATAGCGCTGACGGTGATCGAGCCACACATGTGCACGTTCGCCGGAGTCGCGCCCATCATGGTGCGTCCTGCCCGGACCGCGGAGCCTGTCGTCATCGACGGCGTCGGCAGTTGGCCGGCGGGGATCTCGCCGGAGCACATCGCACAGTGGTTCGGCGACGACATCCCGATCGGCGTGCAGCGCAGCGTCGTCCCGGGTGCGCCAGGAGCGTGGCTCACGGCGCTGAGGGACTACGGCACGCTGTCGGTCCACGATGTGCTCGAGCCCGCCATCGAGCTGTGTCGGACCGGGGTCCCGGTCTCGCCGGGGCTGGCCAGCTTCTGCGGCTTCTTCATGGATCGGATGAGGCTGTGGCCGACGACGATGGAGGTCTTTGCTCCCGGGGGCGTTCCCCTGGCAGCCGGCGAGTTGCTGCGCCAGCCCGACCTCGCCTCGACCTTCGTGGACCTGGTCGATGCCGAGGCGGCCGCGCGCGGCGCGGGGATGAGCCGGGAGGCGTCCATCGATGCTGCCCGCGGTGAGTTCTATGAGGGGCGCATCGCACAAGACATGCTCGCCCTGCTGAAGACCTTCGACTGGCCGATGACGGCAGCCGACTTCGCCGGGCACTGCACGCGCGTGGAGCGTCCGGTGCAGACGCTCTACCGCGGCCACTCGATCTTCGCCTGTGGGCCCTGGTCCCAGGGTCCGCTGCTACCGATGGTTCTCAACGTGCTCGAGGGGTACGACCTGAGCCCGGACGCGATGACGGAGGAGCAGTACCTGCACGTCTTCCTGGAGGCCTTCAAGTTGGCGGGCGCCGATCGGGAGGCGTACTTCGGCGATCCTCGGGCGGTCGAGGTTCCGATGGCGGGCCTGCTGAGCAAGGAGTACGCCGCACGTCGCCGCTCCCTCATCGCAGAGACGGCGGCACCGGAGCTCCCGGCTCCGGGCGTCCCTCTCCCCGGAGCTCTGGCCGCCCGCGGTGGGGCCGGTTCGCCACCACCGGCAGCCGGCAATCGCCCGCCGGACACCTCGCATGTGTGTGCCATGGATGCCGAGGGCAACATGTTCTCCGCGCTGCCGTCGGATCACGTCTTCGGGAGCCCGATGGTCGCGGGCCGTGGCTTCGTGGTCTCGCACCGCGGCGGCCAGTTCTGGCTGGACCCGAGCCACCCAGGACGGTTGGCGCCCGGCAAGCGGCCCCGGATCACGCCCAATCCGGCGATGGTGATGCGCGGGAATCGTGCCGTGCTCGCGTTCGGCAGCCCGGGTGAGGATCTGCAGTGCCAGGCGATGGCACAGTTCGTGAACAGTCTCCTCGATCGCGGCCTGGGGTTGCAGTCGGCCGTCGAGGCGCCCCGCGTCGCGAGCCACGCGTTGCCATCGTCGTTCTTCCCGCACGCGCACGCAGCTCCGAGGGCCGTCCTCGAGGTCCGTGACAACCACGAGGTTCTGGCAGGTCTGCGGGCCCGGGGGCATGACGTCGCCGGCCTGCCCGCCTACAGCTACGGCACGGGCGCCGTCGGCGCCGTTCGTGCCACCGAGCACGGTCACATCGAGGCCGCGGCGGACCCGCGGCGGCCAGACGCATTCGCATGGGCAAGGTGATGGAGATGTCCGAGTCAACCACGTTCGATGCCGTCCCGTCGGAGCGGGCTCCCGCGGAACCGGCCGGCGGAGTGCTGCAACCGATCGCCTGGCAGGGGGAGGTCGAGGAGGAGCCCGTTGCGCTGTCTGTGGGAGGGCAACCGGCGGTCCTGTTCCGAGACCCGGCGGGAGACGTGGCAGCGCTGCACGATGTGTGTCCACATCTGGGCTATCCACTCTCGGGAGGGAAGCTGACGCCGCTCGGCCTGCAGTGCGGTGTTCACCGATACCAGTTCGACGGCAGGGGGATCTGTCGATCGGTGCCGCGCGGCGACCCTGCCGACGTCAAGGCGGCCGAGGTGCTCCCGATCGAGCTGTCGGACCGACTCGTCCTGGCCATCGGTGAGCCTGGCGTCGGCTCGGTGCCGATCGCGGCCCTGACCGAGCTGACGGCGCTCGTCGCGCTGCTGGCCGCCACCCCAGGTCCAGCCTGGGGTCGATCGCACTGCGCCGCGGAGGACCCTTGCTCCGACGGTGGTGTGGACGCCGGCAGGTGGGACACGATGGTCGTCGGGTCGGGGGGGAGCGCGCCGACCGGACCCCGCTCGGTCTCGGCGGCCCTCGAGCAGTGGGGCGGGCAGGGAAAGCCGATGATGGTGGACGTGCCCGGGAGCAGCTACCCGACGTACGCGAAGGCCGTGCTCGGGCTGTCCGCCCTGGACGGAACCGCGGCGGTGCGGGTCGTCGTACCGGCTTCTGGCCCGAGCACCTGGGTCGTGCTCTCGATGCGCACGGGGCCTCTCGCGCAGTCCGTGCATCACACCCACCTGTTCGTGACGGCTCGCCTGGCCTGGAGCGACGCGTTGGCGGAGGCGCTCACCGCGGCGTTGCCCGGATCGGCCACGGGATGGCGGAGCCTCCTCGACGCGCAGTAGCAGGTCTGTCTGCGGCCCATGCTCTGTGAGGCATGCGGTGTGCTGCGGACGCGGGCGATGTCGCTCCGGTTCGGCTCGCAAGCTCGCGTGCCGAGCGGGGCGGCCGGGACGTCATGCGGTGGGAGGAACCCCTTCCTCGGCACGCATGACGTCCCGGCCCGACCACCCAGGTTCAGTCTCGGGACGGATGTGGCGAGGTGGGGTGCCGGGACAGGCTGACGGCTCAGTCGTCTCCCCAGGAGGTTCCACCTTGCCGTCCCGCCGCGTGCGCTCACGCCGCCTGCTCGTCGCCAGCCTCACCGTCCTGCTGCTCTCCCCGGCCGGGGTCGCCAGTGCCCGGCCGTGCCTGAACTGCGAGGACCCGGAGCTCCCGGGGCCCGGCGGTCCCAACTGCGGCATCGCCGCGACCGGCGAGCCGACGATCACGTCGGTGCCGCGGACGGACGCGCCGGTGACCGGGACGCGGGGCACCTGGTCGGGCTCCACCACCCGGTGGTCCTACCAGTGGCTGAGCAACGGCGCCGTCATCGCCGGCGCGACGGCGCTGACCTACACGCCCACGCCCGCGGTGTACGGCACGCAGCTCACCCTGCGGGTGGTCGGGAGCGCGCCCGACTGCGAGTCCGTCGCCGACTACTCGGCAGCGGCGACCGTCGCGCTCGGGGCCACTCCGACGAGCACGACGGCGCCCCAGCTCACCCGCAGCGGCCAGACCGTCACCGCCACGGCCGGCGGCTGGGCGCCCGCGGAGCTCGCGTACACCTACCAGCGCCAGTGGCAGCGCAACGGCGTCGACGTCGCCGGGGCGACCGGCACGTCGTACACCCTCACGGCCGCCGACGCCGGTCAGCAGCTCCGGATCCGGGTGCGGGCGACCCGGGGCGGACACCCCGACTCCGCGCCCGCCTACTCCGCGGCCCTCGCCGTCGAGGCGGCACCCGACCCGGACCCCGAGCCCACGACCGACCCCGAGCCCACGACGGCACCCGGCCCGGTGAGTACGCCGAGCCCGGAGCCGACCCTCGAGCCGCGCGCCGACACCACGACCCCGGTCGTGGCCCCGCTGACCCTGCGGTGGAAGGGGACGCCGCTGCGGCTGACCGGCAAGGCCGTCGTCGGCAGGACCCTGCGGCTCTCGCTCGGCACCAAGCGGATCTCGCGCGCGCTCGACCGGGCGGACGTCACGATCCGGTGGTTCCGCGGAGCGAAGCGGGTCGGCAAGACGACCGGTCCCCGCTACCGGTTGACCGGGCGCGACCGCGGCAAGCGGATCGTCGTGCGGGTGATCGCCACCAAGCCGGGCCATGATCGCTTCACCCTGACCCTCGCGAAGCGGCGGGTGCGCCGATGACCAGACGGCTGCCTATTGTGCTCGCGGGCGTCCTGCTCGGCGGCGCGCTCACCATCGCCGGTCCGGCGCAGCCGGCCGACGCCGCCCCGCCGGACGGCACGATCGTCTACATCCAGGACCACAACGTCTGGCTGGCCAAGCTCGACGGCAGCGGGCGCCACCAGGTCACCCACGGCGGCAGCGCGGCGGCGCCGTACGCCGGGCCCTCGATGTCCGACCAGGGCCTGATCGCCGTCCAGCGCGGCAGCAGCATCGAGGTGCTGCAGCAGAACGGCGCCGTGGTCAACCGGCTCTCGCCACCGAGCAGCTTCATCGAGGGGAGCTGCTCGACCATGAGCGTCACCCCGGCGCTGGAGCCGACGATCTCGCCCGACGGCTCCAGGATCGCCTACTACCAGGTGCGCCTGAGCAACTGCGCGGGATCGCTGAAGACCGACGCGCTCTCCACCGTGGTCGACACGCTGCCCACGGGGCCGGGCACCTACGAGGTGGTGATCGGCAGCTCACCGGCGTGGGTGTCCAACGAGCGGCTGGTGCTGCGACAGGGCAGCACCATCGCGCTGTTCCCGCTGGGCTACGGCGACCCCGACGGGGTCGCCTGGTTCACCTCCACGGAGGTCTGCGCGGGGTGCTACAACGATCTCCTCGATCCCGCCACCAGCAGGGACGGCACCCTGGTCGCGGTGGGCATCGACGCCGTCTGGGACGACGCAACCGACCAGAGCCTCGGGTACCTCGGCGTGCTGCCGACGTCGGGCGACCCCCGCTCGGCCACTCCGCCACCGCCGCCGGGCGAGGGCTGCTTCGGCGCGGCCGCGGAGCCGCGTCCCGACGACGGCCCGATCCTGGACAGCATCACCATCTCGGCCGACGGCTCGGCGATCGTGTACCGCGAGGGCGCGGACATCTGGGTGAACACCGTGGCGATCGGTGACTGCGCCGCCAGCACCGGCACCAAGGTCATCACGGGCGCCTCCGACCCGTACTGGTCGCCGGCGCCGATCGCGCCGCCGGCGGTGCCCGGTGGCACGGGGCCCGGCGGCAAGGGACCCGGTGGCGCTGGATCCGGCCAGCCGACCGTCCCGGCCGGTACGTCGACCGTGACCCTCCCGGGCGGGCGGACCGTCCAGATGTTCGACGACCGGGCCTTCAAGGCGAAGAAGTTCAAGGCGCGGAAGGGTGCCAGGTACGCCAAGCGAACCGCCATGGTGACCCGGGCGCACCGGGCCACGCTCACTCGCTCCGGCGTGCCGGGCGGCAAACTGTCGCTGGTCGCGAGCAAGGGCCCGCGGCACGGCACCGTTGCGGTGTTCTACGGCAAGAACAAGCTGCGCACCGTGAAGCTGAGCGCCCCGAAGGTGCGCCACCAACGGCTGATCCGGCTCGGCTCGGTGCCGGCCACGAAGAAAGCCACCGTGAGGATCCAGGTCACCAGCCGCGGCCGCACGGTGATCATCGACGGCCTGGCGATCGGCTGATGGACCGTGCCCTCACCGACAATCGGCGCCGGGGTCGGCCAGGTAGCCGCTGCCGAACGCGACCACCACCAGCTGGACCCGGTCGCGGACACCCACCTTGCGAAGCAGCTGGGCCACGTGGCACTTGACTGTCGCGACCGTGACCACGAGGCGCTCGGCGATCTCGGCGTTCGAGAGTCCGGCGGCCACGAGGACCAGCACCTCGGCCTCCCGCCTGGACAGCCGGGACGGCCAGGCGTGGACGGTGGACTCCAGGAGGTCGGCGACGGGTGCGGTCAGGACGGTCATGCGGGCCAGGATCGCCACGGGTGCGTGCACCCCGCGTGCATGCCGCGTGCACCGTCCGGCAGGTGTGGACGCCGCGGCGGACGACCCCTGGCGCCAGGCCGGGCTCGTCGTCGACCACTAGCCGCCCCGGGCCGATCCCGGTCAGCGGTGAGTGGGCAACCTTTCGGGGGCTGAGAAGCGTTGCTGACGCACCGCCGCCCGGGGCCGATCCCGGTCAGCGGTGAGTGGGCAACCTTTCGGGGGCTGAGAAGCGTTGCTGACGCACCGCCGCCCGGGGCCGATCCCGGTCAGCGGTGAGTGGGCAACCTTTCGGGGGCTGAGAAGCGTTGCTGACGCACCGCCGCCCCGGGCCGATCCCGGTCAGCGGTGAGTAGGCAACCCTTTCGGGGGCTGAGAAGCGTTGCTGACGCACCGCCGCCCCGGGCCGATCCCGGTCAGCGGTGAGCAGGCAACCTTCCGAGGCCCGGGAACGGTTGCTGGCGCACCGCTGCTCGGTCGCCTCACGACCCACTCGCCCCGCGGGATCGACGGCTCCCGGGCCGGCTCACGGCCCGGGGAACGCGGTCTTGAAGCGGGTGGCCAACAGCCGGTCGCCGGTGACCGTGAGCCGCTCGGCGCCGCCGCGTCCGAAGCCGAGCAGCACCAGGTGGTCGTCGTCCCCGGCGAAGCGGACACTGGCGGGGCCCGGCGCACGGTCCGGCCGCCAGCGTCCGGCCGTACGCCGCAGCCGGACGTCGACCAGCCGACCGGCGAGTTCGACGCTCGTTTCCTCCGGTTCCGGTGCGCCGAGCCCGCCCACGAAGGTCAGCATCGGGCCGAGGGCGGCGGCGCACGAGGCGAGGGCGGACCCACCGAGTCCACCCGGCCCACCCAGGGCCCGGGCCAGGTCGACGACGTGGATCGCTGCCTCCGCGGCGATCAGCGGGGCCGCCACCTCCATCACGACGACGCCGCCGACGAGCTCGACCGGCCGTGTCGGGTCGGGGTCGCCGAGCCGCTCGACCGCCCGCGCGAACGCCGCCCGCGCAGCTCGCAGGTCGTCCGCTGCGGCGGGCGCCGGCTCGCCGAGTGCGGCCGCCTCCAGCAGCTGCGCCCTGCGGACGTGCTCGACCAGGTCCGCCACCCGCCAGCCGGGCAGCCCGGTGGGCCGGCCCAGCCGCTCCGGGTCGAGCCCCGTGGCGAGCGTGCCGAATCGCTCGTACTCCGCCGCTGCCACCCGCAGGTGCTCGCGCGGCGTCATCGCGCCTCCGGTGCTCGGAGCAGCGCGGCGGAGCGCTCGGCGGCCGGCCGCAGTCCCCACGCGCGCTGTTGCCGCAGTGCCTCGCCGAGCAGTTCGCGGGCGGTGTCGGCGTCGCCGGACCGCAGGGCCAGGACGCCGAGATGGTGGCTGGCGCTGCCGAGCAGGGCCGCGCCCGCACCGAGCACGACGTTCTGCCCGCGGGCCGGGGCGATGATCCGGGTCAGCTCCGCGGCGTGCGTCGCCTCCCCGAGGTCGGCGACCGGCGCGGCCACCAGGCAGCCGAGGAAGACCTCGATGCCGGCGAACAGCGGGGACGGGCGGAACCGGCGTGCGGAGAGATCGACCAGGCGCGCCGCGGCCAGGTCGCGGTGACCGGCCGCCCAGTCGGTGAGCAGCCGGGTCCAGTCCCACGGCTCGAACCGGTCGTCGGCGGCCCGCAGCTCGACGACCTCGCGGGCGGCCTGTGGTGCGCCCTGCTCGAGGTGCAGCAGAGCGGACAGCACGCCGTGCACCCGGTCGGTGTCGGCGTACCCGTGGTGCGTCGCGACGACCCGGAACCGCTCGACCAGCAGCTCGGCCTCGGCGAGCCGGCCGCGACCCAGGCTGAGCACCGCCCGCCACAGCGGGACGTGCCAGCGGTCGATCTCGCTGCCGGCGGCCTCCGCGCGCACCAGCAGGTCGTCGATGGCCAGGTCGGCGTCGGCGAGCCGGCCGAGCCGGATCAGGTCGGGCACCAGGCGCCGCCGAGCCACCAGGTCCGCGCCGACGAACTCGCCGTCCCCCTGCTCGGTCAGCGCGGTTGCGGTCTCCAGCAGCCGGACCCGGGTGGCCAGGTCGGCGGGCCGGTCGAGCACCGTCGCCACCGTGGTGAGGGTCTCCGCCCGCACCCGGTCCGACGCGGCGTCGGCCGCCGCCTCCGCCCGGCCGGCGACCAGGCGGGCCTGGTCCAGTGCGCCGGCGAAGGCGAGCGCCTGGGCGAGGGCGCCGAGCAGCGCTGCCCGCAGGTCCGGAGGATGGTCGTGCGTCAGCGCTCGCCGCAGCAGTACGACGGAGGTGTCGTCGGCGCCCGTGCGCGGCCGACGGGCGTCGACGCTCCAGTGCTCGTGGCCGAGCGCCGCGCGCGCCTCCACCTCCGGCGCCACGCCGTGGGCGGCGTCGGCGAGCCGGCGGTAGTCGACCTCGTCGAGGCGGCCCGCGCGATGGGTGAGCTCGGCGAGATCGAGCCGCAGGCCGAGCAGCTCGGCCGGCGGCAGCGAGGCCGAACCGGCCGGCTGCAGGGCCGCCCGTTGGTGGCGCAGCGCCTCGTCGACGTCGCCGCGGGCGAGCGCCAGCCGGGACGCCGCCGCCGACAGCCGCACGGCCGTCGCAGCCAGGTCGGGTGCCGCGATCGAGGCGGGCAGGAGGTGGCGTACGGCGCGCCCGAGCGATGCCTCGTCGCGCTGGTCGGCCCGCTCGGCGAGCACCGCTCCGAGGCGGCCGTGCCGATCGGCCCGCGTCGCCGGGGTGAGCGAGTCGACGATCGCCTCGCGGACCAGGTCGTGGGCGAACCACAGCCGGCCCGGGTGCTCGGGATCCGCGTCGAGCAGTCGGCGCGGGACCGCGTCGTCGAGGAGCCGGAGCACCTCGAGCGGCGTGGTGTCGTGGGCGGCGGCGAGCAGCGGCACGTCCAGCACGGTCCCGTCGAGGGCCGCGGTGCGGAGCAGGTCTGCGGTCGGGGGCGCCAGCCCCGCCAACCGCTGCTCGGTCAGCGCGAAGGCGCCCTCGGGCACCGGCCAGGGATCGCTGGGATCGAGCCGGTCCCGCTCGGTCAGGAGATCCACGGTCTCGCGGAGATAGAACGGGTTGCCTCCGGTGCGCTCCATCAGCCGGGCCACCAGCCAGTCGGGTGGCGTCGCACCGGTGCGGGTCTCGACGTAGGAGGTCACCGCGTCGGCGTCGAGCTCACGCAGCCCGAGGGCGCGGGTGCTGTCCCGCCGGCGGACCCGGCCGACCACCCCGCGGAACGGGTGGGCGCCGGCCAGCTCGCCGTCGCGGAACAGGGCCAGGACCACCAGCGGCGACGCGGCGATGTCGCGGGAGACCAGCTCCACCAGCCGTGCCGACGCCGGATCGCCCCAGTGCAGGTCGTCGAGCACGACGAGCAGCGGCCGGACCGCCGCCATCCGGTGCAGCACCTCGGCGAGTGCGGCGAGGCCGAGGTCGTCGGGGCTCGGCTCGCCGGCGGTCGGGGCGATGCCGAGCGTCGCCGCGGCCCGTGGCCACTGCGGACCGAGCCGGGCGGCGTCCGCCGCGGAGGCAACGGCGAGCCAGTCGCCGACGGCCTCGCGCCATGGGGCCAGCGCTCGGACCTGCCCGTCGTCGTAGCAGCGTCCCCATGCGATGGCGAACCCGGTGGCGTGCGCGGTGATCTCGGTGGCCAGGCGGGTCTTGCCGATGCCGGGCTCCCCGGAGACCAGCAGCAGGCCGCCGGCGCCTCCGTCCGCCGCCGCAAGCAGCTCGTCGGCGGCGGCCAGCTCGGCCGCCCGCCCGACGAAGGCCGAGGGTGCGGCCGGGCGGGGGCCGGGCGCCGACACCGAGGCCGTGGGCAGCTCGCGGCGCAGCAGGCTCTGCTCCAGCTCGTCGAGCTCGGCCGGCGGGTCCAGCCCGAGCTCGTCGCGGGTCGCGCGGCGGTGATCGGCGAGCACGGCGAGCGCCTCGGCCTGCTGCCCGGCGAGGTAGAGGGCCCTCGCCTGGAGGGCCGCCGCGCGGTGGTCGAGTGGCTGCTCGACCAGGAACTGTGCCAGGTCGGTGCTCGCCGCGGCGTGCTGGCCGGCCAGCAGCCGGGCCTCGGCGAGGTCGAGCCGGGCCAGGCGGCGCCGGTGCTCCAGCTCGGCGACGCGGAGTGCGACGTCCGGGTCGTCGCCGAGCTCGGCGTACGGCGTGGCGCGCCACAGCGCGAGTGCGGCGGCGAGGTGCTGGGCGGCCTGCTCCGGCCGGCCGGCCTGGGCGGCGGCCCGGTCCAGCAGGCGCTCGAACTCGGCGACGTCGAGCCCGTCCTCGCCGACGTCGAGCCGGTAGCCGAGGTGGTCCCCGACGATCCGGTCGGCGCCGAGTCGGCCGCGCAGCCGCGACACGTGGGACTGCAGGCTGTTGCGGGCGCTCGACGGCGGTCGGCCGGCCCAGGCCAGGTGGATCAGCCGGTCGAGGGGCACCGCCCGGCCCGGCGTGCTGGCGAGCGCGGCGACGACGCGACGCGGGATCGCCCCGGCCGGGGTGTGGTCGGCCCCGTCGACGGTGACCTGGAGATCTCCCAGCACGCTGACCCGGGTCAGCCACCTCGACATGCCGAACACCTACTCCTGGCCTGACCCCGGACGTGTGGCGACCCACCATGCCACACGTCGGGTCCCGCGCCCGTCATCCGTCGTGGCTCCCTGCGGGCCCGCGACGTGGCCCGCGCGACGCGGGTCGTCCTCCAGGACGACGTGGATCCTCCTTGGTGCTGACGATCCGGTCGGCGGGTTCGGGGGAGGGTCGCAGACGTCTTCTGTCCTCTCGCTCCTGGAGTCACCATGCCTTCCCGCTCGTTCCTGCTCACGCCGACCCTCGCCGTGGCCCTGCTCGCGCCGCTGGCACCGGCTGCGTCGGCGATCGACGCCGACCTGGACCCGCCGATCATCGGGTTCGGAGTGCCGACGGCGGCGTACGACGTGTGGCACACCGACACCGTCACGGTGCAGGTCGACGTCTCCGATCCCGGTGGCACGGGGGTGAGGTCGGTGGAGTACCTGCTCACCGGTGCCTCGGAGCGGGCCGGCACGCTGCCGATCGACGGCGGCCCGGTGGAGATCAGCGCCGAGGGCCACACCACGATGTACGTCACGGCGTTCGACGACGCCGACCAGCGGGCCGACGGGGTCCTCCAGGTCGGCATCGACCGCACCCCGCCGATCATCAGCGTCTCCTCGCCCCAGGACGGGATCCAGGTGGAGCGCGGCAGCGAGGTGCCGATCCACTTCTCCTGCACCGACGACCACAGCGGGATCAACGGATGCGCGGGCCCGCGCGTGCTGGACACCACCACGCTCGGCAGGCATGCCGCGATCCTGACCGCGCGCGACCGGGTGGGTCGCGAGCAGACCCGGGCGATCAGTTACGAGGTGGTGCCGCCCCGGTTCGCCGTGAGCGGTGCCGTGGCCGTCGCCGGCGAGCCGCAGGTCGGGCAGCTGCTCCGGGTCGACCTGCCGCGGCTGACGCCCGCCGCCACCTTCGGCTACCAGTGGCTCGCCGACGGTGCCGCGATCCCGGGCGCGACCGCTGCGTCGTACCGGATCATGCCGACCGACGTGGGCCGCCGCCTGTCCGTCACGATCACCGGGACCGCGCCGGAGTACCAGCCCTGGGCCGAGACCAGCGCTGCCACGACCGCCGTGCAGAAGGCCTCGAGCCGGCTGCGGGTGCGGGCCCGGTCGCTGCCCGGCCGCACGGCGCGTCTCGACATCAGCGTGACCGCTGCCGGGACGACCGCCTCCGGTCGGGTCGTCGTCACCCGCGGCGGCCGGACCGTTGGTCAGGGTCGCCTGGACCGCTCGGGCGACCTCCGCCTGGTGCTGCGTCGGCAGAGCACGGGCCGCACCGTCTACGTGGTGCGCTACGCCGGGAGCGCGGGCGTCGAGGGCGACACCGCCCGGGCCCGGCTCACCATCAGGCCGAGCTGACCCGTGGCCGGCGGGCGTCTTCGGCGATCGCGACCGACGGCGTTCGGCCGCCCGTACCATCGGGTGATGCCGTGGCCGCTGCGACCTTCCGGCCCGGTGCTCGCGGGAGTGTTCGCCCTCTGGTCGACCGCGTTCCTGTGGCCCCAGCTGAGCCCCGCGCTGGCCGTCCTGCCCGTCGGGTTCGGCGTGGGCGGCTGGCTGCTGGTCCGGCACGTGGTGGCCGGTGCCCTCGTCGTGGCGATGACCCAGGCGGCCGGCCTGGCGCTGGGTGCCCCCGTGGAGAACGCGGCCGGGCTGCTGCCGGCGATCTGCTGCCTGTTCTTCGTCGGCCGCCGGCTGCCTCCCGCCTGGGGCGGGTGCGTCCTCGTCGGGTACGTCGCGGTCATCGCGGCCAGTGGGTTCGGGGTGTCGCGGGCGCTCGTCGGAGTCCTGCTGTTCACCGGGACCTGGCTGGTCGGTCAGGTCGTGGGGGAGGGCGCCGCCGTGGTCCAGGCCCGGCGGGCGGTGGCCCGCGACCTGGAGCTGCGTGACCACGAGGTCACCGCCGCTGAGGTCGTGGATCGCGAGCGCGGCCGGATCCTGTCGGGCTCCCTCGACATCGTCGAGCAGGCGGTCGCCTCGATGCGCGCCGACGCCGAAGCGGCCGCGCAGTTGCTCGACCCCCATCTGCTCGACCGCGTCGGCAGTCGCGGCGAGGCCGCCATCGCCGATCTGCGCCGCATCCTGGGCCTGCTGCGGGCACCGGTCGTCGCGCGGGAGCCGGTCCTGGACGAGGCGCTGCTGCGCTTCGTGACGTCGGATGGTCCCCTGCCCGCGGACGTCGAGCGTCGAGGCGCCTGGCGGACGGACGCGCTCCTGGCGGTGGCTCTCGCGGCGGTGGGCCTGGCCGAGGCCGTCGGTCACTCACTCGAGCCCGCCGCCACCGGGCTGGCCGCCGGGGTGCCCCTCGGGCTCGCCCTGTGGCGCACCGCGCCCGCGCTCGCGGCCATGGTCTGCGCGGTGCCGATGGCCGTGGCGTTGGCGATCGACGTGCCGGTTCCCCACGGGGTCGTCGAGATGACCACCATCGCGATGCTGGCCTGGGCGGCCGCCGGCGCCGCGACCGAGCTTTCTGGGCTCGGTCCGCGGGCACTCGTGATCCTCCCCGCCGGGGTGGTGGTGGTCCTCTCCGCCGTCGGGACCTGGCGCTCGCCCACGCTGAGCCTGGTCCCGGTCGTGGTCGCCGCGGTCGCGGCGGTCGCGGTGTGGACCCGGCGCCGGACCCAGCACGCGGAGAGCGAGGCCGACAGCCGGATCAGCCGCGCGCAGGCCCGGCTGCGGTCGAGTGTCGACGACGCGATGGCGGCCGAACGGCTCCGGATCGCCCGCGAGCTGCACGACATCACCAGCCATGCGGTCGGGGCGATGGTGCTGCAGGCGCGTGCCGCGCGGGCACTCGCCGGGCGTGACCCGGTCGCCGCCCACCGGGCGGTCGACAACGCCCTGATGGCGGGAGATCAGGCGATGAAGGATCTCGGCGAGCTCGCCGAGATGCTGCGCGACGACCTCCACCGGTCCGACTCCGAGGACCTTCAGGGGCTCGTCGACCGGCTGGGCACCACCGGGCTGGAGATCGACCTCGAGGGCGACCTCCCCGAGGATCCCGAGATCGCGTTCACGGTGCACCGCATCGTGCAGGAGGCCCTGGCCAACGCCGCCCGCTACGCCCCGGGGGCCCGGGTGCGGGTCCGGCTGGTCGAGGAGCCGGACCGGGTCAGCGTCCTCGTGCAGGACGGGGGCGGTCGGCACCACGCCGCGGCGCCGAGCGGCACCGGCTTCGGACTCGACGGCCTCGTTGAGCGGGTCCGGCTCCAGGGCGGCCAGCTGAGCGCGGGGCCCGAGGGCCGGGGCTTCCGGGTCTCCGCCGTGCTGCCCACGTCGCCGGTACCCCCGGTGTCGGGGCCCATCGAGGCGACCCCGATGATGACCGCGCCGCCGCCGGCGTCCGACCGGACCGGCCAGGCGGGCCAGACAAGAGAGGTGACTCGACCGTGATCAAGGTGGTGATCGCCGACGACCAGGACCTGGTCCGCGGCGGACTCAGCGCCCTGCTCGCCTGTGAGCCGGACATCACGGTCGTGGGAGAGGCCACCGACGGGCAGCAGGCGGTCGGGCTGGCCCGAGAGCGGGCCGCCGACGTGGTGCTGCTCGACATCGAGATGCCCGGGAGCGACGGCCTGCAGGGGATCCGGGCGCTGGCGCAGGCGCGTCCCGAGGCGCGCGCCCTGATGCTCACCACGTTCGATCTCGACGAGTACGTCTTCGAGGCGCTGCGCGCCGGCGCGAGCGGGTTCCTGCTCAAGACCACGCCGCCCGCCGAGCTCTCCGCCGGCATCCGGGCGGTGCACGCCGGGGAGATGCTGTTCGCGCGCTCCGTCGTACGACGCCTGGTCGAGACGTTCGTGCGTCAGCCACCCACGCCCACCGCCTCGGGTGTCCTCTCCAGCCTCACCGAGCGCGAGGTCGAGGTGCTGCGGGCGATCGCTCGTGGCCTGTCGAACGCGGAGATCGGCGCCGAGCTCTACCTCGCCGAGACCACGGTGAAGACCCACGTGGCACGCATCCTCGCCAAGCTCAACCTGCGGGACCGGGTGCAGGCGGTGGTGCTGGCCTACGAGACCGGGCTGGTGCGCCCCGGCGCCTGACCCTCCCCGGGACGACCCACGATCGTCCTTGCGGGCGACCGGGGTCGTCCCCGCGAGCGATGCGGCGGGGGCACCGGACGGGCCACGCTGCTGAGGCCCGTGTTCCCGACCTCCGGAGCCTCACTATGCCCGCCCGACCCTCCCGGGTCGCGGCCCTCCTGGCCGCCCTCGCCCTGCCGTTGTTCGCCCTCCCGGTGACCACCCTCCCGGGGGTGGCCACGGCCGCGGAGAGCCCGCAGCAGGCCGACGATCTCCAGCACACCCAGAAAGCCCAGAAGGCCCAGAAGGCCCGGCACACGCTGCACCCCGGGTCCCCGGCCGCGCCGGGCCGGCGCGTGACGCAGGGCGCCACCCAGCGCGCGACCCAGCGCGCGACCCAGCGCACCATCCAGTCGGCCGCGCTGGACGGCAGCATCGTCTTCATCCGCAACGCCAACGTCTGGCTGATCCGCCCCGACGGCACCGGCCTGCACCAGGTGACCAGCGACGGGACGGCCGACTCGCCCTACGAGGACCCGACGATGTCGGACACCGGCGTCATCGCCGTGGCCCGGGGCGGTCAGATCATCCGAATGCTGCAGAACGGCGTCGTCCTGGGCGTGCTGGCCCCGCCCAGCCTCTTCCTGCCCTCGCCCGGCACGCTGCTGATCACCCCGATCCACGAGCCGGTGATCTCACCCGACGGCTCCCGGATCGCCTACAGCCAGCTGCGGTCGAAGGACTACAGCGGCCGGATCCGCATCGAGGAGCTCACGTCGTTCACCGACGCGACCGGCCTCAGCCCCACGACGACGTACGGCATCGTCTCGGGCCGCGAGCCGGCGTGGCTGTCCCCCACGCGCGTCGTGCTCTCCTCCAGCGGCATCGCCGACCTGCAGGACCTGGGCCACGACGAGGCCACCACCTGGTTCTACCAGGACCAGGTGATCAGCGACGAGGACGGCTATCCGCTGCAGTGGCACGGGATCAACCACCCCGAGGTGTCGGCGGACCTGAGCCGGGTGACGTATCTCGTCGGTGACGACTTCGTCGGCATCGGCAGCGTGACCGGCGATCCGCGGACGAGCATCCCGGCGCCGCCGACGACGCCGGCCTGCTTCCTCGCCTCGGACGACACCACCACGCCCGGACCGGTGTTCGACTCGCCGAGCCTGGGTCCCGACGGCCGGTCCGTGGCCTACGAGGAGCTCGGCGACCTGTGGGTGGTGACGTCCTTCGACAGCTGCGACGCGGCCACGTCCATCCGGCTCCTCGTCCCCGGCGGGACCAACCCGGACTGGTCCGCGGCCCCGCTGGCGCCGCCGGCCCTGCCGGCTCCGCCTCCGGCGCCCAGGCCCGGCTCCAAGCCCGCACCCGGCCCGGGTGGCGGCGGCGCCCCCGGCGCCGAGCAGGACCGCTTCGAGGTGTTGGCGAAGGCGGCGGTGCAGGGCTCGGCTCGCGTCGGCAGGACGCTCACCCTCCGCCCGGCGCGGTTCGCGCCCAGCCCGCAGCGGACCCGGATCCAGTGGCTGCGCAACGGCGCGGCGATCAAGCGGGCGACCAAGCCCCGCTATCGGCTCACAGCGGCCGACCGCGGCCGCCGGATCTCGGTCCGGGTGACCGCGATCCGAGCCGGCTACAGCAACCGCTCCGTCACCTCGGCCGCGCTGCGCGTGCGCTGAGCACCTCTGCTCGTCTCCAGGAGAAGACCGTGTCACGAACCTTCCTTGCCCGGGCCAGCGGCCTGGCCACGCTCGCCCTGCTGCTCGGCATGGCGCCGGCCCACGCGATCGACATCGAACCACCCACCATCACCTTCACTCCGGCCGGGGACCGGTGGTTCCCCGGCAGTACGCCGGTCACGGTCGCGGTCGCCGACGTCGGCGGCGGCTCGGTCGACAGCGTGGAGTACCAACTCACCGGCGCCCATGACTCCGGGGGGCTGCTGGGTCGCAGCGGCGGGACGATCGCCCTCACGAACGGCGGGGTCACCGAGGTCGTCGTGACCGCGACCGACCGGTCGGAGAACACCGCCCGGAGCACGGTCTGGTTCGGCATCGACCGCGACTACCCGACGGTCGGCGTCACCGCTCCGGCCGACGGTGCCCGCGTGATCCAGCACTCGACCGTGGCGCTGTCGTACGACTGCGCGGACGCGCTCTCGGGGATCGCGTCGTGCAGTGACACGACTCCGAGCGGCAGCGCCCTCGACACCTCGACGCTCGGCACCCACACCGCCCAGGCGATGGCCGTCGACCGGGCCGGGAACACGACGACCAAGACCGTCGCCTACGAGGTCGTACGCGGCACGTTCGTGCTCGGCGTCAAGTCGTCCATGCTCGGCGGCTTCCGGGTCGGGGAGACCGTGACCGCCGTCCCGCCGCGCACGACGCCGGCGGCGTCGTCGTACTCCTACCAGTGGCTGATGGACGGCGTCGACGTGCCGGGCGCGACCGAGGCCACCTACGCCGTCAGGCCCACGGACTCCAACAAGCGGATCTCGGTGCGGGTCACCGCTTCGCGGCCGGGCTACGACGACCTGGTCAGCGAGTCGAGCCGGATACTCGTCGGGCAGGCGTCGTTCAGCACGTCCGGCCCGGTCATCTCCGGCGACCTCGTCGTGGGCGGCACCCTGGCCGGCTCGATCGAGGCCACCCCCGCCCCCACGGCCGTCTTCTGGACCTGGCGGGTCGACGGCACGAAGGTCGGCGACGAGAGCAGCTACGAGGTCCGGCCCGAGGACGTGGGCAAGCGGGTCGTGCTGCAGGCGGAGCTGTGGCGTCCCGGCTACGTCTCGATCTGGCCGCACACCGAGCCCAGCGAGCCGATCCGGCCCGCGACCCAGGACCTCCAGGTCGTGGCCACGGTGGACGGACACCCGGCGGTCGGCCAGCAGCTCACCGCCGTCCTGTCGGGCGTTCCCTCCGGCGTCCAGACCGCGTTGCAGTGGTACGCCGACGGCGCTCCGATCTCGGAAGCCACCGGCACGAGCCATCTCCTGACCGCTGCCCAACAGGGCACCTCGATCACGGTCGAGGTGACCGTGGACCGGCTCGGCCACGTGCCGTGGCGCACCACCAGCGCACCGGTCGGTCCGGTCGCGGCCGCTCCGGACGCCGGGCCGAACCCGGGCGGTGCGAACGACCCCGCCGTCGTCGGCACCCCCACGATCTCGGGCACCGCGGTGGCCGGCCAGCGACTGACGGCCCAGCTGCCGCCACTTCCGGCCGGTGTCACGGCGAGCTACCAGTGGCTCGCCGACGGTGCGCCGATCGCCACCGGCACCGGACCCACGCTGCTGCTGGGGCGCGGCGAGGTCGGTCGACGCGTCTCGCTGCGAGCGAGCGTCACCGCGCCCGACCGGCTGCCGTGGCACGGCACGACCGAGCCGACGACGGCCGTCGCCAAGGCGCGGGCCGTGCTCCGCACCAAGGTGCGCACCCCGCGCGACGCCACCCGCACGGCCACCGTCACGGTGCGGGTCAGCGCCTCCGGCCTCGCTCCGACGGGCCGTGTCACGGTGCGTCGCAAGGGCAAGACCCTGGCGCGAGCCGCCGTGCGCTCCGACGGAACCGCACGGATCACGCTGCGGAGGCTGAAGCCGGGCGGGCAGCGGCTGACGGTGGCCTACGCCGGCGACCCGAGCACGGCCGCGGCCCAGCGCGCCCTGCGGTTCCGGATCCGATGACGCTCGGTAGCCGGTGATCCCGTGGGGGCGACGACGCTGCGATCCGGCGGTCGGTAGCGTCGTCGCCATGCCCCTTCTCGTCCGTCCCGAGCGACCCGGTGACGAGGCGGCGATCTTCGCCGTGACCCGCGACGCCTTCGCCGGCGCCGAGCACTCCAGCGGCACCGAGCAGCTGATCGTCGACGCGCTGCGGGGTCGGGGAGCCCTGGCCGTGTCGGAGGTCGCGGAGCTGGAGGGCTCCGTGGTCGGCCACGTGGCGATCTCCCCGGTCACCATCATCCCGGTCGACGGGCGCCGTACGCCGGGCGCGCAGGGGTGGTACGGACTCGGGCCGGTCTCGGTGCGTCCCGACCACCAGGGGACCGGTATCGGCACCGCGCTGGTCACCCAGGCGCTGGCGGCGATCGACACCGCGATGGGGTGCGTGGTCCTCGGGGACCCCGGCTACTACGGCCGGTTCGGCTTCCGTCCCGATCCGCGGCTCGTGCTCCCAGGGGTGCCCGCCGAGTACTTCCAGGTGCTGCGACTGGCGGCCCGCGAGATCCCGCAGGGGACGGTCGGCTACGACCCGGCCTTCGACGTCGAGGCCGTGGACTGAGCGCGCTCGCGCCGTCTGGGTGGCGGGGCGGTGCGCACGATAGACAGGTCCGGTGGACACCACCTCGCCGATGTTCCTGGTCCTGGACCTCACCGGCACGTTCGCCTTCGCACTGAACGGCGCGCTGACGGCGATCCGGGTCGCCCGGCTCGACATCGTCGGGGTGATCACGCTCGGCATGTTCACCGCGCTGGGCGGCGGGATGATCCGCGACGTGATGCTCGGGGCGCTGCCACCGGCGACGTTCAGCGACTGGCGCTACCTCGCGGTGGCCGCGATCGGCGGCCTGGTGGCCTTCGTGGCCGGCCGCCACCTCGACCGGCTGGCCAAGCCGATCCTGGTGCTGGACGCCGCCGGCCTGAGCCTGTTCGCGGTCAGCGGCGCGCTCAAGGGGCTGGACCTCGGGGTCGGCTCCGCCCAGGCGGTGATCCTGGGGGCGATCACCGCCGTCGGCGGCGGCACCCTGCGCGACGTGCTGATCCGCGAGATCCCGGCGGTGCTGAGCAGCGGCCTGTACGCGATCCCGGCGCTGGTGGGCGCGTTCGTCCTGGTCGCCGGCGACCAGCTCGGGGTCGCCGACCTGCCGGCTGCGATCACCGGGGCCGTCGTCTGCTTCGTCATCCGGATGATCGGCGTCCGCTTCGGCATCGACGCGCCGAGCCCGCCGGGCACCGGGCAACGGGCCTGAGGGACTCCCGGGCCGCCGTCGGGGGCCCGGCCCTTGCGGCGCCGCGGCGGTCGGCCCTAGATTGGACACATGTCCAGTCAGTTGTCCGCTTCGCCGCGCCAGGGGCTCAACCGCCGCCAGGCCGAGACCGTCGAGCGGCTGCTGGCCGCCGGGCACGAAGAGCTCGGCGCGGTCGGCCACGAGGCGCTGACCGTGCGCACCGTCGCCCACCGCGCGGGCGTCTCGCCGGCGACGGCGTACACCTACCTGGCCTCGAAGAACCACCTGTTCGCTGAGCTCTTCTGGCGGTTCCTCGCCGAGGACGCCCACGAGCCGACCGGCGCGGACGTCATCGAGCGCCTGCAGTCGGTGACCCGCCACCTGACGCGGCGGCTCGCCGAGGAGCCGGAGCTGGCCGCGGCGGTGACCTCCGCGCTGCTCGGCAGCGACCCCGACGTGGAGCGGCTGCGGCTGCGGATCGGCGGCGAGCTCGTCGCGCGCTTCCGCACGGCCCTCGGCGCGGACGCCGACCCGGTCGTGGTCGAGACGGTGGCGCTGGCGTTCTCGGGGGCGCTGCTGCAGGGCGGGATGGGGCTGATGACCTACACCGAGATGGGCGAGCGGCTCGACGCGGTCGTCGCCGTGATCATGAGGGGCAATGCGTGAGCATGACGACGGACGCCATCGTCTTCGACCCGTACGACTACGCGTTCCAGGAGGACCCCTACCCGACGTACCGTCGGTGCCGCGACGAGGACCCGCTGCACCACAACGAGGAGCTCGACGTCTGGTTCCTCACCCGGCACGCCGACATCCAGCACGCGCTGCGCACCGAGGGCGTCTACTCCAACGCGATGGGGGTCTCCATCGACCGGAGCGCGTGGGGCCCCGACGCTCATCGAGTGATGTCCTTCCTCGGCATGGACCCGCCCCGCCAGCAGCGGCTGCGGTCGCTGGTCTCCAAGGGATTCACGCCGCGACGGGTGACCGAGCTGGCCCCGCAGATCCAGCGACTGACCGACCACTACCTGGACCGGTGCCTGGAGCGGGCCCGGGACGGGCAGGGCTTCGACTGGATCCACGACTTCGCGGGCCTGCTCCCGATGGATGTCATCTCCGAGATGATGGGTGTGCCCGAGTCCGACCGGGCGGAGGTGCGCCGGCTCGCCGACCTCGTCGTGCACCGCGAGCCGGGCATGCGCGACGTCCCGCCCGCCGGCATGGAGGCGTCGCTGGTGCTGGTCGGCTACTACGCCGAGATGGTCGCGCAGCGCAAGAGGCGGCCGACGTCCGACCTGACCAGCGCCCTGCTCTCGGCGGAGATGGACGGCGACCGGCTCGGCGAGGACGAGATCATCGCCTTCCTCTTCCTGATGGTCGTCGCGGGCAACGAGACCACCACCAAGCTGCTCGGGCACGCGCTCTTCCACCTGACCCGGCACCCCGCGCAGCTCGAGAAGGTCTTCGCCGACCCCGACGACCGGGGCGACCTCGTGGTGCCGTGGATCGAGGAGACGCTGCGCTACGACACCTCCAGCCAGATGCTCGCGCGGCACCTGCTCGCCGACGTCGAGCTGCACAGCCGGGTCGCGCCGGCGGGCTCGAAGGCGGTGCTGGTGCTCGGCTCGGCCAACCGCGACGACCGGGTCTTCGACGATCCGGACCGGTTCGACGTCTTCCGCGAGCGGGACGAACTGGCGCAGTTGCTGAGTTTTGGCGGGGGCCGGCACTTCTGCCTCGGCGCCAACCTGGCCCGCCTCGAGGCCCGGATCGCCCTGGCCGCGCTGGTACGCCGGGTCCGCGCGGTCGAGGTCGCCCACGACGACTGCGTGCGGGTGCACTCGGTCAACGTGCGCGGCTTCGCGTCGGTGCCGGTGCGGATGGAGGCGCGATGAGCGCGGTGTCGGCGTGCGGCGGTGTCGGCGCGCGGCGGTGTGTCAGCAACCGTTCTGGCCGGGCGATCGGTTGCCTGCTCACCGCGCCCCGGTGGCGGTGCCGTGCGGCGGTGTGTGAGCAACCGTTCCGGTCGGGCGATCGGGCGGTGGGTGCTCCACGTTCCTGGTCCCGCGCTGGGTGGATTGTCCACCGCCGCCGGGAGCCGGCCGTCGGTGGAGGCGGCATGAGCGCGGTGCCGGCGTGCGGCGGTGTGTCAGCAACCGTTCTGGCCGGGCGATCGGTTGCCAGCTCACCGCGCCCCGGTGGGTGTCGTGCGGCGGTGTGTGAGCAACCGTTTTGGTGGGGCGGTCGGGCGATCGGGCGGTGGGTGCTCCACGTACCTGGTCCCGCGTTGGGTGGATTGCCCACCGCCGCCGGGAGCCGGCCGTGGATGGAGGCGCGATGAGCGCGGTGTCGGCGTGCGGCGGTGTGTCAGCAACCGTTCTGGCCGGGCGATCGGTTGCCTGCTCACCGCGCCCCGGTGTCGGCGTGCGGCGGTGTGTGAGCAACCGTTCCGGTGGGGCGATCGGTTGCCTGCTCACCGCCACCCGGCGGCGCGGCCCGGAGGCGGCATGAGCAAGTACGCGCAGCCGACCCGCCGGCCCGCGGTCGTCACCGGCGCCTCGTCGGGCATCGGCGCGGCGACGGCGCTGGCGCTGGCGGCGTCCGGGTTCCCGGTCGCGCTCGGTGCGCGGCGTACCGATCGGTGCGAGGAGGTCGCCGCCCAGATCCGCGCGGCTGGCGGCGAGGCGGTCGCGCACGCGCTCGACCTCACCGACGACTCCTCGGTCGAGGCGTTCGCCGCGCGGGTGAGCGCCGATCTCGGCGACGTCGAGGTCGTGATCTCCAACGCCGGCGCGGTCGCACCAGGCACCATCCACGAGGTCGACACCGACCGCTTCGCCCGCGAGCTCGACCTCAACGTCGTCGGGGCGCACCGACTGGTGCGGGCCTTCGTGCCCGGCATGGTCGAGCGGCGCCGCGGCGACCTGGTCTTCGTCTCCTCCGACGTCGCGGCGCGGGCCCGCCCGTTCATGTCGTCGTACGCCGCCGGCAAGTGGGGCCTGGAGGGCCTCGCGCACGCGATGCAGATGGAGCTCGAGGGCACCGGCGTGCGCGCCTCGATCGTGCGTCCCGGTCCCACCTGGAGCGAGATGGGCACCGACTGGGACGACGCAGAGGCGGCGTTCGTGCTCAACCAGTGGGTCCGCTTCGGGTTGGCCCGGCATCCGCACTTCCTCAAGCCCGCCGCACTCGCCGACGCGATCACCACGGTGGTCAGCGCGCCCCGCGGCGTGCACCTCAGCCTGATCGAGGTGAACCCCGAGGCGCCGCTCGACGATCGGGGTGATGTCACCCGCTGAGGGGTGGTGCGGGGCCACCTGTCCAGGCGCGACGCTCGACGGACGGTGATCCGCGAAGGGAGCGTGCGTGGACCCAGACACCGCCGGCTCCGCCCGGACGCCAGCACCGCGACTGCTGCCGATCGTCGGTCAGCTGCGGGACTACCGGCGCGCCTGGCTCCGCGGGGACCTGCTGGCCGGCGTTGTGGTCGCCGCGCTGATCATCCCCAAGAACCTCGGGTACGCCGGGATCGCCGGCGTACCCCTCGAGCACGGGCTGTACGCCGCGGCCGTCGGCGCCCTCCTGTACGCCGTGTTCGGCACCTGCCGGCAGATCTCGATGGGCCCGAGCTCCGGACTCGCGGCCGTCGCGGGCGGCGCCGTGCTCGTCACCGGGATCACCGACACCGCGGACGTGGCCACTCTGGTCGCCGGGATCACCCTGGTCAGCGGCCTGATCTTCCTGGCGCTGGCCGTCTTCCGGATGGGCTGGCTCTCGCAGTTCCTCTCGCGCGCGGTGGTGACCGGCTTCCTCTTCGGCGCGGCGATCGACGTGGTCGTCGGCGAGCTGCCCAAACTGACCGGCACCGACGCCGAGGGCGACAGCTCCTTCCAGGAGTTGTGGTCGTGGCTGTCGGGCCTCGACGACGCCCACCTCGACACGGTGCTCGTGGGCACGGTCGCGCTGGTGGTGGTCTTCGGCGTCCGCCGGTTCGCCCCGCGGCTGCCGGGCTCGCTGGTGCTGCTGGTGGGCGGACTGGTCGCGTCCGCCCTGCTCGATCTGGGCGACCACGGCGTCGCGCTGGTCGGCGAGATCCCACGGGGGCTGCCGTCCTTCGACGTACCGGACCTCGGCCTGCTGGTCGACCACGCGAGCACGGTGCTGCTCGCGGCGTTCGCGCTGGTGATGATCGGGTTCTCCCAGACCGCGGGCGACGCGCGGTCGTTCGCGGCCAAGCACCGCTACCAGGTCGACATCGACCAGGAGTCGGTCGCCCAGCCGCGGCGAACATCGGCGCCGGGCTGCTGAAGGGGATGCCGGTCTCGACCAGCCTCTCCGCGAGCTCGCTCAACGACCGCACCGGCGCGCGGAGCAACCTGGCGAGCCTGACCTCGGGGCTCACGGTGGTGCTCGCGCTGATCGTGCTGGCGCCGCTCTTCTCGTCGTTGCCCAAGCCGGTGCTGGCGGCCCTGATCATCGAGGCCGTCGTGATGGGGATGATGGACGTCGGCGAGATGCGCCGCCTGCGCCGGGTCTCGCGGGTCGACTTCTGGGTCGCGGTGGCGGCGATCCTCGCGACGCTGGTGTTCGGGGTCCTCGCCGGGGTGGCGATCGGGATCGCGCTCTCGCTGCTGTGGCTGGTCTACGTCGCCACCCATCCGCGACTCTCGACGCTCGGCCGCGAGGCCGGCACCCAGGTCTTCCGCGACCTCGACGAGCACCCGGACGACGAGACGATTCCCGGCGTCGTGGTGCTGCGGATGGACGGCGGCGTCTTCTTCGCGACCGCCGACACGCTCGAGGACCGGGTCCGCGCCGTGCTGATCGATCCCGACGTGCACGGCGTCGTGCTGCACTTCGCGGGCGTCAACTTCGCCGACTCCCAGGGCGCGGCGACGCTCTCGGAGGTCATCCGGATGGCCGACGAGGCCGGCGTCGACCTGCGCTTCGCCGCGGTCCGGCCGGCGGTGCGCCGGCTGCTGGAGCGCGACGGCGTGATCGGCCGGCTCGGCGCCGACCGCGTGCACGGCAACGTCCACCGGGCCGTGGTCGCACTGACGACCGCCGAGCCGCCGGCCCACCATCGCGAGGAGCCGACCTGATGACGACCGATCTCCCGAGCCGGACCGACCCGCCCGCCGTCGTACCGCGGTGGGAGTGGCGCGCCTTCGGCGACCTCGCCGACGAGGCGCTCGCGTCGCTGCGGACCGTGGCCCCGGCGGTCAGCGACGAGACCTACGTGCTCTCGATGTGGACGAACGCCTCGGTCAAGGTGCGCGACGACCTGCTCGACGTCAAGGTGCTGCGCCGGGTCGACGGGGCCGGGCTCCAGCTGTGGACGCCGACCATGAAGGCGGCCTTCCCCGTCGACGAGGCGTACGTGGCCGCGGCGTTCGAGGCCCTCGGCCTGCCGGAGCCGGTGACCGGGCGACCCCGGCACACCCGCTCCGAGCTGCTGCTCGACGTGATCGGCGCCCACGACGAGCTCCGGCTCGTCGACGTGCACAAGGTGCGGCACCGCTCGGTGCTGGAGGGCTGCCTGGTCGAGTACACCGAGATCAGCGCCGAGGGCTCGTCCACCTGGACCGTCGCGGCGGAGTCGCCGGACCCCGAGCTCGTGTCCGCGACCGTCCGCAGGCTCGGCCTCGCGGGGCGTCGCAACACCTGCGTCGCCGACGGGCTCAAGGCGCTGCTCGGCTGGCGCCCGACGCGGTACGCCGTCCTCGACGTCGGCACCAACTCGGTCAAGCTGGTCGTCGGCGACCGGGCGGGCCGGACCGAGCTCGACACTGCCGTGGTGACCCGGCTCGGGGAGGGTCTGGCGGAGTCCGGCGGGCTGACCCCCGCGTCGATGGATCGCACCGTCGCCGCGATCGCGGGTCTGCTCGACGACATCCGCGGCCGGGGCCCGGTCGAGATCGTGGCCGTCGGGACGGCGGGGCTGCGGCAGGCGCCCAACCGGGACGACTTCCTCGGCGCCGTCCTCGACCGCTGCGGGGTGGCGGTCGAGGTGATCTCGGGTCCTGAGGAGGCCCGGCTCGCCTACCGGGCGGCGGTCTCCTCCCTGACCTCCGGCGGCGACGGCCTGCTGGTCTTCGACTCGGGCGGCGGCAGCAGCCAGTTCACCTTCGGCAGTCGCGATCGGATCGCGGAGCAGTTCAGCCTCGACGTCGGTGCGGTGCGCCTGACCGAGCGGTTCGGGTTGGCGGGCGCCGTGCCTCGGGAGACCGTCGACGCGGCCCTCGAGGCGATCTCGGCCGAGCTGGGTCGGGTCGCCGGGCGGTCGCGGCCGGACGCCGTGATCGCGATCGGCGGCACCTCGACCAACCTCGCCGCGGTCAGCCACGGCCTGACGACGTACGACCCCGACGTGGTGCACGGCACCGTCGTCGACGTCGCCGAGGTGGACCGGCAGATCGAGGAGTACCGGCGGCGTGCCGCCGACGAGCGCCGCACGATCGCCGGGCTCCAGCCCGCCCGGGCCGAAGTGATCCTCGCGGGTGCGTGCATCGTGCGCACGATCCTCACGCTGACCGGGCAGCAAGCGATCACCGTCAGCGACCGCGGCCTGCGCCACGGTGTGGCCGCCGAGCGGTTCGGAGGCTGATCCGGCTCTTGTCGTCCGAGAGAACGTGTTCTAGATTGGACAGGTGTCCAGTCTTATGTCCATCCCGGAGGTCTCGTACGTCGTGCCGGACGACCCCGGGCGGAACTGGGGCCACCTGGCCGAGATGCGGGTCGACCCGATCGGCCTGTTCGAGCGGGTGCGCGCCGAGTGCGGCGACATCGGCCGCTTCCGGCTCGCCGACAAGGACGTCGTGCTGGTCTCGGGCGCCGAGGCCAACGAGCAGTTCTTCCGGGCGCCCGACTCGACGCTCGACCAGGCCGCGGCGTACCCCTTCATGACGCCGATCTTCGGCAAGGGCGTGGTCTTCGACGCCTCGCCGGAGGAGCGCCAGCAGATGCTCAAGAACCAGGCGCTGCGCGGCGACATGATGCGTGGGCACGCCTCGACCATCGAGGCCGAGATCCGCCGGATGGTCGCCGACTGGGGCGACGCGGGCGAGATCGACCTGCTCGACTGGTTCGCGGAGCTGACGATCTACACGACGTCGGCCTGCCTGATCGGCAGGCCCTTCCGCGAGGAGCTCGACTCGTCGTTCGCCCACCACTACCACGAGCTGGAGCGCGGCACCGACGCGCTCGCGTACGTCGACCCCTACCTCGACATCGAGTCGTTCCGGCGCCGCGACGCCGCGCGGGAGCAGCTCGTCGAGCTGGTGCGGGGGATCATCGACCGGCGGAAGGCGCGGGGCACGGTGCCAAGGGAGGAGCGCGACCTGCTCGACGTGCTGATCTCGATCGACATGAGCGCCGACCACATCACCGGCATCTTCATCTCGATGATGTTCGCCGGCCACCACACCTCGTCCGGTACGGCGTCCTGGGCGCTCATCGAGCTGATGCGCAACCCCGAGACCATGGCCGCCGTCGTCACGGAGCTGGACGACCTGTACGCCGACGGCTCGGAGGTCTCCTTCCAGGCGCTGCGCTCGATCCCGCAGCTCGAGGCGGCGCTCAAGGAGACACTGCGCCTGCATCCGCCGCTGGTCATCCTGATGCGGGTCGTCCGGGAGGAGATCGAGCTGGCCGGGCACCGGATCCCGCCGGGCACGGTGGTCGCGGCGTCGCCGCGGGTCTCGAACCGGATCGGCACGGACTTCCCCGACCCGGAGACCTTCGACCCGGGCCGCTACGTCGACCCGCGCCAGGAGGACCTGCAGAACCGCTGGACCTGGATCCCGTTCGGCGCCGGCAAGCACCGGTGCGTCGGCAACGCGTTCGCGATGATGCAGATGAAGGCGATCTTCTCGGTGATCCTGCGCGACTACGAGTTCGAGATGGCCCAGCCGCCGGAGTCCTACCGCGACGACGTGTCGAAGATGGTGATCCAGCTCGAGCAACCCTGCCGGGTGCGGTACCGCCGGAGGCAGCGGTGATGTCGGTGGCGGGGGGTGGTTTCGAGGCTCAGGCGCCAGCGCGCCTTCGCACCTCAACCACCGCAACGGCGGTTGAGGTACGAGGAGCGCCAGCGACGAGCCTCAAAACCCCCACGGAGCAAGGGCGATGAGCTTCCGGGTGGTCGCCGACCTCGACCTGTGCCAGGCGCATCAGGTGTGTCAGGGCGAGGCCCCCCAGGTGTTCGGCTTCGACGCGGAGGCCGATCGCGTGACGGTGCTCCAGGAGCACCCGGACGAGTCCCTGCGGTCCGACGTGCGGTCGGCCGTGAAGTACTGCCCGGCCATGGCGTTGGCCATCGAGGAGGAGTGACCATGCCGCTGACGCGAGCAGAGATCGAGGAGTTCTGGGAGTCCTGGCTGGCGATCAACCGGGAGGCCGAGCGGATCGGCGACTGGAAGATCATGGCCGACTGGTACGCCGAGGACGCGACGTACGGCTGGATGTACACGCCCGACGAGCACTTCATGGCGATCGGACGCGAGGAGATCCGCGAGCTGGCGATCGGCCAGGAGATGGCCGGGCTCGACGGCTGGCACTACGACTACCAGGCGACGATGATCGACGAGAGGAGCCGGATGATCGCGGGCTTCTGGAAGCAGAAGTCCGGGATCACCGACGACGAGACCGGTGAGGAGTACGAGATCCTCGGCATCGGCGGGTCCTGGTTCGGTGTGGAGCGGCAGGACGACGGGGCGCTCAAGTTCGCGTGGCAGCGCGACTGGTTCGACCTCGGCTCCACCGCCCACACGTTCCTCGCGATCGCGTCCTCCGGCAAGGCGCCGCAGGGCCTGCTGGACCGGATGGCCGTGGACGGCAGGAGCCAGCCGGGGCACTACCGGCTGCGTGACCTGCCGTCGACGGTGTGGCCGCCGCCGGTGGAGCGTGGGGACTTCATCACCCAGCAGGCCGCTCGATGACGGCGCTGCCGCCCACGGCCCAGCAGCTCGTTGACGGCGAGCTGGTCGGGGCCGGCGACGGCACGACGTACCCGATCCTCAACCCGGCCACGGGCGCGGAGATCGGTCGCGCCCCGGACGCCACGGCAGCGGACGTCGAGGGGGCGATCGCTGCCGCGCGCCGGGCCTTCGACGAGAGCGGCTGGTCGACGGACGTGGAGCTGCGGGTGCGCTGCCTGCGTCAGCTGCACCGGGCGCTGCTCGACCACGCGGATGCGTTCCGGGCGCTGACGACGGCCGAGGTCGGCATGCCCGGCTTCATGATGGGGGCGGCCGGGTTCGACGTGCCGGTCGACGGACTGGGGTGGGTCACCGACCTGGTGGAGTCCTACGAGTTCGAGACCGACCTCGGGGTCGCGGCGCCGATGGG
The DNA here is from genome assembly GCF_014191495.1 of Nocardioides soli. Lineage (GTDB taxonomy): Bacteria > Actinomycetota > Actinomycetes > Propionibacteriales > Nocardioidaceae > Nocardioides > Nocardioides soli. The sequence continues at coordinate 1,272,820 of NZ_JACHWR010000002.1, forward strand.
GATCCCGTCGCGCCGGACCGTGCGTCGTGAGCCGGTCGGCGTCGTCGCCGCGATCACGCCGTGGAACGTGCCGACCCAGATCAACCTCGCCAAGGTCGGCCCGGCGCTCGCGGCGGGCTGCACAGTGGTGCTCAAGCCCGCGCCGGACACGCCGTGGCTGGCCTGCGAGCTGGGCCGGCTGGTCGCCGAGCACACCGACCTCCCCCCGGGCGTCTTCAACGTGGTCACCCCGCGGTCCAACGAGGTCGCGGGGTTGCTGGCCACCGATCCGCGCGTCGACATGGTCTCCTTCACGGGCTCGACCGCGACCGGCCGGTCGATCATGGCGGCGGCCGCTCCGACGCTGAAGAGGGTCTTCCTCGAGCTCGGCGGCAAGTCCGCAGCGATCGTGCTCGACGACGCCGACCTCGCCTCCGCCGCTGGGGCGACGGCGTTCACCGCCTGCATCCACGCGGGCCAGGGCTGCGCGATCACCACGCGGCTCGTCGTACCGCGGGAGAGGTACGACGAGGCCGTGCGGGTCGCGGCCGCGACCATGGAGACGATCGGCGCCAAGGACCCCGCCGACCCCGGCGCGATCTGCGGGCCGCTGATCTCCCGGGCGCAGCGCGACCGGGTCGAGGCCTACCTGCGGCTGGCTGTGGAGGAGGGCGGCAGGTTCGCCACCGGCGGCCGCGTCATCGACCAGGCGGGCTTCTGGGTCGAGCCCACGGTCATCGCCGGCCTCGACAACTCCAGCCGGCTGGCGCAGGAGGAGATCTTCGGCCCGGTGCTCGTGGTGATCGCGCACGACGGCGACGACGACGCGGTGCGGATCGCCAACGACTCGGCGTACGGCCTCTCGGGCTCGGTGGAGTCCGGCTCGCTGGAGCGGGCCCGCGCGGTGGCCGCCCGGATCCGCACCGGCACGATCGCCGTCAACGGCGGGGTGTGGTTCAGCCCCGATGCGCCGTTCGGCGGCTACAAGCAGTCCGGCATCGGCCGGGAGATGGGGGTCGCGGGCTTCGAGGAGTACCTCGAGACCAAGACGATCGCTGAGCCCGCATGAGGGACGTAGCGGTGTTTCGAGACAGGCGCCAGCGCGCCTTCCTCAACCACCGCGACGGTGGTTGAGGAGGTTGCGCTAGCAACCGTCTCGAAACCCAGTGAGCCAAGAGGAGACAGCAAGTGAGCAGGTTCGAGGGCAAGGTCGTCGTCGTCACCGGGGCGGCGCAGGGCATCGGCGAGGCGTACGCGCGAGCGCTGGCGGCCGAGGGCGCTTCGGTCGTGGTCGCCGACCTCAACACCCAGGCGGGCGAGAAGGTCGCCGCCGACATCGGCGGGCTGTTCGTGCGCACCGACGTGTCGTCCCACGAGTCGGCCGCCGCGCTGGTCGAGGCGACGGTGGCGGCCTACGGCGGCATCGACGGGCTGGTCAACAACGCCGCGATCTACGGCGAGATGGCCTTCGACCTGCTGATCAGCGTCGACTGGGACTACTACCGCAGGTTCATGTCGGTGAACATGGACGGCGCGCTGGTGATGACCCGCGCGGTCTACCCCGAGATGCAGAGGCGCGGGGGCGGGTCGATCGTCAACCAGTCCAGCACCGCGGCGTACCTCTACTCCGGCTTCTACGGCCTAGCCAAGGTCGGCATCAACGGACTGACCCAGCAGCTCGCGCACGAGCTCGGCGGCATGAGGATCCGTGTGAACGCGGTCGCCCCCGGCCCGACCGACACGGCCGCCACCCGCACGCAGGCCGGCGACGCGGCCCAGGAGCTGGTGAAGAACCTCGCCCTCAAGCGGATGGGCCAGCCCGAGGACCTGGTCGGCGCCTGCCTCTTCCTGCTCTCCGACGAGTCGGCGTGGGTGACCGGCCAGATCCTGGCCGTCGACGGCGGACAGACCTTCCGGCCATGACGACACGGGTGGGCTTCGTGGGCCTCGGCAACATCGGGAGGCCGATGGCACTGCGGCTCGCGGCCGCCGAGGGCATCGAGCTGACCGTGTACGACGTGGTGCCGGAGCCGGTCGCGGAGCTGGTGGCGGCCGGTGCGAGGTCGGCGGCCTCCGTCGGCGCGCTCGCCGACAGCTCCGACGTCGTCTGCGTGATGGTGCGCGACGACGACCAGGTCCGGACGGTGGCCGCCGACGTCGGCGACGGCGCCGTGCTGGTGGTCCACTCGACCGTCGCGCCGGGCACGCCCGCCGAGCTGGAGGCCGGCGGGTCGACCGTGCTCGACGCACCCGTCAGCGGTGGCCCGATGGGCGCGGCCGAGGGCACGCTCGCGGTCATGGTCGGTGGCTCCGACGAGGCGTTCGTCCTGGCCCGCCCGGCGCTCGACGCGATGTCGTCGTACGTCGTGCACGCGGGTCCGCTCGGTGCCGGCACGCGGATGAAGCTGGCCCGCAACCTGATGCACTTCGTGGCGTTCACGGCCGCGACCGAGGCGCAGCGGCTCGCCGAGGCCTGCGGGCTCGACCTCGTCGAGCTGGGCAGGGTGGTCCGCCACACCGACGCGATCACCGGTGGCCCGGGCGCGATCATGCACCGCGACACGACCGCGCCGATCGTGGAGGGCGACTTCTGGCGCGGCGTGTTCGAGCACGTCGCCGCGCTGGGGGAGAAGGATCTCGGGCTCGCGGTCGAGCTCGCCGAGGGGCTCGACGTCGACGTACCGCTCGCGAGGCTGTCTCTCGAGCGACTGAGGAAGGGGCTTGGCCTTGGGTAAGTTCGACGACCTCCCGGAGACGCGTCGCCGGGGCCTGGAGCGGATGGAGCAGGTCTACGGCTTCGAGATGACCGACGGCACCGGCGACTTCTTCGCCTACACCGCCGACCACCTCTTCGCCGACATCTGGAACCGGCCCGGCCTGACCGACCGCGACCGCCGGCTGCTGCTGATCGGACTGCTGGCCGGCAGCCACCAGCACGACGTGCTGACCATCCAGATCCCCGCGGCGTACGCAGCCGGCGAGCTCGACGAGCAGCAGTTGCGCGAGATCGTGATCCTGCTGTGCCATTACGCCGGCTGGCCGACCGGCTCCCGGGTCAACCAGATCGTCGAGGAGACGATCGCCCAGGCGGCCCGGCAGGCCCGACCTGGGGGATAGCCAGTGACGGAATGGTCGTTCCCGGCGTCTGGGAACAGCCAATTCGTCACTGGGTATCGCGAGGTGTCTGGTGGTGGGTCGTGGGGGGTGGGGTCGTTGTCGTGGTCGGGAAGGGGTGGGGGTGGGGGATAGCCAGTGACGATGTGGTGGTTCCCGGGGTCTCGGAACGACCACACCGTCACTGGGTATCGCGAGGTATCGGTCAGAAGAGGTCCGGCACGGTCCAGCCGTCGAGGTCGTACTCGGCGAGGAAGTCGTCGGCGAAGCCCTTCATCGCGTCGACGCCACCGCGGGCCTGGGCGGCGAAGAGCAGCTCGGCCTTCACGTTCTCGTGGTTGCCGGAGTAGTTGCGCTCGTAGAGCTCGTGGCGGCCGCCGAACTCGGAGCCGATCGAGTCCCAGAGCGCCTTCATCACCTTGACCCGCTCGACCGCGGTGATGCCGTCGGAGCCGCGGACGTACCGGTCGAGGTAGGGCCGCACCTCCGGGCTCTTGAAGTCGGCGGCGCCCGACGGCAGGTAGATCAGGCCGGAGGCCACGTCCTGCTCGATGATCTCCTTGACGCGCGGGTAGCCGTGGATCATGAACATCCGGTAGGTCAGGCCGTACTCGAGCTTCGGGATCACGGCGTCGCCCACCCACGGCTCGGGGTCGCGGGCCATCGACTCGGTGAGCGACCAGAAGAGGTTGCGCCACCCGATCACCTCGCCGACGCGGGTCTGCACGCCGCGGAAGCCGCCCGACCCGGTCGAGTCGAGCGCCTTGAGCAGCAGGCCGGCGAGGAAGTCGAGCTTCACCGCGAGCCGCGTGCAGCCCTGGAAGGTGAAGCGCGGCAGGAAGCCCGACTGCGGGAAGAACGCGTTGATCCGGTCGACGTCGCCGTACATGAAGACGTTCTCCCAGGGCACCAGCACCTTGTCGAAGACGAAGATCGTGTCGTTCTCGTCCATCCGGCTCGACAGCGGGTAGTCGAACGGCGAGCCGTTGCGCGCGGCCTGCTCCGTGTACGACGTGCGGCAGATCAGCTTGATGCCCGGCGCGTCCATGGGCACGGTGCAGATCAGCGCGAACTGCTTCTTGCGGATCGGCAGGCCGTAGTGGGCGATGAAGTTGTAGTTGGTGATCGCCGAGCCGGTCGCCACGACCTTGGCGCCCGAGACGATCAGCCCGGCGTCGGTCTCCTTCTCGACCTTCATGTAGACGTCGCCGACCTCGTCGGGCGGCAGCTGGCGGTCGACCGGCGGGTTGATGATCGCGTGGTTCCAGTAGAGGACCTTCTCCTGCGACTCGCGGTACCAGCGCTCGGCGTTCGCCTCGAACGGCGCGTAGAGCTCCTTGTTGGCGTGCAGGGTGCCGAGGAAGCTGGCCTTGTAGTCGGGGGAGCGGCCCATCCAGCCCCACGTCATCCTGGCCCAGCGGGCGATCGCGTCGCGCTCCTTGAGCAGGTCGGCCGACGACGTCGGGGTCTTGAAGAACGGCATGGTGACGCCGCCGTTGCCGGTGTCGGTCGGCACCGTGAGCTCGTCGACGTGCGGACCGGTGTGCAGGGCGTCGTAGAGGCGCGCGGTCATCCGCACCGGGTTGCGGAACGCCGGGTGGGTGGTGACGTCCGGCACCCGCTCGCCGTGCAGGTAGATCTCGCGGCCGTCGCGGAGGCTCTCGATGTACTCGTCGCCCGTCATCGGGCGGGAGGCGAAGTTGGTCCGCTTGTTGGCGGGGGCGTCGGCGGCCGGGTTGGCGGTCGGCGGCGCGTCGTCGGCCGGGATGTCGCTGGGGCGCTCGGTCAGCGTGGTCATGGCGGTGCTCCTCGGTGTCGGTATCGGTGTCAGAAGTGGCTGGCGGACGGGATCGGGGTGAAGCGGGTGGCGGCGTCGAACCACCCGCTGTGCGGGTCGTCGGCGCAGTGCAGCCAGGTGGCGTCCGCGCTGCGGCCACCCAGGTGGTGGAAGGCGCTGCCGTGGAAGAGCAGCGGCCTGCGGTCGTGGACCTCGACCTCGACGACCTCGCCGAGGAACAGCAGGTGGTCGCCGCCGTCGTCGGTGCGCCACGGCCGGCACGAGACGGTCGCGGCCGTCCCACAGAGCAGCGGGGCGGTCGGGCCGTCTCGCCAGCGCACCGGGTCGGTGCCCGGACGTCCGGCGAACCGCATCGCGACGTCGACCTGGTCGGCCGCCAGCACGTTGACGGCGTACGCCGCGCCGTCGAGCAGGCCGCAGGCCTTCGAGGCCCGGGTGAGGGCGACCTGCACCAGCGGCGGGTCGAGCGAGATCGGCGTGAACGCCGTGACGGTGGCGCCGTGCGGCGTGCCGTCGGCGGTCTCGCAGGTGATGACCGTGACGCCCGTGGCGAACCGGCCGAAGGTGTCCCGGAGCGTTCTCGTGTCCATGGCCCGGGGACGCTAGGCGCGCCTCGGTGGCGGGTCGATCCGCTTCGCGAAGCACCTATCCGGATCACGATCCGGGGGTGTGACGGATCTCGCTCCCAGGGCTACCGTGTGCCGCGAACACCTTGGAGGTGCGCCCATGGTCATGACCGTGGACCCGGACTGGGACTCGTTCTCGGGCGCCGTCGCCGACGCCTACTTCCCGCACGAGCTCGTCGTCCGGCGCGCCCCCGACCAGCCGCAGCCGGTGCTCCGCTCGGTGGCCCTCGGGCCGGTCCGGCTGGCCCGGATCGGCTGGGGCTCCGACGTCTCGGTCGAGTCCGATCACCCCGGCGCGTGGGCGGTCAACGTGCCGCGCAGCGGGGTGCTCGAGGCGCGGATCGGGGAGCGGCACGTGCTGTCGGTGGACGGCCAGGCGACGATCTGCCCGCCCGATGTCCGCACCCGGATGACGCGCTGGTCGGCCGACTGCGCGATCGTCGGCATGCGGGTCGACAAGGACTACCTCGGCCAGGAGGTCGCGACCCTGGTCGGCGGGTCGACGCGCGCGATGCCGCGCCAGCTCGACCTGCGCACCGCGTCCGGGAGCACCTGGCTGAGCCTGTTGTCGTCGATCGGCAGCGAGGTGCTGCACAACCCCGCGCTGAGCGGTGACGACCAGGTCGCCCGACGGCTGGGCGCGACGCTCACCGCCGCCCTGGTGCTCGCGTGCTACCCCGACTCGTCGGAGTGCGGGTCGCTGCAGCCGCGCATCGTCTCGCGCGTGCTGGACGCGATCGAGGCCGACCCCGCCCGGCCGTGGACCGCCTCCGAGCTCGCCACGATCGCCGGCGTCGGGATCCGCCGTCTCCAGCAGGGCTTCCGGGAGTACCGCGGTACGACTCCGACCGTCGCGCTGCAGGAGATCCGGCTCGAGCGCGTGCACGCCGACCTGCTGGCCGGCCACCCCGGCACGGTCGCGGACGTGGCGTACCGCTGGGGCTTCAACCACCTCGGCCGCTTCGCCGCCGCCTACCGCGAGCGGTACGGCGTGCCGCCGTCGCACACGCTGCGCGGCTAGCGGCACCACCACCCGGTAGCGTCCCGGCATGGAGCTCCGCCACCTGCGCTACTACGTCGCCGTCGCGGAGGAGTGCCACTTCGGACGCGCGGCCGAACGGCTGCACATCGCCCAGCCGCCGCTCTCGCAGCAGATCAAGCAGCTCGAGTCCGAGCTCGGCGTCCAGCTGCTGACCCGGTCGACCCGCCGCGTCGAGCTCACCCCGGCGGGGGAGCGCTATCTGCAGCGGGCCCGGGAGATCCTCGCCGGCGTCGACGACGCCGCCGACGAGGCGGTGCGGGTGGCCGCCGGCGAGATCGGCCGGGTGACGATCGGGTTCACCGGCTCCGCGACGTACGAGCTGCTGCCGACGCTGAGCCGGGCGCTGCGCGCTGAGCTCCCCGGGGTGCGGCTCGACCTGCGCGGTGAGCTGCTGACCCCAGGCCAGGTCGCCGGCCTCCTCGACGGCTCGCTGGACGTGGGGCTGCTGCGCCCGCCGGTCGGCGACGCCGACGTCGAGGTGCGGCACCTGCGCGACGAGCCGCTGGTCGCCGTGCTGCCCGAGAGCCACCCGCTCGCGGCGGCCCAGGCCGTCGCGATCTCGGACCTGCGCGACGAGCCGTTCGTGGGCTATCCGTCCCAGCACCGGTCGGTCGTGCACGACGCGGTCGCGGCCGCGTGCCGCGGTGCTGGCTTCGCCCCGCGCCCGACCGAGGTCGCCGAGACCTCGACCCTCGTGTCCTTCGTCGCCGCCGGGCTGGGCGTGGCGCTCGTGCCCGCATCGGTGCGGCACCTGCGGATCACCGGCGCGACGTACCGTCCGCTGGCGGGGCGGGCGCCGACGGTGGCGCTGGCGCTCGCGACCCGCCGTGGCGATCCGTCGCCGGTGGTCGCGCGCGTCGTCGACGCGGTGCGCGCCGCGCTCGATCAAGACGCCTGAGGTCTCAGTCGAGACGAACTGTGTCCTTCACTTGACCTGGTCGGCGTGTGACGCTCGTCGCATGAAGATCAGCCGGGTCGAGGCGATCCCCTACGCGATCCCGTACCGCAAGCCCCTGCGGTTCGCGAGCGGCGAGGTCCTGACCGCCGAGCATGTCCTGGTGCGGGTGCACACCGACGACGGCGTCGTCGGCACCGCCGACGCGCCGCCCCGGCCGTTCACCTACGGCGAGACCCAGACCTCGGTGCGCTCGATCGTGGCCGACGCCTTCGGTCCGGCGATCGTCGGGACCAGCATCCTCGACCGCGAGGTCGTGCTGGCCCGGCTCAACCGCACCGTCGGCAACCCGGTCGCCAAGGCCGCCGTCGACATGGCGATCTGGGACGCGATCGGCCAGACCCTCGGCGCGTCGGTCACCGAGCTGCTCGGCGGCTGGACCGACCGGTTGCGGGTCTCGCACATGGTCGGCTTCGCCCCGGCCGCCGAGATGGTCGCCGAGGCCGAGCGGATGCGCGACGAGCACGGCGTGACGACGTTCAAGGTCAAGGTGGGCCGCCGGCCCTACCGCCTCGACGTCGACGCCTGCCGGGCGCTGCGCGAGGCGCTCGGCCCCGACGTCGAGCTGTACGTCGACGGCAACCGGGGCTGGACCGCCAGCGAGGCCGCCCGGGCCCTGGAGGAGATGGCCGACCTCGGCCTCTCCTTCGCCGAGGAGCTGTGCCCGGCCGACGACGTGCTCGGCCGCCGGTGGCTCGTGCAGCAGGCGACCGTCCCGATGTTCGCCGACGAGAGCGTCGCGCGCCCCGGAGAGGTGACGCGCGAGCTGCTGTCGGGTGCGGCGACCGGCATCAGCATCAAGACGTCGCGCACCGGCTTCACCACCAGTCAGCGCCTCGTCGGACTGTGCGAGGGCCTCGGCGTCGAGGTCGTGATCGGCAACCAGATCGACAGCCAGGTGGGCTCGCTCTGCGCGGCCGCCTTCGGCGCGGCGTACCCGCTCACCGCCCGGCGCCCGGCCGAGCTCTCGAACTTCCTCGACATGACCGACGACCTGCTCGCCGAGCCGCTCGTGATCGAGGACGGCGAGCTGCGCGTGCGACAGGGACCCGGTCTCGGGATCGAGATCGACGACGACAAGCTCGCGCGCTACCGCCAGGACCGCGATCACCACCAGCCCAGCAAGGAACGGAGCACGACCATGACCCAGCAGCTCGACCACCCGGAGCTCACCGAGCAGGACGCCACCGCCGCCGCCTCGGGCGCCAACGCCACCGCGGTCTTCCGCTCCAAGGCGGCCGCCGCCGGCCCCGCGATCAGCAAGGAGCGCGTCGACGAGGTCGCCACGGCGGCGATCCGCGCGCTGCACGACGTGATCCGCGAGAAGCAGGTGACCTACACGGAGTACGACCACCTGAAGAGCTGGCTGATCCAGGTCGGCCTCGACGGCGAGTGGCCGCTGTTCCTCGACGTGTGGCTCGAGCACGTCGTCGAGGAGGTCGCGAACGCCGACCGCCAGGGCAGCAAGGGCACCATCGAGGGCCCGTACTACGTGCCGGAGTCGCCGGAGCTGCCCGCGGTCGCGACCCTGCCGATGCGCGACGACGAGCCGGGCACCGACCTCGTCTTCCAGGGCCAGGTCCGTTCGGTCGACGGTGCGCCGCTCGGCGGTGCCGTCGTCGACATCTGGCACGCGGACGACTACGGCTTCTACTCGCAGTTCGCCCCCAGCCTGCCCGAGTGGCTCTTCCGGGGCCGGGTCGTGACCGACGAGGAGGGCTGCTTCGCGATCGGCACGAAGCAGCCCGCGCCGTACCAGATCCCGACGGACGGCTCCTGCGGCCGGCTCATCGACGCGGCGGGCTGGCACGCCTGGCGGCCCGCCCACATCCACCTCAAGGTCTCCGCCGACGGCCACCAGACCGTCACGTCGCAGCTCTACTTCGAGGGCGGCGAGTACGTCGAGACCGACATCGCCGACGCCGTGAAGCCCGAGCTGATGCTGGCCCCGACGCCGCGCGCCGACGGCCAGGGCAACGAGGTCACCTACGACTTCGTCCTCGACCCCGCCCACGACCCCGCCCACGACTGATGCCGTTGTACGCCGTCCGCATGGACGTCGACCTGCCGGCCGACCTGCCCGGGCGGGAGGAGCTGCTCGCCCGGGAGCTGGCCTACAGCCAGGACCTGCAGCGCTCCGGCGCCTGGCGCCACCTGTGGCGGATCGCCGGGCAGTACTCCAACCTGAGCGTCTTCGACGTGGCGGACAACGACGCGCTCCACGACCTGCTGTGGAACCTGCCGCTCTTCCCCTTCATGAGGATCGACGTGACCCCCCTCGCACACCATCCCTCGTCGATCGACTGAGCGGCACCCCACGACAGGCCCCCGCACCTCGTGCGGGGGCCTGTCGCTCGCCGCGCCGCTCCGGTCTGGACAGGCACGCCTCGATGGCGAGTCAATGGCGAGGTGAACGAGCTGTGGATGGTGCGGCACGGGCGGACCGAGTGGAGCGCCGCGGGGCGGCACACGTCGACGACCGACGTCCCGCTGCTCCCGGAGGGCGAGGAGGTGGCGCGAGAGCTGGCTCCCCGCCTCGCCGAGGTGGACTTCGCCCAGGTGCTGACCAGCCCCCGGCTGCGCGCCCGGCGTACGGCGGAGCTCGCGGGATTCGCGGAGGCCGAGGTCGACGACGACCTGGCCGAATGGGCGTACGGCGACTACGAGGGCACCACCACCGAGGAGATCCGCGAGCACGACCCGGGCTGGACGATCTGGACCCACCCGGTGCCCGGCGGCGAGAGCGCCGAGCAGGTGCGGGCGCGGCTCGACCGGGTGGTCGCGCGGGTCCGGGTGGTCGACGGCCGGAGCCTGGTCTTCGGGCACGGCCACGCCCTGCGCGCGCTTGCGGCGCGCTGGCTGGGCCGCCCCGTCGGAACCGGCCAGTACCTCCAGCTCGACACCGCGACCCTGTCGATCCTGGGCTACGAGCGCGAGCACCCGGTGCTGCACCGGTGGAACGCCCCGTGACCCGGGGAAGACCGATGATCCAGGTTCCGTTTGAGACGGCATGAAGAAGATCGGGTTTCTGTCCTTCGGGCACTGGACGCCCTCGCCGCAGTCGCAGACGCGGTCGGCCTCGGACGCCCTGCTCCAGTCCATCGACCTGGCCGTCGCCGCCGAGGAGCTCGGCGCCGACGGGGCGTACTTCCGGGTCCACCACTTCGCGCGCCAGCTGGCCTCGCCGTTCCCGCTGCTGGCCGCCGTCGGCGCCCGCACCGGCCGGATCGAGATCGGCACCGGCGTGATCGACATGCGCTACGAGAACCCGCTGTACATGGCCGAGGACGCCGGCTCCGCCGACCTGATCGCCGGCGGCCGGCTCCAGCTCGGCATCAGCCGGGGGTCACCGGAGCAGGTGGTCGACGGCTTCCGCTACTTCGGGTACGCGCCGGCGGAGGGAACCGACCACGCCGACATGGCGCGCGAGCACGCCCGTGTCTTCCTCGAGGTGCTCGAGGGTGCCGGGTTCGCCCAGCCCAACCCGCGGCCGATGTTCCCGAACCCGCCCGGCCTGCTGCGCGTCGAGCCGCACTCGCCCGGGCTGCGTGACCGGATCTGGTGGGGTGCCGGCTCCCGGGCGACCGCCGAGTGGACCGCCGAGCAGGGCCTGAACCTGATGAGCTCGACGCTGCTCACCGAGGACACCGGCGTGCCCTTCCACCAGCTCCAGGCCGAGCAGATCCAGCGGTTCCGTGACGCCTGGCGGGCCGCGGGACACGACCGCGAGCCGCGGGTCTCGGTCAGCCGGAGCATCTTCCCGATCGTCAGCGACACCGACCGGATGTACTTCGGTCACGAGTCGCGCAGTCAGGACCAGGTCGGCCACCTCGAGGGCGGGCTCGCGCGCTTCGGCAAGTCGTACGCCGACGAGCCGGACCGCCTCGTCGAGGCGCTCGCCGAGGACGAGGCGATCGCCGCCGCCGACACGCTGCTGCTCACCGTGCCCAACCAGCTCGGTGTGGACTACAACGGCCACGTGATCGAGAGCGTCCTCCGCCACGTCGCGCCGGAGCTCGGCTGGCGCTGATCTGGCGCTGTTCTGGCGCTGATCCGGCGGCCGCGCACGCCGCGGCGGACCCGTTCGAGCCACGGATCCGGCCCAGCTGGTCCAGACAGCGTTCGACCCCGCCGGCCCAGGGGGTGTCGCCGGCGGGGTCGTCGCACTTACCGCCACGCACCCCCGAGATAACCGACCGGCCGGGGTTGGGGGGCCGGGGCCGATGGGAGGTCTCGGTGCGTGGTGTATGGCCATTCTGCCACACTCCTTGCCAAGATATGACAAATACTTGTCACATCGCGTTCCGCCCGGGACGCCTTGGAGAGGGAGAAAAAGATCATGGTTCGCACGCGCAAGCTGCTCGTCGGTGTCGTCGCTGTCCTGTCGCTGGTCGGGTTCGGAGGTGCCGTGCAGGCCGCCTCGGCCGACTCGTCCACGCAGGTGTCGGCTCACCGCTGGTGCTGCTGACCTCCTGCTGAGGTCGTCAGCCTGACGTTGTCAGCCTGAGGTCTCGGCCGCGAGTCGGCTCGTGACCTGTGGCTGCGGACGGCGTGTGACGGGTGCCACCAGACCGGTGGCCGCTGCGGCACGTCGGTAGGCGTCGAGTGCCGCTGTGGCATCTCCGACGCTCTCGAGGAGACCCGCCAGCTCGAACCAGAGCTGGGCCGCGGACCGGTCGGCACCGAGACCGGTGAGCAGCAGCACGGCCTCCTGGAAGTGGTCTCGAGCGACCGCGGGATCGCCATCGGCGATGGCGATCTGGCCGAGCAGGGCGTAGGAGTCCGCGGCCACGATCGGCGTGGTGGTGCGGGCTGTCGTGGCGGTCTCTGCTGCCTGCATGCGGGCGGAGTGGACGTTCCCGAGCAGCCACTGGGCGCGCGCCTGGGCGAGATGGTTGTCGGCCAGGTCTCCCGGGAGGGCGCCGGCGATCTCCAGGTCGTGGGCGGCGCTGGTCAGGTGGTCGAGTGCCTCGATGGGCTCCGGCGGGTCCACGAGCAGCTGCTGGATGCCCAGCTCGGTGCGCAGCCGGGCGACGTTGCGTGCGTCGCCGCTCGCCTCGAGCACGGCGAGCGCCCGCCGGGTCATCGGCAGGGCGAGGTGGGTGTTGCCGCGCATCGTCTCGATGATCGAGAGGTTCCAGTACGCCGACGCCTTGGCCACCGGAGAGCTGGCCTCCTCGGCGCGGTCGATGACCCGCTGGCACATCCGCGACGCGTAGCCGACGTCGCCCTGCTCGACGTACGCCGCCGCCAGGGAGAGCGTGAGGCGCACGGCCTCGTCGAGCCCGGTCATGCCGTGCTCCTCGATGAACCGCGACGCCTCGTTGCCGACCTCGATGGCCCGGCCGAGTTCGCCGGACTCGCGGTAGCAGCGACACAGCGCGGTCAGGCCCGCGAGCCAGGTGAGGTCGTGGGGGCTCGTCTCCGCGAGGTCCTCGAGCGCGATGATCGCCGCTGGGACGTCCCCGGTGAGCTCGAGCGTGCTCGCGCGTAGGTACGACGCCTCGCGCTTGACGTCGGGGAGCTCCTCGACGGCGGGATCCGCGAGGATGCGGTCGACGATCTCGAGGGCCTGGCCGCCCGATCCGGTGGCCAGCGCGAGCTGGGCGTGGTCGAGCTCGACCCGCAGCTCGGTGACTCGGTCGGGGGAGACGCCGACGAGTATCTCGTCGACGGTGACGCCGAGCGAGCCGGCCAGGGCCTCCAGGAGCTCGGGGTCGGGGCGGCGCTGGCCGCTCTCGATCCGGGAGACGTAGCCGATGGACACCGCGTCGCCCGCGACCTGGGCCTGGGTGAGGCCCGCCCGCAGGCGTGCGGAGCGGAGCCGGCCGCCCAAGGTGGCCAGGTCGATGGTGCGGCTGAGTTCGAGAAGATCGTCGCGCATCTCACCATTGTGACGGAAAATGACAAATCTGTGTCAGAACGTGTTGCAGGCCGCTTCCGCCCGACCGTCCGGACGGGTGCCGGAGGGGTTCCGGAGGGGTGGTACGGGACACTCTGGCGCATGACGGTCGCACGGTCCCTGGTCCTGTTCGCGCTGGCCGCCGTGGCCGAGATCGGCGGCGCCTGGCTGGTCTGGCAGGGGGTGCGCGAGCACCGCGGCTGGGTCTGGGTCGGCGCAGGTGTGATCGCCCTCGGCCTGTACGGGTTCGTGGCCACGCTGCAGCCCGACGCCCACTTCGGCCGGATCCTCGCCGCCTATGGCGGCGTCTTCGTGGCCGGGTCGCTGATCTGGGGCGTCGTCATGGACGGCTTCCGCCCGGACCGCTACGACATCGCCGGCGCGATCGTGTGCCTGGTCGGCGTCGCCGTCATCATGTACGCCCCGAGATCGGCCTGAGTGCGGTGTTCCGGCGGCCGATGATCCGGTAGGACAGTGCCATGAGCACGATCCCGTCCCGGTCCGAGCTGTCCGAGCTGGCCCTCGACACCGCGCGCCGCTGCGGCGTCGACGTCGGGTCGCTGACCGGCGACGTCACCGCCTCCTCGCCGGTCAACGGCCTGCCGGTCGCCTCGCTGACGTGGCGCGACCCGGCGTACGTCGACGAGGCGGTCACGCGGGCGGGGGAGGCATTCCGGGCGTGGCAGCGGGTGCCGGCACCGCAGCGCGGCGCGCTGGTGAAGCGCTGGGCCGAGCTCCTCACGGAACACCGGGACGACCTCGCGACGCTGGTCAGCATCGAGGCCGGGAAGATCACGTCGGAGGCGCGCGGCGAGATCCAGGAGATGATCGACATCTGCGACTTCGCGGTCGGTCTGTCGCGCCAGCTCTACGGCCGCACGATGCCCTCGGAGCGTCCCGGCCACCGCCTGATGGAGACGTGGCACCCGCTCGGCGTCGTCGGCGTGATCTCGGCCTTCAACTTCCCGGCGGCGGTCTGGTCGTGGAACACCGCGATCGCGCTCGTCTGCGGCGACCCGGTCGTGTGGAAGCCCTCGGAGCTGACCCCGCTGACCTCGCTCGCGTGCCACGCCGTCCTCGCGCAGGCGATCGCCGAGCACGGTGCGCCAGAGGCGCTCTCCCAGGTGATCCTCGGCGGCCCCGAGGTCGGCCGGGCCCTGGTCGACCACGACGGCGTCGCGCTGCTGAGCGCGACCGGCTCCACCCGGATGGGCCGGGCGGTCGGGCCCCGGGTCGCCGAGCGCTTCGGCCGCTCGCTGCTCGAGCTCGGCGGCAACAACGCGGCCGTGGTCACCGGCAGCGCCGACCTCGACCTCGCGGTGCGGGGCATCGTCTTCGCCGCCGCCGGCACCGCCGGTCAGCGCTGCACGACCATGCGCCGGGTCATCGCACACACGAGCGTCGTCGATGAGCTGACCGATCGCCTCGCCGCGGCGTACGACCGGCTCCCGGTCGGCAACCCGCTGGCCGCCGGCACGCTGGTCGGGCCGCTGATCGGCGGGGCGGCGTACGACGCGATGACGGGTGCCGTTGCGGCGGCGGTCGGCGACGGCGGCGTGCTCGTGGCCGGTGGCGGCCGCGTTCACGAGGAGCTGGCGCCCGAGGCCTTCTACGTCCGCCCGGCGATCGTGCGGACGGACCGGCAGACCGCGGTGGTCGCCCGGGAGACCTTCGCACCGCTGCTCTACGTGCTGCCCTACGACGACTTCGAGGCGGCGATCGAGCTCAACAACGCCGTGCCGCAGGGGCTGTCGTCGAGCGTGTTCACCTCCGACCTCGCCGAGGCCGAGCTGTTCCTCTCCGCCGAGGGGTCCGACTGCGGGATCGCGAACGTCAACATCGGCACCTCCGGTGCCGAGATCGGCGGTGCCTTCGGCGGCGAGAAGCAGACCGGTGGCGGCCGCGAGTCCGGCTCGGACGCATGGCGGGCCTACATGCGGCGGGCGACGAACACGATCAACTTCTCCGGGGAGCTGCCGCTGGCCCAGGGAGTCGACTTCACGGTCTGACTCACGCGCCGGGGGGTTCGCGCGCTACAGTAGACACGACGTCGGCCCGGGCGGGCCGCGTTCTCGTCGGTCGCGTGCCGGGTCACGCGGGCCGCCATCGCGTCAGGGGAATGGCCTCTCGGCCAGGTCCGACGACGTGTGTTCGTCCCGGGTCCGGGGCGTCGAGGGGGTGCATCCGCCGCCCGCTCGCGTCGACGCGACCGCCACTCGGAGGAGGGGTCCTTGGCTCGACAGGGCCAGCAGCAGACGGCGAGCCGCCGTACGTCCAACCGGTCGTCGCAGCGCACCGGTCAGCGCAACGGGCGGCGGCGCCCGCTCGACAACGACGGGATCATCCCGATCCTCGCCCGCGCCGTACGCGAGGTCGAGAACGCCGTCGCGCGGCGCTCGAACGTCCCCGGCGTCCGCAGCAAGTTCCAGGTCGTCGCGCTACTGGCGCGCGAGGAGCGGGCCCGGGTGAAGGCCGACGCGGCGATGACCGACGCCCAGCGCAACGAGCAGCTCAAGCGGCTCGACGGCATCGCCACGATCCTCGCCAAGACCGCCGCCCAGGAGCCGTCGCTCTTCGCGCTGCTCGCCGAGGACGCGACCGTCTCCGACTCCGCCAAGGCGCTGCGCAAGGAGATGATCGCCGCCGCCGGGCTCGAGGTCGAGGAGGAGCCCGAGCCGGAGCCCGAGCCCGAGGTCGACCCCGGAGCCGAGCGCCGGGTGGTGCCCCAGTCGGTGCTCTCCCGGCAGCTCGCCAACCCGTTCCAGGTGCCCGACTTCACCGCCGTCGAGCACCGCAGGCCGCTGACCCACCGGCTCGCGACCTGGGAGCTCCTCGGCCCGCTCTTCCGCTCGTTCGAGTCGGCGGCCGCCGGCGCCACCTCCTGCATGGAGCTGCCCGAGCCGGCGTCGCTCCAGGCGCCCGGTGGGCACGTGCTGATGCGCCACCAGGCCGAGCTCGTCGAGGCCGCCCGCCAGGGTCACCGCACCTTCCTGCTCGCCGACGAGCCGGGCCTCGGCAAGACGGCCCAGTCGCTGCTGGCCGCCCAGGCAGCCGACGCGTTCCCGCTGCTGGTCGTCGTCCCCAACGTCGTCAAGATGAACTGGGCCCGCGAGGCCGGCATCTGGACGCCGCACCGCACCGCGACCGTCATCCACGGGGACGGCGAGGAGATCGACGGCTTCGCCGACATCGTGATCGTCAACTACGAGGTGCTCGACCGCCACGTCGGGTGGATGGCCAGCCACGGCTTCCGTGGGATGGTGGTCGACGAGGCGCACTTCATCAAGAACAAGACCTCCCAGCGCTCGCAGCACGTGCTGCAGCTCTCGGACCGGATCCGCGAGCGCATCGCGCGGCCGCTGCTGATGGCGCTCACCGGCACGCCGCTGATCAACGACATCGAGGACTTCCGGGCGATCTGGCAGTTCCTCGGCTGGATCGACGAGAAGAAGCCGCTCGCCGAGCTGATGGCCGCCCTCGAGGACACCGGCCTGACGCCCGCCGACCACGCCTTCTACCCGGCCGCCCGCCGCTGTGTCGTCGACATGGGCATCGTCCGGCGCCGCAAGGTCGACGTCGCCGCCGACATCCCGGCCCGCCGGGTCGCCGACCTCCCGGTCGAGCTCGACGACGAGGTCGGCCGCTCGATCCGCGACGCCGAGCGCGAGCTCGCCCGCCGGCTCGTCGAGCGCTACGAGATGGCGCTCGCGACCCGCAAGTCCGGCAGCGTCGTCGACGGGATCGACCACGGGCTGGTGCGTCAGGTCGCGACCTGGGAGCGCGAGGACACCGACAGCTCGACCGGCGAGAACGTCTTCACGATGATGCGCCACATCGGCAAGGCGAAGGCCGGCCTGGCGGCCGACTACGCCGCCCAGCTGGCCCGCAACGTCGGCAAGGTCGTCTTCTTCGCCAAGCACATCGACGTCATGGACACCGCCGAGGAGACCTTCGCCCGGCGAGGGATCCGCTACGCCACGATCCGCGGCGACCAGACGACCAAGGCCCGCGAGAAGAACATCAGCGACTTCGTCACCGACCCCGAGGTCGAGGTCATCGTCTGCTCGCTCACCGCGGCCGGCGTCGGCATCAACCTCCAGGTCGCCTCGAACCTCGTGCTCGCCGAGCTCTCCTGGACCGACGCCGAGCAGACCCAGGCCATCGACCGGGTGCACCGCATCGGCCAGTCGATGCCGGTGACGGCCTGGCGGATCATCGCCGCGCAGACCATCGACACCCGGATCGCCGAGCTGATCGACAGCAAGGCCGGCCTGGCCGCCCGGGCCCTCGACGGCGCCGGCGAGACGGTCGCGACCTCGGTCGACGTCCAGCTCGAGGCGCTGATCACGCTGCTCACCGACGCTCTCGAGGAGAAGTCGGCCGCGTCCTGAGCGGCCCTGGATGAGAAGTGGCCCGACAATGGACGGGCACTGAACCGGACCCCGCCACGGCTCGTGTGAGGTGTGGGAGGTGGTGATGGCCGATAGCCCGGTCGTCCTGATGCAGCAGCTGCACGACGAGCACGCTGCCGCGTTGTGGGGCTACTGTCTGCGCCTGACCGGCAACGACCGGTCCCGGGCGGAGGACGTGGTCCAGGAGACCCTGCTGCGCGCGTGGCGCAACCTCGCGAGCCTCGACGAGTCGCAGGGGTCGGTCCGGGCATGGCTGTTCAAGGTGGCACGGAACATCGTGATCGACGACTGGCGGACCAAGCGCTCGCAGAGCGAGGTGAGCGTCGCCGACGTACCGGACGGCGCCGGTGAGGCGGACCGCACCGACCAGGTGCTGCTGTCGTGGGTGGTCGCCGAGGCGCTGACCCGGCTGTCGGCCGAGCATCGCGCGGTGCTGCTCGAGTGCTACTACCGCGGGCTGCCGGTCGCCGAGGCCGCCGAGCGGCTGGGGGTGCCGGCCGGGACCGTGAAGTCCCGCACCCACTACGCGCTGCGCGCCCTGAGGCTCGCCCTCGAGGAGATGGGGGTGGTGGCATGAACACCCGACCGGCCACCGGCTGCGAGTTCGCGCACGACGACGGCGCCTACGTGCTCGGGGCGCTGCCGCCGGCCGACCGGCTGGCCTTCGAGCGCCACCTGGCGACCTGCCCGGAGTGCGCGCGGTCGGTCGGCCGGCTGGCCGGCCTGCCCGGGCTGCTCTCGCGGGTGCCGCTCGACGTGCTCGAGTCGGCGCCGGCACCCGAGCCGCTGCCCGCCACGCTGCTGCCGGCGCTCCTCGACGAGGTGCGCCGGGGCGAGCGGCGTCGCCGGCGCCTGGTCGGTCTCGCCGCGGCGGCCGCCGTCGCCGCGATCGCCGGGGCCTCGGTGGTGGCCGTCGGCGCGCTCGACCACGACGGCGCCGGGCCGCAGGCGGTCCCGTCGTCCGCGGTCAGCACCGCACCCGCTCAGGAGATGACGCCCCTCGCCGAGGGCAACGACACGGCCACCGTGGCGCTGACCCCGGTCGCGTGGGGCACCCGCCTCGACCTGGAGTGCCGCTGGGGGAGCGACCGGGCCGCGGAGCCGGGCTACGACCACGCCGGGGCCGGCAGCTACGCGCTCGTCGTCCGCTCCACCGCGGGCGAGGTGCAGCAGGTCGCGACCTGGCGGGCGCTGCCGGGCAGGACGATGCGGGTCACCGGCGCGACCTCGCTCGACCGCGCCGAGATCGCGGCGGTCGAGGTGCGGACGGCCGACGGTCGGCCGGCGTTCGAGCTGACCGGCTGAGCGGGCTGACCGCGGGTGGCTCGCCGCCGCCGCACCGGCGACTGAACCACCCACGGAGCACCTGCGTGTCAGGGGTGTGACCAGCCACGCGCAGGTGCCCCCGCGGGTCCCGGCCGGGACCCGGGTCGCCACGGCCTACTGGCTGTGCGAGCCGGGCCGGGGTCAGCTGCGCGAGGAGCCGCTGCCCGAACCCCGGCCCGGTGAGGTGCTGGTGCGCTCGCTGCACTCGGGCATCAGTCGCGGCACCGAGCTGCTCGTGCATCGCGGCGCCGTCCCGGCCGGCCAGCACGACGCGATGCGGGCGCCGTTCCAGGCGGGGCGGTTCCCGGGGCCGGTGAAGTACGGCTACCTCGCGGTCGGCGTCGTGACCGAGGGCGACGCCGACCTGCTGGGGCGCACGGTCTTCTGCCTGCACCCGCACCAGTCGGCGTACGTCGTCCCGGCCGCGGCGGTGAGCGTGGTCCCCGCCGACGTCCCGGCCCGCAGGGCGGTGCTCGCCGGCACCGTCGAGACCGCGCTGAACGCCCTGTGGGACCTCGGGCCGCTGGTCGGCGACCGGATCGCGGTGGTCGGCGCGGGCATGGTCGGGTGCAGCGTGGCGCGGCTGCTGGCGCGCCTGCCCGAGGTCGAGGTGACCCTGGTCGACGTCGACCGCGACCGCGCGGAGGTCGCGAGCAGGCTCGGCGTCGGCTTCGCGACCCCGGAACGGGCGAGCGGCGACCGCGACGCCGTCGTGCACACGAGCGCCACGGCCGCCGGCCTCCAGCGCTCGCTCGAGCTGCTCGCGCCCGAGGGCACCGTGCTCGACCTCAGCTGGTACGGCGACCGGCCCGTCCAGCTGTCGCTCGGCGGCGCCTTCCATGCCGCCCGGCTGGGCATCCGGGCCAGCCAGGTCGGCGCCGTGGCGGCGTCGCGGCGGGCCCGGCACACCCATGCGGACCGGCTCACGCTCGCCCTGCGGCTGCTCGCGGACCCCGCCTTCGACACCCTGCTGACCGGCGACTCGCCGTTCGCCGAGCTGCCGGAGGTGATGCGCGCGCTGGCCGCCGGCCGGCTGCCCGCCCTCTGCCACACGATCCGGTACGACGAGGGGGCCTGAGTGTTCACGGTGACCGTCCGCGACCACATGATGATCGCGCACAGCCTCCCCCGCGAGGTGTTCGGCCCGGCGCAGCGTCTGCACGGCGCGACGTACGTCGTCGACGTGGCCTTCTCGGGCCCCGAGCTGACCCGCGACGGCATCCTCGTCGACATCGGACGGGCCGCCGCCCTGGTGCACGAGGTGCTCGGCGGGCTGACCTACCGCAACCTCGACGACGATCCCGACCTGGCCGGCACCACGACGACGACCGAGGTGCTCGCCCGCGTGATCGCCCACCGGCTGGCCGCGCGGATCGACGAGCTCGGCACCGGGGTCCGGCGCCTCCTCGTCACGCTGCACGAGTCGCACGTCGCGTGGGCGAGCTACGAGAGGCAGCTGTGAGCGTCCACGTGGTGCGACCCGCGAACGTCGACGACCCGACGTGGCCCAGCGGCGGCAACGTCTACGACCGCCGGGTGATCGACGGGCTCGGCGCCGCCGAACACACCACCACGGCCACCGTCCCGGACGGTGCCCTGACCGTCGTCGACGGGCTGCTCTCCGGGCCCGGCCTGCTCGCCGAGGCGACCCGCCTGCGGCTGGTCGTGCTCGTGCACCTGCCGCGGTGGGAGCCGTGGGAACGCGCCCTGCTCGCGGCCGCCGCCGGGGTGATCACCACCAGCCGGTGGACCCGCGACCAGCTGGTGGCTCGGTACGACCTCGACCGGGTCGTCGTCGCGGAGCCGGGCGTCGATCCGGCGCCGCTGGCTCCCGGCTCGGTCGCCGGCTCCGCCCTGCTGACCGTGGGGGCGGTCACGCCGGCGAAGGGGTACGACGTGCTCGCGGCCGCGCTCGGTCGCCTCGGCGACCTCGCCTGGACCTGCCGCGGGGTCGGGTCCACCGTGATCGAGCCCGAGTTCGCGGCCGGGCTGGGAGACACCGTCCGGCTCACCGGTCCGCTGGACCGCGCCGACCTCGACGCGACGTACGCCGCGGCCGACCTGCTCGTGCTCGCCTCGCGGGCCGAGACCTACGGGATGGTCGTCACCGAGGCGCTCGCCCGCGGGCTGCCGGTGGTCGCGAGCGACGTCGGCGGGGTGCGGGAGGCGCTCGGCGACGGCGGGGTGCTGCTGCCGCCCGGTGACGCGGACGCGCTCGCGGCGGCCCTGCGCCGCTGGCTGACCGACGAGCGGCACCGGTCCTCCCTGCGGGTGGCGGCCCGCCGGCGGCGGACGACGCTCACCGGCTGGGACCGCACCGTCGGGCTCGTCGGCGCGGCGCTGGAGGCGCTCCGATGAGGTGGCTCGAGGTCCTCGGCGGCGCCACGATCCTCGCGGTCGTGGGGTGGCGGGTCGGTCCCCAGCCGTTCGCGGACGCGGTCCGCGCCGCCGGGCCGGCGCCGCTGCTGGCCGCGCTCGCGATCACCGCCGTGACGACGGTGGCCTGCGCGTGCCGCTGGCGCGCCCTGGCGCACGGGCTCGGCGTCGAGGTGCCGCTGCGGGAGGCGGTGGCGGCGTACTACCGCTCGCAGTTCCTCAACGCCACGCTGCCCGGCGGCGTGGTGGGTGACGTGCACCGGGCGGTGCGACACGGCGCGCTCCCGGTGGTCGCCGACCGTGGCGCCGGCCAGGCCGTCCAGGTGGCGGCCGCGGGCGCGGTGCTGCTCGTCGGGCCGGCGCCCTGGGCCTCGGTGCTGCTCGCCGCCGTGGTCGTGGCCGCGCTGGTGCGCTGGCCCGCGGTGGTCGCTACCTCGCTCGTCGCGGCGGCCGGACACGTGGTGGTGTTCCTCGTCGCGGCGCGCGCGGCCGGCACCGCGGCGCCGCTGTCGGAGCTGCTCCCGCTCGCCCTGCTGGTGATGGTCGCGGCCGCGATCCCGCTCAACGTCGCGGGTTGGGGCCCGCGCGAGGGCATCGCCGCCTGGGCCTTCGCCGCGGCCGGGCTCGGCGCGGCCCAGGGCGCGACCGTGGCCGTGCTGTACGGCGTGCTCGCCCTGGTCGCGACGTTGCCCGGCGCGGTGCTGCTGACCGGGCGCCTGGCGCGGGGAGCGGCCCGTGGCTGAGCGCCCCTACACCCTGCTCAGCTGCTCGATGTCGATCGACGGCTACCTCGACAGCGCCGAGGGCGAGCGGCTGATCCTCTCCAATGAGGCCGACCTCGACCGGGTCGACGAGGTGCGGGCGGGCTGCGACGCGATCCTGGTCGGGGCCACCACGGTGCGCAAGGACAACCCCAGGCTGCTGGTGCGGCGTGCCGAGCGCCGCGAGGAGCGGGTCGCCCGCGGGCTGAAGCCCTCGCCGGTCAAGGTCACCGTCACCTGTCGCAGCGACCTCGACCCGGCGGCGCGCTTCTTCGCCACGGGGGAGTCGGAGAAGCTCGTCTACTGCCCGGCCGCCAGCATCACCGCGGCCCGGTCGCGGCTCGGAGCGGTCGCGACCGTCGTCGACGGAGGGGAGCGGGTGTCGATGCGCGCCCTCAGTGAGGACCTCGCGGACCGCGGCGTCGGCCGGCTCATGGTCGAGGGCGGCGGCACCATCCACACCCAGTTCCTCGCCGACGACCTGGCCGACGAGCTCCAGCTGGTCGTCGCGCCGTTCTTCGTCGGCGACTCGCGAGCCCGCCGGCTCGTCGACGACGGCCGGTTCCCGGCCCGCCCGGGACACCCGGCCACGCTGGTCGACGTGCGCCGGATCGGCGAGGTCGTGCTGCTGCGCTACGCGCTCTCGCCCCGTTTCGAGGACTCCGGCGAAGTGTCCTGATCGGCCCCGAACTCGGCACTGGTGCCGTGCGTCAGAAGCTCTGGTGCGCTTCGCGCACCCATGGCACACGCGCTGCGGCGTGGCCGTCGCTTGCGAGACGAGCGGGTACGGCTGCGCTCCGGCGCCTGGCAGCGCACGCACCGTGAGCACGCCAACCGGGCAACAACGTCCGACGCACGACACTAGTCTGACTACCGATGAGCGAGAACGCGCGGCCGAGCGCGCCCACGGTCGAGGGCCACTCCGGCGAGTACACCCACCGCCAGGTGCTCACCATCCTCTCCGGCCTGATGCTCGGCATGTTCCTGGGCGCCCTCGACCAGACCATCGTGAGCACGTCGATCCGCACCATCGCCGACGACCTCCACGGGCTCTCGGTCCAGGCATGGGTCACCACGGCGTACCTGATCACGGCCACGATCACCACGCCGATCTACGGCAAGCTGGGCGACCTCTACGGTCGCAAGAAGCTCTTCATGTTCGCGATCACGGTCTTCATCGCCGGCTCGGCGCTGTGTTCGTTCGCGTCGACGATGTACGAACTGGCGGCGGCCCGGGCGTTCCAGGGGCTCGGCGCCGGCGGCCTCTTCACGCTGGTGCTCGCGATCATCGGCGACATCGTGTCGCCGCGCGAGCGGGCCCGCTACACGGGCTACTTCATGGCGATGTTCGGTACGGCGAGCGTGCTCGGGCCGCTGATCGGCGGCTTCTTCGCCGGCGCCGACACGATCCTCGGCATCGACGGCTGGCGCTGGGTCTTCCTCGTCAATGTGCCGATCGGCATCGTCGCGCTGGCCGTCGTCTACCGCACGCTGCACGTGCACCACGATCAGCGCACGGGCATCCGCATCGACTGGTGGGGCGCGGCCGCGCTGGTCGTCGGCCTGGTGCCGCTGCTGATCGTCGCCGAGCAGGGCCGCGCGTGGGGCTGGGACTCGCCGCGGGCGATGGCGGCGTACGTCGTGGGCGGCCTCGGGCTGGTCGCGTTCTTCCTGGTCGAGCGCGCGATGGGCGACTCGGCGCTGATTCCGCTGCGGATCTTCCGGATCCGGGCTGCCGCGGTCACGATCGCCGCGAGTGTGATCGTGGGCGTGGCGATGTTCGGCGGGATCATGCTGCTGCCGCTCTACATGCAGATCGTGCACGGCGCGACGCCCACCGAGTCCGGCCTGCTGATGCTGCCGATGGTGGCCGGCATGATGGCCGGGTCGATCGGCTCCGGCGTGGTGATCTCCCGCACCGGCCACATCCGGCTGTTCCCGATCTTCGGGTCGGCGGTGATGTCGATCGGGCTCTTCCTGCTGTCCTTCACGACCGCCGACACCCCGCTGCTGCTGGTCGACCTGGCGATGCTGGTGCTCGGCCTCGGGCTCGGCAACTGCATGCAGCCGCTGCTGCTCATCGTGCAGAGCGCGGTGCCGCCGACCGAGATCGGCGTCGCGACCAGCTCGGCCACCTTCTTCCGGCAGATCGGTGGCACCATCGGCGTCGCGGTCTTCCTCTCGGTGCTGTTCTCGAGCGTCGGTGCCAACATCGCCGACGCGCTCCAGGAGGACGCCCGGACCGACGCCTGGGCGCAGACGGTGCGCGACCCCGACGTGCTGGCGGACCCGATCGACGGTCAGGTCATCCGCGAGCTCGAGCACCCGACGCCGGGTGGCGGCGTCCTCGCGCGGGTCCAGGACGACTCCTCGATCATCGACCGGATGGACCCCGTGCTCGCGCACCCCTTCAAGCAGGGATTCGCGGACTCGATGGCCCGGGTCTTCCTGATCGCCGGGTCGGTGGGCGTCGTCGGCTTCCTGATCCTGCTGCTGCTCCCACCCGTCGAGCTGCGGGCGACCTCGGCCAGCGTCGCCGCTCGGGCGCAGGCCGAGACAGGTTCCGACACCGCGCACGGTTAGGATGCTGCGGATCGTCGACCGTGAGGGTGGAGAAGTTGGGACTTGAGAGCACTGTCCGCGCCTGGGCGCACCAGGTCGGGCTCCAGAAGTTCCCCCCTGTGGTCACGGCGTACCGCGCGTTCGTGAGCTTCCGCTACCGCAACAAGTGGGACTCGGACGTCGTGTTCCGCGGTCACAGGTTCCAGATCGGTCGTGACCTCTCTCTCTACCCAGCGGTCGCCAACGGCGGCTTCGAGGAGCAGGAGCTCGATGCCCTGCTGCCGCGCGTCCCGGTGGATGCCCAGGTGTGGGACGTCGGCGGCAATATCGGCATCTACGCCGTGCTGCTTGCCGATGCTGCGCGCGATGGTCACGTGGTGGCCTTTGAGCCCGTGCCAGACAGCCATGCCCGCCTCGTCGGGAACCTCGAGCGGAACGGCGTCCGCAACGTGACCGTCAATCAGGTCGCGTTGTCGGACAAGGACGGCGTCGCCGTGATGGCGGTGCATGCAGACGCGCACGGTTGCGACCAGATCGGTGGACCGGTCGAGCCCGGTGTCGCGGCGCTGGAGGTCGAGACGACGTCGGCTGACGCCTTCCAGGCCCGCCAGGGGCTGCCCGACCCGGACGTGGTCAAGGTCGACATCGAGGGCCACGAGCCGGAGTTCCTCGACGGAGCGTGGGGGATGCTCTCGCGGCGAAAGCCGCTGCTGATGCTTGAGGTCAACCCGGCGGCGTGGAGCGCTGACCGCTACGACCGCTGGCAGGCGACCCTGGACAAGCTGTTCGGTCTGTACGGATCGGGGCAGTGGTACCAGGCTGCCTCGCACGCCGTCGTCAGCCACGTTGACGTGCATGGCCTCGAACCGCACGCGTACACGCTGATCCTCCCGCCCGCCGCGGTTGGTGTTGGAGCCTGAGACCGCGGCGCGCCAGATGATCGCACGGGTCTCCCGGCACCGCCACGTGACGAATGAATGAGGACACCGTGAAGCTGACCGAGTGGATCGCTGCGGCCGTGGTCGCCTTAGGCGTACTTCTGTGCGGCGGGGCATGGGCGCTTTCGTCCCCCGTCGGCTCCTCACCTGACGACAGCTACCACCTCTCGTCGATCTGGTGCATTGGTGCGACCGACAACTCCCTGCCGTGCCGCAAACTGCCCGAGCCTGCGGAGGGTGCTGTTCAGTCGTACAAAGTGCCTGCGATGGTCGCTGGTCCGCAGTGCTATGCGTTCGACCCGACGGCATCAGCCGTCTGCCAGGAGCCGCTGCGAGGCAAGAGGGCCGTCACTACCGCAGTGAATTCCGGCGACTATCCGGGTGGCTTCTATACGTTCATGCACACTTTCGTCGGCTCGAGCGTCGTGAAGTCTGTCGTGACGATGCGCATGGTGAACGTCCTGATTACGGCGCTGCTCCTGACCGCGATCGGCCTTGCGTGCGCCCCTGCTGCGAGACGGATGCTTGCGTACGCCGTGACAGTGACACTCATTCCGCTCGGCTGGTTCATCATCGGGTCGGTCAACCCGAGTAGCTGGGCAATCGTCGGCGTGACGGCGTGGGGCTTCGCGCTCAACGGCCTGTTCACCGCGCCCTCGAGGCGCCGCGGGATCGCGCTTGGCGCGCTCGGACTCGTCGGTGCGCTGATGGCGATCGGTGCTCGCGGCGATGCCGCGGTCTACGTCGTCGTCACCGGGGTGGCCGTGTGCATTCTGCACTGGCGCACGCTGTGGACCCGCAAATGGCTCGCCGCGATTCCAGCCGCTGCCTTCCTGATCGCCGCGTTCGTTTCGCTGACCGCTGGCCAGGTAGGCAGCATCGCGGGCGCCTCAGCCGAGACCGATCGTCCGCTCAGCGAGGTGCTGACGAACGTCTTCCTCGAATGGCCCGCGCTCATCAGCGGCTCGTTCGGTTATTCATTCGGACTCGGATGGCTCGACACAGCGGTGCCGACGCTCACGGCGTACCCCGTCGCGATGATTCTCGGCTTCGTGTTCTTGAGCGGCTTCTCGCAAGGGCGATGGTCGAAAGTCCTCGCCTGCCTGGCCGTTGGCATCCCGCTCATCGCGCTTCCATCTCTGACCTACTACCGCCTTCGCATGATCGTCGGCGAGACGATCCAACCGCGTTACATCCTGCCGCTGATTCCAGTTCTGGTCGGGTTGGCGCTGGCCGGCCGTGTCCCCGGGACTTCGATCCGATTTACCCGCGTCCAGGGCGCAGTCTTCTCAGGCGCCCTCAGCCTGGCCACCTCCGCGGCGCTCTACGCCAACATCCGTCGTTACGTCACCGGCACCGACGGCACCTTGCTCATCGACAATCTTGAGTGGTGGTGGCCCTGGGCGCCGAGCCCGTTCGTCATCATTGCGCTAGGCGGAGTTGGCTTCGCGATGCTCAGTTCGCCGGTGTGGCTGCTCTCGCGTCCGGCGAAGGACAACGAATCGGTCCGACTGGTCGCATCGGAGGATGACTCGGCCGCGCTCGCTGCCGCACCGCCGCTGGAACCTGCGGCTGCCGAGGGCGAGGAGGAGGTGCGGGAGTCGTGGCTGCCCGCCGAGCGAAAGCTTGGCGTGGAGAACGAACCTGAGCACCGATCCGCCGAGGAGGCGCCGCGATGAGCTACCGCAAGGTCGATTCGGCCGACGTCGCAGACGACGCGATGATCGGCGACGGCAGCAGTATCTGGCATCTCGCGCAGGTCCGCGAGGGTGCGGTGCTCGGCGAGCAGGTGATCGTCGGCCGCGGCGCCTACATCGGTACCGGCGTCCACGTGGGTGCCCGGAGCAAGATCCAGAACTACGCGTTGGTCTACGAGCCGGCCCGCTTGGCCGAGGGCGTCTTCATCGGTCCGGCGGTGGTGCTGACCAACGACACCTACCCGCGCGCGATCACCCCCGAGGGCGGCTTGAAGTCGGCCGACGACTGGGTGGCCGTCGGCGTGGAGATCGGCACCGGCGCCGCGATCGGCGCTCGCTCCGTCTGCGTCGCTCCGGTCACGATCGGCGCTTGGGCGATCGTCGCGGCCGGCTCCGTCGTCACCCGCGACATCCCGGCCCACGCCCTGGTCGCCGGTGTCCCGGCCCGCCAGATCGGCTGGGTCGGCGAGCACGGCCGCCGCCTGCTCGAGCAGGCGGACGGCTCCTTCATCTGCCCGGTCTCGGGCAACCGCTACACCCTGGTCGAGGACACCCTGAAGAAGGTCGAGGCATGACGAGAGAGTTCATCCCCCCTGCCAAACCGATCGTCGGCGATGAGGAGCGTGCCGCGGTCGACGCGGTGCTCGCGTCGGGGCAGGTCGCCTCCGGTCCCGAGGTCGCCGCCTTCGAGAATGAGTTCGCCGACCAGTTGGTCGGCGGTCGGACGACCGTTGCGGTCAACTCCGGCACCTCCGGTCTTCATCTGGGCTTGCTCGCCGCCGGCGTCGGTCCCGGCGACGAGGTCATCGTGCCGTCGTTCACGTTCGCAGCGACCGCGAACTCCGTCGCGCTGACCGGGGCCACGCCGGTGTTCGTCGACATCGAGCCGACGTACTTCTGCCTCGACCCGCAGGCCGTCGAGGCAGCGATCACCGAGCGCACCAAGGGCATCATGCCCGTGCACCTCTTCGGCCACCCGGCCGACATGACCGAGCTCGCCGGCGTCGCCGAGCGGCACGACGTGGCGCTGTACGAGGACGCCGCTCAGGCCCACGGCGCGACCTGGCAAGGCACCCCCGTCGGTGCGTTCGGCGCGTTCGGCATGTTCTCGCTCTACCCGACCAAGAACATGACGTCCGGCGAGGGCGGCATGGTGTCCTGCGTCGACGACGAGGTCGCCCGCCAGGTGCGGCTGCTGCGCAATCAGGGCATGGAGCGCCAGTACGCCAACGAGGTGATCGGCCTCAACAATCGGATGACCGACCTGCACGCCGCGATCGGCCGCGTCCAGCTGCGGAAGCTGGCCGTCTGGACAGAGACCCGGCGCCAGAACGCGGCGTACCTCTCCGAGCACCTCGAGGGTGTCACGGTCCCGACCATCGCCGACGGCGCGACGCATGTCTTCCACCAGTACACGATCCGCGTGGCCGAGGGTCGCGACGAGATGGTGCGGCGGCTACGTGAGGAGTTCCAGGTCGGGTCGGGCGTCTACTACCCGATCCCGAACCACCGACTGGAGTCGCTTCGGCACTTCGCCCCCCAGCTCGATTTGCCGCAGACGGAGGTCGCCGCGCGCGAGGTGCTCTCTCTGCCGGTGCACCCCGCCCTCTCCGCTGGTGACCTCGAACGGATCGTCGAGGCTGTCAACGCCCTCGCGAAGGCAGGCGCCTGATGACCGACGAGACCCCCGAGCTGCGCATCGGCCTGATCGGCCTCGGCGCGATGGGCCGCCACCATGCGCGAGTCATCCGCAGCACGCCGGGTCTTCGGCTGGTGGCCGTGGCGGATCCCGGCGGTGACCGGTACGGCGTCGCCGGCGACCTGCCGGTGCTGCCCGATATCCAGGCGATCATCGACACCGGCGTCGACGCCGTGATGGTCGCCGTGCCGACGGTGCTCCACGAGGAGGTCGCGCTCTCGTTGGCCGACGCAGGCGTGCACGCGATGGTCGAGAAGCCCATCGCGCACTCGGTCGAGGCCGGCGAGAAGGTCGCCCGGGCGTTCGAGGAAGCCGGTCTGGTCGGTGCGGTCGGCTACGTCGAGCGCTGCAACCCCGCGATGATCGCGATGCGCGAGCGGATCGCCTCCGGCGTGCTGGGCGAGGTCTACCAGATCACGACCTCACGGCAGGGCCCCTTCCCGGAGCGCATCAACGACGTAGGCGTCGTCAAGGACCTCGCCACCCACGACGTCGATCTCACGCCTTGGTTGGCCGGTTCGCGCTACGCGTCCGTCACCGCGCACGTCACGTACCGGTCGGGCCGCGAGCACGAGGACATGCTGGTTGCTTCTGGTCGCCTCGAGAACGGCGTGATCGTCAACCACCTCGTCAACTGGCTGTCGCCGCGCAAGGACCGGCACTGCGTGGTGACGGGGGAGAAGGGCGCGCTGGTCGCGGACACGCTGACCGGCGACCTGACCTACTACGAGAACGGCACGATCGAGGCCGAGTGGGACGCATTGGCGTCCTTCCGCGGCGTCGCAGAGGGCGACGTCACCCGATTCGCGCTGCACAAGGTCGAGCCGCTCGCCGCCGAGCACGCGAGCTTCCGCGACGCACTGCGTGGAGACACCTCGAAGATCGTCCCGATGTCCGAGGGAGTCGAGACGCTGCGCGTGGTCGACGCGTTCCTGCGCTCTGCCCGTGAGGGTGTCTCGATCCGGCTCTGATCTGAGCGCGTCGTCGCCGTCAGTGGATCTGGCTGACGGCGACATACTGCTCCTGGCGGAGGCAGTCCATGACGACCGCGGTCGGGTGGAACTCGTCGAGCTGTGAGGGTCGGCGGTAGCTCTCCCAGTCGTCGAGGAAGCCCCGGAGCCGGTCGGGATCGAGGCGGGTGAGGACCAGGTTCTCGCCGAGGCCCTGGTGGGACTCCGTCGCGTCTCGCTGGATCGCCGCGGGTCGCCCGAGGATGCCGCACTCCTGTTGCAGGCCGCCGGAGTCGGTGACGACGAAGCTGGACCGGGCCAGAATCGGCAGGAAGCGGGCGTACGGCTGCTTCGGGACCAGCCGGAACCGGTCGTCGAACAGCCCTGTCAGCCCGAGCTCCTCGATGCGGCGGCGCTCGGTGTCGCCGGCCGGCATCACGAGCGGCAGCCGGCTGGAGGCCTTGAGCACCTGCAGCGTCTCGGAGAACACCTCGCTGTTGCGCAGCATTTCGAACCGGTGCAGCGTCACGAGACCGAATTCGTCGGGCAGCTCTACCGGCGGTTGCTGTGCGCCGAGCATCGTCCGGAGCGCGTCGATCGCGGTGTTCGCGCCGGTATCGACGATGAGGCCCTTGGCCTGCTCCCGACGCAGGTTGTCCACCTCTCGCTGGGTCGGCGCGAAGTGCAGCCGAGCCAGGCGGGCCACCACCCGGCGGTTGATCTCCTCGGGCATCGGGTTGCGGATGTCACCCGACCGCATGCCGGCCTCGACGTGGGCCACCGGAGCGCCGAGGAAGCGCCCGACCAGCGCGCCGAGCACGGTTGTGAACGTGTCGCCGTGGACGATCAGGAGCGGACGTCCGCGACCGTGCAGCGCGCGGCGAAGCCGACGCCGGTGGCGCAGCGCGTGCAGCGCCACCCGCAGCATCCAGCCGGGCACCTGCGAGGAGCGGACCAGCGGCCGCTGGGTCCGCGGGTTGATGAAGTGCTCGTCGGGCTGCGACAGCCCCAGATCGTCCAGGGTTGCCCGCAGGCCGTCCACGTGCTGGGCGGTGTTCCAGAGCTGGTACGGGGTGCCGCTGTCCCGCAGCGCGCGCATCACAGGGGAGAGCTTGATGATCTCGGCGGTGGTGCCCGCGACGATCACGATGGCCAATGCGGCTCCTCGATCGGCTTGCGAACCCCTGCAGTAGAGTCCGACACGTTCCCGCGCCCTCGTTCCTGCAAAGGTGACAGATGACATCTCGCGACCCGGGCGACGTGGCCGAACGGAATCCGCGAGCCGACGCTCTGAGCGTCGTGATGCCAGCCTACAACGAGGGCGCCGTCGTGGAGTCAGCCGTCGCTGCGGTCCGCGCATCCGCCGAGCGGGCCGGCTGGCGGCTCCGGATCATCGTCGTCGACGACGGCAGCACCGATCCGCAGAGCGTCGCGGTCCTCGACGAGATCGGGCGCGCCGACGACGTCGAGCTGGTTCGCCAGCCCAACAAAGGCCGGTACGCCGCCCGCTCCAACGGGCTGTCGCGGGTCGAGACCGACCACGTGCTCCTGCTCGATGCCCGGGTGCGGATCGAGCCGGAGTCGCTCGGGCGTATCCGCAAGGCGATCGAGACGCGCGGGGTCGAGGTATGGAACTTCGACGTCCTGCCGGCCGTGACCACGCCGGATGCCGCGTTCTGGACCGGGATCACCAAGGTCTGGTGGCGCGACTACTTCCGCGACCGTCGCGAGGTCGCGTTCGGAGCCGAGGACTTCGACCGCTACCCGAAGGGGACCGGTGCATTCTTCGCACCGACGCGGCTACTGCTCTCCGCGTCGCGGGACTTCTCCTCGCACTTCGCCGATGCCGCCCTCGCCTCCGACGACACGCGTCTGCTGCGTGAGGTCGCTGCCCGGGCTCCGATCCACCTCTCGCCCGAGGTGATGTGCCACCACACTGCGAAGACAGGGATGCGGCAGTGGGCCCGGCAGTGCCTCTACCGCGGCACGACCTTCGTGGACGGCTACCTCGGCGACCGCGGCCGCGCGCGCGGCCTGCTCGCCGGCGCCGTGGTCGTCGGTGTCGCCGGGCTGGCGCTGACCGTGCGGCGGCCGAGGACGGTCGCGGGACTCTGCGCGACCGGTTGTGTCGCCGCGGGCGGAGTCACCCGCTGGTCCGGCGGTACGCAGCGTGAGGCCGCCTCGGTCGGTGTGCTGAGCCCGGCCTTCGGCGTCCTCTTCGGTGCTGGGATCCTGCGCGGGCTGCGGATGGCGGCGACGCCGCGTGAGCACTGAGGCCGGCCGCGCGTCGGGCCGGCACCAGATCGTTCTCCTCGCTGGTGCCTTCTTCGCCTCGAGCGCGCTCGGTCTCCTGCTGCTCGCCGTACTCGCGAGGTGGCTCACTCCGGCGGAGAACGCCCAGTTTCTCGCCTGGTGGGGGCTCCTGTTCGCATTCGCCAGCGTGCTCGGCTCGGTCGAGCAGGAGGTCGCCCGCCAGTCCGCCGAGGCGACCATGGACGGGCGTCGGGTGCCACGCGGCGCGGCACAGATGGTGCTCGTTGTCACCGCGGGCTCGTTCCTGGTGTTCGGCGTGCTCGTCGCTACGCCGGCCGGCCGCACCGCGACGGCCGAGTCCGCGGTGGTCGTGCTGTTCACCTATCTCGCGCTGAGCGGGTTCGCCGTCCAGATCGCGACCCGAGGCCTGCTGCTCGGCGAGAGCTCCTACCTACGCTACGTCGTGGTGATCCTGGGCGAGGCGTTGATCCGGGCCGTCGTCGCGGCCGTGGTGGTGTTGCAGGGGGTCGAGGCATCGGTCGAGTGGGCCGTACTGATCACAACACTGGGCAGCTTCGCCTGGCTTCCGGTCGCCCGGCACGCGTTCGCACGGGTCGAGTGGCGGGGGCCGCGGTTCGCCTGGCGTCGGGTGGTCAGCACGGTGGCCGCCCTCGCCCTCGCCAACGGCCTGAGTGCCCTGGTCCTGACGGGCTACCCGGCCGTCGCGGCCGTCGCCATCGGTGCCGCCGACGAGCTCGGCAACCTCTTCGCTGCCGTTACGATCGCCCGCGTCCCGCTGGTCCTACTCGCACCTGTGCAGGCGCTGACCGTCCCGACCGTCGTCCGCTGGGTCCGGCGTGGCCGCGTCGACAAACTACGCCGTGCCACCAGCCTCGTCGCTCTGGGCAGCGCGGTCGGTGCGCTGCTCGCCGCACTGCTCGCCTACGAGTTCGGCCCGGGGGCGGTCCGGATCGCGATGGGGGAGCAGTACGACGCGGCGGGGTCGATGTGCGCGCTCGTCGCCGCGGCCGCCGTCCTGATGGCGGCCGCCCTGCTCCAGGCCGGCGTGCTGGTGGCCCTCAAGCGCTACTGGCACCTGACGGCCTGCTGGGCGCTGGCGACCGCGAGCGCCGGGGCGGTGCTGGCCGGCTTGCCCGCCGAACCCGAGGCCCGCGGGGCCTGGGGCTTCCTGGTCGCCGCCCTGGTCTCCGCGATCGCGACACGGGGCGCGATCGGCCGGATCAGTGCCCATCCGCCTGACGACATGGCCGACGCCGACGCTCACGCATGATGGCGCAGCCCCGTGTTTGGATGAGCTCATGACCGAGCGCGAGTACGAGCCCGAGATCGTCGAAGCCGTGCAGCAGGTCGCCAACCGCTACGGCGTCGGTGGCCTGGAGGACCTGATCGACCTCGCGCAGCAGGAGCTGGTCGTGGCCCGCAGCGCGCTCGAGGAGCTGTCGGCGGGCGACGACTGACGGTTCGGTCTCGCGGCCGGGGGCGTCGTACCCTTGATCGTTCCCCAGCGTCGAATCCTGCGAGGTAGCTGCATGTCCGCACCCTCGAGCGCCCCCGAGTCGGTCTTCTCCCGGCTCGAGCCTCGGCTCCCGTCGGTGTCGAAGCCGATCCAGTACGTCGGTGGCGAGCTCAACTCGACGGTGAAGGACTGGGACTGCGCGCCCGAGGGCGACACGGTCCGCTGGGCGCTGATGTACCCCGACGCCTACGAGGTCGGGCTGCCCAACCAGGGCGTGCAGATCCTCTACGAGGTGCTCAACGAGCGCGACTGGATCGTCGCCGAGCGCACCTATGCCGTGTGGCCCGACCTGGAGCAGGTGATGCGGGAGGACGGCATCCCGCAGTTCACCGTGGACGCGCACCGGCCGGTCCGGGAGTTCGACGTCTTCGGCCTGAGCTTCTCGACCGAGCTCGGCTACACCAACATGCTCAACGCGCTCGACCTCGCGGGCATCCCGCTGCACGCGGCCGACCGCACCGACGACGACCCGATCGTGCTGGCCGGCGGCCACGCGGCGTTCAACCCCGAGCCGATCGCCGACTTCGTCGACGCGGCCGTGCTCGG
This sequence comes from Nocardioides soli, assembly GCF_014191495.1. Taxonomy (GTDB): domain Bacteria; phylum Actinomycetota; class Actinomycetes; order Propionibacteriales; family Nocardioidaceae; genus Nocardioides; species Nocardioides soli. Next base: position 1,307,293 of record NZ_JACHWR010000002.1, read on the forward strand.
GGACGGCGAGGAGGTCGTGGTGGCGATCTCCGAGGTCGTGCGCGACTGGAAGGGGGAGGGGCGCCCCGGCGGCCGTGACGAGCTGCTGCGCCGGCTGGCGGTCAGCGGCAACATCTACGTGCCGCGCTTCTACGACGTCGCCTACGCCGCCGACGGCACGATCGAGGCCGTCGTGCCCAACCGGCCCGGCATCCCCTTCCGGGTCCGCAAGCACACGCTGATGGACCTCGACGCCTGGCCTTACCCGGCCAAGCCGCTGGTGCCGCTCGCCGAGACCGTGCACGAGCGCTACTCGGTCGAGATCTTCCGCGGCTGCACCCGCGGCTGCCGGTTCTGCCAGGCCGGCATGATCACCCGGCCGGTGCGCGAGCGGTCGATCGAGACCATCGGCGACATGGTCGAGAACGGCATCCGCAGGTCGGGCTTCGAGGAGGTCGGCCTGCTGTCGCTGTCGAGCGCCGACCACACCGAGATCGGCGAGGTCGCGAAGGGCCTCGCCGACCGGTACGACGGCTCGAACGTGTCGCTGTCGCTGCCGTCGACCCGCGTCGACGCCTTCAACATCACGCTGGCCAACGAGTTCTCCCGCAACGGCCGCCGCTCGGGCCTGACGTTCGCCCCCGAGGGCGGGTCGGAGCGGATGCGCAGGGTGATCAACAAGATGGTCACCGAGGAGGACCTGATCCGCACCGTCGCCACGGCGTACTCCCACGGCTGGCGCCAGGTGAAGCTCTACTTCATGTGCGGCCTCCCGACCGAGACCGACGACGACGTGCTCGCGATCGCCGAGCTCGCCAAGCAGGTGATCGCCAAGGGCCGCGAGGTCTCCGGCCGCAACGACATCCGCTGCACGGTCTCGATCGGCGGCTTCGTGCCGAAGGCGCACACGCCGTTCCAGTGGGCCGCGCAGCTCGACCACGAGACCACCGACGAGCGGCTGAAGAAGCTGCGCGACACGGTCCGCGAGGACAAGCGCTTCGGTCGAGCCATCGGCTTCCGCTACCACGACGGCAAGCCCGGCACCATCGAGGGACTCCTCTCGCGCGGCGACCGCCGCGTGGGTCGGATCATCGAGGAGGTGTGGCGCGACGGCGGCCGCTTCGACGGCTGGAGCGAGCACTTCTCCTACGACCGCTGGGTCGCGTCGGCCGAGCGGGCGCTGGCCGGCACCGGTGTCGACCTCGACTGGTACACCACCCGTGAGCGCGACTACGACGAGGTGCTCCCCTGGGACCACCTCGACTCCGGGCTCGACAAGGACTGGCTGTGGGCCGACTGGGAGGACGCCCTGGCCGCGGCCGACGGCGCGGACATCGAGGTCGAGGACTGCCGCTGGACGCCCTGCTACGACTGCGGTGTGTGCCCCGAGATGGGCACCGAGATCCAGATCGGCCCGACGGGCCGGAAGCTGCTTCCGCTCAGCGTCGTCTGACGAGCGCTGCCCGGGCGGCGGTGCGTCAGCAACCGTCGAGCCCGTGCCGAAGGTTGCCTGCTCACCGCCCGCGGGCCGGCTCGGCTACCGGGGCTGCTGCGCCGAGAGCGGGTCGTGGTCGGGTCGGTCGGTCAGCTGGTCCTCGACGAAGAGCGGCCGGCTGACGTACGCCGCGAGGGGGAACAGGGGCAGGGAGAGCACCAGCATCAGGGCCAACGGGAGCGTCCAGCCACCGGTGGCACTGTGCACGACGCCGACGAGGAACGGCCCGGCGATGGCGATCACATAGCCGGTCGACTGGGTGAACGCCGACAGGGTGGCGGTGCCCTCCGGAGTCCGCGCCCGGAGCCCGATCAGGGTGAGGATCAACGGGAACGTGACGGTGCCGATGCCGACGACGAACGCCCACAGCAGGGCGAGGGAGCGCGGCTCGATCATCAGGCCGACGTACCCCACGGGGTAGGTCGCGATCACGGCGAAGAGGACCCGTTGCGGGTGGGCGCTGCGGGCCAGCACGTTGGGCAGCCACAGCGACAGCGGGATGGCGGTGCCTGCCAGCAGGCCCGCGAGCACGCCGGCGGTCGTGGCCGAGTAGCCGTTGTCACGCCACAGCTGGGCGAACCACCCGAAGATCGCGTAGGCCTGGAGCGACTGCAGGCCGAAGAACACCGCCATCACGGGACCGAGCCGGGTGCGGGCGACATCGCGGAAGGAGATCGTGCGGGGTGCCTGCTCCAGGTGCCGGTCGTGCGCGACCAGGCCGAGCCAGGGGAACGCGGCCACGACGGCCACCAGGGCCCACGCGCCCAGCCCCCAGCGCCAGCCACCGAGCGCGTCCGCCATCGGCACCGTGAGCATCAGCGAGCCGGTCAGGCCGATCGCGAGCGCCGTCGTGTAGATCGCGGTCACGAGCCCGATCCGGTCGGGGAAGTGCAGCTTGACCAGCGACGGCATCAGCACGTTCGCGACCGCCAAGCCGGCCAGCGCCACCATCGACAGCAGCAGGAACAGCGCCTCGCTGCTCGTCAGGGACCGCCCGATCAGCCCGAGGATCGCCGCGATCAGGGCGACCAGCGTCACCCGGTGCAGTCCGATCCGGTGTGCCGCGGCGGGCGCCATCGCGCCGAACACCGCGAACCCGATCACCGGCAGCGACGTCAGCAGGCCGGCGGCCGGGCCGCTCATCGAGTACGCGTCGCGGATCTCGGAGAGCACGGGCCCGACGCTGATCGCCGCGGGCCGGAGGTTGAAGGACAGCAGGATGATGCCGGCCAGGACCAGCGCCGTCGTCCGGCGCGCGCGCGTGCTCACTCGGGGCATCGTCTCAGGTGCCGTGTCGGCGGTCTCCGGCAGGATGTGCCACATGCGCCTGGTGACCGACGTGGAGCGCCGACACCGGCTCGCCCGACGACACGCCCTCGCCCCCGGCCACCGGGCCATCGACCCCGAGGCGGCGACCCGGGCGATGACCGTGCTGCACGCGACCGAGGCGCCTAGCGTCTACCTGTCGCTGTGGGCCCGCGTCGACGGGCTGACGGTCGCCGACGTCGACCGGGCGCTGTACGACGACCGCACCATCGTCAAGCAGCTCGCGATGCGCCGCACGCTGTTCGTGTTCCCGCGCGACCTGCTGCCCGCGGCCTGGGGGAGCGCCTCGGCCCGGGTGGCGACCGCACTGCGCAGCCGCTTCGTGAAGGAGATCGAGCAGGCCGGCGTCTGCGCCGACGGCGCCTCCTGGCTCGAGGCGGCGGAGGCCGCCACGCTCGAGCGCCTCGCCGACGGCTCCGAGCTGTCGGCCCAGCGGCTCCGCGAGGAGGTCGCCGAGCTGGCCGGCCGCCTCGACATCGGCAAGGGGAGGTACGCCGCCAACGTCTCGGTCGCCCCGCGGGTGCTCACCCAGCTCGGCGTCGAGGGTCGCGTCATGCGCGGCCGCAACGACGGCCACTGGCGCACCGCCCGACCGCAGTGGACGGCGACGCGGAGCTGGCTCGGCGACGTACCCGAGCCCGCGCCGCAGCGCGAGGGCTACGCCGAGCTGGTGCGCCGGTGGCTGACGACCTTCGGTCCGGGCACCGAGGGCGACCTCGTCTGGTGGCTGGGGTCGACGAAGACCGCGGTCCGCGGCGCGCTCGCCGACGTCGGTGCCGTCGAGGTCCGGCTCGAGACCGGCCCCGACGGGGGTGGCCCCGGCTACCTGCTGCCCGACGACCCGCTGCTGACCGACGGCCCGGAGGGCGACCAGGAGCCGTGGGGTGCGCTGCTGCCGGTGCTCGACCCCACGGTGATGGGCTGGAAGGAGCGCGGCTTCTACCTCGGCCCGCACGGCCCGCTGCTCTTCGACACCAACGGCAACGCCGGCACCACCGCGTGGTGGGACGGCCGGATCGTCGGCTGCTGGGCCCAGGACCCCGACGGCGTGGTCGTGCTCAACCTCCTCGAGGACGCCGGGGCCGACGCGCGCGCCGCGCTGGCGGCCGAGGCGGAGCGGCTCACGGCCTGGTTGGCCGGGCACCGGGTGAGCACGGTCTACCCGTCGATTGCGATGAAGGAGGCGATCTCCTCGTAACCTTGACCGGTGCGTGACCAGCCCGAGCAGCAAGCCCCGCCGGTCCAGCGGCTGCGGATCCGCTACGCGAAGCGTGGCCGGCTCCGATTCACCAGCCACCGTGACTTCAGCCGTGCCTTCGAGCGGGCCATCTTCCGGGCCCGGGTGCCGATGGCCTACTCGTCGGGTTTCAACCCCCACCCGCGCATCTCGTACGCCGGGGCCGCGCCGACCGGGGCCGCCAGCGAGGCCGAGTACCTGGAGATCGCGCTCGCCGAGGTCGTCGACCCGACGGTGATCCGTGCCCAGCTCGAGGAGGCGCTCCCCGACGGGCTCGACGTCCTCGAGGTGGTCGAGTCGGCCGGCGGCGCGCTGGCCGACCTGCTCCAAGGCAGTCGCTGGCTGATCGATCTCGACGTGGACAGCACCCGCGCGCAGGCCGCGGTCGCCGCGTTCCTCGCGACCGACGGCGTGCCGGTCCAGCGGATGACGAAGAAGGGCCTGCGCGAGTTCGACTGCCGTGCGGCCGTCATCGCGCTCGCGGCGACCGAGCGCACCGGGGGCGTCCGGCTCGACCTGGTCCTGCGCCACGGCGCGCCCGCGGTCCGGCCGGACGACGTGCTGTCCGGGCTGGCCGCCGTGGCGGACCTGAAGCCGGTCGGCGCTCCGCTCCTCACCCGCCTGGCGCAGGGTCCCCTGGACGAGGCCACGGGGACGGTGGGCGACCCGCTGTCGGTGTGACGGTGTCGGTTCCGGGCCGGTCGTGTGCGATACTCGCCATGGTTGGCCCGGGCACCCTGTCCGGGACGACAGACGACGTTCTCGCCGGTCCCTCGTGGCCCGGCACACCACGAGACGCGATCGTCGCCAGACCGCGACGCGGCCGGCAGGTCGGTGACAGCGACCCGCCACCAGGTCCATTCGGACCTTGGCCCTGCGACCGCGGCGGGCGTCGGGCGTCGTCCCGGGTGACGCCCAGCGGAGAGTGTCGCCGCCACCGCAGGCTTTGCGTCATCGCGCTCTGAGTACTCGAGCCGGTGGCGTCGGACCGCCCGCCTCGGCGCGGGCGCTAGGAGTGCACCAGATGGCCGACGACCTCCAGGCCGGAACCGCAGAACCCACCACCGCGCCGGCGGAGACCGGCGCCCCGCCGGACGAGAAGCCGGCGAAGAAGACGACCGCCAAGAAGGCCGCCGCCAAGACCGCGGCCAAGAAGACGGCGGCGAAGAAGACCACCGCCAAGAAGGCGGCCACGAAGAAGGCGACCGCCAAGAAGACCGCGGCCGCCGCCGAGCCGGGCGCCGACGAGCAGCTCGACCTCGGCGTCGACGAGGCGGCCACGCCCGCGAAGAAGGCGCCCGCGAAGAAGGCCGCGGCGAAGAAGACCGCCGCCAAGCGGACCACCGCGAAGAAGGCCGCGACGAGCAAGACCGCCGACGCGCCGGTCGAGACGGCCGTGGCCGAACCGGCCGAGGGTCCGGACGGTGACCCGGCCGCACCCGAGCAGCCGGCCGTGACCGGGGCGGCGGTGCTCTTCCAGGCACCCGAGACCACGAAGAAGGCGCCGGCCCGGCGTACGCGCAAGGCGGCCGCGAGCGCGGACGAGACGCCGGCCGAGGGCACCGAGCCTCCCGCCGCCCCCTCCGACGGGAGCGCCGACGAGGGCACGGCCGAGGAGCAGCCTCAGCAGAAGGCCGCGAAGAAGACCACCAAGAAGACTGCCCAGAAGACCACCCAGAAGACCGCCCAGAAGGCCGCGAAGAAGACCTCTCGGAAGGCCCCGGCCGAGGACGCCCCGTCGGGCGAGGAGCCTCCCGTCGACGGGGTGGCCGAGGCCACCGTCGAGGCCGACGATGCGGTCGCCGATGTGGCTGTCGATGAGGCTGTCGACGCGGACGAGACCGAGGGCGCCGACGTCGAGGCGGACGGTGCCGAGGGCGTCGAGGGCGAGGAGCAGTCCGGTGAGGGCGGTGGCGCCGGTCGGCGGCGCCGTCGTCGCGGCGGTCGCCGTCGCCGCAAGTCCGGCGACTCCGCTGCTGACGGGGACGACGGCGAGTCGGGTGAGACCGACTCCGACGACGCCGGCGACTCCGCCGGCGAGGAGGGCCAGGGCGAGAGCTCGTCGTCCCGCCGGCGCCGCCGCCGTCGCCGTGCCGGCGAGGAGGGTGGCGACGCCGCCGACGACCCGGAGAACACCGTGACCCGGGTCCGCAGCAAGCGCTCGGTCGAGGACGAGATCACCGCGGTCACGGGCTCGACCCGCCTCGAGGCCAAGAAGCAGCGGCGCCGCGAGGGCCGCGAGGCCGGCCGTCGCCGGGCGCCGATCGTGAGCGAGGCCGAGTTCCTGGCCCGCCGGGAGTCGGTCGACCGCGTCATGGTGATCCGCCAGCGTGCGGACCTGACCCAGATCGGTGTCCTCGAGGACCGGGTGCTCGTCGAGCACTACGTCGCGCGCGAGTCGCAGACCTCGCTGATCGGCAACGTCTACCTCGGACGGGTGCAGAACGTGCTGCCCTCGATGGAGGCGGCGTTCATCGACATCGGCAAGGGCCGCAACGCGGTCCTGTACGCCGGCGAGGTCAACTGGTCCGCGCTCGGTCACAAGGAGGGCCAGCCCCGCAAGATCGAGTCGGTGCTGTCCTCCGGCCAGACCGTGCTCGTCCAGGTGACCAAGGACCCGATCGGGCACAAGGGCGCCCGCCTGACCAGCCAGATCAGCCTCGCCGGCCGGTTCCTGGTCTACGTGCCCGACGGCACCACCAGCGGCATCTCGCGCAAGCTGCCCGACACCGAGCGCAACCGCCTCAAGACGCTGCTCAAGGAGATCGTCCCCGACAGTGCGGGGGTCATCGTGCGCACCGCCGCCGAGGGCGCCAGCGAGGACGAGCTGACCCGCGACGTCGAGCGGCTGAAGGCACGCTGGGAGGACATCGAGGGCAAGGCGAAGGGCAGCGCGCCGCAGCTGCTCTACGGCGAGCCGGACCTGACCCTCAAGGTCGTGCGCGACCTGTTCACCGAGGACTTCTCCAAGCTGGTCATCCAGGGCGACGAGGCCTGGGAGACCGTGCAGGGGTACGTCGCACACGTCGCCGCGGACCTCGAGGAGCGCCTGGTGCGCTACGACCCCGGTCCGGACGGCCAGGGTGGCAAGGCGGACGTCTTCGCGGAGTACCGCATCGATGAGCAGATCTCGAAGGGCCTCGACCGCAAGGTCTGGCTGCCCTCGGGCGGCTCGCTGATCATCGACCGCACCGAGGCGATGACCGTCGTCGACGTCAACACCGGCAAGTTCACCGGTTCGGGCGGCAACCTCGAGGAGACCGTCACCAAGAACAACCTCGAGGCCGCGGAGGAGGTCGTCCGCCAGCTGCGGCTGCGTGACATCGGCGGCATCATCGTCGTCGACTTCATCGACATGGTCCTCGAGTCCAACCGCGACCTGGTGCTGCGCCGGCTGGTCGAGTGCCTGGGCCGGGACCGCACCCGCCACCAGGTCGCCGAGGTCACCTCGCTCGGCCTGGTCCAGATGACCCGCAAGCGCATCGGCACCGGGCTGCTCGAGGCCTTCGGGGAGACCTGCGAGCACTGCCAGGGCCGCGGCGTGGTCGTCCACGACGCGCCGGTCGAGGCCAAGCGCTCCGAGGAGGAGCCGCGCCGCGGCGGCCGCCGCGGGCGGGGCCGTGGCCGCGGGCAGGACCAGGACTCCGGGGGCTCCGGCAGCGCCGGCGCCCCGAAGCCGCCCTCGCCCAAGGACGTCGCCGCGATGGCCCGTCCGGACGCCGAGCCGGTCGTCGACGTCGACGAGCAGGTGGAGCCGGTGGCCGTGGAGCCGGTGGCCGTGGAGCCGGTGGCCGAGGCAGTGCCCGAGACGGCCCCCGAGCCTGCGCCTCAGCCCGAGCAGCCGAAGGTGACGACGCGGACCCGCGGTCGCCGCTCGGCGAGCCGTCCGGCCGCCGCACCGGAGCCGGTCGAGGAGAAGGCCGCCGAGGAGGTGACCGCCGGTGAGCCGCCGGTGGCGGAGTCCGCGGCACCGGAGCCGGTGGCACCGGAGCCGGTGGCACCGGAGCCCGTGGTCGAGCAGCCCGAGGCCGCACCGGAGCCGCCCAAGGTCGTGACCCGCACCCGTGGCCGCCGGGCCAGCCGCCCGGCCGGGCCGCCGGAGGGCGCCGACGAGAGCCTGCCGTCGACCCCGGCCTCGGTCGGGAGCGTCGGGGCGCCGCCCGTGGACGGGACGGTGGAGCCCGGCACGGCGGAGTTCGAGCCGGCGGCGCCGGCGGCCGAGGAGCCGCCGCACGTCGAGCACGTCCCGATCAAGAAGAAGGGCTCGCGGAAGCGTTGAGCGTTGCCCGGCCCGGCGTCGTTGCCCGGCCGGGCCGGGTGACCCTCACGTTTTGCGGTGCGGCTTCCCGATCCGTACTATTGACCCTCGGTGCGCGCTCAGGAGCGCGCCCTCTCTGTGCCAACGCGACGCGGGCGACGTCGTCCGAGCGTTGCGACCCAGACCCAGACGTTCGAAGTTCAGCTGATCGACGAAGGAGACCGCGGTGTACGCGATCGTGCGCGCTGGCGCCACCCAGCAGAAGGTTGCCGTGGGCGACGTCATCGAGATCGACCAGGTCGCGACCGCGGTCGGCGAGTCGCTCACGCTCCCGGTCGTCCTCGTCGTCGACGGTGAGAAGGTCACCTCCGACGCCGCCAAGCTCGGCAAGGCGTCGGTGACCGCCGAGGTCCTCGGCGGCACCAAGGGCCCCAAGATCGTCATCCAGAAGTACAAGAACAAGACCGGCTACAAGAAGCGCCAGGGTCACCGCCAGAAGTACACCCAGGTCAAGGTCACCGCGATCAACGCCTGATCAGGCCTGAACGCACCCACGACTCCCTCGAAGGACTGAAGAGATGGCACACAAGAAGGGCGCCGCGTCCACCAAGAACGGCCGCGACTCCAACTCGCAGCGCCTCGGCGTCAAGCGGTACGGCGGCCAGGTCGTCAACGCCGGCGAGATCATCGTGCGTCAGCGCGGCACCCACTTCCACCCGGGCAGCGGCGTCGGCCGCGGCGGCGACGACACCCTGTTCGCGCTTGTCGGCGGTGCCGTCGAGTTCGGCACCCGCCGCGGTCGCCGCGTCGTCAATGTCGTCCCGGCGGAGTGACTGACGCACTCAGCAATCCAGATCGTTAGCACCGGAGGGCGTCCCTAGAATCGGGACGCCCTCCGGTCATTTTCTCAGGAGTTCCCATGGCCCTGCCCACCTTCGTCGACCGGGTCGCGCTGCACGTCAGCGCCGGCCGGGGCGGCAACGGCGTCGCCTCGGTGCATCGCGAGAAGTTCAAGCCTCTCGGCGGCCCCGACGGCGGCAACGGCGGGCCCGGCGGCTCGATCATCCTCCGCGTCGACCCGGACGTGACCACGCTCCTCGACTACCACCACAGCCCCAAGCGACGCGCCGAGCACGGCGGCCAGGGCGCGGGCGCGCACCGCAACGGCGCCCACGGCAAGGACCTGGTGCTGCCGGTGCCCGACGGCACCCTGGTGACCGACCCGAAGGGCGGCGTGCTGGCCGACCTGGTCGGTCCCGGCACCGAGCTGGTCGTGGCCCAGGGCGGCCGCGGCGGCCTCGGCAACGCCGCGCTGGCATCGTCGAAGCGCAAGGCGCCTGGCTTCGCGCTGCTCGGCGAGCCGGGGGAGGAGCTCGAGATCGTCCTCGAGCTCAAGGTGGTCGCCGACATCGGCCTGGTGGGCTTCCCCAGCGCCGGCAAGTCCAGCCTGATCGCGGCCATCTCCCGCGCCCGGCCCAAGATCGCCGACTACCCCTTCACCACGCTGGTGCCCAACCTCGGCGTGGTGAGCGCCGGCGACACGACGTTCACGGTCGCCGACGTGCCGGGTCTCATCGAGGGCGCGAGCGAGGGCCGCGGCCTGGGTCACGACTTCCTGCGCCACATCGAGCGCTGCGCCGCGATCGTGCACGTCGTCGACACGGCCAGCATCGAGCCGGGCCGCAACCCCGTCGACGACCTCGACGTGATCGAGCGCGAGCTGAGCCGGTACGGCGGGCTCGAGGACCGGCCGCGACTGGTGGCGCTCAACAAGATCGACGTCCCCGACGGGCGCGACATCGCCGGGTTCGTCGTCGACGAGCTCCGCGAGCGCGGCCTGCGGGTCTTCGAGATCTCGGCGGCCTCGGGCGAGGGCCTGCGCGAGCTCACCTTCGCGATGGCGCAGATCGTCGAGGCGGCCCGGGCCGACAAGCCGGTCGCCGAGGCGAAGCGGATCGTGCTGCGTCCGGCGTCCGCCGACGGCAGCGACGCGTTCACGATCAAGCGCACGGGCGAGGGCTGGCGGGTGCGCGGCGAGAAGCCCGAGCGCTGGGTGCGGCAGACCGACTTCAGCAACGACGAGGCCGTGGGCTTCCTCGCCGACCGGCTCAACCGCCTCGGCGTCGAGACCCGACTGGTCGAGCTCGGGGCCGAGGAGGGCGACGCCGTCCTCATCGGCCACCCCGACAACGCCGTGGTGTTCGACTTCAAGCCCGGCATCGACGCCGGTGCGGAGAGCTTGACCGGTTTTACGGGAAGTCGCCGTGGCGAGGACCAGCGGTTCGACGAGTCCCGGCCCGCGGCCCGCCGCCGCCGGGCGATCGACGAGGCGATGGCCGACCGGGCCGAGGGGGAGACCCGCGCCGACGTGGCTCGCCGTCTCGACCGCCCCGAGCAGCACGGGCCCACGTCGTACGAGATCGGCGGCAGCGACGATCCCGACTGGGCGGAGGACGACCCGGCGGAGTCACGGGAGTGAGCATCCGTACCCAGGTGACCGGGGCGAGGCGCGTCGTGGTCAAGGTCGGGTCCTCCTCGCTGACCACCGCCGCTGGGGGCATCGACCCGCAGCGCATGCGCGACCTGGTCGACGTGCTGGCCAAGCTCCGCGCCGGCGGCGTCGAGGTGGTGCTGGTCTCCTCGGGTGCGATCGCGGCCGGGCTCGCCCCGCTCGGGCTGAAGCGGCGCCCGAGGGCACTGCCGGCCCAGCAGGCCGCCGCGTCGGTCGGCCAGGGTCTGCTCGTGCACCGCTACACCGAGGAGCTGGCCCGGCACGGCGTGGTCGCGGGGCAGGTGCTGCTGACCGTCGACGACGTCACCCGGCGCTCCCACTACCGCAACGCCTACCAGACCTTCGCGAAGCTGCTCGAGTACGGCGTGCTGCCGATCGTCAACGAGAACGACACCGTCGCCACCAGCGAGATCCGGTTCGGCGACAACGACCGCCTCGCTGCGCTCGTCGCCCACCTGGTGCACGCCGACCTGCTGGTGCTGTTCAGCGACGTCGACGGGCTGTACGACGCCAAGCCGAGCGACCCCGGCAGCACACTGCTCAGCGAGGTGACCTCGGTCGACGACCTCGACGGCGTACGCATCGGCAAGGCCGGCGCGGCGGGCCTCGGCACCGGCGGCATGCAGACCAAGGTCGACGCCGCCCGGATCGCGACCGGCGCCGGCATCCCGGTCGTGCTCACCTCGGCCACGAACGCCGCCGCTGCCTTTGCGGGCGAGCCGGTCGGCACGCTCTTCCACACGACCGGCCGGCGCCGGCCGACCCGGTTGCTGTGGCTGGCCCACGCGACCGAGCCGCGGGGCACGCTGGTCCTCGACGCCGGCGCGGTGCGGGCCGTCGTCGAGCGCCGGGCATCGCTGCTGGCCGCCGGCATCACCGCCGTGGAGGGCAGTTTCCACGCCGGCGAGCCGGTCGACCTCGCGAGCCCCGACGGCACCCCGGTGGCCCGGGGGCTGGTGAACTTCGACGCCGAGGAGCTGCCCCAGCTGCTCGGCCGCAGCTCCAGCGAGCTCAAGCGCGAGCTGGGCAAGGGCTACGAGCGCGAGATCGTGCACCGCGACGACCTGGTGCTCCTCTAGTCTCATGCTGAGACCCGCCGGTCGCGGCTACCTTGGGGCCCGTGCGTGCGCGGGTCGTGGTGTTCTGGGCGGTGGTCGGCGTCCTCGGGCTGCCCGCGCTGCTGCTGACCTTCACCCGGTTGATCGAGCCGTACGGCGAGCTCTGGATCCAGGTCGAGGCGTTCACGCCGCTCGGCCTGCTGCTGTACGCCGTGGTGCTCGCGGCGCTGGTCGCCCGGCTGCTGGCGGTGCGCCGGTGGTGGTCGGTCACCACGGTCACGGCGGTCGTCGCGCTCGGATGCCTCGGCCTGCACGGCTGGTGGTACGCGCCGCAGGTGACCGGGGCGAACCCGCCGCCGGCGCGGGACGCCACGCCACTGGTGGTGATGACCGCGAACCTCCAGTTCGGCGGGGCCGACGGGGTTGAGGTCGTGCGCCGTGCCAGCGAGGCCGAGGTCGGCCTGCTGGTGGTCCAGGAGATCACCACCGCGGTGCTCGCCGACATGGACCGCGCCGGCCTGGCCGACCTGCTGCCGCACCGGATCGGCGTGCCCGGCGGTGGCGCCCGCGGCACGATGGCGTTCGCGCGGGGCGAGCTGTCCGGGTCGATGCCGCTGTCGACGACCAACGACAGCTGGTCCTTCCGGTTGGACGACTTGACGGTGATCGCGGTGCACGCGGCGTGGCCACCCGACACCACCCGCTGGTACGCCGACCACCACGCGATCGCCCGCGCCACCGATCGGCTCGAGCCCGACCTCGTGGTCGGCGACTTCAACGCCACCGACGACCACGCACCGATGCGCGCGCTCGCCGACGCCGGCTATCGCGACGCCGGCGAGCTCGCGAACGAGGGCTGGCAGGCGACCTGGCCGACCAGCGGCCTCTTCGACGTGGTCGGGGTGCCGCTCGCGCAGATCGACCACGTGCTGGTCGGCGGCTCGCTCGCGGCGCTGTCGACGCGGACCGTCGGCGTGCCCGGCAGTGACCACCGAGCCGTGCTGGCCACCGTCGCCCCGAGGTGACCCCGTACTCTGGTCGGTGCGATGAACGACCCGACGACCGTCTACCTCGACCACGCGGCGACCACCCCGATGGTGCCGGCGGCCGTCGAGGCGATGACGGCCCACCTGCTCGAGGTCGGCAACCCGAGTTCGCTGCACGCCTCCGGCCGGCGTGCCCGGCGCATCGTCGAGGAGTCGCGCGAGACGATCGCCCAGGCACTCGACTGCCGGCCGGGCGAGGTGGTCTTCACCTCCGGCGGCACCGAGGCCGACAACCTGGCGCTCAAGGGCGTCTACTGGGCCCGCCGGACGGCCGCCCCGCGGCGTACCCGCATCCTCACGACCGCGATCGAGCACCACGCCGTGCTCGACCCGCTGCACTGGCTGGCACGTGCCGAGGGCGCCGAGGTCGAGCGGCTGCCGGTCGACGGGCACGGGCGCCTCGACGTGAACGCGCTCCGCAGGTCCGTCGAGCGCGATCCCGGCTCCGTCGCGCTGATCTCGGTGATGTGGGCCAACAACGAGGTCGGCACGCTGCAGCCGGTCGACGAGGTCGTCGCGATCGCGGCCGAGCACGGCATCCCCGTGCACACCGACGCCGTGCAGGCGATCGGGGCGGTGCCGGTCGCGTTCGCGCGCTCCGGGGTCGACGCCCTGACGCTCACCGGCCACAAGGTCGGCGGCCCCTTCGGCGTGGGTGCGCTCGTCGTCCGCCGTGAGCTCGCCGTGACGCCGCTGGTCCACGGCGGCGGCCAGGAGCGCGACATCCGCAGCGGCACCATCGACACGCCCGCGATCGCCGGCTTCGCCGCGGCGGTCGAGCTCGCCGTCAAGCAGCAGGCCGAGCACGCCGCCCGGGTGTCCGCACTGCGCGACGACCTGGTGCGGCGGGTGATCGAGGTGGTGCCCGACGCGCACCTGCACGGGGCGCCGTTGAGCCCCGGGGCCACCGGTCGGCTCCCCGGCAACGCCCACCTGGGCTTCCCGGGCTGCGAGGGCGACTCGCTGCTGATGCTGCTCGACGCCCGCGGCATCGAGTGCTCCACCGGCTCCGCCTGCTCCGCGGGCGTGCCCCAGCCCTCGCACGTGCTGCTCGCGATGGGCTGCGATGACGAGCAGGCGCGGCACTCGCTGCGGTTCTCCCTCGGACATGCTTCGACGGCCGCCGACGTCGACGCGGTCGTCGAGGCGATCGGCCCCGTGGTCGAACGGGCCCGGGCGGCTCGGCGGTGATCTGATGAGGGTCATCGCCGCCATGTCCGGCGGCGTCGACTCCGCCGTCGCCGCGGCCCGCGCGGCCGAGGCCGGCCACGACGTCACCGGCATCCATCTCGCGCTGTCGCGCAACCCCGCGTCGTACCGCTCCGGCGCCCGCGGCTGCTGCACGATCGAGGACGCCAACGACGCGCGGCGGGCCGCCGACGTCATCGGCATCCCGTTCTACGTGTGGGACCTCTCCGAGCGCTTCCACGAGGACGTGGTCGAGGACTTCATGGACGAGTACGCCGCCGGGCGGACGCCCAACCCCTGCCTGCGGTGCAACGAGAAGATCAAGTTCGCCGCCGTGCTCGACCGGGCGCTGGGCCTGGGCTTCGACGCGGTCGCGACCGGCCACTACGCCCAGCTGCGGACGGGTGCGGACGGGCTGGTCGAGATGCACCGATCGGTCGACCACGGCAAGGACCAGTCCTACGTGCTCGGCGTCCTGGACCAGGAGCAGCTGCGACACTCCCTCTTCCCGCTCGGCGACTCGACCAAGACCGCCGTGCGGGCCGAGGCGGCGGCTCGGGGGCTGCTGGTGGCCGACAAGCCCGACAGCCACGACATCTGCTTCGTGGCCGACGGGGACAACGCCGGCTGGCTGCGCGAGAAGCTCGGCGACCGGGCGCCGAACCAGGGCGGCGCCGTCGTCGACGAGTCCGGCGCCGTCGTCGGCACCCATACGGGGACCTACGCCTTCACCATCGGCCAGCGGCGCGGCCTGCGGCTCGGGCGCCCCGCCCCCGACGGGAAGCCGCGGTTCGTGCTCGACATCGAGCCGGTCTCGGGCACCGTCACCGTCGGTCCTCGCGAGCGGCTGGCGGTCGACCGGCTGACCGGCATCCGGCCGCGCTGGTGCGGCGCCGCGCCGACCCGGCTCGCCGGCCCCGGCGTGACCGTGCAGCTGCGTGCCCACGGCGACGAGCACCGCGCCGTCGTGACCGCGACCGACTCCCCGGACGGCCCGGTGGTGGAGGTCGAGCTGCTCGACCCGGCGTACGGCATCGCGCCCGGCCAGGCGGCCGTGATCTACGACGGCACCCGGGTGGTCGGCTCGGCCACGATCTCGGCCACGGCGCGGGTGTCGGCGGTGCAGCGGTGAGCAGGCAACCGTCCGCCCGCACCGATCGGTTGCTGGCTCACCGCCCGACGGCGGCTGCGCCGGGCAGCGGTGAGCAGGCAACCGTTTCTGTCGCGCATTCGGTTGCTGGCTCACCGCCGCACGGGACCGGCGGGCAGCCATGGTGATCGCGACCGGCATCGGATCGATGCCCGGCGACGACCAGCCTGCGTACGACGAGGCGCTGCGGGTGGTGCTCGGCGAGCTGGCCCCGGATCGGCACGGCCTGCCCCATCTCCCCGAGGTGCCGGGTCGCGGCGCGATCGCGAGCATGACCGGTCGGGGTCTGGCGGTGCTCGCCGACCTCGACGCCGACCTCCAGCCCGCCGGCTGGCGGCTGACCGGCACCCACGGCCGTTCCGGGGTCGACCATCGACGGGCGCGCAGCCTGCTCGCGCAGGACCTCGACGCGCTCGAGGAGCAGGCGCAGGGCTACGCGGGCGCGTTCAAGATCCAGGTCGCCGGCCCGTGGACGCTGGCCACGACCGTGGAGCGGCCGCGCGGCGACAAGCTGCTCGCCGACCACGGTGCCCGGCGCGAGCTCGCGCAAGCGCTCGCGGAGGGACTGCGCGGCCACGTCGCCGACGTACGCCGCCGGCTGCCGGGCGTCGGCCGGCTCGTCGTCCAGGTGGACGAGCCCGCGCTCGCGGCCGTGCTCGACGGCGTGGTGCCGACGGCCTCCGGCTTCCACCGACACCGCACCGTCGACCTTCCCGAGGCGTCCCAGGCGCTCGAATGGGTGCTGGAGGCGATCGCCGAGACGGACGCCGAGCCGTGGGTGCACTCCTGTGCATCGGGTGTCCCGTGGGCGATGCTCCGCAAGGCCGGCGCCCGGGGACTCTCGGCCGACCTCGCCACGCTGGCGGCCGCCGACCACGATGCCCTCGCCGAGGCGCTCGAGTCCGGGGAGTCGGTGGCGCTGGGCGTCGTCGCGGCCCTCGACCCGGCGACCAGGCCCACCGACGGCCAGCTCACTGAGTCGGTGCTGCGCTGGCTCGACATGCTGGGCCTCGACCCCGACGGGGTGGGGGAGCGGCTGCTGGTCACACCGACCTGCGGCCTGGCCGGTGCCTCCCCGGGGTGGGCGCGCCGGGCGCTCGCCCTCGCCCGCGCGACGGCGGCCCATGTCGCGGGCTGACGCATCCGGACCCGGTCGGCGGGTACCGCTCGGGGCATGAGCGACCTGACGGGGAAGACCGTGGCCATCATCGCGACCGACTTCTTCGAGGAGGCGGAACTGGTCGAGCCGCGCGATGCCCTGCGCGAGGCGGGAGCGACCGTGCGGATCTACTCCACCGGCACCGACCCGATCCAGGCCGTCGAGGGGGACACGAGGCCCACCCAGCAGGTGGAGGTCGACGGCACGCTGGGCGAACTCGACGTCTCGGCCGTCGATGCGGTCGTCGTACCGGGCGGGACCGTGAACGCCGACCGGATCCGCACCGAGGTGCGGGCCCAGGAGATCGCGAAGCAGGCCGTCGAGGACGGCAAGCCGCTCGCGGTGATCTGCCACGGCCCGTGGCTGCTGGTCTCCTCCGGGCTGGCCCGCGGCAGGCGGCTGACCAGCTACCACAGCCTCGCCGACGACGTGCGCAACGCCGGCGGCACCTGGATCGACGAGGAGGTCGTCGTCGACGGCAACCTCATCACCAGCCGCGACCCCGGCGACCTTCCCGCGTTCATCAAGGCCGTCGAGGACGCGCTCGTCGCCTGACGCCGCGACGGGTCGTCCGCCTCAGCAGGGCGCAGAGACCCTCTCGAGGCGGACGACCGTGCTGTCAGCCGACGTGGACCGGGGCGCTCTCCGGGCCGTCGGTGGCCAGCTCCTGGTGCTTCACGGTGAGGAAGATCCAGGTCACGAGGGAGGCGACCAGCATCAGCCCGGCTCCGAGCAGGAACGCGTCGCTCGCGCCGGCGGTGAAGATCTGGTGCTGGGCGATCGTGAGCTGCTCCGGACTGATCGGGACGCCGGCGGTCTGCGCGGCGTTGGTGAGGGTGGCGCCGAGGTCGTCCATGGTCTGCGTGGCGATGGTGCCGAGCAGGGACAGGCCCAGGGCGCCGCCGACCTGCTGCATGGTGTTCAGCACGCCGGAGCCGATGCCGGTGTCCTCCGTACGCAGGTGATGGACCGCCGTCAGCGTCAGCGGCACGAACGTCATGCCCATGCCGAAGGCCATCAGCAGGATGTACGGCAGCAGGTCGGTCACGTAGTCGCCCTGCAGGTCCGCCATCGGGATCGAGGTGTCGTGGGGCAGCCGCGAGAAGCCGAGCAGCGCGCCCGCGGCCATCAGCGTGCCGATGCCGGCCAGGACCCGCGGGTCGATCCGGTTGATCAGGTTCGACGAGATGCCGGCCGCGACCACCAGGCCGATGCAGAACGGCAGGAACGCGACGCCGGCCTTGATCGAGCTGTAGCCCATCACGGTCTGGATGTACTGGCTGAGGTAGAAGAACATCGCGAACATCGCGGCCGGGGCGAAGAACATCGCCAGGTAGCTCGCCGCCCGGGTGCGGTTGGCGAACACGCGGACCGGCAGCAGCGGGTGCGCGACGCGACGCTCGAGGAGCAGGAACGTCGTGAGCAGCAGCAGGCCGGCGGCCAGGCTGACGATCGTCCAGGTGTCGCCCCAGCCGTCGGTGCCGGCGCGACTGATGCCGTAGACGAGGCCGAGCAGGCCGAGGGTGCCGGTGACCGCGCCGGGCAGGTCGAGCTCGCCCGGGTGCGACTCGGACTCCTTGAGGAAGCGCGGCGCGAGCAGCGCGGTCGCGATGCCGATCGGGGTGTTGATCAGCAGCGTGAGCCGCCAGCCCTCGACGTCGAGGCCGAAGACGCTGTCGAGCCCGGTCAGCCAGCCGCCGAGCAGCAGGCCGACCGCCGCGCCGACGCCCGACATCGCGGCGTACACGGCGAAGGCGCGGTTGCGTGCGGGGCCGGCGGGGAACGTCGTCGCGATCAGTGCCAACGCCGCGGGGGAGGCGAGCGCGGCGCCGAGGCCCTGGAGGGCCCGGGCGGCGAGCAGCGTGGCCTCGCTGGTCGCGAGGCCGCCGAGCAGCGAGGCGATGCCGAAGATGACCAGGCCGATCATGAAGATCCTGCGGCGGCCGTAGAGGTCGCCGAGGCGGCCGCCGAGCAGCAGCAGGCTGCCGAAGGCGAGCGCGTAGCCGGTGACCACCCAGCGCAGGTTCTCGGGCGCGATGTCGAGGTCGTGCTCGATGAAGGGGAGGGCGATGTTCACGATGGTGCCGTCGAGCACCACCATCAGCTGCGCCACCGAGATGAGCACGAGGGCCCACCCCAGGTGGCGACTCTTGTCCGGGGCGGATTGCGCCTCGGTCGTCAGTTCGGTCATCGCGTTCGGTCTCTTCCTAGTCGGACTCGGGGTGGGAGTCGTGCGGAGTGGCCGGACCGCGGATCGCGGCCGGCAGGATGATCTGGTCGATCACACGAGTGATCACGTCGGGGTCGGGGAGCTCGCCCATCACGAACATGCGGTGCAGGACGATCCCGGCCAGGGCGGGCTCGAAGAGATCGAGATCGAGGCCGTCCCGCAGCTCGCCGCGCTCGCGGGCACGTTCCCAGAGCAGGCGCGAGGCCGCGATCTTGGGCCCGACGAAGTCGCGGCGGAAGGCTGCGGCGAAGTCGGCGTCGCGGGAGATGGCGGTCAGCACGCTCGCGAAGGTGGCCACCGCCTGGGTGTCGGCGAGCCCGCCGATGCCGCAGAACGCCGCCTGCAGGTCGCCGCGGAGCGACCCGGTGTCGGGCAGCTCCTCGAAGCCCTTCATGTGCTGGAGCGCCTCGATCACGAGGCTGACCTTGTTGGTCCACCGCCGGTAGAGCGTGGCCTTGGACGCCTTGGCCTGAGCGGCGACGGCGTCCATCGTCAGCCGGTCGTAGCCGGATTCGGCGAGCACCTGGAGGGTCGCGTCGAGGATCTCCTGCTCGCGGTCACCCTCGATGCGGGGGCGTTCGGTGCGGGGGGTCATCGCGTGGTCCTCGTGCTGTTCGTCGGTGGTTCACCTGGATGAAACGAAACGGTTTCGTTTCATCCGGAACAGCGTAGGTCGGCGGGTTCATTCCGCCCAAGTCGATTTTTCTCGGATTTCTTCCCGGACCGGCTCCCGCCCCCGGAGCCGACGTCGGTGCGGCCCGGCAGAATGCGGACATGAGCACTCCCGTCGAGCCCCCTTCCGGCAGTCAGGTCGAGACTCACACCGAGACCCAGGTCGACGCGGCGCCCGCAGACGTCCGGGAGGAGCACCGCCTCCTGGCCGAGGAGGTCGAGGAGGCGCGCTGGCGCTACTACGTGCTCGACAGTCCGACGATCGACGACGCCGACTTCGACAAGCGGCTGCGCCGGCTGGAGGCGCTCGAGGAGGAGTTCCCCGAGCTGCGGACGCCGGACTCGCCGACCCAGAAGGTCGGGGGCGCGGTCTCCACCGAGTTCACCGCGGTCGACCACCTACGTCGCATGGAGAGCCTCGACAACGCCTTCTCCTACGAGGAGCTGGAGAGCTGGTACGCCCGGCTCGGTCGCGACGGCATCGAGCAGCCGGCCCTGCTGTGCGAGCTCAAGGTCGACGGCCTGGCGATCAACCTGCTCTACGAGGGCGGCCGCCTGGTCCGCGCGCTCACCCGGGGAGACGGCACCACGGGCGAGGACGTGACGCCCAACGTGAAGACGATCGCGTCGGTGCCACACCGCCTCACCGGCACCGACGAGTTCCCCGTGCCCGACCTGGTCGAGGTGCGCGGCGAGGTGTTCCTGCCCGTCGAGGCCTTCGAACGGCTCAACGACTCGCTGCTCGAGGCCGGCAAGGCGCCGTTCGCCAACCCGCGCAACTCCGCCGCCGGGTCGCTGCGGCAGAAGGACCCGCGGGTCACCGCTACCCGGGCGCTGGGCATGGTGTGCCACGGGCTCGGGGAGCGCCGCGGCTTCGAGCCGGAGGCGCAGTCGCACTCCTACGAGGCCCTGCGCGCCTGGGGCCTGCCCATCTCCGACCAGGTGAGGGTGGTGGCGACGCTCGAGGAGGTCGAGGCCTACATCGAGAACGCCGGCGCCCACCGGCACACGATCGTCCCCTACGAGATCGACGGCGTCGTCGTGAAGGTCGACGACGTGTCGCTCCAGCGCCGGCTCGGCTCGACCAGCCGGGCGCCGCGCTGGGCGATCGCGTTCAAGTACCCGCCCGAGGAGGTCAACGCCAAGCTGCTCGAGATCCGCGTCAACGTCGGTCGTACCGGCCGCGTCACGCCGTACGGCGTGATGGAGCCGACCCGGGTCGCCGGCTCGACCGTCGAGAACGCCACGCTGCACAACGGCCACGAGGTGAAGCGCAAGGACGTGCGCCCCGGCGACACCGTGATTCTGCGCAAGGCCGGCGACGTGATCCCGGAGATCCTGGGCCCGGTCCTGGCGCTGCGCCCCGAGGGCCTGCCCGAATGGGTGATGCCGACGCAGTGCCCCTCGTGCGGCACCGAGCTCGCCGAGCAGAAGGAGGGCGACAAGGACCTGCGCTGCCCCAACCACGAGAGGTGCCCGGGCCAGGTCCGCGAACGGGTGTTCTTCGTCGCCGGCCGGAGCGCGTTCGACATCGAGGGGCTCGGCTACGAGGCGGCCACCGCGCTGCTCGACGCCGGGGTGATCGCCAACGAGGGCGACGTGTTCGGGCTCACCGCGGCCGACCTGCTGCGGACCGAGCTCTTCACCCGGGCGGCCAAGAAGGACGAGGAGGGTGAACGTGTCCTCTCAGCCAACGGCCAGCGGCTCCTGGACAACCTCGGCGACCGTCTGGACGTGCCGCTGTGGCGGGTCCTGGTCGCGCTCTCGATCCGGCACGTCGGGCCGAGCGCGGCCCGCGCGTTGGCCACCGAGTTCGGCTCGATGGCGGCGATCCGGGCCGCGGCCGAGGAGCAGCTGGCCGCCGCCGAGGGCGTCGGCCCGACGATCGCCGAGGCCGTGATCGCCTGGTTCCAGGTGCCGTGGCACGTCGAGATCGTCGAGAAGTGGGAGCGCGCCGGCGTGCGCATGGCCGACGCTCGCGACGAGTCGGTGGTCCGGACCCTGGAGGGCCTGACGGTCGTGGTCACCGGGTCCCTGGTCGACTTCAGCCGCGACTCGGCCAAGGAGGCGATCGTGTCCCGGGGCGGCAAGGCGTCCGGCTCGGTGTCGAAGAAGACCGACTACGTCGTGGTCGGCGACAACGCCGGCTCCAAGGCCGACAAGGCCGAGCAGCTCGGCGTCCCGATCCTCGACGAGGACGGCTTCAAGGCGCTGCTGGAGAAGGGCCCCGAGGCGCTCCCGGCGGACTAGCTGGCGGAGCTTCGGAACCATCTGCCCCGCGTCGCGACCTGCGGTCGGCCTTGTCGCGTTGGTGGTGGCTTCGAGGCTCCTCGCTGGCGCTCGTCGCACCTCAACCACCGTCGCCGAGCACGGTGGTTGAGGAAGGCGCGCTAGCGCCTGTCTCGAAACCACCCGTCGGTGCGCGGGGCTGTGGTCGGGGCCGGGTCGCGTTGGTCGTGGTGGTTTCGAGACGGTTGCTAGCGCAACCTCCTCAACCACCGTCGCCGGGGGTCACGGTGGTTGAGGAAGGCGCGCTGGCGCCTGTCTCGAAACCACCCGCGCCGGGACACGGTGGTTGAGGTGCGAGGGCCGCCAGGCCCGAGCCTCGAAACCACCCTCCACAGGTCACGATCCGGTGTGGAAAGGCGCCCCGGATCGTGACCTGTTCGTGACCCAGAACCCTGTGGAACAAGGGGAATCCGGCCTTCCAGTGTCGGTGGTCGGTGCTTGAGTAGGTGGCATGACAGCACAGGCCACGCCGCGACACCGGGTGTCGACGACGACCGCGCAGATGCGCGACCTCGCCGACGCCGTGGCCGATGCGTCGGTGTGGTCCATGGACCCCGCCGAGGCCGGGGCCACGCTGGTCGAGCTGACCCGGCTGGCCGCGCAGGTCGCCGAACTGCAGGCCCGGGTCGCCGCGCACGCCGACGCGATCCACGTCGGCCAGGACGTGGGTGCCTCGTCGGCGGCGAACTGGCTGGCCCACCAGACCAAGACCACCCGTGCGGCCGCGTACGGCGCGGTGCGGCTCGGCCACGACCTCGAGGCCCACGCGTCGACCCGTGAGGCGCTGGCGGCCGGGGAGGTCGACGTCGAGCGGGCGCGGGTCGTCATCCGGTGGGTCGACCAGCTCCCCACCGACCTCGGCCCCGAGACCCTCGCCAAGGCCGAGGCGCACCTGCTCGCCGAGGCCCGGTATCACGACGCGAAGGCGTTGGGGCGGCTGGGGCGGCGGCTGTGGGAGGTCATCGCCCCATGCGAGGCCGACGCCCACGAGGCCGAGATCCTGCAACGGCAGGAGGCGGCCGCGCTGCGGGCCTGCTCGCTGACGATGGTCGACGACGGCGACGGGAAGACTCGGGGCCGGTTCGTGCTGCCGACCTACCACGCCGCCGCCCTCAAGAAGATGCTGATGGCGCTGGCCGCACCCAAGCACCTGGCGGCCACCCAGGGCCCCGGCATCGAACGCCGACCCGGACCCGAAGCACTCGGCCGGGCGTTGTGCGAGCTGATCGAGCGCTACCCGGTCGACCGACTCCCGACCACCGGCGGGGTGAACGCCACCGTCGTGGTGGTCATCGACGAAGACACCCTGACCGGCCGCCTGGAGAAGGCCGGCGTCCTGGACACCGGCGACCGCATCAGCCCCGCCATGGCACGGCGGCTGGCGTGCGAGGCCGGGATCATTCCCGCCGTCCTCGGCAGTGCCTCGGTCCCGCTCGACCTCGGGAGACGGAGCCGGTACCACACCGAGCACCAGCGCATCGCCATGTTCCTGCGCGACCGCGGTTGCCGCGCCGAGGGCTGCGACCGCACCACCGGACTCCACGCCCACCACCAACAGCACTGGACCGACGGCGGCCACACCAACCTCACCGACAGCGCATCCCTCTGCGCCTGGCACCACACCCTCATCCACGACCCCACCTACCAGACCACCTACCTCCCCACCGGCAAGATCCAGTTCCACCGACGCACGTGACGGCCCCGTCACCGACCGCCTGCGCGAGACGCACCCTAGAGCGGCCGCCCCGGGGTGCCCGCGACGAGCGTGAGCCCAGACGTGGAGCTGGCGCCGATGTCCTCGCAGCCGGCGGTGACGGGATCGCAGATCTCAATCTCGTCACGACCCGGTGCCCTGCCGATCAGATGGCCGTCGGGCGTCCAGCCGTAGCCGAGGGCGGCGCGGCTCTCGAACCCGGTCTCCTCCCCGCTGCGGACGTCGTAGACGGTCATCCCCGGGACGGTGGTCGCGGCCAGGAAGTACCGGCCGTCGGGGGAGAGTGCTCCGTAGCTGCTCGCCCGGTCGCCGGCCACGGTCAGCAGCGGGCCTCCCGCGAACGTGGTCAGGGTCCAGCCGGCGGTCGTGGGGTCGAAGTCGACCGATATCCCCGCGGCCTGCCACCATCCCGGGGGACGCCGTGCCGGCTCCCCGGTGCGCCAGTCGACGACCACCCCACCGTTCCCGCCGGCATAGGCGAACAGGTCGCCCGAGAGCCAGTGGGCCCGCCCGAGATCGGAGTCGCCGATGCGGAACGGCGTCCCGACCTCGGTCTCGGAGCCGGTGGCGAGGTCCCGCACCACGGCCTGGCCGCGACCATCTCCCGTGTCGCGGACGTAGCCGAGGTTCGGCGTCCCGGGGTCCGTCGCCACGTCGGGGATGCCGAGGCCGCCGGTGACGAGGTCCAGGTCGAGCGGCTCGACATCGCCGGCGGGAGTGGCCAGCACGTATCCGTCGGTGGCTCGGGCAACGACGCCGGCGGAGGTGTAGCTGAGCTGGGCGAGCCCGGGGACGACTGCGGTGTGGTTGCCGACGTGCAGCTCGTCGCCCTGCGCCCAGGCGCCGCGCTGCTCGTACGCCTGCTGGTCGGTCGGTCGAGCCGGCTCCGGGGTGCGATCGGTGCGATCGCGGCCGAGGAGGGCGGTCCCGCTGGCGAGGGCGACGAGAGCGACGACGGCCCCGACGACCGCGGTGGTCGTGCGGCGGCGACGCCGGATCGCCCGCCCGTCGGCGAGCACGTCGTCGGCGGGGGCCGGCGGGACGACCTCGTCGTCGAGCAGCGACCGCAGCCGCGCGAGCGCGTCGGAGGTCTGGCTCTTGACGGTGCCTTCGGAGATGCCGAGGGCGTGGGCGACCTCGCGCACGCTGAGGTCGTCGTAGTAGCGCAGCACGACCACAGCACGCTGGCGCGGCGCGAGCGTCGCCAGCGCGTCGACGACGGCGGTGCGCGTGCTCGGGTCGTGGTCGACGCCGGCGTCGGGGAGCACCTCGGTCGGGTGCTCGTTGCGCCACGAGCGGCGGCGGAACCAGGAAGCGGCCGTGTTCGCCAGCACCACCCGCGCGTACGCAGGCGCCGCGGCCGGGTCCTGCACCCTGCGCCACGACGCGTAGGTCTTCGCCAGCGCGGTCTGGGTCAGGTCCTCGGCGAGCTGGTGGTCGCCCAGCATCAGGTACGCCGTGCGGTAGAGCCTCGGCCACGCCGCGTGGACGAACTCGGTGAACTCCTCGTCCGTCATGGTTCTCGCCATCGGTCCTCCTCGAGCGGTCACCGGGGAAGATGCGGCGTCGGCCCGATCGGTTGGGTGGAGGCAGTCTCTCCTAGGATTGGCACCATGCCTGAGATCACCCGAGCCGAGGTCGCCCACCTGGCGAACCTCGCCCGGATCGACCTGTCCGACGACGAGCTCGACCACCTGGCGCCCCAGCTGTCGGTGATCCTCGAGTCGGTCGCCTCGATCAGCGGCGTCGCCGGCGACGACGTGCCGCCGACCTCCCACGCGCTGCCGCTCACGAACGTCTTCCGCGAGGACGTCGTGACGCCGGGCCTCACGCCCGAGCAGGCGCTGTCGGGCGCCCCGGCGGTCGAGGAGCAGCGCTTCTCGGTCCCGCGGATCCTGGGGGAGGAGCAGTGATCACCAGGACCGCCGCCGAGCTGGCCGCCGCGCTCGCCGCGGGCGAGACGACCTCCGTCGCGGCCACCCAGGCCCACCTCGACCGGATCGCCGAGGTCGACGGGGCCGTCCACGCCTTCCTGCACGTCGACGCCGAGGGCGCGCTCGCGCAGGCCGCGGAGTCCGACGCCCGCCGTGCCGCGGGCGCGACACGGTCCGCGCTCGACGGGGTGCCGATCGCGGTCAAGGACGTGCTTGCGACCGAGGGCCTGCCGACCACCTGCGGCTCGAAGATCCTCGAGGGTTGGATCCCGCCGTACGACGCGACCGTCGTGCGCCGCCTCAAGGCGGCCGGGCTGCCGATCCTCGGCAAGACCAACATGGACGAGTTCGCGATGGGCAGCTCGACCGAACACTCGGCGTACGGCCCGACGCGCAACCCCTGGGACCTGGACCGGATCCCGGGCGGCTCCGGTGGCGGCTCGGCCGCGGCGGTGGCCGCCTTCGAGGCGCCACTCGCGATCGGCACCGACACCGGCGGCTCGATCCGCCAACCGGGCGCCGTGACCGGCACCGTCGGCGTGAAGCCCACCTACGGCGGGGTCTCGCGCTACGGCCTCGTCGCGCTGGCGAACTCCCTCGACCAGGCCGGCCCCGTCACCCGGACCGTGCTCGACTCCGCCCTGCTGCACGAGGTGATCGGCGGCCACGACCCGCTCGACTCGACCAGCATCGACCAGCCGCTGCCCGCGCTGGTCGAGGCGGCGAAGCGGGGCGCGGCCGGCGACCTGTCCGGCCTGCGGGTCGGTGTGATCACCGAGATGTCTCGCCAGGAAGGAGGGCTGAGCGGGTGGCAGGCCGGAGTGCTGGCCCGGTTCCAGGAGTCGGTCGACCTGCTGGTCAAGGCCGGCGCCGAGGTCGTCGAGGTCTCCTGCCCGAGCTTCGTGCACGCGCTCGCGACCTACTACCTGATCCTGCCCGCGGAGGCGTCGAGCAACCTCGCGAAGTTCGACGCGATGCGCTACGGCCTCCGCGTCTGGCCGGAGGCGGACGCGAGCGCCGAGGAGGTGATGCGCGCGACCCGCGACGCCGGCTTCGGCGACGAGGTCAAGCGCCGGATCATCCTGGGCACCTACGCGCTGTCCAGTGGCTACTACGACGCCTACTACGGCCAGGCCCAGAAGGTGCGCACGCTGATCTCGCGCGACTTCGACGCGGCGTTCGAGCGCGCCGACGTGCTGGTCTCACCGACGGCACCGACGACGGCCTTCAAGCTGGGGGCGAAGCTCGACGACCCGATGGCGATGTACCTCAACGACCTCGCGACGATCCCGGCCAACCTCGCGGGTGTGCCCGGCATCTCGGTGCCCAGCGGCCTGGCCGACGAGGACGGCCTGCCGACCGGCTTCCAGATCCTGGCGCCGGCGCTCGCCGACGACCGCTGCTACCGGGTCGGCGCCGCCCTCGAGGCGGCGTTGCTCGAGCAGTGGGGCGGCCCGCTCGTTCCCCCCGAGGAGAAGCTGTCATGACGGACACCCTGGTCGCCTTCGACGACGTGCTCGCGACGTACGACCCCGCCCTGGGCCTGGAGGTCCACGTCGAGCTCAACACCAACTCGAAGATGTTCTGCGGCTGCCCGACCGAGTTCGGTGCGGAGCCGAACACCCAGGTCTGCCCGACCTGCCTGGGGCTGCCGGGCGCGATGCCCGTCGTCAACGGCAAGGCCGTCGAGTCGGCGATCCGGATCGGGTTGGCGCTCAACTGCGACATCGCGGAGTGGTGTCGGTTCGCGCGGAAGAACTACTTCTACCCGGACATGCCGAAGAACTTCCAAACCTCCCAGTACGACGAGCCGATCTGCTTCGACGGCTACATGGACGTCGACGTCGACGGCGAGACCTTCCGGGTCGAGATCGAGCGCGCCCACATGGAGGAGGACACCGGCAAGTCGCTGCACGTCGGCGGCGCCACCGGTCGCATCCACGGCGCCGACCACTCGCTGGTCGACTACAACCGCGCCGGCATCCCGCTCATCGAGATCGTCACCAAGCCGATCCGGGGCGCGGGGGCGAAGGCGCCCGACGTCGCGCGGGCGTACGTCGCGCAGCTGCGGGACCTGATCGTCGCGCTCGGGGTGTCCGACGCGCGGATGGACCAGGGCTCGATCCGCGCCGACGTGAACCTCTCGCTGTCGCCGAAGGGCTCCGGCACCCTCGGTACCCGCACCGAGACCAAGAACGTCAACTCGCTGCGCTCGGTCGAGCGGGCGGTGCGCTACGAGATGTCGCGCCACGCGGCGGTGCTCGACGCGGGGGAGAAGATCCTCCAGGAGACCCGGCACTGGCACGAGGACACCGGCGTCACCACGAGCGGGCGTGAGAAGTCCGACGCCGAGGACTACCGCTACTTCCCCGAGCCCGACCTGGTGCCCGTGGCGCCGAGCCGGGAGTGGGTGGAGGAGCTGCGCGGCACGCTGCCCGAGAACCCGACCGCGCGCCGGGCCCGGCTGCAGGCCGAGTGGGGCTTCTCCGACCTGGAGATGCGCGACACCGTCGGCGCGGGGGCGCTCGACGTGATCGAGCAGACCATCGCCGCCGGCACCACGCCGCAGGCCGCCCGCAAGTGGTGGCTCGGCGAGCTCGCGCGCCGGGCGAACGAGCAGGGCGTGCTCGTCGACGCGCTGCCGGTGACCCCGGCCGACGTCGCCCGGGTGCAGGCCCTGGTCGACGAGGGCAGCCTCAACGACAAGCTCGCCCGCCAGGTCTTCGACGGGCTCTTCGCAGGCGAGGGCACCCCCGACGAGATCGTCGCCGCCCGCGGGCTCGCGATCGTCTCCGACGACGGTGCGCTCTCGACCGCCGTCGACAACGCGATCGCCGCGAACCCCGACGTCGCCGACAAGATCCGCGACGGCAAGGTCGCCGCGGCCGGTGCGCTGATCGGCGCGGTGATGAAGGAGATGCGCGGTCAGGCCGACGCGGGTCGCGTTCGCGAGCTGATCCTGGAGAAGCTCTCCTGATCCTGGGCCTGACCCTGGGCCGGGTATGCCGGGCCGTGCCGGCCGGCGGTGAGCCTGCAACCGTTTCGCCGGGCCGGATGGTTGCTGGGCCACCGCCGGGCTGCAGGTCGACCGATCGGCGGTGAGCCTGCAACCGTTTCGCCGGGCCGGATGGTTGCCTGCTCACCGCCGCACGGCGGCGCGGACACGGGGCGGCGTCGCGGCGCGCGCGGGATATGCTGCCGGGGCACACACAACTGCACGCCCGTGGTGGGGGAAGCCGGTCCGAGTCCGGCGCTGACCCGCAACCGTAGGCCGCCTTCCGCCGTGGAGGCAGCGAGCCGGAGCACCCGTCACGACGCGTCCTGATCACACGCTGTCGTGGAAAACAGCGGGTGGCCACCGGGCAAGGGCCCCGGGCCTCCCGCTGGAGCAGCGGGAAGGAAACCCATGATTCGCATGCCTCGCCTCGTCGCGGCGCTCGCCTCCGGAGCGCTCGCGCTCGGCCTGACCGTCGGTGCGACCGGCACCGCCTCGGCCGCCCCGGCCGACCGTGCCGGGAACTGGCTCGAGAAGCAGCTCACCGGCGGACTGATCCACAACGACGTCTACGACTTCGACGACTACGGCCTGACCGCCGACACCGGGATGGCGCTGGTCGCGGTCGGTGGACACCGCAAGGCCGTCAAGCAGGTGTCGCGCGCGCTGGCTACGAACGTCGACAGCTGGACCACCGGTGTCGACTTCGGCAGCAGCGACGTCTACGCGGGCTCGGTCGCGAAGGCGCTCGTGTTCGCCCAGACGGCCGGCGCGAACCCGAAGGACTTCGGCGACGTCAACCTCGTGAAGCGGCTCAACGGCCGGATCAGCTCCGAGAAGGGGACCGTCGGACGGCTCCGGGACAAGACCTCGGAGACCGACTACGCCAACACCCTCGGACAGGCGTACGCCGCGGCCGGGCTGACCAACGCGGGCTCGAAGAAGGCCAAGGCCGCGGTGCGGTTCCTGCTGGCGCAGCAGTGCGAGGCCGGCTTCTTCCGCCTGTACTTCGCGGACGCCGACGCGTCGGACCAGACCTGCGACGGCGCGGCGAAGAAGAAGGACCGGGCGCCGGACACCGACGCCACCGCGATCGCCGTGGTCGGGCTCCAGTCGATCGACAAGCCGTCGGCGCAGGTGCGGAAGTCGATCGCCTCGGCGCTCGCGTGGCTCGCCCGCACCCAGGCCCGCGACGGCGGCTTCGGCGGCGGCCCGAGCACCAAGGCGCCGAACGCCAACAGCACCGGACTCGCCGCGTGGGCGCTCGCCCAGGGCGGTGAGTGCGGGGCGGCGAAGCAGGCCGCGGCCTGGGTGCGCAAGCTCCAGCGCAAGAACGGCGCGGTCGCCTACGACAAGGCCGCGCTGAAGGCCGGGGTCTCCGCCGACACGCTCGACCAGTGGCGGCGCTCCACCGCCCAGGCCGCACCCGGCCTGGGCCGGCCGGGCTGCTGAGCAGGCCCTGATGGCTCGGCGGGCACTCCAGGTCGCCGTCGCCGCCCTCGTGGTGGCGGCGACGGCACTGGTGCTGCCCTCCGGGCCGGCCGCGGCGGCCGGCTGCTCCAGCGCCGACGGCGTCAGCGTGGTCGTCGACTTCCACGAGCTCGGCGGCGGCCTGCAGAGCGGGTGTGTCGCCGACGGCGGCGGGAAGAGCGCGGCCACCCTCCTCGGGGCGGCCGGCTTCCCGCTCACGTTCGTGCAGCGCCAGCCGGGGTTCGTCTGCCGGGTCTCGGGCCAGCCGGCGTCGGACTCGTGCGTGAACACGCCACCGGCCGACGCGTACTGGGGGCTCTACTGGTCCGACGGCTCGACGCGCAACTGGACCTACTCCACCCTCGGCGTGGGCTCGCTGACGGTGCCGGACGGCGGCTCGGTGGCGCTGTCGTGGATCGGCGGCTCCGGCCGGTCCCAGCCGGGCGTCGCACCCGCGGTGCACGCGCGGTCGACGCCGACGGCACGGCCGACCCGGAAGCCGACCGACAAGCGGACCGACAAGCCGGTCAGCAAGCCAACCGCCAAGCCGAAGCCGACGAGCGCGGCCACCCCGTCGGCGACCGCCACGCCCACCGAGCCGGCCGACGCAGGGTCCGGCACCACGCCGTCCCCGAAGCCGACGGACCAGCGGACCACCAAGCCCAAGCCCACGACCAGGCCCACGCCCACGAACACGACCAAGGCGAGCGAGCCGTCGAGCGAGCCGGTGAGCGAGCCGGCGAGCGCGACACCCGAGCCGGCGTCGGCCGAGCCCGACGGGTCCGACGGGGGTCTGCCCGCCTGGGTCGGACCGGTCGTGGTCGCGGTGCTCTTCGCGGCCGTCGCGGCCGTGGCCGTCGTACGCCGGCGCCGGGACCCGAGCTGATGCCACGCGACCTCCACCCGGTGGCCTGGTGGCTGTGGGCGGTCGGACTCGCGATGGCCGCGTCGTTCACGACCAATCCGCTGATCCTGCTGATGCTGGTCGGCGTCGCGTCGCTGGTGGTCTCGCTGCGCCGCCGCTCGGACCAGTCCTGGGGCCGGTCGTTCCGCCTCTACGTCTGGCTCGGGGTGGCGATCATCGTGGTCCGGGTGGCGTTCCGGGTGGTCTTCGGCGGCTGGTTCGGCGGCCGGGTGCTGCTCGACCTCCCCGAGATCCCGCTGCCCGACTGGGTCGCCGGCATCACGCTGCTCGGACCGCTCTACGTGCAGGGGCTGCTGTTCGCGCTGTACGACGGGCTGCGGCTCGCGACCATCGTGATCTGCGTCGGCGCCGCCAACTCGCTGGCGAACCCCAAGCGGCTGCTGCGGTCCGTGCCGCCCGCCCTCTACGAGATCGGCACCGCGCTGGTCGTGGCCGTCACCGTGCTGCCGCAGTTCGCCGACAGCGTGCGCCGGGTACGCGCCGCGCAGGCGCTGCGCGCGGGAGAGACCGGTCGGGTCGGGCGGCTGCGGCGGCTGCTGGTGCCGGTGCTGGAGGACGCGTTCGAGCGCTCGCTCGCGCTCGCGGCCGGCATGGACACCCGCGGCTACGGCCGCGCCGGCGGCGCCACCCGCGCCCAGCGCCGGGTCACCGGTGCCCTGATGCTCGCCGGGCTCGTCGGCATCTGCGTCGGCACGTACGCCGTGCTCGACCGCACCGCACCCCGGCTGCTCGCGCTGCCGATGCTGGGCCTCGGCGTCGTGGCGGCGGTCGCGGGTCTGCTCAGCGCCGGCCGCCGCGTCGAGCGCACCCGCTACCGGCCCGATCCGTGGCGCTGGCCCGAGACGGCCGTGGTCGCCTCCGGCGTCGTGGTCGGCGCGCTGGGTCTGTGGATCAGCCGGAACCAGCTCGCCGTCGCCTACCCGCCGCTCGACGCCTTCCCCACGCTCAGCGCGGTCGCGCTCGCCGTCGGCGCGGTGGCGCTGCTCGGGCCGCTGTGCTCGCCGCCGCAGTCCCGCCCGGCGGTCGTCGTACCGACCCGCGAGGAGGTCGCCGCGTGATCGAGCTGCGTGACATCCGCTTCGGATACGACGACGTCGGCCCCGTGCTGAGCGACGTCGACCTGGTCGTCGACGAGGGCGAGCTGGTGCTGGTGTCCGGCCCGACGGGGGTCGGGAAGTCGACGCTGCTCGGCATCGTCACCGGCCTGGTCCCGCGCTTCTCGGGCGGCACGCTCGACGGCGACGTGCTGCTCGACGGCGTCAGCATCGTGCGCACCCCGCCGCGGGAGCGGGCCCACGCGATCGGCTACGTCGGGCAGAACCCCGCCGCCGGCTTCGTCACCGACACCGTCGAGGAGGAGCTCGCCTACGGCATGGAGCAGCTCGGGCTGCCGCCCGAGACGATGCGCCGCCGGGTCGAGGAGACGCTCGACCTGCTCGGCATCGCGGACCTGCGCCACCGCGATCTGCGGACGCTGTCCGGCGGCCAGCAGCAGCGGGTGGCGATCGGGTCGGTGCTGACCATGCACCCGCGACTGCTCGTGCTCGACGAGCCGACCTCCGCCCTCGACCCGACCGCGGCCGAGGAGGTGCTCGCGACGCTGACCCGGCTGGTCCACGACCTCGGCGTCTCGGTGCTGCTGGCCGAGCACCGGCTCGAGCGGGTGATCCCGTTCGTGGACCGGATGTGCCTGCTCGCCGGAGACGGCCGGGTCACCGTCGGCGAGCCCGGTGAGCTGCTGGTGACCTCGCCGGTGGTGCCGCCGATCGTCGAGCTCGGCCGGGCCGCCGGCTGGAGCCCGCTGCCGCTCAGCGTCCGCGACGCCCGCCGCCGCGCCCGCGAGCTGCGCCTCGACCCGCCGTCGGTCGACGGGGAGCCGGCGACGACCGCCGCCGCCGTGGTACGCCGCCTCGACGTCGTGCACGGCCGGACGGCCGCGGTGCGGGGCCTCGATCTCGAGCTGGGCGCCGGGCGGGTCACCGCGCTGATGGGCCGCAACGGCTCGGGCAAGTCGTCCCTGCTGTGGGCGGTGCAGGGCAGCGGACGGCGTACGTCGGGCCGGGTGGACGTCGACGGCAGCGACCCGGCCGACCTCGCGCCGGCCGCCCGCCGCGCGCTCGTGGGCCTGGTGCCGCAGAACGCGGCGGACCTGCTCTATCTGGAGACCGTCGACGAGGAGTGCGCGGCCGCCGACGGCGGCAGCGGCGCCTGCCGGGCGCTGCTGGACCGGCTGGTGCCCGCCATCCCGGGGGACCAGCATCCGCGGGACCTCTCGGAGGGGCAGCGGCTCGCGCTCGCCCTGGCGCTGGTGCTGGTCTCGCGCCCGCGGCTGCTGCTGCTCGACGAGCCGACCCGGGGTCTCGACTACGCGGCCAAGCACGTGCTGGCCGGCATCCTGCGCGGCCTGACCGACGACGGCCACGCCGTGCTGGTTGCGACCCACGACGTGGAGTTCGTGGCGCAGGCCGCCGACGAGGTCGTGGTGCTCGCCGAGGGCGAGGTCGTGTCCTCCGGCCCGGTGCGCCGGGTGGTCGCCGAGTCGCCGGCGTTCGCGCCGCAGGTGACCAAGGTGCTCGGCGCGCCGTGGCTGCGCGTCGACGAGGTCGTGGCGGCACTGTGAGCACCCCGGTGAACACCGCCGTCCGCATCTCCCCGCGCTCGATCGTGGTGCTCGGTGTCGCGTCGTTCGCCGGGCTGATGATGCTCTGCTGGCCGCTACTGCTGCGCGCGGGCGCGGGGGAGCGGGTCGACCCGCCGTTCCTGTTCCTCGCGCTGCTGCCGGTCGTCATCGCGGTGGTGCTGGCCGAGCTCAACGAGGGCGGACTCGACCCGCGGGTGCTGGCGATCCTCGGCGTGCTCAGTGCCGCCGGTGCGATCCTGCGCGGCGTCTCGCCCGGCACGGCCGGGGTCGAGCTCACGTTCTTCCTGCTCGTGCTGGGCGGGCGGGTGTTCGGGCCGGGCTTCGGCTTCGTGCTCGGCTGCACCACGCTCTTCGCCTCCGCGCTGATGACCGCCGGCGTCGGTCCGTGGCTGCCCTACCAGATGCTGTGCGCGGCCTGGGTCGGCATGGGGGCCGGGCTGCTGCCGCGCCGGCTCACCGGGCGGGTGGAGATCGCGGCGCTGGCGGCGTACGCCGTGGTGGCGTCGTACCTCTTCGGGCTGTTCATGAACCTGTCCGGCTGGCCCTTCATCGCCGGCATCGCCGTCGAGGGCCACGAGGGCTCGCTGTCCTACGTGCCGGGTGCGCCGGTGCTGGACAACCTGCACACGTTCCTCGTCTACACGCTGCTCACCTCGACCGGCAGCTGGGACACGGTCCGCGCGATCACGACCGCCGTGGCGATCGTGGTGCTCGGTCCCGCCATCCTGGCCACGCTGCGGCGCGGCGCGCGCCGCGCCACGGTGACCGGCGTCGTCAGGGGCGGATGACCAGGATCCGGTCGTCGTGCTCCGCGGGGTCGCCGCGGCCGTCGCGGTTGCTGGTCGTGACCCACAGGTTGCCGTCGGGAGCGGCGACCACGGTGCGCAGCCGGCCGTAGCTGCCCACGAAGAAGTCCGTCGGGTGGCTGGCCCGGCCGCCGTCGACGTCGACGCGCCACAACCGCTCGCCGCGCAGCGCCGCGAGCCAGAGGTGGCCGTCGAGGTAGGCGAGG
The DNA here is from genome assembly GCF_014191495.1 of Nocardioides soli. Lineage (GTDB taxonomy): Bacteria > Actinomycetota > Actinomycetes > Propionibacteriales > Nocardioidaceae > Nocardioides > Nocardioides soli. The sequence continues at coordinate 1,341,583 of NZ_JACHWR010000002.1, forward strand.
CCCGACGGGGAGGCCTGGTCGGTGTCCCACACGACCTGCGGGTCGGTGAGACCCTCGCCGCCGCCCTGGTCACCGGCTTGGCCCTCGACCATCGGCCACCCGTAGTTGTGGCCCGGCTTGATCAGGTTGAGCTCGTCGTACCGGTTGTCGCCGAACTCGGAGGCCCACAGCCGACCGTCGGAGTCGAAGGCGAGGCCCTGCACGTTGCGGTGGCCGTAGGACCAGATCGGCGAGTTCGGGAACGGGTTGTCCGGCGCCGGCTTGCCGTCGACGGTGATCCGCAGGATCTTGCCGGCCGTCGTGTCCTTGTCCTGGGCGAGCTCGGGCTGGCCGGTCTCGCCGGTCGAGGCGTAGAGGTAGCCGTCGGGCCCGAACGCCAGTCGCCCGCCGTCGTGGATGTGGCCCTGCGGGATCCCGTCGAGGATCACCCGGGGCGTGCCCAGCCGGCCGCCGCGCAGCGGCGCCTTCACGATGCGGTTGTCGTGGTCGGTGCTGAAGTAGAAGAACAGCATCCGGTCGCGGTCGAACGACGGCGACACCGCGACGCCGAGCAGTCCCGCCTCGCCACCGAGGTCGCCCAGCCCGACGGCACCCGCGATGCTGCCGATCGTGCGCACGTCGTACGACGGGGCCTCGAGCAGCAGCACGCGCGTGCTGTCGCGCTCGGTGACGACGGCGTCGCCGTTCGGCAGGAACGCGATGCCCCACGGCGTCGCCAGGTCGGTGGCGATGGTGTCGACGACCTTCGGGGGACCCGGGTCCTCCGTCGGGCTCTCCGACGGCGGGATGCTCGGTGCCTCGCTCGTCGGGCTCTCCGTCTGCGGCGTCGCGGTGACCGTCTCGCTGGGCCGGTCGTCGCCGTCGTCACCGCAGGCGGCGAGTCCGGCGATCACGAGGACGGCCACGCTGGCCAGGGCGGCGACGCGTCTCATACGGAGACCCTACGCGGCGCCGGGAGCCGCTCAGCCGTGTGCGGCCCGGCCCGCCGCCTCCCACGCTCCGACGCGGCCGTGCGCGGCCAGGAACTCCGCCACCTCGTCGCGCTCCGCACGCCGTTGGGCGAGCGCCGTCGAGGCGATCATCGCGTTGCGTCGGGAGCGCTGTTGGGAGGCGACGGGCCACCGCCGTACGGCGCCCACCACGCCCGCCATCCGTGAGACCGGGCGTGCTACCAGGTGCATCGTGGCTCCTCCGGGTGTCCGAGTGACGGCGCGCTCCACGCTAGGTGCGGCGCCGACACCCGCGGGTCAACGCCGTGTGACGGTTGTGTGAACTCGGGCCGGGGCCGGGGCGCTCAGTCCGGAGCGGGCGCGACGGTGCGCGAGGACCGCGTAGCGCCGACCGAGGCGATGATGATGCAGACCATGGCGAGCCACTGCTCGAGGCTCAGGAACTCCTGGAGCACCACGATGCCGGCGAGCGCGGCCGCGGCGGGCTCGAGGCTCATCAGGATGGAGAAGACCGACGGCCGGATCGTGCGCAGGGCGACCATCTCGCAGCTGTACGGGATCACCGACGAGAGCAGCCCGACCGCGGCGCCGAGCGCGAGGATGCGCGGGTCGAGCAGGTCGCCGCCCGCGGTGCCGACGGCCGCCGGGGTGAGCAGCAGCGTGGCCACGACGGAGGCGACGGCGAGGCCGTCGAGGCCGGGCCAGCGCCGGCCGGTGGCGCCGCTGAGCAGGATGTACGCCGCCCAGCACGCTCCGGCCAGCAGCGCGAACAGGGCGCCGGCGAGGTTGAGCGAACCGCTGCCGCCGGCGAGGCCCAGCACGGCGACGCCGACCGCGGCGAGCGCGACCCAGACGAGGTCCCGCATCCGTCGCGAGCCGAGCACGGCGAGGGTCAGGGGTCCGACGAACTCGAGCGTCACCGCGACCCCCAGCGGGATGCGCAGGAAGGACTGGTAGATCGCCCAGTTCATGACCCCGAGCGAGACCCCGAGGCCGATCGCCGCGAGCCAGTCGGCTCGGGACCGCCCGCGCAGGACGGGGCGGGCGATCAGCACCAGCACGAATGCGCTGGTGACCAGGCGCAGCCACACGATCGTGGTCGGGGCGATCTCGTCGAACAGCGACTTCGCGACGCCCGCGCCGAACTGCACCGAGAGGATCCCGACCAGCACCAGCCAGACGGGCGAGACCAGGCGGAGCGATGAGTTCCGGGTGGTCACCGGGTCAATGTAGACGGCAGAGTGGACCCCAGCAGATCGGGAGGCGAGAGATGGCGGACCGGACCCAGTCCAATCGGACGATGCTGATGATCGGGACCCGCAAGGGCCTGTGGCTCGGTACCTCGGACGAGTCGCGCGCGGAGTGGGCGTTCACGGGCCCGCACTTCGACATGGAGGAGGTGTACTCCTGCCTGATCGACACCCGTGGCGCGGCGCCGAGGCTGCTCGCCGGCGCGTCGTCGATGTGGCTCGGCCCGCAGGTACGCCGTTCCGACGACCTCGGCGCGACCTGGCAGGAGACCGCCAACGGCGCGGTGCGCTTCCCCGACGACACCGAGGCCAACGTCGAGCGGGTCTGGCAGCTGGTGCCCGGCCCCGAGGAGGGGGTCGTGTACGCCGGCACCGAGCCGGCCGCGATCTTCCGGTCCACCGACCGGGGCGAGACCTTCGCCCTCGAGCGCGCGCTGTGGGACCACCCGCACCGGCCCGACTGGGGCGCCGGCTTCGGCGGCCAGGCGTTCCACACGATCCTGCCCCACCCCGACGACCCCCGGTCGGTGACCGCGGCGCTGAGCAGCGGCGGCGTCTACCAGACCGGCGACCGCGGCGCGTCGTGGGAGGCGCGCAACCACGGCATCCGCGCCGAGTTCCTCCCCGAGGGCGAGCAGTACCCCGAGTTCGGGCAGTGCGTCCACAAGATCACCCGTCACCCGGCTCGGCCCGAGCGCCTCTACCTGCAGAACCACGGCGGCGTCTACCGCTCCGACGACGAGGGCGGCACCTGGAAGTCGATCGCCGACGGCCTGCCCGCCGACTTCGGGTTCCCGATCGTGGTCCACCCCCACGAGCCCGACACCGTCTACGTGTTCCCGCTCGACGGCAGCGCCGGCAGGCACCCGGTCGACGGCAAGGCCCGGGTCTGGCGGTCCCGCGACGCCGGCGAGACCTGGGAGGAGCTCGGTGCCGGGCTGCCCGACTCCTTCTACGTCGCGGTGATGCGAGACGCGATGTGCGCCGACGACCATCGGACGCCCGGCGTCTACTTCGGCACCCGCAACGGTGCCGTCTGGGGGTCGGCCGACGAGGGAGACACCTGGCGCCAGCTCGTCAGCGACCTACCGGACGTGATGGCCGTGCGCGCGGCCGCGATCTGACGGCACCGGCAGCGACGGATCGTTCGGACGGCACTAGTGGCCATCACCGTTGATTCACCAAGGGTCTACGCGCCCAGTGCACGCACCTCGCCGCGTTGGCGACGCTCGGTAGACAACCAGGTATGCCGTCGCGCCGCCGCCTTGCGAGGCACGCACCCTGAGCACGGATACCCCCGACGTATCAACAGCGATGACCACTAGATCGGCGGCATCGGCGGGTCCGGGACGTACGCCGGGATCTCGCCGGTGTGCTCCATCTCCTCGGGCGGCTGGATCGGCTCCGGCACGCCGGCGGTGATCCGGCTGCCGTCGGCACGGGTGCCGCCGGTGACCGGGCGGTCGCCGAGCAGACCGTCGATGCGGTCGCCCTGGTCGGGGAGCGGTACGACGATCGGGGCGTCGGGCGCCACGACGTACGACGTGCCGCGCACCGTGACCGGGACCTTGCCGTCGCCCTCGACGATCGAGAACCGCACCTGCTCCTGGGTCAGTTCCACCAGCATCCGGGAGCCGCGCCAGCAGAGCCGGAAGGTCAGCGACGGCCAGGTGGCCGGCAGCCGGGGGTCGAAGGACAGCTCGCCGCCGTAGTCGCGCAGCCCGCCGAACCCGTTGACCAGCGCGCTCCACACGCCGCCCGTGGATGCGACGTGCAGCCCGTCGACGGTGTTGTGGTGGAGGTCGGCCAGGTCGACGTACAGCGACTGGTGGAAGTAGTCGAGCGCGGCGTCGTGATAGCCGACCTCCGCGGCGATCACGGACTGGACGACCGCCGACAGCGTCGAGTCGCCGGTGGTGATCGGGTCGTAGTACTCGAAGTCGGCGCGCTTCTCCTCGAGCGTGAACCGGTCGCCCTGGAGGAAGAGCGCCAGCACGACGTCGGCCTGCTTGAGCACCTGGAAGCGGTAGATGACCAGCGGGTGGTAGTACAGCAGCAGCGGGCGGGTCTCGGACGGGGTGCGGGAGAGGTCCCAGACCTCGCGGTCGAGGAAGAAGTCGTCCTGCGGGTGGATGCCGAGGCCCTCGTCGAAGGGGATCGCCATGCCGTCGGCGCAGCGCTGCCACTCGTCGGCCTCGCCGTCGGCGATGCCGAGGCGGGCGGCCACCCGCACCCAGCCCTCGGGGTCGTGGGCGCGGATCCGGTGCACGGCCCGCGCCGCCTCCTCGAGGTTGGCCCGGGCCATCACGTTGGTGAACAGGTTGTTGTTCACGACGGTGGTGTACTCGTCGGGCCCGGTGACGCCGTGGATGTGGAAGGACCGCTCGCCGTTGCTGCGCCAGAAGCCCAGGTCGGCCCACATCCGGGCGGTCTCGACCAGGATGTCGATGCCCTCGCGGACCAGGAAGCCGCGGTCGTCGGTCGCGCGCACGTACTTCATCAGGGCGTAGGCCACGTCGGCGTCGATGTGCACCTGGGCCGAGCCGGCGGCGTAGTACGCGGATGCCTCCTCGCCGTTGATCGTGCGCCAGGGGTAGAGCGCGCCGGTCTGCGCCATCTCGCGCGCCCGCTCGCGTGCCGCCGGCAGCATCACCGACCGGAAGTGCAGTGCGTTGCGCGCGACGTCCGGCGAGGTGTAGGTCAGGAACGGCAGGACGTAGACCTCGGTGTCCCAGAAGTAGTGGCCCTCGTAGCCCGAGCCGGTCACGCCCTTGGCGGGCACGCCGAGCCCGTCGATGCGCGCCGTGGCCTGAGCCAGGGAGAACAGGTTGAAGCGGATCGCCTGCTGCACGGCCCGGTGCTGCGGGGTCGGGGTCGCGATCTCGACGTCCGCCGCGGCCCAGAACCGGGCGTACCAGTCGCGCTGGTCGCTGACGTAGTGGGCGACGCCGTAGCGGGCCGCCCGGTCGAGGGTGCGGTCGCAGCGGTCGGAGAGCTCTCGCACCGGTACGCCGCGCGAGGAGTGGTAGGTGACCAGCTTCTCGAGCCGGGTCGTGGTGCCCTCGGTCGCGTCGATCCGGTAGACCATCTTGGTCTGGTCCTCGTCGGCACGGGCCACGACCTCGTGCCGGTCGGTGGTGGTGAGCACGTGGTCGGCGGCGACCGCGATCGTCATCCCGGAGCTCGCGCACTGGTAGCCGAGCAGCATCCGGTCGTCGTTGGCGTAGTGCATCCGCGGCAGCAGCACCCGGTCGGTAAACGCGCCGGCCTTGCGCGGGTCCAGGGGCTCGACGGCGGTGGCGATGTTGCGGCCGTGGTACTCGTCGCGGCCGTCCTGCCGGTTGAGGATCTGCGAGGAGACGACCACGGGCGCGTCGCCCTTGAGCATCCGTACCTCGAGGGTCATCAGCGCGAGGTGCCGCTGGGTCATCGACACCATGCGGGTGGTGTCGACCTGCACGAGCTTGCCCGAGGGGGTGCGCCAGATCAGCTGTCGGTGCAGCACGCCGTCGCGGAAGTTGAGGTGGCGCTCGTAGTGCTCCAGGTCGGACGTGCCGAACGTGAGCGGCTCGTCGTCGACGTACAGCTTGAGCACCTTGGTGTCGGGCACGTTGACGATCGTCTGCCCGGTGCGCGCGAAGCCGAAGGCCGCCTCGGCGTGCCGGATCTCCCAGGTCTCGTGGAAGCCGTTGACGTAGGTGCCGTTGGAGTACGCCGGGCGGCCCTCCTCGGGGTTGTCGCGCATGCCGAGGTAGCCGTTCGCGACCGTGAACAGCGTCTCGGTCAGGCCGAGGTCGACCGTGCTGTAGCTGGTCTCGACCAGGCCCCACTCGTCGGCCGGGAAGCGGCCACGGTCGAGCGGGTCGGGGCCGACGTGGCGGCTCATGCCGCGCTCCCGGGGACCAGCTGGGCCAGGTCGGTCACGACGACGTCGGCACCCGCCTCGGTCAGCCGGTCGACCCCGGCGCCGCGGTCGACGCCGACGACCAGGCCGAAGTCCCCGGCCCGGCCCGCGCGGACCCCTGAGACGGCGTCCTCGAGCACGACGGCGCGGGCAGGGGCGGAGCCCAGCACCTCGGCCGCGTGGTGGAACGTGTCGGGTGCCGGCTTCCCGCGCAGGCCGAGGTCGTGGGCGACGGTGCCGCTCACGACCGTGCCGAACCGGTCGAGCAGCCCCGCGGCCTCGAGCACGGCCGGCGCGTTGGCCGACGACGACACGACGCCGAGCGGCAGGCCCAGGCCCTGGAGGTGGTCGAGCAGCAGCACCGAGCCGGGGTACGGCGTGACGCCGTCGCGCTCGAGCACCGCGTTGAAGGCCTCGTTCTTGCGGTTGCCCAGGCCGCAGACGGTCTCGGCGGTGGCGGGGTCGTCGGGCGTGCCCTCGGGCAGCTCGATGCCGCGCGAGCCCAGGAAGTCGCGGACGCCGTCGTAGCGCGGTTTGCCGTCGACGTGCGCGAAGTAGTCGGCGTCGACATACGGCGAGCGGTCGCCGGCCCCGGCGTACGCCGCGAGGAAGCCGTTGAACATCTCCGACCACGCCCGCATGTGCACCTCGGCGGTCGGGGTGATCACGCCGTCGAGATCGAACAGCACGGCGTCGTACTCGGCCCAGGTCACGGTCACGGCAAAATGCTAGGGCCCCCGGCCCCGGCGCGCCGAGACGGCACCCGGCGAGTCAGGAATCGGTCGGCGGTCAGTCCGGGACGCGGCGGTAGGCGCCGTCGGAGGCCGCGGTGGCCATCGAGGCGTAGGCGCGCAGCGCCGCCGACACGACCCGGTCGCGGTCGACCGGAGTGTACGGACGGTCCCGCTTCTCCTGGGCGGCCCGCCGCTGGTCGAGCACCAGCGGGTCGACGTCGAGGACGATCGAGCGGTTCGGGATGTCGATCGAGATCGCGTCGCCGTCCTCGACGAGCGCGATCGTGCCACCGCCGGCCGCCTCGGGGGAGACATGGCCGATCGAGAGGCCCGACGTGCCGCCGGAGAAGCGGCCGTCGGTGATCAGGGCGCACTTCTGGCCCAGGCCCTTCCCCTTGAGGTAGGAGGTCGGGTAGAGCATCTCCTGCATGCCCGGGCCGCCCTTGGGACCCTCGTAGCGGATCACCACGACGTGGCCTTCGCGAACCTTGCCGTTGAGGATGCCCTCGACGGCGTCGTCCTGGCTCTCGAAGACGATCGCGGTGCCGGAGAAGGTCCACACCTCCTCCGGGACGCCGGCGGTCTTCACGACGCAGCCGTCCTCGGCGAGGTTGCCCTTGAGGATCGCGAGGCCGCCGTCGCGGGTGTAGGCGTGCTCGACGTCGCGGATGCAGCCCTCGGCCGCGTCGGTGTCGAGCGAGCCCCACCGGTTGTCGGTCGAGAACGCCTCCGTCGTACGCACGCCGCCGGGCGCCGCGTGGAAGAGCTCGAGCGCGGCGTCGCTGGCGGAGCCGCTGCGGATGTCCCACTCGTCGAGCCACTGCTGGAGCGACGGGCTGTGGATCGCGTGCACGCCGGTGTTGAGCATCCCGCCGCGGTGGAGCTCGCCCAGGAGCGCGGGGATGCCGCCGGCCCGGTGGACGTCCTCCATGTGGTACTTGGGCGTGTTGGGCGCGACCTTCGACAGGCAGGGCACCCGGCGCGAGACGGCGTCGACGTCGTCGACCGAGAACGTCATCCCGGCCTCCCGGGCGGCGGCGAGCAGGTGCAGCACCGTGTTGGTCGACCCGCCCATCGCGACGTCGAGGGCGAAGGCGTTCTCGAAGGCCTCGTGGGTGGCGATGTTGCGGGGGAGGACGGACTCGTCGTCGTCCTCGTAGTAGCGCTTGGCGAGCTCGACGACGAGCCGTCCGGCCTCTTCGAAGAGCCCGCGCCGCGAGCTGTGGGTGGCCAGGGTGGAGCCGTTGCCGGGCAGGGACAGGCCGATCGCCTCGGTGAGGCAGTTCATCGAGTTGGCGGTGAACATGCCCGAGCAGGAGCCGCACGTCGGGCAGGCCGAGCGCTCCACGATGTCGAGCTGCTCGTCGGTGACGGCGTCGTTGACGGCCAGCACCATCGCGTCGACCAGGTCGAGCTTGGAGTGGACGATCCCCTCGATCGCCTGGGTCTTGCCGGCCTCCATCGGGCCGCCGGACACGAACACCACCGGGATGTCGAGCCGGAGCGCGGCCATCAGCATGCCCGGGGTGATCTTGTCGCAGTTGGAGATGCAGACGAGCGCGTCGGCGCAGTGCGCGTTGACCATGTACTCGACGGCGTCGGCGATCAGCTCGCGACTGGGCAGCGAGTAGAGCATGCCGGCGTGGCCCATCGCGATGCCGTCGTCGACGGCGATGGTGTTGAACTCCTTCGCGACGCCACCGGAGGCGGCGACCTGCTCGGCCACGATCTTGCCCAGGTCGCGCAGGTGCACGTGGCCGGGCACGAACTCGGTGAAGGAGTTGGCGATCGCGACGATCGGCTTCCCGAAGTCGGAGTCGGTCATCCCGGTCGCGCGCCACAGGGCGCGCGCACCGGCCATGTTGCGGCCCGAGGTCGACGTTGCGGAGCGGAGGGTCGGCATGGCGCAAGGGTATGCCGGTGGTGACCCGCCCCCTACCCTCGGTCCATGACCCAGACGCCTCCGACGCCCGACATCAAGCCTCGCTCCCGCGACGTCACCGACGGCCTCGAGAGGGCCGCGGCCCGCGGCATGCTGCGAGCGGTGGGGATGGGCGACGACGACTGGGCGAAGCCGCAGATCGGCGTCGCCTCGAGCTGGAACGAGATCACGCCCTGCAACCTGTCGCTGCAGCGCCTCGCGCAGGCGGTGAAGAACGGCGTGCACGCGGCCGGCGGCTACCCGCTGGAGTTCGGCACGATCTCGGTCTCCGACGGCATCTCGATGGGCCACGAGGGCATGCACTTCTCGCTGGTCTCGCGCGAGGTGATCGCCGACTCGGTCGAGACGGTGATGATGGCCGAGCGGCTCGACGGCTCGGTGCTGCTCGCCGGCTGCGACAAGTCGCTGCCCGGCATGCTGATGGCCGCGGCCCGGCTCGACCTGGCGAGCGTCTTCCTGTACGCCGGGTCGACGATGCCGGGCCAGGTCGACGGCAACGACGTCACGATCATCGACGCGTTCGAGGCGGTCGGGGCGTGCCTGGCCGGCCGGATCAGCCGCGACGAGGTCGACCGCATCGAGCGGGCGATCTGCCCGGGCGAGGGCGCGTGCGGCGGCATGTACACCGCGAACACGATGGCGGCGGTCGCCGAGGCGATCGGGATGTCGCTACCCGGCTCGGCGGCGCCGCCCGCCGTCGACCGCCGTCGTGACGGCTTCGCGCACCGCTCCGGTGAGGCCGTCGTCGGCCTGCTCCGCGCCGGCATCACCGCGCGTCAGATCCTGACCAAGGAGGCGTTCGAGAACGCGATCGCGGTCGTGATGGCCCTCGGCGGGTCGACCAACGCCGTCCTGCACCTGCTGGCGATCGCCCGCGAGGCCGACGTCGACCTGACCCTCGACGACTTCAACCGGGTCGGCGACAAGGTGCCGCACCTCGGCGACCTCAAGCCGTTCGGCCGCTACGTCATGAACGACGTCGACAAGATCGGCGGCATCCCGGTGGTGATGAGGGCGCTGCTCGACGCCGGCCTGATGCACGGCGACTGCCTCACCGTCACCGGTCGGACCATGGCCGAGAACCTCGCCGAGCTGTCGCCGCCGGAGCTCGACGACGACGTGCTTCGCCGACTCGACCGGCCGATCCACGCCACCGGCGGGCTGACCATCCTCAAGGGCTCGCTCGCCCCCGAGGGAGCCGTGGTGAAGAGCGCCGGCTTCGACGAGTCGGTCTTCACCGGCACCGCCCGCGTCTTCGACGGCGAGCGCGCCGCGATGGACGCGCTCGAGCGTGGCGAGATCGCCCCGCGCGACGTGGTGGTGATCCGCTACGAAGGCCCCAAGGGCGGCCCGGGCATGCGCGAGATGCTCGCGATCACCGGCGCGATCAAGGGCGCGGGCCTCGGCAAGAACGTCCTGCTCGTCACCGACGGCCGCTTCTCCGGCGGTACGACCGGCCTCTGCGTCGGCCACATCGCCCCCGAGGCCGTCGACGCCGGCCCGATCGCGTTCCTGCGCGACGGCGACCGGATCACGCTCGACGTCGCCAACCGCACCCTCGAGGTCGCGATCACCGACGAGGCCGAGTGGGAATCCCGGAAGGTCGGCTGGGAGCCGCTGCCGCCCAAGTACACCCGCGGCGTACTCGGCAAGTACGCCAAGGTGGTCCAGTCCGCCGCCCACGGCGCGATCACCAGCTGACCGCTGTGGTCGCTCCGCCGCGGCCGGACGTCATACGGACAGTGTGTCCTCCTCCTCGGAACGTATGACGTCCCGGCGACGTCCCGACGGCCCTCCTTCGCCTCAGACGATCGACGTCAGGGACGACCTCATGTACAACAGCCACGCCTTCCTCATGTGCGTCCCGCTGCCGCTCGCGATCGCTGTCGGCGGCGTCGTCACGCTGGTCGGAGGCGTGGGGGGAGGACGCGAGGCCGCCAGCGCCGTGCTGGCCATCGTCGGAGGACTGGCGGTTGCGATCGCCTACCTGCTCCGGTACCTGCCGGTGCAGCGCACGAGCACCAAGACGCGCACGCGTGTCATCTTCCTCAGTCGACTGGTCTGGATCTCCTGGTTTGCCGGGTTGGCCGTCCTCTGGCTCCGTGGGAGAGGCTAGGACGAGAGATCGCCGGATGGCCGGTGGCCGTGGAGGCCGACACTCCCGTACCGACATGAGGCAGGAGGTCTCGGACGGATGAATCTCAACCTCTCCGTGTTCTGGACGCTGGTCGTCCTCGGTGTGGGGGTGCTCGGCCTGACCGTGATCGTCGGTGTCGTGGTGGTGCTCTCCGGCGTCATGGAGTTCTGATGCTCCCGGCGCCGGGCGAGATGCCGGGGGACGACGGCCCCGACGGACCGACGTGGTTCGCGGTGCGGTGCGTCTTCCGCGACACCGGGGAGATCGGCCGGAGGTCGAGGCGCGGCCGGCGGCGCGGGGAGGCCCTCTACGAGGAGCGGATCACGCTCTGGCTGGCGGAGAGCGAGGATCACGCGTTCGAGCTCGCGGAGGCGGAGGCCAGGGAGTACGCCGAGGACATCGCCCTCGAGTACGTCGAGTTCGCCGACTCGTACCGGATGGACGGCGGTCCGTACAGCGGAGCGGAGGTCTTCTCGCTCATGCGGTACTCCCGGCGGGGTGTTCGACGCTACCTCGATCGCTTCTTCGACACCGGCCGCGAACGCCGGCGTCGATAGCGAGCCGGGCCGGCGCCCCGACCCGGCCGAGGACGTCATACGGACAGTGTGTCCTCTTCCTCGGAACGTATGACGTCCCGGCCGCGCGGAGGGGCGACCGCTGCGGGGGTGTCGGCCCAACGCCGGAGCGCTCGGGGCCGAACCGAGGAGCTGGGGGCGCGGACTTCCCACGCCCGCCGCAGTCACGGCATCATCCCCACCGTGGACGAGGACGACGACGTCGTGGTGAGCGACGACGGCCGCCGGCTGCGACCGGTCAAGTCACTGCTGCGGGCGCTGGACGTGCTCGAGGTGCTGGCCGCCAGCGATCGGCCGCTGACCGTGGCCGAGATCGCCGCGGGCACCGGGTCGTCCCGCACCGCGGCGTACAACGTCATCACCACCTACGAGATCCGCGGCCTGCTGCGCCGCGACTCCCAGGGTCGCTACCTGCTCGGCTGGGGTCTCTTCGAGCTGGGGGAGCGGGCGCGGTCGCACTCCGACCTCAGCGATGCCGCGCGCCCGGTGGTCGAGGACCTCGCCGAGAGCACCGGAGAGACCGTGCTGCTCGGCGTGCTCGACCAGGGCTCGGTGATCTACGTCGAGAAGGCCGAGAGCCGGCGCTCGGTCCGGATGGTCGAGGCTCCCGGCCGGCGCCTCGCGCTGCACGAGTCCGCGACCGGCCTGGTCCTCCTGGCGTACGCCGCGCCGGCGTTCCGGGAGCGCTATCTCGCGGACGGCGGCGTCCCCGATCGGCTGGTCGAGGTGACCGACGAGATCCGGGCGCGCGGCTACGCGGCCTCGGTCCAGGACCTCGACCCGGACCTGACGAGCGCGTCGGTCCCCGTGCCCGGACCGAACGGCGATCCGGTCGCGGCGCTCACCGTCGCCGGGCCCGCGAGCCGGTTCACCCGCGAGCGGGTCGAGGAGTTCCTGCCGCGGATCCTCGGCGCGGCCGCGGCGATCAGCAAAGCCCTCGGTGGTCGAGTCGGCTCTTGACAGTGCCGACGCGCGTCCCTACCTTCGACTGCATCTCATCTGTGTCACAGATGACATGTCTGTGTGACAGACACACGCAGGACTGAACCGGAGGGTGCACATGCGCCGGAACATCGTCAGGAAAGCGACCACTCTCGGGGTCCTCGCCGTCTGCCTCGCCGCGGCCGGCTGCTCGGGTGAGAGTGCCACCCAGCAGCGCGACGGCGGCGACGGTGACGGCGACGGGGGCAGCGTCACCATCAGCCACTGGCAGCACCACAGCGACGCCCGGGCGGAGCTGGTGCAGAACTTCGCCGACGAGTACGACGGCGCGAGCATCGACTTCCAGTCGATCCCGTACGAGTCGTACTTCCAGAAGCTGGGAGCCGCGCTCGAGGCGGGCAACGGCCCCTGCGTGTTCCAGCTCCCCGCGAACATCCTGGCCGAGTTCCACGACCGCGGGCAGCTCGCCCCGGTGCCGGACTCGGTGATGTCCGCCGACGAGATCGAGGAGGCGTTCACCCCGGCGTCGATCCGGCTGCTGAAGATCGAGGGCGAGTACTACGCGCTGCCCACCGACGTGCAGACGCTGCTGCTCTTCTACAACGACGACCTCTTCGAGGAGGCCGGTCTCGACCCGACCCAGGACTTCGCCACCTGGGAGGACCTGCGCCAGGCCGCGATCGCGCTGACCAAGACCAACGGCAGCAAGCTGACCCAGGCCGGCCTGGACATCTCCTCCTCGCCCTACCAGTGGTACTACAGCGCGCCGACCCTCGCCTACGAGGACGGCCTGGTCAACGACGAGACCAACGACGTCAACTACGACTCCGAGCCCGGCTACCAGGCCTGGGACCGGCTGACCAGCCTGGTCCTCGACGACGGCGTGGACTCGCCGGAGTTCCTCGCCGAGCAGAGCAAGTTCGCGATCGGCAAGGCCGGCATGACCTTCCGGGAGTACACCTTCACCGGGGTCTACAACCTGACCGCGCCCGACCTGAACTTCAGTGTCCACGTCGCGCCGCCGGTCGCCGACGAGACGTTCGCGCCCGTGGCCAACACCTCGTGGTCGTACGCCGTGTCGAAGGACTGCGCCGACCAGGACGCCGCCTGGGAGTGGGTGACCTACCTGACCTCCGAGGACGCCCAGCGCACCTGGACCGCCGAGGGCGGCGAGCTGCCGTCGCGGTCCGCGCTGCTCGAGGACGAGTCGCTCCAGGACGACCCGAACGTCGCGGCCGGGTTCGCCTCGCTCGACGGCGCCATGCCCTACGACTCCCTGGGCTGGGACGACGCGTTCGCGATCCAGCAGGAGATCTGGGACCAGATCGTCCTCAACGGCAAGGACGTCCAGTCGGCCGTCGACAAGGGAGCCGAGGAGGAGCGCGCACTGTACCGGCGCAAGGGCCTGCTCGAGTGAGCTCCCTCGCCGTACCCCGGGGACGCGGGGCGAGGCCGAGGGGAGGCCTGCGACGTCACCAGACGAAGTGGGCCTTCATCTTCCTCGCCCCCGCCCTCGTGCTCTTCGGGCTCACCGTCTTCTACCCGATGGCGCGGGCCCTGCAGTACAGCCTCTACAAGTGGCCGCTGGGCGGCGCCAAGGAGTTCGTCGGCCTCGACAACTACCGCCGACTGCTGTTCGACGACTCCGGCTTCCGGCAGTCGGTGGAGGTGACGCTGTACTTCACGGTGCTCAGCGTGCTGCCGACGATCCTGCTGGCCCTGGTCGTGGCCGTGCTCCTCAACGACGCGCGGCTGCGCGCCCGGGGCCTGTTCCGCACCATCTACTTCGTGCCGGTGGTGACCTCCCTGGTCGCGGTCGGCTACGTGTGGAAGGCGCTCCTGGAGCCGTCCTTCGGCCTCGTCAACACGGTGCTCGGCTGGGTGGGCATCTCGGGCCCGGGCTGGCTCGCCAGCCCCGACTGGGCGCTCGACGGCATCGTCTTGATGACCGTCTGGCGCGACCTCGGGTTCTACATGGTGGTGTTCCTGGCCGGCCTCCAGGCGATCCCGCGCGACGTCATGGACGCGGCGCGGATCGACGGCGCCGGCGCCTGGCAACGGTTCCGGCACATCACCATGCCGCTGCTCAACCCGAGCATCGTGCTCGCCGCCGTGATCGGCGTGATCAACGGCCTCCAGCTGTTCACCCAGGTCTACGTGATGACCGGGTCCGCCCAGCAGTTGCCGGGCGGACCGCTGGGCAGCACCCGCTCGGTCGTGTTGTACGTCGTGGAGCAGACCTTCCGGCCGCTGGAGATGGGCTACGGCTCGGCGGCGGCGTTCCTGCTCTTCGTGCTGATCATGATCGCCACCCTGATCCAGTTCCGGCTCATCCAACGGAAGTTCGAGTACTGATGCGCGCCGCGACCCGGACCCTCGACGTCACCAAGTACCTGCTGCTCAGCGTGGGCGCGGTGGCGATGCTGACCCCGCTGCTGTGGATGGTGCTGGCGTCGTTCAAGACGCTGCCGGAGATCCTGACCTTCCCACCGACGTTCCTGCCCGAGCAGGTCAACCTCGACAACTACCGCGCGGTCTTCGACACCGCGGACTTCGTCCGCTACTTCCTCAACAGCGTGCTCGTGGCCGCGATCAGTGTCGTGAGCGTGCTGCTGACCAGCTCGATGGCCGGCTACGCCTTCGCCAAGTTCTCGTTCTGGGGCCGTGACGTGCTGTTCGTCGTGGTGCTCGCGACGCTGATGATCCCGTTCCAGGTGCGGGTGATCCCGCTCTACGTGCTGGCGAGCGACCTCAAGCTGCTGAACACGTACGCCGGCATGGTGATGCCGACGCTCGTCGACGCCTTCGGGGTCTTCCTGATGCGGCAGTACATGATGACGATCCCGAACGAGCTGATCGAGAGCGCCCGCGTCGACGGCGCCGGAGAGCTGCGGATCTTCTTCCGGATCGTGCTGCCACTGGCCAAGCCGGCGCTGTCGGCCCTGACGATCTTCACGCTGGTGGTCAGCTGGGAGTCGTTCCTGTGGCCGCTGCTGGTGGCGTCGACGTCCGACATGTACACGCTGCCGCTGGGCCTGGCCCAGTTCGCCGGCCGCTACGTCGACCGGACCGACCTCCAGATGGCGGCGGCGACCATGACCGTCCTCCCGATCCTCATCGCCTTCCTGTTCATGCAGAAGCGGTTCATCGAGGGCATGGCCACGACAGGGATGAAGTGAGACCGGGACGGCGCTGGGTCGCGACCGGGACGAGGAGACAGGACGAGAGGGGGAGTGGCGTGGACATGGCAGAGGCGGGATCGCCGTCCGGCGGCATCGGCATCGACGTGGGCGGCACCAAGATCGCCGGAGTCGTGATCGAGCCCTCCGGCTCGGTGGTGGCGCGACAGCGGATCCCCACACCGCGCGAGGGCGGCGCCGCGGTCGTCGAGGCCTGCATCGAGGTCGCCTCGGGCCTGCTCACCGTGGCTCGCTCGGGTGGTCTGGCCGTCGGCCCCGTCGTACTGGGCATGCCGGGGACCATCGACTCGGTCCGCGGCGTCGTCCGTGACTCGCCGGTGCTCAAGATGACCGACTGCGAGGTCGTGGCCGAGGTGCAGAGCGCGGTCGGTCATCCCGCCAACGTCATCCACGACGTGAAGGCCGCGGCGTTCGGTGAGCTGATGGCTGGCGCCGGCATCGGCCAGGCCGACGTGGCCTACCTGAACCTCGGTACCGGCGTCTCCATGTCCTTCGTCTTCGACTGGCAGGTGCACCGGGGCGTGAGCGGGCTCGCCGGCGAGATCGGCCACGTCCGCGCCGTGCCGGACGGCATCCGGTGCAACTGCGGGCGCTACGGCTGCCTGGAGACCGTCGCGTCCGGGCCGGCGATCGCCCGGGCGGCCGGTCTCCCCGGAGGCGGGGTCGAGGCAGTGTCGGCCGCGGCGGCGGCCGGCGACGAGCGCGCGATCGCCGCCATCACCGACGCCGCGAGCCATCTCGGGCGGGTGCTGGCGGACTACCTGACCGTGCTCGACCTGCACCTGCTGATGGTCGGCGGCGGCGTGTCCGAGGTGGGGCCGCTGCTGCTCGACCGGCTCCAGGAGACGATCGACGAGAACCTCGCCGACGTCGCCAACTCGGTGCGGGTGGTGCCGGCCGCGCTCGGCGCCGAGTCCGGCGTGCTGGGTGCGGCGCACCGCTCACGGCTGCTCCGCGACGACCGGCGGTCGACCCGGTGGTGACGTCGTGGTGAGGGTCGCCCTGGTCGGCGCCGGCTACATCGCGGGCTCCCACGCCGCGGCGTACGCCGCGCACCCCGACGCCGAGATCGCCTACGTCGTGGACCCGGTCGCGGAGAAGGCGGCCGCCCTGGCCGAGCGGTACGGCGCCCGCCCGCTCGCCGACGTCGAGGCGCTGCTCGACTCCGACGTCGAGGCGCTCAGCGTGTGCACGCCGTCACCGACCCATGCGGACATCGCGGTCGCGGCGCTCGCGGCCGGCAAGCACGTGCTCTGCGAGAAGCCGGTCGCCCGGACGCTCACCGACGGCGAGCGGATCGTCGAGGCGGGTCGTCGCGGCCCGGGCCTGTTGATGATCGGGCACGTCTCCCGCTTCGAGCCCGATCACCGGGCCGCCCGCGACGCCGTGCGCGCCGGTCGGATCGGCGAGGTGCGGATGATGTCGCAGTCGATCACCGGGGAGCTGCCGGGCTGGAGCGAGCAGGGCTGGCTGGCCGATCCCGACCAGTCGGGCGGGCCGCTGCTCGACCTCGCGATCCACAGCTTCGACTACCTGACCTGGGTGTGCGGCGGCGTCCCCGAGCGGGTCCACGCGGTCGGCGCCACCCGACCCGACGGTCTGGTCGACTACGCGGTCGCGACCGTGCGCTACGACAGCGGCGCGCTCGCCGTCGTGGAGACCAGCTGGGCGCACCCGGCCGGGCACGGCCTCGAGCTGGCCACCGAGCTGTCCGGCAGCGCCGGCCGGATCGCGTGGGACTATGCGGGCGTCGCGGTCGGCAGCGTGAAGCGGGCCGGCGCCGCGCCGCAGGCGATCAGTCAGCTCGGCGACCGGGGCTTCCGGGCGGAGGTGGCCGCGTTCCTGGACGCGGTCGCGACCGGCGGCCCGAGCCCGGTGCCCGCCGAGGAGGGTCTGCTGGCGCTCCAGGTCGCGCTCGCGGCGGTCGAGTCGCTGCGCACCCGCCGGACGGTCCACCTGCCCCGTCGCGGATCGGAGTCACCGTGATCGACGTCGTCCTGCTCGGCTGCGAGCACCTGCCCCACGCCAGGTCGTACGCCGCCGCGCTGCAGCGCAGCCGCGGCGGCAGACTGGTCGGCGTGTACGACGGGTCGCCCGAGCTCGGCGGTCCGTTCGCCGAGAGGCTGGGCGTGCCCTTCGACGCGGACCCCGACCGGCTGCTGGGCCGGCTGCTGGGCCGGCTCCGTCCGGCGGCCGCCGTGGTCTGCAGCGCGACCGCCGGGCACCGCGATCTCGTCGAGCTGGCCGCCTCGCACGGCGTCCACGTGCTGTGCGAGAAGCCGCTGGCGACGACGGTCGCCGACGCCGAGGCGATGGTCGCGACCTGTGCCGAGCACGGAGTGCAGCTGCACACGGCGTTCGTCTCCCGGTTCTACCCCGCGCTCCTGGACGCCCGGGACGTCGTCGCCCGGGGCGAGCTCGGCCGGGTGCGCGGCATGGTCGGCGGGAACCGCGGCCGTCCGCCGCTCACGCCGCGCTACCCCTCCTGGATCACCGAGGCCGGGCCGGCCGGCGGCGGCGCGCTCATCGACCACTCCGTGCACGTGCTCGACGCGATGCGCTTCGTCACCGGACTCGAGGCTCGCGAGGTGCTGGCCGAGACCGCGACGCTCTTCGTCGACACCGAGGTCGAGGACAGCGCGCTCGTCTCGGTCGTCTTCGAGGAGGGCGTGCCCGCCAGCATCGATCCCAGCTGGTCGGTCACCCCGGAGAGCCCGTGGGACTACGACTTCTACCTGCGGCTCCTCGGCAGCGAGGGCTCGCTCACGATCGCGACCGGACGGGAGTCGCTCGCCGTCTCGGGTCGGCACGACGGCCGCACCCACGCGCACGTCCCGTTCGAGCCGGACATCGACCAGGCCATGGTCGAGGCGTTCCTGCGGTCCGTCGCCCACGGGCGCGTCCTCGATCCGTGCGCCACCGGCGAGGACGGACTGCGCGCGGTCGAGGTCGCCTGCGCGGCGTACGCCTCGGTGGCGGCGGAGGGGTTCGTCACGACGGACGACCGTGGCTGAGACGGCGGTCCTCGCCGGCCGCGCGCTCGTCGAGGGTCAGCTCGTCGGGCCGGTGACGCTCACGATCACCGACGGCCGCATCGCCGGCATCGAGCCGCCGCGTGCCGCGGGCGTGCTCGACGCGTCCCGCGCGACCGTCGTGCCCGGGCTGATCGACCTGCACACCCACGGCGGCGCCGGAGTCCAGGTGATCGACGGTCCGGACGCCGACCTCGACCGGCTCGCGACGTTCTACGCCGAGCACGGGGTGACCGGCTTCCTGGCCACCGTCGGCGGGAGCCGCCAGCACATCCTCGACGGCATCGACGCCGTCCGGGCGCGCCTCGCCACCGGACCGCCCCGGGGCGCCCGGATCCTCGGGGTCCACGTCGAGGGCCCCTTCATCAGCCCGCACGCGCTCGGGGCGTTCCGCCCGGACTCCGTGCGGACGCCGGACCCGGACCTCCTCCGGGAGATGCTCGCCGCGGCCGATGGCCACCTCCGCCTGATGACCGTCGCGCCGGAGGACTCCGTCGGCGTCATCGCGCTCGCGGTCGAGAACGGCGTGGTCTGCTCGGCGGGGCACTCCGTCGCCTCGGCCGAGCAGACCACCCGTGCCGTGGACGCCGGGGTCCGCAGCGTCACGCACCTCTTCAACGGGATGGCGCCCTTCCACCATCGCGAGCCCGGCCTGATCGGGGTCGCGCTCACCGACGATCGGCTCGTCTGCGAGGTGATCGCGGACGGCGTCCACGTGCACCCGACGGCGATCCGCCTCGTCGCGCGGGCGAAGGGGGTGCGCGGCATCGCGCTGGTCAGCGACTCGATCTCCGCGACCGGCCTGCCCGCGGGGGAGTACGAGCTGGAGGAGCAGCGCGTCACGGTCGCGGACGGCGCCGTGCGGCTGGCCGACGGCACCCTGGCCGGGAGCACGCTCACGCTCGACCGCGCGGTCGCCAACTTCGCCCGGTGGGCGGACGTCCCGTGGGAGGAGGCGGTCCGCTCCGCCACGGAGGTGCCGGCCCGGCTGCTCGGCCTCGGGGCCAGCCACGGCACGATCGCGGTCGGCAGGAACGCGGACCTCGCCGCGTTCGACGACCGGCACCGGCTGCTCTGGACGATGGTCGGGGGCGAGGTGCACCCCGCGTGACCACGATGATGCGCGAGGAGATCCTCGAGCAGCCGGCCGCGATCGCGCGGACCGTCGCGGCCCTGCGCCCGCGCACCGACGACGTGCGCCGCTTGGCGGTCGGCCGCCGGCAGGTGCTGTTCGCGGCGCGCGGCTCCTCCGACAACGCCGCGACCTACGGCCGCTACCTCACCGAGATCGTCGCCGGCCGCGCCGCCGCCGCCCTCGCGCCCAGCGTGGCCACGGCGTACCGCCGCCGCGTCGACCTGGGCCACGCCCTCGTCGTCTGTCTCTCGCAGTCGGGCGAGACCGCCGAGCTGGTCGAGACGCTGGCCTGGGCCCGGACCTGTGGAGCGGCGACCGTGGCCGTCACGAACGTCGGCGACAGCGCCCTCGCCCGCGGCGCCGATCTCGCGCTCGTGACCGCGGCCGGACCGGAGCGGGCGATCCCGGCCACGAAGACCTTCACCGCCCAGCTGGTGGCCATGGCGCTCCTGGCCGATGCGCTCGCGCCCACGCCGGGCGCGGTGCGGGGGATCGAGCGGGTGCCGGACGCCGTGGCCGAGCTGGTCCGCGGGCGATCCGGCATCGAGAGGGCCGTCGACGTGCTGCTCGGCCGGCCGCGCACCCTCGTCACCGGCCGCGGCCTCGGGTACGCCGTCGCGGCGGAGCTCGCACTGAAGCTGGAGGAGACCTGCCTGCGCCCGGTGCCCGGGTTGTCGTACGCCGACCTGCGACACGGGCCGATCGCGATCGTCGACGACCGGGTCGCCGCCATCGTCGTCGCGCCCCGGGACGGGCCGGTGCTCGCCGGTCTCACCGGCCTGGTGCCGGAGCTCCGCTCGCGCGGCGCCGCCGTGGTCGGGATCGGCCTGGCAGCAGGCGTCGACGCCCACGTCGCCGGCCCGGACCTGCCGGAGATCCTCGCCCCGATCGGCCTCGTGGCCGCCGGCCAGCTGGTGGTCGAGGGCCTGGCGCGCGGCCTCGGGCTCGACCCCGACGCGCCTCGTGGCCTGCGCAAGGTCACCCAGACCGACCCTGAGGAGGCCGGATGAGCGCGGTGACGACGGGCGGCGGTGGCTGGTCCACCGACCACGCTCGGGAGAAGGTGGGGGACCCACCGCCGCTGAGCCCGGCCGGCGGGCGGCGGTGGCTGGTCCACGTGCCGAACGGTGGATTCGGTGCGTCACCCACCGCTGGCACGGGATCGACCGGATGAGCCGCCCCCTGGACCTCCTGATCCGCCACGCCACGGTGCACACCATGGACCCGAGCCGTCCCCGGGCCACCAGCATCGGCATCTGGAACGGCCGGATCGTCGGCGTCGACGACGAGGTCGCCGGCTGTCGCGCAACCCACGTCGTCGACCTGGACGGCGCCACCGTGGTGCCGGGCTTCCACGACGCGCACTGCCACACCACGTCGTACGGCGTCGCGGCCACGCAGCTCGAGCTCAGCGACGCCCCGACCACCGAGGCCGTGCTCGACCGGGTGGCCGAGCACGCCGACGGCCTGCCGGACGGCGCCTGGGTCGTCGGCGTCGGCTACCGCGACCGGGACCGGCCGGAGCGCCACCCGACCAGTGCCGAGCTCGACCGGGCGGCGGGCGGTCGCCCGGTCTGGCTCACGCACCGCTCCGGCCACCTGTGCGCGGTCTCGTCCGCGGTGCTCCGGCTGCTGCCGCACCCGCTGCCCGCCGCCGCGGTCGACTACGTGGGTCGCGACGCGAACGGCGAGCCGACCGGCCTGCTGGAGGAGGCCGCGATGGAGCTCGTGAAGGAGGTCGTGGGACCCGGGTCGGTCGAGGACATGGTCACCGCGATCGAGGTCGCGACCCGGCAGTACGTCAGCGAGGGAGTCACCAGCATCACCGAGGCCGGCATCGGCTGCCCGGGCGTCGACCACAGTCCGCTCGAGATCGGTGCCTGGCAGCTCGCCGCCCGCACCGGCCGGGCGCACACGCGCGCGCACCTGATGGTCTACAGCGAGCTCCTTCACGACCTGCCGCACCACCCCGCCGACGCCGCCCGGTTCGGCCTCGACCTCGGGCTGCACACCGGCTTCGGTGACGACCGGGTCCGGATCGCCGCGATGAAGGTGTGGCTCGACGGCGCCGGATCCGCGGGCGGGGCCGCGACCGGCGCCGACGGCGACCCCGACGCCCACCTCGTCGACGATCCGCGCCGGCTGCGCCGGATCATCGTCGATGCGCATCGTGCCGGATGGCAGGTCGCCGCCCATGCGATGGGCGACCGGGCGGTCGACCTCCTCCTCGACGCGCTGGAGGAGGCCGGATCCGTCGCGGAGGTGCGCCGGCGCCGGCATCGTGTCGAGCACGGCGGGCTGATCAGGCCCGATCAGGTCGACCGCCTGCGTCGGCTCGGCATCGTGGTGGTCATCCAGCCCGCGTTCATCAGCGAGTTCGGCGATGTGCTCGCCCACCACTTCGGCGCCGCTCGCGTCGACTGGTCGATCCGGCAGCGCAGCCTGCTCGACGCGGGCGTCGTCGTGGCCGCGAGCTCGGACCGGCCGGTCGCCCCCGGGGCGCCGCTGCTCGGGATCCGCGCCATGGTCGAGCGGCGCACCGACTCCGGCGAGCCGTACGGCGCCCGCGAGCGCGTCTCGGCCGAGGAGGGCCTGCGTGCGTACACCGTGCACGCGGCGTACGCCGCCGGGCGGGAGCACGAGGTCGGCACGATCGCCGGTCGCCGGCTCGCCGACCTGGCGGTGCTCGACGACGACCCGACCACCGTCGACGCCGCGGCGATCGAGGGGATCCGCGTGCTGGCCACCCTCGTCGACGGCGTGGCCGCGCACGATCCGGGCCTGCTGTTCGGCGACTGACCGACCGGCTCTCGTGCTGGATCCGTCGAGCCCGGCGTCTGGAGCGCCCTCGCGGGTTTCGGCTGCTGGCAGCCGGAACCCGCACGGCACGCCGTGCCGACGCGGCGTGCCGTGCGGGCTTCGGCTGTCAGGTGGGCGCCGGGGCGCTGGTGACCCGCCGGACCCGACTGCGCAGGTGCCTGGGCCGCCCACCCTGGGCCGCCCACCCCGGGCCTCGGGCACACACGACTCTGCACGATCCGAGCAGGTGCGACGAGAGCGGACCGACCGGGCAGCCGAGGGGTCAGTCGCCCTCTCGCGGCCTTTCGTCCGCGAGCAGGTCGGTGAGCTCGTCGACCACCAGCAGGTCGCGGCGCACCTGGCCGGCCCGGAACGACGCCCGCCCGACCATGTGGCTGGCGATCGGCGAGGTCACCAGCTGGAAGAGAGCCACCATGGCGAGCAGCCCGATCGTGCCGGGATCGCGTAGCCGGAAGCCGAGGCCGACCAGGATCAGCAGCAGGCCGAGCACCTGGGGCTTGGTCGCCGAGTGCATCCGGGTGAGCACGTCGGGGAACCGGAGGACCCCGATCGCCGCCACCAGGGCGAGCAGCGCACCGGTCACCAGGCACGCCGCGGCGATGCCGTCGGCCAGCGCGGTCCAGCTCATGACCCCTCCGCCTCGACGTCGTCGCTGCCCGGGCTGAACCGGGCGACGCTCACCGAGCCCACGAACCCGAGCAGCGAGAGCACTACCAGGATCGGCAGCGTGGTCGTGTGCCGGTGGACCGCGGCCTCGAGTGCGAGTCCGCAGATCACCACCGCCACCAGTACGTCGAGCGCCACGACGCGGTCGAGCATCGTGGGCCCCAGGGAGATCCGCGCGACCAGGAGCAGGGCGGCCACGCCCAGCACCACCACGCAGACGACGAGTACGACGCTCACGGTGTGCCTCCCTCGGGCAGGCGCTGGGTCTCGGTGCCGAGCGCGCGGACCACGCGGCGTTCGAGTGCGTAGACCTGGGAGCGCATCTTGTCGACGCCCGCCGTGTCCCGCGCGTCGAGCACGTGGAGGAACAGGGTGTGGGTGGACCGCCGGGCCTCGACCACGAGGCTGCCCGGCACCAGGGAGACCATCTCGGCGACCACCGTGAGCACGAAGTCGGACGACGTCTCGAGGTCGACCTCGATCACCGCGTTGCGCGGCTCGCGCCAGAACCGCAGGGTGATCCAGGCGACCTCGACGCTCGCGACGACCACGTCGCCGAGGAACCGGAGCACCAGCCAGACCAGTCGCAGCGGGCGGATGTGGAGATCCATCGGCAGGGTCGGCAGCGGGAACACCAGGCAGACCACTATGGAGACCACGAGTCCGAAGACGACGTTGGCGGCCGACAGCTCGCCCCAAAGCGCCACCCACACCAACGTCAGCCAGAGCACGACCGGCAGCTGCAGGACGCGCAGGCGCGCCCTGGGTGTCACCCCGCGGCGCTGCTTCGGGACCGGCCTCATCGTGACCCCTCGCCCAGCACCGAGGAGACGTAGATGCCGCGGTCGAGGATGTCGCGGGCCGCGCGCCCGGTGTAGTCGAAGACCGGGCCGGCCGCGACGGTCAGGGCCAGGCTGAAGGCGATCAGAGCGGCCGTGGCGCCGACCATGGTCCGCGGCAGCCGGGAGGGGACCGTGCCCGCCTCGATGCGCTGGTGGAAGTCCTGGTGGCTGTCGTCGTCCTCGTCGAGGATGCTGCGGGCCTCGTCCAGGTCGCGCGCCCCGAAGGTGTTGGCGCCGACGTGCACGTGCCCCCGGTGCTGGACGACCTCGCGCGAGCCGGGCCAGCCGGTGGGGTCGGACAGCTCCTGCGCCATCTCGTGAGCCTGCCCGGGGGTGCGCCAGAAGGCGAGGTTCCAGGCCTTCGCGACGGCGTACAGCGTGAGCAGGCTGGTCACCATGCCCGCCGCGACGACCGTGTACGCCAGCGGGGTGCCGACCTGCAGGCCTCCCTCGGTGAGCGCCACCTTGCCGAGGAAGCCGGACATCGGGGGGATCCCCGCCAGGTTCATGGCCGGCACGAAGTACAGGACGGCGAGCAGCGGCGCGTACCGGGCCAGCCCGCCCAGCTTGATCAGGCTGGTGCTGCCGGCCTGACGCTCGATCAGGCCCAGCACCAGGAACAGGGCGGTCTGGATGGTGATGTGGTGGACGACGTAGAAGATGGCGCCGGAGTAGCCCGCCATCGTGCCGAGGGCGATGCCGAACACCATGTAGCCGATGTGGCTGACGAGTGTGAAGGACAGCATCCGCTTCATCTCGGTCTGCGCGACCGCGCCCAGGATGCCGACCACCAGCGTGAGGAGCGCGGCCCACAGCAGCAGGTCGGTGAGCGGGCTGTCGGGGAAGAGGAGGGTCTGCGTCCGGATGATCGCGTACACGCCGACCTTGGTGAGCAGGCCGGCGAACACGGCGGTGACGGGTGCCGGCGCGGTCGGATAGCTGTCGGGCAGCCAGAAGGACAGCGGGAACACCGCCGCCTTGATCGCGAACGTCGTGAGCAGCAGGAGCTGCAGCAGGAGCGCGACCGACCCGGGCAGGTCGTCGAGCCGGCCCGCGAGCTGGGCGAGGTTGAGGCTGCCGGTGGCGGCGTACACCGCGGCCAGCGAGATCAGGAACAGGCTCGACGACAGCACGTTGACGACGACGTAGATCGTGCCCGCGCGGATCCGGGCGCCCGTGCCGCCGAGGGTCAGCAGCACGTAGCTCGCGAACAGCAGGATCTCGAAGCTCACGAACAGGTTGAAGAGGTCCCCGGCCAGGAAGGCGTTGGAGACGCCGGCGCTGAGCACCAGGAACGTCGGGTGGTAGATCGTCACCGGCGTCTCGTGCTCGTCGCCGGTCATGCCCTGGCCGATCGAGTAGACGAGGACCGCGAGCGTGACGATCGCGGAGACCAGCAGCATCACGGCGGACAGCCGGTCCGCGACCAGGGAGATCCCGAGCGACTCCTGCCAGGCGCCGATCGCGATCACCTGGGGACCGTGCTGGTCGGCCTGGTAGACCAGGATCGCGGCGACCACCACGACGACGGCCAGCACGGTGGTGCTCACCGCGCGCTGGAGCCCGGGACGCCTGCTCAGCATCAGGGTCAGGCCGGCCCCGAGCAGGGGGAGGATCACCGGCAGCGGCACCAGCGCGTTCATGCGTGGTCTCCGCGGAGGTGTGGGCTGGAGGAGCGGAGCGGGGGAGGCCCACAGTCTCGTGGGGTGTTCATGCCGGGCGCCCCTCTTCCTCGGGTACGTCGAGGTCGTCGTCGGCGTCACCCTGGCGGGACAGGTCGAAGCTGTCCGAGGCCTGGTCGGTGAGGGCCAGGCGCCGGATCGCGGCGTCCTCGACGTCGTCCTGCACGTTGTCGCCCCCGGTGAGCTGCCAGCTGCGGTAGGCCATCGCCAGGATGAACGCCGTGGTGGCGAGGCTGATCACGATCGCGGTCAGCACCAGGGCCTGGGGGAGGGGGTCGCTCATCGCCCCGTCGCCGCCGCCCACGATCGGGGCCCGGCCAGCGGGGCCGCTGGAGATCAGGAACAGCAGGTTCACGCCGTTGCCGAGCATGACCAGCCCGACCAGGACCCGGGTGAGGCTCCGCTCCAGGATCAGGTAGACACCGCAGCCGATCATCGCCGCGGCCGCCAGGATCAGCGACAGGCTGGTGCTCATGCCGGTACCCCGCTGTCGGGGGCGGGCTCGGACTCGGACTCCTCGTCGCGGATGTGCCGGTCGATCCCGGCGCCGAGGCTGCGCAGCAGGTCGAGCAGCAGGCCGACCACCACCAGGTAGACGCCGACGTCGAAGAAGACCGAGGTGACCAGGTGCAGGTCGCCGAGCAGCGGCAGGTGCAGGTCGACGACGGCGCTCTGCAGCACCGTCCCGCCGAAGGCCAGCGGCGCCAGGCCCGAGCCGGTGGCGACGAACAGTCCGAGGCCCATCAGCGCGCCGGCGTCGACCGGAGCGGCCTCGTCGAGCTCGTACCGACCGCCGGCGAGGTAGCGGACCACGAGCGCGAGCCCGGTGACCAGGCCGGCCGCGAAGCCGCCGCCGGGGTTGTTGTGCCCGGAGAAGAGCAGGTAGATCGAGAACACCACGATGGTGTGGAAGACCAGTCGGGTGATGACCTCGAAGATGATCGAGCGCCGCTCCGGCGCGAGGGTCCGGCCGCCGGGCAGCCACACCGGCCGGCCCGGTGCGGACGCCGGCCGGTCGCTCGGGACCTTCGGGGTGAAGTCGGCGACCCGCTTGATGATGGCGGTCCGGCTGCCGATGAAGACCAGGCTCGCCACGCCGGTCGCCGCCGCGACGAGGACCGCGATCTCGCCCATGGTGTCCCAGGCGCGGATGTCGACCAGCGTGACGTTGACGATGTTCCGGCCACCGCCGAACGCGACCGCCTCGCGGGGGAAGGCGGCGGAGACCGGCGTCTCGGTGCGCGCGCCGGTGGAGACGATCATGAAGCCGGCCACCGCGGCCGCCACCAGCGCGCCGATCGCGATCCGCCAGTACCGGCTGCGGGTCAGCGGCCGGTCGGTGAAGTACTCCGGGAGCCGCCGCATCACCAGCACGAAGACCACCAGGCTCACCGTCTCGACGAGCACCTGGGTCAGCGCCAGGTCCGGAGCCCCGTGC
This sequence comes from Nocardioides soli, assembly GCF_014191495.1. GTDB lineage: Bacteria > Actinomycetota > Actinomycetes > Propionibacteriales > Nocardioidaceae > Nocardioides > Nocardioides soli. The sequence goes on from NZ_JACHWR010000002.1 coordinate 1,368,832, forward strand.
AGCAGGAACAGTGTGGCGCTCCCGTAGCCCGTGACGCCGAGCAGCAGCACCGCCTTGAGCCGGCGTCGGGACCTGACCGTGAGGACGGCGGCCACCACGATGACCACCGCGACGACCAGCTGGCCGGGGCTGTCCCACAGGACCACGTCGTGCGGACCGCCGATCGCGTCGACCAGCGCTGCGCCGGGCAGGAGCACCAGGACCGACAGGATCACGCTGAGGTAGATCGCGACCGAGCCCCGCTGGGTGAGTCCGGTGACCTCGACCGCCGTCCGGTCCACCCGGCGCATCAGGCTCAGGTAGGCGTGCTCGGTGCTCCAGGAGGAGGGGGAGAGCGCGGCCTGCACGAGGGCGACCAGCTCGCGTCGCCAGAACAGCAGCAGACCCAGCGCGAGCGAGACGACGGACAGACCGAGTGCCAGGCCGGGCCCGTGCCAGAGGGCGAGCTGGGCGTGGTGCTCGCTGGGTGGGAACTGGTCGGCGTACGGCGCGATCATCCGGCTCTCGGGCCCGCCGAGGAAGCCCAGGACCACCGACAGCGTGGCGAGCAGCGCGGGGGCGGCCAGGAACTCGGTGCGGATCGGCCGCACCTCGGTGGGCGGCACGCCCGCCTTGGTCGCGAAGGTGCCCCACAGGAACCGAGCCGTGTAGGCGACCGTGAGCGCCGACCCGAGCACCACGCCGATCAGCAGGGTCCAGCCGGCGACGGGCCCGATGCCGGTGCCGTCGCCGTCGCGGGCGACCCCGATGAGGGCGGCGTACACGCTCTCCTTCGCGACGAAGCCGGTGAAGGGCGGGAGCGCGGCCATCGACGCGCCGGCGAGCAGGGCGACCGCGGCCAGGGCCGGCGCGGACCGTCCGACGCCGGAGAGCCTGCGCAGGTCGCGGGTGCCGGTCTGGCGGTCGACGATCCCGACCACCAGGAACAGCACCGACTTGAACAGGGCGTGCGCACCCAGCATCGCCACTCCGGCCAGGGCCGCGGACCGGGTGCCGACGCCGACGATCACCAGCAGGAAGCCGAGCTGGCTGACCGTGCCGTAGGCGAGCAGCAGCTTGATGTCGAGCTGTCGCAGGGACCGCCAGCCGCCGAGCAGCATCGTGATCAGCCCCAGGGACAGCAGGATGCCGTGCCAGCCGGGTACGTCGGCGAACGCCGGCGCGAGCAGCGCGACCAGGTAGACGCCGGCCTTCACCATGGCCGCCGCGTGCAGGTAGGCGCTGACCGGCGTGGGGGCCGCCATCGCCCCGGGCAGCCAGAAGTGGAAGGGGAACAGCGCCGACTTGCTGATCGCCCCGAGCAGCAGGAGCACGACCGCCACGGTGACCGTGGTGCCGACCGGCGGGTCGGCGAGGATCTCGCTGATCCGGAAGGTGCCCGCCTCCAGGCCGATCAGCAGGATGCCGACCAGCATCGCCAGCCCGCCGAAGGTGGTCACGATCAGCGCCTGCATGCCGGCCGCCCTGCTCGCCCGCTTCGTCGGGTCGTGGCCGATCAGCAGGTAGGAGAACACCGTGGTGAGCTCCCAGAAGACGTAGAGGACCAGCAGGTCGTCGGCCAGCACCAGCCCCAGCATCGCCCCGGCGAACGCGACGAAGTGCCCCGCGAAGGCGGTGAGCCCGGGCTCGTCGTCCGAGAAGTACCACGTGCAGTAGAACAGCACCAGCGCGCCGATCCCGGTGACGATGAGCATCATCACCCACTGCAGCGAGCCCAGCGCGAAGGCGAGGTCGAGGTTCAGTGCCGGCACCCAGCCGGTCACGGCGTACTCGACGCCGCCGTCGGCCACCGTGGAGGTCTGCGCGACCGCCCAGCCGAAGGCGCAGGCGGGCACGAGCGCGAGCACCAGGAACGCCCGCCGACCGAGCGCGCGGACCAATGACGGCGCCAGGGCGGCTCCCACGAAATGGGAGACCACCAGAACGAGCATCTGGGCGTCCTCCGACGGCTGGTCGATCGCGGGCAGCTGATCACCACCCTAGGGGTCGCGGGGAAATGGGAGCGCAGGGAGCGCCCGTCGTCTCAGCCCTGGGGCCGCGGTGGTGCGGCGCGCGTGCGATGGGTAGGGTCCGGCCAGACCCGCCCGGAGGACGCATGCGCCAGGACCACCAGCCCGACCAGCGCGGGCCGATCCTCTTCCTCGTCCTGCTGGCGATGATCGCGCTGCTCGTCGTCGCCTGGGGCGCGGGCCAGGAGGAGGCGGACGGCGCGCCCACGACCGGCGCGCCCAGCGAGCCTCTCGGGCCCTCGTCGCCGCTGTTCCGGCCGACCGGCCCGCCGATGGTCGAGATCGCACCGCCGGAGCCCTCCTCGGAGCCCTCGTCCTCGGGAGCCGAGCCGGTCGAGTCCTCGGGAGCCGAGCCGGTCGAGGAGGTCGCACCCGAGCCGCCCGTCGAGCTGCCCGGAGGCGGGACCCGGATCTTCGCGGACAACCGGTTCCTGGTCGCCTACTACGGCACCGGGCAGACTCCCGCGATGGGGGTGCTCGGCGAGACCGACCCCGACACGATGGACCGGAGGCTGCACCGAGCCGCCGCCCCGTTCCGGCGTCCGGGCCAGCCGGTGCGGCACGTCTACGAGCTGATCGTGACCATCGCGGACGCGTCCCCGGGACCCGACGGCGACTACAGCCACGACATCCCGCGCTCGGAGGTGCGGCGCTACATCCGGGCGGCGCACCGCAACGACGCGCTGCTGCTGCTCGACATCCAGCCCGGCCGCTCCGGGTTCCTCGAGACAGCGCAGCGCTGGGCGTGGGCGCTGCGCGACCCGTGGGTCGGCCTGGCGCTCGACCCCGAGTGGCGGATGCGCCCGCACGAGGTGCCCGGCCGCACGATCGGCCAGGTCGGCGCGCGTGAGGTGAACCGGACCTCTGCCTGGTTGGCGAGGCTGACCAAGGACCAGGGTCTGCCCGAGAAGCTCTTCGTGCTGCACCAGTTCCGCACCGACATGATCGAGGACATCGACCAGATCCGGCAGCGGGCGAACCTCGCGATGGTCCAGCACGTCGACGGATTCGGCACCCGCGGGCAGAAGCTTGCGACGTACCACCACGTCGCCCGGCCACGGCAGTTCGCGATGGGTTTCAAGCTCTTCTACGACGAGGACGTACGCCGGATGGGGCCGCGCGAGGTGCACGCCGTGCGGCCGAAGGTGCGGTTCGTCAGCTTCCAGTAGGCGCGTCGACCGTCCGTCGGCCGTCGTCCACAGCCTCGGGATCGTCGTTGTCGTGGCCGGCCCGCTCGGCGATGCTGGTGGGGCCGGGCCGACGAAGCCGACGGAGCAGCGCGATGAGGAACACCCCACGGCACCACCCGACCCCCGAGCAGGCGCGACTCATCGAGCGCGGGCTCGCCGGCGTCGCACAGTTCGAGGCCGAGGAGGGCGCGTTCACCGAGGAGGAGCTGGCCGAGGCGCGTGCCTTGATCGCCGCGGACCGCGGCGACCCCGTCGACCGGTGACCGCCGACGGTGTTCACCCGCTGATCGTGCACGACACGATGTGGGTCTCGCCGGGCGCGAGCACGACGAGGTCGACGCCGGAGCGGAACGCGTCGGGTGGCGCGGTCGTCGGCTCCACCGCGAGTGACTCGCGCACGCCCCAGGGCAGCGGGTCGGCGGTGAAGACGTGCAGCCAGCCCAGTCGTTCGCCCACGGTCAGCCGCACCGCGCGCCCGCTGTCGGGGTCGGCGAGCACCGCCGTCGACCCGGCCGGTACGTCGCCGAACGGGTGGTCGAGCACCACGCCGCCGAGCAGCCGCGGCTCACGGAAGTCGTACGCCGTGCCGTCGACCGGGCGGGCCGGCGCGGGCAGGCCGCGTTCGTCGGTCTCGCACCACGTGCCGGCCGGGAGCGTCAGCACGCACTCGTCGACGCGGCGGCCGACGGTCAGGTAGGGATGCATCCCGGTGCCGTACGGCGCGGCCGCCTCGGAGCGGTTCGTCGCGCTCAGCGTGGTGGTGAGTCCGTCGTCGTCGAGCGCGTAGGTCACCTCCAGGTCGAGCGACCACGGGTAGCCGGGCTGGGCGGGCAGCTCGTAGCGCAGCACGGCGCGCCCCTCGGTGTGCTCGGCCACCGTCCACGGCACCCAGTGGGCGAGCCCGTGCAGGGCGTTGCGGCGCTCCGGCTCGGTGAGCGCCAGCCGGTGCCGCGCGCCGGCGAACTCGTAGCTGCCGTCGCCGATCCGGTTCGGCCAGGGCATCAGCACCGCGCCACGGAAGTCGGCGCACATCTCGCCGGCCGGGGTGCCGGCGACCAGGTCCAGCCCGTCGCGGGTCAGCGTGCGCAGACCCGCCCCGACCGTGACGACCTCGGCCTCGTAGGGGCCGTGGGCGAGAGGGAGGGGAAGACCGGCGGCGGCGCGCACCCTGCACACCCTGACAGCCCCGACGGGGTGTGGCTAGTGTCGGCACGTGCGTCTGGTCGCGGGCGTGGACTCCTCCACGCAGTCCTGCAAGGTGGTGGTCTGCGACGCGGAGAGCGGTGAGCTCGTCCGCAGCGGGGCGGCGCCCCATCCCGACGGCACCGAGGTCGCCCCGGAGGCCTGGTGGGACGCGCTCCAGGCGGCGATCGCCCGGGCGGGCGGCATCGACGACGTCGAGGCCGTCGCGGTCGGCGGTCAGCAGCACGGCATGGTCTGCCTGGACGAGTCGGGGGCCGTCGTCCGGCCGGCCGTGCTCTGGAACGACACCCGCTCGGCGCCGGCCGCGCTCGACCTGATCGACGAGCTCGGCGGGCGGCAGCCGTGGGTGGACGCGGTGGGACTGGTGCCGGTGGCGTCGTTCACCGTCACCAAGCTGCGCTGGCTGCGCGACCACGAGCCCGACCACGCGCGGCGTACGGCGGCGGTGTGCCTGCCGCACGACTACCTGACCTGGCGGCTGGCGGGTGCGCCCGGCCCGGCCGCGCTCGTCACCGACCGGAGCGACGCGAGCGGCACCGGCTACTGGTCGCCGACGACCGGGGACTACCGCCGCGACCTGCTCGAGCTGGCGCTCGGCCACGACGCGATCCTGCCCCGGGTGCTCGGCCCGGCCGAGGCCGGACCCTGCACGTCCGCCGACGCCGTGCTCGGCCCCGGCACCGGCGACAACGCCGGCGCGGCGCTCGGGCTCGGTGCGACGGCCGGCGACGTCGTCGTCTCGATCGGCACCTCGGGCGTCGCCTGCGCCGTCGCCGACGAGCCGGTCGGCGACGTGACCGGCGTGGTCGCCGGCTTCGCCGACGCGACCGGACGCTTCCTGCCGCTGGTCGCCACCCTCAACGCAGCGCGCGTGCTCGACGCCGCCGGCCGGCTGCTCGACGTCTCCCACGAGCAGCTCGCCGACCTCGCGCTGTCCGCGCCCGCAGGTGCGGGCGGGCTCGCCCTGGTGCCCTACCTCGAGGGCGAGCGCACCCCCAACCGGCCCGACGCGACCGGGGCGATCCACGGCCTGCGGCTCGAGACCGCCACCCCGGCGTACCTCGCGCGCGCCGCGGTCGAGGGCATGGTCTGCGGGCTCGCCGACGCCGTCGACGCGGTGCGCGCCCTCGGCACCCCCGTGGGGCGCATCATCCTGATCGGCGGAGCCGCCCGGTCGCCCGCCGTGCGTGAGATCGCCTCGGCCGTGCTGGGGCTGCCGGTCTCGGTGCCCGAGCCGGGGGAGTACGTCGCCCGCGGCGCCGCCCGCCAGGCCGCCTGGGTGCTGGCCGGCGGCGACGAGCCCCCGGCGTGGCCGCTCTCGGGGGTGACGGAGACCCGGGCCGAGCCGACACCTGGCGTGCGGGAGCGGTACGCCGAGGTGCGCGACCTGACGGCGAGACGCCCATGATGGGGGCCATGACGCACCGACTCGACGCGACCGACCCGCTGGCGGCGTACCGCGACCGTTTCGTCGGCGCGGAGACGCCCCTGGTCTACTTCGACGGCAACTCGCTGGGCCGTCCGCTCACGGCCATGGGGCCGCGCCTGTCGCGCTTCGTCGAGGAGGAGTGGGGTGGCCGGCTGATCCGCGGCTGGGACGAACGCTGGCTGGAGCTGCCGCAGCGCATCGGCGACGACCTGGGTCGGGTCGTGCTCGGCGCCGCGGCGGGGCAGGTCACGATCGGCGACTCGACCACCGTGCTGCTCTACAAGCTGATGCGTGCGGCCGTCGCCGCCCGGCCGGGGCGCACCGAGATCGTGCTCGACCGCGACAACTTCCCCACCGACCGGTACGTCGCCGCCGGGGTGGCCGAGGAGTGCGGGCTGACGCTGCGCTGGATCGACGTCGACCTCACCGCCGGGGTCACGCCCGAGCTGCTGGCCGACGCCGTGGGGGAGCGGACCGCGCTGGTCGTGCTGTCGCACGTCGCCTACCGGTCGGCGTGGCTCGCCGACGCTCCCGAGCTGACCCGGATCGCCCACGACGCCGGTGCCCTCGTGCTCTGGGACCTGTGCCACTCGGCCGGGTCGGTGCCGGTCACGCTCGACGAGTGGGGCGTCGACCTGGCCGTCGGGTGCACCTACAAGTATCTCAACGGCGGCCCGGGGTCGCCGGCCTTCTGCTACGTCGCCGAGCGGCACCTGCCCGAGCTCACCCAGCCGATCCAGGGCTGGCTGGGCTCGGTCGACCCGTTCCTGATGGGGCCGTCCTACGCGCCCGCGCCCGGTATCCGCCGGTTCCAGTCGGGCACCCCGCCGATCCTCGGCATGCTCGCGATGCAGGACATGCTCGCGCTGGTCAAGGAGGCCGGCATCGGGGCGGTGCGCGCGAAGTCGGTCGCGCTCACGTCGTACGCCGTCGAGCTCGGCGACGAGCTGCTCGCCCCGGCCGGCGTCGTGCTCGCCTCGCCGCGCGACCCGGCGCGGCGCGGCGGCCACGTGACCTTCACGCATCCGCTGATGCGCGAGGTCACGGCCGCGCTGTGGGAGCGCGACGTGGTCCCCGACTACCGAGACCCGGGCGGGTTGCGGCTGGGGCTGTCGCCCCTGTCGACGTCGTACGCCGAGGTCGAGCGCGGGATGCGGCTGGTCCGCGAGGCTCTGGCGGGGCTGACCTGATGCGCTGGCCCCGTCCGCTGCGTCCCGGCGACCTGGTCGCCGTCACCGCTCCGTCGAGCGGGGTCGGGCCGGACTCGCGGCCGCGCCTCGATTTCGCGCTGCAGTGGCTGCGCGACCGCGGCTACGAGGTGGTCGTGGGCGAGTGCATGTCGGGCGAGCAGGTCCGCTCCGCGCCGGCCGAGCAACGCGCCGCCGAGCTGGTCGACTTCCTCTGCGACCCTGCCGTCGCCGCGGTCGTCCCACCCTTCGGCGGCGAGCTGGCGATCGACCTCCTGGACCTCCTCGACTGGGACCGGCTGGCGGTCGCGGAGCCGACCTGGCTGGTCGGGTGGAGCGACATCTCCACGCTGCTCGTGGCGCTGACGACCCGTCTCGGCTGGGCGACCGCGCACGGCTGGAACCTGATGGACACGCCGCTCGCCCCGCCCGACGGGCTCGCCCACTGGACCGACCTGCTGGCCGCGACCGGCGACGTCGTGCAGCGCAGCCCGGGCCGCACCCGCGCCGGATGGGGCGACTTCCGCGTGGCGGACACCACGCGGATGACGCTGGACCTGCCGACGGACTGGGCGGTGCTCGGCGGCGGGGAGGTGGACGTCTCCGGCCGGCTGATCGGCGGCTGCCTCGAGGTGCTCTCGCCGCTCGCGGGCACGCCGTACGCCGACATCGCGGCCTTCGGCCGCGCGCACTCCGACGAGGGCCTGCTCGTCTACGTCGAGGCGTGCGAGCAGGGGGCCTACGACATCTGCCGGATCCTCCACGGGCTGCGGATGTCGGGCTGGTTCGAGCACGCGAACGCCGTGCTCGTCGGCCGGACCCCGGCGCCCGACGCGCCCGACCTGACCCAGCTCGAGGCCGTCGAAGAGACGCTCGGCGGGCTCGGCGTACCCGTGATCGCGGAGATGGACATCGGCCACACCCAGCCGTTCCTGCCGCTGGTCAACGGCGCGCCGGCGCGGGTGGTCGTGCGCGACGGCGTCCGCGAAGTCACCCAGACCCTCGGCTGAGCCCGCGGGCCGGGCTACCGATGGATGTGGTCGCGCCAGTCGTCGGGCACCCGGTCCGCGGGTCCGGGCGCCGGCTGGTCCTCGGGGTGCTGCAGCGGCGGGGCGAGCTGCGGCCCGAGGAACCCGCTCTCGGCGCCGAAGTCCCAGAACCAGTCCTCGCCCGGCTCGTAGGTCCGGATCACCGGGTGCCCGGTCGCGCGCCAGTGCGCCGTGGCGTGCTGTGCCGGCGACGAGTCGCAGCACCCGACGTGACCGCACTGGGCGCAGCGGCGCAGGTGCACCCACCAGCCGCCGGCCTCCTCGCACTCGACGCAGCCCGGGCCGCTCGGCGGCACCGACGGGTCGACTCCCTCACGCTCGCTCATGGGTCGACGGTAGCCGCCGGTCCAGGTACGCCGCACCGGCGAAGAGCCCGAGGAAGAGCAGGGTGATGCAGCCGCAGGTCGCCAGCACCGAGGGCCAGCCCTTCGCGTCGAAGTCCAGGAACGGATAGGGGAACCAGCCGGTCGCGGCGCCCATCGCGAGCGTCCATGCCGTCCAGGCGACCGGCCACCCCAGCGCCCGGGCGACCACGCGTCCGCTGACCCGCGGTCGCGGACCGAAGAGCAGCCAGCCCGCGATCGCGAGCAGCGGCACGACCAGGTGCAGCAGCCGATCGCAGACCAGGCTCCAGCCGTGCAGTTCCAGCAGTGGGCGCAGCAGGAGGAAGTGCACCAGCCCGGTGACCGTGATGCCCACGAGCCCGGCCAGCCGGAGCACCCGCCAGCCCCGCCCGTCGCGCCCCGGGGCGACCGCGAGCGTGATCGCGCCGGCCGCGACCAGCAGGTTGCTCTGGATCGTGAAGTAGGAGATCAGCCGGCCCAGCCGGACGCCCAGCGGTGGCTGCTCCACGTCGAGGAGCGCGCCGTACCCGGTCACCACCAGCACCGACTGGAGCACCAGCGCGACCACGGCGACCACCGCGGTGACCGTGTGCCACGCCCGCGCCATGGCCGAACCCTAGTGTCACGACACTAAGGTTCGGCCATGCCCGAGACCAACGAGCACGACCAGCAGGTGGGCGACCTCGTCGGGGGCTGGAGCCGGCGGCCCTGGCCGGCGCCGGTGCGGCTGGAGGGCCGGTACGTCGTGCTCGAGCCGCTCGCGGTCGCGCACGCGGCCGACCTGCACGCCGCGCTGTGCGGCCCGGCGGACCCCCCGCTGTGGACCTACCGCCCCGCCGACCCGCCCGTCGACGTGCCCGCGATGGCGGCCCACGTCGAGGAGCACCTCGCCGCGCCGGGCATGGAGACGTTCGTCATCGTGCCGGTCGGGTCGACCGCGCAGGGGCTCGCGGCGTACCAGCGGATCGAGCCGGCGCACGGCCAGGTGGAGATCGCCGGCGTCCTCTTCTCGCGCGCGCTCCAGCGCACCCGGGCCGCGACCGAGGCGATCCACCTGACTATGCGGTACGCCTTCGACGACCTCGGCTACCGCCGGTTCGAATGGAAGTGCGACTCGCTCAACGAGCCGTCCCGACGGGCCGCGGCGAGGCTGGGCTTCGCCTACGAGGGGCGGTTCCGCCACCACCTGGTGACCAAGGGTCGCAACCGCGACACCGACTGGTACTCGGTCACCGACACCGAGTGGCCGGCCGTCCGCGCGGCCCACGAGGGCTGGCTCGACCCCGCCAACTTCGACGCCGCCGGTGCCCAGCGCACCGCGCTGAGCGACCTCACTGCCCGGATCCGTCGCCGCCCAACCCCTCGTCACGCGCCTTGATCATGGCCTGCGCCCGGTCGGGGACGCCGAGCTTGGTGAGCACGTTGGAGACGTGGTTGCGGACGGTCTTGGGGGAGAGCACCATCCGGCGGGCGATCGTGGCGTTGTCGTAGCCGCGGGCGAGCAGGTCCAGCACCTCGCGCTCGCGGTCGGAGAGCTCGGGGAAGGGCACCCGCACGGCCGTCCGGCCCGAGGTCAGCGTCGCCATCGCGCGGGCGGCCACCTGGGGTCCGAGGATCGCCTCGCCGTTCGCGACGGCCCGGATGCCACGCTCGACCTCGGCGGGCGACGCGCTCTTCAGCAGGTAGCCGCGCGCCCCGGCGCGCATCGCCGCCACCACGGACTCGTCGTCCTCGTCCATGGTGATGACCAGCACCGCCAGGTCCGGGAGGGCGCGCACCAGGTCGCGGGTGGTCTCGATGCCGGAGTCGTCGCCGAGGTGGAGGTCCATGAGCACGACGTCGACGGTCGCGTCGATCCGCTCCAGCGCCCGGGCGGCGTCCTCGGCCTGCGCGACGACCTCGATCCCGTCGAGCGAGCCGAGCAGGCCGGCCATCCCGAGCCGGAAGACGGGGTGGTCGTCGACGACGGCGACGCGGATCGATCTCTCAGCCATGGGTCACCACGAGAGGGAGCGTAGCGACGACCTCGGTGCCGCCGCCGATCCGATCGCGGACCTCGAGGGTGCCGCCCTGCTCCTCGGCCCGCTCGCGCATCGACCGGGTGCCGACGCCGACGGTCGCGTCGCCGTCGCGGCCCCGGCCGTCGTCGGCGACCACGAGCAGCAGGCTGCCGACGGGATGCCGCCGGGCGACGATGCGGCAGTGGTCGGCGGCCGAGTGCCGGAGGACGTTCGTGAGCGCCTCGCCGACGATGCCGTACGCCGCGGCGGCCACCCGCGGGTCGAGACCGTCGAAGCGATCCGCCTCGACGGTGACGTGGAGCGCCCCGCTGTCGAAGCGTCCGGCGAGCTCGGTCAGCGCCGGGACCAGCCCGAGCTCGTCGAGCACCGGCGGCAGCAGGTGGTGGGAGAGGCCGCGGACGCTGTTGGCCGCCGTCTCCACCTCGCCCTGCAGGTGGGCGAGCAGCTCGTAGCCCGCGCGCGCGTCGGTCAGCAGCAGGTTGCGCGCGCCCTGGAGGCCGAGACTGATGCCGGCCAGCGACGGCCCGAGGCCGTCGTGGATCTCGCGGCGGAGCACCCGGCGCTCCTCGAGCCGCGCCGCGGCCAGGCGGCTGCGCAGCTCCTCCAGGTCCGCCGCGCCGCGCCCGATCACGACGGCGGCCGCCACCACCGACGCGACGTCGCGCAGGGTGCTGAGGTCGCGGGCCGAGAGCTGTGCGCCCGGCAGGGCGGTGACCTGGAGCAGGCCGACCAGCTCACCGCTGTGCCGCAGCTCGACCTCGGCGCCCGGACCGCTCGGCTCGCCCCACCTGACCGGGGCCAGCGCGTCGCTGACCACGATCACGGACTCCAGCCGCATCGACTCCCCGAGGTCGGCGGTCAGGCCCGCCAGCAGCTCGTCGGTCGAGTCGCTCGAGACCAGCTGGGTGCCGAGCCGCCGGGCCACCCGGTGCGGATCGGCCGCGTCGCCGTACACGAGTCGGCGCACCCGCCGGCCCGCGGTGAGGCGCAGCGGCTGGACCGCGGCCGCCACGGTGCCCGCCGCCAGCAGCTGCGGTACGCCGTCGCCGGGGAACAGCTCGCCGAGGAGCAGGGTCACCGCCAGGTAGACGACGAGCAGGCCGCCGGTGAGGAGCCCGCCCAGCACGGCGCGGCTGACGACCAGCTGCAGGTCCCACAGCCGGTTGCGCAGGACCACGACGAGCACGGCCGCCGGGAAGACCGCCTGCGAGGCCAGGTGCAGGACCGGCGTGAGCCAGTAGGGCAGCCAGGGGATCGTGGTGAGCACCGGCACGAACGACACGGCGAGGATCGCGGTGCCCACCGCGAGCCAGCCCAGCCCGTTGCGCTCCCCGGTCGGCCCGAACCGGCGGCGCCACGCCACGGACAGCGCGGTGACGAGCCCGAGCCCGATCGCGCACCAGTACATCTCGTCGAGGTGCGGCGCCTCGTCGTCCAGGATCACCGCCACGCCGGTGGCTACGCTGAGCGTCGCGCCCGCGGCCAGGCCGACCCACTCCAGCCGGAGCGGGTGGTCGCGCACCAGCCAGGGGACGACCAGGAAGAGCGCCAGGGTGCCCGGCACCCAGGCCGTGTTCGCCAGCCGGGCGATCGCGTCGGTCCCCGTGAGCGTGCTCTGGTCGAGGGCGCTGCCGTGCGCGAAGCCGAAGGCCGCCAGTCCGCCGCCCACGGCGGCGATCGCGAGCAGCCAGGGGACCGGGTGCGACCGGCGCACCAGGATCACCGCCGCGACCGTCCCGTAGACGCACGCGACGGTGATGTCGACGAGGAAGAAGAGCAGGTTCTCGTCGACCGGCGGCTGGCCCACGACCAGCAGGGCGACGGACAGGACGGCGAGTGCCCAGGCGGCCACGGCGATGGCCGTGGCCGCCCGGGTTCGCCCGATGCTCGAGTGGGGGGCGGGCATCGGGTCTGGGATGCCGGTCCGGAGGGATCGAACCAGCACGTTGTCAGTCCGTCGGGCTCGGGCGCCGGTCGCCGAAGGTGAACCCCAGTCCGAGCACCAGCACGAGGACGGGGCCGGTGAAGCCGGCCAGGTACTGCAGCGGCGAGAGGCCGACGAGCAGCGTCACGCCGCCGAGCACGGCGGCGAGCCAGCCGATCCATCGGGGCGCCGCCGCGTGCCGCAGGGCGGCGACCGCGACGGCGACGCCGGTGACGCCGGCGCCGACCCAGAGCCAGGGCACGGTGCCGACCCAGTGGCCGACGACGGCCGCGAACTCCGGGTCCAGAGGCGCGTCGTCGCTCTCGAGCCCGAAGATCACCTCGGTGCTGAACGCCGCGCCCATCAGCGCGGCGACCGAGGTCAGCAGCAGGCCACCGGCCGCGATGTCCGGCAGCAGGCTCACCGCCGGCGCCTGGCCCTGCAGCCGACGGCGCAGGCCGGCCGCGAAGATCAGGAGCAGGACGGCGGCGCCGGTCATCGCCAGGTGCAGGGTCAGCAGCTGGGGGACGAAGTCGCCGAGCCGGTCGGTGATCCGCCCGGCGTCCCCGGCGTAGCGCTCGTCGTACGCCGCGTCGATCCGCAGCGACGCCTGGATCCCGACGATCCCGAGCAGTCCGGCCGCCGCACCGACGATCGCCCAGCCGCGGCCGACGGTCGGCGCCACCGGGCGCGGGCGGGCGTCGAGTGCCGCTCGGGTGCTGCTGGTGGTGGCCACGGGCGCTGCTCCTCAGGTCTCGGACGATGACGACCCCACGTTCGACCACCCGGCGTCCCGGCCGTCAGGGCGGCGCGTCCCGAATCGCCGGGCAGCGGGCGCCAGGCTCCGCCGATCCCCCCGTCCGGTGGCCGGTGTCGGGTGTCGGACGGCTGTGCCAAGGTGGGGAGGTGGACCAGCGACTGAGCTTCGTCACCCTCGCGGTGCGCGACCTCGAGGCGACCCGGGCCTTCTACGTCGACGGGCTGGGGTGGCAGGCCGCGCTCGAAGTGCCCGGCGACGTGCTGATGATCCAGCTCGGGCAGCACCTGCTGCTGTCCCTGTGGGCCGAGGGCGGGTTCGAGGCCGAGGTGGGGGAGATCCGGCGCGGGCCCGGCCTGGTGCCGATCACGCTCGCCCACAACGTGCCGACCCGCGACGAGGTCGACGCCGTCCTGGCGACCGCGCGGGCCGCGGGCGCCGATCCGGTGAGCCCGGCCGTCGAGCGCGAGTGGGGCGGCTACACCGGCTACTTCGGCGATCCCGACGGCTACCGCTGGGAGATCGCCTACAACCCCGGACCGATCGGACAGGTGGTGCTGCCATGACCGACAACCAGACCGACAAGACCATCCGCGGCTACGACGAGGTCAAGGCGCTGGGCCTCGGCGACTGGCGCTGGCTGGTGGGTGCGCTGCACGCGCGTTTCGCGACCGGCGACTTCGCGACCGGCATCGCGCTCGCCGACGCCATCGCCGCCGCGGCCGAGGAGGCCGGTCACCATCCCGACCTCGACCTCCGCTACCCCCACCTCTCGGTGCGGCTGCTCAGCCACGACGTGGGCGGGGTGACCGACCGCGACCTGCGGCTGGCCCGCCGGATCAGCGAGCTGGCGGCCGCCCGGGGTGTGGCCGCGGCGCCCGACGCGATCGTCGCGCTCGAGCTCGGCCTCGACACCGCCGACCACGCGACCGTGCTGCCGTTCTGGCGGGCCCTGCTCGGGTACGACGACAGCCGGATCTACCCCGGGCGCGAGATCCTCGACGGCGCCGGCCGCCTGCCGGCCGTCTGGACCCAGCGCACCGAGGCCCACGAGACGCCCCGGCAGCGCTGGCACCTCGACGTCATCGTTCCCATCGAGCGGGCGCAGGACCGGATCGACGCGGCCCTCGCCGCCGGCGGGACCCTGGTCTCCGACGAGGCGGCTCCCGCGTTCTGGGTGCTGGCCGACCCGGAGGGCAACAAGGCGTGCGTGTGCACCCCGGAGGGCCGCTCGGAGGCCGGCTGAGACGGGCGTGCTGCCGCGGCCGGGCCCGACCGCATCTCGGGATCGCTGTCCCGGATGCTGGGACTCCTGTCACACTCGGATGCGGGCGAACGGGTCGGGCCGCTACCGTTGGGGTCATGCGCAAGGACATTCTTGTACGCACGCGACGTGTGGGCTGAGTCGAGACCGACTCCAGCGCGCACGTCGACCCCTCGTCGCCCAAGCCGGGCCGAGGGGTTTTTTGTTGGTCAGGCACGGCAGCACTAGTAGAGGGAAGTCAGATCGATGAGCGAGCAGATGACGGGCGCGCAGAGCCTGATCAGATCGCTGGAGGCCGCGGGCACCACGGAGATCTTCGGGATCCCGGGCGGCGCCATCCTCCCGGCGTACGACCCCCTCATGGACTCCTCGATCCGGCACATCCTGGTGCGCCACGAGCAGGGCGCCGGCCACGCGGCGCAGGGGTACGCCGCCGCCACCGGCCGCGTGGGCGTCTGCATGGCGACCTCCGGCCCGGGTGCCACCAACCTCGTCACGCCGATCGCCGACGCCCACATGGACTCCGTCCCGCTGGTGGCCGTCACCGGCCAGGTCGGTGCCGCGATGATCGGCACCGACGCCTTCCAGGAGGCCGACATCCGCGGCATCACGATGCCGATCACCAAGCACAACTTCCTGGTCACCGACCCCGCCGAGATCCCGCGCACGGTCGCGGAGGCCTTCCACATCGCCTCGACCGGTCGCCCGGGCCCGGTCCTGGTCGACGTCGCGAAGTCGGCGCTGCAGGCGATGACGACCTACGCGTGGCCGACCGAGCTCAACCTCCCCGGCTACCGCCCGGTGACCCGGCCGCACTCCAAGCAGATCCGCGAGGCGGCCAGGCTGATCCTGGAGTCGCGCCGCCCGGTGCTCTACGTCGGCGGCGGCGTGATCCGCGCCCGGGCGGCCCAGGAGCTGCGGGTGCTCGCCGAGCTGACCGGCATGCCGGTCGTGACCACGCTGATGGCCCGCGGTGCGTTCCCCGACAGCCACCCGCAGCACCTCGGCATGCCCGGCATGCACGGCACCGTCGCGGCGGTCGCGGGCATGCAGAAGTCCGACCTGATCATCAGCCTGGGTGCTCGCTTCGACGACCGGGTGACCGGCAACCTCGACTCGTTCGCCCCGGGCGCGAAGGTCATCCACGCCGACATCGATCCGGCCGAGATCGGCAAGAACCGCGCGGTTGACGTCCCGATCGTGGGTGACTGCCGCGAGGTGATCAGCGACCTGGTCGTCGCGCTCCGGGCCGAGATCGACGCCGGCCACACCGGCGACTACGAGGCGTGGGTCGCCTTCCTCGCCGGCATCAAGCAGACCTACCCCCTCGGCTACGACAAGCCGGCCGACGGCAGCCTCTCGCCGCAGTACGTGCTCGAGCGGCTCGGTGCGATCGCGGGCCCCGAGGCGGTGTACGCCGCGGGCGTCGGCCAGCACCAGATGTGGGCCGCGCAGTTCGTGGGCTACGAGCACCCCAACACCTGGCTCAACTCCGGGGGCCTCGGCACGATGGGGTACGCCGTGCCGGCCGCGATGGGCGCCAAGGTCGGCCGCCCCGACGCGACCGTGTGGGCCATCGACGGCGACGGCTGCTTCCAGATGACCAACCAGGAGCTGGCCACCTGCACGATCAACGACATCCCGATCAAGGTCGCGATCATCAACAACGAGTCGCTCGGCATGGTCCGGCAGTGGCAGTCGCTGTTCTACAACGAGCGCTACTCCAACACCGACCTGCACTCCAAGCGGGTCCCCGACTTCGTCAAGCTCGCCGACGCCTACGGCTGCGTGGGCCTGGCCTGCGAGAGCCCGGACGACGTCGACGCCACGATCACCAAGGCGATGGAGATCGACGACGCCCCCGTCGTCGTGGACTTCCGCGTGCACCGTGACGCGATGGTCTGGCCGATGGTCGCCGCCGGCACCAGCAACGACGACATCAAGTACGCCCGCGACCTGGCCCCGAAGTTCGACGACGACGCAGATGTGGAGCTCCGCCCGTGACCACGACGCAGAACACCAAGCACACGCTGTCGGTGCTCGTCGAGAACAAGCCCGGCGTGCTGGCCCGGATCGCGGGGCTCTTCAGCCGCCGCGGTTTCAACATCGACTCGCTCGCGGTCGGCCCGACCGAGCACGCCGAGGTCTCCCGGATGACGATCGTCGTCGACGTGGAGGGCACCCCCCTCGAGCAGGTCACCAAGCAGCTCAACAAGCTCGTCGAGGTGATCAAGATCGTGGAGCTCGACGGCTCCGCCTCGGTCAACCGCGAGCTGCTGCTGGTCAAGGTCAAGGCCGACGTCGAGGCCCGCGGGCAGGTGCTGGACGCCGTCCAGCTCTTCCGTGCGAAGGTGGTCGACGTGGCCCCCGACGCGATCACGATCCAGGCGGTCGGCAACGCCGACAAGCTGGCGGACCTCCTGCGGGTGCTCGAGCCCTTCGGCATCCGCGAGCTCGTCCAGTCGGGCATGGTCGCCATCGGCCGTGGCTCCCGCTCCATCTCCGAGCGCACCCTGCGCCCGGTGACCATCCCCGCCCCGCCTGCCGCGGGCTGATCAGTAACACAACGAGAAGGAGAAGCCCCAGTGGCTGAGATGTTCTACGACGACGACGCGGACCTGTCCCTGATCCAGGGCAAGAACGTCGCGGTCATCGGCTACGGCAGCCAGGGCCACGCCCACGCGCTGTCCCTGCGCGACTCGGGCGTCGACGTGCGGGTCGGCCTGCAGCCGGGCTCGAAGAGCCGCGCCAAGGCGGAGGCCGAGGGCCTGCGGGTCCGGACGCCGGCCGAGGCCGCGGAGGAGGCCGACGTCATCGTCATCCTCGCCCCCGACCAGCACCAGCGGAAGCTCTACGCCGAGGAGATCGCGCCGCAGCTCGCCGAGGGCGACACCCTGGTCTTCGGCCACGGCTTCAACATCCGCTTCGGCTTCATCGAGCCCCCCGTTGGCGTCGACGTCTTCATGGTCGCCCCGAAGGGCCCGGGCCATCTGGTCCGCCGCGAGTACGTCGACGGCCGCGGCGTCCCCGTACTCGTCGCCGTCGAGAAGGACGAGTCGGGCAACGCCTGGCCGCTCGCGCTGTCGTACGCCAAGGCGATCGGCGGCCTGCGCGCCGGCGGCATCAAGACGACCTTCACCGAAGAGACCGAGACCGACCTCTTCGGTGAGCAGGCCGTCCTCTGCGGTGGCGCCTCGCAGCTCGTCATGTACGGCTTCGAGGTCCTCACCGAGGCGGGCTACCAGCCCGAGGTCGCCTACTTCGAGTGCCTCCACGAGCTCAAGCTGATCGTCGACCTGATGTACGAGGGCGGCATCGCCAAGCAGCGCTGGTCGGTCTCCGACACCGCGGAGTACGGCGACTACGTCTCCGGCCCGCGCGTCATCACCCCCGAGGTGAAGGCCAACATGCAGGCCGTGCTCGCCGACATCCAGAACGGCACGTTCGCCAAGCGCTTCATCGACGACCAGGATGCCGGCTCGCCGGAGTTCACCGAGCTGCGCAAGAAGGGCGAGCAGCACCCGATCGAGCAGACCGGTCGCGAGCTGCGCAAGCTGATGGCCTGGGTGAAGTCGCACGACTCGGACTACACCGAGGGCACCGCCACCCGCTGACCCAGCCACGAGTCGGCGCGTCCACGACCTGGTCGTGGACGCGCCGACTTGTCGATTTCGGGCCCGGCTGCGCCGTCGGTGACGCGGCGTCCCCTCGGCCGGTCACGGGGGACGGCCCCGGCACCTCGGCTCCCGCCTGGCAGCCGAAGCCCGCACGACACGCCGTGCCGCCCCGGCGCGTCGTGCGGGGTTCGGCGGCCAGCCGGTGAGACCTGGGGCGCCGGGGACCGGCCTCAGGTGTCGAGGAAGCCGCGTCCGCCGGGCGGCCCGCCGGGGGTGACGGCCGCGACGACCTCGTGGAGCGCGGGGACGACGGCGTAGTCCTCCACCATCTCGACGATGGCGAAGATCTCGGAGACGTCGGCCTCGCTCGGGGCGTCGAACCGGATCGGGCCGAGGTCGCGGCCGGCGACGTACTCGCCGCCGAGCAGGCAGTAGCCGATGTCCAGGGCGGCGCCGCGCGGCACGGCCCAGTGCGCGGTCTGGTAGCGGCGCAGCCGGGGCCGCCTCGGCCGCAGGATCAGGCACCGGCGCTTGCTGCGGCTCCGCCCGCGCCCCGTCCGGACGGTGCGGAGGCGCATCGTGACCGGCGGCCCGACCTCCTGCACGTACCTCGCGAGCGCGCGCAGGTACGCGTCCGCGAGGTCTGCGGCCCGGGGCACCACCCGATGGTCGGAATGGATGACGCTGATGTCGTCAACCCGGATCGCCATCGTGACCTCCGCTCTCTCGGGTGGGCCATATGAGTATGGCCATCTATAGATTGCCACATGTCGCGGTCCACCACTCCGGAGGGTCGGGGTCGGCGGGTCAGCGGATCCGATCGGTGAGGACGGCGAGCAGGGCTCGGGCGCTCTCGTCGGAGAGCAGGAGCCGGCTGGAGCGTCCCTCGCTGTCCTCGATCTGCCACCAGCTGCGATGTGGCGGGCCGACCGGGAGGAAGCGCCGCACCGTCAGCTCCGTCGACCGCGGGTGGATGGTCAACGTGTCGGGGTCGACGTCGCCGGCGACCGCGGCGATGGCGACCCCGTCGTCCTGGTGCCTGCGGTCCTCGGGGTGGTCGGACTCCCGGTGGACGCGCGTGCACCACTCGGGGCACGGCTCGTGCAGCCACGAAGGGCGGCCCGGTCCGCGTGACTCAGGCGAGGCTCGCTCCTCGGTCATGCCATCGTCTCCGTGCCGTCGCTTCGTGCTTCCCCGGTACCTTAGGTCGAGCCACCGACACTCGCTGTCGGCCCGGCTCGGCCGTCCGGATTCGGCTGGACCATCCATAGATTCCCATACTCGTATGGCCATCTGGTGCAGGCGGCGCCAGCAGGCTGGTCGGTGTGGCGCGCAAGAGGGTCGAGAAGAAGGTCGATCTCACCTGGGAGACCTTCGCGCGTGACCTGGGCCTGAACCTGCTGCGCGCTCGCGAGGCGAAGGGGCTCAGTCAGGAGCGGGTCGCCCATGCGGCGGGGATCGCGGCGTACACGTACCAGAAGTTCGAGAAGGGCGAGTCCCGACCGGGCACGCCGATGAACCCGCGCCTGACCACGCTCGTGGCGTTGAGCCAGGTGCTCGAGATCCCGCTGCCGGAGCTGCTGCCGGCCGAGCTGCCGGACCTGACGGCGGGCCGCTGACCGCGGCCTAGATGACTAATTCCAAGGCCTCGCACGCTGCGCGACGCTCATCATCCGCTCCGGCGGCGTTGCCGACGCTTGAAAGACGTCCAGTCTGCCGACGCATCGGCGCCTTGCCGGAGCGGCGCTGAGCGCCGCTCGCTTGCACGATCCCTTGGAATTAGTCATCCAGTGGTCGTCGCTGGAAGTTCCTCGGGCCACCCGAAGAACTTCCGGTGATGGCCACTAGCGCGGGAAGCCGCCCGCGCGGCCGAGCATGGCGGGCGCCTGGGAGTAGCCGACCAGCTCGCTGATCCAGGTGCCGGTGGCGGCGATCGCGGGGAGGTCGACGCCCGAGGGGACGCCGGAGCGCTCGAGCAGGTAGGCGAGGTCCTCGGTGGCGATGTTGCCGGTGGCTCCAGGGGCGAACGGGCAGCCGCCGATGCCGCCCGCGGAGGCGTCGAGCACGCCCACGCCGGCCTCGATAGCGGCCACCGCGTTGGCATAGCCGGTGTTGCGGGTGTTGTGGAAGTGGGCGCGCAGGGGCAGGTCGGGGGCGAGGATGCGCAGGCCCGCGACGATCGAGCGCACCTGGGCGGGCACCCCGACGCCGATCGTGTCCGCGATCGCCAGCTCGTCGGGGCCGGCGTCGAGCACGGCGCGGGCGACCTCCAGTACCCGGGAGGTCGCCACCTCGCCGTCGAAGGGGCAGCCGAACGCCGCCGCGAGGATCACCGTGGTCGCCAGGCCGGCCGCGCGCGCGTCGTCGGCCATCGCCCGCCAGGCGGCGACCTGGGTGGCGGTGTCCACGCCCTGGTTGCGCACCGCCAGCCCGTCGGAGCAGACCACGACGACGGTGGCCTCGTCGCAGCCGGCCGCGATGGCCCGGTCCAGCCCGCGCCGGTTCAGCACCAGGCCGATCGAGCGCAGGCGCGGGTCGTCGCGCACCTCGGCCATCACGGTCTCCGCGTCCGCCATCTGGGGCACCCGCTCGGGGTGGGCGAACGCCGTCACCTCCACCCGGCGCAGCCCCGCGTCGAGCGCCCGGCGTACCAGCGTCACCTTGTCCTCGGTGGAGACGAGGCGCTGCTCGTTCTGCAGCCCGTCACGGGGGGCGACCTCGACGATCTGGACATCCGGCATGGAGACAAGTCTATCGGATATATGATCGAGCCATGACGAGTGTGGGACCTCTGGCAGGGGTGCGCGTGATCGAGGCGGGCCAGCTGCTCGCCGGGCCGTTCGCCGGTCAGCTGATGGGCGACCTGGGCGCCGACGTGATCAAGGTCGAGCCGCCCGGCGTCGGCGACCCGATGCGCCAGTGGGGCCGCGAGAAGTCCGAGGGCAGCTCGCTGTGGTGGCCGGTCGTCGGCCGCAACAAGCGCTCGGTGACGCTCAATCTGCGCGAGGCCGCCGGCCAGGACCTCCTCGTCGAGCTGATCAGGCAGGCCGACGTCTTCGTCGAGAACTTCCGCCCCGGCACGCTCGAGAGGTGGCGGCTCGGGTACGACCGGCTCCGCGAGATCAACCCGCGACTGGTGCTGGTCCGGGTCAGCGGCTACGGCCAGACCGGGCCGTACTCGTCGCGCGCCGGCTACGGCTCGATCGGCGAGGCGATGGGCGGGCTGCGCTACATCACCGGCGAGCCCGACCGGCAGCCCTCGCGCACCGGGATCTCGATCGGCGACGCACTCGCGGCGATGCATGCGACCATCGGCGCGCTCGCCGCGCTGCGGCACCGCGACGTCACCGGCGAGGGGCAGGTCGTCGACAGCGCGATCTACGAGGCCGTGCTCGCGATGATGGAGTCGACGGTCACCGAGTGGGACGTCCAGGGCTACCAGCGCGAGCGCACCGGCGCGGTGCTCCCGAACGTCGCGCCCAGCAACGTCTACCCGACCGCCGACGGCCAGCTGATCCTGATCGCCGCCAACCAGGACTCGGTCTTCGGCCGGCTCGCCGCCCTCATGGACGAGCCCGAGCTGGCCGCCGAGGGCAGTCGGTACCACGACCACTCCGGCCGCGGCGAGCATCAGCAGGAGCTCGACGACCACATCGCCGTCTGGACCGCGAAGCACGACTCCGACACGCTGCTCGCGCTGCTGCACGAGGGGGGCGTGCCCGCCGGTCGGATCTACAAGGCGGCCGACATGCTCAGCGACCCGCACTTCATCGCCCGCGATGCGATCGTCCGGGTCGCCGACCCGAGGTTCGGCGAGCTGGCGATGCAGAACGTCGTGCCCAAGCTCTCCGCCACCCCCGGCAGCATCCGCTGGACCGGTCCGGATCTCGGGCAGCACAACGACGAGGTGTACGGCGACCTCCTCGGGCTCGACGCGGCCCGGCGGGCGGAGCTCGCCGAGTCCGGCGTCATCTGATGGACCGCCCGGTGAGCCGTGAGGACGACTACGCCGGTGTGGGCTTCCGCGGCCGGATCGGCTGGGGCGGCCGGCCGGCGGTGGTGGTCGTCGACGTGGTGACCGCCTACCTCGAGGGCGGCCCGCTCACCGACGCCGGCGGCCGCTTCGAGAGCGCCCGGGCCAGCGTCGAGCGGGTCGTCGACGCGGCCCGCGGGGCCGGGCACCCGGTCGTGTTCACCGCGGTGCGGCTGGCGCCGGGCGGCGCGGACGCGGGCTGGTTCGGGGTCAAGGTGCCGGGGCTGAGCGTCTTCGAGGACGGCTCGCCGTACGCCGGGTTCCCGCCCGCGCCGGCCCCGCTGCCGGGCGAGGTCGTGGTGAGCAAGCAGTACGCCTCGTCGTTCTTCGGCACCAGCCTGGTCGCGACCCTGACCGCCGGGCGCGTCGACACGGTCGTCGTCACCGGCTTCTCCACCAGCGGCTGCGTGCGCGCGACCGCGCTCGACGCGCTGCAGCACGGCTTCCGGCCGGTCGTGGTCGCCGACGCGTGCGGCGACCGCGATCCGGCCACCCACGACCAGAACCTCTTCGACCTCGACTCCAAGTACGCCGACGTGCTCTCGGAGGCCGAGGTCGTGGACCACCTGACCACCCACCCCGCCGACCGATCAGCCACCGATCAAGCCTGAGGAGAACCGATGACCCTCGTCGACCTGGACGCCGCCGACCTCGAGTGGCGCGAGCACCACATCGCCGGCTCGGACCTGCCCGCGCGACTCGTGCTGCTGCACGCCGACGCCGAGCGACAGACCCGCACCGTCCTGGTGCAGTTCCCGCCGGGCTGGAGCCGCGACGCCGTCGGCCACCAGCCGGCGGGGGAGGAGATGGTGATCCTCTCCGGCGCGCTGAGCATCAGCGGCGTCACGGCCGGCCTCGGCGACTACCTGGTGGTCGAGCCGCGGGCCACCCGCGCGGCGACCTCGGTCGAGGACGACACCCGGGCGGTGGTGTGGTTCTCCGGGCCCGGCGGCGGCTGGACCGACGGCGAGGCCGCCGACGCCGGCACCGCCTCGGTGGCCGCGCTGGTCGCCGGGCAGCAGCGCGGGCCGCACGCCGAGCTGGTGGGCACCGTCACCGTCCACGACCAGCTGCCCGAGCAGGCCTTCGACGCCGACGTCGACGTGCTCTGGACCGCCGACGCCACCTGGGCGCACGTGCCGGCCGGGGACGTCGTGCCCGCCCGCGCCGGGCAGGCGATCGTCCACCACTGGGGCTGAGGATCGAGGCCCTGCACTTCTCGGCCACTGCCACCCCAGAACCGACGGGATGGCCCGAGAAGTCGTCCTCTCGATCTCGCCGGCCTACGTCAGCGCGCGGCGGGCGTCCTCGTCGTAGTGCCGGCCGGTGCGCTGGAGGAGCACGATCGCCACGAAGAGCGGCGGGATCAGCGCCAACAGGGCGATCCGCAGCGAGCCGACCGCGTCGGAGATCAGGCCGATCAGCAGCGGGCCGGCGGCGCCGCCGAGCGTGGTCACGAACTGCAGGACCGCGAAGCCGAGGCCGCGCTGGCGGGCGGGTACGACGTCGGCGGAGGCGGCCGTGAGGTTCGGGATCGCCCCGGCGAAGCCGACGCAGGACAGCGCCACGAGGGTGAGCCGCAGCGGCAGGCCGGGCAGCAGCACGGCACCGGTGAGGGCGAGGGCGCCGAGCGCGAGGAAGCCGACCCCGGTGCGCAACCGCCAGGCGGACCGGGTGCCGTGGTGCCGGTCGCCGATCCGGCTGCCGAGCACGATGCCGACGACGATCCCCATGCCGCCGACGCCGCCCGCAAGGCCGGCCGCGGCGTCGTAGTCGAGGCCCTCGGTGCGCTCGAGGAAGGTCGGCAGCCAGTAGAAGAGGCCGCCGAGGCCGAGGTAGAGCAGCGACAGGCCGACGATGACGCCGCGCAGTGAGCCGATCCGCAGCACCTCGCGCGCCTCGCCGAGCATCGAGGCGCGCAGCGTGGTCTCCGGCGCCTCGTCCGCGCCGGTGGCGCCGCGCAGTCGGTCGATCCGGTCGCCGAGGCCGCGCAGCGGCTCGCGCACGGTGAAGACGAGCAGCGCCACGACGACGCCCGGGACGGCGACGATGAAGAACACCGATCGCCAGCCGACGGCCTGCGCGAGCGCGCCTCCGATCGCCACGCCGACCGGGAGGCCCAGGTAGTAGCCGGCCCGCTCGAGGCCGTAGGCCTTGCCGCGGGCCCGGCCGGGGTAGTAGTCGGCGAGCAGGCTCGACGCGGGCGGGTTGTAGAGCTGGCCGGCCGCGCCCAGCAGGATCCGGCTCGCGAAGAACAGGGCGAACGTCGTGGCCACGCCGCTGAGCACCGAGCAGGCCGCCCAGGTGAGCACCACGAGGCCGATGATCGACGTACGCCGGCCCCGGTCCGCGAGCCGGCCCGCGGGCAGCAGCAGGATCACCCCGGCGATGGCGGAGGCGGTCGGGATCGCGCCGGCCAGGGTGTCGCCGAAGCCGAAGTGCTCCTGGATCGCGGGCAGCGCGCCGGCGACCAGGTTGTACTCGACCCGGTCGATGAAGGCGACCAGGGCGACGACGATCGCCGCCCACCAGCCGAACGGCGCGACCTTCCCGGGGTCGATCGTGACCGGCGGCCGGCCGGGGAAGGCCTCTACCCGGACTTCCTCATGGGTCGCTTCCGGCATGCGGCCTGCTCCTATCGTTCGGGGGCGGGGTGTGCGAGGGTGTCCCGGAAGCGTAGATCATATATAGGAGTCATGGATGCCGATCGTTCGTGTGGCCGCCGCCCAGTTCGCCGTGACCGAGGACGTGGCCGCCAACCTGGCCACCTGTCTGCGGATGTCCGACCGGGCGGCGGACGAGGGCGCCCGGGTCGTCGTGCTGCCGGAGTTCTGCAATCACGTCTCGTGGTACGACGACCGGGCGCACGCCCGCCGGATGGCGCTGACCCTCGACGGGCCGTTCGTGGCTGCGCTGGGCGCGAAGGCGCGCGAGCGCGGCATCCACCTGATGGCCAACTGCACGCTGGCCCGCGAGGACGGCCGGACCACCGGGAGCAACCTCCTGTTCTCGCCCGCGGGGGAGATCCTCGCGGTGACCGACAAGCAGGTGCTGATGGGCAGCGAGCGCGACCACCTCGACCCGGCGATCGCCGCCTCGCCGGTCGTCGACGTCGAGTTCGGCCGGGTCGGCCTCTACTCGTGCATGGACGGCGTCATCAACGAGACGCCGCGGATGCTCGGCGTCGGCGGCGCGCAGGTGCTGCTCAACAGCCTCAACTCGTTCGCCCTCGACGAGGCGTCGCTGCACGTGCCGGTGCGCGCCGTCGAGAACCGGGTCTGGGTGGTGGCCGCCAACAAGGTCGGGCCGCTGGTCCCGGCGCGCAGCATCGACGTGGTCGCCGAGCGTGTCGGCGTGCCGGCCGGGCTGCTGCACGGCGCGGGGGAGAGCCAGATCGTGGCGCCCGACGGCACCGTGGTGGCGATCGCGCCGCGCACGGGCGAGGCGGTGGTCGTCGCCGACATCGACGTTGCCGCGGCCGACGACAAGCGCCGGCCGGACGGCACCGACGTGATGGCCGCGCGCCGCCCCGAGCTCTACGGGCCGATCGTGGCTGCTCCGCGCGGACGGCAGCGGCCGGCGGGGGCGGAGGAGCTGGCGGCGGCGGTGGTCAGCCCGGCCGACGGTGACGACCTGTCGGCACTGGTGGCGAACGCGCTGGCCACCGGCGCCCGGCTCGTCGTGCTGCCCGAGCTCGCCGGCCTCGAGCCCGCGCGGATCGTCGCGGCGCTCGCGGGCTCCGGTGCCGTCGTGGCCACCAGCGTGGCCGACGGCGACGTCCACGCGGGGCTGGTGCTCTCCGCGGACGGGGTGGTGCTGCGCCAGCCGCAGCTGCACGCGTGTGCCCGGCACGCGTGGGCGACGGCGTACGGCGACGGGCTGGCCGTCGCGGACCTGCCATGGGGCCGACTGGCGCTGGTCGTCGGCGACGACGCGCTCTACCCCGAGACCTTCCGGCTCGCGGCGCTCCAGGACGTCGACGTGGTGGCCGTGCCGTTCACGGTCCAGGCGGCCACCGACCTCGACCCGCTGCTCCTCGAGCGCGCGGCCGAGAACCGCCTCAATGTCGCGGTCGCGAGCCGGCGCGGGGCGCACGGCGGGGGCGCGCTGTTCCCGCTGTCGACCGACTTCACGCTCTGGGCACCCGGCCGCGGTCCGTTCGCCGGGATCATCAGCCGTCCCGAGCCGGTGCGCGCCGCGGGGGCCGTCGAGACGGCGACGCTGCGCCCGGCGTGCGCGACCAACCGGTTCGTCAGCAAGGGGACCGACGTCGTCGACGGCCGTCCCTGGGACCTGGCGGCGGCCCTGGTCGCGATGCCGTCCGGGGCCTGAGCGCTCCCGCTCGGGCCCCGGTGCTCAGGCCTCGGCGGCGTGGGTCTCGGGGTCCGACTCGAGCGCGGCCAGCAGCGCGTTCTCCGTGCTCTCGAGATGGGCGATCCAGGCGTCGCGGAGCTCCGTGGCCTGACCCGCTCGGGCCAGGTCGAGCAACTCCCGGTGCTCGTCGATGCGCGCCCGGGTGGTCTCGGGCGCGGTGTCGAGGTTGTCCATGAGCAGGTGCAGGTAGCGGTCGGCCGAGTGCCAGAGGATCTCCAGCACGCGACGGTCCACCCCGCCGGTCACCTCGTCGAGGATCGCGGCGTGGAAGGCGTGGTGGGCCGCGGCGAGCGAGGCCGGCTCGCGCTCGATCTCGGCGTACTCGTCCAGCGCGACCTGCGCCCGGGCGAGCCGCTCCTCCGACATCGTCTCCATGGCGCGCAGGACCAGGTCGCCCTCGATGATCTTGCGCAGCCGGTAGATGCCGGACAGGTCCTCCCGGCTGAGTGAGGCCACCAGGGCGGAGCGGCCCGGTCGCAGGCTCACCAGCCCCTCGCTCTCGAGGCGGCGCAGCGCCTCGCGTACGGGGATGTGGCTGACGTCGAACTGCTCGCACAGCTCCACGATCGACACCGCGGCACCGGGCTTGATGTCGCCGTTGAGGATGGCGCGGTGGAGCTCGTCGGTCACGCGGTCGACCAGTGACAGGTGGGCGATGGGGCGTACCGACGCTCCCGTGCGCGGCGTGCGGGCCATGCGGGCTCTCTTCCTGGGCTTTCGATGCTGCGGTGTTCCGGTCCGGATCCGACCGTGGCCAATCGTGGCATGTCCGACATGAGTTGTGGTGAACGGCTTGCGCCCGGATCCTATTCGATATTGTATATTCTCTAGTGAAAGGGGGTGTCGATGGTCGACCCCGCGACGTTCCGTGACGTCATGGCGCAGTGGCCCAGCGGCGTCACCGTGGTGACGACACTGGTGGACGGTGCCTGGCACGGCATGACCGCCAGCTCGTTCTCGAGCGTGAGCCTGGACCCGCCGCTCGTCTCGGTCTGTCTGGACCGGCGGCTCTACTCCCACGGACTCATCTCCGGCTCCGGCGTCTTCGGCATCAACGTCCTCGCCAAGGACCAGGCCGAGGTGGCCCGCCGCTTCGCCGGCATGGTGCCCGGGGTCGAGGACCGGTTCGCCGGCGAGACCTGGACGACCGCCGACACCGGGACGCCGCTGCTCGACTCCGCCCTCGGCTGGCTCGACTGCCGGGTGGTGCACGAGTACCCCGGCGGCGACCACACGATCTTCGTCGGCGAGGTCGTCGCCGGCCACGCGGCGCGGCGTACGGCGCCGCTGCTGTTCCACTCGCGCGGCTGGGGCCAGTTCGCCGACGTGCTTCCGGATGTCGCCACCCTCGCCGACGGCGGTGTGATCGCGGCGCTGCGGGCGCGTCGCCACCCCGACGCGGCGGTGCTGCGGGTGGCCCGCGACGTCGCCGAGAGCGGCGTCCGGGTGCGCCTGCTCGACCTGGCCCGGTCCGAGCGGCAGCCGGTCGAGCTCACCGAGCGGCTGGCCACCGGGGCCAGCGCGCTGGTCGCGACGCGCGAGCAGCGCGACCGGGCTCTGGCGCTGGGCGTGGACGTCGTCGAGGTCGCCCTGGACCCGTCGCGGCCCGGCGCGCTCGACCGGGTCCGCGAGATCGTCGACGGCGAGGCCGAGCGGTCGTCGGTGATCATCCGACACGCCTTCGCGCCCGAGCACGCCGACACGGTGCTCAACGCGATCGTCGCGCTCGCCGAGGCGCGCGTGCTGGAGATCGGGATGTCCGACAGCTACGGCGCGGCGACCCCGCTCCAGGTGCGCTCGGTGCTGCAGGACGCCGTCGGGCTGGCCCGGCCGGTGCCGCTGCGGGCCCGGCTCGGCGACCGGGACCGGCTGGGCCTGGTCAAGGCGCTCACCGCGCTCAAGAGCGGTGTCCACCACTTCAACACGACCCTGGCCGGGCTGGACGGCTCGGTGGCCACCGAGGACCTCGTGCGTCTGCTCGGCGAGCTCGACGTCGACACGCCCGCGGATGCCGCGCGGGTCGGGCTCGTCGCGGACACCCTCCGCATCTCGCTCGCCCCCTCTCCGGGGACCCACCTCGAGGCCGACCCGGCCCCGACCAACCCAGTAGGAGCCGCAGGATGACGGCACAGCTGCCCGCCCCCTTGACCGCGGAGTACCTGCTTCCGGACCTCACCGGTGCCGAGCGCGAGCGCGCGGCCCGGGTGGAGTCGGTGCTGCCGGCGATCGCCGCCGCCGCCGAGGCGGCCGACGAGGCCGGGGCGCTGCCCGAGGGGCACCTCAAGCTCCTCGGCGACGCCGGCCTGCTCGGCCTGGTCGTGCCGGAGGAGTACGGCGGCCTCGGCGGCGGCCTGCGCGACCTGGCCGCCACGACGTACACCCTCGGCAAGGCCTGCGGCTCGACCGCGCTCGCCTACTTCTTCCACTGCTCCTCCTCCTCGCGCGGGCTCCTGCCGCTGGCGGCGCTCGAGGCCGGCCTGTACGACGCCGACGAGGCGCCGGTGGTCCGGGCCTTCGCCGAGCGGGTGCTGCACCTGATGGGCACCGAGCAGAAGGCCATCGGCAACTTCGCGAGCGAGGCGGTCAAGGCCTCCAACGCCAACGTGCTGATCCGCACCACCGCCACCCGCGCCGACGGCGGCTGGGTGCTCGACGGCGAGAAGTCCTTCGGGTGCCTGTCGGGCTCGGCGGACTACTACCTGGTGACGGCCCGCCGCGAGGACGTCGAGGGGCTCGACGCCCTGACCCTCTTCCTGGTGGCCCGCGACTCCGAGGGTGCGCGGCCGCGCTCGCCGTGGACGGGCCTGGGCATGCGGGCCTCGGACAACAACGGCCTGGTGCTGGAGGACTGCTTCGTGCCCGACGAGCTCTCGCTCGCCGTCCCCGGCGCCTTCACCCGGGCCACCTCGATGTCGCGTGGGTCCTGGGTCGGCAACCAGATCGCGATCGCGGCCATCTACGCCGGCGTCGCCCAGGGCGTCTGGGACTACGCGATGACCCGCACGATGGGTGCGAGCTTCGCCGACACCGGCAAGCCGATCGCCTCCAGCCCGATGCACCAGGTGCTGATCGGCGAGGGAGAGCGGCACCTCGGTGAGGCGAACCTCTGGCTGCGACGCCAGATCGACCTCGAGGCCAGCGAGCCGCCGATCCTGCCGAAGCACGAGGTCGTGCAGAGCTGGAAGCTCGCCAAGGGCGCCATCTGCGAGCATGCGCACGAGGTGGCGCTGACCGCGCTGAAGATGTGCGGCACGTCGGGCGCCCTGATGGGCAACCCGGTCGGCCGGGCGGTGCGCGACACCGCGATGGGCCTGGTCCAGGCGTTCCCGGCCGAGCGCGGCAAGCTCGACCTGGCGAAGATGATCGTCGAGAACGAGGGCTGGGCGGGTCTGACCACCACCGACAGCTTCACGAAGTAGGGACCACAGAGTGACCAACGCGAACATCGAGCTGCCGGAGCCCGGCCAGCTCGTCGCCGGCGAGTGGACGACGCCCACCCAGCAGCTCGACCTGGTGCTGGAGGACCCGTTCCGCGGCGTCCCGCTCGGTGCCGCCGCGGCGACCTCCGACGCCGACGTGGAGCGCGCGATCGCGAGCGCGGCGGCGGCGTACGACGAGGGTGGCTGGCTGGCCCTCGCCGTCGAGCGTCGCGCGGAGGTCCTCGACGCGATCGGGGATGCGCTCGAGGCGGAGCTGCCGCGGATCGCCGCGCTCGAGGCGTTCGCGACCGGCGTGCCGGTGCGGCAGACCTCGATCGTCGGGGTGATCGTGCCCGGGGCGTTCCGACTCGCGGCGCAGATGCTGCGGGGCGGGGTGCTGCGCGACGACCGGACCTCCGAGGGCGGCCACCCGGTCGAGGTGCACCGGCTCCCGCTCGGCCCGGCCGTGTGCCTGGTGCCGTGGAACGCCCCCGCGCCCATGGCCGCCCACAAGGTTGCGAGCGCGCTCGCGGCCGGGGCGCCGACGATCCTCAAGCCGAGTGAGTACGCGCCGTACGGCACCTCCGAGCTCGCCCGCGTGGTTGGCCGGGTGCTCGCCGAGGCCGGCGTCCACCCGGGCCTGTTCCAGCTGGTGCAGGGCGGCCCGCACGTCGGCGGCCTGGTGGTCCGCGATGCGCGGGTGCGTGCCGTGTCGTTCACCGGCGGCGCGATCGGCGGCCGCGCGGTGGCGGCGGCCTGCGCCGAGGACTTCACCGCGCTCCAGCTCGAGCTCGGTGGCAACAACCCGCTGGTCGTGGTGCCGGACGCCGATCCGGAGGCGGCCGCGACCGCCGCCGTCGACCTGCTGACCACGCTCAACGGCCAGTGGTGCCGGGCGCTGGGCCGCCTCGTCGTCCCGGCGACGATGGCCGACGAGGTGTTGGGCCGGGCGCTCGACCGGCTCGCGCGGCTGCGCGCCGGCGACCCGCTCGACCCCGAGACCGACCTCGGCCCGATGGTCCACTCCCGGCACGCGGCCCGGCTGCGTCAGGAGATCGCGACCCGTGCGGCCGCCGGGGGCACGGCGCACGCGAGCACCGAGCTCCCCGCGGGCTCGGGCAGCTTCCTCGCCCCGACCCTGGTGACCGGCGTGCCGGAGGCGGCCGCGACGGAGGAGATGTTCGGACCGGTCGCGACCGTGCACACCTACGAGACCGTTGCCGAGGCGGTGGCGCTCGCCAACGGCACGCCGTTCGGCCTCGAGGGGTACGTCGTCGGCACCGACACCGAGCGCGCCCTCGCGGTGGCCCGGCAGGTCCGCGCGGGCGAGGTCAAGGTCAACGGCTCGACGATCATGAGCCTGCACCTGATGACGCCGCGCCCGGCCTGGGGCCTCTCCGGCCTCGGCGAGGAGGGCACCGTGGAGACCATCCGGATCTTCACCGGCGCCCGCGTCGTCGGCGTCGAGGGCATGACCGCCCTGCACGGCCGATGACCGCCCAGCCGGCGGCGCAGCGGCTCCGCGCGATCCTGGGCGGCCCCGACCTGGTCCACTTCCCGGGCGTGTACGACGCGGTCGGCGCCCGGCTCGCGGTGCGTGCCGGCGTCCGCGGTGCGCACCTGTCGGGTGCGGTCGCCTCCGCCGTCGGGCTCGGCCTGCCCGACCTCGGCTTCGTGCACGCGGGCGACATCGTGCGGGTCGCGCGGGGCGTCGTCCCCGCGCTCGACGGGCAGCCGCTGCTGGCCGACGCGGACACCGGGTACGGCAACGCGCTGCAGGCCCGCGTGACCGCGCAGGCCTACGCCGCGGCCGGCATCGCCGGGCTGCACCTGGAGGACCAGGTCGCCCCGAAGCGATGCGGCCACCTCGCCGGCAAGCAGGTCGTGGACGTGGCCGAGGCGGCCGCGCGGGTGCGCGCGGCGGTGGAGGCCGGCAGCGGGATCGTCGTCGTCGCGCGCACCGACGCGCTCGGCGTCGAGGGGGTCGCCTCGGCGACCGAGCGATGCGTGGCGTTCGCCGAGGCCGGCGCGGACGCCGTCTTCGTCGAGGGTGCGGGCCTGTCGGACCTGGCTCGGGTGGTCGAGGGGGTCATCCGAGCGGCCGGCGCCTGCCCGCCCCTCGTCGTCAACCGGTCCGAGGCGGCCGGCGACCAACCGGCCCTGGACCACGACGCCCTGGGTGAGCTCGGCGTCCGGGTCGTCATCCACCCGGTGTCCGCCCTGCTCGCCGCGGCCCGCGCCCAGGAGGCGGTCTACGCCGCCATCGCCGCGACCGGTGACGCCGGCGGTGTCGACCGGCTCGGCTGGGACGACCTCACCACGCTGGTCGGGCTGCCCGACCTCCTCGCCCTCGAGCAGCGGTACGCCGCAGGAGATCCCGCATGAGCGAGCACAGCCAGACCCACGCGATCGTCGCCGGTGCCGGCCCGGTCGGCATGACCGCGGCGCTGCTGATGGCCCGGGGCGGCGTGCGGGTGACCGTCCTGGAGGCCGGTGGGTCGCTGGCGGGGGAGTCGCGGGCCTCGACGTTCCACCCGCCGAGCCTGGAGATGCTCGACGAGCTGGGGGTGCTCGAGCCGCTGATGGAGCGCGGGCTGGTGTCAACCGGGTTCCAGTACCGCGACCGGCGGACCGGCCCGATCGCCGACCTCGACCTGGGCGTGCTGTCCGACGACACGCGGTTCCCGTTCCGGGTCCAGCTGGAGCAGTCGAAGCTGACGCCGATCATCCTCGAGGTCCTCGAGGGCATGGACGACGTGACGGTCCACTTCGGCCAGCGCGTCGTGCGGGCCGAGACCGACGGCACCACCGCGACCGTGACGACCGAGGCCGGCGACACGTTCACCGCGGACTGGGTGCTCGGTGCCGACGGCGCCAACTCGCAGGTGCGGCAGACGGCCGGGTTCACCTTCGAGGGGATGACCTACCCGGAGCGGTTCCTGGTCGCCTCGACCACCGAGGACCTGGAGTCGATCCTGCCGGGCATCTCGGCGGTCAACTACGTCTTCGACCCGACCGAGTGGCTGGTGCTGCTGCGCACCCCCGAGCACTGGCGGGTGCTCTTCCCGACCGACCCGAGCACCCCGGACGAGGTCGAGAGCGACCCGGTGCGCGTGCAGGAGCGGCTGCGCGGCGTGGCCGACCTCGGCCGCGAGTGGCAGGTCCTGCACACCACCCTCTACCGCGTGCACCAGCGCGTCGCCGACACGTTCCGCAGGGGCCGGCTGCTGCTGATGGGCGACGCCGCCCACATCAACAACCCCCTGGGCGGGATGGGCATGAACAGCGGCCTCCACGACGCGTACGTCGAGACCCGGGCGCTGCTCGCCCTGATCCGGGGTGCCGGCACCCGGGAGCAGCTCGACGAGGCGTGCGAGGCGCGCCGCGAGGTCGCCCTCTCCTACGTCAAGACGATCACCCACGACAACTGGGAGAAGCTGCGCCAGGACGACCCCGAGGCAATCCGGGCCTACCACGACGAGCTGCGCGAGCTGGCCGCCGACCGCGAGCGGATGCGCAGGCATTTGCTCAACACCTCGATGATCAACTCCCTCCGGTCCGGCAAGGTCGTCGACATGGTGGGCGTGCAGCCGTGATCCAGCGGGAGAACCCCGCTCGGGTCGACGAGCTCGTCGGCAGCGTGGAGGCGACCGACCCGGTCGGCGTCGACGCTGCCGTGGCCCGGGCCCGCTCCGCGCAGCGGGCCTGGGCGGCGAGCTCCCTCGCCGAGCGGTGCGCCGCCGTGCGGGCGGGCGCCGATCGCGTCGCCGCCGAGATCGACGACCTTGCGGTGCTGATGGCCCGGGAGACCGGCAAGGTGCTGCCCGACTGTCGCGGCGAGCTGGGCTTCGCCGTCACCGTGCTGCGCTGGTCGGCCGACCGCGCCGAGGCGCTGCTCGTCGACGAGGTCGTCGACGACGAGGCCGGGCGCCTGGTCATCCGGCGCCGTCCGTACGGCGTGGTCGCGGCCGTCACGCCGTGGAACGCTCCCGTCATCCTGGCTGCGCTCAAGCTCGGCCCGGCGCTGGTGTCGGGCAACGCCGTCGTCGTCAAGCCGTCGCCGCTGGCGCCGTTCGCGATCGCCCGGGTGGTCGACCTGCTCGGCTCCGCGCTGGGGGCCGTCGGCCCCGACCTCGTGCAGGTCGTCCAGGGCGACGCCGCGACCGCGACCGCCCTGGTCGGGCACGCCGGCGTCGACCGGGTGGCGTTCACCGGTGGCGAGCGGGCCGGGCGCGCCCTCGCTGCGCTGGCCGGGCGGTCGCTCACCCCGTCGCTGATGGAGCTCGGCGGCAACGATCCGGCGCTCCTGCTCGACGACGCCGACCTCGGGCCCGACGCGATGGACCGGCTGGTGATGGCGACCTTCGCGACCTCGGGGCAGGTCTGCATGGCGGTCAAGCGACTGCTGGTCCCGCGCCGCCGCCACGACGAGGTCGTCGATGCCTACCGCGCCGCGGCCGCTCGGGTGCTGCGGCTCGGCGACCCGTTGCACGCGGGCGTCACGATCGGTCCGGTCGTGTCGGCCGACTCGGCCGCCCGGGTGCGGGGACTGGTCGACGCCGCCGCGGCGCGCGGTGCGGAGGCGTTCGTGCTCGGCGAGGTCGACGACGCGACCGATCTCGGTCGCGGCTACTACCTGCGCCCCACCCTGGTGGTCGGCGCCGCGCCCGAGCACCCGCTCGTGGTCGAGGAGCAGTTCGGCCCGAGCCTGCCGGTGCTCGCCTACGACTCGGTCGACGAGGCCGTCGCACAGGCCAACGCCGGGGACCTCGGCCTGGCCGCCTCGGTGTGGTCGGCCGACGAGGACCGGGCCTTCGCCGTGGCCGCCAGGATCGACGCCGGCTTCACGTTCGTGAACACCCACAACCGCACCGGCATGTCGCTGCGCGCGCCGTTCGGCGGGGTCAAGCGGTCCGGCTGGGGCCGCGAGTACGGCGACGAGGGCGTGCTCGAGCACACCCAGCCCTGCGTGGTGCACGCCCCCGGTGCGTTCCGGGCCGGCGGGTCCGGGCTGGCGGCCGCGGCGTACCCGGGCTGACCCGGGCCCCCGGCGGCACCGCGGCGATTATCGGTCGGCGGCCGGTCGAAATTCGGGACTTTGGTCCCGACTTCGGCGGATGCTTGATCCGAGGGTGGATCTCCCCGATCCCATGTCGTAGATTATATATACTTTCCGAACCCGATCGAGCCGGCTGCGAGGAGCACGATGAGCCAGACCCTGAAGTCCGTGCGCGAGTTCTACGACGAGGCTCCGCCGACCGACATCACGGAGATCTTCGGCACCTGGATGGAGCTGGTCGACGGCCTCGAGGCCAAGGTGGCCGACCGGTTCGAGCTCACCCGAGACCCCTCGACCGAGGTGCTGGAGAGCTTCGGCGGCGAGAACGGCGGCCCGACCGGCCGGATCCGCGGCTACGCCGGCCCGGAGATCGACTGGATGGTGCACTCCCACATGGAGAACGCGACGCTGGGCTTCGCGAACATCCACCTGACGATCTGGCTCGGCCCGCAGGTGAAGGTGCCGCACTTCGGCCTCGCGCTGGGTGCGTTCCCCCAGGCCTGGATCTTCGTCGACTCCGTGCCGCGCACCAACCTGCTCACCGACACCGACTCCTTCGACCGCTACTACGGCCCGCTCAACGCGGAGTGGGAGCAGGTGCAGCAGGAGAACGACTTCCTCGCCCCGTTCGTGAGCCGCAGCGGCTTCGTCCGGGCGAGCGTCTCACCGATGGGGCACGCGTACACGGCGCCCACTGACGGCCGCACCACCGACGTGGTCACCCAGCTCGCGACCGACCACCTGGACCGCTGGCTGCGGTGGGTCGACGAGGCCGAGCGGATCCCCGCCGAGGAGCAGGCCGCCCTGGCCGCCGACGACCTCGCGACCCGGCGCAACATCGCCGAGCGCGACCCGGCCAACGAAATGGGGGACCGCTTCTTCGGCAAGGAGCTCACGAACACCCTGGTGCGCGCCCTCTGGGGCGGCGACCGCCGGCTGCCGCGCGCGCACGAGCAGGGCTGACGTCTTGTCCGTCCTGGTCCGCAGCCTGCGCGCGGCGACGCGCGTCCCCGGGGCGCCGGCGCCGTACGACACGGTGCACCTGACCGTGCGCTACCCGGCGCTGCCACCGCGCGACGACGTCGAGCGGATGAGTGGGCGTCTCGCGGCCGACGCCGCAGGCGCGCCGTACCCCGTCGTGGTGCTGGTCTCGGGCGTCAACTGCCCGGCGGACGCCTACCGGTGGCTGGCCTTCCGCCTGGTCGAGGACGGCTTCGTGGTCGTCGGCTACGACTGGGTGGGCGAGCTGTTCCCGGGGGAGCACGGACTGACGCCGGGCGTCGACATCGTCGCGGCCGGGCCCGACCACTACGGGGAGCGGCCGACGACGCCCGCGCTGCGACCGGTGCTCGACGCGCTGGCCGGCCTCCATGAGACCGGCCCACTGGCCGGCCTGCTCGACCTCGAGCGCGTCGGCGTGCTCGGCCATTCGGCCGGAGGCACGGTGCTGCTGCAGTCGGCGAGTCGGGGATGGTTCCCCGAGGTGCGCGCGGTCGTGGCGTACGGCGCGCACACGATGGCGTCGCAGCTGATCGGCTACCCGCCGGGCACGCTGCTGCCGGCTCCGGTCCAGGCGCCCACCCTGCTGGTCGCGGGCACCCACGACGGCGTGGTCGCCGCGAGCGCGATCCGGTACGGCGAGCAGCCGGGTGCCCCGGGGCACGACCCGGTCGAGCGCACCTGGCGCGAGGCGCTGCCGGCGACCACCGAGGCCTGGCTGGTCCGGCTCGCCGGCGCCGGTCACATGCTGGTCGCGCACCCGGAGGACCCGTCCACGGCGCGCGGCTTCCTCGAGACCCCGACCGACGCCGACCAGGACCGGCTCCGCGCGGTGTTCGCCGAGGTCGTGTCGGCCTTCCTGGCGGCCCGGCTCACCGACCGTCCGGACGCCACGACCCAGTGGGAGCGGCTCGCCGAGCACGCTCCGCCCGAGATCGCCGACCTCCGTCGCAGCTAGGAGAAGCAGATGTTCAAGAACTTCTGGTACGCCGTCGAGTTCAGCCACGACGTGCTGCCGGGCAAGCCGAAGAAGGTCAAGGTCCTCGGGCAGCAGCTGGTGCTCTACCGCAAGACCAGCGACAACTCCGTGGTCGCGATGTCGGACCTCTGCGTGCACCGCGGCGCCGCGCTGTCGGGCGGTGAGATCAAGGGCGACTGCATCGTCTGCCCGTACCACGGCTGGGAGTACAAGCCGAACGGCGAGGTGCAGAAGATCCCCGCCCACCCCGACAAGGGCATCCCGCGCAAGGCCCGGATCGACTCCTACCCGGTGGTCGAGAAGTACATGTTCGTGTGGGTCTACATGGGCGACCTCCCCGAGGAGGAGCGGCCGCCGATCCCGGACTGGTCCGACATCGACGACACCGAAACCTATCGCGCGGTGACCGGATCCTTCCTCTGGAAGTCCAACTACGAGCGGATCCTCGAGAACGGCGTCGACGTGGCGCACACGCCGTTCGTGCACGGCGGCGTCTTCGGCAACCGGGAGAAGCCGGAGGTGCCCGAGTTCGAGATCGACAGCTCGCCGTGGCACTGCAAGGTGTCGGTGGAGCTCAACCCGCCGCGCTCCAAGGGCATCTGGGGGCTGATCAACCCCAACAAGCAGAAGGCGCTCCAGGACCGCCCGCCGGTCCCGGTGTCCACGACGTGGTGGCTGCCGAACATGATCCTGCTGCACATCAAGACGCCGATGGGCGACCTGAAGATCTTCGACGTCAACGTGCCGATCGACGAGGAGACCACGCTGGTCAAGTTCGTCGCGCTGCGCACGTTCTTCAAGGGCAAGTGGGCCGACCGCGACGCCAAGCGCCGCGTCTTCAAGGTGTTGTACGAGGACCAGGCCATCGTCGACGCGGTCCGGCCCGAGCTGCTGCCGTTCGACCTCTCCGACGAGCTGCACGTGAAGAGCGACTACAACGCCGTGCTCTACCGGCGCCGGCGCCAGGAGCTGATCGAGGCCGGCTGGAGCGTCGAGGGCAACACGATCGTCGGCGAGGGCCCGGCCCGCGTCGAGGCGCGGGTGATCCCGTCGCCGGTGCGCAAGGAGGTGCCCGAGCTCGCGAGCGCATGGAACTTCAAGGAGGTCCGCAGCAAGCAGCTGCGCGGCGGCATGGCGGAGCGCGAGGAGCGCGGCGACCTGCCGCGCACCGACTCCGGGATCGATGGCGACCAGACCGTCAAGGAGGTCAAGGCATGAGCGACACCCACATCAGCCTGCCCGCGGCCCTGTGTCACGGCACGCTCGACACCATCGTCGAGCGCGGCGGCCTCACCGAGGTCGGGGGACCCGACGGCGCGCCGTACCTCGAGCTGGTCTCGGTGATGGGACCGCAGCCGGTGGGCGAGGTCCGGGTCTTCACCGGCGAGCGGATCGCGAAGGTCGTGTACGTCGGCCTGTCCGTGCCCCAGATCGGGCTCGACAGCCACATGGTGTTCGCCTTCGCGCCGGCCGACGTCGCGGTCCCGCACTTCACCCTCGACTCGGTCGAGGGCCAGGGCAGCTACGCCTTCCACCTCGACCTGATCCCGCGCGTCGACCTCGGCACCCACCTGACCTACCTCGACTGGGCGCACACGCCGCTCGACGCGACGTACGAGGAGGTCGAGGCCCGGCCGGGCCTGACCAGGACCACGATCGGCCCGCGGCAGTTCGCGATGATGTCGCCCTGGATGCTGGTGCACCGCGCCGACGCCGACGCGTTCCGGGCCATCGACGGCCCGGTCCGGGCCTACCTCGACCACTGGTTCTCCCTGGTCGAGGCCGGCGTGCCCGCGGAGGTCGTCGCGGACGTCGTCGACACCGATCTCGCCGCGCGCGACGAGCGCAACCGGGCCAACATCTTCAGCCCCGAGGTCGACCAGGTCTGGGCCCAGGTCCAGCGGCTGCTCGGCCTCGACCTCGCCGAGCGGGTGCGCGTCCAGCTCGTCGACAACTCCCTTCCCACGAGCCTTCCCACGAGCCTTCCCACGAGCACGGAGGTGTCCGCGTGACCGCGGTGTCGGAGAATCCCATCGAGACCAGTGAGTGGCAGCGGCGCATCGAGGGGGAGTGGCACGGTCGCCCCGGGCTCTTCGACGCGCAGGGCAACCACGTCGGCTTCGAGCGGGTCGATCGGGCGAGCGTCGTCGAGGACGGCGTCGCGCGCTACTGGATGAACACCCAGCTCGACGCCAGCGGCCCGCTGCGCAACCGCTTCGAGCTCGGCGCGCAGTTCGACTTCGGCATCGTCGACTCCGACGAGAACCGCGTCTACTGCGGCCCGGACTTCTACGGCACCGGACAGCCCTACGGCCTGTTCGTCGACGCCCACTACTACTCGCCGGGCTGGCAGGCCGACCTGCGGACCTGGAACCAGGTGCTCGCCGACGGCGAGACCCAGGTCTACTCCTCGGTGCTGCACGACGGGTGGGCGGTGTGCGCGGTCTTCAACGGCGTGTACAAGCGCACCTTCGACGCCGACACCAACCCGGAGACCAGGCGGCTCGTCGACGAGTGGATCGCGTTGGAGACCAGGCGCGGCTCGGTGCCGCAGGTGCTGCCGACCAAGGAGAAGGGCGCCTGGACCGGCAGCCTCTTCGTCAACGCCGCCGACCAGAGCTCGCTGGGCGAGGTGCAGGTGACCATCGAGCACGAGCCGCTCTCGCTGCGTCGCGCCCGCCAGCAGGTGACGTGGGCCGGCGCGCTGGACCGCAGCTACGGCTTCGAGCGGGTCCGCGACGGCGCCCGCACCCAGTACGAGGGGCCCGAGGCGTTCGGCAACGCCACGTCGTACGGGCGCGCGCTCTTCACCAGCCAGCACCTCGTCGGCCCGGACGCCCGCGGCGTGGAGAAGATCAGGGGCCGCGAGGTCCTCATCGATCCCGACTCCCGCGAGCTCGCCGTCGTCTGGCAGCTCTTCCGCGGCGACACCACCACCCACTTCGTGCACGGTCTGCTGACCTGGGAGGCCCGGTGACCGGCCGGGTCGTCGTCGTCACCGGCGGCACCCGCGGCATCGGCCTGGGCCTGGCCCGGGAGCTGCTGGCCCGCGACTGCCGGGTGGTGCTCTGCGGCCGCTCGGAGGAGAGCGTCCGGGGGGCGCTTGCCCGGCTCGACGCGGGCGACCGGGCCACCGGCGTGCCCGCCGACGTGACCTCACGGGCGTCGCTGCAGGCGCTGTGGGACCACGCGGTGGCGACGTACGGCCGCGTCGACGTCTGGATCAACAACGCCGGCGTGTCCGCGCCGCGCCGGCCGCTCACCGAGGTCGCCCCCGAGACCGTGGAGTCGGTCTTCGCGACCAACACCTTCGGTGCCGCCAACGGCAGTGTGGTCGCGCTCGCCGGGATGCAGCGGCAGGGGAGCGGCTGGATCTGGAACATGGAGGGCTTCGGCTCGACCGGGCAGGTCCAGGCCGGGATGGCGACGTACGGCGCGTCGAAGCGGGCCGTCACCTACTTGACCGAGACCCTGGTCAAGGAGGTCCGGGGCAGCGACGTGAAGGTCGGCCTGCTGTCGCCGGGCATCGTCGCCACGGACCTGCTCGTCGACGACTACGCCGGAGATCCGGAGGCGTTCGAGAAGGCGCGCAAGATCTTCAACATCCTCGGCGACCGGGTCGAGACCGTGACGCCCTGGCTGGCCGAGCGGCTGCTCCGGGCGCAGAAGTCCGGCACGCGCGTCGCCTGGCTGACCACCCCGAAGGCGATGAGCCGTTTCCTGACCGCGGGCCTCCGCAAGCGCGACATCTTCGCCGACGCCACGCCGGGTGCCGCCTGATGGTGGTCGACCCCTGCACCGAGTACGGCCTGGCCCTGGCGATCGAGGACTTCGTGCCGGTGCTGCTCGCCGGCGCCGGCTCGGTAGTGCTCGGGTCGGCGGCCGGGCGGGTGCTGCCCGCCGTACGCCTGCCCGCGCTGCTGGCCGGCGCGCTGGTGACCCTCGGCGGCTTCGCCAAGGCGCTGTGGAAGCTGCTGGTCGCGGCCGAGCCGTGCCGCGACTACCCGGTGCTGGAGAACCTGCTCTTCCCGTGCCTGGCCTTCGGGTTCGCCGGCATCGCGTGCGCCCTGTGGGGCGTCCGGAATCGGCGTCAGGTGCCGTGGCCGCCGTTCCTGGTGCTGCCGGTGCTGGCCGGCGTCGCCGCACTGGTCGTGATGGACACCTGGCCGCTGCTGGTCGCGTCCGCGATCGGCGCCGTCACCGTCGGCGTGCTCGGCATCGGCATCTCGCGCCGTGAGGGTCACCGCCTCGGCGTCCTGTTCTTCGTCGTCTACATCGTCGGCACGCTCGTGCTGCCGCCGCTGGCCGCGCGCCCCCACCAGTCCGAGGAGCTGCAGTGGGGCGAGCAGCTGACCAACTCGATCGTCCAGCTGTGCTTCCTGCTCGGTGCCCTCGGCATCCGCAAGCGGGCGACGCCGGCCGCGGACCCCACCCCCACCCAGGTAGGAGCACTCCAGTGACGGACCGCCTCGGCTACCGCCGCAAGTTCGGCGTGATCGCCCCGAGCACCAACACCATCGTCCAGCCCGAGTTCGACATGATGCGGGTCCCGGGCGTCACCTCGCATTACGGCCGGATCCTGATCCGGGACGGCCGGATCGCCGACGACGAGGGCATGCAGAACCTGCTGGTCCAGATCCGGGCCGCGATGGCCGACTGCGTCGAGGGCGTCATGACCATGGAGCCCGACTACATGGTCATGGGGATGAGCGCCGAGACCTTCTGGGACGGCGTCGAGGGCAACCGCCAGTTCGTCCAGCAGATCAAGGATCTCTCCGGCGGTCTCGGCGTCGCCACCGGAGCCGAGGCGTGCGAGCGGGCGCTGCAGCTCTTCGGCGCGAGGAAGATCGGCATCGTCACGCCGTACACCCCGATCGGCGACGAGAACGTCCGCACCTTCTTCACCGAGCTCGGCTTCGAGGTCGGCCGGATCCGCGGCCTCTCCTGCGAGAGCGCCGTCGCGATCGCGCACGTCTCCGAGCAGACCCTGCGCGAGGCGATCCTCGAGGTCGACGGGCCGGACGTCGACGCGATCGTGCAGTGCGGCACCAACCTGTGCATGGCCGAGCTCGCCGACGAGGCCGAGCGCTGGCTGGGCAAGCCCGTCATCGCGATCAACGCGGCCACCTGGTGGATGGCGCTGCGCGAGAACGGCATCGAGGACAAGGTGCACGGCTTCGGCTCGCTGCTCCGGGAGCGCTGAGCGCCGGTCCGCGCCGCTCTACGCTGACGTCCGTGTACGCCGCTCTCTGGCGCCTGCTCCCCGGGCCGACCTGGCTGAAGGTCGCCCAGGCGCTCGTCCTCGTCGCCCTCCTGACCTGGGCGCTGCTCGCCTGGGTCTTCCCCGCCGTCGAGCCCCACCTGCCCTTCGACCGGATCACCGTCGGCGACTAAGCACCCGCGGGTGTCGGTCGAGGCGGGTCCACAGTGGTTGAGGAAGGCGCGTCCACGGTGGTTGAGGAAGGCGCGCCCACGGTGGTTGAGGAAGGCGCGCTAGCGCCTGTCTCGAAACCACCATCCGGGTCGGGGCTGGGTCGTGTGGGGTACGTGGTTTCGAGACGGTTGCTAGCGCAACCTCCTCAACCACCGTGGTCCGGCGCACGGTGGTTGAGGAAGGCGCGCTAGCGCCTGTCTCGAAACCACCTGCCGCGCGGTGGGGCTGGTGTCGTCGTCCTCCCGGCGGCGCCAGTGTGGGCGCGCGTCCTCCGCCGTCAAGGATTCCCTGCGGCGGCTTCGCCGTCCTTGACGGCTCCTCCCGCGCACCCCGTTGGCGCCTATCGGGAGGGCGCCGACCTGTGGTCGGGACGCGCGTTGGCTGGGTGGGTTTCGAGACGGTTGCTAGCGCAACCTCCTCAACCGCCGTCGTCGGGGGTCACGGTGGTTGAGGTGCGAGGGCCGCCAGGCCCGAGCCTCTAAACCACCCGCGCCGGGACACGGTGGTTGAGGTGCGAGGGCCGCCAGGCCCGAGCCTCGAAACCACCCTCCACAGGACATCGATCCGGGTGTGGAAAAGCGCCCCGGCTCGTGACCTGTTCGTGACCCAGAACCCTGTGGAATAAGGGGATTCAGGGCCTTGAGTGTCGGTGGCGGGTGCTTGAGTAGACGGCATGACAGCACAGGCCACGCCGCGACACCGGGTGTCGACGACGACCGCGCAGATGCGCGACCTCGTCGACGCCGTGTCCGATGCGTCGGTGTGGTCCATGGACCCCACCGAGGCCGGCGCGACGCTGGTCGAGCTGACCCGGCTGGCCGCGCAGGTCAGCGCACTGCAGGCCCGGGTCGCCGCGCACGCCGACACCATCCACGTCGGCGAAGAGGTCGGTGCGTCCAGTGCGGCGAACTGGCTGGCCCACCAGACCAAGACCACCCGGGCGGCGGCGTACGGCGCGGTGCGGCTCGGCCACGACCTCGAACAGCACTCCATGACGCGGGAGGCGCTCGCGGCCGGCGACATCGGCGTCGAGCAGGCGCGGGTCGTCATCCGGTGGGTCGACCGACTCCCCACCGACCTCGGCGCACAGGTGCGCGAGAAGGCGGAGGCGCACCTGCTCGCCGAGGCCCGGCACCACGACGCCAAGGCGTTGGGTCGGCTGGGTCGGCGGCTGTGGGAGGTCATCGCCCCCGAGGAGGCCGACGCCCGAGAGGCCGAGATCCTGCAACGCCAGGAGGCGGCCGCGCTGCGGGCCTGCTCGGTCACGATGGTCGACGACGGCGACGGCAAGACCCGGGGCCGGTTCACGCTGCCGACCTACCACGCAGCAGCGCTACGGAAGATGCTGATGGCCCTGGCCGCACCCAAGCACGTGGCGGCCACCCAAGGGCCTGGGGTCGAACGGCGGCCCGGTCCGGAGGCGTTGGGTCGGGCGCTGTGCGAGCTGATCGAGCGCTACCCGGTCGACCGGTTGCCGCAGGCCGGCGGGGTGAACGCCACCGTCGTGGTGGTCATCGACGAAGACACCCTCACCGGGCGGCTGGAGAAGGCCGGGATCCTCGACGCCGGCGACCAGATCAGCCCCGGCATGGCGCGCCGGCTTGCCTGCGAGGCGGGGATCATCCCCGCCGTCCTCG
Source organism: Nocardioides soli (assembly GCF_014191495.1). Taxonomy (GTDB): domain Bacteria; phylum Actinomycetota; class Actinomycetes; order Propionibacteriales; family Nocardioidaceae; genus Nocardioides; species Nocardioides soli. The sequence continues at coordinate 1,412,760 of NZ_JACHWR010000002.1, forward strand.
GCGGCAACAGCGTTCCCCTGGACCTGGGTAGGCGGAGCCGCTACCACACCGAGCATCAGCGGATCGCGATGTTCCTGCGCGACCGCGGTTGCCGCGCCGAGGGCTGCGACCGCACGGCCGGCCTCCACGCCCACCACCAACAGCACTGGGGCGACGGCGGCCACACCAACCTCGACGACGGCGCGTCCCTGTGCGCCTGGCACCACACCCTCATCCACGACCCGGCCTACGTGACGACGTACCTCCCCACCGGGAAGATCCAGTTCCACCGAAGAACGTGAGGGCGACCAGTTCCGGCGTTCAGGCGATCGCGGGCGGCGGGCCGGCGTCGGCGGCACGCCGCTCAACGAGCTGAGCGCCGACGACGAGGCGCTCGGTGGAGCTCCACCGAGGGTTGCAGGTGACGAGGGTGAGCGTGCGCTGGGTCGCCTTCTCGCCGGGATGGCCGGCGACGGGCGCCAGCACCTCGGTGGCGTTCGGGCTGAGGATGCGTACCCAGGTCACGTCGTAGGTGAGCCAGCCGCCGTGGGTCTCCACGACGATGGGGTCGCCGACCTCCAGCTCGTCGAGGTGCGCGAACGGCTCGCCGTGCGTCGCCCGGTGGCCGGCGACGGCGAAGTTGCCGACCTCGCCGGGTAGCGCGGTCGTGGGGAAGTGGCCGGGGCCGCGGGCCAGGTCGTCGTCGCCGACGCCCTCGACGACGACCCAGCTCCAGTCCGCGCCGAGCGCGGGGATGTGCAGGATGCCGAGGCCCTCGCCGGACTCGGGGCGTTCGCCGCGCTGCTCCTGGACCTGGCCGGTCCGCTGCTGCGCGTGGAAGTCGTCCTTGAGGTCGTCCTGGGCGGCGGCCGTGCGGTGGTTGGTCCACACCAGCAGGTAGAACACGAAAACCGCGAGCACGACTCCGGCGGTGATCGCCAGCTCGGCGCCCGCCCGAATAGTGATCCGTGCCACTGAAGTCCACCCGCCCTGCACCGAATGAATATATCATCGCGGAATTGCCCGAACGGGCTCCGACGGTGGAGGTGTCGATGAGGCTGGCCGAAGCATGAGGCGGGTTCGCGCCGTCGCCGCGCTGCTCCTGGCCGGCACCGCCGTGTCGTACGGCGCGGCGGTCGCGCCGGCCGCCGCGGTCGCGAGTCCGGCAGGTGGCTGCTGGGCCTACGTGCCGGGCGGTGCCGCACTCGACTCGCCGCCGGCCTCCGACATCTCCGTCGGGCTGGGGGCGTGGACCACCGTCCCCGACGGTGGGTTCGGCCTCGAGACCGCCGGCGCCACCGCTGTGGGCGGCACCCGCGTGGCACAGGTCGAGATCGCGAGCGGACCGGTCCTCTCCGCGCAGGACGACCTCAGCGGCACCGCGACGTTCCTGCTCTCGGTCGACGGGGTCCCGTTGGCGGCGCCGGCCGACGCGGCGTTCACCGTCGCGGCCGGTGAGCCGGTCGAGGGTCTGGAGGCCAGCGTCCCGATCCCGATCGCCGCCGCGGGCCCGCACCAGGTCCGCCTGGAGGCCGTCTACTTCGACGCGCCCGCGTCGTCGTTGCGCGTGGCCTGCAACGGCCAGACGCAGGGCCAGCCATCGCCCGGGACGAACCCGGCGACCACGCCGACCGCGACCGACGTGACGGCGGACTTCACCGCGGCCCCGGCCGCGTCGGCCACGATCACGGCGGTCGCCGACCAGGCCGTGCTCGACGCCGGCCGGCCCGCCGACGTGGCTTCCATCCGGATCGCCGGTCTGGCCTCGTCGGCCACCGCGACGCTGAGCCTGTGCGGCTCCGGCGGATCCTGCGCCGCCGTCGGAAGTGTGACGACCGCGGCCGACGGCTCCGCGACCACCTCCTTCACGGTGCCGGGCGGCGCACCGGTGGGTGCCGGCACGCTGCGGGTGGAGGACGAGGCCACCACCGTCTCGACCGGCTTCACGGTGCTCGGCGTGCAGCGGGTGGCGGCCGCCGAGGCGCTGGAGGCCGACGCCACGATCGTCACGCTGACCGGCACCGGCTGGGACCCGCAGCGCAAGGTCACCATCCGGGGGTACGCCGGCACCAGCAGCTCCGTCGCCGCCACCGCGGACCCCGAGGTGGTCGCCGATGTCGACGCGACCGGCGCCTTCAGTGCCCAGTACGCGGTCTCGGACGAGGCGACCCGGTCGGTCATCGTCGACCAGGCGCGTTCGTCGAGCCACATCGGCGCCGTGTACCTGATCTCGGGTGTCATCGGCGGTGCCGCCACGCCCGACGAGACCGACGACCCGGGGGAGGGGATCGACGGCGAGACCGGCGAGCCCGGCGGCTCCGAGACGCCCGTCGCCGAGACCCCCGAGAGTCCCGGCGGCGCCGTCACCACGCCGCTCGACCCGGATGCCGGGGTCGAGGACCCCGGTGACATCCCGGTGCCGGGGGACATCCCGGTCGACGACCCCGCCGGCGGAGCGGGCGCGGAGAGCGAGTCGGACGACCTGGCCGTCACGGAGGCGCGCCTCGTGGGCGAGTCGTCGTTCTCGGAGCTGTTCGGCGGCGCCCCGCAGCGCGACCTGGTCTTCCTCGTCGAGAACATCGGTGCGGAGACCGTCGAGAACCCGATCGTCCGGGTCTCGGTCGGCCGCTCCGACGACGTCGAGCCCGAGCTCGTCGGTGCGGACGTCGGCGCGCTCGATCCCGGCGAGCAGGCCGTCGTGACCGTGCCGCTCGAGCTGCCGATGGCGGCCTTCGGGTCGTACGTCGTCGTCGGGCAGGTCGGAGACACGGAGCCGGGTGCCTTCCGGGTCGAGTGGACGACGTATCCCTGGGGACTGTTCGCCGTCAACGCGCTGGCCCTGCTGCTCCTCGGGCTCGGTGTGCGGCACCGGCTCGACCTGCGCCGCCGGGCGCGCGCGGTCGCCCTCGACCTGCCCGACGGCGCGGCGGTCGTCGACCTGACGGCGGCGGACGCCTGGTGGGCCTACCGGGCCGGTGTCGGCCCCCGGCCCGTGCCGCGAGCGTCGCTCGCTCCGACGTCGGCCCCCACGGCGGACGAGCAGGTGCCGGGCGAGGCCGGTCGTCGACCTCGACGCGGCCGAGACGTGGTGGCGGAAGCGTTCCGGTGACGACACAACGAAGGCCTCCTAACTCACGCCAATATCGTATATTGTCTATCGAACGTCGATCGAAGGGTGACTGGTGCGGAGCAAGAGGAGATGGACTCGGGACCGGTTGGCGCTGCTGCGCGTCGGTGTGGTCGGTGCGGGCCTGGCTCTCGCGCTCGCGGGGTGCGGCACGCTGATGCCGGGCGGGAACACCGGCACCGGCACCGACCTGGGGGCGGCGAACGCGGGTCCGGGGCCGGGCGTCACCGCCGACTCGGTCAAGGTCGTCTTCATCGCCGTCGACCTCGACGCGGTCAAGAAGCTGACCGGCTTCGAGACCGCCTCGGTCGGCGACCAGAAGGCGCAGATCAAGGCGCTCGAGGACTGGGTCAACGACAACGGCGGTCTCGGCGGCAAGCGGATGGACGCGGTGTTCCGCCTCTACGACGCGGAGACCGACTCGCCGGCCGCCGAAGAGCAGCTGTGCAACAAGATCACCCAGGACGACCGGGCCTTCGCGGTCGTGATGACCGGGCAGTACCAGACCAACGCCCGGCCCTGCTACGCCGACCGGCAGACGCTGGTGCTCGACGCGTCGCTCTTCGCGATGAGCAGCGAGTACTTCGACGAGCACTCGCCGTACCTCTGGACGGCGAGCTTCCCGGAGTACGACGCGTTCGTGCGCTCCTACGTCACGGTGCTGGACGAGCAGGAGTTCTTCGCGGGCGAGGACGGCGTCGGTGTCGTCGCGGCCGACTCCCCGGTCAACCGCGACACGATCGAGAACCTCGCCGTCCCGCTGCTGCGCGAGACGGGGGTGGAGCCCGAGGTGGCGTGGGTCGACACGACCGACACCGGCACCCTGTTCCAGGGCCTGGAGCAGGCCGCGATCACCTTCCGCAGCAAGGGGATCGAGCGGATCATGTTCCTCGGCGGCTCCCGGATGGCGTCGGTGTTCGCGACCGTGGCCGGCTCGCAGGAGGGCTTCGCCCCGCGGTACGCGATCTCGAGCTTCGACAACCCGTCGTTCTTCGTGAACAACCCGACCACCGTGCCCGCGGCGACCATGGACGGGATGGTGGGCATCGGCTTCCACCCGCCGCAGGACGTGCCCGACTCCGAGCTGAGGTTCCCCTCCACCGACGCGGAGAAGGAGTGCCTGGCGATCTACGACGACGCCGGCATCGCCTTCGAGTCGCGCGAGTCGGCGCGGGTGGCCCTGCCGTACTGCGACGCCACCCGGCTGCTCAAGCTCGGTGCCGACGGCATCGAGGGCGATCTCAACGCCGCGGCGTTCGCCCGGGCCGTGGACCGCGACGGCGGTGACTTCCAGAGCGCCTCCGGGCCCGGCAACGCCCTGGGCGACGGCGGCCGCGCGGCGGTCGGTGGCTATCGGGTGCTCAGGTACGACGAGGCCAAGGGCGCCTTCATCTACGACGGACCCGAGGTGCCCTTCGATGACGAGTGAGCCGAACGGGTCGGCCGCGGCGCCCGCCCTGGCCTGCGCCGGCATCCGGGCGTCGTACGGTCCCGTGCAGGTCCTGTTCGACGCCGGTCTCACGGTCGAGCAGGGCGAGATGGTCGCCCTGCTCGGGCCCAACGGCGTCGGCAAGAGCACGCTGCTGAAGGTCATCGGAGGACTGCTGCGGCCCGACGACGGGTCCGTGCGCCTCGGGGGCGTCGACGTCACCCGGATGCCGACGCGCAAGCGGGTCGACCTCGGGCTGTGCCAGGTGATCGGCCAGGCCACGTTCCCGTCCCTCAGCGTCGCGGAGAACCTCGCGATGCACGGCTTCACCTCGGGCAGCCGGAAGTGGACGAAGGAGGCCGTCGAGGCGGCGCTCGCCGTCTTCCCGCGCCTGCACGCGCGCCGCGACCAGCCGGCCTCGAACCTCTCCGGCGGCGAACGCCAGATGCTCGCGCTCGCCAAGGCGATCGTGGCCGAACCGAAGGTGCTGGTGATCGACGAGTTCTCGCTCGGCCTCGCTCCCGTCGTCGTCGGCGGGCTGATGGAGCTCGTGCGCCGGCTCAACGAGCGAGGCAGCGCGGTGCTGCTGGTCGAGCAGTCGGTCAACGTCGCCCTGTCGCTGGTCGACCGGGTCTACATGATGGAGAAGGGCGAGATCATCGCCGAGGAGAGCGCCGCCGCGCTGGCCGCCGACCCGGAGCGGGTCCGCGCGCTGATGCTCGGCGGACACGCGGCGGCCGGGGTGGGCCGATGACGGGCTTCGACTTCGGCATCGACCGGCTGGTCATCGGGCTCTTCACCGGCCTGACCTACGGCCTGCTTGCCGTCGGCCTGGTGCTGGTCTACCGCTCCAGCCGCTTCGTGAACTTCGCGCACGGCTCGATCGGCGCCTTCGGCGCGTCGGTGCTCGCCCTCTTCGTCGCGGACTGGGGGCTGCCCTACTGGGCCTCCTTCGTGGTCGCGATCCTGATCGCCGCGCTGCTCTCGGGGCTGGTCGAGGTGGTCGTCGTACGTCGCCTCGAGGGCCGGCCGAGCCTGGTCGGCATGATCGCCACGCTGGGCCTGTCCCAGCTGATCCTGGTGATGTCGCTGGTGATCAACAGCGACGGGGTCAGCGGCTTCACCTACCCGAAGCCGACGCTGCTGCCCACCTTCGAGATCCAATCGCTGCCGATCGGCACGCCGTACGTCGCGATGCTCGTGCTCGCGCCCGTGCTGCTGGCCGGCCTGGGCTGGTTCCTGCGCCATCACCGGATGGGCATGGCGATCCGCGCGGCCGCCGACGACCCCGACATCGCCCGGCTCGAGGGCATCCCGGCGCGCTGGATGGCGACGCTGGCCTGGACGATCGCGGGCGGCATCGCCGCCTTCTCCGCGATCCTGGTGACCCCGACGACGGCCGGCGCCGGCATGGAGGGCCTCGGCCCCGACCTGCTGCTCAAGGGACTCGCCGGTGCCGTGATCGCGCGGATGTCGTCGATCCCGATCGCGATCGCCGCCTCGCTCGGCATCGGTGTGATCGAGCAGCTGCTGCTGTCCAACCCCGACACCCGTGGCCTGGTGACGGTCGTCATCGCCGTGATCATCGTCGTCGCGCTGCTGCGTCAGCCGCAGCTGGGCCGCGCCGGTCAGGACAAGGGGCGCTGGCGTCGGGTCGTGCTGCCGCCGCTGCCCGAGGCCTACCGTGGCGTGCGCAGCATCGTCTGGCTGCCGCGGGTCTCGGTGGCGCTCGGCATTGCCGTCGCCGTCGGTCTGGCCTACGTCGTCAGCAACGACACGGCCTCGGTGCTCACCCTGGTGGCCGGCTACACCCTCGTCGGCCTCAGCGTCGGCCTGCTCACCGGTGTGTCCGGCCAGCTGTCGCTGGGCCAGTTCGCCTACGCCGGCATCGCCGCGGCGGCGTCGGTGCACGTCGCCGACTCGACGAGCAACTTCCTCGTCGGGCTGCTCTGCGGCGTGCTCTCCGCGGCCGTGGCCTCCGCGCTGGTCGGCATCCCGGCGATGCGGCTCAAGGGCCTGGCGCTGGCGGTCTCGACGCTCGCCTTCGCCCTCGCCACCTCGACCTGGCTGCTGCGCCAGGGCGTCTTCCTCGGCGACGGCATCGCCCCGGCGAAGCCGACCTGGTGGGACTACCCGCTGGAGTACGCCGTCGACTACTACCTCTTCGCGCTGCTGATGCTCTGCATCGGCGTGTGGGTGACCAACAACCTGCGACACGGTGGCTTCGGCCGGATGGTGCAGGCGCTGCGCGACAACGAGCACGCCGCACGCGCCTTCACCGTTCCCAACCGGATGCGGATGCTCCAGCTCTACGCCGTCTCCGGCGGCCTCGCCGGCCTCGGCGGCATCGTGATCGGACACGGCCAGTCGCAGCTGACGGTCAACTCCTTCCCGGCGGCCGCCAGCATCGACGTCGTCGCCGTCACGGTCGTCGGCGGCCTCACCGTGACGCTCGGGCCGCTGATCGGCGCGCTGATCATCGTCGGGCTGCCGGCGCTGGTCGGCATGAGCACGGTGGGTCAGGCGGCGCTGGCGGTGGCCTGGCTGCTCGTGGTGATCTTCCTGCCCGACGGCATCGGGGGAGTCCTCGTCCGCGGCCGCGACCTGCTGTACGACGGGCTGGCCCGCCGCCACGGCATCGACCCGCTGCGCGAGCGGCACGGTGTCGTCGACGCCACCGGCCACGCGTCGTCCCCGCTGCACGAGCGGCCGCGCCTGGAGGGCCTGGTTCCTCGCGCGCCGGCCGCGACCCACGGTGCCGCCTCGATCCTCACCGTCGACGGCGTCTCGCGCCGCTTCGGCGGCGTGGTGGCGGTCGACCACGTGGGCTTCGAGGTCGCGCCGGGCGAGATCCTCGGGGTGATCGGGCCCAACGGCGCCGGCAAGACCACCTGCTTCGAGATCGTCGCGGGCTTCACGCGGCCCGACCGCGGCCGGATCGTCTTCGACGGGATCGACGTCACGTCGGCCACGCCGGAGCAGCGGGCGCGGGAGGGCCTGGTGCGGTCGTTCCAGGACGCCGCGCTGTTCCCGACGCTCACCGTGCACGAGACGCTGATGGTGGCCCAGGAGCGGGTCGAGCCGACCCGCCTGTGGACCTCGGCGCTCGGCGTCCGCTCGGCCGAGCGCGACAAGTCGGCCGCGGCCGACGAGGTGCTCGAGCGGATGCGGCTCACGCACTACGCGCGGCACGCGGTCGGCGAGCTCTCGACCGGCACCCGGCGGGTGGTCGAGCTGGCCTGCCTGCTCACCCTCGAGCCGCGCGTGCTGCTGCTCGACGAGCCCTCCGCCGGCATCGCGCAGAGCGAGAGCGACGCGCTCGGCGACCTGCTCCTGGAGATCCGCGAGGAGCTCGGCACCACCATGGTCGTCATCGAGCACGACCTGCCCCTGCTGTCGCGGCTGTCCGACCGGATGATCGCGATGAACCTCGGTCGCGTGATCGCGACCGGCACCCCCGACGAGGTGCGCACCGACCCCGCGGTCGTGACGTCGTACCTCGGCGCCGACCAGGCCGCCATCCACCGCTCGGGCCTCCGGCTCGCGCAGCCGGACGGCGACCGCGGCCCCGACCCGCTGGCGACCCGGATCCAGCCCGTGACGAGTCGATGACCAACCCTGAGGAGATCGACGTGAGAAGAAGACTGACCCTGCCGACCCGCGCCCTGTCCCGCGGCCTCGCGGCCGCGGCCGCCGTGCTGGTGGTGCTGGTGACCGCGCCGCCGAGCTTCGCGGCGCCCGCGCTCACCATCAGCCAGACCCAGGGCCTGTCGGACGGGCAGACCCTGACGATCTCGGGCGCCGGCTTCGCGCCGAACCTCAAGGGCATCGCGATCGGCCAGTGCGTCGACGGCTACGTGGGCCCCGCCGACTGCAACCTGCAGGGCGGCGCCAAGTTCCGCGACGCCGACGCCAGTGGCAAGGTCGCGGCCTTCACCGTGGTGGTGAAGAAGCAGTTCGGCGGGCACGACTGCACGAAGGTGCAGTGCGTGATCGCCGGCGCCCCGCTCCCGACCGCCGCGGACAAGGCAACGGTCTCCGCGAACACCTCGGTCACCAAGATCAGCTTCGGCAGCGCGGCGCCCGCCGAGCCGACCCAGTCCGCGACGGACGCGCCCGCGACCACGGGCGACGACACGAGCACGGACGCCGGGTCCGACGCCGGGTCGCTGCCCAAGACCGGCGCCGGCGACTCCGTGCCCGTGCTGATGCTCGGCGCCACCGCGCTGCTGGCCGCCGGCGTCGGCGTGGTGCTGCTGGTGCCCGGACGCCGGCGGGAGGGCGCCCGATGAGGCGCACCGGCGTGCGGCACTCGGTCGCCGCGATCCTCGGCGTCGCCGGCCTGGCGCTCGCGTCGATCGCCGCCTTCGCAAGCACCGCCACGGCCGCGTCGACGTCCACCGTCAGCCTCAACTGTTCGACCGTGGTCGACCCCGCCAAGCCCCCCAACACGTTCGCCTGGCCCGACGCCCAGTTCGTCTTCTCGGCGACCGGGCCGGCGGGCACGGCGGTGACCGTCGAGGTCTCCGACCTGCCCGCGATCGCCCCGGTGAAGATGGCCGGTTTCCCGGGCACCTCGAAGCTCGTGCTCACGCTCGGCGGCACGACGACCACGCTGACCGGCAGCGGCAGCATCACGAACGGCGGCGCCAACCAGCCGGTTCCGGTGCCCGACCTCCAGGGCACGCTGGCCTTCCCGGTCGACTCGCTGCCCGACGTGCTGACCAGCTTCCAGTTGGTCGTCATGGGCATCGCCACCGACTGCGTGCTGCCGACGGCGACTCCCACCCCCACGCCGACCACGACGACCAGCGCGACCGCCACCCCGAGCGCGTCGACCAGTCCCACGGCCGAGCCGACCTCGAAGCCGACCCCGAAGCCGACCTCGAAGCCCGGGTCGGACAGCGGCAAGCCGGCGAAGGGCTCCGTCGACTTCGCGTGCGTCCTGAACCCGCTCAACACCGACTTCGACTACCCGGCGACGGTGACGGTCTCGGGCTATCGCAAGAAGGCGGGCCACGACATCTCGCTGTCCGCGAAGATGACCGACCTGCCGGGCATCTCGCCGGTGCCGATCGACGGCAAGATGGACGTCACTCTCGACGTCGTGGTCGGCAAGAGGAAGACCACCCTGAAGGGCTCGACCCATGCCGTGGCGCCGCCCCGCCAGAAGGTGCCGGTGCCGACCCTGACCGGCAGCGTCGCCGGCGACGACGAGGTGGAGGTGTCCGTCACCGGGTTCACGTTCAACTTCGCGGCGCTCTCGATCGACGCCGCCTGCACGGCCGACGCCGAGTCGCTCGGCACGATGAAGGTCGGCTCCGAGCCGATCGAGGACGACGCCGGTCCGGACGGCTCGGGCACGGCCAACGGCGGCTCGACGGCCGACGGCGGCTCGCTCCCGCAGACCGGCGGCGGGGACGCGCTCCCCGTCGTGGCGCTGTGGGCGCTGGCGCTGGTGCTGCTCGGCGCGGCGGGCCTGCTCTGCGTGCCCCAGGTGGCGCGCCGGAAGCCCTGAGCGGCAGGAAGAACGACCACCGGCCCGGCAGCCTGCTGCCGGGCCGATGGCCGTTGCGCCGATGCGGTGCCGGCCTCCGGCCGGGTCAGGTCGCGGCGGCCAGGGTGGCGGCGTCGTACGACCGGCCGGCGACGAAGCCGCTCGCGGTGAGCCGGGCGACGGAGATCGGACTCCGCGGTGAGGCGATCTCGTCGCGGTAGGTGAGCGCCGGCAGGCCCTGCGCCGCCGAGATCGCGTCGAAGAGCGCCGCGTTGGTGGGCGGGACCTCGGGGTGCGTCAGGTTGTGGAGGCCGATCAGGCGGCGCTCGAGCGCGTGCACGATCGCGTCGGCGGCATCCTCCACGGCGAGCCGGTAGAAGAGCGCGTCGCCGCTGAAGGGCACCGAGCCGCCGAGGTACTGGTGCGCCATGCCCACCTTCGCCTCGACCGGCGGGTCGTCGGCGCCGAAGATGTCGCCACACCGGAAGACGCAGGCCCGGTCGCCGGCCCGCTCGAGGTACACCCCCTCCATGGCGAGGAACATCGTCGGGCTCGGGTCCGTCGAGTCGGTGACGGGGGAGTCCTCGGTGACCTCGGGCAGGTGGTCGGCGGCGTTGCCGTAGACCGAGAGCGACGAGAGCGCCACCAGGTACGCCCGGTTGTCGGCCGCGGTGACGGACTCGGCGGTGTCCACGAGGATCTCGCGGTAGGACGTCGCGCGGTCCTCGGGCGTCATCGCGCGCTGGGCGGAGGGTCCGGCGGCGACGACGACCGCATCCCGGCCGGCGACCGCGGCCGCGACGGCATCGCGGTCGCTGCCGCGCAGCACGAGCACCTCGTCGAAGTGCGCGCGGAGGCCCTCGACCTTGCCGGGCGTCGTCGTGGTGACCGCGACGTCGTGGCCCAGCGCCCGTAGGCGGAGGCCGACCTCGGTGCCGACCAGACCGGCGCCGATCACGAGCACCTTCACGACCGACCCTCCAGCTCGGCGATCTGGCCCAGCCCGGCACGGGTCGCGACCAGCTCGTCGACGCGCTCGGCTCCGAGGAACTTCTTGGACAGCTCGTTCATGGGGTCGAGGGTGTAGCCGTAGCGACGCACCAGGTGGTCGCGCCGCCGCAGCGCCGCGCGCTCCTCGACCGGCACCGGCTGCGCCTCGCGGACCCAGCGCAGCCAGGTGTCGACGCGCTCGCGCACCGACTCGCCGAGCACCGCGACGGCCTCGTCGTCGGGACAGGTGGCCATGTAGGAGTTGGCGATCGGCGAGTTGAACGCCCGCATGTAGGTGCCGTGGCTGACCGACCAGAGGAACCGGTCGTCGCCGCGCAGCCGCAGCCACGCGGCGTTCTCGGGCTCGAAGTACCGGTTGAGGTAGTCGACGTCGGTCATCGGGTCGCGGCGCGGCACCACATCGCTGAAGTGGAAGACGCGGGGCACCGTGCCGAAGACGATCACCAGGTGCGGCACGTCGATGTGGGGGCCGAGCCAGACCTGGAGGTTCATGTCGAGGATCGACGCCTGGCGGTTGCCGATCCAGGAGTGGACCAGCCACTCGACGCCCTCGTCGGGGTCGCCGACGTAGGGGTTCAGCGAGCCCTCGTAGCCGCCGTCGGGGCTGGTCCAGTAGTCGAGGCCGGCGCCCGAGGCGTGCGGCGTCACCTCGAGCTCGGCCGTGATCTTGTTCTTGGCCTCGCTCAGGATGCCCCAGAGCGCCGCCCAGAGCTCGGAGCGGTCGACGTCCGGCGCCTCGGCGAGGAACTCGTGGATCGTCTTGGTCTGTGTGCTGCTCGTCATGCCTGCATGCTACGGATATATGATCTATGTTGTCACCGGATCGGTGTTCGACGTGGAGTCCGTCAGGGAGGGAGGCCGTCGTGATCGTGGTGGTCAGCCAGGCGTGGACGAAGCCGGGCGAGGAGCACGCCGCGGCGTACGTCGCGCTGTCCGCGGAGTTCGGGCGCTTCTTCCGCGACCACCCGGGCTACCGCGGGCGTCGCCTCGTGCGCGGGGTCGAGGACCGGACCCACTTCACGCACCTGCGCTACTTCGACTCCGTCGCGTCCTACGAGCAGTGCACGCAGCACCCCGACTACCAGGACCACCTGGTCGCGATGTACGAGCACCTCCGGCCCTACGAGTCCTACCCGCGCGAGTACCTCGAGGTCGTCCTCGACGAGCCGGGGTACGCCGGGTGAGTACGTTCGTCCTCGTCCACGGGGCGTTCCGCGGCGGCTGGGCCTGGGACCGGGTCGCGCCGCTGCTGCGCGCCGCCGGTCACGAGGTGCACGCCCCGACGCTGAGCGAGACCGCGAGCGGGCTCGAGACCTGGGTCGACGAGGTCGCGGCGCTGGTGACCGGCGACGACGTGGTGCTCGCCGGGCACAGCCAGGGCGGTGTGGTCGTGCGCGAGGTGGCGCTGCGCGTGCCCGTCCGGGCGATCGTGTATGTCGATGCCGCCGTGCCGGAGCCGGGGGAGCGGGCCGTCGACCTGGGTGCCTCCCCGCTGCAGCTGCCGCCGCGCGAGACGATGATCCCGCCACGGCCGATCGAGTCGGCCGGCGACCTCGACGCCGCCACCGCCGCCTGGATGAACGAGCGGCTCGCGCCGGTGCCGTTCGCCCCGTCGCTGGACCCGGCCTCGGCCGGCGAGCCGGTCGCCGCGACGACCTATGTCTTCTGCACGGGCACGCCGGCGGCGTACCCGTGCGGCACCACCCGGAGCCGGCTCGACGAGCGCGGCATCCCGTACGCCTGGGTCGAGGCGGGGCACGACGCCCCGCTCACCCGGCCCGACGCGGTCGCCGAGCTGCTGCTCGCCGCCGCCAGAGAGGAAGAGATCGCGTGAGCGTGCAGCCCGGTTGGCAGGGACGGTTCTTCGAGGACTTCACCGTCGGCGACGTCTACCAGCACCCTCTGGGGCGCACCGTGAGCGAGGCCGACAACACCTGGTTCTCGCTGCTGACGATGAACACCAACCAGATGCACTTCAACGCCGAGTACGCCGCGCGTTCGGAGTTCACCAAGCCGCTGGTCGTCTCGACCCTGACCGTCGCGATCGCGGTCGGCCAGAGCGTCACCGACCTGACCCAGAACGCGTTCGCGAACCTGGGCTGGGACGACATCAGGATGACCCACCCGGTCTTCGCCGGTGACACGCTCTACAGCGAGTCGATCGTGAAGGAGAAGCGCGAGTCGTCCTCGCGCCCCCACGCCGGCATCGTGACCGTGCGCACCCGCACCCTCAACCAGGACGGCAAGGAGGTGTGCTCCTTCCTGCGCACCTTCTATGTCTACCGGCGCGGCGCCGAGCAGCTCGAGGGGATCTTCCCCGAGGGCGAGCGGCCGCTGACGCTGGAGGACTGATGCGGATCACGTTCGGTCCGTGGGGCGAGACCCTGGCCGAGGTGGCGGCCGCGGCCCGCGCGGCCGAGGAGGCCGGCGCCGAGGCGGTGTGGGTGCCCGAGCTGCACCGCAGCGCCACCGTCACTGCGGCCGCGGTCGCGGCCGCCACCACGCGCGCGCAGGTGGGGACGGCGATCGCGCTGGCCTTCACGCGGAGCCCGATGGTCACGGCCTTGGAGGCGCTCGACCTGGACGAGCTCTCCGGCGGTCGGTTCGTGCTGGGGCTGGGCACGGGCGTGCGTCGGCTCAACGAGGACTGGCACGGCGTCGACTGGGACAAGCCCGTCACGATGCTGCGCGAGACGGTCCGCAACGTCCGCGAGTTCTGGGCCCGCTGCGCCGGCGGCGAGCCGATCGAGCTCGACGGCGAGCGGGAGCCGATGCGGATCCGCGGCTACCGGCGGCCCTACCCGCCGGCGCGCACCGACATCCCGGTCTACCTCGCCGCGATGGGGCCGGCCCTGACCCGGCTGGCCGGCGAGATCGGCGACGGCTGGATCTCCCACGAGCTCACGTCGCCGGCGTTCCTGCGCGAGAGGATCCTTCCCGAGCTCGGCGCCCACGGTCGCCGGGTCGACGTCGTCACGTCGGCCTGCTGCTCCGTCGACCGCGACCCCGCCGTCGCCCGGCGCCGCAGCGCCGGCATGGTGGGCTTCTACGCCACCGTCCGCACCTACGCCGACTTCTTCGACTTCCACGGCCTCGCCGCGGACCAGCAGAAGGTCATCGACGCCTTCGCCGGCTCGACCGCAGGAGGGCTCGCCGGCCACGTCTCCGACGCGATGGTCGACGCCCTGACGCTCTCGGGCACGCGCGACCAGGTCGCCGAGCGGATCGCGGCGTACGCCGGCCTCGCCGACACCATCAAGCTCACCCCGCCCACCCACGGGCTCGCGCCGGACGAGATCCGGGCCGCCCAGCGCGAGGTCATCGCCGTCATCGAGGAGCTGTGCCGATGAAGCCCCTGCAGGACGTTCGCATCATCGCGGTCGAGCAGTACGGCGCCGGACCGTTCGGCAGCGTGCACCTGGCCGACCTGGGCGCCGAGGTGATCAAGATCGAGGACCCGCGCGTCGGCGGCGACGTCGGCCGCTACGTGCCGCCGTACGCCGAGGGCGAGGACTCGCTCTTCTTCGAGGCGTTCAACCGGAACAAGTCAAGCCTGTCGCTCGACCTCGCGACTCCCGCGGGCCGCGCGGTCTTCGAGGACCTGGTGAAGGTCGGCGACGCCGTCTACAGCAATCTGCGCGGCGACGTGCCGGCGAAGATCGGCATCACCTACGACGACCTCAAGCACCTCAACCCGCGGATCGTGTGCTGCTCGCTCACCGGCTTCGGGATGACCGGGCCGCGGCAGCAGGAGCCCGGCTACGACTACGTGCTGCAGGCGCTCGCGGGTTGGATGGACCTCACCGGTGACCCCGACGGCCCGCCGACCAAGTCGGGGCTGTCGATGGTCGACTACAGCGGCGGCTTCGTCGCCGCGATCTCGCTGCTGGCCGGCATCCACGCGGCGCGTCGCGACGGGGTCGGCATGGACTGCGACGTCAGCCTCTACGACACCGCGATGGGCCTGCTGACCTATCCGGCGACCTGGCACCTCAACGCCGGGTTCCGGCCGGTGCGCACGCGCCACTCCGCGCACCCGTCGCTGGTGCCGTTCCAGGCGTTCGAGGCCCAGGACGGCTGGCTGGTCGTCGGCTGCGCGAAGGAGAAGTTCTGGCAGCGCCTCACCGACGTCATCGAGCGGCCGGAGTGGGCCGACGACCCGCGCTTCGCGACGTTCGCCGACCGCGACCGCAACCGCGACCTGCTGCTGCCACTGCTGGAGGAGATCTTCGCGGAGCGCACCGTGGCCGAGTGGGTCGAGCCGCTGCGCGCGGCGTCGGTGCCGACCGCCCCGATCAACGACGTCGAGGCGGCCCTGACCGAGCCGCACACGATCGCGCGTGACCTGCTCGTCGAGACCGAGCACCCGCGCTACGGCACGGTGCGGCAGGTCGCGTCGCCGGTGCGGGTGGGCGCCGAGCGCCCGACGTACCGCCGCGCGCCGTTGCGCCATGAGGACGCCGACCGCCTGCTCGGCGACCTGCTCGGGTACGACGAGGCCCGGGTGAGCGAGCTGACCGAGCAGGGCGCCTTCGGGGACCTGCCGTGACCGTCTCCTCCGACCTCGCGGCGTGGGCCCTCGGCCTGCGCCGCGCGGACCTGCCCGACGAGGTCGCCGCGGCGGCCCGCCGGCACCTGCTCGACGGGCTCGGGACCGCCGTTGCGGCGGCCCGCCGGGGTGTCGCCGAGCCCGCGCTGACCGTGGCCGCCGGGCTGGGCGGTCCGGCCGAGTCGACGCTGTTGGCGCGCGGGGTCCGGGTCTCGGCGCCGGCCGCGGCGCTCGCGACCGGCACGCTCGTGCACGCGCTGGACTTCGACGACACCCATGCCGGCGGGCTCGTGCACGCCACCGCGGTGGTGCTGCCGACGCTGCTCGCCGTGGGGGAGCAGGTCGGCGCCGGCGCCGACGAGGCGCTCGTGGCCGCGGTCGCCGGCTTCGAGGCCGTGTGCCGGATCGCGGGGGCGGCGCCGCACGCGTTCCACCACCGGGGACTGCACGCCACGATGGCGTGCGGCGTCTTCTCCTCGGCCCTCGTCGCGGCCCGCTTGATGGAGCTCGACCGCGCCACCACCGTCGACGCCCTGGGCATCGCGGGCAGCAGCGCGGGCGGGCTGCTGGAGTTCCTGGCCACCGGCTCGTCGACCAAGCAGCTGCACCCCGGCCTCGCCTCGCATGCCGGGATCCTGGCCGCCCGGCTGGCGGCGGCCGGGGCGGACGGACCGGCCAGCGTCGTCGAGGGTGAGCGCGGCGTCTACGCCGCGCTCGCCGACGGGCATGCCGACGCCGCGCTGGTGACGGCCGACCTCGGCCTGCGCTGGGAGACCACCCGGATCACGCTGAAGCCCTATCCGGCCTGCCAGCTCATGCACGCCGCGCTCGACGCCGGTCGCCAGGTGCTCCCGCTCGACCCGGCCACCATCCGCGAGGTCGCCGTCGAGGTGCACCCCGACAGCGCCGCGATCGTCTGCACGCCCGACAAGGTCGACCCGCGCACGGCGTACGACGCGAAGTTCTCGCTGCCGTGGAGCCTCGCCGCGCTGCTGACCGACGGCGAGGTCACCGTCGACACCTACGCGCCGGACTCGCTCGCCCGCCCCGACGTCCGCGCCCTCGCCGCCCGGGTCCGGGTGACCGAGGTGCCCGACGCCCGGGTCGCGGCCGACGCACCGAGCCGCGTCGTCGTCGAGCTCGGCGACGGACGCACGCTCCACGGCCAGGTCGACCGCAGCGCGGGTGCGGCCCTGGACGCCAAGCTCGCCGGCAACCTCGGCGGCCCCGCCGCCGCGGCCGAGCTCGCCGCTGCCGTCGACGCACTGGACCTGCCCGCCCTGATCGCGGTCGCCGACCGCCTCGCGACCCCGGAGGAGACCCGATGACCTGGACCGAGTACATCACCGTCGACGCCCTGGAGCGCTACGACGAGCTGCGCACGACCGAGGGCGACGTCGCCACGATCGTGGTCGAGTCGCTGCCGGACGGCGCGGCGTACCGCGCCGAGATCGGTGCCCCGCCCGTCGGCGAGGGCGCGGTCGTGCTGCCGACGGTGATCCCGGTGGACGCGAGCGGCGAGGTCGTGCACGAGGGCGACTTCGTCGGCCAGTACGCCTGGTGCCTGGACGAGGCCGGCCGCCGGCTCGAGGCGCTGGGGCTCTCGCTCGACGCCGCGGTCACGACGTACGACTACTCGACGCCGGCGACCCGCGACGTCTATCGCCGCACCCACCGCGAGCGCAAGGACCGGCTCGGCGGCGCCGGGGTCTACCCGGGCGCGGGCGGCATCCTGATGTCGCGGCTGCACCGGCCCGGGGTGCTGGCCGCGCTCGACGTCACCGCGTCGCGGCTCCCGCTGACCGCGGTCAACCCGGGCTGGACGCGCTACGACACCCTCACCTACACCCCCGGCGTGCTCGCCGGGGACACCCTCTACATGAGCGGGTTCGCCGCCCTCGACATGGAGACCCAGGAGGCGCTCCACCCGGGAGACTCCGCGGCCCAGGCCGACGCGACGTACGCAGCGATCCAGCTCGTCCTCGACGAGGTCGGCGCCGCCCCCGACCGGCTCGCCCACGTGCTCGAGTACGTCTGCCCCGACGGGGACGCCGCGGAGATCGCGGCGGCCCGCGAGCGGAGGTTCCCGGCCGCCAAGGCGTCGGTCGCCGGGTGCGCCGGGCTGCTCCGCTCCGAGTTCCTGTTCGAGGTCTTCCCGACGGCGGTGCTGGCGGGGGAGCCGGCATGACGCTCCTCACCGACGAGGTGCGCGCGCTGGTCGGCCGCACGGCGACGTACACCGCGCCCGAGCCGCTAGGCCGGGCCGCGATCCGCTACTTCGCGCTGGCGACGGGGGACGACAATCCGGCGCACCTGGCCGGCGACGTCGCGCCGCCCACGCTGGTCTGCGAGACGAACCAGTTCGTGAACCTGCCCCGCGACGAGAACGGCTTCGCCGGTCACGGCTGGGACTTCCACCTGCCCGGCACGCGCGAGGTGCGCGGTGGCAACTCCTATCGGTTCCACCGGCCGGTGCGGCCCGACGACGTCGTCACCGCGACCTGGACGGTCACCGACGTCGCCGAGCGCACGACCGGCTCCGGCGCCGGGATGGTCGTGGTCACCTCGCTGGCGACCTACACCGACCAGGCGGGCGAGCTGCTCGTCGAGAACGAGGAGACCCTGATCTACGTCGAGGTGCAGCCGTGAGCGGAGCGACGGAGCTGTCGCTGGAGCGGACCATCGAGCTCGCCGACATGGTCGCCTACGCCGGTGCGACCTGGGACTGGCACCGGCTGCACTACGACAGCGCCTGGCTGAGCGAGCGCGGGCTGCCGGCGCCGGTCGTCGACGGCCAGCTCTTCGGCGCGCTGCTGGCCGAGATGGTGCTGGACTGGGCCGGTCCGGAGGCGACGCTGACGGCGCTCTCGTTCCGCTTCAAGAACCTCGTGTACGCCGGGGAGACGGTGCGCTGCGCCGGCCGGGTGACCTCGGTCGACGGTGACCTGACGACCCTCGACTGCACCGTCGAGGTGGTCGGCGAGGGCGCCCGCGTCGCCGTCGCGCCGGCGCGTGCGGAGGTGCGGCGCCCATGAGCGTCGCGATCGTCGGCGCCGCCGAGTGCGACCTCGGCTCGACCGGGCTGTCGATCCTGGGTCTGCAGACCCAGGCCGTGACCCGGGCACTCGCCGACGCCGGGCTCTCCCTCGCCGACGTCGACGGGATCGCGACCACGGGGGTCGCGCGGTTCTCCGCCACCTCGCTCGCCGAGCACCTCGGCATCCGGCCGTCGTGGACCGACTCGACGTTCGCGGGCGGCTCGGCGTTCGAGATGTTCGTGGCCCGTGCCGCCCAGGCGATCGAGGCCGGGCAGGTCGAGGTCGTGGTGATCTCGTTCGCCTCGAACCAGCGCTCGGCGCGCTCGCGCTCGCTCGGCGGGGTCTACGAGGCGTGGACGCCCGAGGCGCAGTTCGAGGCGCCGTACGACCCGCTCTACCCGGCGTCGTACTACGCCATGGCGGCGCAGGCCTACCTCCACCGGCACGGCGCCTCTCGCGAGCAGCTCGCCGAGGTCGCCGTCGCCGCCCGGGAGTGGGCGCTGCTCAACCCCGCGGCGTACCGCCACGACGCCGGACCGCTGACCGTCGACGACGTGCTCGGCGCCCCGATGCTCTCCTCGCCGTTGACCGTCGCCGACTGCTGCCTGGTCACCGACGGCGGGGGAGCGGTCGTGCTGACCTCGCTGGAGCGCGCTCGCGACCTACGCCGTACGCCCGTCGAGGTGCTCGGGTACGGCGAGAGCACCACCAACGCCTCGATGACGGCGGTCGATGACCTGACCGTCACCGGCGCCGTGGCCTCCGGCGCGGCCGCGTTCGGACGCGCGGGGCTCACCCCGGCCGACGTCGACGTCGCCCAGCTGTACGACTCCTTCACGATCACCGTGCTGCTCAGCCTGGAGGCGCTCGGCTTCTGCGGCCCCGGCGAGGCCGGATCGTTCCTGCGGGAGCGGGCGCTGCCGCTGAACACCAGCGGCGGCGGGCTGTCCTACTGCCACCCCGGCCAGTTCGGCGTGCTGCTGCTGGTCGAGGCGGTCCGCCAGCTGCGCGGCGAGTGCGGCGCCCGGCAGGTGCCCGGCGCCGAGGTCGCGGTCGCCCACGGCACCGGCGGCATCCTCTCCACCCACGCCACCGTGCTGCTGGGGGTGGCGCGATGACCGCGATGCCTCCGGGTGGCGGTGGCTCCTCCACTCTTTCGGTCGCTCATCAGGTGGATATCGCACCGCGGCCCGGCGCCGTCCCGGGTCGGCGGTGGGAGATCCACCGTTTCCCCCCGCTCGGCAGGTGGATCGCCCACCGCTCGTCGGTGAGTCGCCCGTGCGGCGGTGCGTCAGCAACCGTTTGGCTGGCCGGATCGGTTGCCTGCTCACCGCCACCCGGCCAGCCGGCCGTGCAGCGGTGCGTCAGCAACCGTCTGGTCGGCAGGTTCGGTTGCCTGCTCACCGCCACCCGGCCGACGCGGCAGGAGGTGGCCCGATGACGTGGCCCCCACCCGACGTCCCGCTCGCCGACGAGATGACCCAGGCCTGGTGGGACGCCACGCGGCAGCACCGGCTGACCGTCCAGGCCTGCGCCTGCGGCCATCGGCAGCATCCGCCCCGCGCCGTCTGCACCCGCTGCGGTGAGACCGAGCACCTGACGCAGGTGGATGCCAGCGGCCGCGGCACCGTCGACAGCTTCACCGTGGTCCACCGGGCTCCGCGGGCCGACATCGCGACGACGTACGTCGTCGCGCGCGTACGGCTGCCGGAGGGGCCGATCCTCCTCAGCCGCCTACCCGCGGAGCCGGCCATCGGCGAGGCCGTCGCCGTCGGCTGGGTGGATCTGCCCGACGGTCGCGCCCTGCCCGTCTTCCATCCGATCGAAGAGGAGACCCGATGAGGTTCGAGCTCGACGAGGACCAGCGCGAGTTCAAGGCGCTGCTGCGCACGTTCGTGGACAAGGAGATCGTGCCGGTCGCCCGGGAGTGGGAGCAGTCCGGGCGCTATCCGACCGAGATCGTCGACGGGATGAAGGAGATGGGGCTCTTCGGCATCACCGTCCCCGAGGAGTACGGCGGGCTCGACCTCGATCCGGTCTCCTTCGCCCTGGTCTTCGAGGAGATCGCGCGCGGCTGGATGGGCGTCGCGGGCATCCTGGGCAGCCACTCGCTGGCCTGCCGCCTGATCGCGATGCACGGCACCCAGGACCAGAAGGATCGCTACCTGCCGGCGCTGGCGACCGGCGAGCGGCGTACCGGCATCGGCCTGACCGAGCCCGACGCCGGCACCGACCTGCAGGGCATCCGCACCACCGCGCGCCTCGACGGCGACCACTACGTGGTCAACGGCGCGAAGATGTGGATCACCAACGCGCGGTACGCCGACCCGCTGCCGGTGCTCGTCAAGACCGACCCGCAGGCGAGCCCCGCCCACCGTGGCATGAGCGTGCTGTTGATCGAGGCGGACACCCCGGGCTACGAGGTCACCAAGGACATCGCCAAGCTCGGCTACAAGGGCACCGAGTCCTGCGAGATCGCGCTGACCGACGTCCGGGTCCCCGTGAGCCAGCTGGTCGGCGGGGTCGAGGGCAAGGGCATGCAGCAGGTGCTCTCGGCCCTGGAGTGGGGGCGGGTCAACATCGCCGCCCGGTCCGTCGGCATCGCCCAGCGCGCGCACGAGGAGGCGTTGGCCTACGCCCAGCAGCGCAAGGCCTTCGGGCAGCCGATCGCCGACTTCCAGGCGATCCAGCTCAAGCTCGGCGAGCTGGGCACCCAGGTGCAGGCCTCCCGGCTGATGGCCTACTGGGCCGCCGACGCCGTACGCCGCGGGCGTGCCGACGGCGCCACCGGCATGGCCAAGATCTTCTGCTCCGAGGTCGCCCTGCAGGCCGCGATCGACGCGATGAAGGTGCACGGCGGCTACGGCTACTCGACGGAGTACGAGGTCGAGCGGCTCTACCGCGACTCGATCCTGATGAGCATCGGCGAGGGCACCAACGACATCCTGCGCACCGTCGTCGCGAAGTCGCTGATCAAGGGGGAGACCCGTGTCGGCTGACCGGAGGGACTTCCTGGCCCGCTCCGCGCTCTACGTGCCGGGCGATGCCGAGGACAAGCTGGAGCGGATCCTCGAGCGCGGCGCCGACGAGGTCATCATCGACCTCGAGGACGCCGTCGCTCCGCGTGACAAGGAGCGCGCCCGCGACACGACCCGCATCTGGCTGCACGACCTGCCGGTCCTCCACAACGTGGGCGTCTGGGTCCGGGTGAACGCCGGTCCCATGCGCGACGCCGACGTTCGCGCCGTTGCGGGAGCACCGGCGCTGACGGGGTTCATGGTCGCCAAGACCGAGACCGTCGACGAGCTGCTCGACCTGGACCAGCTGCTGGCCTCCCTCGGGTCGATCGCCGGCGTGGTGCCCCTCCTCGAGAGCGCCCGTGCCGTGCTGCGGGCCGGAGAGCTGGCGCGGGCGCCGCGGGTGCAGCGACTGCAGATCGGCGAGGCCGACCTGCGTGCCGACGTCGGCATCGTGCCGGGCGCGGACGAGCGGGAGCTGCTCTACGCGCGTTCGCACGTCGTGCTGGCCTCCGCGGCCGCCGGCATCAAGCCGCCGATCGCGCCGGTCTCGACGAACTTTCGTGACCTCGACGCCTTCCGGGCGTCGACGGTCGAGCTCGCGCGGCTCGGCTTCGTCGGCCGCGCCTGCATCCACCCGGGTCAGGTCGCGATCGCCAACGACGTCTTCACCCCTTCGCCCGAGGAGGTGGAGACGGCCCGCCGCCTCGTCGGCCGCTGGGAGTTCGCCGGCGCGGGCGTCGCCGTCGACGACGACGGCCGCTTCGTCGACGAGGCCGTGGTCCGCCAGGCCCGACTCGTGCTCGCCCGAGCCCGCTGACCCATCCAGGAGGACCCGTCATGACCAACGCAGTCGTCACCGGCAGCACGAAGGGCATCGGCTTCGCGCTCGCCCGCGAGCTGCTCCGCCGCGGCCACAGCGTCGCCGTCTCCGGACGGTCTCGCGAGGCGGTCGACGAGGCCGTCGGCAAGCTCCAACCGGAGGCGAACGCTCGCGCCCGCGTGGTCGGGCGACCGACGGACGTCAGCGACGCGGCGCAGGTGCAGGCCCTCTGGGACCAGGCGGCCGCCGAGCTCGGCGGCGTCGACCTCTGGGTCAACAACGCCGGCGTCGCCTACACGATGCGCACGATCGTCGAGACCACGCCGGACGAGGTCGCCGTCATGGTGTCGACCAACATGCTCGGCACCATCAACGGCGCCCAGGTCGCCGTGCGCGGTATGTCGACGACAGGTGGGGGACGGGTCTTCAACGTCCTCGGTGGCGGCAGCGACGGATCGATCCGGCCCGGGATGGGCGTCTACTCCGCGACCAAGCGGGGACTCGACCTGTTCACCAGGGCTCTGGTGAAGGAGGTCGCGGGCACGTCGGTGCACGTCGGCCAGGTGCGGCCCGGGATCCTGATCACCGACGGTTGGCTGCGCGAGGCCGCCACCCACCCCGAGTCGGTGCAGAGCCAGCGCAAGATGGTCAACATCCTCAGTGACCACGTCGACGACGTCGCGCCGTACCTCGTCGAGCGGATGCTCGCCACGAGGAAGAACGGCGAGGAGATCGCCTGGCTGACGACCGGGCGGATGCTGCGGAAGTTCGCCGGCGGTGGCCGCGAGGACAAGCTCGCCCGCTACGGACTCTGAGCCCCGGCCGTCGCCGATATCGGGGACTCGACGAACGGCTCCGAGAAACTCTTCTGCGCGTGGAGATATCGTATATCCTCGCAACGAGACGCAGGCCACACCAGTGGCGGTGGGGTCATCCGAGGAGGAAATAGATGCGCTTTCGCAAACTTGCCGGCCTGGTGGTCGGTGCTCTCACGGTCGGCACGCTGGTCGCGCCGGGGCTGACCACCGCGGCCCAGGCGGCACCGAGCAGCAAGACCGTGACGCAGCAGCTCTCGTGCGTGTTCGGCAGCTTCGACATCGCCTATCCCGTCGAGGTCGCGCTCACCGTCGACGGCACCGCGGTCTCCGCGACGCTCAGCGACATCCCGCCGACCGGCATGCCGACCTTCCTGAAGGTGCACGCGACCTCCGCCGTGGTCGACGCCACCGTCAACGGCGAGACCGTGGAGCTGTCCGGTGACGTCACCTACCCGACGCCGATCACGAACAACCCCGTCATCGAGATGCCCGACGTCACCGGCACTCGCACCGGCACGGCCGACGTCTCGTCGGTCGGCGTCGCGGGCATCGACGTGACCATGAGCGTCCAGGCCTACGGGCCGGGCACCTCGGACTCCGACATGTCCTGCGCACCGGTCGCGCCGGTCGAGATCGACCAGCAGATGGCGTGCGCGTTCGGCTCCTTCGACATCGCCTACCCGGCCGAGGTCGCCGTCATCGCGAACGGCACCGGCGTGACGGCGACGCTCAGCGACATCCCGCCGACCGGCATGCCGACCTTCCTGAAGGTGCACGCGACCTCCGCCGTGGTCAACGCCACGGTCGACGGCGAGGCCGTGGAGCTGTCCGGCGACGTCACCTACCCGACGCCGATCACCAACAATCCGGCCATCCCGATGCCCGAGGTCGCCGGCACCCGCACCGGCACCGCCGCCGCGACCGAGGTCAGCATCGAGAGCGTCGACGTGACGATGAGCGTGCAGGCCTACGGGCCCGGTACCTCGGAGTCCGAGATGCCCTGCACCGCGGTCGGCCCCGTGGGGCTCGGCGACACCCAGCAGCTGACCTGTGTGTTCGGCGACTTCGCGATCGGCTACCGCGCCGACCTGGCGGCGACCGTCACCGGTACGAACGTGGCCGGCGTGCTGGCCGAGGACTTCGTGCCCGGCATGCCGGCGTTCGTGACGATCTCCAAGTTCAAGGTCGACCTGGCCACGACGGTCGACGGTGAGGCGGTGACCCTCTCGGGTGAGAGCAGCTACTCGCCGAGCAAGCCCGGCAACACCCCGTTCGCGATGCCCGCGCTGAGCGGAGACCGTGCGGGCACCGCCGCTCCGAGCGAGATCGCCGTCACCGGCGCGGTCCTCACCATGACCGCGAGCGGATCGGACAACCTCATCCACTGCGCACCGGCGGCGCCCGCGACGGCGACCACGACGACGCTGGCGGCGACCTCCGCGGCCGCCAACGCCGTGCACCTGGCCGCGACGGTCGCTCCGGCCGGCGCGGTCGGCAAGGTCGAGTTCCGCGAGGGCGCGACCAAGGTCGGAGAGTCGGCCGTCGCGTCGGGTGCCGCCAGCCTCGCGCTGGCCGGCGTCGCCGCGGGCAGGCACGCCTACACCGCGACGTTCGTCCCGACCGACGCGGCCGCCTTCGGAGGCTCGACCTCGGCGGCCGTCGGCGTGGACGTCGCGGGCCCGCCGGATGTGAAGGCGCCCTCGGCGACGTGCACCGCGGCCGAGGCCAAGGCCAAGGCGGCGCAGACCAAGGTGAAGAAGACCAAGGCCAACGTCAAGAAGGCTCAGGCCAAGGTGAAGAAGGCGAAGAACGCCAAGAAGGTCAAGGCCGCCAAGAAGAAGCTGAAGGCCGCCAAGGGCAAGCTGACGAAGTCCCAGAAGCAGCTCAAGGCCGCGAAGCAGGCTGTGGCCAAGGCCTGCTGACCAGCGCATGACGACCGTGCCCCGGTTCTCCGTCAGGAGGGCCGGGGCACGATCGCGTCGGGTGAGTGGCGGTCAGACGTCGACGACGACCTTTCCGACGGTGTGCCCGCCCATCAGCCGAGCGAACGCGAGCGCTGCCCGATCGAGGCCGGCGTAGCGATCCTCCGGGGCGACCAGGGCTCCGGAGGCGAGCAGGTCGCCCACGCGCTGCGCATGCTCGGCCGCGAGGTCGCCGTGGTCGTAGACCACCATCCCGTGCACCTCGGCCCGGGCCGCCATCACGGCGCCGGCGCGCAGGCGGGTCGGAGCGCCGCCGTTGTACTGGTCCATCAGCCCGGCCAGCGACACCCGGGCGCCGACCGCCAACTGCTCCAGGACGACGTCGAGCGTGTCCTGGTCGCCGAGGTGCAAGTACCCGTCGATGCGATCCGGGCACGCCCGGGCGAGCTCGTCGGCGAGCGACGGGCCGCGCCGCACGGCCACGTCGTACCCCAGAGGTCCGGTCGCGAGCGCTGCCTTCTCGTCGGAGCCGACGATCCCGACCGTGCGGGCGCCGGCGAGCCGGGCGAGCTGACCCGCGACCGAGCCGACGCCGCCGGTCGCCGCGCCGATCACGACGGTCGCTCCGGCAGTCGGGCGCAGGTGCCGCACGTGCGCGGCGTACGCCATGAGTCCCGGCATGCCGAGAGCGCCCAGGGCGGCGGAGGCCGGGACCCCCGGTGGCACCTGGACCGGCGTGACAGCGGCCCCGTCGACGACCGCCTCGGCGCGCCACCCGGTCTCGGCGAGCACCCGCCGGCCGACGGCGACCCCGGGATCGCGCGACTCGACGACCTCGCCGACGGAGCGGCCGGGCAGCACGTCGCCGAGGCCGACCGGAGCGTCGCCCAGGTGTCGGCCGCCGAGCGTGGAGCGCTGGTAGGGGTCGAGGGAGAGCGTCGTCACCCGGACCCGCACCTGGCCCGCCCCGAGGCGGTGGCGCGGCAGCTCCACGAGCGCGAGGTCCTCCGGCGTCGGCGCCCCCGCGGGGACCCGGGCCAGGACGACGGCGGGGACGGCATCTGCGGAAGCGGTCACGATGCGATGATATAGACGTGCCGCGCCTCTTCGGACCGCTCTTCTCCACCGCGGACCTCACTGCCCACCTGAGCCGTCTGGGCGACGTCTTCGGGATGGTCGAGGCGGGCCGGGCGATGGTCCACGGCGCCGAGGTGGTCGCGCTGCGGACCCCCGGGACCTGGGCGGGCGCCGTGGTGTGGCGACCCGACCCGGTGCCGGCGTACGCCGTGCGCGACGAGGCCACCCGCCTGGGCCGCGACGCGCTGCGGGTGGTGGACTTCTACGCGCCCGACCTGGACCGTGCCGTCGCCCACGCGCGCGGTCTCGGCTACCGGGTGGAGTCCGGGGAGGCCAGCTACGAGCTCGCGGAGGGCGCCTTCCGGGAGGCGCACCTGCCCGGGCCCGACGGCACCGTGACGGCGTTCCTCAGCGGCCCGCGGGACTTCTTCGCCGGCTTCGCCAGGATCCGTGACCGCGTGGTCAGCGAGGTCTGCAGCATCTCGCTGCCGCTCGGCGACGCTGGGCCGTCGCTGGACTTCTATGCCGACGTGCTCGGCTGGGGCGTGGTGTACGAGTACTCCTTCGACGACCCCTCCTTCAGCGACCTCCTGGGGTCGACGGAGCGGCTCCGGGTACGGTCGTCGACCGTCGGCCCGGCGCGTGACGAGCCCTATCTCAACCTCGTCGACTACGGCCTGCCCGAGTCGGCCGGCGGCTCGCTGCTCGGCCGATCCGGGCTCGATCGCCGCGGGCTCGTCGGCGTGGTCGTGACGGTGCCCGACCTCGATGACGTACGCCGGCGCGCGGACGGCCACCCCGGCGCGTGGAGCGGCGCGGTGTTCGCCCTCGACCTGCCGCCCTTCGGTGCCACCCGGGCGGCCGTCGTCACCTCGCCGCACCGGATCGTGCATGTGGTCGTCGAGGATGCGGGTTTTGGCTGCTGACAGCCAGACCCCGCACGACACGCCGAGGCGCCCCGGCGTGTCGTGCGGGTTTCGGCTGTCAGCAGCCGAAACCGACGAACCCACCGAGCCACCACTGAAACATATATGATCTAGCAATGGCAGTGTTCGAGTACGACGCCGTGGTGGTCGGTGCCGGTCCGGCGGGCCTGAGCGTGGCGCTGCACGCGGCCGCCGGGGGTGCACGGGTCCTGGTCGTGGAGAAGGACGACCGGATCGGCGGGACGCTGCACATCAGCGGTGGCCACCTGGCGGCGGGCGGGACCGCGCGCCAGCGCGAGCGCGGCATCGAGGACAGCCCCGAGGCGCACCTCGACGACATCCGCCGGATCGCCCGGGGAACCGCCCGCGAGGACCTCGTCGCTCAGGTCGCACGGCACGCGCCCGAGACGATCGAGTGGCTGGCCGCGCGCGGCTTCGCCTTCGCGCCCGAGACGCCGCGCATCGTGCACGGCCACGAGCCCTACCGGACCGCCCGCACCTACTACGGCAAGGACGAGGGCGCCTCGATCCTCGAGGTGCTTCGCGCCGAGCTGGCCTCGTCGACGGTCGAGCTCTGGACCAGATCGCCGGTGACCGGCCTGGTGACCGACGGGCACGCCGTGGTCGGGGTCGAGACCTACCGGGACGGCGCCGAGGTCGAGGTGCGCGCGCGGTCGGTGGTGCTGGCCACGGGCGGGTACGGCGCGGACGCCGAGCTCTTCGCCGAGCTCGAGGGAGCGCCGCTGGTCTCGGCCGCCGCCCGCACCTCGACCGGCGACGGGCTGCAGCTCGGGCGGTCGGTCGGGGCGGCGCTGCAGGGTGCCGGCACCCATCTGCCGTCGTTCGGCGGGCTGCCCGACCCGGTCTCGCCGGCGCGGGCGAACTGGCGCGAGCGGCAGGTGCTGACCGCCGAGCGGCCGCCGCGCGAGATCTACGTCGACCGCACCGGCCGGCGCTGGGTCGCGGAGGACGAGCCGTCGATCGACGCGAAGGAACGGGCGCTGGTCGGCATCCCCGACCAGACCTTCTGGACGGTGTTCGACGACGCCGCGCTCACCCTCTCGACCGGGTCCCAGCGGCTGCTGGTCGGTCGGGACCCCGACGAGGTGCGGGCGCTGGCAGGCGCTCGTCCGGGCGTGCACGCCGCCGGCTCGCTGACCGCCCTGGCGGCGCTCGCCGGCATCGCGCCGGGCGCCCTCGAGACGACCGTCGGCCGCTACAACTCTTTCGTCGCCGCCGGCGCCGATCCCGACTTCGGTCGCCGTCATCTGCCCGCGCCGATCGCCACGCCGCCCTTCTACGCGATCCGCAACCACGCGATCACGCTGGTCACCTTCCAGGGTCTCGACATCGACGCGAGCTGCGCGGTGCGCACCGAGTCGGGCGCGCCCATCCCCGGTCTGTACGCCGTCGGCGAGGTCATCGGAGCCGGTGCCACCTGCGGCAACAGCTTCTGCTCCGGCATGCTGCTCACGCCGGCCCTGACCCTCGGTCGGCTGCTCGGCCGGCGGCTGGCTGGCTGACGTCCCGCCCCGGGGCGCGCCGAGCGATAGGTTCGCCCCGTGGGGCCTGACGGATCGAGGATTCAGTCCGACCACGCGACCTGGTCGGACTCGTCGGCGCGTGCCGTGCTGCAGCTGATGGTGGAGTCGGTGGCGGAGATGGTCGGCTTCGAGGTGGCGGCGCTGTCGGTGGTGCTCGGCGACGAGCTGGTCACGATGGCCTACACGGGTCCCGAGGAGCACCGCGCGTACGTCGAGGAGAGCGACCCGGTCTCGGTCATCACCCCCGTCCTGGAGCGGGCGCGGCCGTGGGGTCCGCGGCTCCGGTTCATCGAGGCCACCGCTCTCACCGAGCTCGAGGGCCACTGGGTCGAGGTCGAGCAGGTGGCCAGCGCGCACCCCGATGCCTGGCGGCCCACCGATGGGCTGCTCGCCGTGCTCAGCAACGACGACGGTGCCGTCGTCGGCATCCTGTCCGTCGACCGGCCCTCGTCGGGCCGGCGGCCCGACGAGCGGCAACGCGGCCTCCTGGAGCGGTACGCCGCGCAGGCCGAGCGCGCCGTGCTGACGGCGTTCGAGCGCGAGGCGCTGGTCCAGCAGGTGGCCCACGCGGAGTCCGCACGCCGGCTGATCCGCTCGGCCTCGCGCCCCACCCACGGCTCGCTCGAGGACGTGCTGCGACACACCCACGGCCCGCTGGTCACCGGCTTCGACGCCCGCGGATCGTGGCTCCAGGTGTTCCAGCCGGACGGACCCGGGGTGGGCGTCGTACGCACCGACGCCGGCCGGCTGGTCCCGATCTCGCGCGACCTCGTCGACGTGGCCGTGCGGGTCGCGCCGAGCCTGTGGGCCGATCAGCGGCCGGTGGTGATCACCGCGGACAGCATTCCACCCGACGTGCCCGAGATCCGCGACCACTTCCTCCAGCGCGACGTGTCGTCGGTGCTCGGCGTCGCGCTCGGCGTCGGCGAGGAGTGCGTGGGCTTCATGGCGCTCTCCCGGCACGCCGACCAACCGCCGTGGTCGCAGGTCGAGATCGACTCCGCGCTGCAGATCGGCCACGACCTCGGCGCCGCCCTGGTGACCGCGGGGGCGCTGGAGCGCGAGCGCAACCTGGTGCGCGAGCTGCAACAGATCGACGACCACCGCAGCCAGCTGATCGCGACGCTCTCCCACGAGCTGCGGACGCCGCTGACGGTGATCTCGGGCAACCTCGAGCTGCTCGGGACCCTCGACCTCGATCCGCAGGCGGATCGCTACCAGCAGGCGATGAACCGCGGCACCCAGCGCATGGGCAAGGTCGTCGACGACCTCCTCCTGCTGGCCCGGGTGAGCAACCCGCAGCACCCGCTCACGCGGGTCCCGGTCGACCTGCGCACGGTGGCCCGCGACGTCGTGTCACTGGTCGAGTCGACGGCCAGGTCGAAGGGGCTCACGGTCACCGTCGACCTGGAGCCGGACGGGCTGATGGTGCCCGGCGACCCGGTCGAGCTCGACCGCCTCGTCGGCAACCTGGTCAGCAACGCCGTGAAGTACACCCCGGCGGGCGGCTCGATCACGGTGTCGGCGGCGCGCCGCGCGGGCGAGGTCGTGCTGGGTGTCGCCGACACCGGCCTGGGCATCTCCGAGGACGACCAGGAGGGGTTGTTCCGGGCGTTCTTCCGCACCACCAACCCCGACGCGCTGCGCGAGCCCGGCACCGGCCTGGGCCTGGCGATCGTCGCCACGATCCTGGAGCGCCACCAGGGCCGGGTCGAGGTCGGCTCGCGGCTGGGCGAGGGCACGACGTTCACCGTGATCCTGCCCGCCGCCTGAGCCGCTGGTCGGCCGCTGGGTCGGCCGTGGGGTCAGAACGCCGTCGAGCCCGGCTTCACCACGCCGAGCAGCGCCGCCACCAGCACCAGCGTCCAGATGGAGTAGACCCACGGTTCGCACCGCCGGATCGAGCCGAGGATCGCCCTCTCGACCTCCGGGGTCGACCCGCTGGTGACGAGCCTGCCGAACGCCGGGCCGAAGGGCAGGAGCTGCCGGCGGATCATCACCCCGCAGAAGATGCACAGCCCGTACGCCGCGACCTTGGCGCCCAGCCACGTCGGGTTGGTGTCGACGCCGAAGGGCTCGGTGGCGAGCATCGTGTAGACCGCCACCCCGACGAGCCCGGCGCTGAGCCCGTAGCGCACGACCAGGTCGGCCTTCTGGGACAGGCGAGCGAGGGGCGTGTCGCCGCCGCGGTAGTCGATGAGCGAGACCGCAAGCCAGGCCAGGCCGGCGACCCACACGAGGACCAGCAGCCAGCCGTCGACGAAGAACTCGTCGCCCAGTGGCCCGACCGCCATCAGCGTGATCCCGCTGGGCAGGAACAGCACCAGCGAGATGCGCGGGGCGATGTCGACGCCGTGCATGATCCTCGTCGACACCGCCCGCGCCTCCGGCCCGAGGTCGGACCTGAGGATGTAGCGGCTGGCGTAGTAGACGCCGACGTCGCCGCCCAGCCAGTAGGCGAACAGCACGATGTGCAGGAAGACCGCGAGGCTGTGTCCGTTGAACCCGTGGACCGCTTCCATCAGTTGCGGCCCGTCACATTCCGTCGCCGTCCCAGCGGCCGCGGGAGCGGCTGCGGACGGGCAGCGAGGAGATGATCGGAGCCGGGATCGGGTCGCCGTCCTTCCAGTCCACCCGGGTGCCCCAGTTGTGGGCGTGTGTGCCGGTCCGCTCGTCGGGATGCTCCACCTCGCGGCCGGAGAAGCCCCAGTCCGGCGTGGCGGACTCGTCGTGCGCGTGGTCGTGCGCGTGGTCGTGCGAGTGGTCGTGACCGCCGTGGCCGCCCTGCAGGTTGGCCGCGTCCATGGCCTTCAGGATCGCGATCAGTGAGGGGTCGGCGCCGGTGCCCTGGTGCTTGACGGCGGAGTTGTCCTGGCCCTGGTCGATCTGGAACTGCCAGGACGCCGTCATCTGGCGCATGTCCTCGTCGGAGCGCCACGGCGTCGCGAGGTCGTGGGTCGAGTGCGACCAGCGCACCGGCGGGTGCGGCTCCTCCTGCAGGCCCGCGGGTCCGTAGTTGACGCCGTCGCCGCCCCAACGCACCCACTCTCGCTGGGTGTACCAGTTGGCCAGCTCGCCGTCGGAGCGCAGCAGCCAGGTGGCGCCGCCCTCCATCGTCGTGAAGTGGCCGTGCTTGACCCGGGCGGGGCGGAAGAAGTAGGTGCCGAGGTCGAGGGTGCCGAAGTTGTACTCCATCAGCCCCTGGGTGGTGTAGGCCTCCTCGTAGCACGGGTGGTGCGCGAGGCGGTGGTCGCTCCAACCCTCCTGGGCGTGCACCAGGCGGGTGTAGAAGCCGGTGACGGGGTCGACGTGGAGGTACTTGATGAACAGGCCGGGCATCGGGCCGGGGTTGGGCACCGCGTCCCAGTTCATCGCCTCGGAGTCGATCACGATGACCTCCTCGCGCGCCTCCGCCCACGACCGGGCACCGCCGAGGGACTCGACCGGGTCGAACCCGGCATCGCCGTACTCGCGGTAGTGCAGCAGCCGGGTGCCCTCGGCGATCTTGAGGTAGTCGGTCGGCACCCCCTTCGGCGCGTAGACGTAGCCGCCCTTGCCGATCTTCCGGCCGCCGTAGTCGATCTGCCCGTCGAGCACGTAGTACTCGGTGTTCGCGTGATGGATACCCGGACCACGACCCCAGTCGGTGTGGAAGTCCACCCGCAACGACGAGGAGCCGTCCTCCTCGTCCACGGACAGCCGGCGCTCACTCGCCCGGCCCTCCCCGGCCGGCAGCTCCGCGGCATGCCAGACGTAGTCGTCTTCCTGGATGAGCTCGACGTGGGGTCGCACGTTTCCTCCGGTCGTGATGGGTGGGGTGGGTCAGGCGGGGGCCCGGTCGCGCAGCTCGCGCTTGAGGACCTTGCCGCTGGCATTGCGGGGGAGCGCCGGGAGGGCGCTCCAGTGACGGGGGATCTTGAAGCCGGCGAGCCGGTCGCGGCAGTGGCTCTCGAGGTCGCCGGCGAGCGCGTCGTCGAGCGCGCGGCCGTCGCGCAGCACGACGTACGCCGCGACCTCCTCGCCCCAGGTCGTGCTCGGCAGGCCGACGATCGCCGACTCCGCGACGGCGGGATGCTGCGCGAGCACGTCCTCGACCTCGCGGGGGTAGACGTTGACGCCGCCGGAGATGATCAGGTCCTTCTTGCGGTCGACGACGTGCACGTAGCCGTCGTCGTCGCGGACCACCACGTCGCCGCAGGTGAGGAACCCGTCGTGGGTCGTGCACGCCGCGGTCGCGTCGGGGTCGTCGTGGTAGCCGTTCATCAGGAACGGCGAGCGGCTGAACAGCTCGCCCGGCTCGCCGGCCGGCACGGGGTCGCCGGCGTCGTCGACGACCCGCAGCTCGGTCATGAACCAGGCGTGGCCCACGGAACCGGGCTTGGTGAACTGGTCGGCCGGGCGGAGGTTCGTGATGATGCCGGCCTCGGTGGAGCCGTAGAGCTCGTGGATGCCGCGGCCGGGGAACTCGCTCATCACCCATTGCTTGAGCGGCCAGGGGAGTGCGGCGGCGTTGAAGTAGAGGGTGTCGAGTGCACCGAGGTCGTGCTTCGCGACCGCGCCCTCGCCGAGCCCGCGCAGCATCTGGGCGTGGGTCGGGACCAGGAAGGTCGACCGCACCCGGTCCCGGGCCATCAGCGCCAGGAACTCCTCGGGGTCCCAGTGCCGCAGCATGGTGACCGTGCCGCCGCAGAAGACCGGCGCGTAGCCGAAGGCGAACCCGGCGCCGTGGTACATCGGCGCGACGGCGGCCGACGTACGCCCGGGACCGAGCCCCCACTCGAGGGCGCTCAGGTAGAAGGTCAGCGCCCGGCTGCGATGGGAGATGACGACGCCCTTGGGTCGCCCGGTGGTGCCGGAGGTGTAGGCGATGCAGAACGGGTCCTGTTCCGCGACGGCGACACCTGGGTCGCGGGAGCTCGCGACCGCGAGCTCGGCCTCGTAGTCCGGGCCGAGCTGGGTGCCACCGATGCTGAGCACGACCAGCCGGAGGTCGTCGATGTCGCCGGCGACGGCGGCGAGCGCGGCGTCGAGCACCAGTGCGCGGGCACCGGAGTGCTCGAGGATGTAGCGGCTCTCGCTCGGGGCGAGCCGCGGGTTGAGCGGCACCATGACGAGGCCGGCCTTTGCGATGCCGGCCGCGATCTCGGGGTACTCCAGCCGGTTGCCGAGCAGCACCGCCACCCGGTCGCCGCGGCGCAGCCCACGCTCGAGCAGGCGGGCGCCGAGCCGGCTGGCCCGCTCGTCGAGCGCCCCGAAGGTCAGCGTCCGGTCGCCGTCGACGACCGCGGTGGCGCGGGGGCTCGCGATCGCGAACTCCCGGATGCCGCCCGCGATGGTGAGCGGCGCGCCGCCGGTTCGAATCATAGATATAAGAATATACGATCTACGAGCGACGTCCAGCGATGGGCCGAAGTCGAGACCGAGGGGGCGTGCGCGGGCGGTGGTTTCGAGGCTCGGGCCTGGCGGCCCTCGCACCTCAACCACCGTGGCGGTGGTTGAGGTGCGAAGGCGCGCTGGCGCCTGAGCCTCGAAACCACCGGTCACGGAACGTCTGGATTCGGAACATTCGGTCCGCCGGTCGCGTTGGCCCGACGTGAAGATCGAGATCTGGAGTGACGTCGTCTGCCCGTGGTGCTACGTCGGGAAGCGTCGTCTGGAGACCGCCCTGGCCGGCTTCGAGCACGCGGACGACGTCGAGGTCGTCTACCGCTCCTTCGAGCTCGACCCCTCGGCCCCCGAGCACGGCCACGAGCTCTCGACCGGCGTGATCGCGCGCAAGTACGGCCGCAGCGAGGCGGAGATGCGCCAGATGCAGCAGCAGCTCATCGACCTCGCCGCCGAGGAGGGCCTGGCGTTCCGGCTCTTCGAGACCGTGCACACCAACACCGTCGACGCGCACCGGCTGCTCCACCTCGCGCTCGCGACCGGTGGTCCGGCGCGCCAGCGCGAGCTGAAGGAGGCGCTGCTCTCGGCGTACTTCGAGCAGGCCCGCAACGTCGGCGACCACGACGTCCTCACCGAGATCGCGGTGGCGGCCGGGCTCGACGAGGCCCGCGTGCGCGGCGTACTGACGAGCCAGGCGTACGCCGACGACGTCGCCGCCGACATCGCCCAGGCCCGGGCGTACGGCGCCAGCGGCGTCCCGTTCTTCGTCGTCGACCAGAAGTACGGCGTCTCCGGCGCCCAGTCGGCCGAGGTCTTCGCCCAAGTGCTGCAGCAGGCCTGGGCCGACGCCCACCCCGTGCTCCAGGCCGTCGGCGGCGATGCGGAGGCCTGCGGCCCCGACGGCTGTGCGATCTGACTCACAGTTGGTTAGGCAAACCTAACTGACGAGCGTACGATCAGGGTTCGTGCTCGCCAACTACCTGATCGGCCTGCGTGAGGGGCTCGAGGCCTCGCTGGTGGTCAGCATCCTGGTCGCCTACCTGGTCAAGACCGACCGGCGCGACCTGCTGCCCCGGATCTGGGTGGGGGTGGCGCTCGCCGTGGCCATCGCCCTCGGGTTCGGCTTCGCGCTGTTCTTCGGTCCGCGCGGGCTGACCTTCGAGGCGCAGGAGGCGATCGGCGGCACCCTGTCGATCGTCGCGGTCGGCCTGGTCACCTGGATGATCTTCTGGATGGCCCGCGCCGCCCGCTCGCTGAGCGGCGAGCTGCGCGGCCAGATCGACGCGGCCGCCGAGGGCTCGTGGTTCGCCCTGGTCCTGGTGGCGATCCTCGCCGTCGGCCGGGAGGGCCTGGAGACCGCGCTCTTCCTGTGGTCCGCGACCGAGGCCGTCTCCCGCGACACCAACGCCACCTGGCAGCCGCTGCTCGGCGCCGCGCTCGGCATCGCCACCGCGGTGCTGCTCGGCTACCTGCTCTACCGCGGCGCGATCTCGATCAACCTCAGCAAGTTCTTCACCTGGACCGGCGCGTTCCTGATCCTGGTCGCCGGCGGCGTCCTCTCCTACGGCGTCCACGACCTCCAGGAGGCCGGCATCCTGCCCGGGCTGCACACCCTGGCCTGGGACGTCTCCGACACGATCGACCCGACGACCTGGTACGCCACCCTGCTCAAGGGGATCTTCAACTTCTCCCCGCAGACGACCGTGCTCGAGGCCGCGGTCTGGGTTCTGTACGTCGTACCCGTCATGACGCTCTTCCTCGTCTCGGCGCGCCGGCGCAGCCGCGCGACCTCCGCTCCCACGCCCACTCCCGTCAGCTGACCCCTCGTCTGACCGTCCCAGAAGGACCGACCACATGCGCAAGCCCCTCGCGATCGCCCTGGTGGCGGCCGTCCCGCTCGTCGCCGCCTGCACCGAGAACACCCGCGGCGACGACTCCGGCTCCGGCGACGCCCGCACCGTCTCGGTCACCTCGACCGACGACGCGTGCGACCTCTCGGCCGTCGACGCGCCCTCGGGCACCCTGCGGTTCAAGGTCACCAACGACGGCTCGCAGGTCACGGAGTTCTACCTGCTCGGCGAGGACGGCCTGCGGATCGTCGGCGAGGTCGAGAACATCGGCCCCCAGCTCTCGCGGGAGCTCGTCGTCAACGCGCCGGCCGGCTCGTACGTCACCGCCTGCAAGCCGGGCATGAAGGGCGACGGCATCCGCGCCGACTTCACCGTGAGCAAGTCCGACGAGGAGCCCGCCGTCTCCGCCGACGACCAGCAGCTGGTCGGCCAGGCGCTGAAGAACTACCAGGCCTACGTCCAGGACCAGTCCGACCAGCTGGTGGCCAAGACCCAGCAGTTCGTCGAGCTCTACGAGTCGGGCCGCGACGACGAGGCACGCGCGCTCTACCCGGAGGCCCGGGTGCACTGGGAGCGGATCGAGACCGTCGCCGAGTCCTTCGGTGACCTCGACCCGATGATGGACGCCCGCGAGGCCGATCTCGAAGAGGGCCAGGAGTGGACCGGCTGGCACCGGATCGAGAAGGACCTCTGGCCGCCGGCGACCGGCTACACCCCGCTCACCGACCAGGAGCGGGCGACGTACGCCGAGGATCTGATGAAGAACACCGAGACCCTCGACAAGCGCGTCCAGCGGCTCACCTACACCGTCGACCAGATCGCCAACGGCTCCCGGGGCCTGCTCGAGGAGGTCGCGACCGGCAAGGTCACCGGCGAGGAGGAGATCTGGTCGCACACGGACCTCTGGGACTTCCAGGCCAACGTCGACGGCGCCCGCGTCGCCTACGAGGGCGTGCAGCCGATCGTCGAGCAGAAGGACCCCGAGCTCGCGACGACGCTGACCGCGCGCTTCGCGGCGCTGCAGAAGCTGCTCGACGCGCAGCGCACCGACACCGGCTTCGTGTACTACGACGACCTGAGCCAGGACCAGGTCCAGCAGCTCTCGAACGCCGTCAACGCGCTGTCCGAACCGCTCGCCAACCTGACCGCGGCGGTGCTGTCCTGAGCGAGCACATCTCCCGACGGGGCCTGGTCGGCGGCGGCGTGGCCGCGGCCGGGCTGGCCGCCGGTGCCTTCGCCGTCGGCCGGGCGACCGCCGCCGAGGGATCCGAGAGCCCGGACCCGACGGGCAGCGACGACGCCTTCGCGTTCCGTGGGAAGCACCAGGCCGGCATCACGACCCCGGCGCAGGACCGGCTGCACTTCGCGGCGTTCGACCTGACCGCGGGCTCCCGGGCGCAGCTGATCGCGCTGCTCAAGGCGTGGACCGAGGCCGCGGACCGGATGACCCGCGGGCTCCCGGCCGGCGAGGTAGGTCCGACCGAGGGCGCGGTGAACCTGCCGCCCGACGACACCGGCGAGGCGATCGGGCTGCCGGCCAGCGGCCTCACGATCACGTTCGGCCTCGGCCCGACCCTGTTCCGCGACGCGCGCGGCCGCGACCGGTTCGGCATCGCCGACCGGCAGCCGGAGGCCCTGCGCACCCTCCCGCACTTCCCGGCCGACATGCTCGACCCGCGGCGCTCGTACGGCGACCTCTGCGTGCAGGCCTGCGCCGACGACCCGCAGGTCGCCGTCCACGCGATCCGCAACCTGGCGCGCATCGGGTTCGGCACCGTCGCGGTCCGCTGGTCGCAGCTCGGCTTCGGCCGCACGTCGACGACGTCCACCTCGCAGTCCACCCCGCGCAACCTCTTCGGCTTCAAGGACGGCACCGCCAACGTGAAGGCGGAGGAGACCGCCGCGGTCGAGGAGCATGTCTGGGTCGGCGCGGACGACGACCCACGGGCCGGCTGGCTCGCCGGCGGCTCCTACCTCGTCACCCGCCGGATGAACATGACCATCGAGGTCTGGGACCGCCAGCCGCTCGGCGAGCAGGAGGAGTTCGTCGGGCGCACCAAGGACTCCGGTGCGCCGCTCTCGGGCGGCACCGAGTTCAGCGAGCCCGACTTCACGATGCCGGGCAGCGCCGGCCCGGTGATCCCGAAGGACGCCCATGTCCGGGTGGTGCACCCCGACTTCCACGGCGGAGCGCGGATGCTGCGCCGCGGCTACAACTTCGTCGACGGCTCCGACGCTCTCGGCGGCCTGGACGCCGGGCTGTTCTTCATCGCCTTCGTGCGCGACCCGGACACCCACTTCATCCCGATCCAGAACGCGATGGCCAAGTCCGACGCGCTGATGGAGTACCTCAAGGTGACCGGCTCGGCGCTCTTCGCCGTGCCGCCCGGCGCCCGAGCGGGCGAGTACGTCGGTCAGGCGCTCTTCGAGACCTGAGCCCCCACCGCTCACGGTGGTTTCGAGGCTCGCTTCGCTCGCACCTCAACCACCGCAGCGCACGGTGGTTGAGGTGCGAGGAGCGCTAGCGACGAGCGGTTCACGGTGGTTGAGGTGCGAGGAGCGCTAGCGACGAGCGGTTCACGGTGGTTGAGGTGCGAGGAGCGCTAGCGACGAGCCTCGAAACCGCCGCACGCCGCGCGCCACTGCTCCGCGGTGATCGAGAAGTACGCCGAGGGGTCGGCGTACCACTTCTCGATCACGCCGTGGTCGGTCATACCGAGCCGCCGCATCACCGCCTGCGACGCGTCGTTGGTCGGGTGACTGACCGCGATGATCTCGGGCAGCCCGGCATCGAAGCCGTGGGCGAGCACCGCCGCGGCCGCCTCGGTCGCGTACCCGTGCCCCCACGAGTCCGGGTGCAGGTGCCAGCCGATCTCGACCTCGCCGTGCTCGGCGTTGGGCAGCGTCAGCAGCAGCACGGTGCCGGCCACCACCCCGTCGCTCCGGCGCTCGACCGCCCACATCCCCAGCGGCGGCTGGTCGCGCTCGGTGTTGTAGCGATCGATCCGCGCGTGCGCCTCGTCGAGGTCCTTCATCAGCACCGGCTCCCCGTCGCCGAGCCACTTCATGACCTCCATCCGGCTCAGGATGTCGAGCAGCCGCTCGGCCTCCTCGTGCCGCCAGGGACGGATGACCAGGCGCTCGGTCTCGAGGTGCATGGGGACAGCCTGTCAGCCCCCGGGCCGGACCGGCAGGCGATTTTCGGCCCGTTGTCGGATTGGTGGCTCCCGCACCGAGACGTGGTCGTGCGCGCCGATCGCACCTGACCCAGGTGTCGTGGAACCGCAAAATCCGCGACCCTGAGGTCAGGTACGACGCACCAGGGTCAGCCCGCCGAGGCCTCGTCCGACGGCTCGGGAGCTCCGAGGTCGACGATCCGCTCCACGCCGATGTCGTCGAGGAACGCCGAGTCGTGGCTCGCCACGACCAGTGCGCCCCGGTACGACTCCAGCGCCGACACGAGGGCGTCGTACGACGCGAAGTCGAGGTTGTTGGTCGGCTCGTCGAGCAGCAGCAGCTGCGGGGCCGGGTCGGCGAGCAGCAGCGCGGCCAGCGTCGCCCGGAACCGCTCGCCCCCGGACAGGTCGCCGACCCGCCGGTCGGCGGCACCGCCCCGGAAGAGGAAGCGGGCCAGTCGCGACCGGACCAGGTTGGCGTCCGCGCCGGGGGCGCGCCGGGCGACGTTGCCGAACACGGTGTCGTCGTCGTCCAGCACGTCCAGGCGCTGGGGGAGCAGGGAGACCGGCACCCGGGCCCGGTCGATGAGCCGGTGCAGCAGTGTCGTCTTGCCCGAGCCGTTGGGGCCGACCAGGCCGACCCGGTCCGGGCCGCTGATCGGCAGGCTCCGCTCGTCGTCGGGAGCGGCCTCCAGCACCACGCGCCCGCGCGGCACCTCGGTGCCGGGCAGGTCGACCCGGATCTCGCGGTCCTCCCGCAGTCGCGACTCGGCCTCGTCGAGGCGCTCGCGGGCCCGGTCCAGGCGGTCGTCG
Organism: Nocardioides soli; assembly: GCF_014191495.1. Classification (GTDB taxonomy): domain Bacteria; phylum Actinomycetota; class Actinomycetes; order Propionibacteriales; family Nocardioidaceae; genus Nocardioides; species Nocardioides soli. The sequence continues at coordinate 1,452,741 of NZ_JACHWR010000002.1, forward strand.
TGGACCCGGCGGTACTTCGCCGCCGACTCCTCGGCGGCGCGCTTCTTGGCACCGACGACGATGCGCGGCAGGCCCTTGGTCTCGGCCGCCTTCTTGCCCTGCCGGCGACGCTGCGCGAGCACCCGCTCGGCCTCGATCCGGTCGTTGCGCTGGCGACGCAGGTCCGACCGGGCCGCGGTCACGGCCTGCTCGGCGGCCTCCTGCTCCGCGGTGACCTGGCTGGCGTACGACGAGTAGCCGCCGCCGTACCACCGCACGGACCCGCCACGCAGGTCGCCGATCCGGTCCATCCGCTCGAGCAGGTCCCGGTCGTGGCTGACCACGAGCATCGAGCGGCTCCAGCCGTCGACGACGTCGTACAGGCGCTGCCGGGCCTCCGCGTCGAGGTTGTTGGTGGGCTCGTCGAGCAGCAGTACGTCGGGTCGGCGCAGCAGCAGCCGGGCCAGGCCCAGCTGGGTCGCCTCGCCGCCGGAGATCTCGCCCATCCGGCGGTCGAGCACGTCGGGCGGGAGCCCGAGCCGGCCGAGCTCGGCGACCGCTCGCTCCTCGACGTCCCAGTCGTCGCCGATCGTGTCCAGGTGGGACTGGAGGCGGGCGGGATCGTCGGCGCCGGACTCGACCGCGCGGATCGCCCGGCGTACGGCCGCGATGCCGAGGAACTCCTCGACGGGCTGGGTCACGTCGAGCGTCAGGTCCTGCGGCAGGTAGGCGACCTCGCCCGCGACGTTCAGGACGCCGGTGGTCGGCGTCAGCAACCCCGCGACGAGGCGCAGCAGGGTGGACTTGCCGGCGCCGTTGACGCCGACGAGGCCGGAGCGGCCGGGGGAGACCAGCAGGTCGAGGTCCTGGAGGACCGGGGTGCCGTCGGGCCAGGCGAAGCCGAGGCCGGACGCGGCGATGACAGAGGTGGGTGCGGGCATGGCAGAGCTCCAGAAATGAGGTGGTGGTCGAGGGACACCTCAGAGCTCCAAGAGAACCTGCCTGCGGGAGGGAGTGGGACGCGACGAGGGTAGATGGCCTCGCCAGATGGACGCCACTCAATTGAGCCGACCGGTCCGGTAGGGTCGCGAACGAGCACAGCGTCGTGCCCACTGAACCACTCGTTGCCGAGGACCGCATCGCTGTGAACCTGCCCGTCGTACTGATCGCCGAGGAGCTGAGCCCGGCCACCGTCGAGGCGCTGGGCCCGGACTTCGAGATCCGTCGCTGCGACGGCGCGGACCGCGCCGAGCTGCTCGCCGCCATCGTGGACGCCGACGCCCTGCTGGTCCGGTCCGCGACGAGGGTGGACGCCGAGGTCCTGGCCGCCGCGCGGCGGCTCAAGGTCGTCGCCCGGGCCGGCGTGGGCCTCGACAACGTCGACGTCCGGGCCGCGACGCAGGCCGGCGTCATGGTCGTCAACGCGCCGACCTCCAACATCGTCTCGGCCGCCGAGCTGGCCGTGGCGCTGATGCTCGCCGCGGCGCGCCACGTGTCACCGGCACATGCGGCGCTCCGGGCGGGGGAGTGGAAGCGCTCGCGCTACACCGGCACCGAGCTGTACGAGAAGACCGTCGGCGTCGTCGGCCTCGGCCGGATCGGCGTGCTGGTCGCCCACAGACTGGCGGCGTTCGGCATGCGGGTGATCGCCCACGACCCCTACGTGCAGGCCGGCCGCGCCGCCCAGATGGGGGTGCGGCTCGTCGACCTCGACACGCTCCTCGTCGAGGCGGACTTCATGTCGGTCCATCTCCCGAAGACCCCCGAGACCGTCGGCCTGATCGGCACCGAGCAGCTCGCGAAGGTGAAGCCGTCGCTGGTGCTCGTCAACGCGGCGCGCGGCGGGATCGTCGACGAGGCCGCCCTGTACGCCGCACTCAAGGAGGGCCGGATCGCGGCCGCCGGCCTCGACGTCTTCGCGGTCGAGCCGTGCACCGACAGCCCGCTCCTGGAGCTCGAGAACGTCGTGGCCACCCCGCACCTGGGCGCCTCCACGGCGGAGGCCCAGGAGAAGGCGGGGCTCGCCGTCGCCCGGTCGGTCCGGCTCGCGCTGTCCGGCGAGCTGGTGCCCGACGCCGTCAACGTCCAGGGCGGGGTGATCGCCGAGGAGGTGCGCCCCGGCATCCCGCTGACCGAGAAGCTCGGCCGGGTGTTCACCGGACTGGCCGGCGAGGTGGCCCAGCAGGTCGACGTCGAGGTGCGTGGTGAGATCACCGAGTACGACGTGAAGGTGCTCGAGCTCGCCGCGCTCAAGGGCATCTTCACCGACGTCGTCGAGGAGCAGGTCTCCTACGTGAACGCGCCGCTGCTCGCCGCCGAGCGTGGCCTGGCGGTCCGGCTCGTGATCGACCCCGAGAGCCCCGACCACCGCAACCTGATCACGATCCGCGGCACGCTCGCCGACGGGTCGTCCGTCTCGGTCAGCGGCACGCTGGTCGGCATCGGCCAGCGCGAGCGGCTGGTCGAGGTCAACGGCTTCGACCTCGACATCGAGCCGACCCAGCACCTGGCGTTCCTCACCTACGCGGACCGGCCGGGCATGGTGGGCACGGTCGGCGGCATCCTCGGCGAGGCCGGCGTCAACATCGCCGGCATGCAGGTGTCCCGGCAGACCCCGGGCGGCCAGGCGCTGGTCGCCCTGTCCGTCGACACCGAGATCCCGGCGGAGACCCTCGACGACATCGAGCACGCGATGTCGGCGGTCTCGGCGCGCGCGGTGAACCTGGTCTGACCGCGCGGGCGAGCAACTACGCTCGCAGGCATGAGCCGGATCTTCACCACCAGCTTCGCGTCGGTCTATCCCTTGTACGTGACGAAGGCGGAGAAGAAGGGCCGCACGAAGGCCGAGGTCGACCAGGTGATCGAGTGGCTCACCGGATTCGACGAGGCCGCGCTGGGGGAGCATCTGGCCGCGGGGACGACGTTCGAGGACTTCTTCGCCCAGGCCCACCTCAACCCGCACGCGTCCGCGATCACCGGCGTCGTCTGCGGCATCCGCGTCGAGGACGTCGAGGACCCGCTGATGCAGCAGATCCGCTACCTCGACAAGCTCGTCGACGAGCTCGCCAAGGGCAGGTCGATGGAGAAGATCCTGCGCGCCTGAGCCTCGAGGCTGAGCCCCTCTCGGCGGCCCGCGACGGACGGACCGCTCCTGTGATCGAGACCTCGCGATCCGGCGGGTTCCGCGGCGCTCCCGGCCTGCCCGGAGGCGGGTTCAACTAACCTCACCCTCGTGGCCCTGCCCTTCGACCCGATCGACGAAGCCGCCCGCCAGTGGGGCAAGCGCTGGGACGGCGTGCCCGCCATGCACGCGGTCACCTCGCTGATGCGCGTGCAGCAGCTGCTGATCGGGCGCCTCGATGCCATCCTCAAGCCGCACGGACTGACCTTCGCGCGCTACGAGGCGCTGGTGCTGCTGACCTTCTCCTCCCGGGGCTCGCTGCCGCTGGGCAAGATGGGGGAGCGGCTGCAGGTGCACCCCACCTCGGTCACCTCGATCGTCCGGCGCCTGGAGGCGGCCGGCCTCGTCGTACGCCGCGCACACCCCGACGACGGTCGCGCGGTGCTGGCCGAGATCACGCCCGAGGGCCGCGCGCTCGTGGAGGTGGCGACCCGCGATCTCATCGACGCCGGCTTCGCGCTCGGCGCGCTGTCGGACCCGGAGCTCGAGCAGGTCTCGGCACTGCTGACGCCGGTCCGCAAGGCGGCCGGGGACTTCTGAGACGACTCGGGCCGACCGAGGAACGAGGTCGGGGCCGTGGGTCGGCCAGGTTTGAGACGACTCGGGCCGACCGAGGAACGAGGTCGGGGCCGTGGGTCGGCCAGGTTGAGCAAGCCCCGCGGCCGAGCCTGCGAGGCCGCGACGGGCGCGTCGAAACCAGGGGATGTACCCGACGCGGGGCACCCAGGCGCCCAGACGCCCAGGCTGCCCGGACGCCCGGAGCCGCCCGCCGCGGCGCAGGTCCGCGGCGGACGGCTCCGTGGTCAGACCCGCCGGCTCAGGCGCCGCCCGGCTGGGTCACGCCGTTGACCTTCAGGGTGTACGGCGCGAACTGCTGGACGAGCTCGGTCGGGTCGTCGGTCGCCACGATCGCGACGACCTTCTCGAACGGTGCCGCCGCCACCAGCTCGAGCCGGTTCAGGTCGACGTGCCGCTTGCCGTCGAACTCCACCTGGAGCACCGTCGGCCGGCCCCGGTCGCGGATGCCGACCAGCTTGAGGTTCCAGTTCTGGACCTCCTGCGGGTGGATCTGCGTCGGGGACCGGAACGGCGCGAGACTCGAGCCGTCGCTGACGGTCGTGCCGCCGACCGCGATGTCGTCGAGGAGCAGGCCGCCCTCGTTGACACCGCCGTCGCTGACGTAGCGGAAGCTGATCAGCACCGTCTGGCCGGCGTACGCCGACAGGTCGAAGGTGTGCGGCTCGAAGCCGTTCGTGGTCCCGTTGAGGGCCGGGCCGAAGGGCCCGTCGACCGTCTTGTCTCCGGCGATCGACGTGTAGGTCTTGCCACCGTCGGTCGAGACCTGCACGTAGCCGTAGTCGTAGCCGAGCTCCGCGCCGTACTTGGCGAGGAACCGCAGCGTCGGGTCGGCCGCGGGCACGGTGACCTCGGCCACGGCCGCGGCGTCGAGGTTGTTGGCGTTGCCCGACCAGAGCACGGAGTCGCCCGGGCGGTCGGGGTCGTTGGTCACCGTGGTCCACAGCAGCGGCTGCGTCGGCAGCGTCGCGGCCCCGTCGAAGACCAGCGACCGGAGCTTGGCGCCCTTGAGCGTCTCGCCGTTCGCCCCGCGCAGCACGACGTAGTCGGCGCCGTTGGGTGCGGCGCCCGGGGTGTCGTAGGACTCGGGGTTGTCGAGGTTGACCGTCGAGCGCAGGCTCGGCGTCGTGACCACGCGCTTGTCGGCGCCGAGCACGACGGAGTGCTTGGCGTCGCCGACGATCCTGTCCAGCAGCACCATCGACTGGTACTGGTGCACGACCCGGTAGGGATCGTCGATGCCCTCGGCCTGGAGCTCGTGGGCGAGGCTGGCCATGCCCTGGTAGGTGCCGTCGCGGTGCAGCGCCGACATGAACTCCGTGCCGAAGCGGTCGTAGAGATAGAGCATCATCGAGTAGGCGTTGCCGTAGTCGGCCAGCACGGCCGCCGGGTTGGGGTCCTCGCCCCACAGGGTCAGGGAGTTCTGGGCGCCGCCGCAGTCACGCGGGTTGGGGTTGTACGGCGTCTGCACGGTGCCGAAGCCCTGGAAGCAGTAGAGGTGGCTGTCGGCGCCCGGCTGGTCGACGGTCTTGGTCGCGTCGACGTACCCGACGAGCGTCTGGGCGAAGTCGGAGAGACCCTCGTTGATCCAGTTGCCCTCGAACGGGTCGGTGTAGTGGTGCAGCAGGTGCTGCCACTCGTGGGCGAAGGTGCCCTCGTAGAGGTTGGGCCGCGCGGGCCGGCTGGTGCACGGATCCGTCGTCGGCTCGTCCGGCGGGTTCTCGCCGGTGCGGTGCGCCCAGTCGTAGGCGTCGATGGTCATCACGTTGCGGTCGACCAGGTCGTTGAACTGCGACGAGAAGAACCCCGCGATGTAGGTCGAGGCCGCCGGGAAGTCGTAGTAGTTGTCGTCACGCACGTTGTCGACGAGCGCGACGGTGTTGTCGCCGTCGCCGGTGTAGTCGCCGGCGATCTGGGCGTTCGTGCCGTCGAGGTCCGGCGGGGTGCTGAAGGTCGCGGTCTCTTTCGGGTACATGTTGCCGTCGAACTCGCTGATCAGGCGGTCCACCTGGGCCTGGGTGACCTCGGTGCTGGCCGTGCCGCGGCAGTCGCCGGCGGGGAAGGAGGTGTCGTCGGCGACCCAGACCTCGATCTTGTCGCCGACGCCCTTCAGCGTGTACGGCTTGAGGTACAGCCGCCCGTTGAAGTCGTCGAGCGCCAGCCACGACCGCGTGGTGCCCACCGGTGGCGTGGCCGCCGCGGCGAGCGTGTTGGCACGCGCCTGGGCGCGCCGCATGGCGAGCCCCTTGGTCGAGTACTTCGCGTCGGGCGAGATCTCGCGTACGTCGCTGGGTGCGGCCCGGTCCGCCGTGGTCGATGGCGCTGCGGATGATGCGCCCGACGGGATCAGGAGACCGGCCGCGCAGGTGGCGAGGGCGACCCCGAATGGCAGGAGCTTTCTCTTCATGTGTCCTCCCGAGGATGGCGCCGGCCGAGTGCGACCCGCTCGTGGCGGGCGGCGCCGGAGTCCGTCCTACCGGAGCGGAGTCAGGGGTGGCAATACCCGATCTTCTGGACGTCGTCCGTCGGCTTGGTGGAATTAGTAGGACGTCCTAGTATTTCGACATGAGCGAGAACGCACGAGCCCGCTGGCAGCGGCGCTACGAGAGTGCCCGGGTCCGCGACGCGGACTTCACGACGCTGAGCGGCGTCGAGCTGGCCCCGGCGTACGGCACCGACGACTCCGAGTGGCCCGGCGAGTTCCCGTTCACCCGCGGCCTCTACCCGACCGGCTATCGCGGACGGACGTGGACGATCCGCCAGTTCGCCGGCTTCGGCAACGCCCAGCAGACCAACGAGCGCTACCGGATGATCCTCGGCCGCGGCGGGGGTGGCCTCTCGGTGGCCTTCGACATGCCCACGCTGATGGGCCGCGACTCCGACGACCCGAAGGCGCTCGGCGAGGTCGGGCACTGCGGCGTCGCGATCGACTCCGTCGCCGACATGGAGGTGCTCTTCGATGGCATCGACCTCGGCGACGTCACGACGTCGATGACGATCAGCGGCCCCGCCGTGCCGGTCTTCTGCATGATGCTGGTCGCCGCCGAGCGCGCCGGCGTCGACACCAGCACGCTCAACGGCACGCTCCAGACCGACATCTTCAAGGAGTACATCGCCCAGAAGGAGTGGCTCTTCGCGCCCGAGCCGCACCTGAAGCTGATCGGCGACCTGATGGAGTACTGCGCCGCGAACATCCCGGCGTACAAGCCGCTCTCGGTCTCCGGCTACCACATCCGCGAGGCCGGCTCGACGGCCGCGCAGGAGCTCGCGTTCACCCTCGCCGACGGGTTCGGGTACGTCGAGCTGGGGCTGTCCCGGGGCCTCGACGTCGACGTCTTCGCGCCCGGGCTGTCGTTCTTCTTCGACGCGCACGTGGACTTCTTCGAGGAGATCGCGAAGTTCCGCGCCGCCCGCCGGATCTGGGCCCGCTGGATGCGCGACGTCTACGGCGCGACGTCGGAGAAGGCGCAGTGGCTGCGGTTCCACACCCAGACCGCGGGCGTCTCGCTCACCGCGCAGCAGCCCTACAACAACGTCGTGCGCACCGGCATCGAGGCGCTCTCGGCGGTGCTCGGCGGCACCAACTCACTGCACACCAACGCCCTCGACGAGACGCTCGCGCTGCCCAGCGAGCAGGCCGCGGAGATCGCGCTGCGCACCCAGCAGGTGATCATGGAGGAGACCGGCGTCGTCAACGTCGCCGACCCGCTCGGCGGCTCCTGGTACGTCGAGGCGCTCACCGACCGGATCGAGGCCGAGGCGACCGCGATCTTCGACAAGATCCTCGCGATGGGCGGCTCCACGCTGACCTCCGACCAGCCCGCGCGGATCGCCGAGGCCGTCCGGGGCGGCGAGTGGCTCGTCACCCGCGGCCTGCTGCGCGGCATCGAGGAGGGCTGGTTCATGTCGGAGATCGCCGAGGCGGCCTTCCAGTACCAGGTGGCGCTCGAGAAGCGCGACAAGAGGATCGTCGGCGTCAACTGCCACGAGGAGTCGGTGACCCACGAGCTGGAGATCCTGCGGGTCTCCCACGAGGTCGAGCTCGAGCAGGTGCGCACGCTCGCCGCCCGTCGTACCGCTCGCGACGACGCCGCCGTCCGGGCGGCCCTGACCCGGATGGTCGACGCCGCCCGCGCCGATGAGAACCTCATCGAGCCGATGCTCGACGCCTGCCGCGCCGAGGCCACCCTGGGGGAGATCTGCGACGCGCTGCGCGCGGAGTGGGGGGAGTACCGCGAGCCGGCCCGCTTCTAAGAGACCAACGACCCGTGCCTGACCGGCGGCTCTCTGGTGGAATCGGGTCGTGGACCTCGCCGACGCCCTGACCCGCCTGCCCGACAACCCCCGCATCGTCGTCACCGGTAACCACGCCATCCCGTGGCACACGGTCGGCCTGGTCGACGCGGCGCTGGACTCCTACCGGCTCTGGACGCTCAACGGCCAGCCCGGACTGCCGGACCGCGACGGCGTCACCCTGGAGACGTCGTTCGTCGGGCCGGGCCAGCGGCGCAGCCCGCGGCTGAGCTACGTGCCGTCGCGGCTGTCGATGGTGCCGACGCTCTTCGGCCGCCAGCTCCCGCCGGACGCCGTGGTGCTGCACACGACCCGGCCGCGCGGCGGCAAGGTCTCGCTGGGGGTGGAGGTCAACGTGCTGCCCGCCGCGCTGGAGGCCGCCAAGCGCCGCGGCGGCATCGTGATCGCGCAGGTCAACGACCGGATGCCCTGGACGTACGGCGACGCGCTCGTCGACCTGGACCTGGTCGACGTCCTCGTGGACGCCGACGCACCGCTGCCGACCGCCCCGGTCACCGTGATCGACGACGCGTCGGCCCGCATCGGCGAGCTGGTCGCCGAGCGGGTCACCGACGGGTCGACGCTGCAGGCGGGCATCGGCGCCGTCCCCGACGCGACGCTGACCGGGCTGCGCGACCGCAGCGGGCTGCGGGTGTGGACCGAGATGTTCTCCGACAGCATCTTCGCGCTCGAGAAGGTCGGCGCGCTGGACCGGAACGTGCCGATCACGGCGTCGTTCCTCTTCGGGTCGCCGGAGCTGCTGGAGTGGGTCGACGGCAACGAGCGGATCGCGATGGCCCGCACCGAGGTCACCAACAGCCCGGCCCGGATCGCCCTGAACCCGTCGATGGTCAGCGTGAACACGGCGCTGCAGGTAGACCTCTTCGCCCAGGCGAACGCCTCGCGGATCGGGGCCCGGATCCACTCCGGTTTCGGCGGCCAGACCGACTTCTTCGTCGGCGCGATGCACAGTGCCGGCGGCCAGGCGTTCATCGCGCTGCGCTCGTGGCACCCCAAGGCCGACTGCTCGACGATCGTGCCGCTGGTCGACGAGCCGGTGACGTCGTTCCAGATGACCGCGGTCGTGACGGAGCAGGGAGTCGCCGAGATCGTCGGCCACGACCAGCGCGAGCAGGCCCGTCAGCTGATCGAGCACGCCGCGCACCCGAGCGTGCGCGAGGAGCTGCATGAGGAGGCGGTGGAACTCGGTCTGGCGTGATCTCCCTAGGATTGGGTCCATGAGCCAGCAGCCGTTCTCCCGTCCCGGTGCCGTCGACCTGTCCGGCCTGAAGGCCGCGGCTCCCGGCGGCGCCCCCGGTGGTGCCGCCGACGGGGCGTCGACCGGCTCGTCGTACGCCGTCCAGCTCACCGAGCAGAACTTCCAGTCGACGCTCGAGGCATCGATGACCGCGCCGGTCTTCCTGGTCTTCTACTCGCCGACCCGGATGCCCGAGAGCGCCGACCTGGCGCGCGACCTCGAGACGCTGTCGGGGGAGTTCGAGGGCCGCTTCCTGGTCGGGCTCGTCGACATCGACGCGGCCCCGCAGATCGCGCAGGCGATGCAGATCCCGTCGATCCCGTTGGTGGTCGCCGTGCTCGACGGCCGGCCGGCCCCGCTGCTCCAGGACGTGCTCCCGCTCGACCAGCTCCGGGCGCAGATCACCCAGGTGATGCAGCAGCTCACCGCCAACGGCATCGCCGGCCGGCACCAGCCGCGCATGGTCGCCGGCGAGGCGGACGCCGACGGCGAGCCGGCCGTCGACCCGCGGTACGCCGCCGCGCAGGACGCGCTGGGCGAGGGGGACGTCGACCGCGCGGTCGCGGAGTACCAGAAGCTCGTCGACGCCAACCCCGCCGACGCCGAGGCCGCGGCCGGCCTGGCGATGGCGAAGGTGCTCCAGCGCACCCAGGGCGTCGACCTGAACACCGCCCGCGCCGCCGCGGCCGAGAGCCCCGACGACGTCGACGCGCAGACCCTGGTGGCCGACCTCGACATGCTCGGCGGGCACGTCGACGACGCGTTCAACCGGCTCGTCGACCTGGTGCGGCGTACCTCCGGCGACGACCGCGACCGAGCGCGCGAGCACCTGCTCGGCCTGTTCGGTGCGGTCGGTAACGACGACCCGCGGGTGCTGCGCGGCCGGCAGAACCTGGCCTCGGCGCTCTTCTGAGGCCGTCAGGCCGTCGACGGCCGGGTCGTGACCTCGTCGATGCGCACGATCTGGCGGCCCAGCGGCAGCAGGGAGACCGGGATCATCTTGAAGTTCGCCACGCCCAGCGGGATGCCGATGATCGTGATGCAGAGCAGGACGCCGGTCACGATGTGCCCGAGCGCGAGCCAGATGCCGGCGACCACCACCCAGATCACGTTGCCGATCGCGGACCAGAATCCCGCGGTCGGCTGCCGGATGACCGTGCGGCCGAAGGGCCACAGGGCGTAGGCCGCGATCCGGAACGACGCGATCCCGAACGGGATCGTGATGATCAGGATGCAGCAGATGACCCCGGCGACGACGTACCCGAGCGCCATCCAGATGCCGCAGAGCAGGAGCCAGATGACGTTCAGCAGGAAGCGCATGCGGTCAATCTAGGGGTACGGGTCAGGCCGCGGGACCCTTCGCCCTTACGTCGGCGACACCGCTCATCGCCTCGCGCAGCTCCGTGAGCCAGTCGTCCTCGTGCTGCCCGACCAGGCGGACGCACCAGGCGAGCGCCTCGGACCGCGACTTGGCCACACCCGCGTCGACCAGCGTGTCGAGCACCACGCGCTGCGGCTGTCGGAGCCGTGTCATCACCGGGGCGGAGACGTGGGTCCAGAGCTCGCGTCGCTCCCCGATCGCCAGTCCCCACGAGACCTTGCGCTCGAACCGGTGCTGCGCCTCCTGGGCGATCTCCATCCGCTGCTCGCGGGTGTCCTCGCGGAACGCCGACGCGCGACCCGCCCGCGCCTCGGCGACGGCCGCGTCGGACCCTTCGGTCTCGACGTCGGCGATGGTCAGCACGACTGTGATCTCCTCGCGGTCGACGGTGACGTCGGCGGGCTGCCACTCGGCCGGGAGTCGGCCGGCGAACCAGCCCGTCACGCGCTCCCTCAGTTCATCTGTAATCATGTAATCAACGTTACGCCCGTAGTCAAGGCCGAGTGGGCGCCAGATTTCAGGCACACCCGAAATCTGGCGCCGGCTCGGCGAGAATCTGGCGCCAACTCGGCTCAGCGGCCGGACTCGGTGTACGCCGGGCCGCCGCCGGCGGCCAGGTTGGCCAGGGCGGCCTCGATGCGGCGGGCGGTGAAGTCGGCGCAGCGCTCGTGCACCTGGTCGACCGTGCAGAACTCCGCGGTCCGGATCTCCCGGGCCTCGCGGACGATGGTGTCGGTGAGGGCGGCGTCGTGGCGGCCGCCGTCGAAGACCAGGCACAGCGCGTCGTCCCAGCCGCTCCACGCCGGGAGCCAGTCGGTGAGCACCAGCGGGCCGGCCGGGATCTCGAGACCGAGCTCCTCCTCAATCTCCCGCGCGACCGCCTCGCGGGGCGCCTCGTTGACCTCGACCACGCCGCCGGGCAGGTCCCAGTCGGTCTTGTAGGTCAGGCTGCACAGCAGCACCCGGCCGTCGTGGTCGCGGATCAGCATCTGGCCGATCGCGCGCTTGCGGGGCAGGAAGGAGTTGAGCAGCGCCCGGAATCCCTCCGGCTCGTGCAGCGGGGTGTCGGTCGCGAGCCGGGCGTAGACGATCCGGTCGACCGGCGCCCCGCCGACGGTGACGCCGCGCATCACGCCCTCGCGGCGCAGGCCCGACCAGGTCGCCGCCCGCTGCGCGCCCTCGTCGTCGGGGTCGATCAGCGCCTCGACGCGGGCGTGGTCGGCGAGCGCGGCGACCACGTTGTGCCGGATGACGTCGATCGGCTCGTCGTCGCTCCACGCGATCCGGGCGATCCCCTCCGCGACCGTCGTCACGGTGGTCGTCGGGTCGGTCACGCCGCAACCCTAGCGAGCCGGCGCACGCCGGGCGGCCGCACCAGTCACAGCGGGCACGGCGGTCAGCCGAAACCCGCACCGCCCTCCCGCCGCCGCAACCACACCGTCGCCAGCGGCGGCACCACGATCGTGGCGTGGGCCGGCTGCCCCGACCACTCGCCCTCGACGGCGGCGACCGAGCCGAGGTTGCCCACGCCCGAGCCGGTGTAGGACTCGGCGTCGGTGTTGACGATCTCGTCCCAGTCGCCGGCCGCCGGCAGCCCGAGCCGGTAGTCGTCGTGGGGCACGGCGGCGAAGTTGGACACGCACACCACCTCGGGCGAGCCCTCGGCGCCGCGGCGTACGAACGAGAAGACGTTGCGACCGGCATCGTTGGCGTCGATCCATTGGAAGCCGGCCGGGTTGCCGTCGAGCTGCCACACCGCCGGCGAGCCGACGTACGCCGCGTTGAGGTCGCGCACGAGCGTCGAGACGCCCCGGTGCTCCGGGTGGTCGAGGAGCCACCAGTCGAGCTCGCGCGACTCGGCCCACTCCGACTCCTGCCCGAGCTCGCTGCCCATGAACAGCAGCTGCTTGCCGGGGTGCGCCCACATGAAGCCCAGGTAGGCGCGCAGGTTCGCGAGCTGCTGCCACCGGTCGCCGGGCATCTTGCGCAGCAGCGAGCCCTTGCCGTGCACGACCTCGTCGTGGCTGAGCGGCAGCACGTAGTTCTCGGAGAACGCGTAGACGAGCGAGAACGTCATCTCGCCGTGGTGGTAGGCCCGGTGCACCGGCTCGTGGGCCAGGTAGTCGAGCGAGTCGTGCATCCAGCCCATGTTCCACTTGAAGCCGAAGCCGAGCCCGTCGGCCGACGTGGGCCGGGTGACGCCGGGCCACGACGTCGACTCCTCGGCGATCGTGGTGATGCCGGGCACCCGCTTGTAGACGGTGGCGTTCATCTCCTGGAGGAACTGCACCGCCTCGAGGTTCTCGTGGCCGCCGTGCACGTTCGGCGTCCACTCGCCCTCCTGGCGGGCGTAGTCGAGGTAGAGCATCGACGCGACGCCGTCGACGCGCAGCCCGTCGGCGTGGAACTCCTCGAGCCAGTACAGCGCGTTGGCGTAGAGGAAGTTGCGCACCTCGCGCCGGCCGAAGTTGAAGATGTGGGAGCCCCACTCCTTGTGCCAGCCGCGCTGCGGGTTGGGGTCCTCGTAGAGCGGGGTGCCGTCGAAGCGCGCGAGCGCCCACTCGTCGGTCGCGAAGTGGCCGGGCACCCAGTCGAGGATGACGCCGACGCCGGCCTGGTGCAGCCGGTCGACGAGCAGCCGGAAGCCGTCGGGGTCGCCGAACCGCGAGTCCGGCGCGAAGTACGACGTCACGTGGTAGCCCCAGGAGCCACCGAACGGATGCTGCATCACCGGCATCAGCTCGACGTGGGTGAAGCCCAGCCCCGCGACGTACGCCGGGAGCTCGTCGGCGAGCTCGGCCCAGGACCAGTAGCGACCGTCGTGATGCTTCTTCCAGGAGCCCAGGTGCATCTCGTAGATGCTCATCGGCTCGCGGACGGGGGAGCGGTCCGGGCGGTCCGCGAGCCACGCGTCGTCGCCCCACTCGTAGGACGACTCGAACACCTTCGACGCGGTGTCGGCGGGCCGCTCGGCCCAGAACGCCATCGGGTCGGCCTTCTCGCGCCACTGTCCGTCGGGGCCGAGGATCACGAACTTGTAGGCCGTGCCGGTGCCGACGTTCGGCACGAACAGCTCCCACACGCCGGACGTCCCGAGCTGGCGCATCGGGTGCTCGCGGCCGTCCCAGCTGTTGAAGTCGGCCTTGACCCGGACGGCGCGCGCGGACGGCGCCCACACCGCGAACGACGTGCCGACGACCGGCTCGAGCGCGCCCGGGTAGTGGTGCACCCGGGCGCCGAGGACCTCCCACAGCTGCTCGTGGCGGCCCTCGTTGATCAGGTGCAGGTCGACCTCGCCCAGCGTGGGCAGGAAGCGGTAGGGGTCGTCGAGCACGACCTCGTCGGCGTCGTAGGACACCGCGACCCGGTAGTCCGGCACGTCGGGCACGGGGAGCACGCCGACCCAGATGCCCTCGTGCTCGTGGCGCAGCTCGACCTCGCCGCCGTCCCAGCGCACCTCGACCCGGGACGCGAGCGGCTTGAGCACCCGGACGGTCACGCCTCCGTCGTGGGGGTGCGGCCCGAGCACGCCGTGCGGATCGCCGTGCTCGCCGTGGGCGACCTGGTGCAGCTCGGCGGTGCCGACCTCGAGTGCGGTGGGTGTCGTCTTCACGGTGCTCCGATCCTCGCGACGGCCTCGAGCGGGATCGCCACCCAGGCCGGCCGGTTGCGGGTCTCGTAGACGGTCTCGTAGACGGCCTTGTCGGCGACGTAGGCCTCCAGCAGTGCCCGCTGGTCGTCGCTCAACTCGCCGCCGGCGTACGCCGTGAGGAAGTGGTTGCGGTTGCGGTGCGCCCACTCCTCGGCGCGGTAGGCGCGCTGCTCGGCGTTGTCGGGGTGGTCGTCGGCGAACTGCCGCTCGACGACGTGCGGCGCGTAGTCGAAGGAGCGCAGCATCCCGGCGACGTCCCGCCATGGCGAGTCGGGCCGGAGCCGCTCGGCCAGCGGTTTGGCCGGCTCGCCCTCGAAGTCGACGATCTTCCAGCCCAGGCTGGTGCGCAGCGTCTGGCCGAGGTGGAGGTCGCCGTGGACCTGTTGGACCGCCACGTCGCGCAGCCCGCGGAGCCGGTCGTACGCCGCGCGCAGGGCGTCGGCGTGGGCGGCGAGCTCGGGGACCACCGGCAGCGCCTGGTCGAGCCGCGTGTCCATGTCGTCGGCCAGTCCGGCGACGGCCGCGGCGTCGAGCCGGTCGACGGGGAAGTGCTCGGCCAGCACGTCGTGCACCTCGCGCAGCGCGACACCGAGCCGCTCGGCCTCGGCGGCGAAGTCGCCACCGGCCTCGTAGGCATGCAGGTCGGCCTCGGCGTAGAGGTTGCGGACGCTCGCCAGCGCCAGATCCCAGCCGTCGCTGGCGGTGCGCAGGAACTGCTGGAGCATCGCGAGCTGGAGGGTGGTGCCCTGGCCCTCGTCGGCGCCCTCGTCGACCCAGTCCAGCCAGCCGTAGAGGCTCGCGATGTGCTCGGAGCCCGCCCGGGTGAGCACGTCGTGCACGCTGATGTCGGGGTTGACGCCCGGCGTGATCTTGCGGAAGACCTTCATCAGCGCGTCCTCGCCGAACGCCACCGACGAGTTCGACTGCTCGCCGGAGAAGAGGGTCGAGTGCGTCTCGAGGTCGAGCTCGTGCTCGCCGATCCGGTGGAAGCGCAGCCCGCTCTCGTCGTTGAGGTTGCCGCCCGGCTCGCGGGCCGCGCGGTCGAAGGCCCGGAGCCAGAGCGCCATCGCCTCGCGATCGTGCAGCGCGTCGTAGGCATGCACCCAGCCGTACGCCGGCTCCTCCCACCAGCCGACGAACGCGTGGTCGAGCCGCGGCTCCGGGTCGGTGTAGAGCGACAGCGGCACCTGGTAGACCTCGGTGCCGCCCTGGTCGTCGTCGTACCCGACCTCGACGAGGTCGACGACCACGCGCGGATCGTCCGCGGTCCGCGGCAGCTCGCCGATGCGGCGTACGCCGGCGATCGAGAACGGCCGGCCCTTGCCGCCGAACCAGCGGGTGCGCTCCAGGTACCTCGCGAACACGTCGGGCCCCGGGCTGGGCGTCTCGGTCACAGCAGTACCCCCTCGTCGCCGGCCGGGGGAGCGGTGTCGGGGGCGGTCAGCCGGAACCAGTAGAAGCCGTAGCCGGCGAGGGTCAGCAAGTAGGGCAGCTCGCCGATCTCGGGGAACGGCACCCCGCCGAGCAGCTCGACCGGGCGGCGGCCCTGGTAGCGGCGCAGGTCGAGCTCGACCGGCTGCGGGAAGCGGGAGAGGTTGTTGACGCAGAGGATCAGGTCGCCGGTCGCCTGCCCCTGCTCCGCGCCGTGGCCGGAGGCGGGGTCGGCGTCCGGCGCCGCGAGCTCGCGCACGTAGGAGAGCACCGACGGGTTCGAGCCGCCGAGGTCGTGGAAGGCGCCCAGCCCGAAGGCCGGGTGGTTGCGGCGTGCGTGGATCATCCGCCGCGTCCAGTGCAGGAGCGACGAGGAGTTCTCGAGCTGAGCCTCGACATTGACCGACTGGTACCCGAAGACCGGGTCCTGGATCACCGGCCGGTCGAGCTTGCCGGGCGTGGCGGCCGAGAAGCCGGCGTTGCGGTCGGCGGTCCACTGCATCGGGGTGCGTACGCCGTCGCGGTCGCCGAGCCAGATGTTGTCGCCCATGCCGATCTCGTCGCCGTAGTAGAGCACCGGCGAGCCGGGCAGCGACAGCAGCAGCGCGTTGAAGAGCTCCATCTGGTTGGTGTCGTTGTCGAGCAGCGGGGCGAGCCGCCGTCGGATGCCGATGTTGGCCTTCATGCGGGGGTCCTTGGCGTACTCGCCCCACATGTAGTCGCGGTCCTCGTCGGTGACCATCTCGAGGGTCAGCTCGTCGTGGTTGCGCAGGAAGATGCCCCACTGGCACTTCGCCGGGATCGGCGGCGTCTGCTCGAGGATCTCCGAGATCGGGAACCGCGACTCGCGGCGCACGGCCATGAAGATGCGCGGCATCACCGGGAAGTGGAAGGCCATGTGGCACTCGTCGCCGCCGGCGTCGAAGTCGCCGAAGTACTCCACGACGTCCTGCGGCCACTGGTTGGCCTCGCAGAGCAGGACCCGGCCCGGGTACTCGTCGTCGACGACCTTGCGCACCTTCTTGAGGAACTCGTGGGTCTCCGGGAGGTTCTCGCCGTTGGTCCCCGGCCGCTCGTAGAGGTAGGGGACCGCGTCGAGGCGGAAGCCGTCCATGCCCATGTCGAGCCAGAACCGGATCGCGTCGAGGATCGCGTCGTGCACGGCCGGGTTGTCGAAGTTGAGGTCGGGCTGGTGGGAGAAGAACCGGTGCCAGAAGTACTGCTGGCGCACGGGGTCCCAGGTCCAGTTCGACGGCTCGGTGTCGACGAAGATGATCCGGGCGTCCTGGTACAGCTCGTCGCTGTCGGACCACACGTAGAAGTCGCCGTACGGGCCCTCGGGGTCGGAGCGGGAGGCCTGGAACCATGCGTGCTGGTCACTGGTGTGGTTCATGACGAAGTCGATGATCACCCGGAGGCCGCGCTTGTGCGCCTCGTCGAGGAAGTAGTGGAAGTCCTCGATCGTGCCGATCTCCGGGTGCACGCCGGTGTAGTCGGCGACGTCGTACCCGTCGTCGCGCAGCGGGCTCGGGAAGAACGGCGGGATCCACAGGCAGTCGACGCCGAGCCACTGGAGGTAGTCGAGCTTCTCGACCAGCCCGCGGAAGTCGCCGGTGCCGTCGGCGTTGGAGTCGCGGAAGGCCCGCACCAGGACCTCGTAGAACACCGCGGTCTTGAACCACTCGGGCGTGTTCTGGCCGAGCACCTCGCTGTGCGCCACGTCGTGGGTCACCGGGTGCTCCTCAACGTGAGCACGTGGGCCGGCTCCTGGTAGGGGTCGAGCCGCACGTAGTTGTGCTGGCTCCACGTCCAGTCGGCACCGCTGATCTCGTCGTGGACGACGAACGAGTCGGTGTCGCCCAGGCCGAGTGCCGCCATGTCGAGGTGCACCGTCGTCTCGCGCGCGGCGTGCGGGTCGACGTTGACGACCACGATCACCACGTCGTCCCCGGTGGTCGAGGAAGGCGCGCTGGCGCTGCCGCCGGTGGTTGTGGAAGGCGCGCTGGCGCTGCCGCCGGTGGTTGTGGAAGGCGCGCTGGCGCTGCCGCCGGTGGTTGTGGAAGGCGCGCTAGCGCTACCGCCGGTGGTTGAGGAAAGCGCGCTGGCGCTGCCGCCGGTGGTTGAGGAAGGCGCGCTAGCGCCTGTCTCGAAACCCCCGGCCCGCTTCGAGAACACCAGGATGTTCTCGTCGTCGCTCCAGTGGATCGAGAGGTTGCGCAGCAGCCGGAGGGCGGGGTGCGCGCGCCGGATCTCGTTCAGCCGGGTGAGGTACGGCGCGAGCGAGCGCCCCTCGCGCTCGGCGGCGTCCCAGTCGCGGATCCGGATCTGGTACTTCTCCGAGTCCAGGTACTCCTCGCTGCCGGGCCGCACGGCCACGTGCTCGAACAGCTCGAAGCCGGCGTACACGCCCCAGCTCGGCGACGCCGTCGCGGCGATCGTGGCCCGGATCTTGAACGCCGCCGGGCCGCCGTACTGCAGGTAGGCGTGCAGGATGTCGGGGGTGTTGACGAACAGGTTCGGCCGCATCAGGTGGTCGGAGCGGTGCGAGAGCTCCTGCAGGTAGTCCTCGAGCTCCCACTTGGTGTTGCGCCAGGTGAAGTAGGTGTAGCTCTGGTGGAAGCCGATCGCCCCGAGCGCGTGCATCATCGCCGGCCGGGTGAACGCCTCGGAGAGGAAGACGACGTCGGGGTCGGTGCGCCGGATCTCCTTGAGCAGCCACTCCCAGAAGGCCACCGGCTTGGTGTGCGGGTTGTCGACGCGGAAGATCCGGACGCCGTGCGACATCCAGAGCCGCACGATCCGCAGCACCTCCTGACAGATGCCGGACGGGTCGTTGTCGAAGTTGATCGGGTAGATGTCCTGGTACTTCTTGGGCGGGTTCTCGGCGTAGGCGATGGTGCCGTCGGCGCGGGTCGTGAACCACTCGGGATGGCTGGTCACCCACGGGTGGTCGGGTGCCGCCTGCAGCGCGAGGTCGAGCGCGACCTCGAGGCCGAGCGAGTTCGCCCGGCCGACGAAGGCGTCGAAGTCGTCGAACGTGCCGAGATCGGGATGGATCGCGTCGTGTCCGCCGTACCTGGAGCCGATCGCCCACGGGGAGCCGGTGTCGTCGGGGCCGGGGTCGAGGGTGTTGTTGGGACCCTTGCGGTTGACCTCGCCGATCGGGTGGACGGGCGGCAGGTAGACGACGTCGAAGCCCATCGCCGCGACGGCGTCGAGCCGCTTCGCGGCGGTCCGGAGGCTCCCGCTGGTGACCTTGCCGGTCTTCGGGTCCTTGGTGGCGCCCTCGGAGCGGGGGAAGAACTCGTACCAGCTGCTGCACAGGGCCTTCGAGCGGTCGGCGTACGCCGGGTAGGGGCCCTCGACGGTGAGCAGCTCGCGCAGCGGGTGGGCGGTGAGCACGGCCTCGAGCTCGGGCGCCTGGAGCACGGCGAGCCGGGCGGCGGCGGGGCGGGCGACGTCGGCGGCGGCCTCGATGCCGGCGCCCAGTACGGCGGTCGCGTCGGGGGTGTGCGGGTCGCGCGGGTCGAGGGTCGCGCGGACCCGCTCGAGCAGCAGCCGGCCCTCGGTGAACATCAGCTCGACGTCGACGCCGGCCGGCACCTTCAGGCCGGTGTCGTGCTGCCAGGTCGCGACCGGATCCGACCAGGCCGCGATCTCGAAGGTCCACGCACCCGGGGAGTCCGGGGTCACCCAGGCGACGTGCCGGTCGGGCACGTCGGCGTCCGGCACCATCCGCACCGGCGGCCGGCGTCGTCCGGCCGGGTCCGTCAGCACGACCTCGGCACCCAGTTGGTCGTGCCCCTCGCGGAACACGCTGGCGGTGACGGGGAACGGCTCGCCCACCGTCGCCTTCGCGGGCTGTCGGCCCAGGTCGACCAGGGGCGTGACGTCCATGACGGGGATACGACCGACCATGAACTCCAACCTAGCCAGACGCACATGGCGCGCGGCAAGGGCAGCGGGCCACGCGGGTTTCGGCTGCTGCCAGCCGAAACCCGCGCGACACGCCTGGCGACTACGGCGTGTCGTGCGGGTCTTGGCTGCCGACAGCCGAAACCCGACCGGCTCTTTGAACGATCCAAGAATGTCGGGGTAACGTCCGACCCGTGCGCGCCATCCGTCGATTCACCGTCCGCCCCGTGCTGCCCCCGCCGCTCGCGGCGCTGGGGGACCTCGCCGGCAACCTCCGGTGGTCGTGGCACCCCGAGACCCAAGACGTCTTCGCCGACGTCGACGCCGAGCTGTGGGAATCGACCGGGCGCGATCCGGTGGGGCTGCTCGGCGCCGTCGGGCGTCAGCGCCTGGAGCAGCTGGCCGGCGACGAGGCGTTCCTCGCACGACTGAGAGCGGCCCACGCCGACCTGGAGCGCTACCTGACCGGCGACCGGTGGTACCAGCGGCGCCGGGCGGCGGGCGTGGACGGCCCGGAGGCGATCGCCTACTTCTCGCCGGAGTTCGGCATCACCGCGGTGCTGCCGCAGTACTCCGGTGGGCTCGGCATCCTGGCCGGCGACCACCTCAAGGCCGCGAGCGACCTCGGCGTACCGATCGTCGGCGTCGGCCTGCTCTACCGGCATGGCTACTTCAAGCAGTCGCTCTCGCGCGAGGGCTGGCAGCAGGAGACGTACCCGGTCCTCGACCCCGACGGGCTGCCGATCTCGCTGCTGCGCGAGCCGAACGGCGAGCGCGCGACGATCAGCATCGCGCTGCCCGACGGGCCCGAGCTGCTCGCCCGCATCTGGGTCGTGAGCGTCGGCCGGGTGCCGCTGCTGATGCTCGACACCGACATCGAGGGCAACCCCGACCACTACCGCGACGTGACCGACCGCCTGTACGGCGGCACCAGCGAGCACCGCCTGCGCCAGGAGCTGCTCCTCGGCGTCGGCGGCGTGCGGGCGCTGCGCGTCTACACGCGGATCACCGGGCACCCGGCGCCGGAGGTCTTCCACACCAACGAGGGCCACGCCGGCTTCCTCGGGGTCGAGCGGATCCGCGAGCTGACGGTCGCCGAAGGCGGCCCGCGCCTCGACTTCGACACCGCGCTCGAGGTCGGCCGCGCGTCCACGGTCTTCACCACCCACACCCCGGTGCCGGCCGGCATCGACCGCTTCCCGCGCACGCTGGTCGAGCAGTACTTCAGCGACGCCGGCGCCACCCCGGGCGTCCCGGTCGACCGGCTGCTCGCGCTCGGCGCCGAGGACTACGACGGCGGCGACCCGGGCGTCTTCAACATGGCGGTCATGGGCTTCCGGCTGGCGCAGCGTGCCAACGGCGTCTCCCGGCTGCACGGGCACGTCAGCCGGGGCATGTTCAGCGGCCTGTGGCCCGCCTTCGACGAGGCCGAGGTGCCGATCACCTCGATCACCAACGGCGTGCACGCCCCGACCTGGGTCGGCCGCGAGGTGATCGCGCTGGCGGCCAGCCAGGGCGCCGACCCCGACAGCGACGACACCGACGCCTTCTGGGCGGCTGCCGACAAGGTGCCGGGCAGCGAGATGTGGGCGGTCAAGCGACAGCTGCGCGAGCGGCTCGTGCAGGAGGCCCGCCGGCGCCTGGCCCGGTCGTGGGAGAAGCGTGGCTCGGCCCGCGCCGAGCTGGGCTGGATCGAGTCGGCCCTCGACCCCGACGTGCTCACGATCGGCTTCGCGCGGCGCGCCGCGTCGTACAAGCGGCTGACGCTGATGATGCGCGACCCCGAGCGGCTCAAGAGCCTGCTGCTGCACCCCGAGCGGCCCGTGCAGCTGGTGATCGCCGGCAAGGCGCACCCCGCCGACGACGGCGGCAAGAAGCTGATCCAGGACATCGTGCGGCTCTCCGACGACCCCGCGATCCGGCACCGCATCGTGTTCCTGCCCAACTACGACATCGCGATGGCGCAGCCGCTCTACCCCGGCTGCGACGTCTGGCTGAACAACCCGCTGCGCCCCTACGAGGCGTGCGGCACCTCGGGCATGAAGGCCGCGCTCAACGGCGGCCTGAACCTGTCGGTGCTCGACGGCTGGTGGGACGAGTGGTACGACGGCGACAACGGCTGGGCGATCCCCACGGCCGACGGCGTCGAGGACGTCGACCACCGCGACGACCTCGAGGCGGCCGCGCTCTACGACCTGATCGAGAACGAGGTCGCGCCGCGCTTCTACGACGTCGACGCCGACGGCGTGCCGACCCGTTGGATCGAGATGGTCCGGCACACGCTGAAGTCGCTCGGCCCGAAGGTGCTCGCCACCCGGATGGTCAGCGACTACGTCCGCCAGCTCTACACGCCGGCCGCGACCACCGGGCGTCGGCTCAACTCCGACTACGCCGGGGCCGTCGAGCTCGCCGCGTGGAAGCGGCGGGTGCGCGCCGGCTGGCCCGGCGTCCGCGTCGAGCACGTCGAGAGCAGTGGGGTCGGCGACGCCCCCGAGGTCGGCGACACGATGAGCGTGCGAGCGTTCGTCGCCCTCGGCGATCTCACGCCCGGGGAGGTCGACGTCCAGCTGGTCCACGGGCGCAGCACCGGCGAGGACGACCTCGTGGACACCGCGCTCGAGTCGCTGCACCCCGTCGAGTCCTACGAGGGCGGCCGGCACCGCTTCGACGGCGACCTCGTGCTCGACCGCTCCGGCTCCTTCGGCTACACCGTCCGCGTCGTACCCCGCAACGACCTCCTCGCCACCCCCGCCGAGCTCGGCATCGTCGCCCTCCCATAGACGGGGTTTCGAGGCTCGCTTCGCTCGCACCTCAACCACCGTCACGGTGGTTGAGGTGCGAGGAGCGCCAGCGACGAGCCTCGAAACCACCTGCCGGCGGTCAGACCTCGCGGAGGACGACGACGGTACGGCGGCCGACGGCGATCCGGTCGCCGGCCTCGACGTGGGTGCCGACCGGGAGTCGGACGTCGGTGGAGAGCACCACCTCGCCGGTCTGCACCCAGTCGTTCTCGGGGAGCGTGATGCGCTGGGGCAGCCAGTCGGAGTTGAACCAGAGCATGAAGGACCGGTCCACCTGCTGCTCGCCGCGGGGGCCGGGGGAGCGCAGCGGCGCGCCGGAGACGAACATGCCGATCGCGCGCAGGTTCGGGTCGTGCCAGTCGTCGCCGGTCATCTCGCGGCCGGAGGGGTGCAGCCAGGCCAGGTCCTTGGGGCCGCCGCGGATCGTGGGTCGTCCCTCGAACCAGTGCCGCTGTCGCAGCGCCGGGTGCTCGCGCCGCAGCCGGAGCGCGGTCTTGGTGATCTCGTACACGTCGAGCCAGGCGTCGTCGGGGCGCCAGTCGATCCACGAGGTCTCGTTGTCCTGGGCGTAGGCGTTGTTGTTGCCGCCCTGGGTGCGTCCACGCTCGTCGCCCGCGGTGATCATCGGGACACCGTTCGAGAGGCACAGCGTCGCCATCATGTTGGCCGCCTGCCGTCGGCGTACGCCGAGCAGCGCCGGGTCGTCGGTCTCGCCCTCGAGCCCGTGGTTCCACGAGCGGTTGTTGTCGGTGCCGTCGCGGTTGTCCTCGCCGTTCGCCTCGTTGTGCTTCCGCTCGTACGTCACCAGGTCGCGCAGCGTGAACCCGTCATGGGCGGTGACGAAGTTGACCGAGGCGTACGGCGAGCGCCCGTCGTCCAGGTAGAGGTCGGAGGAGCCGGCCAGCCGGGTCGCGACGGTGCGGATGCCCGAGGTGTGGTTGCGCCAGAAGTCGCGGAGCTCGTCGCGGTACTGGTCGTTCCACTCCACCCACGGCGGCGGGAACTCGCCCACGCGGTAGCCGTCCATCGAGGCGTCCCACGGCTCGGCGATCAGCTTCACGTGCCGCAGCACGGGATCCTGGCCGATCGCCATCAGCAGGTGGTTGTTCATGTCGACCCGGTGGTGCACCCGGGTCAGTGCCGACATCAGGTCGAAGCGGAAGCCGTCGACGTGCATCTCGGTGACCCAGTAGCGCAGGGAGTCGAGGATCAGCCGCAGCGCGAAGGGGTTCGACGCGTCGACGGTGTTGCCGCAGCCGGTCACGTCCCAGTAGGTGTCCTGGAAGGGCGCCCCCGGTGCACCGTCGCCGCCCCGGCAGTAGAAGCCGCGGTCGTCGAGGCCCCGGAAGGACAGGGTCGGCCCGAGCGGCCCCGCCTCGGCGGTGTGGTTGTAGACGACATCGAGGATCACCTCGATGCCGGCCTCGTGCAGCCCCTTGACCATCTGCTTGAACTCGGTGACCTGCTGCCCGCGGTCGCCGGCGGAGGAGTAGGCGTGGTGCGGGGCGAAGTAGCCGATCGAGTTGTAGCCCCAGTAGTTGGTCAGGCCGCGCTCGGTCAGCGCCGGCTCGGAGACGAACTGGTGCACCGGCAGCAGCTCGACCGCGGTGACGCCGAGGTCGCGGAGGTAGCCGGTCACCGCGGGCGTGGCGAGCCCGGCGTACGTCCCGCGCAGCTCCTCGGGCACCCGGTCGTGCAGCTGGGTCATGCCCTTCACGTGCATCTCGTAGATGACGCTGTCGCGCCACCGGTAGCGCAGCGGCCGGTCCTCGCCCCAGTCGAAGCGGTCGTCGACGACCACGCTGCGCTGGACGTACGGCGCGGAGTCGCGCGTGTCCATCGCCGCCGGCTCGTCCAGGTCGTAGCCGAAGATGGCGGGGTCCACGGTCAGGTCGCCGGAGACGGCACGGGCGAACGGGTCGAGCAGCAGCTTGTTCGGGTTGAACCGCAGTCCCTGATCGGGGTCCCAGGGCCCGGCGACCCGGTAGCCGTAGCGGGTGCTCGGTGCGACGTCCGGGATCGCTCCGTGCCAGATGCCGAGCGTCTGCTCGGTGAGCCGGTGCCGCTGTTCGCCGCCCTCGTCGTCGAAGAGGCAGACCCAGGCGGCGGTGGCGCGCGGCGCGTGCACCGCGAAGTTGGTGGCCTCCGCCGACCACGTCGACCCGAGGGGCCAGCTGCGGCCGGGCCAGACCGGCGCGCGCTCACCGCGGCTGCGCCAGAGTCCAGGGGTCACGCTCGCCATTGTTCCCGATCACGGCACAATGCCCGAGACCGGACGTGGACAACAGCGGCGGGCAGCCGCAGACCGAGAGGCGAGGTGCGTGATGGGCGAGTTCGTGCGACTGGAGGTGGCCGACGGGGTCGGGACGATCCGGCTGGACCGGCCGAAGATGAACGCCCTCAACGTGCAGGTCCAGGAGGAGATCCGCGCCGCGGCCCTGGAGGCCACCGAGCGCGACGACGTCAAGGCCGTCGTCATCTATGGCGGCGAGCGGGTCTTCGCGGCGGGCGCCGACATCAAGGAGATGGCCGACATGTCCTACACGGACATGGTGAAGCGGTCCGGCGCGCTGCAGTCGTCGTTCGGCGCCGTCGCGCGGATCCCCAAGCCGGTCGTCGCCGCGGTCACCGGCTATGCCCTCGGCGGCGGCTGCGAGCTGGCGCTATGCGCCGACGTGCGCTTCGCGGCGGAGGACGCCGTGCTCGGCCAGCCCGAGATCCTGCTCGGCATCATCCCCGGCGCCGGCGGCACCCAGCGGCTGACCCGCCTGGTCGGCCCGAGCAAGGCCAAGGACCTGATCTTCACCGGCCGCTTCGTCAAGGCCGACGAGGCGCTCGAGATCGGCCTGGTCGACCGGGTCGTCGCCGCGGACGCGGTGTACGACGAGGCCGTCGCGTGGGCGAAGCAGTTCGCGGGCGCCGCGTCGTACGCCGTCCGGGCGGCCAAGGAGTCGATCGACCGGGGGAGCGAGGTCGACCTCGAGACCGGGCTGGAGATCGAGCGGCAGCAGTTCGCGGCGCTGTTCGCGACCGAGGACCGCACGATCGGCATGGAGTCCTTCGTGGCGAACGGACCCGGGAAGGCGGCGTTCGTGGGTCGCTGACCGTTTGCCGATGGGTCAGGATGGGGATCGTCGCCTCGACGAAGGGGTGAGGCAGATGGGAACGGACGTGGCGGAGCGGAGAAGGGGCGGTGGCGCCGGCGTCGCGGTGCGCGCGCGCCTGGCCCAGGTGATCTGGCTGGTCGCGGTGGTCTGTGCGCTGTTCCTCGCCACCGGTGCCCTGCTGATCGCCTTGGACGCGAACCAGGACAACGCGCTCGTCTCGTTCGTCCTCGACGCCGCCGACGCCATCGACCTGGGGGTCTTCTCCCGCGACAACGGCATCTTCACCTTCGAGGGGGCCGACGCGGCGACCAAGAGCGCGCTGGCCAACTGGGGCCTCGGCGCGGTCGCCTACCTGGTCGTCGGACGGATCCTGGAGCGGATCGTCCGGCCCTGACCTGCGCCCGGCCCGACGGGAGCTCGGGCCGAGCTTGACAGCGCGGCTGTGACGAAGCCGACCCTGTCGCCGGTTTCGGCCCGTGGTACGCGACGGTAGCCTCACGACCACATCCCTGGATTGAGGTGCGTCGCTGCGCGGTGCCCTCGGAATCGGACACAGGAGGGGCCGTCCCGGCCACACCACCATGAACATTGTCGTCTGTGTGAAGTACGTCCCCGACGCCACTGCCGACCGGCAGTTCGAGTCGGACAACACCGTGGACCGCGTCGGCGTCGACGGGCTGCTCTCCGAGCTCGACGAGTACGCCGTGGAGCAGGCGCTCCAGCTGAAGGAGAAGGCCGGCGAGGGCACGGAGACCGTGGTCACCGCGCTGACCATCGGCCCCGAGAAGGCGGTCGACGCGGTGCGCAAGGCGCTCCAGATGGGGGCCGACAAGGCCGTCCACGTGAGCGACGAGGCGATCGCGGGCTCGGACTACGTCGCGACGTCGCTGGTGCTGGCGAAGGCGATCGAGAAGATCGCCGCGGACTCCGGGAGTCCGGACGTGGTGATGTGCGGGATGGCGTCGACCGACGCCTCCGGCGGCGTGGTGCCGGCGATGCTGGCCGAGCGCCTCGGCCTGCCGCAGGTCACGCTCGCCTCCGTCGTGGAGACGCAGGGCGACCAGGTGCGGGTCAAGCGCGACGGCGACACCGCGACCGAGGTGATCGGCGGCACGATGCCGCTGGTGCTCTCGGTGACCGACCAGTCGGGCGAGGCCCGCTACCCGTCGTTCAAGGGCATCATGGCCGCGAAGAAGAAGCCGTTGGAGACCTGGTCGCTGGGCGACCTCGGGGTCGACGCGGGGCAGGTCGGCCTGGCCGCGGCGTGGACCACGGTCGAGGACACCACCGCCCGTCCGCCGCGCACCGCCGGCGAGATCGTCAAGGACGAGGACGGCTCGGGCGCCACGGCGTTGACCGAGTTCCTCGCCTCGAAGAAGTTCATCTGAGGAGCGTCTGATGTCTGAAGTTCTCGTCCTGATCGACCACGTCGACGGCGCGGTGCGCAAGCCGACGTACGAGCTCCTCACGATCGCCAAGCGCCTCGGCGAGCCCTCGGCCGTCTTCATCGGCCCGGCCGCGCGGGCCGGCGGTGCTGATGGGGTCACCGAGAAGGTGAAGCAGTACGGCGCCGAGAAGGTCTACGTCGTCGACGACGCGCAGATCAAGGGCTACCTGGTGGCTCCGAAGGCGGAGGTGCTCCAGCAGATCGCCGCGCAGGCGCTCGGCAACGGGGGGCTTGCCGCGATCCTGATCCCGTCCTCCGCGGAGGGCAAGGAGATCGGCGCCCGCCTCGCGATCAAGATCGAGTCGGGCCTGATCACCGACGCCGTCGACGTCACCGCCGACGGTGTCGCTACGCAGAGCGTGTTCGCCGGCAACTTCACCCTGACCGGCAAGGTCACGAAGGGCACCCCGATCATCACCGTCAAGCCCAACTCCGCGGCTCCGGAGGAGTCGGCGGGGGCGGGTGCCGTCGTGGAGTTCGCCGCGACGATCTCCGACGCCGCCAAGAAGGCGCAGATCGTGGCCTCGCAGCCGCGTCAGGCGACCGGCCGCCCCGAGCTCACCGAGGCCGCGATCGTGGTCTCCGGTGGCCGCGGCACCGGCGGCAACTTCGAGCCGGTCGAGGCGCTCGCCGACGCCCTCGGCGCCGCCGTCGGCGCCTCGCGTGCCGCGGTCGACTCGGGCTGGATGCCGCACAGCTTCCAGGTGGGCCAGACCGGCAAGACCGTCTCCCCGCAGCTCTACGTCGCCAACGGCATCTCCGGCGCGATCCAGCACCGGGCCGGCATGCAGACCTCGAAGACGATCGTGGCCGTCAACAAGGACGAGGAGGCCCCGATCTTCGAGCTCGTCGACTTCGGCGTCGTGGGCGACCTGCACACGGTCCTGCCCGCCGCGACCGAGCAGATCGTCAAGCGCAAGGGCTGATCGTCCGGCGCGAGCTGCGCCGTCGAGACACTCAGAATGGCTCCCGGGAGGTGATCCCGGGAGCCATTTCTGGTGTCTCGACGCCAGTCAGCCGGTGCCGCCGTACGACTCGTCGTCGACGATGCCGACCTGGGCGACCTCGACCGTCCGCTCCGTGCGGGTGCCGCCGAGGCGGATCCTGCGCAGGGCGACGTTGTTGCCGGTGGTGGTCTCGACCAGGTTGCCGTCGGGGTTGGCGGTCACCGAGACGTAGTAGACGCCGTTGGGCAGGTGGTCGACGCGGAAGGACTGGCCGGCGCGCATCTGGGTGTAGGTGTCGCCCCAGCCGGAGGCGAGCACCTCGCGGATGCTCAGCGACGACTGGTCGCCGCACGACGTGGCCAGGTCGGTGTTCTCGGGCTTCCACAGCGCGTTGGGGACGGTCAGGTCGATCGCGTCGGTGTTGGCCAGGCAGAAGGCCTCCTTCTTCGACACCGCCGCCTCGGTCCGGTCCTTGCGCAGCAGCGTGTAGCGGGCGAAGTCCTCGAAGTGCCAGTGCTGGTGCGACGGCTTGGCGTCCCAGTGCAGCCGGCCGACGGGGGCGTAGCCGGTCTGGTTGCCGGCGCCGTCGAAGAAGTACTGGTAGGCGTCCATCAGGTCCGCGCCGCGCTGTCGGAAGCCGTCGACCACCAGCGGGCTGTCGCCGCCGTTCCACACGGTGGCGGAGAAGCGCAGGTACCTGCTGTTCCTCGACAGCGAGATGCCCCAGGCCGGCAGCGCGCGCAGGTCGGGGGTCGGGCCGTCGGGGCGCTGCGCGGGCCCGGTCGGAGCGGTGGGTCGGGCGGGTCGCGCCGGCCGGCGGGCGTGGCCGTGGCCGGCCTCCTCCTCGATCGCCTCCTCGTCCTTCACCGTCAGCCGCACGGTGCGGCTCGCGTCGGCCGTCGAGAGACCGAACGCCTCGGCGTACGACCGCGCCACCCGGACCTTGACCGTGTAGCGGCCCGGCCCGATGCGCAGCGGCCGCCCGGCGGTGAGCAGCGTCGTCGCCCAGCCCTGCTGGATGCCCTGCACGGAGCCGATGCTGAAGGGGTTGTTCCAGCAGCCGGCGGGGTACGGCGAGCTCGGGTCGGCGTTCGGCTGCACTCGCTCCGACCAGCCGTTGAGGCAGACCTTCCGCTTCAGCACGATCGCCTTGCCGTGCCGCGGCTCGATGGTGACCCGCAGGAAGCCGCCGAGCCCGGAGAAGTCCGTCATCGAGCCGGTCGGCAGCGCGACGTCACCGGCGGGGGAGCGCCAGACGGTGCGGATCCTCTCGGCGTACGACGCCCGCGTCGACCACAGCTCGAACGGCGCGCCCTGGGCGACGGCCCGCAGCCCGAGGTCGGTCCAGGTGCGCCCGCGGTAGGAGTAGGCCGTCACCTGCTTGGGCGCCCAGAGCGTGAACGGCGCGGCGGCGACCCGGGCCGGGGCCTCGGCCACGGCGGGCTGCGCGAGCGTCGGCTCGACGACGGCGAGCGCGGACCCGGCGAGTGCGAGCGACGCGAGGAGCGCGCCCGCGCGAGAGGAGCGGAGCATGGACTTACCTTCCCCCGAACGAGTTGGACGAGCGTACGACGCGGGTCGGGCCGCTTTGGTTGCCTGACCGGCAAGACGGAGTCGGCGTCCGAGTCGCACGGAACTACCCTCGATGGCATGAACACCCAGCAGGACGTGCTCGCCGTCGCCGAGCGGGCCCGCGCGGCCAGCCATGGCCTCGCGCTCGCGACCCGGGCCGAGAAGGACCGCGCGCTGCACGCGATGGCGGACTCCCTCCTCGCCCACCAGGACGAGATCCTCGCCGCCAACGACGAGGACGTGGCGCGCGCCGAGACGGCCGGCACGCCGCCGAACATCGTCGACCGACTCCGACTCACCCCGGACCGCCTCGCCGGCATGGCCCAGGGCCTGCGCGACGTCGCGGACCTGCCCGACCCGGTCGGTGAGGTCGTGCGCGGGAGCACCCTCGCCAACGGGCTCGAGCTGCGCCAGGTGCGGGTGCCGTTCGGCGTGGTCGGGATGATCTACGAGGCGCGTCCCAACGTCACCGCCGATGCCGCCGGCATCTGCCTCAAGTCGGGCAATGCGGTGCTGCTCCGGGGCAGCTCCAGCGCCCGGTCGAGCAACGCCGCGATCGTCGCCGCGCTCCGGACCGCGGTGGGGGACGCCGACCTCGACCCCGATGTGGTGCAGCTGGTGCCCGGCGACAGCCACGAGAGCGTCAAGGCCCTGATGCGGGCCCGCGGCCACGTCGACGTGCTGATCCCGCGCGGGGGAGCGGGCCTGATCCGGTCCGTGGTCGAGGAGTCGACCGTGCCCGTGATCGAGACCGGCGTCGGCAACTGCCACGTGTACGTCGACCGGGCCGCCGACCTCGACAAGGCGCTCGCGATCGTGCTCAACGCCAAGACGCACCGCACCAGCGTCTGCAACTCGGCCGAGTCGTTGCTGGTGCACGCCGACCTCGTCGACAGCTTCGTCCCGCTGGTGGTCGCCGCCCTCCAGGACGCCGGGGTGACCATCCACGGCGACGCGGCGTTCCAGGCCCACGAGGGAGTCGTGGCGGCCACCGACGAGGACCACGCGGCGGAGTACCTCTCGCTCGACATGTCCGCGGCCGTCGTACCCGACCTGGACGCGGCCATCGAGCACATCCGGCGGTTCTCGAGCCAGCACACCGACGCGATCGTGACCGAGGACCTCGGCGCCGCCCGGCGGTTCACGGCCGCCGTGGACTCCGCGGCGGTGCTGGTGAACGCGTCGACGCGGTTCACCGACGGGGGTGAGTTCGGCTTCGGTGCGGAGATCGGGATCAGCACCCAGAAGCTGCACGCCCGGGGCCCGATGGGGCTGCCCGAGATGACGTCGACCAAGTACGTCGTCACCGGCGACGGACATGTCCGGTGAGCCCGGTAGGCTGTCGGTCATGCTGAACGCGTACGTCGTCGCCCTCGCGGCCGAGGAGCACATCAACGAGAACGTGCCCAACCACTGGCTCGTCGGTGGCGTCACCCTCGCCTTCCTGATGGCGCTGCTGCTCGGGCTGATCTTCTTCGGCGCCGGACGAGAGCACAGCTGACGACCGGGCAGATCGCCGACCCCGGCTCCCACCCGCGTCGGCGGGTGGGGGTGATGGGCGGCACCTTCGACCCCATCCACCACGGTCACCTGGTGGCCGCGTCGGAGGTCCAGGCGTGGTTCGACCTCGACGAGGTCGTCTTCGTGCCGACCGGCGATCCGTGGCAGAAGTCCGACCGGGTGGTGACCCCGGCCGAGCACCGCTACCTGATGACGGTGATCGCCACCGCGTCCAACCCGCGGTTCACGGTCTCCCGGGTCGACATCGACCGGCGCGGTCCGACGTACACGATCGACACGCTGCGCGACCTGCACACGCAGCTGCCGGACGCCGAGCTCTACTTCATCACCGGGGCCGATGCGCTGGCCGACATCTTCACCTGGCGGCACCCGGAGGAGCTCTTCGCGCTGGCCCAGTTCGTCGGCTGCACCCGGCCCGGCTACACGATGGACGACGCCACCCTCGGCGCGATCCCCGCCGACCGGGTGACGATGGTCGAGATCCCCGCGCTGGCGATCTCCTCCACCGACTGCCGGGAGCGGACCCGCCGCGGCGAGCCGGTCTGGTACCTCGTGCCCGACGGCGTCGTCCAGTACATCGCCAAGCACCACCTCTACCCGAAGGATCAGTCTTGACCGCCACCGAGCACGCCCTCGAGCTCGTGCGCGCCGCCGCCCGTGCGGCGTCGGAGAAGCTCGCCCAGCAGATCGTGGCCTTCGACGTGAGCGACCAGCTGGCGATCACCGACGCCTTCGTGCTCGCCTCGGCCAGCAACGACCGGCAGGTCAAGGCCATCGTCGACGAGGTCGAGGACAAGCTCCGCGAGATCGGCGCCAAGCCGATCCGCCGCGAGGGCGAGCGCGACGGCCGCTGGGTGCTCATCGACTACGGCGAGATCGTCGTGCACATCCAGCACGAGGAGGAGCGCCAGTTCTACGCCCTCGAGCGGCTCTGGCGCGACTGCCCCACGATCGAGCTGCCCGCCGACGTCGTCTCGCATGACTGAACTGGCCCGGCGCCTGGTGCTGCTGCGGCACGGCCGCACGGCCTGGAACGCCGCGCGCCGGCTGCAGGGCCAGAGCGACGTCGAGATCGACGACACCGGGCACCGCCAGGCCGCCGCGGTCGCGCCGGTGATCGCCGCGATGCGCCCGACGGCACTCTGGTCCTCCGACAGTGCCCGCGCCCGGGAGACCGCGGCGTACGTCGCGAAGGAGACCGGGCTCGACCCGACGTACGACTCCCGGCTGCGCGAGTACTTCCTCGCCGACCGGCAGGGCCTGACCCACGACGAGTACGCCGCCCTCGCCCCCGATGAGTTCGCCGCCTTCCGGGTCGGCGACTACAGCCTGATCCCCGGCGGCGAGACGACCGAGCAGGTGGCGGTCCGGATGGTCGCGGCCCTGCGCGACCTGCTCGCCTCGATCGCCCCGGGGGAGACGGCCGTCGCGGTCTCCCACGGCGCCGCGATCCGCGACGCCGTACCGATGCTGCTCGGCTGGCCGGTCGCCGCGGGGTCCGCCCTACACGGCATCGCCAACTGCGCCTGGGCCGAGTTCGACGAGGCCGAGCCCGGCGGCCGGCTTCGGCTGCTCGCCTACAACCGCACGGCCTGACCGCGGACCGGCCCCGATTTCGCATCCGGCGAGTCCGTTGGCTAGTATTCCGCGAGTTGTCACCCCCGTACTCCGGGGCAGCGACGATGGGGCTGTGGCGCAGCTGGTAGCGCATCTGCATGGCATGCAGAGGGTCAGGGGTTCGAGTCCCCTCAGCTCCACCAAAGACGCAGGTCAGCGGCCGTGCCGGCATCCTGAACAAGGGATGACAGCATGGCCGTTCGACATTTATTCGACACTTATTCCGCGCGGCAGGGCCCGGCCAGGAGTCGTCTGGGACGGGTTCGAGACGGCTCGGGTGGGCTCGGCCACCTACGTGGCATGGACACCAGTCGTGTCGTGGCGATGGAGCCGGTGGTCACGCTCGCCGAGCTCGCCGAGCACCTCCACGTCAGCGTGCAGACCCTCTACGACCTGCGCTGCCAGGGCCGAGGGCCGCGGGCGTTCCGGGTCGGGCGGGAGCTGCACGTCCGCATCAGCGAGGTCGAGGCGTGGCTGGCCCGCCTGGAGGCCGAAGACACGACCGGTGACACGAGCGGTGACGGGGCCGGTGATGCGAGCGGTGCTGGGGCCAGGCGATGAGCCGGGGCCGGCCCCGCACGACCATCGGCACCTTCGGCCAGATCACCGTCACCGTGGTCGGGCCACGCCGACACCGGGCGTTCACCCGCTACCGCGACGTCGACGGGCGGCTGCGGCCGGTCACCGCGACCGCCGGCTCGGCGCGCGCCGCGGAAGCCGTGTTGAAGCGTCGGCTCGCCGACCGCGCGGGGTACGGGCACGGGGGAGTGCTGAGTCCCGCGAGCCCGTTCGGCGACCTGTGCGAGCTGTGGCTGGCCGACCTCGAGCTCCGCGACATCTCCGAGGGGACGAAGGACAACTACCGCGACGACCTCCGGCTGCACGTGCGGCCGTTCTTCGACAGCTACACCCTCGGCGAGATCACCACCGGGCGTACCGAGACCTTCATCAAGACCGAGCGCGCCGTCTCCTACTCCAGGGCCAAGCACTCCCGGACGGTCCTCAACCAGCTCTTCGGCTTCGCGCTGCGCCACGACGCCATCGGGCGCAACCCCGTCGAAGGCACCTCGCCGCTTCCCCGACCGAAGCACCACGTCCAGGCCATGACCCTGAGCCAGGTCCAGGCCATCCGTGCCGCAGCCGCGCGGTGGCGCGCCGAGCCCGGCGTGATGGGCCCGAAGCCCGACGGTCAGGTCCGCGACGCCATCGAGATCCTGCTCGGCACCTCGGTCAGGCCCGGAGAGGTGCTCGCCCTGCGGCCCTGCGACGTCGACGACCGGCCCAGGGGCATGGTCATCCACGTGCGCGGCACGATCGTGAACCAGGCCGGCCGGGGTACGTTCCGCCAGGACCACCCGAAGACAGATGCATCGGTGCGTCAGCTGCCCGTCCCCGAGTTCGCGGCGGTGGTCATCCGACGAAGGCTGAGCCAGATGAAGCCCGAGGAGCGGGAGACGACCATCTTCCACAACCGGACCGGCGGCCCGCTCACCCTGCACAACTTCCGTCGTACGTTCCGGGAGTTCCTCGTCCTGGCGAACCTGCAGGACTCGGGCATCACCCCCCGCTGGTACCGGCGCACGGGCGCCACCGTCCTCTCGCGCGGACTGGGAGTCGACGCCGCGGCCTCGTTCCTCGGCCACACCTCCAAGGCCGTCACCGAGGCCCACTACATCGAGCCCGACCGCACGATCGACTTCGGACCGGCCGAGGCACTCGAGCTCGCCCTGCGGCCCGTGGACCCAGATGGGGCGCTGCTGGCCAGGCCGGAGAGCGACGACGAGGAGGACGTCCTCGACCAGCTGCTCGGCGACGACGAACGAGGCGACGACGAACGAGGCGCCGCGTAGACGCGGTGCCGCCGAATCGGCGACGCCAGAGCGGGCGCACGGATGATGAAGGGAGGTTCCGATGTACGTGAGGCTGCTTGCCTCCTCGATCGACCTGTTATCCAATCTGATAATGGTAATCTGGCTGTCGTGGTCGAGGAGCTGGATTCGGACACCCGCGAGGTCATCGCGTTCCTGCGTGGAGCGGTGACCTCCAGCGGCCTGTCCCAGGCTGCCTTCGCGCGGGCGTTGGGGACCTCGCCGGCACGGCTCTCGACCTACCTGAGTGGGCAGACCCGGCCGTCGGCGCACTTCGTCTTCCGTGCCCGTCGGATCGGGGAGGCGCTCGGCGCCGCGGCCGGTCGGGGCCTGATGTCCGCGCCGGCCACGGCGGCGGCGATGCGGACCCAGCAGCGTGGTGGTGAGGCCGACTGGACCTGGCGGATGCTGCTCCAGGGCCGCGACGACCTTGCGGTCATCCTCCGCGACGAGGACGCCGGCTTGGCGGCGGCGTGGGAGGCCGAGCCCGCCAGCATCGGTGCCGCCGGATGGGACGCGCTCCTGGCAGCGCTCGTCACCCACGAGTTCGAGCAAGCCGGCCGACCGGCCCCCATCTGGGCGACCACCGTCGCGGCGCTGCCGGAGCCCTGGATGCCCGAACACCCCTTCCTCGACCCGGACCGCGTCCGCGCTCAGACGCCCGACTGGCTCAGCGCACGCAACATCTTCGTCCCGGCGCGCGACCTGGTGACGGCATGACCGGGCCAGGCGTCCACGAATTCGACGCGAAGCTGACCACGGAGCTGCTCTCGGAACTCGACCAGCGCCTGCGTGTGCGAGGTGTGGCGGCAGCGGTGTTCGTCGTCGGAGGCGCCGCGATCGCGGCCACCGGGATCCGTGCCGGTCGGCTCACCCAGGACGTCGACGCGCTGACGCGTGACCCCGCCGTCCTTGAGGAGGCGAGCGCCATCGCAGTCGAGCGCGGGCTGACCCCACATTGGCTGAACGCGACCGCCGCGATGTGGATGCCGCCACTGCCCACTGGGGTACTCGATCCGCCATCCGAGCCGGGGCTGCGGGTGACGTACGCCGATGAGGGCTTCCTGTTCGCGACCAAGCTCGTCGCCCAGCGCGCGAAGGACGCCCAGGACCTCCGCGACCTCGCTGCCCGGCTCGGCATGGCTACGGCGACTGGCGCAGACCTCGAGCAGCACATCCGCAGCTACTACACCGACCGGGACATGCTGGAGTTCATCCTCAGAGGAAACGACATCGACACCGAGCTCACCCTCCTGGCCGATGACGCCTCACGGATGCTGCAACGAACGCACCGGTCCCTTCCGCCTGATCCGCCCCGGGCGGTCCCGAGAAACGAGCCACCCAGTCTCGGCTTCTGAGCGGACGAGGCGGCTCCGGCCCCTGCTGGGAGAGGCGGTGCCGCCGATTCGGCGGCACCGTCAACCGCACGGGAACCTGCGAAGCTCAGAGCTCGACGGCGATGTCCGGCCGGGGTGTGGCCGGTTGTACGGCGGCTGGCGCAGTCGTGCGGCGCTGGTGGTCGTGGGGCGGGGCGCTGGGGCCGTAGCGGTCGATGTCGTCGATAGCGCGGGACCGGGCGTGGGCTGGTCCCAGGTCGGCGCGGGTGCGGCTGAAGACGTCGGTCCACTGGCGCTTGGCGTCGTCGATGTTGTCGGCGACGAGGTGGGCGGTGTTGGTGTCGCGGCCGCGGGTCATGGCGACGTACGCGGCGGCCGCACCGGTGGTCTCGGTGATAGCGACGTGGGCGGTCGGGACGGTGCCGCCTTGAGCACCGTGGACGGTAGTGGCGAAGGCCAGCTCGACGAAACGCCTCGCGTACGCCGCCGGCACCACGGTGTCTCGGCGGTGCCCGTGGAGGATCAGGCTGCCGTCGTCGCCGATGCCGGTGACGGCCCAGGTCTGCCGGTTCGCGATGCCGAGGTCGGGATCGTTGCGGCGGGTAGCCACTCGATCGCCGAGGCCGATCACCTCGCCGGCGGTCGTCGTGATGGACCGCTCGACCGCGCTCTTGTCGGAGGTATCTCGGCGGTGGTCGCGGATGGCGGCGTTGAGGTCGACGAGATGTTCGCGGTGCTCGGTCAGGACGAGCTCGCCGCGTGCGCCGATGTCGGCGAGCGCGGCCGTGCGTTCCACGTCGGTGGGGTGGATGACGATCTGGCCGCGGCGCCGCAGCTCCTCGAACACGCCGGCGGGGTCCTCGCCGTGGCGCATCTTCAGGGTCAGGCGGGCGTAGGCCGGGTCGCTGAACCGGCGCACCGTGTCGAGGCTGACGACGGCGTCGGGTCGAGCCCAGGCCACGGCGTGGTCGAGGACCCCGCCCCGGCCGACCGCGGGGAGCTGGTGGCGGTCACCGACCAACGCGATCCGTGCGCCGGCCCCGTCGGCGACGGTCAGGAGTGCCCGCGCGGTGTCCTGGTCGAGCATCCCGGCCTCGTCCACCAGCAACAGGTCACCAGCGCCGAGCCGCGCCCCCTCAGAGGGGGAGGGGGTGGGCTCGCGGGTCCAGAGGCCGTCGGGGTCCCAGCGCCAGCCGTGCTGGTGCACGAGCCAGGCGGCAGAGTGGCCGTCGGCGCCGGTCTCGGCGGCGGCGACGTGCGCGGCCTTCAGGGTCGGGGTGACGACCAGGAGGCGTCGTCCTTGTCGGGCGATCAGGGTCTGGGTCGCCTTCAGGGCGGTTGTCTTGCCAGCGCCCGCGGCACCTTCGACGACCACCAACGGCCCGTCGCCGGCCAAGGTGCTGATGACCGCGGCCTGCGCGGGGTCGACACGGTCCAGGCCTCGGGCGCCGACACGTACCCGCCGTGCGGGTTGGGTGCCGCGGGCGGCCAGGCGGCGGCTGATGTCGGTCTCGACCTCGAGGACGGCGGGGGAGGTCAGCGAGCGGATGTGTTCGGGAACGTCGGGGGAGGCCAGCAGTCGGATGCACCGGTTGGTGGCTCGGGCGGTGACGTCCTCGGCCAGCTCACGCCTGGCTGCCGGATCGGCGATCAGCGCGGTCTGGGCGAGGAGGACTTCGACGTGGCCGCGGATGTCGGCGGTGTTCCACGCCGATCTCTTCGCCCCGAGACGTTGGACGACGAGCGTCGCGGTGCCGTCGCGGTCGATCCGCCCCGGGTGCGTCGCCGTTGGTCGCGTCTGAGCTCTCACCGGAGCAGATGGGTCCCGGTAGCCGAGGGAACGCAGCTCCTCGTTCCACCGGACAACGAGGCCGGCGCCGTCGATCGGCGTGACCTTGTCCGGCCGGGCTTCTGCCCACGCCCGCCGGTCCCAGGCATCCCGCAGCCGGGGCCCGGGCTCCTCGCCAGGATGGTCGCTGCGCCAGGCGGCTTCGTAGCGGTCGATGTTGCCGCGGATCTGCCGGGTGCGGGCACTGAACGCACCCACATAGGGCGCGAGCTGGCTGATCTCGCCGGTCTCGGCATCGATGGTGAACCCGTGGCTAGCGAGCACCGCCCGGAACGCCGGGTCGGTCGCGACCGCGGCGTGTCCGATGCCGTTGATCGCCTCGATGCTGTCGCGGATTCCGACCGAGTGGATCCCACGCCACCCGCCGTCGGCGTAGACGCGGGCGTTGATCTGTAGGTGGAGGTGTCGGTGCGGATCGCCGGCTCGTGAGGTGTAGTGCCGGATCACCGCGGCCTCGATCTCCTCGACCGGAACCTGGACCTGCCGCCCACGCGGACCGACCCGGGTCGTGGCGTGCGCGGCCACCCACCCGACGATCTCGGAGGCCGCCTTGTCCTGGGCCGCGTCGAGCGCAGCCGAGACGTCCGGATGCAGCGCCGCCGCCAGCGACCAGGTCTTCGGGCCGTTCACGACTACCTCGACGAACCGCAGCCCGCTGGCATCGTGGCGGAGCCGACCCCTCGGCTTCCCGGTGTCCAGATCGATCCCGGCGACCCACCGCTCGTAGGTGTCGCCGCTCATGGACCCGACCCGTTCGACCCCGGCGTGCTCGACCCCGTCTGGGGAGGCGACCAGGCGGGTCGCGACCCCGTCGCCTTCCCGGAGG
Source organism: Nocardioides soli (assembly GCF_014191495.1). Taxonomy (GTDB): domain Bacteria; phylum Actinomycetota; class Actinomycetes; order Propionibacteriales; family Nocardioidaceae; genus Nocardioides; species Nocardioides soli. The sequence goes on from NZ_JACHWR010000002.1 coordinate 1,491,299, forward strand.
TAGTAGTCGTCAGCGCGCGATCGATCGCGTTCGACATACGCCCGAGCAGCCTTCGCCGCACCGCGGTAGAACTTCACCCCGCCATGCACACCGACCACCCCGAACCCGCCAGATCCCCTGGTCATGAGGTGGCCGAGCGCGACCAACGGAGATCCGTAGCATGCGTGCCGCCTGGGAAAGAACGGCTGTGGAAGGAGAGTCGAGCGCCGTGAGACGAGATTCTGGGAGCAAGCGAAGTCGGTCGCCATCAACGATCAGCGGGCGGTGGACTGGATCACGAGGCTCGACGTTGCCCGGATAGGACTTGATGAGCGAGCCTGAGCCTGGAGGTGTCACATGAGCCGTGAAAGGCTGACCCTCGCCCGCGGCACGGTCCGCGTCTTCGACGATGGCCGGTATTGGGAGTTCGACGGCCGCAGCCGTCGCGTGGAGGACATCAACCCGGAAGCCCACGTCGATGACCTCGTGACGGTGCCCGCGAGGGATCTCAGGGACGCGCTGCGCCGGTATGCGGACCTGTACAACGACGATCTCGCCTTGCGCGTCGTCACTGACGGCTCAGCGGATGACGACCTTGAGTACCTCATGTACTCGGAGGTGTCCTTCGAGCTCGCGGACGGCGAACTGGTGATGCTGCTCGACCACTATGACGACGACGTCCCCGATGACGAGCAGCCCCGTGGGGTGGTCCAGGGCCGCATCGCGCCGCTGTTGGCTCGCAAGCGCATGTGGCTCGTCGACGTCGCCGAGAACCTCGATGACGCCGGCCGATACTGGCACGTTCAGATCCGGATAGGCTTCAACCTCCGCAGCCGCACTGGCGCCCAGCTCGTCGAGGACGGCCGCGAGATTGTCGAACTCATCGGCGCGAGCATCGGCGGCCTGACACCGGCGACCGTCGCGGATCTTCTGCGGGCCGGACACGCCACTGCTCTCCTGGGGCAGCCCGAAGGGTCGTGGCTCGAGGTGAAACGAGAGCACTACCCACTCCAGGATATGAAGGGGAGGATTCGGATCGCTCAGGCCGTCGCTCAGTTCGCGAATGCGGACTCAGGAGGTCTCGTCGTCATCGGTCTCGCCACCAAGAAGGTCGGCAGCGTCGACACGATCAACGCCGTCACCCCAATTGCGCCTGATGTGAACGTCCGGCGGCGCTACGTCCAGGTCCTTCAGAACCATCTTTACCCGCCGCCCGACGCCCTATCAATCGAGGTGGTCCATGTCGACGGTGGTGACCTTCTGCTCATCGCGGTTCCGCCTCAGCCGGAGGAGCTCAAGCCCTTCCTGGTCCATGGCGCCATCGTCGACGGAGACGTGAAGGGCTCGTTCATCTCAATCGTGAGGCGCCGCGACGACGAGGCCATCTCCACCACGGCCCCGGCGATCCACGCCACTCTCGCCGCGGGGCGCGCACTCCTACGCCGTGGCCGCCTCCCCGAAGACCCGCCAGTGCAGTAGAGACCCGTGGCCGCTGCCGGCGAGGCCACCGGGCCCTCGGCACCGGGTGTGAGTCGCCTGCGTCAGGCGGCATCGACAGGCACGCGCGGGCCCGCACCAGGCCGCTTGTAGAACCAGAACTGGGGCGCGGCGAGGTTCGGTCCGTGCCACTTTCGGCCCAGGAGCGGCGGAAGCGGCTCGAAATCGGGGAGCACCGTGAACCCGTGCCGGCGGTAGAACATGCGCAGGCTGACGGCGTCGAGATTCACCGTCACGTTGCCGAACCAGGCCCGGACGCCACGGGCCGCGAGAGCACTCTCCAAGTGATCGAGGAGCGCAGAGCCGTATCCGAGCCCCCGGTGCGAGTCGTCGACTGCCAGGAGATCGAGCTCGCTGTGCTTGTCGATGAGTGGCAGGACCCCGAGACGGTCTGGAAGCCCTTGACGGCTTGCGAGCACGCTCCCTGCCGCTACCTGAGTCCGGCAGGTCATCGCCGCGGCAACGAGACGGTCGCCGTCGTCTCGGATCTGGGCGATGAGCGGCGCGTACATGTAGTCATAGGCGACGAGCGGCACCGCGTTGTCCTCGATGCCCGTGAAGACGTGCGAGAACAGCTCTTGCACGTCGCCGCGCTCGGCGTCTGTTTCAGCCCAGGTGATCCTCACGCTCGGTGAGGCTAGTGGCAGGCACCGACAGTGGCCGGACCCTTCCTGTCCTGCTAGTCCGTCCGGCGGCTGCCGCCCACCGGGGCGTCCGCGACCTTCCACATGTCACTAAAGAGCGTCGGGCACGCACGCGGGTAGTGGCGCGATCAGACTGACGGATTCGCCTCGACGTACGCGGCGACGAGGTCCTTCGGGAGTCGGCCCCGGACTCCAACCTCGAAGCCGTTCGCTCGCGCCCACGCCCGGACAACGGCCGGGTTGGGGCCGGTTGGGGTGAGCGGCACTGCGGGCCCTGGTACGGCGGCCAGCCCGCCCTTGCTCGCCTCGGCGTCAGAAGGAACGACGTGTGCGGCTCTCTCTGGTGCCGCCGACGTGGTGGGGCTGATTGGCGTCTTGGTCTTCGGTAGAGCTTTGACGTCGCGGGGCAGCGTGGGCTGGAGGTGCGCGAGAAGCAGTGTGTAGGTGTCGGGATCCAGAGTGCGGGTGCCGAGTTCGCGTGCCCGCGCAGCCTTCGTGCCGTTCATCGAACCGTCCGTCACGAGCATCGCGACCTTCGGGGAGACCGAGCCGAGGACCCGCACACCCAGTGACGTCGACCGGTCCTCGAGGTTGTTGCGCTGCTCGTCGTCGCATCCGGTGAACACGACCTTGTCGCCCACGCGCAGCGGGAGGCCGTGGGGCCACGAGTCCGGTAGCGGGCCCAGCCCTGCAGAGAGTCGTACCGCGCGAGCGTGCTCGGCTTGGTCGAGAAGCGCCGGGATGACCTTCTCGTTCACCTCGAGCAGCTTCGCGACGGCCTGCAGCTCTGCCCGCTCAGCACGCGTGACCTTCCCATCCTCGAGTGCTGCCCACGCGAGGGCTCGCACGAACGCCTGGTTGGCCGCAGCCAGATCGTCGGCTCCAAGTTCGACTGCGGTGATGACGGCTTCGAGGTCGGCGGCCTCCGCCTCGGTGATCTCGCCGTCCTCGAGGACCTCGGCCAGCTTCTCCAGGTACGCGATCGCGCCCTCCGGGGCGCCCTCGTCCAGAGCGTCGAGCAGCGAGAACCGCTCCACCAGCTCCACGAGCGCGGGCTGCGGGCCAGCCGCAGCCGTCCGCGCCATCTCCACGTAGGCCCGCGCCGACAGTTGCCGGCCCTCACCCGCCGGACGGACGGTTCGCTGGTCGACGGACAGGGTCGGCCCGAGCGGCCACGACATCCCAAGCGCGTGGTGGGGGAGCGCGACGTGTTCGTCCAGCGGCGGCAGCCCGACCTGGGGATGCATGAACGCAGCCAGGAGCTGCGCGGTGGCGCGAGCGTCTGCGAGAGCCGCGTGTGGCGCCGCGATCTGGACCCCGACAGCCCAGCAGCAGTCCGCCAGGCGGCGCCGGTCCAGCATCGGCAGGTGGTACTCAGATGCCTCGAGGGTGCACAGCGCAGGCAGGTGTGGGATCGCCCAACCTGCGCGTCGGTACTCCGCGCGCAGGAACGCAAGGTCGAACCGGGCATGGTGCGCGGCAACAGCCGCCCCGGTCAGGCGACTATTCAGCTCCCCGACGATGTCGGCGAACACAGGAGCGTCCCGGAGGTCCTGTTCGGTGAGCCCGTGGATGTGGGAGGCGCCGATTGGCCCCTCGGGATTGATGCGGGTCGACCACTCGTCGAGGACCTGTCCCCAGACATCAGTGGTGACGACTGCGATCTCCACGATGCGATGCGTATCCGCACGCAGCCCGGTCGTCTCCACGTCGATGACCGCGAAGTGAGGCTGCGTCAGCGGAGGCGGAGGGCCTGCAGCGGACCATACGGGGAGCGGCGCAGCGGCCCGCGCTTGATTCGAAGTGGCCGGAATCGGCACGACCCTCGGCGCCCGGCCGGGTTCCGCGGCCCGATGCTCCGGCCGTCGGCCGCCCGTCATGCGCGCTCGGAACCTGTCCAACAGGCCCACGATGTACCTCCCGATCGCCCTTCGCCTCGTGAACTGCCCGGACATGTTGGCACTCACCAGCCAGGCGCGCAGGCGTATCAGCCGACATCGCGCGTCAACTCTTGCTTGCTATGACAAGCAGTTCGAAACATCTGGACCGGTGTCTCCTAGTCCGCCGTTCTCATCGGGGAACCTCCGACCAAGCCGGGCGATCTCACGTTCCATGTCGGTGGTTACCGCCAGGATGCGTTTGCCATCGGCCGCCATCGAAGGACACGACATGTCGCCCGTCACTGCCCTTGCCCCGTTTCGAGCCGGGATCCGCGAGTGCCTTTCGTTCCTTCGCTGGCCCGACCTCACCCGACGGCGGCGAACCGCCGTCGCGCGTACGACTCAACTAACAGCTGGAGCACTCACCTGCACCTTGATCTTCTTGGTTCAAGGTCAGCTAGCGACCGCGTTGCCGTTCGCTGGAATCGGCCTGGTGCTCGCTGCGGCAACCGCAGCCCTGCACATCGTCAGCCTCAAGCTCCGACGGGCGGCTCACCTCCTCACGTACGGCGTCGCCGCCATTGGCAGTACCTGTGCCTTCCTCATCGTCACCCTCGACGCACGCACGACCGCGGACGCCATCGCCGCGATCGGCCTCGCGCCCCCGCTTGTCGGGAGCTGGGTCGCCGTCCGGTGGGTCTCTGACCTCGCAGACCGCGGACTGACCGGCGCCGATCTCGCTGACGCGACCACCACGATCCGCGGCACCGCCGCCATCTGGCTCGGGTTCCTCGCCATCGCTGCGCTCGAGGTACCACTCACTGTGACCGGTCACGACTTCCCGATCGCAGCAGAGCTCGGCGACGGCCTCGCCGGCATCTTCAGCCTGGCCGCGATCTTCACCTACGTCGGCCCTGGATGGACGGAGTACCAGCGGGGGAAATCCATCACCACACCACCTGTGTCCGGCCAGCCGCATCTGGATAAGCCAGTCAAGGCCGTCTGAGTGGGCGCTCTGTGTTCGGACTCAAGCGCGCTACGGGTCCGGAGGCGGCGGAAAGACGCACTCGTCGCCTCAGATTCAGACGCCCACAACCGGCTGAACAGCGGCATGGTCGGGCTCCGCCCGCAGGACGGCATAGTCGGACGGATCTCGGAGCGCTGCACGACAATTTTTTCCGAGCCCGACAGCTAGTTGCTGGCAAGCGAGAGAGGCGCCCGCTGCGAACTCACTAGTGCGGTGACCCAATCCTGGTAGACCGCTGGCCCCGCAATCACCACCCTCGCGCCTCGTGAGAGCAAACAGTGGTATCCCGGTACCGCGCCCCTGCAGCTCTCCATAGACTCGCGTGCACAGCCACGCGATCAACCTCAGCGCCGTGGGGATTTCCGAGGTGGATCCCGATGGGGCGTGTCGCAGAATGACTATGCGGCGCAGATCCCGCGCCGCGAGACCAACCTCTCTTTAGAAGGCGGCTACGTGCCGGATCCGGACAGCAATTCCGACCAGTGCTCCTCGGCGCCGAGCGCGGGTACCGGCCAACCGGCGCCTGAGGCTTTGGCGACGGCCGCCACTGCTGCAAAGAATGCGACGGCAAAGGCGCCAGCGAAAAGGGCCTCGGCCAAGAAGAAGATGCCGGCGAAGAAGACAGCGGCCGAGTCCGTCGCACGCCCTGGGATGCAACGTGGCACGACTTCGTCGACCGAACGCGCGGGGGTGCACCGAGTCGGGTTGAACGTGTCGGACAGGCTGAAGTGGATCTTCCGAGAGCAGCCGACCGATGACTACGGCATCGACGGACACATCGAGCTCGTCGACGATGACCAGGACGTCACAGGCCGCCTGATCGGGGTCCAGGTCAAGTCCGGCGACTCCTACCTCTACGAGGTCACGCGGTCCAAGACAGAGCCGGGATGGCACTACCGGGCCGACAGCAACCACCTCGCGTACTGGCTGGGACACTGCCTCCCGGTGATCGTCACGTTCGTTGACGGCGAGCAGAACTCGTACTGGCAGGTGGTCACTCCCGCGAACATCAAAGAGGAGGCCAAGGGCTTCACCATCTGGGTGCCCGAGACGAACCGACTCGACAGTGAGGCAAAGAAGGCCCTGCAGGCCTTCGCAACGACTTGGCGAAGCCTGGACACGAGCCTTCCGGACAACTACCGAGAGCTGCCCTCTGGGGCAACAGCTTGTCTCAAGCGAGCTGAGCCGATCGACGGATTTGCCGTCGCACGCCTCGCCGACATCCTCGCTCGAGGTTCAAGCAACGCACGGTTCACTGCGGAGGCAATCGTTTCCAGCACGCCGAGCTGGATCACCGGCAGCGCAGTCGCCGAAGATCTGTGGCTCGCGGTGGCCACTTACGCCTACGAGCACAACCACGGGCCGATCGCATCTAAGGCTTTCGCTCAAGCAGCTGCACAGAACGGGCCGCGCCGTGGACGCTCTCTAGCGTTCGCCGGGCTCGCGGTCATCACCCACAGCCGCGATCAGGCTCGTCCGTTTCTGCTGCAGGCCGTCAACGCAGGCGAGACGCTTCTGTCCGCCGTCGGCCTCAGCATGATCGACGTCCCCGTCGACGACGCGCGTGCGGTCCCGGTACCAGCGGCGATCGCCTCGGCCGACCCCGACGAGATCGACAAAGAACCTACCGTGCTGAATTTCCTCGCCGAACTGGCGCTACGAAGCCAAGACACCACCCGAGCAGTCCAACTCCGGGAGAAGGCTGTCGCTGCGAGCAGCGAACCCGGAGGCAGCATGAACCTGGCACTCGCAAGCACGCTCTGGCGCCAACTGCGGGAGGTCGGCGACCGGAACGCCGCAGTGCGCCGCCGCGCCATCGCTCTCGTGCAGGAGACGGTCGAAGCTCGCCGGATGTGGCACGGTCCAAGCGATGAGGCCCTCGAGCTTCTGCTCGACATCTTCAACACGGCCGGGATGTTCAAGGAGGCCCTCGCCGCAGCACTGCCCGACGCCGAAGGAGGTAGTGCGCTGGCACACGAGGTAACCACCGCAGTCGCGCGACGTGGCGCGCTCGCGGCCCAAGCCATCGGGGACAAGAGCGCCAGCGCACACTTTCGGGAGGTCCTGGGTGACAGCCCCGAGCGCAAGGAGCTCGACGCCCTCGTCCAAGATGTCGTGCCGGCGTCGCGCGACGAGCGACTCCGCCGCTGGTCAGAGCTCCTGAAGGAGGCACCGGACGACCAGATGAGGTCACGAATCGTTGCACGCATCGTCAGGCTCGGAGCGTGGACCGAGGCTGCCGACGACATGGAGAGCCGCTCGGTGCTGCCACCATTCCAGGCCGATATCTTCCGTGCGATCTACCAGGCCAACGATCCCACCCAAGACCAGCAACTCGGAGTGAGCAAGCTTCGCGACCTTGCCAGGAAGTCTTCCCTCGCCGCGTACGAACTCATCCAACACCTCGAGGAGACCGCCGAACCAGCCCAAGCGATCAGGGCCGCAGAGGAGCTCACCCAGCACTGGGGCGACACCACGCTCGCGGAGCAGCTCGTCGACCTCCACTGGCGTCTCGGTGACCCAGGCAAGGCCGTGGCCCTGGTGACCCAGTACGTCCGCGACGACGCTTTCGCTGACAGCACCCGCGCCGACATGGGCCGCCGAGCAGCCGACTACCTCGCCCGCAACGGCAACCACGACGAAGCAGTCGACCTCGCACGGGCAGGTCTCGCCGTCACCAGCGACGACGACTTGGCGTGGACCCTAATTGAGAACCTCCACGCCCTCGGACGGATACCCGAGGCACGCGACGAGCTGTCCCGGCGGCAGCCTGCTCCGAGCGTCGAGTACGAGCGCCGCCTGTGGGTCGAACTCCGTCTCGGCACCCATCTCGAGACCGCCGACGCCTGGGCGCTCGTCGGGTTGATCCGACAGCAACCGGCCGGGACTCTTCGGTCCGATATGACCGCACTGCTAGTTCGCGAGGTGCTGCAGAGCACCCCAGAAGGAGTCACCTATCCCGAGGATTTGGTCACGGCGACCCGTGACCTTCAAGACAGCGAGGGCCTCCACCCGCAGGAGGCCGAACTCAGCACCGACGCGCTCCTGCGCGAACGTGTCGTCCGCCCCCTCGCAGCTGCGGGCGACTACCCCAAGGCGCTGGCAGCCTACGTTGCAGGAACTCAGCCGCTCGCCGACGTCGCCCAAGCGACCAACCAGACCTGGAGCGCTGTCGTGCTGCAGCGGCCAGCCGGCGTCCACGCGGTCAGCGACCTCGCCCCCGGACTGAGAGCCGTCGGGCAGCAGGCTGCCGAGGTTGCGCTGAGCCAGCAGCAATGCGCCATCGACATCGCGGCCCTGTACACCCTGATCCTGCTCAAGGACGACGACCGCCTCCGGATTCGGGGCGAGCTCACGAGTCTGACGCTGCCCGCATCGTTCGCTAGAGATGTGAGCCGGACCCGAGCCCAAGTCCGCGCGATCATCACCGCCGACCGAACCCTGGGCATCAACAGTGCCGGCCACGCGGCATGGATCACGCCGTCATTCAAGCAACGAGCGGAGCTCCAACGCGCCGCTGACCTTCTCGAACAGCAGGCCGATGCCGCTCACACCGCCGCAACCGCCCCGGCCGCACCCTACTCGCAGCTGGCAGCACTCGCCCAGAAGGCCTCGCTGACGGTCTGGTGCGACGACAACGCGGGCCGCCAAATGCTCCGCGGCCGAGGCGTCGCGACGTTTTCCACCGTTGATCTACTTTCAGTTCTGGCACCCCATCTCAACCTACGAGCCATCAGCCAGCATCTCGCAACACAGCAGGTCGTCGACCGGGGCTGCTGCACCGATCTGTGACAGTCGGTTAGGCGGCCTGTTCGGCCAGCGGGGGCTGCTGCACCGATCTGTGACAGTCGGTTAGGCGGCCTGTTCGGCCAGCGTGGTCATGATGGCTTCGTACTCGATGGGGGTCAATCGGCCGAGTCGGGCTTGGCGTCGTCGGCGGTGGTAGGTCCGCTCGATCCAGGTCACGATCGCGATGCGGAGCTCCTCGCGGTTGGCCCACTTCTGCCGGTCGAGGACGTTGTGTTGGAGCAGGCTGAAGAAGCTCTCCATGGCCGCGTTGTCGCCGGCTGAGCCGACCTGGCCCATGGAGCCGAGCATCTGGTGGCGCCACAACGACTGCTGCAGCTTCCGACTCCGAAACTGGCCGCCCCTGTCTGAGTGCAGCTTGCAGCCGGCCACCGATCCACCCCCAGCAGTGCGCCTGGCGACGGCGGACTCGAGTGCGTCAACCGCGAGCTGGGAGGTCATCCGGGAGTCGATGGAGTAGCCCACGATCCGGTTGGACCACACGTCCTTGACCGCGCAGATGTAGAGCTTCCCGACCGCGGTCGGGTGCTCAGAGATGTCGGTGAGCCAGAGCTGGTTCGGACCGGGTGCGGTGAACTCGCGGCGAACCAGGTCGTCGTGGGCGGGCGCACCGGGCAGGTCCTTCTTCCCGCGGCGCTTCTTGCCGAAGACGCACCACCACTCGTTGCTCGAGCAGATCTTCCACACCGTCCGCTCGGACACCTGGTGGCCAGCGTCGGTGATCTCGTCGAAGAGCAGCCGGTAGCCGAACTCGGGGTCCTCGCGGTGGGCGTCGAAGATCGCGTTCGCGAGGTAGGCCTCCTCGAGTTCGCTGTCGGTGACCGGGCAGGCGAGCCAGGCGTAGTAGTGCTGGCGGTGGAGCTTGAGCACCCGGCACGCCACCGCGACCGGTACCCGGAGCGGGGCACCGGCCGCGGCGAGCTCTCTCACGAGCGGGTAGAGCCTTTTCCCGGTAGCTGGGCCTGCGACAGGTAAGCCGCAGTGATGGCGCTCAGCTGAATCTCCCCAGTTCTGCTCACTGAAATTCCCCACCCCGTGGCTCCACCGGAAGCGGGTGGGGCTCCTTCGAAGATGGCGGTCTCTGACCACGCGCCGTCTACCGAAGGAGCCCTCGCTTCCCATGCTGACACGGGAGGAAGACATCGACGCTCACGCGTTGCGCCGGCAGGGCTGGACGATCTCCGCGATCGCCCGGCACCTGGGCCGGGACAGGAAGACCATCCGCGCCTACCTGAACGACGAGCGGGTCGCCGGCGAACGCAAGCCCGCCGGCGACGACCCGTTCGAGCCGTACTTCGACTACGTCCGCGCGCGCCTGACCGAGGACCCCCACCTGTGGGCGATGACGTTGTTCGACGAGGTGGTCGGGCTGGGCTATGACCGGTCGTATCCGACGTTCACCCGCCAGATCCGCACCCGGGAGCTGCGGCCGCACTGCGAGCCGTGCTCGGCGACGAAGGGCCGGGCGAACGCGCCGATCGAGCACCCGCCGGGTGAGGAGACCCAGTGGGACTGGCTCGAGCTGCCCGACCCGCCCGCGGCGTGGGGCTGGGGCAAGAACGCGCACCTGTTGGTCGGTGCGCTCGCCCACTCCAGCAAGTGGCGCGGCCACCTCGCAGCATCCGAGCAGCAGCCGCACCTGATCGCCGGGCTCGACGCCGTCACCCGGAAGCTGGGCGGGCTCACTCGGAAGTGGCGCTTCGACCGGATGACCACGGTGTGCCACCCCGAGTCGGGGAAGGTGACCGCGACGTTCGCCGCAGTCGCCAAGCACTACGGGGTGTCCGTGGCGATCTGCCCGCCCCGACGGGGCAATCGCAAGGGCGTGGTGGAGAAGTCCAACCACACCGCCGCGCAACGCTGGTGGCGCACCCTGCCCGACGACATCACCATCGAAGAGGCGCAGGCCTCGCTGGACCGGTTCTGTGAACTGCGGGGTGATGCCCGGCTGCGTCCCTCCGCCGTCGATGGCCGCGCCAGCGTGCTCACGGTCGCGGAACGCGAGCCGTTGACCCCGGTGCCGACCAGCCCATTCCCCGCCACGATCAGCGAGGAACGGACGGTGTCTGCTCAGGCGCTGGTCGCCTGGCGCGGGAACTTCTACTCCGTCCCGCCGGAGCTGGCCCGCGCCCAGGTCGTCGTGTCCCAGCGGCTCGGTGAACAGCACATCGACATCGTCACCACCAGCGGGATCGTCATCGCCCGCCACGAACTCGCACCCGACGGTGCTGGGGTGATGGTGCGCGACCACGGCCACGTGATCGCCCTCGAGCAGCTCGTCCTCGCAGGACACGACACCTCCCGCCCGCACCGCCGCAAGGAACGCATCCCACCCGGCCCCGCGGCACGCGCGGCCGCCGAGCAACTGCGCGCCCGCAACGACGCCACCGACACCGCGATCAGCGACGACGTGGTGATCGACCTGTCCAAGTACGACCGAGCAGCAACCGGAAGGAACACCCTCACATGACCGACTCCCTGACCATGCCGACGTCCCCACCGATGAGCGGCGCCCAGGCCAGCCTGTACCAGCAGCTGCGCGGCCACCTCGCCACGCTGAAGCTCACCGCCGCTGCCGAGCACCTGCCCGGCGTGCTCGCCCAGGCCGAAGCCGAGCAGTGGTCGATGACCGCGACACTCGAGCACCTGCTGGCCCGCGAGGTCGAAGCCACCGAAGCACGCAAGCTCGCCGGCCGCCTGCGGTTCGCATCCCTGCCGACGCCCGCGACCCTGGCGGACTTCGACTTCGACGCCGCCCCCGGCGTCGACAAGAAGCTCGTCGACGAGCTCGCGACCTGCCGCTACCTCGACACCGCGACCAACGTGCTGCTGATCGGCCCGCCCGGCGTCGGGAAGACCCACCTGGCCGTCGGGCTCGGCCGCGCTGCAGCCGAAGCCGGGTACCGGACCTACTTCACCACCGCCGCCGACCTCGCCGCCCGCTGCCACCGCGCCGCGATCGAGGGACGCTGGGCCACCACCATGCGATTCTTCGCCGGCCCCACCCTGCTCGTGATCGACGAGCTCGGCTACCTGCCGTTACCCGGCGAAGCAGCCTCCGCGCTGTTCCAGGTCGTGTCCCAGCGCTACCTGAAGACCAGCATCGTCTTGACCACCAACCGCGGCGTCGCGTCCTGGGGTGAGGTTCTCGGCGACACCACCGTCGCCGCCGCCATGCTCGACCGGCTCCTGCATCGCTCCGTGGTGCTCAACCTCGACGGCGACTCCTACCGCCTACGCGACCACCACGCCAAGAACGACGCACTCCGTCACGCCGCGACCGGCACACGCCGACCGCTACAGTGACACCCGCCCAGGGTGGGGAATTTCGATGAGCGCCCCTGGGGAATTTCGACGAGCGCCATCAGCAGCCCGACGCAGTACCTCGTTCTCCTGCTCCAGGAGCCGGTTGCGACGCTTCAACTCACGCAATTCGCGGGACTCGTCGGTGGTGACGCCGGGCTTCACGCCGTCCTCGACATCAGCCTGACGAAGCCACTTCGAGATCGTCATCTCGTGGACTCCGAAGTCGGTCGCGACCTGGGCCAGCGTCACCCCAGGACCACGACTACGGGCGACCCGGACGACGTCCTCACGGAACTCGCGGGGGTAGGGCTTGGGCACAGCAACATCCTTCCAGCCTGACAACTCGTCAAGCGATCTCAGATGTCACAGATCCGCTCATCAGCCCCACCTGCCTCTGAGCGGTCACCAAGTCGTCGCCTTGGGCCTTCAACACGGATGGGGCTCTCTGGAGGATCGAACTCCGGTCCACGGGGTCCTGCTACGCGAAGGATGGTGGAACAACAAGAACCGCCAGCCCAAGTCAGGTGGCCCGTCTCCCCTCGGTACGCCCGAACAGGAGTGGGCGCCTGCCTGGGAGCTGGACTGGGTTCTCGTCGCCGAGGCAGCCGCAGCTTGTTCTGCGAAGGACCTCACTGAAGTCACGAGGGCTGCCGTGCACGGCCTACGAGCGAGCGTGACCTCCGGGCTGCAGCCGCCGAGTCACCTCCGGCTGCTCGTCCTTGCCCTCGAGGCATGCCATCTGGCCGGCGCGACACCCAATCGTGACTATCTCGACCGCGTTGCAGCGGAGGTACCCGCAGGGACTGCACCCGATCCGGCCGTCGTCCGGGCCGCCTTAGCTACTCATCTGGCAGTAACAGGCGTCGATGCGCCCAATGATGTAGCGGTTCGCCTCCTCCCATGGGTTCCGTTCTAGGCGACCGGGCTGGCCGAACTCGGTTCGAGCAGAAGGGCCGGCTGCGCACGTACTGGTCCGTCACACGCGGTCTGAGGAGGCACCTGAGCGCGGCATGGTTTGGCTCCGCCCGCTCGGCAGCAGATCCGTTCGTCGGGGCTCGGCTACCGGGACCCATGCCGCCCCGACACACGTCGAGCCAAGCGGACGCGCGGTCACGTCGCCAGGCGCAGAATGTGGCCGAGGTGATGCTCCACCTGGGGCGCCCCTTCGGGCACGCCGTCGTCGTAATCAGAGGCCGAGGCGACCACGTCCGGATACTGGACCGCTGCCGCACGGACGACCGCGTCGGTCGGAAACCAGGGCGACAGTTCACGATAAGAACGCTCTGCACGCCGCGACCCATCGACCCTGCTCTCGCGTTCTACCCAAGGGGCGCACGCGAGGACTACGTCGTCCAGACGTTCGGGTGCAGCGTCCAACGCATCCCCAATCGCAGCCGCCACGACCTCAGCCGAAGTCCAGTGCCACCAAGGGTTGAACATCTGCGCACCGTGCACGTAGTTCCCGACCCACGCGTCTTCCGTCGACCAATCTTGGGCGGCGAGCTCCTCAAGCAGGCTCTCGCGGGCCAGGTCGGCCAGGTCGCCTCGCTCGGCGTCCTTCATCTCTCGCCAAAGCTCCATCAACAGGGCGGCTGCAACGACCAACGGCCGCCGCGCACGGTCCTCTCCGATGAGTGCCGTCACCTGTTCGTCGGTGGCGTTCCGGGCGACCGACGCAGCAAGGCTCGCAACAGAGCCCAACGCGAACCCGTAGGTGGACCAAACCTGCGGTATCAGCGTCACACCGTCGGCCGCCACAACGAGCTCAGCACGCAGGTCGGGGTCGTACGCCCTTGTCTTCACCCGGGACCACGGTCGCGCGCGCTCCAGGAGGGCGTGGTGGGCCGCCATCGCCTCAGCGATAGCTGCACGAGCTTCGTCCGCCTCGCTGACAACAACTTCCGGGATAGCCGGTGGCGCCGGCGGGTTCTCCCCACGTAGCGATGACGCGAGCCCGCCGACCGCCGCGCGCACCTCGGCGGCGGCGTCACTCAGCCGGTCCGTGTCTTCGTACGGCGGTTCCCAAGGCCAGGTAGAGGCAGCGGCAAGGAGTTCGTCGGCAGCACGTGACACCCAGTCGCACCACGGACTCGACCGCACTGATGTGTGACGGGCGGTTGCAACCTTGGCCAGGACGTCCTCGTACAGAGGCCCAACTACCGCCCGCACCTCATCCAGCGCTGCAAGCACAGCTCGCTGGTGCTGCTGCCGCTCCATGTTCGACGGCTCCACGAACACACGATTGCCCTCGTCGTCGTGCGCGAACATCATCGCGTTCGCCCGGGCGCGCGTCATGCGCCAAGCCGCAGCAGCAGCTGCCGGCCCAGGTCGGGTGCTCATAGCCCTTAGCGCGAACAACTCTGCAGCCTCAACGACCGACGTCAACACCGGTGCCGCGATCATCGGGGAGTCGAACGAGACCGCCAACACCTCAGCCGCCTCGTCCTCGTCGATAGGCCAGCCCTGACGACGGTCGAAGTACTCCTGAATCTGTCCAACCCGCCACTCTTGCAGCAACTCCGGCGAGAACCGTGTCTCGTGCTCATCGATCTCATACGAGTGCGGGATACACATCAGGAGCAGGTTCTCGGCCGACCGATTGTCTTCCGACGACATCCCCGGCTTCCAGCGCGGTCCGCCCGGCTGCCGAGCGTGGATGTGCGAGACCCGGCTGTTGAGGACGGGTCGCGCAACACCCGCTTCTTGCCGGTACAGCCATTCGGTGCACTCCGGCTGTGCGCAGGTGAACGCGTGCGAGTAAAGCTCACGCACCGTCGCTAAAGTCGGCCTCGGGTGAGCGACTTCCTCCGCATCAGGCACACCCCATCCTGACCCGTAGCCGCACGCCACGCCAATCATCCCCAGTCGAAGGTTCGACCGACGGCGCGATGGCCGCCCCGAGTCTGGCAGCGCCTCGACCGTCAGCGACTACTCGGGTGCACCCTAGCGGTGCGTAGACCCGCGTCATCCTCGCGTCGGGATGCACCTACGAGTTCGACCACCCGCATCTCGGCCAGATCCGGTAACTCAGCTGCGCCGGCAGGCGGCGGAGTGATGCTGCCGCTGTCGCGGCGGTAAGACGCGGGCTCTCCGCGCCGCAGATCGCACGCAGATCCGGAGAGATGTCGCGCCTTGCATCGAATTCGACGCGGGGTGCCATCTAGCTGAAGTCGAGACCGATCAGCGCGGCGGCTTCACGCAGTCGCGCTAGGTATCGGTGCGTTTCCATGACCAGTACCGTGCAGCCAAGCTCTGTGAACGCGTGGGATTGGCCGGGGTCTTGGTCGGCGGCCGGATGGACGCCGTAGTTGCGGAGGTCGCGCAAGTAGGAAGCGTGTGCCAGAAGCTCGTTGGTCATCGACCGCGCCCGCCCGCCCTTCTCGCGGAACAAGTTCGCCACTAACCGCTGCACCTCGCCCGTGGCGTTCCGCGCCAGTGCCGCAGTTAGCTCAGCACTCTCGCCCTCAAGCTTCGTGGCCACTTCGTACCAGGCGGCCTCGCTCACGGCTCCCAAGAGATTGACGGCGCTCAAGTACAGGCCGCGGCGATGTGCTGCGAGGGCCTCGGACAGGCACTCCAGAGCTCGGGGAGTCAATAGCGACCCGAGCCCGGCAGCGAACTCGAGGGCACTCAGCGCCGGCGCCTCGTCGAGCGGTCCAATGCGAGGCTTCGCTCGGTAGGCACCCTCAAGCTTGGGCGTCGAAACCGGCACCCGCTCGGCGCCTGAATGTCCCGCGCGATGGACCGCGACCTGGATGTAGTCGTTGCCGGGCGCCTCCGCCGCCACGATGACTCCCTCCGCGATCAGCTCGGCGATCGCGAGCCTGGTCGCGTGGGTCAACCGTTCCCGCTTGAGCTGCATCGCCTCGGGGTCGACCGCTGCCTTGGGCTCGAGCTCCGGCCGGATGTCGTAGTGCTCGTTGCGCTCGCCCGGTGTCACGCCAACGCTGGAAAGAACATCATCGATCAGTGTCTGCGTCGGCGCGGCCGCATCAGAAATACGGGAGCGGACGGCAGCCTTCGCGACCACTATGTCCGCGTCACTAGGCGTGACCGCTGCGCGAATCGCTTCCATCACCTGTAGGCCGACGATGTTGGGTGCCATGCGACGACCATGCCTCACCGACACCCCGCGTTGCGGCAGAACTCGAACCTTCGCTTGGCCGGAGCAATCCGTGCAGCCTTCTAGAGGCAACACGGCCTGGAGCCAGTTCTCAACTACGGATCAATCGTCTGGATTTCGCACCGGTCGAGGAGTCGGGCCAGATAGCTGTACGCCGCCAGCCGTTCCATCGCCTCTTGTTCGCTGAGCTCGTCGCGGGTGTGCGTAGTGACATTGCGAACGGTCAGATTGAGGCCGGTCGCGAGGTTGTTGAGCAACTTCGCGAAAGGCTCGAGCCCACCGCGCATGCTCCGGTTCGTTTTGTCGTCGTTGTCGCCGGGCCACCTCAGCTTTGGTTTCCCGGGCTCGGGGTCGCCGGGAGAGAGCGTCTGCTGCCAGAACGGCGTGTCGTCGACATCGTTCCGTCCGAGACGCTGCTTCCAGTGCACGGTCAGCCCCTCGGCGGCCTCTCGGACCGCGACCCGGTACTGATGCGAGGTCCAGTGGGCCGCGGCCCCCGACCACACAACCGGGTGCATGAGTGCTGGTGAAAACGCTGGGAGGTCGGTCGTCTGCGCCGCTTCGGCGTCAGCGAGCAGCGCAGCCAAGCGGCCCTTCACGGTCGCCGCTGTGGTGCGAACGTCCTCAGGGCTCAGGAACGCCTTCGGGTTGCGCATCATCGACCAGTTCGAGATCGGATCGATGAGACCGATGCCCTGCACGCCAAACAGCGCGCCCGTGACGTCCACCGCCGTCGCCGCCACCCCGGCGGCTTCAGCCACCGAAAGCTCAAGGGCACGCACGTGTGCCGGATCCTCGCCCTCCTTGGTCCACACGGTCGGGAACAACCCGCGGGCTGCCATGTGGTCGGACTCGACCTGTGTCTCCATCCACCTCTCGAAGGCCTTCTCGAAGGCGGCAACTGCTTCAATCAGCCTTCTCACGTAGTCCGGTCCGTACTTCGCCATGCACGCAGTGTGCCCGTCTGCACCGACAGTTCCGGTCGTTGGCGCAAGCCGACCGGCGGCGGAGTGATGCACCGGCTCGGCTAGCGTCAGACCGGCACGACCGGACTCTCAGGTGCCGAGGATGAGCTCGCTTGGCCAAGGCAATTGGAGGCATCTGCTAGGGCGCCATCCCTGTGCAACTGGGCGTGACCAGTGGCATCGGGGCATGCTTTCCGTTGCGGGCTGAGGGGCCCAACGGCGGCACCTGGCGGCGGCGGCACTCGAGCCGCGCGGAAACCCATTCGGTCGGTGTCGGTGGTGCGAGATTCAATGGTGAGGCGACCAACTTCGATCCGGCTGCTTGATCGGTCGGCGCTGGCGTTGGCTCAGGGAGGAACGACATGACCGACGGCACCGACGTCGACGAAGTCAGTATGCGTCTGCGCTTCTACGGCGCCGGCGACTACGCCACCTACTGGCAGATCCAGGAGGCGGCAGACATCATCCATCGGTTCAACCCGTCCGCCCCACCCGAAGACGTCAACGGCATCCTTGAACTCCACAATGCACGCCTTTTTGTGGAGGCAGGCTTCACGCCGAAGGACCTGCCCGAGGCTGAGCAGGCCACGCTCACCGGAGCGGTCGGCCCCATCAGACGAGTCGTCGCCCAGTGGTTCCACGCGCTCGAGGACGAGGATCTCGATGACATGCTCAGCGACGTCGACTGGCAGTACCACGAGCACCTCCTCGAGCTCCTTGCTGGACTCGGTGTTTTCGGGCGCTGCAGTGCGACACCCATGCTGGCAGCCCTCGACCGGGCCCGCATCCACCCCGGTGACCTGCTCACCAGCAAGCGCCTCGTCGAGAACTACGACACCCAGGTCCGCGACCTCGTCCTCGCCGACCCCGACCGAGCCGAGCTCGTCATCCGCCACCACCTCGAGGACCAAGTCAGGAAGGAGACCTTCCTCCCTGCCAGCCTCACCCCAGCCGACCAGCGCGCACTGATTCAGACGTACATCGACAGCGACAACCCGAACGGCAACTACCTAAGGCTCGTCGCGAACGCCCCGATCGACGCCAAGACAGGTGTCGACAAGCGCCTGATCGTCAACGCCAAGCGCCGCTACGACGCCCAGGTGAAGGAGTTCTTCGCGACCAACACCGGCATCAGGACCGGATGCTCGGTCTCCGTGTCTGACACGCAGATCGAGCCGATGACGGTCTCCCTGGACGACACCGTCATCGAGTACACCTTCAGCGAGGCCTGGCTTGAGGACACCCTGGACAACGCCTCGGTCCTCAACAACTTCCAGTTCCTGTTCGAGTTCGCACCCGAGGACGGCCTGCTGACGATGCCAGCCGTCGACAGCGAGCGCCGCGGTCTCGAGTCCGTCTTCGGACTCGACGGCACCCACGACTACCTGACCGGACACGTTTTCACAGCCAAGGACCTCGCGACCCTCTCGCAGACGGTCATGTACCAACGCTTTCTCGAAGCGAGGGACATCGACCTCGAGGAAGTGCTCCGCTGGTACTTCGAGGAGCACCTGCCTTCGGAGCTCGGCATCACCGGGTTCGCCTTCACCCCCAGCAGCTCCACCGCGAACTACCTGGAGCGGTGCCGCAACCTCTTTGCGGAGATGGAGTCGATCGCCACCCAGTACAACCTCTTCATCGAGGACGGCGAGATCGACCACGACGTGGCCACCGCGGGGGCAGACCTGGTCCGGTACCGCGCCATCCCCAGCGCGCTCGAGGGCAAGTACGCCTACGCGACCGACCACCCCGAGATCCAGTCGATCCTCCACATCCTGTTCTCCGACCAGTCGCACCTCACCTACGTCGACGAGAACCTGAGCGGCGACAATGCCGTCGACCTCCTGGTCCGAAACGAGGTCCCCTACGAGGCACTGCACGCCTTCCAGCAGCCCATGATCGACAAGCTCATCGAGATCGGGCTCGCAGAGAACACAGGGCAGCGCATCGTGTTGACGAACTTCCCGCTCTTCTCGGTCTTGAGATCACTCAGTCACCATGAGGCAGTGGCCTACCACCACCTCGATCAGGCGGCCCGCGCCCACGTGGACACGATGATCGACGCAGGATGGCTGGTACGACGCTCCTCCCTGCTGACCGAGGCCGAGGCCGCGTACTTCAACTACAACCTGAACTCGGTCGACTTCAGCAACGGCCCCAAGCTCCGCAACAAGTACCAGCACGGAGTCCAGCCCAAGGGCGAGGGCGAGGCCCAGCACCAGGACACCTACTACAGGGCCCTACGGCTGATGATTGCGCTGACGATCAAGATCAACGACGAACTCGTCCTCGCGTCGGCTGGGAACGGCATCCCGACCGCCGACGAGACCTCGGTAGACCGAGACAGCTGACCCAGCGTCCAGGTCAATCGGACTTGCGGGTGTCCATTGGCGCCTCGCTATATGTACTTCTCCGGAAGCGGCTCCGCATTCACGGCAGGGTTCACGGTGGAGGCGTCAAGTTCGACCGGGCGCATGACTAGTGCAGGACATTGTGGGCGCTGTGCACTCGCGTCAAAGCGGGCGCTATGCACCTGCGTCTAAGTGGGCGGGATGCGCTCCCTGGGTGGCCGGCCGGATCTGGGTCAGTTCGCGTGGGATCCCAACTCGGAGCTGGATGAGCGTGGGGTGGCTGTAGACGTCTCGGACGAACTGAGGGTCGACAAGTATTCGACACTTATTGATCGCGAAACGGCCCGAGATGCCGCCAACTGGTCCGAGGTCAGCGGGTAGCGTCGGACACGACGAGATCGCGATGCCGTGCATGGCTGCAGGTCAGACGGTCTTTGGGTCGAAGCAGAGCGAGACAGGCCGAGATCTTCGAAGCCGCAGGGCGGCTCCAGAGGGTCAGGGGTTCGAGTCCCCTCAGCTCCACCGAAGGTTCTGAACGGAACCATCACTCAGGCGGGCCCACATCGGCCCGCCTGAGTGCATTTCTGAGGTCGGTGCGGCGGGAGTTGCCCCGTCGACACGAGCGCGTCGGGAAGGCGTTCGAGTCCTGTGCCTCAGACGGTGCCATGGGTCGTCGTCAGGCACCCGACCCTGCGACGGACCGACATGTCGTCGTCTCCCGACGGACGCGACTCGCGCACCTGACGAGGCTGCTCTCGACCCGGGGTGGCGCGACACTCAGGTCAGGTACGACGAAAAACCTGGCGCCAGACCTGGCGACGGGTCGAGCTCCTTCGTTGCCGCAAGCGCGCTGCCGCACCGAGGGAGGCGACATGTCCGCCTACTCGCGGCCGGGCCTGCCGTGCGAGGACGCCGGATCTGCTTCTTGCCGCGCCGAGCTGGGCCTGACGTGGAGGTCCACGACGCGGTGGGCCCGGACGCGTGCCGCGGGCCGATCGAGCAGCAGCGCGTCGACCAGCAGTGGCGAGACGATCGCGGCGACGGCGTCCTTGACCTCGGTGGGCGGGAGGTCGGCGCCGTTGAGGGCGCGGTAGAACGGCGCGATCAGGCCATCGACGTAGCGTTGCCGTAGCTCCACGGCGGCCGGGTCCGTAGCTGCCATCGCCACCAGGGCCTGCAGGAACGTGGCGACAGGCTTCTCGTGCAGGCGGTCGCACAGCGCGTCGACCTCGGCGTGGACGTCGCGCACCGGGTCGCCGGTGAGCGGCCGCTCGGGGTCCGGGGCGACGTCGATCAGGGCGGCCAGTACGTCGGTCGGTGTCGGCCAGTGCCGATAGATCGTCGCGCGGGACACCGACGTGAGCTGGTGGAGCCGCTGTGGTGTGAGCGCGGCGCCCCCCTCCTCGAGCAGGAGCGTGAGGGCAGCGCGGAGCACCACCTCGGCCGTGGCCTCGGCGGGGCCGCTGGGTCGTCCGACGCGCACCATGAATTTAACGATACATCTTGCATCGTAAAAGGCGTGACCCTAGGGTTGCCCTCACATTTGCGATACAGAATGTATCGGAAATCTAATCCCTAGGAGGCGCTGTGCGCGCGCATGTCGAGATGATTCATGAGGCTGACTACGTCTGGCACCCGGCCGAGCTGCCGGGCGGCCAGGGCGACGTCCTGGAGCAGCGGTTCTCCGTCGACGAGGAGGACGGCTCGTGCTCGCTCATGCTGTCCTTCGCGACGGACTGGTCGCGCGGCGCGGGCGTGCCGCACGCGGACACCGAGTTCTTCGTCGTCGAGGGCTCGATGGAGTACGACGGGCAGAGGCTGGGCGAGTGGGAGTACCTCCATATCCCGAAGGGTGTGCCGATGGCCGAGCTGAAGATCGCCGCGGGCTCGCGCATCCTGCACTGGCGGGAGTACGGCCCGAGCACGTTCGACCTCGGTGCTGATCGCGCTGCGGACGCCCGGGGCGAGGTGACGATCACCAACCCGCACCTGCTGGAGTGGACCTCCACTCTCGAGCGCACCCCAGGGCCGATGGCGCCGCTCTACATCAAGATGCTGCACCACGACAAGGAGACCGACTTCTACACCCGCCTCATCAAGGCGCCGAAGGGCTGGGCCGAGCCGCGACTGCCTCACCACCCCGTGTTCGAGGAGTTCTTCACCCTCTCGGGCCGCACTGCGTCCGTCCACGGTGACTCCACGGCCGGCACGTACGCCTTCCGGCCGGCCTGGATCAAGCACGGCCACTACGAGACTCTCGAAGAGACCGTCTGGATCCTGCGCTGCGACGGCGTCCTGGTGAACCTCTACTCGACCGACACCTGGATCGACTGGGGCGGCACGGCCGAGAACTACGACCCGGAGACGCAGTCCCCGATCCCCTCGACCATGCCGGTGCGCTCCCGCACCACCGGGCCCTGGGATCCCAAGCTCGCCTGAGCAAGATCCGCGAGAAGGCGCAGTCGCGGGAGCGGCGGCGGGTATCGAGGGCCACGTGGGCCGGTGGGACGACTGTCCCGCCGGCCCACGAGTCTGTGCGGCACGTGTTCGCGACCAGTGCCGCGTGCTGCGGCGACGGCGGGCGGTGCAGCGTGGCGGCGATCTCGAACTATTGCGAACAGTTCGCAATAGCGAGAGGGTGGCGACATGGCTGACTACTCTCTCCCCGACCTGCCGTACGACTACGCCGCTCTCGAGCCGTACATCTCCGGCGAGATCATGGAGCTCCACCACGACAAGCACCACAACACCTACGTCAACGGCATCAACACCGCGGTCGCCCAGCTTGCCGAGGCGCGGGACCAGGAGTCGTTCGGCAGCCTGTCGACGCTGGAGAAGAACCTGGCCTTCCATCTCGGCGGACACGTCAACCACTCGGTGTTCTGGCCGAACATGTCGCCCGACGGCGGTGACAAGCCGACCGGTGAGCTGGCCCAGGTGATCGAGGAATACTTCGGCGGCTTCGACAGGTTCCGCGCCCACTTCGAGGCCAATGCGCTCGGCGTGCAGGGTTCGGGCTGGTCGGTGCTGACCTGGGACATGGTCGGCCAGCGGCCGTATGTCATCCAGCACTTCGATCACCAGGGGAACGTGCCGATCTGCATGGTCCCGCTGCTGATGCTCGACATGTGGGAGCACGCGTACTACCTGCAGTACCGCAACGACAAGGCGACCTTCGTGAAGCAGTGGTGGAACATCGTCAACTGGGCGGACGTGCAGGAGCGGTTCGAGAAGGCGCGCACGCGGACGCCGGGACTGATCCTGTGACCGCGGAGCGCGGCGACCGCCACGACCAGCTCGCCCCCGTCGTCTCGGCCGCCCAGCGCGTCGCGGGCATCGTCGCTGCGCGGGGTCGGGGAGACGCGGACGGCGCCCGGGAGCTGATGCGCACCTTCGAGAGCGAGGGCGAGCTCGCGGGCGGAGCGCTGCTGGTCGCCGAGCTCAGCCTCGGACTCCTGCATCGGCAGACCGGTGAGCCTCTCGAGGACTGCGTGCGCGCCCTCTGCGTCGAGATGGAGAGCGCGCTCGGGTGAGAGGTGACCGATGTCCGACTCTCGGCCGACGTCGCGTGCCCGGCTCCTATGACCGGGATGACCGATGAGCCCCGGTCTTCCGCGCACGACCATCGGCGCCCTTGTCGTCGCGCAACGCCCCACGGAGCCATCGGGGGTCCTCCTCGGTGAACCGGTCCGCCCGGGCTGAGTCGTCGAGCGACCTGCACCGAGGCGACTCGGCAGGCTGCCCCGGATCTTCGGCGGCTCTGCAGGTGGGAGATTCGCCGCATGTCAGCACGGACCGGCCGTCGCCAGGAGCGGGGCGAGCAGACCCGCCGGGCCACCCTGGTCATCGCGTTCGGCGACCGCCTGGCGATCTCGCCGCTCTTCGACGAGAGCCAGGACCGGACCCGGGAGATCGACCTGTTCGCCGACCTCCTGGCCCAGTCCTGGCTCTGACCGCCTCCGCTCAGGCGCCCAGCTCGGCGTCGATCCGCTCGATGGCGGACCTCCTACCGACCGTGGACGGTGACGGCGATGTCACCCAGCGCCAGGGTGCCCCTGGTCGGCACCGCCAGTGGGCGCGCCTCCGTGTCGAGCCAGTACGGCGTGCCGTCCTGGTACGGGAATGTCACGAAGAACGACTCGTCGTTGATGCCCTCGCCGGCCTCCCGGGCCAGGCGGCCGGTCACGTCGACCCCGGGGGTCAGGCGGCGGATCTGGAACCTGCCGGTGGCGCCGACCGTCCGGGCGCGGGCAGGGTGCTCGTCGGTCGGGTTGACCGCACTGCCGGGGCGGTGGAAGAGCTCGTAGCTGAGCGGCGTGATCACCGGATCCGTCGTGCCGGCGTACACGAGCCGACCCGTGGCCGCGATGCCCGCCCGAAGCGGGAGCCTGCGCGTCGTGTCCTTCCGGATGTCGACGCCCGACCAGCAGCGCGGCGCGTAGGTCCCCGGCCACCCGTCGGCACCGAGCATGTACCGACCCGGCACCAGGCGCCTGATCCGGTAGCGGCCCTGGGCATCGGCGGCCACGATCTGCTGGAACGCGCCGTACGTGTACGCGCGATCGGGCGGGCAGAAGTCACCCGTCGTGGCCTCGACCACGGCCCGAGGAGCCGTGCGTCCGGTCAGCGTGAGGTAGGGCCGGTCGAGGGTGAGCGCCGACGGGCGGGACCGCGCCGAGCTCGAGACCTTGGCCATCCCGAAGCGCTTCGCCCCTGCCGCGACGACGGTCCACCGGCCTCGCGGAAGGCCCGTGAAGGTCAGCCGCCCGTGGTCGTCGCTCGCACCGACCACCACCGGTCGACCGTGCCGGTTCCGCAGCTCCGCGACGACGTTCGCTGCGGGGCGGCCGCCCTCACGCAGGTCGACGACCACGGTGGCACCGGGCCGCACGCGTACGACGGGACGCACGACCTGTCCGGGCCGGGTGATGCGGACCCTCACCGAGTGAGGAGCCCACGTGTCGCCGGGCCGTGGGATGCCCACGACGTAGCGACCCGGCACCAGGCCGCCGACTTCGAAACGGCCGTCGCGACCGACGACCGCGGACGCGACCGGGCCGTGGCCGCGGCGGGTCACCAGCACCTCGGTGCCGGCGACCCGGCCCCGGCCGGCCACGAGACGCCCGTGCAGCACCGCACCCGGCTCGAGGGCGCCGTCGACCCTCCGGGTCTCGTCGGCCACTAGGTCCACCGGCGCCGACGACCACGGCAGCTCCCCGGTGCCACCGGCGGCGAGGTAGTAGCGCCCGGGGACGACGCCGTCGAAGGAGTAGCGACCCTGCGCGTCGGTCCAGGAGCGGAAGGCAGGCGTGTCGTTGAGCCGCATCAGCCGGACCTCCTCGCCCTTGCGTGCGCCGGCGAGGGTGCCGGAGACCCGCGCGAGCGGCTTCACCGTCACGGTGCCGAGGTTGCGGTCGGTCGTGGTGGTCGGCAGCAGCGACTGCTGGAGCACCCAGCTGTCGGTGGTGCCGTTGCCGCCGACGTAGGTGATTGCGAAGCGAGCACCGTTCGTGGTCTCACGGCACGCCACCGGCACCTCCGGGTCGGGCGTGCAGACCTGCACGAGGTAGCCGCCCTCCGCCTGGCGGACCCGGAAGGTGCCGTCGGCGGCCGTCGTCGTGCGCCGGTCGGTGCGATCGGGCACGAGGCCGGTCTCCGGCACCTCGGCCGGCCCGAGAACGTTGACCAGTGCTCCGGCGATCGGCGCGCCGGTGCGGTCGAGCGCGACCCCTTCGACCCAGCCGGTGTCGGGGGCGGCGGCCGCCCCGTCGGCAACGAGCCCGGCGAGGGGCAGGCCCACGATCAAGGCCAGGGTCAGGCGGATGGGGTGCACGGCGGTCTCGCTCTCGTTCTGAGGTGCAGGGGTTCCGAGGCTCTACGCACGGGCGTCGCGTTCGGTTGCATCGCATGCGGCGACCGCGCAGGTCGAGGTCGCCCGCGATGCCCTCCCCGGCGGTGCGCTGAGGTTCGAGGTCGATTCGCCGCGGCCGCTGGTCCGCGGAACGACGTTCGTCCTCCGGCATCGCGACACCGACCTGCAGCGCGGGCTGGAGCCGGCCGAGCCGCTCGTCATCGACACGCCGGACGGCGTACTGCACGCGGGGTGGGTCTCGAGGATCGAGGTGGAGCTGGAGGACACGCTCTCCACACTCGCGGTCGCGCGCGGCTGCCTGCGGGCGCTCCCGTCGAGATCCCGCATGCTCCCGGCGCCGTGGCCGAGCCCGGTCCCACCTGACGTCGAAGCCGTACCTCCGGGAGTTCCGTTTGTCCGCACCTCGTCCCATCGCCCTGGTCACGGTGACCGCCCTGACCGCCGTCCTCGCGCCCCTCGGGTGTGGTGCTGCCGATGCCGCATCGAGCGCGTCGGCCCAGCGGGTCGGCACCGCCGGGACCCTGGTCTTCATCAAGTCCCACAACGTCTGGTTGTCCAACGGCGACGGCTCCTCTGCCCGCCCCCTGGCCACCGACGGCACCGCGACCAGCCCGTACGTCTCCGTCCGGGGCCGACCCGTACCCGGCCGGCGCCACCTGGGCCGACCCGGACCGGGAGCACGCCGCGACGGTCCTGCGCTACGTCTTCGACCATCCTCACGGCGCCCGCGGTCGTGGCGCTCGAGCCGCACCACCCCTCGGTCGGCGCCATCGCTCGGGTCGGGCGCCTCCGGGGCTCGGCGCTTGGTCAAGTCAAGCGCTTGACGTACGTCGAGGACGCGGCTACTTTCACAGGCTGCTGCTCTCCCGAGAGAGCACCCGCGCTCCCGGCCGGCAACGCCGTCGCCGGCCCGGCCCTGCGGTGCTGTGCGGGCGGACCACCCGAGCCGTCGGGTCCGGGGAGTGGGGGAACAACGATGCAGATGGAGGAACCGTGCACGACGCTGTCGAGGTGATCCGCGCCAAGCGGGACGGTCTCGAGCTGACCGAGGGCCAGATCGGATGGATCATCGACGCCTACACCCGGGGTGTCGTCGCCGAGGAGCAGATGTCCGCCTTGGCCATGGCCGTGTACTTCCGCGGCATGACGAGAGGTGAGCTCGTCGCCTGGACCCGCGCGATGATCGGATCTGGGAGTCGCCTGTCCTTCGACTCGTTGCCGGTCAAGACCGTGGACAAGCACTCGACCGGAGGTGTGGGGGACAAGATCACCCTTCCGCTCGCTCCGCTGGTCGCCGCGTGCGGCGTCGCCGTTCCCCAGCTGGCCGGCCGCGGACTCGGTCACACCGGCGGCACCCTCGACAAGCTGGAGTCCGTTCCCGGGTGGCGGGCCAACCTGACGAACGCCGAGATGCTCGCTCAGCTCGGCGAGGTCGGCGCCGTCATCTGCGCGGCCGGTGACGAGCTGGCGCCTGCCGACAAGCTGCTGTACGCCCTGCGCGACGTGACCGGCACGGTCGAGGCGATCCCGCTCATCGCGTCGTCCATCATGAGCAAGAAGATCGCCGAGGGCACGAGCGCCCTGGTCCTGGACGTGAAGGTCGGCGCGGGCGCGTTCATGAAGACCTGGGAGGACGCGCAGGAGCTGGCTCGCACGATGGTCGACATCGGTACCGACGCGGGCGTCCGGACGAGTGCCCTGCTGACGGACATGAGCACACCGCTCGGGTACACGGCGGGCAACGCCATCGAGGTCCAGGAGTCCGTGGACGTGCTCGCGGGCGGGGGACCGCAGGACGTCGTCGAGCTCACCCTCGCCCTCGCGCGGGAGATGCTGGCGGCCGTCGGTCGCGACGACGTCGACCCGGCCGACAAGCTCGCCGACGGCTCCGCCATGGACTGCTGGCGGCGCATGATCAGCGCCCAGGGCGGCAACCCTGACGCGTCGCTGCCGACGGCCCGCTTCGACCACCAGGTCACGGCGGACCGGTCCGGTGTCCTCACCAGTCTCGATGCCATGGGCGTCGGCCTCGCCGCGTGGCGGCTCGGGGCCGGTCGCGCGCGCAAGGAGGACCCCGTCGCCGCGGCGGCCGGCGTCATCTGGCACGCCCGACCCGGTGACCGGATCCGGGCCGGCGAGCCGCTGTTCACGGTTCTCGCCGACGACGAGGCCAGGCTGTCGCACGGCCTCGACGCGCTCGCCGACGCCGCCACGATCTCCACGGCCGATGCGGATGCCCGGCCCGGTCCGCTCGTGCTCGGTCGCGTCGCTCCGTGAGCGGGGCCTGACGAGTTCGTCGACGTCGGCTCGTCCATCAGCTTCAACTTCCCGGTCAAGGCGAACTACGAGGCGATCGACGACGGTGACCGGCTCGGCCTCGGTGGGGGGGTAGTGGGCGGAGGTCAGGAACTTCGGGGGCGGCGGCAAGGTCATCGCCACCCTGCACGTCTTCTGCACCGCGGGCTGACACACCTCCCGGTCTCGGCCGGGGCACGGCATCTCCGGTGAAGGCGGTAACGCGCATACCCACCGATGGCCCGTTCGTCCGCGTTGCACAGTCGCTTCAGGTCGACGCTCCAGTCGGCGGAGGCGGTCGTGCTGCGGATCGTCACGCCCGCCGCGCCGCTCGATCCGGCCGGGCCGGTGGGACCCGCCGGGCCGACCCGACCGGTCAGCGCCCGCCGCGCGGCTGGGGACAGGTCGGCGGCCACGAACGGGATGCGCGAACCGTCCGCGGAGACCGGGACGGCTCGCCATGACCGTGAGCACGCCAGCCGTGCACCAACTTCCGACGCTAGGACCACTTCCGACGCTAGGACCAGGCGTCGATGAGCGCCTGGCTGGTGGTCAGGTGTGCCAGCATGCGCAGGCTGTTGTCGAGGATGAGCGGACCGTAGGTGTCCGGGGTCGCGATCACGGCGTCCCGTGGGATCACGACGCGGAACCCTTGGTGGATCGCCTCTCCGGTGAGCAGGATGAGCGCGACGTTGAGCGACACGCCGGCCAGCACGACCGTGTCCACGCCGCGACCGCGCAGCACCGGGAGTAGCTCGGTGTCTCGGGCCGGGTTCAGTCCGTGGTGTCGAGCCAGCAGCAGGTCGCTCTCGTCGCGGAGCGCGGGTACGACCTGTGCCTCCGGGGCACGATCGGTCCACGTGTCCGACAGCACCCCCAGCTTCCTCCACATGGGGGCGGGTTCGTGGACCGAACCGCCGAGCGATCCGGTGTAGACGGCGTGCGCGACGGTGACACCGGCGCTGCGGGCCGACGTCAGGAGCGGGCGGAGCTGGGCGATCAGCCCGACCGCCGACTGTGCGAGCGCGGGGAGCACGGCGGACTCGCCGATGACGCCGTTCTGGCACTCCACGCAGATGACGGCCGTGCGGTTCGGGTCGATGTCCATCGTTCTCACGCTCCTTGCTCACAGTTGCTCACCGCCGTGCGGCGCACGGCGGCTCGCCGGCGAACCGCGGGTGCGGCACCACGGACGCGCCGGTTCGGGTGCCGGTCAACCTACCAAGCAATTGCTTGGTAGGTTGCGCTCTGCATGAAGGGAGCGACGACATGGTGAGCAACGCGGGGAGCTGGGTCGGACACGACCTCGGGCACCGACCGGTGCGATGGGAGGAGCGGGATGTCATCCTGTTCGCCCTGGCGATCGGCGCGCGGCCGACCCAGTTGGACCTCGTGTTCGAGCAGTGCCTGCGGGTGCTGCCGACCTTCGCGCTGACGCTCGCCCAATGGGCTCCGGACCAGCTGTCCTCCGCAGGTGCGTTCGACCCTCGACGCGCACTGCACGGTGCGCAGCGTGTCGAGGTACTCCAGGCCTTGCCGTCCTCGGGGGAGACGACGATGCACGCGAAGGTGGCGAACGTCTGGGACAAGGGACGGGCGGCGGTGTTCGAGGTGGAGGTCGAGTGCCCGTACCTGAGGGCGACCTGGTCCATCTTCGCGGACGGACTGGGCGGTTTCGGCGGGCAGCGCGGGCCGGCTCGAGCTCCTGAGCCGACGGAGGCGCCGATGGCGACGGTGCCCGTCCACGTCGACGCTCGGGCCGCCGCGCTGTACCGCCTGACGGGCGACCGTCACCTCATCCACATCGATCCGTCGGCGGCGCGGGCGATCGGACATCCGCGTCCGATCCTGCACGGGCTCGCCACCCTGTCGACCACGCTCCTCGCGATCGCCGAGCACGAGGGCGCGGACCCCGTCGCTCTTCGGCACGTGGAAGCGCGCTTCTCCGGTCCCGTCTATCCGGGAGAGACCGCCGAGCTGCTCCTGTGGGAGGACGGCCGGTTCCGCCTCGACACCGACCGAGGGCCGGCGCTCGACGGAGGCCGGGTGGCGTTCGCGGGGGCCGACGGCTGAGGCTCCGACGGCGGGCGCGATGTCGTGCGTCGGGTCGACACGCGGCCGAGTTGTAGGGTCGGCGGGACCCGGTGCCGCGGGCCCGACGACAGGGAGAGCCGATCATGGAGGTGCGACCCGCCGACGACCGGGATGGCCCGTCGCCGACGCGGTCGGAGCCGCCGTTCGGCGGGATCCTGCCCACGGAGGAGGAGCGCCGCGCCGATCCGAGGAAGGCGATCCTGGCGGCGGCCGCGGAGCTGTTCGCGGCCCGGGGTCCGGCGCAGGTCTCCCTCCGCGCCATCGCCACGGAAGCCGGTGTGCCCTACAGCCTGATCTACCGCTTCTACCGGACGAAGGAAGAGCTCGTGGCGCGGGTCATGGAGCTCTTCGTGGTCGCCGGTCGTCGAGCGGTCGCGGACGAGGCCGACATCTACGACGCGATCGGCAACGCCTTCGTGGTCGACTCCGGATGGTTCGGACAGATGATCGTCTGGGCGATCGCCGACAAGACCGCGCCCGATCGCCTGATGCGTGGCGACTCCCGCTCCGGTGCCTACCGTGCCCAGATCGAGGAGATGTGGGCGGATCCGCGCCCTCCCCAGGTCCGAGGTGACTTCGATCCGCGCGTGCTCGCGTCGATCGTCCAGCTGATGGCCCTCTCCTGGGACATGATCGAGCCCTATCTCACGGCGCTCGCGGGCCCCGACATGCCGGCCGCGGCCGACCAGCGCACGGAGGTCATCGAGCTCCTGAAGCTTCTCGTGTACGCCGCTCGACCGGTCGAGGCGCCAGGGTCGCCGGATGGCGAACAGGAAGCTCCCGCCGACCGCTGACCTCCCCGGCTCGGGTACGGAGCGATCTCGACCCCTGGTCGGCGACCTCGGCGCCGGCGACGGGACGGCCCGCGATGCGGCTTCGGGCCGCCCGGGTCGCGCGGTCCGAAGCGCACCAAGGCGTCGCGCTGCGGACCCGTTGACCGCAGTGTAGCCACTGGCTACAGTGAGGCCGCTGCGGCCGGATGTGATGCGCTCCCCGAGGAGGTACTGGTGCCGAAGATGGCGCTGTCGATGAAGCCCACGGGCTGGTTCCAGGTCGGTTGGTCAGCGGACATCGGCGCGGGGGAGGTCGTGCCGATGCGGTTCTTCGGGCGAGATCTCGTCGCCTATCGCACCGACGGCGGCGAGTTCGTCGTCCTCGATGCCTATTGCGAGCACCTCGGAGCCAACCTGGCCCATGGGGGCACGGTTCACGGCGATGACATCCAATGCCCGTTCCACGGCTGGCGATGGAGTCCGCAGGGCAAGAACACCTGCATCCCGTATCAGGACTCGATCAACCGCGCCCGACGCGTCCCCTCCTGGCACACAGCCGAGCGTGACGGCGTGCTCTACCTGTGGCACGACCTCGAGCGGGGTGCGCCGGCGTACGACGCGCCGGGCATGTTCGATCTCTTCGCGGCGTCGGGCTCGTCCGGGGACTACCACCCCGCGCACCCCGCGGGCATCTTCCGTTCCGAACCGCTGCCGGTCCACCCCCAGTACGTGATCGAGAACGGCGTCGACTTCGCGCACTTCAAGTACGTCCACCGCGCCGACGAGATCCCCGAGGTCGTACGCCGCGAGTTCGGCGAGCACGAGTTCCGTTCGGAGCTGGCGCTGCGCTTCCGGCGGCAGCTCGACGATGGAGAGGTCGAGATGGTCACCGGTGGCGTCGAGGCCTGCGTCGTCGGCGTCGGCATCGCGTACGCCTACGCCTGGGGCATCGGCAGGATCTGCAGCCTGACCGCGGTCACGCCCGTGGACGACGAGAACGCCGTCGTGTGGTACTCCGCCTGGGCGAGCAAGGAGGCCGACGACGAGACCATGCTGGCGAGGAGGCAGCGCAGCGCCATCGGTCAGCTCCGCGCCGACCTCCGGATCTGGGAGCACCAGCGCTACACCGAGCCGCCCGGCCTGGCCACGGCGGAGGCCGCCGGTTTCCGCGACGTCCGGAGGTGGGCGCGGCGCTTCTACCCGCCCGGCGAGCAGGGGCACGAGGTCACCGACCAGCTCGCCGCCACTGATGCGCCGTCCGGCGCGGTCCGGTGACGCTGACCCCCGAGGTGCCGGCCGACCGCGCATGGGCGGCGCGACGATCGCCCGCCTCACCGGAGGGCTGCGCCGAGGATCGGCCATGACCGGGCTGCATGAGGTGACCGTGCTGTGGTCGATGCTCGAAGCGCGTGCTCTCCGGAGTCCCGACGGCGTCATGCTGGTCGACGAGGTCGGCCGCAGCATGTCGTTCTCGCGTGTCAGGCACACGGCCGAGCAGGTGGCCGCCGGTCTGCTCGCGGCGGGTGTGGAGCCGGGGTCGGTCGTCAGCTGGCAGCTGCCCACCCGGATCGACACCGTGATCCTGAGTCTCGCGCTCGCCCGGCTCGACGTCGTCCAGAACCCGATCATTCCGCTCTACCGGCGCCGTGAGGTCGGGGCGATGCTGCGACAGTGCGGGGCCGCCTGGCTGCTGACCGTGGACACGTTCCGCGGATTCGACCACGGGTCGATGGCACGCGAGCTGGCCGCCGCCTCCGGTGACACCGTGCGCGTCATGGTGCTCGACGGACCGTTGCCGCGCGGTGACGTCTCGCGACTCCCACCGCCGCCGTCGCGTGGAGACGAGGTGCGGTGGATCTACACGACGTCGGGCACCACCTCCGCGCCCAAGGGCGTCTGCCACTCGGACGCGTCACTCATCTCGGGAGCGCTCGGACTCACGATCGCCGCCGGCGTGACGGCGGACGACGTCACCTCGATCCTGTTTCCGTACGCGCACATCGGAGGTCCCGACATGCTGATCACCGGTCTGTTGGCCGGGATCAAGACGGTGCTGATGGAGACCTTCGAGGCGTCGCGGGCGATGTCCCTGCTGGGTCTGCACGGCGCGACGGTCTCCGGGGGCAGCACGCCGTTCTACGCGATGTTCGTGGCGGAGCAGCGCTCCAGGTCGCACCTGCTGGTCCCGAGCCTGCGTGCCTTGGTCGGGGGTGGCGCGCCGATGCCGGAGGCGCTCTACCACGAGGTCGAGAGGGTCCTCGGCATCACGACCTTGCACGGGTTCGGAATGACGGAGAGCCCGATGATCACGAGTGGCACCGTCGAGGACACCGTGGACCAGCTCGCGACGACCGTCGGCAGGCCGGTCGAGGGATGCGAGGTCGAGATCCGGGACGATGCTGGTGACCCGTGTCCGACGGGCGTCGCCGGCCACGTCTGGATCCGCGGGCCCATGCTGTTCAAGCACTACCTCGTCGACGGCGACGTCGTGGCTCCCTTCGACGAGGGCGGCTGGTTCTCCACGGGCGACCTCGGGTTGAGCCGGCCGGCCGGGCACCTGGTGCTGGTCGGTCGCTCGAAGGACCTGATCATCCGCAAGGGCGAGTCGCTCAGTCCGGTGGAGATCGAGGAGGTGATCTCCGCGCACCCCGCCATCGCCGACGTCGCCGTCATCGGAGTCCCCGACCCCGATCGGGGCGAGCGGATCTGCGCCGTCGTGCAGGTGCGACCGGGCTTCGCCGTGCCCGGAGTCGCCTCGCTGCGTGAGTTCTGCGTCGAGGAGGGCCTGTCGTGGTTCAAGGCGCCCGAGCAGGTCGAGATCGTCGACTCGCTGCCGAAGACCCCCACGCTGAAGACGCGGAAGCAGGAGCTGCGCGACCGGTTCGCCGACGGGCCGGCGCAGGCCGCCGCGGCCGGGTCGCAGCTCCCGTCGCGCGCGTGAGCGCCGTGACGGCCGCTGCCGCCCTGCTGACGGTGGTCGACGTGATCGACGAGACGAACGACGCCAAGTCGGTCGTGCTCAGGCCCGGACGGGACGACGCCCCGCGATTCGCGTATCGGCCGGGCCAGTTCCTGACGCTGCGAGTGGGCAGCGGTGAGCGGATCGCTGCCCGTTCGTACTCGCTGTCGAGCTCGCCGACCACCGACCCCGAGCTGAAGGTGACCGTCAAGCGAACCGAGGGCGGGTACGGCTCGAACTGGATCTGTGACCACGTCGCTGTCGGAGACGAGATCCTCGCGCTCCCACCGGCCGGCCGGTTCACGCCGCGGGACCTCGGCGCCGATCTGCTGCTGTTCGCCGCGGGCAGTGGGATCACGCCGATGATGTCGATCATCAAGGAGGCTCACGCGGCGGGGTCCGGTCGCGTGACCCTCGTCTACGCCAACGCCCGGCGCGACGGTGTCATCTTCGCCGAGGCGCTCGACGAGCTGGGTCGGACCCGGGGCGGCCGGCTCACCGCCGAGCACTGGATCGGGGCCGAGGCGGGACGCCTCAGCCCCGAGCAGGTCGCGGAGTACGGCCGGCGCCACCCCGCCGACGAGGTGCTCGTCTGTGGCCCGGCCGGGTTCATGGACGTCGTCCGTGCGGGCCTGGCAGCCGCTGGGATACCCCGCGACCACGTGCGCCAGGAGGTCTTCGCCTCGATCTCGGGCGACCCGTTCGCCCCCGCGGACGTTCCCGAGCGCGCCGAGACGACGGCGGACGGCGCCCTCGCCACGGTGCTCATCGGCGGGGACACTTTCGAGCTCACCTGGCCGCGGCAGCAGAACCTCGTCCAGGTGCTGCTCGAGCGCGGCGTCGACGTCCCCTACTCGTGTCGCTCCGGCGAGTGCGGGTCCTGTGCGTGCTCCATCACCAGCGGGGAGGTCCGCATGGAGCACTCGGGCGTCCTGGACGAGGAGGACATCGCCAGTGGCTACGTCCTGGGCTGCCAGGCCCACCCCGTCTCGGACGCCGTCTCGGTGAGCTTCACCTGAGCTGCGTCTGCCCGCGCCGACGGGCACACCGCTGCCGTCGGGTTCGGCCGCCCCGAGTTGTCTGCGGGCCGGATCGGAGCCGATCGCAATGCGGCGATCATCAAATACAAAACACTGCTTTACAACAGGCGAACTGCGCTCTAGGCTCGCGTGACCGACACCACAGGCGCTGACTCCGCACCCGGATCGTGATGCTCGGGGCGAGGGCTCGCGGTGCGGTCATGCGCAGCTTCCTAGGAGGACTCTTGTTCACGTCACGACCTCTGATCGCCGCATCGGCGGCGACCGCTGCCGTCATCCTTCTCGCCGCGTGCAGCGGTGCGGACGGAAGCGACGAGGGCAGCAAGGCCCAGGACGACGTCCGCCTTGCGTTCCTGTGGGAGATCGAGGGGGAGAGCCCGGTCGGGCTGTCCGACTTCCAGAACGGCGCCGACCTCGCGATCGACGAGATCAACGAGGCCGGCGGCATCGACGGCCGCCAGGTCACCTACACGCGAGTGCCCGCATCCCCGCTCGATCCGCAGGCCTCCACGGCCGCCTTCCTGAAGGCGACCAACGACGAGCCGGCGGCGATGGTGGGGTTCCTCGCGTCCGGCCAGGCCGTCGCGGCGAAGTCCGCGCTCGATCGTGCCCAGATCCCGGTCATCGGCATCTACGAGGCCGATGACGCCGTCCGCTTCGGCAACCAGGGCAGCGAGTTCAGCTGGGCGCTGAACGGCTCCGGTCAGGGAACCAGCCTGGCCGCGGTGGAGTTCATGACCGAGGACCTCGGCCTCACCTCACTCGGGCTGATGGGGACCAACGAGGCCTTCGGCCTCGGGCAGATCGAGTCGAGCGAGGCGGCCCTCGACGAGCTGGGCGCCACCTCGGTGGGCACCGTCACCTACGACCCCACGGCGACCGACCTGACCCAGCAGGTCCTCGCCATGAAGGACGCCGACGGCGTGCTGAACTGGGGCTATCCCAACCCGCTCGCCGTCCAGCTGAAGCAGTTCGTCGAGAACGGTCTGACCATCCCGACCATGACCGGTGCCTCCGGCCCGATCGTCGTGAACGCCGGGCTCGCCACCGGCAAGGCGATCGCCAACTTCTACAGTGCGCTGCCCTGCAACCCGGGTGGCACCGAGAGCGCGGCGCTGCAGGACTTCGCCGCCGCCTATCAGGAGAAGTACGACGCATCGGCGACCAACCTCGCCGCCCAGGCCTACGACGCGGTGTACGTCGCCAAGAAGGCCATCGAGGAGGCCGGCAGCGATGCGGGCGCCGACGTGAACGAGGCCCTGGCCGAGATCAGCGTCGCCCCGGAGGACGGCATCGTCTGCTCGAGTGGCTACCAGGCGGATGGCTCGCACATCCTGAACCACGAGGTCAACATCGCGCGGTTCCACGCCGACGGTTCCTCCGAGACGGTGTCGACGATCCAGGTGCCCGAACTGCCGGTCGCGGGGGAGTGACGCAGGTGCGGTCGAGGTTCGCGTCCGGCGAACCCGTGGCGGGGTGAGGGCGGTGGACAAGTTCATCGCCCTCACCGCCAGCGGCATCGCGTACGGCGCCGTGCTGACGCTGGTGGCCCTCGGCTTCCTGGTGCTCTACAACGCCACCGGAATCGTCAACTTCGCCAACGGCGACCTGGTGACGCTCGGTGCCTACGTGGGCATCTGGACGACCGTCGATCTGGGCCTGCCGACGATCCCGTCGTTCCTGGTCACGCTGGCCCTGATGGCCGTCGTCGGGCTGGTGCTGGAGGCCCTGGCCTACGAGCCCCTGCGCAACCAACCCGCGCTCGTGGCGGTGATGGGGACGCTCGCAGCGGCGATCATCCTGCGTGGGGTCATCGGCATCTGGCAGGGCTCGACGCCGCGAGCGCTGCCGAGTCCGGTCGGCGACGCGGTCGTCCATATCGGCGGCGCGCCCATCGCGGGCCACCGGATCCTCATCGTGGTGGTCTCCGGGATCGCGGTCTGCCTGGTGGGACTGCTGTTCACCCGCACCTCGTTCGGTCGTCAGCTCCGCGCGCTCGCCGACGATCCGACGACCACCCGGCTGATGGGCGTGCGCGTGCGCGCGGCCGCGCGCATCAGCTTCGTCGCCTCGGCCGTCCTGGCCGGATTGGGCGGTCTGCTGATCGCTCCCATCGGCGCCGTGGACCTCACCTTCGGCTTCAACCTGATGATCACCGCCTTCGCGGCGGCGATCCTCGGTGGCTTCGGCAGTCTGCGTGGCGTCGTGATCGCATCGTTCGTGATCGGCCTGCTGCAGGCGCTGGTCGGCGGCTACTTCCTGGTGGGCTACTCCAGCGTCCTGGGCGCTGTGCTCCTCCTGGCGGTGCTGGCGGTGCGCCCGAGCGGCCTGTTCTCGATGGAGAGGTCGAGACTGTGAGTTCCCGGATCGCGTTCCCCGCCCGGCTGCGTCCCACGGCCGCCACCGCGCCGGTGGAGGTCGAGCACTACCGCCGGCGCCGCGTGAGCCTCGTCCTGTTGATGGCCGTCGTCGCCGCGTTCGCGCTGCCCGCCATGGCGACCAGTCGCTCGGACGCCTACCAGGTCAACGTGTGGCTGCTCTACTCCATCGCCGCGCTGGGCTTCTACTGGATGTTCTGCCTGGGTGGGAAGTTCGCCTTCTCCCAGGCATTCCTGATGGGCCTCGGAGGCTTCGTCTCCGCGGCTGTGACCCAGGGCGGCGAGCGGTCGTTCCTCTGGGGGGTCGTCGTCGCGGTCGCGACGACGGCGGCACTCGGCGCCGCGCTCGGGTGGGTCCTCCGGGGCTGCGGCGAGTTCTACTTCGCGCTGGGCACGTTCGCCTTCGTCCAGCTCGGGTCGGTCTACGTTCAGAACAACGACTGGATCGGCGGCCAGCACGGCACCCAGTTCGGGCTGGCGCCACCGACGATCGGGGATCGGGTGTTCCTCTCCGATCAGGACGTGTTCTGGCTGATCCTCGCCGTGCTGACCGTCTGCATGGTCGCCGCCGCGCTGATTGAACGGTCGCCGGCGCGTCGTACCGCGCTCGCCGCACGGACCAACCCGCTGGTCTCCGCGCTCTCGGGCGTATCGGTCCGGACCACCCCGATCATGTTCCTCGCCCTCGGCTCGGCCCTGGGTGGGCTGTCCGGCGCGATCCTCGCTCACTGGCAGGGTTCCGTCGCCCTGACCAGCTACGGGCCGGACCTGGCCATCGGGATCCTCCTGATGGTCATGCTCGGCGGCACCGGGTCGATCTGGGGCCCGGTGATCGGCGCCGGTGTCTATGTGTTCCTCCCCACCACCCTGACCGGCCTCGAGCAGTACTCCGAGGTCGTCTACGGCGCACTCCTGCTGATCTGCATCGTGGCAGCTCCCAGCGGGATCGCCGGCGGGGTGGAGCGGGTCTGGCGCTACCTCTCCCGTCGGCTGCGACGGGGTCGAAGGAGTACGGATGTTGCGGGCTGAGGGCGTCAGCGTCCACTACGGCGGAGTCCGGGCCGTCGACGGCGTCGACGCGCACCTCGACGAGGGGGAGCTGCTCGGCCTGATCGGGCCGAACGGCAGCGGCAAGAGCACGCTGCTCAACGCCTTGTGCGGTGTCGTCGCGGCGTCCGGCAAGGTCCGCATCGACGGCCGGCCGATGCCACTGGGCAGCCCGGCGGCCGCCCGGCGCAACGGCATCGCGCGCGTGTTCCAGGTCCCCCAGACCTACCCCGAGCTCAGCGCGCTCGAGAACGTCGTGGTGGGCAGTCACGAGCAGGGCCTCGTCGGCGTCGCCGGGGCCTGGTTCCGGCGCCGTGCGATGTGGCGGCTGGAGCGGTCCCGGTGCCGCGAGGCGATGGAGACCCTGGAGATGTTGGGGCTGGCCGACGTCGCCGCCGCGCCGGCCGAGTCCCTGAGCTACGGCCAGCGCCGCCTCGTCGACCTCGCCCGCGCCATGGTCGCCCAACCCCGGCTCGTGCTGCTCGACGAGCCGAGCGCCGGCCTCAACGACAGCGAGACCGAGCACCTGGGTGGGCTGCTGCGCACGATCAACCGCGACCTCCCGATGGTGCTGGTCGACCACAAGATGGGGCTCATCACCAGCCTGTGCCATCGGGTGACGGTCCTCGACACCGGGACCGTCGTCGCCGACGGTCCCCCCGGCGAGGTGCTCGCCGACCCTGCCGTGATCCGCGCCTACCTGGGAGGACCCGTCGATGCTGAGAGTTGACTCGCTCGAGGTCCACTACGGCAGCACGCACGCCGTGCGGGGAGTGTCCTTCGA
Organism: Nocardioides soli; assembly: GCF_014191495.1. Taxonomy (GTDB): domain Bacteria; phylum Actinomycetota; class Actinomycetes; order Propionibacteriales; family Nocardioidaceae; genus Nocardioides; species Nocardioides soli. The sequence goes on from NZ_JACHWR010000002.1 coordinate 1,530,120, forward strand.
GCTGGCCGAGGCGGGGTCGCTCGCGTTGCTCGGCGCCAACGGGGCCGGCAAGAGCTCGGTGCTGTCGGCGCTCAGCCGGCTGGTTCCCTCCACCGGCCAGGTGCACCTCGCCGGCGAGGACATCACCAGGCTCCCGGCCGAACGCGTCACCCGAGCCGGGCTGATCCACGTGCCCGAAGGTCGTCGGGTCTTCCCGAGCCTCAGCGTTCACGAGAACCTCCTGATGGGCCTGATCGCCCGCGGGAGCAGGTCGGCCGAGTATGCGATCGACGACGTGTACGACCTCTTCCCGCCGCTGCGGCCGCTTCGCCGGCGCTCGGGCTACGCCCTGTCCGGCGGCGAGGCCCAGATGGTCGCCGTCGGGCGCGGGCTCCTCGGCGCGCCCAACGTGATGATGGTCGACGAGCCGTCCCTCGGCCTCTCGCCGCTGATGACCGAGACCGTGGCGGAGGCCCTGATCACGGTCTCCGCACGCACCTCGCTCGTCGTGGTCGAGCAGAACCTCCAGGTGGCCACCCGCATCTGTTCCGACGCGATCGTGCTGAGGGCGGGCGAGGTCGTCCTGCGCGGCTCCTCGGCCGACGTACTCGGCTCCGAGGACGTCGTCTCCTCCTACCTGTCGGCCTAGGCCACGGCCGCGGCGTCAGGCTGCCGGCAGCCGCTGCCCTGCGGCTCGCCGGATCCCCGGACGGCCATGGCGCGCGCAGCCGCCCGCGCGCACGTCCGGACGAGCTCTGACTGCGGTGTCGTATCGGGCCGCCGGTCAGGTGCCGGCGAACCGGCGTTGCTCGCCCGCACCACGAGAACGGGCCCGGGGGAGCGACACTCGCTCCTCCGGGCCCGCCTCACAGGCTCGACCGGCTACGGCTCAGTCCTTGAGCTCCACGATGATCTCGTAGAACTCCTTCTCGCCGGTGTTCACGGCCGCCTCGACGCCCCCGCGCTCGGAGTAGAGGACGTTGCCCGGGATCACGTCCGCCTCGAGTCGCTGGCCGGCGTACTCGGCCCACGCGCCCTGGCACTCCGGTTCGAAGTCCGCGGCCACGCGGTCACCGTGGATCTGAATCATCAGGTAGTCACGCTTGTGCTCGTGGATCGGCTCCTTCTGGCCGGGAGCAAGCCGCATGTCCCACACGGCCACACGATCGTTCTCGAACAGCAGGTTGCTACCCACGTTTCCCAGGGCCTTCTCCATGACCTTTCCTTTCAATCTGAAAACACTAATTTTGATTGCAGTATCTACGTTTCTGTGACAGAGTACACAGATTTTCAGGATTCCTGTCGAGCTTGGTCGTGCTCCTTGACGTCCTGCACGCCGCCGAGGAGCGGCTGACCGGTGCGAAGCAGGGCGTTGGCGTGTCCGGTCCAGTGGATGTCGAATCCGGCCTGGAGCGCGGCGTACTGGCCGGAGACGTCGAGGGTCTGGTTGACGGCTCGCTTGGCCTGGGCGAGGGCCCAGGGGTCCATGGCCGCGATCGTAGTGGCGAGCTCCATGCTGCGGGCGTCGAGATCCTCGGTGGGGACCACGTGGTTGACCATGCCGGCGTCGTGGGCTTCGTGGGCACTGATGCGGCGGCCGGTGAAGAGCATCTCCTTGGCCTTGCGGGCGCCGAGCTCCCAGGTGTGGGCGTGGTACTCGACGCCGCAGATGCCGAAGAGCACGACGGGGTCGCTGAAGTAGGCGTCTTCGGCGGCCACGATGAGGTCGCAGGGCCAGATCACGTTCAGCGCGCCGGCGATGCAGGCTCCCTGGACGGCCGCGATGGAGGGCTTGTGGACGTCGCGCCAGCGTCGGCTGAAGCCGAGGTAGTGCTCCTGCTCCCAGCGGTAGCCGGTCTCGACCTGGCCCTTGCCCTCGATGAGGTACTTGTCGGCGGGTGAGTCGATGTCGTGGCCGGCCGAGAAGTGCCGGCCGTTGGCGCGCACGAGGATCACGACGACGTCGTCGTCCTGGGCGGCACGGGTCCAGGCCCGGTCGAGCTCGACGAGCAGCTCCGGGTCCTGGGCGTTGTGGACCTCGGGCCGATTGAGCGTCAGGCGTGCGACGCGGTCGACGACCTCGTAGGTGACCTTGCTCATCGGCCCGCACCGTGGTGGCGGGAGTCGTCGCTGCGGTCGAGCACGACGCCGAATCGGTGGATGGGCTCGATGTTGTCGTTGAGGTAGTCGGGTGCGTCAAGGGTGTCGACGAACCAGCCGGTGGGGCACATGGTGAGGATCTCGACGAACGAGCCACCTAGTCCGGCGGTTTGGACGGCGAGTGCCTCCTTGACCATCTTCTTGGTGCGGGCGACGTTCGTGTGGGTGTTGACCGCGCCGCGGGCGACGTACGCGGCGCCGTCGAGGCGGGCGATCAGGTCGCTGATGACGATGGGGTAGCCGTGCTCTTGGGCCGTGCGGCCCTCGAGGGAGTTCTTCGTGCGTTGCCCGAGGACGGTGGCTGCGGTCATGTGCCCTCCGGTCTCGCCGAAGACGCCGTTGTTGAGGAGGAAGCAGGTGACGGATTCGCCTCGTGCCATGGTGTGCAGGACCTCTTGGAGACCTTCGTTGACCATGTCGCCGTCCCCCTGGACGGTGAGGACCAGGGAGTCGGGCAGGGAGCGCTTGACTCCGGTCGCGAGCGATGGTGCGCGGCCGTGGAGGGCTTGGAGGACCTCGACGTCGAGGTTGTTGGAGTAGGCGGTATAGCAGCCGATGCCGAAGATCGCGATCGTCTTCTGGGCGAGCTCGAGTTCCTCGACGGCCTCCATGATGAGGCGCATCGCGATCGGCTCGCCGCAGCCCGGACAGAGGTGGTGTGCTCCTTGGTTGATGAGTCCCGGGGTGAAGTCGTCGACCAGCTTGGCGGCCTGGGTCGGGGCGCTGGTCGACTCGATGATGGGGAGGGAGCGGGTGGTCACGAGATCTCCTCGAGGGTCGTCTGGATCCGGGCGCGGACCGAGGTGACGTCCAGGTCGGGTGCGATGCCGAATCCGGAGGAGTCGACGCTGAGGCCCCCGATGAAGCGGACGTCGGCTCTCTCCATGACCGACAGCATCACGTCCTCGATCATCTGGCCGCGGTTGTTCTCGTAGACGGCGAACGCCTTCGCGCTGCTCGCGGCGTTGCGCAGCACCTCGGTGGGGAAGGGGTAGAGGGTGATCGGTCGGATGTAGCCGACCTTCGCCCCGTCGGCGCGCAGGTTGGCGACCGCCTCGCGGACGTACTGCGCCACCGTGCCATAGGCGACGACCACCAGGTCGGCACCCTCGAGGAACCCGGTCTCGGCGCGCGGCTGGACCTCGCGGCCCATCACGTCGAGCTCGGCGCCACGCCGGCCGTAGAACTCGGCGAGGTCGTAGCCGACGTCGTCGCCGCGCTTGGTGTCGGCGATGGGGGAGATCAGCTTGGCCTTGCCGGTCCCGCCCGTCGCCCCGTCCAGCGCCCAGCTCCGATCGGGCTCCGGCCCGAAGTCGATGCGCGCGGTCGAGACCGACTGCCAGGTGTGCGCGATGTAGTAGTCACCCATCACCAGGACCGGGTTGCGCCAGATCGCCGCCAGGTGGAATGCCTCCTGGACCAGGTACACCGCCTCGGTGACGTCCTTGGGGGCCAGCACGATGTGCCGGTAGTCGCCGTGTCCACCACCGCGCGTGGCCTGGAAGTAGTCGCCCTGGGCGCGCGCCATGTTGAGCACGACCAGCGGGAGCCGTGCGTAGGTGATCTCCGCGAGCGACTCCTGCATCAGGGACAGGCCCTGCCCGGTCGACCCGGTCGCCGCCGGCGTACCGGTCGCCGCGGCGCCCCACGCCATCCCGACCGCCTCGAGCTCGCTCTCGGCGTTCACGCAGCTCCCACCCTGCGCCGGCAGGTGCTTGGCCATGGCCTCGAGGACCTCGGTGAACGGCGTCATCGGGTAACCGGCGAAGAACCGACACCCGGCGCTGATCATCGCCCGCGCGATGGCCTCCGAACCCTCCAGGAACTCCGGCTCGGCCGCCGACTCGCTCGCCGACGACCCACTCGATGCCACCTGCGCCACGCTCACTGCACTCCTTCCGACGACTCCAACGACGACTCCGGCGGTGGATCACTCACCTCGTGCTCGACCGGCGTCTCGAACCGGTAGACCTGGAAGACGAAGTCAGGGCAGATCTGCGAGCAGGCCTTGCATCCCACGCAGCCCGGAAGGAGCTGCGGGTACGGATACCCACGGACATTGACCTCGTCGGTGGTCATCACGAGCACGTCGACCGGACATGCCGCGACACACAGATCGCAGCCCTTGCACGCGTCGACATCGATGACGACCGTGCCCGTAGAACGAATGGTCGCCATCGTCACGGCACCGCCACTCGGGACGCGCCGTCGACGGCATCTCGGCGGGCGATGTCCGACCCGGCCCGGAAGCCGACCTCGAGCGCCTCCCGGTTGAGCTCGGTCAGCTTGCCACGGTAGGCCGGGAGGGCAGCGGGGAGCGCCCCGACCAGCGACTCCAACGGCACCAGCTCGGTGATCGCGGCGAACGCACCCAGGAGCACCGTGCACGCCACCTGCTTGCGCCCGACCTCGATCGCCAACGCGGTGGCCGGCACCCGGCTCACCCGGCGAAGGTCCTGGGGAAGCTCGCCCTCGAACACCGTCGAGTCCACCACCACGAACGAGTCGGGTCGCAGCCGCGCCAGCGTGGCTTCGGAGTAGTCGTGATGCATCACGATGCCCGACCACGCCCGCTCGACCGTGGGCGGAGCGACCACGGGCTCATCGGACACGACCACCGTCGCCTCCGTGTTGCCCCCGCGCATCATCCCTCCGTAGCTGCCGAACACCTGCACGAACAGACCCGAAGCCAAAGCACTGCGAGCCATCAGCTGTGCCGACAACTGGATCCCCTGACCACCGATGCCGGTCAAGACGACCTCACGCCGCATCCCACACCACCCCTCCTCTGGAGAGCGCCACCCTAATACAGTGACTCGAATCTTGGAAGCAGTGTTTTCAAATGCGACATTTCGCGTACGATGCCGGCATGGCGAAGGAACCTCGAGTGGCCAAGTCGCTGCTCTCCGAGAAGGTCGAGAGCGGGCTGAACGAGCGGCGGGAGCGCTACACGGACGAGGTGGCGAACATCGTGGAGGCGGCCTACAAGGTCATCGAGGCCACCGACTCCACGGACCCGTCCCTCCGCGCCATCCTGAGCGAAGCAGGCATCTCGACCCCGATCTTCTACCGACACTTCGACTCCAAGGACGAGCTGCTCGTCCTGCTGTTGGACGACGGCCGCCGTCAGCTTGCGGAGTACCTCACGTCGAGGCTGGCCAAGGCCCCGACGGCGGAGGAGAAGGTGAAGGCGTGGATCGACGGCATGCTCGCTCAGGTGATCGCGCCTGCGGCGGCGCACCGCACCCGGCCGTTCTTCGTCGACCAGGGGCGACTGGACCGCACGTACGCCGCGCAGCAGCAGGAGTCCGTCCACCGTCTGGTGAGCCTCCTGCACGAGCCGGTGGCCGCGATGTCGCCGCAGCCGACCGACAAGTCCCTGGCCGAGCTCCACTCCACGGCGATCTACGGCCTCGTCACGGCGGTCATGCGCCATCACCTGACCTATGAGACGACCCCGTCCCGGGCCGAGCGGCAGCATGTCGTCGCGTTCTGCCTCGCCGGCATCCGACACTTCGCTGAGCGTTGAGAGCGAGACACGACAGCATGAGGCTTCTCGTCGGCGACATCTTCACCAACGCCGCACGTACGGTCCCCGATCGCATGGCTCTCGCCATCGGCGACCGGTCCTGGACCTTCGGTGAGCTGGACCTGATCTCTGACCAGGTCGCGCACCGCCTGCTCGAGAAGGGAGTCGGCGTCGGGGACCACGTGAGCCTCCGGGCCGACCTCAGCCTGGCCACCGTCGCGCTCTTCGCGGCCACCGCCAAGATCGGTGCGGTCTTCGTCCCGATCGATCCCGCCCTGTCGGACGTGGAGGTCAGCCGCCTGCACGCCACGTTCGACGCGGCGCTGAGCCTGGACACCCACGGCGCGGCGCACCTTGTCGAGCACGCGATCGAGCTCGGCCCGGTCGACCCGATCGACGACAGCGAGCTCCACGAGGGCCTGACCCAGGTCATGTTCTTCACGAGCGGCAGCACCGGCGAGCCCAAGGGCATCGCGCTCGGCCAGCGGGTGTTGTCGTTGCGCAGCCACCCGGGCGCCCAGCCGGAGGACCGTGGCTCGGCCGTGTGCCCGTTCCCGCTGTTCCACGTGGCCGGCTGGGCGACCACCCTCCAGCAGTGGCAGGCTCGCGCGGCCGTCATCTATCCCGAGACCTTCCGGGCCGACGCCATCTGCCGGGTCGTGGCGGCCTACCGGGCCGAGCGCATCTACTGCATCCCCGCGATCTGGCGGCGGATCCTCGACCATGTCGCCGAGGCTCGAGCCGTGGGTGGCCCGCTCCCCGACCTGTCGTCGATCCGCTTCGCCGACACGGGCACCTCGGCCACGCCGCTGAGCCTGATCGAAGCCATCCAGGAGCTCGTTCCCCAGGCACGGGTCCGGGTCTTCTACGGATCGACGGAGGGTGGCGCCGTCACCTGTCTGCAGGGTGAGGCGCTGACCGAGCGGGTGGGCTCGTGCGGGCTCCCGATGCAAGGGATCCGGCTCCGCACCGGCGGCGACGGCGAGCTGCAGCTCCAGGGGCCCTGCGTCCTCGAACCGGTGACCGCCGACGACCCGCAGTTCACCGCCGACGGCTGGTTCCGGACCGGCGACCTGGCCGAGATCGACGACCAGGGGTACGTCTACATCGTCGGCCGCGCCAAGGAGGTCATCCGATCGGGAGGCCATTCGGTGTCCCCGGTCGAGGTGGAGGCGGTGCTGGCGACGGTCCCCGGCATCCGCGACGTCGCGGTCATCGGCCTGCCGGACCCGGACTGGGGCGAGATCATCTGCGCGGTCGTGGTGGGCGCCCCGGGCAGCCGGACCCCGGGACTGGAGTTCGTCCGGCGGTGCTGCTCGGACCGCCTCGCGACCTTCAAGCATCCTCGGCGGCTCGTGGTGGTCGACGAGATCCCTCGCACCGCCTCGACCCAGCAGGTTCGCCGGCGGCTCCTGGCGGCGCAGATCGGTGATGCGCCGGTGTCGTCATCGGCGTCATCGGCGCCGCAGTCGCCGGACCGGGTGCCGGCCGGCTGACCGCTGCTCCACCCCGCGTGCTGGTCGCGACGGGAACCTCCGTGGATCGATCGTGAAGGAGCTCGACCTGTGTCCAATGATCTTGTCACCGTGGCGATCATGTTTCCGGCGTCGTGGGACCACCGCCCGGCGGAGGCTCTCGCGGCCGATGTGGCGCGACTGAAGGCGATCAGCCCGCGCATCGAGGTGGTCGACGAGCGCTACTCCGATCCCGACGAGCTGCGCTTGCGCCGCGGTCAGGATCCGGCCGCCGACCTGCGGCGCGAGGCCGCACCGCTGACCGCCGCGCAGCGCGAGGTGCTCGGGCGGGCCGAGGTCATCCTCGCCCAGGACCTGCCCTTCGACGTCCGCGACCTGGCCCCGCGGCTGCGCTGGGTCCAGGGTGTCGGCGCCGGCATCAGCCAGCTCGAGTCCGCGGGCCTGCCCGACGAGACCGTCCGTCTCACCAGTGCCGCGGGCGTCAACTCGGTCGCCATCGCGGAGTTCGTGCTGGCGCGGATGCTCCAGCTCTTCAAGCGGCTCCCGGAGATCGACGCCCTTCAGCGCGACCGGACGTGGCAACCGACGTACGGTCGCCAGCTGGCCGGTCGCTCGATCACCGTGGTGGGCCTGGGGGCGATCGGCCGCCGGGTGGCGGTGCTGTCGCGAGCACTGGGAATGCAGGTGCACGCGGTCCGGCAGAGCGCCCGGACCGGGGACCTCGATCCCGACGTGGACCGGCTCTTCGGGCCCGACGACCTGCTGTCGGCCGTGTCGGGCGCCGACGTCGTCGTCGCCGCGGTGCCCGAGAGCGAGCAGACCCGGGACCTGTTCGACGCGAAGGTGTTCGCGACGATGCCCGCGGGAGGCGTGTTCATCAACGTCGGCCGCGGCAGCGCGGTCAACGAGGACGACCTCGTGGCGGCGCTCGAGGACGGGCACCTGCGGGGCGCCGCGCTGGACGTGGTGAAGCAGGAGCCGCTCCAGCCGGGCTCACCCCTCTGGGATGCTCCGAACCTGTGGGTGTCACCGCACAGCGCGGCCGCACCGGACGAGCACTGGCGCAACGTCTTCGACCTGTTCGCGGGCAACCTGGAGCGCTACCTGGCCGGTGCCGCGCTGGTCAACCAGATCGCGCAGCGCCGGTAGCGGCGACGCCGACGGCGCGACCGCCTGGTGCCCGTCGCGGACGGGCACCAGGCGGTCACCGAGGACGCCGGGGCGGGAGGTCAGGCGCTGCGGACCTCATCACGGAGCAAGTGCCACAGCTGCTCGCGGAACGCCACGAACTCCGGAGTCGCGCGGAGCTCGGGCCGCCGTGGCCGTTCGAAGGGCACCTCCTGGTCGGCCAGGAGCCGTCCCGGCCGGTTGGACATGACGAGGATGCGGTCGCCCAGGAGCGCGGCCTCCTCCAGGCTGTGCGTCACGAGCACCACCGTACGGCGGCCATCGGCCTGCCACACCTCGAGCAGCTCGTCCTGGAGCACCTGGCGGAGCTGGGCGTCGAGTGCTGCGAACGGCTCGTCCATCAACAGGATCTGCGGGTTCGGAGCGAGGGCACGGGCGATCGCGACCCGCTGTCGCATGCCACCGGACAGGGAGGCGGGGTAGGCGTCCAGGAAGTCGGAGAGTCCCGTCTTCGCCGCCCAGGACCGTGCCAGCCGATCCGCCTCGCGACGCTCGACCTTGGCGAGGTCGAGGCCCAGGCGGATGTTCGCGAGGACGGTCTTCCACGGGAAGATGCTGTAGTCCTGGAACACCATGGCGGCGTCGGGGCGACCGTCCTTGACGCGTACGCGCAGCTCGCCGGCGCTGGGCGTGACGAGGCCGGCGATCATCCGGAGCAGCGTCGACTTGCCGCAGCCGGAGGGGCCGACGACGCAGACGAACTCCCCGTCGCGGACGTCGAGGTCGACCGGGCCGAGCGCATGGATGTCACGCTTGCGCGAGTGGAAGACGCGCTCGACAGCACGGGCCTCGACAGCGTTCCCGGAACGCATCACATCACCGCCCTTCCGGCATCGCGGGGAGCCCAGGGCATCAGCAACCGGCCGACCCACTTGACGACCTCGCCCAGCACGAAGCCGAGCAGGGCGACGGCCACGATCCCGACGTACATCGCCTCCGCCCGGAGGAGCGACCAGGAGTGCCAGATGAGGTAGCCGATGCCGTCCCCACCCTGCACGAACTCGGCGCCGACGATGACCAGGATCGACACGCCCGCCGAGAGGCGGATCGAGACGAAGATCTGGGGCAGGATCGCGGGGATCACGATGTGGCGCATGGCCTGCCACGGACCCGCGCCCAGGGAGCGCCCGGCCTCGCGGTAGCTCTCGGGCATGGACATCACGGCCTCCATGGTGGCGATCCAGACGAAGAAGAAGACCGTGATGGCGATGAGCACGATCTTGGGAGCCTCGCCGATGCCGAAGATCAGCAGCAGCAGCGGCAGGAGCGCCAGCTTCGGCACGGTGTAGCAGGCCGAGAGGAACGGCTCGAGCGCGGCGCGCCAGAGCGGCGACAGGCCCAGGAGGATGCCCATGGCACACCCGCTGACCACGCCGAACGCCAGTCCGATCAGTGCGCGTCTCGTCGAGATGGCGAGCGACTCCTGGAGCTCGCCGGTCCGGACCAGCTCGACGGCGGTCGACCACACGGTCGTCGGCGCGGGGAAGAAGCGCTCGTCGAGCCAGCCGCTCGTGGAGGCGATCTGCCAGAGCGCGAAGAAGCTGATGGGCGCGACGAACGCGATCGCGACCTCGAAGCTGCGCCGCCGCCGTGCGTACGCCGCCGGTTGCCGATCACCGGGCCCGGGGCGGAACGAGAGGTGGCCCTCGGTGCTCTGCTCGTTCCCCGACTCCTGCGATGTGGTCGTCATCGTCCGTCGGCCCCCGAACCTTGGAGATCATCGGCGAGGAAGCTGTCGAGGGCGGCGGCGAGGTCGAAGAGCTCGGTGACCGTCCACGTCTGAGTGTGGTGTGCGGACATGGCCGCGAGCTCGGCGTCGACGGCATCGCCGTCGAGCGCCTCCATCACCAGGAGCCGCCCGCCTCCTGCGCGTGCCCAGGCCCCCGTCAGGACGCCGCGCTCGCGCGCGTCACGCAACTGCTCGCGAAGCTCGAGCGCGAGGCGACGTCCCTCCGCCGGCTCGATCGGACCGTGTGCACCCTCGACGAGGAACGTCCGCACGCTCACGACGTTTCCGTCAGGGTGGCGTCGATGACGTCGTCGACCGGGATCGGCTCGTCGTACTCGAGGATCCCGCCCACCTGGAGCCACACCTCCTGCAGCGTCTCGACCACGGTGTGGTCGAACGCGAGGTCGGCGGGGAACGTGTATCCGCTGCCGGAGGCGATCTGATCGGGCTTGACGCCGATCGCGTCGGCCAGCACCTTCACCACCTCGTCGTTGCTGTGGTAGTCGTCGGTGAGGTACTCCTCGTTGGTGCGCGCCAGGGCTCGCACGAAGGCCTCCCCGGTCTCGCGACGGTCGTCGAGGAGCTCGCCGGAGAGCAGGTAGCCCGCGATGGACTGATCGGGCGCGAAGCCGACCTGCAGGCTCCCGATGCCGCTCTCGCTCGCGGACGCCCAGTACGGGTCGGTGAGCCAACCTGCGCTGACGGCCTCGTTCTCCAGTGCGACGAGGATGTCGGGTCCCGTGTAGGTCGGGTACTCGAAGTCGGTGGGCTCGAGACCCAGCTCCTGCAGCCACGGGACGACGAGCACGGCATTGGACGCGCCCAGCCCGCCGCTTCCCAGACCCAGGGCCGTGCCCTTGAGCTTGTCGGCGTTCACGCTCCCGTCCGGGTTCAGGAACTCGTCCCGCACCCAGACGCCCTCCTCGGACTCGGGGTTCGGGAGGAACGCCGGCGCCACCCACTTCAGCTCGGCGCCGCTGCTGATGGCGTTGAAGATGTTCGCGGTGACAGAGGAGACGAACACGTCGATGTCGCCGGACTCCATGAGCGCAACGGCGTTGCTGGAGTCGATCGTCGTGAACTCGACGTCCAGCCCTTCGTCCTCGAAGACGCCCATGCCGTCGGCGACGATCGCCGAACCCCAGACCTCGTACGCGCCGGGCCAGCCGACCGTCACCTTCGTCGAACCGTCGGCACCCTCGCCGGCGTCGCTCTCGCCGCCGCACGCGGAGATCGCCAACGCGACCATGCTGACGGCGACGAGCAGCATCGGGCGGGAGGGTCGGGTGCGGCCGGTGTGTGGACGTGGTCGGGGCATGGTGCCTCCTGCTGAGTACGCCGCGGCGAAGCATCGCGGAACGCATGATCGGCGCTGAAATCCAGCGGTTTGATGCGGTGGTTTCTAACGAGAAAGCAATGCTTTGTCAATGGACATCGCTGCATTGACCGGTCGAGCGACGCTGGCTAGAGTGCTGCCGATTCGCCGCATCAGGAGAGGTTCATACCGTCGATGACGCAGCCGAAACAGCCCGACGCCGAGATGCTCTCGGCCTGGCGGCAGGAGGTGCGTGACTTCCTCGAGGCCGAGCTCCCGCCCGACCGGGCGTTCAACACCGAGTTCGACGACGGCCCGGAGCAGTGGGCCTACGCCGTCGAGTTCAGTCGCAAGTGCGCGGCTCGCGGTTGGATCGGTCTGACCTGGCCCGTGGAGTACGGCGGGGGCGGCCGGTCGGCCGCCGAGAACCAGGTGCTGCTGGAGGAGCTCTACGCCGCGGACGCGCCGATGGTGAACTCGGTCGGCTGGTTCCTGGCCGCGGGGACCCTCCTCGCGGGCGGCAGCGAGGAGCAGAAGCGTGAGCTGCTTCCGCGGATCGCCCGGATGGAGACCATCTGGGCAGAGGGCCTCACCGAGCCCGAGGCCGGCTCCGACCTCGGCTCCCTCCGGACGCGAGCAGTGCGCGAAGGAGACGAGTGGGTGATCACCGGCCAGAAGGCGTACACGTCGTGGGGGCCGATGTCCGACGTTCTCTATGTCGCCGCCCGCACTGCCGAGGGTACGCGCGGCGGGATCAGCATCTTCGTCGTCGATCTCTCCAGCCCGGGCGTGACACTCCACCCGATGCGGAACTTCGGCGGCGGCGTTCAGTCCAGCACGTACCTCGACGCCGTCCGGGTGCCTGCCGAGGCACTGATCGGGGAGGTCGGTCGCGGCTGGGACTACATCATGCGCGCGTTCTACGCCTCGGGGACCGTCGAGCCGATCTACGCGTCGCAGGCGCGGCGGCTCGCGGAGCTCGTGTCCTACTGCCGCTCGGTGCCGGGACGACTGGAGGCCCCGGGCATCGAGGCCGACCTCGCCGAGCTCGCCGCCATGGTCCACGCCCAGCGACTTCTCGCCCGTGAGGTCGTGGGCGACGGGATGGCCGGCCGCCGGCCGACGTACGACGGTGGGATCCAGCAGGTGCTGGCCAAGGAGTACGAGCCGCTGTTCGCGCAGATCTACGACCGGGTCCTCGGTCCGCGCAGTCAGCTGACCGCCGGCGCACCGGATGCCCTGCTCGGTGGTCGGCCCGAGGCCTGGTACCGACAGTCGTTCGCGAATCACGCCGGCGGGACACCCCAGGTGAAGCGCATGGTGCTGGCAACTCGCGGCCTCGGGCTGCCGCGGTGAGGGGGAACCGTGGAACTGACGTGGGGTGAGGACTTCGAGGCCCTGGCGCAGGTCGCTCGGTCGGTCTTCGCGAAGGACTCGCCGCTCGTCGACCGCGAGGGGGCGGTCGACGAACGGGACCGCCATCGACAGCTGGTCGAGCTCGGCTGGCTGCAGCTCCACGGTGCGCCGGGAAGCTCGGACGGCGCAGGACTCGCGAGTGCTGCGGGTGTCTTCGTGGAGATGGGGAGGGCGCTCGCGCCGAGCCCGCTGCCGGCCCTGGCCCGGGCCCGCGACCTCGCCCTGCGGATCGACTCTCCAGCTGCGGCGGACCTCGCGGAACGCATCGGCGACGGCGAGGAGTGGATCGTCGCCGTGCCTCTCGACGAGCGGTGGGGGGAAGCCCCGATGCGACTCGAGTCGGGCCGGCTGGAGGGTCGAGCGATGGCGGTGCCTCATGCCGCCCGAGCCGACGTACTCCTGGTCGGTGCGCTCGAGGGCGACCGGCCCGTGGTCGTGCGCGTCGATGCTGGTGACGTCGAGGTCGAGTTGATGCCCAACCTGGGGGAGCGGCCCCTGTTCGCGATCCGGTGCGACCGCGTGGAGGTGCGTCCCGAGGACGTGCTCGCCCGTGGCGAGGCTGCGGCGCGTGCGTGGGCCGTCTCGGGCAGGCGCGCCGACGTCATGCTCGCGGCGCAGGTCTACGGCGCGGGGCTCCGCCTGCTCGACGCGACCGTCACCTTCGCCGGGCAGCGGCACCAGTTCGGGGGACCGATCGGCCGGTTCCAGGCCGTGCAGTACCTCTGCACCGACATCGCCATCGACGTGCACCTGACGTCGGCGTACGCGCGGGAAGCCGCACGCGTCCTCGACGCCGGGGGCGACGCGGAGCTGGAGGTCGCCCTGCTGCGGCGCCAGGCGAGCCGGACGGCGCAGTCCATGGTGCACGCTGCTCACGAGGTCCACGCCGGCCTGGGGTTCATGCTCGAGTCCGACGTCCACCTCTTCACCAAGGCGGCCAAGTACTGGCAGTTCGAGCTGCACCACCCGACCGACGAGCACACGATCGTCACCTGCCTCGGCGCGGAGACCGGCGTCGAGGTACCCCGGGAGAGCGAGGTCGCCCTGTGAACATCGACGAGCTGGTCGCCCGGGAGTCGGTCCGCGACGTCTACGCGCGGTACAACCGGTCGGGCGACAAGGGGCGCCTCGACGAGCTCGCGGCGTGCTTCACGCCGCTCGGCGTCCTCGACGTGCCCGGCCACTTCGTCGCGCGTGGCCGGGAGGAGATCGTGCGTCACCTGCAGGCCTCGGCCGGCCCGTCACGCTGGACGCGCGGCGGTGCCGAGCGACCTGTCGTCAGGCACTTCCTCGCCAGCCTCCGGTTCGACGAGGTCGGGCCCGGTCTCGTGAGGTCGTCGGCCTACTTCCTGGTGTGTGCGGCCGATGCCGTCGACCATTGGGGCACCTACCGCGACGTCCTGGTGCCGACCGAGAACGGCTGGCTCTTCGAGAGCCGCTCCGTCTCCGTCGACGGCACGGCGGAGCTGGTCGAGGCATGAGGTTCACCTTCCAGTTCCCGATGCATGCCGTCGGCAACTGGCAGACCTGGGCCGGCGACGGGTCCTTGGCGGAGATCGCCGTGGCCGCCGAGGAGGTGGGCTTCTCCGCGGTGTCGGCCACCGACCATCCGTTCCCTGGCGACCGATGGCTGAGCCATGGCGGTCACCAGGCCTTCGACCCGTTCGTCGCGCTGTCCTTCATGGCGGCGGCGACCGAGCGCATCCGGTTGCTGACGTTGGTGCTGGTGGCCCCGTATCGGAACCCCTACCTGGCCGCGAACTCGGCCATGTCGCTCGACGTGCTGTCACGAGGACGGCTCATCGTCGGCATCGGCGCGGGGTACCAGCGCGCCGAGATGGACGCACTCGGCGCCTCGTACGAGGCGCGAGGAGCAACCCTCGACGCCGTCCTCGGCACGCTGCGCCGCCCCTGGAGCGGCGACGTGGTCCGTGACGAGGACGGCCCCTTCCCGGCGCCGGGCAACCGGATGCTGCCGCGGCCGTGGCAGCCGGAGGGACCGCCGGTGTGGGTCGGGGGGAACGGGGCCGCCGCCCGACGTCGGGTCCGTGACCTCGCTGACGGCTGGCTCCCGTTCGAGCAGCCGGCCGAGCGGGCGAAGGTGACCGACACCCCCAGCCTCGACGCCGCGTCCCTTCCGGAGGCGATCGACGCCATCGCCGCGGGCCGCGTCGAGCGCGGCCGTGACCCGCACTTCGACGTCTGCTTCACACCGCTGCTCTCCGGCTCGGCGCCGGAGCGTGCGGAGAAGCTCGGCTCCATCGCCTCGGATCTCGCGGGCACCGGAGTGACCCACCTCGCCGTGACTGGCCGCGCCGCGAGTCTCGCGGACTGCATCGCTGAGCTGGAGTTGCTCGGTGAGGTCGTCCGGCACGGCCCAGGTGGCGATCGTCTGCCAACGGCCGGGTGAGGCGGCTCGTCCTTCGTGGGGTCGTTGGTCCCGATGCGGCACGGACCTCCGCCCGTGGGCGACGTGCCTGGAGATCGACCACGCTGGGTCCATGGGCCACTCGATCGAGCACGGCAGCGTCGTCGTCGCCGTCGACGGATCCGGGCACGCCGACCGGGCAGTGCGTTGGGCCGCGCGACACGCATGCCTGGAGCGACGTCCGCTCGTCCTGGTGGCCGCGGCCGTGGACGCGCTCCCGATCATCGAGCGGGCGGCCGCAGCGGCACGCGACGTCGCGCCCCAGGTCCCGGTCACGCAGCTGCCCGAGCACGGCGACCCTCGCCGGATCCTGCTCGACCTGTCGGACGATGCCGGACTGCTCGTCCTGGGGTCCCGGGGCCGCGGGGCGATCCGGAGCATGTTGCTCGGGTCGGTCAGTGCCGCCGTCAGCGCCCATGCGGCGTGCCCGGTCGTCGTCTGCCGACCACCGGGGGCGGCGGACACGCGACAGGGCGTGCTCGTGGGGGCCGATGGCACGCCGGAGTCGCGCCGGGTCGTCGAGTTCGGCTATCGGTTCGCGGCGCTGCACCGGCTTCCGCTCAGCGTCGTCCACTGCTACTGGGACGCCGTGGTGGCGGTGGCGGCGTATCGGGAGGCCCGCGGTGAGCCGACGGAGGTCCCCGCGCTCGTCGAGGAGCGTGCGCTCCTGGCGGAGTCCGTGGCGGGCCTCGCCGAGCAGTTCCCGGACGTCGCGGTCACCCTGGGCCTCCGGCACGGCCTGGTGGACGAGGCACTCGCCCCTCGAGGCGAGGCCTGGGACCTGGTCGTGGTGGGGCGACACCCGATGACGAGCCTGGACCGAGTGCTCAGCGGCTCGATCGCCACGGCCGTCGTCGAGCGTTCTCGCAGCACCGTGGCGATCGTGCCCGAGCCGGCATCCCTGCCCTGATCGTCGGCGCCGTCAGGCGGTGGCCTCGATGGACGCCTCCGGCGCGGGGAGAAGCACGACCGGGCACGGGCTCTCGCGGACGGCGGCCCGGGCGATCCTCCCCAGATGGCACAGGTGGTCGGCGGATACGGTGTTGCGCCCGAGGACGAGCAGCTGCGCGTGCTCGGCGGCCTCGAGAACGACGTCGGCCCCCACGCCCCGGCGCACGACGACCTCGAACTCCACGCCGTCGTGGAGGGCACACACCTGGTGCCGCAGCCGCTTCTCGAGCTCGGCCGCCCACAGAGTGCCCAGGACGCCGTCCTCTTCGGGCCCCAGGTGCGCGGGCAGGCTCCAGCCGTGGACCACGCTCAGGGAGGTCGCCTGGATCCGCGCGTGTTCGAGGGCGGGCTTCACGAGGTCGGCGGCGTGGAAGGGCGTGCCGATGGCGACGACCACCGGGCGGGCGTCGTCACGGCGTGGCGACCAACCGGGCGGCACGCAGACGACCTCCGTGAGTGCCTTCGTGCCGATAGGTCCGTACGACAGTGACTGCAGGAGATGCAGTTCGTTCGATCGGTGGACCACCACCTGATGGGCGTCCCGGCAGGCGGCCAGCGCGGTCTCCACGCGCTCGTCAGGTGTGAGCCTGATGTCGACGGGCACCCCGGGGCCGGCAAGCACCTCGGCGACCTCGGCTGCATGGCGGAGGAACCCGGGGACGGCGTCGCCGCGACCAGTCGTCGCCGGTCCGACGACCAGGAGTGGACGGCCGCGCAGGAGCGCCGCCCGCGCCGCGTATCGCAGCGCGCTCTCGACGCCGTCATGGGGGACGGCGACGGCGATGGGCGCGGAGCTCACGTCGGGCCCGGCCCGCTCGGCAGCCACGGTCGTGCGCGTTCCGGCCGCCGGCGTCATGATTCCTCCTCGGCTCGGTCGACGTCTGACGAGCGCGCGAGGCCGACGAAGACGGCCTTGTCTCGCCGACCCAGGACCGTGATCTCAACGGCGCCCAGCAAGCGGCGCGGCAGGTCGGTCATGACCGGGCCGTGCATGCGCACCGGCTCTGAGCGCACGGCGTACCCCGGACTCGACCAGTGCGTCGGTGCGCTCGGGTACCGACCGTCGTCGCCGCGCAGGGCCGTGGAGACACCGGCCACGCCGGCTCCGGCCAGCACCGGGAGTGCGCCGACGACCAGGAGCGCCGCTGTCGTCACGATGCCGAGCGCCCGACCGGTCGTCCGCGCCTTCCGGGGGCGAGTCGGTCGACCCAGGTATGGCTCGGCCGGCCGTGTCGGAGTGGCGGTCATGAGATCACGACCTTCGTCGGGTGGACCGTACTGGTTCGCGCATCCATGCTCGTCCGGGCGCCGGTCCGCGCACAGGGGCGAACGTCATCGGCCGACCGGGACCGAGTGCCGGATCAGGTCCCGAGCACCTCGTCGAGGGGCCGTCTGGGCGTCGGTGGGAGTGCGCTGCGCGAGAGCACCTGCCAGCCGAGGCGGGCGAGGAGCACGGGGTGAGCTTCGCCGTGCAGGATGTCGAATCTGAGGCTGTCGCGCGTCTCCGGCACCTCGATCGGCTGACTCACCGGCACGAGCGACAGTCCGTGTTCCATGGCGGCGACCCACAACCGACACAGCACGTCGCCGGCGTCGAGCCAGGATGCGGGGTCGTCGTCGCGGGTCACGATGACGATGAGACCGTCGGACGACGGCGGTATCGCCGTGGCGCTGTCGTCGTCCGTCGCACGGTCTCCGCGGTCCTCGAACCGAGACGGCCGGGTGGGGCGAAGACGATCGACGGCCCCCGGGGTGGCGTTCTCGGAAGGAATGCCCTCCGTGGCGCGACGAACACCGTCGACCCAGTGCTGCTGCTCGCTCACGAACCGTTGGTCGGCGTCCTCGGCGAACATCGCGCGACTGACCAGGAGCTCGACGCGGAGCCGCTCGACGAGGCTCGTCACCGGAACGGCCGACGCCGTCCCGTAGCGGGTGGTGCAGGCCAGCCTGTGCAGCAGGATCGTGGGCACCGGCCAGCCGATGAAGCGACGACGGTCGGTCCGGCGGGTCCGCAGGAGCTCGGCACGGGCGACGGCCTCCCGCGTCGGCGGGTGGGGGGTGAAGCAGAGGGCGGCGAGATGATCGTCGTCCGGACCGGGCAGGTGCTCGGTCGCGGCGGCCCAGCCCAGACTGGACGCGCCGGCGATCGCGTAGTGCAGCGCGGCGCCGCAGCTGATCACGAGGTTGCGCCCGTCCGCGTCGGAGACGGGGAGCTGGCGGGTCCGGTCGGCGTACAGGTCGAGCCGGTGGTCCCCGACGTGCCAGGACCACGGCTGCGTGTTGTGCACGCTCGGTGCTCGCAGCGCAAACTCGACGATCCGGCTCCCGGGATCGCTGGACGCGCCCTCCCCATGGTTCGTCCTCGAAGGCGTGGACATGGTGAACCTCCGGCATCGGTGGCCGATCGACCTGTCATCGGGTGGTCGGCAGGATCGGTGATGGCTGCGACTCGTCGACATGAGCGTGCGTTCCCCAGCGATCCGGGCACAGGGGAGAAGGTCCCGGACAGGAGGTGGCCATCGGCGAGGTCCGCGACTCGTCCGTCCCGGACGGCTTGGGGGCACGAGGTCGCAGCCCGTGGACGAGGACGGCGGCGATGCCCCGCTCCGACGACCAGGAGCCGCTGCTGTCACTCATCCGGCCGCGGCCTTCGGAACGGCGACGGCACGGCAGATCCCCTGTGCCCACCGGCGGGCGCGCTCGGGCTCGCCCTCGGCCACCGGGCCCCGCAGGTCATCGACCACGAAGGCCATCGGGTGGGCGATCGAGCGATAGCCCTGGCGAGCGAGGAGGTGCGCGGCCCTGGTCGCGGCGGCCTTGGGAAGATGACGCACCCTGCTCACCCTCGTGTCGAACGCGGCGAAGGGTCGACCGTCGGCTGGTTGCCGCCGGCCCAGGGCTGCGATCCAGTCACGCAGTCCGACGAGCTCTGCCGCGGGACGTGCGCCCTGGCGAACGGCGTCGTGCCGGGTCGAGGGGCGACTCAGGGAGAACGCGTGCGTCGGCGCCCCCACGACGAGGAGGTCGAACGGGGGGATCTCCTCGGCCGACGCCTCACCGACATTGCGCAGGGTGACGGTGGCACCGGCGTCCTCGAGACCGCGTGCGACCGATCGCGCGATCTCCTCGGTGCATCCGAACATGGACTCGTAGACGACCGCGGCGCGGACTGCCGATGCGGATTCGATGCTGGTCATGGTGTGCCTCCCGGGATCGTGTTGGCTCCACTGTCGCCGCCGCTGCCGCCTCGGGCCGTGGTCCTGCGTCCCGCGATGTGAGGGAACTTGGTCCCGGCCGCGGGCCAGAGCCGCGACTGCGGAGCTCCGGTACTCGGGTCCCCGGGAGGCAGGGACGAACGACCCTGGTTTCCGTCGGCGGCGGGTACGACGTTGGGTCGACCAAGTCCGGGGCGTCCCCATGCCCGGACCCGACCGAGGGAGAACGTGATGGGCGACATCCGGTGCGGTGTCCTCGTGGCCGTGGGCCCCGACGGTGCAGGTGACGGCACGCTCGACTTCGCGGTGGCCGAGGCCCAGCGTCGGGAGACCGGGGTGGAGCTGCTCCACGTCGTCCACTCGCTGGTCGTCTCCGCGCGGGAGGAGCGGATCCAGGCCATCGACCGATCCCTGACCGCGGTCGGTCGGCGGGTGCTCAGCGACGTGTCGGCTCGGCTGCGAGGAAGGCTGGTGGACCGACTGCCGGTCTCCACCCAGCTCCTGACGGGCCCGGTATCGGCCACCATCGTGGAGCGTGCCTCCGACGCTGACCTGATCGTCCTCGAGCGTCGTGACGCGAGCAAGGTGGATCGGCTCCTGACGATGTCGATCTCGACCCGAGTCGCCGCCCGGGCGGACCGACCCGTGGCCGTCGTACCCAGCGCGTGGCGGTCCGATCCCACCGTGGAACTTCCGGTGACGGTGGGGGTCGATCGTCCGCTGGAGACGCTCGAGCAGGTGGAGACAGCGGCGGGATATGCGCGGATGGCCGGCCGTCCACTCACCGTGTTGCACGCGGTCTGGATCGCGGAGGCCTACCAGGACGCGATCGGTCTCGGACGGGACCGGGAGGAGTGGGTGCGCGAGGCGACCACTCGGGTCGAGCTGGACCTCGCCACGCTGACCGATCGCGAGTCGGTCGACCTCACCACCGACGTGTGCTGGGCACGACCCGTCGACGCCCTGGTTGCGGCCAGCCAGGCCTCGTCACTGCTCGTGCTGAGCCGCCGCGGGGACGGTCACGTCATGCGTGGAGCTCTCGGGGGGATCACGCGTGCGGTGCTACAGCACACACGGTGTCCGGTGCTGATCGTCGACCGCACCTGATCCCGTGTCGTCCGTGAGCGGCGTCCGTCACCGGCGCGCCCCGAGCCGCGGCCGTCGTCGGTGGCCGATCGAGGCCGTCCCCGACACCGGGGACTCGGCTCACGCTCGCTCGACACGGACGTCGACCACACCGGCCACGGTGCGGGCAACGACCCGGGCCAAGGACTCCTGTCCGATGTCGGTGGGCCCACCGATGGTCACGATGCCGTTGTCGATCTGCACCAGCCAGTCGTCGTAGCCGACCGACGCGAGCTTCTGGTGGATGTCCGTTGCGATCGCGGCGTCGTGGCGCGCCAGAGCCCTGACGACGTCGCTGCGGCTGACCATGCCGACGACCTGATCGCCCCGGTCGACGACCGGCAGGCTCTTCGCACCGAGTTCGGTCATCAGCTCGACGGCGACCGCGACCTCGTCGTCGGGCGCGATCGTGACGGTCGCGCGCGTGTAGACGCTCTCCACGGTCGGCGGAACGACGACCTCGGACGCGGCCGGCCGGTCGTGCTCACCGGGCGCGCCGCCCACCGCGCTCCTGAGCAGATCGAGCTCGCTCACGATGCCGCGCAACCGGCCGTCGCCATCCACGACGGGCATCGCGGAGATCCTGTGGTCGCCGAGCTGACGCAGTGCCTCCCGAACGCTCATGCGGAGCGTCGCGGTGATCGGGTGCGGCGTCATCGCTTCTCGTACCAACATCTTCGCCTCCGCTGCTCGATCGGGATCGCCACACTCGGTGGGCGTCGCACCCGACGCGTACGGCGAGCACGGATCTCGGTGTCGAGGTGTCCATGCCGCTCCCAGGAGCCGACGCACCACGGGCCTGACACTCCGACCGTGGGGCGGCGACGGCCGCAGCACCATGGCAGTCGGACCCCTGGATGCCGTGACCTTGGTCAGATGACCAGTACCCCCGCGACCGATGCCCCGACGACCCGTCGATCGCAGCCTCATCGTGGTCCTACGGTGACCTCATGTCCGAGCCGGCCACAGCGCGCCACCCGCAGTCCCGACGACCGATCACGGTCTATCTCCTCGACGACCATGAGCTCGTGCGTCGAGGGATACGCGACGTGATCGAGGCCGACGGGGATATCAGGGTGGTGGGTGAGTCCGGCTCTGCAGTCGGGGCCGTCGACCGGATCGTGGCCCTGCGGCCCGACGTGGCGCTGCTCGACGGCCGGCTGCTCGACGGAGCCGGGATCGAGGTGTGCCGGCAGGTGACCACCCGGGTGCCGACGGTCGCGACCGTGGTGCTCACGTCGTACGACGACGAGGAGCAGCTCTTCGCCGCGATCCTCGCCGGAGCGAACGGATATCTGCTCAAGCAGATCGGCGCGGTCGCTCTCGTGGATGCCGTTCGGAGGGTTGCGTCGGGCCAGTCGATGCTGGATCCCGCACTCATGCCGCGGGTTCTGGAACGGATCCGCGCTGGGGACCCTCCTGCGGCACCATCAGCCGGACTGACGGCGACCGAGGAGCGTCTCCTCACGTTGCTGGGCGATGGGCTGAGCAACCGACAGATGGCGCTCCGCACCGGACTCGCGGAGAAGACCGTGAAGAACTACGTATCCATCATGCTCGGCAAACTCGGCCTCGAGAGCCGCACGCAGGCGGCGATTCTCGCGATCAGGCGACGCTCGAGCCCGATCGTGCGGTGACTCACCCCGATTGGGTAGGTCGCTCGGCAGGCATGGCGGCATCGGCACGGCTTGCTACCGTTGTGAGGGTAGGCTGCTCACGGGAGGGAGCATGGACTCTGGCCCGCGGCACGCCGTTGAGCGGTCGCACTGGTCCAGCACCCAGTTGGGCGCTGCCTCCTTCGACGACCTGCTACGGGAGTTGATCGAGCGGGTCCATGGCGCCTTGGAGGAGCAGGAGCGCTGGCAGCTGTTGCTCGAGGCCGTGGTCAGCATGGCGGCCGATCTGAGCCTCGACGATCTGTTGGCCAGGATCGTGGAGATCGCTGCGGGGCTGGCGCAGGCCCGGTACGCCGCGTTGGGTGTGATCGGGGACGGCGCCGGCAGGCGTCTGTCCAGCTTCGTCACGCACGGGATCTCCGAGGAGGAGGCCCAGCGCATCGGGCACCTTCCCGAGGGACATGGCCTGCTCGGCCTGCTGGTCGACCGGCCCGAGCCGCTCCGCCTGCACGACATCTCCGCCCATGCGGCCTCCTACGGCTTCCCCTCGGGCCATCCGGCCATGCGTACGTTCCTCGGCGTGCCGGTGCGGATTCGCGACAAGGTGTTCGGCAACCTCTACCTGACCGAGAAGACCGAGGGGGGAGACTTCACGACTCAGGACGAGGACATCGTGGTCGCCCTGGCTGCGGCGGCCGGGGTGGCGATCGAGAACGCCCGGCTGCACGACGAAGCGGCACGCCGGGAGCGCTGGCTCTCGGCTGCGGCCGAGCTGACGGCGCTGCTGCTGCGGCCCGACGCCGACGAGAGCGCCCTCCAGATCGTCGCGGACAGGGCTCGAGACCTGGCGGGTGCCGATGTGGCGTGGGTGGTCGCCGGTCCGGACGAGTCCCAGTTGTCGCTCCGGGTGGTCTCGGGCAGACCGGCCGACCCGGAGGTCATGGCGACCCTGGACCTGAGTGGATCGTTGGCCCGGGTCGTGGTCGCCAACGGCGTTCCCGTCACGGTCGAGGACCTGGCGGCCGACACTCGGGCGCTCAACGTCGCCGAGCTGCTGGGGTGGGATCCGCTCGGTCCGGCGGTCTTCGTGCCCCTGAGCAGCGCTGCGGGATCCGAGGGCGTAGTCGCCCTGGCGTGGCGCCAAGGGACGGATCCCACGGCCTTCACCACGGACGCATCGCTCCCGACGCTGTTCGCCGAGCAAGCGGCGCTGGCACTGCACGTGGCACGTTCGCGGCGTGACCAGGAGCGCCTCGTGCTCCTCGAGGATCGCGATCGGATCGCGCGGGACCTGCACGACTTGGTGATCCAGCGCCTGTTCGCCGTCGGGCTCGGGCTCCAGGGAACGATGCGCCTCGACGTGCCCCCGGGGGTGGTCGAGCGGCTCGAGGAGGCCGTCGACGACCTCGACATCACGATCCGCGACATTCGGCGCACGATCTTCGCCCTCGGGTCGATGGACACCGGCGGCGACCTACGCGCGGCCGTCACGGACGTGGTGGACCGGGCGGCGGGAACGCTGAAGTTCCGCCCCGAGCTGCGGTTCGAAGGTCCGGTTCGGACCCGCGTCGGTGAGGACCTGGCGCCGGACGTGCTGGCGGTTCTCACCGAGGCCCTGTCGAACGCCTCCCGGCACGCACAGCCGTCGTCGTGCCTCGTCGAGCTCAGCGTGGTCGACGGCGTCCGGCTGCGGGTCGTCGACGATGGTGCCGGGATGCCGGACGAGGTGGTCGAGAGTGGGCTCTCCAATATGCGCCGACGCGCCGAGCAGCGCGGTGGCCATCTGTCCATCACCTCGGGCGCGGGAGAGGGCACCGAGCTCGTGTGGTGGGTGCCGAGTAGCTGATCACCGCTCGACGGCGAGCACCGCGGAGCCGCTGATCCTTCCAGCGGCCAGGTCGGCCAGCGCACGATCGGCGCTCTCGAACCCGTACGTCGTGACCTTCGGTCGGATCTCGATCCGTCCGGCGAGCCGGAGCAGCTCCTCGCCGTCGCGCCGCGTGTTGGACGTGACCGACCGGAGGTCCCGCTCCAGGAACAGGTGATCGTGGTACGTCATCGCCGGGATCGTCGACATATGGATGCCGGCCAGCACGACCGTGCCTCCCGGCCCGACGGCCTCGAGCGCGACCGGGACCAGGTCGCCTGCTGGCGCGAAGACGATGGCTGCGTCCAGTGCGACGGGCGGTCGGTCGGCCGCCGCGCCGACCCAGGAGGCACCAAGGCGTCGGGCGAGAGCACGATCGCCCTCTCCGCGCGATGCCACGAACAGCTCGGCGCCCTGGGCGAGGGCGACCTGGGCGGTGAGGTGGGCGCTCGAGCCGAAGCCGTAGACCCCCAGGCGTCCACCCGCGGGCAGGTTCGTGCGTCGCAGTGCGCGGTAGCCGATGATGCCCGCACACAGGAGCGGGGCCAGGTCGGTGGCGGAGACGTCCTCCGGCAGCCGATAGGCGTAGGGGGCCGGTACCAGGAGTTGCTCGGCGAAGCCGCCGTCGGCGTCCCACCCCGTGTACGTCGAAGTCGGACAGAGGTTCTCCCTGCCGGCGCGGCACCAACGGCACTCGCCGCAAGTGCCCCGCAGCCAGGCGGCCCCGACCCGGTCGCCGACCGCGAAGCGGTCGGTGGCGGACCCGGCGGCAACGACCCGGCCCACCACTTGGTGCCCCGGAGTCGTTCTGGGGTGATGCGGCGGCAGATCGCCCTCGGCGAGATGGAGGTCGGTGCGGCAGACGCCGCAGGCCTCCACGGCCACGAGCAGCTCGTTCCCGGCGGGATCGGGCATGCGCTTCTCCGTCGCGACGAGGGGGCGGGTCGACATGGGGCCAGGTGTCTGCACGACCCAGGCGGTCATGGTCCGAGAATCGGTCATGATCCGCTCACGGCCGTGCTCAACGCGATCCGGATCAGGTGTGTGAGGACCTCGCCGACGAGTCCGCCGATCAGGCTGGCGACGAGCACGAGGACCAGCAGGGAGAGGCCGGCGGCGGCGCCGGGGTGTCGTTCCGTGAACGCGAGGCCTTCGCGCCCGGCGCGGCTCGTGGTGGTGGACATGGGGCCACGCTCGCCTTCCTGACGGATGCCGCGCAGGGGCGAGAGTCGTCACCGGTTCGGGACCAAGTGCCCGGCCCGGTCGCGGGTCAGACGCCTGGTGCGTCTGACCCACCGATAGAGCTCATCGACACCCCACACGATGACGGGGAAGCTGGCAAGCACGGCGAGCTCGCGACCGTGTAGGGGGCGGGTTCCGAGAACCGACTGGGCGGCCGGCAGGTAGATCGCGGCGGCCGTGACCGTGACCTCGAACGCGATACCGGCCAGCAGGAGCCGGTTGGAGAGCACGCCGATCGCCAGAAGTGAGACGTGGTCGGTGCGTGCCGCCATCGCCGTACCGATCTGGCAGGCGACGATACCCGCGAAAGTCATCGTGGTGGCCCGCAGGTAGTCGTCGTGGAGTGCGGTGCCGGGACCGGTCGCGTCGCCGGGCCGCCAGCCGGCGTCGTAGAGGACCCAGAGGAAGCCGGCCATCACGAGGGCGGCCGAGGTCACGCCGAGGATGGCCCAGGCGCGCACCAGCATCCGGCCGGTGATGATGCTCTCGCGGCGGTCCCGCGGAGGGCGCGACATGAGGCCGGGCTCGGCCGCCTCGCGTCCGAGCGCGAGCGCCGGAAGAGTCTCGGTTCCGAGGTCGATCATCAGGATCTGCACGATCGTGAGCCCGAGTGGGATGGCGCCACCGGAGAGGGCGAAGAAGAGGAAGGGCACGATCTCGGGTACGGCGTGCGCGAAGATGTACAGGATGAACTTGCGCACGTTGTCGTAGACGCGCCGGCCCGCCTGGACCGCGCGGATGATCGTGGCGAAGTCGTCGTCGGTGAGCACCATGGTGGCTGCTTCGCGCGCCACGTCGGTGCCGCTCCTGCCCATGGCCACGCCGATGTCGGCCTTGCGCAGTGCCGGGGCGTCGTTGACGCCGTCACCGGTCATGGCGACGACGTGACCGACGTGCTGGAGGCGGTCCGCGATGCGCAGCTTGTCCTCCGGGGCGCTGCGAGCGAAGACGACCTCGTGGCCGCTCGCGAGCAGCCGATCCACCTCAGTGTCGTCCATCGCCTCGAGCTCGGTGCCCGTGACGATCACCGATCGCCCGGCGTCACCGATGCCGGCGGAGGCGGCGATGGCGGACGCGGTGCCGCCGTTGTCACCGGTGATGACGTGAATGGTGATGCCGGCTCGGTGCGCCTCCTCGACCGCGTCCGGGACCGCGTCACGGAGTGGGTCCGACAACACGGCGAAGCCGATCAGGACGAGCTCCTGCTCCACCTGTGCCCGGTCCGGCACGTCGCCCGGCGGTGGCAGCTCGCGTTGGGCGCAGGCGATGATGCGCAGACCTCGCCCGGCCAGCTCGTTCAGCCGCTCCAGCAGGCGATCGCGCTCCTCGGCGCTCAGCGGACTGGCCTCGCCGTCGGGGGTCATGACCGAGACCGACCGGGCGAGCACGGCCTCGGGCGCGCCCTTCGTGAGGATCTGGCTGGTCCGTCGCCGGTCGTCGACCACCACCGACATCAGGCGCAGTCGGGGATCGAAGCTGTACGTCGCGTCCCGCCGCTCCGCGCGATTCGCAGCCGTGGCGAGCGAGGACGCGGCGTCGAGGAGGGCGAGCTCGGTCGGGTCACCGGTCCGTGCCACCGGGTCTGCGGTCGTGCACGATCTCAACACGTGCGCCATCGCCGAACGGACGGGACCATCCGGCGCATGACGCGCGGTGGCGTCCCAGATGCTGTGCAGGCTCATCCGGTTCTGGGTCAGGGTCCCGGTCTTGTCCGTACAGATGACGTCTGTGGACCCGAGTGTCTCGACGGCGCTGAGCCGCTTGACCAGGCCTCCACGTCGCGCGAGGTCGGCGACGCCGACGGCCAGGGCGAGCGTGATCGTGGGCAGGAGACCCTCGGGCACGTTGGCCACCAGCAGACCGATGGCGAAGACAGCGGCGTCCGCCACGCTGAGACCGGCCAGCACACCGAGTGGCAGGAAGGCCAGTCCGACTCCGACCGCCACCGCGGCGATCAGCCAGGCCACCCGTCGCACCTGACGCTCGAGCGGGCTGGGCTCCTGTGTCGTTCGGCCGCTGAGCCCAGCGATCCGGCCGAGCTCGGTGCCCATCCCGGTCTCGACGGCGACAGCGAGGCAGTCACCGGTGGTGCACGTCGTCCCGGAGAGCAGCACATCGGTCGAGTCGAGGAGTCGCTGTGTGATCTCATCGCCGGCTTGGGCAGCTGCTCTCACGACGGGAACCGACTCCCCGGTCACCGCCGAGAGGTCGACCTCGACGGCGCCCGACAGGATCTTCGCATCCGCGCAGACGGCGTCGCCCTCGCCGAACACGACGAGATCGCCGGGCACCACCGCACGTGCTTCGATACGGTTCCGGCGTCCGTCCCTGACGACGAGTGCGTGGGGCGGCAGGTAGGCGCTGAGGGCGGCCACGGCGTGCTCGGCGTGGCGCTCCTGGAGCAGCGCGAGCGCCGCGTTGAGAGCGATGACGAGCAGGATGGCGACCCCGAGGGTGACCGCGCCGGTCAGAAAGGACAGTGTCGCGGCCAGCCAGAGGAGCAGCGCGAGAGGGTGGATGAGCTGCCTGACCAGCGAGGTCAGCAGAGACGGCCCCCGATGGACCGCCAGCTCGTTGGGGCCATAGCGGTCGAGACGCGCGTGCGCCTCCTGATCGGTCAGGCCGTCCATCGTGGTGCCGAGTCCTACGAGCACGTCCGGAAGCGACCGCACCAGGAGAGAGGGCTCGGCGGCATCCATGCCACCACGCTGATCCGTCGCGCGTGAAGCGGCAATGGTCAACGGTCCCTTCCCACTCGCTCCGAGATCCCGGCTCTCGGTGGCCCGAGGTCCCGGGCGACGGGTCGTTCGGCCCTGCAGGCGCGAGAGCGAACGGGAGCACCGTGGTCGCATGAGGGCATATCGGGGGATCTGGGCCACGGCGATCGCCGGGTCTGCCCTCGCCGCGCTGCTCGCTGGCGGAGCACGGCTGGGCTGGTGGGGCGTGGCCGGAACGCTGATCGGACTCGCGGTGCTGGGCGGCTCGCTCGCTCTGTCGTGGGTCGAGGGTGAACGTCGTTGGCGGATCGCCGGCAGTTGCGCGAGCTGGCTCGCACTCACCGGGCTCCTGCTGGTCGGTCTGCCCTGTGCCCTCGGCGGCTGGGGTGTCCTCGTGCTCCTCGGGCTGGCGGTCTCCAGCCCGCCGCTCCTGGAGCGCGGTGCGAGGTGGCTTCGCGGCCGCAGCTCGGCGGCGACGTCCGACACGCTGGAGCGATGGAGCATTCGTGACCTGGAGCGGCGCTGGCTGCGCACATCGGAGCAGCTGCGTGACCGTCGCACGCCTCCTGGAGTCGCGCTGCAGCTCGTCTGTGAGCGGGAGCGGCTCCTCGATGCGATCGAGCGCAGCAACCCGGGCGAGTTCGCTGCGCGTCTGGCGCGATCGGGCTGGCCGAGCGCCGGGTCGGTCGTGGATCTGTGATGAGACGAAGGAGCAGGAACATGTATGCGTTCAGGGGTGACCAGATCGTTACGGGTGGGGGCGCCGGGTCGCCAGCGCGCCGGGCGGAGGTGCTCTCCGGTGATCATGCCGATGGCCATCCGCCGTTCTGGGTGCGTTGGTCCGATACCGGCGAGGAGACCGTCTGGACGCCGACGGCCGCCGCCGAGGTCGAGCACGCGGGTCCGACGTACCCGCCGGAGTACGAGGAACATCGATGACCTGGGTCTGTCGTGAGGCGGGACCTTCTGCCCTGGGGCCGATTGCGGGAGCGCGGTCTGCTGGACGTGACCGACGGTGCCGAGGAAGGAAGGAGTGAGATCGCCATGAGCACGACCGTTGAGCGCAACGGCCAGTCGTTGGTGGACGAGCTGCGGAACTGGATGGGGCTGGTCGCCAACCCCAGCATCAGGATCGAGGAGTTCGTCGACGGAGATCGCCGGGTCGTTCGAGCGGACATCCCCGGCGTCGACCCGACCAAGGACATCGAGCTGTCGGTGGACGGGAACGTGCTGCGTCTGCGCGGAGAGCGCCGTGCCGAGGAGCACGATCTGCACCACACGGAGATCCGGTACGGGAGCTTCGAGCGAGTGGTCTCGATGCCGCCCGGCACGACGGCGGAGGACGTGGCCGCGGAGTACGTCGACGGTGTCCTCACCGTCACCATGCCGATGAGGGCTCCGGTCGCCTCGTCGACGATCCCGATCACGCATCGGGAGCTGCCGGCCGAGTAGCCGGCGACGAGATGATCGAGGTCGTGGCCCCCGTCGCTCGCCCGACGGGGGCCACGGTGCGCACGGGCGGGGAGAGGCGGTCCGGGTGAACGGCTCGCCACCATCGCAGTCGACCGGCCTGTCGGAACAGGAAGCGGCGGCCCTGCTGAGCCGGCATGGCCCCAACGTCATTCCGCGCGGTCCACGCCGCTCGGTCTGGAGACGGGTCGGCGACCAGCTACGCGACCCCATGATCCTGCTCCTGCTGGGGGCCTTCGTCGTCGTCGCCGCCGTGGGCGACCTCCCGGACGCGGCCATCATCGTCGCGGTGGTGTGCCTCAACACCGCGATCGGCGTGGTCCAGGAGGTCCGGGCGGCGAACGCGCTCGCAGCACTGGAGCAGCTCGCGGCGCCCGAGGCGACGGCGATCCGGGACGGGCGGCCGGTCCGAGTCCCCACCGCGGATCTCGTGCCGGGCGACCAGGTCCGGCTGGATGCCGGTGACGTCGTGCCCGCCGACGTCGTGCTGGTCCAGGCGGCCGGCGTTCAGGTCGATGAGTCGTCGATGACGGGGGAGTCGGTCCCGGTGAGCCGCGAGAGCGGTGCGGAGCTGCTCGCGGGCAGCGTGCTGACCCGTGGCCGGGCGCTCGGGCAGGTGGTCCGGACCGGGACGACCAGCGCCCTCGGCGGCATCGCCGCCGCGGTCGTCGCCGCCGGAGTCCGGACGACACCGTTGCAGCGGCGACTCTCCCGCCTGTCGGGGCAGCTGGTCTGGCTGACGCTCGCAGTCGCCGCGCTCGTCCTGGTCCTCGGGATCGCGCGCGGCCAGGATCTCACTGACATGCTCGTGGTCGCGGTGAGCCTGGCGGTGGCCGCGATCCCCGAGTCGTTGCCCGCGGTCGTCACCGTGGCACTGGCGTTGGGCGCCTATCGGATGGCGCGCCGGAACGCACTCGTGCGCCGCCTGCCTGCGGTCGAGACCCTGGGCTCGGTCACGGTGCTGGCGACGGACAAGACCGGGACGCTCACCGAGGGCCGGATGACCGTGGGACTGGTGTGGACGCCGGACGGCAGTTGGCGAGTCTCGGGAGGCGGATACGCCGTGGCGGGCGGCTTCGACCCGATCGACGAGGTCGTCGACGGTGAGGCGTTGTCGCTCCTGCTCCGAGACGTCGTGCTCTGCAACGATGCCCGACTCACCGGACCCGCGGCCGGAGAGTGGACGGTCGTCGGCGACCCCATGGAAGGGGCGCTCCTGGTCGCGGCTGCGAAGCACGATCCGGGATTCCTGGCCCTGTCGGAGCAGTGGTGCCGCGTCGGCGAGCTTCCGTTCGACAGCACGACCAAGCGCATGGTGACGATCCATCGCAGCTCCGTCGGTCGCCTCGTCGTCTGCAAGGGCGCTCCCGAGGCCGTGTTCGACGCCCTCGGCGACCCGGCGCGGGCGGAGGCCGCCCGGATCGCGGCAGAGGGGCTCGCCCGACGGGGGTACCGCGTCCTCGCGGTCGCCGACGCCCTCCGGGACGACCCGGACGCCGAGGTGGATCTCGACCGGGACCGTCCGGCGGGCCTGATGCTCCGCGGCCTGGTCGCACTCGTCGACCCGCCACGAGAGTCCGCCCGCGACGTCGTCTCCGCGTGTCGCGAGGCGGGCATCCGAGCGGTGATGATCACCGGAGACCACCCGGCGACCGCCCGAGCCATCGCCGACGAGCTCACCATCACCCTCGACGGTCCGGAGGTGGCCACCGGGGCCGACGTGGCCGGCGGACGACATGCCGAGCGAGTCAGCGACATCGGCGTGTACGCACGGACCCGCCCCCAGGACAAGGTCGACATCGTCGCCGCCTGGCAGCGCCGCGGGGCGGTGGTCGCGATGACGGGGGACGGTGTGAACGACGCGCCCGCCCTGCGCAACGCCGACATCGGTGTCGCGATGGGCAATCGGGGGACGGAGGTCGCGCGCCAGGCGGCAGACCTGGTGCTGGCCGACGATGACCTGCGGACAGTCGTCGCAGCGGTGCAGGAGGGCCGCCGGATCTACGCCAACATCCGGCGGTTCCTGCGCTACGGCCTGTCCGGGGGGCTGGCGGAGGTCCTCGTCCTGCTCCTCGCGCCGTGGCTGGGCATGCCGCTGCCTCTCACCCCGGGACAGATCCTGTGGATCAACATGGTGACCCACGGGCTCCCCGGTGTGGCGTTCGGCGGGGAGCCCGCCGACCCGGTCGACATGCGTCGGCCGTCGCCGTCGCCGGAGCGCTCGGTGCTCGGTGGGCTGCTGCCGCAGATCGCCGCGACGGCGGCGCTGATCGCCGTCGTGGCGTTGGCGGTGGGCCTGTCGGTCGAGGGGGAGGGGGCACGCCGGACCACCATCTTCCTCGGTCTCGGACTGGCGCAGCTGTGGCTGGCGCTGGTCCTACGTGCGCCCCGGGGCGACGGCGGCTGGCGCGCCCGGAGCCTGGAAGCGGCGGTCGCGGGAGCCGCGTTGCTCCTGGTCGCGGGGGCGGTCTGGCCGCCGCTGTGCGAGCTGCTCGACACGACGGCGGCCTCCGCCTCCCAGATCGCGCTCGTGGCGATCCTGGCCGCAGTCCCGGCGGCGGTCGTTGCCGTGGTGGGTCGGCTGTACCGGGGCTCGGGTGGGTCCCGGGTCCCTGGGCCGGGGCCCAAGGGCCCTGGTGACGGTGCGGGCCACCGGAGGAACATGGAGGGAGAGCGGGGAGGGCACCATGCTGGAGAACACCATGCTGGAGAACACCGCGGAGACCGTCGTCGCAGCCGTGGCTGACAAGGAATCGGAAGCCGGGCTCGCCTACGTCGTCGCCGACCTGCGGCGGCGCGGTGGCCGCGTCCGTCTGGTGCACGTCGTACCGGCCATGGAGCTCCTGGGCTCTTCGGAGCCGATGGTGGTCGAGGGCGACACGCTGCGCCGAGCGGGTTCGGACGTGGTCGACGAGCTGGCCGCCGCCCTGGGCCACGAGCTCCCGGACGCGCCGGTCCTGACGGCCGTGCTGTTCGGGCCCACCGTCCCCGAGCTGGTCGGCAGTGCTCGCGGCGCACGAAGCATCGTCGTGCAGCGCCGCCCACGGGGTTGGCGACGCGTCGTGACCCTGTCCACGGCGAACGGAGTGGCGGCGCACGCATCGGTCCCGGTGGTGGTCGTCCCCGGTGAGTGGGCCCCGGAGCCGTCGCGCGAGCCCGTCGTGGTCGTGGGCGTCGACGATGTGCTGACCGCACCTCACCTGCTCGCGACCGCGTTCGACGAGGCCGAGCTGCGACATGGACGCCTCCGGATCGTGCACGCCTGGCACTTCGACGACGCCTACGACGACCTCGTGCTCGTAGGCGGGGCGGCCCGGGCCTTCGAGGATGAGCTGCGCCATGATCTCGAGCGTGAGGTGGCGCCGACGCTGCGTCGGCACCCGGACGTCGCCGTCGAGCTGGTGGTTCGGCATGCCCGGGCGGCCGACATGCTCACGGAGGAGTCCGAGTCCGCAGGACTGCTCCTTCTCGGCCGACATCGGCCGACGTTGTCGTGGGGCCCGCACCTGGGGTCGATCGTCCGCGCCGTACTCCGCGAGGCCGCGTGCCCCGTGATGGTCGTCGACCCGGCCACCGCGCCACCGGCCCGCGATCGCACGCCTGGCTGAGGGCACGGACGTGCGTCCCGTCGGAAGACCCGGAGCCCGCGCCGACGTGCTCCTCTCGGACGGCACCGTGGCGTCGATCAGGCCGGCCGTCGAGGCCGACCGCGCGGCACTGGTGACACTCCACGAGCGCATGAGCGTCGACAACGTGCGGCTCCGGTTCTTCTCGACCAGCACGACCGCGGGCGGCCGCTACGTCGAGCACGTGCTCGACGTGCCGGAGGTGCTCGCGCTCGTCGTCGAGCGTCGGGGCGCGCTGGTTGCTCTGGGCACGGCCGAGATCGTCGGTCCCGGGACCGCGGAGATCGCCTTCGTCGTCGCCGACGAGAGCCACGATCTGGGGATCGGCAGCCTCCTGCTGGAGCACCTCGCCGCCGTCGGGCGCGACCATGGCGTCCGCCGGTTCATCGCGGACGTCCTCCTCGACAACACCTCGATGCTCAGGGTGCTGCACGACGCCGGCTTCTCGTCCTCCCGCAACGTCGAGGGCAGCTGCATCCACGTCGAGATGGACACGACGGCGTCGGCCGAGGCCGTACGCGCGGCAGACGAGCGGGAGGCGCGCTCGGAGTCGCGATCGCTGCGCCCGGTGCTGTTCCCGACCTCGGTCGCGGTGGTCGGTGTGCGCCGTGACGGGACGGGTGTCGGTGCCGCCGTGCTGCGGTCCGTCGTCGCCGGCGGGTTCACCGGCGACGTGTACGTCGTCCACCCGCGCGGCGAGACGATCGAGGGAAGCGAGGGCGTCGAGGTCGTGTCCAGCCTCTCCGCACTCGAGGGAGGGGTCGACCTCGTGGTGGTCGCGGTGCCCGCCGTCCACGTGCGGTCCGTGCTGGAGGACGCGGCCCGAGCGAGGTGTCGCGGTGCGGTCGTGCTGTCCTCGGGCTTCGCCGAGATCGGCGCGGAAGGCGAGGCGCTGCAACGCGGCATCCTCGACCTGGCGCGCGCGAACAGCATCCGCCTGGTCGGCCCCAACTGTCTGGGACTGATGAACACGGATCCGGCGGTGCGTCTCAACGCGACGTTCGGCAGCACGACACCCCCACCGGGGGGACTCGCCCTCGCCTCCCAGTCCGGCGGTGTGGCGATCGTCCTCGCGGACCTCGCCCGTGAGTCGGGAGTCGGTGTCGGGCTGCTGGTCTCGTTGGGCAACAAGGTCGACATCTCCGGGAACGACCTGTTGGCGGCCTGGCGCGACGACCCGGGTGTGACGGCCGCCGGCCTCTACCTGGAGTCCTTCGGGAACGCGCCCAAGTTCGCCCGGATAGCTCGGGGGTTCAGCGAACGCAAGCCGCTCCTCGCCGTCGTGGGTGGGCGATCGTCCGGGGGGCGACGCGCCGGGGCCTCCCACACGGCGGCCGCGGCGACGCCGGAGGTGGGGATCCGCGCCCTGTTCGCGCAGGCGGGCGTGGTGGCGTGCGAGAACGCCGAGCAGCTGGTGGAGTGTGCCCTGCTCCTCCAACACCAGCCGCGCCCCCAGGGTCGCCGGGTGGCGATCCTCAGCAACGCCGGGGGCATGGGCGTGCTCGCCGCCGATGCCGCCGAGGCCTGTGGCCTCCTCGTGCCCCAGCTCTCCGCGCGCCTGCAGGATGCGCTGTCCGCCGCGGCCCCGGGCGTTCCGGGCACGTCGAACCCCGTCGACGCCGGGGCCGGCGCCGCTCCCGATGCTCTGGCCGCGCTCGTCGACGAGCTGCTCGCCTCCGGCGAGGTCGACGCGCTCCTGGTCGTGCTGGTCGCCACCGCCGTCACCGACCTGGCCGGTGCGCAGCCGCTCATCGAGGAGGTACGTCGTCGACGGCCGGACAAACCTCTGGTCCTCGTGCCGCTCGGCGGGCTCGACGTTCCCGCATCGGCGGGCATCACGACCTACCGCAGCGCGTCGGCAGCGCTGGGAGCCCTCGCCCGTGCCGCCATGTACGAGGAGTGGCGGCAGGAGCCGCACGCGCCGCCTCCCGCGGACGACCCGGCCCGCGGCCACCGCACCCGTGCCGCCGTGCACCGACTGCTCGAGGTCAGCCCCGACGGCGGCTGGCTCGGCGCCGACGAGCGCGAGCAGGTGCTGGGAGAGTACGGCCTCGTGCCGGAGGGGGTCGTCGTCCCGGGCGCGGCGGAGGCCGAGGCGGCCGCGACGAGGATCGGGTTCCCGGTGGCCGTCAAGACGGCGCAGGGCTCGACCGTGCACCGGACCGAACGAGGGCTGGTCAGGACCGACCTCCGGACGCCGGCCGACGTGCGTGACGCGGTCCGGGCGTTCGACGAGACGCTCGGTGGCCCGGCACCGGTCCTGGTCCAGCCGATGGTCGCCGGCGTGGAGATGGCGATCGGCATCCTGCAGGACCCCCGCTTCGGGGCGCTCGTGATGGTCGGTGCCGGCGGTGTCGCGATCGAGGTTCTGGATGACCGAACCTTCCTCGTCCCGCCGGTGACGCCTCGCGATGCGACGCGCGCGATCCGCTCGCTGCGGGTGTGGCCGTTGCTGGACGGCTACCGCGGGGGTGCGCGCGCCGACGTCGACGGCCTGGTTGCGCTCCTGGTGCGGGTCGGGAGGTTGGCCGAGGAGACTCCTGCGGTGGCCGAGCTCGACCTGAATCCCGTCGTCGCCGGCCCAGCCGGGTGTCACCTGGTGGACGTGAAGGCGCGGATCGCGCCCGCGCGGGTGCCGGACGCGGGCATCCCGCGTCGCCTACGCCGGCCGTCGTGACCGAGCCTCGAGACGGTCCGGCGAGGGCCGGCTCGGGCTGATGGCGTGCGAGCGGAGGAGTCTCGAAGCCACGCCTGCGGGGCGGGTTGCCTCCCGGTGCGGCGGCGACGCCGCGCACCTTGACCGTGCTGGGGAGGACGGACGGCCGCTGCCGGCAGACCCGCCAGCCACCGGACCACCGGCGGGCCAGCGACGTCGGCGCCGAAGACGGCCTCGTGGTCCACACCGGACAGGAGCCGCACCGTCGTCGGGTGACCCACAGCGTCCAGGGCCGTCGCGAACCGAGAGGTGAGGTCGACCGGCACGATCTCGTCCGCCGTGCCGTGGAGCAGGAGGACGGGGACCTCCGGGCGCAGGGCGGCGCGCTCGACCGGGTTCGCGGCCGCCCAAGCAGCCGGGTCGTCGTCCGGGCTGCTGCCGAGGAGCACCGTCGCCAGGTCGGGCACCGCGCCCACGTCGTAGGGCCCGGCCAGTCCGATCAGGGCGTCGGGCCGCACGCGGGGAGAGCCGCAGGAGGGCGAGTAGTCGTCGGGCGCCAGCACCGCGAGCGCGGCGAGGTGCGCTCCAGACGAGTGTCCGAGCACCGCGACGTGATTCGTGACGAAGCCTTGCGACCGGACCTGCGCGGTGACCGCGGCGACCGCGCACAGGACGTCCTCCACGGGCGTCGGGTAGGTGACGCCGTCCTGGGCCGCCCTGATGTGCGTGGGCGCGGCGATGACCCCGTGGACGGCGAGGTAGGCGCCGAGTCCGGTCAGGCCCGAGGGATCGGCGGTGTACCACCCGCCCCCGGGCACGAGGACCACGAGCGGGGCCCGCTTGATCCCCTCGGGCAGGAACACCTCCGCCGTCAGCCCGGGTGCGTACTGCACGGTCACCGGCGCCCGGACGGACGGGCCCGGCCTCACGGTGGTCGACGTGCTCGACCCACCGCATCCCGCGGCAGCGGAGGCGACCAGTACGAGGACGGTCGTCGCGACCGGCCGGAGGCGCCGTCGCGGGATTCCGTCCACGGTCAGTCCTCCTCGCGAACCATCGTGATGGCGCCGGCCGGGCACTCCGCGGCGCAGATGCCGCAGCCCTTGCAGTAGTCGAGGTCGATGACGTACGGCGCTGCTGGATCGTCGGTCTTGATGACGGCGTCATCGGGACACATGCCGAAGCAGTTGTCGCAGGCGAAGCAGGTGCCGCAGGACAGGCAGCGGCGGGCCTCGTCGAGGGCGGTCTCCGCGTCCAGTCCTCGCACCACCTCGTCGAATGTCGACGCCCGCCGCGCGGCCTCGAGCACGGGTCGGTGGCTGCGGGGAGCGTCCGTGTAGTACCAGGTGTGCAGCCGGTCGTACGTCGCCGGTTCGCCCGGGGAGTCGGAGCCGGGCAACTCACCACGCAGCCAGGTGTCGATCGAGGCGGCGGCGCGCCGGCCATGGCCCACCGCGTACGTCGCGGACCGGACGTCGGGGACCATGTCGCCTCCGGCGAAGAGACCCGGACGTCCGGTCATCAAAGTGTCGTCGACGGACAGGACCCCGTCGACGGACTCGAGCCCGGCCATGCCGTCGAGGAAGCGGAGGTCGGTGTCCTGTCCGAGGGCGAGGACGAGGGAGTCGGCGGCGAGGTGCTCGAACGTCCCGGTGGGTTGGGGAAAGCCGTTCTCATCGAGCTCCATCCGCTCGATCGTGAGGCCGTCGTCGTCGACGTCGGTGACGGTCGAGAGCCAGGTGAAGCGCACCCCCTCGGCCTCGGCCTCCGCGACCTCGGAGGGGTGCGCGGGCATCCGGTCCCGGGTGCGGCGGTACACGACGACGGCGTCCTCGGCGCCGAGCCTCCGGACGGTCCGGGCGGCGTCCATGGCGGTGTTGCCGCCGCCGTAGACCGCGACTCGACGACCCAGCAGTGGACGGTCGCCCTCGGAGACGTCATGGAGGAGCTCGACGGCGTCCAGTACCCGCGCGGCCGAGCCGGCCGGCAGGTAGGTCCGCCGTCCCAGCTGAGCACCGACCGCCAGGAAGGCCGCGTCGAACCGTCCGTCATGCAGCTCCGCCTCGAGATCGGCGACGGGGGAGTCGAGGCGCAGCGTGACTCCGAGTCCCACGATCCGCTCGATCTCGGCATCGAGCACGTCTCGCGGCAGCCGGTAGGCGGGGATGCCGTAGCGCATCATGCCGCCGGGCTCCGGTGCCGCGTCCGCGACGGTGACGTCGTGCCCGAGGCGGGCGAGGTGGTACGCCGCGCTCAGCCCGGCCGGACCGGCGCCGACGACGAGAGCTCGTCGTCCGGACGGTGGCCGCACGGCCGTGACCGACCAACGGTGCCGGAGGGCTTCGTCGCCGAGGAAGCGCTCGACGGCGTTGATCCCGACGGCCTCGTCCAGGGACCCGCGGTTGCAGGCCGACTCACAGGGGTGGTAGCAGATCCGGCCCATCACGGCGGGGAACGGGTTCGTCTCCATGATCCGTCGCCACGCGCGCTCGTAGCCGGTCTCCCCGTCCTCGGCATCGCGGAGCCACTCGCGCACGTCCTCGCCGGCGGGGCAGCCCTCGGCGCAGGGCGGACGGAGCGAGACGTAGACCGGGCGCTCGGTGCGCCAGGCCCCGGTGTGGTTGGCGCGGCTGGTGCCGACGTCCAACGTGATGGCGAAGGGGTGGTTCATGACGGTCTCCTCAGCTCGCCGCCCCGCGCAGGCCGAAGCGGGTGATGTTCCGGTCGGCGGCCGCCTGGATCCGCCGGACGAGATCGGGACGCGGGTGCTCTCCGAAGAGGTGGGCGTAGCGTCCCTGCAGCCGCAGGTAGTCGTCGACGGGCACCTGGCGGCGGATGGGCGTGACCGCGGTGATCTCACCGCGCTCGGCCTCGAAGAGCGGGAACATGCCCGACTCCGTGGCCAGTCGGGCGAGGCGCACGGTGTCGGCCGAGTCGGCCGCCCAGCCGAGTGGGCACGGCACGAGCACGTGGAGGTAACGGGCGCCGTGGAGCTGCATCGCTCGGCCGACCTTGCGCTCCAGGTCGTGCAGGTCGGCCACCGAGGCGGTGGCGACGTACGGGATGTCGTGAGCCATCGCGATGAGCGGCACGAACTTGCCCTGGCCGAACCGGGCGCCGGGCGGATCCCCGAGCTCGGAGGTCGTCGCGGTCCGGGCTGCCGGGGGTGTCGCTCCGGAGCGCTGGACGCCGGTGTTCATGTAGCCCTGGTTGTCGTAGCAGACGAACAGGACGTCGTCGTCGCGTTCGAACATGCCGGACAGGCACGCGAAGCCGATGTCGACGGTCCCACCGTCCCCGGCCTGGCCGACGACCCGGGTCTCGCGGCCGAGCGCCTTCAGCCCGGCCGCCATGCCGGACGCGACGGCCGGCGCGTTCCCGAAGAGCGAGTGCAGCCACGGGACCTGCCACGCGGACTCCGGGTACGGAGAGGAGAAGACCTCGAGACACCCGGTGGCGTTGACGGTGACGAGGTCGCGCCCGGCGGCGCGGACGGCGCTGTCCAGGACGAACCGCGCGCCGAGCGCCTCGCCGCAGCCCCGGCAGGCGCGATGGCCCCGGGTGATCGACCGTGGCCGGTCGGATCCGGCCTGCACGGTCTGGTCCTCGGGCGTCAGGAGCCGGTTGCCGACCCCGAAGGTGCCGATCTGGTACAGCCTCGACTCGCTCATGGTCCCTCCTCACCCGCCGTCGCACGAGCGAGGAGCCCGCGGTCGAGGTCGAGGAAGTGCAGTCGCCCCGGGCGGATGCGGTACGCCTGAACGTCCTCGACCAGGCGGAGCAGGCCGGCGCGGCGCACCGGGCGTCCGCCGAGACCAGCCACCACCTCGATCACTTCGGTCCGGTCGGGAAGCGCGTCGCGGACGTCGCGCCCCAGGATGCTCCCGCTGCCGGGGCTGAACGCACGCTCGACGACGATCACCTGGCGGGCGCCGGCGAGCGCCGTGCGGACCGCGTCGGCCGGCCAGGGACGGAAGCAGGTGACGGCGAGCGAGCCGGCGGCGATGCCCCGGCCGCGCAGCTGGTCGACGACCTCGTGTGCAGCACCCGCCGCCGAGCCGATGGTCACGAGCACGGTGTCGGCGTTCTGGGCGCGGTAGGCACTGACCAAGCCGCCGGCGCGGCGACCGAACCGGCGATGGAAGTCGTAGGCGACCTCGGGTAGGACGTGCAGCGCACCGGACAGGTGGCGCTGGACCAGGTACCGCACCTCGGTGAACGCCTCCGGCCCGACCATCGCGCCGATCGTCACCGGGGCGTCGGGGTCGAGCGCCTGCCGGGGGACGAATGGTGGCACGAACCGGTCGGCATCCTCCTGGAGCGGCACCTCGACCTCCTCGACGGCATGCGTGAGGACGAAC
Source organism: Nocardioides soli (assembly GCF_014191495.1). Taxonomy (GTDB): domain Bacteria; phylum Actinomycetota; class Actinomycetes; order Propionibacteriales; family Nocardioidaceae; genus Nocardioides; species Nocardioides soli. The sequence goes on from NZ_JACHWR010000002.1 coordinate 1,570,185, forward strand.
CCGTCCATGCACACCATCACGGGGAGCGAGAGGCGCTCGGCGAGCACGAACGCCTGCAGGTGGAGGTCGACCGCTTCCTGCGCCGACGCGGCGTGGAGCTGGATCCAGCCGGCGTCGCGCAGCGCCATCGAGTCGGAGTGGTCGTTCCAGATGTTGATGGGCGCACCGATGGCCCGGTTGGCCACGGTCATCACGATCGGGAGTCCGAGACCCGCGGCGTTGTAGACGGCCTCCGCCATGTAGAGCAGACCCTGGCTGGCGCTGGCGGTGTACGCGCGGGCGCCGACGGCGGCGGCCCCGATGCAGGCGGACATGGCGGCGAACTCGGACTCGACGGTCAGGTACTCGCACCGGTCGAGCTCCCCGGACCGCACCAGGTCGGAGAGCTCCTCGACGATGTGGGTCTGCGGGGAGATGGGGTACGCGGCGACGACGTTCGGCCGGCAGCGGGCGACCGTCCGGGCGATGGCCCGCGATCCTTCGATCTGCTCACGCACGGTTGACCGCCTCGCTCTGGTCGAACCGGGCCCTCGTCGCGGCGTGCGCCCTCGTGGCGACCTCGATGTTGTCCTGCGCCAGCGACGGGGGGAACCGCTGCCGGATCGCCTCCACCAGCGCTTCCAGGCTGATCACGCCGGTCAGCGCGGCGAGCGCGCCGAGGAGAGCGGTGTTCGGCAGTGGCCGGCCGAGCACGCTGCGGGCCAGGTCTCCGGCCGCGATGGTGACGACCCGTTCCCTCGCCGTGCCGTCGGCGCCGGGGGAGAGGTCGATCTCGTCGACGGCACGGGAGGAGTTGATGAGGATGTACGTCGTGGGCCCTGCTCCGTCGAGCACGGGGACGACGGAGAGCAGCGTGGGGTCCTGCACGACGATCGCGTCGGGACGGTCCACGGGCTCGTGGTAGCGGATCGGGATCTCCGAGATACGGCAGTAGGAGACGACCGGCGCGCCGGTCCGCTCCGAGCCGAAGGTCGGGATGGCCTGGGCGTGCAGACCGCTGTCGAACGCGGCGACCGAGAGCATCTCGGCCGCGGTCACGACACCCTGGCCGCCCCTGCCGTGGAACCGGACGTCGAACACGATGTCACCGCCCGCCTCCGACGAGCCTGACGAGGTCGGCCAGGCGGCTGGTGTAGCCCCACTCGTTGTCGTACCAGCCGAACACCTTCGCGAAGCGGCCCGCGGCCTGGGTGAGCTCGGCGTCGAACACACAGGAGGCGGGGTCGCCGACGATGTCGGACGAGACGATGGGCTCGGGCTCGTAGCGCAGTCGCCCTGCGAGCGGGCCTCGGCTCGCAGCTGCGGCGAACGCGTCGTTGACCTCGGCCGGGGTGGCCTCGCGGTCGAGCAGGACGGCGAGGTCGACCAAGGAGCCGTCGACGACGGGGACCCGGAGCGCGACGCCGTCCAGCCTCCCGTCGAGCGCCGGCAGGACCTGCCCGACGGCGCGCGCCGCGCCGGTCGTGGTCGGCACGATGTTGATGGCCGCCGAGCGTGCTCGGCGTGCGTCCTTGTGTGGACCGTCGAGGAGGTTCTGGTCGCCGGTGTAGGCATGCACCGTGGTCATGTACCCCTGGTGAACTCCGAAGGCGTCGTGCAGCACCTTGACCATCGGTGCCACGCAGTTGGTCGTGCAGGACGCATTGGAGACCACGACGTGGTGGGCCGGGTCGTAGACGCCGTCGTTGACGCCCATGACGATCGTCGCGTCGACGCCCTTGCCGGGCGCGGAGAGCACCACCCGAGGGGCGCCGGCGGCGAGGTGAGCGGCCAGCTCGTCCCGGGTGCGGAACCTGCCGGTCGCCTCCACGACGACGTCGACCCCGTGCTCCGCCCAGGCCAGCCGAGCGGGATCGCGCTCCTGGCTGACGGCGACCTTCCGGTCGTCGAGGAGCAGGAGCCGCTCCTCGTGTCGCACGCCGGTGGGGAATCGGCCGAAGGTGCTGTCGCGGCGCAGCAGCCGCACGATCTGCGCCGGCTCGGCGACGTCGTTGACCGCGACGACCTCCAACTCGTCGTCCCGCTCGGCGAGACGCACGAAGGCGCGCCCGATCCGACCCATGCCGTTGATCCCGATCCTGATGGTCACGACGAACTCCTTCTCCTCTGGTGCTGGTGCACCCTTCTCGATCTGACGCTTCTCGGCGGATCCGGCACAGGGCCCGAGGTCACCCACCGGCGACGACGTTGTGCCCGGTGCCCGACCCGGGCTGCGCGCCGGCGGCCGCTCGTCCGGCACCCTCCATGTCCGACCGGTAGCGGCCGTGTCGGGCCGCTCCGTTCAGCCAGGCGCGCTCGAGCAGCGCGCTCTGCGCGGCCTCGACGTTGTCCTCGCGTCCCTCCCAGACGTCGAGCACGGGCGCCTGCAGGGCCCGGCCGAAGGAGAAGCTCAGCTCCCACGGTTGTGGGACTCGCCGGTTCAACGCGTCGAGGCGAGCGGTCGCCTGCTCGGCGGTCTGTCCTCCGGAGAGGAAGACGACGCCGGGCACCGCGGCCGGGACGGCGTCGCGCAGGACCGCGAGGGTCCGCGCGGCGATCTCCGTGTCGTCGACGTGCTCGCCGCTTCCGGTCCCGGGCAGCACCATGTTGGGCTTGAGCAGCGTCCCCGCGAGGTCCACCCGCTGACGCGCGAGCTGGTCGTAGACCAGGCGCAGCACCGTGGTCGTCACGGAGGCGCAGGTGTGGATCGAGTGCGTGCCGTCCATGAGCACCTCGGGCTCCACGACCGGGACGAGCCCCGCCTCCTGGGCGAGTGCGGCGTAGCGGGCCAGGGCATGGGCGTTCGCCTCGAGGCACCCGGGCGTCGGCAGGGCGGCACCGATGCGGATGACGGCGCGCCACTTCGCGAACCGGGCACCGAGGGCGACGTACTCGTCGAAGCGCGGGCGCAGCCCGTCGAGCCCCTCGGTGATGACCTCGTCCGGGAAGCCGGCGAGCGGCTTCGTGCCGCGGTCGACCTTGATACCCGGGATGATGCCGGTGTCCGCGAGCGCCCGGGGGAAGGGAGTGCCGTCGGTGGTGTGCTGTCGGATCGTCTCGTCGAACAGGATCACCCCGCTGACGTGCTCACTCAGGCCGGAGGTCGTGAACAGCAGCTCCCGGTAGCGGCGCCGCACCTGCTCGGTCGACTCGACGCCGATCCGGGCGAAGCGCTTGGCCATGGTCGGCAGGCTCTCGTCGGCGGCGAGAATGCCCTTGCCGGGCGCGACCAAGGCCTCGGCGGTGGCGTGCAGAGACATGTGGTGCATGGCGAACCTCCTGGCTCACTGGTGGAAGAGCGCGACCTTCAGGGCGCCGGTGTCCTGCGGACGCTCGAACACGTCGTAGGCGTCCTGGATCTCGTCGAGACCGAACCGGTGGGTGACCAGGCCCTCGGTGGCGAGCCGCCCGTCCGCGAGCAGGCGCAGCAGCGTCGGCGTCGAGGACGTGTCGACCAGGCCGGTGGTGATCGTGACGTTCCTGATCCAGAGGCGCTCGAGGTGCAGCGCGGCCGATGCGCCATGCACGCCGACGTTGGCGACCGTGCCGCCGGGGCGGACGAGGTCGGCGCACAGCTCGAAGGTCTCGGGGATCCCGACCGCCTCGATCACGCTGTCGAAGCCCAGGCCATCGGTCATGGTCTTCATCGACTCGAAGGCGGCCGCCGCGTCGGGAACGGCGAGGTCGGCGCCGAGCCGCTCGGCGGCCTCCCGCCGTCCGGACGCGGGGTCGATGACCACGATGCGCGAGGGCGTCATCAGCCGGGCGGTCATGATCGCAGCCAGGCCGATCGGGCCCGCCCCGACGATCGCCACGGTAGCCCCGGGCCGGACGCGGCCGTTGCGTACGCCGACCTCGTACGCCGTGGGCAGGATGTCCGCGAGGAGCAGCGCCTGCTCGTCGGTCACGGCGTCCGGCAGCCGGTGCAGGGCGCGGTCGGCGAACGGGACACGCACCTGCTCGGCCTGGGTCCCGTCGATGAGGTGGCCGAGGGTCCACCCTCCGCCGCCGAGGCACTGGCCATCCTGGTTCTCGCGGCAGTAGCGGCAGCGGCCGCAGCCGGCGACGCAGGAGATCAGCACGCGGTCACCGGCGGTGAACCCGTTGACGCCGGTGCCGACCGTGGTGATCGTGCCGACCGCCTCGTGGCCGAGCACCCGGCCCGGAGTCACCTCGGGGACGTCGCCCTTGAGGATGTGCAGGTCGGTGCCGCAGATCGTCACGGCGTCGACCCGCACGACGGCGTCCTCGGGGTCGGCGATGACCGGATCCGGGACCTCGTGCCAGACCCGGCGCCCCGGGCCTTCGAACGTCAGGGCCTTCATGATGGTCTCCTCACGGGTGGTGGGTCGAGGCGCTGCTCGGCCTCGACGACGGTGCGCGTGGTGCGCAGGATGCTGTCCGGGTTGAGGCTCATCGAGTCGATGCCGATCTCGACGAGGAACTCGGCCATGTCGGGATAGTCGGACGGTGCCTGTCCGCACAGGCCGGAGTGGATGCCGTTGCGCCGGCAGCCCTCCACGGCGAGCCGGATCATCCGCTTCACACCGGCGTCGCGCTCGTCGTAGTCGAACGCGACGATCGCGCTGTCCCGGTCGACACCGAGCGTCAGCTGGGTGAGGTCGTTGGACCCGATGGAGAACCCGTCGAAACGCTGGGCGAACTCGTCGACGAGGATGACGTTGTTCGGGATCTCGCACATCGCATAGACCTGCAGCCCGTCGCGACCGCGCTCCAAGCCGAGCTCGGCCATCCGGGACAGGACGAGGTCCGCCTCCTCGATACGCCTGACGAACGGGAGCATCAGCACGACGTTGGTCAGGCCCATCTCCTCGCGCACCCGTCGCATCGCGCGGCACTCGAGCTCGAAGCCCTCGGCGTACGCCGGGTGGGCGTAGCGGGACGCACCCCGAAAGCCGAGCATCGGGTTCTCCTCGTGCGGCTCGAACCAGGAGCCTCCGAGGAGGTTCGCGTACTCGTTGGTCTTGAAGTCCGACATGCGCACGACGACCGGCTTGGGGTGGAACGCCGCGGCGATGGTGCCGACGCCCTCGGAGAGCCGCTCGACGAAGTAGGTTGCACCGTCCGGGTAGCCGGCGATCAGCGTCGCGACCTGCGCCCGCTCGTGCATGTCCTCGATCCGCTCGGGGTGCAGCAGGGCGAGGGGATGGGCCTTGATGGCCTCGCTGATGATGAACTCCATGCGGGCCAGCCCGACGCCGTCGTTCGGGAGCATCGAGGTCCGGAACGCGAGGGCGGGGTTGCCGAGGTTGACCATGACGCGGGTCGACGGCCGCGGCAGGTCGGCGAGGTCGATGTCGTCGACGTGGAACGCAGCTTCGCCGGCGTAGACACGTCCGGTCTCTCCTTCGGCGCACGACACGGTGACGAGGGCACCGTCGAGGAGCCTCGTCGTGGCGTCGTCGGTGCCCACCACGGCCGGCAGGCCGAGCTCACGGGCGACGATCGCGGCGTGGCAGGTGCGTCCACCACGGTCGGTGACCACCGCGGCCGCCGTCTTCATCACCGGCTCCCAGTCGGGAGTCGTGGTCGCCGCGACCAGCACCTCGCCGGGCAGGAAGTCCTGGAGGTGGTGGCTGTCTCGGACGATCCGCACGCGGCCCACCGCGAGGCGGTCACCGACAGCTCTGCCGCTGACGAGCAGGTCGCCGTGGGACTCCACGACGTACCGTTCGAGCGTGGTCGAGACGCGCGACGTCGCCGTCTCCGGGCGAGCCTGGACGACGTACGTCGCGCCGTCGAGCCCGTCCTTCGCCCACTCGATGTCCATGGGCCGGCCGTAGTGGCGCTCGATCGCGATCGCGGCGCCGGCCAGGTCGAGCACCTCGTCGTCGGTGAGGCAGAAGCGGTGCCGGTCGACCGCGGGCGTCATCTCGGTGCGGGTCCCGGATGCTCCAGCGGTCACCATGCGGATCGCCTTCTCACCCCGACGGCGCCTCAGCACCGCCCGGAAGCCCGCCTCGAAGGTCGGCTTGTGCACGTAGAACTCGTCGGGGTCGACCGCGCCCTGCACGACGGTCTCGCCCAGGCCCCAGGAAGCGGTCAGGAACACGGCGTCGCGGTAGCCGGACTCGGTATCGAGCGTGAAGATCACACCCGAGCTCGCGAGGTCGGAGCGAACCATCTTCATCACGCCGATCGACAGGGAGACGCCCAGCTGGTCGTAGCCCTGCCGGTGCCGGTAGTGGACTCCGCGGTCGGTGAAGATGCTGGCGAAGCAGCGGCGGACCGCCTCGAGCAGACCCTCCTCGTCGACGATGTCGAGGAAGCTGTCGTGCTGGCCGGCGAAGCTGGCCTCGGGCAGATCCTCCGCGGTCGCGCTGCTGCGGACGGCGACGCGCAGGTCGGGTCCATACCGCTCGCGGAGGCCCTGGTACGCCGCGAGGATCTCCTGACGCAGGTCCCCAGGTAGCCCGGCGTCGTACACGATGCGGCGCGCGCGAGCCGCCCGCGCCGCCAGCTCGGCGACGTCGTCGGGGTCGAAGCCCTCGAAAATCTCGGCCAGCTCCGACCAGGCCTCGGCCTCGTCGAGGACGTACCGGTAGGCGGCGGCCGTGATCGCGAAGCCGCCAGGGACGCGGACGCCGTCGTCGCCGAGCTGCTGGTACAGCTCACCGAGGGAGGCATTCTTGCCGCCGACCAGGGCCACGTCACTGCGACCGATCGCGGTGAAGTCGAGCACGAGAGGACGGGTGGACATGATGAGTCGCTCACTCGGAGCGGACGGTGGCTCGACCGCCCGCAGGGTCGTTGGCTTCGATGTCTCCGATCGACGCATCGAGCAGTTGGTGCGCGAGCCCGAAGAGGGCCCGGCACACGGCCAGCTCGTCGCCGATCTCCGGCACGTCGCGGTCGCCCGGCCGGCGCCGGGCCTTGCCCACGTCGCGCAGCTCGGTGCCGGCGTCGGTGCGCAGCACGACTACGGCGCGGGTGCTGTCGTCCTGCTCGAAGAGGTCGACGTTGAGGTGCCAGGTCTTCGTGTGCATCGCGTCCTCCGTGTTGGGGTGGGATCGTCAGGCGGCTTCGACCACCACGACCCGTCGACGTCTCGAGCATCCGCCGGCGGCAGCTGGCCGGACACGGTCGTGGGACCCACCCGGATCGGGACGTTGTCCCCTGCCGGTGGGTCCGCCGTCAGCGGACGGTGGTCGAGAGTCGACGGGAGGGAACGCCATGAACGCTCAGAGCCCTCGTGTCCCTGTGGGACGGGTGGCCGGTCCCGACGAGATCGTTGCGACAGCACTCCTCCTCGTGGGCGACCTGACGGCGCACGTGAGGAGCAGCCGGGTCGTCGTGGGCGGCGGAGTCCCGCTGTCATGACCGGCCGCGGGTGGCCGACCGTCGTGAGGGGCGACGACCCGCACGCGGTGTCCCTCGACGTCCTCGTCGAGGGCTGGCTCGAGGCCGGGTTGATCACCGCGGACCAGGCCGACCGGATGGTCGCCGCCGTGGGACGGGTCCCGACGACAGGTCACCGGCTCGCACCGCTCGCCGTAGAGGCCCTGGCGTATGTCGGTGGTGCGGTGGTGCTTGCGGGGTGCGGCCTGCTGTCCGCGTCCTTCTGGGCGGACCTGCCGGACGTGGCCCGCTTCGCGGTGGTCGGCGTCGCTGCCCTGCTGCTCCTGCTGGCCGGCGCCGCCGTCCCACGCCGACTCGCCGCTGCAGGACGACGAGTGCGGTCGGTGTTGTGGCTCGCGTCGACGGTGGCGTGGGCGGGAGCGGCTGCCGTCCTGCTCGACGACGTGCTCGCATCCGAGGGGCTGGACTCGGCCACGACGGCGGTCCTGGTCGCCGCGGCCACGCTGACCTACGCGGCGGGGCTGTGGGCGGCGCTCAGGTACGGCCTCCAACAGGCGGCGACACTGGCCGCGGCCGCGGCCCTTGCCGCGGCGCTCGCCGTCCGGCTGGACCTACCCGGCGAGCCCGGTCTGGGGGTCTGGATCGTCGGCGCCTCGTGGTTCGGGCTCGGCTGGTTGCGGGTGATAACGCCGTGTGAGACTCCGATCGCACTCGGTGCCGCCGCCGCGGTCGTGGGCGCCATGACCACCGCGGCCTCGGACCTGGGGATGGCGCTCACGCTCACCACCGTCGTCGCGGTCATTGCGGCGGCGGTGATCCGGCGCGACCTCGTGCTGCTCGGCCTCGGCACGGTGGCCGCGCTGCTCAACGCGCCGGCGGCGATCGGACGGTGGTTCGCCGGCTCGGCCGCCGCCGCGCTGGTGCTGGTCATCGTCGGTTGTGGCCTCGTCGCGATCGCGATCTGGATGGCTCGCCGGGCCTGGCCCCGAGCAGGAGGCCCGGATCGCGCCCGGAGCACGACCGTCGCTCCATGACGCCGAGCCGCGATCCGACGGGCGGATCCAGCGAAGTCGCCCGGGCGTGGCGGGAAGGGGACGTGCGGTGAGCGGATGGGAGATCGGGCAGGACCGAGGTCGCCGGCGGTGTGAGGGAGCTTCCGCTGGGGCCGGGCCGTCCCGGTGGACGGGAGCCTCGGCGCCGCGCGAGATCACCCAGCGCTCTCGGTCTGGTCGCCCCAGGCGGCACGTGCTCCCGAGTCGCCCACCCGGTAGACCTGCACTGAGGCGGCGACCGCAGCCACGAGGGCGAGTGCAGCGACCGTTCGGATCACCGGGGACCTGCCCTCGACGGTCTCGGCAGACGCATCAGAAGCGGGGTGCAGGCGTTGGCGGTCCAGCCACACCAGCACCGTGCTGAGGATCAGGAGCGGCAGGGCGAACCAGATGAGCTGGTCACCGAGCTCCGCGTGCGCGCCGGGGTCGCCGACGTGCTCTTCGAGCGCCTCACCGCTGGAGGTGGCGACGGGAATGAGCGCGGTGGCGACGGCCGCGCACGCCACGACGAGTACGCCGTACCGCGCGCGCCACCGCGGACGGACGGCGATGGCGATGGTGCCGACGCAGGCCAGCGGGAGCAGCACGACGACGGCGTGCACCACGAGCGGGTGGACGGGCAGTCCGTTGATGAGGTCGAACACGACGGATCTCCTGACGGTGTGATGGGCGATCGCAGGGTGCAGGGCGAGGTCAGCGGGGGGCTTCGAGGCGGAGCGCCAGCCGTGGACAGGTGGCGGCCGCGCGGCGGGCATGGGGGAGGAGTCCGGCGTCGATCCGAGGATCGGCGATGACGGGGAAGCCGTGCTCGTCGAGTCCGATGCGCTCGGGGAGCAGGCGGGCGCACAGGCCGAGTCCGTCGCAGCGCGTCCAGTCGATCTCGAGGTGGCGGTCGCCGGTCATGCCGCCGCCCCCCGTCCGGTCGTCGTCGGGACCGGTCGGCAGGGCTCCCAGGAGCGGGCGGCCACAGTGACCGCGCGCCCGGTGTGCGGCGATCTCCGTGCCGAGCACGTCGAGAGCCGAGCTGACGAAGCTCGCGGCGCCGTCGGGGTGGCCGCAGGCGCCCCGACCGCGCAGCAGCCCGGCGCGTGCCCGCGCGTCTGCCTCCAGAGGCGCCCCGGCCGCGAGATGGGCCAGCGTGTCGGCCAGCATAGGAAGGCCGAGGAGGCAGGGGCCGCATTGGCCGGCGCTCTCGCCGGCCAGCCACCGGACGACCATCGTGACCTCGCCGAGCGCGCAGGTCTCCCGCGGTAGGCGGGCGAGCACTCCAGCGTTCAGTGGCACCTCAGCAGCCCGCAGCGACGGGCGGGTGACCACGAGGTCGCCGGGGCCGTCGACCCAGGTGCCGTGGTAGCCGCCCACCAGGACGGGCCCTGGCTCGGGACCGACCAGTGCGGCGAGCGGTAGCCCGGTGGGGACCTCGACCACCCCCGGGCGCCGGGTGGCACCGACCAGGGTGAGCAACGTCGTGCCCGGCTCGTCGGTGGCACCGACGGAGGCGTACTGGTCGGTGCCGAGGCTCAGCAGCAGCGCGATCTGTGCGAAGGTCTCGACGTTCGAGGCGAAGGTCGGACGGCCGCCGATGCCGTGCTCGGTCGGCAGGACGCGCCGGCCAGGTGGGAGCGCCGGCCCGCCGGAGAGCGCCCGGGTCAGCGCGCGGACCTCTCCGCCGACGAAGCCGTGGTCGTGGCGGACCAGGCGGACCGGGCGGCCGTCGTCGCGCTCGCGCAGGGCCGCCGCGAGCGAGTGGTGAGCCGCCGGGTCCTGGACGGCGATGGTGACCCGGTCCGTGCCGAGTGCCCGCGCGACGGTCAGGGCGCCGTCGATCACGAGGTGGGGTGCCAGACGCAGGAGCACGCGGTCCTTGTGGCTTGCCGGCTCGCCCTCGGTGCCGTTGGCCAGGACATGGGTGTCGCGGCCCGTGGGCACGGCCCGCAGCTTGGCCGCGACGGGGAAGGCCGCGCCACCGCGCCCCAGCAGGTGGACGGCATCGAGGGCGTCGACGAGCCGGCGGGCGTCGTACGGATGCCGGGGCCCGTGCACCGCTCGGTGCCCGCGGAGGTCGAGCCGGCCTCGGCCGGTGCCGGCGAGCAGGCGCGCGGTGCCCCACGCGGTGGCGCCGAGCGCTGGGGAGCCAGAGGTGGTGGTCATCGGTGTCCTCCTGCCAGGGTGGGCGGCCGGTCAGGTGACCGATCTCGGCGAGCGCGTCGCGCGGTGGGGAGCGCCGCGGTGCGCGCCCGGACGCCCGCGACCACCCGGGCGGCGACGGCACCGGCGACGGCGAGAGCACTGCCGCCGTAGAGCAGGGGCGCCCAGGTGGTGCCGGTGTCAGTGCCGGCCAGTACGCCGTGGACCATCGCGAGCGCCCAGGCGGCGTACGCCGAGAGGTGGATCGCGCGCCAGGCGCGGGCGGTGGCGGCGCTCGCCGCCATCCGGCCGCGCAGGGTGCCGGATGCGGCGGCGACCAGGAAGGAGTACGCCGCGAGCGTGCCCAGTCCGAGAGCCACGCCGCGGTAGCCCGCCGTGAAGGGCACCAGGGCGCCACCGATGCTCACGTCGACGAAGCGGTCGGTGACGAGCAGGATGACGTGCAGCGCCAGCAGCGCGAGGGTGACCACGGCCGCGGAGCGGTGCACCAGCTGGGCGATGATCCGGCGGTCGCCCCACGAGGCAGGGCCCGCGGCACCCAGCGCGACGGTCACGGAGGCCGTGAGCAGGGCGACGAACCCGGCTGCCCGGGCCAGGAACCAGGGCGTCACGCCGCCACCCCGCCCGACCGGGGAGAACGGGGCCACAGGGCAGTGGTGGCGACGTGACCGTCGGTGGTCACCCACCGGGCGGCGTGCGCCGCGAGGCGGGCCGGTGCTCCGGCGCCCCAGACCAGAGCGGCGGTGCTGAGCGTGTTCGCCTCCAGGCAGGTCGCCGCCGCGACGGTGGCGGTGCGTAGCGGGGAGGCCGCCGGCCGGCCGGTCTCCGGGTCGATCACGTGGTGGCGCTCGCCGTCCGGTCCCGGCCAGCGCCGCGCGCGTGTCGAGGAGGTGGCGAGCCCGCCGCGTGGCAAGGAGACGACCTCACCGGGCCCACCCTCGCGCTCGCTGACGAGCACCGGCCACGCCGGGCCGTCGCCCGCGACCGCGACGTCGCCTCCGAGGGCGACCAGCGCCGGCCGACCGAGCGTCCGCGCCAGCAACGCGGCCGCCGCGTCGGCGGTCCACGCCTTGGCGGTCGCCCCGAGGTCCAGCGCCATTCCGGTCGGCACGCCGAGGAGGCCCAGACCCCGGTCGACGCGCACGGCCCGCCAGTCCGCCGCGCGCGGGGCGGGGTCCGCCGCGGTCCGGGGCGGGCGCACCCGGAGAAGGTCGATGTCGGCGTCGTAGCCCGCGTGCTCCAAGTGCCGGCCGACCGTCGGGTCGCAGGCGCCGGAGGTTCGGCGGGCCGCGTCGATCGCGACGCCGAGGAGCTCGAGGGTCAGCGGCCGCACCGGCACGAGCCGGCCGGCCGCGGCGTTGACCCGCGACAGGTCGCTGTCGGGGGCGAAGCGGCTACTGGCGGCCGCCACGTCGTCCATCAGCGAGCGCACGAGCCCCTCGGCACGGGCCGCGAGAGCGGGGTCGGGTGTGGGACGGCCGTCGGCCACGACGACGCGGACGGTGCAGGACCAGTCCCGCCACTGCAGCGTGCTCATGAGGAGTGGCTCCCCGCGACCGGGCCGCTCGGCACCTGGATCCCGCCGAGCGTCGGGCCTGCGGGCCTGTTCGAGCCGCCGGACGGCGTCGACGACCCGGACCCGTCGGTGGTCGTGGGGGCGCCGGCGCCGGAGCTCGCGTGGGCCGCGGCGACCGTGAGGGCGCCGGTCGCCGACGCGGCGGCGATCACCACGCCGGCTGTGGCGATGCGGGCGCGGGTGAGGAGTGTCTGGCGCGGGGCCGCGGTGCGGGTGGCTCTCATGCGGCGAGCGTGGCTCGCGATGGCTCAGCCGGCCCCCAAGGCGACCTCAAATCGAGGTCAAATCCCCCAGCCGGCTCAGGCCGGGCCGAGCCGTAACCGCACCACCGTCCACGCGATGCCGTCGCGGTCCGCTCGGAGCACCGACAGCACACCGCCGGAGGCACGCGCACATGCGGCGGCGATGTCGAGGCCGAGCCCCGTGGACCCGCGGTCGCTGCGCCCGCGGCGTACGGCGTCGGCGTCGAACCCCGGGCCCCGGTCGCAGACCTCGATCAGCACGTGCCCGGGTCGGTCGCCGTCCCGTCTCGCCCAGACGGCGACGGGCGTTGCGTCGGGGGTGTGCGCGACGGCGTTCTCCAGCAACGCGTCGATCGCCGCGCGCAGGTCGTCGGCAGCGCAGCGGACCTCCGGCAGATCCGGAGCGATCGCCACCTCCATCGACCTGCCCTGGTCCTCGATCAGCGGTCGCCAGTACGCCGCCGCGGCCGCCGCCACCGGACCGGGCCGGCAGCCGGCCCGGGTTCCCTCGCGCTCGGAGCGGCGAGCCTGGTGGATGACGGCGGTCAGGGTCCGTTCGAGATTGTCGACGTGCCGCTCCAACAGCTCGCGATCCTCGCCCCCGGGCAGCGACTCGACGTCCAGGCGCAGGGCGGTCAGGGGGGTGCGCAGCCGGTGCGACATGTCGGCAGCCGTCTCCCGCTCGGCGGCGAGCAGTTCGTCGATCCGGCCCGCGAGTCCGTTGAGCGCGTGGGCGACGCGGCGGACCTCGGGAGGGCCGATCTCAGGCACCTGGGCGACATCGTCGCCGGCGGCGATCGTGCCGGCCAGGTCGGCGGTGCGGTCGAGGTCGCGGACCAGCCGCCGCGACACCAGCTCGGCCGCCACGCCGACGATCAGCAGCAGCGCCGCCGCGGCACCGGCGAGCGGCAGGGCGCGGGCGGTCACCGTCGACCGCACGTCCGCGTCGCTCGCGAAGGCCAGCACCGATGTCGGACCACCGGGCGTGCGCACGTCGACCCGCACCAGCCGGCCGCCGTCCACGGCATCGACGTCGGCCCCGCTCTGCCGCAGGAACGGGCCGTCCCGATCGCCGTCGCCGTCGTCGTCGGGTGGGGCCGCCCGCAGGGTATCGACCCCCGGCAGTTCGGCGCCGTACGACGTGCCGTCCGGGAGTGTCACCGCGACCGGCGCCGCGTCCTCGCGGTCGTTCACCCGGTCGACGTACGCCTCGACGTCCGCGCGCGTCGCGTCTGACGCGGAGACGTAGTCGGCCACCCCGCGGGCGGCCTCGACCGCAGCCTGCTCGACGTCCTGGGCGGCCGAGCGCTGCTCGAGCAGCAGCAGGGGAATGGCGAAGAGCAGCAGGACGGCCAGGGCCGCCCCGACCGTGAGTGACACGATCCGCCCACGCAGGCTCACGACGGGCCGGGACCCACGAGCTTGACGCCCACGCCGCGCACGCTGTGCAGGTAGTGCGGCTCGGCGGCCGTCTCGCCGAGCTTGCGGCGCAGCCACGACAGGTGGACATCGACGGTGCGGTCGGCGCCACCCCACGGCTGCTGCCACACCTCGGCCAGGAGCTGCCGCTTCGAGACGACCTGCCCAGGCCGCGACGCGAGCGCCAACAGGAGGTCGAACTCCTTGCGGTTGAGCTCCACTGGCCTGCCATCGAGCTCGACCGTGCGCGCTACCTCGTCGACGACCAGCCCGCCGACCACGATCCGGTGCTCGGCCGGCTCGGCTCGCGCCGTACGCCGCAGCACGGCCCGGATCCGCGCCATCGCCTGGGCCGCCGAGAACGGCTTGATCAGGTAGTCGTCCGCGCCCGCGTCGAGCAGCCGCACCACCTCGCGATCGTCGTCACGCGCCGTCGCCACGACCACCGGCAGGCCGCTCTGCGCGCGAATCAGCGCCAGCACCTCGGTGCCGTCGAGGTCGGGCAGCCCGAGGTCGAGCATCACCGCATCGGGCCGCTCGACGGCCAGCGCCCTGATCGCCTCGACGGCGGTGCCCACCGTGGAGACCGACGCTCCCTGTTCCATCAGTCCCCGGGCCAGGCTGCGCCGGATCGCCTCGTCGTCCTCGACCAGCAGCAGGTGCACCACGACGTAGAGCGTAGGTCGCCGTCGCGGCGTTCATCGAGATCTCCGATCACGAAGACCTGCGATCACGCCACGGCAGAGCGTGCACCGTCGTCCTGGCACGGACCTAGGTCAGACGACCACCGGGTCCTTGTGCCCTGTCCGGCCGCTGCGGGCCGCGTGACCGTGGCGAGACGTGCTGCAGACAGGAGAACGGCATGACGACCACCGGAGCCGCCAGCATCGACGCCGGTCCGCCGACGAGCGTCGCCCTTCCGGGCGAGCGGCGGCGTCGACTCTACGAGACCATGGTGCTCTCGCGGACCTACGAGGAGGCGATCCTTCGCGAGTACCACGCCGACAAGGGCCCGGGGTTCGACATCGGCAAGGGTCTGGTCCCGGGCGAGATGCACCTCTCCGCGGGGCAGGAGCCGGTGGCGGCGGGAGTGTGCGCACTGCTGACCGCGGACGACGCCGTGACGGCGACCCACCGTCCCCACCACTTCGCGATCGCCCACGGCGTCGACCTGCGCGCCATGACGGCCGAGATCTTCGGGCGTGCCGGCGGGCTGGGACACGGCCGGGGCGGCCACATGCATCTCTTCGACCCGCAGACGCACTTCTCCTGCTCGGGCATCGTCGCCGAGGGGTATCCACCGGCGCTCGGCCAGGCCTTCGCCTTCAAGCGTGCCGGTACCGACCGGATCGCGGTGGCCGTCACTGGCGAGGGCGCCGCGAACCAGGGCGCCTTCCACGAGTCGCTCAATCTCGCGGCCCGCTGGCGCCTGCCCGTCCTCTTCGTCGTCGAGGACAACGACTGGGCCATCTCGGTCTCGCGGGAGGCGTCCACCTCCGTGCACACCAACGCCCAGCGGGCGGTGTCCTACGGCATTCCCGGCACCCGCGTCGAGAACGACGTCGAGGAGGTCTACGCCGCGGCGTCCCATGCCGTCGCTCGCGCACGTGCGGGCGACGGACCGTCCCTGCTCGAGGTGCACACGGTCCGGCTCTGGGGCCACTTCGAAGGTGACGCGCAGGCCTACCGCGACGGCCTGGACGAGGTCGCCGATCGAGATCCGATACCGCTCTACGAGGCGACGCTCCTCGCGGACGGCGTGATCGACGAGGCGACCGTTCGGCTGGTACGGGAGGAGAGCACTGCGTTGGTCGAGGACGCCGTCGACCACGCCAAGCGGAGTCCGATACCCGATCCAGCCACCGCGACGGCGTACGTCTTCACCCGAGGAGGATGACGTGACACTGACGAACCAGGCGCTGCCCGAAGGGGCGCCGACCCACCGGATCAGCACCAGCATGGCGATCGTGGAGGCGCTCGCCCAGGAGATGGACCGCGACGAGCGGGTCGTCGTCCTCGGCGAGGACGTCGGAAAGTATGGCGGGATCTTCTCGTCCACCTCCGGCCTGCTCGACAGATTCGGTCCGGACCGGGTACTGGACACCCCGATCTCGGAGACCGCCTTCATCGGTCTCGGCATCGGAGCCGCCATCGAGGGGCTCCGGCCGGTGGTGGAGCTCATGTTCGCCGACTTCATGGGCGTGTGCCTCGACCAGATCTACAACCACATGGCCAAGATCCACTTCGAGTCGGGCGGCAACGTGCGGGTGCCGATGGTCCTCACGATGGCAGCCGGTGGGGGCTACAGCGACGGGGCGCAGCACTCATAGTGCCTGTGGGGGACGTTCGCCCATCTGCCGGGGATGAAGGTCGTCGTCCCGAGCTCGCCGGCGGATGCCAAGGGCCTGATGACGGCGGCCATCCGTGACGACGACCCCGTGGTCTACGTCTTTCACAAGGGAGTCCTCGGGCTGCCGTGGATGGCCCGGAACCCCCGGGCGGTCGACGAGGTTCCGGTGGGTGAGCACGTGGTGCCGATCGGGGTCGCGAACGTCGTGCGCTCCGGGACCGACGTGAGCGTCGTGACCATCTCGCGGTCCGTGCACGATGCCCTCGACGTCGCGGACCGGCTGGCGGGGGAGGGGATCCAGGCCGAGGTGCTCGACCTGCGCACCCTGGTCCCGCTCGACCGCGAGGCGATCGTGTCCTCGGTGGCCAAGACCGGTCGGCTGGTCGTGGTCGACGAGGACTACCAGTCGTTCGGCATGTCCGGGGAGGTCGTCGCGTCCGTGGCCGACGTGGATCCGAGCCTCCTGCGGGCTCCGGCGATCCGGGTCGCTGTGCCCGACGTGCCGATCCCGTACGCCCGATCGCTCGAGCACGCGGTGCTGCCGGGGGCGGATCGGATCGAGCAGGCGATCCGCCGGGTGCTCGACCTCCGATGATGTGCGAGGTGCGCTTCCCCGCGCTGTCCAGGGACGACCCGGAGACGGTCGGCGTGGTCTCGACCTGGTTCGTGCGTGATGGAGACTCCGTGAGGACCGACGACGTGGTCGCGGAGGTGCAGGTGGACAAGGTCGCCGCGGAGGTGCTGGCGACCGGTGCCGGTCGGATCCATCTGCTGGCGCCCGAGGACGCCGAGGTTCGCCAGGGCGAGCTGATCGCCACGATCGACTGACCGGACCGTCGGTGACGGTCCGGGACCAGGGTCCGTGTCGAGGAGGGTCGATGGCCCCTCTCGACGGACCGGCTGGCGGTAGAGGCTGGGGCCATGAGAGGACTGCGGCTTCCAGGCCCGGGACGTGCTGCTCCGGCCGACGTGGACACTGCCGGCGGGGCCGTGCCCGCCGCGCGGGCCGCGCACGCGAGCAGGGTCTACGGGGCCGGAGCGACGGCCGTGGTGGCACTCGACGACGTGACCATCGCCCTGCCGGCCGCGCAGTTCACGGCCGTCATGGGTCCGTCCGGGTCGGGGAAGTCGACCCTGATGCACTGCCTCGCCGGCCTGGACATCGTGACGTCGGGCCAGGTGTTCCTGGGGAACACCGACCTGGCTTCCCTGACCGACCGGCAGCGGACGCTGCTGCGTCGAGACCGGCTCGGATTCGTCTTCCAGTCCTTCAACCTGCTCCCCACGTTGAGCGCGGCGGAGAACATCCTGCTGCCGTGCGACCTCGCCGGACGTCGCCCCGACACGGAGTGGTTCGCCACGGTGGTCGACAAGCTCGCTCTCGCGGATCGGCTCTCGCATCGCCCGGCAGAGCTCTCGGGCGGACAGCAGCAGCGAGTCGCGGTCGGGCGGGCCCTGATCTCACGGCCCGAGGTCGTGTTCGCCGACGAGCCGACCGGCGCGCTGGACTCCAGATCCGGGAGGGAGCTGCTCGGCTTCCTGCGCTCGGTGGTGGACGAGCTCGGCCAGACGGTCGTCATGGTCACCCACGATCCCGGCGCCGCCGCGTACGCCGACCGTGTGGTCTTCCTCGCCGACGGCTCGGTCGTCGAGGAGATGGAGGGGCCCACCCGAGATCTGGTGCTGGCGACGATGGGGCGGCTGGGGAGCGGCTGACCGTGGTCCGCTTCTCGCTCCGAGCCCTGCTGGCCAACAAGGTCCGGCTGCTGCTCACCGTCGCCTCGGTGACGGTCGGCGTCGCCTTCGTGGCCGGCACCTTCGTGCTGTCGGACACGATGGTGAAGGCGTTCGACGAGCTCTACGCCGGGCTGACCTCCGGCACTGACGTCGTCGTGCGGTCGGAGAGCGCGTACGACGCCGACGTCACCACCACGGGTGGGCAGGTGCGCCCTCTCGACGACGACCTGGTCGCGCGCGTGCGCGCCGTGCCTGGTGTCGAGGTCGCGGAGGGATCCGTGTTCGGCTTCGCGCTCATCATCGACCGGAAGGGGGAGCCCATCCAGCCCGGCGGCGCTCCTACCTTCGGCACGAGCATCGCCGAGGACCGTCGTCTCTCCGGCGCCGGGTCGATCCGAGAGGGTCGCGCGCCCGAGGGCCCGCACGAGGTGGTGGTCGACGCGCGGACCGCGGCCAAGGCGGGCTTCCGGGTGGGCGACGACGTCGACGTCGTCCTCCAGGACGGCCGGCGCACGTTCCGGCTGGTCGGCATCGTCGGCTTCGGCGAGACCGACAGCCTGCTCGGCGCGACCATGGCCGGCTTCGACCTCGGCACCGCTCAGCGGATGCTGGGCAAGCCCGGCGTCGTCGACGAGATCGACGTCCGTGCGCTGGGCGGCGTGAGTGCCGAGACCCTGCGGGACCGCATCGCAGAGGCACTTCCCGACGGCGTCGAGGCCGTCACCGGCGACCAGGCCGCCGACGAGGGCACGGCGGCGGTCGAGGACGCCCTCGGCGTGTTCACGACGGTGCTGCTCGTCTTCGCCGGAGTGTCCCTGCTCGTCGGGACCTTCGTCATCTGGAACACCTTCACGGTCCTCGTCGCCCAGCGCCGGCGCGAGGTGGCACTCCTGCGTGCCGTCGGGGCAACGCAGCGGCAGGTGCTGGGCGGAGTCCTGTTCGAGGCGACCGTGGTCGGCGTCGTCGCCGGCGCCGCGGGCCTCGCCGCGGGCGTGGGCCTCGCGGCCGGGATCCGGTCGCTGCTCGGCCTCGTCGGCGTCGATGTGCCCACCACGTCGGCGGCTGTCGAGCCGCGCACGGTGCTGGCCGCGTTCGCCGTCGGGCTCGGTGTCACCGCGGCGGCCGCGCTGCTGCCCGCCTGGGCGGCCGCCCGCGTCGCGCCCATGGAGGCCCTCCGGGAGTCGGGCCCCGCCGACCGGACCGCCGGACGCGTGCGGCACGTTGCGGGGTGGACGATCCTCGGCGTGGGCGCCGCGATGCTGGCAGCGGTCTCGGTCACGGCCGACCGGCGATGGTGGACGGCGCTTGCGGCGCTGACGACGTTCGCCGGTCTCGTGGTCGTCGGTCCGATGCTGGCGCGGGGCATGTCGCGGCTGGTCGGGTCCGGCAGGAGCACGGCCTGGCGGATCGCGGCCCGGAACATCGCCCGCAACTCGCGGCGAGCGGCGGCAACGGCCCTCGCGCTGGCCATCGGCCTGGCCGTCGTGACCGCGGTGGCGGTGGCGGCGTCGTCGCTCGAGGACTCCGTCTCGGAGGCGGTCAGCGGGGGGAATCGCGCGGATCTGGTCCTCGAGCCCGCGGGTGCGGGGATGGGCATCAGCTCCTCGGTCGCCGCGCTCCTACGGTCGCGCGACGACGTCCGCGACGTGGTGGAGCTGCGAGAGTGGGGAGCGGAGGTCGGCGGTGAGGAGCACCTGATCACCGCCCTCGACACCGCGGGCCTCGACCGGGTGATCGACCTGGGGATCGAGAGCGGCAGCCTCGACGACCTGCGGCCGGGCCGGATGCTCGTCAGTACCGCGGCGGCGGACGACCTCGACGTGGGGACCGGAGACGCCGTCGTCGTCACCTTCCCGGAGACGGGCAGGCGCGTGATGCGAGTCGCGGGCACCTTCGACCAGGGCAGCCTGATCAACGCGTCCTACGTCATCACGATGCCGGACTACGACGCCAACGTCACCTCGAGGCTCGACGGCGCGATCCTGCTCAGGACCGTGTCCGGCCTCGACCCAGACCGGGCCAAGGAGCGCATCGAGGCCGCGGTCGCCGACTATCCCAACGTCACCGTGAACACGCCCGCCGACCTCACCCGGAGGGCGCAGGACTCCGTGAACCAGCTCCTCGGCATCGTCACCGCGCTCCTGCTGCTCGCGGTCGTGATCGCGGTGCTCGGCGTCGTCAACACACTGGTGCTCTCGGTGACCGAGCGGAGCCGGGAACTGGGTCTGCTGCGGGCCGTCGGCGCGACCAAGCGCCAGGTGCGTGCGATCGTTCGACGGGAGTCCGTCCTGATGTCGCTGCTCGGTGCCCTCTGTGGCGTGGTTCTCGGTACCGCGGTCGGTGTCGCTCTGGCCCGGGCACTGGCAGAGGAGGGCATCACCACCGTCAGCGTGCCGGTACTGACGCTCGCGGCGTACGTGGTCGTCGCGATCGTGGTCGGCGTGCTCGCGGCGGTCGGTCCGGCCAGACGGGCGAGCGGGGTCGACGTGCTCCGGGCGGTCTCCTCGGAGTGAGGGACCGGGGGAGGCATCCGATGCGGCACGGGGTCGGGGTCGCTGAGCCGGTCCCGGTCTCGGGCGTCCTGTGGTCCTGGCTGCGCGGGGCTGGCCTGGTCGTGGTCACAGTGGCTGCCGTCGAGTACGGCCTGGTTCCCTTCTTGGCCCGCGCGAGGAGCGATCTCGTCGTGCTGGAGGCGGCCGTGTGGCCGCTCCTGCTGGTCGCCGGGGCGTTGGAGGTGATGTCCCTCGCGGCATACACGCGACTGACTCAGACGCTGCTCGAGCCGGACCAGCGACTGACCTTCGGCACCCAATGGCGCATCGACCTGGCCGGCTACGGGCTCGGGCATGCACTACCAGGCGGCGGTGCCACCGCAGGCGGCCTCCGCGTGACGCTGATGACGGATCGCGGCGTCAGCCCCGCGAGTGCGCTCGCCCTGACCGTCGTGCAGTTGGCGCTATCCGCGCTGGGGCTGGCGGCGGTCTGGCTGCTGGGGGTGCTCATGGCCGTGCCGCGCACGGGCGTCACGATGACTCTGGTCCTGCTGCTGGCGGTGACTGCCGCCGCGTTGGTCGTGCTCGAGACCGCTCCGCATCGTTCGGCGGCCTCGCCCCGATTCAGCCGCGCGGGCCGGCGGGTACTGCGAGTGCTGGTGCCCCTTCGGTGGCGCGCGCAGGTCCGGGCGGCGGTCGCGACCGGTGCGGTCACTCTGCGCGACGGCCGGGTCACCCGCTCCGGTGTCGCGTGGGCGATCCTGAACTGGCTCCTCGACTCGATCTGTCTGTGGGTGTGCCTGCGAGCGTTCGGTGCCGTGGTGCCGATCGAGGTGGTCATCGCCGCCTACGGGCTCGCCAACACGGTCGCTCTGCTGCCCGTGACGCCGGGAGGCATCGGCATCGTCGAGGGACTGATGATCCCCGCGATGGCTACGACCGGCGCCTCCGCAGGCGCCGCGGTGGCTGGAGTCCTGACGTGGCGGCTGTTCCAGTTCTGGCTGCCGATCCCGGTCGGTGCCCTGTGCTGGGTGTCGCTGGTTCGACTCGCGGGCCGGGGTCCCGACCGGGCGCGGACCTTCGGCCCTGGGGCCGGGTCGGTGCCCGGCGTAGACCCGAACCAGGAACTGTCGAGAGGAGCCCGTGATGAGCAAGAAGGTGCTGGTCCTGGGGGCCAACTTCGGAGGGATGACCGCGGCCCTGAAGGTGAAGCACGAGCTGGGCGATGACGTCGACGTCACCGTCGTGTCCGAGAGTGACCGATTCCTGTTCACGCCCAGCCTGATCTGGCTGCCGTTCGGCAAGCGGACCGCCTGTGACATCACCTTCGACGTCGCTCCCACGCTGGAGCACCACGGCATCGACTTCGTGCACGCCGCGGCGACCGGGATCGACCCGGTCGCGCGGACCGTGAGCACGAACGACGGTCGAGTTCGTGCCTACGACTACCTCGTCGTCGCGACCGGCTACCGGAACAACGACGACGTCGTCCCCGGGTTCCGCGAGCACGCGCGCACGATCACGACGCTGTCGCGGGCTCAGGAGACGGGCGTAGCGTGGCAGGCCTTCCTCCAGCGGCCGGGTGACGTCGTCATCGCGGCGACCCAGGCTGCCGGCTGCTTCGGGGCGGCGTACGAGTTCCTCTTCAACACGGCCTACCAGCTCAAGAGGGCCGGCCTGCGCAAGGAGGTCCGGCTCACCTATGTCACCGCGGAGCCGTTCCTCGGTCACTTCGGCATCGGCGGACTGCCGCACGGTGAGCAGTTGCTCGGCATGTTCCTGAACCGACAGGGCATCGAGTCCCGCGTCTCGGTGGGGATCGACCATGTCGCCGAGGACGCGCTGGTGCTGGCCGACGGCGAGGAGCTCCCGTTCGCCTTCGGCATGGTGGTTCCACCCTTCCTCGGTCAGGAGTTCCTGACGCACACCGTGGGACTCACCGACGACAAGGGCTTCGTGCCGGTCCGGCCGACGTACCAGAGCGAGAAGCTCGACGACGTGTACGCCGTGGGCGTGGCAGCCGCGGTCACCGTTCCCTGGACGACGCCGGTACCGGTGGGCATCCCCAAGACCGGCTTCCCGACCGAGGCGCAGGCCGCGACGGCCGCCGCCAACATCGCTGCCCAGGTGCGCGGAGAGCCGCCCGTCCACGAGAAGCCGTTCGGGAGCATCCCCGCCGTGTGCGTCATGGACGCCGGCAACAACGGAGTCGTCATCCTGGCCGACAAGATGCTGCCGCCACGCAAGCACGGCGTTCTCATCCCCGGCCCGCAGTCACACGCGATGAAGCTCGCCTTCGAACGCTACTTCCTCTGGAAGATGCGCAACGGCTACGTGCAGCTGCCCTGACGGGCCGTGCGTGCCGTGTCGGCCGGTCCTGGTGTCTCGCTTGGTCCGACGGGTGAGCCCGTGCCGCTCGAGTGCGTCCGCGTCCAGCGGTCGGGATCCTGCTCGAGTGCGCGGCACCGTCGACCTACCACCCTTGCCCGCGGTGGTCTGGACGCGACCGTCGGGCACCTGGCGAGGCTCAGTGTCGATGCGCGGTCACCCCGGGGTCCTGACCGCCGAGGTCGAGTCGGAAGGGTGGATACTCGTCGGTCATCAGGGCGGCGTACGCGGCGACGCGCAGTCCCCATCTGTTGATGCCGAGCACGAGATCGAAGATCGAGCGCGGGTAGCTGCCGGTGAACAGCAGTGCGACGGCGGCGAACAGCACCAGCAGGCCGAGCAGGCCCGGGCTCCACCATGCGGGTGACGCGTCGGCCGCGGCCTGACCGCCGAGGTAGATCCCACCACTGAAGAAGACGCCGACGATCAGGTAGTGCGGGATGGCGAGCAACCACCACTTGACGAGAACCAGGCCACGCGAGAGGTGATCCGGGTAGTCGATCTCGAGCCGGGCGGGGTAGTCGGTCACGTCGGCGAGGGTGAAGGGCGGATAGCGGTCCGTCCCCAACGCCCCGTACGAGTAGTAGTCGACCCGCCAGCTCCAGCGCAGGACCCCGACGTTGAAGTCGAAGAGCCGCCGTGGGTAGCGGCCGGTGACGAGGATGGCGATGAAGGCCGCGACACTCACCACCACGAACGCGATCCACAAGAACACGAGGACCAGGTAGTGGGGGAGCGCCAGCAGCCACTTCACCAGCCACAGCCAACGTCGAAGTCGGGGGTCGAGGCTGCCGTCGACCCGCAGCGGATACGTGGTCGTGCTCATGTCGCTCTCCCATCCTCGTCGGGGATTCAGCGTCGCCGGCCGACGCGATGTCGGCCAAGGGCCGAATGTCCGACGACGTCGCGGACCACAGCACGGACGATCCAGGGTCCGTGGGCCCTAGGTCCCGGCGCGCCCGTGCCCCTGGGCCATGGCCGGCGACCACCCGTTCCGCGAGGCTGCTGGGGTGGCCGGACACCTGTTTCGGTCCGAAGGTGAGGTGCGGCGATGTTCGCTCGGGTAGGTGACCGTCTGATGGTGCGCAGCACGCACGTCGGCGGTCCGATCAGGGATGGGGAGATTCTCGAGGTGCGTCACGGCGACGGGTCACCGCCGTACCTCGTCCGGTGGTCCGACACGGGTCACGAGGCGCTGGTCTTTCCCGGACCGGACGCGGAAGTCCAGCACTTCGACCATCACGTCTCCTAACACGTTCGTCGGGGACGACGGCTTCGGTCGCACGACCGGGCGAGCGATCGGTCATGCCTTCCCACGCCGACCGGCCAGACCATGGCGGCGGCCGCGCATCCGTCCAGCGTTCGCTGCCGGGCGCTCTCCGGCCGGAGGAGGTCTGAGACATGTCGCTCGAGGAGTCGGCACCTCGGTCCGCGACCGTGGACGTCTACTGGTTGTCGCTCGGCGCCGGCGACAACACGCACTGTGTCCGGCGCAACGGTCGGATCTTCGAGTGGGTCGTCGCGAGGCATCAGCACCGCGAGCCGCTCGACCTGTACCACGCTGCGCTCGAGGTTCGGATCGGCAGGGACAGATTCACCATCGAGATGGCTCCCGTGTGGACCGCAGGGTCCCCCGACCGTGGGGTGGTGGCCGATGGTCCCGTCGGGATGAGGTGGCTCGGCAGGTGTCCGCTCTTCCGATACGAGATCCGTTGCTGGCGAGAGGGAGCCATCCCCGATGTCGCCGAGGCCGTGGAGAGTCCTCAGCGCCTGCCCACCGATCCGGCTCGTGCCGCGCGCCTGATCTCGCTCGCGCCGAGATTCCCGACCGCTACCTGGGGTCGGGACGAGCTCGGCACGGGCGACATGTGGAACTCCAACTCCCTCGTCTCGTGGCTGCTCGTGCGTTCGGGCCACGACGTCGCATCCCTGCATCTCCCCGCGCACGGGCGCGTCCCGGGCTGGATGGCGGGCCTGGTCGTCGCAGCACGAGACCCGGGCTGATCCGTCCGCGGCACTCGGCGACACGCCGCCGCCTCGGCCGCCCTCGCCGCCTCGATCCAGCGCAGGCGGATGAGCGTTCGCAGCGGTCGCCCGACCGGCCGAGACGGGTCCGGTGGCCGTGTTCAGCTGTCGCTTGCGGGTGATCGCGGACTCCGCAGACCCTCCGAGCAGAGGTCCTAGGTCCCGGTGTCCGAGGCCCAGCGGCGGTGTCGGTGGCGCCTCGGATCGGCACATGGTGAACCATGAACACTTCTTCGGCCGACACAGCGCCGATCGTCGTCGGCATCGACGGGTCGTCGCACAGCAGCCGTGCGGCCTGGTGGGCCGGCAACGAGGCGGCCGCCAGCCATAGGCCACTGGTGCTCGTGCACGTCGCCGACGACCGACACGCCGAGCCGGCCGGTGCCCGTCGCTGGGGGCACGGAGCCGGGACGACGCTGGGCCCGTCGCTGAGGGACGACCTCCTGGCGCAGGAGGTCGATCGTGCCGCGGCTGGGCATCCGGGTCTTGACGTCACGACGCGCGTCGTCCCCGGCGACCCCGTCGGGGTCCTCCTCGACTCGGCCCGGTGGGCGCGGATGATCGTGGTCGGCTCTCATGGACGCGGCGCGAGGCACCGACTGCTCGGCTCCGTCAGCGCCCAGGTCGCGCAGCGCGCAACCTGTCCCGTCGCCATCGTCCGCCCGGAGCCGCTCGGCGGGCCGGGACACGGTGTGGCGGTCGGGATCGATGGGACCCCGGACTCGCTTCCCGTACTGGCGGCCGCCTTCCGCATCGCCGCGGCCTCCCACCTCCGCCTGACGGTGATCCACTGCATCTCCCGCGCCATGAGGGCAGCGCACCGCACCGTCACCGATCCGGCTGGACCGGACCTCGGACACTCCGAGGCCCTGGTAACGGGGTTGATCGCGGGACTTCGTGAGCAGTACGCCGACGTGCACGTGGAGATTCAGGTGCGACGGGCCGACCCTGCGGACGCACTTCGGGACGCCGGCGCCGAGATGGACATGCTCGTCATCGGGCGTCACGACGAGGGACGGCATACCTCGTCGAGCACGAACAGCCTCATGCGGCATCAGATCCGCCACGCGCTGACCACGATCGTCGTGGTTCCCACCGGGGTCCAGGAGGCAGGGGCGGAGGATGAACCGGCTGCGGGGTCGGTCGGCGGCGGAGTGACGACCGAGCCGACGAAGGCGACGTGATGGATGTCGGCCGGGTACTCCCCGTCGTCTGGGTCGGGCTCGGGACGATCGTCGTTGTCAGCGGCCTCGCTGCCGCGCACAGCCGCCGTGCCTACACGGTCGGGCTGAGCGCGGTCAGCGTGCTGTGGGTCGTGGCTGGTGCGGGCGCCAACGGCTATTTCCTGGCCCGCGGAGACGACTACGCCGGGTTCGCCGGCGGCGCGTCCACGTCCTTCGTCCGCGAGACCTGGGAGTCCGTGGTCGTCCCGCACCACACGCTCTTCATCGGGTTGCTGATCGCCTTCGAGGCGACGGCCGGCGTGCTCGTGCTGATCGAGGGTCGACCTCGGGAGGCAGCGCTGGTGGCGCTGATCGCCTTCAACGTGGCGTTGATCGCGTTCGGGTGGGGCTTCCTGGTCTGGTCCGTGCCGATGGCCATGGCGCTGGGTCTGCTCCTGAGGGTGGAGCGCGCTCGGCGTCACCACGGTCGAACGGTTCTGCAGGGGCCGGCACGCGCGGCCGTCGGATGACCCGCCACCGCGTCCCCGCTCGTCGTTGAGCCCTCGTGGTGTGGGGCCGCTACTCCTCCCCGTCGATCCTGCGGCGACGGTCGCGCGCCGACGAGGAGGGCTGCCGGGAGGCGATGCGGGGACCGCCACGACGGAGCCGTCGGCGCAAGCTGCTTGGGCGGGTGCCCCGGAGCCTGCCGGGACCGTAGCCCCGGAAGCCCGCCGCGGTGCGCATGAGAAACTCGAGGTATGCACCCCCGCGTCGATCCGTGGCTCGTGTGGCCGCGTGCGTTCTGTGTGGGTGCCGTCGCGTTCACGTTCGGGGTGGTCGGCCACGTCACGGCCGACGGGCTGCTCCCGGGACCGTTGCTGCTCGCCGTCGTGCTCGGCCTGTCCGTGCTGCTCTCGGTGCCGATGCTCGCGCGTCCGGCCGGCCGGCTCCGGCTGGTCGCGATGCTGGTCGGTGGCCAGATGCTCGTGCACCTGGTCCTCACGCTCAGCGCCGGGCACCGTGGCGACGTGACCGGGGTCGCGTCGGGCCGCCCGGTGCCGGCCGGGCTGAGGTCGCTCCCCGTCGTCGACGGGCGCCGGGTGGGCTCGCTCCAGGACGCCTACCAGGGGATGTCCGGCCAGTCGGTCGGCGGCACGACCCCGACGCTGCCGATCGGCCACCTCGTCAGCGACCTGTCGGCGCACGCGCCGATGATGGCGGTGCACCTCGTGGCGGCCTCGGTCGTCGGGCTGTGGCTGGCGTACGGCGAGCGCTGCCTCTGGACGGTGCTGGCGCTGACGGGCCGTCGGGTGCTGGCGGCGTCGTGGGCGCTCGGCCCGGTTCCCGGCGCACCGCGGCCGGCCACGCGCAGCGCGTACGCCGAGCTGCCCGTCGTCACGGCCTCGTGGTGGCAGGCGCGGCCGCACACGCGCCGAGGGCCGCCGGCGCTCGCCTGCTGACCGCACCGCCGGCTCCCCGCCAGTCCCTGGCGTCGTGAGAGGCACGGCGTGCGGTCGCGCACGCCACCCCGCCGCCCCTTCCCGGGCCGCGGGGCATTCGCCCTTACTCACGAACAGGAATCATCGATGCTCCACACCCGCCTGGCGGCGGCGCTCGGCGCCGCCGTCCTCACGCTCACCCTCGGCGCCTGCGGCGACGACTCGACCGAGGGCTCGAGCGCCGCGGACCCCTCGTCCGCCTCGCCAACCGACGCCGCGGCCGGCTCCGCCGACATCGAGGCGGCGTCGCTCTCGATGCGAGACCCGTGGGTCAAGTCGGCCGCGACGGGCATGACGGCCGCCTTCGGCACCCTCGTCAACGCCGGCGACAGTGACATCACGGTCACCGCCGCGACCAGCGACGTCGCCACGACCACGGAGCTCCACGAGACCGTCCAGAACGACGACGGCGCCGTCGCCATGCAGCCCAAGGAGGGTGGCTTCACGATCCCGGCCGGCGGCGAGCACGAGCTCGCACCGGGCGGCGACCACCTGATGCTCATGGACCTCGGTCGGGCTCTGAAGCCGGGGGAGGCCGTCACCATCAGGCTCGAGCTCGAGGACGGCAGCACGACCGAGGTCGACGCCACCGTCAAGAAGTTCACCGGCGCCGACGAGAAGTACCAGGACCACGACATGGCCGACATGGACATGGGTGGCTCGGGCTCATGACCGACGACGCCCCCCGCCGCTGGGGTAGGCGTCAGCTGCTCCAGACCGGTGCCGTCGCCCTCGGGGGCGCCGGCGCCGGCTGGTCGGCCGCCGCCGTGGCCCTGCCGGCCGAGCACTCCGACGCCCCGGGTGCCGCGGACGACGGAGCGACGCCGTACGCCGCCTCGCCGGGCACGAGCACGGTGGCGTTCCACGGCCCCCACCAGGCCGGGATCGCCACCCCCGCGCAGGCGCACCTCAGCCTGCTCGGGCTGGACCTGCTGCCCGAGGTGCGGGCCGAGGGGCTCGGCCGGCTGCTCACCCTGATCAGTGACGACGCCGCTCGGCTGGCCCGTGGCCTGCCCGCGCTCGCCGACACCGAGCCCGAGCTCGCCACGACCCCGGCCCGGCTGACGGCGACGTTCGGGCTGGGGCCGCGGGTGATGTCG
This sequence comes from Nocardioides soli, assembly GCF_014191495.1. Taxonomy (GTDB): domain Bacteria; phylum Actinomycetota; class Actinomycetes; order Propionibacteriales; family Nocardioidaceae; genus Nocardioides; species Nocardioides soli. Next base: position 1,598,675 of record NZ_JACHWR010000002.1, read on the forward strand.
GACCTGCTCGGCTCCACGGTCGCCGTCCGGGCTCTTCCGGCCTTCCGGACCGACCGCCTGGACCTGGCCTGGGGACAGACGGACCTCGCGGTGCAGCTCTGCGCCGACGACCCGATGGCCGTCGCGCACGCGCGGCGGATGATCCTCAAGGACGTCTCCGGGTTCGCCCGGGTGCGGTGGATCCAGGACGGCTACCGCCACGCCCACGGGGCGGTGCCCGACGGCACGACCATGCGCAACCTGATGGGCCAGGTCGACGGCACGGTCAACCTGGCCGAGGCGATGCCCGACTTCGCCGACCTGGTGTGGTCGGACGAGACCGGCTTCGAGGGCGGCACCTTCATGGTGGTACGCCGGATCCGCGCGCGCATGGAGTCGTGGGACCGGGTCGACCGGGTCGGTCGTGAGGCCGCCGTCGGGCGCCGCCTCGCCGACGGGGCACCACTCACGGGGACCTCCGAGCACGAGGAGCCCGACTTCGAGGCCGTGGACGACCTCGGCTTTCCGGTCATCGACCCGGCCAGCCACATCGCCCGCGCCCGCAGCGCCGATCCGCGCGAGCGCTTCCTGCGCCGCGCCTACAACTACACCGTGCCCGATCCGAGCCGACCCAGCGGCGAGGACAGCGGCCTCGTCTTCATCGCGTTCGCCGCCGACGTCGACCGCCAGTTCGTCCCCGTCCAGCGTCGCCTCGCCGAGCTCGATCGACTCAACGAATGGGTCACCACGATCGGGTCCGCTGTCTACGCCGTCCCGCCGGGTGCCGCCGAGGGCGAGTACGTCGCCGAGCGGCTCCTCGCCGTCTGACCTTCCAGGAGCAGTCATGAGCAAGCAGAGCAAGAAGAAGCCGAACCTCCCACCCGTGCCCGCGGAGCAGCGGGCCGCGAGCGCCGACCGCCGGGCGGCGGCCGCGCAGCTCATGCAGCAGCAGCGTCGCCGGGACCGGCGCCGGACGGTCCTGATCCAGGTCGCCGTGGGCCTCGTCGCGGTCGTCGCGGTCGTGGCCACGACGCTGGTCGTCCTGAGCCAGCGGGACGGCGACGGCGCGGTGGCCACGACCCCGCCGGGCCTCACCGAGGACGGTGCGGTCCGCTTCGGCGCCGCCGACGCACCCGTCACCCTTCAGGCGGTCGAGGACTTCCAGTGCCCGGCCTGCCGGCAGTTCGAGCAGGCGAACGTCGACCTGCTGACGTCCTACCGGGAGGGCGACCAGGTCGCCGTCGAGTACCGCCCGATCGCGTTCCTCGACCGGATGTCGACCACCGGCTACTCGACCCGCGCCCTCAACGCCTCCATGTGCGTGCTCGAGGACGCCGGCAAGGACGCCTGGCTGGCGATGCACCAGTCCCTCTACGAGCAGCAGCCGCCGGAGGGCGGCGCCGGCCTGCCCGACGACCAGCTCGTCGGCATGGCCGAGGACGCCGGCGCCGGCGGCGCCGTCGAGGGCTGCATCGACGACGGCCGGTACGACGACTGGGCGGCCCAGCAGACCGCGGACGTCTTCAGCGGCGAGGTCAGCGGCACGCCGACGGTCTTCGTCAACGGCACGAAGCTCGGCGGCACCGACACGGCGTCGATCCAGAAAGCTGTCGCCGAGGCTGGTGCGAAGTGAGCGACCGGCCCGACGAGGTGGGCGGCGTGGTCGACGCGAACGAGCCGGTGCGGGTCCGCGGCTTCGGCGCGGGACTCGTCGTCCTCGGCGTGATCGGCCTGCTCGCCGCCTTCACCCTCACGGTGGACAAGTTCCGCCTGCTCGAGGACCCGACGTACACCCCGTCGTGCAACCTCAACCCGGTGCTGTCGTGCGGGTCGGTGATGGTGACCGAGCAGGCCTCGGCGTTCGGGTTCCCGAACCCGCTCCTCGGCCTGATCGGCTTCAGCGTCGTGGTCACGATCGGCGTGGTGCTGGCGACCGGGACGCGGCTGCCGCACGGGATCATGGTCGGGCTGGCAGTCGGCGCCGCGGCCGGGCTCGCGTTCGTCCACTGGCTCGCCTTCCAGAGCCTCTACCGGATCGATGCGCTCTGCCCCTGGTGTATGGTGGTGTGGGCGGTGACGATCCCGATCGCGGTCTGGTCGGTGCTGGTGGCCCTGCGGCTGCGCGGGTCGCACCGTCTGGTCGAGGGCCTGTGGTCGGTGCGGTACCTCATCGTGCTGTTCTGGTACCTGGTGATCCTCGTGCTGATCCTGGTGCGCTTCTGGGACTACTGGAGCACCCAGCTGTGAGCGCCGCGATCCGTACCGTCGTCCGAGCCCTCACCGGCGCACTGCTCGGAGTGCTGGCGCTGGCGGTGCTGCCGGCGGCACCGGCCGCCGCGCATGCGGCTCTCGTGTCGTCGTCGCCGGCGCAGGGTGACCGGCTCCGGGTGCTGCCCGCCGAGGTGACCTTCGAGTTCAACCAGGACATGTCCGCGCCGGCGTACGTGATCGTGACCGCGCCCGACGGCTCGTCGGTGACCGACGGCGATCCGGAGGTCGACGGCGCGGTGGTCAGGCAGGCCGTGTCGGAGGGGCCGGAGGGCACGTACACCATGGCCTACCGAGTCGTCTCCGAGGACGGCCATCCGGTCACGGGTGAGATCGCGTTCACCGTCGGCGACGGGGGACCGGACCCGACCGGGACGCCGTCCGCGGCGGCGCCGTCCGAAGCCACGCCGGAGGCGGGTGGTCCGGCCCGGTCGACCGCAGATCCCGCACCGGGGCAAGGTGACTCGTTCGCCCGACGGCACGTCGTCGCGATCGCGGTCGGTGCCGCGCTGTTCTCGGCCGCCCTGCTCCTGCTGCTGCTCGCGCGGCGTACCGAGCCGTGACGGCGCCCTCCGTGCTCTCCGGCCGCCGCACGGCCCTCGGAGGGATCGTCGTCCTCGGCCTGGGGGCGCTGGTCGTGCTGCTGCTCCTCGGCGGTGGTGCGCCCCGGCCCGAGCCGGCCGGGCTGCCCGACCCGGGCCCGTGGACGGGGTGGGGGCTGCCGGTGCTCACCTACCTGGGACTGCTGCTCGGGATCGCCGTCGTCGGCGCCCTGCTGGTGCCCCCGCTGACGATGCCGGGTGGCGGCGAGCTGGGCGGCCGGGCCTTCCGAGCGGTCCGCACGGTCGGACCGCTCGCCCTGGCGTGGTTCCTGGTCACCGTGGGCGTGCTGGTGCTGACCTACTCCGACCAGTTCGCGGTGCCGGTGCGGCACGTGCGGCCTGAGGAGGTCTGGGGCTTCGCGCGGGGCGTCGACCAGGGTCGGGCGCTGCTGGTCCAGGCGGCGCTCGCGCTGGTGATCGCGGCCGCCAGCCGCTTCGCCCTGACGGCGCGTGAGGTGGGAGTGCTGCTCGTGCTCGCCGTCGCCACGCTGATGCCGCCGGTCTTCACCGGCCACTCCGCGGCCGCCGGCAGCCACGACACGGCCGTCGTCAGCCTGCTCCTCCACGTGGGTGCCGCGGGCGTCTGGGTCGGTGGGGTGGTCGCGCTCTGGTGGCACCTCGGGTCCGCCCCGGCGCTCCGAGCGGTCGCCGCCCGCAGGTTCGCCCGGGTCGCCACGTGGTGCCTCGGCGTCACCGCGGTCTCCGGCGTCGTGAACGCGCTGGTCCGGCTCGGTGGCCCGACGGGCTTCGTCACCAGCGACTACGGCCGTGGCGCCCTGGTGAAGGTGCTCCTCCTGGGGGTGGTCGCTCTCGTCGCGTTCTTCAGCCGGGAGGTCGCCCTCGGGCGGCTCGCGCAGGACGGCCGGGGCTGGCGGGACCTCACGGTGCTCACCGGCATCGAGGTCGGCGTCCTGGCCGTCGCGACCGCGCTCGGCGTCGGGCTCGGCCGCACGCCGCCGCCCGTGGGGGAGATCTACACCTCGCTGGCGGAGAGCCTGCTGGGCGGTCCGGTGCCGCCCGCCCTGACGCCGTACCGGCTGCTGACCGAGCTCACGCCGTCGGGCATCGGCCTGGCGATCCTCGGCCTCGGCGGCACGGCGTACGCCGTCGGGGTGCTGTCGCTGCGCCGACAGGGCGTTCGCTGGGGTGCCGGGCGCACCGTGTCGTGGTACCTCGGCCTCGCGCTGGTCGGCTACGCGACCATCGGCGGCCTCGGAACCTACTCCCACGCGATGTTCAGCGCGCACATGGCCGCCCACATGGTGCTCTCGATGATCGCGCCGATCCTGCTGGTGCTGGGCGCGCCCGTGACGCTCGCCCTACGGACGCTGCCGGGTGCCGACGCGCCCGGCGGGCGGGGACCGCGACACTGGCTCTCCGGGGTGCTCCGCTCGCGGCCGGTGCGGGTCCTGACGCACCCGGTCGTCGCCGCGATCCTCTTCGTCGGCAGCCTCTACGCGATCTACTTCAGCACGCTCTTCGAGGCGCTGATGAGGAACCACCTGGGCCACGCCTTCATGGAGCTCCACTTCCTGCTCGTGGGATGCCTCTACTTCGAGGTGCTCGTCGGCAACGCGCCCGTGCCGCGTCGTCCCTCCCACTTCGCCCGGCTCGGGCTGCTGCTGGTCGTGATGCCGTTCCACTCGTTCTTCGCCATCGCGGTGATGAACGAGTCGACCGTCATCGGTGGCGGGTACTACCGCCTGCTGGACCGTCCGTACGCGACCGACCTGCTCCAGGACCAGTACGTCGGCGGCTCCCTGACCTGGGCGTTGGGCGAGGTCCCGATGGTGCTGCTCCTCATGACGCTGGTCATCCAGTGGTACCGCAGCGACGCGCGGGAGGCCGTGCGCCACGACCGGCGCGCGGACCGGGACGACGACGCCGAGCTCGTGGCTTACAACCGGATGCTGGGCGGACTGGCCGCGCACGACGACGAGCTGCGCACCGTCGATCGGGGTGCCGTCGATCGGGGTGCCGGGGGTGCCGGGCGGCGGTGAGCAGGCAACCGTTCCCCGCGCCGGAACGGTTGCTGACGCACCGCCGCCCGGACCCCGACGCGCGGTCCGACATGACCGGCGGCTGTCAGGTGCAGTCAGACTCGATAGCCCGCCCGACACCCCGGCATTTTGGCCCGTTCGGGCTATCCCTCGGTGGTCAGGTCCGGCCTAGGGTCAGGGGCGCGGGCTGGGGACCCTCGATGCGTGGGGAGGAAGCAGCCCATCCGATCTCTGGGGGGAGACCAGCATGGGAATCATCGAACTCGTCGACCAGTCCGCGGCCACCGCGCTCGACCACGCGGCGACGCTCCAGGACCACCTCAAGACGGCCGGCACCAGCGCCACGATGGCCGAGTGCCGTGCCGAGATGCACCAGCTCGTCGGTGACATCGTGTCGCTGCGCAACGCCGCCGAGCTGCTCAAGCGGGCTCACGACGCGGCGTAGCCACACCGCTCGGTCGACCGTCACGTGCCGGCGGGAATGCCGGACCCGGACAGATGATTGAAATGTCCATGACTGAGATCGAGTTCGGCCTCGACACCTTCGGAGGGGTCACCCAGGACGCCGAGGGCAGGCCACAGACGCACGCGCAGGTGATCCGCGACATCGTCGAGGAGGCGGCGCGGGCCGACGAGGTGGGGCTCGACTTCTTCGGCGTGGGGGAGCACCACCGCAGGGACTTCGCCGTGTCGAGCCCGGAGATGGTGCTGGCCGCCCTCGCCTCGCGCACCGAGCACATCCGGCTGGGGTCCGCGGTCACCGTGCTCAGCTCCGACGACCCGGTGCGGGTCTTCGAGCGGTTCGCCACCCTCGACGCGGTGTCGCGGGGCCGCGCGGAGATCGTCGCTGGCCGCGGCTCCTTCACGGAGTCCTTCCCGCTGTTCGGCTTCGACCTGAGCCAGTACGAGACCCTGTTCGAGGAGCGGCTCGAGCTGCTCGCGGCGCTCCTGAAGGAGAAGCCGGTGACCTGGCGGGGGACGACCCGCGCCGCGCTGGCCGACCAGGAGGTCTTCCCGAAGACGGAGGGCGGGATCCGGGCCTGGGTCGGCGTCGGCGGCAGCCCGGAGTCGGTGGTGCGGACGGCGCGCTACGGGTTCGGCCTGTTCCTCGCCATCATCGGCGGGCCGAGCGACCGGTTCGCGACGTACGTCGACCTGTTCGAGCGCGCGCAGGACCAGTTCGGCGTCCCGCGGCAGCGCGTGGCGGTGCACTCCCCGGGGCTGGTCGCCGAGACCGACGAGGCGGCCCGGGCCCTGGTGTACGACGGCTGGCTGGCGATGCGGACCAAGCTCGGGAGCGAGCGCGGGTGGCCGCCGCCGCAGCCCGGGGACTTCGAGCGGGAGGTCGGCGACGGTGCGCTCTACGTCGGCTCGCCCGAGACCGTGGCGCGCAAGATCGCCGGCACGGTGAAGGTGCTCGGCCTGGACCGGTTCGACCTCAAGTACGACCAGGGCCAGGTGCAGCACGGCGACCTGCTGCGCTCGATCGAGCTCTACGGCACCGAGGTCGTGCCCCTGGTCAAGGACATGCTCAGCTGATCCCCGAGCCGCGGCCGGTGAGTGGTGTGCCTCAGGGCAGGTCGGCGACCTCGTCGACGATCGCGAGTGCCTGACGTCGTGAGGTGACCCCCAGCTTCCGGTAGATCGCCGCCATGTGCGTCTTGACGGTGTCGGGTGAGAGGTACAGGACCTCGGCGATCTCGCGGACGGTCTGGACGGTCCTCAGCTGGTGCCACACGCGCAGCTCCCCGGGGGTCAGGGCAGCCAAGGGGGATCGTGCCGCCACGGCTCGGTGAGAGGCGCCGAGCACGTCGTCGAGCCACGCCGAGGGCGGGCCGAGGGCTCGGGTCCGGTCGGCGCGGTCGAGGGCGTTCCGGGCGGACCCGCCGTCGCCGATCATCGCCCAGGACTGGGCGCTGAACGCATCGACCAGGACGGCGACGCTGGGCATGGCGCGGGCGAGGTCCGTGGTCAGCGGCTCGGTCCGGGCCAGGTCGGCGCGCGCGGTGTCGAACTGCCCGCGCCCGACCTCGAGGTAGCTCGTGAGGCCGAACAACAGTGCGGTGGCCGGCGCCGAGTCCCGCATGTGGTGAGCGTTCCAGGCGGCTCGTGCGGCCGCCGCCATCAACGCGGCGGACTTCAGGTCGCCACGCGTGACGTGCAGGAATCCCATCACGGCCGGTGCCTCGACGGCGGTGGTGCCGATGCCGATGGAGTCGGCGACCGCCCGACTGTGCTCGAGGGTCGCGAGGCCCTCGTCGAACGAGCCGGCGAGCACCTGGAGCCATCCGTGCACCATGAGACCGAGCGACCGCACCCAGTTGTTCGTCGGCAGCGCGGCGGCGGCCGCACCGGCGAGATCACGCGCATCGGCCGTCGGGAGCGCTCCGCCCAACACGACGAGCAGGGCCAGGCCGGGCTCCATCGTGGACCGATCGAGCCTCGTCGACCAGTCCTCGCCGAGGCCGATCCGGGCGGAGGCGACCCACCGCTCGACGCTCGGTCCGTCGGCATTCTCGGCAGCGGTCCAGGCTGCGGTGAGAGCGACCCCCGGGCTGGTCGCGCTGACGTCGGGTGGGACCCGGGCCAGCCAATGCTGCACGGTGGTCGAGCGTCCCAGCATCAGTGCCTGGGCGCCGTACTCCCACATCAGGCTGCCCAACAGCTCGTGGTCGTCGCCCTCGACCGCGTGAGCCATCGCCTCGTCCTCGTGGCCGCGCTCGGCGTACCACTGCGCGGCGCGACTGTGCAGGCGTGCGGTCAGTGCCGGCTCCTCGACCAGCAGGGTGTCGGACAGCCGCTCGCGGAGCAGGGGATGAGTCCGGTACCAGCCGCCGGGCCCCTCCAGTCGGGACACGAGCAGGGTCGCCTTCTCGACGCGACGGAGGAGGTCGGAGCTCGTGGTGTCCTCGAGCACGTGGTCGCACAGGGCGCCGCTCAACGACGCCAGGATCGACGTACGGCGAAGGAAGCCCGCGATCTCCCCGGAGACGCCGGAGAGCACCTCGGTGTCCATGAAGTCGTGCACCTCGCGAGCGGCGGTGTCGGACAGGGCGCCACGGCGGGCGAGGGACAGGGCCTGGAGATAGACGCCCACGGGCCACCCGGCGGTGAGTCGATGAACTCCCTGGGTCTCGTCGATCGCCGGTGTGCGCTCCAGCGCCCGGCGCAGGTACTCCTGCACCTCGGCGGGGGAGAAGGCGAGCTCGTCGGGGCCGACCGAGCTCAAGCGACCCCTGCCCCGCCACAGGTCGAGCGGTAGATCCGGCCGGGAGCGGCCGACCAGCGTCACCTGAGATCCCTCGGGCAGCGAGTCCACCGCGGCCTCGAGCACCGCCGTGGCCGGCGAGCCGGCCATCGCGTGCAGGTCGTCGACGACCAGGGTGACGGGCCGTCGGATGCTCTCGACGGCGCGTTGGAAGCTCGGCAGGACGCGGCGGGAGAACGCCGGCTCGTCGCCGGTCAGGATGCCCGCGGGCAGGACCAGGCCGACGCCGGCCTGGCCGATGGCGGCCAGGATCGACGACATGAGCACGACCGGGTCGTGATCGGTCGCGCCGGCCGTGGTCCAGGCGACCGGTCGTCCGGCCGCGTCGGCCCACTGGGCGACCAGGGTCGTCTTGCCGAAGCCCGCCGGCGCCAGCACCAGCAGCACGTCCTCCGCGGACGCGGTGAGCCGACCGATCAGCGCGGTCCGCGTGATCGCGCCCCGGAATGGACGCGGCCTGCGGGTCTTGGCCAGTGGAACCACGACGGCTCCGCCGATGCCCGGTCGCGGCATCGGCGGCTTCTCGGCTCCCCCAACGGTCGTTGCCACCGAGAACAGCGTAGGGGGACGGCGCCGCCGAGCGTCGTCATCGCCATGAGGTGAACCGAGTCGATCCCTCCGACTCGAGGGTAGTCGGTGGCCCCGGGGTCACCACCTCACCCTGTCTGTGTGATGCCCGGCGGCGGCGCGGAGCAGCATGCTGCCGGCATCGAAGCTCGTGGAGAGGTGGGACCGGGATGGGGATCTTGCGCGGACGCCGTGCTGGCGGGGACGCTCGACGCTTCCAGATGCGGCAGAAGCTGGCGTCGATCGGGGACGACTTCTGGATCGAGGACGAGCAGGGCGAGCGCGTCTACAAGGTGAACGGGAAGGCGTTGCGGGTCCGGGAGTCGTTCGTGCTCGAGGACCTGTCCGGCCGCGAGGTGGCCACGATCCAGGAGCGCAAGCTCAGCGTTCGCGACAAGGTCGCGATCGAGCGCGACGGCCGTCCGGTGGCGACCGTGCACAAGGCCCTGGTGGGCATCCGGGACCGCTTTGCGATCGACGTCGAGGGAGGGGCCGACCTGAAGGCCCACGGAAACATCGTCGACCACGAGTACGAGATCGAGCGGGACGGCGACGCGGTGGCGCGGATCTCCAAGCGCTGGTTCCGAGTGCGCGACACCTACGGTGTCGAGATCGAGGCGGGGGAGGACGAGGCGCTGCTCCTCGCCGCCGTCGTTGCACTCGAGTCCCTGACGGACTGAGCCTCGAGGCTGAGCACGGCTCGATCCGCCCGGGCGGCTTCCTCGCCGCAGACCGGCCAGCCCCTGCCGCGCCGCAACAGCGAGCGGGACGCCCTCGAAGACGACGCCGACGGTTCCGTCGACCTCCCGAACTGGATCCGGACCGTCGCAGGCAAGGGCTGGAGCACGGTGAGGACTCACGTCTCCAGCCCGTACGCCGAGTCCTCGGTCAACCGGCGCAGTGCCGCGCTGGCCCCCACGTGCTCGATGCACCTGATGTGACGAACGGGCGCTCCGTCCACCCGAATCGGGCGAGCCCGGCGCAGCGGTCACGGGACGACCATGAGCGCATGACCAGCCAGCCCACCGCCCGGGGACGCCCGCCTGCCGCGGGTGCAGCCGCGAGGGGACGACGCGGGTGACCGGCTGGCGGCGGGTGCTGCGCCTGCTCACGTTCACCGCACTCGCCCTGGTGGCCTACTTCACCGTCCCGGTGAGCCTCGAGGACGAGAACCTGGTGGCGCGCGCGGTCACCGGGGTGGCCGCGCTCCTGCTGCTCGCGGCGGGCGTGATCTGGCAGGTCGTCGTCCACGTCGAGGACCAGAACCGGCAGGTCGACGGGCTGCTGCTCGCCCTGGTGATCGCGGTGCTCGCATTCGCGCTCGCGTTCTACCGGCTCGCGACCTCCTACCCTGGCGAGATCGTGGGCCTGGAGACCCGGTTGGACTCGCTCTACTTCACGATGACCACCCTGCTCACCGTGGGGTACGGCGACATCCATGCCCAGGGCCAGGTGGCCCGGGGACTGGTGTTGGTCGCCATGGTGTTCAACGTCCTCGTGATCGCGACCGCCGTCAGCACGGTCACGGCCCGGATCCGCAAGAAGGCCGAGGAGCGTGCCGAGGCGCGACGCGCCGACGTCGGGTCGGACCTTCCGGCCCAGCGACGGACGTTCAAGCGGAAGCCGAGGTGAGGCGTGCTCGTCGGCCCGGCGGCGCCCGACCGGACCCGCGGCACCGCCGATCCACCCGTACCGGGTGATGCCATCGGGCCCCGGTGGCTCGAAGGTGGAAGCCCCCGATCAAGGAGCGCCCGGAATGTCAGATGAGAGCAAGAACCCCGACCTCGAGGTGAGCGCCGCCGCGGTCTCCGACGGAGCCCGCACCCTCCTCGTCGCGGACTTCAGCGACACCAGCATGGCGTGGGAGGCGTACGAGGCCCTGAAGTCCATCGAGGACGGCCGCACCGTCGCGGTCGAGGGCGTCATCGTGGTGCGCCGCTCCGAGGACGGCAAGCTGGAGGTCCAGAAGGCGACCGACCACAGCACGAGGTCCGGGCTCAAGTGGGGCATCGTCGGCGGCATCGCGCTCGGCGTGATCTTCCCGCCGTCGATTCTCGGCAGTGCGGCCGTCGCCGGCTCCGCCGGCGCGCTCGTCGGCAAGCTGCGCCAGCGCCATCACCACGGCGAGCTCGAGCAGCAGCTGGAGCACGCCATCCCGCCCGGGCACTCGGGCCTGCTCGCCCTGGTCTCCGACCCCGGCGCCGTCAGGATCCAGAAGGCGCTCGAGCGGGCCGACGCCATCGTCCAGTCCGCCATCGACAAGACGGAGGCCGACGACATCAAGGCGGCCGCCAAGGAGGCCCAGGAGGCCGACGGCTGAGAGCCCGGCCCTCGGCGGCCGACCGCTCAGCACCGACCGCCCGAGGGATCGCAGGGGCCCCAGCCCGCCACCGGTGCGCTCCAGCGGCGGCGGCTGGGAGCCATGTCGGCCTGCCCGCCCTTCGCGACCCGGACCGCGGCCCGCCACGAGCCCGGGTCGACGGCCCCCGGAGTCGGCGCCCGCAGGCACGACCAGAGGTCGAGCGCGAGCACGACGCTCCGCTGGCCGCTCCGGATCCGCCCGGCGGCCGGCCGATCGCCCTCGGGGGTCGTGCACGACACGCGCTTGCCCCCGCGGCTCCAGCCGCCGCCCACCCGGAACTCCTGGACCTTGCGCAGTGCCGTCCCGTGGGGCCGCGTCGGCGTGCGTAGCTGGAGGGTGACGTGGCCGTCGGGCGTCGCGTCGCCGTCGAGGTCGAACCACGCGGTCAGCCGATGACCCGGCCGGAAGCCCTGCGGCACCCGCACCCGCACGCTCTGCACGGAGTCCCAGTACCAGCTGGCATCCAGCCGGACCTGGGAGATGTCGACAACCGGGGCCGAGGCGCGGCTGTCGTGGACGACGACCGTCTCCGGCGGGGGACGCTCGGCACCTGCTGCCGACGGCAGGGCTCCAGCCAGCAGCAGGACGCATCCGGCCGGAACGAGGACGAGACGACGAGGACCCGGCATGCTCGCGCACCTCCACGGGTTCGGTGGCACGCGACGATAACACCGGCGGCTTCTCCGATCGCGCCAAATTGGGTCCCGCCCACTGGTGCCGGCGCGCCCCTCCGAGGGAGGTTTCATCAAGGTATGAGGGCGAGGCTGCGCCTCCCCGGCTGAGTTCGGCTGGGGAGGCGCTGGTCGATCTTCATCCCTTGATGACCCGGCGTCGCCGGGGACCACGGGCACGCGATGGTCCCCGCCCGGCCCGTGCGCGAGCGAGGACTCAGCCCAGCACGGCGCTCGGGTGGTACCGCCGGACCCGGCGCAGCGTGTTCTGGTCGGTGTGGTGCATCTCCGCGCCCGTGGTGGCGAGCCGGAGCAGCAGGTCCGAGGTGTAGCTGAACGTGTCGTCGTCCTCGAAGGTGAAGGCGCTGGTGAAGTCCTTGATCTCCGCGCGCTCCATCAGGTACCGGTTCTGGAGGATGCCGTACGACGGGTCGCCGGGCTTGGCGTCGAACCGGAGGACCCGGTCGCCCGGCCGGGCGTCGCTGCCGGCGAGGATCGCGATCCCGCGGCCGAAGACGACGTTGCGGATGACCTGGCCGTGGGCCTTGTCCCACAGCAGGAAGCCGATCTCGTCGTGGAAGGGGTCCATCGCCTCCTCGCCGTGTCGCCACGCCGTCATGGAGTAGCTCAGCCCCCAGAGGACCTGCTGGCCGTTCTCCTGGATCGGGATCGGCTTGAAGGTGGCCTGCTCGAAGTAGGACGTGTGGCCGGTCTCGTCGTCCTGGTTGTGGTACGACAGGTCGACGCCGACGTCGCCCTCCCACTCGCCGACCAGCGGGGTCAGCGGCCCCAGCTTCTGCGGGCCTCGGACGCCGGCGTGGTCGAGGGCCGGGCTGCTGACGGTCGTGCTCATGTGCGTCTCCGCTCGATGGTGGGGCGAATGGTGGGGCGAATGGTGGGGCGATGCGTCGTGGTCCGGGCGCGACCGCCCGGCGGGCCCGGGGCGGGCGGTGTCGCATGGCCCCACCCGAACTCTTGAACCAGTCCAGTTCACCTTCGCGCAAACTCTTGCAGGAAGCAAGAGTTGTGACACGCAAGACTTCGGCCTCGCTCCGCCGACGGGCGCCGACGGGCGAGGCGCGGCCTCGCGCGGGTCACAGCGGCAGGTGCGGGTGCGGCTCGACGGCGCCGGTCTCGGCCAGGAGGTCGTGCAGCTTCGTCAGCGCGGCCGCGCAGGCGGCCCGCTCCGCCGGCTCGAGCCGGTCCAGCGCCTGGCTGAGCGACCGGCGGCGCTGCGTCGTCACCTGCCGGACCACGCGACGCCCCGCGTCGGTCAGCTCGAGCGTGACGACGCTGCGGTGGCCCGGGTCCGCGCCGCGGACCAGGTGCCCGGAGGCGTGCAGCCGATCGGCCAGCCGGGTCACCGAGGAGCCCGCCACCCCGAGCGCCTGCGCGCACCGGGTCGAGCTCGCGCGACCCAGCTCGTGCAGCACCATCAGCAGGCGGAACTGGGGCAGCGACACCTCGGCGTGCTCCACGCTGCGCAGCGCCAGGCCGACGAGGTCGCGGGTCGCGGCCTCGAAGGCCACCAGCTCGTCGACAGACGTCTGCGCCGGTCGGCCTGGTCCCACGCGGCGAGTATCGCATGAGCCGGAAGATCCGCTCGGTGTGCTGCATCTCGCGCGCCCACTGTCCGAACTCTTTGAGACGATGCCTTCATGCATCTGATCGAGCCTGTGGGTGTCCCGGACGAAGCGGTCGGACCTTCGCAGGATCGGTCGGACCCCGGCATCGACCGGACGGGCTCGCGGCGGCGTTCGTCGTCGAGGGCGGCCCGGTGACCGCCACGGCCACCGCCACGACTCCCGCCGCGACCCCGGAGCGATCCCGCCGCTCCGGCCCGATCGTGCTGGTGCTCGCGCTCTGCGGCACGGCGGTCTCGCTGATGCAGACGCTCGTCGTACCGCTGCTGCCGGACTTCCCGAAGCTGCTGAACACCAGCGCCGACAACGCCTCCTGGCTGGTGACGGTCACGCTGCTCACGAGCGCGGTCGCGACGCCGATCCTGTCCCGCCTCGCCGACATGCACGGCAAGCGCCGGATGATCGTGGTGTCGCTGCTCGTGCTCCTCGCGGGCTCCCTGCTCGGCGCGGCGAGCGACTCCCTGGTCGTGCTGATCATCGCCCGGGCGCTGCAGGGCTTCGCCCCGGCGCTGATCCCGATCGGCATCTCCACGATGCGCGACGAGCTGCCGCCGGAGCGGATCGGCGGAGCGGTCGCGCTGATGAGCGCGACGCTCGCCATCGGCGGGGCGGTCGGGCTCCCGCTCTCGGGCGTGATCTACGAGTCGATCGGCTGGCAGGCGGTCTTCTGGGGCAGCGTGGTCATGGCTGTGGTCCTGCTCGTGCTGGTGCTGACCGTGGTGCCCGAGTCCACGCTGCGGACCCCCGGCAGCTTCGACTGGCTGGGCGCCGTGCTGATGTCGGTGGCGCTGACGTCGCTGCTGCTGGGCATCTCCAAGGGCGGCTCGTGGGGCTGGACGTCCCAGTGGACCCTGCTGTCCTTCGTGGTCGCCGCGCTCGTGTTCGCGCTCTGGGCGCCGTGGGAGCTGCGCACCGGCCAGCCACTGGTCGACCTGCGCACCTCGGTGCGCCGACCCGTGCTGCTGACCAACATCGCCGCGCTGCTGGCCGGGTTCGCGATGTTCGCCAACATGCTGGTGGCGGTACAGCAGCTCCAGCTGCCCGTCGTGAGCGGCGTGGGGTTCGGCCTCGGGGTCACCGAGGCCGGGCTCGCGATGCTGCCCGGCGGTCTGCTGATGGTCCTGATGTCGCCGATCTCGGCGTCGATCACCCGGCGGTTCGGCCCCCGGACCACCCTGGTCGGCGGACTGCTGGTGACCGGCCTGGGCTACGTCGCCCGGGTGCTGTTCGACGCCTCGGCCCTCCAGCTGCTGATCGGCGTCGCGATCGTCTCGATCGGCGTCGTGATGAGCTTCGCGGCGATGCCGGTGCTGATCATGCAGTCGGTGCCGATCACCGAGACCGCGGCGGCCAACGGTCTCAACACCGTGGTCCGCTCCATCGGCACCTCGACCTGCTCGGCGACCGTCGCCGCGGTCCTGGCGGCGGGCACCGTCGCCGGCGGCTTCCCGTCGGAGGCGGCGGTGCACGCGACGAGCTGGCTCGCCGCGGCCGCCGCCTTCCTGGGTGCCGCGGTCGGCTTCTTCGTCCCGGCCCGGATCGCACCCGCCCTGGCGCCGCTGCCCGCGGCCCGGCCGGGGGAGAGGCCGACGGCCGTCCGTGCCGACGCCGTACGCCGGGCCGACGCCGGCGCCGAGGTCGTGGTCCGCGGTCGGGTGCGGCGCTCCGACGGCCGGCCGGCCCGGCTGGCGGTCGTGTCGGTGCTCGACCGGAGCGGCCGGCAGGCGGACTGGTCGCGCGCCGACAACGACGGACGCTGGTCGGTCGTGCTGCCGGGTGCGGGGGAGTACCTCGTCATCTACTCCGCCGAGGGCTGGGCCGCGCGGTCCGAGCTGCGCCAGCTCGCCCCCGAGGTGGTGCCGGAGCTCGAGGTCGCCGAGCGACTCACCGTGGCCGGGGTGATCTCCCGGGGCGGCTGGCCGATCGAGGACGCGCTGGTCGTGCTCACCGACGCCACGGGCGAGTCGGTGGGTGCGACCCGTACCGACGAGGGTGGTCACTACGAGCTCGGACTGCCGCCGCTCGGTCGCTACGTGCTCACCGCGCTCGACCCCGGCAGCGGCCGCTCCGAGTCGCAGGACGTCGTGGTCAGCGCGCAGCAGCGGCGGTTCAACATGGTGCTGCCCGAGCTGCCCGAACCCACGGAGTCCGAGGTCGCGGCGCGGGTCTGAGGTCCCGCCCCGCCGGGGAGCGGGTCAGGCGAGGAACTTGGCGATGCGCTCGTGGTAGCCCGGCGGCTCGAGGAGGAACGAGTCGTGGCCGAAGGGTGAGGCCAGCTCCGCCCAGTCGACCTCCACCCCGAGGTCGCGCAGCTGCTCGGTGAGCGCCGCCGACTGCGCCGAGTCGAAGCGCCAGTCGGAGTCGAACGACGTCAGCTGGAAGCGGGTCCGCGTCCGCCGCAGCGCGGCGGCGGTCCCCGGGTCGGCGAAGGGGTCGAAGTAGTCGAGCAGTCGGGTCAGATAGAGATAGGAGAGGGCGTCGAACCGGTCCAGGAACACCTGTCCCTGGTGCTGCAGGTAGTGCTCCACCTCGTAGTCCGGCTGGAGCGTCCAGTCGTCGCCGTGCGAGCGCCGGCGGTGGCCGAACTTGGCCTCCAACGACTGCGGCGAGACGTAGTTGATGTGGGCCATCATCCGGGCGACCTTCTGGCCGCGCCACGGGAAGACGCCCTGCTCGACGTAGCGGCCACCGCAGAAGTCGGGGTCGGACATGATCGCCTCGCGGCCGACCGAGGAGAAGGCGATGTTCTCCGCCGACAGCCGCGACGACGCGGCCACCAGGAGGGCCCGGTCGAGCGCGTCGGGATCGTCGATCACCCACTGCAGGGCCTGCATGCCGCCCAGCGACCCGCCGACGACGGCGTAGAGCCGCTCCACCCCGAGGCGCGCGGCCAGCCGCCGGTGCACCGCGACCAGGTCGGTCATGTGCAGCATCGGGAAGTCGAGGCAGTACGGCGTCCCCGTGGCGGGATCGGTCGACAGCGGACCGGTGGTGCCCGAGCAGCCACCCAGCAGGTTGGGTGAGATCACGAAGAACCGGTCGGTGTCGACCGGCTTGCCCGGACCGATCAGGTTGTCCCACCAGCCGCGCTTCTTCGCGCCCAGGTGCAGCCCTGCGGCGTGGGCGTCGCCGGTGAGGGCGTGGCAGACGAAGATCGCGTTGTCGCGCGCCGGCGACAGCGTGCCGTAGGTCTCGTAGGCGACCTCGACGTGGTCGAGCCGGCCGCCGCCACGCAGGAGCAGCGGGTCGTCCTGGTCGGCCAGGACGACCCGCTGCGTCTCGACGTAGCCGAGCGTGCCGCTCACGGCGTCATCGTGTCACTCTCCATGGTGCTGGCCGGGACCGGCCGCTCACTTGCTGGCCGCGAGCGCCTGGTCCAGGTCGGCGATGATGTCCTCGACGTTCTCGATGCCGATCGAGAGCCGCACCATGTCCTCGGGCACGCCGGCGGCCTCGAGCTCCTCGGGCGTGAGCTGGCTGTGCGTCGTGGTGGCGTTGTGGATCGCCAGCGACTTCGCGTCGCCGATGTTGGCGAGGTGGCTGAAGAGGCCCAGCGACTCGATGAAGCGCTTGCCGCCCTCGCGCCCGGACTTCACGCCGAAGCTGATCAGGCCGCCGTACCCCTTGCCGGTGCCGATCCGGTCGAGCACCGCCTTGTAGGGGCTGCTGGGCAGACCGGGGAAGTTCACCCATGAGACCGCGTCGTGACCCTGGAGGTACTCCGCGACCTTGAGCGCGTTCTCGCTGTGCCGCTCCATTCGCAGGTGCAGCGTCTCGAGGCCCTGCAGGAAGAGCCAGGAGTTCATCGGGGTGGTGGCGGCGCCGGTGTTGCGCAGCAGCACCGTGCGGGCCCGGATGATGTACGCCGCGGGGCCGGCCGCGTCGGTCCAGACCGCGCCGTGGTAGGCCGGGTCCGGCTTGGTCAGGCCCGGGAACCGGTCGGAGTGCGCCGCCCAGTCGAAGTTGCCGGAGTCGACGATCACGCCGCCGATGGAGGTGCCGTGGCCGCCGATGTACTTCGTCGCGGCGTGCACGACGACGTCCGCGCCGTGCTCGAAGGGCTTGACGAGGTACGGCGTGGGCGCGGTGTTGTCGATGATCAGGGGCAGGCCCTGGGCGTGCGCGGCCTCGGCCCACGCGTCGAGGTCGACGACGTTGATGCTCGGGTTGCCGACCGTCTCGCCGAAGACCAGCCGGGTCTTCTCGTCCACGTGCCGGGCCAGGTCCTCCGGCTTCTCCGGGTCGACGAAGCGCACCTCGATGCCGAACTGCGGCAGCGTGTGCGCGAACAGCGCGTAGGTGCCGCCGTACAGCGTCGACAGCGCCACGATGTTGTCGCCGGCGTAGGTCAGGTTGAGCACCGCGTAGGTCGTTGCGGTCGAGCCGCTCGCCACCGCCAGCGCGCCGACGCCACCCTCGAGCTGGGTCATCCGCTGCTCGAAGACGTCCTGCGTCGGGTTCATGATCCGGGTGTAGATGTTGCCCGGCTCGGCGAGGCTGAAGAGGTTCGCGGCGTGCTCGGTGTCGTTGAAGACGTACGACGTGGTCTGGTAGATCGGCACGGCCCGGCTGTTGGTGGCCGGGTCGTGCTCCTCCTGGCCGGCGTGCACGGCCAGGGTCTCGGGGCGGTAGGTCATCTGTACTCCTGCAGGGGCGGTCGGTGCCGTCGGGCGTGTGAGCGAGCGTAGGCAGGCGCGGGCCGTCGGTCGGGCGCCGTCCACCTACCGGGCAGTGCGAGCCTTGGTCGCGCGCTCAGTAGGCGCGGCCCGGGTTGAGGATCCCGTCGGGGTCGAAGGCGGCCTTGACGCGATGCATGAGCTCGCGCCCGACCGGGTCGAGCTGATCCCCGACGAACGCCGTCTTCAGCGACCCGATGCCGTGCTCGCCGGTCACGGTGCCGCCGAGTGCGAGAGCGGCCCGCAGGATCTCGTCGAACGCCTGCCGGGCCCGGTCGGACG
Organism: Nocardioides soli; assembly: GCF_014191495.1. Classification (GTDB taxonomy): domain Bacteria; phylum Actinomycetota; class Actinomycetes; order Propionibacteriales; family Nocardioidaceae; genus Nocardioides; species Nocardioides soli. Next base: position 1,616,993 of record NZ_JACHWR010000002.1, read on the forward strand.
CACCCGGCTCCGCCGGGTCGTAGACCACGGTCGGGTGGAGGTTGCCGTCGGCCGCATGCCCGAAGGTCCCGATCGTGACCTCGCACCGCTCGGCGATCGCGTCGATCCGCTGCTGCATCTCGGCGAGCCGGGTCAGCGGTACGCAGACGTCGTCGAGCAGCACGCTGCCGAGCTGCTCGAGGGCCGGCAGGGCGGCGCGGCGCGCCTCCATGAACATCGCACCCTCGTCGGCGTCGACGGTCCAGAACGTGTCGAGCGCCCCCTGCCGTTGCGCGGCCGCCACGCAGGCCGCCACGCTCCGGTCCGGGTCGGCGGAGTCGAGCTGGACGATGAGCGTCGCGCCGGCGTCCTCGTCGAGTCCCATGCCCGTCATCCGGTTGACGGCGCGGACGGTGACGCGGTCCATCAGCTCGGCGGCCGCCGGCTCGTGGAGGGACTCGGCGACGAAGTGGACGGCCGTCGCGGTCGAGGCGAAGGTCGCGACCGCGGTCGCCCGGGCAGGGGGGAGCCGCGTCAGGCGGACGGTCGCCTCGGTGATCACGCACAACGTGCCCTCGGAGCCGACGACGAGCGGCACGAGCGCGAGTCCGCACACGTCCTTGCGAGTGGTGGCGCCGATGGTCGTGACGGCTCCCGTGGGGAGGACGACGGTCAGCTGGAGCGCGTGGTCGCGGGTGACGCCGTAGCGGGCGCAGCACATCCCGCCGGCGTTCGTCGCCAGGTTGCCGCCGATCGACGAGATGGCCCGGCTGCCCGGATCCGGTGCGTAGAAGAGGCCGTGCCGCCTGGCGGCCGCGTCGAGGTCGCCGTTGACGACCCCCGCCTGCACGCGGGCCGTGCGGTTGAGCGGGTCGATCTCGAGGATCTCGGCCATCGCGGCGAGGGAGAGGACGATGCAGCCGTCGATCGCGTTCGCCGCACCGGCGAGGCCGGTGCCGGTGCCCCGGGTGACGACCGGCACGCGGTGTCGGGAGGCGATCCGCAGCACCGCCTGGACGTCCTCGGTCGACCTGGCCAGGACGACCGCGGCGGCCGTTCCACTCTCGGCCGCGCCGCACTGGTCGCGCGAGTAGGCGGCCATCACGTCGGGATCGGTGATGACGCGGCCGGGCAGCTCGGTCAGCAGATCGCTCAGCACGGCTGCCTCCTCACGGTGATCGCCGGTCGGCGATCGGCGACGCCCATCATGCTCCTCGACGACGGAGCACCCGTCACCTTGTTCCGGCAGCACAGCATCGGCACTGGAATGTGAGCCGAGAGCACAAAGACAGACGGAGTTGGTCGCAGGACCATCGAGTCATGGCCTCCAGCATCAGCTCACCTCCCCGGCGCGTCGCGGTCCTCGGTGCGGGGATGGTCGGACTCTCCACCGCGTGGTACCTCCAGGAGCACGGCGTGGAGGTCACGGTGCTCGACCGCACCGGCGTCGCCGCCGGCTCCAGCTGGGGCAACGCCGGCTGGCTGACGCCGAGCATGGCGGTGCCGCTGCCCGAGCCCTCGGTGCTGAAGTACGGCGTGCGCGCCGTGCTCAGCCCGTCGTCGCCGGTGTTCGTCCCGCCGAGCGCGGACCCGCGTCTGTGGCGGTTCCTCATCCAGTTCGCGCGCAACTGCACGCCGCAGCGCTGGCAGCGTGCGATGCAGACCCTGATCCCGCTCAACAACGAGGCGCTGGCCGCCTTCGACGAGATGGAGCGGGGCGGCGTCACCGCGCGCACCAAGGCGGCGGAGCCCTTCGTCGCGGCGTTCCGCACGGTCGAGGACAGCCGCGCCCTGCTCGAGGAGTTCGAGCACATCCGGGCCTGCGGGCAGTCGGTGAACTTCGAGGCCCTCGACGGCGCCACCGCGCGCGCCCAGGAGCCCGCGCTCTCCGACGAGATCGGCACCGCGATCCGGATCCTCGACGAGCGGTACCTCAACCCGTCGGCGTACGTCGCGTCCGTCGCGGACTCCGTGCGCGCCCGGGGTGGGGTGATCCGCGGCGACCACGACGTCAGCGAGCTGCGCAGCGACAGCGGCGGGGTGAGCGTCGGCGGCGAGCGCTTCGACGCTGTCGTGATCGCCACGGGCGCGGTCCTCAACCAGCTGGCCGGGCGGTACGGCGTCCGCCGGATCGTGCAGGCGGGCCGGGGCTACTCGTTCACCGTCAAGGTCGACGACCTGCCCCAGGGGCCGGTCTACTTCCCGAAGCAGCGTGTCGCCTGCACGCCCGTGGGCGATCGGCTGCGGATCGCCGGGATGATGGAGTTCCGCAAGGCGGACGCGCCGATGGACCCGCGCCGCATCCAGGCCCTCGTCGACGAGGCCGGAACGCTGCTGAAGGGTGCCCACCTCGACCAGCGGGAGGACGAGTGGGTGGGCGCGCGGCCGTGCACCGCCGACGGCCTGCCTCTGGTGGGTGCCACCACCGACTCGCGCGTCTTCGTGGCCGGTGGCCACGGGATGTGGGGCATCACGCTCGGACCGGTGACCGGCCGGCTGCTCGCCGAGCAGATCGCGACCGGCCGGGCTCCCGCGCCCCTGCGCGCCATCGACCCCCTGCGCTGAGCTCCGGGCCCGACGTCAGCCGCCGGCCCGGATCCGAGCGATCTCGAGCCGGACGGCGAGCCGCTGCAGTGGGTCGTCGAGGTCGACCGGGCAGGTCTCGGCCAGCCGGGCCATCCGGTAGCGGATCGTGTTCGGGTGCACGGCCAGCGCCCGGGCCGCGCGCTGCGGCTCGCCCCAGTAGTCGATGACGGCCTCCAGGGTGGTCAGCTCCGTGCCGGCCCTCTCGTGGTCGGCTTCGACCAGGGCCGCGACCGGAGACACCAGGGGCGTCTGCCCGAGCCCGGCCAGCGCTCGCGCGACCACGAGGGCCGCCCAGGACGTCTCGACCGACGCCACCGGTCGAGGCAGCGCGGCCGGGGCGAGCCGGTCGACCTCGTCGGCCTGGTGGCGTGACTCGGTCAGCTTGGCCAGCGTGCCGACGGGGCTTCCCGCGGCGATGCCGAGGACGCTGTTGCGGGGCCACTCCTTCTGCACGACCTCACCGAGCCAGAACCAGGTGCCGGGACCGGATCCCTCGGAGCCGAGCACGGCGTACACCCGGTCGTCCAGGTCCGCGACCAGCGGCTGGCGCCACCCGTGCCGACGGGCCAGCGCCAGCCACAGCTCGCAGCGTGCCTCGGCTGTTCCCGCCTGCGTGGGTCCGGTCAGGGCGGCGACCCGCCACGGCCCCGGTGGCAGCCAGTCGGGACGCTCGGTCGGCTCGCCGCGCAGCAGCGAGCGGATCTGGTCGAGCTGTACCTGCCGCTGCAACTCGCCCTGGGTCCGCAGCCGGAGCAGGTAGAGCGCGATCACCTGCGCCGCCGCGACCAGCTCGCGCTCGCGGGCCTGGGGCACGGGTGCGTCGACCACGGCCCAGACCGAGCCCAGCCACTCGCCGCCCGCGCGCACGGGCACGACGTACCGCGGCTTCACCCCGCCCTCGCCCGCGGGCACGAAGAACGGCTCGTCCGACCTGGCCAGCCGCCGGAAGACGCCGAGGGACCGGAAGTGCCCGCGGACCTCGCGCGGCACCCGGCGGCCGATGATCGTCGACATCCGCGCCTCGTCGACGTCGTGCTGTCCGGTCGAGTAGGCCAGCACGCGCGAGGTCGCGTCCTCGACGGTGACCGGGGCGTCGACGATGGCGCTGATCTTGTCCGCCATGTCGAACAGGTCGCTGTAGACGTGGGCGACCGGTCCCTGCTGGTGGCTCATCGTGCGGGCGATGTCGAGTGCGGAGCGCAGCAGTCCGAGCACCGAGGACCACGGGACCCCGTCGGCCACCGCCAGCAACGGCAGGGCCGCGGCCGCGCACGCCTCCCGCACCTGCGGAAGGTCGGCCCAGGTACGGCGCAGCACCAGTCCCGCCGCGGCCTCGGCGTGTCGTACGGCGTCAACCACCTCGTCCGCCCGGCGCGTGCCGACGAGCACCACCAGGTCGCCCCGCTCGACGGGCATCAGGTCCTCGGGGTCCACGACCTCGAGCCCGCTCACGGGACGCGCGGCGCCGGCCTGGACCATCTCGACGAACGCGGGGGTCAGGGCGTCGGCCACGCCGGCGGCGGTGATCACGGCACCACTGTGCCACTCGCGTGCCCGACCGCCGCTTTATGCCCCGAGAACAATGCACGCGCGCCGTTCTGTGCCCCTGGCCCAATCCCTCGGGCGGCCGGTCGGGCCATCCTGCTGACACCGACTCGAACCGGCCCGAACCGGCCCGAACCAGGAGAGCAGATGACGGACGCGCTCGTCGTACCGCCGCCGACGTCGCCCACGAGGGGTGAACGGGCGCTGGCGTGGCGCGAGGTCGACCTCGACGCCGTGCGCCACAACGTCCGCCTGCTCGCCTCGGCCAGTGCGCCGGCCGAGCTGATGGTCGTGGTGAAGGCCGACGCCTACTCCCACGGCGCGCCCCAGGTCGCCCGCGCCGCGCTGGAGGCCGGTGCCACGCACCTCGGCGTCGCGATCCTCGAGGAGGCCTTCGCGCTGCGCCGGGCCGGCATCGAGTCGCGGCTGTTCGCCTGGCTGGCCGCGCCCCGGGCGCCGTACGCCGAGGCCATCGGACTCGACATCGAGGTCGCGGCCTACTCGGGCGCGCAGCTGGCGGAGATCGCCGCCGCGGCGCGGGCCATGAGGGTCCCGGCGCAGGTGCACCTCAAGGCCGAGACCGGGATGTGGCGCGGGGGAGCGGCGGACGAGTGGCCGGCGCTGGTCGCCCTGGCGCACCGCTACGAGCAGGAAGGTCTCGTGCGGGTGGTGGGGGTCTGGTCCCATCTGGCGTGCGCCGACGAGGTCGACCATCCGGCCACCGACGAGCAGCGCGACAGCTTCCTGCGCGCCGTCGAGGTGGCCGAGGCCGCCGGGCTGCGACCGAGGCTGCGGCACCTGGCCAACTCGGCGGCGACCCTGACCCGCCCGGACCTGCGCTTCGACCTGGTGCGCTGCGGGCTCGCGGCGTACGGCGTGAACCCGCTCGTCGGGCAGCCGGCTCCGGTGGACCTCCGCCAGGCGATGACGGTCCGGGCCCGGGTCACCCACGTCAAGGACGCTCCCGCCGGCGCCGGCGTCTCCTACGGGCACACCTACCGCACGTCCGCCGCGACCCGGCTCGCCCTGGTGCCGGTCGGGTACGCCGACGGCCTGCCCGTGCTCGCCGGCGGGGGAGGGACCGTAGGCGTCGCGGGCGCGTCCGCCGCGATCGCCGGCCGGGTGTGCATGGACCAGTTCGTGGTCGACCTGGGCGATCTGCCCGTCGCCCCCGGCGACCGGGTCACCCTGCTCGGCCCCGGCCACGACGGCGAGCCCACGGCGGAGCAGTGGTCCGCCGTGAGCGGCCGCAGCAGGTACGAGACGCTCACCGCGCTCGGTCGCGACCGGCTGCCGCCCGTCTACGTCGGCGAGCGCGCCGCCACCTGAGCACGCCAACCGCTCAACAACTTCCAACGCACGACACTAGTCGGGGAACACGGGGACCACGGGCGCCTGGTAGTCGGCACCGTCGCCCGTCGACTGCTGGATCAGCATCCGCAGCGTGCCGAGCAGGTGGTCCTGGGCTGCCCGGGCCGCGCCCGCGCCATCGGCGTCGAGTACGGCAGCGTAGATGCGCTCGTGAACCGCGAGGATGTCCGCGAGCGTTCGCGTCTTCGTGGTCGACAGCCCGAGAGAGTGCATCTGCGACCGCACCTTCGCCACCGCGTCGACCACCCTCGAGTTGTCGGCCGCGCGGAGGATCGTCTCGTGAAACGTGAAGTCGTGCTTCTGGAACAGCTTCTCGTTGCCCGCCTCGCACGCGGCGCGCATGCCGTCGAAGGCAGCGGTGAACGTCTCCTTCTGCTCGTCGGACATGTGCGTGGCGGCCAGATAGGCGGCGGGAGCCTCGAGGAGGAGACGGAGCGTGTAGATCTCTTCGATGTCCTTGGTCGACAGCTGGAGGATCCGTACGCCGCGACTTCGCTCGAACCGCACCATGCCGTTGCTCGCGAGCTGCAACAGCGCTTCGCGCACTGGCGTCCGAGACACGCCGAGCTGATTCGACAGCTCGACCACGGAGTGCAGAGATCCCGGGGCGAGCTCGCCGCCGCGGATGGCGTCGCGAAGCTGCTCGAAGACGCGCTCGGTCAGCGAGGCGTGGTCGATGACCAGTGGCTTCACGGTGCGATTCCTCTCGGTGGCAAGGCCGGGGTGCTCATCATTAGCGCCCCGCTCACAGGAACGACAAGTCAGCACCCTGACTTGCCGGCAGAACTGTCTCGGCGTACAAGCGGCGCCACCCACGTTCCGGGAGTGGAGGCGGGCTGTACTCACCGAGTCGGCGCTGCACCTCATCTTCCTCCACGAGGAGGTCCAGGCGTCGGTTTTCCACGTCCAGACGCACCAGGTCCCCGTTGCGGACCACTGCGAGAGGACCACTGGCGGCCGCCTCGGGGTCGCAGTGCAGGACGACGGTGCCGTACGACGTGCCGCTCATGCGTGCGTCGGAGACCCGGACCATGTCGCGGACTCCCTGGCGTGCGAGCTTCTTCGGGATGGGCAGGGCGCCGGCCTCCGGCATGCCCGCCGCCCGGGGGCCTGCGGAGCGCAGCACCAGCACGTGGTCGGGCGTGACATCGAGGTCGGGGTCGTCCAGCACCGCAGCGATGTCCTGGTCGGCTTCCAGGACGAGCGCCGGCCCGGTGTGCTGGAGAAGTCGCGGGCTGGCCGCCGACGTCTTGATCACCGCGCCGTTCGGAGCCAGCGTTCCGCGGACGACCGCGAGTGCCCCGGCGGGACCCAGGGGGCGGTCCAGCGGAAGGATCGTGGTCTGCCAGTCCTGTCGTTCGGGGACGTCCCCGAGCAACTCGCTCAACGGCTGCCCCGCGATCCCCCGGGTAGCGGTATCGAGCTCCGGCTCCAGGACCTTGAGCAGCGCCGGCAGGCCGCCGGAGTGATGGAAGTCCTGCAGGTACTGGCTGCCCGAGGGCTTGCAGTCCACCAGCAGCGGCACCTTCGCGCCGATCGTGTCGAAGTCGGCCAGCTCGAGCTCCACGCCGGCCCGGCGTGCCACGGCGAGCAGGTGAACGAGTGCGTTCGTGGAGCCACCGAGTGCGGCGAGCACCTTGATCGCGTTGTCGAAGGCCGCCCGGGTGAGCACCTCGCGTGGCAGCGGGGCACCCTCACGGGCCATCGAGACCGCCCGTCGGCCGGTGGCGGTTCCATGCCGCAGTCGCTCACCGGTGGCGGCTCCGGGCGTTGCTCCGCCCGGCAGCATCATCCCCAGCGTCTCGGTCATGCAGGCCATCGTCGAGGCCGTGCCCATGACCGCGCAGGTGCCGGCGGTCGTGACCAGCTCTCCCCGAGCCTCGGCGATCTCCGCCGCGTCCAGCTCCCCGGCGCGGTGGCCGGCCCACAGGCGGCGGCAGTCGGTGCACGCGCCCATGCGCTCGCCTCGCCACTGGCCGGTCATCATCGGCCCGACCACTTCGAGAAGAACGGGCTTGTCGGAGGACGCGGCCGCCATCAGCTGAGCGGGGACCGTCTTGTCGCAGCCTCCGAGCAGCACCGCCGCGTCCATGGGCAGTGCTTGGATCATCTCCTCGGTGTCCATCGCCATCAGGTTCCGGTAGAGCATCGAGGTCGGCGAGGTGAGGATCTCTCCGAGCGAGACCGTCGGGAACGTCAGCGGCAGGCCGCCGGCCTCCAGGACACCCCGCTTCACCGCGTCGACCAGTGCGGGCATGTCGCGGTGGCAGGTGTTGTAGCTCGACGTGGTGACGGCGATTCCGATGATCGGCCGATCGAGGTCGACGTCGTCGTATCCACTCGAAGCCAGGAACGCGCGCCGCAGGAACCGGCTGAAGTCCTCGTCTCCATAGGAGGTGCGACTCGCGTCGATCGCCGAGGTGGCGGGATTGTCGGGCATGGGTGGCTCGTTTCTCGTCGGGGTGGCTTCGGGAGGCGTCAGGCCGTGAAGGGCATGGCAAGGGGGCGCATCGGGGCGCCGGTGGCGCCCCGGATCTTCAGGCAGGCTCCGACGAAGGCGAACTCGAACAGCCCGTCCGCGGACAGCTGCTGGCAGTCGACCAGCTCCATCATGGGTACGCCGGCCTCGCCCAGCAGGTAGGTGTGCACCACCTGCCAGTTCTCCTCGTCATCTGCCGGCATCTGCTCCAGCGCCGAGTTGTCGCCACCGATCACCGAGGCTCCGGCCTCGGCCAGCCAGCGCGCGCCCTCGAGGTTGAGTCCGGGGCTGTTGTCGATGTAGCGCGTCGGGTCCGGCCACTGCGACATTCGTCCGGTGCGGACCAGGGCGATGTCTCCCGGGTTGAACGTCACGCCCTGACGCTGCAGGCAGCCCTGGAGGTCGGCAGCGCCGATCCCGTAGTTGTCCGGCAGCATCTCGACCGCGTGCAGCGCGGCCACGTCGAAGAGGACGCCCCGGCCGATGATGGGCGGCACCTTGTCCGCGCCGCACTTGAGCCAGTGCCGTGAGCTGAGGTGCTGCTCGGCGGAGAAGCCGTTCCAGATCTCGCCGCGATAGCCGAAGTGGTTCAGCGTGTCGATGTGCGTCCCGGTGTGTGTATACATCGACATCGCGTCCCCTGAGTACGCCACCAGCTCGTTCTGCACCCGACCGGCCCCGGTGAGGTCGTCGAGCACCGTGCCCCCGGGGGTGTGCGTCATCCACTGCTGGAAGGGCGGGTCGCCCGCCTTGGTCCAGGACGGCATGCCCATGAACAGGTCGACGGAGAGGTCGATCGCCGCGCCCGCGTCGGCGCGGGCGACGGCGCGTCGTGCCGCCTCGGGCGACAGCAGGTTGAGCATCCCGATCTCGTCATCTGCGCCGAACGGGGACCTCGTCACCTCCCGGAACCGGGCCGCGTGAGCTGCGATCTTCTTCCGAACCTCGTCGGTGATGATCTCGGGTCCACACATGGGGTCTGCCTTTCGCCTAGTTCTCGGGGGTCTGGGTGAGCACGCCGTACAGCTCCGGTCTGCGCTGCTCGAAGGGCGCCAGCTCGTACTCGCCGGGGAGGAACACCAGCCGCTTGTCGCGCGCCGCCGTCAGGTCGACGGTCGTCGCGAACACGCCTTCGGAACGATCGGCGCGGACCAGGACCTCCCCGCTCGGAGCGACGATCTGGCTGCCCCCGAGGTAGGCGGTCCCGTTCTCCACGTCGCCTCGGTCGGCGACCGCGAGGTACACGAGGTTCTCCGCGGCCCGGACGCGCGTGAAGTGCTCAGCAAGGAGGTGTGCCGAGCTCGGCCAGGCGGTCGGCATCGCGATGATGTCGGCGCCGTCGAGCGCGAGCACACGCGCCGACTCGGGGAAGCGGAGATCGAAGCAGATCATCAGGCCGACGCGCCCGATCCTCGTGTCGAACACCCGGGGACCGCGATCCGTCCCCGCGGCCACGAACCGGTCCGCCCCCAGGTGGGGCAGATGCTGCTTCCGGTAGTGGCCGACGACTCCTCGCCCGTCGACCAGAGCCGCCGAGTTGTAGACGCGATCACCGTCGCGCTCGAGGAAGCCCACCGTGGCCAGGACGCCGCTCCGGCGGCAGGCGTCGACGAGACCCGCCATGCGGGGATCGGTGAGCCCGATCGCCGCCGCGGCGGTGGCGCGCGGGTCGTCGAACAGGTAGCCGGTCAGATGGCATTCGGGGAAGACGACCAGATCGTGACCGAGGCGGCCCGCGGCGCTGATCTGCTCGAGGGTCGCCTCGAAGTTGCGGTCGAGCGCGCCCGCCGTCGCGCCCACCTGGGCGACGGCGACTCTCGCCGGAGCGGGCGGGTCTGGGTGCACGGGGTCTCCTTGCGGCGTCTGATCAGAAGGCACGACGACATTATGCATGCACTATTGACATGCTGCATGCAGCATGTCAATGTTCGGCGCGTGCCCAGTCACGGCGCTGCCGGAGCGATAGCGCTCGGTCGCAGCGGGGCGAGGCTCGCAGGCCGTGTCGTCACCGACCTAGGTCGCCGGCCGCCCCTGTCAGAGGAAGCGCCGGCGATGCGCCCACAGTCCGAACGGAGCGATATGAAGGATTGCGCCACCACCCCCCGGCTCGATGCCGGTCCCTGGTCGACGGCGGGAACGTCGCCACCGGTCCGGGACGGCGGCCGCGCCGTCGGACGGTGCCGGCGATGATCCGCGCTCCTCGGGCGATGCGATTCGCCTGGATCGGCGTCGCCACGGTCCTGCTGTTCGTGATGAGCCCGCTGATCGCGCCCGGCAGTCTCGACTCGGGCGCGCTGGCCGGCATGGTGCCCTTCGCCGCCGCCCTCGCCCTGATCGCGGTCGGCCAGACGCTGGTGCTCGCGCAGGGTGGCATCGACCTCTCGGTCCCCGCGATCGTGGGTCTGGCCGCAGTGGTGGTCACGAAGTTCGCCGACGGAGACGATGCCAAGCTTCCGCTGGCCATGGTGCTGACTCTCGTGGTCGCCGCGGCCTTCGGCCTGGTCAACGGACTCGCGACCACGAAGCTGAACATCACGCCGTTCGTCGTCACGCTCGCCACGAACTCCGCCGGGCTCGGCGTGATCTACATCGTCTCGAACGAGTTCCCCACGCCCGCGGCGCCGGCCCTCACGACCTTCATGTCGGCACAGTGGATCGGTGTGCCCACGCCGGCGTTCGTCGCCGTCGCGGTGGTCGCGGTCGCCCATGTGCTGCTGAAGAGGACGACCCGGGGCCGGGTCTTCCTGATGGTCGGGGCCAACCGCACCGCCGCCGCGACGATGGGCATCCGGACCGATCGCTACGTCGTCGGCGCCTACGTGCTTGCGGCGGTCTGCTACGCGGTCGGAGCGATCATCCTCGCCGGCTGGGTCCGGACCCCGACGTTGTTCATCGGCGACCAGTACCTGCTGCCCAGCATCGCGGCGACCGTGTTGGGCGGGACCGCGATGACAGGCGGGATCGCCAGCGTGCTGTCCAGCTCGATCGGCGCGGTCTTCCTGACGCAGCTGTCCCAGGTGGTGCTCGCGGCGGGCGCCTCCACGGCCGGGCAGCGGCTCGTCGAGGCGCTGGTCCTGGCGGCCGGCATCGCTGTTCAACGCCTGCGCCTGCCCCGTGCGCTGACTCCGGCAGGCCGGACGCGGCGGCAAGAAGCTCGAGACGCCGTTTCAGAGAGAGAACCGAGAGAGGAACTGACGAACCATGTCAAGTTGTAGGCAGAACCCCGTGCGGAAAGCGGCCATCGGCCTCTCGGTCTCCGCCGTACTGATCGCCATGTCGGCATGCAGCGTGGCTCCGCCCGATGCCTCGGAGACGAAGACGGGGTCGGAGCAGAAGCTGACCACCGGCGACACCAGTCAGCTGAAGGAGATCACTGACTTCTGTGGCGACAAGCCGATGAAGGTGGCGCTCGCGGACGGCCAGGGCGGGAACGCATGGCGGAAGGTGACGCGTGCGGAGTTCGAGGACGAAGCAAGTCGGTGCGACAACATCGAGGTGCTGCCCTACGCGGACGGACAGAACAACCCGCAGAAGGCGATCAGCGACGTCAACGCTCTCGTGGCGCAGGGCGTGAACGGTCTCGTGGTGTTTCCCGACTCAGGGCCAGCCATGCTCCCGACCTTCCGCACGGCGTTCAAGGCCGGCGTGTCGGTCGTTCCCTACACGTCGAACCCCGGAGGCACCCCCGGCGTCGACTACACGACCTTCGTCAGCAACAACACCGCGGCGGAAGGGGGGATCTGGGCGGCCTGGATGTGTCAGACCCTGCAGCCGGAGGGCGGCAACATCGTCTTCCTCGGCGGCACGCCGGGCAATACCCAGAGCCTCACGGAGCTCGAGGCCGTCGAGGAGGAGATGGCGTCGAACTCGGACTGCAGCAACGTCAAGCTGCTGAACAAGTCCGGGCAGCCCTACGACACCAACTGGGAGCCCACGCAGGGGCAGAAGGTCGTCGCCGGACTCCTGACGCAGTACCAGCAGATCGACGGGATCATCAGCGACTCCTCCCAGGTGGTGGTCGCGGGACTCCGGGCGGTCAAGGCAGCGAAGCGGTCCACCCCGGCCATCGCCACGGTCGACCTGAACGAACTGTCCTGTCTCTGGGAGACCTACGACAAGGCCGGTGACGCCTTCCCGATGATGTCGATCGACGGCCGTCCGTGGCTGGTCAGGATCGCCCTGCGCAAGGCGGTCGCGGACTTCCAGGGCATCGACAACGACGAGCCGAACATCGTGACGGTACCGATCTTCGAGGACACGACCGACGACTCGAAGCCGGTCCGGTGCGAGCCCAGCCTGCCGCCGGAGGCCTCGGTCTCGTCGACCCTGAAGCCGGAGCAGCTGCAGAAGGTCTTCAACTAGCCGCCCGTACGACCCTCAGGAGGACTGAATGTCTTCATCTGGGCCCCTTGAGCCGGTTCTGAGCCTGCGGGGCATCACGAAGACCTACCCGGGCGTCCGTGCGCTCAACAACGCTTCATTGGATGTGTACCCCGGAGAGGTACTGGGCCTCGTCGGCGGCAACGGTGCCGGCAAGTCGACGCTCATCGGCGTGACGTGCGGGGCCGTCCCTCCGGACAGCGGGTCCGTCGAGCTCGCCGGGCAGGACCTGGTCGGCAGCGGATCGAGCCGCACGCGTGAGCTGGGCCTGTCGGTCGTGCACCAGCACCCTGCCCTCATGCCGCATCTGACCGTCGTCGAGAACATGCTCCTCGGCGTTCCAGCGCACGAGCGCCCGAGCTTCTCGGACGCTCGTGCGTGGGCCGACCGGCAGCTGCGCGAGTGGGGCTACCAGATCGACGTCGCGGCCAGGGTCCACGACGTCCCCGTGGCTCAACGCCATGCCGTCGAGATCGCGCGCGCTCTCGTCGGCAACCCGAAGGTGGTGATGTTCGATGAGCCGACGGAGGCGTTCACCCGGCAGGAGGTCGCGACCTTCTTCGAGCAGATCCGTCGCCTGACGGCTCGCGGAGTGGGTGTGTTGTACATCAGCCACCGACTGCCCGAGGTGTTCGAGATCTGCGATCGCATCATCTCGATGCGCGACGGAGTGCTGGGCACCGCAGCGCCCACCTCCAGTCTGTCCGAAGCGGACGTGATCGGGCAGATCGTCGGTCGGTCGGTCGGAGCGATCTATCCGGACAAGCGGCCGACTGCCGCCGAGTCCCGGACGCTGCTCGACGTGTGCGATCTCCAGACGGCATCGGGTGCTCGTGGATCCTTCACGCTCCGCGCTGGAGAGATCGTGGGGCTGGCCGGGGTCGAAGGCAACGGTCAACGCGAGTTCCTGCGAGGGCTCGCCGGTCACGACGTGGTGAGTGGTCGGGTGCTCGTCGACGGCGAGGCGGTGTCCGTCGCGACGCCGAGCAGAGCGGCCGGCTCCGGGATCGCGCTGGTGCCGCAGGATCGTGTGATCGAGGGCCTGGCCATGCAGATGTCGGTGCGGGAGAACCTGACCCTCGGCTCCCTGCCGAGCGTGTCTCGGGCCGGGTTCATCTCGAACCGTGAGGAGTCGCGCGCCGTCGCGGGGTCCATCGCCAGCCTTGCGATCAAGACGCCGCACAGTGAGGCGACCATCAGCCAGCTCTCCGGGGGAAATCAGCAGAAGGTGCTGATCGGTCGCACCTTGCTGGCTGACCCCCGGGTCGTGCTCTTCGACGAGCCGACCCAGGGAGTGGACGTGGGGGTGCGCGCCGACATCTACCGGCTGCTGCGCGAGGAGGCGGACGCAGGCAAGGCAGTCGTCGTCCTGAGCTCCAACAGCTCAGAGCTGGTGGGTCTGTGTGACACCGTGCTGGTCTTCTCGAGAGGGCAGATCACGAGGTCGTTGGCTGAGGACGGCGTCCACGAGACGGACATCGCCGAGGCGGCGCACCGCGCCGATCTGCTGACCACCGAGGTCGACCACGACCCAGCGGCGACCACCCGCTCCCGATCCGGAAGACTGACCGGGTTCCTGGCCGGCGACTACGGGCCGAGCGGCCTGCTGGCGGTCGCGATCGTGGTGCTGGGTGCCGTCGCCGCGAACCAGAACTCACTGTTCCTGTCGACGTTCAGCATCCGGAACATTCTGCTGCTGATGGCGCCGCTGCTGTTCCTGGCCGCGGCGCAGCAAGTGGTCATGCTCACCGGCGGGATCGACATCTCGGTCGGACCGTTGGCGGGCCTGTTGGTCGTCATCGCGTCGTTCTACCTCGTCGACGGCCAGAATCTGTCGGTCTGGATCACCGGCCTACTGCTGATGCTGGCCACGGCCTGCGCGGTGGGTCTGACGAACGGGGCACTGGTCCGGTTCGGCATGGTTCTGCCGATCGTCGCCACGCTGGTGACGAACGTCGGGCTGCAGGGCTTCTCACTCACCCTGCGACCGACCCCAGGCGGGGCGATCGCCACCCGGATCACCGATGCGCTGACGTACTCGATCGGCTTCATGCCGGTCTCGGTGATCGTCGGCGTGCTGTTCATGATCGGGCTGGAGCGCTGGTTGCGTCGGTCGCGGGCCGGGATGTCGATCCGGGCGGTCGGGTCCTCGGAGTCGGCGGCGCACCGCATCGGCATCCGCCTGACGCCGACACACATGCTCGCGTACCTGCTCTCGTCCGTCTTCACCCTGCTCGGTGCGCTGTGCTTCATGGCGCAGACGGGAGTCGGCGACGCCACAGCGGGAGTCAGCCTGACCTTCGCGAGCATCACCGCGGTGGTGCTCGGCGGCGCATCGGTGTTCGGCGGACGGGGGAGCTTCATCGGCGCGCTACTCGGCGCGGCGTTCCTGCAGGTGCTCCAGAACGCGGCCGTGTTCATGGGGCTGTCCACCGCCTGGCAGTACGCGTTGCTCGGCTGCCTCGCTCTGACGGCGACCGCCCTCTACGCGCGGGTGCGGCGGACCGATGCCGCCAACCTGTGACCCCGCACGGTCCTTTGATTCGGAGATGGAGAGATGACGAACACCAGCACCACCCTTCGTGAGTCCGCCGACCATCGCCTTCGCAGCCGCGCCGCGCGCGTGGTTCCGGGCGGCATGTACGGGCACCAGCGAGCCGGCCTCTTCCCGGCGAACTTCCCGCAGTTCCTGGCCGGCGGCAACGGGGCGATCATCCGCGACGTCGACGGTCGTGAGTTCATCGACTTCCTGCTCGGGTACGGACCGATGGTGCTGGGCTACCAGCATCCCGCGGTCGAGGAGGCGGCGGCGCGCCAACGAGCGCTCGCGGACTGTCAGAACGCCCCGTCCGAGCGGATGGTCGAGCTGGCCGAGCTGTTGGTCGACATGGTCGACCACGCCGACTGGGCGTACTTCGCGAAGAACGGAACGGACGCCACCACGACCGCCTTGACGATCGCGCGGGCGGCGACCGGACGAGCGAAGATCCTCGTCGAGCGACACAGCTATCACGGAGCGGCGCCCTGGTGCACGCCGGGAGTCGCCGGGATCCAGGCCGCGGATCGCGAGAACATCGTCTACTTCGACTACAACGACCTGGCGAGCCTGCGCGACGCGTTCGCCGAGGCCGATGGCGATCTGGCCGGCGTGATCATCACCCCGTTCAAGCACAACGACGGGGTCGATCAGGAGCTCATCACCGCCGAGTTCGCCGGGGCCCTGCGGACGGGGTGCGACGCGGCCGGTGCCGTACTCATCCTCGACGACGTGCGGTGTGGGATGCGGCTCCACCTGGGCAGCAGTTGGCGCGACGTCGACGTGGAGCCGGATCTCAGCGTGTGGGGCAAGGCGATCAGCAACGGCTACGCCGTGTCGGCGATCCTGGGTCGCGAGTCTCTGCGCGATGCAGCCACCTCGATCTTCAGCACCGGGACCTTCTGGTTCGCCGCGGTGCCCATGGCGGCGGCGCTCGCCACGATCGCCGAGTTGCGGAGGATCGACGGAGTCGGCCTGCAACGCCGAGCGGGTGACCGCTTCAAGGCCGGCCTGGTCGATCAGGCCAATGCCGCCGGGTTCGAGATCGCGTACACCGGGCCGAGCCAGATGCCGTACCTGCGGTTCGTCGATGACGTCGACCACAAACTGAGCTTCGAGTTCTCGGAGGCAGCCCTCGAGCACGGGGTCTATCTCCATCCGCGGCACAACTGGTTCGTGAGCACCGCACACACCGACGAGGTGATCGATCGGGCGCTCGAGGGGACCGGCATGGCCTTCAATCAGCTGGCCTCGGCTCGCTGATCTCCCTACTGTGAAGGAAATAGGTGACCTGCGTTGACCACGTACTTGCTTCGCGGCGGCCTGATCGTCGACGGCACCGGAAACCCTGGGTACCGAGCGGACCTCGCTATCGAGGAGGGGACGATCCGGATCGTCCGAAGGCCCAAGGATGCCCCCGTCGGGGCAACCCAGATCGATGTGTCGGGGCTCGTGGTGGCCCCGGGCTTCATCGACATGCATTCGCACACCGGCCTGACGATCCTCGATGAGCCGCAACACAGCCCGAAGCTCACCCAGGGCGTCACCACCGAGCTGGTGGGCGTCGACGGTCTCTCCTACGCGCCGTTCGAGACGTCCAAGGACCTCGAGCTGTTCGCTCGGATGAACGCGGGCCTCGACGGTCTTCCGGAGATCGCCTTCGACTGGGGCTCGGTCGACAGCTATCTCCGCCGGTTCGACGTCGGGGTGGGCGTCAACGTCGCGATGCTGATGGGGAACTCCGCGCTGCGGATCGCCGCGGTCGGGTGGGACGAGGGGGAGGCCTCTGCCGAGCAGATCGCCACGATGCGCCGGCTCGTCGGCCGGGGGATGCGCGAGGGAGCATTCGGCATCTCGACGGGTCTCGACTACCCGCCGGGCAGCTACGCGTCCACCGACGAGCTCGTCGAGCTCTGTCGCGAGGTGTACGGGCTCGGCGGGCTCTACCACACCCATGTTCGCTACTGGCTCGGCGATCGGCACCTCGATCCCTTCAAGGAGGCCTTCGAGATCAGCGAGCGAAGTGGCGCTCGCCTCCACGTCACGCACATGTACACGCGTGACTACATCCCGGACGGGGTCGGTGCTCTGGTCGGCCTGCTCGACGAGACCTACGCCGGTGGGGTCGATGTGTCGTTCGACGTGTATCCGTTCGAGTGGACCGGAACCCGGTCGACGATCTACCTGCCGCAGTGGATCCAGTCGGGAGGCCCGGACGAGACGCTGCGCCGGTTGGCGGATCCGGAGTGTCGGCGGCGGTTCGTGCAGGACCTGACGGATGCCGACCCTCGGGACTCCTGGCGTACGCAGATGGACTACGTGTTCGTCGGATATCTCGCGGGTGGCAAGAACGAGAAGTTCGAGAGCTGGACGCTGGGCGAGATCGCCCGCTATCGCGGTGTCGACGTGGTCGACGCCTTCTTCGATCTGCTCATCGACGAAGACCTGCGGGTCGCGGAGGTGTTGTCCCCGGGGCCCCCCGGCAACCGGCTGCAGACATTCCTGACACACCCATTGGGCATGATCGGCACGGATGCGATGTACCTGGGGGACCGGCCCAGCCCGCGGTCCTACGGCAGCTTCACCAGGATCCTCGGCGAGTTCGTCCGTGGCGACTCGATGATGCCGCTCAGGGAGGCCATCCGCAGGTTCACCTCGTATCCCGCGCAGCGCCTCGGTCTCAAGCAGCGGGGCATGCTGCGCGACGGCCTGGTGGCCGACGTGACCGTCTTCGACCCTGCGACGGTCAGGTCGAACGCCACCCACGCCCACCCTCGGACGGAGTCGACGGGCATCGAGCATGTGTTCGTCAACGGTGAGCAGGTGCTGCGTGACGGCGCGCTCTCCGGGCGTCTTGCGGGCCGCGCCCTGCGCTTCGGGAACGACTGACACGCTGCTGCCGGGCGCCCTCGGCCGCGAGGTCGCCTCGGCAGGCACATCACTTCTGAAGCCGTCCGTCACGTCACCCGAGCCGGGTGACGTGACGGACGGCTTCGTCGCATTTCGGTACGGGCTCGCGGGTGCACCGCCGCGAGCCGGCGATGATTCTTGACTGGTTCAAGAAAGCCGGTCAGACTGCAGTCATGACCACCGACGCCGAGCGGCTGCTGCGGGAGGCGGGGTTGCGGGTCACCCGCCCGCGGCTCGCGGTCCTGGGCGCGGTCCACACGCATCCGCACGCCGACACCGAGTCCATCATCGCCGCCGTACGCCGCGACCTGCCAGACGTCTCGCACCAGGCGGTCTACGACTCCCTGCACACGCTGAGCGCGAACGGGCTGGTGCGCCGCATTCAGCCGTCGGGATCGGTGGCCCGCTACGAGTCGCGGGTCAACGACAACCACCACCACGTGGTCTGCCGTTCGTGCGGCGTCATCGCCGACGTCGACTGCGCCGTCGGCCACACCCCGTGCCTGACCGCCTCCGACGACTCCGGCTTCCGGATCGACGAGGCCGAGGTCATCTACTGGGGCCTGTGCCCCTCCTGCTCCACCGTGACAGCACCCGCATGACACCCGGCATCAAACCTGGCATCACACCGAAGTGTTGAGAATCCTGTTGGAAGGAAGCGCGAGACAACAATGACCGAGAGCAACGAGAACCCGACCGCGGTCGACCCGCAGGGCGTGGAGCGCAAGGCGGAAGGGGGATGTCCGGTCGTGCACGGCAGTGGCAGCGAGAGCGAGAACCCCGCGATCGCCTCGCCGACGCCGAGGACGGGCGGCCGCCCGCACACCAACCAGGACTGGTGGCCCAACCAGCTCGATCTGTCCGTGCTGCACTCGAACTCGGCGGAGACCAACCCGCTGGGTGCGGACTTCAGCTACGCCGAGGAGTTCGAGAAGCTCGACATCGAGGAGCTCCGCAAGGACATCGTCGAGGTGCTCAACACCTCGCAGGAGTGGTGGCCGGCCGACTTCGGCCACTACGGCGGCCTGTTCGTCCGGATGAGCTGGCACGCGGCCGGCACCTACCGCATCCACGACGGCCGCGGTGGCGCGGGCCAGGGCGCGCAGCGCTTCGCCCCGCTCAACAGCTGGCCGGACAACGTCGGCCTCGACAAGGCCCGGCGCCTGCTGTGGCCGGTCAAGCAGAAGCACGGCCAGAAGATCTCCTGGGCCGACCTGCTCGTGTACGCCGGCAACGTGGCGCTCGAGGACATGGGCTTCAAGACCTTCGGCTTCGGTTTCGGCCGCGCGGACATCTGGGAGCCGGAGGAGATCTACTGGGGCCCGGAGGACACCTGGCTGGGCGACGAGCGCTACAGCGGCGAGCGTGACCTCGCCAACCCGCTCGGCGCCGTCCAGATGGGCCTCATCTACGTCAACCCCGAGGGCCCGAACGGCAACCCGGACCCGCTGGCCTCGGCCCGCGACATCCGCGAGACCTTCGCCCGGATGGCGATGAACGACGAGGAGACCGTCGCGCTGATCGCCGGCGGGCACACCTTCGGCAAGACCCACGGCGCCGGCGACGCGGCCCTGGTGGGCCCCGAGCCGGAGGCCGCGCCGCTGGAGGAGCAGGGCCTGGGCTGGCGGGGCTCGTTCGGCACCGGCAAGGGCGACGACACGATCAGCTCGGGCCTCGAGGTCACCTGGACCTACCACCCCACCCGGTGGGACAACGAGTTCTTCCACATCCTCTTCGCCTACGAGTGGGAGCTGACGAAGTCGCCCGCCGGTGCGTACCAGTGGCGGCCCAAGAACGGCGCGGGCGCCGACATGGTGCCGATGGCGCACGACCCGTCCAAGCGCCGCGAGCCGCGGATGCTCACCTCCGACCTGGCCCTGCGCTTCGACCCGGAGTACGGCAAGATCTCGCAGCGGTTCCTGGAGCACCCCGACGAGTTCGCCGAGGCGTTCGCGAAGGCCTGGTACAAGCTGCTGCACCGCGACATGGGTCCGGTGGAGCGCTACCTCGGCCCCCTGGTCGCCCCGACGCAGCCCTGGCAGGACCCGGTGCCGGCGGTCGACCACGAGCTCGTGGGTGACCGCGACGTCGCCGCGCTCAAGGCGAAGGTGCTCGACTCCGGCCTCTCGGTCTCGGAGCTGGTCTCGACCGCGTGGGCCTCGGCGGCGACCTTCCGCTCGACCGACAAGCGCGGTGGAGCGAACGGCGCCCGCATCCGGCTCGAGCCGCAGCGCGGCTGGGCCGTCAACCAGCCCCAGCAGCTCGCGTCCGTCCTCGAGAAGCTCGAGGGCATCCAGCGCGAGTTCAACGAGGCCGGCGGCGCGCAGATCTCGCTGGCCGACCTCATCGTGCTGGCCGGCTCCGCGGCCGTCGAGAAGGCCGCCAAGGACGGCGGCGTCGACGTGACGGTGCCGTTCCGCCCGGGTCGCACCGACGCCTCGCAGGAGCAGACCGACGTCGACTCGTTCGCGGTGCTCGAGCCCCGAGCGGACGGCTTCCGCAACTACGTGCGCGAGGGCGAGAAGGTCCAGCCCGAGGTGCTGCTGGTCGACCGTGCCTACATGCTCGGGCTCAACGCTCCCGAGATGACGGTCCTGGTCGGTGGCCTGCGGGCGCTCGACGCCAACGTCGGCGGTGCGCAGCACGGCGTCCTCACCGACCGGCCGGGCGTGCTCACCAACGACTTCTTCGCCAACCTCCTGGCCCCCGGGCGGGAGTGGAAGGCGTCGGCGTCGCAGGAGAACGTCTACGAGATCCGCGACCTCGGCAGCGACGAGGTGCGGTGGACGGCCACGGCGGTCGACCTGGTCTTCGGCTCGAACTCGCAGCTGCGGTCGCTCGCCGAGGTCTACGGCAGCCAGGACGCGGGCGAGAAGTTCGTCCGCGACTTCGTGGCGACGTGGGTCAAGGTCATGGAGAACGACCGGTTCGACCTGGCCTGATCGCGCAGGCGCCTGTCGCAGAGGGGCTCACGTCGTACGACGTGAGCCCCTCTCGCATGTCCGGGACCGGATCCGGGCGCGGCTGAGGCTAGGCTCACCTTTCTGGAATCATTCAAGAAAAGGTGATTGGATGGAGCCATCCCCAACGGAAGGATGACCCTCGTGACCGACATGCTGCACTCCGACCAGAGCACCCACGTCGCCCAGCCTCCGTTCACCGCTTCCGAGCAGCTGGCCACCCATCTCCAGCAGCTCGCGGTGGACCTCATCGACCTGCACCTGGTGGCCAAGCAGGCGCACTGGAACGTCGTCGGCCTCAACTTCCGAGACCTGCACCTGCAGCTCGACGAGGTCGTCGACGCCGCCCGTGAGTTCTCCGACCAGGTCTCCGAGCGGATGCGGGCGATCTACGTGACCCCCGACGGCCGCGCGACGACCGTCGCGGCGCAGTCCAGCCTTCCGGACTTCCCGACCGGCGAGGTCAACACCGCGCAGGCCGTCGACCTGATCGCGGCCAGCCTGTACGCCGTCTCCGGGACCGCCCGTCGGATCCACGACGACGTCGACGCCGAGGACCCCACCACCGCGGACATCCTGCACGCGATCATCGAGCGCATCGAGCAGCTCGCCTGGATGATCGACGCCGAGAACCGGATCGCCAACTCCAGCCTGCCCCGCCCGATCCACCGCTGACCGGCTCGGCAGGTCAGGCGTCGAAGCCGTCGTGGCGAGGTCGCTCGAAGCAGGCCACGACGGCCAGGCCGAGCACCAGCACGACCGCGGGCAGCAGCATCGACTGCGACATCGCGGCGGCGAACCCCTCGACGACCTCGGGGGGCAGCTGGCTCAGGCCCGACTCCGGCGCGGCGGAGGGGTCCAGCCCCTCCGCCGCCAGCCGGCCGTCCATGAGCACCGCGATGCCGGCCGCCCCGAGCACGGACCCGACCTGCCGGGTCGCGTTGTAGACGCCGGCGCCGGCGCCGGCCTGGTGCTCGGGCAGGTTGCGGCTGGTGGTGGTGGAGTTCGGCGCCCAGATGAACGCGTTGCCGACGCCCATCCCGGCCGTGGCCAACAGCAGCTCCCAGGTGTGGGAGTCCACGGTCATCACCTGGGAGAGCCACCCGAACGACGCCGCCATCACCGCGAACCCGAAGCCGATCAGCAGCCGCGGGTGCACCCGGTCGGTGAGCCGCCCGACCCGCCTGGCGAGCAGGATCGCCAGCACCGCCATCGGCACCAGCAGCAGCGCGGCCTCCGTCGGGCTCATCCCGCGCACGCCCTGGGCGTAGAGCATCAGCGGGAACGCCATCGCGGTGATCGCGAAGCCGACGACGGCGATGGCCGCGTTGCCGAGTGAGAAGTTGCGGTCGTGGAACAGCGTCAGGGGCACGAGCGGCTCGCGCTGGTTGCGCCACTGCCACCAGACGAATGCCCCGAGCACCACCAGGCCGCCGAGGATCATCGCCCAGATCCACGGCGCCCAGTCCTGCTGATGCCCCTCCTGGATGCCGAAGACCAGGAGGAACATCCCCACGCCGGACAGCACCACGCCGCCCCAGTCGAAGTCGCGCGAGTGCGTCTCGAGCGCCGGCACCAGTCGCACCGCGAGCACGAGGGCCACCGCGACGAGCGGGATGTTGACGAGGAAGATCCACTCCCAGCCGAGCGCATCGACGAGTACGCCGCCCATGAGCGGGCCGAGGAGCGTCGAGACGCCGACGGTGAGGCCCCAGACCGCCATCGCCCGACCCCGAACGACGGGCGGGAAGATCCGGGTGATGATCGCCATCGTCTGCGGCGCCATCATGGCCGCTCCGAGGCCCTGCGCGACCCGGGCGACGATCAGCATCTCGACCGTGGTCGTCAGTCCGCACCACAGCGAGGCCGCGCCGAACACCGCCAGCCCGAGCAGGTAGATGCGCCGGGGCCCGAAGCGATCGCCGAGCCGGCCGGTGATCAGCACCGGCACGGCGTAGGCGAGCAGGTAGGCACTGGTCACCCAGACCGCCTGGTTCACGTCCGCATCGAGCGCCGTGATGATCGCCGGCGTCGCGACCGAGACGATCGTCATGTCGACGAGAATCAGGAAGAAGCCCACGCACAGGGCGACCAGGGCGGCCCACGGCCGGTCGGTCGAGCCGGCGGCCGAGTGCCGGTCGGCCGGATCCGCGAGCCGCGGGGGGAGTGTCGAGGTCATCTCTCTCCTCAGAACTCAGGTCAGAACTCAGGTCAGGACTCGGGTCAGAACTCGGGCGACCGGGCGAGCAGGGCCCGGCCGAGCAGCCGCTGCCCCGAGGGCACGCGGAAGTGCGCCTGCGGCACGGGTACGGCGTACACCGCGTAGACGCCCTCGCGCGCCGGCACTCGCACCCGGGTGGCCGTCGCCGGCAGCCCGGCCTCCTCGACCAGGTCGAGCGTCTGCGCGATCGTGCGCTGCTGCAGCCGTGGCCAGACGCTGTCGAAGAACGCCTGCTGCGGGCGGTCGGTCACCATGTTCGCGAGCAGCACCAGCCCGCCCGGCCGGGTGATCGAGGCCGCGGCGCGGAGCAGGTGCGCGGCGATCCGGTAGCCCATCCGGCTGGTGGGGATGTGCTCGAAGAGCCCGACGAGGTCCACCACGTCGACGCTGGCCGGCTCGACGTAGGAGGTGATCGGCGTCTTGAGGAAGTTCTTGCGGAGCAGCTCGACGCGGTCGGCGTGCCCGCGGATGCTCGCCTGGCCGGCGACGGTCGCGAGTGCCAACGGGTCGTGGTCGACGAACACGGCCCGGTCCACGGGCCGGCCCTGTGCCTCGAGCCGGTCGACCAGGTCGAGGACCGGCCCGCTCGCACCACACGCCAGGCTGAGGGTGCGCACGGGCTGGTCGTTCGTCCGGTCGCGGAGATGCTCGTGCACCAGGTCGAAGGCGCAGTCGGCGCGGGTGCGCACCGCATGGGAGTCCGTGACTCCGATCAGGTAGTCGCGCGAGGTGAGTCCGTACTCGTCCGCGTTGTCGTCGAGCGCCCCGCCCGCGAAGAAGTCCCGGTAGCGGCCGAGGATGCGATCCGCGCCCGCCGGGCTGTTCTCCTGGGTGATCAGGTCGCGCGCCGATCGGGTGCCCTGGTCGAAGAGCGGTGCGTCGTACGCCGCCGGGTCGATGCCCTGCGCCGGGGTGGCGAGTCCACCGACGTCGTAGAGCGTGTGCAGCGCGACCGCCCGTTTGGCCACCCCCCACCAGGCCCGGCCGGCCGGATGGGTCTCGGCGTCGAAGAGCCACTGCACGAAGTCGGGCCGGGCGACCTGCTCGGCCAGGGCCCGGTCGACCTGGCCCTGCGTGTGCTCGCTCAGCTCGAAGCGCGGGGCCGGGTCGGTGAGCGCGACGTCCAGTCCGGTGCTCGCGAGGCGGTTGACCTCCTCCATGACGGTCGGCTGTACGCCGAGGCGCCCGACGGGGGCCTCCGTCCTCGGTGCCTGGTCGGCCAGCCGGTCGGTGCCTGATGCCTGGTGCACGATGGTGTCTCCGTCGCTCTGCTGGGGGCCGCGACGCTGGGGCGCGTGACCGGGACCTTCCTGGCCCCAGACCGAGACGCTAGGGACGAGGAGGCGCCGCCGACCGGCTCTTGAGCCACGGAAAGGGGTGGATGCTCGCCGGCCGCAGCCGCGGCCCCGATGCGGTGGTCGCCGCCTCCCGGAGCGGCTACCATCGCGCGGAACAAGAACCTGTTCTAGTGCGAGGTGGTCGTCGATGCCCGGTCCCCGTCCCCACGGCTTCAACCTCTCGACGGTGTTCTCCACGGTCGCCGCGGCGGTGCCCGACCAGGAGGTGCTGGTCTGGCGTGACCGACGGCCGACGTACGCCGAGACGGATGCCCGCGCCTCGGGCCTCGCGCGGCTGCTGGTCGAGCGCGGCCTGGGCTGCCACACCGAGCGGGACCGGCTGGCCGGCCACGAGTCCGGCCAGGACCACCTCGGGATCTACCTGCACAACGGCAACGAGTATCTCGAGGCGATGGTCGGCTCCTACCGCGCCCGGGTCGCGCCGTTCAACGTCAACTACCGCTACGTCGAGGAGGAGCTGGTCTACCTGCTCACCGACGCGCGGACCAGGGCGCTGGTCTACCACGCCGAGTTCGCGCCGCGGCTGGCGGCGATCCGCGACCAGCTGCCCGACCTCGACCTGTTGATCCAGGTCGCCGACGAGTCGGGTCACGCGCTGCTGCCCGGGGCGGTCGACTACGAGGAGGCCCTGCGCACGCCCGAGCCGGTGGCCGGGATGCCGGAGCCCGACGGCGACGACCTCTACGTCCTCTACACGGGCGGCACCACCGGCATGCCCAAGGGCGTGCTGTGGCGCAACGACGACATCTACGTCAGCTCCATGGGCGGCACGCCCTTCGGCACGACCGAGCCGTTCGCGTCGTACGACGCCATCGCGCAGCACGCCCGCGACGCGGGCGGCACCATGCGGCTGCTGATGATCCCGCCGTTCATGCACGGCGCCGCGCAGTGGTCGACGTTCCACACGATCACCAGCGGCGGCACGATCGTGCTGCCCGACGAGGTGCGCCGCCTGGTGCCGGGCGACGCCCTCGCGATCGCCGCCCGTGAGCGGGTGGTGAGCATCCCGGTCGTCGGCGACGCCGTCGCGCTGCCCCTGATCGAGGAGGTCGAGCGCGGTGGCCACGACCTGTCCGGACTCGCCGCCTTCAACAACGGCGGCGCGCCGCTGACGCCGGGCGTGCGCGACCGGATCCTCGAGGCGCTGCCGCACATCCTGGTGATGGACGCCGCGGGCGCCTCGGAGACCGGGCTCCAGATGAGCTCGCTGTCGCTCAAGGGCATGGAGGCCGGCACGGCGACGTTCGACCCGGTGCCGACGACGGTGGTGGTCGACGACCTCTTCACGCGGGTGCTCGGGGCCGGCGAGGGGGAGGGGTGGCTCGCCCAGCGCGGCCGGGTGCCGCTCGGCTACCTCGGTGACGCACCCAAGACCGGGCGCACCTTCCCGGTGATCGACGGTGAGCGGTTCTCGATCCCCGGTGACCGCGCGGTGGTCGACGACGAGGGCAGGATCGTGCTGCTCGGCCGCGACGGCGTCACCATCAACTCCGGCGGCGAGAAGATCTTCGTCGAGGAGGTCGAGCGCGCGCTGGCCGCGCATCCGGCCGTCCGCGACGTCGTGGTGGTCGGCCGCCCCTCGGAGCGCTGGGGGAGCGAGGCGGTCGCCGTGATCCAGCTCGAGGACCACGCGACGGCCACCGACGCGGAGCTGCTCGCCGAGGCCGAGCGGCACATCGCCCGCTACAAGGTGCCGAAGGCGATCATCCGGGTCTCCAGCGTGCAGCGGTCCCCGTCGGGCAAGGCGGACTACCGTTGGGCGAAGGCGCAGGCGGTGGGCTGAGGTCGGATCCGTGAGGCCGCGATGAGTACGCCGCCCGGCGCCGGTCGAACCGGTATCCGATTCCCACACCAGGAGGCGACCGTGGCCACCCAGCTGAACCCCTACCTGAACTTCCGAGGCCAGGCCCGCGAGGCGATGACCTTCTACCAGTCCGTCCTCGGCGGCCAGCTCGATGTGATGACCTTCGCCGACATGGGCGGCATGGGCGTGCCCGAGTCCGAGGCCGCGCAGGTCATGCACTCGTCGCTGGGCGTCTCCGACGCCGTGCAGCTGATGGGCTCCGACGTGCCGAGCCAGATGGAGGGCGACTTCGTCAACGGTCGGATCTCGCTCAGCGGTGACGACCGGGCGACGCTGCAGCGGTGGTTCGAGGGGCTCGCCGAGGGCGGCACGGTCAACATGCCGCTGGAGAAGGCACCCTGGGGCGACTGGTTCGGCGACCTCACCGACCGCTTCGGCGTGAGCTGGCTGGTGAACATCGCGGGCACCGACGGGGACTGACCGGCCCGACGGCGTACGCGCGGCCGCGCGCCGAGGCCGATGACCCTCATCGAGGTCATCGGGCCGGCGTCGTCCGGCCACCCGCGCGCCGTTGCGCGTTCACCGGCGCATGGTCGGCTCGCATCCGGGGCCGCTCCGGTCCCTCCCCACTTCTCGGAAGGACTCTCGGATGCACCTGCGCCTCTCCCGACAGCACCGGCGGGCCGCGGTCGCTCTCGCCGCCGTCACCGTGGTCGGCACCACCAGCGGCCTCGCCGTCGCCGGTGGCGGCCGGCACCACGACCCGGCGCCGGACGACCTCACCGCACACGCGGGAGCCACCCGCAACGACGGCGACCGCACCACCCAGGTGCGCAAGGCCGTCGAGGGCGGTCACGCCCGCAACGTGATCCTGCTCATCGGCGACGGCATGGGTGACTCGGAGATCACCGCCGCCCGCAACTACGCCGAGGGCGCCGCCGGCCGCTTAGCCGGCATCGACGCGCTGCCGCTGACCGGCCAGTACACGACGTACTCGCTCTCGAAGGCGACCGGCCTGCCCGACTACGTGCCCGACTCGGCCGCCACCGGCTCCGCGTGGGCGACCGGCACGAAGACCTACGACAACGCGGTCTCGGTCGACATCAAGGGCCAGCCGCAGCAGACGCTGCTCGAGCTGGCCAAGGCCCACGGCCTCAAGACCGGCGACCTGACGACCTCGGAGATCCAGGACGCCACCCCCGCGGTGCAGGTCGCGCACATCTCGGCGCGGTCCTGCTACGGACCCGACCAGACCTCGGCCACCTGCCCCGAGGCGGCGAAGGAGAACGGCGGGCTCGGGTCGATCACCGAGCAGCTGCTCGACACCCGCCCCGACGTGACGCTGGGCGGCGGCGCCACGACGTTCGCGCAGACCGCCAAGGCCGGGACCTGGACCGGCAAGACGCTCCGGCAGCAGGCCGACGAGCGCGGCTACCAGGTGGTGACCGACACTGCCGGCCTCGACGCCGTACGCCGGGCCGACCAGCGCGCGCCGCTGCTCGGCCTCTTCGCGCCGGGCAACCTGCCGGTGCGGTACGTCGGCCCCGCGGCCACGCCGGGTGGCTCGAAGCTCCCCGCGCAGCGCTGCACGGACAACCCGAACCGTCCCGCGACGCAGCCGACGCTGGCCGAGATGACGGAGAAGGCGATCGACCTGCTGGAGAACCGCAAGGGCTTCTTCCTCCAGGTCGAGGGCGCCAGCATCGACAAGCAGGACCACGCCGCCGACGCCTGCGGCCAGATCGGCGAGACCGTCGACCTCGACGAGGCCGTCCAGGTCGCGCTGGCCTACGCGAAGCGGGTCGGCCACACCTCGGTGTTCGTCACCGCCGACCACGCCCACACCAGCCAGATCATCGAGGTCGGCAGCGACTCGCCCGGCCGCACCGTCACCCTCACCACGGCCGACGACGCACCCATGACCCTCAACTACGGCACGTCGACCGGCAGCTCCCAGCAGCACACCGGCAGCCAGCTGCGGGTGGCGGGCTACGGTCCCGGCGCCGCCAACATCGTCGGCCTGACCGACCAGACCGACCTGTTCTTCACCATCCGCGACACGCTCCGGCTCCGCTGACCACCTCGGGTCGTCCGCTTCAGGAGGGTGCCTGCACCGGCCTCAGGCGGACGACCCGAACCTCGGCGCGTCAGGTGATCGTCATCCCGCCGTCGACGGCGAGCGTCTGCCCGGTGACGTAGCCGCCGGCGTCGGAGGCCAGGAAGACGACGGCGGCCGCGAGCTCGGCCGGGTCGCCCTTGCGGCCGGCGGGGATGCGCTGCTGCTGGGAGTCGAGATAGCCGGGCGGGTACTGGTCGGTCATCTCCGAGGCGAAGAAGCCCGGGGCGATCGCGTTCACGCGGATGCCCTTGCGGCCGGTCCACTGCTGGGCGAGGTCGCGGGTCATCCCGATCAGCCCGGCCTTCGACGAGGCGTACGCCGCCTGCGGGAGGCCCGCCGTGGTGAGACCGAGCACCGAGCTGATGTTGACGATGCTCGAGCCAGGCTGCATCACCCGGCCGCAGGCCTGCGCCATCCAGTAGCAGCCGTTGAGGTTCACGTCGATCACGGCCCGGAACTCGTCGGGCGTCTCCCGGGTCGCCGGCACCGCCGTACCGATCCCGGCGTTGTTGACCAGCACATCGACCCGGCCGAACTCCTCCATGGCGAGGGCGACCAGATTGGCGCACGACTCGGGGTCGGCGACGTCGGTCTCGACGGTGAGCGCGCGCCGGCCGGCGGCCTCGACGAGCCTGGCCGTCTCGGCGAGCCGGTCCGCCCGCCGGGCGCCGAGCACGAGGTCGGCTCCGGCCTCCGCGAGGCCCTGGGCGAACGCGACGCCGAGGCCGCTGGAGGCCCCGGTCACGATGGCGACCCTGCCGTCGAGCCGGAACAGATCGGGAACGCTGCGCGCGCTGCTGCCGGGTGAGCTCATGCCCGCGACTGTAGTCAGCCCGGCCGTCGGGGGTATCCTGAGGCCATGTGGAGGACCCTGCTCCTTACCTAGCCGCGTCGACGCGCACCCATCGACGCGGCCGCCCCTCGTGCCCGAGGGGCTTTTTTGTGCCCGGAGTCGACCATCCACCAGAGCATGAGAGAGACGAGATGAGCGAGCAGGAGACGTACGACGTCGAGGCCGTCCAGGAGAAGTGGCTGCCCGTCTGGGACGAGCTGCAGCCCTTCCGCGCCGACGAGGACTCGCCGCGCGAGAAGAAGTACGCGCTGACGATGTTCCCCTACCCGAGCGGCGACCTGCACATGGGGCACGCCGAGGTGACGG
This sequence comes from Nocardioides soli, assembly GCF_014191495.1. Taxonomy (GTDB): domain Bacteria; phylum Actinomycetota; class Actinomycetes; order Propionibacteriales; family Nocardioidaceae; genus Nocardioides; species Nocardioides soli. The sequence continues at coordinate 1,646,400 of NZ_JACHWR010000002.1, forward strand.
CGCTGCACGACGTGGTCGCGCGCTACTGGTGGCAGCGCGGCTTCGAGGTGCTGAACCCGATGGGCTGGGACTCCTTCGGCCTGCCCGCCGAGAACGCCGCCATCCGCAACGACGAGCACCCCGCGACGTACACCTACGCGAACATCGAGACGCAGTACGAGTCGTTCAAGCGCTACGGCATCTCCTTCGACTGGTCGCGCCGCCTGCACACCTCCGACCCCGAGTACTACCGCTGGACGCAGTGGCTGTTCCTGAAGTTCCGCGAGCGCGGGCTGGCCTACCGCAAGAACAGCCCGGTCAACTGGTGCCCCAACGACCAGACGGTGCTGGCCAACGAGCAGGTCGTCGACGGCAAGTGCGAGCGCTGCGGCGCCGACGTCACCAAGCGCGAGCTGACCCAGTGGTACTTCAAGATCACCGAGTACGCCCAGGAGCTGTTGGACTGCCTGGACGACCTGGAGCCGACCTGGCCGACCCGGGTCGTCACCGCGCAGCGCAACTGGATCGGCCGCTCCGAGGGCGCGCACGTCGACTTCGCGGTCGAGGGCCACGATCCGATCACCGTCTACACGACGCGTCCGGACACGATCTTCGGCACCACGTTCATGGTCGTCGCCGTCGACTCCGCGCTGGCCGAGGAGCTGGTGACCGACGGGCAGCGCGCCGCCTTCGAGACCTACCGCGACGAGATCCGCAAGGAGACGGAGATCGAGCGGCTGTCCACGGACCGCCCGACGTCCGGCGTCGACCTGGGGGTCACGGCGACCAACCCGGTCACCGGCACCCAGATCCCGGTCTGGGCGACCGACTACGTGCTGGCCGACTACGGCACCGGTGCGGTCATGGGCGTGCCCGGCGGCGACCAGCGCGACTGGGAGTTCGCCACGGTCATGGGACTGGAGATCATCCGGACGACCCAGACCCCGGAGGGGTTCGAGGGCGAGTCGTACAACGGCGAGGGACCCGCGATCAACTCGCCCGCCCCCGGCGTCGACGCACCGCTGGACATCAACGGCCTGGGCGTGGCCGAGGCCAAGCGCGCCACCATCGACTTCCTGGAGCAGCGGGGCACCGGCAAGGGCGCCGTCAACTTCCGCCTGCGCGACTGGCTGCTGAGCCGCCAGCGCTACTGGGGCGTGCCGATCCCGATCATCCACTGCGAGAAGGACGGCGAGGTCGCCGTTCCCTACGACCAGCTGCCGCTGGAGCTGCCCGAGCTGCGCGGCGCCGACCTGAAGCCCAAGGGCGTCTCGCCGCTGGCCGCGGCGTCCGAGTGGGTCGACGTCGCGTGCCCGACCTGCGGCGGCCCCGCGAAGCGGGACAGCGACACGATGGACACCTTCGTGGACTCGTCGTGGTACTTCCTGCGCTACTGCTCGCCCACCTACACCGACGGCCCGTTCGACGTCGAGAAGGCCAGGGCGTGGATGCCGGCCGACATCTACGTCGGCGGCGTCGAGCACGCCGTGCTGCACCTGCTGTACGCGCGCTTCTTCACCAAGGTGCTGCGCGACATGGGGATGCTGGACGTCGGCGAGCCGTTCGCCGCGCAGCTGAACCAGGGCATCGTCATCAACCAGGGCAAGAAGATGAGCAAGTCGCTGGGCAACGGCGTCAGTCTGGGGGACCAACTTGCGGCGTACGGCGTGGATGCGGTGCGGCTGACGCTGGTCTTCGCCGGTCCGCCGGAGGACGACATCGACTGGGCCGACATGTCGCCGGCCGGGTCGCTGCGCTTCCTGCAGCGCGCCTGGCGGCTGTCGGGCGACGTCACCTCGGCGCCCGGCACCGCGCCGGAGGGCGGCGACGTCGCCCTGCGGCGGGCCACCGCCCACACGGTGCACGAGGCGGCCGAGCTGATCGAGGGCTATCGCTTCAACGTGATGGTCGCGCGGGTCATGGAGCTGGTGAACGCGACCCGCAAGGCCATCGACCTACCGGAGTCTCGCGGAGGCTGCGGCCCCGCCGACCCCGCGGTGCGGGAGGCGACCGAGGCCGTCGCGATCCTGCTGTCGCTGGTCGCGCCGTTCACGGCGGAGGAGATGTGGGAGCGGCTGGGCCACCGGCCCACCGTCGCTCGCGCCGGTTGGCCGGCCGTCGACCCGGGGCTGCTGGTCGAGGAGTCGGTCACCGCCGTCGTCCAGATCCAGGGCAAGGTCAAGGCCCGGCTGGAGGTCGCCCCGGACATCGCCGAGGCCGACCTGGAGCAGCTGGCCCTGGCCGACCCGGACGTGGTGAAGGCGATCGACGGCCGGCCGGTGCGCAAGGTCATCGTGCGCGCGCCGAAGCTGGTCAACGTCGTCGTCTGAGGGGTCGTCTGAGGGCTCGTCGGGGGCGGCACGACGAGAACGCGTTCTCGGGCGTCGTCTAACCTCTCCGCATGCCGGTCACGATCGTCACCGACTCGACCGCCAGCCTCCCCGCGGAGCTGGCCGCCGAGCGCGGCATCGTCGTGGTGCCGCTGCAGGTGGTGATCGGCGCGGAGGTCCTCGACGAGGGACCCGACGGTGCGACGCCGGAGCTGGTCGCGGCGGCCCTGAAGGAGTGGAAGCCGGTCAGCACCTCCCGGCCGGGGCCGGCCACCCTGCTCGAGGTCTATGAGCAGGCCGCCCGCGACGGCGCCACGGAGATCGTCTCGGTCCACCTGTCCGGCGACATGAGCGGCACCTTCGAGTCGGCCCAGCTGGCGGCGCGCGACGCGTCCGTGCGCGTCGTACCGATCGACACCCGGCAGGTCGGCTTCGCCACGGGCTTCGCCGCGTTGGCCGCCGCCGACGCGGTCGACGCCGGAGCCACCGCCGACGAGGCGGCCGAGGCGGCCCGGGCGCGCGCGGCGGCGTCGTCGTCGCTGTTCTACGTCGACACGCTGGAGTACCTGCGTCGCGGCGGCCGGATCGGCGCGGCCGCCGCACTGCTGGGCGGTGCGCTGGCGGTGAAGCCGCTGCTGCACATCGAGGACGGCAAGGTCGCCTCGCTGGAGCGGGTCCGTACGTCGGCTCGCGCGCTCGGCCGGCTCGAGGAGCTCGCCGTGCAGCGGGCGGGGGAGCAGGCGGTCGACGTCTGCGTCGCCCACCTCGCCAACCCGGACCGGGCCGGGCAGCTCAGCGAGCGGCTCGCCGAGCGGCTCGCGGCCAACCTCGAGGGCCGCGAGGTGTGGTGCGGTGAGCTCGGCGCGGTCCTGGGCGCGCACGTGGGCCCGGGCATGATCGCGGTCTGCGTCGCGCCCCGCGACTGAGCCGCCAACCGTCCACAGCCACCCCTCCGGCCGGCTCGTCCACAGCGGCACCCGTCGCCGCCGTTCCCGGTCGGCGGTGCTGCCTAGCGTCGCGGCATGGCCCCTCTTCGTCCTCGCGCCGACCACCAGCAGGCCGCCTCCCGGCGGCTGGAGCTGCTGACCGCCGAGCTCGCTGCCGCCCGGCCCGACCCGGCGCCGGACGACGACCCGTGGCTCGACGGACACACCAGGATCCGACCGCTGCGGGCGGTGCCCGACCCGGTCCCGGAGCCGCACCCTCCTCGGCCGCCCTCGCCGCCGCTCGTCCCGGTGCCGGGCCGGCACGCCGCCCGGCGGCCGGGTGGCCCGCCGGCGCTGGTCCCGGTGCCGCTGCGCGGCCGGATCTCGCTCGGGCCGACCCAGCTGGTCGTGGTCGCGGTGCTCGTCGCCGTCGGCATCGCGGTCACGGGGTGGTGGGTGGTGCGCGGCGACCCGGAGCGGCTGGAGGCGCCCGCGCCGGCGACCACGGGCGGCGCGGCCGCCCCTACCGCCGCCGCGGGGAGTCCGCCGTCGTCGGCGGTGCCCTCGCAGTCATCCGCACCGGTGGGCGCCGCAGGTGCGCCGGAGGTCACGGTCGACGTCACCGGCAAGGTGCGGCGACCCGGCATCGTCGTGCTCGACGCCGGGGCCCGGGTGGTCGACGCGGTCGAGGCGGCGGGCGGCTCGCGCCGCGGGGTCGACCTGTCCTCGCTCAACCTGGCTCGGGTGCTGGTCGACGGGGAGCAGGTCGTGGTCGGGGCACCGGCCCGCGCCGACCCGGGCGTGCCGGCCGGTGGAGCGGCGCCGACGGCCGGAGCCCTGGTCAACCTCAACACCGCGACCCAGGCCGAACTGGAGTCGCTGCCCGAGGTCGGTCCCGTCACCGCGCAGGCGATCCTCGCCTGGCGCAGCGAGCACGGCGGCTTCACCGCCGTCGACGAGCTGCTCGAGGTCGACGGCATCGGCGACGCGACACTCGGGCAGATCGCCCCCCACGTGACGGTGTGAGGTGGCCGGAGCTGACGACCGCTCTGCCGGGCCCGACCTGCGGATGCTCGCGCTGGCGGCCGCGGCCTGGACCGGCGCGGGCCTGGCCCGGTGGACCGGGTGGTGGCTGGTCCCGGCCGCGACCGTGGCGGCGGCCCTCGGCTGGCTCGTGCTGCGTCGACGACCCGATCGCTCCGCGGCGCGCACGGCGTGCGGTGGCCTGCTCGTCCTCGTCGCGGTCGGCACCGTCACCCAGCTGCGCCTCGACCAGGTCGCGTTCGGGCCGGTCCGCGCGCTCGCCGCCGAGCGCGCGGCGGTGACTCTCGTCGGAGCGCTGCGGTCCGACCCGCGCCCGGTCGCGGGTCGCTACGGCGACGTCGTGATCGCCCGGCTCGAGGTCCGCGAGGTGACCGGCCGCGGGTCGTCGTACGCCGTCTCCTCACCGGTCCTCGTGATCGGTGACACGGACTGGCTCGACGTGCCGCTCGGCGCGACGATCCGGGCCTCCGGACGGCTCGGCCCGGCCGACGACCACGACCTGGCCGCCGTGCTGGCCGCGCGTGGCCCACCGGTGGTGTCGGAGCCGCCCGATCTCTGGTGGCGCGGCGCCGCGGCCGTCCGGGCCTCGATCCGCGACGCGGTCGCCCATCGCCCCGCCGACGAACGGGCGCTGGTGCCGGCGCTGGTCGACGGGGACGACGCCGGCCTCGACGAGGAGCTCGCCGACGACTTTCGGACCTCGGGGCTGACCCATCTGCTCGCCGTGTCCGGCACCAACCTGACGCTGGTGGTCGGCTTCCTGCTGGTGCTGGCGCGCTGGGCCGGCATCCGAGGTCGGGCGCTGCTGGCGGTCGGTGCCGTCGGCATCGTGGGCTTCGTGCTGCTCGCCCGCACCGAGCCCAGTGTGCTGCGGGCCGCGGTGATGGGCACGGTCGCACTGGTGTCGATGGGCGCCGACGGCCGGCGGCGCGGCGCGCGGGCGCTGGGCGTCGCCGTCGTGGTGCTGCTGTTGGCGCGGCCCGGTCTGGCGGTGCAGCCGGGGTTCGCGCTGTCGGTGCTGGCCACGGGCGGGATCGTGCTGCTGGCACCGGGCTGGCGCGACGCGTTGGTGCGCTGGCTCCCGCGCTGGGTCGCGGAGGCCGTCGCGGTGCCGGCGGCCGCCCAGCTGGCCTGCACTCCCGTGGTGGCGGCACTGTCCGGGCAGGTGAGCCTGGTCGCGGTCGCCGCCAACCTCGTGGTCGCGCCGGTGGTCGGCCCGGCGACGGTGCTCGGCCTCGGCGGTGGACTGGTCGGGCTGGTGTGGTCCGGCGGGGGCCGACTGCTCGGGACGCTGGCCGGCTGGTGCGTGTCCTGGATCGTGCTGGTCGCGACCCGGTCGTCGGCGCTGCCGACCGCGGCGGTCGACTGGGGCAGTGGCGCCGTCGCGCTGACGGTGCTGACGGTGCTGGTCGCCGCGATCGCGCTGGTCGGCCCGATGCTGCTGAGGCACCCGGTGACCGGGGTCGGCTGCTGCGCGCTGCTGGCGCTGGTCGTGGTCGTGCGGCCTCCGACACCGGGCTGGCCGCCCGGGGGCTGGGTGCTGGTCGCCTGTGACGTCGGGCAGGGCGACGCGCTCGTCCTCAACGCGGGGGCGGGCTCCGCCGTCGTGGTCGACGCCGGCCCCGAGCCCGCGGCGGTCGACCGCTGCCTGGACCGGCTCGGCGTCGAGTCCGTCCCGCTCGCCGTGCTCACCCACTTCCATGCCGACCACGTCCGCGGCCTGGCCGGCGTGGTCGACGGACGGCGGGTGGGGGCGATCGCCACGACCGGTCTGCTCGACCCACCCGACGGCGTGCGCGCGGTCGAGGAGGTCGCGGCGGACGCCGGACTGGTGCCGGCGCCGATGGCTTCCGGCACCGCCACGACGGTGGGCGAGGTGGCGATCCAGGTGCTCTGGCCACCTCCCGGCGAGCCGACCGGCGGTCCGGGCGACGGCAGCACGGCCAACGACGCCAGCGTCGTGCTGCTCGTCGACGTCCGCGGGGTCCGGATGCTGCTGACCGGCGACGTCGAGCCCGAGGGCCAGGCCGCGATCGCTCGCGCGCTGCCGGGCCTACGCGTCGACGTGCTCAAGGTTCCCCACCACGGCAGCCGCTACCAGGACGAGGACTGGCTGCTGTCCCTCGGCGCCCGGGTCGCGCTGGTCTCGGTGGGCGCCGACAACGAGTACGGGCACCCCGCCGCGGCGGCGCTCCAGCCCCTCGCCGAGGCCGGCACGCGGGTGCTGCGCACCGACCGCGACGGCGACCTGGCGGTGGTCACCGACGGAGGCGACCTGGCGACGGTGACCTCCGGTGGGTAGGCGAGGGGGTTGTCCCCGGCCTGTGGCAGGCTGTCCGCACCATGGCAGGTCCCTCGAAGCCCCGCGCGGCAGACGTCCTCGGCCGGGTCACCCTGGTCACCGGCAAGGAGGAGTTCCTGCGCGAGCGCACGGTCGCCACGGTGCGCGACGCCGTCCGTCAGCACGACCCCGACGCCGAGCTGGCCGAGACCCGCGGCTCCGACCTCACCATGGGGACTCTCGGCGAGCTGGCCGCGCCCTCGCTCTTCTCCTCGACCCGGTGCGTCGTCGTGCGCGGCCTCGAGGACCTGCCCGACGAGTCGGTCGACGGACTGCTCGGGTACGCCGCCGCGCCGGTCGACGACGTCGCGCTGGTGCTCATGCACAGCGGCGGCACCAAGGGCTCGGGGGTGCTCACCAAGCTGCGCAAGCTCGACTCTGTCGTCGAGGTCAAGGTCGCCGAGCTGAGGGCGTCGGAGTTCCCGACGTTCGTGGTCTCCGAGATCCGCGGCCACGGCGCCACGCTCGAGCCGGAGGCCGCCGACCTGCTGGTCCAGGCGGTCGGCCAGGACCTGCGCTCGCTGGCCGCGGCCGCCGACCAGCTCGCCAACGACTTCCCGGGGCAGACCCTGTCGACCGAGGTGGTCAAGCGCTACTTCGGCGGCCGCGCCGAGGCGAAGTCGTTCGCGGTCGCCGACGCGGCGTTCTGGGGCCGGCGCACCGCCGCGCTCGAGGAGCTGCGCTGGGCCCTCGACGGGGGCACCGCGCCGGTCCTGGTCACCTCGGCGTTCGCCGGGGGAGCGCGCGGCGTGGCCCGCTACAAGGCGGCACCGCGGGGCATGCGCGATGCCGACCTGGCTCGCGAGGTGGGCGTCCCGCCCTGGAAGCTGCGGACCATCCGCGACCAGTCCCGGGGCTGGTCCGACGGCGGCATCGCCCGCGCGATCCGGGCCATCGCCCAGGCCGACGCCGACATCAAGGGCGCGGCCAGCGACGCGTCGTACACGCTGGAGCGGCTGGTGCTCACGATCACCGGCCTGCGGGACCAGCGCTAGACAACGGCCGTGCGCTGTCCGGGCTGACCGTTTCGGCGCAATTGCGCCGAAATGGTCAACGGCCCGCCCGACGCGAGTCGGACGGGCCGTCGTGACGACCGATCGGGTGGATCAGAGAGAGGCGGCCTTCTTGGCGATCGCGGACTTGCGGTTCGCGGCCTGGTTCTTGTGGATGACACCCTTCGAGGCGGCCTTGTCGAGCTTGCGGGCGGCGTCGCGGCCGAGCTGGACCGCGGTCTCCTTGTCGCCAGCCTCGGCGGCCTCGCGGAACTTGCGGACGGCGGTCTTCAGGCTGGTCTTGACCGCCTTGTTGCGCTCGTGCCGCTTCTCGTTCTGCTTGTTCCGCTTGATCTGGGACTTGATGTTCGCCACTGAGTACGCCTTCGTGATGGGGTGTGATCGGTCGGTTCGTCTGGGGGCGGCCGGGCGGAAACGCACCGGACACGCGACGAACAAGGCTAGCAGCGGCGCTCCGGACCGCCCAAATCTCCGAGAACCTGGTCAGCGCCAGCCGCGCCGCTCGGCGAGCCAGTGCCAACACACCTCGCCCTGCCAGCGCTGCGCGTCGCGGATGTGCGGGGAGGTGGGAGGCACGGGCAGCGTAGCCGAGAGCAGGAAGTACGCCGTGATCAGCGCGATCGCCACGTCGACCGACTCCGCGGGCAGGTCCCGGGTGACCGGGGAGGCAGCGAGGACGGCCTCGACGTCGAGGCCGTCGCCGCGAGGCCCGATCATCAGGAACACGGTGTCGAGCCAGGCGGCGCCGATGACCGGCCAGTTCCAGTCGCAGAGCAGCACCCGGCCGTCCACGGTCAGCATCAGGTTGTCGTCGCGGATGTCGGTGTGGACGAGGGTCTCGCCTGCGGTCACCTCCGCGAACCTGGCCGCGAGCGCGGCCGCCTCGTCGGCGTGCTCGGCGAACCCCGCCAGGTCGGGCGGCGTGCGCCGCAGGCGGTCCCAGTACGCCGGCCACTCGGCGAACTCGGTCGCGAAGTCGGCGACCTCGAGCTCGGGCGGCGATGGAGTGAGCCCGACCGCCATCTGCTCCGTCATCGCCAGGCAGGCCGCCAGGTCGTCGGCGTGCCAGGGTCGCTCCGGTTGCCGTGCGTCGACGTGCTCGATGCCGAGCACGACCCAGTCGTCCGCGTCGTGGAGCCACAGCAGCCGCGGCGCGGGCGCCTCCTCGGGGAGGGCGGTGAGCTTGCGGGCCTCCTCGCGGTAGGCCTCGGCGAACATCCGCTGCGCCTTGGTCGACGCGGCCTTGACGAAGTGCCGGGTCCCGTCGGCGCAGACGAGCACCGACGCGAAGCCGGGGGTGAAGCCCGCTCCCTGCGAGCGGGCCTCGACGACGGGGGAGCCGCAGTGCTCCTCGACCAGGGCCCGGACGTGCGGCGGCAGGTGCGGCCACTCCAGGCGTCGCGCCGTACGGCCGTGCGGGATGGTGGTCGGCAGACGGACGGTGCTCACGGATCCATCCTCGGCCACGTCATCGCCCGGTAGAGCACCGGGAGTGCGGGGTTTGTGCGGAGACGATGGAACAATGGGAGGCCGTTCCCCGACCTTCGACGAGAGCCATCCGTGCCCACCACCATGCCGCCGCAGCCAGGTCAGACCGACCCGGCGATCATTCGCAACTTCTGCATCATCGCGCACATCGACCACGGCAAGTCGACGCTGGCCGACCGGATGCTGCAGCTGACCGGAGTGGTCGACGAGCGCAGCGCCCGCGCGCAGTACCTCGACCGGATGGACATCGAGCGTGAGCGCGGCATCACGATCAAGAGCCAGGCGGTCCGGATGCCCTGGACCGTCCCGGCCGACAACGCCGAGGGCGCCGAGTCCGGCACCTACATCCTGAACATGATCGACACGCCGGGCCACGTCGACTTCACCTACGAGGTCTCCCGCTCGCTCGAGGCGTGCGAGGCGGCGATCCTGCTCGTCGACGCCGCCCAGGGCATCGAGGCGCAGACGCTGGCCAATCTCTATCTGGCGATGGGCGCCGACCTGCACATCATCCCGGTGCTGAACAAGATCGACCTGCCCAGTGCGAACCCGGAGAAGTACGCCGCGGAGCTCGCCGGCCTGGTCGGCTGCGACCCGAGCGAGGTGCTCCAGGTCAGCGCCAAGACCGGCCTCGGCGTCGAGTCGCTGCTCAACGAGATCGTCAAGCAGACGCCGCCGCCGGTCGGCGAGGCCGATCAGCCGGCCCGCGCGCTGATCTTCGACTCCGTCTACGACACCTACCGCGGCGTGGTCACCTACGTCCGGGTCATCGACGGCAAGCTCACCCACCGCGACCGGATCAAGATGATGTCGACCGGCGCGACCCACGAGCTGCTCGAGCTCGGCGTGATCAGCCCCGAGCAGGTCAAGGCCGGCGAGGTCGGCGTCGGCGAGGTCGGCTATCTGATTACCGGGGTGAAGGACGTCCGCCAGTCCCGCGTCGGCGACACCGTCACCACCCAGCACGGCGGCGCCACCGAGGCGCTCGGCGGCTACAAGCACCCCAACCCGATGGTGTACGCCGGCCTCTATCCGATCGACGGCGACCAGTTCGGCGACCTGCGCGAGGCGCTGGAGAAGCTCCAGCTCAACGACGCCGCGCTCACCTACGAGCCCGAGACCTCGGGGGCGCTGGGCTTCGGCTTCCGCTGCGGCTTCCTCGGCCTGCTGCACATGGAGATCACCCGCGACCGGCTGGAGCGGGAGTTCGACCTCGACCTGATCTCGACGGCGCCGAACGTCGTCTACGACGTCACCATGGAGGACGGCACCGAGCACGAGGTGACGAACCCCAGCGAGTTCCCCGAGGGCAAGATCGCCGAGGTTCGCGAGCCCGTGGTCCGGGCCACGATCCTCAGCCCGGCCGACTTCATCGGCACCATCATGGAGCTCTGCCAGACCAAGCGCGGCACCCTGCAGGGGATGGACTACCTCTCCGAGGACCGGGTCGAGATGCGCTACACGCTGCCGATGGGCGAGATCGTCTTCGACTTCTTCGACCAGCTGAAGTCGCGCACCAAGGGCTACGCCTCCCTCGACTACGAGCGCTCCGGTGAGCAGGCCGCCGACCTGGTCAAGGTCGACATCCTGCTCCAGGGCGAGCCGGTCGACGCGTTCTCGGCGATCGTGCACAAGGACGCGGCCTACTCCTACGGCGTGATGATGGCCGGCAAGCTCAAGGACCTGATCCCGCGCCAGCAGTTCGAGGTGCCGATCCAGGCCGCCATCGGCGCGCGGGTGATCGCCCGCGAGAACATCCGCGCGATCCGCAAGGACGTGCTCGCCAAGTGCTACGGCGGCGACATCAGCCGCAAGCGCAAGCTGCTCGAGAAGCAGAAGGAGGGCAAGAAGCGGATGAAGATGGTCGGGCGCGTCGAGGTGCCCCAGGAGGCCTTCGTCGCCGCGCTGTCGACCACGCAAGCCACGGAGAAGTCCAAGAAGTAGTGCGGCTCCCCGAGACCTATCTGGCCTACGCCGCGCGTGGCCCGGAGTGGGCCGACTTCCTGGATCGGCTGCCGGCGCTGCTGGGCGTCCTGCTGGAGGAGTGGGAGCTGAGCGTGGACGGCGAGCCGACCCACGGGTACGGAGCGGTCGTCGTGCCCGTGCGCACGACCTCGGGCCGGCCCGCCGTGCTCAAGGTCGGCTGGCCGCACTGGGAGGCCGAGCACGAGCACCTGGCGCTCCAGCACTGGCAGGGACGCGGAGCCGTACGGCTGCTGCGCGGACCCGCACCGCTTCGCGCTGCTGCTGGAGCGACTGCACGCCGAGGATCTCGGCGGCCTGTGGGACGTCGAGGCGTGCGAGGTCGTGGGCGGGCTCTACGGCCTGCTGCACGTGCCGGCGCCGCCGCAGCTGGTGACGCTCTCGTCCTGCGTGGACCGGTGGTCCGGCGAGCTCGCCGAGCTGCCCCGGGATGCGCCGGTGCCGCGGCGGCAGGTCGAGCAGGCGGTCGCGCTGGGCCGCGACCTCGCCGTCGACGCGGCCACCGACGGCCGGCTGATCCACACCGACCTGCACTACGCCAACGTGCTCGCCGGCGATCGCGAGCCGTGGCTGGCGATCGACCCGAAGCCGCTGAGCGGCGACCCGCACTACGAGGTCGCGCCGATGCTCTGGAACCGCTGGGACGAGCTGGCGGCCGCCCCGCGCGGCATCCGCGACGGCGTCCGGCTGCGGTTCCACACGATCGTCGACGTCGCCGGGCTCGACGAGCATCGGGCCCGGGACTGGGTCGTCGTCCGGATGCTGTGCAACGCGCTCTGGCGACTGCAGGACCCACCCGGCGTGCGCCGCCAGCTGCCGACCGACGACTACCTGACCCGGTGCATCACGATCGCGAAGTCGGTGCAGGACTGAGTCCTGCCCGGGAGTCCGCCCTGGGACGAACTTCACCCTTGCTACCCGCGGGTTGGGAAAGTGATCTAGGTTACTCGGCAACCACTTCCGACCGCCCTCTCGGCCGCCCAGCAGGAGTGAGATGTCCGCCCAGGCCAGCAGCACCTCCATCGACCCCAGCTTCGTCGACCACCTGACCCCGAACGTCGCGGTGCAGTTCCTCGACCGCGTCGCGGCGTCCGCCGACCACGAGGCCTTCCGGTTCCCCCGCGGAGAGACCTGGGAGTCGGTCACCTGGCGCCAGGCCGGCGATGTCGTCGAGCGCCTCGCGGCCGGACTGCTCTCGCTCGGCCTGGAGTCCGAGCAGCGCGTCGGCATCGCCGCGGCCACGCGCTACGAGTGGGTCCTCGCCGACCTCGCGGTCATGTGCGCCGCCGGCGCGACCACGACCGTCTACCCGACGACCAACGCCGACGACACGACGTACATCCTGTCCGACGCCGAGTGCCGCGTCGTCTTCGCGGAGGACGACGAGCAGGTCGCCAAGCTGGTCGCCCACAAGGCCGAGCTGCCGCATGTCGGCAAGGTCGTGACCTTCGACGGCAGGACCGACGGCGACCCCGCCAACGACTGGGTGATCGGCCTCGACGACCTCGCGAAGCTCGGCGAGGCCTACCTCGCCGACCACCCCGGGATCGTCGAGACGACCGCGAGGTCGATCGCGCCCGACCAGCTCGCGACGCTGATCTACACCTCCGGCACGACCGGCCGCCCCAAGGGCGTGCGACTGCTGCACCGGTCGTGGGTCTACGAGGGCACGGCGATCCAGGTGCAGAACATCCTCGACGAGACCGACCTGCAGTTCCTGTGGCTCCCGATGGCCCACTCGTTCGGCAAGGTGCTGCTCTCGGCGCAGCTGGCCTGCGGCTTCGCCACGGCCATCGACGGCCGGGTCGACCGGATCGTCGACAACCTCGGCGTCGTGAAGCCGACGTTCATGGGCGCCGCGCCGCGCATCTTCGAGAAGGCCTACGCCCGCATCATCACCATGCAGGCCGCCGAGGGCGGGGTGAAGGAGAAGATCTTCAAGCGGGCCTTCGAGGTCGGCCTCAAGGTCGACGAGCTGAAGCGCCAGGGCAGGTCGGTGCCGTTCCTGCTGAACCTCCAGCACGGCCTCTTCGACAAGCTGGTGTTCAGCAAGGTGCGCGAGCGCTTCGGTGGCCGGGTGCGCTTCTTCATCTCCGGCTCGGCCGCGCTCAACCCCGAGATCGGGGCCTGGTTCCACGCCGCCGGCATCCTGATCCTCGAGGGCTACGGCATGACCGAGAACGCCGCGGGCGCCACGGTCAACCACCCCGACGACTACAAGATGGGCACCGTCGGCCCGCCGCTGCCGGGCGCCGAGGTGAAGATCGGCGAGAACGACGAGGTGATGCTGCGCGGGCCGCACATCATGGCGGGCTACCACAACCTCCCCGAGGAGACCGCGAAGACGCTGACCGAGGACGGCTGGCTGCACACCGGCGACAAGGGCAGCCTCGACGCCGACGGCTTCCTCACCATCACCGGCCGGCTCAAGGAGCTCTTCAAGACCTCCGGCGGCAAGTACGTCGCGCCGCCGGCGATCGAGTCGAAGTTCAAGGCGATCTGCCCCTACGCCAGTCAGTTCCTGGTCTTCGGCAGCGAGCGCAACTTCGTCTCCGCGCTGATCACCCTCGACCCCGACGCGATGGCCGGCTGGGCGGAGGAGAACGGCATGGCGGGCGCGTCGTACACCGACATCGTGCGGTCGGCCGCGGTCCAGAAGATGGTGGGGGAGTACGTCGAGGAGCTCAACGGCAAGCTCAATCGCTGGGAGACCATCAAGAAGTGGCAGATCCTCGACCACGACCTCACCATCGAGTCGGGCGAGCTCACTCCCTCGATGAAGGTCAAGCGCAACGTCGTCGAGGACCGCAACAAGGCCCTGATCGAGAGCTTCTACGCCTGAGAGCGGTTTCGAGGCTCGGGCCTGGCGGCCCTCGCACCTCAACCACCGATGACGGTGGTTGAGGAGGGTGCGCTAGCAACCACCGGTGGTTGAGGAGGTTGCGCTAGCAGTCACCGGTGGTTGAGGAGGTTGCGCTAGCAACCGTCTCGAAACCACTACCGCCAACCCCGGGCTCCCGGGATTGACCCCTTCGAACAGATGTTCGATGATGGGGTGTGGCCAGCGCACTCGACACCCTCGACACCGTGGCCCAACTGCGCACCAAGATGGCGCGGCTGCAGGAGGGGACGCCGCCGGGGATGGCGCTGGAGACCCACCCCGCCCTCGCGGGACTGGTGCGGCTGCGGGCGGGCGCCAGCTACTCGGTCGACAGCGCGACGCTGGCGTTGGCGCTGCTGGCCGGCCCGTCCCGGGCCGGCGGCTGGTGCGCGGCCGTGGGGGTCGCCGACTTCGGGGCGGAGGCGGCGGCCGCGCTCGGTGTCGACCTGGGCCGCACCGTCCTGGTGCCCGATCCGGGCGACCGGTGGCTCGAGGTCACCGCCGCCCTGGTCGACGTCGTCACCGTCGTGCTGGTCAAGCCGGCCGGCCGGGTCGCCCCCCAGCTCGCGGAGAAGCTCGCCGCCCGGCTCCGCAAGCGCGGCGCCGCACTGGTCGCCTGGGAGACGGCGCGGGGCAGGTGGCCGCGCTGCGAGGTGCGGCTGACCACCCGTGACCCGGCCTGGAGCGGGATCGGCCGGGGCCACGGCCACCTCAGCTCCCGCCGCATCGTCGTCGAGGTGCAGCGCGGCACGGCGCCGCCGCGGCACGGGGCGCTGTGGCTCCCAGCGGAGGACCAGACCTACCGTCCCGTCGAGCCGGCGGCCCCGGCGGCCGCTCCCGTGGAGGGAGTGGCCTGAGGTGCGGGTGATGGTCGTCTGGTGCCCCGACTGGCCGGTGGTCGCCGCGCTGGCCGACGAGGGGCTGCCCACCCACCTCCCGGCGGCGGTCTTCCACGCCAACCTGGTGCAGTCGGGCAACGCCGCCGCCCGCACCTTCGGCGTACGCCGCGGCATGCGCCGCCGCGACGCGCAGTCACGCTGCCCCGAGCTCCAGGTCTTCCAGGCCACCCCGGAGCGGGACACCCGGACCTTCGAGGCGGTGCTCGCCGCGGTCGAGGAGCAGCATCCCGGAGTCGCGCCGCTGCGTCCGGGGCTGGCGGCGCTGCGCGCGCCCAGGCGGGTCCGCGGTGGCGAGCCGACCGCGGCCGCACTGCTGGCCGAGCGGCTGGTCGAGCTCGGGGTCTGGGACTCCCGGATGGGCGTCGCCGACGAGCTGTTCACCGCCGAGCAGGCCGCCCGCCGGGCCGCCTCGCAGGACTGCCACGTGGTCGAGCCGGGGGAGTCGGTGCCGTTCCTGCGCGGGCTGCCGGTCGAGGCGATCGACGAGGCCGCCGCGGTCAGCCTGCTGCGCCGCCTCGGGTTGCGCACCCTCGGCGAGCTGGCCGACCTGCCGGCGGCCGCGGTGCGCGACCGGTTCGGGCCCAGGGTGGCGTGGGTGCACCGGGTCGTGGGTGGCGCCGGCGCCGTACCCCTCGCCACCCGTACGCCGCCGCCCGAGCTGGCCTGCCACGTCGACTTCGAGCCGCCGCTCGACAACGCCGAGACGATCGGCTTCAGCGTCCGCCGGACCGCGGACCGGTTCGTCGCCGGGCTGGCCGGGCAGCAGCTGGTGTGCACCGAGGTGCGCATCGACGCGTACGTCGAGGGCTCTGCCGACTCCCCGGCGTCGAGCCGGCACTGGCTGCATCCGCGGTGGTTCACCGCCGCCGACCTGGTCGACCGGCTGCACTGGCAGCTGCAGGGGGCCATGTCCGGGACGGCCGGCCGGGTGCGGGCGCCGGTCAACCGGGTGCTGTTCACGCCGGTGACGGTGGTGCCCGACGCGGTGCACGCCGACGGGCTGTGGGGCGGCACCGACGAGCGCGTGCAGCGCGGCATCGCCCGGGTGCAGGGCATGCTCGGCCACGAGGCCGTCGTCCGCCCGGTACTCCAGGGCGGCCGGGTGCCCGCCGACCGGCAGGCGCTGGTGCCGTGGGGCGAGCAGCCCACCGGGCTGCGGCCGGCGAGCCACCCGTGGCCGGGGTCGATCCCGCCGCCGGCGCCCACCCGGGTGCTGGCCGACCCGTGGCCGGCCGAGGTCGTCGGCAACGGCGGCTGGCCGATCACGGTCGACGAGCGGGGCGGGGTGCTCGACGAGCCGGTGCGCTTCCGCCCCGAGCCCGGCGATTGGCAGCCGGTGGCCGCCTGGGCGGGACCGTGGCCGGTCGAGGAGCTGTGGTGGGAGCCGGGATCCCGGCGGGTGGCGCGCTTCCAGATGGTGGGTGTCGACGGCCGTGCCTGGCTGATGACCTGGGAGTCCCCGGGCTCCTGGTGGACGGAAGCTGCGTACGACTGATGGGCTGGAGCAACCCCGCGATCTCCTGGGGCGAGCTGGAGAAGCGACTCTCCGGCCGCGTGAACACGCCCCAGGACCCCGAGGCGCCGATCTCGACCCGCAAGCGCAAGCGCCAGAAGGTCGAGATCGAGCGGCCGACCGGCCCGGTCACGCCGTACGCCGAGCTGCACTGCCACTCCAGCTTCAGCTTCCTCGACGGCGCCAGCGGCCCCGACCATCTGGTCGTCGAGGCGATCCGGCTCGGCCTGCACGGGCTGGCGATCACCGACCACGACGGGTTCTACGGGGCGCCGCTGTTCGCTGAGACAGCGCAATTGCACGGTGGCCTGCAGACGATCTACGGCGCCGAGCTCTCCCTCGGGCTCACCAGGCCCCAGAACGGCGTCGCCGACCCCGAGGGCAGCCACCTGCTGGTGCTCGCGCGCGGCGTCGAGGGCTACCACCGGCTGGCCGGTGCGATCACCGACGCCCAGCTGCGCGGGGACGAGAAGGGGAGGCCGGCCTACGACCTGGGCGAGCTCTCCGAGCGGGGGCGTGGGCACTGGCTGGTGCTCACCGGCTGCCGCAAGGGCATGGTGCGGCAGGCGCTCGCCCGCGGCCCGTCGTACGCCGCGGAGGAGCTCGACCGGCTGACCGCGCTGTTCGGGCACGACCACGTCGCGGTCGAACTGGTCGACCACGGGTTCCCGACCGACTCCGCGAACAACGACCTGCTCGCCGGGTTGGCCCGCGACCACGGGCTGCCGGTGGTGGCCACCAACAACGTCCACTACGCGCGCCCCGAGCAGCATCGGGTGGCCGGTGCGATGGCCGCCGTCCGCGCGCGCCGCAGCCTGGCCGAGATGGACGGCTGGCTGCCGGCGTCCGGGATGGCCAGCCTGCGGTCGGGGGCGGAGATGGCGCAGCGGTTCGCCCGCTACCCCGATGCGGTCGCGCGCAGTGTGGTGCTCGCCGACGAGGTGGCGTTCGACCTGCAGAAGGCCTCGCCCCGACTGCCGAAGTTCGCGCCCGACGGGTGGACGCCGGCGGCGTGGTTGCGGGAGCTGACCGAGCGCGGCTTCGCCGAGCGGTACGCCGGCACGCCCCACGAGCGGAGGGCCCGGGAGCGGATCGAGCGCGAGCTCAAGGTGATCGCCGAGAAGGACTTCGACGGTTACTTCGTGATCGTCCACGACATCGTGGCGTTCGCCCGGGAGAGCGGGATCCTCTGCCAGGGCCGGGGGTCCGCGGCTAGCTCCGCGGTCTGCTACGCCCTCGGCATCACCGCGGTCGACGCGGTCTTCTACGACCTGCCCTTCGAGCGGTTCATCTCCCAGCACCGTGAGGAGGAGCCCGACATCGACGTCGACTTCGACTCCGACAAGCGGGAGCAGGTGATCCAGTGGGTCTACGAGAAGTACGGTCGGCACAACGCGGCGCAGGTCGCCAACGTCGTGGGCTACCGGCCCAAGATGGCGGTGCGCGACGCCGCGAAGGCGCTCGGTCACTCGCCGGGGCAGCAGGACGCCTGGTCGAAGCAGATCACCTCCTGGACGGCCGTGGCGACGCGGGACGATGGTGAGCACGACGTACCGCGGCCGGTGGTCGAGCTCGCCAACGCCCTCCTCGGCGCCCCCCGCCACTTGGGCATCCACTCCGGTGGCATGGTGCTCACCGAGCGGCCGATCGGCGAGGTGGTGCCGATCGAGCGGGCGCGCATGGACGACCGCACCGTGCTCCAGTGGGACAAGGACGCCTGCGAGTTCATGGGGCTGGTGAAGTTCGACCTGCTCGGCCTCGGCATGCTCAGCGCCCTCGACCACATGATGTCGATCGCGCGCGAGCACCTCGGTGAGCACTGGACGATCGCGACCATCCCCAAGGAGGAGCCGGCGGTCTACGACATGCTCTGCCGCGCCGACTCCGTGGGCGTCTTCCAGGTCGAGAGCCGGGCCCAGATCGGCACCCTGCCGCGGCTGCGACCGCGCCGGTTCTACGACCTCGCGATCGAGATCGCGCTGATCCGGCCGGGGCCGATCCAGGGTGGCGCGGTGCACCCCTACGTACGACGCGCGACCGGGCGCGATCCGGTCGAGTACGCCCACCCGCTGCTGAAGCCGGTGTTGGGGCGCACCCTCGGCGTGCCGCTCTTCCAGGAGCAGCTGATGGAGATGGCGCGGGTGCTCGGCGACTGCGACCGCGACGAGGCCGACCTGCTGCGCCGGGCGATGGGCTCCAAGCGCGGCGTCGAGCGGATCGAGTCGGTCAAGGAGAAGCTGATGTCCGGCATGGCGGCCAAGGGCATCTCCGAGGACCAGGCCAAGGCGATCTACCGGCAGATCCTGTCGTTCGCCAACTTCGGCTTCGCCGAGAGCCACGCGCTCGCCTTCGCCAAGCTCGTCTACGACAGCTCCTGGTTCAAGCTGCACCACCCGGCGGGGTTCCTGGCCGCGCTGCTGCGCGCGCAGCCGATGGGCTTCTACTCGTCGCAGTCGCTGGTGCACGACGCCCGCAGGCACGGCGTTGAGGTGTTGCGGCCCGACCTGGCGCGCTCCCGGGCGGTGGCCGACCTCGAGCTCGTCGGGGAGCCCGGGCCGAGCGGGCTGGACACGTGCCTCGTGGACGGCGAGCGCACCGACTGGGTCCCCGGCACCCCCGACCCGACCCCGGGGCACCGGCGCGACACGGCGTACGCCGTCCGTCTCGGTCTCGACTCGGTGCGCGGCATCGGCACGGCGGTGGCCGAGCGGATCGTGGCCGCCCGGGAGGAGCGGCCGTTCGCCGACCAGGCCGACCTGTCCCGGCGGGCGGGGCTCGACGCACGGCAGCTCGAGGCGCTGGCGACCGCGGGGGCCTTCGACGAGTCCTTCGCGGTCTCGCGTCGGCAGGCGCTGTGGAACGCCGGCTGGACCGAGACCGACGAGCACCTGCCCGGCGTCCGGGTCGGCGCCGACGCGCCGATGCTGCCCGACATGGGCGTCGTCGAGACCACGATGGCCGACCTGTGGGCCACCGGCATCACCCCGGAGGAGCACCCGGTCGGCCTGCTGCGCGACACCCTGCGCGCAGCCGGCATCAGGTCGGTTGCCGACACCGCGACCGCCGAGGCCGGCCGGCGGGTGCACGTCGCCGGGCTGGTCACCCACCGGCAGCGGCCGGGCACGGCCGGCGGCGTCACCTTCCTCAACCTGGAGGACGAGACCGGCATGCTCAACGTGATCTGCACGGTCGGGGTGTGGCGGCGCTACCGGCAGGTGGCGGCGAGCTCGGCCGGCATGGTGATCCGCGGGGTGCTGGAGCGCCAGGACGGCGTCACCAATCTGGTCGCCGACCGGCTCGCCCCGCTCGAGGAGCTGCATCCATCGGCCGGTCGGGCGCTCCGGGCGCGGCACCGGTCCCGCGACTTCCACTGACGGCACACCGGATCGACACAGGAGCCGCACAGGTCCCGGGGGTTGGATGTGGCCATGACCGACGAGCGAGAAGAACACGACCTCGGCCTCTCCCACGATCTTCCGCGGATCATCGAGCGAAACCAGCGGATGGGACGCCGCGGCATGCTCGCGGTCTTCGGCGCGGCGGGTGTCGCCGCGCTCGCCGTGAGCTGCGGGACGGACGACCCCGAGACGACGTCCGGTAGCTCGGCCCCGGCCGGTGGTCCGGGGCAGGGAGGGGCCGGCGGCCCTGGAGCAGCCGGCGCCGAGTCGTCGGTCGAGGTCGCCGAGGGGGAGATCCCCGAGGAGACGGCCGGCCCCTACCCCGGTGACGGCTCCAACGGCGTCAACGTGCTCACCGAGTCCGGCGTCGTGCGCAGCGACCTGGCGACGTCGTTCGGGTCGGCCTCCGGCGTCGCCGAGGGCGTGCCGGTGACGATCCGGCTGAAGGTCTACGACCTGAACGGGGAGGACGTCACCGCCCTGTCCGGCGCCGCCGTCTACCTCTGGCACTGCGACCGCGAGGGCCGCTACTCGATGTACGACGAGGAGATCAAGGACGAGAACTACCTGCGCGGCGTCCAGGAGACCGACGCCTCCGGCCGCGTGGAGTTCACCAGCATCTTCCCCGCCTGCTACGACGGGCGCTGGCCACACCTGCACTTCGAGGTCTACCGATCGCTCGCCGACGCCACGTCGTACACCGACAAGCTGCGCACCTCCCAGCTCGCGCTGCCGCAGGACGCCTGCGAGGCCGTCTACGCCACCGCCGGCTACGAGCAGTCCGTCGCCAACCTCGCCCGGGTCAGCCTGGACGGCGACATGGTCTTCGCCGACGGCCACTCCCTCCAGCTGGCCACCGTCACGGGCTCCGTCGACGACGGCTACACGATCGCCCTCAACGTCCCGGTGTGAGCGGGGTCGTCCGCCTCTCGAGGGTGTGGGCGCCGGCGTCAGGCGGACGACTCGACCACCCCGAGCCTTCGAAGGTCGCGGACGATGCGCTCGGGGTGCTCTCGGAGCTCGATCGCGCTGCACCTGATCACGATCAGCCCCGTCGCGATCAGCTGGCGCTCGCGCTCGATGTCCGCGCTCCAGTGCTCGACGTGCATGTGGAAGCCGCCGTCGACCTCCAGCACGACGACCCGTCCGTCGGCGAGCGTCCACTCGGCGTCCGTGTACCGAAGCCGGCCGCCCGAGTCACGCCGCCGCTTCTGCCGATCGGGCCGCGGCAGTCGGAACGTGTCACACATGGTCAGCACGTCGCGCTCGGCCGCGGACTGCGTACCCTCCGCCAGCTCACCGAGGAGTCGACGAAACGGCTTGGCTCGCCGCAGGGGACGCATCCGAGTGATCCAGGAGTCGAGGCGGATCGCCGTGGTCAGTCCTTGTTGCACGCACGCCGACAGCAGTCCGTACGCCGAACGCGTGACCGGCTCGTAACCGGCCCAGAGAAGCGCGGCCGGCTCGACCCGCCACGTCGGCAACGCCGTGGAGGCGGTCAGCAGTGGGATCGGCCGGCGCGTCTCGACGAAGTGGATCCCCTTGATGGGTTCGAGGTTGTGTGACTTCTCGACGAGCACGGTGATCTCGTCGCGGTGCCATCTCTCGAGCCCGTGTCGCTCCAGTGCGGTCAGCCCGCCGAGGGCACTTCGCTCGCCGGCATGCAGGACACCGGCCCACATCAGCTGCCGACGCGTGAGGACGCCTGTCGTCGTGCCGAGCACGGTGCTGCTCACCTCCTGCCAGCGCCGTGCGTCCAGCTGTGTGTCGACGTAGTCGCTGCTCAGCCCCAGGCGGCGCAGCTGTCGCCTGGTGAGCAGTCCGTCCTGGGCAGCCGCGACCGGCAACCACAGCGGAGGACGATCGGACATGCCCTGACCTTGCACCGGATCGGCGTCGGGGGTCGTCGGTCATCCACAGGACCTGGGTCGTCCGCCTGAGACCGGGGTATTCACCCGCCAGAGGCGGACGACCCGAGTCCGGAGGCCGGGTGAGAGGATGGATCAATGCCGTCCGTCCTGCTCGCTGGCGACCCGGTTCCGGAGGACGGGGCGCTGCCGGCGTCGGCGCTGGCCGGGGTGGGGACGAGGCCGTTCGGGTTCTACGTGCACGTGCCGTTCTGCACGGTGCGGTGCGGCTACTGCGACTTCAACACCTACACCGCCGAGGAGCTCGGGCCGGCGGGCGGAGCGCCGGGCGCGAGCCGGGCGACGTACGCCGAGGCGGCGATCGCGGAGGTACGCCGGGCCCGGCAGGTGCTGGGCGACGCCGACCTGCCCGTCGGCACGATCTTCTTCGGCGGCGGCACGCCGACCCTGCTCAGTCCGGCCGACCTCGGCGCGATCGTGGCCGCGATCGCGAGCGAGTTCGGGCTCGCCGAGGGCGCGGAGATCACCGCCGAGTCCAACCCCGACAGCGTCGCGTTGTGGGACCTCGAGGCGCTGCGGGGCGCCGGCTTCAACCGGCTCTCGTTCGGCATGCAGTCCGCGGTCGACCATGTCCTGAAGGTCCTCGACCGCACCCACGACCCGCTGCGCGTGCCGGCCGTCGTCGACTGGGCGCGGCAGGCCGGGTTCGAGCCGGCCCAGGGCGGCAGCATCAGCCTCGACCTGATCTACGGCACGCCGGGGGAGTCGCTCGCCGACTGGGAGACCAGCATCGAGGTGGCGCTCGCCTGCCGGCCCGACCACGTGTCGGCGTACTCCCTCATCGTCGAGGAGGGCACCGCTCTGGCCCGCCGGGTCAAGCGGGGGGAGCTGCCGATGCCCGACGACGACGACCTCGCCGACAAGTACCTCCTCGTCGACGAGCGACTCGGCGCGGACGGCCTGGAGTGGTACGAGATCTCCAACTGGGCCCGGGGGTCCGCGAGCCGGTGCCGGCACAACCTCCTCTACTGGACCGGTGGCGACTGGTGGGGCGTCGGCCCCGGAGCGCACTCGCACGTCGGCGGCGTGCGGTGGTGGAACGTCAAGCACCCCGCGGCGTACGCCGAGCGCATCGCCCGCGGGGTCACGCCCGCCCACGCCCGCGAGGTCCTCGACCAGGAGAGCCGCCGGGTCGAGCGGGTGCTGCTCGAGCTGCGCCTGCGCGACGGGCTGCCGGTGAGCGTGCTCGACGCGACCGGACGCGCCGCCGTGGCACGCCTGATCGACGAGGGCCTGCTGACCAGGCACGCGGAGCGGCTGGTGCCGACCCGCGAGGGCCGGCTGCTCGCCGACGCGCTGGTCCGCGATCTGCTGCCCTGATCCCGGCCCGTCAGCCGTAGGGTGAGGCCATGACCCAGGGGCCCGACGACCAGGACCAGCCGACACCGCCGCCCTACGGACAGGTGCCGCCTCCGCCCCCGCCGCCACAGCAGGGCTACCCGCAGCCGGGCTACCCGTACGGCGCGAGCCCGCAGGCGCCGTACGGCGTGCACCCCGGGACCGGGCTGCCGTACTCCGACAAGCAGAAGCTCGTGGCCGGCCTGCTCCAGATCCTGATCCCGCTGGGCATCGGCCGCTTCTACATCGGCGACACCAAGACCGGCGTCTGGCAGCTCGTCGTCACCGTGCTGACCTGCGGCCTTGGTGCGCTGTGGCCGTTCATCGACGGCATCGTCATCCTCGCGACCGACAGCAAGGACGCGAACGGGCTGCCACTGCGCAACTGACGCTCGTCCTTCGCAGGCTCAGTCCGAGCTGACGACTGGGTTTCGAGACGGCTCGCTCAGCCCTCGCAGGCTCGGTCTGAGCCGAGCCCCTCAACCTCACCGCCTGACGCTCGTCCTTCGCAGGCTCAGTCCGAGCTGGCGGTGACGAAGTCGATGAGCTCCTCGACGCGGCCGAGCAGGGCCGGGTCGAGGTCCTGGTACGACGAGACCCGGCCGAGGATCTGCTGCCACGCGCGGGCGATGTCGGCCTGGTCGCGGTGCGGCCAGCCGAGCTGCTGGCACACACCCTTCTTCCACTCGATGTGGCGGGGCACGTCGGGCCAGCGCTGGAGGCCGAGCCGGTCGGGCTTCACGGCCGCCCAGACGTCGATGTAGGGGTGCCCGACGATCAGCACGTGCTGGCCGATCGGGGACTTCGCGATGCCCTGCGCGATCCGGCTCTCCTTCGAGCCCGGCACCAGGTGGTCGACGAGCACGCCGACCCGGCGCTCGGGGCCGGGACGGAAGTCGCGCAGCTCGGCCGCGAGGTCGTCGACGCCGCCGAGGTACTCCACCGCGACGCCCTCGATGCGCAGGTCGTCACCCCAGACCTTCTCGACGAGCTCGGCGTCGTGGCGGCCCTCGACGAAGATCCGACTGGCCCGGGCCACCCGCGCCTTCGCGTCGTGGACGGCGACCGAGCCGGACGCCGTGCGCGTCGGCCGCGCGGGCGCGGACCGGCGCACCGGAGCGGTGAGGATCACCGGCCGGCCCTCCAACAGGAAGCCCGGCCCGAGCGGGAACGTGCGTCGCTTGCCGCGCCGGTCCTCCAGCGTCACGGTGTGCAGGTCGCGATCGACGGCCACGATCTCGCCGACCCAGTCGGTGGTCACCTCCTCGACCACCGCGCCCGGCTCGGCAGCCGCCTCGACGGCGCGGCCCCGCTTCGGGGCTCGCCAGTCGGAGGCCAGGACGTCGGTTCCGTAGCGGTCGCGGGAGGTCACCGAGGACACGCTAGGTGGCCGCGCCGACATCCCTGAGGGGGCGCGCCGTCAGCCCTCCTCGGAGTCCGCGTCGGGTTCGTCACTCTCCGGGGTCTTGCCGCCGTGCATGTCCAGCTCCTCGGGCGACTTCGCCTCGTCCTCGTCGAGCGGCTTCGCCAGCGGGTTGTCCTCGGTCGGCCGCAGCTCCTCGGGCAGGTCGTCGTCGGTGATGCCGGTCGCCGGCTCGTGCTCGCTCTCGTCGTGGGAGTCGTGGTGGGAGTCGTGGTTGCGCATGACCGGGACGTACCCGCTCACACCAGCGGCAACCGCCGCTGGCTGCGGGGCAGCTGCTCGTACCCGCGGCGTACGGCGTGCTCGAGCTCCTCGCGCGGGTAGGGCCACTGCGCGGCGTCGAGCGCCTGGTCGACGGGTACGCCGCGGGTCGCCAGGTCGCGGATCGTCTCGGCCACCACGCCGATCGCGTTGCGCTGCTCCTCGACGAACTCCCGGTCGACCGGGGCGCCGTGCCCGGGCACGATCACCGTCGCGGCGCCGGTCAGGCCGAGCACGATGTCGAGGCTGAGCGGCCAGTCCATCGGGTAGCAGTCCGCGCCGAACCCGGGCACGCCGTTGCGGGCGGCGGACTCCTCGACCAGGTCGCCGGCCAGCACGACGTCGGCGTCGGGCACCCGCACCACGAGGTCGCCGCCGGTGTGGCCGCGACCGGGGTGCACGAGCTCGACCATCCGGTCGCCGAGGTCGAGCGCGACCGCGGAGGAGAACGTGTGGTCGGCCGGCACGATCGTGGTGCGCTGCACCTCGTCGCGGTGCGGGTCGTGGGGCTCGGTGTCGTAGAGCGTCTTGATCCGCTCGCCGGCGGGCAGCGTCCGCTCGGCGGCCACCTCGTGCGCGTGGATCGGGATGTCGCCGTACTCGTGCCGGAACACCCCGTTGCCGAAGGTGTGGTCGAAGTGCTCGTGGGTGTTCACGACGCCGACCACGCCCGGTGCCGGCAGCCCGGCGGCCAGGCGGCGTACGTCGTCGACGACGCCCCGGGCGGCCGGCTCGGAGGCGTGCGTGTCGACGACGAGCAGCCCGCGGTCACCGCCGACGAGCGTGACGTTGACGTCGAACCAGTCGTAGCGCGCGACCCAGACCCGGTCGGCGATCTCGGTGAAGCCCATCCCGCCAGGGTAGGCGGGCCCGGTGCCGCGGGATCAGCAGATGCCGGCGTGCAGCCCGCGACGGAGCATCTCGCCGAGCTCCGCGAGGTCGCGGGCGCGGCGCGGGAAGGCGACGGAGCGCTGGTGCGACCCGGTGACGTCCACCCACTGGAGCGTCACCTCGGAGGGGGAGAGGCGGGCGATCCGCACCCCGACCAGGTCGCCGGGGCGGGTGTTCGTGCCGAGCGCCACCGAGCGGCGCAGCTCCTCCTGGTGGCAGTCGTTGGCGTGCTCGACCGAGCGCTGGAGGTGGCCGCGGTTGAGGTGGTGCTCGCGGCTGCGGAAGTCGTCGAGCGGCACCCGCAGGTGCCGGTCCGGGCGGGCCAGCAGCACGAAGTTCAGGTCGAGGGAGACCATGTGGCGCATCTCGTCGCAGCACTCGCAGCGCTCGAACCCGGACCGGGTGAGACGGCCGGCGAGCGTGAGCGAGTCGCCGCGCTCGGATCCGCCGCGCGGGCCGAGACCACTGGTCAGGGTGAGCAGCGCGCTGCGCTGCGTCGCCGCCGCGCGGGCGACCGGTGAGTCGGCCAGGCACAGGAAGGTCGGCGTACCCCGGTGGTCGGTGAGGCCGAGCTGCTCGTCCTCGCCCACGGCGTGCTCCTCGCCCTCGATCACCAGGCTGACCGAGCCCGGACAGGCGAGGATGCTGCGGGCGTCGTTCGCGACCAGCCGAGGGTCGAGGTCTGAGCTGGGCTGTTCGGTCGTGGTCACCGTTGCTCCGTCCGGACGGGAATAACTTAGGTAAGCCTAACCTATTTGATTGCCGGAGGAGGTCGCACGGGCGCTTCCACGATGTGGTGCCGCCGGGCGACGGGTACTCTTGGCACTCCGGCGGGGTGAGTGCCAAGAGGAGGCGGGCAGTGCAGGAGGAGCGCAGGCTGGCCGTGCTTCGTGCGATCGTCGAGGACTACGTCGCCACCGAGGAGCCGGTCGGGTCCAAGTCCCTCGTCGAGCGGCACGGGCTCGGCGTCTCGCCGGCCACGGTCCGCAACGACATGGCGGCGCTCGAGGACGAGGGCTACATCGCCCAGCCGCACACCAGCGCGGGCCGGGTGCCGACCGACAAGGGCTACCGGCTCTTCGTCGACCGGCTCACCACCGTCAAGCCGATGAGCGCGGCCGAGCGGCGGGCGATCGCCTCCCTCCTCGACGGGGCCGTCGACCTCGACGATGTCGTCCAGCGCTCGGTGCGACTGCTCTCGCAGCTGACCCGTCAGGTCGCGATCGTGCAGTACCCGACGCTCTCGCGCTCCACCGTGCGACATGTCGAGCTGGTCGCGCTGGCGCCCAACCGCCTGCTGGTGGTGCTGATCCTCAGCACCGGTCGGGTCGAGCAGCGCATCGTCGAGCTCGCCGCCGACCTCGACGACGAGGCGCTGGTCGAGCTGCGCGCGGTGATCGGCCAGGCGGCGATCGGGCAGGTCATCGCGGACGCCGTCACCGCGCTGGGCGCGCTCGTCGCGGAGGAGGCGCTGGCGCCGCCGGCCACGCTGGCCGTGATCGACGCGCTCTCCGAGGCGATGTCCGACCACCGCTCCGACGAGCGGATCGCGGTCGGCGGCGCGGCCAACCTCGCCCGGTACGGCGACAGCTTCGACTCGGCGGTCCGGCCCCTGCTCGAGGCGCTCGAGGAGCACGTCGTGCTGCTCAAGCTCCTCGGCGAGGCGACGACCGGCGAGCCGATCACGGTGCGCATCGGCCACGAGGGCCCCTACCAGGAGCTCGCCTCGACCAGCGTCGTCGCGGCGGGCTACGGACCCGGCGAGGAGGCGTTCGCCCGCCTCGGCATCGTCGGCCCCACCCGCATGGACTATCCCGGCAGCATGGCGGCGGTGCGGGCCGTCGCCCGCTACGTCTCGCGGATCCTCGACGAGGCCTGAACCTCCGACGGGAACAGCCCGGGAATCAGCAGAGCCAGTACGACCACGAAGGAACCCACTTGAGCCAGGACCTGTACGAGCTCCTCGGCGTCGATCGCGACGCGGACGCCGACGCCGTCAAGAAGGCCTACCGCCGACTCGCGCGCAAGTACCACCCCGACGTCAACCCCGACCCGGACGCGCAGGAGAGGTTCAAGGAGATCTCGCGCGCCTACGAGGTGCTGTCCGACCCGCAGAAGCGCGCGGCGTACGACCGCGGCGGCGACCCCTTCGGCGGTGCCGCCGGCTTCGGGCAGGGCGCCGGCTTCTCGTTCACCGACATCATGGACGCGTTCTTCGGCGGCGCCTCCGCCGGCGGCGGCCGGGGCCCGCGCTCGCGGCAGCGGCGCGGCCAGGATGCGCTGATCCGGCTCGAGGTCGATCTCGCCGAGGCCGCGTTCGGCGTCTCGCGCGAGCTCAAGGTCGACACCGCGGTGATGTGCTCCACCTGCCATGGCGAGGGCGCCGCCCCCGGCACCCACGCGGTGCCGTGCGAGACCTGTCACGGTGCCGGCGAGGTCGCCCACGTGCAGCGCTCGTTCCTCGGCGAGATCCGCACGCTGCGCCCGTGCGCGGCCTGCCGCGGCTTCGGCACGATCATCCCCGACCCCTGCCGGGAGTGCTCCGGCGACGGCCGGGTCCGCTCCCGCCGCACGCTGACGATCAAGATCCCGGCGGGCGTCGACACGGGCACGCGGGTCCAGCTCTCGGGCGAGGGCGAGGTCGGCCCGGGCGGCGGACCCGCCGGCGACCTGTACGTCGAGATCCACGTCGCCCCGCACGACGTCTTCACCCGGCACGGCAACGACCTGCACACGACCGTCACGCTGCCGATGACCGCCGCCGCGCTCGGCACCACGGTCACGCTGCCCACGCTCGAGGCCGACGTGGTCGACGGCGAGGAGCCGCGGACCGACGTCGAGACCAGCATCGACCTCGACGTCCGGCCCGGCACCCAGTCGGGCGCCGAGCAGGTGCTCCGCGGCCGCGGCGTACCGGGCCTGCGCGGCGGACGCGGCGACCTGGTCGTCACCGTGGTCGTCGAGACGCCGACCCGCCTCGACCCGCGCCAGGAGGAGCTGCTGCGCGAGCTGGCCGCGATCCGCGACGAGGAGAAGCCGTCGGGCCAGGCGCAGCCGAGCGGCAAGTCGGTCTTCGGCCGGCTCCGCGACGCCTTCAACACGCACTGAGCCCCATGTCGCTCCCCGTCCACCTCGTCCCGACGCTGGCGGGCGTCGCCGTCGGCGACGTCGTGACCGTCGACGGCGATGAGGCCCACCACGCGGTCGCGGTGCGCCGGCTGCGGGTCGGGGAGCAGGTCGTGCTCACCGACGGCGCGGGCAGAGCCGCGCGGGGCGCGGTCGGCTCGACCGGCAAGCGGGTCTTCACGCTCGAGGTCGAGACCGTGACGGCGCAGGACCCGGCGACCCCCGAGGTCGTGGTCGTCCAGGCGATCCCCAAGGGTGACCGGGGCGAGCTCGCCGTCGAGGTGCTCACCGAGATCGGCGTCGCCCGGGTGGTGCCCTGGGCGGCCGCGCGCAGCGTGGCCGTCTGGAAGGGCGAGCGGGCCGCGAAGTCGCTCGCGAGGTGGCGCGCCACCGCTCGCGAGGCCGCCAAGCAGGCCCGGCGCGCATGGTTCCCCGAGGTCGCGGAGCCGGCGTCGACCGACGACGTGGCGGCCCTGCTGCGCGACGCCGACCTCGCCGTGGTCCTGCACGAGGCGGCGACCACCTCCTTCGCCGCGGTGTCGGTGCCGTCGTCCGGCCGGATCGTCGTGGTCGTCGGGCCCGAGGGCGGGCTCACCGACGACGAGGTCGCGGCGTTCGTCGCCGCCGGAGCCGCATCCGTGCGGCTCGGCGCCGAGGTGCTGCGTACGTCGACCGCCGGCGTCGCCGCCGTCGCCGCGATCCTGTCCCGCACGTCGCGCTGGGGGTGAGGGTGCGCCGGTATGGGTGTGCCGGGTGGCGGTGAGCTGGGCACCGTTTGGCCGGTGGGATCGGTTGCTGGCGCACCGCCGGGTGGCGCCCCGCCACCTCACCGCGCCAGCAGTCCCTCGATCCGGGTGATCTCGTCGTCGAGCTCGGCCCGCTCGGCAGGGGTGAGGTCGCGGAAGAGGTCGACGATCCGCACCCGGTCGTCCTCGATCCGCCACAGTCCCGCCAGCCAGCCGTCGACGAACACGGTGTTGGCCACGCCGCCGTTGGCGCCCATCCAGTTGCCGCGCGTGCCGGCCTCGGTGACCCGATCGCGGGCGGCGTGGGCGAGCCAGACGTTGTCGTAGGTGCCGAGCAGCCGCACCGGCGCGGGGGTGTCCTCGTCCTCGATCACGCCGTCCGGGACGTCGAACAGCACCTTGCCGTCCTCGTCCTCGTGCCGTACCAGATCGGTCATCCGGGTCAGCACCGGCCGCAGCCCGGTCACGGTCGACCACACGCTGAGGTCGGCCGCCGTCGCCGGGCCGAACGCCCGCAGGTAGCGGCGGACGACCTCCTTCGGATCGGGTGTGGCGAGGACGCCTCCGGTGCGCCGCTCCAGCAGGTCCCAGACGATGCCCCCGCTGCCGCGCCACGCCCCGCGGGGCGGCAGCTGCACGAGCGGGACGATGGTGCGCGCGACGACGGTCAGGTCCGCCGGCCGTCCGGGCAGCCGCGCGGCCAGCTGCCCGCCGAGCTCCCGGTGCTCGACCGTGCCGTCGGCGAGCAGGTCGTGCACGACGGTCGCGACCTCCTCGTGGGCGGCCGGCACGCGGCCGCGCATCTGCTTCTCCAGGGCGGGCTGCAGCCACGGGCGGGTGGCGAGTGCGTCGGCACCCGTGTGCAGGTGGATCGTGCCCCGCAGGGACCCGAGGCGCACCCAGCTGCCGTCGTCGAGACCGCGCGAGACGGCGTACGGGTCGAAGTCGGCGACCCGCGCGGCCAGCGAGAGGTACGGCGGCAGCGTCTCCTGCCCCTGGAGGCCGACCAGGTGGTCGGCGACCGCCTCGCTCGGGAGGCTGGTGCGCTCGAGCAGGTGCTGGCGGCGCAGCAGCGTGCGATTGAGCCGCTGCCGCGTCAGCCTCACTGGACGGTGATCGACTTCGTGTCGACCATCGGGCCGCCGCCCTCACCCCCCGACGGGTCGTCGGTGAGCGCGACGAACGTGTAGTCGCCGGGTGCCAGGTCGGACACGTCGACGTCGGTCTGCCAGGGGTAGAGCTTGTCCATCCAGCCCTCCGCGGTGGCGAAGCCCTTCGCGACGACCTTGCCGTCGGCCCCGCCCTTGCGGATCTCCCACGGCGTCGTGGCCTCGAAGGAGCTCGAGACGCCGTCGGCGGTGAAGGTGCCGCTCACCGTCGCGCCCTCGGCGGGCGTCGTGATGTTCACCAGCGCGCGTACGTCGATCTCGGGGTCGTTGCCGACCTCGCCGGCCAGCCCGAAGAGGTCGGCCGGGGCGCCGTCGAGGGTGATCGACACCGGGAGCCGCTCCTGCGCGACGCCCTGGAGCGTGTAGACCATCTGCTGGGCCGCCAGCCGGGCCTCCGCCTCCGACATGCCCTCGGGGGCCGTCGTCCACGACTCGTCGGGCAGGCCGACCGTGATCATGTCGTCGCCGATCTCGACGCTGGCGAAGCTGCCGCCGGGGTAGAGCGTGTCGTAGTCGGGGTCGAGGGCGTCCCCGGAGGTCATCAGCGCGAGTGCCGCGAGGGCCGGGTCGTCGGACTCGACCTGGCGGAACTCCCGGTAGAGCCGCGGCCCCTGCGGGGTGTCGCCCACGAAGTAGACCGGCACCGTCGCCGCCTCCGGGGTCTCCGAGGCGGGCTCGGACGGCTCGCCCGAGCCGCTGGGCTCGGCGGTCCCCTCGGTGGCGGTGCCGCCGGCGGGCTTCGGGTCCCCGTCGTCGTCGCCGCAGGCGGTCAGCGCGGCGAGCGCGAGTGCGGGAAGGGACAGGGCGGCGGCGAGCCGGGTACGCGGGGAAGTCATGGTGACCATTTTCGTCGTCTCCTGGGGTTATCGGACGCTGATCGTGCGCGTGTCGGTGAACGTGGGGCCGTAGGCGGAGAGGCGCACGTCCGCCGTCGACACGCTGAAGACGTAGGTGCCGGGGGCGAGGCCGGACAGGTCGACCTCGGCCGTCCACGGGGCGAAACCGCCTCCTCCGGCGTCGATCGTCGCGAGCCCGCGCGCGACGGCGGACTGCGCGTCGGGGCCGTCGAGGATGCTCCACTCCACCGTGCGCTCACCCGCCCCGACCCGCCCACGAGCGATGAACGACCCGGCGTAGGTGTTGCCCTCCGCGGGATCGCTGATGCTGACCGGGTTCAGCACCTCGTCCTGGCGAGCGGCGTCGACCGGGCTGCCGCTCGGCCTGCCGTTCGAGAGGAATCGCACCGGCAGCTGCCGGCCCGCGGCGGCCTGCAGCGTGTAGACGACCTGCTGCACCGCGAGCTCGGGCGCGGCCTGGTCGAGGTCGATCGGGCCGAGCTCGACGTCGATCGTGGTGTCTCGGAGCGTCGCGCTCTCCAGGGCGAGGCCCGCCCCGGTGCCCACGGCCCAGAGGGTGCGATAGTCCGGGTCGCTGGGCGGCTCCTGGATCCGCTCGAGGGCGCCCTGGAGCGGATCGCCGGCCGGCACCCGGTCGAACTCGCGGTACAGCCGCGGCCCGTTCGGCGAGGCGCCGACGAAGTACGCCGGCACCAGCATCGTCGCCGCGTCGTCCTCGGCGGGCCGGTCGGCGTGACCCGCCTCCTCGTGTCCGCCGTGCTCGGCCGGCCCGGTCGGCTGCGGCCCGCTGCCGAGTGCGGCGACCAGGGTGACCGTGGCCGCGGTGCCGACCACGGTCAGCGCCGCGGCGCGGAACCAGGGCCGCGCCGCCTGGGCCGGGCTCGACGTACGACAGCGGATCGCGTCGAGCCGGTCGGCGGGCTCGACGTCGGCGACGGCGTCCTCGAAGAGGTCGTGGAGGTCGTTCACAGCTGCTCCTCGAGGAGGGTCCGGAGGGTGGCCGCGCCCCGTGAGGCGTGGCTCTTCACCGCGCCCCGGCTGATGCCGAGGGTGTCGGAGATCTCGGCCTCCGAGAGGTCGAGGTAGTAGCGCAGCGCGAGCACCTCGCGCTGCCGCTGGGGGAGCGCCCGGAGTGCGTCGAGCACGGCCGCGCGGCGGTCGGAGACCAGCGCGGCCTGGTCGGCGCCGGGCTCCTCCGGTGGCGGCGTACGACGCGCGGCGTGTCGCTCCACGACGGCCCGGTGCCGCAGCGCCGAGCGGGACCGGTTGACGACGGTCTGGCGCAGGTAGGCGAGCGCCCGCCCGGGATCGCGCAGCCGGCCCCATCGGCCGTGCACGGCCACGAAGGCGTCCTGCACGACCTCCTCCGCGACGCCCTGGTCGCGCACGAGCAGCACCGAGAGCCGCACCAGCGAGCGCCAGTGCGCGGCGTACAGCTGCTCCAGCGCCTGGTCGGCGGTCCAGGTCGGCTGCCGGCTCGCCTGTCGGCTCGCCGGTGAATCGGGCGGCCGGTCCGTCACGGTCGTCACGGTAATGGGACGCTCGTGGGCACCGATCGGTTTACGCTCACGCCATCAGATCCCGTGGAGGACCAGTGGACGACTGCCTGTTCTGCAAGATCGTGGCCGGGGAGATCCCGGGCGACATCGTGCGCACCACCGAGCACACCGTGGCGTTCCGCGACATCAACCCGCAGGCGCCGACCCACGTGCTGGTGGTGCCGAAGGTGCACTTCGCCAACGCCGCCGAGCTCGCCGCCGGCGATGCGGCCGCGTCCGCCGACCTGGTCACGACGGCCGCCGCGATCGCGGCGGACGAGGGGCATGATGACTACCGGCTGGTGTTCAACACCGGGGCCGGGGTCGGACAGACCGTCTTCCACGCCCACCTGCACCTGCTGGCCGGGCGCCCGATGACCTGGCCGCCGGGATGATCCGGCGGGCGGCGGCCGCGGCGCTGCTGCTCGCGCTCGCCATGTCGCTGGCGGCCTGCGTGGAGGAGGGCGCCGACCGCCGCACGGGGTCGCCCACCGACATCCTCGTCCCGCCGGACCCGCCGGAGGTCGAGGCCGACCAGCTCGCCGCGCTACCCGCCGGCAAGCTGCTGCCGCTGCGCGACGGCGAGCGGCGGATGACGCTGACGATGCCGACCGCGTACACCCCGTCGGCCCCGACCGGCACGGGCACCGACGACTACCGCTGCTTCCTGCTCGACCCCGGACTCGACAAGGACGTCTGGCTCACCGGCAGCCACGTCGCGCCGGGCAACCCGCGGGTGGTGCACCACGTGATCCTGTTCCGGGTCGCTCCCGAGCAGGTGGCCGAGGCCGAGGACCTGGACGCCCGGACCTCCGAGGAGGGCTGGACCTGCTTCGGCGGCTCGGGCCTCCGGGGCGACTTCGCGAATCTCGACGACGCCTCCTGGCTGGCCGCGTGGGCGCCCGGCGGCGACGAGACCAGGACCCGCGACGGCTACGGCGTCCGCCTCGAGGCCGGCTCCCGGATCATCATGCAGGTCCACTACAACCTGCTGTCGGGTGCGGAGCCCGATGCCTCCAGCACCCAGCTGCGCTGGATGAGGGCCGGCGCCGACCTGACGCCGCTGCACACCTTCCTGATGCCCGCGCCGGTCGAGCTTCCGTGCCGGTCCGGGCACGACGACGGGCCGCTCTGCGACCGCGACGCCGCGGTCGCCGACGTGATGAAGCGCTTCGGCGCGGCGGGGAACACCAACAGCCTGCTGCACCTGCTGTGTGGCACCGACGTGTCGCCGTCTCGTACGACGTCGTGCACCCGCACGCTCCCGCGCGGCATGACGGTCCTCGGCGTCGCCGGCCACATGCATCTGCTCGGCCGCACGATCACGATCGAGGCCGACCCCGGCACCCCCGAGGCCAGGACGATCCTGGACATCCCGATCTGGGACTTCGACAACCAGGGCACGGTGCCACTGCGGGAGCCGCTGCACCTCGACGCGCTCGACCGGGTCCGGGTCACCTGCACGCACCAGCAGTGGCTGCGCGACCGGCTCCCGGCGTTCGCGGGCCAGGAGGAGCGCTACGTGATCTGGGCCGAGGGCAGCACCGACGAGATGTGCCTCGGCACACTGCAGGTGGCGTTCGACGACGAGCGGTAGCCACCGACGCGAGCGATAGGTGGCGACGCAGCGCCCTCAGAACCGAACCGGGCTGCTCGAGTGGGATGCGAGCCTTGTCCTCGAGCGCGCCCTCGAACTGTCGACTCAAGGGAAACTGGAATAGCCCGAAATGACCATGGTCGATCGCGCCGGGTATTGGCATCGTGCCTCACGAGCTAGAACGTGTTCTCGGAGGGCATGGGCATGCGGAATTCGCTTCGTCGCAGCGCGGTGGTCGGGTCGATTGTCGGCGCTGTCGTGGGAATCTTGGCGCCAGCCGCGTACGCGGACACGTGGTACTCGGCGTGGAAAGACTTCACTTCGAACGGGGTCAACTACCAGAACCGCGCTGGAGCGATTCGCAGCGATGACTTGGATCCGACCGAGTTCGTCGGGTCGACCGTGCGACGGGTGACGGGGGACGCGCCGATCAACAGGATGGGTGCTCGGGCCCGAGCGTACTTCCAGAGCGACGCGCTCTGTGCGGCCGGTACGTGGGTCTACAACGACGTGGCGACGCATGCGTGGACCGTCTGGTACGTCCATCCATGCCGGGCCTTCATCTACAGCCGCGGGCAGACTCGTACCTGGATTCCTTCGGGGTACGACACGCTCCAGACGTACAAGACAGTGGTCTTCAACTCGTACTGACTGACGTTCGTTCAGAAGGAGGTCTCGTGGACATGATCAAGAATCTGGTCGTCGGTGCGACCGCCGCGCTGGCCGTCGCGGTTCCGACGGGCGTCGTCTCCTACTTCGTGGTCGCTGGCTCCTCGTCGTCGGCGGCGCCATCGGACGCGCCCTCAGCCTCTCGATCGGGGATGGAGCTCAAGTCGGATCCGTTCGTCGGGCAGAAGCTCGCAACACGGGACTTCCCGAAGAACTCCCACGGGCAGACTTACGGGTCGGACGCAGAGGCGGAGACGCTCGCGGAGAGCCCCGACCTGGTCGCGGTCGCCGGTGATCACGGTGTCGGCGGCTACGTCCTCAAGGAGGATCTGGCCGGGCCGACACCGGACAGCCCGGAGGAGGCGGGGAGACGCTCCGGCGAGTCCGTGGTGCTGAAGGTGTACGACCAGGAGGGGGAGAAGGTCGTCGATACCTTCACGCTGCTTGCTCCTGCTGACGGGTCGCCGAATGAGTAGTGGTGCTAGAACGCGTACAGCACCCGCAGCACCGCGAGCACGACCGGCAGCCCGAAGAGGACCAGCAGGCCCCAGGCCACGATCCGGTGCCGGCGGTTGCCGGCGTCGAGGCGGCCGGCGAAGTCGATGATCGCGCCCTCCGGCACGTGGTGGCTCAGGCCCATCGCGCGGGCGTCGGATGGCAGGTGCTGGCCGGCGAACCAGTACGGCGGCGCGTCCGGGTCGTCGGGCTCGGGATCTTCCGCGAAGAGGTCCTCGACCTCGCCCTCCCTCATGCGGCCACGGTACGCGCAACTCGCTGGGCCGCGCGACGCCGCTCCCGTAGCATGGTGGGGTACGTACGCCGACCGAGAGGGCAGCCCGTCCGGGCCTCATGACTGAAACGCAGACGACCAGGCACACCACCAAGCACACCGTCGTGGTCCCCAACAGCATCAACATGGTCAGCCTGCTCGGCCCCGGTGACGAGCACCTCGGCCTGATCGAGCGCTCCTTCGACGCGCAGGTCCATGTCCGGGGCAACCGGATCACGCTCGACGGCGAGCCGGGCGAGGTGGCCCTCGCCGAGCGGCTCCTCGACGAGCTGGTGGCGATCATCCGCACCGGTCAGGGCGTCACCGGCGAGACCGTCGAGCGCGTCCTGGCGATGCTGCGCGCCGAGACGACCGAGCGCCCGGCCGACGTGCTGAGCCTGAACATCCTCAGCAACCGGGGCCGCTCGATCCGGCCCAAGACGCTCAACCAGAAGCGTTACGTCGACTCGATCGACAAGCACACGATCACCTTCGGCATCGGCCCGGCCGGCACCGGCAAGACCTACCTCGCCGTCGCCAAGGGCGTGCAGGCGCTCCAGTCGAAGCAGGTCAACCGGATCATCCTCAGCCGGCCGGCGGTCGAGGCGGGGGAGAAGCTCGGCTTCCTCCCGGGCACGCTCACCGAGAAGATCGACCCCTACCTGCGTCCGCTGTACGACGCGCTGCACGACATGCTCGACCCCGAGACCATCCCCAAGCTGCTGGCCGCCGGCACGATCGAGGTGGCGCCGCTGGCCTTCCTCCGCGGCCGTTCGCTCAACGACTCGTTCATCATCCTCGACGAGGCACAGAACACCACGCCCGAGCAGATGAAGATGTTCCTGACCCGGCTCGGGTTCGGCTCCAAGATCGTGGTCACCGGCGACGTCACCCAGACCGACCTGCCCGGCGGGCAGAAGTCCGGCCTGCGGGCGGTGGAGGAGATCCTCGACGAGGTCGAGGACATCTCGTTCAACCGGCTCACCAGCCACGACGTCGTCCGCCACAAGCTGGTCGGCAAGATCGTCGCGGCCTATGACGAGCACGACGCGCGCGTGGACCTGCGACGTGCCAAGCCCCACGCGACCTCCTGAGCCCGACATGAGCATCGAGATCCTCAACGAGTCCGGCCGCGACCTGGACGTGCAGCGGCTGGCCGGGCTCAGTCGCTTCGTCATGGACCGGATGCGCGTGCATCCGCAGGCCGAGCTGTGCATCAAGGCCGTCGACGAGCCCACCATCGCCGAGCTCAACGAGCAGTGGATGGAGAAGCAGGGTCCGACCGACGTGCTGGCCTTCCCGATGGACGAGCTGCGGCCCGGCCTGGTCAACGAGGATCCCGAGGAGGGCGTGCTCGGCGACCTGGTGCTGTGCCCCGACGTCGCCGCCCGCCAGGGTGAGACGGCGGGCCACGGCACCGAGGCCGAGATCGAGCTGCTGACCGTGCACGGCATCCTGCACCTGCTCGGCTACGACCACGCCGAGCCCGAGGAGCACCGGGAGATGTTCGGTCTCCAGGACCAGCTCCTCACCGCCTGGCGCGCGTCGAGCGCCGCTCACTGACCGCGATGGATCCCACCGACGTCTGGCTGCTGGTCGCCGCGGCCGCCCTCGTCGTGCTCGCGGGGCTGTTCTCCGCAGCCGACGCCGCGCTCGCGTCGTTCTCGCGCGCCCGGGCCGACGAGCTGCTCTCCGACAACCGCCCCGGTGCCAAGCGGCTGGTCGCGCTGCTCGAGGACCCGCCCCGCTACCTCAACACCGCGCTGTTCCTGCGGCTGCTCTGCGAGATCGCCGCGATCGTGCTGGTCACCCTCCAGGTCGACGAGATCTGGGACGGCGCGTGGTGGCCGGCCGTGCTCACCACGATCGCCGCGATGCTGGTCGTCTCGTTCGTCGCGATCGGCGTCGCGCCGCGCACCGTCGGCCGCCAGCACGCCGAGCGGGTCGCACTGGCCTCGGCCGCGCCCCTGTCGTTCGTCACCGCGGTGCTCGGACCGCTGCCACGGCTGCTGATCCTGGTCGGCAACGCGCTGACGCCGGGCAAGGGCTTCCGCGAGGGTCCGTTCGCCACCGAGACCGAGCTGCGCGAGCTGGTCGACCTCGCCGAGGCGTCCTCGCTGATCGAGTCCGGCGAGCGCAAGATGATCCACGACGTGCTCGAGCTCGGCGACACCATCGCCCGCGAGGTGATGGTGCCGCGCACCGACGTCGTCTACATCGAGCGCCACAAGAACCTGCGACAGACGCTCTCCCTCTTCCTGCGCAGCGGCTTCTCCCGCCTCCCGGTGATCGGCGAGAACCTCGACGAGGTGGTCGGCTTCGCCTACCTCAAGGACATCGTGCGGCGCGACTTCGAGGCGCCCGACGTCGAGTTCACCCAGCGCATCGACGAGGTGATGCGGCCGGCGCACTTCGTGCCCGACTCCAAGCCGGTCGACGCACTGCTCTCGGAGATGCAGGCGATGCGCCAGCACGTCGCGGTCGTCGTCGACGAGTACGGCGGCACCGCCGGCCTGGTCACCATCGAGGACATCCTCGAGGAGATCGTCGGCGAGATCACCGACGAGTACGACGCCGAGCAGGTCGAGGTCGAGACCGCCGACGACGGCACCGTGCGGGTCTCGTCGCGCTACCCGATCGACGACCTCGACGAGCTCTTCGGCTTCGACGTCGAGGAGGAGGACGTCGACAGCGTCGGCGGCCTGATGGCCAAGCACCTCGGCCGGGTGCCGATCCCGGGGTCGGTGGTCGAGGCCCACGGGCTGCGCTTCGAGGCGGAGGCGGTCACCGGCCGCCGCAACCGGATCGGCACCGTGCGGATCGCCCGGGTCGCACACGAGGACGAGGAGGAGCAGGTCCGCGATGAGTGACCAGCTGACGGCAGAGGACAGGAAGCTCGTGACGCTCGCTCGCGCGACCCGGGCGCGCACCGGCGCGGCGGAGGGCGCGGCAGTCCGCGACAGCGACGGTCGCACGTACGCCGCCGCCACCGTCGACCTGCCCTCGCTCCACGTCTCGGCCCTCGGCGTCTGCGTGGCGATGGCGGTGTCGTCCGGCTCGTCGGGCCTGGAGGCGGCGGTCGTGCTCGGCGCCGCCGCCACCGTCGCTCCCGCCGATCTCGACGCCCTCCGCGACCTCGGCGGCGCCGGCGTCGTGGTCCATCGTGGCGACGCTCGGGGCACGATCGCCGCCACGCTCAGCACGTAGCTCCACGACGCTCGGCTGCTCGCCCCCGGACCCACGAGGCCCCGGAGAGGAGTAAGTTCTCCGACTGTGAGTCTGCGCGGCTGGGGAGCACACGAGAGAGCAGTCGAGCGATTGCGCTCGTCGTACGAAGCCCTCCCTCCGGGTTCGCCGGTGCGGCTGGCGAAGAAGACGTCGAACCTGTTCCGGCCCCGTGCCGCGACCACGTCGCCCGGACTCGACGTGTCCGGCCTCGACGGCGTGATCGCCGTCGACCCGGCGGCGCGGACCGCCGACGTGCAGGGGATGTGCACCTACGAAGACCTGGTCGACGCGACCCTGCCGCACGGCCTGATCCCGTGCGTCGTCCCGCAGCTGCGCACGATCACCCTCGGCGGTGCGGTGACCGGCCTCGGCATCGAGTCGACCAGCTTCCGCAACGGCCTGCCGCACGAGTCGGTGGTGGAGATGGACGTCTTCACCGGTGCCGGCGAGGTGGTCACCTGCCGACCCGGCCCCGATGGCGAGCACAGCGACCTGTTCGACACCTTCCCCAACTCCTACGGCTCGCTGGGCTACGCCACGCGGCTGAAGATCCGGCTGGAGCAGGTCCCCGGCTACGTCGCGCTGCGGCACGTCCGCTTCGACGACGCGGACCTGCTGGCGAAGACGATCCGCGAGGTGGCCGAGACCGCGGCGTACGACGGCACCCGCGTCGACGGCCTCGACGGCGTCGCCTTCGGGCCCGGTGAGTACTACCTGACGCTCGCCACCTGGCAGGAGCAGCCCGGGCCGACCAGCGACTACACCGGGATGGACGTCTACTACCGGTCCCTGCAGCAGCGCGAGACGGACCTGCTCACGATCTACGACTACCTGTGGCGCTGGGACACCGACTGGTTCTGGTGCTCCGGTGCCTTCGGCGTCCAGAACCCGAAGGTCCGGCGGCTGTGGCCCAAGCGCTGGCGGCGCTCGGACGTCTACCACAAGCTGATCGCCCTCGACCGCCGCTTCGACGTCGCCGACCGCCTCGACCGGCGGGCCGGCCGCCCGTTGCGCGAGCGGGTGATCCAGGACATCGAGGTGCCGGTCGAGCGGCTGCCGGAGTTCCTCGACTGGTTCGACGCCGAGGTCGGCATGCGGCCGGTCTGGCTGTGCCCCTGCAAGGCCGAGCGCGACTGGCCGACCTACCCGCTGGAGCCGGACCGGCTCTACGTCAACGTCGGCTTCTGGGGCACCGTGCACGTCGGCCCCGAGGCCGTGGACGCGCCGCGCAACCGCGCGATCGAGACGAAGGTGCACGAGCTCGACGGACACAAGTCGCTCTACAGCGAGGCGTTCTACGACCGCGAGACCTTCGACCAGCTCTACGACGGCGCGCACCTCGCCGCCGTGAAGGGTCGCTACGACCCGCAGGACCGATTGACCACCCTGTACGACAAGGCGGTGAAGAGACGTTGACCACCATGACGATCGCCGAGGCCTTCGACTCGCTGTTGATCGAGCCGCTGCCGTTGCGCTTCACGGCGTACGACGGCAGCGCGACCGGCCCCGAGGACGCGCCGTTCAAGTTCCACCTGCGCACCGAGCGCGGGCTCGCCTACCTCGTCACCGCCCCCGGTGACCTGGGCCTGGCGCGCGCGTACATCACCGGCGACCTCGAGCTCGAGGGCGTGCACCCGGGCGACCCCTACGAGGCGATGCGGCTGCTGCAGAAAGGGCTCAAGCTCCGGCGGCCCTCGCCCTCCGAGCTGGTCACGCTGCTGCGGGCGATCGGGCTGTCGAGCCTCAAGCCACCGCCTCCGCCGCCGCAGGAGTCGACCCCGCGCTGGCGCCGAGTGCTCGAGGGCCTGCGTCACTCCGAGCACCGTGACGCCGAGGCGATCCACCACCACTACGACGTGTCCAACGCGTTCTACGAGTACGTGCTCGGCCCGTCGATGACCTACACCTGCGCGATCTTCCCGACGGAGGAGGCGACGCTGGAGGAGGCGCAGCACACCAAGTACGACCTCGTCGCCCGCAAGCTCGATCTGCAGCCCGGCCAGCGGCTGCTCGACCTCGGCTGCGGTTGGGGCGGCATGGTGCGCCACGCCGCTCGCGAGTACGGCGTCCGGGCGATCGGCGTCACGCTCTCGCGCGAGCAGGCGTCGTGGGCCCAGCAGCGGATCAAGGAGGAGGGGCTCGACCACCTCGCCGAGGTGCGCCACATGGACTACCGCCACGTCGAGGAGTCCGGCTTCGACGCGATCTCCTCCATCGGCCTCACCGAGCACATCGGGGTGAAGAACTACCCGTCCTACTTCTCCTGGATCCGCGACCACCTCAGGCCCCAGGGTCGGCTGCTCAACCACTGCATCACCCGGCAGCACAACAAGCCGACGAGCACCGGGGCGTTCATCGACCGGTACGTCTTCCCCGACGGCGAGCTGATCGGCTCCGGCACGATCGTGTCGGAGGCCGAGAACGCCGGGCTCGAGGTGCAGCACCACGAGAACATCCGGGTCCACTACGCCAAGACGCTCGCCGGCTGGTGCCACAACCTCCAGGAGAACTGGGACGCCTGCGTCGACGAGGTCGGCATCGGCACCGCCCGGGTCTGGGGGCTCTACATGGCCGGCTCCCGGCTGGCGTTCGAGCGCAACGAGATCCAGCTCCACCACGTGCTCGCCACCAAGACCGACGCCAACGGCGCCAGCGGGTATCCCCTCCGCCACACGTTCTGAGCCCCGATACGGTTGTCGGGTGAGCACGAGGGCCCAGCAGTACGTCGCGCAGGTGCTGCGTCGCGAGCAGCTGTCCGACCATCTGGTGCGGCTGACGCTCGGCGGCGCGGGGCTCGCGGGGTTCACGAGCACCGGCATCCCGGACGAGTGGGTCGGGCTGATCGTGCCCGAGCAGTTCCAGAGCCGCTACTACACCGTGCGCTCGTGGGACGGCACCGAGCTGGTGCTCGACGTCGTCGTGCACGAGGTCGGGCTGGTCACCGAGTGGGCACAGCTCGACGTCGTGGGACAGACAGTGGCGATCACCGACCCCAAGGGCTCCTTCCTGATGGCGCCGAGCGCCGCCTGGCTGCTGTTGGTCGGCGACCTGACGGCGATGCCCGCGATGGCGCGGATCGCCGAGTCCGTCGACGTGCCGACCCGGATCTGGGCCGAGATCCCCGACCGGCTGCCGGACTACCTCCCCGCCGATGCCGAC
Organism: Nocardioides soli; assembly: GCF_014191495.1. GTDB lineage: Bacteria > Actinomycetota > Actinomycetes > Propionibacteriales > Nocardioidaceae > Nocardioides > Nocardioides soli. The sequence continues at coordinate 1,688,894 of NZ_JACHWR010000002.1, forward strand.
GTCACCTGGCTGGAGCCGCCCGGGGCGGGCCGGAGCCGCCTGGCCGAGGTGGTCGAGGGCATCGACTGGCCGGTCGGCGACGGCTACTTCTGGATGGCGGGGGAGTCCGCGCAGATGCGCGCGATCCGCAAGCACCTGATGCGCGAGCGCAGGCTGCCGAGCACGGCGTACGACGTGATGGGCTACTGGCGCGGCGTCGAGCGGCGGCAGCCGCGGGCGGTCGACCCGGGCCCGATCTGGCGGGCGGGCAAGGCGGCGGGCAAGAGCGACGAGCAGATCTGGGCCGAGTACGACGAGGCGAGGGAGCCGTGACCACCCCATGAGCGAGCACCGCAGTGGCTTCGTCTCCTTCGTCGGGCGGCCCAACGCCGGCAAGTCGACGCTGACCAACGCGCTGGTCGGCCAGAAGGTCGTGATCACCTCCGACAAGCCGCAGACCACGCGCACCGTCGTCCGCGGCATCGTGCACCGCGACGACGCCCAGCTGATCCTCGTCGACACCCCGGGCCTGCACCGGCCGCGCACGCTGCTCGGCGAGCGGCTCAACGACCTGGTGACGACCACGCTGGCCGAGGTCGACGTGGTCGCGGTGTGCTTCCCGGCCAACGAGAGGATCGGCCCGGGCGACCGGTTCATCGCCACCGAGATGGCGAAGATCAAGCGCACCAAGAAGGTCGCCGTCGCGACCAAGACCGACCTCGCCTCGGGTGAGCAGATCGGCCAGCACCTGCTGGACATCCAGGCGCTGGGCGCCGAGATCGGTGTCGAGTGGGCCGAGATCGTCCCGGTCTCGGCCAAGCAGGGCGACCAGATCGCCCTGCTGCAGGATCTCCTGGTGGGCCTGCTCCCGGAGGGTCCGCAGCTCTACCCCGACGGCGACCTGACCGACGCGCCCGAGGAGATCCTCGTCGCCGAGCTGGTCCGCGAGGCCGCGCTCGACGGCCTGCGCGACGAGCTCCCGCACTCGGTCGCGGTGGTGGTCGAGGAGATGCGGCTGCGCGAGGACCGGCCCGAGGACAAGCCGCTGGTCGACATCCACGCGAACGTCTACGTCGAGCGCGACTCCCAGAAGGGCATCATCATCGGCCCCAAGGGCTCGCGGCTGCGGACCATCGGCACCACCGCCCGCAAGCAGATCGAGGCGCTGCTCGGCACGCCGGTCTACCTCGACCTGCACGTCAAGGTCGCGAAGGACTGGCAGCGCGACCCGCGCCAGCTGCGCAAGCTGGGCTTCTGACACCCGTCCGAGTTCGGGGACGGCGGGTGGAGCTCGTTTCCCCGGCCGCCCGGGGAAACGAGCGCGACACGCCGTACGGGTGGTGGGCGGTCAGGGAAAGCGAGCGTGACACGCCGGTGCGGATCGGCGTGTCGCCGTCGCTTCCCCTGACCGGCTCGTCAGCGATTCAGCTGTCGGGAGCCCAGCAGAGCCCGTAGCGCTGGCCGTCGCGCCACTTCTTCGCGCTCGGCCACTCGTAGCCCCAGCGGTAGTCGAGCGCGCCGTCCGCCGCCGCGGCGCCGGCGTCCCGACAGGGCTGGTCGCCGGCGGAGCGAGCCTTGTCCACGCCCGGGTAGCGGTCCTGCTCGAACGGCACCGTCGCGACCGCGCGCCAGGTGTGCTTCGCGGAGCAGATCACCCGCTCGAAGCCCGGCGTGCCGGGCTCGGCGGTGCCGCACATGCCGTAGCGGTCCCGGCCCTCCTCACGGCCGAGCACGCCACGGAGGTCGCCGGTCAGGTTCGCCAGGCGCTCGTCGCCCGCGATCGCGACGACGTCGCAGCGGTACCACGAGGCGCCGGCGTCGGACTGCTCCACGGTCGGGGTGAACCAGATGGGCCGCAGCATGCTGAGCCGGCGGGCGTCGGGGGAGCCGCCGACGTACGCCGCGAACCGCTGCGGGCACTGCTCCGCGACCTGGTCGCGCACCCGCCGGGAGTCGACCGCGAGCAGGTGGCCGTCCACGACGGTGTCGAGGTCGCCCACGGCGACCGTCCGCGACGTGTGCGCACGCTTGCAGGGCATCGGCGTGCCGTCGTTGGTCGGCGCGATCGCATCGGTGTAGTCGAGTCGGTAGCACCGGTCCTTCTTCGGTCGCGCGGGCGCCGCGGCCCGGGGCGACTCGGACGTCGAGGCGCCGGCGCCGTCGCTCGCGGTAGCGGACGGGGTCGACGAGCCCGCCGTCCGATCCGGCTCGTCGCCGCCGCTGCACCCCGCGAGCAGCAGGGCGCCGGCGAGCGCGAGCACGGCGTACCTCATCGGGCTGCCCTCACTGGGTCGTCTTGGCCCAGCAGACCGAGCGCCGGTTGCCGGCCTGCCACTCGGCCTCGTGGAACCACGTGTAGCCGAAGTCGTAGTCGACGGGGTAGTTGAGCCACGCGCCCACGGACCGGGAGCAGTAGTCGCGGGTGGTCACTTCGGCCAGCCGGTCGCCGGGGTACTCGTCCTTGGCCGCGCCGAGGGAGATCGTGGTGACCGCCCGCCAGGTGTGCGGCTGGTTGCACGGCACCTTCACCGAGCCCGCGACCGTCTCGCCGTCGGCGCAGACCATCCAGGCGTCCTTCGGCCGGCCGAGCAACAGGCCCCGGGCGCTCGTCGGCAGGTCGACGTACTCCTTGCTCTGCTCACCGCCGCCGACCACGTCGCAGCGGTACCAGCGGGCGCCGTCGTCCCACGCCTCCTGGGTGGGGCGGAACCACGCCCAGCTGACCACGGTGCGCATCACCAGGCTCTCGTCGGCGCCGAGGAAGTCGCGGAACGAGCCGGTGCACTTCTGGTAGGCCCAGGCGCCGAGCTGCTCGTCGCCGTAGTCGACGTCGTCGAAGTCGCTGGGCAGCTCACCCACCGCGTAGGTCTCCGCGGTGTGCGACTCGGAGCACGGCACCGACGGGCTGCTGTTGGCGGGCTGGGCGACGTCCTCGGGCGAGAGCACCCGGCAGGCGCCCAGGTCGGGGGCCGCCATCTCGGCCGGAGCGGTGGTGTCGTCGCCGCAGGCCGTGAGGGTGAGCGCCGCCACGACAGCGAGCACGGCGAGGCGCACGCGGTCTCCTCTCTGCCTCGGTGCCGGACCGCGCGATCGTACCGCTGCCCCTCAGCTCAGCAGCGCGGCCAGGGTCCCGCCGAGCTCGTACGCCGACTCGCGGTGCCGGTCGGTCACGTCGCCGACCACCTCCAGCACCTCGGCCGCCTGCACCCACGGGAGCGCGCCGACGATCGACTGCACCGACCGGACCGCGCCCGTCACGTCGTACCGCCCGTGCACCCAGAGTCCGTACGGCTTCTTCCCCGGCCCGGTGCCAGCGGCGGAGCCGTCGTCGGCCAGCGCGCCGCCGGCCTCGAGGAAGATCGTGTCGAAGAAGTGCTTGAGCGCCCCGCTCATGTAGCCGAAGTTGGCCGGCGTCCCGAGCAGGTAGCCGTCCGCCGCCAGCACGTCCTCGGCGTCCGCATCGAGTGCCGCCCGGACCACCACCTCGACCCCCTCGATCTCGTCGTCGTGAGCCCCGGCCAGCACCGCGTCGGTCAGCGACCGCACCGTCGGCGTGGGGGAGTGGTGGACGACCAGGAGCCGGCTCACCGGGCGAGCGCCTCCCGCTCGACGGCGATGAAGTGCTCGTGGGTCACGGACACGGGCGCAGCCATGCGCACGAGACTAGTCACAGGTCGCTACCGCCGCTTGAACATGGCAGCAGCCCCACCGGCCGGGGCGGGTGGGGTGTGGGTCAGCGGATTCGTCGTCTGGTGAAGGTGTGGTCGACGTCGTAGATGTCGCCCGACGGACTGGTCCATTCGAATCGGGTGCGGGTGAGGCGTCGGTAGGTCCAGTGGCCGTGGGTCTTCATCCGATGGTGCAGGCGACATAGCGGGGCAAGGTTCCACGAGTTCGTCGCGCCGCCCCGGTCGAAGGGTTCGATGTGGTCGAGGTCGCAGCGGCGAGCGTCGCGCGTGCAGTGGACGAACACGCAGGTGGGAGTGGTCAGGATCGCCTGCTCCCGCTGCACCGCGGTGGGCCGGTAGGAGTCGGTGGCGAGCTCGTCGTCGAGTTCGACGACCGGGCGGATGGAGACCCTGGCGCCCGCGTAGCGGCACCACTCGGCGATCTGCTCCCGGTTGGTCGGACCGACGCCCTCGATGGTGACGATGTCGTGGGCCTCGGCCGGGGTGTGGTGGGCGTAGATCACCAGTTCCCGGCTGGTGCCTGTGCCTTGTCCGGTCAGGAGCCGGCCGGTGGCCATGGCGCGGCGGGTGTCGAGGTCGAGCTCGGGGAACTCCTGGAGTAGCTCGTGGGCGCCGGCCGCGACCTGTGCTTCGAGCGCGAGGGCGTCGGGGTAGTCGAGCAGGCCGTGCACCGGGACCAGGCCGTTGTTGGGACGGACGCCGGTCAGCTCGATGTCGAGGTGCTGCTGGCTCCACCGGTCCAGCCGGGTCATCTCGAAGTGCTCGTCATCGCACTCCGCGACCGCGGCCTCGACCGCCCGCTCGATCTGCGCGAACGAACAGCGGTCCAGGGCCGGGGCGAGGTGGGTGTCGACGTACGCAGCGCCCGACATGGTGAGGCGGTGGGTGCGCTCCGTGACTCGGCGGGCCTTCCACACCGGCACCTCACCAGCCAGGACCCGCGCCCAGGTCTTCGGGAGCCGGTGCTTGCACTCCAACGCGGCGCCGATCAGGTCGCGGCCGGCGCGCGTGGAGATCCCGATCGCGGCCGCGAACTCGCCGATCGCGAACTCCGACATCCCCGGCGCGCCCTCGCCGGCGAGGGTCACGGGCTGGTCGCCGTGCAGTTGCAGGAACCCGTCTGCGTCCACCGCCGGACCCTCCGCCGGCGCGGGGTGCTGTGCGGCCCACGTCGCGGCCAACTCGAACCGAGCGGCCTCCGCGGACCGGATGGTCGACGTGAGGTCCCGGGCAGCCGCCAGCACCGGATCAGTCACGGTGGTGTCGGTGCCTCGGGCCATACCACATTCTACATTGATTCGAACATGTGTACTAGATCTCTGGTCTAGCTTTCAGGGTGGTTTCGAGGCTCGCCGCGCTCGCACCTCAACCACCGTCGAGGTGGGCGGTGAGCCGGAAGGCTGCCGCAACCCAGCGCTCGCCCGGTCCCGTAGGTGGGCGCGCATCGGGTGGTTTCGAGGCTCGCTGCGCTCGCACCTCAACCACCGTGGAGGCGCCGGTGAGCCGGGGAGCGGCGTCGGCCCGCCGCCGCCGTACCCGCTCTTGCTGCCTGTCAGTCGGAACCGGAGCGGACCCCGTAGGCCAAGGCGCATGCGGGTCGGGTGGTTTCGAGACAGGCGCCAGCGCGCCTTCCTCAACCACCGTGGAGGCGGGCGAGCCCCGAGCCGCCCGCAACCGGGACCTTGCCGGGCGCGCGGGGAGCGGGGTGCGTTAGAGTGGCGGCATCATGACGCGCAGCCTCCTCCTTCGCTGCCGCAGCGAGGTCTGAGCCCCCACTACGGGGAAAGAGTCCGGACCCCCTCGCTGCGGAGTGATCGCGTGCGCCGGCCCGACCGCGAACCAGACCCAGCGAGGACCCCGATCATGATTCCCCAGCAGAAGACGAGCGGCATGCCGTTCCAGCGCTACCGCCCGTTCCCGCCCATCGACCTGCCCGACCGCACCTGGCCGTCGAAGGTCATCACCGAGGCGCCGCGGTGGCTCTCCACCGACCTGCGCGACGGCAACCAGGCGCTCATCGACCCGATGAACCCCGCGCGCAAGATGACGATGTTCAACCTGCTCGTGAAGATGGGCTACAAGGAGATCGAGGTCGGCTTCCCGAGCGCCAGCGAGACCGACTTCGCGTTCGTGCGCCAGCTGATCGAGGGCGACCACATCCCCGACGACGTGACGATCTCGGTGCTGACCCAGGCGCGTGAGGACCTCATCGAGCGCAGCGTGCAGTCGCTGGTCGGCGTACCCCGCGCGAACATCCACCTCTACAACGCGCTGGCGCCGCTCTTCCGGCGCGTGGTCTTCCGGGCCAGCAAGGACGAGATCAAGGACATCGCCGTCCGCGGCACCGAGATGGTGATGAAGCACGGCGAGGCCCACCTCGACATGACCGTGATCGGCTACGAGTACAGCCCCGAGATCTTCACGAGCACCGAGCTGCCGTTCTCGGTCGAGGTCTGCGAGGCCGTGAGCGACGTGTGGCAGCCCGAGGACGGTCGCGAGATCATCCTCAACCTGCCCGCGACCATCGAGGTCGCGACGCCCAACGTGTACGCCGACCAGATCGAGTGGTTCGGGCGCCAGCTGACCCGCCGTGAGAACACCGTGATCTCGCTGCACCCGCACAACGACCGCGGCACGGCGGTCGCCGCGACCGAGCTCGCGATGATGGCCGGCGCCGACCGCGTCGAGGGCTGCCTCTTCGGCCACGGCGAGCGCACCGGCAACGTCGACCTGGTGACGCTGGGCATGAACCTCTTCAGCCAGGGCATCGACCCGATGGTCGACTTCGCCATCGAGGGCGGCATCGACGAGATCCGCCGCACGGTCGAGTACTGCACCAGCCTGCCCGTGCACCCGCGGCACCCGTACGCCGGCGACCTGGTCTACACGGCGTTCTCGGGCTCCCACCAGGACGCGATCAAGAAGGGCCTGGAGGACCTCGACCGGCAGGCCGCCGAGCAGGGCGTCCCGGTCGGCGAGCTGCCGTGGGAGGCGCCGTACCTGCCGATCGACCCGAAGGACGTCGGCCGCACCTACGAGGCCGTGATCCGCGTCAACAGCCAGTCCGGCAAGGGCGGGGTGGCCTACATCCTCAAGGCCGAGCACAAGCTCGACCTGCCGCGGCGCGCGCAGATCGAGTTCAGCCGGGTGATCCAGGAGCGCACCGACGCCGAGGGCGGCGAGATGTCGCCGGAGGCGATCTGGGAGGTCTTCTCCTCCGAGTACCTCACCCGGGAGACGCCGCTCCAGCTCAACTCCGTGCACACCTCGTCGGCGGCGGGGGAGAAGGACGCGCTCGACGTCAACGTGTACGTCGACGGCGAGATCCAGTCCCTGCACGGCGAGGGCAACGGGCCGCTGTCGGCGTTCGTGGCGGCGATCAACGAGCTGCCGCAGCAGTGGGACGTGCGGGTGCTCGACTACGCCGAGCACGCCCTCTCGGCCGGCGGCGACGCGCTGGCGGCGGCGTACGTCGAGTGCCTCGTGCGCGACCAGGTCTACTGGGGCGTCGGGGTCGACGCCAACATCGTCACCGCCTCCCTGAAGGCCGTGATCAGCGCCGTCAACCGCGCCTGAGCGACGCCACCGGCGGGGTCAGCGACTGAGCTCCACGTCGGAGTCGGCCGAGACGGGTACGGCGCCGAGGTCGCCGGCGACCAGGTCCTCGAGCGTGCCCAGCGCGACGTCCGCGCTGCGCTGGGCACGCCGCTCGGCCTTCACCCGGCCCCGGCGCGCCACGGGAGCCGGCGGCTCGGTCGTGTCGTCGCTCGGCGAGGCGCTCGGGCTCGTCGGGGCCGGCGACGGCTCGGGCTCGGGCACCGCCACCGGCACCGGCGTCCGCAGCGCCGCCGCCTGCTCGGCGACCCAGGCCCGCAGCGCCGCGAGCGCCTCGCGGGAGAGCCGGTCCGCGTGCCGGGAGGCCACGACCACCTGGTAGGCGACGCCGGTCGCCCGGCAGGACTCGCACGCGGCGGTGACGGCGAGGGCCCGGTTGTTGGGCACGATCGTCGGCACGCCGCGCAGGACGACCACCTGCACCGACAGGGCGGTCGCGGCGCACTGCCCGCAGCCCTGGGTCCAGGCCGTGGCGGTGTTGTCCAGGCGGGCCTCCCCACCCCGGCTGACGTAGAGGACCTGCAGGGCGGTGCCGGCCGCGTCGCAGCCGTCGCAGGCCGCCGAACCGGTCGCGACGACGTCCGCCTTCACGGAGCGCCAGCGGGCGACGTCGGCCCCGAACGCGTCGTCCGTGACGGCCGGCTCGGCGGCGGACGCGTTGGCACTGGCCACCAGGTCGAGGTCACGGTCCAGGGGGTCCGGGTGGGCGGCGGGCGCCGAGGTGCTCGCCGCGGTCAGCACCAGGACGCCGGCGAGCACGGTCGACGTGATGAGGCGCCGGCGGGTCACGGCCGGTCACCCATCTGCACGAAGTTGTCGGCCACCGCGGCGGCGATGTCCACCAGGCTGTCTCGGGTCTTGCGGTGCAGTGCGGACATGTCGGTCAGTGCTCCTTGCTCGAGGGCGTCGTCCCAGGGGACGGTCACCACGTGTTCACATCGCTTCTCGAAGTGACGCCGCATCAGGTCGGGCGGGGCGGCACCGTTGCGTTGGGCGTTGACGACGACGACCGCGCGGGACACCAGGTCGTCGAAGCCGTGCTCGTCCATCCAGTCGAGGGTGAGCGCGCCGGCCCGGCCCCCGTCGATGCCGGGGCGCACCACCAGCACGATCTGGTCCGCCTCGGTCAGGAGGCCCTGATTGGCGCTGTCGAGGATGCCGGTCCCGGTGTCGAGCACGATCAGGCTGTAGAACCGGTCGAGGATCTGGACCAGCCGGTGGTAGTCGTTGCGGTCCAGCGCCATCCAGATCCGGGGGTCGTCGTCCGAGGCGAGCACCTCCAGGCGCGACTCGATCGCCTGCGCGGTGTACGAGCGCAGCGTCGCGTAGCTGGTGATCGTCTCGAGATCCCGCAGCACGTCGGTGATGGTGCGGTCGTGCGGAGGGGCGACCCGGTGGGCGAGGTTGCCGGCGTCGGGGTTGGCGTCGACGGCGATGACCCGGTCGCCCCGCAGCAGCGCGAACGTGCTGCCGAGCGCCAGCGAGATCGTGGTCTTGCCGACGCCGCCCTTGCGGCTCATGACCACGACCCGGCGCGAGCCGGTGATGGGCGTGCGCAGCCGCCGCTCGAGCTCGTGCCGGCGCTGCTCGACGGCGCTGGGCCCCGGGTTGAGCAGGTGGCCGCTGCCGTCGTACACGACCCGGCGCCAGCCGCGCTCCGGGACCGGCGCCTGCGGCCGGTACATGATCGCGTCGGTGAAGTCGGCGGCCGAGAGCGCTAGCGGCGGGTCGGCGGCCGGGAGGCCACCGACGTCGGTGTCGAGGCCGATCCGCTCCTCCCAGGTCCCGAATCGCGTGGCGATCCGCGCGCGCGTGAGCGCGGTCAGCGAGGTGGCGAGCCGCCACAGCACGACGGCGATCCCCACGAGCGGCACCAGGATCAGCGCGATCGAGATGACCGCGAGCGTCATGGCCGCCCAGTCGCGCAGCTCCCACGCCAGGTCGAAGACCTGCTGCTGGAGGCGGATCCCGGCGCGACCGCGGGCGACGAACTCGGGCAGGTGCCACAGCGTCCAGACGACGGCGCCCGTCAGGAGCGGCACCACCACCAGCACCCAGCCGGCCACGAAGCGCCGGGCGTAGGGGCGCAGCTCGGTGACCCGAGGGTCGACGGGGTGGCCGGGTCGCAGGCTGCGCAGCACCGGCCCGACCCGCGCGAAGAGGTCGGGTACGCCGGCCACGTCGGACACCACGTAGTAGCCGTCGAACCGGACGACGGGGATCAGCTGCTGCAGCATCTGCACCTGCAGCACGAAGGCGGTGAGGAGCAGCAGGCCGCTGCCGGTGGCGAAGTGGGCGGCCGCCAGGACCAGCACGGTCAGCACGTTGAAGTACAGGCCGCCGAGGTCGGTGCGCACCCGTCCGCCGCGGCTGAGCCGGTAGGAGTCGGTGACGTCGGTGTAGAACGCCGGGAAGACGATGTAGATGCCGACGCCGATCTCGCCCGGCCTGGCGCCCCCGTAGCGGCACGCCGCCGCGTGGCCCAGCTCGTGGACCACCGCGGCCAGGGTGAGCAGGGCGTAGATCACCAGCGCCAGGGTCGGCCTGATGAACACCTCGGTGACGGCGGGCCAGAATCCGCCACCGGTGACCAACGCGATGTCGGCGACCACCAGCCCGACCAGGGCGACGAGGACGAAGGGCGGCCACAGCAGCAGGGCGAGCACCCCCGCGAGGCGCCGGGTCCACCGCGCCGGCAGCAGGGTCGCCTTGACCGTCAGCGCCAGCAGCGGTCGGGCGCGGACCGGTCGGGCGATCTCCTCCGACTCCTCGGGCAGCACCAGTCCGAGCGGCTGCAGCTGGGTCGTCACCAGGTGCTCGAGGCCCTCGGCGGTGAGGGTGCGCCCGTACGCCGCGCTCACGTCGGCCGCGACGTCTGTCGCCGGGCGGGGCGGCTCCACGTGAACGACGACCAGGTGGAGCAGCTCGGACAGCTGCACCACCTGGTCGTCGGAGCGCCGTACCAGGAAGGCCACGTCACGCAGGCCCGATCCCTGGACCGGCCCGAGGAGCTGCAGACCGAGGGCGCGACGCCACCGCCGCCCCGTGGCGGGCGGTGTGTCGGCGAGGTGGTCTGCAGTCGTGGGGTTCATCGCTCTGGTGTGCTCTGGGGAGGTGCTGAGGACGGCGGGCGCGCCAGAGCAACACACCCGCCGCCTGATCGGAGTCAGGCGCGGTGACGGGGTCGCGATCACGGGGTCGCGATCACGACATCTGGACCGATGCGAGGTACTGCATCGCGAGCGCGTTCGCCTGCGAGTTGATGGTGGCGGCGTTGATCGCGATGGCGAGGTTGACACCGACGACGTTGGTGACGTTGACGCACCCGATCTGGCAGCTCATCGTCTCCCGGCGGGGAAGCGGCACGGCCGCCTGCGCGTCTAGCTCGGCGAGGGCCATCTCTGGACGACGGGACATCCTGGTTCACCCCCTTTCGGCTCTCGGCGGTGTGGTCGGCGTGACCTCCCGGCGAGCGGGAGGCCACGCGTCGGGCATCAGCCCTGGGTCACGGTGATCGACTGGGCGGCCGCACTGTTGGCCATGGAGTACAGCGACGCCGCGTTGAGTGCCAGCGAGGAGTTGGACGCGAAGACGTTCGCCCAGTTGGTGTTGCCGAACGTGAGCGTCTCCCGTGCCGGAAGCAGCTCGGTGCGCTCGGCCTCGAGCTCTGCGATGGTCAGTTCCCTGCGCATTGGTGTTCACCTCCCCCCGATGGCGCGGTGGAATGAGGGGCACATGAGAGCGAGCCCTGCGTGACACCAGCGTGACCGCGGCGTGACGCGCCCAATATCGGGTATGTCCGGTGCCGGTCGATCGCGGGCGAGCCGCGCCCTGCCAGGCTGAAGGATTCCGTCTTGGCGGTCCTCGGGGAGGCAGGGATGCCAGAGCACAGCAGCGCCGGGGCGCCGTGCTCGACCCTGCGCCTGCTGGGCCGGTGGCAGCTGGTCGCCGACGGATCGGACGTCGAGCTCGGCCACCGCGAGCAACGGCTCACCGCGCTGTTGGGCCTGGCCGGGCGCAGCGGTCGGCTGCACGTCGCCGGCCTGCTGTGGCCCGAGAGCACCGACGCGCGAGCACTCGGCAGCCTGCGCCGGGCCGTCCTCCAGACGCGGAGGCGCAGCCCCGGCCTGCTCGAGGTCGACCGCCTCAGCATCGGGCTGGACGCCCACGTCGAGGTCGACGTCGACGGCGTACGGCGCGCCGCTGCCGCGGCCGCCGCCGTGACCGAGGAGGAGATCGCCGCCGGAGAGCTCGGGGCGCTGATGAGCCGGCTGGTGGGGGAGGAGCTGCTCCCCGGGTGGTACGACGACTGGGTCGTGCCGGAGCGCGAGCACCTCGAGCAGCAGCGGGTGAAGGCGTTCGAGCGGATCGCCCGGCGCGCCCTCGAGGAGCGAGACCTGGCGCTCACCATCGAGGCCGCCCGGGCCGCCAGCGACATCGACCCGCTGCAGGAGGCCGCTAGCGAGCTCGCGATCCGCGGCTACCTGGAGCGCGGTGACCTCGGCAGCGCGCTGCGGGAGTTCGGTCGCCACCGCGAGGCGATGAGCGACGAGCTCGGCGCCCCGCCGTCGCGCGCGATCCTCGAGCTGGTCGAGCCGATCCTCGCGCCGCCGGCTCCGGTCGAGACGCCCCCTCAGCCCGCGCACCCGCCGCCCCCGCCGCCCTCGGCACCCCCGCGCGTCCCGAGCCCGCCCGCTCCGAGCGGTCCGGCCCCGCCGGTGCCGGCGCACGCGTTCGCCGGGTCGATCGGCGCCCGCGGTGCCGTCGTGCGGCTGCTGAGCGTGGCGGCGCTGATCCTGGTCGCGGCGGTGGCAGTGGCCGGGGTCGGATCCGACCGCGACGGCGGCGGCGCGGACCCTCGGGCCGGCTCGACGCGCTCACCGATGCGGGTGCTCCGCGTCGACGGGGCGATCCGGGCCGGGCAGATGGTGGTGCGTCCCGTGGAGGCGACGGTCGGGCGGGCCGCCTTCCTGGTGTGGGCCACCCTGCGGCCCACCCGCGTCCGTCTCGAGGTGGACGCCGCCGGGCCGAACGTCGTCCGCAGCCTGCTGGTGCGTGGTCCGCACGGACGCCACCTGGTGCTGGGTGGGCTGGATCCGGGTGTCCACCGATGGTCGGCGACCTCCCCGACCGCATCGACGGTGAGCGGCCGGGTGCGGGTGTTCGACCGGCCCGCCGCGGCCGGTGACGACTCCGTGGTCGAGGCGGCCGCCCCGGCTGCGACCCCGCCGCCTGCTCCCACGACCTCGGCGACCCCGACGTCCCCGCCGGCCTCGAGTCCCAGTCAGCCGGCCTCACCGCCGACCGCGACCGGAGCGCCCGCACCGAGCCAGCAACCCCGTCCCACCCCGGAACCCAGCCCCACTGCGCGCCCGAACGACCCCGGCACCGCGCAACCGACGCCTGTGGGCTGAGGAGGCAGCCATGTTGAAGACCCTGCTCGTCGCGCTCGTGGTGGGCGCGGCGTCCTTCCTCACCGGCCCCTCCGGTGTCGCGGCGGCGACGTCGGACCGCCCGGACACCGCCCACCGGTGGGTCGGCTACGAGATCCCGCGCAACGGCCGGGCCGACGGTGGCTGGATCGGCGGCTACCGGATCGACGACACGCCGATCTTCGTGACCACCCCCGCCAGGGAGCCCAACGTGTCGGGCTACCGGCCGGCACGCGTCGTCGAGAACCTCGATGGGCGGGGCGGGGCGTCGAGCACGGAGACGGAGCGGGCGGCCTGGATCCTGTCGAAGTACGGCGGCTACCGCGACGCCACGCAGGCCGCCGCGGTCGACGCGAGCGTCTACGCCCTCGTGGTCGGGGGTCGCTGGCGCACCACGGGGGAGCGGGGTGCGCACCGGATCCGCGAGACGCCGGCGTCCGCGACGGTGCGGCGGTTCGCGCGGATCATGCTCGCCCAGGCGAGCCGGCACGCGGGGGAGTACGACGCGCGGGCGACGGCGCGGGGCGCGGACGTGGGCGGCACGATCACGGCCACGGTCACGGTGACCGACGGCGGGGGCCGTCCGGCCGCGGGGCTGCCGGTGACCCTGGTCGCCGCCGGTGCCAGCGCGGTCCAGGCGGTCAGCGGGGACGACGGCCGGGCGGTGGCGCGGTTCGCGGCGCCGCAGCCCGGGTGGCGGCGGATCACCGCGACCGTGGGCAAGGTGCCCGAGCACCGGCTCCACCTCAGGCTGCCGGTCCGGCGGGGCCAGGCGGCCGCGGCCGAGGGCGGAGACCGGAGGACGCTGGTCGCGACGACGCGCGCCGCCGTCCGAGGCCCCCAGGCGCTGGCGCTCCGGGCCACCCCGGCCACCGTGCTGGTGGGCTCGCCGACGCAGGTCACCGCCACCGTGAGCGGTGACGGCACGCAGCGCGCCCTGACCGGGACCCTCCACGGGCCCTTCGCCACGACCTCGGAGGCACACTGCGGCGGCTCGGCCGGCGGCACCGTCACCGCGACCGTGGGCGCCGACGGCGACTACACCCTGCCGCCGGTCAGCCCGGGAGCGCCCGGCTACTACGTGTGGCAGGTGGCGGTCGACGGGACGGCCACCGCGCTGGCCGCCACGGCCTGCGGCGCCGCCACCACGGTCAAGGCGGTGGCCCAGGTCTCCGTGACCGCCCTGGACCCGGAGATGCAGCCCGGCAACGCGGAGGTTCGAGTGAGCCTCTCCGGCCTGCCCCGCTACCCCGCCGTCACGACGACCCTGAACGTGTGGGGGCCGTACGCCAGCCAGGAGGCGATGACGGCGGGCGGCTGTTCGGGGGCGATCGCCGCAGCCGTGGACCAGAAGATGAACGGCGACGCCACGGTGACGCTGATCCCCTACGTCGGCGAGGCCGGGTGGTACGCCCTGCAGGCGACGGTCCCGCCGGGTGAGCTCCACCAGGGGGCGCGGTCCGCCTGCCTGGCCCTCGGCACGGTGCTGCACGTGTCGTGAGCCGGGCCTACGCGGTCGGGCCTACGAGGTCGGTCGGGCAGCAAGCGGGAGGCGCACGGTGATGGTGGTGCCCTCGAGGTGGGCGGAGCGTACGTCGATCCGCCCGCCGTGGGCCGCCACGATCGCCGCGACGATCGACAGGCCGAGCCCGGTGCCGGGGATGGCCCGCTCCTGAGCGGTCGTGGACCGGAAGAACCTCTCGAACATCCCGGACTGCTCGGCCGCCGGTATGCCCACCCCGGTGTCGGCGACGGCCAGGCGGGCCTCGCCGTCGTGCGCGTCGATCGTCACCTCGATGCGGCCGCCGTCGTCGGTGAACTTGATGGCGTTGCTGAGCAGGTTGGTCAGCACCCGCTCCAGCTGCCCGTGGTCGCCGAGCACCGGCACCGGCCGCGCCGAGGCGGCGATGACGAGCTCGAGATCGCGGCCGACGAGCTGAGCACGCAGCGCGTCCTCCGCGCCGGTCGAGACCGACGCCAGGTCCAGCGCGTTGCGCTCCCACGAGGTCACCCCCGAGTCGAGACCGCTCAGCGTGAGCAGGTCGTCGCAGAGCAGGATCAGCCGCTGGCCGTTGCGCGCGATGCTCTCCAGCAGCGGCACCTGCGCCGGCGCCGGCTCGACCAGCGAGCCGTCCTCGAGCATCTCGGTGTAGCCCACGATGCTGGTCACGGGCGTGCGCAGCTCGTGGCTGACGGTGGAGACGAAGTCGTTCTTGGCCGCGTCGAGGTCGCGCATCCGCTGCACGGCGAGCCGCTCCTTCTCGAGCGCGGCGATCAGCATCTCCTGGCTGGCCCGCGCCTCGGTCACGTCGCGGCCGACGCAGAGGAAGCCGTAGTGGGCGGTGATGCTGTCGGTCACCGCGCTCAGCGACATCGAGACCGTGTGGTGGCGGCCGTCGGCGTCGACCCAGATCCAGTCCCGCGGGGTGGCCGTGCCGGACGTCTCGGCGCCGGCGACGAGGTGGGCGAACGCCGGCTCGCCCGGCCCGGTGCGCGTGCGCTCGGCGAGCTGGTCGGGGTCGAGCAGGTCGGTGAACGGCGTGCCGACCATGTCCTGTGCGTCGTGCCCCAGCAGGTTCGCGGCACCGGAGTTGAACACCGTGATCCGGCCGTCGGTGTCGATGCCGATCAGGGCGGTGGTGATGGCGGCCTCGAAGATGTGCCGGTTGAACCCGGCGGTACGCCGCTCCCGGGTCAGGTCGGTGCCGCTGATCACGACGTGCGTCGGGCGGTCGCGCTCGTCGCGCACGTAGCCGGCGTTCCACAGCACGCGGCGGCGCCGCCCGAGGTTGGTGATGACGTCGGTCTCGCGGCTCACGTGGCCGTCGGGCTCGTCGGGCAGGCCGGCCGGGTAGCCGGTCGATCCCGGAGGTGCGAACGGCATCTCCCAGATGGGGCGGCCGACGAGGTCGGACTCGACGTACCCGGTCACCGCGGTGGTGCCGCCATTGATGCGCACCACCTCGCCGTACAGGTCCGTCACCAGGATCATCGTGGGGATGGTGTGCAGGGTGGCGTTGGTGAGCTTCTCGCTCCGGGCCAGCTCGCGGATCAGCCGTCGGCGCTGGTGGACGGCGACCGCGAGCGGGACCGTCAGCAGCATCGCGCAGAGCAGGTACCCCTGGACGAGCGTGCCCAGCGTCGAGGCGCTGATCGCGCCGCGCTCGTAGTCGAACCCGAACGGTCCGAACCCGTTGGCGCTGAGGAGCGTGACGACGACGCTGAAGGCGACCAGTTCCCACGTGAGCGCCCGGAGGTCGATCCGCAGCGCGGCCCACACCAGCACCGGCAGCGGGATGAAGGAGGCCGACAGGTCCTGGTTCGGGGAGAAGACGACCAGGGTCAGCGCGATCAGCGTGGCGGCCTGGAGCGCCAGCTCGGTGGGGCGCACGAGCAGTCGGTGCCGCAGCGGCGGGGAGATCAGGGCCGGGACGATGATCAGCGTCGCCGCGGTGTGGCTGGTGAAGAACGTCCACGCCGTCGAGACCGGGCCGGCCGTCCCGGTGAGCGCGACCGTCAGGACGCCCACCACCGTGACGGCGGCCCCGCCGAGCACGGCGGCGATCAGCAGCCGGACCAGCACGTCGCTGGAGTCGAGCACCGGCGCCCGGTCGCTGCCGCGGCGCAGGATGCTCGCGGCCACGAGCGCCTCGGCGGCGTTGCCGACCGAGAACAGCGCGGTGACGCCGACGTCGCGGCCGGCGGTGATGCTGGCCAGGCCGGTCACCACGACGATCGCGACCGCGAGCACGGGCCACCGAGTGCGCGGCTGGACCACCAGCAGCCCGACCGACAGCCCGGCGGCCGGCCACCACGCCGCGACGCTGTCGGCCTGGGGTGCGAAGGCGACGGCGTTGAGCCCGGCGACGTACGCGAGGGCGAGCAGCACCCCGGCCGCCGGCCAGCTCGCTAGACGACCCGAGAACGACATGACGCACAGTCTCTGACACGCGACGGGGTTCGTGCGAAAGAACGGACCTCCTGGGTGAGGTGGGTGGCGGGCTACCGTGGGGCACATGCTGGTGTCGGAGCGGATCGGACAGCTCTTCGTCGAGAGCGATGCCGGGCGCGACCGACTCGAGTTCACCGAGTACGGCGCGGGCGCCGCGTGGGTGGTGCTCGTGCCGGCCGAGCTGATGCCGCGGCGGATGCTCCAGCCGCTCGCCCGGGTGCTCGCCGGGGAGGGCTTCCACGTGGTCACGCTGGATCCGCTCGGCCACGGGCGATCCGACCGGCCGGCCGACCCGCAGGCCTACTCGGTCACGGCGTTCGCGGAGCAGGTGATCGCGCTGCTGGACCACAAGGGCGCGCCGCAGGCGGTCGTCGGCGGCGTGTCCCTGGGCGCCAACGTCGCGCTGGAGACCGCGGCGATCGCCCCCGAGCGGGTGCGCGGGCTGATCCTCGAGGCGCCCGTGCTCGACAACGGCGTCGAGGCCGGCATCCTCACCTTCGGCCCGCTGCTGCTCACCGCCCGCTTCGTGCCGCTGGCGGTGACCGCGCTGCGGCGCGCGACCCGGCCGGTGCCGCGCGGCGTGGTGCCGTTCTGGGCCGGCATCGCGCTCGACGCCTGCGACCAGCGCGCGGACGCCGTGGCCGCGCTGGTGCACGGGCTGTTCTTCGGTCGGGCCGCACCGTCGGCGCGCGACCGCCGGCGGATCACCGTGCCCACGCTGGTCGTCGGGCACCCCGTCGACCCGATGCGGCCGCCCGCCGACGCCGAGATGCTCGCGGCCGAGCTGCCGAACGCGACCCTGCTGCGCGCCCGCACCCCGCTCGAGTGGCGGCTGCGGCCCGCGCGCCTGGACCGGGCGGCGGTCGACCTCGCGGCCCGCTGCTGGCGCGCGCCACGCCGACGCCGTCGTACCGGATCCTGAGCCACCCCGGCAGAATGGAGGGGTGCTCTACCGTGACGAGGCGATCGTGCTGCGCACCCACAAGCTGGGTGAGGCCGACCGCATCATCACGCTGCTGACGCGGGAGCACGGCCGGGTCCGCGCGGTCGCCAAGGGGGTGCGCCGCACGACGTCGCGCTTCGGGTCGCGGCTGGAGCCCTTCACCCACGTCGACCTGCAGCTCGCCGAGGGCCGCAACCTCGACACGATCACCCAGGCCGAGACGCTCACCCCGTACGCGAAGGGCCTCGGCCTCGACTACGACCGCTACACCGCCGGGACCGTGATGCTCGAGACCGCCGACCGGCTGGTGCCCGAGGAGCGCCAGCCCGCGCTCCAGCAGTTCCTGCTGCTGGTCGGCGGGCTGCGCGTGATGGTGGCGGGCGAGCACGGGCCCGGTCAGGTGCTCGACTCCTACCTGCTGCGCTCGCTCGCGGTCGCGGGCTACGCGCCGTCCTTCGGACACTGCGCCCGCTGCGGGGAGCTGCCGGGTACGGCCACGCACCGCTGGTTCAACCCCTCGATGGGCGGGATGCTCTGCGCGACCTGCCGGGTCCCGGGCTCGGCCAGCCCCGCACCCGCGACCGTCGAGCTGCTCGCCGCGCTGCTGAGCGGCGATTGGCCGGTCGTCGACGGCGCCGACCCGCGCTCCCTGCGCGAGGCGAGCGGCCTGGTGGCGGCGTACCTCGCCTGGCACCTCGAGCGCGGGCTGAAGTCGCTGGAGTACGTCGAGCGCTGAGCTGGGGGGTGGCGCCGGGGGCCGGGGGTTCATCAAGGGATGAGGGTCAACCCGCGCCTACCCGGATGAGCTCGCCAAGGGATGCGGGGCTTCGTCCTCATTCCTTGATGAAACCGGTGCGTCTGATGCGTCCCCCGGGGCCCCGGCGGCGCCAAGCCGTCGTTTCCCCGGTCGCCCGGGGAAACGACGCGACATGCCGACGCACACCGGCGCGTCGCGCTCGCTTCCCCTGACCGACGTGGCGGACCGGCCGGTGGTGCCCGGCGCCGCGACGTCCGCCACTAGGCTCGGCCGGGTGAGACGCGCCGTACGCCAGCCGACGCCACACCCGTCGGGTGCCCGGCCGCCGGCGATCCCCAGGTCGCTGGTGCCCGGGCATGTCGCGATCGTGATGGACGGCAACGGCCGCTGGGCCAAGGAGCGCGGGCTGCCGCGCACCAAGGGCCACGAGCAGGGGGAGCACTCGCTCTTCGACGTCGTCGAGGGTGCCGTCGAGATCGGGGTCAAGGCGATCTCGGCCTACGCGTTCTCCACCGAGAACTGGTCCCGCTCGCCCGACGAGGTGAAGTTCCTGATGGGCTTCAACCGCGACGTGATCCGCCGGCGGCGCGACGAGATGCACGAGCTCGGCGTGCGGGTCCGCTGGGCCGGTCGGGCGCCCCGGCTGTGGAAGTCCGTCATCGAGGAGCTGCGGGTCGCCGAGGAGCTGACCCGCGACAACGACGTCCTCACGCTCACCATGTGCGTCAACTACGGCGGCCGTGCGGAGCTCGCCGACACCGCGCGCAGCATCGCCCGGGAGGTCGCGGCCGGCCGGCTCGACCCGGAGAAGGTCACCGAGAAGACCTTCGCCCGGCACCTTTACGTGCCCGAGGTCGCCGACGCCGACCTGATCTGGCGTACGTCGGGGGAGCAGCGGCTGTCGAACTTCATGCTCTGGCAGGCGGCGTACGCCGAGCTCGTGTTCACCGACGTGCTGTGGCCCGACGTCGACCGCCGGCACCTCTGGCACGCCATCGAGCTCTACGCCCGGCGGGATCGTCGCTACGGCGGGGCGCTCCCGAACTCCGGCTGACCGCTCAGCTGCACCGCGGGCAGGTGCCGAAGATCTCGAGCGCGTGGCTGACGTCGGCGTACCCGTGCTCGGCGGCGATGCTGCGGGTCCAGCGCTCGACCGCCGGGCCCTCGACCTCGACGGTCGCGCCGCACGAGCGGCACACCAGGTGATGGTGGTGGCTCTCCGAGCAGCGCCGGTAGACGGCCTCGCCGTCCTCGGTGCGCAGCACGTCGACCTCGCCGGCCTCGGCCAGCCGCTGGAGCGTGCGGTAGACGGTCGCCAGGCCGACCTGCTCGCCGCGCTCGCCGAGCAGCTCGTGGATCTCCTGGGCGGAGCGGAAGTCGGCGAACGACTCCATCGCGTCGACCACGGCCCGGCGCTGCCGGGTGGGCCGCATGCCGGTGGGCTCAGTGCTCGTCATAGTGCCTCCCGTGGGCGGCGTGCCGGTGGCCGTCGTGGACGTAGTCGACATGGTCGCCGTGCGGCACCGCCACGTGGCCGCAGTCCTCGCCGTGCTCGTGCGGATGCTCGTCGGCGGTGTGGTGGGCGGTCGCCCCGACCACGGGGAAGGGCTGCCGCAGCCGGCGCCGCGACCGCAGCCACACGCCCACCGGCCACGACACCACGAAGCAGGCGAGCGCGAGCAGCACGATCGTGGGCCCCGGGGCCACCCGCGCGTGGAACGAGGCGTACGCCGAGAGCAGCAGCCCGCCCAGCGACGCGACCGTGCCGAGCACCATCGCCGCGGCCAGCGTGGTGCGGAAGGACCGGCTCAGCTGCTGGGCGGTCGCGACCGGCACCACCATCAGCGCGGAGACCAGCAGCAGCCCGACGGTGCGCATCGCGACCGTGACGCTGACCGCCGCGAGCACCGCGACCAGCAGGTTGTAGAAGCGGATGTTCAGGCCCGCGACCTTGGCGAACTCCTGGTCCTGCGCCACCGCGAAGAGCTGCGGCGCCAGCCCGAGCCCGACCAGCACCACGACGGCGGCCAGGACCATCGTGACGATCACGTCGGTGATCGAGATCGTGGTGATCGATCCGAAGAGGTACGTCTGGAGGGTCGCGCCGCTCTCGTTGGCGAGCCCGGTGATGAGCACGCCGCCCGCGAGGCCGCCGTAGAACAGCAGCGCCAGCGCGACGTCGCCGTTCGCATGGCCGCGCTCACGGATCACCTCGATGGTGATCGCGCCGGCGATCGCGACCAACACCGCCGTCCACGTGGGGGAGGTGCCGGTCAGCAGCCCGATGGCGACACCGGTGACGGCGACGTGGCCGATGCCGTCGCCCATCAGGGCGAGCCGCCGCTGCACGAGGTAGGTGCCGATCGCGGGCGCGGCCAGGCCGGTGAAGATCGCGGCCAGCATCGCCCGCTGCATGAACGGGAGGCCGAGCAGGTCGATGAAGTCGCTCACGGCGTGCCTCCCTCGATCAGCGAGGACACGTGCGGCGCATGGTCGTGGGAGTCCGGCACCGCGTGGTGGTGTCCGTGCTCGTGGAGGTGCAGGTGGGCCGTGGCGACCTGCTCGCTGGCCAGCGGCGGGCCGTCGTAGGCGATCAGCCCGTCGCGCATCACGACCGCGCGGTCGATGAGCGAGGCCATCGGACCGAGCTCGTGGGCCACCAGCACGATCGTGGCGCCGCGGCCGGACAGGGTCTCGAGGGTGTCGGCCAGCACCTGCTGGTTGGGCAGGTCGACGCCGGCGGTCGGCTCGTCGAGGAAGAACAGCTCGGGCTCACCCGCGAGCGCACGCGCGATCAGCACCCGCTGCTGCTGGCCGCCGGAGAGCGACGAGACGCCGTCGCGGGCCCGATGGGCCAGGCCGACCACCTCGAGCGCGTCGTCGATCGCGGCCCGGTCGGCGCGTCGCAGCGGGCGCAGCGGGCGCCGCCGGGTCAGGCGGCCCGAGGCGACGACCTCCCAGACCGAGGCGGGTACGCCGGAGGTGGCGCCGCCACGTTGCGGCACGAAGCCGATCCGCTGCCAGTCGTGGAACCGGTCGAACGGGGTGCCGAACAGCCGGAGGGACCCGGTCGCCAGCGGCCAGAGCCCGGTGAGGGCCCGCACCAGCGTCGACTTGCCGGAGCCGTTGGCGCCCATCAGGGCGAGGAACTCGCCCTGCCGCACGGTGAGGTCGATGTGCCGGAGGACCGGTCGGCCGGCGATGGCGACCGCGCCGTCGTCCAGCTCGACGACGGGAGGTTCGGTGTCGGGCTCGCTCAACAGCCGTTCGCCTCCTCCAGGGCCGCCAGGTTGGCACGCATGAGGGAAAGGTAGTCCTCGTCGACGGTGTCGTCGGTCAGGCCCTCAAGCGGGTCCAGCACCGCGGTCCGCACGCCGGTGTCCTTCGCCAGCTGCTCGGCGATGTCGGGACCGACCAGCGACTCGTAGAAGACGGTGGTGATGCCGTCGTCGCGGATCAGCTCCTCGAGGTGGGCGAGATCCGCGGGGGTCGGCTCGGCGTCGGGGGAGAGTCCCGCGATCGGCTCGAACTCGAGGCCGTACCTGCCCAGGTAGCCGAACGCGTCGTGCGAGACCACGACGGTGTCGCGCTCGCACCGGGCGAGGCCGTCTGCGTACTCCTGGTCGAGCGACTCCAGGTCGTGGCGCAGGTCGCCGGCGTTCGCCCGGTAGGCGTCGGCGTGGTCGGGGTCGACCTCGGCGAGCTGCTCGGCGACCGCGTCGCCCAGGTCGGCCATCAGCAGCGGGTCGTGCCAGAAGTGCGGGTCGACGTCGCCGTGGTCGTGGTCGTGGCCCTCGTGGTCCTCGCCCTCGTGCTCGTCGGCGTGCTCGCCGGCGGGGTGCAGCTCCACGACGTCCGCCACGTCGAGCGTCGTCCCCGAGGCGTTGGTCCTGATCGCGTCGTCGACCGCGGGCTGCATGCCGCTCTCGAAGACCACGAGGTCAGCCCGGGCGACGTCGGCGGTCTCCTTGGGGTTGAGCTCGAGGTCGTGCGGCTCGCCGCCGGGTGCGGTGAGGTTCTCGACCGAGGCGTGGTCGCCCGCGATCCGCTCCGCGACGTACGCGAGGGGGTAGAACGCCGCCGCGACCTGGACCCCGTCGGCGGAGGAGGCGGAGTCGTCGGTGAACGCGGCACACCCGCTGACGACCGGGAGCAGGAGGGCGACACCGGTGGCCGCGGCGGCGAGTCTGTTCATGAGAACCATTCTCAGATCAAATGAGAATGGTTGTCAACTCGGACGGCGTTCTAGGCTTCGCCTCATGCTGGTGGTGAGTCGATTCCGGGTGCCGACGGAGCAGGCGGAGGCGTTCCGCGTCGAGATCGAGACCGCGCGGGAGGCGCTGGCGGCCTGCCGGGGGTACGTCGGCGGCGAGGTCGGCCGCAACGTCGACGACGCCGAGCTGTGGGTGCTCAGCACCCGCTGGGCCGACGTCGGCAGCTACCGCCGCGCGCTCTCGTCGTACGACGTGAAGCTGCGCGCCGTCGTCGTGCTGAGCCGGGCGCTCGACGAGCCGTCGGCCTACGAGCTGGTCGAGCCGGGAGCCGCCCTCAACATCGACGCGCCCCGGTCGATAGGCTGACCGTTCCCACACCCAGACCGGCAGCCAGCCGGCCGACCAGCAGGAGCACCTCGTGGCCAAGCCGCCGCCGTCCACCGTCGACCATGTCGTCTCCCTCGCCAAGCGTCGGGGCTTCGTCTACCCGTGCGGCGAGATCTACGGCGGCACCCGCTCGGCCTGGGACTACGGTCCGCTCGGCGTGGAGCTCAAGGAGAACATCAAGCGCCAGTGGTGGAAGTCGATGGTCACCATGCGCGACGACATGGTGGGCCTCGACTCGAGCATCATCCTGCCGCGGCAGGTCTGGGAGGCCAGCGGCCACGTCGACACCTTCACCGACCCGCTGACCGAGTGCCAGTCGTGTCACAAGCGCTTCCGGGCCGACCACCTCCAGGAGGAGGTCGCGGAGAAGAAGGGGATCGACAACCCCGACGACGTCGACTTCGCCACCATCGCCTGCCCCAACTGCGGCACCCGCGGCGCCTGGACCGAGCCGCGCCAGTTCTCGGGCCTGCTCAAGACCTACCTCGGCGTCATCGAGAACGAGGAGGGCCTCCACTACCTGCGCCCCGAGACCGCGCAGGGCATCTTCATCAACTTCGCCAACGTCGTGACCTCGAGCCGGCAGAAGCCGCCCTTCGGCATCGCCCAGATCGGCAAGAGCTTCCGCAACGAGATCACGCCGGGCAACTTCATCTTCCGCACCCGCGAGTTCGAGCAGATGGAGATGGAGTACTTCGTCAAGCCGGGCGAGGACGAGGCCTGGCACCAGTACTGGATCGACGAGCGCACCAAGTGGTACGTCGACCTGGGCATCGACCGCGACAACCTGCGCCACTTCGAGCACCCGCAGGAGAAGCTCAGCCACTACAGCAAGCGCACGGTCGACATCGAGTACCGCTTCCGGTTCACCGGCTCGGAGTGGGGCGAGCTCGAGGGCATCGCCAACCGCACCGACTTCGACCTCTCGACGCACGCGAAGCACTCCGGCCAGGACCTGACCTACTTCGACCAGGCCAACAACGAGCGCTACACGCCGTACGTCATCGAGCCGGCCGCGGGCCTCTCGCGCAGCCTGATGACCTTCCTCGTCGACGCCTACACCGAGGACGAGGCCCCGAACACCAAGGGCGGCGTCGACAAGCGCACCGTGCTCCGGCTCGACCCGCGCCTGGCGCCGGTCAAGGTCGCCGTGCTGCCGCTGAGCCGCAACGCCGACCTGTCGCCGAAGGCGAAGGACCTCGCGATGCAGCTGCGCAGCGCCGGCTGGAACGTCGACTTCGACGACTCTGGTGCGATCGGCCGTCGCTACCGCCGCCAGGACGAGATCGGTACGCCGTACTGCGTCACGGTCGACTTCGAGACCCTCGACGACCACGCCGTGACGATCCGCGAGCGCGACTCCATGCAGCAGGAGCGGATCGGGCTCGACGGCGTCCTGTCGTACTTCGCCGAGCGTTTCGTCGGCTGCTAGCGCCCCGGCGAATGCACAATGGCGGCATGAGCACCCGTCTGCTCGGCTCCACGGCGCTGGCCGTCGTGGTCGCGGCGAGCGCGCTGGCGGGCTGCTCCGGCGACGACGGCGGCAGCGGGGCGGGCGGGTCCGAGTCGCCGACGACCTCCCCGAGCGCGTCGCCGTACCTCCCGGTGCCCAACGGCGTCACGCTCACGCCACCGGGCACCCACCTCAAGGTCGGCGACGAGGGCGTGGTCGCCTGGGAGCCGCGCCAGGACGAGGTCGGCGTGCTGGACCTCACGGTCACCAGGCTGGAGCGCACGACGACCCGCAAGACCCTCTCCGCCTGGCAGCTGACCAAGGCGCAGCGGCAGTCGACGCCGTACTTCGTGCACGTCACGGTCGAGAACGTCGGCGACACCGACCTCGGGGGGCGCCGGGTGCCGCTCTACGTCGTCAACGAGGAGAACCTGCTGCTCGAGTCGACGCCGTTCGCGAGCTCGTTCGACCCGTGCCCGAGCACGCCGCTGCCGAAGAAGTTCGGCCCCGGCGCCCGCGAGGACGTCTGCCTCGTCTACCTGGCGCCCCACCACGGCGAGCTCGAGGCCGTGAGCTTCCGGCCCGAGGAGTCCTTCGACCCGATCATCTGGACCGGCGAGGTGGAGAAGTACGTGCCGCCCAAGCCGCAGCGGAAGCCGGACCAGCCGAAGGGCAAGAAGGACGGCAAGGGCCCGAACGGCTGAGGGCGCCGGGACCGGTCGGCCAACAGCAGGCGGTAGCTGCTCCCGGCACTCGTGGTGCCGGACGGAAGCCGATTTTGGACCGTCCGTGTCGCGGCCGGACAATGAACACATGTCCACCGCCACGCCGCCGACCGCGCCGACCCGGAGTCTGACTCTGGGGTCGCTGACGGTCGACGTCCCCGTGGTGCTGGCGCCGATGGCGGGCATCACCAACGCGGCGTACCGACGGCTCTGCGCCGAGCAGGGCGCCGGGCTCTACGTCTGCGAGATGATCACCAGCCGCGGCCTGGTCGAGGGCGACCAGCACACCAAGGACATGCTGGTCTTCGACGAGCTCGAGACCACCCGGTCGGTCCAGCTCTACGGCACCGACCCCCTCTACGTCGGCAAGGCGGCCGAGATCCTGTGCGCCGAGTACGGCGTCGCGCACATCGACCTCAACTTCGGCTGCCCGGTCCCGAAGGTGACGCGCAAGGGCGGCGGCGGTGCGCTGCCGTGGAAGCGCGGGCTGCTCGGTGAGATCCTCGAGCGAGCCGTCTCCGCGGCCGCGCCGTACGACGTGCCGGTCACGATGAAGACCCGCAAGGGCATCGACGACGCGCACCTGACCTACCTCGACGCCGGCCGGATCGCGCAGGAGAGCGGCGTCGCCGCGATCGCGCTGCACGGCCGGACCGTGGCGCAGGCCTACTCCGGCGAGGCCGACTGGGAGGCCATCGCGGCGCTGGTCGACCACGTCGACATCCCCGTGCTCGGCAACGGCGACATCTGGGAGGCCGCCGACGCGCTGCGCATGGTCGAGCAGACCGGCGCCGCGGGTGTCGTCGTGGGCCGAGGCTGCCTGGGCCGGCCGTGGCTCTTCCGCGACCTGGCCGCGGCGTTCTCCGGAGAGGAGGTGGCGACCCTCCCGACGCTCGGCGAGGTCACCTCGATGATGCGCCGGCACGCCGAGCTGCTGTGCCGCCACCTGGGGGAGGAGCGGGGCTGCAAGGAGTTCCGCAAGCACGTCAGCTGGTACCTCAAGGGCTTCGCCGCGGGCGGCCAGATGCGGCGTTCGCTGGGCCTGGTGTGCACGCTCGCGGACCTCGACCGGCTGCTCGCCGACCTCGACCCCGACGAGCCCTTCCCGGCCAGCGCGCTGGGCGCCCCGCGGGGTCGCCAGGGCTCGCCGCGGGAGCGCGTCGTGCTGCCCGAGGGCTGGCTCGACGACGCCGACGGCGCGGGCTGCCACGTGCAGGAGGACGCCGACGAGGCCACCGGCGGGTGACCGAATACCCGATCTGTGTCGTTTGAAAATTGCACGACCGTGGAATCGGTGTGGTTGACTCAACCGTCGTTGCCGTTTCGTGACCTTCCCCCGAGAGCGGTCCGGTGACACCGACCTGACAGCAACCCGCAAAGGATCAGCGCTGTGGCAGACCACCGCCACAAGCGGGAGACCAGCGCCCGCCGTAAGCCCAGAGCCGCCCTCGTGGCCGCACCGATCGCCCTCCTGGCGACCGGATCAGCGGTGACGCTGGGCGTGTTGTCCAGTGAGCCGGTCCGCGACATCCCGGTCGCGCAGGACGCCGCCAGCATCTCCGGCGCCGCCACCCGTGAGCCGGGTGCGTCCCGCGACGAGTCGCGCCTCGACACGCCTCGGGAGCGCAAGGCGTTCCAGAAGGCCGTCGATCGCAGCGCCCGGGTGGTCGCCACCCGCTCGGCGGTCCGGAAGGCCGACACCCGGCTGTGGACGACCACCGACCTCAACCTCTGGACCGGATCGGGTGACTTCGCCGCCAAGGACGGCGAGACGAAGGCCGGCAAGCGGGTGCTGGTCACCGGCCGCCGCGCCTCCGGCCGCGTGGAGATCGTCGTCGAGGGGGAGTCCCGGTGGGTCACCCAGGGCTACCTCTCGCAGGAGAAGCCGACGGCGGCCCTGTCGGTCGAGGGGAACTGCACCAACGGCACCTCCGTCTCGCCCGGGGTGAGCCCGAACATCGTGGCCGTGCACGAGGCGGTGTGCGCGAACTTCCCGGAGATCAGCACCTACGGCACGTTCCGGGGCGACGGTGAGCACTCCCAGGGCCTCGCCGTCGACATCATGGTGAGCGGTGACCGCGGCTGGCAGGTCGCGAACTTCGTGCGCGAGAACTTCGGCGCGCTCGGCGTCAACTACGTCATCTACTCCCAGCGGATCTGGTCGGTGGAGCGGTCCGGCGAGGGCTGGCGGGCCATGTCGAACCGCGGCTCGGCCACTGCCAACCACTACGACCACGTGCACGTCACGACGTACTGACAACCGTCGTCAGGGGCTCGTGACCACGTCGATCTCGGCCCGCAGCCCCGGCGCCGTGGCAATGCGCGCGTCGGTGGTGACCAGCCTTGCGTCGAGGACCTCGGCAAGCGCGAGGTACACCGCGTCGTACGGGGTGAGGTTGTCCCGCAACTCCCAAGCTCGGGGCAGAAGCGGGGTCGGATCATGAAGGGTGATGTCCGCCGCGGTCAGGTCCGCGAGTGCGAGCGATGCCCGCTCAGGCTGCGCGTGCCCACCGAGCACGAGGCCCCGCAGGGCTGCCGCGACCTCGACGCCGATCAGTGACGGCGCGTGCACGGTGACATCGGGGTCGCTGAACCGAGCAGCGACAGCCGCTCCGAGGTCACGCACGAGGAGCCACTCGATCGCAGCAGACGCGTCGAGGACGATCACGGGGCGTTGCGTCCCGAGTCGATCAACTCCGGCGAGGAAGGGCCGGAGCGGACAGGCTCACGGGAGGCCACCAGCTCGAGAAGCTCACGACGAGTCGGCCGGTCCAAGGACCGCCGCAACTCGGCAAGTGCCAGGTCGGACAGCGAGACGCCCTCGAGGGCCGCACGTGCCTTGAGGCGTCGGTGGACGTCGTCGGGCACGTTGCGGATCTGGATCATCGTCATGCACCGAGGCTAGATTGCATGTGAGAGAGCGGCAACCATGTGCCGCGCATGGGATTCGCGCGGCTCGGGTGGGGCCGCGGGTCCTCGAACCACACGGACGTGTCGACGAGGATCACCATGTGTCGGGCGCGCTCGCCGCGGCACTAGGCTCGCGCTGCCATGGAGAACCCCGACCTGTACGACGACGCCGCCCGCGAGCGGATCGTCGAGGAGCCCCGCAAGCGCGTCGACGCGCCGATTCGCACGCCGTTCGAGCGCGACCGGGCCCGCCTGGTGCACGCGGCCGCGTCCCGGCGGCTGGCCGCGAAGACCCAGGTGGTCGGCCCGCAGAGCGACGACTTCGTGCGCAACCGGCTGACGCACAGCCTCGAGGTGGCCCAGGTCGCCCGCGACCTCTCCCGGGCACTGGGCAGCCAGCCGGACATCGCCGAGACCGCGGCGCTGGCCCACGACCTCGGCCACCCGCCGTTCGGCCACAACGGCGAGCGCGTGCTGGCCGAGATGGGGGAGCCGTGCGGCGGCTTCGAGGGCAACGCGCAGACCCTGCGGCTGCTCACCCGGCTCGAGGCCAAGACCGTCGACGCCGCCGGGGCGTCGGTGGGGCTGAACCTGACCCGCGCGACGCTCGACGCCTGCACCAAGTACCCCTGGCCGCGGTCCGCCGCCGAGGAGCCGCGCGGCGTGCACGCCGACGGGTCGCCGCGCACGGTGCGCAAGTTCGGCGTCTACGAGGACGACCGTCCGGTCTTCGACTGGATGCGCCGCGGCGCCGACGGCACCCGCCAGTGCCTGGAGGCGCAGGTCATGGACCTCGCCGACGACGTCGCCTACTCCGTGCACGACGTCGAGGACGGCATCGTCGCCGGCCGCATCGACCTGGCCGCGATCGACCCGGCGGCGGTGTGGGAGACGGTGCGCGACTGGTACCTGCCCGACGCCACCGACGACGTCCTCGACGCCACGCTGGCCGAGCTGCGCGCCGTGGGTGGCTGGCCGAGCACGTCGTACGACGGGAGCCGGCGCTCGCTCGCGGCCCTGAAGAACCTCACCAGCGACGTGATCGGCCGGTTCTGCGGCGCCGTGCAGCACGCCACGTTCGCGGCCAGCGACGGGCCGTTCGTGCGCTACCGCGCCGACCTCGTGGTGCCGGAGGCGACCCGGCTGGAGATCGCGGTGCTCAAGGGCATCGCCGCCCACTACGTCATGCGCGCCGACGACCGGGTCGCGCTGATGGAGCGGCAGCGCACCCTGCTCGGCGAGCTCGTCGAGGCGCTGGTCGAGCGCGGGCCCGACGCCCTGGAGCGGCCGTTCGCCGACGACTGGCTCGCCGCCGCCGACGACCTCGACCGGCTGCGCGTCGTGGTCGACCAGGTCGCCTCGCTCACCGACGCCAGCGCGGTCGCCCGGCACGCCGCCCTCTGCTCCTCCTCGTGGGAGTCCTAGTCTCGGCAGCGTGACCGACCGACTCGTCTGGCTGCCGTTCGACCCCGCCGACCTGGGCGACCCGCCGTCCGGGCTGCGCTACGAGCGGGTTGACCCGACCGAGCACGTGCCCGACGGCGTCGCCGACGTGCGCTTCTACGTGCCGCCGTACCAGGTCGGACCGCGGGTCGCCGAGGTGCTGTCGCGGATGACCAGCCTGGAGGTCGTCCAGACGATGACCGCCGGCGTCGACAACATCCGCCCGCACCTGCCCGAGGGCGTCACGCTGTGCAACGGTCGCGGCATCCACGACGCCTCGACGGCCGAGCTGGCGCTCACCCTGATCCTGGCCAGCCTGCGCGGCGTCCCGGGCTTCGTGCGCGACCAGGACCGGCACCGCTGGCACTCCGGATGGCACCCCGCTCTGGCCGACAAGCGGGTGCTGATCGTCGGGTACGGCGCCGTCGGCGAGGCGATCGAGCGCCGGCTGCTGCCCTTCGAGGTCGAGGTGGTGCGGGTCGCCCGCCGTGCTCGCGACGGCGTGCACGCCATCGACGACCTGCCCGGGCTGCTGCCCGAGGTGGACGTCGTGGTGCTCGTCGTACCCCTCACCGACGCGACCCGGGGCCTGGTCGACGCCGGGTTCCTGGCCGCGATGAAGGACGGCGCGCTGCTGGTCAACGTCGCCCGGGGCGCGGTCGTCGACACGCCCGCGCTGATCGAGGCGCTCGACACCGGCCGCCTCCTCGCGGCCATCGACGTCGCCGAGATCGAGCCGCTGCCCGAGGACCACGCGCTCTGGGACGCGCCCAACCTGCTGATCTCCCCGCACGTCGGCGGCGCGAGCAGCGCGATGTGGCCGCGCGCGCAGCGCCTCGTGCTCGAGCAGCTCCGCCGCTACGCCGCCGGCGAGGAGCTCCTCAACGTGATGTCCGGCGAGTACTAGCACGCACCCCGCCCGTAGGATCACGGCGTGGCAGGACGGATCCGCGAGGAGGACATCGCCGAGGTGCGCGAGAAGGCGCGCATCGACGACGTGGTCTCGCAGTACGTCACGCTCCGCAACGCCGGCGGAGGGTCCCAGAAGGGGCTCTGCCCCTTCCACGATGAGAAGTCGCCGTCGTTCAACGTCAACCCGGGCCGGGGCTTCTTCCACTGCCTGGCAGGGGAGACCCGGGTCCTGACCTGGGACGGGCCCCGCGAGATCCGTGAGCTCGCGGGTGGGACGCACCGGGTCCTCGGGGCGCGGGGCGACTGGCTCGAGGCGCCGTTCAAGTCGTACGGCGTTCAGCAACTGCACCGCATCGTGGTCACGCGCAACCGGCAGCGGAAGGAGCTCTTCGCCACCGACGGCCACCGCTGGTTCGTGCGATCCGGGAGGGACCGGAAGAAGCGCCGCGAAGTCCTCACCGCGGATCTGAAGTCCGGTGACCGCCTGGCTTCGACATTTCCGCGCTCGCGGATCCAGCGAACCACCCCGTCGCCGTTCGGCATCGCCCACGGGTTCACGTACGGCGACGGCACGCGATCCGGTACCGGGAGCATGGCCCTGCTGTGCCCGCCGAAGGACCTGGCGATGCTGAAGTGGTTCCCGAACAGCCACACGTCGGCGTCCGGCGACAACCTGCTCGTCCACCACCTGCCGCGCTTCTTCAAGGACCTGCCCCCTCTGGACGAGTCGGTGTCCTACCTCTACGGATGGCTGGCCGGCTACTTCGCGGCCGACGGATGCGTGGCAGAGGACGGCACCGTCATCCTCAACTCGGCCCGTCGCGAGGACCTCGAGTTCGTCCGCACCGTGTGCACCCGGCTGGGCATCGCGACGTACGGGATCACGTCGCAGTCACGCGTGGGGCTGGGCACGGAGGCGACCGATCTGTTCCGCGTCCACTTCGTGAACGACGACCTCACCGAGGACTTCTTCCTGCTGGACAGCCATCGACAGAGGTTCGTCGATGCAGAGAGGAAGTTCGCCCGCCTGGGCTGGGTGGTGCAGTCCGTCGAGCCCACCGACCGGGTGGAGGAAGTCTTCTGTGCCGAGGTCGAGGACGGCCACGCCTTCGTCCTCGAGGACAACATCCTCACCGGCAACTGCTTCGGCTGCGGAGAAGGTGGCGACGTCATCACCTTCCTGATGAAGATCGACGGCCTCAGCTTCGGCGAGGCGGTCGAGCGGCTCGCCGAGAAGGTCGGCGTGGTGGTGCGCCGGGAGGACGACGGGTTCGGCGGCCGGGACGACCGCCCCAAGGGCCCCCAGCGCGGCCGGCTGATCGAGGCGCACAAGGTGGCGCAGCTCTACTACGCCGAGCAGCTCGGCACTCCCGACGCGCTGGCCGCCCGGCAGTTCCTCGCCGAGCGGGGCTTCGACCAGGCCGCGGCCGAGACCTTCGGCATCGGTTTCGCCCCGCGCGAGGGCGAGGCGCTCTTCAAGCACCTGCGCGGCCGCGGGTTCACCCAGGAGGAGACGGTCGAGGCCGGCCTGGTGGCGGTCGGCCGCTCGGCGTACGACCGGTTCCGGGGGCGGCTGCTCTGGCCGATCCGCGACGCTAGCGGAGACACGATCGGCTTCGGCGCGCGGCGGATCTTCGACGACGACCGCATCGAGGCGAAGTACCTCAACACCCCCGAGACCAAGATCTACAAGAAGTCCCAGGTGCTCTACGGCCTCGACCTGGCGCGGCGCGAGATCGGCCGGTCGTCGCAGGCGGTGATCGTCGAGGGCTACACCGATGTGATGGCCTGCCATCTCGCGGGCGTCGGCACGGCGGTCGCGACCTGCGGCACGGCGTTCGGCGACGACCACGCGCGGGTGCTGCGGCGCTTCCTCAACGACCACGAGGAGTTTCGCGGCGAGGTGATCTTCACCTTCGACGGCGACGCGGCCGGGCAGAAGGCGGCGGTCCGCGCCTTCGGCGGCGACCAGAACTTCGTCTCCCAGACCTACGTCTCCGTCGAGCCCGACGGCCTCGACCCGTGCGACCTGCGCATCAAGAAGGGCGACGCCGCGGTGCGCGAGCTGGTCGCCCGTCGGGTGCCGCTCTACCGGTTCGTGCTCTCCAACATCGTCGCCAAGTACGACCTCGACCGCGCCGACGGCCGCATCGACGCGCTGCGTGAGGGCGCCCGCCTGGTCTCGAGCATCCGCGACCGGTCGAAGGTCGACGCCTTCGCCCGCGAGCTCGCCGGGATGGTCGGCGTCGACCCCGACGAGGCCCGGGCCGAGGTGCGCAGGTCCGCCTCCCGACAGGCCCGCGACGCCGGCGGCCCCGGTGCCGGGCAGCCCGCGGCCGCTCCGCCGCGCTCCAACGTCCCGGACCTCCGCGACCCGCGCTTCTCGATCGAGCGCGAGACGCTCAAGCTGGTCATCCAGCACCCGATGACGATCGGCCGGCTCACCTCCGACGTCGGCCCCGACGACTTCACGCACCCGACGTACCGCGCCGTCTGGGAGATCGTCGCCGCAGCCGGCGGGCCCACCGCGGGCGCCGGCGACGCGGGCTGGGCGACCCGGCTGCGCGACGCCGCGGCCGACCCGGCGGTCTCGTCGGCGATCAGCGCGCTCGGCGTCGAGCCGCTGATGAAGGAGCCCGACGCGGCGTACGTCGCCCAGTACCTGCTGCGGCTCCAGGAGCTCACCGTGGCCCGGCGGATCGGCGACATCAAGTCCAAGCTGCAGCGCACCAACCCCGTCGAGAACCCCGAGGTGTTCAACCGGATGTTCGGAGAGCTGGCCGCCCTGGAGGCGCACCGCCGCGCGCTGCGCGACCGCCTGACGGGGCCGGCCGAGTGAGCCCGCTCTTCCGCCGCGAGCGGACCCCGGTGCGCGTCGAGCGCGGTGAGCGGCTGCTCGCCGACGCCGTCGCGGCGGACGCGCGCCTCGGCGGCACCCGCGACGCGCTGTACGTCGTCCGCACCCTCGGCCACGACCGCCTCGGCCTCGAGGAGACCGTGCGGATCCCGTGGGAGCAGGTCCAGGCCGCCGACTGGGACCAGGACACCTCGACGCTCCGGGTCAGCGAGGTCGGCGCCTGGGGGGAGCGGCGCCCCGAGCACACCTTCAACCTCACCGAGCCCGGGCGGCTGCTCGAGCTGGTGCGCGAGCGCGTCACCGCCAGCGTCGTGCTCCAGCGGCACGTCCCGGTCGACGGCCGGCGCGGGGTGCGCGTGATCGCCCGCCGTGCGCCCCGGGGAGACCAGCCGATCGCCTGGTTCTACGAGTACGACGAGGGCGTCGACCCCGACGATCCCGCCGTCCGCCGCGCCGCCGCGGAGGCGTTCGCCGAGGCCCGCGCCGCCGTCGGCGCCGACTGACACCTCGATTTCCGCTGCTGCCGGCCGATTGCTAACCTGTGCGGGCGCACGATCCCCTGTAGCTCAACTGGCAGAGCATTCGGCTGTTAACCGGAGGGTTGTTGGTTCGAGTCCAACCGGGGGAGCGTTACCTCCTCCAACGGAGGCAAGAGATCGCCCGGCTCCACGTCCAGGAGCCGGGCGATCTTCATTAGCTCAGGGATCGTGATCGACGTCTCGCCGCGCACCTTCTTCCCGGCCGTCGACTGACCAATGCCAAGCGCCCGGCCGAGCTGGACCTGAGTGATCCGCTTGCGCCACATCAGCTGGTGAATCCGAGCGCCGACCTCGTCCGCGACCTCCTGCTCGTCGACGAGCAGGGCCTCTTCAATCTCCACGATGTTCGCCATG
Source organism: Nocardioides soli (assembly GCF_014191495.1). Taxonomy (GTDB): domain Bacteria; phylum Actinomycetota; class Actinomycetes; order Propionibacteriales; family Nocardioidaceae; genus Nocardioides; species Nocardioides soli. The sequence goes on from NZ_JACHWR010000002.1 coordinate 1,723,055, forward strand.
TTCGCAGAGTACATCTGTGGCGCCCGAATGGTTGATAAATGCCCAGAAGTCTCGGCGTGTCTCATCGTTATTAGTCAAATAATCGCTCATAGTTCCTATCCATGAGCGGACTCATGACGGTGCCGGAGGTTGCGGATCAGCTGCGCGTTCACCCGGTCACGGTGCGGCGTTGGATCAAGGATGGGTCACTTCCGGCGGTGAAGGTGGGCCGGGACTACCGGATCCAGGCCGCGGTTGTCGAAGCGCTGGTGACGGGCGGGGCCTCGTGACCGGCCTGGTGGTCGCGCTGACCTACGTCCTCCAGGCTGTGGGCGTCTGTGGCCTGGGCTGGGGCGCGGTCATCGCGCTCCGAGCTCGCGAGTGGTAGCCGTGGCCACCCGGCAGTCCCCAGCCGAGCGTCGCGTGGCCGAGATCGAGGCCTGGACCGCAAACCAGGAGCGCACGCGGGCGGCGTACGTCGCCAGCACGGCACCTGCCCCGGTGAAACCGCGGTGCACCGGGTGCGGTCGGCGGACGTACCACCGCTCCGGCCTCTGCAAGGAGTGCCGGTGATCGACGTCAACGGGCCGCGGCCGGCCGTCTCCTGGGCTACAAGCTTGCCGCGCGAGTGGACAACGACGCGTGAGCGCCTGGTGCTCTTGCTGCTCGCATTCGATACCTACGATCAGCGACCGCCCTTCTGGTGCAGCCCGAAGCTCGAGGACTTGGCTCGCTCTGCCGGCGAGCACAAGGGGCGGATCGTCGAAGCGATCGACGAGCTCGTGAAGCCGACTGAGATCAGGCCGGCCCTCGTCGAGAAGATCGCGGGCACCGGCCGGCGCCGTTCGAAGTACCGGCTCCTGGTCGAGCCCGAGCTCTATTACGCGGACCACTACGAAGATTCGCGGTCCGGCAGAGCGGACCACAACTCAACGGAGTTGTGGTCCGCTCTGCCGGACCGCAACAGCCCGCGTAGTGGTCCGCGTAGTGGTCCGCGTAGTGGTCCGCGTAGTGGTCCGGCCCCACGGACCACTCCACTCCACTCCACTCCAACGGGTCATTCATCTGCCTCCGTAACTGGTCCGCGCGCGAGCCCGACCGATGGCTATGACCCGCCCGGATTCACCCCCCCCCTGTTCGACGACGGGATGAATGAATGAGAAGCAGCTGGCCAGCCCTCACACCAGACCAGGCGAAGGAGCTCGCCCGGTTCATCAACTCGCTTCGGCGTGACTGGGATGTGCCGGGGGTGTTCTCACAGCTCGGCCGGGCCCGCGATCGCGCGCCGGGCCCGGAGTTGGCGATCGCCGCGATCAGGGCCGCGATGAGCGCGCACAACCGCACGCCGGCCGTGATCGGCATGGACGGCGAGCACTGGCGCACCCCGGCCGGGACCTCGAGGCCCCGGGCCGTCGACCCGGCCGAGCTGTGCCGGGTCTGCGGACACCCGGAGCCGCGCTGCCGGGAGCTGCGCGAGCGGCCCAGCGACGGCCACCGCCGGGAGCTGCCCGGCGACGGCGCGCCGGTCGACGCGTCCACCGGCGAGCTCGCGGCGCCGGTCGACCACTCGGCCCACCGCGCCCAGCTACGAGAGCTCATGGACGCCGCCCTGGCGATGCCCGACTGACGCACGAGTGACACGGATTCCCAACCACAGAAGGAGATTCACCATGTCCAACCCGCTGTCCAACCCTCTGCCCGCCGCCGGCCCGGAGGTCGTCGACCTCGCCGCCGAGCTGCACATGACCGACGACGAGGCCAGCTCGTGGCTCGACGTCGAGCCGACCGTGGTCACGCCCGACCTGGCGCGGTTGACCGGTTTCGCGCCCGACTACGTGATGGCCACCTGGCTCGCGGCGGTGCTGCGCGGCGCTGACGTGCCGGTGGTGACGTACCCGGGCTGGAGGCACCGCGGCCGTCCGCGCACCGCGGGCCCGTTCATGCCCGAGGCCGTGATGTGGCACCACGACGCCTCCGCCCCGGGTCCTTCGCCGGCGTTCGCGAGGTTCATCGCCGAGGAGGGCCGCCCCCCGGGCATCCCCGCCCCGCTCTCGCAGCTGTGGGTCTGCATGGGCTGCAACGGCCGGCACCCGGTCGGCACCTGGCACGTCCTCGCCGCCGGCCGCGCGAACCACGCCGGCGAGGGCGCCGGGTTCGGCGTGATCGGCCGCGACCGTGGCAACACCCAGTCGCTCGGTGTCGAGACCGACAACACCACCGGCGAGCCCACGCCCTGGCCGATGTACGCGTCGCTGGTGACCGGGACCGCCGCGATCCTGCGCCGCCTCCAGGCCGACGCCAAGGACTCGCTGTGCGGCCACAAGGAGTACGCCGCCGGCCGGAAGCCCGACCCCGACGACATCGACATGCACCAGGCCCGCGCCGACGTCGCCGCGCAGCTGCGCCGACCGCTGAAGGCCTACCCGGGACCCGAGCACTTCAAGGTCGGCCACCAGTGCTCGAAGAGCCGCTCGGTCAAGCAGCTCGAGAACTGGCTCCTCGAGCTGCCCGCCAACGCCAAGTCCAGACACGAGGCCGGGGCCACCGCCACCAAGTGGACCATCGACCGCGTGAAGGCGTTCCAGAACGCCCACGACCTCGCCGGCGACGGCCAGGTCACCGCCGAGACCTGGCGCCTGATCCAGGTCGCCGCCCGGAGCGCACGATGAGGACCGCGTTCGTCGCCCTGGCGGTCGCGATGGCGGCCTACGACCGCGGCCGGCGCCGCGGCCGGCTGGAGACCATCGCGGCGCACCTCAAGATCGCGAGGGCTGAGCGATGACCGTCCCGATCCTCGTCGCGGCCCTGATCTTCCAGACGGTCGTCATCGCCCTCCTGGCCGCGCGTCTCCTCGGTGGTGGCGATGCCTGACCAGACGGCCGAGAGTGGCGACACCACCGCCGACAACCTCGTCGCCCTGTCCCGGTGGATCGACGCCGGGAACGCGGGCCGCGATCCCGAGGCGATCACCTGGGGTCGGCTCGCCAAGATCACCGAGGAGGCAGGCGAGGTCATCTCCGCCTACATCGGGTACACCGGCCAGAACCCGCGCAAGGGCACGACCCACAAGCGCAGTGACGTCGTGGCCGAGCTGCTCGACGTCGCCGTAGCGGCGCTGGGTGCGGTCGAGCACCTGGGCGATCACCAGGGCCTTGCGCTGCTCGCACTGGAGGACAAGATCAACGCCGTCGCCGAGCGCGCTGGCGTAGCCACTCCGCCCGGTGGTGAGTCGGATGGCTGAGCCGGTCTCGTACCCCTGCTGCGTGTGCTGCGACTGCGCCGACACGGCGCGCAGCGTGCACGACGACCCGTGCCCGGTGCCCGGCTGCGAGTACGTCACACCGCCCGAAGGGAACCGAGCATGAAGGCCGAGACTGCGCAGGTTGCCGGGATCGAGCAGGCGTCCGCGCCGTGCTTCTATCCCGAGGACGAGAATGGCCAGGCCTTCGAGTGGGGCGACGGCACGCCGCACTGGACGACGGCATCCGAGGCGTGGCGGATGCTGCGCGTCATCCGGCGCGACGACCGCGGCTTGGATCTCCGCCTGCGGCGCGAGACGGAGCCGTGCTGGCACGTCGCCTGCGACGAGTGCGGCTACCGCTACGACGAAGACGAGTGGTGCTGCCACTTCCTCAACCTGGCCGAGGCCCGGGCTGCCGCCGACGACTCGGGATGGACCACCGTCCATGGGCGGCTCCTGTGCTCGGAGTGCGCCGTTGAGTCCGACGAGTGTCCCGTCACTCCGCCCGGTCAGGCGGTGGTCGCTGAGTCCTGAACCTGGCGACACGCCCAGCGAATCCGACGTCATGCATGCACGTAAGGCGTCGGATTCGCGCTGTGTGAACCACTCCCGACCGAGAGGATGACGATGTCCACCAAGGGCCTCCTGTACACCGCGGTGATCGCGCTCGCCGTGACCGTGGCGTACGACAAGTACGGCAAGCGCGGCTGATGGCTCGCCCCGCTCGCGGCCTGGCGTTCTGGGCTGCCGTGGGTGGCGTCAGCGTGGTCTCGCTGACGCTGCTGAACATCGCGGCCGACCGCCTCCCGATCCCGGGGCTCGCCGAGTTCCGGGACTACGCCGTACGCCGCAACGGCTGACCGCCCACCCCCTGCCGGGGCCGTGCCCGGCGCACCCTCCGAGCACACCCCACGAAAGGAACAACGCAGATGGCGCAGGCAGCCGAGCGTTACATGCAGGGCATCGCGGTGCCCGAGTCCGCCGTCCGGCCCGGCGAGTTCTTCGCCCGCACCCGGCGCAAGCTGGGCCTGGAGTACAACAAGACGTATGCCGGGCTGGGTGCCCAGGACGTCGTCGAGATCAAGAAGACCGACATCCTGTCCGAGCTGACGGTCCGGTTCGTCGGCACGCTGACGGTCACCCCGGGCACCGGGGCGGTCGCCACGACCCGCCGGTGGCCCTACGACCTGCTGAAGAAGATCCGGTTCACGGCCAACGGGCAGTCGAACCTGATCAACGTCTCGGGGCTGAAGCTGAAGGTGCACCAGTTCATGCGCCACGGTGACCTGACCGACCGCGGCGTGTCCCAGAGCATCGCCGGATCCACGGTCACCCAGGGCACGCTCGCGAAGAGCAGCGAGTCGTGGGGTGTGGGGTCGGGCGCGACGGCGATCGCGGCCGGTACCTACGACGTGGACCTCGAGTGGGTGATCCCGGTCTCCGAGGACCAGGTGGACCTGATGGGCGCGATCTTCTGCGCGACCTCGAGCACCGACCTGTCGCTGATGCTCGACTGGGCCACGCCGGCCGAGCTGTTCGCGCTGACGGGCAACGGCGCCGCGGCGCTGGCCGGGAAGGTCCAGGTGCTCGCGAAGCGGTTCAGCATCCCGATGGCGGACGGCACGATCATCGTGCCGGATCTGTCGCAGTTCCACTCCCTGATCGAGATCAGCAAGGGCGACGGGTTGGGCTTGGGTGCGAACGAGATCTACCTGACGGGCCAGGGCGCCGGCAAGACGTTGATCAGGCTCTTCAGCCAGGTCTGGAACAACAACGTGCCGCTGCCGGTGACCGACGCCAACTTCGGTCGCCTCGCCTGGCGCTACTCGGGCAACGAGACCCCCGACGAGATCGAGTCGGGCGCGCTGATGCGGCAGCTCAACGAGAAGTACTACAACACCGACATCGGCAAGGTGTGGGGGTTCTTTTCGCACGAGTACGCCCAGGAGAACGCGTTCCGCGACACCGTCGACCTGGGTACCACGGCCGAGTTCCGGCAGATCATCGAGATCGCGGCCGGCGTCGCGCTGTCGAACCCGCGGGTCGAGTACGTCGCCGAGTCCATCTTCGTCGCGGGGTCGTGATCGGCGATGGGTAGCTGGATCCAGGGCCCGGCCGAGAAGTACGGCGGCTCGTTCATCTCGAACAAGCCCCAGCAGAGCGACGACGCGCGCGAGCTCGCGCCCGCGGCCGGGCCGGCGGGGAAGCAGTCGCCGTTCTCGCCCTCGCACCCGCTGTTCTGGTTCGGCGTGGTCGCCGCGGCGTCGGTCGGTCTGATGGCCTACTCGACCAGCGTCCGGGTCGGCCCGGCGTCCGCGTCGGTCAGCCTCGGCAAGTAGGGGGCATCGGTGACTGCCGCAGTAGCAGCTGAAGCCGCGGGCGCAGGTGGCGCCGCGGCCGGTGGTGCTGCGGCGGGCCGGGCCGCCGCCGGTGGTGCGGGAGCGCAGACCGCCGGCGGCGGGCCGGCGACCGGGCTGGTCCCGGGAGCCGCACGGCGGCCCGCCGCCGGTGCTCGGGGCCGGCGAGGGGCGCGCGGCGCCCCGGGACCGGCCGGGCAACGCGGATCCTCGGGCTCCTCGAGCACGGGCCGCAGCTGGTTCCAGAAGGCCGGCGACGTCGGCCAGGGCGCCGAGCAGGCCATCGACTCGGGGATCAAGGAGGCCCGCGGGCTCCGGCTCACGCCACCGCGCCGGCTCACCGTCAACGACGGCGCCGGGTTCCTCGGCGGCCTGCTGCTCTACGTGCTGTTCCTGAACTACCTGCGCTACGGCAAGGACGGCGTGACGGGCTGGCTGGGCGCGAAGTTCCTCAACCGGCCGTGGTACCCGCTCGACGACAGCGGTGCCGACGCGAGCAACTACGGCCGGGGCGACTGGGACGAGGACGACGATGAGGACGAGGTGGAGACCACATGAGGCTCAGCGGCCTGGTCATCGTCGCGTTCGGCGTCTGGATCATCGTCCAGGTCACCGCCGGTGACGGCCTGCAGCGCCTCGGGGTGATCGAGTGACCTGGCGCGGCGTGTTCACCGGCATCCTCGCCCTGGTCGCGCTCCAGGCGCTCGTCGGCCGACGCGACAGCGCCGAGCGGGTCGGGGAGGGCTTCGAGTGGCTCTCCACCCTGGCCAGCGCGGCGCTCGACCCGTCGAAGCCGGCCATCCCCGACCTGGCCGGCGTCGGCCCGGCCCTCAATGACGGCGACTCCGGCGGCGACTCCGGCGGTGGCGGGGGAGGCGGCGGGTCCTGGTGACCCGTCGCGCGTCGACGTACGACACAACGAAAGCGAGAGCACGATGGGCAAGACCGCACTGAAGTACATCGGGATCCTGACCGGCCTCTACATCATCGTCTACAACGGCTCGAAGGCCGGCTCCGTGGTCACCAAGGGCGCGGCCGGCGCGAGCAGCTTCGTCCGGACCCTCCAGGGCCGCTGAGATGGGCTGGAGCAACGTCCGGGCCCGTCAGGACCTCGCGTTCGGCGTCGACCCGCACGCACGCCAGGGCCTCAGTCTCGCGCGGGTGATCCTGCGTCGCGCCCAGGGCGTGGGACTGCGGGCGGTGCTGGGCGCCGACGGCGACCCGGAGATCTCCTACGGCGGCTCCTACGGACCGCAGGTCCAGCCCGAGATCACCGGCGCCGCGGGCCGGATCGCCTCGCCCTCGGTCACCCGCGACATGGGCGGAGCGGACATCGCCACCGGCGTCACCTCGACCAGCAGCGCCGCGGCGGCCACCTTCGCCGAGCGTCTGCGCCGCGGCCGGGTGATGACCTGATGGCCACCCCATCCACGCCATCCACGCCAGGGTTCGAGGGACCGCTGAACCCGGCCCCCGGCGCGCCGGCCCCTGGCCCGGCACCAGCGTCGGCCGGCAGCACCCGCAAGGGCAAGGGTCTCGGCGGGCTCGGCGGGCTCTCACCGAAGATGCAGCTGGCCGCGGCCGGCGGCGTGGTCGTGCTGCTCGCGGCGTTCATGGCCCGACGTAACGGGGGCGGGATCGACTACGGCACCGTCGACACCAGCACCGAGGACCTGATCAGCGAGCTCAGCCCCGCGTTGAGCAACCTCGGCGACCAGGTCGAGGGCCTCGGCGGCCAGATCGGCGGCCAGCTCGAGCAGCTCGGCGAGACGATCAAGCCGATCGTGCCCGCCGAGCCCGACGAGCCGCTCGAGGTCGTACCCGGCCCGCCCGGACCACGCGGCCCCCGCGGCCGGCCCGGCAAGAGCGCCCCGAAGGCGACGGCGAAGAAGCCGGAGAAGAAGACCACCAAGAAGCCCGGCGCACGACCCGGCAAGAAGCCCGGCAAGGGCAAGGCGGCCAAGGCTGACGGCCAGAAGAAGGGGCCCCGGTTGCCCGGTCGGCCGGCGGTGACCAAGCCGAAGAAGCCGAAGCCGAGGGCGACCGCCGCGGCCCGGCCGGCCCAACTGGGCCGCACCTCGCCGGCCGGCCGTGTCCCGGCCGCTCGGCCCGCGGCGTCGCGCGGTGCGGCCACCACCCGCGCCGCGGTGAAGAAGGCCGCGACCCCGGCGAAGAAGGTAGCCAAGAAGAAGTGAGCACGCTGTGGGCACGCTGACGCCGGCGTACGTCTTCAGGCTGGCGCGCGGCGCCGGCCTGAGTCGCCCGCGCGCCGTCATCGCCACCGCGATCGCGATGGCCGAGTCCGGGCTGGACCCGGGCGCCGAGGGCGACGTCGCGCTCGCGGACGCCACCTGGGGCCCCTCGCTCGGCCTGTGGCAGATCCGGTCGGTGCGCGCCCAGACCGGCACCGGTCGGGCCCGAGACGCCCAGCACCTGCGCGACCCCGCGTTCAACGCCGTCGCGATGGACGTGATCTCCAACCACGGCGCTGATTTCTCGCCGTGGTCGGTGTACAAGTCCGGCGCCTACCGGCAGTACCTGGACGAAGCCGAGGCGGCCGCACGCGGCGGCCCGCTGTCGAGCACACCCGCCACCCCGGGAAGCTCGACCGCGCCGCCAGCCGGCTCACCCGCCGGCGGAGGCGTATCGGTGGCCGGCATCAAGGTCCCCGGCATCCCCGGCATCCCGGGGGTGCCCGACCCCGGCGACGTGCTCGGCGGCGCCGGGGACCTGCTCTCCGGCATCGGAGGCGGCGCGCTGGACGTCGCCCAGGGCGTCGTCGGGCTCCTGGTCAAGGAGCTCGCCCCCGCGGTCCTGATCGGCGCCGGCGTGCTCGGCGGATTCGCGATCATCGCGATCGGCCTGTGGCGCGGCACCGAGGAGACACGATGAGCCTCACCAGCACCGGCCGCCGCCGCGCGCTCGAGGACGGCAAGTGGGTCCAGCCGGTCCAGGGCTACGCGATCACCACCCCGTACGGCAAGGCGGGCTCGCTGTGGTCCTCGGGTGCCCACACCGGTGCCGACTTCGCGTGCCCCACCGGCACACCCGTGCGAGCCGTCGCGGCCGGCCGCGTCAGCTCGACCGGCTGGGCCGGCGCCTACGGCAACCGCGTCGTCGTGGTGCACAAGCCCGGCCTGGAGACCTGGTACTGCCACCTCTCCCACATCGGCGCCAGCCGCGGCGAGCAGATCGTCGCCGGCACCGTCGTCGGAGCGGCCGGCGAGACCGGGAACACCACCGGCCCACACCTCCACCTCGAGGTCCGCGTCAACGGCCAGCACCGCGACCCAGCGCCGTACCTCTCCGGCGCCGTCGACGCGCCGTCGACCCCGACCTACAACACCGGCGCCCAGCCCGCCGACACCCCGACCAACCCCGCGCTCGTGAACGCGGCCAACTCCAACATCGCCGGCGCCCTCACCACCGAGATACGCCGCCTGACCATCGTCGCCACCGTCGTCATCGGCGGCGTCGCACTCATCGCCGTGGGCATCGCCCAGGGCAGCAAGCCACGGCAGTCACCGAGAAGGAGCAGCTGATGGGTTTCCGAGACGTAGGCCGAGCACAGCCGGCCCCCAACGCCGAGCCGGCCCAGCCCGACGACCGCGACACCCAGCTGATCAAGTGGGGCGTCGAGCTCGAGCGCGCCCTGGGCGAATCGGTCGGCGGCGTCCTGCTCCGCGGCGCCCGCCCGGTCGCGGTCGGCATCACCGAGGGCGCCACCAAGCGGGTCGCGACCTCGCCGTCCGCGATGGTCGGGTTCGCCCTGACCAACGAGTCCGACGAGGGCGACGTGACCGTCCGCGTGCTCTTCTACGACGGCGGCAACGACGACGCCGACGTCATCATGAAGGTCGCCCTCGCACCCGGCGAGAGCGCCCGTGACTGGTTCTTCCCCGGGATCAACCTCCAGCACGGCCTCTTCGTCGACTACGACGGCCCGATCTCCGGCAGCGTGTTCATGCGCGGGAGCGACTGATGGGCACCAGCGGCACCCGCCTCGCGGTCGAGGCCGTCGAGGGCCTCGACCTGGTCGTGGCCGAGGGCGGGAAGGTCCCCGAGGCCTACATCCCCGACCGGCTCGCGGACGGCCAGGTCGTGGTCGGCGACGGCTCCGGCAACGTCCCCGAAGACCGGCTCCCAGAGCGGCTCTCCGCAGGCAGTCTGACGGCCTCGACAGCGCAGAGCATCCAGCCCGGCGAGACCGATCCCCAGGCGGCCGTCGACGCGCGCACGGCCACCGCTCTGGACCTGTCTCTGGCCCCTGGCGCCCGAGCGTTCGTCTCACGAGTGCGGATGGGGCTGTCGGCCGCGTTCGGCATCGCCTCGGACTCCACCGCCGACAAGATGTACGAGTGGCTCGTTATGGGCCTCCTGCTGTGGACGGGCCGCTACGCCCCACGCGCCAACGTCGACGTCTACGAGCGCAACGGGAGCGCCGCGAGCTACAAGAGCCCGGTGCCGGTGCAGACGGGCGTTAGCGCACGCGCAACTGTGATCTACGACGACTTCGCGACCCCGGCCTCCGACGTCATCGGCACCACCCCGACTGTCGGGACGCCGTGGGCGGGTAGCCACGCGAACGCGGCAAACGACTTCGACGTTGCCAACGGCCGGATGCGCGCCACGTCGTCGGAGACCCTGCGCGCCACCATCGTGAACACCGTCCCGGTCGGCGACCGGGCCATGTCCGGCCGCACCTACCAGACCGGGGTCGGAGTGCTGCGTCTCGGCATCGCCCGCAAAGACGACAACAACTGGCTGGCGCTGTTCATCGACCGCGCTGCGGGCAACTGGCGCGGGCAGATCGTCCAGCGGATCGCCGGGGCCCAGGCGACCATCGCGACGATGGACCAGCTCACCAACTTCCCGGCTGGCGACGCGTTCGACTTCGGCATCCAGGTTGTGGGCAGCCGCTGCACCGCGCAGGTCAACGGGGCCCCCCTGGGATGTGTCCTCGACGCCGACGCGACCGACCTCGTCGCGACCTCGACCCTGATCGGAATCTGGGTGACGACGAACTTCGCCGTGGAACTCGACTACGTCCGCGTTGAGCAGCTGACCGCGGCCACCGCGCCTCCCACCGTGTCCATCTACAACGGCGGACTATCCGGCAGCCAGCTCTCCGAGCAGCAGGGCCACATCGCCGAGCTCTACCCCAGCTCGACCCCCCTGCACGGGTTCGCCATCAACCACGGGCACAACCACGGCAGCACCAGCCCCACGGCGTTCCTCGAGGCCATCGACTCGTTCGTCGCCGACCTGCGCGCACAGCAGCCCTCGGTGGGCCTCATCGTGGCCTCCCAGAACCCCGAGCTGCTGCCCTCGGCGAACGTCGCGGACCACCGAGCACGCAACGCCGCCCTGCCCGCCTATGCGCGCCGCAACGGTTACACCTACGTGCCCGGATACGAGTCCTACTCCATCCGCCTCGACGGCGGCGCCAGCGCGATCCAGGCGTCGGACGGCGTCCACCCCTACGGGAGTCTCGCCGAGCCCGCTGGCTCCGGCCTCCAGGCGAACGCCCTGGCCGACACGCTCGCGACGTTCTGATCTATCGACCGGGAATGGCCCGGTGAACACGCCCACCAGATCCCCAATGACACCTACGGGTAAGGCGTCAGATACCGCCATGACGTTTCCGACACTCTCCCCCCGCGAGCTGGTCGCCGGTCTGGTTGTCCTGGCGATGATTTTCATCGGCTACCTGTCCCTGGTCCTCACCGACCACGACGCGGATGGCTTCGTGGCGTTCGTCGTCACGGTCGCCGGTCTGGCTGGGCTCGGTGGCCATCAGGTCAAGCAGTCTCGGGCGCTGGCTACCATCAGCGAGCAGACCAACGGGGTCCTTACGCAGCGGATCGAGGCCGGGGCGCGCAAGGCGATCCGCGACGAGCTCGACCGGCGCGCCGAGCTCGAGGCGTCGGCGGAGTGACCAGTTCCCCGCTCCACTTCCGTAGCCGGCGCAACGCGCTCCTGGTCGGCTACCTCGGCATCCTCGTCGGCGCGGCCGCGCTGTACGACGCGTACGAGGGCCGCGGGCGGATGAAGCCGTTCCTGGTGAAGTTCCTCCCGGGGGCGTGACCATGTACCCCGCGCCCGACGTCCGGAGACCGCGCTTCAGCGTCTCGGTCAAGGCCGAGGTGCCCCTGACGACCGGGGGCATCGTGCGCATCCCGGCGCGCGGCTACCGGTGGAACGTCCTGAGCCTCATCGTGCAGTCGCTGACGTCCTTCGCCGACGCCAGCCAGATCACGACGACGTACCAGCTCTTCGCCGGTGATGACCGACCGACCGACCTGCTCGCGACCATCAACGCGCCCGGGTTCGCCACCCTCACCACCGACCCGAACCGGCCTGTGTTGATCGAGCCGTACGACGAGCTCGTTGTGAAGCTGACCTTTGAGAACCTGCCCGAGGGCAACATCACCCAGGCGACCGTCCAGGTGCGGGTCCAGCTCGAAGAGCTGCGTTGATCGTTCTCCCAGAGCGATTCTGAGCGAGGTACGACCCGAACGACCCGAAGGCACAGGTCCGGTCCGTCACTGCTGCGCGTGCTTGTAGCCGCTGGAGAGCGGGATCGGTGGGCACCGGTAGAGCTCGTGGGTGTTGGCGTCGAACATCGTGTACCAGTAGGGCCCGCGCAGCCGGGTCTCGTTCAGCTGCTCGCGCAGGTAGCGCGGCTCAAGGCCGATCGAGGCGGCCATCCGGTCGACGTCGGTCGGGTTCGGCACGTCGTACATCACCACCCGGTCGGCCTGGGCCAGACAGAGCGGGTCGATCGTCACCGGCCGCGGGCAGCACATGATCGCGGAGGTGTTGTAGTGCCGCGACTGCTGGAGCAGCACCCGGGCGTGCGGGCCGGTCCGGTTGCTGGGGAACACCTCGCCGGCCTCGTCGATCCACACGAGGACGCGGCGGTCCTTCGGGTACAGCGCGAGCGCGACCGCGCGGTCCAGGTCCTCGCGGTAGGTCTTCGACGCCGGGTTGGCCACCCAGCGAGTCACGGTGTGCTCGCCCTTACGTCGAGGGATAGGCAGCTGGTCCGGCAGCTTCGGAACCGTCACCGTGCCGATGTCCGAGCCCGGGTCGGCGTCGCCGTGCGGATCGATCACCAGCTTGTCGATCGCCGGCCAGTTGCGGAACACCTCGTACGCCCACGCCGACTTGCCCGAGCCCTTGCGCCCCACGACCAGGATGAGCTGGTTCTTGTCCGGGTCGATCGGCGGGAACGGGTGGACCTGCCGGGCGTACTCCTGCGCCTGCGTCACGGGTAGGCGGGCTCGTCGACCTGCACCCACTCGGCCATGCTCTGCGCGCCGGCGTCCGGCGGCGGGGTCGGCTGCGGGTCCTCGTGCTGGTAGGCGCGGAGCTGCTCGAGCTGGTCGAGCTGCTTGGCGACGTAGCCGACCAGGCCGAGCGCGAGGCGGATCAGGTCGGTGACGTCGGGGTTCTCGGCGCCCTTCGGCGTACGGCGCGATGCCAGGCTGGCCAGCGGGTCGCTGATCGCCTCGACGTCGTCCTCGTCGGGCAGCCACAGGCCGCTCTCACGGGGCAGCGTGGCCGGGCGGGTGAGGAACCGGTGCGCGAAGCCGCCGGCGGTCGCCACGGCGGCCTCGGCGGTCTTCTTCAGCGCGCGCAGGCGCTCGCGTGCGCTACTGCGGGTCGAGGGGGCTGCGGAAGCCGTATCGGGGGAGGCGGCGGCGGCGGTCGGGTCGTACCCGCCGGGACTCGGCGACCACTCCGGGTCCGTCCCCGGGGTCGGTGGCTCCTGGTTGCGGCTCGCGCTGAACAGCGGGCTGGTCGGGATCGGGTCCGGCGGCAGGCCCGGGCTCGGCGTCGTCGCGTCGGCCTCCGTCGTCTGCTCGGGGTCCTCGGTGCTTCGGCTGCGGGGCGGCATAGTCGACCTCCTTGACGATGGGTGCGGGCGCCCCCGAGCCCGCGCTCTCCGGGCTCGGGCTCGGGGGCGGTGAGTCGCCGCCGCGCTGGGTCGCCACCCGACGAGCGCGGACCGTCAGGTCACAGCCCTCGGCCGAGCAGGTGCCCGTCCAGGTGACCCGGTTCTTGGCGGCGTGCGTCTCGGTGACGTGGCCGGCGTCGCAGGTTCCCCGAACCAGCGGGCCACGCCCACCAGCAGCGCTCTTCGACGTACTCACGCGCTCGATACTCGGGAGGAACCCCCGCTTACCTACACGTATTACTAGGCGCGTCGCGCCGGAGAGGTGGTCACCATGACCGTCGTCGCAGAGCTCGACTCCCTACCCGAGCGGATCAAGGTCAGCAGCGGCCGGATCACCGAGCTCCGCGAGCAGCTCGCCGCCGAGCTCGAGACCAGGGAACGGCTGATCGTCCAGGCCGTTGACGAGGCCAACATCCCCCAGGCCGACGTCGCCCGCGCCGCCGGCGTCTCCCAGCCACACATCATCCGGATCCTGGCGAAGGCCTCGAGCGACTAGCTCGCGAGCCGGCCGGCGCGTGCAGCTGCTCGCAGTCGGTCGTCGGTCAGCCCGACGTAGCGCATCGTGGTCTCCGGCCGGGAGTGGCCAAGCAGCCTCATCACGGCGAACAGGTCGCCGGTGCCGTCGTACGAGCGGGTCGCGAGTCGGTGCCGGAGCGTGTGGGCCGTCCAGCCTTCGGGGAGGGCGTCGGAGAGCAACTTGCTGACCCAGCCCGCTGAGACCGGGTTGCCGGAGTACCGGTTGGGGAAGGCGTAGCCCTGCAGCTGTCGCAGACGGCCGTGCAGCTGCGGCTCCTCGAGCGGGACCAGGCGTTGCTTGCCGCCCTTGCCGTGCACGACTAGCACGTCGTCCAGGACGTCGCGGGAGTGCACAACGGCGATCTCGCGGACCCGGAGACCACCGAACGCCGCCAGCTGGGCCATGAACGTCAGCCGCGCATCGAGTCGGGTCACGGCGTACTTCACCACGAACTCCGGCGCCGGCCGCGGCACGCCCTGCGGGACCTTGATCGGCTGGAGCACCAGCGACGGGTCGTCGTCGATCCAGCCGTTGCCGTGCGCCCACCGGAAGAAGCCGCGGTAGACCGTCCTCGCGCTCTTCTTCGTCTCGGCCGCCGCCCAGCCCTCACGCGCCATCACCTCGATCAGCAACCGCGAGTTCACCGTCCAGGGCGTGGCGGTCAGCACCATCAGCTGGTTGAGGTAGTGGCGGTGCAACCGGACCGTGCTCGGGGACCGGTTCGCAGCACGCATTGCCAGCGTGTACTCGTAGATGGCGCTCGGCCAACTGGTCGGGCGCCGCTGTGACGCACCCATTACGTGCAGGTTATTCATCAACGTCAGTCCAGAGAAGCCCCGCGTCGGGTAGGCCTGTGACCTGCGCGGTCGGTTAACCGCACCCCTTCCCGCGGTAGGAAGGAGCTCCCGAGAAACAATCACAGCCCTGAGATCGGCATCACAGGTGGTGACTTGACGGGCCGAACGGCCCTGGTCAGATACCAGGAGTGGCGCTATGAGGCCCTGGCTCGCTCGATGATCAGGTCGGCCGCGAAGTCTCGCACGACGTGCGCCGCGAGCTCGATCGCCTCGGCCAGGTCCAGGGCGAGCTCGATCGGGTCGTCTGCCTGGTCGAGGACCCGGGCGGCGGTGTCCAGCAGGCTCGTGACGTCCTGGCCGACATACGGGTATCCGGGCAGCCGGAAGAGCCCGATGTACGGCCTCATCGGGCTGCCCCGACCCCGGCCCCGGCGTCGCCAACCGCCGGGACCGGGGAGTCTGTGTCCGCCGCTTCGGGCGGAGTGGTGCGCCCGATGCGGTTGATCCGGTCATGCAGTGCAGTTCGGGCATCCAGCGCCGCTCGATGGGCGGCCGCCTCCTCCGCAGTCGTTCCGGTGCCACGGTCGGCGGCGTAGGTGGCCTGCGTGTGGGCGGCATCGGTCTCGACCATCGCGTCGTAGAGCGCGAACAGCTCGTCGCGCAGCGTGCGATCACTCTCGGTCATCAGGATGCCCTCCGCTCACGCCACTCGATCAGGTCGATTACGTCTGCGACAGGGCCTCTGACCTGGGCAATTGGGTAACCGGAGGGTTGTTGGTTCGAGTCCAACCGGGGGAGCCAGAAGAGGGCCTCTGACCTGGGCAAACGTCCAGGCAGGGGCCCTCTGAGATTTGAATCTGATGACGAAACTGTCCAGAAACAGGCCAGTAACGCTCGCGGCCAAGACCTCGAGAGCGCTCTGCGCGGGGCAGAGTGCACGCCGGGTATCGAGCGCTCCCGTGCGGGGGACTTCGTGGGGCGACCGTCAGGTAGAGGGCCGGAACTTCTCGAGATGGACGGTCAGATCGGGCGCGACCGTGGCCTTGTGAACGTAGAAGTCGCGGGTGATGTCGCTGTCTTCGTGACCGAGCTGGGCCTGGGCAGCGTCGATTCCCACTTCACGGTCGATGAGGGTGGCCACCGACCTGCGGAAGGTGTGGAAGGTGACCCAGTCGTAGGCGGTGTCGTCGACCACCTGGTTCCACATCCGTTCCCAGTTTGAGATCTGCCGCCAGGTTCCGCGGCGGGTCGGGAACACAGCGCCGTGCGGGTTGGCGTGGTTCTCGACCTGGCGCCGTAGCAGGATCCCGACGGCGAACGGTGGTAGGAACAGGGTGCGGTAGCCGGCGCTGGACTTGGTCCACGGTTGCCGGAAGGTGCCCACACCGGTCTCGGTGATGATGGTTCCGGACACGGTAAGTGTGGGATGTGTGGCTGCCAGATCGATCTCGGAGTAGATAAGCGCGCCGATCTCGCCGATGCGACAGCCGGTACCCAGGATGAGGTCGACAGCGTCCATGAGATCGGTGGTCGGCCGTGGGCCCGGTCGCTTGCTGCTGGTCGACTCTGCGACGAGGCTGCGGACGTCCTGGATCTGGTCCATGTCGAGGTACTCGATCTCGCGTCGCGGTTTCGATATACGCGCGACGTCCCGCACCGGGTTCGAGGCCATGACGTCGTGACGGACGGCCACGGCGAACATTCCGTGGAGGACCTTGCGGAGCATGGTGGGGCTGAAGCCAAGGGCGGCTCGATCTTTGACGACGCGGTCAAGGGTGCTCGTCCGGCAATCGCGCAGCCGTCGCTCTCCGATCACGGGCACGATCTGGTTGTTCACCGTGCTGCGGTATGCCTTGAGGGAGTTCGTAGCCACCTGCTGCGCCTCTTTCTCTCGCAGCCAGAAGACAGCGAGTTCAGCCACCGTGGTCAGCGGTGTGAGTTCGTTCTCGCTGGCCTCGGCGCCGTTGAGCTCTTGGAGCTTCCGGATCAGAGCGGTGCGAGCAGCCTGGGCGCTGTCAGCGCGGGCGCGGACGCGTGCCACTCGGCCACTGAAGTACACATAGTTAGCGGAGGCCTCATGGGTGCCGGCGGCGGTCTTGGAGACGCCGATCGTGCCCCAGGTGCCTGGCGGCATCGGCGGGCGCGGCATCAGCCGGCCTCACTCGATGCGGGCTGGTCGATCCCGAACGGGTACTTGCCGATCATGCGGGCCTTCCGGATGGCGCGTTGTGCGGTCGTTCGCTAGAGGGTATGCGTGCTAGGCAGTGCGGGGATCTGTGTGTTGGTCCAGGTAGGTCTCCACCTCGGTGCGTCGGTAGCGAAGAGCTCCGCCGACTTTGATGGCCCGAGGGCCCTGCTTGCGGGTGCGCCACTGGTAGAGCGTGCCTCTGGGAATCCCGAGCCACTCTGAGACCTCTTCGATGGTCAGGAGCGGGTCGTAGCCCGCCGTCACCATCGACAACGCCGGGGTCTCTACCTGTCGGTCGGCGCTTGTATCGCGGGCTTTGCGAGCGCGTTCTGCCGCTTCACGTGCTTGCTTCTGTGCTGCTGTCGGTCGTGCCATCGTGCATCCACTCCGTTGTCTCGCCGGTGACTGCTTACGGTCACCTAGGGGAAGGAAGGCGCCCGCAGCGATCAACGCAGGAGGAACGGGTCGGAAGTGACCCATGCGCAGCGGTTGTGCGATGCCGCTGGACGGATCGCCCGGCGCCTCCGCGTGGAGTTGGTAGCCGTGGCAAGGGTGGTCTCGGACATAGGTTCCTCATCGTGATTGGGCACCGCCGAACCGTTGTAGGGGTGTAAAGGCCGGCTCGAGCAGCGACCGTCGACGCGTGGGCAGCGGGTTCAGGGCCGGGGAAGTTGCCGCGACATCGAGCGATCGGTCGGCGCCGTTGGCGATGGTCAGGTCAGCAGTTGCTGCAGCCGTTGCACTGGCGGATACCGTCGTTGCACTCGCTGTACGCAGGGACTCCCGCACTGGTCGCGGTATCGGTACGTTGCGGCGGGCAAGGATGTCGGCCGGGCTGACCCAGACGACGTCGCCTTCCGGCGGATTAACGACCAAGCCGGCTTCGATGTCGTTGTGGGCGCGGATCGAGAGTGCCCGTGCAGGCCCGGTGAGACCTGCCGTGTTGCCTTTCTCGGCGACAACGTGCGCGAGCTCGGCGCCGGCCCTGATCGCACGGAGGGTCGCAAGGGTGGCTTGGGGGAGTCCTGGCCGGGTGGCGATGACTTCCGGCGCCGCGAGCGTGGTGGTGTTGTGGGTGATCTGGCGGTACGCGGCGCGGACCTCCGCGGCCGCGCGCGCCAACGGCTCCTCGAGGCGAGCGCCCGGGGGAGCGAGGTCGCCCCAGCGGCGGGCTAGATTGCTCCAGGAGCGGCCTGCTTCGGCGATCGCGGGGACCAGGCGGTCCGAGGGCTCGAGGATGCCGGCGGTGGCGGCCGCGTCGACGAGCACCATGCTGGCGCCGGCGACGAGTCCCTGGGTACGGGTGATGAGCAGGATGTTGGACGGCTCAAGGTCGCGGGCCAGCGCGCGGTGGGACTGGATGTCCCAGTTGGCCAGGGCCTGTGCCAGGCGGCCGGGGTCGTCGACGGGCCGAATCGCCTCGCCCGCGAGTGTCTGGGCGAACCGGTCGGTCAGGTAGCTGCGTGCGGTGTTCTCGCACGCAGACATCCGGTCTACCCAGACCCCGGTGGGTGCGATCGCGTAGGGGGAGTGGTGCTGGGCCAGCTGGACCCGGCGGCCGGAGCCGCGGGCGTCGTTGACGCGGTCGCGGCCGTTTTCGTGCAGGGCGACGATGACGGCGTGGGCGGTCAGGTAGAGACCGTGCATGACTCTGGTCCGGGCTGCCTCGAGGTCGCGGTGGGCCTCGGTCTGCTCGTGCGGGACCTCGGCGCCGTAGCGGCGCACCAGAGCCGCGGCGTTGAGGAGAGTCTGGGTCATCTGGTCGACGCGGGGGTTGGTCGGGCCCGGACCTGGCCAGGCCTTCCGGCCGGACAGGCTGGACGCGATGGTCGAGGCCTGCGCCGACAGGCTGGTGATGGGCCGATCGCGCTCGTCGACGCCAGGTCGGCGACCCGGTAGCGAGGCCCACAGGTCCTCCGCGGCCGCGACTATCGTCGGCCAGCTCCGCAGGAGCGTGCCGGCGTCATCGCCGTCGACGTCCACGAGCAGCTGGCGAGCCAGGTAGTCGACGTCGAAGAGCATCTCGCCGACGGTGCGTACGTCGCGCGAGGTCATCGGGATCTGGTCGACGTCGAAGAGCTCCTCGTCGATGTCGGCGTACGCCAGGCGCAGGTCAGTAGCCAAGGCCGCGGGCTTCCCGGATGAGGTCGCACAGGTCGACGACCAGCTGCGAGCCGTGGACCATGTCCGGCTGGTGCAGCGGTAGCGGGCGGGTCAGCTCCTCGGCCTCGGTGAGCAGCTGCAGGGGCGTTCGTTCCTCGAGGTCGGGGAGCGGGTCGACGTCGGGTAGCTCGTAGTCGTCGGGCAGCAGGGCGCTGACCTGGGAGTGCGCGAGGTAGACACCCAGCCCGAGGTCGTGGAGCGGGGAGTCGGGGGCGGCGTCCTCGGCGTCGCTCCACACCTGGGCAGCGGCCTGGTGCAGCAGCTGGGCGATCGAGCCGAGGCGGCCCCAGGTGGCGTCAGCGTTGAGGGTGTCCACGCGTGTTCCTTTCAGTCGGAGGTCGGCCTGGCCCATGAACCCACGGCCGGCCGCGGCCCGCTGCGCCGAGCGGCGGGCTGTGGATAACTCGGGGTGCGGTCGGCACCTGGGCACAAACTGGTCTCGTTCGCCTATGTCGTTCGGTGGTTGCCGGACGATCACCGCGAGCAAAGTCAAGAGATCCGCACTAGGGCTGCAAGATGGAGGAGGGTCGAGATGAGGTTCCCGATGACCGTGCTGAGAGCCGTGACGCTGGCGCCGGCACTGCTGGTGAGCTTCGTCCTCACCGCGGTGGTGTGCGCTCTGCTCCCGCCGCCGCTGGGCCTGGTGGCGTTCATGGCTGCGTGCGGACTGCTGGTCGCGCTGGCGCTGGGGCAGCTGCAGGAGCCTGCGGTCGCGGCGTTGACCAGGTCGCGGCCGGCGACGGAGGCCGAGGTCCGGGTGATGGCGCTGGTGCTGGTCGAGCTGGGCGGCCGCGGTGTCGACGTCGGCGCGCTGTTCGTGCGCCGGATCCAGCGACCGAGCACCCCGGTGGCGGTGGCGATCGGCCGGCGCAGTGTGGTGGTCAGCCCTGGGCTGGTCGAGGCGACGTACCGCGGCGGTGTGACCGGCGCGGAGGCGGCCGCCGCGCTGGCTCATGCGGTCGGCCGGCGCCAGGCGATCCGGCCGCGTCTGGAGCTGGCCGTGCTGGCGGCGACGACGCCGTGGCGGTTGATGGTGGCGACGTTCCGCGGCGTCGGCCGTGCCTTCGCCTGGCTTCCGTTCATGCGGCTGGCCTGGACGCTGCGCGGCGTCGTAGGGGTTATCTGCGCGGTGCAGTCGGTCGTTGAGGACCGGGCCTGGGCCGGTCTGCTTGGGGGCGCGGTCATCGCGCTGACCTACCTGGTGCCGGCGGCCGGCCGGCGGATCGAGCTCCACGCGGAGGCCGAGGCCGACCGGTTCGTGCTCTCGCTCGGCCTCGGTCCCGTGCTGGCAGGTCTGCTGCGGCGCTACGGGCACCCGATGACCCTCGAGCGGATGCAGCGCCTGCAAACGGCCGTCGAGCAGCCTCAGCGTCCGCGGCTTCACCTGGTGCATGGCTGAGGCTGTTCTCTGGCGGTGCGGCGGCCGGCGGCGGGTTACTCGTCGTCCTGGAAGCCGGACGTGGAGTGGTGCACGCAGCCGCGGCCGTCGCCCTCGTGCGGCTTGTGGTTCATGCAGGGCAGCGAGCCCAGTTTGTGTGAACAGTCGACCCAGCGGACGGTCGAGGGTCCGGTTGTCGGCGCGAGTGCGGTAGCCATCGCGGCCTCCTATCGGCGCGGGCCGCGGCGGCGGCTGAGCTGGGGCCGCTGGTAGGCGGCGGTGTCGGTGTGGTCGTGCTGGCGGTCGGACCGGTGGACCTGTGCGATCTCGGCGTCGGGGGAGGGGCCGGTGTCGGCAGCCGCGGCCTGGGCGCATGCTTCCTCGCTGGCCCCGATCTCCTCGGCGCGCTGTCGCGCCTCTTCATCGAGCGCGGCTTCCTCGCGAGGGGCGTCACTCATGTGAACTCCTATGGATCCCGTGGACCGGCACCAGCTGCGCCGGTCCTCCTGGTCACCTATGTGCGGACCGAGGGCCCGGGCGATCATCGCGGCCGAACTGGGTTGAACGCGGGGCCTGGCCGGTGCTCAGGCCGGCTGGGCCAGCAGTGTGGCGGCGAGCATCTGTGCCGTGTGCTCGAGGACGGCCTGGGAACCGGTCGTGTCCGGGCGGTCGCAGCACGGATGGGTGTCGTAGCCCTCGTCGACGAAGATGCGGTGCAGCTGGCCACCGCAGGCACGTCAGGGCCGGCCGGCGTGGGTGGGGCACTGGTCGACCGCCACGGCGCAGGGCAGACACGGGGCGGGCGGCGGAGGAGTGATCTGGTGGTCGCGGTCCCGGTCGCGACGCTGGCGCAGCACCGTGGCGGTCTGTTGCCACGGCGCATGCTCGAGGTGCGCCGGCGCCGGACGTCCGAGCGCCTGGTCGACCGCCGCTTTGAGGAACTGCTCACCGCAGCCGAGGATGCGCTCGTCGACGCCGCGGCCGTAGCACCATCGGGCCAGTGTCTTGGCGGCCGTCATCGGCTGCTCGTCCATCTCCGGCCGTCCCTTAGCAGGTCCCCCACAGGCCACGGGGGGCCTCCTGGGCATCGTCGGCGGCCGCGGCGTACGAGTCTTCCCGGGCGAGGTCCTGGGCTGCCTCGTAGCGGCGTGCGGCGCCGCGGGCCAGGAGCTCGTGGGCTACGTCGACGTCGTCGTGGTCGACGTAGCGCAGCAACCGGTCGTACCGGTCGCGGTCGGGCTGGCCGCTGTCAGTGACGAGCTGGACGGTGCTGCCGACCGGCGCGAGTTCCTCGAGCAGGTCTGTTGCCTGGTCGGCGTAGCACTCGGCCGGCGTCGGCGGGTGGGCGACTTCGGGGGCGTCGATCCCCAGGAGCCGGACGCGGCCGAGCTGGCGGCCGCCGAGGGTCTCGACGCGGATCGTGTCGCCGTCGACGACGGCGGTCACGCGCACCCGGGTGGCCGCGCCCTCAGTTGGTTCGGGGCCGGTCGGACCTCCGGGGATGGCAGCCTTGATCCCGCCGGCGGTCAGCGCGAGGACCGCGGCCGCCGCCAGGCCGATCAGGGCCTTCACCGGGCCACCCTCAGCTGATCCCGCTCGCCGGCACCGGGGATCGCCCGCTCCTGCTCGCGCACCCCGAGGGAGCGGTGACCGCGCTCGGGCACGTGCTCGACGACGTCGCCGGCACCGATGCTGCTGGAGGGCTGCTCGGGTAGGTCGGCGGCGATCGTCGCGGCCAGGTCCCGCAGCGGCGGGGTCTTCTCGATGCGCCGGGTCGCGTGCAGCACGGTGGTGTGGTCGCGGTCGAAGTGACGCGCGATCGCCGGCAGGCTGTGCCCCTGGATGCGGGCCGCGGTCATGGCCACGGCGCGGGCATCCGAGGCCGTTCGGGTCCGGTCGGCGCCCAGGAGGACCTCCGGGGTGGTGCCGAAGGCCTCCGCGGCCGCGACCACGGCGTGCTCGACCGGGCCGTCAGGCTCGAACGTCGACGCCGGCGCCGGGTCAGGGATCTCCTCGGGGAGGCCGGCGGCGATCTTCGCGGCCAGGCCGTTCAGCGCGGGGGACTTCTCGATGCGCCGGGTCGCCTGGAGCACGGTGGTGTGGTCGCGGTCGAAGTGACGCGCGATCGCCGGCAGGCTGTGCCCCTGGATGCAGGCCGCGGTCATCGCGACCGCACGGCCATCGGCCGCGGCCCTGCTGCGGTCGGCGCCCAGGAGATCCTCGGGGGTGGTGCCGAAGGCCTCCGCGGCCGCGACCACGGCGTGCTCGACCGGGCCATCGGGCTCGAACATCGACGCCGGCGGATCCGGGTGGAGGGGGACCACAGTCGCTTCGGGCCGTGGGATCCGGGCGGCGTAGCGGACGTTGACGTGCTCGCTCACCCGGGCCGCGGCGGCGGCCAGCCGGGGCCGTTCGGCGGTGCGGCGTACGGCGTGGACCACCGAGCCGTGGTCCTTGTTGAAGTGTTCGGCGATCGCTGGCAGGGACAGGCCGACCTCGCGGGCGGCGGTCATTGCCACGGCGCGGGCAGTCGCTGACCGGGCGGCTGCGCTCGGCGCTCAGGATCGCCTCCGGGGTGGTGCCGAACATCGGGGCTGCGGCGTTGATGGCCAGCTCGCACACCGCTGCCGGGCCGGTTGCCGGCTGCCGACGGCAGGGTCTGGTCGACCTGGACAGGCGAGGACCGGCCACCAGCTGACCGGAGCTGGTCGGCGTCCAGCGGCGCGATCAGGTCGGCGACCTGGTCGTGCTGCCCGCGGCCGGCGGCATCGAGGACTGAGGCCCTGCCAGTTGGCGGCCGCCCTGATCGAGGTCCATGACCGTCCTCCCGCCTACCGCGCCGGTGACCCGACGGCCGGGGCCGCCTGGCGGGGCACCTGGCCGCGTCTCTGTTCGGCCATCCGCCGGCGGGCGTTGTCGGTGATGCTCGCTGGCGATGCCGGCCGACTGTCGGGCGTTGGCCGCGGCGTGGTCGACGACGTTCTCGAGCAGGCGCATGTCCTCGTCGGCTCGGCCGAGTTCCTTGCCGGCGGTCGCGATGCTCCGCTCGAGGGTGACCGGCTCCAGCAGCGACGGCGGCGTCACCCGCTGGGCCGCTATCTGCGCGCTGTCGACGTGCTGCGCGGTGAGCCGGGCCATCGGCTTGGCCAGGTCGATCATCTCGCCCATGACGGCGAGGCGCGGCTTCAACTGCGCGACCTCGCTGGCGATCTCCGGATCGGAGGTGTCGGCCTCCTGGAGGAGATCGTGAGCGTCGGCGACCGCGTGCGATGCCCGCTCCAGGTGTCCGGTGAGTTCATCAACCAGCTCAGCGTTGTCGCTGCAGCGCCGCTGCAGGCGGCTCAAGTGCTCGCCGGCCGCCTCGAGGTAGTAGTCACCACGGTCGCTGAGGCGGGCCTTGGCCGAGTCGAGTTCGGCGTCATCGAGAACCCGGAGTGCCGAGTTGATCGTGGTGTGCAGCTCGTCGACGACCCGGCGGGCACGTCCTACGGACTGCTCGGCCATGAAGACGGCGTCGGCGGCGTGCAGAGCGGTGTCGGTCGTCATGACGACTCACCGCCCTCTGCGTCGGGCGGGGGCATACTGCTCGACGCGGGCAGCACCTCGCGGAGTCGATCGAGCGCGGCCAAGGCCTGCTCGAGGCAGTCGCGGGCCTCCTGAACCGGGTCACGGTCGGCCGCGGCGGACGGGGAATCGGTGGGCGTGCTCACGTGCAGCTCCTTGGTGGACCGGGGTCATCTCTCAGTCACCAAAGGAAGGTCGACCCGCTCGAGCGATCACCGAGCGCGAGGGAATCTCGCGGGCCGTTCAGCCGCGTGAGGTCAGGGCTGGTCCCAGGGCATCGACTCCTGCCCGTCGTCGACGCCTTGGCTGATGATGTGCGCGGTGGCGTTCCGCGCGGCGTTGAGGTGCTTGTGGAGGTCGACCGCGAGACCGCGAGCCTCCTCCAGATGGAGACGCGCGACGCCGATCGCCATTGCCGGGTCGGACTCGTCGGTCATCGAGTCCATGCTGAGCACCTGGTCGGCCAGAGCCCGCTCGAGCGTGCTCGACAACTGCGAGAACGCCTGGGGCAGCGCGGCCGCGAGGTCTGCGAACTCCGCGAGCTCGTCGGAGGTTTCGGCCGGGATCTGATCGCGCTCCCACATCGTGGCGCGGTTGAAGCCGTAGACATGCTCGCGGGCCGCCGTCGCATGCCCGCCCGATTCGAGCTGGTCGTCGTCGTCCACCAGGTGCCCTTCCTGCCGAGAGGTAGGGCTTGAGTCTCGCGGATCTCGCCGGCGCTCGCGCGCCGCCGGCGGCGGGCTGTGGATAAGCCGTAGGGTTCCCTCCGGGGCCCGGGGGCAGGAGACTGATCGGCCATGGACGACCAGGCGGCCTTGATTGCACGGCGGGTAGCGCTCGCCGCTGCGGCTTGGTTCAACGCTCCGGCCGACGTCGAGGCCTACCGCCGGCTCGCCGCGGCGGTGGGGGAGTGGAACGCCTATAGCGCACCGCAACTGGAGGACGGCGACGTCGACGAGCTGCTCGACGGCCTCGCCGACGTCGCGCCCCCCGATGCCGCTGGGCGAGGGCGTCGCCGAGCTCGAGGCGGACCTACGTCGGCAGGCTCGCCGCGAGCCCTAACGCCGCGGCGCGTCGCTGCCGCGGTCGGAGGCGGACGGGAGTTTACGCCGGCGGCGGCCGGCATCGAGACTGCCGGGTGCCGGGTCGGCGGCCGAGGGTGCTTCTGTGGCCAGGGTCTCGCGGATGTAGCGGTCGAAGCCGGGCATCGTGAACCGGACCTCGCCGCGACTGGCGGGCTCGATGATGCCCTTGTCGATCAGGCGCTCACGCGGAACACCAAGGGCCTGCGTGGGCCGGCCGAGCGCCGTGGCGATCTCTGCCCGCGTCACCGTGGGAGTGCCGGCCTGCGCCATCACGGACATGATCTGCTTCTCCAGGTCCGTCGCGGCCGCCCACCGGGCTGCGTACATCGCGGTCAGCTGGTCATCTGCGAGCGGCAGCCCTGCGTGCATCTGGTCGAGGTCGAGTACGTCGCCGGCCGCGGAGGGTTGGGCCGCATCCCAGGTCGCGTGCGCGAGGACTTGTAGCAGGTAGGGAAACCCTTGGGCCTCGCCGGCGACCGCCTGCAGCGCTGCGGGTGTCCAGGTCACGCCCAACTCAGCTGCAGGCTCAGCGACGGCGGCCGCCGCGGCGGCCGGCTCGAGTCGGGGGAGTGTGAGGAAGTGCTGCGCTCACCGAATGTGGCCGCGTTGACCAGGACTCCCGGCGTCGAGGGTAGGCCGGCGCCGATGACGGCGAACGGGTTGTCCTCGCGCCGTCCAGCCAGGTTCTGCATGGCGTTGAGCAGAACTGCGAGGTCATCACGGGTGCCCGCGTGCAGCTCGTCGATGAAGACCACCAGGCCCGCGCCGCCTGGGCCGCGGACCCGGGTGCTGGTCTCGTGTAGGAGATCCTCGAGGGCTGAGATCTGGGCGCCGCGTGAAGGCGCGTCGGTGCCGGAGCGCTCGGCGGCGGCCGCGGCGCTCACCTTCACCACGCTGGGCAGGCCGAACTCGAGGCCGATGCTCTCCAGGCGGAGACGCCAGCTGCCCTTCTCGGAGCGAGGGAGGATGTCCGCGGTCTCGATCGCTTTGCCGACACGGCTCACCAGGTCGGGCAGGAACGGCGCGTTGCGGCGGCAGGCCACCCATGCGGTGATGAATCCGTGGGCCTCGGCGTGGCGCTGGGCCTCGCGCAGCAGGGAGGTCTTGCCGACCCCGCGCGGGCCTAGGAACACCAGGAGCGGGCCGCCCATCTCGCCGTAGGTGCCGATCCGGCTTAGGTAGCCTCTGATCCTGTCCTGCTGTTGTTCCCTCCCGGCCAGGACCCGCGGCAGTTCGCCCGGGGCGTAGGGGTTGGGCAGCATCAGAGGTCTCCCATACATTCTGTTACACAGCGGGCTTGTGTAACGACGTGTATGCCGTCGATCGGGATCAGCGCCCGACGTTGATGCTGCGTGTCCCAGGCGTGCTGGCAGCGCCTGGCGTGCGCGCTCCGAGTCGACGACGGGCGGCATCGTCGGGGCTCTCGCCCGCGGAACCGACCTCGTCGACGCCGCGGCCAGGTCGATCGGCGTGCGGCCGGGTCGTCTCGCTCAGGCATTCGGCTAGGGCACGTCTCCTTATTGGCGGAGCCAGAGGGTGATCGCTCGTAGGACGACGGCGCCTCGGTAGACGACGGCGAGCTTGTCGTAGCGAGTGGCCAGGCCACGCCACTGCTTGTGGTCGTTGAAGGAGCGCTCGACGACGTTGCGGCCCTTGTAGGCGTCCGCGTCAAAGGCGGGCGGTCGACCGCCCGCGGAGCCGCGGCGTTTGCGGTGCGCGATCTGGTCGGCCGGCTGCGGGATCACCGCGGCGACGCGGCGGGCTCGGAGCTGGGCGCGGATCGCGCGTGAGGAGTACGCCTTGTCGCCGATCACCGCCTCCGGCCGGGTCCGTGGCCGCCCGGGTCCGAGCCTGGCCACGCTCAGGTGCGACAGCAGCGGCGCGAGCATTGGGGAGTCACCGGCCTGGCCCGGTGACACGACGACGACCAGCGGGCGACCGTGGCCGTCGACGAGCTGGTGGATCTTGGTCGAGACCCCGCCGCGTGAGCGCCCCAACGCATGATCGGGCGGCTCGGCCCGCAGATCCGTGTAGTTCGACTCAGCCCCCTGTGGGGCCCTTGCGCTGTCGGCCGGGCGCTCGCTCGACACGGTGCATGTTCGTGGCGTGCTGGTGCGCGCGGTTGATCGTGGAGTCGACCGAGACCTTCCAGTCCACCTCGCCGGCCGCGTCGGCTTCGGCGACCAGCCGGGAATGGATGCGGTCCCACGTCCCATCTGCGGAGAACCGGCGGTGCCGCTTCCAAACCGTCTGCCACGGCCCGAACGACTCCGGCAGATCGCGCCACGCGACCCCGGTCCGGAACCGGTAGACGATGCCCTCCACCACCTGCCGGTGTTCACGAAAGGGCCGCCCCCGCTGCCCGACCGAGGACGGCATCAGCGGCTCGATCCGGGCCCATTGAGCATCAGTCAGCACTGCCGAACGCGACATGAGTCAACAATCCCGACCCACCTCGGCGTTCTTTGGGAGACACGCCCTAGGTCCTCGACGTCGGCCTCCAGGACCCGCTCGAGGATGTCGGCGATGCCCCCTGGCGAGCCGTCACACTCGGCCACCAGGGCCTCGGCCAGACGATCGAGGGCGGCGTCTCCGCGGGCGGTGAAGGTGACGACACCGGGGACCGGGTTCTCGGCTGGGGGAGTGCTCATGGTCCACCTCGCTTTCTGGTCACTAGGTGCGAACGAGGTCGGTAGGCGATCAGCCCGATCTGCGACACGAAGGAAATCCGGCGGCTATCGCGCGGGAGAACTCACGGCCCTGTGTGGGGCTTGCACCGGGTGGCCAGCGGGGGCAAGGCCACCGAGGGTGACACCGAGGCTGGGCGCGATCTCGCGCCCAAGGTCATTCGCCGTGCGGCGAGGAGTGTCCGCGTCGCCAGCGGCGCACTCACTGAGAGACGGTCGGGCTCCGCGGTCCCAGGTCGTCGGTCCGGGGCAGCCCAGCCTGACCGATCCCGCAGGCGATCGGTACCGCTAGTGTTCGTCGGCGATGGCCTCCGGAATCGACCCCAACGCGTTGAGGGCTGCTCGCGAGGAAGCGGGGTTGACTCAGCATGAGTTGGCGCGCTTGGTGGGAGCGGCTGGGGGTGAGCGCATCTCTCGCTGGGAGTTGGGCACGTCATCTCCGCGCCCCGACTTCCTGGTGAGACTCGCCAACGCCCTCGACATCCCGACGCTTCGGCTGATCCAGATCGACGGTGAGGTCCCCGATCTCAGGGCGCTGCGCCTGCAGGCAGGGCTCACCGCGCCGAAGCTCGCGATGGCCGTGAAGGTAGCTGTGCCGACCTACTACGCCTGGGAGCAAGGGCGCTGGGCCAGACTCCCTGCACGTGAGTCGCTTGAAGCGCTCGCCCGCGCTTGCGGGGTGGCCGTCGATGCGGTGGTCGCGGCTCTCCGTGAGTCCCAGCGACAGCGCCAGCGGCGCGGAGACACTTCGGCCTGACGAGTGCGCAACTGCAGCCGGGTTTTGGACGCTATCCACAGGCGAGAAACTGATTCCGGAAGAAGCGGACGATCTGTGGTCCCATGGACTCCGGATCATTCGGAGGCGTTGACGCTAATTCCATCGGGGGAATGAGCTGCGCAACCCTTCCGGTCAGGACTGGGCGATGTCATCTCGGAATCGGTCACCTGTGGAAACCGAGCCGTTCGATAGAAATGCACTAGTGCGCAAGTATCGAGTTGGGCTTGTGGTGATCGCCGAGGGCCCGTCTTGACACGTAGGTGATCGAGACACGAGAGGACTCGGGATCCATGTCGCTTAACACCGCTCAAAGTGCGTCGGGCGAGGCGCCCTCCGCCAGTCGACCTGCGCCCAATCTCAACAACAGTCCACGGCTCAAGCGGCGCCGCAGGCCGTGGGTCTTCGCACTTTGTGCTGCCCTTGTCGCCGCCGGCGCCCTGGGAACCGCGTTCGCGTTCACCTCGGTCAACGACACCCAAGAGGTCCTGATCGTCAGCCGTGACATCAAGCGCGGCGCGACCATCGAGGCCGGGGACCTCTCGGTGGTGCGGGTGAGCATCGACCCAGCGCTGACCCCGGTCGCCGGGAGTCAGAAGGGCGAACTCGAGGGCAGCCGCGCCGCCGTCGACCTGTGGGCCGGCACCCTGCTCACCGAGCAGGCCGTCACCGACAGCCTGGTGCCGGGGGATGGGGAGTCCCTGGTGGGCATCAGCCTCACTCCCGCCCAGATGCCCTCGGAGCCGCTCTACTCCGGTGACTCGGTCCGGATCGTCACCACGCCCGGCGACCAGGGCGAGATCACTAACGAGGACCCGGTCACGGTCGAGGCAGTCGTCGTTGGTGTTAGCCGCGTGCAGGAGACCGGCGAGACCGTTGTTGACGTCTCTGTCCCCGAGGGCGATGCCGCTGACCTGGCCGCCCGTGCCGCGACCGGGCGGGTCGCACTGGTCCTGGACGCTCGGGAGCGCTGACCGATGGCGCTGATCGTCCTCGCCTCCGCGAGCGGTTCGCCCGGCGTCTCCACCACGGCGCTGGGGCTCACCCTCAACTGGCACCGTCCCGTGCTCCTGGTCGACGCCGACCCGACCGGTTCCTCCGCGGTGTTCGCCGGCTACTTCCACGGCACCCAGGAACCCACCGGCGGGCTGATCAACCTTGCCCTCGCGATGCGCGAGGGGACACTGGCTGCCGCCCTTCCTCGCGAGACGCTGTTGCTGGACCCCGAGGCCCCGGCCGAGCGCGCGCCCTGGTTCCTGCCTGGCATTCGCGCCCACGAGCAGGCCCCGAGCCTGCTGCCGCTGTGGGACCCGCTCACCGAGCAGTTGCGCGCTCTGGAGCGCAATGGCCAGGACGTCATCGTCGACGCCGGACGGCTCGGCCTCGCCGGCTGGCCCCAGCCGCTGATCGCCGCCTCCGACCTGACGCTGCTCGTCACCCGCAGCTCGCTGCCGGCACTGGCCGGCGCGACCAGCTGGGCCAAGACCCTGCGCGCCCAGTTCGCTGGGGTCGGTGGCCTGTCTCGGCTCGGGGTCCTCCTCGTCGACGAGGAGCGACGCTGGCCCGCGATGCCCGCCGGCGCCCGAGTCCGGCCGTACAGCGCCCGGCACATCGCCAAGGCCCTGCAGATCCCCGTCGTCGCCTCCGTGGAATGGGAGCCCGAGGTGGCAGAGGTCTACTCCCACGGCGCCCGCAAGCCCCGCAAGTTCGAGTCCTCCGGGCTGCTGCGCGGCTACCGGGCCAGCGCCGCGGCCATCCAGTCCATCCTCGGCGCCAACCAGGCCGCCCTCGCTCCCACGAACGGAGGTCGCGCATGAGCACCAACGGCACCAACGGACACCAGCCCGGGACCAACGGCCGCGACCCGCTGCGCGCCGACGAGTGGCTCGAGGCACGGCACGCCGCGACCAGCGACCGCACCTCGCCCTTCGCCCGCGGTCGCAACACCCAGCCGCCCCCGCCCCCGCCGGCCACGGAGGACCACGACCCGACCTCGCTGCCGATCTTCGCCTCCGCCTGGACCAGCGAGGAGCAGCTGCCGGGGCGCGCCCGCTCCGAGTTCAGCCTGCGCCCTCTCGTTGCGCCCGCACCGGAGGAGCACCACCACAACGTCCCCGGCGCGGACGGCCGGGTCGAGCTGGACTGGGAGCTGATCGCGCAGTACCGCGCGGAGATCTCCTCGCGACTGACCGCGCGTCTGGACAAGGAAGGTGGCCGGGTCACCGAGGAGGACCGCGAGCAGATGGGCCTCGACGTCATCGAGGAGCTCATCAAGTCCGAGGCCGAGACGCTGGTCTCCACCGGCCGGCCCCCGTGGACTAAGGACCAGGAGAAGGCGCTCAAGTCCGCCCTCCACGCCGCCCTGTTCGGTCTGGGCCGCCTGCAGCCCCTGGTCGAGCGCGAGGACGTCGAGAACATCATTGTCATCGCCCGTGGCCCGGTCTGCGCGGTGTGGCTGGAGCTGGTCGACGGCACACTCGTCGAGGCCGACCCGATCGCCGACTCCGAGGACGAGCTGCGCGAGTTCCTCGCCGACCTCGGCGCCCGGCAGAACCGGCCCTTCACCGAGGCCCGCCCGCACCTGGATCTCCGGCTGCCCGGGGGAGCGCGGCTCGCTGCCGGCTCCTGGGTGATGGCTTACACCTCTGTCGTGATCCGCCGCCACGGCATGCGCGAGGTGTCGATGGACGAGATGGTCTACGACCGCAAGGCCTGCACCGCGGTCCTGGCCGACTTCCTCGCCGCCTGCGTGCGGGCCGGCAAGAGCATCGTCGTCTCCGGCGTCCAGGGCTCGGGCAAGACCACCTGGGTCCGCGCCCTGTGCTCGTGCATCCCGCCGTGGGAGATGATCGGCACCTTCGAGACCGAGTTCGAGCTGCACCTGCACGAGCTGGTCGACCGGCACAAGATCGTCCACGCGTGGGAGCACCGCCCCGGATCCGGCGAGGTCGGCATCGACGGTCGCCAGGCCGGTGAGTTCAGCCTCGAGGAGGCCATCCATCACTCCTTCCGGTTCAACCTCGCCCGCCAGATCGTCGGTGAGGTCCGCGGCCCGGAGGTCTGGAACATGCTCAAGGCCATGGAGTCCGGCCCGGGCTCGATCAGCACCACCCACGCCCGCAGCGCCGAGCACACCATCGAGAAGCTCGTTTCCTGCGCCATGGAGAAGGGCCCGCAGGTCACCCGCGAGCTGGCGATCAGCAAGCTGGCCGCGGCGATCGACATCGTGATGTACCTGCGCTCCGAGGTCGTCCCCAACGGCGACGGGACCTTCCGCAAGCAGCGGTGGGTCGAGGAGGTCCTGGTCGTCCAGCCGAGCATCGACGCGGCCCGTGGGTACGCCACCACCCCGATCTTCGCGCCCAACCAGCTCGGCCAGGCCGTTGCGACCGGCAAGCTCGACAACTTCCTCGCCCAGGAGCTCGCCCGCCACGGGTTCGACCTCGAGGCGTATAAGGCCGAGTCCCAGGCCAACCCGGGGGTGGCCACCTCATGAGCCCAATGTCATCGGGGTTCCTGCCCGCCGTGTTCGGCGCCCTCATCGTCATCGGCCTGATCGGCATGGTCTACGCGATGATCCCGGCGCCGCCAAAGCCGGCCCGGACCGCCACCCCGTTCGGACGGCTCGGGAGCTGGTTCGTCCGGCTCGACCGTCGTACCCGGATGCTCATGATCGGCGGCGCCGTGGCCGGCCTCCTGGTCGCGCTGGTGACCGGCTGGGTGATCGCGATCGTGCTCGTCCCGTCCGCGATCGTCGGCATCCCGCTGCTGCTCACGCCGCCGCCGGCCGCCGCGAGCATCGAGAAGCTCGAGGCGCTCGAGGAGTGGACCCGGTCCCTGTCGGGCAAGCTGACCGCCGGGACAGTCCGCTGCGCTCTGCGCTCATCAAGTCGCTGCAGTCGACGCCGGCAGCCGATCGAGCGCGAGGTCGGGCTGATGGTCTCCCGGCTGTGGAACAACACCTCCTCCACCGAGGACGTGCTGCGCGCCTTCGCCGAGGACCTCAAGCGACTCCACCGGCGACGTCGTGGCCAGCCAGCTGATCCTCGCCGCCAGCGGCCGCGGGACAGGCCGGTACTGTCGAAGTCCCTCGAGGCCCTCGCCGAGACCGTCGCGGCCGACGTCCGCGCACGCCGCCAGATCGCCGCCGACCAGGCCAAGCCCCGCACCACCGCACGCACCGTCACCGTGATCACCCTCGGCGTGCTCGGCATCCTCGCCTTGACCGGCGACTACATCGAGCCCTACAGGCACCCCACTGGGTCAGGTCGTCCTCGCCGGTCCTGCTGGCCGCATACGTGGCGACGCTGCTGTGGATGCGCCGGCATGGCCGGTCGCCAAGCCGCTCCCGCGATTCCTCGACCTCCAGGCCCGCAACGCCCACCGCGCTGCCCAGCGCACAGCGCACAGCGAGAAGGAAGGAGCACTGGCATGACCGGCCTGCAGCTCGCGCTCGCCAGCGGCACCCTCCTCGGTCTGGCCCTCGCCCTGCTCGTGTGGCGCCTCGCGCCCTCTGACCCCGACCTGGTCGACGCGCTGGACCGGCTCTCGCCCGACCGCGTCGTGCCCCGCCGCGGCACCCCCGGCCTCGACGACGCCGGCACCGACCCCGGCTCGGCCGTCGACCGGATCGGCCTGTGGGCGATGAAGAACCTGCCCGGCGGCGCCTGGGCACACACGCCCCGCAAGGACCTGGCCATCCTGCAGATCAGTGAGACCCGGTTCTACGGCGAGAAGGTCGTCTGGGCCCTGCTCGGCCTCGTCATGCCGCCGCTGCTGGCGACCTTCTTCTCGCTGATCGGGCTGCCGCTGCCGTTCGCCATCCCCACGCTCGGATCGCTGGCCCTGGCTGCCCTGTTCTGGTTCATGCCCAACTACAACGCCACCGACGACGGCCAAGAAGGCCCGCATCGAGTTCAACCGGGCCCTCGGCGCCTACATCGACATGGTCGCCACCGGTGTCCGCGACGGATCCAGCGGCCAGCAGGCGCTGCGCTCGGCCGCCGAGGTCGGCGACAAGTGGGTGTTCAAGCGCATCGAGAGCGAGCTGCGCCGCGCCCGCTACATGACCCGCGCACCGTGGGACTCCCTGCACAGCCTGGCCGACGAGCTCGGCGTCCCCGAGCTCGACGACCTCGCCGACATCATGCAGCAGTCCGGCCAGGACGGAGCCCAGATCTACAACAACCTCCGGGCCCGCGCCGCGGCGCTCCGCTCGGCGATGCTCAGCGCCGAGCTCGGCAAGGCCAACGCCGCCTCCGAGCGCATGTACATCCCGGCCAGCCTGCTCGGCATCGTCTTCATGGCGATCCTCGTCACCCCCTCGATGCTCCGATTCGCCACCTGACCGACCTAACACCGACCCCTCGCGTCCCGGGTCACCCCAGACCGCAACCGAAACAGGAACCAGGAAGGAAGAACCCCGATGTTGAAGCTCTTCATCGCCCTCCAGATGGCGGCCATGACCGCGCTCGCATCCCTCGAGGACCGCGCGACCAGGCAGCGCGACGAGCGCGGCTCGGTCACCATTCAGGAAGTGCTCTGGGCGGTGGCAGCCATCGCGATCGTGGCCATCGTCGTCGCAGCCATCAAGGCCTTCGTGACCAGCGAGTCCGGCAAGATCAAGTAGGCAGGACCAGCTCCGTCATGTTCGCCAGCTCTCAGCGCCGCAGCCGGGACGAGCGCGGGTCAGTGACCATCCAGATGGTCTTCTTGATGCCCGCGCTGTTCCTGCTGATGTTCCTCGGCCTCCAGGGAGCCCTGTACTACCACGCGAAGCAGGTAGCGCTCGCGGCCGCGCAAGAGGGCGCCCGCGAGGCAGGCAGCGAGACCGGAACCCGCCAGTCCGGCGTCGCCACGGCGAACACCTTCCTCCACGACGCCGGCGGATCCGACGTGATGACCTCCACCAGCGTCTCCGGATCACGGACCACGACAACGGCAACGATCATCGTCACCGGCAAGTCGCTGAGCGTGATCCCCGGCTGGCAGGTGACCGTCAGGCAGAGCGCCAGCGTCCCGGTCGAAAGGCTCACGGAATGACCTGGCGAGTTCATGATTCCCGCCCCCGCCGGGACGAGCGCGGATCCGTGGCCATCGAGGCCGCGATCGGCGTCCCGGCCTTCGGCCTGTTCATCGCGATGATCATCCTCGGCGGACGCGTCGAGATCGCCAAGCAGTCGGTGGAGGCCGCCGCCTACGAGGCAGCTCGAGCAGCGTCCATCGAGCGGACCCAGAGCGAGGCGATCAGCTCCGGCAAGTCCGCGGCCAGCAGGAGCCTGAACGACCAGGGCCTGCAGTGCGCGACCACCAACGTCACGGTCAACGCCGCGGCGTTCAACGCACCACTGGGCACCACCGCGCAAGTGACCGCAACGGTGACCTGCAAGGTTGACGTCGCCGACCTTGCCATCCCCGGGGTGCCGGGGACCAGGACGATCACCGCGACCGCCAGCAGTCCCGTCGACGCATATCGGGAGCGCCGATGATGAGGCAGCAGCTGCGCCGCCTCCCTTCGGGTCGCACCCGGGACGAGCGGGGCTCCATCAGCGTGTGGTTCGCCACCGCCTCGTTCGCGATGATCATTCTTGTCGGGATGGCCGTCGACCTCGGCGGCAAGGTCCACACCCAGCAGCAGGCCCGCAGCGCCGCTGCTCAGGCAGCGCGCACCGGCGCCCAGGAGGTCCAGGGCTCGACCGCGGTGCGTGGCGAGGATCTCCGCGTCGACATCAACGCCGCCAAGGCGGCCGCGATGGACTACCTCCACGCCGCCGGCGTGGAAGGGAACGCGCGCGTCGTCGACGGCGACACCCTGATCGTCACCACCACCGACACCTACACCAGCAAGTTCCTCGGGATCATCGGCCTGGACTCCATGCAGGTCACCGGGGAGGCGTCCGCGCGGCTCATCCGCGCCGAAGGAGGCATCGAACGATGACCACGCCCCACCCCACCATCGGCCAGCGACTCACCGGCCTCGCCGCCTCGCTCGCCGTGCTGGGCATCGTCCTCGGCCTGCCCGCTCTCTTCCTCGCGATCGGCGCCAGCCCGATCCCCGACCAGATGCCCACCCTGGACAGCGTCAAGAACGCGCTCCTGGCGCCCGACGACGGCACACTCGTTCTCGGCCTGTTCAAGGTGATCGGCTGGGTCGCGTGGGCCTTCATGGCGCTGAGCCTCGTCGTGGAGGCCATCGCGGCGCTCCGCAAGGTCCAGGCACCCCAGCTGCCCGGCCTTGGTCGGCCCCAGGCCGCAGCGCGCGGCCTCATCGGCCTGGCCGCCCTGCTGTTCATCGCCGCCCCCATCGCCGCGCAGGCAACCACGATCAGCTCGGCGGCCGCGGCCCCGGCTGCCGTGAGCCACGTCCACGCCGCCGCCGTCGACCAGGCCCCCGTGCAGCAGGACGTCAAGGCCGAGGTGAAGCAGGAGCGCCAAGCGCCCAAGACCGTCGACCACGCGGTGAAGCCGGGGGAGAGCCTCTGGTCGATCGCCGAGGACCACTTCGGCGACGGAGCCAGGTACAAGGAGATCGCCGAGCTCAACCGCGACCTGCTCGGCACGCAGCCGAGCTTCCTCGAGCCCGGCTGGGTGCTCAAGCTGCCCGCGCCTCAGGTCAAGGACGCCCCCGCACACCAGTACGGCGTCCAGGCCGGCGACACCCTCAGCGAGATCGCACAGGAGCAACTCGGCGACGCCGACCGGTGGCCCGAGATCTACCAGGCCTCCACCGGCGTCACCCAGCCCGGCGGAGCCCAGCTGACCGACCCCAACGTCATCGACGTCGGCTGGACCCTCAACATCCCCGGTGCCGACAACCAGCAGCAGCCGCGTGAGGTCGAGCCCGAGAACCCCGCCAGTCCTGAGGACCAGCAGCCCGTCGACCCGCCGGCCAAGGAGAAGCCGCCGGTCGTCCAGGAGCCCGACGTGCCGGAGGTTCCCGAGACTGCGGCACCTGAGACTGAGGCACCCGAGGTCGCGCCGCCCCAGGCCGAGCAGCCGGCAGCCGCCGAGGTCGACCAGGTCGACGACAGCGACGACTCGATCCTCGAGGCACCCTGGGTCCTCGCCGGTCTCACCGGCGGGGGCGTGCTGCTGTCCGGGGCCCTGTTGATGGCCCTGCGCTCACGCCGTCGCACCGCGTTTCGCAACCGGCCGCCCGGCCGCGCGATCGCCGCCGCGTCGCCGGAGCTCGCGCCGGTGGAGATGACCCTGAACGCCACCGGCGCCGCCGCGGCCGCCACCGTGGAGTTCGCCGACGAGGCGCTGCGTCGCCTCGCGGCCGCCGTCGGCGCCCAGGGCACCACGATGCCGCCGCTCGCGGCCGTGGAGCTCGGGCACGGCAAGCTGACCCTGCACCTCAGCGCGCCGGCCACCGTCCCCGCGCCCTGGGTAGGCAGCCCCGACCAGACCCACTGGCACGTCACCACGGATACCGACGTCGACCAGCTCGGTCCCGACACCGAGACCGTCGAGCCGCCCTACCCGCTGCTGGCCACCATCGGGATGAGCGACACCGGCGAGACGTGGCTGCTGAACTGCGAGGAGTTGTCCACCCTCACCATCAGCGGAGACCCCACCTACGGCCGCGACTTCGCCCGCCACCTCGCCGCCCAGCTGGCCGTGAACCCCTGGTCGCGGCGGGTGCAGGTGGACTGCATCGGCGTAGCCGAGGAGACCGTCGCCATGGACGAGCGGATCAGCTTCTACCCGACCGGAGCAGCCGGGTCGCCGGCAACCGCGGAGATCCTCGCGGCCGCGGTCACCACCGTCGACCGGGCCAAGCGCCACGACACCGACGTGTCCACGGCCCGCACCGGCAGCGTCGACGACGACACCTGGCCCGCCCGGATGCTCCTGGTCGACGCCGCCGCCGGAGATCCCGAGGACCTCGAGCAGCTGCTGCAGCTGGTCACCGACCACGTCGGACAGTCGGCAACCTCCATCGTCGTCGCAGGCGAACGCCCCAACACCCCGGGCGCGGTGCTGCACATGACCAACACCGGTCGCGTCGTCCTCGAGCACGCCGGCCTCAACCTCATCGCCGTCGGCCTCACCAGCGACGAGGCCCGCGGCTGCGCCCTGGTCTACGCCCAGAGCGAGACCCCGAAGTACGTCGACACGCCCGTGGACGAGACCGCCACCGACGGCTGGGAGGCCTACACCGACTCCTCCGGGGCTCTGCGTCGCGAGTTCACCCTGCCCCGCAACACCCCCGAGGACGCCGTTGACGAGCCGATGTCCTCCCTCCTCGAGGGCCAGGACGAGAAGTACATCCGCGAGAGCGCGATCGTGCAGGAGGACCTCGAGGCGCTCGCGCCCAAGGTGCCGGGTCACGTCCGCGCCGAGGTCGAGGAGAAGGACCCCGACCTGGACCAGGACATCGCCGACTGGTTCTCACCCACCTGTGACCGGCCCCGGCTCACCCTGCTCGGTCCGGTCTCAGCCCGCGCCCACGGCAAGGCGCTGGCCAAGCGCAAGCCGTACTTCACCGAGCTGCTGGCGTTCCTCGCCCTGCACCGCAAGCACGGCGCCACCCGCGAGCAGATCCGCGAGGCGTTCTCGATCTCTGACGGCAAGGTGCGCGACTACACCAACATCGTCCGCGATTGGCTCGGCACCAACCCCCGCACCGGCGAGGACCACCTTCCCTACGCCGACAAGGCACCGGCCGCGAAGGTCACCGGCGTCAACGTCTACCAGGTCGACGACGGCCTGCTCGTCGACCTGGACCTGTTCCTCCGGCTCCGCAAGCGCGGCCAGGCCCGAGGGGGCGCAGAAGGC
This sequence comes from Nocardioides soli, assembly GCF_014191495.1. GTDB lineage: Bacteria > Actinomycetota > Actinomycetes > Propionibacteriales > Nocardioidaceae > Nocardioides > Nocardioides soli. The sequence continues at coordinate 1,761,529 of NZ_JACHWR010000002.1, forward strand.
GTCGCGGACCTGTGCACCGCGCTCGAGCTGGTCGGGGAGGCCCAGCCGTTCAGCCAGCTCCGCGCGCAGGGATGGTCCTGGCTGGCCAACGAGCCTGACCGCGTCGACCTCATGGCGGCCGGCTGGATCGCCGACGTCGCCCTCATCGTCGTCACCGAGGCTCTCGCGGCCGGCGACCTGATCAAGGCCCGCTCCGCCGCCTACGTCGCCAACCGCGCAGACCCCGACGGCGAGAGCACCCGACTGTGCCTGGCACACGTCATGAAGGCCGAGGGCGACCAACTCGAGGCCGACCGGATCCTGCGCGAGGAGATCTGCAACCGGTCCGACGACGGCGACGCCCCCATGGAACTGTCGGAACGCACGAAGACCATCATCCGTACACACGGCTGGCTCGCGAGCTGACTCGGGAAGGGAGCCCCAGCACATGACAACGTTCGACCAGGAGCTCACCGGCCGCTACGCCGCGGCCGGTGGAGACCGCCCCGACCCGGACGCCCGACGTATCGCCCGGGCCGTGTTCGTGCGCGACACCATCCGCACCCTCTACAACGCCGACAAGAAGTTCGGCATCGACCCTGCCGACAACGGCTCGCTCGCCGAGCTCGTCGACGCCGCCGAAGAGCACCTCGAGCACATCGCCAACGACGTCAGCAGATCCGTCACGACCCTGCCCAACACAGGAGGAGACACCGCATGAGGAAGCACCACTCCGCACTCGGGGGAGTGGCCCTTGCCCTGGCCCTCACCCTGACGGGCTGCGGCGGCGACGACCCCGACCCCAAGGTCCAGGAGACGCCCACCGAGACTCCCTCGCCGACACTCACCAGCACGCCGACCCCGAAGACACCCGAGGAGAAGGCCGCCGCCCAGCTGACCGCCTACCTCGACGTCCGCGACGACGCGTTCCGGGCCGCCACGATCGACTTCAAGCGTCTCAACCCAGTGGCAACGGGGCGAGAGTTCCTCAACGTTCAGCAGAACGTCTCCGGGATCGAGCGCTCTGGAAGCAAGGTCACCGGGGAGTACTTCCACACCCTCGCTGAGCCCCGCCAGCGCGCCGACGACCAGATCTTCATCATCGACTGCGAGGACCGCACCGGAGTGAAGCGGACGAAGGATGGCAAGCCCGTCCCAGAGCAGAAGGACCCTGAAGGCAACCCGCTGCGCAACCCGGTGCCGATTGAGTACGAGTTGGTGCTGGAGAAGGGCCGGTGGCTGGTCACCAGCTCCAATGTGTTGTGGGACGAGCCGTGCTAGCCCGAGCACTCGCCGCGATGCTCGCCGCGGCCGCATTCGTCGTGGTCGGCTCGACCTCGCCCGCGGCGGCGGCCGGCGGTGAGAACTGCTGGTACGAGACTGACCCGAACACTGGGGAGGTCAAGCTCGCCTGCGAGGACCCGGGCAACGGCGGGGGCGGTAACGGTGACCCCGGCTCCGGAGGTTCGTCGACCTGCAACTACGGCGGGAAGGAGATCCCGTGCACCGGCCCAGAAGGGTCGGTCTGGAGCAGCAAGTACGCGTGCTGGATCGGGCCGTCGGCTGGTGAGCTGGGTGAGGATCTGCTGCCGCCGGATGGCCAGACGAAGGAGGACGGCGCCTGGCACGTGTGTTACTTCCCACCGCCTGGCTCGTCGTGGGAGTTCATGTGGATCGAGGCCGGCGTGGTCGGAATCGACCCGGTGGTCCTCGCTAATCGTGCGATCGCCTCGATGGACCTGGACCCGATCCAGATCGGCATCGTTCCCGAGCCGGGCGCCAACCGCGCCGGCTTGGTCGGTCTGCCGGTGTGGATGTGGGTCGACAGCCCGACGGACGACACCTTCGGCCCGATCACAGCCTCGGCCAGCCAAGGGCCGGTCTCGGTCAGCGCGACCGCCAGCGTCTCCAGCATCGTGTGGAACATGGGCGACGGCACCAAGATCACCTGCACCGGCAAGGGGACGCCGTACGCCGACCACTACGGGAAGCAGCCCTCGCCGACCTGCGGGCACCGCTACCCCAAGATGTCGTCGGACCAGCCCGACGGTGCGTACCAGGTCACCGCGACCAGCCACTGGGTTGTCGAGTGGACCGGTGGCGGCCAGTCCGGAACCATCGAGTTCGACCTGACCACCGACCCGCTGCCGATCCGCATCGGCGAGGCCCAGGTGCTGACCCAGTGACGGGCAAGGGCATGGAGAACGTCTGGGCTCGCCTCACCGAGCTCCCAAGCATCCCGCCGCGGATGGGTCTGTTCGCGGGGCTTGCCGAGTGGCTCAAGCGGGGGATCGACCCGCGGCCGCGGATGTACGACATGGCGCCAACCTGGCGGGCGTTCCAGGCCGGCCTGCTCCAGCCCGGGAACCCGATCCAGTACCCCAGGCTGACCGGGTGGGCTCTCGACGTTGGCCAGGGCCGCGACGTCCGGATCATCGACGCGCCAGAGGGTGAGTTCGTCGCCGAGCCGCCGGTGGTCGTGGAGGGCGAGTTCGTCGACGACCACCCGGCCGAGTGGATCGCACGTCTGGCCCGCGACGGAGAGGCGATCGTGGCCGTGGGGGAGCAGGGGCCGGGCGGCTTCTCGACCTTCGCTGAGTGGAGCGCCACCTGGCACCTGGGCATCGTTCCGGTCGCGACCTACATGAGCCCACGCGGCGTCGGCGTCACCCCCTAGCTCCCCGTCAGCAACAGGTCCCCGTCCTCGAGCAAGGACGGGGACCTGTTCTCGTTTCTCCGGGGCGGATCGAGGCGGGACGGCTCGGCGGCTCGGGAGATAGCCGGCCGGGTGGGGTGCCCGATCCAAGGGGAAAGCCCCAGGCGTCTCGGGTCACCTGGGGCTCTGGCGCCAAGTAGAGCACGCCCCGTCGCGGGGCGGCAGAAGAACCGGAAAACTTCGCCGCGGCGCCGCCGGGGTGGGCGCTCACCTGCCCGATCGCGGCCGCGACAGTGCCCGGTAGGCGCAGCTCGACCGGGCATTTCTGTCGAGTTGCAGCGAAGATTGACGACCGCCCTGCGGGGAAGTTTGACGAAACGACGGTGATGAGGCGTGGTCGTCAAAGAATGGCCATACGCTCTTTCACTCTGGGGCTTGGCGTGCAATGGCGTTCTCGAGGCGTTGCTGCGCCCTCTGGAGTCCGCCCTTCGCCCTCGTCACCTGGCCTCAGGCGCGCCTCATCAAGCGCATCTCGGACGCGACGTCTGATGATCCGCTCCTCTAGGCCGGCCGACTCCCGCCGGACACGCTCCGCAAGCGCTATCAACTCAACCGGCATGTTCTCGTAGATGGAGATGTCCGTCAGCAGAGGAAGGTTCACCCTGGCATCCCTCTCGACAGCCGTTCGAACCGGACCCAGGCGAAGGAACTCAGTCAGAAAGTCCGGGCTGAGCGCCGGAGACGCTGGAGGGTCATGTCCTAGTCGGCTCCGAAGCTCCTTGCCGAGCGCGAGCGCTGTCCGGTCCAGGGTCAGGAACCACGCCCTGTAACCCATTGGAGACGACGAGGCTCCACGGCGAAGCCCTGTGCGTCAGGCTGTGGTGAGACACCGCTACTGAGTTCCTTCCCTCTGCACGGGGCGAGAAGTGAGATACCTGATGACCATGACGTTGGCTGATGCTGCCCGGATCGATGATGGGGGGGTGACTCCTCGAGCTGACCGTCCGAAGCGACGTAGTTTCACCGCCGAGTACAAAGGCCGCGATCTTGGCCGAGTACGCCGCCGCTGACCGTGCCGAGCGTGGCGCGATCTTGCGTTGGGAGGGGCTGTACTCCTCCCACATCGTGGAGTGGCGCAAGGCGGCCGAGACCGGCGCGACGGCCGCGCTGGGCCCCCAAGAGCCCAGAGCGCCGGGACCGGGAGGTCGAGCAGTTGCGGGCACGTGCGGAGAGGGCCGAGGCCGAACTGGCCCGGACGAAGGCCGCGCTGGACCTGGTGGGAAAAGCACACGCGCTCTTGGAGACGCTCTCCGAGAGCACGGACACGCCGCGGCGGTCGCCGCGGTGATCAACCCGGCCGTTGATGACCTCGCCGAACACGTCGGGGTGAAGCGGGCGTGTGAGCTGCTGGGCCGGCCGCGCGGCAGCCACTACCGCGCCAAGCGGCCCCGGATGCACGGCCCGGCGCCGAAGCGACCGACACCACCGAATGCGCTCACCGCCGAGGAGCAGGCGCAGGTGATGGGCGTGTTGACCAGTGAACGGTTCTGCGACAAGTCGGTGGCCCAGACCTGGGCGACGCTGCTGGACGAGGGCACCTACCTGTGCTCGATGTCCACCATGCATCGGCTGTTGCGCGCCCACGGCGCGGCCGGTGAGCGACGCCGTCAAGCCACGCATCCGGCGAAGAAGAAGCCTGAGCTGCTGGCCACCGGCCCCGGGCAGGTCTGGTCGTGGGACATCACCAAACTTCGTGGCCCGCAGCGCGGGGTCTGGTTCCAGCTCTACGTGGTGCTCGACATCTTCTCCCGCTACGTCGTGGCCTGGACCGTCCAGACGGTCGAGGACTCCCAGATCGCCACGACCATGCTCGAAGAGGCGATGGGCACCCACGGCATCCCCGAGGCGATCCACGCCGACCGGGGCACCTCGATGACCTCCAAGCCCGTCGCCCAACTGCTGCTCGACCTCGGAGTCGACCGCAGCCATTCCCGGCCGCGGGTGAGCAACGACAACCCCTACAACGAGGCCGCCTTCAAGACACTGAAGTACGCCCCGGTCTTCCCCGAGGCGTTCGGGTCACTGGCCGACGCCCGCGCGTTCTGCCAGGCGTTCTTCGGCTACTACAACCACGAACACCGCCACTCCGGCATCGCCCTGCACACCCCCGCCTCGGTCCACCACGGCACCGCGACCGACATCCGCGCGCAGCGTCAGGCCACCCTCGACGCCGCGCACACAGCCCACCCCGAACGGTTCGGCAACCGCCGACCCCAGGCCCCCACCTTGCCGAAAGCCGCCTGGATCAACCAACCCTCACCGGAGGCCCTGATACAGACCGCATAACAAGACGTGTCTCAAACTGCTTGACATCTTCCGAAGCGCGATCACCCCGACGCAGTTCTCGACGTCGTGGGCAACCAAACGGAGTCGCGTGATCTGGTCAAGATCTTCATCCGAGCCCGACCTCGCTCTGCGACGGTCGTGGCTCTCGTGCCAGATCTCCTGGACAGCGCTGCGGAGCTCAAGCGGAGGTGCGTCTGATTCCTCCTTCAGGTTGCGGTGGGTGACGCCGAAGTCATCGGCCAGGTACTCGCGCACGTCGTCCTTCGGCCGCATGTTTCCATCGAAGTTTGCCGCCCATCCGGCGAACTCAGTCCGACTCCGGCCAGCTGAGGCGTAGACGGCATAGAGGAAAGGCACGCGCGAGCGCCACTCGTCGGTGGCGGTCCGCGCGAAGGTCAGGCTTCGGTTGATGTGGCGCTCGACCTCCTCGATGACACCGTCAGTGACGTGGAGGCGAAGGCCGGCATCAAGGGCCGCGCGCAGCACCGTGTAGTGGCGCTCTGCGCGCTCGAACAGCAACGTCTCCGCAAGCAGCGGCAGCACGACCGTCGTATCGAGCCAGACGTCGCCATCAGAGAAGAGGCGGACGATCACTCGCTGGACATCTGGGGCTTCGCGCAAGAACGCGAAGAGGGTGTAGGCGTCGGCCAACCGTCGAAGGTGGCGCTGAGTAGAGGCGCTCGGGCGCTCGATGACTCGTCGTACGGTCGCGGTCGCCCGCTCGGGATCTACCTCTTTCAGAACGGCGTTCTCGCCCCGAGCCAAGGTGGCGATCAGCTCAGTGGCATCGATCTGCTGAACCTCACCGGTCTGAACTGCAGACGCGAACGACTCCCCGCGTCGGATGAACAACTGCTCGATCGCCTGGCGGAGTTCGTGTGCAGCCTTCGCGCACGCTGCCTCGTCCTCCTCAATGTCCGGAAGCGCCTCGACCAAGGCCAGCCGGATCTCGCCCTCGATATGTTCTTCGTCTCTGAGGAACACTGCGGCTTGTTCCTGCATCTCCAGCCGCTTGGCATAGGACAAGCAGTAATCGTCGGTGGAGCGGTGGTGGTTGACCGCTCCGCCTTTGCGCGAGAGGCGAGTGAGGGCGCTCTCGGTCAGCGCCGCGACCTGCACTTCGTGTCCGGCCGGCAGCATCGCCTGCACGGCGGTGGTGATCGCCGCGCTCGTGAGGCGTGCATCGGCAGTCGTGTCGTGAAGCGCCGCCAGGACCAGCGACTCGAATGCGCTCTTCGTCAGCCCCTTGTCACTCGCTTGGTCCGCCGCATCAAGCGAAAGGTGCAGTAGAGCGATCTTGGAGTCGTCCTGGGTCAGACTCGGAGCAACGCGGTCCTTCAGTCCGCGTGCACTATTCAGTGGTCGTTGTCGCTCCAGTCGGCGAATCGGCTGACGACGTTTCCCGCCTCGTCGGTGACGACCCACTCCCCGCCGGGCTCGGGGGTGAAGTCCGCGAGCTCGTCTGGAGGCAGATCGCGGCTGGAGGAGGCAATCAACTCGACGCCTGAGTCGCATACGAGGAACGGCTTGTCGTCCTCAAGGGCGAGGAGTCGTCTCTTCATGCTGTCGGACGACTCGAGCTGTATGACCTCGCTGAGTTCGTCCCATTCTCCGGGGGTCATGACGACCTCCACGGTGCGCCGTGCGCCCGCACCACCCAGGAAGGAGACCTCAACTCCCCCTGTCACCTCCCGAACGTCCGCCCACGTTCTTAGCGAAGCGAGGAGTCGGTTCCATGCGCGCTCATGGTTCATGCCTCCAGCATTCCAGTGCGGACTGCGCCATGTCCGGCTACCGGCACGCTGCCACATGGCGCTCGCCTCCACGGTGAAGGCGACCGGCTCGACTAGCGTCCTGAGGCATGGGGACATCGAGGTCATCGGTCGGATCGTGATGACGCAGACCAGAGTGCTGGTCACTCTGGGCGTGGGCATCCTCGTGCTTGCGCTAGCCGCCGTGATGTCCGCGCGCCGTCTTCGTTGGTCGCGAGCGCGCATCGCTTGCGCCGGACTTGCTGGGACCAGCTTCGCGCTCGTACCTGCGACAACGCTGGCACGCGGTGACGCCATGATCGCGTGGGGGCGGTCCTGCCTGATTCAGCCGGGCCTGTCTCTGGGGACACCTGAGGCGTTGCTCACGGTGACCGCCCTGGGAACTTGTCAGACCTCGGACGTCGTCAGGAACGTGGCCGGGGCGACGATCGCCTGCGGAGTAGCCGCCCTGCTCTTGCGCATGTGTGCCAGACCGATCGTCTCCGAAAATGCACGTCGGGCACCCGTGACCCCGACGCCTTGAGCACGCGCTGTCATCGGCACGATCGCGCGGAACGCGGCAGAAGCGGATGTTGGAGGGCTCCCAAAAGTCTTGCGGCAAGCGGAGCCGCGCGGCGATGATGACAAGCGTGAAGGATGTCTACCCAGGCGACGTGGACCCCCACGCCGTACCTGGCGTCGACCCGACACCCCAACCCAAGGTTGACGAGACCTGGAACAGGCTGGAAGTCGACGGGGAGACATTCGCCGTTCGGTACGACGGGCGCGGCGAAAGCGAATACGAGTGGCTGAGCGGACCTCACCCCTACGGCTTCTCCCTATCCGGTCCTCGCCACAACCCGACGGTGCAGGAGCACCTTAGGAACCTCCGAGACTTCCTCGCTGACATCGACCCTGACACCGGGTACCTCAGAGAAGACTGAGGCGGCAAGGCCGCCCGCTCATCGGCATGAGCGGACGTTCGCAGCGCGTTCAGGGCGACAACCCGACATGACAAGCGGCTTCGTCATGTCTACCCGGACGGCTTCGGGGCTGCGCAAGGGGTCGGCCAGAAACTTCTTCAACTTTCGGGGGGACGCCCTCTGACCTGCGCAAACGCGCGTCCCCCCTCAGTGTCCCCCCTCGAGATCAGGGGTTTGGGGGGACGGATGCGGGGACGCCCGCTCGCGACCTTTCTGCCGTGCACAGCCACGGACGAAAGGAGCGAGTGCGATGAGTGTGGGCGACCAGCTCGGCCTCGACGACAACAGCGAACTGCTCGACCAGGCCCGCCAGAAGTGGCCGGCCTGGGTGGCCACCGATCCGCGCCTCGGCGTGGTCGACAACTTCGACGACCTGCGCTCCTGGCTGCCGACGGTGGACCACGAAGAATCCGACCAGGTCCTCCTGGCGCTGGCCATGCTGGCCGCGCCCGACGGGGGTGACGACATCGCGGCTGCGGCCGCGCTCGCCAAGTGCCTGCTGCCCGGCGCCTGCCGGCTCGCTGGCTGGCTGAGCACCCTTCCGCCGCGCGAGGTCTTCCGCGACAGCCAGCCGGTCATGGCGGGCACCTGGTCGGCGGTCGAGCGGGTCGACGAGCTGGTGGCCTCGCAGCTGTGGATCGAGGTCCGCACGTTCAAGTGGCGCCGGCTCCGGAAGGTCGCGGCCAACATCTTGATCAACACCCGCGTCGGCGTGCTCCGCGAGGTCGGCGACTTCTTCTACGTCTCCCGGGCCGACCGCACCTGGGCGAACACGACTCTCGTCGAGTCGTTCTCGGCCGGCGACCTGACGAGCGCCGACGGCGGCGCCGGCTACTCGGCCGAGATGCCGACCGAGCGGGTCACCGGCGCGCTGTTCCACCGCCCGGAGATCCTCGCCGACGCCGGACCCGAGCAGGAGGAGCCCACGGCCACTGAGGAGCTCCTGGAGCTGCTCGCGTGGGCGTGCGACCACGATGTCATCAGCCCCGCCGACCGGTACCTGCTGCTGTGCCTGGTCGAGGAGGCCGCCCGAGTCGAGACCCGGCGTCTGGCGCGCGGCTACGGCGGCCTGCTCAGCAACGAGGTCTCCAGCCGGGTCGCGCCCCGCATCGGGGTCTCGGAGGCAACCGTCCGACGCCACGGCTCGCGCACCGTCCGCGCCCTCGCCGCGGCCGCCCCCAGGAAGTTCGGCCATGACGAATAGGCCCGGAAGTGATCGCTCGAACCGCCCCGCAACACATAGGCGACTGGAGGTGGTGAAGCCCATGACAAACATGACAAACACCCACGACGGCGAGACCCGAACGCCGGAGCAGGTCGCCGAGCTGTTCGCGATCGCCGGCCGCGAGATCGAGGCCATCGAGCAGCTGACCGGCTGCGTCGCCCAGCTGCACGAAGTCCAGGCCGCCAAGGCACAGCTGGCGACCCTGACCCCAGCCGAGGTCCGCGCCGCACTCGAGTTCCGCCGCGGCACCATCGGGGAAGCCCAGTGAGCACCCAGACCCCGAGCCGCCCGGTCGGCGTCGACGAGCTCAAGCGCGCCTGGCAGGCACTGAACGCCGGCGAGTTCCGCACCGGCCCCGGCGCCGGCAAGGGCCCCCGCGGCCGCGGCACCGCCGCAGAAGACGACTGGACCCCGGCCGACGGCGAGCACACCATCGCCGTGATCGGGTCCGCAGGATCGGTCGGCGCGAGCACCGTCGCCCTGGCGACCGGCCTCGCTGCAGCCGCACCGGTCCGCGTCATCGAGTGCTGCTCGGTCACCGCCTCCGGCCTCGCCGCGGCGAGCACCGCCGAGCTCGGCCTGCACCCGACCGACTGGCGTCAGGGCAAGCGCGACCACGTCCTGCTCGAGCGCGCCAGCGAGGTCCTCGCCGGCGTCGACGAGGTCCCGCTGCCCACCGAGGCACAGAACGAGACCCAGCTGACCATTCTCGACATCGGCTGGGAGGCCGGCCAGCTACTAGCCACCGACTGCTGGCTGGCCGAAGCCGTCCGCGCCGCCGACCAGATCGTCCTGGTCACCACCGCCACCGTCCCCGGGATGCGTCGCGCCGGAGTCGCCATGGACCTGCTGGCCGGCTACTGGCAGCCCGAGCAGATCGTCCTCGCCGTCCGCGGGCCCCGCCGCAAGAAGTGGCCGCGCGGCGTCGAGCACGCCGGCGGCCCCGCCGTTCGCCGTGCCCTGGACGCGGACCGGTGCGTGGAGATCCCCGTTGACCGCGAGCTCGCGGTCAACGGCCTGGACTCCCGGCCCGTCCCGGTCCCCCTGATCTCGGCAGCACGTCAGCTGCTCGAGCCCCAACACCTGTCCACCGACACCAGCGAAAGCGCCTGACCCGCCCGGGTCAGCAACCCAGAAAGGAAGTCCACCCATGGACGTCATGACCGCAACCGCAACCACCGTGATGGCTGTCTGCCCGAAGGCGCCGCCGGGTGCCGTCGGCCCCACCAACGAGATCACCAGCTACGTGCTGTGGGGCGTCATCGTCCTGTTCGGTCTCGGCATCATCATCGCCATCGGCGCGATCATCGCCGGCCGGGTGTTCTCCCTGCCGCACGCCTCCAAGGTCGGCGTGATCTCGGTGGTGGTCGTGTTCGCCTGCGCGATCGCCTACCTGGTGCTGCCCGGGATGCTCAACGGGATCCTCGGCAAGGGCTGCATCTGATGCGGCGCGCAGCCACGAAGAAGGCAGAAGGCACCAGCGAGTGGAGCCGGCGCCGGTTGCTCGGCATCCTTGCCGCCGCCGTCGCCGTGGCTGCGCTCCTGCTCGGCGGCCTCGTGTACGCGGTCTACCTGGCGGTCTCCGGTATCGGTGGCGAGGCCAGCGCGAACACCGGCGTGGCCACCGGCGAGACCGAGCGCTCGACGGTGGCCCGCGGTGCCGCGCATCGCGACGAGATCGCGGCCGAGCCGATGCTGACCGTGCCCGAGAGTGCGGCCTTCCCGGCCGAGACCACCAGCGCCACGGCCCCGGAGATCAAAATCCCGACCGGGACCGGAGTCAACGGACCCGCGTTCGTGATGACCGGGTTCCCGCAGACCCCGGAGGGCGCGATCGGCCAGCTGGCCCAGATCGACCTCGCGGTGCTGCAGTCGATGAGCCTGAGCACCGCCGAGGAGGTCTACAACGCCTGGGCGCTGCCCGGCGGGGTCCGGGCGGAGGACTGGTGGATCACCGCCAGCGTCCGCGCATTCCTCTCCAGCACCGGGATGGGCGAGGTCAAGGACCCCAGCGCCTCGGTGTCGCTGGAGCCGGCCGCCGCGCTCGTCAAGGGCACCGACGGCCCCGACTGGGCCACGGTCTGCGTGCTGATGAAGGTCAGCGCCACCTACAAGTCCGAAGGCCAGATCGCCTTCGCGCACTGCGAGCGCATGCAGTGGGTCGGCGGCCGCTGGATGGTCGCCCCCGGCGCCCCGCCGGCACCCGCGCCAGCGACCTGGCCCGGAACCCAGCTGGCACACGAGGCCGGCTGGCGCACCTGGTCCACCGACCACACCGAACCCATCAACCCCGGCGACCACGGACACCACGAAGGGGAGCACTGAGATGAGCAACCGCATGAACGACTCGATGGGGGAGTCCCGCACCACTCTGCTGCGCGTGGGCGTCCTGGTGGTCATCGCCGCACTGGTGGCGACCGCCGTCTGGCTCGGAGCGCGCGGCCGAGCCGATGACGGCGACGGCACCGGCAAGACCAGCGGCGACTCCTCGAGCCAGACCGGGCAGCAGGGGCAGAACGTCTCGGTCGACCAGGTCGCCCCGGAGACCGCCCCCGCGGACGGCGTGGTGATCCCGACCGGAGCCGACCAGGTCGACGGCTACCCGACCCGGTTCCCGCAGACCGACCTGGGCGCGGTCGCGCTGCAGGTCGAGGTCGCCAAGGCGCAGGTCGGGTTCGACTACGACCAGGCCGCCGCCGTCGCCGGCCTGTACGCCAACCCCGAGGACAAGGCCGTCTTCGAGCAGCGCGCCCGCGACGCCGTCGCACTGCGCCGACAGCAAGCCGGCGTCCCGAAGGAGGGTGACGTCCCCCCGCCCGCGTCGTACGCCGTGACGCCGATCGCCTACACCCTCGAGGAGCTCGACACCGGCTACTACGCGGTGAACCTGCTCAGCTACGTCACCCTCACCACCGCCAACGGCAAGGTCAGCGACGGCCTCTACGCCGGCACCCAGCTGATGCGGTGGATCGAGGTCGACGGCGTGGGCGACTGGCGCCTGGTCCAGGGCAGCGATGAGGACATCGAGCACCTGGTCTCCACCGGCCAGCCCAAGGCGGTCGCCCCCGGCACCCCGGAGTACAAGCAGGCCGGCTGGGTCCCGATCAACGGAGCCCCCCAGTGACCGCCGGCGACCTCTTCCACCGGGTGACCCGGCTGGGCATCGGCGCCCTGGCGGTCCTAGTCCTCACCACGCTCCTCGGGGCGGCCATGGCCATCCAGCCGCCCACCGCGGCCGCGGCCGAGCCGGCGGCCGCCACGGCGCACATCGCCACGGTCGAGACCGCCGGCCAGTTGCCGGCCCGCAACGTCAAGATGGGCTGCCCCGGCCCCGACGCGCTGTGCGACCTCGGCGTCAAGGACGGAGCTGGCAACCTGATCAACGGCGCCGGGGACGTCCTCGACGGGGCCGCCGGGCTGCTCCCGGACGGCTGCGGCATCCTCGACGCGATCTGCGACGGGGGACTCCCCGGGCTCCCGGGCCTGCCTGGCGTCCCCGGTCTCCCGGGGATCCCCGGCCTCCCGAACGTCGGCGACCTGTTCGGCGGCGGCATCCCGGGCCTCGGCGACATCCCCAACCCGTTCGAGGCCATCGGCGACGTCATCGCCAAGGCCGCGGCCGACGCCTGGACCGCGGCCATGCTCGCGGTCTGGAACTCCGGCCTGTTCGTGCTGCGCATCGTGCTCACGTTCAGTGAGCTGTTCTTGACCCCCGACCTGCGCGCCGACGGACCAGGGAAGGACGTCTACGCCTTCACCCTCTGGCTCGCGCTCGCCCTGGTGGCCATCTTGGCGATGATCCAGCTCGGTGCCGCGGCCTTCAAGCGCGAGGGCAAGGGGCTCGCGCGGGCATTCATCGGCGCCGGCCAGTTCGTCATGGTCTGCGCCTGCTGGTTCGGCTACTGCGTGATGATCGTCGCCGCGTGCGGCGCCATCACCAAGGCGCTGATGAAGTCGCTGCTCAAGGTGCAGACCTGGCCTGACTGGGACCCCCTGGGCGGCCTCGGCATCGACGACATCACCGACGCCGGCGTGGCCACCGCGCTCGCCTTCCTCGGCATCTTCCTGTGGCTGGCCGCGATCGGACACGTCCTGGTCTACCTGGCCCGTGCGGCGTCGCTGCTCGTGCTAACCGCCACCGGCCCGCTCTCGGCGGCCGGGCTGGTCTCCGACTTCACCCGCTCCTGGTTCTGGAAGAGCCTGCGGTGGTTCCACGCCGCGGCGTTCAGCCCGGTGCTGATGGTGATGGTGCTGGGCATCGGCGTGCAGTTCGCCAACGGCGTCGCCGCCCACCTCGCCGACGACACCGCCAAGGCGTTCGGCACCGCCCTGCCGGCGGTGATGACGATCCTGATCAGCGTCGTCGCGCCGCTGGCCCTGTTCAAGCTCCTGGCCTTCGTCGACCCCGGCACCCCCAGCGGAGCGTCGTTCCGGCAGGGCATGGCCATCCAGGGCGGCCTCCAGGGCCTGCTCAGCGGTGGCGGTGCCGGCGGCGGCTCCTCGGCCGCGTCGACCACCGACGGCAACGGCCGCTCCTCGGGTGAGCAGAGCGCCGAGGCCTCGACCGGTGACCGGTTCAACAAGTCCACCCAGGGCGTCCTCGGCAGCTTCGGCCCGGTCGGGCAGGTGCTGTCGACCGGCATGGGCTGGATCAACTCCGCCGGCGCCAAGGCCACCTCCCTGATGTCGGACGAGACCAACCAGGCCGGCGTCGGGCAGAACACCTACGGTCCCGATTTCAGTGGCATGGGTGGCCGCCAGTCCGGTGGCCAGTCCGGCGACCAGAGCAGCGGCACGCACCCCGGCTCCCAGAACAACGGCGACGACGACCCGCCCCCGAACCCGCCCATGCCGCTGGCACCGCCGGCACCGCCGACTCCGCCGACGCTGCCCACCGGTGGCGCACCGGGAGGCGGCTCGGGTGGTGGCCAGAGCGGGTCCGGAGGAGCCGCAGCTACGCCCAAGACTCCCGCCGCCGGTGGCGGGGGAGCGGCCGGCGGCGCCGGTGGGGCTGGTGCGGCCGCCGGCGGGATCCCACCGGTGGCGGTGTAGCCGATGCGCCCCGCCACCTGCCCCCAACCCCGATCGACCTCTACTGACCCGGAAGGAAGCCGACGATGACCATCTACGCCGACTACCAGCGTGACCGCATCGGCTGGTTCTTTGGCCTCTCCGGAGGCCAGCTGATGTTCCTGGCGCTGGCCAGCCTGCCGGCGTTCTGGGCGATCAGTCGCGGAGCGTGGTTCTCCGCGTTCCTGTTCGCGCTGGTCTGGCTGTTCCTGCTGGGCATCACCGTCATCCCGGTCCGGGGCCGCTCGGCCACGGGCTGGGTGTTCGCCTCGAGCATGTACGCCGTCGGCGGGCTGCTCGGCTGGACCTCCTTCCGGGCCAAGGCCGCCCAAGGGCGCGCTGAGGACCTCGACACCCCCGACCTGCCCGGGGTGCTGCAGGGCATCAAGATCCACGACGGCCCGCCGCACGGCTCGCAGCTGCAGCGCGTCGGAGTGATCCACGACGACGCCACGAAGACCTGGGCGGTCACCGCCGCGGTCGTCCACCCCGGCATCGGCATGAAGGACACCGAGGAGCGCAGCGGCTACGGCGAGGCGCTGGCCGGGCTGCTTGACGTCGCCGGCCGCACCGAGAAGGTCGACGAGATCCTGTTCATGATCCGCACCGTCCCCGAGGACGGTGCCGAGCGCGAGCTGTGGGTCACCAAGCACCGCCGCGGCAACGCGCCGGAGCTGTCCGAGGTCGTCAACAGCGACCTCGCGGTGGGCCTCACCCAGGCGTCGGTGCGCACCGAGCAGTTCGTCACGATCGTCGTCCCGGAGACCCGGATCGCCCGGTCGGCCAAGGAGTCCGGTGGCGGGTTCGAGGGCCGATGCCGCGAGCTCTACCTGCTCATGGCCGAGATCGAGGCCCAGCTGCGCGGCCCGATGGGCATGACGTCGGTCCGCTGGCTCACCTCACCGGAGCTCGCCCTGGCGTCCCGGACCGGGTTCGCCCCCGGCGACCGCGCCAGCATCGTCGAGGCCCTCGCCATGCGGGAGAAGGACCCGAACGTCAACGCCGACGTGCCTTGGGCGCTGGCTGGCCCCTCGGGTGCCGACGCGACGGTGCGGCACTACAGCCACGACGCGTGGAACTCGATCAGCGCCACCATCAAGCTCCCGACCCGCGGCGTCGCGATGGGCGCACTCGCGCCCATCCTCACCCCCAGCGAGTCAGGGGAGCGGCGCTCGTTCGTCGTCGCCTTCCCGATCGTGTCGCAGTCCAAGGCCGACCGGCAGTCCGGCAACGCCGAGTGGGCCGCGGACCTGGCCGAGGGCATGAACGAGAAGCTCGGCCGCAAGACCCGTGCCAAGCAGCGGGACGAGGCCCACAAGGCCCGCGGCCTGGACGCCAAGCTGGCCCGCGGCAACGCGCTGGTCCGGCCTTACGCGGTCTGCACCGTCACGGTTCCCAAGACGCTGCGAATCACCGAGTTCGGCCGCCGCCTGGACGCCTCGATCCGTCGCGCCGGGTTCGCGCCGCTGCGACTCGACCTCGCCCAGGACGTCGGCTTCGCCGCCTCGACCATCCCCGTCGGGATGAGCCTGACCCGGAGCGGAGACGCCTGATGCCCACCACCACCCGCCGGAACCGTGGCAGCGGCCGCGACATGGCCGCCCTGCTGTCGGACTTCGGCCACGACCTGCCCACGATCCCCACGCTCGCGCCGGAGGCCAAGGAGCCCCGGATCTTCAAGTACGCCCCCCGCCGCGGTGCAGCGCGCCGCGGCCGCGGGTGGGCGCCCGCCTCCGCCCCGGCGCAGGCATGGCGGATGACCAGCGACCAGGCGCCGGTGTTCTGGCCGTTCGTGTCCGCGCCGGCCCTTCCCCCGACCGGGGCGCAGATGGGCGTCGACCAACTCTCCGGCGGCTCGTTCTACTGCGACCCGTTCGGGTGGGTGCTGCGCGACGACGTGCCGGCGACCAACCCCAACATCTTCCAGTTCGCCAAGCCGGGAAGCGGCAAGTCCGGCACCACCAAGGCGTTCTGCACCCGGATGATGCCGTTCGGCTACCGCACCCTGGTCACCGGCGACGTCAAGGACGAGTACGAGTCGCTGTGCCGCGCGCTCGGCGTCGAGCCCTTCGTCATCGCCCCCGGCTTCTGGGCCCGGGTCAACCCGCTGTCCATGGGGCCGCTCGGCGACGGGTGGGAGAAGCTCTCGGCCGAGGAGGCGCAGCGCCGCGCCACCATCATCTTCAAGCGGTGGCTCGTTCTGGTCCGCGGCCTGGTCGGCTCCATGAAGATCGACGACGAGCGGCGGGTGCCCTTTGGCCCCGACGAGTCCGACGTCGTTCGCAACGCACTGGCGATCCTCACCGGCTACGCCGCCGGCAACACGGTGCTGCAGGAGACCACCATCCCGCGGCTCTGGGACCTGCTCCGCAACCCCACCGAGGAGCTCGTCCGGGCCTGCGAGTACGCGAACCCCCGCGTGTTCCTCGACGAGACCCGGCTGCTGCGCAACGCGCTCGGCGAGCTGGTCACCGGCACCCTGGCCGGCCTCTTCGACGACTTCACCAACATCGAGGTCGACTGGCGCGCCCCGATCCAGTCGTTCAGCCTCTCCCGGCTCGACGGCCTGGGCGACGAGGCCGTGGGCATCGCGCTGCTGTGCATGAACTCCTGGGGCCGCGGCCTGCGAGAGATCGCCGAACCCGGCGACCTGCGCATCGTCGTGCGCGACGAGGTCTGGAAGCAGATGCGTCTCGGCACCGCCGCGGTGGCGAGCTTCGACGCCGACCTCAGGCTTTCCCGCGGTATGGCCGGCAAGGGTGGCGACATCCAGTTCTGCAACCTCCACAAGCCCTCAGACCTGCTCTCCGTCGGCGACGCCGACTCCCAGGCCGCGATGATCGCCAAGGACCTCCTCGAGCTGGCCGACATCAAGATCCTCGGCGCCCAGAAGCCCCGTGTCGCCCGCGAGCTCGACTCGATGCTCGGGCTCGGCCCGATCGCCCAGGACCTCGTCTCCGGATGGGCGATGCAGGACAAGGGCCGCGCCCTGTGGTGCATCGGTGACGCCACCTACAAGGTCCAGACGGTGCTCCACCCGCTGGAGAAGAAGCTCTACTACACCAACGAGGCCATCGAGGCCGCACTTTAGAAGTTCGCGCGAATTTTGACGGTTCTGCGACGAACCTGAGCATGCGCAGCGTCCTCAAGCCTGTGCGGACACTCAGGTTCAGAGACGCCGCAACGGGAAGCGTGTGCCGGATCGGGAGCCGTCACCGAGAAGGTCACCGGACAGGTGATCCGGGACCCTTGAGCGGCGGCGAGCGCGCCGGCCAGGCGGCCTCGGAACCCCGTACCAGCCCAGCCGAGCCCTTCCCACTCCATCAGGTCGCGCAAAGCACCGGAGCCACAGTGCTCGGCCTGACGGTGCGGATAGTCGAGGACCACTGGGCTCAAGGACCGGGTGGCTCGCACCTCGGCCGCGGCGGCCTGGACTCGCACGAGGGGCACGCAGTGACCGCAGCATCGGGCGGGTGAACAACGCACCACACCGTCGCCCGAAGCGAACAGCGGGACCCGCTGCCCGTCAACGCAAGGATGGTTCCTCATGCTTCACAACGCTCTCCCGCTCTGGGCGGTACGCGTGCTCGCGGCCCTCGTCGCGCTGGTCCTCCTCGTCCTGGCCCTCGGACTCGCCCTGCTCATCCCCCACATCCCCGCCCTCGCCAAGGCCGCCACCCGCATGCCCGAAACCCTCGAGGTCGTCGACCGGGCCCCCGACACCCTCGACCAAGTCCAGCGGATCGACCGCAACGTCAAGAAGGTCACCCCGCCGGTCGTCAGAGCGACGAAAGACCTGTCGCTTGTCGCGCCGCACGTCGAGACCCTCGCCGGCCAGGTCGACCGACTTCTGCGCGACCTCGAGACGCTGCAACGCACCTCCAAACCCCTCGGCGAGGCCGCACCCAAACTTGCCCGGCTCTCCGACCAGCTCGGCGACCTCCAGACCTCCCTGCGCCGGCTCGACGGCCGCCTCGCCAGCCTCGACCAAAGCCTCGTCGAACCATTGGACAAGATGGAACGGCCGCTGCGCAGGATCGCCTCCACCACCGGACCACTCCCCGGAAGTCTGGACCGGCTCAACCGAAGCACCGCCGTCCTCGAAGAACTCCCCGGCTACTTCGAGAACCTCCAGCGGACCCTGCGGAGAGTGGAGCGGCACGTGCGTAACCTCGACGAGAAGACCGGCCCCAACATCCGCTGACCGAATGGGACCTCAACACCACGATCCGTAGTCTCCGGACACGTCCAGGCGTTTCACAGTGACGCGCTCGACGCAGGTGAACCGTCAGCCGGCCCTGCACCGGGGCATTCTGGACTGCGAGGAACACGGACACCGCGGCCATCGGACCCCCCCGCGCGTGCGGGGCTCGCTCCCTTCCTTCACCCTCGTGACCCATCGCGCAATCGGCCGCCGCCATACCCATCTGAGAGACGGCATGATTGTCGTAAGTGAGTAGCGCAGCAACACGGTGCCGGCCTTATCACCTCAGCACGGCCGGTGATCTGGGCAGCGGACTGGATGCCGATGGCCAGACGCTGCGGCCTCCGCCGCTCCAGGCACGGAGGGTCACAGACGTAGGGGACGGATCGGGGCGAAGACCACCGAGGGGTCGGCGAGCCACTCCTCCGTGGCCATCACATCGACGTAGAGCTCGATCTCGTGCCCATCGGGGTCGGCGATGTAGAGCGAGTGGGTGACCGTGTGGTCGCTGGCCCCCTGGATCCGCACCCCGTGCTCGGTCAGGTGACGCACGACCTCGCGTAGGTCGTCGTCGCTGTCGCCGACCTTGAGGCCGAAGTGGTACAGGCCCACACGGTGCCCCGGGGGCATCGGCGCCGCGGCCGAGCCCACCTCGATGAGCAGCAGCTCGTGGTGGGTGCGGCCGGATGAGAACGCGGCCGCGGGGACCGGCAGGGGGACCTCCCCGCGGATCTCGTTCCACCCGAGCACGTCTCGGTAGAACCGCCGTGAGCGCTCCAGGTCGCGGACGTAGAGCACCAGGTGGCCGAGCTCGTGGATGCGCATGATGGGTGACTCCGATCCTTGTCCGACTGGTCCGGACCCGAGTGGCCCGGATGCCGGTCACGTCGGCGCTCTGTCAGTACGGCTGGTCAGGCCGGGGGGTTGGTGGCGTACTCGAAGGCGGCGGTCACGATCTGGGAGACCAGCTCTGCCTCCTCCTCGTCGCGGGGTGCGTAGATCATCACCGCGCCCGAGGTGATCAGGCCGCGGCGGGCGATCGGGTGTTGCTCTGCCCAGCCTGTCTCGATTACGCGGGAGGCGACGTCGGGCGGCAGCACCAGGTGCAGTGAGTGGTCCGGTGCGGGGTGCAGGTGAGCGAACTCGGTGCCGATCATGAAGGCCTCGGGCGGGCCCTGCGCGGCCTCCGGCGGCAGGGTCAGGGCGCGCGCTCCCGGGACCGAGATCATGCTGGGGCGCCAGACCACGTCCGGCAGCTGGGCGAGCCGCTCCTCCAGGAGGCGGCGCGGCCGATCGTCGTCCGGTTGTTGATCGAGCTGAGTGTGCGGATTGCTCGGGGTAGTGCGCGGCCTGGCGCCGCCGCGGGCGGGCAGGTCGACCAGCAAGCCGGTCACAGCGTGAACACCGGGCCGAGCACGAGCAGGCCGAGCTCGTCGCCCGCGGAGGCGAAGAACGCGAACAGGGCGAGCGCGGCACCCGCGAGGGACAGGTCCTTGAGGAACTGGGTCTGCTCGTTGGCCTTGCTCGCCGGGTCGGTCTCGCGCCAGAAGCCATGCATCAGCACCGCCGTCGGCACCAGAAAGGCGACCAGCAGCAGGGCACCGAGGTCGGGCCAGACACCAACGGCCACCATGAGGCCACCCACGATGATCACCGCACCGGAGATGGGCACCATCAACCCGGCCGCAGGCACACCCTTGCTCGCCGCATAGCCGGTCATCATCTCCCGCTGGCTGAAGTGCCCCATCCCGGCCCCCAAGAACAGCAGCGCGAAAAGGATCCGGCCGATGAGGACCAGAACGTCCATGAGAGCTCCTCGTATGCGAAGTAGTCACTTACTCTTTGTAAGTGACTCTAGGAGTATCATTCCGGGAACGGCGTTGGCAAGAGTCAAGGTCCGGCGACTCGTCGGCCGCGGAGGTTGTCTGCATGGACGAGACACAGGGCTACTGTCCGGTCTTCCACCGCGCGGTCGAGCTGATCGGGCGGCGCTGGAACGGCCCGATCATCCGCGCACTCCTCGACGGAGCCGACCGCTTCGGCGAGATCCGCTCAAGAATCCCCGGGCTCACCGATCGGCTCCTCGCCCAGCGGCTCCGCGAGCTCGAGCGCGAGGGCGTGGTGGAACGCGCCTCCTCCGCCACCACCGTGCACTACACGCTGACGACCAAGGGCCACTCCCTGGCGCCGGTGATCGAGTCCATAGCCCAATGGGCTGCGGCGTGGGAACCTCCAGGATCGACCAGCTCGGCGCAGGGCCGCAGCGCCGCGGACTCGCGACGCCGGTAAGCAGACCGACCACGAACGCTGTCGCGCCGAGCTCCGCGAGAAGTGGATCCGCTGGCGGGACTCCTCCTCCACCACTCGAGCCACCGGCTCTGGAATCTCCTTGATGTTTCGGGGGGACGCCGCCTGACCTGCATAAACGCGGTGCAGGGCGCCACGTCCCCCCGCCATTCGACGGTTCGGGGGGACGGATGCGGGGACGCTGAGCCGCCACGCTGCGGCCCGTGACCAAAGTCAGCAGCGCCAGAGTGTCCGAATCGTGCGCGCCGCGGTTGCTTATCGGTGGCGTGAGGATGTTGCGACAACTCTCGACCCGGGCCGCGCGGTACGTAAAGACACGGTCATGGCCGGGTGCCAGGCTGGTCTTCGTTCCTCAGGTCGGGGTGCTCGACGGTCTTCAGGTAGCGGGTGGCGCCTTCGACGCTGAGCCCGAAGAGGTCATAGATGCGGCGTACGTCGCCGCCGGTGGCGTGGATCTCGTGCAGGATGCGGTCTTCGCGCAGGGCTCGTGGGCGGATGCGGCTTTCCTTCCAGGGAAAGGATGGGCCGCTGGGAACGAGGCGCGGCGCGGTGCGTCGGTTGATGAGCAGGTATGGGTTCGCGGTGGCCGGCCAGGTTCGGTTGCGGTGGTCGAGCCAGGCGCTGAGCCGGCTCCTGACGGGTGCGGCGAGCGGGATGTCGCGACCGCCGAGGTGGAGGCGACCGTCGACGATGTCGGTCAGCTGCAACTCCCGGACCTGCTTGCCGGTCAGTCCGTGGAAGGCCACCAGAGCGACGGCGAGCGCGACGGCCGGGTTCGGCGAGTCCAGTTCGGCCCGGATCACTGCGGGGTCAAGCGGCAGCGGAAGGTTCGTGGCGACGCGGGTGAGGTCGATGCCCTTCATAGGGTTGGTGAAGACGAGTCGGCGGCCCTTGAGGATCTTGAACAGCGACTTCAGGCCGTTCTCGGCGAAGTGGCGTTGGCTGGTGCCGGCGGGCAGAGCCGCGATGGCGGCCATGACGTCGCCCGTGCTGATCTCGGCGAACGACTGGCGCCCGATTTCGACCCATGGCTGCACGACGGGCGCGAGGCCCTGGATGTGGAGCTCGACGGTCTCCGGTTCGCGGGGCAGCTGGCGTGGCGCGTGCCGGGATCCGCCGAGCATGATCTGAAGCCACAGCTGGAGGTGCTCGCGCATCGTGTCGGGGAGGGCTCCGGAGGCGATGAACTTGGTGTTGAAGTACCGCTCGACCCGGGTCGGGACGTCCTCGATCAGCAGGTCGGCTTCGGCGAGGACGTCGAGGGTGGAGGTGATGGTGCCGTCGTAGCGGCGCAAGGCCACGACGTCACTGGCGCGGACCTTCGCGGTGGGAGTAGGCCGCAGGATCTGCAGCAGCCGCAGGGACTGGATCACGGCATTGCGCTGCCTGACGCTCCAGCCGAAGCGGCGGGCGTGGTCGGTGACGATGGCAGCGCAGTACCGGGTCAGTTCGCTGTCCTCGACCAGGAGGCGTTGGCGCAACACCTCGGGATCGGGGTCCATGTCGAACAGGGTCAACTGTTCAAACACATCGTTGTCGAACCCGGTGCCGGGTTGGTAGGGCAGCTGGTTCTTGTTCTTCTTCGACCAACGGCCATCCCAGGTGACATAGTCGGGCAGCGGCGTCGCCCTTCGCTTGAAGGCCATGTTGGCGAGGAACAGCTGCTGGCTGTCCTTGTTCGCCGCGGCGACATCGGGTGCCCGCCCGGGTTCCTGTCCGAGGCGGGCGTTCTCAAGGCACAGGCGACAGGCTTGTCGGTCGCTGACGTGGCTGACGCGGCCGCAGTAGGCGCAGGTGCCCTTCGGGTAGTGGCTCTGCCACCAGCGGCAGGACCAGCAGGTCCAGTTGTGGCGGGGGTAGACGCCCCAGGCCAGGCAGCCCTTGCAGGATCCGATGTGCTCGGGGCTGCGGGGATGGCACCGGGTGCACAGCCCCTGACTGAAGTAGTCGGTGCGGGAGCCGCAGCGGTCGCACGGTGGAGCCGCGAGTGGGCCGCCGGGCAGGCACTGATAGCAAAAGTCGACCCTGGGGCTGGTCCATGCGACGCGGTTGCTCTGGCATCGGATGCACTTGGGCGGCAGTCGCAACGCCGCGTTGGGGCCGGGCGCGGGCATGCGGTGCTCGTCGTGTCAGTGGGCGATGGGGGTGCGGGCTACAGCGGTGGGGTCGAGCGGGGCTTGCCGAGCCGCGGTGTGACCGCCGGTGGCGTGCCGCCGCCGTTGCCGTTCGGATCGCCATCCCCGTTTCCGCCGTTGCCGTTGGCGGCGTCGGTGTTGCGGGGACAGCGCGCGGCGACCTTGTCCGGCTCGGGTGTCATCAGGTCGTTCGGGGTGCATTCGAGCACGGCGCACAGCACGTCGAGCTCTTCGAGCCGCATCGTGGGCGGGGTCCCGGCCCACCACGACGACATCTTCCCGGCGGAGATCTCGAGCCCGGCCTCTGCCAGCATCCTGCGCAGTTCTGCGGACTTCCAGATCCCTCGTTCGGCGGCCCGTAGCCGCAGGTTCCACTGCATCGGGATCGTCTCCTTCAGTGCATCAGTCGGGTCAGTCGATATGGAGGCACAGGCGGGCTTCAACGCGATCGCTCGCGCTGTTCCACGCGCGCTCGATGTGGTCACTGCGGACGTGGAGGTAGCCCGAGGTGGTGGCCAGCCACTGGTGGCCAAGGAGCTCCTGGAGCGCCTTGATGTCCATCCCGGCCGCGTACAGCGACGAGGCGCAGTAGTGCCGCAGCACGTGTGGCGTCATCCGTCCCGACCACGCCGGCAACCACTCGTCGACCTGGATTCCCAGGGCGCGGCGCAGCGCGTTCGCGCCGACACGTCCGCACCGGTCCAGATCGCGGTCGAACCGCTCAGAGGGCAGCAGTGGCGCGTCCGGGTGGGCCCAATCGTGGCCATACTGCGGGCGGACCTCGGCCAGCCACCAGTCGATCAACTGGTTCGCGCCGTTGATTCCGGGCACGAGCCGTGGCTTGGGTCCGCGGCCGCCCGAGCCCTTGCCGTGGCGGACGTGGAGCTTGCCGAACTCGCCCAGATCGGGGCGCCAGTCGCGGATGTCGAGCATGACGGTCTCGTTGATGCGCAGCCCGAGTCGGCGCCACAGCGATGCGGCGAAGTAGTCGCGGGCCGCGGGAAGGTACTTGCGTGCCTGCGGGACCGACCCGCGCCAGGCGGTGAACAGCGCGTCGATCTCCTCATCCGATGGCGGCACTCGGACCTTGCCCAGCGATGCCCCGGACTGGCGATTGAACTCATCGATCGGCTGCTCGACCAAAACACCGGTCGCGCGGCGGATCGTGCCGGCGTAGCGGGCGATCACGAACTCGTAGAAGCCCGCCAGTGCGCCCGCCTTGCCCGCCCGGGTCGACACGCTGAGCCCCATCCGGCGCTGCTGGGCCAAGAACGCGTCCGCGTCCGCGCAGGTGGCCTCCCACAGCGGCCTCGACAGCGAGCGAGCGAACTCGATGACGATCGCCCGAGTCCCGCCGATATGGCGGTCCGTCAGACCTGCCGCCGACATCGCCAGCGCGTACTGGTCGACCAGCTCCTGCTCGAAGTCCTGGACCGCCTGCGCACCTATCAGTGCCGGATCAGCCGCGCTGCCACCCGGCAACGCCACCAAGCCCATCAGTCACCATCTTCAAGCGAGGCGATCATGCGTCGATACTACAGCCAAACTGTCAGCCGGGGCGACGGTTGCTCAGTTCAAGCCCGTCCGGGAGCTCAGCCAACGCCACCTGCACAGACGCAGGTCGGAGCGCATGGACGTCCGATCGAACCTGAGTTCCTAGAGATTGCCGGCTGAGGCGCACGGGACTGACCTGTCGTGAAGAAGCTTCTGCTCGCCGGACTGCCGGTCCTGATCATCTTCATGGGCCTGCCGCTGCTGGTCTCCCTGATGGTGGTCATGAGCACGACCGCGGCCGCGGAGTGCCGCACCCAGACCAACCAGACCGCCCCCACCGAGCTCGGCGACCTCGGCGTCATCGACGGGCCCGTGGGCGGCCCGGTCAAGGGCAAGGTCACCTTGGCGCAGGCCAACATCCCGCGCCGGTCCGGCCTGGACGGCTTCCGCGCCTCCATGCCCAAGGTCCTCTCGACCAACCCGGACTTCGTCACCCTCAACGAGGCCAGCGGGTGGACCCTGACGCAGATCGAGGCCGCCGCCCCCGGCTACGGCGCGTTCCGGGTCGCCGACCACACCGGCGACAACAACTCCATGGGCAACGTCGTGCTCTGGAAGCGCGACACCTGGTCCAAGGCCAACGGCGGCCGGGTCACCCTCGTCGTCGACGACAACACCTACTACCAAGGCCGGGCGGTCACCTGGGACCGGTTCGCCACCTGGGTGATCCTCGAGCGCGCCGACGGCGCCGTGGTCTCGGTCATCTCCACCCACCACATGACCAACCCGCACAAGTACCCCCGCCAGCACGGGAACCCGCCACTGACCCGGCCCCAGCAGTACGGCGCCGGCATGGACATCCTGCTGCAGCTGCGCAACTCGCTGGCCACCCACGGCCCGGTGCTCATCGGCGGCGACATGAACACCCACGCCTCCTACACCGACCTGCCGTGGGCGGCGGCCGCGAAGATGAAGGCCGCCGGCTACGGCTGGCACAACCACGCGGTCGACTTCGTCTTCTTCCCCCAGCACCAGGGCGTGCGCCTCGAGCGGGGATGGTCCGGAACGATGGTCTCCGACCACCACTGGATCTCCGCCCGCCTCTCCATGAACGGCGCCGGCCCCGAGAGCGCGCCCACGACCGCGGCCACCAGCGCCGGCGTCGTGAACGCCGCCCACACCACGAAGACGGCGGCCGAGCCGCCATCCGGGAACGTGCTCGCCCAGCTGATGCGGCTGCGGTTCGCCTCCAGCTACCCGACCATGACCGCCAAGCAGGCCCGCAACGCGATCACCATCGCCCAGGTCGCCCGCGACCTCCAGGTGCCCCGCCGCGGGCTGCAGATCGCCATCGCCACCGCGATCCAAGAGTCCAAGCTCGTCAACCTCACCGGCGGCGACCGCGACTCCGGCGGCCTGTTCCAGCAGCGCCCCTCTCAGGGCTGGGGCAGCCGCGCCGAGGTCACCAACCCGGTCCTCGCCGCACGGGCCTTCTTCGGCGAAGCCCAGCACACCGGCAACCCCGGCCTGCTCGACATCCCAGGCTGGCAGAACATGCCGCTGACCCCGGCCGCCCAGGCCGTGCAGCGCTCCGGCTACCCCGACGCCTACGCCCAGTGGGAGGACGTCGCCGGCGACATCACCGACCTGCTCGGCGGCGACCTGCCCGACCTTCCCGACAACGGCTCCACCACGAACGTGGCCAACTGCCAGGGCGAGACCATCAACCCGGTCACCGTCGGCACCCTCAACCTGCTCGGCGCCGGCCACACCGACAAGGCAGGGGAGCGGCCCGGCTACGACACCTGGGACAAGCGACTGCCCGGAGCCATGCGCACGATCGAGAACGCAGGCGTCACGATCGCCGGCCTCCAGGAGGTGCACGGCCCGCAGGCCAACGCCCTGGAGAACCAGTACGCCGCCAAGTGGGGGATCTACCCGGCCAGCGGGAAGGCACAGAACCGGGTCATCTGGGACCGCAACGAGTGGAAGCAGACCGACGGCCGCCTCGTCGACATCCCCTACTTCGGCGGCAAGGACGTCGGCATGCCCCTGGTGCAGCTGACGTCGACGACCACCGGCCAGGTCATCTGGGTGTGGAGCATCCACAACCCGGCCAACACCCACGGGAACGCCGCCGCGCACCGCAAGGAAGCGCTGCGCCGCCAGCTGGCCACCATGACCGACCTCGCCGGCACCGGGGTCCCGGCGGTGATCCTGGGCGACTTCAACGACGGCAAGGACGGCAACAACTCCTCACACTGCGCGCTCACCCCCGAGCTCACCAACGCCTTCGGTGGATCGGCAGAGCCCTGCAAGAAGCCCAAGAAGGACGCGCCGATCGACCACATCTACAGCGCCAACCTCACCTGGGCCAGCGCCAAGGTCGACAACAGCACGCAGGCCAGCAAGATCGCCGACCACCCGCTGGTGGTCGCCACCACCGCCGGCAGCAGCGCGGGCTGCGCGGTCGCGCAGGCGACCAACTACAACCTCGGCCCAGTCAAGCCGCAGCTGACGCAACTGGTCAACATCCTCGGCCCGATGTTCGACATCAAGACCGTCGGCGGCTACCGCGAGAGCGCCACCGACCCCAACGGCCACCCGGCCGGGCTCGCGGCCGACTTCATGGTCCCGCTCACGCCCGCCGGCAAGGCCCAAGGAGACGCGCTCGTGGCGTACGCGCAGGCCCACGCTCGCGAGCTCGGGATCGACTACATCATCTGGTACCAGCGCATCTGGTCGGTCGCGCGCGCCGACGAGGGCTGGCGGCGGATGGAGGACCGAGGCTCGGCCACCGCGAACCACATGGACCACCCGCACATCAACGTGCTGCCCGACGCCAAGGTCACCCCGATCGGGCTCGACGGCGCGTCCTGCGACGAGGTGGTCTACCCGGTTCCCGCGCAGTACATCGGAACGGACCGGAAGAACTGGCACGACACCGGCCCCTACTGGTCCAACTGGCACACCGGGACCGACTTCTCCGCGCCCTGCGGCACGACCGTCTACGCCGCGCACGCCGGCACCATCGAGATCGACACCAGCCAGGGCTGGGCCGGCCCGCAGCTGGTCAAGGTCACCACCGGACCCGGCTCGCTGACCACCTGGTACGCACACATGCAGAGCGTCAGCGTCAGCCGCGGCCAGACGGTCGCCGCCGGCGAGCCGATCGGCCAGGTCGGCAAGGAGGGCAACGGGAGCGGCTGCCACCTCCACTTCGAGGTCCACCTCAAGAACGGCTCGATCTACGGCCCCGACAACGTCGACCCCTCGACCTGGCTGGCTGAGAACGCCTCAAAGCCGACCCGCTCCGTCTGATCGCTGCCGGGTCCTCTCGGCACATAGGTGACTAGCCAGAACTTTCGACCACGAGGTGAGTCCATGCAGAGAGAGCGCCGACGCGACCCGTACCCCTGGACCTGGGAGATCCCTGTCGCCGTCGCCCTGGCGACGCTGTTCGTCATCGTCATCGGCATCCAGCTGGGCCGATCGGTCGCGAACCTGCTCGCCGGCGCCGGGTGGACCTGGCCAGACGCCAACGCCGGCGCGTTCCCCTCCCCGATCGGGACCGCCTTCTGGACCAGCCTCCCCGGCGTGCTCGGCGGCCACGCCGACGCCGGACTGCCCACACCCACCCCCGACGGACTGGCTGGTCGCGGTCTGGTGTGGGCCAGCCTCGCGCTCACCGAAGCCGCCCTGCTGACCGCCACGATCTGGGTCGGCGTGTGGGCCTACCAGCGCTGGGGCCCGGGACGCATGCGCGGCATGGCTACCGCCGCCGAGGCCGAGAAGCTGCTGGGCGTCACCCGGCTGCGCAAGGTCGCCGGCATCGTCCGGCCCGACCTCTACGGAAAGCACACCACCGCCACGACGGCACCCGTCCAGCGCGCCGCCGGCGACCTCACCGAACAACCCGGGCCACAGCTCGGCCACGGGCTCAGCCCGTGGCTCTTGGACGGCCGCCGCACGAAGGAGGAGCGATGAAGCTGAGGTTCAACCCGCTGGACGTGGGTTGGCGCATCGGCGACGCACACGAGCCGCGCGGCGGCGAGCTGTGGGTGCCGTGGGACCGCACCGCCGGCGTGATCGGCCCGCAGGGCTCCGGCAAGACCCTCGACCTGCTCACCCCGGCGCTGCTCGGCGCCCCGGGCGCTGCCCTGGTGACCTTGACGAAGGTCGAGGACCTGCTGCTCAGCCTCACCGAACGTTCCCGCGACGACCGGCCATGCGTGGTCCTGGACCCGTTCGGCCTGGCCGAGGGCATCTGGGGTCATGGGGTCGACGAGCTGATCTGGGATCCGATCGCCGGCTGCGTGGACCCCAAGGTCGCCGAGCGGCGAGCCAAGGCCTTCACCGCCGGCACCGTCAAGGGCGCGATCACCGGCGGCACCGGCGACGACGCCGCCCGCTTCTACGCCGCGGAGTCCGCGAAGGTGCTGCAGGGCTACTTCCACGCCGCGGCCCTGACCGGAAGGACCCTCGAGGACGTGCTGCAGTGGGTGGCCAACCCGACCGCCGCTACCCAGCCGATGGAAATCCTGCGACGCCACCCGCACGCCGAGCCGTTCTGGCACGGCCTGCTGCACGGCGCGCTCAACGGCGACGACCGCACCGCCGGCAACACCGTCACCACGGTGCAGCAGGCGGTGTCGCTGTTCTTCCAGGCCGACATCCGCCGCCGCTGCATCCCCAGCCCCGGCCACCCCGCCACCGACCTGGCCGACGTGATCCGCCGCCGCGGCACCATTTATCTCCTCGGCCGCGAGGACCCCTACGCCTCGGCCAGCCCGCTGATGACCGCCGTGGCCGAGCATGTCTTGGACACCGGCCTGCTGCTGGCCAACAGCTCCCCGTGGGGAGGCCGGCTGTGCCCGCCCCTGGTCTCGGTGCTCGACGAGCTGCCCTCGACCGCACCGCTTCCCACGCTGCGCACCCGGATGGCCAACGAGCGGGCCCTGGGGCTCTCGTTCATCTGGGCCGCCCAGACCCGCCCCCAGCTGACCAGCATCTTCGGCGAGCACGAGGCTCGCGCGCTGCTCGGCCTCACCAACACCCTGGTGATGTTCGGCGGATCCAAGGACGTCGCCTTCAACCAGGAGATC
>NZ_JACHWR010000003.1:0-60000 GCF_014191495.1 Nocardioides soli
GGTCCACGGCTTCGGGACGCGGCTGCTGGCGGCGTACGGCATCTTCATCATGGCGGCGAGGATGCGGCGCTGGTCGCGCTCGCTGATCACGGTGCCGGTCGGGTCCGGCTGGTCTGCTCGGTCACTAGGGCACCATCCTCTCGACGGATGTCCGATGAGCATTCGTTGAAGGGACTCGGCGAGGGCCGAGGTGACGGCCGTGCTCGGTCGCCCCGTGAGGGCCACGATGACACCGCCGCCCTCGGTCCTCCCGGGGTCGCAGACCGGCATCAGGAAGACGCGCCACAGAGCGCCAGTTAGTGACCGTCCGGCAGCCGATTCCGGGGGCCTTGCCGGGTCGTCGCTGCCAACCTGAGGAGTTCCGTTGTCTGAAGAGACCCCTGAAGTCGTCTACGTCGGCCTGGACTGGGCCGCTCTCGTGCATGCCGTGTGTGTCATGTCCGCGGCCGGGAAGGTGCTGGCCCAGTTCACCATCGAGCACACCGCCGAGGGCATCGCGTCGCTGATCCGTCGACTCGCCAAGCATGGCGACCCCGAGCTCGTGCAGATCGGTATCGAGCGCCCCAACGGGCGCCTGGTCGACCTGCTGCTCGAGGCCGGACACCCGGTCATCCCGGTGTCCCCGAACGCGATCAAGACCTGGCGCGAGAGCGAGGTCCTCTCCGGAGCGAAGTCCGATGCCGGCGACGCGATGGTGATCGCTGAGTACCTGCGGCTGCGTCACCACCGCCTCCATCCGGTCCAGCCCTACTCGAGTGAGACCAAGGCGTTGCGCACCGTGGTCCGCACCCGCGACGACATCGTCGAGATGCGGGTGGCCGCGACGAACCAGCTCAGTGCACTGCTGGACGATTTCTGGCCCGGCGCCAAGGCGATCTTCGCCGATGTCGAGTCCCCGATCAGCCTGGCGTTCCTGCGCCGCTATCCCACCGCCATGGCAGCCGCCCACCTGGGCGAGAAACGCATGACCGCGTTCCTGACCAAGCACGGCTACTCCGGCCGCCGTCCCGCCAGTGAGCTGCTCGCACGACTGCGCCGCGCACCGGCCGGGACCAACGACTCGGCCCTGGTCGAGGCCGTCCACGACGCGGTGCTCGCTTTGGTCACCGTGCTCGAAGCCCTCAACACCGCCGGGAAGAACCTCGACCGCTCCGTGGTCGCCCACCTCGGGGAGCACCCGGACGCCGCTGTCTTCACGTCGCTGCCAAGGTCGGGTCAGATCAACGCCGCCCAGGTACTCGCCGAGTGGGGCGATTCCCGCGCAGCCTACGCCGGACCCGACGCCGTGGCCGCCCTCGCCGGCGTCACACCGGTGACCAAGGAATCCGGCAAGCAGCGCGCCGTGCACTTCCGCTGGGCATGCAACAAACGCTTCCGCAAAGCCATCACGACCTTCGCAGACAACAGTCGGCACGAGAGTCCCTGGGCCGCTCACATCTACGCCCGAGCCCGAGCCCGGGTCCACGACCACCCCCACGCGACCCGTATCCTGGCTCGTGCCTGGATCCGAGTGATCTACCGCTGCTGGCACACCGGCCAGCCCTACGACGCCAACCTCCACGGGGGAGCCCAGAGGTTGCCGATCGCGGCCTGAGGTTGACTCAGGAAGTGTCATCACAGCTCCTGTTCGGTGGTGCGGGTGGCGTACTCGGCGTGCAGGGCGTCCAGCGCCGTGGCGACGCTGGACAGGGCCGCGTCCAGGTGGGCGCGGGCGGTCTCGGGGGTCCAGCGGCGCACGTCGCGCAGCCGGTGCTCGATGACGATCAGGTCCGACGTGGTCTCGCTGAGGGTGTGCCGGTCCTTGGCCGCGCTGGCGGCGATGTCGGCGGCGGTGCCAGTCGGGGTGGTGTCTCGCTTCGCGATGGGGACGAACTGGTTGAGCGGCAGGGTTCGGGGGCCGAGGACTGGGGCTGCGATGTGGACTTCGCGTCCGGCGCGGCCGGGCTCATCCACCCTCACGGTGGTGATGGGGAATGCGATGCCGGTGTCGGGGTCGAGCAGGGTGTCGGTGGGCCGGAGATCCCATGCGCGGACCTGCTCGGTGGCGAGGTCGGTGTGAGTGGTGGTGTCGGTCATGGCTCCTCGTTCGGTTGGGCCGGTGGCGGGCCGGACTCGGGGTCTCGGCCCGCCACCGGAGGAACTGGGGTGACGGTCAGGCCGGGGCGAGCGCGGTCCTGGCGCGGCGCTTGATCCGGTCGGGGTCCTCGCTGGTGAGCATCCGCGTGGCCCGGGCGGTCTGCTCGTCGCCCTTGGTGCGGACCGGGGCGTAGTGGTCGACGTACTCGGCCACGGCCTGGTAGCCGGCCCACGCGGTGTCGCGCATGCCGGCCTGCGTCTCGGCGTCGGCGAAGAGCCAGTGCAGCCGGGAGCGGCGACGGCGCTCGGTCTCGCGGACTTGCTTGGTCGCGTTGGCCTCGGCCTTGCCGAACGTGGCGTCGATCAGGGCGTCGAACGCGGCGTCGGTCATGGTCTGCTGGATCAGCCGCTCGGCCTCGACCTGGAAGGCGTCGACGTAGGTGAAGGTCAGCCCGAGCGCATCGCGGGCGGCCTGTACGGCGGCCTTGGCGTTGCGGGTGTGCCGGATCGAGAACGACGACTCGTGGTTGCGCAGCGCTGCGCTCTGGGTGTTCGCGCACACGACGCGGACCGGGGTGAGGAGGATGCGGAACGCGCTAGACCCGTCGTGGCTGTTGAGCGCGGCGATGTTCAGGTCGACGCGGTCGGTGCCGCCGACGGTGAGCGAGTCCGGCAGCTGCATCGTGATGGACACCTGCCGACCGCCACGCAGCGACCCGGCGGTGTCGAAGATCGCGCCGGACTCGTCGGCCAGAAGGTTCAGGAACTCGGCGTGGTTTTCGTTCTGCAGCGGGGTGTAGCCGCCGCCGACGACGCCGAGCGCCTCAGGCTCGCCGGTGAACGGGTTGGTGCGCACCGTGGCGAAGCCCGGGACCTCGATCGCGGTGACGCCGCCCTCGCTGACCTCGGCGGTGGTGAGCGGCAACTTCCGGACGTCCCAGCCGCCCAGGTGGCCGAGCGTCATGGCCGCCTCGGCGGTGAACGCGCGGTCGCGGACGGTGGTGCCCAGGCGGTGCCAGGCGTCCTTGCGGGCGAAGACGGCTGCGGCCTGCGAGCCGTGGGTCTCGTCTCGTGTGACATGTCGGGGTCCTCCCGGGTAGCGGATCAAACGAACTGGGTTCGTTCTATGGTTTCTATTCCATTGAGGGCGGGTTCTCCACAGGAAGAACCGCCCTCAGGTGGTGGGGGTGGGGGAGTGCGACCCGGTTAGGCGGCGCTGTCGCTGGCCTCGGTGCCGCTGGCCTCGTCCTCCGGCTCGTCGCTGCCGGTGGTCGTCTGCGGCTCCTCGCCGAGCAGGATCCGCTCGACCTCGCTGGGCTGGTAGCCCCACTCCACGAGCGCGCCGAGCACGCGGGCATCCCACGCGGTCGGGTTGCGCCACGAGTGCTTGCCGGTCGTGGCCTCCCACGCGGCGATGACGGCGGCGAGCGTGGTCATGGTCGCGGCCTTCGGCGTGCTCGCCTTGGTGGCGATCTTGTGGCACTCGTCGTGCCCCGCGCCGTAGTAGCCGGTCGGACGGTCGACGCCCAGCAGCGTGAACAGCATCGGGTGCCGGTGGTCCATGGCCTTGCTCAGCGAGTGGTGGCCGGTGACGACGGCCTCGCAGATCAGGGCCTCGGCACCCTTCGGGGCGGTCTTGCGGGCGACGAACGTGGCCAGCCACTCGCGGCGCACCGTCTCCGCGCTCGCCCAGGCCTTGTTGTTGGCGATCACGCGGCGGCGCTCCTCGCGGCGGGCCTCGGCCTCCTCCTCGCTCTCGCCCTCGTGGCTGCTGTCGCCGGAGGTGCTGCCGGACGCGCCGCGACGGCGCAGGCCGGAGGCGGCGAGGTCGGTCACGACCCACACCGGCAGGTACTGCTGGTAGGGCTCGGCGGGCTCGTAGACCTCGTCCTCCGACTCGTCGCCGTCCTCGCTCTCCTCGTCGTACTCGTCCTCGGGGTAGACCCACTCCTTGACGACGTGGACGCGAGCGCCGGGGACGTTGGGCCACTCCTCCTCGGGCAGCGGCTCGCCGTCCTCGGTGACCAGCCGCTCGATGCGCAGCACCTCGTCGGCCTCCTCGACCTCCTCGGCGCTCAGCACCGGCAGGCCCTCGGCGCGCAGCCGCTCGACCTCGGTGGCGTCGGCCTCGCGCTCTGCGGCCTCGTCGCGCAGCCGCTGGGACTCGTGGGCGAGCGAGCGCCGCCACTTCTTGGTGTTCTCCAGGCGCTCGACGGCCTCGGGGTCGTGCTCGAACTCGGCGAAGATCGCGGCCTCCTCCAACGTCAGGTCGCCGGAGTCGAGCCGGTTGCGGCTCTGGTCGGCCTTGGTGACCGTCAGGGCGGCGTTCACGGTCGGGCGGTCGATGCTGGTGCGCTTGGCGATCTGCGCGGCGCTCACGCCGAGCAGGGCCAGCTGCTCCACGCCCGCGACGACCTCGGCCTCGCGCATCCCAGCGCGGTGGATGTTCTCGACCATCTGGTCACCGATCCGGTCGGCGTCGGCGGGCTGGGGCACGACGCGGGCCGGGATCAGCCCGGTCGGGGTGCCGACCTCGGCGGCGGTCACGGTGCGGCGCTGGCCACGCAGCAGGACGTACTGGCCGTCCTCGTTGCGGTAGACCGTGACGGCCTCCAGCACGCCGCGCTCCTTGATCGACTTGCGGAACTCCTTGTGGTCGGCGCGCAGGTCGGTCCGGACGTTGGTGCCGATGATGATGTCGGCGGGGTCGAAGTACATGAACTCCTCGGCCTGGACGACCTCGGCGGCCTCGTCGGCGACGGTGTCGGCGGGGGTCTGGACGCTGTCGGTCATGCTGCTGTCCTCCATGAGTAGAATAGAAAGAACTGACAGGACTGAGTCTCCCAACGGGGGCCGACGCCTACCGGGCCACGGGGCGGACTTGTGGAAAGGTGGGCACCCGGTGAGGGTGGGGTAACCCCGGCCTCACCGGGCGCGGACTCCGCTGCGGCGGCGCGGCGCAGTTGCACCTCGTAGCTGGCTGGACGGGAAGGACTCGAGCGAGGGTGGGAACGGCTGCGCGGGGCCCCGACCGGGAATGCAGCGGCGTTGGTGTTAGCCGCTGCAGCTCGGCGCCGGCGGCCGAGGCCAGGGGAGTGATCAGGTGACGAGCCAGACCACGATCCCGGTGGGGATCTACTGGAAGCCCGGTGTGTGGGACCTCGCGCGATCGGCCTACCTCGCAGACCTGGACACCGACGCCGACTCGCCCGGCTCGTTCGTCGGGTGGCTCGCCCAGGCGCTCGAGGTGCACGCCCGGCGCTCACCGCAGCAGCGGGCCGAGCTTGCGGCTGCGGGCGAGAAGCATCCCGCCCTGGTCAGCGTGACGCGCAAGAGCTTCAACAAGAAGCACGACCTGCCGGCCTCGACCCTCGAGGCGGTCGAAGACGCGCTCGTGGCCGATCGCCAGGAGCTCGGCCGGATGCTCGCCCGCTCTGCGTTCGCCCAGGAGGCGGTCATCGCGGCGGCCGAGGAGGCCCGCCGGCGGCTGGGCCGAGACCTGCCCCCGCCGCCGCAGAAGCTCAGCAACCGCCCGCCGCGGCGCCGGCCGGCACGGTAGGCCAGCTGCCCGCCGGCCGGGTGGTGTCGGTGGCTGCGAGCGTCCTTCCCGGCGCCCCGATCCGGTACCCGAGAGCCGGTCGGGGCACTTCCGTGCGCTGTGGGGATGACCGGCTGCACGCGAGCTCGAGCAACTAGTTCGACAGATGTAATCGCTGCCGGACCCCGACGGGACCTAGGTGACTGCGGGACCGATTTCCGTCTCGCAGTCACCCAGGAGGAAGTCATGTCGACCACCGTCACCTTCGCCGGCAACCTGGCCGAGGCGCCAGAGCTGCTCTACACCCGCGAGAACAAGCCGTTCGTCAGCTGCCGGGTCCTGGTCAACCGCCGGACCCAGAACGACCAGGGGGAGTGGGTCAACGACGAGCCCACCGCCCACAACGTCAAGATCTTCGGCTCGGCCGCCACCCACGTGCACGACAGCTGCGGATCCGGCGACCCGATCTTCGTCCACGGCCTCGAGCGCACCGAGGCCTGGGCTGACAAGGAGACCGGCGAGAAGCGCACCAAGGACGTCGTGGTCGTCGACAACCGCTTCGGCGAGGTCGGCCTGTCGCTCAAGTACGTCTCCGCGCGCATCGAGCGCGCCCCCCAAGCGGCCCAGGTCAGCTGAGGAGGTTCGCTCCGATGGATCTCGTCGTACAGTCCCCGGACGAGCTGCTGGCCGCGGTGCCGCACGTCCTCGGCTTCAAGCCGGAGGAGTCGATCGTGCTCGTGCCCTTCCGGCCCGGGCTGTCCATCACTCGCGTCGACCTGCCGAAGACGGCGGCAGACCGTGAGGAAGTGTGGGACGCCCTCAGCGGCCCGTACGGCCGCCACGCCCGCCCCGGAGCCCGCCTGGCGATCCTCTGCTTCACCGAGGACCGCCGCAGCGCCGAGCTGGCCAGCCAGCATCTGTCCAACCGCCTCGAGACCGTGGGCATCACCACCCACATCCGGCTGTGGGCCGACGGCGAGCGGTGGCGTGAGTTCAACACCGGCCAGACCGGGCTGCAGACCCAAGCGACCGCCGAGCGGATCGCGGCCGCCACCGTCCTGACCGGCGCCGCCCAGCCGGCGGCCAGTCGAGCCTCGCTGGCCGCCTCCATGGTCGGTGACCGGGAGCCGATCGCCCAGCTGCTCCCCGCGGCCCGGGCCGCGGCCGCGGACAGCACTCCCGTCCTCGAGCGGGACTGGGCGCTGGACCGGCTCGAGCAGTTCCACGCCGACGGCAACCGGCTCTCCGACGTCGACGGCGCACGGATGCTGGTGGCCCTGGGGACGATCAGCACCCGCGACGCGCTCTGGGAGGACATGAGCCGCGAGAACCGCACCTGCCACATGGCCCTGTGGAACGACCTCACCCGCCGCGCTCCTGACGAGGTCCGCGCAGCGCCGGCCTCCATGCTCGGCTTCGCCAGCTGGCTGCACGGCGATGGGGCCAAGGCCTGGTGCGCCCTCGACCAGGTGCCCGCGGACCGGCCCTACTCCATGGCCGCCATCGTCGCCTCGGCGCTGCAGAACGGCATCCACCCCCGTGAGTCGGAGCGGTACCAGACCCAGACGCGTGGCCTCGCCGCCGAGCTGGACGAGTCCTTCGTCCCCAAGCCAGCCGGCCAGCAGCGCGACATCCCCGGCACGCAGCCCATCACCGACCGTCCGGCCCCGGGCCGCTGAGGAGGACCACCGCGATGAACCACGACGACGACACCACGGTGCAGCACAGCACCACCGAGCGGCAACTGCGGCGCCTGGTCGTACCCGAGCGCGCGGCCTACGCGGCCGACAAGCGCCTCGACGTCATCCACGAACCCGACCTCGACCTGCTGTGGGGAGGCCCGGAATGAGCACTCCGCACGCCGACGTCGACGACCGGCTGGCTCGCCCGCGTCAAGCTGAGCAGCACCATCGAGTCCGGCGACCTGCGCGTCACCGGGCTGGTCAGCGAGCTCGGCGTACCGAATGTCCTGGTATCTCGAGGCCCGGGCGAGGTGGAGAACCACTGGGCTTCTGCATCGGCCAGGAGCTCGCCCACGACGACCCACCAGGCTGCTCGAGCAGGTCGCCGGCGCCGGCGTCCGGTTCATCATCCCGTCCGACCACTCCAAGCCGGCGACCTGATCCAGCTTGGAGCCGACGCCGTGGCCGTGGTCGGGTCGCGTGCCGCGACGAGCTACAGCACGCACCAGGCCACCGAGCTGAACCGCGAGCTCGCGACCATGGGCCACACTGTCGTCAGCGGCCTCGCCTACGGCGTGGACCAGGGCGCGCACCGCGGCGCAGTCGTTGGCGGCGGCCCGACCATCGCCGTCATGCCGTCCGGCGCCGACCGGTCCCCTCCGGCCGCGAACGCCCAGTTGCTCGAGGCGATCGCGGAACGCGGCCTTATCGTCGCCGAGGCGCCCCCGGGGGCCGCGCCCACGCGCACCGCGTTCCTCGCCCGGAACAGGATCGTCGCTGGTCTGTCCGAAGGCACTGTGGTCGTTGAGGGCGCCATACGCAGCGGCGCCCTCAACACCCTCGCCCAGTGGACCGACACACTCGGCCGTCCCGTCATGGGCGTCCCAGGACCAGTCAGCAGCGCCGCCACGCGGACCGAGAGTCCTGGCCGCCGACGGCAACCTCGACGCACTACGTTTGCGTACCGGCCTCCCCAGCGTCCATTTTCGCCTCCCGAGCTGGCTGCGCGAGACGGAGCACGGCCCTGCTGTCCACCTCGAGGTCTGTAGGGAGGGCCGGGATGATCGGCGGCCGCCACGACGTCGACGAGGTCGACAGAGTGGGGCGCGTCAAGCACTGCTGCACGCTCGACCCCGGCGACCCCAGGGGACCGGGCTTAGTCAGCGACCTCGGCGCCGGAAAGGTCCTCGGCTACCTCGATGCGCCGGCCGACGTGGACGAACACGTGGCCTGTCGATCGGCCAAGACGTCGCGCACGTGGACCCCGGGGGGGGGGGGGGGGGGGGGGGGGGGGGGGGGGGGGGGGGCGAAGAGCAGGCAGCTCACCAGGGCATTCGGCTTCCTCGCATCGGCCGACGCCGAATGGCCCCGACTAAGTCGGAGCATTGCCCGACGGCTGTCAACTGCGTAAGCGGGGCGGGGAGCCGGTTGGGTCGTGAGTCGGGGAGAAAGAGATCTGCGTCAGGCGGCGGACCCCTCGGTGACACTGGTCGGGTCACGAGCCGCCACGAGCTACGGCCTGGAGTTGGCCACCAATCTCGGTCGAGATCTCGCATCCATGGGGCGGGCCATCAACGGCGCCCCGTACGGCAGCGCCGAGCCCACCCACCTGGGGGTACACGACCTCTTGGGTCGAGAGGCCATCGCCGCATCTCGACAGCGGCGGGCCACTCCTTCGCCAGGCAGCGCGACCGCCGCTCGTGCACTTCGGCCACCGGGTCTTTTCGCAGTCCATTGAACGGAACAACGACGTTGTCCTGGATTCGGGGGCGGGCCATCATCTTGAACGTCGGCCAGAGCGGGACACCCGTTAATCGTGGAGACGACCGAACTTTGAGGACCGAGTGATCTAGGACGATGGTATAGCGGTATCTAACGAGAACCAAGCAATGCTCGGTTCTCAACAATAGGTAGGACTCTAGGCGCATTCTTAACGAGCAATATCGGGTGTTCGGCCATGTCTTCGCAGCTTATGTCCACGTAGAGATCTGCCTGCCATTGGCCATACCAACATGAAGCGTTGATTCATCTATACCACAAGGAGGTACACCAGTGGCAGTCGACAGGAGTGAGTTGTTGGCCAAGGTTGACTGGGAGCGAGGTGAAGTGAGCGCCGATATCTTCATTGATGAAGATATCTATCGTCTCGAACTGGAACGGCTGTTCAGCAGGGCCTGGCTGTTCTTGGCCCACGACACCATGATCCCCAAGCCCGGTGACTTCCTCAACACCTACATGGGCGGGGACCCCGTCCTCGTGGCACGGCAACGCGACGGCAGCGTCAAGGCATACCTGAACGCCTGTAGGCACCGGGGCATGAAGGTGTGTCGCGCCGAGGACGGAAACACGAAGCACTTCATGTGCACGTACCACGGTTGGACGTACGACATTGCAGGCAATCTCGTCAACGTGCCGAACGAACATGACGCATACCACGGCGAGCTTCCTAAGGAAGAGTTCGGCCTAAAGCAGGTTGCACAGATCGATAGCTACAAGGGTCTCATCTTTGCCACGTTCGACG
The DNA here is from genome assembly GCF_014191495.1 of Nocardioides soli. GTDB lineage: Bacteria > Actinomycetota > Actinomycetes > Propionibacteriales > Nocardioidaceae > Nocardioides > Nocardioides soli. Next base: position 9,818 of record NZ_JACHWR010000003.1, read on the forward strand.
CCGACGCTCCGCCACTCCTGGAATATCTGGGCGACTCTGTCTACTATATCGATGCATGGGTCGATCATGTGCCCGGCGGTATCGAAGTTCTGCCGGGAGTCGTGAAGTGGACAATTCATGGCAATTGGAAGATCGCCGCGGAGCAGTTCGCTGGCGACGGGTACCACGTCAATGTGACCCACATGAGTTCGCTAGCCCAGATCAGTAATACCGATCTTTACACTGGCCCTTCTCCCGCTGGATTCCAGTTCTCATCCAGGCTTGGACACGGCTATTCAGGTATCTACAATCAACCCAGCCGATTTGAGGACGGGGCGGCAGATTATCGTACCCAGCGCATGCAGACTGCTATCGATCGTCTCGGGCCAGAACGCGCCAACACCGTGGGCAACTTCACGGTCTTCCCGAACCTCTCTGGGCTCCCAGGTCAGTCGAACCTCCGCGTCTGGCACCCGAAGGGCCCGAACACCTTTCAGATCTGGTCCTGGACGGTAGTAGACAGGGACGCCCCAGAAGAGGTAAAGCGCGCACAGCAGTTGTCGTCGACGTTGACCGAGGGCGCGGCCGGCACCGTTGAGGTCGACGACGGGGAGAACTGGGACCTGATGGGCCAGCTGCTCCAGGATGGTTATCAAACAAGGCTTCTCAAGTGGAACTACCAGATGGGCCTCGGTCACGAAACCGACGACCACGCGACGTTGCCCGGACGTATCAATGAAATGTATTTCGGCGAGGGCCCGCAGCGCGCCTTCTATCGGCGGTGGCTGGAGTTCATGACGAGCGAAAAGTGGCCACACTGTGACGACTTCGACGATGACTGGTCAAAGAAGGTGAACCGATGACGACGCAACTCGAGCGTTCTACTGCACCGATCGCCACGGGTGTAACGATGCAAGTCCAGCACGAGGTGGAACAGTTCCTCTACGCTGAGGCCCAGTTGCTCGATGACTGGCGCTACCGACACTGGTTTGAGCTCATGGCGGACGACATTCGCTACCGGGCTCCACTTCGGAAGAACCGCCTGCGCCGCCAGCGCCTTGAGGACGAAGTTGCCGACCGCGGAACTGAGATGGCGCTGTTCGACGACGACAAGGAATCCCTCGACGTTCGCGTCATGCAGCGCGAGACTGGAAAGTTCTGGGCTGAAGACCCGCCGTCACGCACGCGCCACCTGATCAGCAACGTCCGGATCTCATTGCCCGTCGATTCTGCCGGGGATGAGTACGACGTTCGGTCGAACTTCATCGTGTACAGGAACCGGCTTGAGACCGAGGTCGACATCTGGGCGGGTGAACGATTCGATCTACTGCGACGCGATGGCGCCTCGTTCAAGATCGCCCGTCGAACGATCCTTCTGGATCAGAACGTGGTGCTGTCGAAGAACCTCAGCGTCTTCTTCTAGGAGAGACCAGGTGACTCGCACCAGCAGGGAAATCGATTCCACATGAGCGCAGATCTGAACGACAACCAGTCGATGTCATCGCCAGGCAGTCCGCTGCCGCTTAGTCAATCGCTGTGGCAGAGCGTAGCTAGTGTCTCCCACCAACTGCGGTACATCGAAACAAGCACGGGGGCCCGAACTCGCATCATCGAAGCGGGCGCGGGCCCCTCCCTGCTCCTCTTGCATGGTACGGGCGGGCATCTGGAGGTCTTTCTGCGAAACGTTGGGTCCTTCGCTGACGACTTTCACGTGGTCGCGATGGACCTATTGGGTCATGGTCTAACTGATTTCCCGGATGATGAGCAGCCGTTCGACTGGCGCACAGTCGGGGAGCACGTTCTCGCGACCATGGACGCGCTTGGCATCGACTCCGCGGCCATCGTCGGTGAAGCTCTCGGTGCACAAGTTGCCCAGTGGTTGGCTGTCAATCACCCAGCTCGGGTTGACTCCCTGGTCCTGTGCTGCGCATGCATTCTTCCGGAGGAAGACGCAGACGATCCCTCTCTCATGCACTCTCAAGCGGCTTTTCAGGAGCTCACGGCACGGGTACTCAAGGACCCCGGATCTGTTGAACTCATGCGTGAGCGCATGAGTTGGTTGCATTTGGGACGGGAACAAGTCGACGAGGAGATGCTCGAACTACGGATGCGGTTCTGGACACGTAAAGGGTTCACAGATGCGCACAAGAGGCTTCTGGGCTCATTGCGCACCGCCAGGCATGACTCTCGAACGTCCGTCAGCCAGACTGAACTGCAGCAAATCCGCATCCGAACGCTGATTGTATGGACCGAGCAGAATCCACTGTTCAGCCTCGACTCTGCGCTCCGACTAGCGGAGTATCTTCCAAATGCACAGTGTGAGGTCTTCTTGGAGTCTGCGATGTGGCCCCAGTTTGACGAAGCGGCCAAGTTCAACGCGCTGGTCAAGTCATGGCTACGGGCATAGTCGCCACCATCTCGCGTTCTGCGTGGATCCGCTGCCCAGTGCATGTCTAGGTCAGCGATTCTGTTATCTGGCCGCGCCATTAGAACAGATCGCGGCTTATGCGCACCAACAGCCAGCGACATCCCTCCAACTAACACTTGAAGCCTGTCCGGAGGTCTGCTCAGTGGAACACATTGCTACACGCCATCCAGTACATCTGTAAGAATCCTCACACGCTGAGGGAGGAACTTTGTCTGAGGGGAGTGGATCGTTGACGATGGATGAGAAGCAAAAGCCGGCCTTCATCCGCGTGCGAGGAATATGCAAGTCATTCCCTGGCGTACAGGTGCTGGATGACGTATCGCTCGATCTTCACAGGGGCGAAATTCGCGGGCTCACCGGCGAAAACGGGTCCGGAAAGTCCACTCTCGCCAAGATCTTGACGGGCCTGTATCAGCCGGAGGCGGGATCGATTGAAATCGACGGAAAGGAGGTGCTGCTAAAAGGTCCCGCAAGCGCCGCCTCGTACGGAATCATTGCGGTCAGTCAAGAACTCACTCTCGCGCCCGAACTCACGGTCGCTGAGAATATCTGCTTGGGACAACTGCCCCGCAAGAAGTTGGGCACCGTCGATTGGCAACGTTGTCGACTGATTGCCCGTGATGTGCTTGCCCGTTTGAATTTGGAAATCGATGAACAGGCGATCGTAGGGAAGTTGCCCATCGAACTGCGTCAGGCAGTGGAAATCGCGCGTGCCCTTTCCAGGAACGCGAAGCTCTTGATTCTCGACGAGGCCACAAGTTCCTTGTCAGAGGCTGCCACAGACCGCCTATTGACAATAGTTGAGGAGATGCGCGACAAGGACGCCGCCATCCTCATGATCACCCACCGGATGCCAGAGCTCTATCGATCAGCCAGCCGGGCCACTGTGCTGCGAGACGGCAAAGTCGTCGACACCGTTGCGCTGCCCGCGACATCTGAGTCGACGCTCGTTCGACTCATGGTCGGGCGCGAAGTGGGCGACTATTACGGCGCGCGCACGTCTGCCCCGGGCGACGTGGTCATGCGCGTACGGGGGCTCGACACGGACGGAGGAGTTCTCGGGGGAGCGTCGTTCGACCTCAGACGTGGCGAGATCCTCGGTATAGCTGGACTCGTCGGCTCTGGAAAGTCTGAGCTGGCGTTGGCTATCGCTGGTGCCATCCCAAGCACAGGATCGATCGAGGTCGCCGGAAGGCAGCTCAAGGACCGATCTCCCCGCGGCGCACTCGCAGCCGGAATCGGTTACGTCCCAGACGATCGGAAGGCGGCAGCCATCCTGCCCCGGAGGAGCGTCGTCGAGAATTTCGCTCTCGGATGGATGGACAACGTCTCGCGCTATGGGTTCATGCGCGTCCGCGAAGAGCGCAGACGGGTCAATGAGGCGTCGGCTGACTACGGTGTACGGGCCCTATCTGAGGCGGTACCGATCGCGCTCCTGTCTGGGGGCAACCAGCAGAAGGTGGTCGTTGGTCGAACGTTTGGGCGTGCGGAGTGCAACATATTCGTGCTTCACGAGCCGACGCGTGGCATCGATGTTGCAGCCAAGAGCGAGTTGTACAAGCTCGTGCAAGCCGAAGTGGACGCTGGCGCAGCTGTCATCGTCGTCTCGTCCGAATTGCCCGAGCTGCTCGGCTTGGCCGATCGCATCCTTGTATTCCATCGCGGCAGGGTCCATGCAGAATTTGCGGCCGGCCAAGTGGACGAAGAAACCCTCGCTGCCGTTGCGGTATCAGGTACGGACTCGGGCATGGACCTGGCAAGAGAAGGCGAGGCCATGTGGGCCGATATCACGGATGGCGCGTCACCGAGTCTTAGGTAGGAATTATGACATTGCTGGCACCTGAGGATCTCCAAATGGAATCCACCGACAACAACAGGAGTATTGGGCTCGCCAAGAAGAGCTACGTGCGCCTGGCCCAGGGTAAGCAATCGGGCCTGCTCATCGCGCTCCTATCGGTCTGTACCTACTTCGCGATTACAGAACCGATCTTCGCTACGTGGGGAAACGTGACGAATATCGTTTCGAGCAACAGCTCGGTCCTGATCTTGGCAATCGGGGCGACGTTCGTGATCTTGATCGGACAGCTTGATCTGTCTGCCGCCGCGGCCGCCGCTGCGTCAGGAGTTGCTATGGGGTTGGCTTTGGAGAGTGCTGCGCCGACCGTAGTTGCTGTTGTCCTTCCTATCGCGGTGGGCGTCGCCATCGGCTTGATCAACGGAGCGCTTATTGCGTGGGCGAAGATCTCGTTCCTAGTCGTGACCCTCGGCACAATGTCAATCCTCATGACCATCGCACTGGTGCCAAGCGACGGACACACCATCAGTGTTTTCGGGTTCGCGGGTTTCGGGCCGATCGCATCATTCGTCAATAGCGGCGTCGGTCCGTTTCCGGTGCTGATGCTGTTCGATGTGCTGCTGGTTGCACTGGCAATAGTGGTGTTGCGATTTACCAAATTCGGCCGCTCAGTCTTTGCGATCGGATCAAACATCGAGGCGGCGCGGCTTAATGGTATCCACGTGACACGGATGATCATTTCTGTCTATGTCCTCGCAGGGATGACCGCAGGTATGGCCAGCATCGTTCAGGTTGGTCGACTAACCGGCGCTTCGCCGGCTGTTGACATGACACAGCTGATGACTGTGATCGCTGCTGTACTCATCGGTGGAACAGCATTCTCCGGTGGTGAGGGCGGTGTTTTAGGAACCGTCCTTGGCGTAGTTTTCTTGAGCGTAGTTCAGAACGGCGTGACCCTGAGCGAAGTGTCGTCATTCTGGCAAGGAGCAATCAATGGCTGCATCTTGATTGCAGCCGTTGGCCTCGGATCTCTTCGTGGGAGTGGTGGAAGACTCGGGCCGCGAAGGAGGGGAGGGCGCAGAGGCCGCATCAGGGCCTGAACAGAAAGCGTCCACCCTAAACATAGTTCCCCTTTGAAAGGATCGGATATTACTGTGAAGTTGGTCTTTGTACGTCTTATGGTCCCACTTCTTGCCTGCGGACTCACTGCCTCCGCGTGCGGATCTTCAAGTGACGCTTCTCTCAACGGGTCCTCTGAAGAAAGTACGATGATAGGATTTGCTTCTCCTGTCGCTTCACAGCCAAGCGTTGCGCTCGTCGGGCACGGAATGAAGGAAGCCGCGGAGTCCATCGGCTGGCATGCGACCGTTCTCGACGCCAATCTCGATCCGAATGCTCAGGTCTCGAACATTCAGAGCCTGATCCAGCAGGACGCTGGCGCGATCGCATCGTGGACCCTTGATGCAGGTGCCACGGCAGGTATTTACGCCCAGGCCGATCAGGCAAACGTTCCCATCATCGGTGTCAACTCCGAGGGTAGCGGCGTCAAGTACGCCGTGTGGAATGAGATCCAGCAGTGCTCGCCCGGGGGCCCGGCAGAACAGACCGCCGATCTGATCGCATCGAAATTCCCCGATGGGAACGTCGTCACGATCGGGCTCGACGTTGTGCCGTCGTGGGCGTCGGTGGCCGATTGTTTCGAGAAGGCCGCGAAGCAGGCGGGCCTAACCATCCTCGCACATCAGTCGAACAATAGCGACGACGCTGCCGGCGCGCAGAAGCTCACCGCTGACATGCTCACGAAGTATCCGGACGTGAACGCCATCTGGGCGTACAACGACGCCTCCGCGCTTGGCGCCTCGGCCGCAGTCATTGCAGCAGGGAAGACCGTCTCAGATGGCGAATCCGATGGAATCATTATCACTGGCGAGAATGGCGACTCGGACGCAATCCAAGCTGTGCGTGACGGTCGTCTCACCGGCACATGGGATCTGAATATGGTGGAGTTCGGCTGGCTCATCGTGAAGACGGCGGAAGATGCACTTAAGGAAGGTACGGCTCCCGCGAAGACGGTTCTTCGGTCGACTCTGTGGACCGCGAACAACATCGACGATTACGTGCCCCCGAAGGATCGCGATGTCAGTTTCGAGGAGCTGGACATCGTCGAGTAGGACGACCCCCGCGTTGGGGGCTCTGACTCTACCGAACCGAACGAAGTCGACCGGAGGAATTGTGATGTCTGGAGGCGGTGTGTCGCAGCTCGCTTACGTCGAGCTGCGCGTGATGAGCCTGTCGGAATGGGAGCGATTTGGTCGAGCAATAGGGGTACAGTGCGTCAGGCGCGAGGCGGCGCCTGACAGCGAGATGCTTCTGCGCATCGACGAGCGTGATTACCGCTTCTGGCTCAAAGAAGACCGTGCGGACTCCCTTGGAGCCGTCGGGTGGGAGGTACCCTCCGCTGAGGCGTACTCGGGAGTGGTGAACAGGGCACGCGAGTGGGGCGTTGAGGTCGAGGAGTGCGATCCTTCTTATGCGATCGAGCGGCGGTATGGACGCGTCGCTCGGTTGCGAGACCCAGCCGGGATGCCCCTCGAGATTGGGTATGCACCGATTGTGGGTCCTGCACGATTCGAGCGCTCGCGTCCAATTAGCGGCTTCAAGGCGGACAATCTGGGGCTGGGACATCTATTTGCGTACGTTCCTGATATTGGCGAAATTGAGGAATTCTACAAAGAGGTTCTCGGTTTCCGCACGAGCGATTACATCACTTGGCCCGAGGCCGACATTGACGCGGTTTTCCTCAGGTGCAATTCGCGACACCACAGTGTGGCGTTCGCTGAGAGCTCTTCTGCTGCACCTCGCCATCTCGAGCACGTAATGCTGGAGACATACGAGGTCGACGATCTGGGCTTGGTGCTCGATGCGTTGCAAAGTGAAAAGTTTTCATTGGGGACGTCCCTTGGTCGTCACATCAATGACAGGATGCTGTCGTTCTATGCAAGCACCCCGTCCGGTTTCTGGCTGGAGTACGGGTGCGATGCAGTGTCTGTTGAGGACAACGGGTCTTGGGAGATTAAGCGGTATTCAAACGGACACACATGGGGTCACGCCATGGGTGTCGGACTGACGCCTCGGCTTCTGTCGTTCGGGTAGGGTTTGATATCGACACACATCCCCGCTTGTACGAGAGTTCGTGTTGCCAACAGTTTGCTTGGCGCTGATCCGTAGCCGGCCCGTCTAGCTGAGGGACGCGGCCCCTCCCGCCGAGCACGGCCTGCCGAAGTTTGCGATTAACGCTAGTATGTCATTGAAGGGTGTTGGTGCAAGAGTGAGCGACTTCGAGCTGCTGCCTCCTGCCGATATGAGCCACATGATCTCCACACGTGAGGGCCCACTTCACTTTCAAGATGTCGGTACAGGTCAGCCGGTGCTCTTCATACATTCCTTCGGTCCTCAACCAGGCGTGACCGCGTGGATGATCTTCCACCGCGTGCTGCGGGAGATTTCGACGTCGAGAAGATGCATCGCCCTGGACATGCCGAACTTTGGCTTGTCTGGACCGATTGTCTACGACGAACCGTTCCACGACGTGGTCGTGCGTTCAGTTCTGTCGTTGATGGATCATCTCGATCTCGACGAGGTTCCAGTTGTTGGAACATCCATGGGCGCAACGGTTGCGCTCGATCTCGCGATCACGGCTCCACACCGAGTATCGGGACTCGTCGTTGGATCGTGCCACGCGTCAACTGGAGGAGATCCATATCTACTTGGGCCATTTCCGTCTGAAGTCCAGCGACTTTATGACGAGGCGCAACTCCATCCGACGGATCTGACTCATACTGTGCGGCTACTGAAGGCATTGGTGTACGACGAGACGGTCGTGACAGAGGCCATGGTGTCCGCGATTCAAGCCTTTCGCGATAGCCGGCTGGGCCATTGGAGGGCTGTGTCTCAATCTACGAGCAGGGCGCACAGCAATTTGAGCGCATTGTCCTCGATCGGTATCCCCATGAGGATTATTCACGGTCGATTCGACCGGATGGTCCCTTTTGAACAGGCGCTTATGCTCATGAGCTATGTTCGTCATGCCGATGTAACTCTTCTCAATCAATGCGGCCATTGGCCTGCGTTCGAACGTCCTGTGGCGTTTTCGTCGATTGTGGAAGAGTGGCTGGATTCGAATCATTGGTGAGGCCGGTGACGCGGTTGTCGTAGAGCAATCCGGATTCGCGTGAGCCCTTTGACAAGATTTTGGAGAGTGCGAGAGAATGATCAACCAGACGGAACCCGAATGGCACGACGTTTGTGCCGTTTCCGAGCTTGCGCCGGGCGATGCGCGAGTGTTGGAGATTGAACCGCCTGTCGCGATCTTCTTTGTGGGTGGTGAGTACTTTGCAACGGACGATACGTGCACCCACGCTCAGTCGTCGTTGGCCGACGGATACATCGAAGGCCAGACTGTTGAGTGTGAATTCCATTTCGCGAAGTTTTGTCTCCGGACGGGTGCAGCTCTAACGCCCCCGGCCGTGACGCCACTTAGGTCCTATCCTGTAGACATCGTCGGTGGGATGGTACGGGTAGATCTATCGGCTCGTAACGCTGATCCTAATTGAACTCAGGGTTTGGGGTCGAGTCTCGAACGTGCACATCCCACGTGAAGGAGGTTGCGGCTGTCGGCGACGCCTGAAAACGCACCCGGTATCGACGCGCGGGTTCCATGGCGGATTCGAACCGGCGTCGCAACACTTCGGTCAGGAGGAGGCTAGCGCCGCGCACACAATCTGAGTTGGGGAAGCCCATGTCAGCGTCCTTCGGGGCCGGTTGTTTGATGCGCTCCCGACCCGGCGTAGGTCGTCCGAACTGTAAGCGCGGAGGTCAGTTTCCTTAGGAAGTACTGGCGCCGGGGACCGTTGCTGCTCTCGTTGGTCGGTCGCTTCCAAGGCTTGCCGGCGTGGGAGAACACTCCCTCAGCGAAGAGCGCAGCGATCTGCTCGAGGCGTGCCATCTGGGAACCCTAATCCCACGCCAGCGTGAGCCGTGCGGCGTCAGGGAGTTCGGTCATGACGTCGTTCATGCCGGCAACCAATTCCTCGGCGGGGCGGCAGCCGGGCAGGTGGATCAACCTGATGTAACGGCTGCGGCGACACACCAGTGTGCCATCGCGGACAGTCCTCCCCGGCCGGTGATGAGGATGCCTTCCCAGTCGCCGATCCGGAATCGTTGCTGGACCGCAAGCGGGCGGTGGTCGATCAGCACAGGGCAGGTGCAATGAACCGCGGAGTCTGCTCGTGTGCCGTCGCCGGCGCTCTCGTAGGGGCCACCCGGTACGGAGCTTGTTGGTGAGTTGCCTGCAGGCCGCCTTTCGACCCGTTGTAGAGCGCGTGGTAGATCGTTTCGTGGCACAAGTGCCAGGTTGGCCGGTCGGGAGATACTCGGTGCGGAGCCACGCGGCGATCTGCTCGGGACTCCATTCCAGGAGCAACTTCCCTTGTGTCGCTTCCCGGAGCCCGGCTCCTGGGCTATGCGACCGCCCCGTGGTCGCTCAAGCCGCTGGCGAGCGGGAGCATGGGCGAGGTCGCCGGCCTAGCCCCGACGTCGTGTGGGGACGTGTTGCGCCGCATCTCGCGGCTAATCGTCGAAGATGCTGTCCGTGGCCATGAAAGAGTCCCCACTGGTGGCCAGGTTGAGGTCCCCGCTGGTGGCCAGATAGAAGTCCCCACCCTTCGTGTCGTGTCGTAGCCGACGGTGAAGGCCCTGCGTGGTGACGGTGGCGGTGCCAACCAGTCACCGAGCACCACGCAGGGGCTTCCATTGAAGAACGCGAAGGAACGGATGGACGTGATTTCGGCCTACCGAGATGTAGGCACTTACCGGGGAGCGGCCGCGATCTGCGGGACGACCCACAAGACCGTCAGACGGATCATCGAGGCCCACCAGGCTGCCAGTCGGGGCGATGCGCCGGCGTCGCGGGCGGTGCGGCCCAAGAACTACGAGAGCGTGGCCGAGTTGGTCGCGGCCAGTGTGAAGAAGACCGAGGGTCGGATCAGCGCCAAGCGGTTGCTCCCGGCTGCCCGCGCGGCTGGCTATGGGGGCTCGGACCGCAACTTCCGGCGCCTGGTCGCCGAAGCAAAGTCCGCTTGGCGGCAGGGACAGGCGCGGGCCGGTGGCCGTCGTCCGGCGGTGTGGTCACCGAGCGAGGTGCTGGCGATCGACTGGGGTGAGGAGGTCGTCGCCGGCCGAAAGGTGCACGTGTTCTGCGCGGTGCTGGGTTGGTCGCGGTTCCGGTTCGTCCGCTTCGCTGCTGATGAACAGCAGGCCACCACGCTGGGCATGCTCGCGGAGTGTTTCGAGGTCCTCGGCGGGGTCCTGAAGACGGTGCTGGCCGACCGGATGGGCTGCCTGAAGGGCGGCGTGGTCGCAAACGTCGTCGTCCCGGCGCCGGACTACGTCCGGTTCGCGACCCACTACCGGTTCCGGCCCGACTTCTGCCACACCGCAGACCCGGAGTCCAAGGGCATCGTGGAGAACCTGGTCGGCTACGCCAAGGACGACCTGCTGGTCCCGCTCGAGCTCGACGACCCCTGGGTTGGCGGCCTGGCTGGGCTCAACGCCCGAGCGCGGGTGTGGTGCGGCGAGGTCAACAGCCGCCGCCACAGCGAGATCCACGCGATCCCCATGGAGCGGCTGGAGTCGGAGCGGGAACTGCTCGCCGAGCTGCCGTCGCTGCGCCTGGAGGTGGGCGCGAAGCCGACCACGAGGAAGGTCGACAAGCTGTCCTGCATCCGGTTCGGCTCAGCGCGCTACTCGGTCCCGAACTGCCTCATCGGGACCACCGTCACCGTCGTCGTGGACGAGCGGGAGAGGGTGCTGCGGGTCATCGAGCCGGTGACCGGCGAGGTCCATGCCGAGCACCAGCTGGTCGCGCCCGGGGAGACCAGCATCCTCGACGCCCACTACGACCGCCCCCGTCCCGACACGCCGCACCGTGGTGCGCGTCCGCGGACGCCGGTCGAGCGGGAGTTCCTGGCCCTGGGCCCGGTCGCCGAGCAGTTCCTGGTCGGCGCTGCCGCCGCGGGCGTGACCAAGCTGGGCACCGAGATCGCCGAGATCCTCACCCTGGACGCGGCCCACGGCACTCACCGCTGCTGGCCGCACTGGAAAGAGCTGTGGCGTTCGGTCGGTCGCGCGCCGACGACGTGCGGTCAATCTTGGCCACCAACGGCCACGCCCCCCGGCCCACCGCCGCGGGGCAGGCGCTGGTGATGACGCTGCCCACGGTCCCGACCAGGTCACTGGACGCCTACCGCGTCGACGCAGACGGGGGTGAGGGAGCATGACCGCCACGGCTCCGCCGCCGCTGCCGGCCGACCTGAACGAGGGCCTGAAACGGTTGAAGATGGCCGCGATGCGTCGGCTGGCATCCGAGCTGCTGGTGACCGCGAAGACCCAACGGTGGAAGCCCGAGGAGTTCTTGCGCACCCTGGTCGAGGCCGAGATCGCCTCGCGTGATGAGTCCAACGTCCGTACCCGGATGCGGCAAGCGAGCTTCCCGGTCGCCAAGCGGCTCGAGGAGTTCGACGTCGCCGCGTCCTCGATCCCGCCCGCAACGTTCGACTACCTGGCGTCGTTGGAGTGGATCCGCGCGAGGGAGAACGTGTGCATGATCGGCCCGGCCGGCACCGGGAAGTCCCACACGCTCATCGCTGGGGATCGCCGCCGTCGAACACGGGCACCGGGTCAGGTACTTCACCGCCGCCGACCTCGTCGAGACCCTCTACCGCGGCCTGGCCGACAACTCCGTCGGGAAGGTCATCGACACCTTGTTGCGCAACGACCTCGTCCTGTGTCGACGACGCTCGAACTCTGGTCGGTTCCGACGCCCGAAAAGTGAACGGTGTGCGGGGCAGCCTAACCGGGCTGGTGGTCCGCGGTCTCCCGGATGCTGGGCAGTGTGTCGATGCCGCGGTTGCGCAGTCGGTAGCTGGCCCCTTTCAGGGTGAGCACATCAGCGTGGTGGACAACGCGGTCGATCATCGCGGCGGCGACGACCTGGTCACCGAACACGCCGCCCCAACCGCTGAACGGCAGGTTCGATGTGAGGATCAGCGAGGCGTGTTCGTAGCGGCTGGACACGAGTTGGAAGAAGAGGTTCGCGGCGTCCTGCTCGAAAGGCAGGTAGCCGACCTCGTCGACGATGATCAGCCCGTAGCGTCGTAGCCGAGCCAGCTCGTTCGCGAGCTTGCCGGCGCGGTGGGCCTCGGTGAGCCGGGTGACCCATTCGGTCGCGGTCGCGAACAGCACCCGGTGACCGTGATGCGCGGCCGCTATCCCTAGCCCGGTGGCCAGATGGGTCTTGCCGGTGCCGGGCGGACCGAGCAGGACGACGTTGCGGGCTTCGGTGAGGAACCCTCCCGATGCCAGTGCGGCGATCTGCTGACGCACGCCCGGTTGGGCGTCCCAGTCGAACTCCTCCAGCGTCTTGCGCGCAGGGAACCCGGCGGCCCGGATCCGCAACTGGGCACCCGATGCGTTGCGGGCGGCGACCTCGCGGTCGAGCACCGCGGCGAGGTACTCCTCGTGGGTCCAGCCCGCGTCGCGGGCATGGTCGGCCAGCCGGACCGCGGACTCCGTGATACGGGGCGCCTTCAACGCGGACGCCAGGTAGGTCAGCTGCTTGAGCGCCTCGGTCGCATCGCTCTTCGCCCTGCCCGCCATCAGGCCACCTCCTCACCGTCGATCACGCCGTTGACAGCGCCGTCGGTCAGGCCGCCGTCGATGAGCCCGAACGCACGGTCGTAGTCAGCCAGGTCCCGCACCAGCCCCTCGTCCGGATCGGCCGCTGGTCGGGGTCGCTGGTAGTCCTCGCGCAGCACCTTCGCGGCCGCGACGTGGACAGGGTCAGTGATCGTCATGCCGCGGGCCCAGACCCGGTCATGAGCTGCGACCAGACGTCCCTCGTGGCGAACCTCGACCCGGGACAGATCCGCGCTCACGTCGACGAACCGGCCGATCACCGCCGGGTCGACGGAGTAGTCGGATGAGTCGACGCGGACGTAGTAGTCGCGGCCGAGCCGGACCCGGTTGGCCCACCCGACCGCTGGCGGCACCGGCGGCAGGGGCAGCATCGCGGCCCGGTCGACCTCGAGCAGGTCCACCGGATGTGCCTTGATGGTGCGCACGATCCGCGCGTTCGCGCGGGTCAGCCAGTCGCCGAACTGGGCGTTGAAGTCGGCCGGCGACGCGAACTCCCGGCCCGGCATGAAGGAGGTCTCGAAGAATCCGTTGCGGCGTTCCACCAGGCCCTTGGACTCGGGGTCGTAGGGCTTGAGCCGGACCAGTGTGGTGGCCAGGGTGCCGGTGAATGCGCCGACCCCATCGGCGTGCCGCTTGCCGCGGCCGATGCCGGCCTCGTTGTCCCAGATCAGCCGGCGCGGGACCGCGCCGAGCTGCTGGAGCAGCATCCACATGCCCAGCAGGAGGTCCTCGGTGTGCCGGGTTGGGATCATCCGCCCGACCATGAACCGGGAGTGCGCGGCCGTGATCACCAGGACCGGCAGCAGCGTCTTGGAGCCGTCTTCGAGCGGGACCTTCCTCGGCGGGAACCACAGGTCGCACTGCGCCGCATCACCCGGCAACCAGGTCAACCGGTCCGCCGGGTCGACCGGCCGATGCTCGGGCCGGAGCCGGCGAACGTTGTCGCGGAACCACGTGATCGACCCGGTCCAGCCGACCCGCTCGGCGATCACCGTCGCCGGCATATCCGGCGTCTTCGCCAGCAGCTGCCGCACCACGGGCTCAAACGGCGTGAACGACGTCGACACCGCCCGCCGCTCGTACTTCGGTGGCGCATCCGATGCCACCGCCTTGACCACGGTCGTGCGCGAGATCCCCAGCCGCGCCGCGATCTGGGCCTTCGGAACGCCCTCGCCGGCAAGCCGCCGGATCAACGCCCAGTCCTCCAAAGTGATCACTCTCCGATCGTCGCGAGTGTTCACTTTTCAAGCGTCGCAACTGTTCAGTTTTCGAGCGTCGTCGACAGTCCTGGTTGACGAGCTCGGGTTCGCCCCGCTGGACGACACCGGCGCCCAGGTGCTGTTCCGGTTCGTCGCGGCCGCCTACGAACGCAGGTCACTCGGGATCGCATCCCACTGGCCGTTCGAGTCCTGGGGACGGTTCCTGCCCGAGCACACCACCGCGGTCAGCATGCTCGACCGGCTCCTGCACCACTGCCACACCGTCGTCACCGACGGCGACTCCTACCGCATGCGAGAGGCCCGGGCGAAGGGAGGAACCCGACTCAAGAACAGCGGAAACTCAGCGAAGGGTGGGGACTTTTAGTTGGCCACCAGCGGGGACCGCAACTTGGCCATTGACAGATGCCCGGCCAAGTCGTCTGGCGATCTCCCGTATCGAGAGCCCGTGCCGGCGCAGCGCCGCTATCCGCTGCCGCTCGAGCAGCGACAGGTACCGCTCCTGACCTCTCGCGATCGATGCGCCGAAGCGGCGGTAGCCCGGCGCGTTCGGCAGGCCACCGAAATCCAGTCTCGCGACCCATCCCGACCAGCGTGCAGGCCTCGATCGTGCCGACCCCCGACAGGATCAGGTGTCAGTACTCGTCCTCGACTCCCAAACGCCGCTCGCGGCCGCGTCTCGCCAACTCCATGCCCTCATCCAGCAGAGAGCGTTGCGACGTGACATGGAGCCGCGCGACGGAAGGGGGTTGAACATGCAACGAAGGCAGTTCTACGCGATCTGGCGCGAGATCAGCGCAGCGGTATCTCGAACAGCGGGCGCGAGTCGACGCGGATCGATCATGTTGCCCAGTCCAGCGACCGAGATCGCTGCAACAGGGAGGCCCCGTGCATCCAGGACCGGTGAAGCCGCACACACGAGCCCGACCGTTGACTCTTCCCACTCGAACGCTACGCCCATCTCGCGTGCTGTTGCGAGTTCTCGGATCAACAGTCCGGGCATTGTGATCGTTCTGGGCGTTCGTCTCTCCAGCCCCGCGTCGAGGACGGCCTGGACTTTGTCTGTCGACGAGTGGGCCAAGATGGCCTTACCAAGGCCAGTGCAATAGGCCGGCATGCGGCCGCCGGGACGCGTGGGGACTCGAGGTCCGCGTGGGCCGACCAACTTCTCCAGATATACGACGTCGGTCTGATCTAGCACCACCATGTGGACTGTGGCGCCCGTCCTCTCGCGGAGATGATCCAGGCGCGGGAGCGCTCTGTCTCTCAAGGTGCGTACTTCATTCGCAAGCTGTCCGAGTTCGAAGAGCCGCATGCCGATCTGATAACCTGTGCCGGTACGATCGACAACGCCGAGCTTGATCATCTCCTGCAGCATGCGATGGGTGGTTGCCTTCGGCATCCCTGAGCGTCGCGCGAGTTCGGTGACCCCCAGACTGGTTCCGTCCGTTGGAAAACATCCCAGCAGCGCGAATGCGCGGCTGAGTACGGAAGGGGAGAGCACGTCCCGCTGGGTGACCCGCATTTGGATAGTGTGCCTCAACTGGCGCGCACTTGTCCCGGGATTCGGAGTCTAGCCTCGATCTTTCGTCCAGCCGCTGGCTGAGTCGTTGACCCGCTGGTTGATGAGGATCGTCGCCGGGGCATCGCCGGTCTCCGGCGCTGTGTCGCGCCGGTTCTCCGATGGCCTTGGGTCGCTGGGTCAGGGTCGCTGGGTCAGCCGGGTTGGAGGGCTGCCCACCCGGTGTCGAGGAGGTTGTTCCATGGCCAGTGGCGCGGCAACCGGAGCCGCCGTCGTCGCCCGGACCGGGTGATCCGTCCGGCGACCGAGAGCAGTCGTAAGCGCAGTCGCTTGGGTTCCCAGCGTCGGGCGGGGTGGTCGTGCCAGGCGAGGTTCTGGGTCCAGACGAGCAGGTCGGCGGCGAGCGCGATGATCTCGAGCCAGATCTGGTTCTGAGCGAACCCGTGAAAGGGAAGGTTCCGCAGACCGGTGTCCTTGAGGTTGCGGATGCGGTCCTCGGCGCGGGCGCGTTGCCGGTGGCGGACTTCGAGGTCGGCGAGCCGCCAGCCCTTGGTGTTGATGGCAAAGCAGGTGATCCGCCAGCCGTCCTCGTCGGTCAACCGGAGCGGGGCTCCAGGGTGCGGGCGTTCGCGGCGGGCGATGACCCAGCGCGGACTGGCCGGTGTTCAGCTGGCCATCTCCGACCAGCACTCCGGTCTCGTGGCAGCGCTCAAGCGATCCTTCCAAGGCTCCGCGCACCAGCGGCGCCGAGTCCACTTCGCCCGCAACCTGCTCGCCCACGTCGCCAAGACCCACGCCGACATGGTCGCCGCAGTGTTCCGCACGATCTTCGCCCAACCCGACCCCGAGGCAGTCAACAAGGCCTGGGACGAGATCCGCGCCCAGCTCACCAAGACGTCTCCGAAGGTCGGGCCGCTGATGGACGACGCGAAGGCCGAGGTGCTCGCGTTCACCGGCTTCCCCAAGGCCCACTGGCGCAAGATCTGGTCCACCAACCCGCTCGAGCGGGTCACAAGGAGATCAAGCGCCGCAGCCGCGTCGTGGGCATCTTCCCCAACGCCGCCGCGGTCATCAGACTGGTCGGCGCGGTCCTGATCGACATGCACGACGAGTGGATCGCTGGCGACAGCCGCTACCTCTCAGAGGAGTCCATGGCCCTGCTCACCGCGACCATGGATAATGGTGACCACGCCGCCATCGAGAGCGGCGAGTAGGGCACCGAGGAACCCCTCAAGGCCCACCACCCCGCGAGGCTCTGTTCATGCGCTTCACCTCGAGAGGCCGTCGGTCGCGGTCGTCGGCGACGACGGGGAAGCGGCTCACACCAGTTCATCGCTCAACGGGATCCCCGATCACTTCACGCAAGATCGCCTTCTCGGGTGTCGGCCCCGCCGCCCGCCGCTGGGTGTTCTGGGCCTCGCCCCAGCGGCCCCGGCGCACACTTCCAGCGTGCACCTCGCCCATGATGACGCCGTCCAAGCGACCCCCTGAGAACTCAAGAGTCCGGTCCGCTTCGGCCCTCTCCAACTGCTAGGCATCTGAGCCCTGGAGGCCAACGGCGCGAACGATGGAGGCGCACAATATTGCTACGGGCGCACGAACGAAGGTGGGAAATGCCGCTGGGTCAAAGACCGCAATGACTGAGCCCCTTGTTCCACTCTCTTGAACGGGATCCTTCGCGTCGGTTCGCGACGGACCTAGGATCTTCGCAATGCCGCAGAGGCATTCCATCGCTGCGAAGGAGGGTATGTGGATCCGCTGGCCAGAGCCTCAGCAGCTGATCGGCTCATGGAAGCGAATCGAACGGGGATTCCGATCGCACCGCTATCTGAGTCTCATTCCGGGATGACAATCGACGACGCGTATGCGATCCAGTTGCTGCAGGTCGACGCGTTGCAGGCACAAGGGCGTTCGGTCCGCGGCCATAAAGTAGGGCTTACTAACTCTCGGGTGCAGGCCCAACTGGGCGTCAATCAGCCAGACTACGGTCATCTGCTGGACGACTACTTCTACCCTGAGCACCTTCCAATTCCGGTCGTTAGGTTCCTTCAACCGCGGATTGAACCAGAAATCGCATTTGTGTTGCGTGCACCACTCAGCGGTCCTGGTGTGACGGTCGTGCAGGCACTCGCGGCAGTGGATTACGTGCTGCCGGCGTTGGAAATCGTGGACTCCCGAATCGACGATTGGCGTATCACGATCGTAGATACCATCGCCGACAATGCATCTTCAGGAGCGCTCGTACTCGGCAGTAAACCGACCCTTGTCAGTGAATTGGACTTGCGCCTCGCCGGGTGCGCCCTTTTCCAGAACGGCAGCGTCGCTGCGACTGGAGCGGGTGGCGCGGTACTGGGGTCGCCGGTGAACGCGCTGGTGTGGCTTGCCAACACCCTCGGAGCGTTGGGAATCGCGCTTCAGCCCGGCCACGTCGTACTAACTGGCGCGGTGACCCCGATGGTGGGGGTCGGCCCGGGCGACACCATCACTGCGTCGTTCACCGGGCTCGGATCAGTGACCGCCCGGTTCACTCAGGAGACAACATGAACCAAGCTCCCCGTGGCACAGCAGCCATCGTCGGCTCAGGAAACATCGGTAGCGATCTGATGTTCAAGTTGATGCGCCGAAGTCGGCACATTGAGCCACGCTTCATGGTCGGCGTGGATCCGGCCAGTGACGGCCTAGCGCGCGCAGCCCGGATGGGCTTAGAAGCCTCAGCTGAAGGTGTCGACTGGTTGTTGGCGCGCCCAGAACTGCCTGACATCGTGTTTGAGGCGACCTCAGCACGAGCACACGCCACCAACGCGCCGCGCTACGCGGAGGCCGGCATCGTAGCGGTCGACCTGACGCCAGCTGCAGTCGGTCCGTTTGTGTGTCCACCCGTGAACCTTGATTTCAATGTACACGCCATGAACGTGAACATGATTACGTGCGGTGGTCAGGCCACGACCCCGATCGTGACTGCGGTCTCGCGTGTCGTCCCCGTGGTGTATGCGGAAATCGTTGCATCGATCTCATCACGATCAGCCGGCCCAGGGACCCGAGCAAACATCGATGAATTCACGGAGACAACCGCTGCCGCGCTGGAGGTGGTTGGTGGCGCAGAGCGCGGAAAGGCGATCATTATCCTCAATCCGGTCGAGCCTCCGCTAATGATGCGCAACACCGTCTTCTGCGCGATCCCCGCTGAGGCCGCTGAGGCCGGCATCGTGCGGGACCGACTTGACGAATCCATCCACAGAATGGTCGATGCAGTCCAAGAGTATGTACCTGGATATGCCCTGCGCGCGGATCCACAGTACGATCCGCCGCGCGCGACATGGCGCGGGATGGCGCGAGTAACAGTGCCACTGGAAGTCCGCGGACGCGGGGACTATCTGCCCGACTACGCCGGCAACTTGGACATCATCACCGCCGCGGCCGCGCGTGTAGGCGACATCTTGGTCGCGCACAAGCTTGGCCTGCCTCCCGACGGGGCCGCAGGCCCATCCCTTGATGTCCGTGAGCAGCCGGTAGGAGCACGCGCATGAAGCACCAGTTCACCGACGCCGGGCCCGGGGAATCCAGCTTAACTGGCCGAGATCTCAGGATTACCGACTCAACGCTGCGAGACGGCTCTCACGCGATGAGCCACCAGTTCACTGAAGAGCAGGTGCGTGGCGTCGTGCACGCACTGGATGCTGCAGGCGTCGAGGTCATCGAAGTTGCCCACGGAGACGGCCTAGGCGGGTCGTCATTCAACTATGGCTTCTCCCAGGTCGACGAGTTCGACCTGATCAAGGCGGCAGCAGAGGAGGCACAGCAGGCGAAGATTGCCGTGCTGGTTCTGCCTGGGTTGGGCACGGTTGAGAACCTCAAGAGGGCGCACGCCATGGGTGCTTCGGTCGCTCGAATCGCAACCCACTGCACCGAAGCTGACGTGTCCATCCAACACTTCGCCGCTGCGCGCGACCTGGGAATGGAAACCGTCGGGTTTCTCATGCTCTCCCATCGAGCAAAACCAGCCGAGCTCGCACGCCAGGGCCGGGTCATGGTCGACGCAGGTGCTGATTGTGTGTACGTCGTCGACAGCGCTGGCGCGCTGGTACTCAGCGACGCACAGGAACGTGTACAGGCTCTGATCGACGAGTTTGCCGGCAGCGCCGAGGTCGGGTTCCATGGGCACCAGAACCTCTCGCTGGGCGTCGCGAACTCCGTCCTCGCCTACCAAGCGGGGGCTCGCCAGATCGACGGTGCCCTATGCGCGCTCGGCGCAGGCGCCGGCAATAGCCCCACCGAGGTTCTCGCTGCGACCTTCGACCGACTCGGCATCCGAACTGGCGTCGACGTTGACAGTGTCTTGGCTGCCGCTGAGGACGTAGTTCAGCCGATTATCCCGCGGCTTCCCTGGATGGATCGATCCTCCATCACGCAAGGCTACGCCGGGGTCTACTCCAGCTTCTTGCTCCATGCCGGACGCGCCGCCGAACGCTACGGTGTTCCGGCCCATGCCATTCTGCAGCGCGTCGGTGAGCACGGCTACGTTGGCGGGCAAGAGGACATGATCATCGATATCGCGCTAGCGCTGCAGGAGGAGCACGCGGCCAGTGCCGCGCTCTATGAAGGCGCCGGTGTCGGCGCGTGAGGACGCCCTGGGATATTCAGTCGGTGGCGGCCGAACTCATGGCCTGTGAAGCCGAACGGCGAGATCGCGAACCATTCACCGATGAGTGGCTCGACCTCGATCTCGCTACCGGATACGCAATCCAGGATCACAATTTGCGCCGACGACTCGACCGAGGAGAACGACTCGTCGGAGTCAAACTCGGGCTGACCAGCAGAGCCAAACAGCAGCGCATGGGCGTTTACACGCCATTCGTCGCATGGCTCACCGACGCCATGGCGTTGCCTGCGGGAGACCCGATCCCGCAACACAAGCTCATCCACCCGCGAGTCGAACCGGAGATTGTGTTCGTGATGGGCGAACGACTTGCAGGCCCCGGCGTTACCGCCGCGCGAGCGATGGCTGCCGTTGAAACCGTACGGGCCGGCGTGGAAATCATCGACAGTCGCTACCGCAACTTCCGGTTCGCCGCGCCTGACGTTGTCGCTGACAACGCCTCATCCGCCGCGTTTGTCACGGGACCGATCGGTCTACCACCGAGCGAACTCGACCTTTCCCTAGAGGCGACTGTCATCGAAGTCAATGGCGAAGTCGTTGACACGGCCACGGGCGCTGCTGTTCAAGGCCACCCGGGAGAGGCCCTCGCCTTGGCAGCCAACGACCTCGCTACCCGGGGCCACGCCATTGAGGCCGGCCAGATCGTGCTCACTGGCGGTATGACAGACGCGGTCTCCGCGCTGCCGGAAGCGTCCATCGCCTGCCACTTCACGAATCTGGGCTCGGTGTTCCTGAACGGAGGCAAGCGAGATTCCGATCGTCGAGATAACCCTAGCTGAGGGTCGCACCCCAGAACAGCTCCGCAACTTGATCAGCGCCATCACGGTTGCGACCTGCGACTCGATCAGTGCACCGAGTGACAGCGTGCGCGTGATCATCCGGGAAGTTCCCCTTACCCATTTTGCGGCCGGTGACGTCACCCTAGCCGAACGGGCTTGACCGAGACTTCCTATCTCCCAACGCCATGACCAAATATTCGACCCCGGGCCTTGAAGAGACATGTGTGGCTCTTCAAGGAATCCGGGGTCCGGCCCATCTTCGATGGACCGCAACTACCGAAGGGTTTCCGCTACATGAATGAAATCGCGTTCCTAGAAGCTCGGGACTTGGTATCGCTTGTTCACGCTAAGGAGCTCTCCCCGGTCGAAATCAGTGAATATTTCCTCGCTCGAATCGAAGAGCACGACAACTCAGTAAACGCGTTCAGCACCGTCGACCGTGACAGCGTGGTGGAGCAAGCAAAGGAATCTGAGCGGGCTCAGATGGCGGGGCAGATGGGTGACCTCCATGGCGTCCCGGTCGGCATCAAAGACCTCATCTTCACGAAGGGTCTCCGTACGACCGGTGGCTCCCGAATGTACGCAGACCTGGTGCCAACAGAAGACGACGTCGTGGTGGAACGATTGCGGGCAGCTGGTGCGATCATTCTGGGCAAGACGAATACGGCCGAATTCGGATTTTCCGCGAATCAGACCGAAAACGAATTGTTCGGCGCGACCAGAAACCCTTGGGACCTTGCCACCTCGCCGGGCGGCTCAAGTGGTGGCTCAGCGGCCGCGGTGGCTGCCGGTCTTTGTCCGATCGCGGTGGGTAGTGACGGTGGCGGCTCGGTGCGGGTTCCGAGCAGCTTCTGTGGGGTTTTCGGGCTGAAGCCGACTTTCGGTCGAATTCCACTCTTCCCTGGATGTCGCGATCCGAAGTTCCCCGGACTCAGCGCATGGGAGGCGTTCGAGCACATCGGACCTATTGCGCGCTCCGTCGCCGATGGCGCACTGCTAGTAGACGTGATGAGTGGCCCCGACCGGCGTGACCGTCACTCTGCCCAACACGGCATGCCGGCGCGTCTGTCTGGTTTGTCCAGACTGGACAACTTGAAGGGGCTCAGGATTGCTTGGTCGACAGACTGGGACGGTGCTGAACTAGTGGACCCAGAAGTCGCCGACGCCTTCAAGGCCGCGGTCGAGCGACTGTCCGAGCTTGGCGCGACAGTGGTGAACGCGTCTCCCCATCGGGCAGTGGCGCGAGAGCAGTTCGCAGCCCTTGTTGCGCTCGAAGCCGACCCGCCTGCCTTCAAGAAGGCAATGCAAGGGTACGAGGACAGCATCAATGACCGAGTGTTGCAGATGCTGAACCGCGAGTGGACTCTTGGGGAACTCGCCGCGGCCGTGACGAGCAGGAAGGCGATGTACCTCGCGTTCACCGACTTTTTCGATCGCTACGACGCTTTTGTAACGCCCACGGTGCCGTTCACCGCGATGCCGCTCGGACAGGAGGGCCCTGATCGGATCGCGGGACAGAAGTTGGAAGCCCCGGCGCGGGCAGTCATCGGCTTCTGCTACCCGTTCAACGTCACAGGCCACCCGGCCGCGAGCGTTCCGTGTGGTGTGTCTGCTGACAATCTTCCGATCGGAATGCAGATTGTCTCCAAGTCGCATGGCGACGACCTGGTCGTCCAGATCGCTGCGGCTTACGAGCAAGCATTCACCCATCCTCCACAGTTCATCCCGGCGGGATAGGTACGGTGTCCGACGCGCGAGTGGAACTGAGTGCGTTCGGTCGCCGCGCGCGTCCCTTGAATCCATTAGACAATAGGAGGGGTCAGCGTGGAAGGTCTGGACAGCGTCGCCATCGTGGGTGCGAATCTCGCGGGAGCGCGCGTTGCCGAGTCGCTTCGGCATCGCGGGTACGGTGGAGAGATAGTCCTAATAGGCGCCGAGCCACATCTGCCCTACGAGCGTCCCCCCCTGTCAAAGCAGGCTCTGCTCGACGGTCTGACGACTCCGGACTCGCTACTCATCCGCTCACATGAGCAGTGGGCCGAGCTTGACGTTGAGATCAGAACGGGCGAAACAGTTGCTGACATCGACCCGTCCCTGTCGTCGCTTTGCGTTGAGTCGGGATACGAACGTCGAGGCTTTGATGTGGTCGTCCTCTGCACAGGGGCTAAGAATCGGGTCCTGAACGTGCCAGGTGGAAACCTCGGAGGTGTTCACTACCTGCGAGATATAGCGGAGGCGGCCGCTCTGTCTAACTCTTTGAAACCAGGCGTGCAGATAGTGATTATAGGTGGAGGCTACATTGGATGCGAGGTCGCAGCCAGCGCGGTAACCCTCGGCTGCGACGTAACTATCCTGGAGGCAATGCCACACGTCCTTTCCCGCGCACTACCGCCCCGTTGGAGCGACATAATTGCGCAGGAGCATCGGCAGAAGGGCGTGGAAGTTCGTACCGGTACGATGGTTCGGAGGCTGGTGGGCGAAGACCGAGTGCGAGCGGTTGAGCTCGACGAAGGAGAGTTGCTGGAGGCTGACGTTGTCGTGATCGGCATCGGTACGGAGCCATCGGTTGGACTGGGACGTTCGCTGCGGTTGAACGTCCAGGGCGGCATCGTGGTCGATGAGTTCGGCCGGACGAGCCACCCGCGTGTTTTCGCTTCGGGTGATGTGACGAGTCAGCCGGACGTCTGGGCGGGGTCGGGGCTGCGTCGTCTGGAATCATTCCAGAATGCCCAAGAACAGTCGGACAGCGTGGCCGCGGCCATTCTTGGCCAAGAAGCGTCCCGACGGCCTGTGCCTTGGTTCTGGTCTGACCAGTATGACCTCAACATTCAGACCGCAGGCGTTGTCGATGACGGGGACGAGGTCGTGGTTCGTGGCAGTGTCGAAGACGATGGCTTCTGCGCGTTCCATCTCCGCAACGAACAACTTGTCGGTGCATTCGCGATAAATCGCGGACGCGAGGTGCGGGCCGCTATGCGTCTGATGGAGTCGGGAGGGCGCATTGAGCCAACTGAGTTGGCGGATACCTCCAATGATCTCCGCAGAATTCGGGTACGGCAACCATAGTGAGCCAACTTTTCCGGCTGGCGAGTCGATGCCCAGGGTCTACAATAGATCGTCATTCCTACGGATGACCGTCATCTGCAGGAGGCCTCGCATCAGATCGGGGCTCGGCCGCGGCGAGGGCTTCCCCGAGCGGGGTCGACGTGGGAGCGCTCATCGTGATGACTCCATTCGAGTGCTCTGGGGATCACGCGGTGGCCGCGGCTTGTCCGGCGTACCCGTCGCCGACGATTTCGGCGACCGCGCACACCTCTTAACGGGAATTCGAGCGGAGAAAAAGGGACTGCTGAAGAGATAGGGGACTTCCAGAACGGCTAGGACGAGAGTCCTGGCTGGAAGGATGGTCCTCGTGGCTGGCAGGTATCCCAAGGAGTTCAAGGAAGACGTGATCCGGGTGGCCCGTGATCGTGGTCCGGGCGAGACTCTCGAGCAGATCGCGCACGACTTCGGTGTGCACCCGGTGACGTTGTCGAAGTGGCTCAAGCAGGCCGACATCGAGGACGGGATCAAGCCCGGCGTCACCAAGGAGCAGGCGAACGAGCTGCGCGAGGCACGGCGCCGGATCCGGCGGCTGGAGCAGGAGAACGAGGTCTTGCGCCGTGCGGCCGCCTATCTGTCCCAGGCGAACCTCCCGGGAAAAGGCTCTACCCGCTCGTGAGAGACCTCGCGGCGAGCGGGATCCCGGCCGAGGTCTCCTTGCAGGTGCTCGGCGTGGCGCGTTCGCCCTACTACCGGTGGCTGGCTGCGCCGGTCACCGACTCGGAGCTGCGAGAGGCCTACCTGGCCAACGCGATCTTCGACGCCCACCGCGACGACCCCGAGTTCGGGTACCGGTTCCTCTTCGACGAGGTCACTGACGCCGGACACACCGTGTCGGAGCGGACTGTGTGGCGGATCTGCTCCGACAACGGCTGGTGGAGCGTCTTCGGCAAGAAGAAGCGCCGCGGCAAGGGCAAGCCCGGGGTGCCGGCGCACGACGACCTCGTGCGCCGTGACTTCACCGCTGCCGGGCCCAATCAGCTGTGGCTCACGGACTTGACCGAGCACCGCACGAGCGAGGGGAAGCTCTACGTGTGTGCGATCAAGGACATGTGGTCCAACCGGATCGTCGGCTACCCCATCAGTGACCGGATGGAGTCCAAGATCGCAGTCGACGCCCTCAACAACGCCGTCGCCAGACGCGGCGTCGAGGGCCTGTCGGTGGCAGGATGCCGGCTGCACTCAGACAGAGGCTCGCAATTTCGAAGCCGGAAGCTGCAGCAGGCGCTGTGGCGTCACCACCTGGTCGGATCGATGGGCCAAGTCGGCTCAGCAGGCGACAACGCCGCGATGGAATCGTTCTTCGCGCTACTGCAGAAGAACGTCTTGAACCGGCGTCGCTGGGAGACCCGCGACGAGCTCCGGATCGCCATCGTGACCTGGATCGAGCGGACCTACCACCGCCGCCGACGCCAAGAACGCCTCGGCCGGTTGACCCCGGTCGAGTTCGAACTCATCATGACCAAGGCCGCCGATCAGGCAGCGTAATCAGAAGTCCCCTGATCCTTCAGCAGACCCAAACCATGCCCGAATGTTCCGAAGCATGAAACAGCTTGGATGGCGTTCAACGCTTGCCGGTCTTACCGTCGGGTCATGAGAACCTTGGAAAACCAGCCGGAGGCCCTAATGAGCTCGGTGCCTTGCAATGAGAGGTTGGTGTCAGCGGAATCGCCGGAGGGGTATCCCGCCATCGCCGGCCGAATCGTACGCTACGGAGTGGTTCGCCAATGCAGGGTTGGAGGGGACAGGACATCGCTCGAGGTGGAGAACGCCGTCGGTGAGCGCGCTTGGCTGACTCTTGAGGGCCATCCCGAGAGAGCTGCCGTCGACGTGATGCTCAGTTCTGGGCTCAAGCCTCTGTCGATCAAGCTCGTGATCGGCGACAGAGGGGAGGTCTATTGCAGTGTCATATGCACATCGTCCTCCGGGCCTTCGCGCCATGAAGTTCCGCTGGCGCTGGCGCTGGCGCTTTGCGTGGGTGGGCACCACACGATCGTCACTCGGCCGAATCTCTAGAAACACCCCCTACCAAGGGCCGGGATATGACTGGGCCGGCGCAGCGAGGAGATCCGCCGTCGCGGTTGCTAAACGATCAGGTGGAAGGTTGATACGATCAGTTCGTTGCGGCCGAGCCCGCTGCGTGTTTGTCGCGGGACTAGTAGCCGGGCCGCGTTGCACTCTCCCAGCAACCTTGCCGCCCGAAGCGGTGAGGAACTGGAACGAGGTCTCCTAGTGGGAGGCAGGATCGGGTCTGTGCGGTCGACCGGAGTCGAAAGTGGAGGACGGTGGCCGGGCGCGGCGAGAAGCTAACCGGCAAGGTGGCCATCGGACGCGCAGATGGTGGCCGTGCCTGCCGGGACAGGCCAAACATTCGCGTCACACGCCCGATCCAGGGTCCTGTCAAGCACTTGAGCCACGACGAAGCCGACAGACTCTGCGGATCTCCGGAACCAGCTCGGCATCGCGGGCCGCCCGGGCCGAGGGCTCCCGGTCCTTCGCGGCGTAGTAGGTGCTCAGGGCGACCTCCACCCCTGCGCTGCGCAGGGCGGTGATGATCGGCTCGACCCCGAGCCGGCGGCCCTCAACGACCCGGTCCTTGTGGGCGTCGATGTAGGCCACGGTCACTTCAGTTTGCGGTCGAGCTCCGCTGCCGCGAAAAACGGCTTGATATGTAGGTGATCCGCGAGTCGCTCCAACTGGGCGGTGACTCGGGGCGGATGCTGGTTGCAGTGCCCGTCGAGGAGGCCGTGATGGCTGGCGTGTTCACCCCGTGTCTGATCAGCTCGGTTGGTGAGTCGCCCCGGCTGGGCGACCCTCTGGTCGATGAGTACCTGCGGTTCACCGCTGCGCGGGTGCGCCCGAACTCGCTGGTCGCGCAGTCCTTCGACCTGAAGGTCTTCTTCACCGTGGTCGCCAAGCCGCCGCAGCAGGTCGAGGTGGCCGACGTGCTGGGGTTCATCGAGGAACAGCGCGCGCCCCGCAGGGGCGGGAACGTCGTTCGGCTGGTCGACGGTGAAGCCGGGCTCGCGGCGTCGACGATCAAGCGCAGGCTTGCAACGATATCGTCGTTCTACGACTACTTGTTGCTGCGGGGGATATGCGACCGCAACCCTGTCCCGCGCAGCATCAACGCCCGTCACCGGGGCCACCGCGGTTCCCCGCTGGTGCGGGCGCCGAAGAAGATGCCGCGGGTGCTGTTGCCGGAGGAGGTCGTCGCGCTGACCTCGGCGCTGAGGACCGATCGGGACCGGGCCATGATCTCGTTGATGGTCCATGCCGGGCTGCGGCGCTGTGAGGTGCTCGGGCTGCGGTTCGGCGATGTCCACATCGGCGACCGGCGGGTCTTCATCGCCGACGGCAAGGGCGGCCACCAGCGCCTTGTACCGGTCGTCTCGGCCTTCTTCACACAGTTGGCCAGCTACCTGAGCGCTGAACGTCCCAGCGACGCGCCCAGTGCGGGCGAAGACCACGTGTTCGTCGTCCTCAAGGGTCCCACCCGCGGCCGGCCGCTGACCGCGGCCGGGCTGGATCAGGTGCTGGCCGGTGCCCGGGGCCGCGCGGGGCTGACACACGCGACGTGCCACGAGCTGCGGCACACCTGCTTCACCCGGCTCCGGGAAGCGGGGATGGCGCTCGAGGCGATCCAGGCACAGGCCGGGCACGCCTCGATCGAAACCACCCGGATCTACCTGCACCTGTCCAACGACTGGCTCGCCGGTGAGTACCAGCAGGCCATGGCCATCCTCGACAACTGGCACGACGAGATTTCAGGAGAACCATCGTGAGCACCAACGCCGCCAATGACCTCGTGTCACCGCAGGTAGTTCCATCGACGACGCCGGCTTCAGCGGTGCCGCTGGCGGCGCCGACGTTGGATACGGCCGCTCGTGCCTACATCGACGCTGCTTCCGGTGAGTCAGGTCGTCGGTGCCGGCGCCGTGGTGTCGTGGGTTTCATCAACCGCTACGGCGACCTGGATGCGTGGCTGGCGCTGTCGGTCCAGGAACGCCGCGATACCCGCAGTGACGTGATGGCGTTCGCGGGGCACGCCCTGGTGCACTGCGGCGTCCCGGTCGACCCGGTCTTCGTGGTCACCTCTGGATGCCGCTGGGGCAAGTACGTCGCCGACGCTTACCCCGAGCAGGTCGCCCGGTTCGGTGATCAGGCCGCCAGTCTGGGGTACTGCCGGCAGGAGACTCACCGGATGTTCGCCTACCTGGCGAAGATTTGCTTGACCACGGGCACCGCGCCCGACCAGATCACGCCGGCGGTCTACAGCCACGCGCGCCGCCTGATCCACGACACCGTGATCACGGTCCGGGGATACCGACCCAAGACGTTGTCGACGCCGCTGTTCGGCCTGGATGCGGTGATGTTCCACCGCGGCCAGGCACCACCGCCCGACATCCGGCGACGGTGGACCGGCCGTCCCGTCAAGGAGGTCACCTGGGAGCAGCTCCACGCCACAGCGCCGATCATGGTCGCCACGATGCGTCGCTACCTGGACCAGTGCCTGCTCAGCCTGCGGCCCTCGTCGGTGGCCTGCTTCGACACCACCTTCCGCCAGTTCGCCGCCATGTTGGTTGCCGCGGACCCGCCGGTGACCCGGGCCGCGGACATCAGCCGCGAGCACATCGAGGCATACAAGACCCTCCTCGCGACCCGGCCCGGCTACCGGGGCAGGCCGTTGTCGAAGACCACGCTGGGGATGCGGATCGGGCACCTGCACACCTTCTTCACCCGGATCATCGAGTGGGGCTACGACGACGTCCCGGCACGGATCCCGGTCTACGCCAGCGACCGTCCCCGACTGGACAAGCCGCTGCCGAAATTTCTCGACGACGCCCAAGCTGTCGCGTTCATGAACGCAGCCCGCAACCTGCCCGACCCGCTGGACCGGCTCGTGGTCATCGCCCTGGCCCGCACCGGCATGCGTCGTGGTGAACTGCTCGGACTCACCGTCGATGCGGTGGTCCAGATCGGCGCCGGTTACTGGCTGCGCACCCCCGTCGGGAAGCTCCACACCGACCGGTACATCCCGCTGCATCCCCAGTTGAAGGGCCTACTCGACGAGTGGATCGCCGACCGGCCCGGCTGGCAGGTGACCTCGCTGCTGCTGACCGACCGCGGACGGCCGATCCCACCGACCAGGGTCGACAAGGCAGTCCAGAAGGCCGCGACCGCCGCCGGGATCGGGCACGTCCACCCCCACCAACTGCGTCACACCCTGGCCACCCAGGCCATCAACCGCGGCATGTCGCTGGAGGCGATCGCCGCCCTGCTCGGACACCACGACTTGTCCATGACCATGGTCTACGCCCGCATCGCCGACCGGACCGTCGCCGAGGAGTACTTCGCCGTCACCGAAAAGGTCGAGGCGCTCTACCAACACCACGACCAGCCCACCGTGCTGCCCGCCGAGGCTGCCGGGCCGAACATGCGCGTGCTACGCAACGAGGCCGCCAAGCGTCTGCTCGGCAACGGCTACTGCGGTCGCCCCCGGGAGCTCGACTGCCAGTACGAGACCATCTGCGAGTCCTGCACGATGTTCTTCACCACCATCGAGCACCGCGACACGATCCAGGCCCAGCGCAACAACGCCGCCGAACAAGGGCACGACCGCCGCCGAGACGTCTACGACGCCCTGCTCACCAAGCTCGACGACACCCCCGCTTGACACCGATCACCCACATAAGCAGACGCGGTTCGCAAGATCTCGTTGGCCCGCTTGAGCTCGCGGTTCTCCCGCTCCAGCTCAGCCAGCCGCTTCGTGTCATCGGTGGTCGTGCCGGGACGGACGCCGCCGTCGATCTCGGCCTGACGAACCCAGTTCCGCAACGTCTCCGGGTGCATGCCCAGCTGGTCGGCAACGCGCTTGATCGCGCCTGGCTTGGTGGCCGGGTCCTGGCGGAGCTCAACGGCCATTCTCGTGGCCCGCTCACGCAGCTCGTCGCCGTACTTCCTGGGTGCTGACATGACTCTCATCCTCCATGGATTGAGAGCCTCCATCAGACCCGGGATGCTTCTATGTGCTGTCAAGCAGCCGAAGCCGGCAGGTCGGGAGCGGCGGCGGCGAGGGTTCGGTAGATCTGGCGGGTCGCGTAGCGCTTGAGGCAGCGCCTGATCTCGCGGCTGGTCTTGCCTTCGGCGGTGCGCCTGGTGACGTAGTCGCGGGTCGCTGGGTCGGTGCGCATCCTGGTCAGCACGACGGTGTTCAGCGCCCAGTTCAGGCGGCGGTCGCCGCCGCGGTTGAGTCGGTGACGCACCGTGTTACCCGAGGACGCTGGAATCGGGGAGGTGCCGGCGATCTGGGCCATGGCGGCTTCGCTGCGCACCCGCCCTGGGTGGACCAGACCAGTCGCACAGCACAACGGCTGCGGTGACGGCCCCGACGCCCGGCATCGCCAGCAGTTCGGGTGCGCGAGTGGTGACGAGCGCGGTGAGTTGAGCGCGGTTGCCTTTCAACTCGATGTCGAGCTCGGCGACTCGGCCGGCCAACCGAACGGCCTCGGCGCGCGCGGTCGCGAGACCGATGGCTTCGGCACGGCGACGCCAGTTGGCGATCTGGCGGATCTGGGTCCTGGTCAACGCGCGGCGTGCATCGATCCCGAGGTCGTGGGTGCGCACCAGTGCGGTGAGCGCGTTGATCGCTCGTAGGCGCTCGGCGTCGAGCTGCTCGCGCGCGGTGGTGAGGACCTGGAGCGCAACCTGGTCCTGCCCACCGCGTCGATCGCGTAGGCGGGCCACCGCATCGTGAGAGTGCTGCGGGCTGCCGCGACCGCGTCGATGGCGTCGGTCTTCCCGCGGCCACGTTCACGACGCGGCGTGGGTGCCTCGACGACCCGGTAACCGACCTCGGTGAGGGTCTCAGCGAGCACGGCGCCGTAGGAGCCGGTGCCTTCAGCAGCGACCAGGACGCCGTCGAGTTCGCCGCCTGGTGCGTCGACGCGGTAGGCGTCCAGTGACCTGGTCGGGACCGTGGGCAGCGTCATCACCAGCGCCTGCCCCGCGGCGGTGGGCCGGGGGGCGTGGCCGTTGGTGGCCAAGATTGACCGCACGTCGTCGGCGCGCGACCGACCGAACGCCACAGCTCTTTCCAGTGCGGCCAGCAGCGGTGAGTGCCGTGGGCCGCGTCCAGGGTGAGGATCTCGGCGATCTCGGTGCCCAGCTTGGTCACGCCCGCGGCGGCAGCGCCGACCAGGAACTGCTCGGCGACCGGGCCCAGGGCCAGGAACTCCCGCTCGACCGGCGTCCGCGGACGCGCACCACGGTGCGGCGTGTCGGGACGGGGGCGGTCGTAGTGGGCGTCGAGGATGCTGGTCTCCCCGGGCGCGACCAGCTGGTGCTCGGCATGGACCTCGCCGGTCACCGGCTCGATGACCCGCAGCACCCTCTCCCGCTCGTCCACGACGACGGTGACGGTGGTCCCGATGAGGCAGTTCGGGACCGAGTAGCGCGCTGAGCCGAACCGGATGCAGGACAGCTTGTCGACCTTCCTCGTGGTCGGCTTCGCGCCCACCTCCAGGCGCAGCGACGGCAGCTCGGCGAGCAGTTCCCGCTCCGACTCCAGCCGCTCCATGGGGATCGCGTGGATCTCGCTGTGGCGGCGGCTGTTGACCTCGCCGCACCACACCCGCGCTCGGGCGTTGAGCCCAGCCAGGCCGCCAACCCAGGGGTCGTCGAGCTCGAGCGGGACCAGCAGGTCGTCCTTGGCGTAGCCGACCAGGTTCTCCACGATGCCCTTGGACTCCGGGTCTGCGGTGTGGCAGAAGTCGGGCCGGAACCGGTAGTGGGTCGCGAACCGGACGTAGTCCGGCGCCGGGACGACGACGTTTGCGACCACGCCGCCCTTCAGGCAGCCCATCCGGTCGGCCAGCACCGTCTTCAGGACCCCGCCGAGGACCTCGAAACACTCCGCGAGCATGCCCAGCGTGGTGGCCTGCTGTTCATCAGCAGCGAAGCGGACGAACCGGAACCGCGACCAACCCAGCACCGCGCAGAACACGTGCACCTTTCGGCCGGCGACGACCTCCTCACCCCAGTCGATCGCCAGCACCTCGCTCGGTGACCACACCGCCGGACGACGGCCACCGGCCCGCGCCTGTCCCTGCCGCCAAGCGGACTTTGCTTCGGCGACCAGGCGCCGGAAGTTGCGGTCCGAGCCCCCATAGCCAGCCGCGCGGGCAGCCGGGAGCAACCGCTTGGCGCTGATCCGACCCTCGGTCTTCTTCACACTGGCCGCGACCAACTCGGCCACGCTCTCGTAGTTCTTGGGCCGCACCGCCCGCGACGCCGGCGCATCGCCCCGACTGGCAGCCTGGTGGGCCTCGATGATCCGTCTGACGGTCTTGTGGGTCGTCCCGCAGATCGCGGCCGCTCCCCGGTAAGTGCCTACATCTCGGTAGGCCGAAATCACGTCCATCCGTTCCTTCGCGTTCTTCAATGGAAGCCCCTGCGTGGTGCTCGGTGACTGGTTGGCACCGCCACCGTCACCACGCAGGGCCTTCACCGTCGGCTACGACACGACACGAAGGGTGGGGACTTCTATCTGGCCACCAGCGGGGACCTCAACCTGGCCACCAGTGGGGACTTTTTCATGGCCACGGACAACTGGTTGGACATGCTTCTCATCAAGCCATCGTGGTGGACCAGGGTCGACGCCGGCCCCCGGACCTGGCGGACAGATCCCGGGCAAGACACCCCGGAGGGGTCAGGCGATTCAAGAGTCACGCCGGATCCGAGAAACCGCCGCCAACCCTGCCAGCCAGCCCCAGGCCAGCCACGACGAACACTCACAGGCGGTTCACCCGCGGGGACCGCAAACTGGCCGTTGGCGCTCTGTCGCCCCTCTTCGGCCCAGTCTGGTCAGCACAATCGGCTCCTGCGGAGGCAGCGACCCAAACGAGAGGGCCGCTTCCTCGCGAACTCGAAGGTGTCCAGAAACAGGCCAGAAACTCTGTCAAGGGCTGTCAACCATCGCCAGCCCGACAGCATTAGGTTCCAGCGTTTCCCCAGTTCAAGCGCCGCTTACCCGCTGAAGTCGTCAACGGGTGTCAACGCCTCATCGCAGTCGGGGCGGCATCGGAGGGTTGTTGGTTCGAGTCCAACCGGGGGAGCAAGCGAAGAGGGCCTCTGGTCTGCGGCGACGCGGACCAGGGGTCTTCTTGGTACCTACAGGCTCTCATCGCCTGCGGTGACGCCAGGCTTTCGTCGTACCCGACCTCAGTGTCGTGGATCCGCGGATTCGGGAGCAGGATCGTCAGGTGCGTGAGTCGCCCACGCCTCTGGTCAGTTCGGCTCGCCACCAGGCGCCGTCCTGGATCCGCTCCACGCGGCGCAGAGCGAGGCCGCGGTAGGCGAAGGCGTCGAGCTCGGTGCGGCTGAGCGGCCACGGCGGGCCCTCCACCTCGGCTCCTTCGTCGCGCGTGGTCGCCAGGACCAGGAGAGTGCCTGCTGGCGCCACCAGGGCGGCGATGCTCTGCGCCGCGACCGAGTGCTGCTCGGGCGGCATCGACTGCACGGTGAGGCTCTCCACCACCAGGTCGAACCTGCCCTGCCATGCACGAGGAAGGTCCAAGACGTCCGCGACGAGGTAGTCCACCTCGCTGTCCGGGTACGTGCGCCGCGCGGCAGCGATCGCGGTCGGTGCGAAGTCGAACCCCGTGGTCCGAAAGCCCAGCAGCGCAAGGAACTCGGCATCGGCCCCGTAGCCGCACCCCACCACCAGCGCCTCGCGGCCACTGCCCGCGAGGTCCCGGGTCTCGGCCCACTCGACGAGCTGGGGACGGGGCGCGCCGTAGTCCCAGGGCGGCCGGGCTCCGCCGGCCTCCGCGCTCGCGTAGAACTCCTCGAAGATGCCGGACATCTCACCCGTCACGGTGTGAGGCTACCGAGGAGGCGGCCCCGCGGGCCACGTCGCTGTCACAACTCGCCGCCGGCCGTCGTCTGGATGTCGAAGCGACTCACACAGGAGGACGACATGACGGGCACGACGCGCATCCCCGCCGCCGAGATCACCGGCTTCAAGGGCGCGCTGATCAAGCGGTTCGCGAAGAGGACCCTGGGCCGGGTGCCGAGCTCGCTCGGCGTCTACTGGCACAACCAGCAGGTGATGATGGGCATGGCCGCCGTCGGCGGCAAGGTCCGGAAGTGGGACACCTGCGACGAGCAGCTCAAGTCGTTCGCGCACATGGCGGTCGCCGCCCAGGTCGGCTGCAGCTGGTGCCTGGACTTCAACTACTTCGAGGCACACAACAAGAACCTCGACATGGACAAGGCGCGTGAGATCCCGCGGTGGCGGGAGTCGGATGCGTTCACGCCGCTCGAGCGGGAGGTGCTGGCGTACGCCGAGGCGATGACGGTCACGGAACCGACGGTGACCGACGAGATGGTGGCGTCGCTGCGGCGCCAGCTCGGTGATGCCGCACTGGTCGAGCTCACCGCGGTGATCGCGTTCGCCAACTTCACCACGCGCCCCAACGTGGCGCTCGGCATCGAGTCCGACGGGTTCGCCGCGGCGTGCGGCCTCAAGCCGCTCGCGCGGCCCACCGCCGTAGGCTCGTGACCGTGACCGAGGATCCGTTCGTCACGCATCGTGGGCTGCTCTTCACCGTCGCCTACGACATGCTCGGCTCGGCCGCCGACGCCGAGGACGTCGTCCAGGAGACCTGGCTGCGGTGGGACGCGATCGGCGCGGACGGGCGCGCCGAGGTCCGTGCACCGCGGGCGTTCCTGGTGCGGATGGTCACCCGCAAGACGCTGGACCGGCTGCGCTCCAACGCCCGGCGGCGCGAGGAGTACGTCGGCGAGTGGCTGCCCGAGCCGCTGCTCACCGCCCCGGACGTGGCCGACGACGTCGAGCTCGCCGAGAGCGTGTCCTTCGCGATGCTCACCGTGCTCGAGACGCTGACGCCCACCGAGCGCGCGGTGTTCGTGCTGCGGGAGGTCTTCGACCTGCCGTACGGCGAGATCGCCGAGGTGGTCGACAAGTCCGCGGCCGCCGTACGCCAGATCGGACACCGGGCGCGCGAGCACGTCGCGGCGCGGCGGCCCCGGATGGAGGTCAGCCGCGGCGAGCAGCAAGAGGTCGTCGAGCGGTTCCTCGCGGCGGTGACCGGCGGCGACCTGCAGGGGCTGCTCGACGTCCTCGCGCCCGACGTCGTGCTCGTCGCCGACGGCGGCGGAGTCGCCCAGGCCGTCGTCAACCCCGTGGTCGGCGCGAAGAAGGTCGCCAACCTGCTGCGGCCGTTCGCCCGGCTCGCCCCCGGGGCCGAGATCCTGCCGGTGCCGCTCAACGGCGCGCTCGGGGCGCTGATCGTGGGCACCGACGACGGCCACGACACCGCCGTCACCTTCGCCGTCGACGAAGGCCGGATCAGCCGCATCTACGCCGTCCGCAACCCCGCCAAGCTCGGGCGGATCGACGTGGAGACGACGGTCAGCCGCTAGGTCGTCCTTCCACGAGGCGACCGCCGAACGCGAGCCGTCCCGCGGGGGCCGTCGTCGACCCCTGGCGGACCGGAGCCGGCGGAGTCAGACTGGTGGACATGGGCGAGGTCCCGGTCGCACTGCAGATCGGCGTGTGTGCGCTGATCTCGATCGCCGCCGTCCTGGCGCTCGTCGTCGTCTGGCGCGACGACCACAAGTGGGTGGAGCGTGACAAGGACGCCGCCCCGGTCGCGGAACCAGGTCCCTACCTCCTGGATCTCCGCGAGCTGGCGCACCGGCCGGCGCACCACGGTCGCTCGTGACCGAGCGCGCCGGACCATGGCAGGGCGACGTCAGGCCGATGACGCCCGCACCCGGAGCTCGCCGGCCAGCAGGCGCTGTCGCCGCAGCCCACGCCGACCGTTGACCAGCCCGACCAGCAGGTCGACGGAGGCGACGCCGACCTCGGCCGGCCGCATGCTGACCGTCGTGACCGGCGGGTCGAGGTGTGCGTAACCGGGGTCGTCGCTGAAGCACGCCACGGCGAGATCGCGCGGCACCGTGAGGTCGTGCTCGGCCGCCGCCTCGAGCAGCAGCCGGCCCGAGTCGTCGTAGACGCCGAAGACCGCGTCGGGGGAGCGCCGCAGCGCCGCCTCGATCGCCGCCCGCTCGCCGGCGCCGGCGAGGTCGGGCGTGAAGGTCTCCACGACCGGCTCCTGGCCCGCCGCCGTGCACCATCCGTCGTACGCCGAGCGCAGGATCGCCGGGAACGCGTCGTCGTGGTCGGGTAGCACGGCCGCGATCCGTCGGGCGCCGCCCGTGCGGAAGTGGTCGAGGAGGTCGACGAGCGCGGCGCCGTCGTCGGTGTCGACCCAGGCGTCGGAGCGCCGTGACTCCAGCGGTCGGCCGGCGCAGACCAGCGGGATGCCGCGCTTGGCGAGGATCGACAGCACCGGATCGTGCACCCGCGGCTCGACGTGCACCACCCCGTCGAGCGGCGTGGTGAGCCAGGTCCACGACGACATCGACGCCGGCAGCACGACGAGCAGGTAGCCGCGCTCGTGTGCCGCCCGGATCGCGGCCAGGATCAGCTCGGCGTAGTAGGGGATCTCGGTGTACGGCACGGCCACGTCGCCGTGCGTGGCCATGGTGAGGCCGAGGACGCCCGTGCCGCCGCGGGCCTGCGCGCGGGCCGAGGTGTAGGGCACGTAGCTGAGGTCGTGCGCGGCCTCGAGCACCCGCTGCCGGGTCTCCTCCGAGAGCCGGCCGGTGCCGTTGAGCGCGTTCGAGACGGTCGCCGTCGAGACGCCGGCCCGCTCGGCGACCTGGCCCACCGTGGGCCGCACCCGTCGCCCCGCCATCGAGCCTCCCGTTCCACACCCCTTGTGGTTATCTCGTTAATCATCCACGTTCCTCGCCATGAGCGAGCCCGAAGCCGTCACCCAGATCTCCCGCCGGTCCCTGGTCGCCGGAGCCGGCGCCGCCGCGGCCGGTCTCGCCGTCGTCGGACCGTCGGCGGCGCTGGCCGCGGCGGCGGTCCGCCCCCGGCGTGCCGCCCGGGTCATCGTCGGCGGCCACGTCTTCACCGGCACCGGTCGAGGTGGGGGAGAGGCCGTTGCGATCGGCTCCGACGGCCGCATCCAGGCGGTCGGCAGCACCCGCGAGATCAAGCGGATGGCCGACCGGCGCACCGAGGTCGTGCACGCCGACGGCGGCACGATCATGGCCGGCATCCACGACGGCCACATGCACCCGCTCGGCGCCGCGGAGCAGGCGATGAACCCCTCGCTCGGCAACGTCTCGATGACCGTCGCCGACCTCCAGGCGACGCTCCAGGGCTTCCTCGACGAGAGCGCCGCCAAGGAGCCGGACGGCTGGCTCCAGGTCACCGACTGGAGCCCGGTCGGGCTGCTGCCCGCGGGCACCGTCGCCCACCGCTCGATGCTCGACGCGCTGAAGACGTCGCGGCCGATCTACCTCCAGGGCTCCGACTTCCACAACGCCTGGGTCAACAGCCGGGCGCTCGCCCTCGCGGGCATCGACCGAAGCACCCCGAACCCGCCCGGCGGCGAGATCGTGCGCGACGGCAGCGGCGAGCCGACGGGGCTGCTCAAGGACACCGCGCAGGACCTGGTCGGCCGGGTGATCCCGCCGCCGTCGCGGGCCGAGCTCGAGGCGGCGTACGCCGACACGCTCGCCTACCTGCTCAGCCTGGGCATCACCTCGTTCCTCGACGCCGCTTCCGGCGAGGACTCGCTGAAGTGGTACGCCGAGCTGCGCAGCGCCGGCCACCTCCTCCAGCAGGTCACCCCGGCCCTGCGCCTGTCGAACAAGCTGACCAAGCACCCCCAGCAGGCGGCCGAGTGGCTGGCCGGGCTGCGCAAGAAGTACGGCGACGTGCCGGGCCTGCACGTCACGACGACCAAGGTCTTCGTGGACGGCGTGATCGAGTACCCCGCGCAGACGGCCGCCCTGCTCACGCCGTACCTCGACGAGGACGGCAAGCCGACCAAGAACCGCGGCGACCTCTACCTCTCCAGCAAGGAGTACCAACGCCTCGCGGTGGTGCTCGACAAGGCGGGCTGGCAGCTGCACAGCCACGCCATCGGCGACCGGGCGGTGCGGGTGTCGCTCGATGCCTACGAGGCTGCGGTCAACGCCAACGGGCGGTCGGCGCGGCGGCACCGGCACACGATCGCGCACCTCCAGCTCGTGCACCCGGCGGACTACCCCCGCTTCGCCGACACCGGGACTCTCGCGTGCATGCAGCTCCAGTGGGCGGTGCGCGACGAGTGGACGCTCGACGCGCTGCGGCCGTTCATCGGCGAGGAGCGGTTCCGCCGGCTGTACCCGGCCCGCAGTCTGCAGCGCGCCGGCGCCCGCCTGGTTGGCGGCTCCGACTGGCCGGTCGACCCGCTGCGTCCGTTCAACCAGATCGCGACCGCGATGGACCGCACCTGGTACGCCGCCGTGCCGCGACCGCTGCTCGCGGAGGAGGGCCTGAGTCGATCCGCCGCGCTCACGATGCACACCGCGGGCAGCGCCTACCAGCTGCACGAGGGCAGTCGCGGCACGGTGGCTCCCGGCAAGGTCGCCGACCTGATCGTGGTCGACCGCAACCTGGAGAGGTCCGGGGCCCGGGCGATCCGGGCCGCGTCGGTGCGCACGACGCTCGTCGGGGGCCGGGTCGTCTACGACGCCGACAGCTCCGAGGGGCGCCGGCGGGCGCGCACGGGCGCGGCCCTGGCGGCGGCCGCCGGCCGCCGGGCGCCGCACTCCTGCTGCGGCTGAGCCTCGATCCACCGATTTGCGGCGTCCCGCAGCAGGCGGAAATCGGTGGATCGAGGCTGAGGCGCGGCTACTCGCCCCAGCCCATCGGGAACACCTCGAAGGCGGCGGCGAACGGCGTACCGAGCCGCTGCCCGGTCTGCCGGGCGAAGCCCTCGAGGAACTCGCGCGGGTCCCAGTTCTCCCAGCCGAGGCCGTCGATGTAGGCGCGGTGGGCCTCGAGCGAGGCGACGCCGGCGTCGAAGGTCTCGGTGGTGTCGACGGCGTGCGTCGCCTGCGGGGAGCCGGCGGCCCAGACGGCGCGGACGCCGCCCCACGGCTCGAGGCCGTCGGTGAGCTGCTCGGGGAAGACCCAGCGGTTGCCGGCGTCGCGGACCGCGTCGAGCACGGCCCGGCCGGTGGCGATGTGGTCGGCCTGGTTGAGGTTGAGCCCGCCCCAGGTGTCGCGGAAGTTGCCGGTGATCACGATCTCCGGCCGGTGCCGGCGGACGACCCCGGCGATCGCGCGACGCAGTGGTACGCCGTACTCGAGGATGCCGTCGGGCTGGCCGAGGAAGTCGACCTGGGACACCCCGACGATGCGGGCCGACTCCACCTGCTCGGCCTCGCGCACCCGCCGGCACTCGTCGGGCGGCAGCGCGTCGATGCCGGCCTCGCCGGAGGTCACCATGCAGTAGACGACGTCCTTGCCCTGACCGGTCCAGCGAGCGACGGCGGCGGCCGCGCCGAACTCCAGATCGTCGGGGTGCGCCACCACGCACAGTGCGCGCTGCCAGTCCTCCGGAACGGCTTCCAGCTTCTCGGGCTCCATGTCGACAGCATGGCAGGCGGGCGGGTCGTGACCCGTCGCCCGCTTGACATGCAGCCAAATGGCTGCATGAAATGGAGGGGTGGACGCGGTGTTCAAGGCGCTCGCCGACCCGACCCGGCGGGCCCTGCTCGACCGGCTGGAGGAGCGCAGCGGGCAGACGCTCGGGGAGCTCTGCGACGGCCTGGACATGGCCCGGCAGTCGGTGAGCAAGCACCTCGCGGTGCTCGAGGAGTCCGGCGTCGTCACCACGCGGTGGCGCGGCCGGGAGAAGCTGCACTTCCTCGACGCCGCGCCCATCAACGCCATCGCCGAGCGGTGGCTGAGTCGCTACGACCGCCGGCGCGCCGAGGCGCTCACCGATCTCAAGACCGCCCTGGAGGCACCTCCCATGCATGAGTTCGTCTACACCACCTACATCCGCACCACGCCCGACGCGCTGTGGCAGGCGCTCACCGACCCGTCGTTCACCAGCCGCTACTGGGGTGTCGAGCTGACGTCGGACTGGCGGGTCGGGTCGGTCGTCTCCTGGCGGTTCGCCGGCGTCACGATGGCCGACGACGAGGGCGTCGTACTCGAGTCCGACCCGCCGCGACGGCTGTCCTACCGCTGGCACCCGATCACGCCGGAGTTCGGCCGGGCGATCGGGTCCGACGCGGAGGAGGTCGCCCGCCTCGCCGCCGAGCCGCGCTCGGCGGTGACCTTCGAGATCGAGCCGGTGGGGGAGATGGTCAAGCTCCGGGTGACCCACGGCGGCTTCGCCGAGGGGAGCGAGATCCTGCCCGGCATCAGCGAGGGCTGGCCCGCCATCCTCGCGAGCCTCAAGACGCTGCTGGAGACGGGCGAGCCGCTGCCCGCGTGAGGGCTGCCCGCGGCGGGTACGGAGGCCGCGTGGGTGAGATCCGCGTCGGCATCTCCGGCTGGACCTACGCCGGCTGGCGCGGCGACTTCTACCCGCGCGGGCTCCCGCAGCGCGAGGAGCTGCACTACGCGGCCGAGCGGCTCGGCACCGTCGAGATCAACGGCTCGTTCTACTCGCTGCAGTGGCCCACGTCGTACGCCGCCTGGCGCGACGCGACCCCGGAGGACTTCCTCTTCGCCGTCAAGGGCGGCCGGTTCGTCACGCACCTGAAGCGGCTGCGCGACGTCAAGGCGCCGCTCGCCAACTTCTTCGCCTCGGGCGTGCTCGCGCTCGAGGGTCGGCTCGGTCCGGTGCTGTGGCAGCTGCCCGAGCGGCTGCGGTACGACGCCGACCTGCTCGCGTCGTTCTTCGACCTGCTCCCGCGCACCGTGGGGGAGGCCGCCGCCCTGGCCCGGCGTCACGACGACAAGGTGCGGGAGGACCGGGCGCTCACCCGAGCGCCGCGCGGGTACGCCGACCGCCCGGTCCGCCACGCCCTGGAGTTCCGCCACGAGTCCTACTGCACCGACGAGGCGTTCGCGCTGCTCCGCGAGCACGACATCGCCTGCGTCGTCGCCGACTCCGCCGGACGCTGGCCACGCGCCGAGGTCGTCACCAGCGACCTCGCCTACGTCCGTCTGCACGGCGACGAGGAGCTCTACGCGAGCGGCTACTCAGACCGCGCGCTCGACCGATGGGCCGAGCGGATCCGACGCTGGTCCCGCGACGCCGACGTGGTCGTCTACTTCGACAACGACGCCCAGGGCTTCGCACCCCACGACGCCCTCCGGCTCATGGGTCGCCTGGGCCTCCACTAGACTCTCGACCCCGAGGGCCGCGCCCTCAGGGGGCGGTAGCTCAGTCGGTCAGAGCAGAGGACTCATAATCCTTGGGTCGTGGGTTCGAGCCCCACCCGCCCCACGAGGCTAGACATCCAGGTCGCCGCCGGACGGCCCGCGACCAGTGCCTTGCAGGTAGCACCCTCACCAGGGCCTCTCGGACTCCGACGGCAACGAGGACTGTGCTCCGGCTACCCCGATGGCGGCCACGCCCGACACGAGACCGGGCACGGTGACGGCGTCGGTACGCCCTAGGCGTCCCCGAAGCTGGTCGAGGACCAACGCGCACCGGCGCGGCGTGACCGCCAGCCTTCCGTGGGGCACAGTGACTGTCGTGAACTGGAAGGAGTTCATTTCCGAGGTTCTGGGCGCTGTGGCATGGCCGACAGCGTTCGTCGCCGTCGCACTCATCTTCCGCACAGAGGTCAAAGCCTTGATCGGCCGGGTCAAGTACGGCGAGGCGTTCGGCGCCAAGCTCACCTTTGGTGACGGCATCAATGAAGTCGAGTCCGCGCGAGCAGAAGCGGACGTTGGCGGGATGCAATCCGCGTCCGTGGTCTCTGAGACCCGCCTCTACAACCTCGCTCGAGACCTGGCAGATCATCCGTCGTTGCTCGTCGTGACGGCTTGGGAGGAGGTGCAAGCGCCGATCTGGGAACTCGGTAGGGCGTACTTCCCGCGATTCGGGCCCGGCAGTGACAGGGCATCCGGCCCCATCAGAACGAATGACGACGTCGTCAGAGAGTTGGGCAGGGAGATCGTCCTGCCGTTCTGGGTCAGGCAGTATGAGCGGCTTCGGGATCTCCGGGATTCTGTCGCGCACGGACGCGTATCCCCCACGGAAGGCGAAGCCTCGGCCTACGTGGTGAATGCCGCCTGGCTGATCAGGTCCGCGCAGGCTCTGGCCGAATCGGCGCCGGGATGACCTCACGTGCCGCCACGTCCGCCCATCGACGGTGCCGCGGTGAGTGAGCAGCCTTCTGGTGGCGACATTCGGTTGCTGACGCACCGCCGCCCGGCGGGTGGCACTGGCCCGCCGTCCTCGCCGGGCCGCCTCGAGCAAGGCATGCCGACTCCGTCCCCTCGCCATCATCATCCGGTTGCCACCCGACGAGTCGAGTGCGGATTCGCGTGGCTACTCGATCGAGCAAGCTCGACGCCTGACACGTCGAGCGGCGACCTCAGGGACGGCAGATTGCGAGGAGACGCGGTCACTGCGGTCGGCGTGCTGCTGTCCGCAGGACGGTCCGCACCAGATCTGCTCTCGAGCCCGAGCACCGAGCCCGAGACATACGTCAGCCCGCTGGCGTCTCGGGTCACCAGCGGGCTGACGAGTGAAATCTAGCGCCACGGTGGCTGCCGTGGGGCGTTTTGCGGAAATTCCCCTCGCGTCCTCAGACGTGCCCCGACACCGGGTGCGGCCGGTAGCCGGCGCTGAGCTCCTCGAGATCGGCTTCCGACAGCTCCAGGTCGACCGCCGCGACGGCGTCCGCGAGGTGCTGCGCCTTGGTGACGCCCACGATCGGCGCGGTCACGGCCGGCTGGTGGAGCAGCCACGCGAGGCCGACCTGCGCCCGGGGTACGCCGAGCCGTCCGGCGACCCGGCCGACGGTCTCGACGATCGCGCGGTCCTCGTCGAGGTAGAGGTTCGCGCCGAACTCGTCGGTCTCCGACCGCGCGGTCGCCGCGTCCCAGTCGCGGGTGATCCGGCCGCGCGCGAGCGGGCTCCACGGGATGACGCCCACGCCCTGGTCGGCGCAGATCGGCAGCATCTCGCGCTCCTCCTCGCGGTAGATCAGGTTGTAGTGGTTCTGCATCGAGACGAACGGCGTCCAGCCGTTGCGCTCGGCCACGTGCTGGGCCTTCGCGAACTGCCAGGCCCACATCGACGAGGCGCCGAGGTAGCGGGCCTTGCCGGCCCGGACGACGTCGTGCAGCGCCTCCATCGTCTCCTCGATCGGCACGGCCGGGTCCCAGCGGTGGATCTGGTAGAGGTCGACGTAGTCGGTGCCGAGCCGCCGCAGCGACTCGTCGATCTCGTGCAGGATCGCCTTGCGCGACAGGCCCGCGCCGTACGGCCCCGGCCGCATCCGCCCGTGCACCTTGGTCGCGACGACGACGTCCTCGCGCCGCGCGAAGTCGCGCAGCGCGCGGCCGGTGAACTCCTCGCTCGACCCGCCGGCGTACACGTTGGCGGTGTCGAACGTCGTGATCCCCGCCTCCAAGGCGTCCCGGATGATCGTGCGGGCGGCCTCCTCGTCGAGGATCCACGGGTGCCAGCCGAGGCTGGCGTCGCCCCAGCTCATGCAGCCGAGGATGACGCGGGAGACGTCGAGTCCGGTGTCGCCGAGCTTCGCGTAGCGCATGGCTCCAGCGTCGCACCGACCGTGGACGCGACGGGGCTACCGTCGGATCGTGGACCGCCGCCGCCGACACCGCACCTACTTCTGGCTGATGGGCACCTGCATCGTGCTCATCCTGCTGGCCTGGAACGTCGTGCGCCTGTGGTCGACCACGGCGGCGATCGTGATGAGCGTGGTGGCCGCCCTGATCCCGCCGGTGGCGGCGTTCGTCGGCAACCAGGGTGCGCTCGACGAGTCGGCACCGCCCGCGGGCGACGAGGACCGCTGATCGAGCGTCAC
Organism: Nocardioides soli; assembly: GCF_014191495.1. GTDB lineage: Bacteria > Actinomycetota > Actinomycetes > Propionibacteriales > Nocardioidaceae > Nocardioides > Nocardioides soli. The sequence goes on from NZ_JACHWR010000003.1 coordinate 53,956, forward strand.
TGCGACGGCTGCGGGAGGTCGATGTTGCAGTCGACCTTCGGGTTCGCCCCGACGTAGTTGAGCGGCCCGGCGACGATGGTCAGGGCCGTGTCGCCCGTCGACTTGCAGCTGACGTCGCGGTCGTCGCCGAAGTACCCACGCTGCCACGCCGCGAGCACGCCGATCACGAGCCACACCACGACGACGAGTCCGATGATGGTCCTCATGGAGGGGTCGTACCCAGGCCGCGGCCCGGTGGAACCTCAGCCGGTGCTCGAGTACGTCGCCTGGTAGGCCAGCAGCGCGGTGCGACCGGCCTCGAGCTCCCGCTCCAGCCGGTCGGCGAGCTCGGCGGCGCCGGTGGTCGTGCCCGTGTCGGCGAGCAGCTCGATCTGCTGGGCGGTCCGGCCGGCGGGGGCGACGCCGAGGTTCAGGGCGCCGCCGGCGAGCTTGTGCGAGACCTGCTTGAGGGTGGGCGCGTCGTCGGCGTCGATCGCCCGCCGGATCGTCTCCAGGGTGCCGGGCGTGTTGCGGACGAAGTTGCCGATCGCGCGGTCGAGGTACGTCGTGTCGCCCGGGTCGAGGTCGCGCAGCTCGTCGAGCCGCTCGATCGCGAGGCCGTCGAGGGGCGAGCCGGAGTCGTCGTTGGCAGGCACGAGCGGCAGGGTACTGGCCCCGGCGGACCGGGGTGGGCGCTCCGCGCCACCCGCCCAGCGCGCGAGCACGGTGCCGAGCGCCGTGGCGTCGACCGGCTTGGTCAGGAAGTCGTCCATCCCGGCGTCGAGACAGCGCTCACGCTCGCCCTCGACCGCGGCGGCAGTCATCGCGATCACCGGCACGGTCGAGCCGCCCGCCCGGATCGCCCGGGTCGCGGCGTACCCGTCCATCCTCGGCATCTGCACGTCCATGAGCACGGCGTCGTAGTCGCCGGCGCGCATCGCCGCGACGGCCGCCTCGCCGTCGTCCGCGGTGGTGCTCGCGTACCCGAGCGCGCGCAGCAGGCCCACCGCCACCAGCTGGTTGACCGGGTTGTCCTCGACGACGAGCACCCGGCGGGCGCCGTCGGCTCCGGACGCCGGCTCGGCGCGGCCGTCGCGGCGCGGCTCGCGGCCGGCGAGGTGGCGCAGCATCGTCGTGCGCAGCTCCGCCGCGAGCGTCGGCTTCGTCAGGCACGCATCGATGCCGGCGGCCTGGAGCTCCTCGGGTCTCGGCGAGTCCGACGAGGTGAGCAGCACCAGTCGTACGCCGGCGTTGGCGGCCTCGACGCGCAGCGCCCGCGCCAGGTCGAGGCCGTCGCGGTCGGGCATGGCGAGGTCGAGCAGCACGGCGTCGAACGGCTCCCCGGCCTCCCGGGCCGCGACCATCGCGGCCTCGGCCGCATCCGCGCCGGCGGCGCTCGCGACCCGGACCCGCCAACGGGCGAGCTGCTCGCCGAGGATCAGCCGGTTGTTGTCGTTGTCGTCGACGACCAGCACCCGCTTGCCGGCGAGCCACTCCCGGCCGTACTCGTCGTCGGGATCGACGCCCGGGCCGGTGGGCGCGTCCAGCTCGGCGGTGAACCAGAAGACGCTGCCGCCCTCCGGGTTGGCGTGCAGCCCGATCTCGCCGCCCAGCGCCGTCACGATCTCGCGCGAGATGGCCAGGCCGAGGCCGGTGCCGCCGTACCGCCGGGTGGTCGACGCGTCGGCCTGGGTGAAGGCCTCGAAGAGCGTCTCGACGTCGTCCTCCCGGACGCCGACCCCGCTGTCGGTGACCGTCACCCGCAGCACGCTGCCGCCGTCGGGGCGGGGCGTCGCGGTCGCCCGCACGAACACCTCGCCCCGCTCGGTGAACTTGACCGCGTTCGAGCCCAGGTTGGTGAGCACCTGGGCGAGCCGGGTGGGGTCTCCGCAGAGCACCTCGGGCACGTCCGGGTGGCACGAGACGATCAGCTCCAGACCCTTCGCCCGGGCCGCCTCGCCGAGCATGCTGGCGATCTGGTCGAAGACCGCGCGCACCTCGAAGTCGAGCCGCTCCAGCTCGAGCATGCCGGCCTCGATCTTCGAGAAGTCCAGGATGTCGTTGATGATCGCGAGCAGCGCCCGGCTGGCGACCTGGACGCCGGAGGCGAGCCGCAGCTGCTCGGGGTCGAGTCGGGTGCGCAGCAGCAGGTCGTTGAGGCCGATCACGCCGTTGAGCGGGGTGCGGATCTCGTGGCTCATGGTGGCCAGGAACTCCGACTTCTGCCGGGACGCCTCCATCGCGGCGTCCCGGGCGTCCGCAAGCACCCGTTCGGTGCGCTCGCGCTCGGCGACCCGTCCGAGCTGGACGGCGACCTGCTCGACCATCGACTGGATCATCTGGAAGCGGTAGAGCGGCGGCGCGGAGGTGATCGTCAGCACCGCGACCACCTCGTCGGCGTACGCCACCGGGAACGCGATCGTGAGCCTGGAGTCGGCCCACACCGACCGGCGCTCCCGGAAGGAGCGGTTGGCCAGGTCGAGCTCCATCGCCGTCTCCTCCGGCGTCTCGGCGTCGGCCCGGCTGTCCTCCTCGGTGATCACCAGAGGCACGACGTGGGTGCCGGTCTCGTCGGGTACGAAGGCGCGGCCGCGCTCCCAGTCGTCGTGGAGCAGCACCAGGCCGCGCGCGTGGGTGAGCACCTCCGTGAGCGTGCGCGCCTCGTTGGCGGCGACGGCCACGGTCTGCATCAGGGTGTTCTGCCGGACCTGGTCCTCGAGCGCGAGGTCGGCGAGCTTGGTCTCGGTGATGTCCTGCTGGGTGCCCGACATCGACACGACCCGACCGGTCGCGTCCGCCATCGAGACCCCGCGGCCCCGCGTCCAGATCCAGTCGGTCGGCCCCTGGAGCCGGGCGACGAACTCGAAGTCGCCGGGTCGCTCCCGGGCGGCCCGGACCTCGGCGTCGACCTCGGCGAGATCGTCGGGATGGACGATCTGCAGGAAGTCGTCGTACCCGGCGGGGAACGAGGCGGGGTCCAGCCCGTAGAGCGCGCAGAGCTCGTCGGAGGCGTAGATCTCATCGGTGGCGAGGTCCCAGTGCCAGCTGCCGAGCCGGGCGATCCGGTGCGCCTCGGCGAGCTGCTCGCGGCTCTCCCGCAGCGCGTCGAGCGCCTGCCGACGGCCGCTGTAGTCGCTGACGCGGTGGGTGAAGCCGATGATCGTGCCGTCGTCGTCGCGCAGCTCGACCTCGCGGACGATCACCCAGAGCGACGTACCGTCGGCGCGCCAGAAGAGCACGTCGACGTCCTCGCCGATGCCGCCATGGCGCTTGAGGTCCTCGAGGTGGGCGGCGAACTGGGTCCGGCCGGTCTCGTCGAGGGAGTCCCAGACGGTGACGTCGGCCATCGCGTCGGCGTCGACGCCGTACAGCGCGCACATCGCGGGGTTGGCATAGATCGTGCGACCGTCGAGGTCACACACCCAGATCGCGTCTGGGGACCTTTCGACGATGTCCCGGTAGAGCGCCGCCAGCTCCATGGGGCAACCCTAGGGGGAAGGTCAGCTCTCGGCCGCGATGTCGAAGTCTCCGTCGGAGCCCTCGAGGGTGAGCGTGACGTCGTCGGTCGACGTGCGGCCGTCGGCGTGGACGTACTCGACCGTGTAGCTGATCTGCATGTTCTCCGGGTCCGGCTGTGCGGTGACCAGGGCGGCGGAGCGGAAGCCGCTCCAGAACTTCTGGTACTGGCCGAAGTTCCCGCTCCTCGCCTGGAACGCCGGGGTCAGCTGCTCCCAGGTCGCCTTCGGGTCGGTGGTGACCGTCGCCAGGTAGTCCGCCACGAAGCTCTCCATGCCGTCGGCGGTCACGGCGGGCGTCGTCGGCGAGGAGGGCGGCGGCGAGTCGCTGTGCCCGCCGGAGGCCCCGTCGGCGCCGGGGTCGTGGTCGTCGCCCCGGCCGAGCGTCCAGCCCACGACGGCGAGTACGACGATCGTGACGGCCGCCATGACGATCGCCACCGGCCGGCCGCGCGAGCCGCGGCGCGCGGCGGCCGGAGCGGCCGGCGGGATCTGTCGGGTGGGCTCGGGCTCGGTGACCGCGACCGGGCCGGCGACCGCGGTGCCGGCGGGCGGCAGCGGTTCGGTCCGGCCCTCGGAGGGCCCGGCGGCCAGGACGTCGCGCACCTGCTCCATCGACCAGCGCGAGCCGGGGTCCGTCGACATCGTCGCGGCCAGCACCGGGGCGAGCCAGCCGGCGTCGGCCAGCAGTGGCGGAGGCTCGTTGACGATCCGGTAGAGCGCACCGAGCACGTTCTCGCCGACCTCGTACGGCGGGCGGCCGGCCAGCGCGTGGAAGAGCGTGGCCCCCAGCGACCACACGTCGCTGGCCGGCTGGGCGGTCTGCCCGGAGGCGACCTCGGGGGAGAGGTACGCCGGCGAGCCAGTAACCAGGCCGGTCTGGGTCAGCGACGCGTCGGCCTCCGCCCGGGCGATGCCGAAGTCGGACAGCTTCACGTGGCCGTCCGGAGCGACGAGGATGTTCGACGGCTTCACGTCGCGGTGCACGATCCCGGCCGAGTGTGCCGCGGCCAGCGCGTCCGCCGCCTGGCGCAGGATCGGCGCGGCCGCCTCCGGGGTGAGGGCACCGTGGCGCTGCACGAGTCCGGCGAGCGTGGCGCCCTCGACGTACTCCATCACCAGCCACTGGTCGGCGCCCTCGGTGACCAGGTCGTAGACCGCGACCACGTGGGGATGGTTGAGGCGTGCCGCGAGCCGGGCCTCGCGCTCTGCGCGCTCGAGATCCGGCGTGCTGCCGCCCGGTGCCCAGCCGACCCGCTTGAGCGCTACGTCGCGGCCCAGCACCTCGTCGCGGGCCAGCCAGACGGCGCCCATGCCGCCCCGGCCGACCTCGCGCCCGAGCGTGTACCTGCCTGCGATCAACGCTGCGATCAACGATGTCCCCTTCCCGATCCGACGAGCGTAGTCAGAGGACCACGTGGCACGCTTGACCCGCACATTCCGACCGGAAAGGTTCCCCGTGACCGTCGATCTCACCCTTCTCGACGACCTCGAGTGGCGCGGCCTGCTCGCGCACTCGACGGACCTCGGCGCCCTGCGCGAGGCCCTGTCCGCGGGGAGCGTGCGGTTCTATGTGGGCTTCGACCCGACGGCGCCGAGCCTCCACATGGGTCACCTCGTCCAGGTGCTCACCGCCCGGCGGCTCCAGCTCGCGGGCCACACGCCGTACGCCCTGGTCGGCGGTGCCACCGGCATGATCGGCGACCCGCGCGACTCGGGGGAGCGCACGCTGAACTCGCTCGACACGGTCAAGGAGTGGGTGGAGCGGGTGCGTGGCCAGATCGAGCCGTTCCTGTCCTTCGACGGCGAGAACGCCGCGACGATGGTCAACAACTACGACTGGACCGCGAGCCTGTCCACGATCGACTTCCTGCGCGACATCGGGAAGCACTTCCCGGTCAACCGGATGCTGGCCCGCGACGTCGTGAGCCGGCGCCTCGAGTCCGGCATCAGCTACACCGAGTTCAGCTACGTGCTGCTGCAGTCGCTGGACTTCCTCAACCTGTACCGCGACCACGGGGTGAGCCTCCAGTTCGGTGGCTCCGACCAGTGGGGCAACCTGACCGCCGGTGTCGAGCTGATCCGCCGCTCCGACGGGGGCCGGGCACACGCGTTCGCGACCCCGCTGCTCACGAAGGCCGACGGCACGAAGTACGGCAAGACCGAGGGCGGTGCGCTCTGGCTCGACCCGCAGATGATGTCGCCGTACGCCTTCTACCAGTTCTGGCTCAACGTCGAGGACGAGAAGGTCGGTGAGCTGCTGCGGGTCTTCACGTTCCTCTCTCGCGCGGAGATCGAGGAGCTCGAGGCGCAGCATGCGGAGAAGCCCTTCCTCCGGTCCGGCCAGCGCGCGCTCGCGGAGCACGTGACGTCACTCGTGCACGGAGCCGAGGAGACCGAGCGGATCAGGGCCGCCTCGGCGGCGCTCTTCGGCGGGGGCGAGCTCGCCACGCTGAGCACCGACACCCTCGGGGCCGCGCTCCGGGAGGCCGGCAGCACCGTGGTCGACGGCGACGCGGGCATCCCGACGGTCACCGACCTGCTGGTCGCG
>NZ_JACHWR010000003.1:62500-874132 GCF_014191495.1 Nocardioides soli
GCGGGTTTCTCTGCGGGGGGCGTGTGTCCCCCGGTGCCTCCTTGGGGGGTGCCTCCTTGGGGTCTGGGGTCTTCGGGTCGTGGTCTCCTTGGTGGGTTGGAAGTTTGTGAATTGGATAGTGGACGCGAGCATCTTGCGACATCACTTCACCAGGTGGTGTCGCGATATAGCGATTGGTCGTTCGTGCGCGTGTGTGTGCGGGCGATCGTTGTCTAGTCTTTGTAGTTTTGCTTTGTAGTTTTTGTTGAGTGTTTGTGCGACAAGCTATGAAGGGCACATGGTGGATGCCTTGGCATCAAGAGCCGATGAAGGACGTAGGAGCCTGCGATAAGCCCTGGGGAGTTGGCAACCGAGCTGTGATCCGGGGGTGTCCGAATGGGGGAACCCAGCACGAGTCATGTCGTGTTACCCGCGCCTGAATATATAGGGTGTGTGGAGGGAACGCCGGGAAGTGAAACATCTCAGTACCGGTAGGAAGAGAAAACAATAGTGATTCCGAGAGTAGTGGCGAGCGAAATCGGATCAGGCTAAACCGTCTGCGTGTGATACCCGGCAGGGGTTGCGTGGGCGGGGTTGTGGGACCACTTGGGAGGATCTGCCGGTCTTCCAGACAGTGAGAAAGCATCGTTGAAGTTGAAGTCCATTGGAAAGTGGCGCCGTAGAGGGTGATAGCCCCGTAAGTGTAAGGCGATGTCTGTCGAGTGGTATCCCAAGTAACACGGAACCCCTGAAATTCCGTGTGAATCTGGCGGGACCACCCGTTAAGCCTAAATACTCCTTGATGACCGATAGCGGACTAGTACCGTGAGGGAAAGGTGAAAAGTACCCCTGGCGGGGAGTGAAATAGTACCTGAAACCGTGTGCCTACAATCCGTCAGAGCCCGGCTGCCTCCTTTTGGGGGTGTTGGGGTGATGGCGTGCCTTTTGAAGAATGAGCCTGCGAGTTTGCGTTGTGTTGCGAGGTTAACCCGTGTGGGGTAGCCGTAGCGAAAGCGAGTCCGAATAGGGCGTATCCATGTATGTGGTGTAGTAGCGCGATCAAGACCCGAAGCGAAGTGATCTATCCATGGGCAGGTTGAAGCGCGGGTAAGACCGCGTGGAGGACCGAACCCACTTAGGTTGAAAACTGAGGGGATGACCTGTGGATAGGGGTGAAAGGCCAATCAAACTTCGTGATAGCTGGTTCTCCCCGAAATGCATTTAGGTGCAGCGTTGTGTGTTTCTTGCTCCAGGTAGAGCACTGGATAGCCGATGGGCCCGACCAGGTTACTGACGTTAGCCAAACTCCGAATGGGAGTAAGTGAGAGCGCAGCAGTGAGACTGCGGGGGATAAGCTCCGTAGTCGAGAGGGAAACAGCCCAGACCATCAGCTAAGGCCCCTAAGCGGTGACTAAGTGGAAAAGGATGTGGAGTCGCAGTGACAACCAGGAGGTTGGCTTGGAAGCAGCCACCCTTGAAAGAGTGCGTAATAGCTCACTGGTCAAGTGATTCCGCGCCGACAATGTAGCGGGGCTCAAGTCATCCGCCGAAGCTATGGCACTCACACGTGTACTCAGCCTCCTTGTGGGGTTCAGGTGTGTGGGTGGGTAGGGGAGCGTCGTGTCGCGAGTGAAGCTCCGGGGTGACCCAGGGGTGGATGCGACACGAGTGAGAATGCAGGCATGAGTAGCGAATCACGGGTGAGAAACCCGTGCGCCGAATGATCAAGGGTTCCAGGGTCAAGCTAATCTGCCCTGGGTAAGTCGGGACCTAAGGCGAGGCCGACAGGCGTAGTCGATGGACAACGGGTTGATATTCCCGTACCGGCAAAGTAGCGCCCATGACGAGGCCGGTGATGCTAACCACCCGAAGCCCGGGTGACCGATCCCTTCGGGGTGAGGCGTCTGGGTGGAGCGTGGGATCCGATCCGGTAGTAGTCAAGCGATGGGGTGACGCAGGAAGGTAGCCCAACCACGCCGATGGTTGTTGCGTGGGTAAGCAGGTAGGGGACGGTCTAGGTAAATCCGGGCCGTGGTGTCGTAAGGCACGACCCTGAGATGTGATGCCGAGCCCGTATGGGTGAAGTGGGTGATCCTATGCTGTCGAGAAAAACCTCTAGCGAGCTACGCGCCGCCCGTACCCCAAACCGACTCAGGTGATCAGGTAGAGAATACCAAGGCGATCGAGCGAACCATGGTTAAGGAACTCGGCAAAATGCCCCCGTAACTTCGGGAGAAGGGGGGCCGGATCCGTGATACCCCTTGCGGGTAGTAGCGGTGATGGCCGCAGAGACCAGGCCCAAGCGACTGTTTACTAAAAACACAGGTCCGTGCGAAGTTGTAAGACGATGTATACGGACTGACTCCTGCCCGGTGCTGGAAGGTTAAGGGGACGGGTCAGCCACGTGAGTGGTGAAGCTCAGAACTTAAGCCCCAGTAAACGGCGGTGGTAACTATAACCATCCTAAGGTAGCGAAATTCCTTGTCGGGTAAGTTCCGACCTGCACGAATGGAGTAACGACTTGGGCGCTGTCTCAACCGTGGACTCGGCGAAATTGCACTACGAGTAAAGATGCTCGTTACGCGCGGCAGGACGGAAAGACCCCGGGACCTTTACTATAGTTTGGTATTGGTGTTTGGTTCGGCTTGTGTAGGATAGGTGGGAGACTGTGAAGCATCGACGCCAGTTGGTGTGGAGTCATCGTTGAAATACCACTCTGGTCGTACTAGATGTCTAACCTAGGACCATGATCTGGTTCAGGGACAGTGCCTGATGGGTAGTTTAACTGGGGCGGTTGCCTCCTAAAATGTAACGGAGGCGCTCAAAGGTTCCCTCAGCCTGGTTGGCAATCAGGTGTTGAGTGTAAGTGCACAAGGGAGCTTGACTGTGAGACAGACATGTCGAGCAGGGACGAAAGTCGGAACTAGTGATCCGGCCACGGCATGTGGAAGCGTGGTCGCTCAACGGATAAAAGGTACCCCGGGGATAACAGGCTGATCTTCCCCAAGAGTCCATATCGACGGGATGGTTTGGCACCTCGATGTCGGCTCGTCGCATCCTGGGGCTGGAGTAGGTCCCAAGGGTTGGGCTGTTCGCCCATTAAAGCGGCACGCGAGCTGGGTTTAGAACGTCGTGAGACAGTTCGGTCCCTATCCGCCGCGCGCGTAGGAAACTTGAGAAAGGCTGTCCCTAGTACGAGAGGACCGGGATGGACGAACCTCTGGTGTGCCAGTTGTCCCGCCAGGGGCACGGCTGGTTGGCTACGTTCGGAAGTGATAACCGCTGAACGCATCTAAGCGGGAAGCACGTTTCAAGATGAGGTTTCCCACCGGGTTAACCGGGTAAGGCCCCCAGCAGAACACTGGGTTGATAGGCCAGAAGTGTACAACCGTGAGGTAGAGCTGACTGGTACTAATAGGCCGAGGGCTTGTCACACAAACCCTCAACAAAACCCACAACACATTCCTGCATCGACACTCGCGTCCACATCCATACCAGACACGACAAGACCACGCCCTCGACCGGCCGTGATCTCTAACTGAACAGATGCTTGGCCACACACCGTGACAACACCGGTGCGTGACGCCACCAGAGTTACGGCGGCCATAGCGAAAGGGAAACACCCGGTCCCATCCCGAACCCGGAAGTTAAGCCTTTCAGCGCCGATGGTACTGCAACCGAGAGGCTGTGGGAGAGTAGGACGCCGCCGGACATACACTCAGTAGAGGCCACCGTAAGGTGGCCTCTACTCATTTCAGCACCATGTGGTGCGACCAGCGAGAACCAGGAGTACCCAGTCGTGGCCGAGCAGCGTCGTAGCCAGCGTCCGTCGGGCGGGGGCGGCCGCACGGGCGGCAAGCCCGCGGGCGGGCGCTCCGGCAGCCAGGGCCAGCGGTCCGGCGGCCCCAAGTCGGGGCCGAAGTCCGGTCAGAAGTCCGGTCAGAAGTCGACCCAGAGGTCAGGCCAGGGTTCCGGACAGGGGTCCGGCCAGAAGTCGGGCGGTCCGAAGTCGAGCCAGCCGCGAGGTCAGTCGGCGAAGTCGGCGGAGCGGTCGACTCGCTGGAGCCCGGACGACCGGCGCGGTGCGGGCAAGGACGCGCCCCGGCGCGGCGGCAAGCCGGCGGGCAAGCCCACGGGTGGGCGGTCGGGCGGCCGGCAGGGTGCGCCGCGTGGCGGCGGTCGCGCCGCGGAGCAGCCGGCACGCACGGCCGAGCAGGCGGCGTACGACGGTCCGGAGCTGCCCGCGGAGATCACCGGCGCCGAGCTGGATCGGTCCGTGACCGCTCAGCTGAAGGGTCTGCCGGAGAAGCTCGCGTCGCGGGTGGCGCGGCACCTCGCGGCGGCTGGGCTGTTCATCGACCAGGATCCGGAGCTGGCCTACCAGCACGCGCTGGCCGCCCGGGCCCGGGCGTCGCGGATCGCCGTGGTGCGGGAGGCGACCGGAGAGGCGGCGTACGCCGCCGGCCACTACGCCGAGGCGCTGGCCGAGCTGCGCGCGGCGAAGCGGATGAACGGGGCGACGGCGTACCTGCCGATCATGGCGGACTGCCACCGCGCGCTGGGCAAGCCCCAGGAGGCGCTGAAGCTGGCGAAGAGCCCGGGCGTCGCGAACTTCTCCGCGGAGGCGAAGGCGGAGATGACGATCGTCGAGGCCGGCGCCCGCCGTGACCTCGGACAGCTCGACGCAGCGCTGCGGACGCTCGAGCTGGCGCCGCTGCAGTCGAAGAGCCGCGGGTCGTGGGTGGTGCGGCTGCGCTACGCCTACGCGGACACGCTCGAGGCCGCGGGCCGCGAGCAGGACGCCTTGGCGTGGTTCCACCGGACCCACGCCATCGACGGGGACGACCTGACCGACGCGGCCGAGCGGGCCGAGACCCTGGAGCGCCGGTTCGGCTAGCGCGCTGCCGCCCCTGGTTTCGTGTCGGCGGCGTAGGGCAGGATCGCACCAGTCCCGGGCGAGGGAGGTCATCGTGCTGCGGTTCGCGGGAGCGGGCGTGAGTGACGTCGGTCGGGTGCGTCCCCACAACGAGGACGCGGCCTTCCTGGGCCCCTACGTCGCCGTGCTCGCCGACGGCGTGGGCGGTGCCGCCGCCGGTGAGGTGGCCGCCGCGACCGCGGCCTACGTGGTGGCGGCGACGGCGCTGGCTCGCTTCGGCGAGGATCCGGTGCAGGTGCTGCTCCGCGGTGTCGAGGACGCCCACCTGAGCGTCCGCGTGGGCGTGGCGGTGGACCCGGAGCGGACCGGGATGGCCACCACGTTGACGGCGCTCGTCACCGACGGCCGGCGGGTCGTGCTCGGCCACGTCGGCGACAGCCGTGCCTACCTGCTGCACGACGGCGAGCTGCGTCAGCTGTCGCACGACCACACCTACGTGCAGCACCTGGTCGACTCCGGCCAGCTCGACGAGGACGCGCGGGCCGGTCATCCGTGGAGCAACGTGGTGCTCCGCTCGCTCGACGGCGGCCCCGACCCGAGCCTCGACGTGACGGAGCTGCACCTGGAGGTGGGCGACCGCGTGCTGCTGTGCAGCGACGGGCTCACCGACCTGGTGCCCGACCAGGAGATCAGCGAGGCGCTGGTGACGGTCGCGGACCCGGACGTCGCGGCCGGCGTGCTGGTGTACGCCGCACTGGCGGCCGGCGGCAGGGACAACGTGACCTGCCTGGTGCTCGACGTGGTCGACGGCCCGGTCGTCGTCGGCGACGGCACCGTGCTCGGCGCCCTGGTCGACCCCGCGAACCTGGTCGACCCCACCTCCGTGCGTGTCTGATCCGGCGTCCTCCCGCGGTGTCGAGTGGGAGACTGGACGCATGGCTGGGGCGAAGGCCGGAGTGCGGCGACCGGCACTGGAGGGCACGGTCGCGGTGCGCGGGGACCGGCGGCTGAGCTTCGCGGAGTACGGCTCGCGGGGCGGCCAGGCCGTGGTGTGGATGCACGGCACCCCCGGAGCGCGTCGGCAGGTCCCGTTCGAGGCGCGGCGGTACGCCGAGCAGCACGGGATCCGGCTGATCGGGCTGGACCGGCCCGGGATCGGCTCGTCGACGCCGCACCTGTATCCGGACGTCCTCGACTGGACCCGCGATCTCGAGGTGGTGCTGGAGACGCTGGCCATCGACACCGCCCACGTGATCGGCCTGTCCGGCGGCGGGCCGTACGCCCTGGCCGCCGCCGCAGCGCTGCCCGAGCGGGTGCCGGGCGTCGCCGTCCTCGGGGGAGTGGCGCCGACCCAGGGCGTCGACGCGGCCGCCGGCGGCATGGTCGCGCTCGCCGCGCACCTGGCGCCGCTGCTCACCCTGGCCCGGGTGCCGTTGGGCGTGACGCTCACCCAGGCGATCCGGCTGGCGCGCCCGCTGGCGGGGCCGGCGCTGGACCTGTACGCCGCGGCTCAGCCGCCGGGGGACAGGAACCTGCTCGCGCGGCCGGAGTTCAAGGCGATGTTCCTCGACGACCTGCTCAACGGCAGCCGGTTCCAGACCACGGCACCGATCCACGACGTCATCCTGTTCACGCGGTACTGGGGCTTCGACCTCGCCGAGGTACAGGTCCCGGTGCGGTGGTGGCACGGCGACGACGACCACATCGTCCCGCTCCGGCACGGCCGCCACGTGGTCGACCGGCTGCCGGACGCGACGCTCACGGTCATCGACGGCGAGAGCCACCTCTGCGGGCTCGGGATCGCCGAGGGCGTGCTGGCCTCGCTGCTGGAGCCCGGGCCACGGCGTACGCCGGCCGCCCGGGTCCCGTGACCGCGTGGCCGTTCACACGCCGAACGCTGGCGTTCTCGCGTCCCGTTTGCCACAATGGAGCCACAACTGCACGCGTGTCACTCACGCCTCAAGACATCTTCGGTGAGACCGCTGGGGAAGGCGCATCTCGCGCCGGAGATGAAGGAGGTCACGGTGACCGCAAGCACTGCCATCCGCACCGCGACGAGGGGCGTCCTGTACGTCCACTCAGCGCCGTCCGCGCTGTGCCCTCACATCGAGTGGGCCGTCGGCGGTGTCCTTGGCGTGCCCGTGAGCCTGGACTGGACGCCGCAGGCGGCGCAGGCGGGCACCTACCGCGCCGAGCTCTCGTGGACCGGCGGTACCGGCTCCGCCGCCGCGGTGGCCTCCGCGCTGCGCGGCTGGAACCAGCTCCGGTTCGAGATCACCGAGGAGCCGACCGCCGCCTCGGAGGGCGCGCGCTACTCCTACACGCCCGAGTTGGGCGTCTTTCACGCCGTCACCGGCCTGCACGGCGACATCATGATCCCCGAGGACCGGCTCAAGGCCGCCGTGGTCAAGGCCGCCCTGGGCGACACGACGCTACTCGTCGAGATCGACAAGCTGCTCGGCAAGCCGTGGGACGACGAGCTGGAGACCTTCCGGCACGCCGGCGAGGGCGCTCCGGTGCGCTGGCTGCACCAGGTGGTCTGACAGGCGGCCCGAACGGCGGGCCTGGGCCCTCGCTCAGGCGCGGCCTCCGAAGCCACCGGTCGGCGCGAGCTCGTCGATGCGGGCCAGGTCGGCCTCGGTGAGGATCAGGTCGGCGGATGCGACGTTCTCGGCGACCCGGCCGGGGTTGCGGGAGCCGGGGATCGGGACGATGTGGTCGCGCCGCGCGAGCAGCCAGGCGATGGCCAGCTGGGAGAGGGCGGCGCCCTTCTCGGCGGCGAGCCGGGTCAGGTCGTCGACGATGCGCACGTTGGCGTCGTAGTTCTCCGGTGCCCACCAGCCGACGTACTGGCGGAAGTCGTCGGCGCCGTAGCCGCTTCGCGGCCGGACCGCGCCGCTGAGGAACCCGCGGGCCAGCGGCGAGTAGGCGACGAGCCCGATGCCGAGCTCCTCGATGGTCGGGAGGAGCGCCTCGGTGTCGCGGGCGAAGAGGGAGTACTCGGCCTGCAGGACCGAGATCGGGTGGACGGCATGAGCCCTGCGGATGCTCTCGGCGTCGGTGTTGGACAGGCCGAGGTACCTGACCTTGCCCGCGTCGACGTACTCCTTCATCACGCCGACGACCTCCTCGACCGGGACCCGGGGGTCGTGGACGTGCTGGTAGAGCACGTCGATGCAGTCGACGTCGAGGTTGCGCAGGCTGGCGTCGACGACCTCACGGATGTGGTCGAGCCGGGAGTCCGGCTCGAACCTCGGCGTGAATCCGAACTTGGTCGCGATGGTCACCTCGTCGCGGATCGGCGCCAGCGCGGCGCCGAGGAGCCTCTCGCCCGCACCCCAGCCGTACATCTCCGCGGTGTCGAAGTGGGTCACGCCGAGCTCGTGTGCCTTCCGGATCGCCGCGATCGACTCCGTCTCGTCGGCCGGACCGTAGCCGATCGCGGTGCCCATGGCGCCGTAGCCGATCGCCGCGACCGTGAGTCCCTGCTGCCCGAGGGCGCGCTGCTGCATCGTCTCTCCTAGAGTCATACCGAACGGTTCGGTTTGACTCTACGTGTGGTCGTCCGGTTTCCAAACCGTACGGTTCGGTTCGTATGCTCGAGCCATGGCCGCCACCGAGTCCACCCGCGACCGGATCCTCACGGCGGCCACCGCCGAGTTCGCCCGGCACGGCATCGCCGGCGCCCGGGTGGAGCGCATCGCCAAGGCCGCGCGCACCAGCAAGGAGCGGGTCTACGCCCACTTCGGCAGCAAGGACGAGCTCTACCGGTTCGTGGCGGCGCGAGAGCTCACGGCGATGGCCGCGGCGGTGCCCCTGGACCCGGCGGACCTGCCCGGTTACGCCGTGCGCCTGCACGACCACGTGGTCGCGCACCCCGAGCGGCTGCGCCTGATGCGGTGGGGACAGCTCGAGCTGTCCCCGGACGACACGCCGCCCGACGACCCCTTCCGGACCGTCGTCGCGGGCAAGGTCGCCCAGCTGCGCCGGGCTCAGCGGTCCGGCGTCGTCGACCCGGACTGGGACCCCGTGGACGTCCTCGTCTTCGTGAGCCAGCTGGCGACCTCGTGGGCCGACCAGGGCGACCAGGTGGCTGCGGGCCCGGAGCGCGACGCGTTCCTGGCGGCCCGTCGGCGCGCCATCGAGACGGCCGTCCAACGGCTGTTCCCCGGCGCCGCCGACTGACTACCGGGCCCGCCTCAGGCGGAAGCGGGAGGGCTCGAGCCAGACCCGGTGGCCGCCCTCGTCGTCGTACCAGTGCAGCAGCGCGCGGATCGTGAACCTGCCCGGGCGGGTGTTGTAGCGGCAGAGGTCGAAGGTGCTGCGCCGGGTGGCCGGGTCGGAGTCGGACATGAAGGCTCCGGAGGCGACCGAGTCGCCAGTGGGGTCACGGAGGAAGGTCTCGAGCGTCCAGTCGCCCGTGGGTGGTGTGACGGTGTAGCGGTAGGCGTAGCCGCGGCAGCCCTTGCGGAGCACCCCGTCGGGGGCGTGCGTGCTGCCGTACGACGAGCGCTCATGCGGTGCGCCGGGCTCCGCCGGCGTCGGCTCGGCCCGGCCGGGTGCGCCGAGCAGGCCCACGGTGACGCCGGCGGCCGCGAGGCACGCGGTGGCGCGGGTGACCTGGGTCATACCGGGACCAACGCGGCCCCGGCGCGCCCGTTACGGGTCGGGCCCGCTCAGAGCGGGATGTTGCCGTGCACGCCGCGGCGTACGCCGACGGTCTGGACGGCGTCCTCGATCGCCCGCGCGATCGCCGAGCGGGTCTGCGCCGGCTCGACGACCTCGTCGACGACGCCGATCTCGACGGCCTTCTCGACGCCGCCGGCGATGCGCTCGTGCTCCGCGGCCAGCTCGGCCTCGACCTGCGGCCGGATGTCGGGGGCGACCTCGGCGAGCCGGCGGCGGTGCAGGATCCGGATTGCGGCGACCGCGCCCATGACCGCGACCTCCGCGCCCGGCCAGGCGAACACCTTGGTGGCGCCGAGGGAGCGGGCGTTCATCGCGATGTAGGCGCCGCCGTACGTCTTGCGCGTGACCAGGGTGACCCGGGGGACCACGCACTCGCCGAACGCGTGCAACAGCTTGGCGCCGCGGCGCACCACGCCGTCCCACTCCTGACCGACGCCGGGCAGGTAGCCGGGGACGTCGACCACGACGACCAGGGGCACGCCGAAGGCGTCGCACATCCGGACGAAGCGGGAGGCCTTCTCGGCCGAGAGCGAGTCGAGGCAGCCGCCGAGGCGCAGCGGGTTGTTGGCGATCACGCCGACCGTGCGGCCGCCGAAGCGGCCCAGGGCGGTGACGATGTTGGGTGCCCAGCGGGCGTGCAGCTCCTGCGTGGTGCCCTCGTCGAGGATCGACTCGACGAGCGGGTGCACGTCGTAGGCGCGCTTCTTGGACTCCGGCAGCAGGGCGGCCAGGTCGCGGTCCTCGATCTCGTCGACCTTCATGCTGCCCTGCGAGCCGAGCAGCGAGGCGACGCCACGTGCCCGATCGAGCGCCTCGCGCTCGGACTCGGCGAGGATGTGCACGACGCCCGAGCGGCGACCGTGCGGCTCGGGGCCACCGAGGCGGAGCATGTCGACGTCCTCGCCGGTGACCGAGCGGACCACGTCGGGGCCGGTGACGAAGATCCGGCCCTCGGGGCCGAGGATCACGACGTCGGTCAGCGCCGGACCGTACGCCGCGCCGCCGGCCGCCGGGCCGAGCACCACGGAGATCTGCGGGATCTTGCCGGACGCCTGGGTCATGGCCTGGAAGATCCGGCCGACCGCATGCAGAGAGAGCACGCCCTCGGCGAGGCGCGCCCCGCCGGAGTGCCACAGGCCGATGATCGGCACGCCGTCGGTCATCGCGCGGTGGTAGGCGTCGACGACCACCCGGCAGCCGAGGTCGCCCATCGCGCCGCCCATCACGGTGGCGTCGGAGCAGAAGGCCACCACGCGGGTGCCGTCGATGCTCCCGACCGCGGCGAGCATGCCGGAGTCGTCGTCGGGCGTGATCAGCTCGAGCGTGTCCTCGTCGAACAGCGCGGTGAGCCGGTGCACGGGGTTGCGCGGGTCCTCCGCGCGGGGGAGCTTCGCGGGCTTGGTCGCCGTGGCAGTCACTGTCGTCCTTCCGTGGGGTGGCGGCTCACACCGAACCGAACGCCACGGCGACGTTGGCGCCGCCGAATCCGAACGAGTTGTTGAGCGCCGCAATGTCGCCGGCCGGCAGGTCGCGGGCCTTGGTGGCGATGTCGAGCTCGACCGCCGGGTCCTGGTTGTCCAGGTTGATCGTCGGCGGCGAGACGCGGTGGTGCAGGGCGAGCACGGTCGCCACCGCCTCCAGCGCGCCGGCCCCGCCGAGCAGGTGGCCGGTCATCGACTTGGTGCTGGTCACGACCACCTCGGTCGCGTGGGCGCCGAGGGTCGCGTGCAGCATCAGGCCCTCGGCGATGTCGCCCTGGGGGGTCGACGTCGCGTGGGCGTTGACGTGGACGATGTCGGCCGGGCTGATGTCGGCCTCGGCCAGCGCCCGCAGGATCGCCCGGGAGCCGCCGCGGCCCTCCGGGTCGGGCTGGGCGATGTCGTGGGAGTCGGCGGTGATGCCGGCCCCGAGCACGGTCGCGTAGATGCGTGCGCCGCGCGCCCGGGCGTGCTCCTCGGACTCGAGGACCAGCACACCGGCACCCTCGCCGAGGACGAACCCGTCGCGGGCGAGGTCCCACGGGCGGGAGACCGCGGTCGGATCGCCGCCCGCCTCCCCGCTCGCGGTCTTCGACAGCGCCATCATGTTGGCGAACGCCGCCATCGGCAGCGGGTGGATCGCCGCCTCGGTGCCGCCGGCGACCACGACATCGGCCCGGCCGAGCCGGATCTGGTCGACGGCGTGGGCGATCGCCTCGTTGCCGGACGCGCACGCCGAGACCGGCGTGATGACCGCCGCGCGCGCTCCGACGTACAGGCTGATCTGCGCCGCGGGCGCGTTGGGCATCAGCATCGGCACCGCGAGCGGCGAGACCCGGCGCGGCCCCTTCTCCTTCAGCGCGTCGTAGTTGTCGAGGAGCGTGGTCACGCCGCCGATGCCGGAGGCCATGGCGACGCCGAGCCGATCGCGGTCCAGCGAGCCGTCCTCCTGCGCGGCGGCCAGGCCGGAGTCGGCCCAGGCCTCCATGGCGGCGACCATCGCGAACTGCGCGCTGCGGTCGAGGCGACGGGCCTTGACCCGCTCGATCACCTCGGTGGGCTCCACGGCGATGCGACCGGCGATCTTGACCGGCATCTCCTCGGCCCAGTCGTCGGTCAGGTACCGGACGCCGGAGCGTCCGCTGACCAGGGCGTCCCAGGTGCTGGGAACGTCACCTCCGACGGGACTGGTGGTCCCGAGGCCGGTGACGACGACTCGCTTGGAAGACATGCTGCTCCTCGGTGTTCCTCGACGTGCTGGACGGTCGAGAGAAGGTCAGGCCTGGGCCCGCTCGATGAAGGCGACGGCGTCGCCCACGGTCTTGAGGTTCTTGACCTCGTCGTCGGGGATGGAGACGCCGAACTTCTCCTCCGCTGCGACGACGACCTCGACCATGGAGAGCGAGTCGACGTCGAGGTCGTCCACGAAGGACTTGTCGAGCTGGACGTCGTCGGCGTCGATGCCGGCGACCTCATTGACGATCTCGGCGAGGTCGGCGCGGATCTCTTCGGTGGTGGCCATCAGGCTGTTCCCTCTCTTCGGGGTTGGTTGGGTGGTGCGGAAACTTCGGAAGGGCGCTGGGTCGGGTGCGGTGCCGAGCCCGGGACGGGTCAGGGGACCCGGACCACCTGCGCGGCGTACGCGAGGCCGGCGCCGAACGCGATCAGCAGCGCGAGGTCGCCGCTGCGCGCCTCGCCCTCCTGGATCATCCGGTCGAGCGCGAGCGGCACGGAGGCGGCCGAGGTGTTGCCCTGCTCGGCGATGTCGCGGGCGATCTTGACCCGGTCGGGCAGCTTCATCGCGCGCGCCATGGCGTCGGTGATGCGCATGTTCGCCTGGTGGGGCACGAAGACGTCGAGCTGGTCGGCGGTGATGCCGGCCCGGTCGAGCGCCTCCTGGCCGATCTTGGCCATCGAGTACGACGCCCAGCGGAACACCGGGTTGCCCTGCATGACCAGGTGCGGCATGACGGGGTTGTCGCTGGCGACGACGTCGCGCCAGTCCTCGCGCTGACGGATGTGGTCGAAGTGCTCGCCCTGCGAGCCCCAGACCACGGGGCCGATGCCCGGGGTCTCGCTCGGTCCGACGACGACGGCGCCGGCGCCGTCGGCGAAGATGAAGGCGGTGCCGCGGTCGCCGACGTCGGTCAGGTCGGAGAGCCGCTCGACGCCGATCACCAGCACGTGCCCGGCGCTGCCGGCGCGCACGAAGTCGGCGGCCATCCCCACGCCGTGGCAGAAGCCGGCGCACGCCGCCGAGATGTCGAAGGCGGCGGCGTTGTCGGTGCCGAGCTCGTAGGCGATCGCCGTGGCGATGGCCGGGGTCTGGAACATGTGGCTCACCGTGGCGACGACCACGCACTCGATCTGCCGGGCGTCGACGCCGGCGTCGTCGAGGGCCTTGCGGGCCGCGGCCACCGCCATGAACTGCACGGTCTCCTCGGGGGTGGCCCACCGGCGCTGCTTGATGCCGGAGCGCTGCTGGATCCACTCGTCACTGGAGTCGATCGCCTCGACGACCTCGGCGTTGGGGATCACCCGG
This sequence comes from Nocardioides soli, assembly GCF_014191495.1. Classification (GTDB taxonomy): domain Bacteria; phylum Actinomycetota; class Actinomycetes; order Propionibacteriales; family Nocardioidaceae; genus Nocardioides; species Nocardioides soli. The sequence goes on from NZ_JACHWR010000003.1 coordinate 76,065, forward strand.
CTGGGCCGGTAGGACCCGAGGCCGAGGATCCCGGCGTGGCGGGCGCCCTCGGCCTGGGCGAGAGCGATGGACTCGGCCATCACTGGCCTCCTTCGGGGTGCAGGCGGAGCAGGGGCTGACCGGGGGAGACGAGGTCGCCGTCCTCGACCAGCCACTCGACGACGCGGCCCCCGTGGGGCGCGGCCACGACGGTGCGGTCGCGGAGGCTGGCGACCTCGCCGATCGTCGTACCGGACGACAGCACCTCGGCGTCCGCGGAGTCGGCGGCGATGTGGAAGGTGCCCTTGGCGGGGGAGACGACCATCCGCCAGGTCGGGCTGATGCCGAGGCCGGAGGATTCGCCGTGCTTGGCGCAGAACGCGCGGGCGTCGTCGAGTTGGTCGGGCGTCTTGAGGGCGAAGGTCTCGACCCCCTTGAGCGCGCGCTTCGCGATGCCGGTGAGCGTGCCGGCCGGCGGCATCTCGAGGATGCCGGTGACCCCCAGGTCGTCCATGGCGTCCAGGCACAGGTCCCAGCGGACCGGGCTGGCGATCTGGCCGACGATCCGGGCCAGCACCTCCCGGCCGTCGTGGACGACCTTGCCGTCCCTGTTGGAGATCACGCGGGTGCGCGGGTCGTGCACGGACACCGAGCGGGCCAGCCCGGCGAGATGGCCGACCGCGGGCTCCATGTGGTGGGTGTGGAACGCGCCGGCGACGCTCAGCGGCATCAGCCGGGCCTTGGCCGGGGGCTCCTCGGCGAACGCCGCGAGCTGCTCCATGGTGCCGGCCGCGACGATCTGGCCGGGGCCGTTGTCGTTGGCGGCGGTGAGGCCGTGCGTCTCGATGACCGCGAGGACCTCCTCGCGGTCGCCGCCGAGCACCGCGGTCATGCCGGTCGGGGTGGTGGCGGCGGCCTGCGCCATCGCCTTGCCACGCTCGCGGACCAGTACCATCGCCTGCTCGGCGGTGATCACCCGGGCACCGGCGGCCGCGGCGATCTCGCCGACGCTGTGGCCGGCGACCGCGCCGATCTGGTCGAACGCGTCGGCCGGGTGGGGGAACAGTTCCAGCGCGGCGACCAGTCCGGTCGCGACCAGCAGCGGCTGGGCGATCTGGGTCTCGCGGATGGTCTCGGCGTCCGCCTCGGTGCCGTAGTGCGCGAGGTCGAGGCCGGCCACGGTGGCCAGCCAGTCGAAGCGGGAGGCGAAGACCGGGTCCTCCAGCCACGGCTTGAGGAATCCGGGAGTCTGAGCACCTTGGCCGGGGGCGACGATCACGAGCACGCGTCCACTCTGCCGCGTGGACGGCCCGGACCTCGCCTACGGCCCGCACGAAAACGATCCGCGAGTCTTTGTATGGTTCCTACAAAGACTCCAGGATCCCGGTGCTAGTGGTCGTCGCTGGAAGTTCCTCGGGGGTGGCCCGTGCACAGGGTGCGTGCATCGCAAGGCGCCGGAGCGCAGCTCTACCTGTTCGTCCAGCAAGCGACGGCAACGCAGCGAGGTGCGTGCCCGGGGTGCGGGCCACCCGAAGAACTTCCGGTGATGGCCACTAGGGCGCTGGTCTACGGTGTGCGGCCCGAGAGCCGGCCCAGGACCAGTGCCATCTGCAGGGTCAGCGCCTCGCGTGGATCGCTGGGGGAGAAGCCGGTGAGCTCCGTCACCTGACGCAGCCGGTAGCGCACCGTGTTGGGGTGCACGAAGAGCGCCCGACCGGTGCCCTCGATCGAGGAGCCCTCCTGGAAGTACGTCGAGAGCGTCTCGATGAGGGTGCCCCGGGCGTGCGTGATCGGGAGGTAGATCTCCTCGACCAGGTGCCGTCGCGCGTGCCCGTCGCCGGCCAGCGCGCGCTCGGGCAGCAGGTCCGCGCTGCGCACCGGCCGGGGGGCGTCCGGCCAGCCGGGCGCGGCGCGGTGGGCCGCCAGGGCCGCCCGGGCGGAGACGTGCGCGCTGCCGAGGCCGTCGGCCACCGGGCCGACCACGACGGGTCCGGGCCCGAAGTGGTCCGCGACCACCGCGGCCGCGGCCCGCGCCTCGGCCACCCCGCCGAGCACCACGACCAGGCGGTCGCCCTGGACGGCGCAGAGGGCGTCCATCCCGGCCGCGCGGGCGAGCCGGCGTACGTCGTCGAAGGTGTCGCTCTCGCGCCGCTCCGTGCTGACGCTGCCGAGCACCACCGCGACGTCGCCGCGCCCGGCCCAGCCCAGCGCGCTGGCCCGGGAGAGCAGGGTCTCGTCCGGGTCGGAGCGGAGCACGGCGTCGACCACCAGTGCCTCGAGCCGGGCGTCCCACGCGCCGCGGACCTCGGCCGCGCGGGCGTAGACCTCCGCGGTCGCGAAGGCGATCTCGCGGGCGTAGCGGAGCACCGCGGCCCGGACGTCGGCGGCATCCTCGGGGTCGAGCAGCTGCTCGACGTTCGCCTCGACCACCTCGATCGAGAGCCGCACCAGCGCGACGGTCTGCTGCAGGTTGATCACCCCGGCGAGGGCGCGGGGCGCGGCGCCGAAGACCGAGGCGACCATCTCCCCGCCCGCCGGCGCGGGTTGGTCGTCGGCCAGGCGGTACCAGTCGACGAAGCCCCGGATGCCGGCCTGCACGATCATCGACACCCACGAGCGGTCCTCCGCGCTGAGCGACCGGAACCAGGCCATGTCCTGGTCCATCCGGGCCGTCGCCGCCGTGGCGAGGGCGCCGGTGGCCCGCTGCAGCGCCTCGGCGGCTCGCTCATGGGGGGATGCGGCGGGAGGGGTGGCCACGTGGCGAGGCTATTGCACCCGCCGATGGTCGGGAAAACGCCGGTGATTCCAGGGGATCGGCCGTCGGGCCGGCGAGCGTGCGTGGTTGAATCGACCACTACCATTTGCAGCAGGCGGGCGTACACATGGGGAGGCGTTCGTGACCGGAGGGTACGACGTGCAGTTCGTGACCATCCACGGTCACCGGCGCGCCTTCGTGAAGGTGGGCCGAGGCCCGGCGCTGCTGCTCCTGCACGGCCTGGCCTGCGACCACACCACCTGGGAGCCGGTGATCGAGCGGTTGAGCCGGCGGTTCACCGTGATCGCGCCCGACCTGCTCGGCCACGGCCGGTCCGACAAGCCCCGCGCCGACTACAGCGTGGGCGGCTACGCCAACGGCATGCGCGACCTGCTCACCGTGCTCGGCGTCGACAAGGTGACCGTCGTCGGGCACAGCTTCGGCGGTGGCGTGGCGATGCAGTTCGCCTACCAGTTCCCCGAGCGCACCGAGCGCCTGATGGTCGTGGCGTCCGGCGGCCTCGGGGCCGAGGTGCATCCCGGCATCCGCGCGATCACCACGCCCGGCTTCCACGAGCTGATGGGCGTCCTCACCCTGCCCGGCCTGCGGCACCTGGGCGTCGCGGGGCTGCGCACCCTCGCCGCCGTCGGCGGCAGGCAGACCCGCGACTTCGACGAGGTCGCCCGGATCTTCGACGCCTTCAAGGACCCGGCCGCCCGGCGGGCCACGCGTCACGTCGCCCGCGCGGTGGTCGACTGGAAGGGCCAGATCGTCACGATGGCCGACCGCGCCTACCTCACCGAGGCGATGCCGATGTGGGTCGTGTGGGGCCGCGACGACCGGGTGATCCCGGCGCGGCACGCGGAGACCGTCGCCGCGCTGGCGCCCCACGCCCGGGTCGAGGTGATCCCCGACGCGGGACACTTCCCGCACCAGGACCACCCGGAGCGGTTCTGCCGGATCGTCGAGGACTTCGTCCGGTCGACCGCGCCCGCGACGTACTCCCGTGCCCGCTTCCGGACGCTGCTCAGGTCCGGCGCCGCGTCCGCACCGCTCGAGCCGGTCGAGGACACGGCCTGAGAGGTCGCCGCGAGGCGCCCGGTTGCAGGGACGGCCCGAGAAGTCAGGCGTCGCCGCCCTCCTGCTTGACCCCCGCGACGGCGGTGGGGTCGTCGATGCGGTACTTCGCGAAGGCCTCCTCGACCTTCGCCCGGTCGATCTGGCCGGCGTCGGCGAGCGCCTGGAGCGCCTGGACCACGACCGACTGGGCGTCGATGTGGAAGAACCGCCGGGCGGCCGGGCGGGTGTCGGCGAAGCCGAAGCCGTCGGCACCGAGCACCCGGTAGTCGCCGGGCACCCAGCGGGCGATCTGCAGCGGGACCGCGCGCATGTAGTCGGACACCGCGATGACGGGACCCTCGGCACCGCGCAGCTTGTCGGCGACGTACGCCGTGCGGGGCTGCTCGCCCGGGTGCAGCAGGTTCCACTCCTCGGCGGCGACGCCGTCGCGGGCCAGCTCGTTCCAGGAGGTCACCGACCAGGTGTCGGCGCGGACGCCCCACTCCTCGCGGAGCAGGCGCTGGGCCTCCTTGACCCACGGGAAGCCGACGCCCGAGGCGAGCAGCTGGACCCGGGGGCCCTCCGCCGAACCCTGGGGCGCGTCGTCGACGTGGTGGATGCCCTTGAGGATGCCCTCGACGTCGACGCCCTCGGGCTCGGCCGGCTGCGCCACCGGCTCGTTGTAGACGGTGAGGTAGAAGATCACGTTCTCCGCGTCCTCGCCGTACATGCGCTCGAGGCCGGACTTCATGATGTGGCTGATCTCGTAGGCGAACGCCGGGTCGTAGTGCACGACCGCCGGGTTGCTGGCCGCGAGCAGCGGCGAGTGGCCGTCGGCGTGCTGCAGGCCCTCACCGGTCAGCGTGGTGCGGCCGGCCGTCGCGCCGATCAGGAAGCCCCGGGCGAGCTGGTCGGCCATCGCCCAGATGGAGTCGCCGGTGCGCTGGAACCCGAACATCGAGTAGAAGATGAAGAACGGGATCATGTGCTCGCCGTGCGTGGAGTACGCCGACCCGGCCGCGGTCGCCGACGCCATGCCGCCGGCCTCGGAGATGCCCTCGTGGAGCATCTGGCCCTGGGCGGACTCCTTGTAGGAGAGCAACAACTTCCGGTCGACCGATTCGTACTGCTGCCCGCCCGGGTTGTAGACCTTGGCGCTCGGGAACATCGAGTCCATGCCGAAGGTGCGGTACTCGTCGGGGGCGATCGGCACGATGCGCTTGCCGATCTCCGGGTCCTTCATCCACTCCTTGAGCAGCCGGACCAGGGCCATCGTCGTGGCGATCGAGTGCTTGCCGCCGCCCTGCTTGAGCTCGGCGTAGACCTCGTCGCCGGGCAGCGTGAGGTTCTTGGCCCGGAGCACCCGCTTGGGCAGCGAGCCGCCGAGCTGCTTGCGCCGGTCGAGCATGTACTGGATCTCCGGCGACTCCATGCCCGGGTGGAAGAACGGCGCGGCGCCGGTCTCGTCGTAGGCCCGCTCGAGGTCGCGGTCGGAGATCGGGAGGTAGAGGCGGTCCCGGAACTTCTTCAGGTCGTCCTGGGTCAGCTTCTTCATCTGGTGCGTGGCGTTCTTGCCCTCGAGGGCGTCGATCGTCCAGCCCTTGATGGTCTTGGCCAGGATCACCGTCGGCTGACCGACGTGCTTGGTGGCGGCGTCGAACGCGGCGTACACCTTGCGGTAGTCGTGGCCGCCGCGCGGCAGCTTCACGATCTGCTGGTCGGTCATGTGCTCGACCATCTTCTTCAGGCGCGGGTCGGCACCGAAGAAGTGGTCGCGGACGTAGGCGCCGTCCTCGACGCTGTAGGTCTGGAACGCGCCGTCGGGGGTCGTGTTCATCCGGTTGACGAGCACGCCGTCGACGTCGCGCGCGAGCAGGTCGTCCCACTCGCGGCCCCACACGACCTTGATGACGTTCCACCCGGCGCCGCGGAAGTTGGCCTCGAGCTCCTGGATGATCTTGCCGTTGCCGGTGACCGGTCCGTCGAGCTGCTGCAGGTTGCAGTTGACGACCCAGACCAGGTTGTCGAGCTCCTCGCGGGCGGCGAGGCGGATCGCGCCCAGCGACTCCGGCTCGGCCATCTCGCCGTCGCCGAGGAAGGCCCACACGCGCTGGTCGCCGGTGTCCTTGATGCCGCGGTTGTGCAGGTAGCGGTTGAACCGCGCCTGGTAGATGGAGTTGAGCCCGGTGAGACCCATCGAGACCGTCGGGAACTCCCAGAACTCGGGCATCAGCCGGGGGTGGGGGTACGACGAGAGGCCCGCGTGCGGCCCGTGCTGGACCTCCTGGCGGAACCGGTAGAGCTGCTCCTCGGTCAGCCGGCCCTCGAGGAAGGCGCGGGAATAGATGCCGGGGGAGGCGTGACCCTGGATGTAGACCTGGTCGCCGCCGCCGGGGTGGTCCTTGCCACGGAAGAAGTGGTTGAAGCCGACCTCGTAGAGGCTCGCCGACGACTGGTACGTCGCGATGTGGCCGCCGACCTCGAGGCCCTTGCGGTTCGCCGACGACACCATGACGGCGGCGTTCCAGCGGATGAACGCCCGGATCCGGCGCTCGGTCTCCTCGTCACCGGGGAACCACGGCTCCCGCTCCGGCGGGATCGTGTTGATGTAGTCGGTGCTGCGCAACGCCGGGACGCCGACGTTCGCCTCTCGGGCCCGCTCGAGCAGGCGCAGCATGACGTAGCGCGCTCGCTCGCGGCCGCGCTCGTCGACGAGCGCGTCGAAGGAGTCGAGCCAGTCGTGGGTCTCGTCCGGGTCGATGTCGGGCAGCTGGGTGGGCAGGCCTTCGTGGATGACGGTCGGGGTGGTGCCGCTCCGCTTGGTGTCCGTGCCGGGGTCAGAAGTGGGTACTACGTCTTCGGTCACCTGCTCATCGTTGCACGCGCTCGAACCGCGCCAAATCTACCCATGGGTACCGGACCAGTGGCCGGCTCCTTGTGGACACGGGTTGCGCCCTCGGGTGAACTCCGGTGGACTACTCCCCACCTCGAATCCCCGCGGGACCGCCGCGGGGGCACAGCCGAAGGAGGCGACGTTGAGCTCGACCCCGGATGGTGGGTCCACCCAGACAGATCCTGCACCGGGCCCTGCCGAACGCCTCGGTTTGAAGGCAGGCATGGTGGTCCAGGAGCTGGGGTGGGACACCGACAGCGACGACGAGCTCCGGATCGCCGTCGAGGATCGGATCGACGCCGACCTCGTGGACGCCGACTACGGCAACGTCGTCGACGCGGTGCTGCTGTGGTGGCGTGACGAGGACGGCGACCTGGTCGACGGCCTCGTCGACGCGCTGACCGATCTCGTCGGCGGCGGCGCGATCTGGCTGCTCACCCCCAAGGTGGGGCGGCCCAACGCCGTCGACCCGGCCGACATCGCCGAGGCGGCCCCGATCGCCGGTCTCTCGCAGACCACGACCGCCGCGGTGAGCAAGGACTGGTCCGCAACCCGGCTCGTCGCACCCAAGACGCCGGCCTGACCAGGCTCCGGCCGTGCTCGGCAGGGCTCTCGCGGGTGCGGCCGGTGCCGGCACCACGCTGAGGGTCCTCGGGCGGGCCGGCGTCATCCGCCCGCACCACCCCGTCGCGCTGGCGAGGGCGGCCCGGGCGCTCCGGGAGTGGGGCGTGGGCCCCGCCGGCGGCTTCACCGCCGCCGCCCTGCTCGACCCCCACCGCACCGCGGTCGTCGACGAGCTCGGCTCGCTGACCTACGACGACCTGCGTCGGCGCTCCAACTCGCTGGCCCGGGCACTCGCCGGTCTGGGGGTCTCCAGCGGCGACGGCGTCGCCGTCATGTGCCGCAACCACCGCGGCTTCGTCGACGTCAGCATCGCTGCCGCGAAGCTCGGTGCCGACCTGCTGTACCTCAACACCGCCTTCGCCGGCCCGCAGCTGGTCGACGTCATCGAGCGGGAGCGGCCGCGGGTCGTCGTCCACGACGAGGAGTTCGCCGGCCTCCTGGCCGCCGCCGACGTGGCCGAGCGGGTGGTCGCCTGGACCGACGGCCCGACCGAGGTCCCCGGTCACGGCCCGACGCTCGAGGGACTCATCGGCAGCCACCCCGACGGCGATCTCGAGCCGGCCGGTCGTCATGGCCGCGTCGTGATCCTCACCTCCGGCACCACCGGTACGCCGAAGGGCGCCCCGCGCAGCGAGGCCGGCGTCGACGCGGCGGTCGCGCTGCTGTCGCGGATGCCGCTGCGCTACGGCTGGCGGACCCACATCGCGGCGCCGCTCTTCCACACCTGGGGCTTCGCGCATTTCGCGCTGGCGATGCTGCTCGGCTCCACGATGGTGCTGCGCCGCAGGTTCGACCCGGCGGACTGCCTCGCGGTCGCGGAGGCCGAGCGCTGCGACTCGCTGGTGGTGATCCCGGTGATGCTGCAGCGGATCCTGGCGCTGCCCGAGGAGGAGCTGGCCGGCCACGACCTGGCGCGCGTGCAGGTCGTCGCCTCGTCGGGCTCGGCGCTCCCGGGCGACCTGGCGCTGCGGTGGATGGACCGTTTCGGCGACCACCTCTACAACATCTACGGCTCGACCGAGGTCGCCTACGCCTCGATCGCGACGCCGGCCGACCTGCGGGCGGCCCCGGCCGCGGCCGGCCGGCCGCCGTACGCCACGGTCGTGCGCATCCTGGACCCCGAGGGCCGCGAGCTGCCGCCGGGGGAGACCGGCCGGATCTTCGTCGGCAACGGGCTGCTCTTCGAGGGCTACACCGGCGGTGGCGGCAAGGAGGTCGCCGACGGGCTGATGTCGACCGGCGACGTCGGCCGCCTCGACGCCGACGGCCGGCTCTGGGTCGAGGGCCGCGACGACGAGATGATCGTCTCCGGCGGGGAGAACGTCTTCCCCCAGGAGGTCGAGGACTGCCTGGCGCGGCACGAGGCCGTCGTCGAGGTCGCCGCGGTCGGGGTCGACGACCCCGACTTCGGCACCCGGCTGCGGGCGTACGTCGTGGTCTCGGGTCCGGTCGGCGAGGCCGAACTGCTGGACCACGTGCGGGCGAACCTGGCCCGCTTCAAGGTGCCCCGCGAGATCGTCTTCATCGACGAACTGCCCCGCAACGTCACCGGCAAGGTGCTCAAGCGCGAGCTCGGCCGCGACTGACGGACGGCGATTGAGGGTCTGTCGCCGGCGGGTGACAGGATGGCGGCATGTTCGGTCTCGAGCTCGGGGCTCCGGCCCCCGACTTCATGCTGCGCGACCAGTTCGGCCAGGACGTCTCGCTGTCGTCGTACCGCGACAAGAAGGCGGTCGCGATCCTCTTCTACCCCTACGCCTTCTCCGGTGTCTGCACCGGCGAGATGGCGGGGGTGCGCGATCGGCTCGCGGAGTTCCTGACGTTTGAGACCGAGGTGCTGGCGATCTCGTGCGACCCGATCTACTCGCTGCGCGCGTTCGCCGACCAGGACGGGCTCAACTTCCCGCTGCTCTCCGACTTCTGGCCGCACGGCGAGGTCGCCCGGGCCTACGAGGTCTTCGACGAGGCCAAGGGCTGCCCGAGACGCTCGTCGTACGTCGTCGACAAGCAGGGTCTGCTGCGCTGGGCGGTGCACAACGCGATGCCCGAGGGCCGCGATCTCGACGAGCATCTGCGCCAGCTCGTCGCGGCGGTCTAGACCGGTCGGCGTCCGGTGTCTCGAATTCCGGTCGAAGGGGAGACAACTCCGGCCCGGGCGTCCTAGTCTCTGAGCCGTTGAACCGCAGGTGACCCGAGACGCCTGCGGTTCAACTTCATTTCGGAGCCGGTTCATGCGTAGTCTGTGCCCGCTCCGGCGCCGATGCGCGACCGGCGCGACGGGCGTATAGCTCAGCGGTAGAGCACCTCCCTTACAAGGAGGTGGTCGGGGGTTCGATCCCCTCTGCGCCCACTCCCGAGGCTCACTCACAGGTGCGCCTCGGGTGCGCCGTTTCATCACGGGCTGAAGCCGGAGTCGCGCATCCCGTGCCGTGCTCGCCTTGGTGCGGGGTGACCTTCATCCCTTGATGAACCTGTGGCGCCGGGTGCGACCAGCGCCCGATGCTCACCCACCGGCCGTGCGCGGTCGGCCGAGGCGCGAGGAAGCCCACCCGTCTCAAAGACCGGCCGCCGGGGCTGGTCGGTAGTAGGTTGCACCCATGATCCGGTTGCTGCTCGGCTTCCTGATCCAGCTGCTGTCCAACGCGCTGGGTCTGCTCGTCGCGAACTGGGTGCTCGACGACGTCGAGGTGAGCGGCACGGCGTTCGTCATCGCCGTCGTGATCTTCACGGTCGTCTACGCGGTCGCCCAGCCGTTCCTCACCCAGATGGCCCTCAGCAAGGCGCCCGCCCTGCGCGGCGGCGTCGCCCTGGTCGCCACGCTGGTCGGCCTGATCATCACCGCCGCCGTCTCCGACGGGCTGTCCATCTCCGGCGGGGCGCTGACCTGGATCGAGGCGACGGTGATCGTCTGGATCGTCTCCCTGATCGGCGTGCTGATCCTGCCGTTCGTGATCATCAAGAAGAAGGCCGAGGAGAAGCGCGCCTGACGCCACGTCGCGTCCCAGGGCACCCCCGGTGCCATGAGGTCCCGAGCCATCGGTAGTAGGTTTCTGCGCATGCTCCCGGTGTCGACGATTGCTGCGCGACTCGACGGGCAGCACGTGCTGCTCACCGGTGTGACCGGCTTCGTGGGCGAGGCGCTGCTCCACCTGATGTTGGCCGAGGCGCCGGGCGTGCGCGTCACGGTGCTGGTGCGGCGCAAGGGCTCGACGAGTGCCGAGGCCCGCACGGCGGCGCTGCTGCGCAAGCCGGTCTTCGCCGACATCGTCGAGGCCGCCGGTGGCGTCGAGGCGCTGATGGCGGCCCGGATCGAGGTGCTGGAGGGCGATCTGGCCGACGCGCCCGAGCTGCCACCCGGGCTGGACGCTGTCGTGCACTGCGCCGGCGACGTCTCCTTCGACCCGCCGGTCGACGAGGGCTTCCGCACCAACGTGCAGGGCACCCGCGAGCTGCTCGCCCGGGTCCGCGACGCCGGACCGGACATCCACTACGTGCACATCTCCACGGCGTACGTCGCGGGCCGTCGGCGCGGCAGCATCCCGGAGGCGCCGGTCGACCACGACGTCGACCTCGAGGCCGAGCTGTCGTGGGGCCTCGTCCAGCGACAGATCGTCGAGCACCAGAGCCGCAGCGCGTTCGTGCTCGAGCGCGAGCGCAAGAAGGCCGAGCGCACGCACAGCCGGGCCGGCCTGCTCACCGCGGCCGCCGCGACCGAGGAGGCCCGCAAGGAGTGGGTCAAGCGCGAGCTGGTGCGGATCGGGTCGGAGCGGGCGCGCAGCCTGGGCTGGACCGACTGCTACACGTTCACCAAGGCGCTCGGCGAGCGGGTGGTGGAGCAGCACGCCCGCGACGCCGCCCAGCCGCGCCGGGTCTCGATCGTCCGGCCGAGCATCATCGAGTCCGCCCTGGAGCGTCCGCACCCGGGCTGGATCGAGGGCTTCAAGATGGCCGAGCCGCTGATCCTGGCCTACGGTCGCGGCGAGCTGCCGGAGTTCCCGGCGGCCGCCGACACGATCGTCGACATCGTGCCGGTCGACCACGTGGTGGCCGCGATCGTCGCGGTGCTGGCGCACCCGCCGGAGGCCGGCGACCCGGCGTACTTCCACGTCTCGTCCGGGGACCGCAACCCCCTCACCTTCCGGATGCTCTACGACAACGTCCGGGCCTACTTCGACGAGCACCCGTTCGCCGCCGGCGACCGCGGCGCGGTGCGGCTGCCGGACTGGCGCTTCCCGGGCGCCTCGTCGGTCGAGCGGCTGCTGTCGACCAGCGAGCGGGCGCACCAGGTCGCGAACTACGTGGTCGGCCACGCCCCCCGCGGTGACCGGACCCGCGACCTCGCCCGCAAGCTCGACCAGCAGGGCCGGCGGCTGGAGTTCCTGCGCCGCTACCTGGACCTCTACCGCGAGTACGCCCAGGCCGAGCTGCGCTTCTCCGACGCGAACACGCTCGGGCTCTACCGCTCGCTGTCCCCGGAGGACCAGGCGGCGTTCGCGTTCGACACCGCCGTCGTCGACTGGTCCCACTACCTGCGCGAGGTGCACTGCCCGGCAGTGACCGCGCCGGTGCGACGGATGGACGAGGCCCGCCGCAAGCGCAAGGCCGCGACCGACCCGACGCTCAAGCCGGTGTCGGCGAGCTCGACCGGCCAGATCGGCGCGTTCTTCGACATGGACGGCACGCTGATGTCCTCCAACGTCATCGAGACCTACCTGTGGCTCCGGCTGCGCGAGCAGACCGGCAGCGAGCGCTGGGGCGAGCTGGGCCGGATCGCCGCGAAGGTGCCGGCGATGGTGCGCGCCGAGCGGCGCGAGCGCAGCGCGTTCCTGCGTGCCGTCTACCGGCAGTACGATGGAGCCCGGCTCGCCGATCTGGACGCGATCGCCGACGAGCACCTGACCGACTACGTGCTCTCGCGGCTCTCGCCGGACGCCGTCCGCCGGATCCGCGAGCACCGCAACGCCGGCCACCGGACCGTGCTCATCACCGGCGCCATCCGGCCGCTGACCCGGCCCCTGGAGCCGCTCTTCGACCACATCGAGGCCGCCGAGCTCGCCGTCGACGACCGGGGCGTGTGCACCGGCTTCCTGGCCAGCTCGCCGCTGGTGGGGGAGTCGCGGGCGGCCTGGATGCGGCAGTACGCCGCGGAGCACGGCATCGACCTGGCCGCGTCGTACGGCTATGCCGACTCCCACTCCGACCTGCCGCTGCTCGATGCCGTCGGCCGGCCGGTGGCGGTCAAGCCCGACGTGTCGCTCTTCCGGCACGCCCGTCGGCACCGATGGACGATCGTCGACTGGGCGAGCTCGACGTCCAACACCCGCACCCTCAACCCGGCAGGTGATCTGCGGTGATGCTCGCGCTCGAGATGTTCCGGTCGCTGCCGCGCACGGTGGCCGGGAAGGCGATCGGCGGCCGGATGCCCGGCATCCTCTCGGGGTACGCCGCGCCGCTGCGGCTGGTGACGATCCAGGAGCCGAGGGTCGACCGACCCGGCTGGGCGCGGCTGCGCACCCGGCTCTCGGGCATCTGCGGCTCCGACCTCGGCGCGCTGTCGGGCCGGACCAGCCTGTACTTCTCCGCGGTCGTCTCGCTGCCGTTCGTGCCCGGCCACGAGGTCGTCGCCGAGCTGCTCGAGGACTGCGAGGACCTGCCGAAGGGCACCCGCGTCGTGGTCGACCCGGTGCTCACCTGCGCCGCCCGCGGCGTCGAGCCCTGCTCGGCCTGCGCGGACGGGCAGACCAACCGCTGCGAGCGGATCACCGTCGGACATCTCTCGCCGGGCCTGCAGACCGGCTTCTGCAAGGACACCGGCGGCGGCTGGGGCCAGCAGCTCGCGGCGCACCGCAGCCAGCTGCACCCGGTGCCCGAGGGCTTCTCCGACGAGCAGGCGATCCTGATCGAGCCGGTCGCCTGCGCCGTCCACACCGCCCGCCGGGCCGGGGTGCGCAGCGGCGACCGGGTGCTGGTCAGCGGCGCCGGGTCCGTCGGGCTGTTCGCGACCCTCGCGCTGCGCGAGCTCACCGACGCCGGCGAGATCATCGTCGTGGCCAAGCACGCCCACCAGCGCGAGCTGGCCCGCGAGTTCGGTGCGACCGAGGTCGTCGCACCGGGCGAGGTGCTGCGGCGGGTACGCCGGGCGACGGGTGCCTTCCAGCTCGAGCCGGAGTTCTCCTCGCCGTACCTGCTCGGCGGCGTCGACGTCGCCGTCGACGCGGTGGGCAGCAAGCAGTCGCTCGAGACCGCGCTGCAGGCCACCCGCGCGGGTGGGCGGGTCGTGCTCTCCGGCATGCCGGCCGCCGCCGACCTCTCCGCGGCCTGGTTCCGCGAGCTCGAGGTGGTCGGCACCTACGCCTCCGCCCAGGGCGACGCGGCCTTCGACCAGGCCGTCGAGCTGGTCGCCACCGACGCCGTCCAGCAGCTCGCGAAGAGCGTCGCCAGCTACCCGTTGCACCGCTGGCGGGAGGCACTCGACCACGCCCACGCGGCCGGCCGTCTCGGCACCGTGAAAGTCGCTTTCGATCCCAGGAGTTCCACATGAGTCGCCCCGGATTCGTCCTCGAGGTGGACGACCGCACCCCGCCGCTGGTCGTGCACGAGGGGCTGGGCTTCCGCCTGGAGAGCTTCCCGCTCGGCACCCGGGTGGTCTACCCGCCGGAGTCGATCCCCGCGGTGCCCGACGTCGACGAGGCGATCCGCGAGGCGTTGCTGCACCCGGTCGACTCCGACCCGCTGCCGACGCTGCTCTTCCCGGGCATGCGGCTGACGATCGCCTTCGACGACCTGTCGCTGCCGCTGCCGACGATGAAGGCGCCCGACATCCGCGGCCGGATCATCGAGCACGTGCTGACGATGGCGGCCGAGGCCGGCGTCGACGACGTCAAGCTGATCGCCGCCAACGCGCTGCACCGCCGGATGACCGCGGCCGAGCTCAAGCACATCGTGGGGGAGCGGGTGTTCCGCTCGTTCTACCCCCAGGGCGACCTCTATAACTTCGACGCGGAGGACCGCGCCAACCTCACCCACCTCGGCACCACCGACAAGGGCGAGGACATCGAGATCAGCAAGCGGGCCGCCGAGTCCGACCTGCTCGTCTACGTCAACGTGAACCTCGTCGCGATGGACGGCGGACACAAGTCGGTGGGCATCGGCCTCGCGTCGTACAAGTCGCTGCGCCACCACCACAACGCCAAGACGATGGTGCACTCGCGGTCGTTCATGGACCACAAGCACTCCGCGATGCACCACTCGGCGTGGCGGATGGGCCGGGTCATCAAGGACACCGTCAAGGTCTTCCAGATCGAGACCACGCTCAACAACAACGTCTTCCCGAAGCCCTTCGACTTCCTGCAGAAGCGGGAGTGGGAGTGGTCGGTCAAGGACCAGGCCACCATGCTCGGCGTACGCCGGGGTCTCGCGGTCGCGCCGCAGAAGATGCGGCACAAGATGTTCCACGACATGCGCTCGGTCTACGGGCTCACCGGCGTCAACGCCGGCGAGGTCGAGGCGGTGCACGAGCGCACGCTGGCGAAGGTGCATCAGCAGCACCTGGTCGAGGTGCAGGGGCAGTCGGACGTGTTGGTGATGGGGGTGCCCTACCTCGGCCCCTACAACGTCAACTCGTCGATGAACCCGATCCTGGCCACCTGCATGGGGCTCGGCTACTACTTCAACTCCTACCGGGGTCAGCCGGTCGTCCGGAAGGGCGGCGCCGTGATCCTCTACCACCCGCTCAACGAGGGCTTCAACCAGCTGCACCACCCGTCGTACGTCGACTTCTACGAGGAGGTGCTCGCCGAGTCGACCGACCCGGCGGTCGTGGGGGAGAAGTACGAGCAGCAGTTCGCGCAGGACCCCTGGTACATCCACCTCTACCGCACCTCGCACGCCTACCACGGCGTCCACCCGTTCTACATGTGGTACTGGGCGGCGCACGCGATGGACCACGTCGACGAGGTGATCTGGGTGGGGGCCGACCGGCGGGCCGCGGCGCGGCTGGGCTTCCGGGCCGCGACCACGCTGCAGGACGCGCTGGAGATGGCGTCCGGCACGGTCGGCTCGTCTCCCTCGATCACCTACCTGCACAACCCGCCGCACCTGCTCGCGGACGTGCGATGAGTGCCCGGCGCGGCGGTCCGGGTGGCGGTCCGGGCGGCGGTGCGGGTGGCGGTGCGGGTGGCGGTGCGTGGGCAACCGTTTCGGGCGCCCGGTCGGTTGCTGGCTCACCGCCGGCCGGCGGCGTGGCCGGGCGGCGGTGCGTGAGCAACCGTTTCGGGCGCCCGGTCGGTTGCTGGCTCACCGCCGGGCCGGCTGGGGCGGTGGCCCGATGACCTTCCTACGCGAGTCGATCGACGACGTCCGCCAGGTCGCCCGCGGGTGGCGCTGGGGCCGGCGACCCCAGGTCCCGCGGTCGGCCGAGGCGTGGGTGCCGCCGTCGCGGTCGACGGTGTTCCGCACCGACTGGTCGCGCCGCAAGCCGGCGATGGCCGCGCGCGAGGTCGCGCAGAAGGCCGGCCTCGAGCCGCTCTTCCGCTCCCAGGTGCGCACGCAGGTCGAGGGGCTCGACGTGCTCGACCGCATCGACGGCCCGGTGATCTTCGTCGCCAACCACGCCTCCCACCTCGACACCCCGCTGATCCTGCTGTCGCTGCCCGACGAGTGGCGGCGGCGTACGGCGGTGGCGGCTGCGGCGGACTACTTCTTCGACACCTGGTGGCGCGCGGTCGGATCGGTGCTGCTCTTCAACACCTTCCCGATCGACCGGCGCGGCGGCACGATGGCCGCGACGCCGGGCGAGGTGCTGGCCGACGGCTGGAGCCTGGTCATCTACCCCGAGGGCACCCGGTCGGTCGACGGCTGGATGGGGCGGTTCCGCCTCGGCGCGGCGTACCTCGCCAAGGAGCACGGCGTGCCGGTCGTGCCGGTCGCCCACCGCGGGACGTTCGCGGCGATGCCGCGCGGCCAGGGCTGGCCGTCGCCGGGGCGGCGGCAGCTCACGATCCGCTTCGGCGAGCCCCTGGTGGCAGGACCCGACGAGTCCGTGCGCGACTTCGCGCCACGGATCAAGGACGCCGTGGGCGCGCTGCTCGACGAGGACCGCAGCACCTGGTGGGAGGCCCGTCGCCGGGCGGCCGCCGGCGCCGTACCCGACCCGTCGGGGCCGCGCGTCTCACAGTGGCGCCGGGTGTGGGAGCAGACCGAGTCGCCGGTCGCCGACGCACCGGCGCGCCGGCTGACCGCCTGGCGGCGCTGACCGCAACCGGAACGAGCCCGACCCCGACCCTCGAATGCAGCACCCGGGCTGAGGTCCGGGCGGGCCACCATGAGAGCGATCTCATCGGCGACTCATGGTCGCCTCACCGGCAGGCGGAATCGTCGTCCTCGTCCAGCAACCACACGAGGAGACGATGATGAACAAGCTGATCACGACCGGCACGCTCGGCCTGGCCGCCCTGGTGACCACCGGGCTGGTCGCCTGGCAGGCGCCGACGGCGTCGGCCGACCACGGCTCGGGCCACGCCTCCGACCAGGGCAAGGCGTTCAAGCGGGACGACGACAGCCACGTGCTCGTCACCACCGTCGACGACGACGATGACGACGACACCGGGCTCGACCAGCAGACCGGCACCCAGACCCGCACCCGTGGCGGCGATGACACCAACACCAACACCCGCACCCGGGGTCGCGATCGCGACGACAGCCGGCACAGCCGGGTCCGCGACCTGACCAACGACGGTCCGGGCAGCGGCAACGTTGACCGGTCGCGGCACCACACCAACGACGGCACCCGTCACAACACCCGCGGCTGATGTCCTCCCTGACCTCCTGGGACTTCGTGGAGGGTGACCCGATCACCGCCGAGCTGACGGCCGTCCGTCGGCTCGGCGGCGGGTCCGCCTACGAGGCCTACCTGGCGTTCGACGAGATCACCTACGCGCCCGTCGTGGTGAAGATCGTGCGGCCCGACCAGGTCGAGGACGAGCACAGCCTGCGCGGGCTGGCGCGCGAGGTCGACGCGCTCGCGACGATCAACCACCCGGTCGTGGTGCGCGGGCTGCGGCACGTGCTGTCGGGCGAGCGCCCGCACGTCGTGCTGGAGCAGATCGACGGGCCCCGGCTCTCGACGCTGGTCCGGCGCTACGGACCGCTCCAGGAGCAGCAGTACCTGCCCCTGGCGATCGAGGTCGCCAGCGCGCTCCACTACCTCGCGCACCTCGGCTGGGTGCACCTCGACGTGAAGCCGAGCAACGTGATCATGGGCGCCCCAGCGCGCCTCATCGACCTCTCGGTCGCGCGGCCGGTGGCCGACGCGGCCCGCACGGTGCGGATCGGCACCGACGCCTACATGTCCCCCGAGCAGGCGGACCCGGATCGCTTCGGCGCACCCTCGACCGCGTCCGACGTGTGGGGCCTGTGCGCGACCCTCTTCGAGGGGGTCGCCGGCTACCGCGCCTTCGACCGCGCCCACAACGACGAGCTCCCGCAGACCTACGACGACCCGTACCAGCTCCCCGACGGCGTACCGCCGGAGGTGTCGAAGGTCCTGTACGCCGGCCTCGACCGCGATCCGGCCAACCGGCCGCTCCCGCGGGAGATCGCGGAGGCCCTCGAGCCGGTCCTCGACCGGCAGCCGCCGGTGCGGCTCGGCGGTGCGCTGCGGACCAGGTGAAACGGACAAGATGACGCGGGTCACCGGTTGAAGCGGTAGCCCATTCCGCGCACGGTGGCGATCGACCCGGAGCCGAGCTTCTTGCGCAGGTAGCCGACATAGACGTCGACGACGTTGGAGCCGGGGTCGAAGTCGAGGCCCCAGACGTGGTCGAGGAGCTGCTCGCGGGAGAGCACCTGCCCGGCGTTGACCATGAACATCTCGGCCAGCGCGAACTCGCGCGCGGAGAGCTCGACCTGCCGTCCACCCACCTCGGCGCGGCGGGTGCGCACGTCGAGTCGGACCCCGCCGCAGTCGAGGACGTCCTCGCGCCGCGGGCCGCCGTTCGACTGGTCCTGGCGCAGCCGCAGGCGGACCCGGGCGAGCAGCTCGGCGAACCGGAACGGCTTGGGCATGTAGTCGTCGGCACCGCCTTCGAGCGCCGAGACCGTGTCGCCGACGGAGTCGCGTGCGGTGAGCACGATGACGGGGACCTGGGAGCCGTGGGCGCGCAGCTGGTCGAGTACCTCGAACCCGTCGATGCCGGGCAGGCCGATGTCGAGGACGACGAGGTCGAAGTCGCCGCTCAGCGCGCGGTCGAGGCCGGCGTGACCGTCGGCGACGATCGTCGTCAGGTGGCCGTCGGCGCGCAGGCCCTTCGCCACGAACGACGCGATGCGCTGCTCGTCCTCCACGATCAGGATGCGGGCCACTCGTCCTCCATCTTCCGCACTCTCGAGAGTGTCACGACGAACCGCGCCCCCGGTGGATCCGCGTCCTCGACGGCGACCGTGCCGCCGTGCGCTCGCACGATGGCACCGACGATGGAGAGACCGAGTCCGAAGCCCTCGTCACCCGGAGGTACGGCGGAGCGGCCGAAACGTTCAAAGACCAGCTCCCGATCCTCGGGCGGGACGCCGGGCCCGGTGTCGCGGACCCAGATCCGCACCTGCGTCGGCGTGGCCACCGACCCGATCGCGATGGTGTCACCAGCGCGGGTGTGCTTGACCGCGTTGTCGGCGAGCTGGAGCACCGCCTGGGTGAGCCGCTGCTCGTCGGCGACGACCTTGGCCTCGGCCACCTCGTCGACGACCCAGTCGCGGTCGCCGAGGCCGCGGGCCTTGGCCACCAGGTCGTTGGTCAGCCCGTCGAGGTCGACCTGCCGCAGCCGCAGGAAGTCGGGGCGGTCGCTCTTGGCGAGCAGGATCAGGTCGCCGACCAGCCGCGACATCCGGTCGATCTCGTCGAGCAGCAGCAGCCGGGTCTCGGCGACGTCGGCGGGGTTGTCGGAGTCGAGCAGCTCGAGATGTCCGCGCAGCACCGTGAGCGGGGTCTTGAGCTCATGGCCGGCGTCGTCGAGGAACTGCCGCTGCCCGACGAACGCCGCCTCCAGCCGGTCGAGCATGCCGTTGAAGGTGCGGGTGAGCGCGGTGATGTCGTCGTTGCCGGTGACCGGCAGCCGCTGCGAGAGATCGGTCTCGGTGATGTCCTCGGCGGTCTCGCGCAGGGTGCGCAGCGGAGAGAGCAGGCGTCCGGAGACCCAGAACGCCACGGCCGTCACGACCAGCAGGACGAGTGCCGCGACGATGGCGTAGGTGCGCATCGTGTCGCGCAGGCCGGACCGGACCCGGTCGAGGTTGGTGATGACGACCAGGGCGCCGGTCTGGTCGCCCTGCCGCACCGACTGTGTGTCGACCTGGAGCCTGCCGTCGGGCGAGTCGACCGTTGCGGTGCCGTTGTCGGCGACCAGCGGGCCGATCACGGCATTCAGCTCGGCGCGGCTCAGTGGGAGCCGTCCGGGCGACTTCCCGTTGACCGCGCCGTCCCACCACCCGACGAGGTACTCGTCGTCGTCGGGCACGTTGCGCTCGAAGAACAGCCGGACCATCTCCTCCGCGCTCGCGAACGGACGGCCGGTGTCGGGGTTCACCCCGTCGCTCTGCAGCTTGCCGAACTCGGCGAACTCCTGGTCCACCGAGCTCGCGATCTGCTGTTCCAGGCGGCGGGACTCGATCGTGTACACGACGGCGCCGGCGAGGACGAGTCCGGCGAGCACCAGCAGCGCCACGGTCGCGGTGATGCGGACCCGGACCGAGACGCTAGTGGTCATCGCTGTTGATACGTCGGGGGTATCCGTGTTCAGGGTGGGTGCCTCGCAAGGCGGCGGCGCGACGGCATACCTGGTTGTCTACCGAGCGTCGCCAACGCGGCGAGGTGCGTGCACTGGGTGCGTAGACCCTGGGTGAATCAACGGTGATGGCCATTAGTCGTCGCCGCCACCGCGCCCGCTGTGATCGTCGTCCCGGTCGTCGTGATCCCGGCCCCGGCGGTCGTCGTCGCCGTCGTCGTCGTGGTCGTCGAAGTCGTCGTAGTCCGGCACGATCACCTCGACGTCGTCGTCATCGTCGCTGTCGTCGTCATCATCGTCGCCGTCATCCCCGCGGCCCGGCGTGCCGGTGGGCGACGGCGGCTCGCTGGGCTTGCGGGTGGGCTTCGCGCTGGGCGTGGTGCTCGGGTCGGGCTCCTGGATCTGGATCGTCTCCCGCGGCCGCGGGTCGTTCGAGGCGGACGCGGCGAGGGAGCCCGCGACGTAGGCACCCATCGGGACGACGACCGCGAGCGCGATGAGGATCTTCCAGACCGGCTTCATGGCGTCATCATTCTCCCCGATCGTGGGCAGACGGTGAGAGCCCGATGAGAGGACTCTCACCGATCCGCGGTCCAGAAACGAGGCAACCTCCGGACAACGTTGCGTGGATAGAGTGGCAGGCATGATCGTGCCGTTCAGCGTCTCGGACTTCATCGATCGAGCCGTGCAGGTGTACGGCGAGCGGGTGGGCGTCGTCGACGAGCCCGATCAGCCCGCGCCACCGCTGGAGGGTCCACTGGGCGGCGGGCGGCTCACGTACGCCGAGCTCGGTGCCCTGGCCGGCCGGCAGGCCGCCAGGCTCGACGAGCTCGGGCTGGAGGTGGGCGACCGGGTCGCGATCGTGAGCCACAACAGCGCGCGGCTGCTCACGTCGTTCTTCGGGGTCAGCGGCTGGGGCCGGGTGCTGGTGCCGGTCAACTTCCGGCTGCGTCCCGACGAGGTGCGCTACATCGTCGAGCACTCCGGTGCCCGCGTGCTGCTGGTCGACCCCGAGCTCGAGGAGTCGCTCAAGGACGTGGACGCGGAGTTCAAGTTCGTCCTCGGCAACGACGACGAGCTGTACGCCCCCGAGGGGTTGCGGCCGCAGGCCTGGGCGCCCGACGAGAACGCCACCGCGTGCATCAACTACACGTCGGGCACGACCGCGCGGCCCAAGGGCGTGCAGATCACCCACCGCAACATCTGGGTCAACGCCGTCACCTTTGCCATGCACGCGGCCGTCACCGACCGCGACGTCTACCTGCACACGCTGCCGATGTTCCATGCCAACGGGTGGGGCTGGCCGTTCCTGGCGACCGGCCTGGGGCTGAAGCAGATCGTGCTCCGCAAGGTCGACGGCACCGAGATCCTGCGCCGGGTGCGCGACCACGGTGTGACCGTGATGTGCGCGGCCCCTGCGGTCGCCGCGGCGGTGCTCGAGGCCGCGCAGACCTGGGAGGGCGAGATCCCCGGCCGCGACCGGGTGCGGATCATCATGGCCGGGGCCCCGCCGCCGACGAAGACGATCGTGCGGGTGCAGGAGGAGCTGGGCTGGGAGTTCATCCAGATCTACGGCCTCACCGAGACCTCGCCGTTGCTGACCTTCAACCGCACCCGCGCGGAGTGGGATGACCTGCCCGCCGAGCAGCGGGCGTCGCTGCTGACCCGCGCGGGCGCGCCCGCGCTCGGCGTACGACTGGCGATCTCGGACGACGACGACAACGAGGGCGAGGTGCTGGCGCAGTCGAACGTCGTGCTCGAGGGCTACTGGGAGCAGCCGGAGGAGACCGAGCGGGCGCTGGGCGACGGCTGGTTCCACACCGGCGACGGCGGGACGATCGGCGACGACGGCTACCTGACGATCTCCGACCGGAAGAAGGACGTGATCATCACCGGCGGCGAGAACGTCTCCTCGATCGAGGTCGAGGACGTGATCTTCTCGCACCCGGCCGTCGCCGAGGTCGCGGTGATCGGCGTCCCCAGCGAGAAGTGGGGCGAGACGATCATGGCGATGGTGGTGCTGGCCGAGGGCCAGCAGGCGACCGAGGCCGAGATCATCGCGTGGTGCAAGGAGCGCGCGGCGGGCTACAAGGCGCCCACCGTCGTGGAGTTCCGCGCCGAGCTGGCCCGCACCGCCACCGGCAAGCTGCAGAAGTTCAAGCTGCGCGCGCCGTACTGGGAGGGACGCGGCCGGCAGGTCAACTGACGTCGGGGACCCAGCGGGTTAGCCGCGTCCGACGTCCAGGACGACCTCGAACTCGAGCAGCTCGGCACCGGAGGCCACCGGCTTCCCGTGCTCGCCCGCGTGGGCGGCGCGGGCCGACCCGTCGCGCCAGGCCTCGAACGAGGCCTCGTCCTCCCACTGGGTCACCACGAAGTACCGGTCCTCGCCCTTGACGGGCCGCAGCAGCTGGAAGCCGAGGAAGCCCGGGCTGCTCTCGACGGTGTGCGCGCGGTGGGCGAAGCGGCGCTCGAGCTCCTCGTGGGCCTCGGGCGGGATGGAGATGGCGTTGATCTTCACGACCGACATGAGGCGAGCCTAACGACCCCGGTGGAGCCGCCCCGGCACGACGGCCGGGCTCGGATAGCCTCCCCCCATGCCCGCGCTGAAGGACGTCGTCGCCCTGCTGCACGGCTGGTACCCGCCCGACACGGCCGACTCCTGGGACGCCGTCGGCCTGGTCGCCGGCGACCCGGACCAGCCGGTGCGCAAGGTGCTGTTCGCGGTCGACCCGGTGCTGCCGGTGGCCCGCGAGGCGGCCGAGTGGGGCGCCGACCTGCTCGTCGTGCACCATCCGCTCTTCCTCAAGGCGGTGCACGGCGTCGCGGCCACCACGCCGAAGGGACGCACGCTCGCGACGCTCACCGGCGCCGGGTGCGCGCTGCTCACCGCGCACACGAACGCCGACCAGGCCCGCGGCGGCGTCTCCGAGTCGCTCGCCCGCGCGCTCGGCCTGACCGGCCTGGCCCCGATCGTGCCCGCGCCGGCCGGGCCGATGGACAAGCTCACGACCTTCGTGCCGCTGGCCGACGCCGACGCGCTGCGTGCGGCGCTCGCCGAGGCGGGCGCCGGCCGGATCGGCGACTACGAGCACGCGTCGTTCTCGACGCCGGGCAGCGGCCGGTTCCGCCCGCTCGAGGGAGCCACCCCCGCGATCGGCTCGGTCGGCGACCTCGAGACCGTCGAGGAGGAGCGGGTCGAGGTCGTGCTGCCGCGGTCGCGGCGCGCGGCGGTGGTCCGGGCGCTGCTGGCCACCCACCCCTACGAGGAGCCGGCCTTCGACGTCGTCGAGCTCGCCGACCCCGGCCTCGCCGAGACCGGCACCGGCCGGATCGGGTTGATCGCACCGACCACGCTGCGCGGCTTCGCCGCGGCCGTCTCGGGTGCGCTGCCGCAGACCGCCCACGGCGTCCGCGTGGCGGGAGACCCGGAGCGGGAGGTACGCCGGGTCGCGGTGTGCGGCGGCGCCGGGGACTTCCTGCTCGACACCGTCGCACGCACCGACGCCGACGTCTACGTGACCAGCGACCTGCGGCACCACCCGGCGAGCGAGTTCCTGGAGCCGGATGGGCCGGCGCTGATCGACATCGCCCACTGGGCTGCGGAGTGGACGTGGCTGCCCGCGGTGGAGGCGCGGGTCCGTGCCACGCTGGGCGATACGGTGGACACCCGCGTGAGCACCACGTGCACCGATCCCTGGCAGTTCCGCATCTGAGGAGACCCCGCTGAAAGCCGACCCCGCCGCCCAACTGAAGCTCCTCGAGCTCCAGGAGCTCGACGCCCGCGGCGACCAGCTGCGCCACCAGCGCGCCAAGCTGCCCGAGCTCGCCGAGATCGCCGAGCTGAGCGCCAAGCGCACTGACGTCGACAACCTCGCGCGCGACGCGCGGATCTCCGTCGACGACCTGACCGCCGAGCAGCGCAAGATCGACACCGACGTCGAGGCCGTCAAGGCGCGCCGCGCCCGCGACCGCGACCGGATGGACCAGGGCCTGGTCACCAATCCCAAGGACCTCGAGCGGATGCAGCACGAGCTCGAGTCGCTGGAGCGCCGGATCTCCTCGCTCGAGGACGACGAGCTCGAGATCATGGAGCGGGTCGAGGAGGCGCAGCGCGAGCTCGACGAGCTCCAGCTCCTGGTCGCCGAGACCGACGAGCGGCTCGGTGTGCTCGGCGCGGCCCGCGACGAGAAGTTCGCCGACATCGACGCGCAGGCCGAGCGGGTGCGGGCCGATCGCGCCCCGGCGACCGAGGGCATCCCGGCCGACCTGATCGCGCTCTACGACCGCCTGCGGGAGCAGAAGGGCGGCATCGGCGCCGCCGCGCTGCGCGCCCGGGAGTGCGGCGGCTGCCGCCTCACCCTCGACTCGGCCGAGCTGACCCGGATCAAGGGCCTGCCCGACGACGAGGTGGTCCGCTGTGAGGAGTGCCAGCGGATCCTGGTGCGCACGCCCGAGTCGGGGCTGTGACCCGCGGCGTCGTCGTCGAGGCCGACGGCGCCTCCCGGGGCAACCCCGGGCCCGCGGCGTACGGCGCCGTGCTCCGCGACGCCGAGACCGGCGCGGTCCTCGCCGAGGACGGCCGCACGCTCGGGGTGGCGACCAACAACGTCGCGGAGTACTCCGGCCTGGTCGCCGGCCTCGAGCTCGCCGCCGAGCTCGCCCCCGGTGCGGACGTCGAGGTGCGGATGGACTCCAAGCTCGTCGTCGAGCAGATGTCGGGGCGCTGGCGGATCAAGCACGCCGACCTGCGGCCGCTGGCCGAGCAGGCGATGCGGCTGGCGCCGACGGGTACGACGTACACCTGGGTGCCGCGGAACCGGAACGGCCACGCCGACCGGCTCGCCAACGAGGCCCTCGACGGCACGCGCGACGGCGTCACCGTCGCCCGGGAGCCCGGCCCGTGGGAGGAGGAGCCCGAGTCGCTGGCCGAGTCGGTGCAGGACCCCGACACGCAGCCGGTCTCCATCCAGACCCAGGCGCGCGGCTGGTCCGGCGGGGAGGCGCCGACGACAGTGGTGCTGGTGCGCCACGGGGTCACCCCGCACACGGTCGAGAAGCGGTTCTCCGGCGGGCTCGCCAGCGCCAACCCCGGCCTGAGCGACGAGGGCCGCGCGCAGATCCGCGCCGTCGCCGACTGGCTCAGCCCGATCGCCGAGCGCATCGACGCCGTGGTCGCCTCGCCGGTACGCCGCACGCTGGAGTCGGCCGAGATCGTCGCGGCCGCCCTCGGGCGGGAGGTCGAGCTGGAGCCGGGCTTCGCCGAGATGGAGTTCGGGGCCTGGGACGGGCTGACCTTCGCCGAGGTGGGGGAGCGCTACCCCGACGAGCTGACGACGTGGCTCGGCTCGGTCGATCACGCCCCCGGCGGCGGGGAGTCCTTCCGCGCGGTGCAGGAGCGGGTGCTGGCCGGGCTCGCGCGGCTGCTCGAGACCCACGCCGGCCGCACCGTCGTGGTCGTCAGCCACGTGACGCCGATCAAGACGCTGGTGGCCACCGCCGTCGACGCACCGCTCGAGTCGGTCTTCCGGATGGAGCTGAGCCCCGCCTCGGTGACGGTGCTGGCGTGGTTCGACGACCGGCCGTCGATGCGGATGTACAACGCCCTGCCTCCGGGCAACGACGTCTTCGCCGCCTGGGCCGTGAAGTGGTGACCTAGGAGCCTCCTGAACAATCCGCGCGGCTACGCGACGGCCGGTGGAGCGTTGGCTGCGTTCGCCTCGGTCGAAGTGACCCGCCACGCCTTCCCTCGGCCGCCTTGCCACCGCACGCACCGGCCGCCGCTCGCGCTCGCCCGTCTTGTTCAGCAGACTCCTACAGCTCGCTGACCACCACGTCGAGCTGCACGCCCTGCCGGCCCGGCGCGCCCTCCTCGACCGTCCAGCCCAGGTCGCGCAGCGCGCCGGCGAGCCGGGACGGCGTGCGCGGGTCCGCGCCGCTCTCGAGCAGGGCGCGCACGATGCGGCCCTTGGTGGCCTTGTTGAAGTGGCTGACCACCTTGCGTTGGCCCCGGTGCTCGTGGAGCACCCGCACCGTGGCGACCTGCAGGTCGGGCGCGGGGCGCCAGAACGCGGCGTAGGCGCTGCTGCGCAGGTCGACCAGCAGCCCGCGGCCGAGCGCCTCCGTGGCGGCCTCGCCGAGGCACTCGCGCCACACGCCCGCGACCGGGCCGAGCCCGGGCAGGGTCACGTCGCCCGAGAGGCGGTACGCCGGGATCCGGTCGCTCGGGCGCACCAGCCCGAACAGGCTGGAGGTCACCGCCAGCCGCCGGGTCGCCCGCCGCCGAGCCGCGGGGGTGAGCGTGGCGACGTCGAGGGCGTCGTACAGGACTCCGGTGTAGACCTGGTCGGCGCGCGCCGTCGGGTTCTCACGCAGCCCGCGGTTGAGCGCGACCAGGTCGAGCTGGGTGCCGCCGATGCCAAGGGTCTTCGCGGCCACGTCGGGGTCGCCCTCGCAGAGCTCGACGAGGGCGTCCAGCACCCGCTCCCGCGCCGCGGTCAGCGTCGGGAAGTCCAGCGCGGTCAGGTCGAGGGGCTTGCCGCGACGTGGCGCGGCCTTGCCCTCGCTGGGCGGTAGCAGTACGAGCACGCGGCTATGGTGCCCGTATGCCCAGCAGCCGCGTCGTCCGGGTCCGCTCCGTCGATGACGGCGTGGCCGCCGCCACGCTGCGCGCGGGCGTCGAGCGGATCCACGGCGAGCTCGACGTCTCGCCCGACTTCCCGCCCGAGGTCGAGGCGACCGCCGCCACGGCGGCCGGCTCGCCGCGGCTGCCGGACCTCGACCGCACCGACGTGCCGTTCGTGACCATCGACCCGCCCGGGTCGCGCGACCTCGACCAGGCGCTGCACCTGTCGCGCAACGGCTCGGGGTACGTGGTGAAGTACGCGATCGCCGACGTCGCCGCCTTCGTCACGCCCGGCGACCCGGTTGACCTCGAGGCGCACCGGCGCGGCGAGACGCTCTACGGCGCGGACTCCAAGGTGCCGCTGCACCCGGCGGTGCTGAGCGAGGGCGCGGCGTCGCTGCTGCCCGGCGAGGTGCGCCCGGCGCTGCTCTGGACGATCCGGCTCGACGACGAGGGCACCCGCACCGACGTGCACGTGGAGCGGGCGCGGGTGCGCTC
Source organism: Nocardioides soli (assembly GCF_014191495.1). GTDB lineage: Bacteria > Actinomycetota > Actinomycetes > Propionibacteriales > Nocardioidaceae > Nocardioides > Nocardioides soli. The sequence continues at coordinate 103,274 of NZ_JACHWR010000003.1, forward strand.
GACCGCACAGCTCACCTACGCGCAGGCGCAGGCCGCGATCGACGGCGGCACGGCCGACGAGTCGCTGGCGCTGCTGCGCGAGATCGGCGAGCTCCGGATCGCGCGGGAGGCCGCGCGCGGCGGGGTGTCGCTGCCCTTGCCCGAGCAGGACATCGAGGTCGCGGGGGAGCGGTGGCACCTGGAGTTCCGCCAGCAGTTGCCGGTCGAGCTCTGGAACGCCCAGCTCTCGCTGCTCACCGGCTTCGCCGCAGCCGACCTGATGCTCTACGCCCGCATCGGCCTGCTCCGCACCCTGCCGCCGCCCGACCCGCGCGACGTGCAGCGCCTGCACCGGACGGCGCGCGCGCTGGACATCGAGTGGCCGGCCGAGCAGCTCTACCCCGACTTCATCCGCACCCTCGACCCGGCGATCCCCGCCCACGCCGCGATGGTCAACGCCGCCACCCGGCTGCTGCGTGGGAGCGGGTACGTCGCGTTCGACGGCGAGACACCCGCGCAGCCGCTCCACTCGGCGCTGGCCGAGCAGTACGCCCACGTCACCGCACCGCTGCGCCGGCTCGGGGACCGCTACGCGAGCGAGGTGTGCCTCGCGCTCTGCGCCGGCACCGACGTCCCCGACTGGGTGCGGGCGGCGCTGCCGTCGCTGCCGAAGACCCTCCAGGCGTCGGGGTCGAGGTCACGGACGTACGAGCGGGCGGTGCTCGACCTGGTCGAGGCCGGCGTGCTCGCGAGCCGGGTGGGCGAGGTCTTCGGCGGCGTCGTGGTCGACGTCGACGACAAGGACGAACGCCGTGGGGTCGTCGTGCTCCACGACCCCGACGTCGAGGCGGTGGTCGGCTCGGAGGAGACGCCCCTGCCGCTCGGCACCGACGTCCGGGTGCGGCTCACGACCGCCGACGTCGCGACCCGGCGGGTGGAGTTCCAGCTCGTCGAGGAGCGGCTGACCGCGACCGCGTGACGGGGGACGAGAAATGGTCGGGCACCGATGTCGAGAACCGGGCAGCGGCTCCGTCCCCGCTGTGAACGCGACCAACATGGGTCGCCGGCACCGAGGAGAACCACGATGACCAAGTACCTGCTGCTCAAGCACTACCGCGGCGCCCCGGCCCCGGTGAACGACGTGCCGATGGACCGGTGGACGCCGGAGGAGATCTCGGCCCACGTGCAGTACATGCGCGACTTCGCGGACCGGCTCGAGCAGACCGGCGAGTACGTCGACGGTCAGGCACTCGCGCCCGAGGGCACCTTCGTCCGCTACGACGGCACGGGTCGCCCGCCGGTCACCGACGGGCCGTTCGCCGAGACCAAGGACCTGATCGCCGGCTGGATGGTGATCGACGTCGACAGCTACGAGCGCGCCGTCGAGCTGGCCGGCGAGCTGTCGGCGGCGCCCGGCGCGGGCGGCCAGCCGATCCACGAGTGGCTCGAGCTGCGGCCGTTCCTGACCGAGCCGCCCACCATCACGGAGTGACCTCGGTGGACGAGGTCCTGCTGCGCAGCCTCACGCCGAGGGTGCTCGGCATCCTCGTCCGCCGCGGAGCCGACTTCGCGGCGGCCGAGGACGCCGTCCAGGACGCACTCATCGACGCCCTGCGGGTCTGGCCGGTCGAACCGCCACGCGACCCGCAGGGCTGGCTGGTGACCACGGCCTGGCGCCGGTTCCTCGACGCGACCCGCGCCGACGCCGCCCGCCGCCGGCGGGAGGACCGCGTCGACGAGGAGCCGGAGCCCGGGACGGCGAGCGGGGCCGACGACACGCTCCAGCTCTACTTCCTGTGCGCGCACCCGTCGCTGACGCCGTCGTCCGCGGTCGCGCTCACGCTGCGCGCCGTGGGCGGGCTGACCACCCGCCAGATCGCGCAGGCCTATCTCGTGCCCGAGCCGACCATGGCCCAGCGCATCAGCCGCGCCAAGCGCACCGTCGCCGCCGTGCGCCTCGACCAGCCCGGCGACGTCGCCACCGTGCTGCGGGTCCTCTACCTGGTCTTCAACGAGGGCTACTCCGGCGAGGTCGACCTCGCCGACGAGGCGATCCGGCTCACCCGCCAGCTCGCCGCCGCGATCGGCACCGACCACGAGCTCGGCAGCGAGACCGCCGGGCTGCTCGCGCTGATGCTGCTCCACCACGCCCGGCGGGCGGCCCGGACCGCTGCCGACGGCAGCCTGGTGCCGCTCGCCGAGCAGGACCGCAGTCGGTGGGACACCGCGGCGATCGCCGAGGGCGTCGAGATCCTGCAGGCCGCCCTCGCCCGCGACCGGCTGGGGGAGTTCCAGGCGCAGGCCGCGATCGCGGCGCTCCACGCGGACGCACCCACCGCCGCGGAGACCGACTGGGTGCAGATCGTCGAGTGGTACGACGAGCTCGTGCGCCTGACGGACAGCCCGGTCGTCCGGCTCAATCGCGCGGTGGCGGTCGGCGAGGCCGACGGACCGCGCGCCGGCCTCGCCGCGCTCGCGACGGTCGACGACTCGCTGCCCCGGCACACCGCCGCGGCGGCGTACCTCCACGAGCGGGACGGCGACCTGGCGACCGCGGCCCGGCTGTACGCCGAGGCGGCCCGGCAGGCGACCAACCTTGCCGAGCGCGACCACCTGACCCGGCAGGCGGCGCGGCTCAACACGCTGCGGTGACGGCCGACCCGCGACGGGGCAGGATGGGCGGACGTGGCGCACATCCAGCGAGCTGGGACCGCCGTCTGGACGCCGTGGCGAGCGGTGTTCGCGTTCGGGTTGGTCAGCCTGACGGCCGACATGGTCTACGAGGGCATGCGGGCGGTGTCCGGGCCGTTCCTGGGATCGCTCGGCGCCTCGGCGCTCACCGTCGGCCTGGTGACGGGAGCGGGGGAGGCGGTCGCGCTCGTGCTGCGCCTGGCCACCGGGGCCTGGGCCGACCACAGCCGGCGGCACTGGCGCCTCACGGTCGTCGGCTATGCGATGACCGCCGTCTGTGTGCCGCTGCTCGCGATCGCGCCGTTCGTGGGCGCGGCCGGCGTCGCCCTGGCGTCGGTCCTGATCCTGCTGGAGCGCACCGGCAAGGCGATCCGGAGCCCGGCGAAGTCCGCGCTCCTCGCGCGGATGGCGACGGCGACCGGGCGCGGGCGAGGGTTCGGCGTACACAAGGCCCTCGACCAGGTGGGCGCGTTCGCGGGGCCGCTCCTGATGGCCGGTGCGCTCGCGGTCACCGGCGCGTACTGGCCGGGGTTCGCCGTGCTGGCGATCCCGGGCGTTCTGTGCCTGCTGCTGCTGCTCGCCCAGTTGCGGCGGCGGGTGCCGTCGATCGCCGAGCCGGACCCCGAGGACACGCCGGTCCCCGCCGCCGGCGGGGGCGCGCTGCGCCGGGTGCGCGCCGCCGTGCTCGGCTCCGACCTCCCGGGCACCTTCCATCTGTTCGCGCTGTCCGCGGCGTTGACCACGGCCGGACTGATGACCTTCGGCGTGATCTCCTACCGCTTCGTCGACGCCGGACTGGTCGCGATCGCCGCGGTGCCGCTGGTCTACGCCCTCGCGATGGCCGTCGAGGCGCTCGCGGCGCTGGTCACGGGGGACCTCTTCGACCGCTGGGGAGCGGGCATCCTCCTGGCCGTACCGGCGCTCGTCTCGGTGGTTCCGGTCGCGGTCTTCGCGGACCAGTTGTGGCTGGTGCTGGTCGGCGTCGCGGTCTGGGGCCTCGCCACGGGCGTGCAGGACTCGACGGTCAAGGCGTACGTCGCGAGCCTGGTCGGCCCGAGCCGCCGCGCGACCGCGTACGGGGTCTTCGCGGCGGTTCAGGGCCTCGGCGCGCTCGGCGGTGGCGCGCTCGCGGGCGCGCTCGTCATCGGGCACGCCGCGCTGCTCGCGGCCTGCATCGGGGTGCTGCAGGTCGTCGCGTTCGGGCTGCTCTGGGCGACGCTGCGCGTCGGACGACCGGTCAGCTGACGGGTTGCTCGGTGGCGGGGAGCAGGACGGTGACGGTCATCCGGTCGTCGTGGCGGCAGGGGAGGTCCGTGCGTGCTCCGGTGGCGACGTGGTGCGCTCGGTAGCACAGCCGCAGCTCGCCGCCGGCCGCGGTGACGAGGTGCTCGACGATCGACAGCCCGAGCCCGGCGCCGGGCCGGGAGCGTGCCTCGGGGGCCCGGCTGAAGCGGCGGGTGGCCTGGGCGAGCAGGTCCGGCGGCATGCCGGGTCCGTCGTCGACCACCTCGACGATCGCGCGATCTCCCTCGCGGCGTACCCGGACCCGGACGGGCGGACGGCCGTGGGTGAGCGCATTGGCGAGCAGGTTGGTCACGATCCGCTCGAGCGCGTGCGGATCGACGGGCACGAGCGTGGCGCCTCCGGGCACCTCGACGGTCACGTCCCCGGGTCGGTCGGGGTGGGCCTCGCCCCAGCGCCGGACGACGCCCTCGGCGGCCCCGGCGAGGTCGCCCACGGCGTCGCGGGGCTCGGTCTCCCGGCTCAGGTCGAGCAGCTGCTCGGCCAGCTCGGCGAGCCGCGCGACGTCCACGGCGAGCTCGTCGAGCGCGGCCTCGTGCTCCTCGACCGAGCGGATCCGGCGCCGGGTCAGCTGGATCCGGGACTTCAGCAGCGTCAGCGGCGTGCGCAGCTCGTGGCTCGCGTCGTTGACGAACTGGCGCTCCCGGTCCAGGGCCTCCTCCAGGCTCGCGAGCATCTCGTTGAGGGTGTGGCCGAGCCGGGTGACCTCGTCGTCGCGGGCCTCGGGCACGTCGAGGCGCAGGTGCGCGGCGCCGGTCGCGATCTCGGCGGCCCGGCTGCGGTAGCGCTCCACCGGGCGCAGCGCCAGGCGGGCGAGCTGGTCGCCCACGACCGAGGCGATCACCAGGGCGCCGAGGCCGGCGATGGTCAGCTGGAGGAGGAGCTCGCGCAGCGCCTCGTCGCGGTGGTCGCGGCGGACGCCGACCAGCAGGTAGTCGACCGTGCCGGCGCCGGTGTCGGGGAGCGCCTCGACGCGGACCCGGTACGGCGTGTCGGCGGCCGGCAGCAGACTGCCCACGTCGAAGGTGCGGACGCCGCTCTCGCCGACCTGGTCGAGCCGGGACTCCGAGACGAGGGGCGTCGCCGAGGCCGGGCCGCCCCAGTCGAGCACCGTGCCGTCGTGTGCGAGCACCTGCCACCCGACCCCGGTGGCGTCGGCCGCGTCGCGTGGGGCGACGGTGCCGTCGGCGCTGACGAGCGGCGCGATCACGCCGGCGGCCGACGCGAGCTCGGTGTCCAGGCCGCGGTCGAGCGCGTACTCGACGCGCCAGTAGACGAAGGCGCCGGCCGCGGTCAGCAGCACGAGCATGACGACCGAGAAGCCGGCGACGAGACGGACCCGCAGGGGCAGCCGGCTCCCGAGTCGGCGTACGCCGCTCATCGAGGCCCCGGCTCGACGGGGAGCTCGAGGCGGTAGCCGGCGCCGCGCACGGTGGTGATCGTGCTGGTGCCGAAGGGCTTGTCGATCTTGCCGCGGATCGAGGCGAGGTGGACGTCGATGACGTTGCTGCGCAGGTCGGTCTCGCCGTCCCAGACGTCGTCGAGGATCGTGTAGCGCGACAACACGCGGCCCGCGCTGGCGGCGAGCAGGTGCAGGATGTCGAACTCCCGGGCCGACAGCTCGATCTCGGTCTCGCCGCGCCGGACCCGTCGCGAACCGGCGTCGACGACGAGGTCGCCGACCTCGACGACCTCGTGCTCGGCGTACGACGAGCGCCGGTGCAGCGCCCGGAGCCGGGCCAGCAGCTCGTCGAGGTCGAACGGCTTGGGCAGGTAGTCGTCGGCCCCGGCGTCCAGGCCGTGGATGCGGTCGCGGACCTCGCCGTGGGCGGTGAGCATCAGCACCGGCGTCGTCAGCCCGAGGTCGCGGAGTCGCCGGCACACGGTGACGCCGTCCATGCCGGGCAGCATCCAGTCGAGCAGCAGCACGTCGTACGGCACGCCGTCGGGGAGGGCACGGGCGTACGCCGACCGGCCGTCGTGGACGACCTCGACCGCCCAGCCGGCCTCGGCGAGTGACTGCTCCAACACCTCGGCCAGCCGTACGTCGTCCTCGGCCACCAGCACCCGCACGCGCCACCCCCTTCCGGGCTGGCCCCATCGTCCCCGGCCGAGCCTCATCAGGGCCAGAGCTCGACCCCCGGTGTCCGGCAACGCCAATGGGCGATATCATCGCTCCATGTCGATGATTCAGGTGGCGCCCGCCGATGCGGTCCAGGCCCATGCTGCAGTCGAGTCTGCCGGAGCCTCCGCGCTCTTCCGCGCTCTCGGCGACCCGTCCCGCCTGTCGATCCTGCGGCACCTGGAGCTCGGGCCGCACCGGGTCGCCGACCTCGTCGAGCACCTCGGCCTGGCACAGTCCACCGTCTCGAAGCACCTGGCCTGTCTGCGGGACTGCGGCCTGGTGTCATCGACCCCGCAGGGGCGGGCCTCGATGTTCGCGCTGGTGCCTGGAGTCCCCGTCGACCGGCTGCTGTCGGCCGCCGAGTCGGTGCTGGTCGCGACCGGTGCCGCGGCGGACAGCTGTGCGTCCGTGAGTCCTTCCGGCTCCGGCTCCGTGTCCGGGATGGAGGTCGGCTGATGGGCGCGGGACACAGCCACGGCGGCTCCGGGCACGCCGGCGGCCGGCACCGCTGGCGCCTGGCCACGGCGTTCGGCATGGTCGGCGCGTTCTTCGTCGTCGAGCTCGTCTTCGGACTGCTGTCCGGCTCGCTCGCGCTGATCTCGGACGCGGGCCACATGGCCGCCGACGTCGTCGCGCTCGGCGCCGCGCTGGCCGCGACCCGCATCGCCACCCGCCCGGACCGCACCGGGCTGCGCACCTACGGCTCCTACCGGGCCGAGATCTTCGCCTCCGGCCTCACCGTCCTGATCATGCTGGGCGTCTCCGTCTACGTCGTCGTCGAGGCGCTGCGCCGCGTGGGGGAGCGGGTCGACGTCGAGGCCGGCCCGATGCTCGTCGTCGGTGCGCTGGGCCTGCTCATCAACGTCGCCTCGATCATGCTGCTGCGCGGCGGCTCGAAGGAGTCGCTCAACGTCAAGGGCGCCTACTACGAGGTGATCGCCGACGCCGCCGGCAGCGTCGGCGTCATCGCCGCCGGCCTCCTCGTCACGACCACGGGGCAGACCTGGTGGGACACCGCCGTCGCCCTGGCCATCGGCGCCTTCGTCGCCGTCCGCGCGGTCATCCTCGGCCGTGAGGTCCTGCACGTCCTGGGCCAGCACGTCCCCGCCGGCATGGACGTCGACGACATCGTCGGCGACCTCGCCGCCGTCCCCGGCGTCGTCGACGTCCACGACCTCCACGTCTGGACCCTCACCTCCGGCATGAACGTCGCCACCGCCCACCTCGTCGTCGCCGCTGACGCGAACCCGCAGGCCGTGCTCGACCGCGCTCGCGACGTGATGCGCGACAACCACCACCTCGAGCACGCGACCCTCCAGGTCGAGGCCCGACCGACCAAGGAGTGCACCGAGAGCACCTGGTGACCGGGTCGGTGTAGCGCGACTGGGCCGGGAGCCCCGCACCGATAGGCTGTTCGTCGGGGGGTAGCGCGCCGTGGACTTCAGACAGCTCGAGTACTTCCGGGTCGTCGTCGATGCCGGGTCGGTCTCCCGGGCCGCCAAGCGGCTCCACCTCACGCAACCGCCGGTCAGCATCGCGATCTCGAAGCTGGAGAAGGAGCTCGGCGTCCGGCTCCTGGAGCGCACGGCGAAGGGCGTGGTGCCGACCGCCGCGGGTCTCTACCTGCTCGCGGAGGGCGGCCAGCTCCTCGCCGACCGCGACCGGCTGGTGCGCCAGCTCGCGCTCATGGGCGACGGTGCGGTCGGGGAGCTGCGGGTCGGCGTGGAGCCGATGGTGGTCAACGAGCTGATCGCGGAGGTCGTCGGAGCCTTCGTGGACTCGGCTCCCGGTGCGCACGTCAGCCTCACCGATGCCGCTCCCGACGCCCTGCTCCACGGCGTCCGGACGGGCGAGCTGGACCTGGCGTGCGTGCCGTTCGGCCCGAACCAGTTCGCCGACTTCGTCACCGAATTCTGCGACTACGAGCTGCTGGGCCGGATCCCGGTGCAGCTGGCCGTCCCTGCCGGCCGCCGGCGCGAGCAGCACGAGGGTGCCCGGGGCTGGGGACGGTGGGTGGTGCCCTACCGCCTGTCGGCCTTCAACGGCTTCCCGGAGGCCATCGAAGGGGCGCTCCGTGACGACCCGACCTTCGAGACGATCGAGGTGTCGACCCCGCAGACCTCGGTCGGCTTCGTCGCCGCCGGGCTTGGCGTCGCGCTGGTCACCGAGCGGATGGTGAAGGGCAACCCCGAGGTGGCCGCGCTCTGGGCTCCGGACTGGGTGCCCGACATGGGCGTCTCGGTGCTGTGGCGGCGAGGGGGCGAGGTGACGCCGTTGATGGCTCGGTGGCTCGACGCCAGCCGCGCCGTCGCCCGTGATCGCCTGGTGAGGGTCGAGCCATATACCTCCGTGAATACCCCTGGTGACGATCCCGTATAGGACTCGATCTGACCTGGCAACCCTAATCTCACGATATGGACGAGTTTTCTTGGGCTTTTCGGAGATGAGGAGGCGCCCGGGACGATCGAACGCGCCGGCCCCGCAAGATCGGCGTTTGCGCAGGTCAGCGCGCTAGGCGGCGGCCGAGTGGCCTGGGTCACGCGCCGGCCTGACGGGCCGGGCGGCGGCGGATCGCGGCGTTGTCAACCCCTCCGCTCCTCTTTCTTGTCGAGCGCGGCCGTTGTCAGGATCCCCGGCCATGAGCGAGCTGCTGACCAAGGACGACACCATCGAGCCCGGGGCCGCCCTCGTCCCCTTCACCGGCGAGGAGTACCTCGCGAGCCTCGACGACGGTCGCGAGGTGTGGATCTACGGCGAGCGCGTCACGAACGTCGCGGAGCACCCCGCCTTCCGCAACTCGGCGCGGATGATCGCCCGGATGTACGACGCCCTGCACGACCCGGCGCGCCAGGACATCCTGACCACGCCGACCGAGTGGGGCGGCTTCACCCATCGGTTCTTCCGCGCGGCGAACAGCGTCGACGAGCAGGTCGCGGCCCGCGACGCGATCGCGGAGTGGCAGCGGATCACCTGGGGCTGGATGGGCCGGTCGCCCGACTACAAGGGGTGCTTCCTCGGCACCCTCGGCGCCAACTTCGACTTCTACCGTGGCTACGAGGACAACGCGCTCGCCTGGTACCGCAAGGCGCAGGAGCGCACCTACTACATCAACCACGCCATCATGAACCCGCCGGTCGATCGGGCCATGGGCGCGGACGCGGGCAAGGACGTCTTCATGCGGGTGACGCGCGAGACCGCCGACGGCATCTACGTCTCCGGCGCGAAGGTGGTCGCCACCGGCTCCGCGCTCACCCACTTCACCTTCGTCGGCCACGTGGGTCAGGTCGCGATCCAGGACCCGGCGTACTCCCCGGTCTTCATCACGCCGACCAACGCCCCCGGAGTGAAGCTGATCTGCCGCACCTCGAACGAGTACCGCGCCGCCGTGCTCGGCAGCCCCTTCGACTACCCACTCTCCAGCCGGGTCGACGAGAATGACGCGATCCTGGTCTTCGACGAGGTGTTCGTCCCGTGGGAGAACGTCTTCATCCACAACGACCTCGAGCAGGCCAACCGCTACAACGTGCACTCGGGCTACCTCGAGCGGGCCTCCCTCCACGGCTGCACGCGGTTCGCCGTCAAGCTCGACTTCCTCGTCGGCCTGCTTTCGAAGGCCCTCGACGTGACCGGCGCCGGTGAGTTCCACGGCGTGAAGTCGCAGCTCGGCGAGGTGATCGCCTGGCGCAACACCTTCTGGGCGCTGTCCGACGCGATGGCCAAGAGCGGGGTCCCGTGGAAGAACGGGATGGTCCGCCCCGACCCACACTTCGCCGGCGCCTACCGGGTGATGAACCAGCTCGCCATGCCGAAGATCAAGAACATCATCGAGCAGGTGGTGGCCAGCGGGCTGATCTACCTCAACTCCCACTCCAGCGACTTCAAGGCGCCGGAGATCAGCGGCTACCTCGACACCTACCTGCGCGGCACCAACGGCATCACCGCGGAGGAGCGGGTCAAGGTGATGAAGCTGCTCTGGGACTCGATCGGCACCGAGTTCGGCGCCCGACACGAGCTGTACGAGATCAACTACATCGGCAGCAACGACGTCACCCGCCAGACCAACCTGTTCGCCGCCCTCGGCACCGGGCTGCTGGAGGAGTGCCGGCAGTTCGCGCAGACCGCGATGGACGAGTACGACCTCGACGGGTGGACCGTCGACGACCTGGTCGGACCGGACGACGTCAGCGTCCTCGGTCGCTGACGAGGCGCCGAGGAGAGACAGCCATGGCGACCGCAGTCGACTGCGCCCAGGTCACCTACGAGATCCCGGATCTGGAGCTCCAGAAGAGGTTCCTCACGGCGTTCGGGATGACGCCGGCGGAGGGTGGCGACGAGCAGACCCTCTACATGCGAGGGACGGGCACCCAGCACCACATCCACGTCAGCCGCAAGGCACCCCGGCAGCGCTTCGTCGGGGCGTCGATCGAGATGGCCACCCGCGAGGACCTCGACGAGCTGGCCGCCCTGTCCGGCTCCTCGCCCGTCGGGGAGTCGACCGAGCCCGGCGGCGGCCTCGAGGTCGTGATGCACACCCCCGACGGGATCGAGATCAAGGCGATCTGGGGGAGGACGAAGGCCGAGCCGCTCGCGGACCGCGAGCCGTTCCGGTTCAACAACCTCACGGACAAGCCGCGGGTCCACGAGTCGGTGCGGATCGAGACCGCGCCGTGCACCATCGCCCGGCTGGGGCACTTCGTGCTCCATGTCAGCGACCACGACGCGACCGTCGCCTGGCTGATGGAGCGCTTCAACTTCCTGCCGTCCGACTACATGGTCCCGGCGGGCACCGACGACCCGCCGTACGGCACGTTCCTGCGGCTCGACCTCGGCGACCAGCTGGTCGACCACCACTTCCTGCTGGTGCTGCAGTCCGACTGGGTCGGCGTCCACCACAGCGCGTTCGAGGTGCTCGACCTCGACGCGGTGATGTCGGCGCACGACTACCTGCTTGAGGCGGGGTTCACGCTCGACGTCGGCGTCGGCCGGCACCGGCTCGGCAGCCAGGTCTTCGACTACTGGAAGGACCCGCACGGGTTCCGGATCGAGCACTACACCGACGGCGACGTGGTCGATGCCAGCCACCGGCCGACGTCGTTCAACGGCACCGCCAGCGAGACCACGCAGTGGGGCAACCGGCCGCCGCTGGAGTTCTTCCAGTGAGCCCGGCGGAGGAGGCGGCCCTCGAGCAGCTCCGCCAGGTCGGCACCGCGAACGTCGCCAACGCCCTCTACACGCGCGGATTCCGCAACGTCGTGCTGCACGGCGTCGTCCCCCTGGGCACGGACCAGGAGCAGCTCGTCGGGCCGGCGTACACGCTCCGGTTCATCCCCGCCCGGGAGGACCTGGACTCGCTGGACGAGTACGCCGAGGACTCCAACCTCCACCGGCGCGCCATCGAGGAGGCGCCGCCCGGCTCGGTGCTGGTGATCGACGCCTTCGGCTCGACCCGGGCGTCGTCGATGGGGGACATGATGGCGACCCGCCTGCGCCAGCGTGGCGTGGCGGGCGTCGTCACCGACGGTGGGTACCGCGACGCCACGGGGATCGCGGCCACCGGCCTGCCCTGCTACCAGACGGGTGGCGCGCCGCCGGCGACGCCGATCGCCCTGCACCCGATCGCGCTCGACGAGCCGGTGGGCTGCGCGGGCGTCGCGGTCTATCCGGGCGACATCGTCGTGGGCGACCGCGACGGGGTCGTCGTGGTCCCGCGCCACCTCGTGGTCGAGGTCGCCCAGGCGGCGTACGACGCCCACCAGTACGAGCAGTTCGCCGAGCTGCAGATCGGGGCCGGCCGACCCATCTTCGGCCTGTTCCCGGCCACCCCCGAGAGCCGGACCGAGTACGACGCGTGGGTGGCCGCCGGCCGCCCGCACCCGGAGGAGAGCGCATGACCGACGTCACCGAAGCGAGCCTGAAGTCCCTCGAGCTGCTGGTGCACGCCACCGACCTCGACGAGGACCAGTGGATCGACTACCCGGAGTACGGCTTCCGCCAGTACTTCCTGTTCAAGAACGAGGAGACCGGTGCAAGCATCGCGCTTCTCGAGTACGAGCCGGGTGGCCGGATCCCCACCAAGCACACACACGCCTCGAACCAGTTCATGTACTGCCTCGAGGGCGACTACGAGTACACCGACTCCGGCAAGCGGCTGGGGCCCGGCTCCTTCTACATGAACCCCAAGGACCACCCGCACGGTCCGACGCTCGCCCACGAGCGCAGCGTGCTGATCGAGATCTACGACGGGCCGCACTACTACGAGAAGCCCGAGTACCACACCGACGAGACGATCGGCGACTTCCTCGCCAAGGACCCGGCATGACCGCCACGAACGGGAGCACGCAGATGACCGACCAGAGGTTCGACCCGGCCGAGGCGCTCGCCTCCTTCGGCCTGGACCGGGTGCTCTCCGGGACCTACTCCGCCGCGACGGGCTGGGGCCCGGTCGAGGGCCGCGACGTGATCGACGCCCAGAACCCGGCCGACGGCACGACCGTCGCCCGGGTCGCCGGCTCCACCGGCGCCGACTACCAGGAGATCCTCGCCGGCGCGACCAGCGCCCAGGAGCGGTGGCGCAACGTGCCGGCGCCCCGGCGCGGCGAGTTCGTGCGCCGGATCGGTCAGCTGATCGAGGAGAACATCGACGCGCTCGCGGCGATCGTCTGCCTGGACACCGGCAAGTCGGTGATGGAGGCGAAGGGCGAGCTCAAGGAGTCGATCGACATGTCCGTCCTGGCCGCCGGCCAGGCACGGATGCTCTACGGGTTCACGCAGCAGTCGCAGCGGCCCGACCACCGGATGTACGACCAGTGGCTGCCGCTCGGCGTCGTGGGCATCATCAGCGCCTACAACTTCCCCGCGGCCGTGTGGGCCCAGAACGGGTTCCTGTCGGCGATCGCCGGCAACACCGTGGTGTGGAAGCCGAGCCCGAAGGTGCCGCTGACCGCGATCGCCCTGCAGCAGCTGGTGAACCGCGCGGCCGAGGAGCTCGGCCACCACGGAGTCTTCTCCCTCTACCTGCCCGCGGACGACGCCGATGCGGAGCTGATGGTCGCCGACCCGAGGGTCGCGATGATCTCCTTCACCGGCTCGACCGGGGTCGGGAAGAAGGTCGCCGCCATCGTGGGGTCCACCCTGGGGCGCCGCTACCAGCTGGAGTGCTCGGGCAACAACGGCTGCATCGTCGACGAGACCGCCGACCTGGACCTGGCCGCGAAGGCACTCACCTTCGGTGTCGTCGGCACCACCGGCCAGCGCTGCACCAGCACCCGGCGGGTGATCGCGCACGTCGACGTCGTCGACGCGCTCGTCGAGAGGATGAAGCAGGCCTTCGACCAGATCGCGATCGGCGACCCGCGCGACCCCGGCACCGTGGTCGGCCCCCTCATCGACGCTGCTGCGGTCGACCAGTACCGCGACGTACTGGAGCGTGCGACGGCGCAGGGCGCGACCGTGGCGTACGGCGGGCGGGTACTCGACCGCCCCGGCCTCTTCGTGGAGCCGGCGATCGTCACCGACGTCAAGCCGGACTTCGAGATCGCCCAGGAGGAGACGTTCGCGCCGATCGTGTCGGTGCTGACCTACCAGACCCTCGACGAGGCGATCCGGATCCACAACGACGTCGCCCAGGGGCTCGCCTCCGGCATGCACTCGACCAACCTCACGAACATCGAGACCTTCCTCTCCGCCCGCGGCAGCGACTGCGGGATCGTCCGGATCAACATGGGGACGACCGGTGCCGACGTGGGGGCCGCCTTCGGCGGCGAGAAGGAGACCGGGGGAGGGCGGACCGCGGGCTCGGACGCCTGGAAGGGCTTCATGCGCCGCCAGTCGGTGTGCGTGAACTGGGGCGGAACCTCCGCCTGGGACCACCTGATCGAGCTGTGAGGAGCACTGTCGTGAACACGTTGAACCTGGTGAGCCAGAAGAAGCAGCGGATCCGGTCGGAGGCGGTGCGCGAGCCCGCCGACCGGCTGTGGTCGAACTGCTACCGCATCGGGGACCTGGTCCTCGTCTCCGGCATGACCGCCCGTGCCGACGACGGCGAGACCGTCGTCGGCGGCGAGTACGAGCAGGCGCGGGTGATCTTCACCAAGATCAAGAACCTGGTCGAGGCGGCCGGCGCGGTGATGGACGACGTGGTCAAGATGACGATCTACGTCACCGACATCAGCCGCAACCGCGCCGTCTGGCAGGCCCGCGAGGAGTTCTTCACCGGTGACTTCCCGGCGTGCACCCTCGTCGAGGTCTCGGCCCTCGCGAAGCCCGAGATCCTCCTCGAGATCGAAGCCATCGCGGTCGCCGGCTGCAGCGCCGACTGACCCGCGTCGCCCCCACCCTCCGTCCGGACCTCAAGGAACGCCCATGACAACTCTGAACAACCCCGACTCGTCTCGGTCGGTGGAGACCTCGCTGGCCGCGGCGGCGGAGGACCACGCGCTGGTCAGCGTGCCGGCCGTGGACCGCCGCAGCGGCTTCCAGCTGGCCCTGTCGCCCGTCAGCGTCGCGACCGCCCTGGTCATCTTCGCGATCGCCGGCTTCACCGTGACCCTGGCCGGCTTCGTCTGGGGCCTGGTCGCCGGCGTCGCCGTCGGCGTACTCGGGTTCGCGCTCGGCAACCTGCTCGGGAACATGGCCTACCGCACCGGCCTGTCCGGCACCGTGACGTCTCGGTTCTTCGGCTTCGGCCAACGTGGCTCCGCCGTCGGCTCCGTGGTGTTCGCGGTGATGATCCTCGGCTTCCTCGCCGTCGAGTCGGCGCTGCTCTACGAGGGCACGCTGCTGATGTTCGAGTGGGAGGACACCTGGGCCACGAAGATCGGGGTGTACGGCGTCCTGACCTTGCTGTGGATCGCCCTCGCGATCTTCGGCATCAAGCTCGCGCTGCGCGCCGGCGCGGCGATGATCGTCGTGACGCTCCTGGTGACGGCGTACATGATCGTGCAGATCTACGTCGTCGACGGCGCCAGTGTCTCCGCGGTGTTCGGGTTCGACGGCGTCGTCCCGGGCGGCGGTTGGACCAAGTTCGAGACCGCCGTGTCGGTGATCGGCGCGACCGCCGGCACGATCGCGCTGGTCACCGCCGACTTCGCCCGCTACGCCCGCACCGACAAGGACGTCACCGTGCTCGCCGCGGCCGGGCCGCTGGTGCAGAACGTGGTGATGATCGTGCTCGGCTCGCTCGTCGTCATCGGCGGCATGCCCGAGGTGGTCGAGTACCTGATGGCGCGCGACGCCGGGCTCACCCCGGAGGCGGCGGCCGCGGCCGGCAGCGGCCTGGTGATGGGCAACACCGGCGCGTTCTTCGTGATCTTCGCCGGCTGGGCCGGGTTCGTGACGATCTACGCCGCCCAGGCCAAGGCGCAGGCGATCAACGCCTACTCGGGGTCGCTGGCCCTGGTGAACCTCGTCGACTCCCTCTTCGGGAAGAAGCCCGGCCGCGCCGTGATGGTGGTCGTCGGCAACGTGATCGCGCTGCTCATGATCGCCGCCGGGATCCTCGACGAGTTCAACACGTACCTGTCCTACCTCGGTGCGATGACGCTGGCCATGGCCGGCGTGATGATCGCCGACTATTACGTCGTCCGTCGTGGCAGCGTCGACGGCAGCCACCGGATCGAGAAGTGGAACTGGGCGGGCGTGACCACCCTCGTCGTGGCCGCGGCGGTCGGCATCTGGCTGATGGAGGCGGAGATCGTCACCCTCGGCTTCCTGGTGTCGCTCGTGGTCGCGGTCGTCGGCTACCCGCTGCTGCGCTCGGTGCTTCCCGAGGGCACCGGCACCGGCTTCGTCGCCGAGGCCGAGGCGCTCGACGAAGCGCTCTGACCGCCCACGTGAAGAGGAGAACCCGGATGTCCCAGCATGTCGTCGACGCGCCCTCCGTGGTGGAGTCGCCCGCCCTCCGCAGCGCCTTCGGGCGGTTCGCCACCGGCGTGGTCGCCGTGACCTACGAGTCCGCCGGTGCCCGCTACGGCATGACCGTCAACTCGTTCACCTCGGTCTCGCTCGACCCGGCGCTGGCGCTGGTCGCGATCCGGAAGAGCTCGCGGGCACGCGAGTTCCTCGAGACCGGCCACTACGCGATCAACGTGCTGGCGGAGGAACAGCTTGCCACCGGCCTCCACTTCGCGGGCCGGCCCGGCGACGGGTCCGACGTCGAGTGGGTCACCGAGGGGCGAGCGCCCCGGGTGAGGGGGGCGCTCGCGTACTTCGAGTGTGCGCCGTGGGCGACGTACGACGGGGGCGACCACGTGCTCGTCGTCGGCCGGGTGACCGCCTTCGGAGAGCGCGACGGAGCAGGACCGCTCGTCTTCTTCGAGGGCGGTTGGCGCCAGCTGGCCGCGGGCGGTCATGCATGAGCGCGCTCGGCGGGTTCCCCGGCGCCGGCTACCTCGACCTGCTGCTGGAGACGTCGGCCCGTCGCCGGGCCGACCTTCCGGCGGACAGCGAGGCCCGGGCCGCGCGCGACGTGATCGTGCCGGTGCTGGTCCGGCCCGTGCCCGCGTGGTTCGGGCGATGAGGCTCGCCACCGTCCGCACGGAGAGCGGGACCCGGGCGGTCAGGCTCGAGGGCGACCGCCTGGTCGACCTCGGCCGGCCCGACCTCGGCGTACTGCTGGCGGAGGCCGACTGGGAGAGGACGGCGGCGACGACCGGGATGCGGACCTACCCCGTCGCGGACGCGGACTTCGCGCCGCTGGTGCCGAACCCGTCGAAGGTGCTGTGCGTCGGCCACAACTACACGAACCACATCCAGGAGATGGGCCGCGATCTCCCGGCGTTCCCCACGCTGTTCCCCAAGTTCGCCGACACCCTGATCGGCGCGAACGACCCACTCGTCAAGCCGCCCGAGACCGAGCGGCTGGACTGGGAGGTCGAGCTCGCGCTGGTCGTCGGCCGGCAGGTCCGCCGGGCCTCGACCGCGGAGGCGGCGGCCGCGATCGCGGGCTTCACCGTCATGAACGACATCTCCGTGCGCGACTGGCAGTTCCGCACCATCGAGTGGACCCAGGGCAAGATCTGGGACTCCTCCACCCCGGTCGGGCCGTACCTCGTCACCCCCGACGAGCTCCCGGGCGGCGTCCGGCCACAGGTGAACGTCCGCACCGTCGTCGATGGCATCGTGATGCAGGACGACGACACCGCGACCCTGCTCTTCGACCCGGTCGCGCTGGTGGAGTACGTCTCCACGGTGATCACCCTGCGCCCCGGCGACCTGATCGCGACCGGCACCCCGGCCGGCGTCGGTCAGGCCCGCGACCCGCAGGTGTTCCTCACCCCGGGCAGCACCGTCACGGCCGCCATCGAGGGGATCGGCGCCTGCACCAATGTGGTCATCGGCTCATCGTGCGGCGCCGCTGTGAGGCCGCGCGGCCGACGCTGAGCGGCTGTGGCGAGCAGACATCAAGAATGGCTTCGTTCGGACCAGGACGGCCGGACGTGCTGTGCGAGCTCAGGCGTCCCACGGGTTGAGGAGTTGTACCCCGAGAGGCTCGAAGTGCTTGGGGTTGCGGGTCGCGACCACGAGCTCGTTGGCTCGCGCGACGGCCGCGATGAGGGCATCGTCAAGCGGGGCATGCTCGGGAACCCGGTAGGTCGCTAAGACGCGTGCTGCGGCTAGATCGAACGGCAGAACGCGATCGGCGAACGCGGGCAGTACTCGCTCGCTGAACCAACGGCGGAGCACCGCTCCTTGCTCGGCGTCGGACCGCTCCAAGGCGGCCACGCCACGTTCGATCTCGGCAACCGTGGTCCCGGCGATGAACTGGTCGTTCACGGCGACCGACGCAGCCCAGACTTCGACCGCGGGATTGCGTCCGCGCACCCGCAGCGCCGAGACCACATTCGTGTCGAGCAGGTACCTCACAGTTCGGGCACTCGGGCCGTCAGACCGAGGCGGCCGGGCTCGAAGTCGATGTCGGCGCCCTCATCGGTGCTGAGAAGATCAACCAGCGTGACCGGCTCGCGCTCCAGAGCTTCAACGAGGATGGCCCGCACCTCAGCCTCTGTGTTTCGATGATGCTGCCCAGCGCGAGCCTTCAACTTGGCCTTGGTGCCGGGCGGCAGGTTGCGAATCAGGATCTGCTCCACGGCGATCACCTCCGATATCGATCTCACGATATCACCGCCGTCCTGTATCTGTGTCAGGCGCTCATGGCGTCGCGACGAAGTTCGGATCGACCCTTGCGGCGGCGTACGTCAAGCAGGCCGTGATGTCCTCGGAGGTCAGGTCTGTCGGGGTGTCCCTCGAGGATCGTGGCCTCGTCGGCCCTTGCAACGAGCATCGAGAGGACGTCGGTGACGCTGTTGTGCGGATGGGCTGGCCTGTAGGCCGGGTTCTGTGCGCCGAAGCGTGGCGACCATCCATCTACGACGGCCGTTGCCGGCCGCCTCCAGCGGTCTACCCGCGCACTCGGGCGGGCCGCCCTCGGTCGTGCGCGCGTCCGGGGCCCGAAGGCTCCGGACTTCTTGACCTTGCTCCAGGTGGGGTTTACCGAGCCGGCCGGGTCGCCCCGGTCGCTGGTGGTCTCTTACACCACCGTTTCACCCTTACCTCCCGTCGTCAGGCACAGCCGTCAGGCGGGAGGCGGTCTGTTCTCTGTGGCACTGTCCCGCGGGTTTCCCCGGGTGGGCGTTACCCACCACCTCGCCCTGTGGAGCCCGGACCTTCCTCGGCACCGCACTCTCGCGAGCACGGCGACGCGGTCGCCCGGCCAGCCCATCCGCAGGGACAGGATAGGGCAGGTGGGGCGGGGGACGTCATACGGATGGTGGAAGGGGACGCACTGTCCGTATGACGTCCGGGGGAGGGCCTAGGCTGGCGCGGTGCTGGCGGACGGGTACGAGATCAGGGCGCTGCGGCGGGGTGACGGGGCCGCGCTGGCGGCGGCGTTCCGGCGCAACCGTGAGCACCTCGCGCCGTGGGACCCGGAACGGCCGGACGAGTTCTACACCGACGCGGGGCAGGAGGCGGAGGTCGGCCGCAACCTGATGCAGGCCGAGCAGGGCCGGTCCTACCTCTGGCTGCTCACGTACGGCGACGTGGTGGTGGGCCGGATCATGCTCAACAACATCGTGCGCGGCATCCTGCAGACCGGCACGGTCGGCTACTGGATCGACCACGAGCACCTGGGTCGGGGCCTGGCGACCGCGGCCGTCGAGCACGTCGCCCGGGAGGCGACCAGGCTCGGGCTGCACCGGCTCGAGGCCGGCACGATGCCGCACAACGCGGCGTCGCAGGCGGTGCTGCGGCGCAGCGGCTTCACGGAGTACGGCACGGCGGAGAGGTTCCTCTACCTGCGCGGCGCGTGGCGCGACCACGTGCTCTTCCAGCGCATCCTGCACGACGACCCGCCCGGGAATCCCGTGCCCTGACCCGGTGTTGAGCGGGCATGTACGACGACACGCTGCCCACGCCGCCCGTCGTCTTCCCCGACCAGGCGGCACCCGAATCGGCCTACCGCACCGCCTTCGACCTGCTCGCCCGGCGCGCGCCCCGGGAGGCGCTCGAGGTGCTGACCCCCGCGCTCGAGCAGGAGCCCGACAACACCGGCCTGCTGACGCTGCGGGCGTGGGCCTACCTGATCCGTGCCCAGCTCGGGCCCGCCGAGACCGAGCTCGCCGCACTCGCCGAGCGGCGGCCCGACGACGACTGGGTCCGGCACGCGCTCGGCCGCGCCCTCGAGCGGCAGTCGCGGTACGCCGAGGCGCTGCCCCACCTGCGCCTGGCCGCCGCCATGTCGGGCGACCCCGAGCACGAGCTGGCGGTCCTGCGGGTCGAGCGACGGCTCGCCGAGACCGGTGAGCGGAGCCTCGACGACCTGACCTGACGGGCCGTGCCGCGTGTAGTTTCGGCAGCATGAGCTACTGGTTCTGCGTGCGGCACCGCCGGGTCGAGGACGAGGACAACATCTGCCCGCCGATCGACCGGCTCGGGCCCTACGACACGCGCGAGGAGGCCGAGCGGGCGCTCGAGACGGCCGAGCAGCGCAACGAGGACTGGGACAACGACCCGGACTGGAATGACGACTGACCCGACGCGCCGGGCCTCGCCCTGGCCGTTCGTGGGCATGGCGGGGATGGCCTGCGCCTTCTTCCTGTACGCCGCGAGTGGGCTGGTCGCCCCGTGGTGGGCGGTCGCGCTGCTGCTCGTCGTGTGGGTGCTCCTGCTGGTCGTCGCGTGCGCGTGGTGGACCCCGCGGCCGCGATGGGTCCCGGGAGTCGCGGTGTTCGCCGTGGTGCTGTGGTTCGCGGTCGTGACCGCGGGTGGGGCGTGGCTGGGCTGGACGGCCTGAGCGCCCTCAGGCGCCCGGCCGCACCGAGACCCGGGTGATCCGGTGCCGGTCGACGTCGGTGACGACGAGCCGGTGGCCGTCCACGACGACGGCGTCGCCGATCTCCGCCAGCCGGCCGAGCCGGTGCATGACGTAGCCGGCGACGGTCTCGTAGGGGCCGTCCTCCAACGGCACGCCGGTCTCGCGGGCGAACTCCTCGATCGTCAGACCCGCGTCGACGACGTCGGGTGCGGTCTCGGGCGCGGCCTCGTCGTACTCGTCGCGGATGTCGCCGACCAGCTCCTCGACGAGATCCTCGAGGGTGACGATGCCGTCGGTGCCGCCGTACTCGTCGACCACGACCGCGATGTGGCGACCCTCGTCGCGCATCCGGGCCAGCGACGGCAGCACCCGGTTGGTGGCCGGCAGGTGCACGATGTCGCGGGTCAGGCCGCGGACCCGGCGCTTCGGGTCGGCACCGAGCAGGTCGCGCACGTGCAGGAAGCCGCGGATGTCGTCGGGGCCGGTGCCGGTCACCGGGAAGCGCGAGTAGGGGTGGGACAGCGCCGCCTCGGTCGCCTCGGCGACGGTGCAGTCGGCGGCGAGGAACGTGACGTCGCGCCGGGGCCGCATCACCTCGCTCAGCGACCGGTCGCCGGCGTCGAAGACGTCGGTGAGGATCTTGCGCTCGTCGTCGGCCAGCCCCTCGTGCTGGTCGACGAGGAACCGCAGCTCGTCGTCGCTGAGCTGCTCCGCCGTCGCGCCGGGGTCGCCGCCGAAGACCCGCACCACCGCGTTGGTCGAGAGCGAGAGCAGCCACACCACCGGCCGCATCAGGACGGCGAACCGGTCGAGCGGCCCGCCGACGACGTACGAGACGCCCGCGGCGCGCTGGAGGGCGAGCCGCTTGGGCACCAGCTCGCCGAGCACCAGCGACAGGTAGGCGATGAACAGCGTCAGCAGGATCAGCGCCAGCGTGTCGGCGGCGGCGCCGCTGAGACCGAGATCGACGAGCACCGGGGCGAAGTCGGGCGCCAGCGTCGACGCGCCGTACGCCGCGGAGAAGAAGCCGGCCACGGTGACGCCGATCTGGACGGCGGCGAGGAATCGGTTGGGGTCGCGGGCGACCCGCGCGACCCTGGCCCCGCGCGGGCCGCGCTCGGCGAGGGCGTTGATCTGGCCCTCGCGTAGCGAGACCAGCGCGATCTCGGTGCCGGCGAACACGCCGCCGACGAGGATGAAGGCCAGGACGAGCAGCAGGTTGGTCAGCGTCTGGGCGTCCACCCGTGAAATCTAGCGGCGCGGTCGTACCCGCAGGATCACGTCGGTGCCGCCGCCGTTGTCGGTGGTCACATAGAACGTCGGACCGGGGCCGTCGACCACGGTGCGGATCCGGCCGTAGCGTCGCAGCTCGGCGGGCACGTGCACCCGCTGGAGCGCGCCGTCGGCCGACAGCGTCAGGAAGAGCACCCGCTCGGCCTTGAGCGCCGCGACGGCCAGGGTGCCGTCGTACGCCCCGAGGCCTCGGCCGCCGACGAAGCCGCCGCCGGAGGTGGCCAGCGTCGGGTAGCCCGAGCTCCACACGGCCTCGATCTGCCGGCCGGGCAGCGACTGGTCGGTCATCGGCACGCTCTCGTCGTAGCCCGGGCCCGGGTCGTAGCCGTAGTTGCCGCCGTTGACGAGCCGGTTGACCTCGTCGTCCCGATCGGTGCCCTGCTCGATCGACCACAGCGTGCCGTCGGCGCGCTGGCTGAGGCCCTGCACGTTGCGGTGCCCGTAGGTGTGGACGTAGCGCTGCGCGCGGCTCCGCGCCCCGGCGAACGGGTTGTCGGGCCACGGCCTGCCGGTGAAGCGGTCGAGCCGCAGCGTCTTGCCGCCGAGCGACCGCTTGTCCTGCGGGTTGGTGGCGGTGGCGGCGTCGCCGGTGCCGACCAGGAGCGAGCCCGCGTCGTCGACCAGCAGGCGACAGCCGCCGTGGCGACCGCTGGTCGCCGGGAGTCCGCCGACGAGTCGCCGCACCTTCGTGGCCCTGGTCAGGTCGGTGTTCAGCCGCCACGCGATCACGCGGACGTCGTGGCCGCTCGCGGTGGTGCCACCCTGGCAGGTGTAGATGCGCCGGTTCGTGGCGAAGCGCGGGTCGACCTCGAGTCCCATCAGCCCGGTCTCGCCGCTGACCCACACCGAGCCGCTGGGGAACCGCACCCGGTGCCGGCGCCCGTGGTCCCACACCCCGAGCGTGGCCCGGTCGCGCTGGGTGTAGAGCAGCACGCCGCGGCCGAGCACGCGGACGTCCCACGGATGGTCGAGGCCGCGCACGAGCCGCTTGACCGCGAGCGGTGGGTACGCCGCGGCCCGCCCGACCGCATCCCGGTCGTGGTGGCCGGGCGTGCAGGCGACCGCGGGTGCGGCGGGCAGGGCGAGTGCGAGGGCCGTGGTCAACCCGAGAACGACGGAGCGCATGGCGGCACGGTAGCGACGGTTGATGAGACCGCGGGTGGGGTCAGAAGGTGTGCTCCTCGGCCGGGAAGGTGCCGGCGCGGACGTCGGCGGCGTAGGCCCGCGCCGCGTCGAGCAGGACGCCGTGGAGGTCGGCGTACTGCCGCACGAAGCGCGGCATCCGGCCGGTGCGCAGCCCGAAGGCGTCCTGCCACACCAGCACCTGGCCGTCGCAGCCCGCGCCGGCGCCGATGCCGATGGTGGGGATCGACACGGACGCCGTGACGTCGGCGGCGACGTCGCCGGGCACCATCTCCATCACGATGGAGAAGGCGCCCGCCTCCTCCATCGCCCGGGCCTCCTCGATGACCCGCTTGGCCGCGTCGCCGCGGCCCTGCACGCGGTAGCCGCCCAGGTTGTGCTCCGACTGTGGGGTGAAGCCGATGTGCGCCATCACGGGGATGCCGCCCTCGGTCAGCTTGCGCACCTGCGGGGCCATCTCGACGCCACCCTCGAGCTTCACGGCGTGCGCGTTGGCCTCCTTCATGAACCGGACGGCGGTCAGGTAGGCCTGCTCGGGCGAGGCCTGGTAGGAGCCGAACGGCAGGTCGGCGACGACCAGCGCGCGGCGTACCGACCTCGTCACGGCGCGGGCCAGCGGGATCAGCTCGTCGACGGTCACCGGCAGCGAGGTCTCGTTGCCGAAGACGTTGTTGGAGGCGCTGTCGCCGACCAGCAGGACCTCGATACCGGCCTCGTCGAAGGTCTGGGCGGCGTACTGCTCGTAGGCGGTGAGCATCGCGAACCGCTCGCCGCGCTGCTTCATCTCGCGTAGGTGGTGGGTGCGGATCCGCTTGATCGCGGCGGCTCCCTCCGTCTGCTGGGCCTTGGCCGGACCGGTGCCGTACGGCGCGGTCTCCTCGCTCATGGAATCTCCCTGACATGTCATCTCGCGGCTCCCTGATGGAGTCCACGGACCGTTCGTCAGGCTAGCCCCGGACCGCCCCGTTGAGGCCTGTGTGCCTCGTCACGCGATGCCGGCGGGGCGGGCGGCGTCGGCCGCCGCCTCCATGTCGGCGATCACGATCTTCTGCATCGTCATCATGGCCGCGGCGGCCGCCTGGGCGCGGGCCGGGTCGGGATCGGAGATCAGCTCGTAGAGGCGCACCGGCACGATCTGCCAGGACAGCCCGAACCTGTCCTGCAGCCAGGCACACTGGTCGGGCCGGCCGCCGGCGACCAGGGTGTCCCAGTAGTAGTCGACCTCCGACTGGTCGACGCAGTCGACGCTCAGCGACACGGTCTCGGTGAAGCCGGCGTGCACCGGTCCGCCGTTGATGCCGCGGAACGGCCGGCCGTCGAGGGTCCACCGGGCGGCGAGCACGCTGCCGTCGTCGTGATGGGACACCCCGCGGATCTCGGAGTTCGGGAAGACCGCGGTGTAGAACTCCACGGCCTCCATCAGGTTGTCGTCGAACCACAGGCAGGTGCTGATCTCAGGCATGCCGTGCAGACCGCGGTCGGTCCGAGAACTCATCGCAGCCGGCACGGATCTGCCTCGTTCGGGCCATGTCGGTCGGGCGGTCGGCGGCGCACGCTGAGGGGATGGCAGCACCGCAGGACGCTCGGGAGGAGCTCCGCCTCGCCGTCGTCCTCAACGGCGGCGTGAGCCTCGCCGTCTGGATCGGGGGAGTCACCCTCGAGATCGACCGGATGACGCGGGGCGACCGCGTCTACGGCCAGCTGTTGGACCTGCTCGGCATGAGCGCTCGTGCCGACGTCATCACGGGTACGTCGGCCGGCGGGATCAACGGGGCCGCGCTCGCCCTGGCGCAGGTCAACGACCACGCCGACCTGCGCGGACTGCGCGACCTGTGGGCCGACCAGGGGCGGATGGAGACCCTGCTGCGTACGCCGTTCCACGGCCAGCCGGCGTCACTGCTGCGCGGCGACGAGTACTTCCTGCCGTCGCTGGAGCGGGCGCTGCGCGGCCTGACCGTCGACTACGCACCGATCGGGCCGGACCGCCGGCCGGTGTACCTCGGCGTGACCACGACGCTCCTCGACGGCGCCCGCACGGTCACCTCCGACGCGCTCGGCCAGGCGCTGCCCCAGGAGGTGCACGCCGGCCTGATGACCTTCAAGCATCTGGAGAACGACGGCCAGGACGACTTCGCGGCCGACCAGATCGGCGAGACCACGCGCCGGCTCGCCCTGGCCGCCCGCTCCTCGGCGAGCTTCCCGGTGGCCTTCGAGCCGTCGTTCCTGCCGGTGGGCACCGGGGTCTCGGGCAACGGCCGGCCGGACATGACGATGGTCGCCGACTGGGTCGACCCGACCGGACCGCCGGACCAGTCGCACTTCGGCGTCGACGGCGGTGCGATGGTCAACACCCCGACGCTCCCCGCACTCGAGGTGATCGACAGCCTGCCGGCGACCACGGCGGTACGCCGGGTGATGCTGCTCGTCTTCCCGCACGCGCCGACCGTGCAGGAGCGCCCGCCCGCCGAGGAGCAGGACCCGCCGACGGTGGTGGAGGCGCTGACCGGGGTCGCCCACGCGACCCGCAGTGAGGCGAGCCGCACGCATGTCGAGAAGGTGGAGGAGCACAACCGGCAGGCGGCGGCGCGCAGGTTCGGGCGCTCCGACGTGCTGATCAGCCTCCAGCGCAGCACCGACAACGGCCTGACCGACGTGCTGTCCGGGCTGTTCGGGACGCTCTACCCGCACTACCGCGAGCTGCGCCTGCGCCGGGCCGCCCGCGACCTCGCCGAACGGGTGCCGACGGTGCCGGGCTGGTCCTACGACCGGGTGCTCGGATCCGTCGAGAAGGCGCAGCAGCGCGTCGACGCGACGCACGGCCTGCCGTACGTCGTCACCACGGCGCAGGCGCGCGACTGGCGGTTCGACCCGGCGCGCGGCTGGCCGTGGGGCGTCACCACCGCCGAGCACCTGGCCGACGACGCGCTCGACCTGGCGCGCCGGCTGGTGCGCCTCGAGCTGACCGCGGACGAACGGGTGCTGGTCGAGCGGCAGCGGATGGCGCTCTTCGACGTACGCCGCCGGGTCGAGCGGGCCCGGCGGGGGTTCGACGACGTGTGGTTCCGCGGCTGCCTGAGCGGGCTGCCGCCGAACACGTCGTACTGGCAGGTCCGGATGGCCGCCCAGCAGCGCGCCTACCGCGGCGGGCGCGAGCTGGAGGCGGCCGACTTCGAGCGACTCACCCCGGACCCGCAGCGCCGCCAGGACCTCGCCGACCTGGTCAACGCGACCTATCCCGAGCGCAAGGTCGGCACCGAGGTCGCCGACGGCCTGATCGAGCTCGCGGCCTCGCTGCTCGCGCTGACGCCGGCCGTCGACCGGCTCGCCGACGTCGTGACCGGCGACGATCAGCTGGCGCTCCAGGCCTGGCAGAAGCTCCTCGGGAACGTCGCCGACGAGCGGGAGCTGATCGCGGAGCTGGTGCGGCTCGACGTGGTGACCGCGTGTCTGAGCAACGCCCCCGAGCGAGGCTCGGAGCAGCTGGTCGAGCTGGTGCAGGTGAGCCTGCAGACCAGCAACGCCTTCGCGCAGGTGACCACCCAGGGCAGCGACAAACTGGGCGGCGCCCGGCTCGGCCGCTTCGCCGGCTTCCTCAAGGAGTCCTGGCGGATCAACGACTGGATCTGGGGCCGGCTCGACGCCGCCACGATGCTCTGCCAGGTGCTCCTGGACCCCGACCGGCTCCGCCGCGCCCGCGAGGACGCCGAGCGGCGCGGCGAGCCCTGGCCGGCGACGGCGCAGGGGTGGGTCGACGCCTGGGTGGCGACGCTGTTCGCGGGCCGGGAGCCGGGGCCGGGCTTCCTCTCGCTCCGGCAGCGGGCGGTCGTGGAGCTGGACCGGTACGTCTACCACGACACCGCCGACCGGCCGCCCACGCTGGAGGCGCTGGCCGGGCTGTTCGCCTGGGCGATCCAGGCGGATGTCGCGGCCGAGGACCTGCCCGCGCTGCGGGACGCGGTCGCCGCGGACCGCCGGGAGGGCGCGACCCAGGCCTCGCACGGGGAGCGCTTCGTCGAGGACCACGCGGCCCTGCTCGACCAGCTCAAGGGGCTGGGGCCGGTGCTGCTGGCGTCCAACGAGCCGGGCGCCGCACCACCCGACGACCCGAGATCCGCCCAGCGCCGGGGTCTCGGGCTGGCCGGACTGCGCGCCTTCGACCGCGCGGGCGTCGGCCGCGAGCCGCTCGACGCCGAGGCGTCCGGCGACCTGCTGATCCGCACCGGCGTCACCGCGGTGGCCGTCGGTGCCACCGTGCTGGACAGCCCGAAGCTCGGCGTACCGGCCGCCAAGCCGCTGACCCGCACGATCCGGGGCCTGGCGCTGCTGCCGTACTGGGTGGCCCGCGGCCTCACCGGTGGCGCCCGCATCGGCAACACCGTCGCCATCGCCGTGCTGGCACTCGGCGGCGCGATGCTGGCGCTCTCGCTGGTGCTGTCGGCGACCCCGCGCTGGGTGGCGCTGATCGGGGTGTCGGCGCTGCTCTTCGGCTTCGCCTACGCCGCGCTGCGCACCGGCAGCCTGCTGCACGGCATCGCACTGCTCAGCCCGGTGATCCCGTTGATCGCGTACGCCGTGACCCAGCAGGTCCGGCCGACGGAGACGACCCTGCCCACGCTCGCCGTGCTGCCGTTCGTGGCCGCGCTGATCGCGGGCCTGGTCATCCTGGGATCCCTGCCGGCGCTGGTGCGTACGCCGTTCGCGGTGGTCACCGACAGCGGTGGGCGCGGGTGGCTGATCGCCCTGATCGTCGGAACGTTGGTGCTGGAGGCGGCGGTCGTGGCCGCCGTATGGATCACCGTCTCCTGGAGGCCCGCGCTGGTGCTGCTGGCCGTGTCGGTCGTCGTCGACGTGGCCTGCTGGCTGGCCGAGCGCGAGTCGTCGGCCTTCCGGGTGCGCTTCCTGGCCGCCGACGGCTGGGCCGAGGATCGGTTGGTGCAGCCACAGGCGGTGGCGGGCGCCTGGGCCTGCGTCTACGCGATCCTGTCCGCCGCGGTCGGGGTGCTGCTCTGGCTCCTGGTGCGCGCGCTCGGCGACGACCTGCGCTTCGACACCGGCGAGCACCAGGGCGAGCTGACCGCCACCGGGGTCGCGCTCTGGGCCTCGGTGCTCGGCGCGCTGGTGATGACCGTGCTGCTCGCGGTGCTCGTCGTGGCGCTGCCGCGCCGGGCCCGCGGCCGCTTCGCGACCGAACTGGAGCGGCAGGTCCGGGCCGGCGCCTTCGCCGTCGGCGCCAGCCTCGACGAGACGCGGGACCTGCTGGTGCGGCGGCTGCGCACGCGCGGCACGGCGTACGTCTATCTGACGCAGGTCGCCGACGACGACCTCGTGCTCTCCGGGACCGGCGACGGCCTGGCCCGGCGCATCTGGAGGGCGGCGGGTCATACCCAGGCCCACACCTAGACTCTGGGCCGTGGACTTCTACTCCGCCTACGCCCAGGGGTTCGCCCGGGTGGCCGCGTGCACCGTCCCGATCCGGGTGGCCGACCCCGCGACCAACGCTCGCGCCGTGCTGGAGCAGGCCCGGGCCTGCTCCGACGACGGCGTCGCGGTCGCGATCTTCCCCGAGCTCTGCCTGAGCGGGTACGCCGTCGACGACCTCTTCCTGCAGGACCCGCTGCTCGACGCCGTGGCCGACGCCATCGCCGAGATCGTCGAGGCGTCGCTCGACCTGCTGCCGGTGCTCGTGGTCGGCGCGCCCGTCGAGCACGGCAACCGCGTGCTGAACACCGCCGTGGTGATCCACCGCGGCCGGATCCTGGGGGTGGCGCCGAAGTCGTACCTGCCGACCTACCGCGAGTTCTACGAGCGCCGCTGGTTCGCGCCCGGGGACGACGTGCGCGGCACCACGGTGCTCGCGGGCCAGGAGGTGCCGATCGGGCCGGACCTGCTCTTCCGGGCCGACGACGTGCGCGGGCTGGTGCTGCACGTCGAGGTGTGCGAGGACCTGTGGGTGCCGGTGTCGCCGAGCGCCGAGGCGTCGCTCGCCGGCGCGACCGTGCTCGCGAACATCTCCGGCAGCCCGATCACCGTCGGCCGCGCGAGCGACCGGCACCTGCACGCCCGGAGCGCGTCGAGCCGCTGCCTCGCGGCGTACCTCTATGCCGCCGCCGGCCAGGGCGAGTCGACCACGGACCTGTCCTGGGACGGCCAGACGATGGTCTACGAGAACGGCGAGCTGCTCGTCGAGTCCGAGCGGTTCCCCGACGGGCCGCGGATGTCGGTCGCCGACGTCGACCTCGACCGGCTGCGGCTGGAGCGGCTCCGGATGGGCACCTTCGACGACAACCGTCGCGCGGTCGGCCGGGACTTCCGGACCGTCGACTTCGAGCTCGCGCCGCCTGCGGGTGACATCGGGCTGCGCCGCAAGGTGGACCGGTTCCCTTTCGTGCCGGACGACCCCGAGCGCCTCGCGCAGGACTGCTACGAGGCCTACAACATCCAGGTCTCCGGGCTCGAGCAGCGCCTGGCTGCGATTGGCCAGCCGAAGGTGGTGATCGGCATCAGCGGCGGCCTCGACTCGACGCACGCGCTGATCGTCGCGGCCAAGGCGATGGACCGGCTCGGCCGGCCGCGCAGCGAGATCCACGGCTTCACGCTGCCCGGCTTCGCGACCGGCGAGCGCACCAAGGGCTACGCCTGGCGGCTCGCGGAGTCGCTCGGCATCACCATGCAGGAGATCGACATCACCGGCGCCGCCCGGGAGCTGCTGACCGACCTCGGCCACCCCTACGCGCAGGGCGAGGAGGTCTACGACGTCACGTTCGAGAACGTCCAGGCCGGGCTGCGCACCGACTACCTCTTCCGGCTCGCCAACCACCGCGGCGGGATCGTGGTCGGCACCGGCGACCTCTCGGAGCTGGCGCTGGGCTGGTGCACGTACGGCGTGGGCGACCAGATGTCCCACTACAACGTCAACGCCGGCGTACCGAAGACGCTGATCCAGCACCTGATCCGCTGGGTGATCGGCTCCGGGCAGTTCGGCGACGACACCAACGACGTACTCGCCGAGGTCGTCGCGCAGGAGATCACCCCCGAGCTGGTGCCGCACCGCGAGGACCAGCTGCCGCAGTCGACCGAGGCGTCGGTCGGGCCCTACTCGCTGCAGGACTTCACGCTCTTCCACGTGCTGCGCCTCGGCTACCCGCCCCGCAAGATCGCCTTCCTCGCCTGGCACGCCTGGCACGACGCCGACGCGGGGGAGTGGCCGCCGAACTTCCCCGACGACCGCCGGGTCGCCTTCGACCTGGCGACGATCCGGACGTGGCTCGACGTGTTCGTCCGACGCTTCTTCGCCAGCCAGTTCAAGCGCTCCGCGCTCCCGAACGGGCCGAAGGTCAGCCACGGCGGCACCATGTCGCCGCGCGGCGACTGGCGGATGCCGTCCGACGCCAGCGCGGCGGCCTGGCTGGCCGACCTCGAGTCGGTCCCGGACTGAGGTGGCCACCCGATACCCGGGCCGCGGCGTACTCGCTGCGGTCGCTTGCCTCGGCGCCCTGCTGGTGCTGATCGGTGCGGCCTGCGGCGTCGTCAACCGCGAGGTGCTCGACGCCGGCCGCTTCGCCGCGCACGTCGACGCGGTCCGGTCCGACCCCGGCGTCTCCCGGCAGGTAGGTGCGCTGCTGACCGACCGGCTCCTGGAGGATCAGCCCGACCTGGTGGCGATCCGGCCGTTGGTCGAGAGCACGGCCACCTCCGTCGTCGCGAGCCCGGCGCTCGGCCCGGTGGTGCGGGCGGGCGTCCGACCGCTGTACGACGCGCTGGTGCTCGGCCGTGACGACGCCGTCGTGCTCCGGCTGGCCGACGTCGGCGCGGTCGTGGTCGGGTCGCTGGCGGTCGCGGCGCCGGAGACCAGGGCCGCGGTGCCGGCCGATCTGGACGTGCGGCTGTCGCGGTTCGGCGGCCAGGAGTACTCCGGGAGCGTGGTCGGCTCGGTGCACCTCGTGGAGCTGCTCGCCTGGCTCTGTCCGGTGCTGGGACTGGCGTTGCTCGTGCTGGCAGGCGTCCTCCGGGAGCGTGGTCCGGGGACGGTCCGCCGGGTGACGCGCGAGGTCGGCCGCGGCGTCCTGGCGGCCGGCCTGGGGCTCGCCGGCCTGCTCGTCGCGGTGGGCTTCGTCGTCGACCGGCTCGACCCGGGCACGCTGGCGGGCGCCGTACGCCGCGCCGCGTGGAGCGAGCTGGACGGGCCGTTCTGGGTGACCGCGGGCGTCGTGGTGGCGCTCGGGGCGCTGGCGACCGCCGTGGCGACGGCCACGAGGTGGCCGCGGCTCGAGGACGTGCGCCGGCTCGTCGACCTCGATGTGCCACCGCGCCGGCTTGCGGCCCGCGCGGTGGTGCTCGCCGTGCTCGGGGCGGCGCTCGTCCTCCAGCCCGCCCGGGTGGCCACCGTGGGTCTCGCGCTCCTCGGCGTCGGCCTGCTGACCCTCGCCGTGGTCTCGGCCCTGGTGGCGCTCGGCCGCAGTCCCCGGCGGCGTACCTGGATCGCCCTCGCCGCCGCCGGCCTCGTCGGAGCCACGGTCCTCTCCGCCCTCCCCGTCGAGCACCGGCTCGCGGTCACCTCGGCCGCTCCGCGCGAGGGCTGCAACGGCCACGTCGAGCTGTGCGACCGGCGCTACGACGAGATCGCCTACCCCGCGACCCACAACTCGATGGCGGCGGCGAGCGAGGGGTGGTTCTTCCCCGAGCAGCCCGACGGCATCGTCGACCAGCTCGACCACGGCATCCGGGTGCTGCTGATCGACAGCTGGTACGGCCAGCGCACCGACCGTCCGGGAGTCATCGCCACCGCCGACGAGCACCGGGCCAAGGCCATCGCCCAGGCGGAGTCCGAGCTCGGCGCCGCCACCGTGCGCAGCGCGCTGCGGATCCGCGACGCGCTCGGACTCACCCCGCAGGGCGCCGTCGAGTCGTACCTCTGCCACGGCCTGTGCGAGCTCGGCGCGACGCCGTGGCTGCGGAGCCTGCGCGAGGTGCACGACTGGCTCGTCGCGCACCCCGACGAGGTGGTCACGCTCTTCGTCCAGGACGAGGTGAGCCCCGACGACACGGTCGCGCTCATCGAGCAGGCCGGGCTGCTGCCGTACGTGCACGAGCAGGGCGGAGACTCCTGGCCGACGCTCGGCGAGATGATCGCCTCGGGCCGGCGTCTGGTCGTGCTGATGGAGAACCGGGGTGGGAGTACGGCGCATCCGTGGCTCCGACAGGGCTTCGACGAGGTGCAGGACACGCCGTTCCTCTTCCGTCGCCCCGGCGAGTTCAGCTGCGCGCCCAACCGAGGCGCCGTCGACGCCCCGCTCTTCCTGGTCAACCACTGGATCACCGACAAGACCGCCGAGATCACCAACGCGGAGCGGGTCAACGCGCGTGAGGTGCTGCTGCCGAGGGTCGAGCAGTGCCGGGCCGAGCGCGGGATGCTGCCCAACTACGTCGCGGTGGACTACTACGACCGCGGCGACCTGATGGAGGTCGTCGACGAGCTCAACGGGCTCTGAGCCGCCTCGGCCCCGATACGGTCAGCACGTGCGCGTCGATCTCCTGGAGTGTCAGCGGCCGGAGCACCGCGACCGGGGCATGATCACCGGACCCGACGGTCGCGGCTACGCCCGCCACGGCACGCGAACCGGCCGGCGAGCCGGGGACGAGCTGGTCGCCGCGGGCGTGCCGATCGTGCTGGACCTCTACGGCCACGGGCAGCTCGAGTGGTTCGACGCCGAGGATGCCCGCACCGCCTGGACCGAGGCGCGGCCCTTCGTCACCACGGCCGAGCCCACGTCTCGGCAGCTGGCCAAGCACGTCATGTGGACCGCGGGCACCTGGCTGTCCGAGGACGAGGGGCCCCTGCTCTACCTCACCGGTCGTTGCTGACCTGCCTTCGAGTGTGATGCCCGGAGCGGTGCGGTCAGCCGGTGGTTGCGGCCGGTGACGCGCTTACCGGGTTGGTGTGGTGGCCGTGGGTGGGGGTTACGGGGGGTGGTTGCGGCTGCTGGGCGGTCGACCGGGTCGACCGGGTCGGCCCTGGTCAGGCGGCGTAGTCGATGGCGATGTGGAGGTCGGTGTAGTAGAGCTCGCCTCCCATGAGGGGTACGACGCGGCTGGGGGTGGGTGCGCGGGGTGCTGCCGATCGGATCGTGTGGCCGGTGGGCAGGGTGGTCTCGACGACGTGCTGATCGGGTGGGCCGGCCAGTGGTCTGGCGCGCCAGCCGGGGGCTTGTTTGGTGTGGTTGCACTGCTCGCACAGGCCTTGGCCGTTGATGGCGGAGGTGGGGCCGCCGTCGGCGTGGTCGGTGATGTGGTCGTGGTGGCGGACCGGGGCGTTGCACCAGGGGGTGCGACAGGTCTGGTCGCGCAGCTCGAGGAACAGGCCGAGGGCCTTGGGGAACGCCCGGGCGCGGGTCTCCATCGCGACGAGGGTGCCGGTCTCGGGGGCCACGTAGAGCCGCCGCAGCGCCATCTGCGCCATCTGCGCCGTCTGTGCCTGGGCGAGGGCGGTGGCGGTGAGGTGACGGGCGTGGTCGGCGGTCAGGGGGCCGTAGCCGGTGAGCCAGGCCGGCTGGTGTCCGCCGGCGAGGAGGGTGTGGTCGGAGACGGTCAGGTTGACCGTGACCGGGACCGCCTCCGCAGAAACTTGTCCGGTGATCAGGGTGACGAGGGTGTCGGTCATCACCTGGCCCCGTGATCTCGGGTCGCCTTGGGCACGAGCGGAGTCGGCGGCCCGGGTCAGGGTGGCGTAGACGGCGACGCCCTGGGCGACCGGGAGCAGTACCGAGAGCCGGGCCATCGTGTCCGGCGCGGGCCGCAGGCTCACGTGCCGGTCGGCCTCCGCCTTCGCGCGGCGGTCGACCACCGCGGCCGGGTCCAGGCCGGCGACCAGCGCCCGGGCCTGCGCGATCAGGCGTCGGTCGCCCCACCCCTCGAACGGGTAGGTGCCCTGGTTGTCGGGGGCGCAGAGCTCGGCGTCCACGCGGGCCCGGTGTCCGGGCTGGAGGCAGGCGGTCTCCCGGGCGATCAGGATCGCCCGCCACTCCGACACCACCCCGGCCGCCAGGGCGGCCTCGGTGTGCGGGAGCTCGGTCAGGGCGTGCGCGAACCCCAACAACCGCGTGCCACGGGCGGGGGACTCCCGGCGGGCGTAGGCCACCAGACCGGGCACGTCCCGCCCCCGCCGCGCGACCGGCACCCCCTGGTCGGCGTGCCGGGCCCTCACACGGGCATCCAGTGCCCGGGTCAACCGCGCCTGGACCGCGCAGGCGCGGGCCTTGGCGTCCTCGAGGGCGCGGATCGCGTCCACCAGCTCCGCCTCGCTCATCCCCGACACGTCGGACACGTCACCGGCCCGGAGGTCGGTGACGGGAGCGCTGGCCATGCCTCATTGTATCGAACAATTGTTCGATCACACAAGGGGTTGGGCGGACCAGTTCGGCCGGGGTGGCCGGCTTGGGGTGGTTTCGAGACAGGCGCTAGGGAGTGTCTGGTTATTCGCGAAGCCAGATGAGGATGGCGCTGAGGACGACGCCGCCGCGGTAGGTCGTGGCGTGCTTGTCGTAGCGGGTCGCGATCCCGCGCCATTGCTTGTGGTCGTTGAAGGACCGCTCGACCACGTTGCGCCGTTTGTAGATGACGGGGTCGAACGAGGGTGGTCGTCCTCCTGCTGAGCCACGACGGATGCGGTTGCCGATCTCGTCGTCTCGCTGCGGGATGACTGTTCGGACCCGCTTGCTGCGCAGCAGGGCGCGGTTGGCGCGCGAGGAGTAGGCCTTGTCTCCGAGCAGACGGTCGGGTCGGGTGCGCGGCCGGCCGGGTCCGATTCGTTTGACCGCGAGGTCGGCCAGCAAGAACTTGAGCATCGGGGCATCGCCGGCCTGGCCCGCGGTCAGACCGATCACCAGCGGTCGCTTGCGGCCGTCGACGAGCTGGTGGACCTTGGTCGACAACCCGCCCCGGGAACGGCCGATCGCATGATCGGGAGGCTCGTGAGCCGGGGCCGCGGCGGAGTTCTTGTAGTTCGACTCAGCCCCCTGTGAGGCCGGCAGGCCGCTCCTCGCGCGACAGCGTGGTGGCGTGCTGGTGGGCCCGGTTGATCGTGGCGTCCACCGACACGGTCCAGTCGACCTCGCCCGCCGCGTCCGCCTCGGCGATCAGCTGGGCATGGATCCGGTCCCAGGTGCCGTCCCGGGAGAACGCCTGATGCCGCTCCCACACCGTCTGCCACGGCCCGAACGAGCCCGGCAAGTCACGCCACGCGACCCCGGTCCGGTAGCGGTAGATGATCCCTTCGACCACCTGCCGGTGATCGCGCCACGGTCGACCACGACGACCCTCGGAGGAGGGCATCATCGGCTCGATACGGGACCACTGAGCATCGCTCAACACCTCGACACGCGACATGGGTCAACAATCACCCACCCAACCGCCCCGAATTAGCAGACACGCCCTAGCGCGCCTTCCTCAACCACCGTGATCCCGAGGACGGTGGTTGAGGAGGTTGCGCTAGCAACCGTCTCGAAACCCTGCTGCGTCGGCGGATGTGGGGGTCGGGTGCTGGGTGGTGGTTTCGAGATAGGCGCTAGCGCGCCTTCCTCAACCACCGTGGGCGCGCTTTCGCACCTCGGCCACGGGGTGCTCGGGCGGGCCGCTTCGCCCGGAGTGGGTGAGGCGGAGGGGGTGGGGGCTGGGGGAGCATCGGCGTGCTTGCTGCTCCAACCGGCCGCTGTGCCGAGCGCTGGTGCGCCGGGCGCGCGCTGAGCGTGCCGTACGGCTGCGCCCGCTTCACGATCGAGGAGGCACCATGAGCACCCAGACCGAGGCGGCTCCGGGCGGCGCCGTCGCGAAGATGAGCGTGCCGACGCTGACGGCGATGGTGGTCGGCAGCATGGTGGGTGCGGGCGTCTTCTCGCTGCCGGCCCGCTTCGGCGTCGCCACCGGGATCCTGGGCTCGCTGATCGCCTGGGTGATCGCCGGCACCGGCATGCTGATGCTCGCGTTCGTCTTCCAGAACCTCGCGATCCGCCGGCCCGACCTCGACTCGGGTGTCTTCATCTACGCGAAGGCCGGGTTCGGCGACTATGCCGGCTTCAACTCCGCCATCGGCTTCTGGGCGAGCGCGGTGGCCGGCAACACCTTCTACTGGGTGTTCATGACCGCGACCGTCGGCGCGTTCTTCGACAGCTTCGGCGACGGGGACACGTTCCTCGCGGTCGCCGTCGGCACCGTCGGGGTCTGGATGTTCCACTACCTGGTCGCGCGCGGGGTCCGCGACGCGGCGGTGATCAACCGCATCGTGACGGTCTTCAAGATCATCCCGATCCTGGTCTTCATCGTCGTGCTGTTCGTGAACTTCGACGCCGGCGTCTTCTCCGACAACTGGACGGCCTACGGATACGGGGACCTCGGCAACCTCAACGAGCAGATCCGCAACACGATGCTGATCACGACGTTCGTCTTCATCGGCATCGAGGGGGCGAGCGTCTACTCGCGCTACGCGCGGCGCCGCGAGGACGTCGGCCGGGCGACGGTGCTCGGCTTCCTCAGCGTGCTGTCGATCTTCGCGCTGGTCACGCTCTCCAGCTACTCCGTCGTCCCACAGCCCGAGCTCGCCGACACCCGCCAGCCGTCGATGGTCGGCGTGTTCGAGACGGTCGTGGGGGACTGGGGCGAGGTCTTCATCAGCGTCGCCGTGATCGTCTCGGTGCTCGGCGCCTACCTCGCGTGGACGCTGATGGCGGCCGAGGTGATGTACATCCCCGCGCGCCAGGACGACTTCCCGGAGTTCCTCGGGCAGGAGAACGCCAACGGCACCCCGATCACGGCGCTCGTGGTCACCTCGCTCGCCGTGCAGGGGCTGCTGGCGCTGACGCTCTTCGTGACCGACGCCCTGAACTTCATGCTCGACCTCTCCACCTGCCTCGCGCTGCTGCCCTACCTGCTGGCCGCGGCGTACGCGCTGAAGCTGGGGCTGACCGGCGAGACGTACGACGGGGTGGCGGCGGCCGTCAGACGCAAGGAGACGATCGTCGCCGGCGTCGCGACGGCGTACACGATCTTCCTCTTCGACGCCGCCGGCATGAAGTTCGTGCTGCTGATGACGGTCATCCTCGCCCCGGCGTCGCTGCTCTACATCAAGGCGCGCAGCGAGCACGGCCGGCGCCTGTTCACGCCGGCGGAGATCGCGCTCTTCGCGCTGATCGTCGCCGGTGGCGTCATCGGTGCGATCGGGCTGTGGACCGGCCGCATCGTCCTCTGACCCCCGACCCAGACCTCCACGACGCAGATCCACGGCACAGAAAGGAACCCCGATGAGCGTCTCCGAGACGTACGGCGTGCACTCCGAGGTGGGACGGCTGCGCAAGGTGTTGGTGTGCGCGCCCGGCCTCGCGCACCGCAGGCTCACCCCGAGCAACAACGACGAGCTGCTCTTCGACGACGTCATGTGGGTCGAGAACGCCCAGCGCGACCACGCGGACTTCGTCAACAAGCTGACCCAGCGCGGCGTCGAGGTCGTCGAGCTCCACGACCTGCTGGCGCAGACGCTCGCCGTGCCGGGCGCGAAGGACTGGATCCTGGACCGTAAGATCGTGCCCAATCAAGTGGGCCTCGGGCTCGTCGACGACGCCCGCGGCTATCTCGAGGCGCTGCCGGACCGGCAGCTCGCGGAGTTCCTGATCGGCGGGCTGGCGACCAACGACCTCCCCGATGACTTCCGCTCCGACTACATCAACCTGGCCCGGGAGTCGACGGGGGCGCGGGAGTACCTGATGCCGCCGCTGCCCAACACCCTCTATACCCGCGACACCACCTGCTGGCTCTACGGCGGGCTGACGATGAACCCGCTGTACTGGGCGGCGCGCAAGGAGGAGACCCTCCTCTACAAGGCGATCTACCAGCACCACCCCGACTACGTCGGCTCCACGATCTGGTGGGGCGACCCGGAGCGGGAGTGGGGCCAGGCCAGCTTCGAGGGCGGCGACGTGATGCCGGTCGGCAACGGCGTCGTGCTGATCGGCATGAGCGAGCGTACGTCGCGGCAGGCGATCACCCAGGTCGCGAAGGCGCTCTTCGAGCAGGGCGCCGCGACGCGGGTGATCGTGGCGGGCATGCCGAAGCTGCGCTCGGCGATGCACCTCGACACGGTGTTCACGTTCGTGGACCGCGACATCGTCACGCTCTACCCGACGATCATGGACGCGGTGCACACGTTCACGCTGACGCCGTCCGACCGGGCGCCGGGGGTCGAGGTGCGCGACGAGGGCGCGGCGGCGTTCGTCGACGTGGTGGCGCGCGAGCTCGGGCTGCCGTCGCTCCGGGTCATCGACACCGGCGGGGACGTCTACCAGTCGGAGCGGCAGCAGTGGGACAGCGGCAACAATGCCGTCGCGCTGGAGCCCGGCGTCGTCTTCACCTACGACCGCAACACGCTCACCAACACGCTGCTGCGCAAGGCGGGCATCGAGGTGATCACGATCGTCGGCGCCGAGCTCGGCCGGGGCCGGGGTGGCGGGCACTGCATGACCTGCCCGATCACCCGCGACCCAGTGGACTTCTGACCGGCCTCAGCCCGCGGACTCAGGGGTCACGGGCACCGTCTGCTGCTCGCCGGCGCGCTCGAAGGTGACGTCGACGGGCTGCCCGATCGTCGCCTCGAGCTCGATCTGCACGAGGTCGTCGGGCACCGAGACCCGGCGTCCGTCGAGCTCCATGATGACGTCGCCCGGCCGGAGGCCGGCCTGCTCGGCGGGGCCACCGGGCACCACCGCCTGGACGAAGAGACCGGTGGGCAGGCCGGTGCTCTTCGCGGTGTCGACGGACACCGCGGCGACCTGCAGGCCGAGCGTGGGGTGGCGGACCCGGCCGTGGTCGACCAGCTCGGTGGCGATCGTGGTGAAGAGCGAGGAGGGGATCGCGAAGTTCAACCCCACGCTGCCCTGGTCGCCCGGCGGCGAGGCGCCCGCGGAGTTGATGCCGACGAGTTCCCCGGCGCAGTCGACGAGCGCGCCACCGCTGTTGCCCGGGTTGATCGACGCGTCCGTCTGGATCGCCCCGACGAGGTGGTGGGACGATCCGGCCGCCGAGGGGACCCGCACGTACCGGTCCGTCGCGCTCACGATCCCGGTGGTGACGGTCGAGCTGAGCCCGAGCGGGGCGCCCAGCGCGATGACCGGCTGCCCGATGCGGAGGTCGCCCGAGCTCCCGACCTCGACGGGTGGGGCGTCCGACTCGCCCTCGACCACGGCCAGGTCGGTCACCGCGTCGGCGCCGACGACGTGGCCGACGGCGGTGCGGCCGTCGCTGTAGATCACCCGGATGTCGGTGCCCGGATCGCCCGAGCCGACGACGTGCTCGTTGGTCAGGATGTAGGGGCGGCCCGGAGTCGTCTCGACCACGACGCCCGACCCGTTGCCCTCGCCCTCGGCGGTCGTGACCTGCAGCGTCACCACGGAGGGCAGGGTCGCGGCCGCCACCCGCTCCACGTCGCAGCCGGGGCCGGCCGACCCGCTGGGGGAGTCGTCCGACCCGGCCAGCTCACGAACGCCGACCACGACACCGCCACCCACGAGACCGGCGACGAGGGCCAGCGCCACGATCAGGTAGGGATGCGCCAGGATCCGAGGTGTCGCGTCCACGAGGCGACGCTAGGGGAAGCCCGGGGGACCAGCCAATAGGCTGGTCCCATGGGCAAGCAGGAAGACTTCGTTCTCCGCGCTCTCGAGGAGCGTGACGTCCGGTTCGTCCGGCTCTGGTTCACCGACGTGCTCGGCTTCCTCAAGTCGGTCGCGGTCGCCCCGGCCGAGCTCGAGCAGGCGTTCTCGGAGGGCATCGGCTTCGACGGCTCCTCGATCGAGGGATTCGCCCGCGTCTACGAGTCCGACATGCTGGCCAAGCCCGATCCGTCCACCTTCCAGATCCTGCCGTGGCGCAGCGGCGACGGGCCGTCCACGGCCCGGATGTTCTGCGACATCTCGATGCCCGACGGCTCACCGTCGTACGCCGACCCGCGCTACGTGCTCAAGCGCACCCTGAGCACCGCGGCCGACAAGGGGTTCACGTTCTACACCCACCCCGAGATCGAGTTCTACCTGTTCAAGGACGTGCCGGCGTCGGGCGCCGAGCCGATCCCGGTCGACCGCAGCGGCTACTTCGACCACACCGCGCAGTCGCGCGGCGCCGACTTCCGGCGCGAGGCGATCACGATGCTCGAGGCGATGGGCATCTCGGTGGAGTTCAGCCACCACGAGGGCGGCCCCGGCCAGCAGGAGATCGACCTGCGCTACGCCGACGCGCTCACCACCGCCGACAACATCATGACCTTCCGCACCGTCGTGCGCGAGGTCGCGCTGACGCAGGGCATCTGGGCGTCGTTCATGCCCAAGCCGTTCACCGACCAGCCGGGCTCGGGCATGCACACCCACGTCTCGCTCTTCGAGGGCGACAACAACGCGTTCTTCGAGGCGGGCGCGGAGTACCAGCTCTCCAAGACCGGCCGCGGCTTCATCGCCGGCATCCTCAAGCACGCGAGCGAGATCAGCTGCGTCACCAACCAGTGGGTGAACAGCTACAAGCGGATGCTGTGGGGCGCCGAGGCGCCGTCGTACGTCTGCTGGGGGCACAACAACCGCTCGGCGATGATCCGGGTGCCGATGTACAAGCCGCTCAAGGGCCAGTCCACCCGGGTCGAGCTGCGCACGCTCGATGCCGCGTGCAACCCCTACCTCGCGTACGCCGTGGTGCTCGCGGCCGGCATGAAGGGCATCGAGGAGGGTTACGAGCTGCCGCGGGAGGCCGAGGACGACGTCTGGTCGCTCTCGGAGCGCGAGCGCAAGAGCCTGGGCATCGACCCGCTGCCGAAGAGCCTGCACGACGCGATCGAGATCGCCGAGGACTCCGAGCTGCTGGCCGAGACGCTCGGCGAGCACGTCTTCGACTTCTTCCTGCGCAACAAGCGCGCCGAGTGGGACGACTACCGTGGCCAGGTCTCGGCGTACGAGCGCGACCGCATGCTCCCGGTGATCTGATGACGGAGGGCCCGGAGTTCCTCACCGACGACCGCACGAAGGTGCTGCGTCGGCTGCTCTTCGTCATCGTCGGGTTCGCGGTGGTGCTGGTGCTCGTCGGCGTGCCGCTCGTCGCCGGCGACTACGAGGTGTACGGCGCGATCGTGCTCGCGATCGCGGTGGTGGTCGGTGCGGCCGCCCTCGCGACGCTGCGCGCGATCCGCGGCCGCTCCCCGGCGGCCCGCCGGCTGTGCATCGCCACCGGGGTGCTGACGGCGGCGCTGTCGGTGCTGTTGGTCCCGGTCTGGATCGGCCTGTTGACGGTGGTCGCCGGCATCGGCCTGCTCGTGATCACCTTCGCCCCGGAGCGGGGACCTCGGTGAGCGCGCGGCGGGTGCTGGTCGTCGAGCACGACGCCGAGTGCCCGGTCGGCTGGCTGGGCGTCTGGCTCGACGAGGCCGGGTGCGCGGTCGAGGTGTGCCGGCCCTACGCCGCGGAGCCGCTGCCCGAGCTCGGCGAGTACGACGGACTGGTGGTGCTCGGCGGCCCGATGGGTGCCAACGACGACGAGTCGCACGCCTGGCTGGGCCCGGTGAAGCAGCTGCTGCGCGAGGCGCGGGACGTCGCGCTGCCCACGCTCGGCATCTGCCTGGGGCACCAGCTGGCCGCGGTCGCTCTCGGCGGCACGGTCGAGCGCAACCCGCGCGGCCAGCAGGTCGGCCTGCTCGCGCTCGGGTGGACCGCCGAGGCGGCCGCCGACCCGCTGCTCGGGCCGCTGGCGACGCCGCGCCGCGGCGTGCAGTGGAACGACGACATCGTGACCGCGCTCCCGGACGGCGCGGTGGTGCTGGCCGCGACCCCGGAGGGCGAGGTGCAGGCTGCCCGCTTCGGGCCGGCCATGTGGGGCGTGCAGCTGCACCCGGAGGTCGACGACGTCATGCTGCGGCCCTGGGCCGAGGTGGACCGGGGCAGCCATGCGACCCGGGGGATCGACACCGACGCCCTGCTCGCCGACGTGCGCGCGGCGCGGGCCGAGCTCGACGCCGCGTGGCGGCCGCTCGCCGAGAGCCTCGCGGCCCTGCTCGGCGACCGGACCACGGACGCCGCTGGGCGATGACCCGGACGGCGACGAGCAAGGGCGGCCTGGTGCGGCTCGGGTTCCAGGACCCGGAGGCCGCGCAGGCGGCCCTGGCGGGGCTCGGTGCCGCCGCCGAGCCGCTGCTGGGCGCGCTGGGTCGCACCGCCGACCCGGACGCCGCGCTGGCCGGGCTGGTCCGGCTGCGGGCGAGCGCCGGCGACGACGACGCCCTGCTCGCGACCCTCGTCGAGGACGACGACACCGCCATGCGGCTGCTCGGCGTGCTCGGCGCGAGCGAGGCGCTGAGCGACCACCTGGCCCGGCATCCCGAGCACTGGCACGAGCTGCGCGACCCGGCACTCGCCTCGACCCGGTCGGCCGCCTGGGCGCTGCGGGCGGCGCTGCTGGCCGCGGTCGGTGCGGACCCCGACGCCGACGTACCGGTCGCGACCCGGCCCGACGCCGAGGCGGTCGACGCGCTGCGGGTGGAGTACCGCCGCCTGCTGCTCCGGCTCGCGGCGCGCGACCTCGCTCACCGGCTCGAGGTCGACGACGCCGCCGCCGAGCTGTCCGACCTCGCCGCCGGCACCCTCGAGGCGGCGCTCGCCGTCGCCCGGCAGCGGGTGCCCGACGCCGGGCTCGCCCGGCTCGCCGTCGTC
Source organism: Nocardioides soli (assembly GCF_014191495.1). GTDB lineage: Bacteria > Actinomycetota > Actinomycetes > Propionibacteriales > Nocardioidaceae > Nocardioides > Nocardioides soli. Next base: position 145,836 of record NZ_JACHWR010000003.1, read on the forward strand.
GCGATGGGCAAGTGCGGTGGCCGGGAGCTCAACTATGTCTCCGACGTCGACGTGATCTACGCCTACGCACCGGCCGAGGGCGCCGACGAGGCGGCCGCGCTCAAGGTGGCCACCCAGCTCGCCAGCCACCTGATGCGGGTCTGCTCCGACCACACCGGCGAGGGCACGATCTGGCCGGTCGACGCCAACCTCCGGCCCGAGGGCAAGGCCGGCCCGCTGGTGCGCACCATCGCCAGCCACCGCGGCTACTACGAGCGCTGGGCGAGCACCTGGGAGTTCCAGGCGCTGCTCAAGGCCCGGCCGGTGGCCGGCGACCTCGCGCTGGGTCGTGAGTTCGTCGAGCTGACCGCGCCGATGGTCTGGTCGGCGGCGGGCCGCGACGGCTTCGTGGAGGACACCCAGGCGATGCGCCGCCGGGTGCTCGACCACATCCCCGCCAAGGAGGCCGAGCGCCAGCTCAAGCTCGGCGCCGGGGGACTGCGCGACGTCGAGTTCGCCGTGCAGCTGCTCCAGCTCGTGCACGGCCGGGCCGACGAGCGGATCCGGCCGCCCACCACGCTCAGCGCGCTCGCCGAGCTGACCCGGGGCGGGTACGTCGGGCGCGCCGACGGGGAGGCGCTGCACGCGGCGTACGCCTTCCTGCGCACGCTCGAGCACCGCATCCAGCTGCACGGGCTGCGGCGGACGCACGTCGTGCCCGCCGACGAGGCCTCGCTGCGTCGCCTCGGCCGCAGCATGGGCCTCTTCTCCGACCCGGTCGGCACCCTCGACAAGACCTGGCAGCACCACCGCCGCGAGGTGCGGCGGCTGCACGAGAAGCTCTTCTACCGGCCGCTGCTGACCGCGGTCGCGCGGATCCCGGGCGAGGAGGCCCGGCTGACCCCCGAGGCGGCGCAGCTGCGGCTGGCCGCGCTCGGGTTCGCCGACCCGAGCGCCGCGCTGCGGCACCTCGAGGCGCTGACCGCGGGGGTCAGCCGCACGGCGCAGATCCAGCGGACCCTGCTGCCGGTGCTGCTGTCCTGGTTCGCAGACGCGCCCGACCCCGACGCCGGGCTGTGGGGTTTCCGGCGGATCAGCGAGTCGCTGGGCGCCACCCCGTGGTACCTCTCCACGCTGCGCGACGAGGGGGAGGTCGCCGAGCGGCTGGCCCGGATCCTCGCGACCTCGCGCTACGCCACCGACCTGCTCGAGCGCGAGCCGCAGGGCGTGCGGATGCTGGGCGGTGACCTGCAGCCGCTGACCGCCGAGGCGCTCACCGAGGAGATGCTCGCCTCGGCGAGCCGGCACGACCAGCCCGAGGCCGCGGTGCGCGCCGTCCGCGGCATCCGACGCCGGGAGCTGCTGCGGATCGCGGCCGGCGATCTGCTCGGCCTGACCGACGTCGCCGACGTCGGCGCCGGGCTCTCCCGCCTCACCGACGCGACCCTGGAGGCGACGCTCGCGGTCGCCGGCCGGGCCGCCCGCACCCAGCGCGGCCTCGACGAGGCGCCGACCCGGATGGCGATCGTTGCGATGGGGCGCTACGGCGGGTTCGAGCTGTCCTACGGCAGCGACGCAGACGTGATGTTCGTGCACGACCCGCTGCCGGGAGTCGACCCGCAGGCGGCCGCGACGTACGCCCAGGCGGTCGCCAACGAGCTGCGCCGGCTGCTCGCGCTGCCCGGACCCGACCCGGCGCTCGAGGTCGACGCCGACCTGCGGCCGGAGGGCCGGCAGGGGCCGCTGGTGCGCACCCTCGAGGGCTACGCCGGCTACTACGCCCGGTGGTCGAAGGTCTGGGAGGCGCAGGCGCTGCTCCGCGCCGACGCGGTGGTCGGCGACCCCGGCCTGCGGCAGCGCTTCGAGGAGCTGATCGCCCCGCTGCGCTACCCGCCCGCGGGCATCACCGAGGACGACGTGGTCGAGGTGCGCCGGATCAAGGCCCGGGTCGACTCCGAGCGGCTGCCGCGCGGCGCCGACCCGCACACCCACCTCAAGCTCGGCCGCGGCGGGCTCGCCGACATCGAGTGGACCGTGCAGCTGCTCCAGATGCGGTACGCCGGCAGCGTCCCCGGGCTGCGCACGCTGCGCACCCTGGACGCCCTCGCCGCGGCCCGCGAGGCCGGGCTGATCGGGGACGACGACGCCGCCGTGCTCCAGCAGAGCTGGCGCCGGGTCAGCCGCGTCCGCAACGCCGTCACCCTGGTGCGCGGCAAGCCCGGCGACGAGCTGCCGCACGACTTCCGGGAGCGGGCCGCGGTCGCGGCGGTCCTGGGCTATCCGCCGGGGTCGTCCGATGCGATGGTCAACGACCAGCTGCGCTACACCCGGCTCGCGCGCAACGTGGTCGACCGGGTGTTCTGGGCCTGACCGTTCCGGGCCTGACCGTTCCGGGCCTGACCGTTCCGGACCGGCCTCAGCCCTCCGCCGGCTCCTCCATCCGGTAGCCGACGCCCCGCACCGTGCGGATGTAGCGCGCCCCGCCCAGCTTGCGGCGCAGGTTGCCGACGTGCACCTCGACCACGTGGGTGTCGCCGACCCAGGGCGTGTCCCAGACCGCCTTGAGCAGGTCCTCGCGGGTCGCGACCCGGGTCGGGTTGCGCATCAGCTCGGTGAGCAGGTCGAACTCGGTGCGGGTGAGCGACAGCTCCTCGCCGTCGCGGAAGACCCGGCGGGCGGAGACGTCCACCCGCAGCCCACCGTGCACCAGCACGTCGGCGAGGTCACCGAGGCCGGGGCGGGGGCGCCGGAACATCGCGTTCGCCCGGGCCTGCAGCTCGCGCGGGCTGAACGGCTTCGCCATGAAGTCGTCGGCTCCGGTCTCGAGCCCGAGCAGACGGTCGATCTCGTCGGAGCGGGCGGTGACCATGATGATGTACGCGTCGCTGATCTCGCGGACCTGCCGGCACACCTCGATGCCGTCGATGCCGGGGAGGCTCAGGTCGAGCGTGACCAGGTCGGGTCGCAGCTCGCGGACCGCCTCGACGCCGTCCGTGCCGGTGTCGACGGCCGTGACCTCCATGCCGAGGTCGGCGAGCGTGTGTGCGATCAGCTCGCGGATGTCGCGGTCGTCCTCGACGACGACGACGCGCCGCGGCCGGTCGGGAACTCCCTCCATGTCGACGGATGATGCCATGCTCCGGAGGCGACCGTCCGGTAACCGGTGCCGACCTCGGGTCGGGTCGTGCCGCGGAGGCGGTCGGCAACCGGTTGAATGGGCGGGTGCCCGACTCTGTGGTGACCCTCGACGGCGGTCTCTCCAACGCCCTGGAGGACCGCGGACACGACCTGTCCTCCGACCTGTGGACCGCCCGCCTGCTGCTCGACGACCCGGGCGAGATCGCCGCGGTGCACGAGGCCTATTACCGCGCCGGAGCGGACGTCGCCACCACGGCGAGCTACCAGGCGAGCGTGCCGGGACTGGTGGCCGCCGGTCTCGAACGGACCCGCGCCGAGGCGGTGATCCGCGCCAGCGTCACGGTGGCCCGCGACACCCGGGACCGGCTCGCCGACGAGCTCGGGCGCCCGCTGCTGGTCGCCGCGTCCGTCGGCCCGTACGGCGCCTACCTGGCCGACGGATCCGAGTACCGCGGGCGCTACGGCGTCTCGGCGCGGGTGCTCCGCGACTTCCATGCGCCCCGCCTCGAGCTGCTCGCCGCCGCCGGGCCCGACCTGCTCGCGGTCGAGACGGTGCCGGACGCCGACGAGGCGGAGGTGCTGGTGTCGCTGCTGGCCGACCTCGGCCTGCCCGCCTGGTTCTCCTACGCCGTGGCCGGCGACGCCACCCGCGCCGGGCAGCCGCTGACCGCGGCGTACGACGTGGTGGCGGGCTGCGAGCCGCTGGTCGCGGTCGGGGTGAACTGCTCCTCGCCGTACGACGTGGGCGGGGCGCTCGCGGCGGCCCGCACCGCCACCGGGCTGCCCGGCGTCGCCTACCCGAACCTGGGGGAGGCGTGGGACGCAGAGCGGCACGCCTGGACGGGCGCGCCGGAGTACGACGTCGCGCTGGCGTCGGGCTGGGTCGCGGCGGGCGCGGCGTACGTCGGCGGCTGCTGCCGGGTCGGGCCGGGACTGATCGGCGAGCTGCGCGCGCGGCTCAGCGGTAGAGGCTGACCGTGTCGTCGGAGACCACGACGACGGTGCCGTCGCCGGCCTCGAGGTAGCGGGGGTCGGCGTGCGCCAGGTCGAGCCGCCAGGCCGGCTCGATGGCGTCGAAGGCGAAGAACGAGACCGTGTCCGAGGTGAGGTCGTAGACGCCGTCGCCGCTGACCGCGGAGAGGTGGGGGTGCGAGGTGCCGACCTCGTCGAGGTCGTCGTCGTACACGGTGCCGTCCATCGTCACCAGGAAGTCGCCGCCGGCTCCGTGCACCGCCAGCACGTAGAAGCCGCTCGGGTCGTCGCCCGGCACCGATCCGATGCGGCCGCGTGCGTCGTAGATCACCGCCCGTCGGGGCTCCTCGCCCCAGACGAAGACCGTCGACCGGGAGGCCTGGCCGACCGGCGGGCCGTAGGCCTCGGCCGCGACGTCGATGTCGGCGGTCCAGCGGGGCGCGCCGCTGTCGCTGTCGAAGGCGCGCGCCTCGTGCGTCCCCGCGGTGACGACGAAGCCGTCGGCGACCGTGATCGCGTTGAACCCGGACGACGAGCTGGCCTCGTCGACCGGCGCCGACCAGACCTCGTCGCCGTCGTCGAGGTCGAGACGGCGCAGGCGGTCGTCGTCGACGACGTACACCGCGTCCGGCCCCGTCGCCACCCCCGTGGTGGCCGCGGTGCTCCACCGCTCGCGCCCGGACCGGGCGTCGATCACGTGGGCCGTCCCGTCGGCGAGCAGGACCACGCGGTCGCCGGCGTCGTCGACGTCGTCGCCCGGTCGGGTCCAGAGCTCCGCGCCGTCGTGCGGGTCGAGCGCGGTCACCTCCCCGCTCTGGAACCCCAGCACCAGGAGGTAGTCGGCCCCGGCCGGCGCCATCAGGTAGGCGGCTCCGGACAGGTCCGTCGACCAGTCCTCTCGGCCCTCGGGGTCCAGCGCGTGGACCGCCTCGGTCGTCGCGACGTACGTCGTGGACCCGGCCGAGACGACCATCTGGACGGCGCTCTCGCCCGTCCAGGTCCAGGCCAGCTCCGGCCGGGCCGTCACGCCCGCCGGCTGCGCGAGGCGCGTGGTCCAGTAGTCCTCGTCGGTGTCGCCGCGCAGCACCCCCCAGGCCGTGCCGGCCACCGCCAGGGCGGCCACGGCGCTCACCGCGATCACGGCCGTCCGGCGCCATCGTGAGGTCTCCGCGGGGTCCGTGCCGACGGCGTCCGGCGCCTCGTCGACCGCTTCCTCGAACAGGATCGGCTCGGGCACCGGAGCCGGGGCCGGCGGCTCCGGCCGGGTGAGGACGTCCTTGCCACACCGGGGGCAGTAGCCGACGTTCGGCGAGAGCGGCTCCTCGCAGTGCGGACAGAACGGAGGCGACTCCAGGGTCACGGGCGGCCACCTCCTCGTCGGTCCGGCGTGAGTGGAGGGCCACTGTAGATGCTCCGAGCCACTCGCATGCCGAGCGGCACCAGCGGGCACCGGCGGGCCATGACCGATGCCCTCCGCGCGCTGATCCTCGTGTGCACCCTGAAGCCGTCTCCCGCGGAGTCGAGCTCCCATTCGATCGGGGAGCAGGTCCTCGGACAGCTCGAGCGGCTCGGCGTCGGTGGCGAGATCGTCCGGGTGGTCGACCACGACGTGCGGTTCGGGGTCGGCATCGACGAGGGCGACGGCGACGCCTGGCCGGGCATCCGGGAGAAGATGCTCGCCAGCGACATCCTGGTGCTCGCGACGCCGATCTGGATGGGTCAGCCGTCGTCGGTGTGCAAGATGACCCTCGAACGACTCGACGCCGAGCTGGGCGAGACCGACGACGAGGGCCGGATGCTCACTGAGGGCAAGGTGGCCGCCGTGGCCGTCGTCGGCAACGAGGACGGCGCGCACCACGTGGTCGCCGAGGTGCTGCAGGCGCTCAACGACACGGGATTCAGCGTCGCGGCCAACGCCAGCACCTACTGGGTCGGCGAGGCGATGCAGACCACCGACTACCTCGATCTCGACGAAACGCCCGAGAAGACCGGCTCCACCAACGAGTCCCTCGCCCGGCACACCGTCCACCTGGCCCGGCTGCTCGCGGCGGCGCCGTACCCCGTACCGGCGGGAGACTGACGTGACCGAGACCGACACCGTCGAGACGACGGACTTCGGGCTGCTGCGGATCAGCTTCGACCACCGCGTGTTGCGTCCACGGCCGTGGACGGCCGCGCAGTCGGCGTGGGCGGCGGAGCTGGCGGCGACCGGCCCGGCCGGGCCGATGCTCGAGCTGTGCGCCGGCGCCGGGCAGATCGGGCTGTTGGCGGTGCTCGACACGGCGCGTTCGCTGGTCTGTGTGGATGTGGATCCGGTGGCCTGCGGGTTCGCCCGGCGCAACGCCGAGGCGGCCGGGCTCGCCGACCGGGTGGAAGTACGGGTGGGCCGCATGGAGGAGGTGGTGCGCGACGAGGAGCGCTTCGCCGTCGTAGTCGCCGATCCGCCGTGGGTACGCCGGGCCGAGGTCGGCCGCTATCCCGAGGACCCGCTCCGGGCGATCGACGGGGGCGACGACGGGCTGGACCTGGCTCGGACCTGCGTGGCCGTGGCCCGCCGGCACCTGCTGCCGGGCGGCAGCGCGCTGCTGCAGCTCGGCACCGTCGAGCAGGTCGGCCTGCTGGAGAGCGTCGACGCCGCCGAGGTCGTCGAGGTGCGGCGCTACGACCGCGGGGTCGTCGTACGACTCGACCTGGCGTAGCGCCGCTCGGCCTCAGGTCGGCCTCAGGCCGGACGCAGCTTCGGCGGGAGCACCTTGTGGGTGTCGTCGCACCACGGGTACGACGCCGACCTGCTGCACCGGCAGACGGCGGTCACCGGCCGGGTGGTCTCGTGGGGGACCCCGTCGGCGTCCTCGACGGTGTGCCGTCCGCGCAGCAGCATCGGCCCGCCCGGGCAGAGGATGACGTCGGGGTGGTCGTAGCTCATGCCGCACGCTCCTCGACGCCCCAGCGCTGCAGCATCGCCCGGGCGAAGCGGTCCTCGAGGTCGAGACAGGTGAAGGCGCCGAACCACAGGTCTCCCTCGAGCTCCGGCTCCTCCGCCAGCAGGGCGCCGCAGATGGTGCGCACCGCGAGCTGCTCGTGGATCGCGTCCGCCTCGACGTGCTCGGCGTAGTAGGCGACCAGCTCGTCGGGGAAGCCGAGCCGCTCGAGACCGTGCACCATCCGGCGGGACGGGAGCGAGCTGGTCGCCTCGAAGGCCGCGAGATGGCCGAGCGCGGCCCCGCGCAGTCGGCGGTGCAGGCCGAAGAGCGTCAGGGCGTTGTTCTGCTCCAGCGCCTCGGCCGGTGCGACGTCGACGTGGGCGTCGTACGCCGGCTCGAGCCCGCAGGCCGCCATCCCGAGGGCGAACAGGTGGTGGTGCAGCCGGTTGGGGTCGCCGTCGCCGTACTCGTCGTACTGAAGCTCCATGAGCGCGGCCTTCGCGGGTACGCCGAGCCGGGGAACCAGCCAGGAGACCGGGTCGGACTCCTTGAGGTGGTAGAGCGAGCGGGCGCGCAGCAGGTCGAGCACCTGGTCGCGGTCGGCGTCGTGGTGGACGTGGCGGGCGAGCGAGACGCCCTCCTGGTCGTCGATCCATCCGAGGACGTCCGCGACGAACGGGCGGCCCTCGGGCGGCGTGCACCTGGCGCGCAGCCGGGTCTCGAGGTCGCGTTCGAGCAGCGTGCGCACCCGGACCAGCGTGGGCTCCCACTCGAGCGCGTCGTCGACCCCGGCGAAGCCGCGGTAGTGGAGCTCGTGGAGCACCCAGAGGGCGAGCGCGGCGTCGTCGCCGGTGGCGCTGGGAGCCGCCGCGAGGGTCGCGCGGAAGTCGGTGCCGACCGGTAGTGCGTCGAGGAGCTCTTCGGACAGGGGGCCGCGGGGTAGGGGGAGCCGGGGTCGGTGCATGGCCGACCCGTACCCGCACCGTGACCGGGACACGCGCCGCCCGCACGGGTGAGCCGGCCCGCATCGGCGCGGGACGCGGGGGTACTGCCGGGTCATGCGCATCGGATACTTCCTGTCGACCGAGGAGTACGCCCCCGCCGAGCTGCTCGCCCAGGCGCGGGCCGCCGAGGGGGCGGGCTTCCAGGGCCTGTGGATCAGCGACCACTTCCACCCGTGGAACGACGAGCAGGGCAACAGCCCGCACGTGTGGAGCATGATCGGCGCGATCAGCCAGGTGTGCGGCCTGCCGGTGACGACCGCAGTCACCTGCCCGACCACGCGGATCCACCCCGCGATCGTCGCGCAGGCCGCGGCCACCTCCGCCGAGCTGCTCGGTGGCCGGTTCACGCTCGGGGTCGGCACGGGGGAGGCGCTCAACGAGAGCATCCTGGGCGAGCCGTGGCCGACCCTCGACGTACGCCTGGAGATGCTGGAGGAGGCCGTCGCGCTGATCCGTCGACTCTGGACCGGCGAGGTGGTCACTCACCGCGGCCGGCACTACACGGTCGAGCACGCCCGGATCTACAACGTGCCCGACACGCCGCCGGAGGTCTTCGTCTCCGCGTTCGGCCCGAAGGCCGCCGAGCTGGCCGTCCGGATCGGCGACGGCTACATCGGCACGTCACCCGACGCCGATCTGGTGAGCCGGTTCAAGCGGGGCTCCGCGGGGAAGCCGGCGCAGGCCGGTGCCAAGGTCGCGTTCGCGCCGACCCCCGAGGAGGGCTGGGAGCACGCCCACCGGCTCTGGCCGAACGCCGGGCTGCCGGGCGAACTGGCGCAGATCCTGCCCACGGTCGAGCACTTCGAGCAGGCGACGGAGCTGGTCACGTTGGACTCCACCCGCGAGTCCGTGGTCGCCGGCAGCGACCCCGCGCCGCATCTGGAGCAGGTCCGCGAGTACGCCGAGGCCGGCTACGACGAGCTCTACGTCGCGAACATGGGGCCGCACCACCAGGCGATGATCGAGTTCTACGGCGAGCACGTGCTGCCGGAGTTCGGCTGAGGTCCGATGGCGGGCGGCGGGCGCCGCGGGGGTCTCCTCGTGGTGGTGGGGGCGCTGGGGGTGGTCTTCGGTGACATCGGCACCAGCCCGCTCTACGCGCTGCGCACGATCCTCGACGAGGGCGGCTCGCTCGACCGGGCCACCGTTTACGGACTGACCTCCACCGTCATCTGGTCGCTGCTCGTCGTCGTCACCATGCTGTACGTCGGCGTGCTGCTCGGCACCGACAACGACGGCGAGGGCGGACTGCTGGCGCTGCTGGGGCTGCTGCGGCGTACCGGCGCCCCGGCCCGGGTGGTCGCCGTGGCCACGATGGTCGCGATGGTCGGGGCCGGGCTGTTCCTCGGCGACTCGGTGATCACGCCCGCCATCTCGGTGCTGTCGGCGGCCGAGGGACTCGATGTCGCCAGCTCGTCGATGAAGGTGGTCGTCGTGCCGATCGCACTCGTGATCCTGAGCGGCGTCTTCGTGCTCCAGCGGGTCGGCAGCGGGCGGATCGGGGCGCTCTACGGACCCGTCATGGTGCTCTGGTTCGCGACGCTCGCCGCGGGCGGGGTCGCGTCGCTCGCGCGGGAGCCGGACGCGCTCCGGGCGCTGTCGCCCCTCTGGGCGGTCCGGTTCTTCCTCGACGAGCCGCTCACGGCGTTCCTGTCGCTGGGCGCGGTGATCCTCGCGATCACCGGAGCGGAGGCGCTGTACGCCGACCTCGGCCACTTCGGCCGCCGGGCCATCGCCCGCGCCTGGCTGCTCGTGGTGCTGCCGGCGCTGGTGCTCGCCTACCTCGGGGAGGCCGCCGCCGTCGTACGCGACCCGGGCGCCGCCGCGGACCCCTTCTACGCGGTCGTGCCGGGCTGGGCGACGGTCCCGGTGCTGGTGCTCGCCACGCTGGCGACGATCATCGCGTCCGAGGCGGTGATCGCCGGTGCGTTCACGGTGCTCCATCAGGCCGGCGGGCTCGGGATCTTCCCGCACCTGCTCACCCGCCACACCTCCGAGGAGGAGGGTGGGCGGATCTACCTGCCGGCCGTCAACTGGGCGCTGGCCGCGGCGGTGCTCCTCGTCGTCGTGCTCTTCCGCAGCTCCGACCGGCTGGCCTCGGCATACGGCGTCGCCGTGGCGGGCACGATCCTGACCACCGTCACGATCTTCCTGCTGCTCGACCGCAGCAGGGCGGGTCGGCCGACGCTGCGCCAGGGTGTCGCCGGCCTCGGCCTGCTCGCGATGCTGGCGTTCTTCGTCGCCACGCTGCCGAAGGTGGTCTCGGGCGGGTGGGCGCCGGTCGGGATCGGCCTCACGGCGTTCGTGGTGATGTGGACCTGGCGCGACGGGCAGCGCCGGCTGGCCGCGGCGCGCGCTCGCGCCGAGGGCACACCGCGTGAGCTGCTCGAGGGGCTCGACGCCCGCCTGCACCGAACGCCCGGCACGTCGGTCTTCCTCACCGATGATCGGGAGGTCGCGCCGTTCGCGCTGCGGACCGTCGTCGAGCGCGCCCGGGTGCTCCCGGAGCGGGTGGTGCTGCTCAGCTGGGACGTCCGCGACACTCCGTCGGCCCGGGCACACGGGGCCGTGGTCGACGTCGACGACTTCGACGGCCGCTGCCGGGGCGTGTTCGGGGTCTCCGTGACGCTCGGCTACCGCGAGCGGCTCTCGGTGCAGCGCGTGCTGGCCGCGGCGCGGGAGCGGGACCGCGAGCGGCTCGACATCGACCCGGACGAGGCGACGTACCTGCTCTCGGACTCGATCCCTCGGCTGTCCCGGTCCGGAGCCATGGCCGCCTGGCGGCAGCGGGTGTTCCTGTTGCTGCACCGTCTGGCGACCGACCGGGCCGAGCACCTGGACCTGCCGCGGGAACGGACGATCGTGATCGGGCGGGAGTTCGATCTGTGACCCCGAACCTCACGTGCGGCGGTGGAACTGGATCTTGCCGGTGGGGAGGTACGTCGTCTTCCTCAACCACCGTGACCCCGACGAGGACGGTGGTTGAGGAGGTTGCGCCAGCAACCGACTCGAAACCCTGCTGCGTCGGCGGATGTGGCGGGTCGGGTGCTGGGTGGTGGTTTCGAGACAGGCGCTAGCGCGCCTTCCTCAACCACCGTGGTCCCGAGGACGGTGGTTGAGGAGGTTGCGCTAGCAACCGTCTCGAAACCCTGCTGCGTCGGCGGATGTGGCGGGTCGGGTGCTGGGTGGTGGTTTCGAGACAGGCGCTAGCGCGCCTTCCTCAACCACCGGGCCCGACGAGGACGGTGGTTGAGGAGGTTGCGCCAGCAACCGTCTCGAAACCCTGCTGCGTCGGCGGATGCGGTGGGTCGGGTGCTGGGTGGTGGTTTCGAGACAGGCGCTAGCGCGCCTTCCTCAACCACCGTGATCCCGAGGACGGTGGTTGAGGAGGTTGCGCTAGCAACCGTCTCGAAACCCCCCTCGCGACGACGAGAACCCCCGACCCGGACCAGGTGGTGGTTTCGAGACAGGCGCTAGCGCGCCTTCCTCAACCACCGTGCGCGCGCGTCTTCACACCTCAGCCACCGTGTGCCCGGGCTCGGTCGCCGTCAGCGGACGGTGATCGTGGCAGCGCCGGCGGGCACCAGTTCGCCGATCACGGGGTAGCCCGGGACCTCGCCGGCGACGAGCAGTCCGCCCGAGGTCTGGGCGTCGGCGAGCAGCACGAGCTCGTCCTCGGACACCTGCGCGTCGAGGTGCGGGCGCACCCAGTCGAGGTTGCGGCGACTGCCGCCCGGCACGTAGCCCGCGGCGTACGACGCGCGCGCCGGTTCGAGGTAGGGCACCGCGGCGGCCTCGACGACGGCGGAGACCCCGCTGGCGCGGCAGAGCTTGTGCAGGTGGCCGAGCAGGCCGAACCCGGTGACGTCGGTCGCGCACACCACCCCGGCGGCGAGGGCGGCCCGGGAGGCGTCGCGGTTGAGCGTGGTCATCGCGGCGACCGCCTCGGGGAACACCTCGCCGGTCGCCTTGTGCCGGTTGTTGAGCACCCCGAGGCCGAGCGGCTTGGTGAGCGTGAGCGGTACGCCGGGGGCGCCGGCGTCGTTGCGCAGCAGGCGTGCCGGGTCGGCGATGCCGGTGACGGCCAGGCCGTACTTCGGCTCGGGGTCGTCGATGCTGTGCCCGCCCGCGAGGTGGCAGCCGGCGCGGCGGGCGACGTCGGCGCCGCCGCGCAGCACCTCGGCCGCGAGCTCGAAGGGCACCCGGTCGCGCGGCCAGGCGAGCAGGTTGACCGCGACCAGTGGCTCGCCGCCCATCGCGTAGACGTCCGACAGCGCGTTGGCGGCCGCGATCCGCCCCCAGTCGTAGGGGTCGTCGACCACCGGCGTGAAGAAGTCGGTGGTCAGCACGACCGCCCGGCTCCGCCCGTCGGGTCCGGCCTCGATCCGCACCACCGCGGCGTCGTCGCCGTTCTCGACGCCGACGAGCAGGTCGTCGCCGCCCGCCGGCACGACGTTGGCCAGCACGCGCTCGAGCTCACCGGGTGGGACCTTGCAGGCGCAGCCCCCGCCGGCGGCGTACTGGGTGAGTCGGACGTCGGCGCTCGCGGTCACCTGCTCATCTTGGCCGACCCGTCCTGACGCGCAAGCCGCTCGCGCTGGGGCACCACGGTGTACTTCGGGTCGCGCGCCGACGCGAGCCCCGCCTCGAAGATCCCGAACCGGGTGGTCACCGAGGCGGCGACGTACGTCGCGCCCGCGACCGCGGACGCCAGCCGCGAGCGGCGGCCGAGGAGCAGCGTGGCGGCGGAGGCGGCGGCCGTGCCGTTGCGGGCGATCCGCATCAGCCGGCCGGGCGTGCCGACCTGGTAGGGCTCGGCCACCAGGCCGCGCCGCAGCACGATCGACTCGGCCGCGGCGATCTCGACGGCGGCGCCGGCCAGCGCCATCCGCCGGGCCGGCCCGGCCTGGTCGAGCGGCACCAGCATCATCGCCAGACCGCCGGCGGCCTGCGCGCCGGAGCCGCCGAAGACGAACGGCAGCTCGCGGTGCGCCTCGTGCCACGCGGGCACCACGGTGTTGCCGAGCAGCGCCGCGGTGTACGTCGCGAGCGGTGGCCCGAGTACGCCCGCGCCGACGCCGGCCAGCCGGCCCAGCCGGGGCAGCAGACCGGTGACGTGGGAGGCCGCCGCGGCACCGGAGAGCGCGCTGAACGGCGCGAGGATGAACGACCCGACCGAGAGCGGCGACGTCGGCTTGAGCACGCGGAGCATGTTGAGGAACCGCTCGGGCCGGCCCAGGTCGTGGACCAGCGCGACGGTGCCGGCCGCCGCCCCGCCGGCGGCGGCCAGGCGGGTGACCCGTTCGAGCTCGGGGCGCCCGGACAGGGCGGCGCCCTCCGCGAGCACCGCCGAGCACCCGGCCAGGCCGCCCAGGAAGAGGTAGAGCGGGACGTCGGGGGTCTTCCACGTGGGCGTCTTGATGATCTGCCGGCCGTAGTAGGACTCGAACTCGACGTCGGGCACCATCGGCGCCTCGCCGCGGGCCATCAGCGCCTCCTCCCGGAGAAGGCGGCGACGCCGAGTCCGGCGACGGCCGCCGCGGCGTACCCGACGTGCTTCCACACCGAGCCGAGCGTCCGCGTGGGCACCACCGGGTCGGGCGGCAGGCCGTAGACCTCCGGCTCGTCGAGCAGCAGGAAGAACGCCCCGTCGCCGCCGACGCCGTCCTCGGGGTCGCGACCGTAGAGGCGGGCGACGTCGACGCCCCGCTCGTGCAGTTCGGCCAGGCGGCGGTCGGCGCGCTCGCGCAGCTCGTCGAGCTCGCCGAACTGGATCGACTCGGTCGGGCAGGCCTGGGCGCAGGCCGGCGTCTGCCCGTCCTTGAGCCGGTCGTAGCACAGCGTGCACTTGAACGCGCGGCCGTCGTCCTTGCGGAGGTCGATGACGCCGTAGGGACAGGCCGAGACGCAGTAGCCGCAGCCGTTGCAGACGTCGGGCTGGACGACGACCGTGCCGAACTCGGTGCGGAACAGCGCACCGGTCGGGCAGACGTCGAGGCAGCCGGCGTGCGTGCAGTGCTTGCACACGTCGGATGACATCAGCCAGCGGATCCCGGCGTCCCCCGACGCGGCCGACTGGTCGGCGTCCCGGGGCGGGCCCACGGTCGGCATGCCGAGGTCGACGGCGGGCTTCTCGACGAAGGCCACGTGCCGCCAGGTCGAGGCCCCCAGCTCCTGGGTGTTGTCGTAGGACATCCCGGTCAGCAGGTAGCCGTCGTCGGGGACGTCGTTCCACTCCTTGCAGGCCACCTCGCAGGCCTTGCAGCCGATGCACACCGAGGTGTCGGTGAAGAAGCCCATCCGGGGCGGATGGTCGGCGTCGTACCCCGCGTCCGCCTGGACGTCGTCGAGACCACCCCACAGGCTGCCCATCAGGTCTCCTCTCCGGCTTCGGGGATGCCGGCCCGGCGACGGTAGTCCGCGACGTACGCCGGGAGCGCCGGGCCGCGCGGGCGGCGACCGGGCCGGATGTCGCAGGTGCCGACCTTGTCCTGGATGTAGACGTTGGGATCGAGGGTGAGGTTGACCAGGTCGTTGGGGGAGTCGCCGGTGGTGATGCCGTTGCCGCCCCAGTGGTAGGGGAGCCCGATCTGCTCGACGAACCGGTCGCCCAGCCGCAGCGAGCGGAGCCGGTCGGTGACGATCACCCGCGCCTCGATCGCGGTCCGGGAGGTCACGATCGTGGCCCAGCCGAGGTGCTCCAGCCCGCGCTCGGCGGCCAGCCGCGGCGAGACCTCGCAGAACGGCTCGGGCTGGAGCTCGGTGAGGTAGGGCAGCGTCCGGCTCATCCCGCCCGCCGTGTGGTGCTCGGTGAGCCGGTAGGTCGTGAACACGTAGGGGTAGACCTCGCTCCAGCTCGGGTTCAGCGGGTTGGCGGGGGACCGCACCTGCTTGCGGGTGGGGTTGCTCTGCTGCCCGTAGAGCGGGTTGCGCACCGGGGACTCGGCCGGCTCGTAGTGGGTGGGCATCGGGCCGTCGGCCAGCCCCAGCGGCGCGAACAGCCAGGCCTTGCCGTCGGTCTGCATCACGAACGGGTCCCGGCCGCCGATCGCGTCGGGGCCCGTCGCGCCCTCCTCGGGCACGAAGTCCGGTGCCCGGTCGGGCACGAAGTCGGGCACGTCGGCCCCGGTCCACCGCCGCGCCTCGGCGTCCCACCAGACGTAGCGCTTGCGCTCGCTCCACGGCGTGCCGTCCGGGGCCGCGGAGGCCCGGTTGTAGAGGATCCGGCGGTTCGCCGGCCAGACCCAGCCCCACTCGGCGGCGACCTGGTCCTGCTCCCAGTGCGGCTTGCGACGCCGGGCCTGGTTGGCCTCGTCGGCATACACACCGCAGTAGATCCAGCAGCCGCAGGCCGTCGAGCCGTCGGCCCGCAGCTCGGTGTACGCCGAGAGCGCGGCGCCGTCGGGTCCGGTGCCGTTGATCTCGCGGAGCACCGACTCGGGCTCGGGCCCGCCCTCGGCGTCGAGCGGGTAGTCCCAGGCCAGGTCGAGCAGCGGCCGGTCCCTCTCGTCGGTGGAGCCGGCGAGCCTGGCGCGGATCCGCCGACCGAGGTCGAAGTAGAACTGCAGCTCGCTCTGACAGTCGCCGGGCGGGGCGACGGCCTGGTCGCGCCACTGCAGCATCCGCTGGGTCTGGGTGAAGGA
The DNA here is from genome assembly GCF_014191495.1 of Nocardioides soli. Classification (GTDB taxonomy): domain Bacteria; phylum Actinomycetota; class Actinomycetes; order Propionibacteriales; family Nocardioidaceae; genus Nocardioides; species Nocardioides soli. The sequence continues at coordinate 161,496 of NZ_JACHWR010000003.1, forward strand.
GCCGGCCTTCTCGACGTGCGAGGCGGCGGGCAGGAAGAAGACCTCGGTGCCGATCCGCTCGGTGACCAGCTCGCCGGTCTCGATCTCCGGGCCGTCCTTCCAGAACGTCGCGGACTCGATCAGCTGCAGGTCGCGCACTACCAGCCAGTCGAGGTTGGCCATGCCGAGCCGCTGCATCTTGCCGTTGCTGGAGCCCACGGCGGGGTTCTCGCCCACGACGAAGTAGCCCTTGCAGCGGCCCTCGATCATCGCCTTGACGGTGGTGTACGTCGAGTGGTCGCCGGTGACCCGCGGCAGGTAGTCGAAGCAGAAGTCATTGTCCGCGGTCGCGGCGTCGCCCCAGTAGGACTTCAGCAGGCTCACGGCGTACGAGCGGACGTTCCCCCAGAAGCCGGCCTTGCCCTCGTCGTCGGCCACCCACGCGTCGAGCGACTGGTGGTGGGCGGCGTTCGGCATCGGGAGGTAGCCCGGGAGGATGTTGAACAGCGTCGGGATGTCGGTCGACCCCTGGATGCTGGCGTGGCCGCGCAGCGCCATGATGCCGCCGCCGGGGCGGCCGATGTTGCCGAGCAGCAGCTGGAGGATCGAGGCGGTGCGGATCATCTGCGCGCCGACGCTGTGCTGGGTCCAGCCGACGGCGTAGCAGAACGCCGTGGTGCGCTCGCGGCCGCTGTTGCGGGTCAGCGCGTCGGCTACCCGGCGGAACTGCTCGGGCTCGATGCCGCAGACATCCCGCACCATCTCGGGGGTGTAGCGGGCATAGTGCCGCTTGAGGATCTGGAAGACGCAGCTCGGGTGCTGCAGGGTCTCGTCGCGCAGGCCCTTCCAGCTGACCGGCGCGCCGCCCGAGCCGTGGCTCTCCGAGCGGGCCGCCTGGTGGGACTCCTGGTGGCGGCTGCCCTCCTGGTCGCGGCGCTCCTCGTCCTCGAGCTCCTCGGCGCGCTGGCGCTCCTGGTCGGTCATCTCGGCGGGGGGCCGGTAGCGCCAGGTGATCGGGTCGTACTGGCCGGCCTCGGGGTCGTAGCCGGAGAACAGGCCCTCCAGCTCCTCGGTGTCCTGGAAGTCCTCGTCGATCACGTTGGCGGCGTTGGTGTAGGCCACGACGTACTCGCGGAAGTCGAGGTCGTTGCTCAGCACGTGGTTGACCAGTGCCCCGAGGAAGGCGATGTCGGAGCCGGCGCGGATCGGCACGTGCTGGTCGGCGACCGCCGAGGTGCGGGTGAAGCGCGGGTCGACGTGGATGACCGTGGCGCCCCGCCGCTTCGCCTCCATGACCCACTGGAAGCCCACGGGATGGGCCTCGGCCATGTTCGAGCCCTCGATGAGGATGCAGTCAGCGTTGCTGAGGTCCTGCAGGTTGGTGGTCGCCCCACCACGGCCGAACGAGGTACCCAGACCGGGCACCGTGGAGGAGTGTCATATCCGAGCCTGGTTCTCGATCTGGATCGCGCCCATCGCCGTGTAGAGCTTCTTCATGAGGTAGTTCTCCTCGTTGTCGAGGGTCGCTCCTCCGAGGCTCGCGATGCCGAGGGTGCGGCGGGTGCGACGCCGGCCGTCGGGTCCGTCGGCCTCCCACTCCCAGTACTTCCTGCGGGTCTCGACGACCCGGTCCGCGATCATGTCGATCGCGGTGTCGCGGTCGAGGTCCTCCCAGTCGGTGGCGTACGGCCTGCGGTAGCGGACCTTGGTGACCCGGGTGGGGGAGGTGACCAGCTGCTTGCTGGCGCTGCCCTTGGGGCACAGTCGGCCCCGCGAGATCGGGCTGGCGGGGTTGCCCTCGATCTGGATGACCTCGCCGTCCTTGACGAAGACCTTCTGCGCGCAGCCGACCGCGCAGAACGGGCAGACCGAGTCGACGACCCGGTCTGCCGACGCGGTGCGGGGTGTCAGGCGGTCGCTGCGCTCGGACCGGGCGGCGTGGCCGCGGCCGAGCCGGTCCGCGCCCGTGACCTGACGCAGCAACGGCCAGCCCAGGAACGTCCGCGGATCCGCCACAGTGGCCAGGTAACCACACCTGACCCGCCGAAAACACCGGTCAGCCGACGGGTCCCGGCCGGCAGGCCGCGTCGGCCAGTCGCTGGTCGATGGCGCGCCGCGCCTGGTCGTAGACGTCGAAGCTGTCCATCAGCAGCGAGCGCAGGTTCGCCGAGTCGAGGCAGGCGACCACGTCGAAGGCCATCAGCCCGGCATCGATGTCGGCCCGCAGCTCGCCTGTCGCCTGCGCCTCGACGATGGTCCGGGTGATCAGGCCGATCCACTCCTCGTCGACCGCGGCGAGGGCGTCACGGATCGCGCCGGGCCGCCCCGCGTGCTCGTGTGCGGCGCGGCCGAAGAAGCAGCCGCCGGGGAAGCGTCGGTCGCTGGAGTACTCCAGCCAGGCGTCGAGCAGTCGCCGCAGCCGGGTCATTCCCTCGGGCGACTCCAGCGCCGGCTCGATGACCGTGCGCACGAAGATCGCCCGGGCCGCCCGGATCGTCGAGAGCTGGAGCTGCTCCTTGGTGCCGAAGTGGGCGATCAGGCCGCTCTTGCTGATCGAGAGCTCCGCGGCCAGCCGCCCGATCGAGAGGCCGTCGAGGCCGTCCACCGACGCGACGTCGACCGCCTTGGCCAGCACCACCCGACGGGTGCGGTCGCCGCGGCGCACACGCCCGTCGGTGGGCTCGTCGACCCGTTGCTCGCTCATCGCCGTCCAGCCTAGTGCGGATGGGGGATTGACCTGACGATCAAATAGTACGATCGTTCGGTTTGTTAGTTCAATCCATCGTGATGAGGCCACCATGACCAGCACCGACCTCCCGGATCGCCGCACCTCCGGCCCGACCCCGAGGGGCCTGCGGATCCGGGGCGCCACGCGGGCCGACCGCACCGAGCTCGCCGGGCTGCTGCGCGGCCTGAGCCTCGAGTCGTCGTACCGCCGCTTCCAGACCGGCCTCGGACCCGAGCCGCCGCCGGCGGTGCTCGACGCGCTGCTGCCGGAGGGCCTGCGCGGCGCCGCCGTGCTGGCGTACGTCGGGAGCGCGCTGGTCGGTCACGGTCTCTGGGTGCGCGCCGGCGCGACGCCGGTGGCCGAGATCGGTCTCATCGTGGCGGACGACCACCAGGGCCGCGGCATCGGTACGGCGCTCGCGCGCGGGCTGATGGCCGACCTGGGCGCCCACGGCGTCGAGCGCGTGGAGGTGTTCGCGAGCGTCACCAACGAGCCGGTGATCCGGATGGTCCGCCGCCAGGCTCCCGACGCGGTCGCCGAGCCCGACGGGGCCACGGTCACCTACTCGTTCGCCATCCCCGTGCTCGCCCGCGCCGTTCGCCCCGTGGCCTGACCGCGGGCACTAGCCTCGATCTTTCACGTAGTCGTGACTGAGTACGGCGTGTAACGCACGGAAGTGCCTGTCCTGCGAGGGATTCTTGGGCTTGTCGAAGGTCCAAGGAAGCCAAGCGGAAAGGCACTCCGTAGGTGAAGGTTATCCCGGCTGGTTCTGGTCTTCGTGTCGAGTGCGGGGGCGAGTCGCTGATCTCGTCGGCGGGCGCGGCGATTTTGTTGTCGACGGCCCGTGTGAGCGGGCTGGCAACGGCATTGGCGGATGGGTTGGCGCCGTGGCGCTCGAGCAGGTCGACGCACGACCCGGGCAAGACGGTGCTGGATCTGGCGGTTGCGATCGCGTTGGGTGGCGACTGCCTGGCCGACATCGGCGTGGTCCGGGCCCAGCCGGAGCTGTTCGGGTCGGTGGCCTCCGACCCGACGGTCAGCCGCCTCATCGAGGCCTTGGCTGAGCGACCTGAGGAAGCGATCGCGGCGATCCGGGCCGCTCGTGCGGTTGCTCGCGATCGAGTGTGGGCGCAGCGCACGCCCTTCGCCGATGAGGAGCAGGTGGTGGTCGATCTTGATGCCACCCTGATCGGGGCGCACTCGGAAAAGGAGGGTGCGACGCCGAACTTCAAGCGCGGGTTCGGGTTCCACCCGATGCTCGCCTTCGTCGACCACGGTCAGGGTGGCTCCGGTGAGCCGTTGGCGGCGATGCTGCGGCCGGGGAAGGCGGCCGCCAACGACGCCGCTGACCAGATCAGGGTCCTCGATGAGGCCCTCGCCCAACTCCCCGAGCACCTGCGGTCGCGGGTGCTGGTGCGTGGTGACACCGGCTCGGGGGTCCACGCGTTCGTGTGGCACGTCCACAACTTGGGTCTGGAGTACTCGGTGGGCGTCTACGGTCGTCAGCCCGTTCTCGACGCCCTCGCGGTGCTGCCGAAGCAGGCGTGGCGCAGGGCACTCGATGCCGACGGACGGCCGCGTGAGGGCGCTCAGGTCGCCGAGCTGACTCGGTGGCTGCCGACCACGTTCACGGGCTGGCCGCCCGGGATGCGGGTGATCGCCCGCCGCGAGCGGCCCCACCCAGGAGCCCAGTTGCGGATCACCGATCACGAGGGCTGGCGGATCACGGTGTTCGCCACCAACACCAAGAGCGGCCGGCTGGCTGATCTCGAGGTCACCCACCGGCTCCGGGCCCGCGCCGAGGACCGCATCCGCGCCCTGAAGGACACCGGGGCGACCAACCTCCCGCTGCAGGGGTTCGACAAGAACCAGCTCTGGCTCGAGCTGACCCAGCTCGCCGCCGAACTCATGACCTGGACCCAGGTCCTGGCCTGGCACGGACAACCAGCGCGGGTCTGGGAACCCAAACGGATCCGACTGCGACTCCTCGCGGTCGCCGGCCGGGTGATCACCACCGGCCGACGTCGGATCCTGCGCCTGTCGCGGCGATGGCCCTGGGCTGACCTCGTCCTCGGCGGACACCGCCGACTCGCCGCCCTCACCTGAACACCCGCCCAGCCCGAACGACCAGGACCTCGGAGAACCGGCAAGAGGGCCGGCGATTCACCGCGCCAGCGGCCACCAAAGCCCATCAGCTCAGCACGACACCCGATCCACCGACGTCATGAAAGATCGAGGCTAGTGGTCATCACCGTTGATACGTCGGGGGTATCCGTGTTCAGGGTGGGTGCCTCGCAAGGCGGCGGCGCGACGGCATACCTGGTTGTCTACCGAGCGTCGCCGACGCGGCGAGGTGCGTGCACTGGGTGCGTAGACCCTTGGTGAATCAGCGGTGATGGCCACTAGATTGCCCGTGGAGGCGTAACTCGTCTGGTGACGGGCGCGGTCCTCAACACCGTAGTGGTCGGTCACGCCGGCCAGGCGGGTTCGATTCCCGTCCGCCTCCGCCAATGCGTTCCCGCAGAGGAGGCCCGTGACCGACGATCCGCGCCGTCGTACGCCGCGCACCGATGCCGTGCTCGCCGACCCGGCGGTCGCGGCGGCGGCCGTGCGGCTCGGGCGGGCGCGGGTCAAGGGCATCGTGGTCGAGGTGCTCGACGAGTGCCGCACCGGTGCCGTCCCGCCGCAGGATGCGGTCGCGGTGGTCCTCGACCGGCTACCGGCGGCGGCCACCACGCTGCGTCGGGTCGTCAACGCGACCGGTGTCGTGGTGCACACCAACCTCGGGCGGGCGCCGCTCTCGGCGGCGGCCGTCGAGGCGGTCGCCCGGGCCGCCGGTGCCACCGACGTCGAGATGGACCTGGCCTCGGGCCGGCGCGGGCCGCGGGGCACCGGTGCGCTCGCCGCCCTGGCCGCCGCCGTGCCCGACGCGGGCGGCGTGCACGTCGTCAACAACGGGGCAGCGGCGCTGGCACTCGTGGCGTGCGCGCTGGGCCAGACCGAGATGGGCCGCGCTCGGGAGGCGGTGATCGCCCGGGGCGAGCTGGTGGAGATCGGCGACGGGTTCCGGATCCCCGAGCTGCTGGAGTCACTGGGCGTCCGGCTGCGGGAGGTCGGCACCACCAACCGGGTGCGGCTCGCCGACTACGAGGCCGCGCTCGGCGCCGACACGGCGTTCGTGCTCAAGGTGCATCCCTCGAACTTCCGCGTCGAGGGCTTCACCTCGGCGGTCTCCGTGGCGGAGCTGGCGAGCCTCGGCGTGCCGCTCGTCGTCGACATCGGCTCCGGGCTGCTCGCGCCGCATCCGCGGCTGCCCGACGAGCCGGACGCCGCGACCGTGCTGCGGGCCGGCGCGGACCTGGTCACGGCCTCGGGCGACAAGCTGCTCGGCGGACCGCAGTGCGGCCTCCTGCTCGGGGAGGCCGGGCTCGTCCAGCGGCTGCGCCGGCACCCGTTCGCGCGGGCGCTGCGCGTCGACAAGCTGACGCTGGCGGCGTTGGAGGCGACGCTGACCGGCCCGGTGCCCCCGGTGCCCGCCGCACTGGCGGCGCGGCCGGAGGAGCTGCTGGCCCGCGCGACGCGACTGGCGCGGCAGCTCGGCGGCGTCGCCTCGGCCGTGCCGTCGCAGGGCCGGGTCGGGGGCGGCGGGGCGCCCGGCGTACCGCTGCCCAGTGCCGCGCTCGCGCTGCCCGCCGCGCTCGCGGCCCCGCTGCGACTCGGCGATCCGGCCGTGGTCGGGCACGTGCACGACGGGCGGCTGCACCTCGACCTGCTGACCGTGCCGGAGGAGCTCGACGAGGTGCTGGTCGAGGCGGTCCGCCGCGTGGCTCCCTGATGCACGTCGTCGCGACCGCCGGCCACGTCGACCACGGCAAGTCGACGCTGGTGGCGGCGCTCACCGGTCAGGATCCCGACCGGCTCGCGGAGGAGAAGCGGCGCGGGCTGACCATCGAGCTCGGCTACTGCTGGACGTCGCTGCCCGAGGTGGGCGAGGTGGCGTTCGTCGACGTGCCCGGCCACGAGCGCTTCGTGACGACGATGCTCGCCGGTGTGGGACCGGTGCCGGTGACGATGCTCGTGGTGGCCGCCGACGATCCGTGGATGCCCCAGGCGGCCGAGCACCTCGCCGCGCTCGACGCGCTCGAGGTCGCGCACGGCGTGCTGGTCGTGACCCGGGCGGACCTGGCTGACCCGGCGCGGGCACTGGGCCGGGCCCGCGCCGAGGTCGACGCGACGTCGCTGCGCGGGATTCCCGACGTCGTCGTCAGCGGGCGGACCGGCGCCGGCCTCGACGGGCTGCGGTCGACGCTGGCCTCGGTGCTCGCCGCCGTGCCGGCCCCGGACCCCACCGCCGACGTGCGGCTCTGGGTGGACCGGCGCTTCCACGTGCGCGGCGCCGGGACCGTGGTCACCGGCACGTTGCCCGCCGGCACCATCCGCGTCGGCGACGTGCTCGCCTGTGGCGACGCCGAGGTGCGGGTGCGTGGCCTCGAGTCGCTCGGGACGCCCCGGCCCGCGGTGTCCGGGGTGGCGCGGGTCGCCCTCGACCTGGGCGGGCGCGCTCCGGAGTCGATCGGGCGGGGGAGTGTGCTGGTGACGCCGCGCGCATTCAAGGCGACCGCCGTCGTCGACGTACGCCTCACCGGTCCGGACCGGCTGCCCGCGCACCCCGTCCTGCACGTCGGCTCGGCCCACCTCGGCACCCGCGCGCACCTGCTCGCGCCGGGCGTCGCGCGGCTCCGGCTGGAGCGCCCACTGCCGCTGCGGTACGCCGACCGCGCAGTGCTGCGCGACCCGGGCAGCCGCCGGGCCTGGGGCGTGCGGGTGCTCGACCCCGTCCCGCCGCGCCGGCGGCGTGACATCGCCTCCCACGACGGCACGCCGGAGGCCGAGCTGCGGCTGCGCGGCGTCGTCCGCCGGTCGCTGCTGACGCGCGCCGGACTGCCGATCGAGCCGCTGCCGCCCGGCACCGTCGTCGTGGGCGACTGGCTGGTCGCGCCGGGGCTGGCCCGCGAACTGCGGTCACGGCTCTCGTCACTCGTGGTCGACGGTCCGGTGGCGTCCGGCGCCGCCGCGCACGCACTCGGCCTGCCCGACCCCGCGGTCGTCGATGCGCTCGTGCTCGCGCCGCTGCGGCTCGAGGAGGGCCGGATCGTCGGACCCGACGGCCTGCCGCCGGCGCTGGTCGCGGCGGCCGAGACGCTGTGCGCGGGGCTGTCGGGGTTCGCCGCTCCGGAGGCCGGCCGGCTCGACGAGCTCGGCCTGGATCCCGCCGCCCTGGCGGTGCTGCACAAGGCCGGGCGGCTGCTCCGCGTGGACGAGCGCGTCGTCCTGCTGCCCGGGGCCGACGAGCGGGCGCTGACGGTGCTCGCCGAACTGGCCCAGCCGTTCACGACCAGTGAGGCCCGGCAGGCGCTCGGCACCAGCCGCCGGGTGGCGCTACCGCTGCTCGCCCATCTCGACCGCACCGGGCGGACGGTGCGACTGTCCGACGATCGACGTCGACTGCGCTGACGTGGCCGGTCTCGTCGGGGGCTCGTCCACGGTGATCTGCAGGTCCTTCTCGACCGACGCGTAGATCGGGGTCTCTTCCATCGCCCGCACCTACCCCGGTCCTCGGGGCCGCACACGTGAGGGTTGTCTCATCACGGCAGCGTCCGTGCGCTAGACGGCGAGGGCGACGGCTGGTGCTCCTTCAGGTCGTTGGTCGGATCGCCGTTGATCCAGGTGATGACGAGGAAGACGATGAGCACGAGGATGATCGCGCCGACGGTCACCCCGCCCACCAGCTTGGCGGTCTGCGCGGGTGTCAGGTTCATGTCGATCAACCGTGGTAGCCCAGCGCGGTGATCAGCAGGAAGACCACCACGATCAGCATGACGAGCCCGGCCGCGACCAGCACGGGCGTCATCTGGGGGCGCGGCCGGGTGCTCAGCGGCTGCTTCGCGCCCGCGTGGCGTCGCCGTTCGTCGTCGGTCACGACGTCCAGTGCCCACCCCGCGCGCGGCGCACACCTGATCCCGGCTGATCCCGGCTGGTCCGGGCCGAGTTGCGCCCGGTCGATCGGGTACCGGGTCGGTGACAGGGGGAGGACGAGCGTTGGGCACGATCACGTGGGAGGCCGGCCAGCACCGGCTGCGGCTGGCGGGCAGGTTCGAGGAGGGCGACCGGGGGGCCGTCGAGGACGCGCTCGCGGCCATCGGCGACCCGGGTCCGGTGTTCATCGTCGACCTGACCGCGGTCGACTCGCTGGACCCGTCCGTGGTCGAGATCCTCGCCGCCTGCGAGCGGGCCGAGGGCTGCCGGGTCAGCGTGCTGCGCCGCTCCGGGAGCGAGGTCGACCGGATGCTCAGCGAGCGGGGGGCGTGACGGCCGAGAGGTAGACCTGCCACTGCAGGCCGAGCAGGTCCTCCGGGGCGGCCGCGACCGTGACCGCGCCCGCTTCCATCAGCTCGGCCCGGCCGACGCCACCGGAGAGCAGCGCGACGCAGGCGAGACCGGCACGCGAGGCGGCCGCCACGTCGTACACCGTGTCGCCGACCAGGAGGGCCCGCTCGACGCCGTCCATACGGCTCAGCGTCTCGCCCAGGAGGTCGGGCTCAGGCTTCGAGGCGTCCACGTCCTCGGAGGTCGTGAGCAGCTCGATGTCGCCGCCGATGCCCAGCATCTCGACGGCCTCCCGGGAGAACTGCGGGTCTCCGGACGACGCGAGTGCCACCCGGTAGCCCTCGTCGCGGAGCCCGGCGATCAGGGGGCGGGCGCCCGGGAGCGGACGGACCTCCTTCCGGAGCTCGAGGTACTCCTCCCGCCATGCGTCGCGCAGCAGGTCACCGAGCCGGTCCTCGGTCTCGTCGTCGGCGACCTGGGCGACGAGCCGGTCCCCGCCCATCCCGATCGCCCGGTGGATCCGCCACAGCGACTGCGCCACGTCGTGGCGGGCGAAGGCGCGGTGCCAGGCGACGGCGTGGTGGTAGGTCGAGTCGACGAGTGTGCCGTCGATGTCGAACAGCACGGCGGTGGTGGCGGTCATGACCGTGCGGTACCCAGGCGGTTGGCGGCATGCGCCGCGGGCGGCCGGGTACTTGCCCGGCATGGGAGAGCGTGAGCACACGAAGCAACCGGTTGAGGAGCATCGCCCCGTCGACGCGCCCGGCGTGCCCGACGAGGAGGATCTGTCCCGCGCCGACGTCGCGGAGCGGGTCGACCTCGATCCGGACGAGCAGCCCAACCGGCCCGAGCAGGCCGACTTCGACGAGGCCGAGCGCCGGCAGTACGACGAGCCGCCGGTGGACCGGCCGATCGCCGAGTCGGACCGCCCCGAGGACCGCTGATCACTCCTCGTCGGCGAACCGCACCGGGGTGGGGTCCATCGACGCTCCGGTGTCGATCGCGGTGCTGTGCGCCGACGCGATGGTGGCGCGGACCCGAGCCCGGTCGCGGTCGACGCCCGCCGGGCACGAGATGTGCACGAGGTCGGTCCGGTGTGGGTCGGCGGTGGCCGAGAAGCCCTCGGTCGACAGCGCCGTGAGCACCACGACCGGGTCCTGCCCGGGCGGCACGTGATAGTCGAGGGTCGAGGTCGTCGGCCGCGCCAGGTCCTCGGCCACGGCCTCTCGCCGAGCCGCCCACGCCCGCACGCCGACGCCCACGGCGATCAGGATGACGACGAGCAGGATCAAGGGGACCAGCAGTGCGCCCATGGGCCCTCGGTGCCCGTCCCTCCGATCCGCAAACGGCTCAGGACCGGAGTCGCTCCAGCAGCGGACCGGCTGCTTCGTCGAGGAACCGGTCCTGGCCCTCGTCGCCGATCTGCACGATCGCGACGTCCGTGAACCCGGCGTCGACGTACGCCGTGATCGCCTCGGCGGCGCGATCGAGGTCGGGACCGCAGGGGATCGCGTCGGCCACGTCATCGGGGCGGACGAACTGGGTGGCGCCGGCGAACCCCGCCGGGGTGGGCAGGTCGGCGTTGACCTCCCAACCGCCGCCGAACCACCGGAACTGCTCGTGTGCGCGCCGTACGGCGGCCTCCTCGTCGGGGTCCCAGCAGATCGGGATCTGGCCGATCGCCCGCGCGCGCTCGCCGATCACGCGAGCGCCGTCGACGGCGTTCCAGGCGGTGATCAGCGACGGATCGGGCTCGACGCCGATCAGATGGTCCCCGAGGGGCGCGAAGGCCTCGACCGCGCGATCACCGGCGACGGCCAGACCGATCTCGACACCCTCCTCGGGGAGGTCCCAGATCCGTGCGGAGTCCACCTGGAAGTATTCGCCGCGGTGGTCGATCAGCTCGCCGGTGTGCAGCGCCCGGATGATCTCGACGGCCTCGCGGAGCATCTCCTGACGGTCCTGGATCGCGGGCCAGCCCGCACCGACCACGTGCTCGTTGAGGTTCTCTCCGCTGCCGAGACCGAGCGTGAAGCGGCCATCCGCCAGGATCTGCAGGGTCGCGGCCTTCTGGGCGACGACGGCCGGGTGGTAGCGCAGCGTCGGACAGGTCACGTACGTCATCAGCCCGACGCGCGAGGTCGCCTGGGCGACCGCGCCGAGGGTGGTCCACGCGTACGGCGCGTGCCCCTGCTCGACCAACCATGGCGAGTAGTGGTCGCTCATCACCTCGAAGTCGAAGCCGGCCCGCTCGGCGGCGCCGGCGTAGCGCAGCAGCTCGCGCGGCCCGCTCTGCTCGGTCATCAGCGTGTAGCCGAAGCTGGTCATCGCGCGTGGTGCTGGTCCAGCTCGTGCCTCATGTCGCCGAGGATCCGGGCCAGCAGCCGGGAGACCTGCATCTGGGTGACCCCGAGGTCGTCGCCGATCTCAGCCTGGGTGAGGTCCTCGAAGAAGCGCAGGTAGAGGATCCGGCGGTCCCGCTCCGAGAGCCGGCGGACGACGGGCTCGAGCATCAGTCGTGCGTCGCTGGCGTCGTGGTCCTCGTCGGTGTCGGGCAGCAGGTCGCCGAGCGTCGCCGACTCCGCGCCGACGGGCAGGTCGAGCGAGGTCGGCTGGAAGCAGCCGAGCGCGGCCATCGCCTCGTCGTACTCCTCGACGGGGATGTCGAGCTCGTCGGCGACCTCCTCGCCGGTGGGCTCGCGGCCGAGGTCCTGCTCGAGCTCGCGCACGACGGCGTTCGCGTGGCTCTGCAGCTCCTGGATCCGGCGCGGTGGCCGCACCGTCCAGCCCTGGTCGCGGAAGTAGCGCTGGAGCTCGCCGCGGATGGTGGGGACGGCGAAGGTGAGCAGGTCGTTGCGCAGGGACGGGTCGAAGCGGGTCACCGCCTTGGTGAGGCCCTCGTAGGCCACCTGGTTCAGGTCGTCCTGCGGCAGTCCGCGTTGGCGGTAGCGCCGGGCCACGGCCTCGGCGACCCCGCGGTTGATGAGCACGGCGCGGGCACGCAGGGCGTCGGCCTCGCCGCGATCTGGCGTCTCGTGCGCCGCCCGGAGCAGGGTGTCGGTCTGCTCGGCGCGCTCCGTGCGGCTGAGGCCGCAGTCGCTGGAGTGTGCCTCCGCGTCGGTCAGTGGGGGGAGCAGGGATGAGGATCGTGCCATCAGGTCACTCCATCTCGTCTGTGATGGTGCGCCCTGCCGACTCTCGGCAAGGTGAGGCTGCGTCCGGACTCACTGGCGACGCTACCCGCGCTGCCGACGGATACAAGCCGCCGACCTTCGTCGGCCGGGCATCGCCGGATCCGTCGGTGCCCGGCTCCCACCATGCGCCCTCCGGGGGAGGCGTCGTCTCACCCCAACGGGTCGAATCCTCCCGCCGATCCTGGGTACGGACGGTCATCCGAACGACGTCAGCAGGAGGGTGAGTCGTGAAGGCAGTGACCTGGCAGGGCCGGCAGGACATGAGGGTCGAGGAGGTCCCGGACCCCTCGATCGAGCAGCCGACCGACGCGATCGTGCGGATCACCAGCACCGGTCTGTGCGGGTCCGACCTGCACCTCTACGACCCGCTGGCGCCGTTCATGACTCCGGGCGACGTCGTCGGCCACGAGCCGATGGGCATCGTGGAGGAGGTCGGATCGGGTGTTCGCGACCTGAAGGCGGGAGACCGGGTCGTCGTCCCGTTCAACGTGAGCTGTGGTGGCTGCTGGATGTGCGAGCGCGACCTCTACAGCCAGTGCGAGACCACCCAGAACCGCGACCAGGGCACCGGCGCGAGCCTCTTCGGCTACAGCAAGCTCTACGGCCAGGTGCCCGGCGGCCAGGCGGAGTACCTGCGGGTGCCGTTCGCCGACTTCCTGCCGGTCCGGGTGCCCGAGGGACCGCCGGACGAGCGGTTCCTCTACCTCTCCGACGTGCTGCCGACAGCGTGGCAGGGCGTGGAGTACGCCGCCGTGCCCGACGGGGGCACGCTGTTGGTCCTCGGGGCCGGGCCGATCGGCGACATGGCAGCCCGGATCGCGCTCGACCGAGGAATACGGGTGATCGCGGTCGACTACGTGCCCGAGCGACTGGCCCGGGTGGCGGCCCGGGGCGCCGAGACCATCGACCTGACCGAGTGCGACGACGTGCCGGCGGTGGTGCGCGAGCTGACCGACGGCCGCGGTGCCGACAGCGTGATCGACGCGGTGGGCATGGAGGCGCACGGGTCGCGGGTCGCTGAGACGGCACAGAAGGCGCTCGGCCTGCTGCCGAGCAGGGTCGCCGGCGCGGTGATGACGCGGGCCGGGATTGATCGGCTCGCCGCGTTGCAGACGGCGATCGAGGCGGTGCGCCGCGGCGGCACGATCTCGATCTCGGGGGTGTACGGCGGCGCGATGGATCCACTTCCGATGATGCAGCTCTTCGACAAGCAGGTGCAGCTGCGGATGGGGCAGGCGAACGTGCGCGCCTGGACCGACCGGATCCTCGGCACGCTCACCGAGGACGACGACCGGCTGGGGGTCGAGACGTTCGCCACCCACCGGCTGCCGCTGGACCGGGCCCCGGACGCGTACGCCAGGTTCCGGGCCAAGGAGGACGGCATGGTGAAGGTCGTCTTCCAGCTCTGACGACCTGTCCCTGCGACGAACGGACAACGGGGAAGGACGGTGGCATGGAGGACCGGCAGCGTCGGGAGGCGGACCTGGTGCTCCGGGTCCACGACGCGCTGTTGCCGAAGGGGATCCCCGTCGTACCGGGCGTGGAGGTCTCTGCTCGCTACCTGCTCGCGGAGACCCATGTCGGCGGCGACTGGTTCGACGTGATCCCGCTCGAGGACGGCCGGCTCGTGGTCTGCGTCGGCGACGTCGTCGGGGCCGGTGTCGAGGCCTCGGCCGCGACGGGCGGGCTGCGCACGGTGTTCGACGACCGGGTCCGTGACGAGGGTGACCTCGCCGCCGCGCTCCGGGCGTTGGACCGGCGAGCGCGGCGCGCCCCGGAGACGCGGGCGACGACGATCTGCGCCGCGGCGGTCGACCCCGCGTCCGGCGACCTCTGCTACTGCACCGCGGGGCACCCCCCGCCGATCGTGGTCGATCCCTTTGGGCGCGCGTCGTACCTGCCGACCTCCGGCGCCGTCCCGCTGGGGAGCGGTGATGGCACGTTCCCGACGCTCACCCATCATCTCCGGCGGGGCGAGCTCGTGCTGCTCTACAGCGACGGTCTCGTGAAGCGGCCGGGTCGTACGCCGGCGGAGGGAGCCGCCGAGCTGCTGGAGGCCGTGAGCGGGAGCGTCGTCGGCCGGCTGGACGGCACCGACGGGACGGACGACCAGCTCGCCGACCGGGTGTCCCGCGGGATCCTGGAGCTGGTGACGAGCGCCACGGGCTATGACGACGACATCACCCTGGTGGCGCTGCGGCGGGTCGAGCCGATCGCGCCGCTGCTGCTGGAGCTGCCGGCGATCCCCGATGCGGCGCGCGCCGCGCGGGCCGATCTCGGCGCCTGGATGGCGCCGTTGCACGTGAGTGTGCTGGACGACCTCGCGGTGCGGCATGCGGTCGGCGAGCTGGTGGCGAACGCGGCAGAGCACGCCTACGAGCAGCCGGGGGTGCAGGACCAGGTGCGCCTCACCGCCGTGCTGGAGCCCACCGGCGTACTGGCGGTGCAGGTCGTCGACGACGGTCGCTGGCGGGACCGGCCCGACATCCCGGGCAACCGGGGCCGGGGCCTGGCCCTGGTGCGCGGGTTCATGGACGACCTCACCCTGGAGCGGGGGGAGTTCGGCACCCGGGCCACGATCCGGCACCTGCTGACGCGCCCGGCCGTGATCCTGCGTGGTGTGCCGTCCGGACGCCTCGGGCCCGTGGTGGCTCGGGGCTTCCGGCTGGAGGTCGACGGGCACCGGCTCGCGGTGGTCGGCGATCTCGACCAGGAGGGCGCCGACGAGCTCCGCCGGGCCTTGATCCTGAGCTCGCGGGGAGGCACTCGGGCGCTGGAGGTCGACCTGTCGGGCGTTCGGGTGCTCACCAGCGCCGGCGTGCAGGTGCTGCTGGACGCGCGTGCCGAGGGGGAGGTGCGGCTGCTGGCGCCCGCCGGGTCGCCGGCCCAGCATGTGCTCGAGCTCGTGCAGGTGCCGTACGAGGCCTGAACGCCCGTCGCCCTCAGCCTTGGGGCGGCTTGTCCGGAGCGCCGGCTCCTTCGCCCTCGCGGGTGAAGAACGAGATCCTGCCGTCCGCCTCGAGCACGGCGTACTCGATCTCGGAGGTGCGCCTGATGCCCTGCTCGCGGGCGGCGACCAGCAGGTCGGCGAGCGACAGGCGCTGCTCGTCCATGCTCTCCTCGACCGGCGAACCGTCGGCGAAGACGAGGACCGGCCGCCCGGTGACGACCGGACGCGTTCTCGGGACCCGCCACTGCAACCACGACAGCCCGACGGTCAGCAGCGCGAACGTGCCCACGGCGAGGAACGCGGCCGTCACCGAGTAGTCCTGCTGGGTGACCGCCTGCTGCACCAGGTCGCCCATCGTCACGTAGAGCAGCAGCTCGAAGGTGCTGAGCTCGCCGAGCGTCGCGCGGCCCGCCGCGCGGGTGACCAGCCAGAGGAACAGGAACACCACCAGGGCGCGGATCACGATCTCCACAGGTCCTCCTACGGCAGCAGCCGGGTGCGGAAGTCGGTGGCGGCCACCCGGTCGCCGTCGACCATGACGGCGACGGTCCCGTCGCGGCCGGTCTGGGCGGAGGGCTGGACGTACGCGTCGTACGCCACCACGAACGTGTCGCCGGGCGGCGCCGTGAAGGTCAGGTAGAGCGTGTGTCCGTCGCGGGTCTCGTCGGACGGCTCGGGGTCGAACCCCTGCGACTCGAAGATGTCGAAGTAGTCGCCCGTGACGGCGAGGGTCAGCTCCTTGTCGAAGCCGCCCGGGTGGGTGACCGTCACCTGCCACGGGACGTCGAGGCCGGCGCGGGCGACCGACGCGTGCTCCACCGTGAGCGTCCACCCCGCCTCGTCGCTGCTCGCGGTCGTCGTGCGGACGCCGAGGAGGCCGAACAGTCCGGCGAGCACGAACAGCAGCAGCGCCAGCAGGAAGAGGCGCCGCAGCCAGGCCGCCGGGCGTCCCGGACGGCCGGTCTCGACGCCCGAGAGCGTGGAGGTCGTGGCGTCCACGGATCCGGTCTAACACCGTGGGTACGGCGTGCCGGCCCGACACGCCGCGTTGCTCCGGCCCGTCGCCGGGTACCCGACGACCATGGCGGCCGTGAACGAGCGCACGATGGACGCGAGCGCAGAGGCGATCTGGGACGTCCTGGCGGACGGATGGCTTTACCCCCTCTGGGTGGTGGGCGCGTCCCGGATGCGGGACGTCGACCGGCACTGGCCGGACGTCGGCTCCCGGCTCCATCATTCCGTGGGAGTCTGGCCCCTCCTCGTCGACGACGAGACCGAGGTGCTCGACGTGATCCCAGGGGAGGCGCTGACGTTGCACGCCAGGGCGCGCCCGACCGGCACGGCGGAGGTGGCGCTCCGCCTCGAGCCACGCGGCGCCGAGACCCGGGTGGTCATCGAGGAGGACGCCGTCGCGGGTCCCGGGCTGCTGGTGCCCAGGCCCCTGCGCGAGCTCGGCCTCACCTGGCGCAACGTGGAGAGCCTGCGCCGGTTGGCTTACCTCGCCGAGCGTCGTGCCCGCCGAAGCCACGAGGCATCGTGACCGAGTGGGACGCCGTCGTCGTCGGCTCCGGGCCCAACGGCCTGGTCGCGGCCAACCTGCTCGCGGACGCCGGCTGGTCGGTGCTGGTGTTGGAGGCCCAGCGCAGCCCCGGCGGCGCGGTGCGCAGCGACCGCGACGTGGACCCGGACTTCGTCCACGACACGATGAGCTCGTTCTATCCGTTGGCGGCCGCGTCGCCGGTGGTCGCGCGTCTCGGCCTGGAGGCGCACGGGCTGCGCTGGCGCCACGCGCCGGCGGTGCTCGGCCACTTCCACCCGGAGTCCGGGGGCTGGGCGGTCCTGCACCGCGATCGGCAGGTGACCGCCGATCTCCTGGATCAGCACGACCCCGGTGACGGTGCGGCCTGGCTGGCCCTCTGCGAGTCGTGGGACGCGATCGGGGAGTCGCTGATCGGCGCGCTGCTCTCGCCGTTCCCGCCCCTGCGCAGTGGGCTCGCCACCGCGCGCAGGCTGCCGCGGGCCGGCGGCCTGGACCTGGTCCGCTCGCTGCTGATGCCGGCGTCCACCCTCGCTCGGCAACGCTTCGCCGGCGAGCGCGGCCGGCTGCTCATGGCCGGCAACGCCGGCCATGCCGACATCCCGCTCGACGCGCCGGGATCGGGCCTGATGGCGGTGTTGCTGGCGATGCTGGGGCAGACGGTCGGCTGGCCGGCGCCCGAGGGTGGTGCCGGTCGGCTCGCCGAGGCGCTGGTACGCCGCTTCGAGGCCGCCGGGGGGACCCTGCGCTGCGCGGCCGAGGTGGTCCGGATCGAGGTCGAGGGCCGGCGCGCGACCGGGGTCCGGCTGGCGGACGGCGAGCGCATCTCCGCCGGGGTCGTCCTGGCCGACGTCGCCGCCCCACGTCTCTACGGAGGGCTGGTCCGCCCGGAGGACCTGCCGTCGCGCACGCTGCGCCGGATGCGCGGCTTCCAGCTGGACCCGGCGACCCTCAAGGTCGACTGGGCGCTCACGGGCCCCGTGCCCTGGGCGGTCCCGCCGCCGTACCGGCCCGGCACCGTGCACGTGGCCGACTCGGTCGCCGAGCTGACCGAGACCTACGCCCAGATCGAGGCCGGGGCGGTGCCGGCCCGGCCGTTCCTGCTCGTGGGGCAGATGACGACGACCGACGAGGGCCGCTCGCCCGTCGGCACGGAGTCGGCGTGGGCCTACACGCACATGCCGCAGCAGGTCCGGCGGGACGCCGGGGACGACGGCGTCACCGGACGCTGGGACCACGACGACTGCGAGCGGCTGGCCGACCGGATGCAGGCGCGGATGGAGCGGCTCGCCCCGGGCTTCGGCGACCTGGTGCGTGCCCGGCGCGTGCTCGGACCGCGAGAGCTGGAGGCGCGCAACGCCAACCTCGTCGGCGGGGCCATCAACGGCGGCACGGCCCAGCTCCACCAGCAGCTCGTCTTTCGCCCCATCCCCGGCACCGGCCGGGCCGAGACGCCCGTGCGCGGTCTCTACCTCGCCTCGGCCGCCGCCCACCCCGGCGGCGGGGTGCACGGCGCGGCCGGCAGCAACGCGGCCCGCGCGGCGCTGGCGGCCCGCCGGATCAGGCCGCCGATCTCCCGGATCCCCTGGACCTCATGAGCCGTCCCGGCCCTCGGGGTTGCCCCGGGTCAGCCGTAGCTGGCGACCACGCTCGACGTCGGTCCGCGCCTTCCGCGCGGCCTTGTCGCTCTTGCGGGTATCGCGGGCCGGCAGCTGGATGACCTCCTCGGCGGGCATGCCCGCCTGCAGCTCGCGTCCGCGCTCCAGCTCGGCGTCCAGCTCGGCGCCGAAGAGCAGCGCGAGGTTCGTGATCCAGAGCCAGAGCAGGAAGACCACGACCCCGGCGAGCGAGCCGTAGGTGCGGTTGTAGCTCGAGAAGTTCGCGACGTAGAAGCCGAACGCCGCCGACGCCACGACCCAGGTCAGGATCGCCACCACGGCGCCCACGCTGACCCAGCGGAAGCGGGGCTGCCGCACGTTGGGGGTGGCGTAGTAGAGCAGCGCCACGATGAGCACCACGACGGCCAGCAGTACCGGCCACTTGGCGATGTTCCAGACCAGCACCGCCGTGTCGCCGAGACCCACCGCGTCGCCGACGGCCCGGGCCGCGGGGCCGGTGAGGACGAGCCCGAGGGCGACCAGCGCGGTGAGGACGACGGTGATCAGCGTGACCAGCAGCATCGCCGGGCGCAGCTTCCAGATCGGCCGGCCCTCGGGGACCTCGTAGATCCGGTTCATGCCGCGCCCGAACGCGCCGACGTACCCGGACGCCGACCACAGCGCGAGCGCGAGGCCGAGGAGCAGGCCGAGGCCGGCGTTGCTGGTGCGGCTGAGCTCGGTGAGCGTGGGCTCGAGCGTGTCGGCGGCGCCGGTCGCGCCGACATCGCGCAGGATCTGCAGCAGCGTGTCGACGGTCTGCGCACCCTGCCCGACGAGGCCGACCAGCGACAGCATCGCGATCGCGGCGGGGAAGAGCGCGAGCACGGAGTAGTAGGTCAGCGCCGCGGCGAGATCCGTGCACTCGTCGTCGGAGAACTCCCGGATCGACTTGCGTACGACGTACCGCCACGACGGCTTGGTCAGGTCGGTGGGGGAGCTCGGTTTGCGTGGGTCGTCGGGGTGCGGCGTCTCGACCGGGTCGACCGGGTCGACCGGGTCGGGCAGGTCGGGGGTGTCCGCCTCGGCGTGCTTGCCCACCATCGCCTTCTCCTCTCGTACGGGTGTGTCGGAGACGGTGCCCGTCGGGCCAACCCTCATGCGGGCCGGCGGCCCGCATGCTCGGCGAGACGCCGGGTACCGCCGGGGGCGAGTCCCCAGGAGGTGGCGCGATGCCCGGCAAGTCCTCGAACGTGAAGAACGAGAAGCAGTACGAAGCCCTCAAGGACAAGGGGATGTCGAAGGAGAGGGCCGCGAAGATCGCGAACGCGAAGGACTCCTCGAAGCACGGCGGCCAGCAGTCCGGCAAGGGCGGCAGCAGCAAGCAGGGCGGCACGACCGCGCAGAAGAAGGAGGCCGGCCGCAAGGGCGGCAAGGCCAGCCACTGAGCGTGCCGGCGGAGACCGTGACCGGCGACCTGGCGGCGCAGCTGCTGCGGCGCGGCTATCTCGCGCTCCCACGCGAGCACCGCGACCGCGGCGGGGCAGACGTCTTCGAGACCTCGGTCCTCGGCCGCCGTGCGATCGTCATGCGGGGTCGGGACGGCGCGCGGATGTTCTACGACCCCGACGTCGTGGAACGCGAGGGTGCCGTCCCGGCGCCACTCGCGAACCTTCTCTTCGGCCGGGGCGCGGTGCACGGCACCGACGGTGCGACCCACGCGTCGCGCAAGCGGATGTTCCTCGACATCCTCGACGACGGGCGGGTCGCGGACCTCGCCGCGACCATCGGCCGCGACCTCGAACGGCGGGTGGGGGGCTGGACCGGCCGGACGGTCGTGGTCTTCGACGAGCAGCCCGGATCGGCGGGAGCACCGTCGAACCAGGCGATCTCGTCGTGCTCGACGTGCCCGGCACCAACCAACACCCGGCCCACTGGGATGAGGCGGAACGGTTCCTGCCGGAGCGCTTCGACGAGGTGATGCCGACCCCGTTCGCATTCGTCCCGCAGGGCGGTGGCGATCCGACCACCGGGCATCGGTGTCCCGGCGAGCCGCTCACCGTGCGGATCCTCTCCGAGACGGCACGGGTACTCGCGCAACTCGACTACGAGCCCGTCGCCGACACCTCCCACGACCCGACTCGGATCCCGACGCTTCCCGCGCGTGGGCTGCCGGTGCGGGTGGTGGGAGGCCGCTGAGGGACGGTCCGGACCGGCAGGTCAGTCGGTGCTCGGTGCCGAGGAGATCGCCTCCAGAAGGTCGCCCACCCTGTCCTCCGGCAGATTGCGGGCGATGTCGGCCTGGCTGACCATCCCGACGAGATCGTGCCCGTCGATCACCGGCAGCCGGCGTACGCCGGCCCTGCTCATCGTCGTCAACGCCTCCTCGACCGAGTCGTCGGCGCCGATCGTCACGACCTCCGCCCCGGCGTAGTCCTGGACCTTGGTCTGGGTGGTGTCCATGCCTTCGGCGACACAGTTCAGCACGATGTCGCGGTCGGTGATCATGCCCTTGAGCCGGTTGTCCTCGCCGCAGATGGGCAAGGCACCCACTCCGAGGTCGCGCATCTTCTGCGCCGCCTGGGTGACCGTGTCGTTCACGCCGGCGCACTCGGCTCCGGGTGTCATGATGTCGCGCGCGGTGGTCATCTGTTCCTCCCGTGGTTCGTCGGGTTCGGGCTCCGTTGAGGTATCCAGGGCGCGCGACTTCACGCCCGGTGCCCGAGACGATCGCGACGTCTACCCGAAGGGGTGGAGTGTGCGGCCGGGCCTCGCGGTTACCGGGCCGCATGACCCCACAGACACCCGCACCGCTGGCCCTCGTCACGGGGGCCTCAACCGGGATCGGGCGCGCCCTCGCGCAGGAGTTCGCCGAGCACGGCTTAGACCTCGTGATCGTCGCGGAGGAGCCCCGCATCCAGGAGGCAGCCATCGAGCTGGAGGCGACCGGGCGTCAGGTGGTGCCGGTGCAGGCGGACCTGGGCTCGGCCGAGGGTGTGCAGGCGGTCTGGGCCGCCGTGACCGGCACCGGTCGCACGCCGTACGCCGCCGCCCTCAACGCCGGCATCGGCGTGAACGGGCGGTTCGACCGGACCCCGTTGGAGGACGACCTGCAACTTGTCGACCTCAACGTCCGCTCGACCGTGCACCTCGCGAAGCTGCTGACCCGAGCGATGGTCGAGGCCCGGGAGGGGCACCTCCTGGTCACGTCGTCGATCGCGGCCGTCGCGCCCGGCCCGTACCACGCGACCTACGCCGCCTCGAAGGCGTTCGTGCACTCCTTCGCGGAGGGCATCCGCGTCGAACTGAAGGACACCGGCGTGGTCGTGACCTCGCTGATGCCGGGCCCGACCGAGACCGAGTTCTTCTCCCGCGCCGAGATGGAGGACACCCGGATCGGCCGGATGGAGGACAAGGACGACGCTCGCGACGTCGCGCGGGATGCCTACGAGGCGCTGATGGCGGGAAAGGCGAGCGTCGTCGCGGGGTCGTTCAAGAACCGGCTGCAGGCCGAGCTCGGCACCCATCTCCCCGACGCGCTCACCGCGCCGATCCTGGCGCGGATGACGAAGCCGCAGGACTGAGACCACGAGAGGCAGACATGGACCCCAAGAAGCTCGCCAAGGACACCTTCGACAGGATCGTCACCGGTCTCGCGGGCGGTTCGGAACCGTCCGTCCCGGGTGCGCCCGGGGGCGAGGCGCCGTCGGTGGCCGAGCCCACCGAGCCTCGTCGGCCGTTGCCGGCCAAACCGGACCAGGCGGCCCCCGAGGTGCGGACTGCGACCGGGGTGGAGACCGACGCAGTGCCCGACGCCCGCGCCCAGCAGGAGCCCTTCCTGACGACCTCGACCGGGATCCGGCTGCGCGACACGGATCACTCGCTCAAGGCGGGGGAGCGCGGGCCGACCCTGCTCCAGGACCACCACCTGCGCGAGAAGATCACTCACTTCGACCACGAGCGCATCCCCGAGCGCGTCGTGCACGCCCGGGGCGCCGGGGCGCACGGGGCCTTCATCGGCTACGGGACCGCCGACTCGGTGTGCCGGGCCGGCTTCCTGCGCGAGGGCGTCGAGACTCCGACGTTCGTGCGGTTCTCCACCGTGCTGGGCTCGCGGGGCTCGGCCGACACGGTGCGCGACACTCGCGGCTTCGCGACGAAGTTCTACACCGCCGAGGGCAACTTCGACCTGGTCGGCAACAACATGCCGGTGTTCTTCATCCAGGACGGCATCAAGTTCCCCGACATCATCCATGCCGGCAAGCCGCATCCCGACCGTGAGATCCCGCAGGCGCAGAGCGCCCACGACACCTTCTGGGACTTCGTGTCGCTGCACACCGAGGCCCAGCACCACACGATGTGGAACATGTCCGACCGGGGCATCCCGCGCTCCTACCGGATGATGGAGGGCTTCGGCGTCCACACCTTCCGGGTCGAGAACGACGCGCGGGAGACCGCGTTGGTCAAGCTCCACTGGAAGCCGCGCCTCGGCGTCCACTCCCTGACCTGGGAGGAGGCGCAGCTGATCGGCGGCATCGACCCCGACTTCCACCGGCGCGACCTCTACGACGCCATCGAGACGGGCGCCTACCCCGCGTGGGAGCTGGGGATGCAGGTCCTCCCCGACGAGCCCGACCAGATGTTCGCCGGCATCGACCTCCTCGACCCGACCAAGATCGTCCCCGAGGAGCTAGCGGCGGTGCAGCCTGTCGGCCTGATGGTGCTGACCGCCAACCCGACGAACTTCTTCGCCGAGACCGAGCAGGTCGCCTTCCACGTCGGTCACCTGGTGCCGGGCATCGACGTCACCGACGACCCACTCGCCCAGGCCCGCCTCTTCTCGTACGTCGACACGCAGCTGACCCGGCTGGGCGGGCCGAACTTCAACCAGATCCCGGTCAACCGCCCGCACGTCGAGACCAACGACATGCTGCGCGACGGCTTCCACCAGCACGCGGTGCACGCGGGCGTCGCGCCGTACCGCCCCAACTCGCTCGACGGCGGCTGTCCGTTCCAGGCCGGCGCCGATGTCGAGCGCGCCTTCGAGCACCTGGCCGCGCGGGTGCCCGAGGCCACCAAGGTGCGTGCCCAGCCCGCGTCGTACGACGACCACTTCAGTCAGGTGCGGCTCTTCTGGCTGAGCATGACGCCGGTCGAGCAGGAGCACATCGTCCGGGCCTACACGTTCGAGCTCGGCAAGTGCTTCGAGCAGGCGATCAAGGAGCGGCAGCTGCAGTGCCTGGCCAACATCGATGCGCGACTCTGCGCCGAGGTTGCCACCGGGCTCGGCCTCCCGGCGCCGGAGCCGACGGTCGGGCTCGCGGACGTCGAGCCCAGCCCGGCGCTGTCGCAGGTCGGCCGGGAGTGGCCGGCCGACGGCCGCCTCGTCGGCATCGTCGTCGACCCTGACGGCGACCTGTCCGGGGTGGCCGAGGCGCGCACCGCGATCTTCGAGGCGGGCATGGTCCCGTTGGTGATCGCTCCGCACGGCGGGGTGGTCGGAGAGGGCCTCACCGCGCAGCGCACCTTCGCCACCGCCCGTTCGGTCGAGTTCGACGCGCTCCTGGTGGCCGGGGCGCCGGTGCCGGCGCCCGACGCCCGCGCGCTGCGCGACGCCAAGGCCGGCGCCGACGACACCCCGAACCTCGATCCGCGGGTGGTGCTGCTGGTCGAGGAGTGCTTCCGGCACGCCAAGGTGATCGGGGCCTGGGGTGACGGCACCGCGGCGCTCGACCTGACCGGCTGCTCCGGAGCCCCCGGGATCGTGCGCGGCAAGACCGGCGCAGATGTGCTCGCCCGGGTGCAGGAGCAGCTGGCGGCGCATCGGGTGTGGGAGCGGTTCGCCGCGTCGTAGACCGCTCGGCCGAGCATCCCGGGCGAGCATCTGGGCCGCGATCATCCGGGCCGGGTGCCGGGCAGGCGTCCAGGCCGCGGACACGCTCACACAGCGGCCGTGGACTGGGTCGGCCCGGCAGTGGGCGTCATCCGCGCGGCGGTCGGCGCGTCGGGATCGGTCCAGACCCGGATCCGGCAGCCGAGCTGCTCCGCGTGGCGGCAGGCGTCGCGGATGGCGACGGCGACCGCGTCGGGCAGGTTCGGCATCCGGGTGAGATCGAGGATGAGGGCCTCGCCGGGCCGCGCGAACACCTCGATGGCGTCCGCGAGACCCCGCGCGTCCTGGGGCCAGCAGAGGCTCTCGAACGCGAGTCGCCTCTCACGTGCGCTGTACGAGACGGACGCCATGATGCGCTCCTGGTATGTGCGGCCACTCCGGGCAACCACGCCGAGCCCCACCGGCCCCGACGCGTCGCCGGTACCCGGCGGGCACCGTCCATGTCATGCTCAGGTGGAGCGGACGACCCGCAGCGTCCCGACTTCGGGATCGGCGGCCTCGGGGATGAGCATGCCCGCCGCGACCCCCGTCCGGAGGTACTCGACGACCTCGGCGGTGATGCGCTCGCCGGGCGCGATGGCCGGCACACCGGGCGGGTACGGCGTGACCATCTCGGCCGCGATCCGCCCCACCGCCTCGGTCGCCGGGACCTGCTCGACCGCGGCGAAGAAGGCGTCCCGCGGCCGCATGACGGACTCGAGCTCGAGCGCGCCGGCGTCCGGCAGCTCGACCTGCGGCGCGGGCTCCGCCCGCGCGGCGTCGGCGCGGAGCTTGTCCACGGTGGCCACGAGCAGGTCCACGGACTGCTGATCGTCGGCGTGGGTGAGCCGGGCGTTGACGCGGAACGTGTCGGCAGCGCCGAGGTCGACGTGGTGATGGGCGCGCGCCAGCTCGCTGGCCTGGAAGCCGGTGATCCCGAGCTCGCGGACGTCGACCGAGAGCACGAGCGGGTCGATCTCGTGGGCGAGGCCCTCCTCGACCACCTCCGCGCCCATGACGCTCACGCCGTCGAGCCCGCCGATGCGCTCGCGAGCCTCGCGGGCGAGTTCCAGGATCCGGCCCAGCAGCTCGGTGCCGCTCTCCGCCATCTGCCGGCGCCAGCCGTCCAGCGACCCGTAGACCAGGCTCGAGGCGCTGGTGGTGCCCAGCAGGTCCTCGCGCTGCTTCAGCACCGTCGGGTCGATCCGGTCGCCCTGCAGGTGGAAGACCGAGCTCTGCTCGATCGCACCACCCATCTTGTGCACGCTCGTCACCACGAGGTCGGCGCCGGCGTGCATCCCCCAGGCGGGCAGATCGTCGTGGAAGGGCAGGTGCGCACCCCACGCCTCGTCGACGATGAGCGGTACGTCGAACTCGTGGCACACCTCGGCCACGCCCCGGATATCGGCACAGCTGCCCCAGTCGGTGGGCGTGATCAGCAGCATGCCCTTCGCGTCGGGGTGCCGCTCGAGCGCCCGACGTACGTCGTCGGGCTCGGGTGGGTGCGCGAGATGGCGTCCTGCGTCGAACTTGGGGTGCACCCAGATCGGGACCGTCCCGTTGACGATCACCCCCGAGATCACCGACTTGTGGGCGTTGCGCGAGATCAGCAGCTTCTCGCCCGGCCCCGCGACCGCCAGCATCGCGGTCTTGACCGACAGCGAGCTGCCGCAGGTGGAGAAGAAGGCCTGCTCGGCGCCGACCGCGTCGGCCATCAGCTCCTGGGCGGCCTCGAGAACGCCGCCGGACAGCCGACGGTCGTCGAGGCCGTTCATCATGAGCACGTCGGAGGCGAAGAGTCCCTCGCCCAGCACGTTGAGCACGCGCTGGTCGACCCCACGGCCCTGCCGGTGACCCGGTGGGCCGAAGACGACGTCGCCCCGGTTGCGGAAGTCGGCGAGGGCGTCGAGGACGGGCGTTCGAGAGTGGTCCATGCCCACTCGGTTCCCGGGCGTCAGTGCCGGAAACGGGCGGGTCGGGCAGGTAGGTTGCCTGGGTGCTCGCGATCGTCGCTCCCAGCCCGGAGGCTCTCCCTGCCCGCGGACGGCTCACGATCGACCCCGCCCGGTCGATCTGAGCGCGGTGAGCATGCGCAAGCTCCTCCTGGGCCCGATCGTCCTCGCGGTCCTGCTCGCCCTCGTGCCGGTCTACGGGCCTGCCCAGGCCGCGCGCGAACGCGCCCCGAAGCCCGTGGTCTTCCCGCGTGCCTACACGAAGGCACACCCGATGCGGGTGATGTTCGTGGGCGACTCGATGACCCACGGGCACCCGGGCTCGGCGACCTACCGCTACTGGATGTGGCGTGAGTTCCAGGCGCAGCGGGTGCCGGCCCGCTTCGTCGGGCCGCGCACCGACCTGCGCTCGACGTACCCGAGGAAGGACCTCGCCCCGGGGGAGTACAACTACGAGCACACCGACCACGGGTTCGGCCGCCAGCTGGCGCATGCGGCGCAGGGTGGGTCGCGGTTCGCCTACCACCTGCCGCGGATCGCCGGCGAGGTCCGCACCTACCGACCCGACGTGGTCGTGCTCGAGCTCGGCTTCAACGACGCCACCACGCGCTCGGCGTGGAGCATCGCCCGCGACACCGCGACCCTGCTGCGGCGGATCTGGTCCGTGGAGCCGCAGACCCGGGTCGTGGTCGGCGAGATCCCCAGCTCCGGTCGGGAGGAGGGGGTCAACATCAAGGCGAGCCGGAAGAACTCGCGCACTGCGTACGCCAACGAGCTGATCGCCCGCAGGATCGGCTCGGACCCGCGGGTCGCGATCGCCCACCTCCGCACCAATCCGGCACATCCGTGGGATCCCCGGCTCTACACCTTCGACAACGTGCACCCGAACCCGACGGGGGAGACGCTCTTCGCCGAGAACTTCTCGCTGGCGTTCGCCGAGCTCGGGGTGTTCCGCCGACCCGTGCGCGTCTTCCACCAGGAGGACTGGACGCCGCGGATCACGCTGCCCGTGTCCGGGGGCACCGGACTCGCGGTCGCCAACCTGCTCACCGTGCGCCAGATGACCTACGCCACGCGGGCGCGGATCCGGGTCTGGACCGCGCCGAAGGGCGGCACGCTGGTGGTCGAGAGCAAGTGGAGCAAGGACGACTACGCCGCGGTCCGCCTGGACCCCGGCGCGTACTGGGTCGAGCCGATCGCCGCTCGTCGCGAGCTGGTCAGCGCTCCCGGGGCCCGGGTTCCGGTCACCGTCTCCTGACCATCGGTCCCGGCCTCGTCCGGGCGCCCAGCCGGTGCGGATACCGCCGGCGGCCGTCGCGCGCCGAGAGCGCCTGCCGGCATCGAGAGCCGACCCTTGACAGGCATTAGCCATCCGGCTAATTTAGCCACATGGCTAACGGTGATGCGCACCACATCGAGGTGCTGAACCCGGCGACCCTGAGCGTCGTCGAGCAGGTCCCGACGCAGTCGGCGGCGGATCTCGACGCCGCCCTCCGCACGGCGTCGACGGCGCGCGAGGAGTGGCTGCGGGTTCCGCAGCGCAGCGTCTACCTGGAGGCGGTGAGCGAGCTCATCGCCGCCGAGACCGAGTCGATCGCTCAGGTGCTCACCGCCGAGCAGGGCAAGCCATTGACGCAGGCACGCCTCGAGGTGGGCGTCGCCGCCCGGGCGTTCGCCTACTACGCCGGCCAGCGGCTCGCGCCGGAGGTGCTGCACGACGACGAGCGGCGTCGGGTGGAGCGGCACTTCCACCCGCTCGGGGTGGCGGGCCTGATCACCGCCTGGAACTTCCCGGTCGCGCTGCTGGCCTGGAAAGCGGCCCCCGCCCTGCTCGCCGGCAACGCCGTGATCATCAAGCCGGCGCCGACGACGCCGCTGTCGGCGCTACGGCTGCAGGGGCTGCTCGACAAGGTCTTCCCCCAGGGCCTCGTGCAGACCCTGGTCGGGGGCAACGACCTGGGGGAGGCCATCGT
The DNA here is from genome assembly GCF_014191495.1 of Nocardioides soli. Classification (GTDB taxonomy): domain Bacteria; phylum Actinomycetota; class Actinomycetes; order Propionibacteriales; family Nocardioidaceae; genus Nocardioides; species Nocardioides soli. The sequence goes on from NZ_JACHWR010000003.1 coordinate 189,663, forward strand.
CACCCACCCGGGGATCGGCAAGATCTCCTTCACCGGATCGACCCAGACCGGCCGCGCGATCATGGCCGGCTCGGCGCCGTACCTGAAGCGACTCACCCTCGAGCTCGGCGGCAACGACCCGGCCGTGCTGCTGCCCGACGCCGACCTCGCCGCGGCGGTGTCCGGGATCGCCGCGGTCGCCTTCCGCAACGCGGGCCAGGTGTGCATCGCCCCCAAGCGGGTCTACGTGCCGCGCGACCTCCACGACGAGGTCGTCGACCGGTTCGTCGATCACCTCCGTGGCCAGCGGGTCGGCGACGGCGCCGACGAGCAGACCACGATCGGGCCGGTGCAGAACGCCGCACAGGCCACCCGCCTGACCCGGCTCCGCGAGTCCGTCGCGGCCGACGGAGGCCTCCTCCACGCCGGCGCCTCCGGGCCGGGCGACCTGCCCGGGTACTTCGTGCAGCCCGCCGTCGTGACCGGCCTCGACGAGAGCGCCGAGCTGGTCCGCGAGGAGCAGTTCGGGCCGCTGCTCCCCGTGCTGGCGTACGACGACGTCGACGCCGTCGTCCGGTCGGCGAACCGGACCGAGTTCGGCCTGGGCGCCTCGGTGTGGTCGCGCGACCTCGATGCCGCCGTCGCGGTCGCCGACCGGCTCGACGCCGGCACCCGCTGGGTCAACCAGCACGGCCCCGCCGAGCTCGACATCCCGTTCGGCGGCGTGAAGCAGAGCGGGCTCGGGTCCGAGCTCGGGCGCGAGGGCCTGCTCGCCTTCACCGAGTCCCGCATCACCAACATCAAGAAGCAGTCAGACAGGACGACACCATGACCATCCTCGAGGACCAGCCGATCAACCCGCCCACCACGCTCGATCTCGACGAGATCAACCTCGCCGATCCGGACTTCTGGCTGCGGCCGGACTACCACGACGCCCTGGCCAAGCTGCGGGCCGCGCGACCCGTCAGCTGGCACGAGCACCACGACAGCGGCAAGGGCTTCTGGGCCTTCCTCGACTACGAGGACATCATCGCGGTGACCCGGGACTGGGAGGCCTTCAGCAGCAAGCACGGCATCCGCGTGCACCACGACGCCGGCACCGGACAGGTGCGCCCCGGCACCAACATCATGATCGAGATGGACCCGCCCGAGCAGACGGCGAACCGCAAGCACGTCAGCACCGGCTTCACTCCGCGCCAGGTCCGGAAGATGGAGACCTACGTCCGCGAGCAGGCGATCCGGATCGTCTCCGAGTTCGAGCGCGGCGACGAGATCGAGTTCGTCGGCGACATCGCGGCACGACTGCCGATGGAGATCATCTGCGACATCATGGGCGTCGACCCGGCCGACCGTCCGCACCTGCTCGACCTCTCCAACCGGACCCTGGGCGACCAGGACCCCGACTACGGCGTCGACCCGCTCGAGGGCACCAAGGCCACGCTGGAGCTGCGCGAGTACGGCGTCCAGCTCGCGGCCGAGCGGCTGGAGAACCCGGGCGACGACCTCTTCTCCGAGATCGCGCGGATCGAGGTCGACGGCAAGCCGCTGCCGAAGGAGCAGCTGGGCGGCTACTTCGCGCTGCTGATCGCGGCCGGCAACGAGACCACCCGCACCGCGATCACCCACGGCATGATCGCCTTCTCCCGGTTCCCCGACCAGAAGGCGCTCTTCCAGTCCGACCCCGTCGGGCTCGAGCAGTCCGCCGCCGAGGAGATCATCCGGTGGGCCAGCCCGCTGCGGCACATGGGCAGGGTGCTCACGCACGACATCGAGTACCGCGGCGTCCGGATGCGCACCGGCGAGAAGGCGGCCGTGTGGTACTCCGCGTCCAACCGCGACCCCGCGGTGTTCGACGACCCGTTCCGGTTCGACATCACCCGCGACCCGAACCTGCACCAGAGCTTCGGCGGCGGCGGCCCGCACTTCTGCCTGGGCGCGAACCTCGCCCGTCGTGAGGTGTGGGTGCTCTTCCAGGAGCTCTTCGCCCGGTTCCCCGACGCCGTGGCGGTCGCCGATCCGGTGCCGCTGCGCTCGGTGCAGGTCAACGGGGTCAAGTCGCTGAAGGTGAGGCTCTGATGACGCAGCAGGACACCGTACGCCGCGAGGTCAGCGTCGACCTCGACGTCTGCGAGGCGTCGGGCGTGTGCGCCCGCATGGTCCGCGAGGTCTTCCGGCTCGACGACGACGACGTCCTCACGATCGCGCACCAGCCCGACACCGACGAGCTCGACCGGCGGGTCGCCGTGGCGGTCCGCCGCTGCCCGAAGCAGGCGCTGAGCCTGCACTGACCGGCAGCTCGCGCCGCCACCACCGCCACCACCCAGGAGGGAGGCCGTCATGGCCACTGTCAGCTATGTCAGTCACGCCGGCGAGGAGACCACGGTCGAGGTCGCGCCCGGCACCAGCATCATGCGCGGGGCGCTCAACAACAGCGTCTCCGGCATCTACGCCGAATGCGGCGGCGAGACCATGTGCGCCACCTGCCACGTCTACGTCGACCCGGCCTCGGCCGACGCCTTCCCGCCGGTCGGCGAGGACGAGGACGAGATGCTCGAGGCCACCGCCTGCGACCGCGAGTCCACCAGTCGGCTGTCCTGCGGGCTGGTGATCACCGAGGCGCACGACCGGATCGTGGTGCGGATGCCGGAGTGCCAGCGATGAGCGAGACCGCCGAGCACGTGGTCGTCGTCGGCGGCGGCCACGCCGGCGTCCAGACCGCGCTCAGCCTGCGCGAGCGCGGGTGGGCCGGCCGGGTCACCGTCCTGAGCGCCGACCACGAGCCGCCCTACGAGCGCCCACCGCTCTCCAAGGGCTGGCTGAAGGGTGCCGTCGAGGACGACGGGCTGGCCTTCCGGCCGGCCGCGACGTACGCCGAGCAGGGCATCGAGGTGCGCACCGGGGTCCGGGTCGAGCGGATCGAACGCACGGCCCGGGAGGTCCGGTGGGCCGCCGGCTCGCTGCGCTACGACCACCTCGTCCTCGCCCTGGGTGCTCGTCCCCGCCGACTCCCGGTCACCGGAGCCGACCTCATCGGCGTGCATGCCCTGCACACCCACTCCGACGCCCTCGCCTTGCGGGCGGCGCTCGACCGGGCCCGGTCCGTCGTCGTCATCGGCGCGGGCTTCATCGGGCTCGAGGTCGCGGCGGAGGCCCGGCGCCGGGGATGCGACGTCGTCGTGGTGGAGGCGGGGGAGCGCGTGATGCAGCGTGCGCTGACGCCGCTGATGTCCTCCTTCTTCGCCGACCGGCACCGAGCCGCGGGCGCGGACCTCGCCCACGGCGTCGTCGCCGCCGAGCTGCTGGGCCGCGACGGGCGGGTCACCGGCGTCCGCCTGTCCGACGGCCGTCGGGTGCCGGCCGACCTGGTGGTGACCGGGATCGGCGTCGAACCGAACTGCGACCTCGCCCGGGAGGCCGGCCTGCACTGCGACGACGGCGTGGTCGTCGACGAGCATCTCCGCACCGGTGACCCGCGGATCTCCGCGATCGGCGACTGTGCGTCGTTCCCGGTCGACCAGCGGAGGATCCGGCTGGAGTCGGTGCAGAACGCCGTCGACCAGGCGCGACTGGTCGCCGCTCGCCTCACCGGCGAGCCGCGTGCCTATCGCGAGGTGCCCTGGTTCTGGACCGACCAGCACGGCGGCAAGCTGCAGATGGCCGGGCTGACGGCCGACAGCGACACCCACGTGGTGGTCGGCAGCGTCGACGACGCCCGCTTCACCGTGCTCTGCTGGCGCGCCGGCGTCTTCGTGGGCGGCGAGTCGGTGAACCGGCCCGGCGACCACATCACGGTCCGGCGGCTGCTCGCGGACGGCGTCCCGCTTGACCCGGCCGCCGCGGCGGCACCGGGCTTCGAGCTGAAGACCCACCTGAGACACGCGCTCGGCGCGGCGGCCTAGGAGCCGCTTGTGCCCCTCACCATGCTCACCGCCGTCCTGGTCGTGACCACGGTCGCCGCGGTCGTCCAGGGCAGCCTGGGGTTGGGGCTTGCCCTGGTCGCGAGCCCGGGGCTGTCGATGGTCGACCCGGCCTTCGTCCCGCTCCCCATCCTGGTGGCGGCACTCGTCGCGAGCCTCTGGACAATGGTCCGCGACCAGCGGCACGGACTGGCGCCGTCGTTCGGGTGGACGCTGATCGGGATCCCGCTCGGGATCCCGGTCGGGATCCTGCTGCTGCAGTCGCTCTCCTCGACGTCGCTGATGCTGATGCTCGGCCTCTCGGTGCTGGCGCTCGCGCCGCTGGCCGCGATGCGGCTTCCGGCGCTGCGCGTGGGCCCGGCCTCGCTCGGCGTCGGCGGCTTCCTCTCGGCCCTGGCCGGAACCACGGTCGGCCTGACCGGCCCGACCGTGGCCGTGGTCTACCACGAGCTCGAGCCGGCCGTGCTGCGGTTCACGATGGCCGTCTACCTGACGATCGTGCAGACGATCGCGATCGCCGCCCTGCTCGTCTCCGGCATGGTCACCGCCACGGACCTGCGGCTGGTCGCGCTGGCCATTCCCGGGACCGCCCTCGGCCTGGTGCTGTCGGGACGGGTCGCGGCGCGGCTGAAGCCCGCCGTGGCACGCCGAGCGGTCATCGTCGTCTGCGCCGTCGCCGGACTGAGCGTTACAGTCCGCGCCTTGATCGATCTCTTCCACGACTGACCCGAGGACTGCACCCATGCCACCGTCACCATCCGACCAGTCGAAGGGCCCGACCCGGCTCACGCCCAGCGGCGCGGCCAAGCCGACGGCCCGAGAGCGCATCCTCGATGCCGCTGCGGAGCTGATGAAGCACAAGGCGCCCAGCCAGATCACCGGACGCGAGCTGGCCTCCACGGCCGGCGTCAACTACGGCCTGGTGCACCACTACTTCGGCGGCAAGAACGGCGCCTGCCAGGAGGCCTTCACCGCACTCGCCCAGCGCTACGTCGACTCGGCGCAGGAGAGCCACGCCCAGGACTGGATCCTCTCGATGGGCGACCTGCCGGAGTACGCCGACCTCTGGCGGATCCTCGCCCACGCCGCGATGGACGGCGAGTCGCTGGAGATGCTCGGGTGGGACTACCCGTTGCTCCGGGCCCGCCTGGCCGCACGTACGTCCGAGCGTGGCGCCGACGCCGGGGAGACCAGCGAGGCGATCGCGACCGCCTTCTCGCTCGCGCTCGGCTGGATCGTCTTCCAGCCGTTCATCAAGGAGGCGCTCGGGCTCGGTGATCAGCAGGCCACCGCCGTGGGGGAGTCGATCGTGCGCCGGATCGACGAGCTGTGGTGACCGGCGACGTGGACTTCCCCGAGCTCCGCGAGGCGGTCCGGAGACTGACCGACGACGTACTGATCCCGGCCGAGCAGCAGATGGTGGCCGACGGCCAGGTGTCCGAGCAGTCGCTGGCCGCGCTGCGCGACCTCGGGCTGTTCGGGATGACCCTGCCCCACGAGCACGGTGGCCTCGGGCTGGGCATGGAGGAGCAGGTCCGGCTCACCTTCGAGTTCACCCGGGCGTCGGCGGTCTACCGCTCTCATCTCTCCACCACGTTCGGTCTGGTCTCGCGGGTGCTGGTCGACTTCGGCACGCCGGAGCAGCAGCAGACCTGGCTGCCCCGGTTCGCCACCGGTGAGGCGACGGCGGCGTTCGCGCTGACCGAGGAGGCGGCGGGCAGTGACGCGACCGCGCTGACGACCGTCGCTCGGCGGACCGCGGACGGCTACCGGATCTCGGGCAGCAAGCGCTACATCACCAACGGCCACACGGCGAGCGTGCTGATGGTGTTCGCGGTGGTCCCCGAGCACGGCATCACGGCGTTCCTCGTGCCCCGGCCCGCCGCGGGCCTGTCGGCCCGGCTGCCGAGCCGGATGAACGGGCACGCCGAGAACCCGGTCGCCTACGTCGAGCTCGACGACGTGTGGGCGCCCGACGCGGCGGTCGTGGGCGGGCCCGGAGAGGGCATGCGGCTGGCGCTCACGGGGATCAACCACGCCCGCACCCACGTCGCCGCGACCGCCGTCGGCCAGGGCACCCGGCTGCTGCAGGAGGCGACCCGGCACGCTGCGACCCGCGAGCAGTTCGGGGCGCCCCTGGCCGAGCTGGGCACCGTGCAGGCGACGCTCGGCCGCAGTCTCGCCGAGCTCGCCGCGGCCCGGGAGCTCACGCTCGCCTGCGCCCGCGCGTGGGACCGCGGTGCGCCGGACCGGCACCAGATCTCCGCCGCGAAGCTCTACGCCACCGAGATGGTGGGGCAGCTGGCGGACCGCGCCGTCCAGGTGCTCGGCGGCGCCGGGATCGTCGGCGACAGCCCGGTCCCGCGGATGTGGCGCGACGTGCGCGCGCTGCGCATCTACGAGGGTGCGTCGGAGATCCACGAGCGCAACCTCGCTCGTCACCTGGTGGCGCTGGACCGACACGGCCTCCCGCTGTGGACGGGCTGACGTCGACACCGGCGATCGTCCTGGTCCTCGGAGGGCTGTGCGTCGCCGCCGGAGCGCTCCTGGGCGGGCTCTCCGGCTTCGGCTACGGCCTGGTGGCGACGCCCCTGCTCCTGGTGCTCGGCCTGCCGCTGCCGCTGGTGGTCGCGACCAACATGCTGCTCGGCGGCAGCACTCGAGCGATGGCCGCGTGGACCTTCCGGGGCTTCGTCGCTCCGCGCCGCGTGGCCGCGTTGATCGTCGGCACCCTGCCCGGGGTGCTCGTGGGCCTGCTGGTGCTGGAGGCCGTGGACCGCGACCGGCTCCGCCAGGCGGTGGGCGCCGTGGTGATCGCGGGTGCCGTCGCGATGATGGCCGCGCGCGGCCGCGCCACGAGCGCGGAATGGGGGAGAGGGCCGGCGGGCTTCGTGGGGTTCCTGGGCGGGGGACTGGGAGTGACCACCTCGCTCAACGGCGTGCCTCCGGTCCTGATGTACACCTGGGAGGGTGCGTCGCCGCGGCGGATGGTCGCCGACCTCTCCGTCTTCTTCGTCGCCTCCAACGCGATCGTGGCGCTGCTCCTGCTGGGCACCAGGTCGGCGCCCGCGGGTCCGGTCCTCGGGCTCTTCCTGCTCTGGCTGCCCGGAGTGCTGCTGGCGACCTACCTCAGCAACCGACTCGTGGACCGGATCCCGGAGGCGCAGTTCCGGCGACTGGTGCTGGGCATCGTGCTGCTCGGCGGCCTGACCGCGTTGCTCAGCTGATCTCCTCCGCGGGTTCGGCCTGGACCAGACGCTTCAGCACGTCGCCGAAGGTGTCGAGGATGCGCTCGTCGAGCGCCTCGGGTGTGAGTCCGGTGTCGCGGGCGTACGCCTCCCGGAAGATGCAGTAGCCCATGTACGTCGCTGCCGTGAGCACGTGCAGCATCAGGGCGTCCGCGTCGTGCGGGATCGCCCCCTCGCGCCGGTCCCGCTCGAGGGTCTCCTGGGCCTCGGCGAGCCACGGGAAGACGGTAAACTCGGCGTCGCCGTCCTGGGCGAGCAGCGCCTCGAGCCGGACGACGTCGGGGTTCTGGAGGAACTGCTCGAAGATCTTCCGCCGGCGCTGCGGGAACGGCAGCTCCTGGTGGGCGTCGCGCTCCTCGCGGGTCCGGGTGAGGATGTCGAGGATCGCCGCCCGGAGCAGCGCCTGCTTGGTCCCGAAGTTCTGGTAGATCTGCACGCGGTTGACGCCGGCCTCGTCGGCGACCGTCTGCAGCGTGAAGCCGGCCAGCACGCCGTCGCGCACCAGGATCCGGCGTACCGCCTCGAAGACCAGGGGGTCCGTCTCCGAGCGGTCCCGGCGTCGGCGCTTCTCCATCGGGGGTCACCCTTCGGTCGCAGTGGCGGCGATCACAAATTGTTCGCCGAGGCCCTTGTCAGGGCCGCGGGCAGCATACTAACATATTGTAACTACAAAATGTAAGTAACGACCGAGAGGCCTAGATGTCCGCCCCGAACCTCCCGCTTGCCGGGATCCGTGTCCTGGACCTGTCGACCGTCCTCGCCGCACCGGTGAGCACCACCCTGCTCGGCGACTTCGGAGCCGACGTGGTCAAGATCGAGGAGCCGGGTCGCGGTGACTTCACCCGCGGGCGCGCCGGCCAGACCGGCGGCCGGTCGCCGCAGTGGCTGCAGGAGGGCCGCAACAAGCGCTCGGTGACGATCAACCTCCGCGAGCCCGAGGGGCAGGCGATCCTGCGGGACCTGATCCCGCGCTTCGACATCATCGTCACCAACTACCGGCCGCCGACCCTCGAGCGGTGGGGCCTGGGGCCCGACCGGCTTCGCGAGATCCACCCCGAGGGGATCTTCCTGATCATCACCGGCTTCGGGCTGACCGGCCCGTACCGGAGCCGGGGCTCCTTCGACCGGATCGCGAGCGCGTTCGCCGGGCTGACCTACGTGAGCGGCGACCCCGACATCGACCCGGTGCGCAGCGGCTTCTCGGTCATCGACTTCATGGCGGCCTACCTCGGTGCGTTCTCCGCGATGATGGCGCTCTACCACCGCGACCACCACGGCGGCACCGGACAGGTGATCGACCTGGCCCTGTACGAGGCCGGCTTCCGCGCCGCCGAGGACGCGCTCATCGACCACTCCGTGACCGGCGCCGTCCGGGAGCGGATGGGCAACAAGAACCCCTACATCGTCCCGGCCTCGGACTTCACGACGGCCGACCGGCGCCGGGTGTCGCTGCACGCCGGCACCGACGCCCTCTTCGCCCGGCTCGCGTCGGTCATGGGCACACCGGAGCTGGCCGCGGACTCGCGCTATGCCAGCCGCGCGACGCGCGAGGAGCACCAGGACGACCTCTACGGGCTGATCGAGGAGTGGATGGCCCGGCAGACCGCCGAGTCGGTGGTCGACGAGCTCAACGACGCCGGGGTGCCGGCCTCGCTGGTGATGACGATCGCCGACATCAGCAAGGACCAGCACTACCGCGATCGCGGCACGATCGTCGATCTCGACGACCCGGAGTTCGGCACGGTCACGACGGTCGCGCCACTGCCGTTCCTCTCCGAGACGCCGGGCCGGATCCGGGCCCTCGGCCCCGAGCTCGGCGAGCACACCGACGAGGTCCTCGGCGACGAGATCGGCCTGACCGCCCACCAGCTCGACGACCTGCGGTCCCGGGGCGTTGTCTAGTGCCGTGCGACGTCCCCTGGCCCGACGACCCCAGCACAGCAAGGAGCGCACAATGACCGAAACCGTCCTGACGGCCTCGGAGACCGAGAGGCCGACGACCGCGACCGAGGAGGCCATGTCGACGTCCCGCCGCAAGGGCAGGGCGCAGCGCGGCTCGACCCGACGAGCGGCACTGCGCGGCTGGCGCCTGGCCCTGGCCCAGCTCGGCGTCCTCGTCGCCTGGCTGGCGGTGTGGCAGCTCGTGGTCTCCCGGGGATGGACCCCGTCCGTGCTTGCGGTCTACCCCTCCGAGGTCTTCTCGTTCCTGAAGACCTCCTACCAGTCGGGTGAGCTCGTGGAGGCCACGGTCGCCACCATGTACGCCACGCTGATCGCGTTCGTGCTGGCCTCGTTCGTCGGCGTCGTCGTCGGCATCTCGCTGGGCCTGATGCCGCGTACCGAGCGCGTACTCCAGCCCTACCTCGACGCACTCAACTCGATGCCGCGGATCGCCCTCGCGCCGGTCTTCATCATCGCGTTCGGCATCACCACCACCGCGAAGGTCGCGCTCGCGTTCACGATCGTGGTGTTCATCCTGATGTCCAACGCCCGGGCCGGCATCCGCAGCGCCGACCCCGACGTGATGCGGCTGTCGACGGTGCTGGGGGCGAGCAAGCTCCAGCTGTTCTTCAAGGTGATGCTTCCGGTAGCGGTGCCCTCGATCTTCGCGGGCCTGCGGATCGGGCTCATCTACTCGCTGCTGGGCGTCGTGACCGCGGAGATCATCGCCTCCAAGATCGGCCTCGGCCAGCTGATCATGAAGTACTCGGGCCTCTACCAGCTCGAGGGCGTGTTCGGGATCCTCCTCGTGCTGGCCGTGATCGGCGCCCTGCTCAACATGCTGATGTCGGCGCTCGAGCGCTGGATCCTCCGCTACCAGCCGCCCGCCGACCACTGATCGCTCGCACGGACCACCAGGGAGAGTCATGTCCACCTACGCTTCGACCCCGACGCTGGCGGGTGCCCAGATCCGAGACCTCACCGTCGAGTTCCCCGACCCCACGACGGGCGGCAGCAACGTCGTCCTGCGCGGCATCGACCTCGACGTCGCCGCCGGCGAGTTCGTCGCGCTGATCGGGAGGAGCGGCTGCGGCAAGACGACGCTGCTCAACGTGCTCGCGGGCCTGGTCCGCCCGACCTCCGGGGAGGTGACCGTCGCCGGTCTCGCCCCGGCGCAGGCCCGCTCCGAGATCGGCTACATGTTCGCCCGGGACGCGCTGCTGCCGTGGCGCACCGCGCTCGGCAATGTGGAGTACGGCATGGAGCTGCACCGGAAGGTGCCCCGCTCCGAACGGCGCACCCGGGCGACCCGCTACCTCGAGCGCGTGCACATGGGACATGCCGCCAAGCAGTGGCCCTGGCAGCTCTCACAGGGCATGCGGCAGCGGGTGGCCCTGGCGCGCACCTGGGCGCTGGAGCCACAGGTGCTGCTGATGGACGAGCCGTTCGCCGCCCTCGACGCGCAGACGCGGATGTCGGTGCACGCCGAGTTCCTCGACGTCTGGGAGTCCAGCAAGAAGTCGGTCGTCTTCGTCACGCACGACCTGACCGAGGCACTCCAACTCGCCGACCGCGTCGTACTCCTCAGCGACGGCCGGATCGCCGAGGACATCACGGTGCCCTTCGCCCGGCCCCGGACGGCCGAGCTCAGCACCACCCCGGAGTTCCAGGAGCTCCGCCGACACCTGATCGAGCAGATCTTCTGACCTTCTCGGGCATGCCCACCCATCCCATCCACCACGCCACACCCACCACGCCACCATCCGAAGGAACCGTCGTGCTCTCACTCCAACGCCGCGTCATCTCCGCCGCCCTGCTGGTGCCCGCCCTCGTCCTGCCGCTCGCCGCCTGTGGAGGTGGCAGTGCCGACGCCGACGCGACGCCGGTGGTCAACCAGGGCGTCTACACCTCGAAGCTCCCGCTGGACCTCCCGGTCATCGTCGCCCAGGACCGCGGCTACTTCGACGACGAGGGCATCACGGTCGAGACGACCGACATCCAGACCGGGACCGACATGGTGACCGCGATCATCAGCGGCAGCATCGACGTCGGCAACCCGGCGACGCCCCCGGCCATCACCGTCCTCACCCAGCAGGGCGCCGACGTCGGCGCGCTCGCCGGCGGCCCCGCGCTCGACTTCCGGGTCCTGGTGCCCGCCGACGCCGACGTGCCGTCGGGGTCGATGGCCGACCGGCTGAGCGTGCTGAAGGGCACGACCGTCAGCGTCATCGGCAGTGGCACCCTGACCGACTGGTGGTTCCGGGACGCGCTCGGGCAGGCGGGCCTGTCGGACAAGGACGTGCAGATCGTGGCGGCGAACAACGTGCCCAGCCAGATCGCCGCCTTCCAGGAGGGCAAGGTCGACGCGATGGTCGCCTTCGGCACCGTGCCCGGCCTCCTCGGCACGGAGGGCACCGACTACCAGGTCCTGCTCGGCATTCCCGAGGGCGACACCGGCGACACCTACGACGGCTACCTGCAGACCTTCACCGCGGCCTCGCACAAGTGGCAGGACGACCACGAGGACGCCGTCGGCAAGTACTGCGCGGCCGTGGCCAAGGCGGTGGACTGGCTCGAGGACGACGCGAACCACGACGAGGCGGTGCAGGCGATGGCCGACTGGACCCAGCTCGACGAGGCCAAGGCGGAGGCGCTGCTCGAGTCGACGGACTACGAGATGAAGCTGACCCCGAAGTCGTGGGCGGCGCAGGGCGACACCGTCGGAGAGGCCTCCAGCCTGGACTTCGACAAGGACGTCAACGGCACCTGCAACGACCAGTTCTCGGAGTGACCCGATGACCATCGCCTCGCGGATCGTCGCCCAGGAGCAGCAGCACGGGCCGCTCACGATCATGGACGTCGTCGTCCCGGACCCGAGCGACCATCAGGTCGTCGTCGCGCTGGAGTCGACCGGAGTGTGCCAGAGCCAGGTGTTCTGGACCCGCCAGCCCCGTTCGGCGCCGGTGCTCTTCGGACACGAGGGCTACGGACGTGTGCAGGCCGTGGGCAGGCTCGTGTCGGGCCTGTCCGAGGGCGACCACGTGCTGGTCACCTGGCTCCCGCGCGCGGCCGCCGACGGTCGGGCGCCGGAGGTGGCGACCGCGGACCTCGGCGGCGTGGTCGGCCGGTCGCCCAACGTGTACACCTGGGCCGAGCACGTGGTCGCCGACGAGCTCTACGTGCACCGGCTCTCGGGGCCGGTCGACCCGGAGGCTGCGGTCGCGGCCTGCGCGGTCATCACCGGGTCCGGGTCGGTGCTCAACGCGCCGGTGGAGGTCGCCGGCCGATCGGTCGTCGTCATCGGTGCCGGCGGCGTGGGCCTGTGTGCGGTGGCCGCGGCCCGGATCCGCGGTGCGGCATCGATCACGGTCCTCGACCTCGTCGACGACAAGCTCGCCCTGGCCGACAAGTTCGGGGCCACCCGGACCTTCAACGCCCGCGAGCAGACCCCCGAGGAGATCCTGGCCGCGATGGGTGCCGGCGCCGATCTGGTGGTCGACTGCGTCGCCAACCGGTCCAGCGTGAGCTCGGGGACCACGCTGCTGCGGCCCGGCGGCCTGAACTCCGGGCCGGGCGGCACCCTGGTGCTGGTCGGGCTGCCCGAGGGCGGCTTCGAGGTGGACCTGGGCCCGGTCGTCTTCGGGCAGCGGTCGATCGTCGGCCTGCTCGCCGGCGGCTGCGTCCAGGACGATCTGGACACCTTCCTCGACTGGCACCGCCGTGGCGAGCTCGACCTGCGGGAGCTGGTCACCCACCGCTACCCGTTCGACGCCGTCGGTGAGGCCGTCGACGACCTGGTGGCCGGCCGGGTGACCGGCCGAGCGATCCTGACCGTCTAGTGTCCGGTACCGACCTCGAGGGCGACGCCCCGGTGCCCGGACGCCGGTTCCCCCGGCACGTGTACACCGTCGGGTCGGAGCCCGACCCACGCTTCACCCTGGCCAACGAGCGCACCTTCCTGGCCTGGATCCGCACCGCGCTGGCGCTGCTGGCCGTCGCGGGAGCGCTTCTGGCCCTGGACCTGCCGGTCCGGACCGGTTGGCAGTGGTGCGGGGCGATGCTCTTCGCCCTGGCGTCGGTCGGCGCCGCCGCGTGGGCCTGGTGGGCCTGGGCCGGCACCGAGCGGGCGCTCCGGCTGCGTCGCCCGCTCCCGGGGCTCGGCCCGGGAGCGGGGCTGGTCGTGCTGGTCGCACTGGGCCTGCTGGTGCTCGTCGTGGGCCTGGTCCTCGACGAGGTCGGATGACCGGACGCCCGCACGCCCTCGCGCGCGACCCGGGGGTCCAGCTCGAGCGGACCGCTCTCGCCTGGCGCCGGACCAGCCTCTCCATCGCGGTGGGGGCGGCCTTCCTCGCCCGGATGGCGGTCGAGGCGGTCGGGGTCGCGGGGCTGGCCGCCGCCCTGCTCTGCGCCGGGCTCGCCGTGGCGACGGCGGTCACCGGGGCGCGTAGGTACGGCGGCGCGGTTCGACGTACTCCCGACGCAGGACGGGCGGCCGCACTGGCCGCGGCCGGCGTCTGCTCACTGGGGCTGGTCCTGGTGCTGATCTCGTGCGCCCACCTCGCGCGGACCGTGCTGTGACCGCGGCCCGCGCCCGGATCAGCGCGCCGCCGCGGGTCGCCTGACGGCGTACCGCACGTGGGTGGCGTACGGCGAGCTCCAGGTGCCGAGCACCTCGAGGTCGAGGTCCTGCTCGAAGCCCTCGAACAGCCGCTTGCCGCCGCCGAGGACCACCGGCGCGATGGAGAGCGCGAGCTCGTCGACCACCCCGGCTGCCAGGCCCTGGCGGATCAGGTCGGCGCCGCCGCCGAGGGACACGTCGTCGTCCCCGGCGAGGTCCCGCGCCTGGGCCAGAGCCGCGTCGAAGCCGTCGACGAACAGGAAGCCGGCGCTCGGGTCCGGCTGGTCGCCGGTCCGGTGGGTGAGCACGATCAGCGTGCCGGGGAACGGGTTGGTGCCGCCCCAGGCGCCCGCCGCGTCGTACATGTTGCGACCGACGATGCCGCAGCCCAGACTCGCGGTGAGCGCCTCGTAGTACTCCCGGTCCGGCCCGTGCATGCCGTCGGTGTCGCGCCCGTCGTCGGCGTAGGACCAGGGCCCGCCCATCACCCAGTAGTGAAGCCGCTCACCGCCGATGCCGAGGCCGTACTGCGGGCCGTCCTCCGGGCCCACGACGTAGCCGTCCACCGAGGTGCTGATGGCTGCGATGACCTTGCTCATGATGCCTCCCTCGTCGCGTCGATCATGCAGACCGGGTGCCCTCGCCGAACTCATCGGCTCGGTACGCCGCCAGGCCGTGCTCACCCCGGCGGGCTCGTCGACGCCCGCGTCGTGGAGTCAGAGGTGCGTCGGCCGGCTCGGCCAGAGGGCGTTGCGTCCGAGCAGCCGGATGCAGGCCGGCACCAGCAGCGGCCGGATGACGAAGGTGTCGAGCAGGATGCCGATCGCCATGGCCAGGCCGAACTGGTACAGCTCGCGAATGGGCTGGGTCATCAGCACGGCGAAGGTGCCCGCCAGGATGACACCGGCGGAGGAGATGACGCCGCCGGTCCGGACGATCGCGGTGCGCAGCGCGGCGGCTGGGTCCTGGGTGGCCAGCTCCTGGCGATACCTGGTCATCATGAAGATCGTGTAGTCCACGCCGAGGGCGACGAGGAAGACCAGCACGTACACCGCGACCCGGTTCCCGATGCCGAGGTCGCCCCCGACCGTGATGGTGATGAAGGCGGTCAGGCCCATCGTCGCGGCGTACGACGCGAGGAGCGTCGCGGTCAGGTAGACCGGCGCCAGCACCGAGCGCAGCACGATGCCGAGGATGACCGCGACGGCCAGGAGCATGACGGCGCCCACGACGAGGAGGTCGCGGTCGAGTGCCTCTCGTGTGTCGGCCGCGACGGCGGTCTCGCCGCCGATCAGGACCTCGACGTCGTGGACTCCGGCCTGGTCGGCGGCCTCGTCGACGCTCGCGCGGAGCTGAGGGACGCGGTCCATCGCCTCGGCGCCGTACGGGTTCGCGTCGAGGGTGACGTCGATGCCGACCGAGCGGTCGTCGGGTGACGTCGTGGTGGCGCCGAGACCGGCCACCCCGGGAGCGGTGGTGAGAGCCGTCCGGATGGTCTCGACCTGTCGCTCGTCGATCGGGGCTTCCGAGCGGACGATGACCCGGCTGGGGGCGATGGCACCGGGTCCGAACGCGTCGCCGAGCAACTCGCTGCCGGCGGCCGACTCGGTCTCGATGCGGAAGCCGCTGACGAGGTCGAAGGTCTGGTGCACGCCGATCAGCCCGGTCGACAGCAGTGCCAGGGCGGCAAGGCCGCCGGCCAGGACGCGCCGCGGTGCGCCGATGGCGAGGTCGGCGACTCGGCTCCAGGTCCGTGGGTCGCGGAGGGGCTGCCCGAGGACCGGAGCTCGGCGCGGCCAGAAGGCGAAGCGGCCGGTGAGCACGAGCAGCGCCGGGGTCAGCGTGAACGCGACCGCCGCCATCGAGACGACGCCGATGGCCAGGTAGGGGCCGAAGGCATGGAGCGTCGGCGTCACCGCTGTCAGAAGGGCGAGCACCGCGGCGACGATCGTCGACATGCTCGCGAGCAGGGCGGCGGACACGGACCGGGTCGCGGCGGCGACGGCGACGCTCGGATCGTCGGTGGTCGACAGTGCCTCGCGGAAGCGCGAGAAGATGATCAGCGCGTAGTCCGTGCCCACGCCGAACAGCAGCACCGTCATGATCGATGCGGTCTGGCCACTGATCTGGATGAGCCCCGCTTCGGCGAGCAGCGCACCGAGGCCCTCGGCGAGCCGCATGGCGAACCCGACCCCCACCAGCGACACGACCACGAGGACCGGCGAGCGGTAGATCGCGAACAGCAGCACGATCACGAGCGCCACGGTGCCGAGCAGCAGCACCTTGTTGCTGCCGCCGAAGACCTTGACCGCGTCGACGACGATGGCCGCCGGGCCGGTCACGGCCACGTCGACGTCCGCCGGTGCGTGCGCCGAGGCGATCTCGCGCAGCTCGACGACCGCATCGCGGAACTGATCGTCGGCGGGGTCACCGGTGAGCGCCACGACGACCGCCTCGGCGGTCCCGTCCGCGGTCGCCAGGCCGGCGCCGGCGGGTCCGGAGCGGGAGTCGAGGATGCCCGCGACCGGGTCGAGGTCCGCAGACTCGATCGCGGCGGTGATCGCGCCCGCGGCGTCGCGGGTCGAGTCGGGTGAGTCGGAGCGGATCACCACGATGGCGGGCGGCGTCGAGTCGACGCCGAGCTCGGTCCGGGCGAGGGCCGCGGCCCTCATGGACATGGAGTCGGCCGGGGGATTGTCGTCGTCGTTGCTCTCGACCGAGTCCAGCGACGGGGCGAGCGCGGCGAGGGCGCCGACCAGGATCACCCACCCGAGCACCACGAGCCAGGCAGCGCGTCGGGAGAAGCGTGACCGAGGAGATCCGAATGAGCTCACGGTGCCGAGTGAAGCGGGCTTCTCGCCCCGCCACATCCGGCGTTGGTCCGGACCTGCCTCTAACTTTCGATGGGGGCGCGGCTCGGTGGTCAGGATTCGAGCGGAACCAGGCCGAGTTGACGAGCGCGGGCGACGGCCGCGGTGCGGGACCTGACGTCGAGCTTGGCGAAGACCTGCACCAGGTGGGACTTCACGGTGCCCTCGCTCAGGAAGAGCGCCCGTGCGACGTCGCGGTTGGACTTGCCGGTCGCCACCGATCTCAGGACCTCGAGCTCGCGGGGCGTCAGTCGTGCGGTCGGCGCGCGCAGGGTGTCGAGGATCCGCGCTGCGATGGCGGGGGGAAGCGTGGAGCCGCCCGCGGCCGCGGTCCGCACGGCCGCCCAGAGCTCAGCGGGCGGTGCGTCCTTCAGCAGGTAGCCGTTCGCACCCGCCTCCAGGGCCCGCAGGATCTCGTGGTCGGTGTCGTAGTTCGTCACCACCAGCACCTGGGGTGGCTGGGGGAGTGCGCGGATGCGGCGAGTGGCGTCCACGCCAGTCTCGGCCTCCCCGCTGAATCGCAGGTCCATGAGCACCACGTCGGGTTGAACCTCCACCGTCAGCCGTACGGCGTCCGCGACCGTGGCCGCCTCACCGACGATCTCGACCTCGGCGGAGTGCCGGTCGAGCAGGGCGCGCAGGCCGGCGCGCACGATGGCGTGGTCGTCGGCGATCAGGATGCGGATCATGCCGGCACCCCCGCCGGTGCGCTCATCGCGGGGATGGGGAAGGTGGCCGAGAGGGCGGTGTGGCCGGCCTCGGACTCCACCGAGAACTCGCCGCCCAGGTCGCGGACGCGGGCGCGCATCGTCGTCAGGCCGAAGGCGCGGTTGCGCCCCGCGGTCAGCGTCGTCGGATCGAAGCCGACTCCGTCGTCGACGACATCGAGCCGGACCGCGTCGACACCCCAGCTCAGGCTGACGACGGCTCGAGCCTGAGATCCCGCATGTCGGTCGACGTTGCCCACGGCGCCCTGCGCGATGCGGACCAGTGCCGCCTCCACCGACGGGGCCAGCGCGACGGGCGCACCGTCCACGTCGAGCCTGACCGGGGCGATGGCTCGCGAGCAGACCTGCGCCAGGGCCGAGGCCAGCGTCGAGTCGACGAGATCGGCGGGTCCGAGCTCGTCCATGATGTGCCGGGTCTCCGAGAGCGCGGCGGCGGCCGTCTCCCGTGCCATGGAGATCCGCTCCCTGGACCGAGGGGGGACGTCGCTCCCGTCGGCGGCGTGGAGCAGCATCTGGATGCTGCTCAGGCTCTGGGCGACCGCGTCGTGTATCTCCCGGGCCAGGCGCTGGCGCTCGGCCGCCTGCCCGGCGGTGCGCTCGGACCGGGCCAGCTCGGAGCGGGTGAGATGGAGCTCGTCGATGAGGTCCTGCTGCCTGCTGAGCATGTCGAACAGCAGGCGATACCCCAGGCCCAGCAGCACCGAGATGACGGCCCCGAGCACGGGCGCCGCCAGCAGCGCGACCGGGTCTCCGTGGGCGGCGGACACGACGACGTCGAAGACCGTCATGGCGAGGACGCAGGCGAGCGCCTGAGTGACCCTCAGGTCGATCAGGAAGACCAGGAACAGCCCGACCGAGATGTACGCGGCGTCGGCCCCCAGCACGGTCAGGGACGCCCAGATCGTGACCATCGCCGCGAGCAGGACGCCACGGGTCCGCGGCGAGGCGACCTGCTCGCGAACGACGTACGCGAGGGCGAAGGCCGTCACGAGGACCGCGATCGGCCCGGTGCGCGGCTGGGAGAGGAGGGCGGCACGGAGCAGCACGACCGACGCGAGGGTGAGGACGAGCGTGTGCAGTCCCCAACGCAGCCGGCCGGAGCTCGGCCGCGGGGAGTGATCGGGCACGCATCGAGTGTACGAACGGGGAACGATCGGCCGGTCGCCGCCCGGCGGCGTCAGCCGTCGAACTCGACGATGCCGGCCGTGAGGGTGCGCACCCGGTCGCGATCGCGGATGCCGTCGATCTCCACGATCCGGTCGCCCACGACGGTGAAGGCCAGGAGGGAGACGGGGCGGCCGTGCCGAGCGGTGACCACGCCGGGGAGGCCGTTGACGATCACCGGGTACAGGTCGGCGCCCCGGCCGGCGCGGGACTGCCGGGCGATGGTGTCGACGCCGCGGTACACGGCGGGCGCGCGTCCCGGGCCGTAGTCGGCGCGGAGGACGACGTCCGGGTCGAGGATCCGGGCCAGCGAGGCGAAGTCTCCGGCGTTCACCGCTGCGAAGAACGCGTCGACGACCCGGCGCTGCCGACCGGACCGGTCCGGACCCGGCGCCGGAGGGTCGGCACCCCGTACCCGGCGCCGGGCGCGGCTGGCGTGCTGTCGGGCGGCCGCGGGGCTGCAGCTCATCAGCGAGGCGATCTCGTCGAAGGCGAAGCCGAACATGTCGTGGAAGACGAAGGCCAACCGCTCGGCGGGGCTCAGCGAGTCCAGCACCACCAGCAGGGCGAGGCTGACCGAGTCGGCGAGCAACGCCTCCTGCTCCGGGTCGGCCGGCTCCTCGGCCGCGGACACGACCGGGTCGGGCAGCGGGCGCGCCACCGGGTCGACGAGCCGTTCGGGTCGTCGTCGTCGCGAGCGCAGCACGTGGAGGCACTCGCGACCGACGACGGTGGTCAGCCACCCGCCGAGGTTCTCGATGGCGTCGGGGTCGGCCCGGTGGAGCCGCAGCCACGCGTTCTGGACGGCGTCCTCCGCATCGGGCAGCGACCCCAGCATCCGGTAGGCGACCGCACGCAGCCGAGGTCGGTTCGCCTCGAACTGCCGCGAGAGCCACTCCTCGTCGTCCATCCGTCACATCCTCCTCTCCGCCGGGCTCATCCCCATGAGCCCGCACGCGGGCCTGATGTGACCGACGAGCAGAGGGAGGCTCCCCGTGGCCGTGCAGCAGGAGCAGTCGAGACCGGCAACGCGCCAGCGGAACCAGTGGTCGCTGGTGGTGGTCGCCGCCCTCGCGGTGTTCATGGCGTCGGTGGACATGAGCATCGTCAACGTGGCGCTGCCGGCGATCGAGTCCGACCTGGAGATCCCCACCAGCATGACCGAGTGGGTGGCGCTGGCCTACCTGCTGCCGCTCGCCGGTCTCGCACTGCCCAGCGCCCGCTGGCTCGACACCGTGGGTCGTCGTCCCGCTCTGGCGTTCTCGCTCGGTGGCTTCGCCCTCGCGAGCCTCGCCGCCGGCCTCGCTCCCGACCTCGGCTGGCTCCTCGGGGCGCGCGTCGTCCAGGGGTCGTTCGGTGCGGTGCTCTTCGCGCTCGTGCCGGCGCTGGCGACCGCGGCCGTGCAACCGCGGGCCCGCGGGCGCGCGATGGGGCTGATCACCACGCTGGGACCGCTCGGCCTGATCAGCGGGCCGGTGCTCGGCGGCGTGCTCGTCGATCGCCTGGACTGGTCGTGGATCTTCTTCGTCAACGTGCCGGTCAGCCTCGTCGTCCTGGTCGTGGGCATGAGGCGGCTGCCGACGACGACGCCGCTCCGAGCGCCGACCCGGGCGTGGTACGCCGAGGCACTGCTGCTCAGCTGCGCGGTGGCGGCACTCCTGCTCTCGCTGACCCTGACGGCCGACGCGGGGGCGCCCTGGCTCCTGCTGGCCGTCGTCGCCGTTCCGCTGCTCGCCACCTGGCTGCACCGGCCGGACAGCGCGCCCGTGCGGCGGCTGCTGCGCGCACCGGCAGAGGCGGGGCCGCATCTGGCCCTCGCGCTGACCGCCACGGCCATCGGCGTGATCTTCTTCATCACGCCGTTCTTCCTGCAACGCTCGCTCGGCCAGTCCGCGTCGGCGACCGGCGTGATCATGCTGGCGTTCCCGGCCGGGATGGCGTTGGCCGGGCCTGTCGGCGGCTTCGCGGGGGACCGGTGGGGCTGGCGTCGTACGGCGTTGCTCGGCGTCACCTGGTTCAGCGTCGGCCTCGCCTGCCTGGTGCCGATGAGCGCCGCCTGGAGCCCCGGAGACGTGGCGTGGCGGCTGTTCCTGGCCGGCTGCGGGAGCGGGCTCTTCAACGCACCGAACATGGCCATCGCGATGTCGAGTGCTCCCGCGGCGTTGCTGGCGACCACCGGCGCCACCACCAGCCTCGCCCGACAGGCGGGGTTCGCCGTCGGGCCGGCGGCGGCCACCGTCGCCTGGTCGCTGTCGGGCTACCACGTGGCGGGGATGACCACCGCGATTCTTCTGGGCGCCCTGCTCGGCGCGGCGGCGCTCGTCGTCCTGGCGTGCCTCCGTGGCGCCGACAGTGGCGGAACTCTGGCGTAACTCCTAGGGTGGGGTCGTGGACAGGCGCACGACTCCCCGCACGATCCCGCCGGGCTGGACCTCGGCCCATCCGCGACAGGTCCGAGCCCGGGAGGTCGCGGAGCGCCTGCGCGAGCTTATCCTCGGCGGCGAGTTCGGAGCCGGTGACCGGCTCGACGAGGCCGCGCTGTCGGCGCGGTTCACGGCGTCGCGCAACAGCGTCCGCGAGGCGTTGGACCTGCTGCGGCGGGAGGGGCTGATCGAGCGGAGGCGGGGAGCCGGGACCACCGTGACGGCCCCGAAGTACGGCCACGGCCTGGACCGGCTGGAGGGTCTCGCGGAGTCGCTGGCGGGCCACGGAACGGTGCGCAACCGGGTCCTCGGGGCGGAGCGGCTCGTCGAGCTGCCGGCCGATGTCGCCGCCCGACTCGAGATCGATCC
This sequence comes from Nocardioides soli, assembly GCF_014191495.1. Classification (GTDB taxonomy): domain Bacteria; phylum Actinomycetota; class Actinomycetes; order Propionibacteriales; family Nocardioidaceae; genus Nocardioides; species Nocardioides soli. The sequence goes on from NZ_JACHWR010000003.1 coordinate 210,920, forward strand.
TGCCGAGGGTGGCATCCGGCTGGAGCGGCTGCGGTTCGTCGACGACGAGCCGCTGTCGCTGGACGTCAGCTACCTGCCGGTCGGCATCGGTGAGCCGCTGCTCTCGGCGGACCTGGCGGGCACCGACGTGTTCGCGCTGATCGAGGAGGCCAGCGGCGTCGCGCTGGGGCGCGCCGAGATCGTCGTCCATGCCGCGACGGCCGGCCCGGATGTCGCCGGCCTGCTCGGGCTCGACGTCGGGGACGCGATCTTCGCCATCGACCGGCTGACCCGGGGGGCGGACGGGCGCCCGGTCGATGCCGAGGTCCTGCGGATCCGTGCCGATCGGTTCGCGCTCCGGGCGGTGGTCCATCGCGACCGCCGCCTGGGGAGCGAGTGATGCACGACCTGTCGCCGCTGATCGTGGTCGCGCTCGCCCTGGTCGGATTCGCGGGCGGCGTCGGGATCACCGCGATCGGTCCGGGAGGGATCCTGCCGACCATCGGGCTGGTGACGCTGACCGGGCTGGCGCCGGCGGAGGTCGCCGGCACCGCGATCGCGACGCACGTGGCGACCGGCGCCCTGGGGACGGCGACCTGCGCGCGATCCGGGCACCTCCGGGCTCCGGGCACCGCTCGGGTGGCGTGGACCGTGGGCGGCGTGGCCCTGATCGGTACGCCGCTGGGGATCGCGCTCAACTCGTTGCTGTCGCCGCGTTGGTTCGGTCTGGTGCTCGGGGCCCTGCTCGCCGTGGTGGCGCTGTTGGTGCTGCCGCGTGCGCGCCGGACCGACCCGCCGGCGACCCGCCGTCCGGGACTCCCGCTGCTGGTCGGCATCGGCCTGTTCGTGTCGGTGGTCGCCGGGATCGTGGGCATCGGCGGGCCGATGCTGACGGTGCCGCTGCTGGTCGCCGTCGGGTTCGAGATGCTGGGCTCGCTGGCGGCCGCGCAGGCCCAGTCGGTGGTCATCGCCGGTGTCGGCACCATCGGCTACCTGCTCCAGGGGTCCATCGACTGGCCGCTGGCGGTGCTGGTCGGCGTTCCCGAGCTGGCCGGCGTGCTGCTGGGTTGGCGCATCGCCAGGGCCGTGCCGACCAGGACCCTGCAGCTGGCCCTGGTCACGGCGCTGCTCGCGATGGCGCCGTACCTGGTGTGGCACGGATGAACCCCTCTCGATGACCGGAATGCCCGCGCGCCGGTGGCGTTGAACCAGCACGGGACGGGACCGTCTCGGGAACAGGAGAGTGCGATGGCTGGGACCCCCGACATCGAGGTCGTCGTGTTCGACGTGCTCGGCACCATGGTCGACGAGCCGGGCGGGCTCCGAGCGGCCATTCGCGGCGCCGTGCCGGCGGCCGACGACGCCGCGGTCGACCGGCTGCTCGGCGTCTGGCAGGAGCACGTCGAGCACGAGCAGCGTCGCATCGCCGACGGCGACCGGCCGTTCGCCACGACCGAGGTCATCGACCGCGAAGCGGCCGGACGCGTGGCCGACGACGCCGGGGGACTGGACCCGGCCGCCGGCGTGCGACTCGCGACCGCGGGACAGCGCCTGGAGCCCTGGGCGGACTCCGTCGAGGGTCTCGCCCGGATCGCGGCTCGGTTCCCCGTCCTCGGGCTCTCGAACGCCAGCCGCGCGGCGCTGCTCCGGCTCAACGCGCACGCCGGCCTGCGCTGGCACCAGGCCCTGTCGGCGGAGGACGCCGCGGCGTACAAGCCCGCACCGGAGGTCTACCGGCTCGCGATCGACGCCGCGGGATGTGCACCGGGTCGGATCCTGATGGTCGCCGCCCACGCCTGGGACCTGCGCGGAGCCCAGGCGGTCGGCATGCGCACGGCGTACGTCGAGCGGCCGGTCGGCGACCCGCCGACCGATGGTGACACCTTCGACTGGCGCGTCACGAGTCTCGATGCGCTGGCCGCCGCGCTGAGCTCGCCCGACGCCGGGTAGCCGGTGACGACCACAGGACGTCGGGCGGCGCCGCGGCCGGAGCCCGAGGGGCTCAGGCGCCGTCCTCCCGGACGCAGGCCATCAGGTCGATCTCGACCAGCATGCCGGCCGGGAGGACGGCACCCACGGTGGTCCGTGCGGGGGGCTCCGCGGCCCAGAACTCCGTGTACGCCGCGTTCATGGCGGCTCGGTCGGCGAGGTCGCTGAGGAAGACCTGGGCGCGGACGACGTCGTCGAGGGTCGCCCCGCAGGCTTCCAGCGCGGCCCGGCAGTTGACCAGCGACTGACGGGTCTGGGCCGCCACGTCGTCCGACACGAGCTGCCGGGTCACGGGATCGAACCCACCCTGTCCCGCCGTCCAGACGACGGGTCCGATCCGAACGGCCTGCGAGTAGTGGCCGGACGGCTTGGGCGCCTGGTCGGTCGCGCTCACTCTGCGGATCATCGGTCTGCTCCTCGGGAGGGTTCGTAGTGATGCGTTGAACGCATTACTGTTGCGCTCAGACCATACGACAGCGCGCGCTCGGCGCGCCAGATGCGCCTGGCGGGCGAGGAGGCATCGCCAACCCGGCGCCGGTCGTGCTTCCCAGTGAGGCGAAACGCCGCTAGGTTGATCGCATGCAGCGCATTGGCGTTGCATTCACAGCATCGCTCACCAGCCGGTGACCACTGAGAAGGAGGCCCCGTGGGTCCCGAGACCTTCGAGCGCCTGGGCGCGGCCAGCACGGCGACACTGCAGAACCAGCTCTTCATCCGCGGGCTCCGCCGGACCGTGATCCAGGGGGTGCTGCCCCTCGGTCACGGTCGCCGGAACTTCGTGGCTGAGGCATTCACGCTGCGGTACATACCGGCGCGGGAGGACCTCGACACGGTCGAGTCCTTCCGGGACCCGGAGCACGCGCAGCGTGCGGCGATCGACACGATCCCCGCCGGCCAGGCGCTGGTCGTCGATAGCCGCGGCGACGGCGCCGCCGCCTCGGCCGGCGAGATCCTGATGACCCGGCTGGCGGTGCGTGGCTGTGCCGCGTTCGTGACGGACGGCTCGGTGCGCGACTCCCACCACATCAGCGAGATGGACATGCCCGTCTTCGTCGGGTCGGTGACCCCTACCACCAACCTGGTCCTTCACCACGCCGTGGACTTCCAGGTGCCGATCGCCTGCGGCGGGGTCGCGGTGTTCCCCGGCGACGTGCTGGTCGGCGATCCGGAGGGCGTCGTGGTGATCCCTCGTCACCTCGCCGAGGAGGTCTCACGGGACGCCGTCGAGCAGGAGGGCCTCGAGGAGTTCCTCCTGGAGAGGGTCCGTGGCGGGGCGCCGGTCCGCGGGACCTATCCGCCCACCGCCGAGCTGCGGGCGGAGTACGACGCGCAGCGCGGAGCCCGGGGATGAGCCCGAACGCGCCGTTCGAGCCCTTGCGGTGCGCCGTCGTGGGCCTGGGCAGCATCGGTCGCGACCACGCCGCGATCCTCGACGCGCTGCCGGAGACCGAGCTCGTCGTCGGCTGCGACCTCGACCCGACCCGCCGGGCGGTCCTGCCCGCCGAGGTGCCGTTCGTGACCGAGGCCGACGCCGTACTCGATCGCGACGACGTGGACGCGGTCTGGGTCTGCACCCCGCAGCACCTCCACCGCGATCTGACCGTGGCCGCCCTCGAGCGCGGCCTCCATGTGTTCTCGGAGAAGCCGATCGCCCACTCGCTGGCGGATGCGGACGCGATGATCCGCGCCGCGGAGCGCTGCTCGGAGGCCGTGCTCGTGGTCGGGCACACCCTGCGCTTCCATCCCGACTTCGTGGTGGCGATGGAGGCGGTCGCCGCCGGGCAGGTCGGCGTTCCGATCCAGCTGTCCGCGCGCTGGAACACCGGTGACCACGAGGGCACGGTGATCTCCGGCCGCACGACGGTCCCTCTCGAGATGGCCATCCACGACGTGGACATCCTCCGGCAGATCGCGGGCGAGGTGCGGTCCGTCTTCGCGGTGGCATCGACGATCAGCCCCTGCGGCCCCGGCCCGGACGCCGTGGCGGGCACGCTCGAGTTCGAGTCCGGCGCGGTCGCGTCGCTGGACCACAGCTGGATCATGCCCTCGACCACCGGCATGTTCAGCGACCACCGGTTGGCGGTGTTCGGCGATCGCGGCACCGTGTACGTCGAGACGCGGCCGACGCCCGCGCAGATCTTCGGCCCGGACGGGCCGGCCTTCCCCAACACGGCCTATCGGCAGGCGAACCCGCTCATTCCCGGCGGTGCCCTGGCGACCGCGGACCGGCACTTCGTGCGCACGGTGAAGCACGGGGCCCCGTGGCCGCTGACGCTCGCCGACGCGCGTGCCGCACTGGCCATCGCGCTCGCCATGGATCGCTCGATCGTGGAGCGTCGGCCGGTCGAGATGCGCGAGATCGAAGGAGAACGATGAGGATCGTCGCTGTTCGCACCATTCCGGTGCACGTCCCGGTGTCGCCTCCGCGGGTCTCCGCCCTCGGGACCTTCACCGGCTATGACTACGCGATCGTGCTCGTGGAGACCGATACCGGCGTGCAGGGCATCGGGGAGATCTCGACGCTCTGGGACGGAGCCTCCGCCGTGCAGTGCGCGATGGTCGAGAGGGTCTTCGCGCCGGCGCTGATCGGGCTGGACCCCCGGCAGGTCACCGAGGCACGTCGGCGGATGACGATGCTGAAGGAGAGCGGTCTCCCCGCCCGGGCGGGGATCGAGATGGCCCTGTTCGACCTGGTGGGCAAGGACCTCGGGGCGCCGGTCCACGACCTGCTCGGCGGTCGGACGCGCGACCGGATCACCCTGTCGAGGTCGATCCACATGTCGTCCCCGGAGGAACTGGGCGATCGGGCGCGGCAGTACGTCGCCGACGGCTTCGGGTGCGTGAAGGTCAAGGTCGGTCGTGGCATCGACGACGACGTGGCCGCGGTCCGTGCCGTCAGGGAGGCGGCGGGTCCGGGCACGCTCATCCGGGTGGACGCCAACATGGCCTGGCGGTCGGCGAAGGAGGCGACCCGCAACATCGACCTGCTGAGCGAGTTCGACCTGCACTCGGTGGAGCAGCCCCTCCCGCCGGGCAACATCGACGAGATGCGCCTGCTGAGGACGCTGTCCCGCGTACCGATCATGGCCGACGAGTCGGTGTGGGGTCCGGAGGAGGCGTGGAGCCTGCTGCGGCACGGCGCCGTCGACCTCCTGAACGTCTACGTCGCCGAGTCCGGCGGCCTGGCGGCGTCGGCGCTGATCTTCCAGATGGCTGCCTTGGCCGACGTGCGCTGCGTCATCGGAGCGATGCCCGAGCTCGGGATCGGCACGGCCGCCGCGGTCCATCTCGGCGTGTCCGTCGCCGAGCTCACCGATCCGTGCGACGCCTCCGGTGCGATGTATCAGCAGCACGATGTCGTCCATGAGCGCTTCGACATCGCCGACGGCACGATCGCTCCGCCGCCCGGACCGGGCCTCGGCGTCACCCTTGACCTGGAGCAGGTCGAGCGCTTCGCCGTGGATCCCCTGCGGATGAACGGCGCGCTGGCGTGACCGGCGACGACGACGTGGCAGCGGTGCTCGACGCGGCGACCGCTGCGGCTCCTTTCCTGGCGGCGCTCCCTCCGGACCGGCGTGGTCGCGGCCTCCTGGAGCTCGCGTCGGCGCTGGAGGACGCCGCCGGCGAGCTCACGGAGGCCGCGGTCGCCGACACGGGGCTGGACGCCGAGCGGCTCCGCGGGGAGATCACCCGTACCTGCACGCAGTTGCACCTGTTCGCCGACGTGCTCGCCGGAGACGACTGGCTCGGCCTCCGGGTTGACGAGGCGCAGCCGGGGCCGCCGCGGCTGCCGTCGACCGTGCGCTTCCGGATGCCGATGGGTCCGGCTCTGGTGTACGAGGCCAGCAACTTCCCGTTCGCGTTCGGTGTGCTGGGGACCGACACGGCGGCTGCGCTGGCGGCGGGCTGTCCGGTGGTGGTGAAGACCCATCCGGGTCACCTGGCGACGTCGGCCAGGACGCTGGAGATCGCTTCGGAGATCCTCGGCCGGCTGGAGTGGCCCGACGGCGCCCTCGGGGCGCTGCACACCGAGGACGGAGCGGTCGCGGCGATGGCCGACACCCGGGTCCGCGTGGCGACCTTCACGGGGTCACTGGCAGCGGGGCGGGCGCTGTTCGACATCGCGGCCCTGCGGGCCGACCCGCTGCCGTTCTACGCCGAGATGGGCAGCGTGAATCCGGTCTTCGTCCTCCCGGAAGCGGCGCGGACCCGGGGCCGGGAGATCGCCGAGGGACTGGCGGGCTCGTTCGGGCCGAGCGGGGGCCAGCTCTGCACCAAGCCCGGGTTGGTGTTCGTGCCCCGCGACAGTGCCCTGGAGGCCGCCATCGCCGACGCCGTCCGCGACGTGCCTGCGGCCCGGCTCCTGACCGAGCGCATCAGCACGATGTACCGCGCCACCAGGACGGCACTGATCTCCCTCGACTCGACCGAGGTGCTCGCGACCGGTCGGCGCGGCGGTGCGGGGGAGGTGGAGGCGACCGCCCTCGCCGTCGACCTGCACGCCCTCGACGCACCGGGGTCTCCCTATCTCGAGGAGTGCTTCGGCCCCCTTGTCGTCGTGGTGCGGTACGACGACGTGGCAGAGCTATCCGCGGCGGCCGCCCGGATCCCGGGCTCCCTCACGGCGTCCGTCCACGCGGCCGACGGCGAGGAGTCCGGCGGCGACCTCGTGCGGCTGCTGGCCGACCGGGTCGGCCGACTGGTGTGGAACGGCTGGCCGACCGGGCTGCGGGTCGGCCAGGCGACCCACCACGGCGGTCCCTACCCGGCGACGTCCTCCGCACAGTTCACCTCGGTCGGAGCTCCGGCCATCGACCGGTTCCTCCGGCCGGTCGCCTATCAGGGCGTCCCGGACGAGGCCCTGCCCGGCCACGTGCGAGCCGCCCTCGTGCGCCTGCGGGGATAGCGATTCCTGCCCGGACGACGGTCCGAACCCATCCCTTACAATCGCCGCGGCACCCATTGCTGCGCTCAGATCGGAGAATCCATGACCGCGAGCTCCGGCATGCAGAATGCGACGCGGGTCGTCCAGACGATCGAGTACCTGGCGGAGCACGGGAGCGGACGGATCGAGGACATCGCCGACCTGCTCGGGGTCCACAAGTCGAGCGCGTCACGGCTGCTGGCGACGCTGCGGACCTGTGGCTGGGTGGTCTCGAACCCGAGCCGCACGCGTTTCACCCTCGGGCCGCGGCTCGTCCGGATCGGTCAGGCGGCGTTGCCCGAGGTGCAGATCGAGCGGGCGATCCAGCTGGCCACGGACCTGCGTGAGCTGACCGACGAGACGGTGCACGTCTCCGTCCCCGATCCGAGCAGTCATCAGATGGTCGTCGTCGCCCGGGTGGACAGCAAGGACCCGTTGCGGGTGACCCAGCCCGTGGGCTCCTTCGACCCGTTGCACTCCACGGCGGTCGGCAAGGTCTACCTGGCCTCGCTCACCCCCGAGGAGCTCGAGCGGGAGTTCGAGGAGATGGGGACCCTGGACAGGTACGCGTCGCAGACGATCACCAGCAAGAAGCGCCTGCTCCGCGACCTCGAGCTGGTGCGCACTCGGGGCTACGCGCTCAACCTGGGGGAGTCCCGGCTCGGCATCGCCGCCGCGGCGGTCCTGCTCCGCTTCTCCGAGTACGGCTCGGTCGTGGCGTTGTCGATCACCGGTCCGGCCAGCCGGTGGACCGCCGAGGCGATCGAGTCCGCGATGCCCAGCGTCCTCAAGTACGTCGACCAGTACCGGGTCCGGTTCGACTCCGACTCCTGAGCCCGGCGGCCCGTCAGCCGATCCGGCCGCCGGGGTAGCGGTCGAACACCCGCGGTTCGTGGATCGGGACGATGTGCTGCGCCGAGCGCAGGGTGCGCGCGTAGGCGGTCAGGCCTTCGTCGATGCTCTCGTTGAGCCCGAGCATCCGGCCGTCCTCGACGTTCGCGTAGTAGAAGAAGGCGTCCGAGACCGCCACGGTGCCGTCCGGGGTGTCGATCTCGACGACGACCGACTCGCGGTGATGGGTGCCGGCCCACCATGTCCGGAGCCCATCCGCCACCTCGTGCTCGTCGTCGAGCAGCCGGACGCGGTCCCACGAGTCCGTGACGAGGTCGACCAGGGTGGACTGCGGGAACTTGCGCCAGCGCTTGTCGTGCGGGTGGTCGTGGACCGTGTGGAGGTGCACCCAGCCGGTCCGGGACAGGTAGATCTCCGCCTTCTGGAACAGGTGGAGCGTGCCCGTCGTGTAGAGCTCGAAGGGCGTCAGGATGACGGTGTCCACGTCGTCGGGCTCCAGGCCGTGAGCGGCCAGTGCCGCGACCATGTGGTGACGCGGCTCGCGATCGAGGTCGCCGGCCGGCGCGTCGTGCAGGTACCGCATCCGCGGGAAGAGCCGCTCGACCACCTCGGTCGTCTCCGGCGGTGAGGTGTTGATCAGCACGGTGCGGGCCGCGCTCCGGGCCAGCACGGCGTTGAACGCCAGCGGGACCATCTCGTCCCATGCGTCGTTCCAGAAGGCCTGGGGTCCCCGGATCAGGGACTGACCGAGATCGAGGACCTGGACGGACCAGGCCGGGGTGGTCGCGCTCATCTGCACTCCTGACGTCGATGCGTTCAGAACATCGGCATTGCGAATCCCTTGACACCGGGCATTACACCAGTATTGACTGCTGTCGCGCTAGCCACATCGGCGATGCGCTTAACGCAACGAAGAGGCGGTGGTGGGCGATGACATCCACGACTGGCCCGAGGGGGTGGGCGCTGGCCGAGCATCGCCGCGAGACGCTCGTGGAGCGGGCGGCCGCCGGTGCCGTCCTGGTGCTCCCGGTCGGCGCCATCGAGCAGCACGGCCCGCACCTCCCGGTGTGGACCGACGCGCTGATCGCCACGCACGTGGCGGAGCGGGCGGCGGCGGCGCTCGACGGCACCCCCGACGTCCTGGTCGCGCCGACCTTCAGCTTCGGCTCCTCCGACCACCACCTGCCCTTCGGCGGCACCCTGTCGATGCGCACCCGCACCCTGATGGACGCGCTCACCGACCTGGGTCGGTCCGCGGTGGACTCCGGGTTCCGGCGTCTGTACCTCCTCAACGGCCACGGGGGCAACGACGAGATCGTGCAGCTGGTCGCCCGGGACCTGGCCTTGCAGCTGCCCGTGCACGCCGGCTGCAGCTCGTGGTGGAAGCTCGTCGAGAAGCAGGTGCGCGGCTCCGGGCTGGCGGCGGCCGCGAGCCGGATCCCCGGGCATGCCGGCGCCTTCGAGTCCGCGGTGATGCAGACGCTCCGGCCCGACCTCGTGGGCGACTTCCCGGCCGAGCAGCCGGAGCCCGAGAGCAAGAGGCAGCTCAGCCGCCTCGAGATGCACCAGGCCTGGATCCGAGCCGACGGCTACACGGACTCCCCAGGCTCCCTTTCCGCTGCCGACGGTGCCGCGATCCTGCGCATCGCCGTCGACGCCGTGGCCACGGAGATCCGGCGCTTCTGCGCCCTGGCTGACCAGAATTCGCTTCCGACCGAGGAGACCCGTACCCGTGACTGAACTCGTGCTGCCCAAGATCGACGCCGACCAGGTGGTCGCCCTCGCGTCCGAGCTGACCGCCATCCCGTCGCAGGCGTCCAACGAGCTGGCCGTCGCCGAGGTCGTCTACCGCGAGCTGAACCATCCGCGGGTCGAGCTGCACATCGAGGAGGTCGTCAAGGGACGGGCGAACGTCGTGGCCCGCGTGCGCGGCGGCGGCGAGCGGCCGCCTCTGGTGCTCAGTGGTCACCTGGACGCCTCGGTCTCCGAGCGGTGGAGCAGGGACCCGTACCAGCCCTGGGTCCAGGACGGTCGGCTCTACGGCGCCGGCGTCGACGACATGAAGGCCGGCGTGGCTGCGATGGTCTTGGCGGTCCGCGCGGCGGCGGACCACCGGGTCCCGATGCGGGGCGATCTCATCCTCCACGCCGTCATGCACCACGACACCATCGGGCTGGGGGAGAAGTACGTCCTCGCCAGCGAAGGCCCTCACGAGGGCTACGCCATCTGCGGCGAGCCGAGCTCGCTGGACATCAACACCGCGAACGGCGGCGCGCTCAAGTTCTCGGTGCTCTTCCGGGGGGAGACCGCGCACGTGTCCCGTCTCGAGGGTGCCCGCGACGCGCTCGGCGCCGCCGTATCCGCGTACGGCGCCGTGCAGCAGATGGAGCTGCCGTTCGAGCCGTGTGATCGGCTCCCGCACCTGCCGCGCAAGGTCATCGGACGGCTCTCGGGCGGCTTCGACCCCGGCAAGGTGGCCGAGGTGGCAGAGTTCCACGGAGACATCCGCACGGTCCCCGGCATGCGGCGCGAGGACATCAAGCGGGCCATCCAGGAGGTCGTGCACGATGCCTGCCCCGCCGATGTCGACATCGACGTGCGCATCACGGCGGTGCAGCGGCCGTTCCTCGGGCCGGAGAGCGGACACCTGATCGACACGATCCGACGTGCGCACACCGATGTCCGCGGCGTCGAGCCGCGGGTCACGAGCCGACTGCCGATCCAGGCGTTCGTCACGGACGCCGCGGACCTGGCCCACCAGGGCCTGGAGACGGTCGTGTACGGCCCGGGCGACTGGCACTTCGGACCCGACCAGTCGATCGACATCGCCGAGCTCGTCGACTCCTCACGCATCTATCTCGCAGTAGCGGCGGCCCTGTGACCACCGCCGGCCTCCGACTCGGGCGGCCAACCCGGTCCTGCAGACCCCTCTGCAGGATTCCCTTGATGAGAGGTTGAACCCATGAAGAAACGATGGCTCCTCGCAGCAGCCGTTTCATCAGCGTTGCTGGTCCTCACCGCGTGTGGCTCCAGCGACGATACGTCCGAGTCGCAAGGCCCGGTCAAGGAGAACGCGTGCGAGAACGCGACCATCAACTTCATCGGTCTCGAGGGCGAAGAGGGCAAGGTCGAGCTCGAGGACTGGCGCGAGGAGCGAGGCACCAAGCTGGTCAGTTCGTGGCCCGGTGACTGGGCCCAGCTGATCGCGGCGATCAAGGTCGGCCAGCCGTTCGAGCTCTCCACCATCCCCTATCACTGGGCCCAGCGGATGATCGCGGCCGAGGTGGTCCAGCCGATCGACACGAGCCGGCTGACCAACTGGGACAAGGTCGCCTCGGGCCTGGCCGAGAGCCCGTCCCTGCGCGGCGAGGACGGAGAGATCTACGGCGTCCCCATCGCGTGGGGCGACGCTCCGTACATCTACGCCCCGGACCGGGTGAGCAACCCACCGAAGTCGATCACCGACCTGCTCGACCCGAGCTGGAAGGGCCGGTTCGTGCTGTTCGACGCACCGGACTCGCCGTTCTACCTGTTGGCCAAGGCACACGGCTTCGACGAGTCGCCGCTCCTCACCCAGGAGCAGCTGGACGTGGTGGTGGCCGATGCGGCGAAGCTGGTGGACAACGCTGCGGCGTTCCAGAGCAACTATCAGGACGCCAACGACCGGCTGATCAACAAGGACGTCGACTTGGCCGTCGGTGGCTGGGAGGCGCAGGTCGCGTGGGCCGAGGAGAAGGGCGTGACCCTCGACTTCGGGTTCTTCGACGAGGGTCGCCACGGCTGGTGGGACGGGCTGGCGATTCCCAGCACGTCGGAGAACGTCGACTGCGCCTACGAGTACATCGACCAGATGATCTCGACCGAGGTGCAGGCGGAGCTGGCGACGAACCTCGTCTCCGGAGCGGTGAACACCGACGCGTTCGACCTGGTCGAGGGGGACGCCCAGTCCTACGACTACTCCGTCGTGACCGGCGGAGCGAACTCCGACGACTTCGCCTCCAGCACTCCGCCCGAGGAGGTGGCGGACGGCTACATGAACTACCAGGACTGGCTCGACGCCTGGCAGAAGATCAAGTCGTAGCCGGCTGTACCTCGCCGGATCCGCCGACGATCGAGACATGGGAGGGAGTAGGCCGTGAGGCCCAGTGTGCGCACGCTGCAGATGGCGCCGGCGACGCTGTACTACGTCGCGCTGTTCCTGATTCCGTTGCTGATGCTCGCGGTCTACTCCTTTTACTCGGTGGAGTCGTTCGAGCCGGTGCCGAAGCTGACCCTGGACAACTACGTCGAGGCGGCGACGAGCGACGTCTTCCGCGGGTTCTACCTGCGCACGCTGCGGGTCGCGCTGACCGTCGCGCTCATCGTCACCCTGATCAGCTTCCCCTTCGCGTTCGTGCTGAACTACGTGCTGCCGGCACGCAAGCACGTCGTCTACTTCATGGTGCTGGTGTCGCTGTTCGGCGGCTACATCGTTCGGGTGTACGCGTGGCGGAACATCATGGGCCGCGAAGGCGTCGTCAACCAGACGCTCCTCGGCCTCGGCGTCGTGGACCGTCCGGTCACGCTGTTCCTGAACAGCGAGCTGGCGGTCATCGTCGCCCTGGTGAACTACCTCATCCCGTTCGGGATCCTCCCGATCTACGCGGCGATGCAGAACGTTCCGGTGGGGCAGGTCGAAGCCGCCCAGGACCTGGGCGGCTCGCGCTGGCTCGCCGCCCGCCGGGTGGTCCTGCCGCTCACGTCGCAAGGGTGCGTGGCGGCGTTCGCGATCAGCTTCATCGCGACGTCGGCCGAGTGGGTGACGCCGCAGCTGTTGGGTGGCACCGGTGACCAGCTCATCGGCAACCAGATCCAGCACCAGTTCGGCGGCGGTCTCAACTGGCCGCTCGGAGCCGCCCTCGCACTGACCATGGTCGTGTTGGTGGTGGCACTCCTCGGCCTCGCCTACGCGGTGATCAGGAGGTGGCTGCGATGAGGAACCCGATGGCGACGCGAAGCACCCGGGCGCTCGCCAGGGCGTACCTGATCGCGGTGCTCGCCTTCCTGTTCGCGCCCCTGGTCGTCGTGGTGCTGTTCTCGTTCCACTCCGTGCCGCGGATGAGCCTGCCCTTCGAGGGGTTCTCGCTGCGGTGGTACGACGAGGTCCTGCACGATCCGGTCGTGATCGACGCGATGATGCGGTCGGCGACCGCGGCGGTGCTCACCGGTCTGCTCAGCGGAATCCTCGGACTGAGCATCGCCCTGGCGTTGGTCGGGGCGCGCCAGCGTGTCCGTGCCGCGACGATGGTGGCGGCGCTGATCCCGCTCACCTTCCCCAGCCTGCTCTACGCGATCGGTCTGGCGATCTGCTACCACTACTTCGACGTGGGCTACTCGCTGAAGGCGACGATCGGTGGTCACGTGATCATCGCCCTGCCGTTCGTCTTCATCGTGCTGAGCGCCAGCCTGGACCGGTTCCGGTTCTCGCTGCTCGAGGCCGCGTTCGACCTCGGGGCGAGCCCGTGGCTGGCGTTTCGCAAGATCACCCTGCCACTGATCCTCCCCGCGGTGATCGGCGCGACCGTGCTGGCCATGGCGCTGTCCACCGACGAGTTCGTGGTCGCGTTCTTCACCGCCGGGCAGGAGAAGACCCTGCCCCTGTTGCTCTACGCCCGTATCAACCAAGGGTTGGATCCCAGCCTGAACGCGATCGGCACCATCCTGCTCGTGGCAACGACGGGGTTGGCGTGGCTGAGCGCCGTCCGAACCGCCAAGGAGAGCTGATGACCGAGTCTCAGGCCGATGCCGCCGCGATCGAGCTGGTCGGGATCCACAAGAGCTTCGGTACCGCGGAGGCGGTCCGTGGCATCGATCTGGCCGTCCGGCAGGGGGAGTTCTTCTCCCTGCTCGGGCCCTCCGGATGCGGCAAGACGACCACGCTGCGGATGATGGCGGGGTTCGAGCAGCCGACGTCCGGGTCGATCCGCATGCACGGGCGCGACGTGACGGCGCTCGGTGCCAGTGCTCGTCCGACCAATCTCGTGTTCCAGAAGTACGAGCTCTTTCCCCACATGACCGTCTTCGACAACGTGGCGTTCGGGCTGCGCGTGAAGAAGGTGCCCAAGCACGAGACCGCGACCCGGGTCGCCGAGATGCTCGACGTCACCGGGGTCGGAGACCTGGCCGAACGACGTGCCGAGCAGCTGTCCGGTGGTCAGCAACAGCGGGTCGCGCTCGCCCGGGCCCTGGTCAACAAGCCCCAGGTGCTCCTCCTCGACGAGCCCCTGAGCGCCCTGGACGCGAAGCTCCGCCACCGCATGCAGGTCGAGCTGAAGGACATCCAGGCACGGTTGGGCACCACCTTCCTGTACGTGACCCACGACCAGGAGGAGGCCTTGATGATGTCGGACCGCATCGGGATCATGAACGCGGGCCGACTCGAGCAGGTCGGCACGCCGGACGAGGTCTACGAACGCCCGGCCACGCCCTTCGTCGCCGACTTCGTCGGGGCCACCAACACGTTCAGCCTGGTCGGCTCTGCGACCCAGGGAGGCGCCGTCGTGTACCAGAGTGCCGGCGCCCGGATCGTGCTGCCCCCGGGCACACCGGCCGGGGAGCCGGTGCAGACGATCCTGCGCCCCGAACGTGCCCGCATCGCCGCGGTGGGCGAGCAATGCCTGGAGTCGTCCGTGCGCGGGACCTTGACCCGCGTGATCTACGCCGGCGCGTCGTCCCGCCTGGTGGTCGAGACCGAGCTCGGTCCGGTGATCGTCTCCGAGGCAGGTGTCGACAGGTCCGGCCTGCCGGCCGAGGGCAGCGCCGTCGAGGTGGGCTGGCGGGCCGACGCGCTGCGCGTGGTCGACCGCATCGGGCCGGGAGTCGGAGCATGAGCGTGATGACGGTCCTCGGGCCGATCGATCCGGACGCCCTCGGCCCCACGATGATGCACGAGCACGTGTTCCTCGACGTCCGCGATCGGTGGAGTGCGCAGGACTCCCCCCTGGCGGATGCGGGCGTGCGCCGGTTCGACGCCTCGCTGAACGCCCGGGCCCGCTGGTCGAGCCACGTCGTACGGGACAACCTCGCGCTCGATCCGGTCGCCGACTACGACGTGCTCCGCCAGGAGGTCGCGACCTTCGTCGCGGCGGGCGGACCGGGTGCCTGCCTCGTGGACCTCACCTCCGGCGGCATCGGGACCGATGTGACCCGTCTGCGGGAGCTTGCGGCAGAGGTCGGCGTCACGATCGTCACGGGGGCGGGGTTCTACGTCTGCTCCACCCACCCGGCATGGGTCGAGACGGCCACGGTCGACGAGCTCGCCGACCACATCCTCGGTGAGGTGGAGCACGGCCGCGACGGCACCGACGTCCGTGCGGGGATCATCGGAGAGATCGGCACCTCCGAGGCGCTGCAGGACTGCGAGGAGCGCGTCCTCCGGGCAGCGGCCCAGGTGAGCCGGGCGACCGGGGTGGCCATCAACGTGCACTGCCACCCGAGCGGCCCGGAGGTCACCCACCGGATCATCGACGTGCTCGAGTCCGGTGGCGCCGACCTGACGCGCTGCTACCTCTCCCACCTCGACGAGATCGGCGACGTGGACTACCTGCGCTCGGTCCTCGACCGCGGCTGCGTGATCGGCTTCGACAGCTTCGGGCAGGAGGGGTACTTCGCCCCGGACTGGCCGGCCCGGACCGACGGGGCGAAGGCGCTCATGCTCAGCGGCCTCGCGGAGGGCTACCGGGACCAGCTGGTGGTCGCCCAGGACGTCTGCAAGAAGCAGCACCTGAGTGCGTTCGGGGGGCTCGGCTACGACCACGTCCTCGTCCGGGTCCTTCCCCGGATGCGGCAGCTGGGTCTGCTCGACGACGACCTGGAGGACCGGCTGCTCCGCGGCACGCCGCGTCGGCTGCTCACCCGGGTGCCGGGCGAGTGAGCTCCAGCCGGACGGGCTCCGCCGTCGACCCGGTGGCGGTCCTGTGCGACGGTGAGCCCGGGGGATCCCTCGATGGCCTGCGGGAGCGTGCTCCCGTGCTGGTCTCGTCGCTTCGTGAGCCGCCGCCGCCGGGGTGGAACCCGGAGATCGTCTACCTGACCGAGTGGCCGACCACGCCCTGGGAGCAGGCGCTGGCCGAGGCGCCTCGACTTCGCTGGGTGCACTGGGCCGGCGTCGGCGTGGACCGGCTCCGGGGTCCGCTGTCATCACGCCCGGAGGTCCTGGTGAGCACCTCGCGCGGGGTGTTCGACCAGGCGATGGCCGAGTACGCCGTCATGCTGGGTCTCGCCGCGCTGCGTGACCTGTGGCCGACGTGGGAGTACCAGCGCCTGCGCCGGTGGGCCCCCCGGCCGACCCGCCGGCTGGCCGATGCCCAGGTGGTCGTGGTCGGGGCCGGCTCGATCGGCCACGCGGTCGGCCGGGCGTTCTCGGGACTGGGGGCCGAGGTGAGGCTGGTCGGCCGCGCCGGGCGCACCGATCCGGAGCTCGGCACCGTGGTGGCCGTCGGCGAGCTCGGGGAGGTCGTGCCGGAGGCGGACCTTCTCGTCCTCGCCGTCCCGCTCACCAAGGACACCCGCGGCATGATCGACCGTGCGGTGTTCGACCGCCTGAAGCCCGGCGCCCACCTCATCAACCTCGCGCGCGGACCCGTTGTCGTGGAGGCCGACCTGGTCGCGGCGCTCGCCTCCGGCCGGCTCGCCGGCGCCGCCCTCGACGTGTTCGACACCGAGCCGTTGCCCGCAGACCACCCCCTGTGGACGCTCCCCGGCGTCGTCGTCTCGCCGCACATGTCGGCATCGGCGCACGGCGACTGGGACCGACTGCTCACCCACTTCCTGTTCAACCTCGACCGCTACCTGGCGGGGGAGCGGCCGCTGGACCTGGTCGACCTCGAGCAGGGCTTCGTCTCCAGCGAAAGGGACTGATGTCGTGACAGCGCATCCTCCGGCGGCCGGCACCGAAGGGACGGTGGCCGCCGACCTCGCCGATCTCCTCGTGACCGAGGGGATCGACCGGGTGTTCACGGTCCCGGGTGAGAGCTTCCTGCCGCTGCTCGACGCCCTGCACGAACGGGGAGTCCAGGTCGTCACCTGCCGGCACGAGAACGGTGCTGCGTTCATGGCCCAGGCCGCCGGTCGGCTGACCGGACGTCCCGGTGTCTGCCTGGTCTCCCGGGCGCCCGGCGCGACCAACGCCGCGATCGGCGTTCATGAGGCGGAGCAGGCCGGCACGCCGATGCTGATGATCGTTGGCCAGGCGAGCACTGGGCTGCTGGGACGCCACGCCTTCCAGGAGGTCGACCTGGTGCGCGTGTTCGCCCCGATGGCGAAGGCTGCGTACCAGCCCGTGGCGGCGGGAGAGGTGGCCGGTGCCGCGCGGGATGCGTGGCGCGCCGCCGTCTCCGGTCGCCCGGGCCCGGCGGTGCTCGCCGTACCCACCGACCTGCTGCGCGCCTCCACCGGCGTCCGGACCGCCACGGTCGCGTCCGGCGATTCACCACGTGCCGGCCGGGCCGAGGCCGTGGCCGAGCTGGTGGCGGGTGCGCATCGTCCGATGGTGATCGTCGGAGGTGGGCGATGGTCGGCCGAGGCCGCGGCCGATCTCCGCCGCTGGGCCGAGGCCTGGAGCCTCCCGATCGCGGTGGAGTTCCGCTGCCAGGACTACCTCGACAACCGCTCGACGTCGTACGTCGGCGATCTCGGCCTGGCGCCGAGCCCGGCGCTCGCCAGACGGATCGCCGATGCCGACGTCTGCGTCGTGATCGGCGGCGAGCTCGGCGACATCGCGACCCAGGGCTTCTCCCTGTTCGCCCGCCGGCAGCCGGAGAGCTTGCTCCAGGTCGTCGACGACCCGAGCCGGGTGCGCGGTCGCCACCCGGGACGGGTGCGCGAGGGCGGCGGCCCCGAGACGGTCCGCGCGCTGGCGCAGCTGCCGGCCCCGCCCGGAGCGTCGGCCTGGCAGGGCCGGACCGGCACGGCGCGCGAGGAGTGGGTGGAATGGACCTCCGCGCACGAGAGCGGAGACGAGCTCGCGGTGGCCGTGCGTGGCATGTCGGAGCTGGCGAGCGAGCACACGGTGGTGAGCGTCGGCGCGGGCAACTACACGGGATGGGTGCAGCGGCACTGGACGTTCCGCCAGTACGGCACCCAGCTCGCGCCACGCAGTGGCTCGATGGGATACGGCCTGCCATCGGCCGTCGCCGCCGCTCTGGGTGGCGCCCAGGGGCCGGTCGTGTCCTTCGGCGGGGATGGCTGCTTCCTGATGACGGCCCAGGAGCTGGCCACCGCAGCGCGTTACGGCGCCGGCGTGGTGGCCGTCGTCGTCAACAACGGCATGTACGGCACGATCCGCATGCACCAGGAGGCCGCCTACCCCGGTCGCGTGGCGGGCACGATGCTGACCAATCCCGACTTCATGGAGCTGGGGCGGGCCTACGACTGCTGGACACATCGTGCGCACCGAGCGGAGGAGGTGCTGGAGGCCTTCGCCGACTGCATGGCCCACCCGGAGCGGCGCTCGCTCATCGAGATCGTGACGGCACCGGATCGCATCACTCCTACGCGGTCCCTGCTGCGGGGTGGTGGCCTGAGCCCGGCGTGACCGGCCAGGTGCGTCCTTGCCGCCCCAGGTTCCTGGCTTGGGGGAGTCGTAGGGCAGCCGATCGGCTCCGAGCAGGGTGAAGCGCTTCTCGGGCATGGTGGTTCTCCTGGTGCGGCCGTGAGGCGGAGCCTGAATCAGGCGGCGTCGTGGAAGACGAGGGCGAGCGTGTGCCGCTCGCCGCTGCGGATCGCCGACACGCCGTGACGCACCGGAGCCGCGGACCAGCCGCGTGCCGACGGGACCGGACGGTCGCGGGTGGTGAACACGTAGCCGTGCCCCTGGGGGAGGAGCGTCGAGGTGCCGCGGGACTGGGCACGGGGCCGTTGCTCGACGAGCAGGAACTCGCCGCCGGTGTGGTCGACGCCTGGCTCGTTGAGGTTGATGACGACCTGGAGCGGGAAGACGAGGTCGCCATAGAGGTCGCGGTGCAGGGCGTTCCAGTCGCCTTCGCGGTAGCGCAGCAGGATCGAGGTCGACTTGGTCTGCCCGACCGCGTGGCACCGGTCGAGCCACTCGTCGAGGCTGTCCGGCCAGGGCGCCTGCCGACCCAGGCGGGTCCACCAGTCGCGGGCGACGGGCAGCAGGCGCGGGTAGAGGGCCTGCTTGAGCCGCTCGATCGGCTCCGGGTACGGCGCGCGGAAGTACTTGTACTCCCCGGAGCCGAAGCGGTGCCGAGCCATGTCGATCCGGCTGCGGAAGAGCTTGTCGCGCTGGTACAGGTCGCGGATCTCCGCCGTCTCGTCGACACTGAGGAGCTGGGGCAGCAGCGCGCCGCCGTACTGGTCGAGGTCGCTGGTGACCTGGGCCCAGTCGGCTCCGGCGACGCGCTGCTCCCACGATGCGATCGTGCTCATGCGGCCTCCAGGTGCAGGAGGGTGGACTTGGCCTCGGCGCCGCCGATGTAGCCGCCGAGGCTGCCGTCGGCGCGCAGGACCCGGTGGCAGGGGACCACGACCGGGAGGGGGTTGGTGGCGCATGCCGTACCGACGGCGCGGACGGCCTTGGGGTTGCCGACGAGCATCGCGACCTCGCCGTAGCTGCGGGTCTGTCCATAGCCGATCGCGGGGAGATGCCGCTGGACCAGCTGCCGGAAGCCGTGGGACAGCGACAGGTCGAGGTCGAAGGTCGAAGGTGCGACGGTCGCCGGCGAAGTACTCCGCGAGCTCCCGCGCCACGCGATCGAGCCGGGCCGGTGCCCGCAGGATGCGGGCGGACAGCTTGCGGCCGAGCTCCTCGAGGACCAGATCGTGGTCCTCGCGGGCGAAGGCCACGCGGACCAGGCCCTTGTCGGTGGCGGCGAGCAGCAGCGGCCCGACGGGACTGTCGACGACGGTGTAGGCGACGTCGAGGATGCCCTCGGCGGCGGCCTGCGTGACCAATCGGTCGTGGAGGCGGGCCAGGGTCGTGGGCGAGATGAGGGCGGTCAGGCCGCCAACGGCTCTGGCGGCGGTCGTGACCTGCAAACGGGGGTGGGCCCGGTCGTGATCGGGCCCCGGTCGAAGGTGTCGAGAGGTGGTGCGGCCAGTGGGAGGGCGGCGGGAGCCACCCGGGGATGAGGGCGAAACGAGATCTGAGCCATTCGCCCGCGGATGCCGTGCGACGGAAACTAGTGTGCGTGCCCAGCGGTCATACGACTCTTGGGGGAGAAGATGCTGCGCAAGCTCACCGCTTCCAGCGTGTGCATGGCGGTCGCCGCATTCGCAGGTCTGAGCATGCCCGCGTTGAGCCCCGCCTCTGGGATCGCGCCCGACGGAAGGATTCACGTCGACCGGCGCGGCGTTCTCTACGAGGGCTGCAACGACGTCGACTACTCCTGGAGCATCAACCTGCCCTATGGCGCCGCGTCCTGGTCGATGACCGTGACCCTCGAAGGCCCGGACGGCACAGAGGTCGACTCGGACTACGAGTATGACAACCACGGCGGCTACGGAAGCGGCTCGTTTCAGATCTGCGACTGGGAGGAGCCCGGCCGCTACTACATCGACGTGGACGCCTCGTATCTCGATGAAGACTACGACGAGCGCTTTCTGTGGGTAGACGCACCGAGCTTCTCCATGAAGCGGCCCAAGAGCCGAACCCAGATCTCAGTCCACCCGACTCGCAATCTGCACCGCGGACAACTCGTCACCATGAAGGTCACCAGTCGGGGTCAAAAGCCCTACGGCTACTTCCGACTGCCCTACGTCAACGTCGTCATTCAGGTCCGGCACGGCAGCGGAGCGTGGCGCAACATCAGGTGGACGAAGAGCATCACCGGTCGCAACGGCACCGCGACCATACGCGGCAAGTACACCGGTCGCGTCGCCGTTCGAGCGCGCACGGTCGGCGGGGGCGCGTACAAGTCGTCGAACTCCCGCGTGATTCACCTGCGCTGACTCCGAACCATGACCGCGGCCAGTGGCGGGCGCTGTGCCACTCATCGCATGGAGAGGGTCGGTGTCGCGTTCCGTGTGTGCACGTGAGAACTCAAGGACACAGGCGCGCTGTCGCCCAGGGGGAGTCGGGATCGGCGCGCAACGCCTCCTCGTCGAACCCCAGATCGCTGATCGCACGGAGGCTCGGTGCGGAGCGGACCAGGTGCGCCAGGTGCACCACCCGCATGTCGCGCGTCTCGTGGTCGACCGCGCCGCAGTGGATGGTCCAGTCCTCGCCGCGCTCCTCGTCCGACTGACGCGCTGCCCACAGGACGGCCTCGCCGTCGTCGACGACGTGGCTGCAGGAGAACGCCCGGTGGTCCGGCGGCACGGGGAAGGTCCACTCCGGGTCCGGCGCGAGTCCGCCGGTGTGGTCGATGGGGACCCGCCACTCGCGAGGCTGCAGTTCGTCGAGCATCTCGTCCGCCCCCGGCTGCCACGCGAACACGCCGCTGTGGTCCGGCCACACGATCGCCAGGGCGTCCTGCGGGCGGCGATGGAACCACGCCGACCAGGTGACCGTCTCCTCGAGCGCGTCGTCATCGACCTGCTCGATCGCGACCGGCACGCCGGCCAGCACGTCCTCGAGAGCGTCGCCGGGGGCGAGGCGGCGGCCGTCGATGACCCGTTGGGCCACGTCGTTGAGGGCGCTGTGCAGCACGCGGTGGTCGAGTCCGGACATCAGCAGCTCCGGGTGACCGCAGCGATGCCCCAGGCCGACCGTGTACGCGAACGCAGGTCCTGGTTCGTCGTGGTCGTCGAACCAGGGGTCGTCGTGATCGGGGTGGCTGCAGTCAGCCTCCCCGCCGACCAGGATCACCTGCCATCCGTGCTCGAGGACCGTGTCGATCGTGTGACGGTCCAGCTCGTCGTAGGCGTCGTCCGGCCGACAGATGTGGCAGTCGCACCCGCGCGCCGCGGGAAGCGGGCCCATCCACGGCGTGTCGTTCCCGGCTCGTGACATCGCACCTCCTCGTGTCGGAGTCGGTTGTACCGCGCCCGGAGGTGGTGGCGCTCGGCTATCCACAGGCCGCCTCCTGCGCATTGCGCAGCAGAGCGGCTGATCGCAGCCTTGTCGTCATGGGCTACCAGACCGACTTCATCGGCTATCTGCAGATCGAGCCACCCCTCGGGCCGCGCGAGATCTCCTTCATCAACCGCATCTCCGGATCGCTGTTCCTCCACGAGTCCGAAGGCGGACTGCGGGTGGCCGACGAGGACGACGAGGTGCTCCGCGATCTCACCAAGCATGCCCCGCGCGGGTGGTCCAACTGGGCCGTGTGTCCCCAAGGCTGCTGTCTCAGCTACGACGGCGGTGACAAGGCGAACCACATGGTGCCGTGGCTCACGTTCCTGATGGACACCTTCCTGGTGCCGGGCGCCGCAGCCGAGGGCATCGAGGGGATGACCTGTGACCACATCCTGACCGGCATGGTTGTCGGCTCTCGTCGCGACACCCGAGAGCTCTACTCGATCACCGCCCGAGACAACGACGTCGAGGTCGAGCTCATGTGGCCAGGCAATCCGCAGTGGAGCGACTACCCGCGGCTGGCGTATCAGACCAGGATCGATCGCTTCCGAGACTGGGTGGCCGACCGGAAGGCGCGCGGATAGGGAGAGCGCCGCAGGGTTTGGGACCCTCGGCCCTCGTCGCGACGATCGAGCCCGGTTCCGACCACCCGTCAGCTCGCCCGGCCTACCAACGGCTCGGCCTTCGCGAGCGTGATGAGCGTCGTGCCGCGTCGTGCCGGGCGCAAGCGACCGGTGCCCAAGGACAGCTCAGCCATGTCACCGCCGCCGTTGTGTCGCATGCACGAGGCCCGCGGACTCCTAGCGAAACCGAGGCGATCCTCGGGGGCTCTCCCAACTCGGCCCGTCTTCCGCGTGCTAGTGGTCGTCGCTGGAAGTTCCTCGGGGGTGGCCCGTGCTCGGGGTGCGTGCATCGCAAGGCGCCGGAGCGCGGCTCTACTTGCTCGTCCAGCAAGCGACGGCAACGCCGCGAGGTGCGTGCCCGGGGTGCGGGCCAACCGAAGAACTTCCGGTGATGACCACTAGTCGTTTGAAGGGCTACGGCCCTCCGCCGATCAAGAACGGGAAGCACTGCGGTGGATCCCTGCGTCAGTCATCACCTGGGTCAAGCAGCACGAGCGCGCGGCCGGCTGAGGAGTGCGGCTAGGCTCCGACGCGGGCGAGTACGGCCCGCTCGAGGCGACGAGCGTCTCAGGCGAGAAGGACTCGCGCCTTCACGATCAGCGAAGCGCTGGCTCGCTCGGCCTTCTTCCGCGCATCGGCGTTGATCAAGGCCGTTGAGTAGTGGGCCGTGTCCTTCAGATCGAGGAGGGTGGTGAGGTGCTTGCTCGGCTTGTCGTCCGGGATCGCGCTGCGGAGGAAGCCGATGGCTCCCGCGTGGTCCTCGCCGCGCCATCGCTCGCCGACGGCGCCGGCCCCGATCGCATCGGCGGCTGAGATCCCCGCGAGGACATAGAGCGAGACGGCGACCTTGGCGGCGTAGGTGTCATCGACGTCGGAGCCGACCAGTTCGCCGGCCTCATGGCATTTGCGCGCGTAGTCGAGTCGCTGCCTGCCCTGTGCGCGATTGAACGCCTCGGTCCTGCCTCGGCTCGAGCGGCTCATCCGACGCGCTCCGTTTTGTTCATGAGGTCGAGTCCGTCGCGGCGGATGCTGTCAACCAGCGGGTCGCCATCCTTGGTCATCCTTGTCCACGCCGACTCGCTGACGACGACGAGCTGCGCGTGGTTGCCGGTCCACCGGGCCACGGAAGACCGGAGCGCCTCGATGTCTGGGTCCGTTGGCGCGGAGTCATCTCGGTGGACGATCAGGATGTCGATGTCGGACGCGGCGTCGCCGTCGCCTCGGGCTGCGGAACCGAAGAGCGTGGTCTGCTTCGGCGGCTGCTCCCAGGTGCCCAGGAGGTCGCCGAGGCGCTGGAGCAGGGAGCTGCGGATGCCGACGAGGACCTCGACGGCCGGCCAAGCGAGGTGCTCGCGATTGGCCTCGTAGAGGATCGACGAGCCGGCGCGCTCAGCCGTGATGATGCCGGTCTCGGTGAGTCGATCGAGCACCGTCGCGACGCCGGGGATGCTGCCTCGGCGCGCAAGGCGCTGCACCTGTCGGCCGGTGATCGGCTTGCCGGCTCGGGCCAGGACCTCAAGCACAGCGCCGTCAAGCGACGGCACGACAGTCTCGTAGGGAGCGGACACATCCACGTGCTAAAAATAACAGACATGTGTCTGAAATAGTTGTCGGCCAATCTGGCGTGCGCGTATCGAGATGGGTTCGCTCACAGCGAGCACTCCCGTGGTGGTCCTCGGACAGGCGAAGTGCATTCTGCCGAGTTCGTCGGTATCACCGGAGCAAGTCGCGCGCGTGGTCGCGCGGCTGCGCCGGGACTGGCTCGGCGTCTATGTCACCACAGGATCCTTCTCGCGGCAGGCCCAGGTCGAGATCATCGACGACCAGTACCCGGTCGTCTTGATCTCCGGCGGCACGCTGGCAGCTGCGGTGCGGCAGATGGCGCAGGCCAACGACGGCGGCGATCTGGAAGCCCTCCTGGAGTCCACGATCGACGGACACGGCACGGTGGCCACGCATCGTCGACCCGAGGAAGTCCTCTCGATGCAGGTGTGTCGGGCACACCTCGCGCGTGGGCTGCACTGGGTACGCACAACAACGAAGAACGGCGCCTGACGCTGGAAGACGTCGAAAGACGTTTTCGCAGGACAGGCGCCGTTTCAGGCACCCAGCCGCAGGTCAGCGAGACCCGGAATCAGATGTCGTAGTTCTGACCGCACCTGTACCCTGACCTGCGCAAACGTCGAATAGGCAGATAGGCAGGGGGTCGGGCCGCGATGGGGCCGCACGCGGCCAGTCGCCGCGCGCGGACGCCACTGGCCGTGTCGGCGGCCATGAAATTCTGCCCGGAGACGGCCACGAAACTGCCCGCTGGCGGACATGAAACCTGCCCGGTGGCGGTCATGGGATCTGCCCGACACGACGTCGTCTGCCTCACCGGCTCCGACGGTTGAGGCCCCTCCTCAGGTGCGATCGGCGGTGCTGAAGCGCCCGTCGCCCTGAGGAGGGACAACTTGAAGTCTGCCGAGGAGATCATGGAAATCCTGGATGCCTACGACCTGACAGGGTCGTTGCGTGATGCCGGCGAGCTGGCCGGATGCTCGCACCACACGGTCAAGCACTACGTGGACCGCCGTGCTGCCGGGGGTGAGCTGGACAAGGCCGTGACTCGGCCGCAGTTGATCGATGAGTACCTGCCCAAGGTCGAGGAGTGGGTCGAGCGGTCCAAGGGCAAGGTCCGTGCCGACAGAGCGCACGAGAAGCTGCTCGCGATGGGCTACAAGGGTTCGGAGCGCACCACCCGTCGTGCGGTCGCATCGGTGAAGAAGTCATACCGGTCAGGACATGTGCGGGTCCACCGGCCCTGGGTCACCGAGCCGGGGATGTGGCTGCAGTACGACTACGGCGACGGACCTGTCGTCGACGGCGTCAAGACGGTTCTGTTCGTGGCGTGGCTGGCGTGGTCGCGGTTCCGGGTCGTGATCGCGCTGCGCGATAAGACCATGCCGTCCGTGTTCGCCGCGCTGGACCAGACCTTCCGCCGGTTGGGTGGGGTGCCGACCTACGTGCTGACCGACAACGAGAAGACCGTCACGACCGAGCACATCGCCGGGATCCCGGTCCGCAACGGACAGCTCGTCACCTTCGCCGAGCACTACTCGGTCGTGGTCCACACCTGTGTGCCGGCGGATCCGGCGTCCAAGGGCGGCACCGAGTCGTCGGTGAAGATCAGCAAGGCCGACCTGGTGCCCAAGGACACCAACCTGCGTGAGGAGTACGCGTCGTTTAGCGAGCTCGAGGAGGCGTGTGAGGCGTTCTGTCAGAAGGTCAACACCCGGGCTCACCGGACCACGAAGCGGCCACCGGTCGAGATGTTGGCCGAAGAGCGGACACGGCTACACCCGGTCCCGACACAGCCGCACACAGTCGCGTTCGGCACCACCCGGGTAGTGCCGGGCAACACGCCGATGGTGATGTTCGAGTCCGGCCAGTACTCGGTGCCACACACCCTGCTCGGCGCCACGGTGTGGGTTCGTGCCCAAGGACTCGGCGACGGCGAGGAGGTCGTCATCGTTCACGTCGGCGAGGACGGACCCGCCGAGGTCGCCCGCCACGCGCGCGCGACGCCGGGCACGCCGAGGATCAACGACGAGCACTTCCCACCGCAGCCGGAAGGTCCGTTGAACCGGCAGCCGCGAGCGAAGAACCCAGCGGAAGCCGAGTTCCTCGACCTGGGCGAGGGCGCCCGCCTGTGGCTGGTCGAGGCCGCTGCGGCGGGCACGCCGCGGATGAGGGTCAAGATGGCCGAAGCCCTCAGCCTGGCCAAGCTGTTCGACCCCGTCGAGGTCGACTGGGCACTCGGCCACGCCGCCGTCCACGGCCGGTTCGCCGAGGCCGATCTGTCCTCGATCCTCGACCACCACGCCCGGCAACCCGCTGTTGGCGAGCACCGTGCCGGCGAAGAACGGTCGCTGACCCAGGGCACCGCCGGATGGGCACGTCTCGGCCAGCACGACAGCCAGCACGACAGCCGCGAGGGGAACGAGGTGACCCGATGACGACCAAGACCACCACACCATCGATGGCGTCCGCGCCGCCGTTGCCGGCCGAGTTGGAGGACCTCTTGCGGCGGCTTCGGCTGCCCCACATCCGTCGCCACGCACCGGAGGTCGTCGCGACCGCGAAGGCCCAACGCTGGGAGCCCGCCGAGGTGCTCAAGGCTCTGTTCGCCGAGGAGGTCGCCGGAAGGGAACGCTCCGCACTGGCCACCCGCAGGGCGGCTGCGGGGTTCCCGACCGGGAAGACGTTCGATGCGTGGCAGCCCGAGGCATCCTCGATCCCGGCACCGACCCAGCAGGCACTCCGCACCCTGGAATGGGTCCACCGTCGGGAAAACCTCGTCGTGTGCGGGCCGTCGGGGACCGGGAAGACGTTCCTACTGGAGGCACTCGGTCACCAAGCCGTCGAGGCCGGGTTGAAGGTCGCCTGGTTCACCCTGGAAGACCTCGGGGTCCTGCTGCGCCGCCATCGTGCCGACGACACGGTGTCCAAGGCCATCGCCCGTGTGCTGCGCGCCGATCTCGTTGTCGTCGACGACATCGGCCTGTTGCCGGTCGCCCAGGATGCCGCCGAGGGGCTCTACCGGCTCGTCGACGCCGCCTACGAGAAGCGGTCGGTCGCGATCAGCTCGAACCTGCACCCGTCCGGGTTCGACGAGCTGATGCCCAAGACGCTGGCGACCGCCACCGTCGACCGGCTACTGCACCACGCCCACGTGTGCCAGACCAGCGGAGACTCCGTGCGACTTACCCAGGCACTCGCCGGCCGAGGGGTGAGTCCCTTGAGCTGAGTGCTCTGGTCGGTGGTGGCCGCAAGCCCACTGGGCAGATCCCA
Source organism: Nocardioides soli (assembly GCF_014191495.1). Taxonomy (GTDB): domain Bacteria; phylum Actinomycetota; class Actinomycetes; order Propionibacteriales; family Nocardioidaceae; genus Nocardioides; species Nocardioides soli. Next base: position 238,137 of record NZ_JACHWR010000003.1, read on the forward strand.
TGGCCACCACCGGGCAGTTCTCGTGACCGTCAGCGGGCAGGTCTCACGACCGCCCCTGGGCAGTTCCTACTGTCCCTTGACATGGCCGACCTCGGTGGACCCGGAATGAGGCATCGCACTGATCGCGGTGAGGCTCGGGTGCTCTATCGGGCGGTGCGCAGCGTGGACCAAGTCAACGATCGGGTCTGCTGCACGATCGGGTGACAGGTCAAGGTGTCACCCATCCGTGCAGCAAACCCTCAGGCAAGAGTGGAGGCGGCGGTGGCCCGCGAGCTGGCACGCCGGTATGGCGTGTGACCTCCGCCCGGCGTCGGTGTACGCGTGTTTGAACGCCATGGGATGGTGCGCCGACTGGACTGATCGCCGAGGTTGGTGCCGGGCGTAGGGTTGAGGTGAGTGACCGGCGATAAGGCCTCCGCCCGGAGGTCGGTGTCGGTCGAGAGGCGGACGTCATGACGACGTCGAAGGGGCTCATGCATCCCTCCGAAATCGCCCCCGTGGGTCGCGGCCCGCTGCGGCTCAACATGGCCGAGCATCCCGGCAAGAATCGTCTCGATGGCGCGTGGTGGCCCCAGAGCCGCGACTTGGCGGTGGAGCTGGCCGACCTGGTCGACCACATCCCCCCGCGGTTCGGCCGGGTCGCGCGCGTGCTGTTCTCCCCGCCCGACTGGGATCCCGGGCCGCGCCGTGTTCCGGTCGCCGGCGGCTACGTGAAGGTCGGCTCGTTTCCTCGCGACGACAGCCACCTGATCGACCTCACGATGTCGGACCGGACCGTGCTCCACGTCCTGGTCGTGCCAACCGGCTTCACCGCGGGCCAGGGCGAGGAGGCACTGTTGGCTGCTGCGACCTCCGGAAACGCGCACTCGGCAAACGACCTCCTCGCAGAGGTCGTGGACTCGCCTGATGTCGACCCCACGGGTCACTGGACCGACGACGGTGGGTCCTGGTGGAGACGGAGCCCGATGCCACCGTCGTTCCGGACAGGCAGCTGACAGTGGCGTACTTGATGCTCTACGGCAACGGGTGGACGCAGCGCTGGGGGATCGTTCCGGGTATGGAGGAGCAGGTCCGTTCCCAGATCGTCCAAGTCGGAACGGACGCCACGGGGGAGCTCACCGTGGTCGATCCTGGGTCCGAGGCCGAAGCCACCCTTGTGGTCGCGTGGGCACTTGTGGCGGCCGCCGTGGTGCTCGACGGCTCCGGCCGGGCCGCAGCCGGCGACTCCACGGGGCAGTACGCCTGACACCGACTCCGATCGAGGCGAACAAGGAGGCACCGACGATGAAGTTCGTCATCGAGGCGAATCTGGCGAGCAAGCCAGCATGGTGGCTGCTCGATGACGACGATCGAGTCGTCGCCTGGGCTGGGCGGACCTTCGTCAGCCTCGCCCACGCCGACCAGGCAGCCCATGACTTCCGAGTGAATGCCGATGATCCCGACTACCGGATCCACACCAAGTCCGGTGGCAGTTGGCGGTGGACTGCCTGGCGGTCGGAGGGCGTCCGGGTGGCTGTCTCTGGTGACTGGTTCCCCGACAAGGCCGCCGCTCGCGACGCGGCCCGGCGAGTTCAGCAGCAAGCGTGCACCGCTATCGGGCCGTGACCGTGTCGGGCCTGGTGCTTCGCGTCCGGCTGGTCAGCGGTGACAGTACCGACGTCACCTACGAAGACCCCGACGCGGGAAGCGACGCCGAGTTGATCGACCACGTCGTAGCCAGGCTCTCGAACGACTCCGGCGTACTGCGCTGCAGACACGGCGACCGGCTCGTGGTGTTGTATGCCAGGGGCGTCGCAGCTGTGGAAGTCGCACCTCGGGGCGCTGTCCTCTGACGGATGGAGCCGTGGTCGGCACTTCGAGGTCACATCTGATGAGCCTGGCTCATCTCGTGGGCCCGGATTCTAGGTCAGCGGAGTCCCCGAGACGGTCGCCACCAGGTTTGCGATGATCTGCTCGCCGGCTTGCGGGTCGCGAACGAGCGGCCGCTGGATGGCGGCGCGAATCTGGGTGGTCTCCAGGATGAGAGCACGACCCTCGGGCATCGACTCGAAGAGACCGCCTCCGAGAGCCGGGCGAGCCTGGGATCGTTCGTCGTCATGGCGCCCGCGATCTGCGCGGCGTCGAGGAGCGCCACGCCAGCACTGGCACTGAGGGACATGTTGTTCCTCCGCTCATCGTTGGCATCTCGTGCTGAACATCGCGCGACACGGCGCCGGCCGAGTCAGTGCCTCAGGGCGCGCCCCTCAGCCGGCGGTAGACCACGATCTCGGTTCTGATCCGACGAGGTATGGGCGCGCCCAGGTCAGTGATGGCGGAGGCGTACTGCTCCAACGCGTCGAGCAGGTCTTCACGTGCGGCCGCCTTGTCGATCTCTCGTGCCGCTCCTCGTCGACCGCGTAGTCTCGCTCGCGCGACCCCGACCGTTTGAAGGCATGTCACAAGCCGGTCGTGCTCCAGCGGCCCGGGGCGACGCCTCGGTAGGGGCATCTGGGACTCCTGACGTTGACCGCAGTCGAAGCCTGACCGTATGAGCGCCGGGGCTCCGACGCCCGGGCCGGCGGCCTCCGGCGTGCGGCGGCGGCCGAACGAGAGGCTAGTGACCCGGACTCTCATGATGCGCGCGCGCCCAGTCAGGGTCCGTACCGCCATGGGCGCTGTGCGTCGCGACGGCGCGCATTCGTCGCTCACCCTCGGCCTGATCGGTGTCGCTAGGCACCACCACGAGGCGAAGGCGGCGACCGTTCGCCATGGACAGAACCATCAGATGCGTGTCGTCCCTGGGGAACGAGCCCACCTTCACTGGCCCCCGACCTGCCTGAATTCGACGAAGTCCCTGACCGTTCGTGGCCCCGTCGTCCCAGTCGGGGCGGGAGAAGAGCAGTCGGTTGATCCGACCGACCGAGGCCGGGAACTGGTCGACCAGCTGAGCGGCTTCGGTCGCCAGGACGCGGGACCGTGGCCACCATGCGCCGTCGAGATGGTCTGGGGTCTCCTGGAGCGCCAGACGCAGCGGCGCTGCTGCCAGGGGGGATTCGCCAGGTGTGTTCGGAGACGTCGTCATGACGTCCGCCCTTCAGTCCTGCCCCGCAGTTCGACGAACTGGCTCGACAGGTCGGTTGCTCTCGACACTACTCGGACGTGCCAACTCGCACCTCGCGATATCCGCCGTGACCGGCCGGGGTGTACCGGTCCTTGTCGCGCGTCGGTCAACGCGTCGTCGCGGTCATCGATGTCGACACCGCGTACCGTCGCGGCGAGGCGTGGTCTTGGCCTGTGCAGTTGCAGTCGCGTGCAAGGCGGCATCGCTACAAGAGTTCCTCGCGGTCGTCCGCAAGACGATGCACGGCCTACCGTCGGTTGACCGGGCCGAACGGCTCAAACTGGTCGGTTTGTACCGTCGAGGACATGGTGACCGCGCTGCGGTCAGCGCCCGACTTGCGAGCCTGAGTCGGCAGGAACGGGCCGTCCTGGGCCACCTCATGGCTGGGCACGTGGTCAGCGAGATCGCCGTCTTGCGCGTCGTCTCCGAACTGACGGTTCGTACCCAGGTCAAGGCGGTGCTGTACAAGCTGGATGTCGCGAGCCAGATCAAGGCGTCGCCCTTGCCTGGGACAACAACGTCGCGCCGAGCGCAGAGACTCCCTATCGCCAGGCTGTGCCTCGTTCCGAGTAAACCGCTTTGCCTTCAACGGGACCGGGCACTCCGGATCTCTCCGAAGTGCCCGTCAACCCGTCGTAGCGACGAGACGCACGAAGCGTGGCGTACACGAATCGCGATCCGGCCTACGGGCCGAGGCGATGAAACGACCCTTCCCCCGTATCGGGCAATGCCACCACGTGTACGGAACTGTCCTCCGGATAGCGCTCCACGTCAATAGGCGTCAACCGACGTCCGAGTCTGGCCCGCGCACGGCCCTCGCCTGGTTGCCATGTTCCGGTTCTGGGCGGTCACGCCGCAGCCAAGCGTTCGCAGCAGAGTCCTCAGGGTCAAGCCCAAAGTACGTCGCCGACGCGGTGATCGGCGCTCTCGCCAAGCACGCGCAATCCAGTTTGAGCTGTACTACCCCCGTTGCCCCACCAATGTCTGTAGATGTTGGCGAACCGGATGATGCACTGGCCAACGAAGTAGGTACGGAGTGTTGCCCCGCGGGTGCTGTCCCACTTGCGCTTCAAGAGCACGTCGCGCCGAAAGTGGTACAACGCCTTTGCCACCGTCTCGCTCGTCAGTTCCGTGATCTCATCCGGTTCAAACGGACGCCCGAGTTCAGGCAGGCCGAAGCCCTTGGCACGACACTTGTGGTGGATGAGGCCCTTATGCATCCACCCGCCGATCACAGCCATGCCGTACTTAGCCAGTTCGGTCGCGAAGACATCCCAGCGGTCGCCCTCGTAGTTGCTGAGTGCCAGAAGCATGACGACCTCGACGTCGCCGGCCAGGCGGTCGACCTTGTCCGCAAGCCCAGCGTGCTCAGGCTCGCTGAGCCAGTCCTCCGGGATCGCCGCTTCACCCGGCTGCAGTTGTACGGGCTCGCCTGAGGCGCCGGGGCCACCCGGCGGTCGCTTCGGCTCGAAGGCCATAGCGTCTCCTCAGTTCGGCGACGTCGGCGAGCAAGCTCGTCGATGTCCCCTCATAAGTGCCGCCCAGCGTGCCACCCCCCAACCTTCCGGAATCTTTTTCTGGGAAGCAGCCGACAGCCGAATCAGTGTCGCAACAACCACCGACATAGCGAGGCGTCGCGCCTCCGAAATCCGCTGGATTGGCAGCCGCAACTCAGGGACGGCCAGCCCGCGGTCCTCGGGGATCTCCACAGGTCAGGTCCGCGCCGGCAACGCGGTCCAGCCCTCGACCGCCGGTGCCGCGAGGTGTTCTGCGGGGATGTCTGCGGCATGCCCCCACAGCGACAGGCCGGGCCTGCCGTGTTTGACGGACAACTTCGCCTAAGCGAATATGTATGTCATGTCGTTGCTCGCCGTTTCTGATGCCGCTGAGCGGCTCGGTGTCTCGACGCGGCAGGTGCAGCACCTGGTCGCGCGGGGTGAGCTGCGGTCGCTGGCGAGGGGAGTGGTCGACGAGACCTCGGTTGAACGCCTGCTGGCCGTTCGCCGTGGTTCGCACACCAGGGCGTGGGCCGAGTCAACGGCATGGGCGGCCGTGGCTTTGCTCTCCGGACGTGAGGCGGGGTGGCTGGGGGAGAGCCAGCGGTCCCGCCTCAGAGGACGACTCCGTGGGCTCGGAGCAGAAGAACTTGTCGAGCGCGCCCGCGGGCGGGCCAGCGTGAGCCGGTACGTCGCACACCGCAGCGCAGGGGGGCGGCTGCGTTCGGAGTTGGTCGACACATCATCGGCGGCCGCACGACTGGGATTGGCGACGACGAACGCGATCGACGGCTACCTGGCCACGACCGCCTTGAAAGCGGTCGCGGCTCGACACGGCCTGATTCGCGATGACACCGGGAGCGTGACCCTCCGCGCGACCTCCATGGACCTCGTTGTGGTCCGCGACCTGATCGACGCCAGCGATGTCCTCGCCGCACTCGACTTGGCCGAGTCCCTCGATGTCCGCGAACGCCGAGCCGGAATCGGTGTGCTCGAGCGCGCGCTGGGAGAGTTCCGTGGCTGACCGGCCGACCATCGACGTCGCCACGCCCGCCGGCGGTTGGGGTGCGCCATGGCCGAACGTCGCCGAGATCGAGGCAGTGCTGCCCCACGACAAGTGGACGCTCGTCGGCGGACTGATGGCTCAACTGCACGGCATCCACGCAGGCATCGCCACAGTACGCCCCACCAATGACGTCGACATCGTCCTGCACGTCGAGACCACCCGCGGCATCGCGTCTGAGACCGCGAGGGCCCTCGAATCACTCGGATACGAGCTGGCGCCGTCGATCGACGAACGCAACAACACCGCCCACCGGTTCAGGCGAGGGGACTCGACCGTCGACGTCGTCACCGACGGTCCCGACGTGGTTGACGTTCTCGTCGCCGACCACGCCTCACCGCGAGTGGTCGAGAAGCTCCGTGGTCGCACGATGGTCGCCATCGAGGGCGGCACCCAGGCCCTACGTCGAACGATCAACGCACGGATCCAGATCACGGCTGGGCGCACCACAACGGTGAGTGTGCCGTCCCCGTTCGGCGCCGTCATCCTCTAGGGCATGTCTGCTAATTCGGGGCGGTTGGGTGGGTGATTGTTGACCCATGTCGCGTGTCGAGGTGTTGAGCGATGCTCAGTGGTCCCGTATCGAGCCGATGATGCCCTCATCCGAGGGTCGTCGTGGTCGACCGTGGCGCGATCACCGGCAGGTGGTCGAAGGGATCATCTACCGCTACCGGACCGGGGTCGCGTGGCGTGACTTGCCGGGCTCGTTCGGGCCGTGGCAGACGGTGTGGGAGCGGCATCAGGCGTTCTCCCGGGACGGCACCTGGGACCGGATCCATGCCCAGCTGATCGCCGAGGCGGACGCGGCGGGCGAGGTCGACTGGACCGTGTCGGTGGACGCCACGATCAACCGGGCCCACCAGCACGCCACCACGTTGTCGCGCCAGGAGCGGCCTGCCGGCCTCACAGGGGGCTGAGTCGAACTACAAGAACTCCGCCGCGGACCCGGCTCACGAGCCTCCCGATCATGCGATCGGCCGTTCCCGGGGCGGGTTGTCGACCAAGGTCCACCAGCTCGTCGACGGCCGCAAGCGACCGCTGGTGATCGGTCTGACCGCGGGCCAGGCCGGCGATGCCCCGATGCTCAAGTTCTTGCTGGCCGACCTCGCGGTCAAACGAATCGGACCCGGCCGGCCGCGCACCCGACCCGACCGTCTGCTCGGGGACAAGGCCTACTCCTCGCGCGCCAACCGCGCCCTGCTGCGCAGCAAGCGGGTCCGAACAGTCATCCCGCAGCGAGACGACGAGATCGGCAACCGCATCCGTCGTGGCTCAGCAGGAGGACGACCACCCTCGTTCGACCCCGTCATCTACAAACGGCGCAACGTGGTCGAGCGGTCCTTCAACGACCACAAGCAATGGCGCGGGATCGCGACCCGCTACGACAAGCACGCCACGACCTACCGCGGCGGCGTCGTCCTCAGCGCCATCCTCATCTGGCTTCGCGAATAACCAGACACTCCCTAGGCCGCTGCGTATCAGACCGACTCCCGCGACCGGGAACGTCACCTCCAGGATGCTGCGCTCCTACTTGCGGTCATCGACGATCCCTACGCCGAGCGGGAGCAGTTCGCTGGGTCGGATCGCTCCCGACTCCAGATGTTGGCGCGCGCCCTTCCGGACTCTCCCGCTCAATGGCGGTCGCTGCCGGCCGGCGCCCGCGCCAACGGACAGACTGCGATTCGAATCCTGAACGCCTGAGGAGTGACGGCGCGTCGTTCGCTGCGGAGTGTCGCACCTCGGCTCGAGCTGATTGCCGCAGACGAGGACACGGGACGCGAACGCCTGACTCCGCGCTAGACCTCAGCGACTGCTGCGCATGAACAAACAACTGCGGGAGCGTACGTTGATCAGAGGGGTGGCGGCAGGTAGGCAATGGAGGTCGGGTCCAGCACGAGGCGTGTCTTATCCCCCTCGTGGCCGCCGTCGGCTACCTCTTCGGGCGGGATGAACAGCACACATGAGGTCACGGACGGGTCCTTCGAGGAGCGCCAAAGCACACCGTCTGCAGAGAGGTCGTACCTCATGGTCTCGGCCATCACCTGCGTGGGGATGTAGTCGAGATTCTGGAAGTCGCCCGGGTCAGCAACCTCCCGCACGTCTCGCACGAAGCCGTGGAGGAACTCGATGTAGGGACGCAGGTGCCGAAGGGCAGGATCGAAGAGCGAGGGCACGGTCGGCACATCTCTCAGGTCGACAACTGTGAGTGGTACTGCGGTGGTGAAGCGACCGATGCTGGCTGCGTGAGCAGGGTCGGCATAGCCGGCGACCTCGTCACGTGCCCCCTTCTCTGTAGATGCTCCGTAGAAGGCACCGATGCCCTTCGGGGTCATGCGGTTATCTCGGGCCGCTTTGTCAGGAGGTGTCCCAATCTCGGCGGCAATCGAGTAGCTCTCTGTGGCGGGGTGAGGACGCAGCCGCCACCACTCGCTGCCCTTTGGAAGCGTCACGACGAGGCCTCCAGCGTGAACCGAATCGGAGACGGCGTTGGGCATCGCGTGGAGTGGAATCTCCCCGGCTCCCTCAGCCGTGCTGTGGTCCTCAACCAGGAAGGTGTACCGGCGCTTGTGCTTTACGTGCATCCGGAAGGCCTCCCACCCCCACCGGAGTGCGTCGGCTGGCTTCGCCGCGTAGGGGTCCTTCTGGCACCAAACGTCCTGCTCAATGGCATACGTGAGCGCGCGGACTACGTCGGTGCTTTCCGTGGCGCCCAGATCGAGGATCAGGTCCCACGTGTCGTGGGACTTTCCGCGAGTGGGAGATCACCGCGGAGCTGCTCATGCCGGCCGCCGACTTCAAGCACGCCGACCTGAGCACGCTCGATGCCGTGCGCGATACCTCGGACGTGTTCAAGGTGACCCCGAGCGCCGTGGTCACTCGAGCGCGCCGCCTCAACATTCTTGGCAAGCAGGAGGCAGACCGATACCTCGAGGAGCTCCGCATCGCGTACGAAAGGGGAGGCAACCCGCCTCGCCGCGCGGCAAAGGGACTTAAGGCTCTGCGGAAGTACAACGGCGTGGAGTGCTCGCGTCGAATGCTCGCCCTCTACGACGCTCAGGGCGTCTCACGTGGCGACTTCTGCCGAGTGATGTTTTCCAACAAGTTCCGTGGAGCGCAGTCCATCAACGACTACAGGGCGTTGGTGGCATGACCGAGACCAAGTACCTCGTTGATAACAACGCGCTCATCTTCCTGGGAACCAAGCGCAATGCATCCCACTTCTTCAGGGAGTACTGCCGTGTGCCCGAGGAGGTCGCACACGAGGCGGGCACACGGCGAGCCGAACTCTTGACACCGCTGACCGTGCCAATGAGCGTTCGGATACTCAATGAGCTCAGCGCCGTGATGAAGACGGTGCCGGTCGGAGACAAGGGACTTCTCGACCTCTACGGCAACAGGGGCGCCGCTGACCCCGTCCTCGTTGCAACGGCCGTTGTGCTGAACAAGCCGGAGAAGCCCACGCTCTTCGAAGAGGAGTGGGTCATCGTCACCAACGACAGAGCCGTGCGTGACAAGGCCAAGGAGTTCGACGTCAAGACCGCCACGCCTGAGGCGTTGGCGGCACTCATCGACGCTGCGGGATCACCCGCAGACTGAGGATTCGCTGCACGATCCGGTGACAGAAGACGCGTGAGGGGCAACCACGACGATGAGCTGCGGACCTGGGCGGGAGCGGTGATCGTGCAGATCAGCTGCTGCCTTGCGGGTCTTGACCGCGGTTAGGCCCGCAAAACCCTGCCGCGGCGTGTTCCATTGGATGCGTGGCATGGGGGCGGGAATCGGTAGCGATCCCGCAATCGAAATGATTGGTGGCCCCGGGGAGACCCGGGGCCACCGTTGATCGAATACGAGTAATTCGATCAGTTTACGACCTAAATGTCGTAGTAGAGCTCGAACTCGTGCGGGTGCGGGCGCAGCTGGACCGGGGCGATCTCGTGGGTGCGCTTGTAGTCGATCCAGGTCTCGATCAGGTCGGGGGTGAAGACGTTGCCGACGGTGAGGAAGTCGTGGTCGGCCTCGAGGGCGTCGAGGACGGCGTCGAGCGAGGTCGGGACCTGGTTGATCTCGGCCATCTCGTCCGGCGGGAGCTCGTAGATGTCCTTGTCGATCGGGGCGGGCGGCTCGATCTTGTTCTTTATGCCGTCGACGCCGGCGAGCATCAGGGCGGAGAACGCCAGGTACGGGTTGGCCGACGGGTCGGGGAAGCGGGCCTCGACGCGCTTGGCCTTCGGGTTCGCACCGGTGATCGGGATCCGGATCGAGGCGGAGCGGTTGCGCGAGGAGTACACCAGCGAGATCGGGGCCTCGTAGCCCGGCACCAGGCGGTGGTAGGAGTTCACGGTCGGGTTGGTGAACGCGAGCAGCGCCGCGGCGTGCTCGAGGATGCCGCCGATGTACCAGCGGGCCAGGTCGGAGAGGCCGCCGTACCCGGTCTCGTCGTAGAACAGCGGCTCGCCGTCCTTCCACAGCGACTGGTGCACGTGCATGCCCGAGCCGTTGTCGCCGAAGATCGGCTTCGGCATGAAGGTGACCGACTTGCCGGCCTCCCAGGCGGTGTTCTTGATGAGGTACTTGAACTTCATCACGTCGTCGGCGGAGCGCAGCAGCGTGTCGAAGCGGTAGTTGATCTCCGCCTGCCCCGCGGTGCCGACCTCGTGGTGGGCGCGCTCGACGAGGAGGCCGCAGGCCTCGAGGTTCTTCACCATGTCGTCGCGCAGGTCGCCGTAGTGGTCGTACGGCGCGACCGGGAAGTAGCCGCCCTTGAAGCGGGTCTTGTAGCCGCGGTTGTCGCCCTCCTTGCCGGAGTTCCACCAGCCCTCGACGGAGTCGATGTGGTAGTAGCCCTCGTTGGCGGTGGTGGAGTAGCGGACGTTGTCGAAGATGTAGAACTCCGCCTCGGGGGCGAAGAACGCGGTGTCCGCGATGCCCGTGGTCGACAGGTAGGCCAGCGCCTTGCGCGCGATGTTGCGCGGGTCGCGCGAGTAGGCCTCGCCCGTGATCGGGTCGTGGATGAAGAAGCTCAGGTTGAGCGTCTTGGCCGCGCGGAAGGGGTCGACGTAAGCCGTGGACGGGTCCGGGAACAGCGCCATGTCCGACTCGTTGATCGCCTGGAAGCCCCGGATCGACGAGCCGTCGAAGGCCAGGCCGCTCTCGAAGACGGACTCGTCGAACGACGACACCGGGACGGTGAAGTGCTGCTCGATACCGGGCAGGTCGACGAAGCGCACGTCGACCATCTCGACGCCGTCGTCCTTGATGAACTTGAGCAGCTCGTCGCTGTTCTGGAACATTCGTCCTCCTTGGCTGCGCGCGGGTCGGCAGCCGGCAAGTGTGCGAGCAAGACCTCCGCAGCGTCGCTGCCACGGGCGGAATGTCCGCAACGTATGCACACGCAGTTTCTCGACCGTATCTGGTTTGTTTCCGGCGTGTAACAGATGCCCGGTGGGCGGTCACGGAGCCGGGCCGCCTACGCTGGCGCCCGTGTCCGCCCCGGTCGTGCTGCCCTACGAGACCGCCTCCTGGGGACGCCGCGCCCTCGCCCTGCTGGTCGACTGGTTCGCCTGCATGGCGGTCGTCAGCCTGTTCTCGCCGGTCCTCGGTACGCCGGGCGGGCCGGGCGGCTTCTACACGCTGCTGCTCTTCGTGGTGGAGTCGGCGGTGCTCACCTGCACCGTCGGCGGGTCCTTCGGCAAGCTGCTCACCCGGCTGCGGACGGTCCGCGTCGACGGCGGCGGGCACCTCGACCCGCTGCGCTCCCTGGCCAGGGCGATCCTGGTGGCGCTGGTGATCCCGCCGCTGGTCTTCCGGCCCGACCGCCGCGGTCTGCACGACCTCGCGGCCGGCACGGCGACCGTCACCCTGCAGGTCGCGCTCAGCCGCCGGGGGCAATAGTCCGGGTGGAGGTTTCGGCGCTTGGTGCCGGGAGGGATGCTGGACGCATCCATCACCTGTCGGAAAGGCCCGTTGTGACCGTCTCGATCACTGCCCGTCGTACTCTCGCCGCCGCCGCACTGACGCCGCTGCTGCTCACCGGCTTCGCCGCGTGCGGCGACGACTCAGGCGACTCCGGTGGCTCCGGCTCCAGCTCCGCCGCCGGCGCGCCCGCGGCCGGGTCGGCCGTCCTCGCGGGCCTGCAGAAGGGCGAGGAGGTCTCGCCCGAGGAGTTCGTGGACACGGTCTCCGACGGGCTCGAGGACTCCACGACCGCGCACATGGAGATGAAGATGTCCATGGGCGACCAGGTGTCCACCACCGCTGAGGGGGACCTCGACTACACGACCAAGCCGCCGTCGCTGTCGATGTCGATGGAGGTGCCGCAGGCCGGCGACATGGAGATGGTGCTGGTCGACAACGTCATGTACCTCAAGGCCGGTGCGATGAGCGGCGACAAGTTCTGGAAGCTCGACCTGGCCGACCCCGACAGCCCGTTCGGGGAGATGGGGCTGGACAAGATGCTCGAGCAGTCCGACCCGATCGGAGCGCTCGAGTCCATGAAGGACGGCATCGACACGGTCACCTTCGAGGGCACCGAGGACGTCGACGGCCGCGAGCTCGACCACTACGTGCTCACCATCGACATGTTGAGCGTCATGGACTCCTACGGCGCCGACCTGCCGAGCGACGCGGCGGACGGCATGCCCGAGTCGATCACCTACGACCTGTGGCTCGACGACCAGGACCGGTTCGCCCAGATGCAGATGGAGGTGCCGGTGATGGACAAGAGCATGGAGATGGAGATGTCCCTGGACGACTGGGGTCAGGACGTCTCGATCGAGGCGCCGCCGGCCGACCAGGTCACCGACATGCCCGACCTGGGCAGCATGATGGGCGGTACGTCGAGCGGGAGCGCCTCCGGCCAGAGCTGACCGGCAGCGCTGATCGGCCGTGCGATGCGCGGGCGGGTCACCGCCCGCGCATCTGCGAGCGCATGCCCTTCATGTTGGTCGGCACCGGCCCCTTGGGCAGCGGGATGTTCGACCGGTTGGCGTCGAGGGCCCGGATCCGGTAGAGCACGTCGGTCATCTCGGCGGGCTTCACCTTGCGGCCGAGCTTCTGCACGTGCCGCGCGAGCTTCGGCAGCGGCACCTCGCCCTCGCCGTTGCCGCAGATGACCTCGTGGATCGGCACGTCGGCGGCGACGCGCTCGTGCTTGCGGCGCTCGCTGAGCATCAGCTGGCGCAGCCGGTTGGGGTTGCCCTCGCCGACGAGCACGATGCCCGGAGGGCCGACCACCCGGTGCACGACGTCCTGCTGCTTGGTGAAGCCGATCACCGGGTCGGTCTTCCAGCTGCGCCCGCGCAGCATCCGCAGCGCGGCCGCGGCCGCTCCGGGCTGGCCCTCCATCTGGGCGTACGCCGCCCGCTGGGCGCGGCGGCCGAAGACGATCATCGCGAGCAGGGTGCCGAGCAGCACCGCCCCGACGGCCGTGATGATGATGCCGAGGACGCCGTCGGTCGGCAGCAGCAGCCAGAACACGGTGAAGCCGACGGCGGCGCCGAGCAGGAACGAGCCGAGGACCCACAGCCCGAGACGCGGGTCGGACTTCTTGGCCATCCGGTAGGTCTCGACGAACTGGGCGCGCCGGCTCATCTTGTCCGGGTCGACGGGCTTCGGTTCCTTCGCCATCTTCTGCGGTGCCTCGCTCTTGGGATGTGGATCAGGCGGTCGGGGCGCCCGCGCGGGCGTCCATCGCCTGACGGTACAGCCGACCGGCGCGGTAGGACGAACGCACGAGCGGTCCGGAGAGGGCGCCGGCGAAGCCGATCTCCATCGCCTCGGCCTGGAGCTCGACGAACTCCTCGGGCCGGACCCAGCGCTCGACCGGGTGGTGGCGCACCGAGGGGCGGAGGTACTGGGTGATCGTGACCAGGTCGCAGCCGGCGTCGTGCAGATCGCGCAGCGCCTGGGAGACCTCCTCGCGGGTCTCGCCCATGCCGAGGATCAGGTTCGACTTGGTGACCAGCCCGAACTCGCGGGCCCGGGTCAGGACGTCGAGCGACCGGTCGTAGCGGAACGCGGGTCGGATCCGCTTGAAGATCCGCGGCACGGTCTCGACGTTGTGGGCCAGCACCTCGGGCCGCGACTCGAACACCTCGGCCAGCAGGTCGGGCTTGCCGTTGAAGTCGGGGATCAGGTTCTCCACGCCCGTGTCGGGGTTCAGGTCGTGGATCGCCCGCACGGTCTCGGCGTACAGCCACGCACCGCCGTCGGGGAGGTCGTCGCGGGCGACGCCGGTGATCGTGGCGTAGCGCAGCCCCATGGTCTGCACAGACTCGGCGACGCGACGCGGCTCGTCGCGGTCCAGCGGCTGCGGCCTGCCGGTGTCGATCTGGCAGAAGTCGCACCGCCGGGTGCACTGGTCGCCGCCGATGAGGAACGTCGCCTCGCGGTCTTCCCAGCACTCGAAGATGTTCGGGCAGCCCGCCTCCTGGCAGACCGTGTGCAGTCCCTCGGACTTCACCAGGCTCTGCAGGTGCTGGTATTCGGGACCCATCTTCGCCCGGGTCTTGATCCACTCCGGCTTGCGCTCGATCGGGGTCTCCGCGTTGCGGACCTCGAGGCGCAGCAGCTTGCGTCCCTCTGGTGCTGGAGCTTGCGTCACGTGGACCAACTGTACGCGCGCGGGCCAGCGTCCCGGGCGCCGGTCCGGGTGGGGTGCCCTTGCGTGACGAGTAACCAAATGGTTACCTATTTGGCATGGATGCGTTCGCCGCGTTGGGGGACCCGGTTCGTCGCGGTCTGCTCGCGGACCTCGCGGCCGCACCGGCCCGGGTGGTCGACCTCGCGGAGACGCGGTCGATCTCGCGGCCGGCGGTGAGCAAGCACCTGCGGCTGCTCGCGGAGGCGGGCCTGGTCTCCGTCGAGTCGCGCGGACGCGAGCGGCACTACCGGCTGCGTCGCGACGGGCTCGCGCCCCTCACGACGTACGTCGAGGGCCTGATCCGCACCGGTCCGCTGACCGACAACGCCCTCGACGCGCTGGAGACCGAGGTACGGCGTACCTCCCGGGAGCGGCGACGCGAGACCGGCGCCATCGCCCCGACCACCGACGCCAAGGAGACGGCATGACCAGGACACCCACGGGCCGCATCGAGGTCGTCGACGGCGAGCACCGGCTCGTCATCGTGCGCGAGCTGCGCGCGCCGATCGAGGACGTCTGGGCGGCGGTGACCGAGTCCGAGCGCCTCGCCCGCTGGATCGGGACGTTCACGGGCGACCCGGCGAGCGGGCTGGTGCGCTTCCGGATGACGGTCGAGGAGGGCGCGCCGGAGGACGACATGGAGATCCGCGAGTGCGACCCGCCCCACCGGCTCGCGGTCACCGCGCGGTCGGGCGACGAGGGCTGGCGCCTCGAGCTCGACCTCGTCGAGCGGGGCGGCCTCACGGTCCTGACCTTCACCCAGCCCGGGATCGCCCCGGCGTCGGTCGACAGCGTGGGTCCGGGCTGGGAGTACTACCTCGACCGGCTCGTCGCGGCCGAGGCCGGCGACGACCCCGGGGACCTCGACTTCGGCCGGGACTACTACCCGGCGATGGCCGACCACTATCGCACCGAGGCCTAGGGAACGTCGCGGCGCCGGAAGGACGCCACCGACGCACCCGCCGTGGCCACGAGCGGGACGCCGTAGTAGCCGATGCCCTCCCAGGCCGAGAGGTCGCGCCGCTGGTCGCACTCCGAGCCGGGCGCGGGCTCCCGCTCCGCCCGGTCGCCGATGAAGCACGACTCGGGCACCTCGACCCAGTACGTCGTGCCGTTGTCGACGATCGCGGCGATGTTGAGGTCCGGCTGCCACCGACCGCTCAGGCCGACGACCGCGATGACGATCCCACCGGCCACCGAGACTCCGAACAGCACGCCGACGGTCGCGACCGTGCTGCGGAGCAGCATCGTGAGGGCGTAGCCGCCCAGCGCCGCCGCGGCCGCGAAGAGCGCACCGCGGAGCCCGTAGGCCATCGAGTCGGTGAGCGCGCCGTCGAGGGTCGGCAGGTCGCGGACCTGCATGGCCGCCCAGATCGTCAGCCAGTACACCGCGCTCACCAGCGCCGCGAGCACGAGCGAGACGAGCGTGACCGCGAGCGCCTTGGCCGCCCAGACCCGGCCGCGGCGCGACTCGAAGAGCAGCTGGTTGCTCATCGACCCGCTGTTCCAGTCGTGGCCGACGAACGTCGTCCCGGCCAGCAGCAGGAGGGTGGTGAGCACCGCGACGACGCCGATGCCGGAGCCGCCGCGCTCGCCGGCCATGCTGAGCGGCTCGCGCCCGGTGTACCAGCCGACGATGGTGGTCTCACACTGCGTCTGCGCCGCGGCTCGAGGTACGCCGTACCGGCGGGGGTGGTCGAGGCACTGCTGGATCTCCGAGGACGCCATCTCGGTCGCGCGGTCGAGGTCGGCCTGGGAGACCGGCCGGGTGGCCCAGATCCGGCTGGCGGCGATCACCGCCGGCACCACGATCGCGAGCAGGAGCAGCACCAGGATGGCGCGTCGCCAGCGGAACCGGGTGAGCTCGACGCCCAGCAGCCGCCGCATCAGGCGGCCCCGCCCAGCTGGTCGCCGGCGGTGAGCTCGAGGAACACGGTCTCGAGGTCGGGCCGCACCGGGGTGAGCTCGCAGAGCCAGACCCCGGCGTTGCCCAGCGCCTCGGTGACGGCCGCCGGGCGGTCGGTCTCGACGAGCAGGTCGGATCCGTCGCGAAGCGTGAAGCCGGCGCCGTCCAGCACTGCGCGGGCGGCGGCCGGATCCGGCACGCCGACCCGGTAGGCCGTACTCGTGCCCAACAGGTCCTCGACCCGCCCGGAGGCCAGCAGCCGGCCGTTGCCGATGATCGTCGCCGAGGTGCACACCTGCTGCACCTCGGCGAGGATGTGCGAGCTGAGCAGCACGGTGACGCCGGACTCGCCGAGCTGTCGGATCGTGTCGCGGATCTCCCGGATGCCGGCCGGGTCGAGCCCGTTCGTCGGCTCGTCGAGGATCAGGAGCGCGGGCCGCTTGAGCAGGGTCGCCGCGATCGCGAGCCGCTGCTTCATGCCGAGGGAGTAGGACTTGTAGCGGTCGCCGTCCCGGCCGGTGAGGCCCACCGTCGCGACGGCCTCCTCGACCCGGTCGGCGGAGGCGCCGATGGTGCGCGCGAGCAGGGTGAGGTTCTGGCGGCCGGTGAAGTGGGGCGCGAACTTCGGGTTCTCCACAACCGCGCCGATCCGGTCGATGACGGCCGGGAGCCGCCGGGGCACGGGCTCGCCGAAGAGCCGCATCGTGCCCGCGGTCGCGTGGGCGAGCCCGAGCAGCATCCGGATCGTGGTGGTCTTGCCCGAGCCGTTGGGGCCGAGGAACCCGTGCACCCCGCCGGCCGGCACGGCCAGGTCGAGGTCGTGCACGGCGATCCGGACGCCGCGCCGGGAGCGGAACTCCTTGCGCAGCCCGCTGGTCTCGATGACGAGGTCGCTCACGGCCCCGATCCCAGCATGGCGGCCGGGGGAGTGCAGTCCGACGCGCCGTCAGTCCGGCCCGGGATCGGCCGGACGCCGGCGGAAGGCGGTGCGCGGCGGTGGCACGAGGAGGACGGCGAGCACGGCGAGGAGCAGCACCGTGCCCGGCGGACCGGTCACGGTGCGGGTCAGCGTCGCCGCCGGTCCGGTGATGGCGGTGACGAGCACCGCCTCGACCTCGGTCCGGGACACCCAGGTGGGGTCGGGGGCGGCGTTGGCGTCGCCCTGCAGCCGGAGTCGCGAGCCGTCGGCGTCGATCTCGACCACGCGGTGGGTGTAGCGGTCCGGGGGAGTGCCGATGACGAGGATCCGTCCGGCCCGGAGGTCGTCGTCGGTCGGCGGCCGGGTGAGCAGCACGTCGCCGCGATGCAGGGTCGGCTCCATCGATCCGCCGTCCACGACCGTGAGCTGGCGATCGGTGAGCAACGGCAGGGCGAACGGCGCGACCAGGGCGAGACCGATCGCTGCGACCGCGGTCCAGCGCAGCACCCTGCCGACCGTCACGGGCTGTTCCAGTCGGCGGCGATCGTGCTCGCGAGCGACGACCAGCCGGCCTTGGTGTAGACGACCCGGTAGGAGACCGGCACGGTCGCCCCCGGCGAGCAGCGCGCGGCGTCCGAGTCGAGGAGCCAGCCGGCCGCACAGGTCAGCGTCGACAAGGCGTCGGTGCCGGTGGGGGTGGGCGTCGACCGGTCGCTCGTGGTGCCGTCACCGAGCTGGCTGGTGGCGTTCGCCCCCCAGCAGTACGTCGTGCCGGAGCCGACCGCGCAGCTGCTGTCGAACCCGCTGCCGACCGAGGTGGCGGTGACGCCGGCCAGGGCGCTGCCGGGGTCGACGGCGACCGGTCTCGGCTGGTTGCTCGTGACGCCGCTGCCCAGCCGACCGTTGTGGTGGGCGCCCCAGCAGTACACCCCGCCGTCGGCGATGGCGCAGGTGTGCGAGACGCCCGCGGCGAACTCGGTGATGGTCTTCCCGGCCAGTGCGCCGGACGCGTCGACGGCGAGCGGAATCGCGGAGTCCGCGCCGGCCGTGCCGCTGCCGAGCTGCCCGTAGGTGTTGAACCCCCAGCAGTACGCCGCGTCGTCGGCGATGGCGCAGGTGTGCGAGCCACCGGCACTGATGGCGGTGACGGTCCTGCCGGTCAGCACGCCGCCGGCGTTGACGGGCACGGGCGTCGAGCTGCTGGCCCCGACCGACGCGTTGCCGAGCTGCTTGGAGCCGTTGTCCCCCCAGCAGTAGGCGACCCCGCCGGCGATTCCGCAGGTGTGGCGCGACCCCGCCGAGACCGCGGTCCACGGCCCCCCGGGACTGCTGACCGGGCCGGGGATCCTGCGGAAGAGATCCGTGCCACTGAGCTGACCGTAGCCGTTCGAGCCCCAGCAGTAGACGGCTCCACCGACGAGTGCGCAGTTGTGGTTGGCGCCGGAGGTGATCGTGCTGACCGTGCCGCCCGGGAGCGACACCGCGACCGGCACGGTGCTGCTCGCGCTTCCCCCGTCGCCGAGCTGGCCGGAGCCGTTGCCGCCCCAGCAGTAGGCGGCATCGTCGGCGATCGCGCACGAGAAGAAGTCGCCGACGCTGATCGCGGTCACGGTCCTTCCGGCCAGCGCACCGGTGTCTCTGACGGCGGTCGGCTCCGACCGGTTGGTCTTCGTGCCGTCGCCCACGGTGCCCTCGCTGTTCGAGCCCCAGCAGTAGGCCCGGCCGTCGGCCAGTTCACAGGCGTGGAACCGCCCGCTGGCGACCGCGGTGGCGGCGGCGATGCCCCCGTCGGCCTCGACGGTGAGGTCGTCGGTGAGGGAGGCGCTGCCGTCCTCCGCGCTGACCGGGGCGTCGACGGCGGTGGTGGTCGCCCCGACGGTCCGCTCGACCGAGTACGCCGGCGCCACGTCGGCGCGCACCGTCGGCGCCGACCAGGTCACCGTGGCGGCGCCTCCCGCGGCGTACTCCGCGGCGCCGTCGGTCACCGGCGCGAGCACGGCCGTCGCCATCGCCTGCGGTGCCGTGGTGGCGGACTCCGCGGTGAAGACGGCCGCGGCCGTACCGGGGGCGAGCGCCAGCACGAGTCCGGTAGCCCCGGCGAGGGCGCCGTTGCGCCATCGACGGTGGGTGCGCATCGCGTTCACCTCCTCCGGTTCTGGAGTCATCGGGCCGTCGCGGTAAGGACCAGCTCGAGTGGCGTGGTGGTGCCCTGAAGGTCGTCGCCGGCGGAGGGCAGGACGTCGACGACCAGGGTCGCGACGGTCCGCTGGCCGGGGGCCAGCAGCACCGGTCCGCCGATGTCGTCGAAGCGGACCCGTCCGTGCAGCCCGGATGCCGACGCATCGGTCCGCAGCCGTCCGGAGAGCCGGATCGGCACGGCGTCGCTGTTGGTGACCGGCACGGTCAGCACCGCGACGCGGTCGCCGGGCAGCAGCCCGACGGTGCCGGCGGTTGCGGCCCAGGTGATCGCCGACTCGTCGATGGTGATCAGCGAGCAGCCGTCCCCGTAGTCCACCTGTGCGGTGTCCGCGTGCGCCCGGGGAGCACCGGCGGGGGAGAGCAGCACTCCGGCGACGACGGCGGCCGCCAGCATCGCCCCGGCGGTGCGTCCGCGCCGGGCCCGGAGCAGCAGGACGGTGCCGGCGACGAGGAGCACGAGCGCGAGGGGGAGCAACCACAGCGGCGCTCCCGCGCCGGTCTCGGGCAGGGAGCCGACGCTGGCCGTGCAGGTCCGCCCGATCTCGTCGAGTGCCGTCCCGGTCATCACGATCCGCTCCAATCCGCCGACAGCTCGACCGCGGCCGGAGGCGACCAGCCGCGCTTGGCGTAGTCGATCCGATACGACACGGACACGTCCGGTCCGGGGGCACATCGGGTCGCGTCGAGCAGCCAGTCGGGCTCGCAGAAGGGCTCGGTCAGCCCGTGCCCCTCGTCCCCTGCGAGCACCGGTTCGTAGCTGCGGCGGACCGAGCTGCCGTCGCCCAGTTGGCCTTCGCCGTTGTCACCCCAACAGGCGACCACCCCGGCGCTCACGCAGCCGCTGCCGGGCCCGAGGGAGATGGCCGTGGCCGTGGTGCCGTGAAGGACGCCGGTGGTGTCCAGGGCCACGGGCACGGAGGATCGTGCGCTGAGCTCGACCGAACCCCAGCAGTACGCCGCACCGGAGGCGACCGCGCAGGTGCCCAGGTCTCCGCCGTCGATGTCGGTGACGGTTCGGCCGGCGAGCGCGTCGTCGGTGCTCACGGCGACCGGCACGTACTGATCGGTGCTCGTGCCGTCGCCGAGCTGTCCGCGGGCGCCGCGCCCCCAGCAGTACGCCTGACCCGAGGCGACGGCACAGGCGTGGCCGTTGCCCGCCGTGACCCGGGTGACGGTCGTGCCCGCCAGGGCTCCGTCGGTGCGCACCGCGACCGGGACGCTGCTGGTGCTGACGCCCTCGCCGTCGCCGACGGCACCGTCGCCGTCGTAGCCCCAGCAGTAGGCGCGGCCCGCGGCCAGGGCGCAGGCGATGCCGCCGCCGGCCGCGACGGCGGTAACGGTCTTGCCCGCCAGGGCGCCGCTCGTGCTGACCGCCACCGGGACATAGCTGGCGGTGCTGCCGCCGTTCCCGAGCTTGCCGTTGCCGTTGTCTCCCCAGCAGTAGGCCCGCCCGTCGGCCACGGCGCACGTGAAGTTGTAGCCGGTGCTGATGTCGGTGACGGTCTTGCCCGCCAGGACCCCGTCGGTGCTCACCGCGACCGGGACGGAGCTGGTGGTCGTGCCGCCGTCGCCGAGTCCGCCTCCCCAGCCCCAGCAGTAGGCCCGTCCGTCGGCGACCGCGCAGGTCTGGGCGAGGCCGACGCTGATGTCGGTGACGGTCTTGCCGGCGAGGACGCCGCTGGTGGACACCGGGGTCGGGACCTTGCGGCTGGTGGTGGTGCCGTCGCCGATCTGCCCGTACACGTTCCGGCCCCAGCAGTAGGCGGCGCCGTCCGCGATCGCGCAGACGTTGAAGGCACCGGCGCTGACGCGGGTGACGTCCCGGTACCTGAAGTCGGCGGCACGGGTGAGGTCGTCGGTGAAGCCGGTGCGGCCGTCGGAGGTGGTGAGGGTGGGGTCGATCTCGGCCGTGGCCGCCTCGACCGTGCGGCGCACCGTGTACGCCGGCGCGACGTCGTTCCGCTGGGTCGGCGTGTCCCAGCCGACCGTGGCGACGCCCGCGGCCGTCCGGGACGCGGAGGGGTCGCCGAGGGCCCCGACCTCCGCGGCGTGGGCCTCCTGCGCCGCGCCGACGACGGCCTGCGCGGTGAAGGAGGCGCCGGTGGTCGGCAGACCGCCGGAGAGGGCGAGCAGCAGCGTGGCCGCGCCGGTGACGCCCAGCAGCCCGAGGCCGATGTGGGGCACGGTCAGTCCGCGACCCAGCCGGCGGTGGGCGCCGTGGTGTTGCGGGCCTGGATGGCGTCGATCTGGGCGGTGAAGCCGGCGTCGAGGCCCTGGAGGGTGTTGTCGGCCGTGGTGGGCAGTGAGATCGTCACGGTCATCGTCTGGCCGCCGGCCGCGGCGAGTGCGGGGCCGATCTGGAGGGCGCCGGCCTGCCATGCGGTGAGGCTGCGGGTCTCGGAGGCGGCACCGACGGCCACCTCGACCTGGATCGCTGACTCGAGGGCGGTGTCGCCGCCGGCGGTCTTGGGCAGCCGGATCGTGTAGTAGACGTCCTCGCTGCCGGTGTTGGCGAGGTCGATGGTCGTGCTCTCGCTGTCGCCGGGCAGCAGGCTGGCGGCGCTGATGGGTGCCGAGGAGGTCGCGGTGCCGGCGGTGATCGCCACGGTGGCCGTGCCGACCGACTGGCCGCTGACCGTGGCCTGGGAGGTGAAGTAGGCGCCGGTGACCGCGATGCCGCCGGCGACGAGCGCCGCGGCCGCGGCGACCCCGACACCTGCCACCACGATCTTGCGCCGGCGGGTGAGTCCGTGGGCGTGCCGGGCGCCGGCGGGCGCCGGCGGGGCGGGCTGATCGGTGACTGACAAGGGTGCTCCTCGGACGGACGGGCAGGACGCTCGTCACGTTAGGGAGTACGACGCCCCCGCCGTGCGGACTCCAGCCACCCCTTTCCGTGGTTCTTCCGACTCCCGGTCACGGGGTCCGCGGCAGCTCGGCGACCTCGTCGCCCGTCACCGCGCTGGCCAGGCCGTCCCGGCCGTGCGGCAGGATGCGGCCGGTGAACCGCCCCTCCGGTACGGCGTCGAGCCGGCTGGCGAGCCAGTGCGCGATCGCGTCCAGCTCGGTCTCGGACAGCACCCGGTCGGACGCGTCGTCGAGCAGCACGACGTCGACGCCGCGCCGGCGGGCGGCCATCGCGGCCTCGATCATCGGAGGCCGGCTGATCCGGCCGCCCCGGTACTGGTCGCGGAGCCGGCCGTCGAGGGCGGCGCACTCCCGGCGCTCGTGCTCGGTGAGCTCCGCACCGCTCTCGAGCCGCTCCAGCATGCGGCCGATGACCTCCTCCAGGGCCCGGGACCGCTCCCGCAGCTCGCGAGCCGCCGCCTCGCGGAACACCTGGGCACGCACCGCCGCCAGCTCCTCGGCCCGCAGCGCCGTGGTCCGAGCCTGGGTGCGGGCGGTGCCCAGCACCAGCAGCACCCCGATCGCCAGGATCACCAGGTGCCGGGTCGTCGAGGCGAGCACGTCCGCGACGTCGTTCGGCCAGAGGTAGGCACCGCTCAGCGAGAGCACGACGGCGACCAGGCCGCCGAGGACCGCCACGCCCGGCCGGCCTCGGACCGCGAGCGCGAGGAGGACGAAGCCGCAGGCCGCGACGTACCAGGTGTCCCCGTAGCGGTGCTCGTCGCGCGGGATCGGGACGAGGCTCAGCGCGGTGGTGGCGACGACGATCGCGACGACCACCCAGGCACGTGCGGGAGTGGGTCGGGCCAGCGAACGCCAGCCGATGGCGAGGAAGGCCGCACCGACGCCGACGATCGCCAGGCCGGCGACCGCGGGGTCGCCGGCCGCAGCGCCGGCGATGCCGGCGAGAACCGCCTGGGCGGCCCAGAAGACCGCGATCGTGACCAGGATCCCCGTTCGCACCCGGCGGTCCTCCGCCGGCAGGATGCCCGTGTCCACGGCCGGGGCGGCCGGCTCCTCCGCCGGGCGGCCACGGGTCCAGGCGAGGGTGACCCGGGTGCCCGAGCCCGGTCGCGACTCGACCCGGGCCTCGCCTCCGGGCACGCCCCGCACCCGCCCGACGATGCTGGTGGAGATCCCCATCCGGCGCGGCGAGACCCGGGCCGGGTCGAACCCCACACCGTCGTCCGCGACCCGGATCCGCACGTCGTCGTCCGAGATCGCCATCTCCACCGAGATCGTCGCCTGCGGCCCGGCATGGGTGCGGCTGTTCACGAGTGCCTGGCGCAGAGCGCCCGTGAGCGCCTCGGCGACGTCGAGGCCGACGGAGGCCGCGGCGCTGCCCGTCCGCCGGCTGTCGATGAGACCGACCCGGGCCGCGGGGCACTCCTGGGCGGCGGTGTCACGCACCTGGCGCACCAGGTCGTCGACGGGCACGCGCGCGGCGGCCTCCGGCTCGTGCAGGTCGCGAAGCAGCCGACGGGTGCGGGCGGCCTGGGCGGCGACCGCGGTGCGCAGGGCCGGGGCGTCTCGTGCGGCGAGCACCAGCGTTGCCAGCAGCTCGTCGTGCACGAGCGCCTGGAGGCGGCGTCGTACGCCGGCGCGGGCGTCCTCGGCCGACCGGTGGGACGCCCGGGCGTAGGCGACCCTGGTGGAGCGGTCGAAGTCGCGGCTCGCCGCGACCAGGGTCCCGAACAGCAGCACGAGCGCCAACGAGGCGAAGAAGGCCTGCACGTCGCTCGCCAGCGCGCTCAGGGTGTCGTGCCCGACCAGGACGCGGAGCAGCTGGATCGCCGCGGTGGCCGCGAGCAGCACCAACCACGCCGCACGCCGTCCCCAGGCGACCAGCGCCGCCGCGACCGGCGCCGCGGTGAACGTGAGCACCCACGGCACCTCGCCGTCGCTCACCCGCCCGGACGCGGCAGCCAGGGCCAGGACCAGCAGCAGCACGCCGTACTCGACGACGACCAGCGCGTTCAGCCAGCGCAAGGTGGGCAGGTCCGACCAGGGCGCGCTGCCCGCGGCCAGCAGCGGCAGCAGGATCGCGATCGCCGTGAGCACCCACGGGGACGTCGGAGTGCCGAGCCGGTCGGGCTGGGTGACGACGAAGGAGGTCGCGACCGTGGCCGCCAGCGTGCTCGCGCCGACGACCCCGGTGCACAGGCGCAGGGTGCGCAGTTCCGCGCGCGGCTCGCGCGCCGCCGTCGCGGTCACGACAGGGTGGGGTACGGCAGGATGCCGTCCTCCATCCCGCGCCGGTACAGGTCCACCTTGGTGTTCGCGGGACGGCTCAGCTGGGCGTAGACGGTGCGGATCCTGCGGATGTGGTCGTCGATGGTGTTCTCCGTGACGCTCAGGCGGCGCGCGACGCTCTTCGCGGGGAGCCCGGAGGCGTAGAGCGCAAGCACCTCGCGCTCCCGGTCGGTCAGCGGCGCCGAGCCGAGCTCGGGATCGGAGTCCAGGGCGGCGGCCCACTCCGTGGTCACGATCGGCTGTCCGGCCGCGGCCGCGGCGATCGCCCCGATGATGTCCTCCGGTGCGGCCGACTTCCGTACGATCCCCAGCACCCCCGAGCGGGACACCTCCCGGATCAGGAACGGGTTCTCGCCCGAGGTCAGCACCAGCACGTCGGTGCCGCGGTCACGAAGTCGCTCGACGTTCTCCGAGGGCTGGGAGCCGTCCCGCAGGTTCAGGTCGAGGACCACCAGGCGGGCGCGGATCCCGGCGGCGATGAACTGCGGCACGGACGCCGCGTGGCCGGCGAACTCGAGCGCCTCGTGGTCGTGGATGAGGCCACCGACGGCCAGCGAAACCAGCTCGTGATCGTCGACGATCGCCACCTGGATCGGCTCCGGCACCCTGTCCCCTCTCGTCGCCGCCCACCGTAGTCGGCGGACGCGGCACGCGTGGCCGAATCCGGACGGGCCCGGTGTGGGCCGGGACTCAGGGGGTGAGCAGCTCGATCCGGGGGCCCTTCGCCGGGTCCGGGCGCGGGTCGTAGTCGGGTGTCGCGTCGTACGGCTCCCAGGCCAGGTAGGTGCGCAGGTGGCGCTCGACGTACGGCGTGACCTCCGCGACCGTGACGTCGCGCCCGAGCTCGAGGCTCAGCGAGGTGACGCCCGCGTCGGAGATGCCGCAGGGGACGAACCGGTCGTACCAGCCGAGGTCGACGTCGCAGTTGATCGCGAAGCCGTGCATGGTCACCCCGCGACTCACGCGGATGCCCAACGCGGCGATCTTGCGCTCCGGCCCCCGGTCGTCGGCCCGCAGCCAGACGCCGCTGCGCCCCGGCACCCGCGCCGTGGTGACGCCGAGGTCCGCGCACGCCCGGATCAGCGCCTCCTCGACCCGGCGCACGTAGTCGACGACCTTGACGTGGTCGGGCAGCGTGACGATCGGGTAGCCCACCAGCTGACCGGGTCCGTGGAAGGTGATCTTGCCGCCGCGGTCGACGTCGACGACCGGCGCACCGCCGGGGTCGAGCGGGCGCTCGTGCGGCTCGGTGCGCTTGCCGGCCGTGAACACCGCCGGATGCTCCAGGAGCAGCACGGTGTCGGGCCGGTCGCCGTCCGCGACCCGCTCGTGCAGGTCGCGCTGGAGATCCCACGCGGCCAGGTAGTCGACGAGCCCGACGTCCTCGAACTTCAGCCGGTCAGTCACGCGTCGAGCGTACTGCGGCGCCTGTGGACGGCCGACGGGACGGTCTCGCTGCTGGGTAGGAGAGGGGCATGACGTTGCTGCTGTCCCTGGTGCTGCCGGTGCTCGTGGCCGCCCCGGCCGCACCACCTGCGATCGAGGCCGCCGCCGTGCTGCATGCCTGGGACGCGCGACGCGCGACGGCGTGGGCCGACGGCGACGTGACCGCGCTGCGGTCCCTCTACGTGCCGGGGTCGGCGACCGGCCGGGCCGACGTCGCGATGCTGCGCGCGTGGGTGGCCCGCGGCCTGCGGGTCGAGGGGTCGTCGATGCAGCTGCTGCGCGTCGAGGTACGTCGGGCGGACGGGTCGCGCCTGACGCTGGTCGTCACCGACCGGCTCGTCGGGGCGGTCGCCGTCGGCCCCGGCGTACGCCGCCCGCTGCCGCGGGACCGGGCCTCGACCCGGCGGATCGTGCTGGTGCGCCGAGCGGGGGAGTGGCGCGTGGTTCAGGCGAGCCCGGTGCGGACCACCTCGTGGACGGTGCGGTCGCGGAAGGAGTAGCCCGTCGCCTCGAGGACCGTCGGCCGCAGGTTGATCGAGCCGAGCACCTCGCCGGACACCGGGCCGGCGCCGACCCTGATCGCGAACGCCGGCGCGGGCAGCAGCGCGCGGCGGCCGAGCGCCCGGGCGAGGGCCTCGGTGAACTCGGCGTTCGTCGGGGTCTGCGGGCAGCACAGGTTCACCGGCCCGGAGACGTCGTCGAGCTCGGCCAGGTGTGCCGCTGCGCCCACCCAGTCGCGCAGCGAGATCATCGCCATCCGCTGCCGGCCGCTGCCCAGCCGGCCACCCAGGCCGGCTCGGAAGAGCAGTCGCAGCTGCTTGAGCGGCGCCGCGCGGCGGTCCATGACCGGCGAGGTGCGCAGCACGCAGACGCGGGCACCCGCGGCGACGGCCGGGGCCGTGGCGTCCTGCCACTCCCGGGTCACGCCGGTCATCAGGCTCTCGCCGCGGCTGTCGGACTCCTCGGTCACGACATCCTGCCCGTGGTCGCCGTACCACGCGATCGCGTTGCCGGCGAGGTACGCGGGACGCCGCTCGCTGGTCGCGACCGCCTCGGCCAGCACCCGGGTGGTGGTCACCCGGCTGGCCCGAAGCTCCCGCGCCCAGCGGCGCGAGTGGGGGTTGCCGATCGTGGGCGTGCCGGCGAGGTTGACGACGACGTCGGCGGACTCGATCACGGCGCGGTCGTAGACCCCGGCGTACGGGTCCCAGCTCGACTCGTCCGGCGCCGACGTCGGACGCCGGGTGAGCGCCACCACCGCGTGCCCGCGCCCGACCAGCTCCTCGGAGAGATGGCGCCCGAGGAAGCCCGAGGCGCCCGCGATCACGACGGTCCTGGTGTCCACGCCCCCACCCTGCCATGCCCCGAAATGCCGAGTAGGCACCAGATTTCAGCTGGGGCTGAAATCTGGCGCCTACTCGGGTGAAATCTGGCGCCGGGTCGGCGGTCAGACCTCGAAGTGACCGGCCTCCAGGCGCTGCTTGACCTCGCGGAGGAAGCGGCCGGCGTCGGCGCCGTCGACCAGCTGGTGGTCGTAGGTCAGGGACAGGTAGACCATGTAGCGCACGGCGATCGTCTCGCCGAGGTTCGGGTCGTCGATGACCACCGGGCGCTTGACGACCGCGCCGGGGCCGAGGATCGCGACCTGCGGCTTGTTGATGATCGGGGTGTCGAAGAGCGCCCCGAAGCTGCCCAGGTTGGTGATCGTGAAGGTGCCGCCGGAGAGCTCGTCGGGCCCGATCTTGTTGGTGCGGGTCCGCTCGGCGACGTCGGCGATCTTCTTCGCCAGGCCGGCCACCGACAGGTCGCCGGCGTCCTTGATCACCGGGGTGAGCAGGCCCTTCTCGGTGTCGACCGCGAACGCGACGTGCTCGCGGTCGAAGTAGGTGACCTCACCGGCCTCGGTGTCGAGGGTGGCGTTCAGCGCCGGGTGCTGCTTGAGCGAGTCGATCGCCGCCTTGGCGAAGAACGGCAGGTACGTCAGCTTCGCGCCCTCCCGCGCCAGGAAGTCGTCCTTCACCGCCTCGCGCAGGCGGGCGATGTTGGTGACGTCGACCTCGACGACCTGGGTCAGCTGGGCCGAGGACTGCAGCGAGTCGCGCATCCGCTCCGCGATGATCTTGCGCAGCCGCGAGATCTTCTCGGTCTTGCCGCGTAGCGGCGACGGCTGCACGGGCACCGGGGCCGCGGCCGGGGCGGCCGCCGGAGCGGCGGGAGCCGCCGCGGCAGGGGCCGCCGGCGCCGCGGGGGCCGCCGGCTGGCGGGCGTCGAGCACGTCCTGCTTGCGGATCCGACCGCCGACGCCGGTGCCGCGCACCGTCGCCAGGTCGACGCCGTGCTGTGCCGCGAGCTTGCGGACCAGCGGGGTCACGTAGCCGGGGCCGTCGGAGTCGGCCGCCGCGGGCGCGGCGGGAGCCGGGGCGGGGGTCGCCGCGGCCGGGGCCGGAGCGGCGGGGGCGGCCGGCGCGGGCGCCGGCTCGGGCTCGGGCTCGGGCGCCTGCTGCGGCTCGGGCTCCGGTGCCTTCTCGGGCTCGGGCTGGGCCTGCTGCTGGGTCTGCTGCGGGGCCTGCTGGGCGGGCGCGGCGGAGGCGTCCCCGATCACGGCCAGCTCGGCGCCGACCTCGACAGTCTCGTCCTCCTGCACCTTGACCTCGAGCAGGGTGCCGGCGACCGGGGAGGGGATCTCGGTGTCGACCTTGTCGGTGGAGACCTCGAGCAGCGGCTCGTCGACGGCGACGTCGTCGCCGACCGACTTCAGCCAGCGGGTGACGGTGCCCTCGGTCACCGACTCGCCGAGGGCGGGCAGAGTGACCGACGTGCCGCCGCCGGAACCGCCGGTCGGCTCGGCCTCGGCCGCGGGCTGCTCGGGGGCCGGCGTGGTCGCTGCGGGCTGCTCGGCCGGCGCGGGCTCCGGTGCCGGCTCGGGCTCGGGCTGGGATTCCTGCTGCTGCTCCTGCTGCGGCTCGGCGGCCTGCTCCTGCGAGCCCGAGGACTCGCCCGCGTCGCCGATGACCGCCAGCACGGCGCCGACCTCGACGGTGTCGTCCTCGTTGGCCTTGATCTCGAGCAGGGTGCCGGCCACGGGGGAGGGGATCTCGGTGTCGACCTTGTCGGTGGAGACCTCCAGCAGCGGCTCGTCGACCGCGACCGTGTCGCCGACCTGCTTGAGCCAGCGGGTGACGGTGCCTTCGGTGACTGACTCGCCGAGTGCCGGGAGGTTGACTTCGGTGGCCATGGAGTTCCTTCGCTTCGAGTGCTGAGTCTTGTTCTGGACGTCTGGTTCTGGACGGTCAGGAATGTGCGTGCAGGGGCTTGCCCGCGAGCGCGAGGTGCGCCTCGCCCAGGGCTTCGTTCTGCGTGGGGTGGGCGTGCACGAGCGGCGCCACGTCGTCGGCGTACGCCTCCCAGTTGTAGATCAGCTGGGCCTCGCCGATCAGCTCGCCGACCCGGTCGCCGACCAGGTGCACGCCGACCACCGGCCCGTCCTTGCGGCGGACCAGCTTGACGAAGCCCTGCGTCTTGAGGATCTGGCTCTTGCCGTTGCCGCCGAGGTCGTAGGTCACGGTCTCGACGCCGTCGTCACCGTACGTCGTGCGCGCCTGCGCCTCGTCGAGGCCGACGGAGGCGACCTCGGGGTGGGAGTAGGTGACCCGCGGGATGCCGGCCTCGTCGATCGGAGTCGGGTCGAGCCCGGCGATGTCCTCGGCCACGAGGATGCCTTGCTGGAAGCCGCGGTGCGCGAGCTGGAGGCCGGGCACGATGTCGCCGACGGCGTACACGCCGTCGAGGTTGGTGCGGCAGCGCTCGTCGGCGAGCACGAAGCCGCGGTCCATCGCGACGCCCTGCTCGTCGTACCCGAGCCCCTCGGTGACCGGTCCGCGACCGACGGCGACGAGCAGCAGCTCGGCCTCGATCACGCTCTGCTCACCGTCGGCTCCCTCGACGGTCACGGCGACGCTGGCGTCGGTGGTCTTCACGCTCCGGAAGGAGGTGCCCGTGCGGAACGCGATCTTGCGCTTGCGGAACGCCCGCTCGAGCGCCTTCGACGACGCCTCGTCCTCGGCCGCGAGCAGCCGGGGCAGGGCCTCGACGATGGTGACCTCGGCCCCGAAGCTGCGCCAGACGCTCGCGAACTCGCAGCCGATCACGCCGCCGCCGAGCACGACCACCGAGGCCGGCACCCGGTCGAGCCGGAGCGCCTGCTCGGAGGTGATCACGCGCTCGCCGTCGATCTCGAGGTCGGGGAGGCTCTTGGAGTAGGAGCCGGAGGCGAGCACCACGTGCGTGCCGGTGTACGCCGTGCCGTCGACGGTCACCTCACGCGGGCCGGTGAGTCGGCCGGCGCCCTCGATCACGGTGATGCCGCGGCCCTTGATCAGGCCCGTCAGGCCCTTGAAGAGCCGCGAGACGACCCCGTCCTTGTAGGCGTTGACGCCAGCCATGTCGACGCCCTCCAGCGTGGCCCGCACGCCGAACTGCCCCGACTCGCGCGTCTGGTCGGCCACCTCGGCTGCGTGCAGCAGCGCCTTGGTCGGGATGCAGCCCACGTGCAGGCAGGTGCCGCCGAGGTTGCCCTTCTCGACGAGTCCGACCTTCAGACCCAGCTGGGCCGCCCGGAGAGCACAGGCATAGCCGCCCGAACCGGCACCGAGGATGAGTACGTCGAAGTCGGGATCGGCCACGGGCCCATCTTTGCACTTCTGACCCGCCAGTCCACACCGGCCTCCCGACTACCGAGCGGTCACCACCGGCGTGGAACCGCGACGCTGCGTGGCGGGTGTTGGCACACTTGACCACATGTCATGGATGGACCGCTTTCGCCGTGGGTCGAAGGTGCGGATGAGCGCCCCGGCGCAGGACGCCGCCCGCACCGGCTCGACCCGGGTGCGCGCCTCGGACTCGATGGACGTCGGGCACCTCTACACCTGGGTCGCCGAGCGCCGCGGGGTCGAGGGCTTCGTCGAGCCGCGGACGGCGGTCAGCGACGTGACCCTGCTCCTCGTCGCCCATGACGGCGAGTGGACCCGGCGCCGGGTGCCGTCGGCGAAGTGGGCCCACGAGTTCTGCAACAAGCAGCAGATCCCGTCGTACGACGCCGCCGTGGTCGGGATCCCGCAGCGGATGCGCGACTACAACCGGCGCAAGAAGCTGCAGGGCGGGGCGTAGCTGCTCCCTCCGACTGACTACCCGGCCGACCGACTACCGCGCCGCTACCAACGCCCGCGCGTAGTCGACCAGCGTGCCGACGGCGACGCCGGTGCCGCCGCTGGTCACGTGACCCCAGGGGCCGCCGGAGTTGAACGACGGGCCGGCGATGTCGAGGTGCGCCCACGGCAGCCCGCCGGTGAACTCGCGCAGGAACGCCGCGGCGTACAGCCCGCCGCCCCACCGGATCCAGTCGTGCTGGGAGAGGTCGGCGACCTTGCTGCTGCGGATCCGCTCGTTCATCGCCTCGGGGATCGGCATCGGCCACATCTCCTCGCCGGCGGTCGCCGCGGCCGCGAGCACGTCGTCGACGACGTCGGGGGAGCCCATCACCCCGGCGACCCGGTCGCCGAGCGCGACGACCATGTGCCCGGTCAGGGTGGCGACGTCGACCAGCACGTCGGGCCGCTGCTCGGTCGCGCGCACCAGCGCGTCGGCGAGGATCAGTCGGCCCTCGGCGTCGGTGTTCTGGATCTCCACGGTGGTGCCGCCGTACTGCGTGAGCACGTCGCCGGGCCGGATCGCGCTGCCGGAGAGCATGTTCTCGGCCATCGGTACGAACGTGCTGACCTTGAGCGGCAGGCCGAGCGTCGCGATCGCGTACGTCGCCTGCACGACGGCGGCCGCCCCCGCCATGTCGGACTTCATCTCGCCCATGCTCTGCGCGGGTTTGATCGTCAGGCCGCCGGAGTCGAAGGTGATGCCCTTGCCCACCAGCGCCAGGTGGTGCTTGGCGCCGCGGGGGGAGTAGCTGAGCTCGACCAGTCGCGGCGCCGCGGAGGAGCCGGCACCGACGCCGAGGATGCCCCCGCAGCCCAGCTCGGCGAGCGTCTGCTCGTCGTACACCTTGATCGCGATCTTCGGGGCGCCGCGACCGCGCGTCAGCTCCTTGGTCGCGGCGGCGACGGTGTCGGCGAACGCCGGCGGCGTCAGGTCGCCCGGAGGGGTGTTCACCCAGTCGCGGGTGACGGCGACGGCGCGGGCGACGACCTGCGCCTCCTCGAACGCCGCGACCGCCTCCTTGCGGCGGGCGACCTCGCTGAGCACGACCACCTCGCCGGGGGCCGAGTCCTTTCCGTCCTTCTTCGCCGGGCCGGACTTGTAGGCGGTGAAGGTGTAGCCACCCAGGAGGTGCCCCTCGGTCACCGCGCGGACCAGCTCCGGGGAGCCCGCGGGCAGCGCGAGGGCGACCGACGCCGCGTTGCCGACCGAGCGGCCGGCCACGCCGGCGGCCCGGCGTACGGTCGTGGGGTCGACCTTCTTGCCCAGGCCGACCAGCACCAGCAGCGGCGAGCCGAGGGCGCCGGCGGTCGGCACCTTGACCGCCTCGCCGGCCTTGCCGGTCACGCCGAGCGTCGCGAGCAGCGGCCGCAGCTTGCGTCCGTAGGCCTTCGCGACGTCGGCGCCGCCGTCGGCCAGCTCGGGGCCCTTGGCGCCTTGCACGACGCCGATCACCACCGCATCGCACTTGGTCTTCGCGGGGCTGGCGCTGCGCAGGGTGTACGTCGTCACCGGGGCAGGATAGTGCGGACCTGCCGAGGTGCGCGCTCCTCCCGGGCGCTCGGCTAGGGTCGCCACATGGCCGACCTCCTCCACTCGCCACTCCACGACCGGCACGAGGCGTCGGGTGCCAAGTTCGGGGAGTTCGGTGGCTGGTCGATGCCGCTGGAGTACCCCACCGGCGTGGTCAAGGAGCACACCGCGGTCCGCGAGGGCGTCGGCGTCTTCGACGTCAGCCACCTGGGCAAGGCCGTGGTGGCCGGCCCGGGTGCGGCCGCCTTCGTGAACAGCACGCTCACCAACGACCTCGGGCGCATCGCCCCCGGCCAGGCGCAGTACACGCTGTGCTGCGACGACGAGACCGGCGGCGTGGTCGACGACCTGATCGCTTACCTGTACGACGACGAGCGGGTGCTGCTGGTGCCGAACGCCGCGAACACCGCCGAGGTCGTGCGCCGGCTCACCGCGGCAGCGCCGGAGGGCGTGACCGTCACCGACGAGCACCGCGACCACGTGGTGCTCGCCGTGCAGGGCCCGCGGTCCGACGAGGTGCTCGGCGCGCTCGGGCTGCCGGTCGGGCACGACTACATGTCCTTCGGGGTCGCTCCCTTCGAGGGCGCGGACGTCGTGGTGTGCCGCACCGGCTACACCGGCGAGCGCGGCTACGAGCTGATCGCGCCGAACGCCGTCGCCGGCGCGCTCTGGGACGCCATCCTCGCCGCGGGCGCGGAGCACGGCATCACGCCGTGCGGCCTGGGCGCCCGCGACACCCTGCGCACCGAGATGGGCTACCCGCTGCACGGCCAGGACATCTCCCTCGACGTCACGCCCAACCAGGCCCGCATCGGCTGGGCGGTCGGCTGGAAGAAGGACGCCTTCTGGGGCCGCGACGTGCTGACCGCCGAGCGCGAGGCCGGTCCGGCGCGGGTGCTGCGCGGCATCGTCGCCACCGGCCGCGGCATCCCGCGCCCGCACATGTCGGTCAGCCTGACCGCCGACGTCCCTGTCGGCGAGGTCACCTCCGGCACGTTCTCGCCGACGCTGCGCAAGGGCATCGGGCTCGCGCTCGTCTCGTCCGCCGTGGCCCCCGACGCCGAGGTCGGCGTCGACATCCGCGGTCGGCGCGAGGTGTTCCAGCTGGTGAAGCCGCCGTTCCTCGACCCGTCCGTGCGGGAGGACTGATCCGTGAACCTGCCCGACCAGCCGCCCACCTTCCGGCCCCCGAGCCCGGCCGAGCGTCCGTGGTGGTGGCGCCTCGAGAACGCCGCCGGAGCCGAGGTCGCCGTCGCGGGAGACCTCGCCGGCCAGCGCTTCGCCAGCCAGGCCGACGCCGAGTCCTGGGTGGGCGAGATCTGGTCGGAGCTCGCCGACCAGGGCGTCGACGCCGTCACGCTCTTCGAGCACGACCGGCAGGTCTACGGACCGATGTCGCTGCGGGCCTGACGCGGCCCGTCGCGTTGGGGTCATGATGGCGGCATGGCCGGGGACGACGCCGACTTCGCCGCCTACCTGGCGGCCCGGTGGCCGTCGGTCGTCCGCACTCTGATCCTGCTCGGCGGCCCGCCGGCGCAGGCCGAGGACGTCGCCCGCGACGCGCTCGCCCGCTGCTACGGCTCGTGGGAGCACGTCCGCCGCGAGGACGACGTCGACGCCTACGTCTACCGCACGGTCCTGGAGCGCTGGCGGCACGGCCGGCGGCACCGGGCGTTGGTGCCGCCGACGGTGCCAACGACGGAGGCGGCGACAGTGCCGGCGACGGAGGCGGAGGGCGAGGAAACCGGTCCGGTGCGGCTGCGCCGGGCGCTGGAGGCCGAGCTCGACCGGCTGGCCGAGGAGCCACGCGAGGCGGTGGTGCTGCGGTTCGTCGCCGGGCTCGACGACGTTCAGGTGGCCGGTGCGCTCGACGTGCCGCTGGACGCGGCGCGGCAGCGGCTCACCCAGGCCCTCGCCGAGGTCGACCTCGACGCGCTGCGGGAGCTGGACCCGTGAGGCCGCGCGAGGTGCTGGCGGCGGACCTCTTCCGTCGCGCGTCCGAGTCGATCGAGGTCTCGTCGGTGCCGCTGGAGGAGATCGTCGGCGCGGCCCGGGCCGAGCGCGTCCGGCGCCGCCGGCGCGCGCTCGTCGGCGTGGCCGTGGCGGCGCTGGTCGTCGGCGTCGCGACCTGGCTGTCGACCCGCTCGTCCTCGGAGCCCGACAGCCTCGGCCCGCTGGAGGTCAGGCGGGCGCCGAACCCGGTGGACGTCGCCTGGTACGCCGGCGGGCGCCTGCACCTCGATGACGTCACCGTCGCGCTGCCGGCCCTCACCGATCTCGTGGAGCTCAACGGCGGGGCGGTGTACGGCGACCACGAGGGCACCGTCGCCTTCGTCGCGGCCGACGGCGAGCGGCGGCTGCTGGGCCACAAGGACCCCGACACGCTGCTGGTCGGCTCCACCGCGCAGGCCTGGGTCGCCTGGATCGAGCCGGGCGAGGACCGGCGACTCGTCGCGTACGACGTCAGCACCGGCGAGGTGGTCGACACCCGCGACCTGCCCGCCGGCGACGCCCAGCTGATCGCGCTCGACCAGCACCGGATCTTCTACCGCGACTCGGCGGGCGCCTACGCCTGGACGCCCGGCGTCGACAGCGCGGAGCGCCTGGTGCGCGGCGGACTCGTCGACGTCGAGTCCGCCACGCGCGTCTACCAGGAGGGTCGGCGGATCGACATGGTCCAGGCGTTCTTCAGTGTCGACTTCGAGCGCCCCGGGATCGGCGCGCTGCTCTCGCCGGGCGGCACCCACGTGCTGACCCGGCGGCCGGACGGCGCAGCGACGCGGGTCGACGCGCCGTACCGGCCGCTGCTGTACGACGCGCGCTCCGGGGATGCGCTCGACACCGGCGTCGGGCGCGGCGAGCGGGCGGTCGACGCGACGTTCGGGGACAACCTCGAGACGGTCTACCTGGTCGCCCAGGTGGCCGACCTGGCGGGCGGGTCCGACCTCGACGGCAACATCGACCCGCTGCTGGTGCTGCGCTCCTGCTCGATCGGCGGCCAGTGCCACGACGTCGCCCCCGTGCAGACCGGCACGGACCGGCCGCTGCTCGCGCACTGACCGGCCTGGCCCTACCGTCGGCTCATGCGCTTCAGCCAGGTCGACGTGTTCTCGAGCGAGCCGCTGCGCGGCAACCCGGTCGCGGTCGTGCACGATGCCGACGGCGTGACCGACGAGCAGATGGCGGCGTTCGCGCGCTGGACGAACCTGTCGGAGACGACGTTCCTGCTCACGCCGACCGACCCGGCCGCCGACTACCGGCTGCGGATCTTCACCCCCGGCGACGAGCTGCCGTTCGCCGGGCACCCCACGCTCGGCAGCGCCCACGCGTGGCTCGAGGCCGGGGGAGCGCCGGCGGCCCGCGACCGCGTGGTGCAGGAGTGCGGCGCGGGGCTCGTGACGATCCGGCGCGAGGACGGGCTCGCCTTCCAGGCGCCGCCGCTGATGCGCTCGGGCGCCGTCTCCGACGAGGATCTCGACGCGATCGCGGTCGCCCTGCGGCTCGACCGCGCCGACCTCGTCGACACGGCATGGATCGACAACGGGCCGGGCTGGGTCGGTGTGCTGCTGCGCGACGCCGACACGGTGCTGGGGCTGCGCCCCGACTGGGCGGCGTTCGGCGACCTCAAGATCGGCGTCGTCGGTCGGTACGCCGCCGGCGGCCCGGCCGACGTGGAGGTCCGGGCGTTCTGCCCGCAGTACGGCGTGCCGGAGGACCCGGTGACCGGCTCGCTCAACGCCGGCCTCGGCCAGTGGCTCGCGGGCAGCACCCTGCCCGCGGCGTACGTCGCGTCGCAGGGCACGGCGCTGCAGCGGGCCGGCCGGGTGCAGGTGTCGCTGGTCGGCGGCGCGGTCTGGGTCGGCGGGGCGACGCGCACCACGGTTGCCGGGTCCGTCGATCTCTGAGGACTAGGCTCGGGCCGTGCAGCAGTACCTCGACCTCCTCCAGCGGATCCTCGACGAGGGCGTCGAGAAGGGCGACCGCACCGGCACCGGCACCCGCTCGGTCTTCGGCCACCAGATGCGCTTCGACCTGACTGCGGGCTTTCCGCTGGTCACCACGAAGAAGGTGCACACGCGCTCGGTCTTCGGCGAGCTGCTGTGGTTCCTGCGCGGCGACACCAACGTGAAGTGGCTGCAGGACCGCGGCATCAGCATCTGGGACGAGTGGGCCGATGCCAACGGCGACCTCGGCCCGGTCTACGGCTACCAGTGGCGCTCCTGGCCGACGCCCGACGGCCGGCATGTCGACCAGATCGCGCAGGTGGTCTCGCAGCTCCGCGACGATCCCGACTCGCGGCGGCACATCGTGTCGGCCTGGAACGTCGCCGACATTCCCGACATGGCGCTCGCGCCGTGCCACACGATGTTCCAGTTCTACGTGGCGGACGGCCGGCTTTCGTGCCAGCTCTACCAGCGCTCGGCCGACGTCTTCCTCGGCGTGCCGTTCAACATCGCGTCGTACGCCCTGCTCACCCACATGGTCGCCCAGGTGACCGGTCTCGAGGTCGGCGACTTCGTGCACACGCTCGGCGACGCGCACCTCTACCTCAACCACCTCGACCAGGCGCGGCTGCAGCTCACGCGCTCGCCGAGGGACCTCCCGCGGCTGGTCCTCGACCCGTCGGTGACCGAGCTCGACGCGTTCGACCTCGAGCACATCGCCGTCGAGGGCTACGACCCGCACCCCGGCATCAAGGCTCCCATTGCCGTCTAGGGGCGGACGTCGGGTCGTCCTGGTCGCCGCCGTCGCCCGCAACGGCGTGATCGGCAACGGCCCGGACATCCCGTGGCGGCTGCCCGGCGAGCAGGCGCTGTTCAAGTCGCTCACGCTCGGCCACACGCTGGTGATGGGCCGCACGACGTACGCGTCGATCGGCCGGCCGCTCCCGGGCCGCACCACGATCGTGCTGACCCGGTCGACGACCTGGTCGGCCGACGGGGTGCTGGTCGCGCACTCCGTCGAGTCCGCCCTCGACCTGGCCGACACCCTCGACCCCGCCGCCCAGGTGATGGTCGCCGGCGGGGGAGAGGTCTACGCCGCCGCCCTCCCGCACGCCGACGAGCAGGTGCTGTCGCTGGTGGACCTGACTCCCGACGGCGACGCGTTCTACCCGGCGTACGACCCCGCCGAGTGGATCGAGACCGCTCGCGAGCCGTACGACGGATACGAGCGGGTGTTCCTGGTTCGGGCCTCGGAGCGGCTGTAACGCGGCTACGGTGCGCCTGTGGTCGACCTCTGGGCGCGCTTCGGCATCGCGGCCTTCTTCGTGTACGGCACGGTGCGCCACTGGCCGAAGAGGTCGCCCGAGGCGGTCGAGCTGCGTCTCGAGCAGTTCGCGGAGCGATTCGAGTCGCCGGTCCGGATCGAGGAGGCGTCGGGCGTCGACGGCGTGATTCGCGGGGGCGACCACTTCCTGAGTCTCGCCTATGCCGGGCTGGCCGTGATCGCGCTGGCGTGGGGCCCGGAGCCGGCGACCACGGTCGGCATGATCGGCGCCACGGTGCTCCTCGGTGCGGTGCTCGCGCTCGGAGCAACGGTGCGGGCGTTCTCGCGGCTGGAGGATCGCTCACCTGACGGCGAACTGGTGTCGTCCACGGACTTCCAAGACCCTGCGGAGCGAGCCACGCCGTACGCCCTGGTGGTGGCGTCCGTCCTCGCGGTTGTGGCCGACCATGCCGTTGTCGGGTTGGCGGTCGCCGGCGCCGGCCTCCTGGGCGCGGTCGCGATGATCGGTCTCGACCGCTGGCTGTTCCGACTTCGCTTCACGCCCCGTGACGAGCACCACGCGTACGTGCTCGACGCGCTGCGAGCGTCCATCGTGGCGCGCCTGTACCTAGTCGCGGTGAGCTGGCTGGTTGTCCTGCTCGCCATCGGCGAGCACACCGAGCCCTGGACCGCCCTCGCGGTGGCGGTCGTCGTCGTCCCGGTCGTCTGCACCGTGGTGCTCGGCTGGTCGGGGTCGCCGCGCTTCGTCCGGCGGCGCTGGCGGGAACGCGCGGCACGGGCCGACGCTGCCCGAACTGCGAAGGCGCCCTGGTGGCGGCGCCCGCGAGCCGTACGACGGATACGAGCGGGTGTTCCTGGTTCGGGCGGCCGACCGCCTGTAACGGGTGATCCCGCGCCCGCCCCGCGGAACTAGCGTGAGGCGCATGATCAGGGTCATCGAGGACATGCCGCCGGGGACGATCGGGTTCGAGGCCGGCGGCAAGGTCACCGACGAGGACTACGAGACGGTCCTCGTGCCGGCGGTGCAGGCGGCGCTGGAGGCGGGTGAGGTGCGGCTGCTCTACGTCCTCCCGGACGGCGTGCAGTACTCGCCCGGCGCGATGTGGGCCGACACCAAGCTCTGGGCCGGCCACCTCAAGGGCTGGAAGCGGGTGGCGATCGTCTCCGACGCCGACTGGCTGGAGCACGCCATCAAGGCGTTCGGCTGGATGATGCCCGGCAAGGTGCGCGTCTTCGACGACGACGACGTCCGCGAGGCCAAGGCGTGGCTGGTCGGCATCGACGACGACTGAGCCGGGCCACCCTCGCCGACCATGCGCTTGGCCGGCCTGACAGGCTGGACGGCATGGAGCTGCGCGTCTTCACCGAACCCCAGCAGGGAGCCACGTACGACGACCTGGTGGCCGTCGCCCAGGAGGCCGAGAGGCTCGGGTTCGGGGCGTTCTTCCGGTCCGACCACTACCTGGGCATGGGCACCGAGGGGCTGCCCGGGCCGAGCGACGCGTGGATCACGCTGGCCGGCATCGCGCGCGAGACCAGCACGATCCGGCTCGGCACGATGATGACCAGCGCGACGTTCCGGCTGCCGGGTCCGCTGGCGATCAGCGTGGCGAACGTCGACCAGATGAGCGGCGGGCGGGTCGAGCTGGGCATCGGCGCCGGCTGGTTCGAGCCGGAGCACACCAAGTACGGCATCCCGTTCCCGGGCACGAAGGAGCGCTTCGACCGGTTCGAGGAGCAGCTGGCGATCGTCACCGGCCTCTGGGCGACCGACGGCGGCTTCAGCTTCGATGGCGAGCACTACCAGGTGACCGACAGCCCGGGGCTGCCGAAGCCCACCCAGCCCAAGCCGCCCGTGCTCATCGGCGGCGTGGGCAGGAAGCGGACGCCGCAGCTCGCGGCGCGGTACGCCGACGAGTTCAACCTGCCGTTCGTCGACGAGACGACGACCAAGGAGCAGTTCGCCCGCGTGCGTGAGGCATGTGAGGCACAGGGCCGCGACCCGCGGACCATGCGCTGGTCCAACGCGCTCGTGGTCTGTGTCGGCGCCGACGAGGCCGAGGTCGAGCGCCGGGCCGCCGCGATCGGGCGGGACAAGGACGAGCTGCGCGAGAACGGCCTCGCCGGCACGCCGCAGGAGGTCGTCGACAAGATCGGCCGGTACGCCGCGCTCGGCGCCGAGCGGGTCTACCTCCAGGTGCTCGACCTCGCCGACCTCGACCACCTCCGGCTGATCGCCCGCGACGTGATGCCGCACGTGTGAGCCGACACCGGTCGGGCCGGGGCGGAGCGATAGCCTGGGGGACATGACCTCTGCCGCACCTGCAGCGCCGTTCGGACGCATGCTGACCGCCATGGCGACCCCCTTCGCCGCCGACGGGAGCCTCGACCTCGACGGGGTGCAGCGCGTGGCCAAACACCTGGTCGCCACCGGCCACGACGGGCTCGTGGTCTCCGGTACGACGGGCGAGTCGCCGACCACCACCAAGGAGGAGGACGGCGAGATCCTCGCCGCGGTGCGCGCCGCGGTCGGTCCGGACATCAAGCTGGTCGCCGGCGTCGGCACCAACGACACCGCGACCTCGACGTACCTCGCCCGCCAGGCCCGCGAGCGCGGCGCCGACTGCGTGCTCCTCGTGTCGCCCTACTACAACAAGCCCGGCCAGCGCGGCATCGTCCAGCACTTCCGCCAGGTGGTCGACGCCGCCGAGCTCCCGGTGATGCTCTACGACGTTCCCGGCCGCACCGGCAGCCAGATCGCGCTCGAGTCGTACGCCGAGATGATCGCCTGGGAGCCGGTGATCGCCGTCAAGGACGCCGTCGGTGACATGCCGCGCGCGGCGAAGCTCGCGCAGCTCGGATACGCCGTCTACTCCGGCGACGACGTCAACACGCTCGGCTTCCTGGCCCACGGCGCCTGCGGCCTGGTCTCGGTCGTCGGCCACGCCGCCGGCAAGGAGCTGTCGTCGATGATCGCCACCTTCCTCGCCGGCGACCACGCCGGTGCCCTGGAGACCTACCTGCGGCTGATGCCGGCGTTCGAGGCGGTGATGGGGGTGCCCAACTACGGCGCGACCACCGCCAAGGCGTCGCTCGAGCTGCTCGGGGTCCTCGACAACCGCCACGTCCGGTCCCCGCTCGTCGCGCTCGACGACAACGAGGTCGCGGCGCTGCGCGCCGGCCTGGAAGCGGCGGGTCTGTTGTGAGCCACCCCCATCCCGAGCTGTCCGCCCCCGGCCCGCTCGCGCAGGGGGGCCTGCGGGTCACCCCGCTCGGCGGGCTCGGCGAGGTGGGCCGCAACATGACCGCCTTCGAGTACGACGGCCGGCTGCTGCTGGTCGACTGCGGCGTGCTGTTCCCCGAGGACCACCAGCCCGGCATCGACCTGATCCTCCCCGACTGGTCCTCGATCCGCGACCGGCTCGACGACGTCGAGGCGCTGGTGCTGACCCACGGTCACGAGGACCACATCGGCGCCACGCCGTACCTCCTGCGCGAGCGGCAGGACATCCCCCTGGTCGGCTCCCAGCTCACGCTCGCGCTGCTCGGCTCGAAGCTCCGCGAGCACCGGCTGAAGGAGACGGTCCACCACGTCGTCAAGGAGGGGGACCGGATCTCGTTCGGGCCGTTCCAGCTCGAGTTCGTGGCGGTCAACCACTCCATCCCCGACGCGCTCGCGGTCGCGATCCGCACCGGCGCCGGCCTGGTGCTGCACACCGGCGACTTCAAGATGGACCAGCTGCCGCTCGACGGCCGGATCACCGACCTGCGGGCGTTCGCGCGGCTGGGGGAGGAGGGCGTCGACCTCTTCCTCACCGATTCCACCAACGCCGAGACGCCGGGCTTCACCCCGACCGAGAAGAAGATCACCCCGGTCATCGACCAGGTCTTCCGCGAGTCGAACCAGCGCATCATCGTGGCCTGCTTCGCCTCCCACGTGCACCGCGTGCAGCAGGTGCTCGACGCGGCGTACGCCCACGAGCGCCAGGTCGCGTACGTCGGGCGCTCCATGGTCCGCAACATGGGCATCGCCCGCGACCTCGGCTACCTCAAGGTCCCGCCGGGCACACTGGTCGACACCAAGGACCTCGCCGACCTGCCGCCCGAGCGGCAGGTGCTGATCTCGACCGGGTCGCAGGGCGAGCCGATGAGCGCGCTGAGCCGGATCGCGCAGCGCAACCACAACTTCGTGCACATCGAGGAGGGCGACACCGTCCTGCTCGCCTCCAGCCTGATCCCCGGCAACGAGAACGCCGTCTTCCGGGTGATCAACGGCCTGGCCCGCTGGGGCGCCCGGGTCGTGCACAAGGGCAACGCGATGGTGCACGTCTCCGGCCACGCCAGCGCCGGCGAGCTGCTCTACTGCTACAACATCGTGCAGCCCCGCAACGTGCTGCCCGTGCACGGCGAGATCCGGCACATGCTCGCGAACGGCGAGCTGGCCCGGGCCACCGGCGTCGAGAACGTCGTGATCGCCGAGGACGGCGTCGTGGTCGACCTGGTCGACGGTGTCGCGGAGGTGGCCGGCAAGGTCGAGTGCGGCTACGTCTTCGTCGATGGCTCCTCGGTCGGCGACGTCACCGAGTCCGACCTCAAGGACCGCCGGATCCTGGGCGAGGAGGGCTTCATCTCGGTGATCGTGGTCGTCGACTCGGTCAGCGGCAAGGTCGCCGCCGGCCCGGAGATCCACGCGCGCGGCAACGCCCTCGACGGCGCGTCCTTCGACGAGATCAAGCAGCCGATCATCGACGCGCTCGATCGGGCGATCTCCGAGGGCAACACCGACACCTACCAGCTGCAGCAGACCGTGCGGCGGGTGATCGGCCGCTGGGTGAGCAACACCCACCGCCGCCGCCCGATGATCGTGCCGGTCGTGATCGAGGCCTGAGCGGGTCGTCCGCCTCTCGGCCGCGTCGGCCGAGAGGCTCGGGCAGTCCCACGCCGGAGCCTGCGAGGGCGTGACGGTGCGTGTCGAGGTATCGGTGAGCCGGGCAGCTGCCTGTCGTTTCATCAAGGGATGTGGGCGAAGTTGCGCCTCCCCCGATGGGGTGCTGCGCGACGGCGTCGGTTCGCCTTCATCCCTTGGTGGCGCCGCGGTTCCCTGGATGAGCTCGGCGAGGGAAGCGCCGGTTCACCCTCATCCCTTGATGGA
Source organism: Nocardioides soli (assembly GCF_014191495.1). Classification (GTDB taxonomy): domain Bacteria; phylum Actinomycetota; class Actinomycetes; order Propionibacteriales; family Nocardioidaceae; genus Nocardioides; species Nocardioides soli. The sequence goes on from NZ_JACHWR010000003.1 coordinate 281,183, forward strand.
ACCCCCGGGCTCCCACGCCGATCACCCCCACGGAACCGACACCCGATCCGCTTCTTGACGAGACGACCGAGCCAAGACACGCACTCCTGTGGTGCGTGTGACGGGAGTGGCTGCTGCGTAGGGTGGTAACCATGGCGACCCGTACGTCTTCCCCGCCGGGGTCGCGGAGCAAGAGCACGTCCTCGACCTCCCGATCCCGGAGTACCGGCACCAGCCGGACCACCAGCAGCCGTTCGACCGGTTCGGGGCGCAAGCCTGCCTCGAAGTCCCGGTCGAAGAGCTCGAGCAAGAAGCGTCCGGCGTCGCGGCGCCCCGCGCCTCGCGCGGTCCGCACCGGTCCGGGGCCGATCTCCCGGTTCTTCACGATGATCTTCCGCGGCGTCGCGGCGCTGTGGCTGGCGATCGCCCACGGCGTCGGCGCGGTCGCCCGCAGCATCGGCCACACCGCCCGGGACCTCGAGCCCGAGCACCGCCGCGACGGCGTCGGGCTGTTCCTGCTTGGCGGCGCGGTCGTCGTGGCCGCCGCGGTCTGGTGGCAGCTGCCGGGCTCGGTCCTCGACGGGGTCCGCACCGTGGTGCAGGGGTCCGTCGGCAAGGTCGGGTTCCTGGTCCCGCTCGCGCTGGTCTTCGTCGGCTGGCGCACCATGCGCGACCCCGAGCACACCGGACCCGCCGGCCGCCAGGTCGTCGGCTGGACCGCGCTCGCCTTCGGCGTCCTCGGCATCGTCCAGATCGCCGAGGGCAACCCGCAGCCCGATCTCGGCGACACCAGCGACCTGCGGACCGCCGGCGGTGCCGTGGGGTACGTCGTCGCGAGCCTGCTGCTCGACCTGCTGCGCTCGGTGTACGTCGTGGTGCCGCTGCTCGCGCTGCTCGCCTTCTTCGGCGTCCTGATCGTCACCGCGACGCCGCTCTACCAGGTGCCGCACCGGCTCGCCGAGACGCGCGACCGCCTGCTCGGCCGCACCCACGAGGACGAGGACGCGGGCGAGTCCGCCCCGACCCGCCGCAGCCGCCGGTCGAAGGTCGACGACGACGAGATCGATCCCGACCTCGGCGACCCGGCGTACGACAGCCCGGTGCTGCAGGACCGAGAGCTTCGCAAGCGCAAGAAGCGCCTCGAGACCACCGAGGACGGCCTCGACATCTTCGCGTCCGACCCGTTCGCCGACCCGGCGGCCGACCCGGAGCCGGACCCGGCCGACGTCGCCACCGTCGCCAACGGCCCGGCCTTCCCCGACGTCGGCTCCGAGAAGGTCGAGCTCGAGCCGCCGCCGCACGTCCCGCTGCCGGTGCGGGCCGAGCAGCTCGCGCTGTCCGGCGACATCGTCTACACGCTGCCGGGCAGCGACGTCCTCAAGGCGGGCTCGCCGCACAAGCCGCGCTCGAAGGCCAGCGACGCCGTGGTCGAGCGGCTCACCCAGGTGCTGGAGGAGTTCTCCATCGACGCCCAGGTCACCGGCTACACCCGGGGCCCGACGGTCACGCGCTACGAGGTCGAGCTCGGCCCCGGCGTCAAGGTCGAGAAGATCACCAACATCCAGAAGAACATCGCGTACGCCGTCGCCTCGGCCGACGTCCGGATCCTCAGCCCGATCCCCGGCAAGTCGGCGGTCGGCATCGAGATCCCGAACGTCGACAAGGAGGTCGTCTCCCTCGGCGACGTGCTGCGCTCCACCACCGCGCGCTCCGACCATCACCCGATGGTGGCCGGCCTCGGCAAGGACGTGGAGGGCGGCTTCGTGGTCGCCAACCTGGCCAAGATGCCGCACCTGCTGGTCGCCGGCGCCACCGGCTCGGGCAAGTCGTCGTTCATCAACTCGATGATCACCTCGGTGCTGATGCGCGCGACGCCCGACGAGGTCCGGATGATCATGGTCGACCCCAAGCGGGTCGAGCTGAACGCCTACGAGGGCGTCCCGCACCTGATCACGCCGATCATCACCAACCCCAAGAAGGCCGCCGAGGCGCTGGCCTGGGTGGTGCGCGAGATGGACCTGCGCTACGACGACCTGGCCAACTTCGGGTTCCGCCACATCGACGACTTCAACAAGGCGGTGCGCGCCGGCAAGGTCGACCTGCCCGCGGGCAGCGAGCGCAAGCTCGAGCCGTACCCCTACCTGCTGGTGATCGTCGACGAGCTCGCCGACCTGATGATGGTCGCGCCGCGCGACGTCGAGGACGCCGTCGTCCGGATCACCCAGCTGGCCCGCGCCGCCGGCATCCACCTGGTGCTGGCGACGCAGCGACCGAGCGTCGACGTCGTCACCGGCCTGATCAAGGCGAACGTGCCCTCGCGGCTCGCCTTCGCCACCTCCAGCCTTGCCGACAGCAGGGTCATCCTCGACCAGCCCGGCGCGGAGAAGCTGGTCGGCCAGGGTGACGGGCTTTTCCTGCCGATGGGCGCCTCGAAGCCCGCGCGCATCCAGGGGTCCTGGGTGACCGAGGCCGAGATCGCCCAGGTGGTGAAGTACTGCAAGGGGCAGCTGGAGCCGGCGTACCGCGAGGACGTCACCGCGCCCGCGGCCTCCAAGCGCGAGCTCGACGACGACATCGGCGACGACCTCGACCTGGTGATCCAGGCGGTCGAGCTGGTGGTCTCCACGCAGTTCGGCTCCACGTCGATGCTGCAGCGCAAGCTCCGGGTCGGCTTCGCCAAGGCGGGCCGGCTGATGGACATCCTCGAGAGCCGTGGCGTGGTGGGGCCCAGCGAGGGCTCGAAGGCGCGTGACGTGCTCGTCAAGCCCGACGAGATCGATGGTGTGATCGCGACCCTCCAGGGGGAGATGTGAGCAACCTCAGCACGGCCGACTTCGACCAGACCTACGACGAGCCGGCCGCCACCGCGCCGGCCCCGGTCGAGGTGCGCCGCAACGGCGCGCTCTCGGGCGGCATCGGCGTGGTGGCGGCGGTCGTCGCCCTCGCCTACCTGACCCGAGCCCTCGGCGACGGCGCGCTGCTCGACTGGGTGCTCGCCCTCGCGATGGGTGCCGTCGCGGCGGTGTACCTGTCCGCGCTCGTCGACGCCCGCACCCCGCTCATGGTCGTCGACGAGCAAGGTGTCCGACTCCGCAGGGGCCGCCGCTGGCTCGGCTTCCGGTGGGACTCGGTCGAGTGCCTGGAGCACCGGCCCCGCCGCGGGGCGCTGCGCGACGGGCGCCTGGTCGTGGTCGCGTTCGACGACGACCGCGAGTACGCCGTACCCCTGTCGCTCTCGACCTGGGTGGCCGGGGGCGGCGACGACCTGACGCTGGCGCTGGAGCGGCTCGCCGACGATCCCGACCGGGTCGTCGAGGTCACCGACGTCGCCGACGCTCCGGTCGAGGACGAGTGGACCGAGGACGACCTCGACGAGCCCGAGTACGACCCGTACGACGAGGGGGAGTGGGTCGACGAGGCCGACCGGCCGGAGGAGCCGCTCCACCCCGTGCTGCACGACCCCCGGCCGACCGTGGCCCGGGGCATCGACTTCCTCGCCGACCGGCTGCGACTGCGCCGCGAGCGGCCGACCGGCCACGACGAGGCCGAACAGGACGCGGCCGAGCACGACGCGGCCGAGCACGAAGACCTTCCGGCCGGTCCCGAGCCGACCGTCCCGCTGGTGGCCGCGAGCGCGACGCCGCTGCCGCTGCGTGACCCGGTCGGCGGCAGCCGGGCCGAGGTGCGCTTCGACGGCGCCGCCGCCCTGGCGGCCGAGCCGGCCGAGACCGACGACACGATCGCGGCCGCGCTGCCCGAGATGGGCGAGCTGTGCCGCGATCCGGACGCGCTCGTCATCGACGCCGGCGACGTCGCGCCGGTCGTCGATCCGGTGGTCGGCCCGGTGCTGGCGGCGGCTCGCACCCGGCTCCACCTCACCGTCGACCAGCTCGCCGAGCGCACCCGGATCCGCCCGCACGTCATCGAGTCCATCGAGGTCGACGACTTCGCGCCCTGCGGCGGCGACTTCTACGCCCGCGGCCACCTGCGCACGCTCGCGCGGGTCCTGGGCGTCGACGCGACACCGCTGCTCACGGCGTACGACGAGCGGTACGCCGACGCGCCGATCGACGCCCGGCGCGTCTTCGAGGCCGAGCTCGCGACGGGCGCGGACGGCCCGATCCGCAGCATGCGCGGCGGCCCCAACTGGTCGGTGCTGATCGCCGCCGTGATGGCGCTCGTGCTGGCCTGGTCGATCGCGCGGCTGGTCATGGACAGCCCGGTCGAGATCGGCGACAAGCCGGTGCTCAACGGCTCGCCGGCCCCGCGCACCAAGCTCGGCGCACCGGTGCCGGTCGTCCTCGACGCGGCCACCGGCGGCACGCACGTCGTCGTGCTCGACGGCGCGGGCGAGCAGGTCTTCAGCGGCGATCTCGCCTTCGGCGAGAAGAAGACCGTGAAGGCGGCGCCGCCGGTGCGCGTGCAGGCCTCCGACGGCGGTCTCCAGGTGACGGTCGCCGGCAAGGAGCGCGGCGCGGTCGGCTCCGAGGGCCAGCCCGCCCAGAACACCTTCGCCGCCGACGACTGAACCGGACGCCGAGGCGGCGCCAGATTTTCACAACACCGTGCAATCTGGCGCCGACTCGGCATTTCGACGCGCCACCCGTCGGTTGGGATACTCGGAGGGACATGACGACCGAAACCAGCAGCCCGTCCGATCTCCTCTCCGTCGCGATGGTCACCCTCGGGTGTGCCCGCAACGAGGTCGACTCCGAGGAACTGGCGGGGCGCCTCGAGGCGGGCGGCTTCCGCCTGGTCGACGACCCCGCCGCCGCCGACACCGTGGTCGTCAACACCTGCGGCTTCGTCGAGTCGGCGAAGAAGGACTCGGTCGACACGCTGCTCGAGGCCGCCGATCTCAAGGCCAGCGGCCGTCCCCAGGCCGTGGTGGCGGTCGGCTGCATGGCCGAGCGCTACGGCAAGGAGCTCGCCGACTCACTGCCCGAGGCCGACGCCGTGCTCGGCTTCGACGACTACCCCGACATCGCGGCCCGGCTCCGGTCGATCATGGCGGGGGAGTCCCACGAGGCGCACACCCCGCAGGATCGCCGCACGCTGCTCCCGATCACGCCGGTCGAGCGCGCGCTGTCGACCGCTCCGGTGCCCGGCCACGCCTCGGGGCCCGCCAGCCTGCGCCGCCGCCTCGACTCCGGCCCGACCGCCTCGCTCAAGCTCGCGAGCGGCTGCGACCGGCGCTGCTCGTTCTGCGCGATCCCGTCCTTCCGCGGCTCCTTCGTGAGCCGCCGCCCCTCCGACGTGCTCCAGGAGGCCCGCTGGCTGGGCGGCAACGGCGTCCGCGAGCTGTTCCTGGTGAGTGAGAACTCGACGTCGTACGGCAAGGACCTCGGCGACCTGCGGCTGCTCGAGACGCTGCTGCCCGAGCTGGCCGCGGTCGAGGGCGTCGACCGGGTCCGGGTCTCCTACCTGCAGCCCGCCGAGACCCGGCCGGGGCTGATCGAGGCGATCGCGACCACGCCCGGCGTCGCGCCGTACTTCGACCTCTCCTTCCAGCACGCCAGCGCCGGCGTGTTGCGCCGGATGCGCCGCTTCGGCGACCCCGAGAGCTTCCTGTCGCTACTGGAGCAGATTCGCGGGCTCGCGCCCGACGCCGGCGTGCGGAGCAACGTGATCGTCGGCTTCCCGGGCGAGACCGAGGACGACCTGCAGACGCTGTGCGACTTCCTCGTCGCGGCCCGCCTCGACGTCACCGGGGTGTTCGGCTACTCCGACGAGGACGGCACCGAAGCGGCGACGTACGACGCGAAGCTGGACGACGACGAGATCCGCGGCCGCGCCGAGCACGTGACGGCCCTGGTCGAGGAGCTCACCAGCCAGCGGGCGGCCGAGCGGGTCGGCGAGACCGTGGAGGTGCTCGTCGAGCGCATCGACGACGAGACCACCGAGGGCCGCGCCGCCCACCAGGGGCCGGAGGTCGACGGCTCGACGTACCTCCTCGACGGCGACGCGCAGGTGGGCGACCTGGTCCGCGCGGTCGTGGTCGAATCCGAAGGCGCCGACCTCTACGCTCGGGTGGTGTGATGGACGAGGCCGTGCGCACCCAGCCCAGCAACTGGAACGTCCCCAACGTGCTGACGACCCTGCGGATCGTCATGGTCCCGTTCTTCGCCTGGGCGCTGCTCGTCGACGGCGGTGAGTCGATCACCTGGCGCTTCGTGGCGTTCGTGATCTTCGCGGTCGCCATGATCACCGACAAGATCGACGGCGACCTGGCCCGCAAGCACGACCTGGTCACCAACTTCGGCAAGATCGCCGACCCCATCGCCGACAAGGCGATCACCGGCATGGCCTTCATCGGCCTGTCGATCGTCGGCGACATCTGGTGGTGGGTGACGATCGTCGTGCTGCTGCGCGAGTGGAGCGTCACCCTGCTGCGGCTCTCGATCCTGAAGAAGGTCGTGATCGCCGCGGCCGACCTCGGCAAGATCAAGACCACCTTCCAGGCGGTCGCACTCGCGACGCTCTGCCTGCCGCTGCGCGACCCGGACCTCCCGAGCGGGCTCGAGGTGCCCGGCGAGGTCGTCTTCTACCTCGCGCAGGCGTGCCTGGCGATCGCGGTCGCCCTCACACTCTGGTCGGGCTGGGAGTTCTACCGCGGCGTGTGGCGGCAGCGGGCCTCGCTGCGCTCCTGAGCCCCACCGACGAGCGCTGACGGGTCCGGATCGGACCTGTCCGGACGTCTACCCGGATCCCGGTAGACGTCCTCGGCGGCGCGCCGTCGCGGCCGGCCTGTAACGAATTGTTCAGCAGATACAGGTGCGAGACGTCCGTTTCGAGGCTAGGGTCCCTTCACCACCATGGTCCGCGCCGGAGGGCTTCCCCCACCGCTGCGTCGTCGCCGAGAGTTCTCCTGAGCTTCCCGGTGCGGCCAGCGAAGCTTCCCGACGTTCGCGGTTCGATGGCGCCGCTCGCTGTTGCTGTCCACCGTCAACCGTTCGGAGAACGCCTTACATGTTTGCTTCCGGAAAGCGATTCGCCTGGGGCGCAGCCCTGGCCGTCGTCGCCAGTGGTCTGCTCGTCCTCCCCGCCGCACCTGCCTCCGCCAATCCGGCCGGCACCGGCTTGGTCATCAACGAGGTCTACGGCGGCGGTGGCAACACCGGCGCGGTCTACACGAACGACTTCATCGAGCTCTACAACCCGACCGCGAACGCGATCTCCGTCGGCGGGCTGAGTCTGCAGTACCGCGCCGCCGCCGGCTCCGGTGCGCCCGGGTCGTCGAACGTGTTCGCTCTGCCGACGAAGACGATCCAGGCGGGTGGATACTTCCTGGTGCAGGCGGCGCCCGGCACGACCGTGACCGACAAGCCTCTTCCGGTGACGCCGGACGCGCAGACCACCGGTACCGCGCTGAACCTGTCGGGCACCGGCGGCCAGATCTTCCTCGCGGACGGCACCGCCCCGCTCGACCCCGGCACGGGAACGATCTCCAACCCCTCCGTCATCGACTTCGTCGGCTGGGGCACGTCCACGACCAGCTACGAAGGCGTCCCGGTCGCGCCCGCAACCCGCAACAGCGCCCCGGCCACGGCGAACGCGACTTCGATCTCGCGCACCTCCCCGGGCGCCGACACCGACTCGAACTCCGCCGACTTCGCGGCCGCGACCACGCCGTCCCCGACCACGTCGACGGTCGCTGCCGCACTCGCCGTGACGACGCCGGGTAACAAGTCGGCCTTCGTGGGCACCGCGATCGCGCCGATCGCACTCGCCGCTACGGGCGGTACCCCTCCCTACGCCTGGGAGGCCAGTGGCCTGCCCGCGGGACTGTCGCTGGGCGGAGCCACGATCTCGGGCACCCCGACCGAGACCGGCACCTCGGAGGTCACGGTCACGGTGACGGACTCGGCGAGCCCCACCCCGGCCTCTGACTCCCAGACCTTCACGATCACCGTCAGCGAGACGCCCGAGCTCCGGACGATCGCCGAGGTGCAGGGCACCGGCGAGCGCTCGGAGTTCGCCCCCGCCACCGGCAACGGCGCCGGCCAGACGGTGGCCGTGCGCGGTGTCGTCACCGCGATGTACCGCACCGGCGGCTACAACGGCATGTACGTCCAGACCGAGGGCACGGGCGGCACCACCGACGCCACCCCCGGTGCGTCGGACGCGATCTTCGTCTACGGCAACCCCGACATGAGCCGCATTCCCGCCGGCATCGAGATCGGCGACTCGGTCGAGGTCATCGGCGCCGTCTCGGAGTTCTACAACTCCACCCAGATCACCCCGGCGGTCGGCGGCGTCACCGAGCTCGGCACCGCGCTGGACCCGGTCACCGGCTTCGAGACCGGCTACCCGGCCACCGACGCGGAGCGCGAGGCACTCGAGGGCATGCTGCTCGCCCCCACCGGCGACTTCGTCGTCAGCAACGCCTACAGCACCAACCAGTACGCCGAGGTCGGCCTCGCCGCGACGATCGAGGGCGCGGGCGGCGACCCCGACATCGCCGGACCGCTGAAGCAGCCGACCGAGCACGTCAAGCCCAGCGACACCGCGGGCGTCGCCGCGATCAGGGCCGAGAACGCCGCTCGTGCGGTCACCCTGGACGACGGAGCCTCGTTCAACTACCTGCAGAGCCAGGCCAACAAGGGGCTTCCCGTGCCCTACCTGACCGGTGCCGACGGCCAGCCGAACCCGGTCCGGGTCGGCGCCAAGGTCACGTTCGAGGTGCCGGTGATCTTCGAGTGGCGCAACGACCTGTGGAAGTTCCAGCCGACCTCGCAGGTCACCACCAACGGCGCGGACTTCGTGACCTTCGAGGACACCCGCACCCCCAACGCCGCGCCCCAGGACGTCCTGGGGACCGACGGCGACCTCAAGATCGCCACCTTCAACGTGCTCAACTACTTCGACACCACCGGTGAGGCCTACGTCGCCGCCGGCCAGCACGAGAACCCGCCGATCGTCACCCACTGCACCTACTACACCGACCGGGCGAGCAACCGGATCGGCAACGACCAGTGCGGTGTCAAGCACCCCGGTGAGACCTACACCGCCTCCAACCCCAACGACGGCCGTGGACCCCGCGGCGCGGCGACCGACGCGAGCCTCGCGCGCCAGGAGGCCAAGCTGGTCAACACGCTGATCACCATGGACGCCGACATCATCGGGCTGGAGGAGATGGAGAACTCCATCAAGCTCCCCGGAGAGTCGAACCGCGACGAGGCGCTCGCCCACCTGGTCGACCTGCTGAACGCCGCGGACGACCAGAACACCTGGGCCTACGTGAAGAGCCCGGGTGAGGCGATGACCGCAGCCGCGGTCGCCGAGCAGGACGTGATCCGCGGCGCGTTCATCTACAAGCGCGACACCGTCGAGACCGTCGGCCAGTCGCGGATCCTCTTCGGCACCGACCAGTTCGCGAACGCCCGCGAGCCGCTCGCCCAGGCATTCAAGGCCGCGGGCGCTCCCGACGGCGACGCATTCGCGGTGATCGTCAACCACTTCAAGTCCAAGGGCGACAACCAGTCCCCGACCCCGCCGGCGACCGGCGACAACGCCAACGACACCATCACGGGCGTCGGCGCCTTCAACGGCGACCGCAAGCGCCAGGCGACCCGCCTGCTGCAGTTCGCCGAGGACTTCGCCGAGGAGCGGGAGATCGAGGCGGTCTTCCTGGCCGGTGACTTCAACTCCTACAGCATGGAGGAGCCGATCGCGATCCTCACCGCTCCGTCCGCCGGGTACGAGCTGATCGAGTCCGACCAGGCGGGCGAGGAGTCCTACTCCTACAACGGCCTGTCGGGCTCTCTCGACCACGTCCTCGGCAATGCGGCCGCGATCGACATGGTGACCGGCGCGGACATCTGGGAGATCAACGCCAACGAGGCGGCCTCCTTCATGTACAGCCGCTACAACTACAACGTCACCGACTTCTGGCAGCCGAACCTCCCCTTCGGCACCTCGGACCACAACCCCGAGATCGTGGGGGTCGACGTCCCGGACTTCACGCCGACCTCCTACGAGGAGGTCCAGGTGATCGGCACCAACGACTTCCACGGTCGGCTGCTCCCCGACGCCGGCAACGCGGCCGGCGCGGCGCCGTTCGCCACGGCGGTCAAGGAGCTGAAGGACGACAACCCGAACTCGGTCTTCGTCGCGGCCGGCGACCTCGTCGGTGCCTCGACGTTCGAGTCCTTCATCCAGGACGACGAGCCGACCATCGAGGCCCTCAACGCCATGGGCCTCGAGGTCTCCGCGGCGGGCAACCACGAGTTCGACCGCGGCTACACCGACCTCGCCGACCGGATCCGGAGCAAGGCCGACTGGGAGTACATCGCGGCGAACCTCGAGTACGACCCCGAGTTCATCGAGGCGGCCGACGAGCTCGCCGAGACCTGGACCAAGACGATGCCGAACGGCAAGAGGATCGGCTTCGTCGGCGCGGTCACCGAGGACCTGCCGGCGCTGGTGAACCCGGCCGGCATCGAGGGAATCACCGTCACCGACGTGGTCGACGCGACCAACGACGCGGCGGCCGCCCTCAAGTCCGGTCCGGACCCCGTGGACCTGGTCGTGCTACTCGTCCACGAGGGCTCGCCGTCGACGGTGTGCAACTCGGACAGCTTCACCGACGAGGCGACCACCTGGGGCAACATCGTCCAGAACACCTCGGCCGACGTGGACGCGATCATGTCGGGCCACACGCACCTGGCCTACAACTGCCGGTTCCCGGTGCAGGAGTGGGTCGACGACTCCTCGCGGACCGTCAAGCGCCGTCCGGTCGTCTCGGCCGGCCAGTACGGCACCAACCTCAACCGGCTCGTGTTCAAGTACGACGACGCGACCGGCGACCTGGTCTCGATCGGCCAGGACGTGATCGCCACGGCCGGCGTCGGCTACCCGTCGAACGCCACGGTGCAGGGGATCGTCGACGACGCGGTCGACTACGCCGCGACCAAGGGCGCCGAGCCGCTGGGCTGGATGGACGGCGAGTACCGCCGGGCGTCGTACAACCCGAGCGGCACCGCCACCGAGAACCGGGGCGGCGAGTCGACGCTGAACAACCAGGTCGCGGAGGTCCAGCGCTGGGCCACCGACGAGGCCGGCATCGAGACCGACATCGCGTTCATGAACCCCGGTGGTCTGCGGACCGACATGCCGGGTGACGCGGACGCCGGCCTGCGGAAGCTGACCTACCGAGGGGCGGCCAACGTCCAGCCCTTCGCGAACACGCTGGTCAACATGAAGCTGACCGGTGCGCAGCTGAAGACGGTGCTCGAGCAGCAGTGGCAGCGCAACGCCCAGGGTGGCGTCCCGTCGCGGCCGTTCCTGCGCCTGGGTGTCTCGAAGGGCTTCACCTACACCTACGTGGAGACCCCGGAGACGGTCAGCGTGCCCAACTCCGCACCCGTGAACACGTTCCAGGGTGAGGTCACCGGCATGTGGCTCGACGGTGAGCCGATCGACCCCGCGGCGACGTACTCGGTGACCGTCAACTCCTTCCTCGGTGGTGGCGGCGACAACTTCTGGGAGCTCGCGAACGGGACCCAGAAGGTCGACACCGGCAAGGTCGACCTCGAGGCGATGGTCGAGTACATGAAGCAGTACCCCGACGCCGCGCACGCGCTGCCGGTCGACTACAGCCAGCGGGCCGTCGAGGTGACCTTCCCGAACTCCGCCCCGGCGACCTACGCCCCGGGGGACTCGGTGACCTTCGATGTCGCCTCGTGGGCGATGTCGGCGGCCGGCGACAAGACCGACGCGGAGCTCAAGGTGCTGCTCGACGGTGAGGAGATCGGCTCCGCCACGGTCGACAACGCCATCGGCGCCCAGCCGTACGACGACTACGGCACCGCCACGGTCGACGTCGAGCTGCCGCAGGACGTGCCCAACGGCACGGTCACGCTGACGCTCGTCGGACCCGCGACCCACACCGAGATCCCGGTCGAGGTCGAGGTCGAGGACGGCCTGGAGCGGATCCAGATCCTGGCGACCAATGACTTCCACGGTCGGATCCAGAACGACTCGGGCAGCGCGGCCGCCGGTGCGGCGGTGCTGGCCGGAGCGGTCAAGCAGCTGCGGGCGGCCAACCCGAACACCGTCTTCGCGGCGGCCGGAGACCTGATCGGCGCCTCGACGTTCGAGTCGTTCATCCAGAACGACAAGCCGACGATCGACGCGCTCAACTCGGCCGGCCTCGAGGTCTCGGCGGTGGGCAACCACGAGCTGGACAAGGGCTACGACGACCTGCTCAACCGGGTCATGGCCGAGTACGACGAGACCGACAACCCCGAGGGCGGCGCCGAGTGGCAGTACATCGCCGCCAACCTGAAGATGAAGGCGACCGGTGACCCGGCCGTCCCGGCGACCTGGGTCAAGACGATGAACGGTGTGGACGTCGGCTTCGTCGGCGCGGTCACCGAGGACCTGTCCTCGCTGGTCAGCCCGGCCGGCATCGCCGACCTCGAGGTCGCCGACCTCGTCGACTCGGTCAACGAGGCGGCCGAGGAACTGAAGGACGACGCGGACGTCGACCTGGTGGTCATGCTGGTCCACGAGGGCTCGCCGTCCACCAACTGCGCGTCGATGACCGACCCGGCCAAGCCGTGGGGCCACATCGTCACCGGCGTCAGCGACGACGTGGACGCGATCGTCTCGGGCCACACCCACCTGGAGTACAACTGCTCCTTCGCGGTCGACGGCTGGGCCGACCGACCGGTCAAGGAGCGCCCGGTGGTCTCGGCCGGTCAGTACGGCGCGAACCTCAACCAGCTGGTGTTCACGGTCGACCCGGTGACGGGCACCGTGCAGGCCAAGGACCAGAAGGTCCTGAAGCTGAAGAGCTGCACCAACTCGACCGCGTGCACCAACTACGCGGCGGACGCGGCGACGGCGGACATCGTGGCCACGGCGGTCCAGGCCGCCGTGGAGCCGGGCAAGCAGGTGCTCGGCAACATCCGGGCGCCGTTCGCCCGGGCGAAGTTCGCTGCCGGCGGCGAGAACCGGGGTGGCGAGTCCACGCTGGGCAACCTCGTGGCCGAGGTGCAGCGGTGGGCGACGCCGGCGGAGACCGTCGGCGCGGCCGACATCGCCTTCATGAACCCCGGTGGCCTGCGCACGGACATGGCGGGCACGGTCGACGGTGCTGACCGCAAGGTCACCTACCGCGAGGCGGCCAACGTCCAGCCGTTCGCGAACACGCTGGTGAACATGGATCTCACCGGCGCGCAGATCGCGAAGGTGCTGGAGCAGCAGTGGCAGCGCAACGCCTCGGGTGCGGTGCCGACCGGCCGCACGTTCCTGCGGCTCGGCGTCTCCGTCGGGTTCACCTACACCTACACCCAGCGGGACGACCCGGACAACGCCGGTCAGAAGCTGGGCCGGGTGACCGGGATGTGGCTCGACGGCGTGCCGATCGACCCGGCGGCGACGTACTCGGTGACCGTGAACTCGTTCCTGGCGGCTGGTGGCGACAACTTCCACGAGCTGGCCAACGGGACGGGCAAGCAGGACACGGGCATGACCGACCTGCAGGCCATGGTCGACTACATGGCGGCCGAGGGTGTCGGAGCCGGCGTCGGCGTCGACTACGCCCAGCGGGCGGTCGACGTGACGTTCCCGGCCGACGCGCCGGCGGCGTACGCGCCGGGTGCGCACGTGGTGTTCGACCTGAAGTCGTTGTCGATGACCGACCCCGGGGACCAGAGGGACACCCAGGTCGCCGTCAGGCTGGGCGACGCCGTGATCGGGTCGGCGGAGGTGACCACCTCGGTCAGCTCGTCTCCCGACAACAGCGCGAACAGCAACGACGACGCGGGCACCGCTCACGTGGACGTCGTGATCCCGTCCGGGATCGCGGCCGGCGCCACGACGCTCACCGTGGTCGGCAACAACACCGGTACCGAGGTCCGGGTGCCGATCACCGTCGCATCGGTCACGCCGGGTCCGGACCCGCAGCCGGTGCCGTCGACCGTGACCGCGGGCGACGTGTCGATGACGTACGGCAAGGCGGCGACGGTCACCGTCAACGTCAGCGGTGGCGGCGGCGGAACGGTGACCATCCTGGACGGGCCCAAGAGCCTGGGCAGCGCACCGGTCGCCGGCGGGGTCGCCACCATCGGGCTGTCGGCCGGGGCGCTCCTGCCCGGCGCGCACACGCTCACCGCGGCGTACTCCGGTGACGCCCGCGTCGCCTCGGGCTCCGACACGTTCGCGGTGACGGTCGCGAAGGCGAAGTCGTCGACGAAGGTGAAGGCGAAGCCGGCGAAGGTCAAGGTCAAGAAGACCAAGGCCAAGCTGACCATCACCGTGACCGGACAGTCGGGTGTGGTGGCGACCGGCAAGGTGAAGGTGAAGGTCCCGGGCCAGGGCACGAAGACGGTGACCCTGCGCAAGGGCAAGGCCACGCTGAAGCTGGCGAAGTTCACCGATACCGGCAAGAAGAAGGTCAAGGTCAGCTACCAGGGCAGCGACCTGCTGAAGCCGAGCTCCGGCTCGGTGGTCGTGAAGGTCGTCAAGAAGAAGTAGGCCCGAAAGCAGGCTGCGACGTACGTCGGCCCGTCCGTGCTCCGGCAGGGACGGGCCGACGTACGTTACCGGGAACCGTCGGTCGACCGGGTTAGGGTGCTGGTCCGTCTCGGATCTCGGCTCTCTCGGAAAGGTCAGTCAGTTGCTCCCTTCCCCTCGGACCGGCAGGGGCGTTCGCGCCCTCGTCGCCGTGTCGTCCATGGGCCTGGTCTCCGCCGGGCTCGCCCTCGTCGCGGCGCCGGCGGGTGCCGCACCCGCCAGCCCGGTCGACGTGACGATCCTCGCGACCAACGACTTCCACGGCCGGATCAAGGCCAACGGAGCCGAGGCCGGCGCGGCCGCGATCGCCACCTACGTCAAGAACGCCAAGGCCGATGCGACGACCGGGCCCAACACCGTGTTCGCGGCCGCCGGTGACCTCATCGGCGCCTCGACCTTCGAGTCGTTCATCGCCCACGACAAGCCCACGATCGACGCCCTCAACGAGGCGAGGCTCGACGTGTCCGCGGTCGGCAACCACGAGTTCGACAAGGGGTACGCCGACCTCGTCGACCGCGTGATGAAGCCGTACGACGCGACCGCGAACCCCGAGGGCGGCGCCCAATGGAAGTACGTCGGCGCCAACCTCGTCGAACCCAACGGGGCCGACGCGATCAAGGCGTCGTGGACCGCCGAGCTCAGCAACGGCACACCCGAGACGACCGATGACGTCAAGGTCGGTTTCATCGGCGCCGTGACCGAGCACCTTCCCGAGCTGGTCTCGCCGGCCGGCATCCAGGGCCTCCAGGTGACGCCGATCGTGCAGGCCGTCAACGCCGAGGCGGCGGCCCTGAAGTCGGCCGGCGCCGACGCGATCGTGCTGCTGGTGCACGAGGGCGCGCCCAGCACCGACTGCGCCACGATGGCCGGCGACCCGGCGTCCGACTTCGGCAAGATCGTCACCGGTGTCAGCGCCGACGTCAACGCGATCGTCTCGGGCCACACCCACCTCGCCTACGACTGCGACCTGGCCAAGCCGGGCGGTGGCACCCGGCCCGTCGTGTCGGCCGGCCAGTACGGCTACAACCTCAACAAGCTGAAGCTGACGATCGGCACGGACGGCGCGGTGACCACGGCCCACAGCCTGGTGCCGCTGACGACCAAGAGCGGCGACACCTACACGCCGATCCCGGAGACCGTGCCGGCCGACCCGGCGACCAAGGCGATCGTCGACGCGGCCGTCGCGGCCGCGGAGGTCAAGGGCGCGGCGCCGCTGGGCAAGCTCGGCGGGGCCTTCTACCGCGCGTCGCGGCCGGTCGTGTCCGGCACCGGTGCCGAGGAGAACCGTGGCGGCGAGTCCACCCTCGGCAACCTGGTCGCCGAGGCCCAGCGCTGGGCGACCCGCTCGGCCACGACCGGCTCCGCCCAGATCGCCTTCATGAACCCGGGCGGGCTGCGGGCGGACATGCTCGGCAACAACGCCGGCGGCTATCCGGCCGTGCTGACCTACAAGCAGGCCGCCAACGTGCAGCCGTTCGCGAACACGCTGGTCAACATGAGGCTGACCGGCGCCCAGCTCCGAGCGGTCCTCGAGCAGCAGTGGCAGCCCGCCGGCGCGTCGCGGCCGTTCCTGCGGCTCGGCGTCTCGCAGGGCTTCACCTACACCTACGACCCGACGACCAAGAAGGTCACCGGCATGTGGCTGAAGAAGAAGCAGGTCGAGGACGCCACGTCGTACTCCGTCACGGTGAACTCCTTCCTCGCCTCGGGCGGCGACAACTTCGCGGCGTTCAAGGACGGCACCGGCCGCCGGGACACTGGCCAGACCGACCTCGAGGGCATGGTGGGCTTCATGGCCGCCAAGGGCGGCGGCAACGGGCTGCCGGTCAGCTACAAGCAGCGTGCGGTGGGCGTCACCCTGCCCACGGGCGCCCCGAAGGCATACCGGGCCGGCGACAGCCTGTCGTTCAAGGTCTCCTCGCTGGCCTTCACCGGCCCCGGCGACGTGCAGGACAAGCGCGTCGACGTCACCCTCGGCAAGACCAAGCTCGGCCGCGCCAAGGTCGACAACACCGTCGCGGCCGGCGCCACCGACGACGAGGCCGGCACCGCGACCGTGACGGTCCGGGTCCCCGGCGGCGTGAAGTGCGGGGTCCAGCAGGTCAAGGTGACCGGCGTCCAGACCAAGACCCAGGTCCTGGTGCCGGTGCGGTTCAAGGGCAACCGGCTCGACTCGAAGCTGACTGCGAAGCTGCACCCGAAGAAGGTCAAGGTGCGCCAGGGCCGGGTCCAGGTCCGGGTCAAGGTACGTGCCGCGGGCGCCCCGGCGGCCGGCAAGGTTCGGGTCCGCGCCGGGCACCGTCCCTACGTCGCCCGGCTGAACAAGAAGGGCGTCGCCACCTTCCGGCTGCTGCCGTTCAAGCAGACCGGGGTCAAGAAGGTGAAGGTCGCCTTCCTGCGCACCAACGCCCTCAAGGCCGACCACGAGGTGCTGACCGTGCGGGTGGTCCGCCGCTGATCGATGGGGGCCGGTCGGCCGGGGAGCTCACCCCGGTCGGCCGGCCCGCGCCTCGGCCAGGTCGGCGGCCGCGTGCACGAGCGCGAGGTGGCTGAACGCCTGCGGGAAGTTGCCGATCATCCTCCGGCCCGCCGGGTCGTACTCCTCCGACAGCAGGCCGACGTCGTTCGTGAGGTCGCAGAGCCGGTCGAAGAGCGCGGCGGCGTCGTCGACCCGGCCGGCCCGGGCGTACGCCGAGACCAGCCAGAACGAGCACGCGAGGAACGGGTGCTCGTCGCCGGCGAGGCCGTCGACGCCGGTGCTGGTGCGGTAGCGGAGCACCAGGCCGTCGCGGAGCAGGTCGCGCTCGATGGCCTCGATGGTGCCGAGCATCCGCGGGTCGTCGCCGTCGATGAAGCCGATCGTCGGCAGCACCAGTAGCGCGGCGTCCACCTCGGCGCCGCCGTAGTACTGCACGAACGTGCCGCGCTCGGCGTCGTACCCGTGCTCGAGCACCCGGGCGTGCACGGTGTCGCGCAGCCGCCGCCACTGGTCGACCGGGCCGTCGAGGTCGAACTCCTCGACCGCACGGACGGCCCGGTCGAACGCCGCCCAGACCATCGCCTGGGAGTGCGTGAAGTACTGCTGCGGGCCGCGGATCTCCCACAGCCCGTGGTCCTTGCGTCGCCACGTCGTCGCCAGGTGCTCGACGAGCGTGCGCTGGAGGGCCCACGCGTCGGCGTCGGCCCGGCCGGTCGCCCGACGGATCTGCTCGAGGCCGATCATCACCTCGCCGAGCACGTCGAGCTGGCGCTGCACGGCGGCGCCGTTGCCGATGCGCACCGGGGTCGAGCCGGCGTACCCCGGCAGGTGGGGCAGGGTGAACTCGGGGAGCCGGCGAGCGCCGTCGACGGCGTACATGATCTGGAGGTCGTCGGGGTCGCCGGCGACCGCCCGCAGCAGCCACGCCCGCCAGAGCCGTGCCTCGTCGGTGTGGCCGGCCCGGACCAGGGCGCCGATCGTCAGCGCGGCGTCGCGCAGCCAGCAGTAGCGGTAGTCCCAGTTGCGCTCGCCGCCCGGATCCTCGGGCAGCGACGTGGTGGGTGCGGCGACGATGCCGCCGGTCTGCTCGTCGGTGAGCAGGCGGAGGGTGAGCAGCGAGCGGAGCACCGCGTCGAGGCGGGGCAGGTCGGCGCGGCAGCGGTGTGCCCACCGCTGGCCCTCCCGGATCGACTCCGTGACGTGGTCCTCGGGCGGGTCCGTGACGGTCAACGGGGCCCACGAGGGCAGCCAGGTCGTGGTGAAGACCAAGTGGTCGCCGGCCAGCACGTCGAACTCGTCGGCATGGTGCCGGTCGACCGCGCCGGGCAGCCGCGGTCCGCGCAGCACCAGCCGGTCGGGCCCACCGGTCGCGGTGATCACCCGCTCGCCGGCGACCTCCGCCCGGCGTACCCACGGCACCACGGCGCCGTAGTCGAACCGGACGGTCCACTCGTGGCGGACCCGGACGGTGCCGCGAACGCCCACCACCGTGCGCACCAGGTCGGCGCGGCCGTCACCGCGGGGCATCGCGTCGGTGAGGGTGATCTCGCCGGTGGCGGTGGTGAACGTCGTCTCCAGTACGGTCGACTCGCCGACGTAGCGCCGGCGGACGTCGTACTCGTCGACCGGACAGAGCTGCCAGTGCCCGTGGTCGTCGCCGCCGAGCAGGCCGGCGAAGCAGGCGGGGGAGTCGAAGCGCGGCAGGCAGAGCCAGTCGACGGAGCCGTTCCTGCCGACCAGCGCGCCGCTGCGGCGGTCGCCCACCAGGGCGTAGTCCTCGATCGGCAGCGTCATGGCTCTGGACAGTAGCGTTGCTCCCGTGACGGACCTGGCGACACGCGTGCACCTCCTCCTGCGCGGCTCGGGTGGCACGGTGGCGACCGCCGAGTCGCTGACCGGCGGCCGGCTCGCGGTGGCGCTGACCGACACGCCGGGGGCGTCCGAGACCTACCTCGGTGGCGTCGTGACCTATGCGACCGAGCTCAAGAAGTCGGTGCTGGGCATCGACCAGCGGATCATCGACGACCACGGCGTGGTCTCGGCCGAGTGTGCGAGGGCGATGGCCTCCGGCGTGCGGGCGTTGACCGGGGCGGCGTTCGGCCTGGCGACCACCGGCGTCGCCGGGCCGTCCGAGCAGGAGGGCAAGGCACCCGGGACGGTGTTCGTGGGGATCGCCGGGCCCGGCGTGCTGGAGGTCGTGGCGCTCGAGCTCAGTGGCAAGCGCCAGCAGATCCAGGATCGGACCTGCACCGAGGCGCTCACGGCGTTGGAGCAGGTCTTGCGGCGGGAAGAAACGGCCCTCGGGTAGCGTTGGGCCCGACAGGTCTCGGCATCGGAGGGAGCGACGCGCATGGTGCTGGTTCGTCGAGTGCTCGGCGACGTGCTCCGCAGCCTGCGGATGCAGCGCGGTCTGACCTTGCGTGAGGTCTCCGCCGCGGCCCGGGTGAGCCTGGGCTACATCTCCGAGATCGAGCGCGGGCAGAAGGAGGCCTCCTCCGAGCTGCTCGCGTCGCTGTGTGCCGCGCTCGAGGTGCCGCTGTCCGATGTGCTGCGGGAGGTTTCCGACCTCGTGGCCGTCGAGGAGGCGGCTGCCGCGCTGATCCGGATCCCGGTGGCCACGCCGGCGGCCCCGGTGGTCACCTCGGCCGCCTGACCCGCCCTCACGAGCGCGTGGGCTGGCAGCTGGGGCACCAGTACGCCGTCCGCTCCGCACCGGCCCGCCCGAAGGCCGTCGTCGCCACGCGGCCGCCGCAGCGGCGGCACAGCCGCTGCCGGTAGACCCACATCCGGTTGGACCGGGACCACTCCTGGTCGAGCATCTGCCGGGCCCGGCGCACCATCCGCGGCAGGTCGGGCACCTCGCCGACCGGGGCGACCGGCGGGACGCCCATGACGAAGAGGACCTCGGCGGCATAGATCGTGCCGATGCCCGCGAGCAGGGTCTGGTCGCGCAGGGCCTCGAACACCGGTCGCTCCGGGTGCATCCGGAGCCGCCGCAGCGCCTCGTCCTCGTCCCAGTCCGGTCCCAGCAGATCGGGCCCGAGATGTCCGACGACCTCCGGCTCCCACTCGCGGGGCACGAGCTCGACGATCCCGAGCAGGTAGCCGACCGCCACCGGTCCGTCGGTCTCGAGCACCACGCGGATCTCGTGGGACCGGGGGTTCCAGCGCTTGCCGGGCTCGAAGACCCGCCACGACCCCTCCATCTTGAGGTGGGTGTGGAGGGTCACGGGTCCGTCGTCGCCGTCGATCCGGGTCAGCAGGTGCTTGCCCCGCGACACGGTCTTGACGACCGTGCCGCCCGCGAGGTCGGCGGTGGCGTGCCGCGGGACGCGGAGGTCGCTGCGGGTCAGCACCCGGCCGTCGAGCGCCTGCGCGAGCCGGCGGGCGGTACGGCGCACGGCGTCGCCCTCAGGCACCGGCGCCCCTGAGCCGGAGCCCGCGCGGGGTGGCGACGAACCCGGCCGCCTGGAGCGCGTCGCGCAGCGGCGTCGCCCCGGCGCCGAGGAGCTGCTCCCCGTCGGCCTTCTCGACGGTCATCCGGCCCAGCGACCCCTGCCGGGCGGCCTCGGCGAGTGCTGCAGTGGCCGGGCCGAGCCGGTCGGGGTCGTCGGACCAGGTGAGGAGGGTGCGACCACCGCGCTCGACGTACAGCGTGAGCCGCCCGTCGACGAGCACCACGATCGCGCCGGCCTTGCGGCCGGGCCGATGACCGCTGCCGGCCGCCTCGGGCCAGGGGAGCGCGGCGCCGTACGGGTTGGCCGGATCGGTGGCGGCCAGGGCGACCGCCGTGGGTTTGGCGTCGACGTCGACCTCGGAGAACGTGCGTAGCCGGTCGACCGATCCGGCCGTGCCGAACTGGGCGGCCCCGAGGCCGGCCACGAAGTAGCCGCGTCGACAGCGCCCGGACTCCTCGAAGGCCGAGAGCACCTTGTAGACCGCGGCGAACCCTCCCGGGAGCCGTTCGCTGGCCACGGCGCCGCGGGTGACCACGCCGTGGCGGTCGAGGAGCCGCTCCGCGACCGCGTGCGCGCGCCGGGTCGGATCGGTGTCGATCGGCGGCAGCAGCGCCCACCGGCCGGCGGTCTCGGGCGGCCCGGTGCGCGCGGGCATCCGGGCCCGGCCGCCGGTGGTGCTGGACATCCGGATCCGGGGTGGTGGGCGGCGGGTCCGGTGGGCCGGCGTGCCGCCGCGGGTCAGCGCCCGCAGCGGGGTCAGCGTGTCGTTGCTGATCCGGCCCGCCCAGACCAGGTCCCACAGCGCGGCCGAGAGCACTGCGTCGTCGCTGGACCCGACCGACTCGGCGAGCTGGCGGAAGAACCACGCGCCACCCGGTGCGAGCGCGTCGAGCACGGCCTGGTGGAGCTCACTGTGGTCGAAGGGGGCGGGCTCGGGCAGCGTCAGGGGAGCCTGGTCGGCGGTGTGCAGCGAGACCCAGCCGTCGGCGCCGGGCAGCGGCGCGTGCCCGGCCCAGACGACCTCGCCGGAGGCGGTGAGCTCGTCGAGGTACGCCGGCTCGTAGTCGCGCACGCGGCCGGCCAGCACCAGCGGCTCGAGCGCGGAGGCCGGGATCGCGCAGCCGGCGAGCTGGTCGACCGCGGACAGTACCCCGTCGACGCCGCGCAGGCCGCCACGGGACGTGACCACGTGCTGCCAGGCCGGCAGGAACCGGCCCAGCGTGTCGGGCTCGACCGGCTCGATCTCCTGGCGCAACCGGGCCAGGGAGCGGCGCCGGAGCCGGCGCAGCACCTCGGCGTCGCACCACTCGGTGCCCGAGCCGGCGGGCCGGAACTCGCCGTCGAGCACGCGGCCCTGGGCCGCCAGTCGCTGCAGGGTGTGGCGGACGACGGCGGCGCCGAGCCCGAGCCGGGTCGCCACGTCATCGACGGTGAAGGGGCCGTGCGTGCGGGCGAAGCGGGCGACCAGGTCCGCGAGCGGGTCGTCGACCGGTTCGGCGAAGGCGTCGGGGGTGCCGGGCGGGACGGGGACGCCGAGTCCGTCGCGGAGCCGGCCGACGTCCTCGACCGCGGCCCAGCGCTCGACGCCGGCCATCCGGACCTCGACGACGCGGCGACTGTCGGCGAGCGCGGTCAGCCAGGCCGCGACGTCGGCTCCGGGCGTGGAGCGCTCGGCGACCTCGTCGGTCGAGAGCGGTCCGAGCAGCCGGAGCAGGTCGGCGACCCCTTCGGCGCCGCGGGCGTGCCGGTCGGTGGCGGTGCGCTGGAGCTCGGCCTCGACCTCGGCGAGCACCTCCGGGTCGAGCAGCTCGCGCAGCTCGGCCCGGCCGAGGAGCTCGGCGAGCAGCCCCTGGTCGAGCGCGAGCGCGGCGGCGCGCCGCTCGGCGATGGGGGAGTCGCCCTCGTACATGAACTGGGCGACGTACCCGAAGAGCAGCGTGCGGGCGAAGGGCGACGGCTGGTGGGTCGCCACGTCGGCCACCCGGATCTCGCGCCGGTCGATGCCGCGCATCAGTGCCGTGAGCGAGGGCAGGTCGTAGACGTCCTGGAGACACTCACGGACGGCCTCGAGCACGATCGGGAAGGACGGGTACTGTGCGGCCACCTCGAGCAGCGCGGCCGAGCGCTGCCGCTGCTGCCACAGCGGCGAGCGGCGGCCGGGATCGCGGCGGGGGAGCAGCAGGGCGCGGGCCGCGCACTCGCGGAAGCGCGACGCGAAGAGCGCCGAGCCGCCGACCTCCTGGGTGACCAGGGCCTCGATCTCGTCGGGCTCGAACACGACGACGTCGCCGGCCGGGGGCTCGGCGTCGGTGTCGGGCACCCGGATCACGATGCCGTCGTCGGAGGCGACCGCCTGGCCGTCGACGCCGTACCGCTCCCGCAGGCGGGCGTTGATCGCCAGCGCCCATGGCGCGTGCACGGGCACGCCGTACGGCGAGTGCACGACCAGCCGCCAGTCGCCGAGCTCGTCGCGG
Source organism: Nocardioides soli (assembly GCF_014191495.1). Lineage (GTDB taxonomy): Bacteria > Actinomycetota > Actinomycetes > Propionibacteriales > Nocardioidaceae > Nocardioides > Nocardioides soli. The sequence goes on from NZ_JACHWR010000003.1 coordinate 304,096, forward strand.
AACCGCTCGACGACGAGGGACTGGTCGCTCGGCAGCAGGTTGGTGGCCTCCAGCTGCTCGTGGAGGTAGCCGACCAGGTTGCCGGCGGCGTACTCGTCGAGTCCGTCGGCCCGGGCGCGCTCCTCGGCACGCTCGCGGGGCAGGGCGGCGAGCTCGCGGGTGAAGGCGCCGATGGCCCGGCCGAGCTCGGCGGGCCGGCCGAGGGTGTCGCCCTTCCAGAACGGCAGCCGGCCGGGGACGCCGGGTGCGGGGGTGACCAGCACCCGGTCGTGGGTGATGTCCTCGATGCGCCAGCTGGTCGCGCCGAGGGCGAAGATGTCGCCGACGCGGGACTCGTAGACCATCTCCTCGTCGAGCTCGCCGACCCGCCTGCCGGTGCCCTCGCCCACCAGGTAGACGCCGAACAGGCCGCGGTCGGGGATGGTGCCGCCGCTGGTGACGGCGAGCCGCTGGGAGCCGGGGCGTCCGGTGAGCACGCCCGTGACCCGGTCCCAGACGATGCGCGGGCGCAGCTCGGCGAACTCGTCGGAGGGGTAGCGGCCGCTGAGCAGGTCGAGAGTGGCGTCGTAGGCGCTGCGGGGGAGCTGGGTGAACGGCGCGGTGCCGCGGACCAGCTCGTAGAGGTCATCGGCGGTCCAGGCGTCGAGCGCGGTCATGGCCACAATCTGTTGGGCCAGCACATCGAGCGGATTGGCGGGCACCCGCAGTGACTCGATCGCGCCGGTGCGCATCCGGTCGACCGCGACCGCGGTCTGGGCGAGGTCGCCGCGGTGCTTGGGGAAGAGCACGCCGCGGGAGACCTCGCCGACCTGGTGGCCGGCCCGGCCGACGCGCTGCAGTGCGCTCGCGACGCTCGGCGGGCTCTCGATCTGGACGACCAGGTCGACTGCGCCCATGTCGATGCCGAGCTCGAGGCTGCTCGTGGCCACCACGCAGGGCAGTCGGCCGCGCTTGAGGTCGTCCTCGATCAGGGCCCGCTGCTCCTTCGAGACCGACCCGTGGTGCGCCTTCGCGATGATCTGGTCGGCACCGTGGCTCTGCCCGGACTGCGCCATCACCTGCGCCGGCACGGTGGTTGAGGAAGGCGCGCTAGCGCCTGTCTCGAAACCACCGTCCTGCTCGAGGTCGCCGCCGGCCCGCTCGCTCGCGATCTCGTTGAGCCGCGCGGTCAGCCGCTCGGCCAGCCGGCGGGAGTTGGCGAACACGATCGTCGAGCGGTGCTGCTCGACCAGGTCGACCACCCGCTCCTCGACGTGCGGCCACAGGCTCTGGGAGCGCTGTGGGTCGTCGCTGTCCTCGGCGTAGTCGTCGGGGGCCGTCATGTCCTCGACAGGGACGACGACGCGCAGGTCCCACCGCTTCTCGCTCGGCGGCGCGACGATCTCCACGGGGGTGGAGCCGCCGAGGAAGCGGGCGACCTCGTCGAGCGGCCGCACGGTCGCCGAGAGGCCGATGCGCTGGGCGGGCCGGTCGAGGAGGGCGTCGAGCCGCTCGAGGCTGACCGCGAGGTGGGCACCGCGCTTGGTGCCGGCGACGGCGTGGACCTCGTCGAGGATCACGGTCTCGACGCCTCGCAGCGACTCGCGCGCCTGGCTGGTCAGCATCAGGAACAGCGACTCGGGGGTGGTGATCAGGATGTCGGGCGGGCTGGTGGCCAGCTTGCGACGGTCGGCGGCGGGCGTGTCGCCGGAGCGGACGCCGACGGTCACCTCCGGCATCGGGATGCCGAGCCGGTCGGCGGTGTGGCGGATGCCGGCCAGCGGCGCCCGGAGGTTGCGCTCGACGTCGACGCCGAGCGCCTTGAGCGGCGAGATGTAGAGGACCCGGCAGCGGTGCTGCTTGTCCTCGGGCGGCTCGGCGGTGAGCAGCCGGTCGAGGCCCCACAGGAAGGCGCTGAGCGTCTTGCCCGACCCGGTCGGCGCCACCACCAGCGCATGTCGACCCGCGCCGATCGCCTCCCACGCACCCGTCTGCGCGGGCGTCGGCTCGGCGAACGCCGCACCGAACCAGGCGCGGGTGGGCTCGCTGAACCTCTGGAGCGGGTCGGTCACCTCCCCATCCTCGCGCACCCCACCGACAGTCGAGTCGGGACTTCTGGTCGGAACTCCCGATGCGACCGAGTGGGGCCGGCGCGGCGACACCTGCCGGTCGGTGGGTCAGCCGATGACCGCGTCGAGCTCCATCTCGACCTTCCAGCGCGGGTCGAGCAGGCCGGCGACGACGACCATCGTGCTCGCGGGCCGGACGTCGCCGAAGACCTCGCCGTGGACGGCGCCGATCGCGTCGGCGTACGCCGCGTCCACGACGTACTGCCGGGTGCGGACGACGTCGGTCACGTCGCCGCCGAGCTCGGTCAGCGCGGCGAGCATGATCTCCCAGCAGCGACGGGCCTGGGTCGCGGGGTCCGGGTCGACGCTTCCGTCGGGCCAGACCGGCGCGGTGCCGCTGACGGCGACCGTGTCGCCGACGCGCACGGCCCGGCTGAAGCCGATGCTGGCCTCGAAGGGCGACCCTGACCTCGCGTGCTGTCGTTCCACGTGGCGACTCTAGGACGCCCAGGGGTGTCGTCTTCCCCAGGGGATGAGGGTGAAGCTGCGCCTCCCCGGTTGAGCTTGCCGGGGCGAGCGCAGGCCGATCCTCATCCCTTGATGAAGCCCCCGGCGCCGCGGTGGCCACGACTCCACCGATCCGGCACCAGAGGCGGATGTCGGCGCCGGGTTCTAGGGTCTTGATACGTGAGCACCGTCGACGCCGACTCCATGATCCACGCCGCCGGCCTGCGCAAGTCCTTCGGGAGCTTCGAGGCGGTGCGTGGCATCGACGTCGACGTACGCCGCGGCGAGGCGTTCGGCTTCCTCGGCCCCAACGGCGCCGGCAAGTCGAGCACGATGCGCATGGTGGCGGCGGTGTCCCCGGTGAGCGGCGGCACGCTGCGCATCCTCGGGATGGACCCTGCCACCGACGGCCCGCAGATCCGGGCGCGCATCGGGGTGTGCCCGCAGGAGGACACCCTCGACACCGAGATCACGGTCCGCGAGAACCTCTACATCTACGGCCGCTACTTCGGGCTCCCGCGCAAGGAGGTGCGCGAGCGCGTCGACGAGCTGCTGGAGTTCGTGCAGCTGACCGAGAAGGCCGGAGCGATGGTCGAGGATCTCTCGGGCGGCATGAAGCGCCGGCTGACGATCGCGCGCAGCCTGATCAACCGGCCCGAGGTGCTGCTGCTCGACGAGCCGACGACCGGGCTCGACCCGCAGGCCCGCCACGTCGTCTGGGACCGGCTGTTCCGACTCCGCCAGCAGGGCGTGACGCTGGTCCTGACGAGCCACTACATGGACGAGGTCGAGCAGCTCTGCTCGCGCCTGGTCGTGATGGACAAGGGCGTGATCGTCGCCGAGGGATCGCCGCTCGGCCTGATCGCCGAGCACTCCACCCGCGAGGTCGCCGAGCTCCGGTTCGCGGTGGGGGAGAACGAGTCGGCCGCGGGCAAGGTCGAGGACCTCGCCGACCGGGTCGAGGTGCTGCCCGACCGGCTGCTGCTCTACACCGCGGACGGCGAGGAGACCGTGGCCAAGGTGCACGAGCGCGGCCTCGAGCCGGTCGCGACGCTGGTACGCCGCTCCACGCTGGAGGACGTCTTCCTCCGCCTCACCGGCCGGACGCTGGTCGACTGATGGCCGCTCCCAGCCCCAGCACCGCGCCCGCCAACGATCTCGCGGGCGCCGGCCGGCTGTTCGACTACTGGCTGATCGTCTACCGCCGCACCTGGAAGGGCTCGGCGATCTCGTCGTTCGTCAACCCGCTCTTCTACGTCCTGGCGATGGGCGTGCTGCTCGGCGACTACATCGCCGGCGACCCCGGCCAGCTCGAGGGCGCGACGTCGTACCTCGCCTTCATCGCCCCGGGTCTGCTGGCCGGCCAGGCGATGCAGACGACGTTCGGCGAGACCACCTATCCGGTGATGGGCATGATCAAGTGGCAGCGGGTCTACTTCGGCATGACCGCCTCGCCGCTGAGCGTGCGGTCGGTGATCCTCGGCCACCTGGGCTTCGTGATGTTCCGGGTCGGGCTCGCGTGCGGGGTCTTCGTGCTGGTGATGGCGCCGTTCGGGGTCTTCGAGACGGTCTGGGGAGCGGTGCTGGCGTTCCTGGTGCAGTTCCTGGTCGGGCTCGCCTTCGCCACCCCGATCTTCGCCTTCTCCGCCGGGCTGAAGGACGAGAGCGCGTTCGCCCTGGTCTTCCGGCTCGGGATGATCCCGCTCTTCCTGTTCTCCGGTGCGTTCTTCCCGATCGAGAACCTCGACGGCTGGATGCAGGTGCTCGCCCGCGCCACGCCGCTGTGGCACGGCGTCGACCTGACCCGGATGCTCACCCTCGACACCGTCGACGGGTCCGCCGCGCTGGTGCATGTCGTCTACCTCGTCGTGCTCGCGCTGCTCGGCTGGCTCTGGGCCGTGCGCCGCCTGGGCCGGAGGCTGATGTCCTGATGGCCATCACCACGACCGCCGTCGCCCGCGCCGCGGCCCACCCCGTCGGGCCCGCGGAGGCCACCGGCCTGCTCGTCTACCGCAACTACCTGGCCTACCGCCGGGCCTGGTACATCTTCCTCACCGGCTTCCTGGAGCCGGTCTTCTACCTGTTCTCGATCGGCGTCGGCGTCGGGCAGCTGATCAGCGGCTTCGAGTTCAACGGCCAGGACATCCCGTACGCCGAGTTCGTCGCGCCCGGCATGCTGGCCGCCTCCGCCATGAACGGCGCCCTGCTCGACAGCACGTTCAACTTCTTCTTCAAGCTGAAGTACAACAAGCTCTTCGACCAGATGCTGGCCACCCCGCTGACCACGATGGACATCGCCCGCGGCGAGCTGAGCTGGTCGCTGCTGCGGGGCGGGCTCTACTCCGCCGGCTTCCTCGTGGTGATGGTCGCGATGGACCTGGTCTCCTCGTGGTGGGCGGTGCTCGTCGTGCCGGCGTCGCTGCTGATCGGGCTTGCGTTCGGTGGCGTGTGCATGGCGCTGACCACCTGGATGCGCTCGTGGCAGGACTTCGAGTGGGTGACGCTCGCGACGATGCCGATGTTCCTCTTCTCAGCCACGTTCTTCCCCGTCGAGGCCTACCCCACGGCGGTCCGGTGGGTCGTCGAGGTCACGCCCCTCTATCGTGGCGTCGTGCTGTGCCGTGAGCTCACGACCGGCGCCTTCTCGTGGGGCTCCCTGGTCTCGGTCCTGTACCTGGTCGCGATGGGCGTGCTCGGCCTGCTCGTCGTACGCCGCCGCCTCGACAAGCTGCTGCTCACATGACCCGCCACGCGATGCCGCGGCCCCACCCCCTCGTCGGGGTGCTGCTCGCGGTCACCTTCAGCCGGCCCCGCGTCGAGGTGACGGACTCGGCTCTCCTGGTCTCGCTGGGCTGGTCCTTCCGCGTCGCGGTCCCGCGCGCGGCGATCCAGGAGGTCGCCTCCGTGCCGTGGCGGCGCCTGAGCATCGGCGCCCACGGCTGGCGCGGCCGCTGGCTGGTCAACACCACCGGCGGCCCGCTCGTCCGGGTGCGGATCGACCCGGCCACCCCGGGCCGGATCCTCGGCGTCCCGATCCGGGTCCGCGAGCTCCTGCTCAGCATCGACGACGTCGACGCGTTCCTCACCGACCTCGGTTCGAATCCGGGCTGACCGCGAGCCGCAGCTCCCACAGCTCGGTGTCGATCCACCGGTCGAACTTCCGGCCGACGTCGTGCAGCACGCCGACCCGCTCGAAGCCGCAGGCCCGGTGCAGGCCCCGGCTGCCGGGGTTGGGCAGCGCGATCACCGCGACCGCCAGCCGCACGCCGTCGGAGCGCAGCCGCCCGAGGAGCTCGTCGTACAGCGCCCGGCCGACGCCCTCGCCCCGAGCCGGCGCCGCGAGGTAGACGGAGGTCTCGCGGGTGTGCCGGTACGCCGCCCGCGGGCGGTAGTCGCCCGAGTACGCATAGCCGACCACCGCGCCGGCGCGCTCGGCCACCAGCACGTGGTCACCGGGACGGGCCGACTCCAGGCGCTCGCGCCAGTAGCCGACGCCGGGCGGCTCGGTCGCGAAGGTCGAGATGCCGTGGCGCACCTCCTCGTCGTAGATCGCGGCGATCGCCGGCAGGTCGCCTGCGGTGGCGGAGCGGACCGTCGTCATGGCGCCATCTTCGCGGAGGGTGGCCGGATCTCCCGCGCGCGGGGCGCCGCCGGCCTGGGAGGATGAGGCCATGAACGTCGACGGGATCGTGCCCGACACCAAGGACTGGACCTGGGTCCTCGACCGGCCCTGCCCGGAGTGCGCCTTCGACGCCTCGACCGTCACGGTGGACCGGATCCCGGCCGTGATCCGCGACAACGCCACCACCTGGGAGGCCGTGCTGACCTGCGACGACGTGGCGGTACGGCCCGAGCCGGCCACCTGGTCGCCGCTGGAGTACGCCTGCCACGTCCGCGACGTCCACCTGCTCTTCGACGAGCGCGTCGCGCTGATGCTCGAGCAGGACGCACCCCGGTTCCGCAACTGGGACCAGGACGAGACGGCGGTCGCCCAGCGGTACGCCGAGCAGCGGCCGGCGACCGTGTCGGCCGAGCTGCTGGACGCCGCCGAGCGGGTCGCCGAGCGCTACGAGTCGGTCCCGCCGGGGGCGTGGAGCCGCCGCGGTCTGCGCGGCGACGGCAGCGAGTTCAGCGTCGAGAGCATCGGGCTCTACCACCTGCACGACATCGTCCACCACGCATGGGACGTGCGCGCCACGGTGGTCCGCGCGACGGTCGCGGCCTACGACGCCCACGCGGCGGCGTACGGCGAGGGCACCATCAGCCTGCCCGCCGAGGTCGCCGACGACATCGTCGCCTTCGCGATCGCCGTCGGGCCGCGCGGCCGGGTGCTCGAGATCGGCAGTGCCACCGGCCGCGACGCCGCCGCGCTCGAGGCCGCCGGCCTCGACGTGCGCCGCACCGACATCACGGCGGGCTTCGTCGAGCTGATGCGCGCCGCCGGGCAGCGCGCCGACCGCCTCGACCCGCTCACCGACGACCTCGCCGACCCCGAGCGCCCGGGTATGCCGTACGACGGGGTGTGGGCGAACGCCTGTCTGCTCCACGTCGACCGAGCCGACCTGCCCCGGCTCCTGGAGCGGCTGGCCGCGGCCACCCGCCCGGCCGGGCCGCTGGCACTGACCCTCAAGGAGGGCGACGGCGAGGCGTGGTCCACCCACGGCCACGTCGGGGCGCCGCGGCGCTTCGTCTTCTGGCGCGAGGCGGAGCTGCGCACGGTGCTCGACGCCGCCGGCTGGCGGGTCGAGGCGGTGCGGCAGAGCCGCAGCGCGCGCACCGGCGAGCCGTGGCTCGACGTGCAGGCGGTGCGTGCATGAGGCACACCGAGTTCTGGGCCCGGATGGACGACGCGCTGGGTGCGGCGTACGCCCGGTCCTGGGCGGGCAGCTTCGTGATCGGCGAGCTCGGCGGCCGCACCGCCGCCGAGGCGCTCGATGCGGGAGTGCCGCCCAAGGAGGTCTGGGCCGCGGTCTGGCGGACCCTCGAGCTGCCGGCCTCCCAGAAGTGAGCGCCCCGGCCCGGGTCGAGCCAGACCTGGCGGCGATCCAGCGGCGCACGATCCGCACGCTCGTCGTCGCCCAGGCGGTGGGCGCGATCGGCATCACCATCGGCATTGCCACGGCGTCGCTGCTCGCGCGCGACATCTCCGGCTCGGAGAGCCAGGCCGGCCTGGCCCAGACCTTCCAGGTGCTCGGCGCCGCGGTGGCGTCGTACCTCCTCGCCCGGGTGATGGCGATCCGCGGCCGCCGGATCGGCCTGGCCGCGGGGTACCTGATCGGTGCCGCCGGCGCCGTCCTGGCGGTGGTGGCCGGCGTCCTGGACTCGATGGTCGTGCTGCTCCTCGGGGCGGTCCTGCTCGGCGCGACGACCGCCGCCAACAGCGGGGCCCGGTACGCCGCCACCGACCTCGCGGAGGACGCCCACAAGGGGCGTGCGCTCTCGACGGTGGTCTGGGCGACCACGATCGGGGCGGTCGCCGGCCCCAACCTGACCGGCCCGTCCGGTGCGCTCGCCGACACGATGGGGATCCCCGAGCTGACCGGGCCGTTCGCGCTCGGCAGCATCGGCATGCTGGCGGCCGCGCTGGTCGTGTGGGGGCTGCTGCGTCCCGACCCGTTGCTGGTCGCGCGCGAGGCGGCGGGCGTGGCACCCGAGGCCCCCGCTGGTACGGCGTGGTCGCGGGCGGTGGCCGCCACCCGTGAGCGCCCGGTGCTCGCGTTCGCCGTGCTCGGCATGGCGTGCGCGCACGCCGCGATGGTCGGCGTCATGGTGATGTCGCCGCTGCACATGGAGCACGGCCACGCGGAGCTGCGCGTGATCGGTCTGGTGATCAGCCTGCACGTGCTCGGCATGTTCGCCTTCTCGCCCCTGGTCGGCATGCTCGCCGACCGCACCGGGCGCCCGACCGTGCTGGTCGAGGGCGCGGTGCTGCTGCTGGCCGCGATGGTGCTGTGTGCGAGCGCCCCGGAGGGTTCGTCGTGGCAGATGTTCACGGGGCTGTTCCTGCTCGGCCTGGGCTGGTCGTTCGCGACCGTCGCGGCCTCGACCCTGATCGCCCAGCACGCGCCGATCGACGCCCGCACCGACGTGCAGGGGGCCGCCGACCTGGTGATGGGGCTGACCGCGGCGGGCGCCGGCGGGCTGGCCGGGGTCATCGTCGGCGTGTGGGGCTACCCGGAGCTCGCGATCTGCTCGATCGGACTGGTCGTGCTGGTCGCGATCGGCGGGTTCGGGGCGCGCGCCACGACGCGGCTGGCAGGCTGAGGCCATGAGCTTCGCGGAGGTGGCGGTGATCGGCGGCACCGGCTTCTACTCGTTCCTCGACGACTACGAGGAGCATCCCGTCGAGACGCCGTACGGCGCGCCCTCGGCGCCGGTCGCGGTCGGCACGCTGGCCGGCCGGCGGGTGGCGTTCCTGCCGCGGCACGGTCCGCACCACGAGCATCCGCCGCACGCGATCCCGTACCGCGCCAACCTCTGGGCGCTGCGCGCCCTCGGCGTCCGCCAGGTGCTCGCGCCGTGCGCGGTGGGCGGGCTGAGCGACGCGGTGGCGCCCGGCGACCTGGTCGTCCCCGACCAGCTGGTCGACCGGACGTTCCGCCGGGTCCCGTCGTACGTCGAGCGCGGGGCGGTCCACCTCCCGTTCGCCGACCCCTACTGCCCGGGCGTCTCCGGCGCGCTCGCCGCCGCCGACCCGGAGCTGAAGGTCGGGGGAGCGATGGTCGTCATCGAGGGTCCGCGCTTCTCGACCCGGGCGGAGTCGCGCCACTACGCCGACCAGGGCTGGACGCTGATCAACATGACCGGAGCGCCCGAGGCGGCCCTCGCCCGCGAGCTGCGGATGTGCTACGCCCCGGTCGCGCTCGTCACCGACATGGACGCCGGCGCGGAGGTGGGGGACGGCGTGGACCAGGAGGAGGTCGTCGCGTTGTTCCGGGCCAACCTCGAGCGGCTCAGCGGCCTGCTCGCCCGCGCGATCGAGGGGCTGCCCGACCCGCGCGGGTGCGGCTGCTCGACGTGGGCCGACGGCGTCGAGCTGACCTACGAGGTGCCGGGCGGCATCGGACCCGGGTGACACACGGGTGGGCGGCCCCGCTGGTGCACCCATCGGATCGGGGGGCCTCAAGGGTCACACCAGCACCTCCGCTCCCACCTGGCGGCCGAGAGCCGCACGACACGCCGCATCAGCTCGGCGCGCCGTGCGGGTTTCGGCTGCCGGCAGCCGAAACCCGCACGACGACCACGACCACGACCACGGCGACGCCGCGCCGCGGCCCCGAATCCGCAACACGCCGGACCGCGCTGCCGACATCGAACAGATGTTCGGGCTAGGTTGTGTCCACAGGCACGACGCGGACGAGGTTCTCCACAGGTTCGACGGCGCTGATCAGGCACTGTCGGTGGCTCGCTCTAGCGTCGCCGATGTGCCTGGAACCCGACGAGAGACGAGGAAGAAGACCATGGCTGGTGGAGACCGCGAGAAGGCCCTCGACGCCGCGCTCGCCAACATCGAGCGGCAGTTCGGCAAGGGGTCGGTCATGCGGCTCGGCGACGAGAGCCGGGCACCGCTCGAGATCATCCCGACCGGATCGATCGCGCTCGACGTGGCGCTGGGCCTGGGTGGCCTGCCCCGCGGCCGCGTGGTCGAGATCTACGGCCCGGAGTCGTCGGGTAAGACGACGGTCGCCCTGCACGCGGTGGCCAGCGCCCAGGCCGCCGGCGGCATCGTGGCCTTCATCGACGCCGAGCACGCGCTCGACCCGGAGTACGCGAAGGCCCTCGGCGTCGACACCGACGCGCTGCTGGTCTCCCAGCCCGACTCCGGTGAGCAGGCGCTGGAGATCGCCGACATGCTGGTCCGCTCCGGCGCGCTCTCGCTGATCGTCATCGACTCGGTGGCCGCGCTGGTGCCCCGGGCCGAGATCGAGGGCGAGATGGGTGACAGCCACGTCGGCCTCCAGGCGCGCCTGATGAGCCAGGCGCTGCGGAAGATGACCGGTGCGCTCAACAACTCCGGCACCACCGCGATCTTCATCAACCAGCTGCGCGAGAAGATCGGCGTGATGTTCGGCTCGCCCGAGACCACGACCGGTGGCCGGGCGCTGAAGTTCTACTCCTCGGTCCGGCTCGACGTGCGCCGCATCGAGACGCTCAAGGACGGCACCGACATGGTCGGCAACCGCACGCGCGTCAAGGTCGTGAAGAACAAGGTGGCCCCGCCGTTCAAGCAGGCCGAGTTCGACATCATGTACGGCAAGGGCATCAGCCGCGAGGGTGGCCTGATCGACGTCGGTGTCGAGGCCGGCCTGGTCCGCAAGGCCGGCGCTTGGTACACCTACGAGGGCGATCAGCTCGGCCAGGGCAAGGAGAACGCGCGCAACTTCCTGCGCGACAACCCCGACCTCGCCAACGAGCTGGAGAAGAAGATCCTGGAGAAGCTCGGCGTGGGCCCGCAGGTCGACCAGGAGGCACCGCTCTCCGACGAGCCGATCGGCGTCGACTCCTTCTAGTGATGGTTTCGAGGCTCGCAAGCTCGCACCTCAACCCAAGGGTTTCGAGGCTCGCGGCCTCGCACCTCAACCACCGTCATGTCGGTGGTTGAGGTGTGAGGGCCGCCAGGCCCGAGCCTCGAAACCCAGCGACCCAGGAGAGCAAGCCCATGACTCTCGACGAGGACCGGCCGCCGCCGGAGTGGCTCGGGGACGTCTCGACCGGGGTGGACGCCTGGACCAAGCGCGCAGCCGCCCCGCCCCCCGAGGACACCACGGCGCAGGGCCCCTTCGAGACGGTTGCTGCGCAACCTCCTCAGGAACCACCGGACGCCGACCCGGAGGCGGTGGCCCGCAAGATCCTGCTCGACCAGCTCACCGGACAGGCGCGCAGCCGCCAAGAGCTCGCCGACAAGCTGGCCAAGAAGCACGTGCCGGACGAGATCGCCGGCCGTCTGCTCGACCGGTTCGAGGAGGTCGGCCTGGTCGACGACGACGCGTTCGCCCGGTCCTGGATCGCCAGCCGTGGCCCCGCGGGGGCGGGTGGCAAGGGCCTGGCCCGGCGGGCGCTCGCCCAGGAGCTGCGCCGCAAGGGCGTCGACGACGAGACCGCCCGAGAGGCGCTCGACGAGATCGACCCGACCGACGAGGAGGAGACCGCCCGGGCCCTGGTGCGCAAGAAGCTGCGGTCGCTGCAGCGCGTCGACGACGCCACCGCCACCCGGCGCCTGGTCGGCATGCTCGCCCGCAAGGGCTACGGCTCCGGGATGTCGTTCGCCGTGGTGCGCGACGAGCTGGCGGCCGCCGGCCGCGAGTCGGCGGACCAGCACGCCTAGTGTCGTGCGTTGGAAGTTGTGGCACGGTTGGCGTGCTCACGGTGCGTGCGCTGCAAGGCGCCGGAGCGCAGCCATACCCGCTCGTCTCGCAAGCGACGGCAACGCCGCAGAGTGCGTGCCATGGGTGCGCGAAGCGCACCAGAACTTCTGACGCACGACGCTAGGGCCGGTCGATCGGCGCGAGGCTGTTCCCCGATCCCCATGCCACCCGGCACAATGCCGCGATGAGCCACCCCATCGCCGACGCACCGGTCCGCGTGGTCGTCCACGACCGGGGCCGCGACCTGAGCGGGGTGGTGCGGCCGGACGAGTCCTGGGCCGCAGCCGCGCGGCGTACCTGCGCCAGCATGCACGCCGAGCCGGTGCCGGGCGACCTGTCCGGGCAGGTCAAGGAGTTCGTGGTCGACCACGACGAGCGGGTCGCGGTACGCGCGATGACCCGCGGTGACCTGGGCGACCTGCTGCGCTGGCGGCAGTCCGACCACGTGGCCCGTTGGTGGGCCTCGGAGGGCGAGCCGACGGCGGCCCTGATCGAGGCGCGCTACGGGCCCCGGATCGACGGCCGGAGCGCCACCCGGATGTGGGTGGCGGAGGTCAACGGCCGGTCGGTGGGCTTCGTGCAGGACTACCGGGTCGGCGACTACCCCGACTACGCCGTGCTCGGGCCGGATCCGGACGCGATCGGCGTCGACTACGCACTGGCCGAGGAGTGGAGCGGCCGCGGCCTCGGCGTGCGGGTGCTGTGGGCGTGGATGCGGCGCGCCCGGAGCCGGTTCCCCGAGGCGACGACGTACTTCGCCGCGCCCGACCACCGCAACGCCGCCTCGCTGCGGATGCTCGCGAAGGCGGGCTTCGAGGCGGGCCTGTGGTTCGACGAGCCCCAGGAGGACGGCAGCGTCGACACGGTCGTCGGCTGCACGCTCGACGTACGCCGGGTGCTCGGCTGACCTGCCGGTGGCGCGACTCCGGAGCACGCCGTCTCATCTAGGGTTTGGGTCGTGATCCCGACCGTCGCCGTGACCCGCTACGTCACTCCGCTGCGCGAGGGCGGCAGCCTGCCCGGCATCGTCGAGGGCGACGACCTCGGCACCTACGTCTGCAAGTTCCGCGGCGCCGGCCAGGGCCTGCGCGTGCTGGTCGCCGAGGTGATCGTGGGCGAGCTGGCGCGGCGCATCGGGCTGCGCACGCCGCGGCTGGTCGCGCTCGAGCTGGACCCGGAGATCGCCCGCTACGAGGCGGACGAGGAGGTGCAGGACCTGCTCAACGCCAGTGCCGGGCTCAACCTCGGGATCGACTTCCTGCCCGGGGCGTTCGGCTACGACGCCGAGGTGCCCGCCGGGGACGGCGTCGGCGCGAAGATCCTCTGGCTCGACGCCTTCACCGCGAACGTCGACCGCTCGTGGCGCAACCCCAACCTGCTCGTCTGGCACGGCGACCTGTGGGTGATCGACCATGGCGCCTGCCTGTACTTCCACCACGCCTGGGCGGGCGGGGTGACCGACCCGGGCCGGTTCGCCGAGCAGCGCTGGAGCCCCGACGACCACGTGCTGCTCGCGCACGCGCCCGACCTGCCGGCCGTCGACGCCGAGCTCGGCGACCTGCTCACCGCGGAGGTCTTCGCCGAGGTGCTGGCCGAGGTCCCCGATGAGTGGCTCGGGCCGGTGCCCGGCGCGGACTCACCCGACGCGCTGCGCGCGGCCTACGCGGCGTTCCTGACCGCACGGCTCGGCACCCGCCAGTGGCTGCCGGTGGTGGCGCGCCGATGAGCAAGCTCGCCTACCAGTACGTCGTGCTGCGTTGCGTGCCCCGCGTCGACCGCGAGGAGTTCGTGAACGTCGGTGTCGTGCTCTACTGCCACGCGACCGACTTCCTGCGGGCGGCGTGGCACGTCGACCGCGACCGGCTGCGGGCGCTCGACCCGCGGTTGGACCTCGACCAGGTCTGCGAGGCGCTGGAGTTCATCGAGGGCGTGTGCGCGGGTGACCAGCGCGGGGGAGCGGCGGCGGAGCGGCCGTTGAGCCAGCGGTTCGGGTTCGTGAAGGCGCCCCGCAGCACCGTGATCCAGCCCGGGCCGGTGCACGGTGGGGTCACCACCGATCCCGAGCGCCAGCTCGAGCACCTGCTGGAGCAGTTGGTCAGCTGACGGCCGGAGCGAGCGCCGGCCGCGCGGGCCGGGCTGCGACGGCCAGCCGCCGCAGCTGGGGCAGCAGGTTGCGTCGGTTGGTCTCGGCCAGCCAGCCGTTGGGCAGCGACAGGCGCACGACCTTGTGCCACGCGCTCGCGACCTGACGCACCAGCGGTCGGGAGTTGTAGGGCAGGTCGAACCGGGCGAACACCTCGCGCACGCGCGGCGCCACCTCGATGTACCGGTTGCTCGGCAGGTCGGGGAAGATGTGGTGCTCGATCTGGTGGGAGAGGTTGCCGGTCATCAGGTGCAGCAGCCGGGACCCGGAGATGTTCGCCGAGCCGAGCATCTGGCGCAGGTACCAGTGCCCGCGGCTCTCCCGCTCGTCGAGCTCGGCCTGCTCGAAGGTCGCGACCCCCTCGGGGAAGTGGCCGCACATGATCACCGAGTGGCTCCAGAGGTTGCGCGCCAAGTTGGCGGTCGCGTTCGCGGCCAGCGTCGAGCGCCAGGCCCGCCCGGAGAGGGCGGGGTAGACGACGAAGTCCTTGGCCAGTTGCCGGCGCACCTTCGCCAGGGCGACCTTGACCTCGGCCTTCTTCTCCGTGCTCATCTGCCGCTTGTCGCGCAGATGGTCGCCGAGGTCGAGATCGAACATCGTGATGCCGTACTCGAAGATGCACGCTGTCACGAAGTTCCACGCCGGCTGCACCAGGTAGCGGGGCTTCCACTCCTGGGCCTCGTCGACGCGCATGATGCCGTAGCCGAGGTCGTTGTCCTTGCCGAGGATGTTCGTGTACGTGTGGTGGGTCTCGTTGTGGGCGCGCTTCCACTGGGCGGCCGGGGAGGTGTGGTCCCACTCCCAGGTGCTCGAGTGGATCTTCGGATCGCGCATCCAGTCCCACTGACCGTGCAGCACGTTGTGCCCGATCTCCATGTTGTCGAGCACCTTCGCGACGCTCAGCCCGGCCGTGCCGGCGACCCAGGCGAGCCGGTTGCGGCTGCCGAGCAGCAGCGCCCGGCTGCCGAGCTCGAGGATCCGCTGCACCCGGACCAGCCGGCGGATGTAGGCGGCGTCCGAGGCGCCGCGGGAGTCGAGGACGTCCTGGCGGATCCGGTCGAGCTCCGCGCCGAGGAGGTCGACCTCCTTCGAGGTGAGCCCGCCGGGGATGGTCGCGGGACGCTCGAGCAACGCGGTCATGTTTCAAGGTACCGCGCCGGGCGGGCGGGTACTGATTCGGCGTCGATGTCGGTCACGGAGGTCAGCGCGCGGCCAGGCCGTGCTCGTGGGCGAAGACCACGATCTGCACCCGGTCGCGCAGCCCGAGCTTGCGCAGGATCGCGCCGACGTGGGTCTTGACGGTCGACTCGCTGAGGAAGACCCGGCCGGCGATCTCGCCGTTCGACAGGCCCGCGGCGACCGCCGCGAACACCTCGCGCTCCTTCTCGGTCAGCGAGAGGTACGCCGCGGGCGGCGCCGTTGGCGCCCGGAACTGGCTGTCGAGCAGCGTCGACAGGTCGGTGGGCGCGAGCACCGCGTTGCCCGCGTGCACGGTGCGGATCGCGTCGCGCAGCATGACCGGCGTGGTGCCCTTGAGCAGGAAGCCGCTGGCGCCGTACCGGATCGCGGCGGCGGCCCGGTCGTCGAGGTTGAACGTCGTGAGCACCACGACCCGGACCGGCCGCTCCCGGCGCGCGGCGCGGTCGGGCAGGAAGATCTGGCGGGTTGCCTCGACGCCGTCCATCTCGGGCATCCGGATGTCCATCAGCACGACGTCGGGCGAGAGCTCGTCGACCAGCTGGACGGCCTCGATGCCGTCGGCGGCGGCGCCGACCACCTCCATGCCCTCCTGCGCGTCGACGATGACCCGGACGCCCTCGCGGAAGAGCTCCTGGTCGTCGACGAGCAGCACCCGGATGGGCTCGGCCGGCGTGCTCATCGCGACCTCACCGGCACCCACGCCGTCGCGGTGAAGGTCGGCGGATCGGTGCGCCGGCGTACGTCGAGCCGGCCGCCCACCGCCTCGAGCCGGCGGCGCATGCCGTCGATGCCCTGGCCCCCGGAGACCGTCGGGTCGCCGGCATCGGGAGGCTCGGCGGGGACGGCGAGCGGCCGGGTCTCGTCGGTGGTGGTGTCGATCGTGTTCTGCACCTCGATGCGCAGGTCGCCCTCCCAGTGTCGCTCGACCAGCACCGGCCGGTCGCGCCGGCCGTGCTTGATGGCATTGGTCAGCATCTCCTGGAGCACCCGGAAGGCCACCACCTCGAGCTCCGGCGGCATCGGGTGCGGGGTACCGACCTCGGTGGTGACCACCTCGTGGCCGCTCGCGCGCACGCCGTCGACGAGGCTGTCCAGGTCGGCGTGCCGGGCGCGCGGTGCGGGGACGCCGGAGGTGTTCGCGGCCGTGGATGCCAGCACCTGCCGGACGTCGTCGAGCGAGCTGCGCGCGGAGGTCGCGATGTTCTCCATGGTCTGCTTCAGCCGCTGGGTGTCGGCGTCCTCGAGGTACTGCGCCGACTCGGCCTGGGCGAGGATCACCGCCAGCGAGTGTCCGACGACGTCGTGCACGTCGCGGGCCAGCCGAGCCTGCTCCTCTCGCAGCTGCGCGATCTCCTCGGCCTGGTCGCGCTCGGCCTCGGCGACCACCTGGGAGGCCCGCGACTGCTGCGCCCGCGCCGAGAACCGCAGCGCCAGTCCGGCCAGCCACGGCACGCCGAGCACCGCCATCCCGGCGACCGCGGCGGTGACCTGCCAGCGGTCGCCGAAGCGCGAGGTCTGGTCGACGAGGGCCTGGAAGCCCGCCGTGTCGAGTGCGGCGTAGAAGACCCCCGAGTCGATCCAGTAGACCGTGATCACGGCGGCCAGCGGGATCGACATGGCGCTGAGCCAGACGGTGCCGGCGCTGCCCCAGCGGGCGGTGCCGAAGGCGACCGCGGCGATCGCCAGCTCGATCATCAGCAGCTGGGTGCCGGTGACGACCTGCATCGCGCAGACCACCCACACCACGGCGAGGGCGGCCGCCGGCAGGTGCCGGGAGAGCGACACCGCGATCGCGATGCCGACCACGACCAGCAGCAGGGCGGGGCGCGGGTCGCCGACGTAGTAGTACGGGTCGATGTTGAAGACCTCGAGCACCCCGAGGAGGAGCACGAGCAGGCCCGCGCCGAGGTCGGGCAGCCACGGGCGCCAGGCGGTCATGGCGCGGCCACGGCGCACGAGGGACCGGTCACGATGGTCCACCCTGCCAGGTCGCTGGCCAGGGCGCTGCGTCGGTCGGGACGCCGCTCACCGGTGGGCGCCGCGGACCAGCTCGTCGAGCAGCTCGGGGTAGGAGAGCCCGGCGGCCGCGAACATCCGCGGCACCTGGGAGTGCTCGGTCATCCCCGGCACGGTGTTCACCTCGTTGAGCACCGGCCCGTCCTCGGTCAGGAAGAAGTCGACGCGGGCCACGCCGGAGCACGCCAGGGCGTCGTACGCCGTGAGTGCGGCGTCCTCGAGCGCCTTGGCGTCGACCTCGTCGAGCCGAGCGGGGACCCGGAAGTCGGCGTGGCCGCCGTACTTCGCGTCGTAGTCGAAGAGCCCGTCGGTGACGATCTCGAGCGCCGGCGCGGCGACGAGGGTGCCGTCGGCACAGCGCAGCACCGCGACGTCGATCTCGCGGCCGGTGACGACGTCCTCGACCAGCACCCGGTCGTCGAGGGCGAGAGCGGCCTCGAGCGCCGGTCGCAGCTGTTCGGGCGCGGCGGCGAGGCCGACGCCTTGGCTCGACCCCGCGGCGACCGGCTTCACGACGACCGGATGGGTCCAGCGCAGGTGCGCGGCCGTCGCGGCCGTGACCAGCGTGCCGGGCGCGGTCGCGATGCCGACCGCCGCGGCGACGAGCTTGGTCGCCCACTTGTCCATGGCAAGCGCGCCGGCGCGGACGCCCGAGCCGACGTACGGGAGGCCGGCGAGCTCGCACAGCGCCGCGAGCGCGCCGTCCTCGCCGCGCGGGCCGTGCACGACCGGGAACACCACGTCGCAGCCGCGCAGCACGTGGGCCGCGCCGCTGAGCCCGATCGGCCGCAGGCCGCGGTCGCGCCAGGTGCCGTCGCGGCCGATGGTGAGCGGCACCACGTCGTACGTCGCGGGGTCGAGCGCCGCCGCGACCGAGGCCGCGGAGGCGAGGGAGACGTCGTGCTCGCAGTTCTGCCCGCCGCCGATGACGGCGACCCGCGTCCTCATGCGAGGCTCCGCAGGTGCGGCACCGCGAGGGTGCGCCGCTCGACCCGGGCGCCGATGCCGGTCACGATCTCGTGCTCGATGGTGCCGGACCAGCGGGCCCACTCGGCCACGGTCGGCTCGCCGTGGCCGCCGGGGCCGAAGACCGTCACGGTCTCGCCGAGGTCGACGGCCCGGCCGAGGTCGACGACGAGCTGGTCCATCGAGATCCGGCCGACGACGGGCCGGCGCACCCCGCGGACCAGGACCTCCGCGCGCCCGGAGGCGGTCCGGGGCAGGCCGTCGGCGTACCCGAGCGGCACCAGCCCGAGGTACGTCGCGGTCGCCGTGCGGTGGGCGTGGCCGTACCCGACCGGGGTGCCGCCGCGCACCCGCCGCACCTGCGTCACCGGCGCCGTGAGCGTCATCGGCGGGCACAGGTCGGCGGTGTGCGACGGGTCGATGCCGACCAGGCCGGCGCCGACGCGGCACATCGTGTGGTGGGCCCGAGGGTCGGTCAGGGTGGCGGCCGTCGCGGCGAGGTGGCGCTCCCGCGGGCGCAGGCCGGCGGCGCGCGCGATCTCGATCGCCCACGCGAACCGGGTCCGGCCCCGGGCGTTGCAGTCGTCGCCCGGGTCGTCGGCGCAGCCGAGGTGCCCCATGACGCCGACGACCTCGACCTCGCCGCGCTGCTCGGCCCGGCGGGCCGTGCGGCAGAGCTGGGTCCAGATCGCCGGGTCCGCGCCGTCGCGGGCCATGCCGGCGTCGACGTGCAGGTGGACCCGGTGCCGGCCGGGTGCCTCCGCCACCGCGGCCAGGTGCTGCAGGCCGGGCACGGCCACGTCGACGTCCCACGCGGCTGCCGCCGCCCAGTCGGCGTCCACGGGGTTGAGCCAGCTGAGGATCGGTGCGGCGAGGCCCGCGTCGCGCAGCGGCCAGGCCTCCTCGAGGCTGGTCACGCCGAGGCGGGTGGCGCCGTGGGCGAGCGCGGTGCGTGCCACGTCGAGGGCTCCGTGGCCGAAGCCGTCGGCCTTGACGACCGCCATCAGCTCGCCGGCGGCGCGGTCGGCCAGCAGTCGGGTGTTGCGGGCGACGGCGGCGAGGTCGATCGTCAGTCGGGGGCGCGACCGTGGGGCGATCCGGGGCAGCACGGCGACGCGGCGCTCCGCGGCGGTCATGCCGCCACCGCCGCGGCGAGCGGGCCGTAGCAGGAGTGCTGGGCCCCCGTCGCCAGCGCCCAGTAGCGGTCGCCGAAGCTCCAGTGCCACCACTCGGTCGGGTAGTTCACCAGCCCCTGATCGCCGAGCACCTGCGCCAGCAGATCCCGGTGGGCGCGGGCGTCCGCGCCGATCCCGTCCGCGGCGAACCAGCACCGACCGTCACTCGCCTCGGGCGTCGCGTCAATCGGCGTCCCGAGGTCGAGCTCCTCGCCGCACACGTCGACGAGGGTCAGGTCGACCGCGGCGCCGGCCACGTGCGGCGCCACGTCGACGGGGGAGACGAACCGGCTGGTCAGCCGCTCGAGCTCCCCGGCACCGATCCCCGGGTGCAGCCCACAGAGCTCCGCGGCGTACGACGCGATGATCTCGCGCTGCTGCTCGACCGGGCGGAAGCCCTCCACGACCCGCAGCCGCAGCCCGGCCGGCAGCAGCCGGTCGGCGGCCACCAGCCGCTGCGCCAGCCCGGCGCGCACCAGCGCCCCGGCCGGGGAGAGGTCGCGCGGCAGCAGGACCAGCGGCTCGCCGCACTCGACCACGGGCACGGCCCGGACCCGCGGGTCCGACAGCAGGATCGTCATGCCGACAACGCTAGGAATCCGGGAGTGCCGCCGCCTCCACCTCAGGTGCCGGTCGACTGTCTCCAAGTGCCGAGTTGGCGCCAGATTCCCCCGGCAGGCGGAATCTGGCGCCAACTCGGCTGAAATCTGGCGCCGGCTCGCGGCGGTGGGGTCAGACCGGGACGAGCTCGACCGCGCCGACGGCGTACCGGGCCAGGATGGTGCGGGCCAGCTCCGGGTGGGCGCCCAGCGGCTCGGACACGGCGACCGCGCCGGCCTCGAGGGCGAGCTCGGCGGCCCGGTCCGGCAGGAAGCCGGGCGCGAGGAACAGCGAGGCCACGGCGACGTGGCGGCGTCCCTCGGCGCGGAAGGCGCGCACGGCCTCGCCGGCGGCCGGCGGGGCGGCCGAGGCGAACGCCGCGGTCACCGGCAGCTTGTGCCGCGTGCCCCAGACCCGCGCCAGGCGGGCGACCGCCTGGTTGGCGAGCGGGTCGCTGGAGCCGGCCGCGGCGAGCACCAGCGCGTCGAGCTCGCGCACCCGCGACGCCTTGAGCGCCTCGCGCATCCGGACGTCGAGCACCTCGAGGAACTGCGCCTCGAGGCCGAGGATCGAGGTGGCGTGGAACTTCACGCCCTCGTGCCGGGCGCTGGCCTCGGCGATCGCACCGGGCACGTCGACCTTGGCGTGGTAGGCCTGGGTGAGCAGCAGTGGCACCACCACGATCTCCTCGTGACCGGCCTTCACCAGGCGGTCCACGACCGTCTGGAAGGACGGTCGGGAGAGCTCGAGGAACGCCGGCTCCACCTTGAGGTCCGGGCGCATCGCCTTGACCTCGTCGACGAGTGCCTTGATCGTGGCGGCGGACCGCGGGTCACGGCTTCCGTGAGCCAGGGCCACCAGAGCAGGAGCAGTCATCGCACTGCCTCCTTGTCTGTGCGTGATGATGCAGGGATCTGCCTGTCGAGTGCAGGGACGGCCACGCTGCCGGCCTGCGGAGTGGGGATCCTCGGATCGAGGAGGTCGTTCTGCGACCGTCTCGAAATCATGAGTGGATCCCGCACTCGGTCTTGTTGGTGCCGGCCCAGCGGCCGCTGCGCGGGTCCTCGCCCGGCGCGACGCGGCGCGTGCAGGGCCAGCATCCGATCGAGGGGTAGCCGTCGTACGCGAGCGGGTTCACCAGGACGCCGTTCTCGGCGATGTAGCGGTCCACCTGCTCGTCGCTCCACCGGGCCAGGGGGGAGACCTTGACCTTCTGCTTCTTGGCGTCCCAGCCGATCACCGGCGCGATCACCCGGTTGTGCGTCTCGGCGCGGCGCAGCCCCGTCGCCCAGGCGTCGTACCCGGCGAGGGCGTCGGCCAGCGGCTGTACCTTGCGGAGCTTGCAGCACAGGTCGGGGTCGGTCTTGTACAGGTCCTTGCCGTACGCCGCGTCCTGCTCGGCGACCGACTGCACGGGGGTGATCGTGAGCAGGTTGACCGGCAGCGTCGCCTGGACCGCGTCGCGGGTGCCGATGGTCTCGACGAAGTGGTAGCCCGTGTCGAGGAAGACCACATCGACGCCCGGAGCGACCTTCGAGGTGATGTCGGCGAGCACGGCGTCGGCCATCGAGGAGGTCACGCAGAAGCGCCCGCCGAACGTCGCGACCGCCCACTCGATGATGTGCTCCGCCGGGGCCAGCTCGAGCTCGGCGCCCCAATGGGACACCAGCTCGCGCAGCTCCTCCGGGGTGCGCCCGTCGGTCGTGGTCCCGCGGTTGTTGCGCGCGGTGATCGTGGTCGCGGCCGTCATGACGCGCCCCCGCGAGAGCCGGAGGGGTCGACGAGCCCGAGCATGGTCAGCCGGAAGGCGCGCAGGCAGCCGCGGCACTCCCAGGTGCCGTGCGGTGAGGAGACCTCGCCGGTCTCGGAGACGACCTCGTGCGGGCGCAGGTCCTCCTCCCCGCAGTACGGGCAGTGGAAGGGGACGGCGCGCTCAGTCATGTCGGGGTCCCCGCCGGAACCGAGCGAAGCGAGTGTTCTGGTGGGGTGTTCTCATGGTGCGACCGCCGCCAGTGCCTTCTCGCCGCGCAGCAGCTCCTCGTCGGCCCGGACCACCCACTGCGCGAAGCTCTCCGTGGCGTCCGACCGGTCGGCCAGGTAGTTCGTCACGATCGCGGTGACGTAGTCGTCCAGGCCCGCGCTGGTGACCTTGTGGGCGCGGAGCTTCTTCCCGATCGTGTTGTGCAGTCCGATGCCGCCGCCGAGGTGCACCTGGAAGCCCTCGACCTGCTCGCCTTCGTGCAGGACGAGCTGCCCCTTGAGGCCGATGTCGGCGATCTGGGTGCGGGCGCAGGCGTTGGGGCAGCCGTTCACGTTGACGCTGATCGGCGTGTCCAGGTCCGGGAAGCGCCGCTCCAGCTCATCGACCAGGTCGATGGCGCGCTGCTTGGTGTCGACGATCGCGAGCTTGCAGAACTCGATGCCGGTGCACGCCATCGTCGACCGGCGCCAGGTCGACGGCCGCGCAGAGAAGCCGATCGCGTCGAGGTCGGCCACCAGCGCGTCGACGCGGTCCGGGGCCACGCCGAGCACGACGACCTTCTGGTACGCCGTGAACCGCGCGCCGGCGGCGCCGTACCGCTCCACGAGGTTGCCCAGCTCGGTGAGGGCGGCGCCGTTGATGCGGCCGACCGTCGGGGTGGCGCCGATGTAGAAGTTGCCGTCCTTCTGCTCGTGCACGCCGATGTGGTCGCCGTTGCGGGTGGCGTACTCGGGCGACGGGCTGCTGACCAGCCGCTTGCCGAGGTACTCGTTCTCGAGGACCTCGCGGAACTTCTCGACGCCCCAGTCGGCGACCAGGAACTTCAGGCGCGCCCGCGACCGCAGGCGCCGGTATCCGTAGTCGCGGAAGATGCCGATGACGCCCTCCCAGGCGTCGGCGACCTCGTCGACCGGGATCCACACGCCCATCCGCTGGGCCAGCATCGGGTTGGTGGAGAGGCCACCGCCGACCCACAGGTCGAAGCCCGGGCCGAGCTCGGGGTGCACGGTGCCGACGAAGGAGACGTCGTTGATCTCCGGTGCGCCGTCGAGGCTGGGGTGGCCGGAGATCGAGGTCTTGAACTTGCGCGGCAGGTTCGCGTAGTCGGGGTTGCCGATGTAGCGGCGGCGGATCTCCTCGAGCGCGGGCGTGCCGTCGATCAGCTCGTCCTTCGCGACGCCGGCCACGGGGGAGCCGAGGAAGCCACGAGGGCAGTCGCCGCACGCCTCGAGCGTGTCGAGGCCGACGGCCGCGAGCCGGTCCCAGATCTCGGGCACGTCGACGATGTCGATCCAGTGGTACTGGATGTTCTGCCGGTCGGTGATGTCGGCGGTGTCGCGGGCGAAGTCGGTCGAGATGCCGCCCAGCGTGCGCAGCGCGTCGGCGCTCAGCAGCTTGCCGTCCGAGCGGACCCGCATCATGAAGTAGCGGTCGTCGAGCTGCTCCTCGCCGAGCACCGCGGTCTTGCCGCCGTCGATCCCCGGCCGGCGCTGGGTGTAGAGGCCCATCCACCGGAACCGCCCGCGCAGGTCGGCCGGATCGATCGAGTCGAAGCCGCGCTTGGAGTACGTGTAGAGGATCCGATCGCGGACGTTGAGCGGGTTGTCGTCCTTCTTGGACTGCTCGTTCTTGTTCAGCGGCTCGCTGTAGCCGAGCGCCCACTGGCCCTCGCCGCGCTTGGGGCGGGGGATCTCGGTGTGCTCGGGGCGGCTGGCGGTGTAGCGGAGATCGGTCATCGGGGCGTTCCTTGACGAGGATGGCGAGCGACACTCGAACCGGGCGGGCCACGTCGTCGGGGCTCCGGACGTCCGGTGAGGTCAGCTGCGCGGGGCTGCTGGTGGGCGGCTGGTCAGGAATGCCAACACATCATGCTGCGCGTGCGCCCGAAGTCCACGTGGCGTCGAACCACGAGGTAGGCGTGCGTGGCAGCAGAGATCATGTCCCGGAGTCTCACGGTCCGGACGCTCATCCCACAAGTCGAAATCTCATGTTTCGAGACGGGAGTCCAGAATCTGATACGCACCGGGGTTGCCTCCCGTGGCAGCGGGACCGCGGGTGCGTCCCACGTCACATCGCGCCGGCCACGCTCGCAATCCTTCTCGATCCGGAGGGCCCGACGCATCTAGGCTTCGGCCATGAGTGACGACCGGACCTCCGCCCTGACCAGCAGCGCGTACCAGCAGGCCCTCGAGGTGATCGCCTCGGTCGAGCCGCGGATCGCCGACGCGACCCGGCAGGAGCTCACCGACCAGCGAGGTTCGCTCAAGCTGATCGCGAGCGAGAACTACGCCTCGCCCGCCGTGCTGCTCACCATGGGCACCTGGCTCAGCGACAAGTACGCCGAGGGCACGGTCGGCCACCGGTTCTACGCCGGCTGCCAGAACGTCGACACCGTCGAGGCCCTCGCGGCCGAGCACGCGCGCGAGCTCTTCGGCGCGCCGTACGCCTATGCCCAGCCGCACTCCGGCATCGACGCGAACCTGGTGGCCTTCTGGTCGATCCTGGCCCACCGCGTCGAGACGCCCGCGCTGGCCAAGCTCGGCGCCAAGAACGTCAACGAGCTCACCGAGGAGGACTGGGAGCGGCTGCGCCACGAGCTCGGCAACCAGCGCCTGCTCGGCATGTCGCTCGACGCCGGTGGGCACCTCACCCACGGCTTCCGCCCGAACATCAGCGGCAAGATGTTCCACCAGCAGCAGTACGGCACCGACCCCGAGACCGGGCTGCTCGACTACGACGCCGTCGCCGCGAAGGCGCGCGAGTTCAAGCCGCTCGTGCTGGTGGCCGGCTACTCGGCGTACCCGCGCCGGGTGAACTTCGCCAAGATGCGCGAGATCGCCGACGAGGTCGGCGCGACGCTGATGGTCGACATGGCGCACTTCGCCGGCCTGGTCGCCGGCAAGGTGTTCACCGGCGACGAGGACCCGGTGCCGCACGCCCACATCACCACCACGACCACCCACAAGTCCCTGCGTGGCCCGCGCGGTGGCATGGTGCTGGCGCAGGAGGAGTACGCCGCCGACGTCGACCGCGGCTGCCCGATGGTGCTCGGCGGGCCGCTCTCGCACGTGATGGCCGCGAAGGCGGTCGCGCTGGCCGAGGCGCGTCAGCCGTCGTTCCAGACCTACGCCCAGCAGGTGGCCGACAACGCCAAGTCGCTCGCCGAGGGCTTCCTGACCCGTGACGCCACGCTGGTCACCGGCGGCACCGACAACCACATCGTGCTGCTCGACGTGTCGTCGTTCGGCCTCACCGGCCGCCAGGCCGAGTCGGCGCTGCTCGACGCGGGCGTCGTCACCAACCGCAACTCGGTGCCCCAGGACCCCAACGGGGCCTGGTACACCTCCGGCATCCGCCTCGGCACCCCGGCGCTGACCACGCGTGGCTTCGGTCACGACGAGTTCGACGCCGTCGCCGACCTGATCGTCCAGGTGCTCCAGAACACCCAGCCCGGCACCACCAAGGACGGCAAGCCGTCGAAGGCGTCGTACGCACTCGGCGACGGCGTGGCCGACAAGGTCAAGGGCGCCGCGGCCGACCTGCTCGACAAGCACCCGCTCTACCCAGGTCTGAACCTCTCGTAGCGAGCGAAGCGAGCTACCCCGCGTGGCCTTCGACCTTGCCTGACGGGATTCTCCACAGGCCTCGCTCGCGTCGGGTCCATGCTGGCGACGATGTCGCCAGCATGGACCGGTGCTCTGGACGCGTGTGACACTCGGGTTGGAGGTGAGTCATGTCCCAGTTGTTCCCCCACGCGGGGCCCTGGACGGTGGACGACCTCCCGGAGGAGGGCTGGTACGAGATCGTCGACGGTGCACTCGTCGTGAGCCCGGCACCGTCCCCCCGGCACGAGGTGATCGGCTCCGGGCTGCTCGTCCTGCTGGCTGGCCGTTTCGGGCATGCACGCGTGCTCGCCGGGGGCGGGGTCACGTTCTCGGCCGTGAACTACCGGATCCCCGACACCCTGGTGTTGCGCGAGGGGCTCGACGCGATGACTGCACCGTCGATCGGGCCGGGCGACGCGCTGCTGGTCGTCGAGGTGGTGTCGCCGTCCTCGGTGACCACCGACCACATCACGAAGCGGGCGCAGTACGCACGGGCCGGTATCCCCGGCTACTGGATCGTCGAGACCGACCCTGAGCTGCGGCTGACGGCGATGACGCTGCCTGCCGGCGGAGACGTGTACGCCGAACTCGGGTCCTGGGGCGAGGGCGAACGAGTGGCGGTCGACACCCCGCTCGAGATCGCTTTCGAGCTCGCGACGTTGCGGGGCTGACGACTCAGCCCCAGCTCGCGGCGTTGGTGAGGCGGAAACCTGCGGTCCGGTCGCCTCCACGACGGTCTCGTCGCCGATCGCTCACCGGTCGCCGAGGTCGTCCAAGGGTGAGGTTCTCCCGATGGAGCCATCGGGGCAACCGAAACGTGACGGACTATTCCAGCGGGGCCTCACACCACCGGCGTCGCGCGCTCCACGATCGCCCGCAGGTCGCCGCCGTCGAGGGTGCCGAAGACGCCGTCGTACGCCGTGCCCAGCCGCGATGCGCAGAAGACGTCGGCGACCGCGGCGGGGGCGTAGCGGACCAGCAGCGAGCCCTGCAGGCACAGCGCCATCCGCATCGCCAGCCGTCGGGCGTTGACCTCGAGCGAGGTGGGCTCGCCCAGGAGCGAGCCGATCAGGGCCAGCGTGTCCTCGACGGCGCGGTCGAGCCGGGCGTCGCCGCCGCGGGCCCGGCCGACCTCGGTGATCCAGGCGTCGAGCACCTCGGGCTCGCGACCCAGCGCCCGCAGCACGTCGAGCGCGTTGACGTTGCCGGAGCCCTCCCAGACCGAGTTCAGCGGCGCCTCGCGGTAGAGCAGCGGCAGGCCGGACTCCTCGACGTACCCGTTGCCGCCGAGGCACTCCAGCGCCTCGGCCACCAGGGCGGGCGTGCGCTTGCAGACCCAGAACTTCGACAGCGGCAGCGCGATGCGGCGCAGCGCCGCCTCGTGCGGGTCCTGGAGGCCGTCGACGGCGGCCGCGAGCCGGATCGCCAGCGCGGTCGCGGCCTCGGCCTCGACCGCGAGGTCGGCCAGCACGTTCTGCATCAGCGGCTTCTCGATCAGCAGGCCCCCGAACGCCGACCGGTGTCCGGCATGCCAGGTGGCCTCGTTGACCGCGCGCCGCATCAGCGAGGTCGAGCCGAGCACGCAGTCGAGCCGGGTCGCCGCGACCATCTCGATGATCGTGCGGACCCCGCGGCCCTCGTCGCCGAGCCGCCGGGCGACGGTGCCGTCGAACTCGAGCTCCGACGACGCGTTCGACCGGTTGCCGAGCTTGTCCTTGAGGCGGACGACGTCGAGCCGGTTGCGGCTACCGTCGGGGAGGACCCGGGGCACGACGAAGCAGGTCACGCCACCCGGTGCCTGGGCGAGCACGAGGAAGACGTCGTTCATCGGGGCCGAGGTGAACCATTTGTGGCCGTGCAGGGTGTACTCGCCCTCCACGGAGGTACGCCGCGCCTCGGTGACGTTGGCGCGGACGTCGGAGCCGCCCTGCTTCTCGGTCATGCCCATCCCGGCCAGGGCGCCGAGCTTCTCGGAGGCGAGCCGGACGCCGGGGTCGTAGCGCAGCGACGCCAGCAGTGGCGTCCACTCCTTCGCGATCGCGTCGTCGGCGCGCAGAGCCGGCACGGCGGCGTACGTCATCGAGACGGGGCAGCCGTGGCCGGGCTCGGTGTGCGACCACGCCATGAAGCCCGCCGCCCGGCGCACGTGCGCGTGCGGCTCATCCGACTCCCATGCCGCCGCCGCGAGGCCCTGGGAGACCGCCCGGTCCATCAGCCAGTGCCACGACGGGTGGAACTCCACCTCGTCGATCCGGTGGCCGTAGCGGTCGTACGGCGTGAGCCGCGGGTGGAACTCGTTCGCGAGCATCCCGTGCTCCCGCGCCTCGGCCGTGCCGGCCAGCGCGCCGATCGGGGCCAGGTCGTCGACCACCCCGGCGTCCGCGTGGCGGGTGACGGCCTCGACCAGCGAGGCATCGCCCGTGACGATGTTGTGACCAACCAGCGGCGGCGCCTGGTTCGTGGCTACCCGGATGTCGGAACCCATGTGTCTACGGTAGGTCCATGCCCCCCGCGGAGCGTGCCCAGACGCAGCAGCGCGCGTCCTCGGGCACCCCGGAGCCGTCCGTCGGCGCCGCGGTCGCCGATCGGCTGCGGCGGGCCCGCGCCGTGGTCTGGCGCCTCGTCGTCGCCACGGTGGGGTCGTGTCTGCGCTACCGGGTGACCGGCCTGGCCGCGGAGGCGGCCTTCTTCGCCGTGCTCTCGGTGCCGCCGCTCATCTTCGCGATGGCGGGCGCGATCGGCTTCGTCACCGACCAGTTCAGCCCGGCCCAGGTCGCCGACGTGCGGGCCGCGGTCATCGACCTGTCCGAGCAGGCCCTGACCCAGGGCGCGGTGCACAAGATCATCGAGCCGACGATCGACGACGTGCTCGAGGGCGGCCGCTTCGACGTCATCTCGCTCGGCTTCGTGCTCGCGCTGTGGTCGGGCTCACGGGCCCTGCACGTCTTCGTCGACACCATCACGATCATGCACGGGCTCGGTGGGCACCGCGGGATCGTCCGGGCCCGTGCGCTGTCCTTCGTGCTCTACGTGCTGGCGATGGTGCTGGCCGTCTTCATGGTGCCGCTCGTGGTCGCCGGCCCCGATCTGGTCGAGCACTGGCTGCCCCAGCGCCTCGACTTCCTGATGGCCTTCTACTGGCCGGTCGTCGTGCTGATCAGCATCTGCTTCCTCGCGACGCTCTACCACGTGTCCGTCCCCGTGCGGACCAACTGGAGCTTCAACCTGCCGGGCGCGACGTTCACGCTGTTCTGCTGGATCGTCGGCTCCTACCTGTTGCGCTGGTTCCTCACGGTCACCGCGGCCGACTCGCGCTCGATCT
This sequence comes from Nocardioides soli, assembly GCF_014191495.1. Classification (GTDB taxonomy): domain Bacteria; phylum Actinomycetota; class Actinomycetes; order Propionibacteriales; family Nocardioidaceae; genus Nocardioides; species Nocardioides soli. The sequence goes on from NZ_JACHWR010000003.1 coordinate 333,024, forward strand.
ACGGGCCGCTGGCGGCGCCGATCGCGGTGCTGCTGTGGCTCTACCTGGTCTCGATCGCGGTGCTGATCGGCGCGGCCGTCAACGCGGCGTTCGACAGCGTCTTCCCGCAGTCCTCGACCATGCTCGCGAGATCGGAGCTCGTGCAACGGCTGCGTCGCATCGGCTCGCGACCCGACACGGACTAGATTCAGCGCCGTGGCCGACGACTCCAGCGACATCACCCAGGGCCACAGCCTGGGGAAGCTGTCCCTGCCGGCGAGCACCCGCTCGCCGTGGTGGGAGCTCGGTCGACGGCTGCTGATGGCGGTGGCGATCCTCGTCGGCACGGTGTTGATCGTCTACCTCGACCGGCACGCCTACGTCGACGGCAACGACCCGACCGGCGAGGTCGACCTGGTCGACTCGATCTACTACACGACCGTCACGCTGAGCACGACCGGGTACGGCGACATCACCCCGGCGGAGGCACACGCCCGCATGATCAACGCGTTCGTCGTCACCCCGCTCCGCATCGCCTTCCTGGTCCTGCTGATCGGCACCACCCTCGAGGTGCTCGCCTCGCAGGGCCGCGAGATGTTCCGAGCCGCCCGCTGGAGGAAGCGCATGACATCCCACGTGGTCGTCATCGGCTACGGCACCAAGGGCCGTGCCGCGGTCGACACCCTGGTCAACAACGGCCTGGACCGGGAGTCGATCGTCGTGGTCGACCCCGGGGCCGAGGCGCTGCAGGATGCGCACGCCGACGGGCTGGCGGTCGTCACCGGGGACGCCACCCGCCGCGAGGTGCTGCGCCGTGCCGGTGTCAGCGAGGCCGAGCAGGTGATCATCACGACCAACCGCGACGACTCCAACGTCCTCGCCACGCTCACCGTGCGCCAGCTCAACCCCGAGGTGTGGATCGTCGCCGCGGTGCGCGAGCAGGCGAACGTCCCGCTGATGCGCCAGTCCGGCGCCAACTCCGTGATCACCTCGTCGGACGCCGTCGGCCGGCTGCTCGGCCTGTCCTCGCTGTCGCCGACGCTGGGCACGGTCATGGAGGACCTGCTCACCTACGGCGAGGGCCTCGAGGTCGCCGAGCGCGAGCTGATCGTCTCCGAGGTGGGCAAGCAGCCGCAGACGCTGCCCGACCAGGTGATCGCCGTGGTCCGCGACGAGAAGGTCTACCGGTACTTCGACCCGGTCGTCACCCAGCTGGCCCGGGGCGACCGTCTCGTCGTCGTACGCCCGGCGCGGGAGCTGCCGTGGGCGCCGCGCCCGGGCACCCACAACGAGGACTTCGCGACCGACGACGCCTGAGGCTGCCCCCGTCCAATTCCCGAGATTCCCGCGACGACGGCTCGCTCCGGCTAGCCTTCTGAGCGTGGGTGGGGGCCCTGGGGTCGGCGCAACGCCGAACGTCCGAACGAGGCCGCGTGCATACGTGGGCCTCGCTGCAGCTGTCGGCTTCGCCCTGCTCTTCACGTGCTCGGCGCTGATCACGCACCGGATCGAGCTCTTCGGGTCGGGGTTCAACGGGCTGTGGCCGGCGGGCGGACTCCCGATCGTCTGGCTGATGGTCCGCGGCGCCACCGTGGTGTCGATCGACAGCGTCCTGCTGCTCGCGGCCGCCTTCGCCGCCAACCTGGTCGCCGGCGGCGAGACCGAGCTGGCGGCGGCCTTCGCGGTGGCGAACTTCGCGCAGTCCTGGGCCGCGGTCATGCTCCTGCGGCGCTGGTGCGGCGACCTGTGGGGGTGCGGCGGGGACCGCCCGATCGCCCGACCGCGCGACGTCGCCCGGCTGGGCGCCGCGCTGGGCGTCGCGACGCTCATCGGTACGACGCTGGCCACCGCCGCGGTCGTCCTCCTGCCCGGCGTGAACGGCAGCTTCGACCCCGTCGCGAGCGGGCTCTGGACCGGCCGCAACTTCGCGAGCGCGCTGGTCGTGGTCGCCCTCGCCATCCTGATCGGCTACCGGGTCACCAGCCCGCCCCCGCGGCCGTCGCTGCGCGGAGCGGACGGGGGGCAGCTCGAGCTCCTGGTCGCCGTGCTCTTCACGATCACGACGTACGGGCTGGCCTTCAGCCTGGTCGAGCTGCCGCTGGCCTTCCCGCTGCTCGCGGCCAGCGTGTGGTTCGGCGCCCGCTTCTCGACGCTGCTGAGCGCCGCGCACTCCTGCGTCGTGGGCCTGGTGACGGGCCTGCTGACGCTCAACGACATCGGCCCGTTCGCGAACGTCGCCGACACCGACCTCGGTTTCATGATCGCCCAGTTCTACGTCGCCACGATCGCCCTCACCGGTCTGGCGATCGCCACCGGTCGCGACGAGCGCCAGGCGCTCGCCACCGACCTGCGTCAGGCGCAGGAGGAGGCGGGATACGAGGTGAGCATGCGCGCGGCCGTGATCGGCTCCATGATCGAGGGGGTCCTGGTCGTCGACGAGGCCGGCGACCTGCTGGTGCACAACCCGGCCGCCGCCCGGATCCTGGGCCTGGGCGACGAGCTCGACACCGAGTCCCAGTTCGCGCTGAGCAGCTGGACCCTCGACGGTCAGGAGCTGGCCGAGGACGAGCGCCCGACCTCCCGTGCGCTGCGCGGCGAGACCGTCGAGTCCGAGCTGGTCCTGGTCCGGGTCGCGGACGTCGGCGAGCGGGTGCTGACGATCTCGGCGATCCCGCTGCCCCGCGACGAGGTGCAGCACCGGGCGCGTGCACTGCTGCTGCTGCGCGACACGACGACCGAGCACGCCCACCGCGAGGAGCTCGCGGCGTTCGCGGGCGTGGTCGCGCACGACCTGCGCAACCCGCTGGCCGCCATCGACGGATGGACCGAGATGATCGCCGACGAGCTGGACGCCGGTGAGCTGGACACCCAGCTCGCTCGCGAGTTCGTCTCCCGCGTGCGGTCCTCGTCGCGGCGGATGCGAGAGCTGATCCGTGACCTCCTGGCCCATGCGACCAGCAGCTCTCGCGACCTGGACGTCAGCCGGGTCGAGGTGACCGCGCTGGCGACCGAGGTCGCCGCCGCCCGGCACGCGAGCGGCCAGGTGAGCGCCGAGCCGGTGCCGCCGGTGCTCGCGGACCCGGTCCTGGTCCGACAGGTGCTCGACAACCTGATCGGCAACGCGATCAAGTACGTCGCGCCGGGCGAGGAGCCCAAGATCGTCGTCCAGGGCTGTCGCAGCGATGCCCGCCTGGTCACCGTCGAGGTGGTCGACCACGGCATCGGCATTCCGGAGCAGGACCGGGAGAAGGTCTTCGACGAGTTCCACCGGGCGCACTACCGCGAGTACGAAGGCAGCGGCCTCGGGCTCTCGATCGTGCGGCGGATCGTGATCCGCCACGGCGGAACGATCCAGGCGGTGCCCAACCCGGCCGGCCAGGGCTCGGTGTTCCGGTTCACCCTCCCGGCGTACGAGGCCTGACGCTCCGGGCGCCTCGCCCGCGCGGAGTTTCATCCCTACGGGTGAGCCGGTGCGCGCCGCCGGGCAGCATGCTGATCGCGCTCCGGTGGCCGCACCGGTCCTCCCGTCTCGGGGGAGGGGACCGGGTGCGGCCGCCGGTGTCCAGGCCAGCAGCTCCTCAGGCGGCGGTCGGTGGCGAGCGGAAGTTGCCGGTCCACATCCGGCCGCTCCACAGCTCCCACCGGTCGGCGCGGTGTGGTGAGGGGTAGCTGCCCGGAGGCAGCACGGTGAGGTCCGGTGTCGCGACCGGGAGCCCGGACCGGCGGTCGCAGACCCAGGTCCCCGAGCAGTCCCACCGCACCCGGATCGCCCCGTTGCGCCACGGCCGCAGCGAGGCCATCCAGAAGGTGCCCTCGTCGAGCACCAGCGTCGTGTAGCCCGCGCCGAGCTCGGCCACGAACCGGTCGCCGACCCTGCCGAGCAGCCACCACAGCGTGACGAGGAACCCGCTCCCACCGGCGGTGATGGCCAGCCACGCCGCGGCGGCGGTCACGCCCGCCTTGCCGGCGACGACACCCAGGATGACGAAGGCGGCGAAACCACCGATGGTGACGACGGTCCAGCGCGCCATCAGGGTGCCCGCGGGGGTCCCCGGCAGCGGCTCCGGCGGCCGGGTGGCGACGCGCGGCAGCAGGCCACGCGACCGCGCCTCGGCGTACCCCGGAACCTGCGGGGGGCCGGGCGCGGTCCGCGCCATCAGCGGGTGACGACGTAGGCGTCCGAGGTGTCGCTGCCCCTCTGGTCGAGCACCACGATGCCGTTGACCCTGACGATCAGGTGCCAGCTGAGGTCCGGGTCGTCGCAGGAGCTCCAGTTGACGACCTGGATCGTGTAGTCGCCGCTGGGCGCCTGGCCCGCCGGCCAGTAGACGTTCTCGGTCGGGCGCACCAGCACCGTCTCGCAGCCCGCGTTGGCGTCGAGGTCGAGCGCGCCGCCGGACTCCGACGTCTCGTGCCCGTAGTAGATCTCCTCGCCCGAGGGGTCGGTGACGTGCAGGTCGAGGTCCGCGGCGCTGTTCCAGGTCAGCGTGGCCTGAACGTCACCGGTGCCGGCGATGGGCTCCTTCTCGCAGTCGGTGGGGAAGTACCACGGGTCGTGCCAGTTGTGCGTGTAGTTGAGGGCGTCGGGGTGCCAGCTGGCGGACCAGGTGAACTTGCCCGCCCACGCCTTGGCCTCCAGGCCCGCCCCGACCTCCAGGCGGGACTGGAAGCTCACGCATCCCGCGGGGTTGGTGGGGGAGGCCGCGCCGATGACCTTCAGCTCGCTGACGAGCGGGTTGAAGTAGCCGTTCACGCCGGCGACGACCCCCGCAAGGTCGGTCCCGACGCCCGGGCCGATGGTCAGGGAGCCGCCGAGCTTGACCGTCACGGCACCGCTGGGGCCGATCATCGTGGGCGCCGTGACCCGCCCGTCGTTGATCGGGCCGCTGGCGAAGGCGGGGCCGAGACCGATCTGTCCCTTGGCCCAGAAGCCGTTGGTGATCGTCGCCTGGACGTCGTGCAGCTTGACCGCGCCGGAGACGCTGACCTCGACGGTGGGCTCCAGCACCATGGTGATCGGCACCGGGTAGGCCGACAGCTGCTTGACCACCTTCGTCAGCGGCAGCGCGCAGGCGACCGAGAACTCGGTCTCGAGATCCATCTGGACTCCGGTCTCCAGTGCGACGCTGAAGTCGAACGTGGCCGCGTAGGGGATGCCCCACTTGTCCTTGATCCCCGAGTTCCAGTGCCCCTTCGGCCGCAGGATCGGCCGCAGTGCCGACAGCTGGTGGGAGAGTGAGGTCTGGAGGCACGACTCCCGGCGTTGCAGCCGCTGGCGCTGACCGTCCTTGCCGCTGGGCTGCTGGGCGAGGGCGGCGTTGTACGACGCGACCCGCGCTCGCGCGCCGGCGGGATCCGTGACGGCGGAGAGCTCGATCGGCTCCTCGGTGATCGCGCGCTGGAGGTCGAGGCTGGCGAAGACGTCCGCGAGCCCGCCGGGGGACAGGGCGACGCTGCGCCCGTCGGCCGAGACGGAGGCGACGGTGCCGAGGAATCCGCCGGGCAGGGCCGCCGACGGGGGCAGCACGAAGCCGGCGCCGACCGGCGGCGTCGGCCGGCCGGGTGCCAGCCGGACACTCGCCACGCCACCCGACACCGTGACGGTGTCTCGGTCGCTGCCGAGCACCGCCGCGGGTGCCAGGGAGTACGACGGCGTCGACCCGTCGGCCGTGGGCACGCCGACGGTGACGGCGTCACGGACCCAGCCCCCGTGCTTCCGCTTGACGAACAGCGCGTAGCTGTAGGTCGCGCCCGGGGTCAGGTGATCGGTCGCCCGGTTCTTGCGAACGCCGACCCGCTTGCCGGCGTGCCTGCTCCGTGGGGCCACGCTGCCCGCGGCGCGACGCAGCACCACCTTCGCCTTGCCGGACGCACGCCAGGTCAGCCCGACCGACTCGGCGGAGAGGGAGGTCGTCGTGAGCCCGAGCGAGCGGACCTTGCGGAGCTTGATCCGCAGCGGTCCGGTCCGGCCGTGGGCCGAGACCCTGATCCTCGAGCGGTGCGGCGCCGCGGCGTACGTGACGCCCTTGAGCACGACGTCGTCGACCCTGATCCGGTATCGGCCCGGCGCCAGCCTGGTCCGGACCTTCGCGGAGGTGCCCGCCGCGGTCTTGCGTACGACGGTCCTGGTCTTGCCGACCAGCCGCACGCTGGCCGGGACTCCGCGCGGAGTCGTGAGGACGACGGTGACCTTCGCGCGGCGCGGCTTGGCCGCCTGCTCCGCGCTCGCCGAGCCCGAGGCCGCCGAGCCCGAGGCCGCCGAGCCCGAGGATGCTGGAGCGGCGCTGGCTTCCCCTGCCCCGCCGAGCGGACCGGCGGCGAGCGCCAGCGTCGTGGCGGCGACCACCAAGGAACGAGTGAGACGAGACACGTGAATTCCCCCGTTGTGCGTCGTCCACGGCTGTGGACCCGCCGCATGCTAGCGACGGCAGGGGCGGCTCCGGGCGGTTTCTCCAGACCGGGTGCCCCACCTCGGCCGGTGCGGTCGCGGCGGGCGCGGGCGGGTCGTCAGGCGGCTTCGGTCGAGAGGCCCGGCAGCAGGTGCCCGCGGGTGTCGCAGCCGTGCTCGCAGGCGCCGTGCGTGGGCATCCAGACCGCGGCCTCGTCGGGCCGCGCCGGGTCGGCAAGGCCCTCGTAGGTCACCACCATCGACCGCCGCCCGCACGCGGGGCACCGGGTGACCTCGCAACTGAGGAACTGGGCGTCCATGACGGGGGGATACCCGTCCGGGCCACCCGCGACACCTCCCGCCCGGTATCGGTCCGGTCGGTCAGCGCCCGCCGGGCGGCGCCGTGGAGCCCCGCTCGACCAGCGACGTGGGCAGCAGCACCGACCGGGCCGAGCGGTCGGTGCCGTGGAGCGCCTCGAGGAGCAGGCGGGCCGCGTCGGTCCCGATCTGGGTGTTCGGCACCGAGACCGTGGTGAGAGGCGGGCGCAGCTTGTCCAGGAACGGCATGTCGTTGAATCCCACGATGCTCAGCTCGTCGGGACAGTCGATCCGGCGCTCGGCGCACACGTCGTAGCAGCCGAGGGCGATCAGGTCGTTGCCGGCGACCACCGCGGTGACGCCCTCGGTGCCGTCGAGCAGTTGGCGCAGGCCGGCGGCGCCGGCGCCCTCGGTCCACTGCGTGCAGGTGACCATCAGCTCGGGTCCGTGGTCCAGCCCGAGCTCGCGCACCGCTCCGCCGAACGCGCGTGCCCGGGCGACGCCGGTGGAGGTGGTGGCCGGGCCGGCCACGTGGGCGATCCGCCGATGGCCGAGCTGCGCGAGATGCCGGACGGCGAGCTCGATGCCCGCCGCGTCGTCGGGCCCGACGTACGGCGCCTCGATCCCTTCGGCGCGCCGGTTCACCATCACCATCGGAATGTCGCTGCGCTGCAGCTCCTCAAGCAGGGGATGGTGGACCAGTGCGGTGGCGATGACCAGGCCTTCGACCTGGCGCGATCGGAGCGACTCGACGAGCGTCCGCTCCCGTTCCGGGTCGCCGTCGGTGTTGACGATCAGCGCGGTGTAGCCGGCCTCCTCGAGAGCGTCCTCGACACCGCGGACGATCGGCGGGAAGAGTGGGTTGGTGAGGTCGGGGATGACCAGCCCGATGGTGGCCGACTTCGCGGTCTTCAGCCCGCGCGCGATCGGGTTGGGGCGGTAGCCGAGCTGCTCGGCGACCCGCAGCACGCGGCGGGCCGTCTCCGCGTTGACCAGCGCCCTGGTGTTGGCGTTCAGTGCACGGGAGGCGGTGGCCGGGTGCACGCCGGCGGCGTCGGCCACGTCTCGCAGGGTCGGATTCGGCACAGCACGGATCCTAGGGCCCACCGGTGTGGGTGCGTCGCGGCCGCCGGCCGGCGCCGGGTGCGTCGCGGGTATCCGCCGGGTCGCGCTCCATGCCAGCAATAGTAGCCTATGCTGCATTCGATTGCAGCCGGCAGGGACTCGGGAGTACGGGGCTTGACAACCGACTTGAGAAGCACCACGCTGCAAGCGTTTGCAGTCCGACTCGACCACCACGGAGGCAGGTACACATGAGCACCCCCGATCTTCCCAGCGAGCTCACGGTCGGCTGGATCGGTACGGGACGGATGGGCGCGGCGATGGCCGGACGGCTGGCCCGGGCGGGCTACGACGTGACGGCCTGGAACCGGACCCGAGCGAAGGCCGAGCCGTTGACGGAGCTCGGCGCGCAGGTCGCCGACACCATCGCCGACCTGCGCGGCCGCGACGTCGTCTTCACGATGGTCTCCGCGCCCGCCGACCTCGAGCAGGTCCTGGTCGGTGAGGGCGGGCTGCTCGTCGGCGACGGCGAGGTGCCCGGGGTGGTGGTCGACTGCTCCACGGTGTCGACCGAGTCCTCGGCGGCGATGCGCGCCGCCTGCGCCGAGCGCGGCGTCGCGTTCCTGGCGGCGCCGGTCAGCGGCAACGGCAAGGTCGTCCGGGCGGGGATGCTCAGCATCGTCGTCTCCGGTCCCGAGGAGACCTACCAGCGGGTCCAGCCCCTGCTGGACTGTCTGGGCCTGGGGTCGACGTACGTCGGCGACGGCGACGTCTCCCGGCTGGTGAAGATCGCGCACAACCTGATGCTGGGTGTGGTCACCCAGTGCATGGCCGAGATCACTGTGCTGTGCGAGAAGGGCGGCGTTCCCCGGCACGCGTTCCTGGAGTTCCTCAACAACTCGGTGATGGGATCGACCTTCACCCGCTACAAGACCCCGGCGTTCGTGAACCTCGACTACACCCCGACGTTCACCCCGGTGCTGCTGCGCAAGGACTTCGACCTGGGGGCCGCCGCGGCCCACGAGCTCGACGTGCCGATGCCGATCTGCGCCGCCACCGCCGCCGCGGTGCAGACCAGCGTCAGCCAGGACCGCAACACCGAGGACTTCGCGATCCTGCTGGACGTCCAGGCCGCCAACTCCGGGATCACGCTGGTCTCCGAGGACGTCGAGGTGGACGACGGACTGTCGGCCGCCGACCGGGTGGGCTGATATGGCAGTCCAGCTCGGGGGCCGCCCACTGCCGGCCCCCGGTCACGGTGGTGTCGACTACGAGGAGCGCGTCGACTTCCAGCGCCTGCGGGCCTACCGGCTCTCGCGGGCACGGGCGGCGCTGGAGAGCAGCGAGTGCGGCGCGTTCCTGCTGTTCGACTTCTACAACATCCGCTACACCACACAGACGTGGATCGGCGGCGCCCTCGGCGACAAGATGATCCGGTACGCGCTGCTGACCCGTGGTCAGGAGCCGATGCTGTGGGACTTCGGCTCCGCCGTGAAGCACCACCAGCTGCACTCGCCGTGGCTGCCGACCGAGCACAACCGGCCCGGGTTCCTGGGCTTCCGCGGCGCGGTGGCACCCACCGTGGGTCTGATGACTCAGGCGGTCGCGGAGATCAAGTCGCTCCTGGTGGAGGCGGGCGTCGCGGGCCTCCCGGTCGGCGTGGACATCGTCGAGCCGCCGTTCCTGTTCGAGATGCAGCGACAGGGCCTGACGGTCGTCGACTGCCAGCAGCTGATGCTCGACGCCCGGGTGATCAAGAGCGCCGACGAGATCATGCTGCTCAGCCAGGCGGCCGCCATGGTCGACGGCGTCTACCAGGACATCTACGAGGCGCTGAAGCCCGGCGTGCGGGAGAACGAGATCGTCGCGCTGGCCAACAAGCGGCTCTACGAGATGGGCTCGGACCAGGTGGAGGCGGTCAACGCGATCTCGGGGGAGCGGTGCAACCCGCACCCGCACAACTTCACCGACCGGGTGATCCGCCCCGGTGACCAGGCGTTCTTCGACATCATCCACTCCTTCAACGGCTACCGGACCTGCTACTACCGGACCTTCGCCGTGGGCCGGTCCACGCCTGCCCAGCGCGACGCCTACCAGCAGGCGCGGGAGTGGATGGACCGGGGCATCGACGGGATCAAGGCCGGGGTGGGCACCGACCAGGTGGCCGCACTGCTGCCCAAGGCGGAGGACTTCGGCTTCCCCGACGAGCTGTCCGCGTTCGGGCTGCAGTTCGCGCACGGGCTCGGCCTCGGCCTCCACGAGCGGCCGATCATCTCGCGGCTGAACTCGATGAAGGAGCCGCTCGAGCTGCAGGTCGGCATGGTCTTCGCCCTGGAGACCTACTGCCCGGCCTCCGACGGCTTCTCGGCGGCGCGGATCGAGGAGGAGATCGTGGTGACCGAGGACGGTCCCCAGGTGCTCACCCTGTTCCCGGCCGACGAGCTCGTCGTCGCCAACCGCTACTGACCCCCCACCACCGCAGCCAGAACCACGCGAACGGACTCGAGAGCCGCCATGCCACTAGACATCCCCGACCTCCCCCTCGACCTGTGGATCGACGGCAAGCCCACCCCGGCTTCCGACGACCGGCGCTTCGACGTCGCCGACCCCGCCACCGGAGCGGTGCTCGCCGCCGTCTCCGACGGCTCGGTCGAGGACGGTCTCGCCGCCGTCGCCGCCGCGGAGGCGGCCGCGGCGGCCTGGGCGGCGACCGCACCGCGGGAGCGGGCGGAGGTGTTGCGCCGTGCCTTCCTGCTGATGCAGGAGCGGAGCGAGGAGCTGGCCAGGCTGATCTCGCTCGAGAACGGCAAGGCGCTCGTCGACGCCCGGGGCGAGGTGGCGTACGCCGCGGAGTTCTTCCGGTGGTACGGCGAGGAGGCCGTGCGGATTCTCGGCACGGTGGCCACGGCGCCGTCGGGCCAGAACCGGATCCTGGTCGTCCATCAGCCGGTCGGCGTCGCGGTGCTGGTCACGCCGTGGAACTTCCCGGCGGCGATGGCGACCCGGAAGATCGGCCCGGCGCTCGCGGCGGGCTGCACGGTCGTCCTCAAGCCGGCCAGCGACACCCCGCTCACCGCCCTGCTGGTCGCCAGGATCCTCGCCGATGCGGGGGTCCCGCCCGGGGTCGTGAACGTGCTCCCGGCCCGCCGGTCCGGCGCGGTCGTGTCGGCGATGCTGCACCACCCGTCGGTGCGCAAGCTGTCGTTCACCGGCAGCACCGAGGTCGGCCGGATTCTGCTGCGCGAGGCCGCCGACCAGGTCGTGAACTGCTCGATGGAGCTGGGTGGCAACGCGCCGTTCCTGGTCTTCGAGGACGCCGACCTCGACGCCGCGGTCGCGGGCGCGATGGTGGCGAAGATGCGGAACGCCGGTGAGGCCTGCACGGCCGCCAACCGGCTCTACGTCCATGCCGACGTGGCCGGGGAGTTCTCGCGCCGGCTCGCGGAGCGGATGTCGGAGCTCAGGGTCGGGCCCGGTACCGCCGCGGAGACCGACGTCGGGCCGCTGGTCAACGCCGACGCCGTCGACAAGGTCGACGAGCTGGTGCGGTCGGCGGTCGCCGAAGGAGCTCGGGTGGTCGTCGGCGGCGACCGACCCGATCGGGTCGGCAGCTACTTCAACCCGACCGTGCTGAACGACGTCCCGCCGTCCGCGGCGATCCTGCGCGAGGAGATCTTCGGGCCGGTCGCGCCGATCGTGACCTTCACCGGGGAGGCGGAGGCGATCCGGTTGGCGAACGACACCGAGTACGGCCTGGTGTCCTACGTCTACACCAACGACCTGGCGCGCGGCCTGCGGGTCAGCGAGGCGCTGGACTCGGGCATGGTCGGGCTCAACCGGGGCCTGGTCTCCGACCCGGCGGCCCCCTTCGGCGGCACCAAGCAGTCCGGCATCGGGCGCGAGGGCGGGCACGAGGGAATGCTGGACTACCTGGAGTCCAAGTACATCGCGGTCAGCTGGTAGCCGGCACCCGACCTAGGCGTCGAACAGGTCGGGGTACCGGGCCAGCTCGATCCGGGTGCGCCGGATGTGCCCCTCCAGGGTGCGCTCGGCGTCGACCGAGTCGCCGCGCGCGATCGCGTCGAGGAGCAGTCGGTGCTCGGCATTCACCACCCACATCCGGCTCCGGCCGCCGCGGGCGACGTACGCCCGGCGATAGGGCTGGGTGGAGTTCCACAGGCGCTGCACCATCGACGTCAGCGGATCGAGCCGGCAGCCGCGGTAGGAGTGCAGGTGGAACTCCCGGTCGAGCTCGAGGAACCGCTCGAGGTCGTCGTTCTCCTCGATCTCCTGCTGGATCTCCTCGAGCCGGGCGGTGTCGGTGTCGTCGAGTCGGGGGATGCTCTCGGCCAGCGCGAGCGGCTCGAGCCGCTCGCGCATGCGGTAGACGCCGTCGACCTCGTGGGCGGTGAGCCGGGGCACCCGGGCGCCCTTGTGGGGCTCGTGCTCGGTGAGCCCCTCGGCCTCGAGCATGCGCAGGGCCTCGCGCACGGGCAGCCGGCTGGCGCCGAACCGTGAGGCGATCTCCTCCTGCCGGATCCGGTCGCCGGGCTTGAGCTCTCCGCTCAGGATCGCGGTGCGCAGATAGTCGGCGACCCGCGTGCTGCTCGCCTCAGTCACGACGCGACTCCTCCTGTTCTCGGTCCCACTTCTTCCCGGCGGGATAGGAGACCAGCTCGAACTGCATGCCCCAGGGTGCCAGGAAGTAGATCCACCGGTTGCCCTCGGCCGGGCCGCGACTCGCTGTCGGCCCGGCGAACACCTCGACACCGGCGCGCACCAGGTGGTCGATCGCGGCGTCGAGGTCCTCGACGTACAGGGCGACGTGGTGACCGCCGACGTCGCTGTTGCGAGGGATCGCGTCACGCTGGTCGGGCGTGGCATAGGCGAACACCTCGAAGACCGCCTGCTCGCCGCAGCGGTACCACCGGTTCACCATCTCCGCGCGTGGATGCACGGCGAGGTGCGTGGTCATCCAGTCGCCGTCGTCGCGGAACGGGCCGAGTGTGTACAGGTACTCGCAGCCGAGGACGTCCACCAGGAAGTCGTGGGCCTGGTCGAGGTCGGGGACGGTGAAGCCGACGTGGTCGAGTCGGCGGAGGCCGGGAAGTCCCATCATTCGCTCCTTGGATCCAATATGGAGGTTTCACTGAGATTGGTACGCGATAAGCGCGGATCGAGCTCTTGATTTCGGATCCAATCTGTACCACAGTGAGTGCTCGCAGTCACAGCATGAGAGGGCATCTGATGGCGGAGCACCGTCGGCTGGAGCCGGCTTCACCCTGGGTCGAGACCGTGGTCACCCAGGCGGACTGGGACCAGGTGGACCCGGGCCTGATGCGCACGATGTATGCGCACCTGGTCTGGATCCGGACCTTCGAGCAGTACGTGCTCGACCTCGCGGCGAGCGGGTTGATCCACGGTCCGGCGCACTCGAGCATCGGCCAGGAGGGCGGCGCGGTCGGCTCGGTGCTGGCGCTGACCAGTGCGGACCTGGTCAACGGCTCCCACCGCGGGCACCACCAGTTCCTGGCCAAGGCGCTGCACCACCTGCAGCCGGACGGGATCGATCCGCTCGCGGTGCCCTCGGCGCAGCTGCGCGACGTGCTGCTGCGCACCCTCGCCGAGATCTGCGGGCTGGAGCGGGGCTGGAGCCACGGCCGCGGCGGCTCGATGCACCTGCAGTGGAAGGACGCCGGTGCGATGGGCACCAACGCCATCGTCGGCGGCGGCGTACCCCAGGCGGCCGGCTTCGCCTGGTCGCACCGGCACGCCGGTACCGATGCCGTCTCGGTCACCTACTTCGGTGACGGTGCGGTCAACATCGGATCCACGCTGGAGACGATGAACCTGGCGGCGGCCTGGCGGCTGCCGGTCTGCTTCTTCATCGAGAACAACCAGTACGCCGTGTCCACCTCGGTCCGGGAGGCGACCGCCGAGCCGCGGCTCTCCGCTCGCGGGCTCGCCTTCAACATCCCGAGCTGGCGGGTCGACGGGATGGACCCGCTGGCGACCAACCTGGCGATGAGCGAGGCGGTCGCGCACATGCGACAGGGTGGCGGCCCGACCGTGGTCGAGGCGGACACCTATCGCTTCTTCCACCAGAACGGCGGCTTCGCGGGGAGCGCCTTCGGCTATCGCGACAAGACCGAGGAGCAGGCCTGGCGGGACCGCGACCCGCTCGTCCAGACCGCCGCGCATCTCGAGCGACGGGGCATCATGACCGCCGAGGAGACCGCCACGGCCCTCGCCCAGGCGAAGGCCACGATGGCCGAGATCGGCGCCGTCCTGGTCGAGCCCGTTCCGGGCGGTCGGCCCGGGCAACGACAGATCAAGGCCGGCGAGTGGCCCGACGCGGCGTTCGCCGACGTGGGGGTGCGCGGTGACCTCGGCGAGCTGGACGGTCAGCGGGTCGTGCCCGCCGACGGGTTCGCGGTGCCGGTCGAGGAGATGCGGTTCATCGACGCGGTCGCCGGGGTGATGGCGCGCCGGATGGAGACCGACGCGCGGGTCGTGGTGATGGGGGAGGACGTCCACCGGCTCAACGGCGGCACCAACGGCGCGACCCGGGGCCTGACCGAGCGCTTCCCCGACCGCGTGCTGGGCACGCCGATCAGCGAGAACGCGTTCGCGGGCCTGGCCGGCGGCATCGCGATCGACGGCCGGTACCGACCGGTCGTGGAGTTCATGTACGCCGACTTCATGTGGGTCGCGGCCGACCAGCTGTTCAACCAGATCGGCAAGGCGCGTCACATGTTCGGCGGCACCGACGGCGTGCCGCTGGTGCTGCGCAGCAAGGTCGCGATGGGCACCGGCTACGGGTCGCAGCACTCGATGGACCCCGCCGGCGTGATGGCCACCGCGCCGGGCTGGCGGATCGTCGCGCCCAGCACGCCGTACGACTACGTCGGCCTGGTGAACGCCGCGTTGCAGTGTGACGACCCGGTCGTCGTCCTCGAGCACGTCGACCTCTACCAGTCGAGTGGCCCGGGTCCGGTCGACGACTACGACTACGTGCTCCCGGTCGGCCGGGCGCAGGTACGCCGCGAGGGCGCGGACCTGACCGTCCTGACCTATCTGGGCATGACGCCGTTCGTGCTCGGCGCGGTCGAGGAGCACGGTGGCGTCGACGCCGAGGTCATCGACCTGCGCTGGCTGGACCGCGCGTCGGTGGACTGGGAGACGATCGAGGCCAGCCTGACCAAGACGAACCGACTGCTGATCGCCGAGCAGGGCGCGATCGGCACGTCGTACGGCGGCTGGCTGGCCGACGAGATCCACCGGCGATTCTTCGACCTCCTCGACGCGCCGGTGTGGCGGGTCACCGGCGGCGAGGCGTCGCCGAGCATCAGCAAGGTGCTCGAACGGGCCGCGATCGCCCAGCAGGCCGAGGTCGTGGCGATGCTCGACGAGATCGCGAGGTACTGAGGAGATGGCCCGCATCCTGCGCATGCCCGAGGTCGCGGCCGACACGGCCGAGGCCATGCTCGCCGACTGGCTGGTCGGCGAGGCGGACGAGTTCGCGGCGGCGGATCCGATCGCCACGGTCGAGACCGAGAAGGCCGCGGTGGAGATCGAGGCCGACGTCGCCGGGGTGCTGCTGAAGCTCCTCGTGCCCGCCGGCGCCCAGGTCGAGGTCGGCTCCCCGATCGCCGTGCTCGGCGAGCCGGGGGAGTCCGTGGCCGACGTCGACGCCCTTCTGGTCAGCCTCGGCGTCGGTGTGGTTACCGACCCGGTGCTGCCCGAGCGCAGGGACGTCGAGGACCCACCGCCCGCCGCGGCCGCCGCCGAGCCCCAGGGCCCGGTCCGGGTCTTCGCGAGCCCGCTCGCGCGCCGGCTCGCGGCCGAGGCGGGCCTGGAGATCGAGCGGCTGCGGGGCAGCGGTCCACGCGGACGGGTGCTGCGCCGCGACGTCGAGCAGGCCGTCGCGGACCGCCCGGCTCCCGCCGCCCCACCCGCTGTCCAGGAGCTCGACGGGCGGGGCCGCGCCGAGCTGCCGGCAGGTCCCGAGGCCCCGGATCGTGCGGGGGAGGCGCCGTACGAGGAGGTTCCGCACACGCGGATCCGCCGGGCCACTGCGTCGCGACTGGTGCGCAGCAAGCAGGAGGCGCCGCACTTCTACCTGCGCGCGGCACTGCGGGCCGATCGGCTGATGGCCCTGCGCGAGGAGTTGAATGCGGGGGTCGACAAGGCCGGTCGGGTGTCGGTGAACGACCTCGTCGTGCGGGCCGCCGCGCTGGCCGGCCGCGAGGTGCCCGACCTCAACGTGACCTGGACCGACGCGGCGGTGCGCCGCTATCGCACCGTGGACGTCGCGGTGGCGGTGAGCACCGACCAGGGCCTGCTGACGCCCGTGGTGCGCGACCCGGCGGGGCAGCCGATCGGCGCGCTGGCGAGCACGCTGCGCGAGGCCGCCGCCCGGGCTCGAGCGGGCCGGCTGCGGCCGGACGAGCTGGAGGGCGGCAGCATCTGCGTCACCAATCTCGGGATGTACGACGTCGACGAGTTCGCCGCGATCATCAACCCGCCCCACGCGGCGATCCTGGCGGTCGGTGCGGTCCGGGAGGAGCCGGTCGTCGAGGCCGGCTCGATCGTGGTCGGACGGGTCATGCGGGTGACGCTGTCGGTCGACCATCGGCCGGTCGACGGGGCCGTCGCGGCCCGCTGGCTGACGGCCTTCCGCGGCCTGGTCGAGCATCCGATCCGGATCCTCGGCTGATCCGCAACCGATTGCAGAACAGGCCGCGCAAGCGGCCGTTGGCGACCGCATCTGGCGAGCACGATCGTGCCGCGATTTGCGCGCAAATGCTTGACAATCAAGCGGCGGTGTCGTGAGACTGGCCCGACCGCAAACGTTTGTGATGATGTGGTCACGAAGGAGTAGCGAGTTGTTGCACGACGCACCGGATCGCGCGAGTTGGCGGCACGTGTTGGAGGCGTATCGCACCGAGATCCGACTTGCCGTGGTGGTGGCCGCGTTGATCGTGGTCTTCACCGTGCTGTTCCCCGACCAGTTCGGCACCCTGCGCAACGCCGAGAACCTCTCGCGCTACATCGCGGTGCTGTTCGTCGTCACGCTCGGGCAGTCCTTCGCGCTCCTGGTCGGCGGCTTCGACATCTCGGTGGCGGCGACCATGGGTCTGAGCAGCACCGTCGCGGCGCTGGTCATGCTGGACTACGGCATGGCGGCCGGGCTGGTGGCCGGGCTGCTGGCTGCGGCCGCCGTCGGCCTGATCAACGGCGTGCTGATCGCGGTCTGCGGGGTCAGCCCCTTCGTCGCCACCCTCGGCGTGATGAGCATCGTGACGGGGTACGCCAACGTGATCTCCGACGGTCGCTCGGTCTCCGGCCTGCCCGACTCGGTCGCCTGGATCGGTCGCGCCGACTGGGGGCCGGTGCCCTCGGCGCTGGCGATCGCCGGCATCGCCGGCCTGGTCAGCTGGGCGCTCCTGAACTGGACCCGCACCGGGCTGAACCTGTACGCGATCGGCGGCAGTCGGGCGGCGTCGGTCGTCGCCGGCGTGCCGGTGCGGCGCTACGAGCTGCTGGCCTACACGATGTGCGGGCTCTGCGCGGGCCTCGCCGGCCTGATGCTGATGTCGCGGGTCGGCGTCGGCCAGGCCTCGCTGGGCAGCGGCTACGAGCTGCGCTCGATCGCGACCGCGGTCATCGGCGGCTTCGTCATCGGGGGCGGCGCCGGCCGGATCAGCGGCATCGTGCTCGGCGTACTGCTGCTGAGCATCCTCACCACCGGCATGAACATCGCCGGTATCTCGGAATTCGTCCAGCAGATGCTGACCGGCGCGGTGCTGGTCGGTGCGGTGCTGGTCGATCGCTTTCGCCGGACCCGCTCGGGGCGCAGGCCGGCGGCGGGCCCCCCGAGCGTGGTCGCCTACGACGGAGCCCCGGCGATGCCGTCCCCCAACACCGAGAGTCAGGAGAAGTCATGAAGATCCGTGCCGTGGGCGCTGGGCTCGCAGCGGGTGCGCTGCTCGCGTCCGGCTGCAGTGCCAGCGACGAGAAGGACGAGCCGACGGCGATCGCCGACCTGGGCTCCTCGCTCGAGTGCGATGCCTCGCCCACCGAGCAGGAGCTGTTGGACTACGAGGTGCCCGAGGCGCCCAGTGGCACCAAGCTCACGCTGATGCAGGTGAGCTCGGCCGGCTACTACTACCAGGCGATCAGCCAGGGCGCCGCCGAGGCGGCCAAGGCCGCCGGTGCCGACCTGACCGAGTTCTCGGCGGACGGCTACGCCTCGCCGGACCAGCAGCTCCAGCAGGTCGGCGACGCGCTCGTCCAGGGCACCGACGGCATCGTGATGGCGCCCTCGGACATCAAGGGCTCGGTGCCGGTCGTCACCCAGGCCACCGACGACGACGTTCCGGTCGTGAACATCTCCTCGGAGGTCGACAGCGACGACGTGTACATGGTCATGCAGGACGACTACGCCTTCGGGCAGCGGGCGGCCGACCGGGTCGCCGAAGTGGTCGGCGAGGCCGGCGGCACCGGCATCCTGATCGCGGGACCGTCGAACGCGACCTGGTCACAGCGTCGTACCCAGGGCTTCGAGGACCGGATCGCGGAGAAGTACCCCAAGCTCGAGATCGCCGCCGCGCCCACCCAGCTGGTCGACCCGGCCGAGGGGCTGCGGTCGTTCGAGGACGCGGTCCAGGCGACCCCCGACATCGACTGGATCTTCTCGGTGCACTACTTCATCCTGCCGCCGGACTCGCTGCCGTCGGACTACCGCGGGAAGGTGCCCTACGTGTCGGCCGGCTACGAGCCGGACTCGGTCAAGGCGTTGGAGGACGGCTCGATGGACTCGGTGTTCGGGCTCGCGCCGCGCTGGATGGGCATCATCGGCGTCGGCCGGATGGTGGAGGTGCTCAACGGCGAGGAGCCGCCGAAGGTCACCTGCCTGCCGATCCCGCTGTTCACCAAGGACGACATCGACTCTCCCGTCGCGAACGCGGAGCTGATCCCGTAGCGACTCGCGCACGGGACGATCGGAGACGGTAGGAGTGCAGACGGTGGCGGGCGTGAGCGCAGAGCGTCGGGGCGAGCCTGAGGTGAGACTGTCGTCGATCCTCAAGACGTACCCGGGCGTGCAGGCCCTCCGGGGCGTGGACCTCGACCTCTATCCGGGCGAGGTCCACGCCATCGTCGGGGAGAACGGCGCCGGCAAGTCGACGCTGGTGAAGATCCTCGCCGGCATGGAGACGCCCACGGACGGCGAGATCGTCGTCGACGGTCGGCCGGTGCACCTGCGCAGTCCGCGCGCGGCGCTGGCCGCCGGCATCCGGATGGTCCCGCAGGACACCCAGGGGGTGCCGCTGCTGTCGGTGGGGCGCAACATCCTGCTCGGGCACGGCCCCGCGGTGGTGCGCAACTCCCGGCTGTCGGCGTCCGAACGCCGTGAGGTCACCGAGGCGATGACGGCCGTCGGGTTGCGCCACGTGCACCCGGCGACGCCGTACGGCGCGCTCTCGGTCGCCCAGGCGCGCCTGGCGCAGATCGCCGGCGCTCTCGCGCGACCGGCCCGGGTGGTCATCCTGGACGAGCCCACCGCGGTGCTCTCCGACGAGGACTCCCAGCACCTGCTGGAGGTGCTCGACGAGCTCCGGCGAGCCGGTCGGTCGGTGGTCTACATCAGTCACCATCTCCACGAGGTGGTGCGGATCGCCGACGTGATCACGGTGCTGCGCGACGGTGAGGTGGTCGCCCGGCACCGCCGCGGCGAGGTCGACCGCGAGACGCTGCTCGCGGAGATGGCGCGGGTGGGCGGCAGCGCCCAGCCGGCCGAGCCGGTGCGGCACGACGACGTCGTCGACGACGGTGCGATCACGCTCTCGGTCTCCGACCTCAGCGGCGACGACTTCGCCGGAGTCTGCTTCGAGGTGCGCGCCGGGTCCGTGGTCGGCCTGGCCGGCGTCCAGGGCTCGGGGCACGGATCGGTGCTGCGGGCGATGGCCGGGCTGACACCGGTGGACGCCGGACAGGTGAGCGTCGCCGGCGCCACCGTGGCCACCGGGTCGCCGCGCCGCTCCTACGTCGCCGGGCTGCGACTGGTGCCCGAGGATCGCCGGGGGGAGGGTGTCGTCGGCGGCCGGACGATCGTGGAGAACGTGGTCCTCGCGGACGGCGTCCGCACCGGGCGCGGCTTCCTGCGCGCCCCGGCGGCCGAACGGGCGATCGCCCAGGAGGTGATCGACGTCTTCGGTGTCCATCCGCGCCGGATGATGGCGCGGGTGGGCAACCTGAGCGGCGGCAACCAGCAGAAGGTCGTGCTCGGCCGGGTGGTGGCCAGCAACCCGCGGGTGCTGATGCTCGCGGAGCCGACCCAGGGCATCGACGTGCGGGCCAAGACCGAGATCCTCACCTTGATCCGCACGATGGCCCGGGAGCGGAGGCTCGCCGTGGTGATCGCGTCATCGGAGTTCGAGGAGCTGCTGGAGTACTGCGACGAGATCCACGTGTTGCGGCTCGGGCGACAGTCGGCACACTTCAGGCGCGGAGACGCGACGTACCACGAGGTACTCGAGGCGGCGACGCCGTGAGCGTCGACCAGGGAGGCAGGAGGAGATCGTGAAGGCGGCAACGACCACGAGACTCGAGCGCGAGGCGGCCGCGGCGGTGGCCGCGGGACGTGCTCCGGCGGATCTCGTACTCACCAACGCGCGGATCGTCAACGTGCACACCGGCCGGATCCAGGCCGGCGGGGTCGCGGTGGTCGGCCCGCGGATCGCGGCGGTCGGCTCGGTCGACCACTGCATCGGGCCCGACACCACCGTGGTGGACGCCGGCCGGCGGTTCCTGGCGCCGGGGTTCATCGACAGCCACATCCACCTGGGCGGGTCTCAGCTGGTGATCCGCCGGCTGGCGGACGTGCTGGTGCCGCGCGGCACGATCGCGCTGGGCACCGACTTCTACGAGATCGCCACGATCGCCGGCCGCGAGGCCGTGCTACACGAGCTGGAGCAGGCCGAGCGGTCCGCGCTCGACGTGCTCTTCTCCCCGGCGATCTTCGGGGTGCTCGGGATCGGTGAGTTCGGCAACCCGGGGCGGTTCAGCTGGGAGGACCTCTTCTCGCTCCTCGACCACCCGGCCTGCGTGGAGTTCCGGGAGTGGAACTGCTGGTCGTCGTGGCTGCCGATGCCGCAGATGCGCGAGCTGCACGACCGGATCATCGAGCGCGGCCTGACCGTCGGCGGCCATCTCGAGGGTCTGTCCGGGCCGACCCTGCAGGCATCCGTGGCGCTCGGCGCCGTGTCCGATCACGAGACCGCGACGACGGCGGAGGCTCTGGAGCGGGTCGGCCTCGGGCTGACGGTGCAGATCCGCAGCGGCTCGGCGGCCCGCGACTTCGACGCACTGGTGCCGGCGATCACCGAGCACGGCTGCCCGACCTCGGCGTTCGCGTTCTGCACCGACGAGCAGGAGCTCGCCGACATGGCCTCCCACGGCCACCTCGACCGGCTGGTCCGGCAGGCGGTGGCCGCGGGCATCGGGCCGGTCGAGGCGATCACCATGGCCAGCCTCACTTCGGCCCGCTCGATGGGCGTCGACGACGACTACGGCTCGGTGCAGCCGGGCAAGCTCGCGTCGTTCCTGCTCGTCGACGACCTGCGCGCGCTGACCATCTCGTCGGTCTACGCCCGCGGACGGCTGGTCGCCGAGCACGGGCGGATGCTGGCCCCGGTCGAGCCGGAGGGGTACGGCGCCGAGGCTCGCGCCCTCACCGTGGTCACCACCCCGATCGCGGCGGACGACTTCTGCTTCGGGGACCGCTCCGGCACGTACGCGATGCGTGTCGTCGGGGTCACCGAGGGAAGCCTGATCACCGAGGAGCGGATCGAGGACGTCGAGCTGAAGTCCGGCCGTCCCGACCGTGCCGAGCGCGACCTGGCGACGATCGCGGTGATCGACCGGCACGAGGGCGGCGCCGAGCGGTTCACCGGGCTGATCAGGGGCCTGCGGATCCGGCGCGGAGCGCTGGCGGCGACGGTGAACCCCGGGATGATGAACCTGATGGTCCTCGGCGTGGACGAGGAGGACATGGCGATCGCCGCGCGCACGGTCGCCGACTCGTCCGGCGGCCTCGCCGTCGTGGTGGACGGAACGGTCGTCGCGCACGTGCCGCTGCCGATCTACGGCATCCTCACCGACGACCCGACCGACGAGGTCGTCGCGGCCTGTCAGCAGTTCGAGCACGCGATCGAGACCGAGATGGGCTCGGACTTCCAGGGGCTGGTCAGCGCCGCCGGGTTCACGCTGTTGGCCGTCTCGATCCCGGCGCTGAAGATCACCTCGCGTGGCTTGGTCCACGTCGTACGCGGTGCACCACCCGAGGGGCGCGACCTCTTCGTCGCCGACCCCGACCTCACCTCTGCCTAAGGAGAAGAATTGACTACCGTCCCCGCCCCCAGGCCCGTCGAGAGCGGCAGCGCCGAGATCCTTCACCACGAGGGGTACGACGAGGCGATCGTCAGCCCGTTCGTCCCGGCGATCCGGGTGGTCTCGAACGCGCGGCTGGTGTTCATCAGCGGCGTGACCGGCGCGCCGGTCTACCACGACCACCCCCACGTGCCCGAGGTCTTCGACGCCGTCCCCGCCGACATCGCCGGCCAGGTCGCCAACGCCTTCGACCACCTCGACCTCGCGCTGCAGGCCGCCGGCGCGCGGCGCAGCGACGTGGTGAACCTGATCCGCTTCTTCACCAACGTCGGCGAGGACCAGGACACCGTCAACCGGCACCAGGGCCAGTGGTTCGGCGGCCACATCCCGACCAGTTCCTCGGTCGAGGTGGTCCGTCTGGCCACCGACCACCGCCTCCGCCTCGAGATCCAGGCGGTCGCGGCCGTCCCCGCCTGACCCTCCCCGGGACGCACTGCCCGGCCGTGACGAGCGACCCCCAACCCTTCACGGCCGGGCAGTGCCGTCTGCGTTCGCCGGCTGTCCGCCGTCCTAGTCCGATGCGGCGAGCAGCAGCGAGGCGAGCGGTTCGAGAGCGGCCATGAGCTCGTGGAGCTCGTCCGGTGAGAGGCTCTCGTAGGGTCTCGCCGCGAGGTCGTCGGTGCGGGCCTCGACCCGTTGCTTGACGGCGCCGCCCAGATCGCTCAGCCCGCCGTCGTCCCCGATCAGGCCGCGGTCGCGCATCCCGTCGATCACCGCGGCGAGCTGCGCCTGGGGGAGGTGGTGGATGCGACCGAACCTCTCCGCCGGCATGCCCAGGTTGAGGGCGAGGAGGACGTGCGCCTCGAGGCCACCGATGCCCTCGATCATCAGGGCGGCGATGTGCCCGTCGCCGCGATGCTCGCGCAGCAGGGAAGCTGCGTGAAAGAGGCGGGCCACCACGTCGTCAGGAATCGGAAGCGCGCGCAGCGCGGCGTACATCGGTCGGCCCTCGACCGGCGCGCTGGTCGCCGCCCTGGTCAACAGCTCGGCGGCGCGGGCGAAGGCGGGCGAGCCGACGTGGTCGCCGAGGATCCGCTGCAGAGCGTTCGCACAACCCGACTGGCGAGCCGCGATCGCCGCTGCGGGCGTGGTGGTGCGCCACACCTTCGGAATGTGCCGAGCCACCTCGCCGGGAGCGAAGTTGTAGAAGAGCGCGTCCACCACCTCCGCCGGGACGATGCCGAGGGGCGCCGCCCGGCCGGCGAAGTAGGTGTCCCAGTAGTTGGTGAACCCCAGCGCGAACATCGCCTCGTTGGGCTCGTCGGCCGAGTAGGGGATCACGCCGATGGGCTCGACCAGCTCGAACATCCGACGAGCCATGGGATTCACGGTGCACACCTCCGGCTACGGGCACTGCGCCTGCGGACACTCACGGTCATGGTGACCCGTGCGCGCCGCCAAACCCATCGCTCAGGTCAGTGGCGCCGGGGTTCAGGCCGGCCAGTCGGCCCGCCCGACCGGCCTGCAGGGAGTGTCGAGGCTGGTGTCGTCGTAGGCGTCGGCACGGGGTGCAGGACCGGAGTGCTCAACCGCGCTCGGCCCGGCGCCGGGGCTCGGTCGGCACGTCGCCGGCGGACTCGTGCACGGTGACGGTGCCCTCGGCATCGGCCTCGGACCAGCGGCTGCGCCCCTGCGCCTCGAACCGGGAGCGCAGGTCGAGGGTGGGCAGGTCGTCGTCGACACCTTCACGCCAGGAGGTGCGAACCACCGCCTGGTCGTGGTCCCCGAGCTCGTCATAGGAGAGCTGGCCAGTGAGGACGCGGTCGATGTCGCGTTGGGCGATGCCCCCGGCGGCCTCGAGCTCGCGGCCGAGGCGGGCCCAGTGGGCGAGCTGCTGCGCGGCGCTGCGGTGCGACCGCGCCGGCGACCTGGGCGGCCACGACCGGCTCCTCTCTCCGGCGGATCACTCCAGGAGTAGGAGGTTGCTGCACCCGGGGTGCCGGGGTCGCGTCGAGTGGTCGACGCAGCCGGATGGGCCGGGCTCCTGGGCACGCAAAAAACCGCAGATCCTCTGACCTGCGGTTTCTCTGGTGGGCGATACTGGGTTTGAACCAGTGACCTCTTCCGTGTCAAGGAAGCGCGCTACCACTGCGCCAATCGCCCGGGTCTTGAGTTAGAACGGAGGGACTGCTGGAGGTGGGTACGGGATTTGAACCCGTGTACACGGATTTGCAGTCCGTTGCCTCGCCTCTCGGCCAACCCACCGTGGAGGCCAAACCAGGGAGAGACCTCTCCGAGCGGACGACGAGGCTCGAACTCGCGACCTCAACCTTGGCAAGGTTGCGCTCTACCAACTGAGCTACGTCCGCATGCGCTCCGGCCGGTCTCCCGGTCGGGTGCGTGAGAACAGTAGCCGATGCCCCAGACCATGCAAAATCCGGCTCCGCCCGGCGCGTTGCGGGGTCTCAGCAACCCGTTGCCGGAGCCCGCTGCGCCGCCCTGGGGACGCGCCGCGGTCACTAGGGTGGCGGCATGCGCGCGTGGATGAACGGCGACCTGCTCCCGGACGCGACCGCCGCGGCCCTCCCCGTCACCGACCACGGGGTGACCGTGGGCGACGGGGTGTTCGAGACGCTGAAGGTGGTCGACGGGCTGCCGTTCGCGCTCGACCGCCACCTGGCGCGACTCCAGCGGTCCGCGGAGGGACTCGGGATCGAGGGCGTCGACCCCGACGACGTACGCCGCGGGGTGGTGGCGGTGCTCGCGGGGGAGCGGTCGCCGCTGAGCCGGCTCCGGATCACGGTGACCGGCGGTCCGGCGCCGCTGGGCTCGGGGCGCGGGGATGCCGGGCCGAGCGTCATCGTGGTCGCGGCCGGCATGGATCCGGCGCCGGAGGCGACCGCGGTGGTGACGGTGCCGTGGCCGCGCAACGAGCGGGGGGCGCTGACCGGCCTCAAGACCACGTCGTACGCCGAGAACGTGGTCGCCCTGGCCGCCGCCCAGCGGCGGGGCGCCAGCGAGGCGATCTTCGCGAACCTCGCCGGCCACCTGTGCGAGGGCACCGGCTCCAACGTCTTCTACGTCGTCGACGGGGAGCTCCGGACGCCGACGCTGGCCAGCGGCTGCCTGGCCGGGGTCACGCGGGCGTTGGTGCTGGAGTGGTACGGCGGTCGCGAGGTCGACGAGCCGATCGAGGTCGTCGACGGGGCGAGCGAGGTGTTCCTGGTCTCGACCACCCGCGACGTCCAGGCGGTGGCCCGGTGGAACGACCGCGAGCTGGAGGCTCCGGGCCCGATCACCACGGAGGCCCTGGCGGCCTGGCGGAGCCGGGAGCGGGACCTACTGGGTCTGTGAGCCGGTGAGCGTCTCGACCAGCAGGTCGAGGTCGATCTCCTCCCGGCCCTGCGGGACGACCGCGAGGGTGCGGATCAGGAACGTCCCGAGCTCGCGGGTCGGGAGCTGGGTGACCAGCCGCCCGTGCGGCGAGCTGAGCTCGAGCACGACGGCCGCGCGCCCGCAGTCGTCGATGCTCGGCGAGACCAGGACGTCGCCCTCGCCGGCCGGATCGGTCAGGCCCTGGAGCAGCAGGTCGCGGCCGATCAGCCAGCGGACCGTGCCGGAGGGCCACCCGAAGGTGACCTCGACGGCCCACGGGTCGGTGGGCTCGTAGGCGAGCAGGGCGGGCAGGTCGACGCTGCGGCCGTACGCGTCGAGGCACTGGAGCGCGACCGCCTGGGAGAGGCGGGGCGACGTCGGCGGCTGGTTCACGCCTAGGAGACGGGCGGCCGGACCGGCCGTGACGCGGAGAACGGCGGTGGTTGTCGCCCGAATGTGATCGACCGGCGGACGTAGGCTAGAGTCTGCGTCCGCACGGGCGATTGGCGCAGTGGTAGCGCGCTTCGTTCACACCGAAGAGGTCACTGGTTCGAACCCAGTATCGCCCACCGATGCGATCGATGTCGGCAACCGCGAGCGAGGGTGAGCGCATGACCACCGACGCGCGCACCCGGATCACCCGCCCGGGAGCCAAGCGGTACGGCCTGTCGGTCAGCGATCCCAAGCGGTTCATCTACGTGCGCACCGCCAAGGTGGCGACCCGATCGATCTCGGCGGCCTTCAACAACCGCCCCGACCTCGAGGTCGTCATGCACCGCGGCCGGCTGCGGCGCTGGCCGCAGGGGGAGCAGCGCGACTACCCGGCGTTCGGCTTCGTGCGCAACCCGTTCACCAAGCTGGTGTCCTGCTGGCAGGACAAGGTCGTCGGCACCGGCCGGGGCACCTGGCGACTGACCTCGGTGCAGGACCGGTCGTTCGAGGAGTTCGTGACCGCGCTCGAGGGCATGGACATCCTGGTCGGTGACCGGCACGTCCGGCCCCAGGTCGCTGCGCTGCCGCTCGACCGGCTCTCGTTCGTCGGCCGCTTCGAGCGGCTCGTGCCGGACTGGGAGCGGGTCTGCGAGTGGCTGGACCTCGGTGAGATCCCGCTGCCGCGGGAGAACGTCTCAGCAACTCCCGCGGAGCCGGTGCGGGTCGAGCCGGCCCTGGCGGCGCGGATCGTGCGGCTCTACGAGCTGGACTTCCAGATGTTCGGCTACTCGACCGAGATCCCCGAGAAGCTCCGCTGACCCTGCGGACGCCGACGCTCGCTCCCGGGCGGTCGGCGGAACCCGCGAAACCGCCGCGCGGGCCCGGCGCCCCGGTCGATACGATCGAGCGGTCCGTCCCCGACCACCAGGAGTCACTGTGTCCGATCTGAAGATCGTCCTCGTCCACGCCGGCGCGCGTGAGGACCGGACGGTCACGACGGGCACCAAGGCCTGGGAGCCGTTCGCCGAGGATTCGTCGGTGATCGCCGCCCGCGTCAACGGCCAGCTCAAGGACCTCTCCTACGAGCTCGTCGACGGCGACGAGGTCGAGGGCGTCGCGATCGACAGCAAGGACGGCCACGACATCCTGCGGCACTCGACCGCGCACGTGATGGCGCAGGCCGTGCAGCAGCTCTACCCGGAGGCCAGGCTCGGCATCGGCCCGCCGGTGCAGGACGGCTTCTACTACGACTTCGACGTCGAGACCCCGTTCGTGCCCGAGGACCTCGCGAAGATCGAGACCGCGATGCGGAAGATCATCAAAGAGGGGCAGCGCTTCTCCCGCCGCGTCATCACCGACCACGACGCGATCCACGAGCTCCAGGACGAGCCCTACAAGATCGAGCTGATCGGCCTGAAGGGCTCCGGCAGGGCCGACGACGCGGCCCAGGAGATAGCGGAGGGCGCGAGCGTCGAGGTCGGTGCCGGGGAGCTGACCATCTACGACAACATCCGCCGCAACGGCGACGTCGCGTGGAGCGACCTGTGCCGCGGCCCGCACCTGCCGACCACCAAGCGGATCCCGGCGTTCAAGCTGATGCGCTCGGCGGCGGCGTACTGGCGCGGCGACGAGAAGAACAAGCAGCTCCAGCGCATCTACGGCACGGCGTGGGAGTCCAAGGAGGCGCTCGACGAGCACCTGCACCGGATCGAGGAGGCCGAGCGCCGCGACCACCGCAAGCTCGGCCGCGAGCTCGACCTCTTCAGCTTCCCCGACGAGATCGGCTCCGGCCTCGTGGTCTTCCACCCCAAGGGCGGTGTGATCAAGCGCGAAATGGAGGACTACGTCCGCCAGCGGCACATCGAGGAGGGCTTCTCCTACGTCGGTACGCCGCACATCACCAAGGACCAGCTCTTCTACACCTCGGGGCACCTGCCGTACTACGCGGACACGATGTTCCCGCCCATGGAGTTCGAGGGCTCGAACTACATGATCAAGCCGATGAACTGCCCGATGCACAACCTGATCTACCGGTCACGCGGGCGCTCCTACCGTGAGCTGCCGCTGCGGCTCTTCGAGTTCGGCTCGGTCTACCGCTACGAGAAGTCCGGCGTCGTGCACGGCCTGACCCGGGTGCGCGGTCTGACCCAGGACGACTCGCACTCCTACGTCACCCCCGAGCAGGCGCCCGGCGAGATCAGGCACCTACTCGACTTCGTGCTCGGCCTCCTGCGGGACTTCGGGATCGACGACTTCTACCTGGAGCTCTCGACCCGTGACGACTCCAAGCCCGACAAGTTCGTCGGCTCCGAGGAGGAGTGGGCGGTCGCGACCAAGGTGCTCGAGGATGTCGCGATCGAGTCCGGCCTCGAGCTGGTGGCCGACCCCGGCGGCGCGGCGTTCTACGGCCCGAAGATCTCGGTGCAGGCCAAGGACGCGATCGGCCGGACCTGGCAGATGTCGACCATCCAGTACGACTTCAACCAGCCCAAGGGCTTCGAGCTCGAGTACAACGGCGCCGACGGGCAGAAGCACCAGCCGGTGATGATCCACTCCGCCAAGTTCGGCTCGATCGAGCGGTTCTTCGGGGTGCTCGTCGAGCACTACGCCGGCGCGTTCCCTCCGTGGCTCGCGCCCGTGCAGGTGCAGGCGATCCCGGTCGCCGACGCCTTCAGCGACTACCTGCACGACGTGGCCCGGCAGATGCGCGCCCGGGGCCTGCGGGTCGAGGTCGACGACTCCGACGACCGGATGCAGAAGAAGATCCGCAACGCGCAGCTGCAGAAGGTGCCGTTCATGATGATCGCCGGCGGCGACGACGTGGCGGCGGGCGCGGTGTCCTTCCGCTACCGCGACGGTCGCCAGGACAACGGCGTACCGCTCGAAGAGGCGATCCAGCGGGTCGCGGACGCCGTGGCGTCGCGCGTGCAGGTCTGAGCCGAATCGTGAGGCGGCGCGGCGCGGCCCTCCTGGCCGGCGCCGCGCTGCTCACCGCCTGCTCCTCCGGCGGGCCGGCGGGGGAGCCGACGTCGGCGCCGGTATCGAGCGCGCCGGTGCCGTCGCGGACCACGCCGCGGCCGACCGCGGTCGTCACCCCGACGGCCGACGCCGAGGCGGCCCGGCTCCAGGCCCTCGCACAGCTCGCCGAACAGAAGGCCGCCGAGCTGCCGAGTGCCGCCCCGTCGTCGGTGTCGCCGACGACCGGCAAGCCGGTGCGCGGAGCCGACATCGGCTGGCCGCAGTGCCCGAGGGGCATGGGCATCCCCGAGCGGCCGACACTCGGCCTGCCGATGCCGCTCCCGGCGGCGGAGTACGTGGTCGTCGGGCTCACCAACGGCCCCGGGTTCACCGCCAACCCGTGCCTGGCCGACCAGGTCGCCTGGATCCGGGAGCGACACCTGCTCGCCGCGGCGTACGCCGTCGTCAGCCAGCCGGACGCCGACGCGGTCGCCGAATACCGCGACCGCGGGCCCTACGACGCCGACACGAGGCTCGGTGCCCTCGCGAACACCGGTTACCAGCAGGCGCTGGTCAACGTCGCCACCATGCGGGCGGCCGGCCTGGTGTCGCCGGTCGTGTGGGTCGACGTCGAGCACGTCCCCGACTTCGAGTGGAGCGACGATCTCGACGCCAACGCCGCCGTCGTCCAGGGTGCCGCGGCGGGGTACGCCGACGCCGGCTACGACGTCGGGGTCTACTCGACGCCGATCCTGTGGCGCGAGGTCGTCGGCGACCTCGCGCTCGGCCTGCCGGAGTGGCGCGCCGCCGGCCAGACCTCGCGGGCCGAGGCGCTGTCGCGATGCGGCGACGACTGGCGGATCCAGGGTGGCGACGCCGTGCTGGCGCAGTGGGTCGCCGACGGGCGCGACCACGACGTCACCTGTCCGGGTGTGACCGACCTGGGTGCCTGGTTCCAGCAGTACTGACCGGCCGGAGGGGCCCCGGGACGGCACCCTAGGGTTAGGGCCATGACCGATCCTGCCGGGCACGTGCGCGCCGGGTTCGAGGGCTTCGACCGGCTCTGGACCCCGCACCGCATGGCCTACGTCGCGCCGGGCCTGCCCTCCGTCGACGACGGCTGCCCGTTCTGCGCGATGAGCGACCACGCGCTCGAGGAGAGCCTCGTCGTCCACCGCGGCAAGACCTGTTTCACCGTCCTGAACCTGCACCCGTACAACCCCGGCCACCTGATGGTGCTCCCGCACCGGCACGTCGCCGAGCTCGAGGACCTCACCGACGACGAGGTCACCGAGCTGATGACCACCACCCAGCAGGCGGTGCGGGTGCTGAGGCGGGTCAGCGGACCGCACGCCTTCAACATCGGGCTGAACCTGGGCGGGGTCGCCGGCGGCTCGCTGTCGCAGCATCTGCACCAGCACGTCGTACCCCGCTGGGCGGGCGACGCGAACTTCATCACCGTGCTCGGCGGCACGAAGACCCTGCCGCAGCTGCTCGCCGACACCCGCGCGATGCTGGCCGAGGCATGGTCGTGACCCCCGGGGATGCCCTGGCCGGCGACGCGGCGCTCGCGGCCCGGCTGGTCCGCGAGGCGGGCGCGCTCGCCCGCCGGATGCGGGCCGGGGGACTCGAGCCCGACACGAAGACCTCGATCTCCGACGTGGTGACCGCCGCCGACCACGCGGCGGAACGGCAGATCGTCGAGACGCTCGCCGCCGAGCGGCCGGACGACGGCGTGCTGGGGGAGGAGGGTGCCTCGCACGACGGCACCTCGGGGCGGACCTGGGTGATCGACCCCGTCGACGGCACCTACAACTTCGTGGCCGGGCTGGACTGGTGGTGCTCGGCCCTCGCGCTCACCGACGGCGACGAGCTGGTCCTCGGCGCGGTGCACCATCCCGCCACCGGGCGCACCTACGTCGGCGGCCCGGGTCTGCCGACCACCGTCGACGGCGTGCCGTTGCCGGCGCTGGTCGACCGCCCGCTCGCGACGTCCTGCCTCACGACGTACCTCCACCCGCCGGCGTACGACGGCGCGCCGGGCGTGGCCTTCCGCCGGATGGCCGGGGGCGCGGCGACGCTGCGGATGCTCGGCTCCGCGTCCATGGACGGGGCGTCGATCGCGGCCGGCCAGCTGCACGTGCGCTGCCAGCACTCCATGCCGCCGTGGGACGAGCTGCCCGCCGCGGCCCTCATCCTCGGCGCCGGCGGCAGCACCGCCCGGGTCGACGGGGGCGGCGTCACCTGGTCGGTGGCCGGCGCACCCACGGCCGTCGCCGACGTCGTCGCCGCGCTGGCGGGCTAGCCGCGGGCCGGGGACGTCATACGGACAGTGTGTCCCCTTCCGCGGAACGTATGACGTCCGCGCGCACCGTCACCGCACGCCGTACAGGTGCTCCAGCGCGAGCTGGTCGAGGCGCTCGAAGGCCATCCCGCGGCGACCCGCCTCGTCGGGGTCGAAGGGTTCGGCGCGCAGGTCGGCGATCGTCTCGCCGTTGGCGAGTGAGGGCAGCGCGAGCTGGTCGAGGCGTGCGTCGAGGAGCGCCTGCCGGACCTCCGGGTCGGCGCGGAACGCCCGCACCTTGGCGCGCAGGATCAGGTAGTTGCGCATGCACGCCGCGGCCGAATCCCATACGCCGTCCAGGTCCTCGGTGCGCGGGGGCTTGTAGTCGAAGTGTCGCGGCCCGTCGTACCCGCCGTGCTCGACGATGTCGACGGTCCAGAACGCGCCACGGGCGTTGCCGGCGCCGAAGCGCAGGTCCTGGTCGTAGCGCGGGCCGGTCTGGCCGTTGAGGTCGATGTGGAAGAGCTTGCCGTGCCACAGCGCCTGCGCCAGGCCGTGTGCGTAGTTGAGCGAGGCCATCTCCTCGTGGCCGACCTCGGGGTTCACGCCGACCAGGTCCGGGCGCTCGAGCTCGTCGATGAACGCCAGTGCGTGGCCGACGGTCGGGAGCAGGATGTCGCCGCGGGGCTCGTTGGGCTTCGGCTCGATCGCAAACCGCAGGCCGTACCCCTGCTCCTCGGAGTAGGAGCCGAGGACGTCGAAGGCCTCCTTGTAGCGCGAGAGCGCGGTCCCGACGTCCTTCGCGGCGCCGGACTCGGCGCCCTCGCGCCCGCCCCAGGCCACGAAGACCTGCGCGCCGAGCTCGGCGGCCAGGTCGATCTGGTCGGCGGCCTTGCGAATCGCGAAGCGGCGTACGTCGCGGTCGTTGTTGGTGAAGCCGCCGTCGCGGAAGACCGGGTGCGAGAAGAGGTTCGTCGTCACCATCGGTACGGCGAGTCCGGTCTCGGCCAGCGCCTTGCGGAACGGCGCCAGGTGCTGCTCCTTCTCGGCGGGGGAGGCATCGAACGGGAAGACGTCGTTGTCGTGGAAGGTGATGCCGTAGGCGCCCAGGTCGCTGAGCCGGTGGATCGCCTCGGCGGGATCGAGCACCGGGCGCACCGCGCCGCCGAAGACGTCCACGCCCTGCCAGCCCACCGTCCACAGACCGAAGGAGAACCGGTCCTCGCGGGTCGGGGAGAAGGCGGCCGGGTCGGTGCTGTTCGAGCTCATCGGATCCTCTTCCTCCGCGGGTGTCGCCACGACGTCCGGCGCGGCTGCGGTCGCCGCTTCCATCACGATTCGGTCACGCGCGGCCGCGGCGACGCTTGGTTGGAACGTGCAACAAAAGATGCACCAAGAACGTCTTGTCGGGTCCCGGAGCCGTGAGTATGTTGTCGCGCACAACATATACCGTGACCCCCGTCACACGACAGTGGTTACCCGGGTCCGAGCCATGGAGGTCGAGGAATGGTCAGGAACAGGCGGGCGCGGATGGCGTCCCTGGTGGCAGTAGGAGCGCTGGCGTTCGGTGCTCTCGCCGCATGCGGAGACGACTCCGACGGCGGTAGCAGCAGCAGCGACAACGGCAGCAGCGCCGCCGCGTCCGGCAAGGTCGGAGTGATCCTGCCCGACACCACGACGTCGCCGCGCTGGGAGGCCAACGACCGGCCGAGCCTGGAGGCGGCGTTCAAGAGCGCCGGCGTCGACTACGACATCCAGAACGCCAACGGCGACGTCGACAAGTTCGGCACGATCTGCGACAGCATGATCACCGAGGGCGTCACGGTGCTGATGATCGTCAACCTGGACTCCGACTCGGGCTCGGCCTGTCTGTCCAAGGCGGCCGACGCCGGCATCCAGAGCATCGACTACGACCGGCTGACCCTCGGCGGCGGCGCGTCGTACTACGTCTCGTTCGACAACGTCGAGGTCGGCCGGCTGATGGGCACCGGCCTGATCGACTGCCTCGACGCCAACAACAAGACCAAGGCCAACATCATCTACATCAACGGCGACCCGAGCGACAACAACGCCGCGCTGTTCAAGGAGGGCTACGCCGAGGCGCTCAAGGGCAAGATCGACTCCGGTGACTACAAGCTGGTCGGCGACCAGAGCGGCTACTGGGACGCCGACAAGGCCGGCAAGGCGTTCGAGCAGCTCTACACGCAGAACGGCGGAAAGATCGACGGCGTCGTCTCCGCCAACGACACGATGGCCGGCGGCATCATCGCCCGGATGCAGGCCCAGGGCGTGGCCGGCGAGATCCCGGTGACCGGTCAGGACGCCTCCACCGAGGGGCTGCAGAACATCCTGCTGGGCTACCAGTGCGGCACGGTCTACAAGAACACCGACCTCGAGGCCGACGCCGCCTCGAAGCTCGCGATCGCGCTGATCAAGGGGGAGGACCCCAGCAGCCTGGTGACCGGCACGGTGACCGACACCAAGACCAAGGAGGACGTCCCGTCCGTGCTGGCCAAGCCGGTGTGGATCACCACCGAGAACATCAAGCAGGTCTTCGACGACGGCTTCGCGAAGGCTGCGGACGTCTGCACC
Source organism: Nocardioides soli (assembly GCF_014191495.1). Taxonomy (GTDB): domain Bacteria; phylum Actinomycetota; class Actinomycetes; order Propionibacteriales; family Nocardioidaceae; genus Nocardioides; species Nocardioides soli. Next base: position 366,806 of record NZ_JACHWR010000003.1, read on the forward strand.
GGCAACGTCGCGGCGGCCTGCAAGAAGGCCGGCGTCAGCTGACGCCCTGACCCGACACCGTGCGGAGGCGGGGGCGGCGTCGTCCGCTCCCGCCTCTCGCACGGTGACACCACTGCGGCCGGCCCGCCCGTCCGCGCCTCTTCCACCCCAGGAGGACCAGTGACCGCGACCGCTCTCGAACGGTCAGCCGTTCCGGGCTCGAGCGAGCCGCTCCTGCAACTGCGCGGGATCCAGAAGAGCTTCGGTGCCGTGCACGTGCTGCGCGGCGTCGACCTCGACGTGAAGGCCGGGGAGGTCACCGCGCTCGTCGGTGACAACGGCGCCGGCAAGAGCACCCTGATCAAGGGCATCGCCGGCATCCACGGGTTCGACGAGGGCGAGTACCGCTTCGACGGCCGGCGCGTGACCGTGCACGGCCCCAAGGACGCTGGCGCGCTCGGCATCGAGGTCGTCTACCAGGACCTCGCGCTGTGCGACAACCTCGACGTCGTCCACAACATGTTCCTCGGCCGCGAGCTCCGCAGGAGCGGGCTCCTCGACGAGGACGCCATGGAGCAGCGCGCCCGCGAGACCCTGGACGGGCTCTCGGTGCGCACGCTGCAGTCGGTGCGCACCAAGGTGGCCGCGCTCTCCGGAGGCCAGCGCCAGACCGTGGCGATCGCCCGGTCGGTGCTGTGGAACTCGCGCGTCGTCATCCTCGACGAGCCGACCGCGGCCCTCGGCGTCGCCCAGACCGAGCAGGTCCTGCTGCTGGTCCGCAGGCTGGCCGACAGCGGCCTCGGCGTGATCCTGATCAGCCACAACCTCAACGACGTCTTCCGGGTCGCCGACGAGATCGCCGTCCTCTACCTCGGGCAGATGGTCGCCCAGATCCGCAAGGCGGACACGACGCAGAGCCAGGTCGTGCAGCTCATCACGGCCGGACGCGTCGGGGACGAAGGAGCGTTCGCATGACCGCCCAGCAGACCGAGACCCCCGAGGTCGCCCCGGAGCCGTGGCAGGCCTCCGGGATCGGCGGCATCGCCCGGGCGTACGTCGCCAAGGTGCGCGGCGGCGACGTCGGCGCGCTGCCGGCGGTGCTCGGACTCGTCGTGCTGGTGGTCGTGTTCTCGGTGCTGCGGCCCGAGACCTTCACCTCAGAGCTGAACTTCGCCAACCTGATCAACCAGTCCGCGGCGATCACCGTCATCGCCATGGGTCTGGTGTTCGTGCTCCTGCTCGGCGAGATCGACCTGTCGGCCGGTGTCACCGGCGGCACGGCGGCCGCCGTCATGGGCGTGGTGATGACCAACCACGAGCAGAACTGGCTGATCTCGATCCTGGCGTGCATCGCCACCGGTGCCGTGATCGGCGCGGCCATCGGCCTCCTGGTGGCCCGACTCGGCATCCCGTCGTTCGTCGTCACCCTGGCCGCCTTCCTCGGCCTGCAGGGCGTGATGCTCGAGATCATCGGCGAGGGCGGCACGATCCCGTTCAAGAACGAGAAGATCCTCGCGCTCACCGACGACAACCTGCCGGTGTGGCTCGGGTGGACGATCGCGCTGGCCCTCGTCGTCGGCTTCGCCGGGCTGACCTTCTTGCGCAACAGCCGCCGGCGCCGTGCGGGGCTGCAGTACGAGCCGATGCTGCTCTGGGCGATCAAGAGCGGTGCGCTGCTGGTGATCACGGTGCTGGTCACCTACTACCTGTCGAAAGAGCGCAGCATCAACCCCACCCTGAAGTCGCTGAAGGGGGTGCCCGTCTCGCTCGTGGTGATCCTCGGGCTGCTGCTGGTGCTGAGCTTCCTGCTCTCGCGCACCGCCTGGGGCCGCCACGTGTACGCCGTAGGCGGCAACGGCGAGGCGGCCCGGCGGGCCGGCATCAACGTCAAGGGGATCAAGCTCAGCTGCTTCGTCCTGTCGTCGTCGGTCGCGGCGATCGGCGGCCTGATGCTCGCCGCCCGGAGTCACTCGGTATCGCCCTCGACCGGCGGCAACGAGACCCTGCTGTACGCCGTGGGCGCGGCCGTCATCGGCGGCACCAGCCTCTTCGGCGGCAAGGGCCGGGTCGTCGATGCCGTCATCGGTGGCACGGTCATCGCGGTGATCTCGAACGGCATGGGGCTGCTCAACAAGTCGGCGGGGGTCGTCTATATCGTCACCGGACTGGTCCTGCTCGTCGCCGCCAGCGTCGACGCGATCAGCCGCCGTCGCGCAGCAGCGAGCGGACGAGTCTAGACAGGAGCAGCACGTGCCCACCCCGACCGGCGTCGGGAGCGATGAGCTCCGACGCGTGAATCTCCGCGCCATCCTGCAGACCGTGCACACCCACGGCCCGACGACCCGCGCCGTACTCACCAAGCAGCTCGGCCTGAACCGGAGCACGATCGGCGGGCTGACCGGGGAGCTGCAGTCGCTGGGCCTGGTCACCGAGCAGACGGCGGTGGTGGGCGGTCGGGGCCGCCCGTCGCACCTGGTGGTGCCTTGCGAGGACAACGTGGTCGTCGCGGTCGACGTCGGCGTCGACCGGATCGCCGTCGCCCTGGTCGGGCTCGGGGGACAGGTCCTGGCCGGTCGCAACCGAGGCCACCAGCGGGGCGAGCACGACGTCGACCACGTCGTGGAGTCCGTCGCGCAGATGGTCGAGGAGACGCTCGCGGCCTCCAGCCACAGCCGGTGCCTGGGCATCGGCTGCGCGGTCCCCGGCGCGGTGCGGGCCAGCGACGGGCTGGTCCGCTTCGCCCCCAACCTGGGGTGGTACGACGAGCCCTTCACCGAGCTGCTCGCCGAGCGCCTCCAACGTCCGGTCTCGACCGGCAACGACGCCAACCTCGGGGTGCTCGCCGAGCACGTGCGTGGCGCGGCCGTGGGCTTCTCGGAGGCCGTCTACCTCAGCGCCAGCGTCGGCATCGGTGGCGGCTTCCTGGTCGGCGGCCGGCCGCTGACCGGGGTGAGCGGGTACGCCGGCGAGGTCGGCCACATGCAGGTCGACAGCCTCGGCCCCACCTGCCGTTGCGGCGCGGTCGGCTGCTGGGAGACCAAGGTCGGCGAGAACGTGCTGCTCCGGCACGCCGGGCGCCTCCCCGGGGGTGGCCCGCCGGCCGTGGCCGAGGTCATCGAGGCCGCGCGGGCGAGCGACAGCCGTGCCCGGACCGCGGTCGAGGAGGTCGCCGAGTGGACCGGGATCGGGATCCGGGCGATCGTCAACCTCTTCAACCCCGAGGTCGTCGTGCTCGGCGGCTGCCTGGCCCAGGTGTGGCGGGCGGCCGAGCCGGCGGTGCTGGACTCGTTCGAGCGCAGCAGCCTGCTCTCGCCGCGGGCCGACACCCTGATCAGACCGGCCGGGCTCGGCGACGACTCCCCGCTGCTCGGAGCCGCCGAGCTGGCGTTCGCGCCCGTGCTCGACCGGCCCCAGGCGGTGTCGAGGGCCGGCTGAGGTCGCGCCGTCCTCGGCTCCGGGTAGCCTGCTGCCCGCCATGATGGAACGTTTCCGCGCCTTCTGGACGAAGGTCATCTCGCCGATCGCCCACCTGCTGATCCGGCTGGGGGTGAGCCCCGACGTCGTCACCCTGGTCGGCACGCTCGGCGTCTGCGCCGGGGCCCTGGTCTTCTTCCCGCAGGGTCGGCTGCTCACGGGCGTCCTGGTGATCACGGCGTTCGTGTTCAGCGACCTGCTCGACGGCTACATGGCCCGGACCACCGGGCGGGTCAGCAAGTTCGGCGCGTTCTGGGACTCCACGCTCGACCGGCTCGGCGACGGCGCGATCTTCATCGGCCTCGCGCTCTACTTCGCCTGGGAGGAGCCGAGCCGCCTCTACCTCGTGCTGAGCCTGGTCTGCCTGCTGATGGGCGCGGTCACGTCGTACGCCCGCTCCCGCGGCGAGAGCCTCGGCTTCGAGGTCAAGGTCGGCATCGCCGAGCGCGCCGACCGGCTGGTCGCGATCCTCGTGATGACCGGCTTCAGCGCCATCTTCGACCTGCCCGTGCTCCTCTACATCGCGCTGTGGGCGCTCGCGATCGCCTCCACGGTCACGGTCGCGCAGCGCGTGTGGGTGGTACGGAAGCAGGCGTTGTCCGACGCCGGCACTACCATCTGAATCATGGTCGAGAGCACCCCCGAGAACACGCCAGCCACCGGCACCACCCGCGTCAAGCGCGGCATGGCCGAGATGCTGAAGGGCGGCGTCATCATGGACGTCGTCACACCCGAGCAGGCCAAGATCGCCGAGGACGCCGGCGCGGTCGCCGTGATGGCGCTCGAGCGGGTGCCGGCCGACATCCGGGCTCAGGGCGGCGTGTCGCGGATGAGCGACCCCGACATGATCGACGGCATCATCGAGGCGGTCTCGATCCCGGTGATGGCCAAGGCCCGGATCGGCCACTTCGCCGAGGCGCAGGTGCTGCAGTCGCTGGGTGTCGACTACATCGACGAGTCCGAGGTGCTGACCCCGGCCGACTACGCCAACCACATCGACAAGTGGGCCTTCACCGTCCCGTTCGTGTGCGGCGCGACGAACCTCGGTGAGGCGCTGCGCCGCATCACCGAGGGCGCGGCGATGATCCGCTCCAAGGGCGAGGCCGGCACCGGGGACGTGTCGAACGCCGTCACCCACATGCGCACGATCCGCCGGGAGATCCGCCGCCTCGGCGCGCTGGAGGCCGACGAGCTGTACGTCGCGGCCAAGGAGCTGCAGGCGCCGTACGACCTGGTCAAGGAGGTCGCCGAGGCGGGCAAGCTGCCGGTGGTGCTGTTCACCGCGGGCGGCATCGCCACCCCGGCCGACGCGGCGATGATGATGCAGCTCGGCGCCGAGGGCGTCTTCGTGGGCTCGGGCATCTTCAAGTCGGGCAACCCGGCCCAGCGGGCCGAGGCGATCGTCAAGGCCACCACCTTCCACGACGACCCCGACATGGTCGCCAAGGTCTCGCGCGGCCTGGGTGAGGCCATGGTCGGGATCAACGTCGACGAGATCCCGCAGCCCCACCGGCTCTCCGAGCGGGGCTGGTGACCCCGCCCCGCATGAGCGCGCCGACCGTCGGCGTCCTCGCCGTCCAGGGCGACGTCCGTGAGCACCTGCGCACGCTGGAGAGCCTCGGAGTCCGGGCGACCACGGTGCGGCGTACGTCGGAGCTCGACGCCTGCGACGGCCTCGTCGTCCCGGGCGGCGAGTCGACGACGATGGCCAAGCTGGTCCGCACCTTCGACCTGTTCGAGCCGATCCGGCAGCGGATCAAGGCGGGGCTGCCGGTCTTCGGGACCTGCGCCGGGATGATCATGCTCGCCGACCGGATCGAGGACGGCGCGGCCGGCCAGGAGACGCTCGGCGGGCTGGACATCACGGTACGGCGCAACGCGTTCGGGCGGCAGGTCGACTCCTTCGAGGGCGACCTCGTCGTCGCCGGTCTCGACGCCCCGGTGCACGCGGTCTTCATCCGGGCGCCGTGGGTGGAGTCGGTCGGTCCGGACGTCGACGTGCTCGCTCGTGTCGAGGACGGGCCGGCCGCGGGTAGGATCGTGGCGGTCCGTCAGGGTTCGCTGATGGCGACGTCGTTCCATCCCGAGGTGGGTGGCGACGCCCGGGTCCACCGGCTGTTCGTGGACCTGGTCGAGGGTCGCGACGAGCTCGACCCGCGAGGTTAGAAGGAGACGCATGTCCGGCCACTCCAAGTGGGCGACCACCAAGCACAAGAAGGCGGTCATCGACGCCAAGCGCGGCAAGCTGTTCGCCAAGCTGATCAAGAACATCGAGATCGCGGCGAAGATGGGCGGCCCCGACCCCGCGGGCAACCCCACGCTCTACGACGCGATCCAGAAGGCCAAGAAGCAGTCGGTGCCCAACAAGAACATCGACTCCGCGGTCAAGCGCGGCGGTGGGCTCGACGGCGGCGGCGTCGACTACGAGACGATCATGTACGAGGTCTACGGGCCCCAGGGCGTCGCGCTCCTGGTCGAGTGCCTCACCGACAACCGCAACCGGGCCGCGATGGAGGTCCGCACCGCGGTGACCCGCAACGGCGGCACCATGGCCGACCCCGGATCGGTCTCGCGGCTCTTCACCCGCAAGGGCGTCGTCGTGGTGGGCAAGGCCCAGGAGCGCGGCGGCCAGCCATGGGAGGTCTCGGAGGACGACGTGCTCGAGGCGACGCTCGACGCCGGCGCCGAGGACGTCAACGACCTCGGGGAGAACTTCGAGATCCAGTCCGACTCCTCCGACGTGGTCGCCGTGCGCTCCGCGCTGCAGGCCGCCGGCATCGACTACGAGTCCGCCGAGGTCCAGTTCGTCGCCACGATGGACATCCCGGTCGCCGAGGTCGACGTCGCGGGCAAGGTCTTCCGCCTCGTCGACGCCGTCGACGACCTCGACGACGTGCAGAACGTCTACAGCAACGCCGACATCCCCGACGACGTACTCGAGGCCATCGACGCGTGATGGGCGGCGCTCGCTCTCAACGCATGTAACGCCGGGTTATCCGCTGTTCCCACCATGCTGCAACACGGTGGGAACAGTCGGTAACCCGGCGTTACAACATTGGGGCGGCGTCCGGCTCGGCCCGCTGATCACCGGCGCCGCCGTACGACGTGGGGCGCGAGGTCGCTGATGTCGGTCCCGAATCGGGCGCACGTGTCGGCGTACTCACGCAGGAGCCGGCGACGCGCGGCCTCCCGGTCGCCGTGGCAATCGGCAGCGGTGATCCGGGAGACGCCGAGCTTGAAGCCGGAGATGAAGTCCTGACGCATCTTCTCCTGCCGGAGGGTCTCGCGTGGGTCGCGGCGTGGGGCGAGCTCGGCGGTGTACTTCAGCCAGCCGTCGACCTCGAAGATGTGTCGGCCGATCCTCAGGTCGCACCAGACTGTGCGAGCGCCGTCGGTCAGTCCGAACTGGGTCTGGGCGCGGCCGATCCGGAGCGAGAGCAGGAGCACCCGTGCCTCGGACTCGAGCCACGACTCCGCGCCCGGGTCGGCGAGGTCGATCGCGGCGTCCATGACGCGACTCCCGGGCCAGCACCACATCGCTGCTCGAGCTCGATCGACGTCGCTTCGGGTCGCGCCGGAGCGCAGCGCGGCGTCGCAGCACGCGACACCTGCCGCCAGCCCGTGCTCGCGCGCCATGTCGAGAGCCGTGCGCGGCGCGTCGAGGACCCGCAGACCGTGGACCTCGATGACCTGCTCGTCGGAGTACGGCGCCAGGTGGTGCTTGACGCCGGCGCGAACGGCATCGCCGTGGACCTTGCGGCGCGTGACGTGCACCAGCGCCCGGCGTGCGTCCGGCACGCCCAGCCCGAGGGCGAGCGCCGCTGAGTCGTGGCTGAGCACGTGGTCGCACCGGAGGGTGAGCTGCGCTGCCCGGACCCGGAGCAGCGCCCGGCCGCCGAACGGGTCGAGCTCGTCCCAGCGTTCGGCGACGACGTACACGCCCCGGCGCAGCGGCAGTAGTCGGCCGTCGCGGACCAGGCGCCGCAGGTCCCGGTCGTCGAGGCCGGCGCGCATCGCCTGCTGTCTGGTGATCAGCCCGTGTGGGTCGGGCCGGAGGAGTGGGTAGCTCCGCAACATGACCGCGACGCTGCCCGCACCGACCACGGCTCGGGGCGCCCAGCACGCTCGGCTGTGGATGACAGGATCACCGGCCGCCCTGTGGAGGAAAGGTGGGCTGTCACGTGAGGCGCATGTAACGCCGGGTTATCCGCTGTTCCCACGATGCCGCAGCATGGTGGGAACAGCCGGTAACCCGGCGTTACAGCTGATGGCCGCCGCCGACACCCCCGCGTGTCCTCCGGCGAACCGGAGGAGTGGGCGGTTAGCGTTGGCTCCGAACACCTGTTCGGACGGAGAGGCGGATCGATGCGCGTGCTGGGGATCGACCCCGGGCTGACCCGCTGCGGCATGGGCGTGGTCGAGGGATCGGTGGGCCGGCCGCTGCGCCTGGTCGACGTCAACGTGCTGCGCACGTCGTCCGACCTGCCGGTGCCGCAGCGGCTGGTGACCATCGAGAAGGGCGTCGACGCCTGGCTCGACGAGCACCGCCCGGACGCGGTCGCGGTGGAGCGGGTGTTCGCCCGCTCCGACGTCAGCACGGTGATGGGCACCGCCCAGGCCAGCGGGATCGCGATGGTGTGCGCGGCCCGCCGCGGCCTGCCGGTCGCGCTGCACACGCCGAGCGAGGTCAAGGCGGCGGTGTCGGGCAACGGCCGGGCGACCAAGGCCCAGGTCGGCACGATGGTGACCCGTATCCTGCGTCTCGACGCGATGCCGAAGCCGGCCGACGCCGCCGACGCGCTGGCGCTGGCCATCACCCACATCTGGCGCGGCGGCGCCCAGGCCCGGATCGACGCGGCGGTGGCGGGAGCGCGGCAGACCCAGGCGACGAGGAGGAGATACGCGTGATCGCGTTCGTGCGTGGCCCGGTGGCCGCGGTCAGCCTGGCCGCGGCCGTGGTGGAGGTCGGCGGGATCGGCCTCGAGGTGATGTGCACGCCCGGCACGCTCGCCACGCTGCGGGTCGGCCAGTCGGCGACCCTGCCGACCAGCATGGTGGTGCGCGAGGACTCGCTGACCCTCTTCGGATTCGCCGACGAGGACGAGAAGCAGACCTTCGAGCTGCTCCAGACGGCCTCCGGCGTGGGGCCGAAGCTCGCCCAGGCGATGCTCGCCGTGCTCGCGCCCGACGACCTGCGCCTGGCCATCGCGAGCGACGACACCAAGACGCTGACGAAGGTCCCCGGCATCGGCCAGAAGGGCGCGCAGCGGATCATCCTCGAGCTCAAGGACCGGATCGGCGCCCCGACGGGCGGACGTACGCCGTCTGCGCCGGTCGCCGGCGCCCCGTGGCGCGACCAGGTGCACCAGGGCCTGGTCGGCCTGGGCTGGTCGGCCAAGGACGCCGAGAAGGCCGTCGACGCGGTCGCCCCCGAGGCCGGCGCCGTCCCCGACGTCGCGGGACTGCTGCGGGCCGCGCTCCGCACGCTGAGCAAGGCCTGACGCGATGGCCTTCCAGGAGGAGGACCTCGACGAGGTCGAGTCCACCCACCTGCGCTCGCTCACGGCCGCTGAGGCCGAAGGTGACGAGCGTGCGGTCGAGGCCGCGCTCCGGCCGCGGACCCTCGACGAGGTGGTCGGCCAGGTGCGCGTGCGCGACCAGCTCGGGCTCGTGCTCGAGGCCGCCCGGCGCCGCGGCCGCGCCCCCGACCACGTGCTGCTGTCGGGTCCGCCGGGCCTCGGCAAGACCACGCTGGCGATGATCATCGCCAGTGAGATGGGCGCGCCGCTGCGGCTCACCAGCGGCCCCGCGATCACCCACGCGGGCGACCTCGCGGCGATCCTCTCCGGGCTGAACGAGGGCGACGTCCTCTTCGTCGACGAGATCCACCGGATGTCGAGGCCCGCGGAGGAGATGCTCTACATGGCGATGGAGGACTTCCGGGTCGACGTCGTCATCGGCAAGGGGCCCGGCGCGACCGCGATCCCGCTCGACATCCCGCCGTTCACCCTGGTCGGCGCCACCACCCGTGCCGGCCTGCTGCCGGGCCCGCTGCGCGACCGCTTCGGCTTCACCGCCCACCTGGAGTTCTACGAGCCCGACGAGCTCGACCTGATCGTCCAGCGCTCGGCGCGGCTGCTCGAGGTCGACGCCGCCGCCGACGGCACCGCCGAGATCGCCTCGCGCTCGCGCGGCACCCCGCGCATCGCCAACCGGCTGCTCCGGCGGGTGCGCGACTACGCCCAGGTTCGGGCGGACGGCGTGGTCACCGTGGCAGTGGCGCGGTCCGCGCTCGACCTCTACGAGGTCGACCAGCTCGGTCTGGACCGGCTGGACCGAGCCGTGATCGACGTGCTCTGCCGTCGGTTCGGCGGGGGACCGGTCGGTGTCTCCACGCTCGCCGTCGCCGTGGGGGAGGAGCGCGAGACCGTCGAGGAGGTCGCGGAGCCGTTCCTGGTCCGCAACGGCTTCCTGGCGCGTACGCCGCGGGGCCGGGTCGCCACGCCGGCGGCCTGGCAGCACCTCGGGCTGACGCCGCCTCCGGCGGAGCGCGACGCCACGCTGTTCGAGGAGTGATCCCGGGCCGGCTCTCCCGTCGGACCGCGGTTGTCGCGGGGTTCAGCGGCTGACCGCCGAAACCCGCACGACACGCCGGGCCGCCGCGGCGTGTCGTGCGGGTTTCGGCTGCCAGCTGGGAGCCGGGGTGCTGGTGTGACACGTGATGCGGGCTCTCCCTGACACCGAGCCTGATGGGAGCGCCCACGCCGGCCCGGGGCACACGGGACCCACACCTGCGTCCGAACCGTCGGCCACCGGGCCGGCCACCCGGGCCGGACATCGGGCGAATTCGTGAGCGGGGCCATTCCGCTGGTTACACTGGCGCGTCGGCCCGCCCGCTCTGGGTCGCGCGCCCTAGACAACGCTCGAGAGGTCATTCGTCGTGGAGTTCTTGCCGCTCGTCGGCATCGTGCTGCTCTTCTGGTTGTTCATCATCCGACCGGCCTCTCGGCGCCAGAAGGAACTCAGGCGCATGCAGTCGTCGTTGTCCGTAGGTGACGATGTCGTGCTGACCTCCGGGATCTACGGCACCGTCGACCAGGTCGACGACGACCACCTGCGGGTGGCCATCGCCGACGGCGTGGTCATCCGGGTCGCCCCCGGTGCGATCGGCAGCAAGGTCGAGCACCGCGACGACGCCCCGGACGACGCGCGCGACGACGTGGACGACATGAACGACACCGAGTCGGCCGAGGAGCGGTCCGACATCGAGGTCGACAACGGGAAGCCGGGCAGCGGTCCGGAGGAGAACTGAGATGGCACGCAACACAGCCGCGCACGCCGGCCGCACGCTGGCGCTGTTCCTGGCAGGCGTGGCGGTGCTGTACGGCCTGGTCGCGCTGGGCGGCAACTGGAAGCCGGCCCTCGGCCTCGACCTCCAGGGTGGCACCCGGATCACGATGACCGCCGAGGGCAACCCGACGAAGGAGAACGTCGAGACCGCCGCGCGGATCATCGACGACCGCGTCAACGGCTCCGGCGTGAGCGAGGCCGAGGTCACCACGCAGGGCAACGACGTGATCATCGTCGAGATCCCGGGCGACACCTCCAACTCGCTGATCGACACCGTCAAGCGCCAGGCCCAGCTGCGCTTCCGCACCGTGGCCTGCACCAGCACCGCGCCCGGCCCGTGCGCGAGCGCCACGCCGACCCCGGCCGACCCGGGTGCCAGCCCGAGCGCCGAGCCCGGTGCGGGCGTGACGCTGCCCCCCAAGCCGAAGAAGGACAAGGCCGGCAAGTCCGGCGACCAGGGCACCGCGAAGAACCGCCCGGCGTTCGGTGCGGCCGACGACAAGGCGACCGACTCGCCGAGCCCCAGTGGGTCGCCCAGCGAGTCCCCCAGCGAGTCCCCCAGCGAGAGCCCGACCGCGCCGGCCGACGCGAAGGGCGCGACCCCGGAGCAGGCGCTCACCTTCATCTCGAACCCGCCGCAGGAGGCGATCGACGCCTACGCGGCGTACACCTGCCCGACCACCGAGCCGCCGGCCGACGACCCGACCACCTGGCTGGTCACCTGCGGCACCGAGGAGGACGCCGCCACCAAGTACCTCCTCTCGCCGGCCGTGATCGAGGGCACCGACCTCAAGGAGGCCTCGGCGGGCATCCCGCAGGGCAGCGTGGCCTACGAGGTCAACCTCACCCTCGGCGGCGACGGCAAGCAGGCCTTCGCCGACCTGTCGTCGGCCATGGCCGGCAGCGAGCAGCAGTTCGCGGTCGTGCTCGACGGCCAGGTCATCTCGGCCCCGACGTTCGAGGGCCGGATCCCCGACGGCCAGGCGCGGATCTCCGGCAACTTCACCCGGGCGTCGGCGGAGAGCCTGGCGACCAGCCTCAAGTACGGCGCGCTGCCGATCTCCTTCAAGGAGGACGGCATCCAGACCGAGCAGATCGGCCCGTCGCTGGCGGGCAACCAGCTCTCGGCGGGCCTGACGGCCGGCGCCCTGGGCCTGGCGCTGGTGATGCTCTACTGCCTGCTCTACTACCGCGGCCTCGGCCTGGTGGTGCTCGCCTCGCTGGCCACGGCGGCAGCGATCACCTATGCGATGGTGCTGCTGCTGGGCAACACCGCCGGCTTCACGCTCACCCTTCCCGGCATCGCGGGCCTGATCATCGGCGTCGGTGTCACCGCCGACTCCTTCATCATCTTCTTCGAGCGCATCCGTGACGAGATGCGTGAGGGACGGTCGATGCGGGTGTCGGTCGAGACCGGTTGGCGCCGGGCCCGCAAGACGCGTCTCGCCGCCAACGTGGTGTCGCTGCTGTCGGCGGGCGTGCTGTACCTGTTCGCGTCGGGTGTCGTGAAGGGCTTCGGCTTCGCGCTCGGCCTCTCGACGTTCATCGACCTGGCGATCCTGTTCTGGTTCACCAAGCCGCTGGTGACGTTCCTGGCCCGGTACAAGTTCTTCAACGGCGGCGGCGAGCTCTCCGGCCTGAGCGCGAGCACGCTCGGCATCGATCGGGTCGCCACGGGAGGTAAGGCCTGATGGGCAAGTTCTCGCGGCTCGGCAACGAGCTCTACCAGGGCGACAAGTCGATCGACTTCGTCCACAAGCGTGCCCTCTGGTACGCCATCTCGCTGACCCTGGTCGGCCTGGCGATCGTGGTGATCGTCGTCAAGGGCCTGAACTTCGGCATCGAGTTCACCGGCGGCACCCAGTACCGCGTCGACAACCTGGCGGCCGCCAAGGCCAACCAGGAGACCGCCGACGAGCTGCGCGACGCCATCGGCAACTCCAGCGTCGGAGCGGCGGCGGCGCCGACCGTCACGACGTCGGGCGACAGCGCGATGCTGATCCAGACCGAGGACCTGAACGCCGTGGCGGACCAGGAGGTCCGGGGCATCATCCAGGACGTCACCGGGGCGTCGAACGACGACATCTCGAAGGACGACATCGGCGCGAGCTGGGGCCGCGACGTGGCCAAGCGCGCCCTGGTCGGCGTCGGCATCTTCCTGGGCCTCGTGGTGATCTTCATCTGGGCCTACTTCCGAGAATGGAAGATGTCCGTGGCCGCCCTCGTGGCGCTGTTCCACGACATCGTGCTGACGATCGGCATCTACGCGCTCTCGGGCTTCCCGGTGACCCCGGCGGCGGTCACCGGTCTGCTCGCGATCCTGGGCTTCTCGATGTACGACACGGTCGTGGTCTTCGACAAGATCCGCGAGAACACCCACGAGCTGCGCACCAGTAGGCAGAGCTACGCCGACGCGGCCAACCTGGCGGTCAACCAGACCCTGGTGCGCTCGATCAACACCTCGATCGTGGCGCTGATCCCGATCGGCGCGATCCTCTACGTCAGCGCCGTCCAGCTCGGCGCCAGCTCACTGAAGGACCTGGCGCTCGCCCAGTTCGTCGGCATGGCCGCCGGTGTCTACTCGTCGGTCTTCATCGCGCCGCGCGTGCTCGTGCACATGAAGTCCACCGAGACCGAGGTCAAGCTGGCGGAGCGGCGGGCCCGGGCGGCCGCCAAGCGCGACGCCGACCGCTACGCTGCCGTCCCCGTGTTCACCGAGGACATGCCGGTGCGCGACGAGCCCGGACCCGTCGACGAGGCGGAGGGCGACCTCGAGGAGGGTGCCCCGGTCTCCCGGCCGGCCCCGGGCGCGCAGGAGCCGCGCAGCCCCGAGACCGCCGGCCGCGGCCGGATCGCGCCCCAGTCGCGCGGCCCGGTCCAGCAGAGCGCCTCGTCGGGCCGGCAGCAGCCGAGCCGCCAGCCGAAGTCGAAGCGGGGCAAGAAGTGACCCAGCCCGGGCCCCGGCCCGGGCTGGCGTCGGCACTCGCCCTGATCGCGGACGTCCCCGACTTCCCCGAGCCCGGCGTCCTGTTCAAGGACATCACCCCGCTCCTCGCCGACCACGGCGCCCTCCGGGCCGTCGTCGAGGCGCTCGCGGCCCCCGGTCGGGACGACGCGGGCCGGGTCGTGGTCGACAAGGTGCTCGGCATGGAGTCGCGGGGGTTCATCCTCGGGGCGCCGGTGGCGCTCGCCCTCGACGTGGGCTTCGTGCCGGTGCGCAAGGCCGGCAAGCTCCCGCGCGCGACGTACACCGCCTCCTACGTCCTGGAGTACGGCGAGGCCACGCTCGAGGTGCACCAGGACGCGCTGCGCCCCGGTGAGCGCGTGCTGCTCGTCGACGACGTGCTGGCCACCGGCGGCACGGCCCGAGCGACCACCCAGCTCGTCGAGCGGTGCGGGGCGCAGGTGCATGCGGTGGCGATGCTCATGGAGCTCGGGTTCCTCCCGGGCCGACAGACCCTCGGCGACGACGTACCGCTGACGACGCTGCTGACGGTCTGATGCCTAGACTGGCCGTGTGAGCACCCCACGGAATCGCGCGCTTCCCCCGCTGCGCTCCGCCACCGCACGATTCCGAGGGGACCCCGCGTGACCGAGGAACGCACCGCCCCGCCGGCAGCCGCCGGCCCGCGCCGTGCGTCCGAGCCGGGCCCGTCGACGCGCAGCATGCGCGCCCGGCTGGCCCGGATGGGCACCCGCAACCAGTCGGCCAACCCGGTGCTCGAGCCGCTGTTCCGGGCCGTCCGGGCCAACCACCCGAAGGCCGACCTGGCGCTGCTGGAGCGCGCCTACGTGACCGCCGAGAAGCTACACGGCACCCAGACCCGCAAGTCCGGCGACCCCTACATCACCCACCCGCTCGCGGTGACCACGATCCTGGCCGACATCGGCATGACCGAGCCGACGCTCGCCGCGGCGCTGCTGCACGACACGGTCGAGGACACGCCGTACACGCTCGAGCAGGTGCGGCAGGACTTCGGCGACGAGATCGCGCGACTCGTCGACGGCGTGACCAAGCTCGACAAGGTCAAGTACGGCGACTCCGCGCAGGCCGAGACGATCCGCAAGATGATCGTCGCGATGTCGCGCGACATCCGGGTGCTGGTGATCAAGCTCGCCGACCGGCTGCACAACATGCGCACGCTGCGCTACGTGCGCCAGGAGACCCAGGAGCGGGTCGCCCGGGAGACCCTCGACATCTACGCCCCGCTGGCCCACCGGCTGGGCATGAACACGATCAAGTGGGAGCTCGAGGACCTCGCGTTCGCGACCCTGCACCCCAAGATCTACGACGAGATCGTCCGAATGGTGGCCGAGCGGGCGCCCTCGCGCGACCAGTTCCTCGCCGAGGTGATCGCCCAGGTCGGCACCGACCTGCGGGAGGCCAAGGTCAAGGCCACGGTCACCGGTCGGCCGAAGCACTACTACTCGATCTACCAGAAGATGATCGTCGGCGGCCGCGAGTTCTCCGACATCTACGACCTGGTCGGCATCCGGGTGCTGGTCGAGAACGACCGCGACTGCTACACGGTCCTCGGCGTCCTGCACTCGCGATGGAACCCGGTGCTCGGCCGGTTCAAGGACTACGTCGCGATGCCGAAGTTCAACATGTACCAGTCGCTGCACACGACGGTCATCGGACCGCAGGGCAAGCCCGTCGAGCTGCAGATCCGCACCTACGCCATGCACCGCCGCGCCGAGTACGGCGTCGCGGCGCACTGGAAGTACAAGGAGGACAGCCGCGCGGGGGTCGACACCGACCGGTCGGCCGACCCCGACGACATGACCTGGGTGCGCCAGCTGCTCGAGTGGCAGAACGAGGTCGAGGACCCGGGGGAGTTCCTCGAGTCGCTGCGCTTCGAGATCAACCGGGCCGAGGTCTACGTCTTCACACCGCGCGGCGACGTGATCGCGCTGCCCACCGACGCGACCCCGGTCGACTTCGCGTACGCCGTCCACACCGAGGTCGGCCACCACACGATCGGCGCCCGGGTCAACGGCCGCCTGGTCCCGCTCGAGTCCGCGCTCGAGAACGGCGACGTGGTCGAGGTCTTCACCTCGAAGTCGCCGACGGCCGGGCCGTCCCGCGACTGGCTGGGGTTCGTGAAGTCGCCCCGGGCGCGCTCCAAGATCCGTCAGTGGTTCACCAAGGAGCGGCGCGAGGAGGCGATCGACCGCGGCAAGGAGCAGATCGCCAAGCTGATGCGCAAGGAGGGGCTCCCGCTCAAGCGGCTGATGTCCCACGAGGTGCTCACGCTGGCCGCGGTCCACTTCAAGCTCGCGGACGTCTCCGCGCTGTACGCCGCCGTCGGCGAGGGCAACCTCTCCGCCCAGGCGGTGGTACGCCGGGTCATCGACCTGCACGGAGGCGACGACGGCGCGGCGGAGGACCTCGCCGAGGGCGTCACGATCACCGGGCGCCGGTCGCGCTCGAAGGTGCAGCCGGGCGGCGACGCGGGCGTGATCGTCAAGGGCGCCCCGGACGTCTGGGTGAAGCTCGCCAAGTGCTGCACCCCCGTGCCGCCGGACCCGATCCTGGGCTTCGTCACCAAGGGCGGCGGGGTGTCGGTGCACCGGCAGTCGTGCACCAACGCCGCGAGCCTGCAGTCCCAGCCGGAGCGGCTGGTCGACGTCGAGTGGGCGCCGACCGGGCAGTCCAGCTTCCTGGTCAACATCCAGGTCGAGGCCCTCGACCGGGCCCGACTGCTCTCCGACATCACGATGGCGCTCAGCGACGCCCACGTCGACATCCTCAGCGCCAACCTGTCGACCACCCGCGACCGGGTCGCGAAGAGCCGCTTCACCTTCGAGATGGCCGAGGCCAAGCACCTCGACACCGTGCTCAAGGCGGTGCGGTCGGTCCCCGGCGTCTTCGACGCCTACCGGGTCACCCAGTAGCCCTCGTGGGCCGCGGTGTCCGTCGAGCGCGATGGTCCTGCGCCATGGTGGACGCCGAGGCCGTCGTCGGGACCCGGTGGGTGGCGCTTCATCAAGGGATGCTGGCGAAGGTGCGGTTCCCTCGCTGAGGTCACCCGGGGAACCGCGGCTTGACCGTCATCCCTTGATGAACCTGCGGCTGGTGGTGCCGATGGGGCAGCGGGACGCGCCCGGGGGAGTTTCGTCGGTCGGCCGACAGAACTCCTGCTGGGACGACGAGCCTTCGCCGTCCCAGCGTGAGTCTCGCCGTCCCAGAGCCCGACTCGCCTGCCGGCAGCGCCCGAGCCAGCGTTCCGTGGTTTCGAGGCTCGCTCCGCTCGCACCTCAACGACCGTCACGGTGGTTGAGGTGCGCGGGCCGCCGGGGCCGAGCCTCGAAACCACCCCGCCGCGGCGCAGCTCAGCCGGAGTAGTCGGCGCTGGCGCGCTTGGCCATCTCGAGGAAGGACTGGCGGGAGGCGAGGTTCTCCTCGAGCTCCTTGACCCGCTTCTCGTTGCCGGCGGCGCGGGCCTTCTCGAGGTCGGCCTCGACCTGGGCGATCGCGGCCTCGAGCTTGGACACCATGTCGTCGGCGCGCGCGGACTTCTCCGGGTCGGAGCGGCGCCACTGCTCGTCCTCGGCGCCGCGGATCTCCTGCTCGACCCGGCGGATCCGGCCCTCCAGGTCCTTCATCCGGTCGCGCGGCACCTTGCCCGCGGCGTCCCAGCGGTCCGCGAGGTCGCGGAAGGCGCGCTTGGCGGCGTCGAGGTCGCCGTCGGAGCGCAGGGCCTGGAGCACCGCCTCGGCCTCGACCAGCAGTGCCTCCTTGACCTCGGCGTTCGCGGCGAACTCCTTGTCCTGCTCGGCGGCCGTGGCGTCGCGGGCGCCGAAGAACGTGTCCTGGGCGCCGCGGAAGCGCTTCCAGAGCGCCTCGTCGACCTCGCGCGGCGCCGGCCCGGCGGCCTTCCACTGCCGCATCAGGTCGCGGTAGCGACCGGCGGTCGGACCCCAGTCGGTCGAGGTCGCGAGCGCCTCGGCCTCGTCGGCCAGCCGCTCCTTGATCGCGCGGGCGGCGTCGCGCTTCTCGTGCTGCTCGGCGAAGTGCGCCTTGCGGCGCCGGGTGTACGCCGTGCGGGCGGAGGAGAAGCGCCGCCACAGCGCGTCGTCGGACGAGCGGTCGATGCGGGGGAGCGCCTTCCACTCGTCGAGCAGCTCGCGCATCCGGTTGGCGCCGCGGCGCCAGTCCGAGCTCTCCGCGAGGCCCTCGGCCTCCGCCACGATCCGCTCCTTGCCGGCCCGGGCCTCGGCGGAGCGCTGGGCGCGCTCGGCCTTGCGCTCCTCGCGCTGCTGCTCCAGCACCGGCTCGAGCGCGTCGAGGCGAGCCGTCAGCGCGACCAGGTCGCCCACGGCGTTCGCGGTCGTGACCTGCTCGCGGACGGTGCGCACCGAGGCGGCCGCCTCCTCGGGCGACATCACGCCGCTGGTCACGCGCTTCTCGAGGAGCCCGACCTCGAAGGCCAGCGCGTCGTAGCGCTCGGTGAAGAACCGCAGCGCCTCCTCGGGAGTGCCTTCGGGGTACTGGCCCACGGAGCGCTCGCCGTCGGCGGTCTTCACGTAGACGGTCCCGTCGTCGTCGACTCGGCCCCACTGGTGACTGGTCACGACTCCATGCTAGTCAAGACGGAGGGCCGGCTCGTCCGGCCGCCCACTACCGATGCGGCGCGCCGTGCGTCGGCTCGGTAGTCTGCCGTGGTGTTGATCGCCGGCTTCCCCGCGGGTCCGTGGGGCACCAACTGCTACGTCGCCGCCACCGGCCCGGGCTCCGAGTGCGTGGTGATCGACCCCGGCAAGGACGCCGCCGACGGGGTCGCCGAGGTGGTGCGCGAGCACCGGCTGAAGCCGGTCGCCGTGCTCGTCACGCACGGCCACGTCGACCACATGTGGTGCGTCGCGCCGGTCGCCGGCACCTACGACGCGACCGCGTGGATCCACCCCGCCGACCGGCACCTGCTCACGGACCCGATGGCCGGGCTGTCCCGCGAGTCGGCCCAGATGCTGCTGGGCGGGCAGTACGAGTTCGCCGAGCCCGACGACGTCCGCGAGCTCGCCGACCTCCAGGAGGTCGAGCTCGCCGGGCTGCGCTTCGCCGTCGACCACACGCCCGGCCACACCGAGGGCTCGGTGACGTTCCGGACGCCGTTCGACCGTGAGGACGTCTCCGAGGTGATGTTCTCCGGAGACCTGCTGTTCGCCGGCTCGATCGGCCGCACCGACCTGCCCGGAGGCGACCACCAGACGATGCTGCGCAGCCTCACCACCAAGGTCCTCCCGCTCGCCGACGACATCGTGGTGCTGCCCGGGCACGGCGAGCAGACGTCGATCGGCCGCGAGCGCGCCACCAACCCCTTCCTGCTCGACCTCCTCACCGAGGGCGACGCGGGTCGAGTTACCCGAGGTCTCTGACACCGATGAGCAAGCCGACCCCGCTCAGCGGGTTCCCCGAGCTGCTGCCCGAGCAGCGTGTCGTCGAGCAGCAGGTCATCGACACCCTGCGGCACACCTTCGAGCTGCACGGCTTCGCGGGCATCGAGACCCGCGCCGTCGAGCCGCTGGACCAGCTGCTGCGCAAGGGTGACACCTCCAAGGAGGTCTACCTGCTGCGCCGCCTGCACGAGGAGTCCGCCGAGGGACACGCCGGCATCGGGCTGCACTTCGACCTGACGGTGCCGTTCGCGCGCTACGTGCTGGAGAACGCCGGCAAGCTGGAGTTCCCGTTCCGCCGCTTCCAGATCCAGAAGGCGTGGCGGGGGGAGCGGCCGCAGGAGGGCCGCTACCGCGAGTTCACCCAGGCCGACATCGACATCATCGGCCGCGACGAGCTGCCGTTCCACCACGACGTCGAGGTCACCCGCGTCATGGTCGACGCGCTGAACCGGCTCGACTTCCTGCCGGCCTTCCGGCTCCAGGTCAACAACCGCAAGCTGATCCAGGGCTTCTACGCCGGCCTGGGCGTCGCCGACACCGACGAGGTGATGCGGATCGTCGACAAGCTCGACAAGCTCCCGGCCGAGAAGGTGCACGCGATGCTGGTCGCCGAGGCCGGCGTCGACGCCGCCACGGCCGATCGGGTGCTCTCGCTCGCGACGATCAGCGCGGCCGACGACTCGTTCGTCGACGCGGTGCGTGCCCTCGGCGTCGAGCACCCGCTGCTCGAGGAGGGCCTGGCCGAGCTGGGCCAGCTGGTCCGGGCGTGCGCCGACCTCGTGAGCGACCGGGTGCAGGTCGTCGCCGACCTCTCGATCGCGCGCGGGCTCGACTACTACACCGGCACCGTCTTCGAGACCCGGCTCGAGGGCTACGAGTCGATGGGGTCGATCTGCTCCGGCGGCCGCTACGACGCCCTCGCCTCCGACGGCCGGACGACGTACCCGGGCGTGGGCATCTCGCTCGGCGTCAGCCGCGTGGTCGTGCCGCTGATCGCCCGCACCGGCCTGACCGCCACCCGCAAGGTCCCCAGCGCCGTCGTGGTCGCCGTGGTCTCGGAGGAGTCGCGGCCCGAGAGCGAGGCGGTCGCCGGCGCGCTGCGTGCCCGGGGCATCCCGTGCGAGGTCGCGGCGAGCGCGCAGAAGTTCGGCAAGCAGATCCGGTACGCCGAGCGCCGGGGCATCCCGTACGTCTGGTTCCCGGACCAGGGCGAGGTCAAGGACATCCGGTCCGGAGACCAGGTCCTCGCCGACCCGGCCACCTGGACGCCACCCATCGACGACCTGCGACCGCAGGTGGTCACCAGCAGCATCGAGGAGAAGAAGCAGTGACCCGCACCCTCCCCATGAGAACGCACGGTGC
This sequence comes from Nocardioides soli, assembly GCF_014191495.1. Taxonomy (GTDB): domain Bacteria; phylum Actinomycetota; class Actinomycetes; order Propionibacteriales; family Nocardioidaceae; genus Nocardioides; species Nocardioides soli. The sequence continues at coordinate 387,371 of NZ_JACHWR010000003.1, forward strand.
GGGCGCGCTCCGCGCCGAGCACGCCGGCCAGACCGTCACCCTCGCCGGGTGGGTGGCCAACCGGCGCGACCACGGGGGAGTCGCCTTCATCGACCTGCGCGAGGCCAGCGGTGTCGTGCAGGTCGTGATCCGCGACGAGGCGGTCGCCCACCACCTGCGCGCGGAGTACTGCTTGAAGGTCACCGGTGAGGTGGCCCGGCGCAAGGAGGGGAACGAGAACCCCAACCTCGCCACCGGCGAGATCGAGGTCGTCGCGACCGACGTCGAGGTGCTCAGCGCCGCGGCGCCGCTGCCGTTCCCGATCAGCGATCACGTCGACGTCGGCGAGGAGGCGCGCCTCAAGCACCGCTACCTCGACCTGCGCCGCTCCGGCCCCGCCGCGGCCATCCGGCTGCGCAGCAAGGTCAACAAGGCCGCGCGCGACGTGCTCGACGAGCACGGCTTCGTCGAGATCGAGACCCCGACCCTGACCCGCTCGACGCCCGAGGGCGCCCGCGACTTCCTGGTGCCGGCGCGGCTGCAGCCCGGCAGCTGGTACGCGCTGCCGCAGAGCCCGCAGCTGTTCAAGCAGCTCCTCATGGTCGCCGGCATGGAGCGCTACTACCAGATCGCCCGCTGCTACCGCGACGAGGACTTCCGCGCCGACCGGCAGCCGGAGTTCACCCAGCTCGACATCGAGATGAGCTTCGTGGAGCAGGACGACGTCATCGCCGTCGCCGAGCAGATCCTGGTCGCGCTGTGGAAGCTGATCGGCCACGACGTCCCCGTGCCGCTGCCGCGGATGACCTACGCCGACGCCATGGCCCGCTACGGCTCCGACAAGCCCGACCTGCGGATGGGCCAGGAGCTCGTCGAGTGCACCGAGTACTTCAAGGACACCCCGTTCCGGGTCTTCCAGGCGCCGTACGTCGGCGCCGTGGTGATGCCGGGGGGAGCGAGCCAGCCTCGCAAGCAGCTCGACGCCTGGCAGGAGTGGGCCAAGCAGCGTGGCGCCAAGGGCCTGGCGTACGTGCTCGTGCAGGAGGACGGCGAGCTGACCGGCCCCGTGTCGAAGAACATCACCGACGGGGAGTTGGCCGGCCTGGCCGCCCACGTCGGCGCCCGGCCAGGAGACTGCATCTTCTTCGCGGCCGGCGCCGTGAAGTCGAGCCGGGCGCTGCTCGGCGCGGCCCGGCTGGAGATCGGGCGGCGCTGCGACCTGATCGACGAGGACGCCTGGAGCTTCCTCTGGGTGGTCGACGCACCGCTCTTCGAGCCCGCCGACGAGGCCACCGCGGCCGGTGACGTCGCGGTCGGGAGCGGGGCCTGGACCGCGGTCCACCACGCCTTCACCTCGCCGCAGGACCTCGACACCTTCGACAGCGACCCCGGCGACGCGCTGGCCTGGGCCTACGACATCGTCTGCAACGGCAACGAGATCGGCGGCGGCTCGATCCGTATCCACCGCGAGGACGTCCAGAAGCGGGTCTTCGCGATCATGGGCATCGACGAGGACGAGGCGCAGGAGAAGTTCGGGTTCCTGCTCGAGGCGTTCAAGTACGGCGCGCCGCCGCACGGTGGCATCGCGTTCGGCTGGGACCGGATCGTCGCGCTGCTGTCGCGCAGCGACTCGATCCGCGACGTCATCGCCTTCCCCAAGTCCGGCGGCGGCTTCGACCCGCTCACCGCCGCGCCGGCGCCGATCACGCCGGAGCAGCGCAAGGAGGCGGGCGTGGACGCCGTACCGGAGGTGGAGGAGACCTCCGCGTGACCTCCGCGTGACCTCGCCGTCATCCGGCCGGGCCCGTCCGGCGGTGACGTGGGTCGCGCGGCCCGGCTGACACTCCGACGCCGCGCCGCAGGTTCTGTCGCGGACCTCCGATGGTGGCGGAAGGTGCGCCGCGCACGCCTACATCCGGCGGAGGGTATGGCGCGAGAGGCCCGATCCGGCGGACGTGTACGTGAACGGGTCGAGACCAGATCGTTACACGCTGAAGACCCGATGTTGCTGGTGCGTCACATAGAGTCGCTGCGGTCGTCGAGCCGCGAACCGTCCGCGACCCCGGGCGGAAGCACGACGCCGAGCTCAACCGAGAAGACAGAGGTGCCATGACCGTTCAGGCCTCCAACCTGGAGAGCGAGCAGCTGCCGGACCCCTCCGGCGCCCCCGAAGGTGATGTCTCGAAGCTCGCCGGCAAGTCGCCGACCCGGCTCGCGATCGGTCGCTTCCGTCGCGACAAGCTGTCCATGATCGCCTTCGTCGTGGTGGCCCTCTACATCCTCGCCGCGATCTCGGCGCCGTTCCTCGTGAAGATGGGCGTGCTGGACCCGACCACCTTCCACCAGGAGCTCACCGACCCGGCCTCGGGTGGCCTGCCGACCGGAAAGCTCGGCGGCATCAGCTGGGACCACCCGCTCGGCGTGGAGCCCCAGACCGGCCGCGACGTGCTCTCCCGGGTCTGGTACGGCCTGACCTTCTCGCTGGCCATCGCCCTCTCCGCGACCCTGATCTCGATCTGCGTCGGAGCGGTGCTCGGCATCATCGCCGGCTTCACCGGCGGCTGGGTCGACTCGTTCATCGGCCGGGCGATCGACCTGACCCTGTCCTTCCCCGCGACGCTGATGCTGCTGGCGCTCTCCAGCATCGGCATCCAGCTGATGGCCGACATCCTCCCCGGCACGTTCTCCGATCCGCTCCCCAACGGCGCCTACGTCGTCTTCGTGCTGGCGCTGTTCGGCTGGCCGGGCGTCGCCCGGATCATCCGCGGCCAGGTGCTGTCGGTGCGCGAGCGCGAGTTCGTCGACGCCGCCGTGCTGCTGGGCGCCTCGCGGCGCCGGCTCTACTTCAAGGAGATCCTGCCGAACCTGTGGGCGCCGCTGCTCGTCGTGTTCACGCTGACGATGCCCGCCTACATCTCGGCCGAGGCCGCGCTGAGCTACCTCAACGTCGGCATCAAGCCACCGACGCCGACGCTCGGCAACGTGCTGCGCAGCTCGATCAACTACTCGTCGGCCGACTTCGTCTTCTTCTTCACCCCGGCCTTCCTGATCATGATCATCGTCGTGAGCTTCAACCTGCTCGGCGATGGTCTCCGCGACGCTCTCGACCCGAAGACGAACCGTTGAGGTCCGTCTCCCCAGTTTTCGACGGCATGGCGTCGTCGAAGGTGCCGCCGCTCCAGGCGCGACACACACTCAAGGAGAAGTAATGTTCAAGTATCGAAAGCGGGTGTTTGCTGCCTCCGCTGCGATCGCTCTCGCTGCCGGCCTGGCGGCGTGCGGTGGTGACAGTGATGGAGGAAGCTCCGACAACCCCAGCGGCGACGCCGGTGCCGCAGAGGCCGGTGGCACTCTCAACTACCTCATCTACGCCCCGATCGAGCACGTCGACCCGCAGCGGATCTACGTGGGTCGCGACATCACCAACTTCAGCCGGACGGTCTACCGCCAGCTGGTGACGTTCCCGATCTCCACCGACCCCGAGGTCTCCAACACCCCGGTCGCCGACCTGGCGACCGACACCGGAACCTCCGAGGACGGTGGCAAGGTCTGGTCCTTCACGATCAAGGACGGCGTGAAGTGGGAGGACGGCCAGCCGATCACGTGTGAGGACTTCAAGTACGGCGCCTCGCGGGTCTTCGCGACCGACGTGATCACGGGTGGTCCGAACTACCTGCTGAGCTACCTGGACATCCCGACCGACAAGAAGACCGGTCTGCCGGCCTACAACGGTCCCTACAAGGGTGACGGCCAGGAGCTGTTCGACAAGGCCATCACCTGCGACGGCAACACCATCACGTACAACTTCAAGCAGCCGTGGCCGGACTTCCCGCTCGCCGTGGCGGCGCTGCACATGATGGACCCGTACCGCCAGGACAAGGACCAGGGCGACAAGTCCAACTTCCAGATCTTCTCCAACGGCCCCTACAAGCTCGAGGGCACCTGGAGCAAGAACAAGGGCGCGACGTTCGTCAAGAACGAGAACTACGACGCGGCGACCGACGACCCGGAGAACATCCGCCGGGCGCTGCCGGACAAGATCGTCTTCAACATCGGCCAGACCACCGAGACGATCTACGACCAGCTGATCGCCGACACCGGTGACGCGCAGACCGCCGTCACCGCGCAGCGCGTCCCGCCGGCGTACTACAACCAGATCGAGGGCGCGGTCGCCGACCGCTCCGTGCTGGTCGACTCGCCGTTCGTCGACTACCTGGTCCCGAACTTCCGCAAGCTGTCCGACCCGAAGGTCCGCGAGGCCCTCAAGGTCGCGACGAACGCGACGGCGTGGATCAACGCCGGCGGTGGCGAGAAGGCCTACGGTCCCGCCGAGTCCATCGTGAACCCGGCTGTGGTCGGCTACCAGGACAACCCGGCGTTCTCGGGCCCGCAGGAGGGCGACCCGGCCGCTGCGAAGAAGCTCCTCGAGGAGGCGCGGGCGTCCAGATGCCGTACCCGCTCACCTTCACCTACCCGAGCACGGAGACCGCCGACAAGCAGGCCGCCGCGCTGAAGGAGACCTGGGACGAGGCCGGCTTCGACACGACCCTCGACGGCCTGGGTGACACCTACTACGACGTCATCCAGAAGCCCAACAAGGAGAGCGACGTGATCTGGGGTGGCTGGGGTGCCGACTGGCCGTCCGCCATCACCGTGACCCCGCCGCTGTTCGACAGCCGGATCAACCTGACCCAGAACTCCGACGGTCAGGACTACGGCGCCTACCAGAGCGACGAGTTCAACGGCCTGGTCGACGAGGCGCAGAACGCCGCCTCGCTGGAGGACCAGACCGCTGCGCTGCAGCAGGCGGACATCGTCCTCGGCCAGGACGTCGCCTACATCCCGCTCGAGATCACGAAGTTCTACTTCCTCTACGGCTCGAAGGTGACCGGGTACACCAACACCCCGGCCAGCGCGATGTACCCCGACCTGGGTGCCATCGGCGTGTCGTCCTGATCCAGGAGTAGAACCGCAACACCTCGCCGGGCGGCCGCACCTGCTGTGGCCGCCCGGCTCGGGGGTGAGGGCCTCATCAAAAGAGGTCCTCACCCTCCACCCCGTCCAGGGTGCATGCTGGGTTCAGCACCACCGTGCCGACCCCGATTTCGCCAGCCCAGTTCTTGACCAGTCCGAGGTGGTCCCCCGATGTACGCCTATGTCATCCGACGCCTGTTCGTCGGTGTGATCATGCTGATCGCGATGAGCCTGGTGACGTTCGTCCTGTTCTTCGCCTCGCCGATCGACCCGGCACGGTACGCATGCGGGAAGAACTGCTCCCCGGAGCTGCGCGAGCAGACCCGCAAGGCACTCGGATACGACAAGCCCGTCGTCGTGCAGTGGACCGACTTCCTCAAGGGCGTCGTCCAGGGCCGCGACTACCCCGACGACCCCGAGCTGCGCGCCGCCGCGCCGGAGCTCGTGACGCACTGCCCCGCTCCCTGCTTCGGCTACTCGGTCGTCAACACCAAGACCGTCAACGAGGAGATCAAGGAGGCCTTCCCGGTCTCGCTGTCGATCTCGATCGCGGCGCTGGTGCTCTGGCTCTTCTTCGGCGTGCTGTTCGGCGTCATAGCCGCGATCCGAAGAGGCACGGTCATCGACCGCGGAATCGTGGCGGTGGCCCTCGTCCTCTACGCGTTCCCGGCGTTCTTCATCGGTCTCTTCCTGCTCAAATTCATCGCGATCAAGTGGCAGCTGGTGGACGTGCCGGTCTATACGCCGATCGCCGAGGGGGGAGTCGGCGGCTGGTTGTCCTCGCTGTTGCTCCCGGCGATCACCCTGGCCGTGCTCTACATGGCCGGCTACGTGCGGATGACCCGCGCCTTCGTGCTGGAGTCGATGACCGAGGACTACGTCCGCACCGCCCGGGCCAAGGGCCTGCGCTCGCCGCGGGTGATGGTGAAGCACACGATGCGCGCGGCGCTGACCCCGCTCGTGACCCTGATCGGCCTGGACTTCGCCGGCCTGATGGGCGGCGCGATCATCACCGAGACGGTCTTCAACTACAACGGCCTCGGCAAGCTGGCCTACGACGCCACGCTGACCAACGACCTGCCGACGATCATCGGCCTCGTGCTGCTGCTCGGTACCTTCGTGATCGCGGCCAACATCATCGTGGACGTGCTGTACGCCGTCATCGACCCCCGCGTGCGCGTGGGCTGAGGGGGGACCCGCAGTGGCATTCCTAAGCGTTCGTGACCTGAAGGTGCACTTCCCGACGGTCGACGGCATCGTGAAGGCGACCGACGGGCTGTCCTTCGACCTCGAGAAGGGCAAGACGCTCGGCATCGTCGGCGAGTCCGGCTCGGGCAAGTCGGTGTCGAGCTCGGCGATCCTCGGCCTGCACCGCAAGACCAGCGCGATGGTGAGCGGCGAGATCCTGCTCGACGGCACCGACCTGCTCAAGCTCTCCGACGAGCAGATGCGACGCCGGCGCGGCAAGGACGTCGCGATGATCTTCCAGGACCCGCTCTCGGCGATGCACCCCTACTACACCGTGGGCAACCAGGTCGCCGAGGCCTACCGGGTCCACCACAACGTGAGCAAGAAGGTCGCGAAGGCGCGCGCGGTCGAGATGCTCGACCGGGTCGGCATCCCGCAGCCCGACCGGCGGGTGGACGACTACCCCCACCAGTTCTCCGGCGGCATGCGCCAGCGCGCGATGATCGCGATGGGGCTGATCAACAACCCCAGCCTGCTCATCGCCGACGAGCCGACCACCGCGCTGGACGTGACCGTGCAGGCGCAGATCCTCGACCTGCTCCAGGACCTCCAGAAGGAGTTCGAGTCCGCGGTCATCATCATCACCCACGACCTCGGCGTGATCGCCGAGATGGCCGACGACGTGCTGGTGATGTACGCCGGCCGCGCCGTCGAGTACGGCTCGGGCAACGAGATCCTCACCCACCCGGAGATGCCGTACACCTGGGGCCTGCTCTCGAGCGTCCCGGACGTCACCGGCGACACCGAGGCGCGGCTGATCCCGATCCCGGGCAACCCGCCCTCGCTGCTCAACCCGCCGAGCGGGTGTGCGTTCCACCCCCGCTGCGCGCATCGGGACAAGGTCCCCGGCGACCTGTGCGTCACGACCCTGCCCGAGCTGGCGCCCGGGACCCGGACCGAGACGCACCTCAAGCGCTGCCATCTCGCCAACCCGGACGTCGTGTACGAACAAGAGATCCTGCCGGAGATCGCGCCGGAGCTGGTGGAGGAGAAGCAGGCATGAACAACAAGCGCGGCGACGACAAGCTGACCCCCCTGCCCGCCACCGCCAACTTCCTGCCGCAGGACGACCCGATCTCGCGCACCGAGGACCCTGTCGACCAGGACGAGATCGACTTCGTCGCGCCGATCGAGGGTCACGCGGCGTCGGTGGCGGACCCGAACGCCAAGCCGATCCTCGAGGTCCGCGACCTGAAGATGTACTTCCCCGTGAAGTCGTCGGGCATCATCCGGCGCACGATCGGCCACGTGCAGGCGGTCGACGGGGTCTCCTTCCAGGTGCCCGAGGGCGGTGCCCTCGGCCTGGTGGGCGAGTCGGGCTGCGGCAAGTCCACGACCGGTCGGATGGTCACTCGGCTCTACGAGCCGACCAGTGGCACGATCACCTTCGACGGGCGAGACATCTCGAGGATCAGCACGCGTCAGCTCAAGCCGCTGCGCCGCGAGGTCCAGATGATCTTCCAGGACCCGTACACCTCGCTGAACCCCCGGCACTCGGTCGGCGCGATCATCGGCGCGCCCCTGGCCATCCACAAGGTGCTGCCGAGGAACAAGATCCTCCCGCGGGTCCAGGAGCTGCTGGAGATCGTCGGCCTCAACCCCGAGCACTACAACCGCTACCCGCACGAGTTCTCCGGCGGCCAGCGCCAGCGCATCGGCATCGCCCGGGCACTCACCCTGCAGCCGAAGCTGCTCGTCGCCGACGAGCCGGTCTCGGCGCTCGACGTGTCGATCCAGGCGCAGGTCATCAACCTGCTCCAGGACGTCCAGCGCGAGTTCAACATCGCGTTCGTCTTCGTGGCGCACGACCTGGCCGTGGTCCGGCACTTCTGCCCGGAGATCGCGGTGATGTACCTCGGCAAGATCGTCGAGATCGCGGACCGGGACACGCTCTACAACCGGCCCAACCACCCCTACACGCAGGCGCTGCTCTCCGCCGTGCCCGACGTGAAGCAGGCCGCGATCGGCGGTCGCCGCGAGCGCATCCGGCTCGAGGGCGACGTCCCGAGCCCGATCAACCCGCCGTCCGGCTGCCGGTTCCGCACCCGGTGCCCGATCGCGCAGGAGATCTGCGCCCGGGTCGAGCCGCCGCTGCTGCAGATCGGCAAGCGCCACAAGGTCGCCTGCCACTTCGCTGGCGAGCTGGGCCACCACCCGGACCGGCCGGTGACCGCTCCGCTGCTCGGTGTCGACGACACCGGCGCGCCGGACCCCGGGGCGACCCCGACGACGATGGCCGGCAACGAGCCCGGCTACTCCGACACGTGGTACGACCTCGAGCGCAAGACGATGGCCTCTGCCTGACGCCTCGGCGCGACTCGTACGCTGACGGCGTGGACGAAGGACTCTTCGACGCCCCCGGTTCCGCGGCAACCGTCAGTGGGCGCACCGGGGGCGGCTCGCTGAACGCGAACACGCACGCGTCGGCACCGCTGGCGGTGCGGATGCGGCCGCGCACGCTGGAGGAACTGGTCGGTCAGGAGCAGCTGCGCGCCCCGGGCGCACCCCTGCGCCGCCTGGTCGAGGGCGACCAGTCGATGTCGCTGCTGCTGTGGGGGCCGCCCGGCACCGGCAAGACCACGATCGCGGCGATCGTCAGCCAGCAGACCGACCGGCGCTTCGTGGAGGTGTCCGCCGTCTCGGCGGGCGTGAAGGAGGTCCGCGCGGCGATCGACGCCGCTCGTGCCGAGCTCGTCGCCGGTGGTCGCGAGACGGTCCTCTTCGTCGACGAGGTGCACCGCTTCTCCAAGGCGCAGCAGGACGCCCTGCTGCCCGGCGTCGAGAACCGCTGGGTGACCCTGATCGCCGCCACCACCGAGAACCCGTTCTTCAGCGTGATCTCGCCCCTGCTCTCGCGCAGCCTGCTGCTGCGGCTCGAGTCCCTGACCGACGACGACGTACGCGCCGTGCTGCAGCAGGCGATCGTCGACGAGCGCGGGCTCGCGGGCACGGTGACGGTCGAGGAGGAGGCACTCGAGCACCTGGTGCGGCTCGCGGGAGGCGACGCACGACGTTCGCTGACCTACCTCGAGGCGGCGTCGGGGTCGGCGGTCGCCCAGGGTCGCGACACCGTCGACCTCGCCACCGCGGAGACCGCGGTCGACCGGGCGGCGGTGCGCTACGACCGCCAGGGCGACCAGCACTACGACGTGGTCAGCGCGTTCATCAAGTCGGTGCGCGGCTCCGACGCCGACGCCGCCCTGCACTACCTGGCCCGGATGATCGAGGCGGGGGAGGACCCGCGCTTCATCGCCCGGCGGCTGATGATCCTCGCCTCGGAGGACGTCGGGCTGGCCGACGCGACGGCCCTGCAGACCGCGGTCGCGGCCGCCCAGACCGTGCAGCTGATCGGCATGCCGGAGGCCCAGCTCACGCTGGCCCACGCGACGATCGCGCTGGCGGTGGCGCCGAAGTCGAACGCCGTGACCACCGCGATCGGTGCGGCGCTCGCCGACGTGCGCGCCGGGAAGATCGGCCAGGTGCCGCCGCACCTGCGCGACGCGCACTACGCCGGGGCCAAGAAGATCGGCCATGGCGCGACGTACAAGTACAGCCACGACGAGCCCTTCGGGATCGCGGAGCAGCAGTACGCCCCCGACGTCGTCCTCGACCGCGAGTACTACCAGCCGACCTCGCTCGGCGCCGAGGCCGGCATCAAGGAGCGCTGGGAGCGGGTCCGGCGCCTGATCCGCGGCGGTGGTTGAGGCGCTCCGGAGCGAGGGACGAGCGTACGAGCCTCGAAACCGGGTGAGTGGGGAGGGCAGCCGCGACCGCTGTCGGGCGTGTCGGGTGACGGCGGTTTCGAGACAGGCGCTAGCGCGCCTTCCTCAACCTGCGTGGCCGGTGGTTGAGGTGCGAAGGCGCGCTGGCGCCTGAGCCTCGAAACCACCGCACCGAGGAGTGGGCACCCCGCGATAGGGTCGGGGACCATGCAGGACTGGATCGTGCCCGCGGTGGCCGGGGTGCTGGCGCTGGTCGCGCTGGTGCTGTCGGTCGCGCTGGTGCGGACCCGGGCACGCACCGACCGGGCGCTCGAGCGGTCGCGTGCCGAGACGGCCGCCCTGCGCGACCAGCTCGCCGCCCTGGAGCGCCGGGTGGGGCAGCCGACCGTGGCGCCCGAGGCGTCGTTCGTGATCACCGACCTCGGCCACGAGCAGGCCCGCGCGGAGGAGCCGGCCCCGAAGGTCGAGTCCGCCCTGTTCGCCGACCTGGTGCTGCGCGAGACCGTGGTCAAGGCCGCTTCGCTGGCCCACGGCGTACGCCGGGCGCTGGACCCCGAGACCCGGCACCGGATCCGGTTCGAGATGAAGCGCGAGGTCAAACGGGCGCGCAAGCAGCGCAAGGCGGACACCCGGGAGGCCCGTCGCGAGTGGGCGGCCCGCCAGCGGGCCGACCTCGGCGAAGAGGGCTCCGCCGCATGAAGCGGGGGCTCTGGTTCGTCGCCGGAGCCGGCACCGCCGTCTACGTGATGGTCCGGGGTCGGCGTGCGGCGGAGGCCCTCACCGTCGACGGGCTCAAGGACCGGATCGGCGCGCTGGAGGTCGGCGCGCGGATGTTCCGCGACGAGGTCGCCCAGGGCCGGGCCGACAAGGAATCGGAGTTGCGGGAGCGGCTCGGTCTCGTGCCTCATGGAACCCCCGAGCTCACCGGAGGCCGCCACAAGGCGATCGCCACCGACAGCACCACTGAGAAGCAGGAAGGCAACAACTGATGGACACCGCGGAGATCCGCCGCCGGTTCGTGGCTCACTTCGAGTACAACGACACCGTGGGGGCACACACCCCGGTCCCGTCCGCCTCGCTGCTGCTGGACGACCCGAACCTGCTCTTCGTCAACGCCGGCATGGTGCCGTTCAAGCCCTACTTCCTGGGTCAGGAGACCCCGCCGTACCCGCGGGCCACCAGCGTGCAGAAGTGCGTGCGCACACCCGACATCGAGGACGTCGGCAAGACCACCCGGCACGGCACCTTCTTCGAGATGTGCGGCAACTTCTCCTTCGGTGACTACTTCAAGGAGGGCGCGATCGAGCTCGCCTGGGAGCTGGTCACCAAGCCGCTCGCCGACGGCGGCTGGGGTCTGGAGGAGAGCCGTCTCTACCCCAGCGTGTACGCCGACGACCGGGAGGCGCTGGACCTCTGGAAGAAGGTCACCGGCCTGCCCGAGGAGCGGATCCTGCGCCTGGGCAAGAAGGAGAACTACTGGTCGATGGGCGTGCCCGGCCCGGGCGGCCCGTGCTCCGAGATCCTCTACGACCGCGGCCCGGCGTACGGACCGGACTTCGACCCGACGGCGCTCGGCCCCGACATGCCGGTCGCGCTCGAGGACCGGCTCCTGGAGATCTGGAACCTCGTCTTCATGCAGGACGAGCTGAGCGCGGTGCGGTCCAAGGAGGACTTCGACATCGCCGGATCGCTGCCGAAGAAGAACATCGACACCGGCATGGGGCTCGAGCGCGTGGCGTTCCTGCTCCAGGGTCGGGAGAACATGTACGAGATCGACGTCATGTTCCCGGTGATCGAGAAGGCCGAGCAGCTGACCGGCCGTCGCTACGGCGCCGACCATGGTGACGACGTGCGTTTCCGGGTGGTCGCCGACCACGTGCGCAGCTCGATGATGCTGATCGCCGACGGCGTGACGCCCGGCAACGAGGCGCGCGGCTACGTGCTGCGCCGGCTGCTGCGCCGCGCGGTGCGCTCGATGCGGCTGCTCGGGTACGAGGACCCCGCGCTGCCCGAGCTGCTGCCGATCAGCCGCGACAAGATGGGGGAGACCTACACGGACCTCCACAAGGACTGGGACCGGATCGCGCGGGTCGCCTTCGCCGAGGAGGACGCCTTCCGCAAGACGCTCCAGGCCGGCACCCAGATCTTCGACCTGGCGGCCACCGAGGTGCGGTCGTCCGGGGCCACCGTGCTGTCCGGGGACAAGGCGTTCTCGCTCCACGACACCTACGGGTTCCCGATCGACCTCACGCTCGAGATGGCCTCCGAGGCCGGTCTCACCGTCGACGAGCAGGGCTTCCGGTCGCTGATGGCCGAGCAGCGCGAGCGGGCCAAGGCCGACGCGCGCGCCAAGCGCGGCCAGCACGCCGACACCGGCGTCTACCGGGCGGTGCTCGACGAGTACGGCCCGACCGAGTGGCTGGCCTACGAGACGCTCGAGACCGAGTCGAAGACGCTCGGGCTCTTCGCGGAGGGCATCGCGGTGCCCTCGCTGGCCGCGGGACAGGTCGGGGAGCTCGTGCTCGACCGCACGCCGTTCTACGCCGAGTCGGGCGGTCAGGCCGCCGACGCCGGGACGATCGAGTTCGACGGCGGCCGCCTCGAGGTGCTCGACGTCCAGCGCCCGGTGCGTGGCCTCGTCGTCCACCAGGTGCGGGTCGTCGACGGCGAGCTGAACCCGCGGCACGTGCTGCACGCCCGCGTCGACCCCGAGTGGCGCACCGGCGCGCGCCAGGCCCACTCGGGCACGCACGTCGTGCACGCCGCGCTGCGCGAGGTGCTCGGCCCTTCCGCGCTGCAGTCCGGCTCCTACAACCGGCCCGGCTACCTGCGCCTCGACTTCGGCTGGACCACCGGCCTCTCGGCCGAGCAGGTGCGCGACATCGAGCAGGTCTCCAACCAGGCGCTGCGGGCCGACCTGCCGGTCGGCTGGCAGTACATGACCCTGCCCGAGGCCAAGGACTGGGGCGCGATCGCGCTCTTCGGCGAGACCTACGACGACCAGAAGGTGCGCGTGGTCGAGATCGGCGGCCCGTGGTCGCGGGAGCTGTGCGGCGGCACGCACGTCGAGCACTCGTCGCAGATCGGCACGATCGTGGTCACCGGCGAGTCGTCGGTCGGCTCGGGCAACCGCCGCATCGAGGCGTTCACCGGGGTCGAGGGCTTCGCCTACCTGGCGCGCGAGCGCGACCTCGTCAGCCAGCTCACCGGCCTGCTGAAGACCCAGCCCGACGACCTCGTGCCGCGGGTCAGCGACCTGGTCGAGCGGCTGCGCGCGGCCGAGAAGGAGATCGAGAAGGTCCGTCTGGGCCAGCTGCTCGCGGCCGGGGGCGAGCTCGCCGCAGGCGCCGCGAAGGTCGGCCCGGTCAACCTGGTCGCCCACCGTGCCGACGGCGCGAGCGGCGGCGACGTGCGCACGCTGGCGCTCGACGTCCGCGGCCGGTTGCCGCAGGGCGAGCCGGGCGTGGTGGTCGTGATCGGCGCCGCCGACGGGAAGGTCTCCGTGGTCGCGGCGCTCAACGACGCGGCACAGGCCCGCGGCCTCAGCGCCAACGACCTGGTCCGCGCGGTCGGCCCGCTGGTCGGCGGCAAGGGCGGCGGCAAGGCCGACGTGGCGCAGGGCGGCGGCACCGACGCCTCGCGCATCGACGAGGCCCTGGCGGTCGTGACCGCCGAGGTCGGCCGGGTCGCGGCGGGCTGAGACCGTCTGATGCGTCACGGCGTACGCCTCGGCATCGATCCCGGAGACGCCCGGATCGGCGTCGCGCGCAGCGATCCCTCCGGGTTCCTCGCGAGCCCGGTCGAGACCGTGCGCCGCGGCAAGGGCGACCTGGCTCGGATCGCGCGGATCCTGGCCGGCGAGCAGGAGGAGGCGACGGTCCTGGAGGTCGTCGTGGGGCTGCCCCGGTCGCTCTCGGGCGGTGAGGGGCCGGCCGCGGCGAAGGTGCGCGAGTTCGCCGCCTCGCTGGCGCGGCGGGTGGCGCCGGTGCCGGTGCGGCTCGTCGACGAGCGCATGACCACGGTTTCCGCGGAGGCTATGCTGCGCGACCAGGGCCGCAAGGGGGGCAAGCGGCGCGCGGTCGTCGACCAGGCAGCCGCCGTCCTCATCCTGCAGCACGCACTGGACACCGAGCGCTCGACGGGGGTCGCGCCGGGCGAGATCCTCGAGGAGACCCGATGAACCACCCCACGAAGCCGCTGGGACACCGATGAGCGACGAGTACGACGCGGACCACGACTCCGCGCCGCTGCTGGGTGGCCAGGACGCCGAGGGCACGGACCACGGCACGACGTACGAGCCCGGCCGCCGCCGCGGCCCGCGCCGGCGCCGCAGCGTGCCGGGCTGCCTCGCCGTGCTCGTGGCCCTGGCCGTGGTCGTCGGCGGGTTCTACTACGTCGTCACCTGGGGCATCGACAAGGTCGGCGACCAGTTCTCCTCGGCCGACGACTACCCCGGTCCGGGCTCGGGCGAGGTGACCTTCCAGGTGCACTCCGGCGACACCGCCACGGCGATGGGTCGCAACCTCAAGGCCGAGGGCGTCGTCGCCTCCGTCGAGGCGTTCATCGACGCCGCCAACGCCAACCCGGAGTCGAGCGGCATCCAGGCGGGCTACTTCCCGCTGAAGAAGGAGATGGCCGCCGCGGACGTCGTCGAGATCCTCGTGGACCCCTCGAACATGGTGAAGGCCACCGTCACCATCCCCGAGGGCCTGCGCGTGGTGGACATCGTCGCGATCCTCGCCAAGCAGACGGACTACTCGAAGAAGGACTTCCAGAAGGTCCTCGACGACCCCGACCGCCTCGGGCTGCCCGACTACGCGGGGGGCAACCCCGAGGGCTACCTCTTCCCGGCCACCTACGACTTCGGCCCGGACGCGTCGCCCGAGTCGATGCTCACCGACATGGTCGACCGCTGGAAGCAGGCCGCCGAGGACGCCGACCTCGAAACCGCGGCCGCCGACCTGGGGTACTCGCCGCAGGAGCTGATGACGATCGCCAGCCTGGTCCAGGCCGAGGGACGCGGCGACGACATGCCGAAGATCGCGCGGGTCATCTACAACCGGCTCGAGATCGAGCCGAACCCGAGTGCGGGCTTCCTGCAGATCGACGCGTCGGTCAACTACGCCCTGGGCAAGCCGACGATCGCCGTGCTGACCCAGGCCGAGATCGACTCGGTCGCGGACTCGCCGTACAACACCTACACCCAGAAGGGCCTGCCGCCGACCCCGATCGAGGCGCCGGGCGACGACGCCATCGAGGCCGCATCGCACCCGGCGGACGGGCCGTGGTTCTTCTACGTGACGGTCAACCTGAAGACGGGCGAGACCAAGTTCGCGGAGTCCTACGACCAGTTCCTGAGCTACAAGCAGGAGCTCCGCGACTACTGCGAGACGCAGTCCGACCGGTGCTGAGCGGGAGCGACCGATGCGCTGCGCCGTCCTGGGGGACCCGATCGCCCACTCGCTCTCACCCGTCCTGCACCGGGCCGGGTACGCCGCCGCGGGCCTCGAGGACGCCAGCTACGACGCGGTCCGGGTCGACGAGGAGGGACTGAGTGGGTTCCTGGCCGGCCTCGACGCGGACTGGCGGGGGCTGTCGCTGACGATGCCGCTCAAGCGGGTCGCCCTCGAGCAGGCGCCGCGGGTGACCGACCGAGCCCGGCTCGCGAGCGGCGCCAACACCCTGCTGCTCGAGCGAGGCGTGCCGGTGCTCGCCGACAACACCGACCTGCCGGGTGCGGCGGCGGCCGTGCGGGAGCGGTACGACGGACCGGTCGCCACGGTGACCGTGCTCGGTGGGGGAGCCACCGCCGCCTCGACCGGGCTCGCGATGTGCGACCTCGGAGCGCGCCGGGTGCGGCTGCTGGCCCGCAGCGCGGATCGTGCGGCGGCCACCGCCACGGCGATCGCCGCACACCCGTCGGCCCCTGCGGTCGAGGTCGGCACCCTCGCCGACGGGAAGGTCGAGGGCGAGGTGGTGGTCTCCACCATTCCGGCGGCGGCGCAGGATCCGGCCCTGCTCGACCGCGCCGGTGACGTACCTGTGGTCTTCGAGGTGCTCTACGACCCGTGGCCGACGCCGCTCGCGGTCGCCGCGCACGGACGGGTGCTGGTCTCGGGGCTCGACCTGCTGGTGCACCAGGCGGTGCTCCAGTTCGAGATGTTCACCGGGGTGCCGGCGCCCCTGGCGGCGATGCGCGCGGCCGGCGAGGCGGAGCTCGCGGCGAGGCAGTCGGCATGAACACCGACGTCGTGGCCGCCGCGCTCGGCGCGGTCGTCTGCGGCGTGGCCGGCCTCGGCGTACCCGCCCTGATCTCGCGCATCCCCGAGCCCGCCTCGGCGGCGCCCGACGACCCCCCGCGCTACACCCCGGTGGCGGCTCGGCCGGGGTTGGCCTGGCGGGCGGCGCTGGTGTCCGCGGCCGCCGGCGGGCTGGTCGGCGCGTCGCTCGGCCTGGTCTGGCCGCTGCTCTACCTGCTGCCGCTGGTGCCGGTCGCGGTCGCGCTCGGAGTCGTGGACCTGCACACCCACCTGCTGCCGACCCGGGTCATCTGGCCGACGCTGGGTGCGACCGCTCTGCTGGCGGTCGTCGCGGCGCTGCTCGACGGCGACGGCGACGCCCTCGTGCGGGCCGCCGTCGGAGGCCTCGTCGTGTTCGTGTGCTTCCACGCGCTCTGGTGGGTCTACCCGGGGGGGATGGGGTACGGCGACGTCCGGCTGTCCGCGCTGGTCGGCTTCGCGCTGGGCTACCTGGGCTGGGCGGAGCTGGTGGTGGGTGTCTACGGCGCCTTCCTCGTGTTCGCCCTGCTCGGTGTGGCGCGGGCGCTGGTACGCCGCGACCGGGGTGCGTTGCGCACGCCGCTGCCGTTCGGCCCGTTCCTGCTGGTCGGGGCGCTCGGGGGCGTGACGCTCGGCGATCCGGTGTGGTCCCATCTCGTCGGTGGGTGACCGGCGTCGCTCGGCGTACCGACCGTGAAACACTGGCCCCATGCTGCGCTGGCTGACCGCGGGTGAGTCCCACGGCCCCTCCCTGGTCGCGATCCTGGAGGGGCTGCCCGCCCACGTCCGGGTGACCTCCGACGACATCGCCGACGCCCTCGCGCGGCGCCGGCTGGGCTACGGCCGCGGCGCGCGGATGAAGTTCGAGCGCGACGAGGTCACCTTCGTCGGCGGCGTGCGCCACGGCGAGACCCAGGGCGGCCCGGTCGCCCTCGAGGTCGGCAACACCGAGTGGCCCAAGTGGGAGAAGGTGATGTCGGCCGACCCGGTCGACCCCGCCGAGCTCGACGCGCTGGCCCGCAACGCGCCGCTCACCCGGCCGCGGCCGGGCCACGCCGACCTGGTCGGCATGCAGAAGTACGACTTCGACGACGCACGGCCGATCCTCGAGCGCGCCTCCGCGCGCGAGACCGCGGCCCGGGTCGCGCTCGGCCGGGTGGCCAGCAACTTCCTGGAGCAGGCCGTGGGCGCACGGGTCGTCTCGCACGTGATCGAGCTCGGCGGCGTCCGGGCGCCGGCGGGCGCCTGGCCGGCGGCGGACGACGTCGCCCGCCTCGACGACGACCCGGTGCGCTGCCTCGACGCCGACACCAGCAAGCTGATGGTCGAGCGCATCGACCAGGCGCACAAGGACGGCGACACCCTCGGTGGCGTCGTCGAGGTCGTCGTGCACGGCCTGCCGCCCGGCCTCGGCTCGCACGTGCACTGGGACCGCCGCCTCGACGCGCGGCTGGCCGGGGCGCTGATGGGCATCCAGGCGATCAAGGGCGTCGAGGTCGGCGACGGCTTCGAGCTGGCCGCGACGCCGGGCTCCCTCGCCCACGACGAGATCGTGCCGACCCCCGAGGGCATCCGCCGGGTCAGCGGCCGCTCCGGTGGCACCGAGGGCGGCATGACCACCGGCGAGATCCTCCGGGTCCGGGCCGCGATGAAGCCGATCGCCACCGTGCCGCGGGCGCTGCGCACCGTCGACGTCGCCACCGGCGAGGAGGCCGTCGCGCACCACCAGCGCTCCGACGTCTGCGCGGTCCCGGCCGCCGGCATCGTCGCCGAGGCGATGGTCGCGCTGGTGCTCGCCGAGGCGGTGCTGGAGAAGTTCGGCGGCGACTCGGTGGCCGAGACCCGACGCAACGCCGAGTCGTACCTCGACTCCCTGCGCTACCGATGAGCCGCGGATGATCGTGCTGATCGGCCCGATGGGCGCGGGCAAGACCACCATCGCCGGCCTGGTCGCCGAGCGACTCGGCATGACGGTGCGCGACACCGACCACGACGTCGAGGCCGCCGAGGGCCGACCGATCTCCGAGATCTTCGTCGACTCCGGTGAGGCCGCCTTCCGCGAGCTCGAGCGCACCGCGGTCGCGGCCGCGCTCGCCACCCACGAGGGCGTGCTCGCCGTCGGCGGCGGGGCGGTCCTCGACCCCGCGACCCGCGACCTGCTCGCCGGCCACGACGTGGTCTTCCTGCGGGTCGGGCTCTCGGAGTCCGTGAAGCGGGTCGGGCTCGGCACGTCGCGGCCGCTGCTGCTCGGCAACGTCCGCGGCCGGATCAAGGCACTCCTCGACGAGCGCACCCCGATCTACGAGTCGGTCGCGACGCTCGCGGTCGAGACCGACGGCCGGGCACCCGACGAGATCGCCGACGAGATCGTCACCGCGCTGGCGGCCACGGCATGAGCGCGGTGCGGCTGCCGGGCGGCGGTGCGTCAGCAACCGTTCGGGAGGGGTATTCGGTTGCCTGCTCACCGCGGCCCGGCGCGGCCGCGGCGCGGCGGTGCGTCAGCAACCGTTCGGGGGCGGCATTCGGTTGCCTGCTCACCGCCGCTCGGATCGGCGGTGACGCATGAGCGCCACGGTCATCCGGGTCGCCGGGCCCGCGCCGTACGACGTCGTCGTCGGCCACGCCGTGCTCGACCGGCTGCCGGGGCTGCTCGGCGACGGGGTGGCCCGGGTGGCGGTGATCCACCCGGCGAGCCTGCCCGCCGACCCGGTGCTGGCCGCGCTCGGCACGTCGTACGACGTGCTCGACCTGCCGCTGCCCGACGGCGAGGCGGCCAAGACCGCGACGGTGGCGGCGCAGTGCTGGGAGGCGCTGGGTGCCGCCGGCTTCACCCGCTCCGACGTCGTCGTCACCTACGGCGGCGGAGCGACCACCGACCTGGGCGGGTTCGTGGCCGCCACCTGTCTGCGCGGGGTGCGGGTCGTGCACGTGCCCACCACGCTGCTGGCGATGGTCGACGCGGCGGTGGGCGGCAAGACCGGCATCAACACCGGAGCCGGCAAGAACCTCGTCGGCTCCTTCCACGAGCCCGCCGGCGTGCTGTGCGACCTCGCGACGCTCGCCACGCTGCCGCGGCCCGAGCTGGTCGCGGGTCTCGGGGAGGTCGTCAAGTGCGGCTTCATCGCCGACCCCGCGATCCTCGAGATCGTCGAGGCGACCGACCCGGCCGACCTGACCGCCGACTCCCCGCAGCTGCGCGAGCTGGTCGAGCGGGCGATCCGGGTCAAGGCCGAGGTGGTCGCGGCCGACCTGAAGGAGACCGGCGGCGTCGACGGGCACCCCGGCCGCGAGGTGCTCAACTACGGGCACACGCTCGCCCACGCCATCGAGCGCAGCGAGGACTACGCGATCCGGCACGGGGAGGCCGTCGCGATCGGCTGCGTGTTCGTCGCCGAGGTCGCCGCCCGGGCCGGGCTGCTGGACCCCGACCTCGTCGAGCGGCACCGCGCGGCGTTCGGGCGGGTCGGGCTGCCCACGACGTACGACGGCGCGTCGTTCGACACGCTGCACGCGCACATGGCGGTCGACAAGAAGGCCCGCGGCAACCAGCTCCGGCTGGTGGTGCTCCACGACCTCGCGCGCCCCGCTGTACTCGCCGGCCCCGACCGCGAGCTGCTGCGGGCGGCGTACGCCGCGGTCGGGGGTGGCTCGTGACGAAGGCGCTGGTCCTCAACGGACCCAACCTCGGCCGGCTCGGCCGCCGGCAGCCGGAGATCTACGGCAGCACCACCCACGCGGAGCTCGCGGAGCTGTGCGTCGGGTGGGGGCGTGAGCTCGGCCTCGACGTCGAGGTGCGCCAGACGAACCACGAGGGCGAGATGCTCGACTGGCTCAACGCCGCCGCCGACGACGCCACCCCGGTCGTGCTCAACGCCGCCGCCTGGACCCACTACTCGTACGCCATCTACGACGCCTGCGCCCAGCTCGTCGCCCCGCTGGTGGAGGTGCACATCTCGAACCCGCACCAGCGCCCCGAGGAGTTCCGGCACACCTCCGTGGTCACGCCGTACGCCATCGAGGTGATCGCCGGCCACGGCATCGACGGCTACCGCCTGGCCCTGGAGCGCCTCGCCCGACGTTGAGTCGTACCTTCCGACCACATGAGTCGGGAGTTCCGGCCGGCGCGGTGTCCAGAACTCCCAACTCAACCGTCAGCACTCCCGACTGAACCGGGGGAACCGGGGGTGGGGTGGGCGCGTCCGACTCCTCATGGACCGCTCCTCCGTCACCGTCAGCATCCGCACCCTCCTGATCGCCCTGCTGGTGGCCGTGGCCCTGGTCGCGGCGTACCTGCTCGGCGGCTCGGACGATCCGCCGGCGCACGCGGCCGACGACGGGGCGACGGGATCGACGGCGGGGGAGCAGGCCCGCCTGCTGACCATGACCGGGAAGGGCGAGGCGAGCGCGGTGCCCGACCAGCTGTCCTTCGCCCTGGCGGTCAACGTCACCCGGCCCGACCTCGCCGACGCGCTCGACGCCGCGAACGCCTCGATGGCGCGGGTCCTCGGCGCACTCGCCGAGCAGGGTGTCGCGAAGGGCGACGTGCAGACCACCGGCCTGTCGATGGACCCGGTGTACGACTACCACGCCTCCGGTCCGCCGACACTGCGCGGCTACCGGGTCGCCCAGCGGGCGCGGGTGCTGGTGGACGAGCTCAAGAGGGGCGGTGCCGCGGTGAGCGCGGCGGTCGCGGCCGGGGGCAACGACGTACGCGTCTCCGATCTGCGCCTGCTGGTCGGCGACACCGACGAGGTGATGGCGCAGGCACGGGCGGCGGCTGTCGAGGAGGCGCGGACCAAGGCGGAGCAGTACGCCGCGGCGTCCGGCCAGACGCTCGGCGACGTCGTGACGGTGCGGGAGGTGCGGGCGCGGCCGCTGGCGACTCCGGTCGCCGCACTCGCCGACCTCTCGGCGTACCGGGTCTCGCAGGTGCCGATCCGCGCCGGGCGCGACGAGGCGGCGGTGACCGTCCGGATCGTCTGGGAGCTCTCGTAGCGGATTGCTCCCGGCGCCCGGCCAGCCGATAGACTCATGCGCTGGTGCCCCAGTGGTCACCCACGAACCCACCCGACGTACGAAGGCTGACACCTGCGCATGGCAACGACGAACGACCTCAAGAACGGCATGGTTCTCAACATCGACGGCCAGCTCTGGTCCGTCGTGGAGTTCCAGCACGTGAAGCCGGGCAAGGGCCCCGCCTTCGTGCGCACCAAGCTGAAGAACGTCGAGTCCAACAAGACCGTCGACAAGACCTTCAACGCCGGCACCAAGGTCGAGACCGCCACCGTCGACCGGCGCACGATGCAGTACCTCTACAACGACGGCGCGTCGTACGTCTTCATGGACGTCCAGTCCTACGACCAGCTGGAGGTCGCGCCCGAGATCGTCGGTGACGCGAAGAACTTCCTGCTCGAGAACCAGGAGGCGATCGTCGCCACCAACGAGGGCCGGGTCCTCTTCATCGAGATGCCCGCCTCCGTCGAGCTGGTGATCACCTTCACCGAGCCCGGCCTCGCCGGTGACTCCGCCACCGGCCGCACCAAGCCGGCCACGCTGGAGACCGGCCACGAGATCCAGGTGCCGCTGTTCATCAACCAGGGCGAGAAGGTCAAGGTCGACACCCGCGACTCGTCCTACCTGGGCCGCGTCAAGTCCTGATGGCCGCACGCACCAAGGCGCGCAAGCGCGCCCTCGACGTCCTCTTCGCCGCCGACCTGCGAGGCGAGTCGGCGACCGAGGCGCTCGACCGCGCCATCGCGGAGGGCGAGGGCCCGACCAACGAGTACACCGCCGTCCTGGTGCGCGGCGTGGAGGAGCACCGGGCCCGCATCGACGAGGTCCTCGGGCAGTACGCCGAGGGCTGGACGCTGCAGCGGATGCCGGCGGTCGACCGCAACGTGCTGCGCCTGGGCGTCTGGGAGCTGCTGTACGCCGACGACGTCCCCGACCCGGTGGCGATCAGCGAAGCGATGACGCTGGTCACCGAGCTGTCGACCGACGAGTCGCCGGTCTTCGTCAACGGCGTGCTCGGGAGCGTGCTGCGCGACAAGGCGTCGTTGGTCTGAGCCCCGCGCGGGTTTCGGCTGCTGACCGCCGGAACCCGCACGACACGCCGCGTCGCGCCGGCGTGTCGTGCGGGAATCGGCTGCTGACAGCCGAAACCCCGAGGCGCCTTGACGCCCCCGCGATGCTGGGAGCATGACTCAGCACGAGGTGGACCTGGTCGTCATTGGTACCGGCCCGGGCGGTGAGGCTCTCGCCGCGGGTGCCGCGAAGGCGGGGCTCGAGGTGGTGGCGGTCGATCGGCACCTCGTCGGCGGGGAGTGTCCCTACTACGGCTGCGTCCCCACCAAGATGATGGTGCGCGGCAGCGACACCGTCGCCGAGGTGCGGCGGGCGCCGCAGGTCGCCGGCGAGGCGAGCATCGCGCCGGCGTGGTCGGTCGTGCACCGGCGCATCGACGAGGACGCCACCACCCACTGGGACGACACCATCGCGGTCGACCGCCTCCGTGACACCGGCGCGACCGTGCACCACGGTGTCGGCCGCCTGACCGGTCCGAAGCAGGTCACGGTCGCGCTCGCGGACGGCGGGACCGTCGCGTACGCCGCGCGCCGTGGGGTCGTGCTGAACCCCGGCACCCGGCCGGCGGTGCCGCCGGTGGAGGGGCTCGCGGACACGCCGTACTGGACCAACCGCGACGCCGTCCGGCTCGCCGAGCTGCCGGGCAGCCTGGTCGTGGTCGGCGGCGGCCCGATCGGCTGCGAGCTGGCCCAGGTGTTCGCCCGCTTCGGGGTGCGGGTCACCGTCGTCCAGCACGGCTCCCGCCTGCTCGAGGTCAACGAGCCCGAGGCGAGCGAGCTGCTCGAGAAGGTCTTCGCCGAGGAGGGCATCCGGGTGCTGACCTCCGTGGACCTCACCCGCGCGGCGTACGCCGACGGCGCGTTCACCCTCGACCTCAGCAACGGCGAGCACCTGACCGCCGACAAGGTGCTGGTCGCCGCGGGCCGCACGCCCAACCTCGACGATCTCGGACTTGACACCG
Organism: Nocardioides soli; assembly: GCF_014191495.1. GTDB lineage: Bacteria > Actinomycetota > Actinomycetes > Propionibacteriales > Nocardioidaceae > Nocardioides > Nocardioides soli. The sequence continues at coordinate 410,617 of NZ_JACHWR010000003.1, forward strand.
TCGGCCTCGACCCGGGCAGCCGCACGCTCGACGTCGACGAGTGGTGTCGGGTCCAGGACGGCCTCTGGGCGATCGGTGACGTGACCGGCAAGGGGGCCTTCACCCACGTCTCGATGTACCAGTCCGCGGTCGCGCTGCGCGACGTCGTGGGGGAGCAGGGGGCGCCGGCGCGCTACCACGCGGTCCCGCACACGACGTTCACCGACCCGGAGGTCGGCGGTGTCGGGATGACCGAGCAGCGGGCCCGGGACGCGGGCCTGTCGGTGCGGACGGGAATCACCAAGTTGGAGGAGTCCTCGCGCGGTTTCATGCACGGCCCGGGTGGGCACGGCCTGATCAAGGTCGTCGAGGACGCCGACCGCGGGGTCCTGGTCGGAGCGACGGCGATGGGTCCCGCGGGCGGCGAGATCCTCGGCTTCCTGGCCGTCGCGGTGCACGCGGAGGTCCCCGTCGACACGCTCAGGACCATGATCTATGCCTACCCGACCTTCCATCGCGCGATCGAGACCGCACTGGCCGACCTCGACTAGGCCGACCTCGACTAGGCCGACCTCGACCTGCCCGCCCCGGAGCGCGCCGTGAGCGTGGGCCAGCGGGCCCGCGCGGCCCACGAGAGCGACTGGGTCGACCGCATCGCGCGGGTCGGGTTGGTCGCGTACGCCGTCGTCTACCTGCTGATCGCGTGGCTGTCCGTCCAGCTCGCCTTCGGCGACCGCGAGGGGAAGCCCTCCAGCAGCGGTGCGTTCCGCGAGCTGGCCCAGCAGCCCCTGGGCGGCGTCCTGATCTGGGTCGTCGCGGTGGGCATGTTCCTGCTCGCCGCCTGGCAGCTGATCGAGGCCGCCGTCGGCCACCGCGACGAGGAGGACGGCAAGCGCACCGTCAAGCGCCTGGTCTCGGCCGGCAAGGCCGTCGTCTACGTGATCATCGGGGCCAGCGGTGTCAAGGTCGCGATCGGATCCGGCTCGTCCGGGCAGGGGGAGGAGACGTGGACCGCGAGGTTGATGAGCGTGCCGGCCGGCCAGGTCCTCGTCGGGCTGGTGGCGCTGGCGATCTTCGGCTTCGGCGTCGTGCAGGTCTACCGCGCCTGGACGGAGAAGTTCGCCGACAAGCTCGACGCCGAGGGCCGCAGCGGCAAGACCGGCACGGCGTACCTCACCTTCGGCAAGATCGGGTACACCGCCCGCGGCGTCGCGTTCGCGATCGTCGGCGGGCTCTTCGGGTACGCCGCGATCACCCACGACGCGAAGAAGTCCGGCGGTCTCGACCAGGCGCTCTTCGAGGTGCTGGACCAGCCGTTCGGCCCGGCGCTGCTCTGCGTGATCGGGGTGGGGCTGGCCTGCTTCGGGCTGTTCACGCTGGCCCAGGCCCGGCATCTGTCCCGCTAGCTCGCCCGCTAGCTCGCCCGCTAGCTCGCTGCCCGAGCGTGTGACCCCGGGGGATTGGGGGAAGACGTGCCTGTGCAGGAGCGTCCCGCCGATCGAGGAGGAACGATGTCGCAGGAAGCATGGGGCTCCGGGGGCGCGCGCCGCGACGCCCTGCAGGACGTGGCCGGCGACCCGCTCACCGACCCGCTGCCGGCCTCTCGTCCGACGATCCGCCCGGTGACCCGCCCGGTGACCCGGCCGACGACGCCGCCGCCCGCCGGCCCGCCGCCGGCGCACCGGGCGCCGATGGACCCGCCGGAGGCCCGGGAGGGCGAGGAGCCGGGGCTGCGGCGCTTCATGTCGGCCACCGACTTCCTCGACCGGCGCGACTCCGCGCAGGATCTCGGCCCGGCGACCTGGGGCTGGCGGGGTAGGACCCGTCGCTGGACCGGCGGCCTGGTGAACCCGCGGATGGGCGCGGACGAGCGCTCGTACGTCGAGGACCGGCGGACGATCCAGCGCGACTTCGACGGCCCGCGCACGATCGCGTTCATCAACCCCAAGGGCGGCGCGGCCAAGACGACCGGGGTGCTGGCCGCCGGCTTCACGTTCGGCACCGTGCGCGGCGGTGGGGTCGTCGCCTGGGACAACAACGAGACCCGCGGCACCCTGGGCATGCGCGGCACCCGCAGCACGCACCGCAACACGACGCGGGAGCTGCTGGAGGACCTCGAGCGCTTCACCGACGTCTACCAGTCGCGCATCGGCGACCTCGGCGCGTTCGTGCGCTCCCAGGGCGACGCGCACTTCGACGTGCTCGCCTCCGACGAGCGGCCCGACGTGACCGGCACGATCCGGGCCCGGGACTTCGACGCGGTCCACCAGCTGCTCGAGCGCTTCTACCGGGTGATCCTGGTCGACACCGGCAACAACATGCGCGCCGAGAACTGGCTCGCCGCCGCCGGCGCCGCCGACCTGCTCGTGGTCACCTCGACGGTGCGCGAGGACACCGGCTACAGCGGGCTGTGGATGCTCGACGCCCTGCAGGACGCCGGCTACGAGGACCTCAAGCACAAGACGGTGACGGTGCTCTCCGACCCGTCCGCGACCGTGGACGCCAAGCTCGCCGCCGACCTGGTCGACGTCTACGAGCAGCGCACCCGGGGCGTCTACCGGGTTCCCTACGACCCGGCCCTGGTCGCCGGCTCGGTGGTGCCGTATCCGCAGCTGTCCCGGGGCACCCGCCGGGAGTGGCTCAGGGCGTGCGCGGGGATGGCCGCCGCGCTCTAGCATGACGCCATGACGACGCTCGAGGCGCAGCCGACGAGGAAGGCTCGCGCGGACCGCCGGGACGGCGACCTGGTCTGGGACGGCGACCGGTGGCGTCGTTGGGACGGCAAGAAGCTGCGGGCGGCGGCGTACTCCCTCCAGCCGAACCTGCTTCGATCTCCGGACTCGCCGAGCACCTGGCGATCGCTCGACCGCGAACAGCTCGAGCATGGGCTCGCGTTGGCCGTCGAGCAGGAGATCCTCCACAACGGTGCCACCCTCGTGCACCACGGCCCGACCGGACCGGTGCTCGCCTACCGACGCCCGGTGAACCATCTCCTGCACGCCATCGCGACCGTGGTGACCTTCGGCATCTGGGCGTTCGTCTGGCTGTTGGCGGTCCTGGACCGCCGGGAGGACCGGATCCTGCTCCGGATCGACGAGGGCGGCCACGTCTGGGCGACTCGAGGCGGCACCGCCTGACCCTCCGGGCATGGAATCGGGCCTGCATGGGTTACTGGTCGACATGCGAGCAGTCGTCTACCGCGAGACCGGTCCGTCGTCCGTCCTCCAACTGGTCGAGCGTGATCGCCCGGAGCCAGGCGCGGGGGAGGTGCGGGTCCGCGTGGTCCGGGCCGGCGTGAACCCGACCGACTGGAAGTTCCGGGCCGGCATGATGAGCGGGTACGACGAGGTGACGCCCGGCCAGGACGGTGCGGGCGTCGTCGACGCGGTCGGTGCCGGAGTCACCGGGCTGGCGGTGGGCGACCGGGTGTGGCTGGTGCTCGCCCAGCACGGCCGGGCGCACGGCACGGCCGCCGAGTACACCGTGCAGCCGGCCGAGCACGTCGTACCGCTGCCCGACGGCGCCGACTTCGACCTGGGCGCGAGCATCGGCGTGCCCGCCGTCACCGCGCACCGGGCGCTGACCGGGTCGGAGTTCGGGCCCGCGCGGCTCGGCCCGGGGGCACTCGAGGGTCGCGTCGTCCTGGTGGCCGGGGGAGCGGGAGCGGTCGGCAACGCCGCGATCCAGCTGGCCCGGTGGTCGGGCGCGACCGTGATCTCGACCGTCAGCAGCGACGAGAAGGGCGCGCTGGCGGTGGCCGCGGGGGCGCACCACACGGTGAACTACACCGTCGGCGACCCGGCCGCGGCGATCTCGGCCGTGGCGCCCGACGGCGTGGACATCGCGGTCGAGGTCGCCCCGGCGCAGAACATCACGCTCGATCTCGACGTCGTCAAGGTGCACGGGCTGGTGTCGATCTACGCCAACAACGGCGGTGACGAGATGACCATGCCGCTGCGCGCGGCGTTCGGGAAGAACCTGCGCTTGCAGTTCCTCATCCTCTACACGCTCGACGCAGGCCTGCTCCGGGCCGCGGTCGACGACGTCCGGGCGGCCGTGGCGGCCGGTGCCCTGCGCGTCGGTGCCGACGCCGGCCTGCCGCTGCACCACTACCCGCTGGCCGAGACCGCCGCGGCGCACGACGCGGTCGAGGGCGGCGTGGTCGGCAAGGTGCTGATCGACGTCTCCGACTGAGCGACTCCGACTGAGCGACCCGTCCCATCCCGCGGGAAACACCCGCGCCGGGTGCGAGATCGCGCGGTGCGCGCGGTAGGGTGACACCCGATTCGACATCCTTTAACGAGCCGTCCCGTGAGGCGGAGAAGGAGGTCCGAGGCTCTTGCCTGCGCCCCCAGAGACCCAACGCGTCGTCCTCGACGCCGGTGACATCCAGCGGGCGTTGACCCGCATCTCCCACGAGATCCTCGAGCGCAACAAGGGCGCCGACGATCTCGTCCTCCTCGGCATCCCGAGCCGCGGCGTACCTCTCGCGAGGCGGATCGCCGAGCGGATCGCCGCCGTCGAGGGGTACGACGTGCCGGTCGGGTCGCTCGACGTGACCATGTACCGCGACGACCTGCGGATGAAGCCCGCCCGCGCGCTGCTGCCGACGGAGATCCCGCCGGAGGGCATCGACGACCGCACCGTGGTGCTGGTGGACGACGTGCTGTTCTCCGGCCGCACCATCCGGGCGGCGTTGGACGCGCTCAACGACATCGGCCGGCCGAAGGCGGTCCGGCTCGCGGTGCTGGTCGACCGCGGCCACCGCGAGCTGCCGATCCGTGCCGACTTCGTGGGCAAGAACCTGCCGACCTCGCTGGTGGAGCGGGTGAAGGTCACCCTCGCGGACGTCGACGACGCCGACGCCGTGACGATCCAGACCACGGGTCAGGAGGTGCCGGCGTGAAGCGGCACCTGCTCAGCGCCGCCGACCTGAGCCGGGCCGACGCCGAACTGATCCTGAGCACCGCCGCCGAGCTCCGCGAGCTCGCGGACCGGCCGATCAAGAAGCTGCCCGCGCTGCGCGGCCGCACGGTGGTCAACCTCTTCTTCGAGGACTCCACCCGCACCCGCATCTCGTTCGAGGCCGCGGCCAAGCGGCTCTCCGCCGACGTGATCAACTTCGCCGCCAAGGGCTCGAGCCTGTCCAAGGGCGAGAGCCTCAAGGACACCGCGCTGACGCTCGAGGCGATGGGTGCCGACGCGGTCGTCGTGCGCCACGGCGCCAGCGGGGCCCCGCACCGGCTCGCGCACTCGGGCTGGGTCCGCTCCAGCGTCGTCAACGGGGGTGACGGCACCCACGAGCACCCGACGCAGGCGCTGCTCGACGCGTTCACGATGAGCCGACACCTGGGGCAGGGCCAGGCCCGGAGCCTCGACGGACGGCGGATCGTGATCGTCGGCGACGTGCTGCACAGCCGGGTGGCGCGCTCGAACGCGCTGCTGCTGCACACGCTCGGCGCCGAGGTCACCCTGGTCGCGCCGCCCACCCTGCTGCCGGTCGGCGTCGGGACCTGGCCGGTCGAGGTCTCCTACGACCTCGACGCGGCGCTCCCGAAGGCCGACGCCGTGATGATGCTGCGGGTCCAGCGGGAGCGGATGCACGGCGGGTTCTTCCCGACCGCGCGCGAGTACTCCCGCCGCTACGGCCTCGACGGCAAGCGGATGGCGACGCTCCAGGACCACACGATCGTGATGCACCCGGGTCCGATGGTCCGGGGCATGGAGATCACCGCGGACGTCGCCGACAGCGACCGGTCCGTCATCGTCGAGCAGGTCACCAACGGCGTCGCCGTGCGGATGGCCGTCCTGTACCTGCTGCTGGGCGGCAGCACCCCCGCCGTCGGAGGAGAAGAGTGAGCGAGCGGAGCGAGCTCATCGATCAATACAGCGCGCCATGTGCCTCATGCGCGCACGGAGCGAAGCGAGTACGTGCATGAGCGAGTACCTGATCAAGAACGTCGCGGTCCTCGGCGGTACGCCGACCGACCTCCTGCTCCGCGACGGCGTCATCGCCGACCCGGCTGACGCCCCGGCGGACGCCGAGGTGATCGACGCGAGCGGCCTGATCGCGCTGCCCGGCCTGGTCGACCTGCACACCCATCTGCGCGAGCCGGGTCGTGAGGACGCCGAGACCGTCGAGACCGGCACCCGGGCCGCGGCCCTGGGCGGCTTCACGGCCGTGCACGCGATGGCGAACACCGAGCCGGTCGCCGACACGGCCGGTGTCGTCGAGCAGGTCTGGCGGCTGGGCCGCGAGGCGGGCTACTGCGATGTCTACCCGGTCGGCGCGGTCACGGTCGGCCTCGACGGCGAGCGGCTCGCCGAGCTGGGCGCGATGGCCGACTCGGCCGCCCGCGTGCGGGTCTTCTCCGACGACGGCAGGTGCGTGAGCGACGCGGTGCTGATGCGCCGCGCGCTGGAGTACGTCAAGGCCTTCGACGGCGTCGTCGCCCAGCACGCGCAGGAGCCGCGGCTGACCGTGGACGCCCAGATGAACGAGGGCGAGCTCTCCGGCCGGCTCGGGCTCGCCGGCTGGCCCGCGGTCGCCGAGGAGGCGATCATCGCCCGCGACGTGCTGCTGGCCCAGCACGTCGGCTCCCGGCTGCACGTCTGCCACGTCTCGACCAGCGGCTCGGTCGAGCTGATCCGCTGGGCCAAGGGCAAGGGCGTCGACGTGACGGCCGAGGCCTGCCCCCACCACCTGCTGCTCACCGACGAGCTCGCCGCGACGTACGACCCGATCTACAAGGTCAACCCGCCGCTGCGCTCGGCCGCCGACGTCGCCGCGCTGCAGGAGGGCCTGGCCGACGGCACCATCGACATCGTCGCGACCGACCACGCCCCGCACCCGCACGAGGACAAGGACTGCGAGTGGGCGGCCGCGGCGTTCGGGATGCTCGGGCTCGAGACGGCGCTGTCGATCGTGCAGCAGACCATGGTCGACCCCGGTCGCCTCGACTGGGCCGGCGTCGCCGAGCGGATGTCCTACGCCCCGGCCCGTATCGGCCGGGTCTCCGACCGGCACGGCCGGCCGGTCCAGGTGGGCGAGCCCGCCAACGTGGTGCTCTACGACCCCGGCGCCCGCCGCACCATCGAGCCGTCGGAGTCGGCCAGCCTGAGCCGCAACACGCCGTACCGCGGCATGGAGCTGCCGGGCCGGGTGGTCGCGACGTTCCTGCGCGGCAAGGCGACCGTGCTCGACGGGAAGCTCGCATGAGCGCGGTGATCGTCCGGGCAGCGGTGAGCAGGCAACCGTTCACGGTCGGCGTTCGGTTGCTGGCTCACCGCCGCACCGCGTCGGTGCCGGGCAGCGGTGAGCAGGCAACCGTTCAGGGTCGGGGTTCGGTTGCTGGCTCACCGCCGCCCCGCCCCGCCCAGGGCGTCGAGAGGGAGCTGGCATGAGCGGCGCGATCCTCGTCCTCGAGGACGGCCGCACCTTCCGGGGCGAGTCCTACGGCGCCGCGGGGGAGACCTTCGGCGAGGCGGTCTTCAACACCGGCATGACCGGCTACCAGGAGACGCTGACCGACCCGTCGTACCACCGCCAGGTCGTGGTGATGACCGCGCCGCACATCGGCAACACCGGCGTCAACGACGAGGACCCGGAGAGCCGACGCATCTGGGTGGCCGGGTACGTCGTGCGCGACCCCGCCCGGCGGGTCTCCAACTGGCGCGCGACCCGGTCGCTCGACGACGAGCTGCGCGGCCAGGGCGTGGTCGGCATCTCCGGCATCGACACCCGGGCGCTGACCCGGCACCTGCGCGAGCGGGGCGCGATGCGGGTCGGCATCTCCTCGACCGAGACCGACCCGGCGGCGCTGCTCGACCGGGTGCGTGCGTCGGGCGAGATGGCCGGCTCCGAGCTCGCCTCCGAGGTCTCGACGGGGGAGGCGTACGTCGTGCCCGCGATCGGACCGAAGCGGCTGACGGTCGCCGCGCTGGACCTCGGCATCAAGTCGATGACGCCGCACCGGCTGGCCGAGCGCGGCGTCGAGGTGCACGTGCTGCCCGCGACGGCGACGCTCGAGGAGATCACGGCGGTGAACCCCGACGGGCTCTTCTACTCCAACGGCCCCGGCGACCCCGCCGCGACCACCCACCAGGTCGAGGTGCTGCAGGGCGCGCTGGCCGAGGGGATCCCGTACTTCGGGATCTGCTTCGGCAACCAGCTCTTCGGTCGGGCCCTGGGCTTCGGCACCTACAAGCTCAAGTACGGCCACCGCGGCATCAACCAGCCCGTGCTGGACCGCACGACCGGCAAGACCGAGGTGACCGCGCACAACCACGGCTTCGCGGTCGATGCCCCGCTCGACGGGTCCACGACCACGCCGTACGGCGAGGCGAGCGTCAGCCACGTCTGCCTCAACGACGACGTGGTCGAGGGCCTCGAGCTCCGCGACGGGTCCGGGCGGCTCAAGGGCTTCTCGGTCCAGTACCACCCCGAGGCCGCCGCCGGACCGCACGACGCGGCGTACCTCTTCGACCGGTTCGTGGAGCTGCTGGGTGGTTTCGAGACAGGCGCTAGCGCGCCTTCCTCAACCACCGAACCGGTGGTTGAGGTGCGAGGAGCGCAAGCGACGAGCCTCGAAACCACCACAGACGGGAAGGACGCCTGATGCCGAAGCGCGAGGACATCAAGTCGGTCATGGTGATCGGCTCCGGGCCGATCATCATCGGCCAGGCGTGCGAGTTCGACTACTCGGGCACCCAGGCCTGCCGGGTGCTCAAGGATGAGGGCATCCGGGTCGTCCTGGTGAACTCCAACCCGGCCACGATCATGACCGACCCCGAGTTTGCCGACGCGACGTACGTCGAGCCGATCACGCCGGAGTTCGTCGAGAAGGTGATCGCCCAGGAGCGTCCCGACGCGCTGCTGCCGACGCTCGGCGGCCAGACCGCGCTCAACGCCGCGATCGCGCTGCACGAACGCGGCGTGCTCGAGAAGTACGGCGTCGAGATGATCGGCGCGAGCTTCGAGGCGATCCATCGCGGCGAGAACCGCGAGCTCTTCAACGCGATCGTCGAGAAGGTCGGCGGCGAGGTCGCCCGCAGCTTCGTGTGCCACTCGCTCGACGACTGCGAGAAGGCCGTCGCCGAGCTCGGCTACCCGGTCGTGGTGCGCCCGTCGTTCACCATGGGCGGCACCGGCTCCGGCATCGCCTACGACGAGGGCGACCTGGCCCGCATCGCCGGCGCCGGCCTCGCCGCCAGCCCGACCACCGAGGTGCTGATCGAGGAGTCGATCATCGGGTGGAAGGAGTACGAGCTGGAGGTGATGCGCGACCAGGCCGACAACGTCGTCATCATCTGCTCGATCGAGAACCTCGACCCGATGGGCGTGCACACCGGCGACTCGATCACCGTCGCACCGGCGATGACCCTCACCGACCGCGAGTACCAGCATCTGCGCGACCTGGCGATCGGCATCATCCGCGAGGTCGGCGTCGACACCGGCGGCTGCAACATCCAGTACGCCGTCAACCCGCGCGACGGCCGGGTGATCGTGATCGAGATGAACCCCCGGGTGTCGCGGTCCTCCGCGCTCGCCTCCAAGGCGACCGGCTTCCCGATCGCCAAGATCGCGGCCAAGGTGGCGATCGGCTACACGCTCGACGAGATCCCCAACGACATCACGACCCGCGACGACGGGCAGAGCACGCCGGCGGCATTCGAGCCCACGCTCGACTACGTCGTGGTCAAGGTGCCGCGGTTCGCGTTCGAGAAGTTCCCGGGCGCGGACCCGACGCTGACCACGCACATGAAGTCGGTCGGCGAGGCGATGGCGATCGGCCGCAACTTCACCGAGGCGCTGCAGAAGGCCCTGCGCTCCCTGGAGAGCAAGGACGCGCTGTTCGACTGGCACCAGGAGTGGGTCGAGCTCGACAAGACCGCGCTGCTGGAGCAGATCCGCACGCCCCACGACGGTCGGCTCAAGCGGGTGATGGACGCGATCCGGGCCGGGGCGACGCCCGAGGAGATCTTCGATGCGACCGGGATCGACCCGTGGTTCGTCGACCAGCTGATGCTGATCAACGAGGTCGCCGCCGAGGTCACCGCCGCGCCCGAGCTCACGCCCGCGCTGCTGCGCAAGGCCAAGCGGCACGGCTTCTCCGACGTCCAGATCGGCAAGATCCGCGGCATGGCGGCCGACGTCGTGCGCGGGGTCCGGCACGCGCTGGGCATCCGGCCGGTCTACAAGACCGTCGACACCTGCGCGGCCGAGTTCGCCGCGGCCACGCCGTACCACTACTCCTCCTACGACGAGGAGACCGAGGTCGCGCCGCGGGAGCGGCCGGCCGTGATCATCCTCGGCTCCGGGCCCAACCGGATCGGCCAGGGCATCGAGTTCGACTACTCGTGCGTGCACGCGAGCCTGGCGCTCTCGCACAGCAAGGGCGGGTCGGGCTACGAGACCGTGATGGTCAACTGCAACCCCGAGACTGTCTCGACCGACTACGACACCTCCGACCGGCTCTACTTCGAGCCGCTCACCCTGGAGGACGTGCTCGAGATCGTCCACGCCGAGGAGCAGGCCGGCCCGGTCGCGGGCGTGATCTGCCAGCTCGGCGGCCAGACCCCGCTCGGGCTCGCGCAGGCGCTCAAGGACAACGGCGTCACGGTCGTCGGCACCCAGCCCGAGGCGATCCACCTCGCCGAGGAGCGCGGCGCCTTCGGCCGCGTGCTGGCGGACGCCGGCCTGCCGGCGCCCAAGCACGGCATGGCGACGTCGTACGCCGACGCGCAGCGGATCGCCGCCGGGATCGGCTACCCGGTGCTGGTGCGCCCGTCGTACGTCCTCGGCGGCCGCGGCATGGAGATCGTGTACGACGACGCCGCGCTCGAGGGCTACATCGAGCGCGCCACCGAGATCAGCCCGGAGCACCCGGTGCTGGTCGACCGGTTCATCGACGACGCGGTCGAGATCGACGTCGACGCGCTCTACGACGGCGAGGAGCTCTTCCTCGGCGGCGTGATGGAGCACATCGAGGAGGCCGGCATCCACTCCGGCGACTCCTCGTGTGCGCTGCCGCCGATCACCCTGGGCGACAGCGAGATCAGCCGGATCCGTGAGGCGACCGAGGGGATCGCGCGCGGGGTCGGGGTACGCGGGCTGCTCAACATCCAGTTCGCGCTCGGGTCGGACGTGCTGTACGTCCTGGAGGCCAACCCGCGTGCGTCGCGCACGGTGCCGTTCGTGTCGAAGGCGACCGCGACGCCGCTGGCGAAGGCCGCGGCCCGGGTGATGATGGGGGAGTCGATCGCGTCGCTGCGCGCCGCCGGGGTGCTGCCTGCGGCCGGCGACGGCGGCACGCTGCCGCCCGACCAGCCGATCGCGGTCAAGGAGGCCGTGATGCCGTTCAACCGGTTCCGGACCCCCGACGGCAGGCAGGTCGACACCGTCCTCGGGCCCGAAATGAAGTCGACGGGTGAGGTGATGGGCTTCGACGCCGACTTCGGTACGGCGTTCGCGAAGGCCCAGGCCGGCGCGTTCGGACCGCTCCCGACCAGCGGCAAGGTCTTCGTGAGCATGGCGAACCGCGACAAGCGGCACATGATCTTCCCGATCAAGGTGCTCGCCGACCACGGCTTCGAGATCCTCGCGACCCAGGGCACCGCCGAGGTGCTCCGGCGCAACGGCGTCCAGGCAGCGATCGTCCGCAAGCACTACGAGGGCGAGGGGCCGGCCGGCGAGCCGACGACCGTGCAGATGATCCTGGACGGCGACATCGACCTGGTGATCAACACTCCCAACGGCTCGGCCAGCGGCTCGTCCTCCCGGGCCGACGGCTACGAGATCCGTACGGCGTCGGTCGTCGCCAACATCCCGTGCATCACCACGGTCCAGGGTCTCGGTGCCGCGGTGCAGGGCATCGAGGCGGTGCGGCGGGGCGAGATCGGCGTGCGCTCGCTCCAGGACTGGGCACGCCGATGACGTACCGACTCCTCTTCGACCACGCGCTGACCCGCACCGACCCCGAGCGCGCCCACCACACGGCGTTCCGGGCGATCCGGGCCGCGCGACCGGTCACCGCACTTCGACCTACGCCGGGGGAGCCGGTGCGTGCGCTCGGCCTGACCTTCCCCAACCTCCTGGGCCTGGCCGCCGGCTTCGACAAGAACGCCGTCGGCATCGACGGCCTGGCCGCGCTCGGCTTCGGGCACGTCGAGATCGGCACGGTGACCGGGGAGGGGCAGCCCGGCAACCCGAAGCCGCGGCTGTTCCGGCTGCCCGGCGACCGCGCGGTCGTGAACCGGATGGGCTTCAACAACGACGGTGCCGAGGTGGTCGCCGCCCGGCTGGCGGCCCGCGGCCGCCGCCGCGCCGGCTCGGGGGGAGGCCCCGTCCTGGGCGTGAACATCGGCAAGACCAAGGTGGTGCCCGACGACGACCAGGTCGCGGTTGAGGCCGACTACGGCAAGAGCACGAGGCTGCTGGCCCCGCACGCCGACTACCTGGTGGTCAACGTCAGCTCGCCCAACACGCCCGGCCTGCGCAACCTCCAGGCGGTCGAGAAGCTCCAGCCCCTGCTCGAGCACGTGCGCCGCACCGCCGACCAGGTCACCGCGAAGCGGGTGCCGATGCTGGTCAAGATCGCGCCCGACCTGGCCGACGACGACGTGCTCGCGGTCGCCGACATGGCGCTCGCGATCGGCCTCGACGGCATCATCGCCACCAACACCACGATCTCCCGCGCGGACCTGCGCACGCCCGCCGCCGAGGTCGAGCGGGTCGGTGCTGGCGGGCTGTCAGGCCGGCCGCTCACCGAGCGCTCGCTCGACGTGCTGCGCCTGCTGCGCGACCGGGTCGGCCCGGACCTGACGCTGATCGGCGTCGGCGGCATCACCACGGTCGCCGACGCGCGGGCCCGGCTCGACGCCGGGGCGACCCTGCTGCAGGGCTACACGGCGTTCATCTACGAAGGCCCGCTATGGCCGCGCCGGATCGTCCGAGGTGTGGCGGGGTGAGCACCCCGAGCGGCTCACCAGACGTGACGGTAGCCGTCGGCCATCCGCTTCAGGGCGGCGGCCGTCATCGGGCGCAGCTCGTCGTGACGGGAGGCGGCCGCGTGCACCTTCCACATCACGCTGATGTAGCCGACGAGCGGGAGCCGGAGCGGCGCCGTGGTGAGCGTCGCGAAGACCGGTGTCCGGCCCTCGGTGCTGATGAGCCCGTGGGGGGTGAGCAGGTCGATCCACGTGCTGACCGTCACCACGGCCCACCAGACGTAGCGGCCGTGCACGACGTCCCGGTTCGAGAAGTGCCCCAGCTCATGCCCGAGCAGCGCGAGCCGGCCCGGCCAGTCCAACGCCGCCCACAGCGGGGCGCCCACGACCAGACGGCGCTCGCGGAGCCCGCGTCGGCCCGCGAACGCGTTGATGTCCTCGGAGACGGCGACGTACGTCGGCGGCTGGGTGCCCAGCGCCTGCGCCACCTCGGCGAGCAGCGCCGTGAACGTCGGTGCGGCCTCCCCATCGACCTCGTGCAGCACCTCGTCCGAGCGCCTCGGGAGGAGCAGGGCCACCATCGGCAGCAGCGGCAGGACGCCGAGCGCCCGCTGCACCCAGTTGTCGCCCAGCAGCAGGAGCGCGCCGCCCGCGACGAGCAGGCAGAGCAGGGCGGCGTACACCGCCGTCGCCATCAGGTACGACGCGACCCGCGCCACCCGGCGGGCACGTCCGCCGGTCCCGACCAGCCGATCGACCAGGCGCCGGTCGAGCTCGGACCCGATGCGGGCGTCGACGCGATCGCGGAACGAGTTGCCATCCACGCGCCGCATCGTAGGTTCGGCAGTGCCGTCTCCGGTGCCGAAGAGAGGAACTGACATGACCTTCGGATCTCGCCTCCACGCCGCCCAGGCCGACCGCGGGCCGTTCTGCGTCGGCATCGACCCGCACGCCGCCCTGCTGCGCGAGTGGGGGCTCGACGACGACGTCGCGGGGCTGGAGCGGTTCGCGCTGGGCGCCGTCGAGGCGGTCGCGCCCTACGCCTCGGTCGTCAAGCCGCAGTCGGCCTTCTACGAGCGGTTCGGCAGCCGGGGCATCGCGGTGCTCGAGCGGGTGATCGCGGAGTCCCGCGCGGCGGGGGCGCTCGTGCTGCTCGACGTCAAGCGCGGCGACATCGGCTCGACCAGCCAGGCGTACGCCGACGCGTACCTCGACCCGAGCTCCCCGCTGGCGGTGGACGCGATCACGGTGAGCCCGTTCCTCGGCTTCGGCTCGCTCACCCCGGTCCTCGACACGGCGCGCACCCACGACGCCGGTGTGTTCGTGCTCGCGCTGACCTCGAACGTGGAGGGCCCCGAGGTGCAGCACGCTCGCACCGACGACGGTCGCACGGTGGCCGGTCGGGTCCTCGACCAGCTGCGCGAGCTCAACGAGGGCGCCGCGCCGCTCGGCTCGTTCGGCGCGGTGGTCGGGGCCACGATCGGGTCGACCGACGAGGACCTCGCCTTCAACGGCCCGATCCTGGCGCCGGGCTACGGCGCCCAGGGCGGCACGGCCGCCGACGTACGCCGCCTGTTCGGCAAGGCCGCCGCCGTGCTGCCGAGCTCCTCCCGCGAGGTGCTGCGGGCCGGCCCCGACCCCGCCGCGATGCGGGACCTCGTCCGCAGCACCAACGACGAGCTGCGGGGGTGAGGGGACTCCTCGCACTCGCCCTCGCGGCCGCCCTGCTCATCGGCTGCGGGTCGGACCAGGACGCCTACTGCGACGCGGTCGCCGACCACCAGGAGGAGCTCAGCGAGACCCTCGGCGCCGGACACCCCGACGCCCTGCTCCGCGCGCTCGACGTCCTCCGCGACCTCACGGACGAGGCACCGTCGGACATCGCCGACGAGTGGCAGCAGGTCGTCGGCAGCATCGAGGGCCTCCGGCATGCGCTCGACGACGCCGGGGTCGACGCCTCGACGTACGACCCCGCGAAGCCGCCACCCGGCCTCACGAAGGCGCAGCAGCGGGCGATCGCGGATGCGGCCGGCCGCGTGGGCAGTGCGGAGACCGTGCAGGCGCTGCAGGAGCTCGACCAGCAGGCGCGCGACGTCTGCCACACCCCGCTGACGCTCTGAGGATCCGCGCTGAGTCCGGACCACGGTCAGGCGACCCGAGCGCGACACGCCGGTCCGCCACGGCGTGTCGCGCTCGCCTTCCCTGACCGCCCCGCGCGGGCTCGGCGTGTCGTGCTCGTTTCCCCGGGCAGCCGGGGAAACGAGGAACTCCAACCCACCAGTGTCGTGCGTCGGAAGTTGTGGCACGGTTGGCGTGCTCAGGGTGCGTGCGCTGCCAGGCGCCGGAGCGCAGCCATACCCGCTCGTCTCGCAAGCGACGGCAACGCAGCAGAGTGCATGCCGTGGGTGCGCGAAGCGCACCAGAACTTCTGACGCACGGCACTAGACCCCGATTGCTGCCCGCGGACGGTTCTGACTAGATTGAGCCACCTGCCGCCCAGCGGCAGCGCACCGACCACCGACTCAGAAGGACCACGCTCGTGGCTCTGCCTCCCCTCACTCCCGAACAGCGCCAGGCGGCTCTCGACAAGGCCGCCGCATCCCGGAGGGAGCGGGCCGAGGTCAAGAACCGGCTGAAGAACTCGGGTGCCTCGATCTCCGAGGTCATCGAGGAGGGCCAGCGCAACGAGGTCATCGGCAAGATGAAGGTCGTCGACCTCCTCCAGTCGATGCCGGGGCTCGGCAAGGTCCGCGCCCGCCAGCTCATGGAGCGCCTCGGCATCGCCGAGAGTCGCCGGGTCCGCGGGCTGGGCACCAAGCAGGTCGCGGCGCTCGAAAAGGAGTTCGCCTCGCGTGACTGACGAGGCGCCCGGCGACGCGGGCCGTTCGCGGCTCGTGGTGCTCGCCGGACCCACCGCCGTCGGCAAGGGCACCGTCGCCGCCGACGTACGCCGCCGCCACCCGGAGGTCTGGCTCTCGGTCTCGGCGACGACGCGCGCGCCGCGGCCGGGGGAGCAGGACGGCGTGCACTACTGGTTCGTCGACGATGTCCGGTTCGACGAGATGATCGAGCGCGGCGAGCTGCTGGAGTGGGCCGTGGTCCACAAGGCCGCGCGCTACGGCACCCCCCGGCAGCCGGTCGAGGAGGCGCTCGCCGCCGGGCGGCCCGCCATGCTCGAGATCGATCTCCAGGGGGCCCGACAGGTCCGGGAGACGATGCCGGACGCGCTGTTCGTCTTCCTCAAGCCGCCGTCGTGGGAGGAGCTCGTACGCCGGCTCGTCGGGCGCGGCACGGAGACCGAGGAGGAGCGCGAGCGTCGGCTCGAGACCGCCCGGGAGGAGCTGGCCGCCGAAGCCGAGTTCGACGTGAGCATCGTCAACCACGAAGTTCACGCTGCCGCGGAGGAGTTGGTAGCCTTGATGACGCAATCCCCAACAGATCTGTGAGGCTTTAGCGTGTCTGCCCCCACCATCGCCGCCGAGGGTGTCACCAACCCCTCGATCGACGACCTGCTCTCCAAGACCGACAGCAAGTACAAGCTGGTCCTCTTCAGCGCCAAGCGCGCCCGGCAGATCAACGCCTACTACTCGCAGCTCGGCGAGGGCCTGCTCGAGTACGTCGGCCCGCTCGTGGACACCCACGTGCAGGAGAAGCCGCTCTCGATCGCGCTGCGCGAGATCAACGACGACCTGCTGATCTGCGAGGACATCGACCCCGCCGAGCTCGCCGCGGAGGAGGCCGCCAAGGCCGCCGCCGCTGATGCGGACCAGGCGAGCGAGTGATCCGCCCGGTCCGATGACCGAGGCCCACGCCCACGACACGGCCGTCTCCTCCGGGGGGCGGCCTCGTGTCGTTCTCGGGGTGTCCGGCGGCATCGCGGCGTACAAGGCCGCCGAGCTGCTGCGCCGGTTCACCGAGTCGGGCCACGACGTGACCGTGGTGCCGACCGCCGCGGCCCTGGAGTTCGTGGGCGCCCCGACCTGGGCGGCGCTGTCCGGCAAGCCGGTCGCCACCGACGTGTGGACCGGTGTCCACGAGGTCCCGCACGTGCGGATCGGCCAGGAGGCCGATCTCGTCGTGATCGCTCCGGCCACCGCCGACCTGCTGGCCAAGGCCACGCACGGGCAGGCCGACGACCTGCTGACGAGCACGCTGCTCACCGCGCGCTGTCCGGTCGTCTTCGCCCCGGCGATGCACACCGAGATGTGGGAGCACCCCGCCACCCGCGCCAACGTCGCCACGCTGCGCGAGCGCGGCGTCCTGGTGATCGAGCCGGCCGAGGGCCGGCTCACCGGCAAGGACACCGGCAAGGGCCGGCTGCCCGAGCCCGACGAGATCTTCGAGGTCTGTCGCGAGGTGCTGACCCGCGGTACGACGACCCCCGACCTGGCCGGCCGCCGCGTCGTCGTCTCCGCCGGCGGCACCCGTGAGTACCTCGACCCGGTGCGCTTCCTCGGCAACCGGTCCTCCGGACTGCAGGGCCACGCGCTCGCCAGGGCCGCGGCCGCGCGCGGCGCCGAGGTGACCCTGATCGCCGCCAACGTGACGCTGCCCGACCCCGCCGGGGTCAAGGTGGTCCGCGTCGAGACGACCGCCCAGCTGCGCGAGGAGGTCGTGGCGGCGGCCGCGTCGGCCGACTCGGTGGTGATGGCGGCGGCGCCGGCGGACTTCCGGCCGGTCTCGGTCAGCGACGCGAAGATCAAGCGGGCCGCCGACGGGTCCGCGCCCCCGATCGAGCTGACCCAGAACCCCGACATCCTCCACGAGATCAGTACCGAGCGGGCCCGCACCGGCCAGGTGATCGTGGGCTTCGCGGCCGAGACCGGCGACGACACCGGATCGGTGCTCGACCTCGCGCGGGCCAAGCTCGCCCGCAAGGGCTGCGACCTGCTCGTGGTCAACGACGTCACCGGGGGAGCGGTGTTCGGCAGCCCCGACAACGAGGCGGTCGTGCTGGGCGCCGACGGCTCCGCGGTCGAGGTGCCGCGCGGCTCCAAGTCCGCGCTCGCCCACGTGATCTGGGATCAGGTCGCCGCTCGGCTCTCCTGAGCCGCTGAGACTCCCCGTCCGACATGTGGTACGCCGGTTAAGGTGTGCCGGAAGCGCAACACACAGCTAGGAGCAGTAGTGACCGGACGTCTCTTCACCTCTGAGTCGGTGACCGAGGGCCACCCCGACAACGAGGCGGTCGTGCTGGGCGCCGACGGCTCCGCGGTCGAGGTGCCGCGCGGCTCCAAGTCCGCGCTCGCCCACGTGATCTGGGATCAGGTCGCCGCTCGGCTCTCCTGAGCCGCTGAGACTCCCCGTCCGACATGTGGTACGCCGGTTAAGGTGTGCCGGAAGCGCAACACACAGCTAGGAGCAGTAGTGACCGGACGTCTCTTCACCTCTGAGTCGGTGACCGAGGGCCACCCCGACAAGATCGCCGACCAGATCAGCGACTCGGTCCTCGACGCGATGCTCGAGCAGGACCCGCACAGCCGGGTGGCCGTCGAGACCCTGCTGACGACCGGGCTCGTCGTGGTCGCGGGCGAGGTCACCACGACCGGGTACGTCGACATCAAGCAGAAGGTGCGGGACAAGATCCTCGCGATCGGCTACGACTCCTCCCACAAAGGCTTCGACGGCGCCTCGTGCGGCGTCATGGTCGCGATCGGCGGCCAGTCCGGCGACATCGCCCAGGGCGTCGACACCGGCCACGAGAGCCGCACCGGCTCCACCGACGCGATGGACAAGCAGGGCGCCGGCGACCAGGGCCTGATGTTCGGCTACGCCTGCGACGACACCGACGTCCTGATGCCGCTGCCGATCGTGATGGCCCAGCGCCTCGCCGAGCGGCTCACCGCGGTCCGCAAGGACGGCACGCTGCCCTACCTGCGTCCCGACGGCAAGACCCAGGTCACCATCGAGTACGACGAGGACAACCGTCCGGTCCGCGTCGACACCGTGGTGCTCTCCTCGCAGCACGACGAGGACACCCAGCTCGACACGCTCGAGGCCGACGTGAAGAAGCACGTGATCGACACCGTGCTCGCCTCCTTCGACCTGCCCTCCGAGGGGTACCGCCTGCTGGTCAACCCGACCGGCCGCTTCGTCGTCGGCGGCCCGATGGGCGACGCCGGACTGACCGGCCGCAAGATCATCGTCGACACCTACGGCGGCATGGCCCGTCACGGCGGCGGCGCCTTCTCGGGCAAGGACCCGTCGAAGGTCGACCGCTCCGCGGCGTACGCCATGCGCTGGGTCGCCAAGAACGTCGTCGCCGCCGGCCTCGCCCGGCGCTGCGAGGTGCAGGTCGCCTACGCGATCGGCAAGGCCCAGCCGGTCGGCGTCTTCGTCGAGACCTTCGGCACCGGCACGGTCTCCGACGAGGAGATCCAGCAGGCCGTGCTCGAGGTGTTCGACCTCCGGCCCGCGGCGATCATCCGCGACCTCGACCTGCTGCGGCCCATCTACGCCAAGACCGCGGCGTACGGCCACTTCGGGCGCGAGCTCCCCGAGTTCACCTGGGAGCGGACCGACCGCGCCGACGCCCTCAAGCGCGCCGTCGGCCGCTGATCGGGTGCACGACTCCCAATAGCGGCATTCCCCCCTAGGCACCCGGCTCGGGCCGGTACGCTGTCGCGTTCCCGCCCTGGTTGAGGGCGACTCGACCAGCTCCGACCAGGAGGCAAGGTGTCACTTCGGCATGCCATCGTCCGCCCCGTTCTCGCCCTTGCCGTCGCGGCCGGGGCCCTGGCCGCGGTCGGCGCACCGGCCGCCCAGGCGGCCGACCCGGTCGACCAGGCGCTCGCGCGCCTGGACGCCGACGCCGACCGTCCTCTGACCGTCCGTGGTCTCGGGAAGGACGGGACGGTCGACTTCATCGGGGTGCCCGCCAAGGCCGAGGTCGACAACCCCGCGGTGACGCCCACGACCTCGCCGGGCGCGGCCGCCGACGCGGCGATCCGCCGGTACGGCGCCGCGATCGGCGCCGCCCGACCGGGCACCACGCTCGAACGGGTCTCCGCGCGCCCCACGCCGGCGGGCGACGTGGCGCGCTATCAGCAGGAGGTCGACGGCGTCCCGGTGCTGGGCGGCCAGGTCGTGGTCAGCCTGCGTGCGGACGGCGAGCTGTCGTCGGTGCTCGCGGAGACCAGCGACGAGACCTCCGTCAACGACGCGAAGGTCGGCGTCGACGCCGCCGCTGCCCAGGCTCGTGCTGCGTTCGTCAAGGTCGCCGGACCCGGCGCGGGCGTCGACGTCCGATCGGAGGGACGGTGGCTTCTCGACGCGGGCCTGATCGGTGGCGACGAGGCGGCTCCCGCCAGGACGGTCTGGAGCTTCGAGGTCACCCGGAGCGTTGACGAGCGACGGATGATCCTCGTCGACGACCGCACCGCGGGCGTGCTGATGAACGTCGACCTGATCCATCACGTCCTCGACCGGGTGGTCTGCGACAACGACAACCTTCGCCAGCCAGACGACATCGCGTGCACCCCGGCGGGGGCCGCGCGCACCGAGGGCGGGCCCGCGAGCGGGGTCGCCGACGTCAACTCGGCCTTCGATCTCAGTGGGGTGGTCGCGGACTTCTACCAGCAGGTCGGTGGCTTCGACCTGACCGAACTGCTGGGGATCACCATCGGCGGCGAGAAGAAGCTCGCCTCCAGCGTGAACTGGTGCTACACCCGGGCCAGTACCACCTGCCCGTACAACAATGCGTTCTGGAACGGGTCGCAGATGTACTACGGCCAGGGCTACGCGGGCGCCGACGACGTCGTCGGCCACGAGATCACGCACGGGTTCACCGAGCGGAACTCCGGGCTCTTCTACTGGGGGCAGTCGGGTGCGATCAACGAGTCGATCTCCGACATCATGGGTGAGATCATCGACCACCGGCACGGCGTCGAGTCCGACGCCGACTGGGCGCTCGGCGAGGACGTTCCGGCATTCGCGCCAGATGGGTTGCGCAACTTGGCCGACCCGACGCTCTTCGGTGACCCCGACTCCACCTCGAGCCCCCTCTACAAGACGCCCGAGGGCGACACCTACCCCGACAACGACGGGGTCCACCAGAACTCCGGCGTCGGCAACAAGACCTCCTACCTGATCTCTCAGGGCGGGTCCCACAACGGCCAGAACATCACCGGCATCGACACCGGTGACCCCATGCTGACCAAGTCGGCGAAGCTGTGGCTGCTCGTCGACCAGACGCTGACCTCGGGCAGCGACTACGCCGATCTCGGCACGGTCCTGGGCCAGAGCTGCCAGGCGCTGCTCGCGAGCCCGGGCTCCGCGTTCACCGCTGCCGACTGCGCGGAGGTGCACAAGGCCACGGCGGCGACCCAGCTCAGCCAGACCCCGACGAACAACCCCCAGCCGGCCGACGCGACGATCGCGTGCCCGTCGGGCACTGCGGTGCGCGTGCTGTTCGACAGCGAGAGCGGTTCTCCGGCCGCGAAGATGACGGGCACCGGCTGGGATCGCGACACCACGATCAGCCATAGCGCCGGGGGCGACTGGGAGATCGGCAACCAGACCACCGTCGGCCAGTGGCCGCTGCGGACGACCGATGCCATCGCGCTCCCGCCCGGGCAGTCGTCCTTCCTCTGGTTCCAGCAGTGGCGGGTGCTCGAGTGGGAGTCCGGCTCCTTCTACGACGCCGGCACCGTCGAGGTGGACGACGCCGGCGATCCGGCGCCGGCCGTCGACGTGGCGTCCTTCCCGTGGGTCAACGGACCGACCGACACGATCGCCAACGGCTACAACAACCCGGCGGCGGGGAGGACCGGCTTCGGCGGCGACAGCCGGGGGTACGTCGCGAGCCGGGTGGACATCTCCTCGTTGCAGGGCACGACCGTGCGCCCCCAGTTCACGCTGAACACCGACTCTGGCGTCGGGATCGTGGGCTGGGTCCTCGACGACATCACGCTCTACACCTGCGACCCGATACCGCTGCCTACGACCCCGACCACGCCGATGCCGCCGCCCGCGACACCTGCGATCAGCAACACGAAGCTGCCGATCGTCTCGGGCAAGGCCCGGGTCGCGCAGACGCTGAAGGTGAAGGGCGGATCCTGGACGCCCGCGGCCGTCAGCCTGTCGTACCAGTGGCTGCGCTCGGGCAAGGCGATCGGCAAGGCGACCAAGGCCAAGTACCGGCTCACCACGAAGGACAAGGGCAAGCGGATCTCGGTGCGGGTGACCGCCACCAAGTCCGGGTACACCACGGGCTCGGCGATCTCCAAGGCGACCGGCAAGGTCAAGGCCAAGAAGCCGAGCAAGAAGTCGAACAAGAAGTCGAAGCGGTAGCGGGAGCCGCCGCCTCCGGGACCGGGCGACCACGTCGGCCGGCCCTGGTAGAACTGCGGCCATGACGCCCGCGCCCGAGGAGCACCCCGAGTTGCTCCCCGGCCTGGTCCGGGCCTCGGTCCAGGCCTCGCGGTCCAAGGCCCGGGCCACCCGGGAGCGCCGGGCCGCGGAGGCGGAGCCCGCCGCGGTCGACCCGGTGGCCCGGGTGCTGGTCGACGTGCCGCTCGCCCATCTCGACCGCACCTTCGACTACGCCGTGCCGGCGGCGCTGGCCGACGACGCGGTGCCGGGCGCCCGGGTGAAGGTGCGGTTCGCCGGGCAGGACGCCGACGGCTTCGTGATCGCGCGCGGTCGCGAGAGCGACCATGCCGGTCGGCTGTCGCCGCTGCGCCGGGTGGTCAGCCCCGAGCCGGTGCTGCACCCGCAGATCGCGGCGCTGGCCGGCGAGCTGGCCGAGCGGTACGCCGGCACCCGCTCCGACGTGCTGCGGCTCGCGATCCCCAACCGACACGCGACCACCGAGAAGGAGCCGTCCCCGCCCGCCGGACCCTGGCACCACGACGCGGCCGCCGGCGCGCGCGCCTGGGAGGGCCACGAGCCGGGCCCAGCGTTCCTGCGCCACCTGAGCACGGGCGGCAGTCCTCGGGCGGTCTGGACGGCCGCGCCGGCGACCGACTGGCCGCTGCTCCTCGCGCACGCCGCCGCCGCGACGTACGCCGGCGGCCGGGGCGTCGTCATCTGCGTGCCCGACGGCAAGGACGTCGCGCGCCTCGACCGGGCGCTCACCGCGGTCCTCGGCGAGGGGCAGCACGTCACGCTGACCGCCGACTCCGGGCCCGCGCAGCGCTACCGCGACTTCCTCGCGATCAGCCGCGGTGCGCGCCGGGTGGTGGTCGGCACCCGCGCGGCGGCGTTCGCCCCGGTGCCCGACCCCGGCCTCGTCGCCATCTGGGACGACGGCGACGACCTGCACGCCGAGCCCCGCGCGCCGTACCCCCACACCCGCGAGACGCTGCTGCTGCGCGCGGAGCGGGCGGGGGCGGCGGCGCTGATCGGCGGATTCGTGCGCACGGTGGAGTCGGCCTACCTGCTCCGCACCGGGTGGGCGCAGGAGATCGCGGCCGACCGGGCGGAGGTACGCCGCCGGCTGACCGTCCAGGTCGCCGGCAACGAGACCGCCCGGTCCCATGGTGGCCGCATCCCGCGCGAGGTGCACCTCGCGGTCCGCGACGCCCTGGAGTCGGGGCCGGTGCTCGTGCAGACCCCACGACTCGGCTATGTCAACGTCCTGGCCTGCGAGCGCTGCCGCACGCCCGCGCGCTGCCAGGCCTGTCAGGGTCCGTTGGCGCTCACGGGTCCGGCGACACCGCCGGCCTGCCGCTGGTGCGGCACGGCCGACGAGGCGTGGGCCTGCGCCGAGTGCGGTTACCGCGGCCTGCGGGCGCCGATCCTCGGTGACGCGCGCACGGCCGAGGAGCTGGGCCGCGCGCTGCCCAACACCCGCGTCCGCACCAGCTCGGGGGACACGGTGCTGGCCACGGTCTCGGCGGTCGAGCAGGTGGTGGTCGCGACCCCCGGCGCGGAGCCGGTCGCCGAGGGCGGGTACGCCGCCGTCGTGCTGCTCGACACCTGGCTGCTGCTCTCGCGCATCGACCTGCGCGCGGGCGAGGAGGCGCTGCGCCGGTGGGCGAACGCCGCCGCGCTGGTCCGGCCCGGCGGGCGGGTCGTCGCGGTGGGGGATCCCGCACACCCGACGCTGCAGGCGCTGGTGCGCTGGGACCCCGCCGGCCACGCCGACCGCGAGACCGAGGAGCGGCTCACCGCGCATCTGCCGCCGGCCAGCCGGCTGGCCACGATCACCGGCGAGCCCGGCGCGGTCGACGACGCGCTCACGCTGCTGGCCGCCCCGCCCGCGGCCGAGGTGCTCGGCCCGGTGGACCTGGCCGAGGGGGAGAGCCGGGTCGTCGTCCGCGTGCCCCGTGCCGAGGGCCTCGCGCTGTCCCGCGCGCTCGGCGAGCTCCAGCGGGTGCGCTCGGCGCGCAAGCTCGACGCCGTGCGCGTGCAGGTGGATCCGCCCACGCTGTGAGTGCCTCACTAGACTTGGCGCTTCCGCCCGCACCACCGAGGAGATCCGTGGCCATCCAGCCGATCCGCCTGTTCGGCGACCCGGTCCTGCGCAAGCCCGCGATCGAGGTCGTCGACTTCGACAAGGAGCTGCGCCGCCTCGTCGAGGACCTCACCGACACCATGATGGGTGCGCCCGGGGCCGGCCTCGCCGCGCCGCAGATCGGCGTCGGGCTGCGCGTCTTCACCTGGTACGTCGACGGCGAGCTCGGCCACCTGGTCAACCCCCGGCTGACCCTGTCGGCGGAGACGCAGCACGGACCCGAGGGCTGCCTGTCGATCCCCGATCTCAGCTTCGACTGCACCCGGGCGCTGTCCGTGGTCGCGCACGGCTTCGACATGCACGGGGAGCCGGTCGTGATCGAGGGCTCCGAGCTGCTCGCCCGGGCGATCCAGCACGAGACCGACCACCTCGACGGCGTGCTGTTCGTCGACCGGCTCGACACCGACGCGCGCAAGGCGGCGATGCGGGCGATCCGCGAGGCGGAGTGGTTCGGGCTCGACCAGCCGACCGTGAAGGTCTCGCCGCACGCCACCAACGGACTGGGGTTCTGAGCCGCATGCGTGTCGTCTTCGCCGGCACCCCCGAGGTCGCCCTGCCCGCACTCGACGCCATCGCGGACTCCGCCCATGACCTGGTCGGCGTCGTCACCCGGCCCGACGCGCCCTCCGGGCGCGGTCGCCGGCTCACGCCTAGCCCGGTCGCCCAGCGGGCCGAGGAGCTCGGCGTACCCGTGCTGAAGCCGGAGCACCCGCGCGACCCCGACTTCCAGGACGCGCTGCGCGCCTTGGAGCCCGACTGCTGCCCGGTCGTCGCCTACGGCGCGCTGCTGCCGCAGTCGGCGCTCGACATCCCGCCGCACGGGTGGGTCAACCTGCACTTCTCGGTGCTCCCGGCCTGGCGCGGCGCCGCCCCCGTGCAGCACGCGATCTGGGCGGGCGACGAGGTGACGGGCGCGACGGCGTTCCGGATCGTCAAGGAGCTCGACGCCGGACCCACCTTCGGCGTGATGACCGAGCGGATCCGGCCCGGAGACACCGCCGGCGACCTGCTCGGGCGGCTCGCCGAGGGCGGCGCCGGCCTGCTGGTGGCGACCCTCGACGGTCTCGACGACGGCTCGATCGAGGCCCGGCCGCAGCAGGTTGAGGGCGTCTCGCTCGCGCCCAAGATCACCGTCGAGGACGCCGAGGTCGACTGGGACCGGCCGAGCGTCGCCGTGGACCGGCAGATCCGTGCCTGCACCCCCGCCCCCGGCGCCTGGACGACCTTCGGCGGCGAGCGACTCAAGCTCGGCCCCGTGACGCTCACCGAGGAGCGACTTCAGCCCGGGGCGCTCGAGGTCCGCAAGAGCGAGGTGCTCGTCGGCACCGGCACCCACGCCGTCCGGCTCGGTGACGTCAAGGCCTTCGGCAAGCGGCAGATGCCGGCCGCCGACTGGGCCCGGGGGCTCCGCCTGGAGAGCGGCGCGAGCCTCGGAACATGAGTCGTCGGGCGCGGGTCGACCCCGCACGGCTGGTCGCGTTCGAGGTGCTCAAGGCCGTACGCGTCGACGACGCCTACACCAACCTGGTGCTGCCCTCGCTGCTCAGGCGACACGGTCTGACCGGCCGGGACGCGGCGTTCGCCACCGAGCTCGCCTCGGGCACGATCCGGTGGCGCGGCTTGTACGACGCGGTGCTCGCCGCCTGCGTCGACCGGTCGCTGGCCAAGGTCGAGTCGAAGGTGCTCGACGCGCTGCGTCTCGGCACCCATCAGCTGCTCGCGATGAGGGTGCCCTCGCACGCCGCGATCAGCACCACGGTCGACCTGGTGCGCGACCGCGTCGGCGCCGGGGCGGCGGGCTTCGCGAACGCCGTGCTGCGCCAGGTGTCGCAGCACGACCGCACGGCCTGGGTCGCCCGGGTCGCGCCCGATCCCGCGACCGCGTGGAGCCACCCCGGCTGGGTGGTCGACGAGCTGCGGGCCGCCCTCGGCGGCGACGAGGAGCTCGCGGCGCTGCTGGCCGCCGACAACGAGCCGCCCCGGGTCACGCTCGTGGCCCGGCCCGGACGAGCCGACCGCGGCGAGCTGCCGGGGGAGCCGACCGCGCTCTCGCCGTACGGCGTGGTGCTGGCCGGCGGCGACCCCGGCCAGGTGCCGGCGGTCGCCGACGGGCGCGCCGGCGTGCAGGACGAGGGCTCCCAGCTGGTGGCGATCGCCGCGGCGGCCGCGCCGGTCGCGGGACCGGACGCGCGCTGGCTCGACCTGTGTGCCGGCCCGGGCGGCAAGGCGGCGCTGCTCGCCGCACTGGCCGCGGAGCGGGGGGCCTCGGTGGTCGCCTCGGAGCGGCAGCCGCACCGCGCCGGGCTGGTCCGCAACGCGCTCGCCGGCGCCGCCGGCGTGACGGGTGTGGTCGCGGCCGACGGCACCGCCGCGCCGTACCGGCCGGCGACGTTCGACCGGGTGCTCGTGGACGCCCCCTGCACCGGGCTCGGGGCGCTGCGGCGCCGGCCGGAGGCGCGCTGGCGCCGCCGACCCGCCGACCTCCCCGGGCTGGTCGAGCTCCAGCGGCGGCTGCTGACCGCCGCCGTCGAGCTGGCGCGCCCCGGCGGGGTCGTGCTCTACGCGACCTGCTCGCCGGTGCTCGCCGAGACCCGCGACGTCGTCCAGGCGGTGCTGGCCGCGCGCGACGACGTCGCCCTCGAGGACGCCGGCGATCTGCTGCCCCCGGTCGCCGACGCCGCCGGCCCGTTGCCGGGCACCGTGCAACTGTGGCCGCACCGGCACGCGACCGACGCGATGTTCCTGGCGCTGCTGCGCCGTCGGTGATCGGCTACCGCCTCCAGACCGGGTCGTAGCGCAGCGCGGCGGTCAGCTCGTCGACGATCCGCGGCGGCACCTCCGGGCCGGCCTGCACGGTCACGAAGTAGTTCTCGCCGGTGTGCACGACCTGGCTCGCGGGCCGGTCCGGGTCGCCCCCCGACCAGGAGGCGAGGTCCGACCGCGGCCGGACGTTCACGCTGAGGACGTAGCCCTCCTTGTGCGCCGAGAACTTGTCGTCGGCGGGCGTGCCGAGTCCCCAGCCGCTCGACGACGGGTCCACGTGCACGGGGAGGGCCTGGGCCAGCAGCTCCAGCTCGACGCTCCGCGAGGGCGGGTCGAGGCGCCCCAGCTTGTCGAGGGTCACGGTCTCGCCCGCCGGTGCCGAGGCGTCCGGCTGGGTGGCGAACCCGGGCGCCGAGCCCGCCGTCCCACCGCCGCCGAGCGCAGAGCCGACGATGCCGGCCATCGCGACGCTGACGGCCGCTACGCCGACGGACGCGGCGGCGGTACGACGACGTCGTAGCCTCGTGCCGGCGCGGGTGGAGACGCTGAGCAGCCGGTCGAGGTCGGGATGCTCGTCGGCGACACGGTCCCGCAGGGCGGTGCCGAGGCCGCCGGAGAGGTCGAAGGGAGCGTGATCGGTCATGAGGAGGTCCTCTCGGTCAGGTCGGCGTCGAGCAGCGGTCGCAGCCGCTGCAGCGCGCGCCGGGAACGGGTGCGGACGGCCGTCTCGGAGATGCCGAGGTCGTGGGCCGTGTCGGCCACGCTGCGGTCCTCCCAGTAGCGCAGCACCAGCACCGCCCGGTCGTGCGGCGACAGGGCGGCGAGCGCGTCGAGGAGGTCGAGGCGGGTCGTGGGGTCGACCGCGGGCACGGAGCGCCGGGTGGCCGGCTCCGACCCGAGGTGGGGGTCGGCCGGCAGCTCGCTGTTGCGGCGCAGCCGGCGGTGTGAGAAGTACGTGTTGAGCAGCGTCCGGCGCGCGTAGGCGAACGGGTCGTCGGCCCGCGAGACCCGCCGCCAGGAGGCGTAGACCCGGGCGTACGTCGACTGGGTCAGGTCCTCGGTCAGGTGGTGGTCACCGGTGAGCAGCAGGGCCGCGCGGTGCAGCCGCGGCCCGGTCGCCCGCACGAACTCGGCGAACTCCTCGGCATCGTTCCTCGTCACACCCGATCAGACTCCTCGACCACCCGATTGCGTGACACCGGTCCTCGGGTCAGTCCAGGACGTGCCGGAGGTAGCGCCGCGGCGCCTCCAGGTAGGCGCGCCAGTGCTCGACCAGCTCGAGCTCCTGCCACGTCGTACGCCGCACGCCCCAGTCGCCCACCTCGAGGATCGTCGCCCCCGGCATCGCCGCCAACACCGGGGAGTGCGTGGCGCACAGCACCTGCCCACCGGACTCGACGACCCTGCCCAGCGCGCCGATCAACGCCAGCGTCGAGGAGAACGACAGGGCGGCCTCGGGCTCGTCGAGGCAGTAGAAGCCCGGGGAGTCGAAGCGGGTGCGCAGCACCTCCAAGAACGACTCGCCGTGACTCATCTCGTGGTATCTCGGCCCGCGCGGGGCGCCCGGCGGCAGGCTCTGGCCAGCGTCCTCGTAGAAGGTGTACCAGCCGTGCATCGTCTCCGCGCGGAGGAAGAACCCCCACCGCGGTGCGCCCAGGCCCCGCTGCAGGCGAAGCGCGTCGCCCAGCGGGGACTCGCTCACCCGGGTCGAATGGTGTCCCTGGGCGGAGCCTCCCTCGGGCGACAGGCCGTACGCCGCGGCCACGGCCTCGACGATCGTCGACTTGCCCGACCCGTTCTCGCCGACCAGGAAGGTCACGAACGGCGACAGCTCCAGGCCCTCCCGGGCGAGCTGCGCGACCGCGGGGATCGTCATCGGCCACGTGTCGCGCGACAGGGACGACTCCACGTCGACCCGGACGACCGGGGGCTGGTCGAAGTCCATGTCCGAACCGTAGGCGGTGCCACGGCCTAGGGTGGCGACATGCCCTCCAAGCCGCCCGCGGTCGAGATCGAGGTCGACAACCGGGTGGTGCGGGTGACCAATCCCGATCGCGTCTACTTCCAGGAGAGCGGCGCCACCAAGCTGGACCTGGTCGAGTACTACCTCGCGGTGGGCCCGGGGATCGTCAACGCCCTGTGGGAGCGGCCCTGCATGCTGCACCGGTTCCCCAAGGGGCTGGCCGGCGACAAGGTGCACCAGAAGCGGCTCCCGGCCGGCGCGCCGCCGTGGGTCGAGACCGTCCGGCTGTTCTTCCCGCGCTGGTCGCGCACCGCCGACGAGCTCTGCGTCACCGAGCTCGGGTCGGTGATCTGGGCGGTGCAGATGTCGACCGTCGAGTTCCACCCCTGGAACAGCCGCCGCGAGGACACCGAGAAGCCCGACGAGTGGCGCATCGACCTCGACCCCGGTCCGCTCAGCGACTACGACCAGGTCCGGCGGGTCGCCCACGTCGCGCACGAGATCCTCGACGAGCTCGGCGCGGTCGGCTACCCCAAGACCAGCGGCAGCAAGGGCATGCACGTCTACGTGCGGATCCGGCCCGACCACGGCTTCAAGGAGGTACGCCGGGCCGCGCTCGCCTTCGCCCGCGAGGTGGAGCGCCGGGCCCCCGACGACGTCACCACGCTGTGGTGGAAGAAGGACCGCGACCCGCACCACCTCTTCGTGGACTACAACCAGAACGCGCGCGACCACACGATCGCCGCGGCGTACTCGGTGCGCGGCCTGCCCGACGCCCGGGTCTCCACGCCGATCCGCTGGGACGAGGTCGACGACGCCGACCCCCGCGACTTCACCATCTTCACCGTGCCCGACCGCTTCGCCGAGCTGGGCGACCTGCACGAGGACATCGACGACCACGTCTTCGACATCGCGCCGCTGCTGGAGTGGGCCGACCGCGACGAGGCGCAGGGCGCGGAGCCGCCGGCCGAGCCGGAGGAGTGAGTGGAGCGGGGGTTTCGAGCTCAGGCGCCAGGGCGCCTTCGCACCTCAACCACCGTGCCGGTGGTTGAGGTGGTTGCGCTGGCGATCGTCTCGAAACCACGGTCCGGCCGCTCACGGGGGGTCGAGGCTCGGGCCCGGCGGCCTTCGCACCTCAACCACCGTGCCGGTGGTTGAGGTGGTTGCGCTGGCGATCGTCTCGAAACCACGGTCCGGCCGCTCACGGGGGGTCGAGGCTCGGGCCCGGCGGCCCTCGCACCTCAACCACCGTGCCGGTGGTTGAGGAGGTTGCGCTGGCAATCGTCTCGAAACCACGGTCCGGCCGCTCACGGGGGGTTTGAGGCTCAGGCGCCAGGGCGCCTTCGCACCTCAACCACCGTGCCGGTGGTTGAGGAGGTTGCGCTGGCGATCGTCTCGAAACCACGGTCCGGCCGCTCACGGGGGGTCGAGGCTCAGGCGCCAGGGCGCCTTCGCACCTCAACCACCGTGCCGGTGGTTGAGGAGGTTGCGCTAGCAACCGTCTCGAAACCACCGCCGCGTGATCAGCCGCTGATCTCGGCCATCCGCAGCCGCACCATCTCGGTGAGCACGTCGTCCGGCACCGGCTGGTCCGGCGTGCACTGCACCCCGCCCTTGGTGAGCGTGAAGCCGGCCAGCCGATCGCGGACCGCGTCGACCACCTCGGGGCTGAACGGATAGACCCCGACGTGCGCCGTGGCCCGATGGAGGCCGAGCAGCGGCTTGCCGCGCAGGCGCCAGGCGGGCATGCCGTACGACGTACCCTCCTCGGCGTCGGGCGCGACGCCCAGCACGAGGTCGCGGACGTGGTCGTGGAGCTCCTCGTAGGTGGCCACGGACCGACGCTAGCCGCTCACTAGACTCCGGCGCGTGACCCACATCCAGATCACGCCGAGCATCCTCAACGCCGACTTCGCCCGGCTCGGGGAGGAGGTCGCCCGGATCGGCAGCGCCGACTGGGTGCATGTCGACGTGATGGACAACCACTTCGTGCCGAACCTGACCTTCGGCCCCACCATGGTCGAGGCGCTGGCCCGCTCCACCGACCTCCCGCTCGACGCGCACCTGATGATCGAGGACGCCGACCGCGAGGCGCTGGCGTACGTCGACGCCGGCTGCGGTTCGGTCACCTTCCACGTCGAGGCCGCCAAGGCGCCGGTGCGGCTGGCCCGCGAGATCCGCGCCGCGGGTGCGCGCGCGTCCATGGCGCTCAAGCCGGCCACGCCGGTCGACCCCTACGAGGACCTGCTGCCCGAGCTCGACATGCTGCTGATCATGACCGTCGAGCCGGGCTTCGGCGGCCAGAAGTTCCTCGACCTGTGCCTGCCCAAGATCCGCCGCGCCCGCGAGCTGATGGCCAAGCACGGGGTCGAGACCTGGCTCCAGGTCGACGGCGGGGTCAGCCTCGAGACCATCGAGCGCTGCGCCGAGGCGGGCGCCGACGTGTTCGTCGCGGGCTCGGCGGTCTACTCCTCCGACGACCCCGACCGGATGATCGGCGAGCTGCGCGCGAAGGCGGCGTCGGCCGCGGGCTGAGGCGGCGACGCCGAAATCGAGGCGACGCGCCCGCTGCCGTTGGGCACACTGACCCGGTGCTCCTGACGATCTCCACCACCCACGTCCCGGCGACGGACCTGGGCTACCTCCTGCACAAGCACCCGGACCGCGTGCAGGAGTTCCGTCAGTCCTTCGGCACCGCCACCGTCCTCTACCCCGAGGCCACCGCCGAGCGCTGCACGGCCGCGCTGGTCCTCGACGTCGATCCGGTGCGCCTGGCCCGCTCCCGCACCAGGTCGCCCGACTTCAGCCTGGCGCAGTACGTCAACGACCGGTCGTACGCCGCCTCCTCGCTGCTCGGCGTCGCGCTCGCCGACGTGTTCAGCACCGCCCGCGCCGGCATCTGCAAGAGCCGCCAGGAGCTCGCCGACACCCCGATCCCGCTGGAGCTGCGGATCCCGGTCCTGCCCTGCCGGGGCGGTGCCGAGGTCGCCCACCGGCTCTTCGAGCCGCTCGGGTGGAGCGTCGAGGCCGAGCCGATCCCGCTCGACGACGACCTCGACTGGGGCGACTCCCGCTACGTGCGGCTGCAGCTGGCCGGCACGGTGCGACTCGCCGACGCGCTCAACCAGCTGCACGTGCTGCTGCCGGTGCTCGACGAGTCCAAGCACTACTGGCAGGCCGCCGACGAGGTGGACAAGCTGCTCCGCTCCGGCGGCTCCTGGCTCGTCGACCACCCCGAGCGCGAGCTGATCACCCGCCGCTACCTCGGCCACAGCCGCCGCCTCGCGGCCGACGCCCTGGGCCGGCTGGCCGAGATCGGCGACGACCCGGAGGCGGCCTTCGAGCCCCAGCCGGTCGTGCGGCCGGTGGCGCTCAATGTGCAGCGCCACGACGCCGTCCTCGCGGTGCTCGACGAACTCGGTGCCCGCTCGATCATCGACCTCGGCTGTGGCGGCGGTCGGCTGCTCCAGCGACTCGTCGAGCGTCCCGCGCTCGACCGGATCGCCGGCGTCGACGTCTCGTCCCGGTCGCTGCGGATGGCCGGTCGCCGGCTGGGGATGGACCGGATGGGGGAGCGGCAGGCGGCGCGCATCACGCTCTTCCAGGGGGCGCTCACCTACACCGACGCGCGCTTCGCCGGGTACGACGCCGCCGTGCTGATGGAGGTCGTCGAGCACGTTGATCCCGAGCGGCTGCCGGCGTTCGAGCGGGTGGTCTTCGGGCGGGCCCGGCCCGGCGCGGTGGTCCTCACCACGCCCAACAGCGAGTACAACGACCTCTACGAGGGCCTTGTCGGCCCCCGCCACCCCGACCACCGGTTCGAGTGGACCCGCGCCGAGTTCGCCGCCTGGTGCGACCGGGTGTGCGCCGAGCACGGCTACACCGTCGAGATCCGGGGGATCGGCGACGTCGACCCCGACCGCGGCGCGCCGACACAGCTGGGGGTGTTCCGCCGTGCGTGAGATCAACGTCCCCGCCCTCGGGCTGGTGCTGCTCGTCGGCGTGTCCGGCAGCGGCAAGTCGACGTTCGCGGCCCGGCACTTCCTGCCGACCCAGGTCGTCTCGAGCGACTTCTGCCGCGGTCTGGTCGCCGACGACGAGAACGACCAGGACGCGACGCCGGACGCGTTCGACGTCCTCAACTACATCGTCGCCGCCCGGCTCCGGCGCGGCCTGCTGACCGTCGTCGACGCCACGAACGTCCAGCGCAACGCCCGCGCCGAGCTCGTCCGGCTAGCCAAGGCACACGACGTGCTCGTGGATGCGATCGTCCTCGACGTACCCGAGGCGGTCGCGATCGCCCGCAACGAGGCGCGCCCGGACCGGGCCTTCGGCGGCCACGTCGTCACCCGTCAGCAGCGCGACCTCCGCCGGTCGATGAAAGGACTGCGCCGCGAGGGATTCCGCAAGGTCCACGTGCTCGGACCCGACGAGATCGACGACGTGACGATCGGCCGCGAGCGCTCCTGGAACGACCGCCGCGACCTCACCGGGCCGTTCGACCTGGTCGGCGACGTGCACGGCTGCGCGTCGGAGCTGCGCACGCTGCTTGCCGACCTGGGCTGGGAGGTCGAGTACGACGAGCACGGGCGCGCCGTCGGCGGTCGGCACCCGGAGGGCCGGACGGCGGTGTTCGTCGGCGACCTGGTCGACCGCGGCCCGGACACCCCGGGCGTGCTCCGACTGGTGATGGGCATGGTCGCCGCGGGCACCGCCCTCTGCGTGTCGGGCAACCACGAGGCGAAGCTGGTGCGTGCCCTGCGCGGCGCCGACGTGCGGCGCACCCACGGCCTCGCCGAGTCACTGGAGCAGCTGGCGGGGGAGAGCGAGGAGTTCCGGCAGGCCGCGCTGGGCTTCATGGACGGCCTGATCAGCCACTACGTCCTCGACGGCGGGCGTCTCGTCGTCGCGCACGCGGGCCTCAAGGAGGCCTATCACGGCCGCGCGTCCGGGCGGGTCCGGGCGTTCGCGCTGTACGGCGACACCACGGGCGAGACCGACGAGTTCGGGCTGCCGGTGCGCTACCCCTGGGCGCAGGAGTACCGCGGCTCCGCGACGGTCGTCTACGGCCACACGCCGGTCCCCGAGGCCGAGTGGGTCAACAACACGATCTGCCTCGACACCGGCGTCGTGTTCGGTGGCCACCTGACCGCGCTGCGCTACCCGTCCCGTGAGCTCGTGCAGGTGCCGGCGGAGCGGCAGTGGTTCGAGCCGGTGCGTCCGCTCGCCGCCCCGACGGCCGACCGCGAGGCCACCGCGCTCGACATCGAGGACGTCGCCGGCGACCGGTGGCACGACACCGAGTTCGGCGGCCGGGTGAAGGTGCCGGCGGAGAACGCCGCAGCGGCGCTGGAGGTGATGAGCCGCTTCGCGGTCGACCCGCGCTGGCTGGTCTACCTGCCGCCGACGATGGCGCCGGCGCCGACCGCGACCGTCGACGACCTGCTCGAGCACCCCGCGCAGGCGTTCGCCGACTACGCGAAGGCCGGCGTGCGCGCCGTCGTGTGCGAGGAGAAGCACATGGGCTCGCGGGCGATCGCGGTCCTCGCCCGCGACGCCGACGGCGCCGAGCGCCGGTTCGGGGTGGCCGACGGCACCACGGGCGCCGTCCACACCCGCACCGGCCGGGCCTTCTTCGCCGACCGCGCGGTGCAGGCCGCGCTCGTCGACCGCGTGCGCGACGCGATGGCACCGCTCTTCGACGAGCTCGACAGCGACTGGCTGGTGCTCGACTGCGAGCTGCTGCCCTGGTCGGCCAAGGCGCGGGGGCTGATCGAGGAGCAGTACGCCGCGGTCGGCACGGCCGCGCTGCACGCGCTGCCCGCGCTCGCCGACGTGCTCGCGACGGCGGGCACCCGGGGACTGGACGTCGGGGCCCTGGCTCGGCGTACCGACCGCCGGCTCGCCAACGCGCGGGCCTTCCGCGACGCCTACGTGGCCTACGTGCGCCCGACCGACGGGCTCGACGGCGTGACGCTGGCGCCGTTCCAGGTGCTGGCCGCCGAGGGCCGGCTGCTCGCCGTCGAGGAGCCGCACCCGTGGCACCTCGAGCGCCTCGGCAGGCTCACCTCGCCGCTGCTCACGCCCACCCGGCACCGCCACGTCGACCTCTCGTCGGCGGCCGACCGCGACGCCGCGACCCGGTGGTGGACCGAGCTCACCGGCGCCGGCGGCGAGGGCATGGTCGTGAAGCCGGCCCACCCGGTCGGCCGGGGCGTGCAGCCCGGGCTGAAGGTGCGCGGGCCGGAGTACCTGCGGATCGTCTACGGCCCCGACTACCGCGACGCGGTCGACGAGCTGCGCAACCGCAACCTCGCCCGCAAGCGGGGCCTCGCCGAGCGCGAGCACGCCCTCGGGATCGAGGCGCTGCGCCGGTTCGTCGCGGGCGAGCCGCTGTGGCGCGTCCACGAGGCGGTGTTCGGCGTCCTCGCCCTGGAGTCGGAGCCGGTCGACCCGCGACTGTGACGGGACCCACGCGGCCGCGTCGGGCGTGCTGTGGCACACTCGACCCGACGAGTTCTCGAACTCGCGTGCTCTGGGGTCGGTGAAATTCCGAGCCGGCGGTGACTGGCCGAGAGGCCGGAAGTCCGCGACCCGGTCACAGCCAGTGACCGGTTGACCAGGTGGAACTCCTGGACCGACGGTCAAAGTCCGGATGGGAAGCGCACGCTGGGTGGGGCCCGTCGAGCCGCGCGCTCGACCTCCACCCGTCAGCCCCGGAGTCCGCGACCGGACACGAGGGGCAGGACGACGATGAGCGGGCGCTTCACCGCAGCCGAGCGGGCCGCCATGCGGCGCGCTCTCGAGCTCGCGGCCACCCCGGGCGTCCCGCTGGGTCCCAATCCCCGGGTCGGCTGCGTGCTCGTCGACGAGCACGGCGAGACCGTCGCCGAGGGTCACCACCGCGGCGCCGGCACCCCGCACGCCGAGGCCGACGCGCTGGCCCGCGCGGGTGGCCGGGCCCGGGGCGCGACCGCGGTGGTGACGCTCGAGCCGTGCAACCACCACGGCCGCACCGGCCCGTGCGCAGAGGCGCTCGCCGAGGCCGGCGTACGTCGGGTGGTCTTCGCCCAGCCCGACCCGAACCCCGTCGCGGCCGGCGGCGCCGAGGCGCTGCGCGCCGCCGGGGTCGAGGTCGAGTCGGGACTTCTGGCGGTCGAGTCGGGACTTCTGAACCGCGCCTGGGCCTTCGGCGTCGAGCACGGCCGGCCCTTCGTCACCTGGAAGTTCGCGACCACGCTCGACGGCCGCAGCGCCGCCGCCGACGGCACCAGCCGCTGGGTGAGCTCGCGGGCCGCGCGCCTCGACACCCACCGCCTTCGCGCGCTGTGCGACGTGATGCTGGTCGGCAGCAACACCGTCGCGGTCGACGACCCGCTGCTCACCGTGCGCGACGAGCACGACCGGCCGCTCGACCACCAGCCGCTGCGGGTCGTCATGGGGGAGCGCGAGCTCGACCCCGGCCGCCGGATCTTCAACGCCCGGTATTCGCAGGGTGCGGCGAGCCTCCACCTGCGCACCCGCGACCCGAGGGTCGCCCTCGAGCAGCTCTACGCCCGCGACCGCCAGCACGTCTTCCTCGAGGGCGGCCCGACGCTGGCGGCGGCGTTCCTGCGCGCCGGCCTCGTCGACGAGATCGTCGTCTACGTCGCGCCGATGCTGCTCGGCGCCGGACGCAGCGCCGTCGCCGACCTCGGAATCACCACGATCGCGGACGCGTTCCGTCCCCGCGTCGTCGACATCACCGTGCTCGACGGCGTCGACGGCGAGCAGCCCAACGTGCGGGTCACCCTGGCCCCCACCCGCACGGTGGTTGAGGAGGTTGCGCAGCAACCGTCTCGAAACCCCGTGCCCCGAGAGGAGACCTGACATGTTCACCGGAATCGTCGAGGAGCTCGGCACCGTCGCCGCGGTCGAGGACCAGGGCGACGCGATCCGACTCGGCATCCGCGCGACCACCGTGCTCGAGGACGTCGGCCTCGGCGACTCGATCGCCGTCAACGGCTGCTGCCTGACGGTCACGACCGTCGACGGCGAGGTCTGGACCGCCGACGTGATGCAGGAGACGCTCGACAAGACCAGCCTGTACGGCGTACGCCCCGGCGACCGGGTCAACCTCGAGCGCGCGGTCACCGCCGACAAGCGCCTCGGCGGCCACATCGTGCAGGGCCACGTCGACGGCGTCGGCGAGGTCGTGAGCCGCACCCCCAGCGAGCACTGGGAGGTCGTCGAGATCTCGATGCCGACGGCGCTGAGCCGCTACCTGGTCGACAAGGGATCGATCACCGTCGACGGCGTCAGCCTCACGGTCGTCGAGGCCGGCGACGACCGGTTCACGATCAGCCTGATCCCCGAGACACTGGCCCGCACCACGCTCGGCACCCGCCGGCCCGGCGACCGGGTCAACCTCGAGGTCGACGTGATCGCGAAGTACGTCGAGCGGCTGCTGCCCTACTCCGGCACGGGCGCCTCCGATGCTTGACCAGGGCCTCGACTGGCTGCTGCACGGCACGATCGCCGTCGGCGGCGGGTACCTGTCGGTGCGCGAGGTGGTCGGCAACGGGTTCGGGCTCGCGAGCGCCCTGCTCGGCATGCGGCGGCTGGTCTGGGCCTGGCCGGTCGGCCTGGTGGGCAACGTGCTGCTCTTCACCGTGTTCGTCAGCGGCGAGCTCAGCGGCGCGGTGACCGAGCCGCTGTGGGGCCAGGCCGGGCGGCAGGTCATGTTCGCCGCCGTCAGCGCCTACGGCTGGTGGCGCTGGCAGCACTCGCGCGGCGCCGCCGACGGTGGCGCGATCACCCCGCGCTGGGCGAGCGGCGGGGAGCGGCTGCTGCTCGCCGGCCTGGCGGTGGTCGGATACGCCCTGGCCTACGAGGTGCTCCAGCACATCGGCTCCTGGGGTCCCGGCACCGAGGCGTGGATCCTGATCGGGTCGCTGCTCGCGACCTACGGCATGGCCCGCGGCTGGGTGGAGTTCTGGCTGGTCTGGATCGCGGTGGACGTCGTCGGCGTCACGACGCTGATCCAGGCGGGCTACTACCCGACGGCCGCGATGTACCTGTTCTACGGCGGCTTCTGCGTCGCCGGATTCCTGACCTGGTGGCGCGTGCAGCGCCGCACGGTCGCGACGGCGGCACCGACCGCTCACGAAGGAGCAGCAGCATGAAGCACGAGGTCCAGCACGAGGGGATCCGGCTCGACACCATCGAGCGCGCGATCGCCGACATCGCCGCCGGCAAGGCCGTCATCGTCGTCGACGACGAGACCCGGGAGAACGAGGGCGACATCATCTTCGCGGCCAGCAAGGCCACGCCGGAGCTGATGGCGTTCACGATCCGGCACAGCAGCGGCGTGATCTGCGTGCCGATGCCGGCCGACATGCTCGACCGTCTCGAGATCCCGCTGATGACGCCGCACAACAAGGACCGGATGCGCACGGCGTACACGATCTCCGTCGATGCCCGCGACGGCGTGAGCACCGGCATCTCGGCCGCCGACCGGGCCCACACCGCTCGGGTGCTGGCCGACTCCGCCACGGAGCCGTGGGAGATCACCCGGCCGGGCCACGTGTTCCCGCTGCGCTATCGCGAGGGCGGCGTGCTGGTGCGCCGCGGCCACACCGAGGCCGCGGTCGACCTCGCGCGGCTGGCGGGCCTCACCCCCGCCGGCGTGCTGGTCGAGGTCGTCAACGACGACGGCACCATGAAGCGCGCGCCCGAGCTGCGTGAGTTCGCCGACGAGCACGACCTCGCGATGATTTCGATCGACGACCTGGTCCGCTACCGGCGTCGCCACGAGAACCTGGTCGAGCGGGTCGCCGAGACCCGACTGCCCACCCGGCACGGCGACTTCGCCGCCTACGGCTACCGGATCACCGTCGACGACTCCGAGCACATCGCGCTCGTGTACGGCGACGTCTCTCCTGGATCGGGGGGAGGCGACCAGCCCGTTCTGACGCGGGTCCACTCCGAGTGCCTGACCGGCGACGTCTTCGGCAGCCGCCGCTGCGACTGCGGGCCGCAGCTGGAGGAGGCCCTCGAGCGGATCGTGGCGGAGGGTCGCGGCGTCGTGGTCTACCTGCGCGGCCACGAGGGCCGGGGGATCGGCCTGGTCGCCAAGCTGCAGGCCTACCAGCTGCAGGACGGCGGCCGCGACACCGTCGACGCCAACCTCGACCTGGGGCTGCCCGCCGACGCCCGGCACTACGGCACCGCGACCCAGGTGCTCCGCGACCTCGGCGTCACCAGCGTGCGGCTGCTCACCAACAACCCCGACAAGGTCGAGAACCTCGAGGACTTCGGGATCCACGTCGCCGCCCGGGTGCCGCTGACGCCGCACCCGAACGACCACAACATCGCCTACCTGCTGACCAAGCGCGACCGGATGGGCCACGACCTGCCGGACCTCGACGCCGACGTGAGCCCAGACGTGACCCCAGACCTGAAGGACGGAGCCTGACATGGCCGGAGACGGAGCCCCCGAGAGCGAGACCTTCGACGCGAGCGGCCTGCGGGTCGCGATCGTCGCCGCGAGCTGGCACACCCAGGTCATGGACGGGCTGATCGCCGGCGCCGGGCGAGCCCTCGCTGACTTCGGCACGACCGCCACCACGGTCCGGGTGCCCGGCACCTTCGAGCTCCCGGTCGTCGCCTCCGCCCTCGCCCGACGGGGGTACGACGCGGTCGTCGCCCTCGGTGTCGTGATCCGCGGCGGCACACCGCACTTCGAGTACGTCTGCAACGCCGCCACCGACGGCCTGACCCGGGTCGCGCTCGACCACACGGTCGCGGTCGGCTTCGGCGTACTCACGTGCGACAACGACGCCCAGGCGCTGGACCGCGCGGGTCTGGCGCACTCGCGGGAGGACAAGGGCTACGAGGCGATGTCCGCCGCCCTGCTCACCGCACGGACCCTGGCGGAGGTCGGCCGGACCACGCCGTAGGGTTGGGCCCGTGAAGACGTTCGACGAGCTCTGGACCGAGCTGAGCGAGAAGGCACGGTCCCGACCCGAGGGATCCGGCACCGTGCGACAGCTCGACGCCGGCGTCCATGCGATCGGGAAGAAGCTGGTCGAGGAGGCCGCCGAGTCCTGGATGGCGGCCGAGCACGAGGGCCGCGACCGGGCGGCGGAGGAGATCAGCCAGCTCCTCTACCACGCCCAGGTCCTGATGCTGGCGACCGGCATCGAGCTCGACGACGTCTACGCACACCTGTGAGGTCCACCCCCATGTCTCTGTTGAGAATCGCCGTCCCTAACAAGGGATCGCTGGCCCAGTCGGCCGCGGAGATCCTCCGCGAGTCGGGCTACCGCCAGCGCGACGACGCCAAGCAGCTCACGCTGACCGACAGCGAGAACGGCGTCGAGTTCTTCTACCTGCGCCCCCGAGACATCGCGCTGTACGTCGGCGAGGGCACCCTCGACGTCGGCATCACCGGTCGCGACCTGCTCGCCGACTCCGGAGCGAAGGTGGAGGAGGTGACGGGCCTCGGCTTCGGCCGCAGCCGGTTCCGCTTCGCCGGGCCGAGGGGCGTCTACTCCGACATCTCCCAGCTCGCCGGGGCCCGCATCGCCACGTCGTACGTCGGCGTGATGCGGGCGTTCCTCGAGGAGCGGTCGATCGACGCGACCGTGGTCCGGCTCGACGGGGCCGTCGAGACCAGCATCCAGCTCGGCGTCGCCGACGTGATCGCCGACGTGGTCGAGACCGGCGGCACGCTGCGCCAGGCCGGCCTGGAGGTCTTCGGCGAGACGATCCTCGAGTCCGAGGCGGTGCTGGTCACGCGCACGGGCGCGGTCCCGGACGGCTTCGAGGTCTTCCGGCGGCGCGTCGAGGGCGTGCTCGTCGCGCGCAGCTACGTGATGATGGACTACGACATCCCCACCGACCGGGTCGAGGACGCGGTGCGGCTGACGCCGGGCATCGAGAGCCCCACGGTCGCGCCGCTTCATCGCGACGGGTGGTCGGCCGTGCGGGCGATGGTCCCGCGCGACGGCGCCCAGAAGCTGATGGACGAGCTCTACGGGATCGGCGCCCGCGGCATCCTGCTCACGGACATCCATGCCTGCCGCCTCTGACCCCTCCTCGCCGGCGCCGCCGTCGATGACGCTGCCGCACACGTGGCGGCCGTTCGGCGTCCGGATCGCCAGCATCGTGCTGGGCATCGGCCTGATCGCGGTGTGCGCGCTCGCCTGGATCGGCTTCGACGACGAGACCCGGGCCCGGTTCACGACCTTCCAGCGGCTCACCGTGATCGGGATGGGCCTGCTGGCGTTCGCGGTGTGGTTCCCGCTGGTGCGCTCGCGCGTCGTCGCCGAGCCCGACCGGCTGGTCGTCGTCAACGGCTACCGCCGCCGCGAGTACGCCTGGGCGCAGATCGTCGGCGTGCACCTGCCGCCCGGCGCCCCGTGGGTGACCCTCGACCTCGCCGACGGCAGCACCGCCACCGCGATGGGCATCCAGGGCTCCGACGGCAGCCGCGCGCGACAGGCCGTCCGCGAGCTGCGCCGGACCGTGGAGCAGCAGACACCGGACTGACCGCGAGTCGGCGCTGGGTGACCCGGCGTTCGAGGGTCCGTGGGGCGCGGCCTCGCGCATCGATCACACCAGGTCGCGCCGGCTCGCATCAGGAGTCACCAGCACCCCAACTCCCACCTGGCAGCCGCCGCCCGCACGACACGCCGACGAGCCCCGGCGCGCCGCGCGGGTTTCGGCTGCCAGCAGCCGAAACCCGCGGCTACCGGAGCGTCGAGGGCCTCGCGTCCCTAGGTCGCGAAGCGCAGGTCGGCCCGCTCGCGGGTGCAGTGCTCGGCGAAGTGCTCGGCCTCGGCCGCGGCCCACTGCTCCCAGTACGGCGCGAACGCGTCGCCGTCGCGCTCGATGCCGCGCCGCATCCGGACGTCGCGGGGCGCCTCGAGCCAGACCAGCACGGTGGCCAGGTCGGCGACCTGGCGCGAGCCCGAGCCGACGCCGTCCAGGATGAGCAGGGGGACGGGGGAGACGGTCACGGTCTCGGCGTACTCCCCGCGCAGCCAGTCGTAGCGGCGGTAGCTGCCCGGCCGGCCGTCCGCGAGCGGGCGGAGCAGGCTCTCGAGCTGGGCGCCGACGCTCGCCAGCCCCGACCAGCCGTCGAAGAGGTCGTCCATGCGCACCACCACGGCGTCGCCGGCCAGCTCGGCCAGGGCGTCCGCGAGCGTGGTCTTCCCGGACCCGGCCTGGCCGTCGAGGCAGACCAGGCGCCCCGCGCCGAGGGTCGGCGGGCGGCTCCGGGCCAACTCCAGCACGCGTACGACCGGGGGCTCCTCCGCGCGCCGACCCAGCGGGGCGGAGGAGGCCACGGCCTCAGAAGGCCTGGCCACAGCCCCGGTACGTCGGCACGGTGTCGACGAACTCGTCGCCCGACAGCAGGTGCACGCTCAGGGCGTGCTCGAAGGGCTCGCCCGACTTGGCCGGGCGGAACCACACCAGGTCGCCCACCTCGAGCAGGTCGGCCGGCTGACCGGTGATCGGGGTCTGCACCTCGCCGGCGCCCTCGAGGCTGGTGAGCGACAGCCCGGCCGGGGCCCACGGCGTCGGCAGCCGGTCGGCGCCAGCGGGGCCGGAGGCGACGATCCCGCCGCCGTGCACGGTGACCATGCCGGGGGCGGGGCGGCGGACCACCGGCAGGCCGAGGTACGACGCGGGACGCGGCTCGAACGAGGCGTAGTGGTCGAACAGCGTCGGCACGAGCAAGCCCGAGCCGGCCGCGATCTCGGTGACGACCGGATCGGCGGCGGTGGCCTCGACGGACCCGGATCCGCCG
Source organism: Nocardioides soli (assembly GCF_014191495.1). GTDB lineage: Bacteria > Actinomycetota > Actinomycetes > Propionibacteriales > Nocardioidaceae > Nocardioides > Nocardioides soli. The sequence continues at coordinate 453,526 of NZ_JACHWR010000003.1, forward strand.
CCGTTCCAGAACTCCAGGTCGGCGACCTGGCGCAGCGCCCGGTCGAGCTCACGCCGTCGTACGGCGAGCTGGGACATCGACAGCGACTTGAGTCGGCGCAGCACCATCGACCTGGCCCGCGCGGTCGGCACCACGTCCTGGAGGCCCGCGACCTGGCCCTCGTAGGTCATCGCGCCGACCAGTCGGAACCCGGCGCGCCGGTCGATCTCGCGGGCCAATGCCACGATCGAGGCGGTGTCCTGGAGCGGGGAGCGCTTGGGGCCGATGTGCTGGCCGGCGAGCCTGAGGCCGGCGTCGACGTCGACGGCGACCCGGACCTCCGCGCCACCCGGTGGCCGGGCGCCGTCGATGACGTCGAGGTGCGCCGGGCTGTCGACCATGATCACGATGTCGGCCGCGGCCTCGGGCGACGAGGTCAGCTCGGCCAGGGCACCACGGTCGACCGTGGGGTAGGCGACCAGGATGTCGTCGCAGATGCCCTGACGGTGCAGCCAGAGCGCCTCGCGCAGGGTGAAGGCGAGCACGCCCCGGAACCCGTCGTGGGCGAGTGCGCGCTCGATCAGCGCCGGGACCCGCACCGACTTCGACGCGATCCGGACCGGGAGGCCGCCGGCCCGGCGGACCAGGTCGTCGGCGTTGGCGTCGAACGCATCGAGGTCCACCACGAAGACCGGCGTCGGCAGCGGCACGCCCTGCTTCGCGACCGCGTCGTTGAGGCGCGACCACAGCCGGTTGCGATCCACGGCGCTCGGCTGTCGCCGGGGTGGTGCCATCAGTTGATGCCTCGCTTGCGCAGGAGGGCCTCGATCTCGGCCATCTCGGGGTCGGTGTCGATCGCCGGCGCCTTCCGCGAGGCGCCGCCGGCGGGCAGCTCGGTCGAGCCGCCCTGCGGCTTCTCGGGCCGGGCCTGCCCGAGCTGGCGCGTCCGCATCATGCCGGACACCACGATCAGCACCACGCCGACCCCGCCGATGATCACGCCGAGCCACACCGTCGGGCTGAAGACCAGACGCGTCGCCCAGTCGGCGACGGCGTCGACGATGCGGGTGAACATCTGGAGCGTCTTGGTGAGGTAGGCCGCCAGGGGCAGCAGCGTGAAGCCGAGCGCACGCATCCCCGAGGTCAGCCCGCGGCGCCGGAAGGCGGCCCAGGTCCAGATGCCGCCCAGCACGGTCAGGCTGAGCGTGAGTGCGGCCCATGCAGCGTCGTCCACCCTTCCAATGTCCCACACCGGAGGTGACGCGGGCTCGGGTGGATTCGCGGTCGTCGCTCGGCTCCGGGGAGAATGGCCGGGTGCTCGAGCCCGACCCCACCCACTCCCGCGTGATCCCGGACCCGGGCTTCGCGGGCGACGACGGCGCCGCCCAGCCCGAGCTGGCGCAGGCGCTGGCCGCGTGGGCCGACGACCCGACGACGTACGCCGGGGTGCTGGCGGCGCTCCAGCGCTCCCGGCTGCTGGTGCCGGTGGTGGCGGTGCTCGGCGAGGTCGAGTACGTCGAGGCCGGACTCGCGCACGACAAGACCAGCGACATGGCGACCGTGCTGCTCCAGGGCGCCGACGGCCGGCTGGCCCTGCTCGCCTTCACCGGCACCGGGCCGCTCACCGCGTGGGACCCCGCCGCACGACCGGTGCCCGTCGCGGCGGACCTGGCCGCCCGGTCGGCGCTCCAGGACGGTGCCGCGGCCCTGGTGATCGATCTGGCCGGCCCGGTGCGGTTCGTCGTCGACGGCGACGACCTGCGCGGCCTGGCGGAGGGCTGGACGCTGGCCCGGGTCGGTGCCGGCACCGCCTGGATTCGGCCCGACGGGGAATCTTCGGCTAGCATCTTGCGTTGACCGATCTGTTCCGACCCGACTGCGTCCACCAGGGCCGCCGCCGAGCCGGAGCAGATCCCACAAGCGGAGGTCAGCACGATCGCCTCCCACCCGCACCGGCCGCAGTCGCCGCACCGTGTCACAGCAGTGCGACAGCACAGGTCGTCGGGTCCGGTCCCGAGGCGCTCGGCCTCCGGCGTACGTCGGAGCCGTGACCGCCCCGGTGGCGCTCCCACCTCGCGTGGGGGGCGCTCCGACTGGCTTCCGCTTGCACCAAGCGGAAGCCACTGTTGATTTCGGACCTCCTGGCCCGGGCCCGACTCCGGTTTCCGGTCATCTGGCCACCAGGAGGACACATCAGCACCGAGCTGCGAATCAACGAGCGGATCCGGGTTCCCGAGGTCCGACTCGTTGGACCCAACGGGGAGACGGTCGGCATCGTGCCGACCGACCAGGCCCTGAAGCTTGCCCAGGAGGCGGACCTCGACCTCGTCGAGATCGCGCCGCAGGGCAAGCCGCCCGTCTGCAAGCTCATGGACTACGGGAAGTTCAAGTACGAGAACGCCCAGAAGGCCCGTGAGGCCCGTCGGAACCAGACGAACGTGATCATCAAGGAGATGAAGCTTCGTCCGAAGATCGACCAGCACGACTACGAGACCAAGAAGGGTCACGTCGTGCGGTTCCTGCGCGCCGGCGACAAGGTCAAGATCACGATCATGTTCCGTGGTCGTGAGCAGCACCGGCCGGAGCTGGGCTTCCGGCTGCTCCAGAAGCTCGCGGAGGACGTGAGCGAGCTGGGCTTCGTCGAGTCCGCCCCCAAGCAGGACGGCCGCAACATGATCATGGTGCTCGGCCCGCACAAGAAGAAGGCCGACGCCAAGGTCGACATGAAGGCCGAGAAGGAGTCGCGCGCTGCCGAGCGCGCCGCCCTCGAGGCGGAGGAGCGCGCCGAGCGCGACGCCGCCCACGCCGCCGGACCGGTGGCGCAGAAGAAGGAGCGCGGCCGCTCCGAGAACCTCGATCCCGAGATCGACGCCTGAAGCTTCCGCAGACCGCGACAAACGCCGGTCGAGCCAGCCCGAGACCGCTCGGCCGGCGCGATCTGCAGCAATGAGAGAGAGACACACGATGCCGAAGAACAAGAGCCACTCCGGCGCTGGCAAGCGCTTCCGCGTGACCGGCTCCGGGAAGATCCTTCGCGAGAAGGCGGGCAAGCGCCACAACCTCGAGAAGAAGCCCTCCAAGGTCACCCGTCGGATGACCGGGACCGTCGAGGTCGCCAAGGCCGACGTGCCGCGCGCCAAGAAGCTGCTGGGTCGCTGACCCTCGCACCACCCCACCGGTGGTCGAGCTCGTCGAGACCCCCGCACCAGAGAACTTTGAGCAACAAGGAGTAAAGACCCATGGCACGCGTCAAGCGGGCAGTGAACGCCCAGAAGAAGCGCCGGACGACCCTCGAGCGCGCCAGCGGCTACCGCGGCCAGCGCTCCCGCCTCTACCGCAAGGCGAAGGAGCAGGTCACCCACTCGCTGGTCTACAGCTACAACGACCGGCGCAAGAACAAGGGCAACTTCCGCCGCCTGTGGATCCAGCGCATCAACGCCGCCGCGCGTGCGCAGGGCCTGACCTACAACCGCTTCATCCAGGGTCTCAACCTGGCCGGCGTCGAGGTCGACCGCAAGATCCTCGCCGACCTGGCCGTCAACGACATCGCCGCGTTCAACGCGCTCGTCGAGACCGCCAAGGCCGCGCTGCCCGAGGACGTCAACGCGCCCAAGGTCTCTGCCTGATCAGGTGGGCCTGAACGACCATCTTCCGCCCCTGACCCACGGCGCTCCCTTGACGAAGGGGAACGGGCGGGTCAAGGAGGCGCGGAAGCTCAGCCGCCGCTCGGAGCGATCCGAGCGGCGGCTGTTCCTTGCCGACGGCCCGAAGGCCGTCGAGGGCGCCCTCGACGTCGAGGGGTGCGTGGTCGAGGTCTTCGCCACGCCCGCCGCGACCGAGCAGTACGCCGACCTCGCCGGTGCCGCGCCCCGGTGGACGCTCGTCGACGACCGTGCGCTGGCCTCGCTCAGCGACAGCGTCAACCCGGCCGGCCTGGTCGCGGTCTGCACCTTCCTGGACAAGTCGCTCTCCTCGGTGGTTGAGGGGCGAGGCGCGCCGGCCGAGCCGCCGGTGGTTGAGGTGCGAGGCGCGCCGGCCGAGCCGCCGGTGGTTGAGGTGCGAGGCGCGCCGGCCGAGCCGCCGGTGGTTGAGGTGCGAGGCGCGCCAGCGCCGAGCCTCGAAACCACCCCCCACCTCGTCGCCATCTGCGCCGACGTCCGCGACCCGGGCAACGCGGGCACGGTCATCCGCTGCGCCGACGCCGCCGGCGCCGACGCCGTCGTGCTGGCGGGTCACTCGGTCGACGCCTACAACCCCAAGACCGTGCGCGCGAGCGTCGGCAGCCTGTTCCACCTGCCCCTCGCCATCGAGCCCGATCCGGCCGCCGCCGTACGCGCCGCGCAGGCCGCGGGCCTGCAAGTGCTCGCCGCCGACGGCGCCGGTGAGGTCGACCTCGACCACGCCGACGACCTGCTCGCGGCGCCGACCGCATGGCTGTTCGGCAACGAGGCGTGGGGCCTGCCCACTGAGCTGGCGGAGCTCGCCGACCACCGGGTCCGGATCCCCATCCACGGCCGTGCCGAGAGCCTCAACCTCTCCACCGCCGCCGCGCTGTGCCTCTACGCGTCGGCGCGCGTGCACCGGCGGGCTTGACCTTCAGGTCGCCCGAGACCCGAGCGTTGGCGTCGTGACCTCCTCGCCGCTCCTGACCATCGGCGCGTTCGCCCGCGCCGTCGGCCTCACCGCCAGCGCCCTGCGCCACTACGACGAGTGCGGCCTGCTGCCGCCGGCCGAGGTGGACGACGCGACCGGCTACCGGTACTACACGCCCGACCTCGCCGACCGGGCCCGGCTCATCGTCGCCATGCGCGAGGCCGGCGTGCCGATCGAGGTGATGCGACGGGTCCTCGACGGCCCCGAGCACGAGGCCGGCGCCGCCCTCGCCACGCTCGTGGAGGAGCGCGTCGCCGACGCGGCTCGCACGCGAGCGCTGCTGCGTGAGGTGCTCGGCGCGGACGCGCCGCACGACGCTCGGGCCCGGGTCGACGCCCGGGTGCTCGCGTCGGCGCTGCGCCAGGTCCGGATCGCCACCGAGCGCGACCCCGCCTCGCCGCTGAGTGCCGTCCTGATCGACGTGTCGGGCGCCGGCGTCGACGTCGTCGCCACGAACCGGTACTGGATGGCGATCCGCTCGATCGCCTCGACCGACCTCGTCGGCGAGGGTCGGGTGGTGCTCGGGCTGGCGGAGGCCGCACGGCTCGCCGACCGCCTCGACGATCGCGACGAGGTCGACCTCGAGATCGTCGGCGACGGACTGACGTGGGGCGGCGACCTGCTCGGCGTCGACGGCCGCACCACGCCCTATCCGGCCCATCGGCTGCTCGTCGACGGACTCGAGCCGGCTGCCACCGAGGTGCTGGTGGCGGCCGCGGAGCTGGGCGACGCGGTCGGACGCACCGGCCGCGCCGAGGTCGGCCTGGAGATCGGCCCGGCGGGCATCCTGGTCGGTGCCGACGAGGCGCCGTCGTACGCCGTGCCCGCGGCCGTCCGCGGACCGGCCGTGACGCTGTGGATGGGAAGTGCGCTGCTGCGTCGGGCACTCGGCGCGTGCCTCGGCCCCGAGGTGCTGCTCGAGGTGGTCGCGGGCGACCGGGCGGTGCGGCTGAGCTCGCCCTACCAGCCGGGCTTCCTCGCGCTGGTCATGCCCGCGCCACGATGAACCGCCCCGGATGAGCGCGCGGCGCCCCTTCGGCGCCTGGCTGACCGCGGCGACCATGTCGTCGACGGGGGACTCGATCTCGTTCTTCGTGCTCGGCTGGGTGGCCGCCGCCCACGGCCTCGGTGCGGCGTCGCTCGTGCTGACCGTGGAGAGCGTGCCGCTGTGCCTGCTGATCCTGTTCGGCGGTGCGCTCGCCGACCGGTTCGGCGTACGCCGGGTGATGGTCGGCTGCGACGCCGCGATGCTGCTCGTGATGGCTGCGCTCGCGGTCGGCGCCACCCGGAGCGTGCCGCTGTGGGCGCTGGTGGCCGTCGCCACGCTCTCCGGGACGGCCGCGGCGTTGCGCCGGCCCGCGGAGGGCGTCTTCCCGCGGCTGTTCTTCGACGGCGACCTGCTCGCGAAGCGGATGGCGCTGGTGGGCGGCTGCCTCCAGGTCGCGCGGGTGACCGGACCGCTGCTCGGCGGGATCCTGATGGCGACCGGTGGGCTCCCGGCGGCCGCCGGCATCGACGCGGCGACCTTCGCGGTCGTGCTGGTGGTCCTGATCGTGGTGCGGCCGCCCCGGGAGGCCGAGCACCTCGTCACCGCGCCGGGCCGCGGCTGGCGGGCGATCGCCGACGGCGTTCGCGCCGCGTCCGCGACGCCCGGTGTGCCGCGCACCGTGGTCGGCGTGATGGCGCTCGCCGGGGCGGTGCTGCCGCTCGTGATGCTCTGCGTGCCTGTCGCCGGCCGGGCGCGTGGCTGGTCGGCCGGCGAGGTCGGCGTCGTGGCGGCCGCGTGGGTCGCGGGCGGGCTCCTGGTGACCGTGGTCGTCGCCCGTCGTGGCGCGCCGAGCCGGCGCGCGGCGACCGCCGGTCCGCTGCTGGCCGCGCTCGCGGTGGGCGTCCTCGCGGTCGCCGGCGACTGGCGCCTCGCGGCGGGCTCGCTGCTGGTCGTCGGCGTGGGCTCGGTGCTCTTCACCGCACACATGCTGCCCGTGTTCGTGGCCCGGACGCCTCCGGACATGCTCGCGCGCTTCCAGTCGCTGCTGGGACTGGCCCAGACCGGGCCGGTGCTGGTCGCGACGCCGTTGCTCGGTGCCCTCGCGACCCAGCTGGGGCTCGGCTGGGCGCTCGCCGTGGTCGCCGTGCTGCTCGCCGGTGCGGCGCTGCCGATCGCGAGCGCGGCGAGCATGCCGTCGGGCGAAACCCCTCAGCGGCCCGCCGAGATCGTCGGCGTGGCGTGCGAACCTCAGGGCCGACCGACGGCGTACTAGTGGTGTGAGCGGTGGGCGGGAGCGGGAGTTCAGCGAGTTCTTCGTCGCGTGTGCCCCAGGCCTGAGGCGGACGGCGTACGTCGTCGTCGGGGACTGGCAGCACGCGGAGGATCTGACGCAGCAGGGGCTGGCCAAGCTGTACGTCGCGTGGCGGCGGGTGCGGCCGGAGACGCGGCTCGCCTACGCGCGGCGGATCGTCGTGAACGAGTGCCTCACCCACCTGCGCCGGAAGCGGCCGGAGCTGCTGTACGACGTCACCCCCGATCGCGTCGACCGTGCGACCGGGCCCGGAGATTCCGTGCTCGACCTGGAGGCCGCGCTCGCACTACTGCCGCCTCGGCAGCGCGCGATCGTGGCGCTCCGGTTCCTTGACGACCTGCCGGTGGCCGAGGTGGCGCGTCTGCTCGATGTCGCCGAAGGAACCGTGAAGAGCCAGACCTCGCGTGCGTTGGACACCTTTCGACAGCATCTGCCTCAGCTCATCTCGGCGTTGGCCGAGCCCGAGACCCCGAACGCGGAGGAGCACCGATGACCCAGCACGAGTTGAGCACGCTGCTCCGCGAGCACGTCGCGCGCGACGAGCCCCCCGCTCCGCTGCCCGGACCGACCCTGCAGGCCGGGCGTCGCAGGCTGCGAACCCGACGCGTGACCGAATGGGCGGCCGCGCTCGCGGTGCTCGCCGTCGCAGGCGCCTCGCTGGTGACGTGGACCCAGCTCGACGACGGCGGTCGGGCGGCCACCGCCATGGACCCCGCGTCGGCCCAGGCGCTCGAGGACTACGACGCCCTCCGTATGCCCGCGCTCATGGACGAGCAGGTGCGGGGCGTGCTCGAGCGGACCGCGCCCGAGCTCGGCGAGTCGCGGTTCGCGGCATACGACGACCAGCGGAGGGACCTCCCGGAGCGGTACTGGAGCAAGGCGAGCGCGCTGGAGGTCAGCTACGGTCCCGACGAGCATCGGTACTCGGTCTCGATCAGCCACGCGCGAAGCGAGGCCGAGGGCGACCCCGAGGCGTACTGCCGCGACGGGCTCGACGGCGGTTACTACCTCGAGTGCACCGTCTCCCGCACCGATGACGGCGACGTCGTGATCAGCATGCTCGAGGCCACCCGGCCCATGTGGGGCGGGCGGTCTCACATGGTCGTGCAGAGGAAGGACCTCGACACGGTCGATGTCGACCGGTTGTGGTTCTCCCGCACGGTCAAGGTGATCAAGTCCGAGACGCTGCTCACCTACGTCACCGAGCGCGTCAAGGCGACCGATCCCGACCCGGGCTCGGCCCCCTTCACCACGCCGTACGCCGACCTGGCGGCCATCGGCACGGACCCGTTGCTCGTGATGCCGGTGCCGCCGCCGGGCGACAACGGCTGCCCGGCCTGGTCGATGCCACGCCCGCGCCACAGCGTCAGCTGCGGCAGCACGGCGGACTGACCCGAGCGAGACGCGGGCCGAGGCGCGCGACGCGGAAGCGCACCGGCGGCGGGGCCGTAGGGTGAGCGGCGTGGATGTCGCGCTCGACCTGCTCGCGGACGGCGTGGTGCTCGCCGACGCAGAGGGGCTGGTCACCGCGGTGAACGTCGCGGCCGGACGGCGGCTGGGCGTCGACCCGGGGGCGGCCGTGGGCCGGCCGCTCGCCGAGGTGCTCGCGCTCCAGGACCACGAGGGCCGGGACTGGTGCTCGGTCAACAGCCCCTACGACGGGCTGTCGACCCGCACCGCGGTGCCGGAGCAGCCGTGGCTGCTGCCCGACGGCACCGAGGCGCTCGTGGTCGCCCGGATCCACCGCCCGGCGCTGACGGCACCGGTCAGCGCGGTGGCGGTCAGTCTCCGGTCCGGCCGCGGCCGGGCCCGGCTGGACCGGGAGCGGTCCGACCTGGTGGCGACCGTCGCCCACGAGCTGCGCTCGCCGCTGACGGGCGTGAAGGGCTTCGTCCAGGCGCTGCTGAACCGCTGGGACAAGCTCAACGACGAGCAGAAGAAGCTGATGCTCACCACGGTCGCCGCCGACTCCGACCGGCTCAGCCGCCTGATCGCCGAGCTGCTCGACGTGGCCCGCATCGACACCGGCCGGCTGCAGCTCTACCCGCGACCCTCCGACGCGGGCCTGCTCGCCCGCCGGGTCGTGGACTCGGTCGCCGCCGGCACCAGTCGCTCCGTGGGGATCGAGGTCGCCGAGGGGCTGCCGGAGGTCGACGTCGACCCGGACAAGTTCACCCAGGTCGTGACCAACCTGGTCGAGAACGCCGTGCGGCACGGCGAGGGCGACGTCCGGGTGGCGCTGGAGCACGCCGACCACGCCCCGGACGGTCCCGGCATCTCCCTCGCGGTCACGGACGAGGGCGACGGGATCTCGCCCGAGCTGCGCCGCCGGGTCTTCACGAAGTTCTGGACCAGCGGGCAGCGGGGCGGCTCCGGCCTCGGCCTCTACCTGGTCAACGGCCTGGTGCGGGCCCACGGCGGCACGGTGACGATCGGGGACGCCGCGGGCGGCGGCGCCCGGATCGTCGTGCTGCTGCCTGCGTCGGTCGCCGACGCGGTCTAGATGACCGGTCCCACTGCATCGATCCGGGTCGGGACCACCGCGAGGGAGGCGGCGGCGAGGAGCGCGAGGACGACCAGGGTGGCGGCGTGGCTGCCGAGACCGGCGGCGAGCGCGGTGGCGAGCCATGGGGCGAACGCCGCGGATGCCGTGAGGGGCAGCGCCAGGGTGGCATTGAGCCGCGCGTAGTCGGTCGTGCCCCATCGGTCGGTGACGGCGGTGGCCTGCAGGAGTGTGTAGATGCCGCGGGCCATGCCGGCCAGGAACGACAGCATGACCAATGCGGCGTACGGCCCGGGGGTGACGGCGAGTGCGAGGGTCGTGACGGCGACGCCGGCGAACACGAGCCGGGTGCGGGTCGCGGTGCTGGTGGCCGCGTCGAGGCGGCGGTAGCCGAGCCGGCCACAGACCTGGCCGATCCCACCGATGCCGAGTGCGGTCGCGGCTGCCTCGGTGCTGAACCCGCGGGCGGTCAGCAGGGGCACGAAGACGATGATCACCGACCACATGCACGTCGCGGCGAGGGTGAACGCCGTCGCGGTTCGGGCGAATCCCGGCATCCGCCAGGGCGAGCTGCCCGGATGGTCGGCGGCAGAGCCATCGACAGATGGGCCGGCGGCGACATCGGTGGTCGTGGGCCACGGCGCGCGGAGTCCCCAGGCGTGCAGGACGACGGTGATGACGAGCAGACCGGCGAGGACGGTGTAGGCGTCGCGCCACCCGAGACGCTCGTCGAGGACCGCGGTAAGTGGCGCGAACACGGTGCTGGCGAGGCCGGCGACCAGGGTGAGCGCGGTGAGGGCCTGGAGCCGGCGCGGACCGGCCCAGATGGTCAGCGCCGCGAACGCGGGCTGGTAGAGGGTGGCGGCCATGGCCGCTCCGGCGACGCACCAGGCGGCGACGAACCACCACCACGATCCGGCCTGGGCGACCAGCAGCACCGCGGCGACGGCGACGACCGAGCCGAGGGTCATCACGCCGTGGGGGCCTCGGTGGTGGATGCGCCTGCCCACGAGGAGCCCGATGCCGGCCGCGACCAGTTGGGCCACGGTGAACGCAGCGACCACGGCGGGCGAGGACCAGCCGGTGTCGTCGCTGATGGACGGCGCGAGCACCGGGAAGGCGTAGTACAGGATGCCCCAGGAGACGATCTCGGTCGCGCACAGCACGACGGTGACGCGCCTGAGGGCGGTACGCGGGAGCCCGCGGTCCAGGGTGACCGCGGGCTCCGCGCTGTCGGTCGTCGGCTCCACCGAGTCGGCAGGCTAGCCGCAGCCTCCGGCGGGTGCGGCCGACCGGGCCGGTGCCGGGCCACCGATGATGATCAGGTCCGGCTCCGCGGCGGTCTGGCCGCAGCAGCCGCCGCTCTCGGCGGTGGACTCGCCGTCGAAGAGTCCGGAGCCGCCGCAGACGCCGGTCTCGGGCAGGACGAGCTCGACCCGGGCCGCGGCCTCGTGGTCGCCCGCGATCTCGGCGACGATGCTGCGGACCTGCTCGAACCCGGTCATGGCCAGGAACGACGGTGCGCGGCCGTAGGACTTCATGCCGGCCAGGTAGAGGCCGGTCTCGGGCTGGCGGAGCCGGTCGGCACCGTGCGGGCTGACCGAGCCGCAGGAGTGCCAGGCCGGGTGGATCTCGCCGGCCAGCTGCGCGGGAGCGTCGAGCTCCGCGTCGAGGTCGAGCTGGACCTGTCGCAGCCAGGTGTGGTCCGGGGCGAAGCCGGTGACCACGATGATCTCGTCGACGCCGCCGACGACCTTCCCGCCGCCGCTCACCGTGTCCGGGAAGGAGGCCAGGCGCAGCTGGCCGGACGTGCCGTCGGGGTCGGGGCTGACGTCGCTGGTGCGGAAGGAGGTGACCACGGAGACCGGGCCGGTGGCGACGGCATCCTTGGCGCGTACGCCGAGTGCGCCGCGCTCGGCGAGCTGGTCGTTGTCGCCGCCGCCGAAGGCGTCGTCGGTGCCAGGGCGCCGCACCAGCCAGGTCACCCGGGTGCCGGGGTGCTGCTTCGCGAGCCCGCCGAGGCCGACCAGGACGTTCTGTGCGGATGCGCCGGCGCCGGCGACCGCGACGTGCTTGCCGGCGTAGCGGGCCGCGACCTCGAGGTCGGCGAAGTCGGGGATGCCGTAGTCGATGCGGTCGGCGTGCGCGACCTCGCCCGCGGCGGGGTAGCCGTCGCCACCGAGCGGGTTCGGGCCGGTCCAGGTGCCCGAGGCGTCGATGACCGCCGCCGCGGCGAGGCGGGTCCGGCTGCCGTCGGCGTGCTCGACGTGGACGGTGAACGGCAGCCGTTCCCGGTCGGCAGCGACCAGGCGGTCGCGGCCGAACCGGGCCACCCCGATCACGCGGCTCCCGAACCGGAGGTCGACCTCGTCGGTCGCGTTCACAGCGGCCGCGAGCGGGGCGAGGTAGCGCTCGACCCAGTCTCCGCCGGTCGGATAACCCTGCGGGTCAGGGGCCACCCATCCCGTCGGCGCGAGGAGCTTCGCCGCGGCCGGATCGACGAGCTCGCTCCAGGCGGAGAAGAGCCGGACGTGGGCCCACTCGAGGATCGAGGCGCCGGCGGAGTCGCCGGCCTCGAGGACCACGGTCGGCAGGCCTCGCGACCGGGCGTGCGCGGCGGCCGCGAGGCCGATCGGGCCGGCGCCGACGATCACCAGCGGAAGCTCCGCGGTCGGCGTCGGCACGGACGGGGGAGTAGCGGTGGTCGGACCGGTCGTGCTCATCGGTGTCTCCTCGTCGGATGCTGCAGCAGCGGCCAATCCATCGACAGCGATCGATGAAGGGGCTGGCGAGACTGTATCGACCAGCATCGATGTACGCAACCATCGATCTTCTTCGATGAAGTCGCTAGGCTGCTGGCATGACCGCGAGGACGACCGAGCTTCCGAGCGCCGCCACCCATGCGGTCGAGGCGTCCTGCCCGGATCCCGCTTGCGGTCCGGGCGTGTCCGCCGGGCCGATGGTCCTCGACCCGGGAGCCGCCGAGACGTACGCCGAGTGGTTCGCGACGCTCGCGGATGCCACCCGCGTGCGGCTGCTCCACGCGGTCTCGACTTCCCCGACCGGCAAGCTGCGCGTCGGCGACCTGGCAGCCGAGCTCGGCATCAGCCAGTCCACCGCCTCCCATCACGTGCGCAAGCTCGCCGAGGTCGGGTTCGTCGCGGTCGACAAGGTCGGCACCTCCTCCGTGGTGTCCGTGAACCCGGCCTGCTGCACCGGGTTGCCGCACGCCGCCGACGTGGTCATGGGCACGCTCGCCGCCGCACCGTGCTGCCCGGCGGACCTGCCGGCCGACGTGTCGACCCGCGCCATGACCGACGCCGATCTCGCGATCGTGCGCGAGATCTACGCCGAGGGCATCGCGACCCGCAACGCCACCTTCGAGACCGAGGTCCCCAGCCCGAACGACCTCGCCGCCCAGTGGCTGCCGGGACACCGGTGGGTCGCCGAACGCGGCGGTGCGGTGGTCGGGTGGACGGCCGTGAGCCCGGTCTCGGCGCGCGAGTGCTACGCCGGCGTGGGTGAGACCAGCGTCTACGTCACCGAGCGTGAACGCGGCACCGGAGTCGGGAAGGCGCTGCTGTTCCGCCAGGTCACCGAGGCCGACGTCGGCGGGCTGTGGACCCTGCAGACCTCGGTCTTCCCCGAGAACCGGTCCTCCATCGCACTCCACCACTCCGCTGGCTACCAGACGTTGGCGGTCCGCTCCCGGATCGGGCAGCTCGACGGGGTCTGGCGTGACACCGTCCTCCTCGAGCGCCGCCGCGCGGAGGACCAGGCGGGGGACCAGTAGGAGCACGACATGACGGGGCAGGTGCGTTCACGCCGACCGGTGCAGCCGTGCCGGGTGCCTGCCTACGACTGCTGCGACGGCGAGGACGTCGCGAACTGACCGCCCTGGCGCCCTCGGAGGCGCCGGCACTCAGTCGCGCCCGTCTCACTCTCACATCGGAGTCGCCGCCATGCCCGAACCCTCCTCGTCCCGCCCTGCTCCCGTCCCGCCGGCAGGCTCCGTCTCCGGCCGGGAAGCCGGGCCTCGTCGCCATGCGCGCGCCGCGATCGTCGCGCTGGTCGCGGCCGCCGCTTGCTGGGGTCTCGGCACGGTCGTGTCGAAGCAGGTCGTCGACGACGTCACGCCGCTGACCCTGCTGCCCGTCCAGCTGGCGGCCAGCTGCGCCCTGCTCGCCGGCGCCGCCGTCCTCCGGCGGGCACCCTTCGCGTGGACGGCACCGATGCGACGCCTGGCCCTGCTCGGCGTCCTCAATCCCGGTGCCGCGTACGCGCTCGGTCTGATCGGCCTGACGAGCATCACGGCGAGCATGTACGTGCTCCTGTGGGCGCTCGAACCGGTACTCATCCTGCTGCTGGCCGCGCTCGTGCTGCGCGAACGTATTCCACCTGGCCTCGCTGTGCTGGTCGCGGTCGCCGTGCTCGGCGTGCTGGTGGTCGTCTACCGTCCCGGCGCCGCGGGCGACCCGGTCGGAATCGCGCTGACCGTCGCCTCGGTCGGCTTCTGCGCCGCGTACGCGGTGCTCACCCGACGTCTTCTCCTCGACGACTCGGCGCTCGCCGTGGTGCTGGTCCAACAGGCTGCCGCCCTCGGGTTCGCCGCCGTCCTGGCCACCGTGGTCACCCTCGCCGGTGGTACGGGCTGGAGCCTGGCCGGCCCGGACGTCGTGACCTGGCTGGTCGCTGCGGCGTCCGGGGTCGTGTACTACGGCCTCGGCTTCTGGTTCTTCATCACGGCCCTGCGCCTGGTGCCCGCCTCGTATGCGGGAGCGTTCCTGCCGCTCATCCCCGTCTTCGGACTCGCGGCCGGGTACCTGGCCGGTGAGCGGCTCGCGCTTACGCAGTGGGTCGGAGCCGCGGGCATCGTCGCCGCGACGGTCGCTATCGCGCTCCGCGGCCGCGCAGCCGACCCCGTGGAGGCGAGTCGCGGCTGAGTCGGCGCGGCTCGGACTTGCCGTCCGGACTCTACTCAGCAAGTATTGAGTCAATATCAGTTGACAGATAGGTGGAATCATGGACCTGGAGGCCCGGGCGGGCGTGCTCGCCGCACTGGCCGATCCCGCGCGACTGCGCATCGTCGACCTGCTCGACGCCGGCGACGCCTCGCCGGGCGAGCTGCGCGACCGGCTCGGGATGCCGTCGAACCTGATGGCGCACCACCTCGGCGTCCTCGAGGCTCGCGGCGTCGTCAGCCGACATCGCTCGCACGCCGACCGGCGCCGCACCTACCTGCGCCTGCACCCGGAGGCGCTCGCCGGTCTCCTGCCGGGCATCGGCGGGCCCGCCGTCCGGACCGTCACGCGGGTGGTGTTCGTGTGCACCGCGAACTCCGCCCGCTCCCAGCTCGCGAGCGCTCTGTGGCGGCGGGCCAGTGCCATCCCATCCACCTCCGCCGGCACCCACCCGGGAGACGCCATCGCGTCCGGTGCGATCGCGGTCGCCCGACGACGGGGCCTGAGGCTGGTCCAGGACCGACCGCAGGCCCTGGACGACCTGCTGCGCGCCGGTGACCTCGTCGTCACGGTGTGCGACGGTGCCCACGAGCAGCTCGCCTCGGCGAGCACCGACGGCCTGGCCGGGGTCGTCCACTGGTCCGTCCCCGACCCCGCGCAGGCCGGCACCGCCGCCGCGTTCGACGACGCGTACGTCGACATCGCCGAGCGCGTGTCGCGGCTCGCACTCCGGCTCGCCGACGACCACCCGCCGGCCGACGGCCTCGGCGTCCGTGCGGGAGGCGGCGCGTGAGCGCACCGTCGGCACCACTGCCGAGGCGGCTCCTCGCCGAGCTCCTCGGCAGCGCCCTCCTGGTCACCGTCGTCGTCGGCTCCGGCATCGCCGCCGAGCGACTCTCGCCCGACGACGTCGGCCTGCAGCTGCTGCAGAACTCGACCGCGACGTTCCTGGGTCTGTCCGTGCTGATCCTGCTGTTCGGGCCGGTCTCCGGTGCGCACTTCAACCCGGTGGTCTCCGCCGCCGACTGGCTCCTCGGCCGGCGGATGGGCACGGGCCTGACGGGCGTCGAGGTCGGTGCCTACACGGTCGCCCAGGTCGCCGGCGCTGTCGTCGGCGCTCTCCTGGCCAACCTCATGTACGACGTCGACCTGACCGAGCTGTCCACGAAGGACCGCACCGGTGACGGCCTCTTCGCTGCCGAGGTCGTCGCCACCGCCGGCCTGGTCGCGCTCATCTTCGCGCTCGCGCGCAGCGGCCGCGGCGTGCTCGCCGCGCCGGCGGTCGGCGCCTACATCGGCGCGGCGTACTGGTTCACCTCGTCGACGTCGTTCGCCAACCCGGCCGTCACGGTCGGCCGGATGTTCTCGAACACCTTCGCGGGCATCGACCCGGCCTCGGTGCCGGCGTTCGTCGGGGCGCAGCTGGTGGGGGCGGCCGTCGGGGTGGTCGCCGTCCGCTGCCTCTACCCGGACGTCGCAACCGTGGCCGACGACGTCGTCGTGCCGCACGCCACGGCCCACCGCACCGCCTCTGCCCACGACAGCCACAGGAGCTCTCGATGACCCAGCCCGCCGCGAGCGACGACAGTGCCAGGGGTGGTCTCGGGCGGGTCCCGACGGTGGTCTTCGCCTGCCGCGCCAACGGCGGACGATCCGTCGCGGCGCGCCTGTTGACCGAGCACTACGCGCGAGGTCGCGTCACGGCCCTCTCGGCCGGTACCGAGCCCGGCGAGCACATCCACCCCGAGGTCGCCCAGGTGCTCGGGACCCTGGGGCTGGACACCTCGCAGGAGCAGCCGACGCTGCTGACCGCGGAGACGATCGCCGCCAGCGACCTGACGATCACGATGGGCTGCGGAGAGAGCTGCCCGTTCGTTCCGGGAGCCACCTACCGGGACTGGCCGCTGGACGACCCCCGGGACCAGGACGACGCCACCGTGCGACGCATCGTCGGCGACATCGACGCCCGCGTGCGCGACCTCGTCACCGAGCTGGTCCCCGACCTGGAGCTCCCGCCCGCGCTCGTCGGGCCGCGCTGATCGATGGCGTGACCCGGCGCTCCCGGGATGGCGCCGTCACGTCACGATCGTGAACCGGTTCGCGCGGGTCCGGCCCGTCTTCCTAGACTCGTCCCTGTGTCCGGACCCAACACCGACTACGACCCCGTGGAGGTCACTCCGTTGAAGGCCGAGGAGGTCGAGGCCGCGCGCGACGCTGCGCTCGCCGCGATCACAGCCGCCGCCGACCTCGCCGAGCTGAAGCAGGTCCGGATCGACCACACGGGCGACCGCTCGCCGCTCGCCCTGGCCAACCGCGAGATCGGTGCCCTGCCGCCGCAGGCCCGCAAGGAGGCCGGGCAGCGCATCGGCCAGGCCCGCGGCGCGGTCGCCAAGGAGCTGGGGGAGCGGCAGACCGTGCTCGAGGCCGAGCACGAGGAGCGGATGCTGGTCGAGGAGACCGTCGACGTCACGCTCCCGACCGACCGGGTCCCGGCCGGTGCCCGGCACCCGCTGACCACCGGTGCCGAGCTGATCGCCGACATCTTCGTCGCGATGGGCTGGGAGGTCGCCGAGGGCCCGGTGATCGAGGCGGAGTGGCTGAACTTCGACGCGCTCAACCTCGGGCCCGACCACCCGGCCCGCACCATGCAGGACACCTTCTGGACCGACCCCGGTACGGACCACCTGGTGCTGCGCACCCACACCTCCCCGGTGCAGGCGCGCACCATGCTGTCCCGCACGCCGCCGATCTACGTCGTCTGCCCGGGCCGTGTCTTCCGCACCGACGAGTACGACGCGACGCATAGCCCGGTCTTCCACCAGGTCGAGGGCCTGGCCATCGACGAGGGCATCACGATGGCCCACCTGAAGGGCACGCTCGACCACTTCGCCACCCAGATGTTCGGCGACGGCATCACCACGCGGTTCCGCCCGTCGTACTTCCCCTTCACCGAGCCCAGCGCCGAGGTCGACCTGGTCTGCTTCGTGTGCCGCGGTGTCGGCGAGCACGACGGCGCGCCGTGCCGCACGTGCCGCGGCGAGGGCTGGATCGAGTGGGGCGGCTGCGGCGTCGTCAACCCGCGGGTGCTGGCCGCCTGCGGTGTCGACGCGGAGCGCTACACCGGCTTCGCGTTCGGCATGGGCATCGACCGGACCCTGATGTTCCGGCACGGCATCGAGGACCTGCGGGAGCTCTTCGAGGGTGACGTCCGCTTCACGACCGCTTTCGGAACGGAACTCTGATGAAGGCCCCTGTCTCCTGGATCCGCGAGTACGTCGACCTGCCGGCCGGCGTCACCACCGACGAGCTCGCCGCGCGGCTGACCGCGCTCGGGCTCAAGCTCGAGGCCATCGAGCGGCCCGGCGACCAGATCACCGGCCCGCTCGTCGTCGGCAAGGTGCTCACGATGGAGCCCGAGCCGCAGAAGAACGGCAAGACCATCAACTGGTGCACCGTCGACGTGGGCGCCGCCAACGGCACCGGCGAGCCCCAGGGCATCGTCTGCGGTGCGCACAACTTCAAGCCCGGCGACCTCGTCGTCACGGTGCTGCCCGGCGGCGTGCTGCCCGGCAACTTCGAGATCTCCGCGCGCAAGACCTACGGCCACGTGTCGGCGGGCATGATCTGCTCGGCCCGCGAGCTCGGACTCGGCGAGGACCACGACGGCATCATCGTGCTGTCTGAGGGCGCCGGTGCGCCCGGCGACAGCGCCTTCCCGCTGCTCGGGCTCGACGACGAGGTCATCGAGTTCGAGATCAACCCCGACCGCGCCTACGCGCTCTCGCTGCGCGGCGTCGCCCGCGAGGCGGCGCTGGCCTACGGCGCGCCGTACCGCGACCCGGCCGAGCGTCGCCTGCCGGAGCCGAACGCCGGCGGCTACCCGGTCGAGATCGACGACCCGGCCGGCTGCCCGGTCTTCGTCGCGCGGCTGGTCACCGGCTTCGACCCGGCCGCGCCCTCGCCGGACTGGATGGTCCGCCGGATCACCCAGGCCGGGATGCGCCCGATCTCGCTGGCCGTCGACGTCACCAACTACGTGATGCTCGAGATCGGCCGGCCGATCCACGGCTACGACGCCGACCGGCTCCAGGGCCCGATCCGGGTCCGGCGGGCCCGCGAGGGCGAGCGGATGACCACGCTCGACGGCGCCGAGCGCACCCTCTCGGTCGAGGACCTCGTCGTCACCGACGACTCGGGGATCATCGGGCTCGGCGGCGTCATGGGCGGCGAGACCACCGAGATGTCCGACACGACCACGAACATCCTCGTCGAGGCCGCCCACTGGGACGCCACGTCGATGTTCCGCACCGGCAGGCGGCACAAGATCACCTCCGAGGCCGGCAAGCGCAACGAGCGGGGTGTCGACCCGGTCGTCACCCAGGCCGCCGCCGACCGGGTGGTCGAGCTGCTCACGACGTACGGCGGGGGCACGGCCGACCCGGGCGTCACCGTCGTCGGCCTCCCGCCCGAGCAGCCGACGATCACGATCTCCTACGACCTGCCCGCGCGGGTGACCGGCATGCCGATCGACGCGGCCACGACGGTGGCCAACCTCGAGGCGGTCGGCTGCGTGCTGGAGAAGGGCGACACCACGCTGACGGCGACGACGCCGCCGTGGCGTCCCGACCTGACCGACCCGTTCGACCTGGTCGAGGAGGTCGCGCGGATCGTCGGCTACGACCAGGTGCCCTCGGTGCTCCCGCGCGAGGCCACCGGCCGCGGCCTGACCCGTGAGCAGCGGCTGCGGCGCCGGGTCGGTCGCACGCTGGCGGGCGCCGGCTGCGTCGAGGTGATCAGCTTCCCGTTCGTCGGCGACGCCACCTTCGACGCGCTCGGGCTGCCGGCCGACGACGAGCTGCGGCACACCGTGCGCCTGGCCAACCCGCTCTCGAGCGAGGAGCCGGCGTACACGACCACCCTGCTGCCCGGACTGCTCAAGGCCGCCGCCCGCAACGTCGGCCGCGGCGCCCCGGGCGTGGCGCTCTTCGAGACCGGCACCGTGGCGTTCCCGGCCGACCGCGGCCCGGCGCCGATCTACGGCGTCGACTGGCGGCCGAGCGACGACGAGCTCGCCAAGCTCTTCGAGGCGATCCCCGACCAGCCGCTCCACCTCGCCGTCGTCCTCGCGGGCGAGCGCGAGCGCGGCGGCTGGTGGGGCGAGGGCCGCGACGCCGGCTGGGCCGACGCGGTCGGCCTGGTGCGCCGGCTGGCCGCCGAGCTCGGCGTGGAGACCGACGTGGCCGCCGCGCAGCGGATGCCGTGGCACCCGGGTCGCTGCGCCCAGGTGCGCCTGGCCGGCCCCGGGGACGGTCTGGCCATCGGGTACGCCGGCGAGCTGCACCCCAAGGTGTGCCAGGCGTTCGGCCTCCCGCCGCGCAGCGCCGCACTCGAGATCGACCTCGACGCCCTGATGCGACACGCACGCGACGTCACGCCGGGCCCCGACTTCTCGGCGTACCCGGTCGCGAAGGAGGACGTCGCGCTGGTCGTCGACACCGAGGTCACCTCGGCGGACGTCGAGTCCGCGCTCCGTGAGGGCGCCGGCGACCTGCTGGAGGCGGTGCGGCTCTTCGACGTCTACACCGGTGAGCAGCTCGGCGCGGGCAAGAAGTCGCTCGCGTTCGCGCTGCGGTTCCGGGCCGCCGACCGCACGCTGACCGAGGAGGAGACGGCAGCCGCACGCGACGCGGCGGTCGCCCTCGCCGCCCAGCGGACCGGTGCGGTGCAGCGAGCCTGATCCGCGGAGGTGATTCCGGCGCGACTGTCGTTTTCCGGTGATCCCGTTCGTGGACAGGGTGAGTACCCCTCCCGACCACGAAAGTGAGCACCGACATGCGCACGCTCATCTCCTCCGCCTTCGTCTCGCTCGACGGGGTCGTCGACTCGCCCGGCGGCGGCACCCCCTCCGAGAGCCACCGCAGCGGCGGCTGGACCTTCAAGGACATCGACTTCCTCCCCGAGGTCTACGAGCTCAAGGGCCGCGAGATGGAGGAGGCCGCGGCGATGTTGTTCGGGCGGGTCAGCTACGAGGCGTTCGCGCCCGTCTGGCCGGGCATGACCGAGTTCGCCGTGGTCAAGGACATCCCGAAGTACGTCGTCTCGTCGACGATGGCCGACGACGATCTCGTCGACGACTGGGGCCCGACGACCATCCTCCGGTCGACCGACGACGTCCGCGCACTCAAGGACTCCGACGGGGGCCCGATCCTGATGGCCGGCAGCGCCGAGCTGAACCGGTCGCTCTCGGACGCCGGTCTGATCGATCGCTACCACCTGCTCGTCTTCCCGGTGCTGCTCGGCGCCGGCAAGCGGCTGTTCAGCGACAGCGACCGCGAGAGGCAGCGGCTGCGGCTGGTCGAGCACGAGGTCTACGCCAACGGGGTCCAGAAGAACGTCTTCGACGTCGTGCGGTAGCCGAGCCCGGCGGTCGCGCCTCGGTCATGGTGGCGCTGGCATGATCGCGGACGTGATCCGGCTCCGCGTGCTCGACGAGGTCACCTGGGACGGTGCGCCGGTCCCGGGCGAACGGACCCACGCCCTCCTGCGCGGCCTCGTCGAGGCCGGGCGCCGCGGTCTCAGCGACGCCGCGCTCGTCGACGAGGTGTGGATGGACGAGCCGCCGGCCAACCCTGCCAAGGCGCTGCACGTCGTGGTCTCGCGTGCCCGCGCCGCCACGGCCGTCGACGCGATCGAGCGGACCGCGCGGGGCTACCGGCTCACCCTCGCCGTCGAGGAGGTCGACGCCTGGGCGGCGCGACCGGAGGGTCTGAGGCTCGCCGCCGCGGGGGAGTACGCCGCCGCGCTGCCGCTCCTCGAGCGTGCCCAGCCCGACGACGAGGTGGTCGCGGCGCTGCTGCGCTCGGTCGCGGGCGTGCACGGCGTCCCGGCGGCGCTGGACCGCTACGAGGCCTACCGCACGGAGCTCGCGGACCGGCTCGGCGTCGACCCCGCCCCCGAGCTCCGGGCCCTGCACGTCGAGCTGCTCGCACGCGATCGTCCGGTCCGCGCGGGCCTGCTCTACGAGGCGTCCCGGCTGATCGGACGCGAGGACGACGCCGCCGCACTCGAGGCGATGATCCGCTCCTCGCGGGTCACCTCGATCGTCGGCCCGGGCGGCCTCGGGAAGACCCGGCTGGCACACCTGATGGGCCGGCTGGCCGAGCAGCCCGTGGTGCACTTCGTCGAGCTCGCCGGCGTCACCTCGCCCGAGGGCGTGGCGGTCGAGGTCGGCGACGTGCTCGGCGTCCGTGAGTCGGTCGCGGGCCGGCTCATGTCGGCGGCGGCGCGGCGTACCGATCTGGTGAGCCGCATCGTCGACCAGATCGGCACTGCCCCGGCGCTGCTGATCCTCGACAACTGCGAGCACCTCGTCGAGGCGGTCGCCGACCTCGTCTCCGTGCTGGTGCAGCGCACCCCGTCGCTGCGCGTGCTGACCACCAGCCGGGCGCCGCTCGGCATCGCCGCCGAGCGCGTCTACCAGCTGCCCCAGCTCGGGCTCGACGACGCCGTGGAGCTCTTCGCCGAACGGGCCACGGCCGCCCGGCCCGGCGTACGCCTTGACGACGAGGAGGTGCGCTCGCTGGTCGCCCGCCTCGACGGCCTCCCGCTGGCCGTCGAGCTGGCGGCCGCCAAGGTGCGGGTCATGTCCGTCGCCGAGATCGAGCGGCGCATCGACGACCGGTTCGCACTGCTCCGCGGCGGGTCGCGCGACGCGCCGGCTCGCCATCAGACCCTGCTGGCGGTGATCGACTGGAGCTGGAACCTCCTCCACGACGAGGAGCGGGTCGCGCTGCGCCGGCTCTCGATCTTCCGCGACGGCTTCGCGCTCGACGGGGCCGACGCGGTCGTCGACGGCGACGCGCTCACCGCGCTGGCCAACCTCGTCGACCAGTCGCTGGTCACCGTCGTCGAGGGCGCGAGCGGACTGCGCTATCGGCTGCTCGAGACGGTCCGCGAGTTCGGCCAGATGCGACTGGCGGAGTCGGGGGACGAGCCCGCGACACGGGACCGCCTCCGCGGGTGGGCGGTCGGGTTCGCCCGCGACGTCGAGCGCCGGCTCTTCGGGCCGGAGCAGGTCGACATGATGACGGCAGCCCGTGCCGAGGAGGGCAACCTCGTCGACGTACTCCGTGCGGCGCTGCGCGACCAGGACGCTCCCGCCGTGGTCGCTCTGATGGCGTGCCTCTCCGACTTCTGGACGATCGAGGGCAGTCACCTCAAGGTGGTCAACCTCGCCGGCGACGTCGACGACGTCGTCTCCTCGGCCGAGGTCGAGGAAGAGCTGATGCCGCTGCTGCGCACGACCCTGGCCGCCATCACCTTCAACTCGATGATCTTCTCCGAGTCGCCGACCGAACGCGCTCAGGCTCGTCTCGACGAGCTCGGCCCGGGTGCGCCCGGTACCCGCGCCTCCGCCCAGATCAAGGTCCTCCAGCGGGCGCGGCTGATGGAGAACGACGGCGACGCCGATCGCTTCGAGGAGCTCGTCGAGGACCCCGACCCGCGGGTGCGCCAGCTCGCCCTCCAGTGGGCCAGCCAGTTCTACGAGAACCAGGGCGACCTCGCCCGGGCCCAGCTGGCCGCGCTGCAGTCGCTCGACATCCTCGACGACCGCGACGGTCCGTGGACTCGCGCGCTGGTGAGGTCCCAGCTCTCGGGGCTCCTCCAGCAGGGAGGTGACATCGACGGCGCGCTCGAGTACGCCGAGGGTGCCCTCCCGACCATGGAGGCGCTGGGCGCCCTCGAGGACGTGGCCCAGCTCAAGGCGGTGCTGGCCGTGGCCGCGATGGAGGACGGGCGGGTCGAGGACGCCGGCCGGATCTTTGACGAGATCGCGGCCGCCGACTCCGGGGTCGGCGTCTTCGGCGCCTCGATCATCGTCCTCTGCGGACGCCCCGAGCTCGACCTGGTAGCCGGTCGGATCGAGGACGGGCTGCGCGGCTACCGGCACGCGGTCTCGACGCTGGAGCAACGCTCCTTCCCCGCCTTCGGCGACGGGATCACCGTCGCGCCCTGGGTGCTCTTCCCGACCGCCGCAGCCGTCTCTGCCCATCTCCGCCACGGTGCCGCCGACGAGGTTGCCGGCCTTCGTCGTGAGCTGCGCGCGCGGACTCCCCACATCCTGGAGAACCGGCATGGGTTCCTGGACTACCCGGTGGCCGGCTCGGTGCTGTTCGCCCTCGCCGAGTGGGAGCTGGTCCACGACCCGGACGACGAGACCGCCCGCCGCGCGATCCGGATGATCGCGATCGCCGACCGCTTCGGCTACAACCGCCAGCTGCCGAGCCTCTCCTGGGACTGGGCCCAGGAGCTCGCCGACACCCACCTGCCCGGCGCGCTCACCGCCGCCCGCGCCGAGCTCGACGGCCGCAACGGCCCCGAGCTCCGCCAGGAGGCTCACGGCCTCGTGACGGAGCTCGAATAGCGTGCTGGTGGTCTCGGCGGTTGAGGTGTGAGGAGCGCCAGCGACGAGCCTTGAAACCACGCCCGTCTCGGTGGTTGAGGAAGGCGCCCTGGCGCCTGTCTCGAAACCACGTCGGTGGTCACGGTGGTTGAGGAAGGTGCTCTGGCGCCTGTCTCGAAACCACGCCCTGCCGGACACGGTGGTTGAGGTGTGAGGAGCGCCAGCGACGAGCCTTGAAACCACGCCCGTCTCGGTGGTTGAGGAAGGCGCCCTGGCGCCTGTCTCGAAACCACCGCTGCTTCTCGGCTCACCGGGTTTCGACGCGCTCGTGCGACTTCGTTCCTCAGTCGCGTCGCTTGCTCAACCTGGCCGGCCCCACGCCGGGCGCTCGTTCCTCGCGCCCGGCTGGCCGTCTCATCGAAACCACCGCTGCTTCTCGGCTCACCGGGTTTCGACGCGCTGCCGCGGCTTCGTTCCTCAGCCGCGCCGCTTGCTCAACCTGATCGAGCAACGCCGGGCGCGAGCGAGCTCGCGCCCGGCTGCTCAATCACATCTTCCGGGAGTAGGAGCGGACCGAGAGCGGGAGGAAGATCGCGACGACGATCGCGCAGCCGAGCAGGGCCCAGCCGACGTTGGCGGTGAGCGCGCCGTTGTTCATCAGGTCGCGGACCGCACTGATCACCAGCGAGACCGGGTTGACCTTCACGAAGGCCTCGAGCCAGCCCGGCAGGGTGTCGGCGGGCACGAACGCGTTCGACAGGAAGGTCAACGGGAACATCACCATCATCGAGATGCCCTGCACGGCCTGGGCGCTGCGCGCGCGGGTGCCGAAGTAGGTGAAGATCCAGGCCAGTGACCAGCCCGCGACGATGGTCAGCAGCCAGCCGGCGATTACGCCGGGGACGCCGCCGGCCGGCCGGTAGCCCATCAGCAGACCGGTCAGGATGGTCAGGGTCGCCGCGGTGGCGTAGCGGAGCAGGTCGGCCATCGCCGGGCCGACCAGGGGAGCGATCCGGGCGATCGGCAGCGACTTGAACCGGTCGAAGACGCCCTTGTCCATGTCCTCGCGGAGTTGGATGCCGGTCGCCATGCAGGCGGTCAGCGCGGTCTGGGCGAGGATGCCGGTGATCACGATCGGCAGGTAGTCCTGGACGCTCCCGGAGATCGCGCCACCGAAGATGTAGGCGAACATCGCGGTGAACAGCAGCGGCTGCAGGGTGACGTCGAACCACTGCTCGGGGTTGCGCCGCATCTTCTTCACGGCGCGCCAGGCCATCGCCAGGCTCTGGTCGATCGTGTCGCGCAGCGACGGGCGGGTCACGATGGTGCGGTCGAGCACCTCGGTCGTCTCGTGCTCGGCGAGCAGGGTGGTGCTCATCGTGCGGCCTCCATCTCGGGCTCGGTGCGGTCGGTGGTCTCGTCCTCGGCGCCGTGGCCGGTGATCGCCATGAACACCTCGTCGAGGGTGGGCTTCTGGACGGTCGCGCTCGCGATCGAGAGGCCGGACTGGCGCAGCGCGATCAGTACGTCGGCGGCCTGGTTGGCGTCGGCGAGCGCCACGTTCATGCCGCCCGACTCCGGGGTGAGCACCGGCTCCTCGTCGAGCACCCGGCGCACGACGGCGGCGGCGTCGGGGGCGTCCGCCACCTCGGACATCCGCAGCTGGAGGGTCGAGCTGCCGACCGAGGTCTTCAGCTCGTCCGGGGTGCCCTCGGCGACCTTGATGCCGCGGTCGATGACCGCGATCCGGTCCGCGAGCTGGTCGGCCTCGTCGAGGTACTGCGTCGTCAGCAGCACGGTGCTGCCTTCGCGGATCAGGTCCCGGATCGTGTCCCACATCTGACCGCGGGTCCGCGGGTCGAGGCCGGTGGTCGGCTCGTCGAGGAAGATCAGCGGGGGCTGGGAGATCAGGCTCGCGGCGAGATCGAGCCGCCGACGCATACCGCCGGAGAAGGCGCTGATCTGCTTGTCCCGCGCCTCGTTCAGTCCGAAGCGCTCGAGCAGGTCGGCGGCCGTCGACTTCGCGCGGGCCGAGGACAGGCCCTGCAGCCGACCGAAGAGCCAGAGGTTCTCGTAGCCGGTGAGGTTCTCGTCGACCGAGGCGTACTGCCCGGTCACGCCGACGAGCTGGCGGATCATGTGCGGGTGTCGACCCACGTCGACGCCGAAGATGCTGGCTCGGCCGCCGTCCATCGGCAGCAGGGTGGCGAGCATCTTGAGGGTGGTGGTCTTGCCCGCGCCGTTGGGCCCGAGCACGCCGAAGACCTCGCCGCGGCGTACCTCGAGGTCGATCCCGTCGACCGCGCGGAAGTCGCCGAAGGTCTTGACCAGCCCGGAGGCCGCGACGGCCAGGTCGGTGTCAGGAACTCGTGTCATGCCGAGAACTCTCGCCCCGGCCGGTTTCAGCCCGCCTTCACTCCGATTTCACCGGTTTCAGGGCAGACGCGGGGAGCGCGCCCGAACACCGTGGTGGAGGAGGGAGGGCCTCGTCCGACGGTGGTTGAGGAGGGCGTTCTGCGCCCGCCTCGGAACCACCCTGCCGACCCGAACCCACGCTCGTCGAGCGCACCGGGACGACGGACCTCACGCCTGGACGACGAAACTCCCCGCCCGGAGGCACGACCGCCCCGCCGCCGCACCGCTCAGTCGATCGCCTGGTTCACGCACGCCCGGAACTGCTCCTGCACGGCCTCGTCCCCGCTGAGCGTGATCTCGGTGTCGTCACCGCGGCGCCACAGCCAGGCGTCGAGGGCACTGGCGGGCCCGCTCACCACGACGTCGGGGTCGACACCCGGGTCGGCGACCGCCGAGATGTCGTCGAGATCGTGCTCCTCGCCCGACTCCGGGTCCGTCCCCGTGAACCGCCCGGTCTCGACCCACACCACGTCGCCGGTGTCGGTGACGTCGACCCGCACGAACCGGCCGTACGGCGTGAAGCTGCCCCACGGGGGAGTGCCCCCGAACATCACGTCGAGCGCCTCGTCGACGCCGTCGGCGGCGAGAGCGGGGTCGAGCGGCGTGACCGCGCCCGCGGTCTGCTCGGCGTCGAGCCGGTGGATCAGCGCCTCGTGTGCCTGCCGGCGGAACGTGAACCCGACCGTCTGCTCGTCCGACCACGACCAGGCCGGCTCCGCGGGGTCGGCGGCGCCGAGCGCGGCGACCAGCCGCGCGGCCTGGGCCTCGTGGAAGGCCAGGAGCTCGTCGTACGCCGCGGGCTCCGTGGGCTCGTCGAGCTCGTCCGGCCCCACGGGGCGCTGGGTGATGATCGTGGCCCAGAAGTGCAACACGCGGGCGTGGTGCCCGAGCAGGTCCGTCGCCGTCCAGTCCGGGCAGCCCGGCACCCGTGCCTCGGGATCGCACGTCGCCAGCACCGACCTGAGCCGTGCCGCCTCGGCGTCGATGTGTCGCAGGTAGTCGTCGAAGGAGAGTCGCGCCATACTCGGAACCTAGGACCGACCACCGACACACCGCACCCGAGTTACATGACCATGCAGAACTGTGTATAGTCATGCATATGCCGATCAGGATCGCCGTCGCCGGAGCCAGCGGGTACGCCGGGGGTGAGTTGCTGAGGCTGCTCCTGGGGCACCCCGAGATCGAGATCGGCGCGCTCACCGGTGCCTCCAACGCGGGGCAGCCGCTCGGCGTCCTGCAGCCACACCTGGTGCCCCTCGCCGAGCGGGTGCTCGTCGAGACCAGCCTCGAGACCCTGCGCGGCCACGACGTGGTCTTCCTGGCCCTCCCGCACGGCCAGTCCGGTGAGCTCGCCGCCCAGCTGGGCGACGCGACGGTGGTCATCGACTGCGGCGCCGACTTCCGGCTCGCCGATCCCGCCGTATGGGAGAGGTTCTACGGCGGCAGCCACGCCGGCACCTGGCCCTACGGCCTGCCCGAGCTGCCCGGCCAGCGCGACGCCCTCCGGGGCGCGAACCGGGTCGCCGTACCGGGCTGCTACCCGACGATCGCCACGCTCACGCTCGCCCCGGCCGTCGCCGCCGGCGTCGTCGAGCCCGACGTCACCGTCGTCGCCGCCTCCGGCACCTCCGGTGCCGGCAAGGCCGCCAAGCCGCACCTGCTCGGCAGCGAGGTGATGGGCAACGCCAGCGCGTACGGCGTGGGCGGCGTGCACCGGCACACCCCCGAGATCACCCAGAGCCTGTCGCGGCTCACCGAGGATGCCGTCCGGGTGAGCTTCACCCCGCTCCTGGTGCCGATGCCGCGCGGCATCCTCGCCACCTGCTCCGCGCGGCTCACCGCCGACCTGAGCGCCGACGAGGCCTACGACATCTACGCCAAGGCGTACGCCGACGAGCCCTTCGTCCACCTGCTCCCGCAGGGGCAGTGGCCGCAGACCAAGTCGGTCACCGGCTCCAACTCCGTCCACCTCCAGGTGACGGTCGACGAGGACGCACGACGAATGGTCGCCGTCGGTGCCGTGGACAACCTGTCCAAGGGCACCGCCGGCGCTGCCGTCCAGTGCATGAACCTCGCGCTCGGCCTCGACGAAGGACTGGGCCTCTCGACCGTAGGAGTAGCTCCGTGAGCATCACCAACCCTCAGGGCTTCCGGGCCGCCGGCGTCGCCGCCGGGCTGAAGTCCACCGGCGCGAAGGACATCGCGCTCGTCGTCAACGACGGCCCGCAGTTCGACTCGGCCAGCGTCTTCACCGCCAACCGCTGCAAGGCCAACCCGGTCCTGTGGAGCCAGGAGGCCGTCAAGGACGGCATCGTCAAGGCGGTCTTCCTCAACTCCGGCGGCGCCAACTGCTACACCGGTGCCGACGGCTTCCAGACCACCCACGCGGTCGCCGAGACCGTCGGTGCCGCACTCGGCATCGGCGCGATCGACGTGGTCGTGTGCTCGACCGGACTGATCGGCCTCACCAACGACCGCGCTCAGCTGCTCGCCGGTGCGCAGGCGGCGTACGACGCGCTGGCCGCCGACGGGGGAGCCGAGGCCGCCCAGGCGATCATGACCACCGACTCGGTCAGCAAGCAGGTCGTCGTCGAGGGCGCCGGCTGGTCGATCGGCGGCATGGCCAAGGGTGCCGGCATGCTCGCCCCCCAGCTGGCCACGATGCTCGTCGTGCTGACCACCGACGCCGTCGTACCCGCCGCCGACCTCGACACCGCGCTGCGCGCCGCGACCCGGATCAGCTTCGACCGGCTCGACTCCGACGGCTGCATGTCGACCAACGACACGGTGACGCTGCTGGCGAGCGGTGCCAGCGGCATCACCCCGAGCCCCGCCGACTTCACCGCCGCGCTGACCCAGGCCTGCACCGACCTCGCGATGCAGCTGCTCGCCGACGCCGAAGGCGCCGACCACGAGATCGCGATCACCGTGCTCAACGCGGCCACCGAGGACGACGCGGTCGAGGTCGGCCGCAGCGTCGCCCGGTCCAACCTCTTCAAGGCCGCGGTCTTCGGCAAGGACCCCAACTGGGGCCGGGTCCTGGCCAGCATCGGCACCACCAGCGCTCAGTTCGACCCCGCCGACCTCGACGTCGCCATGAACGGCGTCTGGGTCTGCAAGCAGTCGACCCCGCACGCCGACCCGGCGACCGTCGACCTCGACCCGCGCGAGGTCAGCGTCACGATCGACCTGAAGGCCGGGCCCGAGCGCGCGACCGTCTGGACCAACGACCTGACCCACGCCTACGTCCACGAGAACAGCGCCTACTCCTCATGAGCGACCAGAGCGACAGCCCCGTGATCGAGCACGTCCACCACGACCCCAGCAAGCCCGACCCGGCGAAGGCCCGCACCCTGGCGGCCGCGCTGCCCTGGCTGAAGCGCTATCACGGCAAGATCGTCGTGGTGAAGTACGGCGGCAACGCCATGACCGACGAGACCCTCAAGCGCGCCTTCGCCGAGGACATCGCCTTCCTCCGGTTCGCCGGCTTCAAGCCGGTCGTCGTCCACGGCGGCGGCCCGCAGATCTCCACGATGCTCGACAAGCTGGGCATCGAGTCGGAGTTCCGCGGCGGACTGCGGGTCACCACCCCCGAGGCCATGGACGTCGTCCGGATGGTCCTCGTCGGCCAGGTCCAGCGTGAGCTGGTCGGCCTGATCAACGAGCACGGCCCGCTCGCCGTGGGCTGCTCCGGCGAGGACGCCGGCCTGTTCACCGCCGAGCCGACCAACACGGTCGTCGACGGCGAGGAGGTCGACCTCGGCCTCGTCGGCGAGGTGGCGCACGTCCGGCCCGAGTCGGTCCTCGACCTGATCGAGGCCGGCCGGATCCCGGTCGTCTCGAGCGTCGCGCCCGACGTGAACGGCGTGGTCCACAACGTGAACGCCGACTCCGCGGCCGCCTCGCTCGCCGTCGCGCTCGGGGCGGAGAAGCTGCTCGTCCTCACCGACGTCGAGGGGCTCTACCTCGACTGGCCCGACTCCGACGACGTCATCGGCGAGATCAGCCCGGAGGCGCTCGCGGAGATCCTGCCGACGCTCGCCGCCGGCATGATCCCCAAGATGGGCGCCTGCCTCCAGGCGGTGCAGGACGGCGTTCCGCGCGCCACCGTCGTCGACGGCCGCGAGCCGCACGCCGTGCTGCTCGAGCTGTTCACCAACGAGGGCGTCGGCACCCAGGTGCTGCCCGGCGTCGAGACCAAGACCCGGAAGGCGAGGGACGCCGAGTGAACACCACCACCACCACCACCACCACGGGCGGCTACCAGGAGCGGTACGCCGCGAGCCTGATGAACACCTTCGGCGCACCCAAGCTGCTGCTGACCAGGGGCGCGGGCGCACACGTCTGGGACGCCGACGGCAAGGAGTACGTCGACTTCCTCGGCGGCATCGCCGTCAACGCCCTCGGCCACGCCCACCCGGCGCTGATCGAGGCGGTGACCACCCAGCTGCAGACCCTCGGGCACGTCTCGAACTTCTTCACCACCGCGCCCCAGGTCGAGCTCGCCGAGAAGCTGCTCGACCTCCTCGGCGTCGGTGTCGGCGGCGGCCGGGTGTTCTTCACCAACTCCGGCACCGAGGCCAACGAAGCGGCGTTCAAGCTGACCCGGCGCACCGGCCGCACCCACGTCGTGGTCGCGGAGGGAGCGTTCCACGGCCGCACCATGGGCGCGCTGGCGCTGACGTCGAAGGAGGCTTACCGGGCGCCGTTCGAGCCGCTGCCCGGTGACGTCATCTTCGTCCCGTTCGGCGACACCGACGCGCTCGCCGCCGCGGTCACCGACCGGACCGCGGCGATCCTGCTGGAGCCGATCCAGGGCGAGGCCGGCGTCAACATCGCGCCCGAGGGCTACCTCGCGGCCGCGCGCCGCATCGCCGACGACCACGGCGCGCTGCTGTGGCTCGACGAGGTGCAGTCCGGCATGGGGCGCACCGGCGCGTGGTTCGCCCACGGCGGGATCACTCCGGACGTCATCACGCTCGCCAAGGGGCTCGGCGGCGGCTTCCCGATCGGCGCCTGCATCGGCATCGGCGCCGCGGGCGAGCTGCTCCAACCGGGCAACCACGGCACGACGTTCGGCGGCAACCCCGTCGCCTGCGCGGCCGCCCTCGCCGTGATCGCCACGATCGAGGACGAGGACCTCCTCGAGCACGTCACCGTGCTGGGCCACAAGCTCCGCGACGGCCTCGCCGCCGACCCGCGGGTCACCGAGGTCCGGGGCGCGGGCCTGTTCATCGGCCTCGACCTCGCCGCGGACGTGTCCGCGGCCGTGGTCGCAGCCGCCCAGGAGGCCGGCTTCATCCTCAACAACCCGACGCCGGGGCGGATCCGGATCGTGCCGCCCCTGGTGATCACCGCGGACGACGTGAACGCGCTCCTGACCGCGTGGCCGGGCATTCTCGACACCGCCTTCGCAGGCGAGGGGGAGCAGCCGTGAGCCACGCCGTGCGTCACTTCCTGGCCGACGACGACCTGACGCCCGCGGAGCAGGCCCGGGTGCTCGCCCTCGCGGCGGAGCTCAAGCACGCGCCGTACGACGCCAAGCCCCTGGCCGGTCCGAAGACCGTCGCGATGATCTTCGACAAGCAGACGCTGCGCACCCAGGCGTCGTTCGCGGCCGGCATCGCCGAGCTCGGCGGGTTCCCGATGCTCGTCGACGGAGCCCTGGCCGGGATCGGCGTGCGCGAGTCGGTCCACGACGTCGCCCGCGTGCTCGGCCGGCAGGCGTCGGTCATCGTGTGGCGCACCTACGAGCAGCGGCGCCTCGAGGAGATGGCGGAGCATGCGGGGGTGCCCGTCGTCAACGCGCTCACCGACGAGTACCACCCGTGCCAGCTGCTCGCCGACCTGCTCACCATCCAGGAGCACAAGCAGCAGCTCGCCGGCCTGACCGTAGCCTTCGT
The DNA here is from genome assembly GCF_014191495.1 of Nocardioides soli. Classification (GTDB taxonomy): domain Bacteria; phylum Actinomycetota; class Actinomycetes; order Propionibacteriales; family Nocardioidaceae; genus Nocardioides; species Nocardioides soli. The sequence continues at coordinate 485,643 of NZ_JACHWR010000003.1, forward strand.
CGGTGACGGCGCCTGCAACATGGGCAACTCCTGGCTGCTGGCCGGTGCCACCGCGGGGATGCACGTCCGCATCAGCTCGCCCGAGGGCTACGCGCCGGAGGCCGCGATGTTCGAGCGGGCCGCGGCGATCGGCGCCACCACCGGCGGCTCCGCGGTTCTCCAACCCGACCCGGTCGCTGCCGTCACCGGGGCTGATGTCGTCGTGACCGACACCTGGATCTCGATGGGCAAGGAGGACGAGGCCGCGGCCCGGGCCGAGGTGTTCGCGCCGTACTCGCTCACCACCGGGCTCTTCGAGCAGGCCAAGCCCGACGCGATCGCCATGCACTGCCTGCCCGCCTACCGCGGCAAGGAGATCGACGCCGAGGTGCTCGACGGCCCGCAGAGCGTGGTCTGGGACGAGGCGGAGAACCGCCGGCACGCGCAGAAGGCGATCCTCGCCTTCCTGACCGGGGACCCGGGATGAGCACTGCGCTCCGTCCGACGACCAAGAGCGCCCGCCACCAGCGCATCGTCGAGATCGTCACCCAGCACGAGGTGCGCTCGCAGGGCGAGCTCGCCGACCTGCTGGCCGAGAGCGGCCTCCGGGTCACCCAGGCCACCCTCTCGCGCGACCTCGTGGAGCTCGACGCCGTCAAGGTACGCACCGCCGACGGCGCACTCGTCTACGCCGTGCCCGCCGAGGGCGGCGACCGACGACCCGCGGCGCCGGGGGAGACCGTCGCGGCGGCGTCCCGGCTGGCCCGGCTCTGCGGCGAGCTGCTCGTCAGCGCCGAGGCCAGCGCCAACCTGGTCGTGCTGCGCACCCCTCCCGGCGCCGCCCAGTTCCTCGCTTCGGCGTTCGACAAGGCAGAGTTTCCCGAGGTGCTCGGCACGATCGCCGGAGACGACACCGTCCTGGTGATCGGGCGCGAGCCGACGGGCGGCGACGACCTGGCCCGCCGGTTCCTCGCCCTCGCCGACGCCCACTCCCACGCAGAACAGAAAGTAGACAACCCGTGAGCAAGGTCCTGACGTCCCTCCCCGCCGGCCAGCGTGTCGGCATCGCGTTCTCCGGAGGGCTGGACACCTCGGTGGCCGTGGCCTGGATGCGCTCCAAGGGCGCGATCCCCTGCACCTACACCGCCGACATCGGTCAGTACGACGAGCCCGACATCAGCGGCGTGCCCGGGCGCGCGCTCCAGTACGGCGCCGAGATCGCCCGCGCCGTCGACTGCCGCCCCCAGCTGGTCGAGGAGGGCCTGGCCGCGATCGCCTGCGGCGCCTTCCACATCCGCTCGGCGGGCCGCGCGTACTTCAACACCACGCCGCTCGGCCGCGCGGTCACCGGCACGATGCTGGTCCGCGCCATGCACGAGGACGGCGTCGACATCTGGGGCGACGGCTCGACGTTCAAGGGCAACGACATCGAGCGGTTCTACCGCTACGGCCTGCTCGCCAACCCCGACCTGCGCATCTACAAGCCCTGGCTGGACGCCGACTTCGTCGCCGAGCTCGGCGGCCGCGCCGAGATGAGCCAGTGGCTCACCGAGCACGACCTGCCCTACCGCGACTCCAAGGAGAAGGCGTACTCCACCGACGCCAACATCTGGGGCGCCACCCACGAGGCCAAGACGCTCGAGCACCTCGACGTCTCGCTCGAGGTCGTCGAGCCGATCATGGGCGTGAAGTTCTGGGACCCGTCCGTCGAGATCGCGCCCGAGGACGTCACCATCGGCTTCGCGGAGGGCCGGCCGGTCTCGGTCAACGGCAAGCGGTACGACGACCCGGTCGCGCTCGTCCACGAGGCCAACGCGATCGGCGGCCGGCACGGCCTGGGCATGTCCGACCAGATCGAGAACCGCATCATCGAGGCCAAGTCGCGCGGCATCTACGAGGCGCCCGGCATGGCGCTGCTCTGGATCGCCTACGAGCGGCTGCTCAACGCCATCCACAACGAGGACACGATCGCCAACTACCACCTCGAGGGCCGCCGTCTCGGACGGCTGCTCTACGAGGGCCGTTGGCTCGACCCCCAGGCGCTGATGCTGCGCGAGTCGATCCAGCGCTGGATCGCGTCGCTGGTGACCGGCGAGGTCACGCTGCGGCTGCGCCGCGGCGAGGACTACACGATCCTGCGCAGCGACGGCCCGACGTTCTCCTACCACCCGGACAAGCTCTCGATGGAGCGCACCGAGAACGCCGCCTTCGGCCCGCTCGACCGGATCGGCCAGCTCACCATGCGCAACCTCGACATCGCCGACTCCCGTGCCAAGCTCGAGCAGTACGCCGCGCAGCCCCTCGACCAGGGCCAGGTGCTCGTCGAGCACGGCACCCTCTTCGGCGAGCTGCCGGCGGGCGGCGCGGAGCGCATCGAGGCGAACCCGGCGGCCGAGGAGGAGCCCGACGAGGTGGCGCTCGACGCCGCCGCGATGGAGTTCGGCAGCGACTGATGGGCACCGACGACACCTCCACCGGCACCAACACCGGCAAGCTCTGGGGCGGCCGCTTCGCGGGCGGGCCGTCGCCCGAGCTCGATGCGCTGTCGCGCTCGACCCACTTCGACTGGCGGCTCACGCCGTACGACCTGGCCGGTTCGCGGGCCCATGCCAACGCGCTGCACCGCGCCGCGCTGCTCACCGACGCCGACCACGCGGAGCTGCTGCGCGGGCTCGCGGCGCTGGGGGAGCGGTACGCCGCGGGCAGCCTGGTGCCCGACCCCGTCGACGAGGACGTGCACGGCGCCCTCGAGCGGCTGCTCGTCGAGGAGGTCGGCGCCGACGTCGGCGGCCGGCTGCGCGCCGGCCGCAGCCGCAACGACCAGATCGCCACGCTGTTCAAGGTCTTCCTGCGCGACCACGCGGCCGTCGTGGCGGGTCACGTGCTCGATCTGGTCGACGCGCTGACGACCCAGGCCCGCGCTCACCTGGAGCCGGGTCGGGAGAGCGTGATGCCCGGTCGCACCCACCTCCAGCACGCCCAGCCGGTGCTGCTCGCACACCACCTGATGGCACACGCCTGGGCGCTGCTGCGCGACGTCGACCGCCTCCGCGACTGGGACGCCCGCGTGGCCGCCGACTCGCCGTACGGCTCCGGCGCGCTCGCCGGCTCCAGCCTCGGCCTCGACCCGGAGGGCGTCGCCGCCGAGCTCGGCTTCACCGGCTCCACCGCCAACTCCATCGACGGCACCGCCTCCCGCGACTTCGTCGCCGAGTTCGCCTTCGTGGCCGCCCAGATCGGCGTCGACGTGAGCCGGATCGCGGAGGAGGTCATCCTCTGGTCGACCAAGGAGTTCGGCTTCGTGACGCTCCACGACTCCTGGTCGACGGGGTCGAGCATCATGCCGCAGAAGAAGAACCCCGACATCGCCGAGCTGGCCCGCGGCAAGGCGGGGCGCCTGATCGGCAACCTGTCGGGACTCCTCGCCACCCTGAAGGCGCTCCCGCTCGCCTACAACCGGGACCTCCAGGAGGACAAGGAGCCGGTCTTCGACTCCGTCGACACCCTCGAGGTGCTGCTTCCGGCGTTCACCGGCATGGTCGCGACCCTGACCTTCGATCGTGCCCGGCTGGCCGAGCTCGCGCCGCAGGGCTTCTCGCTGGCCACCGACGTCGCCGAGTGGCTGGTCCGCGAGGGCGTCCCGTTCCGCGTCGCCCACGAGGTCGCCGGTGCGTGCGTGCGCCGCTGCGAGGAGCTCGGCGTCGAGCTCGACGAGCTCACGGACGCACAGTTCGCCGAGATCTCGCCTGCGCTCACCCCCGGGGTGCGCGAGGTGCTCACCGTCGAGGGCTCGGTCGGCTCCCGCGAGGGCCGCGGCGGCACGGCCCCGGTCCGGGTCCGCGAGCAGCTGACCGAGCTCGCCGCGGCCGTCGACGCACACCGCGCCCGGCTCGGCGCCTGAGCGACGAGCGACGCCCGTGCCGCGAAGGGAGCTCGACCTGTCGGGGCCCGTCCTCGAGCAGGCGCCCCGGCTGCTCAACGCCGTGCTCCGGCACGGCGAGGTCGCGGTGCGCCTGACCGAGGTCGAGGCGTACGACGGCGCGAACGATCCCGGCTCCCATGCCTACCGCGGCATGACCCGCCGCAACGCGGTGATGTTCGGCGCCTCCGGCCACCTCTACTGCTACTTCACCTACGGCATGCACGTGTGCTGCAACGTCGTGTGCGGCCCCGAGGGCCGGGCCAGCGCGGTGCTCCTGCGGGCGGGCGAGGTGATCGACGGTCTCGACGTCGCTCGCCAGCGACGGAACGGGTCCTCCGACCGCGATCTGGCCCGAGGCCCGGCGCGCCTGTGCAAGGCACTGGGCATCGGCCTCGACCACGACGGCACCGACCTGGCCCGGGGGCCGATCACGCTCACCCTCGACTCGCCGCCGGCCGAGGTCTCCACCGGTCCGCGCGTGGGCCTGCGGGCCGCGGCCGACCGGCCGTGGCGGTTCTGGATCACGGGGGAGCGGAGCGTCTCGGCGTACCGCCCCGCGGCGCCGCTGCGGCGCTCGGGGCGACCCGATTTGGGCTCCTGACCGGACCGCTGCTAACGTTCTACTCGTCGCGCTGAGCGGCGCCCTTCGGGCCGAGAGGCCGAACCAGGGCGTTGTCGCACGCCCGGCACCAGTGCTGGTTCGCCCCGAGTTGACGGGGCAGATCGGAACCGGTAAGTTTTTGCAGGTTGCCCCGGCGGCCGGCCCCGATGAGGGTCTGCCTCGGTGTGTGTCTGATGTTTGAGAACTCAACAGTGTGTCATATGTCGACGAATTAGTTTGTTTATGCCCCGTTGGCTGGGTCTGGTCTTTTGGCTGGGTTTGGTCGCGGATTTCTTTGACAATGATTCTGGCAATTGATTGTCAGTGTCTCCTGTCGGGGTTTACTTTTTGTTTTCTACGGAGAGTTTGATCCTGGCTCAGGACGAACGCTGGCGGCGTGCTTAACACATGCAAGTCGAGCGGAAAGGCCCTTTCGGGGGTACTCGAGCGGCGAACGGGTGAGTAACACGTGAGTAATCTGCCCTTGGCTTTGGGATAACTATCGGAAACGGTGGCTAATACCGGATACGACCAATCACTGCATGGTGTGTTGGTGGAAAGTTTTTTCGGCTGGGGATGTGCTCGCGGCCTATCAGCTTGTTGGTGGGGTAATGGCCTACCAAGGCTTCGACGGGTAGCCGGCCTGAGAGGGTGACCGGCCACACTGGGACTGAGACACGGCCCAGACTCCTACGGGAGGCAGCAGTGGGGAATATTGGACAATGGGCGGAAGCCTGATCCAGCAACGCCGCGTGAGGGATGACGGCCTTCGGGTTGTAAACCTCTTTCAGTACCGACGAAGCGCCGATGATGGTGGTGACGGTAGGTACAGAAGAAGCACCGGCCAACTACGTGCCAGCAGCCGCGGTAATACGTAGGGTGCGAGCGTTGTCCGGAATTATTGGGCGTAAAGGGCTCGTAGGCGGTTTGTCGCGTCGGGAGTGAAAACCCAGGGCTTAACTCTGGGCTTGCTTTCGATACGGGCAGACTAGAGGCATGCAGGGGAGAACGGAATTCCTGGTGTAGCGGTGAAATGCGCAGATATCAGGAGGAACACCGGTGGCGAAGGCGGTTCTCTGGGCATGTCCTGACGCTGAGGAGCGAAAGTGTGGGGAGCGAACAGGATTAGATACCCTGGTAGTCCACACCGTAAACGTTGGGCGCTAGGTGTGGGATCCATTCCACGGGTTCCGTGCCGCAGCTAACGCATTAAGCGCCCCGCCTGGGGAGTACGGCCGCAAGGCTAAAACTCAAAGGAATTGACGGGGGCCCGCACAAGCGGCGGAGCATGCGGATTAATTCGATGCAACGCGAAGAACCTTACCTGGGTTTGACATACACCGGAAAGCTGCAGAGATGTGGCCCCTTTTTGCTGGTGTACAGGTGGTGCATGGCTGTCGTCAGCTCGTGTCGTGAGATGTTGGGTTAAGTCCCGCAACGAGCGCAACCCTCGTCCTATGTTGCCAGCGGGTTATGCCGGGGACTCATAGGAGACTGCCGGGGTCAACTCGGAGGAAGGTGGGGATGACGTCAAGTCATCATGCCCCTTATGTCCAGGGCTTCACGCATGCTACAATGGCCGGTACAAAGGGCTGCGATGCTGTAAGGCGGAGCGAATCCCAAAAAGCCGGTCTCAGTTCGGATTGGGGTCTGCAACTCGACCCCATGAAGTCGGAGTCGCTAGTAATCGCAGATCAGCAACGCTGCGGTGAATACGTTCCCGGGCCTTGTACACACCGCCCGTCACGTCACGAAAGTCGGCAACACCCGAAGCCAGTGGCCTAACCCTTGTGGGGGGAGCTGTCGAAGGTGGGGCTGGCGATTGGGACGAAGTCGTAACAAGGTAGCCGTACCGGAAGGTGCGGCTGGATCACCTCCTTTCTAAGGAGCACACGCCCCGACCATCGCCTGACCGTCTGGTCTCTCCGTACTTGTGCGGAGTGTGTGGTGGCGCATGGTGGTGTTCACTAGTGGAATCGTCGATGAACGACCGTCCCGGGTTCGGGTCGGCCTCAGTACTACCTGTCGCAGGTCTGCTCTTCGGAGTGGTTCTGGGGTGGGTGTGGAACGTGGCCGGCGTGGGTGTGGGGTGGTTGGTTGGCACACTGTTGAGTCCTGAGGCATCAGCCGTCAGGCGGGTTTCTCTGCGGGGGGCGTGTGTCCCCCGGTGCCTCCTTGGGGGGTGCCTCCTTGGGGTCTGGGGTCTTCGGGTCGTGGTCTCCTTGGTGGGTTGGAAGTTTGTGAATTGGATAGTGGACGCGAGCATCTTGCGACATCACTTCACCAGGTGGTGTCGCGATATAGCGATTGGTCGTTCGTGCGCGTGTGTGTGCGGGCGATCGTTGTCTAGTCTTTGTAGTTTTGCTTTGTAGTTTTTGTTGAGTGTTTGTGCGACAAGCTATGAAGGGCACATGGTGGATGCCTTGGCATCAAGAGCCGATGAAGGACGTAGGAGCCTGCGATAAGCCCTGGGGAGTTGGCAACCGAGCTGTGATCCGGGGGTGTCCGAATGGGGGAACCCAGCACGAGTCATGTCGTGTTACCCGCGCCTGAATATATAGGGTGTGTGGAGGGAACGCCGGGAAGTGAAACATCTCAGTACCGGTAGGAAGAGAAAACAATAGTGATTCCGAGAGTAGTGGCGAGCGAAATCGGATCAGGCTAAACCGTCTGCGTGTGATACCCGGCAGGGGTTGCGTGGGCGGGGTTGTGGGACCACTTGGGAGGATCTGCCGGTCTTCCAGACAGTGAGAAAGCATCGTTGAAGTTGAAGTCCATTGGAAAGTGGCGCCGTAGAGGGTGATAGCCCCGTAAGTGTAAGGCGATGTCTGTCGAGTGGTATCCCAAGTAACACGGAACCCCTGAAATTCCGTGTGAATCTGGCGGGACCACCCGTTAAGCCTAAATACTCCTTGATGACCGATAGCGGACTAGTACCGTGAGGGAAAGGTGAAAAGTACCCCTGGCGGGGAGTGAAATAGTACCTGAAACCGTGTGCCTACAATCCGTCAGAGCCCGGCTGCCTCCTTTTGGGGGTGTTGGGGTGATGGCGTGCCTTTTGAAGAATGAGCCTGCGAGTTTGCGTTGTGTTGCGAGGTTAACCCGTGTGGGGTAGCCGTAGCGAAAGCGAGTCCGAATAGGGCGTATCCATGTATGTGGTGTAGTAGCGCGATCAAGACCCGAAGCGAAGTGATCTATCCATGGGCAGGTTGAAGCGCGGGTAAGACCGCGTGGAGGACCGAACCCACTTAGGTTGAAAACTGAGGGGATGACCTGTGGATAGGGGTGAAAGGCCAATCAAACTTCGTGATAGCTGGTTCTCCCCGAAATGCATTTAGGTGCAGCGTTGTGTGTTTCTTGCTCCAGGTAGAGCACTGGATAGCCGATGGGCCCGACCAGGTTACTGACGTTAGCCAAACTCCGAATGGGAGTAAGTGAGAGCGCAGCAGTGAGACTGCGGGGGATAAGCTCCGTAGTCGAGAGGGAAACAGCCCAGACCATCAGCTAAGGCCCCTAAGCGGTGACTAAGTGGAAAAGGATGTGGAGTCGCAGTGACAACCAGGAGGTTGGCTTGGAAGCAGCCACCCTTGAAAGAGTGCGTAATAGCTCACTGGTCAAGTGATTCCGCGCCGACAATGTAGCGGGGCTCAAGTCATCCGCCGAAGCTATGGCACTCACACGTGTACTCAGCCTCCTTGTGGGGTTCAGGTGTGTGGGTGGGTAGGGGAGCGTCGTGTCGCGAGTGAAGCTCCGGGGTGACCCAGGGGTGGATGCGACACGAGTGAGAATGCAGGCATGAGTAGCGAATCACGGGTGAGAAACCCGTGCGCCGAATGATCAAGGGTTCCAGGGTCAAGCTAATCTGCCCTGGGTAAGTCGGGACCTAAGGCGAGGCCGACAGGCGTAGTCGATGGACAACGGGTTGATATTCCCGTACCGGCAAAGTAGCGCCCATGACGAGGCCGGTGATGCTAACCACCCGAAGCCCGGGTGACCGATCCCTTCGGGGTGAGGCGTCTGGGTGGAGCGTGGGATCCGATCCGGTAGTAGTCAAGCGATGGGGTGACGCAGGAAGGTAGCCCAACCACGCCGATGGTTGTTGCGTGGGTAAGCAGGTAGGGGACGGTCTAGGTAAATCCGGGCCGTGGTGTCGTAAGGCACGACCCTGAGATGTGATGCCGAGCCCGTATGGGTGAAGTGGGTGATCCTATGCTGTCGAGAAAAACCTCTAGCGAGCTACGCGCCGCCCGTACCCCAAACCGACTCAGGTGATCAGGTAGAGAATACCAAGGCGATCGAGCGAACCATGGTTAAGGAACTCGGCAAAATGCCCCCGTAACTTCGGGAGAAGGGGGGCCGGATCCGTGATACCCCTTGCGGGTAGTAGCGGTGATGGCCGCAGAGACCAGGCCCAAGCGACTGTTTACTAAAAACACAGGTCCGTGCGAAGTTGTAAGACGATGTATACGGACTGACTCCTGCCCGGTGCTGGAAGGTTAAGGGGACGGGTCAGCCACGTGAGTGGTGAAGCTCAGAACTTAAGCCCCAGTAAACGGCGGTGGTAACTATAACCATCCTAAGGTAGCGAAATTCCTTGTCGGGTAAGTTCCGACCTGCACGAATGGAGTAACGACTTGGGCGCTGTCTCAACCGTGGACTCGGCGAAATTGCACTACGAGTAAAGATGCTCGTTACGCGCGGCAGGACGGAAAGACCCCGGGACCTTTACTATAGTTTGGTATTGGTGTTTGGTTCGGCTTGTGTAGGATAGGTGGGAGACTGTGAAGCATCGACGCCAGTTGGTGTGGAGTCATCGTTGAAATACCACTCTGGTCGTACTAGATGTCTAACCTAGGACCATGATCTGGTTCAGGGACAGTGCCTGATGGGTAGTTTAACTGGGGCGGTTGCCTCCTAAAATGTAACGGAGGCGCTCAAAGGTTCCCTCAGCCTGGTTGGCAATCAGGTGTTGAGTGTAAGTGCACAAGGGAGCTTGACTGTGAGACAGACATGTCGAGCAGGGACGAAAGTCGGAACTAGTGATCCGGCCACGGCATGTGGAAGCGTGGTCGCTCAACGGATAAAAGGTACCCCGGGGATAACAGGCTGATCTTCCCCAAGAGTCCATATCGACGGGATGGTTTGGCACCTCGATGTCGGCTCGTCGCATCCTGGGGCTGGAGTAGGTCCCAAGGGTTGGGCTGTTCGCCCATTAAAGCGGCACGCGAGCTGGGTTTAGAACGTCGTGAGACAGTTCGGTCCCTATCCGCCGCGCGCGTAGGAAACTTGAGAAAGGCTGTCCCTAGTACGAGAGGACCGGGATGGACGAACCTCTGGTGTGCCAGTTGTCCCGCCAGGGGCACGGCTGGTTGGCTACGTTCGGAAGTGATAACCGCTGAACGCATCTAAGCGGGAAGCACGTTTCAAGATGAGGTTTCCCACCGGGTTAACCGGGTAAGGCCCCCAGCAGAACACTGGGTTGATAGGCCAGAAGTGTACAACCGTGAGGTAGAGCTGACTGGTACTAATAGGCCGAGGGCTTGTCACACAAACCCTCAACAAAACCCACAACACATTCCTGCATCGACACTCGCGTCCACAATCCATACCAGACACGACAAGACCACGCCCTCGACCGGCCGTGATCTCTAACTGAACAGATGCTTGGCCACACACCGTGACAACACCGGTGCGTGACGCCACCAGAGTTACGGCGGCCATAGCGAAAGGGAAACACCCGGTCCCATCCCGAACCCGGAAGTTAAGCCTTTCAGCGCCGATGGTACTGCAACCGAGAGGCTGTGGGAGAGTAGGACGCCGCCGGACATACTTTTGAAACAGGGTCACCCCTTCGGGGGTGGCCCTGTTTCGCATTTCGGGGTGGTCGTGAACTACCGCTCGGCGCTGGGTGAGCGCCCACTTTCCGCGCACAGTCGGCGTTCGAACCCGCTTGTCCACAGGTAGGCCCGGGCTGCGGCCCGGGTGTCGGTCCGGGCGGGCATCGTCGGCGTCGGAGGTGGTGGCAGATGTCAGCACGACAGAAGGCGACGAAGCTCGCGAAGCCGGGGGAGCATCCGGTGGCCAACGAGGTGCGGCTGGTCGGGCGGGTCTCGCAGGCCCCGGCGGAGCGCGTGCTGCCCAGCGGTGACGTGCTGTGGACCGTCCGGGTGGTGGTGCCGAGGCCGAAGGGAGCGGCCCGCGGGACGGTGGACGCACTCGACTGCGCCGCGTGGACGAAGCGGGCGCAGCGCGCGGTCGCGTCCTGGGGGCCGGGCGACGTCGTGGAGGTCACGGGGGCGATGCGGCGGCGCTTCTTCCGGACCGCGCAGGGCGCCGTGTCGCGAGTGGAGGTGGAGGTGAGTCGAGGCAGGGTCATTCGTCGCGCAGGGAGCGGATGAGCACCCCGGCGCTCGGCTTGGGCTGGAAGGAGGTGACCTTCTCGGGCAGCAGTCGACCGAGGCCGGCGACCCGGAGCACGTCGACGAAGTCGGGCGCGGGCATGAGCAGCGCCAGTCCGCGGCGGCGCGCGACGGCGCGGAGTGCGTCGTCGAGCGAGTGAGCGTGCGCCACGGCGCTCGGGGCTCGTTCCAGGGCAGGAAGCAGGTCGTCCTGCAGGATCTCGGCGGTCAGCCGCTCCTCGTCGCGGGGCAGCTCGATGGCGGCCCACTCGCGTCCGTCGGTGGCGATGACGGTCTCCTGCGAGAGGGCGGCGACGGCCTCCTGGGGACCGAGGCCGCCCCGCACCCGCGGCCCGAGCCGGTCGAGGTCGGTGATCCGGACTCCGAAGAGCACCCGGTGGATCGCGCCGAGGAACAGCGGGGTGTCGTCCTGGTCGACCAGCATGGCGAGCCCGGCCCTGGTGGCCGGCGCCAGCTCGGGATGCTCGGTGCGGAGCAGGCCGTAGGCGGCGTACCGGTGGTGGCCGTCGGCGATCAGCGCTCGGGTGTCCCGGAGGCCGGCGTCGACAGCGGTCAGAACCTCCGGATCGCGGATCGCCCAGATCCGGTGGTACTGCCCGGACCGGTCGGTGAACTGGCGGTCGGTGGGTGCCGTTTGGACGGCGCGCAGCAGCTCGCACAGCGAGGTGGGGGCGCGGTGGGTGAGCAGGATGGGGGCGGGGTTCATCGCCATCTCGGCCATCCGCTCGGCCAGGTCCGCGGCCTGCGTGGGATGCACCCCCTCATGCGGGTAGACCGCGATCTCGTCGCGCGTGGTCGCCTGGTGGGTGAGCGCGAGCGCGCCGACGAGGCCGCGGACCGTGATGCCGGAGGTCGTGTACTCGTGCAGGTAGAGCGCGGGCTCGCGATCCTGGACCACCTGGCCGGTGCGCTGCCATTCGGCGAAGCGTTCGGCGACGTCACGGTGCGGTCGGGCGAAGGCGCGGGCGGACGCCTGCCCGCCGACGCGGTTCGGGGCGAGCATGAGCGCCCGGAAGGGCTCGAGTCGCAACGGCCGCGCCACCAGGGCGGGGGTGGCCACGACGTCGGAGTCCATCGGTGCATCGTAGGGTGCGGCCCAAGTCCGCGAACGGAGGAGGTGCGCGTGCTCGGCACGTCGGAGGTGCCCCTGAGCGAGGGCTACGACCTCGCCATGCTCGACCTGGACGGGGTGGTGTACATCGGTGGCGACGCCGTCCCGGGCGCGGCCGCCGAGCTGTCGCGGGCACGCGAGGCGGGGATGCGGCTGGCCTTCATCACCAACAACGCCTCCCGGACGCCGGACCAGGTGGCCGGCCAGCTCCGCGGGCTCGGCGTGGCCGCCGAGGCGTCGGACGTGGTGACCTCGGCGCAGGCGGCGGCCCGGCTGCTCGCGGACCGGTTCGGCCCGGGTGCCCGGGTGGTCTGCCTGGGCGCCGAGGGTCTGGAGCAGGCGCTGCGCGCCACGGGGCTCGCGCCCGTGGGGGTGACCGACGAGGCCGTCGCGATCGCCACCGGCTACGGGCCGGACGTGCCGTGGGCCGCGATCATGCGGGCCGCGGTGCGGATCCGGGACGGACTGCCGTGGGTCGCCAGCAACACCGACCACACGTTTCCGGCGGCGTTCGGAGTCGCGCCGGGCCACGGCGTGCAGGTGGCGATGCTGCGGGACTTCACCGGGGTGGAGCCGGTCGTGGCCGGCAAGCCGGCCCGCCCGCTGCTCGACGAGACCATCCGCCGGGTCGGCGGGATGCGACCGCTGATGGTGGGGGACCGGCTGGACACCGATATCGAGGGCGCGAACGCGGCCGGTCTCGACTCGCTGCTGGTGCTCACGGGCGTGACCGGGCTCGCCGAGCTGGCGGGGGCGCGGCGAGAGCTGCGACCGACCTACGTCGCACCGGACCTGGGCGGGCTGCTCGAGCCGCAGCCGGCACCGGTGCCCGGACCCGACCCGGGGGAGCAGCGGCTCGGCGGGTGGTCGGTGGTCGGCGATCACGGTCGGCTCCGGGTGACCGGCGGGGGATCGCCCGGCGACTGGTGGCGGGTCGTCGCAGCGGCGGCTTGGCAGCACCTGGACGCGACCGGGGAACCGGTCGACCTGACTGCGACGACGCCGCCCTCCGACGGGTAGCCTCGACCCATGAGCGAGGACCCCGATCTGCCCGTCCCGGAGGAGCCCGAGGCGACCCCGCCCGAGCCGGAGCGGGTGCGCACCGGGGTGCCGCATGTCGACGAGGTCATCGCCGCGGTGGAGCAGCTCGAGGAGCGGCCGCTGGAGGAGCACGTCGGAGTGTTCGAGACCGCGCACGCCCAGCTGCGCCGGGCCCTCGACGACACCGACCGGCCGACCGACCCCGCCTGACCGTGCCGCCGCGACGTCTCCGCCTGGACGCCGAGCTGGTCCGCCGCCGACTGGCACGCTCGCGCGAGCATGCGAGCGAGCTGATCGCGCAGGGTCGGGTGAAGGTGGCCGGCGCGCCGGCCACCAAGTCGGCGACCGGAGTGACCACCGACGTGGCGATCGTGGTCGCCGACGATCCGGATCGGCCCGACTACGTCTCGCGCGGGGGACACAAGCTGGCCGGGGCGCTGGCGGCGTTCGAGCCGCACGGGTTCGTGGTGGCGGGCCGGCGCTGCCTCGATGCGGGCGCGTCCACCGGTGGCTTCACCGACGTGCTGCTGCGCCACGGCGCCGGCCAGGTGGTGGCGGTCGACGTCGGTTACGGCCAGCTGGCCTGGCGGCTCCGCCAGGACGAGCGGGTCGTGGTGCACGACCGCACCAACATCCGGGAGCTGACGCCGGAGCTGATCGGCGGTCCGGTCGAGGTCGTCGTGGGCGACCTGTCCTTCATCTCGCTCCAGCTGGTCCTCGACGCCCTGCTGGGCGTCGTGGTGCCGGACGCCGACCTGGCGCTGATGGTCAAGCCGCAGTTCGAGGTCGGCAAGGACCGCGTGGGCAAGGGCGGCGTCGTGCGTGACCCCGCACTGCGCGCGGAGGCGGTGCTCGGCGTCGCCGCCGCGGCCGCCGGTCGCGGTTGGGGCGCCCGGCGGGTGGCCACCAGCCCGCTGCCGGGCCCGTCGGGCAACGTCGAGTTCTTCCTCTGGCTCAGGAAGGGCCCGCCCGAGCTCACCGACGAGGAGGTCCACAGCACCGTGCGGGCCGCCGACCAGCTGGGGGTGCCGGGTGAGAGGGTGGACCCGTGACGACCTCCACCGAGCCGACGCCCACGTCGGAGCGCCGGGTGCTGCTCGTCGCGCACACGGGGCGCGACGACGCGCGTGAGGTCGCGCGCTCGTTCGCGAAGGCGCTCAACACCCACGGCCTGGTGGTGCGGATGCTCGCCGAGGAGGCGACCGAGCTCGGGCTGGCCCCGGGGGGCGACGTCGAGGTGGTCCGCCACGGCGACCCGAGCGGCGGCTGCGAGCTGGTGGTGGTGATCGGCGGCGACGGCACCATCCTGCGGGCGGCCGAGCTGACCCACGAGTCCGGCACGCCCGTGCTCGGGGTGAATCTCGGCCACGTCGGCTTCCTGGCCGAGGCGGAGTACGACGACCTCGAGTCGACGATCGACGCGGTCGTCCACAAGCGCTACACCGCCGAGGAGCGGCTGACGCTCGACGTCACCGTGCACCGCGATGGCGAGGTCATCGAGCGCACGTTCGCGCTCAACGAGGCCAGCGTCGAGAAGGCCGCCCGCGAGCGGATGCTCGAGGTGGTCGTCGAGATCGACGGGCGCCCGCTGTCGCGCTGGGGATGCGACGGCGTCGTCTGCGCCACGCCGACCGGGTCGACGGCGTACAACTTCAGTGCCGGCGGTCCGGTCGTCTGGCCGGGCGTGGAGGCGCTGCTGCTGGTGCCGATCAGCGCACACGCACTGTTCGCGCGGCCGCTGGTCGTGGCTCCGACCTCGGTGCTGGCGGTCGAGGTGCTGGCGCGCACCGAGGGCGCCGGCGTGCTGTGGTGCGACGGCCGGCGCACGGTGGACCTGCCGCCGGGCGCTCGGATCGAGGTGCGCCGGGGGGAGATGCCGGTGCGGTTGGTGCGCCTCCACGAGGCGCCGTTCACCGACCGGCTGGTCGCGAAGTTCGACCTGCCGGTCGAGGGCTGGCGGGGTTCGACCGAGCGTCGCCGGCGGCTCGCCCAGGAGGCTGCTCGCACGACGGTCCCCGAGCAGGGCGAGGAGCGCGATGCTTGAGGAGATCCGGATCGCCTCGCTCGGCGTCATCGACTCCTCGACACTGGAGCTGGGCCCCGGCCTGACCGTGATCACCGGTGAGACCGGGGCCGGCAAGACGATGATCGTGACCGCCCTCGGGCTGCTGCTCGGAGGGCGCGCCGACACCGGCGCGGTGCGCACCGGCGCCCGGACCGCGCGCGTCGAGGGTGTCGTCCGGGTCGACGGGATGGCGGAGTTCGGCGCGGCGGTCGAGGAGGCCGGCGGCGAGGTCGAGGACGACCGGGTGGTGCTGGCCCGCAACGTCTCGGCGGAGGGGCGCTCGCGCGCGTTCGTCGGTGGCGCGTCGGTGCCGGTGACGACCCTGTCACAGGTCGCCGAGCCGCTGGTCGCGGTGCACGGCCAGTCCGACCAGCACCGACTGCTCCAGGCGCGCGCCCAGCGGGAGGCGCTGGACCGGTTCGGCGGGGCGCGGTTGGCGAAGCTGGCCTCGACGTACGCCGACCTGCATCGCCGCCTCGAGGCCACCGAGCGGGAGCTCGAGGAGGTCGTCGCGACGGCGCGCGAGCGGGCCCAGGAGGCCGACCTGCTGCGCTTCGGCCTCGGTGAGGTCGAGGCGGTGGCTCCCCGGGCGGGCGAGGACGCCGAGCTGGCGGCCGAGGAGGCGCGACTGGGCTTCTCCGACACGCTGCGCACCGCCGCCGAGCAGGCGCGCGAGGCGCTGTCGAGCGAGCACGGCGACCCGGATTCGTTGACCGCTGCGTCGGCGGCCCGCACGCTGCTCGACGGCGTCCGTGAGCACGACCCCGAGGCGGGCGAGCTCGCGGATCGGCTGGCCGAGCTCACCTACCTGCTCTCCGACCTGGCGGCGGACGTCGCGTCGTACGCCACCCGCATCGAGACCGACCCGGCCCGGCTGGCGGCGGTCTCGGAGCGGCGGGCGGCGCTGACGGCGCTGACGCGCAAGTACGGCGAGACCATCGACGAGGTGCTGGCCTGGGCGGAGCTGTCGTCGACCCGGCTGCTCGACCTCGACCACACCGACGAGCGGATCGAGCAGCTGCGCGGCGAGCAGGAGTCGCTGCGCGCGCGGCTGGGCGTGGCGGCGGCCGAGCTGTCGACGGCCCGGTCGAAGGCCGCGGCGCGCCTCGCCAAGGAGGTCACCGCCGAGCTGACGCTGCTCGCGATGCCGCACGCCCGACTGACGATCGAGGTCCGCCAGGCCGAGGTCGACCCGCCCGAGCGACTGCTGCACGGACCCCTGCTGGTCGGCGAGCGCTGGCTGCGCCACACGGCGTCCGGCGTCGACGAGGTCGAGCTGATGCTGGCTGCCAACACCGGCTCCGAGCCGCGACCCTTGTCGAAGGGCGCCTCGGGAGGTGAGCTCTCCCGTGTGATGCTCGCGCTCGAGGTCGCCCTGGCGGGGACCAGCCCGGTGCCGACGTTCGTCTTCGACGAGGTCGACGCGGGCGTCGGTGGCGCGGCCGCGGTCGAGGTCGGTCGCCGGCTCGCCCAGCTCGCCCGCAGCGCCCAGGTGCTGGTGGTGACCCACCTGCCGCAGGTCGCGGCGTACGCCGACCGGCACGTCGTCGTGGAGAAGTCCTCCGACGGCTCGGTGACCAGCTCCGGACTCATGGTCCTCGACGAGGAGCAGCGGGAGCGGGAGCTGTCGCGGATGCTCGCGGGACTGACCGACTCCGACACCGCGCTGGCGCACGCCCGCGAGCTGCTCGAGGTCGCCCAGCAGGCGCGCGGCGGCTGAGCCTGGATCGGTGGCTCCCGGCTGGGGGCGACGCGCCCGACCGCACGGTACCGAGATCGTCTAGACCGGTTTGGCACGATGGCCCGGTCATGACCACCCCACCTCTCGCTGACGCCACAACCAGGACGGTCGGCACTGCTCGGGTCGGTCGTCGGGCCCGTGATCTGGTGCCCCGGCTGCGACCCGGCGACATCGCCGTCCTCGACCACCTCGACATGGACCGGGCCAGCGCGCAGGCCCTCGTGGCCTCCGGAGCGATCGCGGTCGTCGACGCGGCCGCGATCATCTCGGGTCGCTACCCGAACCTCGGGCCCCGCACCCTCGCCGAGGCGGGCCTGGTCGTCGTCGACGGGATCGGCGCGGCCGGGTTGGCGGCGATCCGGGACGGCGCCGAGATCGCCCTTGACGGCGGCCGCGTGCTGGTGGACGCCGTCATGGTGGCCGACGGGCGACCGCTCGACCGCGACGCCGTCGAGGCGGAGATGGAGCGGGCGCGCAGCGGGCTTGCGAGTCAGCTCGCGGCGCTGGCGCACGGGAGCACCGAGCTGCTCCGGCACGAGGAGGACCTGCTGCTGCACGGCGTGGGCGTGCCCCGCCTGGCCACCCGCGTCGCCGGTCGGCCGGTGCTCGTGGTGGCCCGCGACCACGAGCACACCGACGAGTTCACCGGCGTGCGGACCTTCCTGCGCGAGCAGCACCCTGTCGTGGTCGGCGTGGGCGGTGCCGCCGACGCGCTGCGCGCCGACGGGGTGCGCTGCGAGGTGGTCGTGGTCGACGAGGCGGACGAGCTGCCGACCGCCCAGACCCTACGGGCCGCGGGCGACGTCGTGGTCCGCACCGCCGGCGACGCGCGGGGCGTGGTCGAGCAGCTCGAGCGACTCGGCGTCCGGTCCTCGGTGGTCCGGACCTCGACGGCGCCCGAGGACGTCGCCCTCGTGGTCGCCGACGCGGCGGAGCCGAGCGTGATCGTCGGCGTGGGGCTGCGGGCCACGCTCGAGGACCTGCTCGACGGCGGCCGCCCCGGCGCCGCCGGCGCCGTGCTGACCCGGCTCAAGGTCGGGCCCCGGCTCGTCGAGGCGACCGCCGTACCCCACCTCTACTCGGGCCGGGTGCGCCCGTGGCACCTGCTGCTGGTGATGCTCGCCGGCCTGGCCGCGCTCGCCGCGGCACTCTCCGTGACCCCGGTCGGCCAGGAGTGGGCCGACTCGATCTCCGACATCTTCCAGGGACTCTTCTCGTGATCTCCTACCGACACCACATCGTGTCGCTGGTCGCCGTCTTCCTCGCCCTCGCCGTCGGTGTGGTGCTCGGCGGCGGACCGCTGTCCGACCTCGGCCGCGACGACCGGCGGCCCGCGGCGGCGATGAGCGCGCAGCAGACCGGCGCGCGCACCGCCGAGTACGGCGACGCGTTCGCGACGTCTGCGGCGCCGACGCTGTACGCCGGGCGGCTCCAGGAGCACCCCGTCGCCGTCGTCACGATGCCGGGTGCCGACCCCGGCGTCGTGGGCGCCCTCACCGACCAGATCGCCGCCGCGGGCGGCACGGTCGCCGGGACCTACGCCGTACGCCGGGCGCTGGTGGACCCGTCCCAGAAGTCGCTCGTCGATACCCTCGGCACGCAGCTGGCCGCCCAGCTCGGCGACGGGGCGGTCGCGCCGGAGGCCTCGACGTACGACCGGATCGGGCAGCTGCTCGGCCTGGCGGTCGCCCCGGAGGGACTCGCCGCCGCGGACGTCCGTGCCGTGCGGGAGAGCCTGGCCGGCGCCGAGCTGCTGGACCCGCCCGTCGAGGTCGGGTCGGCCGAGCTGGTGCTCGTGCTGCTCGGCGACCGCACCGACCCGGCTGTGCTCGCCGGCGTCGTCTCGGGCCTCGCCGCGCACGCGCCGGGTGTCGTGGTGGCGGGGGAGACCGCGACGGCCGCGGCCGGAGGCGACCTGGTCACCCTGCGCGGCGAGGAGGCCGCCGCCATGGCCGCCACCGTCGACGGGGCGGAGACCGCGCTGGGTCAGGTCACGACGACCCTGGCGCTGATCCGGTCGCTGACCACGCAGGGTGGATCCTTCGGAGCGTCGGGTTCGGACGGAGCCGTCCCCCCGACGTGAGGTGGCGGCCCGAGCGCGTCTCCGCCGGCTGGCTAGGAGCCCTGCGCGACAGCCGCTCGAACGCGCTCGACCACGTCGGCGAACGATCCGCGCTCGAGCTCGGCGCTCCACGCTTGGTCGGCTTCCCCGAGAGGAAGCTCAGCGGCGCCATTGACCTCGTCGATCAGGCCCGCCGAGTTGACGACCCGATAGACCTCGCGCGCGAACTCGTCCTTCATGGGCTCGAGCCTTTCGATCGAGGGGATCGGCGCACCCTTGCGACGCAGGATGAACAGCGAGGTCTCGCCGACGACGGCCGTACGCTCCTCGACAGCACTCGGTGTATTCGGCCCGAACTCAAGTGTGATCTCACCTGAGGTGGGACCGACGGGCTTGCCGCCGAGAATCTCACCAAGTTCGACCGTATAGACGGTCATCTCGGAGGTCATGGTCTCGTCCCCCTCGGACTCGACCCAGGTGCGCCCCGGCCTCGCGTCGGTGACCGTCCCGACGGCAACAAGGTCCGCCGAGTCCGTCAGGCTCGGCAGCGAGTCGTACCACTCGACCTCCCAGCCGGTGATCTGATGGATTGCCCACGGGTTCCTCTCCTGTCCGGGATCGACCGTGTGGTCGGCCCTGCTGGAGGATCGCGCCGACGGATCTGTTGAACGATTCGTCTCGTCCGTGAGGCCGCCGCATGCCGAGACCAACAGGAGCATCGTTGCCGCCGTAGCCAGGCGAGTTGGGATACGCATGGTGTGGGCTCCTAGTAGTTGGCGAGGACTTGGTTGACGTCCTCCGCGGAGTACGTATTGGCCAGGGAGTTGTTCGGGGTCGTATTGGTCTTCATGCATGAGCTAGATGGATCGGAGGCGTCCTCGTGCCGAAGCCCGACGGTGTGGCCCAGTTCATGGCAGGCGAGTGCGCGGCGTCCCCAGGTCGTGTCCCAAGCCGCAGCCAACGCGTAGTTGATCCGCAGAACCTGTCCGTAGCACCAGCGGTTTGGATGCGTCCCGCCCAAGGTCGCGGACGACGGACAATCGGTCCAGCCGTATGCCGGCGTATCCCCGTACTCGCCGTCCATGATGCGGACGTCGTAGTCCGATCCATCGACATACGTCCACGTGAAGTCGAATCGTGGGAATTGGTTGTTGAGCGCCCATTGGGTCATGTTGCCCGTCTTGGTCAACGTGTCGTAGTAGTCAACTCGGTGGCTCTTGTTGTTCGCTAGCCAGGGACCGCCCACAGCGGAACCGAAGTTCGCGTGGGCGGGACTCATCACGAGTAGCGGGAGGGCGAGCGCCACGAGGCCGCCGACGAGGATCATGCGTCCCAGTTGGGTAAGTCCGCCCACCGGATTGAACATCCAGCGGCGAAATCCGCGCCCAGTAGTTCGTGAGACGTTCGAGACTTCCATCAGCCCGCACCTCCGTCTTCGGCAGGTGGACATCGTCAAGGTCGTCGGCAGGTCCCGTCGTCCACCTCGAAAATTCACCGTAGGCCGCACTGGAGTCATGCGGGCAGCAGGCACGACGATGAGCAACGGCAGAAGCCTGGCTCTTGTCAGGCAGGTGACAAGTTCGGACTCATCTAGGCCACGCTGCGACCCGCGACGCGTCGGCAAGTGCGATCGTCGACACCCGTCGGAGACGACGCTTGCCATCAGAGCGCCGGTCGCTGACCACGCAGGGCGGATCCTTCGGAGCGTCGGGTTCGGACGGAGCCGTCCCCCTGACGTAGCATGGAGTTCCGTGATCAACGGGACGCCCACCAAGCACGTGTTCGTGACCGGAGGCGTCGCCTCCTCGCTCGGGAAGGGCCTGACGGCGTCCAGCCTCGGCAGCCTTCTCAAGGCTCGCGGCCTGCGTGTGACGATGCAGAAGCTCGACCCCTACCTCAACGTCGACCCGGGCACGATGAACCCCTTCCAGCACGGTGAGGTGTTCGTCACCAACGACGGCGCCGAGACCGACCTCGACATCGGGCACTACGAGCGCTTCCTCGACACCGACCTGAGCCAGATCGCCAACGTCACCACGGGGCAGGTCTACTCGAGCGTGATCGCCAAGGAGCGGCGCGGCGACTACCTCGGCGACACCGTGCAGGTGATCCCGCACATCACCAACGAGATCAAGGAGCGGGTCCTCGCCATGGGGGGCGACGACGTCGACGTGGTGATCACCGAGGTCGGCGGCACCGTGGGCGACATCGAGTCGCTGCCGTTCCTCGAGGCCGCGCGCCAGGTGCGGCACGACATCGGCCGCGGCAACTGCTTCTTCCTGCATGTCTCGCTGGTGCCCTACATCGGCCCGTCCGGTGAGCTCAAGACCAAGCCCACCCAGCACTCCGTGGCCGCACTGCGCCAGGTCGGCATCCAGCCCGACGCCGTGGTGTGCCGGGCCGACCGGGAGCTCCCGGAGTCGATCAAGCGCAAGATCTCGCTGATGTGCGACGTCGACCAGGAGGCGGTCGTCACCGCCGCGGATGCGCCGTCGATCTACGACATCCCGAAGGTGCTGCACCGCGAGGGCCTCGACGCCTACGTCGTACGCCGCCTGGACCTGCCGTTCCGCGACGTCGACTGGACCGTGTGGGACGACCTGCTGCGCCGGGTGCACCACCCCCAGGAGGAGGTCACCGTGGCGCTGGTCGGCAAGTACATCGACCTCCCGGACGCCTACCTGTCGGTCGGCGAGGCACTGCGCGCCGGCGGCTTCGCCCACGAGGCCAAGGTCAACATCCGCTGGATCGCCTCCGACGAGTGCGCCACCCAGGCGGGCGCGGCCAAGCATCTCCAGGACGTCGACGCGATCTGCGTGCCGGGCGGCTTCGGCGTGCGCGGCATCGAGGGCAAGCTCGGCGCCCTGACCTACGCCCGCACCCACGGCATCCCGACGCTCGGCTTGTGCCTGGGCCTGCAGTGCATGGTGATCGAGTACTCCCGGAGCGTGCTCGGCCTGGAGAAGGCCGGCTCGACCGAGTTCGACCCGGACACCCCGGAGCCGGTGATCGCGACCATGGAGGAGCAGCTCGAGTACGTCGAGGGCGCCGGCGACCTGGGCGGCACGATGCGGCTGGGGCTCTACCCGGCGGCGCTCAAGGAGGGCTCGATCGTGCGCGCGGCGTACGGTGCCGCCCAGATCGACGAGCGGCACCGGCACCGCTACGAGGTCAACAACTCCTACCGCGAGCAGCTCGAGGCCGCGGGGATGGTCTTCTCCGGCACGTCGCCCGACGACAGCCTGGTCGAGTTCGTCGAGCTGCCGCGCGAGGTGCACCCCTACTACGTGGCCACCCAGGCGCACCCCGAGCTGCGCTCCCGGCCGACCCGCCCGCACCCGCTGTTCAAGGGGCTGGTCGGTGCGGCGATCGAGCGGCAGAAGGAGCTGCGCTTCCCGATCGACGAGAGCGGGCTGCGTCGCGAGCCGGTCGACGAGGACTGAGCGACGGATGGGAGCTGGAGGGGTGCATCCGGAGCTGGCCGACCGGGAGGAGAGCTGGCCGGTCGTCCGTTCGGAGGACCGGCACCGCGACGGCTGGGTGGTGGCGCTGCGCGAGGACTGGCTGCAGCGCCCCGGCCACCCCGGCGACGAGCCGTTCGGTCGGCTGGTGCTGGAGCACCCCGGCGCCGTGGTGGTCGTGGCCGTCGACGACCGCGAGCGGGTCTTCTGCCTGTGGCAGTACCGGCACCCGGCGCGGCGCCGGTTCGTCGAGCTGCCGGCCGGGATCCTCGACGTCGACGGCGAGGACCCGCTCACGACCGCCCGGCGCGAGCTGGTCGAGGAGGCCGGGCTCGAGGCGACGGAGTGGACGCCGATCGGCACGTCGTACTCCTCGCCGGGCATCTCCGCGGAGCGGCACCACTACTTCCTGGCCCGCGGCATCTCCGAGGTCGACCGCGGCGGCTTCGTGGCCGAGCACGAGGAGGCCGACATGGAGACCGGCTGGGTGCCGGCCGCCGACCTGATCGCCGCCGTGGTGGATGGCAGGATCACCGACGGCCACAGCATGATCGCGCTGCTGATGGCGCAGGCCCGGGGGCTTCTGCGAGTCTGACGTCGGTAGACGACGACAGGAGACCCCGATGAAGATCGGCGTGCCCAGGGAAGTCAAGAACCACGAGTACCGCGTGGCGATCACCCCGATCGGGGTGCACGAGCTGGTCGCGCGCGGGCACGAGGTGTTCGTCGAGCAGGGCGCCGGGGTGGGGTCCCAGATCGACGACGAGGAGTACGCCGGCGCCGGTGCGAGGATCGTCGCGGACGCCGACGAGGCGTGGGGCGTCGCGGAGATGGTGCTGAAGGTCAAGGAGCCGGTCGAGGAGGAGTTCCACCGGCTGCGTGACGACCTGACGCTGTTCACCTACCTCCACCTCGCGGCCGACAAGCCGCTGGCCGAGCGGCTGTTGAGCTCCCGGGTGACCGGCATCGCCTACGAGACCGTGCAACTGCCCTCGGGCGCACTGCCGCTGCTCTACCCGATGTCGGAGGTGGCCGGCTGCCTGGCGCCCCAGGTCGGCGCCTACTCCCTGATGAAGGCCCGCGGCGGCCGCGGCGTGCTGATGGGTGGCGTGGGCGGTGTGGCCAACGCGAAGGTCGTCATCATCGGCGCCGGCGTCTCCGGCCAGAACGCCGCCAACATCGCGCTCGGCATGGGCGCCGACGTGACGCTGCTGGACACCGACCTGGACAAGCTGCGGATGTCGTTCTGGCGGTACAACAACCGGGTCCACGGCTTGGCGTCGTCGCGCCTCGCGATCGAGCAGCAGGTCATCGAGGCCGACCTGGTGATCGGGGCGGTGCTGATCCCGGGTGCGGCCGCCCCGAAGCTGGTCTCCAACGATCTGGTCTCGCGGATGAAGCCGGGCTCGGTGCTCGTCGACATCGCCGTCGACCAGGGCGGGTGCTTCGAGGACACCCGGCCGACCACGCATGCGGACCCGACCTACCAGGTGCACGAGTCGACGTTCTACTGCGTGGCGAACATGCCGGGCGCGGTGCCGAACACCTCGACGTACGCGCTGACCAACGCGACCATGCCGTACGTCGTGGCGCTGGCCGACAAGGGCTGGCTGCGGGCCTGCCGCGACGACCGCAGCCTCGCGCTCGGCCTGAACACCCACGCCGGCCGGCTCACCAACGCCCCCGTCGCCGAGTCGGTCGGTATCGCGGCCGTCGGACTGGACGAGGTGCTCGCCTAGGATCGACCCGCCATGGGTGATCCACAGCGGGCCGTCCGCACCTACCTCGACCACCTCTCGGTCGAGCGCGGGCTGGCGGCGAACACGCTCGCGTCGTACCGCCGCGACCTGCGCCGCTATCTCGGCTACCTGGACCAGGCCGGCATCGACGATCTCGACCGGGTGAGCGAGGCGACGGTGACCGGCTTCCTGGTGCGGCTGCGCGAGGGCGACGCCGAGCACCCGGCGCTGAGCTCGACCTCGGCGGCCCGGACCGTGGTGGCGGTGCGTGGCTTCCACAAGTTCGCGGTCGCCGACGGCCTCGCGACGACCGACCCGGCGAGCGGGGTGAAGCCGCCGGCGCCCGCGAAGCGGCTGCCCAAAGCGCTGCCGCTCGCCGACGTCGAGGCGATCCTCGACGCCGCCGGCGCGCCGGGCACGACGCTCGCGCTGCGCGACCGGGCCCTGCTCGAGCTCCTCTACGGCACCGGCGCCCGCATCTCGGAGGCGGTCGGCCTGGACGTCGACGACCTCGACCCCGGCGCCTCGGGCATCGACGGGACCGTGCTGCTGCGCGGCAAGGGCGGCAAGGAGCGGATCGTGCCGGTCGGGTCCTACGCCCGCGAGGCGGTCGACGCCTACCTGGTCCGCGGCCGACCCGAGCTGGTCGCGGCCGGGAGGGGGACGGCGGCGCTCTTCCTCAACGCCCGCGGCGGTCGGCTGTCCCGGCAGTCCGCATGGGCGGTGCTGGTGAAGGCCGCCGACCGGGCCGGCGTCACCAAGGACGTCTCACCGCACACGCTGCGGCACTCGTTCGCCACGCACCTGCTCGACGGCGGCGCCGACGTCCGCGTCGTGCAGGAGCTGCTCGGGCACGCGTCGGTCACGACCACCCAGGTGTACACACTGGTGACCGTGGACAACCTGCGCGAGGTCTTCGCGACCGCACACCCCCGGGCGCGGGACTGATCGCGTGACCGACCTCCTCGACGACATCACCGCGGCCGTCGCCGGCCGCGGCCTGACGCTCTACCCGCACCAGGAGGAGGCGATCCTCGCCCTGCTGGCCGGCGACAACGTGGTGCTGGCCACCCCCACCGGGTCCGGCAAGTCGCTGGTCGCCGAGGCCGCGCACCGGGCGGCGCTCGCCGAGGACCGGGTGTCCTTCTACACCGCGCCGATCAAGGCGCTGGTGAGCGAGAAGTTCTTCGCGCTCGTCGAGACCTTCGGGGCCGAGGACGTCGGGATGCTGACCGGCGACGCCTCGGTCAACCCGGACGCCCCGATCATCTGCTGCACGGCCGAGGTGCTGGCCAACATCGCGCTGCGCGAGGGCGCCCGGGCCGACGTCGGGCTGGTCGTCATGGACGAGTTCCACTTCTACGCCGAGCCCGACCGTGGCTGGGCATGGCAGGTGCCGCTGCTGGAGCTGCCGCAGGCGCAGTTCCTGCTGATGTCGGCGACGCTCGGCGACGTCACCGACCTGGCCGCCGACCTGAGCCGGCGCAACGGCCGCGAGACCACCGTCGTGGCCGACGCCGAGCGGCCGGTGCCGCTGTCGTTCTCGTGGTCGGTGACCCCGCTCGCCGACACCCTGGAGGAGCTGGTCACGACGGGGCAGGGCCCGGCGTACGTCGTGCACTTCACGCAGGCCGCCGCCGTCGAGCACGCGACGTCGCTGCTGAACGCGAAGTGGGTGCCGAAGCCCGATCTCGGCGCTCGCCTCGACCATGTGCGGTTCGGAGCGGGTTTCGGCAAGACCCTCTCGAAGCTGCTGCGCAGGGGGATCGGGGTCCATCACGCCGGGATGCTGCCGCGCTACCGGCGCCTGGTGGAGCAGCTGGCGCAGGCCGGGCTGCTCTCGGTGATCTGCGGCACTGACACCCTCGGCGTCGGCATCAACGTGCCGATCCGCACGGTGCTCTTCACCGGCCTGGCGAAGTTCGACGGCAGCCGGCAGCGGATCCTGCGCACGCGGGAGTTCCTGCAGATCGCGGGCCGGGCCGGGCGGGCCGGCTTCGACACCGCCGGGTACGTCGTCGTGCAGGCGCCCGAGCACGTCATCGAGAACGAGCGGCTCAAGGCGAAGGCCGAGGAGCGGCGGGCCGCCGGCCGGAAGAACGCCAAGGCGCAGCTGAAGAAGCCGCCCGAGGGCACCGTGGTGTGGACCGAGCAGACCTACGAGAAGCTGGTCGCGGGGGTGCCCGAGCAGCTGGTCTCGCGGATGAAGGTCGACAACGCGATGCTGATCAACGTCCTCGCCCGCGAGGAGGACGCCGTGCCGGTGCTGCGTCGGCTGCTCACCGACAACCACGAGGACCGGCGGCGGCAGCTGCGGCTCGCACGCCGGGCGCTGCGCCTGGCGCGGTCGCTGGTGCGCTCGGGCGTGGTCACCCGGCTGGAGTCGCCCGACGACTGCGGGCGCCGGTACGTGCTGACCGTCGACCTGCCAGCGGACTTCGCGCTCAACCAGCCGCTGGCGCACTTCGCGCTCGCGGCCCTCGACGTACTGGATCCCGAAGCGGTCGAGCACACCCTCGACATCGTCTCGGTGGTCGAGGCGGTGCTGGAGGGGCCGCGGCAGGTGCTGATGCAGCAGCAGTACGTCGCCCGGGGCGAGGCGGTCGCGGAGATGAAGGCCGACGGCATCGAGTACGAGGAGCGGATGACGCTGCTCGAGGAGGTCACCTGGCCGCAGCCGCTGGCCGAGCTGCTGGGGGCGACGTACGAGATCTACCGGCAGAGCCATCCGTGGCTCCCCGAGGACGCGCTGCAGCCGAAGGCGATCGTGCGCGAGATGTTCGAGCAGGGGATGAGCTTCACCGACTTCGTGTCGCGCTACCAGCTGGCGCGGTCGGAGGGGCTGGTGCTGCGCTACCTGACCGACGCCTACCGCACGCTGCGGCAGACCGTGCCCGAGCAGCACCGCACGCCCGAGCTCGACGACCTGGTCGAGTGGCTGGGGGAGACCGTGCGCCAGACGGACTCCTCGCTGCTCGACGAGTGGGAGGCGCTGGCCGACCCCTCGCACGTACGACGCGATGTGGCCGACCACGAGCCGCCCCCGCCGCCGCGGCCGATCTCGCAGCAGTCGCGCCCGTTCGCGGTGATGATCCGCAACGCGATGTGGCGCCGGGTCGAGCTGGTCGCCCGCGACGACCTCGACGGCCTGGTCGAGATCGAGCGGGCCGCGGTCGAGCGCACGGAGCCGCCCGGGGAGGTCGTGATGACCCGGTTGGCGTGGGACGAGGCGATCGAGGCGTACTACGCCGAGCACGACCGGGTGCTGCTCGACGCCGACGCCCGCGGTCCCGCGCTGCTGGTGGTCGAGCGCGACGGCCGGCGCTGGCCCGTGCGGCAGACCGTCCACGACCCGGAGGGCCACCACGACTGGGTGATCGAGGCGGTCGCCGACCTCGATGCGTCCGACGCGGCCGGTGAGCTGGTGCTCTCCGCGGTGGCGATGCGGCGACTCGGCGGCTGACCGCGCTGCGCGGATCGCCCGCGCGGTTCCCGCATGTCGGTGATGACATCGGTCGCCGACCGGTCTTGGCTGGTCGTGAACCCTGCCCGGGGATGCCGCAGCCCAGGAGGCCGGCGCTGCCCGACGACCTCCCCCTCTGCGTACGGCGCCCCGCCGCAGCCTGATCCACGCGGACCGCCTCGGGACGCTCGACCGTGTATCCAGGGAGGCATCAGATGCCAGTCTCGTTCGACAGCCAGATCAGCTTCATCGCCGGTCAGGAGATCGACGTCCCGGAGGGCGACGTGTCGTTCGCGGCGGGGGAGGAGAGCCCGGACCTGCAGGACCTGAAGAAGCAGGGCGCCGTGGTCGACTCCAACCTGGTGGTCTTTCCCGAGGACACGCCGGCCAGCGTGCGCAACGCGGTCTGCAACTGGACCCTCTTCGCCCAGCGCGCGGCGACCAAGAAGGTCGATCCGCAGCAGGCCAAGGAGTGGGTCGACGTCTACCTCGACGTCCTGCTGCACACCGGATGGGCGCTGCGCGAGGAGGCCTCCTCCTGGTCCGAGGAGCACGTGGTCGGGTCGGTGGTCCACCAGAAGATCCTCGACCTCGTGGCCGTCGCGCTCGGGCCCGTGCCGGGCGCCCTGGCCCTGGTGACCGCGGCGCTGACGTCCCTCCAGGGGATGAACGAGCGGAGCAAGTGGATCACGCTGTTCGACCGCCGGGCGAAGAGCGCCGTGAGCACCGGATTCTCGGTCGCCAACGTCGACCCGCACGCCGACGGTTCGGCACAGCTGCGTTCGATCGACTTCCGGGTGGAGGCCAGGAAGACCCTGACCCAGTTCCTCTTCTTCCGCTTCACCAGTGAGGAGGCCCTGATGTTCAAGCGAGGCGTCGTCCTCTTCATCTCGGCCGAGGCGTTGCAGGAGCTCGCCCCCGCGATCGAGCAGCGCGTGACGGCCTTCGCCAAGGACAACATCGCGGCCTTCGACCTCTAGCGATGCGTCATGGTGCCGGGTGATCGAGACCGAGTCGGGCCGATGTTCCAGGCCAACGGGCTCGACGGCGCCACCGGTGGCTACCTGCACCCGGCCCTGAGTGCGGACCAGCTGGCGGGGGTGGCGATCGGCGAGCCGATCGACACGCCCGAGGTCCGCGAGCTGCGATGGTGGCATCGGCTGCGCACCGAGCAGACCTACGGGGTGGCCCAGGGCATCGATCCCACTCGCTTCGAGGAGGCCGGGTGGGGCCTGATCGCCGCGGCCGATCTGGCGCCGGCGGTGCTCGACGCCCTCGAGCCGTTGCGGCGGCTGCGTTGCGAGCAGGTCACCTCCGGAGGACACCCGGACTTCTACCGGGAGTTCGTGGGCGAGCACGCCTACCGCCGCGGTGAGTCCAAGCAGCAGTTCCTGGGCAGGTTCGGCGTGGGGCCGGGACCGGCCAATCCGGCGAACGGCGTGCCCTACTACCTGCTGATCGTCGGGCAACCCGACACCGTCCCCTTCTCCTTCCAGTACCAGCTCGACGTCGCCTACGCGGTCGGGAGGATCTGCTTCGACACACCGGGGGAGTACGCCGCCTACGCGCGGGCCGTCGTGGCCGCCGAGGCCGCCGGCGAGCCGGCCGCGCCGCCACGGATCACGCTGTGGAGCCCGACCAACCCCGATGACGCGGCCACGCGACTGAGCACCGAGGAGCTGGTCGTACCGCTCGCTGCCGCGCTCGCGGCCCAGTCCTCCGAGCTGACGGTGGAGGCCCACGTCGGAGCGGCCGCCTCGAAGGCGGGCCTGATCGACGTGCTCACGGCGGGGTCGGCGCCCGACGTCGTGTTCACGGCCAGCCACGGCGTCGCGTTCCCGCTCGGCGACGACCGCCAGGAGTCCGACAACGGCGCGCTCGTCTGCCAGGAGTGGCCAGGTCCGCGCGCCGCCGACGGCGCGCTCACCGACGACGTCTACCTCAGCGGCGCCGACATCGTCGACGGCACCGCCGTCCATGGCTCCGTCGTCCTGAGCTTCGCCTGCTTCGGGGCCGGCACGCCGCTCATGGACGACTTCACGCGCCGGGCGTTCACGGACCCGGTCGCGATCGCCGAGCGGCCGTTCGTCGCCCGGCTGCCCCAGCGGCTGCTGGCCCATGAGAGCGGCGGGGTGCTCGCCTTCGTCGGGCACGTCGACCTGGCGTGGGGGTGCTCGTTCCAGTGGCGGGGCCAGCGGCAGCTGGAGGTGTTTCGGAGCGCGCTGATGGACCTGCTCGACGGCTACCCCGTCGGCGCGGCCATGGAGTACTTCAACCAGAGGTACGCCGAGCTGTCGGCGGACCTGACCTCCGAGATCGACGACATCCGCAACTTCGGCAGGATCCCCGACGACTTCGAGCTGGCGAGCCTGTGGACCGCCAACAACGACGCCCGCAACTACACGATCGTCGGCGATCCCGCCGTCCGCGCCCGGAGACGGTGAGCCGGCATGAAGCACGCAGCGGAGTTCCAGATCGGACTGTCGTGGAGTGCCGAACAGGCCGCGTTCGACGTGACGCTCCATGCCTCGACCTCCGACGAGGTCCGCTTCTTCGAGCTGCCGCACAAGCCGTTCCGGCTCGACCTCGTCACCCTGCAGGCGTTGGTCCCCGAGCTCGACGCCTACGCCGTATCGCTCAGCCAGCAGCTGTTCGCGATCCCCAAGCTGCGCGACATCTTCATCGAGATGGCGACCTTCGCAGCGGACGCGGGGATCCTGCTGCACGTGCGGCTGATGCTCGACCGGCTCGCCCCGGCCGAATACCACACCGTGCGCTGGGAGCTGCTGCTCGACCCGCGGGACGGCAAGCCGATCGCGCTGCAGCCCCGGATGACGTTCACGCGGTTCGTCAACCCGAGCGCGCACCGCACCGTCTCACTGCGGACCAAGGGCGACCTGCGGGCCCTCGTCGTGGCCGCCGACCCGGAGCCGTCCGAGCTGGCACGGTACGGCGAGTTCGGCGGCGGGGGCCGTCCCCTGCAGCCGATCAACTCCCAGGAGGAGGCGAGCCGGGCGGAGCGGTGCCTGCAGCCCATCGCGACCACGGTGCTGTGTCAGCGCGGCAAGGCGACCCTCGACGGCATCACCGCGCTGCTCAGGGACGCCGACCGCCAGGGCCACGGCTACGACATCGTCTACCTGATCGCCCACGGCGCGCTGCACGAGCAGGGCCCGGTGCTCTACCTCGACTCGGAGTCGGGGGGAGTCGCGCCGGTGGCGGGCGGGCTGTTCGCCGAGGCGATGACGGCACTCGACCGCCCGCCGACGCTCGTCGTGCTGTCGTCGTGCGAGACCGCCGCCTCGGCGGCCGACCCGGAGGCGACGAGCATGGGCGAGTCGGCCGTCGCGCTCGGCCCGATGCTGAGCGGCGCGGGCATCTCCACCGTGATCGGGATGCACGGCCGGGCGACGGTGCCGACCGTCGAGGCCTTCATGCCGATGTTCTTCACGACGCTGCAGCAGACCGGGTCGATCTACCAGGCGATGCTCGACGCGAGGACGGCCGTCAGGGAGCGCTGGGACTGGTGGGCCCCGGTCCTGCTCACGAGGCTGCGGGCCGGGATGATCTGGTACTCGCCCGGGTACCTCACCCCCGGGAGCGCGCCGAGCATGCAGGTGTTCGTCGACGCCATGCACGACAGCATGTGCACGCCGATCATCGGTCCGCGGCTCAGCACCGGGTTCTTCCCCGACCGACAGCAGATCGCGCGGGGCATCGCGGCCCGCCTGCAGGTGCCGATCACGCCGGGGTCCAGCAACGACCTCGCCAGGGTCAGCCAGTACCTCGCCGTGGCCCACGACGCCCGCTATCCGCGTTCGGTGCTGGTCAGGTACCTCACCGAACGGGTCCTCGAGGACGGCGGCCTCACCGAGGCGGACATCCGCGAGGCCGACGAACAGGCGCCCGGTCAGGTGGCCAAGGGGCCCAGGTTGAACCGCCTGATCAGCCAGATCGGGAGACGTCAACGCAGCCAGGATCCCGAGGACCCGTACGCGATCCTGGCCGACCTGCCGTTCCCCATCTACTTCACCACCAGCTTCACGACCCTGCTGGAGGACGCTCTCGCCGACGCGCACCGGCCCCCCAACATCGTCGACTTCCCGTGGGACGGGGGCCGGGTCACCAACCGGAGCAACAGCCGGCCGGACCCGGGCGCCCCCACCGTCGTCCGCCTCTTCGGGGGCTTCGACGACCCGGACTCGATGGTGCTCACCGAGGACGACTACTTCAAGTACCTCACCACCTGGACCACGGCGAAGAGCCAGGTCCTCAAGGGCCTGCAGAGCAAGCTGACCAACAACAACCTGCTGATGATGGGCTTCGGCCTCGACGACTGGGACTTCCGGGTGCTGTTCCGGAGCATCTTCACGATGGGTGGGGCCACGCCCCGGCTGCGGACGCTCGCCCACATCGCCGTGCAGGTCACCCCCGAGAGCGACGTCATCGAGGCCGACGCCGTGCAGGACTACCTGGAGCAGTACTACAGCAGCACGGCGACGCACTTCGCGGTGCGCTGGGGCACGCCGTCCGAGCTGCTCACGGAGCTGAGGAGCCAATGGTCCAGCTGAGACCGACCTTCGCGTCGTCCAAGCCCAGCACGAACCCGTACGTCGGGCCGAGGGCCTTCGGGCACGGTGACAAGCTCTACGGGCGCGATCGAGAGCTGCTTGAGCTGAGCGATCTCCTCGTCGCCGAGCGCATCGTCGTCCTGCACTCGCCGTCCGGAGCGGGCAAGACCTCGCTCATCCAGGCGGAGGACGGCCTGTTGCGGGTGCTGAAGCGGCAGCGGTTCAGCCCCCTCCCGCCGGTGCGGGTGAACCTGCAGCCGTTGGGGAAGCCGGCCGTCGCCGGCCGCTACGCCTACAGCATCATGGAGTCGCTCGAGAGCGCGCGCGGGACGAAGCGGCAGATGACCAGCGAGCAGCTGGCGGGCATGAGTCTCGCGCGGTACCTGAAGGACGCCTACCAGACGTCCGGAGACGGCGGGACCTCCGAACCGCTGGTGCTGATCCTCGACCAGTTCGAGGAGGTGTTCACCCTCGACCCGACCGACGTGGACGGCCGGATCCAGTTCTTCTCCGACCTCGGCGACCTCCTGGACGCCCAGCCGATCTGGACCTTGTTCGTGATGCGCGAGGACCTGCTCGGCGAGCTCGAGACCGTCTCCTACCTGGTGCCCGGGGAGCTCGCGGTCCGCTACCGCCTCGGCCTCCTCGAGCGACCGGCGGCTCGCGAGGCGATCATGAAGCCCACCGAGCGCCTGTACGGCGTCACGTTCACCGCCGAGGCGGCCGACCGCATCCTCGACAACCTGTGCACGATCCTCGTGCAGAGCCCCGGCAGTCCTCCGCAGCCTCAACCGAGCCCGTACGTCGAGGGCGTCATCCTCCAGACCGTGCTGCTGAAGCTCTGGCGGAAGCTGGATCCGGTGCGGGAGGGGCGCAAGGTCATCGAGCTCGAGGACCTCGGTGACCTGCTCCAGCATGTCGACCGCGCCCTCGCCAGCCATTACCACGACTGCGTCGAGGAGGCGGTGCGGCGCAGTCGGATACCCGAGCGGATCATCCGTGACTGGTTCGAGGCGCACCTGATCACCGAGCAGGGCTGGCGCAACCAGGCCGACCGTGGCCCGGGCGACGGCGGCAAGCGCACGGAGCGGTGCCTGGCCACTCTCGAGGCACGGCACATCATCAGGTCCGAGACCCGGCTCCACCGGCAGTGGTGGGAGCTGGTGCACGACCGGTTCCTCAACCCGGTCCGGGACGACAACCGGCGGTGGCGCCGGAGGCAGGACCTGGAGATCATCCCGACGGAGGCGAGGTCGTGGGCCGACGACAAGCGGCCCGAGCTGCTGCTGCCGCCCGAGCGGATCGTCGCCGGCGCGGCCTGGCTGACGGCGCACGAGCACGACGCCTACCCGCACGAGCGGGAGTTCATCGCCGCGTCGGAGACGGCCGCACAGGAGAAGGTCCAGCCGCAGGACGCCAACCAGCAGTGGGACCTCGCCGCCGAATACCTGAGGCTCTACCAGCTGGAGTTCTCGGCCGAGTACCTGAGAACGAGGCGGGTCACGCGCCGGCTCTACGTCCTCACGGGGCTGCTGGCGGTGGTCGTGGTCGTGCTCGTCGTGCTGCTGATCTGGCAGCTGCGCTGACGGCCCATGGCTCGGCTCGACGACTCCGGCGCGGCCGAGCACTCAGATTCGGCGGTCGGGTGGCCGATCCGACTGGTACAAACATCCGGACCGCCTCGAACCGGAGCCGCCGCATGCCCCTGACCTCCGACGCCCGCCGACGCCGCCCATCGGCCGTGGTCGCGGCACTTGCGGTGCTCGGCGGCCTGCTGGTCGCCGCGGGTGGGCCGGCGAGCGAGGCGGACCGGCCGACGACCAGCGTCCGAACGTCCGACGTCGTCCGGATGCGCGCGAGCGCCCCGATCGTGCTGACCGGGCCCGGCTCGGCGAGCACCGGCAGCCGGGTCCGGCTGCGCGGCGACGTGGTCACCACGCTGGTCCGGAGCGCGGCCGGCAAGCGCGCCCGCCCGCGGCCGGTGCACCTGCTCGAGCGCGTCGGCGGCCGGTGGAAGCAGGTCGCGCGCACCAACTCGTCCCGGTCCGGGGCGTTCGCCTTCCGGGTCGCGGCCGGGAACGCCGCGACGACCCGCACGTTCCGTGCCGAGGCACCGGCCTCCCGGGGTCGGGCGAAGGTCCGCAGCCGCACGGTGCGGGTGACGATGACGGCCACGGCCGTCGACGCCGGGGCCTGGGAGACGCTCGCGCCCGGCACCATGGTCGCTCCGGAGCCGCTGCCGGCCGACTACCAGCCGGCGCCGCCGGCGAGCGACTGGAGCTACCTCTTCGACGAGGGCTCGCGGTGGAACCCGTGCGCGCCGGTCCGCTGGGCCTACAATCCGGACCAGCAGACCTACGACGGCGCGTTCGCCGACGTCGTCCGCGCGTACGCACGGATCTCCGCCGCCTCCGGCCTGCAGTTCCAGTACGCGGGGCGGACCGCCGCCGGCTACCGCGGCGCCGACGCCGACATCACCGGGGCGAGCGTCGACCTGGTCGTCTCCTGGGCGACCGCCGCCCAGTTCCCGAAGCTGTCGGGCACCGTCGTCGGCGTCGGCGGCGGCACCGGCCGGAGCACCCTCGACGCGGACGTCCGGTGGCGGATGGTCCTCGGCTACCTGGTGCTCGACGCCGAGCCCGGGATGCCGATCGCCCCTGGCTTCGACGGCAGCGGCTGGGGCCAGATCATGCAGCACGAGATCCTGCACGCGCTCGGACTCGGCCATGCCGTGACCCCGACCCAGCTCATGTACGGCGCCGCCACCGCGAGGAACGCCAGGTTCGGTGCCGGCGACCTGACCGGCATGACCCGGATCGGTAGCGGCTCGGGGTGTCTGTCCTGAGCGGTCGGGCACGGTGGTTGAGGTGTGAAGGCGCGGTGGCGCCTGAGCCTCGAAAGCACCGCCTCGCACGGTGGTTGAGGTGTGAGGGCCGCCAGGCCTCGAAACCTATCCCGCGCTGGGGGAGTGTCGGCGTCCTCCCGGCGGCGCCAGTGTTCGTCCTCCGTCAGCGGGGTCAAGGGTTCCCTGCGGCGGCTTCGCCGCCCTTGACCCCGCTGTCTCCGGACGATTTCGGCGCCTATCGGGAGGACGTCGACCTGTGGTCGGTCCGCTTGGCCTCGCCCTCACGGTGGTTGAGGTGTGAGGGCCGCCAGGCCCGAGCCTCGAAACCACCGTCCCGGTGCGCGGGGGCGGGGGTTCATCACGGGATGAGGCCGACGTTGCGCTTCCCTGGCTCAACTCGCCGGGGGAGGCGTGGTCTGACCGTCATCCCTTGGTGAACCTGTGGCTGGTGTTGACCCTGGGGCAGCGGCGACGGAGGAGTTTCGTCGGCCGGCCGACGAAACTCCTCCTGGGACGACGGACCTTCATCGTCCGGGCGGGAGCTTCGTCGTCCAAGCGGACGCCGACCTGCGTTCGGGACATATCGTGGTCGAGCAGTCGGTGGTTGAGGTGTGAAGGCGCGGTGGCGCCTGAGCCTCGAGACCACCGCACGCGGCCGCGATCGGACCGTTCCGAGCCGGTCGGCCCGGAACCGTGTCGAGCCCGGGTCCGTAGGCTGGGTGCATGTCCGACGTGCAGACCACCCACAACCCCGACCGGAGCCGCTACGAGGCACACATCGACGGTGAGCTGGCCGGGTTCGCCGAGTACCTGCTCACCGACCAGCTGGTGACCTTCACCCACACCGAGGTGGACCGGCGGTTCGAGGGCCGGGGTGTCGGCTCGGCGCTCGCGCGCTTCGCCCTCGACGACGTGCGCGCCGAGGGCTCGCGCCAGGTGCTGCCGCTGTGCCCGTTCATCAAGGGCTGGATCGGCAAGCACCGGGAGTACGTCGACCTGGTCTACGGCGCCCGGAGTGGCAGCACGCAGGACTGACGCTTCCTCCACAGGGCTGTGCACAGGAACCCCGGCACCTGTGCATCGCCCGAGGGGCCCGTACACAGTCCATCAACAGATTTCCCCGTGGGCTTGGGGGTTTCCGCCCCGCTGTTGTCGCTGTCCGAGGGCGGTTCTAGGCTCGCCCGGTGTCGACCACAAGTCGCCGTGTCGACAAGTCGGGGAGGAGCGTCGGATGAACGCAGGTGGCACCGCTGGCGGATCGGTTCCCCCCTCCGGCGCAGCCGGCGAGATGCCACCCCTGGTCCGCACGCCCGTCCCTTCCCCCGACCCGCGAGATGAGCTGCCCGTGTCCGACCCCCTGCCGTTCGAGCGCCCGGCCACCCCGGAGCCCGTCCTCGGCCCGACCGGCCGGCCGCTGCCCGACCTGCCGGAGCCGCGCCCGCTGACCAGCCACGGGCACGCCCGGGTGATCTCGATGTGCAACCAGAAGGGCGGGGTCGGCAAGACGACGACCACCATCAACCTCGGCGCGTCGCTGGCGGAGTACGGCCGCAAGGTGCTGCTCGTCGACTTCGACCCGCAGGGCTCTCTCTCGGTCGGGCTGGGCCTCAACCCCCACGAGATGGAGCTGACCATCTACAACCTGCTCATGGAGCGGGACGTAGAGGTCTCCGAGGTGGTCGTCAAGACCGGCGTCGAGGGCATGGACCTGCTGCCGTCGAACATCGACCTCTCGGCCGCCGAGGTGCAGCTGGTCCACGAGGTCGCCCGCGAGCAGACCCTGCAGCGGGTGCTCGCGCCGGCCCTGGAGCACTACGACGTCATCCTCATCGACTGCCAGCCGTCCCTCGGCCTGCTCACCGTGAACGCGCTCACCGCCTCCGACGGCGTGATCGTGCCGCTGGAGTGCGAGTACTTCGCGCTGCGCGGCGTCGCGCTGCTGAAGACCACGATCGACAAGGTGCGCGAGCGGCTCAACCCCAAGCTCGAGATCGACGGCGTGCTCGGCACCATGTACGACGGCCGCACCCTGCACAGCCGCGAGGTGATGGAGCGCCTGGTGCAGGCCTGGGGAGACACCGTCTTCCACACCGTGATCCGCCGGACCGTGAAGTTCTCCGACTCCACGGTCGCCGGCGAGCCGATCACGACGTACGCCTCGTCGTCCTCGGGTGCCGACGCCTACCGCCAGCTGGCCAAGGAGGTGCTGGCTCGGTGGCCAGACGCGTGAGCCTGCCCGCCGCCGACGATCTCTTCCGGCGTACCGCTCCCGCCGCGGAGCCGCCCGCGGCCGCCGAGCCGGAGGTCGCGACCGGGCCGGCGGCTCCCGAGGCCGCGGCGAAGCGCCCGCGCAAGCCGAGCGGCCGGGTGCGTCACGACGAGAAGATGACGGTGTACGTCACCTCCGACGAGCTGCTCGACCTCGAGCACGCCCGGCTCGTGCTGCGTCGGTCCCACGGCCTGGCCGTCGATCGCGGGCGGCTCGTGCGGGAGGCGATCGCGATGGCGCTCGCCGACTTCGAGGCGAACGGCGACGACAGTGCCCTGGTGCGACGATTGACCGAGGAATGACCGCCGACCTCCAGCACTCCGACGGAGCCGTCGCCGCTGTGTCCTCGGCCACGGGGGAGGGCGCGCCGGCCTTCGAGGTGCGCCTCGACAACTTCGAGGGCCCCTTCGACCTGCTGCTCAGCC
This sequence comes from Nocardioides soli, assembly GCF_014191495.1. Lineage (GTDB taxonomy): Bacteria > Actinomycetota > Actinomycetes > Propionibacteriales > Nocardioidaceae > Nocardioides > Nocardioides soli. The sequence continues at coordinate 523,357 of NZ_JACHWR010000003.1, forward strand.
TGATCGCGAAGCACAAGCTCGACATCACCGAGGTCTCGCTGTCCAAGGTCACCGACGAGTTCATCGCGCACGTCAAGGCGATGGGGTCGAGCTGGGACCTCGAGCAGACGACGTCGTTCCTGCTGGTCGCCTCGACCCTGCTCGACCTCAAGGCGGCGCGGCTGCTGCCGCAGGGCGACGTCGAGGACGAGGAGGACCTCGCGCTGCTGGAGGCCCGCGACCTGCTCTTCGCGCGGCTGCTGCAGTACAAGGCGTTCAAGCAGGTCGCCACCGTGCTCGAGGAGCGGCTGGCCGCCGAGTCGCGGCGGCACCCGCGGTCGGTGGGGCTCGAGGAGCGCTACGCGGGCCTGCTGCCCGAGGTGCTGATCGGCATCGGCCTCGACCAGTTCGCCCAGCTCGCGGCGAAGGCGCTGGAGCCGAAGCCCGTGCTGGAGCTCACGCTGCACCACATCCACGCCGCGAAGGTGAGTGTGCGGGAGCAGGCCGCGCTCGTGGTCGAGCGGCTGCGGCGCAGCGGTGCGATGACCTTCCGGGCGCTCTGCGGCGACTCGCCCGACAAGCTGACGACGGTGGCGCGGTTCCTCTCGCTGCTCGAGCTGTTCCGCGAGGGGGCGGTGGGCTTCGAGCAGCTCACGCCCCTGGGCGAGCTCACCGTACGGTGGACGGGAGACGACGACACCTCCGTCGACGAGCTGGTCACCGACGAGTTCGACGGGGCGCCGCCCGACGAGGTGGACGAGTCGGCAGCGGATGCGACAGAGGGTGCGGCAGACGAGGGAGATGACGGCGATGAGTGACACCGAGGTCGAGACCGAGACCGAGGTGGAGGCCCCGGCGGAGCATGTCGAGGAGCAGATCGCGGTGCCGGTGGCCGCGCTGCGTCCCTCGCTCGAGGCGCTGCTGATGGTCGCCGACCAGCCGATGGAGACGATGACCCTGGCCACCGCGGTGGGCTACCCGGTCGACGCCGTCACCGCGGCTCTCGACGAGCTGGCGGCGGAGTACACCGAGCAGGGCCGCGGCTTCGAGCTGCGCAACGTCGGCGGCGGCTGGCGCTACTACACCCGCGACGAGTACGCCGCGGTCGTCGAGGGCTACGTGCTCGAGGGGCAGCAGGCCCGGCTGACGCAGGCCGCCCTGGAGACGCTCGCCGTGGTGGCGTACAAGCAGCCGGTGTCGCGGGCGCGGGTCTCGGCGATCCGCGGGGTGAACGTCGACGGCGTGATGCGCACGCTGCTGACCCGCGGCCTGGTCGAGGAGGCGGGGCAGGACCACGAGACCGGCGCGAACCTCTACCGGACGACCAGCTACTTCCTCGAGCGGATCGGCATCACCTCGCTCGACGACCTGCCCGAGCTCGCGCCGTACCTCCCGGACATGGAGGACCTCGAGGACGAGCTGGCCGAGATGGTCGCGCCGACGCCGGTGGCGTCGGAGCCCGAGCCCGAGCCCGAGCCCGAGCCGGCGCCGGAACCCGGGCCGGTCGCGCCCGCGCACCCGCACTCGCCGCACAGCGGCGACGGCACCGAGCCCGACGGCGGAACCGAGCCGACGTGATCGCCGACCATCCCACGATCGAGACCGACGACGAGGGCCTGATCCGGCTGCAGAAGCTGCTCGCCCAGTCGGGCGTCGCCTCCCGGCGCAAGTGCGAGGAGCTGATGCTCGACGGGCAGGTGGAGGTCGACGGCGAGATCGTCACCCGGCTCGGCACCAAGGTCGACCCGCGCACCGCGGTGATCCGGGTGGCCGGCAAGCGGCTGCCGCCGATCTCCGAGAAGGTCTACCTGGTGCTGAACAAGCCCCGGGGCGTGGTCTCGACGATGTCCGACCCCGAGGGCCGCAGGACGCTCGGCGACCTGGTCGCCGACCGCCCGGAGCGGCTCTTCCACGTCGGCCGCCTCGACACCGACACCTCCGGCCTGATCCTGCTCACCAACGACGGTGACTTCGCGCACCGGATGGCGCACCCGTCCTACGAGGTCGACAAGACCTACGTCGCCGAGGTCGAGGGCGAGGTCTACCGCCGGATCGTCAAGCAGCTGCTCGAGGGAGTGACGCTCGACGACGGGCCGGTGACCGTGCGGAAGGCCCGGATCGTCGAGGCGTCGCCGGCGCGGTCGATCGTCGAGCTGGTCATCCACGAGGGGCGCAACCGGATCGTGCGCCGCCTGCTCGACCACGTGGGACACCCGGTGCGTCGACTCACCCGCACCGCCATCGGCCCGGTCACGCTCGGCCGACTGCCGGTGGGGGAGATGCGGGCGCTGAGTCGGACGGAGCTCGGCGACCTGCTCGACCGCGCCCAGCTCTGATGGTGGGCGGGGTGGTTTCGAGACGGTTGCTAGCGCAACCTCCTCAACCACCGGGTCGGACCGTGATCGGTCATGGTGGTTGAGGAAGGCGCGTCTACGGTGGTTGAGGAAGGCGCGCTGGCGCCTGTCTCGAAACCACCTGTCTGGGCCGGGGGCTGGGTCGTGTTGGTGGTTTCGAGACGGTTGCTGGCGCAACCTCCTCAACCACCGTCGTCGGACCGTGATCGGTCATGGTGGTTGAGGAAGGCGCGCTGGCGCCTGTCTCGAAACCACCTGTCCGGGTCGGGGCTGGGTCGTGTTGGTGCGTGGTTTCGAGACGGTTGCTAGCGCAACCTCCTCAACCACCGGGGTCCGTCGTCGGTGGTTGAGGTGCGAGGAGCGCTAGCGACGAGCCTCGAAACCACCGCTACCGTGGTCACGTGGACGCCGCGATCCATCCGGCCCTCGCGCCGTACGTCGCCTCGCTGACGGCGTACGACGTCGACCTCGGCGGGCCCGGGGTGCACCGGGGGCTGCCCGGCACGACGCTCACGTTCGTGCTGCCGGTCGGCGAGCCGCTCGACGTGGGGTGGGCGGGCGACGCCGAGAGCCGCGGCCGGCGCTGGTCGACGCTGTCGGGACTGCACGCACACCCGGCCGAGATCCACCACGACGGCTACCAGGCCGGGGTCCAGCTGGCGCTGACGACGGCCGGCGCGCGGGCGCTGTTCGGGATGCCGGCCGCCGAGCTGGTCGGGGCGCTGGTCGAGCTCGACGAGGTCGACCGGGTCGCCGCCCTGCGGCACCTGCCGGAGCGGCTGGCCGCGGTTCGCCCCGCCGAGCGCACCGCGATCGTCGAGCAGGCACTGCTGCGCGAGCTGACCGACGCCGCACCGCGGCCCGAGGTCGGCCGCGCGCTCGCCCGGCTGACCCGCGGCGCCACGGTGCAGGAGGTCGCCGCCGACGTCGGCTACAGCCGCCGGCACCTGAGCACGCTGGTGCGCGGCGAGTGCGGCCTGACGCCGCAGCAGGTACGCCGGCTGGGCCGGTTCGAGCGCTCCCGCGCGATCCTCGGGCGAGTGCCGCTGGCCGAGGCCGCGCAGCGGTGCGGGTACGCAGACCAGACCCACCTCACCCGCGAGTGGGTGGCGCTGGCCGGGTGCCCGCCGACCACGTGGCTGCGCGAGGAGTTCCCGTTCCTTCAAGACCTCCACCCCGGTGACGGGGGAGAGTGAGCGTCATGAGCGATGCAGCAGAGGTCCGGCTCTGGCACACGATGTCCTTCCGCGACGCCGACGCGATGATCGCGTGGCTGGGCGCCGTCGGGTTCACCGAGCACGCGACGTACCGCGACGAGGCCGACCCGACCGTCGTCGTGCACGCCGAGTGGCTGTGGCCGGGCGGCGGCGGGATCATGTTCGGCAGCCAGCGCCCCGACGGCGCCGTTACGAACGTCGGCGGCTCGGCGGCGTACCTCGTCACCGACGACCCCGACGCCGTCTTCCAGCGCGCGGTCGACGCCGGCGCGACGGTGCTCCGCGAGATGGTCGACCAGGACTACGGGGGCCGCGGCGGCAGCGTCGAGGACCCCGAGGGCAACCACTGGTCGTTCGGCAGCTACCAGCCGTCCTGAGACTGCCGCACGCGGCCACCGCGACTCTCGTTAGGGTCTAGGCGTGGCAGTGAGGGCAGTGCGAGGGGCGACCCAGCTCGAGGACGACGTGCGGGACCACATGCTCGAGCGGGTGGCCGAGATGGTCACCGACGTGATGGAGTCCAACGGTCTCGAGGTCGACGACTTCATCTCGGTGATCTTCACCGCGACGTCGGACCTGCACTCGGAGTTCCCGGCGTACGCCGCGCGACGGCTCGGGTTCGGCGAGATCCCGCTGATCTGCGCGCGCGAGCTGGAGATCGAGGGCTCGATGCCGCGGGTGGTGCGGATGATGGCGCACGTCGAGACCGATCTGCCCCGGTCGGACATCACGCACGTCTACCTGCACGGCGCCGCCGCGCTGCGGCGCGACCTGACCCGGGTCCGGGCGGTCCCCGACGATGAGTGAGGGCCGGCGGGAGCTGACCGGCCCGGTCGAGGTGATCGGCACCGGCCTGCTCGGCACCTCGGTGGCGCTCGCCTGCCGCCGCGCCGGCATCGAGGTACTGCTCACCGACGTCTCGGCCGACCACGTCCGCACGGCCTCCGCCCTCGGTGCCGGCCGCCCGCGCGCGGACGGAGATCGACCCCAGCTGGTCGTCGTCGCCGTCCCCCCGGACCACCTGGGCGCGTCGATCGCGGCCGCGCTCGACGCCGGGGACGCGGTCGTCACCGACGTCGGCAGCGTCAAGACCGGTCCGCTCGCGGCGGTGCACGACCATCCGCGGGTCCGTCGCTACGTCGGCGGCCACCCGATGGCCGGCAGTGAGCGGTCCGGCCCCCTCGCCGCCACCGCCGACCTGTTCGAGGGCCGCCCGTGGGCGATCGCGGCGCATCCTGACGCCGATCCCGACGCGGTCGGGCTGGTCGAGGAGCTGGTCGGGCTGTGTGCCGGCGTCGTCGTCCGGCTCAGCCCCGAGGACCACGACCGGGCGGTGGCCCGCACCTCCCACGTGCCGCACCTGCTCGCGTCGCTGGCGGCCGGCCGGCTCGCCGACGCTCCCGCCGACCACCTCCGGCTCTCCGGGCAGGGGGTCCGCGACGTCACCCGGGTGGCTGCGGGCAGCCCGCAGCTCTACGGCCAGATCGTCGCCGCGAACGCCGCCGCCGTCCTCGGGCTGCTCGGCGAGGTCCGCGGCGAGCTCGACGCCCTGATCGGGGCGATCGCGGCCGCCGACGGCGACGCCCTCGCCGCCGTACTTCAGCAGGGGGTGGCCGGCACCCTCGCGATCCCCGGCAAGCACGGCGGCCCGGTGCGGCCCACGGCCTCGGTCTTCGTCTCCGTGCCGGACGAGCCCGGCGTGCTCGCGCGGCTGTTCCTGGCGGCCGGCGAGGCGGAGGTCAACATCGAGGACGTGCGCATCGACCACGACCTCGGCCGCCAGGTCGGCCTCGTGGAGCTGATCGTCGACGAGTCCCGCGCCGACCACCTGCTCGCGTCGCTCGAATCCCGCGGCTGGCTGACGCACCGGTAGGCTGCGGCCCCGTGAACAGCTCCGCACGCACCGCTCCTGCCGGCCTGGTCGTCGCCGTCGACGGCACCTCGGGGTCCGGCAAGTCGAGCACCTCGCGCGGGGTCGCCGACCGGCTGGGCCTGCGCTACCTCGACACCGGCGCGATGTTCCGCGCGATGACCTGGTGGATGCTCGAGCGCGGCGTCGACGTGCACGACCCGGCCGCGGTCGCCGCGCGCTGCGGCGAGCCCGAGATCGTGTCGGGCACCGATCCGCTCGGCCCCACGATCACCGTCGACGGCACGGACGTCGAGGTCGCCATCCGCAGCGACGAGGTCAACGCGGCCGTGTCGCCGGTCAGCGCGGTTCCCGAGGTGCGGGCCCGGCTGCTGGCGCTCCAGCGCGCCGTCATCGCGGCCGAGACCGACCGCGGCGGCATCGTGGTCGAGGGCCGCGACATCGGGTCGGTCGTCGCACCCGACGCGCCGGTCAAGGTCTACCTGAGTGCCGACCCGGCCGCCCGGGCCGCGCGACGGGCCGCCGAGCAGGGCGGCGCCGACGTCGCGGCCACCCGCGCGTCGCTGCTCGCCCGCGACCGCATCGACTCCGGCCGGGCCGCGGCCCCGCTCGTGCAGGCCGACGGCGCCGTCCACATCGACACCACGTCGGCCACGCTCGAGGAGGTCATCGGCCTGGTCGTGTCGCTGGTCGAGTCTGCGGGGACCCCGCAATGAGTACCCAGCGCGCCCACCTGGCCCCGCCGCGCAGCGACCGGGTCAAGGGCGCGCCGCGCTACCTGCTGCACTCCCTGCGGCCGCTCGCGCGCTGGGTGATCCGGCGCCGCTACACCGTGCGTGTCAACCACCGGTCGCACGTCCCCGCGACCGGTCCGGTGATCTTCGCCTCCAACCACGTCGGCGTCATCGACGGGCCGCTGCTCGCGATCTTCGCGCCCCGGCCGGTGCACGCGCTCACCAAGATCGAGATGTTCCGCGGCCTGCTCGGCCGCTTCCTGTGGGCCTCGGGGCAGATCCCGCTGGACCGCTTCCACACCGACCCGCGCGCGGTGAAGACCTGCGTCCGCGCGCTGCGCAGCGGCCGCGCGATCGGTATCTACCCGGAGGGCAGCCGCGGCGCGGGCGACCTCGAGCGGTTCCACCGCGGCGCGGCCTACCTGGCGCTGGTGTCGGGCGCGCCCGTCGTACCAGTCATCATGCTCGGGAGCCGCGAGCCGGGCGGCACCAGCGGCTCGCTCCCGGCACGGGGAGCGACCGTCGACATGGTCTTCGGCGAGGTGTGGCACACCGACGCCGCCCCGTGGCCGCGCACCCGGGAACAAGTGGAGAAGGCGTCGTTGTTGCTCCGTGAGCACATGCTGGTCCAGCTGGACCGGGCGCGCGCGTCGACCGGGAGGGAGCTCCCGGGTCCGCTGCCGCCGACCGACGTAGATCCAGACCCACCGACCGGGGTCACCGACGAAGGAGCACCATGACCGAGCTCGAGCCTGCCGCCGCCGAGGGGCAGCCCGAGAACAGCGGCCCCGTCCCCGTCCTCGCCGTCGTGGGGCGCCCCAACGTCGGCAAGTCGACGCTGGTGAACCGGATCATCGGCCGCCGCGAGGCCGTCGTCGAGGACGTCCCGGGCGTGACCCGCGACCGCGTCTCGTACGACGCCGACTGGGCCGGCCGCGCGTTCACGGTCGTCGACACCGGCGGCTGGGACCCCGACGCCCGCGGCCTCGCCGAGCGGATCGCCGCCCAGGCCGAGGTCGCCGTCAGCCTGGCCGACGCCGTGCTCTTCGTCGTCGACGCGACCGTCGGGATCACCGACTCCGACGAGGCGGTCGTGCGGATCCTCCGCAAGTCCGGCAAGCCGGTCGTGCTGGCCGCCAACAAGGTCGACGACCAGCGGACCGAGGCCGAGGCGTACGGCCTGTGGAACCTCGGGCTCGGTGAGCCCTACCCCGTCTCCGCGCTGCACGGCCGCGGCTCGGGCGACCTGCTCGACGCCGTACTCGCGGCCCTGCCGGAGCCGCCGCCGGAGCGCGAGCCCGAGGTCGGCGGCCCGCGGCGGGTGGCGATCGTGGGCAAGCCGAACGTCGGCAAGTCGTCGCTGCTCAACAGGCTCGCGGGGGAGGAGCGCGTCGTCGTCGACAACGTCGCCGGCACCACCGTCGACCCCGTCGACGAGCTGATCGAGCTCGGTGGCCGCACCTGGCGCTTCATCGACACCGCCGGCCTGCGCAAGCGGGTCAAGGAGGCCTCCGGCCACGAGTACTACGCGTCGCTGCGCACCTCGACCGCGATCGACCGCGCGGAGGTGGCGGTGCTGGTGCTGGACGCCGACCAGTCGATCTCCGAGCAGGACGTGCGCATCCTGCAGACCGTCCGCGAGGCCGGCCGGGCGCTGGTGATCGCCTTCAACAAGTGGGACCTCGTCGACGAGGAGCGCCGCTACTACCTGGAGCGGGAGATCGAGCGCGAGCTGGTGCAGGTGCAGTGGGCGCCGCGGATCAACGTCACCGCGCGCACCGGCTGGCACGTCGACCGGCTGGTCCCGGCGCTCGACAAGGCGCTGGAGGGCTGGGAGACCCGGATCTCCACCGGCGCGCTGAACGGCTTCCTGGGCCGGCTGGTCGCCGAGCATCCGCACCCGGTGCGCGGCGGCAAGCAGCCGAAGATCCTCTTCGGCACCCAGGCGACGACCGCGCCGCCGACGTTCATCCTCTTCACGAGCGGCAAGCTCGACGCGGCGTACGAGCGGTTCATCGAGCGTCGGCTGCGCGAGGAGTTCGGCTTCGTCGGCACCCCGATCGTGCTCCAGCAGCGGCCGCGCGAGAAGCGCAAGCGGTAGCCCAGATCCACCCGGATTGAGGACAGCAACCGGCCTGATCGGTTCCTAGAGTCGAGGCATGACCACCGAACGCGCCGACCTCCTCGACCTGCTCCGAAAGCACCGCGAGCTCTTCCGGTTCACCGTCCAGGGCCTCACCGACGAGCAGGCCGCCAGCCGGCCGACCGTCAGCGAGCTCTGCCTCGGCGGCCTGATCAAGCACGTCACCGCGACCGAGAAGACCTGGGCCGACTTCGTGGCGCACGGCCCCGCCGCGCAGCCCGACGTGGACTGGGCGAACATCGACTGGTCGAACCCGCCGGCGTTCATCATCGAGCACCAGAACGGCTTCCGGATGCTCGACGGCGAGACCCTGGAGGGCCTGCTGGCGGCGTACGACGTGGTGGCCGGCGAGACCGACCGGCTGGTCGAGACCGTGGACCTCGACCGGCGCTACCCGCTGCCCGAGGCGCCGTGGTTCGAGCCGGGCGCGAGCTGGTCGGCCCGGCGCGCGTTCGCCCACATCGCGGTCGAGACCGCCCAGCACGCCGGCCACGCCGACATCCTCCGCGAGACCATCGATGGGCAGAAGTCGATGGGCTGACCGGCCCCGCCGGGGTCGTGCTGCCCGGAGCGCGCCGGGCGCCTCTCCGTAGCGCGACCCGATTCCGGGGAACCGGCCGGGCTGCGGTAGTGTTCACGCGGCTCGCTGCTCACAAGGTGGCGACCGTTCGGGCTGTGGCGCAGCTTGGTAGCGCACTTGACTGGGGGTCAAGGGGTCGCAGGTTCAAATCCTGTCAGCCCGACCGAAGAAACCGGCTCTGACCAGCGGAGACGCTGAGCCAGGGCCGGTTTCTGTCTTGCGGCGAGCCAGGCAGCGGTCGCTGCCTCACATCTGTATCCCTGCCTCGCGTACTGAGCCCCTGACCCGCGTGAACCTGGTCCGCCATGACGCCCCCCGACGTCGGCGCAGATGGCCCACCCGACGGTGCGCCGGGAACCCACCGAACCAACAGACACGGACGGGCCACTTGGCGGAATGAGGCAGGGGAGGGGGCCGGCCGCCCTCACCGGCACGCAGGGATCCAAGTGACGGTTGGAGCGGACTCATGCCTAGGCCTGTCTCGGCAGGCTCGGCTACGCGCCGGCACGCGGCCTCAGGTTCTCCAAGGCGTGGAACTCCTCGTCGGCGACGTGCTCGCCCGGGGCGGCGTCCCCCGCCAGGGCGGGTTGCAGATCCCGCGGCCGGCCGGGGAGCAGTTGGCCGAGCCAGGCGGGCAGCCACCAGTTCGCGCGGCCGAGCAGTGTCATCGTGGCTGGCACCAGCACCAGGCGGACGACGGTGGCATCGACGGCGATCGCGGTGGCGAGGCCGAGGCCCATCATCTTGATCAGCGGGTCCGGCGCGAGCACGAAGCCGCCGAAGACGGCGACCATGATCAGCGCGGCGCAGCTGATGACTCGGGCGGTGCCGGCCAGGCCGCGGGCGACCGCGGCGTCGTTGTCGCCCGTCGCGTCGTACTCCTCGCGGATCCTCGAGAGCAGGAAGACCTCGTAGTCCATCGAGAGGCCGAAGAGGATCGCGAACATGAAGAGCGGGATGAACGACAGGATCGGTACCGTCGACTCCAGCCCGATCAGCGACCCGCCCCAGCCCCACTGGAAGACCATCACCAGGACGCCGTACGCCGCACCGACGCTGAGCAGGTTCAGCACCGCCGCCTTGAGCGGGACGAGCACCGACCGGAACATCACGAGCAGCAGCAGGACGGATAGCAGCACGACCACGGTGATGAACGCGGGCAGCCGCTCCTGGATGCGGTGCCCGAGGTCGGCCATCACCGCGACCTGGCCGCCGACGTGCGCGGACGCGCCGGTGCCCCCGACGACCGACGGCAGCACCTCGGAGCGGAGCCGGTCGATGGTGGCACGGGTCTCGGCCGACTGTGGCGAGGTCGTCGGCTGGGCGACCAGGACCGCGACGCCGTCTGCGATCTCGGGCGGCGCGACCGCGGCGATCCCCGGGTCGGCGGCGACGGCGGTGCTCAGCGGGCCGACCAGGCCCGCGTCGCCGGCGAGGTCGACGGCGACGACGATCGGCCCGTTGGCGCCGGGGCCGAAGCTGTCGGCGACCAAGTCGTAGGCACGGCGCTCGGTCGTCGACTGCGGCATCGTGCCCTGGTCCGGGAAGCCGAGGGTCAGGGCGGTGACCGGGGCGGCCAGCGCGAGCAGCATCGCTGTCGAGCCCAGCGCGTACGCCGTGGCGTGGCGGCCGACGTGCCTGCCCCAGCGGTGCCAGCGGGCGGTCGTCCGGGCGGCGCGCAGCGCGCGGCGGCCGTTGACCCGGTGGCCGGCCAGGCCGAGCAACGCGGGCAGCAGGGTGAGAGCCGAGAGGACCATCACCAGCACCACGATCGCGATGCCGATGCCGCCGGCGGTGATGAAGGGGATCCGGGCGACAGCCAGGCCGAGGATCGCGACCACGACGGTGCCGCCGGCGAAGACGACCGAGCGGCCGGCGGTGGCCAGCGACCCACCGACCGCGTCCTCGACGCTCCGGCCGTCCGCGAGCAGCTCGCGGTAGCGGGTGAGCACGAAGAGCGAGTAGTCGATGCCGACGCCGAGGCCGACCATCGACCCGATGACGACCGACCAGGCGGGCACGTCCACGGCGTGCGCGACGAGCGATAGCGAGCCGGCGCCCACGGCGAGCCCGAGCAGCGCAGTGCCGATCGGCAGCCCGACCGCCACCAGCGAGCCGAACGCCACGAACAGCACGATGATCGCGATCAGGAGGCCGAGCCCCTCGCCGAGGCCGCCTCCGGAGTCGTCGAAGGCGAAGTAGAGGTCGCCGCCGCTCTCGATCCGCAGGTCCGTGGCAGCCCGGAGGTCGTCGAGGGCGGAGTCCAGCCTGCTCAGGTCGGGCGGCCCGAGCGCGGACCGCTCCGGGTATTGCACGCGCACCAGCGCCACGTCGCCGCTGGCCGCGACGGTGGTGCCGAGCACGTTCGGCAGTCCGGTGACCGCCTGCCGGACCCGTTCGACCCCGGCGGGATCGGCGGGGGTGACGACGACGTCGGCGCCCAGCCCCTGCTCGCCGGCGCCGGCGCGCTCGAGCAGTACGGTGGCGTCGCTGGAGTCCAGGCCCGGTGCGTCGAACGGGTCCTCCAGGGTGCGACCCCAGGCGGCGGACATGGCGGTGACGAGGACGGCGGCCAGCACCCAGGCGCCGATGACGATCCAGGGACGGCGGGCGGCGAGGCGGCCCAGCCGGGCGAGTGTCTGCGACATGCCTCCACCGTCGATGCGTGCGCCGGTCGGCCACATCGGGCATCCGGCCGCGGCGGGGTCGGCCCAATTGCCGAGCGCGCCTCAGCCTTTCGGCGGGTCTGCTCGGGGCGCGGAGTCCCTAGGCTGAAGCGGTGACCAACCACGTGCGCTCCTTCTGGGAGGAGCCCCGCGCGACGCCACCTCCGCCGGCCCGGGTCTGGCGCGACTGGGCGCTGCTCGCAGTGGTGGTCGTGGGCGCGCTGCTCGAGGGGCTGTTGCGCGAAGACATGGACCACCGGGTGCTCGGTCCGGTGATCGTGCTCGCGGTCGCACCGACGCTGCTCTGGCGGCGTACTCACCCGCTGGCCGCGGTCGCGTTCGCCTTCGGGGTGTCCGCCGCGATGGACGCTGTGCTGCTCGCGGCCGACTCACCTCCGACGGACATGTACACGCAGGTCTACTTCCTGGTGCTGCCCTACGCGCTGGTCCGCTGGGCGTCCGGACGCGAGGTCGTGGTCGGCGAGGTGTTCATCGCGATCGCGGCCGCGCTCGGGTTCGTGATCAGCTGGACCGGGTTGGGCGATCTCTTCGGCGGTACGGCGGTCCTGGTCACCGCGATGGTGCTGGCCCGCCTGGTGCGCACGCAGCACGGCGCACGCGAGCGGAAGCTGGAGCAGGCCAAGGCGGAGGAGCGGGTCCAGATCGCCCGCGAGCTGCACGACACCGTCGCCCACCACGTGTCCGCGATCGCGATCCGGGCGCAGGCCGGGCGGGCGCTCGCGGCGAGCAACCCGGCCGCCCCCGTGGAGGCGCTCGAGGTGATCGAGGTCGAGGCGTCGCGCACCCTCGGCGAGCTCCGCGCCATGGTGCGGATGCTGCGCAACCAGGAGCCCGCCGACTACGCGCCGCGGGCCGGCGTCGCCGACCTGGACCGGCTCGTCGTCCGGACACCGGCCGGGCCGCAGGTCGATGTCTCCGTGTCGGGCGACGTCGACCGGCTGGCGCCGGCGGTCGACGCGGCCGTCTTCCGGATCGCCCGCGAGGCCGTCACCAACGCACTGCGACACGCCCGCAACGCGACCCGGGTCGCCGTGCGCGTCGAGGCGAACGGCGCGACCGTGCACCTCCAGGTCCGCGACGACGGCGACCCCGTGAGCGCCGCGGCGTACGACCCGGGCTTCGGGGTCACCGGCATGGTCGAGCGGGCGACGCTGCTCGGCGGCACCTGCCTCGCCGGACCGGCTCCCGACCGCGGCTGGTCGGTGGACGCGACGCTGCCGCGTGAGGTGGCCCGGTGACGATCCGGGTCCTGGTCGCCGACGACCAGGACCTGGTGCGCACCGGCCTGCGGCTGATCCTCGGCACCCTCGACGGGATCGAGGTCGTGGCCGAGGCAGCGGACGGCGAGGAGGCGGTGCGGCTCGGCCGCGAGCTGCGGCCCGACGTCGTGCTCATGGACATCCGGATGCCGCTGCTCGACGGCGTCGAGGCGACGCGACGGTTGGCCGGTCCGGGCGTCGCGGACCCGGTCGCGGTCGTGGTGATCACGACGTTCGACCTGGACGAGTACGTCCACGGCGCGCTGCGCGCCGGTGCGCTCGGCTTCCTGCTGAAAGATGCCGGACCCGAGCTGCTGGGGGAGGCCGTGCGTGCCGCCGCCCGCGGCGACTCGCTGATCTCGCCGAGCATCACCCGGCGGCTGCTCTCGACGTTCGCCGGCACCGACCGCCGCGCGCGGCCCGCCCAGCCGGTCGACCCGCTGACCGAGCGCGAGGAGGAGGTGCTGCTCACCGTCGCCCGCGGCCGCACGAACGCCGAGATCGCCCGCGAGCTGCACATCAGCCTGAGCACCGTGAAGACGCACCTCGCAAGCCTGATGGCCAAGCTCGGCGTCCGGAACCGGGTCGAGGTCGCGATGTGGGCCTACGAGACCGGCCGCGTCGACGACTGACGCGCGTCGTACCCGACGTAGATGTCGCGGTTCGGCGAATCGGCACAGATGCGTCAGGTGCGACTCACACGATGGTTGCGGCGAGCGCGCTGAGACCTCGCCGCCGCGGCCCGCGTCGATCGCCTCGCCGGCGACGTAGCGGTTGGTCTCCAGCTGAGGTACGTCGGCGCCGACTCGGCCGGCCAGGGCTCCGAGCACGGACGGCCACGTCCAGCCATCCGCGGTCACCGAGGCATGATGCCGTTCAGACGGCGGCGATCGCGATGATGCCGACGACAGCCAGCGCGGGCGTTCATCGGCAGGTCCGGGTGAATCGTCGCGTCCGCCAAGAGGCGAAAGACGCGCTCACGAAGCCGCGTGGGATCAAGGCCACGGCGCCGGGAATCTGGTCTCGGGTCCCTGGCTCGCGGGTTGCCGCGTGCACGAGGTGCCTAGGTCACCGGTGATCTCGCGTGTGGCGACGGCGCCTGCGGTCCGTTCTTGATGCCGTGGACCAGTTCCGTGACGAGCACGAGCACGAGCACCGCGAACGGTGCGAGGAAGATCAGCACTACCACCCAAAGGTTGCTGTGCCGAGGCTCAAGGTCGAGGGGACCTGTCGCAATGGCCACTGCGACACCAAGCCAGCCCAGAGCCAGAACGATTCCACCCGCCTTCGACAGTCGGCCGCGGGCTCGGTTCCACATGCGGGCGATCGTACGTTCAGAGGTGAGAGCTCATAGGGCAGATCCGCGGACTTCGCGCGACGCCGGCTCGCGGCGGAAAGACTCTGCCCAGAGCGCACGGATCGCGGGATGAGCGGTCGGAGCCGGGACTCGTCAGACCGCCTTCAAGTACCGGTTCGTGACGCGGGACTGGATCACGCGAGTCACCGGACCGCCGAGCCGCGCGAGTAGCGTGGCCGGACGGGAGAAGGCCGTGATGGTGAAGGCCACTGCGCCGTTGTCGCGAAGTTCTACGACGAACGCTTCCTCGCCCCGTTCGGGATGCCCGGGAAGAGTGCCGTAGGCGAAACCCTTCCGGTGGGATTCGTCGATGACGTAGACCACCCTCACCGGGGCGTCCAACCCGAAACGGCTCGCCCCCACTCGGACGATGGCGACTGAGCCCTCGACGACCGGCGCGTCGGACGGCCGCACAGTCAGTCCGGCGCGACGATGCATGTTCCAACTGAGAAGAGTTTGGGCGGCATCCTCGAAACGCTCTGCCCCGAAGCCAGCTACGCGGCTGCGCCGGACGACGCCGTATCCGCCTGGCAGTTCGACAGCGCGGGTCAATCCGACCTCGGAGTAGGTGAATGGAGCCCCGCGGAGCTTCGCAGCCTCTGAGTCGAGGAGGGCTCGTCCCGTCATGGCGAGATGCTCTCACGCAACAGTGACGCGACCTGTCGGCAGATCCGGGTTTCCAAACGCTGCTGCTAGACGCGCTTCAGACGCCCGTCAACCACCATGCACCGTGAGTCCGTGCCATTGTCGGCGGCCATGAAATTCTGCCCGGAGACGGCCACGAAACTGCCCGCTGGCGGACATGAAACCTGCCCGGTGGCGGTCATGGGATCTGCCCGACACGACGTCGTCTGCCTCACCGGCTCCGACGGTTGAGGCCCCTCCTCAGGTGCGATCGGCGGTGCTGAAGCGCCCGTCGCCCTGAGGAGGGACAACTTGAAGTCTGCCGAGGAGATCATGGAAATCCTGGATGCCTACGACCTGACAGGGTCGTTGCGTGATGCCGGCGAGCTGGCCGGATGCTCGCACCACACGGTCAAGCACTACGTGGACCGCCGTGCTGCCGGGGGTGAGCTGGACAAGGCCGTGACTCGGCCGCAGTTGATCGATGAGTACCTGCCCAAGGTCGAGGAGTGGGTCGAGCGGTCCAAGGGCAAGGTCCGTGCCGACAGAGCGCACGAGAAGCTGCTCGCGATGGGCTACAAGGGTTCGGAGCGCACCACCCGTCGTGCGGTCGCATCGGTGAAGAAGTCATACCGGTCAGGACATGTGCGGGTCCACCGGCCCTGGGTCACCGAGCCGGGGATGTGGCTGCAGTACGACTACGGCGACGGACCTGTCGTCGACGGCGTCAAGACGGTTCTGTTCGTGGCGTGGCTGGCGTGGTCGCGGTTCCGGGTCGTGATCGCGCTGCGCGATAAGACCATGCCGTCCGTGTTCGCCGCGCTGGACCAGACCTTCCGCCGGTTGGGTGGGGTGCCGACCTACGTGCTGACCGACAACGAGAAGACCGTCACGACCGAGCACATCGCCGGGATCCCGGTCCGCAACGGACAGCTCGTCACCTTCGCCGAGCACTACTCGGTCGTGGTCCACACCTGTGTGCCGGCGGATCCGGCGTCCAAGGGCGGCACCGAGTCGTCGGTGAAGATCAGCAAGGCCGACCTGGTGCCCAAGGACACCAACCTGCGTGAGGAGTACGCGTCGTTTAGCGAGCTCGAGGAGGCGTGTGAGGCGTTCTGTCAGAAGGTCAACACCCGGGCTCACCGGACCACGAAGCGGCCACCGGTCGAGATGTTGGCCGAAGAGCGGACACGGCTACACCCGGTCCCGACACAGCCGCACACAGTCGCGTTCGGCACCACCCGGGTAGTGCCGGGCAACACGCCGATGGTGATGTTCGAGTCCGGCCAGTACTCGGTGCCACACACCCTGCTCGGCGCCACGGTGTGGGTTCGTGCCCAAGGACTCGGCGACGGCGAGGAGGTCGTCATCGTTCACGTCGGCGAGGACGGACCCGCCGAGGTCGCCCGCCACGCGCGCGCGACGCCGGGCACGCCGAGGATCAACGACGAGCACTTCCCACCGCAGCCGGAAGGTCCGTTGAACCGGCAGCCGCGAGCGAAGAACCCAGCGGAAGCCGAGTTCCTCGACCTGGGCGAGGGCGCCCGCCTGTGGCTGGTCGAGGCCGCTGCGGCGGGCACGCCGCGGATGAGGGTCAAGATGGCCGAAGCCCTCAGCCTGGCCAAGCTGTTCGACCCCGTCGAGGTCGACTGGGCACTCGGCCACGCCGCCGTCCACGGCCGGTTCGCCGAGGCCGATCTGTCCTCGATCCTCGACCACCACGCCCGGCAACCCGCTGTTGGCGAGCACCGTGCCGGCGAAGAACGGTCGCTGACCCAGGGCACCGCCGGATGGGCACGTCTCGGCCAGCACGACAGCCAGCACGACAGCCGCGAGGGGAACGAGGTGACCCGATGACGACCAAGACCACCACACCATCGATGGCGTCCGCGCCGCCGTTGCCGGCCGAGTTGGAGGACCTCTTGCGGCGGCTTCGGCTGCCCCACATCCGTCGCCACGCACCGGAGGTCGTCGCGACCGCGAAGGCCCAACGCTGGGAGCCCGCCGAGGTGCTCAAGGCTCTGTTCGCCGAGGAGGTCGCCGGAAGGGAACGCTCCGCACTGGCCACCCGCAGGGCGGCTGCGGGGTTCCCGACCGGGAAGACGTTCGATGCGTGGCAGCCCGAGGCATCCTCGATCCCGGCACCGACCCAGCAGGCACTCCGCACCCTGGAATGGGTCCACCGTCGGGAAAACCTCGTCGTGTGCGGGCCGTCGGGGACCGGGAAGACGTTCCTACTGGAGGCACTCGGTCACCAAGCCGTCGAGGCCGGGTTGAAGGTCGCCTGGTTCACCCTGGAAGACCTCGGGGTCCTGCTGCGCCGCCATCGTGCCGACGACACGGTGTCCAAGGCCATCGCCCGTGTGCTGCGCGCCGATCTCGTTGTCGTCGACGACATCGGCCTGTTGCCGGTCGCCCAGGATGCCGCCGAGGGGCTCTACCGGCTCGTCGACGCCGCCTACGAGAAGCGGTCGGTCGCGATCAGCTCGAACCTGCACCCGTCCGGGTTCGACGAGCTGATGCCCAAGACGCTGGCGACCGCCACCGTCGACCGGCTACTGCACCACGCCCACGTGTGCCAGACCAGCGGAGACTCCGTGCGACTTACCCAGGCACTCGCCGGCCGAGGGGTGAGTCCCTTGAGCTGAGTGCTCTGGTCGGTGGTGGCCGCAAGCCCACTGGGCAGATCCCATGGCCACCACCGGGCAGTTCTCGTGACCGTCAGCGGGCAGGTCTCACGACCGCCCCTGGGCAGTTCCTACTGTCCCTTGACATGCCATGAGGGACTGGACGGAGGCGAAATCTCGTAGAGAGTCCGCGGTCCGCGATTCAAGGTCGAGCGTGCCGAGTTGATGGGCCCGGGAGTCCACGTCGCGCCGGAGCTGCGGTTCACGGTCGCGACAAGCGGCCGATGCCGATCGAAGATATTCGTGAAGTCCAGATAGCGGCGCAGCTTGGTACGTCTGCAGCTCCCGTCCGGCAGCAGAACGCGACAGCGCTTCATCCAACAGTGCATCAAACCGCTCGAACACAGACGGCTCGCCATCGGGGTTGGGGTGTTCTTCATTTCGGCGCTGTGGGTTGGTAGTCGTGGTCTGGCCGCCAGCATCGGGACTGCAGCACGGCAAGGACAGGTCCCGAGGGCATCCGACGCGTCGCGGCAGGTTGTGATCCGCGGCCTGGAGGCGGAGCGTCGCGGTATCCGTCTCGACTGCGCTCGCCGAGGCTTCACTCTGGGCGACGGGTGGGCACACGACCCGAGTTCGTCATCGCGGTCCGCCCGCGGTTCGTGACCGAGGTGAGGGTCACGTGCGCGGGTCTGTCAAGTCGCCACGGGAGACGGCCCGTGGCACTAGCCTTCCATCGCCGCCTGCTCGGTGCCGTGGGGCACCGTCCCCCGCCTGCCCAGGAGCCGCCCTGATGTCACCTGCCCTCACCGCCGCACGCGCTCGCTTGACGGCCGTCCTCGGTCTCGCGGTAGCGGCGACCAGCCTCCAGGTGACCTCACCGGCTCCAGCAGCGGCGAACACGGAGGGCACGCACCTGGTCATCAACGAGGTGTCGGGCGGCAACGGCACCGGCACCGCGTCCACCGACGAGTACGTCGAGCTCTACAACCCCACGTCGGAGACGATCACCTTCACCGGCCGGATCATGTACAAGTCGGCCACGGGCAGCCAGTTCAGCGGCCAGGGGCCGGTGACCGACTTCGTCGTCGCGCCACACGGCTACTGGCTCGTTGCTGGGGCCAACTACAGCGGCACCGCTACGCCCGACTCACGCTACAGCTTCGACGTCTCAGCCTCCACGACGGCGGGCGGCCACGTCCTCCTCACCGGCACGACCGGGACGGTGACCGATCCGTACCTCGACCCGCTGAAGGTCGACCTGGTCGGGTGGGGCACGGCCAACAAGCCCGAGACGACCGCGGCGCCGTCACACCCGGCGGCCGGCGCGGCGCTGCGGCGTACGAACGGCCTCGACACCGACAACAACAGCGTCGACTTCGTGGTGGCCACCCGCTCGCCTCGCGGGTCCAGCACCAACGGCGCGGTGACGCTGACCAAGCCGACTGCGAAGTCGTTCCCGATCGGCACCGCCATCACGCCCTTCACCCTGCTCGCCGCGGGCGGGCTGGCGCCGTACACCTACGCGGTCAGCTCGGGCGCGCTCCCCACCGGGCTCACGCTCGGGTCGACGACCGGCCAGATCAGCGGTACGCCGACCGTGGCGCGGGCCGCCGAGGACGTCACCGTCCGGGCGACCGACGGCAACGGCGACCCGGTCTACTCGACCTTCTCGGTCGAGGTCACCCCCGACGTCGACCCCGTCGCGGTGACCAACCCGGGCAGCCGCTCGTTCACGGTCGGGACGGCCGTCACGCCGTTCTCGCTCGCGACCTCGGGCGGCGAGGCGCCGTACACGTACGCGGTCACCGGCGGGTCGCTGCCCCCGGGGGTCGAGCTCGACGAGGACTCCGGTGAGATCAGCGGTACGCCGACCGCCGCGGCCGCGGCCGCGGACGTCACTGTCACGGCCACCGACGCCCAGGGCAGCACCGGCGCCACGACGTTTTCGGTCGCGGTGTCCCGCGGCACGCTCACCACCGCGACGCCGACGATCGACGACACCACGCCGGCGGTCGGCGACGTCCTGACCGCGGAGCCCGGCGTCTGGGCGCCGGCACCGGTCACGCTGGCCTACCAGTGGCTCTCCGACAGCGCCGAGATCGCCGATGCGACCGACCCGAGCCTCACGGTCACCGCGGACCTGCTCGACACGGAGGTCTCCGTCCGCGTCACCGGCAGCAGGGCCGAGTACGAGCCGGCGGTGGTCACGTCGGCCACGACGTCCACGGTCGTCGAGGGCCAGGTCGCCTTCACCACCTCGCCCGCCGTCACCGGGACCCCGGCCGTCGGGCGGACCCTGACCGCCGGCGCCGGCACCACGGTCCCGAGCAACGCTGTCCCGTCCTATCAGTGGCGACGTGATGACGTGCCCATCGACGGCGCCACCGACGACGCCTACACGCTGGTCGTCGACGACCTCGGGCCGACATCTCGGTCACAGTGACCGCCTCCCACGCGGGGTACGCCGACGGGAGCGAGACCTCGCCTGCCCGCGGACCCGTGATGCGCGGGACCTTCCTCGCCGGGCCCACCGCCTCGATCGTCGGCACGCCGGTCGTCGGTGCCACGCTGACCGCCGGCACGGGTACGACCAGCCCCGCGGCCACGTCGTACGAGTACGCCTGGAGGGCTGACGGTGACGCCGTGGGCGGCGACACGGCCACTCTGGTGATGAGCCCGGCGATGGTGGGCAAGGCGATCACGGTCACCGTGACCGCTCAGCGTGATGGGTACGTGGACGCGACCGACGAGTCCGATCCCACGGACGAGGTCGCGCGGGCTACGTTCAGCACCGGCCCGACCGCCTCGATCGTCGGCACGCCGGTCGTCGGTGCCACGCTGAGCGCCGGCACCGGGACGACCAGCCCCGCGGCCACGTCGTTCGGCTACGCCTGGAAGGCCGACGGCGACCCGGTCGGGGACGCCGCCGGAACTCTCACCGTGAGCCCGGCGATGGCCGGCAAGGCGATCACCGTCACCGTGACTGCTCAGCGTGATAGGTACGTGGACGCGACCGACGAGTCGGATCCCACGGACGAGGTCGCGCGGGCTACGTTCGTCACCGGTCCGACTGCCTCGATCACGGGTACTGCTCGGGTGGGCGAGACCCTGACCGCGGGCACGGGTACGACCAGTCCCGCGGCCACGTCGTACGAGTACGCCTGGAGGGCTGACGGTGACGCCGTGGGCGGCGACACGGCCACTCTGGTGGTGACTTCGGCGATGGTCGACAAGGCGATCACCGTCACCGTGACCGCTCAGCGTGATGGGTACGTCGACGCCTCCGACGAGTCCGATCCGACCTCCGGGGTCGCCCGCGGAACGTTCAGCACCGGTCCGACCGCCTCGATCACGGGCACTGCCCGGGTCGGCGAGACCCTGACCGCGGGCACGGGTACGACCAGTCCCGCGGCCACGTCGTACGAGTACGCCTGGAGGGCCGACGGCGACGCCGTGGGCGGCGACACGGCCACCCTTGACGTGTCTCCGGCGATGGTCGACAAGACGATCACCGTCACCGTGACCGCTCAGCGTGACGGGTACGTCAACGCCACCGACGAGTCCGCCCCTACCGCCCCGGTGGAGCGGGCCACCTTCGCCACCGGGCCCATCGCGCGGATCGACGGCACCGCCCGCGTCGGGCAGGTCCTGTCCGCGTCGGCGGGCACCCCCATCCCGGCGCCCGACTCGCTCGGCTACCGCTGGTACGCCGGGGACGACGTCATCGTCGGCGCGACGGGGCCACGGCTGACCCTCACCGCTGCCCATGTCGGGCGGCGCGTGAGCGTCGAGGCGACCGCGACCAGGGCAGGGTTCGTCGACGCGGTCGCGCGGTCAGCGGCCACGGGCGCCGTCACCCCAGACTCCGCACCCGGGTTGAGCCTGCGCGTGCGCGTTCCACGGTCGGCCGGGAAGACCCCGGACGGCAGTCCAACCGCCCTGTCGCGTTCGCGGTTCACCATCGCCTGGGTCGCCAGTGGTCATGGGGACGACCTTGTCGTGCGCGGCACCGGTGCGCTGGATGAGCTCCTCCGGAAGCGCTTCGGGGTTGCGCCCGTCCCGGCGCGCGGGCAGATCGCGGTCCGGCTCACCCGCTTGGGTCTGCACCGCTTCCAGTTGATCGCGACCAGCTCCTCCGGCACCACCAGCGCAGCCGACGCGATCACCGTCGTTCGCCCGCCGACCCGCCTGACGGTCCAGGCGCCCAGGTACGCGAAGCCGGGCGCCCGGATCCGCGTCAGGGCCCAGGGGTTGGGCCGCGGCGAGCAGTTCCTGATCCGCGTGGCCGGCTCACATGCGATCACCGGTCGCGCCAACCGCGACGGGGTCGTCGTTCGCCGACTCGTCGTACCCGCCCGAGCGACCCCTCAGCAACATCTTCGGATCACCGTCTTCGGCAGGACCGACCGCAGGAAGGGGAGCACGGTCGTCGTGGTCCGGTGAGCCCCGGCCGGCGGCAGGTCCGCCCGGCGGTCGTCGCGTCGAACCGACCCGTCACCGCCGTTTCGGAGCACGGCCCCGAGCGGTCGCCCGATCGGTGCGGCGCCATCGGGTGGGCTGGCGACGGGCTCAGGCGGTGCCGCCGTGCTTGCGGATGAAGTCGAGGCTGGTCTGGGCGACCTCCTGCCAGCCGTGGTCGATGGTCAGCGAGTGGCCGCGCTCCGGGATCTCCGTGAACTCGGTGACGGCGGCGTTCTTGGCGTGCTTCTTGTACGCCGCGTGCGCGATCGCATGCGGCACCGTGTGGTCCTTCTCGCCGGAGATGATGAGGATCGGGCCGCGACCCTCGGCCTTGAAGTTCACCTTCGTCTCGCTGAACGGGTTCAGGTTCGCGACCGCGGCCTGGAAGATCGGGACGCCGGATGCCGCGACGTGGAACTCGTCGTAGAGCGCCTTGGCCTCGTCGTCCTCCAACGCGTTCGCCCAGCCGTACTTGAACTCGTCGAAGGTGAGCGTGACCGAGCGCCGGGCGTTGGCGGGGTTGCCCAGCACCGGCGACCCCGACTTCAGCGCGGACGCCGGGAGCGGCAGCACCCCGCGGCCGGGCGCGGGGTCGATCGCCACGGTGACGGCGGCCGCGCCCTCCCCGGCCATCTTCTGCGCGATCAGGCCTCCGAAGGAGTGACCGACCACCGCCGGCTTCCGGGTCAGCTTGCCGGTCGCCTCGAGGTAGTGGTCGGTGACCGCCTGCACCATCTTGTGTGCGAACGCGTCGGGGTTGTCGCGGGCCTCGGTGACCGTCTCGGGGTCGTCCGGCCAGCCGGGTGCGGCGGTCGCGTAGCCGGCCTCCTCGAAGAGCCGGCGCCAGCGATCCCAGCTGCTGGAGAGGAGCCACAGGCCGTGCACGAACACGACGGGCGGCCGCCCGCTGTCGTTGGCGGCATCGATCTCGGACTGTTCGCGGGTCGTGAGCGCCATGGCGCCTCCTGAGTCGGTCCTAGTGACGATAGACCCGATTCGCGGTCACGGCATCAGCCAGGGACCGCGGCCCGCTGGCCTCACTCCTCACCCGCTTCCCTCCTCTCGGCCTCAGTCGGAGGTCCGCCGGCCGCGAGTCGCATCAGGCCGGTGTCGACGTCGGTGATCGAACGCTCGGCACGGGTGGCGCCAGCATCCGGGCCTCTCAGCAGGGCACGCTGTCCCTCAGACCCCGGCACCCGACTCCTCGCTCCTCGACCCCGAGAGGCTCCCTAGACAGCCGGCCGTTCTCGCACATCCGGCGGGCAGTCGGTATTAGCATCCCGAACCGTCCATTCCGCGGAGGCGAACACCCGATGACGACTACCTCGGTCGAGCTCGTTCATGCAGGCTCGCCGGTCGCGTTGTCCCTACGCGCACCCACCGCGCCTCGAACGGGTGTTGCGCATGACATCCGCTACTGGCTGGTCCTGAGCGCGACCCTGGTCCGCATTCCGATGGCCGCGCTCCTCACCGTCACCATCGTCGCGGGCTCGGTCGGACTGAGCTGGGCGCTCATCGTCCTGTACGTCCTGACGGACATCGCCGACGGTCAGATAGCCCGGACCTTCGACTGCGATGACGCCCTACGCCGGGCCGTCGACGTCATCATCGACCGCGTCTCGATCCACGTGTTCCTGCTTGCCTGCTGCCTGACGCTCGGGACCGGGTGGATCGTCTTTGCTGGGCTCCTGCTGCGTGACCTTGCCCATGGCCTCTACAGCGCACGCCTTCTGCAGGCGAGGAACCTGGTGGTCGTCGGGGCGAAGTGGCACTCGATCTACGGGCTCAGCATCGCGGCGTACGTCGCCTACGCGATCTCGGTGGAGAGCATCCGGGCCGCTGCCGAAGTCGTCGTGATCCTCATCGGCGCCGCCGTGTTGGTCGACTATGTCCGCCGCGCTTCGCTGGAGGCCCGTCACTACCTCGCGGAGAGCCGAGAGATCCGTCCGCATGGCGTCCGCTACGAGGCGCGTCCGTGACCGCCGAGCCGAAGGACGAGCCCCACGTGGAGCAACGGAGCCGACCACGGGACGAGTCGAACGGTGGATCCCGGTCGAACCAGGTCGAGTTGGTGCCCGAGGCGCAGGTCGCCATCATCGCGTTCTTCGTGGTGATGTCGTTGTCGGGATACGCGGCGGCGACCTACGCGATCGACCGGAAGGCGGCACCGCCGTGGTACTTCCTTCCCGTCGTCGTGAGCACCTGCGCTCTCGTTCTGATCAGTTTCCGGGTCAACCGATTCCGGCACGGCTGGCGCAAGGCATCGGAACGGCTGGAGAGCCTGTTGGGACGTCTCGACCGGATTCTCGGCAGCCCTGACGATCGCGCCATCACTCTCCCGAAGCCCCGCGAGAGGACAGGCAGCGGATACCAGGTGATCGGGACCAACGCCGTCTGGCCGCGATCGCACGCGGTACGTGTCCAGCTGATGGGCATCTCCTCGGTGCTCTTCGTCGCCTGGATCACGGTGTACTCGGGTGGCCCGTTCGACAGTCCCGCCGGTCAGATCCTGCTGGCCCTTCCGTTGCTGTCGCCCGTGGTCGCGCGGAACGGAACGTCGGTCCTCGCGGTGTATGCGTACACGATCATCGTCGCGGTGGCGGTCGACAGGGCAGTGCCGAGCGATGGGTACCACCAGGACCGGACGTGGCTCATCGCCACCGTCATCATCGTGCTGGGCTTCTCGGCGGTCCTCGCGGCCCGGATCAAGCGCAACGAGAACCGGGCCCGGGCACAGCTCCAGCAGGCGAGTACGTCAGCATCCTGAGATCGACAGGCGAGAGGTGAGCCCGTTCCGTTATGCGGTGGCCGGCTGTGGGCAGCGATCACGTCGAACTCGCCCTACGCCAGGTGACGAAGGCTGAAGTCGTGCGACGGTCCGAACGCCGTTTTGGGGATGTGCCTCTCGGTCATGGCGCATAGCCTCCCGAGATGGCGCTATCGGAGGCCGGGGCCGCGATCATTGGTGCGGCCCTGGGCGCTGGCGGGGCCGTGACAGCCCAAGTCATCGGTTCGTTCTTCACCCTCAGGAAGGATCGCGAGCGCTTCGAGTGGGAGCGAGAGCAAGCCGATGCTGCCCGCGAGGCGGCACGCAAGTCTCGCTTTGCCGACGAGAAGCGATCCCTCTACGACGATGTCGTCACCGACATCGATCTCACGTTCGAGGCACTCGTCGACGCGGCCGAGCAGCGAGATCCCGGGAGGGAGGTCGTCAAGGCCTGGGCGGAGGGCAGCAAGAGCCGTCAGCATCCCAGATTGCAGCTCGTGGCGCCCGTGGTGGCGGATAAGCAGATCGGGGTGGGACTAGCGCTGTTCAACGTGGTTGATGCGCTCGACCACCAGTTCCAGAAGGGCGAATCCCCGCCCTCATGCAAGGGGGCGATGCCGGGCTTCGAGGACTTCAGCGCTGCGCTGGAAGAACTCCGTGAAGCCATGCGCGATGACCTCGGCATCGAGGTGCGTTGGGGTGCGAAGAGTGACTGATTGACCTCGCAGCGATGGCGTCGGAACGTACCGGGTGCGCAACGCTCTCGTCGAAGGTCCGCGGGCTCGGGTTCACGACTGCGGCCCGGATCACACCGCAAGGCCCTTGGTCCACCATGGGTCAGGACCCAAGCCCCTCCCGAGAACGAGTGTCGCGTGTGAGCCTGAGCGCGAAGCCGGACAGCCGGCCCGGGATGCACGTGTGGGCGAGGTGAGCGCGATGTGGGACTGGAATGACGGGCACATGAACGACGGTTGGAGCGTCGCCATGACCCTGGGGATGCTGGGGATCTGCCTGGTGCTCCTCACCGGCGTCCTGGTCGCGGTCGTGTGGGCCGTCCGGTCCGCCGGCGCGCCCACGGCGGGTCCCGGAGCCGCGACACCACCCGCAGTCCGCGCACCAGGTGTCTCGGGGGATGCGCACCGGATCCTTGCGGAGCGACTGGCCCGCGGCGAGATCGACGCCGACGAGTACCGAGCCCGACTCGAGGCCCTCGACGGCCACGCCGCGCCGTCGAGTCCGTAGGGGATCGTCAAGCGAGCCGGGCGACGACCTGCCACGAGCCGAAGCCTTAGCGCCCGCTGGCGGTCAGGACAGCTCGACGCGGTACACGTACCACGAGCCCAGGTAGCGGGCACGGACGACCTCGACGACGCGACCCGAGCCGTCGGTCGACTCGCGCATCGCCTCGATGAGGGCGGTGCCGGGGTCGACCTCGAGGGTGAGCGCGTCCTCCTCCGAGCAGTTGATCGCGCGGAGCGTCTCGCGGGCGCGCCGGGGCGCATACGGCGAGCGCTCCAGGCGGGCGTACAACGAGAACGACGGCTCGAGCACGCCGTCGTCGTCCAGGCCGATCGCGTCGGCGACCTCGTAGGGCAGGACGCTGTGCTGCGTGCCGACGGGGGTGTTGCCGACCAGGCGCCGGCGGACCAGCTCGTAGAGTCGGGAGTCGGGCCGGTACGGCTCGTGCAGGGGGTCCTCGGTGGCGGCGACCTCGCCGCGTGACAGGAGCTGCTGTCCAGGCTTCATTCCGAGACTGGTGACGTGGTCGGTGAAGCCACCGAGTCCGTTCAGCGGCCGGTCCAGCGGGGTGGAGGTCACGAACGTGCCCTTGCCCTGCTGCTTCACCACGAGACCACGGTCGGCCAACGTGTCGAGGGCCTTGACGACGGTCGCCCGGCTCAGCCCGTAGGCATTCGCGAGGGAGTGCTCGGGGGGCAGCAGGCTGCCGACCTCGAACTCGCCCGCGCTGATCTGCGACGTCAGGACCTCGGCGAGCTGTGCGTAGAGCGGTGGGTCGCCAGCGCGACGCGAGAGTCGGATCATCGCGACCTCCTTCGGTTCCTGTCGCGCGTAGGCGACAACGTATCGTGCGAACGGTCCGGGCTCGGGGCGCTCCCGCGCTCGGCGCCCGGGTTCTGCATTCGACGCGAGAAGTTCGCGCCAGGGTCTTGCGGATCTTCCAGTTCGACCCCAAGAATATGCCAAGTTGACCGGTCAAGTGGTCAACCTGACTGGAAGGGTCGTCCATGCGCCACGCACTGTCGATCGTCACGCTTGGCGTTGCCGACGTCGATCGCGCCGTCGCCTTCTACGAGAAGTTCGGGTGGCGACGGTCGGAGGTCTCCGATCCCGCGATGTGCACCTTCGTCATCACGCCCTCGACGGTGCTGGGGCTCGTGCCCTTCGCGCTGCTCACGGCGGATGCACAGCTCGGGACCGAGCTCGAGAAGGCGCCGAGCTTCGGCGGTTTCACGCTGGCCGTCAACGGGCACAGCCCCGCCGACGTCGACGAGATCATCGAGATCGCGCGGGCCGCGGGCGCGACGATCCACCAGGAGCCGGGGGAGCGGGACTGGGGTGGCTATCCCGGCTACTCCGCGTACTTCCTGGACCTCGACGGCTACCCCTGGGAGGTTGCGTACGCGCCGTTCCTGGACCTCGACGCCGAGGGCCGGTTCGTGCTTCCCGAGGGCTCGAGCGCATGATCCTCACCGAGCCGCTGCTCGAGGTCCGCGATCTCGAGGTCACCTTCGGACATATCCAGGCGTTGCGTGGTGCCTCGCTCACCGTGGGGAAGCACGAGATCGTCGGGCTGGTCGGTGACAACGGCGCCGGCAAGAGCACCCTGGTCAAGGCGATCTCCGGTGTCCGGCCCGCCGACTCGGGGCAGATCTACGTCGAGGGCGCGCCGGCCACGCTCGGCTCGCCCGCCGCCTCGCGCGACCTCGGCATCGAGGTGGTGTACCAGGACCTCGCGTTGGCCTCCCACCTCGACTCCGTGGAGAACCTGTTCCTCGGACGCCAGCTGCGCAGGGGCGGCGTCCTCCGCGCTCTCGGCTTCGTCGACCGCGCCGAGATGCGCCGCGTCGCGACCGAGACGTTCGTGACCCTGAAGATGACCGTGAAGGACCTCTCGACCCCGGTCGGGGACCTGTCCGGTGGTCAGCGGCAGGCGGTCGCGGTCGCCCGGGCGGCGCACTGGGCCGAGCGCCTGATCATCATGGACGAGCCGACCGCGGCGCTGGGGCCCGTGCAGACCGAGCAGGTGGGCAAGATGATCCGGCGCGTCCGCGAGCACGGGCTCTCGGTGCTCGTGGTCAGCCACGACCTCCCGCAGGTGCTCGACATCTGCGACCGCGTCGTCGTCTTCCGGCACGGACTGGCGGTGGCGAGCGTCGCCTCCGGGGACATCGGGGTGCGAGATCTCGTCGATCTGATGAGCGGCGCAGAGGCCGCGGATGAGGAAGAGCTGTGATGTCGTCGTTGTCCGTCGCCGACCTGAGGAAGCGGATCCTCTACCGCGGGTCGCCGGCGCTGGTCTGGTTCACGCTGGTCGTGCTGCTCGTCGTCTTCAGTGCGATGGCGCCCGGGCTCTTCACGAGCAAGGTGAACATCAGCAACATCCTGTCGGACGCGTCCATCCTGATCGTCCTGGCGGTCGCGGCGACGCTGATCCTCGCCGTCGGTGACTTCGACCTGTCGATCGGCGCCGTCCTCGTCTTCTCCGGAATCCTCGGCGCGAAGGTGATGATCGCCTGGGACGGCGGGGTGGGCACCGGCATCGCACTCGGCCTCGTGGTGTGCCTGGTGAGCGGGGCCGCGTGCGGTGCGCTCAGCGGCGCCCTGGTCGCCTACGCACGGATCCCGTCCATCATCACCACCCTCGGTGTGATGGGGCTCCTCACCGGTGCGAGCAACCTGATCACCGGCGGCGTCGATCTCCGGGGCCTGCCCCCCGAGCTGACCCGGAACATCGGCAACCGGTCGTTCGGGGACGTCGTCTCGTTGCCGACGATCGTCGCCTTCGTCGTGGCGATCATCGTCGCGGTCATCATCCGCTCGACCGTGTTCGGCAGGAACACCCTGGCGCTCGGCTCGAACGCGGAGGCGCTGCGACGCGTCGGCGTCGACGTCCGCTTCCACCGGATGAAGGTGTTCGCGCTGGCCGGCATGTGCTACGGCCTGGCCGGGTTCCTCTCGCTCGCCAAGTACTCGACGACCACGATCGCCGGCCACAGCAACGACATGCTCCAGGCCTACACCGCGGCGATCCTCGGCGGCTCCAGCCCGTTCGGCGGCGTCGTGACGGTCGTCGGGACCGTGGTCGGCGTGTTCATCCCGACCACGCTGCAGAACGGGTTCGTGGTGCTCGGTATCGACCCGTTCTGGCAGCAGGTCGCCGTCGGCGGCGTCCTCCTCGTGGCGGTCTTCGTCCAGACCTACCGCAAGAACCAGCGCTAGAGCCTGCGCGCTCGGGCCGTTGGCCCACTTCTCCCCACCACCCCACCCAACAGTCAGGAAACCACGATGAAGACCACTCGTTCCGTCCACGTGATCGCCGGCGTCGCCTGTCTCGCCCTGGCGGCCACGGCCTGCGGCTCCTCCGAGGGTTCGGACAGCGGGGACAGCGTGTCGATCTCCGTCGTCACCGGCAGTGCGGGCGCGTACTACGAGGCGATGGCCTGCGGCGCCGAGAAGGCCGCCAAGGCCGCCGGAGCGAAGATCGACGTGCAGTACCCCGACGCCTACGACCCGACCAAGAGCGAGTCCCTGATCCGCTCGGCCTCGGTCAAGCAGCCGGACGCGATGGTCGTCGTCCCGACGGATGCGACGGCGCTCACGTCGGCGCTGTCCAGCGTCGCTTCCTCGGGGACCAAGCTGGTGTTCGCCGACCAGACGACCGACGACCCGTCGGTTGCGGTCTCCCAGGTGCTGACCGACAACGAGGCCGCGGGCGCGGCCGCGGCCGACGCGATGGCCGACGCCATCGGCGGCAAGGGCAAGGTGATCATCGACGGCGCGGCTCCCGGCTCCTCGGCGGTCGACGAGCGGGTCAACGGGTTCAAGGACCAGATGGCCGAGAACTACCCCGATGTCGACGTCCTGGGTGTCGAGTACTCGCAGTCCGACGCGTCCAAGGCCCGGTCGATCATCAACGGCACCCTCGCGAAGCACCCCGACCTCGCGGGCGTCTACGTGATCTACGAGACCGGCGCGATCGGCATCGGCTCGGCGATCAAGGCCGGCGGCCTGACCGGGAAGGTCAAGATGGTGGGGTTCGACACCGCGCCCACCATCATCGAGATGCTGGAGGAGGGCGTCGTCACCGCCACCGTCGCCCAGCAGCCCGCGCAGATGGGAGAGCTCGCCGTCGAGCAGGCGTTGAAGGCCATCGACGGCGAGGAGGCCGACGCCGAGGTGAGTGTTCCCTTCACGGTCGTCACCAAGGACAACCTCGAGGACAAGGACGTCCAGGCGATCGTGAACGCGTCGGCGAACCAGTGCTGAGCACGGCCGGGCCGACGGCCGCCGGGGCCGGGACGACCGCCCTCGTGGTGGTCGACGTGCTGAACTCGTTCTTCCACCCCGACTGCGGCAACTACTACCCGGAGGCGGCACGGGTCCTGGAGCCGATCGCCAAGCTCCTGGAGACGGCCCGGCGGCGCGACACCCTCGTCGTGCACGCCGTCGAACGGCACCGGCCCGGCCTCGCGGACTTCGAACAGCCGAAGCTGCCCGAGCACTGCCAGATCGGTGGCCTGGACAGCGAGTACGTCGACGGGTTCGCCCCGGTCGACCGGGCCCGCGAGATCGAGGTGCCCAAGCGTCGGTACTCCTCGTTCTACGCAACCGACCTCGGCCTGCTCCTGCGGGAGCAGGGCGTCCAGCGCGTCGTGGTGGTCGGGGTCAAGACGAACGTGTGCATCCGAGCGACGATCCAGGACGGCTTCGCCGGGGGCTTCCAGATGGTGCTCCCGCGCGAGGCGACGAACTCCAACCGTCCCCACCTCGAGGAGGCTTCGATCGAGGACGTCTCCCGCTACTTCGGCGACGTGGTCGACCTCGGTGCGGCGGAGGCGATGCTGTGACCACGATCGCCGTGCTCGGCTACGCCAGCCTCGACCACGCCATGCGCATCGACCCGTTCCGGGGTGCGGACGCGACCACGCATATCCGGGAGCGGGTGAGCGCGGACTGGCCGTCGCCGGGCGGGATCGCGAATCTGGCCCGCGCCGCCGCCGCCGGCGGCAGCGACGTCGTCGCGGTGAGCTGGTTGGCCGACGACGAGCTGGGCCGTGCCTGGAGCGGCGCGCTCGCGGCCGACGGCGTCCGTGATGAGGGAGTGCGGGTCAGCGGGACGCTGAGCCCCCACTCGTACCTGCTCTACGAGCCGCAGGGGGCGACGTACTGCCTCTTCCACCCGGGCGACTCCCATCACGACGAGCTGACGGAGCGGCAGCGGGAGGTGCTCCGGTCGGCCGACTGGGCGCTGGTCGCCGTCGGACCGGCCGCGGCGACCCGCGAGCTCCTCGAGCTGGAGGCCGGCACCCGGGTCGCCTGGTCGGTGAAGCACGATGCCGACGCCCTCCCGGCCGACCTGGTGCGGCGCCTCCTCGGCACCGCCGACGTGATCACGTTCAACCGGGCCGAGGAGACCCTGATCGCCGACGCCGCCGGAGCCGGCTGGGACGAACACTGCCGTCCCACCACCCTCCTGGTCCGCACCGCCGGCGCCGACGGCGTCGAAGCCTGGTATCCGGGGGAGTCGGTCCTGCACGTGCCGGCCCGGCGTCTCGAGTCGGTCGACGACACGACCGGCGCCGGAGACACCTTCGCGGGCCGGCTGGTCGCCGAGCTGGCCGGGCGCGAGATCCGCGGCCGTGCAGACGAGAGCACTCTGCAAGACGCCCTGCGCGCTGCCGCCGACGCCGCAGCGAACTTCATCGCCGGTCGCAGCCGTGACGCTGCGCCGGCCGGAAAGGAACAGATATGACCGAGCGCGCGTGGTACCTCGGGTGCACGCGAGAGGACGTCGGACCTGCTGCCGTCCTCGTCGGTGACCGCGCCCGTGCCCACCTGGCGGCCGAGCTGCTCGACGACGCCCGCGTCGTGAACGAGAGCCGAGGCCTGACCACCGTCACCGGAACCTGGAAGGGCCAGACGCTGACGGTGAGCGCCTTCGGCATGGGCGCGCCGATCGCCGCGGTGGTGATGCACGAGCTGAGCCTCGTCGGCGTTCGGGCGTTCCTTCGGCTGGGGACCGCGCTCACCTTCGGAGCGACCCGCCTCGGCGACCTCGTGCTGTCCGAGGGCGCCTACCGCGGCGAGTCCACCTCGTCGACCTACCTGCCGCTGGCCTACCCGGCGGTCCCTGACTTCGGCCTCAACCGCGTCCTGCACGAGATCCTGTGCGCTCAGGGCCGGCCGCACCGATCGGGGCTGTACGCGTCCTTCGACGGCTTCTACACCGAGATGTTCGACGCACAGAGCAAGCGCCTCGAGGAGTCGAGCCCGGTCGAGAAGCTCGCCGAGTTCGGCGTCATCGCGCTCGACATGGAGACCAGCGCGGTCCTCGTCGCGGCCCGCAGGCTCGGTGTCTCCGCGGCGTCCCTGTGCCTCGCCACGGTGGAGCACGAGACCCACTCGATCATGGGCGACGACGAGCGCGCCGACGCTGAGCGTGAGCTGCTCGCGGTCGGGTTCGACGGTCTCGTGCGCCACCTCTCGCTCGACCTCGCTCACCAATGAAGGGAAGCACCATGTCCATTGCATCGTCCATCGCATCCGACTACTTCGCCGACGTCACCCGCAAGCTCCAGTGGATCTCCGACAACCAGGACGAGAACATCGCCGCGGCCGCTCGCATCTGCGCGGACTCGATCGCAGGCGGCGGCCTCGTGTTCGCCTTCGGCACCGGCCACGGGGGCTTCGCGGCACTGGAGATGTTCCCCCGCACCGGCGGCGTGACGGGCTTCCGTCCGATCGTGGAGACCTCGATCGCCCTCATGCACCACGTGCTCGGCGACATGGGCACCGCGCAGTACCGCTTCCTCCACACCCGCGAGGGCTATGGGAAGGCCATCCTGCGCTCCCACCAGATCAAGGACGGCGACTCGCTGATCCTCTTCTCGCACTCGGGCATCAACGCGGTGATCCTGGACATGGCGGAGGAGTTCAAGGCGCGCGGACTCAAGGTCATCGCGGTGACCTCGGTGGCCCACTCGTCGCAGGTCCCGAGCCGACACTCGTGCGGCAAGCGGCTGTACGAGGTCGCCGATGTGGTCATCGACACCAACGTGCCCGTCGAGGACGCCTCCCAGTTCATCGAGGGTCTGGAGTACCCCGTCGGTCCCACGTCGACCTCGCTGGCGGTGGCGATCTCCCACGCCATCAACGCCTCGACGACCGCCGAGCTCGTCTCGCGCGGGGTCAAGCCGATGATCATGGTCAACACCAACTCGAACCGCACGGCCGAGGCGCACCGCCAGAACGACGCCAACTACGCCGAGCTCTGGAACCGCCTGCGCGACCGCGACTTCTCGGCGCCGGTGCCGCAGTCGTGACCGCGCAGCGCGTCTTCTCCGAGCAGCGGCGCCTGGTGATCGACGGCGCCGAGACCGACGGCGTCGACAAGCTGGTCACCCGGGTCGTCGACCCGGCGACCGGCGAGCTCGCCGGCACCACCGCGTACGCCGGTGCCGGCGACGTCGACAAGGCAGTCGAGGCCGCCCACCGGGCCCAGCCCGACTGGGCTTCGGCCGGACCCGACGCCCGCGCCCGGGTCCTGCACCGCGCCGCCGATCTGGTCCGCGAGCGCGTGGACGAGATCGCGTGGGCGCTGACCCTCGAGCAGGGGAAGCCGGTCCCCGACAGTCGCAAGGAGATCCTCTTCGGCGCGGAGGTCCTCGACTACTACGCCGAGGAGGGCAAGCGCCTGCACGGCGAGGTCCGGACCAGCGCGGCCCCCGACGTCCGGTCGGTCGTGAGCTGGGCGCCCGTCGGGATCGTCGGTGCGATCGTGCCGTGGAACTACCCGGTCGACCTCTACTGCTGGAAGATCGGTCCCGCTCTCGCGGCCGGCAACGCGATGATCGTGAAGCCGCCCCACGAGACCCCCTTCGCCGTCGGCCTGCTCGTCCGCTGTCTGCTCGACGCGGGGCTCCCGGCGGGCGTCCTCAACGACCTGCCCGGCGGCATCGAGGCCGGGCAGCGCCTCGCGGCCCACCCCGACGTCGACATGATCACGGCGACGGCGTCGACGGCGACCGGTCAGGCGTTGATGCGCACGGCCGCCGACACCATGAAGCGGGTGTCCCTGGAGCTCGGCGGGCAGTGCCCGTTCGTCGTACTCGACGACGCCGAGCTCGAGCTGGCGGCACAGGCGGCGTTCCGCCGCTCGTTCTCCAACGCCGGCCAGATCTGCATCGCGGTGAACCGGGTCCTGGTCGCCGAGAGCGTCGCGGACGACTTCGTCGCCGCGGTCGCGGAGCTGGCCGACTCGGTCCGGCTCGGCCACGGCCTGGACGACGGAGTCCTCTACGGACCGGCGACCAACGCCGGCGTGCTCGCCCGCGCCGCCGATCACGTGGAGGATGCCGTCCGGCTCGGCGCGAAGGTCGTCGCCGGCGGGTCCGTCGATCGCTCGGAGGGCCTGGCCGGCGGGCACTTCTACCGACCCACGGTCATCGACGGGGTGCCGCTGGGTGCCCGGGTGATGTCCGAGGAGACCTTCGGCCCCGTGCTCGGGATCCACCGGTACGCCGAGGGCGAGGACCCGGTGCGGCTGGCGAACGCGACGCGCTACGGCCTGGCCGCCTACGTCTACGGCCGCGACCTCGAGCGCGCGTGGTCCGTCGCCGACCGGATCGAGGCCGGTGGAGTGGGCGTCAACATCAACGACGTGTCCGAGCTCCAGGCCCCGTTCGGCGGGTGGAAGCTCTCGGGCTTCGGGCGAGAGCTCGGACCGGAGGGGCTGCGCGGCTTCTCGCAGCAGCGCCACGTCCGCCTCCGGCTGAGGGCGAGCCTGTGACTGCCGGGGTGCACCAGTGACGACGACGAGCTATCGGCCCCGCGACGGCCGGGTCGCGGGGGCGCTCGCGGATACGTCTGCAGCTGCTCTGGCGGCCGTCGTCGCCCGGGCCGCGGCGGCCTCGGACGCGGTGGCGGCTACGTCCCCCCGCACCCGGCGGCGATGGTTGGACGCGCTCGCGGCGGCGCTCGAGGAGCACACCGTCGAGCTCGCCCGGCTGGCGGACACCGAGACCGCTCTCGGGCTGGACCGACTGACCGGCGAGGTCGGCCGGATGGCCGACCAGCTCCGCTTCTACGGCCAGGTCGCGGAGGAGGGGAGCTGGCTCGACGTCACCGTCGATCACGCGACCCCCACGACGCCGCGGCTGGTGAAGGTGAACCGGCCGCTCGGCCCGGTCGCCGTGTTCGGCGCGAGCAACTTCCCCTTCGGGTTCGGGGTGCTGGGCAACGACACCGGCTCGGCGCTGGCCGCCGGCTGCACCGTGGTTGCGAAGGCACACCCGGCCCACGTGCAGACCTGTGTGCGGCTCGAGGAGATCGCGCGGACGGCGCTGGCCGCGGCCGGAGCGCCCGACGGCACCTTCGCGATGGTGAGCGGACTCCAGGCCGGGATCGACCTCGTGCGGTCCCCGGCCGTGGCCGCCGTCGGTTTCACCGGCTCCCAGGCCGGCGGCCTCGCTCTCTGGAGAGCGGCCAACGAGCGCGAGGTGGTGATCCCGGTCTACGCCGAGATGGGCACCGTGAACCCGGTCGTCCTCGCCCCCTCGGGGCTGGCCCGGCTCGACGAGATCGTGCAGGGGTTCGTCGGCTCGTTCACGCTGGGGGCGGGGCAGTTCTGTACCAAGCCCGGCCTGATGTTCGCCCCGGCGGGGGAGCAGGTGCCGGCCAGGGTCGCCCGCGCCCTCGCCGACGCGTCGCCCGCGGCCGTGATGCTCACCGAGGCGATCGCGGACGGGGTGGCTAGCGGGATCCGCGACCTGGTCGCGGCGGGGTGCTCCGTGGTGGGCCGGGTCCCCGGTCCGCCGACAGGATGGGCGGCGGACGCCGCCGTCCTGTCCGCGCCGCTCGAGGCCCTGGCGCCCGGGAGCCGGGTCCTCGAGGAGTGCTTCGGCCCGGTGGCCGTCGTCGTCGAGTACGACGCCCTGGACGACCTCGGGCCGGCGCTGGCCGGGCTGCAGGGGAGTCTTGCCGGTGCCGTGTTCACCGCCGGCGACGGATCGGTGGACCCGGCGGAGGCGTCCCTGGTCGCCCAGCTGGCGCGGAAGGTCGGCCGGGTCATGGTCGACGACTGGCCGACGGGCGTGGCCTTCACCTGGGCACAGCAGCACGGCGGCCCGTGGCCCTCGACGTCGAACCCGGCGGCGACCTCGGTCGGCGCGGGAGCGCTCGGGCGGTTCCTCCGGCCCGTCGCCTACCAGTCCGTGCCGGACCCGCTGCTCCCACCCGCGGTCCGCGAGGCCGTCTCTTCGGACAACCCCTGGGGCGTCCCGCGCCGGATCGACGGCCGGCTGGAGACCGCATGACGATGCCGCTCGAGGGCCTGCTCGTCGCCGACTTCAGCCGGGTCCTCGCCGGTCCGCTGGCGACGGCCACCCTGGCCGACCTCGGTGCCCGGGTCGTGAAGGTCGAGCGGCCCGGGACCGGCGACGACACCCGGGCGTGGGGACCACCGTGGACGCCGAGCTCGAGTGCCTACTTCGAGAGCTGCAACCGCAACAAGGAGTCGGTCGTCCTCGACCTCGCGGACCCGCACGACCGCCGGCTCGCGCAGCGGCTGGCGCGGCGTGCCGACGTGCTGGTCGAGAACTTCCGCACCGGCACGCTCGACAAGTACGGGCTCGGCTACGACCAGGTCGCCGCCGACCAGCCCGGCATCGTGTACTGCTCCATCACGGGCTTCGGCAGCGGCACCGGGGCCGCGCTGCCCGGCTACGACTTCCTCGTCCAGGCCGTCGGCGGCCTGATGAGCGTCACCGGCGAGCCGGACGGCGAGCCGATGAAGGTGGGAGTCGCCCTGGTCGACGTGCTCACCTCGAAGGACGCGGTCACCGGCATCCTCGCCGCGCTGCACTCGCGCCACCGCGACGGCGTCGGCCAGCACGTCGAGGTGAACCTGCTGTCGAGCCTGCTCACGTCGCTGGTCAACCAGGCATCGTCGTACCTGACACCAGGAGCGGGGGTGCCGCCGCGGCTCGGCAACGCGCATCCCTCGATCGCGCCGTACGAGCTGCTCCGCACCGGCAGCGACCACCTGGCGCTGGCCTGCGGGAACGACCGCCAGTTCCGCGCCCTCGTCACCGCGATCGGGGAGCCGTCGCTCGCCGACGACCCGCGGTACGCGACGAACGCCGCCCGGGTGGCGCACCGGGCCGACCTGGCCGCCGATCTCGAGAGACTGCTGGCCGCCGACACCGCCGCAGGCTGGACCGAACGGCTCGCCGCGGTGGGCGTGCCGGCCGGGCAGGTGGGCGACCTCGCCGGGGCGTTCGCCCTCGCCGACGACCTCGGGCTGCGGCCCGTCGTCGAGGTCGGTGCCGGGCGACCTGCGCAGGTGCGGCACCCCGTCAGCTACTCCGCCGACCCCGTCACCACCTACACCCCGCCCCCGGACCTGGGACAACACAGCGACGAGATTCGTCGTTGGCTCGAGGAGGAAGAATCATGACCGCTGCGATGAAGCCCGGCCGCATCGACGCCCTGGACCCGGCAGGCCTCGACGCCCTGCTCACCGACGACGAGCGATCGGTCCGGGCCTCCATCCGCGAGATGCTCGACCGGTCGGTCGAGCCGAACATCGCCGAGTGGTTCGAGCAGGGCGGCATCCCCGACGTCCGCGGCCTGTCGAAGGAGCTCGGCGCGCTCGGCGTACTCGGCATGCACCTGGAGGGCTACGGCTGCGCCGGGATGAGCGCCACCGAGTACGGCCTCGCGTGCCTGGAGCTGGAGGCGACCGACTCCGGGCTGCGCTCGCTCGTCTCGGTGCAGGGCTCGCTCGCGATGTACGCGATCTGGCGGTGGGGGAGCGAGGAGCACAAGCAGGAGTGGCTGCCCCGGATGGCGGCGGGCGACGCGATCGGGTGCTTCGGGCTCACCGAGCCCGACGTGGGCTCCGACCCCGGCGCGATGACCACGCGCGCCCGCCGGGACGGCGACGACTGGGTCCTCGACGGCCGCAAGATGTGGATCTCGAACGCGACGTACGCCGACGTCGCCGTCGTGTGGACCGGAACGCCCGAGGGGGTCCGCGGCTTCGTCGTACCCACGGACACGCCGGGCTTCTCCGCTCCGGAGATCAAGCACAAGATGTCGCTGCGCGCGTCGGCCACGGGCGAGCTCGTGCTCGACGGCGTGCGGCTGCCGGCATCGGCCGTGCTGCCCGAGGTCATCGGCCTCAAGGGGCCGCTGTCGTGCCTCAACGAGGCTCGTTTCGGGATCGTCTGGGGCGCCCTCGGCGCGGCCCGGTCCAGCATCGAGGCGGCGCGGTCGTACGCGATCGACCGGGTGCAGTTCGGCAAGCCGATCGGTGCGTTCCAGCTCACCCAGCAGAAGCTCGTCGACATGTCGCTCGAGTACGTCAAGGGCTACCTCCTGGCCGTGCACCTCGGCCGCCGCAAGGACGCCGGCGTGCTGGAGCCCGAGCAGGTGAGCATCGGCAAGCTCAACAACGTCCGGGAGGCGCTGGAGATCTGCCGGACCGCCCGGACGATCCTCGGCGCCAACGGCATCTCGCTCGAGTACCCCGTCATCCGGCACATGAACAACCTTGAGTCCGTCCTCACCTACGAGGGCACGACCGAGATGCACACGCTCGTCCTCGGGCAGGTGCTCACCGGGCAGTCCGCGTTCCGCTGATCCGCACCACCCAGCGCCTACGACGAACGGCCGGGCGCCCCGCAGGGGTTGCCGGCTATGGTCGGATCCGACGCCCGACCTATCGGACGACGCCGGACTACGCCGGACTGCTCGTGTCGTCCGCAGGCAGGCGCTCCGGCAGTCCGAGCCGCGGGAACTGGTCGGCGTGGAACGTGACGATCTCGGTGATCGCCCCGCCGCTGACGCGCAGGACGTCGAGCGTCAGGGGCAGGTACGCGCGCTCCGGATCCCGCCAGTGGTAGAAGGCGAGGGCGGGCTGCCGGTTGACGGCGGTGGGTACGGCGCGCAGTCCCGTCATCTCCTCGAAGCCGTCCTCGCGCCAGTCGTTCACGACGGCGTCGCGGCCGACGTACAGGCCGGGCGTGGGCGGCATCGAGCAGCGGACGTCGTCGCGAAGCATGGCCGCGATCGCGTCGATGTCCGTGGCCACGCTCGCGTCCGCGAAGCGGCGTACCAGGTCGCGCGTGCTGGTGTCGTCCTCGGCGCCGGTCCAGTCCTGCCGCTCGGCGGGCAGGTGCTCCCGCATGCCGGCGCGGGCGCGCTGCAGCGCGCTGTTCACGGAGTTGACGGAGTCCCCGAGCAGCTCCGCGACGTCCTTGGCCGGCCAGCCGAGCACATCGCGCAGGATCAGCACCGCCCGCGGGCGCGGCGCGAGATGCTGGACCGCGACCAGGTACGCCAGCTCGATCGTCTCCCGGGCGACGGCGACGGCCTCCGGCTCGTCCGCGTCGTCGGCGGTGAGCTCGTCGAGCAGCCGGTCCGGGTAGGGCTGCAGCCACCGCACCTCGCCACCGGTCGCCGGTTCCGGGCGTCGCCGGGCGAGCAGGTCCAGGCAGGCGTTGGTGGCGATCCGGTACAGCCAGGCCCGGAACGTCGACCGCCCCTCGAAGGTCTCCCGCCGCCGCCAGGCGCGCAGGAACGTCTCCTGCACGGCGTCCTCGGCGTCCTGGAACGACCCGAGCATCCGGTAGCAGTGCACGTGCAGCTCGCGCCGGTGCCGCTCCGCCAGCCTCGAGAACGCCGGCTCGTCGATCTCGCCGAGATCGTTCGCGTTCATGTCGAGCTCCTCCAACCGCAGGTCTGCACCCATCACGTCGATCCTTCCGTCTCCGCGTGCCTCGTCGCAGGTATGACGGACGCGAGCGCCACAACTCATCACTCGGGCTGCCGTGTGGTGCTGAGAACCCGCACGCCCCTCGGCACGGCATACTGGGCGGATGTCGGTGAACGCGTCGATCGCGGTCGCGGCGCTGCTGCCCGTGGACGGATCGGCGTGGGTCCCGGTCGAGACCGGGGAGTCGGGCGCGACGGTGCTTCACGATCGCGAAGGGGCGCGTTTTGCGAAGCTCGTCCCCGTCGAGGAGTCGGAGACTCTCGCCGCTGAGCGGGACCGGATCTCGTGGCTCGGCGAGGCCGGACTGCCCGTCGCCTCCGTGCTCGATTGGCAGGCGACCGACGACGGCGCCTGCCTGGTGACTCGTGCGGTCCCCGGCGTGCCGGCCGATCGGCTCGATGCGGACATGCTGCGACGGGCGTGGCCGTCGATCGCCACGATGCTGCGCGAGCTGCACGAGGTCCCGGTGGCACGCTGCCCTTTCGACAGGAGTCTCGCGGTGATGATGGCGGTCGCGCGCCGGACGGTGGCGGAGGACCGCGTGCAACCGGAGTTCCTGCCCGACGACCTGCAACGAGCCGCGCCGGCGGAGATCCTCCGGCGGGTCGAGGACGAGCTGCCGCGACGCCGCCAGGAGGAGGACCGCGAGCACGTCGTCTGTCACGGCGACTTCTGCCTGCCGAACATCCTCGTCGACCCCGAGACGCTGGGCGTCTCGGGGCTGATCGACCTGGGACGACTCGGCCGCGCCGACCCGTACGCCGACATCGCGCTGCTGCTGGCGAACGCGCGGGAGACGTGGCCCGACGAAGGCGCTGCACGCAGGGCCGATCGCGACTTCGCCGTACGGTATGGGATCGACCTCGACGCCGGGCGGCAGCGCTTCTACCTGCTGCTCGACCCCCTGACCTGGCCGGGCTAGGCCGAGGCCGGCCGATCTGCGCCTGTCGGAGCGCCGGTGTCAGGCCATAGGCGGTGGCGTGGTCACCCGGTGGTTTCGAGGCTCGGGCCTGGCGGCCCTCGCACCTCAACCACCGTGACGGCCTGGTCGTTTTCGCACCTCGACCACCGTGACGGACCGGCCGTTCTCGCACCTCGACCGCCGTCCGATTCCAGCGGGGGAGAGCTCTGTTATTTGCGGACGCGTGAGGTCCGGACTAGCGTGCTGGGCTGGTCCGGCAGGAGCGCCGGCGTAGCGGGTGCTCCCCGGTCGTAGGACGGGGTGACTCGGGACCTCGGTGCGATGGACATGCCTGGCCGGTTGGAGCGACGTCGGCGGGAGGTCGATGTCCACTGCATCCTGAGGAGCCCTTGCGCGTGCCGTTGATCGAGGCCCATGAGATCTACAAGGTGTTCGGACGTCGACCGGAGAGAGGGGTCGAGCGTCTGAGGCGCGGTGAGGACCGGGAGGGGCTCAGGAGCGACGGCTACACGGCCGCGGTCATCGACGCGTCGTTCGAGGTCGAGCAAGGTCAGATCTTCGTGGTCATGGGCCTGTCGGGCTCCGGCAAGTCCACGTTGATCCGGATGGTCAACGGCCTGCTCACCCCGACGGCGGGCCGGATCGAGGTGGCCGGCCGGACGGTCTTCGGACTCGGTACGGCGGGGCTGCGCCAGCTGCGCCGCGAGCAGGTCAGCATGGTGTTCCAGCACTTCGCGCTGCTGCCGCACCGCACGGTGGGGGAGAACGCCGCCTACGGCCTGAAGATCCAGGGCCTCAGCCGGTCGGAGCGGGAGCGGCGGGCCGAGCAGGCGCTCGACCTGGTCGGCCTCGGCGGCTGGGGCGGGTCGATGCCCGGCGAGCTGTCCGGCGGGATGCGGCAGCGGGTCGGCCTCGCACGGGCGCTGGCGGCGGGCACCGAGGTGCTGCTGATGGACGAGGCGTTCAGTGCGCTGGACCCGTTGATCCGGCGGGAGATGCAGGACCAGCTGGTCGAGCTCCAGCATCGGCTCGACAAGACGATCCTCTTCATCACCCACGACCTCAACGAGGCGATGCGGCTCGGGGACCGGGTCGCGATGATGCGCGACGGGCGGATCGTGCAGATCGGCACCGCCGAGCAGATCCTCAACGACCCGGCCAACGACTACGTCGCGCAGTTCGTCCAGGACGTCGACCGCACGCGCGTGCTGACCGCCTCGTCGGTCATGGAGCCACCGGTCGCGGTGCTGAGGTCGGAGCAGGGGCCGCGGGCCGCGCATCGGCTGATGCGCGAGCACCAGGTGAGCTCGCTGATGGTCGTCGACCGCGACCGGCGCCTGCGCGGCGTCGTCACCGAGGACGACGCGGCCGACGCCGTACGCCGAGGCGCGGACGTGCTCGGCGACGTCCTCCGTCCGGCGGTCTCCACGGGCCCCGACACGGCGCTCGCCGATCTCTTCGCCGCGGCCGCCGACACGGCGATCCCGCTCGCAGTGATCGGCGAGGGGGACCGGCTGCTGGGGGTCATTCCGCGGGTGACCCTGCTGAGCGCGCTGGGGGCGGGCACGACGCCCGAGGTCACGACCGTGCCACCCGACGACGATCCGGCCCGCCGCGAGCACGTGGGGGTGGGCGCGTGAACGCGTGGGAGACGGTCGACGGCGTGCCGCGCATCCCGATCGGCGACTGGAGCGAGTCCGTCTTCGAGTGGGTCCTGGGCCGGTTCGGCGACTTCTTCGACCGGCTCTCGGACCTGATCGAGTCGACGGTCGACGGCCTCGCCGACCTGCTCAACACACCGGCGCCGTTGGCGATGGTCGTGATCCTGTCGCTGCTGGCCTGGCTGGTCCGCGACTGGAAGGTCGGGCTGGGATCGCTGGTCGGGCTGACCGTCGTGATCGGCATGGGCCAGTGGGAGCCGACCATGGAGACGCTCGCCCTGGTGTTCTTCGCGACTGTGGTCGCCCTGGTGATCGGCGTCCCGGTCGGGATCGCGGCCGCCCGCTGGAGTCGGTTCAGCCGTCTGGTGCGGCCGGTGCTCGACCTGATGCAGACGATGCCCGCCTTCGTGTGGCTGGTGCCGGTGGTGATGCTCTTCGGCATCGGTGCGCCGGCCGGGTTGGTGGCCACGGTGATCTTCGCGCTGCCGCCGGGGGTGCGGCTCACCGAGCTCGGCATCCGGCAGGTGGACGCCGAGGTCGTGGAGGCCGGCCACGCGTTCGGGGCGACACCGCGCCAGATCCTGCGCGAGACCCAGCTGCCGCTGGCCATGCCCACCGTGATGGCGGGGGTGAACCAGGTGATCATGCTCGCCCTGTCCATGGCGGTCATCGCCGGCCTGGTCGGCGGCGGGGGACTGGGCAGCCAGGTCACGACCTCGATCTCGCGACTCGACATCGGCCTGGGCTTCGAGGCCGGGCTGTCCGTGGTGATCCTGGCCATCTACCTCGACCGGGTCACCGCCTCTCTGAGCGCCGATCGCAGCCGCGCGGGCGTCGTACGCCGCCTCCGCGCCGCGGCCGCGGCACGGGCCGACGCGCGGGCGGTCGCGCGAGCCGGCTGAGCCGAGTCACCCGCCGCAGCACCAGACGTTTCTCGGGACGGCGCGTGCCCGGGCAAGCCGGCGCGCGCAGCACACAACTGAACCCAGAGTGAGTGAAGAAAGAGCGAGAGGACGACGAACCATGCCGAAGAAGATGACGAAGCGAGTCGGAAGTGCAGTGGCCGCGGTGCTCAGTCTGAGCCTGCTGGCCGCCGGGTGCGGCAGCGACGACGGTGACAGCGGAGCGGCCAAGGACGGTGGCTCCAGCGCCGACAAGTCGATCACGCTCGGGATCATCCCGTCGTGGACGGACGGGCTGAGCACGGCGTACCTGTGGAAGGACCTCCTCGAGGAGGAGGGCTACGAGGTCACCATCCAGGAGCTCGCGGACGCCGCGCCGCTCTACGCCGGGCTCGCCAAGGGCGACATCGACGTCTACCCGTCGGCCTGGCCCGAGGTGACGCACCAGTCCTACATGAAGAAGTACGCCGACGACATCGAGGACCTCGGCGCCTACTACGACGGGGCGAAGCTGACCTTCGCGGTGCCGGAGTACACCGACATCGACTCGATCGCCGACCTCCCGGACCACGCGGACGACCTCGGCGGCAAGATCATCGGGATCGAGCCCGGCGCCGGGCTGACGGAGACGACCAAGAGCTCCGTGATGCCCGCCTACGGCCTCGAGGACGACTTCCAGCTCGTGGAGTCCTCCACCACGGCCATGCTGGCGCAGCTGAAGAAGGCGACCGACGCCGAGAAGGACATCGTGGTGACGCTGTGGCGGCCGTTCTGGGCCAACAGCGCGTTCCCGGTCAGGGACCTCGAGGACCCCGAGGGCGCGCTGGGCGAGGCCGAGGGCCTGCACGAGCTCGCTCGCGAGGGCTTCGGCGAGGACCACCCCGAGATCGCGGAGATGATGAGCAACCTCAAGCTCGACGACGCGCAGTACGGCGCTCTGGAGGATCTCGTCGTCAACGAGTTCGGCCAGGGCAAGGAGGCGGAGGCCGTGGCCGCGTGGAAGAAGGATCACCAGGACGTGCTGGACAGCCTCCGGGGCTGATCCGTTCGTCACCCGAGGG
Source organism: Nocardioides soli (assembly GCF_014191495.1). Taxonomy (GTDB): domain Bacteria; phylum Actinomycetota; class Actinomycetes; order Propionibacteriales; family Nocardioidaceae; genus Nocardioides; species Nocardioides soli. The sequence goes on from NZ_JACHWR010000003.1 coordinate 567,584, forward strand.
CCGTCCGACACGGGCGGCCCTCGGGCGCTCTCGGCGTGACCTGGGACCGTCGTCGTGCGGGTCGCGGGGCACGGCGGTCGCCGCCCGAACGATCCGGTGCATTTGACCCACGTGGGTGTGGTCAGGGCCCGGTCTCGGGTCTACCGTCGGAGCTACCACGGGCCAACCGGGAGGGGCTGACCCGGCAACCAGTTCGGGCTGGTGGGTGAGCCTCATGGCGTGTCGAGTCCAGGGCCGGGGAGCACGGCGGGCCGCGGCGGGCTTCGTCTCGATGATCATGGCGGTCGTCGGTCTGGTCGTCGTCCAGACCGCCTTCTCCCCACCGGCGCAGGCGGCCGAGGTGCCCTGGGACTGCGGGGACGCCGCCTATCTGTTCCAGTCGCCGAACAATCTCAACCCGCCGCACCAGGTCCAGTCGATCGACCTCGTCAGCGGTGCCTACACCACCGCCGGAGCGACCGCCGACGCCGTCAACGCGGTCGCCTACAACACCGCGGACGACTACATGTACGCCTGGAACCTGCGCACGGACACCCTCGTGCGCATCTCCGCCGACCTGACCCTGACGAACCTGGGCGTACCCGCGAACACGGGCGACAGCTTCCGGGGCATCGACTACAACGTCGGTGACTTCGACGCGGACGGCAACCTCTGGATCATGGACAACCAGACCGGCAGGTGGCTCCGCATCGACATGAGCAACCCGGACGCGCCCCGGACCACCGCCTCCGGAACGGCCGCCGCTCCGGCGAACCTGCTCATCCCGGGGGACTGGGTCTACCTGAACGGGGTCTTCTACGGCGTCGCACCACGCGCCGACGGCACCGGCGACGCTCGGTTGGTCTCGTTCGACCTCACCAGTCGGACCTTCACCAACCGCGGCATCCTCACGGGGATGGCGTCCGGTTCGACCTTCGGGGCCGTCTACAGCGACGACACCTACCTCTACGCCTCGCGCAATCAGGGCGGCAACATCTACCGGGTCAACCCCACCGACGTCACCAACATCTTCCTCTCCGCCGGGCCGGCGGCCTCCTCCAACGACGGCGCGCGCTGCCGCTCCAACAAGATCCCCACCGTCACCCTCGTCAAGCAGGTCGGCGGACGCCTCGTGCCCGACGACCAGTTCCGTGTCGAGCTGGTCAACGCATCCGGGACGATCGTCAACTCCGTCACCACCTCCGGCACCCAGACGACCGCGACGTCGATCAACCAGCCGGTCGAGTACGGACGCACCTATGTCATCGCGGACCGCCTCACCGACGCCGCCCCGTCGCAACCCGGCGACTACCAGGGCAGCCTCAGCTGCACGACCAGCGGGCTGCCGGCGGCGGCGACCCCGTCGGTCGCCATCGCCACGTGGACCTTCACGCCGAACTCCCGCGCCGCCTGGACCTGCGTCGTCACCAACGCCCCCAGGAGCCCGGCGCCCGCACTCGAGCTCGTGAAGTCCGTCTCGCCGCAGGACGCAGGCTCGTTCACCGCCGGACAGGTCCTCACCTACTCCTTCGTGGTCACCAACATCGGCAACACCATCGTCTCCAACATCGCCGTCAACGAGGTCGCGTTCTCCGGCGCGGGCACTATGAGCACCCCGACCTGCCCGGTCACGACCCTGCTGCCGCGGTTCTCGGTGACGTGCACCGCCACGTACACCGTCCAGGCCGCCGACGTCACCGCGGGAACGATCACCAACACCGCCCGCTCCACCGGGACCGGCCCCAGCGGCGGGCCGGTGGTCTCCAACGACGACAGCGCCGAGGTCCCCACCGGCGGGATCCCCGGGCTCAGCATCGTGAAGACGGCGCTGCCGCCGATCGCGCTCAAGGCGGGCGAGGTCGTCCACTACGAGTTCGTCGTCACCAACACCGGCAACACCACCGTCTCGAACATCGCCATCGCCGAAGGCGCCTTCAACGGCACCGGCGCACCGATCACCCCACCGGTCTGCGACCGCACCACGCTCGTTCCGGGCCAGCGCGCGCTCTGCTCGGCCCGCTACACCGTGACCCAGGCCGACATCGACCGCGAGACGCCACTGACGAACACCGCCCGCGCCACCGGCACCGACCCCGGTGGTGGACCGGTGCTCAGCCCACCCGACGACGCCGTCGTCCCCGTCCTGCAGAGCCCGCAGCTCGACCTGGCCAAGGACGCTCGATCGTCAGGCCACGAGGCAGGCGACGTGGTCACCTATCGGTTCAAGGTCACCAACACCGGCAACACCACCGTCACGGGTCTCACCGTCGGTGAGACCGACTTCTCCGGTACCGGCACGCTCGGCCCCGTCACCTGTCCCGTCACGACCCTCGCGCCGGGAGCGACGACGACCTGCACCGCCACGTACACGCTGACCCGAGCAGACATCCGTGCCGGCCACGTGGACAACACGGCAGTCGCTACCGCCCGAGACCCCCAGGGCACCGCCGTACCCTCGCCGCCGGACGCGGCGATCGTCGGGTTCCCCCAGGCAGCCCGCTCCGCGCCCCGGCTCACCACGCGTGTCTCCGACAAGCGGGTCACGCCAGGACAGAGGTTCCACGACCGGCTGCGCCTGCGCGGCATCGTCAAGGGCACGAAGGTCAAGGCCACGGCCCGGCTCTACGGCCCCTTCGTGAGCCGCGGTGCCGCCACGTGCAAGGGCCAGCACGTCGCCAGGACCGTGACCTGGCGCGCCGGTAGGGGCTGGTCGAAGTCGCCGGCCGTCAGCGTGTCCGCTCCAGGCGTCTACACCTGGCGCGTCAAGACCAAGGCCAGCGCGAACAACGGTGCCGGCCGACACCCGTGCGGGCAGAAGGCCGAGACCCTGACCGTGGCGAAGCCCGCCTACCAGGCACCGACCGTCAACGGCGGCTTCTCCGGCACCCTCCTCCCATCGACGAGGGCCAGGACGACACTCCCTCGGGTCCACGCCAGAGCGATCCGCCTGAACGCGGCCGTGCTCACCGCGGGAGTCACCCGTGGTCAGATGGAGCTGCCCGGGGACGTCGGCATGGTCTCCTGGCTGCGCAAGTCGGCGGGCTACGGCGACAAGATCGGCACCACCGTCATCGGCGGTCACGTCTCCGACCGACACGACCGGCCGGGCGCGCTACGCCGCCTCAGCCAGGCGCGGCTCGGGCAGCCCGTCGATGTCGCGTCGCTGGGCAAGGTGCACCGCTTCAAGGTCGTCAGCAAGGCCAGTTTCGCGAGGACCACGGGCATCCCGGCCCGCTACTTCTCCACCACCGGACCTCACCGGCTCCTCCTGGTCACCTGCACCGATCGCGTCGTCTACCCGAACGGGCACTTCCACTACACCCGCTACCAGGTCGTCGTCGCCAAGGCGGTCCCGCGGCGCCACCACCGCCGCTGAGGTGAGGGGTGCCGCTCCGCTCCCGGGGCGGCGCCGCGCTTGGTCCCTGACCCGGGTGCACCCGCCCAGGCGGTTGGGTCGGGGGTCACGGCAGCGTCCAGGCTCCTGCTTCGCAGCCGAAACCCGCGCGACACGCCGTATCGGTCCGGCGTGTCGCGCGGGCTCCGGCGGTCGGCCGGTGAAACCCGCGACGCCCGGACGGTGGCCGGAGCTCGGACGACGCGGGCAATGGGTCGACCGGGCCATTTTCCCGTGCGAGCAATGGCACCATCGGGCCTTGGCACCTGGCTCGAACGCAGCACAGGATGAAGTCGCCGCAGGGTGCTGCTGCGGCTGCGGCAGCATCCCGGTGAACCGGCTCGCCTCGGGAGGCTCGGATGAGCGCCGCCACCGTCGACACCAGGACTCGTTCGGCGCTGCGCCGCGGCCGTCGTGCCCCGGGCCGACCGCAGGGCGCAGCCGCGCGTACCGATGGCGGCGCGGTCGAGCGACGGCAGAGGCGGGGCGTTGCGTGAGCTGCAGGTATCGATGATGGGCACCTTCGCGATCAGGGACGCGACCAGGGGCCCACCGTCGGCGATGCTGGGCAAGGCCCAGGACCTGCTCGCCCTCATCCTGCTCGCCCCGCAGCGCAGCGTACGTCGCGAGCACGCCGCCGAGTCCCTCTGGCCGGACGCCGGGGCGAACGCCTCGAAGAAGGCGATGCGTCAGGCGCTCTGGCGGATCCACCACGCGACCGACTCCGCCGTCCCCGAGTCAGGACGGCTGATCGTGACCGAGGGCGAGGCGCTGCGGGTCAACCCCGAACGACGCCTGTGGGTCGACGTGTCGGTGCTCACCGCGGCGGTGCGGGTCGCCCAGACCGCCGGACCGGACCTGGCCGACGGCGAGCTCGCCCATCTGGGTCGCGCCGCCGACCTGTACCGCGGGCCGCTGCTCGCCGGCTGCTACGGCGAGTGGTGTCTCGCGCCGCGCGCTCGCATCGAGGACGGCTGCATCACCCTGCTCGACACCCTGACCCGCGCGTACGAGCGGCGCGGCAGCCTCGACGCATCGATCGGCTGGGCCCAACGACTGCTCGACATCGAGCCGGCACACGAGCTGAGTCACCGCAGGCTGATGCGCCTGCACTATCGCAACGGCGACCGCACCCGCGCGCTGCGCCAGTTCGACCAGTGCCGGGCGGTGCTCCGGCAGGAGCTGGGCGTCCTGCCGTCCGCGCACACGATGGCCCTGGGCGAGGCGATCATGGCCGACCGGATCGGCGATGCGCTGAGCCCCGACCCGGTGGGCCGTGACTGGCACGGGATGGCCGTGCTCGACGCCGGGCCGGAGGTCGTCGTGCTCGCGGTGCCGCGGGCCGCGGCGCACATGATGGTGTCGATGACCCGGGCGGTACGCGAGGTGACCCGCCCGGCGGTCGGCTCGGGTGTCGCGACGCCGCTGGCCGCATCGGGCGGGGGAGAGGCCCCAGCGAGCACCGACGGGTCGCCGACGGGGCGGCCCACGCCGTAGGCGAGACGCGCGCCCGAGACACGCACGAGACACGGACGAGACACGGACGAGACGCTCGCGAGACAGCCCGGCCCCACCGTGAGGGCACGAACCAGCACGTCACCAGGGGCAGTCGTGGCATGGACGAGTCGACGTACGACGACGAGGACGGACCAGTCCTCGCGCGGTCCTTCGTCGTCCGTGCCCTGCTCGAGCAGCCCAACCTCGTGGCCAACGGTCGCCGGTTCGGGCGACCCAGACGCGGCGCGCCGCAGTGGCACGGCTACGTCACCGACGCCGAGACCGGTGACCGGCTGGCGTGGACGCGACCCCAGGACGTGGCGCGATTCATCGAGCGGCGGCTTGAGCAGAGCGGCCCGGGTCCGGCCGCGGTCGAGCGCCTCGAACCCGGCGCACCCGGCGTACCCGGAGTGCCCGGTGAACCCGGCGCACCGGGAGTCCGCCTCCGAGGACTGGCGATGGCCGCACCGGCACTGACGGACGTCGTCACCGACATGCTGACCGTGCTGGGGCAGCGGCTCCCGCCCGCCGCCGGAGCGGTGCCGGCCCCCAACGTCACCCTCGAGCGAGTCCGCGAGCGGCTCGTCGGCCTCGGCAACCACACCGGCGCCGAGCCCACCGGCACCCTCGGCGTGCGGACGGTGCGTGGCGGCCGGCTCGACGCGCGGGTCCGGTTCCAGGTCTGGGCGACGACGGCGTCCGACGTCGACGCCGCGGTGCAGACGCTGCACACCGCGCTCCTCGACGACCGCGACGAGCTCAAGCAGGCCGGGTTCCTGCAGCTGGCCGCTGCGGACACGACCCTCGCGGGGGAGGAGGCGTCGGTCCCCGGTTGGCGCAAGGCCACGAGCTACGACGTGCTGTACGAGTACCGCTACGTCGACAGCGACGACGCGCAGAGTCTGATCGTGCGGATCCCGGTCAGCACGGACCCGGAGGAGTCGCCCAGTCCCGTGCGGGAGGTCGAGTCGATCACCGACGAGATGGTGCGGTGGGACCAGGACGGTGCCTCGCCCCTGGAGGTGCGCGGTCCCGGCATCGTCACCCGGCTGTCGGCCCTGGTGTTCGTGCCCGGCCCGGCGCTCGGCGGCACCGTGACGTTCACGCGCAGCTCGGGCGGCGGCGGTCCGGTGGCGCATCTGCCCACCCTCGCGGCGTTCCTCGACGCGACCTCGGGCGCGGAGCCGGCGGAGACCGACGCCGACGTGCAGCTCGACCCGGCCGCCGCCTTCGCCGGGCTCGGGGCGGCCGGCCCCGGGCTGACCATCGGCGACTGGGACGCCGACGCCGTCACCGACGTCTACGCCGGCTTCGACCGGCGGCTCGACGAGCCCATCATCCTGACCGGCGCTGCAGACCGGTTCACCGTGACCTACGCCCCGCCGGCGGGACCGGCGACGGGGCTCGACCAGACCGCCGTCGTCTACCTGCGGGCGAACCCGCCGTGAGTCGCCACGGAGCCGGCGCGGCGCGCCCAGACCTGACCGACCAGTCGGAGGAGAGGAAGTCATGACCGAACAAGTCCTGCCCGGCGTGCTCATCGAGGTACGTCCGGAGGCGCTCATCGTCCCCGGTTCCATCACCGTGGGGAACGTGGGGGTCGTGGGCACGGCGGGCAAGGGCCCCGTCGGCTCTCCTCAGCTGCTCGGCAGCTACTCGGACGCCCTCCAGCGGTTCGGCGCGTATGACCGCTGGGTCGACGGCGCCTCCGGCGAGCTCACGCTCACCCGGGCGCTGGAGCAGGCGTTCAAGTTCGGGGCCACGACGGTCTGGGCCGTCCGGGTCGCCGACGCCAACGCCGGCGCCGCGTCGGTCGACCTCGACTCGGCCGGCGGCCCCTGTGTGACCATCCGGGCCAAGTCGCCGGGCACGTGGGGCAACGACCTCACCGTGTCGGTGTCGACCGCGGACACGAACGCCGTGGTCCGCGAGGAGGAGGTCGCTGCCGCGACGCTCACCCTCGCGCACACGGCCGTCGTCCAGAGCGCCGTGAACCGGATCGTGGTCCGGCCCGGCGGCGGTGGCGCCGACCGGGTGCCCGGCGTCCTCTACGACGCCGCGGCCGCCGACGTCGGGCCCACGCAGGTGAGCATCGACACCGCCGGTGGGGTGCTGACCTTCGGCACCGCGCCGGCTGCGGGCGACACCGTCCTCGCGACGTACACCGTCGAGAAGACGGCCGCGCGCAAGGTCACCGTCAAGCTCGGTGTGGCCGTCGAGGAGTCGTACAGCATCGTCTCCGGTGACGACCTGATCGCGGACCTCGCCGCCGGATCGGCCCTGGTCGAGGGCGTCGCGCTCGCGAATCCCACCGAGCTGCCCGACGAGGTCGCCGCGACCCCGCTCGGGGGCGGGGCCAACGGCGCGGCGGGCGCCGACTACCAGAGCGGCCTGGACGCGCTGCTCGAGGTCGACGCGCACATCGTCGTCGCGGGCGGTCAGGACGCGTCCTTCGGCGACGACCTGGCGGCGCACGCGGCCCTCGCCTCCGGCGACGAGAACAAGCGCGAGCGCATCGCGGTGGTCGGCACGGCCCTCCAGAGCGACCGCGACCAGTTCGTGCAGAGCGCGTCGGGACACTCGCTCAACAGCGACCGGCTGATCCTGGTCGGTCCCGGCATCCGGGCGGCCGACCGCTCGCAGCAGCCGCCGGCGACCGTCACCCTGCCGGGCGCCTACACGGCCGCGGCGGTGGCGGGCCTGCTGGCGTCGCTCCCGGCGCACGTGAGCCTCACCAACAAGGTGCTCGCGGTGGACGGCCTCGAGCACGACCTGACGAACGCGCAGCTCAAGCAGCTCGTGCTGTCCCGGATCCTCGCCGTCGAGAACCGGCAGGGCTTCCGGCTCGTCAGGGGCATCACGACGTCGACCAACACGGCGTGGACGCAGATCACCACGCGCCGGATCGTCGACTACGCGAAGTACGGCGTGCGGAGCGCCGCGACGCCGTACATCGGCCTGCTCAACAACGAGCGGGTGCGCGGTGCCCTGCGGGCGACCATCAACAGCTTCCTCAACGGGATGGTCCTCGACGAGATGCTCGTCAGCTACGACCTGACGGTCTACGCGAGCCGTGACGACGAGATCCGCGGCATCGCCCGGGTCGACCTCGTGCTCCGGCCGACGTTCAGCATCGACTTCATCAAGGTCACGATGTTCCTCGAGTAAAGGATCCACCATGGCTCTCACAGAGGTGTACACGGGCAAGAACGCCCAGCTCTCCCTGGCGACCGCGGACACCCCCGAGGGTGCGGACGCGAAGGCCGCGCTCGACGGCTACGCACTGCAGACCGTCGGCCGCCTGACGGAGGTCCGGGTCACCGTCGACACCGCCCTCAAGGAGTTCTACGAGGTCGGTCGCCGGCACCCGGTGTCGCTCAGCCCGGGCGACATCGCGATCCACGGCAGCGCCCAGCGGGCCTACATCAACGGCGCCCTGCTGTTCCTGCTGATGGGCCGCGGCGCGTCGTTCACGGCCGTCGCCGAGCCGTACGTCCAGCCGACGTTCGAGATCTCGATGGGCTTCGCCGACCCCGCGCGCCCGGAGGAGGCGCTGTCGCTGACGATCGGGGGCGTCAAGTTCGAGAACTGGCGGGTCACGGTCCCCGAGGACGAGTTCGTCATCGAGAACCTGTGCTTCCGGGCACTGACCATCGGTGTCCTCGACGTCGGCGCGGACAACGCCGGCAACGTCGTGTTCGCCGACCAGCAGTGAGGCCGGTGCCATGCCCCTCACCGCCGAGGACCTGCTCGCCGGCAGCTCGCTGACCCACGTCGTCGACGTGCCGGCCGGTCTGGTGGGAGCCGGCGACCCCGGCACCGTCACGCTCCGCCCGCTCACGGTCCGCGACGTGCAGCTCGTCGCCCACGCGGCGAAGGACGACCGCGAGCTCGCGGCGGTCCTGATGATCTCGCGTGCGCTGGTCGAGCCCCCGCTCACCGCGGACCAGGCCGGGCGGCTACCCGCGGGCCTCGCCCGGTTCCTCGTCGACACGATCAACGAGCTGAGCGGCATCGACACGCCCCGCGACCGGCTGGCCGAGCTCGTCCAGGCGCCGCTCGCGAAGGCGTGCTTCGTGCTCGCCGACGAGTTCGGCTGGACGGCGGAGGACGTCACCGGCATGACGATCGGACAGATCCTGATGTACCTCGAGATGGCCGGGCGGGCCGCGGAGGTCGCATGACCACGAGACCGGCACGCGAGCACCGCTCGGGCATGGTGACGCTCGGCGGCGGCAGCGCCGCGCAGTGGTGCAGGGACGTCGTGCGGGTCACGCGCGACGTGCACCGGATCGACACCGCCCTGGAGGCGGCGTGCGCGACCGTGTCGCCCGCGCCCCGGATCACCGCGACGCCGTTGCTGGGTGGTGCGCTGGCGGAGGTCGTCGAGCGGACGGAGCGACCCGTGCCCGACGCCGCCGCCGAACACCGGAGCCACCGCCGTGTGGCGGCGGTTGCGCGTGACCTCACCGGAGCCCACGCGGACGACTGCCCGTCGGGTACCCGGCCCCGCCCACGACCGGTCGAGGCGCCCGACCCGGTCTCGCCCCCGGGATGCGCGCCGCGCCCGGCCGAGCGGCCCGACCCGGGGCCGGCGCCGTCGGTGCCCCGGAGCCCGTCCGTGCCGGCGGCCCGGCTGCGAGCGCTCGCGGGACCCGACCTCGACGCGTGCGCACCGGGACGCAGCCCCGGTGCGGCCGACGCCGGACGTCGTACGCCGTGGCCCGCCCCACGCACCGGGCCGAGCCGGCCGGCGCAGGCCGTCGCGCCGGTGCACCCGTCTGCGGACCTCGCCGCGAGCCTCGCGTCGCGGCTCGCGAGCCGGGTCGGGGCGAGTGGTCCCGACGACCTGCTGAGGCTCGGGCGGGCGCGGGTGCGCGCGACCGGCCCGGCCACCCACCTCCTGGCGGTCGACCTGCGGACGCTCGCCACTCCGGGCGCCGCGGACCGCGCCCTCGGCACGGCGCGCGAGCGTGCCGCGGACACGCCCGTCGAGGCGCCGCGCGGCCGGCGACGCCGGCCCGCCGAGCCGCCGGGTGGTGGCCACCGAGCACCGCCGACCACCGACGGCGCCGACTCGGTCCGCGCCCCGCGTGCACGCACCGACGCACCGGCCGCTCCCGACCGGACGCCGTCGACCCCGGCCGCCGACCCACCCACGGACGTGCAGGGACTGCGCGCGCTCGCCCGGTACGCCGAGCCGCCGGCGCCGCCGCCCAGGCTGGGGGGTGGACCGTTGTCGGACGACACCGAGGCCGCCCGCGGGCTGCCGTGGACCGGCACCGCGCCGGTCACCCCCGACGTCCGCGCCGCCACGACCGCCGTCGGGCTGAACGAGCCCGACCTCGAGCTCGTGATGACCCGCATCCTCGACGATGCCGCCCGCCGACACGGGATCGAGGTGTGAGGTGCGCCCGATGCTCGCGGGGACCGAGCTGCCGCAGGTGCAGGACCTGACGACGGCGGACCTGCGCGCGGTCGCGGAGCACAAGGCGCCCGGCAAGGACGGGTCGATGCTGCAGAACCTGGGCCGGGCCCCGACGGGCGTCACCGTCGCCGGCATCGCCTCGGACCCGAGCGCGCTCGACCTCGTGGAGAGGCTCAAGGACGACCTGCGCACCGGCCAGCCGGTCGCCTTCGTCGCCGACATCACGGCGGACACGGTCATCGAGCAGGTGCTCATCGACGACGTCCAGGTCCGGCAGCTCGCGGGGCGGCCGGACCGCTACGCGTACGCGATCGCGCTGCGCGAGTTCATCGAGCCGGTCGAGCCCGCCTCCACGGCGGCGCTCGACGCCGACATCCTCGGCGACGCGACGGACCTGCTGGGCGGGCTGCTCGACGGCCTCGACATCGCCGACCTGTTCGCGACCGGGCTGGAGCGGTTCGTCGAGCCGCTCAGCGGCCTGCTCGGCCGCCTGCAGGAGGCCAACGGGTCGGGAGGTCCGTGACCGCGCGGCGCGCACGAACCGCGGACCCCCGCACCACGACAGGACAGGACCGAGAGGAGAGAGACCGATGGCGGACCAGAGCCTGTTCGAAGAGCTCAAGGAGGTCCTCAGCGACTTCAAGAGCTTCCTGGACGACAACGTGCCGACGATCAAGCCCGCGATCCAGGCGATCGCGTCGCTCGTGCCGCAGGTCACCGAGCTCCTCGACGAGCTCGCCGGTCTGCTCGACAAGCTGAAGACCGAGATCCAGAACCTCGACGTCGGGGCGATCCCCGGCCTGGGCGAGGTGGCGGAGTTCACCGGCAAGATCCCGGCGCTCCTGGAGGCGGCCAAGAAGCTGCTGCCGAACGAGTCCTCGAGCATCGGCGCGATCGGCGACATCTCCGACGTGGTCAGCGGCCTGCCGTCGGTGGACGCCGTCAAGCAGGAGCTCCTCGACCTGATCGACGCGGTGAAGGCGCACCTCGTCTCGCTGAAGCCCTGACCGGCGCGAGGCACCCGACGGGCAGGGCACGGACCGCAGGAAGGGGGTGAGCGCGCATGGTGCGTCCGATGCTGGGCGACCTCGAGCTGGAGCAGGTGCAGGTCGTGGAGACCGACGAGGACCAGCTGCTCGTGCGGCACCCCGTGCCCGTGCTCGAGGGCGACTTCCTGCAGGACCTCGGCCGCCGCGGCGCACGGGTGTCGCTCACCGGCGTGCTCACGCGGCCCGACGTGGCGGACGGCCTCGCCGACCTGCGCGACGCGTTCTACGCGGGCGACCCGGTGGCGTTCGTCTCCGACATCACGCAGGCGACCCTGATCGACCGGGTGCTGATCGAGCGCATGGACGTGCGTGAGCTCGCCGGCCGACCGAGCGCGTACGAGTACTTCCTCACGCTGCGCGAGCTGACCGAGGCCGAGCCGATCGAGATCACGCCCGTCATCATCCCGCCGCCCCCACCGCCGAAGGTCGACCAGGGCCGCTTGACCGTGACGGTCGTGGTCGAGGGCGACCCGGCGTTCGACATGGACCGGGTGCAGGTCACGGTGGCGGGTCGGACCGACGAGGGCGACCCGGGCTTCCGCAAGCAGCTGACCAACCGGATCCGCCCCGACACCTGGTTCGAGGATCCGTTCCCCGCGGGTCAGTTCACCGCGACCGCCCTCGTCGACGACGACAAGACACCGACCGGCCAGCACGAGACGCTCACGGGCTCCGAGCCGGTGACGGTCCGCGAGGGCGAGGAGGCCCACGTCACGATCGTGTTGCGGCGCGGCTCGAAGATCGGCACCGTCTTCGTCGTCACCTTCCACTTCGACAAGGCGTTCGTCGAGCCGTGCGAGCGGCACGTGCTGCAGCAGGTGCAGCAGTACGCCCAGGAGCACCCGGACGAGCAGCTGCTGGTGGTCGGACACACCGACAAGGTCGGGTCCGACGAGTACAACCAGGCGCTCTCGGAGCGCCGCGGCCGCGCGACGTTCGCGATGCTCACCGCCGGCAGCGACCGCGCCCGGTCCGTGGCCGAGTGGAACGGCCTGCGCCAGGCCAGGCCGACCGGCACGATCGCCACCGTCAAGGACACGTGGGGCACCCGCGAGATCCAGCTCATGCTGCAGGACCTGGGCCGGTTCCAGGGCAACGTGGGCAAGGACGCGGAGCTCACCGACGCCGCGATCCGCCAGTTCCAGCGCGACCACGGCCTGGCCGACGACGGCGTGGTCGGCGACGCGACCTGGCCGGTGCTCATCGACGAGTACCTGGCGCACGACGCCGTGGACCTCCCGCCGGCCCGTCTCTTCGAGAACAAGAACGCCTCCGGCTGCGACTCGGGCGCGCTGCGCTGGCTCGGCTGCGGTGAGCAGGACCCGGTCGACGGGCGCGAGACCGCGTGGCGGCCGAACCGCCGCTGCGAGCTCATGTTCGTCAAGGAGCACACGATGCCCTGCCAGGTGCCGCGGCCGGTGACCCTGGACCAGACCCCCGACGGAGCCGGTGGCGGCGGCTGGTGCCTCGACGACGGGACGGCCACCGCCGTCGACTGCTTCGTGGTGCCGTGGCCGGACCCGTGCCCCACCAACCCACCCGGTGCCGGCGGCCCCGCCCCGGCGAACCGGCCCTGGTGCCGCAAGCCGGCGGAGTCCGGCACCTTCCCGGTCGCGGGGAGGATCACCTTCGAGGACGGCAGCCCGTTCGCCTCCGGCTCCTACGTGCTCATGGCTCCGGACGGCGAGTACCTCGGCGGCGAGGTCGCCGTGACCGGAGCGGAGCGCGCCGGCACCCCGATCGCGAGTCGGTCCGCATCCGACGGGTCCTTCACGTTCCCGGGGCCGGTCCCGCAGAAGGGGCCCGGCACGTACGTCGTCTCGGTGGACGGGCCGTTCCTGGTGCGCACGCGCACGCAGACGCTGCCCGAGGTCACGGGCAACGCCACCTGCTTCCGGCTGGACGGGTCGGCGCCGGCGGACGTCGTGATCGTCGACCGGGCGGTCGCGTCGGTGCGGCCCGCCGTCACGGGACCCGACGTCGTCGTCGTGCGGAAGCCGCACACGAACCCGGCGCGCCGGCAGGTCGTGCTGCGCTCCACCACGGCCTTCACCGGGACCGGCACCTTCACCCGGTCGAGCGACGCGGTCCGGTTCTTCGACGCCGCGGCGGGCGGCACCGAGCTCACCTTCGACGGCGTCGACAACGTCTTCGACGCCGCCCGGCTCGCCGCGGGGGTCACCCTGTTCGCCGAGGGGCGTACGGCGAGCGCGGCGCCGAACGACGTCACGCTGACGCTCGCGCTCACCGTCAACGGGACGCCGGGGCTGTCCACGACCCACCGGCTCACGTCGGTCGAGCTCTTCCTCGACCTGCACGCGAGCCGGACGGCCGCGGGCGCGGCCCCCACCCCGCTCAGCGATGCGCAGAAGATCGACCCCGGCCGGTTCGTCCAGGTGCAGGACGCCGGCAACCACGCCGGCCGCGCGATGCTGACCGTGCGGCAGGCGGCCCCCGCCGCCTTCACCGGCACCCTGGTGCTCGCGCCCGTCGGCGCGCGCACCCGGCTCTTCGGCGCCGCCGACGAGGTCGCCGCCGCTGGACAGGCTCCGCTCGGCACGCCGGTGAACCTGCCCACCACGGGCATCCCGGCCACCGGGACCTCGTTCTGGGTCGAGGGGGTGACGGCGAGCGGCGCGCTGCGCGACGCGACCGTGCAGCTCGGGATCGACGGCGTCGAGCCCGATGGCGACCACGTGAACCTCACCGTCGTGCTGCTCAGCGACCTCGTCGCCACGGTCCCGGCGACGCCGGCTCGGACCGCACGACTCGGCAACTCGCCGGTCGCGGCGCACGCGCTGACCGTCGGCGCCGGGCCGGTGCCACCGGCGTCCGCCTTCGACACCGACCCGACCGTGAACCCGCCGCTGCCGCTGGTCGAGGGCTCGGTCGCCGCCGGCTCGCCCGTCGCCCTCACCGTGCAGGTCCGGCCCGCCGGCGTACCGGTGCGATGGCAGGCGCTGCGCGCGACCGGCATCGCAGTGGCGAGCGGCGGCGACGACGCGCCGGGCGTGGTCGCGCTGTCCGCGAACCCCGTGCCGACCGTGACCCCGGACGCCGGCAACCCGCTCGCCGCGACGATGGTCGCGGACGCCGTCGGCACGTTCCACGTGCGCGCCTTCGTGGACGGCAACGGCAACGGCGCCTTCGACGCGGGCGCCGATCGCGAGCCCGCCATCGTGCTGCCGGTGGTGTGTGGCCGCGCGACGCTCTTCCTCGACTCGTCGGTCGCGCGGTCGACGAACTTCACCGTGACCCCGAACGGCGTCGGCGGCATCACCGTCACCTCGGGCTCGTTCAACATCGCCGCCCCGGCGACCGCTGCGATCCACATGAACGCGCAGGTCGACGTCGTCACCGGCGGCGCGGACGGGCGGCGCGTCATCAACCAGTTCTTCGGTGGCTGGATCAACAACGAGACCGCGGTCGAGAACGTCGTCGGCACCTTCCAGGACGCCGCCGGCACCGTGCACTCCGACCCGGCGGTGTTCGCGTCCAACACCGGCGCCGCCACCGGAGGTACGCCGGCGAGCCCGGTCTTCCTGCCCGGCGACCCCGCACCGGCGCTCATCGCGCCGCCGCTGCTCGACTCCGGGCGCGGCGCCGGCACGGTTGGGATCGGCGGCGACAGCGCGACCCTCACCCGGAGCCGGATCCGCACCCGGACCAACCAGGCCCTCGGGGAGCGCTGGATCGTCGAGTCGGTCGACAGCCCCGGCGACGGCGAGGGCCCCACCCATCCCGGGTTCGCGGCGGCGACCCTGCGCAGCTTCCGGTTCGGGCTCACGTTCTCCTCGACGCTGGGCATCTGGACGAACCGCACCGCGGTGAGCGGCGCGACCGGCGACCCGGCGGACCGGGCCTACGGCGTCGTGCTGCAGCTCGCCTGGACGCAGGGCGGGCAGTGGACCGTCACGCCCGCCACCGGTGCCATCGCCGTCGTCACCGCGCCCACCACGACGATCTCGGGGCGGGTCACGACGTCGCCCGCCGTCGCCGCGTCCACCACACCCGTGGAGGTCCGGTTCCCGGCCTCGACCGACCAGATCGCGAGGGACGCACGCGCATGACGGACTGGACCGTGACCTCGGAGCTCCTCGACGCCGGCCTCGTCGTCGCGGTGGAGGTCGTCGACGTCCGACTGGGCGACACGGAGGACGACGGGTCTCGGGTGGTGCGTCGCGGCACGGTGACCGTGCGGGTCGTCGAGGTGGTCAAGGGCCGCTCGCTGACACCGGTCGGCGAGACCGCGGACGTCGACATCGAGGTGCGTACGTCGTCCGGCACGCGGGTGCCGGGCGGCTGGTTCGGCATCTGGTCGGCAGTGCCGCTCGAGCCGGGCGTGGTCCTGGTCGCGTTCTGCGACGCCGGGTCGGCGGACCTCGCCGTGGCCCTGACCGACGAGCACTGCACGCAGCTGGTGCCGGACGGCCCGAGGCTCGACGACGTGCGTCTCGCCCAGGCGGTGCAGCGGCGCAGCCCGACCGTCGACCGGCTGCTCGACGAGGCCTGGCGGCGCCGCGGGGAGGCCGGCCCGGTGTTCGCCCGCTACGTCTGGGTCGCCGTGCGCGAGGCCGTGGTGGCCGACGCGGCGCGCTTCGGCCGGCTGATGGACGTCGCGACCGACGGTGGGACGCGCGCCGACGCGCAGGAGCAGTACCTGGTGTGCGCCTACGAGGACGCGACCTTCTCCTCGGCGTTCCCCGCCGAGCGACGCGCGGCGCTGGCCCGCGCGATGGCGGCCGCCGCGCTCGATCCGCGACTCGGCGAGCTGCGTGAGCACCTGCTGTCGACGTACCTGCCGAACCTCGTGGGCGCGCCGGCCCCGGAGCCGCTCACCCCGGCGGCGGTCTTCGCCGACGACGAGCACCTGCGCGACGTGCTCGCGGCCGAGGTCGCCGACCCGGCCGATCCCGCGACGTCGAGCCCCGCGCTCTCGGCCTGGCTGCGGGAGGGGTCCTGATGCTGCGCCCCGGGTACCGGATCACGATCGGCGACCACGTCGTCGACACGACCGCCGAGCCGAGGGCGAGCACCGCGGTCGAGCTCACGGTCCGCCTCGACATGGACACGCCCGTGGACTCGGTGACGCTCGTGCAGGGCCAGGTCGGCGGCCTGCGTGCGCAGCCCGGCGACGACGTGTCGGTCGAGCTCGGGTACGCCGACGAGGACGACGGGCTGGTCCGCGTGCTCACGGGCACGGTGGTGACCACCGGCCCCGGGATCCGCACCGAGCGCATCGTCGGGCACTCGACCGCGGACGCGCTGCTGCGCACCTTCGTCGACCGCACCTTCGAGGACACGACTGCGGGCGAGATCGTGCGGACGCTCGCGCAGGAGGCCGGCGTCGACGTGGACCGCGCCGAGGACGGACCGTCGCTCCCGGCGTACGTCGTCGACGGCCGGCGCAACGGGCTGCGGCACGTCCGAGACCTGGCCTGCCTGTCCGGTTTCGACACCTACGTCACGCCCGCGGGGGCGCTCGTCTTCGAGCCGTTCACCGGCAGCCGGGACGTGCACACCGTGAAGTACGGCGAGCACGTGCTGGGCGCCGAGCAGTGGCGGGCGCGCCCGCGAGCGGGGACCGTGGTGGTCTTCGGAGAGAGCCCCGGATCGTCGCGCGGGGACGAGTCGTGGGCCTGGCTCACCCAGGACTTCACGCCGCGGCGGGGGAGCGCCGGGAGCGGCGCGCCCACGCTCCTGGTCGAGCGCCCGGTCGCCCGGTCCGCACAGGTGGCGCAGGCCGCGGCGCGGGGGATCGCCGACGCGCTCGTGGCCTCGTCGCTGCGGGTGCGGGTGCGGCTCCAGGGGCGCCCGCAGGTCAAGCTCGGCGACCTGCTGCGGCTCGAGCGGTTCCCCGCGAAGGCCGCCGTCGACCGTCTCGACGGCAACTACCAGGTCCGCGGCGTCCAGCACCGCATCACCAAGACCGACGGCCTGCTCACCGACGTGACCCTCCGCGGGCTCGCCGGACCCGCCGCCGGGATCGGGGCCGGCCTGCCCACGGGAGGCACCCCATGACCCTCGTCGACACCATCGCCGCCATCGTCCGGCACGAGCTCGCCGCGGTGCGCGTCACCGAGCTCGGCGTCGTCGCGGACGTCCACCCGCACTCGGACGCGAGCGACGACGACAACTACGGCGTCGACGTCACGCTCAAGAACAGCGGACTGGCCCTCAAGCGGGTCCCCGTCGCCACCGGGCACGTCGGGACGGTGGCGATCCCGAACGTCGGCGACCTCGTGCTCGTCGGCTTCGACCACGGCGACGTCAACGCGCCGGTCGTGCTCGGCCGCCTGTACGACGACCGGGACCGCCCACCGCTGTCCACGACCGACGAGACGGTCTTCCGGCTGCCGCTCGCGGAGCCCGACGACAAGAGCGTGCTCGCGGCGATCCGCAACCACCAGGACGACGACCCGCCCCGCGAGCTCGTCATCCAGATGCCACCCAAGATCACGGTGCGGATCGTCGACGGCGTCGTCACCGTGACGGCGGGCAGCACCGAGATGGTGCTCGACCAGGCCGGCAGCAGCGGCGGCAAGGTCACCGTGCGGTCCGGCTCGTCGTCGATGGTCCTGGACCAGGACGGGGACGTGACCGTCGAGTCCGCGCGGTCCGTCACGTTCAAGGCCGCGCAGGCGCTGGCCATCGAGGCCGGCACGTCGGTGTCGATCAAGGCCGGGACGAGCCTCACCGCGTCGGCCGGGACGACCGCCACCGTCAAGGGGTCGCTGACCGCGACGCTGCAGGGGAGCGCCGGCGCGACCGTGCAGGGAGCCCAGGTGTCCGTCAAGGGCATGACCTTCTTCTCGCCATGACCACCTCGATCCGCGCCCGGGCCGAGATCCGGGCCGACACCACCCACACGACCGGAGGGAGCGACCGTGCCAGGGATGCCCGTCAGCATCGGCTGCAACGTGATGGTGATGCCCGGCGCAGCCGGGCCACCGGACACCGGCACGATCATCGCCGTCCTGCCGCCGTTCGTGTTCGCCGACGTCATGCCCCTGGCCACCTCGGGCTCGATCTGCCTCATGGTCAACTCGCTCTCGGGCGTGACCTACCCCCTGGTCATCGGGCCGCTCGGGTCGGCCGGGGTACGGGTGACCGGCAGGTCCCTGGTCCGGATGGGCGACCTGATCCCGTCGCCACCGGGCGTGCTGATGATCCTCGGCCCGCCGGCCGCGACCTGCGTGACGGACCAGTGGCCGCCGTGACGCCGCGCCGTCGGTCCACCACCTCCGGATCCGGAAGGAGAGAGCGATGAGCACCCCGGCGATCGGATCGGCCGGCGCCCTCCGCGACGCCCTCTTCGGGAACGACCTGCGTCTGCTCGGCGACCTCTTCACCGCGGAGCAGCGCGAGCGCGGCAGCGACCTGTTCACGGCGCCGCGCCCGCAGGCCGTGCTGCCCGGTGCTCCGGACGCGTCGCCGCAGGACCTCCAGCGCGTGGAGGGCGTCGCGGACCTCATGCAGGCCCTCATCCTGCGATTCCTCACCCAGGTGGGCGAGCTCGCACACCTGGGCCACCCGACCTACGGCAGCCGGCTGCACGAGCTCGTCGGGGAGCCGAACACGGAGACGACCCGGAACCGGGCCAAGCTCTTCGCGCTCCAGGCGCTCCTCGACGAGCCGCGGGTCGCGAAGGTCCGGTCGATCTCCGTCGAGACCGACCGCCGCCGTCCCACCTGGGTGGAGGTCAGGGCGGCGGTCGTCGCGATCGACGAGGTCACCGAGCTCAACCTCGTCTTCCCGGTCCCGCTCGAGGGAGGTACGCCGTGAACGTCGACACCGTGACACTCGTCCATCGCCCGTACGGCGACCTGGTCGACGACATCCTGACGTCGGTCGTCGGCGGCGTGGTCAACGAGAAGATCCTCTTCGACCTCAAGATCCTCACGTACCCGCTCGCCGAGCCGTCGTCGGGCATCCGCGGCATCACCGGGACCGCCGGGGGGCAGCCGCGCACGTTCCTGCTGCACATCGACTTCGAGTTCCGGGCGGCCACCAACGTGGTGATCTGGCTCGACGACGGCACGCTGCCCGACGACGACACGGCGTTCTACGTCGACTACTTCCGGGTCGACAGTCGCTCGCCGCTGAGCGACATCAACGTCGGCAGCGTGACGCGCACCCTCACCGAGGCGGTCGGCCGCGAGGTCGCGACCGTCTACGAACAGATCAACCTCGCCTACCTGTCGGCGTTCGTGGACACCGCGACCGGCCAGTCCCTGGACTACGTCGTCGCGATCTTCGGCATCACCCGCAAGACCGCCGAGTTCGCGGAAGGGCTCGTGACCTTCTTCCGGGCCGAGGGTCTCGACGGCAACATCACCATCGCGGCCGGCACGGGGCTGGCGACCACGACCGGCTCGGTCCTGTTCGTCACCACGCAGCCGCGGACGCTCCAGCGCGGCCAGGTGCGCATCGACGTGCCGGTGCGGGCCGACGTCGGGTTCGCGGGCGACCCCGGCCTGGTGGCCGCCGGGACCATCACGGAGATGACGCAGCCGGTCGCGGGCATCGCGCGGGTGAGCAACCTGGACCCGACGCTGCGGGCGGCGGCCGACGAGACCGACGACGAGCTGCGCGCCCGCGCCCAGGCGGTGCTCCGCGGCCTCGGCAAGGCGACCCTCGCCGCGCTCGATCGCGTGATCCGGGAGGGCAGGGGCACGCCGGTGGAGTTCTTCGACCCCAACAGTCCGCCGGCCAACCGGGCCGAGCCCGGCACGGTGACCGTGGTGGTCGACGCCGAGCCGGAGCGGCTGCCGAGCCTGGTCGACCAGGTGCACCAGACGCGTGCCGCCGGGGTGCTCGCCACGCTCGTGGCGCGCTACGTGTTCATCACGCCGCGCGTGCACGTCACCATCACCGCGGACCTCTCCGACCCGGGCCAGGAGCAGGTCCGGCGAGACGTCGTGGCGGCGCTCCAGGCGTACGTCGACGGTCTCACGCGCGGCGACCCGGCGGACGGCGCCACGATGCTCACGGCGATCAAGGCGGTGCCGGACGTGCTGGACGCGACGGCCATCGTCGACGTGGTCGTCGCGCGCGCGGACCTGACCGGGGCCGACGGCGACGACGCGCTGCTCGACGCGCTCGTGCAGGCAGCCGTGCTGACGCCGCCACCCGCGACCCCGGGGGACACCTCGGTCCTGCGAGCGGCGCTCGCGGCCGCGGTCGACGCCGCGGGCAGCCCGGCGCCCAGCGGCGCCCGGGTGCCGGACCGGTCGCTGCTGGTCTCGACCGCGGAGGGCCGGGCCGGGCAGCCGGCCTCAGACGCCGATATCGAGGCGGGCGAGTTCCGGGTGTCCGCCACCGTCGCGGGCGAGTCCTGGTGGATCGCCCTGGCGATGACGCCCGGCGACGTGGGGACGGAGGTCGGTGGTGCCGAAGGCTGACCGGATCCTCGCGAACCTGCCGCCCACCTTCCGGCTGCGGGGCGACCCGTCCGCGCTGCGCGCGCTCGTGGACGCGTACGGCGGCGAGTTGCAGGCCGCCGAGAACTCGCTGGTCTCGGTCATGCGCGCCCACTGGGTGCAGTTCGCCGACGCGGGCGAGCGCGAGATCCACGACCTCGCGCTGTTCGCCGCGCTCTACGGACTGCAACCGCGTGCGGACGAGAGCGTCGAGGAGTTCCGCGAGCACCTCCTGCGCTACGTGCGCAGCCAGCTCGACAGCACCGCCACCGTGCTCGGCGTGCTCCGGACCACCGCGGAGGCGCTCGGCCTGCACCTGGAGGAGGCGGCGCTCGACACCTGGTGGGAGCGCGAGCTGCGGGGCGAGCCGCTGCTGACGACGACCCAGTCGATCGGCGCCGACGCCGCGACCCTGGTGCTCGGCCTGCCGAAGGCCGTCCGCACCGGAGCGGCGGCGGCCCCCGGGCGGGTCCGCGGCACGGTCGACCTGAGCGACGGCGTGGACCTGAGCGGGCGCTCCTGGCTGTGGGTCGCGCTCGACGGCGGCGCGCCGCAGCGGGTCGAGCTCGCCGACGGCGTCCCGGACCCCTCGTCGGTGACCGGGCAGCAGATCCTCGGCGCGTTGGACCGCGACCTCGGCCCCGACGGCGTCGGCTCACTCGTCGACGGCCGGCTGGTGCTGACCTCGCCGACCGCGGGGCCCGGCTCCGAGGTCGCGGTCGTCGACGGCGAGAACGACGCGGCGGACCTCGTGCTCGGGCTCCGGCCGCGGACCTACCAGGGCACCGCCGCCACCCGGGCCCGGCTGACCGGCACGCCCGACCTGTCCACCGCCCTCGACCTCACCGACGCGCGCTACCTGCGCCTCGCCGTCGACGGCAGCCGCCTGGTCGAGGTGGACTGTGCCGCGCTCGCGGGCGACCCCGCCGCGGTCGACCTCGGCGAGGTCACCGACGCCGTCAACGACGCCTTCGGCGTCGCGGTCGCATCCGACGACGGACGGTTCCTCACGCTGACCTCGCCCACGCTCGGGCCCGCCGGGTCGATCGTCGTGCTCGACCCCGCCGCGCAGCCCGCGACGACGCTGCTGCTCGGGCAGGCGCCGCGCACCGCGGTCGGGCTGTCCGCGCTCAGCGCGCGGGTGGTGTCCGACCGGAGCATCGGACTGGGCGTCGACCTGGGCAGCGACTCGGTGCTGCGGCTGGCCATCGACGCGGAGCCGGCGGTGTCGGTCGACGTCGCGGGCCTGGACCCCGGCGCGACCCTGCCCCAGGAGATCGTCACGTCGGTCAACGAGGGGCTCGGCGCCACCGTCGCCTCGCACGACGGCGACCGCGTGACGCTGCGCTCCTCGACCGAGGGCGAGACCGGTCAGCTGCTCGTCGAGGAGGTCGCCGGTGACGCCGCCGAGGCGGTCATGGGCCTGCGCCCGCGGGCCGGCCGGGGCGCACCTCCCGTCACCGCCGCGCTCACCGGGAGCCTCGACCTGGCCGGCAGCGTGGACCTGTCGGCCCGGCACGTCCTCGTGCTGGCGCTCGACGGCGCCGAACCGGTCGCCATCGACCTGCGCTCGCACGCCGCCGACCCGACCCACGCCACGCTCGAGGAGGTCGCTCGCGCGATCAACGCCTCGCTCGGACGCCCCGACGACGACCCGGTCGCCTCCGACGACGGCGCGCACCTGGTACTCGTCTCGCCCACCGAGGGCGAGGGCGGCGGCCTCGCCGTGCTGCCGTACGTCGAGACGTCGCACCGTCGGTTCGTCACCCGCGCCCGCGTGACCGACGACGCCGCGGCCACGCTGCTCGGCTTCACGGCCCGCACCGCCCACGGCACCGCGGCCACGAGCGCCCGGCTGACCGGGGCGTCGGACCTGGCGAGCGGCGCCGACCTCAGCGCCCACCGGTGGCTGCGGGTGCGCATCGGGGCTGCCGAGCCGCTCGAGGTGGACGTCGCCGGGCCGCGGCCGCGCGCGACGACGCCGGAGGAGATCGCGGGCCGGGTCGACGACGCGTTCGCCGCCGAGCGGCCGGAGGTCCGGCGGCCCGTCGCGCTCTCCGACGGGCACGCCGTGACCTTCCAGGACCTGGAGGCCGGTGCGGCGTCGTCGGTCGCCATCGAGCCGTCGCGGTCCCTGGACGCGCGCGAGACCGTCCTCGGGACGGTGCCGGACCTGGTGCCCGAGGACGTGCGCGGCCGCGGCCCCGCCGGCGTGCTCCTCACCGGCACCGTCGATCTCTCCGCGGGTGTCACGCTGCCGGGCGACGCGGCACTGCGCATCGGCGTGGACGGGGCAGGTCCGGTCGACGTACCGATCGGTGAGGGCGGCGGCCCGGCGTCACACTCGCTCACCCAGGTCGCCGCTCGGGTCAACCTCGCACTCGGCGGACCCGTGGCCGGCCACGACGGCACCCATCTGCTGCTCACGTCGCCGACCACCGGCTCCGGCAGTCGGCTCGTGCTGGAGCCACCGAGCGCCGGCACCGACGTGTTCGCCGAGGTGCTCGGTGTCTCCGTGCCGCGCACCTACGCCGGGCGCGAGGCCACGGCCGCGCGGATCACCGGTGTCGTCGACCTCGCGGCCGGGGTCGACCTCCGCACCGCGCACCTGCTGTCCCTCGCCGTCGACGGGGCGCCGGCCGTCGTCGTCGACCTCACCGCCGCGGTCGCGGAGGAGGGCCGCGACGCCGTACCCGCGAACGTGATCGCCGCCGCCGTCAACGCCGGCTCGGCCGCCGAGGCCGTGACCGTGCCGATCCCGGGCGGGGTCGCGGTGCAGGTCACGTCGCCGACCGCCGGACCCGACAGCCATCTGGTCCTCGGCATCGCCCACGAGGGCGACGCCGCGGACCTGGTCCTCGGCGGCGCGCCCCGCACGACCCACGGCCTCGCGCCGGGCCCCGCCGTGATCGACGGCGACGTGGACCTGCTCGGCCCGGTGGACCTCTCGGACCGCTCCGTGCTGCGGCTCGCGATCGATGGCGGGGAGGCCGTCGACGTCGACGTCGCCGGTCCGGCGCCCGCGCAGACCATGCTCGGCGACGTCGTGGCCGCGATCGACGCGGTGCTGCCGGGCGTCGCAAGCCGAACCCCGGCGGACCGGCTCCGGCTCACCTCGCCCACGGCCGGCGTCGACAGCCGCGTCGAGGTCGTCACCATCCGCCACCTCGAGCTGCAGGAGTACCCGCCCACCACCGATCGAGCCTCGGCCGCGGTCCGCAACGGCGCGCTCGTCGCGCTGCACAACGTGGGCGCCGCGGCCGTGACGGGCCGCGTCACGCTCACGACCACCCACGGGGTCGCCGGGCCGCGGTTCGCGGACCCCGACGTCGGCTGGTCGGTGCGGATCGACGACGCGGTCAGCGCGGGGGAGCGGCTCGTCGTCGCGGCGACCGCGGCAGACGACGTCGTCGCCACCATCACCGAGCTCGGTACGCCGCGCGCGGTCGCTCCGGAGCACGTGCACGTCGCCTCCGGCGAGGTCGCACCGCTCACCGTCCGTCGCGGTCGCACCCGGTGGAGCTACACGGAGTGCCGGGCCGCCCGCTTCGACGAGGCCGTGTTCGACACCGACCACTTCGCGGGGGGACCCTGCACGGAGGAGGCGGTCCTCGACCTCAGCCGGTTCGCCCCCACCGACGTGTCCGCCGTGTTCTCGGCCGGGGGCGCGCGACCCGCGACGGCGCAGCTCGAGGTCGTCTGGGACTCCCACGCCGCCGGCTCCTTCGTCGTGAACCTGCCGCGCGAGCTCGACGTCCGCTTCGGCGAGGGGCTGGGGGAGACCCGGCTCGGCGCGGGCGACCCCGAGCACATCCCCGCCGTCGTCACGGAGCCGTCGAGCGACGACGACTTCCTGCGCGACCGCATCAACCACGAGTCACGCCTCGTCGTCGTCGCGCCGCTGACCGTGCCGCAGGTTCCGATCGGGTGGGAGCCCGTCACGCTGCCCTTCCGTCGGTCCGTCCCGTTCACGCTCGGCAACGCCGAGAGACCCGCGCGGCTCTACCTCTCCGACCCCGGGTTCGGGTCGCGCTTCCTGCTCCTGGAGGCCAAGGCGCCCGGCGCATGGGGCAACCGGATCAGCATGTCGGCGCGACTCGCCGGACCCGCGATCTACGACCTGGAGATCCACTTCACCGGCAGCAGGTTCGAGTCCGCCCGCAGCGTGGCGCTCGGACCGCCGCTGCCCACACTCGCCGACGACCTCCTCGCCCCGCGCCCGCTCGGCGTCGGGACCGGCAAGGCCGCCGGAGTCCGCGCAGCAGTCACCAGGGACCGGGTGGCCGGACCCACGACCAGTCAGGGCGGGCCCAGCCCGCACGAGGAAGGAACACCATGAGCGAGAGCACCGCGCCGTACGTCGAGCGGTCGCCCGGCGACCTGCTCACCGCCGAGGACTGGAACACGGTCCAGGTGAAGATCCAGGAGGACATCCGCGCAGCGGCCCAGGCGGCGGCGGACTCCGTCACCCACGTCGCCGCCGCCGACGACGCCACCAGGATCGAGGGCAAGGACCTCGACGCCCTCACCGACGAGATCGTCAAGCGGGTCCGCGACGACCTGCGCGGGCAGACCGGCTACCAGCAGCTGTTCAAGGTGCTGCACGCCGGCGAGGTCACCGTGATCGAGCACGACCTCGGCACGATGCCGCTCGTCGACCTCTACAAGCTGGAGTACTTCCAGGTGGTCTGCCGCGAGGACGACGAGTCGCGCCTGGCGTACGCGACCTTCTACCTGCACAACGCCGAGGAGCGCCGCCTCCGCGTGACCAACGACGC
Source organism: Nocardioides soli (assembly GCF_014191495.1). GTDB lineage: Bacteria > Actinomycetota > Actinomycetes > Propionibacteriales > Nocardioidaceae > Nocardioides > Nocardioides soli. Next base: position 593,131 of record NZ_JACHWR010000003.1, read on the forward strand.
CGGCACCCGCGTGGCCGTCGACGTCCAGGAGCCGGACGGGCCCGAGCGGGGCATCCCGTTCGCCGACATGCTCACCCGCTACGACGTGCAGTACACGGACACGACCTCGCTCGACGACCTGGTCACCGAGTTCTGGCAGGCGTTCTTCGGCGATCCCAACGACCGCTTCGACGACGACCAGTACTGCTACTCGCCCTGGTTCGAGCGCTGCTGCAAGGAGCAGCAGTCGGTCCGCAAGCTCAAGCAGAACGGCGACTGGGACGACATGATCTTCCAGTTCCGCCCGCTCAAGTCGGTGAACTACCCGACGGGCGCGACGCTCGGCTCGGGCGACGACCCCACCCTCCTCCCGCGGCCGGCCAACACGTTCGTCGAGCATCTCGACAACAACCGCACCGCGGTCCGGTTCCTGGGGAAGTCCGTGCACAACGCGGCCGACGCGGGCGCAGTCGAGTACATCGGTCAGGAGGAGTTCGAGGACGAGCTCAAGCTGATGATCCTGCTCAAGGTCTGAGGAGAGGGCGGTCGGCGGAGGAGCGAGAGGGGCGTCGCGATGCGGGTTCGGGCCGAGCACGTGGGGCGAGGGTTGCCGTTCGAACGCGACCGGCGGCTGGTGCTGCGGCGCCTGCCGGTCGGCGCCGTCGTGCAGCGCGCGGTCCTGACGCTCACCCCGGTCAGCACCGACGCCGGCGGGCGGTTCCTGGAGACGCTCTCGTTCGGCGACGGCCGCGGCGACTGGGGCGCGACCAAGGTCGCGACCAGCACCGCCGTCGAGATCGACCTCCACGCCCGCCGCCGGCTGGCGTCGCTGACCGGCACCAACCTCGGCACGGCGCACCTGCTCGCCGACCTCGGCGGCGGATTCCTCGCGGTCGACTCCGAGGGCGGGTTCGGCGACAACGGCACGTTCGCCCTGGGCAACGCGGTCACCCTGCCCGGCATCTGCGTGACGGGCCTGCGCGCGCCGACTCCCACTGCGTCGGCCCCCGACGTCTCGCAGCTGCGGGTGTCCTCACCCCCGAGCAACGTGACGGTCGCGGTCGAGGGCGGGCCGGTGTTCTTCACCCACCTCGGCGACCTGATGGACCCGGTGACGACGCCGGACTTCGCCGACCTCCTCCAGGGGCTGCTCGCGGACCTGGACGTCGAGAACGGCTGCGTCGTCGTACCCTTCGTGTTGCACTCCGACACCATCGCCCGCCTCGACCTGGTGCTCGAGATCGACTACGCGATCGAGGCCGGCGGCCTGCCCGACGGGGTCGCCTCCGCGCAGGCGCAGTACGCGTTCGGCGGGGCGCCCGTGGCCGGGCAGGGCGCACTGTCGGTGACGGCGCCGCCGGGGCTGGTCGCGGTCGCGGGCGGGACGACGGGTCGGGTGCAGGGTGCCTTCGCCGAGACCCGCGTGGTGTTCGGCCCGGTGACCGGGGAGCTGCCGCCCGAGCTGGTGTCGGTGGGCCCGGGGCAGTCCCTGGCGCAGCAGATCGTGCTGCCCGGCGCCCGGGTCGCGTCGTCGGTCGACCTGCTGCTCACCGCGGTGACCGCCGAGGCCGCGCTCGCGATCGACATCGTCGACGACCTCGACGGCAAGCCGGGTCGGACGTCGCTGCTGAGCCGGCCGGCCGACCTCCGCCTCACCCGCGACGACGCCGGATCGCCTACGTGGCTGAGTGTCCCGCTGCCCGCGGAGACCGAGCTGGCGGCCGGGACGACGCGCTGGGTCGTGGTGCAGGCGCGGACCGGCTCGGCGGCCTGGAGTGCGGGGCCCGACGACGGCGACGCGGTGGCGCCGGGGCTCCAGACGACCCGTGACGGTGGGCTGTCCTGGCGACGCGCGGAGGGCAGGTCGGTCACCGCGCCGTTGCGTGCGCCGTTGCGGCTGCGGCACACCACGCCGGGCTTCGAGATGCCGCTCGAGCTGCGGGTCGGGGCCGGCGGAGCCGAGGTCGCGGTCGACCTGCAGCGGTTCGCCGCATCCGGGACCGTCGACTTCGGGCTCGACTTCCCCGAGGTGGCCGAGGCGTTCAACGCCGCGCTGGCCGCGGCGGGCGCCCGCCCGGACGGTGGCGGCGAGCGGGTCGCCAACGGCGACTTCGTGACGTGGTACCGCGTCGGCAGCGACGTTGCTCGGAGCAGCGAGCTCCGCCTTCCGGAGGCGACGGGCCTCCGGTTCGGGCTCGCGGTCTTCGGCCGCGACAGCGGACTGGTCCACACCGTGGTGCAGGGGGACGGCGACGCGAGCTACGTGGGGTTCGACGTCTTCTCCGGGGCGCCGACGCTGCAGCAGAGGATCGGCGACGGGACGCCCGTCGCGCTGGCCATGGACGCCCCCGGCCGGACGGCGCTGGTCTCGATGGTCGACTTCTCCGATGCCGTCATCGGTCGCCTCAGCTCGGACAGCGTGGTCCTCGCGGCCGCCGGGGCCGACGGCCTGACGATCCGCGGCGGGCTGCTGCTGGTCGACACGGCGACCGGGCGGCCCGCCGGGGGCCGGGTCGCGACCTCGGAGCCGGTGATCGGCCTGGCGGCCGCCCCCGACGGGCAGGGCGTCTACGTCGTCGGCTGGGACGTCGTCGCCGACGAGATCAGGTCCGTGGTCCGGCACGTCGGCTGGTCCGACCTGCGAGCCGCCGCGGCGGGCGCCGAACTGGCGTGGTCGACCCTGCCGCGCACGGTCGTGAGCGGGCAGCTGCGTCACGTCACCGTCGCGCCGGACGGTCGGCTCGTGCTGCTGGTCGCGGGTCCGGACGGGGACGTCGCGGCCGGCGGCTCCGCCGGCGAGGTGCTCGCCTACGCGGACCGGGCCGCGGTCGCGGCCGGCGACGCCGTACGGGTACCCGCGCCCGCCGATGCCGTGCAGGTCGCGGCGACCCCGGACGGCGCGAAGCTGCTCGTGCTGACGCGCGCGGGCGTGACGTACCTGCGATCGGCGGATCTGGCGACGCTCGACGACGTCGCGTTCCTCGACGAGGTAGGCGGCGCGGGGCAGGCGCTCGGCATCGCGCCCACGGGCGATGTCGCCGTGGTCGTGCGCCGGAAGGCCGTGAACGTCCTCGACGTGCCGAACCGGCGGTGGCTGACCGACCCCGGGTTCTCGGTGCCGGTCGGCAGGGCCGGCGGGCAGGTCGTCGTCAACGCCGCGGGGACGCACGCCGCGGTCGTCGGCATGGGCATGTCGGACGGCACCCTGGTGACCATCGGAGCCGCCCTGCCCGCCGACTGGGAGGTCACCGCCGGGGCGGTCCGGCCGGTGAGCCTGCCGGCGACCGGCGAGGTGCTGGCGCTGCTCGGCGACCCGCGCGGGATCTCCGGTCGGGTGGCGACCCAGGCCGCGGCGATCTCCCAGGTGGTCCCGGTGACCGGCGCCGTGCGCTACCGAATCTCCTTCGACGGGCTGTCGCTGGTCGAGGGCGGCGTCGCGCAGGTGCGCTGGCTCGGTGACCGCTGCCGGCCCGGCCGGGTCGACCGGGTGCCGGTGACGTCGTTCGACGTCGAGTCCGGAGGGTCGGTCGAGCGGATCCCGCACCACGAGGCGGTGCTGACCTCGCCGGCCGACGCCACGCAGGCCGAGGTGCGGTTCCGCGTGCCCGAGGCGGCGATGGCGATCGACAAGGTCTCCCTGCTCCCGTCGCTGGACGTCGCCTCCGGCGCGTGGACGCCGGACGACCCGGCCACGACGGTGACGGCTGCGGGCGCCGGCACCGTCGTCTCCAACGGCGGCGCGGCCACCTCGACGGTCTCGCAGGTCGCGGCGGTGCGGGCGGGCGACCTGTTCGAGCTGACGGTGGAGGCGACCACCAGCGGCGAGCCGGGGGCGGCGGTCGAGCTCGGCTTCGCGGATGACGCCGGCGCGGTCGTCGGCGACGTACCGAGCGTGCCGCTCGACCCACTCGACTTCGACGACCGCGCCGCGAGCGGCACCGTCCCGGACGGCGCCGTCGAGGCGACGCTGCGGCTCGTGCTGCCGCCGGGCGCCGTCGTCGAGCTGCGCACGCTGTCCTTGTCGGTGGGCGCCGCCGCGGAGGTGGAGCTCTACTTCGCCTCGCAGGCTCCGGGCGAGCTGCGCGTGTCCGACGTGGGCGTCAGGTTCGAGGCGGACGAGCCGCAGCCGCTGCCCGTGCCGCCGGGTGGGCTCTGCCCCGCGACGCCGACGGGGGAGGGCCCCGACGGCGAGGCCTGCCACTGCCAGGCCTGCGGTACCACCGGCCCGGTCCGGCAGGCCGCGGCCGCAGTCACGCCCGCCGGGCGCCCGGTCGTCGTGACGCCGTGTCCGACGTGCGGCACCGACCGGGTCCGGCTCGGCGGCAAGGTCGTCCGTGGGGCTCAGCGCCCCCTGTTGCGCCAGTTCGAGGTCCACGACCGCCAGGTCGCGCTCCGAGTCGGCGAGGAGCGCCGTCCGGCCGTCGAGAGCCGGGTGCGCGTCGACGAGCCGCTCGAGGCCGTCGACGGGATCGCCGAGTCCCGCGCGACCCTGCTGCGCGCGCACGGCGTCCGCGATCTCGTCGCGCTGAGCCGGGCCGACGCCGCCGCGCTCGCGGACCTGCCCGGGGTGTCGCGCGGGATGGCCGAGAGCTTCATCGCCCAGGCCCGGATGCTCGTCCGCGAGCGCGGCGTCCGCGTCGTCTTCGACTGAGGTCCGGCGCGTCGGATGTCGGTGGTTTCGAGGCTCAGGCGCCAGGGCGCCTTCGCACCTCAACCACCGTGGCCGGTGGTTGAGGTGTGAGGAGCGCCGGCGACGAGCCTCGAAACCACCTCGACGAGACGCGCCAGGGCGCCTTCGCACCTCAGCCACCGTGGCCGGTGGTTGAGGTGTGAGGAGGGCCGGCGACGAGCCTCGAAACCACCTCGAAGACCGGGGCCGACCTCAGGTCGACAGCGTCCCGGGAGGCGGGCGCGAAAAGGCGCATGAGAACTCGCGTGGAGCCCTTCCATTTGCGGCGCGCGAGTGCCTATGATCCAGCACACATGTTCGTTCAGCGTACAGGCGTTTCGCACAGTAAAACAAGGAGTCCCATGAGTTTCATCGAGATCGAGTTCACCGGCCAGCAGAAGACCTTCCGGGCCGAACTGCTCGATCAGACCGCCCCGAAGACCTGCGAGGCGCTGCGATCGATGCTCGCGGAGCCGGTGGTCGGCGCGAGCTACCACTCGATCTACTCCGGCCAGGAGTTCTACGTGTACTGCCCGCCGGTCGACCTGCCGCTGGAGAACCACGTGGTGTGGCCCAAGCCCGGCCAGATCGTCTACTACTACTTCCCCGAGAACATGTACGCCGGCATGCACGTCCACAAGGACCGCATCCAGGGGGACGGCGCGGAGATCGCGCTCTGGTACGGACACGGCGACCTGCGCGTGGTCAGCGAGACCGGGATCCGGGGCAACCTGTTCGCCGAGATCGTCCCCGAGCAGCTCGACGACTTCTACGCCGCCGGCGACCACGTGCTGGCGCACGGCCGCGAGGACATCATCATCCGGTTGGCGGACTGAGACCATGCCGCGCTACGAGGTCGAGGGCGTCCAGAAGGCGGTCGGGCTGCTGCGCGCGCTCGCCAAGTCGGACCAACCGCTCGGCGCCTCCGACCTCGGCCGGCAGGTCGGCCTCGGCCGGTCGACGGTCTTCCGGCTGCTCTACACCCTGCAGCTGGAGGGCATGGTCCGCCAGGACGAGAGCACCAAGAAGTACCGCCTCGGCCCGGACCTCGCCGCCCTCGGACGCGCGGCCAGCGACGACTTCGACCTGCGGCGCGAGGCGCGTCCCGCCATGGAGCGCCTCGCCGCCGCGGTGAACCTGCCGGTCTTCCTCAACGTGCCAGGTGCCTCGGAGGTCATCTGCATCGAGCACGTGGCCAGCCTGAGCACGGTCGAGCTGTACGGCCGCGCGGGCTCGACCCTGCCCTACCACGCCTGCCCCTCCGGCTACGTGCTGCTGGCCTTCGGTCCGTCCGAGCGGCTGGAGCAGGTGCTGGAGGGGCCGATGCCCCGCTACGCGTCCCGGACGCCGGACGCCGACACGTTGCGACAGCGCGTGCTCGACGTCCGGCAGGCCGGGATCGCCCACGCGAGCGACGACCTCGACGAAGGGGTCTCCTCGCTCGCCGTCCCCGTCCTCGACATCCACGGAAACACGATCGCCTCGCTCGGCCTCGCGGGATTCTCCGTCAACTTCGACGCCCGCGTCGACGAGCTCTCCCGCGGTCTGCGCACTGCCGCATCCCAGGTCTCGGAGCACAACCATCTCGCCGTCCCCGGCCTCGCCCGGCCGACCAACCCCGGAGATCCGACATGATCACGAACCACCGCCGCCTGACCGGCGCCCTCCTCGCCGCCGGCCTGCTCGCCACCGCCGTCGGCTGCGGGTCCTCCGACTCCACGGAGTCCGAGCCCGACCAGAGCGCCATCGTCAAGGAGCTGCGTGACCAGCTGCCCGAGGCGGTGACGAAGTCCGACACCCTCAAGGTCGCCACCTCCATCTACCCGCCCGTCGACTTCTACGAGAGCGACGGCAAGACCCTGACCGGCTTCGACTACGAGCTGATGGAGGAGATCGCGAGCCGCCTCGGCGTCACCATCGAGTGGAACGTGATCGACTTCGCGAACATCATCCCCGGCATCCAGTCCGGGCAGTACGACTTCGCCACCGACCTCAACGACACCGCCGAGCGCGAGGAGGTCGTCGACTTCGTCACGGAGTTCCGCGACGGCACGTCGATCCTCGTGCCCGAGGGCAACCCGGACGGGATCACCGACCTCGACAGCCTGTGCGGCAAGACGGTGGTCGTCACCAAGGGCAGCACCCAGGTGGCCCTGGTCGCGGAGCAGAACAAGACGTGCTCGACGCCGATCAAGCCGATGCAGCTGCCCGACGACCCCGACGCGATGCTGGCGATGCGCAACGGCCGAGCCGACGCCTACCTGGTGAACACGCTGGCCGGCTCGTACGCCGTGAACACCGCCGGGCAGCAGGGCTTCGAGATCCTCGAGGGCGTCTACGACGAGGTGTTCGCCGGCCTGGTGTTCCCGAAGAAGTCGACGGAGCTGCGCGACGCGATCCTGAGTGCCATGCAGGCACTGATCGACGACGGGACGTACGCCGAGGTGATGAAGGACTACGGCCTGGAGAACAACATGATCGACAAGAGCATGGTCAATGCGGTCGGCAACGGGTGAGGCGGCGGTCGTGACCGCGCCCGCGACCCAGCCGGCGGAGGAGGTCGAGGCGATCCGGGCGGTGCCGGTACGGCACCCGGGCCGGACCGTCGCCGGCGTCGTCCTGCTGCTGCTGATCGTCTGGGTGGCGATCACCGTCGCCGGCAACGAGCAGTTCGACTTCGGCGCGATCCCGGAGTACCTCTTCGACCCGGTCGTGCTCAGCGGCGTCCGGCTGACGATCGTGCTGACCGTCGTCTCCATGGTGCTCGGACTCGTGGTCGGCGTGATCGCCGCGATCGGCCGGCTGTCGGAGAACCCGGTGCTGCGGTGGGTCGCCGGCGCCTACATCTGGCTGTTCCGCGGTACGCCGGTGCTGGTCCAGCTGGTCTTCTGGTTCAACATCGGGATCGTCTTCCCGACGGTGGGCATCTCGGTGCCCTTCACCGACATCTCCCTGGTGTCGGTGGAGTCCAACAGTGTGGTCACCCCGGTCAACGCCGCGATCCTCGGCCTCGGTCTCAACTCGGGCGCCTACATCGCCGAGATCGTCCGAGGCGGCATCACCTCGGTCGGGCGGGGCCAGGTCGAGGCGGCTGCGGCGCTCGGCCTGGACCCGCGCCGGACGATGCGCCGGATCGTGCTGCCGCAGGCGATCCCGGTGGCCGTGCCGCCGCTGGGCAACGAGTTCGTGAGCATGCTGAAGTACTCCGCGCTGGCGAGCGTGATCGCCGTCCAGGAGCTGCTCGGGTCGGTGGAGACCATCTACTCGGTGAACCTGCGGACGCTGGAGCTCCTCGTCGTCGCCAGCATCTGGTACCTCGCGCTGACGACGCTCTTCTCCGGCCTGCAGTCGCTCCTCGAGCGGCGGCTCAGCCGGGGCCGCACCGGCATCGTCACCGTGCGGTCGAGTCGGTTCTCCCTGTCGAGGCTCTGGAGGTGGAGCGCATGAGCACCCCCGCCGTCCTCGCCCGTCAGGTGCACAAGAACTTCGGCCCGAACCACGTGCTGCGCGGGATCGACCTGGAGGTCGCACCCGGCCAGGTGCAGGTGATCGTCGGCCCGTCGGGCAGCGGCAAGTCGACGTTCCTGCGCTGCATCAACCATCTCGAGCGGATCGACGCCGGCCGCCTGTACGTCGACGGCGAGCTGGTCGGCTACCGGGAGGTGCACGGCAAGCTGCACGAGCTCCGGCCGCAGGAGGTGGCCCGGCAGCGGGTCCGCACCGGCATGGTCTTCCAGCACTTCAACCTGTTCAGCCACATGACGGTGACGCAGAACATCATCGAGGCGCCCCGGCACGTGCGCGGGCTCTCGAAGTCGGACGCCGTCACGCTGGCCCACGACCTGCTCGCCCAGGTGGGCCTGGCCGACAAGGCCGACGCCTACCCGGCCGAGCTCTCCGGCGGCCAGCAGCAGCGGGTCGCGATCGCCCGGGCCCTGGCCATGGAGCCGAAGCTGATGCTCTTCGACGAGCCGACGAGTGCGCTCGACCCCGAGCTGGTCGGCGACGTGCTCGCCGTGATGCGCTCGCTCGCCGAGGGCGGCATGACCATGGTCGTCGTCACCCACGAGATGGGCTTCGCCCGCGACGTGGGGGACGCGCTGGTGGTGATGGCCGACGGACGCGTGGTCGAGCAGGGCCCGCCGCGCGAGGTCCTGGCCAACCCGTCCACCGAGCGCGCCGCCAAGTTCCTCGCCCGGGTCAACTGACCCCAGCTCGCCCGACCCCTTCCCGCGACGTCGCACGACCTGCGGCCTCGCACGATCACTCGCACGACTTCGCATGACTTTCGTATGACAAGGAGCAACACCATGAGCACGGCCAACCCGCGCGCCGACCTGGACTCGAACCTCGGCCTGAACACCCTCTCCATCCACGCGGGGGAGGCGACCGACCCGAGCACGAACGCGCTCAACACGCCGCTGTACCAGACCGCCACCTTCGCCTTCGAGAGCGCGGTGGCGAAGGAGGACGCCGTCGACCGGGCCCTGGAGTGGGAGCCCGGCGTGTTCTTCTACAGCCGCACCGGCAACCCGACGACGTACGCCCTGGAGCAGAAGCTCGCGGCCCTCGAAGGGGCCGAGGACGCGGCGGTCGGTGCGTCGGGCATGGCCGCCTGCGCCACCGCCCTGATGGCGGTGCTGGACGCCGGGGACCACTGCATCGCCTCCGAGGACCTCTTCGTGATCACCCGGGTGCTGCTCGACGAGGCCCTGTCCTCCAAGGGCATCGAGGTGACGCACGTGGACGTGACCGACCTCGACGCGGTCGCGGCGGCGGTGCGCCCGAACACGAAGGCGCTCTTCATCGAGTCCCTGTCGAACCCGCACATGGACGTCGCGGACCTGCCGGCGCTGGCCGCCCTCGCCCGGGAGCACAACCTCACCTACATCGTCGACAACACGTTCCTCTCGCCGAGCCTGCTGCGGCCGCTGGAGCACGGCGCCGACCTGGTCGTGCACTCGGCGACCAAGTGGCTCGGCGGCCACGGCGACGCGGTGGCGGGCGTGGTCGCGGGGCGCAAGGAGCTGATCGACCGGGTCCGGTTCAACATGGACGCCTTCGGTGCGGCCGTCAGCCCGTTCAACTCCTGGCTGATCCTGCGCGGGATGCGCACGCTCGGGCTGCGGATGAAGGCCAGCAGCGCCAACGCGCTCGCTGTGGCGGAGTTCCTCCAGTCGCGGCCGGAGGTCGCGATGGTCAGCTACCCGGGGCTCCCGACGCACCCGCACCACGAGCTGGCCGCCAAGCTGCTGCCCGACGGCTTCGGCGGCATGATGGCGATCCGGCTGCACGGCGACGCGGAGACCATGGGCAAGTTCGCAGCCGCGCTGAAGCTCTCGGCGATCGCGGTGAGCCTCGGCGACGTGCACACGCTGGTCTACCCGATGCCCAAGCGCGACAACCTGATCCGGCTCTCGATCGGCTGCGAGGACACCGACGACCTGGTGGCCGACTACGCGCAGGCACTGGACGCCTGCTGACCGATGACTGCCTACCAGGTGCCGATTCCCATGTCCGGGGCTGACGTCGGGGTGCTGCGCGAGATCGCCCAGCGGGTCCTCTGGCTGTCCACGTCGATCGTGGACTCCGCGAACAACGGCCGCCGGGACCCCTCGGGGCTGAAGGTCGGGGGACACCAGGCGTCCTCGGCCTCGATGGTCGACATCATGGTCGCGCTGTGGTTCCACGAGCTCGACGAGACCGACCGGATCTCGGTCAAGCCGCACGCCTCCCCGGTGCTGCACGCGATCAACTACCTGATCGGGCAGCTGCCCGCGTCGTACCTGACCACGCTGCGGGCTAAGGGTGGGCTGCAGAGCTACCCCAGCCGGCTGAAGGACCCCGACCCGGTGGACTTCTCCACCGGGTCGGTGGGGATCGGGGCGACCGCCCCGATCTGGGCGGCGATCGCCCACCGCTACGTGCGCGCGCACTTCCCGGACACCCCGCGGGCGGGCCGGTTCATCAGCCTGCTCGGTGACGCCGAGCTCGACGAGGGCGCCGTGTGGGAGGCGATCGCCGACCCGCAGGTCGGCCAGCTCGGCGAGCTCCTCTGGATCGTCGACCTCAACCGCCAGTCGCTCGACCGGGTCGTCCCGGACATCCAGGCGGGCCGGCTCAAGGGCATGTTCGAGGCCGCCGGCTGGCAGACGATGACGCTCAAGTGGGGCCGGGCCATCTCGGCGGTCTTCGAGCGCCCCGGTGGCACCGAGCTGAAGCAGCGCCTGGAGTCGATGTCGAACGAGGAGTACCAGCGGTTGCTGCGGCTCCCGGACGGCGAGCTGCCGGACCGGCTCGCCGGTGCGCAGCCGTCACCGCAGCTGCGCGCGCTGGTCGACTCGATCGCGCCGGCCGAGCTGGCGGAGACGATCCGCGACCTCGGCGGCCACGACCTCGGGCTGCTGCTCGACGCGTTCGGCCAGGTCGCCACGGACCGCCCGACGGTCATCTTCGCCTACACCGTGAAGGGTCGTCGGCTGCCGACCGAGGGCCACCCGGCCAACCACTCGGCGCTGCTGACGGGGGAGCAGATGGTCGCGCTCGCCGAGACCTGCGGCGCCGACCGGGACGACCCGTGGGCGGCGTTCCCGGCGGACTCGGCGGCCGACCTGCTCTGTCGCGAGCGCAGTGAGCGGCTGCGGCGCCCGAACCCGGGCGAGCCCGCGGCCCTCACCGTGCCCACCTCGCTGGGGCATCCCTTCCGCAAGCCCGTCTCGACGCAGGCGGCGCTGGGACGGATCCTGGCCGACCTGAGCCGGGACGCTCCCGATGTCGCGGACCTCGTGGTGACCTGTAGCCCGGACGTCGCGTCGTCGACCAACCTGGGTGGCTGGATCAACAAGCGCAGCGTGTGGGCGCCGTACGACCGGTGGGACTGGTTCTCCGACGATGCCGAGCGCCTGCTCCGCTGGTCGGAGGTCGACTCGGGCCAGCACATCGAGCTGGGCATCGCCGAGGTGAACCTGGTCGGCCTGGCCGCGGAGCTCGGCACCACCTGGAGTCGGTGGGGCAAGCGGCTGATCCCGATCGCGACGCTCTACGACCCGTTCGTGGCGCGCGCGCTGGAGCCCTGGTCGTACGGCATCTACGCCGGCGGGCAGTCGATCCTGGTCGGCACGCCGTCCGGGGTGACGCTCGCGCCCGAGGGCGGCGCCCACCAGTCGATCACCACCCCGTCGATCGGGCTGGAGCAGCCGGGCTGCGTCGCCTGGGAGCCGGCCTTCGCGCAGGACCTGGAGTGGTGTCTGCTGCACGCGATGTCCCAGGTCGGCCGACCCGACGGCACCTCGGCGTACCTCCGCCTCTCGACCCGCTCGATCGACCAGGAGCAGGCCCGGCTGCCGGAGGAGCCGGCGCTGCGCGAGCGCCGGCGGCGGCAGGTGGTGGCGGGCGGCTACCGGATCGCGGGCGACCCCAGTGCCGACCAGGTGACGCTCGTCGGAGTCGGCGCGATCATGCCGGAGGTGATCGAGGCCGCCGGGATCCTGACCGACCTCGGCCACGACGTGGGCGCGATCTGCCTGACCAGCCCGGACCTGGTCTTCCGGGCCTTCCAGCAGGGTCCGGCGACCGGCATCGCGGGGGAGCTGTTCCCGCCGGCCCATCCGGCGCCCCTGGTGACGGTGCTCGACGGGCACCCGCACACGCTGTCGTTCCTGGCGGGCCTGCGCGGGGACCGGATCCGGTCCCTGGGCGTGGTCGACTTCGGTCAGTCGTCGTCGCTGGCCGACGCCTACGACCTGCACGGGATCGGCATCAACGCCATCGTGGACGCGGCCCTCACTCTGCTGGAGTCGTGACCTCCGACCGCTGGCGGCGTCGGGTGGCCTCCCACACCGACGTCGCCAGCCGGGTCACGGTCGGGTCCTCGGAGACGATCCGGCCCACGAGCGCCGCGCCCACCATGACCGCGGCGAAGCCGATCAGCCACGTCGACACGGCCAGGATCACGCCGAGCGTGCCGAACTGGTCGGCGTTGGCCTGGACGTACGGCGGCATCACCAGCGACGAGCCGCGGTTGTAGAGCACGCCGAGGTAGCCGGTCAGCAGCGCCCCGATGGCCAGGGAGCGCCAGGGGACCCGCCCGAACAGCAGCACCCAGCTGGTGGCCCACCAGATCAGCGACAGGGCCAGCCCCTGGAGCGCCAGCGCCAGTCCGTCGCCGACCAGGCCACCGATGCCGTCGAAGGCCCGGCGCAGCGCCCCGGCGATCTGCAGGGTCATCATCCAGCCGAGCAGCCACAGCAGGCAGCGCCGGGCGCCGGACATCCCGCCGACGTGCGGCTGCTCCCAGATCCGCTCGTACATCCGCTGGATCGCCCGGGCGAAGCTGGTCGCCGAGAAGATCGTGATGACCAGGCCGAGGAGGCCGGTCTGGGTGCGGACCTCGTCGGCGCTGACCTGGCCCTCGATCAGCTGCGTCCCGTCGTGCCCCACGCCGGCGGCGTCCGAGAAGGACCGGACGGCGTCGCCGGTGATGTGCGGCAGGAACGCCGAGAGCACGACGAGCATGGGGATCAGCGCCAGCAGCCCCTGGGCGGCGATCAGCATGCACCGGTCGATGAACTCGATCCGGATGAACTCGTTCACCAACCGGCCCAGGATCGGGATCCGGTCCACCAGGGCCTTCGCCTGGTCGCGTCGGGTGCGGAACGTCGTGGTCGCCCGGACGCGCAGCGCGGCGAGGTCCACGGGGTGCTCACCTCTCCCTCGGTGCGCCGTGGTGTCGGCAGGATGGCCCCATCGTGGGTGGAACCGGACCCACGGCGATCACCCGGAGCGGGTGAACCGGGGTCGCTCGGTGTGCTCGCGGGCGGTCGGGGCGGGTCGGCGTTTCATCAAGGGATGAAGGTGGGGCCGCGGCTCCCTGGCTGAGCTCACCCGGGGAGGCGTGGATCGGCCTTCTTCCCTTGATGAAACGGTTGCCACCTCACCGCCGGGCCGGGGAGTTTCCGGGTGGCGGTGGGTAGGCAACGTTTCGGGTGCTCGGAATGGTTGCTACGGCACCGCTGGGCCGGTGGGTTCCCGGGTGGCGGTGGGCAGGCAACCTTTCTGGTGCTCGGAACGGTTGCTGGCTCACCGCCGCACCGGCCCGCCCACAGCCAGCGACAGCACCCGGCCCCCCGGGACCACCAAGGAGCCGGGGCTACTTCGGCTCCTTCGACACCAGGTGGCCGAAGGCGACCAGCCGGTCGTCGGTGTGGAACAGCTCGGCGCAGGTCACCAGCGTGATCAGCCTGGTCGAGCCGATCCGCTCGGACATCGGCCGATCGGTCCCGGGCTCGACCGGGTCGGACGTCGTCACCCAGCCCGCGTTGAAGTCGACGGTGAGGGCGTCGCCGTCGGTGTCCAGCACGTAGGTGTACGTCGTGTCCGCGGTCTCGACGACGATCTCGTCGCCCGCGTCGAGCTCGGGGAGGCGCCGCAGCGGCTCGCCGTGGGTGATCCGGTGCCCGGCGAGCGTGAAGTTGCCCTTGCCGCCCGGCGGGGCGGCGTCGTCGAAGATGCCGAAGCCGCGCGCGAGCGTGGCGTCGTCGGTGCCGCGGTGCGCGGGGACGACGTACTCCTCGCCGAGCCTCGGGATCCGGACCAGTGCGACGACCCCGTCGGCGAGGGCGCGCTGGTCCGCGGATCGGCCGCCGCCCTCCCACACGTCGCGGGTGGCCTCGACGATCTTGTGCTGCTCGCGTTTGGACACCCAGGTGGTGCCGTAGAGCTGCCACCCGACGTAGCCGAGCAGGGCCACGCCCGCGACGATGAGGAGGACGCCCGATCCCACGAGGAGTCGTCTGCGCTTGCGCTGGCCGGCCACGGCACCAGTCTCCGTCACGCCGGTGCGCAGCCGGGCGAGCGGGGTGGCTACGGCGTGACGATCGCGAAGTCCGGGTCGCCGGGATCGAGCACCGCCGTCAGGCGCTCGAGCACGTCGCTGGTGCCCCCGACCCGTGGCTCGCTTCACCCTTCTTGGGTGAGTGAGGCGCGGGCGATGCCTGCTTACGGTCGCTGCATGACGGATCCTCGGGAAGGGGTGCGTGTCGTCCGCGCGCACCCGTGGTCCAGTCTGCCCGCGTGGACCGGCCTGTTGCTGCTGGCGACGATCCTCGCGGTGGTGCCGCTCCCGCAGGGCCTCACGCCCCGGGCCGATGCGGCGGCGGTGCTGAGCGTGAGCCAGGACATCCCGGGCGAGACCCTGATCGGCGGCGAGACGCCCGTCGTGGTGACCTTCGAGAACACCGGCGACCAGCCGGCGTACAACCTGGCCTTCTCGGTCCGGGTGCCGGTCGGGGTGACGCTCTCGTCGGCGGACCAGCCGCCGAGCCGGACGGTGGTCGAGACCGACGGCGCGGGTACGCCGACCGGGACCGTCTACCTCTGGGAGAACGTCGTCGACATCGCGGCGGGGAGCGTCTTCCACTTCCGCTACGCGCTGCAGCACGAGGTCGGCACGGGTTCCGGCCAGTGGCAGGTCAACGACACCATCGACGCACCCGTCGACGCCTACTTCAGCACCGCCGAGGCCACGGTCCCGACCTTCCCGGACCCCGGCACCGCCGACCCGGTCGAGGTCGACCCGCCCACGGGGGCCGGGATCGTGGCCGCCCCGAGCGCCGCCGGCGCCACGACCCTGGTCCCGGTGCTGCTCACCAAGGCGGAGCCGTCGCCGGAGGGCGAGCTGCTGCGCGGCGTCCACGACCACCAGACCGTCTACACGCTCACGTTGGAGACCGGCACCCAGGGAGGCGTCGAGATCGGCCTGGTCGAGGACTGGATCCCGGCCGGCCTGGAGTTCCTCGGCTGCGGCGACGTCGACAACTCGGCGGGGGAGGAGTACCCGGGCTCGGGACCGCTGACCCAGGGCAACGTGCTGCCGCCGGCCGAGTGTCCCGCGCCCGTGACCGTGGAGACCGTCGACAGCGGGCTGCCCGCCGGCCTGGCCCCCGGCGTCTACACCCACGTCGTGTGGGACGTGGGTGACACCCTGGGGGCCTCCGCGACCGCGCAGATCTCCTACGTCGCCGGCATCCCGCAGCGCAAGAACACCATGACCTGGCCGGGTGCCACGCCGGGGACGGGCGGAGCCCAGGCGGCGAACCTCGACAACAACACCGGCGCCCTCACCACCCAGGTCGGGGACGGCGAGGTCTACGTCAACCAGGCGCAGGTCGACACGACGTTCGGGGGCCAGGCGAGCGTCGTCACCGACACCGAGTCCGTGCAGGCCGTCGACGTCTCCGAGCAGAAGTACGTCGACACGCCGACGATCGCCCAGGGCGGCATCTCGACGTGGACGATCCAGCTGCAGACCTCCGAGTACGTCGTGGCCGGCGGCGTCGGGAGCCCGGTCGTGCGCGACACGACGCCCGACGGCACCTGCCCGATCGACACGGCCGCGACGGCCTGCACCGGCGAGACCGCGCCGCCGCCGAGCCTCGCCTACGACCTCTACGAGTACGACGGGAGCACCGGCCGCACCAGCCTGCGGTGGGACCTGCCCGACGGGCGGTTCGGCCCCAACGAGAGCGGACAGATCACCTTCTCCACCGAGGCCCTGACGGCCTACCACAACGGCAACCCGGTCTCCGCCAACGACACCTGGACCAACACCACGGACCTCGACGCCGACGTGACGACCTTCGACCAGCGCGGGCCGAGCAACCCGCTCGGTCACGACACGAACGCCGTCACCGACGACTCGAGCGCCACCCAGTCCGGCACCGCCGTGACGTTCACCAAGGACGTCGGGATCCCGACCCCCGGCCAGCAGTGCGGCGACGGTCGGTTGGTCAGGTGGCATCCGAGCTTCGCGGCAGGGGTCGGGCCGGGCGACCGCGTCTGCTTCCGACTCACGGCCACCGCGCCCGACTTCCTCGACACCCGCGACGTGTCGATGGTCGACTTCCTGCCCCTCGGCTTCAACTACGAGACCTCGATGCCCGGCCCCGACAACGAGGTGCCCGAGGCGAACATCGCGAACCCCCAGGTCACGCCGCCGTCGCCGACCCAGGCCCAGCAGCGGGTCGACTTCACCCTGATCCCGGGAGAGGTGGTCCAGCCGGCGCAGACCGCCCAGGCGATCATCCAGGCCGTGTTCGTCGCGGCGGACCCGCCCGACCTCGGCACGAACGGGACGACGATCACCAACAGCGCCCGTTACTCCTTCCAGAACACCAACGGCGAGGTCTTCGTCAATCCGGACGACGCGTCGGTCGGGTTCGTCGAGGCACACCTGAGCCTGACCAAGGGCATCAGCGGGCTCAACAGCACGACGTACGACCCGCCGGTCGACCCGCTCCGCGACGTGGTCGAGGGCGACGCGGTCACCTACGCCGTCAGCGTCGCCAACGACGGTGAGCGCGACGCCACGAACGCCGTCGTGTGGGACCTGCTGCCGCAGGGCACCGGTGGCGTCCCGGACGCCACCTGTGCGCAGATCTCGAGCATCGACCACGGCGGCGCGTGCAGCGGCGGCCGGATCACCTGGTCCGGCCTCGACCTCGCCGCGGGCCAGACCACGGTGCTGCACTACACCTGGACCCTGCCCTCCGGCGCCGTGCCGCTCGCGGCGCAGTGGACCAACCACGCGGGCGTGGTGGAGTACCAGTCGGCCACGAACATCGGCACGAGCTTCACCTACGTCCCTCGGAACAACATTGACCCGGGTCGTGAGGACGACGCGAACACCGACCGGGCCGACGACACGGCGAACGTCTACAGCCCCGGCATCGTCCTGACCAAGACGCGGAGCACCGGCGTCGCGGAGGCCGGCAACGCCGGGTCGAACCAGGCCACGATCGGCGAGACCATCCACTACACGATCGAGACCCGGCAGCCCGGGGGCACGACGGCCCAGGACTACGTGCTCGACGACACGCTGGTCGGCCGCGGCCAGACGCTGGTCCCGGGCTCGGTGGACGCGAACAGCGGTTTCGTCGCGGAGGGTGCGGAGTGCCCCACCTCGGGCGGCACGTCGGCCATCGTGACGACCTCGGGCAACGCCATCCACGCCGAGCTGCCCGGCCCCACGTCGCCGGACGCAGGGCAGGAGGGCTGCTTCCGGCTGACCTTCGACGCCGTGGTCGAGGACGCCGCCGACGACCCGGGCGAGCCCCTCAACCGCCGGCCCGACTCGGTCATCAACGCCACCGACCTGACCTACAGCTTCGACAACGGCTCCGGCCCCGTTGCCGGCTCGGCGCACGCCGAGGTGAGCACCCAGCTCGTCGAGCCCGACATCGCCATCGACAAGGTGGCCGGTGCGAGCACGACGGTGCTGCCCGGCGCGGATGTGCCCTACACGATCGTGGTCACCAACCGGGCCGGCAGCGCGGTCTCGACCGCGCACGACCCGGTCGTGGTCGACGACTTCGACCAGGGGAGGGTCGCCTCCGTCAGCGGCGTCGGCAACGGCGGCGTGGTCGACATGGCCGCGGGCACGATCACCTGGAGCCTCGCCGACCTCGCCCCCGGCGCGTCGGTCACGCTCACCTACACGGTGCGGCTCGCGAGCCCGCTGGACGCCAGCGCGACGATCGCGAACACCGCCGAGGCGACGACGACGTCGCTGGCCGGTGCGAGCGGCGCGGAGCGGTCGGGCCGGGACCCCGGCGCGTCGGCCTGTTCGCCGTCGACCTGCCCGGGCTACCAGGCCACCGACGGCGCCAGCGTCACGGTTGCCGGCCCGATCTTCACCAAGACCACGACGACGCCGCGGACCACGCCCGGCGGCATCGCGACGTACACGCTGCGGGCGGAGTTCCCCCGCGGCCTGAACTTCGGCCAGACGACCATCACCGACGACCTCGCGGGCGACCGCACGGCGTACGTCCGCACCGTGTCGGCCGACTGCACGAACTGCAGCCTGGCGAACCTGACCGCCTTCGTGCGGCCCGAGGACGCCGACCCGCCGGCGACCGACCCGCCGGTCTGGGACCTGGGCGTGGTCGGGGCCTACCGGTTCACGCGCACCTGGACGATCACGTTCGAGGCCCGGACCCTCGACCTACCCGCGAACGTCGACGGCGCCACCGTGCACAACACGGCCGACCTGGACTACGCGACGGGCACCCTCTCCGACGCAGCCGACGTGCCGGTCGCCGAGCCTTCCGTGACGATCACCAAGCAGGTCGAGACCGATATCGACCCCGGCCCGGCCGACACGGCGCGCGGCAAGGTCGGCGGCACCGTCACCTACCACGTGTCGGTGACCAACGACAGCGACTGGACGGCGTACGACGTGGCCGTCGTCGACGAGCCGGACACCGGCGAGACCGACGGCTGCACGACCGGCACGCCGCGGGTCGCCGTACCGGCCGGCGGCATCGCCGACGGGACGAGTTGGGCGGTCACCGACGACGCGCTGGGCGCGGGCGACGCCTGTCTCGGCTTCACGGTTCCGGTGATCCTGCCGGGTGCGACCGTCGAGATCACCTACACCCTCGACGTCCCCGCGACCTTCCCGGTCGGCGACATCGGGCCCGGACCGGAGCTCGTCAACCGGGCCGACGTGACGGGGTTCTTCGGTCTCACCGAGGCCGACCGTGCCGGCAACGACGAGGCCCGCAGCTACGACGGGCCCGCCGACACGGCGGCGGTCAACCTCGACGGCGGCGAGCTGGGCAACCTGGTCTGGCTCGACGTCGACGGCGACGGCAACGGGCCGGACACCCCGGGTGCCGGCGCCGACCCGGGCGAGCCCGGCATCCCCGGCGTCGACGTGACCGTCACGTGGTTCGGCCCCGACGGCGTGGTCGGTGGCGGGGACGACGAGGTCTACGACCGCACCACGGACGCGGACGGCCGGTGGCTGACCAACAACACGACCAGCCCGCCGACCCTGCTGCCGGCCGGCACGTTCCGCGTCGACATCGACACCACGACGCTGCCACCGGGCCTGACGAACAGCTTCGACCCCGACGGCGGTGCCGACAGCACGTCGGAGGTGACCTTGGCCGAGGGAGCCGAGGACCTCGACCAGGACTTCGGGTACGCCGGCACCCAGAGCCTCGGCGACCGGGTCTGGCTCGACCTCACCCGTGACGGCGCACAGGACCCCGCTGAGCCGGGGCTCAACGGGGTCGGCGTGAGTGTCACCTGGGCCGGGTTCGACGGCGACCTCGGGACCGCCGACGACATCGCCGACTACGGCACCGCGACCACCAGTGGCGACGGCGACTACACCGTCGACGGCCTGCCGACCGGGCGGTTCGAGGTCACCGTCGGCGGGCCGTTCCCGGTGGGTGGCCTGACCGAGACCTACGACCTCGACGACGGCACGACCGACCCCGACGGCGTCGCCGTGCGCGACCTGGGCGCGGGCGACGACGCCACCGACGTCGACTTCGGGTACGGCGGCACCAACAGCGTCGGCGACACGGTCTTCCTCGACACCGACGGCGACGGCGACCAGGACCTAGGCGACCCCGGTCTCGCCGGCGTCGAGCTCGACGTCACGTGGTGGGGCCTCGACGGCGCCTTCGGGGGAGGCGACGACGTCACGGTCACCCGGACCACCGCCGCGGACGGGACGTACCTCGTCGAGGGCATCCCGAACGGCGACGTCCGCGTCGACGTCGTCACGGGATCGCTGCCCGGCGGGCTGAGGCAGACCTTCGACCCCGACGGCACGCTCGACGACTCGACCGTGCGACAGCTCGTCGGGCCCGGCGATGAGGACCTCGACGCCGACTTCGGCTACACCGGCACCCACGAGATCGGCGACCTGGTCTGGCTCGACGTCAACGGTGACGGCGACGGCCCGCGCACCCCGGGTGCCGGCACCGAGCCCGGTGTCCCCGGGCAGCGGGTCCGCGTCGTCTGGGCGGGGGTCGACGGTGCCCTCGAGACCGCCGACGACGTCGTGCTGGGCACGCAGCAGACCGGTGCCGACGGCGGGTGGAGCCAGCCGCGAGTGCCGTCGGGCGTCGTGCGCGCCACGCTCCTCGGCGCTCCCGCCGACCGGATGCGCGTCAGCTACGACCGGGAGGGCGCCCTGGACGGGGTCGGGATCGCGACCGTCACCGGCGACGACCTCGACTTCGACTTCGGGCTCGCCGGCACCGGCTCGATCGGCGACACGGTGTGGCTGGACTTCGACGAGGACGGGACGGTCGACGCGGGAGAGCCGCGGCTCCCGGACGTCGACATCCACCCGACCTGGGCCGGCTTCGACGGCAACTTCGGCACCGCGGACGACGTCGACTACGGCACGCGGACCACCGACGCGCAGGGCGAGTACGTCGTGGCGAACCTCCCGCCCGGCCGCTACCGGGTCACCGTGGTCGCCGCGACCCTGCCGGCCGGCGTGCGCGCGGTCTACGACCTCGACGGCGGCGGCGACGGCACCGCCGTGCGCGTCCTCGACCGGGCCGAGGCCGCCCGCGACGTCGACTTCGGGTACGCCGGCACCGGCTCGATCGGCGACTTCGTGTGGTGGGACCTCGACGGCGACGGCGTCCAGGACCCGACCGAGCCCGGCCTCGCCGACGTCGGCGTCACGCTCGACTGGGCCGGCTTCGACGGCGCGTTCGGCACCGCCGACGACGCGCGGCTCAGGCAGCCGACCGAGGGCAAGGGCGGTTACCTCTTCACCGGGCTGCCCGCGGGCGGCTACCGGGTGACGATCGCGAAGGCGGACCTGCCGAGCGGCGTACGCGCGACGGCCGACCCCGACGGCGGCGGCGACTCGGCGTCCGCCCTGACGCTCGCGGGCGGGGAGAGCAATCTCGCCCAGGACTTCGGCTACGTCGGCGACTCCGCGATCGGCGACCTGGTCTGGCGCGACGTCGACCTCGACGGCACCCGGCAGGCCGACGAGGTGGCCCTCGGCGGCATCGGGATCACGGTCACCTACCTAGGTCCCGACGGTGTCGAGGGCGGCGGCGACGACGTCTCGATCCGGCAGACGACCGGCCGCCCGCCGACGACGGCGCCGCGTGCCGCCCGTGGTGGCGCGCCGACCGGCGACGACCCGTACTACCGCGTCGACGGCCTCGCCCCCGGCAGGTACGTCGTGGCGCTCGACGGCGCCACGGTGCAGGCGCCCGACGCGCCGGTCTCGGACCTCGACGGCGGCGACCCGACGGTGACCCGGCTGACGCTCACCTCGACGTCGCAGCTCGACGCCGACTTCGCGGTGTTCCGCAACGACGAGCCGACCTTCGACGGCGACGGTGCCGCGGGCGCCGGCATCTCGGTCGCGTGCGACGGCCGCGTCGTGATCGACCCGTTCGCGTTCGTCAGCGACCCCAACGGCGACGAGCTGCACATCGTCACGGGCTCGATCGAGGTCCCCGCCGACGTCACCGTCGAGAGCACCGACCACGGCAGGCTGCGGATCGGCACCACCGGCGACGACGACTTCACGGTCCGCTACCGGGTCGCCGACGGTCGGGGCGGCACCGTCACGGTGCGTATCCCGATCGAGGTCTCGACGAGCTGTGCCGACGGTGGCACCGACGACGGGGACGACGGCGGCGGGATCCCGCTGCCCGGCACCGGCGCCGACGTGCCGCCCTGGCTGTTCGGCCTCGGCCTCGGTCTGCTGCTGGCGGGCGCGGTCGCCGTCGGGCTGGGACTCCGCCGCCGCGAGCACGGCTGACCCGCTGACGGTGGTTGCGCTAGCAGCGGCCTCGAAACCGCCGCCCACCTGGCAGCCGAAACCCGCACGACACGCCGGTGATCCACGGCGTGTCGTGCGGGTTTCACCGGCCAGCCGCCGAAAACCCACAGGGCCGGGAGCCGCTGCAAACCGTCGCGAACCTTCGGTGGAGGCGTGCGGCCCAGACCTGGCGGCGGGCGCGGGCGCCGTCAGCCGGAGCGCGCGCGGCTGACGGCCTCGTCGACGTCGTGGCAGAGGCCACCCCGCTCGGCGAAGTCGGCGAACCACGCGGAGTGCCGGGCCGCCCGGACGGAGCGCTCCGGCAGCCCGGCGATGAGCAGGTCGATGCCCTCGCGGTCGAGGTCGGTCGCGAGCCCCTCGATCACGTCGAGGAACGGCATCGTCACCCAGCTCACCTCGAGCGCCTCCAGCACCACCGCACGTGGTCGTGCGGCGAGGGCGGCCGCGAACACCGCGTCCTGGGTGGGGCGGGCGTTGCCCGTGTAGAGCGGTCCGCCGACGTGGAGCAGCAGCAGGTCGTCGTACGCCGGCACGGCGACCCCGGCCTCGGGCGGGACGAGCGTCCAGCCGCCGCCCGGGCGCGGATAGAGCGGCCGGGACTGGTCGCGGCTGACGGCCCGGAGCACCAGCACCAGCGTCAGCGCGACGCCGAGCCCGACCGCGACCAGCAGCCCCGCGGTGAGCCCGACCACGGCGGTGCCGGCCGCCACCCAGAACTCGCCGCGGTCGACCCGGCGCAGCCGCACGAAGTCGGGTGGCGAGACCAGTCCGAGCACGGCGACCAGCACCATCGCGGCGAGGATCGCCTGGGGCAGGTCGTCGAGAACCGGCCCCAGGAAGAGCGCCACCAGCACCGCGAGCACGGCGGTGGTGAGGCCGGCGAGCTGCGAGCGGGCGCCGGCCCGCTGGTTGACCGCGCTCTGGGAGAAGCCTCCGGCGGGCGGCAGGCACTGGCTCAGGCCCCCGGCCAGCGCGGCGACGCCGTTGGCCAGCAGCTCCTGGTCGCTGTCGATGGGTGGCTCGTTGCGCTCCCGCTGCGCCCGGGCGACCAGCACGGTCTCCATGAAGGCCATCACCGCGATCGCGAGCGCGCCCGGCACCAGCGCGCCGACGTCTCCCCACATCGGCATGGTGGGGGTCGGCAGGCCCGAGGGCACTTCGGCGATCAGCGCGAGACCATGCTCCTCGACGTCGGTCAGCGCCACGAGCAGGATCGCCCCGACCACCACGACCAGGGGACCCGGCACCTGAGGCGCGACGCGCCGCAGCAGATACAGCGTGCCCACCGCGATCGCCGAGACGACGACCGTCGTGAGGTCGGCCTCGTCGAGCTTCGACAGGGTGTCGGCGAGCTTGTCGAAGAAGCCGCCCCCGCCGTCGTCGCCGCTCACCCCCAGCAGGGTCGGCAGCTGGGTCACGGCCACGGTCAGCCCGACCCCGGTCTTGACGCCGACCATCGTCGCCGGACTGATCTGCTCGACCAGGGAGCCGAGCCGGAAGAGCCGCATCGCGAGCAGCGCGACCCCGACCAGCACCGTCAGCGTGAAGGCGTCGCGGAGCGTCTCGTCGGCGGACCGCTGGTCGGGCAGCACGCTCAGCGTTGAGGCCGTGAGGATGGCGATCGTCGACGTGGTCGAGATGCTCAGCGACCGGGAGCCGCCCAGCAGCGCGTAGACCAGCATCGGCAGCATGCACGTGTAGAGGCCGACCTCGACCGGCAGCCCCGCGATCGTCGCGTACGCCATCGCCTGGGGGATCACGACGGTGCCCGCCGCGACGCCCGCCAGTACGTCGTACCGGACCCGCCCGCGGCCGTAGCCGTGGAGCGTCGGGAGGAGCCAGGCGGGCACGCCTCACCCAAACGTGACGGGGCCTGCGGCGCCTCACCCGCATCGGGTGAGGCGCCCGCGCCGCCGGACCCACAGGCTGGACGCTCCCGGCGGGACGGCCGCGCGGCGGCCGGACCAGTGATCCAGGAGTACCAGGAGACGATGGCTGCTACCAGCGCTCACCCGGCTCGCCTCTTCACGTCGCTGGGCGGCTACCGGCGGTCGTGGCTGCGCGGCGACGTCGTCGCCGGGCTGACCGTCTGGGCGGTGCTGGTGCCGGAGTCGCTCGCCTACGCGACGATCGCGGGCGTCTCGCCGGTGGTCGGCCTCTATGCGGCGGTGCCGGCCCTGCTGCTGTACGCCGTGTTCGGGAGCTCGCGGCAGCTGGTGGTGGCGACCATGTCCGGCACCGCGGCGCTGTCGGCCTCGGTGGTGGCGGACGCCGCGACGCCGGGCACCGAGGCCTTCGTCGTGACCACCGCGGCACTCGCCGTGGTGGTCGGCCTGCTGGGCATCGTGGCGGGCCTGTGCCGGATGGGTTTCCTCGCGTCGTTCATCTCCGAGCCGGTGCTCAAGGGCTTCATCGTCGGCCTGGCGCTGACGATTATCATCGGCCAGGTGCCCGCGCTGCTGGGCATCGACAAGCCTGCCGGAGACTTCTTCGAGAAGCTGTGGGGCATCCTCGCCGAGCTCTCGAGCGTCGACGGGCTCACCGTCCTCGTCGGCGGCTCGGCCCTGGTGGCGATCCTGCTCCTCAAGCGGCTGCTACCCCTGGTGCCGGCGTCGCTCGTGGCCGTGCTGGCCGGCATCGCGGCGGTCGCGATCTTCGGTCTCGACGACCACGGCGTCGCTGTGGTCGGCTCCATCGAGGCCGGCCTGCCCGCGGTCGGGCTGCCCGACCTGGGCCTGCGGGACTACCTGGACCTCGTCGGGCCCGCCGCCGGCGTCCTGCTGATCGGGTTCGCCGAGGGCCTGGGCGCCGCGAAGACGTACGCCGTCCGCGAGGGTTACGAGATCGACGCGAACGCCGAGCTCATCGGCATGGGCACCGCGAACGTCGGCTCCGGTCTCGCGAGCGGCATGATCGTCAACGGCAGCCTCTCGAAGACGGCGGTCAACGGCGCCGCGGGCGCCAAGTCCCAGGTGTCCGGCATCACGGTGGCGCTCCTGACCCTGGTCACGCTGCTGTTCCTGACCGGACTGTTCGAGCAGCTGCCCGAAGCGGTCCTCGCGGCCGTGGTGATCGCCGCGGTCATCGAGCTCGTCGACATCGCCTCGCTGCGCCGGCTCTACGGAGTGTGGACCGGGCCGCTCGGCAGGATCTACCACGTCACGGCGCGCGTCGACTTCATCGCGGCCGTCACGACCATGGTCGGAGTCCTCGTCTTCGACACCCTGCCCGGCCTCTTCATCGGCATCGCGGTGTCGCTGCTGACCCTGCTCTACCGGTCGTCGCGACCGCACGTCGCCCGGCTGGCCCGGGACCCCGGCCCCCCGCCGACCTGGGTCGACCTGGCGCGGCGGCCCGAGCTGGCCGCCGACGAGGAGCTCGTGGTGGTGCGGGTCGAGGCGGGGCTCTACTTCGCCAACGCCGACGTCGTCCGCGACGCCATCACCGGCATGGTGGGTCCGCGGACCCGGACCGTCGTCCTGGACGCCGAGACCGTGCCGACCATCGACGTGTCCGGTGCGTCCATGCTCGCGACGCTCCGGACCGACCTGGAGCGCCGAGGCGTCGCACTACTGATCGCCAAGAGCATCGGCCAGGTCCGCGACGTCGTGTCGGCGGCGGAGTCCGTCGACGTCATCGCCGGGCGCTACCCCAGCGTCGACGCGGCCGTGGCCGCGGCGCGGACCGCTGAGACCGCTCAGCAGCACGAAGACCCTCCCGAACCGGGGGAGAGGAAGGAACGAGGATGACGACCAGCGCAGACCTGTCCACCGCACTCGGTGACCTGCTGCCCGCGGCACTGGGTGTCGCGATCAGCCCGGTGCCGATCATCGCGACCGTGCTCATGCTGCTCTCGAAGCGGGCCCGCGTCACCGCGCCGGCGTTCGCCGTCGGGTGGATGCTCGGCACCACCCTGGTGCTCGTCGTCGTGCTGCTGCTCGCCGGCCCCGACGGGATCGACACCGGCGGGTCGTCGGACCTGACCGGGTGGATCAAGCTCGTCCTGGGCCTGCTGTTCCTGCTGCTGGCGGCGCACACCTGGCGCGGTCGTCCCCGGCCGGGTCAGGACGTCGTACCGCCGAAGTGGATGTCGGGCCTGGACCGGACGCCACCCCTGGTCGCGCTCGGCCTGGGCGCGGCGCTGTCGGGCCTCAACCCGAAGAACCTGGCCCTGGCCGTGACCGGCGGTGTCGCCATCGCCTCGAACGGCCTCGACACCACCGAGTCGGTGATCGCGGTCGTCGTGTTCGTGCTGATCGCGAGCACGCTGGTGGTCGGCCCGGTCGTCGCGTTCCTGGTCGCGGGGGACCGGATGGCGCATCCGCTCAACGCGCTCAAGGACTTCATGGAGGTCCACAACAGCGCGATCATGGTGGTGCTGCTCGGGGTCCTCGGCCTGTCCAGCCTGGGCAAGGGGCTCGGCGCGCTGCTCGGCTGAGCCGGGAACCAGCGATGCGGGCCTGAGCCCTCCGGTATCACCCGCTACGGGTGATCCAGTCGCCCTGGAGGACGACGAACGTGGGAGCGGTTCGTCTCATGCGGGAGGGCGTCATGGTCAAGCAGTTCACGGGAGTGGTCAACCTCGACGTGCGCGACTCCGTCGCGGACTGGACGCCGTTCCGGGAGCCGTCGGCGCCCGAGGGTGCGCCGAACGTGCTGTTGGTGCTGTACGACGACACTGGGCTCGCCGCCTGGTCGCCGTACGGCGGCCGGATCGAGATGCCGACGATGCAGCGGCTCGCCGACCGAGGGCTCACCTACACGCAGTGGCACACCACGGCGCTGTGCTCGCCGACGCGCTCGTGCCTGCTCACCGGGCGCAACCACCACCAGAACGGCTTCGCCCAGATCGCCGAGGGCGCGCAGGGGTTCCCGGGGCACACCGGCCACATCCCGATGGAGAACGCGACGATCGGCGAGGTGCTCCGCGAGAACGGCTACAACACCTTCTGGGTCGGCAAGAACCACAACATCCCGCTCGACGAGTGGGCGGTGGGCGCGAGCCGCCGCAACTGGCCGCTGGCCCGTGGCTTCGACCGCTTCTACGGCTTCATCGGGGGCGAGACCAACAACTGGTACCCGACGCTCGCCGAGGACAACCACTACGTCGACCAGCCCTCCCTGCCGGAGGATGGCTACCACCTGTCGAAGGACCTGGCCGACAAGGCGATCTCGTTCATCGCCGACAGCGTGACCTCGGCGCCGACGAAGCCGTGGTACCTGTGGTTCTGCCCCGGCGCCAACCACGCGCCGCACCATGCTCCGGAGGAGTACATCGCCAAGTACGCCGGGCAGTTCGACGACGGCTACGAGGCCTACCGCGAGTGGGTGCTGCCGCGGATGGTCGAGCGCGGCATCCTCCCCGAGGGCACCGAGCTGAGCGAGGTCAACCCGCTGCCGGGCGACGCCGCCCAGCCGATGGACCAGGTGCGGCCGTGGGGCGAGCTGAACGACGAGGAGCGGCGGCTCTTCGCACGGATGGCCGAGGTCTACGCGGGGTTCTCGGAGTACACCGACGCCCAGGTGGGCCGGATCATCGACTACCTCGAGGAGACCGGGCAGCTCGACAACACCATCGTGATGTACTGCGCCGACAACGGCGCCTCCGGCGAGGGCTCGCCCAACGGGTCGGTCAACGAGAACAAGCTCTTCAACGCCTGGCCCGACGACCTCGAGTCGAACCTGGCCCAGCTCGACCAGCTGGGCTCGCCGGACACCTACAACCACTACCCGACCGGCTGGGCCGTGGCCTTCTCGTCGCCGTTCAAGATGTTCAAGCGCTACACCTACCAGGGCGGGGTCGCCGACCCGCTGGTGATCTCCTGGCCGCGGGGCATCGCCGCGCGTGGAGAGGTGCGCACCCAGTACCACCATGCCGTCGACATCGTGCCGACGATCCTCGAGTGCATCGGACTGGAGATGCCCGAGCAGGTCCAGGGCTACGCCCAGTCGGAGCTGCCCGGCGTGTCGATGAGGTACAGCTTCGACGCCGACGGCCCGACCCGGAAGGTCGTGCAGTACTACGAGATGTTCGGCACCCGCGCGCTCTGGCACGACGGCTGGCACGTGGTCGCACAGCGCGCGCCCAACGCGGGCGGAACCGCGGCCGACTTCGTCAACGAGACCTGGGAGCTCTACCACTCCGAGGAGGATCGCGCGGAGCTGCACGACCTCGCCGACCAGTACCCCGACAGGGTGAAGGAGCTGGTCAACCTCTGGTACGTCGAGGCCGGCAAGTACGACGTGCTCCCGCTCGACAACCGGTCGATCGCCGACCTGGTGAGGACGATGCCGGTGGCGGACATCCCCGAGGGCGGCGTCTACCGCTACTACCCGAACACCTCGCCGGTGCCGGAGTTCACCGCGGCCGAGATCCGGGGCCGGTCCTTCAAGATCCTCGCCCAGGTGGAGATCGCCGACGCGAGCGCACAGGGCGTGATCATCGCCAACGGTGCCCGGTTCGGCGGCCACTCGCTGTTCATCAAGGAGCGCCGGCTCTGGTACGTCAACAACTTCCTCGGCATGCCGCCCGAGCAGCAGCTCGTCTCACCCGACGAGCTGACGGCCGGGGCGCACGTGCTCGGGGTCGAGTTCGCCAAGGAGAGCCACGGCGACCGCGGCGAGGCGATCGGCACCGCGACGCTCTACGTCGACGACGCCGCGGTCGCCAAGGGCGGCTGGCGGACCCAGCCCGGCCACTTCGCGCTCTGCGGCGAGGGCCTGACGGTCGGCCGCGACGGATCCGACCCGGTGTCGAAGGAGTACGGCGCGCCGTACTCCTTCACCGGGGGCCGGATCCGGGTGGTGGAGATCAACGTCGGCGATGACCTGTACCTCGATCTCGAGCGCGAGTTCCACGCGGCGATGGCGCGCGACTGACCGACGGTCGCCTCGGGGCCCGGCCGATCAGGACTCGGCCGATCAGGACTCGGCCGGGCTGTCCTACGGGTCGTCCTTGTTGGAGATCAGGGGGCGCATCCAGCGGGTGGTCGGATCGACGTCGACCAGCAGCGCCTTGGCGAAGAGCGTCAGCGGGATCGCGAGCAGCGCACCGAGCGGGCCGATCACCCATGCCCAGAAGACGAGCGAGATGAAGGACAGCGTGGTCGACAGGCCGACCGCGTCACCGACGACCTTCGGCTGGATCACCGACTGGATGACCACGTTGAGGACGCAGTAGATCGCGATCACCGCCAGCATCAGGCCCGGGCCCCCCTCGAGCAGGGCGAGGATCGCCGGCGGGATCAGGCCGATCACGAAGCCGATGTTGGGGATGTAGTTGGTGATGAAGGCAAGCAGGCCCCACAGGAACGGTGCCGGCACGCCGAGCAGTGCCAGGGCGATCGTGTCGAAGACCGCGACGATCAGGCCGAAGACCGTCGAGACCGCGAGGTAGCGCCGGGTGCCCCGTGCGAAGTCGCTGACGGCGTCGACCAGGGCGGGGCGGGCCCGCCGCGCCCGCTCCAGCTGCCGCGGGAACGAGCCGCCGTCCATCGTCATGAAGAGCACGAGCGCGAGGATGAAGAACAGGTTCGAGACGAGACCCATCAGCTCCGTGAGCAGCGCCCCGACGAACGAGCCGAGCTGGCCGAGGCTGAAGGAGGAGCCGACCTTCTCGACCTGCTCCTGGCTCACGCCGGCGTTGGTGAGCCACGCGGTCAGATCGTCGATTCGCTGCGAGGCCTCGTCGGTGTACTCGGGGAGCAGCGTCGCGAACCGGGCCACCGAGACCACGACGGCCAGCGCCAGGCCGAGGAGCAGCGCGTAGATCGCCACCGTGCAGACCAGCGAGGACGCCCACGAGGGCATCCAGGCGTCGAGCCACCGGCGCATCGGATGCGCCAGGATCGTCAGCACCAGCGCCAGGAAGGTCGGCGCGAGGATGTCGGCCGCCGACCTCATGCCCGCGATGACGATGACGGTCGCCGCCAGGCCGCCGAGGACCAGCACCCCGCGCGGCAGCACCGGACGGCTCGGCTCGCTCGTGATCACCACGTCCCACTCCGCCTTCCCGCTAGTGGCCGCCACCGGAAGTTCTTCGGGTGGCCCGAGGAACTTCCAGCGACGACCGCTAGCCCCCGCCATCGTCGGGGCGAGCCGGGGCCGTCGGATCACCCGAGTCGGGTGATCTGGCCCGTCCGCTCACCCGGCCCCGCTCGCGTCAGCCGCTGCCCGGCACGATGCGCAGGTCGCGCACGGCGCCGCCGTCGAGGGCGGCCAGCGCCTCCTGGTACGCCGCGCTGTCGTGCGCCGCCTCCGCCTGCGCCACGGACTCGAACTCGATGACCACCGTGCGGGTCCGCTGCCCGGCCTCGTAGACGACCTCGGGCAGTCCCCGGGCCACGAACCTGCCGCCACCTCCGGTCAGCGCCGGACCGGCCAGCGCGGCGTACGCCGCCAGCTTGGCCTCGTCGGTGACCTCCACGTAGGTGCTGATCCAGTACGCCGTCATGGCGTCATCGTGCCGCACCCGTGGGACGGCGCGCCGGTCGGTTCGCGGAGCGACCGCTCGCGGCACCGAGCGAACACGTGACAGGCGCCACACCAGGGACTACCTTGCAGGTGAACAAGAACGCGTTCTACTTTTCCGAGGGAGTCAGCATGAAGACCCGCGCAGCCATCCTGTGGGAGCCGCACACCGAGTGGAGTGTGGAGGACATCGAGCTCGACCCGCCGAAGCGTGGCGAGCTCCTCGTCAAGCTGGCCGCCTCGGGCCTGTGCCACTCCGACGAGCACATGGTCACCGGCGACATGGTGCTCGACCCGGAGCTCGCCGAGGCCTTCGGGCTCAAGCAGTTCCCGGTCATCGGTGGACACGAGGGCGCCGGCGTCGTCCAGGAGATCGGCCCGGACACGGTCGGCTTCGAGGTCGGCGACCACGTCGTGTTCAGCTTCATCCCCTCCTGCGGGAGGTGTCCGTCGTGCTCGACCGGCCAGCAGCACCTGTGCGACCTCGGCGCGTTCCTGCTCAGCGGCATGCAGCTCTCGGACTTCTCCTACCGCCACCACGCCAAGGACGGCCGCGACCTCGGCATCATGGTCGGCCTCGGCACGTTCTCGCCCTACACCGTGGTCAACGTCGACAGTGCGGTGAAGATCGACAAGAGCATCCCGCTCGAGAAGGCCGCGCTCGTCGGCTGCGGCGTGACGACCGGCTGGGGCTCCGCGACGTACGCCGCGGACGTGCAGTCGGGCGAGACCGTGGCCGTGGTGGGCATCGGCGGCATCGGCATGAGCGCCGTCCAGGGCGCGGCGATGGCCGGCGCTCGGCACGTCGTTGCGATCGACCCGGTCGCCTGGAAGCGCGAGAAGGCGCTCACCCTCGGCGCCACCCACACCGCGGCGTCCATGGAGGAGGCGCAGCCGCTGATCAGCGAGATCACCCAGGGCGCGATGGCCGACAAGGCGATCCTCGCGGTCGGCCTCGCGACCGGAGATCTGATCGCGCCGATGATGAGCCTGGTCAAGAAGGCCGGCCGGGGCGTCGTCACCGCGGTCGCCAACATGATGGCCGACGAGGTGAAGCTGAACCTCTTCGAGATGTCGATGATGCGCAAGGAGCTGGTCGGCTGCATCTTCGGCAACGCCAACCCGCGCTACGACATCCCGCGCCTGCTCAACCTCTACATGGAGGGCCGGCTCAAGCTCGACGAGATGGTCACCACGACGTACACGCTCGACGACATCAACCAGGGCTACCAGGACATGCGCGACGGCAAGAACATCCGGGGCGTCATCGTCTACGACTGATCCTCATCTCGGCGCGGCTGGGATTGGGTGCTACACACGCGCCCGGTGGTCGTGCGGGTTTCGGCTGCCAGCAGCCGAAACCCGCACGACGGCGACCCCTACGCGACCTCGGCGTCCATCGCCGCGACGTAGTCGCTCTTGATGGCCCGCCAGGCCTCGTCGGTCATCGTGCGCCGCCAGTACGGCGAGCACGACATGCTGGACCGGTCGAGGCCGCGGTCGGTGAGCAGGTGGCGGCGGATCGCCCGGATCTCGTCGGCCTCGCCGTGGACGAACGCGTGCACCCGGCCGGACGGGAACTCCAGGTCGGCCACCGCGTCGGCGAGCAGGTCGACGTCGTCGTCGGCGCCGGTGCGGTGCAGCCAGACGAGGTCGAGCTCACCGGGGCAGGTCAGCGCGATCTCGTGCTCCGGGCCGTCGCAGACCAGCCGCACCACGGCCCGGCCGCCGGCGGGGACCGCCGCGAGCGAGACCGCGATCGCCGGCAGCGCCGACTCGTCGCCGGCCAGCAGGTGCCAGTCCGCGGCGGGGTCCGGGCGATAGCCGCCGCCGGGACCCTCGAAGACCAGGATGTCGCCGACGCGCGCTCCGGCCGCCCACGGACCGGCGACACCGTGGTCGCCGTGCACGACGACGTCGAGGGTCAGCCGGCCGGCCGCGCCGTCCCAGTCGCGCACGGTGTAGCGACGGCGCACCGGCCAGTGCTCCTTGACGTGCTGCTCCTTGACGTCGGCGGGGGCGAAGACCCCGGCGTACGGCGCACCCGGGGGCGGGATCGCGACGTTGACGTAGGTGTCGGTGGTGTCGGGCAGCTCGAAGCCGGTGAGGCCGTCGCCGCCCAGCACCACCCGCACCAGCGCGGGCGTCACCCACTCCGTGGTCTCCACCTGTCCGTGCCATGCCGGCATCCGGGCTCCTCTCGTCGTACGGCTCGTCGTCCGGCCGCCTACTTAGGCTACCCTTAGTTCAATGGACGCGCGCTCGCGGTATCTCGATCCGATTCTCTCCCGCCGCCGGTCCGCGCGCGCCGACGTGACCGTGCAGCCGGCGTGAGCGCGGAGCAGGTCCCGGCGACGCCGGGCGCGCTGATCCGGCGCACGGTACGCCGCCAGCGGCGCCGCCTGCTGGGCGCGATCGCGCTGATCACGCTGTGGCAGGTCTGCGAGGCCGCGGTCCCGGTCCTGATCGGCGTGGTGATCGACCGGGCCGTCGCCTCCGGCGACCTGGAGCGACTGGTGCTGTGGTGCGCCGTGCTGTGCGTGCACTTCGCGGTGCTGAGCTTCTCCTACCGGTTCGGGTCGCGGATCGGCTTCCGGGCGGTCCAGGAGGAGGGCCACCTGCTGCGCACCGAGGTCTCGGCCCACGTGCTGTCGGCCCGTGGCGCGCGGACCGACCGACTGCCGGGCGACGTGCTCGCCCTTGCGACCGGGGACGCCGAGCTGGTCGCGGGAGTCGTGCGCCAGCTGACCTTCACGGTCGCCGGCACCGCCGGCCTGGTGATCAGCGCGATCGTGCTCGCCACGATCGACCCGCTGGTCGCGGTGGTCGTGCTCGTCGGCGTCCCTGTGGTGCTGGTGTGCACCCAGGTGCTCGCGCCCCGGCTCGCCCACCGTGCCCACGAGCGCCAGGAGGCGATCGGCCGAGCGACCGGGCTGGCGACCGACCTGGTGCGCGGCCTGCGCCCGCTCAAGGGCATCGGCGCCGAGCGGGTGGCCCACGCGCGCTACCGCCGGCAGAGCCAGGACGCCATGGGCGCCAGCATCGCCGCCGCTCGCTGGGAGGGGCTGCTCTACGGGCTGACCAGCGGGCTCAGCCTCGCCTTCCTCGCGGTCGTCGCGCTGGTCGCCGGGCACCGGGCGCTCGACGGCGGGATGAGCATCGGCGAGCTGGTCGCCGTCGTGGGCCTGGCCCAGTTCGTCGCCGAGCCGATGGGGATGATCGCCTACCTGGTCGCCCAGCTCGCTCGGTCGCGGGCGTCGGCACGGCGCATCCTCGGCGTGCTCGCCGCTCCGCCGCTCGTGCGGGCCGGCGATCGCACCGCGGTCGCGTCCGACCTCGAGCTCGACGGCGTCGTCGCCGGCACCCTCGTCGACGTCTCCGCGCGCGTCGCGAGCGGCGAGGTCGTCGCCGTCGTGGCCGAGGATCCCTCCGACGCGGGCACCCTGATCCGGCTGCTGCACGGCGAGGAGGTGCCCGACCGCGGTGCGGTGCTGCTCGGCGGTGTGCCCCTGACCGAGCTCACCATCGCGGAGTCGAGGCGGCTGCTGGTCGTGGCCGAGCACCACGTCGACCTCTTCGAGGGCACCCTGCGCAGCAACGTCGACCCCGCGGGCCGGATCGGCGAGGAGCGGTTCGACGAGGTGCTGCGCGCGTCCTCGGCACACGACCTCCCCGACGAGCCGGTGACCGTCAACGGAACCACCCTCTCCGGCGGCCAGCGCCAGCGGCTCGGCCTGGCCCGCGCGCTCGCCGCCGCGGCACCCGTCCTGGTGCTGCACGACCCCACGACCGCTGTCGATGCCGTGACCGAGCAGCGGATCGCGGAGGGCATCGACGCCGTACGCCGGGCCGACGGTGCCACGCTCGTGCTGACCAGCACCCCGCGCTGCTGGCGCGGGCCGACCGGGTGCTGCACCTGGTCGGCGGCCGGGTGGTCGCGGTCGGGACGCACGTCGAGCTCGCCGAGCTGGACGAGTACCGCGCGGCGGTGCTGCGATGAGCGCCCACCAGCTCCCGATCGCCACGCCGCGCGAGGCCGGGGCGCTCGCCCGCCGACTGCTGCGCCGGCGCCCGGCGGCGCTGACGCTGTGCGCGCTGATGTTCGCGGTCGAGGGCCTGACCGGACTGGTCGGGCCGTGGATGCTCGGGCGCATCGTCGACGTCGTCGTGTCGAACGGCTCGGCGGCGCAGCTCACCGGGCCGGTGCTGTGGATCCTCGGTGCCGCAGTGGTGGGCGGGACGGCGACGGCGCTGTCGATCGCGCTGCTGGCCCGCACCGCCGAGCCTGCCCTGGCCGATCTGCGCGAGATCGTCGTCGAGCGGTCGCTGGGGCTCGAGGCCGGCGAGCTCGAGGCGGCCGGGCAGGGCGACCTGCTGTCGCGGGTCGGCGACGACGTACGCCTGATCACCGAGTCGTTCACCGAGGTGATCCCGATCCTCGTGAACTCCGCGATCGCGGTGGTGTTCACGGCCATCGGGCTCTTCGCGCTCGACTGGCGGCTCGGCCTCGCCGGCCTGGTGGCGGCGCCGTTCTACGTGCTCGGCCTGCGGTGGTACCTGCCGCGGT
Organism: Nocardioides soli; assembly: GCF_014191495.1. Lineage (GTDB taxonomy): Bacteria > Actinomycetota > Actinomycetes > Propionibacteriales > Nocardioidaceae > Nocardioides > Nocardioides soli. The sequence goes on from NZ_JACHWR010000003.1 coordinate 628,435, forward strand.
CGGGGCCGTACTACCGCCGCGAGCGCGAGGCGAACGCCGCGCGCGCCGAGGCGCTGCTGACCGGCGTGCACGCCAGCCGCACGCTGCGGGCCTACCGCATGGCCGACCGGCACCAGGCCGTGACCGAGGAGGCGTCGTGGCGCTCGGCCCAGCTGTCGATCGACGTCTACCGGCTGCTGACCCGCTTCTGGGCACGCAACAACCGGGCCGAGGTGATCGGGCTGCTGGCGATCCTCGCGACCGGCTTCGCGCTGGTCGACGCCGACGCGGTGACCGTCGGCGCGGTGACGTCGGCCGCCCTGCTCTTCCACCGGCTCTTCAACCCGATCGGCGCGCTGATCGCGCTCTTCGACGAGGCGCAGTCGGCCGGGGCGTCGCTGGTCCGGCTGGCGGGCATCGCGCTCCTGCCCGCGCCGGTGCCCGTGCCCGACGCCCGGCGCCCGGACGACGGACACCTCGTCGTACGCGACCTGCACCACGAGTACGTCGCGGGTCGGCCCGCCGTCGACACCGTGTCACTGGACGTGGCGCCCGGGCACCGGGTCGCCGTGGTCGGCGCCTCGGGCGCGGGCAAGACGACCCTGGGCGCGGCCGTCGCGGGCCGGCTGCGGCCGACGCGAGGCACGGTGTCGCTCGGCGGCGTGCCACTCGCGGGGCTGGACGGCGCGGGCCGGCCACCCGTGGCGATCGTGAGCCAAGAGGTGCACGTGTTCGCGGGCACGGTGCGCGACAACCTGACGCTCGCGGCCCCGTCGGCGACCGACGAGGACTTGCTCGCCGCCTTGGACGCGGTGGGCGCTCGGGCGGCGGTCGCGGCGCTGCCCGACGGCCTGGCGACCGCGGTCGGCGACGGGGCGTCGACCCTCACGCCGGCGCTCGCGCAGCAGCTGGCGCTGGCGCGAGTGCTGCTCGCCGACCCGCTGGTGGTCGTCCTCGACGAGGCGACGGCGGAGGCGGGCTCGGCCGGCGCCCGCTCGCTCGAGCGGGCGGCGACCGCGGTGGCGTCCGGGCGCACCTCGCTCACCATCGCCCACCGGCTCACCCAGGCCGTCGACGCCGACGAGATCGTGGTGATGGACGCCGGCCGGGTCGTCGAGCGGGGCCGGCACGACGAGCTCGTCGCCGCCGGGGGCGCCTACGCCGAGCTGTGGGCGGCCTGGGCCGGGCGCTGAGCGGGCTCCGCGTGGCACTCGTGTAACGGCAGGCCGGGATGGCACGCTCTCCAGACATGACGCTCTCTCGGCTCCAGCTCCGGACGGTCGGACCGATCGCCGCGGTCGCGACGCTGCTCGCGGCCGCCGGCGCCGCCTCGGTCGCTCCGTCGTCGGCGGCGGACATCACGACCTGCCGCGGCCAGCTCCCGACGATGGTCGCGACCGCCGACGGGCAGACGATCACCGGCACCGACGGCGACGACGTGATCATCGCGTGGGGCTTCGCCGACGTCACCGTGAACGCGGGTGCCGGCAACGACCGGATCTGCGGCGATCCCGTCGCCGTCGACGGCGGCGACGGCAACGACACGATCTTCACCGTCGGCGGCACGGTGAACGCCGGCGCGGGCAACGACGTGGTCTCCCACGCCGGCGGCACGACCGACGGTGGCCCGGGTAACGACCGCATCGTGCAGCGCCAGTTCGGCTCCGCGCGCGGCGGCGAGGGCAACGACGCCGTGACCGCACGGATCCACGTCGGCGCCGTCGACCCCGCACTCGCCCCGTGGGAGGCGGCGATCCCGGCCGGCGCCCCGGTCTCCGACCTGGCCGGGGACGCGGGCCCGGACCGGCTCACCGTCAGCGCCCCCACCGACGGCACGACCAGCAAGCGCTGCCCGGCGTGCAAGCTGAGGGTCGACGGCGGCGACGGGAAGGACACGGTCGTGGTCCGCGGTGTGGGTGCCCGGATCCACCTCCAGGCGGGCACCGCGCGGTTCGCGGGCACCAAGGCCCGGGTGCGCAACGTCGAGAACGTCATCGGCACGGCCGGTCCCGACGTCATCGTCGGCGACGCCGGCCGCAACACCCTCAGCGGCAAGGGCGGCCGCGACCGGATCTACGGCGGCCCCGGCGGCGACCTGCTCAAGGGCGGTGCCGGCCGCGACCTCCTCGTCGGACAGGGCGGCCTCGACGGCGCGCTGGGCGGGCGCGGGATCGACCGGTGCTTCGCCGAGCTGTCGCAGAACTGCTGACGTCGTCCTCTCGTGGTCGTCGCTGGAGGTTCCTCCAGGGCGCGGGCCACCCGAAGAACTTCCGGTGATGGCCACTAGGCTGAGGACACTCACGTCTCGTGGAACAGGAACCCGGTGCGAGTCCGGGGCGGTTCCGCCACTGTGAGGCCGCTCCCGGGTGAGGGTGCGGCCGAAGCCAGACACTGGCCACGGGACCTCCGTCGAACAGGGGCGAGAACCCCAGGAGAAACCAGATGCGACTGGCGCTGTTGTCCACCTCCGACACCGACCTGCTCTCGGCCCGGGCCTCGGGTGCCGACTGGCTCTGGGCGAACCCGGCACGGGAGCTCCCCGACCTGGGCGGCGTCGCCCTGGTCGTCGTCCGCCTGCTGGGGTCGCCGCACGACCTCGAGCCGTGGCGAGCCGAGCTCTTCGCCGGTGACCGGCCGGTGGTCGTGCTCGGGGGCGAGGCGCAGCCGAGCGCGGAGCTGATGGAGCTCTCGACGGTGCCGATCGGAGTCGCGGCAGAGGCCCACCGCTACCTCGCCGAGGGCGGGCCGGCGAACCTCGCCCAGCTGCACGCCTTCCTCTCCGACACGGTGCTGCTCACCGGTGAGGGCTTCGAGCCGCCGGCGGTGGTGCCGGGCTGGGGCTTTGCTCGTCGGGAGGGTGGTTTCGAGACAGGCGCTAGCGCGCCTTCCTCAACCATCGAGACGGTGGTTGAGGTGCGAGGGCCGCTAGGCCCAAGCCTCGAAACCACCGCAGCCCTACCGCGCGTCGGCGTGCTCTACTACCGCGCCCACGAGATCAGCGGCAACGACGCCTTCGCGCACGCCTTGGCCGACGCGATCGACGCGACCGGCGAGGCCGTCGGCGTACCCGTCTTCGCGGGCAGCCTGCGGTCGGCGCCCGACGAGCTGTACGACGCGCTCGGCACGTTCGACGCGCTCGTCGTGACCGTGCTCGCGGCCGGCGGCAGCAGGCCGGCCGGGGCGAGCGCCGGGGGAGACGACGAGGCGTGGGACGTCGAGCGACTGCGGCGCCTCGACATCCCCGTACTGCAAGGGCTCTGCCTGACGACCAGTCGGGAGGAGTGGGAGGCCTCCGACGACGGCGTCACCCCGCTCGACTCGGCGACCCAGATCGCGATCCCGGAGTTCGACGGGCGGATCATCACTGCGCCGTTCTCCTTCAAGGAGGTCGACGCCGACGGACTGCCCCGCTACGTGGCCGACCCCGAGAGGTGCGCCCGCGTGGCGGGGATCGCGGTCAACCACGCGCGGCTGCGGCATATCCCGAACGCCGAGAAGCGGATCGCGCTGATGCTCTCGGCGTACCCGACGAAGCACTCGCGGGTCGGCAACGCCGTCGGCCTCGACACGCCGGTGAGCGCGGTGCGACTGCTGCGCCGGATGCGGTCCGCCGGGTACGACGTCGGTGACGTGCCGGGGCTCGACCTCGCCGATGACACCGAGGCCGGCGACGCGCTCATCCACTCGCTGATCGCCGCGGGCGGCCAGGACGAGGAGTGGCTGACCAGCGCCCAGCTCACCGACGCGCACGTGCGCATCACCCGGGCGGAGTACGACGCGTGGACCGCCGACGTGCCGGCGCCGTTGATGGACGCGATGGTCGAGGCGTGGGGCGAGTCGCCCGGGCGGCTCTTCGTCAACGATGCCGGGGAGATCGTGCTCGCCACCATCCAGGCGGGCAACGTGGTGCTGCTGATCCAGCCGCCGCGCGGGTTCGGCGAGAACCCGGTCGCGATCTACCACGACCCGGATCTGGCACCCTCGCACCACTACCTCGCGGCGTACAAGTGGGTCGAGCACGGCTTCCGCGCGCACGCCGTCGTGCACCTCGGCAAGCACGGCTCCATGGAGTGGCTGCCGGGCAAGAACGCCGCCCTGTCGGCCTCCTGCGCGACCGACGCGGCGATCGGCAACCTGCCGCTCGTCTACCCGTTCCTCGTCAACGATCCGGGCGAGGGCGCACAGGCCAAGCGCCGAGCCCACGCGACGATCGTCGACCACCTGGTGCCGCCGATGGCTCGGGCGGAGACGTACGGCGACATCGCGCGCCTGGAGCAGCTGCTCGACGAGCACGCCAACATCGCCGCGATGGATCCGGCCAAGCTGCCGGCGGTGCGCGGCGAGATCTGGCAGCTCATGCACGCCGCCGAGATGCACCGCGACCTCGGGCTCGACGAACGTCCCGAGGACGACGACTTCGACGACTTCCTGCTCCACGTCGACGGCTGGCTGTGCGAGATCAAGGACGCCCAGATCCGCGACGGGCTGCACATCCTCGGGCAGGCGCCGTCCGGCGAGGCTCGCGTCAACCTCGTGCTCGCGATCCTGCGGGCCGCGCAGGTCTGGGGCGGTGAGGCCAACGCCGTACCCGGGCTGCGGATGGCGCTCGGCCTCAAGGAGGGCGAGTCGGTGACCGCGGTCGACGCCATCGAGCAGCAGGCGCGCGAGCTGGTGCAGCGGATGGAGGAGGCCGACTGGTCACCGGCCGCCGCGACCGGGCTGCACGACGACCCCGAAGTGCAGCGGGTGCTGCGCTTCGCGGCCGACCAGGTCGTGCCCCGGCTGCGGCGTACGACCGACGAGCTGGACGCCGTGCTGCACGCGCTCGACGGCGGCTTCGTGCCCGCCGGACCGTCGGGCTCGCCGCTGCGCGGCCTGGTCAACGTGCTGCCGACCGGCCGCAACTTCTACACGGTCGACCCGCGGGCGGTGCCGTCGCGACTGGCCTGGCAGACCGGGCAGGCGATGGCCGACTCGCTGCTCCAGCGCTACGTGGACGAGACCGGCGACTACCCGTCGTCGGTGGGCCTCTCGGTGTGGGGCACATCCGCGATGCGCACCTCGGGCGACGATGTGGCGGAGGTGCTCGCGCTGCTCGGCGTACGCCCGGAGTGGGATGAGATGTCGCGGCGGGTCAGCGACCTGCGCGTCGTGCCCCTCGACGAGCTCGGCCGGCCGCGCATCGACGTGACCGTGCGGATCTCGGGCTTCTTCCGCGACGCCTTCCCGCACGTGGTTGCGATGCTCGACGACGCCGTGCGGCTGGTGGCCGGGCTCGACGAGCCCGACGACCGCAACTTCGTGCGCGCCCACGCCCGCGCCGACCTCGCCGCCCACGGCGACGAGCGGCGGGCCACGACCCGCATCTTCGGCAGCAAGCCGGGGTCGTACGGCGCGGGCATCCTGCAGGTCATCGAGTCCGGGTCGTGGCGCTCCGACGAGGACCTCGCCGAGGTCTACACGGCGTGGGGCGGCTTCGCCTACGGGCGCGACCTCGACGGCGCACCGGCCGCCGACGACATGCGCACGGCGTACCGCCGGATCAAGGTGGCCGCCAAGAACGTCGACACCCGTGAGCACGACATCGCCGACAGCGACGACTACTTCCAGTACCACGGCGGCATGGTCGCGACGGTGCGCGCGCTCACGGGCGCGGATCCGAAGGCGTACGTCGGCGACTCGACCTCGCCCGATGCGGTCCGGACTCGCACGCTCCAGGAGGAGACCAACCGGGTCTTCCGGGCGCGGGTGGTCAACCCGCGCTGGATCTCGGCGATGCAGCGGCACGGCTACAAGGGCGCGTTCGAGCTCGCGGCGACCGTCGACTACCTCTTCGGCTTCGACGCGACGGCCGGGGTGGTCCACGACTGGATGTACGAGTCGCTGGCCCGGGAGTACGTGCTCGACGAGACCAATCGCGAGTTCATGGGCCGCTCCAACCCGTGGGCGCTGCGCGGGATCGTGGAGCGGTTGCACGAGGCGGCCGACCGTGGCTTGTGGGAGTCGCCCGACCCGGACACCCTTGCTGCCATGCAGCAGGTGTACCTCGAGCTCGAGGGCGATCTGGAGGACCGCGGGTGAGCGCGTCGGTGCGGAGCGGCGGTGAGCCAGCAACCTTCTCGTCGTCCAGATCGGTTGCCTGCTCACCGCCGCGCGGTGCGACGACCGGGCAGCGGTGCGTGAGCAACCTCTTCGTCGTCCAGAACGGTTGCCTGCTCACCGCCGGGCGCACGGCCGGACGGACGCCGTGAAGCGGGTCCGCGTGATCGGCGTCGGCCCGGGCGACCCCGACCTGGTCACGCTGGAGGCGGTGCGCGCGCTGCGCGAGGTCGACTACTTCGTGGTGACCGACAAGTCCGGTCGGGGCGGCATGCCCGACCCGCTGGTTCACGCCCGCGAGCGGCTGCTCGACCGGCACCTGGGCCGCGAGCCGGTCGTCGTGCGCGTCGATGACCCCGAGCGGGAGCGGCGGCCCGACCGGACCGCCACCCAGGAGCAGTACGACGCGGCCGTCGCGCAGTGGCACGAGGCGCGGCAGGAGGCGTTCGCGCAGGCGCTGGAGTCGCGAGCGGGGGAGGCCGGCTTCCTGGTGTGGGGCGACCCGGCGTTCTACGACTCGACGATCCGGATCCTCCAGTCGCTGCAGGAGCGGGGCCGCCTCGACCTGGTCCTCGACGTGATCCCGGGCATCTCCAGCATCCAGCTGCTGGCCGCGCGGCACCGCATCGTGCTGCACGAGGTCGGCCACGCACTGCACGTGACCAGCGGCCGACGGCTTCAGGAGGCGGTCGAGCAGGGGCAGGACAACGTCGTCGTCATGCTCAACCGGGTCATCGAGCTGCCCGGGCTGGACGACTGGTCGATCTGGTGGGGCGGCAACCTCGGCACCCCGGTCGAGGAGCTGGTCGTCGGCCGCGTCGGCGACGTGCTGCCCGAGATCGATGCCGCTCGTGAGCGGCTGCGGACGGCGGCCGGCTGGGTGATGGACATCTTCCTGCTGAGGCGGGACGCCTGATGGTCCGCCCGCCCGCGCACACCGTGCTCGTCGTACCGGTGCCGGAGCTGGAGCGCTTCGTGCGCGAGCGCACCGAGCACTACGACGCGTCGTTCCTCTCGGCCGACCCGGCGTTCGTGCACGCGCACATCACGGTGCTCGGCCCGTTCCTGCCCGCGCCGTCCGCCGCCGACCTCGACCTGGTCGCGGCGATCGCGGCCGGTGTGCCGGCGTTCGACTTCCGCCTGGAGCGGCTGGGCGAGTTCCCCGACGGGATCATCCACCTGTTGCCCGACCCCGACACGTCCTTCCGCGAGCTGACCCGGCGGCTCGTCGCGGCGTTCCCGCAGTGCCCGCCGTACGGCGGCGCCTTCCCGGAGCCGATCCCGCACCTGACGCTCGACCAGCGCGCCGCAGGCATCGACCCGGAGTCCGTGCGCGCCGCACTCGGCGCCGAGCTCCCCGCGCGCTGTCGGGCCGACCGGATCGCGCTGCACCGCTACGCCAACCACGACTGCCGCGTCCTGGCTGACTGGAAGCTCGCATGAAGGCCGTCGTCGACACGGCGCACCGTTCGCCTCACGTGTCACAGTGCTCAGGGACAGCCCTCGGTTCACCGGGTATTCCCGCGCGCCCTGACCCCGCCCGCCTCCGACCGGTCGAGCTCCCATGACCGGGCTCCTCGTCGCCGGCACCACCTCCGACGCCGGCAAGAGCATCGTCACCTCGGGGCTGTGCCGGGCGTTGGTCAGGCGCGGCGTCAAGGTCGCGCCGTTCAAGGCGCAGAACATGTCCAACAACTCGATGGTCGTCGTCGGCCCCGGCGGCAGCACCGGCGAGATCGGCCGTGCCCAGTGGGTGCAGGCGCTCGCGGCCGGCGTCGAGCCCGAGGTCGCGATGAACCCGGTGCTGCTCAAGCCCGGCAGCGACCGTCGCAGCCACGTGGTGGTGCTCGGGCGGCCGGCGGGCGAGGTGTCCGCGCACGACTTCGTCGCCGGGCGGGCGCATCTGGCGCGTGCGGCGTACGACGCCTTCGACGACCTCTCGTCGCGCTTCGAGATCGTCGTCGCGGAGGGTGCGGGGAGCCCGACGGAGATCAACCTGCGGTCGAGCGACTACGTGAACCTCGGCCTGGCCCAGCACGGCGGGCTCGCCACGGTGCTGGTCGGCGACATCGACCGCGGCGGGGTCTTCGCGTCGCTCTTCGGCAGCGTCGCGCTGCTCGCACCGGAGGACCAGCGGCTGGTGGCGGGCTTCGTCGTCAACCGGTTCCGGGGCGACGAGACCCTGCTCGCACCCGGCCTGCGCGAGCTGGAGTCGCTGACCGGGCGGCGGGTGTACGGCGTACTCCCGTTCAACAGCGACGTGTGGCTCGACAGCGAGGACACCCTCGACGTCGGCGACCGGCGCGTCCTCGACGGTCCCGCGCCGTTGCGTGTCGTCGTGGTGCGGTCGCCGCGGATCAGCAACTTCACCGACATCGACGCGCTCGGGCTCGAGCCCGGAGTCGACGTCGTCTACGCCTCCGACGGCCGCTCGGTCGCCGACGCCGACCTCGTCGTACTGCCCGGCTCGCGGGCGACGCTGGCCGACCTCGCCTGGCTGCGTGGTCGTGGCATCGATCGGGCCGTGGCCGCGCACACCGCCGCGGGCCGGCCGGTCCTCGGTATCTGCGGCGGCTTCCAGATGCTCGGCCGGACGATCTCCGACCCCGACGGTGTCGAGGGCCCTCCCGGCGCGGCGACCGACGGCCTCGGGCTGCTCGACGTCTCGACGACGTTCGCCGCGGAGAAGGCGCTGCGGCTCCCGCGGGGCAGCGCGCTCGGGACCCAGGTCGGGGGCTACGAGATCCACCACGGGCGGGTGACGGCGGGATCGGGCGAGGAGTTCCTGGGCGGCGTCCGCGACGGCCACGTCTTCGGCACGATGTGGCACGGCTGCCTGGAGCACGACGACTTCCGTGCGGCCTTCCTCGGCGAGGTCGCCCGGCTCACCGGGCACGTGTGGACGCCGTCGGGGGTCAGCTTCCTGGCCGCGCGGGAGCGCCGCCTCGACCTGCTCGGCGACCTCGTCGAGCACCACCTCGACGTCGACGCGCTGCTCGACCTGGCCAGGTCCGGCCTGCCCGCCGGCCTGCCGGTGCTGCCGCCGGGGGACCGGCGATGAAGGTGCTGGTGCTCGGCGGTACGGCGGAGGCGCGGTCGCTCGCCGCCGCACTGGTCGACGACGGCGTCGACGTGACGACCTCGCTGGCCGGCCGGGTCGCCGAGCCGCGACTGCCGGTCGGAGCCGTGCGTGTCGGCGGGTTCGGCGGCGTGGCCGGGCTCGCGGCGTACGCGCGGGACTTCGACGCGGTCGTCGACGCCACCCACCCCTTCGCCGCGCAGATCTCGGCCCACGCCGCGGCGGCCTGCGACGACGTACCTCTGCTGCGGCTGCAGCGGCCCGGCTGGGCCGACCGGTCGGCGCCGGCATGGGTGTGGGTCGACGACCACGACGCGGCGGCGGCTGCGGCCGCTGAGCTGGGGGAGCGGCCGTTCCTGACAGTCGGGCGACAGGCGCTCGGTCGCTTCACGGGACCGCTGGCGGGCGCGTCGGTGCTGGTGCGGGTGGTCGACGAGCCGGAGGTCGCCCTGCCGGACACGTGGGAGGTGCTGCGCGATCGGGGCCCGTACGCGCTCGAGGACGAGACGGCGCTGATGCAGGGGCACGACGCCGACGTGCTGGTGACCAAGGACTCCGGCGGCGACCACACCTGGCCGAAGATGCAGGCCGCGGCCGGCCTCCGGATCCCGGTGGTGGTGGTGCGGCGGCCGCCGGCGCCGGACGGCGTGACGACCGTCAGCGGCGTCGACGACGCAGTGCGATGGGTGCGATCGCGGCCAACGCCCCGACCCCGACCCGCCGCGCCAACCGGCGGGCCCGGGTGATGTCGTGACGGTCGGGAGCGCGTCCGTCGCCGAGCACCTGCCGGTCCTCGGTCCGGCCGCCGTACGCGTTGACGCCCCCGAGCCGCAGGCCGAGCGCTCCGGCGAACGCCGCCTCGACCGGCCCGGCGTTCGGGCTGGGGTGGCCGCCGGCGTCGCGTCGCCACGTCCGCCAGGCGGCGCGCCGGTCGTCGCCGAGCACGACCGTCAGCGCGGCGGTGAGCCGCGCGCCCGGCAGGTTGAGCAGGTCGTCGAGCCGGGCCGCCGCCCAGCCGTAGCGCTCGTAGCGCTCGTTGCGGTGGCCGATCATCGCGTCGAGGGTGTTGGTGGCCCGGTGGGCCAGCAGCCCGGGCACGCCCGCGACGGCGCCCCAGACCAGGGGCGCGACCACGGCGTCGGAGGTGTTCTCGGCGAGCGACTCGATGACGGCGCGCGCCACACCGGCCTCGTCGAGCTCGCTCGTGTCGCGGCCGACCAGGTGGGTGAGTCGCTGCCGCGCTGCGGGCAGGTCTCCCGCGGCGAGATGGGCCTGCACGGCCGCGGCCTCGCGGTCGAGGGAGCGGCCGCCGAGGACCACCCAGGTCGCGATGGCCGTCGCGACCGGACCGGCGCGGTGTACGCCCACCGCGGTCGTCGCGCCGACGAGGATGGCCACGTGCACCGCGCCGGCGCCGCGGCGGTCGGCGTAGGTCAGTCGCTCCAGGGCCGCCGCCGCGCGCCCGAACCCGGCCACCGCGTGCCAGCGTGCCGGGTCGCCGAGCACGCGGTCGGCGGCGAAGCCCGCCGTGAGTCCGAGCAGCCGTCCCGAGAGTGGAGTCATCGATGAGGGTCCTGGTCACCGGCGGCGTCCGATCCGGCAAGTCGCGGCACGCAGAGGGCCTGCTCGCCTCGGCCACGGCGGTGCGGTACGTCGCGCCCGGGCCGGTGCGCGACGACGCCGACTGGCAGGAGCGGATCGCGGCCCATCGCGCGCGCCGCCCGACGCACTGGTCGACGCTCGAGACCGGCGACCTGGCGACCGCGCTGACCACCTCGGACGCCGTCCTCGTCGACTGCCTCGGCACCTGGCTGACCCGGCTCGTCGACGACGCCGGCCTGTGGGACGCCTCGATGCCCGACCTGTCGGCCTACGTCGACGAGCAGGTCGATCGGGCCCTGGAGGCACTGTCGGCGGCCGGTGGCACCGTGGTCCTGGTCAGCAACGAGGTCGGATGGGGGGTGGTGCCGGAGCACCGGTCGGGCCGGGTCTTCCGTGACCTGCTCGGGTCGGTCAACCAGGGGTTCGGGGCGGTCTGCGACGAGGTGCACCTGGTGGTGGCGGGGAAGGTGCTGCGCCTCTGACCTCACAGCCATGCCCAGGTGAGCAGCATGGTGGCGAGGGCGAGTTCGATCGCGGCACCGAAGACGTCGCCGGTGACGCCCCCGAAGCGAGTGGTCGCCCGGCGTACGAGCACGAGCACGGCCAGGCCGCCGGTGACCGACAGCAGCACGCCGCCGAGCACCGCGACGGGCAGTGGCACAGTGCGGGTGTAGGTGACGCCCAGGCCGTCGGCGCGCGCCGCCGGTACCCGCGTGCAGCAGACGACCCAGAGCGCACAGCGCGACAGGCAGACGAGCGCGCCCGCGAGCGCGGCGAGCGCGATCGAGTGGCTGTAGGCCGTCAGCGCGGCCGCCTGCGTGCCGGCCACCACGACGGTCGCGGTGACGCCGGCCGGGCCGCTGGTCCCGGTCTTCATGACGGCGAGCGAGCGCTCGCGGTCGTACGACGCCGTCAGCCCGTCGGCCACGTCGGACAGGCCGTCCCAGTGCAGGGCCCGCGAGCCGACGGCCAGCGCGCCGACGGCGACGAAGGCGACCGCCAGCGGAGGAAGGGAGGTGAGGCCGCCGAGCCACAACAGCATCGCCACGAGCACGCCGAGGGGGAGCACGGCCAGCGGCGCCAGCAGCATCGCGGTGCGCGCGGTGCGGCGATCGACGCGCGTCGGTGGACGGACCGGCAGCGCCGTCAGGGTGCCGGTCGCCAGGCGCCAGGCGTCACGCATGGTCGTCACGCATGGTCGTCACGCATGGGCGTCGGGCGGCAGCAGCTCGGAGAGCAGCGCGACGTCGCGCAGGAGGGCGACCGCACTGCGCAGCACCGGCACGGCGGCCACCGCGCCGCTGCCCTCGCCGAGCCGCATGCCGAGGTCCAGCACCGGTTCGAGCCCTAGCTTGGCCAGCGCCAGCGACTGGGCGGGCTCGGTCGAGCGGTGGCCGGCCGCGAACCACGCGGCCGCCCCCGGCTCGATCCGGTCCGCGGTGAGGCCGCAGGCCACGGCCATCAGGCCGTCCAGCAGCACCGGGACGCCCTGCCGGGCCGCCTCGAGCAGGTAGCCCGTGCTGGCGGCGAGGTCGGCGCTGGCCAACGCGGTGAGGCAGTCGACCGGGTCGCCGAGGCGTCCGCCGGCCCGGTCGAGCGCCCGCTGGACCACGGCCTGCTTGTGCGCGAGCGCGTCGTCGGCCACGCCGGTGCCCCGGCCGGTCACCTCCGGTGCCGGCAGGCCGAGCCCGGCGGCGACCAGGGCCGCGGCGGGCGTGGTGTTGCCGATGCCCATGTCGCCGCTGAGCAGCAGCTGGGCGCCGCCGGCGATCTCCTCGCGGGCCACGGCGGCTCCGACCGCGAGGGCCCGGTCGGTCTCGTCGGGCGTCAGGGCGTCCTCGAGGTGGATGGCGCCCGATCCGCGGCGCACCTTGTGTCGGCGGACGTCGTCGGGCACGCCGTCGAGGTCGTCGTCGACGCCCAGGTCGAGGACCCGCACGGAGACGTCGTGCGCCGCCGCGAGCGCCGAGACGCCCGCGCGGCCGGAGACGAAGGTGCGCACCATGGCGGCCGTGATCTCGGGCGGATACGCCGACACGCCGTGCCTCGCGACGCCGTGGTCGCCGGCGAAGATCACCAGCCGGACGTTGTCGAGGGCGGGTGGCGGCACCGTGCCCTGGGTCGCGGCGAGCCAGACCGCGAGGTCGCCGAGCCGCCCCAGCGCCCCGGGAGGGGTAGCCAGGGCGGCCAGGCGCTCGGCCGCCGCGGCGGCGACCGAGGACGACGGCGGCGCGATCACAGGCTGGCTGCCAGCTCGCGTCGGTCGGCGAGGCCACGCTCGTGGCGATGGAGCCGACCGATCAGGCCGGTGAGTCCGATGCCGATCACCGCCCACAGCGTGGCCAGGGTCAGCAGCGAGGCGCGCCGGAAGTACCAGAGCACGTCGGCGGGGAAGTCGCCGATCTCGTTGACGGTCGGCATCATCCGGCCCGCGACGACGACGGCCACGACGTACACACCGGCGCTGGCGAGGACGGCGCCGTACGTGCCGATCTCGTCGAGCAGCCGGATGGCGAGCAGCGACGAGAACGCCGCGAACGCGACCGAGATCAACACGAAGCCGAAGTAGTAGCTCGTGCGGTCGCCGATCGTGTCACCGGACCCGACGGCGGGCGGGGTGGCGGGGTACTTCAGGAACGGCACCAGCGCCACCGAGACGAAGCCGATCAGGCTCACCAACGCGGTCGACTGGCCCGGGGAGAGCCGGCCGATGCGGCCGACGACCGAGGCGGCGACCAGGGCGACGAGGCCGCCGACGGCCACGCCCACCGCGAGGCTGCCGGTCAGCAGGCCCCAGGTCCGCTGGTGCTGGCGGGACACGGTGGTGCCCTCGTCATCGTGGGAGTGTGCGGTCTCCGTCGCGGTGGGATCGTCGGCGGAGGCCGCCTCCTCCAGCGCGATCGCGGTCTCGACGTGCGGCTCGCCGACCTGGTGGGCGACGAGGAACGTCGCGAAGCCGGAGAGGAGGCCGATCAGCAGCCCCCGAACCAGGAATGCTCGTGCGGTCATCGTCCCGGCCCTCTCAGTGGCAGGGGTAGCCGAGCAGGTGCCGGCCGTCGTGGACCCATTCGTGGATCGCGTTGCCCGACGGGATCGAGATCGCGCCCTGGTCGGCGCTGATGAAGAACAGGATGAGCAGCCCGAGCAGGCCGAAGAAGAGCGCCCAGGGGGCGATCTCGCGGAGCGGGATCGAGGGAACCTCGGCGGTGGGTGCAACGGGGGCAGCAGACGTCTGCGACATGTGTCCTCCTCAGGGATACGTGCGTCCCTGGTCGTTGGGGATTGGACGGACACTCGGGTCTGACTCCAGCTCCCACCTCGCCTCTCGGCGCGGCGGAGGGCTGTCACAGTAGCGCGACTGTGCCGGATTCCCACCGGCTTCCTCGTGCCCGCGAGCGTCAGCCTAGGGCATCGGAGCGCAGTGCGGACAGGGCATCGAGGAGTGATCTGCTTCGCGCCGGCGGGCGGACCGCGATGCGTACCCAGGCCGGTCCGAGTCCGGGGAACGTGTCGGCGCGCCGTACGGCGATGCCGGCGTCGCGCAGCGCTGCGTGGCCGCCCGCTCCCACCTCGGCGAGCACGAAGCTCGCGCGCGATGGGACGTGCCGAACACCCATGGTTGACAGGGATTCCTCCAGGTCGCGACGCCATGCGTCGATCTCCAGGGCCCGCCGCTCGGCCTCGGTCAGCGCCTCGGCGGTCGAGCACGCGACCATCGCGGCCGCGGCGGCGCTGGACACCGACCACGGCACCTGCCCGTCGCGCAGGTCGCGCACCACGTCGGGCTCGGCGACGACGTAGCCGGCGCGGACGCCCGGGATGCCCCAGTGCTTGGTCAGGCTGCGGATCACCAGCAGTCCGGGGAGCCGCTCGCCCGCGAGCGTCTCGGGCTCGCCGGGCACGGCGTCCATGAAGGCCTCGTCGACCACGACGAGCCGGTCCTCGCGCAGCAGCTCGCGGATCGTCGTGCGCGGGTGCAGCACGCCGGTCGGGTTCGTCGGGTTGCCGATCATGACCAGGTCCGCGTCGTCGGGAACCACGGCCGGGTCGAGTCGGAACGGCTCGGCCAGCACGAGCTCGGTGACGACGTGACCGGCCTGGCGGAGCGCGGCGTGGGGCTCGGTGAACTGCGGGTGCACCACTGCCGGACGCCGCCACGGCCGCAGCCGCGCCACCAGCGAGAACGCCTCGGCGGCGCCGGCGGTCGCCAGTGCCTCGGCCGGGTCCCGGCCGTGGCGGGCGGCGACGGCGCGCTCGGCCTCGGTCGCGGACGGGTAGCGCGCGGCGTCGTCGAGGCTGGCGTGCAGGGCCAGGTCGAGCCAAGCCGGGCGCGGCCCGTCGTAGACGTTGACGGCGAAGTCGAGCAGTCCGCCGCGGGCCTCGAGGTCGCCGTGATGGCGCAGTGGGTCAGGCACGCGTGGCCGCCCGGGCATGGACCGCCGCCGCGAACCGCCCGGCCAGCTGTGGGTGGCCGGCCCAGTGGGTGTGCAGGTACGACGCGTGCAGGCTGTCGGACGCGAAGCCGACGTCGACCCCGTCGACAGTCCAGGCTGCCCGGCCGGCGGTCATGGGGAGCACCTGGGTGCGGTGGAACTCGTGCCCGGTCAGGGTCTCGCCGGCCCGGGTGAGCAGGCTGTCGGTGGTCGCCGTCATCGTGGGATACCGCAACGTCAGGCGTTCGGTCATCACCGCCTCGGCCGGGATCGCGCCGACCATCGGAGAGGAGTCCAGTGACCGGCAGAGATAGAGCAACCCCGCGCACTCGGCCACGGTCGGGACGCCGTCCGCGAGCGCCGCCGCGAGCTCGCGCCGGAGCACCACGTTGTCGGCGAGCTCGCGGGCGTGCACCTCGGGGAACCCGCCCCCGAGGTAGATGCCCGCGGTGCCGTCGGGCAAGCGCGGATCGACCAGCGGGTCGAAGCTCACCACCGCGCACCCGGCCGCCCGGAGCAGCTCCTCCGTCTCGGCGTACCGGAACGTGAACGCCCGCCCACTCGCCACCGCCACCACGGGCCCGCCGGCGGTCGAGGTACCAACGGTGGTTGAGGAAGGCGCGCTGGCGCCTGTCTCGAAACCACCCCGCGCCGGGGGTCCTCCCGCGGTTGAGGCGCGAGACGCGCCAGCGCCGCCAACGGTGGTTGAGGAAGGCGCGCTGGCGCCTGTCTCGAAACCACCCCGCGCCGGGGCTCCTCCCGCGGTTGAGGCGCGAGACGCGCCAGCGCCGCCAACGGTGGTTGAGGAAGGCGCGCTGGCGCCTGTCTCGAAACCACCCCACGCCGGGCGTCCTCCCGCGGTTGAGGCGCGAGACGCGCCAGCGCCGCCAACGGTGGTTGAGGAAGGCGCGCTGGCGCCTGTCTCGAAACCACCCCACGCCGGGCGTCCTCCCGCAGTTGAGGCGCGAGACGCGCCAGCGCCGCCAGCGGTGGTTGAGGAAGGCGCGCTGGCGCCTGTCTCGAAACCACCCCACGCCGGGCGTCCTCCCGCGGCTGAGGCGCGAGACGCGCCAGCGCTGGTACTGAGGTGCGAGCTCGCGAGCCTCGAAAACCCGGAGTCCCGCAGCGCCACCGCCGGATCCCACGGCTCCGCATCGAGCTCGGGAGCGGATCGCGCGAGGTCGAGGACGGCGTCGAGGTCGACCAGCTCCGCGATCCGGTCGGCGATCCGGTCGATCGCGTGGCCGGCCTCGTCCCGCTCGGCCGCGGGGACCAGCCCGAGATGCCGCGACGGCACGCCGAGCTCGGGGTCACGCCCGATGGTGCCGAGCACGGGCAGGTCGACGGCGTCCGCGACCTCGCGTGCGTGCCGGGGCGAGCCAGCCCGGTTGAGGATGACGCCGGCCACCCGCACCCGGGGGTCCCAGGTCGCCATGCCGTGCACGACCGCGCCGACCGATCGCGACGAGCGCGAGATGTCGACGACCAGGACGACGGGCGAGCGGGTCAGCGTCGCGACGTGTGCGGTCGAGGCGAATCCGGTTCCGCCGACGCGGCCGTCGAAGAGGCCCATCACGCCCTCGATGACCGCGACGTGGGCACCGCGGGCACCGTGCAGCAGCAGCGGCACGATCCGCTCCTCGCCGACGAGGTGTGGGTCGAGGTTGCGGCCGGGTCGCCCGCAGGCCAGGGCGTGGTAGCCCGGGTCGATGTAGTCGGGACCGACCTTGTGGCCGGACACGACGTGGCCGGCGCGGGACAGGGCGGCCATCAGCCCGATCGAGACGGTCGTCTTGCCCTGCCCGGTGGCCGGCGCGGCGACGACGACCCGCGGGAGGCTCACCACTCGATGCCTCGCTGGCCCTTCTGGCCGGCGTCCATCGGGTGCTTGAGCTTGGTCATCTCGGTGACCAGGTCTGCGGCCTCGATCAGCCGAGGGTCGGCGCGGCGCCCGGTGACGACGACGTGCTGGCGGCCGGGGCGGGTGGCGAGCGTCTCGACGACGTCGTCGACGTCGACCCAGCCCCACTGCATGGGGTAGGTGAACTCGTCGAGGACGTACAGGTCGTGCGCCTCCGCGGCGAGCCGGCGCTTGACCTCGGCCCAGCCCTCGGCGGCGTCGGCGGCGTGGTCCTCCTCGGTCCCGCCACGGCGCGACCACGACCAACCCGAGCCCATCTTGTGCCACTCGACCGGGCCGCCCTCGCCGGTCTGCTGGTGCAGCTCGCCGAGACGTTCGAGCACGGTCTGCTCGCCGATGCGCCACTTGGCGGACTTCACGAACTGGAACACCCCGATCCGCCAGCCCTGGTTCCAGCCGCGGAGTGCGAGTCCGAAGGCGGCGGTCGACTTGCCCTTGCCGTCGCCGGTGTGCACCGCGAGCAGCGGGCGGTTGCGGCGCTGGCGGGTGGTCAGCCCGTCGTCGGGGACGACCGACGGCCGGCCCTGCGGGGCCATCAGGCGGCCCGCCCGTCGCGCACCGCGCCGGTGAGGGCGTCGGCGCTCACCTCGGCGACCGGCAGGTGCTCGGCCCGCAGGTGTTCGGCCAGCACGGCGGCGAGCCCCAGGCGGAGCGGGCCACTTTCGCAGTCGACCACGACGGCGCTGGCCCCGGTGGCGGCGACGGTCTCGGCGGCCCGGCGGGAGCGCGGCACGGCGTCTCGTCCGGAGGTCGCGCGGCCGTCGGTCACCACGACCAGCAGCGGACGGCGCCGCGGGTCGCGGATCCGCTCGACCTCGATCACCCGGGCCGCTTCCAGGAGGCCCTCGGCGAGCGGGGTGCGGCCGCCGGCCGGCAGCGCGTCGAGGCGGGTGGCGGCGATGTCGACCGAGTGGGTGGGCGGCAGCGCCAGCTCGGCCGCGCCGTCGCGGAACGTCACCAGCCCGACCTTGTCGCGGCGCTGGTAGGCGTCGAGCAGCAGCGAGAGGATCGCGGTCTTCACCTGCTCCATCCGCCGGCGCGCGGCCATCGAGCCGGAGGCGTCGACGCAGAACAGCACGAGGTTCGACTCCCGTCCCTCGCGGGCGGCACGGCGCAGGTCGCCCGGCAGCAGGCGCAGGGCACCGCCGGCGCGTCCCCGCGCGACCTGGTGGGGTGCGGCGGCGCGGATCGTCTCGGGCAGGTGCAGCGGGCCGCGGCCGTCGGTCGACGTACCGATCCGGCGGCCGTTGTCGGTCCGGGCCCGGCTGCGGCGGCCGGCCTCGCCGGCGCCGGTGCCACGGGCGGTGAGCAGCCGGGCGCGGTACGGCGTGCCGCCGCTCACGGTGGTCGCCGAGGAGGCTGCGCCAGCGGCGGTCGGGGTGCGATCGGGGCGAGGCTCGTCAGCGCCGTTCCCCGGGACGTCATGCGCCTCGTGGGAGGGGTTGCTCTCTTCGTATGACGTCCCGCCGTCCGGCCGGGGGTCAGTCGGGCCGTCCGGCGTGGGATCGGGGTCGGGATCGGGGTCCGGCTCCGGCCCGAGCACCTCGTCGAGCAGGTCCTCGTCGAGACCGGGGGCGTCGAAGGGGTTGCGTCGGCGTCGGTGCGGGAGGGCGAGGCGAGCGGCGGCCCGGACGTCCTCGGTGGTGACCTCGGCGCGGCCGTGCCAGGCGGCGTGCGCCACTGCGGTGCGGGCGGTCACGATGTCGGCGCGCATCCCGTCGACCTCGAACGCCGCGCACAGCTCGGCGATCTGCAGCAGCGCCGCGTCGGACAGCGCGACGTCGGCCACCCGGGCCTGGGCGGCGCCGATGCGCTCGGTGAGGTCGCGCTCGGCGTCGGCGTACGCCGCGGCGAACCCGTCCGGGTCGGCGTCGTAGGCCATCCGGCGCCGCACGACCTCCATCCGCGCCCCGGGGTCGCGTGGCGCGCGCACCTCGACGGTCAGGCCGAACCGGTCGAGGAGCTGCGGTCGGAGCTCGCCCTCCTCGGGGTTCATGGTGCCCACCAGCACGAAGCGGGCCGCGTGCGAGACGGAGACGCCGTCGCGCTCCACGGTCGAGCGACCCATCGCGGCGGCGTCGAGCAGCAGGTCGACGAGGTGGTCGTGGAGGAGGTTGACCTCGTCGACGTAGAGGATGCCGCGGTGCGCCCGGGCGAGCAGGCCGGGCTCGTACTCGGTGCGGCCCTCGGAGAGCGCGCGTTCGAGGTGCAGCGAGCCGAGCACGCGGTCCTCGGTCGCGCCCACCGGCAGCTCGACCAGGCGCACCGGGCGGGTCTCGACGGGCGCGTCGTGGGCGAAGGGGCCGTCGGGGGAGAGCGGCGCCGGATCGCGCGGGTCGCTGGAGAAGCGGTCGCCCGCGACGACGTCGATCCGGGGCAGCACCGCCGCGAGCGCGCGGACGATGGTCGACTTCGCGGTGCCCTTCTCGCCGCGCACGAGGACGCCGCCGATCTCGGGTGACACCGTGGTGAGGATCAGCGCGAGCGCCATGTCGGTGCGGCTGCCGGGCTCGTCGGAGTCGACGACGGCACTGAAGGGGTAGTGCTGTGGCATGAGAGGCTCCCGCTCGCTAGCCAACGGACATCGGAGTGATGCGTGGCGCGAGGCCGGTCTTCGGACTTTCCAGGTCTGTGCCTGGATCACCGCAGCGGGCCTGTGCCGGACTCTCACCGGCTTCCCAGATTCTCCCCACAGAGGGGCACCTCGTGCCGAGGTCAGGCTAGCGCCTCGGCCTCGGCGTACAGCCGGCGGCCCGTCTCGGTGCCGCTCAGGCGGGCGCGGAGCGGCGGCTGCCGTGCCTTAGGGTCGGGCGCGTGCCCGAGCCGGACCAGCCCCGTGTCGCCGTCCTCGGCATCGGCGCCGACGGCTGGAGCGGACTGACCGACGAGGCGCGCTCGCGGGTGCGGGACGCCGAGGTGCTGCTGGGCGGCGACCGCCACCTGCGGCTGGTCCCGGACCTGCCGGGTCAGGTACGGCGGCCCTGGCCGCGTCCGCTCGCCGACGGACTGGGCCCGCTGCTGGCCGAGCACGAGGGGCGGCGGGTCGTGGCGCTGGCGTCGGGCGATCCCTTCGTCTCGGGCATCGGTACGACGCTGGTCCGACTGCTCGGCGCCGACCGGCTCGACGTGCTGCCGACGGTCTCGTCGGTCGCGCTGGCGCGCGCCCGGATGGGCTGGTCGGCCGAGTCGTGCGCGGTCGTCACCACCGTCGGTCGCGATCCGCACGCGGTGCTGCGTGAGCTCGCGCCGGACCGGCGGGTGCTGGTGCTGTCCTCCGACGCGGACACCCCGGCGACGCTGGCGGCGCTGCTCGTCGACCGGGGGTACGGCGCGACCGGGATGACCGTGCTCGGCGACCTCGGCGCCGACGACGAGTCGAGGGTGGCGGCGACCGCCGAGAGCTGGAGCGGCACCGTGCCGGCCCTGAACGTCGTGGCCCTGGAGCTGTGCGGGCCGCTCGTCGGCTCGTGGGTCGCCGGACTGCCCGACGACGCGTTCGAGCACGACGGCCAGCTCACCAAGCGGGACCTGCGGGCGAGCGCCCTGGCCCGGCTCGCGCCCCAGCCCGGCCAGCTCCTGTGGGACGTCGGCGCCGGCGCCGGGTCCGTCGGCATCGAGTGGCTGCGCGCGCACCCGACGTGTGCGGCGGTCGCGGTCGAGGCTGACCCCGACCGGCTGGCGCGGGCCGCCCGCAACGCCGCGCGGCTCGGCGTTCCTCGGCTGCAGACGGCGGGCGGGCGGGCGCCCCGGGCGCTGGCCGACCTGCCGGCCCCGCACGCGGTGTTCGTCGGCGGCGGCGCCACCGCCCCCGGCCTGCTCGACCTGTGCCGCGCCCGGCTGCGCCCCGGAGGGCGGCTGGTCGTGCACGGGGTCACCCTCGAGACCGAGGCGCTGCTCGCCGCGGCGTACGCCGAGCACGGCGGCGAGCTGACCCGGCTGGCGGTCGAGCACGCGGCACCGATCGGGTCGTTCACCGGCTGGACCCCGGCCCGGACCGTCACCCAATGGAGCTGGAGCAAGCCATGACCGTGCACTTCGTCGGCGCCGGACCCGGTGCGGCGGACCTGATCACCCTGCGTGCTGCCGCGCGGCTGGCCTCCGCCGACGTGGTGCTCTACCCGGGCACCTACCTCGACGACGCGGTGCTCGCGCACTGCCGTGAGGGCGCGCGGCTCGTCGACACCCAGGACCTCGACCTCGACGGGATCGTCGCCGAGCTGGTCGGCGCCCACGGGGCCGGACTCGATGTCGTGCGTCTGACCTCCGGTGACCCGTCGGTCTACTCCGCCGTCGCGGAGCAGACCCGCCGCCTCGATGACGCCGGCGTGCCCTGGGACGTCACCCCCGGGGTGCCGGCGTACGCCGCGGCCGCCGCACTGGTCGGCCGCGAGCTGACGGTGCCGCTGGTCTCGCAGTCGGTCGTGCTGACCCGCACCCAGGCCCGCTCGACGGCGATGCCCGAGACCGAGTCGCTGGCGGCGTTCGCGGCCACGCGGGCCACCCTGGTGCTGCATCTCGCGATCACCCGGACCCGGGAGCTGATGGCCGAGCTCGAGGGCGAGTACGGCGCGGACTGTCCCGTCGTGGTCGTGCACCGGGCCTCGCAGCCCGGCGAGCAGGTGCTCGTCGGCACGGTCGCCGACATCGCAGACCAGGTCGAGGCGGCCGGGCTGCGGCAGGCCGCCGTGATCCTCGTCGGCCGAGCGCTCGCCCGCGACGGCGGGGAGTCCTGGCTGTACGCCGGCTCGCGCCGGCGTGAGATTCGCCCTGTCTAGACAGGGATTACGGACGGGCAGGGCTGGAAAGGACTGGGGGCAGCCGCCGCGAGACGGAGCGGACGGCACCCGAATCCCGGAAAGGGACCCCATGACCAAGCGCCTTCTCCCGGCGGCGGCTGCTGCCGCCCTCGTCCTCGCCCTCGCCACCGGCTGCGGCGGTGACGGTGACGGCGGCGGCCGCCCGTCGGTGGACGAGCTCTCGCAGGGCATCCAGGACAACCTGGGTGACCAGCTCGGCGACGCGATGACCGACGACGTCGCCGACTGCATGGCCGAGGCGTTCCACGACTCCGACCTCTCCGACGAGGCGCTGCAGGCGATCGCGGACGGCGACGAGGACTACGACCCGAGCGACGAGGACAAGGACGCTCTGGGCTCGCTCACCAGCGAATCGGTGGCCACGTGCGCGGCGGAGCTCGCCGGCCAGTGAGCCGCCCGGCCTGACGTCAGCCGACCGAGCGCGGTGTCCACACCGCGCCGGTCGGGCTGACGATCGTCCGTGACGCCCCGACGATCAGCAGGCACTTCATGTCGATCGTCGCGGCGTCCAGTTCGGCGAGCGTGGTCACGGTCAGCGACTCCCCGGCCCGGCCGACATCGCGGCCGACGACGACCACGGTGTCGGGGGAGCGGTGCTCGAGCAGCACCTTCCGGGCCTCCGCGACCTGATGGGTGCGCGATCGCGACGCCGGGTTGTAGATCGCCAGCACCAGGTCGGCCGCCGCGACGGCGACCAGCCGACGCTCGATCACCGGCCACGGCTTGAGCCGGTCCGACAGGCTGAGCACCGCGAAGTCGCCGCCGATCGGCGCGCCGGCCCGGGCGGCCACGGCCTGCACCGCGCTCACCCCCGGCAGCACCCGCACGGGCACGTCGGCGTACGCCGGGTCGGTCGCGGCCTCGTAGACGGCCGCGGCCATCCCGAACACGCCCGCGTCCCCGCCCGACACCACCGCCACCCGCTCGCCGGCCCGCG
This sequence comes from Nocardioides soli, assembly GCF_014191495.1. Lineage (GTDB taxonomy): Bacteria > Actinomycetota > Actinomycetes > Propionibacteriales > Nocardioidaceae > Nocardioides > Nocardioides soli. The sequence continues at coordinate 651,302 of NZ_JACHWR010000003.1, forward strand.
CGAGATCGAGCGCCAAGCGGGCCCGGTCGATCTCGACCGTGTTGCCCGAGGCGTGCCGGGTCAGGCCCGCGCGCTGCGGCACCCGGTCGACGTACGGCGCGTAGCCGACGACGTGGTCGACCTGCGCCAGCGCGGTCGTCGCCTCGGGGGTGAGCCACCGGTCGGGGCCCGGCCCCAGCCCCACGACGAGCAGCTCGGCGGCGCGGGACGCCTCGACGTGCTCGGTGCCGGCTGTGCGGCGACCGGTGCCGTGGCGCGAGTCGCCCGCGACGATGATCAGCGAGAAGTACGGCACCGAGTCGGGGTCGACCTCGGCGACCGGCAGCCAGCGTTCGGCGGGCATCGAGGCCCGTTCGACGTACACCGCCTGGTCGAGCCGGCCCGCCGCCTCCAGGGCGCGGCGCACGGCGGGAAACGTGCGGCCGAGCTTCATGATGATCGCGCCGTCGGTGTCGGCCAGGCGTCGGGCGAGCTCGGGCTCGGGGAGGGTGCCGGGCAGCACGGTGAGCACGTCGGTCTGCCGCACCAGCGGGGCGGCGGCGGTGGCCGCCGCGGCGGCGAACGCGGGCACGCCCGGCACGATCTCGGTCTCGTACGTCGGGGCGAGCCGGTCGTGCATGTACATGAACGACCCGTAGAAGAGCGGGTCCCCCTCGGCCAGCAGCACGACGTCGCGGCCGGCGTCGAGGTGCGCCGCCAGCCGGGCCGACGACTGCTCGTAGAACGCCGCCATCGCGCCGGCGTACCCGCCCGGGTGCGCGGTGGCGCCGGTCGTCACCGGGTAGCGGAGCTCCTCCTCGATCACGCCGTCGGGGATCAGCGCCGCGGCGATCCGGCGCGCGTTCGAGCTCTTGCCGACGCCGGCGTGGTAGGCGACGACGTCGGCGGTGCCGATCAGGCGAGCGGCCCGGAGCGTGATCAGCTCGGGGTCGCCGGGCCCGACGCCCACGCCCCGGAAGCGACCCGGGGTCGTCACTCCTCCTCCTGCGCCAGCGCGTTGACCGCGGACGACGCCATCGCCGAGCCGCCGCGCCGGCCGCGCACGGTCACGAACGGGACGTCGACGCCGTGCTCCGTCGCGAAGGACGCCAGCGCCTCCTTCGACTCCGCGGCCCCGATGAAGCCGACCGGGCAGCCGACGATCGCGGCCGGGCGGGGCGCGCCGTCGAGCAGCATCTCGAGCAGGTGGAAGAGCGCCGTCGGGGCGTTGCCGATCGCGACGACGGCGCCGTCGAGCAGCGGCTCCCACAGCGACACCGCGGCGGCGGTGCGGGTCGTGCCCCAGGCGCCGGCCAGGGTCGGCACCCGCTCGTCGGTCAGGAAACAGTGCACCTCGTTGCCCGCGGGCAACCGCCCGGCCGTGATCCCCATCGCGACCATTCGGGCGTCGGTGAGGATCGGCGCGCCCAGCATCAGCGCGGTGCGCGCGGCGGCGACCAGCCGCGGGTGGACCACGAGGTCGGCGACGAGGTCGGTCTGGCCGCTGCCGTGGATCATCCGGACGGCCAGCTTCTCGGCGTCCGCCGGTAGGCCGCCCAGGTCCGCCTCGCGCCGGATCGTCGCGAAGGAGTCGACGTAGATCGCCGGCCCGTCGTCGACGTACTCGTACCGCTGGGGCGGCCGGCGCAGCGCGCTCGTGTCGGTGCTCATGCCACCGCCTCCGGCACGAGTACGCCGCGCCACGGCGTCACCACCAGGTCTCGATCGCCGGCGCCGAGTGCCGGGTCGAGGAGACCGCCCACCGCCGGCACGTGCCGACCGCCGGGCACCGCGCCGTACGCCAGTGGTGGCGCGGGTGCGGGCAGCCGGGGATCGGGCGGCCTCGGGCCCGCCAGGGGCGAGCCGAGCTCGGAGATGTGCCACTCGCTCGTGCGGACGCTCACGAACGCCGCGGCCAGCGCGACGAGCCGCGGCGGGGCCTCCTCGAGCGGGACGACCTCACCCCAGGCCCCGGCCACCCGCAGCTGCGCCACCCGGGCGTCGAGGGCGACCAGCCCGAGGTCGGTGGGGCGGTCGAGCAGGTCGCCGCGGCCGTCGTCGAGCACGAAGAGGAACCGGCCGGACAGGTGGGCGAGCGCCGGCTCGGCGCACAGCAGCCGGTCGAGGTCGGCCACCACCGGGCGCAGATCGGCGCGGCCGCCGGCGAGTCCGGTCTGCGGCGAGCTCATGATGTTGCGGGCGAGCTCGTGGCTGCGCGAGGGCAGCAGCCCGGTCGCCTCGAACGCCGCGACCACCTCCGCGGTGACCCGGGGGATCCCACGCACCTGCAGGTTCGCGCGGCGAGTGACGTGCACGTCGCCGTCGCCGTACGCCGCGGCCACCTCGGTCAGGGACCGGAGGCCGGCCACCGGTAGCCGCCCGCCGGCCAGGCGGAGCCGCACCAGGTCTCCGTCGGCGGCGGGCCAGGGGCGGAGCACGCCGGGGCAGCGGTCGGGTCGGGTACGGGTAGCGGTCACGGTTCCTCCGCGGTCAGGGGCTCGTGCGCGGAGCCCGCGGGGTTCCTCGCGGCTGGTGCCGGGAGGGCCAGCAGGTCTTCGGACTCGGGATCGACCGGCACGGGACGCCTTCCCAGGACGCCTGTCTCGACAGGGAGGTCCCAGTGGCTTGCATGTCCCGCCCGTCACCCTCACCGCTGCGCGTCAGTCCCGGAGTTGCACCGGGTTCCCTGACCACCGAGGTGGCACGACTGGCAGGGGCGACGTTAGCAACTGCCGATCCGGGGTGGGCGCTCGCGGCCGTGTTCGGGGCCCAGGCTCCTGGCCGAGGTGGGATATCTCGCACCGCGTCGAGGCGCCGGGTGGGTGGCCAGAACTGCTACGTTGCGGGTGCCGTGGTGCACGGGAAGCCGGTCTGATGCCGGCGCGGCCCTCGCCACTGTAGCCGTCGAGCGAGACGGCCCTTGCGGAGCAGTTCGGGCTGCTTCGGACCACTGGGCGCGAGCCCGGGAAGGTCGGCCGTCGAGCGTTGACACGGAAGCCAGGAGACCGGCCACGGCGCATTGATTCCACGAGGGTTTGGAGAAAACAGATGCGCAGTCGACCCCTGCCTACCGTCCTGTCCACCATCGCGGCCGCAGCGGCGGCGCTCGTCCTGGCCGGCTGCGCCGGTGCGCCGGATCGGGAGGCGGCCGCGGAGCCGGCCGACGACCCGGACTTCCCGGTCGACGTGGCCTCCTGTGGCCACACCGCCACGCTCGAAGCCGCGCCCGAGCGCGCCGTCACCCTGAACCAGGGCGCCACGGAGGTGATGCTGGCGCTCGGCCTCGAGGAGCGGATGGCGGGTACGGCGTACCTCGACGACCCCGAGCCGTCGGCCCGCTGGGCGCGGGCCTACGCGTCGGTGCCGGTGATCGCGACGGAGTACCCGACCCGCGAGGAGTTGCTGGCGGCCGAGCCCGACTTCGTGTACGCCTCCTATGTGAGCGCCTTCGACCCGAAGGTCGCGGGCAGCCCCGAGGAACTCGACGAGCTCGGCATCGGCTCCTACCTCTCGCCCTTCGGGTGCGGCGACGGCGCCGAGCGTCCGGAGCCGTCGTTCGAGGCGGTCTGGACGGAGCTCGGGGCGATCGGCACGGCCTTCGGCGTCGCCGACGCGGCCGAGGCCGTCGTCGAGGAGCAGCAGGAGAGGCTCGCCCAGCTCGGCGAGCGCGCGGCCGGCGACGGCACCACCGTGTTCTGGTACGACTCCGGGGAGAAGACCGCGCTCGCCGGGGTCGGCGGAGGTGGTCCGCACGTGCTGATCGATGCGGTCGGTGCCACGAACATCTTCGCGGACGTCGACGGCGGCTGGAAGGAGGTCAGCTGGGAGAGGGTGATCGCCGCCGATCCGGACGTGATCGCGCTCGCCGACGCCAGCTGGTCCACGGCCGAGGACAAGATCGCCTACCTCGAGGGCGACCCGGTCCTCTCCCGGCTGCGGGCGGTTCAGGAGGAGTCCTACGCCGTGGTGCCCTACTCGCAGTCCACGCCCGGCGTGACGCTCATCGACGGGGCGACCTCGCTCGGCGAGCAGCTGGTCGAGCTGTCCGCGCAGGGGTGAGCTCTCGCGCCCTGGTGGCGCCCGGCGCTGCCGCCGTCACGGCCCTCGTGCTCCTCGTGAGCGTGGCCGTGGCACTCGGCCTGGGTGCCGTCTCGATCCCGGTGAGCGACGTCGTCGCGGTCGTCGCCCGGCGGCTCAACCTCGGGACCTACGACGTGTCGCCGCTCGACGACCAGATCGTGTGGCAGCTGCGGCTGCCGCGCGTGCTCGGCGCGGCCGCGGTCGGTGCGGGTCTGTCGGTCTGCGGCGCGGTGCTCCAGTCGCTGACGCGCAACGACCTGGCCGACCCCTACCTGCTCGGCATCTCCAGCGGCGCGGCGGTCGGCGCGGTGACGGTGATCGTCCTGGGCACCTCGGCGGTCGGCGTCCTGGGCGTCGCCTCGGTCACCGGCGCGGGTCTGCTCGGCGCGCTCGGTGCGCTCGCCGTCGTACTGTTGCTGGCGGCGGGCCCGCGGGGAGAGCTCTCACCCGCGCGCACGGTGCTCGCCGGTGTGCTGGTCGCCCAGGCGTGCGGAGCCTACGTGGCCGCGCTCATCCTGATGAGCGGCGACAGCGACGCCGCCCGCCGCGTGCTGACCTGGACGCTCGGGTCGGTCGCCGGACTGCGCTGGGACTCCGCGCTCCTGCTCGTCGTCGTCGCGGTCCTCGGCACGGTCGCCTTCACGGCGCTGGCCGGCCAGCTCGACGCGTTCGCCTTCGGCGACGTGTCCGCACGGTCGCTCGGCGTCCACGTCGATCGGCTGCGGTGGCTGCTGATGGTGGGCACGGCCCTGGTCACGGCCAGCCTGGTCGCCTACGCCGGGACGATCGGCTTCGTCGGCCTCGTCGTACCCCACCTGGTGCGTGCCGTCACCGGCGCGCTGCATCGGGCGTTGCTGCCGCTCTCGGCGCTGGTCGGCGCGGTGCTGCTCGTGTGGGCCGACACCCTCGCGCGCACGGTCGTCGACGGGCAGGAGATCCCCGTCGGCGTGGTGACGGCGATGGTCGGGACGCCGTTCTTCGCCTGGCTCCTGCGACGCCGGAGGGAGGCCCGATGAGGCTGTCGGTGGACGGGCTGGGCTGGTCGGCCGGCGGGCGACCGGTCCTGGAGGACGTGTCGCTCACGTGCCGGTCGGGCCGGGTCACCGGGCTGCTCGGTCCGAACGGCTCCGGCAAGACGTCCCTGCTCCGGCTGGTCGCCGGGCTCGTGCGCCCCGAGTCCGGAATCGTCCGGCTGGGTGACCGCGACGTGCACCGGATGCGCGTGCGCGAGCGTGGCCGGGTGCTCGCGCTGGTCGAGCAGGAGGCGACCACCGCGCTCGACCTGAGCGTGCGCCAGGTGGTCGAGCTGGGGCGGACGCCGTACCGCTCGCGTCTGGTGGTCGGGGACCCTGAGGGCGCCGAGGCCGTGACCGTCGCGCTGCGGACGGCGCAGGTCGAGGAGCTGGCCGGGCGGGCCTGGCGCACGCTCTCAGGTGGAGAGCGGCAGCGCACGCACCTGGCCCGGGCGCTCGCCCAACAGCCCGAGGTCCTGCTCCTCGACGAGCCGACCAACCACCTCGACCTGCGTCATCAGCTGGACTTCCTGGGGCGGGTCCGGGGACTCGGGCTGACCGTCGTGGCAGCCCTGCACGACCTCGAGCTGGCCGCGGCGTACTGCGACGACCTCGCCGTGCTCGACGACGGCCGACTGGTCGCGCAGGGCCCGGTCGGGGACGTGCTGACCCCCGGACTCGTCGAGCGGGTGTACGGCGTCGACGTGGCCGTCGAGCGGCACCCGGTGCACGATCGGCTGCACGTGCGGTGGAACGGCGTGGCCTCATGACCGGCGCCGACCCGCTGGTCGTGGTCTGGATGGGCGTCGCCGATCCGGGGCCGGGACTCTCCGTGCTCGCGACGCGGTGCGGCGCGTCCGTCGCGCACCTCCAGCTCGGCGAGCCGTCGTTGCGTCGGGAGCTGGATCGGCTCGCGGATGCGGGGGAGCGGCGAGTCGTGCTGGTGGGTGTGTCCTTCGGGGCCGCGCCCGGGAACTCCTGGCTGCGCCGGGTCGCCGCGCACTGGTGGCGAGAGCGGACCGACCCACCCGAGGTGGTGGTCGCGACCGGCCTCCTCGACCACGAGCACGACGAGGTCGCGCCGTTGCTGGCGCGGGCCCGCCCGATCGTCGGCACCGAGGCGGGTCTGGCGTCGTCCGCCTGGGAGGACGTGCCGAGGCATCGCCAGCAGGTCTTCGTGTGTCGCGGCCCGCGCTGCACGGCGCGCGGCGCTGACGAGAGCGCCGCGGTGCTCGGGCGGGCGCTCGCCGCGGCGGGTCTGGGTGACGACGACGTGCTGGTCACCCAGACCGGCTGCCAGTTCCCGTGCAACCACGCGCCGGTGGCCACCGTGCAGCCCGACGACGTCTGGTACGGCGGGGTCGACGCGGCCGCCGCCCGGGCCATCGTGCACGAGCACGTCGTCGGCGGCTCGCCGGTCGCCGGCCATCGGCTCGTCCGCGACCCGGGAGGTGCGGGGCGATGACCGGGCGGCTGCGCCAGGACGTCGGGGCCCTGCGTGGGTTCCTCGAGGCCCGCCTGATGGAGGACCTGGCTCGCATCTGGGCCCGCGACGCGGTCGCCGTCGACCCGGAGCGCCGGCCGGGGATGGCCGCGCAGGTCGAGGTGGTCGACGACCTCCTCCGGGTCGTCCGGTCCGGCGGGCTCCCGGAGCGTCGCGAGCTGCGGATCCTGCTCCACGGCTACGGCGGGCACCCCGACTTCGACCCGGCCTGGCAGGCCCTGCTCCGGGACTGGCTCTAGGAGCCTCCTGAACAATCCGCGCGGCTACGCGACGGCCGGTGGAGCGTTGGCTGCGTTCGCCTCGGTCGAAGTGACCCGCCACGCCTTCCCGCGGCCGCCTTGCCACCGCACGCACCGGCCGCCGCTCGCGCTCGCCCGTCTTGTTCAGCAGACTCCTAGGGGCGCCGGCCGGTGACGACGTACTGGAGCTGCACGTCGTGGCCCGGTGCGACGCCGTGGGCGCGGTCGAGCTCCAGCACCTCCTGCAGCGGGGAGACGGTGACGTCAAGGAGGCCGCCGCGGCGCATCGCCTCGGCCGTCTCCTCGATGCTCGTGGCGTCGGCCAGCGGCAGCGCGGCGTCCGGCCGGTCGCCGTACAGGCTGCCCAGGCCGTCGGTGAACCAGGTGCTGTCGACCATCGCCACCACGCCGCCGGGGCGGAGCAGGCGGACCCAGTTCGCGACCGCCGCGTCCGGGTCGCGCAGCGTCCACATCACGTAGCGGCCGACCACGGCGTCGAAGCTGCCGGCCGGGAAGTCCGGTGCGACGGCGTCGCCGGCGAGGATCCGCGGTGGGTTGTCGAGCCCGGCCGCGTGGGTGCGCGCCAGGTCGAGCATGCCGCCGGCCAGGTCGATGCCGGTGACCCGGTGTCCGAGCCCGGCGAGCAGGCACGCGACGTGGCCGCTGCCGGTGCCGACGTCGAGGACCTCCGCCGGCGCCGCCGGGAGGGCCGAGGCCCAGACCCGGCCCCAGGCCTCGCGGTCGAGGTCGCGCCGCTCGGGGCGCTGCTGGTAGGCGTCGTACGACGGCGCCCGGTCGGTCCAGTAGTCGTTGATGGTGTCCTGGAGTCGCTGATCGGTGGGCTGGCTCATGCGGTGGCGTCCTCCTCGACGCGGGTGAACGGGTGGAAGAGCAGGTGGAGCTGGTCGTCGGCCTCGACGCGCTCGATGCCGATGCCGTAGACGGGCTCGAGCATCTCGGGCACGAGCACGTCGTTCGCCGGGCCGGCGGCGGCGATCCCGCCCCGGCCGAGCAGCACGAGGTCGTCGCAGTAGCGGGCGGCGAGGTTGAGGTCGTGCAGCACGACGACGACCGTGCGGTGCAGGTCGTGGGCGAGGCCGGCGACCAGGCCCAGCACCTCGTGCTGGTAGCGGATGTCGAGATGGTTGGTCGGCTCGTCGAGCAGGAGGTGGGTGGCCTGCTGGGTGAGCGCCCGCGCGATCAGCACCCGCTGGCGCTCCCCGCCGGAGAGCCCGCTGAAGGGCCGCGCGGCGAGGTGGGAGGCACCGACCCGGGCCAGCGCCTGCGTGGCGGCGGCGTGGTCGTCCGGCCCGCTGCGCTGGAACGCCGAGAGGTGCGGGCCCCGGCCGAGCAGCACGGTCTCGGCGACGGTCATGGAGCTCTCGCCGCCGGCCTCCTGGACCACCACGGCGAGCCGCCGCGCGGCCTCGCGCGGCGGCAGTGCGTGCAGCTCGTCACCGTCGACGCTCACCGAGCCGGTCGGGCTGCGCAGCGCGCCGTACAGGATGCGGAGCAGCGTGGTCTTGCCGCTGCCGTTGGGCCCGATCAACCCCAGCACCCGGCCGTGCGGCGCGGCCAGCGACACCGCGCGCAGCACCTCGGACCGGCCGTAGGACCACGACAGCCGCTCGGCGCCGATCACGTGCCCGACCCGAACCGCTCCACGATCCGCTCGAGCCCCTCGACCGAGAGCGGGGTGGGCGGCTCGGTGAAGTTGAAGAGCTGGGCCATCACGTCGCCGTTGCGGACCGCGGTCAGCTGCCCGGCGCCGGGCAGACCCGCGATCGAGTCCTCCACCTTGGCCGGGTCACCCTCGCTGTGCAGCAGGATCAGCACGTCGGGGTCGCGGCCGAGCAGCTCCTCGAGCGTGACCTCGAAGACGCGCTGGTCGACGTCGCCGAAGGCGTTCTCGAAGCCCGCGGCCTCGAGCTGCGGGTGCGCCATGCTCTTCGTGCCGTAGGCGTAGGTCGTGCCGCCGCCGACGGTCGGGTAGAGCACCGCCGCCGTCCGCCCGTCGGCGGCGCCGACCTCGGCCTCGACCTCGGCGAGGTCCTCCTCCAGGTCGGCGATGGCCGCGCGCGCCTCGGTCTCGCGGCCGAACACCTTCCCGTAGACCTCGAGCTGGGCGTAGACGTCGTCGAAGCCAGGCTCGTCGACGCCCTGCTCGCAGAGCGCCGGCTCCTCGATCAGGGGAATGCCGACCGCGTCGAGCGTCGCCCGGGAGAGGTTGTCGACCTCGCCCAGCACCAGGTCGGGCTCCTCGCTGATCACGATCTCCTTGGAGATCTGCAGGTGGCCGCTGCTGTCCAGCTCGTCGGTCAGCAGGGGGATCCGGTCGAGCTCGGCGAGGGTCTCCTCGTCGTAGTACGCCGAGGGGTACTGGCCCGCCCGGGCGGTCACGCGGTCGAGCACGCCGAGCTCGTGGAGGAACGGCACCGACGAGCTCTTCAGGAGCACGACGCGCTCGGGCGCCTTGTCGAAGGTCACCTCGGCGCCGCAGTTCTCGATCGTCACCGGGTAGGAGCCGGTGGCTGCGAAGGTGGGCTCCCGGTCGTCGTCCTCGGAGCCGCAGGCGGTCAGCCCGCCGGCGAGCACCAGGCTCGCGGCGACCAGGCGACGGGTCGGGCGAGAGGGACGGGACGGCGACGTGGTGGGCACGGGGCTCCTTCGGGTGGTGGACGGGGCTGGTCGCTACGCGTTGGCGGCGTGGAGACGGCGGATGAGCACGAGCAGGAAGGGGGCGCCGACGAGGGAGGTGATGATCCCGATCGGGATCTCCTGCGGGGCGAAGAGCGTGCGCGCGAGGACGTCGGCCCAGATCAGCAGGATCGCTCCCATCAGGGCCGCGACGGCGACGGCGCGCACGTGCGTCCCGCCGACGGCCCGGCGGGCGAGGTGCGGGACCACGAGGCCGACGAAGCCGATGCTGCCCGAGGCCGACACGACCACGCCCACGCACAGCGCCACGACGACCAGCAGCTGGAGCCGGAGGCGATCGGGCCGGACGCCGAGGGTGTGGGCGGTCTCGTCGCCGATCGCCAGGGCGTCGAGGCGGCGCCCCCAGAGCGTCAGCAGGGCGACGGAGAGGAGCACGACGACGGTCACGATGGCGAACGGGACGTTCCACTGGGCCAGCGCCAGCGAGCCGAGCAGCCAGAACATCACCGAGCGTGCTCCCTCGGCGGAGCCGGAGGCGAAGATCAGGAAGCTGGTCAGGGCGTACAGGGCGTAGCCCACGGCCACGCCGGCGAGCAGCAGCCGGATCGAGGTGACCCGGCCGGCGCTCCGCGCCACGAGGAACACCAGGATCGAGGCGGCGAGGGCGCCGAGGAACGCGGTCGCCTGGAGGGCGTACTCCGCGAAGCCGGCGCCGAAGCCGAAGAGGATCGCGGCCGCCGCGCCGCTGGAGGCGCCCGAGTTGACCCCGAGCAGGTAGGGGTCGGCGAGCACGTTGCGCACCATCGCCTGCAGCGCGACGCCGCAGATCGCCAGGCCGGCGCCGACCAGCGCGCCGAGCAGCACCCGGGGGAGCCGGACCTGCCAGACGATCGCGTCGGCCGGCGCGCTCCAGGTCTGCTCGGCCGGCCAGCCGACGAGATGGTGGGTGATCACCTGGGCGACGGTGCCCGCCGGCACGGAGTAGGCGCCGACGCCCACCCCGGCCACGATCGTCGCCAGCAGCCCGAGGCTCAGCCCGACCAGCCAGGCCGTCGTACGCCGCCGCATCGCCCGCAGCCCCAGGACGTCGGCCGCGGCCTCCCGCGCCCGCGTCTCCGGCGCGACGGCGGTGTCGACACCCACCACGACCTCCTCCGCTTCGACGTTATTGCGAGTAATGCGCAACAACCCGACCTTAGCGAGAGGTGTCAGGGGCCGGCCGACCGGGGGTCGCCCCCGAGGGGTGGCTGAGGTGCGAGGGCTGCGTGGGGGTGGTGGTTTCGAGGCTCCTCGCTGGCGCTCGTCGCACCTCAACCACCGCGGGGGATGCCGGTGGTTGAGGTGTGAAGGCGCGCTAGCGCCTGAGCCTCGAAACCACCTCCTGGGACCCGCCGGGGCTAGTCGATGTAGTCCTCGCGGCGCAGCCAGCGCAGCGCCCAGCCGCCGTAGACGGGCGGCAGGTACGACGTGGCGAGCCGCTGGGTGACGGCGATCGCGAACGCCGGGCCGCTGTCGACGCCGACCGCGACCAGGCCGGCGGCGATCGCGGCCTCGCCGACGCCGACGTTGCCGGGCACCGGGACGATGCTGGCGAAGAGCGCGGCCGCGGCGGTGACGAAGAGGACGGTGCCGTAGGGCAGGGACGGCTGCAGCCCCTCGACCATGCAGGACATCGCGACCGCGGTGATCATCAGCGAGGCCAGGTTGGTGCCGAAGAGGCCGAGCGCCCGGGCCGGGCTGTCGGTGACGACCCGGAGCGACGTCCAGGCGCTGCGCACGGCGGTCACCAGGTGCCGGCGCAGCTTCGGGATGACCGACACCGCGATCGCCGAGAGCACGACCGCCACGACGATGAAGACGATGATCCGGTCGAGGTTGTCGGGGCCGGCGAGGTCGACGTCGGGGATGTGCTTGGCCAGCAGCAGGGCGACCAGCACGACCACGACGTTCACGACGGCCCCGGCGAAGGAGTCGAGCGCGCTGGCGGTCACGGCGGTCGCCGGGCCCTCGCCGAAGCGGCGGAGGAACGAGGTGTAGAGCGCGACCCGGCCGAGGGTGGCGGAGATCGCGAGGCCGACGGTCTTCACGGCGTACTGCAGCTGCACGAGCGGCACCAGCGGCAGTCGGGTGCGCACGGTCGTCATCGCGGTCGCGGCGTCGGCGAAGGCCGTGCCCTGCGCGACGACGAACCCGATGGCGACCCAGCTCCAGGTCGCGTTGCGCCAGGTGTCCCAGACGGTGGCCCAGTCGAGCTCGGCGAGCGTGGAGAGCAGGGCGTACGCCGCGAACAGGATCAGCCCGGTCTGCAGCAGGTCACGCCACCGGATCCGGACGATCTCGGCCGGCTCCGGTGGCTCGGTGCCGGTGCGCTCGGCGATCGCCGAGCCGATGGCCGGGAGCGTCGCCTTCAGGCGCTGGCCGCCGAGCGAGCGCGGCATCGCGGCGCGCTGCAGGTAGGGCTGCGCGGCCGCGACCGCCTCGCCGCCGATCCCCGCGACGGCGGCGTCGACCGCACGGGTCGCGCCCACGGCGAGCGCCTGGCTGGTGAGCAGCACGGCGACGTCCCGGGCCCGCTCGGCGTCGTCGGCGGCGACGACGCCGGAGGCGAAGTCGGACAGCACCGGCCGGCCGTCGGTCATCGCGACGTGGCCGAGCGTGAGCTCGCCGTGTGTGAGGCCCGCGTCGTGCAGGCGGGCGACCGCGGCCCAGACCGCGCGCAGCGTCTCGTCGGCGACCTCGACCTCGAGACCGTCGCCGGAGCCCTCGCCGGAGCCGTCGGCGTCCGGACCGCGGGTGCTCGCGAGCGACGGTGCGGGCCGGCCGAGCACGAGCAGGGCGTCGCCGGACGTCTCGGCCGCGGCGACCAGCTCGTCGACGTCGACGCCGGCCCGGTCGGCCAGCACGGTCAGCAGCGCCTCGTGCTCGACCATCTGGAGCCGGGTCGCGCCCGGCGCCGCCTGGTCGCGGTAGAGCAGCGTGCGCCACCAGCGAGCCGCGAGCCGGGCGTCGGTGGCGTCGCGCCCGTAGACCTTGATCAGCAGCGGCCGGCCGTCGGTGGCCTCGGCGTACAGGATGCGCGCTCCCCAGGGCTGGCGCTCGGCGAAGCGCAGCCCGGTCACCTCGATGCCGAGGTGCGCGAGGCTCGAGGAGACCTGTCGCAGGTCGGGGTGTCCGGCGGGGGAGCCGACCAGCACCAGCGTGAGACCGGCGGCCGCGATCCCGATCGCCAGCGCCCCCAGCACGTCGGTGGGCCCGGCGATCCCGATCGCCCACGCGGCCAGGCACTGCACGGCCACGACGCCGACGTGGAAGCGGCGCAGCGGGATCACCACGAACGGGCGCAGCACCAGCAGCACCGACGTCACCATCGCCACCCGCAGCGTCGGGAAGCCGTGCGGCGAGCCGCTGCGGACCGGTCCGGGGTCGAACTCGGGCAGGCCGGCGCCGGCGAGGTACGACGCGACCACCGCGCCGCCGATCGCGGCGGCGGCGGCGAGCAGCATCGCGAACGGGAGCAGGCCGCGCCGGGGGACGGTGAGCACGACGATCACCACGACGACCAGCGCGTACACCGAGCCGAGCGCGTAGGCGGCGTCGAACAGCGCGGTCGCCCAGCGCGGCAGGTCCTCGGCGACGCCCCGCACGGCGCTGTCGAGCACCCCGCGATGCGCGGCCGCCCGGGCGGAGCCGAGGGCGATCAGCAGGCCGACGACGGCGAGCGCGACGTCGATGGGCCGGCGCGACCGCGAGCCGGTGCCCGCGACGAAGAAGCCGGCGGAGATCCGGTGGCGGGCCGGTGGCGGGGTCGGTGGCGGGGTCGGTGGCGTGGCCGGTGCCGCGCCGGCCGGGGCCGCGGTCACGAGGCCGACTCCTCACGCAGCGCCGTCCGGTGGCCGACCTGCTCGAGCCAGCCGCGCAGCACCCGGTGCAGCGCATCGGCGCCGACGACCATCTCGTCGGGCATCGCGAAGTCGACCGGGTGCACCATCATGCCGCGGTCCTGCCAGCCGCCGAGCCCGCCGTGGCAGGCCACCAGCCCCTCGAACGCCGCCACCTCGTCGAGGTCGTCGATCAGGCTGTTGACGTAGATGTCCGGGGCCTCGGCCATCGTCGCGGCCCGGAGCACGAACTCCGGAGCATGCGACCCGTACGCCGCGAGCGGGTCGTCGCCCACGACCACGCCGTCGCGTACGCGGTGCTCGCCGGACGCCCCGATCGCGACCGGCCCGTGCTCGACGGTGTCGACGACCACGAACCCGACGCCGGGATGGGCGACCAGCCCGGGCACCAGCGACGGGTACCGCTCGGCGAGCTCGTCGGCGGTGAGCCGGTGGTCCTCCCCGGAGACGTACACGAGCCCGAGGTTCCCGGAGCCGAACACGAGGAACTCCTGCTCCTTCTCGGGCTGGCGGGTCTCGAACGTGTCGGCCGTGATCCGGTCGGAGGCGCGGGCGGAGGCCCGCTGCAGGGTCCGGGCGAGCACGGTGTCGTCGCCGGCGCCACCGGCCATCATCGAGTTCAGCGACCCGGCCGCCTCGGCGTTCTCCAGTGAGGCGACCGCGGCCGAGTCGGTGAGGCGGGTGACCAGGCCGGCCAGGTCCTCGCCGTACCGGTCGGCGAAGATCGCGCCCTGCGACTGGCCGTGATCGGAGAGCACCACGATGTGGTATTTGCGCGGCGCGACGGCCGCGATCGCCTCGATCTGGGCGAGCACGGCGTCGATGCCGGCGAGCGCGTCGAGCGACTCGGGCTGCAGGATGCCGGCGTGGTGGGCGACCGCGTCGTAGTCGACGTAGTCCACGTAGATGCTGCGGCGCCCGCGGAGCATCGACTCGGCGACCAGGGTCGTGTTGAGGTCGCGGATCACGCCGGTCAGCGCCGCCCGCTCCATCGCGAAGGACCAGCCGCGGTGCACCCGGGGCCGGATGTCGCGGCGCTTCGCGCGGGCGGCCTGGAACCGCTCGCGCGCGATCTCGCTGATCGCCCGCGACATGCTGCGCGCGAAGCCGGCGGGCCGGCTCAGGTACTCCGAGACGATCCGGCGCGACTCGCGGGTCTGCTGACCGCGCCCGATCGCGCTCATGGTGGCGTACGCCGTGGTCGCGTCGCCGGTGAAGAGGTTGCTCACCGAGACGCCGTCGTCGGCCAGCAGGCCGCGCCCGTCGGAGTGCACGGCCTCGATGGCGGCGGCGTCGGCCGGCCGGTTGGCGACGTACACCTTGCCGCTGGGCCGGTCGACCCAGCGGAAGGCCGGGATGCCGTCGATCGTGCCGTGCAGGATGCCCATCTGGCTGGCGGGCGTGGTCGCGGGCAGCTTCGGGCGCCACTCGACGGCCCGGTGCGAGCCGCTGCGGAGCCAGCGGGAGAGCGTCGGCAGCGTGCCGGCTCGCACGCACCACTCGAGCACCGGGTAGGGGACGCCGTCGGCCTGGACGAAGACCACGCCGGGCAGGTCGGGGTCCTCGATCGGGTGCCGTCGGCGCCGGGCGCGGCGCAGCAGGGAGGCCGTCACCGCGTCGTCGGTGCCGGCGGTCGCGACCCAGCCGAAGAGGGTGGAGACCGCGGCGACGATCCACGAGGCCACGAGCGCCCAGCCGAGGTCGGCGGCGTCGCCACCGCGCGGGGCGTAGACGACGAGCCAGATCACCAGCGCCTGTCCGAAGAGCCCGACGAGCACCGCGCCGACCCACCCCAGCAGCACCGCGCCCCGCACCAGCAGGAAGCGCAGCACCATGCCGCAGATCGCGATCAGCAGCGCGGTCCAGAGCGCGCCCTCCCAGGAGCCGATGTCGAAGCCGGGCACCAGCCACGACGCGATCCACAGGCCGAGCGCGGCGCCGACCAGCGCGACCACGGCCCGGCCCAGGTCACCCCAGCGCAGCACGGTCATGACGCGACGCTAGCGGAGCATCGCACCCCTGTGGGGTCCCCCGATTCGTGTGGTCGTGGGCGTGCCTGGGTCTCATGGCAGGCTGCAGCCGTGCAGCACGACGTGGAGATCCTGCCGGCCGACCGGCCCGGCTGCTTCGTGCTCCGGATGTCGGGCATGGACCAGTCGTACGTCGACCTCACCGACCCGACCCGGCTGGTCTTCGAGTACGTGCGCCGGCTCGGCGACGTCGTCGACGTGGTCGCCCCGCCCCGATCGCCGCTGCGCGTGGCGCACGTCGGTGGTGCCGGGCTCACGCTGCCGAGGTACGTCGCCACGACCCGCCCGCACTCGTCCCAGGTGGTGCTCGAGCCCGCGGCCGCGGTGACCGAGCTGGTGCGTCGGGAGCTGCCGCTACCGCGCCGGAGCGGCATCAAGGTGCGTCCGGTCGACGGGCGGGCCGGGGTCGCGACGCTGCGCGACGGCGGCGCCGACATGGTGGTCGTCGACGCGTTCGCCGACGCCCGGGTGCCCGCGTCGCTGGTCACCGACGCGTTCTTCGCCGACCTGGCGCGGGTGGTCGGACCGACCGGCGTGGTGGCGCTCAACCTCACCGACCGCGCGCCCTTCGGCTGGACCCGCCGAGCCGTCGCCGCGCTCCGCGGCGCCCTCCCGCACGTGCTGCTCACCGCCGAGCCGGCCACCCTGCGGGCCAAGCGGCTCGGCAACCTGGTCGTGGTGGCCTCCCGCGGGGAGGTCCCGCTCGACGCGCTCCGGCAGCGGGCGACCACCGCCGCCGCGCCGTACCGGGTGCTCGACGCCGCCGCGGTGTCGGACTCCTTCGGGGGCGGCACGCCGTTCACCGACGACGACACCGAGCCGTCGCCGGCGCCGTGACGGGCCCGCCTCACGAGTACGCCGTGCCGCGGGCCTCCCGCGTCCACAGCGCCCCGTCACCGGCGGCCGCGCCGTCGGCCGCCAGGGCGCGCTTGAGCACCTTGTTGGTGGCAGTCCGGTGCAGGGTGGGCGCGATCCGCACGTAGCGCGGCCAGGCCCGAGGGGAGAGGTCGGGCTGAGCGGCCAGGAACTCCTCGAAGGACGCCGGCGTCAGCGGGCCGGTCAGCACGAGCGCCGCCATCACCTGGTCGCCGACCGACTCGTCGGGTACGGCGTACACGGCCGCCTCGGAGACCGCCGGGTGCCGCAGCAGGATGCGCTCGACGGGCGCGGTGGCGAGGTTCTCGCCGTCGACGCGGAGCCAGTCGGCCGTGCGACCGGCGAAGTAGACGAAGCCGTCGGCGTCGCGGTAGGCGAGATCGCCGGACCAGTACATGCCCCCGCGCATCCGCTCGGCCTCGGCGTCCGCGTCGCGGTAGTAGCCCGCGAACGCCCCCGACCCGAGCGTGTTCACCAGCTCTCCGGTCGCCGCCTCGGCGTTGAGCAGCGCCCCCGACGCGTCGAAGGCGGCATCCGGTGTCTCGGCGTGCGTCACCGGGTCGAGCACCCGCACGCCCGGCACCGGCCGGCCTAGTGAGCCCGGCGGCATGCCGGCCACCCGCTGCACGATCACGGCGTTCTCGGTGGAGGAGTAGGAGTCGACGACCACGCAGCCGAAGCGCCGCCCGAAGCCCTCGATGTCCCGCTCGTTGGCCTCGTTGCCGAAGACCAGCCGGAGCGGATTGTCCGCGTCGTCGGCGCGCTCCGGGGTCGCCATCACGTAGGCGAGCGGCTTGCCGACGTAGTTGGCGTACGTCGCGGCGTACCGCCGCACGTCGGGCAGGAAGCCGGACGCCGAGAACCTCCGGGCCAGTGCGACCGTCGCCCCGGAGGCCAGCGCCGGGCCCCAGCCGGCCATGATCGCGTTGGAGTGGAACATCGGCATCGACACGTAGGCGACGTCCGCGGGCGACAGCCCGAACCGCTCGGAGAGGAGCTGCCCGGGGTGCGCCACCTTTGCCTGGGTGACGTTGACCGCCTTCGGGTCGCCGGAGGTGCCCGAGGTGAAGATCAGCATCATCAGGTCGTCGGGGCCGACCGCGACGTCGGGCACCGGCGCGCCGGTGTGCTCGGCGAGCAGGGCCGCCCAGTCGGGCGCGTCCACGGGCAGCACCGGCACCTCGGCGTCGACCAGCAGCTCGGCGTGCGCGGCGTCGGTGACCACGACCTGCACGTCGGCCCGGCGGACGTCGGCGGCGAGCGCCGCGCCGCGCCGGGTGGGGTTGAGCCCGACCACCACGGCGCCGCCGAGGCCCGCGCCGCCGAGCAGGAACGCGAACTCCGGCACGTTCTCGAGCAGCACCCCGACGTGCGGGGGCCGACCCGGAGGGAGCAGGACGTCGAGGGCGGCCGCCCGCACGCAGGACTCGCGGACCACCTCGGCCCAGGTCCACGACTCGTCCTCGAACAGCAGCCCCGGGGAGTCGTCACCCGCCCGCGCGAGCAACTGCTCGCGCACCGTGGGCATCGCGGATGGGGTGGTTTCGAGGCTCGGCGCTGGCGCGCCTCGCACCTCAACCACCGTGCCCGCTCGGGCCTAGCGGCCCTCGCACCTCAACCACCGGCTCGCCACGGTGGTTGAGGTGCGAAGGCGCGCCAGCGCCTGAGCCTCGAAACCACCCCCCGTCGCTCACACCGGCTCGGCGGCCAGCGTGCGCCCGATGGCCAGGGCCTGCTCGGTGGCGCCGCCGTGCAGGAACTCGAAGCGCTTCGCGCCCGTGAAGTAGCGGTGCGTCTCGCCGTCGAGGTCGATGCCGACGCCGCCGTGCACGTGCACCGCGGTGTGCGCGAGCCGATGGCCGGCGTCGGCGGCCCAGAGCTTGGCGATGGCGACCTCGGTGTCGGCCGGCAGGCCCTCGTCGAGCCGCCACGCGGCCTGCCACAGCGTGAGCCGCTGGCCGAGCACGTCGATGTAGCCGTCGGCCAGCCGCTGGGAGACCGCCTGGAAGGTGCCGATCGGCCGCCCGAACTGCTCCCGGGTCTTCGCGTACGCCGCGGTCAGCCGCAGCGCGCCCTCGGTGATGCCGAGCTGCTCCGCGGCGGCACCGAGCACCATCAGCCGGCGCAGCCGGTGCGCCACGGAGCCGTCGGCGGCGCCGAGCAGCCGGTCCGCACCGACCACGACGCCGTCGAGGTCGAGACGAGCCACCGCGTCGCGGTCGGAGGACGTCTGGGCCACCACCGTCACGCCGGCGTCGCCCGGCTCGACGAGGAACACCCCGACGCCCGCCGGCGTCTCGGCCGGCACCAGCACGAGGTCGGCGTACGGCCCGGCGGGCACGACCGCCTTGCTGCCGGTCAGCCGGAAGCCGCCGTCCGCGGTGTCCTGGGGCGTCGCGACCGTGGTCGGTCGCTCGGGCGCCCAGGACCGCTCCTCGGCGAGCGCCGCCGTGACGACGATCGCGCCGGAGGCGGCGCGGGACAGCCAGGCGGCCCGCTGCGCGTCGGAGCCGTGCTCGGCGATCAGCCGCGAGGCGGGGCCGTGCGCGGCCAGCGGCACCGGCGCGACCGTGCGGCCCACCTCGACCAGGACCCGGCACAGCTCGACGAGGCCGAGCCCGGCGCCGTCGTCCTCGTCGGGCAGCGCGAGCCCGAGCAGCCCGGCCTCCCCGAGCGCGGCCCAGAGCTCGCGGTCGAAGCGGTCGCCGCCGGCCTCGACGGCCTTGAGCCGCTCGTTCGTGGCGCGGTCGGACAGGATGTTCGCGGCGAGCTCCGCGGCGTCGTCCTGCTCCGGGGTGAACTGGAAGTCCATGTCAGTCTCTCCTCGTCGAATCCGCTACGAACGCTTCGCCGCGGGCAGGCCCAGGCCGACGTAGCCGATGATGTCGCGCTGGATCTCGTTGGTGCCGCCGCCGAAGGTCATCACCAGCGCGGAGCGGTAGAACCGCTCGAGCCGCCCCTGCAGCACGGCGCCCTCGGAGTCGCCGGTGACGCCGGCGTCGGGGCCGACGATCTCCATCAGCGTGCGGTAGACCTCGGTCGCGAGCTCCGAGCCGTAGATCTTGGTCGCCGACGCCTCGGCGGGGGACAGGTCGACGCCGGCGTCCGCGTCGGCGGCGAGCTTCCAGTTGATCAGCCGCAGCGCCTCCGCGCGGGCGTGCGCCCGGCCGAGCGCGATCTGCACCCACTCGACGTCGATGACGCGCCTCTTCCCGGTCCCTGAGGAGCCGAGGGACGAGGCGTCTCGAAGGGTGGTGTCCTGCGCCCAGGTGCGCACCATCTCGATCGAGTGGGTCAGCGGCGCCGCCGAGGTCAGCGCCACCCGCTCATGGTTGAGCTGGTTGGTCATCAGCGACCAGCCGCCGTTGAGGTCGCCGACCAGGTTGCTCGCCGGCACCCGCACGTCCTCGTAGTACGTCGCACTCGTGCTCACGCCCGCGACGGTGTGGACCGGGGTGTAGGAGAAGCCGGGGGAGTCGGCCGGCACCAGGATCATCGACAGGCCCTTGTGGCGGGGCAGGTCGGGATCGGTGCGGCAGGCGAGCCAGATCCAGTCGGCGTACTGGATCAGCGAGGTCCACATCTTCTGGCCGTTGATCACCCACTCGTCGCCCTCGCGGACCGCCCGCGTCTTCAGCGACGCCAGATCGGTGCCGGAGCCGGGCTCGGAGTAGCCGATCGAGAAGTGCAGGTCGCCGGCGAGGATCTTCGGGAGGAAGTGCTCCTTCTGCTCGTCGGTGCCGTAGCGCATGATCGTCGGGCCGACGGTGTTGAGGGTCAGGTAGGGGATCGGCACGCCGGCGACGGCGGCCGCGTCGGTGAAGATCAGCTGGTCGACCATCGAGCGGGCCTGGCCGCCGTACTCCTGCGGCCAGCCGATCCCGAGCCACCCGTCGGACCCGAGCCGGCGGATCACGTCCTTGTAGACGCCCGCGTCGCCGAACTCGCCGGTGGCGGACGCGAGCCCCGCGCGCACCTCCGGGGTGACGAGGCCCGCGAAGTACTCCCGCAGCTCCTCGCGGAGCCGCTCCTGCTCGGATGTGAGGGCGATGTGCATGCTGCTCCAACTCTCCTCGAGGTGCCCTGCGGGCGCGGGTGCGACGGCAGGATCTGGGGGGGCCCCTGGAAACGACGACTCGAAAACTATAACCTGTTCTCGTTTTGGTCCACAGGTCTGGAGGCACGCCATGAGCGACACCCGTTACCTCGATCGCGGTACGCCGCCCGAGCGCTTCGCGCGAGGCTGGCACTGCCTGGGTCTGGCCACGGCGTTCGGCGACGGCCGGCCGCACGCCGTCGAGGCGTTCGGCGGCAAGCTCGTCGTCTGGCAGGACAGCAAGGGCGAGATCAACGTGCTCGACGGCTACTGCCGGCACATGGGCGGCGACCTCACCCAGGGCACGGTGAAGGGCGACGAGATCGCCTGCCCGTTCCACGACTGGCGCTGGGGCGGCGACGGGAAGTGCAAGGCGATCCCCTACGCGCGGCGGGTGCCGCTGCGGGCCCGCACCCAGAAGTACCCGGTCGTCGTCCGCAACGGCCAGGTGCTGATCTGGCACGACGTCGAGGGCTCCGCGCCCGACCTCGACATCCTGCCGCCGGTGCTGCCCGGCATCGGCACCGACGAGTACACCGACTGGACCTGGGAGGTCCTCGACGTCCCGACCGCGCACTGCCGCGAGATCATCGACAACGTCGTGGACATGGCGCACTTCTTCTACATCCACTTCGCGTTCCCCACGAACTTCCGCAACGTCTTCGAGGGGCACATGGCGACCCAGTTCATGGAGTCGACCGGCCGCCCCGACGTGGACGGCGCCGGGTACGGCGACGAGGGGCTGATGCTGAAGTCCGAGGCGTCCTACTTCGGGCCGTCGTACATGGTCAACTGGATCCACGTCGACTACAAGGGATTCGAGACCGAGGTCGTGCTGATCAACTGCCACGTGCCCACCTCGGACAACTCCTTCAAGCTGCAGTACGGCGTCTGCGTCAAGAAGCCCGAGGGCGTGGACGACGCGACCGCGGAGTACATCGGCAAGCGCTACTCCGAGACCTTCAAGGAGGGCTTCGAGCAGGACGTCGCCATCTGGTTGAACAAGGCCCCGGTCCAGAACCCCCTCCTGTGCGAGGAGGACGGCCCCGTCTACCAGCTGCGCCGCTGGTACGAGCAGTTCTACGTCGACCGGGCCGACGTGACGGCCGAGATGACCGACCGGTTCGAGTTCGAGGTCGACACCACCAAGGCGAACGAGTTCTGGCAGGAGGAGGTCGCGGAGAACCTCCGCAAGAAGGCCGAGGAGGAGAGCCGGCCCGCCGACGAGGCGGCCGCGGCGTCCTCCAGCGCGATGACGAACGGCTGAGGCCATGGCGTCCTTCGTCCCCACCAGCGCCGACACGCTGGAGGACCAGCGGCTCTACACCCGGGCCCGGCTGACCGAGGTCGCCTGCCTCGACTGCCTGGCCACGGTCGGCGTGAAGAAGAACAGCGAGCACCACACGTCGATCCAGTGGACCGCCGAGGCCCGCGCGCACTGCCCCGAGCTGTCTCGCAGGGCGAACGGCCGCGACTCGCACTACGCGTGCCCCCGGATGATCGCCAGCATCGAGGCGGCGGTGCGCGAGGATCGGATCCCCATCGGGGCCGAGGACGGCTACTGAGGACGGCTACTGACCAGATGAGGACACATGTCTGACGAGTCCTTCGAGGTGAAGGTCGTGAGCGTGGTCGAGGAGACCGCGGACGCCCACTCCATCTCGTTCGCGGTCCCGGCCGGCGCCGAGGAGCGGTTCGCCTACAAGCCGGGCCAGTTCCTCACCCTCGCCGTACCTTCGGAGCAGACGGGGGTCGCGGCGCGCTGCTACTCGCTGTCCAGCAGCCCGATCGGCGGCGGCCCGCTTACGATCACGGTGAAGCGGACCGCCGGCGGCTACGCCTCCAACTGGGTCTGCGACCACCTGCACGAGGGCGACAGCATCCGGGTGCTGCCGCCGAGCGGCATCTTCACGCCGGCGTCGCTGTCGGCCGACCTGCTGCTCTTCGCCGCGGGCAGCGGCATCACCCCGGTCGTCTCGATCACCCGCACGGCCCTGCAGCAGGGGACCGGCCGGATCGTGCTCTTCTACGCCAACCGCGACGAGCGGTCGGTGATCTTCGCCGACGAGCTCAGCCGGCTCGCCGCGGAGCACCCGGACCGGCTGCAGGTCGTGCACTGGCTGGAGACCCTGCAGGGCCTGCCCGTCCAGGAGCAGCTGAAGGCGTTCGCGCGCGACTACGCGACGTACGACGCGTTCGTCTGCGGCCCGGCGCCGTTCATGAAGATGGTGGTGGCCGCGCTCAAGGAGCTGGAGTTCCCGCGCGAGCGACGGCACCAGGAGAAGTTCATCTCGCTCGGCGGCAATCCGTTCGGGGACCTGCACGACCGCGAGGTCGCCGAGCACGAGATCGAGGACGCCGAGCGCGACGAGGACGACGCGGCGGCCGACGCCGGCGAGCCCGGCCCGGAGGGGCCGGTGCGGCTGGAGGTCGAGCTCGACGGCGAGCAGTACGCCTTCGACGACTGGGCGCCCGGCACCAAGATGCTCGACCACCTCGAGGCGAAGGGCGTCAAGGCGCCGTACTCCTGCCGCGAGGGGGAGTGCTCGGCGTGCGCGGTGCGGCTGCTCGAGGGCGAGGTCACGATGCTGCACAACGACGTGCTCGACGACGAGGACATCGCCGACGGGATCCGGTTGGGCTGTCAGTCGGTGCCGGTCACCGACGTGGTCAAGGTGACCTACCACTGAGGACCGGCCCCGGCCGGTGCGCTCGTAGCACCGATCCCGGGGGCCGGCATCCTCAAGATTGGTGCAAGAAATTCTGGTCTAGTCCTCACCGCTGTTCGGTCGGTCCAGGTATCAGGCTGGCCTCTTCAGGGAAGTTCCTGCTTCAGACGAACTCACTGACATGAGGACCCAGCCATGTATCTCGGACTGTGCTTGTTCGGCGTGGTCGCCGCCGTATGGGCGATCGCCTACGTCACGACGCGACCGGACGCCGCCAGCCGCGGCGCGCGTGACCGCGACCGGCGCGCTGCCCAGCTGCGCACCTGCCCCGACCGCGCCACCATCCTCGACGTCGAGGAGATTCTCCGTGCCCATCCGCTGCCGGACCCGACGGTCGCGCGGGTGCTCGGCACCGCCGCGGAGCGGCGGATCGGCTCGCGGACCCTGTGGTGCTGGGCGGACCGCTTCGGTGCCGACCGGCTGGTGCTCGCGATCGACGCCGACGTCGCCGAACGGCGGCTGCGGCGCCATCTCGACGCCGGGACCGCGCCTGACTGGAACGCCCTGGAGGTCTTCGCGCGGCTCAACCGGGAGGCGCTGCCCGGCGGCCTGCCGCTCCAGGAGATCGTCGACCTCGACGCGGTCCCGCCCGTGGACGAGCTGAGGTTCGACGTCGCCGGCTGGGAGACCCAGCCCCCGGACGCCGCCGTACCCGTGGCGACCGACGCCGACCTGAGCCAGTTCGACAACCTGCCCCCGATCTTCGAGCCCGGCCTGCCGGTCGCCCGGTCGATGCCGCCGCCCGACGGACGGCGATCCACCCCGCCCCGGGCCGGCGGCGACGACCCCTGGCCGATGGTGGCCTGACCCGCGACCCGGCGCTGAGTGACGCGCCGAATCGGCTACCAGCCGCGCTTGCGCCACTCCGGCAGCGCGGGGCGCTCGGCGCCGAGCGTCGAGTCGTCGCCGTGGCCGGGGTAGAACCAGGTCTCGTCGGGGAGCCGGCCGAAGATCTTGGACTCGACGTCGTCGAGGAGGGTCGCGAAGGCCGCGTCGTCGCCGAAGGTGTTGCCCACCCCGCCCGGGAAGAGCGAGTCGCCCGTGAAGAGGTGCGGGTGACCCGCGGGGTCGTCGTAGAGCAGCGCGATGGAGCCCGGCGTGTGCCCGGTGATGCGGATGACCTCGAGCGTGCACGACCCGACCGCGACGGTGTCGCCGTCCTCCACGGGCCAGGTCACCGGGACGCCCGTCTGCGCGGTGATCTCGTCGGCGTCCGGGGCGCCGGCGACGACGGCCGCGCCGGTCGCGGACACGACGTCCGCGAGCGCCCGGTGATGATCCCAGTGCTGGTGGGTGGTGACGACGGCCGCCAGCCCGTCGGCACCGATCAGCGGCAGCAGCGTCTCGGCCGAGTCGGCCGCGTCGATCAGCACCTGCTCGCCGGTGTCGCGGCAGGTCAGCAGGTAGCAGTTGTTCGACATCCGCTCGTCCACCGCCACCTTGGTGATGGTCAGGTGCTCGAGCTCGCGGACGTCGGGGCCGCCCCCGACCCGCACGGTTCCGGTGTACATGCTCACCATGCTCCGATCCGCGGCAGCGCGCCGCCCTCGCTCGTGACTCCGTCGCCCGACCCGCGTCCGAGCAGCCACCACGCGAGGTCCACCGCGCGACCGGTCACCACCCTCCCGCTCGCGCCCCAGGCCCACTCCCGGTCCAGGTCGGTCGCCCGGGCCACCAGCGGCTCGGCCGGACCGCCGCGGGTCAGCGTCGTCTCCAGCACGTGCGCGGCGAACTCGGGCGTCCACGCGGCCCGGTCGTAGCCCGCGCCGAGGTCGGCGTGGTGGATCTCGACCTCGCGCAGCCGCATCCAGGGCACGTCCCCGGGGGTGAACACCCGGCCGCCGGGCACCCGCTCGATCGTGGTGTCCGAGGCGTCCGCCGGTACGGCGGCGATCGCGTCGTGCAGGTCGGTGCACGCCCCGAGCAGCCGCGAGCGCAGCACCGACGGCCCCGTGGCCGCCAGGTTCTCGATGTCGCCGTCCCGGGCCTCGGTGGAGACGTACATCGACACCGGCCTGCCCTCGACGACGCCGGTGAGCGCGGTGGCCAGGCCCTCCGCGTTGAGGGCGAGGTGGGCGAGCACGTGGGCGCGGGTCCAGCCCGGGAGTCCACTGGGCTCGGCGTACGCCGGGTCGGGGAGCGCGTCGGCGGTGCGCACCATCCGGCGCGTCGCCTCGGGCAGGAGTCGGTCGACGACCGTCTCCGTCGTGAGATCGGGCATGCGGGTGCTCATGGGCCCATCCTGCCGGACGGCGCGCGCTGCCGGCCGGAGCGCTGTCGGTGGTGCGTGAGATCGTGGGGAACACCGGCGTGCCGGGAGTCGTTCTGCCTTGCTGATGCCGGTTAGGATGGCGAACACCTGTTCGAAGCGAGGGGAATCAGTCAGTGGCGGACCAGCTCATCGTCCGGGGTGCGCGCGAGCACAACCTGAAGGACGTCTCGATCGACCTGCCCCGCGACTCGCTGATCGTGTTCACGGGGCTGTCCGGGTCGGGCAAGTCCTCGCTCGCGTTCGACACGATCTTCGCCGAGGGGCAGCGACGGTACGTCGAGTCGCTGTCGGCGTACGCCCGCCAGTTCCTCGGTCAGATGGACAAGCCCGACGTCGACTTCATCGAGGGCCTCTCGCCGGCGGTCTCGATCGACCAGAAGTCCACGTCCAAGAACCCCCGCTCGACCGTCGGCACCATCACCGAGGTCTACGACTACCTGCGCCTGCTCTTCGCGCGCGCGGGCCGGCCCCACTGCCCGACCTGCGGCGCGCCGATCGAGCGGCAGACCCCGCAGCAGATCGTCGACCGGGTGCTCGCGCTCGAGGAGGGCCGCCGGTTCCAGGTGCTCGCGCCGGTGATCCGCGGCCGCAAGGGGGAGTACGTCGAGCTGTTCAAGCAGCTCCAGACCCAGGGCTTCTCCCGCGCCCGGGTGAACGGCGAGACCTACCCGCTCGACGAGCCACCGAAGCTCGACAAGCAGAAGAAGCACACGATCGAGGTGGTCGTCGACCGGCTCGCGGTCAAGGAGTCGTCGAAGCGGCGGCTCACCGACTCGGTGGAGACCGCGCTCCAGCTGGCCGGCGGCCTGGTGCTCTTCGACTTCGTCGATCTCGACGCCGGGGACCCCGGTCGCGAGCTGCGGTTCAGCGAGAAGATGGCATGCCCCAACGAGCACCCGATCGACACCGACGAGCTCGAGCCCCGCTCGTTCTCGTTCAACTCGCCCTTCGGCGCCTGCCCGGCCTGCCACGGCCTCGGCACCCGGCTCGAGGTCGACCCGGAGCTGGTCGTGCCCGACCCGCAGGCGACCCTCGGTGAGGGCGCGATCCAGCCGTGGAGCCAGGCGCATGTCGCCGACTACTTCCTGCGGCTGATGGGTGCGCTCGGCGAGGAGCTGGGCTTCGACCTCAACACCCCGTGGGCCGACCTGCCGGCCACCGCGCAGAAGGCGATCATCAAGGGCCATCCCACGAAGGTGCACGTGGTCACCCGCAACCGCTACGGGCGGCAGCGGGCCTACTACGCCGAGTTCGAGGGCGTGAGCTCCTACATCGAGCGCCGCCACCACGAGGCCGAGTCCGACGTGAGCCGGGAGCGCTACGAAGGCTTCATGCGCGAGGTGCCGTGCCCGGCCTGCGGCGGCAGCCGGCTCAAGCCGGTGTCGGTGTCGGTGACCCTCGGGGCCTCGCTGCAGGACGGCGGCAAGAACATCGCCGAGGTCTGCGCGATGCCGATCAACGAGACCGCCGACTACCTGCGCGACCTCGACCTGACCGCCCGTGAGCGCCAGATCGGCGAGCGGGTGCTCAAGGAGATCCAGGAGCGCCTCAACTTCCTGCTCGACGTCGGCCTCGACTACCTCTCGCTCGACCGGCCGTCGGGCTCGCTGTCCGGTGGCGAGGCGCAGCGGATCCGGCTGGCGACCCAGATCGGCGCCGGCCTGGTCGGCGTCCTCTACGTCCTCGACGAGCCGTCGATCGGCCTCCACCAGCGCGACAACCACCGGCTGATCGAGACCCTGGTCCGGCTCAAGGACCTCGGCAACACGCTGATCGTCGTCGAGCACGACGAGGACACCATCCGGGTCGCCGACTGGGTCGTCGACATCGGCCCGGGCGCGGGGGAGCACGGCGGTCAGGTCGTGCACAGCGGCGACGTCGCCGGCCTGCTCGCCCACCCCGACTCGATGACCGGGCAGTACCTCTCCGGTCGCCGCGAGATCCCGGTGCCCGCCGTCCGGCGGCCGCGCACCACAGGTCGCGAGCTCAAGGTCCACGGCGCCCGGGAGCACAACCTCAAGAACGTCGATGTGGCGTTCCCGCTGGGGCTGTTCGTGGCCGTCACCGGCGTCTCGGGGTCGGGGAAGTCGACGCTGGTCAACGACATCCTCTACACCTCGCTGGCCAAGCAGATCTACAACGCCCGCGCCGTCCCCGGCCGGCACCAGAAGATCACCGGGCTCGAGCACGTCGACAAGGTGATCCACGTCGACCAGTCGCCGATCGGGCGTACGCCGCGGTCCAACCCGGCGACGTACACCGGCGTCTTCGACCACATCCGCAAGCTCTTCGCCTCCACCCCGGAGGCGAAGATGCGCGGCTACCTCCAGGGCCGGTTCTCGTTCAACGTCAAGGGCGGGCGCTGCGAGGCGTGCTCCGGCGACGGCACGATCAAGATCGAGATGAACTTCCTGCCCGACGTCTACGTCCCGTGCGAGGTCTGCCACGGCGCGCGCTACAACCGCGAGACGCTCGAGGTGCACTACAAGGGCAAGACCATCGCCGAGGTCCTCGACATGCCGATCGAGGAGGCGGCCGAGTTCTTCGCGGCCGTGCCCGCGATCGCCCGGCACATGAAGACGCTGGTCGAGGTGGGCCTCGGCTACGTCCGGCTCGGGCAGCCGGCGACCACGCTCTCCGGCGGAGAGGCGCAGCGGGTCAAGCTGTCCTCCGAGCTGCAGAAGCGGTCCACCGGTCGCACCGTCTACGTGCTGGACGAGCCCACCACCGGCCTGCACTTCGAGGACATCCGCAAGCTGCTGCTGGTGCTGGGCCGGCTGGTCGACCAGGGCAACACGGTGCTGGTGATCGAGCACAACCTCGACGTCATCAAGACCGCCGACTGGCTGGTCGACATGGGGCCCGAGGGCGGTTCGCGCGGCGGCACCGTGGTCGCGGAGGGCACGCCGGAGGCGGTCGCGGCCAACCCGGGCAGCTACACGGGCGAGTTCCTCCGGCCGCTGCTCGACGGCCGGGCGGCCGCGCAGCCCGCGGCGCGGACGGCGAAGAAGGCGGCCACGAAGAAGGCCACGAAGGTGGCCGCCAAGAACTCCTCGGTCACGAGCGCGCCGGCCAAGAAGGTGGCCGCCAAGAAGGCCCCGGCGAAGAAGGTCCCGGCGAAGAAGGCCGCGGCCAGGAAGGCGACCACGCGCAAGGCGGGATGATCGGCCACGGTGGTCGAGGTGCGAGCGGAGCGAGCCTCGAGACCACCGGTGTCAGTCGGCCGCCGCGTAGATCGCCAGCTCCGGGGCGAAGAGCTCCTCCAGCCGGCGGCGCAGCGCCGGGTCGAGCTCGGCCGGTCGCTCCGGCGACTGGTTGAGGCGCGGCAGCTCGAGCCTGGTCCCGACCCGCTCGCCCGCCCAGGCGAGCAGGGCGTCGATGTGGTCGTAGCGCCACAGCCGCTCCACCAGCACGGCGCCGTCGGTGCCGGCGAGCCAGGTCGACGGCCGGGTGAAGCCGCCCTCGCCGGCCAGCACGCGCTCGGCGTACTCGTCGATGGTCGTGCCGGCGGTCGACCGGGGCTGGCCCTCGAGCTCGGGACGTGAGCGGTAGCGCCACCACGAGACGACCAGGTCGACCGGGTGTCGGATCATCGCGACCGTGACGTAGGAGTCGCGCGCGAAGCCGTCCGCGGTCAGCAGGGGCGCGACCTCGTCCTCGAAGCGGAGCGGGCCCAGGTGCTTCTGGTACGGCGGGGTCCGGTACTCGAGGTGCGCGTACGGGCGCAGCGCGCGCTGCACCGAGGTGGAGCCGGTCTTCGACGCCGCGAGGTAGACGAAGCCGTGCTGGGGCGCCGCGAGCATGGCGGCAGTGTAGGTGCGCGACGGGCCGACGCCGACGCGGGGATTCTCATCGGACTCTCATCGGCCGGCCAGCCGGTGCCCATCGACCGGCGGCTAGGGTGAAGATTCAACGATCATCTGCCGAGAGGACGCCCGTGACCGACGGCATCACCCGCCGCCAGACGCTGACCGGAGCCGCCGCGCTCGGGCTCGCGGCGCCACTGCTCGCCGCGTGCGGAGGCGGTGACAGCGGGTCGGCCACCGAGCCTCCGCCCGCCGGCGAGGAGCTCGGTCCGGCGAGCGACGTCCCGGTCGGCGGCGGGAAGGTCTTCGCCGAGCAGCGGGTCGTGGTGACCCAGCCGACCGCGGGCGACTTCAAGGCGTTCTCGGCCGTCTGCACCCACCAGTCGTGCCTGGTCTCCCGGATCAGCGCCGACACGATCGACTGCATGTGTCACGGCAGCAAGTTCTCGGCCGAGGACGGCTCGGTCGTCAACGGCCCGGCCCGGACGCCGCTGAGCCCGGTGCGGATCAGCGTCAAGGACGACACCATCACCACCGCCTGACCCGGGTCGTCGGTCGCGGTGGTGGAGGTGTGCGGGCCGCCAGGCCCGAGCCGTCACGGTGGTGGAGGTGTGCGGGCCGCCAGGCCCGAGCCGTCACGGTGGTTGAGGTGTGAGGGCCGCCAGGCCCGAGCCTCGAAACCACCCCACCCAGCACACCCGACCGTGGTCCCGGCCGCCTTCACACTCACCGGGTTTCGAGGCTCAGGCGCAGAGCGCCTTCGCACCTCAACCACCGCGGGGGTCGGGGAACGGTGGTTGAGGTGTGCGGGCCGCCAGGCCCGAGCCGTCACGGTGGTTGAGGTGTGAGGGCCGCCAGGCCCGAGCCTCGAAACCACCACCCTCAGGCGGACGAGCCGAGCGGCCCGACCGAGCACGAGTCGCGCCAGCGCCGGTCGCGGGGCGACGCACGCCGGTCCAGCCGGGCGTCGAGCACGTCGCGGGCCTCGTCCAGTCGGCCGGCGCGCACCAGCGCGGCGATCCGGGCCTCCTGGACGATCTCCCGCTGCGCGTCGGAGCCACCGAGTCGCCACACCTGCGCCTGGAGCGCCCCGAGACGGTCGGCCGCGGCCGAGCAGCGCCCGTCGGCCATCGACCGGAAGGCTCGGGCCAGGGGAGCGACCACCTCGCGCTGGGTGGGGTGCTCATGGGCCGCCGCCCACCGTTCCAGGCCGAGCAGTGCCGGCCGGTCGTCGAGGGCGAGGTGCACGACGGCGGCGTGCAGGGCGAGGAACGGCGTCGTCGGTCGGTGCAGCGTGGCCTCGGACGTCACCGCGACGACCCGCCGCAGGTCGGGTACGTCGTGGGCGCCCGGAGTGAGCGCCCAGCGGAAGAGCAGGGAGCCCGAGTCCACCAGTGCGCGACACCCGGTCGCGTCCTCGGGCCGCAGCTGGGCGTCGTAGCGGCGCCGTACGGCGTCGAGGTCCCCGAGTGAGAGTTCGTGCAGTGCGGCGTGCCAGGAGAAGTGGCTGAGGCTGTCGGTGCCGGCCCCGGCGCCGGTGACCCAGCCGTCCATCCAGGCCAGTCCGGCGCGGTGGTCGCCGGTCTCGTAGTGCGCGTGCGCCCGCGCGTGGGCCGAGTGCCCGGCGCTCGGCTCGACGAGCAGCGACCGGCACGCGAGCTCCATCGCCTCGTCGAAGCGACCCTGCTCCTGGCGCACGAAGGCGAGCAGCCCGGCATACCACCAGTCGTCGCCGTACGCCGGGGCCGCCTGCTCCACGATCGCCCAAGCCTCGGCGGGCACCTCGGTCACCCCGGCGAACGCGATCGTCGGCACGGCGGTCGCGAGCAGGACGGCGTCGCCGGGATACGCCGCCAGGTGCCGGACGATCGGCCGGCCGTCGCCGCGCAGATGGGCGGCGACGGCGTGCACGTGGCTGCGCTCGCGCTCGGTCGCGCGGGGCGCGAGGGTGAGCGCGTCGGCGATCCGCGCCCCGACGTCGACGGCGGCGCACATCTCGTGGCCGAGCAGGGCGAGGGTCGCGTGCCCGAGCGCGAACGTCGGGTCGAGCGCGATGGCGGCGGCGACCGACCGCTCGGCACCCCCGCGGAGCCGGAGCAGGTCCTCGGTCCCGCGGCGGTAGACGGCGGCCGCCTCGGGGGAGCAGGTGAGCAGCTGGTCGTTCCGGTCCCGACATCGCATGAAAGTAGAGTAAAGCACTCTAATTAAAGTCAGCGGCTGTCGGGCCGTGCGTCGCGGCGCCTGGGTGATGGTTCCGGGGTTTTCGAGGCTCACAGCCTCGAGACCCGGTGAGTCCGGAGACGGTGCCGGGCTGTCGGGGCCGGGCTGTCGGTGCCGGACCGTAGGGTTGGGACGTGCCTCCAGCTCCGTCTCCGCGTTCGGTCCGAGGCCCGCTGTCGTATCGCCCGGAGCCCGGCTCGATCCCGACCCAACCGGGCGTCTACCGGTTCCGCGACCCCCGCGGCCGGGTCGTCTACGTCGGCAAGGCGAAGAACCTCCGCGCGCGGCTCTCGTCGTACTTCCAGGACGTCGGCAACCTGCATCCGCGCACCGCCACGATGGTGACGACCGCCGCGAGCGTCGAGTGGACGGTGGTGAAGACCGAGGTCGAGGCGCTCCAGTTGGAGTACTCCTGGATCAAGGAGTTCGACCCGCGGTTCAACGTGAAGTACCGCGACGACAAGTCCTACCCCTGGCTCGCCGTCACCATCGGGGAGGAGTTCCCCCGGGTGATGGTCGGCCGTGGGGCCAAGCGCAAGGGCACCCGCTACTTCGGGCCCTACAGCCACGCCTGGGCGATCCGCGAGACCGTCGACCTGCTGCTGCGGGTGTTCCCGATGCGCTCGTGCAGCAACGGCGTCTTCAAGCGCTCCAGCCAGATCGGCCGGCCCTGCCTGCTCGGCTACATCGACAAGTGCTCGGCGCCCTGCGTCGGCAACGTGACGGCCGAGCAGCACCGCGAGATCGTCGACGACTTCTGCGACTTCATGGCCGGGCAGACCACGGCGTTCGTCCGCCGCATCGAGAAGGAGATGTACGCCGCGAGCGACGCGCTCGACTTCGAGAAGGCCGCGCGCCTGCGTGACGACCTGGGCGCGCTGAACAAGGCGCTCGAGAAGCAGGCGGTCGTCCTCGGCGACGGCACCGACGCCGACGTGATCGCCCTCGCCGAGGACCCCCTCGAGGTGGCCGTGCAGATCTTCTACGTGCGCGGCGGGCGGATCCGCGGCCAGCGCGGCTGGGTCGCCGATCGGGTCGACGAGGGCGACACCGCGAAGCTCGTCGACGACTTCGTGCTGCAGCTGTACGCCGGCGCCGGGCCCGACGAGATCCCACGCGAGATCCTGGTACCGGCGCTGCCGCCCGACGTCGCGACGTACGAGGCGCTGCTGGGCGACCTGCGCGGCTCGAAGGTCGCGATCCGGGTGCCGCAGCGCGGCGACAAGCGGGCCCTCCAGGAGACCGTGGCGCAGAACGCCGCCCAGGCGCTCGCGCTCCACAAGACCAAGCGCGCCAGCGACCTGACCACCCGCAACCGGGCGCTGGAAGAGATCCAGGAGGCACTCGCGCTCGACGAGGTGCCGCTGCGCATCGAGTGCTACGACGTCTCCCACCTCCAGGGCTCCGAGATCGTCGCCTCCATGGTCGTCTTCGAGGACGGACTGCCGCGCAAGAGCGAGTACCGCCGCTTCCTGATCAAGGGCCAGGACGGCTCCGACGACGTCCGGGCCATGCACGAGGTCGTCACGCGTCGTTTCCGGCGGCTGCTCGACGAGGGTTTCGAGACGCCTTCGCTCGTCCCTCACGAAGGCTCCTCAACCACCGCCTCTGGGGCCACGGACGACCCGGCCACACCGATGCTGGTCGACCCCGAGACGGGCCGGCCCCGCAAGTTCGCCTACGCCCCGGGTCTGGTGGTGGTCGACGGCGGCGCGCCGCAGGTCGCGGCCGCCCAGCGGGCGCTCTCCGAGCTGGGGATCGTCGACATCCCCGTCTGCGGGCTGGCCAAGCGGCTGGAGGAGGTCTGGCTGCCCGGCCAGGAGGACCCGGTGATCCTGGCCCGCTCCAGCGAGGGGCTCTACCTGCTGCAGCGGATCCGCGACGAGGCGCACCGGTTCGCGATCACCCACCACCGGTCCCGTCGCTCGAAGTCGATGGTGGAGAGCCTGCTCGACGGCGTGCCGGGGCTGGGGGAGGTGCGGCGCAAGACGCTGCTCAAGCACTTCGGGTCGCTGAAGAAGCTGCGCGCCGCCACCGTCGAGGAGATCGCGATGGTGCCCGGCGTCGGCCCGCGCACCGCAACCGCGATCAAGGAGGCGGTGGCGCAGGAGACCCGCCAGACTGGCCCCACCATCGTCAGCGTCAACACGGCGACCGGCGAGATCGAGGAGGGCTGAGGCATGACGGAGGTCAGGTCCGAGGGCGGGTCCGAGGGCAGCTCCGACGGCGTCGCGGCGGAGCATGCCGACCGGCACGGCGAGCTCGTGGTGGTGACCGGGATGACCGGCGCCGGCCGGAGCACGGCGGCCAAGGAGCTCGAGGACCTCGGCTACTACGTGGTCGACAACATGCCGCCGAGCCTGCTGCGCGACGTCGTACGCCTCGTCGACGAGAGCCGTGGCGTCGCCCAGCCGGTCGCGGTCGTCGTCGACGTCCGCTCCGGCTCGTTCTTCCAGTCCCTGCAGACCAACCTCGCCCAGGGGGCGACCAGCCGGCACGCGACGCTGGTGTTCCTGGAGGCCTCCGACGACGTGCTGGTACGCCGCCAGGAGGCCGCCCGGCGCCCGCACCCGCTGCAGGGCACGGGCCGGCTCCTCGACGGCCTGCGGCGCGAACGCGAGGTGCTCGCCGAGCTGCGCAGCGACGCCGACCTGGTCATCGACACCACGGCGCTCAACGTGCACCAGCTGACCGACCGGATCGCGGAGGCGTTCGGCACCCCCGACACGATGCGATTGAAGGTCACGGTCACCAGCTTCGGCTTCAAGTACGGCATCCCGGTGGACGCCGACTTCGTGGCCGACATGCGCTTCCTGCCCAACCCGCACTGGATCCCCGAGCTGCGACCCGGCACCGGCAAGGATGCCGAGGTCGCCGAGTTCGTGATGTCGCAGCCGGGGGCCGCGGAGTTCCTCGACGGCTACCTCGCCGTGCTCGAGCGGGTCGCCGAGGGCTACCTGCGCGAGGGCAAGCGGTTCATGACGATCGCCATCGGGTGCACCGGCGGCAAGCACCGCAGCGTTGCCGTGGCCGAGGAGATCGCCCGGCGGATGTCCGAGGCCGGCTACAAGACCCGTGCCACCCACCGCGACCTGGGACGGGAGTGAGGTCCGGGGTGCCGGCATCGGCCGACCGGGCCCAGGCGGTGGTGGCCTTCGGAGGCGGGCACGGCCTGTCGGCCTCGCTCCAGGCGCTGCGGCTGCTGGTCGCCGATCTGGTGGTCGACGACCTGACGGCGGTCGTCACGGTCGCCGACAACGGCGGCTCCTCCGGGCGGCTGCGCGGTGAGTTCGGCGTCCTGCCGCCGGGCGACCTGCGGATGGCGCTGGCCGCGCTCTGCGGCGAGCACCAGTGGGGCGACACCTGGGCGCGGGTGCTCCAGCACCGGTTCGCCGGTCACGGCGAGATGAACGGGCACGTCATCGGCAACCTGCTGATCGTCGGACTCTGGGAGCAGCTCGGCGATCCGGTCGCCGCGCTCGACTGGGTGGGCAGGCTGCTCGGCACCACCGGCCGGGTGCTGCCGATGGCGCTCACGCCGCTCGACATCGCGGCCGACGTGCGCGGGCTCGACCCGGACGAGCCCGGTCGGCTGACCACCGTCCGCGGCCAGGTGCAGGTCGCCACCACCGACGGCGTGATCTCCGCGATCTCCCTCGACCCGCCGAACCCGCTGCCCTGCCCGGAGGCGATCGCCGCCGTGCATGCCGCCGACTGGCTGGTGCTCGGCCCGGGGTCGTGGTTCACCTCGGTGATCCCGCACCTGATGGTGCCCCGGCTGCGCGACGCGATCGTCGGCAGTGACGCTCGGGTGATCGTCACGCTCAACCTCGCCGAGCAGGCGGGGGAGACCCACGGCTTCGAGGCGGCCGACCACCTGGCCGTGCTCGTCGAGCACGCTCCGCAGCTCCGGGTGCACACGGTCCTGGCGGACGCCCGACAGGTCGGGTCGGGGCTGGCCGACCTCGAGCACGTGGTCCGCGCGACCGGTGCGCGACTGGTGCTCGACGACGTCGCGCTCGACGACGGCTCGCCCCGGCACGACCCGGTGAAGCTGGCGGCGGCGTACACCCGGATCCTGGGCGGAGCCTGACTCCGAGGCACGTTGACGCGCGTGGCAGGATCGGCGTTATGGCGATGACGGCACAGGTCAAGGCGGAGCTGTCGAGCACCCAGGTGACGAAGACCTGCTGCCGCAAGGCCGAGGTGGCCTCGATGCTCCGCTTCGCCGGCGGGCTGCACATCGTCAGCGGCAAGATCGTCGTCGAGGCGGAGTTCGACACGGGCGCCGCCGCGCGTCGGCTGCGCACGAACATCGCCGAGGTCTACGGCCACCAGTCCGACGTCGTGATGGTGCAGGGCAACGGCATCCGGAAGGGCAGCCGCTACATCGTGCGGGTCGTCAAGGACGGCGAGGCGCTGGCCCGCCAGACCGGTCTGCTCGACCAGCGCGGCCGGCCCGTGCGCGGGCTGCCGCCCGCGGTGGTGTCGGGTGGCGGCTGCGACGCCGTCGCGGCCTGGCGCGGCGCCTTCCTCGCGCACGGCTCGCTCACCGAGCCGGGCCGGTCGTCGTCACTGGAGGTGACCTGCCCCGGGCCCGAGGCGGCGCTCGCGCTGGTGGGGGTCTCGCGTCGGCTCGGGATCCACGCGAAGGCTCGCGAGGTGCGCGGCGTCGACCGCGTGGTGATCCGCGACGGCGACGCGATCGGGCAGTTGCTCACCCGGCTGGGCGCCCACGAGTCGCTGATGGCCTGGGAGGAGCGCCGGATGCGCCGCGAGGTGCGTGCGACGGCCAACCGGCTCGCGAACTTCGACGACGCCAACCTGCGCCGCTCGGCGCGCGCGGCGGTGGCCGCCGGCGCCCGCGTGGGCCGGGCCATGGAGATCCTCGGCGACGACGTGCCCGACCACCTGCGGATGGCCGGCGAGCTGCGCCTCGAGCACAAGCAGGCCTCGCTGGAGGAGCTCGGCCAGCTCCACGACCCGGTGCTGACCAAGGACGCGATCGCGGGCCGGATCCGCCGTCTTCTCGCGATGGCCGACAAGCGGGCCGAGGAGCTCGGCGTCCCCGACACGGAGGCCTCGCTGACGCCGGAGATGCTCGTCGAGGATGGCTGAGCAGCCGCGTGCTAGCACGCGGCGTGGGCGAAGGCAGATTGAGCGAGCCCCGCGACCGAGGAACGAGGTCGCGACGGGCGCGTCGAAATCGAGCCCTCGTCGCAGGGTGATGCTCGCCGGAGGACTCGAGGCTCGCTCCGCTCGCACCTCAACCACCGCCGGGCGGTTCGTTACCACGGCGTACGCCGGACGCGACCTGGGTCGCGCGCGCCTCAGCCGATAGGGTCGGAGCGTCCCATCGCACCAGACGACCGACAAGCAGGAGCACGCAGTGACTGTTCGAGTAGGTATCAACGGGTTCGGCCGGATCGGCCGCAACTTCTTCCGCGCCGTCCGTGCCTCCGGCCTGGACATCGAGATCGTCGCCGTCAACGACCTGACGGACAACAAGTCCCTGGCGCCCCTGCTCAAGTTCGACTCGATCCTGGGCCGCCTCGACGCCGACGTGTCGGCCACCGAGGACGAGATCAGGGTCGGCGACCAGGTCGTGAAGACCTTCGCGGAGCGCGACCCCGCCAACCTCAAGTGGGCCGACCTCGGCGTCGACGTCGTCGTCGAGTCGACCGGCTTCTTCACCGACGCCACGAAGGCCCGCGCCCACGTCGACAACGGCGGCGCCAAGAAGGTCATCATCTCCGCGCCGGCCTCCAACGAGGACGTCACCGTGGTCATGGGCGTCAACCACACGTCGTACGACCCCGCCGCCCACACCGTCATCTCCAACGCGTCGTGCACGACCAACTGCCTCGCGCCGATGGCGAAGGCGCTGCACGAGGGTCTGGGCATCAACAAGGGCCTGATGACGACGATCCACGCCTACACCGCGGACCAGAACCTCCAGGACAACATCCACAAGGACCCCCGCCGGGCCCGTGCCGCCGCGCTCAACATGGTGCCCACCTCGACCGGTGCCGCGAAGGCGATCGGTCTGGTGCTGCCCGAGCTCAAGGGCAAGCTCGACGGCTACGCCATGCGCGTGCCGGTCCCGACCGGCTCCGCGACCGACCTGTCCTTCGAGGCCGCGCGCGAGACCTCCGTCGAGGAGGTCAACGAGATCGTCAAGGCGGCGGCCGACGGCAAGATCCTCAAGTACTCCACCGACCCGCTGGTCTCGACCGACATCGTCACCGACCCGGCGTCCTGCATCTTCGACGCCCCGCTGACCAAGGTGATCGGCAACCAGGTCAAGGTGCTCGGCTGGTACGACAACGAGTGGGGCTACTCCAACCGCCTCGCCGACCTCATCGCCTACGTCGGAGAGACCCTCTGACGATGGGGGAGTACGCCGGCCTCGGAGACGTGGCTGGGATGCGCGTCCTCGTCCGCTCCGACCTGAACGTCCCGCTCGACGGAACGACGATCACCGACGACGGCCGGATCCGGGCGAGCGTGCCGACCATCCGGGAGCTGGCCGAGGCCGGCGCCCGGGTAGTCGTCACCGCCCACCTCGGCCGCCCGAAGGGCGCCCCCGAGGAGCGGTACTCGCTGCGCCCGGTCGCCGCGCGGCTCGGCGAGCTGCTCGGGCGGCCGGTGGCCTTCGCGACCGACACCGTCGGCGACAGCGCCCGCGAGACCGTCGCCGGCCTGGCCGACGGTCAGGTCGCCCTGCTGGAGAACGTCCGGTTCAACCCGGGGGAGACCAGCAAGGACGACGCCGAGCGGGGCGCGTTCGCCGATCGGCTCGCGGAGCTGGCCGACGCCTTCGTCTCCGACGGCTTCGGCGTCGTGCACCGCAAGCAGGCCTCGGTGTACGACGTGGCGCAGCGGTTGCCGCACGCGATGGGCCAGCTGGTGTCGACCGAGATCGGCGTGCTGCGCCGGCTCACCGAGGAGCCCGAGCGTCCGTACGTCGTGGTGCTCGGTGGCTCGAAGGTCTCCGACAAGCTCGGCGTGATCGACAACCTGCTCGGCAAGGCCGACCGGCTGCTGATCGGCGGCGGCATGGTGTTCACGTTCCTGCGGGCCCAGGGCCACGAGGTCGGCAAGAGCCTCCTCGAGGAGGACCAGCTCGACACCTGCCGGGCCTACCTGCAGCGGGCCCAGGAGTCCGGCGTCGAGATCCTGCTGCCCACCGACATCGTGGTCGACACCGAGTTCCCGGCGGGTGAGCGGGCCCCGGAGCCGCGCGTCGTCCCGGCCGCGGAGATCCCCGCCGACACCCTCGGCCTCGACATCGGGCCCCACTCCGCGGCGGCGTTCGCCGCGGCCCTCGCCGACGCGCGCACGGTCTTCTGGAACGGCCCCATGGGCGTCTTCGAGGTCGCCGCCTTCGCGGCCGGCACCCGGGCCGTCGCGGAGGCGCTCACGAAGATCGACGGCCTGTCCGTCGTGGGTGGCGGCGACTCCGCGGCCGCCGTCCGCACGCTCGGCTTCGACGAGGCCGCGTTCGGCCACATCTCGACCGGCGGTGGCGCCAGCCTCGAGTACCTCGAGGGCAAGGAGCTGCCCGGCATCCAGGTCCTGGAGGACTGAACCGATGGTGAACTCTGCGAAGTCCAAGGGACGCACCCCGCTGATGGCGGGGAACTGGAAGATGAACCTGAACCACCAGGAGGCGATCGTCCTGGTGCAGAAGCTCGCGGTCACGCTCTCCGACAAGAAGCACGACTTCAGCCGGGTCGAGGTCGTCGTGGTGCCGCCGTTCACCGACCTGCGGTCGGTGCAGACGCTCGTCGACGGCGACCGCCTGCAGATCCGGTACGGCGCGCAGGACGTGTCGACCCACGAGGCGGGCGCCTACACCGGCGAGATCTCGGCGGCGATGCTCGCCAAGCTCGGCTGCTCGTACGTCGTGGTCGGTCACAGCGAGCGCCGTGAGTACCACGCGGAGGGCGACGAGGTCGTCAACGCCAAGGCACACCGCGCCCTGGCGACCGGCATGACGCCGATCGTGTGCGTCGGCGAGGGCCTCGACGTCCGGCAGGCAGGGGCGCACGTCGCGCACTGCCTCGCGCAGGTGGACGGCTCGCTCGCCGGTTTCTCGGCCGAGCAGGTCGGTGGTCTGGTCGTCGCCTACGAGCCGGTCTGGGCGATCGGCACCGGCGAGGTGGCGACGCCCGAGGACGCGCAGGAGGTCTGCGCGGCGATCCGCGGGCGGATCCGCGAGGTCCACGGCGACGATGCGGCCGACGGCGTACGCATCCTCTACGGCGGCTCGGTGAAGGCGGCGAACGTGGCCGGCATCATGGCGCAGCGCGATGTCGACGGCTGCCTGGTGGGCGGTGCGAGCCTCCAGGCGGACGAGTTCGGGGGCATCTGCCGCTTCTACGACATGCCGGTCCTGTGATCGCGCCGAACCTGACGTAGGCTGTGCGACCGTGGAACTGATCTTCACCATCGTGCTCATGATCGCCAGCGGGCTGCTCATCCTGCTGGTGCTGCTTCACAAGGGCCGCGGTGGCGGACTCTCTGACATGTTCGGCGGTGGCGTCTCGAGCTCGCTGGGCGGCTCGTCGGTTGCGGAGCGCAACCTCGACCGCCTGACGGTCGGCATCGGCATCATCTGGTTCGCCTGCGTGATCGCCCTCGGGCTCTTGCTGGCGTACTGACACA
Organism: Nocardioides soli; assembly: GCF_014191495.1. GTDB lineage: Bacteria > Actinomycetota > Actinomycetes > Propionibacteriales > Nocardioidaceae > Nocardioides > Nocardioides soli. The sequence goes on from NZ_JACHWR010000003.1 coordinate 691,373, forward strand.
CAGGTTCAGAGCGGTCTCGAAGGACTCGAAGGGGAAACGTCGGTGGCTGGTGGAGGAAACGCGATTCGCGGGAGCCGGGTCGGCGCTGGTCCGATGGGCGAGGCGGAGCGCGGTGAGGCGGCTCCGCGGCAGACGGTGACGTACTTCTGCGCCCGCGAGCACCGCTCGGTGGTGCCGTTCTCGACCGAGGCGCAGGTGCCCGAGTCCTGGGACTGCCCCAAGTGCGGGCTGCCGGCCAGCCTCGACTCCGACAACCCGCCCCCGGCGCCGAAGATCGAGCCGTACAAGACCCACCTCGCCTACGTGAAGGAGCGTCGCTCCGACAAGGAGGCCGAGGACATTCTCGACGAGGCCCTCGAGCTGCTGCGCACGCGCCGCAAGGCCGGCGAGATCATTTTTTAGCGACCAGGAGCCAGGCGCAAGGTCGAGGAGCCGCGCGAGCGAGGAACGAGCTCGCGACCGGCGTCTCGAGACCAGCGGATCCAGCGGCAGGCTCGAGCCGCACGAGCGGCGCCTTGAGTTGACAGGTTCCAGCGGCAGGGTCGAGGAGCCGCGCGAGCGAGGAACGAGCTCGCGACCGGCGTCTCGAGACCAGCGGCCCAGCGGGAGGCTCGAGGAGCCACGCGACCCGCGTCTCGAGACCAGAGCACCAGGCGGCGCTGAACAGCAAGCGCCAGGGCGACTCACGCCCGGGTGGCGAGCAGCGTCGCCAGGTAGACCAGGTAGGCGCCGACGAAGAGCGCGCCCTCGATCCGGCTGAGGCCGCGTCTGGTCCAGAACACCGGCACGCACGCGAGCGTTGCGCCGACCATGAGCAGGAGGTCGCCGGCCAGGACGTCGTCGGGCACCGGGACCGCCGTGGGCGCCGCGAGCACGGTGGGGCCGAGGACGAGCGCGACGTTGAAGACGTTCGAGCCCATCAGGTTGCCGATGGCGAGCGCCCGCTCGCCGCGGACCGCCGAGACGACCGCGGTGACCAGCTCCGGCGCGGAGGTCCCGAAGGCCACGACCGTCAGTCCGATCACCGCGTCGCTGACGCCGAGGCGCTGCGCGATGTCCACCGCGCCGTCGACGAGGAGCTCGGCGCCGAGCACGATGGCCGCCAGGCCGGCGAGGAGGACGACGACCGTCACCGGCGCGCGCACGTCACGATGGCTCTTCGGTGCCGCGGCGCGCGCACCACGGGTCGAGAGCAGGATCGACGCGAGGTAGACCGCGCCGAAGGCCGTCAGCCAGAGCCCGTCCGCCGCCGACAGCGCACCGTCACGGGCCAGCACGAAGAGCAGCACCGCGGCGAGCGCTCCGGCGGGCAGGTCGTGGCGCAGCGTGCGTGCCTCGAAGCGGATGGGCGCGAGCAGGGCGGCCAGGCCGAGCACCAGGAGCGTGTTGACGAGGTTCGTGCCCACGATGTTGCCGACCGCGAGCTCTCCGGCACCGTCGCGCACGGCGCTGAGGCCGATCGCCAGCTCCGGGAGGCTGGTCCCGAGCGAGACCACGGTGAGGCCGACGACGAGCGGCGGCACGCCCAGCCGTGACGCGAGGTCGGACCCGCCGCGCACGACGCCCTCGGCGCCGACCACGAGCAGCACCAGGCCGGCCAGGAGGAGCCCGGCGCTCACCCCGCGGCCCGGTCAGCCACTGCGCTCCGACGGCCGGCGACCGCGCCGTTCGGCGCCGGCCATCGACCCGGGCACAGCCTGCTCATGACGTCCTCCTGCCGACATCGTGCCGCAGGTGGGTGGGCGCCACCACCCTCCACGTCGGTCCGGGCGCGAGACGTTCAGGCGCGCAGCTCGGCGAGCAGCCCGGCCACCTCCGCGCGGAGCAGCTCGGCCATCGCGGCCAGGCCCTGGGAGCCCCCGTCGACCCGGTCCCGCCCGTCGACCGCGACGGTGACGGCGTCGACCATCGGGCTCATGTCGGCCACGGTCGACTCGACGCTCGCCATGGCGGTGCTGCTCGCGCCCGCGACGTCCTGCATGGCCTCCACCTGGCTGGTGATCCGGCCGGTGGACTGGGCGGTCGAGTCGGCGAGCGTCTTCACCTCGGTCGCCACGACCGCGAAGCCCCGTCCGGCCTCGCCGGCGCGGGCGGCCTCGATGGTGGCGTTGAGCGCCAGCAGGCGGGTCTGCTTCGCGATCTCGGAGATCACCCGCACGACCTCGTGGATCTGCTGGGCCGCCCCGGTCGCCTCGCGTACGGCGGCGCCCGCCTGCTCGGCCTCGGCCCCGGCCCGCCGGGCGGAGTCCGCGAGGCTCGCCGAGGTGGTGCTGAGCTCCGCGGCGACCGCGGCCACCTGCTCGGCGACGGCGCCGACCGTGAGCTCGAGCCGCTCGGCCAGCTCGGTACGCCGGGCGGCCGTGGCGTCGAGGTCGGCCTGGGTGCGGGCCATCGCGGCGGTGGCCCGGTTGATGGTCTCGGCACCGGAACGGAAGACGCCGGTGGTCCCGGTGACCAGGAAGCGCCGGTAGAAGCGGCCCTCGGCCGCCGCCTGCAGTGACGCGGCGGACTCGCGCACGTAGGCGTCGGTGCGGTCGAGCAGGCCGTTGACCGCCAGCCGGAGGGCGGCGACCTCGGGCAGTTCGTCGGTGCCCGGCAGGGGGCAGACCCGGGCCTCGAGGTCGCCGTCGGCCGCAGCGGTGCAGACCCGCAGCAGCTCGTGGATCGCGGCGGCGTACGCCGCCGGGACGGCAGCGGGCGTGCGGTCGGGGCGGCGGATCATGCCGCCTCCGCCGCGTTGGTGAGCTCCCACACGTAGCGCTCGTAGGTCGTGCCCTGCTCGGCGAGGACCCGGTCGAGCCGGGCGCTGCCGGCGTTCGCGGCGTCGACCGCCCGCCGATGGTGCGCCTCCTCGGCGAGCAGCCGTTGGTACAGCGGTCGCACCCGGGCGATCGCGCCGGCGGCGGGGCGACGGCGGTTGGAGTGGTAGCCGACGATCCGGCCGTGGGCGTCTCGGGACGGCGTGACGTGGGCGAGCACCCAGTAGTGGGCGCCGTCGGCGGCGAGGTTCACGACGTATGCGAAGAGCTCCCGGTCCTGCTGGACGCTGTCCCACAGCAGCTTGAACACCGCCCGGGGCATCTCCGGGTGCCGGATCACGCTGTGCGGCTGTCCGATCACGTCGGTCTCGTCGAGGGCCGAGATGCGGCAGAAGACGTCGTTGGCGTAGGTGATCCTGCCCTTCAGGTCGGTCTTGGTCACGATGACGTCGTCTGATCGGAGCTCGCGCTCGATTCCAGACGGGTGGATTCCTGAAATCACACCCCTGTGATCGGCCGCCGGCCGGTGGACGTTACCCAAACCGCCGACGGGTCGGATTGGTCACAGCGCCGAGGCGGCCTCGCGGTCGAGGAACCAGACCGTCTCCTCGCGACCCGCTACACCGGCGGCCGGGATCTCGTGCACGTCGGCGCCCCCGAGGGCGGCGGCGACCGCGCGCGCCTTGCCGGAGCCGCTCACCAGGAACCACACCGATCGAGCGCGGTTCAGCGCCGGCAGGGTGAGGCTGATCCGCTCCGGGGGCGGCTTGGGCGAGCCGGTGACGCCGACCGCGATCGCGTCGGCGTCGAGCTGCGGGAAGCCGGGGAAGAGCGAGGCGATGTGACCGTCGGGGCCGATGCCGAGCATCACGATGTCGAACTCGCCGCTGCCGTGCCGGCGCAGCGCGTCGGCGTACGCCGCGGCGCCGGCGTCGACGTCGCTGGCGTCGGCCGTCGACGGCATCTCGTGGACCTGCGTCGCGCCCACGGCGTCGAGGAAGGCGGCGCGGGCCTGGCCGCTGTTGCGGTCAGGGGATTCGGGGGCGACGAAGCGCTCGTCACCCCACCAGACCACGACCCGGCCCCAGTCGACCTCCGAGCCGGGCGTGAGCCGCGCGATCTCGCGATGGATCTGGTCGGCGATCGTGCCGCCGGTGAGCGCGATCCGGGGGACGCCCCCGGCGTCCTGGGCGTCCGCGAGGCGACTGAGCAGCTCGCCGGCGACGGCGGTGGCCAGGGCCGGGCCGTCCTCATGCACCTCGACCAGGGGTTCAGGGGTCACCTCGAGGCCTCCATCCTCAGCAGCCGCTTCGTGGTCTCCGCGTAGACGTCATCCTCGTCGAGCCGGCGCAGCTCCTCGGCCAGCAGCTCCGGCAGCTCGCGCCGCTTGAGGGCGACGGGGCGGTCGGGGCGGTCCGGCGACGAGAACGTCGCCAGCCTGCCGTCGGGGCGCGAGATCCGGATCGGGCCCTCGCGGGTCTCGAGCACGACCTCGGTGATGCCGGGCCCGGAGGAGCTCGTGCGGGTGACGTCGACCTTGAGCCGGTCGGCCAGCCAGGCCGCCAGGAGGTCGGCACTGGGGCTGATCCGCTCCGCGGTGACCGATGCCCGGGTCACCTTGAGCGGCTGCTGGTCGAGCGCCGCGGCCAGCAGCGCCCGCCAGGGGGTGATCCGGGTCCAGGCCAGGTCGGTGTTGCCGACCGTGTAGGCCTCGCACTGGCGGTAGATCGCCTTGGTCTTGCCGCGCACGGCGGCCGCGGCGTCGGTGATGCGGCGCTGGGCCAGCCGGCCCAGCGGGTCGCCGGCGGGGTCGGCGGGTGGGTGGCTGGGCCACCACACGGCGACGGGGGAGTCGGGCAGCAGCAGCGGCAGCACCACGGACTCGGGGTGCTTGACGACCTCACCCTTGAGCCGGATCAGCGCCGTCTCGCCGGTCCAGCCCGACCCGGTGCCGACCTGGGCGCCGATCTCGGCGGCGCCGCGGGCGTCACCGAGGATGACGCCGAGCACCCGGGCCGGGTGCTCGTGCGAGGCCGCCCGGGCGGCGCGCATGGCACCCTCCGCGTCGTCCTCCGCGACGACGATGACCAGCGTCATCACCATGCCCATCGCGGGGCTGCCGGCGCGCACGCGGGCCCGCCGGAGCTCGGTCGCGATCTCGGCCGAGTTCGTGTTCGTCAGCTCGATCATCTCGGGGTCCCCTCGAAAGTGTGGAGCGGAGGGCGTCGGGGTCCCCGCGGGATCATGCGCCGGGGGAGCGTAGCGGAGGAGGCCGCGATCTCGTGGGGTGAAGCGTTGCGGGGGAGCTCCGCAGTTTCGTGGGGTGAGGTCATGCTCAGGGCCTCCTCCAGACGCGTCCGTCGCGGGCCAGCATCGCGTCGGCGGAGGCGGGTCCCCAGCCGCCCGACTCGTACGGCTCGGGCCGGCCCTTGCCCTTCTCGTCCTGCGCGGCCCAGTGGTCGAGGATGGGGTCGAGGATCTGCCACGAGAGCTCGACCTCCTCGTGCCGGGGGAAGAGCGGCGGATCGCCGAGGAGTACGTCGAGGATCAGCCGCTCGTAGGCCTCCGGGGAGGACTCGGTGAAGGCGCCGCCGTAGACGAAGTCCATGTTCACGTCGCGGATCTCCATCTGCGTGCCCGGCACCTTCGAGCCGAACCGCAGCGTGACGCCCTCGTCGGGCTGGATCCGGATCACCAGGGCGTTCTGCCCGAGCTCCTCGATCGAGGAGTCCGCGAAGGGCAGGTGCGGTGCCCGCTTGAAGACGATCGCGACCTCGGTGACGCGGCGGCCGAGCCGCTTGCCGGTGCGCAGGTAGAACGGCACGCCGGCCCAGCGCCGGGTCTCGACGTTGAGGGTCACCGCGGCGTACGTCTCGGTGGTCGAGGTGCGCTTGATGCCCTCCTCCTCGAGGAAGCCGGGCACCTTGACGCCACCGGCCCAGCCCGCGGCGTACTGACCTCGCGCGGTCGTCAGGTCGAGCCGGCGGGGGAGCGTCACGCTGGAGAGCACCTTCTGCTTCTCGATCCGCAGCGACCGGGCGTCGAACGAGGTCGGCTCCTCCATCGCGACCAGGCTGAGCAGCTGGAGCAGGTGGTTCTGGATCACGTCGCGGGCGGCGCCGATGCCGTCGTAGTAGCCGGCCCGGCCGCCGATGCCGATGTCCTCGGCCATCGTGATCTGCACGTGGTCGACGTAGTTGGAGTTCCAGATCGGCTCGAACATCTCGTTCGCGAAGCGCATCGCGAGGATGTTCTGCACGGTCTCCTTGCCGAGGTAGTGGTCGATCCGGAAGATCGAGTCGCTCGGGAAGACCTCGCCCAGGATGCCCTGGAGCTCGCGGGCCGACTCCAGGTCGTGGCCGAAGGGCTTCTCGATCACCACCCGGCGCCAGGAGCCCTCGCTTGCCCGCGCGAGGCCGTGCTCCTTGAGCTGCCCGACGACGTCACCGAAGAACCCCGGCGGGATCGCCAGGTAGAACGCGTGGTTGCCGCCGGTGCCGCGCAGCTCGTCGAGCTCCTCGATCGTGCGGCGCAGCCGGTCGAAGGCCTGGTCGTCGTCGAAGTTGCCCGGCACGAACCGGAAGCCCTCGGCGAGCTGCTGCCAGACCTCCTCGCGGAAGTCCGTGCGCGCGTGGGCCTTCACCGAGTCGTGCACGATCTGGGCGAAGTCCTGGTCGGCCCAGTCGCGCCGGGCGAACCCGGTGAGGCTGAAGCCGGGCGGCAGCAGGCCCCGGTTGGCGAGGTCGTAGATCGCCGGCATGATCTTCTTGCGCGACAGGTCGCCGGTGACCCCGAAGAGCACCATCCCGCTCGGGCCGGCGATGCGAGGGAGTCGTCGGTCACGGGGGTCGCGCAGCGGGTTGTCGCTCACGAGCGGTGCCTCCGGTAGTAGTCGATCAGCGCCCGCGTCGAGGCGTCCTGGGCGGCGGCCACCTCGACGTCACCGGCCACGGCCGGGGCGATCTGCTGAGCGAGCTGCTTGCCGAGCTCGACGCCCCACTGGTCGAAGGAGTCGATGCCCCAGACCGTGCCCTCGGTGAAGGTGATGTGCTCGTAGAGCGCGACCAGCTGGCCCAGCACCGATGGCGTCAGCGCCGGCGCCATGATCGAGGCGGTCGGGCGGTTGCCGGGGAAGACCCGGGCCGGGACGATCGCCTCCGCCGTGCCTTCGGCGCGCACCTCGTCGGCGGTCTTGCCGAAGGCCAGCGCCCGGGTCTGGGCGAAGAAGTTGGCCAGGAAGACCTCGTGCACATCGGTGCGCTGCCCGTCGTGGGCGTCGACCAGCGGGTACGCCGGGTTGGCGAACGCGATGAAGTCTGCGGGGATCAGCCGGGTGCCCTGGTGGATCAGCTGGTAGAACGCGTGCTGGCCGTTGGTGCCCGGCTCGCCCCAGAACACCTCGCCGGTGTCGGTCGTGACGGCCATGCCGTCCCAGCGCACGCTCTTGCCGTTGGACTCCATCGTGAGCTGCTGCAGGTAGGCCGGAAACCGGTGCAGCAGCTGGGAGTAGGGGAGCACGGCGTGGGTCTGCGCGCCGAGGAAGTTGGTGTACCAGACGTTGAGCAGGCCCATCAGGACCGGCACGTTCTGCGCCAGGTCGGCGGTGCGGAAGTGCTCGTCCATCGCATGGAAGCCGGCGAGGAGCTCCGCGAACCGCACCGGCCCGATCGCGATCACCAACGACGTGCCGATGGCGGAGTCGACGGAGTAGCGGCCGCCGACCCAGTCCCAGAAGCCGAACGCATTCTCGGGGTCGATCCCGAAGTCGGCGACCTTGTCGAGCGCGGTCGAGACGGCCACGAAGTGCCGCGCGACGGCGTCGGTCGGGTCGGTGTCGGGCAGGCCGTCGAGCAGCCAGGATCGGCACAAGCGGGCGTTGGTCAGCGTCTCGAGGGTCCCGAACGTCTTGCTGGCGACGATGAACAGCGTGGTCGCCGGATCGAGTCCGGCGAGGGTGGTGGCCGCGTCGGTCGGGTCGATGTTGCTGATGAACCGGCACTCGAGGCCCTCCTGGCGGTACGCCGCGAGCGCCTCGTACGCCATCACCGGACCGAGGTCGGAGCCACCGATGCCGATGTTGACGACCGTGCGGATCCGTTCGCCGGTGACGCCCGTCCACTCGCCCGACCGGACCCGGTCGGCGAACTCGTAGACCCGACGCAGCACGTCGTGCACGTCGCGCACCACGTCCTGACCGCCGACGCCGGGCCGGTCACCGGGCGCGGCGTCGGCCGGCAGCCGGAGCGCGGTGTGCAGGACGGCACGGTCCTCGGTGACGTTGATGTGCTCGCCTCGGAACATCGCGTCGCGCCGTGCCTCGAGCCCGACCTCGCCCGCCAGCGCCAGGAGCGCGGCGAGGACGACGTCGTCGACGAGCGCCTTGGAGAGGTCGACGTGGAGGTCGGCCGCGTCGAAGGTGAGCCGCCCGACCCGGTCGGGATCGTCGGCGAACCAGCGGCGCAGGTCGGGCTCGAAGCCGGACGCGATCTTCGTCAGCCGCGACCAAGCCTCCGTCGTCGTCGGATCGACCGGGTCGGCGGCCGCGTTCATACCGAGGCGGCCTTGTCCATCTGGCCCTTCACGGTCTCGACCAGCTCGTCCCAGGACTTCTTGAACTTGTCGACGCCTTCGGTCTCGAGCACCACCAGCACGTCGTCGAAGTCGATGCCGGCGGCGGCCAGCTGGTCGAAGATCGTCTGCGCCGCCCCGGCCCGCCCGGTGACCTGGTCGCCCTCGAGCGCACCGTGGTCGGCGAAGGCGTCGAGGGTCTTCTCCGGCATCGTGTTGACCGTGTCGGCGACCACGAGGTCGGTGACGTAGAGGGTGTCGGGGTAGTCGGGGTTCTTGACCCCGGTCGAGGCCCACAGCGGGCGCTGCGGGTTCGCGCCCGCCTCCGCCAGCAGCCGCCACCGGTCGGAGGCGATCACCTCCTCGAAGGCGGCGTACGCCAGCCGGGCGTTGGCGACCGCGGCCCTGCCGCGCAGCGCGAGCGCCTCGTCGGTCCCGATCTTCTCGAGCCGGGCGTCGACCTCGGTGTCGACCCGGGAGACGAAGAACGACGCCACCGATTGGATCCGGCTCAGGTCGAGACCCGCGTCGCGTGCCTGCTCGAGCCCGGTGAGGTAGGCGTCCATCACCTCGCGGTAGCGCCCGATGCCGAAGATCAGCGTGACGTTGACGCTGATGCCCTGGGCGATCGCGGCGGTGATGGCGGGCAGCCCCTCCCGGGTCGCCGGGATCTTGATGAGCGCGTTGCGCCGGTCGACCGCGGTCCAGAGCGCGCGCGCCGAGGCGATCGTGCCCTCGGTGTCGTTGGCGAGCGCCGGCTCGACCTCGATCGAGACCCGGCCGTCGGCGGCGGTGCTGTCGGCGACCGGCGCGAGGATGTCGCAGGCGTTGCGCACGTCCTCGGTGGTGAGCTCGAAGATCACCCGGTCGACCGGCTCGCCCTTGTCGACGAGCTGGGCGACCTGCTCGTCGTAGCGCTCACCGTTGGCGATCGCGGCGGCGAAGATCGTCGGGTTCGTGGTGACGCCGACGACGGACTTGTCCTTGACGAGACCGGCGAGATTGCCGGTCTCGATGCGCTCGCGGGACAGGTCGTCGAGCCAGATCGACACCCCCGCGTCCGACAGAGCCTTCAGGCGGTCATTCATCGTTTTCCTCTCTGGATCGCAGACGATGGGGGTCGAACGCGGCTAGGCGGTGACCGCCGCGATCGAGTCGTGGGCGGCGGCGACGACCGCGTCGGTCGTGACGCCGTACTCCTGGAAGATCCGCGCGAAGTCCGCGGACGCGCCGTAGGTCTCGATGGAGATGATCCGCCCGTGGTCGCCGACCACCTCGCGCCAGCCCTGGGCGATGCCGGCCTCGACGGAGACCCGGGCCTTCACGGTCGGGGGGATCACGGTCTCGCGGTAGGACTCCTCCTGCGCGTCGAACCACTCCCGGCACGGCATCGACACGACGCGGGCGCCGATGCCCTGCTCGGCGAGCCGGGCCCGCGCCTCGACGGCGAGCTGCACCTCGGAGCCGGTGCCGATCAGCACGACGTCGGGCAGGCCGCCCAGCGGGGTGTCCTGGAGCACGTACGCGCCGCGGTGGACGTTGCTGGTGTCGGAGAAGCCGTCGGTGCCCCGCGGGAAGACCGGGACGTTCTGCCGGGTCAGCGCGATGCCCGTGGGCCGGGAGGTGTTCTCGATCGCGGCCTTCCAGACGGCGGCCGTCTCGTTGGCGTCGGCCGGGCGGGCGACGTCGAGGCCCGGGATCGCGCGCAGCGCGGCGAGGTGCTCGATCGGCTGGTGGGTGGGGCCGTCCTCGCCCAGGCCGATCGAGTCGTGGGTCCAGACGTAGGTGACCGGCAGCCCCATCAGCGCGGCGAGCCGGACCGCCGGGCGCATGTAGTCGGAGAACTGCAGGAACGTGCCGCCGAAGACCCGGGTGCCGCCGTGCAGCGCGATGCCGTTCATGATCGCGCCCATCGCGTGCTCGCGGATGCCGAAGTGCAGCACCCGGCCGGCGTACGGGTCGCCCTCGAACATCTTGCTGGAGCGGTCCTTCGGGATGAAGGACAGCGCGCCCTCGATCGTGGTGTTGTTCGACTCCGCGAGATCGGCCGAGCCGCCCCACAGCTCGGGGATCACGGCGGCCATCGCGTTGATGACCGCGCCGGACGCCTTGCGGGTCGCCATGCCCTTCGGGTCGGCGTCGAACGACGGCAGCGCGTCGGCCCAGCCCTCGGGCAGGCTGCGCGTCTGCATGCGCTCGAAGAGCGCGACGTCGGCCGACGGCTTCGTGGTCCAGTGCTGGAACTGCTTGTTCCACTCCTCCTGGGCCTGCTGGCCGTGGACGACCGCCCGGCGGGTGTGCTCGATCACGTCGGCCGACACCTCGAAGGTCTGCGCCGGGTCGAAGCCGAGCACCTCCTTGGTGGCCTGCACCTCGGCCTGACCGAGGGCGGAGCCATGCGCCTTGCCGGTGCCCTGGGCGTTGGGCGCGGGCCAGGCGATGATCGTACGCAGCACGATGAAGCTGGGCCGGTCGGTGACGGCCTCAGCCGCCTGGATCGCGTCCCAGAGGGCCTGCACGTCCTCGCGGTAGCCGCGGCCGTCGTGGGTCCAGTCGACGGTCTGGACGTGCCAGCCGTAGGCCTCGTAGCGGGCCGCGGTGTCCTCGGAGAGGGCGATGTTGGTGTCGTCCTCGATCGAGATCTTGTTGTCGTCGTAGATCAGCGTGAGGTTGCCGAGCTGCTGGGTGCCGGCGAGCGAGGAGGCCTCGCCGCTCACGCCCTCCTCGATGTCGCCGTCGGAGCAGATCGCGTAGATGTGGTGGTCGAACGGCGACTCGCCGGGCGCGGCGTTCGGGTCGAGCAGGCCGCGCTCCTTGCGGGCGGCCATCGCCATGCCGACGGCGTTCGCGACGCCCTGCCCGAGCGGGCCGGTCGTGGTCTCGACACCGGCCGTGTGGCCGTACTCGGGGTGCCCCGGGGTCTTGCTGCCCCAGGTGCGCAGTGCCTTGATGTCGTCGAGCTCGAGGCCCCACCCACCCAGGTAGAGCTGGAGGTACAGGGTGAGCGAGGAGTGCCCCGCCGAGAGCACGAACCGATCCCGGCCCGGCCAGTGCGGGTCGGCGGGGTTGTGCCGCATCACCTTCTGGAAGAGCAGGTAGGCCGCGGGAGCCAGGCTCATCGCGGTGCCGGGATGGCCGTTGCCGACCTTCTGCACCGCGTCCATGGCGAGGACTCGGACCGTGTCCACCGCCTTCTGGTCGAGGTCGGTCCAGTCGAGTGCAGAGGTCTTGCTCACAGGGTTCCTTTCCGGAGGTTCGGCCAGTGCCGAGCCTACTCAGGTCTGGCGATAGACTCCCATCCGTCCAGCATCGCTCCGGTGCCCACCATTCCTCCCGAGGACTCCCGTGACCTACGTCGGCCATTCGGCCTCTGCCGCGAGGCAGTCGACGGTCGGACGGGCGAGCGTGAAGGACATCGTCGCGGCGTACGTCGGGCTGACCAAGCCCCGCGTCATCGAGCTGTTGCTGCTGACGACCGTCCCGGTGATGTTCTACGCCGCCCGCGGCGTACCGGACCTGGGCCTCGTGGTCGCGACGGTGCTCGGCGGGGCGTTCTCCGCCGGGTCGGCGTCGGTGTTCAACTGCGTCTACGACCGCGACATCGACGAGCAGATGCGGCGCACCCGCCGGCGGGCGCTGCCCCGGCACATCGTCTCGCCCCGCGCGGCGCTCGTCTTCGGGTTCGTGCTGGCGATCCTGTCGACGGCGATCCTGCTGCTGTGGGTCAACCCGCTGTCCGCGGCGCTGTCGGTGGCCGCGAACGCCTTCTACGTCTTCGTGTACACGATGCTGCTCAAGCGGCGGACCACCCAGAACATCGTCTGGGGCGGCCTGGCCGGCTGCTTCCCGGCGCTGATCGGCTGGACCGCGGTCACCGGCTCGCTGTCGTGGACCCCGGTGGTGCTGTTCCTGGTGGTCTTCTTCTGGACGCCGCCGCACACCTGGGCGCTCGCGCTCCGCTACCGCGAGGACTACGCGAACGTCGACGTCCCGATGCTTCCGGTCGTCAAGCCCGCCCACGAGGTGGGGCGGCAGATCGTGATCTACAGCTGGGTGATGGTCGCCACGTCCCTGGCGCTCTGGCCGGTCGCCGACACCAGCGTCGTCTACCCGATCGCGGCGACCCTGCTGGGCGCGGTGTTCCTGGTCGAGGCGCACCGGATGTGGCGTCGCGCCCGCGGCACCGAGAGCCTCACCGTGATCCAGCCGATGCGGCTCTTCCACACCTCGAACCTCTACCTGTCGCTGCTGTTCGTCGCCGTCGCGATCGACCCGCTCGTCACTCGCTGACCGCTCGCGGGGCCGGTGGTTTCGAGGCTCAGGCCTGGCGGCCTTCGCACCTCAACCACCGTGGTGGGGTGCCGGTGGTTGAGGTGTGAGGCGCGCGCGCTTGTACTGAGGTGCGAAGCGAAGCGAGCCTCGAAGTGCCGAGCCTCGAAACCACCCCGGCAGGACGGTCAGGACCGGTCGGGCTCGCGCACCTGCAACAGCGCCCAGGTGACCGCCGCGGAGGTGAGGCCGGCGCCGAGCATGTGGAAGCCGACCAACACGATCGGCAGGTCGGTGAAGTACTGCACGAAGCCGATCAGGCCCTGGGACAGCTCGACCACGAGCAGCACGACCACCGCGGACCGGGTCCTGCGCGGCTGGCCGGTGGCGATCACCGCGAGGAGCAGGCCGATCGTCAGCCCGATGAGCAGGAACACCAGGTCGGCGTGCACCTGGCTCCACTGGAGCGGGTCGAGGCCGTTGCGCGGGGCGTCCGCGTCGCCGGCGTGCGGACCGGCGCCGGTCACGACGGTGCCGACGTAGAGCACCGCCCAGGCGGCGGCGAACGCCGACCACGCGAGCCAGACCAGCGCGCCCCGGGGCGGTACGGCGGGCGCGGGCCGGTCGATCCGATGCCGGAACAGCACGGCCAGGCCGACGATCGCCATCGAGACCAGCAGGTGCAGCGACACCACCCACGGATTGAGGTCGGTGAGGACGGTGATGCCGCCGATCGCCGCCTGGGCCGGGATGCCGAGTGCGATCAGCAGGGCGATCGCGCGCAGGTCGCGCCGGCGGGACTGCCAGGCGGCGATGAAGGTGGCGATGGCGATGGCGACCAGGACCCAGGTGAGCAGCCGGTTGCCGAACTCGATGGCCGAGTTGATCGAGTAGGCGCCGTGCGGGGTGAAGGACTCCTCGGTGCAGCGCGGCCAGGTGGGGCAGCCGAGCCCCGATCCGGTGAGTCGGACGACGCCGCCGGTGACGACGAGGCCGACGTTGGCCACGATCGAGGCCCAGGCCCACCCGACGAGCCACTCGTCGAGGTGGCGCAGCCGGTAGGTCAGTCGGCCCTGGGGCCGGTCGGTCACTCCCACTTGAACGTCCTAGCCGTGAGGACCGTGCCGAGGCCGGCCCAGATGATCAGTACGCCGAGATCGCGCCACGCCACGCCGCCGTCGATGAAGCCGATGCGCATCGCCTCGCCGAGGGCGCCGGACGGCAGCCACCGGACGATGTCGCCGAACGCGCCGTAGGCGCTGAGCGGCAGCACCACGCCGCCCCCGGTCATCAGCAGCAGGTAGATCAGGTTGGCCGCCGCGAGGGTGGCCTCGGCTCGGAGCACGCCAGCCACGAAGAGGCCGAGGCTGGCGAACGCCGCGGTGCCGAGCAGGATGGCCAGGGCCACGCCGAGCACGCCCGGCTTCGGCGTCCAGCCGAGCAGCTGGCCGACGCCGCCGATCACGATGATCTGCAGCAGCTCGACCAGCAGCAGGGCGAGCACCTTGCCGGCGAGCAGGCCGGACCGGGGGAGCGGCGAGCTGCCGAGCCGCTTGATCACGCCGTACCGGCGCTCGAAGCCGGTCGCGATGGCGAGCGAGGTGAACGACGTGGACATCACGGCCAGCGCGATCACGCCGGGGGTGAAGATGTCGACCAGGGGAGTGCCGGACTCGAGGTTCAGGGAGAGGTGCTCGCCCGCAGTGACGCCGCCCACCAGGACCATCACCGGGATCACCACGGCGAGCAGCAACTGCTCGCCGTTGCGGAGCATCAGCTTGGCTTCCATACGGGCCTGCGCGACGACCTGGCGGTGCAGGGGCGCGGCCCCGGGTCGCGGGGCGAAGTCGAGCTCACTCATCGTCATCGTCCATCTCTCGCCCGGTGAGCTCCAGGAAGACGTCCTCGAGGGTGCGTGAGCCGAAGCTGATCGAGCGCACTCCGACGCCCTGCTCGGCGCTCCAGCGGTCGACCGAGGTCCGCAGCGCGGCCTCGGCGTCGACCGGGAGCTCCTGGTCGACGACGAGACGGACGGTCGCCGACGACCCGCGGGTGAGCTCCTCCGGCGTGCCCGAGGCGATCAGGCGGCCGCGATCGATGATGTGGACCTGGTCGGCGAGGTGCTCGGCCTCCTCCAGGTAGTGGGTCGTGAGCACCACGGTCACGCCGTCGTGCCGCAGTTCGCGCAGCAGGTCCCACGTCGTCCGCCGCGCCTGCGGATCCATCCCGGCCGTCGGCTCGTCGACGAACACGATCTCGGGACGACCGACCAGCGCCATCGCCAGCCCGAGGCGCTGCTGCTGTCCGCCCGAGAGCCGGCGGTACGGCGTACGCCCGCAGTCGCCCAGGCCGAGGCGCTCGGCCAGCAGGGCGGTGTCGAGCGGGTGCGCGTGCAGGCGGGCGACGTGGTCGAGCATCTCCATCGCCTGCACCCCGCTCCACGCGCCGCCGCCCTGGAGCATCACGCCGATCCGGGGCAGCAGGTCGGAGCGGTCGCGCACGGGGTCGAGGCCGAGCACCCGCACGCTGCCGGCCTGGGGGCGGCGGTAGCCCTCGCAGGTCTCGAGCGTCGTCGTCTTCCCGGCGCCGTTCGGGCCGAGCACGGCGGTGATCGTGTGTCGATCGACCGTCATCGACAGCCCGTCGACGGCGACCTTCTCGCCGTACCTCATCACCAGGCCGTCGATCTCGACGGCGGCCGCGGGCGAGACGGCGGGGGAGGCAGCGGGCACGGCGGTCAGTCTAGGGACGGCCCCCGTGTGGCCCGGCTCACCCCTCGATCCAGGTAAGGGTTGCCTTCCTTGAACGGACCGAAGCATTAACGGCACACTGACGTTGTGGAATTCGACGAGGCGCTCCCCAGGGATGGGGGAGTCGGACCCGACCAGCCGACGCGGCAGCGCGTCGTGCGGTCGATCCTCGTCAACGGACCCTCGACCGCGGCGGCGCTCGCCGAGCGGCTCGACCTCACCCCGGCGGCGGTCCGCCGCCACCTCGACCAGCTGCTCGAGGAGGGTGACGTCGAGGCGCGCGAGCCGCGTTCCCAGACCACCCGGGGCCGGGGCCGTCCGGCCAAGGTCTTCGCGCTGACCGAGATCGGCCGCGAGGGCTTCGACCAGCAGTACGACGACCTCGCCGTGCAGGCGCTCCGGTTCGTCGCCGAGACCGGCGGCGAGCAGGCGGTCCGGGAGTTCGCCGCTCGCCGCGTGGCGTTCATCGAGGAGCGGTTCGACGGGATCCGCGCCGAGCACCCCGACCTCGGCTCGGCCGAGGTGCTGGCGAAGATCTTCAGCGACGAGGGGTACGCCGCGGCGGTCCGCGACCTGCCGATCGGGGAGCAGCTGTGCCAGCAGCACTGCCCGGTCTCGCACGTCGCCCACGAGTTCCCCCAGCTGTGCGAGGCCGAGACCGAGGCGATCAGCAAGGTCCTCGGGCGGCACGTGCAGCGTCTGGCCACCATCGCCCACGGCGACGGGGTCTGCACCACCTGCATCCCCGACGTACCGATCACCGACGTGCCCACGGACACCGACAAGAAGAAGGAGCGGGTCAGCTGATGACCTCGATCGAAGAACTCAACCCGGAGCTCCAGGGCATCGGCCGCTACGAGTTCGGCTGGGCCGACCCCGACGTGGCCGGCGCGTCCGCCCAGCGCGGGCTCAACGAGGCCGTCGTCCGCGACATCTCCGGCAAGAAGAACGAGCCGCAGTGGATGCTCGACCTGCGCCTGAAGGGCCTCAAGCTCTTCGACCGCAAGCCGATGCCGACCTGGGGCTCGGACCTGTCGACGATCGACTTCGACAACATCAAGTACTTCGTCCGCTCCAGCGAGAAGCAGGCGACCTCGTGGGAGGAGCTCCCCGAGGACATCAAGAACACCTACGACAGGCTCGGCATCCCCGAGGCGGAGAAGCAGCGCCTGGTCGCGGGCGTCGCCGCGCAGTACGAGTCGGAGGTCGTCTACCACTCGATCCGCGAGGACCTCGAGGAGAAGGGCGTCCTCTTCCTCGACACCGACACCGCGCTGAAGGAGCACGAGGACCTCTTCAAGGAGTACTTCGGCACCGTCATCCCGGTCGGCGACAACAAGTTCGCCGCGCTCAACACCTCGGTCTGGTCGGGTGGCTCCTTCATCTACGTGCCGCCGGGCGTGCACGTCGACATCCCGCTGCAGGCCTACTTCCGGATCAACACCGAGAACATGGGCCAGTTCGAGCGGACCCTGATCATCGTCGACGAGGATGCCTACGTGCACTACGTCGAGGGCTGCACGGCGCCGATCTACAGCTCCGACTCGCTGCACTCCGCGGTCGTCGAGATCATCGTGAAGAAGGGCGGCCGCTGCCGCTACACGACCATCCAGAACTGGTCGAACAACGTCTACAACCTCGTCACCAAGCGGGCGACCTGCGAGGCCGGCGCCACCATGGAGTGGGTCGACGGCAACATCGGCTCCAAGGTGACGATGAAGTACCCCGCCGTCTACCTGATGGGCGAGCACGCCAAGGGCGAGACGCTCTCGATCGCGTTCGCGGGCGAGGGGCAGCACCAGGACGCCGGCGCCAAGATGGTGCACGCGGCGCCGCACACCTCGAGCTCGATCCTGTCGAAGTCGGTGGCGCGCGGCGGCGGGCGTACGTCGTACCGCGGCCTGATCCAGGTCAACGAGGGCGCCCACGGCTCGAAGTCCAACGTGCTGTGCGACGCGCTGCTCGTCGACCAGATCAGCCGCTCCGACACCTACCCCTACGTCGACATCCGCGAGGACGACGTGTCGATGGGCCACGAGGCGAGCGTCTCGAAGGTCTCCGACGACCAGCTCTTCTACCTCATGTCGCGCGGCATGGAGGAGGACGAGGCCATGGCGATGATCGTCCGCGGCTTCGTGGAGCCGATCGCGAAGGAGCTGCCGATGGAGTACGCCCTCGAGCTCAACCGCCTGATCGAGCTGCAGATGGAAGGCGCGGTCGGCTGACGGCAGCCGCAGCCGGGTGGTTTCGAGGTTCGGCGCTGGCGCGCCTCACGCCTCAACCACCGTCACGGTGGTTGAGGCGTGAAGGCCGCCAGGCCTGAGCCTCGAAACCACCACCACGATCGGAAACGAAGAAAGCAGACCTAGTGACTGTGACCGACACTGCCCGCGAGAGCGTGGCTGCCTCCCTGGAGCAGGACCGGGTGGAGAGCCACCTCAACCCGCCCGCGTCGTACGATCTGGCGGACCACCCGGTCCCGACCGGCCGCGAGGAGATCTGGCGCTTCACGCCGCTCAAGCGGCTGCGCGGCATCCTCGACGGCGAGGCGTCGGCGGCGGCGCTGACCTGGGAGACGACGCTCCCGGCGGGTGTGACGCTCACCGAGGTCGGCGACGCCGAGGCCCGCGAGCTCGGCGAGCTGGCGCCCAACGACCGGCCGTCGGCGCTGGCCGCCGCGCATGCCGGCGGTGCGCTGCTGCTCGACGTGCCCGCGGAGGCCGAGGTGGCCGAGCCGATCGTGCTGCGTCTGCACGGCGAGTCGGTCGACGACCTGGTCTGGGGCCGCCTGCTGATCCGGGTGGGCCGCCACGCGCAGGCGACGATCGTGATCGTGCACACCGGCTCGGCGCGCTACTCCGCGCTGACCACGGCGCTGATCGGCGACGGCGCGGTCGCGAACATCCTGTCCCTGCAGGACTGGGACGACGACGCCGTGCACCTCGGCCGCGACGCGATCCGGGTCGGCCGCGACGCCACGATCAAGCACACCTCGATCTCCTTCGGCGGCGACCTGGTGCGGATGAACGCCAACGTCGAGTACGCCGGTCCCGGCGGCGACGCCGAGCTGCTCGGCCTCTACTTCGCCGACGAGGGCCAGCACCTGGAGCACCGGCTCTTCGCCGACCACACCGCCCCGAGGACCAAGAGCCACGTCCTCTACAAGGGCGCGCTGCAGGGCGAGGGCGCCCACACGGTCTGGATCGGCAACGTGCTGATCCGCAAGGTCGCCGAGGGCATCGAGACCTACGAGGAGAACCGCAACCTGGTGCTCTCCGACGGCTGCCAGGCCGACTCGGTGCCGAACCTCGAGATCGAGACCGGTGAGATCGAGGGCGCGGGCCACGCGTCGGCGACCGCTCGCTTCGACGACCAGCAGCTCTTCTATCTCCGCTCCCGGGGCGTCTCGGAGAAGGAGGCGCACCGGCTGGTCGTGCACGGCTTCTTCAACGACCTGATCCGCAAGGTCGGCATCCCGTCGATCGAGGAGAAGTTGCTCGAGACCGTCGAGGCCGAGCTGGCGAAGAACCTGCTGCAGGAGGACGCATCGTGAGCTACGAGCGCGCCTGTGCGACCAGCGAGGTGCCCACCGACGAGGCGCTCGGCGTCACGATCGGGGAGTACGAGATCGCGATCGCCCGCTGCGGCGACTCCGGCGTCGACGAGTTCTTCGCCGTCCAGGACCTCTGCACCCACGCCGCGGTCCCGCTGAGCGAGGGCGAGGTCGCCGACTGCACGGTCGAGTGCTGGCTGCACGGCTCCCGCTTCGACCTGCGCACCGGCAAGCCCACCGGCCTGCCGGCCACCGAACCAGTCGCGACCTTCCCCGTCGAGATCCGCGGGGACGAGGTCTTCGTCGACACCACGACCACCCTGAACGGAGTCACCCCTTCATGAGTGAGCGAAGCGAACTCATCATTCAAGTCAGTGCGCACGGTGCCTCGTGCGTGCCCGGAGCGAAGCGAGGACACGCATGAGTGTGTTGGAGATCAAGGACCTGCACGTCTCGGTCGAGACCGAGGACGGTCCGAAGGAGATCCTCAAGGGCGTCACCCTGACGATCGCGGACGGCGAGACGCACGCGATCATGGGCCCCAACGGCTCGGGCAAGTCGACGCTCGCCTACTCGGTCGCCGGGCACCCGAAGTACACCGTGACCGGCGGTTCGGTGACGCTCGACGGCGAGGACGTCCTCCAGATGTCCGTCGACGAGCGGGC
The DNA here is from genome assembly GCF_014191495.1 of Nocardioides soli. Taxonomy (GTDB): domain Bacteria; phylum Actinomycetota; class Actinomycetes; order Propionibacteriales; family Nocardioidaceae; genus Nocardioides; species Nocardioides soli. The sequence continues at coordinate 710,937 of NZ_JACHWR010000003.1, forward strand.
CCGCGCCGGCCTGTTCCTGGCGATGCAGTACCCCGTCGAGGTGCCCGGCGTCTCCGTCGCCAACTTCCTGCGCACCGCCAAGACCGCCATCGACGGCGAGGCCCCGAAGCTGCGCACCTGGGTCAAGGACGTCAACGCCGCCCTCGGCCACCTCGACCTCGACCCGACGTTCTCGCAGCGCTCGGTCAACGAGGGCTTCTCCGGCGGGGAGAAGAAGCGCCACGAGATCGCCCAGCTCGAGCTGCTGAACCCGAAGGTCGCGATCCTCGACGAGACCGACTCCGGCCTCGACATCGACGCGCTCAAGATCGTCTCCGAGGGCGTCAACCGGTTCCGCGGCCAGGAGGGCAAGGGGGTCCTGCTGATCACCCACTACACCCGCATCCTGCGCTACATCCAGCCCGACTACGTGCACGTGTTCGTGGCCGGCCGCGTGGCCGAGTCCGGCGGTGCCGAGCTCGCGGAGCAGCTCGAGGCCGAGGGCTACGAGAAGTACCTCGCCGGGGCGGCGGTCTGACATGACCACGACCCAGCTGGTCGGCCTCCTCCCCGAACTGGAGGTGATCCGCGCCGACTTCCCGATCCTGGAGCGCACGGTCGCGGGCGGCCTGCCGCTGGTCTATCTCGACAGCGCGAACACCTCGCAGAAGCCGCAGGTGGTCATCGACACGATGGTCGATCACCTCGAGCGTCACAACGCGAACGTCGCCCGGGCGATGCACGCCCTGGGCGCCGAGTCGACCGAGGCGTTCGAGGGCGGCCGCGACCGGGTGGCGGCGTTCCTCAACGCGCCCAGCCGCGATGAGGTGATCTTCACCAAGAACGCCTCCGAGGCGCTGAACCTGGTCGCGAACACCCTCGCGTGGGCGCAGGGGCCGCTGCGGGTCGGTGAGGGCGACGTGGTCGTCACCACCGAGATGGAGCACCACTCCAACATCGTGCCGTGGCAGCTGCTCACCGAGCGCACCGGCGCGACGCTGAAGTGGTTCGGCATCACCGACGACGGCCACCTCGACCTGGCGAACATCGACGAGCTGATCTCCGAGCGCACCAAGGTCGTCACGCTGACCTGGGTCTCGAACATGCTCGGCACCATCAACCCGGTCGCCGAGATCGCCCGCCGGGCGCACGAGGTCGGCGCGATCGTCGTGCTCGACGCCTCGCAGGCCGCGCCGCAGCTGCCGGTCGACGTGGTCGCGTGCGGCGCCGACGTGGTGGTCTTCACCGGCCACAAGGTGGTCGGCCCGACCGGCATCGGCGTGCTGTGGGGCCGGCGCGAGCTGCTCGAGCAGCTGCCGCCCTTCCTCGGCGGCGGCGAGATGATCGAGACCGTGCGGATGGAGGGCTCGACGTACGCCGGGATCCCGCACAAGTTCGAGGCCGGCACCCCGCCGATCGTCGAGGCCGTGGGCCTGGGCGCGGCGGTCGACTACCTCTCGCACATCGGCATGGACGCGATCCACCGCCACGAGCAGGCGATCACGGCGTACGCCCTCGAGGGCCTGCAGACCGTCCGCGGCCTGACCGTGCTCGGCCCGCTCGACGCGGCCGAGCGCGGGGGCGCGATCTCGTTCGAGCTCGACGGCGTGCACCCGCACGACGTGGCGCAGGTGCTCGACTCGCGCGGCGTCGCCGTGCGCGCGGGCCACCACTGCGCGAAGCCTGCGCACGCCCGCTTCGGTGTGCAGAGCTCGACCCGGATGTCGTCGTACCTCTACACGACGCCCGCCGAGATCGACGCGCTCGTCGACGGCCTGGAATACACCCGCTCGTACTTCAAGTTGGGCTGATGATGAGCCACGAACTCGACTCGCTCTACCAGGACATCATCCTCGACCACGCGAAGCGCCGGCTGAACGCCGGGCTGCGCGAGCCGTTCGAGGCCGAGGTCCACCACGTCAACCCGACCTGCGGCGACGAAGTCACGCTGCGGCTGCACCTGGAGGGCGACGTCATCCGCGACATCTCCTACGACAACCAGGGCTGCTCGATCTCGTCGGCGTCGGCCTCGGTGATGACCGAGCTGCTGATCGGCAAGACGGTCGCGGAGGCGAAGCCGATCCACGACGCGTTCCTCGAGATGATGCGCGGCAAGGGCCAGGTCGAGCCCGACGAGGATGTCCTCGAGGACGCGATCGCCTTCGCCGGGGCCGCCAAGCTGACGGCCCGCATCAAGTGCGCACTACTGTCGTGGATGGCTTACCAAGACGCTCTCGTCCGAGCCCAGGAGGAATCCGATGTCTGACACTGGTTCGATCGACCACGGCGACCTCCCCGAGGTCCCCGAGGCCACCGGTGGCGTGGCCACCTCCACCGTCACCGTCGACGACGTCACCGAGGCGATGAAGGACGTCGTCGACCCCGAGCTGGGCATCAACGTCGTCGACCTCGGCCTCGTCTACGGCGTGCACGTCGACGAGGACACCAACGTCGTCATCGACATGACGCTCACCTCGGCCGCCTGCCCGCTCACCGACGTGATCCAGGACCAGACCAACGGCGCCCTGGAGGGCCTGGTCAACGACGTCCTGATCAACTGGGTCTGGATGCCCCCGTGGGGCCCGGACAAGATCACCGAGGACGGCCGCGAGCAGCTGCGCGCCCTCGGCTTCAACGTCTGAGCCGCGACGGGGGCTCGCCCGCTTCGGGCTCGTGCGGGTTTCGGCTGCTGACAGCCAGGCCCCGCACGACACGCCGTGCCGGCCCGGCATGTCGTGCGGGTTTCGGCTGCTGGCAGCCGAAACCCGCGGCCCCGCCGACCCTCAGCGGGGCGGGGCCGGCTCGAACCTGAGCGGGGTGTCCTCGGCGCCGGCCGTCGACGCCGCCCGGGCCCGGTGGTGGGCCCCGTCGACGACGACGTCCACGTCGTACCTGAAGGGGCCGTCACCGAGCCCGTCGACCTCGGCGTCCACGACCCCGCGTGCGGTGAGCAGGACGTAGCGGTCGCCGGCGCAGCCCTGGTCGCCGACGCGCAGGTCGAAGGTCTCGGAGCGCTCGGAGCCGGTCACGCTCACCGTTCCGCCGACCGCGCCGTCGACCGCGGCACCGTCGAGCACCACCTGCACGGTGCCACTGCCGCCCTCGTACGGACCGTTCTGGTGCAGGTGCGCCCACGACATCGGGGCAACGGCGCCCGGGGTGGTCCACCGAGCGGCGCCTGAGGTGTCGCCGCCGGCAGACGGCTGGACGAAGAGCGAGACCTGGTACTCGCCGCCCGGCCCGCTGGGGGTCAGGTCGTACCGGCCGTCGCCCGTCGGGGTGAGCAGCACCGGGTAGACGGCGCACCGGCGCTCGCCCAGGAGGCTCACCGACCAGGTGGCGCCGACGTCCGCGAAGCCCGCCTCGGCCCGGGCCACGGCGCCGAGGACCGGCAGCTCGTCCCATGGCGGGGAGATCATGTCGACGCAGCGGGTGCCCCAGCAGTAGGACCCCTGCCAGGCTTCGGCCTGGGGACCGTCGCCGCGCACCACGACGGGCGGCGGCGTGCCGCCGGACCCGGACGGCGGTACGGCGAGAGGCGGTGGGGTGGCTGCCGCGGTCGCTGTCGGTGGCGCCTCGGCCGGGCCGGACGGCGCCGACGCCCCGTTCGCCAGGGCTGCGGCGCCGACCGCGCAGACCGCGACCGCGGCGGCCGCGATGCCGGCCGCCCGACGGCGGGAACGCCGGGAGCGGTCGTCGGTGCCGGACGGGTCGGGTTCGCTGGCCATGAGGGTTGTACGCGCCCGACCCGCGATCGGTTCCGCCGACCGGATAGCGTCGGGCCCGTGGAGGTGCTCGTACCCGCGTCGCGACTGGTCCGTTGGGTCGAGAACTTCACCCAGCGTCACGGAGACACCTCGCTGGGGGTCGTCGACGGCGCCCTGACGGGCTCCGCGGCCGACCGGTCCACCTTCACTGCCCGGCTGCCCTTCGACGCGCCGTACGTCGGGCCGCCTGAAGCGTCGTCCTTCGCCGCCGCGGTCGGCGCCCCCGACGACTGGGGCGTGCTGCTGGTGCGCAAGGGCGGGTTCGCGATCGCCCGGTTGCGCGGCCTGACCACCACCGACAGCAAGGTCGGTCAGCGCCACGTCCAGGGCCGCACGAAGGCGGGCGGACAGAGCCAGCAGCGGTTCGCCCGGCGCCGCGACAACCAGGCGCGGCAGGCGTTCGAGGCGGCGGCGGACCACGCCGCGCGCGTGCTGACCGGCCTCGCCGGGCCGGTGGTGGCCGGGGGAGACCATGTCGCGGTCGACGAGGTGCTCGCCGACCCCCGGCTGCGAGGCCTGGGCGTGGTCGGCCCGTGGCTCGCCGTACCCGATCCGAAGCGAGGTGTCCTGGAGCAGGCCGTGTCCGACGCGTGCGCGGCCCGGGTCGAGGTCCACAACGCCTGATCCGGGCGGCGGTACCGTCGGTGCGTGACCGACGAGCGCGTCATCGAGATCAGCGGTCTGGTGAAGACGTTCGGGAGCGTGCGCGCCCTCGACGGGCTGGACCTCGAGGTGCGGGCGGGGGAGGTGCACGGCTTCCTCGGGCCCAATGGGGCCGGCAAGTCCACGACGATCCGCGTGGTGCTCGGCCTGCTGCGCAAGGACGGCGGCGAGGTCCGCCTCTTCGGCGGCGACCCGTGGCGACAGGCGGCCGAGCTGCACCGACGGCTCGCCTACGTGCCCGGTGACGTCAACCTCTGGCCGAACCTCACCGGCGGCGAGGTGATCGACCTGCTCGGCCGGCTCCGCGGCGGCGTCGACGAGCGGCGCCGCGCCGAGCTGATCGCGGCGTTCGAGCTCGATCCGACCAAGAAGGGCCGTGCCTACTCGAAGGGCAACCGGCAGAAGGTCGCACTCGTCGCCGCGCTCGCCTCCGACGTCGACCTGCTGGTGCTCGACGAGCCGACGTCGGGGCTCGACCCGTTGATGGAGGCGGTCTTCCGGCGCTACGTCGACGCGTTCCGCGACCGGGGCCACGCCGTGCTGCTCAGCAGCCACATCCTGGCCGAGGTCGAGGAGCTCGGCGACCGCGTCAGCATCATCCGGTCCGGCCGCGTGGTCGAGAGCGGCACGCTCGCGGACCTCCGGCACCTGACCCGCACGTCGGTGAGCGCCGAGCTCGAGCGCCACGTCGACGGGCTCGACGGCGTCCCCGGCGTGCACGACCTGGTCGTCGAGGGCACCCGGGTCCGGTTCCAGGTCGACACGGCCCAGCTCGACCCCGCGCTCGGCGTCCTGGTCAGGAGCGGGGTGCGCACGCTGACCAGCCAGCCGCCCACGCTCGAGGAGCTGTTCCTGCGGCACTACGGCGACCGGGTCGACGACGCCCCGGGAGAGGAGTCGTGACCGGCTGGGCGTCGTTCCTGCGGCTCTTCCTGCGCCGCGACCGCTGGATGCTGCTGTGGTGGGGCCTGGGCACCATGCTCCTCTACGTCAGCCAGGCGGTGAGCGTCGACGACCTCTACGCCACCCAGGCGGAGTTCGACCGCGCGGCGGCGAGCATGGAGGGCAACGCGGCCTTCATCGCGATGGCCGGGCCCGCCCGGGCGCTCAACACCACCGGCGGCCAGGTGTTCTGGCAGGCGTCCGCGTTCGGCGCGATCGTCGCGGGGCTGATGAGCATGTTCATCGTCGGGCGACACACCCGCGCCGAGGAGGAGACCGGGCGCGACGAGCTGCTCCGAGCCACGGCGGTCGGTCGCCTCGCACCGACCACGGCGGCTCTGATCGCCGCGGCGATCGCCAACGTGCTCCTGGGCGTGCTGGTGGCGGGCAGCCTGGTGCTCTACGGGCTCGCGGTCGCGGACTCGATCGGCACCGGCGTCGGCCTGACCCTGTGCGGCTGGTTCTTCTCCGCGACCGCCCTGGTGGCCGCCCAGCTGACCACGAGCACGCGCGCGACGTACGGCGTGGCCGGCATCGTCATCGCGGTCTCCTACGTGCTGCGCGCGGTCGGCGACGTCGGGAACGGCGTGGCGAGCTGGCTGTCGCCGATCGGCTGGTACCAGGCCATGCACCCCTTCTCCGGCCTGCGCTGGTGGCCGGCGCTGCTCCTGGTCGCGGGCACGGCGGCCGCAGCCACGGTCGCCTACCGGCTGTTCGTGGGCCGCGACTACGGCTCGGGCGTGCTGGCCGCGCGTCCGGGCCCGCCGCGCGCGCCGACGACGCTCTCGGGCGGCTTCGGACTCGCGTGGCGGTTGCAGCGCGCACCGATGCTCAGCTGGACGGCGGGCATGTTCGCGCTCGGCCTGGTGTACGGGTCGATGGGCAACGACGTCTCGGACCTCGTCGGCGACTCCGAGACGTCCCAGGAGATGTTCCTGCAGGGCAGCAGCGACATCGTCGAGGGCTTCTACGCGACCTCGATGATCATGCTCGCGCTGATCGTCTGCGGCTTCGCGATCTCCTCCACGCTGCGTCCGCGCGGCGAGGAGGACGACGGGCACCTCGAGGTGGTGCTGGCGACCGCGCTCCCGCGCTCGCGATGGCTGCTCGCGCATGTCGCGATGACGGTCGCCGGCACGGCTGCGGCGCTCGCCGCCGCCGGGGTCGGGCTGGCGGTCGGCTACTCGCTGGTCACCGGCACCTCCGACGAGCTCTGGCACCTGTCCGTGCCGCTGCTCCAGTACGCCCCGGCGGTGCTCGTGCTCAGCGGCGTCGCCCGGCTCCTGTACGGTGTCTCGCCCCGCCTGATGGTGGTCGCGTGGCTGCCCCTGATCCTGGCCGCGGTCGTGATGCTGTTCGGCGACCTGCTGTCGATCCCACAGTGGGTCCAGGACGTCTCGCCGTTCGAGCATCTCGCGCTGGTCCCGGCCCAGGACGTCGACTGGGCGGCGCTCGTCGGCGTCGCCCTGGTCGCCGTCGCCCTGAGTGTCGCGGGCCAACTGGCCTTCCGGTGGCGCGACGTGCACTAGCGTGCGCAGCATGTGGCAGCCCGAACCCGGGTGGCACCCGCTGCCCGGCGGCAGCGGCGCGTCCACGGTTGGTGTCTGGAGGACGGTCGTCGGCGACCAGCCCGTGGCGGTCAAACGACTCGCCGCGCCGACCCCCGGGGACCCCGACGAGCTGTCCGACCCGCGGCACTTCGCCTACTGGCGGCGCGCGGCCGACGTGGTCGCGGTCGGCACGGTCGACGACACACCCGGGCTGCGGGGGCCGCGGCTGGGGGCGGTCGAGGAGGACGCCTCCGGCATCACGATCACCCAGGAGTGGGTCGAGGACGCCTCGAGCAGCGGGCTGTTCTGCGCGCACGCCCTCGGCCGCTTCGCCGGAGCGCAGCTCGCTCCCGCGCCCTGGCTGGCCCGCAACCAGCTGCGCGACCGGCTGACCCGGGTCGAGCGGTCCGGCGGCTGGCAGACCCTCGCCCGGACGACGGTCGCCGACGTCGCCGACCACCTGTGGTCGCGTCGCGTCGAGCTGCTGGGCGCCGTCGACGCGCTGGTGCAGGTGCCGCAGCACGGCGACGCCGTACCGGCCAACCTGCTCGGCCGGTCGGCGGACGACGTCATCGCGATCGACTGGGCGACCCTGGGCACCGGCCCGGTCGGCGCCGACCTCGGCTACTTCGCCCTGGCCGCCCGTGAGGAGCTGGAGCCGCTCGTCGACGCCTACCTGTTGGGGCTGCCCGGCGGCCTGGCCACCCGGGAGGAGGTCATGCTCGGCGCGCGGGTGACCACCGTCTACACGGTGCTGAACCGGGCGGAGTGGGCGCTGGCCCGGGCCGCCCGCGGCGAGGGTGCGCTCGCCGGGAAGTTCCGCCACCCCGCGGTCGCGCCGTACCTGCGCGCGCTGCAGCGGCAGTTCCCGCACATCGAGGCGTTGGTGCAGGGCTGAGATCGGGATAGTCCGTCACGAATCGGTTGTTCGACGGCGGGATCGACGACCAGAACGTGACGGACTATCGCTCGGACCGCAGGCGTCGGGTTAGCGCAAGCATCGGGATAGTCCGTCACGAATCGGTTGCTCGAGGGCGAGGTCGACGACCGGAACGTGACGGACTATCGCTCGGACCGCAGGCGTCGGGCTAGCGCAAGCATCGGGATAGTCCGTCACGAATCGGTTGCTCGACGGCGGGATCGACGACCAGAACGTGACGGACTATCGCGGCAGCCCCTCACAAAGCCCCAGGCGCGAACGTGTCGCACGCGTCGAGGGTGCCCTCCCGGTAGCCGCGGGTGAACCACTCGACCCGCTGCCGCGCCGAGCCGTGGGTCCAGGAGTCCGGGTCGACCTGGCCGCCGGAGGAGGACTGGATCCGGTCGTCGCCGACGGCGGTGGCGGCCGCGATCGCCTGCTCGACGTCCTGGCGGGTCAGATCGGAGATGAGCACGGCGCCCTGGGCGTCCTGGGTGCCGGTGGCAGACCCGGCCCACATGCCGGCGTAGCAATCGGCCTGGAGCTCGAGGCGCACGGCGTCGCTGCGGGCACCCTGCTGCGTCCTGACCCGCCCCATCGTGCCGAGCAGGTTCTGGACGTGGTGGCCGTACTCGTGGGCGAGCACGTACGGCTCCACGAACGCGCCCGACGGCCCGGCCAGCCGGTCCTGGAGCACGTCGGCGAAGAACGTCCTGTCCAGGTAGATCGTCTGGTCGACGGGGCAGTAGAACGGCCCGACGTCGGCGGACGCCGAGCCGCAGCCCGTCGACACCGCACCGGAGAAGGTCCGCAGCGACCTCTCGGGCGTGAACGCCGTCGCCGACTGCTCCGGCAGCGTCGAGGACCAGTAGTCGTAGAGCGAGTTCTCGACGGCGACCCGGGCGCAGTCGGCCGACCGGTTCGCGTCGTCGCCGGTCTCGCAGGAGGCATAGCGGTCGGTGTCGGCCATCCGGCCGGTGTCGTACGCCGTGGGGGAGTCGCCGCCGCCGAGGACCATGCTCAGCCCGACGATCACCAGGACCACGAGCAGCCCGCCCACGCCGCCGCCCGCCAGCCCACCCGGGACCGGGATCCCGCCCGAGCGACCGGCCGAGCGACCTCCGGCGCCCCGGCCGGCGTCCGACGTACGCCGCGCGTCCAGCCGTGCCTTCGGGTTGAACCGCATGACCACGCTCCACAGCCGAGCCGCCGATGTCAGACAGGACGCTACTCCCGCCTAGGATTGCCCAGACATGATCCTCACCCCACAGACTCGCGAGGTTCCCCCGCAACGCTTCACCCCACGAGCTTGCGGCTCCTCCGCTTCGCTCCTCCGTCACAAGCCCGCAGGGACCCCGAAGCTTCGCTCCTCCACCTCACCCTTCCGCGGGGACCCCGGATGATCACCACCCACCAGCTCGAGGTCCGAGCGGGGGCGCGCCTGCTCATGGAGAACGTCAGCTTCCGGGTCGCCGCCGGCGACAAGGTCGGCCTGGTCGGTCGCAACGGCGCCGGCAAGACGACGCTCACCAAGATCCTCGCGGGCGAGGCGCTGCCCGCAGCGGGCAGCGTGCAGACCAGCGGCGAGGTCGGGTACCTGCCCCAGGACCCGCGGATCGGCGACCCCGAGGTGCTCGCCCGCGACCGGATCCTCTCCGCGCGCGGCCTCGACGACGCCGTACGCCGGCTCCGGCTGGCGGAGGCCCAGATGGCCAGTGACGATCCCAAGGTCCGCGAGAAGGCGATGCGCCGCTACGAGCGGGCGGACGCCGAGCTGCACGCCGGTGGCGGCTACGCCGCGGAGTCGGAGGCCGCTCAGATCGCACACAGTCTCGGCATCGAGGACCGGCTCCTCGGCCAGCCGCTCAGGACGCTCTCCGGCGGTCAGCGCCGCCGCGTCGAGCTCGCCCGCATCCTCTTCTCCGGCGCCGAGACGCTGCTCCTCGACGAGCCGACCAACCACCTCGACGCCGACTCGATCCTGTGGCTGCGCGACTTCCTCAAGGCCCACAAGGGCGGCCTGATCGTGATCAGCCACGACACCGGCCTGCTCGAGGAGACCGTCAACAAGGTGCTCCACCTCGACGCCAACCGCGCCGAGATCGACGTCTACAACATGGGCTGGAAGGCCTACCTCCAGCAGCGCGAGACCGACGAGAAGCGCCGCAAGCGCGAGCGGATGAACGCCGAGAACAAGGCCAAGACGCTCACCGACCAGGCCAACAAGATGCGCGCCAAGGCCACCAAGGCGACCGCGGCCCAGAACATGCTGAAGCGCGCCGAGCGGCTGATGGCGGGCGTCGAGGGCGAGCGGCAGGCCGACAAGGTCGCGCGGATCGCCTTCCCCAAGCCGGCGCCGTGCGGCAAGACCCCGCTCACCGCGGCCGAGCTGTCGAAGTCCTACGGCTCGCTCGAGGTCTTCACCGACGTCGACCTCGCGATCGACAAGGGCTCGCGCGTGGTCATCCTCGGCCTCAACGGCGCGGGCAAGACCACGCTGCTGCGCATCCTCGCGGGCATCGACCAGGCGGACACCGGCCAGGTGGTCCCGGGGCACGGGCTCAAGATCGGCTACTACGCGCAGGAGCACGAGACGCTCGACGTCGACCGCACCGTGCTCGAGAACATGCAGAGCGCGGCGCCCCAGCTCACCGACACCGAGGCCCGCTCGGTGCTCGGCTCGTTCCTCTTCTCCGGCGAGGACGCGCACAAGCCCGCGCAGGTGCTCTCCGGCGGCGAGAAGACCCGGCTGGCACTGGCCAGCCTGGTCGTCTCCAGCGCCAACGTGCTGCTGCTCGACGAGCCCACCAACAACCTTGACCCCGCCTCCCGCGAGGAGGTGCTGGCGGCGATCCGCAGCTACGAGGGCGCGATCGTGCTGGTCACCCACGACGAGGGCGCGGTGTTCGCGCTCGAGCCCGACCGGGTGCTGATCCTGCCCGACGGTGTCGAGGATCTCTGGAACGCCGAGTACGCCGACCTGGTCTCGCTCGCCTGAGGGTGGCCAGGTCTGTGGCCAGGTCTAAGGTGCGGCCATGGACGCAGACACCCTCCTGGCGGCCGGGCTGAGGTACGACGTGGCCGGGCCGGTCGCGACGATCACGCTGCACCGGCCCGACGTGCGCAACGCCCAGACGCCTGCGATGTGGCGCGCGCTCGCCGACCTCGGCCGTGCGCTGCCCGCCGACGTACGCGTCGTGGTGGTGAATGGGGAGGGGCGGTCGTTCTCGGCCGGCCTGGACCGGGCCATGCTCGACCCGGGCAACACCTCGGGCGCGGAGTCGGTCGCCGGGCTGCTCGCGCTCTCCGACGAGGAGGTGTCGGCCACCATCGACGCCTACCAGCAGGGCTTCACGTTCCTGCGTGACCCGCGGTTCGTGTCGATCGCCGCGGTGCAGGGCCACGCCATCGGCGCGGGTCTGCAGCTCGCGCTCTCCTGCGACCTGCGGGTGCTCGCCGACGACGCCCAGCTGTGCATGAAGGAGGTCGCCCTCGGCCTGGTGCCCGACCTGACGGGAACAAAGCCGCTGGTCGAGTGCGTTGGCTATGCCAGGGCTCTGGAGATCTGCGCCACGGCGCGGACGGTGGGGGCGCAGGAGGCCGTGCAGATCGGGCTCGCGCTGACCGCCGTCCCCGCCACCGAGCTGGAGGCGACCGTGGCGGACCTCGCCGGGGCCCTGACCGCGCCGATGGCCGGCGCGGTGAGCGAGACCAAGGCACTGCTCCAGGGCGCCGCCGACCGCAGCCTCGACGACCAGCGCCGGCTGGAGCGGGAGGCGCAGACGCGGAGGTTCCGGGAGCTGGCCGGCTGACGAAGGAGGGGACATGTCGGGGATGAGCATGGGGCCCGCGTTCCGGGCCATGCGCGCCGACCGCAGCGCGACGCAGCAGCGGCTCGCTCGCGGCACGGTGCGTCGCGTGCTCGGCTACGCCCTCCCGCACCGCCGGCCGATCGCGCTCTTCCTGCTCCTGACCGTGGTCGACGCGGGACTCGTCGTGGTCTCGCCCCTGCTGGTGCAGCGGATCGTCGACGACGGCATCCTCGCCGGCAACGGCGCGCTGGTCACCGAGCTCGCCCTGGCGATGGCGGCCGTCGCGATCCTCGACGCCCTGCTGACGGTGCTGGTCGGCTGGCTCTCCTCGCGCATCGGCGAGGGTCTGATCTACGACCTGCGCACCGAGGTGTTCGGGCACGTCCAGCGCCAGTCACTGGCGTTCTTCACGCGTACCCAGACCGGTGCCCTGGTCTCCCGTCTCAACAACGACGTGATCGGTGCCCAGCGCGCGTTCACCTCGACGCTCTCGGGCACCGTCTCGAACGCGATCTCGGTGGTCGTCGTCGGCATCGCGATGGTTGCGCTGAGCTGGCAGATCACCCTGCTGTGCCTAGTGCTCTTCCCGCTGCTCTACCTCTCCTCGCGCTGGGTCGGCAACCGGCTGGCCGGGCTGACCCGCACTCAGATGGACGGCAACGCCGATCTCGGCAACGCGATGACCGAGCGCTTCAACGTCGGCGGCGCGATGCTGCTCAAGCTGTTCGGCCGCCGTGAGGAGGAGGACCGCGTCTTCGCCACCAAGGCCGCCGTGGTGCGCGACCTCGGCGTGCGCATCGCGCTGATCCAGCGGGTCTTCATGGCCGCGATGCTCGCCGTGCCCGCGCTGGCGACCGCGCTGGTGTACGGCGTGGGCGGCCACCTCGCCCTCGACGGTGCTCTCACCGTCGGCACGCTGCTCGCGCTGGCGACGCTGCTGGTCCGGCTGCTCGGCCCGCTGCAGGGGCTCTCCAACGTGCGGATCGACGTGATGACCGCACTGGTCAGCTTCGAGCGGGTCTTCGAGGTGCTCGACCTGCCGTCGCTGGTCCAGGAGCGGCCGGATGCCGTCGTGCTGCCGCCCTCCGCGGGGCGCCTCGAGTTCGACCGCGTGGCGTTCGGCTACCCCAGTGCCGACGCCGTCTCGCTGGCCTCGCTCGAGGTGGTCGCGCGCACCGACAGCCGGGACAGCGGCCAGGTGCTCTCCGACATCTCCTTCACCGCCGCCCCCGGCGAGATGGTCGCCCTGGTCGGCCCGTCCGGCGCCGGCAAGAGCACCATCACCCACCTCGTGGCGCGGCTCTACGACGTCGACCGGGGCGCGGTGCGGGTCGGCGGCCACGACGTCCGCGACGTCACCCTCGACTCGCTCGAGGACGCCGTCGGGTACGTCACCCAGGACGCCCACATGTTCCACGACACGATCCGGGCGAACCTGCTCTACGCCCGGCCGGCCGCCACCGACCCCGAGATCTGGGACGCGCTCGACGCCGCCCAGGTCGCCACCCTGGTGCGCGCGCTCCCCGACGGACTCGACACGGTCGTGGGCGACCGCGGCTACCGGCTCTCCGGCGGCGAGCGGCAGCGCCTGGCGATCGCCCGCCTGCTGCTCAAGGCGCCGGCGATCGTCGTGCTCGACGAGGCGACCGCCCACCTCGACAGCGAGTCCGAGGCCGCCGTGCAGCGGGCGCTCGACGCGGCCCTGGAGGGACGCACGTCGCTCGTCATCGCCCACCGGCTCTCCACCGTCCGCGACGCCGACCAGATCCTCGTCGTCGACGGCGGCCGGATCGTCCAGCGCGGCACCCACGCCCGGCTGCTCGCCGAGGGCGGGCTCTACGCCGACCTCTACCGGACCCAGTTCATCGCCGACCCGTCGGTGCCGGTGTAGCCGACTCGGGGTCGGTCGCCCGTCGGCCGGGGTTTCATCAAGGGATGAGGGCGAAGGCGCGCATCCCTGGCCGAGCTCACCGGGGTGGGCGCGGGTCGACCTTCATCCCTTGATGAAGCGACGCGCGCCCATCCACAGGCGGCAAGACGGAGCGCGCTACGGCGTATCCGAGGAGCTCGACCCGGTCGCGGTGCTCGTGCCCTGGTCGGCGGCATGGCTCCCGGGCCGGTCGCCGGCGGACGGCGCGGCCGGCGTGGTCGCCTGCTGGGCGTCGCGACGGGCCTCGCGGGCGGCCCGCTCGGCGGCGTAGGCCCGCTGGTAGGCCGCCTTCACCTTCTGCTTCTGGGCGCTCTTCGCGGCGCGTTTGCGCTTGCGTTCGCCCTCCGTCGGGTCCGGCTCGTCCGCGGCCGCCTCGCCGTCGGCCGGCTGGGTGCGGTGGCCGCGGCGCTCGTCCCAGGCGAGGTAGCCGAACCCGAAGACGGCGAACACGCCGAAGAACCACCACTGGAGGCCGTAGAAGAAGTGCGGCCCGTTGTTCAGCTCGGGCAGCTCGACCGGCTCGAGGCCCGCGGCCGGCTCGCCGTCCTCGGACTCGAGCACCACGAAGCCGCCGTAGACCTCCGTGCCGATGGCCGGGCCGATCTGCGCGCTGGAGATGGCGCGCGTCGAGTGGCCGTTGACCGCGGTGCTGTCGCCGGTGGCGTCGGCTCGGACCCAGCCCTCGACGGTGACCTCGCCGGTCGGCGCCGCGGGCACGTCGTCAGGGCCGGCACCCTCGTTGTCGGAGGCCATCCAGCCGCGGTCGACCAGGAGCGTGCTGCCGTCGCTGGTCCGGAGCGGGACGACGACGTCGATGCCCGACTGACCGTCGCGGGTGCGGTAGCGCACGATCACCGTGTTGTCGGCGTCGTAGGTGCCGGTCGCGATGACCTGGCGCCACTCGTCGTCCTCGGCGACGCCCCGCCCCGGCGCCAGCACCTCGCCGACGGGGGACGGCGCGCGGTCCTCGTTGGCACGCACCACGGCGTTGCTGGCCTTGCGCTCGTCGAGGCGGTGGAACTGCCACTGGCCGAGCCACCAGGCGCCGTAGCACAGCAGCACCACGACGGCGCCGAAGAGCAGCCACCGTCGGCTGAGCAGGAACCGCCACGATCGCACCACCCGAGGCTAACCGGCCGGGCCACGCCGACCGCCAGCGCCCCGGGTTCACGTCGAGGGCGGTCCACCTAGACTGTGATGGTGATGACACGCCGCCTCGAGGATCGCTACGGTCGGGTGGCGACCGACCTGCGGGTCTCGCTCACCGACCGGTGCAACCTGCGCTGCAGTTACTGCATGCCCGCGGAGGGGCTCGACTGGTTGCCCGACGACTCCGTGCTCACCGACGACGAGGTCGTCCGGCTGGTCCGGGTCGGGGTCGATCTGCTCGGCATCCGCGAGGTGCGCTTCACCGGAGGCGAGCCGCTGGTACGCCGCGGTCTCGTCGACATCGTGCGGCGTACCCACGAGCTCGGCGTCGAGACGTCGTTGACGACCAACGCGCTCGGCCTCGCCCGCACCGCGTCCGCACTCGCCGAGGCCGGGCTCGACCGGGTCAACGTCAGCCTCGACAGCATCCGCCCCGAGAGCTTCCTGGCGATCACCCGTCGCGACCGGCTCCACGACGTGCTCGCCGGCCTCGAGGCGGCCCGCGCCGCCGGCCTCGGGCCGGTCAAGGTGAACGCCGTGCTGATGCGCGGCATCAACGACCGGGAGGCTCCGGAGCTGTTGCGGTGGGCGCTGGCCGAGGGCTACCAGCTCCGGTTCATCGAGCAGATGCCGCTGGACGCCCAGCACGGCTGGTCCCGCGAGGGGATGATCACCGCCGAGGAGATCTTCGCGACCCTGGAGTCGGAGTTCACGCTGACGCCCGTCGAGGAGCCGCGGGGGAGTGCGCCGGCCGAGCTCTTCCATGTCGACGGCGGCCCGGGCACCGTCGGCGTGATCGCCTCGGTCACCCGCCCCTTCTGCGGCGACTGCGACCGGGTGCGGCTGACCGCTGACGGTCAGGTGCGCAACTGCCTGTTCGCGCGGGAGGAGTCCGACCTGCGGTCGGCGCTGCGCGATGGTGCCACCGACGACGAGATCGCCGATCGCTGGATCGTGGCGATGCGCGGCAAGCGCGCCGGGCACGGGATCGACGACCCGTCGTTCCTGCAGCCCGACCGCCCGATGTCCGCGATCGGCGGCTGAGTGGGTCGTCCGCCTCTCGCGGGTGTCGGCACCGGCCTCAGCCGGCTGACCCGGCTGACCCGGTCGAGTCGTGCGGTACGACGTCCTTGAGGAACTGCCGCGCGATGAGGAAGTCCGAGAGCGACTGTCGATGCTCGTCGCAGGCGAGCCAGACCTTGCGCCGGTCGGGCGTGTGGATCTTGGGGTTGTTCCACTGCAGCTGCCACACGGCGGTCGCCTGACAGCCCTTGGCCGAGCAGAGGTCGGGCGCGGCAGCGTCGGTCACGATCGGGTCGCCTCCTGGAAAGAGAAGTGGTGCCAGACAGCCACGGGGGAAGCCGTCCGGCACCACGACGAGCCAGGACGGGGGAGACCCGACTCGCGCCTCGGATTCTGTTCACCCGCTCGGGTGAAGTCAAGGATGAGGGTGTTCCGCGCCCGGAGTGTCGTCCTCCGGCCCCGCGTCGAGCTCGCGCACGTACTGCTGGTCCGGCAGGCCGAGGCTCTCGTCCTTCGTCTCGCCCGCGTTGGCCATCACGACCGCGACGTACGGCAGCAGCAGGGCCGCGGCGACCAGCACCCACCGGAGCACGCCGGGGCCGACCGCGATCGCGGCCACGAAGCAGACGGTCCGGATCGCCATGGACACGACGTAGCGGCGCTGACGAGCAGCGATGTCGACGTCGCGACTGGGCGCGGCCGTGGTGATCCGGACGGCCTCGTCGTCATGACGCGCGCCGTGCCGGCGCAGGTCCCGGGCCATTGCTCCATCGTACGTCGGCGCGCACATCGCTACGCTCGGGGGCATGAGCAACCGCACCTACCGCGTGACCGAGATCGTCGGCACCTCCCCGGACGGCATCGACGCCGCCATCCGCAACGGCATCGAGCGGGCCGGCCGCACGCTGCGGCACCTCGACTGGTTCGAGGTGACCCAGGTGCGTGGCCAGGTCAAGGACGGCACCGTCGAGCACTTCCAGGTCGGCATGAAGGTCGGCTTCCGGCTCGAGGACGACTGACCGGTTCCCGATTACTCGGCGGTAGTCGCTAGCGTCACGTGCCGTGAGTGCATCCCACGAACCCAGGTCGGTCCTCGTGACCGGAGGCAATCGCGGCATCGGTCGCGCGATCGCGGAGGCGTACGTCGCGAACGGTGACCGGGTCGCGGTCACCACCCGCAGCGGGGGTGCGCCGACGGGCACCCTGGATGTCCGGTGCGACATCACCGACGCCGAGCAGGTCGAGGCGGCGTTCGCGCAGATCGAGGAGGCGCACGGCCCGGTCGAGGTGCTGGTCGCCAACGCCGGCATCACCGCCGACACCCTGCTGCTGCGGATGTCCGACGACGACTGGTCGTCGGTCATCGACACCAACCTCACCGGCTCCTTCCGGCTCGCGAAGCGGGCCTCGAAGGGCATGCTCCGGCTGCGGCGCGGCCGGATCGTCTTCATCTCCTCGGTCGTCGGGCTGCTCGGCTCGGCCGGCCAGGTCAACTACGCCGCCTCGAAGTCCGGCCTGGTCGGCATGGCGCGCTCGATCGCCCGGGAGCTCGGTTCGCGGTCGATCACCGCGAACGTCGTCGCCCCCGGCTTCATCGAGACCGACATGACCGGCGTGCTCACCGACGAGCAGAAGGCGGCGATCAAGGCACAGGTCCCGCTGGGCCGCTACGGCTCGGTCGAGGACATCGCAGAGACGGTGCTGTGGCTGACCGGCCCCGGCGCGACGTACGTCACCGGGGCGGTCATCCCCGTCGACGGTGGACTGGGAATGGGGCACTGACACCGATGGCAGGCATCCTCGAAGGCAAGCGCATCCTCGTCGCCGGCGTGACGATGGACAGCTCGATCGGCTTCGCGGCCGCGAAGGTGGCCCAGGAGCAGGGCGCGACCGTGCTGATCTCGAACTTCGGTCGGGCGCTCGGCATCACCCGGCGGATCGCGAAGCGGCTGCCGGTCGAGCCGCCGGTGCTCGAGCTCGACGTCACCGACCCCGACCATCTCGCCGGGCTCGAGGCGCAGGTGCGCGAGCACGTGGACGGGCTCGACGGCGTCGTCCACTCCATCGCGTACGGCAACCCCGAGACGCTGCTCGGCGGTAACTTCCTCACCGGGCCGTGGGAGGACGTCGCGCAGGCGATGCACGTCTCGGCGTACTCGCTGAAGTCGCTGACCATGGCCTGCCGGCCGCTGCTGTCCCACGGCGGCTCCGTGGTCGGGCTGACCTTCGACGCGACGGTCGCCTGGCCGGCGTACGACTGGATGGGCGTGGCGAAGGCCGGGCTGGAGTCGTGCTCGCGCTACCTGGCCCGCGACCTGGGTCCGGAGGGCATCCGGGTGAACCTGGTCTCGGCCGGCCCGCTGAAGACGCTTGCGGCGAAGGCGATCCCCGGCTTCGAGGACCTCGAGTCGATGTGGGGCTCGCGCTCGCCGCTCGGGTGGGACAACACCGACCACGCCCCGACCGCGAAGGCGATCTGCGCCCTGCTGTCGGACTTCTTCCCGGCGACGACCGGCGAGATCGTGCACGTCGACGGCGGCTTCCACGCGATGGGCGCCTGATCCCATGTCCCGCCGGCTGGTCGTGATGCGACACGCGAAGGCCGAGCAGGAGGGCCCGACCGACTTCGAGCGCCCGCTGGCCGACCGCGGCCGCCGGGACGCCGCCGACGCGGGCCGCTGGCTGGCGGGCGAGGGCATCGCGCCCGGCCACGCGCTGGTCTCGGCCGCGCTGCGCACCCGGGAGACCTGGGAGGCGGTCGCAGCCGGTGCGTCGTGGGCGCTGGAGCCGGACGTCGACCGGGGGCTCTACGCCGCGGGACCCGAGACCGCCCTCGACCTGATCCGCCTCACCCCGGACACCGTCGGCACGCTGATCGTGATCGGGCACAACCCGACGATGGCCTACCTGGCCCAGCTGCTCGACTCGGGCGAGGGCGACCCGCCGGTGCCCGACGCACTCGCCGGAGGCTTCCCGACCAGCGCGGTCGCGGTCTTCTCGTACGACGGGGCGTGGGTCGACCTCGGCCCGGGCTCGGCCGACCTGGTCGCGGCGTACGTCGGCCGCGGCTGACGCGGATCCGGCGCGTGGATCGACCGGCCGTCTAGTGACCCGGGCGCGAAATCCGTGCCATAGGTCGTGCTCCGAGTGCGTGCCTCGCAAGGCGGCGGAGCGCAGGGCTACCGGGCGTATCTCGAGCTCTGCCAACGCCGCGAGGGGCGTGCTCGGGGTGCGACATAGGGTGCGGATTTCAAGTTCGGGTCACTAGACCGGCGGCGCCGGGGTGACGATCCCCGCCTCGGCGTCGGCGGCGACGATCTCCTCGCGGGAGATGCCGAGCAGGTACATGATCGCGTCGAGGTAGGGGACGTTCACGGCCGTGTCCGCGGCGTCGCGGACCATCGGCTTGGCGTTGTAGGCGATCCCGAGGCCGGCGGCGTTGAGCATGTCGAGGTCGTTGGCGCCGTCGCCGATCGCGATCGTCGCGGCCTCGGCCACCCCGATCTCGGCGGCGAACTCCCGCAGCGCCGCGGCCTTGCCGGCCCGGTCGACGATCGGGCCGACGATGCGGCCGGTGAGCCGGCCGTCGGCGATCTCGAGTTCGTTGGCGCGCGAGAAGTGGATGCCGAGGTCGACCGCGAGCCGGTCCGTGATCTGGCTGAAGCCGCCCGAGACGATCGCGAACCGGTAGCCGAGCCGGCGCAGGGTGCGGACCATGGTCCGAGCGCCGGGAGCGAGCTCGATGGCGTCGTACACGTCGTCGAGGGCGCTCGCCGGCACACCCTCCAGCAGTGAGACCCGCGAGCGCAGCGACTCCGCGAAGTCGATCTCGCCGCGCATCGCGGCCTCGGTGACCCGGGCGACCTCCGCCTCGCAGCCGGCGTGGGCCGCGAGCATCTCGATCACCTCGCCCTGCACCAGGGTGGAGTCGACGTCCATGACGATCAGGCGGGTGCCGCGGCGCAGCAGGTTGGCGGGCTGCACCGCGATGTCGATCCCGTGGGCGGCGGCCTCCGGCGCCAGCACCGTGCGCAGCGCGTCGGTCGCCACGCCGGAGACGTGCAGGTCGATCGCGGTGACGGGGTAGCGCGCCATCCGCTCGATGCGGTCGATGTTCGCGCCGGCGTCGGCGATCCGGCCGGCGACCGTGGCCATCGCGGCCGCCCGCAGCGGCAGCCCGATGACGGTCACGTGCGAGCGCCCGGCGCCGCGGGCCTTGTTGTCGCCGACGCCGGTCTCGACGTCGACATCCATGCCGAGCGCCCGCGCGGTGTCGACGACGGCCGCCCGGACGCGGGCGAGGTTGCGGGGCGCGGTGACCAGCACGCCGAGCACCAGTCGGCCGCGCAGCACGATCTGCTCGATGTCGACGACCTCGAGGCCGGCGCCGGCCAGGGCGCCGAACACCGCCGAGGTCACGCCCGGGCGGTCCTTGCCGGTGAGCGTGATGAGGAGGGTCTCTGGCTTCGCTGCGGTCATCTCAGGCGCGAGGCTATCGCTGACCGGGCGGTGTCGGTGGTCGGGTCCATGCTGGATCCATGGCCAACATCCATCACGCGATCGACTATCTCGAGCTCGGTGCCCCTGACCTTGCGGCGTCCAGGGCCTTCTACGAGGCCGCGTTCGGCTGGCGGTTCCACGACTACGGCCCCGACTACGCCGGCATCGTGGCGCCCGACGGCGACGGTGAGGTCGGGGGCCTCAACCGGGCCCGGCCGGCGGGGCGTGGTGGCGCCCTGGTGCTGCTGTTCTCCGACGACCTCGATGCCACGGCCGATGCGGTCCGAGCCGCCGGAGGGGAGGTGATCGAGGGTCCCTACGAGTTCCCCGGCGGGCGCCGGTTCCACTTCACCGACCCAGGCGGGAACGAGCTGGGCGTCTGGGCCACGCCCGACAACTGAAGAGCGACGGGCCGCCTCACTCGGGCGGCCACACCTCGGGCGAGCACGCCGCGACCAGCGCGTGACGGCCGGCGCGCTCCAGCGGCAGCAGTACCTCCCGACGGCTGCGCACGTCGTACGCCGTGACCGACCCACCGTCGTCCTCCAACGCGAGCGCGACGATCCCCGTGGCCTGGAGGCCGCGCGCCGCGAGCTCCACACAGCGCCCGGGAACGCCGTGCGGGGCGGGGGGTAGGTCGAGGTGTCGGAGGTTCATCAGCCGGTCGGCGACCTCGGGCCGCCAGCGTGCCACGTCGAGGTCGGCCAGTGCCTGCGCCGCGGCCAGCAGGGCGGCGCGGAGCTGGCGGTCGGCCTCGCCGACATCGGTCAGCTGCCGGCGATCGGCGGGCCGGGCGTGCCAGGCGACGGCGGCACCGGTGCGGTGGGGCACCAGTCCGAGTCCGACCTCCACGGCCATGACCGCCTCGCCCATCTCGAGGGCGTCGGCGTTGAGGTCGCGCGGACCGCCGAGCCCGGCCGGGTCGCCCTCCACCGGGAAGGCTGCGCCGAGGGCCGAGGCACCCGCCGCGCGCAGCCGCGCGAGGCCGGCGACCAGGGTCTCCGTGCTCTCGGCGCCGGGCAGGCCGACCACGGTGTGGGTGGCGTCGCCGTCGATCACCGCGTCGACCACCAGGTCGGCGACGGCGTGGCCGCGCAGCCACGCCGTGCCCCACCAGGCGAGCCTGGCGGCGGGCGGGAGCGATGTGGTCACGGCGCGTGACGATACGCTGCGGACGGTCCTTGTCCACTAGATAGGGTGTGCGACATGACCGCCGTCCTGGACTTCGCCGAGGTGACGATCCGGCGAGGACAGGCGACCCTGCTCGACCGCGTCAGCTGGCGCGTCGAGGAGGACGAGCGCTGGGTGATCCTGGGGCCGAACGGCGCCGGCAAGACGACCCTACTGCAGGTCGCGAGCGCGCAGATGCACCCGACCTCCGGCGTCGCGGGCATCCTCGACGAGGTGCTCGGCACGGTGGACGTCTTCGAGCTCCGGCCTCGGATCGGCATCACCAGCGCGGCCCTCGCCGAGCGCATCCCGCGCGCGGAGCGGGTGCACGACGTGGTGGTGTCGGCGTCCTACGCCGTGGTCGGCCGCTGGCGCGAGGCGTACGACGAGCTCGACCACGACCGGGCGACCGACCTGCTGACCGAGGTCGGGGTGTCCCACCTGGTCGACCGGACGTTCGGGACCCTGAGCGAGGGAGAGCGCAAGCGGGTGCAGATCGCTCGTGCCCTGATGGCCGACCCCGAGCTGCTGCTCCTCGACGAGCCCGCGGCCGGCCTCGACCTGGGCGGTCGCGAGGACCTGGTCTCGACCCTGTCGGTGCTGGCCGCCGACCCGGCGTCGCCGGCGACCGTGCTGGTCTCCCACCACGTCGAGGAGATCCCGCCCGGCTTCAGCCACGCCATGCTGCTGCGCCGGGGCGAGATCGTGTCCGCGGGGCCGATCGAGGAGGTCGTCACGGCGGCGAACCTCTCGTCGACGTTCGGCATGCCGCTCGTGCTCTCGCACGAGGACGGCCGCTGGGCGGCGCGCCGGCGCACGCGACACCGGTAGCGCACCGGGGCGGCGTCACGCACCGACGGCCGCGAGGCCCTCGCGGGCGATCTCGGCGTAGGCCCGGACCCGGTCGAGCCGCTTGCCGTGCGCGGCGTACGACACCGCGTGGCAGGCGCCCACGATCGCGGCCCACCCGGCGACCCGGTCCCGGCCGTAGTCCGCGCCGAGCAGGTCGATCCAGGCGCGCCGGGGCATCAGCTTGTCGGCCTTCAGCGACCAGACGGCGGCGTCGTACGCGGGGTCGCCGACCAGTCCCTTCGGATCCAGCAGGACCAGGCCGGTGCCGGTCGTGACCACGTTCGTGGGGTGGACGTCGCCGTGCAGGTAGGAGCGGTGACCGGTGCTCGCGAGCGCGACGGCCAGGTGTTCGGCCCGTTCGAGCAGTGGCTCGTCGACACCGCACGCCCCGGCCCGTGACAGCCGACCGCGGGCCGCGTCCAGGTGCCGGCGCACGTGCGGCCCGAGCAGCCGCAGCCCCGCGGTCTCGGGGACGTCGATGTGGATCCGGTCCAGGGTCGCGACGAGGTCGCCGGGGGAGATCTCGGGGTCGGCCGTCCGGCCGGAGATCCAGAAGGTGGCCATCGCGCCCCGCCGATATCGGTACGCTCGCGCGAGCGGTCGGATGTCGAGCTCCTGGGCGACCCCCAGGGCTTGGTGCTCAGCCTCGAGCTCGGGTTCGTCGAAGGACAGCTTCAGCGCCAGGCCACCTGACGAGGCGTCGTCGCACCGAGCGCGGAAGACCAGACCCGAGGTGCCCGCATGGAGGTTCTCCGTAGGATGCACGCCCCAGTCACGGGCGAGAGCCGCGAGCCGAGTCGGCACCTCGGAGAGCCATCGGACGCCACCACCGGGCCCGAGGACGTCGTCGACGGCCTTCGCCGCGTTCGGCGACAGGGCCAGATCCACCGCGGGAAGCTACCACACCGCGGACCGGTCGGACGGCTGGACGACCGGGTCGCCCGGGCCCTGCTCGCCGAGGCCGGCCTGGTCGGCTGGGCCCGGGTCCGGAGCGGCCACAACGCCGTCTACCGCTCGCCCGACGACGCGCAGATCGCCAAGGTGTACGGCGAGGCGTCCCGCTGCTCCGTCGACGTCACCGGTGCGCGTCGGGCCCGGGAGGCGGGCGTCTGTGTGCCGGCCCTGGTCGCGACGCCGCATCCGAGGGTGGCGGTCTGGCAACGGGTGCCGGGGGTGCCGGGACCGATCGGACCGGCGGCGTGGGCCCGGCTGGGCATCGACGCGCGGCGACTGGCGGCTGTGCCGGTGGCCGTCGCGCCCGTGCACTGGCTCGTCAACGTCACCGAGCGCGCCTCGGTGCTGGAGCAGCTGGCGGCCGGGACACCGACGGCGTACACGGGCCCGGTCGCGCTGCCGGCCCAGGTCGGCGCCGACGTCGCCTGGCTCGCGCACGAGCTGCGGTCCGTCGCGGAGTGCGACCTCGCCCTGGACGCACCGCTCGCCTTCCAGCACGGCGACCTGTCGCCGGCCAACCTCGTGCACGACGGTCGACGGCTCCACGTCATCGACTTCGAGACCGTCCGGGCCGCGCCCGCCGACTGGGACGTCGGGTGCCTGGTCGCGGCGACCCGCCGGTACGGCACCGTGCCGACCCGGGAGCTCGCGCCCTTCCTCGAATCGCTTGACCCGGCGCCCGACCCCGAGCTGCTCGCCCTGTGCGTGCGCACCAAGGAGCTCCTCAACGCCTCGTGGCTCGCCGTCATCGGCGCCGACCGGCCGGAGCTGGTCGGCGAGCTGCGACTCCGGGTCCGCTCGCTGCGCGACGGCACGGCGTACCGGTGGCGCGAGCTCGGTGGGCTCGCAGCTCAGGTCGTCTGACGCGCCCCGCCCAGCAGACGGTCGACCACCTGGGAGCTGGAGAACGTGTCCTCCTCGGTGTGCACCACCCGACCGCCGTACGCGACGACGAGGTCGCGCTCGGCGCGGAACTGCGCCGCCCGGCGCTCGTCGCGGACCGGGCCGAGGTAGTCGCTGCCCTTGACGAAGACGTCCGGTCGGAGCGCCTCGAGGATGGGCATCGCGTCGGGCGCCGACACGACGACGACATGGTCGACGAACGAGAGCGCCGCGAGCACCCGGGCGCGCTCCGCTGCCGAGAAGACCGGCCGGCCCGGCTTCGTGACGTACGCGTCGTCGGTGATCGACACGACGAGCCGGTCGGCGAGCGTCGAGGCGACCTCGAGGTGGTTGACGTGGCCGAAGTGGATGACGTCGAAGCACCCGTGGCAGAGCGCGACGGAGACCGCCCGGACGTCGGGCCGCAGGCGATCGGGGATGCGATCGGGCAGGGCGAGCACGCGCCGGTCCTCAGCGGCCGAGCAGCAGCTCGTAGAGCAGCGGCGACTCGGTGTCGGGCGGCTCGTCGAGCTGGATGTCGACGACCTGCTTGTCCGGCACGAGCTTGAGCTGACCGTCGTCCAGGCCGTCGGAGGGGTCGTGGTCGTACTGCACGACGTACCACTCGCCCTTGTCGCCGGTCCCGAGCAGCCCGCCGACCACCACGCGGTCGTCGTTGGTGAGGATCCGGATGTCCGGCGGCGCCTTGGGATGGACGTACGTGCTCATGATGCCGATCACCAGCAGGCCCACGAGTCCGGCGCCGAGGAGCGCGTTCGGGCTCATCAGGGCCGTGAACCGGCAGGCGAGCAGGAGGTAGCCGACGAGCGCGAGCATGACCAACGTGCCCTCCCACCACACCGAGGTGAGCAGCACGATGACGAGCAGGGCGCCCGCGGCGACCCGGGCCCCGATCGTCTCTCCTCGAGACCAGCGGCGGCCCACGGTGGACTGCCCGCTGCGGGGACTGAAGGTGTCGCGGACGAACGTGCGGACCCGTCCGTTGACGGCCATGCCCACCACGACGACCAGCGTCACGAGCGCTGGCACATGGGAGAGGATCGCGCCGAAGCCTTTCATGAGCACGTCGTCGTGCTTGAAGCCGGTCAGCGTGGCCGTGCTGTGCAGGCCGAGCGCCCGCAGCTGCCCCGCGAGCACCATCATGCCGAGGGCGTACGCGACGGCCACGACCACGGCGGTGACCTCGGCGACCTGCGCGAGGCTGCGGGTGACCAGCGCCTTGTCGATGCGCTGGCCGGCGAGTGACGCCGTGCGGACCTGATAACCGGGCGGCAGGCCGTTGCCCGCGGGCGACTCCGGCGCCGCCTCTGCGTCAGTCACCGGGGCAAGATAGCGACCCGCTGGCACCCCCGTCCGGGAAATGGGCGGCACCGGGGCACTAGGCTCGTGGAATGGACTGGCTGAGCGATCACGCATGGGCGGTCTGGGTCGGGATCGCCGCGTTCCTCGGAATCGCCGAGCTCCTCAGCCTGGACCTCGTGCTGGTGATGCTGGCCGTCGGTGCACTGGGTGGCGCGGTGACGGCCGCGGCCGGCGGAGCGGTCGTGCTCCAGCTGATCGTCGCCGCGCTGGTCGCGATCGGCATGCTGTGGCTGGTGCGGCCCTCGCTCGTGGCCCGGCTGCACCAGGGGCCGGACCTCAAGCTCGGCACCGGCAAGCTCATCGGTCAGCGCGCGACCGTGACCCAGCGGATCACCGGCCTCGCGACCGGTCAGATCCGTCTCGCCGGCGAGACGTGGACGGCCGCGCCGTACGACGAGCACATCGTGATCGAGTCCGGAGAGACCGTGGAGGTGCTCGAGATCCGCGGCGCCACGGCGTACGTCCACCCCGTGCCCGAGCTCGAGCCCTGAGATGCCTGAATCCGTGAGGAGGCTGCTGTGCCCGTAGCGATCCTGATCGTGGTCGCCCTGCTGTTGCTGTTCGTGGTGGTGGTGCTCGCCAAGACGATCCGCATCGTGCCCCAGGCGCGGGCGGCGATCGTCGAGCGGTTCGGCAAGTACAAGGAGACGCTGCCCGCGGGGCTGAACTTCGTCGTGCCCTTCATCGACCGGGTGCGCTTCACCATCGACCTGCGCGAGCAGGTGGTGAGCTTCCCGCCCCAACCGGTGATCACCGAGGACAACCTGACGGTCTCGATCGACACCGTCATCTACTTCCAGGTCACCGACCCGGTCGCGGCGACGTACGAGATCGCCAACTACATCCAGGCCGTCGAGCAGCTCACGATGACCACGCTGCGCAACATCGTCGGCGGCATGGACCTCGAGGAGACGCTGACCAGCCGCGAGTCGATCAACGCCGGCCTGCGCGGTGTGCTCGACGAGGCCACCGGCAAGTGGGGGATCCGGGTCAGCCGGGTCGAGATCAAGGGCATCGACCCGCCGCCGTCGATCAAGGACGCGATGGAGAAGCAGATGCGCGCCGACCGCGACAAGCGCGCACTGATCCTGACCGCGGAGGGCGAGCGGCAGTCGGCCATCCTCACCGCCGAGGGCAACAAGCAGTCCCAGATCCTGAACGCCGAAGGTCAGCGCGAGTCCCAGATCCTGCGTGCGCAGGCGGACCGTGAGGCCGCCATCCTGCGCGCACAGGGCGAAGGACAGGCGATCCAGACGGTGTTCCAGGCCATCCACGACGGCCGGCCGGACCAGTCCCTGCTGGCCTACCAGTACCTCCAGATGATGCCGAAGATCGCCGAGGGCGACGCCAACAAGGTCTGGATCGTGCCGAGCGAGATCGGCAAGGCGCTCGAGGGGCTGGGCTCGACGATGAACAGCCTGCAGGGGATCCCGCAGCACGTCGAGGGTCCCGCGAAGCGGATCGACATGGGCCCCTCGGAGCCGATCGACCCGAGGAAGGACGACGAGCTGAGCCAGACCGACGCCGCGGTGCAGGCGGCGATCGCGGAGGCCGCGAGCGCGGCCAACCCGGGCCGGGGCAGCGGCCAGCCGGTCGAGACGGACCCGGCCGTCGACCCCGGTGAGGTACCGCCCAGCCCGTGACGCTCTTCGAGGTGGTCGCGATCCTGCTCGCCGGGATCGCGGCCGGCGGCATCAACACCCTGGTGGGCTCCGGGACCCTGATCACCTTCCCCACCCTGCTCGCCTTCGGGGTGCCGCCGGTCACGGCGAACGTCTCCAACACGATCGGCCTGGCCCCAGGGTCGCTGTCCGGGGCGATCGGCTACCGCCGCGAGCTGAGCGGGCAGCGCTCGCGGGTGCTGCGGCTGAGCGTGGCATCGCTGATCGGTGGCCTGCTGGGCGCGGTCCTGCTGCTGGTGCTGCCGTCGAGCGCCTTCGAGGCGATCGTGCCCGCGCTGATCCTGCTCGGACTGGTGCTGGTGATCTTCCAGCCGCGGATCGCGGCCTGGGTCGCGCGCCGCCACGAGTCGGTCGGCGGGTTGCCCCACCACGGCGCCTGGTGGGTGCGGCCGGGCGTGCTGGGCGCGGGCATGTACGGCGGCTACTTCGGCGCCGCCCAGGGCGTGTTGCTGATGGCCGTGCTCGGCATCGGCATCGACGAGGACCTGCAGAGCCTGAACGCCATCAAGAACGTGCTCTCCGCGATCGTGAACGCCGTCGCGGGCCTGACCTTCGCGTTCGTCGCCGACGTCGACTGGTGGATCGTGCTGCTGATCGGCGTCGGATCGGCCATCGGCGGCCAGCTGGGCGCCACCGTGGGCCGGCGCCTCCCACCGCTCGGGCTGCGGATCGTGATCGTGCTGGTCGGCACCGTCGCGCTGGCCGTCTTCATGCTCGGCTGAGCAGGCGCCTCAGCGTCGCAGGAGTCCCACGACCCCCGACCCGATGGCGCCGACGGCCGGGCCGATCAGAGTCATCGCGGTCTTGCGGGAGATCGAACCGTCGCGCATCGCGAGGTAGCCGGTGGCCGCGTCGGCGGCGTCGACGAGCACGCCCAGGCCGATCAGCCCGCGCTGCGCCCGGCGACCACGGGCGAGCAACGTCACCGCTCCGAGCGCCACCTCGCGGGAGCCGAACAGCCGGAGCACGTAGGGGACCTGCGGGTTGCCCACCGGGTCGAGCTGGAAGGTCCGCGCGGCGAGCTCGGGCTTCGCGAGCGCCGCCACGCCGACGGCGATGCGTCCCAGGGAGAGGCCGATCACAGGGTTCATGCCGTGCACGCTAGCGGTCGTCAGCCCGCCGACGTGGCACGCTCGCCCCATGGACCTGTACGACGTGATGCGCTCGACCGCCGCGGTGCGGGAGTTCACCGACGAGCCGCTGCCCGACGAGACCCTGCACCGGATGCTCGACGCGGCCCGCTTCGCCCCGAGCGGGGGCAACCGCCAGGGGACCCGCGTGATCGTGGTGCGTGACGGAGCAACGCGCGGCCGGCTCGCCGAGCTCAACGAGCCCGCCGTACGCCGCTACGTCGCCCAGATCAAGGCCGGCCAGAGCCCCTGGAACCCGCTGGAGGCGCCGCTCCCGAGCGCCGAGGAGATCGAGGCGACCGCGGTCCCGGAGCAGTTCACCAGGCCGGTGCTCACCGCCGCCGCCGTGCTCGTCGTCTGCGTCGACCTCGGGGTCGTGGCCGCGATGGACCAGCACCTCGACCGGATCGGCCTGGTCGGCGGCGCGTCCGTCTACCCGCTGGTCTGGAACATCCTGCTCGCGGCCCGCGCGGAGGGCTTCGGCGGCACGATCACCACCATGGCGGTCGCCGAGGAGCCAGCGGTCCGCGAGCTGCTCGGCATCCCGCCGCAGTACGCCGTGGCCGCCGTGCTCCCGCTCGGCCGTCCGGTCCAGCAGGTGACGCGGCTGCGGCGCCGACCGGTCGAGGACTTCGTCACCCGCGACCGCTTCGACGGCGAGGCGTTCTGACGCCGGCCCGCGTGGGCCGTCACCCGACGTACGTCGACAGCCAGCGGCCGATCTCGGCGTAGGCCTTCGCGCGGGGCTCGGGGAGCGAGAGGATCACGTCGTGCCGGGCGCCCTCGACCGCCACGTAGGTGACGTGGCCGCCGAGCGCGGTGGCCCACTGTCGGATCTGCGGCACCTCGAGCACGATGTCGAAGTTGTGCGCGTCGGGGCCCATCTCGTGGGGCCAGCGGGTGCCCGACGACGACAGCACGAGCGCCGGGCAGCCGACCTCGAGGCCGGTGTGCAGCTCGTCGTGCCCGAGTCGGATCGCGCGCAGCCACCCGAAGGTCACCGGAAAGGAGTCGAGCGGCTTCCAGTCGGTGTTGAACATCCACTCGCCGGCGTGGTCGGCGTGCAGGCTGCGGCCGTAGTGGCCCTCGACGGTGCGGGGGATCAGGCGCTTGGGCTGGCGCGCGCCCACCTGCTTGATCACCGAGGTGCCGAGCCCGCGGATCAGCGTGCCGCCCTGCATGTCGAGCCAGGGCGAGTTCAGGACCATGCCGGCCAGGCCCGGCCCGCGGTCGCGGCGCTCGTTGGCCCACAGCGCGACGATCAGGCCGCCCGTCGAGTGGGCGCTGATCACGACGTGGTCGTGGTCGTCGCGCTCGGTGACCCGCAGGTACGCCGCGTCGAGCTCGGGGAAGTGCTCGCGCAGGTCGGTGACGTAGTTGGGCGTCTGGTGCGGGAGCAGCGAGCGGCCGTACTTGCGCAGGTCGAGCGCGTAGAAGTCGTAGCCGCGCTCGTTCCACCACTCGGCGTACGCCGTCTGGAAGAAGTAGTCGCAGAAGCCGTGCACGTGCAGCACCGCCCGGCCCGTCGGCCGGGCCGCGCGGCGTACGACGAGCGTCGCGACGACCGGGCCCTCGTCGTCGGGCGGCAGGGTGATGGTCTCGGCGAGGTAGGGCTCGCCGAGCACGTCGGGGACCAGCTCGTCGAAGACGCTGCGACTCATCCGAGGTCCCCGCGGATTGGTGGGGCGGAGGAGCGCAGCGGGGGAGCAACGCGATTCCGTGGGGTGGGGCTCATGGCGAGAGTCTCTCAGGACGACGCAGTCGCAGGGCCAGGTCGGGGTTGTTCGTGGTGACCAGCCAGGCTCGGCCGGTGCGGGTCCAGTGCCGCAGCGACGGCGCGGTGTCGACGGTCCACACCAGCAGCGGCAGCCCGTGGTTGCGGGCGAACCGGGCCACGGTCAGCCGGGCCAGCCAGTGGTGCGCGACCACGACGTTGGCCCGCGAGTGGCGGTAGCGCACCCGCGGGAAGAACTCCGAGAGCCGCACCCGCACCTGTCGCAGCACCGGGAAGCCGGACACCCCCCGCCCCAGCGACAGCCCGACGAGCAGCGCCGGGGCGTGCACGTCCGACCAGGCGCGGATCGCCGTCACCGATCGGTCCTCGAGCGTGGTGACGACCAGCCGGTCGGTGCCGAGTCGGTCGACGGCGTGGGCGACCGCGTCGACGCAGCCGTCGTGGAACTTCAGGTCGAGGTGGGCCCGCCCGCGCCCGGCGAGCACCTCGAGCACCTCGTCGTACGTCGTGGCGTCCGGCGGCGCGACCGCGACCGGATCGTGGGCCAGCACCAGCGAGCCGTCGGCGCAGCGCTGCACGTCGAACTCGACGTAGTCGACGCCGAGCCGCAGCGCGTGCTCGACCTGCTCGATCGTGAGGCAGCGGTGGGCGCTGACCAGCACCGGGTCGCGCCGCTGACGGCGTCGGGAGGGGATCATCGGCACTCAGCGTAGGCGGCGGCCGCGCGCACTAGGCCGGCCAGCAGCCCGACGTCGGCCGCGGTCTCGGGGTGCCACTGCACCCCGACGCAGAAGCGGTCGCCCGGCGCCTCCATCGCCTCCAGCGTGCCGTCGGCCGCGTGCGCGGTGGCCCCGAACCCGGGATGGGTGCGCACCGCCTGGTGGTGGTGGCAGTTGACCGCGAGCCGGTCGCCGACCAGCGCCGCGATCCGGCTGCCGGCCGTGGTCGCCACCTCGATCGCGCCGAACTCGTCGCCGCCGGGGGAGTGCCGCTCGTGGTCGACGAGGTCCGGCAGGTGCTGGTCGAGCGCGCCGCCCGCGTGCACCGCCATCACCTGCATGCCGCGACAGACGCCGAGCACCGGCAGCCCGACCGCGTCCGCGGCGGCCAGCAGCGCCAGCTCCCACGCGTCGCGGTCGGGGCGCCAGCCGGCCGTGCGGGCGTGCGCCTCGGCGTCGTACCGTGCCGGGTCGACGTCGGCGCCGCCGCTGATCACCAGGCCGTCGATGCGGGCGACGACGGCGTCGGCGGCCCCGACGCCGGCCGTCGGCGGCAGCAGCACCGGTACGCCGCCGGTCGCCTCGACCGCGACGGCGTACTGGCTCGGCAGCACGTCGGCGGTCTGGTTCCAGACGCCCCAGGCCGCCCTCTCGCGGTAGGTGCTCAGGCCGATGACCGGAGTCGTCATCAGAGGGGGGTGACGTAGGCCCCGGAGATGCCGCCGTCGACCAGGAACGTGGTTGCGGTCATGAAGGACGAGTCGTCGGAGGCCAGGAAGAGCACCGCCGCGGCCATCTCCTCCGGCTCGCCGAAGCGGCCCATCGGCACGTGCACGAGCCGGCGGGCCGCGCGCTCGGCGTCGGCCGCGAAGAGCTCCTGGAGCAGCGGCGTGTTGACGGGGCCCGGGCAGAGCGCGTTGACCCGCACCCCCTGGCGCGCGAACTGCACGCCGAGCTCGCGGGTCATCGACAGCACCCCGCCCTTGGACGCCGAGTAGGAGATCTGCGACGTCGCCGCACCCATCACCGCCACGAACGACGCGGTGTTGATGATCGAGCCCCGGCCCTGCTCGAGCATGTAGGGGAGCGCCGCCTTGCAGCACAGGTACACCGAGGTCAGGTTGACCTCCTGCACGCGCCGCCAGGCGTCGAGGTCGGTGTCGAGGATCGAGTCGTCCTCCGGCGGGCTGATGCCGGCGTTGTTGAACGCGATGTCGACCGACCCGTAGGTGTCCGCGGCGGTCCGGAACAGCGCGTCGACCTGCTCCTGGGAGGTGACGTCGACGTGCACGTACGTCGCGACGTCGGCCCCGCCGAGCTCCTCGACCAGCGTCCCGCCGCGGGCGTCGTCGATGTCGCCGATGACGACCTTGGCGCCCTCCGCGACGAAGCGCCGGACGGTCGCCAGGCCGATGCCCGAGCAGCCGCCGGTGACGACCGCGACCCGGTCCTGGATGCGTCCTGCCATGGTGACTCCTTCGTCGAGGTGGTTTCGAGGCTCAGGCCTGGCGGCCTTCGCACCTCAACCACCGCCACGGTGGTTGAGGTGCGAGCGAAGCGAGCCTCGAAACCACCCCTTCTCCTAGTGGGCGATGAAGACGTTCTTCTCCTCGGTGAAGGCCATCGGGGCGTCCGGGCCGAGCTCGCGGCCGAGCCCGGACTGCTTGTAGCCGCCGAACGGCGTCCAGTAGCGCACCGACGAGTGCGAGTTGACGCTCAGGTTGCCCGCCTCGACGGCCCGGGCGACGCGCAGCCCGCGGCCCAGATCGGTGGTGTAGATCGAGCCGGACAGGCCGTACTCCGTGTCGTTGGCCTTCGCGACCGCGTCGGCCTCGTCATCGAAGGGCATCACCGCCACGACCGGGCCGAAGACCTCCTCGCGCCAGATCCGCGTGGCCGGGTCGTCGACGGTCACCACTGAGGGGGACACCCAGAAGCCGTCCGACACCGGGCCGCCGGGCGTCGAGCCCGCGAACGCCACCTCGACCTCGTCGAGGTAGCCGAGGACGGACGCTCGCTGACGGGCGGAGATCAGTGGGCCCATCTCCGACGCCTCGTCGCCCGGGTCGAGCACCCGCAGCCCGGCGACGGCCGGCTCGAGGTGCGCGAGGAACTCGTCGTACGCCGCGCGCTCGACGAGGATCCGCGAGCGCGCGCAGCAGTCCTGGCCCGCGTTGTCGAAGACCGCGTACGGCGCGCTCGCGGCCGCCGCGGCGATGTCGGCGTCCGCGAAGACGATGTTGGAGCTCTTGCCGCCGAGCTCGAGCGTCACCCGCTTCACCTGCTCGGCGCAGCCGGCCATGATCCGTTTGCCGACCTCGGTGGAGCCGGTGAAGCAGATCTTGCGCACCAGTGGGTGGGTCACGAACCGCTCTCCGACGACCGAGCCCTTGCCGGGGACCACGGTCAGCACGTGCTCGGGCAGTCCCGCGTCGAGGGCCAGCTCGCCGAGACGGATCGCGGTCAGCGGCGTGAGCTCGGCCGGCTTCAGCACGACGGTGTTGCCCGCGGCCAGCGCGGGGGCGAACCCCCAGCCCGCGATCGGCATCGGGAAGTTCCACGGCACGATGATCCCGACCACGCCCAGCGGCTCGTGGAACGTCACGTCGACGCCGCCGGGCACCGGGATCTGCCGGCCGAAGAGCCGCTCCGGCGCCCCGGAGTAGTAGTTGAGGCAGTCGCGGACGTTGCCCGCCTCCCAGCGGGCGTTGCCCCAGGTGTGGCCGGCGTTGCGGACCTCGAGCTCGGCGAGCTCGTCGATGTGCGCGTCGACCACGGCGGCGAAGCGCCGCAGCAGCGCGGCGCGCTCACCCGGTGGCAGCGCCCGCCACGCCGGGAACGCCGCGTGGGCCGCCTCGATCGCCGCGTCCGCGTCCGCGACGGAGGCGAGCCGGACGTCGGTCACCGGTGTGGCGGTGGCCGGGTTGATGACGGTGTGGACGTCGGTCACTACAGCCTCTCGAATCCTCGGAACAGCTCCCAATCGGTGACGGTCGCCTCGTAGGCGGCCAGCTCGACGTCGGCCATGTTGACGTAGTGGTCGACGACGTCGTCGCCCAGGCTGCAGCGCGCGATCTCCGACGACGCGAACGCGTCGCGGGCGGCGGCGAGCGTGTGTGGCACCCGATCACGACCGGATGTGTAGGCGTTGCCGGCCAGCGGCGGCTCGAGCTCGAGGCCCTGCTCGATGCCGTGCAGGCCGCCGGCGAGCATCGCGGCGAGCGCGAGGTAGGGGTTCACGTCGGCACCCGGGATCCGGTTCTCCATCCGGGCCCCGGCGCCGTGGCCGACCAGGCGAACCGCGCAGGTGCGGTTGTCCAGGCCCCACGCGATCGTCGTGGGTGCGAACGAGCCGTCGGCGAACCGCTTGTAGGAGTTGATGTTCGGGGCGTAGAGGAGCGTGAAGTCGGCGGCGGAGGCGAGCACGCCCGCGACGAACTGGTCGTAGAGCGGCGTCCGGGCACCGTCCTTCCAGAACACCAGGTCGCCGTCCCGGCCGCGCAGCGACAGGTGGATGTGGCAGGAGCTGCCTTCGCGCTCGTCGTACTTCGCCATGAACGTGATCGCCTTGCCCTGCTGGGCTGCGATCTCCTTCGCGACGGTCTTGTAGACCACGTGATTGTCGGCCGTGGTCAGCGCGTCGGCATAGAGGAAACCGACCTCGTGCTGACCGAGGTTGCACTCGCCCTTGGCGCCCTCGACGTCGAGGCCCGCGTCGTACATGGTGTTGCGGATCGCGCGCAGCAGCGGCTCGATGCGGGACGTCCCGAGGATCGAGTAGTCGACGTTGTACTGGTTGGCCGGCGTCAGGTCGCGGTAGCGCGCCTCGTGGGCAGCTTCGTACGACGTGTCGAACACGATGAACTCGAGCTCGGTGCCGGCGAGCGCCTGCCAGCCGTGCTCGGCGACCCGGTCGAGCTGGCGTCTCAGGATCGCGCGCGGCGACTGGGCGATGGGGGAGTGCGGACCGTCGTCGGTGGCCGGCCAGACCAGGTCGCACTGCACCATGGCGGTGGCCGGGTGGTGGGTGAGCAGCCGGATCGTGTCGGCGTCCAGGACGAACTCCATGTCGCCGTAGCCGTTCTCCCACGACGAGATGGCGTAGCCGCCGACGGTGTTCATGTCGACGTCGACGGCGAGCAGGTAGTTGCAGCCCTCGGTGCCGTCCTGCACCGCGACGTCGGCGAAGTAGCGGCCGTGCAGGCGCTTGCCCTGGAGCCGCCCCTGCATGTCGGTGAAGGCCACGACGACGGTGTCGATCTCGCCGTCGTCGATCAGCTCGAGCAGCTGGTCCATCGAGAGGTGCCGATCGTTGCGCATCTGTCTCCTCAGTCGTCCACGTCCTAGCCGAGCAGACCGCGCAGCAGCGCGGCCGTGTCGTCGCAGTGCTCCTCCATCACAGACCTGGCCTTCTCGGCGCGACCCGCGAGGATCGCCTTCACCAGCGCGGCGTGCTGCCGGTCGGAGTGGGCGATGTTGGTCTCCAGGACCGGGATCGCGAGCAGCATCTCGTGCAGCATCGCCTGTACCGAGGTCACCGCCTCCACGGTGCGCGGCGACCCGGACAGCGAGGCGACCGTCAGGTGGAAGCGCGAGTCGGCCTGCCGGTGCTCGGCCCGCCGACGGGCCCCGGCGACCTCGTCGTGGGCCCGCTCGAGCTGGCTGCGCATCGCATCGTCGAGCTCCGCGTTCGCGGCGAGGTACGCCGCGCCGGGCTCCACGATCCGACGGAACTCGAGGGCGTCGAGCCACTCCCTGCGCTGCTCGGCCGAGACGCGCGCCGCCCGGCGCGCCGACGGCGTCCGCTGCTTGAGCGTCACGACCGTGCCTCCGCCCCGGCCGCGGGTCGTCTCGATCAGACCCGCCTGTCGCAGCGCGGCCATCGCCTCGCGCAGCGTCGCCCGCGAGACGTGCAGCATCGCGGCCAGCTCGCGTTCGGGCGGGAACGTCGAGCCACGGGGGTAGACGCCGAGCCGGATCGCGGTCGCCAGCTGCTCCACACACGCCTCGAAGGCGTGGTGCCCGCGCACGGGCCGCAGCACCGCTCCCGGAAGGTGGTGGTCAGGCGACGCGGTCACAGGGTCATCCTTCGATCCAGGGGGCGCAGTGTCAATCACCAATGGTCGGAGTTCATACCAAAATCGGCGACGACTCTGGACACGCCAAACCGCCCGGGTCTAGCGTCCTTTCACGTTCGCACGATCTCTCATCGGAGGGTGTTGCCAATGCCCGAAGCACATGAGCCACTGCCGACGCACCCGGTTCCCGAGCTCACCGACGACGAGAAGCACCTGGCCAAGCTGGGATATCGCCAGGACCTCAACCGCTCCTGGTCGGGGTTCTCCAACTTCGCGATCTCGTTCTCGATCATCTCGATCCTGGCCGGCTGCTTCACCAACTTCGGTGCCGGCTTCAACAACGGCGGCCCGATCTCGATCTCGTGGTCCTGGCCGATCCTCGGCATCTTTATCCTGATCATCGGGTTCACGATGTCCGAGCTGGTCTCGGCGTACCCGACCTCCGGTGGCATCTACTGGTGGGCGTCGAAGCTCGGCGGCCCGGCCGCGGGCTTCTTCACCGGCTGGCTGAACCTGATCGGGCTGGTCGCGGTCACCGCCGGTGTGTCCTACGGCTGCGCGACGTTCATCGACCTGACGATCAGCACCTACTCCGACTCGTTCGCCGCGGACTACTCCCTGACCCGCGTCTTCATCATCTTCGTGATCATCCTGGCGCTGGTGTCGGTGCTGAACATCTTCAGCGGCCACCTGATGGCGATCATGAACAACGTCTCGGTGTGGTGGCACGTGGTCGGCGCGGCGGTGATCGTGGTGGTCCTGCTGTTCGTGCCCGACCAGCACCAGTCGTTCAGCTACGTCTTCACCGAGCGCTTCAACAACTCGGGGTACGCCGACGGCAGCACGTCGGGTGTGGCCTTCTGGTTCGCCATCGTGCCGTTCGGCTTCCTGCTCACGCAGTACACCATCACCGGCTTCGACGCCTCCGCCCACCTGTCGGAGGAGACCGGGTCGGCCTCGCGTGCCGCCGCGAAGGGCATCTGGCGCTCGATCCTCTACTCGGTGATCGGCGGCTACATCCTGCTGCTCTGCGTCGTCTTCGCGATCCCGAACAACGACGCCGGCCAGCCCGACAACGCGCTCGCCGGGCTTGGCGTCCAACCCATCTTCCTCTCGGCGCTCGGGCAGAACTGGGCCACCCTGGTGCTCTTCATCTCGGCGTCCGCACAGTTCTTCTGCGCGACCTCGTGCATGACGTCGGCGTCGCGCATGACCTTCGCCTTCAGCCGGGACGGCGCGATCCCGGGCTCGCCGACGCTGCAGCGCCTGACGCGGTCGCGGGTCCCGGCCAACGCGGTGGTCTTCGTCGGGGTCTGTGCGGCGGTGCTGACCCTCCCGGCGCTGATCAAGGTCGACGTCAACGGCACGCCGGTGCCGTTGGCCTTCTACGCGGTCACCTCGATCGCGGTGATCGGTCTCTACCTGGCGTTCGCGATCCCGATCTTCCTGCGCTGGCGCAACGGCAGCCGCTTCGAGACCGGCTCGTGGAACAACGGGGCGAAGTACAAGTGGATGAACCCGATCGCGGTGATCGAGATCGTGGTGGTCTCGGTGTTCCTGATGATGCCGACGACGCCGGCGGCGAACCCGTTCCGCGACGAGTTCGAGTGGAAGTTCGTCAACTACGCCCCGATCGTCACGCTCGGCGCACTGCTGCTGCTCACGATCTGGTGGAACACCTCGGCGAAG
Source organism: Nocardioides soli (assembly GCF_014191495.1). Lineage (GTDB taxonomy): Bacteria > Actinomycetota > Actinomycetes > Propionibacteriales > Nocardioidaceae > Nocardioides > Nocardioides soli. The sequence continues at coordinate 748,445 of NZ_JACHWR010000003.1, forward strand.
AAGTGGTTCACCGGTCCCAAGCACACCATCGACCAGGCCGTCGTCGACGCGTTCGGCGACTAGGACGTCCCAGGCCATCGGGGTGGGACGCCCACCGCTGGACCGCCTCGCCTGCCTGGCGGGGCGGTCCTGGCGCGTCTCCGACCTGCCCGGCGGCCTGACCAACCGCAACTTCCACGTCCGCACCGAGGACGAGCACCCCACTGGGCCGCGCGACGTGGTGGTCCGATGGGCGCTCGGCGACGCCACCCTGCTCGGCATCGACCGCGACGCGGAGGCGGCGAACACGGCGACCGCCGCCGAATCCGGCGCCGGGCCCGCCGTGCTGGAGTACCGCCCCGACCTCTCGCTGCTCGTCATCGAGTTCCTCGAGGGGAGGTCGCTGGAGGATCGGGACTTCGGCGACCCGGAGGTGCTGCGGCGAGCGGCCGAGGCCAACCGCCGGCTGCACGCCGGGCCGCGGTTCGCCAACGGGTTCGACATGTTCGCCCGCCAGGCGACGTACCTGCGCACCGTCCGCGAGCGGGGCTACTGGCTGCCCCCGGGGTACGCCGAGCACGAGGACGCGTGGGCCGGCGTACGCCGTGCGCTGACGAGCACCCATCGGGCCACGGTGCCGTGCAACAACGACCTGCTGGCCGCCAACTTCATCGACGACGCCGGGTCCGACGGGCGCGGCCGGGTCTGGCTGATCGACTACGAGTACTCCGGCAACAACGACCCCTGCTTCGAGCTGGGCAACACCGCGACCGAGTGCGGCTTCTCGCCCGATCAGGTCGAGGCGTACGTCGCGGCGTACTTCGGCTCGCCGTCCCGCGCCGACCTGGCCCGGGTGCGGCTGCAGATGCTGTGCAGCGAGTACGGCTGGTCGCTGTGGGGCTTCATCCAGGCGGCGGCGAGCCCGATCGACTACGACTTCCGGGAGTGGGGCCGGGAGCGGTACGAGAAGGCCGCCGCGACCTTCCGCGGCCCCGACCTGCCCCGCCTGCTGGACGAGGTCGTCAACGGTGGTTGAGATGGAGGGTGGTTTCGAGACAGGCGCTAGCGCGCCTTCCTCAACCACCGACGCCGCGACAGGCGCTAGCGCGCCTTCCTCAACCACCGAGGCCGCGGGCACGGTGCCTGGTCCGGAGGGTGGTTTCGAGACAGGCGCTAGCGCGCCTTCCTCAACCACCGAGACTGCGACAGGCGCTAGCGCGCCTTCCTCAACCACCGAGACCCGGAGCACGGTGGTTGAGGAGGTTGCGCAGCAACCGTCTCGAAACCACCTCCCCGCGCGCGCCCAGGTCGTCATCGTCGGCGGCGGCGTCATCGGCGCCTCGGTCGCCTACCACCTGACCGGACTCGGCTGGAGCGACGTGCTGCTGCTGGAGCAGGGGACGCTGTCGTGCGGCACCACCTGGCACGCGGCCGGCCTGGTCGGGCCGCTGCGGGCCTCCGAGAGCGGCACCCGGCTGGTGCAGTACTCCGCCGAGCTCTACGCGTCGCTGGAGGCCGAGACCGGCCTGGCGGCCGGCTACCGCAACGTGGGCGGCCTGATCGTGGCGCGCACCGAGGACCGGATGGTGCAGCTGCGGCGTACGGCGGCCAACGCGGTGGCCTACGACCTGCCCTGCGAGCTGGTGTCGCCGGAGCGGGCGCGCGAGCTGTGGCCGCCGATGCGGGTCGACGACCTGCTCGGCGCGCTGTGGCTGCCCGGCGACGGGAAGGTCGACCCGGCGGACCTGACCCAGTCGCTCGCGAGGGGCGCCCGGATGCGCGGCGCCCGGGTGGTCGAGCGGGTCCGGGTCACCGGCTTCGGCGTCGCGGACGGGCGGGTCACCGGCGTCCGCACCGACCGGGGCGACGTCGAGGCCGAGGTGGTCGTGAACTGCGCGGGGCAGTGGGCGAAGGCGCTGGGCGACCTGGTCGGCGCGACGATCCCGCTGCACTCCGCCGAGCACTTCTACGTCGTCACGGACGCCGTGCCCGGCACGCATCCCGACCTGCCGATCATGCGCGATCCGGACGGCTGGACCTACTTCAAGGAGGAGACCGGCGGCCTGGTCGTCGGCGGGTTCGAGCCGCAGGCGAAGCCGTGGCGCTCGCCCGATGACCTCCCGTATCCCTTCGAGTTCCAGCTGCTCGACGAGGACTGGGAGCACTTCTCGGTGCTGATGGAGCAGGCGCTGCTGCGGGTCCCGGGGCTGGAGGAGACCGGCATCCGGAAGCTCTACAACGGGCCGGAGTCGTTCACCCCCGACAACCAGTTCCTGCTGGGGGAGGCACCGGGACTGCGCGGCTTCTTCGTCGGCGCGGGCTTCAACTCGGTCGGCATCGCCTCGGCCGGCGGGGCGGGTCGGGCGCTCGCCGAGTGGATCGTGGCCGGTGCGCCGCAGGAGGACCTGGTGGCGGTCGACGTACGCCGCTTCGCCCCGTTCCACGGCGACCACACGTGGCTGCGGTCGCGGGTCTCGGAGGTGCTGGGGCTCCACTACGCGCTGCCCTGGCCCAACCGGGAGCTCGAGTCCGGTCGTCCGCAGCGCACCTCGCCGCTGCACGACCGGCTGGCGGCGGCCGGGGCGCTGTTCGGCACCCGGATGGGGTGGGAGCGGCCGAACGTCTTCGCGCCGGCGCTGGAGTACACCTGGGGCAAGCCGTCCTGGCTCCCGGCGTCGGCGGCGGAGCAGCGCGCGACCCGGACGGACGTGGCGGTCTTCGACCAGACCTCGTTCTCCAAGTACGCCGTCTCGGGCGCCGCGGCGCTGACCGCCCTCCAGTGGGTGTGCGCTGCCGACGTCGACGTGCCGGTCGGGCGCTGCGTCTACACGCCGTTCCTCAACGAGCGGGGCACCTACGAGGCCGACCTGACCGTGACCCGCACCGGTGCGGACTCCTTCCTGCTGGTGTCGAGCTCCGCGACCACGGTCCGCGACCTCGACTGGCTGGCCCGCCACGGCGTACCGGCGCGCGACGTCACCGAGGAGTACGCCGTGCTCGGCGTGATGGGCCCGCGCTCCCGGGCCCTGCTCTCGTCACTGTCGCCGGACGACTGGTCGGAGGAGGGCTTCCCGTTCGCGACCAGCCGCGAGGTGGGCGTCGCCGGCGTGCCGGTGCGGGCCACCCGGATGACCTACGTCGGCGAGCTCGGCTGGGAGCTGCTGGTGCCCGTGGCGGACGCTGGCGCCGTCTACGACGCGGTGCACGCGGGTGGCGCCGCCGACGCGGGCTACTACGCGATCGAGTCGCTGCGGCTGGAGAAGGGCTACCGCGCGTTCGGCAGGGAGCTGACCCCCGACTACGGTCCGGTCGAGGCCGGCCTGGTCTTCGCGACCGACCTCACGGGCGCCAAGGACTTCCTCGGCCGGGCCGCCCTCGCCGCACACCGGGACGCGCTGGCGGGGGGCGGCCCACGGCGGCGGCTCGTGTCGCTGGTCGTGTCGTCACCCGAGCCGATGCTCTGGGGCGGCGAGCTGCTGCTTCGCGACGGCGCACCGGCCGGACAGGTGACCAGCGCCGCCTGGGGCGAGACCGTCGGCGCGTGCGTCGGCCTCGGCTACCTGCGCCACGCCGCCCCGGTCACCTCCGCGTGGCTCGCCGGCGGCCGGTTCGAGGTCGACGTCGCGGGGGAGCGGTACGCCGTGCGCTGCTCGCTTCGCGCCCCGCTCGGCTAGCCGAGCGCACCGTGCCGACCGGCCCGGTCACCACCTCGGCGGCGCGGGTCTCCGGAAGGCCACGAGGAACCCGGCACCGAGTGCGCCCAGGGTGCCCAGCACCTCGTCCCCCAGGGTGTCCTCGTACGCCGTGTCGAGCTCGGTGCCGTGGCGGATGAAGGTCCACCACTCGCCGACCTCCCACCCGATGGCCAGGATCGCACCGAGGCCGCAGACCAGCACGACCACCGCCCACCGGGGCTGCACCTGCTCGCAGAGCAGCAGACCCAGGCCGGTGAGCAGCAGCAGCCAGTTCGCGAAGTGGTTGAGGTCGTCCCACCAGACGAGTGAGTCGTAGAGATCGAGGCTGTTCCCGGTCACGTCGATCAGGAAGGGCAGCATCACGAGCGTGAAGGCGCCGTACGGCGCGTGGTGGGACGTGAGCGCCGCCCGCGGCTCCCGGCGTCGGTGTGCCAGCCACCAGATCGCCGGAGCGAGCACCATGAGCAGGGGATAGGCGATCAGCCGTGCGCCGAAGGCCTTGTCGGCGAACCGGTCGATCCCCGGAGCCCACTCCGCGACGGCCAGTTGGCCGACGGTCAGCAGGAGCACGAAGACGGGGACCCAGGCGGGGCAGCGGCGGACCAGGGGGAGGCGCTTCACGCGAGGATGGTGGCAGGAATACCCGGGCCGTGCCCCTCGTTGGGCATATAGTTCGGAATTCAACCAATCTCAGGAGTGATCGGCCATGCAGTTCGGGATCTTCACCGTCGGCGACGTGACCACCGACCCCACCACGGGTCGCACGCCGACCGAGCACGAGCGGATCAAGGCCACGGTTGAGATCGCGAAGTTGGCCGAGGACATCGGCCTCGACGTGTTCGCCACCGGCGAGCACCACAACCCGCCGTTCATCGCCTCCGCACCGACCACCACGCTGGCCTACATCGGCGCGCAGACGAAGCGGATCATCCTGTCGACCGCGACCACGCTGATCACCACGACCGACCCGGTGCTGATCGCCGAGAACTACGCGAAGCTCCAGCACCTGACCGACGGCCGCGTCGACCTGATGATGGGTCGCGGCAACACCGGCCCGGTCTACCCGTGGTTCGGCAAGGACATCCGCCAGGGCATCAACCTGGCGGTCGAGAACTACGCGCTGCTGCACCGTCTCTGGCGCGAGGACGTCGTGAACTGGGAGGGCCGGTTCCGCACCGCACTCCAGGGCTTCACCTCGACCCCGAGGCCGCTCGACGGCGTGCCGCCGTTCGTCTGGCACGGGTCGATCCGCAGCCCCGAGATCGCCGAGCAGGCGGCGTACTACGGCGACGGCTTCTTCCACAACCACATCTTCTGGCCCGCCGGACACACCCAGCAGATGGTCGACCTCTACCGTCGTCGCTACGAGCACTACGGCCACGGCGCGTACGACGAGGCGATCGTCGGTCTGGGCGGCCAGTTCTTCATGCGGAAGAGCAGCCAGGACGCCGTCAACGAGTTCCGTCCGTACTTCGACAACGCGCCGGTCTACGGGCACGGCCCCTCGATGGAGGACTTCACCGAGGCCACGCCGCTGACCGTCGGGTCGCCGCAGCAGGTGCTGGAGCGCACCCTCGGCTTCCGCGACTACGTGGGCCACTACCAGCGCCAGATGTTCCTGGTCGACCACGCCGGGCTGCCGCTCAAGACCGTCCTGGAGCAGCTCGACCTGCTCGGCGAGATCCTGCCCGACCTGCGGAAGGGAATGGCCGAGGGCCGCCCGGCCAACGTGCCGGACGCCCCGACCCACGCGTCGCTGGTCGCCGCCGCGGGTGGCCCGAAGGACTCGACGGTGTACGCCGAGGCCGACAGCGCCACCGGCCACCGGGCCGAGGACGCCGACGGCGTCGACGAGGGAATCGAGGGAACGGCATGACCAGGCTCGTGGTGGTCTCCGCCGGGTTGTCCAACCCGTCGTCGACCACGCTGCTGGCCCAGCGGCTCACCGCCGCGACCGTCGAGGCGCTGGAGGAGGTCGAGGTCACGCACGTCGAGCTGCGCGACCTGGCCCACCAGCTGACCGACCAGCTGCTGACCGGGTTCCCCGGTCCGGAGCTGGCGGCGGCGCAGGCGGCGGTCGCCGAGGCCGACGGCCTGATCGTCGTGACGCCGATCTTCTCCGCGTCGTACTCCGGCCTCTTCAAGACGTTCTTCGACGTCCTCGAGACCGGTGCGCTGGACGGCAAGCCGGTGCTGGTCGCCGCCACCGCGGGCACTGCCCGCCACTCACTGGTGATCGAGCACGCGCTGCGCCCGCTGTTCGCCTACCTGCACGCGGTGGTCGTGCCGACCGGCGTCTTCGCTGCCACCGACGACTTCGCCGGCACCGACCTCGACAGCCGGATCGGCCGGGCCGCCGGCGAACTGGCCGCCCTGATGGGCAAGGTCAGCCGCGTCGACACGGTCGTCACGAAGCGGCGCACCGTCGAGGACGAGTTCGCCGCGGTCACGCCGTTCGAGGAACTGCTCCGCCAGGCCTCCCACGGTGGTTGAGGAAGGCGCGCTGGCGCCTGCCTGGAAGCCATCGTCGGCGGTCCGGTGGTTTCGAGGCTCGTCGCTGGCGCTCCTCGCACCTCAACCACCGTGGTGGCAGGCGGTGGTTGAGGAAGGCGCGCTGGCGCCTGCCTGGAAGCCATCGTCGTCGGGTCCGGTGGTTTCGAGGCTCGTCGCTGGCGCTCCTCGCACCTCAACCACCGTGGTGGCAGGCGGTGGTTGAGGAAGGCGCGCTGGCGCGTGCCTGGAAGCCATCGTCGTCGGGTCCGGTGGTTTCGAGGCTCGTCGCTGGCGCTCCTCGCACCTCAACCACCGTGGTGGCAGGCGGTGGTTGAGGAAGGCGCGCTGGCGCGTGCCTGGAAGCCATCGTCGTCGGGTCCGGTGGTTTCGAGGCTCGTCGCTGGCGCTCCTCGCACCTCAACCACCGTGGTGGCAGGCGGTGGTTGAGGAAGGCGCGCTGGCGCGTGCCTGGAAGCCATCGTCGTCAGGGAACGGTGGTTGAGGAAGGCGCGCTAGCGCCTGTCTCGAAACCACCACCCAGGCGGGACCGCGGTGACTCCCGGACGGCCGTGGGCGACGCGCGCTCCTAGGCCCGCTCCTCCGCCCGGCCCGACGTCAACAGCAGCGGCCCGTTCTCGAGCACGCGGATCGCGGTGAGTGCGAGCGTCGCGGCACCGTCGAGGACGGCGCGGTCGCCGTCCGGCCCTCCGGCGTAGTCGGCGAAGCTCCGGGTGTGCAGCGAGACCTCGGCGGGAGCGGCCTTGATGAGGGGATGGATCGACGGCACCGCGTGACTGACGTTGCCCATGTCCGTGCTGCCGACGACGGTGGTGCCGTCCTCGGGCACGTCGACCGTGCGCCCGATCTCGGCGGCGCTCCGGACGTAGAGGTCGAGCAGGGCCTCGCTGGTGACCATGTCGTAGTACACGCGACCGATCGGCTCCCTGCTCATGTTGCAGCCGGCGGCGGCCGCACCGGCCTCCAGGCAGGACTGCACGCGAGCGACCAGGCTCTGGAGGCCGTCCATCGTGGGGGAGCGCATGTACCACTCGGCCTCGGTCCACTCCGGCACGATGTTGGGCCGGGTGCCGCCACGGGTGATGACCCCGTGGACCCGCTCGTGGCGGGCGAGGTGCTGACGCAGCGCCGCCACGTTCAGGTAGCCCAGCACCGCGGCGTCGAGGGCGTTGCGGCCCAGCTGCGGCGCGGCCGCGGCGTGCGCGGCGAGGCCGCGGTACTCCACGCGGGTGCGCTCGATCGCGATGGTGTTCATCTCGGTCAGGTCGCGACCCGCGGGATGGACCATCATCGCCGCGTCCACGCCCTCGAACGCGCCACGCTCGAGCATGTAGACCTTGCCCCCGCCGCCCTCCTCGGCCGGCGTCCCCAGCACCACGATCCGCCCGCTGTGCCGCTCCGCGAGTGAGCGGGCCGCCACGATCGCGGCACCCGCCCCCGCGGCGGCGATGAGGTTGTGCCCGCAGGCATGGCCGATCTCCGGCAGCGCGTCGTACTCGCAGATGATCGCGACGGTCGGCCCCGCGCCGGCGTCGATCTCGGCGCGGAAGGCCGTGTCCAGGCCGTAGGCCGAGCGGGTGACGGCGAACCCGGCACTCTCGAGCAGGTCGGTCAGCAGACCGTGGGCACGCACCTCCTCGAAGGCGAGCTCGGGGTGGCGGTGGATCTCCCGGGACAGCTCGACGAGGCTGTCGGCCTCGGCGGCTACAGCACCGGCGACGCGGTCCTTGAGGGTGGGCATGATGGGCGGCTCCTGTCGTGAGGGGCTGACGAAACGTGGCGAGGGGTGCGGGTGAGGGCTAACTCGTCGCAACACCGCTTCCGTCGATCGCCTCCAGCAGTCGCTCCGGCCGCAACGGCACCTCCGTGACGAAGACACCCGTGTCGGCCAGGGCGTCGTCGACCGCGGCGCACAGCGCGGGTGCCCACGGCAGCGTGCCGGCCTCGCCGACCCCCTTGACGCCGCTCCCGCTCGCCGGTGAGGGCGTCTCCATGTGGCCCAGCCGCAGGGGTGGGAAGTCGGTGGTCCGCGGCAGTCGATAGCCGTGGAAGTCGGGGTTCGTCAGCCGTGCGTCCGCGTCGTAGACGAGCTCCTCGAAGAGCGCGCCGGCCAGCGCCTGCACCGACCCTCCGACCAGCTGCCCCTCGACCACGTCGGGGTTGATCACCACGCCGCAGTCGTCGACCATGGCGCCGTCGAGCAGCCTGACCTCGCCGGTCTCGGCGTCCACCTCGACCAGCGCGGCGGCGGCGCCGTAGGAATAGGTCATGGCGGTGGGGTCGTAGACGGCGCGCCCCTGCAGGGTCCCGGAGAAGCCGTCGCCGGCGAGGGTCAGGTCGCGGTACGCCGCACGGCCGATCTCGGCATGGGTGAGGCGGCGTCCGGGGACGCCTCGGACGCCGACCCCGTGCTCGTCCATCACCAGCTCGGCCGGGTCGGCCTCGAGCCGGTCGGCGGCGAGCCCGAGCACCTGGTCGCGCAGCTCGACGCCCGCCAGCCGCGCGGCCTCGCAGCCGACGGCGGCGCCCCGGCTCCCGGCCGTGCCGTAACCGGTGTAGGGACAGCGGTCCGTGTCGCCCGAGACCACCTCGACGCGCTCGGGTGGCAGGCCGAGCTCGTGGGCGACGGTCTGCGCGATCGTCGTGAGGATGCCCTGGCCCAGCTCGGCCTGCCCGGTGTAGACGGTGACCTGGCCGCCGGCGTCCATCCGGGCCACGGCCTCGTCGAACCCGGCCTGCTCCACGCCGATGGCCGTCATCACCCGACTGGGGCCGATGCCGGTGGACTCCACGAAGCAGGCGTAGCCCATGCCGACCCGGCGTCCGGCGCTCCGTGCCTCCCGGATGGTGTCCGGCCAGCCGGCGTCGACCGTGAGCGCCTCGACCCGGCTCAGGCACTCGCGGTAGTCACCGCTGTCGAGTCGCGCCAGGATGCCGTTGGCGTAGGGCATCTCCTCCGGGGTGACCAGGTTCCGCCGGCGCAGCTCCTGCGGGTCGAGGCCCATGGTCCGGGCGAGCCTGTCGACCGTCCGCTCGATCGCGAAGACGGCCTTCGGCGCGCCCCACCCTCGATAGGAGCCGTACGGCGACCGGTTGGTCATCACGCCGCGGGCCCGGACCCGGATGTTCTCGATCCGGTAGGCACCCGGCAGGCTCACCGCGGCGAGCCAGACCGGCCCCATGCCGACGCTGCTGAGCTCGCCGCCCAGGGTGCCGACGACGTCGCCGCGCAGTCCGACGATCCGGCCGTCGGCGTCCGCGGCGAGCGCCACCTTCAGGTGCTGCTGGCGTGCGTGCGAGCTGGCGACGAAGCTCTCGTCGCGGTCCTCGACGTACTTGACCGGCCGGCCGGTGCTTCGGGCCAGCAGGCAGGCGAGGATCTCCTCCCCGTAGTAGTTGGCCTTGGTACCGAAGCCACCGCCGACCGCCGGGATCCGGACCCGCACCCGCGCCTGGGGCACCCCGACGACCTCGCTGACCACCTCGCGGACCCGGTTCGGGGACTGGCTGTTGATCCAGACCTCGAAGCGCCCGGCGACCGGCTCGTACTCCACGACGCAGCCGCGGGTCTCGAGCGGGGCGCCGAAGGAGCGACCGAAGTCGAACTCCTCCTCGACGACGTACGCCGCATCCGCGAACGCCCGGTCCGTGTCCCCGGTGCCGTAGACCTGCTCGCCGAACACGTTGTCGGGCCACTCCGGCACCAGCAGCGGAGCGCCCGGCGCGAGCGCCTCCGCCACGGTGGCCACGACCGGGAGCGGCTCGTAGTCGACCGCGATCAGCTCCAGCGCGTCCTCCGCGAGGGCCCGGGACTCCGCGGCCACGGCGGCGACGACCTGGCCGTGGTAGCGAACCCGGTCGACGGCCATCGCCCGGGTCTGCGGGGTCCGTTGGCCGGTCAGCTGCCAGTAGACCGGATGCGGTCCGGCCCGGTCGAGAACTTCGGCGCCGGTCAGCACCGCGTGGACGCCGGGCAGCGCCCGGGCCGCCGCCACGTCGATGCCGCGTACGAGGGCGTGGGCGTGCGGGCTGCGCAGCATCGCCACGAAGAGCGTGCCGGGAGGCTCGATGTCGTTGACGTAGTGGGCGGCACCGCTGAGCGCGGCCGGCAGGTTGACCATCGCGGCGGTCTCGCCAACGCTGTCGCGCTGGGGCGCGATGGACGCGTGGTCGCGGCGCACGCTCATCGCTCGGTCACCTCCCCGGTCGCCGGGTCGGTCGCCGGGTCGGTCGCCCCGTCGACCGCGCGCAGGACGCCGGCGACGATGCTCTCGTAGCCGGTGCAGCGACACAGGTTCCCGGCGAGCCGCTCACGGACCGAGTCGGCATCGGGCCGGGGCTCCTCGGCCAGCAGCTCGGAGGCGGTCATCAGCATCCCGGTCGCGCAGAATCCGCACTGGAAGGCATTGCCGCAGGCGAAGCTCTCCTGCAGCCGCTGGAAGCAGGCGTCGTGGGCGGCGAGACCCTCGGCGGTCTCCACCTGGGCGCCCTCGGCCTGGATCGCGAAGACCAGGCAGGACCGCACCGTGCGCCCGTCCAGCCGGACCGTACAGGCACCGCAGGCACCGTGCTCGCAGCCGAGCCGGACGCTCCGCGTGCCCTGGGTACGCCGCAGCGCGTCCGCCAGGGTCTCGCGGGGCTCGACCCGCAGCTCGACGTCACTGCCGTTCACCGCCAGCCGGACCGTGTCAGTCATCGTCCACCCCCATCGATGCGACCAGGGCCCTCCTGATCGCGGTGCGGCCGAGCCGACGCCGATAGGCCGCCGACATCGCGGCTCCGCCCAGCGGCTCGAGGTCGGTCGCCGCCGCGGCCGCGTCCGCGAACAGCTCCGCGCCGGGCAGCTGACCGGCCAGCGCCCGCTCGGCCGCGGCCACCCGGCGGCCGGGATCACTGGTGCCGAAGATCGACACCCGCGGATCCCGGATCACGCCCCGCTCGTCGCTGGCGTAGGAGACCAGGCAGCCCAGGGGACGGTCCTGGCCGACGCGCAGCTTGACGGCGGCGTACCGCGACGCCGGCTGCCTCGGGAACCTGACCTCCGTGAGCAGCTCGCCCGGCCGCAGCACCGTCGCGAAGTCCGTCGCGAAGAAGTCGGCGGCGGTCAGCTGCCGCTCGTCCTCCGCGCCGCGGACGACCAGCCGCGCGTCCAGCAGCGCCGCCAGTGCCGGCAGTTCGCCACACGGGTCGGCGAAGCAGAGGCTGCCGCCGACCGTGCCCCGGTGGCGAGTGCCGACGAAGCCGATCAGGGCGATCGCCCGGGCCACGACGGGCTGCACCCGGGCGACGACCGGATGCAGCTCGAGGTCCCGTTGACGGGTCATCGAGCCGACCACGATCTCCGCATCGGTGACCTCGACGCCGGCGATCTCCGGCAGCGCGTTCAGGTCGCAGACCCGCGCCGGGCGCAGCTGGCGGCGGACCATCGAGGGCACCAGGGACTGGCCGCCGGCCAGCGCCATGGTGCCGTCGAGCGCCACGGTCGCGAGCGCCTGCTCCAGCTCCGTGGGCCGGACGTAGTCGAAGCTCGCCGCCTTCATGCCACCTCACCGCCGCTCACGAACCGCGGCCGCACCTCGTCGGCGATCAGCTCCAGGCTCTCCAGCGCGGCGGCGACCGGGAGCCGCCCCGGCCGCACCCGCAGCTGGAGGTCGGTGACGCCGAGGTCGGCGTACTCCGCGGTCCGCTCGGCGACCTGCGCGGGCGTGCCCACCAGGCAGAGCTGGTCGCGGTCGAGCTCCGGATCTCTCCGGTCGACCAGCCCGGTCGCGCGGTACGCCGCCAGCAGCGGCGCGACGTGCTCCCGGTAGCGGGCCAGCGCTTCCCGCTCCGTGGCCGCGACCACGGCGAAGCGGTTGACCGAGACCGAGCCGACCGTCCCGGGCGCGGCCGCCTCGCGGTAGCGGCGTACCTGGCGCGCGATGAGGTCACGCGAGTAGCCGGACGAGGCGACGAAGCCGTCCGCCAGGGCCGCCGCCCGCTCGGCGGACACCTTGCGGGCGCCCCCGAGGAGGATCCGCGGACCGCCCTCCTGCACCGGTCCGGGCACCAGGTCGACGCACCCCTCCGGCAGGGAGAAGGAGCCGGACCAGGCCTCCCGGAGCAGCCGCACCGTGCTCTCCAGCCGCCGACCCAGTGCCTCGGGGGCGATGCCGAAGACCCGCCACGCGGCCGGCGAGCCGAGGCCGAGGCCGAGGGTCAGTCGCCCGCCGCTGAGCTGGTCGACCAGCGCGCTGTCGTAGGCCAGCCGGCGTGCGTCCCACCCGGCGAGCAGGCTGACGCCCGCGACCAGCCGTACGCCGGTCAGTCGGTGTGCGAGCGCGGCCAGCATCATCAGGGCGTTGGGGCCGTGGAACCCCATCGCGTCGGAGCGGGAGAACACGTAGCTCTCACCGGCCGACAGCGCGTCGTACCCGGCCGCGCCCACCAGGTCGAGCACCGGGTCGAGCTCGGCCAGCCGCTCGGCGTACGTCTGGCCCGGGGGCGCCGCGAAGTCGAGCGCGACGCCGAAGCGCGGCGCCGGCCCGCTCACCCGTCGACCCCGATCACCCGTGGGGCGAGAGCCTTCCGGGCCTCCAGGAACGGCTGCATCGGCATCCGGATCACCCCGGCGCCGACCCGGCCCGCACCGAGGTTGCGGCTCAGGAAGCCCAGCGTCGTCGCCGGTGCGACGCCGGAGTCGGCGACCCTGACCACGTCGATGCCGGCGGGGGTCGGCGCGAAGTCCTGGTTGGGCAGGCCGTAGACCGGCGAGTCGCAGCCGCAGACCTGCCGCATCTCCTCCACCAGCTCTCGGCTCCCGTCGGTGGAGAACCCGAGCGTGCGGGCGAGCGCCGGCGCGGAGCTGAGCGCGAACGCGCCGAGGCCCAGCGTCTCGATGATCGGGGAGTCGCCCTGGCCCGGCGAGGCGGTCGTGATGTCGGCGCCACCCAGGGCGACCATCGGACCGACCGGCGAAGGCCCGCGGAACCAGCCGTCGAGCCCGCTGACCCGGATGCCGAAGTCCTGGCCGTTCATCCCCACGGCGGTCACCAGGCCCGCCGGTCCGCTGCACTCGATCGAGTCGGCGACGGCCTTGGCCACCGCCGCCGAGATCGCGATGAAGTGCTGCGTCGTCCGGGTGAAGTAGTCGAAGACCGCCGCCGCCTCGGGCAGTCGGGCCAGGGCGGGAGCCAGAGCGAAGACCAGGCCCAGCGTGGACGCGACGTTGCGGTTGTGGCACTCGTCGCCCCGGCGCAGCGCCGAGATCTGCATCTCGACGGGCCGGAGCGGCACCGGCGTCTCGAGCACGGCGCGGTTCAGGGCGGGGGCGACGACCTCGGCCACCTGCCGCAGCCGCTCCAGCGTCGGTACGTCGTACGTGCCGGTCCGCATGCCGCCGTCGTCGCCCTCGTGCATCGGCGAGCAGAACAGCCGGCCGTCCCCCCGCTCGACCACCACCATCGGCGTTCTGGGCGTGACCAGGCCGGTCAGCGGCCCGGCGACGTTGGTGTCCTGGCAGGGCATCAGCCGTACCCGGCCGTCGCGCGTCATCGCGACGGCCTCCTCGGCCGTCGTCGCCGCACCCTCGAAGAGCAACCCGGCGGCCACCGCGCCCACCAGCGGAGCGGGCAGTGGCCGGTAGACGTCGATCGGGGGTCCGCTGTGCAGATAGGTCAGCTCGTCGAGACCGTCCACGACCTCGTGGGCCGGGCGGTAGCCGGCCAGCCTGACCTCCGCGGCCAGCAGGTCACGCAGGTCCTTCTGCGGCGTCTCAGTCGACATCGTCGGGTCCCTTCGTCGAGGAATCGGTCCGTGGTACGGCCATCCGGGCGACCAGCTCGGCGGCCGACCGGGTCGTCTCGGCGGACGCCGGCGGACGCGGGAGGCCGGCCAGCTCGCTGACGACCACCCACCAGACCGCGACGTCGGCGTCGTGCTCGGCCGCGGTCGCGAGCCGGGCGGTCAGCGGCGCGACCTCGTCGGCGGGACAGCCGCGCTCGACCCACCGGAAGCACGAGCCGAGCACCGCGCGGGCCCTGGCCTGGACCCGCAGTCGCTCCAGCTCCTCGTGCGGGCGGTCGTGGTCGTCGACGCTGAGGTGCAGGTCCCCGTGCCGGCCGACGGTGACCAGGCCGGCCGCCCGGTCGCCGCGGCAGTCGCCACCGGCCGCACCGGCGGCGGTCAGGGCCGCCAGCACCCGCTCGTCGAGTGCTCCGGTGCTCGCGAGGTAGGCGGCGTGGGCCGCTTCGAGCACACCGGAGTCCAGCAGCATGTTGCCGGCCAGCGCCACGCCGGCCTCGACGTCGACCACGTCGCCGGCGTACGTCAGGCAGCGGTCGCCCGTGTAGGTCGCCAGCCCGCCCCGGTCGGTCACCATCGCGACTTGGCGGAAGCCGCCGCCCTCGCTCGCCCGGCAGATCGCCGGGACCTCACGCAGGTCGCCGTCGTCCAGCGCATGAGCCGCCACCGCGGCGCCGAGCGCTGGGCTGGAGAACGCCTGCGACGCGACCAGCACCCGGTGCCCCTGGGCGCCCGCACCCGTCAGCACCTTGGCCAGCACCGAGCTGGAATGCGAGACGGTGCCCAGGGCGATCGACCGCGTGGCGCGGTCCGTGGCGACGACCGTGTACGTCACAGCGAGCGCTCGACCAGCGGCATCACCCGGGAGGCGAACGCCTCCATGGTGGGGATCGGATCGCCGTCGGGGGAGTGCGGCAGCACGACCACGCGGCGTACGCCGAGCTCCAGCAGGCGCCCGATCTGCTCGGCCACCCGCGTGGGGCCGCCGACCCAGCCGAAGGCCTCGATGAGCTCCTCGGGGATCAGCCCCAGCCTGGCCCGCATGCCCACGAAGTCGCGGTTGCGGGCGATCTCGTGGAGCTCGTCGGGGAGCCGCAGCTCCAGCGTGTCCAGGAAGAACCAGTTCGGGTGCAGCAGCACCAGCAGGTAGCCGATCAGCGGGCGCAACGCATCGCGGGCCCGGTCCAGGTCGTCGTCGATCGCCACGTCGATGCGGGCGATCACCTGCTCGGCGACGTCGAGCTCGCGGCCCGCCTCGGCCGCCCCGTCGCCGGCCCAGCCCACGGCGAGCCCGAAGAGCCGGGGGTCGGCGAACGTCGAGATCATCACCTGGTCCGCGGCCCGGCCGCCCAGCGCCAGCATCTTCGGGCTCTGGGAGGCGAGCACCACGGGCACGTCACCGGCGGGGCTCAGCTCGAGCACGGCGTCGTGCATCTCGAAGTGGGCGTCGTCGGCCGTGACCCGCTCACCCCGGAGCAGGCCCTTGACCGCGTCCAGCGCTGTGGACATCGAGGCGACCGGCCGCCGGGGCCGCAGCCCGATCTGCGAGAAGCCGGTCCCTCCGGCGCCGAGGCCCAGGATCGCCCGCCCCTCGGAGAGGCTGTCGACGGTCGCGATCGCGGCCGCCGTCACCGCCGGGTGCACGGTGAACGGGTCGGCGACGAAGGTGCCCAGGCGCAGGGAGCGGGTCAGTGCCGCCGCCGCGCCCATGACGACGAACATGTCGCGATGGAACCTCTCGTTGGAGATCCAGGCCTCGTCGTAGCCGAGCTCCTCGGCGCGGACCGCCGCCCGCGGAACCTGACGAGAGTCGAGGGCCTTGCCCAGACCGATTCCCCACTGCATGCTCTGCTCCTCTCTCACAGGCCCAGGTAGGCGCTCTTGACCTGCGGGTCGTTGCGGATCTGGCTCGCCGGACCGGAGAGCACGACCCTGCCGTTCTCCATCACGTAGGCCCGGTCGCTGACCTCGAGCGCCTCGCCCGCGTTCTGCTCCACCAGCAGCACGCCCAGTCCCGCCTCGCGCACCTGGCGGACGGTGTCGAACGTCGCCTCGACGAGCGCGGGGGACAGGCCCAGCGAGGGCTCGTCGAGCATCACCAGGGCGGGGTCGGACATCAGCGCCCGGGCGACCGCCAGCATCTGCTGCTCGCCTCCGGAGAGGGAGCCGGCCAGCTGGTCGCGGCGCTCGAGGAGGCGCGGGAACATCTCGTAGGAGCGCTCCATGCGCTGCGTGCGGACCTGCGCCGAGGGGGCGCGGATCCCGCCGATCTGCAGGTTCTCGGCCACGGTCATCTCCGGGAACACCCGGCGTCCCTCGGGCACCTGCACCAGGCCGAGGCGGGCAATCTCGTGGCTGGCCACCCGCGCTAGCTCGCGTCCGTCGAAGGTGACGGTCCCCTCGCGGTCGGGCAGCACCCCGGAGATCGCCATCAGCGTGCTCGACTTCCCGGCTCCGTTGGCGCCGAGCAGGCACACGATCTCGCCGCGCTCGACGCTCAGGGAGACGTCGTGGACGGCGACCACGCCGCCGTAGCTGACCCGCAGGGCGGACACCTCAAGAAGTGGCATATTTGGTCCCTAGGTAGGCCTCGATGACCTTGGGGTCACCGAAGACGTCGTCCGGCGTGCCGTCGGCGAGCACCCGGCCCGCGTCGAGCACCACGACCCGGTCGGCCAGCGAGCGCACCGCCGAGAGCAGGTGCTCGATCAGCACCAGCTCGCTGCCGCTCGCGGCGCACAGGCTGCGGATCAGCTCGACGATCTCGCGGACCTCGGAGGGGTTGAGCCCCGCCATCACCTCGTCGAGCATCAGCACCCGCGGCCGGACCGCGAGCGCCCGGGCCAGCTCCAGCCGCTTGCGCTCGCCGTGGCCGAGCTCGGAGGCGCGAGCGGCCGCCTTGTCGGCGAGACCGACCTGCTCCAGCAGGTCGACGGCGACGTCCATCGCGTGCGCGCGACCGTCGCCGACGGCGAGCGCCGCGACGGCGACGTTGCGGACCAGGGTCTCGTCGAGGAAGGGACGCACCGTCTGGAAGGTGCGGGAGATCCCCATCCGGGCGCGCTGGTCGGCGCGCGAGGAGGTGATGTCCCGGCCCTGGAGGAGTACCCGGCCGCTGGTCGGCCGGATCGCTCCGGCCAGCACGTTGAAGAGGGTGCTCTTGCCGGCGCCGTTGGGGCCGACGATCCCGAGCACCTCGCCGGAGCGGATCTCCAGGTCCAGGTCGGCCAGTGCGCGGAGCCCGCCGAAGCGGACGTTGACGTCCACCGCGCTCATCACGATGTCAGACACGATCCGACCTCCTCGACCAGATGCGCTTGAGTCGTACGCCGAGGCCGCCGATGCCCGTCGGGAACCAGTGCGCCAGGGCGATGATCGCCAGGCCCAGGACCAGGAGGCTGGCCGACGGCAGCGCGTCCATGTACTTCTGGGTGAGCTCGGTGACGCTGGTCATCGCCACGGATCCGAGCAACGGACCCAGGACCAGGACGGCGCCGCCGAGAATGGCCCGGACCGCGATGTCGATCGAGACCGACACGTTGAAGGCCAGCTCCGGGTCGATGTACTGGATGTACTGCGCGTAGAGGCCGCCGCCGATCGCGGTCATCGCCGCACTCAGTGCCATCGTGCGGGTGAGCGACCGGGCCACGTCGACGCCGCTGGCGGCCGCCGTCGGCTCGTCGCCGCGGATCGCGGAGAGGCGCCAGCCGAGCGGGCTGCGCTTGACGAGGAGGAAGACGATCATCGCCAGCGCGGCGTACCCGACGGCGACGAGATAGAAGCCGCGCGGGTCCGAGAACTGGAGGTCCGCCGGTCCGGCGTCGACCTTGTAGGGCACCAGGACGCCGTTGGTCTTGCCGAGGTAGTCCAGGTTCGACGCCAGGATGCGGAGCATCTCGGCCCAGGCGAGCGTGTAGAGCGCGAAGTACGGCCCGCGCACCTTGAACCGGACGGCCAGGACCGTCATCAGCCAGGCCAGCGCCGCGGCGATCACCATGCCGACGACGATGCCGAGCCACGGGCTCAGGTCGTACTTGGCGAAGACCACGGCGGAGGCGTAGCCGCCGATCCCGAAGAAGGCGGCGTGGCCGAGCGGGATCAGGCCGCTGAGGCCGCCCGCGATCGCCCACCCGCTGGAGACGCCCGCGAAGATCAGCGCCACCGTCCAGATGCCGAGGGAGTGCCGGCTGCCCGTGAGTGGGGCGAGGGCCAGCGCGGCGAGCACGGCGATCCCCACGATGATGCCGAGGGACGGCCGGCGCCGGGGACGGACCCGGCGCGGCGCCGGGCTGGTCGTGGCCTGCGTGGTCATGCGCGCCTCCTCAGGCCCTCGGGCCGGAACAGCAGGAATCCGATGAACACGAGGAAGACGATGAAGACCTTCATCGTGCCGGGCAGGAAGAGCGAGCCCACTCCTTCGACGACGCCGATCAGCACGCCGCCGACAAAGGCGCCCTTGATGTTGCCGAGCCCGCCCAGCACCGCGGCGACGAAGCTCATCAGCAGCAGGTTGGTCGCGGCTCCCGGGGTGATCGGCACGAGCGTCGCCGAGAGGGCGCCGGCGAAGAAGGCCGCCGCCGCGCCGAGGGCCATGGTGGCGGCCAGCAGCCCGCCGACCGAGAGCCCCATGAGCTGGGCCGCGGTCGTGTCCTGGGAGACGGCCCGGATACCGCGCCCCAGGTCGGTGTGCTGCAGCAGCCAGTGCAGCCCGACGGTGAACGCCACCGCCAGTGCCAGGACGACCAGTCGGCTCCAGTAGAAGTTGGCGGGCCCGATCGAGAACGTCGCGTCGGACAGGCTGGACTCCACCGTCTTCGGGTTGGAGCCGAAGACCATCGCGCACACCGCCTCGATGGCGATCCACAGGCCCAGGGTCACCAGCAGCGGCCCGTCCTGGCCGGTCGCCATCAGTCGGGCCAGCAGGCCCCGCTGCACCAGCCAGCCGACGGCGAGCCCGCCGAGGATCGCGGCGAAGGCGAGGAGGAACGGATCGAGCGATGTCCAGTCGTGCAGGACGTACACCAGGTACATCCCGAGCAGGATGAAGGCCCCGTGGGCCAGGTTGACGATCTTCGCCACCCCGAACACCAAGGCAAGGCCGACCGCAGCCACGCCGTACAGACTGCCGTTGAACAGCCCTCCGATGACGGACTGCAAGACCAGGCGCCAATCCATTCGCTCCTCGCTTCGCTTCGGTCCACCCGCAGGCGGAGAGGTCGAGACGGCCCGTGATGGCCCGTGACGGCTACGGCCGCTGCAGCTTGCCGGTGGCGAACTGCTCGGGCCAGACCACCTCGCGGCGTCCGTTCTGGAACTGGTAGTCGATCGGCTCGATCTCCTCGTTCTGCCCGACGTCGTCGAAGGAGATCTGCTCCTGGGTGAGCAGGTAGCCGTCGAAGGTGCCGGACGCGAGGGTCTCGCGGATGTCGGCCGGGTCGCTGGAGCCCGCGTCCTCGATCGCCTCGAGCAGCACCCGGGCGGACACGTAGCTCATCACCGCGCCACCGGACGGCTCGCTCCCGAACTCGCTCTCGAACCTCTCGGCGAACGACGTGTAGTCGGGCGAGGCGAAGTCGATCGGGTAGCTGCCGGCGTCCATGACGCCCTCGATGAGGTCGCCCGCGTCCTCGGCGAACCGGTTGCTGTACCAGCCGGCGCTGTCGACGCCGATGACCGCCTTGAACTCCGCGTTCTGCTCCTGGAGGGTCTTCAGCAGCAGGAGGCTGTCCGGGGCGTAGCCGGTGGAGAGCAGGATGTCCGCGCCGCTCGCGATCGCCTGTGCGACCTCGGAGCTCATGTCCGTGGTCGACGACGCGTAGGGGATGTCCTTGACGACCTCGACCGAGCGCTGCTCGGCCTCCTTGCGGAAGTACTCCGACTGCGAGGTCCCGAACGCGGAGTCCTCGTGGAGGAAGACGGCCTTCCCGTTCAGGCCCCACTCCTCGTTGACGTGCTCGACGAAGTCGTTGGCGGCCTTGGCGACGCGCGGCGGGTCGAACATGACGCGGAACGTGTACTGGTAGCCGCGTTCGATGAGCTCGGGTGCCTGCGACTGGTCCACGATGTGAGGGACCTTGGCGCGCTCGGCCACCTGGGTGGTGGCCAGCGTGTTGGAGCTCAGCCAGGCACCGATGATCGCCGAGGAGCCCTCGTCGATCAGCGCCTGGGTGTTCTTCGCCGCCTGCTCGGGAGCGCCGGTGCTGTCCTTGGCCTTGAACACGACCTCGGTGCCGTCCAGCGACTTGATGCCGCCGGCGTCGTTGACGTCGGCGACCGCCATCTTGATGGCGTTGACCATCTCCTGACCGTCGTCCGCGAGCGGCCCGGTCAGCGGATAGGTGCCGCCGATCAGCACCTCGTCGGGGGAGGAGGACGACGACGAGTCCCCGCCGCCGCACGCGGACAGCGCCAGCGCGCACGCGGTTGCCGCCCCGACCAGTTTGAAGCTACGCACAACAGTCACCTACTTCGATGGGATGGACCGAGCGCCGGTGCGCTCGACGAGTCAGTCCTGCGGGGGAGCCCATGGCCGCTCACCCTCGAGCTCGCTGGGGGAGTAGTGGGCGTGCACGCACTTCCAGCCGTCGCTCTCGCGCGTGTAGACCATGGTTCCGCGCATCACCGGGCGTCCCGTGATGTGGCGTCCGAGGATCGGGCCCTGGTTCTTGGGTTCACGGTGGATCTGCACACGGTCGTCGGTGAGCACGGCCATGTCGCCGCGGATCATCACCTTGACGTTGCCGAGGCGAGCCGGCTCGATCAGGTCGAAGCGCGGGCCGTAGTAGCGCCAGACGCCCAGCCAGTCCTGGAAGCCGTTGTACGTGAACCCGTTGGAGTTGAAGTAGACGTAGTCGTCGCTGTCCCGCCACAGCTCCTTCAGGCGTGGGATGTCCAGGACGTCGTTCGCGGTCCAGAAGTCCTGGAACGCCCGCAGCAGCTCCTGCTGCTCGGCCTCCGTGCCTCCGTCGAAGGTGACCTTCTCTGGTGTCTTGCCGTCACTGCTCATCGAGATCCTTCCTGGGTCGTTTCGCATCGTGGGTAGGTTCGAGCCCCGGGGCACGAAGTTCGTGTCTCGTTGGGAGAGAGGGGCGCCCGGCGGCGCGCTAGTCGGTCAGGTAGTGGTCCATCTCGGAGGCGACCTCGTCGAGGTCTCCGAGTCGTCGCCGCATCAGCTCGGGACGCAGCCCGCCGACCTCTTCGGCCAGCAGGGCCGAGATGACGGTGGCCGCGGTATGGGTGCCGAAGGTCAGACCCCAGTTGATCTCGGCGATCAGGGCCTCGTCGGCGAGGCCGGCGAACTCGCTGGCGTGGTTGTCGGTCACCACCACCACGGAGTAGCCGCGCTTCTTCGCGTAGCGCATCAGCCGGACCAGCTCACGCGGGTAGCGCGGCATCGCGAACACCAGCAGCGCCTTGGTGGGCGCGTCCGCGGCGAGGGCGAGGTCGTCGTAGACCTGCGAGCCGTCGGTGATCGAGAGTCGGACGTTGGGCCTGATCCGACCGAGTCGGTAGGCGAAGTTCTGGGCGAGGGACGCCGAGATGCGCAGCCCCACCACCATCACGATGTCGGCGGAGTTGAGGAGCTGACCGGCCCGCTCGATGGCCTGTCCCTCGGCCAGGGACCGCCGGAGGTTGTGCAGCAGGGCGACCTCGTCGTCGATCGCCTTCTGGTACCGGTTGCCGGCCTCGTCGGCGGGCGGACGGGCGCCGTGCCCGACCTGGACGCGCTCTCGGACGGCGACCATCATCTCGCCGTAGCTGCCGTAGTCCAGGGCCCTGGCGAGGCGGCTGACCGACGGCTGGCTGACGCCCGCCTCCGCCGCCACGTCGGCCGCGGAGAGGAACATGAAGTGCTCGGACTTCTCCAGGAGCAGCCGGGCGATCTGGCGCTGGGCCGGCGTCAGCTTCGCCGTGCGCACCCGCGCCTCGAGTCCGAGCACCTCCGGCGCCGCCGTCTGGTCCAAGCCCATGCCGGGAGCATGGCATGAATCAATACAGAGCACAATGGCTGTGAATGAAATTGTCTGAATAGGGTTCGGGGCCGCTGAATGGCCCGCGGGTCAGTGCTGGTAGGTGCCGTGGATGATCGCCCGGCCGGCGGTCTTGAACGCCAGGTTGAAGGAGACCACGGCTGCCGAGGCGTCGGAGTCGACGCCGAGCGACTCCTCGCGCACGGCGTGCACGACGAAGTAGTAGCGGTGCACCTGGTCGCCCTCCGGCGGCGCGGCGCCCATGAACGCCTGGGGCCCACCGTCGTTGCGGCACATGAAGGCGTTGCCCGGCAGGGTGGCGCCCTCGGCGCCGGCGCCCGCGTCGAGCGAGGTGACGTCGGCGGGCAGGTCGACCAGCACCCAGTGCCAGAAGCCGCTCGGGGTGGGTGCGTCGGGGTCGAAGCAGGTGACGGTGAAGCTCTTGGTCCCCTCGGGTGCGCCCGACCAGGACAGCTGCGGCGAGGTGTTGCCGGCCGCGGCGACCTGGTCGTCCCCGAGCGGCTGGCCGTCGGTGACGTCGGTGCTGGTGACCGTGAACGACGGGGCGGCGGGAAGCAGGTCGTACGGGTTGGGGCTGACGGGCCGGTCGAGGGTCATGGCGCTCCTATCGCATGGGCGGTGTCGGTCCGAACCTAGTCCGGTCGTCGAGCCGTGCCCAGGACCCCGGCCGGGCCGGGCGATGATGGCCCGATGGACGACTTCGCGACGTACCCCTCCGGCCTGCGCCTCGCCGACCGGCGCGTCGTCGTGGTGGGCGGCGGCCATGTCGCCCAGCGACGACTCCCCGCCCTGATCGCCGCCGGAGCCGACGTGTACGTCGTGTCCCCGGAGGTCACTCCGGCGATCGAGGGCCTGGTCGGCGCCGGCGAGGTCACGTGGCACGAGCGCGGCTTCGCGGCGTCCGACCTCGACGACACCTGGTACTGTATCGCCGCGACCGCCGACCGCGAGGTCAACGAGGCGGTCTCGGCGGCGGCCGAGGAGCGGCGGGTCTTCTGCGTGCGCTCCGACGACGGCACCCGGGCGACGGCGTGGACGCCGGCCACCGGCCGCCACGACGGGGTGACCGTCGCCGTGCTGTGCAACCGCGAGCCGCAGCGCTCGGCGCGGATCCGCGACGAGATCGTCGAGGAGCTGCGCGAGGGCGCCATCGCCACCCGACAGCAGCGTTCCCACGCGGCCGGCGTGGTGCTGGTCGGCGGCGGTCCGGGCGACCCGGAGCTGATCAGCATCGCCGGCCGCAAGGCGCTGATGGACGCCGACGTCGTGGTCGCCGACCGGCTGGCGCCGCGCGAGCTTCTGGGCGACCTCCCCTCGGACGTCGAACTGTTCGACGTCGCGAAGCTGCCGCGGGGGCGCAGTGCTCAGCAGGAGGAGATCAACCGGATCATCGTCGAGCGCGCACTCGCCGGAAAGCGGGTGGTGCGCTTCAAGGGCGGCGACAGCTTCGTCTTCGGTCGCGGCTACGAGGAGATCATCGCCTGCCGCGAGGCCGGCGTGCCGGTGACGGTGATCCCGGGCCTCTCGAGCCCGGTCGCGGTGCCCGCCGTGGCGGGCATCCCGGTCACCCATCGCGGCGTCACCCACGAGTTCACGGTCATCTCCGGGCACCTGCCGCCCGGCGACCCGGAGTCACTGGTCAACTGGGGCGCGGTGGCGGGCCTGACCGGGACCGTGGTGCTGATGATGGCCGTGCAGAACGCCCCGGCGATCGCGGCTGCGCTGGTCACGGGCGGGCGCGCCGAGGCGACGCCGGTCGCGGTCGTCGCCGACGGCACGATGCCGGGGGAGCGCACCGTGCTCGCGACGCTGGGCACCCTGGCCTCCGTGCTGGAGGCCGAGCAGGTCCGGCCGCCGGCGATCATCGTCGTCGGAGAGGTCGTGCGGGTCGCCCACCCCGAGGCGTTCGCCTAGTGGCCACCCTCGTCGAGATCACCGATCCCGCCGACCCGAGGCTGGCCGACTACCGCGACCTGCGCGACGTCGAGCTGCGCAAGCACCTCGAGGCGGAGCACGGGCTCTTCCTGGCCGAGGGCGAGAAGGTGGTGCGCCGGGCCGTCGCCGCGGGCTTCCCACCCCGGTCCTTCCTGATGGCACCACGCTGGCTCGACGGGCTGGCCGACGAGCTCGCGGCCTCCGACGTGCCCTGCTACGTGGTCTCCGAGGCGCTGGCCGAGGAGGTGACCGGCTTCCACGTGCACCGCGGCGCGCTCGCGTCGCTGGAGCGCACGCCGCTGCCGCCGGTCGAGTCGGTGCTCGCCTCGGCCCGCTCGATCCTGGTGCTCGAGGACATCGTCGACCACACCAACGTCGGCGCGATCTTCCGCTCGGGCGCCGCCCTGGGGTTCGACGCCGTGCTCCTGGCGCCGCGCTGCGCCGACCCGCTCTACCGGCGTTCGATCAAGGTCTCGATGGGTGCGGTGTTCACGACTCCGTGGACTCGGCTGCCCGACTGGCACGACGCGCTCCCGTCGCTGTCGCGGGCCGGCTTCACCACCGTCGCGCTGACGCTGGCCGAGGACGCCGTACCCGTCGAGGACGCCGTCGCCGGGATCGACCGGGTCGCCCTGGTGCTCGGCTCGGAGGGGCACGGGCTCTCGCCGCGCTGGGAGCAGTCCGCCGACCGGCGCGCGATCATCCCCATGCGCGCCGGCATCGACTCGCTCAACGTCGCGGCCGCCACCGCGGTCGCCTGCTACGTCACCGCGCGCCGCTGAGGGCTCGAGCTCGACGGTGGCTGAGGTCTGAGCGAAGCGGACCTCGAGACCACCCTGGTGCTGAGGCCTCGAGACGCCGGTCCTCGCAGGCTCGGCCCGGGGCAGCTCAGATCCAGCGTCGTACCTTGAACACGCCCCACAGGGTGACGCTGACCAGCACCATCAGCACCAGGGCGAACGGGTAGCCGATGGACCAGTGCAGCTCGGGCATGTCGTCGAAGTTCATCCCGTAGACCGTGCCGATGAGGGTCGGCGCGAAGAGGATCGCGGCCCAGGCGGAGATCCGCTTGACGTCCTCGTTCTGGTCGATGCTGACCTTGGACAGCGCGCGCATCTCCTCGTTCTGGCGCTGCGCGACCAGGGTGGCGTTGACGGTGAGGATGTCGCGGAGCAGCTCGCGGAAGCCGTCGACCTGCTCGATGACCGCCGTGAGGTGGTCGTCGACGTCGCGCAGGTAACGCTGCAGCTCCTCGCCGGTGCCGTACTTCTCGAAGCCCGCGGTGAGGTGCTCGAGGACGCTCGCCAGCGGCTGGGTCGCGCGCTGGAACTCGATGACCTCGCGGGAGAGCTCGTAGATGCGCCGAGACACCCGCGGGTCGCTGCCGAAGACCTCGGTCTCGATCTCGTCGATGTCGTTGGCCAGGCCCGCCACAACGGGCCGGTAGCCGTCGACCACGCGGTCGAGGATCGCGTAGACGATCGCCTCCGGACCGAGCGCGAGCAGGTCCGGGTTGCTCTCCAGGCGGCGGCGTACGGCGGAGAGGTCCGGCGACTCGCTGTGCCGGACGGTGATCACGAAGTCCGCGCCGACGAAGACGTGCACCTCGCCGAAGTGCACCTCCTCGTGCGCGTCGTCGTAGTGCGCCGCGCGCAGCACCAGGAAGAGCGTGTCGCCGTACCGCTCCAGCTTCGGCCGCTGGTGGGCCTTGATCGCGTCCTCGACGGCCAGCTCGTGCAGGTCGAACTCGGCGGCCAGCGACCCGAGCTCGTGATCGTCGGGCCGGTAGAGGCCGATCCAGGCGACGGCGTCGTCGTGCCGGCGCAGGGACCGGTAGGTGTCGGCCAGGGAGGTGGGCGAGTCGATGCGGTCGCCGTCGACGTAGATCGCGCTGTCGACGACGCTGACCCGGTCGCCGGCGTGCTCGACGGCGTGGGCGGAGCCGGTGACGACGGGATGCTGAGCGACGGGCCGGCGGACCCGGCCGGTCAGCGAGCGGATCGGCTTGAAGCTGCGGTCGGACATGACGAGACCTCGCGGTGAGTGCGGTGAGTTCGAACGGAACGGCGGCAACTGTCGCTATGCACCGCAATCACCTCCTCGTCGTCAGCGGTCCTCAGGCCGTCGACAGGGTACGCCGAGGCTCACTCCGCGGGCCACTCCAGGGGGTACTCGGCGGCCGCCTTGTCGTGGGACTTCTGGAGCCGCTTGCGCAGCTTGGTCGGGAGCCGGTCCCCGAACACGGTGCCGACGGTGTGGTCGGTCTCGTGCTGCAGGCAGCGCGCGAGCAGGCCGTCGCCCGAGAACGACACCGGCTCGCCGTCGAGGCCGGTGCCGGTGACCGTGGCGGCGTCCGGCCGGGCGCACTCGACGAACGCGCCGGGGAAGGACAGGCAGCCCTCGTCGCCCTCGTCGAGCTGCCGGTCGCGGCCCTCGGGGAGGGCGAGCACGGGGTTGCAGACCACGCCGACGGTGTGCCGCCCGGACTCGTCGGGGCAGTCGAAGACGAACATCGCGACGTCCTCGCCGATCTGGCAGGCGGCCAGGCCGACCCCGTCGGCGGCGTACATCGTCGCGACCATGTCGGCCGCCAGGCTGCGCAGCGCGTCGTCGTACGTCGTGACCCGCTGCTGGGGCCGGTGCATGACCGGCGTGCCCCAGCGGGTGATGGGACGGACGCGGCCACCGGTCGGGAGCGGGCCGTGGGGTGCGAGCGGCTGGTCGGGCATGGGCAGGAGCGTAGTCAGCGTGTGACCGGACCCACCGACCGGACCGTAGCGCCGTGTGTAACTCGTAGTTACATTGACGCCATGTCCCTTCTCCCGAGCCTGCGACCGGGGGGCAGGCACGGCCTGGCGACGACCGAGTCACGCGATCCGATCGGGTACGCCGTGGCCGCCCTCTCCAGGCTCGCCCGGAGCGACGTCCTCGACCGACTCGGCATCCGCCGGCAGGCGGAGCAGGCGGTCTTCACCGCCACCCGCGGCGGCTTCCGCACCCTCACCAGGGCCAGCCGCGCCTTCAACCGGAGCGGGAGTCGGGGCACTGCTGGGGCCCGCCCGGCAGCCGCCCCGAGCACCGGAGTCTTCGATCTCACCCCGAGCGAGGACGAGCAGCTGCTGGTCGACGTCGTCACCGGGCTCGCGACCGACGTGCTGCGCCCGGCGGCCGCGGCCGCCGACGAGGCGTGCGCGGCACCCGACGGCGTCCTGCGGGCCGGGCTCGAGGTCGGGCTGCCGATCCTCGGCCTGCCGGAGTCGCTCGGCGGCGTGGCGGAGGAGCGCTCGGCGGTCGCCGGCGTGCTCGTCGCGGAGGCGCTCGCTCGTGGAGACCTCGGGCTCGCCGTCGCCTCGCTGGCCCCGGGAGCGGTCGCCACGGCCATCGGGCTGTGGGGCACCGACGCCCAGCAGCGGACCTACCTGCCGGCCTTCACCGGCGACGACGCCCCGGCCGCCGCGCTCGCGCTGACCGAGCCGACCGTGCTCTTCGATGCGATGTCGCCGGCGACGACCGCGACCCGCACGCCCGACGGCTTCGTGCTCGACGGCGTGAAGTCGGCGGTGCCCCGCGGCGCCGAGGCGGAGCTCTTCGTGGTCGGCGCGACGCTCGACGGCCGGCCGACGCTCTTCCTCGTCGAGGGCGGCACCGAGGGCCTCGACGTCGAGGCCGACCCGGCGATGGGCGTGCGGGCCGCCGACCTCTGCAAGCTCCACCTGCGCGGCGTCGAGGTCCCCGCGGACGCCGTGCTCGGCGCGACCGACGGCCCGCCGGCCGAGCAGGCGTACGTCGAGTGCGTGCGCCTCTCGCGCCTGGCCTGGTGTGCGCTCTCCGTGGGCGTCGGGCAGGCGGTGCTCGACTACGTCACGCCGTACGTCAAGGAGCGCGAGGCGTTCGGCGAGCCGATCGCCCACCGGCAGTCGGTCGCGTTCATGGTGGCGAACATCGCGATCGAGCTGCAGGCGATGCGGCTGCTCACCTGGAAGGCCGCCTCGCGGGCCGCCGCGGGCCATGACATCGCCCGCGAGGTCGCGCTCGCGCGCCGGCTGTGCGCCGAGAAGTCGATGCAGATCGGGCTCGACGGCGTGCAGCTGCTCGGCGGACACGGGTTCGTGAAGGAGCACCCGGTGGAGCGGTGGTACCGCGACCTGCGGGCGATCGGGATCCTGGAAGGCGGTGTCCTGGTATGAGCATCTCTCTCGACGATCCGCAGCGGTTCCGACCGCTCGTCGCGCAGGCCCATCAGGTCGCGATGAACATGCTGCGGCCGATCTCGCGCAGGTACGACAAGGCGGAGCACGACTACCCCAAGGAGCTCGACCTGCTCGCCGCCATGATCGACGGGCTGTCGGAGTCCGATGCCAGCGAGGGTGCCGGGGCCGCGGCTGTGAAGCGGTCCGCCGACGCCGACGATGGCTCGGTGCGGAACGGCGCGAACCTCGCCTCGGTCCTGTCGATCGCCGAGATGTGCTGGGGCGACGTCGGGCTGCTGCTCTCGATGCCGCGGCAGGGACTCGGCAACTCCGCGATCGCCTCGGTCGCGAGCCGGGAGCAGCACGAGCGCTTCGACGGGCTGTGGGCGTCGATGGCGATCACCGAGCCCGGCACCGGGTCCGACTCCGCCGGCATCCGGACGACGGCCGTGCTGGACGGCGACGAGTACGTCATCAACGGCGAGAAGATCTTCGTGACCTCCGGCGCGCGCTCCGACGCCGTGGTCGTGTGGGCGACGCTCGACCGGGACCTCGGCCGGGCCGCGATCAAGTCGTTCGTGGTGCCGAAGGGCACCCCGGGCATGACGGTCGAGCGCCTCGAGCACAAGCTCGGCATCAAGGCCTCCGACACCGCGACGATCCGGTTCGAGGACTGCCGGGTGCCGGCGGCGAACCTGCTCGGCTCACCCGAGATCGACGTCAAGCAGGGCTTCGCCGGCGCCATGGCGACCTTCGACAACACCCGGCCGCTCGTCGCGTCGATGGCGGTGGGCTGTGCGCGGGCCTCGCTCGACCTGACCCGCGAGCTGCTGGCGCAGGCGGGCGTCGAGATCGACTACGACCGCCCGGCGATCACCCAGCCGGCGGCCGCCGCCAAGCTCCTCCAGATGGAGGCCGACTGGGAGGCGGCGTACCTGCTGGTGCTGCAGGCGGCGTGGCTGGCCGACAACGGCCGGCCCAACTCGCTCGAGGCGTCGATGGCCAAGGCCAAGGCGGGGCGCGTCGGCTCGGACATCACGCTGTCGTGCGTGGAGCTCGCCGGCTCGGTCGGCTACAGCGAGTCGGAGCTGCTGGAGAAGTGGGCCCGCGACTCGAAGATCCTGGACATCTTCGAGGGCACCCAGCAGATCCAGCTGCTGATCGTGGCCCGTCGGGTGCTGGGCCTGACGAGTGCAGAGCTGCGGTAGCGGAACCGTCAGGCCTGATCGGGATCGGCCGGTGGGGCCTTCTTGGCGGGCTTCTTGGCAGGTGTCTTCTTGGCGGGGGCCTTCTTCGCCGGTGCGGTCTTCTGGGTGGGTGCCTTCGCAGCCGGGGCGGCCTTCTTCGCCGGCGCCGTCTTCTTGGCCGGCAGCTTGGCACTCGGGGTCGACGTGCGGGCCGGGGCCTTCTTCGCCGGGGCCGCCTTCTTCGCGGGTGCCTTCTTCGCGGGAGGCCGCGGCTTCGGCCTCATCTCGACGACCTCGACGACCTCGGCGACCTCGGCGACGTCGGCCGGCGTGGGCGGCTCCGCGGGGAGCGGCGGCACCACCGTTCGACCGGGCGCCGACGGAGGCGGCGGCGGAGCAGAGACCCGGTTGAGCCGCTCGGCGACGGTCTGGGCGACCTGGCCCGCCACGGTCAGGCCGAGCGACACCAGGCCGCGGGCCTGCTCGGCGGCCTTGCCGGCCGCGGCGCCCGGGTCGGCGGCGACGTTGCGGACCGCCGCGGCGACGGTCTCCTGCAGCTTCTCGAACGGCGACTTCTCGGGCACGCGGTCCTCCTCGGTCGGCGCGGTGCGGTCGGGGTCCTGTCTCGGATTCAAGCACGCCCCGGTTGGCCGAGCGTCTCAGCCCACCACGCCGGCGGCACCGGCCGGCTCGGCGAGGAGGTGCTGCGGCGGCCGGAACCCCGCTGCGGCGAACGCGGTGTCGACGGCCCGGACGACGGCGCCGAGCCGGTCGCCGGGCACCAGCGCGATCGACGAGCCACCGAACCCGCCTCCGGTCATCCGGGCGCCGACCGCCCCGGCCTCGATGGCGGTCGACACGGCCAGGTCGAGCTCAGCACAGGAGATCTCGAAGTCGTCGCGCATCGAGGCGTGCGAGGCCGCGAAGAGCCGACCCACCTCGGTCCAGTCGGTCGCCGCCACGGCGGCCACCGTGTCGGTGACGCGGGTGATCTCCGTGACAACGTGCGTCGCGCGTCGCCGGACCCGGTGATCGCCGATCGTGCGTACGTCGGCCAGGGTCGCGGGGCGCAGGCTGGTCAGGCCGAGCTGCGCGGCAGCCGTCTCGCAGTCGGCCCGTCGGGCGGCGTACCCGCCGTCCACCAGGGCGTGCCGGACCCGGGTGTCGGTCACCAGCAGCGTCAGCCCGGCATCGCCGAGGGGGAGTGGCACGTCGCGAGTCGGGTCGGAGGCGGCGTCGAAGTCGATCAGCAGCGCGCGGCCGACCGACGCGAGCAACGAGATCGTCTGGTCCATGCCGCCGGTCGGCGCCCCCGCCACCTCGGTCTCCGCGCGGATGCACGCGGCCACCAGCCGCCGCCGCAGGGCGGGCGAGTCGTCGACACCGGCCACCGCGCAGGCCGCGAGCGCCACCGAGCACTCGAGCGCCGCCGAGCTGGACAGGCCCGCGCCGAGCGGCACGGTCCCGTGCACCAGCACGTCGACGCCGGGCACCTCGATCCCGTCCTCGCGCAGCGCCCACAGCACGCCGGCGGCGTACGCCGCCCAGCCCGAGACCCGGCCGGGCCCGAGCGTGTCGACGGTGCCGGCGAACGGCGACCCGGAGTCGCCGCTCGAGATCCGCACCACATCGTCGCGGCGGGGCGCCACGGCGGCGTAGGTCGCGTGTGGCAACGCGATCGGCAGCACGAGGCCGCGGTTGTAGTCGGTGTGCTCGCCGATCAGGTTGACGCGCCCCGGCGCCCGTCCGACGACCGCCGGCGGGCGGTCGTAGGCCGACTCGAACTGCGCGCGGGCCTCGGCGGCCAGCTCCGACGGGTCACCCGGTGGGACGAACGGCATGACCACACCCTAGGAGCGCGCCGTGGATGCCCGCGCCGCCCGTAGACTGCCGCAACGTGCAGTTCCTCGATGTGACGCCTCCGCAGCACGACCTGACCTACGACGACGTGTTCATGGTCCCGCGGCACTCCGCGGTCGCCAGCAGGTACGACGTCGATCTCGCCACCGACGACGGCACCGGTGCGACCCTCCCGCTGGTCGTGGCGAACATGACCGCGATCTCGGGCAAGCGGATGGCCGAGACCATCGCCCGACGCGGTGGCCTCGCGGTCATCCCGCAGGACATCCCCACGACGGTGGTCGCCGACGTCGTCGCCTTCGTGAAGGCGCGACACCTCGTCTTCGACACGCCGATCGAGCTCGCACCGCACCAGACGGTCGCCGAGGCGCTGGCGCTGATCCCCAAGCGGGCGCACCGGGCCGCGGTGGTGGTCGACGGCGGCCGGCCGGTCGGCATCGTGTCGGAGGACGACTGCAGCGAGGTCGACCGGTTCGCCCAGGTCGGCCAGGTGATGCGGCCCGTCGAGGTGCGGCTCCAGGCGGACGCCGACCCGCGCGCCGCGTTCGACGCGCTCGACAGCGCCCACGTGCCCGTCGCCGTCGCGGTCGACGGCCAGGGCGGGCTGGTCGGCGTGCTGACCCGCAACGGCGCGTTGCGAGCGACGCTGTACAAGCCGGCCGTCGACGCCCGGGGCGGGTTGCGGATCGCCGCGGCGGTCGGGGTGAACGGTGACGTCGCGCTCAAGGCTGGGGAGCTGCTGGACGCGGGCGTCGACTGCCTCGTCGTCGACACGGCACACGGGCACCAGGACCGGATGCTCGAGGCGCTGCGCGCGGTGCGCGCGCTCGACCCGCAGGTGCCGGTCGTGGCGGGCAACGTGGTGGCCGCCGACGGCACCCGCGCCCTGATCGAGGCGGGCGCCGACATCGTCAAGGTCGGCGTCGGGCCCGGCGCCATGTGCACGACGCGGATGATGACCGGCGTCGGCAGGCCGCAGTTCTCGGCCGTGCTCGAGTGCGCCGCGGCCGCCCGCGAGCTCGGCCACCACGTGTGGGCCGACGGCGGCGTACGGCACCCTCGTGACGTCGCGCTGGCGCTGGCCGCCGGCGCGTCCTCGGTGATGATCGGGTCCTGGTTCGCCGGCACCCACGAGTCGCCGGGCGACCTCATGCACGACGCCGACGGCCGGGCGTTCAAGACCTCCTTCGGCATGGCCTCCGCGCGGGCGGTCGCCAACCGCACGAGCGCCGAGTCGGCCTACGACCGCGCCCGCAAGGGCCTCTACGAGGAGGGCATCTCGTCGTCGCGGATGTACCTCGACCCGCTCCGGCCCGGCGTCGAGGACCTCGTCGACCAGATCTGCTCGGGCGTCCGGTCGGCATGCACGTACGCCGGGGCCGCCTCGCTCGCGGAACTGCACGAGCGGGCGGTCGTCGGCGTGCAGAGCACCGCCGGATTCACCGAGGGTCGCCCGCTGGCGACGAGCTGGTAGCGAGGCCGCTCAGTCGGGCGCCGGGTCGGCCGAGTCGGACCCGTTGGACGACGAGGTGATCGACCAGTCGGCGGAGTTCTCCGGATCGTGGTCGACGGCGATCACGAAGTCGTCGCCATGGGCGGTGACGCCGGTGACGACGGCCTGAGCGACCGCCTCCTCGGCGTACTTGCGGCGCACGACGAGCGGGTCGGACCGCAGGTCCTTCACCAGCGCCACCGCCAGGCCGACCATCACCAGGACGAACGGCAGCGCGGCGACGATCGTGATGTTCTGCAGCCCGGTGAGGGCGTCGTCCCCGCCGATGAGCAGCATCACCGCGGCGACGGCACCGGTGGCGACACCCCAGAAGATGACCGTCGGACGCGTCGGGTGCTGGGTGCCCCGTTCGGAGAGGGTGCCCATCACGATGGAGGCGGCGTCGGCGCCGGAGACGAAGAAGATGCCGACCAGCACCATCACCAGCACGCTCGTCAGCGTCGCCCACGGGAAGGCCTCGAGGGTGGTGAAGAGCTGTGACTCCGTCACCCCGCCGCCGGCGCCGGCGATGTCGGTGCCGGTCTGCTGCAGGTCGATGGCGGCGCCACCGAAGATGCAGAACCAGACCAGGCTGACCAGGCTGGGCACCAGCAGCACCCCGGCCACGAACTGGCGCACGGTGCGGCCCCGGGAGATCCGGGCGATGAACATGCCCACGAACGGCGTCCAGGAGATCCACCAGGCCCAGTAGAAGACCGTCCAACTCTCCAGCCACGCGTTGGTGTCGCCGCCCTCCGCACCGGTGCGGGCGGCCATCGTGGGCAGGTCGGCGAGGTAGCTGCCGAGCGAGGTCGGCACCAGGTTGAGCATGAACACGGTCGGGCCGACCACGAACAGGAAGAGGGCGAGTGCGAGCGCCAGCACCATGTTGATGTTGGAGAGCCACTGGATGCCCTTCGCGACCCCCGAGACCGCGGACAGGATGAAGGCGGCGGTGAGGACGGCGATGATCCCGACCAGCACGGCGTTGCCGACCTCGCCGATGCCGCCGACGATCTCGAGGCCGCTGCTGATCTGGAGGGCGCCGAGGCCCAGGGAGGCGGCCGACCCGAACAGCGTGGCGAAGATCGCCAGCATGTCGATCACCTTGCCCCAGGCGCCGTGGGCCCGCTCGCCGATCAACGGCTCGAAGGCCGCGGAGATCAGCTGGAGCCGGCCCTTGCGGTAGACGCCGTAGGCGATCGCGAGCCCGACCACGGCGTAGATCGCCCAGGGGTGCAGGGTCCAGTGGAAGAGCGTGGTGGCCATCGCGTGCTGCACGGCCTCGGGGTTCCCGGGTTCGCCCGTGCCGGGCGGCGGTGTCACGAAGTGCGCGATCGGCTCGCTGACGCCCCAGAACATCAGCCCGATGCCCATCCCGGCGCTGAACATCATCGCGATCCACGACACGGTCCGGAACTCCGGCTCCTCGTCGTCGCGGCCGAGCGGGATGTTGCCGTATCTGCTGGCCGCCAGCCAGATCACGAAGACCACGAACGTGCTCGAGGCGGTGACGAACAGCCAGCCCATGTCCTCCATCACCCAGGTGAGGGCGCTGCTGGAGGCGTCGCCGAGGCTGCTCGTGCTGACGAACCCCCACACCAGGAACGCGATCGCGATCGCCGCGGTCACGCCGAAGACGATCCAGTCGACGCCCGGACGGCTCGGCCGGGCCTCCTCGATGGGGCGGTCCAGCGCCGGGTGGGGGACGACGTCGGCCGCGGGCGCCCGCACGGCGTCGGCCACCCGGCGGGACGGGCGGTGCTGCTGAGTAGTCACTAGAGGCCCCTACCCGGGCCCGGTGACGGGCGAAACCTCCTGATGAGAAACCGGTCGGGCTACCTGCTGGCGGAGTGAGTGGCGGCCTGGGTATCGGGCGCCTGATGAACCTGCGGCCCGTGGTGCCCGAGCCCGCTCCGGCCCGGATCACCTCGTTTCCCCGGCCGCCCGGGGAAACGAGCGGGACACGCCGACGCGCCCCGGCGATCGCCCGCGTCCGGGCTCCCGGGGCGGGGGAGTTGCGTCGTCCCGGTGGAACACCCACCGCCCAGTGCCGCCAGCCGGATAGTCCGTCACGAACCGGTTGCCCCACCACCGGAACGGCAGCCAGAACGTGACGGACTATCCCGGGCCGCGGGCCTCGCAGGCGGACCGACGAGCCGTCACCACCCACCCGCCTGCGCCCGTCGCCAGCCCTTCGATCGCCATCCGCGCCACGGGCCAGCCGCGGACACCGGCGCATGGGCTCACCCGCGCGAGCTGCGCTCCGTCCGACCGCGCACGATCCCGATGAAGCGCTGCACCCAGGGGTCCTCGTTATCCATCAGCCAGGCCAACCCGACCTGGGTCGGCTCCAGATCGGTGACCACGCGATAGGTGACGTCCTTGCGGTGGTGCAGCCGAGCCACCGACATGGGCACGATGACGACGCCGGTGCCGCTGGCGACGACCTCGACGGCGTCCGCGACCGACATCGGCGGCCAGGCGAGCTGCTCGGCGTCCGGGGTCCAGCCCGAGCGGTGGGGGAGCACCAGCTGCTCGTCGGCGAGGTCGGCGAGGGTGACGTCCTCGGCGAGCGTGAGCAGGTGCTCGATGCCCATCACCGCGACCGGCAGCTCGTCGTACAGCGGGATGCAGTGCAGCCCGTCGCGGTCGATCGGCAGCCGCACGATCGACATGTCGAGGGTGCCGGCCCGGAGCCGGGTCTCCTGCTCCTCCTCGACGACCGGCACCAGATCGAGCGGGTCGCGGGCGTAGCGGGTGCGCCAGGTGCGCGCCCACTTGTCGGGCGTCGCACCGGTGACGAAGCCGACCCGGAAGTGCCCGAACGCCTGGCTCAAGCCGGGGTCACGCGGCCTTCGAGCGCCCCGCGAGCCAGCGCCACAGGGCCGTCACGATGAGCGCACCGGCGAGCGAGCCGATGATGCCGCTCGCGCGCAGCTCGATGCCGTCGCCGGCGAGCAGGCTGATCAGCAGCCCACCGACGAACGACCCGACGAGGCCGGCCACGATCGCCATCGTCCAGTCGATGCCGCCACCGTCGCGACCGAGGATGAGCTGTGCGCCGGCGCCGATCAGCATGCCGAACAGGATGAGACCCAGGATGAGCATGGCCCGAAGCCTAGTGCTGCCGGGCCCCTCCGCACCGCGCAACGCGGATCGTGTCGGCCGGTGTACCTCAGACCGGGGTGATCGGCAGCGACCGCCGCGGCGCGAACTCGAACGCCGCCCCGGTGCTGAACCGGGTGACCGCCACCTCGGCGGCCTCAGGCGCGGGCTCTGCTCGACGTACGACGGTCGCGGTCCACGCGTCGTCGACGCCGTCGACCTCGACGTCGAGGTGCGGGTCGACCGCACGCACGATCGCCTGGAGCGCCGCGAGGCGTCCCGGGCCGCAGAGCGCGAGCCAGCCGCCGTCGTCGTGTGCGGCCGAGGGCCGTACGGTCAGCCGGCTCGCGTCGACGTCGGCGTCGACGTACGCCGCGGGGTTGAGCACCGGGTGCAGCTCCAGGATCCGCAGCGGGTCGTCGGTGCCGAGCGCCCGCGAGATCCGCTCGGCCGCGATGCCGGCGACGCCGACCAGCTGCTTGGTGGCGATCTCGTGGGCCTGCTCGCCGTCGCCGGCCCGCTTGTCGACCGCGAGCCGGAAGGACAGGTTGAGCAGGTGCATCTGCAGGCAGACCTCGTCGGCGATCCGCACCAGCGCGGAGTGGGAGAACGCGCCGAAGTCGAGGTCGGAGAGCAGCGGTCCGGAGTAGTCCGACGCGCCCTCGTCGGTGGGATCGATCGGGTCCAGCTCGAGCTGCGCCGCACGGGTCCGCACGATGACGTAGTAGGGCTCGAGCGGTGCCACCTCCGGATGCGCGTCGTCGATGACCACGGTCCACTCGCAGTGCGGGCGTCGGTCGGCGGCCAGGTCGTCGGCGCTGCGGGGCGGCCGGTGCACGGGCCGTACCCGGGCCCTGGGGTTGGTCGCCACCGCGGTCGCGTCGAAGGTCGGGTCCTCGATGTCGTGGCACATCGAGCGGACGTAGCTTTCGCCCATGGGCTCGACGTCCATCAGCGCGCCGCAGTGGTCGAGGTGGAACCTGCCGTGCCACCGATCCTGTACGTCGTAGCGGAAGTCCATGAACTGCGGCGGGGCGCCGATGTCGAGCTGGAGCCCCTTGAAGATCGTCACGACGTCGATGCCCTCGTAGCGCAGCGCGCGCTGCATCCGGCGCGTGTAGACGGGGCTCGACCCGGCCCACTCCTCGACGGCCACCCGGGCCATCTCCTCGCGGCCCCACGCCGAGATGCACCACGCCATCCCGGAGCGGTCGATCAGCTGCCCGACGAGCAGCAGCTCGGGCACGAGCGTGGCCAGCTCGGCGCGGGTGAGGCCGGCGTATCGGCTGGTCATCGGGGGCGCTCCCTCGGTCCGTCTCGGCTAGAACGCGTTGCAGTTTGCCCTATGGTCGCCTAGTTTGACACGCGTCAACCCGCGAGGAGGGGGCATGGCCGAGACCATCCAGCAGCTCCTGCGCGAGCGCGCGGACGACGCCGGCACGGCGATCCGCTGGGGCGAGGTGAGCTGGACCTGGTGGGAGTACGTCGCCGAGTCGTCCGCGATCGCCGCCGCGCTGCTCGGCATCGCCGACCGGTCCCGGCCCCTACACGTCGGCACGCTGCTCGGCAACACGCCGGACATGCTGCACGCGATGGCGGCGGCCGGCCTCGGCGGCTACACCCTGTGCGGGATCAACACCACCCGGCGCGGGGAGGGGCTGTGCGCCGACATCCGCCGCGCCGACTGCCAGCTGCTCGTGACCGACGCCGAGCACCGATCGCTGCTCGAGGGGCTCGACCTCGACGACGTACGCGTCCTGGACACGTCGTCGCAGGAGTGGACCGACCTCCTCGCCGCCGCGGGCACGTTGACGCCGTACCGCGAGGTCGAGGCCACGGACACGTTCATGATGATCTTCACCTCCGGCACCAGTGGCGACCCGAAGGCCGTGCAGGTGAGCCACCTGATGGTGCTGTTCTCGGGTCTCAACCTCCAGGGTCGGTTCGAGCTCGGCCCCGACGACGTCTGCTACGCGGCGATGCCGCTCTTCCACTCCAACGCCGTGGTCGCCGGCTGGAGCCCGGCGGTGTGCGCGGGCGCCACGATCGTGCCGGCCAGGTTCAGCGCCTCGGGCTTCCTGGCCGACGTGCGGCGGTACGGCGTGACGTACCTGAACTACGTCGGCAAGCCGCTCGCCTACGTGCTCGCGACCCCGGAGCGACCGGACGACGCCGACAACCCGCTGCGGGTGGCCTTCGGCAACGAGGCCAGCGACCGCGACATCCGGGAGTTCGGCCGCCGCTTCGACTGCGAGGTCTCCGACGGCTTCGGCTCCACCGAGCTCGCGGTGATCATCACCCGCGAGCCCGGCACCCCCAACGGATCGATCGGCAAGGGCTTCGAGGGCGTCGCGATCTACGACCCGGAGTCCGTGACTGAGTGCGCCGTCGCGGAGTTCGACGCCGACGGCCGGCTCGTCAACGCCGACGCCGCGGTGGGGGAGCTGGTCAACACGACCGGCGGCGGGTACTTCGGTGGCTACTACAACGACCAGGCCGCCAACGACGACCGGATGCGGCACGGCATGTACTGGTCCGGCGACCTCGCCTACCGCGACGCCGACGGCTGGATCTACCTCGCCGGCCGCACGGCCGACTGGATGCGGGTCGACGGCGAGAACCTCGCCGCCGCGCCGATCGAGCGGGTGCTCCAGCGGCTCGATGCGGTCAACCGGGTCGCGGTGTACGCCGTGCCCGACGAACTGGTCGGCGACCAGGTGATGGCCGCGGTCGTGCTCCAGGACGATGCGACGCTCGCGCCGGCCGAGCTGGAGGCATTCCTCGGCGCCCAGGGGGACCTGTCCGCGAAGGCGTGGCCGCGCTATGTCCGGATCGCTCCCGACCTGCCCAGCACGGCCACCAACAAGGTGCTCAAGCGTGAGCTCGCGGCGCAGGGTCCGACGGCGGGCGACGGGGTGCTCTGGATCCGCGACGCGCGGGGGACGACGTACGCCGTCGACGGCTCGGTGCCGGCCTGAAGCTCCGGAATGCGGGTCGTCCCGGGACCTCGTTGGTACCGTGCTCCCCGGGATTTCGGCGGGGGAGGGTGCGCATGACGGTGACCGCGGGTCCGCCTGCGCCCGCAGCACAGCCGTCGCCGCGCCGCCCGAGCGGTGCTGCCGGCCGGCATCGGGCGGTCAAGGTCCGCGAGTTCCGGCGCGCCAAGACCCTCTCCGGTGCCCTCGGCGTCACGCTGCTGGGTGCCGCGCTGCCGGGCGCCGGTTACCTGTGGTCGCGACGACGGCTCGGGTACGTCGTCCTGGTGCCGTTCCTGATCGGCCTGGCCGGTGCGGCCTACTACGTCGGCGACCTGCACCGGGCGGTCGACTTCGCCTTCGACCCCGGCCGGCTCCAGGTCGCGTCGGTGGTGCTCGGCGTGGTGCTCGTGGCATGGGTCTTCGTGGTGGCGACGACGTACCTGATGGTGCGTCCGCTCGGCATGGCGATCCTCGAGAAGACGCTCGGAGTGATCGTCGTCGCGCTGCTGTGCGTGCTCGGCACCATCCCCGCCGTGCAGGCGGTGCGGATCGCGCACAGCCAGGCCGACCTCGTGGCCACCGTGTTCGACAACGAGCAGACGGCCACCGCACCCAAGAACGTCACGAAGGCCGACCCGTGGGCCGGCCGCGACCGGGTCAACGTCGTGCTCCTCGGCGGCGACGGGGGAGTCGGCCGCACCGGCATCCGCACCGACTCGGTGATCCTGCTGAGCATGGACACCCACAGCGGCAAGTCCGTGATGTTCAGCCTCCCGCGGAACATGATGAACGCGCAGTTCCCCGAGGACAGCCCGCTGCACGACGTCTTCCCGGACGGCTTCCGCGGCGAGGGCGACCCCGGCAGCTGGATGCTCAACGCGGTCTACGGCCAGGTGCCGGCGCTCTACCCGAACATCCTGGGCAAGTCGGA
Source organism: Nocardioides soli (assembly GCF_014191495.1). GTDB lineage: Bacteria > Actinomycetota > Actinomycetes > Propionibacteriales > Nocardioidaceae > Nocardioides > Nocardioides soli. Next base: position 788,084 of record NZ_JACHWR010000003.1, read on the forward strand.
GAACGAGGGCGCCGACGCGGTCAAGCAGGCCGTGGCCGGCAGCCTGGGCACGCACGTGGACTACTACGTGCTGATCAACCTGCTCGGCTTCCAGCAGCTGGTCGACGCGATCGGTGGAGTCACCGTCAACATCAATGAGCCGATCGCGATCAACGGCAACACCGACGCCGGCATCCCGCCGACCGGCTACCTCGAGCCCGGCCCCGACCAGCACCTCGACGGCTTCCACGCGCTGTGGTACTCCCGCGGCCGGTGGGGCTCCGACGACTACCAGCGGATGCTGCGCCAGCGCTGCATGGTGAGCGCGATCGTCGACGCCGCCGACCCGCTGAACGTGCTGCGCCGGTACCAGGACCTCGCCGCCGCCGGCAAGGAGATCCTCCGCACCGACGTGCCCCGCGACCTGATGCCCGCCTTCGTCGACCTGGCGCTGAAGGTGAAGGAGAAGAAGATGCGCTCGATCGCCTTCGTCTCCTCGGACCGGTTCTTCTCCGGCGATCCCGACTTCGAGTGGATGCAGTCCGTCGTCGCCAAGGCGCTCGGCCCCAAGACCAAGGGCGGCGAGAAGGACGACCCGGGCAAGGCCGTCAAGACCGAGAACGCCTGCGGCTACCACCCCGTGGACTGACCGGGGTATCCCCGCCCGGAGCGCCCGGCGGGTCAGCGCTTGGGCGCCGGCATCCGGATCGCGGCCTTGCGGATCGACTTCGAGACCGTCGGGCTCCCGGTGTAGCCGACCCGCGCGGGGTGCTTGCCCTTCTTGAGCCCGACCACCACGACCCGGGCCACGCCGTGCTTGTTGAGCGCGACCTTCTGCCGGAAGCCGCCCTTGACGCGGACCGCCACGTTGCCCTGGACGGTCGGGACGTAGCGGGCCACGACCCGGATCACGAGCCGCACCCCGTGGCGCAGCTGGACGCGCTGGACCTGGATCCGGGGGAGCACCTTCACCCGGGCCGTCGACGGCGTGCTGAGCGCGGCGACGTCGTAGCCCGCCCGGCTCGTGGTCACGCTCGCCGTGAGGCGGGTGCCGAGATCGGCCGGCGTCACCCGGTACGTCGTCGCGACGGCGTCGGGGATCGGCTGGCCGTCGCGCAGCCACTGCACGGCGGCGGTCGCGTCGGCGGGCCGGTAGGTCCCGGGGCTGACCGTCAGGGTGCGGCGCGGGCGCGCGTCACCGGCGATCGCCGGCTTCTTGCGGACCCGGATCGTGCCGGGCGCGACCGGAGCGCTGGCCGCGGTGGGGACGGCCGCGTCGGCGTACCCCTTGCGAACCGCGGTCACAGCCGCGGACACGGTGCGGCCGGCCAGGTCGGGCGTGAGGGTCAGCGTGGTGCCGGTGGCGCCGGCGATCGGCTGCCCGTCGACGTACCAGCTGTAGGCGTACCCGGACGGCACCGGGCTCCAGGCTCCCGTGTCGAGCCTGAGCTTCTTCTCGACCTTGGCGTTGCCGCTGATGACCGGGGCGATCGTGTTCGCGAGGAGGCCGGGCTGGACCGGCCCGGTGGGCGCGGAGCTCGCGGTCTGGTCGTTGTACCCGCTTCGGGCAGCAGTCGTCTGCACCGACAGCACCTGACCGACCCGACCCTTGCCGAGGGCGACGCTCGACTTGGTCGCGCCCTTGATCGGCTGGCCGTTGGCGAACCACTGGTACTTCACCGAGCTCGCCGCCGGCGTCCACGTGCCGGCCGACGCGGTCAGTCGGGTGCCGACCCGCGCGTCACCGGAGATCATCGGGGCGGCGGTGTTCTGCACGGTCATGTCGGTGAAGTGGATGAAGCCGCTCGGCCAGTTGCCGCTCGACCGGGTCACGCGCGCCCACGAGAAGTCGCCGCGCCAGCTGTCCTGGGAGACGATGATCTCGTCTGCGGAGACCACCTGCTCGATGTAGGCCACGTGACCCGCGGAGCCGGCCGGGCCCTTGTTGGCCTTCCACCAGGCGACGGCGCCGACGGCCGGTGTGCCGTTCGTCAGCTGCGGGACGGAGGTCCCCCAGTACGTCGCGTTGCCGCCGCCGGACCACGGCCGGACGTTGGGCATGCCGTTCTGGACCATGCGGTAGGCGACGTAGTTCGTGCAGTTGTGGCCGGCGTACATCCGCCAGTACATCTTGTTGCCGGCCTGGGCGTACCCCGCGTGCCCCATGCCCGCGTTGGCGCAGGCCTGGTAGCCATAGCAGAGGTACGCGCTCTTCTTGAAGTTGAGCTGCGAGCGGGTCAGCCCGTCGGCGGCCGCGGCGCGCTCGCGCTCGAGCAGCGCCGCCTTGCTGTCCTCGTCGGCGGACTGCTGCTTCGGCTGGGCCTTCTCCTGGGCCTTCTCCTGAGCCCCGTCCTGGGTCTTCTCCTGCGTCTTCTTGTCAGCCTCCTGGCCCAACTGCTCGGCATCCGCCTGGGCGTCCGGCTCAGCCGGGTCCGTGGCGTCGCTCTCGCTCTCCGGGTCGGCCTCCTGCTGGTCGACCGTCGCCGCATCCGGCTGCGCCTCGCGCTGCTCCTGCCGGGGCTCGGACGTGGGGTCGTCGGGCGTGGCCGAGGTGGTCGGGGCGAACGCCACGAGGCTGCCGACGAGCGCGGTGGTCGCCGCTGCGATCAGCGGCGCACGGAGGCGGGAACGGAGCGACACGCGTGGGAGTCTAGGGACAAAAGTGCGCTCGTGGGAAACTTGTGAACGAATTTGTCAAGCGACACGCCGAACTACAATGGTTAAATTACAACAGTGTGATTTCGGTTCGCCTGAAGTCGATGACGGCGAGGCCCCCGCGCGAGCACGGACGACGTCTCGATCGATGACATCGCCTGATCTCCCGTTGAGAGTTCGTCGCGGTCGGCGGGTCCGGGGCGTGCGCCGGCGACTTCTCGATACCGCCCTCAAGGCTGTGGCCTCGGGTCCGTCTTCAGGCGCCTGAAGACGGATGGGCTCAGCGCAGCGGTAGCCGTCGGACCCGAATTCTGTCGTCAGCGAAGACGACGACCGCCCCGGTCACGAGGTCGTCGGCCACCTCTGCGAGATTGGCGAGGAGAGTGGCAACCCGATGCTCGACGCTTCGATTTCCTTGACGGAACAAGATCAGGCTGGGCAGGTCGGCGCCGGAACGCGCCAGGATCTCTCCGAAGTCGGTGTCCGCTGAGATCAGGATGCGCCGCTCGGTGAGGGCGAGCTCGAGTACCTCGTCATCGACGTGTCCCTGCAGACCGCGATCCTGTACGTGGGCGACGTCGTGACCGGCTGCTCCGAGCAGTTCGGTGGTTCGAGTGCTCAAGCACTCATCAACCAGAAACCTCACGCAGGCATCCGCAGTGGGAGCTGACGCTCCGAGACCGCGGCCGCGGCGAACTCAAGGGCGGCCCGGACATCCTCCGGCGAGAGTTGGGGATAGTCCGACAGGATCTCGTCGATGCCCTGTCCCTCGGCAAAGAGGCCTACAACCGTGGCGACCGGAACCCGGGTGCCACGAATACACGGCACACCGCCCATGATGCGGTGGTCGGCGACGATCCGGTCTTCGGTCATGCGGTCAGTGTAGAGCGGAACCGTCGCAGGCACTCTGCCTCAGAGGCCCGAGCCTCATAGCCGGCGAAGGCCCCTACCTGTCGTCTGTGTGTCCGAGGGGGGACTTGAACCCCCACGCCCTAATACGGGCACTAGCACCTCAAGCTAGCGCGTCTGCCAATTCCGCCACCCGGACGAGTGCGGTGGAACAGTAGCAAAGGCTGGGACGAAGTTCCGCATCGGCATCGGACGTGGCGCCACTGCCGCGCGATGCCATGCTGGAGCCATGACCGACCGACCCGTGCAGCCGGCTTCCGACCCCACCGCCGAGGTGGTCGAGCTGTGCCGTGACCTGATCCGGATCGACACCAGCAACTACGGCAGCACCGACGACGGTCCGGGGGAGCGCAAGGCCGCCGAGCACGTCGCCGCGCTGCTCGACGAGGTCGGCATCGAGAGCCGGCTGTACGAGTCCGAGCCCGGTCGGACGTCGGTCGTGGCCCAGTGGGGCGGCTCGGCCAGCGACCGCGGTGGGCTGCTGCTGCACGGCCACCTCGACGTCGTACCGGCGGCCGCCGAGGACTGGCAGGTCGACCCGTTCTCCGGCGAGATCCGGGACGGCTACCTCTGGGGTCGGGGCACGGTCGACATGAAGGACTTCGACGCGATCCTGCTCGCCGTCGTGCGCGACCGGCAGCGCACCGGGCGGGTGCCCGAGCGGCCGATCACGCTGTGCTTCACGGCCGACGAGGAGGCGGGTGGGCACCTCGGGGCCGAGGTGCTCGTCGAGGAGCACGCCGACGAGTTCGAGGGCTGCACCGAGGCGGTCGGCGAGGTCGGTGGCTTCAGCGCGACGGTGCGTGGGCGCCGGATCTACCTGATCGAGGCTGCCGAGAAGGGCATGGCGTGGATGCGGCTGACGGCCCGCGGCCGCGCGGGACACGGGTCGATGCTCAACCACGAGAACGCCGTGACGGCGCTGTCGGCGGCCGTGGCCCGGATCGGCGCGTACGAGTGGCCGGTGCGGCTGACGCCGGCGATGCGGACGCTGCTCGCGGCCGTCGCCGAGCTCGCCGGCACGGAGGCGACCCCGGAGAACGCCGAGGCGCTGGTGGAGGAGTTCGGCGGTGCCGCCCGGATGATGGGCGCGGCGATCCGCAACACCTGCAACCCGACGATGCTGGACGCCGGCTACAAGGTGAACGTCATCCCGACCGAGGCCACCGCCCACGTCGACGGCCGCTTCCTGCCGGGCTTCGAGGACGAGTTCTTCGCGACGCTCGCCGCGCTCGCGGGCGACGACATCGACATCGACTTCGTCAGCAACCAGCCGACCTGGGCGACGCCGTACGAGGGCGACCTGGTGGACGCGATGACCCGGTCGATCCTGGCCGAGGACGACGAGGCGATCGTCGCGCCGTACCTGATGAGCGGCGGCACCGACGCCAAGCACTTCCGCAAGCTCGGGATGCGCTCCTACGGGTTCGCGCCGCTGCGGCTGCCGGCGGACCTCGACTTCACCGCGCTCTTCCACGGGGTCGACGAGCGGGTGCCGCTCGACGCGCTGACGTTCGGAGCCCGGGTGTTCGACCGGTTCCTCGACGACGCGTGAGTCGGCCCGGCGCGGGCCGGCTCAGGCGGTCCGTACGGCGCGGATGATCTTGCGCCGGAGCACGACCCGGCGGGTGCCGTCGGCACCGATCCGGACCCGGTCGAGCTCCCAGCCGCCGTGCTCGGCCCGGTCGACCAGCAGCTTCGTGACGACGTTGCGGGAGAACTCCCGCGAGAACGACACCTTGTCGAACTCCCACTCCACCCCGGCTGCGGGAGGGCGGCGCAGTGCACGGCTCATGGGGTTCCCCCAATCATGATTCCACCAGTCATGGTTCGACCCGGTCGGGACTCAGTCGGTAGACACATCATCCAGGGCGGCGGTGATCTCGGGCGGCAGGCTCAGCTCGTCGACCCCGAGGGCACCCCGCAGCTGGGCGGCGGTGCGGGCGCCGACGATCGGTGCGGTCACCCCGGGCCGGTCGCGCACCCAGGTCAGGGCCACCTCGAGCGCCGACCAGCCCAGGCCCTCGGCGGCGCGGGCGACCGCCTCGACGATCCCGGCGCCTCGCTCGTCGAGGTAGGGGTTCACGAAGTTCGCGAAGTGACTGGTCGCCGCCCGCGAGTCCGACGGCGTACCGGTGCGGTACTTGCCGGTCAGCACGCCACGTCCCAGCGGCGACCAGGGCAGCACCCCCAGCCCGAGCGCGGCGGCCGCCGGCAGCACCTCCTGCTCGACCGCGCGGTTGAGCAGCGAGTACTCGACCTGCGTGCTCGCCAGGGGAGTCCGCCCCGGCACCGCGCGCTGCCACGTCGCGGCCCGGGCGGTCTGCCAGCCGGCGTAGTTCGAGACCCCGACGTACGAGGCGCGTCCGGTCGACACGGCGTGGTCGAGGGCCGCGAGGGTCTCCTCGAGCGGGGTGTCGTCGGACCAGATGTGCACCTGCCACAGGTCGACGTGGTCGACGCCCAGCCGGCGCAGCGAGGCGTCCAGCGTGCCGAGCAGGTGGCCTCGCGAGGTGTCGTAGGACCGGCCGCCCTGCCGCGAGCTGATGCCCGCCTTGGTCGCGAGCACGACCTCGTCGCGGGCGACCACGTCGCCGATCAGCGAGCCGATCAGCTCCTCCGATGCACCGCTGCCGTAGCCCGCGGCGGTGTCGATCAGCGTCCCGCCCGCCTCGGCGAACGCGATCAGCTGGTCCCTGGCCTCGTGCTCATCGGTGTCGCGACCCCAGGTCATCGTGCCGAGGCCGAGCCGGGACACCGTCAGGCCGGTCGAGCCGACACGCCGCTGCTGCATGGCGACAAGGTAGTCGGCGCGCGTCCGCGGGGCGTCCCCGGCACGCCAGGTGGGCGCCCGTAGGATTCCGCGTCGTGGTGGACTTCCTCCAGGCCGTCGTCCTCGGGATCATCCAGGGACTGACCGAGTTCCTCCCGATCTCCAGCAGCGCACACCTCCGGATCCTCCCGGAGGTCTTCGGCTGGGGCGACCCCGGAGCCGCGTTCACCGCGGTCGTGCAGATCGGCACCGAGCTGGCCGTCCTGATCTACTTCTGGCGCGACATCTGGCGGATCGGCTCGACCTGGGTGAAGTCCCTCTTCCGCCCGGAGTACCGCGGCCAGCTCGACGCCCGGATGGGCTGGTTCATCATCCTGGGGTCGGTGCCGATCGTCGTGCTCGGCATCGCGCTCAAGGACGTCATCGAGAAGGACTTCCGCAGCCTCTGGGTGATCGGCACGATGCTGATCGTCATGGGCATCGTGCTCGGCATCGCCGACCGCATCGGCGGCACCAGCAAGGGGCTCAAGCAGCTGTCGCTGCGCGACGCGATCCTGATGGGCTGTGCCCAGGCGCTGGCCCTGATCCCCGGCGTCTCCCGCTCGGGCGCCACGCTCTCGATGGGCCGCTTCCTCGGGTACGAGCGGGAGACCGCGACCCGGTACGCGTTCCTGCTCGCGATCCCGGCGGTGATCGGCGCCGGCCTCTTCGAGCTCAAGGAGATCCCGCACGGCGACAACCTCTACGGCTGGGGGCCGACCATCGTCGCGACGATCGCCTCCTTCATCGTGGGGTACGCCGCGATCGCCTGGCTGCTCCGGTACATCACGACGCACTCGTACACGCCGTTCGTCATCTACCGGATCGCGCTCGGCGCCGGCACCCTCCTGCTCGTGGCGACCGGGGTGATCGCCGCCTGAGCCTGGACTCAGAGCCAGCCGGACTTCTTGAAGAGCGCCCACAGCCCGGCGGCGACGAGACCCATCAGCACCAGCGCGAACGGGTAGCCGTAGGTCCAGCCGAGCTCGGGCATGTGCGTGAAGTTCATGCCGTAGATGCCCGCGATGAGCGTCGGCACCACGACCAGCGCGGCGCCGGCCGAGATCTTGCGCATGTCGTCGTTCTGCTGCACCGAGATCTGCGCGAGATGGGCGTCGAACGCCGTCGACAGCAGCGCGTCGAGGGAGTCGACCGTCTCCGCCGCCCGGGCAAGGTGGTCGGCCACGTCGCGGAAGAAGGGCCGTGCCTTCTCCGGCACCGTCGCCACGTCGCCGCGCGCCAGCCGCGCCACCGGCTCGCGCAGCGGCAGCACGGCCCGTCGTACCTCCGCGAGCTCGCGCTTGAGCACGTAGATCCGGGCGGAGTCGTTGGTGCGGTCGGTCGAGAACACGGACGTCTCGATCTCGTCGACGTCGACGACCAGCTCGTCGACCACGTCGAGGTACTCGTCGACGACCCGGTCGATCACGGCGTACAGCACGCCGCCCGGCCCGTGACCCAGCACCTGGTGACTGGACTCGAGCGCCCGGCGGGCGGAGTGCAGCTCGTTGCCCTGGCCGTGGCGCACCGAGACGACGAAGTCGTGCCCGGCGAACATCGCGATCTCGCCGGTCTCGACGGCGTCCCGCTCGTCGACGTACCAGAGCGTCTTGAGCACCACGAACACCATGTCGCCGTACCGCTCCAGCTTCGGCCGCTGGTGGGCGCGCACGGCGTCCTCGACGGCCAGGGGGTGGAGCCCGAACACCTCGGCGACGTCGGCGATCTCGTCCTCGGTCGGCTCGTGCAGGCCGATCCAGACGAAGTCGTCGGCACCCCTCGCCCGCGCGCGCAACGCGCGGTAGTCGGTGTCGCCCTGCACGCGGGACCCGTCCCGGTAGAGGGCGCAGTCGACGATCACAGAGCAACGGTAGCCCCATTAGAGTCCCGGCCATGGCAACTGTGATCCTGGTCCGCCACGGGCGTACGACCTCGAACGCGTCGGGCATGCTCTCGGGCCGGCTCCCGGGCGTGCTGCTCGACGAGACCGGGACGGCACAGGCCGCACGGACCGCCGAGCGGCTCGCCGCCGTCCCGCTCGCGGCCGTGGTGACCAGCCCCCTGGAGCGCTGCCGGCAGACCGCGAAGGCGATCGTCGCGGCCCAGCCCCGCGGGCTGCGGGCGGCGACCGACCGGGCGCTCACCGAGTGCGACTACGGCGAGTGGCAGGGCCGCCCGCTCAAGGAGCTGGCCAAGGAGAAGCTCTGGTCGACCGTGCAGAGCCAGCCGTCGGCGGTGACCTTCCCCGGCGGCGAGGCGATGGCGGCGATGCAGGCCCGTGCGGTGGCGGCGGTACGCCGTCGCGACGCCCTCGTCGAGGCCGAGCACGGCCCCGGGGCCGTCTGGGTGGCGGTCAGCCACGGCGATCTCGTGAAGTCGATCCTCGCCGACGCCCTCGGCCTGCACCTCGACCTGTTCCAGCGCCTGCACGTCGACCCGGCGTCGGTCTCCATCGTCAGGTACACGCCCAGCCGGCCCTACGTGGTCGCCACCAACACCCACTCCGGCGACCTCTCCTGGCTGGCGCCGCCGGCCAAGAGCGCGCGCAAGGGAGGCCGGAGGCGGGCCTCGGACGACGCGGTGGTCGGCGGTGGCGCCGGGCCTTCCGAAACCGCCTAGGGTTGCTGTCATGGCACCCCTGGTCCACGGCTTCGACCCGCCCGAGCGCTTCGTGGCCGGCACGGTCGGCCCGCCCGGACAGCGCACGTTCTTCCTGCAGGCCCGGGCGGGCGCGCGCCTCGTGAGCGTCGCGCTGGAGAAGCAACAGGTGCAGGCGCTCGCCGAGCGCATCGACGAGCTGCTCGACGAGGTGCTGGCCAGCTCGCGGAGCGACGCCGTCATCCCGGCGGTCGCCCCGCTCGGCCTCGACGACACCGCCCCCCTGGAGCAGCCGATCGAGGAGGAGTTCCGCGCGGGCACGATGACGCTGTCGTGGGACCCCGACGACGAGCGCGTGGTGATCGAGGTGTTCCCGTTCACCGAGGCCGCGGTCGTCACCCCGGACCAGCTCGACGAGGACTTCGAGGAGCCCGAGCCGGACGAGGTGTTCCTGGTCCGGATCGCGGCCGGATCGGCGCGGGCCTTCGTGAAACGCGCCGAGCAGGTGCTCGGCGCGGGCCGCCCCGACTGCCCCTTCTGCGGCAACCCGATCGACCCCGACGGTCACCTGTGCGTGCGGGCGAACGGGTTCCGGCGGCGGGACCCGTGACGGCCGAGCCCGTCGCCGAGCTCCTCGAGGGCGAGCTCACCCTGCACGGCCGGATCATGCCGGCCTCGAACGCCACCTTCCTGGGCGAGATCGGCGGCATCAAGGTCGTCTACAAGCCGGTCGCGGGGGAGCGACCGCTCTGGGACTTCCCCGACGGGTCGCTCGCCGAGCGCGAGCGCGCGGCGTACCTGCTCTCGGAGGCGACCGGCTGGAACATCGTCCCCGAGACCTGGCTCCGCGACGGCCCGCATGGCCGCGGCATGGTGCAGCGCTGGCAGGAGCCCGACCCGGAGCAGGTGGCGGTGACGCTGGTGCCCGAGGGAGAGGTGCCCAAGGGCTGGCGGCACGTCTTCGACAGCATCGACGGCCAGGACCGGCCGGTGTCGCTGATCCACGAGGACACCGCGGCGCTGCGCCGGATGGCGGTCTTCGACATTCTCGCCAACAACGCCGACCGCAAGGGCGGGCACGTCCTCGAGGTCGCCGACGGGCATCGGTACGGCGTGGACCACGGCGTCAGCTTCCATGCCGACCACAAGCTCCGCACCGTGCTGTGGGGCTGGCTCGGCGAGCCGCTGACCGAGGACGAGCTGGCCGGCGTGCAGCGGGTCCTCACCGCGGTCCGCGGACCGCTCGGCGACCGACTCGCCGAGCACCTCGACGACCTCGAGATCGAGGCGCTGGCGCGCCGCTGCGTCCGGCTCGCGGAGCGGGCGGTGCTGCCCTCGCCGCGGGGGGACTGGCCGGCGATACCGTGGCCGCCGTTCTGACCGCCGCAGGTCCCTCGTCTAGGCTTCCGGCATGCGCGCCTGGCCTTCCCCGGAGATCCCGACCCTGCCCGTCGCGGGCCCCCCGGTGGCCCTCCACGACACGCCGTCCGGCGCCCTGGTCACCACCTCGCCGGACGCCGCGGCGCGGCTCTACGTCTGCGGCATCACGCCGTACGACGCCACGCACCTGGGGCACGCCAACACCTACGTCGCGTTCGACCTGCTGAACCGCGCCTGGCGCAACGCCGGCCACGACGTGGTCTACGTCCAGAACGTCACCGACGTCGACGACCCGCTGCTCGAGCGGGCCGCGAAGGTGCATGTCGACTGGGTGGAGCTCGCCGAGCGCGAGACTGAGCTCTTCCGCCAGGACATGGTGGCGCTGCGGGTGCTGGCCCCCGACCACTATGTCGGTGCGGTCGAGTCGATCCCGCTGGTGATCGACCTGATCCGCCGGCTCGAGGACGCCGGGAGCGTCTACCGTGTCGAGGACGACCTCTACTTCTCGGTGACCGCGGACCCGGCGTTCGGTGCGGAGTCCGGCTGGTCCCGCGAGCGGATGCTCGAGATCTATCCCGAGCGCGGTGGGGACCCGGACCGGCCCGGCAAGAAGGACCCGCTCGACTGCGTCGTCTGGCGCGGCGAGCGCGAGGGCGAGCCGTCGTGGGAGAGCCCCTGGGGTCGTGGGCGTCCGGGCTGGCACGTCGAGTGCACCGCGATCGCCCAGCGGCATCTCGGCGGCGCCTTCGACGTGCAGGGCGGGGGCAGCGACCTGGTCTTCCCGCACCACGAGATGTGCGCCGGCCACGCCCAGGTAGCCGACCCCGGGACGCCGTTCGCGAAGATCTACAGCCACGGCGGGATGGTCGGGTACGACGGCGAGAAGATGTCGAAGTCCCGCGGCAATCTCGTCTTCGTCTCCGCGCTGCGCAACAGCGACGTCGACCCGATGGCGATCCGGCTGGCGCTGCTGCGCCACCACTACCGCGCCGACTGGGAGTGGGTCGACGACGAGGTGTGGACCGCCGTCGACGACCTCGACCGGTGGCGGCGAGCGCTCTCGCTCGGCGCGGGCGCTCCGGCGGCACCGGTGGTGACCGAGGTCCTCGCCGCGCTCGCCGACGACCTCGACGCCCCCCGCGCGACCGCGGCCGTGGACCGCTGGGCGGGCGCCACGCTGGGCACCGACGGGCTGGCCGACACCTCCGATCCGGAGGCCGCCGTCCAGCTGCTCGCCGTGCTCGATGCGGCGCTCGGCCTCGCCGTCTGACCCACCACCGTCGTGACAGGCCCGGTCGGCGTCGAACGAGGCCGGGCCCGCGTCTCGGCGTACGTCTACGGCAACATCCTGGTGCTGGCGGCGGTCCTGACCGCGACGCCGCACACGATCCGGAGCGGCCACGCCGTCGTGGTCGTGCTGGCGACGACGGTCACGACGTACCTCGCCCACGTCGTCGCGCACGCGGTCGGCGCCGCCGTCGGCGAGGAGAAGCCCGAGGGGCTGTCCCGCGACGAGCTCCGCGACGCGGTCCCGATCATGTCCTCCGGCTCGCTGCCCACGCTGATCCTCGCGCTGGGCGCGCTGATGTCGCTGGACCCGTCACTGGTCGAGGGCGCGGCGGCCGCCGTGGTGATCGTGCGCCTCGTCGGCATCGGTGCGGTCGTCGACCGGTTCAGTGACCGGACGCATCGGCGGCGATCCTGGCTGGCCGGCGCCGTGGTGGCCGGGGTCAGCGTGCTGATCGTGGTGCTGAAGCTGGCCTTCGCGCACTGAGCACCTGCGGCCCCTCGGCACGGCGCGCCGTCCGACGGTCGTCGGGTCAGGCGTCGTCCTGGCGGCGCTTGAGATATCGCTCGAACTCGCGGGCGATCGCCTCGCCGGACGCCTCGGGGAGGTCGGTGGTGTCCCGCGTCTCCTCCAGCGAGCGGACGTAGTCGGCGACGTCCTCGTCCTCCTGGGCGAGCTCGTCGACGCCGCGCTCCCAGGCCCGCGCGTCCTCGGGGAGCTCGCCGAGGGGGATGCTCGCCTCCAGCAGGTCCTCGAGCTGGCCGAGCAGCGCGAGCGTGGCCTTGGGGCAGGGCGGCTGCGCGACGTAGTGAGGCACCGCCGCCCAGTACGACACCGACGGCATGTCGAGCCGCCCGCAGGCGTCCTGGAACACGCCGACGATCCCGGTCGGCCCCTCGTAGCTCGACTCCTCGAGCTTCAGCCGATCCATCAGCTCGGGCTCGCTGGCGGTCCCGGTCACCGGGATCGGCCGGGTGTGCGGCGTATCGGCCAGCAGCGCCCCCAGGGAGACGACCAGCTGGGCGCCGAGCTCGTCACAGGCGGCGAGCAGCTCCGCGCTGAACTGCCGCCAGCGCATGTTGGGCTCGATGCCGCGGACCAGGATGACGTCGCGGTCGAGGGTCGGGGGAGAGGCGATCGCGATCTGGGTGGTCGGCCAGGTGATCCGGCGGTGGCCGTTCTCGTCCACGCCGACGAGGGGCCGGTTGACCTGGAAGTCGTAGAAGTCCTCCGGGTCGATGGCGCCGACCACGCGCGCGCCCCAGACCTTCATCAGATGGTCGACGGTCGAGGAGGCGGCGTCCGCCGCGTCGTTCCAGCCCTCGAAGGCCGCGATCACGATCGGGTCCACCAGGTCGGGAACGCCCTCGAGCTCGATCACTCCTCCAGCGTAGTCTCCGAGGCGAGCACGCCGAGGATTTCTGCTGCCTCCGGGCCCGGTGTCACGATCTGGGAAGCCTGTCCACGAGGTGGACGAGGTTCCTAGGCTGGATCCTGGCCGTCCCCGCTGGCGGCCCGAGAGGAGAACTCGTGCCATCAGGGCAGACCCCGTCGCCCCACCTCCGGCCCGACGCCACCGAGGAGCTCACCCGCGCCCTCGAGTCGCGGATGCTCGTGCTGGACGGAGCGATGGGCACCGCGATCCAGCGCGACCGCCCGGACGAGGCGGGCTACCGCGGCGAGCGCTTCGCCGACTGGCCCTCCGACCTGATCGGCAACAACGACCTGCTCACGCTGACCCAGCCCGAGATCATCGCGGGCATCCACCGCGAGTACCTCGACGCCGGTGCGGACATCATCGAGACCAACACCTTCAACGCCAACGCGATCTCGCTGGGCGACTACGGCATGGCGGAGCTCGCCTACGAGCTCAACCTCGAGGCGGCTCGGCTCGCGCGCGGCGAGGCCGACGCGGTGGCGACCCCGCAGTGGCCGCGGTACGTCGCCGGGGCGCTCGGCCCGACCACCCGCACGGCGTCGATCTCGCCCGACGTCAACGACCCCGGCGCCCGCAACGTCTCCTTCGACGGCCTCGTCGCGGCGTACCTCGACGCGGCGCGCGGCCTCGTCGACGGCGGCGTCGACCTGCTGGTGATCGAGACGATCTTCGACACGCTCAACGCCAAGGCCGCCATCTTCGCGGTCGAGTCGCTCTTCGAGGAGCACGGACGCCGCTGGCCGGTGATCGTCTCCGGCACCATCACCGACGCCTCCGGCCGCACCCTCTCCGGTCAGGTCACCGAGGCGTTCTGGGACTCCGTGCGCCACGTCCGCCCGCTCGCGGTCGGCCTCAACTGCGCCCTCGGCGCGAAGGAGATGCGCCCCTACATCGCGGAGCTGGCCCGGATTGCCGACTCGTTCGTGTCCTGCTACCCCAACGCGGGTCTGCCCAACGCGTTCGGCGAGTACGACGAGGCGCCCGAGGAGACCTCGGCCGTCATCGCTGAGTTCGCCGAGAGCGGCTTCGTCAACATCGTCGGCGGCTGCTGCGGCACCACCCCGGACCACATCGCGGCGATCGCCGACGCGGTCCGGGGCAAGCAGCGTCGTACCCCCGTCGAGCTGTCGCCCGGCATGCGCCTGTCCGGCCTCGAGCCGCTGACGATCACCGACGACAGCCTCTTCGTCAACGTCGGCGAGCGCACCAACATCACCGGGTCCGCGCGGTTCCGCAACCTGATCAAGGCCGGCGACTACGACACCGCGCTCTCCGTCGCGGCGCAGCAGGTCGAGAACGGCGCCCAGGTCATCGACGTCAACATGGACGAGGGCATGATCGACGGCGTCGCGGCGATGGACCGCTTCACCAAGCTGATCGCCAGCGAGCCCGACATCAGCCGGGTCCCGGTGATGGTCGACTCCTCCAAGTGGGAGGTCATCGAGGCCGGCCTGAAGAACATCCAGGGCAAGCCGATCGTGAACTCGATCTCCATGAAGGAGGGCGAGGAGAAGTTCCGCGAGCAGGCCCGCCTCTGCCGCAAGTACGGCGCCGCGGCGGTCGTGATGGCCTTCGACGAGGACGGGCAGGCCGACAACCTCCAGCGCCGGACCACGATCTGCGAGCGCGCCTACCGGATCCTCGTCGACGAGGTCGGGTTCGCGCCCGACGACATCATCTTCGACCCGAACGTGTTCGCGGTCGCCACCGGCATCGAGGAGCACGCGTCGTACGGCGTGGACTTCATCGAGGCCACCCGGTGGATCAAGCAGAACCTGCCGGGCGCCAAGGTCTCCGGTGGCATCTCCAACGTGAGCTTCTCCTTCCGCGGCAACAACCCGGTCCGCGAGGCGATCCACGCGGTCTTCCTGTACCACGCGATCGCGGCGGGCCTCGACATGGGCATCGTCAACGCCGGCGCGCTGGCCGTCTACGACGAGGTGGAGCCCGAGCTGCGCGAGCGGATCGAGGACGTCGTACTCAACCGGCGCCCCGACGCCGCGGAGCGACTGCTCGAGATCGCGGAGAGCTACAACAAGGCCGGTGACGAGGCCGAGGCCGCCGCCGACGAGTGGCGCTCGCTCCCCGTCGCCGAGCGGATCACCCACGCCCTGGTCAAGGGCATCGACGCCTACGCCGAGGTCGACACCGAGGAGCTGCGGCTCGAGATCGCCGCACGCGGGGGGCGCCCGATCGAGGTGATCGAGGGCCCGCTGATGGACGGCATGAACGTCGTCGGCGACCTGTTCGGCGCCGGCAAGATGTTCCTGCCGCAGGTCGTGAAGTCCGCCCGGGTGATGAAGAAGGCGGTCGCCTACCTGATCCCGTTCATCGAGCAGGAGAAGCTCGACAACCCCGAGTTCGCGACCGCGAAGGACACCAACGGCACGATCGTGATGGCCACGGTCAAGGGCGACGTCCACGACATCGGCAAGAACATCGTCGGGGTCGTCCTGCAGTGCAACAACTACGAGGTCATCGACCTCGGGGTCATGGTGCCGGCGCAGAAGATCCTCGACGCCGCGGCCGAGCACGAGGCGGACATGATCGGCCTGTCCGGGCTGATCACCCCGTCGCTCGACGAGATGGTCAACTTCGCGGCCGAGATGCAGCGCCAGGGGCTCGACATCCCGCTGCTCATCGGGGGCGCGACCACCTCGCGCGCGCACACGGCGGTGAAGGTCGACAAGAAGTACGACGGGCCGGTGGTCTGGGTCAAGGACGCGTCGCGCTCGGTGCCCACCGCTGCGGCGCTCCTGGACGACAAGCAGCGCCCCGCCCTGCTGGCCACGATCCAGGAGGACTACGACGCGCTGCGCGCCCGGCACGCCGCCAAGCACGACCGGCCCCTGCTCAGCGTCGAGGGGGCCCGCGAGAACCGCACCCCGGTCGACTGGGACGGCTACGTCCCGCCGGCTCCGGCCCAGCCGGGCGTCCACGTGCTGTCGGCGTACGACCTGGGCGAGCTGCGCGAGTTCATCGACTGGCAGCCGTTCTTCAACGCCTGGGAGATGAAGGGGAAGTTCCCCGACATCCTCAACAACCCGCAGACGGGGGAGACGGCGCGCAAGCTCTACGACGACGCGCAGGCGATGCTCGACCGCGTCGTCGAGGAGAAGTGGCTCACCGCGAATGCGGTGTTCGGCCTGTTCCCGGCGAACGCCGTGGGCGACGACATCGAGCTGTACGCCGACGACGCGCGCGCCGAGGTCCGCGAGACCCTCCACCACCTGCGCCAGCAGGGCGAGCACCGCGCGGGCGTGCCCAACCGGGCGCTCAGCGACTTCGTCGCGCCGAAGGAGACCGGCCTGGCCGACCACGTCGGCGCGTTCGCGGTCACCGCCGGCCTGGGCTCGGTGGAGCGGATCATGAAGTTCAAGGAGGAGCTCGACGACTACTCCGCGATCCTGCTCGAGGCGCTGGCCGACCGGCTCGCCGAGGCGTTCGCGGAGCGGCTGCACCAGCGGGTGCGCACCGAGTTCTGGGGCTACGACTCCGGCGAGACCCTCGCGAACGAGGACCTGATCGCCGAGAAGTACCGCGGCGTCCGACCGGCCCCCGGCTATCCCGCCTGTCCTGAGCACACCGAGAAGCAGACGCTGTGGCGGCTGCTCGACGTCCACGCGAACACCGGCATCGAGCTGACCGAGTCGATGGCGATGTGGCCGGGCGCCGCGGTGTCGGGCTGGTACTTCTCCCACCCGCAGTCGCAGTACTTCGTGGTCGGCCGACTCGGTCGCGACCAGGTCGCCGACTACGCCGAGCGCAAGGGCTGGACGATGCCCGAGGCGGAGCGCTGGCTCTCGGCCAACCTCGGCTACGACCCCGATGACTGAGCGCCGGAGGAGTCCGTACGCCGTCCTGTGGGACATGGACGGCACGCTGGTCGACACCGAGCCCTACTGGATCGAGACCGAGTTCGAGCTCGCCGCCAAGTACGGCGGCACGTGGAGCAAGGCGCACGCGCTGAACCTGGTCGGCAACGGCCTGCTGGACTCGGGCCGCTACATCGTCGATGTCTTCGGCATCGACGTACCACCCGAGCAGATCGTGGAGGAGCTCCTCGACGGCGTCGTGGCCCGGGTCCAGGACTCGGTGCCGTGGCGACCCGGTGCCGTCGACCTGCTGGCCAGCCTCGCGGACGCGGGCACGCCGTGCGCATTGGTGACGATGTCCTATGAGCGCCTCGTCGCGCCGATCCTGAGCGGGCTCCCGGCCGAGACTTTTCGGGTGATCGTCACCGGCGACCAGGTCGAGTTCGGCAAGCCGCATCCCGAGCCCTACCTGACCGCTGCGGCCGCCCTCGGCGTCGCCGCCGGCCACTGCCTGGCGATCGAGGACTCCAACACCGGCGCCAAGTCGGCCGAGAGCGCGGGCTGCCTGGTCCTGGTGGTCGAGAACCATGTCCCCGTGCTGCCCAGCGAACGTCGGGTCTTCGCCGAGACCCTGGAGGGCATCGACCTCGACGGCGTCTGGGCCGAGTTCGACCGCTGAACCGACGACGGTGGTTGAGGAGGTTGCGCTAGCAACCGTCTCGGTGGTTTCGAGACAGGCGCCAGCGCGCCTTCCTCAACCACCGCGCCCCCGACGACGGTGGTTGAGGAGGTTGCGCTAGCAGCCGTCTCGGTGGTTTCGAGACAGGCGCCAGCGCGCCTTCCTCAACCACCGCGCCCCCGAGAACGGTGGTTGAGGAGGTTGCGCTAGCAGCCGTCTCGGTGGTTTCGAGACAGGCGCCAGCGCGCCTTCCTCAACCACCGCGCCCCCGAGAACGGTGGTTGAGGAGGTTGCGCTAGCAACCGTCTCGAAACCCACGCACCCACCCCGACCCAGTCCCGACAGCCACCGCCCCGGATGGTGGTTTCGAGACAGGCGCCAGCGCGCCTTCCTCAACCACCGCGCCCCCGAGAACGGTGGTTGAGGAGGTTGCGCTAGCAACCGTCTCGAAACCCACGCACCCACCCCGACCCACCCCGACCCAGTCCGGCCCAGTCCCGACAGCCACCGCCCCGGATGGTGGTTTCGAGACAGGCGCCAGCGCGCCTTCCTCAACCACCGTGGCCCCGAGAACGGTGGTTGAGGAGGTTGCGCTAGCAACCGTCTCGAAACCCACGCACCCACCCCGACCCACCCCGACCCAGTCCGGCCCAGTCCCGACAGCCACCGCCCCGGATGGTGGTTTCGAGACAGGCGCTAGCGCGCCTTCCTCAACCACCGGTACCGCCCAGGCGCTAGCGCGCCTTCCTCAACCACCGATACCGCCCAGGCGCCTGCGCGCCTTCCTCAACCACCGTGAAGCTCAGGCGCGAGCGCTCTCACACACGTCAACCACCGGGCCGGCGTCAGCCGGGCGACCCGACCTCGTCGTCGACGAGCGGGTCGCGCTCGGGCAGCGGGGGTGGGGTGCCGCCGTAGGCCGGGCAGATGGCCTGGTGGGCGCACCACGAGCACAGGCGGCTGGGACTGGGCCGCCAGTCGCCGGACTCCTCGGCGCGCCGGATCGCGTGCCAGACCGCCTCGACCTTGCGCTCGGTGGCGCGCAGGTCGGCCTCGTCGGGGACGTAGCGGAGGATCTCGCCGTTGCCGAGGTAGACGAGCTGGAGCATGGCGGGCACGATGCCGCGGGTGCGCCAGATGACCAGCGCGTAGAACTTCATCTGGAAGAGCGCCCTGCCCTCGAACATCTCGCTCGGACTCGACCCGCTCTTGTAGTCCACCACTCTGATCGAGCCGTCGGGCGCTACGTCGAGGCGGTCGACGAAGCCGCGCAGCAGCAGCTTCGACTCGAGCAGCGTCTCGACGTACAGCTCGCGCTCGGCCGGCTCGAGTCGGCGCGGGTCCTCGAGCGTGAAGTAGCGGGCCAGCACCTTCCGGCACGCCGCGAGCCAGGACGTGATCTCACGCCCCTCGGCGCCCTCGAACATCTCGTGGAGCGTCGGCTCCTGCTCGACGAGCGCCTCCCAGGCGGGCTCGAGCATGTCGTCGGCCCGCTCGGGCGTCCGGTCGGTGGCGGGCAGGTCGAAGAGGTCCTCGAGCACCTTGTGGATGACGGTCCCGCGGACCGCGTCGGGGGAGAAGGGCTCGGGGAGCCTGTCGATGGTGCGGAAGCGGTAGAGGAGCGGGCATGTCATGAAGTCGCCCGCGCGGCTCGGGGACAGTGCCCCGAGGACGTCGACGCCGTCGACCGGGGTCGAGATCCGGGTCGCCGGCGACTCCTGCTCCACACCCACGCGCTCACCCTAGACGGGCGCACGGACAGTGCCGGGCCCCGGGCGACGCGGGGGAGCGGAGGACCGGTCGGATAGCCTCGGAGACGTGCCCGACTCGCCTCCCCGTCCCCGGCCACCGGGCACCATCAGGATCGGCACCGTCGCCGGAAGCGACGTCCTCGTCTCGTCCTCGTGGTTCCTGGTCGCGGGCCTGATCGCGATCATCGTCGCGCCGCGCATCGAGGCCTCCGAGCCCGGCCTCGGCGCCTGGAAGTACGTCGCGGGGCTCGCGTTCGCGGTGATCCTGTACCTGTCGGTACTGCTCCACGAGGCCTCGCACGCCATCGTCGCCAAGCGCCTCGGGTTCCCGGTCGGGCCGATCACCCTGCACTTCCTCGGCGGCATGACGTCGATCGAGGGGGAGGCCCGCAAACCCCGGCAGGAGTTCCTGATCGCCGTGGTCGGCCCGCTGACCTCACTGGCGGTCGGCATCGTCGCGGTCGGGCTGTGGTTCGTCACCCCCGAGGGGCTGCTGCTGGTGGCCGTCGAGGGCCTGGCGGGCGCCAACCTGCTGGTCGGACTGCTCAACCTGGTGCCCGGACTGCCTCTCGACGGGGGGCGCGTGCTGAAGTCGCTGGTCTGGCAGGTCTCCGGCAACGCCCACCGCGGCACGATCGTCGCGGGCTGGACCGGGCGCGCGACCGCGGCCGCGGCCCTGCTCTGGCCGGTCTTCCAGGAGCAGCTCACCGGAACCCCTCCCACCATCCTCGACTTCGCGCTGGCGCTGATCGTCGCGGCGTTCCTGTGGTCGGGCGCCACCGCCGCGATGTCGGCCGCCCGCCTCCGCAGCCGGCTCCCGCGACTGGTGGGCCGGCAGCTCGCCCGGCGCACGCTCGCCGTCCCCGGTGACCTGCCGCTCGCCGAGGCCGTACGCCGCGCGCAGGAGGCCCAGGCGGGGAGCCTGGTCACGGTCACCTCGGACGGCCACCCGGTCGGCATCGTGAGCGAGGCCGCGCTCAACGCCACCCCCGAGGATCGCCGGCCCTGGGTCGCGACCTCGACCGTGGCGCGGACCCTCGACGACGGACTGCGGCTGCCGGCCACGATCGCCGGCGAGGACCTGGTCACCGCGATCAGCCGGCACCCGGCCGCCGAGTACCTGCTGGTGGAGGAGGACGGCTCGATCTGCGGAGTGCTGGTGACCGTCGACGTCGACCGGGCCTTCCGCGAGGCCGGCCGCTGATGGCCACTAGGGTTCCGAGGATGTCCGACAGACCCGATCCGCAGCCCGCTCGACAGACCGCGCCCGACGTCGCGCCCGAGGCCTGGTCCGGCGTGCACCGCGGGCCGCTCCGCGCGGGCGAGTGGGTGCGCCTCACCGACAGCAAGGGGCGCCGGCACAACATCTGCCTCGAGCCGGGCAAGCGCTTCTTCTCCAACCGCGGGCACTTCGACCACGACGAGCTGATCGGGCGTGAGGAGGGCTTCAGCGTCACCTCCTCGGCCGGCGGGGAGTACCTCGTGTTCCGGCCGCTGCTCTCCGAGTTCGTGGTCTCGATGCCCCGCGGCGCCGCGGTCGTCTACCCCAAGGACGCCGCCCAGATCGTCGCTCTCGCGGACATCTTCCCCGGCGCGCACGTCGTCGAGGCGGGGGTCGGGTCGGGCGCGCTCACCTGCTCGCTGCTGAGGGCCGTCGGACCGTACGGCCGGGTGTCGTCGTACGAGCGTCGCGAGGAGTTCGCCGACGTGGCCCGCCGCAACGTCGGCCAGTTCTTCGGCGCGCCCGAGGGCGAGACCCACCCCGCCTGGCGGCTCACGCTCGGCGACCTCGCCGAGGCGCTGCCGGCGTCGGAGGAGCGCGCGGACCGGATCATCCTCGACATGCTCGCGCCCTGGGAGTGCCTCGACGCCGCCGCCGACGCGCTGTGGCCCGGTGGCATCGTCTGCGCGTACGTCGCCACCACCACGCAGCTCTCGAGGTTCGTCGAGACCGTCAGGGTGCACGGCGGCTTCACCGAGCCGCAGGCGTGGGAGTCGCTGGTCCGCGACTGGCACGTCGAGGGTCTCGCGGTCCGGCCCGGCCACAAGATGATCGGGCACACGGCGTTCCTGGTCACCGCGCGCCGGATGGCCCCCGGGCAGCGGGCCCCGATGAAGAAGCGCCGTCCGGCACCGGGCGCCTACGGGCCGGACTACACGGGCCCGCGCCCCGCCGGGATCCCCGTCGAGCCTGCCGAGTGAGGCCGGAGTAGCGCCGGGTGACGGCCCGGTGACCGGGTCGCGTCCAAATCGTGATCAACTCCGCGAAATGAACCGGCTTGTCCCCTGTTCCCTTGGGTAGTGTCGAGGACACAGGAGGTGGCGCTGATGTCGACATCATCGGAAGGCGTGCCCAGCCCGGGGGGCCGTAGCCCCGAAGAGCTGACCGAGCAGGTGCGGCTCCTGGAGGCGGAGGTCACGGACCTCAGGTTCCGGCTCCGGGAGAGTCCCTCCGGCTCGCGCGGTCTCGAGCTCCGGCTCGCCGACGCGCAGCGCTCGCTGGCCGGCCTGACCGCCCAGAACGAGCGGCTGGCCCAGACCCTGCGCGAGGCGCGGGAGCAGATCATGAAGCTCAAGGAGGAGGTCGACCGGCTGGCGCAGCCGCCCGCCGGGTTCGGCACCTTCCTCTCGCGCAACGAGGACGACTCGATCGACGTGTTCACCGGCGGACGCAAGCTCCGCGTCAACGTGAGCCCCAGTGTCGACCTCGACGGTCTCCAGCGCGGCCAGGAGGTCATGCTCAACGAGGCCCTGAACGTCGTGGGCGCGCTCGAGTTCGAGCAGGTCGGCGAGGTCGTGATGTTCAAGGAGCTGCTCGCCGACGGCGACCGGGCCCTGGTCATCGCGAACGCCGACGAGGAGCGCGTCGTGCGCCTGGCCGAGCCGCTGTGCGGGGAGACGATCCGCGCCGGCGACTCGCTGCTGCTCGACTCGCGCTCCGGCTACGTCTACGAGAAGGTCCCCAAGTCGGAGGTCGAGGAGCTCATCCTCGAGGAGGTCCCCGACATCGCCTACGAGTCGATCGGCGGACTGGCGGGCCAGATCGAGCAGATCCAGGACGCCGTGGAGCTGCCCTACCTCTACCCCGAGCTGTTCAAGGAGCACCAGCTCAAGCCGCCCAAGGGCGTGCTCCTCTACGGCCCGCCCGGCTGCGGCAAGACGCTGATCGCGAAGGCGGTCGCCAACTCGCTCGCGAAGAAGGTCGCCGCCAAGACCGGCCAGGAGGGCAAGTCCTACTTCCTCAACATCAAGGGCCCCGAGCTGCTCAACAAGTACGTCGGCGAGACCGAGCGGCACATCCGCCTGGTCTTCCAGCGGGCGCGCGAGAAGGCGAGCACCGGCACGCCGGTCATCGTGTTCTTCGACGAGATGGACTCCCTGTTCCGCACCCGCGGCTCCGGCGTGTCCTCCGACGTCGAGAACACCATCGTCCCGCAGCTGCTCAGCGAGATCGACGGCGTCGAGCTGCTCGAGAACGTGCTGGTCATCGGCGCCTCCAACCGCGAGGACATGATCGACCCCGCGATCCTGCGACCCGGCCGGCTCGACGTGAAGATCAAGATCGAACGGCCCGACGCCGAGTCGGCGCGCGACATCTTCAGCAAGTACCTCACCACCAGCCTGCCGCTGCACGCCGACGACATCGCGGAGTTCGGCGGCGACCGGGACGCGACCGTCGCGGGCATGATCCGCGCAACCGTGGAGCGGATGTACACCGAGACCGAGGAGAACCGCTTCCTCGAGGTCACCTACGCCAACGGCGACAAGGAGGTCCTGTACTTCAAGGACTTCAACTCCGGCGCGATGATCCAGAACATCGTCGACCGGGCCAAGAAGATGGCGATCAAGGACTTCCTCGACCACGAGCAGTACGGTCTGCGGGTCTCCCACCTGCTCCAGGCGTGCGTGGACGAGTTCAAGGAGAACGAGGACCTGCCGAACACCACGAACCCCGACGACTGGGCCCGGATCTCCGGCAAGAAGGGCGAGCGGATCGTCTTCATCCGCACGCTCATCACCGGCAAGCAGGGCACCGAGCCGGGCCGGTCCATCGACACGGTCGCGAACACCGGTCAGTACCTGTAGACCGCACGCGACCACGATGGTCGAGGGGCGAGGCGCGCCAGTGCCGAGCCTCGAGACCACCGCGGACCGAGGCTGCTTCTCGGCTCACCGGGTTTCGAGGCTCCTGCGCTCGTTCCTCGCTCCGGAGCACCTCAACCACCGCAGGTTTCGAGGCTCCTGCGCTCGTTCCTCGCTCCGGCGCACCTCAACCGTCGCGGGCTCAGCGTGAGTGCCGCACCGCGAGGACGGCGCGCACCTGCTCCTCGTCGAAGGGCTCCCCGAGCCAGGCGAAGAACGGCGCCAGCGCGGCCGGGTCGGCGACGTAGTCGTCGTACCTGACGTGGTACGCCGCGTCGCCCAGGTCGGCGGCCGTGGCGAGCAGCCTCGCCTCGGCGCGCTCGAGCCGCTCCGGGGCGGTCGGGTCGTCGGCCCACCACATGCTCTTCGAGACGTCGTCGTGGTTGCGCGTGTTCACGACGAACCGGGCGTCGGGGAAGACCTGACGCAGCCAGGCGACGAAGTCGCCGAGGTCCTCCTTGGTCCACCGGATCTCCTTGAACCCGATGACCCGGGTGTCCTCCTCCGGCCGCAGGATGGTGTCCAGCGCCAGGCGGCGGAAGCCGGCGATCGACCGCTTGCTCGGGTAGCCGTCCATGCCGAAGAAGGGCCGGGTCGGGTCCGTCGGCGTCTTCGTGCCGGTCAGCCGGCGCATCACCTTGCGCTGCACCCGCCGTGCCTCCATGCCGGTGCGGTGGTAGTCGTAGAGGAGGCGCATCATCTGCCGGTTCTCGCCGCGGATCAGGTAGCCGGGGATCGAGTTCAGGACGCCCTGCAGCAGGGTGGAGCCGGAGCGCCCGTAGGTGAGCACGAAGAGGTACCCGAGGTCGGTGCGACCTTCGAGTGCGGCCAGCCGGCGGCGCAGCGCGGCGTTCTCGTCGCGGAGCCGGGCGAGCTCGCCGCGGCCGCGCAGCACTCTCGGCGGCCTCCCGGCCCCGTCCGTCTCCGTCCTGCTCATCGGGTCGAACCTACGGCCCGCCCGCGGTAGACGTAGGTCCAGGGTCGGCCGGCCGCCGGCCCGGGCAGGTAGGCGGCCGCCAGGGTGGCCGGTGTCAGACCCGCCGCCTCGACCAGCGCCGGGACGTCGCGGCTGAGATGACAGCCGCCCGCGACCCGCCGTTGGACCGGGTCCAGCCGCCGCTGCCAGGAGGCGACCTGGGGGTCGGGGGAGCGCCCGTGCTCCAGGAAGTGCAGGCTGCCGCCGGGGCGCAGCACCCGGCGCACCTCCGCGAGCGCCCGGGCGACGTCGGGGATGGTGCACAGCGTGAACGTCGACAGCACGGCGTCGTACGACGCGTCCTCGGCCTCGAGACGCTGTCCGTCGAGACCGACCCTGGCGACCGGTACCGGGCAGGCGGCGCGGGCCCGCTCGGACATCCGCCAGCCGACGTCCGACGGCTCGACCGCGTCCACGCTCTCGACCGCCTCGGGGTAGAGCGCCGCGTTGCGCCCGCTCCCGAAGCCGATCTCCAGCACCCGGCCACCGAGCCCCGTGACCGCCTCCCCACGCAGCCGCATCACCGGCCCGGTCGAGAGCGAACGGTCCGCCAGGCGCGGGACGACATGCTCGGTCCACCAGCCCATGCTCCGGAGCCTACGGCCTCTGCGGCTCGCGTACGCTCGAGTCATGAGCGAGCGCAGCGAGCGAGTCATCCAGGACAGCGTGTGCTGTGCCTCATGCGCGCACGGAGCGAAGCGAGTGCGCGCATGAGCGTGCGACGGGTGATGGGGACCGAGGTGGAGTACGGCATCGCCGTGCAGGGCCAGCCGCTGGCCAACCCGATGGTCGCCTCCTCGCAGATCGTCAACGCCTACGCGTCCGCGACCCTGCGGGCGCGCCGCGCCCGGTGGGACTTCGAGGAGGAGTCGCCGCTGCGCGACGCCCGCGGCTTCGACATGTCGCGGCAGGTCGCCGACCCGAGCCAGCTCACCGACGAGGACATGGGGCTGGCCAACGTCATCCTCACCAACGGCGCCCGCCTGTACGTCGACCACGCCCACCCGGAGTACTCCACGCCCGAGGTGACCACGCCGCTCGACGCGGTCACCTGGGACAAGGCGGGCGAGCTGGTGATGCTCGACGCCTCCCGGCGGGCCGGGCAGCTGCCGGGCGGACCGCCGATCGTGCTCTACAAGAACAACACCGACAACAAGGGCGCCTCCTACGGCGCCCATGAGAACTACCTGATGCGCCGCTCGACGCCGTTCGGCGACATCGTGCGGCACCTGACGCCGTTCTTCGTCAGCCGCCAGGTGGTGTGCGGTGCCGGCCGGGTCGGGATCGGCCAGGACGGCCGGGGCGACGGGTTCCAGATCAGCCAGCGCGCGGACTTCTTCGAGGTCGAGGTCGGCCTCGAGACCACCCTGAAGCGGCCGATCATCAACACCCGCGACGAGCCGCACGCCGACCCGGAGAAGTACCGCCGTCTCCACGTGATCATCGGCGACGCGAACCTGGCCGAGATCTCGACGTACCTCAAGGTCGGCACCACCGCGCTGGTGCTGGCGATGATCGAGGACCGGTTCATCACCACCGACCTGACCGTCGACGCCCCGGTCGCCGGCCTGCGGGCGATCTCCCACGACGCCTCGCTGCAGCACCGGGTGCGCCTGGTCGACGGGCGCGAGCTCACCGGCGTCCAGCTCCAGCTGGAGTACCTCGACCTGGCTCGCAAGTACGTCGAGGACCGCTACGGCACGGACGCCGACGCGCAGACCGTCGACATCCTCGCGCGCTGGGAGTCGGTGCTCGACCGCCTCGAGCGCGACCCCATGTCGCTGGCCGGCGAGCTCGACTGGGTGGCCAAGCTGCGGCTGCTCGAGCAGTACCGCCAGCGTGACGGGCTGGAGTGGGACGACGCCAAGCTGCAGCTGATCGACCTCCAGTACTCCGACATCCGTCCCGAGAAGGGGCTCTACCACCGGCTGGTCGCCGGAGGCCGGATGACGCGGCTGCTCGAGGACACCGTCATCGAGCGCGCCATGCACGACCCGCCGGAGGACACCCGGGCCTACTTCCGGGGTCGCTGCCTGGAGAAGTACGCCGAGCACGTCGCCGCCGCCTCGTGGGACTCGGTGATCTTCGACCTTCCGGGCCGCGAGTCGCTGCAGCGGGTGCCGACCATCGACCCGCTGCGTGGCAGCAAGGCCCACGTCGGAGAGCTGCTCGACCGCAGCGAGACCGCCGAGGCGCTGTTCACCGCGCTCACCTCCTGAGGCACCTCCCGAGGCTCACGGGCCGGCTTCCCGGATCCCGGTGTCTCGACGCGCCGCCGCGTCGCTGACCGGGTACCGCTGACTGGATAGGGTGGTGGTATGGCACAGGAGCAGAAGCAGCCGCGCCGCTCGTCGGAGTCCGAGGCGGCCGTCGAGACCGCGCCCGAGACCGACGTCGCCGAGCGCAAGGAGGCTCTCGACGACGAGGTTGACGACATCCTCGACGAGATCGACGACGTGCTCGAGACGAATGCCGAGGACTTCGTGAAGTCCTTCATCCAGAAGGGCGGGGAGTAGGAGTGGGCGAGCGAAGCGAGCTCACCATCCAATGCCGCGCCCTCCGTGCCTCATGCGCGCACGGAGCGAAGCGAGTACGTGCATGAGCAGTCCTCGTCTCCCGGCCGCCTTCCTGCAGCCGGGCACCACGTCGTTCGCCGACTTCCTCGCCGAGCAGGCGCCCGACCTGCTGCCGGGGCGCCGGGCGGTGCCCCAGGGGCAGGCACCGGGCCACGCCGGGGAACTGGCCCCGCACGGCACCACGATCGTCGCGGCGACCTTCGCCGGCGGCGTCGTGATGGCCGGTGACCGGCGCGCGACGATGGGCAACATCATCGCCCAGCGCGACATCGAGAAGGTCTTTCCGGCCGACGAGTTCTCCGCCGTCGGCATCGCGGGCACCGCCGGGATCGCCGTCGAGATGGTGCGGCTCTTCCAGGTCGAGCTGGAGCACTACGAGAAGATCGAGGGCACCACGCTCTCGATGGACGGCAAGGCCAACCGCCTCGCGGCGCTGATCCGCGGCAACCTGGGCATGGCGATGCAGGGTCTCGCCGTCGTACCCCTCTTCGCCGGCTACGACCTCACCACCGACCAGGGCCGGATCTTCAGCTACGACGTCACCGGGGGACGCTACGAGGAGACCGCCTTCCACTCGGTGGGCTCGGGCTCGCTGTTCGCGCGCGGCTCGCTGAAGAAGCTCTACCGCGACGACTTCGACGAGACCGGGTGCGTCACGGCGGTGGTCCAGGCGCTGTACGACGCGGCCGACGACGACTCGGCCACCGGTGGGCCCGACCTGACCCGGCGGATCTTCCCCGTCGTCCAGGTGATCACCGCCGACGGCGGGCGCCGGCTGGCCGACTCGGCCGTGGCCGCGGTCGCCGACCAGGTGATCGCCGGCCGGATGACCCGGCCCGACGGCCCCGCGGCCCCGCTGATGGAGGGTGGCCAGGCATGAGCATGCCGTTCTACGTCTCGCCCGAGCAGCTGATGAAGGACCGGGCCGACTTCGCCCGCAAGGGCATCGCCCGGGGACGCTCGGTGGTGGCGGTGCAGTACGCCGACGGCGTGCTGTTCGCGACCGAGAACCCCTCCCAGGCGCTGCACAAGGTCTCCGAGATCTACGACCGGATCGCGTTCGCCGCGGTCGGCCGCTACAACGAGTTCGAGAACCTGCGGATCGCCGGCGTCCGCCTCGCCGACATGCGCGGGTACGCCTACGACCGCCGCGACGTGACCGGGCGCGGCCTGGCCAACGCCTACGCCCAGACGCTCGGCACGATCTTCTCCAGCGGTGGCGAGAAGCCCTACGAGGTCGAGCTCTTCGTCGCCGAGATCGGCGACAGCGCGGCCGACGACCAGCTCTACCGGCTCACCTACGACGGCCAGGTGGCCGACGAGCACGGCTTCGCCGTCATGGGCGGCGCCGCCGACGTGGTGGGCGGCTACCTCGAGGAGCGGTACGCCGAGGGCGCCTCCCTCGCCGACGCGCTCCGGCTCGCCGTCGAGGCGCTGGGCCACAACGAGGCCGAGCACCGGGTCATCGAGGCGGGCGACCTCGAGATCGCCGTCCTCGACCGCACCCGCTCGCAGCCCCGGAAGTTCTCCCGGCTCCGCCCGGCCCGGCTCGCGGAGCTGCTCGGCGACCGGACGCCGGTGCCGACGGCCGAGCCCGCCGAGCAGCCGACGGACCAGACGGGGGCGCCAGCCGCCGACACCGGTGACGACGGCCCGCCGGTGGCACCGCCGGTCTCCTGACCGGCGGCCGCCCCGGCCTCCGGGCCCGCTCCGACGACTCGTCGGGCCCGAAGTGACCCGGTTCCAACCTCGGTGCGCCTAGGCTGCAACCGTGGACAGGCGGATCTTCGGGATCGAGAACGAGTACGGCGTCACGTGCACGTTCAAGGGGCAGCGGCGGCTGAGCCCCGACGAGGTCGCGCGCTACCTGTTCCGCAAGGTCGTCAGCTGGGGGCGCAGCAGCAACGTCTTCCTCCGCAACGGCGCCCGGCTCTACCTCGACGTGGGCAGCCACCCGGAGTACGCCACGCCCGAGTGCGACGACGTCGTCGACCTGGTCACCCACGACAAGGCGGGGGAGCGGGTCCTGGAGGGCCTCCTCCTGGACGCCGAGCAGCGGCTGCACGACGAGGGCATCGCGGGCGAGATCTACCTGTTCAAGAACAACACCGACTCGGCCGGCAACTCCTACGGCTGCCACGAGAACTACCTCGTCAGCCGGGCCGGGGAGTTCTCCCGGCTGGCCGACGTCCTCATCCCGTTCCTGGTGACCCGGCAGATCGTCGTCGGGGCCGGCAAGATCACCCAGACGCCGCGCGGCGCCTCGTACTCGGTCTCCCAGCGCGCCGAGCACATCTGGGAGGGCGTCAGCAGCGCCACCACGCGCAGCCGGCCGATCATCAACACCCGCGACGAGCCGCACGCCGACGCGGAGAAGTACCGGCGCCTGCACGTGATCGTCGGCGACAGCAACATGAGCGAGACCACCACGATGCTCAAGGTGGCCAGCTGCGACCTGGTGCTGCGGATGATCGAGGAGGGCGTGGTGATGCGCGACCTCACGATGGAGAACCCGATCCGCGCGATCCGCGAGATCTCCCACGACGTCACCGGCACCCGCAAGGTGCGGCTCGCGAACGGCCGCGAGGCCAGTGCGCTCGACATCCAGCAGGAGTACCTCTCGAAGGCACGCGACTTCGTCGACCGCCGGGGGATCAGCACCCCGGTGATCGAGCAGGCCCTCGACCTGTGGGAGCGCGGCCTCAAGGCGGTGGAGTCCGACGACCTCGGTCTGGTCGACCGCGAGATCGACTGGGTCATCAAGTGGAAACTGATCGAGCGCTACCGCGCGAAGCACGGCCTGCCGCTCGGCCACCCCCGCATCGCCCAGCTCGACCTCGCCTACCACGACATCCACCGCGGCCGCGGCCTCTACTACCTGCTGGAGAAGCGGGGCATGGTGGCGCGGGTGACCAGCGACCTGAAGATCTTCGAGGCCAAGTCGGTGCCGCCGCAGAACACCCGCGCCCGGCTGCGTGGCGAGTTCATCCGCCGGGCCCAGGAGCGCCGCCGCGACTTCACCGTCGACTGGGTACACCTGAAGCTCAACGACCAGGCCCAGCGCACCGTGCTGTGCAAGGACCCGTTCCGCGCGCACGACGAGCGGGTGCAGCGCCTGATCGACGGGATGTGAGCGCGGTCAGGTTGCCTTCAGGGTCGGCCGCTAGGGTGTCCGGGCTGGAGTCTCAGCATGTCCTCTGCATCCGAACCGAAGGTTGATCCCGTGTCACGACGTCTGCGACGGCTCCCGGCCATCGTCCTGCCGCTCCTCCTGGCCACCACGCTGGTCGCCTGCGGCGACGACGACGGCTCCGACAGCGGCTCCGGCTCGACCGATGCCCTGCACGGCATCACGATCACCGGCGACGTCGGCAAGGAGCCCGAGGTCGAGTGGGACGGCGAGCTCAAGGTCGACAAGACCGCCACCGAGGTCGTCACCGAGGGCGACGGCGAGAAGGTGGCCGAGGGCGACCAGGTCTCGGCCCACATCTGGATCGGCAACGGCACCACGCAGGAGAAGGCGTACTCGACGTACGACCAGAAGCAGCCGGAGTCGGTCCAGGCCAGCAACGACCTGAGCCCGGTGTTCAAGGACGCCATCATCGACCGGACCATCGGCTCGCGCATCGCCGTCACCGCCACCGCCGCCGACGCCTTCGGCGAGGCCGGCAACGCGCAGATGGGCATCGGCAACAAGGACACCGTGCTGCTGATCGTCGACCTCATGGACAAGCAGGTCGTCCTCGACGGCCCGGAGGGCAAGGAGCAGCCGGCGCCGTCGTGGGCGCCCGGCCTGATCACCGAGGGCGACAAGGTCACCGGTCTCGACTTCTCCAAGGCGCCCGAGCCCGACCGCAAGCTCCAGTCGGCGACCCTGATCCAGGGCGAGGGCGACGTGGTCAAGAAGGGCCAGACGATCACGGTCAACTACCTCGGCCAGGTCTACGGCGGCAAGAAGCCCTTCGACGAGAGCTACAGCAGCGCCCCGGCGTCCTTCGCCATCGGCGTCGGTCAGGTCGTCTCCGGCTGGGACAAGACCCTGGTCGGCGCCAAGGTCGGCAGCCGGATGATCATCGCGCTGCCGCCGGCCTGGGGCTACGGCAAGGACGGCAACCCGGACGCCGGCATCAAGGGCACCGACACGCTGTACTTCGTGGTCGACATCCTGGCGGCGTCCTGACCCGTCGGGAAGGATCGGCAGCATGAGCGGGACGACGGGCAGGAAGAGCGAGCGTCTGCTCAACCTCCTGATCATGCTGCTGGTCCAGCGCCACTTCGTCTCGAAGGACCGGATCCGGGAGATCCTCTACCCGGGCATGTCGGACGACGCCTTCGAGAAGATGTTCGAGCGGGACAAGGAGGAGCTGCGCAGCCTCGGGGTCCCGATCGAGGTCGGCAGCATCGACGCCTACTTCGACGACGAGCCCGGCTACCGGGTCCGGCCCGACGAGCTCTCGCTACCCGACATCGCGCTGACGCCCGACGAGGCGGCGGTGATCGGCCTCGCCACCCGGGTCTGGCAGCACGCCCGGCTGGCCGACGCCACGACGGAGGCGGTGCGCAAGCTCGCGGCCTTCGGGGTGGAAGTCGACGAGTCGGCCCTCGACATCGCGGAGCCGCGGCTCTCGGCGGAGGAGCCGTCGTTCGACGTGTTCTGGGAGGCCACCCAGGAGCGCACGCCGGTCGAGTTCGAGTACCGCCGCTCCGGTGCGACCCGGACCACCACGCGGCACCTCCAGCCGTGGGGTGTCGTCCGCTACTCCGGCCGCTGGTACGTCGTCGGCCTCGACACCGACCGCGGCCAGGAGCGGGTCTTCCGCCTGTCGCGGGTCCAGGGGGAGGCGCGCCGCGCCGGGGCGCCGGGCTCGTACGACGTACCGCCCGGGACGGACGTACGGGCCACCGCGATGCGGCTGGCCCCACCGCCGCCCGCGGGGGAGACCGTGGTCCTGGTGCGTCGCGACGCGGGCGGACCGCTGCGCCGCGACGCCGTCGCCGTCGAGACCGACGTCGCCGGTCCGGACCGCCGGACCGCCTGGGACCGGGTCCGGCTGGCGCGCAGCGGCTCCGAGGTGGCCGAGCAGCTGCTCGGGTACGGCGCCGACGTCTACGTCGAGTCACCCGACGAGGTGCGCACCATCGTGATCGAGCGGCTGCGTGCCGTCGTGGGGAGGGACTCGTGAGCACCCAGCCGGCGGGCGCGAAGGACCAGGTGGCCCGGCTGCTGACCCTGGTCCCGTTCCTGCACGCCCGGGGCAAGGTCCGGCTCGAGGACGCCGCGGCGGCCCTCGGCGTCCCCGCCGAGCAGGTGCTCGCCGACCTCAAGGTGCTGCTCATGTGCGGGCTGCCGGGGGGCTATCCGGACGATCTCATCGACGTCGACCTCGACGCGCTCGAGGAGCCGGAGGGCGACGGCGTGATCCGGGTGACCAACGCCGACTACCTGGCGCGCCCGCTCCGGCTGTCCCCGACGGAGGCCACCGCGATCATCGTCGCGCTGCGTGCCCTGCGCGGCAGCGCGGGCGACGACACCCGTGAGGTGGTGGACCGCGCGCTCGCGAAGCTCGAGGCCGCCGCCGCCCACGGCTCCGGCGCCCACCAGATCGATCCCGGGGAGATCCCCGGCGGCGCCGACCTGGTCCGGCTCGAGGCCGACCTGCGCCGCGCGAGCGGCGCCCGACGGCAGGTCCGGCTGCGCTACTACGTGCCCTCCCGCGACGAGCTCTCCGAACGCGTGGTCGACCCTCGCGGCATCGTGACGGCCCACGGCTCGACCTACCTCGACGCGTGGTGCCACAGTGCCGACGCACCTCGCCTCTTCCGGCTGGACCGGGTCGAGGCGGCCCACGTGCTGGAGAGCGAGATCGTCTCCGACCCCGAGCCGCCCCGCGACCTGACCGACACGGGCCTCTTCCCCCGGTCGCCCGAGACGACGCTCGCGACCCTCGAGCTCGACCCGGCCGCGCGGTGGGTGGTCGAGTACTACCCGGTCGAGGACGTCCGGCCGCGCCGCGGGGGCCGGCTCGAGGTCGACCTCGTCATCGCCAACGAGCGCTGGCTGCAGCGCCTGCTGCTGCGGCTCGCGCCCCATGCCCGGGTGATCGCGCCGGCTGCGTACGCCGAGTCGTACGCCGCCGCCGCGCGCGAGGCGCTCGACCTGTACGGATGACCGTCGGCCACCCCGTCCGGCCGAGCGGCGGGGCGTACGATGGAGCCGCTACCCACCAACAGATGAGGTCACGATGCTCAACCCCATGATCGGAATGCCCCAGGGAGCCGAGTGGCTCGTCATCCTGGCAATCGTGGTGCTCGTCTTCGGTGCCGCCAAGCTCCCCGATCTCGCGCGCGGCACCGGCCAGGCCCTGCGGATCTTCAAGGCCGAGACCAAGGGTCTGCGCGACGACGACGATGACGAGCCGACGCCGCCGACCAAGCCGGCGAGCGAGCTGCCGCCGACCACACCCGAGCAGCCCCAGGCCGAGGACCGGCAGGCCGACAAGAACAACGGCTGACCTCGAACCCACAGCACCCCCGTGGCGTTCCGAGGTCTGCTCCTGTTCCTCTCCACCAAGCCGGTCCATCCGGTCGGAGAAGACGGTCGGATGGCACTCTCCGACCATTTCCGGGAGTTGCGTGCCCGGATCCTGAGGGTCTTCCTGACCCTCGTCGTCGTCTTCGTGGTCGCGCTGTTCTTCTTCGACCCGCTGTTCGACTTCGTCTACGGCCCCTACGAGGACGCCGTGGCGAAGCTGCCGGAGGGCACCAGCCTGGCGACCACCAGCGGCGCCGGCGGCGGCCTGATGCTCTACCTCAAGCTCTGCGGGTTCACGGCGCTGCTGGTCACCTCACCGGTCTGGCTCTACCAGATCTGGGCGTTCATCCTCCCCGGCCTGCACCCCAGCGAGCGGCGCTGGACGCGGATCTTCATGGCCGTGGCCGTGCCCCTGTTCTTCATCGGGGTGGTCCTGGGCTTCCTCACCCTGCCCAAGGGGCTCGAGGTGCTGATCGGGCTGAACCCCGACCCGATCACCAACCTGGTGGACTTCAACGAGTACCTCCAGTTCTTCACCCGCACCCTGCTGGTCTTCGGCCTCGCCTTCGAGATCCCGGTCTTCGTGGTGATGCTCAACCGGGCCGGTGTGGTCAAGGGCAAGACCCTGGCCCGCTACCGCCCCTGGATCATCGTCGGCATCTTCGTCTTCGCCGCGGTCGCCACCCCGTCGACGGACCCGTTCACGATGACGTTCATGGCGGTGCCGATGGTGCTCCTCTACTTCGTGTCCGAGGTGATGGCCCGCGTCCACGACCGCCGCAAGGCCGAGCGGCGGCCGTTCAAGGACCTCTCGCCCGACGAGGCATCGCCCCTGTGACGGACGACGAGACCGCGGTCGACCCGTTCGACCTGCCCGACTGGCTCGGCATCGCGGACGTGACGTGGTCGGCGCGCGCCGGGCTGCGCACCGGGTACGCCGTACCCGGCGAGCTCGCGGCCGACGGCCAGGACCCGCTCCCGTGCGACCTGCTCGCGGTCGACGAGGCGTACCCGGCCCCGGTCGCGTCCGACCGGCTGCGTCGCCTGGCGCACCAGGCCTGGCGGCACGGCGAGGTGCACCTCATCGAGCGCGGCGACCGGATGACGCTCGCGGTGCCGGGCACGTCGTTCTCGGCCGACCTGGTGCTCGATGCGGTGGGCCGGCTCGCCCGCGCGGTCGGTGCCTCCGCGGAGCGCTACTCCGTGCGCCTGCGCATCGGTGACGTGGGCCGAACGCCTCGCTGAGCGGCCCTGCGTCGTCTACTGTTCGGCCGTGACCGGCACCCGCGACATCGCGCTCCTCACCAACCCCACGGCCGGCAGGGGGCGCGGCGCAAAGGCCCGCGACGCCGCGCTGCAGCGGCTCCGGGAGGCCGGCATCACCCCGCGCACGCTGCAGGGTCGCGACCCGGCCGAGGCGCTCGACCTGGCCCACCAGTGCGTCGCCGACGGCGTGGAGACGCTGGTCGTGGTCGGCGGCGACGGCATGGTGCACCTCGGCGTCCAGGCCACCGCCGGCACCTCCACGGCGCTCGGCCTGATCCCGGCGGGCACCGGCAACGACGTGGCCCGCTACTTCGACCTGCCGCGCAAGGACCCTCGCGCCGCCACCGAGCGGCTGCTGGCCGGTGCACCCCGCCGGATCGACCTGGCCCGCAGCGGCGATCGATACTTCCTGACCGTGCTCGCCGCGGGCTTCGACGCGATCGTCAACGAGCGCGCCAACCGGATGACCTGGCCGCGGGGCCAGATGCGCTACAACATCGCGACGCTGGCCGAGCTCCGCGTCTTCGAGCCGATCCCGTACACGCTCGACCTCGACGGTGAGAGCCACCACCTGGAGGCGATGCTGGTCGCCGTCGGCAACGGCCCGTCGTTCGGCGGCGGGCTCCGGATCACCGAGGGCGCCCTCCTCGACGACGGGCTGCTCGACGTGGTCGTCATCAAGCCGATGAGCAAGACCGGCCTGGTCCGCACATACCCGAAGCTCTTCAAGGGCACCCACGTCACCCACCCCGCCTACGAGCACCACCGCGTCCACTCGGTCACGGTGGCAGCACCCGGCATCGTGTCGTACGCCGACGGCGAGCGCTTCGGCGCGCTCCCGCTCACCGTCGAGTGTGTGCCCGGCGCGCTCACGGTGATCTGCTGACGCGGGCTGGTCGAGCCCGCGGGCCGCAGCCGGTCAGAACGGGTAGGGCGCGATCTGGCCACGGACGGTGAGCCACTGGGTCTCCGTGAACGCCTCGATGTTGGCGGCGGCGCCGCCGAACCGGCTGCCCGTTCCTGACGCGCCGACCCCGCCGAAGGGAGCCTGGGGCTCGTCGGAGACGGTCTGCTCGTTGATGTGGACGATCCCGCTGGGGATCCGGTCGGCGAGCTCCATCGCCTCCCCGACGTCACCCAGCAGCCCGAGTGCGAGGCCGTGCTCGTCGGCCCGGCAGGAGGACACGACGTCGTCGAGCGTCCGGAACGGTGTCACCGGGGCTACCGGGCCGAAGATCTCCGAGCCGAACGCGCTGGTCTCTCCCCGACGGTCCGCGATGACGGTCGGCCGATAGAACAGACGCTCCGACGTGCCGCCGGCCGCCAGGTGCGCGCCGCCCGACACGGACTCCGTCACGATCCGGTCGACCCGGGCCCGCTGACCCTCGTCGATCAACGGGCCCAGGGCGACGTCCGACCGGTAGGGGTCGCCCACGGGGAGGGCGTCTGCCTTCGCCGCGAGGGCGGCGACATAGTCGTCGTAGAGGCTCTCGTGCACGAGGTGACGGCCGGTCGTCATGCAGATCTGCCCCTGGTGCAGGAACGATCCGAAGGCACCGGCGGCCGCCGCGGGCTCGACATCGGCCGACCCCAGCACGACGAGTGCGTTGTTGCCGCCGAGCTCGAGGTGGGTGCGCTTGAGCAGGCGGCCGCCCAGTTCGCCGACCGCCCGCCCGGCCCCGGTCGAACCCGTGAACGAGACGACGGAGACCTCGGGCGCCGCGACGACGGCCGCGCCGACATCGACCCCGCCGGGCAGGACGTGGAGCAGTCCCGCGGGCAGGCCGGCCAGCTCGAAGACGCGCGCCAGGGCGACCCCACCCCCGACCGCCGTGCGCGGGTCGGGCTTGAGCAGCACCGCGTTGCCCAGGGCCAGCGCGGGGGCCACGGACCGGATCGACAGCACGAGCGGGAAGTTGAACGGGGCGATGACGGCGACGACCCCGGCCGGGCGCCTGCGCGCGAAGCTCCACCGCGGCTCGTTGGAGGTCAGCACCTCGCCGTGGGGAGCCGTCGGCAGCCCGGCCGCCTCATGGCACTCGGCCGCAGCGACGCGGAGCTCCAGCTCCGCCTTGGTGCGGACCGAGCCGCTCTCTCGCACGATCCAGGTGGCGATCTCGTCGAGGTTCTCCTCCCAGAGCGCGGCGGCTCGACGGAGCACAGCGGCGCGCTCGGACGGGGGGAGTGCCGCCCACCGGGGCTGCGCCGAGGCGGCCTGTCGCGCGGCCGCGGCCACGTCCTCCGGACTGGCCCCACCCACACCGGCCAGCACCTCCCCGGTCGCCGGCTCGACCACGTCGAGAACGGCGGAGGAACGCTGCCATCCCTCGCTGAAGATCGTGTCGTGCCAGACATTGGTCTCGAGGATGGGCATCGCGAACCTCCCGGATCGACTGGACGGCCCCGCGGCCGAAGGGAGCCGACCATCGCAGCACGACCGCGGCGAGTGGAAGCACTCCTCGCGCCCTGCGGAATACCGGTCAGTTGAACGATGCGGGCGGAAGCCCGCCGACCTGGGCGCGCGCCTGCAGCGCCCTCGAGAGTGCGTGAGCGACGGTTCTGAGCGGCTGTGCCAGACGGGCCGTGTCGATGCTGTCGGCGGCGCCGACCACCGCGAGGGCGGCGACGGCGTCGCGGCCCTCGGCGAAGACCGGAGCCGCCACGGACGCCGTACCGGCGGAGGCCTCCTCGCGCGAGATCGCCACTCCGGTCCGGCGGATGTCGGCCAGGGCCGCTCGAAGCGCGCGCTCGGAGGTGATCGTGGCCGGCGTGAGGCGGGGCAGGCCGTTCTCGACCACCCGTTCCAGGAGCGACGGGTCCCCGAACGCGAGGAGCACCTTGCCGGGCCCGGTGGCGTGCATCGGCAGGCGGCGACCGACTCCGGAGGTCACCCGGACCGACCTGCGCGCGGTGATTTTCTCCAGGTAGAGCACCTCGTCGCCGTCGGGCACGGCCATGTGCACGACCAGGTGCGTCGCCTCGTAGAGATCCTCGAGATAGGGCAGGGCCAGATCGCGCAGCACCCGGGCCGAGGGCACCGCCGCCCCCAGCCGCCACATGTGCAGACCCAGGCGGTAGCGGCCACGACCGATCCGCTCGACGCCGCCCCACTCCACGAGGGTCGCCAGGATCCGGTGGACCGTGGCTGGCGGCAGCCCGGTGGTCGCGCCGATGGTCGTCGGCGTGTGCGGACCCGGCGTGGCACCGAGGCAGTCGAGGACTCGCAGGCACCGCATGATGGCGGTGTCCGGGGCGCTGCTCGCGCTCGGGGGCATGTCCACTCCTCGTGGTCGTTGCTGTCGACGGGAAGATATTCCGCCACATGCGACAAGCCGTTGTCGAGTGTTCCACGCGTCGACAGGCTCCCGGTCAACGACGAGAGGAGGCTGCACCGGATGCCCGAGACGACTGTGCGTGACGCAGCCCTGGACCTGCTCCGCGAGCTGGGGATGACCACGGTGTTCTCCAACCCGGGCTCGACCGAGATCGACCTGCTCGCGGGTCTCCCGGACGACGTCCGCTTCATGCTCGGGCTGCACGAGGGCTCGGTGGTGGGCATGGCGACCGGCCATGCGCTAGGGACCGGCCGGCCCGCCCTGGCCGTGCTCCACACGACCGCCGGCCTCGGCAACGCGGTCGGGGCGATCGCGACGGCCCGGGTGAACCGGGCGCCGGTCGTCGTGATCGTCGGTCAGCAGGACTCGCGCCACCTGGTCAACGAGCCCTTCCTCGTCGGGCGACTCAACGGGCTGGCGGGGGAGTATCCGGTCTGGTGTGGTCAACCCGGGTCTGCCGCGGACGTGCCCTCACTTCTGCTCCGAGCCACCAATGAGGCGATGCTGCACCGTGGGCCGGCAGTCCTGGTGGTGCCGACCGACTACTGGAGCGCGCCGTGGCCGGACGGCCGGGAGCTGGCGAGTCCACGACGCCTCACCGTGGCCACCGGCGTCCGCGCGGCGGAGGTGGAGGACTACGTCGACGTGCTCGGTGCCGCGGCGTCACCGGTCATCGTCGTCGGTGCGGACGCCGACTCGGCAGCGACCTGGGACGCGGTCGGCCGCCTCGCCGAGGCCCTGGGGTGTGCGGTGTGGCAGGAGCCCTTCGGCGCGCGGGCCGGCTTCCGGCAGGACGACCCCCGCTTCGCGGGCCACCTGCCGGCCCACCGGCGACAGCTGCGCGCGACGCTGGATCCACACGACGTCGTCGTGGTGGTCGGCGCGCCCTCGCTGCGCCAGTACCTGTTCGACGAGGGTCCACTGTTCTCGCCCGGCACTCGGGTGCTGTCCTTGGTCGTCGATCCGACGGAGGCGACGGTCAGTACGGCGGAGCAGCTCGTGCTCGGCTCGTTGGCCCCCGCGTGTACGGCGTTGGCCGATCGGGTCCGGGCCGTGCGAGCCGCACCGACGCCTCCCGGTCGCCCACCGCAGCGACGTCCGCGGCCGCCGGGCCCGACCCGGTTCGACGCCGACGGCGTCCTCAGAGAACTGGCCCGCCGCCTCCCGGAGGACGCGGTCGTCGTGGAGGAGTGTCCCTCGGACCGACACCGGTTGCTCGAGGCGCTGCCTGCCCGGCGTCCCGGAGGCTTCTTCAGCGCGGCGATGGGCGGCCTCGGTTTCGCGATGCCCGCCGCGGCCGGCCTGCGGCTCGCCCAACCGGACCGGCCCGTGGTCGCCGTCGTTGGCGACGGTTCCTCGATGTACGCGATCCAGTCGCTGTGGAGCGCGCAGCACTACGGCATCGGCGTGCTGTACGTCGTCCTCGCGAACGGGGGCTACGCGATCATGGACCAGCTCGCCGCGCCCCACGGCCGGGCGCCGTGGCCCCGGCATCTCGGTCTGGACATCTCCAGCATGGCGCGCGGACTCGGATGTCGTGCCGAGCGCGTGTCCACCACTGCCGAGCTCGCCGCGAGCATGGACGACCTCATCCCCGGCCTCCGTGCTGCGGAGGCTCCCGTACTCATCGAAGCCGTGCTCGACGACGGCGCACATGAAGGAGCGAAGACGGAATGAACCAGCAGCACGTGGAGGGCTTCGTCGCACCAGACCTCTTGGTGAAGGCCGAGCTCGACGAGTACCTCGGCTCCGGGATGAAGGTGTTCTCGTACCCGTTCGACTCCGTGCGTCCGGGCGAGAACACCTGGATCTCCGTCGCGACCCTGGAGAAGGGCTGGGACAAGCCACGACACAAGCACAACTTCGACCAGTTCCGGTACATCGTGTCGGGCTCGGTGCGACTCGGTGATCACGTGCTGCGAGCCGGCGACTGCGCCTACTTCCCGGAGAGCGTCGCCTACGGGCCGCAGCACCAGGACGAGGACGCCGACGTCCTCGCCGTCCAGTTCCCGGGGGCCAGCGGCCAGTACTACCTGTCGTGGGACGAGCAGGCGCGGGTCGTCGCCCGGCTCGACGCTGAGACGGAGAACTTCGGACTCGACGTGCACGGCCGCCCGATGGAGACCAGCCACCTGGTCTGGGCGGCTCATCAGGGCCGCAAGGTCGAGTACGCGTCGCCCCGCTACCGCGACATCGTGATGATGCGTCCGCAGGCGTTCGACTGGGTGCCTGCGGGTGCCGGCCTCGAGCGCCGCTACCTCGGCATCTTCGGCGAGCGTCGCACCAGCGTCGAGATGGTGCGGATCACCAGCCCCCAGACGCTGCAGCCGATCTCCGAGCACCAGCCGGAGTTCTGGTTCCTGACCGGGGGCTCGTTCACCTGCGACTCGACGACCTTCGGAGTCGGAGCCGGCGCGATGGTGCGCACCGGTGAGACGCACCTCCGGTCCGTGGCCCCGGTCGGGTCCGCCGAGTTCCTCGTCGTCCGTTATCCCCTCCCGCTGCCGATCGCGGCGGCACCCATCCCTGAGGAGCAAGCATGATGCAGTCCAGCAGGTCCCGCCGTTGCCGCACCCGACGCATCGCCGTCCCGTCGCTCGCCGTCGCCGTGGCGATGGGGCTGACCGCCTGCGGCTCCGGGGGCTCCACGGTCAAGACCGACGACGACGGCGTACGGCACGTGTCGGTCGTCGTCGGCGCCTACCCCGTGCTCGAGTCGAGCGTTCCCTGGATCGTGGGCACCGCGAAGGGAACGTTCGCCGAGCACGGAGTCGAGGTCGACGAGATCATCGGCAGCGCCGGCGGCAGCAGCGACATCCGCAACGCCCTGGCGGCCGAGGTGCCGCTGGCCAGCGTCGGCACCCTGGCCGCGGCGGAGGCGGCGCAGAGCGGAATCGAGGTCACCGCGGTCGCAGCGCCCTCACGCAACCTGGCCGGCACGTATCTGGTCGCCTCGCAGAAGTCCGGCCTGAAGACCCTCGACGACGTGCGAGGGAGCGACGGGCTCCGGTGGGGCTACACGAACCCGAAGTCGGTGACCGAATCGTTGGCCTACCTCGCGATGGACGAGTTCGGACTCGCCGAGGGCGAACAGGTGGAGATGGTGTCCTCCGGCGGGTCGGGCGAGGCGGTGACGCTGCTGTCCAGTGGCGACCTCGACCTCGCCTTCATCCCGGCGACGCTCTACGTGGGCAGCGAGCAGCGCTTCGGAGCGATGCTCGGCACCGCCAGCGAGATCGTGCCGGACTACAGCTGGGAGCTGCTCGTGACGACGCCGGCGATCCTCGACGAGAACCGGGACGTCATCAAGGATCTGCTCCAGGGATATGCCGCCGCCGTGGAGTACATCGAGCAGGACCCGGCCGAGGCCGGCAAGCTCTGGGCCGAGGCGGCCGAGATCGATCCCGACGTCGCCGTCGAGGTCCTCGAGGTCGCCGTGGCGGCGGGGGCGTTCGGCACCGGTGGCCTGGACGACAACGGATGGCTCGCGGTCGAGGACAGCCTCGACCGCGCCGGGGTGAAGCAGACGACCACCGCCACGCTGTTCGCCGCCGACTTCATGCAGGACGTGGGCTTCGAACTGCCCGCGCGGCTGCGGTGACCCAGGTGAGCGGGGCGATCGACCGCGCCGCCGTCTCCGTGCGCGCGGTGTCCAAGGCCTACGGCGGGGTGCCGGCAGTCGATGGCATCAGCTTCGAGCTCGCCCCCGGGTCGTTCGTCGCGCTCGTGGGCCCCAGCGGATGCGGGAAGAGCTCGCTGCTCGAGATCATGGCCGGCATCCGCGGTGCCGACCGGGGCGAGGTCGTCGTCGGAGGTCGGCGGGTCGACCGGCCGATCCGTTCGGTCGGCGTGATGTTCCAGGAGGACACCACGCTCCCGTGGCGCACGGTCTACCGCAACGTCGCCTTTCCGCTCGAGGCCTCGCGCCGGGATCGTCACGAGATCGCCGCCAAGGTCGAGGCGGCGCTGCGGATGGTCGACCTCTGGGAGCACCGCACCATGCACCCGGCCGCCCTCTCGGGCGGGATGCGTCAGCGGGTGTCGCTCGCCCGGGTGCTGGCCACCGACCCGTCGGTGCTGCTGCTCGACGAGCCGTTCGGAGCCCTCGACGAGCAGCTGCGCCTCCGGCTGGGGCTCGAGGTGCAGCGCATCTGTCGGGAGCAGGGACGTACCGCCGTGCTCATCACCCACAGCATCCAGGAGGCGGTGCTGCTGGCCGATCGGGTCCTGGTGCTCTCCGGCCGACCCGCGACCGTGGTCCAGGATCTCGAGGTACCGCTGCCCGACCATCGGTCCGCGGACCAGTTGGGCGACCCCCGGGTCGCTCAGGTCGTCGCGAAGGTGTGGGCGTCCCTTGCGTACTAGACGCGACCGACTGTCGCTGCCGGTGTTGCTCGTCGCCGCCGTCGCCGCCTTGGAGGTCGGCTGCCGGGTCGGCCTGATCGACCCGCAGATCGTCGTGCCGCCGACCCAGATGGTCCGGGGAGCGTGGGAGATCGTCGGTCGGGGCGAGGGATGGCGAACGGTCATCCTGCCGTCGGCGACGGCGATCCTGGTCGCGACCTGCTTCTCCGTGCTCATCGGGACCTGCTGCGCCCTTGCGCTCTCGCGGAGCCGGATGATCAGGTCGGCGTGCGAGCCCTACATCGTGGTCCTGCCCGCCATCCCGGTCTTCGCGCTCTACCCCGTGTTCATCGCCGTGCTCGGGCAGGGCGTCGTCTCCCTGGTCCTGACGGGGGTGCTCCTCGGGGTCGTCCCCATGCTGACCCAGGTGCTGGCGGGGCTCGACTCACTGCCTGCGTACCTGGACAAGCTGGCGCGGGTCTACGAGGTGCGCGGCCTCTCGCGCCTGACGCGTCTGACCCTGCCGGGCATGGCCCCCGCGCTGCTGACCGGGCTGCGACTGAGCTCCGCCTACAGCGCCATCGGCGTGATCGCCGCTGAGCTCATCCTGTCCCCGCGGGGCCTCGGCCACGCGATCCACTCGGCGTACGAGAGCTTCGACCTGACCCGGATGTACGGCGCGATCCTGCTCGTGCTGGCGCTGATCGGCTCGATGTACGTCGGCATCGCGATGGTCCAACGGCGGGTACTCGCCCCCGGGCACATGGAGGTTCGCGCATGAGCTCCCTGGTGCGTGGCGCCGCGACCTACCTGGCCGCGCCCATCGTGGTGCTGGTCCTGTGGCAGGCGATCAGCATGATGGTGGCGAGCCCGTCGGTGCCGACCTCGACCGACGCCGTCGAAGGGATGGTCGATGCCCTCGGCAACCCCCGGTTCCGATCGAGCGTCCTCTCGACGCTGCGGCTGTTGGGGCTGTCGTTCCTGCTTGCTGCCGTCATCGGGATCCTCGCCGGCGCGCTCGCGGGTGGCTCGTCGCTGGCCCGCAGAGTGCTCGGCCCGGTCCTGCACCTGGTGAACGCGACCCCCAAGATCGTGTTCTTCCCGGTGTTCATCCTCGCGCTCGGGCTGGGGGACTCGGCGAAGCTGAGCTTCGCCGTCTTCCACGGCGTGTTCATCGCCGCGATCGTCATGATGGAGGCCACCGAGGGCCTGAACCCCCGCTATCGCAAGGTCATCTCTGCCTACCGACTGCGCCCCGTCCAGGCGACGCGGCTGATCGTGCTTCCCGCGCTGCTGCCCTACGTGGTCACGGCCCTGCGGCTGTGTCTCGCCTTCACCTTCATCGGTCTGATCCTGGCCGAGCTGCTGACCGGCACCGGCGGCATCGGAGGCGAGATCCTCCGGCTGATGCGGCTGGCCGAGGTCGAGCGGATCACCGGGATCGTCCTCCTCGTGATGGTGATCGCGGTGGTGCCCGTGATGCTCCTGCGGGCGGTCGAGGTGCGGATCCGGAGCCGGTACGCCCCGAACCCCTGAGCACGAACCCCTGAGCACGACAACCCCTGAGCACGACAACCCCTGGGCACGACAACCCCTGGGCACGGTC
The DNA here is from genome assembly GCF_014191495.1 of Nocardioides soli. Taxonomy (GTDB): domain Bacteria; phylum Actinomycetota; class Actinomycetes; order Propionibacteriales; family Nocardioidaceae; genus Nocardioides; species Nocardioides soli. Next base: position 832,166 of record NZ_JACHWR010000003.1, read on the forward strand.
CCGATCGAGAAGGACACTGATGACATCTCCCGACCTCTTCGTCGCCACCTGCGACCTCGGCGCGCAGGTGCGTGGGCGAGGTGCACCCGGATCCCGCCTCGACTCGGTGCTGCGCTCCGGCGTCGGCTGGGTCCCGGCCAACCTGGCGCTGACCGCGTTCGGTGACATCGCCCCGGACAACGCCTTCGGCTCCGCCGGCGATCTCCGGCTGATCCCCGACGAGGCGACGTCCGTCGTGGTGCCCACCGACCCGGAGACCGACGCGCCGGCCCTGCGACTCTTCCTCGCCGACCAGACGCTGACCGACGGGGCGCCGTGGACAGGTTGTCCTCGCGGATTCCTGAGACAGGTGCTCGCCGACTTCGAGCAGACGCTCGGCCTCCGGGTGGTCGCCAGCTTCGAGCACGAGTTCGTGCTCCTCGGGCTGGACGGCTCGCCGCCCTTCTCCCTGCGTCGCCATCGCGATGCGGCCCGCTTCGGCGGCGAGCTCCTCGACCTGTTGGCGAACTGCGGCTTCGAGCCGGAGACCTGGCTGCCCGAGTACGGCGAGTCGCAGTTCGAGATCACCCTCGCGCCGACGGGAGCCCTGGTGGCAGCCGACCGGGCCGTCCTCCTGCGCGAGCTGGTGCGCGACCTGGCGGCCCGGCGCGGGCTGCGGGCGTCCTTCGCCCCGTTGCAGCGCCCCGACGGCACCGGCACGGGCGTGCACGTCCATCTCAGCTTCCGCTCCGCCGACGGGCAGCCGACCCTCTTCGACCCGACGCGGCCCGGGCGCTTGTCCGAGTCGGGCACGAGATTCGCCGCCGGAGTGCTGCGGCACGCACGTGCACTGAGCGCGTGGACGGCACCCAGCCCCGCGTCCTTCCTGAGGCTCACGCCCCGTCGCTGGAGCAGCGCCGGCGCCTTCCTCGCGGAGCGCAACCGGGAGGCGCTGCTGCGGATCTGCCCGACCACCTCGGCGGACGAGGACGAAGCAGCCCGGCAGCTGAACCTCGAGTACCGCGCGTGCGACGCCACGGCCAACCCCTGGCTCGCGCTCGGCCTGCTGCTCCGAGCCGGGCTGGCGGGGATGACCGATCCGAGCTGTCCCAGTCCGACCGTCTGGCCCGAGGACGTCACCGCAACCGGCCCGGCCGAGGTGGCGCCGCTTCCGACGAGTCTTCCCGAGGCGCTCGGTGCCCTCGTCGCGGACGAGGAGCTGTGTTCGTGGCTCCCGGCTCCGTTGCTGGACACGTTCCTCGCGGTGAAGCGGCACGAGATCGCTCAGGTCGACGGGCTCGAGGCCGCCGACGTGGTGCAGCGGATCGCCGATGTGTACTGAGGAGGTGGGGTCGGTGACGGTCCGAGACGCAGACCTGCCCACACCGGTCGAGACACAGGCCCAGATCCGGCTCGCGGAGGCCGTGGTGGCACGCAACTACGCGCCGCTGCCGGTGGTGGTCACCGACGCAGACGGTGCCTGGGTGCGCGACATCGAGGGCAGGCGCTACCTCGACTGCCTGGCCGGATACTCCGCGCTCAACTTCGGGCACCGGCATCCGCGCCTCATCGCCGCCGCCGAGCAGCAGCTCCACCGGGTCACGCTGACCAGCCGGGCCTTCCACCACGACCGGCTCGGGCCCTTCTGCCGCGACCTGGCGGAGCTGGCCGGCCTGGAGACGGTGCTCCCGATGAACACCGGCGCCGAGGCCGTCGAGACCGCGATCAAGCTGGTCCGCCGATGGGGATACGAGGCCAAGGGCATCGAGCCGGGCCGGGCGAAGATCGTGGTTGCCGCCGACAGCTTCCACGGCCGCACGACGACGATCGTCGGCTTCTCGAGCGACCACGAGGCACGGAGCGGATTCGGCCCCTTCACGCCGGGCTTCGTGACCGTCCCGTTCGGCGACGCGGACGCGTTGTCGGCGGCGGTCGACGACGAGACCGCGGCCGTGCTGCTCGAGCCGATCCAGGGCGAGGCCGGCGTCATCGTCCCGCCCGACGGCTACCTGAGCGCGGTCCGGGCACTCACCCGGCAGCAGGACGTGCTGTTCGTGGCCGACGAGATCCAGAGCGGTCTGGGCCGGACCGGAACGACGTTCGCCGTCGATCACGAGTCGGTGCGCCCCGACGTCCTGATCCTCGGCAAGGCCCTGGGCGGCGGTCTCCTTCCCGTCTCCGCCGTGCTGGCCACTCGCGACGTCATGCGGGTGATCCGGCCGGGCAGCCACGGCTCGACATTCGGCGGCAACCCCCTGGCGGCCGCGGTCGGCCAGGCGGTTGTCGCACTGCTCGACACGGGCGAGTACCAGGAACGTGCCCGGGCGCTCGGAGAGGCGCTCGCGGCCGGCCTGCACGAGCTCGTCGGACAGGGATTGACGGCCGTCCGGAGCCGGGGTCTGTGGGCGGGTGTCGACGTGGAGCCGGACCTGATGAGCGGCCGCCAGCTCTGCGAACGTCTCCTCGGCCGTGGGCTGCTCACGAAGGACACCCACGGGCAGACGGTACGGCTCGCGCCGCCCCTGGTGATCACCCGGTCCGAGATCGAATGGATGATCGAGCAGCTGGCCGACGCGCTGGCCGACGGTCGGGAGGCTCAGCACCACGGTTGACGGAGAGGTGGAGCGTTGCGGCCCCACTAGTGTGGGGCCTATGAGCACCGCGGACGACCAGCAGCTCTCGCCGGCCGAGCGGTACGCCGACTATCGCAAGCACCGGCAGCACCCGGTGCTCAAGGACTTCGTCGCGCTCTATGACTTCCCGCTCGACGACTTCCAGCGCCGGGGGTGCGAGGCGATCGAGGAGGGTCGCGGCGTGCTCGTCGCGGCCCCGACCGGCTCCGGCAAGACGATCGTGGGGGAGTTCGCCGTCCACCTCGCCCTCCAGACCGGCCGCAAGTGCTTCTACACGACGCCGATCAAGGCGCTGTCGAACCAGAAGTACAACGACCTCGTGGCGCGGTACGGCGCCGACCAGGTCGGCCTGCTCACCGGTGACAACGTCGTCAACGGCGAGGCACCGATCGTCGTGATGACCACCGAGGTGCTGCGCAACATGCTGTACGCCGGCAGCCGCACGCTGCTGGGTCTCGGGTTCGTGGTGATGGACGAGGTGCACTACCTCGCCGACCGGGCCCGCGGTGCCGTCTGGGAGGAGGTGATCATCCACCTGCCGGAGTCGGTCGCGCTCGTGTCGCTCTCGGCGACGGTGTCGAACGCCGAGGAGTTCGGCGAGTGGCTGGAGACCGTCCGCGGCGACACCAGCGTGATCGTCGAGGAGCGGCGTCCCGTGCCGCTCTACCAGCACGTCATGGTGGGGAAGCGGCTGCTGGACCTGTTCGCGTCGTCCGACGTCGACGCGGCCGCGGGCTTCGTGAAGGAGGGCGCCCCGGTCAACGACGAGCTGCTCAAGGTGGCGCGCGACGACTGGGCGAGCACCCGCATGCGCGACCGGCGCTCGCCGCGCGACCGCAACCGGAAGGCGACCAGCAAGCACGCGGCCGCCAGGACCGTCGGCAACGGCCGCCGGGTGTGGATCCCCAGCCGGGTCGACGTCATCGACCGGCTCGACCGCGAGGGCCTGCTGCCGGCGATCGTGTTCATCTTCAGCCGGGTCGGCTGCGACGCCGCGGTCACGCAGTGCCTGAACGCCGGGGTGCGGCTCACCACCCCGGAGGAGCGCGACGAGATCTACGCCTACGTCGAGGCCGCCTGCCGACACCTCCCGCCCGACGACCTGCACGTGCTGGGCTACCACGACTTCCTCGACGGCCTGACCCGCGGCGTGGCCGCCCACCACGCCGGCATGCTGCCCACCTTCAAGGAGTGCGTCGAGGAGCTCTACCTGCGCGGGCTCTGCAAGGTCGTCTTCGCGACCGAGACCCTGGCGCTCGGCATCAACATGCCCGCCCGCACGGTCGTGATCGAGAAGCTCGACAAGTGGAACGGCGAGACCCACGCCGCCATCACGCCGGGGGAGTACACCCAGCTCACCGGTCGGGCGGGCCGGCGCGGGCTCGACGTGGAGGGCCACGGAGTCGTGCTCTGGCAGCCCGGCATGAACCCGCGCGAGCTCGCCGGCCTGGCCTCGACGCGCACCTATCCGCTCCGGTCGTCCTTCCGCCCGTCGTACAACATGGCGGTCAACCTCGTGCACCAGTTCGGCCGGGCCCGCTCGCGGGAGCTGCTCGAGCAGTCGTTCGCCCAGTTCCAGGCCGACAAGGCGGTCGTCGGGCTGGCCCGGCAGCTGCACAAGGCCGAAGAGGCGCTCGACGGCTACCGGGAGGCCGCGACCTGCGACCGCGGCGACTTCATGGAGTACGCCGCGCTGCGCCGCCGGATCGGCGAGGTCGAGAAGGGCGCCAGCCGGGCGCGCAAGGCGGACCTGCGCGACGAGGCGATGGCCTCGCTGCGCGAGCTGAAGCCCGGCGACGTGATCATGGTGCCGACCGGCAAGTTCGCCGGCTGGGCGGTCGTGGTCGACCCTGGCTGGTCGCCCGAGGGGCCGCGGCCCTACGTCGTGACGTCGGATCGGCAGGCCCGGCGGCTGGCCATGATCGACTTCCCGGCCCCGGTGGCGGCGCAGGCGAAGGTCCGGATCCCGAAGAACTTCAACGGCCGCAACCCGCAGATGCGGCGCGACCTGGCCTCCGCGCTGCGGTCGAAGACCCACGACCTGGCGCCGCCCCGGCTGGCCAAGCAGGGTGCCCGGCGTACCGACCCGACGCGGACCCACGCCGACGAGGAGATCGCCCGGCTCCGCGCGGAGCTCCGTGGGCATCCGTGCCACGACTGCCCGGACCGGGAGGACCACGCCCGCTGGGCCGAGCGCTACTTCAAGCTCGACAAGGACGCCCAGACCCTGCGCCGGCGGGTGGAGCAGCGCACCAACACGGTCGCGCGGCAGTTCGACCGCGTCTGCGACGTGCTGACGGCTCTGGACTACCTCGAGGGCGACGCCATCACCGATCGGGGCCGGCACCTGATGCGGCTGTACTCCGAGATGGATCTGGTCGCCGCCGAGTCGATCCGCCTCGGGCTGTGGGACGACCTCGCGCCGTCGGGCCTCGCCGCGGCGCTGTCCGTGCTGGTCTTCGAGGCGCGCCGCCCCGACGACGCGAGCGCCCCTCGCCTGCCCGGCGGTGCGATCCGTGAGGCGATCGGCGAGATGGTCAGGCTCTGGGGCAGCCTCGACGCGCTCGAGCGCGACCACCGGCTCGACTTCCTGCGCGCGCCCGACCTGGGCTTCGCCTGGGTCGCCTACCGGTGGGCGGAGGGCGACGAGCTCGACGACGTGCTGGTGGCCAGCGATCTCGCCGCCGGTGACTTCGTGCGGTGGATGAAGCAGCTGATCGACCTGGCCGGACAGGTCGCGGACGCCGCCGGCCCGGGGCCGCTGCGGGAGACCGCACGCGAGGTCGTGCGCCGCCTGCGCCGCGGCGTGGTGGCCTACTCCAGCCTGGCCGACGACGAGGAGTGACCGGGCGGTTCCGGGCGGCCGACACCGCCCCGGCGCGGACCGGGACGGTGTCGGACGGAGCTCAGCGCGTGACGCTCACATCGCTGTCCAGCGTGGTCACACCGGGCACCTTCGGCGCCGTCAGCTCGGTGTGCACGACCCCGCTGCCCTTCTTCACCCCCTTCGCGGTCACCGTGTAGGTGAACGTGTCACCGGGCGTCGGGTCGGTCGAGGTCACGCGCAGCGTCCCGGTCGGCAGCGTCGCGGACATGTCACCCTCCCCGGCCTCGTTCTCCGCGCCGACCAGGAAGGGCTGTCCGCCCGGGTCGGTCTGCGGGGCGCTGTACTCGTAGGTGATGTCCTGGGTCGGCTGGGTGCCGATCCAGACCTGGAAGTGCCGGGTGTCGGTCGTCCCGAACACGTTGACATCCCACTGGACGACGATCCATTGGCTCACGCCGTCGGTGAGGGTGCCCACCCTGACCCCGGGCGCGCCGGTGCCGTTCAGGTCGGTCCAGAAGGGCGCGAGCACGTTGTTCGGCCGCGCCGAGGACGCGCCGGACGGCAGCGTGCAGCACTCGTTGTCCTCCGAGGTGGCGCCGCCGACGACGAGATAGCCGTTGGTGTCGATGCCGATGCTGCTTGCCGCCTTGCCGTTGAACATGAACGACGGCGTCGTGAAGTTGAGGACGTCCTCGTCCCCGACCGAGATCGGGGCGATCCCGAACCCGGCCAGGTCCAGGAACCCGCCGGCGGGGGAGTCGCTGGCCGGAGCCACCGACGGCACCCCCAGGCTGGCGCCGGCCAGGGTGGTGAGACCGCTGACCTTGCCGCCCCGCAGGCGGCCCGCCGTGGTGCCGGTGAGCTGGAGCCGGTCGTTGGTCGTGGTGCTGAACGACACCGCCTGTGCGTCGAAGTCGGTGTTGGTCGCCGAGATCGTGCAGGTCGTCGTCGCCTTGACCCGCACGCTGGCCGGGTCGCAGGACTGGGTCGCCGTCACGGTGCCCTGCTGGCGGATGAACGCCACCGGCAGGTGCAGGTCGCCGCGGTTGGTGTCGAAGTACACCGTGCCGAACTGCTGGTCGCCGATCGGGGCGTCCGAGGTGAGCCGCATCTCGACCGACGTCGACCGGCCGGGCTTGAGCGTGAACGACCGCGGCGAGAAGCTGATCTCCGTGTCGTCGGGCAGCGACGCGTACGCCTTCACGTGCAGCGTCTTGCCGGTCACGTTCTGCACGGTCCGGACCGTGTCGATGTAGCCGGGCATCGTGGGTGCGTTGATCGACGGGATGTTCAGGTCGATCGCGTGCACCGGGTCCGCGGTGTAGGCCAACATGTCGTCGGTCGTGTCCGAGATCGTCATCGGCGCGTCGGCCGCGCGCCCGACGTCGATCCGGCCGGCGCCCATGTCGAACGCGTCGGCCGGAGTCGTCTCGTCCTCCTTGACGACCTTCGTGAGCGACTGCGTCATCATGGCCGACTTGATCTGGCCCGGCGTCCAGCTCGGGTGGAGCGCCTTGAGCAGGATCGCCGCTCCCGCGATGTGCGGAGCCGACATCGATGTCCCCGCGATCACCTGGTAGTACTCGCCGGGCGGTCCGTTGACGACCTCGGTCGGGGTGGGCGTCATCGCCGCAAGGATCTGGACCCCGGGCGCGGTGATGTCGGGCTTGATGAAGGAGCCGCCCGGGCCGCGTGAAGAGAACGCCGCCATCACGTCGCCCTTGCCGGTGTCGGCCCGGCCCGCCGTGAAGCTGGCGGTGACGCCGGAGTGGGCGGCGAGGAACGCCGTCAGGTCGGTGCCGTCGGCCACGTGCACCGACGGCAGCCAGTGGTTGTCGGTCTCCACGTCGGCCAGGGTCGGGTTGTAGAGGATCATCCCGACCGCGCCGCCCTGCAGCACGTTGTAGCCCTTCTCGACCCGGCCGTTGACGCCGCGCTGGCAGACCACGATCTGCCCGGTGAAGGTCCCGGCGGGCGCCGGGGTCTGGCACAGCGGGTCGCCGTACGGCGCTGCCGATGCGGGCGTCACCGGGGCCGGACCGGCGCCCGCGGTGATCGACGCACCCTTGACCGAGTACGTCGCGCCGTCACCGGCGGTCAGGGTCAGCGTGGAGGTGAACGACCGCGTCTGGGTGGAGGCGGCCACGGTGGTGACCCACGGGCTCAGGTGGTCCGAGGTGGATGCTCCCGGACCGCTGTTGCCCGCCGAGGCCGCGACGAAGACGCCGGCGTTGTAGGCGTCGAGGAAGGCGAGCTCGGTCGAGTCGGTGAGCGGGCTGCTCCCACCGCTGATGGAGTAGTTGATGACGTCGGCGCCGTCGACGATCGCCTGCTGGACCGCGGCGGTCAGGTCGGAGGCGTAGCCGCCCTGGGGGCCGAGGGCCTTGTACTCCACGACCCAGGCGCCGGGGGCGACGCCGTTGATCCGGGAGAGCGTCGGTCCGAGCGTCTTGACGTTCGTGACGATGTCGCCCGCGGAGGTCGACGACGTGTGCGAGCCGTGGCCCTCGGAGTCGCGCGCGGTACCGGGGTAGACCAGGTCGTCGTTGAGGGCGGCGTAGGTGTCGAGGAAGGGCTGGCCGCCGATCAGCTTGTTGTTGCAGACGAACGGGTCGTCGGCCGGCGTCAGCGGGTTGTCGCCGAACGCGCAGGCCCGGGCCGGGCCCGGGGGAGCGGACAGGTTGCCGTGGTCGGCGAAGGAGGGGTGCTCGGGCCACAGACCGGTGTCGATGTTGGCGAGGATGATCCCCTTGCCGGCGCTCCTCGTCGTGCGCAGCTCCTCGTAGGCCGCCGTGGCGTTGATGAACCTGGTGCTCGAGTCCGTCAGCGGCTGCCGCAGCGCGTCCCGCTGGACCGCCACGACGCCGGGCACGGCGAGCAGCGTGCGGATCTGGTTGCCGGGCACGACGGCCGAGACACCGCCGTACGCGACCTGGTAGCTCTGGTCGATGCTGGTGGCCGGGACGGCCGCCTCGACCCGGCGACTGATCGCCTGCTCCTGGCGGTTCACGTACGCGCGGTAGTCGCGGAGCGCGCTGGTCCCGGCGGTCACCGGACGGCCGGTCACGCTCGGGCTGGTCGCCGCAAGCCCGGGCACGGTGCCGGTGTAGCTCGCGATCGCGTCGTAGTCGTACTTGATGACGACGGGGACGCGCTTGGCCGAATCGAGCTTGAGCAGGGACGGCGAGGTCTCGGCCATGGAGCTCGACGGCGCCTTGTCGCCGCTGGACCGGCCGGTCAGGGTCGGCTGGGTATAGGCGATCGTGAAGCCGTCGCCGGGCGGACCTCCGCTGGCCGGAGCCGCGGTCGCGACCAGGCCGGTGATCGCGAGGGCCGCAGCCGAGCCGGCCACGGCGAGTCGGAGCTGACGAGAGTGGGGCGCGCGTGGGGACATGCTGGTCCGCCTTCCATGAGACCGAGATTGCGCCGCACGGAGCCCGGGGCCCGTGACGTCGCGACCCCGGCACCGCACTTCTCGGACCGTAGGGCCCCCACGGGTACGGCGACAAGACACGTCCCCAGTTTTTGACGTGGACCGCCGCCGCGGCCTCAGCGTGGATCGAGCTTCAGCCCGCGGTCGCGACCGCCTCGGCCACCGGGGTGTCCCCGCCCACCAGGTCCCACTGCCGGCCGACGGTGCGCGGAGCATCCACGACGGCGGCGAGCACCGCGGCGACGTCGGCACGGGTCACATCGCCCCGCAGCACGGAGGAGCCGAGGGTGACCAACCCGGTCGCCGGGTCGTCGGTGAGGCGGCCGGGACGGATGATCGTCCAGTCGAGATCGCTGGACCGCAGGGCCGCGTCGGCGTCGCGCTTGGCCTCGACGTACGCCCGCCACACCTCGCCGGTGTCGTCGGGCAGCGGGTCGTCGACGCCGATGGCGGAGACCTGGACGAAGCGCCGGATCCCGGCCGAGCGGGCGCCCTCGATCGACTTCAGCGAGCCCTCCAGGTCGACGGTCCGCTTCCGCTCCTTGTTGCCGTCCGGCCCACCGCCCGCGGCGAACACCACCACCGCACACCCCGCGAACGCCGCGGCGAAGTCAGCGGCACCCTGCTCCTCGATGTCGAGCAGCCGCACCTGCGCGCCCCGCTGCTCGAGCTCGGCCCGGTAGGACTCCCGCCGGACCAGCGCCACCACGTCGTGGTCGGAGCGCCGGAGGTCGTGGATGAGATGGCGGGCCACCTGGCCGTGGCCCCCGACGATCGCGATCCGGCTCATGCCCACCACCGTACGGCGTCGACGGGTCAGCCGCAGAGCGCCTCGGTCAGCCGCTGCACGGGCGACTCGATGCCCCACGTCGTGCCGAGCTCGGCGACCCGCGCCAGGTCGCGCGGCTCGCGCGGCAGCCGGGTGTCGGGGGAGTCGAGGTCGAGCTCGCGAGCGACGGCCACGACCCGGGGTGCCACCTCGAGGTAGCCGGCCGCGGCCTTGATCTTGCCGCGCGGGCCCGGCCCCAGGTCGGAGTCGGGGTCAAGCGCGGCCGCGACGATCCCGTCCATGTCGCCGAACCGGCCGAGCAGGGTCGCCGCGGTCTTCTCGCCCACGCCGGCGACGCCCGGGAGCCCGTCGGAGGCATCGCCGCGCAGCGTGGCGAAGTCGGCGTACTGTGCCGCGTCGATGCCGTACTTCTCGCGCACCCAGTCGTTGGTGACCCGCTCGTGCCTGCCGACGCCGCGAGCGATGTAGAGCACCCGCACGTCGCGCACGTCGTCGACCAGCTGGAACAGGTCCCGGTCGCCGGTGACGACGTCGACCGGCTGCGTCGCCTGCGTGGCGAACGACCCGATCACGTCGTCGGCCTCGTAGCCGTCGACGCCCCGCACGCAGAGCCCGAAGGCCTCCAGGACATCGCGGATGATCGGCACCTGCACCTCCAGCGGGTCGGGCACCTCCTCGACGTCGGGGGCGTCGCTGCGCTCGGCGACCACCCGGTGCGCCTTGTACGACGGCAGCAGGTCGACCCGCCACTGCGGACGCCAGTCGTTGTCCCAGCAGCAGACCAGGTCGCTCGGCCGGTAGTCGGTCACCAGCCGGGAGATGAAGTCCAGGAAGCCCCGCACGGCGTTGACCGGGGTGCCGTCCGGCGCCGCGATCTCCGGGACCCCGAAGAAGGCCCGGAAGTACATCGAAGCGGAGTCGAGGAGCATCAGTCGGCCGGCCTGGGAATCGGTCACAGCCGCATCCTCCCACGCGATCGGGTCTAGTCTGTCCGCCGTGAGCCAGCCCGAACTCGAAGCCACGGACCGCAAGATCCTCGAGCTCCTGGCCGGTGACGGCCGGATGTCCTTCACGGATCTGGGCAAGTCGACGGGACTCTCCACCTCGGCGGTCCACCAGCGCGTCAAGCGGCTCGAGCAGCGCGGGCTGATCCTCGGCTACGGCGCGACCATCGACCACGAGCAGCTCGGGCTGCCGCTGACGGCGTTCATCTCGATCCGCCCGATCGATCCCTCCCAGCCCGACGACTCCCCGGAGCGGTTGCGCGGGATCGGCGAGATCGAGTCGTGCTGGTCGGTCGCGGGCGACGAGTCCTACATCCTCAAGGTGCGCGTCGCCGCCCCGACCGACCTCGAGGATCTGCTCGCCCGGGTGCGGGCTGCGGCCAACGTGTCGACGCGCACGACGATCGTGCTGTCGACGCCCTACGAGAACCGCTCTGTCGTCTGAGCGTCGCGGGTTGAGGTGCTCCGGAGCGAGGAACGAGCGCAGGAGCCTCGAAACCCCGCGACCCGAGAAGCAGCCCCCGCCCCACGTGGTCTTCGGGCGGTGGTGGTTTCGAGGCTCGGCGCTGGCGCGCCTCACACCTCAACCACCGGGGGTTGAGGTGCTCCGGAGCGAGGAACGAGCGCAGGAGCCTCGAAACCCCGCGACCCGAGAAGCAGCCTCGCCCCCCACGTGGTCTTCGGGCGGTGGTGGTCTCGAGGCTCGGCGCTGGCGCGCCTCACACCTCAACCACCGGGCTGGTGCTCACCAGGCCTGGAGCGCCGCCGTCCGTCGCGACGCCTCGGCGGCCTCGGCCGCCTTCAGCGCGGTCTCGGACAGGTCGGCGTGCTCGGCCCACCACGCCTGGCCGTCGGCGGGCAGGGTGTGGATCGGGTCGTAGTACTCGTAGGTCCGGGTCAGCGCGTCCGAGGAGGCGTCCTCGATCGAGGTGCGGTAGTTCTTGGTCCAGTACGAGATGCCCCGCTCGGTGTCGTACGACGCGAGCTGGTGCACCCAGCGCTTCCCGACGAACGGCACGTCGCACACGATCCGCGGCGTCGCGAAGCCGGGCAGGTAGCCCATGATGTGGTGCTGCAGCCGCTGCGCGGCGCCGACCGAGACCCGCCAGTGCTCCGAGAACGGGATCATGTCGCACATGTAGAAGTAGTAGGGCATGATCTGCGCACCGTCGAGCAGCCGGAAGCACAGGTCGAGCAGCGCGTGCGGGTCGGCGTTGACGCCGTTGAGCAGCACGCCCTGGTTGCGCACGTCGCGCACACCGGCCTCCAGCATCGCCGCCGAGGCCCGCGCCACCAGCGGCGTGATGGAGTTGGCGTGGTTGGCGTGGGTGTGGATCGCCAGTGACACCCCGCGGGAGCGGGCCAGCGTCGCGACCCGCTCGACCCCGGAGCGGACGTCGTCCTGCAGCCAGTGCTGGGGGAGCCCGATCAGCGCCTTGGTCGCGAGCCGGATGTCGCGGATGTTCTCGACCTCCAGCAGCGAGGTCAGGAACGACTCGAGTCGCGGCCACGGCATGTTGGCCACGTCGCCGCCCGACACCACGACGTCGCGTACCTGCGGCGTCCGCCGCAGGTAGTCGAGCATCGAGCCGAGCCGATCCTGGGGCTTGCCGACGAACTTCAGCTTGTCGACGGTCGGCGTCGAGTTGCCGACCAGGTCCATGCGGGTGCAGTGGCCGCAGTACTGCGGACAGGTGGGCAGCAGCTCGGCCAGCACCTTGGTCGGATAGCGGTGGGTGAGCCCCTCGGCCACCCACATGTCGTGCTCGTGCAGCGAGTCGCGGGTGGCGTGCGGGTGGGACGGCCAGTCGGTGCGACGGTCGGAGAGGACCGGGATCATGTAGTGCCGCACCGGGTCGGCGTAGAACTCCTCGGTCAGGGAGCCCGGGCCGTGCGGCACCGCCGACGGCACCATCGTGTTCATCATCTGCGGCGGCACCAGCATCGACATCGTCGCGCGCTCGGCCTGATCGCGCTCGAGGTCGGCGTAGAAGCGCTCCTCGAGCAGGTCGCCCATCAGCTCACGCAGCTGCTTGACGTTCTTGATGCAGTGCGCGCGCTGCCACTGCACCGACTCCCAGTCCGCGGCCGTGACGTCGCGCCAGCCGGGGAAGCGGGTCCAGTCGGGCTCCACCAGCTCGACGCGCCGGTAGGGGTACGGCTGGCCGGTCTGGTCCTCGACGAGGGCAGCGATGGAGGTCTCGATGCTCATACTGCCGAGAGTAGGTGGAGATCTTGCGGCCATGCAAACATATAGCCGCATGTTCTTCGGTCAAATCAGGTCACTGGCCAGCAACGTCCGGCGCACCTGGGGATGGTCCGGGTCGCTGCCGTAGCGGAGCCAGTACACCCCCTCGACCAGCTCGCGCAGTTCGGCCCGGTCGCCGGCTCCCAGCACGGTGTCCATGAGGCGCATCTGGGGCTCGTGCCCGTCGTCGTGGGGCGGGTGGTACTCGCGCACCGGCAGGAGCCGCGCGCCGAGGCGCTCGTAGAAGGCGATCCGGCGCCGGTGCTCGGTGACGGCGTCCTCCGACAACCCGCGCTCGTCAGGGTCCTCGACGTCCCAGACCAGCCGGGTGCGGCCCTCGTCGGTGAGCAGCCGGGTGAGCTCACCCCACATGGCCGAGCCGGTGCCGCGGCCGCGGCGGCCGACGGCGTAGTAGCGAAGGAACGTCCAGGTGGTGCCGGCGAGATCGCGCACCAGGGCCAGGCCGGCCGGGCCGTCGTCGTCCAGCAGCACCAGCATCCGGTCGGCGAAGAGATCGGGGAACGGCGCCAACAGCTCCTCCGGAAAGGCGTCTCGATAGATCCGCTCGACCGCCGCGAGCTCGGCGGGGGACAGCTCGTCCGCTTCGACCAGCCTCACCGCTCCCACACCACCTCTCCGGCCAGGACGGTCGAGAGCACCTCGATGTCGCGGATCGTCGTGGGGTCGACGATAGCGGGGTCGTCGGACAGCACGGCGAGGTCGGCGTACTTTCCGGCGGCGATCGTGCCGCGGTCGCGCTCGGCGTGCGAGGCGTACGCCGAGCCGAGCGTGTACGCCGTCAGCGCCTCGAGCCCGCTGACCGCCTCCTCGGGCCCGCACGGCAGCCCGCCGTCGGTGCGCCGGTTGACCAGGTCGTGCATCCCGAGCAGCGGGGCCCCGTCGACCACCGGCCGGTCGGAGCTGCCGGGGACCGTGATCCCGGCGTCGAGCAGGGAGCGGTAGCGGTAGGCCCAGCCGGCGCGCGCGGGCCCGAGGGCGCGCAGCATCCCGTCGCCGATCTCGCCGACGAACCGCCCCTGCGGCACCGGCACCACGCCGAGCGCCGCCGCGCGGGCGACCTGGTCGGGCCGGGAGACCCCGAAGTGCTCGATCCGGTGTCGTACGTCGGGCCGCGGCCAGCGCCGCTGCGCCTCCTCGACGGCGTCGAGCACCAGGTCGATGGCCGCGTCGCCGATCGCGTGCGCGGCGACCCGCCAGCCCGAGCGGTGCGCCTCGACGATGCGGGTGCGCAGTGCCGCGGCGTCGTCCTGGAGGAAGCCGTGGTTGCCGGGGCTGTCCGCGAAGTCCTCGGTCAGCGCGCACGTGTGGCCGATCAGCGACCCGTCGCTGAAGATCTTCACCGGCCCGATGCGCAGCCGGTTGTCGCCCAGCCCGGTCCGGATCCCCAGGTCGAGGCCGAGCGTGATGTCGTCGGACTCGTGCGCGGGCAGGTCGTGCAGCACGTCGGCCGCGACCATCAGCTCGACCCGCACCGGCAGCCGGCCCCCGTCGCGGGCCCGCTGGTACGCCGCGACCTCGACCGGGCTCTTGCCGATCCAGCCGCCCCCGACGCCCGCCTCGGTGACGCTGGTGATGCCCTGCGACAGGTAGACCCGGCCGGCGCGCTCGATCGCGTCGACGAGCGTGGCGACGGGGTAGGGGAGGACCAGCCGGTTCAGCAGCTGCTGCGCCTGCTCCTGCAGCAGCCCGGTCGGCCGACCGTCGGCGTCCACGACGACCAGCCCGCCCGCAACGTGCGCCGGAGCGTCGGCGATCCCGAGATCGGCGAGCAGCGGGCCGTTGACCAGGCACATGTGGCCCGACGTGTGCTTGAGCCAGACCCTGCGTCCCGGCGCCGCCCGGTCGAGCGCGTCACGGTCGGGATGGGCACCGAGCTTGTTCTCGTCGTACCCCGCGCCGACGATCCAGGCGCCCGCCGGCGCCGCGGCGGCCCGCCTCGCGATCGCGTCGTACAGCGCGTCCAGGGTCGGCACCCGTAGGTCCACCTCGTCCAGCGACAGGCCGTACCACGCCATGTGGTTGTGCGCGTCGTGGAAGCCGGGCGTCACGACGGCGCCGCCGAGGTCGATCGTGCGGTGCGCGGGCATGTCCTCGAGGGCGACGATCCGGTCGCGCCAGATCGCCACGGCCGAGGCGACCTCGCCGTTCCCGGGACCCTCGAGCGTGCGCACCCGGGCGTTGGTCAGGAGCAGGTCCGCCTTCACAGCCTGCTCTTCTCGACGCGGTGGGAGGCGGTCAGCGGCAGATCGTCGCGGAACTCCCACAGCCGGGGCACCTTGAACGCCGCCAGCCGGTCCGCGCACCACGCCTCGAGCTCGTCGGAGGAGACACCCGGCGCCACGACGTACGCCTTGACCTCTTCGCCGCGGATCTCGTCGGGCACGCCGACGACCGCGACCAGCCGGACGGCGGGGTGGGCGAGCAGCACCTCCTCGACCTCACGGGCGGCGATGTTCTCCCCGCTGCGGCGGATCATGTCCTTGAGCCGACCCACCAGGTACACGCGGCCCTCGTCGTCGAGGCGCGCGAGGTCGCCGGTCGGGAACCAGCCGTCGACGAACGGCGAGGGGTGCCCGAGGTAGCCGTCCATCATCCCCGGGCCGCGCAGCCACAGCTGGCCGTCGTCGTCGAGGCGCACCTCGCGGTGCGCCGCGGGCCGGCCGAGGCAGCCTGACCCGACCAGCTCGTCGTGGTCCTCGGGGGTGACCCGGATGTCGGCGCCGGTCTCGGTCATGCCGAAGGCCTCGAACCACGGCACGCCCCAGCGCTCCTCCAGCTCGGCGTGCAGCGCGGGCGGGATCGCCGAGCACTGCACGGCGCGCACCCGATGGTCGCGGTCGCGCTCGTCGGCCGGCATCTTCAGCAGCAGCGTCGGCATCGCGGCGAGGCAGTAGAAGTACGTCACCTCGTAGCGGCGGACCTGCTGCCAGAACGTCGACGGGTGGAAGCCGTCGAGCACGATCAGGTGGGCGCCGGCCATCAGCGCGGTGACGAGGTTCCACATCGGGTCGAGGTAGAAGAACGGCTGCGCGGTGAGCAGCACGTCGTCGGACCCGATGCGCGGGAACTCCTCGATCATGCTCCCGCCCAGCGTGGTCCAGTAGCGGTGGGAGAGCAGGCAGCCCTTGGGCCGCCCGGTGGTGCCGGAGGTGTACTGCAGGTTGACGGTCGCGCCCGGGTCGACCGGCCCGAGCCCTGGGAGCTCGCCGGTGGTCGGCACCAGTTCGTCGACCAGCGCGACCTCGGGCGCGGGGGAGAGGCCGCGGAGCAGGTCGGCGTACGCCGGCGACGTGACCGTCAGCCGCGCGCCGGCGTCGTCGAGGACGTGCTGGGCGTCGGCGCTGCGGTACTTCACGTTGAGCGGCACGATCGCCGCACCCAGCCGGGCGAGCGCCAGCCAGACGATCGGGAAGTCGATGACGTTGTCGAGCATGACC
This sequence comes from Nocardioides soli, assembly GCF_014191495.1. Taxonomy (GTDB): domain Bacteria; phylum Actinomycetota; class Actinomycetes; order Propionibacteriales; family Nocardioidaceae; genus Nocardioides; species Nocardioides soli. Next base: position 848,538 of record NZ_JACHWR010000003.1, read on the forward strand.
GCGACCCGGTCGCCAGGTCCGACGCCGCGCTCGCGCAGCGCATGGGCGCGGACCGCGGTCTGATCCTCGATCGCGAGGAAGCTCAGCGTCTCGGTCCGGTCCGGGCCGGCGAACGTCCAGGCCGGGCGCTCCGGCCACCGCTCGGCGGCCTCCAGGAGCGCGGAGACGAGCGTCGGCTCAGCCACGGGTGAAGGCCTCCTTGGGCGCGGCGCCCTCGCCCGACAGCGACGTCAGGATGGCGTGGTCCACCTCGCGCAGCATGGCGTCCTCCAGGGTGGCGTCGAGGCCGTGGTCGAGCACCTGCTTCGCGAGGCTCAGCGCGAGCGGCGGCCGCTCGGCCAGCCGACGGGCGAGCTCGACCGCGGCGGTCTCGTGCTCCCCTGGCGGCACCACCCGCGCCACCATGCCGATCCGCCCCGCCTCGGCGCCGGTGATCCGGTCGCCGAGCAGCAGCAGCTCCTTGGCCTTCGCCCAGCCGACGAGGACGGGCAGCAGCTTGGAGATCCCCCCGGTGACGCTCAGCCCGACGCCCACCTCGGGGAAGCCGAACTGCGCGTCCTCGGTCGCCACCACCACGTCGCAGGCGAGCGCGAACTCGCAACCGGCGCCGAGGGCGTAGCCGTGCACGGCGGCGACGACCGGCCCGGGGAAGCGGCGGACCAGCCGGGTGACGTCCTGGATCTCCTCCAGCCGGGCGCGGGTCTGCACCGGCGTCTCGACCGGCTCCGGCTCCTTGAGGTCGTGGCCGGCGCAGAACGCCCGACCGCGCCCGGCCAGCACCACGGCCCGGGCGTCCTCGCGCGCGGCGCGGGCGAGCGCCGCCGCGAGGTCCTCGGTGAGGGCGGGCACGACGGCGTTGAGCCGGTCGGGGCGGTTGAGATGGATCAGCGCGAGGCCCCCGTCGCGCACGTACTCGACCTCCACGGCCGCCTCCTTCGATCGTCAGGTCGGTCACCCGTCCCTACCGATCGATCGATCGATAGGGCATCATCGGCACGGTAGGACTTCGTACGAGAGGGGGTCAAGTGCCCGCACGGCCCACGACCGAGTCCCCAGCCGAGCCCGCAGCAGGCACCGGTTCCACCGAGGAGCGGCTGCGGTCGGTCGCGCTCACTCTCTTCGCCGAGCGCGGCTACCACGGCACCGGCATCCGGCAGCTCGCGGACGCCGCCGGACTCTCGTCGGCGTCGCTCTACCACTACATGGGCACCAAGGAGGACCTCCTCGTGGCGATCATGCGGGCGAGCCTCGAGGACCTGCTGGCGGCGGGGGAGCGAGCGGTCGCCGCGCACCCGTCGCCGCGCGAGCGGCTGGTCGCCCTGGTGGAGCTGCACGTCCGCACCCATGCTGCTGCCCCCGCGCGGACCCGCGTCGTCGACGACGAGGTGCGGGCGCTGGCCTCCGCGGCGCGTGCCGAGATCGTGGCGCTGCGCGACCGCTACGAGCGGATCTGGCAGCGGGCACTCGACGACGGGGTGGCGACCGGCGAGTTCCGGATCGGCCGCCCGGCCGTCGTACGCCGCGCGCTGCTCGAGATGTGCAGCGGTGTGGCCCGCTGGTGGACCCCCGGCGGCGAGCTCGACCTCGACGCGCTGGCGGCGGAGTACGCCCAGATGGCGCTGCGCCTGGCGGACCCGACCTGAGCCGTCCGAGCCGCACCATCGGCGCGTCGCGCGCGACACGCCGATGAAGCCTGGAAATTTTGCCCGGAATTGGTCTCGTGACGCGCGCGTCTGACCTGCGGATTCACGCATCGGCGCAGGTCATCGGGCGGTTGACACGGAGCCGTTCGCGCACCACTGTGACGGCGGTCCGTTCATGCAGATCGCGGTCGGCGAACCGGCGTCCGAGTGGCCGGGTCGGGGGTGGGCGTGCCACCCACGCTTCCGACCCTGTTCGCGGAGGTCGGTCCGCCGGCCCCGAGAGCGGATGCGGAGGGGGCCCGCGTCCCCTAGACAACAGCACGACCCCGGCAGCCGGTCGGGTTCGGGTTGGTCCGAAGGGCGCGGGATCCTTCCGGTGAACCGGCCCGGCGGTATTGCAGGTCGCTGGATATCGTCGGGTCGTGCTGCCCCGGATCCTGGTCGCCGCCCTCGGTGGCGTGGCGCTGTCGCTCGCCTTCGAGCCCGTGGCGCTCCCGACGGTGATCCCCTTCTGCATCGCCGCCTTCGTGCTGTGCTGTCGCGGCCTGCGGCTGCGCACCGGATGGATCCCCGCGCTCGCCTTCGGGATCGGCTTCCAGTGGGTGCACCTGTTCTGGATGCGCGCGGTCGGCCCGGACGCCTGGCTCGCCCTCGCCACCGCGGAGGCCCTCTTCATCGCCCTGCTGGGCTCGCTGGTCACCGTGCTCACCCGGCACCGTTGGTGGCCGCTGTGGACGGCGGCCGCCTGGACCGCGATCGAGGTCTGGCGCAGCGGCTGGCCGTTCAGCGGGATGCCGTGGGGCCGGCTGGCCTTCGCCACCGCCGACACCTTCGTCGCCGACGCGCTGCCGTGGATCGGCTCGGTCGGCGTCAGCTTCGTGCTGGCCCTGAGCGGCACGCTGCTCGCCTGGCTCCTGGTCGCGCGCGGCCGGGAACGCCGGATCGCGGCGGGCACCCTGGCCGGCCTGGTGGCCGCGTCGCTGGTGCCGATGGCGGTCTCGTGGCAGGGCGACAGTGCGGGCACCGCGACGGTCGCGGCGATCCAGGGCGACGTGCCGGGCGCCGGCGACGACATCCTCTACGACTACCGCCAGGTCACCCAGAACCAGATCGACGTCACGACCCGGCTGGCGCAGGACGTCGCCGCCGGCCGTGAGCCACGACCCGACTTCGTGGTCTGGCCCGAGAACTCCACCGCGATCGACCCGTTCCGCGACCGGCAGACCAATGCGGGCATCCTGGCCGCGAGCGACGCGATCGGCGTACCGATCCTCGTCGGCGCCATCGTCGACGCCGGGCCCGAGCACGTGCTCAACCAGGGGATCGTGTGGGACCCTGTCACCGGTGCGGGCGACCGGTACACGAAGCGGCACCCGGTGCCCTTCGGCGAGTACATCCCCGCCCGCAAGTTCTTCACCCGCCAGTTCGGCCGGCTCGCCGAGATCCCCCGCGACATGCTCAGCGGCACCCGGGAGGAGCCGTTGCGGATCGCGGGCTTCGAGGTCGCGGACTCGATCTGCTTCGACGTCGCGTACGACGACGGCATCTACGCCCAGGTCTCGCGGGGCGCCGAGATGCTGACCGTGCAGACCAGCAACGCGACCTTCATCCACACCGACCAGATCGACCAGCAGTTCGCGATCACCCGGCTCCGGGCGATCGAGACCGGACGCTGGCTCGTCGTGGCCTCGACGAACGGCGTCACCGGGGTGATCGCCCCCGACGGCACGGTGGTCACGAGCGCCGAGCCGCGCACCCAGGCCGCGCTCGTCGAGCAGGTCGGACTGGTCTCCTCGGTGACGCCCGCGGTGCGGATCGGCCCGTGGTCCGGACGCCTGTTCGCCGCGCTCACCGTCGTCGGCCTCGCGTTCGCCTGGGTCCCGTATCGTCGGTCACGTGCTCGGCGAGACGTCGAGCCGGCACCCCAGCCGACCGGCGTCGCCGGCGCCGAGGAGAGCAGGAGCGAGTGAGCAGGCGACACCGGTGACCCCCACCCCGAGAGACGAGATCGACGGCCTGGGCCGTGTGGTCATGGTGATCCCGACCTACAACGAGGCCGAGAACCTGCCGTGGATCGTCGGGCGGCTGCGCGCCGCGCACCCGGCGATCGACGTGCTGGTCGTCGACGACGGCTCGCCCGACGGCACCGGCGCGATCGCCGACGAGCTGGCCGCCGCCGACGAGGCGGTCCGGGTCGTCCACCGCACCGCCAAGGAGGGCCTCGGCGCGGCGTACCTGCACGGCTTCCGGGTCGCGCTCGAGGCCGGCTACGACGTGATCGGCGAGATGGACGCCGACGGGTCCCACCAGCCCGAGCAGCTGGACCGACTGCTCGAAGCGCTGCGGGACGCCGACCTGGTCATCGGGTCCCGCTGGGTGCCCGGGGGAGCGGTGGTCAACTGGCCGCTGCGGCGCGAGCTGCTCTCGCGTGGCGGCAACCTCTATGTGCGGCTGCTGCTCGGCGTGCCCGTGCGGGACGCGACCGCCGGCTATCGACTGTTCCGTCGCACGACGCTCGAGAAGATCGACCTGGGCTCGGTGCAGTCGACCGGCTACGTCTTCCAGACCGACATGGTCGCCCGGACCCTCAACGCCGGGCTGACCGTCCGCGAGGTCCCGATCGAGTTCGTCGAGCGGATCCGCGGCGACTCCAAGATGAGCGGCGCGGTCGCCGCCGAGTCGCTGCGGCGGATCACCGCCTGGGGCGCGTGCGAGCGGCTCGCCCAGGTACGCCGGAGGGTCACCCGATGAACCGGCGCCGCCGGCTGGTCCAGGGCGTGCTCTTCGTCGCCTTCGTGCTGGTCCCGCTGGTCGAGATCTACGTACTGGTCCAGGTCGGCCAGGTGATCGGCGCCGGCTGGACGATCCTGCTCCTGGTGCTCGACGCACTCCTGGGCACCTGGCTGATCAAGCACGAGGGCGGCCGGGCCTGGCGGGCGCTGCGCGAGGCGATCGACGGCGGGCGGATGCCGGCCACGGAGATCGCGGACGGGGCCCTGATCCTGCTCGGCGGCACCCTGCTGCTGGCGCCCGGATTCGTCACCGACGCGTTCGGGATCCTGCTGATCCTGCCCTTCACCCGGCCGCTGTTCCGGCGCCTGCTCGCGGCGGCGGTCGCCCGCCGGCTGACGATCGGGAGCATCGACGTACGGCCGCCGAGCGGACCCCAGGGCGGCGCAGGGGGACCGGGACGACAAGGCCCCGGACCCGGGCCCGGCTCGGGGCCCGTCGTCCGGGGCGAGGTCATCGACGACGAGTGACCGGCGACCCGGTCACTCGTCGTCGGCGTCAGGAGACCCGACGCTTCTTGTTCGCGCGGTGCAGGTGCGCGGGGCCGATCTCACCACCGCGCAGGAGCTCGAGTCGCTCCTTGAGGATGTCCTCGAGCTCCTTCTCCGAGCGCCGCTCCAGCAGCATGTCCCAGTGGGTGCGGGCCGGCTTCTCGACCTTCGCCTCGGGCTGGATGCCGGCGACGCTGAGCGCCTCGGCGCCGCAGCGCGGGCACTCCCACACGGCCGGCACGTCGGCCTCGACCGACATCGTGATCTCGAACTCGTGCCCCTGCGGGCACCGGTAGCCGACCTGCTGACGAGCCGCGAACTCGATGCCGCGCTCATCCTCGAAACTCTGGCCCCCGAGCCGCGCTCCACGCAGAGTGCGCTCCGCCATGAGCCACCTCCCGAATCTTGTCCCCCGAAATTTGCCTGTCCGAGACGGACGAGTGTCCCACGTATGACGCGGGGTCTCGGGGAATCGTGTACCCCGCTCGTCGGCACCTCAACCCGTTCAACGGTAGAGGGCGGGGCAAGATTCCGGGAATCGACGCGCGTGCGCGTCATCACAGGGACTTCTCAGCAAAGTCCGGAGTACGCCGGCCCGGGTGGCTGTCAGACCACCTGGGGGAGCTCGTTGCCGGCCTCCCGGATGCCGCGACGCGGGTCGACCCGGACCAGCAGCGCGATGCCCAGCACGAACAGCACCATCAGGGCGAGCAGTGCCGGCCGGTACGAGTCGGTCCACTGGTGGACCAGACCGAAGATCAGCGTGCCGATCCAGCTCGTGCCGCGCTCGCAGGCCTGGTAGAGCGAGAAGTACTCCGCCTCGCGGCCGCGGGGGATCAGCTGGCTGTAGAAGGACCGGGAGAGCGCCTGCGTGCCGCCCAGGACCACGCCGATCGCCATCGCGAGCAGCAGGAACAGCACGAGGTTGTCCGCGGGGGTCAGCCAGCCGGCGACCACCACGAGCAGCCAGATGAACAGGCCGCCCAGGATCACCCGGTAGGCCCCGACCCGGGCCGCGACCCGGCCGAAGCCGAGCGCGCCCGCGATGCCGACGAACTGCACGACGAGGAAGGCCATCAGCACGGTGCTCTTCTCGAAGCCCAGCTGCTTCTCGCCGTACACCGACGCGGCGTAGATGACCGTCTGGATCCCGTCGTTGTAGAAGAGGTAGGCGAGCAGGAACGTGAGCGTGACGGGGTAGCCGCGCAGGTCCTTCAGGGTGTGCCAGAGCTGCCCGAAGCTCGCCTGCAGCAGGCCGGCTCGACCGTCGCCCGGCACGCGCACCGGGTCGACGGGTGGCCGCGACCGGATGCCGCGCACCGGGATGATCGTGAAGACGGCCCACCAGACGCCGGCGGAGAGCAGGCTGATCCGCACCGCCAGCTCGGTGTTGTCGCTCATCACACTGAGCAGCACGAAGTTGAGCGCGAGCAGCAGCCCGCCGCCGAGGTACCCGAGCGCCCAGCCCTTGGAGGAGACCTTGTCGCGCTCGTCGGGCTCGGCGATCTCGACCAGGATCGCGTCGTAGACGACCAGGCTCGCGCCGAGGCACAGCGTGGCCAGCAGGAGCAGCAGCGCGCCCAGCTGCCAGTTGCTGCCCGCCACCAGGAACATCAGCGCCGCCATCAGGCTGCCCGCCCACGCGAAGCCGCCGAGCAGCCGAGGCTTGCTCGAGCTGCGGTCGGCGACCGCGCCGACGATCGGCAGCACCACCGCGGAGATGATCGTGGCGACCGTGACGATGTAGAAGACCAGCGACCCGGCCGAGAGGCTGAGCCCCAGAACGTGGAGGTCGGTCGTGCACTTCTCGCCGGCGTCCTCGTCGGTCACGAACCCGCAGGCGGCCTTCTCGGCGACCGAGGTGAGGTACGGCGCGAACAGCACCGCCGCCGTGGTCGTGACGTAGGCACTGTTGGCCCAGTCGTACCAGTACCACGCCCGCTGCTCCCGAGCCCTGCTCCGTGGATCGAGGCCGGCTGCGGTCATCACTACTCCCTCCACTGACCCCGCTCGACGAGGACCGCCTTGAGTATGTCGGTGCGGTCGGTGAAGAGACCGTCGACGCCCCGGTCCAGCAGCACCCGCATCTCGTCGGCGGTGTCGATGGTCCAGACGTGCACGTGCCGACCGGCTGCGTGCGCCCGGCGCACCAGCCCCGCGGTCGCGACCACGAGCCGCCCGCGTCGATGCGGGATCTGCAGGGCCGCGGCGTTGCGGGCGAGCAGGCCCGCCAGCCGGGCGGGCAGCAGCCGGAACGCCGCGATCTCGGCGGGCGTCGCGCAGGTCGGCACCCGACCGTGGGTGAGCCGCCGGAACCGCGCCGTACGACGGCGCGAGAAGGAGCCGACCAGCACCCGGTCCCACGCGTCGCGGGCCGCGATGAACTCCGCCAGCGCCGGGACCGCGCCGTCGGACTTGAGGTCGATGTTGAACCGGGCGTCGGGGAAGGCGTCGAAGAGCTCGGCAAGGGACGGCACCGACTCGCGGCCGCCGACCAGCGCGCCACGCACCTCGGCGTGGCTCAGCGCACCGATCTCGCCGCGGTGGTCGGTGACCCGGTCGAGGACGCTGTCGTGGAACGCGAGCAGCACGCCGTCCCGCGTCACGTGCACGTCGGTCTCGAGGTAGTGGTAGCCGAGGCCGGCGGCGTGCCGGAAGGCGGCCAGCGTGTTCTCCAGGCCCTCGACCTCGGGATGGTAGGCACCGCCGCGGTGCGCGAAGGCCAGGACGCCGCCCGGGTGGTCGAGCACGGCGTCGAGGTAGGCGTAGCCGGTGCGCGGGGCGGTCACGGATGAAGTATCCATGCAGCGGCGTGCATCCGAGCCGGGTGCCCGGCCGAGCGGTAGCGTCGGACCATGGAGACCTTGACCTGTCCTCGCTGTGGCTCCGAGATGGTCACGCGCTCGCTCGGCGCGGCCCACGGGGAGGGCGAGATCGCTTCGTGCCCCGACGGGCACGGGGTCTTCCTCGCCCGCGCCGACCTCGGCGCCCTGATCGAGGCCGAGGGCGACTGGCACCGGCACGCCGGGCAGCACACCGCGCCCATGCCGCGGATCACCGAGGACATGACCGCCCCGCCCGCCGGCCGGCCGCACGCCCGCGCCTGGGTGGAGACTCTCTTCGACTGAGCCGCGGCACGGTGGTTGAGGAGGTTGCGCTAGCAACCGACTCGATCCGGCCGACAGGTCGCGGTCCCGAAACGCCCACAGCACGGTGGTTGAGGAGGTTGCGCTAGCAACCGTCTCGATCCGGCCGATAGGTCGCGGTCCCGAAACGCCCGCAGCACGGTGGTTGAGGAGGTTGCGCTAGCAACCGTCTCGAAACCACCGACCGCCGACTCGACCCGGGCCGACCGGCTAGGTTTCGAGACCACGACTGAGGTCTCGAGACGCCCGTCGCGGCTTCGTTCCTCAGCCGCGGGGCTCCTCGACCTGGCGCGGGTTTCCGACGCCTCGCAAGCTCGGCGTCGGCGCGCTCAAATGTCCCGGAAGGGCTCGATGTTGGCGCCGAGCTGGTTGAGCCGCTCGGCGAGGTCCTCGTAGCCGCGGTGGATGACGTACGTCGACCGCAGCACCGAGGTGCCCTTCGACGCGAGCATGGCCAGCAGGATCACCACGGCCGGGCGCAGGGCCGGCGGGCAGACCAGCTCGGTGCCGCTGAAACCGGTGGGCCCCTCGATCATCACCCGGTGCGGGTCGAGCAGCTTGACCCGCGCACCGAGCTTGTTCAGGTCGGTCAGGTAGATCGCGCGGTTCTCGTAGACCCAGTCGTGCAGCAGCGTCTGCCCCTGGGCGACGGCGGCGATCACCGCGAAGAAGGGCAGGTTGTCGATGTTGAGGCCGGGGAACGGCATCGGGTGGATCTTGTCGAGCGGGGCGTGCAGCTCGGAGGGCTTCGTGGTGATGTCGACGAGGCGGGTGTGCCCGTTGAGCGCGACGTACTCGGCGGAGGAGTCGTACTTCAGGCCCATCTCCTCGAGCACCGCGAGCTCGATCTCCATGAACTCGATCGGCACCCGCCGGATGGTGATCTCCGACTTCGTCACGATCGCCGCCGCGAGCAGCGACATCGCCTCGATCGGGTCCTCGCTCGGCGCGTAGTCGACGTCGACGTCGATCTCGCTGCGTCCGGTGACGGTGAGCGTCGTCGTGCCGATGCCCTCCACGGCCACGCCGAGCCGCTGCAGGTAGAAGCACAGGTCCTGGACCATGTAGTTCGACGACGCGTTGCGGATCACGGTGGTGCCGGGGTGCAGGGCGGCCGCCATCAGGGCGTTCTCGGTGACCGTGTCGCCGCGCTCGGTGAGCACGATCGGGCGGTCCGGCTCGATCGCCCGGTTGACCGAGGCGTGGTAGTGGCCCTCGGTGGCCTTCACCTCGAGGCCGAAGGGGCGCAGCGCCGACATGTGCGGCTCGACGGTGCGGGTGCCGAGGTCGCAGCCACCGGCGTACGGCAGCTCGAACGTCTCGACGCGGTGCAGCAGCGGGCCGAGGAACATGATGATCGAGCGGGTACGCCGTGCGGCCGCCGCGTCGATGTGCTCGAGGTCCAGCTCACGCGGCGGGACGATCTCGAGGTCGTTGTCCGCGTTGAGCCAGCGGCACTGCACGCCGAGGCTGCTCAGCACCTCGAGGAGGCGGTTGACCTCCTCGATCCGGGCGACCTTGCGCAGCGTGGTCCGGCCCCGGTTGAGCAGGGCCGCGCAGAGCAGCGCGACGCCGGCGTTCTTCGAGGTCTTGACGTCGATCTCCCCGGAGAGCGTGGTCGGGCCGGTCACGCGCAGGTGGGTCGGGCCGGCGCCGACGGCGACGATCTCGGAGTCGAGAGCGGCGCCGATCCGGGCCAGCATCTCCAATGAGAGGTTCTGGTGCCCCTTCTCGATCCGGTTCACCGCCGACTGGCTGGTCCCGAGCAGGTCGGCGAGCTGGTGCTGGGTGAGCCCGCGGTGCTTGCGGGCGTCGCGGATGAGGTTGCCGATGCGGTTCTTGTAGCCCTCGGTCATGCCGATCACGGTAACTCACATATGAGATAACGACGCAAATCGGAGGCGGCCCGGGGTGTCGCACGGGCCTGACAGGATGGGCGGCATGCGCGCGACGACGATCCACGGTACCCGAGACATCCGCGTCACCGACGTACCGGACCCGACGATCCAGGAGCCGACCGACGCGATCGTGCGCGTGGTCGCCGGCTGCATCTGCGGCTCGGACCTGTGGCCCTACCGCGGCGAGAACGACATCACGCCCGGCGAGACCATCGGCCACGAGTGCGTGGGGGTGGTCGAGGAGGTCGGCGCCGACGTGTCGTCGATCCGGCCCGGCGACTTCGTGATCGTGCCGTTCAACCACTGCGACAACACCTGCGTGCACTGCCGCAACGGCGTCCAGAGCGCCTGCGTCAACCCGGGCGCCACGGAGACCGGTCAGGCCGAGTACGCCCGCGTGAGCCAGGCCGACGGCAGCCTGGTCGCGACCGACGGCATGCCCGACGAGGCGCTGATCCCGGCGCTGCTGACGCTGGCCGACGTGTTCCCGACCGGCTACCACGCGGCGACGTCCGCCGGCGTCCGCGACGGAGGTACGGCGGTCGTCGTCGGCGACGGCGCGGTCGGGCTGTTCGGCGTGCTCTCCGCCGCCCTCCTCGGGGCCGAGACGATCATCGCGATGTCTCGTCACGAGCCGCGGCAGCGGATCGCCACGGCCTTCGGCGCTACGCACATCGTCGCCGAGCGCGACCGGGCCGCGACGGCCGCGGTCATGGAGATCACCGGCGGCGTCGGTGCCGACGCGGTGCTCGAGTGCGTCGGCACCGACCAGGCGATGCAGACGGCGTTCCGGGTCGCCCGGCCCGGCGCGACGGTCGGCTTCGTGGGCGTGCCGCACGGGGTGGAGCTGCCGGTGCGCCGGATGTTCGGCCGCAACGTCGGCCTGGCGGGCGGCGTCGCGCCGACCCGTCGGTACCTCCCCGAGCTGCTCGAGCGGGTGCTCGCCGGCGGCATCGACCCCGGGCTCGTCTTCGACCTGACGGTGCCGCTCGACGACGTCGCCGAGGGCTACCGCGCGATGGACGAGCGCCGCGCGATCAAGGTGCTCGTCCGGCCCTGACGACCGGACGAGCGATGGGTGGCGGCTACCGAGACGTCAGTCGCGGCGACCGGAGGCGTACAGGCCGGTGCCGACCAGCAGCACGATGCCGGAGGCCAGCTCGGCGACGAAGACCGCGGTCTCGTTCTCGAGGAACACCGCGAACAGGATCAGCAGGATGCCGCAGAGGCCGAGCAGCCCCAGGAAGGGCTTCTTGGGCAGCGTGGTGTTCAGCGCCATCGCGCAGAGCACCACGACGGTGCCGATGATGCCGTCGCGGTAGCCGGCCCACATGCCGTCGTACTCGGTGCCGTAGAGGAGCCAGGTCGCCATGATCAGGCCGATGCCGGCGGAGAGGATCAGCAGCCAGCCGAAGGGCGCCATCACCGGCACCGGGCCGGAGGCGGCAGGCGCCGCGGCGGGAACAGCCGGGGTGCCGGGTGCGGTACGTCGCTCGGGAGTCGCCATGGTGCGCAGCCTATTGCCCCCGACGCCGAGACGTCCCGCCAGGGGAGCCTTTCGCGGCCTCGGCCCGCTCCCACTGTCGGCCCGCTGTCGGCGCGGACCCGTAGGATCGCGGGCGTGAGCAGTCGCGACGCCGCCGAGTCCCAGCGGCTGCGCGACCTGGCGCTGCTGCGCCGGGTGCGCGACCGGATGGACCGGGAGTACGCCCAGCCGCTCGACGTCGAGGCGCTCGCCCGCGGGGTCAACATGTCGGCGGGCCACCTCAGCCGCCGGTTCAAGGCGGCGTACGGCGAGTCGCCGTACTCCTACCTGATGACGCGCCGCATCGAGCGGGCGATGGCGCTGCTGCGCCGCGGGGACCTGAGCGTCACCGACGTCTGCTTCGCGGTCGGCTGCCAGTCGCTCGGCACCTTCAGCACCCGCTTCTCCGAGCTGGTCGGCATGTCGCCCAGCGACTACAAGGTGCGGTCCCGGCAGGAGATGGCCGGCGTGCCGTCGTGCGAGTCCAAGAAGGTCACCCGGCCGGTGCGCAATCCGGTCAGGAATCGAGAAGCGCCCCTCGCCGGCCGCTCCTAAGGTCGTGGTCATGGACATCAGCATTCACACCACCTTCCTTCCGCAGGACGACCCGGACGCCGCCCTGGGGTTCTACCGCGACACGCTCGGCTTCGAGCTCCGCAACGACGTCGGCTACGAGGGCATGCGCTGGCTCACCGTGGGCCCGCCACAGCAGCCGGGCGTCAACATCGTGCTCCACCCGCCGGGGGCCGACCCGGGCACCACCGACGAGGAGCGCAAGGTCATCGCCGAGATGATGGCCAAGGGCACCTACGCCAGCATCATGCTCGCGACGCCCGACCTCGACTCGACCTTCGACCAGCTGCAGGCCAGCGACGTCGAGGTCGTCCAGGAGCCGACCGACCAGCCCTGGGGGATGCGCGACTGTGCGGTCCGCGACCCCGCCGGCAACATGGTCCGCATCCAGCAGATGGGGTCCTGACCGTGAAGACCATGAGCTGCCAGCAGCTGGGCGGACCCTGCGACCAGGCGTTCCAGGGCGAGACCGCCGATGACGTCATCCACCAGCAGGACGAGCACCTCAAGGCGATGGTCGCCGCCGGCGACCAGGCCCACGTGCCCGCCAACGACGACATGCGCGGACGCTGGAAGCGCCCCGTCAAGGGCCTCGGCTGGTACCGGCAGACCAAGAAGGACTTCGCCGCCCTGCCGGAGGACTGAGCCCGAAGTACCGGGCCCGGCCCACCGGACCGATGGATTCCGGAGCGAGCCCGGGTCCGATCGATCGACCGCCGTCGTACGACAGGAGAGAATCCCCGCATGCCGTCTCACGCAGCCGACAGCCACGACCTGATCCGCGTCACCGGAGCCCGGGTCAACAACCTCAAGGACGTGAGCGTCGAGATCCCGAAGCGCCGGCTCACGGCGTTCACCGGGGTCTCCGGCTCGGGCAAGAGCTCGCTCGTCTTCGGCACGGTCGCGGCCGAGTCGCAGCGGCTGATCAACGAGACCTACAGCGCCTTCGTGCAGGGGTTCATGCCGACGCTCGCGCGGCCCGACGTCGACGTCCTCGACGGGCTCACCACGGCGATCATCGTCGACCAGGAGCGGATGGGCACCGACCCGCGCTCGACCGTCGGCACCGCGACCGATGCGAACGCGATGCTCCGGATCCTCTTCAGCCGGCTCGGCGACCCGCACATCGGCTCGCCGCAGGCCTACTCCTTCAACGTGGCGTCGATCAGCGGCGCCGGCGCGGTCACCGTCACGAAGGCCGGGCGCGAGGTGAAGGAGCGCCGCAGCTTCAGCATCACCGGCGGCATGTGCCCGCGCTGCGAGGGCCGCGGCTCGGTCAACGACTTCGACCTGACGGCGCTGTACGACGAGGAGAAGTCGCTCAACGAGGGCGCGATCACGATCCCCGGCTACAGCATGGAGGGCTGGTACGGCCGGATCTTCCGCGGCTCCGGCTTCTTCGACCCCGACAAGCCGATCAAGAAGTACACCAAGCGGGAGCTGGCCGACCTCCTGTACAAGGAGCCCACCAAGATCAAGGTCGAGGGCATCAACCTGACCTACAGCGGCCTGATCCCGACCATCCAGAAGTCGATGCTGTCCAAGGACGTCGACTCGATGCAGCCGCACATCCGGGCGTTCGTGGAGCGGGCGATCACGTTCACCACCTGCCCGGAGTGCGACGGCACCCGGCTCGCCGAGCATGCGCGGGCCTCCAAGATCCGGGGCAAGAGCATCGCCGACCTGTGCGCGATGCAGATCAGCGACCTCGCCACCTGGGTGCACGAGCTCGACGAGCCGTCGGTGAAGCCGCTCGTGGACGCGCTGGGGGAGACCCTCGACTCGTTCGTCGAGATCGGCCTCGGCTACCTCTCGCTCGAGCGGCCCGCGGGGACCCTGTCGGGCGGCGAGGCCCAGCGCACCAAGATGATCCGCCACCTCGGCTCCTCGCTCACCGACGTCACCTACGTCTTCGACGAACCGACGATCGGCCTGCACCCGCACGACATCCAGCGGATGAACCAGCTGCTGCTCCAGCTGCGTGACAAGGGGAACACCGTGCTCGTCGTCGAGCACAAGCCGGAGACGATCACGATCGCCGACCACGTCGTCGACCTCGGCCCGGGCGCGGGCTCCGACGGCGGCACGATCTGCTTCGAGGGCACCGTCGACGGGCTGCGGGGGAGCGACACGGTCACGGGCCGACACCTCGACGACCGGGCCACGCTCAAGGAGTCGGTGCGCACCGCGACTGGGGCCATCGAGATCCGCGGAGCGTCCACCCACAACCTGCGGAACGTCGACGTCGACATCCCGCTCGGGGTGCTGGTGGTGGTGACCGGCGTGGCCGGCTCGGGCAAGAGCTCGCTGATCAACGGCTCGGTGTCGCCGCGCGAGGGCGTCGTGACCGTCGACCAGAGCGCGATCCGGGGCTCGCGGCGCAGCAACCCCGCGACGTACACCGGCCTGCTCGATCCGATCCGCAAGGCCTTCGCCAAGGAGAACGGCGTGAAGCCGGGCCTGTTCAGCGCCAACTCCGACGGCGCCTGCCCCAACTGCAACGGCGCCGGGGTGATCTACAGCGACCTCGGGATGATGGCCGGCACCGCCACGACCTGCGAGGTGTGCGAGGGCAAGCGCTTCGACGCCTCGGTGCTGGAGTACCGCTTCGGCGGCAAGGACATCGACGAGGTGCTCACGATGTCGGTGGCCGAGGCCGAGGCGTTCTTCGCCGACGGCGCCGGCAAACTGGCGGCCGCGCACAAGGTCCTGATGCGGCTCGCCGACGTCGGCCTGGGCTACCTCAAGATCGGCCAGCCGCTGACGACGCTCTCGGGCGGCGAGCGGCAGCGGCTCAAGCTCGCGACGCACCTGGGGGAGAAGGGTGGGACCTACGTGCTCGACGAGCCGACGACCGGCCTGCACCTCGCCGACGTCGAGAACCTGCTCGGCATGGTCGACCGGCTGGTCGACAGCGGCAAGTCGGTGATCGTCATCGAGCATCATCAGGCGGTGATGGCACACGCCGACTGGATCATCGACCTCGGCCCGGGCGCCGGTCACGACGGCGGCACGGTCGTCTTCGAGGGCACGCCGGCGGACCTCGTCGGCGCGAAGCGGAGGACGCTGACGGGCGAGCACCTGGCGGCGTACGTCGGCGGCTGAGCGCGACCGCGCTCAGCGGGCCTGGTCGAGCAGCCTGACCCGGCGTACCCCGGCGGTCCGGCGGTACGACGTCTCGACCAGTTCGGCCACCTCCCGCCAGTCGGTCCGGTCGTCGAGGTCGAGTCCGACCCAGCCGGAGACCCCGAGGTACATCGGGTGGAAGCAGCGCGGGTCGTCGAGCAGGGCCGGCCGCTCGACCGGGTCGGCCAGCACCAGCACCGAGGCGCCGTGCCGCTCGTGGCCGTCGCCGATCTTCTCGCTGCCGCCGTAGTAGGCGAACACCTTGGTCGTGTAGAACGCCGGAGTGCCGTGGGAGACCTTCTCCGCGGCGTCCGGCAGCGCCAGCGTGATCGCCCGGAGGCGTCCGAGCACGGGATCGTCGTCGTCGAACATCAGCGGGTGGGCCACGGCGGCCACGCTAGGGGAGTCGACTCCCCGGAGGAAGGGCGCCGGCTCAGGGACCGCAGACCCGGCTGCGGAGGGTGGCCCGGTCGCGCACGCCCCGCGACCGGCACGGGACGAGCGGCAGCACGCCTCGCGGCTGCGGGGTGAACTCGAAGGCGACCAGACCGGGCCGCTCGGTCTCGTTCGTGAGGATCCGCAGCCGGTGGGTGCCGGCGCCGATCCGGGCGACGGCCTGCTCCTCGTAGTGTGCGTCGCCGAGGATGACCGCGCCGCCGGCCGTGTGGAACTGGCAGGCATAGGCGCACGTCAGGTCGTCGGGCGCCGGCCCCTGCCACACTTCGGCGACCGCGGTGCCGTCGCGCTCGTGCCGGAGCGCCGCCGCGATGATGTCGCCGCTCGCGGTGGCGAGCGCGGCCTGGTCCGACTCGTCCGGGATCGCCGAGCGCGGCCCGAGATCGGTGATCACGGCGAGCTCTCCTGGCCATTCCCGCCGGATCGACAGCAGCCTCTGTCCTTGGTCCACGAACCCCATCCTATGTGTGACCCAACACATTTGGTACCCACGGGTCCGACATCTGTTGGATCCGTTGACGCACATCTTCGCCGATGCGCGGTCTCGCCGCATCACCAGGGAGCACCATCTGGTGTACCTGATCGATGGCGAGGCCTCGTGGTCCTTCGAGCGCGATTCCGCTCCAAGTGACGCGGGTCCGCCGAGGAACCGGCCGACCTGGTAACGCCTCGGCATGGAAGAGGTGAGAGCACCCACCTCAACCGAGCGGAGCACCCATGCGCACGACGCCCTCGACCGACGACCACGACCGACTGGTCGCGGAGGCCGCGCCTGCCGCGCCCGAGGCCGTGGACATCGACATCGACCGGGTGTGGCACCGGGTCCACGTGACCATGACGGAGGAGCCGAGGAAGCGCCGAGGGCTGCGCCTGCTCGCGGCCGGGGTGCTCGCGGCCGGGGTACTCGGCGGCACGGCCGTCGCGACCGCCGATCACTTCTCCGCCCGGACGGGCAAGGGGCCGGTGGACGCGGAGGACCTCCGCCTGGGCGGGCCGGGGGAGAGCCTCGACGTCGGCGCTCCCGACTACGGCGAGGTCGTCGCGGAGGAGTCGGCGGACATCCCGTTCCCCACCGAGGGGTTCCGTGCGATCGCGATCCGGCACCAGCTCCACGACGTGCGCTTCGCCGGGCCGGGGGAGCAGTACGTCTCGACCGGGGCGCTGCGTGCCTGGCTGGCCGATCAGGCCCTGTGTGCCTGGTCGAGCGAGTGGGCCGCCGCCACGCGGTCCGGCGACGAGGCCGCGCGGACCGAGGCCATCGAGACCATCCAGGCGGCACCGACCTGGCCGGCCGTGGTCGACCTCGACCCCGCGCCGTACAGCCGGATGGAGTCCGGCGAGGAGGAGGGCGAGGACGGCGAGGTCCGGACGTTCCGCTACCGCGACGAGAGCCAGTTCTACTACCTGGCCGCGCTCGGCGAGGCCGTCGACGGGCGGAGCATCGACGCGGTCGCGGACATCCTGGCCGAGAACAACGGCTACTGCCGCCCCGAGCTGGTGCCGGGCATCCCCCGAGCCGACGCCATGGTCCGGTTCGCGGAGCGCTGACGTGGGGCGAG
Organism: Nocardioides soli; assembly: GCF_014191495.1. Classification (GTDB taxonomy): domain Bacteria; phylum Actinomycetota; class Actinomycetes; order Propionibacteriales; family Nocardioidaceae; genus Nocardioides; species Nocardioides soli. The sequence goes on from NZ_JACHWR010000003.1 coordinate 865,745, forward strand.
ACATCACCGCCGCGGAGTTCGAGGAGCTCTATCGCGACACCGCCCGCGACGTGTTCGGGTTCCTACGGCGCCGAACGACCGGCGACGCGGAGGACCTGGTGGCCGAGGTGTACGCCGTGGCCTGGCGCCGCCGTGCCGACCTGCCCGCCCCGATGCTGCGCCGTGCCTGGCTGTTCCGGGTCGCACACAACCTGCTGAAGGCCGACGCGCGCAGGAGGCGCCGGGAGGGTGCCGTCGTCGACGAGCTCGCAGCCCGGCCGGACGGCTCGGGAACAGCGGCCGACGGGCCGCCCGGCACCGGTCGGGCCGCCGTGATCGCTCGGGCCATGGACCGGCTGTCGCCGGGGGAGCGCGAGGTGCTCCGGCTGGTCGTCTGGGAGTGCCTGACGCCCGCGGAGCTCGCGGTCGCGCTGGACGTCCGACCGGGCACCGCACGCGTGCGCCTGCACCGGGCCCGTCAGGCGTTCGCCTCCGACCCGGAGGTCAAGGCCCTCGTCGGCAGCGTCGGGTGCTCGGTGGGGTAGATGCCGATCGCGAACCCGTACACGGAGTCGCCGGACCTCGGCATCCGGTCGAACTCGGCGACGAGCTCGGCCATCCGGTCCCAGAACTCGGAGGCCTGACCCTCCGAGATGCGCGCATGCCGGATGAAGCCCCAGAGCTTGCCGTGCTCGAACGCCGTCGCGGACTCGCGCGCGGCCACCTCGAAGTCGTTGAAGTCGCGCGGCAGGTCGTCGCCGCCGTCCCCTGACGGCTCCGCGGCCACGTAGAACATGCGCGCAGTGCGTCCGTAGAAGCGCTCCTCGATGGCCCGCACCTTCCGCGTGTGCACGACCTGGAGCAGACCGTTGCGGGTGAGCACGTTCACGTGGTGCGCCACGGTGCTCTTCGGCCGCTCGACCGCGGCCGCCAGCTCGCTCACGGTCGCCGCCCGCTCGTGCAGGAGCTGCAGGATCGTCGTACGGAGCGGATGGCCGATGGCTCGCACCTGGGCGGCGGTGGTGAGCGCCATCCGATCGGCGAGCTCGTAGTCCGGGAGGTTGTGTGGCACGACAGAACAGACTAGCGTCACCGAATGTTCCAATATTCTCGATCAATGAGCGGGGGATAGGAGTGACATGGCCGAGGTGCTGCTCTACCACCACATCCAGGGCCTGACCGACGGCGTGCGGGCGTTCGCCGATGAGCTCCGACAGGCGGGGCACACCGTGCACACGCCCGACCTGTTCGGCGGTCGGACGTTCGACAGCATCGAAGAGGGCTTCGGATTCGCGCGTGAGACGGGGTTCGACGCGATCCGCGAGCGTGGGGCGGCCGCGGCCGACGACCTCGGTCCCGCGCTCGTCTACGCCGGATTCTCCTTCGGCGTGACGATCGCCCAGCGACTCGCGCAGACCCGGCCCGGTGCACGCGGGGCGCTGCTCATCTACTCGTGCCTCCCCGTCACGGAGTTCGGCGAGGCCTGGCCGGGGGGAGTGCCGGTGCAGATCCACGGCAAGGAGGGCGACGAGTTCTTCGACGAGGACCTGCCGGCCGCACGCGCGCTCGCCGACTCCGCGGCGGAGGCCGAGCTGTTCCTGTACCCCGGCGACCAGCATCTCTTCGCCGACTCCTCGCTCGACGGGTACGACGCGGTGGCAGCCGCGCTGCTGATGCAGCGGGTGCAGGCGTTCCTCGCCGCGGTCTGACCGATGACTCTTCCGTGCCGCGTCGGTCTGTACGCCGAACACCGACTCACGGGAGGCTGACGCCGTGCGAAAACTGACCTTCGGAATGAACGTGAGCCTGGACGGCTACATCGCCGGGCCCGGCGGCGACCTCGGCTGGAGCGTGCCGAGCGACGAGCTGTTCCAGTGGTGGTCCGACCGGGTGGCTGCGACGGAACTGTCGCTGTACGGACGCAGACTGTGGGAGGCCATGAGCTCCCACTGGCCGACGGCCGACCAGCAGCCCGGAGTCACACCGGCGGAGGTCGAGTACGCACGGCGCTGGCGGGACATGCCCAAGGTGCTGTTCTCCTCGACGGTCGGCACGGTCGACTGGAACACCCGCCTGTGCACCGGCGACGCGGTCCCCGAGATCACCCGACTCAAGGCCGAGGACGGCGGACCGATGGACATCGCCGGCGCCACCCTCGCCGCGGCGGCGATGCGCGCCGGGCTGATCGACGAGTACGTGCTGGTCACCGCGCCCGTCCTGGTGGGCGGCGGCACGCCGTTCTTCACCGCGCTCGACAACTGGGTGAACCTGGACCTGGTGGAGACCCGGACGTTTCCCGACGGCCTGCTTCTGACCAGGTACCAGACCAGGCGCTGAGCGCCCGCCCCGAACCAGTGCCTACTGGTCACGGTCGGCGGCGAGCCGACCGTAGATGATGGTGTCCGTCCACTCGCCCTTGCTCCACCAGTCCTGCCGCAGGTGCGCCTCGTGGCGCATGCCGGCGTTGCGTGCGAGCCTGGCCGAGGCGGCGTTGCGGCCGTCCATCTGCGCGGCGACGCGATGCAGCCCGTAGTGGTCGAACGCCAGGTCGAGCACGGCCCGCACCGCCTCGGTCGCGAAGCCTCGGCCGCCATGGTCCGGATCGAGCACCCACCCGACCTCGGCCACGCGGCGTTCCCGGTCGGTGAGCTTCAGCGACACGTCACCGATCACCGCTCCGGCATGCTCGATCACGAGGGCGAGCGCGCCGGTGTCGCCGTCCAGGTCGGCCTTCCGAACGCGTTCGGCGGTCTTGTCCCGCGCGGCCTCCACCGTCCACGGCTCATCCAGGAGAAACCTGGCGACCTCGGGGCGGGAGTAGATACCCAGCAGCGCGTCGGCATCGTCGGTGTCGTGCGGCCGGAGGATCAGGCGCTCGGTGTGCAGCGGCAGGAATGTCGACGTCATCCGCACCCAGGGTAGCCGTCTCGTCTCCTCGAACAGGACGTATCGGCGGAGTGCTGATCTGCGGTGCGTCAGGATGATTGAGACGGCGACGCTCCTGGCGTCTCACCGAGTCTGACGCAACTCGCCGTATCAGAGTGCCCGGGGGAGCGACGGTGACCTCCGGCCCGACCGAACGTTCATCGACACCCGTTCCGGGTGTGGATGAGGGGCCAGGATCGTGATCTGTTCGTGACCCAGAACCCTGTGGAATAAGGGGAGTTCGGCCCTTGAGTGTCGGTGGCGGGTGTTTGAGTAGATGCCATGACAGCGATCGCGACACCCCGGCACCGGGTCAGTGTCGCGACCGCGCATGTCCACGCCGAGCTCGACGCGGTCGCCGGTGTGTCGGTGTGGTCGATGGATGCCACCGAGGCAGGTCAGACGCTCATCGAGTTGGAGCGGGCCGAGGCCCGGATCGTCGAACTGAAGGCCCGGGTCGCGGCGCACGCCGACACCATCCACGTCGGCGAAGAGGTGGGTGCGTCGTCGGCGGCGAACTGGCTGGCCCATCAGACGAAGACCACGCATGCGGCGGCGTACGGCGCGGTGCGGCTCGGCCACGACCTCGAACAGCACTCCCTGACGCGGGAGGCGCTCGCGGCCGGGGACATCGACGTCGAGCGGGCGCGGGTGGTGGTCCGGTGGGTCGACCGGCTCCCGGCCGACCTCGGGGTTGAGACCCGGGCGAGGGCGGAGGCGCATCTGCTGGCCGAGGCGCGTCATCACGACGCGAAGGCGCTCGGTCGGCTGGGTCGGCGGCTGTGGGAGGTCATCGCCCCCGGCGAGGCCGACGCCCACGAAGCCCAGATCCTGCAACGGCAGGAGGCGGCCGCGCTGCGGGCCTGCTCGCTGACGATGGTCGACGACGGCGACGGCACCACCCGCGGCCGGTTCGTGCTGCCGACCTACCACGCCGCAGCGCTACGGAAGATGCTCATGGCCCTGGCCGCCCCCAAGCACCTGGCGGCCACCCAGGGCCCCGGCATCGAACGCCGCCCCGGACCCGAGGCACTCGGCCGGGCGTTGTGCGAGCTGATCGAGCGCTACCCGGTCGACCGACTGCCGCAAACCGGCGGCGTGAACGCCACCGTCGTGGTGGTCATCGACGAGGACACCCTCACGGGCCGGCTGGAGAAGGCCGGGATCCTCGACACCGGCGACCAGATCAGCCCCGGCATGGCCCGCCGGCTCGCCTGCGAGGCCTCAATCACCCCCGCCGTCCTCGGCAGCAACAGCGTCCCCCTCGACCTCGGCAGACGGAGCCGCTACCACACCGAGCACCAACGCATCGCCATGTTCCTCCGCGACCGCGGCTGCCGCGCCGAAGGCTGCGACCGCACCACCGGACTCCACGCCCACCACCAGACCAGATGGACCGACGGCGGCCACACCACCCTCACCGACAGCGCATCCCTCTGCCCCTGGCACCACACCCTCATCCACGACCCCACCTACGACACGACCTACCTCCCCACCGGCAAGATCCGATTCCACCGGAGAACGTGACGGTTGCCTCGCGCGCGCCTCGAACCATGCCGAGGATGCCCCTGCGGTCCTGCCTCGCGTATGACACGATCCGCCAGATCGGCGTGCAAGCTCACTGAACTCAACCCGTCGATTGATCGCCGATAACTGGCATTAATGACTTGAATTTCGGTTCCTGTAACACCGGAGAAAATAGTGCAGATTTAGTTGTTTCCTCAGATATCCACGACACTTCACCCAGATATCTGTAATTCAGTGTGGCCCGCTTCTGCGGGCTATGGGGCTTGGCTTCGCACAAGCCTTGTGTTAAGGGAGTGTACCGGGCCAAGTACCCTTGGACATGCCAACACCCTCCCTACTTGTTCTAGGGAGGGTGTTGGTCTCTGGTGCTACTAGTGCGCTGCGTCGTACGCCTCGCGGACCTCAGCGGGCACCCGACCCCTGTCGGGGAGGTCGAACCCGTTCTCCTTACCCCACTGCCTCACATCGGCAGCGGAGGGACCAGACGGCTTGGCAGCCTTGCGCCGACCGGGAGTGCCAGTGACCTTGGTGGCGTGCTCCACGTACATGGCTACAGCCTTGTCGAACCCTGCCGCTTCCTTGCTGGTCAGGTCGATGGAGTAGTCCTTGCCCCGGTAGGAGAACACAATGGTCTCTCCCTTGCCGTCTGCGTACTCATCTCCTGACAGGTCACTCACCATCTGGGTAACTACCTTCTGAGCCACGTCCTACTCCTTAAGGATTGATGTTCAGGCTGCGGTATTTGTAGCACACTTCTCTAGATAGTCGGCAAGTCTTCGGAGAATCGCTGGGCTATCTCTCGCGTAGCCGAGTGCTCTGTTGCAGGAAGCACAGAGGATGCCCCGGACGGCTCCTGTCAAGTGATCGTGGTCTACAGCGGCTCCGCCGATGCCCGAACGAAGAGTTTCGCCGCACGTCAGGCACATGCCGTTTTGCCGACTCCACATGGCTTGGTACTGCTCTAGGCTCAGTCCGTACAGCGCCAAATTCTGTGCCTTGTCTCTTGCTCGGTACTTCCCTGGGTTCGCCTTCCTATCTCTCTTGCGCCAGTCCGCTGCATTCTGGTTCTCGCACACCTTGCACCAACTGCGTTGCGTACGCTTCCCTGGCCTCCATCCGAAAGCATCAAGGGACTTACTTTCCTTACATTTTGTGCATTGCTTCAATCATGACAACTCATTTCTATTGGTTATTCAACGCTTGCGACGTTGCTAGTTCAGTATAAATTGACAACGTTCCTAAAGCGAACACACATGACTTAGGGGAGATACACAAAGACCGGCATCTTTCGATACCGGTCCCTGTGCTTCTTAGGAGAAGTCTCACGCTGCCTCGTAGATGACGTAGCCCTGAACGTAGGCACCAATCAGGGATGATCCGGGCCACTCAATACTGTTGTCACGTGGCCTGAAGATGATCATTCCGCTGTGTCCGAGTGTGTAAGCATGTCCTGAGGAAATGTAACCCGTTGAGTTGTTCAGGATTGTGACTTCACCGATGTGCTCGCCAAAGATGTTCTCAAATGCATAGTAGGTGTTTGACACTGGTACCGGCACCGTGATGGCTGCTGTTGAACCTGCACCGCCTGTGACGTAAATCCTGAACTGATAGGTGATGGTGTTGCCAACTCTCATCCATCGACTACGTTGAACTGATCCGGTCATGTTGACGATTGATGGCGTGTAGTTCTGCCATACCCCCGGTGCCACACCTACACCTTGGAATGGTGGTGATGGGATGAACACCGGTGCTGCCACTGAGCCGGTATCAGCAAAGGTGTAGGAGACATTCCATCCCTTGGCTGTGATGGTGTGCTCTAATCCCGTGATCTGGTGATTAGATGCAATGGTGTCTGTGCCTGTGACCTTGAATCTGAGGTAGACATTTGAGTAGAGATCATTGGCGATGGCAGAGAGCATGTGCTCTTCTTGCTTAACTGGGTAGGTGAGGCTTCTTACCTTTCGTACCGGCGTTGCGTTGGCTGCCAGCACCGGATCAGCAAAGTTGGTCTTGATCCATGCAGAGTCCTCATTTGATGGGCTACCACAGATCTTGAACTCCTTTGAGTACACGGTGTTGTTGGATGCTGCGATGGCGGCAGAATCCTCATATGGCCCATAGGAGATCTCTGTTGTCTGGTTGGTACCGACGTTGTATCTCAGCCATTTGACAGTGACAGAGTTGATGCAATCGTCAGTGTCGTAGGTGGTTGGTGCGTCAGACCATGACAGGTAGTGGGCAGGGTCAGAAGCGATGCGAGGATCATCGTCATAGAAGTTGATGCGTGGTGTTGGATTCCAAGCGGTTCTGAATTGCAAGACTCCATTTCTGTCTACCCATGCCTTGGCCAGAGTCGTGTCCCTGGTTAGGGAAATCTGGTCAAGCATTGAGGCGTTGGCGTTGTAGGCGACTACTGACGCACTTGAGATTTGGTTACCGGACCCGTTGATGTTCCATGGGACTCCTTTTCCTTCAAGGGTGTAGGCCAGGTCTGCTGCGTTGGCAACTGAACTTGACTCCATCTGTTCTGCTAGAGACTTCACATTGTCACTGGCGCTGATGGTGACTTCTACGCCCTTAGGTGGGTTGTATTCAGATAGTCCCTTGGTGATCTTGCCGGTATAGATTGAGTACCAGTTTCCTGCTGTGATGCCTTGGTTTGCATCACTGACAGGGGCAAGTGCCATGACTCTCATTCGTCTACCCGGCTTCACTACAGAGTTGGCGACTGCTGGGTCTAGGAGAGCGTCATGCAGCGTTGCAGTCAGTAGCCCTACGTCTAGTTCCTTGCGGCTAATCTGGATCTCTGAGGTTGGCCCTAAGATGTTTTGCCACTGCACAGGCTCGACATAGGCAAAGTCAGTGCTTGATTCTGTTGATGCACTGGCATGGGGTGTACCTGACCATCCGTAGACCTTCTGCGCTGTTGATGACTTGGAACCATCGAAGTAGGTACTTGGCGTGGTTCCCTCTTCTAGCATCATGGCGTCTGCGTAGTACGTTGCAGCGCTTGTGACAGCAGCGGTGTAGTACATGACCCACACGCTTGTGGCATTTGATGGTGCTGTGGCTGTGGCAGAGAATCGTGTCCAAGTTGAATTGGTGTTGATATTGACGATCTTCGTACTAATTTGGGTGTTGGTCGATGTGAACCAACGTAGGTACAACTGACCCGCACTAGCGCCTGTGCTCTGTCTTAGGTAGGTGCTGAATGTGTAGTCCTTACCTCCACTGATAGGGACTTGGGTATAGAAACCTACGTTTCCCCAACTACCGGCCATTGATAGGCAGTAGGTCCCTGAGTAGGCACCTACTGCCAGTCCTAGGGGTGCACCCATCGTGGTCCATGTCGCTGTATCTAATTCAACCGATGGGTTAGGAATCAGGTTGGTTTTGACCGTGCTGATTGCACCTGATGTGTTGGCCCATGTGACCATCACGTTTCTCAGATCAACGAAACAGTTGGCGTTGGGTGTTAGGGGAGTGTCAGTCGGACCAGCCATCCTGTAAATGTCTGCTCGGAGTCTGACATATGCCGTTCCTGCTGGTGCTAAGGCGGGTGGCAATAGGTACTGTCCGCTACCGGTCGTGAATCCGTTGGTCTGAGCCCCACTACTGATCAGTGTCTTACTAGAGTTGTAGAACACTGGACGTAGTTTGATTCTGTGACCAGCGGTGATGTTGGTAATGTCAACTCGTGCAGCCACATATTTACCTGCCGCCAATGGCATGAACTCTGTTGTGAAGTACCCGGCAATTGCTGACGGAGCATGCCTGTAGGAGATCGTTGGCAGACCTGCACTGGTGCCGGTGTACATGATCGAGCCGGAGACAGGTGACTCCCATCCCCATGTACCAAGTTCTCCATTTGGGTTTTGAACTAGGTTAGGTAGTCCTGTGGTTGGTACCTCTATCTCTAATCTAAGGTATTGTGTTAGGTCAATCATTCTATTCTTA
>NZ_JACHWR010000004.1 GCF_014191495.1 Nocardioides soli
TGTAGGCACCAAATCCAACCACTACGCCTTCACCAACACTCACCACTTGAATACCTCTGCTCTAAAGGGCTTAGGCGAGAGTCCGCATGACTTTCTATATGCGTTGTCTACGTAGTAGATGACGAGAGCGTCTACTAGGTGACAGAAGATGAATGCCAGTGTTAGACCTATGACGATGCCGATTAGGAATGAGATCATTTATCCCACCGGCTCTCTTGCAACTTGTAATTGCGATTGCCGTGCTGTGCGTCATATGCCTTGTGATCGGCCTGGCACATGGGAAGATAGTTGAAGACGTTCAGCGAGTAAGCCTGTTCGTTACCGCGCTTGTCGGTCTCAAAGAGAAGGTCTGTGGCCTCAGCAGATAGAGCCCACTCCTGAGCCTCGAAACCACACACAACACAGTCATATGACTTTGCATGGCCTCTGACGGCTCTAATGCGTGTATGGGCACCACTGAAGCCCACCATGTCGTGTCTAAGTTCAGGGGAGACTCTGTGGTCATCAGAACCCTGGCGATGGTGATACCACCATGACGAATAGTGGGCCTTGCACATGCCACGGGCGACTGCGATCTTCCCGCACTCGCATAGCGGCTTAGGTTCGCTACGCAATCCGAGAGGATTACCGCAACGCATGAGGTTTTGATAATGTTTCTTGCAGTATGTTCGGCTGTAGTGTTTATTCTCGCAATCTTCTACCGAACAGACCTTTTGCTCTTCTGACAACTTCCTTTGATAGTTCCTTTGGTTGAATTTAAGGGAGAAGACCGGAAGTTTGACAGAAACCTATGAGATGATTTTCTCTACCGGCCTTCTCGCCTTATGTATCCAATTATCCCAGAGAATCTTTCTAATGCCAAATGAAGTGCATCATTCTATGTTAGATGAATATGACTTCTTGTGGGTGAGGTAAGACTTTATTGCCTGTTCTTCACTACCGGCGATGATCGGCAATCTTCCCCATGTTCCCTGAACAATCCACAAAAACTCATCTTCATCCAGCATGTTTCGATCTAGCAGCACGTTGATCAACTCATTAGTGTGCTCATATCTACTCACAGTTATTTGGGGTTTCCCCACTTTCAAACCATCCTATGTTTTCCATTCTCTTCTGACACTTAGGACAATCCATAGTGTCTGCGTCTACTGCTCTAACAAAGTCACATGCTTTGCAGTAGAAGACGTTTTCAATTTGTGTTTCTAGTTTGCCGTTCACCATAGGTCTTCATCTCCTGGCAATACCGGCGTCTTGCGCTGCCTACGCTGTAGGCGCTCCAACTCAACACGTTCCGCCAACTCCGCTCTAGTCAGCCTAGTCTCAATCTGAGACTGCGGGGTCTTACCAACTGAATTGGAAAAATCGGTAGTTTCAACAATTAAGGGAGTACCTACCTGCTCTTCAAAATGCTTCATTGTCAATCCTTCTCTAATTGTTTCACTCAATAAATCTTCACTGTATGTATCTTCACTGTATGGGCTATCAAGTTGAGACTCCGTAGTCTCAATCTGAGACTCGACAGTCTCAATCTGAGACAACTCAGGAATCTGGGGGAGTAGATTCCCCTTAACCTCTACAAAGAATCCGGCATCGAACAACTGCTGTCGATACCTGTGATATGTGGCCTTAGAAGAGTTCACAGACTTAAGTGCTGTCTCATTCTTCCAATACAGACCACTTGGTCTACCGTCAGCCGGTACCCAATTGATTGCCCTTGCCAGTCTTAGGCATAGGTTTACTGCTCCTGCGGGAAGTAGTCCTAATGACTCGGCCTCGATAACGGCATCTTCCCATGTGTAACGCTGTACTAGTTCATTCATGCGCTAACACCAACTGTTCCGCCAATTCGCAGATTGGTACCCATAAGTCGAAAACCGCGATACGTGCGCGATCCTCATAAATATTCATGACTTCCGGTGTGGCTTGAATCTGATCAAAGATTCGATAGTCGAACTCGCTATTGATTAGAGCGGTTGACCATTCATTGTGATACTCGTACTCGGCTGCTGCGCCGGACATGCGAATAACTAGGGCATCGTCAAACCCGATATTGCCGGAGACTCTGACGATGGCTTCCAATTCTTCGTTCCCGGGTAATAGAGTTGCCTCATGCCCGAGTGAGCGGGCTACCAACAGGTGCCCTGCCTCATGTACTGCTGTGTCGTAATTCATTGTGTTGCTCCTAATTGATGTGAAATAGAAACACCCCGTATGCCGCCAGACATACGGGGTGCTCTAGATGTGCTTCTACTCATTCAAAAAGGTTAGATAGAAAGTCTTTAGCGCATTCTCCTAAGTCTGGCGGTCCTCGGAATTGCTTCTCTACTAGTTTAGCAGCATGGAATTATGACGCGGACCAAGGATCTGCGCGGTTAGTAAACCCTTTCGCATTCTTGCAAGAATCTTGAGGAATCAGTGCAGCCTAATTCATCCAAGCGATTGCGAAATGTCCGGTACCTCAGAAGATCCATCGGTATAGAAGAACTCAAATCTGGCGGGGTTAAACGGCTGATTGCCACGAGAGATAGACGGTCCAACTTTGATATTGGTGATGTACTCGCCCATGAATACCCGCTTCTGAGAAAGGCTAGAGCGGTAAAAATCAAAGTAGGATTTCATTGGGCCAGAGAGTTTAGGACCAGACTTAGCCTTTGCCTTTGTCACTTCATTGATCTTGGCCTGAATCTCCTTAACTTCCTTTGCGGCAGATGGAGTGTCCAAGATTTCATCAATAGCCAACTTACGCACATGGCCTAGTTTTTTGTTGAGGGCATCCAACTCGGCATCGTAATTGCGAGCGTCTGAGATTGGCTCCTGCGGCTTCTCATGGTGCTTCTCCATCGCCTTGAACAGTGCCCACCGATCGGCAATCTTGATACGCACGCTGATTCGACCACACCCGCCATAGTTGGCAGCACAGCGATACATGTTGTTATGAGGATTACCCTTCATCTGCGTTAGGCAGTGAGAACAAATCAAGATGCCTGAGAGCAGATACTTTCTGGCGTTCGTTCCTACTTTGGCATTTGCCAACTCGGTCTGAGCATTAGTGAAGAGTTCAAAATCCACAATATCCGAGTAGATGGAATCAGCGACAATCTCACCCTTAAAGTCAATCTTTCCTGCATACACCGGCTTCGTCAAAGTCACAGACAAAGTGCCCGAACGCCAGTCGTTACCCGAAACTGTCTTAATGCCACGCTTGTTCAAGTCTTTGCAAATAGACGTAATTGATTCACCACGGGCACGACGAACAAAAGCCTCTTTGATAATCAAGGCTTCATCCTCAATGATATTCCAATTCTCGTCATAGCCATAGAGTCGGTGTCGTCCCTTGTGTGGAATGCCCATGGCTGCACGCTGAGCCTTTTGAGCCCTGACACGTTCTCCAATGCGCTCTGCCTCACCCTGAGCAATAGACCCAAGGATTAGGGCATTGGTGCGACCGGCAGAGGTAGACAAATCAACGTCACCGGCAGAGATGTTTGCAATCTCAAAACCTAGACGCTTCTGCATATCCAGAAATGGCACAAGTTCAGCCATGCGTCGGGTAATTCGATCCCATGCATATGTGACAACAGCGTCAATCTTCTTAGCCTCTAGATCGGCTAGGAGACGTTCGTACGCGGGTCGTGACTTCCCTGACGATGCCGACAGATCGTTGTCGACGTAGACCTCAACGACGTCCCAGCCGCGCTGTGCTGCACGCTCACGGCACAACTCTTCCTGACGCTGGACGCCTAGAGCGGTGCCGCTCTTGTCGAGACTGATTCGGGCGTAGATGCCTGCTCGCATGATGACCTCCTGATGACCTCCTGACGGTTGGGAGCCGTCAGCCTGACAGGTGTTCAGGGGTAGGTTCAACCCGAAGAAACATGCCCTCTGACCTGCGGAAACGCTGTCTGAGACCTAGTTTCAGAAGTCATCTAGGTTGTATGCGCCTGCTCCCGAACGGAGTTCATCGTGCAGGGCGCCTACGAAGTCGACATGGAGACACTGGACGCGTAGCCGGCGCCTCCACGTCGACGCGGGTGCGCGGTCAGGCCGCCTCGACCAGCTCGGCGTAGCGCGCCAGGTAGACCGGCCAGCCCTGCTCGTCCGCGACCCCGTCGCGCACGGACTCCCAGCCGGGGCCGTGCCGGTCGAGGTGCCGGTGCTCGAGCTCGACGCGGGTCCGGTCCGGGCCGTCGGCCACGAACCGGATCTCGACCTCGCTGGCGTGGTCGGGGTCCTGCTCCAGCTGCCAGGTCGGGCCGATGTCCCAGGTGAACACGATCCGGCTCGGCGGGTCGTAGTCGAGGATCCGCGCCCACGCGCACTCGCTGCCGTCCTCGGCGCGATCGACGATCCGTCCGCCCGCATGCGGCTCGAGGACGGTCTCCACGATCGGCGCGCCGAGCAGGTTGTGCTCTCGTGGCTTGATCGCGTCGAACCGCTCGGTGAACACCGCGAACGCCCGCTCCGGGGTGCCGCTCACGACCGCCTCACGGCGTACCACGTTCTCGTTCGTCATCCTTCTTCCTCCTGGTCCGAGTCCATGTGCTGCTCGAAGTTCGCCAGCGTCCTGCGCCAGAACGTGTCGAGCTGGTCGCGGAGCGCGGCCACGCCGTGCTCGTTGAGCCGGTATCTGCGCCGGGTGCCCTCGGCGCGGGCGCTGACCAGGCCGATCTCCCGGAGCACCTTGAGGTGCTGCGAGACCGCCGGCTGGCTCACCGGCAGCGCCTCGGTCAGCTCGCCCACCGTGCGCTCGCCCTCGGAGAGCTCCAGGACGATCGCCCGTCGGGTCCGGTCGGCCAGAGCGGCCCAGGCCGCGTCACCTTCATAAGTCATAACAAATAAAAGGTACGACTTATGAAGGTGCCACGTCAACCGTCGACGCGATCGCCCCGGGTCAGGCGCCGGCGCGACGCTTCTCCTCCTGGTCGCGCAGCACGAGGGTCGAGGCGAAGATGTAGAGCGGCTCACGGTCGCCCCAGGCGGGGACGACACCGACGAAGTCATAGCTCTGGTTGGTGGTGAGCTCGATCATCGTGGCCTCGATGTAGTGGTGCTCCGGCGGGCGGGAGGGCTGGCCCCGGTAGTGGGTGCGCCCGGCCGAGACCATGTCGGAGTGCGTCACCAGGTTGTAGTCCGCCATCGATGCCGAGCTCCTGCCGTTGGTCGTCCGCGTCGGTTGCGGGAGTCCCATCGGCCGGGTCCGTCAGCGTCTGACCCGTTTCCGGCAGTCGGGCCGGGTCAGTACTTCTGGTCCAGCAGCCCCGTGTCGACGTCGTAGAGGAAGCCGCCGACCTCGATGGAGTCGGGGACGAGGGGGTGGGAGTGCACCTTCTGGACGTCCTCGCCGAGGGCGGCGACCTGGTCGCTGATGACGGAGAAGGGCTGCCAGGAGGCGTCGATGCCGGCGGAGGCGGCGACCTGGGCGCGCAGCTCGGCCTCGGTGTTGCTGGCGACGGCGCAGCGGGTGTGGGGGACGATCAGCACCCGCTCGACCTTCAGCAGGTGCACCGCGAGGACCAGCGCCTCCAGCGCCTGGGGGGTGATCCGGCCGCCGGGGTTGCGGAAGATCTTGGCGTCGCCGGGCTTGAGACCGAGCATCCCGAGCGGGTCGATGCGCGAGTCCATGCAGGTCACGATCGCGACACCGGCATGGGCGACGCCGTCGAAGCCGGCGAGGTCGAAGTGGGCGGCGAACTCCCGGTTCGCCTCGAGCAGATCGTTGAAGCTCACAACCTCGGACAGTAGCGAAGGTTCAGCCGGCCGACCGAAGCAGGTCACCGGTCGAGATCGCCCGGGTCGGGGCGTTGCGGAAGAGCACCAGCGCGAGCACGCCCGCGATCACCGCACAGATCGCCGCCCCGGTGAACACGGTCTGCTCCTGCGCGATCCCGGCGAGCTTGAGCAGCCGGGTGAAGTCCGAGCAGCGGCTGGCGCCGTCGCAGACCTCGCGGACGGGCGGTACGTCGGCCTGCTCGGCGTAGTAGCGGCGCAGCCCGATCGTGGTGAGCGCCGAGATGCCGACCAGCATGCCGACCATCCGCGCGACCACCACGAACGCGCTCGCGAGGCCGTGCACGTCGTCGTCGGTGCTGGCCAGCACGGCCGCGTTGACCGGCGCGAGCGCGAGGCCGAAGCCGAGGCCGCCGATCACCAGCGGCAGCGTCGCCACCGGACTCTCCAGCGACTCCAGGTCCCACGTCGCCATCCACAGGAAGCCGACCGCGGCCAGGGCCATCCCGGCGGCCGTCACGACGCCCGCGGGCAGTCGGTGGGTCAGGTAGCCGCCGACCACCGCACCCACCGGCAGCGCGACCAGGAAGCGCACCAGCACCAGCGCCGCCATCAGCTGCGAGCCCGGGTAGACGGTGGTGCGCGCGAAGAGCGGGATGTCGATGAGTGCCGCGATCAGGGCCGCGCCGATGAAGAGGCTCACCAGCATCGCGCCCCAGGCCGGGGTACGCCGCAGCGCGCCGGCCGGCACCAGCGGCCGCTCGACCCGGCGCACGTGCACGACGAAGCCGACCGTGGCGAACGCCGAGGCGAGCAGGTACCAGGCGCCCTGGTCGGAGAAGACCTGCACCTTCGGGTCGGCGGTCGCGAACGCCAGGACGATGCCGGCCAGTGCTAGCGCGAGCAGCAGCGCGCCGAGCACGTCGGCCTCGCGGACGGTGCGGACCCAGCCGGGCAGGTCGAGCAGTGGGCGCCGCGCGGTGCAGCAGCGCACGACGAGCAGCACCAGCGCCGCGATGGTGGCCAGGCCGAGCGGGGTCAGCCACCGGCTGTCGCCGGCGTAGGGGATGAACAGCCGGCCCCAGGTGAGGTCGCGCATCAGCTGGCTGGGCTGGACGAAGACGAGTGCGCCGGCGACCAGGGTGGTCAGCGCGAGGGCGAGCCCGATCCAGTCGAAGCGCCCGGTGGTTGAGGAAGGCGCGCTGGCGCCTGTCTCGAAACCACCCAACCGCTTGATGACGACTGCGAGGACGAGCCCGACGGCGAGGTTGATCAGGAAGATCGCGCGCCAGTCCGCCACGGCGAGCACGAGCGCGCCGAAGAGCGGGCCGAGGACGCTGCCGATCTCCTGCACGGCCGAGACCAGTCCGAGGGGTACGCCGCGCCGCTCCACGGGGTAGAGGTCGGCGACCAGGGCGAGCGTGGCGGGCACCAGCCCGCCGCCGCCGACGCCCTGCAGGAAGCGGCCGGCCACCATCGTGGGCAGGTCGTAGGCGAGCGCGGTGAGCAGCGACCCGAGCGCGAAGACGAGCAGCGCCGCGACCAGCACCGGCACCCGGCCGCGCAGGTCGGCGATGTGGCCGATCAGTGGCAGCATCGCGACGTACCCGAGCAGGAAGCCGGAGACGATCGGGGCCGCCCGCTGGAGCTGCTCGACGGGGATGCCCGTGCCGGCCATCATGTCGGGCAGCGCCAGCACGACGACGTAGGTGTCCGCAGCCGCGAAGGCCACGGCGACGGCGGCCAGGCCGAGCAGCCAGCGGGACGCCCCGGTGATGGCGGTCATGGCAGGGTCACGGCGCCGTCACGGCGCGGTGATGTCCTTCTCGGTGCCGTAGCCGTCGAAGGTCACCGTGTAGGTCATCGGGTCGGAGTCCTCGTAGAAGACGCCGGTCAGGTCGGCGCTGCGCAGCTCGCCGTCGTCGGTGATCGTGTACGTCGCGTCGAAGTCGCCCGTGGCGGTCGGGATGATGTTCTTGACGACGTCGCCCGACACGGTGCCGGTGTACTCGGTGAGGATCTCCTTGTTGTCCTCGCCGCCACGGACGCTCTCGCCGGCCTCGAGGTCGGTGGTGGCGTCGAGCAGCGAGGAGAAGCCGGCGTCGGGGCTCATCAGCCGCGCGGGGTCGGGTGCGCCGTACTCCGCCGGGTCGATGTCCTGCCATCCGGTCGTGAGCGGCAGCTGGACGTAGACCTTCTCGTCGACCGCGACGACCGGCACCTCGAAGGCCTGCCCGGACAGCACGACGGTGATCTTGCCCTCGAACGCCGGCGCGTGGGTGCCGACACCGGCGGCCTTCTCGACCCCCGTGACACCCTCGGGGAGGTCGTCGGTGCTGAGCGTCAGCTCGACGCCGCTGGTGTCGTCGAGCGTCTGCTTGGCCGCGGCGAGCGCCTCCTCGGGCGTCCGGTCACCGCCGTCCTCGCTGTCGTCGCTCCCGCCGCACGCGGCGATCGAGAGCACGAGGACGCCGGCCACCAGGGCCGCGGACAGTCGTCGATGAATCAGCACGCGGTCAGCCTTCCACACCGCTCTCGACCCGGAGGCGGGCCGCGACCGGCCCGGCGCACGCGGCGATCGGCTGGCTGCCCGGGGTGCCCGATCCGTCGCGCTTGCCGGTGGCCGCGGGCAGGTCGACGGGGGCGCCGCTGGCCGCGGCCGCGCGCGCCGGCGCGGTGCCGGCCCAGGCGAAGACCAGGGCGTCCTCGCCCTTGAGGAACCGGTGGCAGCGGACGCCGCCGGTGGCCCGGCCCTTGGGCGGGTACTCCGCGAACGGCGCCACCTTGAGCGCGCCGGGCTCGGTGCCGGGCAGGGCGGTGGAGGAGCCGGAGGCGGTGACGACGACCGATCCCTCGGGGGCGTCCGGGTCGACGACGCCGAACCACACCACCCGCTGGCCGGACGCCAGCCGGATGCCGGCGATGCCGCCACCCGAGCGGCCCTGGGGCCTGACCCCGTCGGCGCCGAAGTGCAGCAGCTGGGCGTCGGAGCTGATGAAGCAGAGGGTCTCGGCGCCGGTGGCCAGCTCGACCGCGCCGACGACCTCGTCGCCCTCGGCGAGCCGGATCACCTCCCAGTCGTCCCGACCGAGCACCTCGGGGTTGACCCGCTTGACGATGCCCTGGCGGGTGCCGAGCGCGAGTCCCGGGCCGTCGGTGCGGAGCGTGCAGAGGCCGAGCAGCCGCTCCCCGGGCTCGAGGGGCAGGATCTCGGTGACCGGCAGCCCGCCCGCGAGGTGCGGGTCGTTGGCGGTGTCGGGCAGCTGCGGCAGCTCCAGCACGCCGATCTTCACCAGCCGGCCGGTGCTGGTCAGGCCGCCGATCTCGCCGCGGGCGGTCGCGCGGACCACCGAGACGACGACGTCGTGGTTGGCGCGACCGCCGCCCTGGCCGGGTGGCTCGGCGTTCGCCGTGCGGGCGAGCAGCCCGGTGGAGGAGAGGTAGACGAAGCACGGGTCGTCGGCCACCTCGAGGGGTACGGCGGCCGCGCTGACCGCCGTACCGGCGGACTCGAGCAGCACCGTGCGCCGGGGCGTGCCGAAGGTCTTCGCGACCTCGGCGAGCTCATCGGAGACGACCTTCCAGCGCAGCTTCTCGTCCTCGATGATCGCGTCGAGCTCCTCGATCGTGCGGCGCAGCTCGTCCTGCTCCTTCTCCAGCTCGATGCGGGAGAACTTCGTGAGCCGGCGCAGCGGCATGTCGAGGATGTAGTCGGCCTGGATCTCGCTCAGGTCGAAGACCGAGATCAGCCGCTCCTTGGCGGCCGCGGCGTTGTCGCTGGTGCGGATCAGCTGGATGACCTCGTCGATGTCGAGGATCGCGATCAGCAGGCCCTCGACCAGGTGCAGCCGGTCGGCGGCCTTGCCGCGGCGGAACACCGAGCGGCGCCGGACCACCTCGAAGCGGTGGTCGAGGAAGACCCGCAGCATCTCCTTGAGCGAGAGCGTGCGCGGCTGGCCGTCGACCAGGGCGACCGCGTTGATGCCGAAGGAGTCCTCCATCGGGGTCTGCTTGTAGAGCTGCTCGAGCAGCGCCTCGGGCACGAAGCCGTTCTTGACCTCGATCACCAGCCGCAGCCCGTGGTCGCGGTCGGTGAGGTCCTTGATGTCGGAGATGCCCTGGAGCTTCTTGGACTGGACCAGCGTCTTGATGCGCTCCATGACCTTCTCGGTGCCGACGCCGTAGGGCAGCTCGGTCACCACGATGCCCTTGCGGCGGTTGGTGACCGACTCGACCCGGGCGGTCGCGCGCATCCGGAAGCTGCCGCGGCCGGTCTCGTAGGCGTCGCGGATGCCGTCGAGGCCGATGATCTTGCCGCCGGTCGGCAGGTCGGGCCCGGGGATGAACCGCATCAGGTCGTCGACGTCGGCCCGGGGGTGGGTGATCAGGTGCCGCAGCGCCTGCACGACCTCGACGAGGTTGTGCGGTGCGCAGTTGGTCGCCATGCCGACCGCGATGCCGGTCGTGCCGTTGACCACCAGGTGGGGGATCGCCGCCGGCAGCACCGCCGGCTCGAGCTCGCGGCTGTCGTAGTTGGGCTTGAAGTCGACGGTGTCCTCGTCGATCGAGGCGGTCATCGCCACGGCCGGGGGAGCCATCCGGCACTCGGTGTACCGCATCGCGGCCGGAGAGTCGTCGGGAGAGCCGAAGTTCCCGTGCCCGTCGACGGTCGGCAGCCGCATCGACCAGGGCTGCGCCAACCGCACCAGCGCGTCGTAGATCGCGCCGTCGCCGTGCGGGTGCAGCCGGCCCATGACCTCACCGACGACGCGCGCGCTCTTGACGTGGCCGCGGTCGGGACGCAGGCCCATGTCGCTCATCGTGTAGAGGATCCGGCGCTGCACGGGCTTCAGCCCGTCGCGGGCATCGGGCAGCGCGCGGGAGTAGATGACGGAGTAGGCGTACTCGAGGAACGACGACTCCATCTCCTGCTTGATGTCGGTGTCGAGGATGTGCTCCTCGAAGTCGTCGGGAGGGAGGTCCTGCTTCGTCGTACGCCGCGCCATGGCCACGATTCTTCCAAGGCCCACCGACGGAAGCGGCAGGGGCACGCCGTTGTGTGGCCGACCGGTAGATTTCACCGCGTGACCAGCACCGACGCACCGACGCACTGGGAGGCCGACGTCCTGCTGCGCGACGGTCGGACGGCCCACATCCGCCCGATCCGGCCCGAGGACCGCGAGGTCTTCGTCGAGTTCTACGCGCGGGTGTCGGACCAGTCGAAGTACTACCGGTTCTTCTCGCCGATGCCGCGGCTCTCCGACCGCGACATCGACCGGTTCACCCACGTCGACAACGTCGACCGGGTCGCCTTCGTGCTGACCCTCCAGGGGCTGATCATCGCGGTCGGCCGCTACGACGTGATCAAGCCGGGGGAGGCCGAGGTCGCCTTCCTGGTGGAGGACCGGCACCAGGGCCGCGGCATCGGCCAGCTGCTGCTCGAGCACCTCGCCCAGGCCGGCCGCGAGCGCGGCGTGGAGCGGTTCGTCGCCGAGGTGCTGCCCGACAACACCCGGATGATCCAGACCTTCCGCGACGCGGGCTACCAGGTGGCCAGCGAGTACGACGAGGGCGTGCTCCAGCTCGAGTTCTCGATCGACCCGACCGACACCGCGATCGGGCTGATGTCCGAGCGCGAGCACCGCGCCGAGTCGGCGTCCATCGAGAAGTTCTTCAACCCGCGCTCGGTCGCGGTCATCGGTGCCAGCCGTCGCCAGGAGACCATCGGCCAGGCGCTGGTGCGCAACCTGGTGACCGGTGACTTCACCGGCCGGGTGTACGCCGTGAACCCCACCTCCCACGCCGTCTCGGGCCTCCCGACGTACAAGTCCGTCGCCGACATCCCCGACGACGTCGACGTCGCGGTGGTCGCGGTGCCGGCCGAGTCGGTGCAGGACGTCGTGCTCGACTGCGCGGCCAAGGGGGTCCACGGCCTGGTCGTCGTGTCGGCGGGCTTCGCCGAGACCGGCGAGGAGGGCCGGGTGCGGCAGCGCAAGCTCGTCGGGCTGTCCCGCTCCTACGGCCTGCGCCTGATCGGGCCCAACTGCCTGGGCATCATCAACACCGACGGCAAGGTCTCGCTGAACGCGTCGCTCTCGCCGCTGATGCCGCCCCGCGGCCGCGCCGGCTTCTTCTGCCAGTCCGGCGCGCTCGGCACGGCCATCCTCGAGAAGGTCTACAACCGGGGCCTCGGACTCTCCACCTTCGTCAGCGCCGGCAACCGTGCCGACGTCTCGGGCAACGACCTGCTCCAGTACTGGGAGGAGGACGACTCCACCGAGGTCGTGCTGCTCTACCTGGAGTCGATCGGAAACCCGCGCAAGTTCTCCCGCATCGCCCGCCGGGTCTCGCTGCGCAAGCCGATCATCGCGGTCCGCTCCGGGCGGACCACCCAGGGCGTGCCGATGGGCCACGCCGTACGCCGGATCGCCGCCCCGCCCGCGGCCGTCGACGCGATGTTCCGCCAGGCGGGCGTGATCCAGGTCGACACGCTCGACGAGATGTTCGACGTCGCCCAGCTGCTCGCCCACCAGCCGCTGCCCCGCGGCCGCCGAGTGGCGATCGTCGGCAACTCCGACGCGCTCGGCCTGCTCGCCGCCGACGCCGCCGCGGCGGTCGGGCTCGTGGTCAACAAGTCGACGGCGCTGGGCACCGACGCGGGCGCGGAGGACTTCGAGGACGCCCTCGACCTGGCCATCGACGACCCCGAGATCGACTCGGTGATCGCGGTCTACGTGCCCCCGATCAACGTCTCCGGTGAAGAGGTCGCCAACGTGCTGGCCGCGGTCGGCGAGCAGTCCGACAAGCCGCTGGTCTCCTCGTTCCTCGGCGCCGAGGGCGTGCCCGAGCTGCTGCGGGTGCCCGACGTGGCCGGCTCGACGGCCGGCCGCGGCTCGGTGCCGTCGTACCCCGGCGTGGAGGCCGCCGTGCGCGCGCTCGCCCACGTCGTCGAGTACGCCGTGTGGCTGCGCGCGCCCGACGGCACCCCGGCAGACCCCGAGAAGGTCGACGAGGCCGCCGCGAAGCGCCTGGTCACCCGGATCCTGGCGGAGCACCCCGACGGCACCGAGCTCGACCTCGAGACGCTCACCGAGCTGCTCGCCGCCTACGACATCGAGCTGTGGCAGACCCGGTCCGTCGGGTCCCGGGACGACGCGATCCGGGCCGGCAAGGCGCTCGGCTGGGACGTCGTGCTCAAGGCGACCGCCGAGCACCTGCGCGAGCGACCCGACCAGGCCCACGTGTGGCGCAACATCGACGACGCCGACGAGATGGTCGACGCCTGGGACACGCTGGGCAGCGTGATCTCGGAGCCGGAGCGCGCGGGCTTCGTGGTGCAGAAGAACTCGCGGCCCGGCGTGCCGGTGGCGATCCGCAGCATCGAGGACCCGCTCTTCGGGCCGGTCGTGTCGTTCGGGATCGCCGGTCCGCTGACCGAGCTGCTCGCCGATCGCTCCTACCGGATCCCGCCGCTCGGGGCCCGCGACGCGGCCTCGATGGTCCGCGAGATCAAGTCGTCGCCGATGCTGTTCGGCTACCGGGGGAGCGAGGTCGTCGACGTCGCCGAGGTGGAGCGGCTGATCCAGCGGGTGGCCCAGCTCCAGAACGACCTGCCGCAGGTCCGCTCGCTCGAGCTCTCCCTGGTGCTGGCCGGAGCCGAGGGGGCGACGGTGCTGACCGCGGCGGCGCGCGTGGAGCCCGTGGTCGACCCGCGCTCCGACTGGTTCGTCCGGCGTCTCTCCCAGCCGGCCGGTGACACCCTGCCGTCCTGATCCACCCACCGGCGGTCCGATCCCACATTAGGATCCCGGCCGTGGTCATCTCCGACGCTCACCGGTTCCTCTTCGTGCACGTGCAGAAGACGGGCGGCTCGACGATCGATCACCGGCTGGGGGAGGTGCTCCCGGACGCGCGCGCCGTCGACGGGCTCAAGCGGCACGCCACGCTGGGCGGCATCCTGCGGGCCGAGCCCGGGCTGCGGTCCTACTGGACCGTCGGGTTCGTGCGCAACCCCTTCGCCCGCCTGGTCTCCTGGTACCGCATGGTCGACCGGTTCCGGGAGCGTGCCGAGCGGGAGCCCGACTGGGCGGACCGGTTCGGCCGGAAGAGCCCGTTCATCCGCTCCGTCGCGCGCGACTACGCCGACCTCGAGACCTTCGTGCTGAAGGGCTCCGAGGAGCGGGTCCAGCTGCGCACGCCGCAGCTGCGCTACCTCAGCACGCGGACCAGACGGGCCGACCTGATCGGCCGGCAGGAGACCCTGGAGGCCGACGTCCGCGCGATGTTCGCCCGGCTGGACCTGCCGTGGCAGGGCCTCGAGAGCAAGAACGTCGACCAGGACCGTCCCGACTACCGCGAGCTGTTCACCGACCAGATGCGGCGGCGCGTCGAGGAGGTCTTCGCACCCGACCTCGCCGCCTTCGACTACTCGTTCTGAGGCCTCGCGGTGGCCCGATTCCCCGCGTGACACACTGCAGGCATGCGCAGCACCAGGACCGAGGGTCGCGACCGTGACGTCGAGCTCAGGGACGCGATCCACCGCACCGGCTACTACCCGGACGTCGTCGTCGACGCCGTGGACGCGGCGGTCGCCGGCGAGGACATCGTCTCCTACTTCGTCCACCACGAGCCGACCTTCGACCGCGACGAGGTGCGCCGGCACCTCTCCGTCGTGGTGCTGACGCCCAGCCGGCTGATCCTGGTGCACACCGACGAGCACGAGGGCGACGACCTGCTGCCCGAGCCCTACACCTCGACGTCCACCGAGGCCATCCGGCTGACGTCGGTCCGCTCGGTCGTGGTGACCCGGATGGTGGCCAACCCGACCGCCGGGCCGCGTCCGCCGGCCGAGGCCGTCGTGACGATCGGCTGGGGCGGGGTCAGCCGCGTCGACCTCGAGCCGGCCGGGTGCAGCGACCCGCAGTGCGACGCCGACCACGGCTACACCGGCGTGCTGGCCTCCGACGACTTCTCGCTGCGGGTCTCCGCGGCCGCCGACGGCTCGGACGCCGTGGTCGGCCTCCTCGCCTTCGCGGAGTCGCTCTCCGCGCGCACCCACACCCGCTAGCCACCGTCGTGGGGGAGTTCCTCGAACCGGCGTACGGCGAGCGCTCGCTCGGCGACGTGGTGCCCGCCGTCGCCGAGGCCCTCGGCCTGCCCGCCCCCGACGCACCGACCGGGCTGGTGCTGCCCGGGGCCGCGGCGTACGTCGTCTTCCTCGTCGACGGCCTCGGGGCGCGCCTGCTGGAGCGCTATGCGCACGCGGCGCCGTTCCTCGCCGGGCTGCTGGCCGGCAGCACCCCGGCCACCGCGGGCGTGCCCTCGACCACCGTGACCAGCCTGACCTCGCTCGGCACCGGCCTGACCCCCGGCGCGCACGGCCTGGTCGGCTTCACCTCCCGCGTGCCGGGCACCGACCGGCTGCTCAACGCGCTCTTCTGGGACAAGGACGTCGACCCGGTCGAGTGGCAGCCGCACGACACGGCGTTCGCCCGGCTGCGCGCCCGGGGCGCCACGGTGACCGTCGTCAACAAGCGCGAGTTCCGCGGCACCGGGCTCACCGTCGCGGCCCACCGGGGCGCCGAGTACGTCGGCGCCGACCGGGTCGGCGAGCGGATCGCGGCCGCGGTCGCCGCCTCGGCCGAGCCCATCTCGCTGACCTACCTCTATGACGGCGACCTGGACTGGACCGGGCACCGGTACGGCGTCGCCTCCAGCCCCTGGCTCCAGCAGCTCTCGATGGTCGACGCGGAGGCCGAGCAGCTGCGCGAGGCGCTCCCGTCCGACGTACGGCTCCTGGTCGTCGCCGACCACGGGATGATCGACTCCCCGGGCGGGAGCCGGATCGACGTCGACGACCGCACCGAGCTGCGCGACGGCGTCGCCCTGCTCGGCGGGGAGGCGCGCTTCCGGCACCTCTACTGCCACCGCGGCGCCGTCGACGACGTCGTCGCGACCTGGCGGGAGGTCCTGGCCGGTCGGGCGACCGTGCTCACCCGCGCCGACGCCGTCGGCCGCGGCTGGTTCGGCCCGGTGCTGCCGGGCGTGCTGCCGCGGCTGGGCGACGTCGTGGTCGCCTGCCACGGCGACACCGCGATCCTGTCGACCGCCGACTTCCCGTACGAGGCCACGCTCGTCGGGCTGCACGGGTCGCTGACCCCCGACGAGATGCTGATCCCGGTGCTGCTCAGCTGACGTCGCGGTCGCCGACGTGCTCACGCACGTCGGCGGAGCCGCTGGTCAGCCGCTCCATCTCGGTCCCGCCGTCGCAGGTCAGCAGCGCCACGGCGATCTCGTCGTCGGTGCGGTGCAGCACGCGCCAGGCGCCGCCGGCGTTCTCCCACCGCAGCAGCCGGGCCAGATCGTCGGAGCCGACATCCGACACGTCGTACCTCCTCGGGGTTCCGGGTCTCCTTCCCAGTGTGGCGCAGACGCCGGCACGACGCAGATGCCCACGCGGAGCGAGCGCGGTGATAGCGTGACGCCGTTGGAAGGGAGCACGGGCTCCCGGCCGCCCGCACACGGCGGCGCATCTTTCGTCGTTCTTGGTCTTCGGTACAGCTGGACATCAGGCACCCGCTGGATGTCTCCGGCTGGCAGCGGGCACGGCGTCCGCGCCGTTGATTTATCGAAGGACAGCACATGGCTCAGGGAACCGTGAAGTGGTTCAACGCGGAGAAGGGCTTCGGCTTCATCTCCCAGGACGATGGCGGTGCGGACGTGTTCGTGCACTTCTCCGCCATCCAGACGCAGGGCTACAAGAGCCTGGACGAGAACCAGAAGGTCGAGTTCGACGTCACCCAGGGCCCGAAGGGCCCGCAGGCGGAGAACGTCCGCGCGCTCTGAGGCTCACCGCCTCGACAGTTCGGTGCCCCGGCCGCATGCGGCCGGGGCACCGCTGCGTTCCGGGACGGTTCGACGTGGCGCGGCGTCGCGGCCAGGTGTGGCTGAGCGCCGGGGCGTAGGGTCGGCGGTGTCCCTGGCGTTTCCCGCACCCCGCGCCCGCCGACGGGCACGGTCGGAGGCCGCATGTCGCAGGTACGTCGCCCGGACCAGTCGGACGGGTCGGACCGACAGGGCGTCGATCGATGGATGCGCGAGGTCAACCACGCGCGGGAGCGGCTCCAGCGCAGCCGCCAGGCCCGCGGCACGCGCGCCGAGGAGCAGCAGCTCCGCGCCGAGCTGATCGCCGCCCTCGAGGAGTACGCCGGCGCGCTCGCCGCCAGCGGGCTGCCGCTGCCCTACCGGCTCCGTGACGAGCTCGCCCTCTACCGGCGCCTCGGCGACCGCAGCTGAGGTCGTTCCGCGCCGAGCTGTGGCCGGGTGGTGGTTTCGAGGCTCCTCGCTGGCGCTCGTCGCACCTCAACCACCGTCGTCGGGGCCACGGTGGTTGAGGAAGGCGTGCTAGCGCCTGTCTCGAAACCGCCGTGTGGGGAAGTGGTGGTCTCAGGGCGGTTCATGCTGGCGCTCGTCGCACCTCAACCACCGTTGTCGGGGCCACGGTGGTTGAGGAAGGCGTGCTAGCGCCTGTCTCGAAACCGCCGTGTGGGGAAGTGGTGGTCTCAGGGCGGTTCATGCTGGCGCTCATCGCACCTCAACCACCGTTGTCGGGGCCACGGTGGTTGAGGAAGGCGTGCTAGCGCCTGTCTCGAAACCGCCGTGTGGGGAAGTGGTGGTCTCAGGGCGGTTCATGCTGGCGCTCGTCGCACCTCAACCACCGTTGTCGGGGCCACGGTGGTTGAGGAAGGCGCGCTAGCGCCTGTCTCGAAACCACCGTGTGGGGAAGTGTTGGTTTCGAGGCTCCTCGCTGGCGCTCGTCGCACCTCAACCACCGTTGTCGAAACCACCCGCCCGAGGGTCGCGCGCCCTCGTCAGCCGAAGGGGAGCGGCTCGGGGGCGAGCGAGACCGCCTTCGCGCGGGCGGCGGTGAGCCGGCGCCGGTGGTGCTGGCGGCAGAGCACCTCGTAGGCGACGTCGGCGGGTGGCTCGTCGGCCTTGTCGACGTCGCCGACGACGATCACCTCGCCCTCGACGACCATGACGCCGTTCTCGGTGCGGGCGTTGTGCGTGGCGCGCTTGCCGCACCAGCACAGCGCCTCGACCTGGAGCACGTTCATCCGGTCGGCGAGCTCGACCAGCCGGGCGCTGCCCTCGAAGAGGTGGGTGCGGAAGTCGGTGAGGATGCCGAACGCGAACACGTCGATCTGCAGCTCGTCGACGATCTTGGCGAGCTGGTCGACCTGGTCGCGGGTGTAGAACTGCGCCTCGTCGCAGATCAGGTAGTCGACCCGGCCGCCCTGGGTGAGGGTGGTGACGACGTAGCGCCAGAAGTCGAAGTCCTCCGGGACCTCCATCGCGTCGTGGGCCAGGCCGAGTCGGCTCGAGACTGTGGCCTCGCCCGCACGATCGTGGGTGGTGAACAGCTTCCCGACCCGGCCGCGGGCGGCGTGGTTGTGGTTGGTCTGGAGCGCGAGCGTGCTCTTGCCGGAGTCCATGGTGCCGGTGAAGAAGTGCAGTTCAGCCACGGGGCGCAATCCTTTCACGACCCGACGCCGGCGAGCACTCAGGCCAGCGGCGCGGCGGCCTCCCAGAGGTGTCCGTCCGGGTCCGCCACCACGCAGCTGTAGATGCCCCAGGGTCGCTCCGTCGCTCCGGTGACCACCTCGCCCCCGGCGGCCGCGGCCCGGGCGGCGAACGCGTCGACCTCGGCGCGGCCGGCCAGGGCCACGCCGACCAGGCACTCCGTCGTACCTCGCTCGGCGGTCGGCCGCCCCGCGGTGACCCAGCCGAAGCCGCCGGTCGGGATGTACATGACCTCCGCGCCGGCGTTGAGCGCCACCCGCAGCGGCTCCGGTACGCCGTCCTCGGCGAGGTCGCCGGGGGTGTCGTGCCCGAGGGCACGGTGGAAGTCGTACGCCGCCCGGCGGTCGCCGGTGGGCAGCGCGAGGGTGACGAAGGTGTCCATGTCCGTCCTGACCGGGAGCGCGGGCCGGACTCATCGGTCCGGGGCGGGCGTTGGCAGGATGGTGGCATGACCTCGCCGCTGATCTCCGTCACCGAGCTCCACGAGAGGCTGCCCGAGGTGACCCTGCTCGACGTCCGCTACCGGCTGGGCGGGCTCGGTGGCCGGGCCGAGTACGAGAAGGGGCACCTGCCCGGCGCGGTGTACGTCGACCTCGACGCCGACCTGGCCGCGCCTCCTGGCGACGGCGGTCGGCACCCGCTGCCGGCGACCGAGGACTTCGAGGCCGCGATGCGCCGGGCCGGCGTGCGCGACGACCGGCCCGTGGTCGTGTACGACGACTGGTCCGGCCTGGCCGCGGGGCGCGCGTGGTGGCTGCTGCGCTACCACGGCCACCGCGACGTCCGGGTGCTCGACGGCGCCTGGCCGGCCTGGGTCGCGGCCGGCGGTGCGGTGCACACCGGTGGGCTGCTGCCGGGCCGCGGCGACTTCACTGCCCGCCCCGGGCAGCTGCCGGTCGTCGAGGCGGACGACGTGCTCGGCGTACCGGTGCTGGTCGACGCGCGGGCGCCGGAGCGCTACCGCGGCGAGACCGAGCCCGTCGACCCGGTCGCCGGGCACATCCCGGGCGCCGTCAACGTGCCGACCACGACCAACCTGCGGGCCGACGGCCGCTTCCGCGACGCGGCGGAGCTCCGGGCACTGTACGCCGCGGCCGGGGTCTCGGGCGCGACGCCGGTGGCCGTCTACTGCGGCTCGGGCGTGACCGCCGTGCACGACATCATCGCGCTGGAGGTGGCCGGCATCCCGGCGACGCTCTACCCGGGCAGCTGGTCGGACTGGATCACCGACCCGGACCGACCGGTGGCGTGAGCGGCGTCAGCCGCGGTCCGAGCCGCCGAACATGATCTCGTCCCAGCTGGGGACCGACGCGCGACCCCGGTTCTTCTTGACCGGACGACGGGTCGGCGCCTCGGGCTCCGGCTGGGTGTCGGGCTCGGCGGCGGCCGCCTCGGCCGCCTCCTCCCGCAGCTCGGCGTCCTCGCGGGCGACGTCGGGGTCGGTGGGCGCCGCGTCGTCGAGGAACGCCTCGACCGGCTGCTCGGCGACCAGGTCGAGGGCGTCGTCGCCCAACTCGTCGCCCAGCTCGTCGCCCAGCGGCAGCTGGTCCTCGGCGGCCGCGCTCAGCCGGCGCTCGCGCGCGACCTGAAGATCGTCGGGCCGGGCCGGCGCGGCCGGGGTGATGGCCTCCCCGACCAGCCAGCGGGCGTCCTCGTCGTCGAGGGTGACGTAGTTGCCGGGCGGGTCGAAGGTGAACGACGCGCTGCCGGACCGCTCGCCGGTGGCGTAGCCACCGGTCATCGTCCAGCGGCCGTCCTCGCGCCGCCAGGCGTCCCACGCCACGGACTCCGGGTCGACGTTGAGCGCCCGCAGGCGGGTCGCGACGGCCTCGCCGAGGGTGCGGGCTCCGGCCGGGGCGGCGCCGTCGCTGCGGCGTACGGATGACCGCTGCGCGCGCTGCGCGACGTGCTCGCGCTCGGCGAGCACCGGGGCCGCGAACGCCATGATCTTCTCCACCGACGTCTGAGCCGCCTGGGCGACCTCCTCCGGCGTCTCGCCGGCCCGGATCCGGGCCTGGATGTCTCGAGGCCGGAGCATGCTCTCCATCGTCTTCTCCATTCCTCGGGCCGGGGGTGCGGGCGGGGTGGCCGGCCGCACCACCGCGCGGAGCCGGTCGTCGACCGTCAGCAGGTGCTCGGTGCCCTCCTCGTCGACCAGGCACAGCAGGGTGCCGTCCTCGCTCGTGCCGGTGAACCGGAGGTAGGACATGGCAGATCGTGCCCCGGTCCCTGGGTCCGGCCCGGGGTCGGGCTCACGCGTCTGGTGCTGAAGGGGTGCAGTCATCGGTGCGCCGAGCCTACGCCAGGGGGACACACGAGTCGGGGACCCGACCGGCGTGCCTCCTCGTCACTCCCGTCACACGGGTACCGCGTCGGGTGGTCGGCCGGTCCGGACCGGAACCGATGAGTTCGGCGACCCGGGCCGGTCGGACCTCCCATGGACAACAACTCGAATGCGCACTGTCGGTGGCGGCTGCCAGCATGATGCGCATGGACCTCGCGATCGAGACCCACGACCTGGTGAAGGTCTTCGGAGAGCAACGTGCCGTCGACGGCGTCGACCTGGCGATCCCGACGGGCGGCGTCTACGGCGTGCTCGGGCCCAACGGCGCCGGCAAGACGACCACGATCAAGATGCTCGCGACGCTGCTGAAGCCCGACGGGGGCACGGCCACCGTGCTCGGCCACGACGTCGCCCGCGAGCCGGCCGCCGTGCGGTCACGGGTCGCGATGACCGGCCAGTTCGCCTCACTCGACGAGGACCTCACCGGCCTCGAGAACCTCGTGCTCCTCGGTCGGCTCTACGGCTACTCCCGCGTCGCCGCCCGGGGCCGGGCGACCGAGCTGCTCGCCGCGTTCGGGCTCGCCGACGCGGCGAAGAAGCAGGTCAAGGCCTACTCGGGCGGCATGCGCCGGCGCATCGACATCGCCGGCTCGATCGTGGTCCGCCCCGACCTGATGTTCCTCGACGAGCCGACCACCGGCCTCGACCCGCGCAGCCGCAACCAGGTCTGGGAGATCGTCCGCGGCCTGGTCGGCTCCGGCACCACCGTGCTGCTGACCACGCAGTACCTCGAGGAGGCCGACCAGCTGGCCGACCGGATCGCCGTCATCGACCACGGTCGGGTGATCGCCGAGGGCACCAGCGGCGAGCTCAAGGCGTCCGTGGGCTCCGGCGCCGTGCACGTGCGGGTCGCCGACCCGGCCGAGCGCGAGCAGGTCGCGGGGCTGCTGGCCGAGACGCTCGCGGCCGAGCCGGTGCTCGAGTCCGACCGGGCGGCGATCAGCCTGCGGGTCGACCAGCCCGAGCGGGTCGCCGGCGCGCTGCAGCGGGTCGCCGAGCACGGGTTCCGGATCACCGAGTACAGCCTGGGCCAGCCGAGCCTCGACGAGGTGTTCCTCGCCCTGACCGGCCGCCCCACCGACGACACCGACGAGGAGGAGGCGGCATGAACACCCCACGAAACTGCGGGCTTCCCCCGCTCCGCTCCTCCAGCCGACACTTCCGCGGGGGCCCCGCATGAGCATCCAGACGACCCGTTCCGAGGACGCGCCCGCCCTCGACGCCAGCGTGATCGCCGCGCTCGGCAGCGGCGAGCGGCCCCGGCCCGCCCATGCCCTCAGCTCCTCGCTCACGTTCGGCTGGCGGGCCCTGCTGAAGATCAAGCACGTCCCCGAGCAGCTCTTCGACGTGACGATGTTCCCGATCCTGTTCACGCTGATGTTCACCTACGTGTTCGGCGGCGCGATCTCCGGCTCGACGGGGGAGTACCTCCAGTACGCCCTGCCCGGCATCCTCACCCAGACCGTCGTGTTCATCACGATGTACACCGGCCTGACCATCAACACCGACATCGAGAAGGGCGTCTTCGACCGGTTCCGGTCGCTGCCGGTCTGGCGGGCCTCGCTGCTCGTCGGTGCCCTTCTGGGCGACACGCTGCGCTACCTGCTCGCCTCGGTCATGGTGCTGACCGTCGGCATCATCATCGGCTACCGCCCCCCGGGCGGGGTGCTCGGCGTCGTGCTCGCCGTACTGGTGCTGCTGGTGTTCTGCTTCTCGCTGAGCTGGCTGTGGCTGATCGTCGGCCTCAAGGCCCGTACGCCGAACGCGGTCATGGGCGTCTCGATGATGGTGCTGTTCCCGCTGACCTTCGTCAGCTCCGTGTTCGCGCCGCCGGAGACGATGCCCGACTGGCTCGAGGCGTTCGTCGACGTCAACCCGGTCACGCTGCTCTGCGAGGCGGCCCGCGGCCTCATGGACGACGTGCCCGACGGCGGCGACATCACCCTCGTGCTGATCCTGTCGGCCGCGGTGACGGCGGTGTTCGCGCCGATCGCGCTGCGGCTCTACAACACGAAGAGCTGAGCCGGCCCCGCGGACGTCATACGGGCAGTGTGTCCCCTTGCTCCCAACGTATGACGTCCGCCGGGCTCAGTCGCCCAGCACCCGGCGCAGGTAGGCGTTCGCGAAGACCCGGTCGGGGTCGAGGCGGTCGCGGAGCGCGAGGAACTCCTCGAACCGCGGGTACGCCGGGGCGAGATCGGCCGCCGTGCGGGTGTGCACCTTGCCCCAGTGCGGCCGACCGTCGTGGGCCCGCAGGATCGGCTCGAGCAGCGCGAAGTACGCCAGGTGGTCGGCGTCGCGGTGGGTGTGGAACGCGAGGTACATCGAGTCGCGCCCGGTCGCGGTCGACAGCGGGACGTCGTCGGCCGGCGCGACCCGGATCTCCACGGGGAAGGTGATGCTCAGGTCGGAGGCCTCGATCGCGGCCCGGACCTCGCGGAGCGCCGCGAGACCGGCCTCCCGCGGCACGGCGTACTCCATCTCGCGGAAGACGACCGTGCGCGGGGTCACGAAGACCCGGTGCGCGATGTCGCTGTAGGTGCGGGCCGACAGCAGCCGGCTCGAGACCTGGTTGAACGGCCGGATCGTGCGGGGGAAGCGGTTGGTCAGGCGGTTGGCCGCGCCGAAGACGGTGTTGGACAGGAACTCGTCGTCCCACCAGCCGCGCAGCCGCGACAGCGGGGCGGCCTCCGCGAGCGACAGGTCGACCCGGTCGTTGGTCTTGGTCATCAGGCGGTCGGTGTGCGGGAACCAGTAGGTGTCGACGTGGTGGTGGTCGGCCACCCGCTGGTCGAACCCGTCGAGCGCCTCGTCCCAGCCCATCGGCGTCTCGTGGGCCTCCAGCACGAACGCCGGCTCCACGCGGAAGGTGATGGTGGTCAGCACGCCGAGCGCGCCCAGTCCGAGCCGGGCGAACTCGAGCACGTCGGGGTTCTCCTCGGCGGTCGCACGGACCACCTCGCCGGTGCCGGTGACCAGCTCGAGGCCCGCGATCTGCGCCGAGAGCGAGGCCCAGACGCCGCCGGTGCCGTGGGTGCCGGTCGAGGTCGCGCCGGCCAGCGTCTGCTCGGCGATGTCGCCCATGTTGTGCAGGCTGAGCCCGAGCACCTCCAGGCCGGCGTTGAGCTCCTTGAGCGGGGTGCCGGCGAGCGCGGTCGCGGTCATCGCCTCGCGGTCGACCGAGACGATGCCCGACATCGCGCCGGGTCGCAGCATGGTGTGCTCGGGCGCGGAGATGGCGGTGAAGCTGTGGCCGGTGCCGACCATCTTCAGGGTCGAGCCCTCCGCTCGGGCCCGCTCGACCGCGGCCACCACGGCCGCGGTGTCGGTGGGCTCCTCGACGCGGGTCGGGCGCGCCGACTCCAGGCCGGACCAGTTCCGCCAGTCGTTGCGCTCAGTCACGGCGCGATCGTAGACCGCGGAGCGAGCCCTCGGGTCGCGGCAGCGTCTGGGCCGCGATGGCGGCGACCAGGCCGGCCACGACCGAGACGAGGTACGCCGCGGAGGCGCCCTGGTGGTCGACGACCAGGCCGCTGAGGGTGGCGCCCGGCGCGACCCCGGCGACCAGGCCGGTCTGCATGATCGCCATCCCCTCGGTGAGCCGGCCGGCCGGCACCACGGACTCGGTCAGCGACATGGTCGCGATCATCGTCGGCGCGATCGCGAAGCCGGCGACGAAGAGCACGGCGCCCATCACCGGGAGCGAGCCCACGAAGTAGAGGGGCGTCATCGCGCAGGCCATCGCGAACGAGCCCCACCGGACCCGGGTCGACGGACCGCGGCGCCAGTGGATCGCACCGGTGATCACGCCCGCGGAGAGGCTGCCGGCGGCCCAGAGCGCGAGGAGCGCGCCGGAGACCGCCTTGTGGCCCTTCTCCTCGGCGAAGGCCACCGTCGTCACCTCGGCGGCGCCGAAGAGCACGCCGAGCGCCGCGCAGACGACCGCCAGGGGGATGACCGCGCGCCACGGCATCGACGGGCGCGGCCCGGCGCCGTCGTCGCGCGGCTGGGCCGGCGGCGCGGTCGAGGTCTGGGCGCTGAAGGTCAGCGTGCCCGCGACGCAGGCCACCACGGCGATCACCAGGCCGGCCACCGGGTGCCAGCTCGTGGCCAGCACGGCCACCAGGATCGGCCCGAGGATGAACACGGCCTCGTCGAGCACCGCCTCGAGTGCGAACGCCGTCTGCACGTCGGACGGCTGGTCGAGCACGTGCGACCACCGGGCGCGGACCGCGGAGCCGACCTGCGGCAGGAAGGCGCCGCCGATCGCCGCGAAGACGTACGTCGTGACGATCGGCCATCCGGCCTGCACCGAGGTGACGAGCAGGGAGATCGACACCCCGAAGCTGATGCTGGCGACGGCCAGCACCCGCCCCTGGCCGAGCCGGTCCAGCAGCCGGCCCTGGAGGATCGCGAAGCCCGCGTTGGAGACCATGTACGCCGCCGAGACCGCGCCGGCCACGCCGTACCTGCCGGTCGCCGCCGAGACCAGCAGCACGATGCCGAGGCCGACCATCGAGATCGGGAGCCTCGCGATCAGCGCCGTCGACGACATCTTCAGGGCGCCGGGCGCGCTGAGGATCCGGCGATAGGACGTGAACATCAGCCGTGACGCTATCGGTGGCCGACGACCCCGGACGAATCGATATCCGTCCATTCCTAGGATTGACGACATGAGCCCCGATCCGAGCCCGTACGACGCCGTGCTGCTGGTCTCGTTCGGAGGCCCCGAGAAGCCCGAGGACGTGGTGCCCTTCCTGGAGAACGTGACCCGCGGCCGGGGCATCCCGCGCGAGCGGCTCGAGGAGGTCGGGCAGCACTACTACGCCTTCGGCGGGCGGTCGCCGATCAACGACCAGAACCGCGCCTTCCTCGCCGCGCTGCGCGAGGACCTCGCCGGGGCCGGGATCGACCTGCCCGTCTACTGGGGCAACCGAAACTGGGACCCCTACCTGACCGACACGGTGCGGCAGATGGCGGCCGACGGGGTGACCCGCGCGGCCTGCTTCGTGACCAGTGCGTACTCGTCGTACTCCTCGTGCCGGCAGTACCGCGAGAACCTCTACGACGCGGTCGCCGAGGTGCCGGGCGCGCCGGTGCTCGACAAGCTGCGCCTCTACTTCAACCACCCCGGCTTCGTGGAGCCGGCCGTCGACGCGACGCTGGCGGCGCTCGCCGACCTCCCCGACGACGTACGGGAGGGGGCGCACCTCGCGTTCGTGACCCACTCGATCCCGGACGCGATGAACGACGGCAGCGGACCGGAGTCCGGGGCGTACGTCGAGCAGCACCGCAGCGTGATGACCGAGGTCGTCGAGCGGGTCCGGCAGGAGACCGGGCGGCGGCATCCGCACGCGCTCGTCTACTGCTCGCGGTCGGGGGCGCCCCACGTCCCGTGGCTGGAGCCGGACGTCAACGACCACCTCGCGCAGCTGCACGCCGACGGGGCACCCGCGGTGGTGATGGTGCCGATCGGGTTCGTCTCCGACCACATGGAGGTCGTCTACGACCTCGACACCGAGGCGCTGGCGACCGCGGAGAAGCTCGGCCTTCCGGCCACGCGCGCGGCGACCGCGGGCCTCGACCCCCGGCTGGTCGCGGCGGTCCGCGACCTGCTGCTCGAGCGGGCGGCCGTCGAGCGCGGCGAGGATGTCGCCCGGGCGAGCGTCGGCGGCTACCCGGCGTGCTGGGACCGCTGTCCGGTCGGCTGCTGCCCCAACCCGCGCGCCCCCGAGCGGCCCGCGCTGGCGGGCGCCGACACGTGAGTGCCGCCTCCAGTCGCGATCTCGCCGCCCTCGCGCTGGCCCTGGCCCGCGAGGCCGCCGAGCTGGTTCGCGAGCGGGCGCGCGGCCAGGTCACGGTCGCCGCGGTGAAGTCGAGCGACATCGACGTGGTCACCGAGGCCGACCGGGCCAGCGAGGCGCTGATCCGCGCTCGGCTGCGGGAGGCCCGGCCCGACGACGCCTTCCTCGGCGAGGAGGGTGCCGACCTCGCGGGCAGCAGCGGGGTCCGGTGGATCGTGGACCCGATCGACGGCACGGTGAACTTCCTCTACGGCATCCCGCAGTACGCCGTCTCGATCGCGGCCGAGCGCGACGGCGAGGTCGTGGCCGGCGCGGTGATCGACGTGCAGGGGCGCACCGAGTACGTCGGGCACGCCGCCGACGACGGCCACCCCGCCACGGCGACCCGCGACGGGGCGCCGATCGCGGTGCGCGGCCCGGCCCCGATGGCCGAGCGGCTGGTGGCCACCGGCTTCTCCTACGACCGCCGGGTGCGGGTGCTCCAGGCCGAGGCGGTGACCCGGCTGCTCCCGCACGTGCGCGACGTACGGCGCCTCGGGTCGTGCGCGCTCGACCTCTGCCTGGTCGCCGACGGGCGGATGGACGGCTACGTCGAGGAGGGCGTGAACCCCTGGGACCACGCCGCCGCAGGCCTGATCGCCCGCATCGCCGGCGCCCGGACCCACCTCGAGATCGGCGCCGGCGGACTCGACCTGCTGGTGTGCGCGCCCGGCCACGGCTTCGACGAGTTCCTGGCCGCCGTCCGGGCCGCCGGATTCTCACCCATTTCGGGGGAATAGCGGTTGGTCACCTGATGTTCATCTGCCGCAGCGGCATAGCGGTGTGCGCTTTGGATCGTTCATGGTGCACAATCTGGCGCCGACCCCGGTGGGCCGACGGACGAGACGAAGAACGTGCGAGGTTGTGGGCCCAGCACACCTCGGAGATGGAGTGACAGATGGCGACCGACTACGACGCACCGCGCAAGACCGAGGAAGACCAGTCCGAGGAGAGCATCGAAGAGCTCAAGGCGCGTCGTCACGACAAGAACTCCGGGAAGGTCGACGAGGACGAGGCGGAAGCCGCCGAGTCCTTCGAGCTCCCCGGCGCCGACCTCTCCCACGAGGAGCTGGCGGTCGAGGTGAAGCCCAAGCAGGAGGACGAGTTCACCTGCATGAGCTGCTTCCTGGTCCACCACCGCAGTCAGCTGGCGGACCCGAAGAAGATGATCTGCAAGGACTGCGCGTGAGCGTGTGAGCGCCGACCCGGCGCAGGGTGACCATGGTTCAGGGTCACGCTGCGCCGGCTCGCGGGTCAATCTGCGCCGACTCGGCGTGGACGTGAGCAGGGCCGCAACCCGCGAGGGTTGCGGCCCTGCTCCGTCTGCGCTCTGTCTGCGCTGCGTCTGCGGGCGGCCTTGAGGTGGGCGCTCAGGCCCGCTGCGCGTCGCGCTGCAGGTCGGGCGGCAGGTGGCCGGTCGACCGGGCGTAGTAGGAGGCGGCGCGGCGCTGCGCGAGCATCCGGGCCAGCCCGACGGCGACGCCGCTGGCCACCGCCCAGGTGACGGCCTCCCAGATGTCGACGTCGGGATCGGCGGGGTTCTCCGGGGGCTTC
Organism: Nocardioides soli; assembly: GCF_014191495.1. GTDB lineage: Bacteria > Actinomycetota > Actinomycetes > Propionibacteriales > Nocardioidaceae > Nocardioides > Nocardioides soli. The sequence goes on from NZ_JACHWR010000004.1 coordinate 28,051, forward strand.
TTGCCGGTCGCGAGCGTCCACGACTTGTCGAGCGTCTTCTTCGCCACGGCCGCCGCGGTCAACGCCGAGGCCAGCGAGAAGGCCGTCCAGATCTTCGATCCACCTTCAGCCATGCGCGAACAGTACCCAGCGCGGCTCAGCCGCGAACCGACTGTCCCAGCGCCGTCAGCGCCCGCGCGAGCTCCTCGGGGCGTCGGGAGGAGACCAGCCAGTACGGCGTCGGGTCGGCCGGGTCGAGGATCTCGACCCGGACCGCGCGCTTGAGGTAGGGCCGCAGCATCAGGTAGGCCCGGGCGTCGGCCTCCCGCCCGGCGGTGCGCCGCGTCTGGTCGGCGTCGAGGGCGGTCGCCGCGCCGACGTACCCCGCGGCGATGTGCGCCCGGCCGGCGCGGAAGGTCGCGCCGTCGACGCTGATCCGGGGGTTGCCGTAGGACCACAGCCCGCCGAAGAGCCCGGCGAGCGCGATCGCGGTGACCACCCAGGCCGCCGGCCCCGGGACCGCCACGACCACCGCCAGCCACAGGGTCGCGACCAGCATCGTGCCCTGGACCCACCAGCGCAGCGGGACGCCGAGGCGCTCGGTGTAGGTGGGGCTCGCGGTCACGGCAGAATCCTGTCATTGGTCCTCGCGGCACGGCCCGGTAGGGTCCCGCGACGTGATCGATAGCCCGCTCGAGGTGCTCATCCAGCGCCTCGACCCCGACCTGCCGCCGCCCGCCTACGCCCATCCCGGCGACGCCGGGGCCGACCTGGTCACCACGGTCGACGTGACGCTGGCGCCGGGGGAGCGGGCGATGGTCCCGACGGGGATCGCGCTCGCGCTGCCCGAGGGGTACGTCGCGCTGGTGCACCCCCGCTCGGGCCTGGCCGCGCGGCACGGGCTCTCGATCGTCAACACGCCCGGCACCATCGACGCGGGCTACCGCGGCGAGGTCAAGGTGATGTTGATCAACCACGACCCGGTCGAGTCGATCGAGCTGCGCCGGGGCGACCGGATCGCGCAGCTGGTGGTCCAGCGGTTCGAGCGCGCGGCGTTCGTGGAAGTGGCCGCACTTCCGGAGTCGGTGCGTGGGTCCGGGGGCTACGGTTCTACCGGAGGGTTCCAGTCGAACGTGAGCGAGAGTGAGTAGGTCCGCGTGAAGTTCCGCCGCAAGTCCGCCGAGACCGAGGCGACCGTCGACCCGACAGCCGACCGGCCCTTCGACGAGGCCGCCGCTGCCGTCGTCGACGAGGCCGACGCGTCGGTGGCCGGTCCCCGGGACATCGACGACCTCGAGGACGACGACCTCGAGGACGGCGAGCGCGTCGACCTGGGGTCGCTGGTCCTGACCGCGGTCGACGGGCTGGAGATCCGCCTCCAGGTCGACGAGTCGACCGAGCAGGTGCAGTCCGTGCTGCACGCCGGGGCCGAGGGCGCCGTCGAGCTGCGCGCCTTCGCGGCCCCCCGCAACGGGGACCTCTGGGCGGAGGTCCGGCCCCGGATCGCCGCCGAGTTCGCCCAGCGCGGTGGCACGGCCAGCGAGCGCGAGGGCCGCTACGGCACCGAGCTGGACTGCCAGATCACCGTGCGCACCGAGGACGGGCGCACCGCCACCCAGCCGTCGCGGGTGGTCGGCATCAACGGCCCGCGGTGGATGCTGCGGGCCACGTTCCTGGGCCGCCCGGCCGTCGAGCCGGACGCCGAGGGCCCCTGGGACGCCGCGATCGAGGCCACCGTCGTACGCCGCGGCGCCCAGGCGATGCCCGCCGGTGCGGAGCTGCCGCTCACGCTGCCCCCGCGGGACCGCCTGATCCGCCGACAGGCCTAGTCCGATGAGCGAGAAGGGCAGGCTGCGCCGCACGATCAGCCGGTGGGCCAACACCACCGACCAGGAGGTGCGCGACCTGCGGAAGACCCACGCCGAGGGCGGCTACGAGCGCGTCGGCGAGGCCCCCGACCGGGAGCGGGTCCGGCTCCGCGGCACCCTGCAGACGGTGACGCTGCGCCCGCGCGGCGGCGTGCCCGCGCTGGAGGCCGAGCTCTCCGACGGCACCGGCACGATCACGGTCGTGTGGCTGGGTCGGCGCCGGATCTCCGGGATCGCGCCGGGTCGGTCGCTGTCGGTGCAGGGCCGGATCGGCCAGCACGACGGGCAGCGGATCCTCTTCAACCCGCGCTACGAGCTGATCCCGTGACCCCAGCCGAGCCCGTGCGGCCCGAGCCCGCGACGCCCGTCGCCGGCGTCGAGACCGTCGAGGCCCTGGTGCGGACCCAGATGTCCAAGGCGCTGGGCGGCCGTCGGGGCATGATCGAGGCGGCCGTCCCGACGATCGTGTTCACGGCACTGTGGCTGACGACGCGGGAGATGCGGCTCGCGCTCGGCGTGAGCGTCGCGGCGGCGGTGACGCTGCTCGCGGTCCGGCTCGTGCAGCGCACGACCGTGCAGTTCGTGCTCAACGCGCTCTTCGGCATCGGCATCGGCTGGCTCTTCGTCACGATCTCGGCGCGGCAGGGCGGCAGCGAGGACGACCAGGCGCTGGCGTACTTCCTGCCCGGCATCCTCTACAACGCCGGCTACTCCGTGATCCTCGCGGCGACCTGCCTGGTCGGCTGGCCGCTGGTCGGGTTCATGGTCGGCAGCGTCACCGGCGACCCGACGGCGTGGCACCGGGACCGGCAGGTGGTGCGCCTGTGCGCCCTGTTGACCTGGCTGCTCGCCGTACCCTGCGCGCTCCGGGTGCTCGTCCAGGGGCCGATCTGGCTGGCCGGCAAGTCGGCCGCGATCGACCCCGACTCCGCGATCGCCGCCCTCGGCGTCCTGAAGATCGCGATGGGCTGGCCGCTCCAGCTGGCCGCGCTCGCCGCCATGGTCTGGGTCCTCTCCCGCAACCACACGCCTGTGCAACGCAGCGCCGCGTGAGGAACGAACGCGGCGTGTGGGCGTTGCCAGGTTGAGCAAGCCTCGCGACCGAGGGACCAGGTCGCGAACAGGCGCGTCGAAGCCCGGTGACTGTCCGCGCCGACCTGGTCTGTCTCAGCCCCCGTGGGCGGAGGGGGCGAGGAGCCGCTCGAGGTTCTCCTCGACGTCGGCGGGTACGACGAACAGCAGCTCGTCGCCGGCCTCGACGGGCTGGTCGTCGTCGGGCACGTAGACCTGGCCGTCGCGCAGGATGGTGACCAGCGCGCAGTTCTCGGGGAAGGGGATCAGGCCGGCCGGCTTGCCGACGTACGGCGAGTCCGCGGGCAGCGTCATCTCGACCAGGTTGGCGTTGCCCTGGCGGAAGGTGAACAGCCGCACCAGGTCGCCGACCGTGACGGCCTCCTCGACCAGTGCCGACATGATGCGCGGGGTCGAGACGTTGACGTCGACGCCCCACGCCTCGGTGAACAGCCACTCGTTGTTCGGGTGGTTGACCCGGCCGACCGTCCGCGGCACCCCGAACTCGGTCTTGGCGAGCAGCGAGGTCACGAGGTTGACCTTGTCGTCGCCGGTCGCGGCGATCACGACGTCGCAGCGGTCCAGCCGGGCCTCCTCGAGCGAGGACAGCTCGCAGGAGTCGGCCAGCAGCCACTCGGCATCGGGGACTCGCTCGGGCTTGATCGCCTCGGGGTTCTTGTCGATGAGCAGCACCTGGTGGCCGTTGTGCATCAGCTCGCGGGCGATCGAGCGTCCGACGGCGCCGGCACCGGCGATGGCGACTCGCATGGGGTCCTCAGCTCTCGTCGGGTCCGGACTCGATGACCTGGTAGGCGTGGGCGGCGTTGTCCTCGCGCATCGCGACGTGCAGGATGTCGCCCTCCTGGATGACGCTCTCGCGGGAGGCGAGCACTCCCTCGCCGAGCCGGTCGATCCAGGCGATCCGGCTCTTCGACTGCATCTGGAAGTCGACGGTGCGGTGGCCGATCCACGACTCGGGGGCCGGGATCTGGTCGAGCCGGATCGTGCCGGAGGGGTCGCGGAAGTCGGGCTCGGCGCCGGCCGGCAGCAGCCGCCGCAGCATCTGGTCGGCGGTCCACTTGACCGTGGCGACCGTGGTGATGCCGAGCCGCTGGTAGACCTCGGCCCGGCCGGGGTCGTAGATGCGGGCGACCACCTGCTGGATGCCGAAGGTCTCGCGGGCCACCCGCGCCGCGATGATGTTGGAGTTGTCGCCGCTGGAGACCGCGGCGAACGCGTCGGCGCGCCGGATGCCGGCCTTCTCGAGGACCTCCTGGTCGAAGCCCTGACCGGTGACCTTGTCGCCGTTGAAGCCCGGGCCGAGACGGCGGAAGGCGTCCGGATCGGCGTCGATGACCGACACGGTGTGGTTGCGGTCCTCGAGGCTGCGGGCCAGCGTCGAACCGACGCGTCCGCAGCCCATGATCACGACGTGCACCAGGCAGACGCTACTAGATGACCAGCTCCAAGGCCTCGCGCGCTGCGCGACGCTCATCATCCGCTCCGGCGGCGTTGCCGACGCTTGAAAGACGTCCAGTCTGCCGACGCATCGGCGCCTTGCCGGAGCGGCGCTGAGCGCCGCTCGCCTGCACGATCCCTTGGAGCTACTCATCTAGGTTTTCGCGGGCACCGGACGGCCGACGCCCCGGCGCGGATACCCGACCCGTCGCCGAGTGGGTCTAGCCTAACCGGTCGTGGGTATCGGCGACGTGTCGAAGCGCGTCCTCCTCGGGCGCAAGCTGCGCAGCTCTCAGCTGGGCGAGACGCTGCTCCCCAAGCGGATCGCGCTCCCGGTCTTCGCCAGCGACGCGCTCTCCTCGGTCGCGTACGCACCGGACGAGATCTTCATCATGCTGTCGCTGGCCGGCGCCTCGGCGTACGTCTGGTCCTGGAAGATCGGCCTCGCCGTCGCGATCGTGATGATCGCCGTCGTCGCCTCCTACCGCCAGACGGTGCACGCCTACCCCAGCGGCGGCGGCGACTACGAGGTGGCGTCGGTCAACCTGGGGCCGACGGCCGGCACGACGGTCGCCAGCGCCCTGCTCGTCGACTACGTGCTGACCGTGGCGGTGTCGATCTCGTCGGGGGCGCAGTACGCCGCGTCGGCGTTCCACGGCCTGATCGGGCACGAGGCGACGTTCGCCACGGTCATGGTGGTCCTGCTCGCCGCGATGAACCTGCGCGGCGTCCGCGAGTCCGGCACGCTCTTCGCGATCCCGACGTACGCCTTCATGGCCGCGATCCTCGGCATGTGCGGGTTCGGCCTCTTCCGGCTCGTCGAAGGGGACCTCCCGGAGGTCGCGAGCGCGGACCTGGACATGGCCGCGGCGCCCGGTTACGGCGAGTCGATGACGACCATCGCGCTGATCTTCCTGCTGGCCCGCGCCTTCTCGTCGGGATCGGCGGCGCTGACCGGTGTCGAGGCGATCTCGAACGGCGTGCCGGCGTTCCGTCGGCCCAAGAGCCGCAACGCCGCGACCACGCTGCTGCTGCTCGGCATGATCGCGGTCACGATGATGCTCAGCGTCATCCTGCTGGCCAAGGAGATGGGGCTCCAGCTCGTCGACCCCGAGGACCTGCACCGGCTGACCCTCGACGGCCAGCCGCTGCCGGCCGACTACGACCAGCACACGGCGATCTCCCAGATCGCCGACGCGCTCTTCTCGGACTTCCGTCCGGGCTTCTACCTGGTCGTCACCGTGACCGGCATCATCCTGGTGCTCGCCGCCAACACCGCCTTCAACGGCTTCCCCGTGCTCGGCTCGATCCTGGCCAAGGACGGCTTCGCGCCCCGAGCGCTGGGCTCGCGCGGCGACCGGCTCGCCTACAGCAACGGCATCGTGTTCCTGGCGTTCATGGCGATCGTCCTGATCCAGGTCTTCGACGCCGAGACGACCCGGCTGATCCAGCTCTACATCGTCGGCGTCTTCGTGTCGTTCAACCTCAGCCAGCTCGGCATGATCCGGCACTGGACCCGGCACCTGAAGACCGAGCGGGACCCCGCCGTACGCCGCCGGATGTACCGCTCCCGGGTCATCAACGGCATCGGGCTCACGCTCACCGCCGTGGTGCTGATCGTCGTGCTGGTCACCAAGTTCTTCGCCGGCGCCTGGATCACGATCCTCGCGATGATCGTGTTCTTCGTGCTGATGCGCGGCATCCACCGCCACTACGCCAGCGTGAACGACGAGCTCGCCGCCGACGAGGAGGACAAGGTGATGCCTACCCGGGTGCACGCCATCGTCCTGGTCTCCAAGCTGCACAAGCCGACGCTGCGCGCGCTGGCGTTCGCGAAGGCGACCCGGCCGAACGTGCTCGAGGGCGTCTACGTCTCGGTCGACCCCGAGTCGACCAGCCGGCTCCTCGAGGAGTGGGACGAGCGCAACATCGACATCCCGCTCAAGGTGCTGCACTCGCCGTACCGCGAGCTGGTCCGGCCGATCGTCGACTACGCCCTCGAGATCCGCAAGGCCAACCCGCGCGGCGTGGTCTCCGTCTTCATCCCCGAGTACGTCGTGGGCCGCTGGTGGGAGCAGCTGCTGCACAACCAGACCGCGCTCCGGCTCAAGGGCCGCCTGCTCTTCGCGCCGGGCGTGATGGTGACCTCGGTGCCCTACCAGCTGCGCTCCTCGGAGCTGGTGCGTGAGCGCGAGGAGCGCGAGGGCGTGTGGGTGCGCCCCACCGAGCTGCGGATGGGCAACGTGCGCTCCCGGGTCAACCGCGATCGGCAGATCCAGCGATGAGCGGTGCCGGCCGGCGCCGGACGCGGTCCCGCAAGCCGCGCGGCGCCTCCCGGGTGGGCGAGCGGTTCGAGGCGGTCGTCGGTCCGGTCGCCCACGGCGGCCACTGCGTGGTCCGCCTGGGTCCGCCCGACTCGCGGGTCGTGTTCGTGCGGCATGCGATCCCGGGGGAGCGGGTGGTCCTGGAGATCACCGAGGGCACCGACGGCGACCGGTTCTGGCGCGGCGACGCCGTCGAGGTGCTCGAGCCGTCGCCCGACCGGGTGTCGCCGCCCTGTCCGTACGCCGGGCCCGGGCGCTGCGGCGGCTGCGACTTCCAGCACGTCGACCTGGCCCGGCAGCGTGCCCTCAAGGCCGACGTCGTGAGCGAGCAGCTGCGCCGGCTGGCCGGCCTCGACGTCGAGGTGGTGGTGGAGGCCGTCCCGGGCGACGACCACGGCCTGCGCTGGCGCACCCGGCAGCGGTACGTGCCGCTGCCCGGGGGCGGGCGGGGGATGCGCAAGCACCGCTCCCACGACGTCGTCCCGGTCGAGACCTGCCTGATCGAGGCGCCCGAGCTCTCCGACCACGTCGCGCTGGGCCGCACCTTCGAGGTCGCCGACGGCGGCTTCTGGCAGGTGCACCCGGGCGCGCCCGACATGCTCGTCGGCACCGTGCTCGAGATGTTGCGGCCGCGGCCGGGTGAGCGCTGCCTCGACCTGTACGCCGGCGTGGGGCTCTTCGCGGCCTTCCTCCTCGAGGCGGTGGGGGAGTCGGGACGCGTGGTCGCCATCGAGGGCGACCCGGCCGCCTCCGCGCTGTCGGCGACGAACTGCCCCGGTGTCGAGGTCCGGGCCGGCGGCGTGGCCGACGTCCTCGCCGCGCCCCCTCCTGACGGCTCCGTCGACGAACCGTTCGACCTCGTCGTGCTCGACCCGCCCCGCGAGGGCGCCCGGCGGCCGGTGGTGGAGGCGGTCGTCGCCCGCGCGCCGCGAGCGGTCGCGTACGTCGCCTGCGACCCGGCCGCGCTGGCCCGTGACCTCGCGACGTTCGCCGAGCTCGGCTACGAGCTGCGCGAGCTCCGCGCCTTCGACCTGTTCCCGATGACCCACCACGTCGAATGTGTCGCGCTGCTGGAGCCAGCCGGCCGCTGACCGCCGACCCGGCTCAGTGGTGGGGTTCGCCGCGGGACGTCATACGGACGGTGTGTCCCCTTGCTCGGAACGTATGACGTCCGCGCGCGCACCGCACCTGCCACCGCCGACCCGCGGCCCCAAAGGCCGCCGACTCAGCGCCGCGAGGCGTAGATCCGACGGACGATCTCCTCGATCTCGGGCTCCTCGACGGCCAGGTCGACCAGCTCGGCCCGGTCGCTGAGCGAGGCGAGCACGCGGGCCGCGGTCGTCGACTCGGGATCGAAGGCGAGCCGCTGGCGCATCCCGCCGGCCTCGCTGCCGAGGTGGCGGGTGTCGGGCACGTCGGCGAGGTCCGGCGTCGGCTCGGCCAGGTCGACGACCAGGACCCGCTCGGCACCGACCGTGCGGGACAGGCCGGCGAGGGTGCCGTCGTAGACCAGCGATCCGCGGTCGACGAGCAGGATGCGGTCGCAGAGCCGCTCCACGTCGCCCATGTCGTGGGTGGTGAGCAGCAGCGTGGTGCCGTGCCGGCTGCGCTCGGCGATCAGGAACTCGCGCAGCCGCTGCTTGGAGAGCACGTCGAGGCCGATCGTCGGCTCGTCGAGGATCACCAGCCGCGGCGAGTGCAGGAGGGCGGCCGCCACCTCGGCGCGCATCCGCTGGCCGAGCGAGAGCTGACGCACCGGCGTACCGAGGAACTCGGCGAGCTCGAGGCGCTCGACGAGCTCGTCGGTGCGCTCGCGCTCGGCGACCCGGCCGAGCGCATGGATCGAGGCGAGCAGGCGCAGCGAGTCGCGGACCGGCAGGTCCCACCACAGCTGGGTGCGCTGGCCGAAGACCACGCCGACCTCGCGGGCCAGCCGGCGGCGGTCGGCCATCGGGCGCAGCCCGCACGTCGCGACCGTGCCGCGGGTGGGCATCAGGATGCCGGTGAGCAGCTTGATCGTCGTCGACTTCCCGGCGCCGTTGGCCCCGATGTAGCCGACCGCCTCGCCGGGCTCGACCCGGATGGACAGCCGGTCGACCGCGACGACGGTACGCCGCCGGAGTCCGTCGCGGACCCGGAAGTCCCGGCCGAGGTCGTGGGTCTCGATGATCGGGCCGATCGTGGGGGTGATCATCCTCCGCCTCCTTGGTAGTGACGTACGCCGGCGCGCCAGGTCAGCAGCGCGAGCACCCAGGCCCACAGGGCGGCCACGGGCGCGCACCACCCGAGCCACGTCGGCATCCACTCGGGTCCGGGCAGGCCGAGCAGCGTCACGACGGGCAGGTAGGCCGTGAACGCCATCGGGAAGAAGAAGCCGAACACCACCACGAGCGGCCGGCTCCAGACCGAGGCCGGCTGGGTGGCGGCGTACCGGCCGCCGTAGACGAACGCGTTGGTCGCCTCGGCGCCGTCGATGAGGTAGAACTGCGCGCCCGCGGCCCAGACGAACATGGCCGCGAAGGTCGCGATCCCGCTGACCAGCGCCAGCACGATCAGGGCGACCGAGGCGAGGCTCCACGCGACGTCGTTCACCGCCAGCCCGACGCCGAGGGCCGCGGCGCCGACGACGGCCCGGGCCAGGCGGCGCAGCGAGATGTCGCTGGTGATCAGCTGCAGCAGCAGCGGCTGGGGGCGCAGGTAGAAGACGTCGAGCGTGCCGGCCCGCAGGTAGGTCGGCAGCGTGTCGCAGTGGCCGAAGGACAGGTCCGCGAGCGAGAACGCCAGGTCGGCGAGGCCGAAGACCAGCACCACGGCGGCGAGGTCGAGGCCGCCCAGTTCGGTGACGGCGTGGAAGACCACCCACACCTCGGCGAGCTCGACGAACCCGACCAGCAGCGAGCTGGCCAGGTCGAGGACGAAGCTGGTGCGGTAGCTGCGCTGCGCGCGGATCCGCGAGGCGAGGACGGCGCGGTACGCCGCGAGGTCAGCCACCCTGCACCTCCAGCCGTCGGCGGCCGGCCCGGGTCGCGAGCTGCCCGGCCGCGACGGTGAGCACCAGCCAGAGCACTTGGAGCGCGACCAGGCCGACCGCGGCCGCGCCGCCCACCCGCCCGGAGAGCACGTCGACCGGGTACATCATCATCGCGGGGAACGGCGTCGCGGTCGCGACCAGGCGCAGCCAGTCGGGGAACAGCGCGATCGGCACGAAGAGCCCGGCCAGGAAGCCCGAGACGACCATGTAGAGGAGCGCGACGCCGCGCGTCTCCAGCAGCCAGAAGCCCGAGACCCCGACGAGGTAGACCGTGGTGGCCGACACGACGATGCCGAGCAGCAGGCTGACCGCGCCCAGCGGGTAGGCCCACGGGTCCTCGGGCACCGCCATGCCGACCAGCAGGGCGCCGATCACCACCGACGGGATGCCGCGCGGGATCAGCGCGAACACCGCCCGGCCGACCTCGGTGGTGACGCTCGCCAGGTGCACGTCGAGCGGACGCAGGAAGTCGACCGCGACGTCGCCGGTGCGGATCCGGTCGGCGATCTCGGTGCGACCGGTCAGGTTGACCGAGCCGAGCATCCCCTGGGAGATCCAGATGTAGCTGCTCATCATCGCCACGTCGTACCCCGCGAGCTCACCGCCCGACGTGCGCACCGCGGCGAAGAGCAGCGCGACCTTGAGCAGTCCGAACGCGGTGTTGGCGACCAGTCCGCCGAACGCCGCGAGCCGGTAGGTCGACTGCCGCCGGAACCCCGCGACGAAGAGCCGGAGGTAGGTGCGCACGAGTACGGGAACCTACCCGCCCGCGCGTCCGGACGCATCGTGGTTACCGGGCCGCGGGTGCGTCTCCTCTCGGCATCATGTATCTTGATATCAAGAGATATGGCGACGACCTCCGCTCCCGGAAGTTAGGGGAGCCTTCCTTTTGCCGCGTTCCGGCGCGGCGGCAGGATGGAGGAGCGATCACACCGGACGACGAGACATTCAGGAGATGACGGCTGTGGCCAGTCAGAACAGCTTCGGTGCGAAGAGCACCCTGGACGTGGACGGGAAGTCCTACGAGATCTTCCGCCTCGACGCGGTCGAGGGCGAGGGCCTGGACGTCGCGAGCCTGCCGTTCAGCCTCAAGGTGCTGTTGGAGAACCTGCTGCGCACCGAGGACGGTGCGGACATCACCGCCGACGACATCAAGGCGCTGGCCGGCTGGGACGAGAGCGCCGAGCCCGACAAGGAGATCCAGTTCACGCCGGCGCGCGTGATCATGCAGGACTTCACCGGCGTCCCCTGCGTCGTCGACCTCGCCACGATGCGCGAGGCGATGGCCGACCTCGGCGGCGACCCGTCGAAGATCAACCCGCTCGCGCCCGCCGAGATGGTCATCGACCACTCCGTGATCGCCGACGTCTTCGGTACGCCGGAGGCCTTCGAGCGCAACGTCGAGATCGAGTACGAGCGCAACCGCGAGCGCTACCAGTTCCTGCGCTGGGGCCAGGGCGCCTTCGACGACTTCAAGGTCGTCCCGCCGGGCACCGGCATCGTGCACCAGGTCAACATCGAGCACCTCGCCCGCACCGTCTTCACCCGTGAGGTGGATGGCGAGTTGCTCGCCTACCCCGACACCTGCGTCGGCACCGACTCCCACACCACGATGGTCAACGGCATCGGCGTGGTCGGCTGGGGCGTCGGCGGCATCGAGGCCGAGGCCGCGATGCTCGGCCAGCCGGTGTCGATGCTGATCCCGCGCGTGGTCGGCTTCAAGCTCTCCGGCGACCTGCCCGAGGGCTCGACCGCCACCGACCTGGTGCTCACCATCACCGAGATGCTGCGCCAGCACGGCGTGGTCGGCAAGTTCGTCGAGTTCTACGGTCCGGGCGTCTCCGCGCTGCCGCTGGCCAACCGCGCCACGATCGGCAACATGAGCCCCGAGTTCGGCTCCACGATCGCGGTCTTCCCGATCGACGAGGAGACCGTCAAGTACCTCGAGCTCACCGGCCGCTCCGCCGAGCAGCTCGCGCTGGTCGAGGCCTACGCCAAGGCCCAGGGCCTGTGGCACGACCCGAGCGCCGAGCCGCGCTACAGCGAGAAGCTCGAGCTCGACCTGGGGACCGTCGTCCCGTCCATCGCCGGCCCGAAGCGCCCGCAGGACCGGATCGAGGTCACCGACGCCAAGCAGTCCTTCCGCGGGGCCCTCACGGCGTACGTCGAGCACGAGGCGCCCGCCGTCTCGGGTGCGTACGACGAGGCGCTCGAGGAGTCCTTCCCGGCCTCCGACTCACCGGCCGCGCACGAGGACATCCACGGGCAGACGCCCGCCCGCGACTACCTCACCTGCGCGCCGACGGACGGCGGCCGGGCGAGCAACCCCGCGACCGTCACGCTCGAGGACGGCACCACGTTCGAGCTCGACCACGGTGCGGTCGCGATCGCGGCCATCACCTCGTGCACCAACACCTCCAACCCGTCGGTGATGATCGGCGCGGCGCTGCTCGCCAAGCGGGCCGTCGAGAAGGGCCTGCAGCGCAAGCCGTGGGTCAAGACCACGCTCGCCCCCGGCTCGAAGGTGGTCTCGGACTACTACGAGAAGTCCGGCCTCACGCCGTACCTCGACAAGCTCGGCTTCAACCTGGTCGGCTACGGCTGCACCACCTGCATCGGCAACTCCGGCCCGCTGATCCCCGAGGTCTCGGCCGCGGTCAACGAGAACGACCTCGCCGTCGTCTCGGTGCTCTCGGGCAACCGCAACTTCGAGGGCCGGATCAACCCCGACGTGAAGATGAACTACCTCGCGTCCCCGCCGTTGGTCGTCGCCTACGCGCTGGCCGGCTCGATGGACGTCGACCTGTTCAACGACCCGCTGGGCCAGGACACCGACGGCAACGACGTCTTCCTCAAGGACATCTGGCCCTCGCCGTCCGAGGTCGAGGAGGTCATCGCGTCGGCGATGTCGGCCGAGACCTTCGCCCAGGAGTACGCCGACGTGTTCGCCGGCGACGAGCGCTGGCGGTCGCTGCCCACCCCCGAGGGCGACATCTTCGAGTGGGACGCGGACTCGACGTACGTCCGCAAGCCTCCCTACTTCGACGGCATGCCCGACGAGCCGACCCCGGTGTCCGACATCGAGGGCGCGCGGGTGCTGCTCAAGCTGGGCGACTCGGTCACCACCGACCACATCAGCCCGGCGGGCGCGATCAAGAAGGACTCGCCCGCGGGCAAGTACCTCGCCGAGCACGGCGTCGAGCAGCGGGACTTCAACTCCTACGGCTCGCGGCGCGGCAACCACGAGGTCATGATCCGGGGCACGTTCGCCAACATCCGGCTGCGCAACCAGCTCGCGCCGGGCACCGAGGGCGGCTTCACGCGCGACTTCACCAAGGGCGCCAGTGGTGAGCAGAGCGTCACCACGGTGTTCGAGGCGTCGGAGAACTACCTCGCCGCCGGCACGCCCCTGGTCGTCCTGGCCGGCAAGGAGTACGGCTCCGGCTCGTCGCGCGACTGGGCCGCCAAGGGCACCTCGCTGCTGGGCGTGCGGGCCGTGATCGCCGAGTCCTACGAGCGGATCCACCGCTCGAACCTGATCGGTATGGGTGTGATCCCGCTCCAGTTCCCCGAGGGCGAGGGCGCTGAGTCGCTGGGTCTCACCGGCGAGGAGGAGTTCTCGTTTGCGGGCATCACCGCGCTCAACGAGGGCCGTACCCCCAAGACCGTCAAGGTCACGGCCACCGCTGCCGACGGGCGCAGCGTGGAGTTCGACGCGGTCGTCCGCATCGACACCCCCGGCGAGGCGAACTACTACCGCAACGGCGGCATCATGCAGTACGTCCTGCGCAACTTGCGTCGGGGCTGAACAACGCCGAGTCGGCGCGAAAACACCCTCGAGTCGGCGCTGCTTCACCCGAGACCTGGTGAAGTAGCGCCGACTCGGCATTTCGGCCAACCTCTCCGGGGGCTGGGTGCGTGGGTGGGGGTGTGACTGCTCCCCGGGAGTCCGGGCGTCGTGCGAGGAGTACGTCGGCGGGCGGCGGGCGGCGCTGACGCGGGCACCGGTATGGTCCGCTCGTCGGAGTGCTGGCTACCGTTGCCGCATGATCGTCGCGTTCAGCATCTCTCCGACCACCGGTGACGAGACCGGCAGCGTGTCCGCGGCCGTGGCCGCGGCGGTACGGGTCGTCAAGGAGTCCGGGCTGCCCTACGAGCTGAACTCGATGTTCACCAACGTCGAGGGCGAGTGGGACGAGGTGATGGCGGTCGTGAAGCAGGCGGTCGACGTCGTCGCCGAGGTGTCCCCGCGGGTGGGCCTGGTACTCAAGGCCGACATCCGGCCGGGCTGGGAGGGGCAGCTGACCGCGAAGGTCGAGCGGGTCGAGCGGCTGCTCGGGGACTGACCGCCGCCCGATGAGCGACCTGCCGCCACCGCCGGCGTACCCGCCCCCGCTCGGCCCGCCGCCGGCGGGCCCGCCCGCGACGTTCCTGGTGTCGTCGGCACCCACGCCGCCGCGCCCCGCGCGCGGTCCGGTGATCGCGCTCGCGGTGATCGGGGTGGCGATCGTGGCCTGCCTGGCGGTGGCGGTGCCGATGCTCCTCGTCGAGGACCCCACGCCCGCCGACCTGAGCGCGGTGCGGGCCTACGACGACCTGCCGGTGGAGCACACCGCCGACGACGTCGACTACCCGCAGAGCCCGCCGGTCGGCGGGCGGCACGACCCGACCTGGCTCGACTGTGGCGTCTACGACGAGCCGGTACGCGAGGAGAACGCCGTGCACGACCTGGAGCACGGCACGGTGTGGATCTCCTACGACCCCGACCTCGATGCCGGCGACGTCGCGACGCTCGCCGAGCGGCTGCCGCAGAACGGCCTCCTCGCGCCGTACCCCGGCCTCGCCGCACCGGTCGTGGTGACCGTCTGGGGCCGGCAGCTGGAGCTCGAGGGTGCGGACGACCCGCGGCTGGAGCTGTTCGTGCGCCGGTACGGCGGCGGGGAGACCGCCCCGGAGCCCTTCGCGTCGTGCGCGGGCGGCGTGCGCGCTCCCGACGGCGGCGGCTCCGGGTCGGGCGCCGACGTCTGAGGCGACCCGGCGCTCCGACGAGCCTGCCCGAAACTCCTGCGGAGGTGGCGTTCGAGCCCCTAGCGTCCGAGGGTTCCCTGTTCCCGGACGAAAGAAGCACATGAACCGATCAACCAAGGTCAGCCTGTCCGTCCTCACCGCCGCTGCGATCTTCGTCGGCGGCACCACGACCGGCGCCGTCGCCGGACGGCTGATCACCGGCGACGACATCGCCAAGCACGCGGTCGCCAGCCGCCACCTCGCACCGGAGAGCGTCGGACCGAACAAGCTCAAGGCCGGCCTGCTCGACGAGATCCGGTCGGGCCAGGACGGCACCCCGGGCACGGACGGAACGGCCGGCCCGGCGGGTCCCGCCGGCAAGGACGGCGCGCCCGGCGCGAAGGGCGACAAGGGCGACAAGGGCGACCCCGGCGACTCCCTGGTGACCGCCTGGTCGAGGATCACCGACGACTCCACCCCGGGCGCCGACAACGGCCTCGGCGCCTGGCTGGTGCCGATCGTCGCCAACAGCGGTGGCGGCGACACCGAGACCACGATCCTCAGGTTCGGCCTCCCCGAGGGCACGTACGTCGTCGACGTCACCGCGCAGTTCTTCCTGGGCGACCCGTTCAGCGAGGACTACGGCGTGGTCACGCTCTACCAGGACGCCGACAACATCCCCGGCACCATCTGGACCGGGAACCTCCCCGGTACGGCGGAGGCCGCGCAGACGAGCGGCGGGCACGTCGTCACGGTGCCGCCGGGCGGCAGCACCATCGACGTCGTCGCCTCCATCCGCGGCGACGAGGACGGCGCTGCCGGCGCGCAGGCCATCATCACGAAGGTCAACCCTCCACAGCTGGGGTGAGCTGAGCGGTCAGCTGCACCTCGGCGTCGGTGAAGCCGACGGAGCGGTAGACCCGGATCGCGAGGTACTCGGGGTCGGCGACCATCACCAGGGTCGCCGCCCCGAGCTCCTCGAAGCCGTACCGGCTGACCCGGTGTACCAGGGTCCCGGCCAGGCCACGCCCGCGGGCCTCGGGGTGGGTCTTGACCTGCTGGAAGCGCGCCAGGCCGGGGCTGGCCGAGAACAGCCCCATCGAGGCCAGCAGCCGGTCGCCGACGAAGGCGCCCCACCACGCGCCGACGCCGCGCTCGCTCAGGGTCCGCTCGGCCGCGGTCTTCGCGACGACGAACTCCTGACCGCTCTCCTCGTGCTCGCCGGCGATCCCGAGCTCGAGCTGCTGTCGCCAGTCGTCGTCGCCGGAGAGCGGCCGATAGGTCGCCTCGCGGTTGGGCCGCGGCGGCTCGTGCACCGACGTCGCCGTCATCACCGAGGATGCGTCGACCTCCAGCCCCGCCAGCCGGAACGGCTCGAGGTCGTCGAGGCCGCCGGCGCCGCCGTCGACGCCGAACGCCAGGTGCCGGGACCGCGGGTACGTCGAGCGGAACCGGTCGACCCACGCGGGCAGCTCCTCGGTCGTCGGCGGGCGGGGGAGCAGCAGGAAGTTGCCCCAGTAGTACGTCGGGTTGTCCGGCGTACGCACCGCGAGGAACGAGCCGTGGTCATCGACCTCGCTTCCCGCCAGTCGCAGCAGCGCGAGATCGGTCCGGAAGGCCAGGGAGCGCACGTCCATGGCGCGACGCTATCCGCCCGTGACCCCGGTCGTGGCCCGGGCCATGACACCATCGGCACCGTGGACAGCGAGACCCGCAGCTACCGGACCGGATCCGACGAGGTCGTGCTCGACCTGACCGAGGACTGCCGCGAGTTCCTGTCCGGCCGCGGCGACGGACTGCTCAACGTCTTCGTCCCGCACGCCACGGCGGGCATCGCGGTCATCGAGACCGGTGCCGGCAGCGACGACGACCTGCTCACCGCGCTGGGCGACCTGCTGCCCGCGGACGACCGGTGGCGGCACCGGCACGGCAGTCGCGGGCACGGGCGCTCGCACGTGATGCCCGCGATCGTCCCGCCGCACGCGACGATCCCCGTCGTCGGCGGCCGGATGGCGCTCGGCACCTGGCAGAGCGTGTGCCTGGTCGACCTGAACGTCGACAACTCCGAGCGCGAGGTGCGGTACTCGTTCCTCGGTGGCGCGTGAGTCCTCGTCCGGGACCCGACGCCGAGGTCGCCCTGGCGGCGACGTCGGCCGGCGCGGCCGTCGTCCGGGCCAGGTACGGATCCCCGCAGGAGCGCTTCGCCAAGACCGCCACCGACTTCGCCACGGCGACCGACATCGAGGCGGAGCAGGCGATCCTCGCGGTGCTCCGCGACGCGCGACCCCACGACGCGCTCCTGGGCGAGGAGAGCGGGCGCACCGGAGCGGTGCGGGCCGACCGCACCTGGCTGGTCGACCCGCTGTGCGGCACCCTCAACTTCGCGGCCACCACACCGTTGGTCGCCGTGAACGTCGCGCTGCGTGACGGCGCGTCTGTCGTGGCCGCCGCCGTGGCGGATCCCCTGGCCGGCGAGGCGTTCTGGACCGACGGCGACGGTGCCTGGCTGCGCCGCGGCTTCGACGACACCCGGCTCGAGCCATCGCCGGTCAGCGCCCTCGTCGACGTCAACCTCGACGCGGTCCACCCCGACCCCGATCGCTTCCGTCCCGCCGAGCTGCTCGGCCATCCGGACTTCCGCGCCCGGTTCGGCGGTCGGGTGCTGTCGACGACGCTCGCCCTGGCCTGGGTCGCGGCGGGCCGGCGCGCGGCGTACGTCACCGACGGCCACTTCGTCGACAACGTGCACTTCGCCGCCGGTATCGCGCTGTGCCGGGCCGTGGGGTGCGTCGTGACGGACCTGCGCGGCGCGGAGGTCGACTCCGCCGGCGGTAGCGGGCTGCTCGCCGCCGCGGACCGGGAGACGCACGCGGCGCTGCTGACGCTCATCGGGTCGTAGGGGTCGCGCCGTCCCGCGACCGGCCGCTGGAACTCGCGGGCTGCCCGCGGCGTCCTATCGGTCCGGCGGGAGGCACGGACAGGTCGGGAGGACGGCGTCGTGGGGGATCGGACCATGTCGCTCGTCGGAACCGCGCTGCTGGCACTCCTCGCGGCGCGTGGCGCCGATGCGCCAGAAGGGGCCGAGGCGGGCCCGGTCATCACCGTCGTCGAGGACTGGAACGCCTACCCGGCCGCCCAGGTCGTGGGGCAGCTGCGTGAGCGGGAGGGCTGCCTGCTGATCGGCGGGAGCGTCGTCTTCTGGCCGCAGGGCACCACGTGGGATGGCGCCGCGCGGGCCGTGGTGCAGGTCGACGGGTCGAGAGTCGTCGTTGGCGAGCGGTTCGACGGCGGCGGGGGCTGGTACGACCCGGCGACCGACTTCGCGGACCTGCTCGGCTCGTCCGAGGCGGCCCGGCGCGTGGCCACCTGTGTCGACGAGACGGCCGCCGGGAGCGTCGTGGTCGCCACGCCGTAGCGAAGCCCCGGCGCGGGTGGTCCGGGATCCTCAGCCGGTCGGCGGCGCCCAGTGCACGAGGTCGACGGTGAACGAGTCGACGTCGTACCCGCCCGTGGCGGAGCCGACGGTCCATCCGAACCGGCCCGTCTGCCCGATCCGGTCCGTCCGGAACCACTCCGACACGGTCGTCCCGTCGCCGGACGGTACGGCGCTCGAGACGGCGCCCGCCGGGTAGTAGTACGCGTTCGCCGTCGTGTCGCCGGCCGCTGCGGGACCGCCGGAGACGCTCAGCCGGATCCGGTCGACGACCGGGTCGAGCGGGGGGAACGGCAGCGTCGTCTCGAACCTGGCCAGGGCGGTCGGGCCGAAGCTGAGCCCGGTGCCGAACCGGGTGCTCTGTCGCGCGACAGCGTGCGGTTCGCACTCGTAGTACCCGGGCGGGCACGAGTAACCGTTCTGGACGAGCAGGTCGCTCGGGTCGTCGAACGTCTTGGACCAGTCCTGCCGGACCAGCGAACCGGCGGCCACCGTGATGTCCATGCTCTTCGAGACGCGGTGGCCGTAGTTGTCGGACCAGTCCGCGTGGACCGTGTACAGGCCGTTGGGGACCCGGGCGCCGGACGAGCTCGTGCCGTCCCACAGCAGGTGACCCGGGTACGTCTGCTGGCGGACCACGGCTCCGGCCGCATCGGTGATCGACAGGCGCGCTGTCGATCCCTCGGGGTCCCACCGGCCGCCGGGCAGCTCGTTCGTCGAGATCGAGATCTGGTCCTTGATCGCGGTCGTGTCGGGGTAGAGCGACCTGCGGCTGACCGTGATCGCCGGCGACTGGTCGTCTCGCAGATGGAACGTCGTATGCGAGTCCACGACCAACGAGATCGAGCCCGCCGGGCGCTTCTTCCCCAGCGGCCTCGCCTTCACCGTGATCTCGTAGGAGCCGTCCTCGACGACCCTGCCGTCGTCGTCGCGACCGCGCCACCACCAGGTTCGATCGCCGGCCTTCCGGGTCCCGACGTCGGCGCGGCGCACGACCTCCTTCGTCGCCACGCCGTCGTACGGGCTGGAGTGCGAGTCCGAGGACATCGGGCGGATCACCACCGACACCCGGGCCTTGGCCCGCAGCCGGAACGGGACGCCGACCGCGTCCGCCGACCCGTCGCCGTCCGGCGAGAAGTAGCGGTACGGCGAGACCTTCTGCTCGGCGATGACCGGCTTGGGCTTGGCCTTGGGCTTGGTCTGGGGCTTGGCGGCCGACGGCGCCACGGCGGCCGTTGCCGGCACCAGGCCCGCCGACCCCGCCAGGACCGCGAGCGCAGCGCCGACGACGACCAGGCGCGCACCTCGGCGCTCACGCAGCACGTTCATAGCCAGAGAAGCGTAGGGGCCGACCTGGGTGTTACGCCGCCGAATCGCCGGTCTGGACCGGAGCGGTGGTCGGCGGGTGGTTTCGAGGCTCAGGCCTGGCGGCCTTCGCACCTCAACCAGCGTGTCTACCGACGGTGGTTGAGGTGCGAGGCGCGCCAGCGCCGAGCCTCGAAACCACCGATCGCGCGGCTCAGGGGAGCAGCAGCATGGTGTCGCCGAACTCGTGCCACAGGTACGGCGGGGCGCCGAGGGTGGCGAGGTCGGCGTACCCGCGGTCGACCAGGCGGCGGCCGGCGACGGCCGCGAGGAGTTGGAGGTGGGAGGCCTCGGCCTCGTGGAGGCCGGTGAGCAGGCCGTCGACGACGCGGGCCGGCCGGGACTCGTCGAGGACCAGGGAGGTCCAGCCGGCCGTGGGGATCACCCGGGTGTCGACGGTGGCGGCGGACTCGAGCGCGCGGACGACGGTGGTGCCGACGGCGACGACCCGGCGACCCGCGGCCCGGGTCGAGCCGACCAGGCGGGCGGTGGCGGGAGGCACGGCGTACTTCTCGGGCTGCGGCGGCTCGTGCTTCTCCTGGCTGGCCACGCCGGTGTGCAGCACCACCGGGGCGATCACGACCCCGGCGGCCATCAGCCGGACCAGCAGTCGCTCGGTCAGCGGCCGCCCGGCGCTGGGCATCTCGGCGCTGCCGGGGTGGGTGGCGTAGACGTTCTGGAGCGCGTCGAGCGGCCACGACCCGTGCACGTAGCGGTAGCGGATCGGGCGACCCCAGCGGTGCAGGTACGTCGCGCGGTCGACCGTCGGCGACGGGAGCGCCCGCCACAGCCGGGTCTGGCCGGCCGGGTGCGGCTGCTGCACCCGCAGCGTGAGCCCGCCGGGCAGCGTCAGGGCCTCACCCGGCACCGGCATGGCCGGGCCGCTGTTGTCGGGCTGGCGCACCTCGACCACCCAGCTGCCGTCGTCGAGGCCGGCCGACACGTGCACCCCGAAGCCGTCGGCGTCCACCGCGGCCGGCAGGGTCGCGCTGGTGTTGACGACGAGCAGGTCGCCGGGGCGCAGGTGGTCGGTCAGCCGCGACGCGGTGGTGTGGCTGGTCCCGGCCGGGGTGACCACCGCGAGCCGGACGCCGTCGCGGGCGACACCGCGCGCCTCGGGCGGCACGGCAGCCTCGCGGATCGTCACGGTCATCCACGCACCCCCGTCACCGGCGCCAGGTCGGCGGCCCGGTAGCGCCCGCTCGGCAGCTCGCCCTCGACCAGCGCCATCAGGTGAGGTACGGCGGAGACGGGCTCGGGCCGGTCGGAGATGTCCTCGCCTGGGAACGCCGCCTGGTGCATCGCGGTGCGCAGGTCGCCGGGATCGGCGGCGTACACCCGGACCAGCGGCTCCTCGGCGGCGAGCACCCGCATCGCGTGGTCGAGCGCGGCCTTCGCCGACCCGTAGCCGCCCCAGGTCTCGTACGCCTCGACCGAGGCGTCGGAGGTGATGGACAGGATCCGGCCGCGGCGCCCGCGCAGCTGGGGGAGCAGGAGTCCCGCGAGGGCGACGGGGGCGACGACGTTCACCTCGAGGATGCGGGCGTACGTCGAGGGGTCGAGGTCGGCGAGGCGGGGGAGCGGGCTCGCGCCGAGGGTGCTCGCGTTGTTGACCAGCAGGTCGGCGCCGCCGAGGTCGGCGGCCGACGCGGCGAGCGCGCCACGGTGCCAGGAGTCGGTGACGTCGCCGGCGACCGTGAGGTGCGGGCCGCCGGGCAGGCCGGCGACCGCGGACTGGAGGCGGTCGGCGTCGCGCGCGTCGGCGACGACCGACCAGCCCGCGCCGGCCAGTCCGTGGGCGAGGGCGAGGCCGAGGCCCTGGGACGCGCCGGTGATGACGGCGACAGGCATGGTGGATCTCTCCTAGGAGTCGATGTCAGGAACTCGTCCCCACCAGGCTGCAAGTTGAAGTGAACTTAAAGTCAAGAGGATCGACGAGATTCCGGACGCATCGGCCGAAGAGGTGCCACCGAACATGGCCAACCTGGGCGAGGCGGTCTGGCGGCTGCCCGTCCTAGCGTCGGACGATGAACACTCGGCACGGTTCAGAGACCTTCTTCATCGAGGGCGAGGGCGTGGTCAACACCCAGCTCGGCGGACGCCGGGGCGACCAGCCCGATCCGATCACGGAGCCGGACGCTCCACCGGCCCCAGCGGTGCGGCGCGCCGCCGCACCGCCGTTCCGCTTCTCGCGGGTGGGACCGCGCGGCCGAGTCGTCCCGGAGCAGCTCGCACTGACGCTGGCCAAGGCGATGACCAAGGGCGGCGTCGGCCGCGGCGACGTGCCGGCCGGCTACACCTATCTCGGCCAGTTCATCGACCACGACCTGACGATGGACGCGACCGACGTCCGCCTGGGCGAGGACGTGACGCCGGCCGAGCTGCTGCAGGGCCGCTCGCCGACGCTGGACCTCGACTCGCTGTACGGCGCCGGTCCGGCCGACGCGGGCTCGGCCGGGTTCTACGCGGCGGACGGCGTGCGGCTGAAGACCGGCGACACGATCCGGACCGGTCCGGACCGCGCGAAGGCGGGACACGACCTGCCCCGGGTCGGCACCGGGTCGCGCAAGGAGCGGCGTCGGGCGCTCATTCCCGATCCCCGCAACGACGAGAACCTGATCGTCGCCCAGACCCACCTGGCGATGATCCGCTTCCACAACCGCGTCGTCGACAAGCTGCCGGCCAGCGTCCCGCCGGCGCAGCGGTTCCGGCGGGCACGCAGGTCGGTGACGCTCCACTACCACTGGCTGATCAGGCACGACTACCTGCCGCGCATCGTCGACCCCGCCGTCGTGGAGGACGTCTTCACCCACGGCCGCAGGCTCGTCGACCCGGCGGTGGCGCCCACCGAGATGCCGCGGATGCCGGTGGAGTTCTCGGTCGCCGCCTTCCGGCTGGGGCACAGCATGGTGCGGCCGGTCTACGACTGGAACCGGCGGTTCCCTCAGGGCATCGGGTCCCTCGACTACATGTTCCAGTTCTCCGCGCTCGGCGGCGACCTCGGGGGCGAGGACCGCCTGCTCAGCAACTGGATCGCGGACTGGCGGCGGATGTACGACTTCCCGGCCGGCGGGCACCCGCAGCTCGCCCCGCCTGACCAGGTCAACCGGGCCCAGCGCATCGACACGCTGCTGACCGACCCGCTCGAGAACCTGCCGCCGAGCACCTTCGGCGGGAGCGCCGGGATCCCGTTCGACGACCGCCGGCGCAACCTGGCGTTCCGCAACCTGGTGCGCGGCTCGATGCTCAAGCTCGCCAGCGGCCAGCAGATGGTGGCCGCGCTGCGCGCGGCGGGGGTCTCGGTGCAGCCGCTGAGCCGGCGCCAGATCGTCCAGGGCAGCGGAGGAGCGAAGCTCGACGGCCTGACCGGCCGTCAGCAGGACGCGCTCGTCGAGCGCACGCCGCTGTGGTTCTACGTGCTGCGCGAGGCCGAGACCGGCGACGGGCGGATGCGCCGCGTCGGCGGTCGTCTCGTGGCCGAGACGTTCCACCGGGCGATGGAGGGCAGCCGCTTCTCGCTGCTGCGCAACCCGGACTTCCGCCCGGCTCACGGACGGGGCGACACCTTCGAGATGACCGACCTGCTCTTCTTCGCCTTCGCGGGCAGGGCGACCGGCATCAACCCCCTCGGCGGCGCCTGAGCGCCCCTGCGTGCCGCAACCGTCGATCGCCGTCCGTATGAGATGGTGGCTCGGTTTGGTGCACCACGGGGGTTGAGACGTGAGGCGTTGGCGCTACCGGCCGCTGCAGGCCGCTGCCGTCGTGGCGCTGGCTGCCCTGATGACCGCGTGCGCGGCGTTCGCGCCCCTGTACTACCGTGCGATGCAGCAGGCGCTCACCGAGATCACGATCGACAACGCACCGGTCCTCGACTCCAGCGTGCTGATCTCCGTGACGCCGTCGGACGAGTTCTCCTCCGCGCCGGTGCTGCCGCCCGAGGTGGTCGCGAACAAGCTCCCGGCCGAGGTCAGGTCGGACTTCCACGAGCCGATCCTGAGCTACAGCGGTCGCGCAGAAGTGCTGCCCGGCGAGCGCACCGATCCGGTGGGTGAGCTGGTCTGGCGCAGCGACCAGTGCGACCATCTCGAGTTCACCGCGGGCGCCTGTCCGACCGCGACCGGCGAGATCGCCGTCAGCCCGGCCGACGTCGACATCTTCGGGTTCGACGTCGGCGAGACGGTGCACGTGCCCGGGGCCGCGCAGCCTGACGGCCGCGCACCGGTGCTGGACCTGAAGGTCGTCGGCGTCTACCGCCAGGTGCCGTCGGACTACTGGTTCGGCCAGTCGATCACCGGTCGCTCCGGCGTGGTCTCGCTCGATCCGCCGCAGGTGATCCAGCACGACGTGTGGCTGACTCCGCGCGAGACGTTCGAGAGCGATGGCACCAGGCCCGACGCCCGTTCGTCGAGCGCCGGCTTCCTGATCGACCAGGTTGCCGTGGGGGTCGACCAGCTGCTCGAGCTCGGCCCGGTCATCGACGACCTCGCGCACGCCGAGCCGGAGCTCGGGGTCACGCCCGCGAACGTGGTCTCCGGTCTGCCCGGCCTCGCCGACGACGTGCAGGGCCAGATCGATCAGTCTCGGGTGACGGTCCCGCTGCTGATGGCCCAGCTGTGCCTGCTTGCGGTCGTCGTGCTCTGGCTCGTGCTGCTGGCGATCACCGAGCAGCGCCGGCCCGAGGTGGCGCTCGCCCGGCTCCGTGGTCGTGGGCGGCGGGGCGCACGCTGGCTGCTGCTGGCCGAGCTGTTGCCGATCACGTTGCTCGCGCTGGTGCCGGGTGCCGTGCTCGCCGTGCTCGCCAACTGGTTCGCCCGCCGCGTGCTGCTGCCGGGGAGTGTGCCGTTTGAGCTCGGCTGGCCGTTTCTCGCCGCGCTCGTGCTCGCCGGGATCGTGCTCGCGGGCGTGACCGCGATGGCCGTCAGCCGGGTCGCTCGCGAGCCCGTGGAGCGGCTGCTGCGCCGGGTGCCGCCGCGCACTTCAGGCTGGGCACTCGGGGCGACGGAGGCCGTGATCATCGCCGGCGCCGGCGGCATCGTCGTCGTGTTCGCGACCGGGGGGCTCGACGGACCGATCGCGCTGGCCGCGCCCGGCCTGCTCGCCATCGTGGTCGGCCTCGTACTCGCCCACCTCACGACGCCGACCGCCGCCCTCCTCGGCCGACGCCGGCTGCGTCGGGGAACGGTGCGTGCAGGGGTCAGCCTGCTCGACGCGGCGCGGAGCCCGGCGACCCGGCGCATCATCGCGATCGTCACCCTCGCCTCGGCGCTTGCGGTCTTCTCCGCCGACGCCCTGGTCGTCGGCGGGCGCAACCGGGTGACCGCGGCCCAGCAGGAGGCGGGCGCCGCCCGCGTCGTCGAGGTCCGCGGGAACGAGCTGGCCGAGTTGCGTGCGGCCATCGACGAGGTGGACCCCGACGGGAAGCAGCTGACGCCGGTGGTGCGCGTGCTGCCGCCCGGTGAACAGGCGATCGGGACGCTGGCGGTGGTGGCGTCGTCCTTCCGCGACATCGCGCTCTTCCCCGGCGGCACGGCGTCCGAGGCCGTGTGGGGCAAGCTCACCCCGCCGGACGTGGAGCCGATCGACCTGGTCGCCGACGAGCTGAGCCTCGATGTCGATGACTCGACGCTCGTCTCCCATCGGACCGACGGCGAGTCGCACCCGGTGACCATCGGCCTGGACCTGGTCAACCGGCGGGGCGAGACCCTGCACACCACCTTCGGGGTGCTGCCGGAAGGGCCGGCCGATCACCGCAGGTTCACCCAGCGGGTCAGCTGCACGGAGGGCTGTCACGTCACGGGGGTCTGGGCCAGCACGTTGCCGAGCGCATCGCTCGAAGGCGCTGTGACCCTGCGCAACCTCACCCAGCGACCGTCGGGGGAGGTCGTGCCACTCGGGCCTGCCGACGAGTGGACGCCGTACGACGTGCGCGAGGACGGCACGGTCACGCCGTCCTCGAACACTCCCGACGACCTCACCGTCACCTTCGACGGCCGGGGCGCGACCCCGATGACCATGCAGCAGCGCTGGCTCCCAACCATCGTCCCAGCGCTGGTGGCGGGTCCGCTGCCGCCGAGCGCGGTGGGCAACCGCTTTCAGCTGGCCGGGCTCGACGGCGAGCTCCAGCAGGCCGCGCAGGTCGGCACGTTGCCCCGGGTGCCGGCGTCGCCCGCGAACACGTTCGTCGCCGACCTCGACTCCCTGCAGCGCGGCCACTCGGTGCTCGCGACCGATCAGCTCGAGATCTGGTTCGCCGACGACGACCCGGCGCTGCTCGACCGGGTGCGTACCGCGCTTGATGAGCAGGGGCTGGCGATCTCCTCGACCACCACGCTCGCCGACGTACGCCGCGGCTACGACGCCTCGGCCGCGGCCTGGAGCCTCCAGCTCGCGGCCGTGGTCGGTGGGGTGGCCCTGCTGATCGCACTGCTCGTGCTGGTGGTCAGCGCCGTCAGCGGGTGGCGCTTCCGCACCCGTGACTTCGCGGCCCTGCGGATGAGCGGCGTCCCGCGAGCCTCGATCCGGGCGATGGCGGTCGCGGCCCAGCTCCCCGCCGTGCTGGTCGGCGTCGTCGCCGGTGGCATCTCGGGTGTGGTGGGTGCTCAGCTCGCGATGCCGATCGTGCCGCTCTTCGCCACCGCGCCCGAGGTCTCGACGCTCGACCTCGACACCGCCTGGTGGGCGGTACTGGTCGCGGTGCTCGCCGCGCTCGCGGTGCTGGGGACCGGCAGCGTGCTCATCGGCCGGGCCCTGGCGGCGCGGTCGGAGCTGCGACGACTGCGGGAGACGCTGTGACCGATTTGGGGACCGCTCGTGCCACCGCCACCGGGCTGCGGGTCAGCACCCAGCGCCTGGTGCACATCTACCGCTCCGAGGGCCACGAGGTGGCCGCGCTGTCCGGGGTCGACCTCGAGGTGGGCGCGGGGGAGATGGTCGGCCTTCTCGGGCCGTCCGGCGCGGGGAAGTCGACGCTGCTCAGCCTGCTGGCGGGCGTGTTCCGGCCCAGTGCCGGCAAGGTGTTCGTGGGGCCGGTCGAGCTCTCCGCGGCCCGCGACCGCCAGCTCGACGAGCTGCGCGCACTCGAGGTCTCCCTGATGCTCCAGGGCGCGGGCCGCAACCTGCTGCCGTACTTCACGCCGCTCGAGAACGTCCGCTTCGCCCAAGGGGTGGCGCGTCAGTCCGGAAAAGACCTGCCCGAACCCGAGGAGGTGCTCGCCGGCGTCGGCCTGGTCGCCGAGGCGGAGCGGCCGCTGTCCGAGCTCAGCCCCGGCCACCTCCAGTTGGCCGCGCTCGCGGTCGCGATGGCGCCGCGGCCGGGGCTGCTGCTCGCCGACGAGCCGACCAGCCAGCTCGAGCATCGCGCCCGCGACCTCGTCCTCGAGCGGATGGCCGCCCTCAACCGGGAGCTCGGCACCACGGTGGTGCTGGTCACCCACGACCCGGACGTCGCGGCGTTCCTGCCGCGCACGATCACGATCCGCGACGGCCGCGTGGGCGGGGAGGGCCGCAGCGGCGAGGAGTACGCCGTGGTCACGCCCGACGGCTTCCTGCCGCTCCCGCTGCACGTCCGCGACGAGCTGCTGCCGGGCACGCTCGTGCG
Source organism: Nocardioides soli (assembly GCF_014191495.1). GTDB lineage: Bacteria > Actinomycetota > Actinomycetes > Propionibacteriales > Nocardioidaceae > Nocardioides > Nocardioides soli. The sequence goes on from NZ_JACHWR010000004.1 coordinate 55,184, forward strand.
GTTCCACCTGCTCGAGGACGGGAGCTACACGCTGCTCCGGGAGGAGGGTGGGACCGATGCATGAGCTGGTGGCCCGAGGTCTCGAGGTCCGCTACGGCGCCGGCGAGGCCCAGATCGTCGCGCTGCGCGACGTCGACCTGATGGTGCAGCCCGGCCAGCTGCTGGCCGTCACCGGCCCGTCCGGCGCCGGCAAGTCCACGCTGCTGTGGGCGCTGGCCGGCGCGGTGCCGCCGAGCGAGGGCACGGTCGGCCTCGCGGGCACCGGGCTGACCGACCGGACCCAGGCCGCCGCCCTGGGCGTGGCGATCGTGCCGCAGGGCAACGGGCTGGCGTCCTCGCTGACGGCGGCCGAGAACGTCGTCGTCCCGCTGCTCACCGCCGGGGTGGCGGCCGACGAGGCCTTCCGTCGTACCGCCAGCGCGCTCGCCCTGGTCGGCCTCGAGGAGAGCGGCAACCACCTGATCGAGGAGCTCTCCGGCGGTCAGCAGCAGCGGGTCGCGCTGGCGCGGGCCTTCGCCGCGCAGGCGACCGTGCTGCTCGCCGACGAGCCCACGAGCGACCTCGACGCCGCCAACCGTGAGCGGGTCATGTCGGCGCTGCGCGCCGAGGCGCAGCGCGGCGCCGTCGTCGTGATGGCCACCCACGACCCGGAGGCCGCGGAGCAGACCGACGGCGAGCTGCATCTCGACGAGGGCGTCGCGACCTGGCGACGTCCGCTCGGGCAGCCGGTGCGCCGCTGACGGACACGTCCGTCACTACGAGGCGGGAGCCTCCGCCACGGGGTCCGTACACTCCAGCACCGGGTCGTCCCGGTCGGACAGGTCGACCTCGCAGGACTGCGGCCGGCCGTCGATGACCCAGATGGGGGAGTCGCCGAGCGGCGCGCTCCACTCCGTGATCTCGAAGTCGTACTTCGCCTCGATCGCCTGCCGGGTCGACTCCTGCTGGTCGCGAGAGACCTGCCCGATCAGCGGGTAGGACAGCAGCGTCGCCACGGCGGCCAGCACCAGCAGCAGTACCCCGATGCGGCTCCGGTGCAGCGCGAAGGCGCCCACGCTGAGCGCGAGGAGCAGGAAGCCGGCCACGATCGTGGACAGCAGCTGGATCTCGGTCTGGGTCATCGGGAGAAACCGTACCCAGCCGCGTGCCGCGAGCCGCCGCCGACCCGCCAGCCGCCGCCCATCACCGCCAGCCACCGCGCCTCAAGCCAGCTCCCAGCCGGTCCCAAGTGGTCGGGGTCAGAGTCCTGCCACCAGATCAGCTCGACCTCGGTCCATCTCTGACGGGAGCACCACCGTGTCTCGCATCCTCTACCGCCTCGGCCACCACACCGCGGCGCACCCCTGGCGGACGATCTTCGCCTGGCTCGCCGTGGTCATGGTGGCCTTCGGGCTCGCGAACGCCGTCGGCGGCACCACCCGGGACGACTACGACATCCCCGACGCCCGTGCCCAGGCGGGCATCGAGCAGCTGCGTGCCCACCTCCCCGACGGCGGCGGCGCGTCGGCGCAGGTCGTCGTCCACGACCGCGAGGGCGATCCGCTGTCGGCCGCGGACCTGGACGGGCTCGTCCAGCGGCTCGGCGCCCTCGACCACGTCAGCTCGGTGAGCCCGCCCCGGCTCTCCGCGGACACCGCGACCGCCCTGGTGACCGTGTCCTACGACGTACCGGTGACCGACCCCGACGTCGTGGGCACGAACGGCTACCAGCCGCTCGAGGACGCCGTGGCGCCGCTGCGCGACGCCGGGCTCCAGGCGGAGCTGGGTGGCGAGCTCCCCGGCGGCGCCGAGTCCCAGATGAAGGGCACCGGCGAGCTCGCCGGCGTGCTCGCGGCACTCGCCCTCCTGGTGATCGCCTTCGGCTCGGTCGTGGCCGCCGGCCTTCCGCTGCTGGTGGCACTGATGGGCCTCGCCGTCGGCTCGGCGGGCGTGACCCTCCTCGCCGCGACGATGGACGTCTCGACCGCCGCGCCCACGGTGGCCACGATGGTCGGCCTCGGCGTGGGCATCGACTACGCGCTGCTGATCGTCACCCGTCACGTGGAGTTCCTCGGCCAGGGCCATGACAGGCGGGAGGCGGCCGGACGCGCGCTGGAGACCGCCGGGCGCGCGGTCGTGTTCGCCTCGTTGACCGTCCTCATCTCGCTCCTGGGGCTCCGGCTCGGCGGGCTCCCGGTCTACTCGACGTTCGGTTACGCCACCGCGATCGCCGTCGTCTCGGTGCTCGCCGCCGCGCTCACCCTCGTGCCGGCGCTGTGCGGGCTGGCCGGCCGTCGCCTGATGCCCCGCCGCGCCCGGACGGCCGAGGGGGCCGGCGCGCTCCGCGTGCAGCGGACGCCGCTCACCGCCCGCTGGGCGGCGCGCGTCGTCCGGCGCCCGGTCGCCTTCGGGCTGGCCGCGCTGGTGTTCCTGCTGTTCCTGGCCGCGCCCGTGCTCGGCATGCGCACCTGGCCGCAGGACGGCAGCAGCGCGAGCCCGGAGACCTCCCAGCGCAAGGCGTACGACCTGATCGACACCGAGTTCGGCCCCGGCGCGAACGGGCCGTTCACCGTCGTCGTCGACGCCACCCGCGCCGACCCGCAGGCGATCGCCGACCAGGTCGCCGGGCACCCCGGCATCGCGGGCGTCACGACGCCGATGCTGACGCCCGACGGCGCGCTCGGCGTCTTCGACGCCGAGCCGTCGACCGGGCCCGCCGACGAGCGCACCTCCGAGCTGGTCACGGCGCTGCGCGCCGACCTGCCCGAGGGCGTCGAGGTCACCGGCACGACCCCGCTCTTCGCGGACATCTCCGGGATGCTGTCGGAGCGGCTGTGGCTGGTCGTCGGGTTCGTGGTCTCCGTGTCGGTGCTGCTGCTGGCGATGATGTTCCGCTCGGTCGTGGTCCCGGTGAAGGCGGCCGTGATGAACCTGCTGTCGATCACCGCGTCGTACGGCGTCCTCACCGCGGTCTTCCAGTGGGGCTGGGGCGGCAGCCTGCTGGGCATCGACCACGCGGTCGCGGTGTCGAGCTGGATCCCGATCCTGAACTTCGCGATCCTGTTCGGGCTCTCGATGGACTACGAGGTCTTCCTGCTCTCCCGGATCCGGGAGTTCTGGCTGCGCACCGGTGACGCCACGGCCAGCGTCGAGCGCGGCCTGGCCGCCACCGGCCGGGTAATCTCGTCGGCTGCGGCGATCATGGTCGTGGTGTTCCTCGGCTTCTCGACCGAGGCCGACACGGTCGTCAAGCAGCTCGGCTTCGGCATGGCGGTGGCGATCGTGCTGGACGCCACCGTCGTCCGGATGGTGCTGGTGCCGGCCACGATGACGCTGCTCGGCCGCTGGAACTGGTGGCTGCCGGCCTGGCTCGACCGCCTGCTGCCCACCATCGAGGCAGAGCGGCATGGCGCCGACGAGCCGCGGACCGAGCGTGAGCCCGACAGGGTCGGTGCCTGAGATGGCGACGACCAGCCCGACCTGGCCGCGGCAGCTGCGGCTGCCCGGCCAGGTCGCGGCCCCGGACGGACCGATCGACATGCAGATGATGTACGTCATGCACCACGCCTTCCGGCGCGACCTGGACCTGTTCGTCGCCGCGGTCCGCACCACCCCGGTCGGCGAGCGCGCGACCTGGGGGCTGCTCGCGCACCGGTGGGAGCTCTTCGCCGAGGTCCTGCACGAGCACCACACCGTCGAGGACGTCGGCATCTGGCCGGCACTCGAGCGTCTCGGTACGCCGGAGGACGCCACGGTGCTCGCGGCGATGGAGGCCGAGCACGACGAGATCGACCCGCTGCTCGAGGGCTGCGGCACCGGCTTCCAGCGCCTCGCCCACGGAACCGCTCGGAGGTCCGTGGAGGACACCCGCGCCGCCCTCGCGGTCCGGGTGAGCGCCGCCCGCGAGTCCCTGCGCCGGCACCTGGCGCACGAGGAGACCGAGGCGATCGCGATCATCCAGCGGCTGCTGACGGTCGCGGACTTCGCCCGCATCGAGCAGGAGGCCGGCCCCGACCTCGGCCTCGCCAAGGTGGCCCGGATCGTCCCCTGGGCGGCGTACGGCGTCCCGCGCGAGGCCCTCGACCGGATCTTCGCGCAGCCGGGCGGACGTGGCACCCGGATGATCTGGCGGTGCACCCGGCGCCGCTTCGCCCGGGTGCATGCCCGCACCTTCCGCTACGTGTGAGCGGTGTGGTCGAGGAGAGGCGCACCTGCCCGTGGTGGGGATCCCGGTGGTTGAGGAAGGCGCGCTAGCTGCCTGCGCCTACGGTGGTTGAGGAAGGCGCGCTGGCGCCTGGGACGTGGCGGTGGTTGAGGAAGGCGCGCTAGCGCCTGTCTCGAAACCACCTGGTCCGGGTCGGGGGAGTGTCGGCACTGGGTCGCGTTCGTGGTGGTTTCGAGACGGTTGCTAGCGCAACCTCCTCAACCATCGTCCTCATCGGGCACGGTGGTTGAGGAAGGCGTGCTGGCGCCTGTCTCGAAACCACCCCGCTCACGCCAACGACCCCCGCAGCCTCCAACCCCGCACGGACACGTCGACCGGCACCGGTGGTTTCGAGACGGTTGCTAGCGCAACCTCCTCAACCATCGTCCTCGTCGGGCACGGTGGTTGAGGAAGGCGTGCTGGCGCCTGTCTCGAAACCACCCCGCTCACGCCAACGACCCCCGCAGCCTCCAACCCCGCACGGACACGTCGACTGGCACCGGTGGTTTCGAGACGGTTGCTAGCGCAACCTCCTCAACCATCGTCCTCGTCGGGCACGGCGGCTGAGGAGGTTGCGCCTACGGTGGTTGAGGAAGGCGCGCTGGCGCCTGTCTCGAAACCACCAGTCCGACCGCCGGACTCTTCGGCGGCCAGCAGGTGAAACCCGCAGCTCCGCACGACCCGGCCGCGGCGGACTCAGATGCCCAGCCGCTCCCGCTCCCGTAGGCACCAGTCACGGGCGAGTGGCACCCGCCACTGCTCGCACAGCTCGACGGCCCGCTCGGCGTGCCGGGTGGCGAGGTCGTCCTGGCCGGTCGTGTGCGCGGCCATCGCCAGGAACATGTCGATCGGCCCGATCGTGCTGCCGGACCCCGCGCTCGCGGTCTGGCCGGCGAGGCCCGCCAAGAGCTCGTACGCCGTGGCAGCGAGCTCGAGGTCGCCCAGGTAGCAGGCGGTCTCGGCGGCCATGCTCCAGGCCATGGGGGAGTACCAGGTGTCGGCGTCGACGGCGCGATCGAGGTGCTCGCGGTGGGTGATCAGGCAGGCGCGGGCGTCGTCGAGCCGACCGGTGCGGCACAGCATGGTCAGCAGCGGTGGCGTCGTGGGGACGAAGCCGTCGACCGGCAGCGTCTCGAGCACGGCGAGCACGTCGGCCTCGCCGCCCTGCCACAGCGACTGCATCATCAGGGCGCCGGCGATTGACTCGGCGGTGCCGGGGATGCTGACGACCTGGGCGAGGTCGTCCAGCTCGCCCAACAGCGTCGCGACCTCGTCGAACCGGCCGCGCATCGCCGCCCACGAGACCGCGAGGGAGCCGAGGAACAGCTGGGCGTAGACGTGCCGGATCCGGTCCGCCTGCGCCCGGCCCTCGACCAGGCACTCCTCGAGCGCGGCCACGTCGCCCAGCTCGCCCGCGGCCTCGGCCCGCAGGGCGAGCGCGGAGACGAGCCCCACGGCGTCGCCGAGGTGGCGGGCCAGGTGGGTGGCCTCGGTGGTCATCTCCAGGCGCTGCCCGGCGTTGGCGCCCCGCCAGGTCGCGATCGTGGACCTGATCAGGGAGTTGAGCACGAGGGCCGGGTCGTCGAGGCGCCGCGCCATCGCGACCGCCTCCTCCGCGAGCGCCTCGCGCTCCTGCGGCGTCGAGCCGTAGTAGGTCTCCCCGGCCAGCGAGAGCATCACCCGGCAGCGGCGCGGGTCGTCGCCCTCGGGCAACCGGTCGAGCGCGCGCCGCAGTGAGTCGACGACGATGTCGTCGACCTCGCCACCGCCGGGAGTCCACAGCGCACCGGTGCTGGTCATCGCGCCGGCCCGGATCAGCAGGTCCAGGTCCCCGGCCTCGTCGGCCACCTCGATCGCCTCGTGGGCGACCTCGCGCAGCTCCAGCCAGCGGCCCGCGCGCCGGAGCACGTCGGCGAGGTCGGCGAGCACCTCGAACCGGTCCGCGGGGGTCGAGGCCGGGTCCTCGTCCTGGGAGCTCAGGGCGTACTCGAGCATCTCCAGTGCCTCGACGTAGGCGTAGACCGCCGTCGCGGAGCGGGCCGCCGCCTGAGCGGCCGGCCAGGCCCTCGCCAGATGCCGCGGTCCGGCGGCCAGCCAGTGCCGGGCGACCTCGGTCTCGCGCCCGGAGCGTTCGCCGAGCGCCTCGGCGGCGCGGACGTGCACGCGGGCCCGGCGCGACTGCGGCAGCCCGCTGAGCACCGTGTCGCGGACCAGGGCGTGGTTGAACCGGAACCGGTCCACCCCGTCCTCGGCGACCAGCCCGGCCGCGATCGCCGGGTCGAGCCGGTCCAGGGTGTCGTCCTCGTCGACGCGCGCGACCTCCGCGAGCGTGGACAGGTCGAAGATCCGGCCCAGCACGCTCGCGGTCCGGAGCAGGTCCTGCGTGGCGTCCTCGAGCGTCGCCAGGCGGCGCGACAGCACCTCGTGCACGGCGGCCGGCGGCCGGCCGTCGGCCACCAGCGCGGCGAGGTCGCCGTCCTTGGCGAGCCGGGCGTACTCCACGAGGAAGAACGGGTTGCCCTCCGTACGCCGCCGCAGCGTGTCGGCGTCGGCGTCGGTGGGCTCGGCCTCGGCGACCTGCGCGAAGACCTGCGCGGTCGCCTCGGCGGAGATCCCGCGCAGCTGCAGCCGCAGCGCGTGCTTGCGGGCCAGCGCCTCCGCCACCTCGGCCAGGGCGCCGGTCGGCACCGGGTGCTCGCGCCAGGTCGACACCACGAGCAGCCGGGCCGGGCTCTCCTGCGCGACCGCCTCGGTGAGCAGCCGGAGCACCCGCAGGCTGGAGGTGTCGGCCCAGTGCAGGTCGTCGAGCACGAGCAGCAGCGGTGCCCGCTCGGCGGTGTCGAGCACGGTCTGCACGATGCTCTCCCAGGCTCGGAACGCCGCGGCCTGGTCGTCGTCGTCCGCGGCCGACGGCAGCTGCGAGCCGAGCCGCTCGAGCACGGTCGCCCACGGCCACAGCGCGGGCGCGCCGTCGTCCTGCGAGCAGCGGCCCCAGGCGATCGTGACGCCCTGCTCCGCGGCGTACGTCGCGAGCTCGATCGCCAGCCGGCTCTTGCCGATGCCGGGCTCGCCGGTGAGCGCGACGAACGCTGGGGAGGAACCGGCGGCGGCGACCACCTGGTCGACCAGCCCGGTCAGGGCGGCGAGCTCCTCGTCGCGCCCGGCCAGCGACCACGGCCACAGCGCCGGGAACGGCAGTGGAGCGTGCGTCTCGACGCCGGCCGGGGGTGGGTCCGGGACCACGGGGACGTCCCCGGCGGGCGCCGGCGCGGCGGTAGCGATCTGCTCCTGGCGCAGCACCGCGGTCTGGACGGCGCGCAGCTCGGGCCCCGGCTCGAGCCCCAGCTCCTCGTCGAGCAGGTCGCGCACCTCCCGCAGCACGGCCAGGGCGTCGGCCTGCCGCCCCGACCCGGCGAGCGCGAGCGCGCGCAGCGCCCAGGCCCGCTCGCGCAGCTGGTGGACGCGGGTCAGCGCGTCCAGCTCGGCGGCGACGGTCGCGTGCAGGCCGAGCAGGACGCCGACGGCCGCCCGGTCCTCGCTGGCCAGCACCCGCAGCTCCTCGAGCCGGGCCCGCTCGGCGGCGGCCGCGGGCACATCACCGAGCTCGGCGAACGGGACGCCGCGCCACAGCCCCAGCGCCCGGTCGAGCGAGTCGTGGAGGGCGGCCAGGCCGCCGGCGTCGGGCGATCCCGGTGGCAGGGCGCGGCCCCGGCACAGCGCGTCGGCGAGAGGGGCGACGAGCGTGTGGGCCGACGACACGGCTGCCTCGAAGTCGGCGGTGTCAAGGTCGTCATCGGGTAACCGGAGCGCGTACCCGGGCTGTTCGGTGACCAGGAGGGTTGCGGCGGCACGCGTGGTCCGGTCCGGCTCGAGTGCACGGCGGAGCCCGGCGACGTACCCCTGCAGCGTCCCGGACACGCCCGGCGGAGGAGACCCGTCCCACACCAGGTCGGCGAGCGTGTCGGCGGACACCGCGCGGCCCCGGTGCAGCGCGAGCGCGGCGAGCAGCGCACGCTGCTTGGGGCCGCCCAGGCTGACCGGGCCCGACGGGCCGGTGGCCACGGTCGTGCCGAGGACGCCGATCCGCATGGCGGCAGGATAGGGCCGCCGGGGCCGGGGCGTACGTCGATCCCGCGCGGCATACCGCAACTCCGGGAGAGCCGGCCGCCCGGGCGGAGCCGCTGCGGTGCCACGCCCACCGCGGCGATCGTGGCCGCCGAGCGGCGGCCACGTAGACTCGCCCGCTATGGGAGTACTCGACTCGATCACGTCGCCACGCGACCTGCGCGGCCTCGACGACGCCCAGCTCGACACGCTCGCCACCGAGATCCGAGACTTCCTGATCGCCACCTGCGCCCGCACCGGCGGCCACATCGGCCCCAACCTCGGTGTGGTGGAGCTGACGATGGCGCTGCACCGGGTCTTCGACTCCCCGAGCGACCGGATCGTCTTCGACACCGGCCACCAGGCCTACGTGCACAAGCTGCTCACGGGGCGCAAGGCCGGCTTCGAGGGGCTGCGCCAGGAGGGTGGCGTCAGCGGCTATCCCAGCCAGGCCGAGTCCGACCACGACATCGTCGAGAACTCCCACGCCTCGACCGCGCTCAGCTACGCCGACGGGCTCGCCAAGGCCTACACGGTCCGGGGCGAGGACCGGCACGTGGTCGCGGTGATCGGTGACGGAGCCCTCACCGGCGGCATGGCCTGGGAGGCGCTGAACAACATCGCCGTGGCCCGCACCAGCCGGCTGGTGATCGTCGTCAACGACAACGGCCGCTCCTACACGCCGACGATCGGCGGCCTGGCCAACGCGCTCACCGCGCTGCGCACCAACCCGCGCTACGAGAACGTCCTCGACCTGGTCAAGCGGCGCCTGAACGCCGTGCCGGGCGTCGGACCCGCGGCGTACGACGCCCTGCATGCGATGAAGAAGGGGCTCAAGGACGCGCTGGCGCCGCAGGGCCTCTTCGAGGACCTGGGACTCAAGTACGTCGGCCCCGTCGACGGCCACGACCGGGTGGCGATGGAGCAGGTGCTGGCGCAGGCCAAGCGGTTCAACGCGCCGGTGATCGTGCACGCGATCACCCGGAAGGGCTACGGCTACGATCCGGCCGAGCGGCACGAGGCCGACCAGTTCCACGGGCCCGGCCCCTTCGACGTGCAGACCGGGGCGGAGAAGCCCAAGGGCCTGATCTGGACCGACCACTTCTCCGACGCGATCGTCGAGATCGGCCAGCGTCGTCCCGACGTGGTCGCCATCACCGCCGCGATGATGCACCCCGTGGGGCTCGACAAGTTCCAGGCGCGGTTCCCCGACCGCACCTTCGACGTGGGCATCGCCGAGCAGCATGCCGCCACCTCGGCGGCGGGCCTGGCGCTCGGTGGCCTGCACCCGGTGTTCGCCGTGTACGGCACCTTCCTCAACCGCGCCTTCGACCAGGTGCTCATGGACGTCGCGCTGCACAGGTGCGGCGTCACCTTCGTCCTGGACCGGTCCGGCGTGACCGGCGACGACGGGGCGAGCCACAACGGCATGTGGGACATGTCGATCCTCCAGGTGGTGCCCGGGCTGCGGCTCGCGGCGCCGCGCGACGCGACCCGGCTGCGCGAACTGATCAACGAGGCCGTCGAGGTCGATGACGCCCCGACCGTGGTGCGCTACCCGAAGGGCCCGCCGCCCGAGGACATCGAGGCCGTCGGCCGGGCCGGCGGCTGCGACGTGCTGGTGCGCAACGGCACCAAGGACGTCCTCGTCGTCGCGGTCGGCTCGATGGCGACCGTGGCCGTGGGCGTGGCCGACCGGCTGATCGCCCAGGGCATCGGCGTCACCGTCGTCGACCCGCGCTGGGTGAAGCCCGTCGATCCCGCGATCATCGAGCTCGCCCGCGAGCACCGGCTCGTGGTCAGCATCGAGGACAACGGCGAGACCGGCGGCTGCGGTGCGGTGCTGCTGCAGACCCTCAACGCCGCCGGCGTGCACACGCCGTTCCGTCTGCACGGCATCCCGCAGGAGTTCCTGAGCCACGCCAAGCGTGCCGCGATCCTTGAGCGGATCGGACTCACCCCGCAGGCGATCGCCCTGTCCATCGTCGAGGAGATGGGCATCGTGGAAGACATGACCTCGCTCTCCGACGGTCGTTCTCCCCTCGATGTCGGGCACACGACGTAGCCATCGCCCGATCGCGATGCCGCTGGTCCGGGGGCTGCTGGCCCTGGGGCTGGCGGGCATCGCCCTCGTCGGCTGCGCCGACGACCACCCGCCGCAGCCCGCGCCCGCACCGGCCGCCGACGTCGCCGCGGCGGTCGAGCACGCGCTGCAGGCCCGGGCCGCGGCCGTGCGCCGGGCCCGTCCGGAGGCCTTCGAGCGGACCCTGGGCGGCGGCGCCCGGTTCCGGGAGCAGCAGCGCACCTGGTACGCCAACCTGACCCAGCTCCCGCTCGAGCGGTTCGGCTACCGCTTCGACCCGGCGAGCCTGGTGCGCGACGGCGACGGCTACTGGGCGATCGTCGACGAGGTGCTCCAGCTCGACGGGTACGACGCGGAGCCCGTCATCACGTCCGACCGGTTCCGCTTCGCCCCGGCCGCCGGTGGGCGCGGCCGGCTGCGGCTGGTGTCGGTGGCCGACCGGGGCTGGGAGGCGGCGCACCGGGTGCAGCCGCAGCCGTGGGACGTCGGCCCGGTCGAGGTGCGGGCCGGCTTCGGCGTGCTCGGCATCTTCGACGCCGGATCGGTCGCGACCGCCGGCTCGCTGCTCACCTCCGTCGAGGCCGGCATCGCCGACGTGTCCGTGCTGGTGCCCCACGAGTGGTCCAGGTCCGTGGTCGTCTACGCGCTGTCGGACCCGACGTTCATGGCCGGCCTGGAGGACGTCCCCGGCGACGACCCGGAGCAGCTCGACGCGGTGTCCTTCCCGGTGGGTGCGGGCACCAGGTTCGTGCTCAACCCGCGCATCGTCGACCGGGCCGGCCCCGGCAGGGACCGGCTGGTGCGCCACGAGCTCACCCACGTCGCGATCGGCACTGCCGACGACCTCGCGCCGATCTGGGTCTCGGAGGGGCTCGCGGAGTGGGTGTCGGTGCAGTCGCTGCCGCCCGAGGACCGACGCATCCCCGACGCCGCCGTGGCCGCGGCCGAGGAGGGCGTCCCCGACCTGCCGGACGACGGGTCCTTCAACGACGAGGACTCCCAGGCCCACTACGGCTTGGCGTGGTGGGCGATCGAGTACGTCGCCGACTCCTACGGCGAGCAGGCGCCCTGGCTGCTGCTCGACGCGCTCGGGGCGGAGGGGGCCGACACCGAGCAGGTGTTGCGCGATCAGTGGGGCACCACGACGGGGGAGCTCGCCGAGCAGGCGGAGAGGCTGATCCTCGCGACCTACCGCTGACCCGGCGGGGCCTGGTTTCGGCCGGCGCACCGGAGGACAGTGTCAGGACATGAACCTGTTCCGCACCAAGTCGATCGAGCGGTCTATCGCCGACACCGACGATCCGGACCACAGGCTCCGGAAGGACCTCGGCGCCGCCGACCTCGTCGTGTTCGGCGTCGGCGTCATCATCGGCGCCGGCATCTTCGTGCTCACCGGCACCGTGGCCGCCTCCAACTCCGGCCCCGCCCTGGCGCTGAGCTTCCTGATCGCCGCCGTGGCGTGCGGTCTCGCGGGCCTGTGCTACGCCGAGTTCGCCTCGACGGTGCCGGTCGCCGGCTCGGCGTACACCTTCAGCTACGCCACGCTCGGCGAGCTGATCGCGTGGGTGATCGGCTGGGACCTGGTGCTGGAGTTCACGATCGGCTCCGCGGCGCTGTCGGTCAGCTTCTCCGGGTACCTCCAGGAGCTGCTCGACGGGACGGCCTTCGAGCTGCCGACGGCGCTGTCGTCGGCCTCCGAGGGCGTCATCGACCTGCCCGCCGTGGTCGTCGCGCTCGTCGTGATGGGCCTGCTCATCCGCGGCACGAAGTTCTCGAGCCGGGTCAACCAGGTCGTGGTGGCCATCAAGATCGCCGTGGTGGTGACCGTCATCGTCGTCGGGATCGCCTACGTCGACCCGTCGAACTGGGTGCCGTTCATCCCCGAGTCCCAACCGGTCCCCGAGGGCGAGGGCGGTTTCAGACAGCTGCCGCTGATCACCTCGCTCTTCGGCATCGAGCCGGCCGTCTACGGCTTCGCGGGCGTGGTCGCCGGCGCGGCCATCGTGTTCTTCGCCTTCATCGGCTTCGACATCGTGGCCACCACGGCCGAGGAGGCGCGCAACCCGCAGCGCGACGTGCCGATCGGCATCCTCGGGTCGCTCGCGATCGTGACGCTGCTGTACGCCGCGGTCAGCCTGGTCGTCACCGGCATCCAGCCCTACACCGAGATCGATCCGGACGACGCCGCCCCGCTCGCCACGGCGTTCGACGCCGCCGGCGTGGAGTGGATGGGCAACCTGATCTCGATCGGCGCGTGCATCGGACTGGTGGTGGTCGCGATGATCCTGATGCTCGGGCAGTGCCGGGTCGCGTTCGCAATGGGCCGCGACGGGCTGCTGCCGCGCTGGATCTCGAAGGTGCACCCGACCTACGGCACGCCGTACCGGATCACGCTCATCACCGGTTGCGTGGTCGCCGCGATCGCCGGCTTCGTCGACCTGACGACGCTCGCGAACCTGGTGAACATCGGCACTCTCTTCGCCTTCATCCTGGTCAGCATCGCGGTCGTCGTGCTCCGCCGCACCCGGCCCGACCTCCCGCGCGCCTTCCGCACGCCGATCGTGCCGGTGGTCGCGGGCCTGTCCGTGCTGATGTGCCTCTACCTGATGCTCAACCTGACCGGCGAGACCTGGGAGCGGTTCGTGATCTGGATGCTGATCGGGTTCGTCGTCTACTTCGCCTACGGGCGCCGGCATTCGCGGCTGAACGAGGAGAGCGAGACCGCCGAGGCCGTCGAACCGGAGTCCCGCTGACGCAGCCTGTCCGAGGCGGTGGTTTCGAGGCTCAGGCGCAGAGCGCCTTCGCACCTCAACCACCGTCACGCTGGTTGAGGTGCGAGGGCCGCCAGGCCCGAGCCTCGAAACCATCCCAGCCCGAGACCTCAGCCCTCCTTGCGCGCCACGATCTGGCCGAGCACGCCGTACCCCAGGCAGAGGTGGACGAACGACACGACGCCGGCGACGGTGCTGCCGAAGATGCCGAACGTCGGGACCACGATCGGGCCCCAGCTCTCGGCGATGAGCGGCCAGAAGCGCTCCTTGCCGTGCCAGCGGCCGGCGACGGCGACGCGGATGCCGATGAAGAACATGCCGAGCATCGACAGCGGCCAGAACGCGTCGAGCATCGCCCAGCCGGCCTGATCGAGATCGCTGACGCCGATGCCGTCCGCGATCGTCGACCCGATCGCCAGGAGCAGCAGCGCGACCTCGAAGCGGAGGAAGAACCGGGCGAGCCGGCCCGCACCGAGTGCCCTGGTCGCGTAGAGGACGGAGAGCAGGCCGAGCAGGCCGAGCTGGAACGTGCCGGAGGTGATCGACGACAGCGCCTCCTCGAACGATCCGGAGGGGTCGGTGCCGAAGATCAGCGAGTCGGTGCCCCACGCGACGGCGCCGATGCTCAGCAGTATGCCGCGCTTGAAGAAGGGGCGGGTGGGTCCGGTCGACGCGGCCGCCGGACGGCGTACGTCGGAGCGGGCGGGAGCGGGAGTCTGCTCGAGGGTCATGGGATTCTCCTGGGTGTGGGGCGGCACCGGAAGCCGTCCGATGACCGGAACACTCCCGGGTCCGGCGGCCCGGGCAGCAGGGAGCGGCGTCCCTCGTCCGGTCCTCCGCCGGTGTCCCGCGGGCGCGGGACACCGATCCCGGGACGGCGGGACGCCGCGCGCTCGATACTTCTCGGGTGACCCCCGCTCGCCTGCCCGCCGCCGTCGTCGCGGTGCTCGCACTCGCGATGCTCGGGCTGTGCGTCGCCCTGGACCTCGTCAACGATCCGGCGGACCGCACCCGGGCGATGATGGGCTGGGGCACGATCTCGGCGTGTGTCGGTGCGATCGCCGTGGCCACCCAGGTGCCGGTGCTCTGGCGTCACCCCCGTCACCCGATCGCGTGGGTGATCACGCTGACCGGCCTGCTGTGGTCGCTCGACGGGCTCGGCGAGTCCTGGGCGGCGTACGGCATGGCGCACCCGCCGTACCCGCCGCTGACCGGCGTCGCGGTGTGGCTGGTCGCCCAGGTCGGTGCGTTCCTGTTGGTCGGGCTGCCGCTGGTGCTGGTGCTCTACCCGACCGGCCGGCTGATGCCCGGCCGGTGGCGGGTCGTCAGCATCCTGGTCGTCGTGATGGCGGCTGCGCTGCCGCTGCTGCTGCTCTTCGCGCCGGTCTCGGCGCTCACCGCGGACGGCTTCGAGATGCCGATGGAGACCGGTATGCCCGAGCTCCCCGTGCCGGGGGACGTCTTCGTCCGCCTGCTGTCGGTCGGTCGGATGCTGACGCTCCTGTCGCTCCCGCTGGCCGTCGCGGTGATCTTCGTCCGGCAGCGCCGCGCCAGCGGGCGCGAGCGCACCCAGCTGCGCTGGCTGCTCTGGGCCGCGGTGATGTGCCTGGTGATGAGCGGGATCGCGGTCTGGCTGCACAACGGCTGGATCGTGACGGCCGCGCTGATGCTGGCGCTGGCCGTCACCGGGGCGTCGATCGCGATCGGCATCCTCGACCCGGAGGTGCGCGACGTCGACGCGCTGATGGGCGGCACGGTGGTCTGGGCGACGGTGGCGGGCACCGTCATCGTGCTCGACCTGCTGCTGGTCGCCGTGCTCGACGGGGTGCTCGGCGAGCGTCTCGACCAGCGCGACGCGACGCTCCTGCTGCTGCTCGTCGCGGTGACCATCTACGCGCCGGTCCGCTCCCGGATCACCGCGCTGGTCCGCCGGGCGCTCGTCGGTCGGCGGGGCGACCGGTACTCCGTCGTCACCGAGCTGGCCGCGCGCCTGGAGGAGTCCGGCGACGTGCGCACCCAGCTGCCCGAGCTGGCGCGCGCCGTCGCGGCCGCGTTCAAGCTCGACTACGTGCGCGTCGAGGTGTTCGGGCACGCGGGCGGCACGATCACGGCGACGTACGGCGAGCGTCCGCGCGAGACCCGCGAGGTGCCGATCCGGTACGTCGAGGAGGAGGTCGGCCGGCTGGAGCTGCCGGCGCGCGGGGTGCGGTCGATGCTGTCGACGCGCGACCAGGCGCTGCTCTTCGACATCGTGCGCCAGGCGGCGATGGCGGTGCGCAGCGCGCGGCTCGCCGACGACCTGCAGCGCTCCCGCGAGCAGCTGGTGCTGGCCCGGGAGGAGGACCGGCGCCGGATCCGGCGCGACCTGCACGACGGGCTCGGGCCCGTGCTGGGCGGGGTGGCGATGCGCCTCGACGCGGCCGGCAACGCACTGGACCGCGACCCGGAGACCACCCGGCAGCTGGTCGCGCGGTCGCGGCAGGACATCACCGACGCCCTGGCCGACGTCCGCCGCCTCGTGCACGGGCTGCGCCCACCCGCGCTGGACGATCTGGGGCTGCTCGCCGCGCTCGACCAGCAGGCGGAGCGGATGAGCACCGCGTCGCTCGCGGTGACCGTCGGCGCCGAGGACGTGCCGGCGCTGTCGGCCGCGGTCGAGGTCGCGGCGTACCGGATCGCGTCGGAGGCGCTCGCCAACGCCGCCCGCCACGCCGGTGCCCGGCACGCCGCGGTGCGCCTCGTGGGCGACCACGACGCGCTGCTCGTCGAGGTCGGCGACGACGGGGCCGGCATCGGCGCCGACGTGGTCGCGGGCGTGGGACTGCGGTCGATCCGCGAGCGCGCCGAGGAGCTCGGCGGCCGCACCGAGATCACCTGCCCGAGCGAGGGTGGCACGCTGGTGCGTGCCTGGCTGCCGATGACACCGACCCTCGCCGAGGAGGCCCGATGAGCTGGTTGTGTCGATCGCGTGTCGCCCCGGTCGGCGGTGGGTGCTCCACCTCGTCGGCGCGGTGTTCGGTGGACAGCTCACCGCCGGCCGGGCGGGGGGCGGGGAAGCGGTGGGTGCTCCACGTTTCTGGGCCGGCAGCAGGTGGGTCGCCCACCGCCGCCCGGGCCCGGCGGCACGAGGAGGTGGGTCGATGAGCACCGTAGCAGACGGCGGACCCGAGCCGGTCCGGGTGCTGGTCGCCGACGACCACCCGATCTTCCGCGACGGGCTCGCGACGCTGCTGGGCACCCAGCCCGGCGTCGCCGTGGTCGCGACCGCCGGCGACGGCGCCGAGGCGGTCGCGCTCGCCGCCGAACACCACCCGGACGTCGTCGTGATGGACGTGCAGATGCCGGGCATGAACGGCATCGACGCGACCCGCCTGCTGACCGAGACCCAGCCCGACGTCCGGGTGCTGGTGTTCACGATGGGCGAGGAGGACGGCACCGTGCTGGCCGCGATGCGGGCCGGGGCCCGGGGCTACCTCGTCAAGGGCGCCAGCCAGGACGAGGTCGCGCGGGCGATCTCGACCGTGCACGCCGGCGGGCTGGTGTTCGGTGCCTCGTTGGCGCTGCGGATCGCCGACCTGCTCTCCGGTACGTCGACCCCGGACCGTTCGGCGTTCCCGCAGCTGACCGAGCGCGAGCTCGAGATCCTCGACCTGATCGCCGCCGGCAAGAACAACCCGCAGATCGCCTCGACCCTCTACCTGGCGCCCAAGACGGTGCGCAACAACGTCTCGAACATCCTGGCCAAGCTGCAGGCGACCGATCGTGCCGAGGCGATCATCCGGGCCCGCGACGCGGGCCTCGGCGGCTAGCCGGGATAGCTCCGGCACGGCTGGCTGCGCAGCGCCGCGCACTCCGGCGCCTTCGCCGGCACCCGTACGCCGGGGACCAGCGGCAGCACCAGCCGCGAGCGGTGCTTGCGGTCGGTCGCGATCTCCACCTTCTCGCCGCGCGAGATCGTGTCGAAGGCCCACAGTGGGCGGGCGTTGCCGGGGGCGTCGACGGTGATCCGGATCCGCGAGCCGGCGCGGAAGGCCTGGGCGAACGGGAACAGCTCGACCCGGACCTTCGCGAACTCTCCCTTGGGCAGCCGCAACCGGTCGGACCTCAGGTGGGTGTGCTGGGGGGAGATCGCGGTCGACCCCGGCGCGAGCTTGCGATGGCTGGCTCGCAGCCAGCCGGACTGCACGTAGACCTCGGTGCCGTCGGGTCGCACCTCGCTCAGCGTGACCTCGAGGTCGGTGTCCCGCTTGGGCGTGCGCACCCACAGGTCGACCGAGCCGGTGCCGATGGCGACCGCGGTCCGCTTCAGGGGAGCGGTGATCCAGCCGAGGCCCTTGCCGTGGGGGATCTGCCGCCAGCGGTACTTCGGCTGCGCGGCCCAGATGCCGCCACCCGAGCCGGCGTACGTCGTGGCCGGCAGCGCCTTCGGGTCGGCCCGGTAGCTGCGCGGCGTGGTCTCGCGCGCCCTGACCGACGGGGCCGACGAGCGCAGCCGCCCGTTCGGGGCCAGGTACCAGCGCTTCACCGAGGCGCCCGGGATCGGCCAGGACCGGAACGAGTGCTCGAAGCGCGGCAGCGGCGCCCCGGCCGGCTTCCCGGCGGCCGCCCCTTCCTCGAAGAGGATCCGGATCGGCTTGGCCGACTCGTACTTGCGCAGCGCCTGGCCGTAGCTCATCCCGCTGTAGTCGGTCTGCCGCGGCAGGCTGAGCCCCGGCACGCCGGTCAGCGACTGCGCCAGGATCGGCGCGACCAGGGCCTTCGCCGAGGTCGGCACCCGTCGCGCGACGTACAGGTCGAGGAAGTCGGCGTACCGCCCGAAGATGCCGAGGCTGAGCGACTCGGTGTGCGAGCCGTTCGTCATGGTCGCGTAGACGCGGGGCGACGACGTGAGGTCGTCGATCAGCTGCGGGAAGTGGCCGCCGGTCTGCTCGTCCTGCCACGCACCCGCCAGGAAGACCGGCACGTCGATCCGGTGGGCGAAGAGGCTCGGGTTCATCGGGTCGCCGATCCGCGGGGCGTAGTAGGGGTTGTCCTCGATCATGTCGAGCACGTCGGGGTTCTGCAGCCGCAGCGCCTGGTTGGCCTGGCAGGTGGTGTCGCCGCCGTCGACCCGGCCCCGCTCCCAACCCTGGCCGTACGGCGCCGCTTGGGTCGACCGCTCCTTCGCCCAGGGCACCGCGAAGCCCGTGTTGAGGATGCCGCCGGGGTAGAGCGTGCTGCGGTAGGTGTCGTCGATGACCGACAGCGGCGTGATCGCGGCCAGGCTCGGCGGCTGGGTCTGCGCGACGTACAGCTGCTCGATGCCGGGGTAGGAGACGCCGACCATCCCGACCCGGTGGTACTTCACCCACGGCTGCGCGGCGATCGCCTCGATGGCGTCGTACCCGTCGACGCTCTGCACCGGCTCGAAGGGGCGGAAGGAGCCGCCGGAGCAGCCGGTGCCGCGGATGTTCACCCCGACGTAGGCGTACCCGAGGGCGGTGAACAACTGCGCCATCACCGAGCTGCCCGGCCGGCTCGGGTCGTACCCGGAGTACTCGACGACGGTCGGGAACGGCCCGGCGCCGCCGGGGAGGACCACGTTCGCCGACAGGGTCGTGCCGTCGCGGGTGGTCAGGTAGCCGAAGCCCTCCGACAGCGTCTGGCCCGCGTAGAACGACGCGGCCGGGGCCGGGTCGTCGGCGTCGGTGACGGTCGCGGGCGCGGAGGCCATGGCCGGGTCGCCGATCACCCGCACCGTGTAGCTGCCGGGGTCCAGCTCGCGCCAGGCCAGGCTGCCGGCCGCGTCGACGGTGCCCGAGGCGACGACGCCGGCACCCCTGACCAGCTCCAGGCCCTGGCCCGGGGTCGCGCCGAGCACGTAGAGCTGGTTGACGCTCGGACGCACGAGGAACCCGGGGTCGACGGCCGCGGCGACGCCGGCGACGCTCGGCGCGCCGGCGGCCAGGACACCAGCGGTCAGGGCAAGGGCGGCGACGGCGGCCGCGGCCCGCCTGGGACTCGTCATGCGGAGGATGCTCCCATCCTCAGTCGTCGTCGGGAAGCGTCTTCACCTCGCGGTCGCCGACGGCCGGACGGCCCTGGTTGCAGTAGACCTCGATCTCGATCGAGCGGTCGCCGCTCGCGAAGACCGCGTCGACGTCGTCGTCGGGCCCCTCCTCGTAGCTCACCACCCGCCAGCCCGCGGCGGGCTCCGGCGCCAGGCCGTAGGCCACGGCCCCGCGACACTCCACCTCGAACCTGCCGAACTCGTCCTCGATCGTGCGGGCCACCACCGCCGCCTTCGGGTCGGGACTGCGGACCCCCTCGGACCGCTCGGGAGGCGGTACGTCGTTGCCGAGTGGCCCCCGATCGCGGACGCTCGCGCCGACCGATGTCACCGCGACCACGCCGACGGTCACGGCCACCGCGGCCGCGATCAGCCAGGCCAGCAGGTAGCCGAGGATCCGTCGCGAGGTCACGGGGTCAGCATGCCCGCCCCGCCTCCCGGTTTCGTTAGCGGACCGCTAAGGCGACGCTAAGCCGTGGTGTGGACCGACGGCTCGGGGGCGAGGAGCGGTTAGGGTCCGAGGGTGCCCCAGGTCCTGATCGTCGAGGACGACGCGCGCATCAGGCCGCTGCTGATGCGCTCGCTCGACGAGCGTGGCTACGCGGTGTCGTCGGCGGCGACGGGCATGCAGGGCCTCGCGATGGCGGTCGACGACCGGCCCGACCTGGTGATCCTCGACCTCGGGCTGCCCGACGTCGACGGCACCCAGGTGCTGCGGATGCTGCGGGCGGTCAGCGACGTGCCGGTCATCGTCGCGAGCGCGCGCGACGACGACCCCTCGCTGGTCGGCTGCCTCGACGCCGGTGCCGACGACTACGTCGTCAAGCCGTTCACGACCGACCAGCTCGAGGCGCGGATCCGGGCGGTGATGCGCCGGGTCACCGGTACGTCGAGCGTGCGCCGGTCGATCGTGGTCGGTGGCCTCGAGATCGATCCCGCCGCGCGCCGCGCGAGCGTCGAGGGGGAGGCGCTCGACCTCAGCCCGCGCGAGTTCGACCTGCTGCGCCACCTCGCCGAGCGTCCGGGTGAGGTGGTCACCAAGCGCGAGCTGCTCACCGAGGTCTGGAACCAGCCGTGGGGCGGCTCGGACAAGACCGTCGACGTCCATCTGTCCTGGCTGCGGCGCAAGCTGGGGGAGTCGGCCGCGGAGCCGCGCTACCTCCACACCGTCCGCGGCGTCGGCGTCCGGCTGTCGGCCCCGGAGTGACCGCGTGCGCCGGAGCCTGATCCTCACGGTGGCGGCGGCCGTGACCATGGTGCTGCTCGCGATGCTGGTACCGATGGCGGTGCTGCTGCGCAGCTACGCCCTCGAGGATCGGATCTCGCGCGCGGCGCTCGAGGTGCAGGCGACCGAGACCGTCGTGTCGGGACACGACGAGGGCGCGGTCGCGACGTACCTCGCGACCATCAACCGCAACCCCGACGTGCAGACGACCGTGCTCTACCCGCCCGACGACCTGCACCCCGACGGCGAGGCGATCGGACCGGCGCCCGGCGAGGACCACGACGTGGTGGAGGCGCGGCTGACCGGCCAGGCCAGCGTGCGCGACGTCGACGGCGGCGCCGAGATCCTGGTGCCGGTCTCGCTGGGCCCGAGCAGTGCGGGGCCCGAGGCCACGCCGGTGATCCTGGTGCAGGTGCGCGCACCCGGCCTGGAGTCCGACATCGTGCGTGCCTGGCTGATGCTGCTGCTCCTCGGCGTGGTGCTGCTGGTGGGTGCGCTCGTGCTCGCCGACCGGCTGGGCCGCTCGTTCGTGCAGCCGATCCGCCGGCTCGCGGCGTACGCCGGAGCGCTCGGGGAGCGCCGTCGTCCCGAGCCCGTGGCGCCGTCGGGCCCGGCCGAGGTCCGGGAGCTGGCCAGCGCCATGAACCGGCTCGTCGTGCGGATCGAGGACCTGCTCGAGCGCGAGCGGGCGGGGGTCGCCGACCTGTCCCACCGGCTGCGGACGCCGATGACCGCGCTGCGGCTGCGCGTCGACGGGCTGGCCGACGCCGAGGGCCGGACCCGGCTCAGCGGCGACCTCGACGAGCTCCAGGCGACCGTCGACCAGGTGGTGCGCGAGGCCCGGCGCTCGGAGCGCGAGGGCGTCGTGCCGATGGTCGACGCGGTGGCCGTCGTGGCCGAGCGGGCGCGCTTCTGGGCGCCCCTCGCCGACGACCAGGGGCGCGCCTTCGACGTCCGGGTGGAGGTCACCGGCCCGAGGCCGGTGCCGATCTCGGAGCAGGACCTCCAGGCGCTCGTCGACGTGCTGCTCGACAACGTCTTCACGCACACGCCCGAGGACGCCGCGGTGACCGTGACCCTCGCGCCGCGCCCCGGCGGCGGGCTGTCGCTCACGGTCGACGACGCCGGTCCGGGCTTCCCGGACGACGTGGACGTCTCCGGCCGGGGCGAGTCCGGGGCCGGGTCGACCGGACTGGGCCTGGCCATCGTCGACCGGACCGCCACCGACTCCGGTGGCGGCCTGTCCTGGGAACCCGCGCCCGCCGGCGGGGCCCGGGTCGTGGTCGAGCTGGGCCCCGCCGTCCGCTAGGCCGTGTTGATCAAGTAGGCGCCGTCGCGAGCGGCGCGATGGGCGTGCGATGACAAGGCGCCCGGAGCGACGGCATACCCGTTCGTATTCCGAGCTCCGGCAACGCAGTCAGCGTGCGTCCAGCGCGTCGCGTAGCAGGCGCGGAGTTGATCAACGCGGCCTAGATGACTAATTCCAAGGCCTCGCACGCTGCGCGACGCTCATCATCCGCTCCGGCGGCGTTGCCGACGCTTGAAAGACGTCCAGTCTGCCGACGCATCGGCGCCTTGCCGGAGCGGCGCTGAGCGCCGCTCGCTTGCACGATCCCTTGGAATTACTCATCTAGGCGGCGCGCGGATCCCCCGGGGTCAGCGTGCGAAGTGCAGGGTGCGGGTCACCTTGCCCGGGCCGCCGACCCGCTTCAGCGTGACCTTGAAGGTGTCCGAACCGCTGGTGTCCTTGCTGCGGACCTCGCGGAAGTCGACCTCCCAGCGGCCGTCGTCGCGCACCGCCCGCGCCGTGCGGACGCCGACCCGCTTGCCCTCGTGGCGGACGACCATCCGCCAGGTCGATCCGGCCGGCACGCCGTCGATGTCGGCGTCGACCTCGAAGCGGCGGTCCTTCTCGACCGAGATGTCGTACGCCGCGCCGGCCACCTGGCCGCGGGCGTGCCGCTCGGGGCCGTCGGCCTGCGCGGGCCCGGCGGCCAGCGCGGTGAGGGCGCCGGCGACCAGGGCGCCGGTGGCGGTGAGTGTGATCGTGCGCTTCGTCATGACGCTCGTCTCCATGGTTGTCTCCTCGGTTGGTACGGTCGGGTTGTCGGTCAGCGGTCGAGCGACGCGGTGCAGGCCTCGCCGCTCTCGGGGGTCGCGGTGGCGGAGAACGACGAGCCGTCCTTGTCGCTCACGGTCACGTCGACGTCGAGCTCGGCGTCCTCGTCGGTCTGCCGGGAGCCCGAGTAGATCTCGGTGCCGTCCTGCTCGATGACGACCTGCCAGGTCTCGCCCGGCGCGGCCGACTGCAGCTCGAAGGTCACCTCGACGCCGCCGTCCTCGTCCTCGGCGCCCAGCTCCCACGTCACGTTGCCGCAGGTGCCGCGCTCGGTCTTCTCGTCGTCGCCGCCGAGCGCCCACCAGGCGCCACCGGCGACCACCACCAGCGCGACGACGGCGACGGCCGCCAGGACCATCTTCTTCATGGGACTCCCTCTCTCGGGGTCGCTTCTCAGGATCGCTCGGGCCCGGTCGGGTCCGAGCGGATGACCTGAACGTTCCCCTCTGGAGCGCTAAGCACGCTCCAGCGCGACGCTAAGGCGAGGCAAAGTCGGAGTGGGCCGGGTCCTGCGGCGGCGAGGGGCGCTGGTTTCATCAAGGGATGAGGGTCGCGATTCCGGGATAGTCCGTCACGTTCCTGCTGTCGTTCCGGCGATCGGGCAGCCATTTCGTGACGGACTATCCGCTCGCGGCGTCCGGCGACGGGTGTCCCACGGGGACGACCTAACGCACGCCTGGACGGTGAAGCTTCGTCGTCCCAGCGGGAGATTCGTCGGCCGGCCGACGAAGCTCCAGGCCCGGTCCGGAAATCTCAGCCACAGGAGCCTGAACGCCCAGGGAAGCGCGGGTCGACCCTCATCCCTTGATGAAGCCGCGCTGCCCACGGCCGATGAACCGCCCGCCCGCCGGCGTCACCCACCCCCGAGGGTCAGTGCAGGACCTTGAGCCCGATCACGCAGGCGACGATGCCGCCGAGCAGCAGCACCTTGGCGAGGGAGGCGGGCTCGGCACCGGTCACCATGCCGTAGGCCACGGTGATGGTCGCGCCGATGCCGACCCACACGGCGTACGCCGTGCCGACCGGCAGCTGCCGCATCGCCACGGCGAGGCCGGCCATGCTGAGGCACAGCGTGACGACGAACGTGATGGTGGGGCCGAGCTTGCTGAAGCCCTCGGACTTCGACAGGGCGACCGCCCAGACGGCTTCGAGCATGCCGGAGAGGACCAGAACGAGCCAGGACATGATGTCTCCTTGGCGCCGTCTTGTCGCTGACCGGGTACGGCACCACTCGTCCGGGAGCCGGAGTCCGGCTCTGCATCCAGGCTCTCAAACGGGCGCGGCCCGGGCAAGTCGGGAGGATCAGCCGGCGACCGACAGCCAGTGCTCGGCGGGCGCGGACCAGCCGGCCTGGTGGGCGAGGGCGACGGCGGCCAACTGGCTGTTCACGCCGAGCTTGGCGAAGATCGACTTGATCTGGGTGCGCACGGTCGCCTCCGACACGACCCCCTCGCGCGCGATCGCGGCGGTGCTGCGGCCACCCATGAGCTGGGTGACGATCTCCCGCTCGCGCGGGGTCAGCGAGTCGAGCCGCGAGCGGGCCGACCCGGCGTGGTCGTCGGCGCGCCGGGCCGCGGCGAGCAGCGGCTCCCGCTGCGCCGCGTCGAGCAGGGGGCGACCGGCGGCCGCTCGGTCAAGCGCGTCGCGGAGCGTGGCGAGGTCGCAGCTGTGCGAGAGGACGCCGACGGCGCCGGCCCGCAGCCAGCGTCCCCAGCTGGCCGGGTCCCGGTCGACGGGGGTCGAGCAGAGCGCGACCACGGCGGCGCCGTGGCCGGAGAGCCCGTCGATCACGGCCTCGCCGTCGACGTACGGCCCGAGCCGGCTGGACACGAGCGCGAGGTCGGGCCGGGTGGCTCGCGCCGCGGCGACGATGCCGGCGGCGGTCGCCCTGCCGGGGACGACGACCTGGCGGACCCGGAACCGGCCCCAGAGGCTGCCCTCGAGGGCGTCGCTGAACGCCGCGTGCTGCTCGACGATCGTCAGGCGGGGCGGCCGGCGGCGTGGGAGCGGAGTGACGTCGGCGGTGTCGGTGTCGGTGTCGGTGCTGGTGTCGGTGTCGGTCATGGACCCGATTCCCCTGTGACCCGGGACCCGCGTGCAGCGGGATCACCAGTCAGGAGCACCGAGTCGGGCGCCAAGTACCTGCGCAGGTCGAGGTCCGGATCGAGACGACCCAACTCATGGCTGGGACGACGAAGCTTCGTCATTCCAGCGGGAGTTTCGTCGGCCGGCCGACGAAACTCCCGCCCGGATCAGTGGAACGTGCCGAGGCCCTCACGCTCGAGGAGCATCGTCAGCCCGCCGTTCCAGAAGGAGAAGCCGGCACCGGTGATCATCGCCAGGTCGAGGTCCTCGGCCGCGGCGACGACGCCCTCGTCGAGCATCCGGCGGGCCTCGTCGGCCAGGCCGGTGAGCACCCGGGTGCGCACCTCGTCGGCGGTGAGCACCACCGGCGAGGAGGGCTGTTCCAGCAGCGCCTCGACCTCGGGGTCGAGGCTGCCGTCGGGGCCGTAGTACGACGCCTTCCGCGCCGCGACCACGCGCTCGAGCGCGGGGGAGACGTAGAAGCGGTCGGGGAACGCGCCGTGCAGCGTCTCGTTGTTGTGCAGCGCGATGGCCGGGCCGACGAGCGAGAGCAGCACGAACGGCGGCATCGGCGCGACGCCCGCGAAGGCCCCGTCGACGACCGGCACCGGGGTGCCCTCGTCGACGATCCGGCCGACCTCGCCCATGAACCGGCCGAGCAGTCGGTTGACGATGAACGACGGGCTGTCGTTGACCAGGATCGTGGTCTTCTTCAGCGCCTTGCCGGTGGCGAACGCCGTGGCCAGCGTCGCGTCCGACGTCTCCTCCCCGCGCACGATCTCCAGCAGCGGCATCACCGCGACCGGGTTGAAGAAGTGGAAGCCGACGACCCGCTCGGGGTGCTCGAGGTCGGCCGCCATCTCGGTGATCGAGAGCGACGAGGTGTTGGTCGCGAGGACGCACTCCGGCGACACGGCCTTCTCGACGTCCGCGAACACCGACTTCTTGACCGACATCTCCTCGAAGACGGCCTCGATCACGAAGTCAGCGTCGTGGAAGGTCTCCTTGTCAACGGCACCGGTGACGAGCGCGCCGAGGCGGTTCGCCCTGTCGTTGCTGATGCGGCCCCTGGCGAGCAGCTTGTCGATCTCGGCGTGCACGTAGGCCACGCCCTTGTCGACCCGCTCCTGGTCGAGGTCGGTCAGCACCACCGGCACCTCGAGCCGACGCACGAACAGCAGCGCCATCTGCGAAGCCATCAGGCCGGCGCCGACGATGCCGACCTTGGTGACCGGGCGGGCGAGCGAGCGGTCCGGCGCACCGGCCGGGCGCTTGGCCCGCTTCTGCACCAGGTCGAACGCGTAGAGCGACGCGATCAGCTCCGGCGTGTGCGACATCGCCTCCAGGGCGTCGTCCTCGCGAGCGAATCCCGCGTCGCGGTCGCCGTCGCGGGCCGCGTCGATGAGCTCGACCGCCGTCAGCGCAGCGGGGCTCGCGCCACCGGTCCGCGCCTGCACAATGCCGCGGGCCCGCTCGACGGCGGCGTCCCACGCCTCGCCTCGGTCGACGGCCGGCCGCTCGACGGCGATCTCGCCGCGCAGCACGGCGCCGGCCCAGAGCAGCGACTGCTCCAGGTAGTCCGCGCCGGAGAAGACCGCGTCCGCGAGACCGAGCTCGTACGCCGCGGCGCCACGGAGCGTCTTGCCGTTGTTGAGCGGGTTCTCGAGGATCACCGTCACGGCTCGGTCGGCGCCGATCAGGTTCGGTACGAGGAACGCGCCGCCCCAGCCGGGCACCAGGCCGAGCATGACCTCGGGCAGGCCGAGCGCCGGGGCGCTGTCCATGACCGTGCGGTAGGTGCAGTGCAGCGCGACCTCGAGTCCGCCGCCCAGGGCGAGGCCGTTGACGAAGCCGAACGACGGCTTGTCGCCGTCCTGCAGCTTGCGGAAGACCGCGTGTCCGAGCCCGGCGACCACGCGCACCGCGTCGGGTCCGCCGCCGGCGATCGAGGTCAGGTCGGCGCCGGCCGCGAGGATGAACGGCTTGCCGGTGACGCCGATTGCGACGACCTCGTCGTCGGCGAGCGCGGCGTCGATGGCGGTGTTCAGCTCGATCAGCGAGCGCGGGCCGAACGTGTTCGGCTTGGTGTGGTCCTCGCCGTTGTCGAGGGTGATCAGGCCCATCACGCCGGGCCCACCGGGGAGCGTCACCTTCCGCAGGTGGGCGCGGGTGACGCGCTCGGCGTCGGAGGAGATCTCCTGGGCGCGGGCCAGCAGGTTCGTCAGGTCGCTCATCAGGCGTCCGCCTTCCAGTTCGGGTTCTCCCAGATCACCGTGCCGCCCATGCCGATGCCGATGCACATGGTGGTCAGGCCGTAGCGCACCTCGGGGTGCTCCTCGAACGCCTTCGCCAGCTGGGTCATCAGGCGCACGCCCGACGAGGCGAGCGGGTGGCCCATCGCGATCGCACCGCCGTACGGGTTCACCCGAGGGTCGTCGTCGGCGATGCCGAAGTGCTCCAGGAAGGCCAGCACCTGCACGGCGAACGCCTCGTTGACCTCGAACGCGCCGATCTCGTCGATCGTCAGGCCCGCTTGCTTGAGTGCCTTCTCGGTCGCCGGGATCGGGCCAGCGCCCATCACCTCCGGCTCGACGCCGACGAAGGCGTAGGAGACCAGGCGCATCTTCACGGGCAGGCCGAGCTCGCGCGCGGTCTCCTCGTCGGCGAGCAGCGCCGCGGTGGCGCCGTCGTTGATGCCGGCCGCGTTGCCCGCGGTCACCTTGCCGTGCGGGCGGAACGGCGTCTTCAGCGCGGCCAGCGACTCGACGGTGGTGTCCGGTCGCATCGGCTCGTCGGTGGTGGCCAGGCCCCAGCCCTGCTCGACCGACCGGGTCGCGACCGGCACCAGGTCGGGCTGGAGCTTCCCGGCGTCGTACGCCGCGGCGGTCCGCTGCTGCGAGCGCACGGCGTAGGCGTCGACGCGCTCCTTGGTGATCGTGGGGTAGCGGTCGTGCAGGTTCTCGGCGGTCTTGCCCATCACCAGCGCGTCGGGGTCGACGAGCCGCTCGGAGAGGATCCGCGGGTTGGGATCGACGCCCTCGCCCATCGGGTGCCGGCCCATGTGCTCGACGCCGCCGGCGATCGCGACGTCGTAGGCGCCGAACGCGATGCCGGACGCCGTGGTCGTGACCGCGGTCATGGCGCCCGCGCACATCCGGTCGATCGCGTAGCCGGGCACGCTCTGCGGCAGCCCCGCGAGGAGGGCGGCGGTGCGGCCGATGGTCAGGCCCTGGTCGCCGATCTGGGTGGTCGCGGCGACGGCCACCTCGTCGACGCGCTCGGGCGGCAGTTCGGGGTTGCGGCGCAGGAGCTCGCGGATGCACTTGATCACGAGGTCGTCGGCGCGGGTCTCGGCGTACTGGCCCTTGGCCTTGCCGAACGGGGTGCGCACGCCGTCGACGAAGACGACCTCTCGCAGCTGTCGGGCACTACCCATCTCGGGGTCTCCTCGGGGGTCGGCGGGAACGGTTGACCCAAGGTTACCCCCGGGTAACAAGGTTGCCGAGTCGGCCCCCGGACCCGCGCGTGACACCAAAATTGGGTACGGCGGCGCCCACGGTCACCGTCGGGCGTCCGCCGGCGAACACTGGGGCCCATGGTCGGAGGCGCACGGCGCGATGGGGTCCGGCGCTGGCTCGGGGCGATGCTGGTCGTGTCGGTCGGTGCGACGACGATGGTCGGGACGGCGGGTCCGGCCTCCGCCGGCATCTCGCCCTACCACCGGTTCGCCGGGACGGTCGCCGGCGACGGGAGCATCACCGACGGCGGGGCGAGCTGCTCCTCCACGGGTGCACCCCGGGAGGTCTCGTTCGTGGTCTCCGGGGTGCCGACGGGCACGGCGCTCACCGGCGTCCGGATCAGTGGCCTGCTGGTCTCCCACCCGCAGGTCAGCGACCTCACCGCCACCCTGGTCGCGCCCGACGGCACCGACCACGTCCTCTTCGCCCGCACCGGGGTCGGTGCCGATGATCCGGACGGCTACGACGCGGCGCTCGTGGGTCCGTACACGTTCAGCGACGACCACAGCACCGAGTGGTGGACGTGGGCGTCCGGCGCCGAGGTGCCCGCCGGTCGGTACTTCTCGACCGCGCCGGGCACGCCGGGCGGGAGCGGTCCGGTCCGCACCGGGATCACCGCCGCCTTCGCCGGCCTCACCGACGCGAACGGCATCTGGAGGCTGCGCTTCGTCGACCACTGCCAAGGCCCGCCGGGGCCGCAGGGAGCGGTCCACGCCGCGACGCTCGAGCTCAAGACCGCGGTCGACGAGATGAGCAGCTGCATCGCCGAGGGGATGCGGACGGCCTCGGCGCAGGCCTCCCTGGTCGCCGCGGAGACGGCGCTCGACTCCGCCCGGGCCACGTTGACGGCCGCCGCCGCCCAGCTCGGCGCCGCCGACGCCGCCCGGACGTCGACGGCCGCCGATGCGGCGACCGCCATGGCCGCTGCGGCGAAGACGGCGGCCGCCGCCCAGGCCGCCGGGCACGCCGTGACGAAGGCGACCAAGGCGCTGAAGCAGGCGCGGAAGAAGGCGAAGAAGTCGGGCAAGCCCCAGGCGATCGCGAAGGTGCGGAAGGCGAAGAAGGCGCTGTCGGCCAATCGGGCGAGCAGGCGGACGGCGACCACCGCCGCCGGGTCCGCGGCGACCGCGAGCGCGAGTGCCGGTGCGGTCGCCGCCACTGCCGCCGGTGCGGCGACGCAGGCCGCTGCCGCTCGATCCACCGCGGACGCGGCGTACGACCTGGCCAGGGCCGGTTGGCAGAGCGCGCGCGACCGGCTCGAGCAGACGCGCGAGGCGGAGGCCTTCTGTCTGGACTCGTGAGCCGGGACTCCCCACCCGGGCGGAATGCGCCGCGCGACCACTACGGTTGTGCCCAGGGCGGCCGGGGTGGTCGCCCGCGACCGGAGGAGGGTGCGTGGCGGAGCGGGAGCGGCTGGTGCACATCGTCGACGACGTGCCCGAGCTCGAGGGCACGTCCACGCTCACGATGGTGCTGGCGCTCGACGGGTTCCTCGACGCGGGCAACGCGGCGGAGCGCGCGGTCCAGCACCTCGTCGACATGTCCGAGGGGCCCGTGGTGGCGACGTTCGACGTCGACCAGCTCCACGACTACCGCGCCCGGCGGCCGCCGATGTCCTTCGTGCGCGACCACTACGAGGCGTACGACGCGCCGCGACTCGTGGTCCGGCTGCTGCGCGACGCGGGCGGTACGCCGTACCTGCTGCTGCACGGCCCGGAGCCCGACAACCGCTGGGAGGCGTTCTGCCGCGCGGTGCGCGAGGTGGTCGAGCGGCTCGGCGTCACCCGCGTCGTCGGCATCGGGTCGGTGCCGATGGCGGTGCCGCACACCCGGCCGATCGCGCTGACCCCGCACGCGAACGACCCGTCCCTGCTCACCGCCGAGAGTCCGTGGCGCGGAGAGCTGCGGATCCCGAGCAGCGTCCAGGCGCTGCTGGAGATCCGCCTGGGGGAGTGGGGCCACGCCGCGATGGGCTTCGTCGCCCACGTGCCGCACTACCTCGCGCAGCTGGACTACCCGCTGGCCTCCGCGGCGCTGCTCGAACAGGTCGAGATCGCCGGCCGGCTCACGATCGACCTGTCCGGTCTGCACGCCGAGGCGGCGGACAAGGAGGCCGAGATCGCGGCCTACCTCGAGGCCAACCAGGAGGTCGCCGAGGTGGTCGCGGCGCTGGAGCGGCAGTACGACGCGTTCGAGCGCGCCGAGGAGAGCGGCACCAGCCTGCTCGCGGCCGATCAGCCGCTGCCGACGGGTGAGGAGATCGGCGCGCAGTTCGAGCAGTTCCTGGCCGGCCTCGACGGCCCCGACGGCCTCGAGGGCCGCGACGGCCCTGACGACGCCGACGACGCCGCCGGGCAGGAGCGCGACTGATGCCCCGCGACGCCGCCGAGCTCGTGGAGCTGCTCGATCTGGAGACGATCGACGACGACCTGTTCCGGGGCGCGCAGATGCCGACCTCCAGGTCGATGGTCTTCGGCGGGCAGGTGGCCGCGCAGTCCCTGGTCGCCGCCTCGCGCACGGTGGCCGACCCCTACACCGCACACTCGCTGCACTCCTACTTCCTGCAGCCCGGCGACCCGACGGTGCCGACGATCTACGACGTCGAGAACCTGCGCGACGGGCGCTCCTTCGCGACCCGCCGGGTGATCGCCCAGCAGCACGGCCGGCCGATCTACGCCCAGACCGTGAACTTCCACCTCGCCGAGCCCGGCCTCGAGCACGCGGAGCCGATGCCCGACGTACCCGGCCCCGACGACGCGTCGGTGCGCCCGATCAGCCGTCGGCTCCAGGAGGAGTTGCACGCCGACCAGTGGAACGTCGCCGAGATCCGGATCGTCGACACCTCGGCCGGCGCACCCGGCGACGCCCGCCATCCGGCGCGGCAGCGGGTCTGGATGCGGGTCGCGACGCCGCTGCCCGACGACCAGTTCTGGCACCGCGCCGCGTTCACCTACCTCTCGGACATGACGCTGGTCGGAGCGGCGATGGTCCCGCACGGCATCAGCCTCGGCCGGGGCGACGCGTTCGCCGCGTCGCTCGACCACGCGGTGTGGTTCCACCGGCCGTTCCGGGCCGACGAGTGGTGGCTCTACGACCAGGTCTCGCCCTCGGCGTCGTCGGGCCGCGGGCTGGTCCTGGCGCGGGTCTTCACCCAGGCCGGCGCGCTGGTCGCCTCGGTCGCGCAGGAGACCGTGCTCCGGCCACGTCAGGACAGGTCATGAACCCCACCGAGGAGCTGGTCGACCTGCTCGACCTCGAGCAGCTCGACGTCGACCTCTTCCGCGGCAAGCAGCCCGAGTCGGAGCGCGCCCGCGTCTACGGCGGCCAGGTCGCCGCCCAGGCCCTGATCGCGGCGATCCGTACCGTGCCGGAGGAGTACGTCGTGCACTCGCTGCACTCCTACTTCCTCCTCGGCGGCGACTACTCCGTGCCGATCGTCTACGACGTCGAGCGCCCCCGCGACGGCCGCTCGTTCGTGACCCGCCGGGTGGTGGCCCGCCAGCACGGCCGGCCGATCTACTACCAGTCGCTGAACTTCCAGCGTCCGGAGGACGGCTACGAGCACCAGGACGCGATGCCCGAGGTCGGCGCCCCGGAGACCGGCTTCGACCTGGTCGAGGTGATGCGCCGCGGCGGCAACGACGAGGCCGAGGCGCTCAGCAAGGAGTGGGGCGCCCTCGATGTGCGCTGGCTCGGCAACACCCGGTTCGGGCTCGAGCCCGAGGACGGCCACGTGTCGCAGGCCCGGATGTGGGTGCGGCTGCGGGAGAGTCTGCCGGACGATCCGGCGATCCACGCCGCCGCCTTCACCTACGCCAGCGACGTGAGCCTGCTCGGCTCCACGCTGTCGGCACACGACCTGAACCCGTCGCGCACCCAGATGGCCTCCCTCGACCACACGCTGTGGTTCCACCGGCCGTTCCGGGCCGACCAGTGGTGGCTCTACGACCAGTGGTCGCCGTCCGCGCAGGGCGGCCGGGGCCTGGCCTTCGGGCGGATCTTCACCGCCGACGGCGTGCTGGTCGCCACCGCCGCCCAGGAAGGGCTGATCCGGCCGCGGCGCCCCGGCTCCGAGGGTCCGGGCGCCCAGGAGCCCGTCGGCCGGCCCTGAGCTCCATCCGGTGGACCCGAGTGGGTGTCCCCGGTGCGGTCTACCGTCGGGGCATGGCCGATCCGCTCCAGCTCACCCGCGCCGATGCTCGGCGGATCGCGGTCCGCGCCCAGCTGCTGACGGCCGATCGGCCGCGCGACCTGCTCGAGGTCATCCGTCACCTCACCGTCGTGCAGGCGGAGCCGACCGCCGCGATCGCGCCGAGCGCCGACCTGGTGCTGTGGAGCAGGCTCGGGCCGACGTACGACGTGGCGGCGCTGCGCGACGCGCTCGACGAGCAGGCGCTGATCGAGCACCAGGGCTTCATCCGCCCGACCGGCGACATGACGCTGCTCCGCGCCGAGATGGCGGCGTGGCCGGGCACCGGGCCGCTCAAGGAGTGGCAGGTCGCCCGCGCAGAGTGGGTCGACGCCAACGCCGGCTGCCACCGCGACCTGCTCGACCGGCTGCGCCGCGACGGGCCGCTGCCGACCAGCGAGCTGCCCGACAGCTGCGAGGTGCCGTGGCGCTCGTCGGGGTGGAACAACGCCCGCAACGTGCAGATGCTGCTGATGCTGATGGTGGCTCGCGGTGAGGTCGCGTGCGTGGGGCGTGATGGCCGTGAGCAGCTCTGGGACCTCGCCGAGCGGATCTATCCCGACGAGCCCTTCCCCGACGTCGAGGAGGCACGCCGGCGGCGCGACGAGCGGCGGCTGGCCGCGCTCGGGATCGCCCGCAGCCGGGCCGCTGCGGCTCCGGGGGAGCAGCACGACGTGGGCGAGGCCGGGGTGCCGGCCGTCGTCGAGGGGGTGCGCGGCACCTGGCGGGTCGACCCGGCGCTCGCGGACGGCCAGGTCGCCCGCTCCGACGGCCGGGCCGCGCTGCTCTCGCCGTTCGACCGCCTCGTCCAGGACCGCAAGCGGCTCGCCGAGGTCTTCGAGTTCGACTACCTGCTCGAGATGTACAAGCCGGCCGCCCGGCGGAGATGGGGTTACTACGCATTGCCGGTCCTGTACGACGACCGGCTGGTCGGGAAGCTCGACGCGAGTGCCGACCGGGCGGAGGGCGCGCTGGTGGTGCGGGCCGTCCACGAGGACGAGCCGTTCTCGGCGGCGATGACCGCCGACGTCGACGCCGAGATCGACTCGCTCGCGCAGTGGCTCGGTCTCGACGTGGTGCGGTTGACGGAGCCCTGACCGGCGACCGAGGGCGGGTGCCGCGTGGCTGGTCTGGTCCAGGCTTGGGCCCCGCCCGGTCCTGCCGATGGGAGCCCCGGAGTCCGTGAACACCCGGCCGCCTCCACCGGGTAGGGCAGGCGGGTGGGAGACATGACGAACGCACACGAGCAGGTGCCGGCCGCGAGTCCGAGTGCCGAGGAGCGGACCCTGACCGCGGTGCCGCTCGTGCACCGGATCGTGCGCGAGATCTCCGCCCGGGTGCCGTCATGCGTCGACCGCGACGAGCTGCTCTCGGCGGGCCTGGTGGCCGCCCTGGAGGCCGCCCGGGCCTACCGTCCCGACGCGGACGGCGACTTCCTGCGCTACGCCGACGCCGTGGTCCGCAGCGAGATCCTGGTGGTGCTGCGCGCTATCGACCTCTCCGGACCGCGTCCCGGGCCGACGGTGGACGCCGAGAGCGCCGACGCGCGGCTGCTCGACCTGCGCGTGGCGCTGGACTCACTCGAGGAGCGGCACCGCCTCGTGCTCGACGGCTACTTCGTCGGCGAGTGCGACGCCGACGGGATCGCGGTCGAGCTGGGCCTCGCGGAGGCACAGGTGGTGCGGCTGCGGACCGAGGCGCTGATGCTGCTGCGAGACACGCTGCGTGCCGACGCCGCGGATGCCGTCGACGCGGCGGCGCGCGGGCCCCAGGAGGCGCGGCGCGCGCCGTACGCCGCGGTGGCCGCCCGTCGGCTGGTGCAGGCCAGCTCGATGCCCGACGGCAACGGGCTGCCGCGCGGCGCCGCCTGAGCCCCGCGCGGGGATCGTCGAGACCCGTCAGATGGTCGCTTTGCGCGCCTTCCGACGACCACTTCACGGGTCTCGACGACCCTGGGCATCAGCGCGAGGCGAGGGCCAGCGCGGCGGCGACCAGATAGTCGCGCACCTGCTCGGGCGAGATCGTGCCGACGGTGGGGATCCCGGGGGCGGCCTCCTTGACCAGGATGCCGACCCGGGCCAGCTGCAGGGCGCCGAGTCCGCTGGCGTAGAGGGTGTTGGCGAGCAGCACCGGGTCCTCGACCCGGAACGTGCCCTTCGCGACGCCCTCCTCGAGCACCTGGGTGAGCAGCGAGAGGCAGCCGGAGATGCCGCGGCCGAGCCGGAAGAGGGCGCTCTCGGACATCTCGTCGAGCAGGTCCGGGCCGGTACGCCGCATGATCGTCTGCGCGCAGTCGACGAACGCCGGATGCGCCACGCCGTACTCCACGAACGCCGCGACCAGGGCGCTGAGTTGCCGCTCCGGGTCGTCCGAGCCGGCGACGGCGCCGGCGAGCGCGACCCGGAGTTCCTCGAGGTATTCGACCAGCGTGAGCGCGAAGAGCTCCTCCTTGCCGGTGAAGTGCCGGTAGACGATCGCCCGGTTGATGCCGACCGCCTTCGCGATGTCCTCGATCTGGGCGTCGCGGACCCCGCGCTGGTCGAAGAGCCCGCGGGTCGCGGCGATGATCTCCTGCTCACGCGCCCGGCGCCGAGCCGCGGCCGCCGTCCGCCGCCCGTCGGTCTCGGGAGCTGTCGCCATGGCGTCATCGTACGAGCCGTGGAGCCCGGTGCTGCCCGGCCGTACCGCGGGCGACGGGTCATACTGGTCGGCATGATCCAGTCGCGTGCCGCTTGGCAGCCAGGGGAGGGCTCGCGCCTGTGGGGCTACCTGCTGCCGATGCTCCTGGTGCTGCCGATCGTGCTGCTGTGGGCCGTGGTGCTGCTGACGCTCGCCTGGGAGCAGACCCTCCTGCTGAGCGCACTGCTCACGGTCGCCGCGGTCGCCGCGTCCTGGTGGCTCTACCTGCGCACGCTGGGACCGCTGGAGCACTGACCCGCCGCGCGTGGGCCTCAGCCCAGGTAGTTCCGGACAGTCTCGATCGTGTCCGCCTCGTCGACCGGCTTGTCGTCGCGGTACCGCACGACCCGCGCGAACCGCAGCGCCACGCCGCCGGGGTAGCGCGTCGATCGCTGTACGCCGTCGAAGGCGATCTCGACCACCTGTTCGGGGCGGATCTCGACGACGTAGTGGTCGTGCACGGTCGTCGGTGACAGGGCGAGCTCAGTGAACCGCTCGGTCTGCCAGGCGAGCATCTCGTCGGTCATCCCCTTGAACGTCTTACAGCGAACGTGATTCAGTAAGGTGCCAAGCATGGGTGTGACGCGAGCGTATCGACGCATCTCGCTGGATACAGCGAAGTCAGGATCGATCGCCAAGCAGACAGAGCGGATCAGTGCTGCCGAGGTTGTCGCGGGCCGTGAGGTCGACGCTATCGAGTGGTACGCCGATGAGAGCGTCTCAGGCAGCAAGGTGCCCTTCGCTGGGCGTCCCGATGGTGCTCGGCTGATGGCCGATCTCGGGTCGGGAGATCGAGTCGTCGTCACCAAGATCGACCGCGCTGCGCGCAACGTGCTCGACCTGCTGAATATCGTCAAGCAGATTGAGGCCGCTGGCGCGACGGTTCACTTCGTTGACGACAAGATCGACACGGAGGGTCCGATGGGCAGGTTCATCCTGACGATCATCGCCGCTATCGCGGAGCTTGAGGCCGGCATCATCGCCGAGCGACGGCGAGACTCGTTGGAGTCCTTCAAGACGCAGGGTCGCCACGCGGTCGGCAAGGCACCCTTCGGATTCAAGTCTGTCGGCAACCCTGACGGGCGAGGACTTGTGATCGTTCTCGATCCAGACGCCGCTCCCCGGCTTCGTGAGGCCATTGGTCGAGTGATGGACGGCGAGTCACAGAACGCCGTCCGCCAGAGCATCGGCATGAGCAAGACCGGCTTTCACAAACTGCTTCACAACCCGAGGCTGGCGGGCATGACCCCTGACGGCGAAGGTGTCGTCACTGTCGACGGCATCCCCCGCATCGATCCGAACGCGGCTCTCTTGAGCATGTCTGAGTGGCGCGCCTTGCGGGACTTCCTCGGCGAGCCAGACAAGAAGTGGAGCCGCACGGACGGCATCGGGGCCGCGCTCTCATGCAAGGTCTGTGGCGGTCGCCTCTACAAGAACGTCTCAAAGTCGAAGAACAAGACGACAGGGCGGACTCACGACACCTATGTCTGCCGGAAGGCCAAGCACGCTCCGGGCGAGAACGCCCCTTCGATCATCTGCCACCGCGCGGACGAGTACGTCGAGAGCAAGTTCCTGGGGCTGTTTGGCGACCGTCGTGCCATGCTCGCTGCCGTTGTTGACGAGGACGCCGCAAGGCTAGAGGCTGTGAGCGCCGCTCAAGTCCGCCTCCAGGAGGCTCAGCGGCGGTTCGCTGCCGCAGCCACGGAAACAGACGAAGAAGAAGCGCTCACAGCCCTGCGAGAAGCGAAGCGAGCACTTGGCAAAGCGGAGCAGATGCCGGCGCGACGCACGACCAAAATCGAGGACTCTGGTCGAACGGTTGCTGAGGTCTGGGCGGACGCAGACAGTAACGAGCGCGTGCGGCTCCTAACTCGAGCCGGCCGCTGGGTGCTCGACTTCGGACGTGGGTCTGCTGAGAGCCGGATCTCGCTGGAGCCTGACGACCTGCTGACTGAGTTGCTCACCCGCGAAGTTGGTAGCTACATCGATGTCGGAGGCTTGATGATCTGATCTCGGTGCAGGGATCGCCTAGGGTTTCGTCCAGGCGCGGAAGCGGCCCCGGTAGGCTCGGGGCCGTTTCCCGTCAATCGTGGTCGAGCTTGGGATCTCGATCAGACCGAGACCATCAGAGCGCAGGGCGCGACCTTTCCGGCAGGACAGGCGTGAGCGCTGGCTCCCTTCTCCTGCATCACCTATGCAGAAGGGAGCCCCTTTGAGTCAGACCACCCATGATTGGTCCCTGTTGGACTGCCCCGGCGTTGAGGACGTGATCGAGCGGGCTGCGGCGAAGGTCGCTCGGCAGTACGCACTGGACGAGGACGATCTCAGGCAAATCGCCCGACTGCGCCTCTGCGACATGGAGACCAACCTGCCGGAGTGTGTGCCGGACAACCTAGGGATGCTCCACTATCGACTGGTCCAAGATCTCGCTGACCTCGCTCGAGTCGAAGCAGGCCAGCGTGACCGGCGTGAGTCGATGGACGCCTGGTCCGACGAGCTCAGGGCGTTTCGAGAGGCCAAGTCGCAAGCCGACGAGCGCTGTGACGGCGAAGTCTTGGTTGGCGCCGAGGGAACCATTGCGGGGTGGCTCCCAGTCGTCTGGGGTGCTGGCTACGACTGGCGCATACGGGTGGATGTCCTCGCGGCATGGATGGCCGATGTGAAAGTGGCGTGGGCGAAGGTCAAGCTCACCCCCAAGCAGCACGGTGCTTTGCTCCTCCATTGCGGCCTGGGATGGAGCCAGCTAGACATCGCTCGTAATCAGGGCGTGACACAGCAGGCCGTCTCTGTACGGATCAAGGCCGGCATGTCGAAAGTGATGGAGGCGCTCGGCGATCGCTCGGCTCCGGGGGCCGTCGAGCTTTCCCAAGTGGCCTAAAGAAAGTGTCACAAAGGTACTTGTGAAAGTCGGCCGGGCGCCCGTCTTGTTAGATGTAGAGGAACGGGCCGTCTCTCTGGTAGCCCCACGCGCTCAACGCCTCCTGGCCCCGAGATCTCCAGTTTGACTCGAGCTGGCGCGTGGGGCTCCTTCTCTCTACGTCGAATGGCGATTAACACACATCATCTTGAAAGGAGGTCGGTGAGCTTTGGACTCATTCGATCTGGGCGGACACACGTACCGCTCTCGTCGCGCTACGAGCGAGGCGCTCGGGGTTCACATCACAACCTTGTCCAACTGGCGCTGCTCTGGACGGGAGCCCTTGACGTCGTTCAAGTTCGGCCGCGGGATCTACTACAGGCAGGCTGATATCGATGGCTACCTATCTCGACGGCCCGGTCGGGTGTGAGCCTCGACGAAAAGTGCGGGTCATATGTAAGCAGTAGTACCGAAGCGCGGGGTCGAGAGCTCCTTGATCGCCTACAGCGAGACCGCTGTGACGAGTGGATTCGACGGATGCACTCTCTCGGCCTGAATGACCCCGAAAAGTGCGGGTCATATGTAAACAGTAGTAGAGAGTCCACAGGGAAGCGCGTTCAGGCGCGCACAGTCGAGGCAGCTCACCAGTTCATCCTCCGGGTCGTAGACATGTACGGCTACCACGGCAGAAGAATCATCGCCGGCACAAGGACGATGGCTGCCGAGTTGAACCTCAAGCAGGACACTGTTCGCAAGTATCTCGCTATCGCGGAGGCGTGCGGGTGGATTGATGTTGTCCAGGAGGGCCGGTCCGCGCCACGACTCGAGGACCGTAGGTCAACGCACTACCAGATACGAGAGTGGTGGAGCGCAAAGCCTCGAAGTCTTGCGCAGTTCAGTGTGATACGGGCTGTGGATCGTGGAAACGACGGCTTGGTGCTTCAATCGCCAGGGCAGCCACCCTTCTAGTGCCGCACGCAACGGCAAGGTATTCAGTTGACCTTCGGTGAACCAGACTTGTGGCCCTTAAGGGCCCAAACGCTTGCATGCCCCAATCAATGAATAACTAGGAGTATCTCTATTTCAAACTATTCTCAGACCAGATCGAGTTCTCCGCACGCTGGCAGGGGACTTCACCACCTACCTGCCGGTGAGAATCCGGATCGCACCCCGGTCCGTCTTGCTGAGATCCGTAGTACGTCAGAGATCGGCTGGCTCAAGCCAGTCCTCGGCTACCCGGGATCTCGTGATGAGCAGGTCGCATGTCGCTGCCGGTGTGGAGTCCTCGTCGCTCCTCGCGCTGGCGCAATCGCAGATGGCAAGGTGCGGTCCTGCGGCCTGCTGTCAGACACGACCGAGGGTGGTGGGCATGGTCGGCACTGACTATCGCGAGTTCGCGCCAGAGGACATCGACCACCTGTATGGCAAGTACGGCGTCTGGCTGCCTGAGGCCATGCCGGCGTGGATGGAGGCGGGCGTGCTTCCGACCGAGGTCGGGCTGATGCTCGGTCTACACCTGTTTGGCCTCACACCGAAGATGCTGCCGCTTGTGTCCATCGGGGATGAACCGATGCTCGACTACATGCGACGAAGCATGGCCGCGGAGTGTGCCGAATAACTCGCGCCCTCTAGGCACCTATCTCCCAAGCCCCTGCCGGTGCAAGCCCGCGGGGGCTTCTTCATGCCCCAGGAAGGGGGTGACGAATGTCCAACGCAACGATCATCGGCGAAGTCGCCGTCAAGGTCCGTCCCAGCACGGACGGCTTCCGAGGCGAGGCGAAGCGTGAGCTCACCGCGATCGAGAAGGTGCTCCAAGACGTACGGGTCGACTTCGAGGTCAACATCGAGAAGCTGATCCATGACACGCACGATGCCGTCGACAAGGCGCAGCGTCGTGCTGGTGAGATTGAGATCGGCGTAGGCCTCGGTCAAGCCGGTAAGAAGGCGGTACAGGCTGAGCTCGCTGCTCTGACCCGTCGTCGCAAGGTATCGATCGCTGCCGACCTCGATAAGGCCGCCGCCGCGAAGGTCGGGTCCTCTTTGGCCGCACTTTCGGGCGCCCGAGCGCTCCATGACATGGGTGACGACTTTGCCCAGTGGGCCGGCGAGCTCGACAGGTCGGTCCCCAAGATCGCAGGGGCCACACTCGCGGTCTCAAACCTTGGTGCGGCTCTCGCTGGGGGTACCAGCAACGTCCTGGCCTTCTCCAGTTCACTGGCGTCGACCGCGGGAGCTGCCCTGGCGCTTCCGGGCATCTTCGGCGGGCTCGCGATCGGTGCTGGTGCGACGTTCGCGGTGCTCAAGGACTTCAACGAACAGCTCCCCGAGGTTCGAGAGAGGCTGGGAGACCTCCAGGACTCCATGTCCGAGAGGTTCTGGTCCCGAGCCAAGGAGCCGATCCGAGAGCTCACCGATGAGCTACTGCCGGAGCTTGAGAGCAACCTCGAGCGCACGTCTGATTCGCTTGGCGGCTTCTTCGCTGACCTCGCCGGTTCAACCCAGGACCGGTTTGGTGGCGAGCTGCGCACGATGTTCGACGATCTCAACGAGTCCATCGACATTGCGAGCACCCGCACCGACGCCTACGCCGGCATCCTCGAAAAGCTCGGCTCGGTGGGTGCTGGCAATCTGCCGCGGCTCGCTGAGTGGTGGGGTGACCTTAACGAGCAGTTCGATGACTGGCTGGGCCGCAAGGGTCGCGCTGGACTCCAGGAGTACGTGGATACCGGCATCGACGCGCTGCAAGATCTCGGCACGTCGATCCGCTACGCGAGCAGCACGCTCTACGGGCTCGCTAAGGCCGCTGAGGCAGCCGGAGGTGGCTCTCTGGGTGCCCTGGCGGGCGTGCTGGAGGATGTCTCTCGCACGGTCAACGGCAGGGAGTTCCAACAGAACCTCACGGGCGTCTTCGAGGCCGCACACCTGGCCATGGACGGCCTGACCGACGAGGCTGGACCCAAGTTCCGCAGTCTGGTGCTCCGGATCGCGGATCTGCTCCAGACGACGCTCCCGCAGGCTGGTCAGACGGCCGGCAAGGCGCTCGGCGGCATCTTCGACGCTCTCGACCGTCCTGCCCTCCAGAATTCGCTCGAGGGAGCCTTCGACAAGCTCGACACGGCTGTTGACAACCTCACCCCGTCCCTCGACGGCGTATCGGATGCCCTGGCCGGGATCATCGACGTAATCGGCGACGTGACTGTGAATGTGTCGCGCGGACTCGCTCCGGCGCTCGATACGGCTGCCCCTGCGGTCGAGCAGCTCTCCGATGACCTCGGTCCGCTGGTAGATGCTCTGGGCGATCTGCTGGTCAACGCTGTCGAACTGGCGTCGCCGTTGGTCGACGATCTCGCGACCGCTACCGGCTCTCTGGCCGGCGAGGTCGCTACGGTTATCCGCCCGATCAACGCCTTCGTCGATCTGCTCCAGGAACTCCCGGCGCCGATCACTGGCGCCATGGGGCACCTGGCGTCGATGGGTCTGCTCGTCGGTGGGGCCATGTGGCTCGGGGTTGCTGCCCGAGCCAAGGTCGCTTCCTTCGCGACCAGCATTCT
The DNA here is from genome assembly GCF_014191495.1 of Nocardioides soli. Classification (GTDB taxonomy): domain Bacteria; phylum Actinomycetota; class Actinomycetes; order Propionibacteriales; family Nocardioidaceae; genus Nocardioides; species Nocardioides soli. The sequence goes on from NZ_JACHWR010000004.1 coordinate 96,597, forward strand.
CGACGCCGGCATTGCCGCGGGTCGCGCAGAGGGCGCCTTCGTCCGCACCGCTGCTGCGGCTGAGAACGTCGCGGGTCGGATGACGAAGGGACGTACGGCACTCCTCGGTGCCAGCCTGGCGCTCGGCGGCATCCAGACCGATAGCGACGGCGCCAACCAGGCGCTCGGCGTGCTCTCCAGCACCGCAACCGGCGCCGTGATCGGTTCCGCGTTCGGTCCGGTCTGGGGAACGGCCATCGGTGCTGCCGGTGGCGCTCTGGTCGGCCTGATGAGCCACACCAACGACTCGTCGAAGGCGATGGACGACGCGGCCAACTCGGCATCGCGCTACGTCGACACGCTCAACCAGCTCACGGGCGCTACCACCGAGTCGACTCGCGCTCGGATCTACGACAACTTGGAGCAGTCCGGGGCGCTCAAGGTCGCTCAGGAGTACGGCGTAGCCGCACGTACCGTCGTGGATGCCGTAGTCGGCCAGAAGAAGGCACAGGCCGAGCTGGGGGCCGTCATCGCGACGACTCGTGCAGAGGCCGAAGGCTACGGCCAGATGGCCGCTCAGATCCTTGCCGACTCCAACGGATCGATGTCGGCCGCGCAGGGCAAGCAGTACCAGCAGTGGCTCGACCTCCAGAAGCAGTACGACGCAGCAGCGGACTCTCTGGAAGCGCAGACCGGAAAGCTGCGCGAGGACACCAAGGCGATGCGTGAGCGTGCCACTGCGGTGGTCAACTACGCCAAGCTGTTCAAGGGCGACGGAATCCCGAAGGCGGTCATCACCCGCTTCGAGGAGCGGGGCATCCCGGCCACCGCGGCGAAGATGGCCCGCCTCGCGAGGAAGTACGACCTGCTGCCCAAGCAGGTTCGCACGATCATTGAGGAGACCGGCTCCGAGGTCTCGTTCAAGCGGGTGAAGCGGCTCCTCGAGCAGCTCAACGTCGTCGACAGGACCAGGGCGAACCCTGAGGTCTCCGTCGACACGGCACCCGCCGAGAACCGCGTCAAGGACACCACGAACCGCGTCAAGGATCTCGACAAGATCACCGCGACCTCCAAGGTCAAGATCGACGACAAGGCCACCAAGCCGATCAAGGACGTGCGCCAGCGACTCACTGAGTACGCGGCCGTGCACGTCAAGGCCACGGTCGACATCAACGATCTGGCCTCCGCGAAGATCGCTGCAATCCGAGCGAAGCTCGACGGCCTCCGAGACAAGACGGTCACCGTCAACCAGCGCACGATCGTCACGGGTGGTCGCAAGGACCGGATGCTCCTCGGGGCCGCCGAGCCGAAGGCCACGATGGCTGACGTCGCGGACATGTTCGCGAAGACCACGTCGATGTGGCTCGACTTCGCCGCCAGCATGCGCCGGACGATTCCGGAGATCACCGCGTACTGGCTCAAGGGTCTCGACGCCGGCATCGCCAACGTCTACGAGCAGATCGACAAGACGATCGGTAAGGCTGAGGCGAAGCGCGACAAGGCCCGCAGGAAGCGAGACAAGGAGCGCCAGAAGCTCGACCAGTTCAGCAACAAGGTCAAGGCTGCTGAGGCTCTGGTCAAGTCGCGCCAGAAGAACGTCGACAAGGCTGCCAACGCGGAGGCTCGCAAGCAGGCCGAGAAGCAACTGAGGGCCGCGAGGGCTCAGCTCGCAACTGCACGGGCACACGCTGCCAAGCAGCAGGAGATCGTCAACGGCGCCAAGGAGCAGGTCAAGGCTGCGAACAAGGCGCTGGCGGCTCAGCGCAAGCAGTCGATCGCGTGGCAGGCCCAGGCAGCCGCGCTCGAGGAGGCGCTCGGAGCGTACGAGCGGGTCAACGATCAGCTCAACGATGCGGTCAGCAACCTTGAGGCGCTCCGCGAGGAGGTCAAGTCCTACAAGCGGGGCCTGGCCGATGCGTACCAGAGCACGGCGTCCATCCTCAACGCCGGCTCGTCGTTCAACTCGATGCGACGGTTCCTCAATCGCAACATCGAGCAGCTCACCGAGTACAACGCCGGCATCGAGCAGCTCATCGGCATGGGACTCAACGAGACCGTGCTCGACCAGATCGCTCAGGCGGGCCCTGACGCCCTCTACTGGATCCGATCGATCCTCAAGGAGGGCCAGCTCGGCGTTGACGAGCTGAACGCGCTCTGGGGTCAGGTCGAGGGTCTCTCGCTCGACACGGGCGAGGCGGTCGGAAACTACGTCTTCGTCGACGAACTCGCAGCGGCCTCCGCTGAGGTGGACCGGCTGTACAACGAGCTCATCGCGATGAAGAAGCCGATCGAGGACGCGACCAACGCCCTGCTTGGCGCAATCGCCGCGAGCGCGGCCAGGAATGCGGAAGCGGCCATGGCCGAACTCCGCAATCTCCAGGCTGCATTCGAGGAGCTGGCGAAGGCAGCGGGCGTCCCGGTACCCGCCCCGCCGACCTCTGGCTCCGGCAGTGGCGGCGGGGGCAAGGGCAAGCCGAAGAAGCCCAAGAAGCCGAAGAAGGCGAACACTCCGAAGTCTGCGACAGCCGCCCGCTCGTCTTCGCAGACGCTCATCTACAACGCCGCCCCCGGCAAGTCCCTGTCCTCCGAAGAGGACCTCTGGGACGCACTCGGACGGGCGCAAGGAGGTTGGTGAGCGGCGATCTCAGGCACGAACACAATTGAATAGAGCAACACCCGCCAGACCGGTCTCCTGTGCGCTCACAGCGGCGTACACGGGGCCGGTCTGGCGTCTCAACAACACACCAATTAATAGGAGTCCGTAACCCTTGAATACGACAAGCAAAAAGTCAGAAGTCAGCCCTGACGAGATCCATCGGGCGTTCCATCGGATGGAGCGGAACGCTGCCTCGATCAAACGACAGTTTGAGGGCTTCGCGGAGAAACTCATCGAAGCCTACCGAATCCGAGAGATCGAAGCTCTTGTGAATAACGAGGGCGATGTCGACGTGGAAGACGAAGTAGTCTACGGGAAGATGATCGAGATCTACAGGATCTTGCCCCCGTCCTGTTCGACGGGATGCACATCCTGCGGAGCGTTTGTGCGGGACTGGCGCAACTAATGACCGACGACTACGACACCCACGCACTACTGATCGAGAACGTCGCACTCAAGCACAAGCTCCCAGACGAGCTGGCCGACGCACTCAAGGGCGATACCCGCGAGGAACTGGATGCCCACGCCGCCGTGCTCGCCAAGTTCGCTCCGCAGAGCGACGAGGACGCGTATGAGGACGATCCGCCGCTCGAAGGCGGGGGCATGCGCCAGCCGACGTGGGACCCGCTTGCAGAGGCTCGCGCGGCCCGTGCTCGTCGTCGCTGGTAAGCGGCCAACTCGCAACTCAACTCACATCAGATATGCCAGGAGGCAACAACCACGTGAGCAACAAGCGCTTTGAGACGATCATCCGCGAAGCCGAGGAAGCTCAGCGGCCCAAGATCGAGCAGGACCAGCAGGACTACGCCACCGCGGCGGGCATTCTTCCGAGCGTGATTCGGGAGTATGACGAGACCCGGCTTCTGGCGCCGACCATCCGGGGCTACTGGGCGGCGATGCTTGACACTTACACCGCCGACGACTACGCCAGGGCGCAGGCATCAGAACTTCGCGCGAAGGAGCGGGCCAGGGGAGCCCTTGGCAGATTCAAGACTGCGGAGCGCAAGCGACGCGGATTGCGGACCAATCTGGCGGAGGTCGCTGCTCGCGTCATTGGTCGAGCGATGCCAGGGGTCCCAGTTCTTTCAACCTTCGCCACAATTCCGACGAAGCCCCGAGAGGCCGACCTTCCTGTCGCGGTGGTCACTCAGACAAAACTGCCGGAGTTGAGTCCGGAGGGTGTGGAATATGGCGAAGTCAATGTCACATACTACTTCTCGAAGATCCACGTTGGCCTTGCGAGCAAGCGCATGATCGAGCAAGCAGCAGAGGAGCTCGGGCTTAGCGTGACGTGCGTAGATGAGCGCAGGAGTGTGGGTGGCAACAGTGACAGCGCCCGTCTGGAGGTGACAGCTCATCCAGACTTGCCCTATTACGACGTCGTTCTTGACGCCCACTCCAAGCGACTGGGGCACGCGATTGCGGAGGACATCGCAGCAGCAGATGTTGTCAACGGTCAGGTCTACGGTGACTTGAGAAGTGGCCTCCTGCGTTCATCACTCATGACCGTGCTACCCGATGAGCTCCTCACTTCTGAGACCGTTGACGATGACGGCAAGCGTACGGTGACGATCGAAGCGAGCATCCTGCTAGACACTCTCCGCCATCCCGATCCAGGGAGCATCCGAAACACCGCGTCGGATGTGACCGCACGTCTCGTTGGGGCGGTTATTCCTGACCTTGGGCGAGTCGAGTGCGTTGAACTGCTCTCGACCGAGGGTCATCGATTGGAGGTCGCTGACGGGCAGGTAATGAGTCGGATTGCCGCCGCGGAAGGTCGTGCTAACTTTCCTCCGGCAAGGAGAGAAACCGGTGACATCGAGTCCCGGCGCGGAGGTATCCAGCTCATCATTCGCGGCGAAGTTGTATCTTCTGCTGTCGAGCACGAAGCTGATGCGCGCGCCAAGGATGAACTTGCACTTAACGTCGCAGACCTCACCGAGCTGGTGCGGGGAGTCGAACGCGAATTCGCCCGAGAGACCCAACTTCTAGCGATGAACCCAGGAGACTGGGAGCCTGTCCGGGAGGATTGGCGGGAGCACGACTATGCACGGGGGCTCCGCTGATGTGGGGTCAGACGACCAGTCCCGACGAAGACATGCTCCTGTTCGACGGCCTCTGTGTCTGGTGCGAGCAGCCGATGGACGAGGTCTCCATCATGGAGAACAACCGCGTGACCTGTTCTGATCGTTGCCGACAGGCTCGGAGCCGCGCCAACCGCGCGCGCTGACAGCAAGACGAAGCCCCGCCTAGCAATCGCGCTAGGCGGGGCTCTTTCGTCGTTTCTGGGACATTCGGCGGGGGAGTCCAGTAGGAACGCCGGCATGGCAGTTAACTACGTGCGCGATAGCGCTCAGGGTCTTATCAAGAACTTGATCCTTGGGGGGATCGGCTTGGCAATCATCGGAGGCGCTATCGCCTTCCTCGCATGGCCGGGCACCGAAGTTGCCAGTTCCGCTCTCGGCGACGTCGACACCGAGGAAACCGGGAACGCGGTTATCGCGGCGATGGGTGCAGCGGCAGCCTGGGCAGGCAACCTGCTCCTACTGGTCGGGCTGGTCGGGTGGGGCGTCAGGCTCGGCAATGAGGCCACTCTGCGCAAGTCTTGATCGCTCCATCCGGTCGCGTCGGGACGCGAGGATCGCCATGCGGTGCCCCCGGATCTGCTCGTCGGTCTGGGGAGGGGCGAGTGCGTCTTGCTCCAGCACAAACCGACGCTGCTCCGCAGGAAGCTTCGCCAGCAACCTCTCCCGCTCGGTCGGTGAGTCAGTCATCGGACTCACGCCGGTCGACCTCGAACAACTTCGCGACGATGGCCGCAGTGTCTGGGTCGACGGGTCGCCGGACTCGGTTGGCTCTAGCGGCGGGCAGGTTGGCGAGGATTCCTTCAACGGTCATCATTACTCCACTTTTCCATCCGGCGACTTGCGAGGGTTGAACGGTGGGGCGTCAGCTAGTCCGGCGTACTCTCTGAGTGCTCGACGCACGACATCGGAGATTTTCTCTCCGTTCTCGGCAGCCTTCCTCTTAGCAGCCTCCCAGAGCTCATCGGAGACCCGGATCACCCGATTGGTGGTCACTCCAACTCCGCGCCCCCCCTGACTGCCGCTCGGCCCTTTCCGTGGGTGGCTCATCTCCGATACTCCTTGCCTCTCAAGGTCGGGGCGCGGTCACTTCATAACCTGCACCTCGGTCCAGTGAACTCCGATCCGCTCTGCCACAAGCCTGGCATCAGCCTCAGCCTCCGGCCCCGTCGCGTATCTCTGGCGCCGGATCTCCGCGTATTCGGCGTCGGTCAGCATTGGCGGCAGACCTCGGCTGGCACGGCGCTCCGCTGCCCACTGAAACGACTTCTCACGGGGCGTCAGGGTGTCCATCGGTTGCGTCCTCCAATTGTAGGTGCATATGCACTTGATGAAAGGAAGGTAGGTAATGCATATGCATCTGTCAAGCCGTGAAACTTGGAGGGCTGGACCAGTCGGCCCGCGCCGGCGCCACGCCACATCCAGGCGCACGCAGGAGGAGCAGGGGTGGGCTATGACCCGCGAGCTAACCGGCACCCCTACCGGGGGGTCTTAGCAGACGAGGTTCTGCCACGGTTTCCAAGTCGCTGTGACAGGGCGTTGAACGCGGGCCTAATTGAGGTCGGAGAGGCTTGGAGGTGTCCGGAAGATGCGTCTCCGCTTCGGTCGCCGCATCCAAGCTTCGAGCCTGAGCCGATGGAGTTGGCTCTTCCTGAAATCTGGATGAAAGCTCAAGATGCCAGACTCGTCCCGGAGCCAGTAGAGGCTCTGTGCGTCCCTGAATGACACTGCGAGCCGCACGTCATCGATCATGTGTGCGACGTCGTTGCCGGTGGTCCAGTTCCAACCGTCCGGATAAGGCAACGGGGTGTCGCCGGGCGGCAGGATTGGCAGACTCATCGTCTGGTGCATCTCCGGCGATCCCTCGGACCTGTAGAAGACCGTGACGTCGTAGACCGGCACCGAGCTCCCGTTGCGGGCGACTGCCTCCCAGGTTCCGGTACTTTGATCTCGCACCCAGGCTGCGATGAGTGCTGCCTGCTGTGCCCGCCGATCCTCGTCGTACAACGCGTCGCGTCGCTGTTCGACATGCAGACTCGAGACAGCAGCAACGCCGGCCGCGATGGCGGCGCACAACGCGATCCCGCTGACAATCACGTTGGCCCATTCCGCGCTCACGAACTCATCCTTCCAGCGCGAGAGCGCCACGGGCGGTCAACCGTCACTCGCAGGTGGTACGAGTCGCAGACTACTGTTCCGGCCGCGGCAAGAACGTTCGAACCGTCTCAATCGTGTCGGCATCCTCGGGGCGCTTGTCATCGCGATACCGGACAACGCGCGCGAACCGAAGGGCCGCCCCTCCGGAGTACCGAGTCGAACTCTGCACGCCGTCGAACGCGATCTCAACGACCTGCTGTGGCCGGACATAGACGACGTGCCCCTCGCGATGCGTCTCAAGCTCGAGGAACGTCTTGGTCTGCCACGCCAGCATGTCGTCAGTCATTCCCTTGAAGGTCTTCCCGACCGGCACCCATCCTGTTGGTATATTCGTTCTCTCCAACGTCTTGCCGAGCATCACCAGCTCGCCGGTGGCCGGGTCGCGGGCGCCGAGGTGGATGTTGGAGAGCCAGCCCCGGCGGCGGCCCGAGCCCCACTCGACCGCGAGCACGACGAGGTCGAGGGTGTGCACGGGCTTGACCTTGACCCACGCGGCGCCGCGCCGGCCGGCGTCGTACGGCGCTGACAGCGACTTCACGACGACGCCCTCGTGGCCGGAGCCGATGGTGTCGCCGAGGAAGGCCTCCGCCTCGTCGGGGGAGGCGGTCACCAGCCGCGGCACCCGGTGCGCCTGCGGCACCAGCCGCTCCAGGGCGGCCGCGCGCTCGGTGGCGGGGGAGTCGAGGAGGTCCTGGCCGTCGAGGTGCAGCACGTCGAAGAAGTACGGCGTGACGACGACCCCGTCGGCCATCGCGGTGCGCGACGCGGTCTCCTGGAACGGCCGAGGTCGGCCGGTGTCGTCGAGCGCGAGCGCCTCGCCGTCGAGCACGAACGTCGTGGCCGGCAGTGAGCGGGCGACCGCGACCACCTCGGGCAGCCGGGCGGTGATGTCGTCGAGCGAGCGGGTCGCGACCACGACGTCGTCGCCGTGCCGGTGCACCTGGATCCGGATGCCGTCGAGCTTCACGTCCACCGCCACCGGGTCGCCCGCGCCTGCCTTGACCAGGGCCTCGGCCACCGAGGGCGCCGACGAGGCGAGCATCGGCAGCACCGGGCGACCGACCTCCAGCCCGACGGCCGCCAGGGCGTCGGGGCCCGCGAACGCGGCCCGTGCGACGGCCACGGTCGAGCCGCCGAGCATGGCGGCCCGGCGCACCGTGGCGAGGGGTACGCCGGCAGCGGCCGCCAGGCCCTCCTGCACCAGCGAGTCGAGCGCCCCCTGCCGCACCTCGCCGGTGACGACGCCGCGCAGCCAGGCCTGCTCCGCCTCGGTCGCGCGCCCGAACAGCCGGGTCACCGCGGCCGACCGGGCGGCCTGGGACCCCGCGCCCGCCAGCGCCGCGATCTCGTCGAACGCCGCGTGCACGTCGGCCACCGTCAGCGTGGCCGCCGAGGCCGGGTCGGGCAGCGCGGAGAGGCCGCGCCAGCCCAGGCCGGTGCGCCGCTGGCGCAGCGCCCCGCCGACGTACGCCGTCACCGTCTCGAGCGACCCCTGCGACTCGGCCGCGGCGCGCGCGAGCAGCTCCGCGATCGCGGCGACCTTGGCCTTGCGCGACCGGGTCGCGGCGACGGCCGCGGAGGTGGCGACGACGTCGGCGAGCAGCATGCGTCCATTGAAGCCGACGGCGCCGACAGCGCTGGGCCGTCGACTCCTAGGGTGGGGCCCGTGGGTCGCAAGCAGTGGCTGCTGGTCGAGGCCGAGCGCCGGTGGGACGCGGTGCGGCTGCGCCGCAAGGCGGGGCGGACCCCGGAGAGCTTCCGGATCGACGCCTACCTCGGCCACGGCGGGCCGGAGGGGGTCGTGGTCCGCGGCCGGGTGCTCGACAACCCGCCGCCCACACCGGCGATGGCGGGCGAGGGCCTGGGGGCGGCGCTGCGCCGGAGCCTGGGCCAGTTCGTGACCGACGAGCTGCCCGGCGTACCGCTGCGGGTCACGGTGGGCGACGCCACCGCCGAGGTCGCCACCGACCACGAGGGCTACTTCCGCGTCGAGCTGCGGCCGAGCCGGCTGGACAGCCCCTGGCACGACGGCACGATCGAGCTCGCGGGCGACTACCGCGGCCTGACCGAGCACCGGGTGCCGGTGCGGGTCCGGGTGCCCGGCCCGGACGCCCGCTTCGGCGTCGTCAGCGACGTCGACGACACGATCCTCGAGACCGGCGTGCAGCGGGTGGGCCTGATGCTGCGCCAGACCTTCACCGGCTCGGCGCTCACCCGGACGCCGTTCCCGGGTGCCGCCGAGCTCTACCAGGACCTCGCGGCCACCGAGGACGGCCAGGGCAACCCGGTCTTCTACGTCTCGTCGAGTCCGTGGAATCTGCACGAGTTCCTGGTCGGCTTCCTCCGGCACCGCGACTTCCCGCTCGGGCCGGTGCTGCTGCGCGACCTGATCGGGAGCCACCAGGGCCGGGCCCGCAAGCACGAGCGGATCGAGGAGGTGCTGCGGCTGCACCCGCAGCTGCGGTTCGTGCTGATCGGCGACTCCGGCGAGCGGGACCCGCAGGTGTACGCCGACATCGTGCGCGCCCACCCGGGCCGGGTGCTCGCGGTCTACATCCGCGAGGTGCGGCTCGATCCCGGCGACGGCCGGGTCGAGCAGGTCACCGACGGGTGGGACGCCGACGTGCCGTTCGTGCTGGCCGCCGACAGCGGTGCCGTGCGCGAGCATGCCCGCGGGATCGGCCTGCTGTGACCCTCGAGCCCCGTCTGCTGCTCGCCGTGGACGCCCCGTCGCTGCTCCATCGCAACCACCACGCCCGCGCGGAGTCCGGGCTGCGGGATCTCGGCGACCGCCCGGCGTGGGCCCTGCACGGCATGGTGCGTCAGATCCTCGAGGCGATCGACCAGTTCGCGCCGGATGCCGTGCTCTTCGGGCTCGACGACCGGGAGTCCTCGGTCCGCGCGGCCGCCTACCCGGCGTACAAGGCGGGTCGCGCCGAGAAGGACCCCGAGCTCGTCGACCAGCTCGGACGCGCGCAATCCCTGCTCGACGCCCTCGGCCTGCGCGCCGTGCAGCCACCGGGGCTGGAGGCGGACGACGTCAGCGCGTCGGCCGCGGCGTGGGCCGAGCGGGAGGGCTGGCGCTGCGTCATCGTCACCTCCGACCGCGACGCCTTCGCCCACATCAGCGAGCGCACCCAGGTACTGCGCCTGATCAACGGCGGCATCTCCGGGTCGCCGCTGCTGAACCCGGCCCGGCTGCGAACCCTCTACGGCGTCGCGGCGGAGCACTACCTCGAGTACGCCGCGCTCCGCGGCGACGCCAGCGACAACCTGCCGGGCGTGCCGGGGATCGGCGAGAAGACCGCACCGATCCTGCTGTCCCAGATGGGCTCGATGCGGGCGGTGTGGGCCGACATCGACCACTGCGACGGCGCCAACCTGGTGGCCACGATCGACTCCTACTGCGAGGAGACGGGCCGGCGTCGCATCGGCTCGGCGCTGCTGAAGCGTCTCGCCCCTCGGCAGGCGCGGGAACGGTTCGAGTTCAACCTCGCGATGATGACCGGCCGCACCGACGTCGATCTCGGCCTCACCCCCGAGACCGCGGGCACCCCCGGTCTGCTCCCGCTCGACCCCGGCCGGGTCTCGCGCGTGATCGGATACCTCGGCGTGCCCGCGACGACGCAGCTCGCGCTGCGCGTGCTCACGTGATCGACACGGTACGGCGGGCCGGTGGCCCTACCGCTCCTTCGACACGATCTCCCGCACCGCCGGCGCCACCTCGGCGGCCAGCCGCTCGGTGGTCGCGAGGTCGTCGCCGCCGACGATGAAGCCGCTGATGCCGTGGGTGAGCGCGAGGTCGGCGAGCTGCTCCGCCCAGTCCGCGGACGACGCCGGGCCGGCGTCCATGAAGTTCAGCAGCCGGCGTACGTCGCGGGGTGCGCGGCCGGCTGCGACCGCGGCGTCGTCGATGCGGGCGTTGAGCCCCGGTAGGGAGTCGGCGCCGTCGGGGAGGTAGCTCATGCTCGGCAGCCAGCCGTCGGCGACGGCGCCGGTGAGCTCGAGCATCTTCGGCTTGTAGGCGCCGACCCAGATGCCGATCTCGTGCGCCGGCCGTGGTCCGCGCTTCGCGCCGTCGACGGTGTAGAACTCGCCGCGGTGGTGCACGCCGCCCTTGGTGTCGGTGTCCCAGACCTCGCGGATCACCCCGATGCCCTCACGCAGCGCCCGCACGCCCTCGGCGGGGGTGAGCCGGCGGCCGCCCATCGCTTCGATGCCGTCCCAGAAGGCGCCGGAACCCAGGCCGAGCTCGAGCCGGCCGCCGCTGAGCACGTCGAGCGACGCGGCCGCCCGCGCGAGCAGCGCCGGTGGGCGGAGCGGGAGGTTGAGCACGTTGCCGGCCAGGTGAATGCGCTCGGTGCGCGCCGCGGCGTACGCCAGCAGGGTCCAGGTGTCGAGGAAGGCCGACTGGTAGGGGTGGTCCTGGAAGGTCACCAGGTCGAGCCCGGCCCGGTCGGCCGCCACGGCCAGGTCGAGCACGTGGCCGGCGCCCTGGGCCGACGGCGTCACGAAGGTGCCGAACAGCAGGTCGTGTCCGTAGTCAGTCATGGGGTCCCTCCTGAGGGTCGATGTTGAAGTTGTCCCGGAAGAGGTTCTCCGGGTCGTAGCGCCGCTTGATCTCGCGCAGTCGCGCGAGGGTCGGCGGCGGGAAGGCGTCGTGCAGCCGCTCCGGCCGAGGGTCGGTCTCGAAGCTCAGGTAGAGGCCGTCGAAGTGCGGCGCGAGCGCGTCCCAGGCCGCGTCCAGCCCGGTCCGGTCGGCGCCCATCGCGGTGACCTGGAAGTCCGGCGTGCGGTGGGCGAACGCGGTGGCATCGGCGGGTACGTCGGCGATCGCGCCGCCCATCGTGCGCAGCTGGAAGAAGTGGACGAGCCCGGTGTCCAGCAGCGCGGCCGTGTCGGCGGCGAGCTCCGGCGTCAGGCGGGGTGCGTACGCCGACCGGGTAACCGGCTCGCCGTACCCCCGGTGGCCCTCGGGCCCGACGTCGGCGGCGATCGCCATCACGTCGGCGTAGCGGGCCAGCACCACCTGTTGCCGGGCGAGCGCGCCGATCTCCGCGAACGGCGTGAGCCGCTCGATCACGACCTCGGGGTCCGCCGACTCGACCATGCCGTAGAGCTGGAGCACGGCCTGGTCGCGCTGCGGGCGGCCGGTGACCAGGAAGACGGTGGTGTCCCGGGGCGCACCGCTGGCCACCTCGCCGAAGCGACGGAGACCGTCCGCGAGGTCGGACACGACCACGACCAGCTGGGCCCAGCCGACCAGGTCGACCTCGCTCGCCTCGAACTCGAACGCGGTGACGATGCCGAGGTTCGCCCCGGCGCCGCGGACCGCCCAGAAGAGGTCCGGACGCTCCTCCCGCGACGCGCGGACCCGGCTGCCGTCGGCCAGCACCAGCTCCACCGCGCGCAGCTGGTCGATGGTCAGGCCGTGCTTGCGGGAGAGGAAGCCGATCCCGCCGGCCGTCGCGAGCCCGCCGACCCCGACACCGCCGTAGTCGCCCGAGCCGATCGCCCAGCCGTGGCCGTCCAGGACCGCCGCGACGTCCTTCCAGCGGGCGCCGGGCCCGATCCGCACCAGGTGGTGCTCCTCGTCGATCACCTCGACCTCGTCGAGCGCGCCGACGTCGACGACCAGCCCGCCGTCGTTGGTCGACCGACCGCTCACGCCGTGGCCGCCGCTGCGCACGCCGAGCGGCAGGTCGCGATGGCCGCGCGCGAACGCCACGGCGTGCGCGACCTCCGTCGCCGAGCGCGGCCGGAGCACGAGGCCGGGGGAGCCGCCGCGCAGGTACGTCGAGCTCGCGCCGCGGTACGCCGGGTCGCCCGGCTCGACCGCGGTCGCCGCGAGCGAGGCGGGCAGGTCGTCGTACGCGATGCCCGGGCGGCGGTGCGCCAGGCGGCGCTCGCGCCGGGCGGCGTGGACCGCGGGCGCGTGGCCGTCGACGTCGTCGGTCGAGCGGGCCGGCAGGCGCACGAATGCGGGATCGGCCACCAGCACCCGGCCGCCGCTGAGCGCCTCGGCGCTGGCGAGCGCCTTCGCCGCGACCGCGGGCAGTGGGGAGCCGGGCCGGCCGGTCGCGATCCGGATCCGCTCGGTGCGCCCGGCGAGCCAGACGGCGGTGGTCCACGGGTCGAGCAAGGCGTCCTCTCCGGTGAGCACCACCAGATCGAGGTCCGTGGCCTCGGCATGCCGGGTCAGGGCGGTCAGCTCGTCGAGCGAGAGCTCGCCGAGGGTCAGCTCGATGGCGACCTCGTTCGTCATCCCGAGTTCTCCCTCTACCGTTGTCGCGACAGATCGTATGTGCCACAGACGATCTGCTGAACAACAGTAGCGGGTACGATGTTCCCGTGACCGAGCCGCACGACTCCCATCGCGGGACCGAACCCGCCGAGGACCTCGGCTGGGCCCTCGGCTCGCTGCTGCGCAGCTACCGCGAGCGGATCGGCCCCCTGCTCGAGGACGTGCCCCACGGCCCGCGGGGCTATCAGACCCTCTGCGAGGTGATCCGCGGCGAGCAGCCCAGCCAGCTCGCCCTCGCCACCCATCTCGGCATCGACCGCACCGTGATGACCTACCTGATCGACGGCCTGGTGGAGGCCGGCCTCGTCGAGCGCCGGCAGAACCCCGCCGACCGTCGACAGCGGCAGGTGGTCGCCACCGCGCGCGGCCGTCGGCTGGTCGCGCGCACGTGCGGCCGGGTGGCTGCGGCGGAGGAGGAGGTGCTCGGTGGGCTCGAGCCGGGGGAGCGCGACGTACTCCGCCGGCTGCTCGCCAAGGCCGCCCTCGTCGACGGCCGGACCAGCCACGACCCCGACGCGTGCGCGGTCGTGACCGAGGACGGGTGAGCCGGGCTCACCACCCCGGCGGCAGGCTCGTGAAGTCCGGCTCGCGGCCCTCGGCGAACGCGGTGAGCGCCTCGAGGTTGGCCGGGCCGCCCATCAGCTCGGCGAACGCCGCGTTCTCGCGCTGCCGCGCGGCGTCGATGCCCGCGCGCAGCGGCTCGGTCATGGTCCGCTTCACCGCGACCAGCGACGAGATCGGGCGGGCGGCCAGCACCTCGGCGTGTCGGCGCGCCTCCGGCAGCAGGTCGTCGGGCTCGCAGACCCGCCAGACCAGCCCCATCTCGAGCGCCTCCGCGGCGGTGATCCACTCCGCCGAGAGCAGCGCCCACGCGGCGTCCTGGCGCCCGACCAGCCGGGGGAGCAGGTACGACGAGGCCGCCTCGGGCGCGACGCCCAGGCTGGTGAACGGACACTTCAGCCGGGCGGTCGTCGACATGAACGCGAGGTCGGCGAAGCCGAGGACGGTCGCGCCGATGCCCAGCCCGACGCCGTTGACGGCGCACACCAACGGCTTGGGGAGGTCGACGAGCGCGTCGAGCAGCCCGACGAACCCGTGCCGGCCCGGCACGAACCCGGGATCGGTCGCCCGCGCGTGCATCTCGAGCAGATCGGTGCCGGCGCTGAACGCCCGGCCGTTGCCGGTCAACAGCACCACCGCGACGCCCGGATCGTCGGCCGCGGCGCGCAGCGCGTCGGTCGTCGCGTCGTACAGCGCCTCGTTGAAGGCGTTGAGCGCGTCGGGGCGGTCGAGGGTGAGCGTGCGGACCCGGTTGCGGTCCTCGATCAGCAGCGACATGGGACGAGAATAGAACGTGTTCCAGTGTCGGGGTGCCGGGCTATCCTCACCGGCGTGGACGGACGGGTGCGGGAATGGCGACCCGACTGGCCGTGCCCGGTCGCGTCGGTGCTCGCCGTCCACAAACGGGGCGGCGGCGACCCGACGTACCGCATCGAGGGGGAGCGCCACTGGCGCGGCATCCGTACGCCGGAGGGGCCGGCCACCCTGATGGTCGAGCCGCGTTCGGCCGCGGGCGTCGTGCGCGCCGAGGCCTGGGGACCGGGCGCCGACTGGGCGCTGGCCTCGCTGCCGGCGCTGCTCGGGGCCGACGACGACGTCTCGGGGTTCGAGCCGCGCCATCCCTTGGTCGCCGAGGGCTGGCGCCGCTACGCCGCCTGGCGGATCGGTCGCACCGGCCTGGTCATGGAGGCGCTGACCCCGGCGATCATCGAGCAGCGGGTCACCGGGCAGGAGGCGTTCGCGGGCTTCCGGAGGCTCGTGCACCGGTACGGCGAGCGTGCGCCGGGCCCGAGCGCCGACCGCCGGCTGTGGGTGCAGCCCGCGGCGGCGACGATCCGGCAGGTGCCGTCGTGGGAGTGGCTGCGGATGCACGTCGACCCCGCCCGCTCGCGGGCACTGGTCTCCGCCGCCCGGGTCGCCGACGCGCTCGAGCGCACCGTCGGGCTGCCGGGCGAGGAGGTCGAGCGCCGACTCACCACGCTGCCCGGCGTCGGCGTCTGGACCGCCGCCGAGGTGCGCCAGCGCGCCCACGGCGACCCCGACGCGGTGTCCTTCGGCGACTACCACGTGGCCAAGGACGTCGGCTGGGCGGTCGCCGGCCGCGCCTTCGACGACGCAGAGCTCGCGGAGTTCCTCGAACCGTGGCGCCCGCATCGCGGCCGGGTGCCGGTGCTGCTCGGCCTGGCCGCCGGACGGCGTCCGCGCCGCGGCCCGCGGATGGAGCCGCGCACGCACCTGCCCGCCCGGGTCACCCGCCGCTGAGCGCCACCGTGGTTGGGCGTCGCGGGTTTCGGCTGCTGGCAGCCGAAACCCGCGCGACACGCCGTACCGGACCGGCGTGTCGTGCGGCTTCCGGCTGCCCGGTGGAAGCGAGGGCATCCGGTGGTTGAGGTGTGAGGGCCGCCAGGCCCGAGGCCTCGAAACCCCCGGCCGGTGACCACCTCGACCACCGTGGGCGCTACAGCAGCGGCCGCAGCGGTGCGAGGATCGTCTCGGTGAACTTGCGGTGCAGGTCGCGCGCCTCCCACTCGCTGCGGGTGAGCTCGAGGCAGTTGGACTCGTCGGCGGCGTAGATCCGCTCCATCTCGGCCGCGAAGGCGGGGTCGATGACCTCGATGTTGATCTCGTAGTTGCCCTGGAGGCTGAGCCGGTCGACGTTCGCGGTGCCGACGGTCGACCAGGTGCCGTCGATGGTGGCGGTCTTCGCGTGCACCATCGCGTCCTTGAACCGGAAGATCCGCACCCCGGCGTCGAGCAGCTGGGAGAAGTACCCGCGCGAGATCCAGTCCGCCACGATGTGGTTGGACTTCAGCGGCACCAGCAGTCGGACGTCGACGCCGCGCCGGGCCGCGTCCTTGATCGCGTCGACGAAGTCCTGGTCGGGGCAGAAGTAGGCCTGGGTCATCCAGACCCGGGTGGAGGCGCGGTTGATCGCCTCGATGTACATCGACCGGATCGGGAACATCCACAGTCGCGGCACGTTGCGGTGGAAGCGGATCCGCGGCTCCCAGGTCGAGGCGGTCTCCAGCAGCAGCGGCCGCTCCGACGTACCGATCCGGCGTCGGCGGTTGAGGTTCCAGAAGTCGGCGAACGCGCGCTTGAGGTCCCACACGCCCGGCCCGGTGATCTGCACGTGGGTGTCGCGCCACTCGGTGGCGTACGCCGTGCCGATGTTGTAGCCGCCGACGAAGCCGACCGCGTCGTCGACCACGAGGATCTTGCGGTGGTCGCGGCCGTAGCGGGCGAGGTCGTAGAACTTCCAGCCGGCCGGGTAGATCGGGTAGCGCAACACCTTCATGGTCGGCGGGAAGCGCTTGAACCGGGGGGAGACGACGAGGTTCGCGAAGCCGTCGTAGATGCAGTAGACCTCGACGCCGCGGTCGGCCGCGGCGGCGAGCGCGGCCTTGAACCGCTCGCCGATCTCGTCGCCCTTCCAGATGTAGGTCTCGAAGAGGATCTGCCGCTCGGCCCTCTCGATCGCGTCGATCATCGCGTCGTACAGGTCCTGGCCGAAGGTGTACGGCGTGAGCGCCCCGTCGCCCACGGCCACGTCGCGCGGCGGGGTGACCGGGAACGGCTTGGGCCGCTTGCCGCGGCGCCGGTAGGAGTCGACCAGCGTCATCCCGAGGGCGAGCGCGAGCTGTGCCCCGACGATGGTCAGGAGGGTCCGGCGGAGCAGCCGCAGCAGTCGATCCAGCGGCAGGCGGTCGTCGGTCACGGGTCAAATCTATCGACCCTCGTCGAGCCGCCGGGATCGGCCGTCGGGCGATGTCGGTGGGCCGGTCTAGGCTCGACGGCATGCGACCAGTGACCGACCTCGAGCGCCGGGTGGCGCCGTTCAAGGTCGTCTCCGACTACCAGCCCTCCGGCGACCAGCCGGCCGCGATCGCCGAGATCAGCAAGCGCATCCGGGGCGGGGTCGAGGACGTCGTGCTGCTCGGTGCCACCGGCACCGGCAAGACCGCGACCGTGGCGTGGGTGGCCGAGCAGCTGCAGCGCCCGATGCTCGTGATGCAGCCCAACAAGACCCTCGCGGCGCAGTTCGCCAACGAGCTGCGCCAACTCTTCCCCGACAACGCGATCGAGTACTTCGTCTCCTATTACGACTACTACCAGCCCGAGGCCTACGTCCCGCAGACCGACACCTACATCGAGAAGGACTCCTCGATCAACGAGGAGGTCGAGCGGCTGCGGCACTCCGCGACCAACAGCCTGCTGACCCGGCGCGACGTGATCGTGGTCAGCACCGTCTCCTGCATCTACGGCCTCGGTACCCCGCAGGAGTACGTCGACCGGATGGTCCGGCTCAAGGTGGGGGAGGAGCACGACCGCGACTCGATCCTGCGCCGCCTCGTGGAGATCCAGTACACCCGCAACGACATGACGTTCACCCGCGGCACCTTCCGGGTCCGCGGCGACACCCTCGAGATCTTCCCGGTCTACGAGGAGCTGGCGGTGCGGGTCGAGTTCTTCGGCGACGAGATCGAGCGGCTGATGACGCTGCACCCGATCACCGGCGAGGTGGTCACCGACGACACCGAGCTCTACGTCTTCCCGGCCACCCACTACGTCGCCGGTCCGGAGCGCATGGAGCGCGCGATCCAGGGCATCGAGCTCGAGCTGGAGGACCAGCTCGCGACCTTCGAGCGGCAGGGCAAGCTGCTCGAGGCGCAGCGGCTGCGGATGCGCACGACGTACGACGTCGAGATGATGCGGCAGGTCGGCTCGTGCGCGGGCATCGAGAACTACTCGATGCACATCGACGGCCGCACCCGCGGCTCGGCGCCCAACTGCCTGCTCGACTACTTCCCCGAGGACTTCCTGCTCGTCGTCGACGAGTCGCATGTGGCGGTGCCGCAGATCGGCGGCATGTACGAAGGCGACATGTCGCGCAAGCGCAACCTGGTCGACCACGGCTTCCGGCTGCCCAGCGCCATGGACAACCGGCCGCTGCGCTGGGAGGAGTTCCTCGACCGGATCGGGCAGACCATCTACCTCTCCGCGACCCCGGGCGACTACGAGCTCGACAAGGTCCAGGGCGACACCGTCGAGCAGATCATCCGGCCGACCGGGCTGGTCGACCCCGAGGTGATCGTCAAGCCGACCAAGGGCCAGATCGACGACCTCATCCACGAGATCAACACCCGCGTCGAGAGGAACGAGCGGGTCCTGGTCACCACGCTGACCAAGAAGATGTCGGAGGACCTCACCGACTACCTCCTCGACGCCGGCGTCCGCACCCGCTACCTGCACTCCGAGGTCGACACGCTCAAGCGCATCGAGCTGCTGCGCGACCTGCGGCTGGGGCAGTACGACGTGCTCGTCGGCATCAACCTGCTCCGCGAGGGCCTCGACCTGCCGGAGGTGTCGCTGGTCGCGATCCTCGACGCCGACAAGGAGGGCTTCCTGCGCTCCGACAAGTCGCTGATCCAGACGATCGGCCGTGCCGCCCGCAACGTCTCCGGCCAGGTGCACATGTACGCCGACAAGATCACGCCGTCGATGGAGGCGGCGATCGACGAGACCAACCGGCGCCGGGCGCGGCAGGTGGCCTTCAACGAGGCCAACGGCATCGACCCGCAGCCGCTGCGCAAGAAGATCGCCGACATCACCGACATGCTGGCGCGCGAGGACGAGTCGACCCAGGCGCTGCTGGAGACCTGGCAGCACATGGACCCGAAGAACCGGAAGGCCCCGGTCCCCGCGCTGTCCCGGATGGCCGGTGGAGAGTCGGGCCAGCACAGCAAGGACCTGGCGGGGCTGCCGAGCGCCGAGCTCGCCCAGCTGATCCAGGAGCTCACCGACCAGATGAAGGGCGCCGCGGCCGAGCTGCACTTCGAGGTGGCCGCCCGCCTGCGCGACGAGATCGGCGACCTGAAGAAGGAGCTGCGGCAGATGATGGAGGCGGGTGCCAAGTGAGCGATGTCCGAGAAGTCCAGGTGACCTTCGACTGCGCCGACCCACGGGCGTTGTCGCTGTTCTGGAACGACGCGCTGGGCTACGAGTTCCCACCGCCCCCGCCGGGCTTCGACTCCTGGGACGCCTTCTCGGAGTCGCTGCCGCCCGACCAGCGCAACAGCGCGTCCGCGTGCGTCGACCCCGGCGGGGTCGGCCCGCGGCTGTTCTTCCAGCAGGTGCCGGAGGGCAAGGCGGCCAAGAACCGCGTGCACCTCGACGTCCGCGCCGCCCCCGGGCTGGCGGGCGAGGAGCGGATGGCCGCGCTCGAGGCCGAGTGCGCCCGCCTGGTCGGCCTCGGCGCGACCCGCGTGGAGCGCCACGAGCCCGCCCCGCCCATGTCCGGAGGACACATCGTCATGCAGGACCCCGAGGGCAACGAGTTCTGCCTCGACTAGCGGGCCCGCGCGGGTGGTTTCGAGACGGTTGCTAGCGCAACCTCCTCAACCACCGGGCGTGCGCCGGTCGTCGGCGGTTTCGAGACGGTTGCTAGCGCAACCTCCTCAACCACCGTGGGCCGGTGGTTGAGGTGCGAGGCGCCCCAGCGCCGAGCCTCGAAACCACTGGACCTGCGGGCGGCCGCCCTGGCGCCGGTCTCGCAAGCCGCCGGGCCTAGAATCGGGGGAGTGATGCAGCCGACCACCACCACGGCGCGTGCCTGGGTGGTGTGGATCGTCGGGCTGCTGGTCTACCTCGTCGCGGTCTTCCACCGCTCGTCCCTCGCCGTCGCCGGTCTGGCCGCGACCGACCGCTTCGACATCTCGGCGTCCCAGCTGGCGACGTTCACGATGCTCCAGCTGGTGGTCTACGCTGGCATGCAGATCCCGGTGGGGCTGCTCGTCGACCGGTTCGGGTCACGCAGCGTGCTGCTCTGCGGCACGGCGCTGCTGACGCTCGCCCAGGCGGGATTCGCGCTCGCGGAGACCTACCCGGCCGCGCTGGTGGCCCGGTTCTTCGTCGGCCTGGGCGACGCGATGACCTTCATCTGCGTGCTCCGACTGGTGGCGACCTGGTTCCCGGCTCGCCGGATTCCGCTGGTCACCCAGCTCACCGGCACCCTCGGGCAGCTGGGCGCGGTGCTGGCCGCGGCGCCGATGACCTGGGCGCTCGGCCACCTGGGCTGGCGCACGGCGTACCTGATCGCGGCCTCCCTCGGGCTGGTGCTGGCCGTCGCGGTGCTGGCCGTGCTGCGGGACTCACCGGCCCACCGCAACCTGCGGGGCCCGGCGATGTCCCTGCGGTCGATCCGGGCCAGCCTGGCCGCGTCGTGGGCCCACCCCGGCACCCGGCTGGGCTTCTGGATGCACTTCTCGACGCAGTTCAGCGCGACCGCGCTGACCCTGCTGTGGGGCTACCCGTTCTTCGTCCGGGGCGAGCACCAGTCCGCCGCGTCGGCGGGCCTGCTGCTGACCCTGATGGTGCTGGCGGTAATGGCCGCCGGTCCGACCCTGGGCTGGCTGGTCGGCGCGTATCCCTGGCAACGGTCCACCATGGTGCTCACGATCGTGACGGCCATCGTCGTCGTCTGGACCGTGGTGCTCGCCTGGCCGGGCACCGCACCGCTCTGGCTGCTGATCGTCCTCGTGATCGTGGTGGGCATCGGCGGCCCGGCCTCGATGATCGGCTTCGACGTCGGCCGCACCTCCAACCCGCACGAGCGGCTGGCCAGCGCCAGCGGCATCATCAACCAGGGCGGGTTCGTCGCCAGCCTGGTGCTGGTGATCGCGATCGGGGTCGTGCTCGACTGGCGTACGCCGGGCGGCAGCGACTACACGCCGTCGGCCTTCCGCTGGGCGATGTGCACCCAGTACCTGCTCTGGTCGCTCGGCCTGGTCCAGATCTACCGGTACCGGGTGCGCACCCGCCGGTTCGTCGACCGCGACGAGCTGGAGGGCATCGTCCGCGCGGTGCCCTGATCCGCAGGTGCCGCTGGGCTAGGGTCGCCGTGCCCACCGGGGCAGCATCGACCAGAGGGAGCACGCCCATGATCACCAGGTTCGCACTCGCCGGGCTGGGCATCGTCCTCGCCGCCGGGCTCACGGCAGCGGCCGCGACGGCCGCACAGGCCCCGACCGAGCGGCGCGCGGCGTACCAGCCGACGCTGAAGGCGAGCAAGACCACGGTGGTCGCGGGCCAGAAGCTGGTGCTGTCCGGCAGGGTCAAGCCCGCCGCCAAGGGCGGCACGGTCGTGCTCCAGAAGCGGATCGAGGGCCGCAAGTGGGCCGTCGAGAAGAGACTGACGATGACCAAGGCGGGCAAGTTCCGCTACGTCGACAAGCCGTCGACGCCGGGTCTCCGGTCCTACCGCGTGATGGTGCCGAAGGCCGGCAAGGTCAAGGCGGGCACGAGCAAGCCGGTCAAGGTCACCGTGCTGCGCTGGGTCCCGCTGACCCAGTTGGCGGTCCGCGCCATCGACGGCACCCGGGCGGGCACCACGGTGAGCATCGGCGGCAAGCAGTACGCCAACTCGGTCGTGTCCAACGCCGGGGCCGCCAAGGGCACCATCGACTGGAACCTCGACCCGTCCTGCACGACGCTGCGCACGCGCTTCGGGGCCGGCGACGACGGCGACGCCGACGCCACCGCCCACGTGACCCTGACCGGCGACAGCGAGCAGCTCTTCTCGGGGCAGTTCATGCTCACCCAGTCGGAGAGCCGCACGTTCGACGTCAGCGACGTCTTCCGGCTGGCGTTCGCGTGGTCCTCGACCAAGGCCGGCGTCCTCGAGCCGCGGGCCGGGGCGATCGCGACGATGGCCGGTCCCGAGCTGCTCTGCGCGATCTGAGCCTGATCCGGCGTCGACCGGCGCAGGTTTGACCCCGGCGCGGGCGGGCTACGTAGCCGTCATGACCAACATCGACCTGGGCCGGCCCGTGCAGGGCGACGTCGTCGACGTGATCCTCGACGACCACCGTCGCTTCGAGGAGCTGCTGCGCGACCTGCGCGACAGCAGCCAGGACCGCGACGCCGTACGCCGCGCCTTCGCCACGCTGCATGTCGCCCACGCCGAGGCCGAGGAGAGGCACGTCTACCCGCAGCTGCGGCGCAAGCGTGCGGTCGGCGAGCACGAGGCCGAGCACGGTGAGGAGGAGCACGCCGAGGGCAACGCCGCCCTGCTCGCCGTGCTCGAGCTGAAGGGCACCGACACCGACGCGTTCGAGGACGCCGTCGAGGAGCTCGCCCGGGTGGTCAACCACCACCTCACCGAGGAGGAGCTGACGATCCTCAACCCCGCGCGTGACGAGGTCGGACCGCGGGTGCGCGCGGACCTGGGCGAGCGGTTCTGCGCCGAGCGCAACCGGCAGATCGACAACGACTGCGGCGCGCTGGCCAACGTGCGCCGGATCGTCTCCGCGGCCCGCAAGGACGGCCTGCTGGACGAGTACGAGGGCCGCGACGACGACTGAGCCCGGCTACCCGGACGACCTGACCGCGAAGCCCGAGTCGCGCCGACCCGGCGGGCGGGGCGGCCGGCCCGGGAGCCCGGATCGGTCGCGGCGGCGTCGCACCGCGTGGACCAGCGCCCAGGCCAGGCCGAGCAGGACCGCCGCACCGAGCGCGGCCAGCTCCAGGCGCCACCCGGGCGGCCGGAACAGCACGGTCACGGTGCTGCCGTCGTCGTCGGGCGACAGCGCGACCCGGACCAGGTGCCCGCCCAGCGGGTCGCCGAGGGTCGCGCCGTCCACCTCATAGCCCGGCCAGGCGATCCGGCTCAGCACCACGCTCGCGTCGGGGCCGACCTCGTCGACGACGAAGGTCGTGGCGGTCTCGGTGCGGGCGACCTCGTGGACCCGGGTGCCCGGGGACGACCAGACGATGCCACCGGCGGTCGGCAGCGGGCGGTCACGCACCCAGGTCACCACGGTGTCCTCGCCCTCGTCGCCGACGACGTGCCACCCGGCCGGCGGGCTCGCCGTGCGTGCGACCGGAAGGTCGACCAGGACCAGCGTGCTGATCGAGTGCAGGTCGACCCAGGGCTGCCCCGTGGTCGGCTCGACCTCGAAGATCCGGTCGAGCGCCTCGGGACAGGCGTCTCCGTTGAACCGCACGCAGAAGCGGTTGTTGTACGCCCGGAAGCCCATCGGGGTGTAGCCGTTGTGCACCGGCTTGCCGGTGAGGTCCCAGAGGCTGCCGGGCAGCACCGACCGGCTGATCTCGGGATGCTCCTCGAGCACCTCGGGGCTCAGCCCGATGACGAACACGTCGCCCGCGGCGCCCGGCAGCAGGTCGGCGTACGCCGAGAGCTCGCCCGGCGACCCGCGCTGCCCCCCGAGCCCGGCGGGCTGGGCGGTCAGCTGCAGCACGGCGAGCCCCACCGACGCGGCGATCATCACCGCGGGCACCAGCCGTCGACGCGGCGTCGCGACGAAGGTCGCCACCACGGCGACCACCACCGCCGCGCCGGCGCCCGCCTGCAGCCACGCCGAGCTCGGCCACAGCAGCGCCGCGCCGACCGTTGCGGCCGCGACCCACAGCAGGCTGAGCCCGAGCCGCAGCCGGCTCGGCCGACCGGCCACCGCCCGGTCCAGCGCCCGGTCGAGGAGCACGACGAGCAGCAGCACCCCGGTCAGGGTGACCATCGCCATCACCCGGCCCGGCATCCGGATCGGTCCCATGTAATAGGGCAGCAGCGTCCAGACGACCGCCAGGGCGAGCGGCACGACCAGGGAGACCAGCGACCGCCAGTCGTGCCGCAGCCTGGCGTAGACCACCCAGCACGCGAGCGGGAGGAACCACGCGACGTAGGTGAAGGTGACCTGGTCGGCTCCGAGCCCGGGGTCGTCGAGGAGGCTGACGGTGGGGGAGACGGTTGTCGGGTGCCCGGCCAGGAGCGTGGTCACCGGCTCCATCTCCAGGAATCCGGGGCCCTCGACCTCCCACCCCCGGCGCCAGGTGACCGACGCGGTCAGGATGCCCGGCAGGTAGACGGTGATGCAGAGCAGCCCGACGTAGCCGCCGGTCACCAGCAGCCGGCGCACGCCCGGCCAGTCGCGGAGCAGCAGCGCCTCGAGCAGCAGGCCCACCAGCACGAGGCCGAGGTACATGGTGCCGAAGACGTAGCCGGTCGTGACGAGCACGAACGTCGACACCAGCAGCGGCCACGGGTTGGCGCCTGCGACGGTACGCCGTGCTGCCCACCACGCCCACGGCACCAGGGCGGCCACCAGCTGCCCCGCGATCCAGCGCGGGGCGTCGGCCGACAGGGTGAAGCCACCGAGCTGCACGGCCACAGCCGCGACGGCGGCGAGCCCGGGGCGTACGCCGTACCCGCGGGCGAGCAGGTAGCAGCCGGTCACCGCGAGCGCGGCGATGGCGAGCTTGACGAGGGTCACGTAGACGACCAGCTGCGGCGCCACAGCGGCGCCGACGCCGATCAGCCAGGAGAGCGGGCTGTAGAGGCCCTCCTGACCCTCGGCGAGGGGGTTGCCGGCGCTCGCCGTCTGCACGTCGAGCATCGGCCACCGGCCGTGCAGGAGCGCCTCGCCGAGGTGGTGGAACCACCCGTAGTAGGCGTTCTGGGTGTCGCCCTGGAAGTAGTGGCGCGGGTCGAGCAGCAGCGGGTACAGCCAGACCAGGCAGACGGCGCCGAGCGCGACCGCCAGCCAGCCCAGGTCGGTGCGGTGGCGGCGGATCATCCGCCGGCCCGGGTCGACCGGCCCGCGGCCGAGCGGGTGCGCGCCGCGACGTCGTCGGCGGTCGCGCGCAGACCGGCGGCGAAGGGGGTCCGTGCCATGGCGTCGACCTCGGGCCACACCACCGACCGGAGTCGCAGGTCGCGCACCTGACCTCCGGCGGCCTGCCGGGTCGAGAGCCGGGGGTGGCGGCGCAGCACCCGGGTCGCCTCGGCCACCACCGCGGCGATCGAGGCAGCTCGCCCCGACGCGAGCACCTTCGTCACGGTGGTCCCCGGCGGCTCGGCGTCGAGCAGGTCGAGCCCGGCGACGATCATCGCCGCCGCGTCGTCGACGAACAGGTAGTCGCGGAGCGTGTCGAGCGAGACGTGCACGTTGAGCGTGCGGCGGGTCTCGTGGGCCAGGCAGAGCTGGGCGATCAGGCCCTGGGGCTTGGACAGGTCCTGCCCCGGTCCGTAGAGGTTCGAGATCCGGCCCACCAGCAGCCGGGTGCCGCGGGCCGTCAGCAGGCCCGCGAGCTCCTCCATGTCGAGCTTCGCGACGCCGTACGGCGCGAGCGCGGCCACCGTCGATCCCTCGTCGAACGGCGGCGGGTCGGGCGAGCCGGCGTACAGGCCACCGGCCGAGGAGGCCAGGAACATGCTCGCGGGCGGGTGCGTCAGCGTGCCCACGAAGGCGCCGAAGAGCCGCACCTCCGCGGCCAGCTCCGCCGCAGGGGTCGCGACGACGCCGGCCCCGGCGCACCAGGCGAGCCGCCAGCCGCTGCGCGCGCCGACGATCTCGGCCGCGTGGCGGAGCGCGCCCAGCGCGGCGGCGTGGTCGGCCCACGGGACGGCGACGGTGTGCACGTCGTCCCCGGTCGCTCGCAGTCGCTCCTCGACGTGGCCGCCGAGGAGTCCGCGTCCCACCAGCAGCGTCGTCACGAGGGCTCCGGCTCCTCGACCGGCAGCGGCTCCTCCTCGTCGGCGCCCAGCGGTCCCTCCTGGCTGTCGCCGACGATCAGGTACAGCGGCCGGCCCATCGCCATGTGCACCGCGACCCCGACGTACTCCGCGATCACGCCCAGCGCGAGCAGGATCGTGCCGGAGCTGATCAGGCCGACGACCGCGAGCGAGGTCCAGCCCGCCGGGTGGATGGAGTGCCGCAGCCGCATCCACATCAGCACCACGGCCAGCGCGAAGCCGATGGTCGCGAACAGCAGCCCGAGCACGCTCACCGCCCGCAGCAGCCGGGTGCCGCCGGTGAGCACCGAGTGCCAGTAGTGCGAGAGCAGGGTGCGGAGCCGGTATCCGGAGGCGCGCTCGCCCTCGGAGCGCAGCCGCACGGGGCAGGTGGTGATCCGCCGGGCCACCCAGCCGAGCGCGACGTCGAGGTAGGCGCCGGGCCCGGCGTACGCCGCGACGCTGCGGGCGACCTCGCCGAGCACCAGGCGGTAGCTGTGGAAGCTGCCCGCGTCCCGGTTGCCGGTCAGCCAGCGCAGCGTCCGCTTGGCCCACCGGGACGACACGTTGCGGAACGCCCCGTGCGGGGCGGGGTTCACCGGTGCCGCGTAGACCACGTCGGCCCGGTCCGCCATCGCGCGGTCGAGCATCGGGCCGAGGTACGCCGGATCGTGCTGGCCGTCCTCGTCCAGGGTCGCCACCCAGTCGCCGCCGGAGGACGCCATGCCGGCGAGGGTCGCGGCGTGCTGACCGAAGTTGCGGCTCAGCCAGACCGGGCGGACCCAGTCGTGGGCGGCGGCCAGCCGGCGGATCACGACGTCGGAGTCGTCGGGCCCGCAGTCGTGGACGAGCAGCACCTCCGCGACCCGTGCCGTACGACCCGCGGGCGTGCGGAAGGCCGTCGTCAACGGCGCGAGCTCGGCGACCAGGGCGTCGAGGGTGTCGGCGCCGCGGTACACGGGGACGACGACCGACAGCGCGTGCTCCCGCGACCCGATCACGACGCCGCCTCCTTGCGCGCGGCCACGACCACCGACGAGCCGAACGGCAGGTCCCAGCGGGGGAGCAGCCGGCGGTCCAGGCCGGCGGCCGCCAGCAGGACCTTCTCGACCGTCGGCCCGGTCTGCGGTAGTCGCGGGACGCCGTCGGCCGAGGCCTCTCGAGACCCGTCGCGCAGCACGCGGGAGCGCAGCCGATCGGCGGCGAAGAACGGGAAGGTGCCCGCGAACAGGTACGTCGCGCGCAGGACGTCCAGCCCCTGGGCCTCGACCGCGGCGACGAGGCGCCGCCGGGTGTAGCGGCGATGGTGCCGGTTCTGCACGTCGAAGTCCGACCAGGCCCACTGGTAGGCCGGCACGCTCACCAGCAGGCGGCCCCCGGGCGTCAGGACTCGGGTCAGCTCGGCCAGGGCGGCCGCCTCCGGCTCGCAGTGCTCGACGACGTCGAAGGCGGCGACCACGTCGAACGTCGCGTCGGCGAACGGCAGCCGCATCGCGGAGGCACACACGTCACCCGGCGCGAGGCCGCGCCGGTCGAGGTCGACCGCCACCCGACGGGCTCCCGGTGCGAGCCACCCGACGCTCGGCCCGTCGGCGCTGCCGACGTCCAGGACGGCGGCGGGTCTGCCGACGTAGCGGCCCACAGCGGCGCGCAGCAGGTCCGCGCGGGCCCGGTACCACCAGTAGTCAGGCTGCGCGATCGAGGGCGAACCGACGCTGCCCATGGGTACATGGTGCCCCCTGGGCCCAGCCCAGCGCCCGCTCCCGCGTGTCCGGCGCGTCAGAACGGCGCCGGTGAGGCGTGCCGGCGCCACGTTGGAGCACCGGCACCCCAACAGAGGCTCAGGCGACGAAATGCTCGCATTCGAGGGACATCGACGAACCTTCGGCGGTGAGGAAGCATCCTTCTGGGTGTGAGTAGTCGAGACCCGGGATTCGAGGAGTTCTATGCGGCTCACGCGTCCCGGATGGTGAAGGTCGCGTACTCGATCGTCCGCGACAAGCACGCCGCTGAAGACGTGGTCCAGGCGGCGTTCGTGAAGGCATTCGCCGCATGGTGGAGGGTGCGCCGAGCTGACGACCCGGTCGCCTACACGAGGCGCATCGTCGTCAACACCGCGCTGGCGCACCTGCGCAAGCCCGCGCGGCGCTTCGAGCACTCTCGTGCAGAGGTCCCTGACCGGCCGGCGGCCCAGCCGGACGTCATGGGAACCGGCCCAGGGGAGGTGTGGGACCTGCTGGGACAGTTGCCGCCCAGGCGACGGGCGATCGTGGTGCTGCGCTACTTCGAGGGTCTGTCCGAACGGGAGATCGCAGACGTTCTGGGATGTCGGCCCGGGACCGTGAAGTCTCAGGCCTCCGCAGCGTTGAGGACACTCCGCGATCGGCTCGGGACTCACGATGCCGAACGCGACTCCGGGAGAGGACATCGGTCATGAACGTGGAGGAACGGGTCCAGGCCGCCGTCGAGAGCATCGACGTCCGGCCGCGTGATGTCGGAACGGTCATTCTCGAGGGGCGACGTCGTCGTCGCCGGATTCGAACGATCTCCGGCCTGGTGAGCGCTGTCGGAGCGGTGCTGATCATCGCCGTTCTGACCAGCATCGTTGCGGCTCCGTCCGCCGATCGGGGGGCTCCCCCTGCCGTGCGGCCGAGCGACAGTCCGTCCGCACTGGAAACACCGCGACCCGATCGCGGTTCTCACGAGGCTGTCGAGACCGTCCCGCTCGGTCAGCGTGGTGCACCGATCGATCTTGCTGGGACCACGACATCCGGAACCACGCTTGACCTCGCCGACCTACGTGGGCACGTCGTCGTGGTCTGGATCTGGGGTTCCTGGTGCACGCCATGCCGCGAGATGCTGCCGATGATCAACACCCTCGCTCAGCGCACCGACATCCAGGTGGTCGGAGTCGCGTTCGATGAGCCCTCGCGGGAGGGATTCCGGGCTGAAGAGGTGTCGCTAGGCGTCGGGTTCGACTCGATCGTCAACCCGAGCGACGACATGCTGACGGCATTGACGGAGGGTCGGGATCGGGTCGCGCCGACGCTGATGTTCCTGGACCGCGATGGACGCGTAGCCGCGACTGCCGTCGGCGACTTCGACGCCGGACCCACCCTCGACGAGGTCATCACGAGAGTGTCCGAGGAGCCTGACGTTCCCTCATCTCCGCTCCCGAGTCTGCTGGTGGTTCGGAACTCCACGCCAGGCCCGATCTGGATCAACTTCGCGAATGGCAACAGGGCCAGCCTTGAGCCGGGGAAGGAGTTGCGGTTGGGGTCGGTTGAAGTGTGCTCGTCGATGCCGCTCAGCGCCACGACGGTCGATGGTGAGGTCCTCGACACCTACGACGAGGAATGCGCGGGGCAGACTTGGATCGTCACATCGCATGCGCGAACCCGGTGAGCTCGGGTCGAATCGTCCGAGGTCGGTCCTTTCGGAGCGAGACTGGGCCCCCTGGACCTCGACTCGCCCCCAGCCTCGAGGCTCAGGCTAGGTGTCCGATCGCTGGCGGAGCACGGCGAGGCTGACCAACCGGGCGACCACGAGCGCGACGTAGAAGACGCCGGCGACCATCTCGACCATCACGAAGGACCGGGCATGCGCCTGGACCGGCACCACGTCGGAGAGACCGACGCTGGTGAGGGAGCTGAAGGAGAGGAAGAGCAGCTCGAACCAGCTGCGCGTGTCACCGCTGCCGGCACCGATGAACGAGCCCGGCCAGATAGCCTGGCACGCGGCGTACAGGTAGGCGAATCCCCAGGCCACGACGGTGAACGCCGCGCCCGTCGCGAACAGCTCGTCGCGGGTGACCCGGTCGTCGTGGAAGAGGTACCGGAGCATCGCGTAGGAGATGTAGAAGTAGAACGGCACGTGGAAGATCGCCGAGACCAGCACGACCACGTCGTGGTCGGGCTGCACGGCCTCCGCGATCGTCATCAGCATCGCCGGGGCGCCGAAGAGCACCGCGATCCAGGTGAGCGCGGGGGTCGGACGGACGGCGGCCAGTGCGGCCAGCACGATGCCGAGCTGCACCACGCCGACCACGGCGCGGCCCCCGGCGGTGGAGTCCAGGAACGGGTAGGCGAGCACGGCGACGAGCTGGGCCGCGAGCAGGACGGCCGACGGATGGGTGCGCACCGTCTCCCAGCGCAGGATCACCGGCCCCAGCTCTTCCGGCGCAGGTCCTTGTCGCGCTTGCGCTCCAGTCGGCGGATCTCGCCGTCGACGATCTCCTGGCGGGTGGTCGCGGTGCGGATCAGGTGCAGCAGGCTGAAGACGATCACGAAGACCGGCCAGAAGAAGTACGGGTTGAAGCCGCCGTCGCGGAAGCTGGTCGCGAGCCAGATGCCGGTGGTGAGGGTGCTCGCCCCGACGAACGAGAACACCGCCTCGCGCCGCTTCGAGCGCCAGTGCTGGTGGGCCAGCTGCTCCAGGTCGCTCCGCGAGGTGCCGACCAGGCTGCCGCCGGGCACCGGCTTCGCCGGCACCAGGTCGCGGAGCAGCGGGTCGATGTCGCCCAGGGTCCGCACCGTCCGCGCGGCGTCGCTGCGCTCGTCGAACTCGTCACGGTCGAGCCGGCCGTCGGCGTAGGCCTCGGAGAGGACCTGCAGCAGGATCGACCGGTCCTGATCGGAGGCGCGCAGTGCCTGGTACTGCCGATCGCGCGGGTCGCGGGTGAACGACGACCACACCTCCCTGTCCACGCGGCCATCGTAGGAGAGTGGTGGTTTCGAGGCTCAGGCCTGGCGGCCTTCGCACCTCAACCACCGTGGAACCGGGCTCGTCGGGTGAGGTGGTTTCGAGGCTCAGGCCTGGCGGCCTTCGCACCTCAACCGCCGTAGTCCCGGTGGTTGAGGTGCGAGGCGCGCCAGCGCCGAGCCTCGAAACCACCCGACTGGCCACCGTCGTCCACAGGCGAGCGATCGCCGGTTGCCCGGGGCACGGCTCCGGCCGAGGCTGGCGGGGTGCCGTACACCTACATCGTCCGCTGCGCCGACGACACCTACTACGTCGGCAGCACCTGGGACGTCGAGGCGCGCGTGTGGCAGCACAACAGCCCCGACCTGGGGGCGACGTACACCCGGAGCCGGCGGCCCGTGACCCTCGTCTGGTCGTGCTGGTTCGACTCGATCGAGCAGGCCTTCGCGTACGAGAAGCGGGTCCAGGGGTGGAGCCGGAGGAAGCGAGAGGCGCTGATCCGGGGCGAGTACGACGCCCTGCCGGATCTGTCGCGGCGGGCGGCCGTGCAGCGGCGGGCCGCCGAGCGTGACGGTGGTTTCGAGGCTCAGGCGTAGGACGCCTTCGCACCTCAACCACCGTGTGGGCGCGGCGGGTTTCGAGGCTCAGGCGTAGAACGCCTTCGCACCTCAACCACCGACCGCCACCGGGGTGCGTCACCTCCGGGGAGGAGCGTCGTTGACGGGGAGAACGGGTTCTAGCTGGGAGCGCTCGACCCGTTGCGCGAAATGAGAACACGTTCTAATCTGCAGGCGGTCTAGACCAGTTGGGGAGGTGAAGCGTGGCGTTCTCCGCTGCGTCGGTGGTCCGTGGCCCCGGTGAGATCGCGGTGATGGTCATCGAGGTGACCAGGCGGATCCTCACCCGGCCGTTCCAGCTCCGCGAGTTCGTGGAGCAGGCGTGGTTCATCACGAGCGTCACGCTGGTGCCGACGATCCTGGTCTCGATCCCGTTCGGCGCTGTGATCTCGCTGCAGGTCGGCAACCTGACGGGGCAGCTGGGCGCACAGTCGTTCGCCGGCGCCACGGCCGTGCTGGCCGTGGTCCGCGAGGCGGCGCCGATCGCGGCCGCGCTGATCATCGCCGGCGCGGCCGGCTCGGCGATCTGCTCCGACATGGGCGCCCGCAAGATCCGCGAGGAGATCGACGCCATGGAGGTGCTCGGCGTCGACCCGCTGGAGCGGCTGATCGCGCCCCGTGTCGTCGCCACCATGTTCGTCGCGGTGATGATCAACGGCATCGTGATCGGCGCCGGCATCGGCGGCGGCTACTTCTTCACGGTGATCGTGCAGGGCGGCTCCGCGGGCGCCTTCCTGTCGTCGTTCACGGCACTGGCCAGCATCAACGACCTCTACATCTCGATGGTCAAGGCGCTGGTCTTCGGCTGGCTGGCCGCGATCGTCGGCGCCTACAAGGGGCTCAACGCCGGCGGCGGCCCCAGCGGCGTCGGCCGCGCGGTCAACGAGTCGGTGATCGTCGCGTTCATGCTGCTGTTCTTCCTCAACGCCGTGATCACCGCGATCTACTTCCAAGTCGTCCCACCCCCGGGGTTGTAGGCCATGGCGAGCATCGGTGCGCTGGGCGGCTCCTTCGTCAAGGGAGGCCGCGACTCCCTCGAGCAGTACGGCGACCAGCTGCTGTTCTACGTCAAGGCGCTCGCCTGGGTGCCGCGGGCGGTGCGGCGCTATCCCCGCGAGATCGTGAACACGCTCGCCGAGGTGACCTTCGGCGCCGGCGGGCTCACGCTGATCGCCGGCACCGTCGGCGTGATCGCGTTCCTGGCGTTCTTCGCCGGCACCGAGGTCGGCATCCAGGGGTACGCGTCACTGAGCCAGATCGGCGTCGCGAAGTTCAGCGCCTTCATCTCGGCGTACTTCAACACCCGCGAGGTCGCGCCGCTGGTCTCGGCGATCGCGCTGGCCGCGACCGTCGGCTGCGGCTACACCGCCAGGCTCGGCGCGATGCGGATCTCGGAGGAGATCGACGCGCTCGAGGTGATGGGCATCCCGTCGCTGCCGTTCCTGGTCACCACCCGCATGGTGGCGGCGTTCGTCGCGGTGATCCCGCTCTACATCGTGGCGCTCTGCGCGTCGTACCTCTCGCCACGACTGATCACCACGATCATCTACGGCCAGTCGCCGGGCACCTACGACCACTACTTCCTGCAGTTCCTGCCGCCGATCGACATGGTCTGGTCGTTCGTGAAGCTGCTCTTCCTGGCGACCGCGGTCATCCTGATCCACTGCTACTACGGGTACACCGCCTCGGGTGGCCCGGCGGGCGTCGGCACCGCCGTGGGCCGGGCGATCCGCACCAGCATCGTGACGATCGTCGTCGCCGACTTCTTCCTCAGCTTCGCGATCTGGGGCTCGACCACCACCGTGCGGATCACGGGATAGGCGGCCACCGATGCTCGTGAACATCCACCACGACAGCCGGCGCGAGCACGTCCGGCTGCTGGTCGCCGGGGTCGCCTTCCTGACCGCGATCGCGCTGCTGATCGGGCTCTCGATCGCCATCTACAACAAGGCCTTCGACAAGGTCACCACGGTCACGATCCAGGCCGACCGGGCCGGACTCCAGCTCGCCAGGTTCGGCGACGTCCGGCTCCACGGCGCACTGGTCGGCCAGGTCCGCGCGATCGACCAGGACGGCAGGCAGGCGGTGATCACGGTTGCCCTGGAGCCCGACGAGGCCGAGCAGATCCCCGAGAACGTCGGCGTCGAGATCCTGCCGACGACGCTCTTCGGCCAGAAGTTCGTCTCGCTGGTGCTGCCCGACCGGCCCTCGGAGGTGCCGCTCGCCGACGGCGCCGTGATCCCCGCCGACCGGGTCGAGACGAACGTCGAGCTGAGCCGGATCCTCGCCGATCTCTTCCCGCTGCTGCGGTCGGTGCGCCCCGCCGACCTCAACGCCACCCTGAACGCGCTGGCGACGGCGCTCGGCGGCCGCGGCGAGCAGCTCGGCGAGACCATGGACGAGCTCGACGGCTACCTCGGCGAGATCGGCGACCACCTACCGACGCTGCGCCGCGACCTGGTCAAGCTCGCCGCCGTCGCCGACACCTACGACCTCGCCGCGCCCGACCTGCTCGCCGCGCTCGGCAACGTCACGACCACGAGCCGGACGATCGTCGAGAGCCGGAAGCAGCTCGGCACCTTCTTCGCGGACCTGGGCGGCGTCGCCGACACCACCACCGGGGTCCTCCGCGACAACGGGGCCAACCTGATCCGGATCGGCCAGGTCACCGAGCCGATGCTGCGGCTGCTCGCGGCCTACTCCCCGGAGTTCCCGTGCCTGATCAAGGGCGCCGCGAAGTACGCACCCCGGCTGGCCCGGACCTTCGAGGGCAACCAGGTCAAGCAGTACCTCGAGATCGGCACCCCGCAGTACCGCGCCTACGACGAGCGCGACCGCCCGACGTACGGCGAGGTCGGCCACGGGCCCTGGTGCCTCGGCCTGCCGAACCCGGAGGTGCCGGCGCCCCCGATCGCCCTCGACCAGGGCAGCGACATGGACGAGCACCCGCCCACGGCCCTGCTGCCCGACCTGCTGAACCTGAACGGGGCCGCGCTCAACCGGGTCGGCGCCGACTACTCCGGCAGTGCGGGGGAGCAGCAGATCGTCAACGGGCTGCTCGCCCAGCGCACCGGGCGCCCGGCCGACGAGTTCGGCTCGTTGGGGTCGCTGCTGTACGGACCGGTGGTCCGCCAGGCCGACGGTGGTGAGCGCTGATGTCGCGCAACTCGACCACCATCGCCGCCGGCATCAAGCTCGGCATCTTCACCGTCGTCTCGCTCCTGGTGACCGGCCTGCTGGCCGCGATCATGGGCAACGTCGGCTTCGGTGCCGGTACGACGTACCGCGCGGTCTTCAGCACGGCGTCGATGCTCGAGAAGGGCGACGACGTGCGCGTCGCCGGCGTGAGCGTCGGGGAGGTCAAGAAGGTCGAGCATCACGACCGCAGCCAGGCGCTGGTGACCTTCCGGGTCAAGGCCGACGTGCCGCTGACCACGTCGTCACGGGCGGAGATCCGGTTCCTGAACCTGGTCGGCGACCGCTACCTCGCGCTCGAGGAGGGCAGCGACCGGACTGCGCGTCCGCTCGAGCCCGGCGGCACGCTCCCGATCGCGCAGACCCGGCCGGCGCTCGACCTGACCACGCTCTTCAACGGCTTTCAGCCGCTCTTCCAGGCGCTGAACCCGCAGCAGGTCAACGACCTGAGCCTCAACCTCGTGCAGGTGCTGCAGGGCGAGGGCGGCACCGTGCAGGGCCTGCTTCGGAAGACCGCCTCGCTCACCAACACGCTCGCCGACCGCGACCGGCTGATCGGCCGGGTCGTCGACAACCTCGGCCAGACCCTGACGACCATCGACGGCCGGCACCGCCAGCTCAACGACCTCGTCATCGGCCTCAAGGGCTGGATGACCGACCTGGCCCGCGACCGCTCGACGATCGGGTCGTCGCTGGAGAGCATCTCCGACCTGACGGTGGTCGTGGCCGACCTGCTCCGGCAGGGCCGCCCGCTGATCAAGTCGGACGTCGCCAAGCTGCGCCGGCTGGCCCATCTGCTGAACCGGAAGGAGTCCCGGGCCCAGGTCGTCGAGATGCTCGACCGGCTCCCCGAGTCGATGAGCGACCAGACCCGCACCGGCACCTACGGCAGTTGGTACAACTACTACGTCTGCGGCTTCAGCGGGCGCATCACGCTGCCGGCCGGCCTCGGCGACCTCCCGGGCCTCAAGCTGCTGATCAAGGAGCTCAACCACCTCGACTTCCGGTCCACCGCACCCCGCTGCAACGGGGCGGAGGCGACGGAGTGAGCACCTCGCGCAAGTACAGCGAGGCCCGGGTACTGCGGCTGGGCGCCGTGACGCTGCTCGCGATGGCGCTGATCCTGGTCGCGGCGTTCAACCTGGGCCGGTTCCCGGGCTTCAGCGGCGGCACCTACCGCGCGGAGTTCACCGACGCCAGCGGCCTGCACCGGGGCAACATGGTGCAGGTCGGCGGCATCCGGGTCGGCCGGGTCCAGGACGTCGCGCTCGAGGACAGCAACACGGTCGTGGTCACCTTCGACGTCGACGACGGCGTGGCGTTCGGCACCGAGAGCCGCGCGTCGGTCGAGGTGCTCAACCTGCTCGGCGAGAAGTACCTCGACCTGCAGCCGGCCGGACCGGGACAGCTCGGCGAGGACGACGTGATCCCGGCCGACCGCACGGAGTCGGCGTACGACATCGTCGGCGTGTTCGGCGACCTGACCACGACGACGGAGCGGATCGACACCGAGCGGCTCGCGAAGGCGCTCGACGTCGTGGCCGACACGACCAACCAGGCGGCGCCCGAGATCGAGTCGAGCCTGCGCGGCATCGCCCGCCTGTCGCGCTCGGTCGCCGGCCGCGACCAGCAGATCCAGGCGCTGCTCGAGGGCGCGCAGGGCGTCAGCAGAGTGCTCGCGAAGCGCAGCGACGACCTGGTGTCGCTGATGCGCAACAGCGACCTGGTCTTCCAGGAGGTGCAGCAGCGCAAGGAGGCCGTGCACCTGCTGCTGGTCAACGCCCGCGACCTGGCCCGCCAGCTGAAGGGCGTCGCCGCCGACAACCGCGCCCAGATCGGGCCCGCACTCCAGGAGGTCGACGACCTGCTCTCGCTGCTCAACGCCAAGGAGAAGGAGCTCAAGGCGACGCTCAACGCCCTCGGCCCGTACGTCGACATCCTCAGCAACATCATCGGCACCGGCCCGTGGTTCGACGCCTACGCGTCCAACCTGCTCGCGATCCCGACCGGCGAGTTCGTCCCGACCAGGCTGGAGGACTGACATGGCCGTGCTGCCCGACCGGCTCAACACCTTCGCCGGCCGCGTGCTCGCCGGGGTGCTGACCCTCGTGCTCGTCTCCGGCATCTACTTCTTCGCGGTCGACGACGACACCGAGACCAAGACCGTCACCGCCCACTTCCCGCGCGCGGTCAGCATCTACCGCGGCAGCGACGTGCGGATCCTGGGCGTCAACGTCGGCCGGGTGACCGCGGTCGTGCCGGAGGGCAACTCGGTGCGGGTCGACCTGGAGTACGACGCGGCGTACGACGTGCCCGCCGACGCCAAGGCCGCCATCGTCACCCCCACGCTGGTCGCCGACCGTTTCGTGCAGCTCACCCCGGCGTACCAGCAGGGCGACGAGCCGATGGCCGACGGGGCCGACATCCCGCTGCCCGAGACCGCCGTGCCCGTCGAGCTCGACCGGATCTACGCGAGCCTGCGCGACCTCTCCGAGGCACTCGGCCCCAACGGCGTCAACCGCGACGGCACGCTCGACCACGTCCTGCGGGCCGGGGCGAAGGCACTCGACGGCAAGGGCGAACTCGGCAACGAGATGCTCCGGGAGCTCTCGGCGGCCGCCGAGACGTTCGGCGACGGGAGCGGCCCGCTCTTCGAGACCGTCTCGCAGCTCGCCGAGGTGACCGCGACGCTCGCCGAGAACGACCGGTTCGTCCGGGCCTTCGTCAAGGACCTGGCGGGCGTCTCCGCGCAGCTCGCGGGGGAGCGCACCGAGATCGGCCAGGCGCTGGCGGCGGTCGCCGACGCGGTCGGCACCGTGAAGGGCTTCGTGAAGGACAACCGCGAGGCGCTGGTGACCGACATCGAGAAGCTCACCCGCGTGATGCAGACGATCAACTCCGAGAAGTCCAGCCTCGACACCGCGCTGCGGATCGCGCCGACCGCGATCGGTAACCTGGGCCTGGCGTTCAACGACCAGACCGGCACGATCGGCTCGCGCATCGGCATCAGCGGCAACGTCTGGGACGCCGACGGGTTCCTCTGCGCGCTCGTCCAGAACGCCAGCATCCAGCGCAACCTCGCCGACCTCGCCTGCGGACTGTTCAAGAGCCTGCTGGAGCCGGTCGAGGACCAGGTGCCGACGATCCCGCCGGCCAGGCCGCAGGGAGCCCAGCGCTCGCCGTCGGCGCCCGGCGGGCTCGGGGCTCTGATGGGAGGCCGCTCGTGACCCGGGCCCCGCGCACCATCACGCTCCTCATGGCCCTGGTGGGCCTCGCCGTGGTCGCGGGCGGCTGCAGGTTCGACGGTGCCTACGACCTGCCGCTGCCGGGCTCGCCGGTCGACGCGGACCACTCCTTCGAGGTCACGGCCGAGTTCGCCGACATCCTCAACGTCGTGCCGCGCTCGCCGGTGATGGTCGACGACGTCACGGTCGGCGAGGTGACCGATGTCGAGCGGGTCGGCTGGCACGCCCGGATCACGATGCGCGTCAAGGACGACGTCGAGCTGCCCGACAACGCGATCGCAGACATCCGCCAGGTCAGCCTGCTCGGAGAGAAGTACGTCGCGCTCGAGGCCCCGGCCGGGCAGCGGCCGACCGGGCGGCTCTCCGACGGCGACGCCATCCCGCTGGCCGCCACCGGCCGCAACCCGGAGGTCGAGGAGGTGCTCGGCGCGCTGTCGTTCCTGCTCAGCGGCGGTGGCGTCGCCCAGCTGGGCACCATCACCCACGAGCTCAACGAGGTGATGGACGGCCGCACCGGCCGGCTGCGGCACCTGCTCGGATCGCTCGAGAGCGTGGTCGGCGCGATCGACGACCAGAAGGAGGACATCATCCGGGCGATGGAGTCGATCGCGCACCTGACGGCCACCTTGAACCGGGAGAAGAAGACGATCACCGACGCACTCGACGCCACCGGACCGGCGGTCGAGGTGCTCGCCGCCCAGCACGACGAGCTGATCTCGATGCTCTCCTCGCTCGACGAGCTGGGCCGGGTCGGCACCCGCGTGATCGGCGCCAGCAAGGACGACCTGCTCGCCTCGCTCGACCACCTGCAGCCGGTGCTCGCGCGGCTGCACGAGGCGGGCGACTCGCTCGCCCCCGGCCTGAACCTGCTGGTGAGCTTCCCCTTCCCCAAGGAGGCCGGCGACATCGTCAGGGGCGACTACGCGAACACCTCGATCCGCGCCGACATCAACCTCGAGAACGTCATCCCCAACGGCAGACCGGGCGGAGGTCTTCCGCCGGTCCTGCCCGACGTCGGCGAGGTGCTGCCGAAGGTGCAGCAGTGCCTCGAGAGCGGCGACCTGCGCGGCGACGCCTGCCTCGCCGTTCTCGACCAGCTGCGGCTCTTCAAGAACCTCCTCGCGGAGTGCACGAAGAAGCAGTACGACGCCAACCCGGTCTGCGCCGTCGTCAACGCGCTGCCCAGTGGGAGCGGCGCCGGACCCGACGTACCGGGGCTGCTGGAGGATCTCCTCGACCTGCTGAGCCCGCCCGGAGGCACCGGCTCCGGCGACGCACCGGCACCCACCGACCCGGGCGACGGGCTCGGTGGCCTCCTCGACGGCCTCGTCGGCGGCCTGGTCGGCGGTGCCACCCCGCGCCAGGCACCGCCGAGCCCGTCTGCCCTCTACGGCGGTCCGTCATGACCGGTCTGCGGATCCGGATCGGCGCGTTCCTGGTGCTCAGCGCCGTCGGCATCGTCTACATCGCCGGCTCCTACCTCGGGCTGGTCGACCGGCTCCTGGGCCGCGGCCTGACCGTGCACGCCACGCTGCCCGCCTCGGGCGGCCTCTTCGAGGGCAGCGAGGTCACCTACCGCGGGGTGAAGATCGGCAAGGTCACCCGGATGGACGCCACCGCCGAGGGTGTCACGCTCGACCTCGCGCTCCAGGACGACACGAAGCTGCCGAAGGACGCCCCGATGTACGTCCACAACCTCTCGGCGGTCGGCGAGCAGTACCTCGACTTCGAACCGGCCGACGACCGCGGACCGTACGCCGCGTCCGGCGACACCCTCACCGGCACCGCCGAGTCGCTGCCGGTCGACGAGGCCGACCTGCTCGTCGAGCTCGACCAGTTCGTGGGCTCGGTCGACAAGGAGGGCCTGCGCACGGTGGTCCGCGAGCTCGGCACCATGTTCGACGACACCGGCCGGCCGCTGCAGCGGCTGCTCGACAGCGGCAGCGAGTTCGTGCGCGAGGCGGCCGCGCACACCGACGAGACGATCCGGCTGCTCGACCGGGGCGAGCGCGTGCTCGACACCCAGCAGGGCCAGCGGGAGAACATCCGCTCGCTCGCGCGCGACCTGCGCTCCCTGACCGACACCCTCGCCGCGA
This sequence comes from Nocardioides soli, assembly GCF_014191495.1. GTDB lineage: Bacteria > Actinomycetota > Actinomycetes > Propionibacteriales > Nocardioidaceae > Nocardioides > Nocardioides soli. The sequence goes on from NZ_JACHWR010000004.1 coordinate 136,220, forward strand.
GCGACGGCGACCTGCGCACCGTGCTCGACGGCACGCCGGGTACGGCACGCGAGCTCGACGCCATGCTCGACGACCTCGGGCCGACCCTCCCGGTGCTGCTCGGCAGCGCGGTCAGCGTCAACCAGGTCGTCGTCTCCCACCTCGACGGGCTCGAGCAGCTGCTGGTGACCTACCCGCGGACGATCGCCACCGGCTTCACCGGCACCCCCGGCGACGGCTACGGCCACGTCAACCTGCAGCTCGACTACAGCCAGCCGCCGTGCACCAACGGCTACCGGCCGCGTGGCGACTGGCGGCCACCCACGGACCTGTCCGACGGCCCGATCTTCCCGGCCCGGTGCGCCGACGGTCCGCCGTTCGCCATGCGCGGCTCCAACTACGCGCCCGGGTCGCCCGGCAACCCGTCGCCAGGGCGGCTCTACCGCACGGCGTACGACCCGGGCACGGGCATCGTCGAGGGTGCCGTCGACAAGCGAGGTCGGCCCGTACGATTCCTCGATCAGGGCAACCTGTCGATCCTGGGAGAGGACGCATGGAAGTGGCTCCTGGTGGGACCGGTGGTGAGCAGATGAGGCGGCCGGGGCGGCGCGGCCTCAACGTCGCGCTCGGCGCGCTCGCGGTGGTGCTCGCGGCCGCGTGCGTCTTCGGTGCGGTGCTGGTGACCCAGGAGCGCTCGGACCGGCGGCACGCCGAGGCGGAGCAGGAGCGGTACGGCGACGTGCTCGCCGCCGCGCGCCAGGAGGTCGAGGCGTTCGTCAACATCGACTACCGCAAGGCCCAGGAGAGCGTCGACGCCGTGGCCGCGGGTGCGACCGGCGAGTTCGCCGAGCAGTACGACTCCAGCGCCCAGGAGGTGCTCAAGATCCTGACCCGTGCGAAGTCGGTGATGGACGGGAAGGTGCTCTGGGCCGGCGTCGTCGACACCGACCACGACAGCGCCTCGGTCATCGTGGCCACCACCGGCACGGTCGCCAACGCCTCGACCGACAACAAGCCGGTGGCCCGGCAGTTCCGGCTCAAGGTCGACCTGGTGCTCGAGGACGGCGACTGGCTCACCAACAACGTCGAGTTCGTCCAATGAGCACGCCCCGCCGAGGAGGCTCCCGCCCGTCCGTGGGGCGTCCCCGCAAGCTCGCCGGCCGCCGCTCCGAGGAGCCGGTGGACGAGGTGCGAGGCGCGCCGGCGGAAGAGCCGGTGGTTGAGGTGCGAGGCGCGCCAGCGCCGAGCCTCGAAACCTCCGGCGGTGACGGCGGCGCGGGGGGTGGTTTCGAGACAGGCGCTAGCGCGCCTTCCTCAACCACCGAGGGCCCGGTGGTTGAGGTGCGAGGCGCGCCGGCGGAGGAGCCGGTGGTTGAGGTGCGAGGCGCGCCAGCGCCGAGCCTCGAAACCACCCCTGACGCGGAGGGCGGTGGCCGCCGGCGTACGACGTGGATCCTGGTGGCCGTCGTGGTGGTGCTGGCGGCGATCGGCGTCGGGGAGATCGTCTATCTCAACCGCGATCCCGAGCCGACCGTGTCGGCCGCGCGGCCGGTCGTGACCGGCGAGCTCACCCACCGCTCCGCGGTCGAGGCCGCGGCGCGCGCGACCGAGCAGATCCTCTCGACCTCCTACCAGGACTACGACGCGCAGGTCGAGAAGGCCACCGAGCAGATGACCGACACCTTCGCGGAGGAGTACCGCACGACCGCCGACGGCATCAAGGAGCAGTTCGTCGAGCAGCGGACCAAGCTGCAGGTCAAGGCGGTCGCCCAGGGCGTCGTGCAGGCCTCGCCGCGGCAGGTGCAGGCGCTGCTCTTCCTCAACCAGTACGTCGAGAAGGTCCAGGACGGCGCGCCGGCCACGGCGTACGCGCAGTACCGCGCGCTGGTCACCGTGGTGCGCACCGGCCACGGCTGGCTGGTGTCGGACATCGAAACCAAGTAGAGTCGGGAAAAATTAGAACGTGTTATAGTTGAGTCGTTCACCCGAGTGGAGAAGGATCGCGGCGTGCCTTCGTCATCAGTCAATCCTTCGTCAGCGGTGAACACGGTCGAGTCCGACCTCGTCGTGATCGGTGCCGGTCCGACCGGCCTGTTCGCCACCTACTACGCAGGCTTCCGCGGCATGAGTGTCGCCGTGGTCGACTCCCTGCCCGAGCTCGGCGGTCAGATCACCGCCATGTACCCCGAGAAGCAGATCCTCGACGTCGCGGGCTTCCCGTCCGTGAAGGGCCGCGAGCTGGTCGAGGGCCTGGTCGAGCAGGCCGGCACCGCGGAGCCGCGCTACCTGCTCGAGCGCACCGCCTCGACGCTCGTCGAGGACGAGGACGGCGTCACCGTCGGCCTCGACGACGGCACCCAGGTGCGGGCCAAGGCGGTGCTGATCACCGCCGGCATCGGCAAGTTCAGCCCCCGGCCGCTGCCGGCCGGTGAGGGGTGGCTGGGCCGGGGCCTGGAGTTCTTCGTGCCGAGCTTCCAGCCGTACGCCGGGAAGGACGTGGTCATCGTCGGCGGCGGCGACAGCGCGTTCGACTGGGCGCTGCACCTGGAGCCGGTCGCGCAGTCCGTGACGCTCGTGCACCGGCGCGACGCGTTCCGGGCCCACGCGCGCACGGTCGAGGCGGTGCGGGCATCCCGGGTCGAGATCGTCACCAAGGCCGAGGTGTCCGCGATCCGCGGCAACGGCACCGTCGAGTCCGTCGACATCCTCGTCGAGGGCGAGACCACCACCCGCCCGGCGCAGGCGATCGTCGCCGCGCTCGGCTTCGTCGCCGACCTCGGGCCGATCCAGCAGTGGGGCATCGAGGTCAAGAAGCGGCACGTGGTCGTCGACTCCTCGATGCGCACCAACCTGTCGCGGGTCTTCGCCGCCGGAGACATCACCGAGTACCCCGGCAAGGTGCGCCTGATCGCCGTCGGCTTCGGCGAGGCGGCGACGGCGATCAACAACGCGGCCGTCGTGCTCGACCCGAGCGCGCACGTGTTCCCGGGCCATTCGAGTGAAGGGGGCTGAACCCATGAAGATCAAGGTCGACTTCGACCTCTGCGAGTCCAACGGGCTGTGCGAGGCGATGGCGCCCGATGTCTTCGAGCTGGACGACGACGACTATCTCCAGCTCAAGACCGAGGAGACCACACCCGAGAACATCGAAGCGGTCAAGCGCGCCGCGGCAGCCTGCCCGCGCGCGGCGATCTCGCTGGAGGAGTGAGCACGTGTCCGAAGCATCTCTCGACGGTCGGGTCGCGATCGTCACCGGCGCCGGGGCCGGTCTCGGTCGCGCGGAGGCGCTCGCCCTCGCCGACGCCGGGGCCCGGGTCGTGCTCAACGACCTACCCGGCGGCGCGGACGGTACGGCGGAGGAGATCCGCTCCCGCGGCGGCGCGGCCAGCATTGTCGCCGGCGACGTGGGGGAGCGGGCCACCGCCGACGCGCTGCTCGCGGCGGCCGTCGAGGGCTTCGGACGGCTCGACGTGGTGGTCAACAACGCCGGCGTCACCCGCGACCGGATGCTCTTCAACATGAGCGACGAGGAGTGGGACCAGGTGATCCACATCCACCTGCGCGGCCACTTCCTGCTCTCGCGCAACGCGGCCGCCCACTGGCGGGCGCTGGCGAAGCAGACCGGTGGTCCGGTCGGCGCCAGCATCGTGAACACCGCGTCCGAGGCGTTCCTCTCGGGGCCTCCCGGCCAGGCCAACTACGGCGCGGCGAAGGCCGGCATCGCCGCGCTGACGGTCTCCACGGCGCGGGCGATGGCGAGCTCCGGCGTACGCGCGAACGCGATCTGCCCCCGGGCCCGCACCGCGATGACCGCCGACGTCTTCGGTGCGGACACCTCGGGCGAGGAGGTCGACCCCTACTCGCCCGAGCACGTCGCCCCGCTGGTCGCCTACCTCGCCTCCGACGCGGCCGCCCGGATCACCGGGCAGGTCTTCGTCGTGTACGGCGGCATGGTCGCGCTGGTCGGTGCGCCGGTGGTCGAGGAGCGCTTCGACAAGTCCGGCTCGCTCTGGACCGCCGACGACCTCGACAAGCAGCTGGGCGGCTACTTCAGCGACCGGGACCCCTCCGTCGGCTTCGCGGCCGACTCGATCATGAAGCTGACCGTCTGATGGCGCGCTTGGAGGGCAAGGTCGCGATCGTCACCGGCGGCGCGCAGGGCCAGGGCGCCGCGATCGCGCGGGCGTTCGTGGCCGAGGGCGCCGAGGTCGTCATCGCCGACGTCGCCAAGGAGGCCGGGCAGGCGCTGGCCGACGAGCTGGGCGAGCTGGCCCACTTCGCCGAACACGACGTCAGCGACCAGGCGTCGTGGGAGCGGGTCGTCGACGACATCGGCGTGCGCTTCGGCCCGGTCAGCGTGCTCGCCAACAACGCCGGCATCCTGCGCTTCGGCGACATCGAGCGGATGCCCGCCGAGGAGGTCGAGCTGCTCTGGCGGGTCAACCAGCTGGGCTGCTTCCTCGGCATGCAGACGGTCAGCCGGGTGATGTGCCGCGAGGGCCGCGGCTCGATCATCAACGCCTCCTCGGTCGAGGGCCTGGCCGGCATGGCCGGCTGCACGGCGTACGCCGCGACCAAGTGGGCGATCCGGGGCATGACCAAGTGCGCCGCGATGGAGCTCGGCCCGAAGGGGGTCCGGGTCAACTCCGTGCACCCCGGCATGATCGACACGCCGATGACCCGCGTGCACGGGGGCGACGTCGCGATGGAGTTCGGTGCCTCGAAGGTGCCGCTGCGCCGGGTCGGGTACCCCGAGGACATCGCACCGCTCTACGTCTACCTCGCGAGCGACGAGTCGGCGTACGTCAACGGTGCCGAGATCTCCATCGACGGCGGCGTCACGGCGACCCACGCCTTCGGTGGCTGACCACATGGCCAACCAGCGCGCCCAGGTCGTGATGAGCCACGACGAGCAGGTCGAGTTCCTGCACCAGCAGCGGTCCTCGACCCTGGGCACCTTCGGCCCGCAGGGGCAGATCCACCTGGTCGGCATGTGGTACGCCGTGATGGACGACCACATCTGGTTCGAGACCAAGCGGAAGGCGCAGAAGACGCTCAACCTGCGCCGCGACCCGCGCTGCTCGTTCCTCGTCGAGGCCGGGCACACCTACGACCAGCTCCGCGGCGTCGCGATCGAGGGGCGCGGCGTGGTGATCGAGGACGAGGCCGTCGTCTGGGAGGTCTGCGTCAACATCTTCGAGCGCTACCACGGCCCCTACTCCGAGGAGATGCGGCCGTTCGTGGAGTTCATGGCCCACAACCGCGCCGCGATCCGCCTCGACCCCGACCGGGTGCGGTCGTGGGACCACCGCAAGCTCGGCCTCCCCGCCATGGACCTGGGTGGCACCACGGGGGCGTACGTTGGGTAGCCGGCCGGGGTCCGGAGCCGTCGGGACCGTGGGGCGGTGAGCCAGCAACCCTTTCGCCGCGACAGTCGGTTGCCTGCTCACCGCCGGGTGCGGGTGAGCTCCGCTGGCGGTGAGCCAGCAACCTCTCCCACGTCGCAGCTGGTTGCCTGCTCACCGCCGACCCGCCGACCCGCCGTCAGTCGCTGGTCAGCACCACCAGCTGCTGGGTCGCCCGGGTCATCGCGACGTAGCGGTCGACGGCGCCCTCGATGCCCGTGCCGAAGGAGTCGGGGTCGACGAGCACGACGAGGTCGAACTCCAGGCCCTTCGCCAGCTCGGGGGTCAACGAGCGCACCCGGTCGGTGCCGGCGTAAGCCGCCTGGAACGACGGGGCGCCGATCACGCAGCCGGTGCCGTCGGGGTGCTCCGCCGCCCAGGACGCGACGATCGAGTCCAGGTCGGCGGCCGACCCGTGGACGACGGGTCGGCCGTTGCTGCGGATCGACGTCGGCACGTTCGCGTCGGGGATGGCGACCCGGATGACCGGCTCCGCCTCGGCCATCACCTCCTCGGGCGTGCGGTAGTTGATCGTCAGCGATGCGTGCCGGACCTGACCGACGCCGATGCGCTCGAGCCGCTGCTGCCACGACTCCGCGAACCCGTGCCGCGCCTGGGCGCGGTCGCCGACGATGGTGAGGCTGCGCGACGGGCAGCGAAGCAGCAGCATCTGCCACTCGGCGTCGGTCAACTCCTGCGCCTCGTCCACCACGACGTGCGCGAACGGACCCGCCAGCAGGTCCGGGTCGGCGACCGGCGCGACGCTCTCGTCGACGAGAGCGCCCTGGAGGTCCTCGACGCGCAGCATCGACATCACCTTCATCTCGGAGTCGTCGTCGGCGATCAGGTGGTCGACGACGTGCGACATCTCCTCGGCCTGGGCGGCGAGCGCGGCCTCGCGCCGGCGGCGGCGCCGTGACGCCTCGGGGTCGCCGAGGCGCAGCCGGGCGGCGTCGAGCAGCGGCAGGTCCGACCGGGTCCAGGCATGGGGGTCGGTGCGCTGCAGGAGCCGGACCTCCTCGGCGCTCAGCCACGGCGCGCAGCGACGCAGGTACGCCGGCACCGACCACAGGTCGCCGACCAGGTCGTAGGGGTCGACCAGGGTCCAGGCCCGATCGAAGGCGTCGACCAGCGCCCCGTTGCGCAGCAGCGCGCGCCGGAGCTGGTCCTCCGGGATGTCGGCATCGGAGTCGACCTTGTCGAGCAGGATGGCGACGAGCGCCTCCCAGATGTCGTCGCGGGCCTCGTTGTGCGGGGTGCCGGGGTCGACCGCGGCGAACGCCTCGGCCCAGTCGTCGGCGCTGAGCCACAGGTCCACCCAGGGCGTCTCGACCTCCATGCCTTCGGTTGGCGCCTCCTCGTAGAGCCGGACCGCGGGCTCGATCGCGTGCACGATGTCGGCCGTCGACTTCAGCCGGGCGACCTCCGGATCGGCCTCGTCGGGTGCGGACCCGCCCTCGGGCACAAGGTCGCGCACCGTGCAGGTCTGCACACCCTCCTCGCCGAGGCTCGGCAGCACGTCGGCGACGTACGCCAGGTAGGGCCGGTGCGGACCGACGAAGAGCACACCGCCGCGGCGCCCGCCCAGGCGCGGGTCGGCGTACAGCAGGTACGCCGCGCGGTGCAGCGCGACGACCGTCTTGCCGGTGCCCGGTCCACCGTCGACGACCAGCGCGCCGTGCGAGCTGGCGCGGATGATCGCGTCCTGGTCGGCCTGGATCGTGCTCAGCACGTCGCGCATCCGCGGCGACCGGCTGCTGCCGAGGCTCGCGATGAACGCGGAGTCGTCGTCGAGCGCGACCTTGCCGCGCCGCGCGTCCTCCAGCGCCTCGGCGGTGAAGACCTCGTCCCAGTAGTCGGTGACCCGTCCGCCGGTCCAGCGGTAGCGGCGCCGGCTGGCCAGGCCCATCGGCTCGGCGTGGGTGGCCGCGAAGAACGGCTCCGCCGCGGGGGAGCGCCAGTCGACGAGGAGCCGCCGACCGGAGCGGTCGGTGAGGCCCAGGCGTCCGACGTAGACCGCCTCGCCGCCGGTGCCGTCGGGCTTGCCGGAGGTGACGAGGCGGCCCAGGCAGAGGTCCAGGCTGAAGCGACGCAGGGTACGCAGCCGGGCGGTCAGGCGGTGCACCTCCTGGTCGCGGTCGAGCGCCTCCTGGTAGGCGCGTCCGGGTGCCTTCCGGGTGGTGTCGAGCCGTTCGTCGAGGTCCGCGATGGAGTGCTCGAGGCTCTCCGCGATGGCGGCGAAGTGCCGCTCGTCGTCGGCGATCAGGGCCGGGTCGGCCTTGACTGCGAGATGTTCGGGCAGCGCGAACGCGCTGCTCGTCAGAGGGGTCACGTGGTGTCAGCTCCCGTGGGGTGCGAGCGGCCGGAGCGGAGATTGTGCGGCACACCGGGGGCCTTGCCGCAAGACCCCCGGTCGGCTATACCTTGGTAGTGGCGGGAGGGCTTCGGCTCCCCGCCGGTTCTCATTTCGGGCGCAGCGCGGCTGCCGGCTCGCGGTCGGGCTCGTGGTTTGGATAGTCCGTCACGTTTCGGCTGTCGTTTCCGCGTGATCGGCCAGCCATTCGTGACGGACTATCCACGGACGCTCACCGGGCGGTGGTGTTCCACCGGGACGACGTACCTCCCCTCCCGGCCCCAACGAACACCAGCCCACCCCAGATGACCCGGCTCGATGGTTTCGAAGCGTCTCAGGCGCCAGCGCGCCTTCGCACCTCAACCACCGCGGCGGTGCTGCGGGTGTAACGGAATCGGGGTCGCCGACGCTTTGGGTGGTGAGACGCGCTGGACGAGACCACCCGAGGAGGCAGCACCATGGCACCCATGGCCCGCACCCGTGCCTCGTCGTCCTCGTCCGCCGCCACCGTCTCCCGCGGGCTGAGGCATGCGCTCGTCGCCATGGCGCTGGTCGCGACCTCGCTCGTCGGGCTCGGGGCTGTCGGTGTCGCGTCCGGTGCGTCGGCGGGGGCGTCGACAACCGCATCGGTCGCGGCGCCGGCCGCCACCTCGATCTCGATCCGCACGGTGCTGCCCTCGATCACGGTGGGCAGGACCGGCACCGTCGTGGGCAACCTCCGGGTCGCGGGCCTGCCCGCCGAGGGGCGCGAGGTCGCGCTCGAGGCGCGGGCGAAGGGGGAGCAGGTCTTCACCCCGATCGGTGCCGCGGTCGCGGGCGTCCGGGGCAACCTGCGCCTGGACGTGCGTCCCGAGGTGACCACCCGCTACCGGTGGAGCTACGCCGGGGCGGACGACGCCCAGCCGCGGGTCAGCGGCGTCGCGACCCTGCGGGTGCACACCGCGCAGAAGCCGGCGCGGCGGCTGCCGACCACGCTCTCGGCCCGTGCGGTCCGCGGGGTGGTGCCGGCCGGCGGTCGCAGCGTGCTCCGCGGCACGCTCCGCGCGGGCGAGACCGTGCTCGCGGGCAAGTCCGTGGTGCTGCTGTCGCGCACCGCGACGCAGCGGAGCTGGCAGTTCCGCACCGGCCACCGCACCGGACGCCAGGGCCGGGTCGCCTTCCGGGTGTGGCCGAAGGTGCGTACGACCTACCGGCTCGCGTACGCCGGCTCCGCGACCTTCCGCCCCACGACCAGCGCGATCGTCGAGGTCGACGTCCGGCCGACGGTGACGATCGTCGTCGAGCCTCCGGAGATCGAGCGGGGGGAGAGCACGCTGGTCGCGGGGACCGTCGTCCACGGCGAGAGCCCGGTCGCGGGTGCCACCGTCGCGCTGGCCGCGCGGACCCTCCAGCCCAAGACGCCGTGGACGGTCGTGAGCACCGGCACCAGCACCGCCGACGGCACGGTCACCTTCACGGTCACCCCGGAGAGCACGACCCGCTACCGGTTGCGGGTCGCCCCGGTGGCCGGCCTCCCCGGCGGGCGCAGCCGCGCCGTCGAGGTCCACGTCCGGGCACCGGGCACCGACTACCGTCGGTCGTACGCCGGGACGGGCCCTGCCTCGCGCAGCGGAGTCAGCGCGGCTCCCATGAGAGCGGGGCCGATCCGATGAGGCCTCCCGGTGACACCCTTAGGAGCTGAGCTGGACGCGACCAACGATCGGCGCCTGCCACGTCGACCCGGGACGTCACCGTCCCGGGCCGACGTGCGTGCGCCGGTGGTCGAGCTCGACGACTTCCGTGACCACGACGAGCCGATGACCGAGCTGGAGCTCGCGCTGGTCGCGGCCCGAGCGGGGGACGAGGCCGGGTTCGCGACCCTGTGGCGCGACCTGCATCCGCGGCTCCTCCGCTACCTGCGGGTGCGCGGCGACGAGGGCGCCGAGGACCTCGCCGCGGAGACCTGGATGCACGTGGTCAAGGGGCTGGCGGCGTTCGAGGGCGGACTGGCCGACTTCCGCGCCTGGCTGTTCACGATCGCCCGGCACCGGGCCATCGACCAGGGCCGGGCCCGTTCCCGGGGCCTGAGCGTGGTGCCGGTGGCCGACCCGGCCGAGGCCGCCGCCCGGGAGACGACGGCCCCCAGCGCCGAGGACGACGCCGCGGAGAACCAGGCCACGGCCGCCGCGCTCCGCCTGGTCGCCACGCTGCCACCCGCGCAGGCCGAGATGGTGATGCTCCGGGTGGTGGCCGGACTCGACGTCGCCCATGTCGCGAGCCTGCTGGACAAGAGACCGGGCGCCGTACGCGTGGGCGTCCACCGAGCACTGAAGACACTGTCCCGGACCGCCGGGCCCCGACCGGAAGGAGGCGAGGAGTCATGAACGGCGACGAGCACGACGAGGCGTCGCTGGAGCGTGCACTCCGCGCCCCCGGTACGCCGTCCGAGCTGTCCGAGGAGGAGCGGTACGTCGCGATGTTCCGCGCCGCCCGGGCCACCGACGCGGCGCCGACGCCGGCGCCGGGTGGGGCGCGTCGGGCCGCGATCCGGCGCCTCGGCGCCGGCTCGACGTTGGCCGTCGTCTTCGCGGTGGCCAGTGCGGGGGTTGCCGCGGCGTACTCCAGCAGCCTGCCGGATCCCGTGCAGCGGGCCTTCCACTCGGTGCTGGCGCCGATCGGCGTCCCGCCGTCCGACTCGCAGCGTCAGGCGACCGCCCAGGAGGCCCGCACCACGCCGGAGCCGACCCCGCCGGACGCCTCGGCGGCACCGTCGCCGGCGTCGCCCACGACGTCGGCCTCCGCTGATCCGTCGACCGGGCCGTCGCCGTCGTCGTCCGAGTCGGCGTCGCCCACGACCGCGGCCGACAGCGCGTCGCCGTCGGCCGACCCCAGCGGGTCCGCGACCCCGACCGACTCGGCGTCGCCCTCGGCGACGGACCCGGCGTCGCCCACGACCGACCCGACCGACCCGGTCCCCACCAGCCCGACCGGGGCGCCGACGACGTCGCCGAGCCCGACGACGACCCCGACCGCCCAGCCCAGTCAGCCTACGCCGACGGTCCCGCCCGTCGCGCCGCCCGCCTCGGTCAGCATCGTCTCCGCGGGCGCGGGCCAGCGGGTCGCCCCCGGCGGCACGGCGGTGGTCGCCGGTCAGGTGCGGGCCGCCGACGGCACCCCCGTGGCCAGCGTCTCGGTGGTGCTCCAGGCGCGTGGGAGCAGCGGCTGGCACCGGATCTCGGTCGCGCGCACCGCGGCCGACGGGTCGGTCTCGATGGCCACCGGCCCGCTGCAGCAGTCGACGTCGGTGCGACTGCGCGCGGGCGGCGTGGCCAGCCCGGCCTGGCGCCTCGTCCTGCAGCCGACGCTGGTCGCCTCGGCCCAGACCCAGGGCGCCGTCACCAGCCTGAGCGTCAGCGCGACCGGTGGCCGCGCCGGCGACTCCGTCGTGCTCCTGGTCCGACGCGACGGACTGCTCGTGCAGCAGGCGCGCGGCGTGCTCGACGCGGCCGGCACCGCCCGATTCGACGTGCCGACGCCGGCGCGACTGACCAGGTACGTCGTACGCCTGCCGGCGACGCCGACCCACGCGTTCGCGCAGACCAGGCTCGCGGTGACCCCGGGCACGACGCCGTCGCCGTCACCCTCCGCGTCGCCGTCGCCCTCCGGATCGGCCTCGGCGTCACCTTCGCCCTGAGCCCACGAGGCCCTGGGGCCGGGGAGGTCAGTCGCGCAGCAGCAGCCTGACCGCGACCTCGATCTGCTGACCGGTCTCGGCGGCCGACGTGCGGCCGGTGACCCAGCCGACGAGCGCGGAGAGCCACACGTCGCCGATCACCCTCGCGATCGCGACGTCCTCCTCGGTGAGCTCGTCGTGGCCCTCGGGGTACATCGCCCGGGTCAGCATCGAGGTCAGCAGCATGCCGACCTGGTGGATCTCGGTGGCCACCGAGGCGTCGGCGAACATGAACGCGCGGGTCAGCGCCTCGGTGAGCTGCGGGTCGCTCTGCATGCCGCGGGTGGTGCGCTTGAGCGCGGTGATCACCCGCTCGGCGGCGGTGTCGCCCTCGACCGGCCGCTCGCGCATCGCGGTCTCGGTGCGCTCGAACTCGCGTTGCAGGGCCGAGACCAACAGGTGGATCTTGGAGGGGAAGTAGCGGTAGAGCGTGCCCAGGGCCACGTCAGCCCGTTCGGCGACCGCGCGCATCTGGACGGCGTCGAAGCCGCCCTGGGACGCGAGCTGGATCGTGGCGTCGAGGATGCGCTTGCGCCGGTCACGCTGCGCGGCCGAGCCGAGATCTTCCACAGCCAGCGAGTTGGCGGTGCTCACACGGGACCCCCGTAGGTGTTGTCATGGTCGCCACCACTCGTCGGTGACGGAACTACGTGATCCACCGAGTCTAGTGACGCTCCCGGCCGTTCTCCGGCAGCGTCCCGCCGGGACCGACTCCGTGATGTCGCGACTAGGCTAACAATCCATGGTCTAAAATAGGAACACGTTCCACTTTGGTTGGCCCGGTGTCATCGCATCCGGCCCACGCGGAGCCCACGGAATACCCACGGAAGACCCACGGAGTCCCAGGGAGAGAGGGTGCGGATGCGAGTCGCATTGCTGTCCTATCGGAGCAAGCCGCACTGCGGTGGCCAGGGCATCTACATCCGGCACCTCAGCCGCGAGCTGACCAACCTCGGCCACACCGTCGAGGTGTTCTCCGGGCAGCCCTACCCCGAGCTCGACCCCGGCGTGAAGCTCACGAAGCTGCCGAGCCTCGACCTCTACCGCGAGCCCGACCCGTTCCGGGTGCCGAAGCGCCAGGAGTTCCGCGACCGGATCGACGTCGAGGAGTTCCTCACCATGTGTGCGGCCGGCTTCCCCGAGCCGAAGACGTTCAGCCTCCGCGCCGTACGCGCCCTGAAGGACCGGGTCGACGACTTCGACATCGTCCACGACAACCAGGTGCTCGGCTACGGCATGCTCGAGATCGAGAAGCTCGGACTGCCGCTGATCACCACGCTGCACCACCCGATCAGCTACGACCGGCGCATCGATATCCGGGCGACCCGCAACCCCTGGCGCAAGCTCACGCTCACCCGCTGGTACGGCTTCGTGAAGATGCAGTCCCGGGTGGCCCGGCGGGCCCGCAGGATCCTGACCCCGTCGGAGACGTCGCGGCGCGACATCGCCCGCGACTTCGGCGTCGACCCGGCCCGGATGCAGGTGATCCTGCTCGGCGTCGACGACGTCTTCGTGCCGCCGACCAAGCCCCGCGTGCCCGGCCGGCTGATGGCGATGGCCAGCGCCGACGCGCCGATGAAGGGGATCGCCACGCTGCTGGAGGCGTTCGCGAAGCTGCGCACCGAGCGCGACGTCGAGCTGTTCCTGGTCACCAAGCCCAAGGCGGGCGGCCGCACCGAGCGCCTGATCGAGAAGCTCTCGATCGGCGACTCGGTGCGCTTCGTCCACGGCGTCAGCGACGCCGAGCTCGTCGAGCTGATGGGCTCGGCCGAGGTGGCCTGCGTGCCGTCGCTCTACGAGGGCTTCTCGCTGCCGACCGCGGAGCTGATGGCGTGCGGCACCCCGCTGGTGGTCTCCGACGCGGGCGCGATCCCCGAGGTGGTCGGCCCCGACGGGGTCTGCGCCGACCTGGTCACCCCGGGCGACGTGGGCGAGCTCGAGAAGGCCATCGGCGCGCTGCTCGACGACCCCGAGCGCCGGGAGCGGTACGGCGCCGCCGGCCGCCGCCGCGTCGAGGAGATGTTCAGCTGGCGCGCGGTCGCCCAGCAGGTCGCCGCGGCGTACGAGGACGTGATCGAGGACTACCGGAAGGACACCAGTGCTCACCGTTGACTTCGACCGGCTCGGGCTGCGCCCGGGCGAGCGGGTGCTCGACATGGGCGCCGGCGGCGGCCGGCACGCCTTCGAGATGTACCGGCGCGGCGCCGACGTGGTCGCCTTCGACATGGACGCCGACGAGCTGGCCGGCGTGCTGGACATCTTCGGGGCGATGAAGGAGCAGGGCGAGGTCCCGGAGGGGGCGAGCGCGGACATCAAGCAGGGCGACGCCCTCGAGCTGCCCTTCGCCGACGGCGAGTTCGACCGGATCGTCGCCGCCGAGGTGCTCGAGCACATCCACGCCGACGTCGACGCGATCAAGGAGCTGGTGCGGGTCCTGCGCCCCGGCGGCACCCTGGCCATCTCGGTGCCGCGCTGGCTGCCCGAGGTCATCAACTGGAAGCTCTCCGACGACTACCACAACGCCCAGGGCGGCCACATCCGGATCTACACCGACCACGAGCTGATCGACAAGGTCACCAAGGCCGGGCGTTTCAACGACGGCACGCCCGGCGACGCGATGATCTTCGAGGGCAAGGACTACGCCCACGGCCTGCACGCGCCGTACTGGTGGATCAAGTGCGCCGTCGGCGTCGAGAACGACGACCACCCGCTCGCGAAGGCGTACCACAAGCTGCTGGTCTGGGAGATCATGAAGCAGCCCAGGACCCTCCGGGTGGCCGGCAAGGTGCTCGACCCGCTCATCGGCAAGAGCATGGTGCTGTACTTCCGCAAGCCGGAGCCCGCATGAGCGAGCCCCTCGCCCGGCTCCCGTACGTCGAGGGCGTCGTCTCGGCCGAGCAGGTCGCGGCGACCGCGGCGTCGATCGTGGCGATGCAGGAGCCCTGGGGCGCGGTGCCGTGGACGGTCGGCGAGCACGTCGACATGTGGAACCACGTCGAGGCCGCGATGGCGATGCTCGTCGGGGGCGAGGTCGAGGCCGCGGAGCGCGCCTACGCCTGGATGCCGGCGCTCCAGCGCCCGGACGGGTCGTTCCCGATGAAGATCGTGAACGGCGTGCCCGAGGACGAGCGCGGCGACGTGAACATGACGGCGTACCTCGCGGTCGGCGTCTGGCACCACTGGCTGGTACGCCGGGACAGCGGGTTCGTGCGCCGCTACTGGCCGATCGTGCGGGCCGCGCTCGACTGGGTGGTCTCGCAGCAGGTCGCGTGGGGCGGCATCAACTGGACGCCGACCGAGGACTTCTGCCTGCTCACCGGCAACTCGAGCATCTACCACTCGCTGCGCGCCGGGGTCGCCCTCGCCGACCTGCTCGACGACCCCCAGCCCGAGTGGGAGCTGGCCGGCGGCCGGCTCGGCCACGCCGTGCGCGCGCACCGCGACCTGTTCGAGGACAAGTCGACCTACTCCATGGACTGGTACTACCCGGTGCTCGGCGGCGCGGTCCGCGGCCGGGCCGCCTTCGAGCTGCTCGACAGCCGCTGGGACGACTTCGTCGTGCCCGGCCTCGGGATCCGCTGCGTCGACACCAACCCGTGGGTGACCGGCGCGGAGACCTGCGAGCTCGCGATGGCGCTGGACCTCCTCGGCGACCACCGCCGCGCCCTGACCCTGCTGCGCGACATGCAGCACCTGCGCGAGGACGACGGCCGCTACTGGACCGGCTGGGTCTACGGCGACGCCGCCGACGAGGCCGCGGCGGGGGAGCCGCGTAACGTGCACTGGCCGGTCGAGCACACGACGTACACCGCGGCGGCGATGATCCTCGCGGTCGACGCGCTCGGCGAGTCCAGCGGGCACAGCACGCCCGGCTCGGGGATCATGCGGGGCACCTCGCTGGCGCACTTCGCCGAGCTGGCGCTCGAGTGCGGCTGCCCCTCAGCCGACGCGGTCTCCAGCGTCCCCCGACACACGTCGTAGCACCCGCATCGAGCCGAGCGTCTCCACGTCGGCGAAGGCGCCGCTCTCGAGCGCGCGCAGGTAGACGTGGTACGGCGGCTGCCCGCCGTCCGCGGGGTCGGGGAACACGTCGTGGATGACCAGCAGTCCGTCCCGCATGATCCAGGGCGCCCAGCCGGAGTAGTCGTTCTGCGCGTGCACCTCGGCATGCCCGCCGTCGATGAACAGCAGCGACAGGGGCGTGCGCCAGTGCGCGCTCACGGTCGTGCTCCGGCCGATCACCGCCACGACCTGGTCCTCCAGGCCGGCGCGGGCGATCGTTCTGCGGAAGACCGGCAGCGTGTCCATCAGCCCGAACTCGTCGTCGACCAGCGTCGCGTCGTGGTGCTCCCAGCCGGCCTGGTTCTCCTCCGACCCGCGGTGATGGTCGACCGTGAAGACCGTCCCACCGATCTCGCGTGCCGCCGCCCCGAGGTAGATCGCCGACTTGCCGCAGTACGTGCCCACCTCGAGCGCCGGCCCGTGGGGTAGCCGCTCCCGGGCGTACCGGTGCAGCAGCAGCCCCTCGTCCTCGGGCATGAAGCCCTTCGCGTCGAGCGCGTGGTCGATCCAGTCGGTGCTCACGGCGCCGACTCTAGTAGGATTGGAACACGTTCTAGTTCCTCGGTGGTTGAGGTGCGAGCGAAGCGAGCCTCGAAACCACCGATCCCGGAGGGGTAGATGTCGATCGGGATCTCCGACGAGCACGTCGAGCTCGCGTCCAGCCTGCGCAAGTGGGCGGCCGACCTGCGGGGCCGCGACCTCGCGCGCGCAGCCGAGGGCGATGCCGAGGCCACCTTCGCGCCGGCGTGGGCGGCGCTCCAGGAGATGGGCGTGGCGACCATCGGGCTGCCCGAGGACGTCGGCGGGGGCGGGGGCTCGCCGCTCGACGTCGCGGTGGCGCTGGAGGCGTGCGCCCACGAGCTGGTCCCCGGGCCGCTGCTCGGCCCGAGCGTCGCCGCCGCGGTGCTGGGCGAGCTGCCCGAGAACTCCGTGGTCGGTCTTGCGCTCGGCGACCTGGTCTGGGACGCACCCTCGGCGACCCACGTGCTCGCCGACGTCGGCGGCTGGCGGCTGCTGCCGCGCTCGGCCGTGGAGATCGCGCCGGAGACCGGCCTCGACCTGACCCGGCGCTTCGGGCGGCTGCGCGTCCTCGACGCCGCCGCCGGCGCCGCGGTCGATGTCACGACCGATCGGGTACGCCGGACGGCCGTCACGCTCGCCGCGGCCGAGGCCGCGGGCATCGCGCGCTGGTGCCTGGCGACGGCGGTGGAGTACGCGCAGGTGCGCGAGCAGTTCGGCCAGAAGATCGGGTCCTTCCAGGCGATCAAGCACCTCTGCGCCGAGATGCTCGAGACCGCGGAGGCGGTGACCGCGGCGGCATGGGACGTCGCGGCGGTCGCGTCCGGAGACGACGAGCAGTGGGCGTTCGCCGCCGAGGTGGCCGCCGTGATCGCGTTCGACGGGGCGGTCGAGGTCGCCAAGTCGTGCATCCAGGTGCTCGGCGGGATCGGCTTCACCTTCGAGCACGACGCGCACCTCTACCTGCGCCGCGCGCTGACCCTGCGCGCCCTGGTGGGAGAGGGCGACGCGGCCGCCGAGCGGCTGACAGCGGCGGCCGTCGACGGCGTACGCCGCCGGGTGCGGCTCGACCTCGACGGCCGCGACGAGCCGATCCGCGCGGACATCCGCGCGACGGTCGCGCAGATCGCGGAGCGGCCCGAGAGCGAACGGCGCGCGGCGCTGGTCGAGACCGGCTTCCTGACACCCCACTGGCCCGCGCCGTACGGCCTGGGCGCCGACGCGGTCACCCAGATCGTCATCGACCAGGAGCTCGCCGCCGCCGGGCTGACCCGGCCGGACATCGTGATCGCCGGGTGGGCGGTGCCGACGATCCTGGAGCACGGCACCGAGGAGCAGCGCGAACGGTTCGTGCGCCCGTCGCTGCTCGGCGAGCTGACCTGGTGCCAGCTCTTCTCCGAGCCGGGCGCCGGGTCGGACCTGGCGTCGCTGCGGACCCGGGCGACGAGGGTCGAGGGCGGCTGGCGGCTGTCGGGGCAGAAGGTCTGGAACTCCGTGGCCGAGCGCGCCGACTGGGGCATCTGCCTGGCGCGCACGAACCCCGACGCCCCCAAGCACAAGGGCATCACCTACTTCCTCGTCGACATGCGCAACAGCGAGGGCGTCGACGTCCGGCCGCTGCGGGAGATCACGGGGGAGGCCCTGTTCAACGAGGTGTTCCTCGACGACGTGTTCGTGCCCGACTCGATGGTGGTCGGCGCCGTGGACGACGGCTGGCGACTGGCCCGCACCACGCTCGCCAACGAGCGGGTGGCGATGGCGAGCGCCCGGCTCTCGAAGAGCACCGAGCGCGCGATCGAGCTGGCGGCGACCGGCGTCACCGCCGCCCAGCGGGTCGCGGTCGGGCACTCGGTCGCGCTCGCAACCGTCTGCTCGCTGCTGGGGGTGCGAGCCACGCTGCGCTCGCTCGCCGGACAGGGCCCCGGCGCGGAGTCGAGCGTCGCCAAGCTGCTCGGCGTCCGCAACCGGCAGGACGGCGCCGAGCTCGTCGTCTCCCTGCACGGCGACGCCGTGCTGGTCGACGACTCCGACGAGGTGCGGGCCGACGTCTGGGAGCTGCTCAACACCCGCTGTCTGTCGATCGCCGGCGGTACGACGCAGATCCTGCGCAACGTCGCGGGCGAACGGATCCTGGGGCTGCCGCGCTAGACCAGCGCCGGCTTCCGGACCGCGCCCGTCGGCTGGTGGGTGCCGACGTCGAGACCGAGGGCTACACGGTCACCGGCGCGGGCGCACCGACGGAGGTGGGCGCCGACCTGGGTGCCGTCGTCGTGGGCCGCGACCGGGTCGAACGCGTGGTGCGACGTACCCGATGATCCGCAAGCGGGTCACACGTCGATGACCAGCCCGATGGCCACCCGATCGCCGATGCCGACGTTCTCCTTGCGGCGTACGGCCGCCTTGAGCGGCACGATGTAGCCGCCGTCCTTGGGCCAGAGCGACGTCGTCCAGGTCGAGCCGCCGAGCCGGACGGTCACCGGGATCATGCCCCAGCCGTAGGTGACCGCCGCCGCGACGTCGTCGAGCTGGGCGGCGTCGTCCTCGGGCACCCAGACGAAGTGATGGGGCGCGGGCCCGCGCCAGAACCACACGTCGCCGGAGAACTCCAGGTCCATGTCAGGACCCTACGACGTGCGAACCGGGCGGTGGCGCGACGCGCCACCGCCCGGTCGTCCCCCACATCGGGGCGCACGCGGTCCGGGGTGCACTCAGCAGGAGTGCCGGACCTCCACCGCGATGCAGGTGTCGTTGCCGGCCCCGCCGTAGGCGACGTCGCGGCCCTTGCCACCGTGCAGCGTGTCGGCGCCGCCACGGCCGTACAGCACGTCGCGGCCGCCGTTGCCGCGCAGGTGGTCGGCGCGGCTGCTGCCGTAGAGCCGGTCGTTGAACGGCGAGCCCTGGACCGCCTCGAAGTCACGTGCGGGCACGCGCGTCCAGCGCGGGCTCTGCGACGTCGGCCGGAGGACGACCCGGCCGGCCTCGAGGTCGACGACGGTGCCGCCGTCGAGGGTGCGCAGGTCGATCGTGTCTCGGCCCGGGCCACCGTTGATCCGGTCGCCGTTCTTCTTCTTGGCGGTGGTCCACACGACGATGCGGTCCCGGCCCGCGTCACCGAAGAGCCGGATGCCCTGGCCCGCCTTCTCGGGCGCGGGGTCCTGGCTGGTGCGGAGCACGTCCTTGCCCGGTCCGCCGCGCGCGGTGCCGTAGTTGACGACCTCGATCGTGTCGGCGCCCCAGCCGCCCTTGACCGTCCCGCCGTTCTGCACGATGTCGTCGTTGCCCGAGCCGGCGTTGACGGTCGACTTGATGGCGGTGATCTTGTCGTTGCCCGTGCCGCCCTTGGCCTTGGACGACGTCAGGTGGAGCACGTCGTCCCCGGCCCCGGCGTCGACCGTCGAGGAGGTGGCGGTGATGGTGTCGTTGCCGTTGCCGCCCTTGACCGTCGATGAGGTCGCCGTCACGGTGTCGTCGCCGTCACCGGCGTCGACCGTCGACGAGGTCGCGGTGATGGTGTCGTTGCCGGCGCCGCCGAGCACGCTCTTCGCGCCGTCGGCCTTGATCACGTCGTCGCCGCCCTTGGCGTCGACCGTGTCGCCGGTGCCCGCCTCGATGTAGTTGGCCGTGTCGGTGCCGACGATCGTGTCCGCGGCCGGCGAGCCCACGACGTTGACCACGTTGGTCAGCGTGTCGGTGCCGTTGCCGGTCGCCGTGCCCGCGGTGAGGTCGACCGTGACCGGGCCGGTGGCGTCCGCGTAGCTCAGCAGCGCGGTGCCACCGCCGTCCACGGTGTCGTCGCCCGCGCCGGGCAGGACGGTCGGATACGCGCCGTTCTCGGCCGCCGGATCGGTGGCCACGCCCGCGGCGACGGTGATCTTGTCGTTGCCCGCGCCGCCCCGCGCGACCGTCGTGCGGGAGGTGACGCTGATCGTGTCGTTGCCGTCGCCGCCGGTGAGCTCGCCGCCGAGCAGCGGGTCGCTGCCGGCGGTCCGGTCCTCGATGACGTCGTCGCCCGCGCCGCCGTCGATCTTCGGCGTGGCGCTGGTCTCGGCGTGGATCTTGTCGTTGCCGTCGCCGGCGTTGACGACGGGGCTCTGGCTGTCGCCTAGGCAGATGACGTCGTCGCCGCCGAGGCCGTTGATCGTCACCCGGTCGAACCCGGCGGTCGAGATCACGTCGGCACCGGCGGTGCCCTCGACGACCTGGTCATTGGCCGCGGCCGCGATCGTGACCTCCTGCCCCTGGCACATCAACGGGTCGGCGGCGGTGGCCGCGCTGATCGGTACGACGGACAGTGAGAGTGCCGTGATGGCAGCCGCGCTAAGCGCGATATGGCGCATGGGTTCCTCCCGAACTCGTTTCATCGGTCACTCATGCACAGCGCGGTCGGTGCCCGTTGCGTTACATCGCCGGTGGTGTGGAGGCTCGGTCTGCCGGTTGTGGGCTGCGGCGTTGGTCGCTCTCCGGTGGTCCCGCCGGGCGCTGTTTCACCAAGGGATGAAGGCGAGGTCGCGCCTCCCTGGCTGAGCTCGCCCGGGTCAGCGCGGGTCGGCCTGCATCCCTTGATGAACCCACACCCGCGGCTAGGTGCGTCTCCTTGCCGGCGCCCTCGCGAGCGGAGTAGGCGCCGCGCGCACCCGGGCGGTGACGGAGCCGTCACGTTCTCCGGTGGAATCGGATCTTGCCGGTGGGGAGGTACGTGGTCTGGTAGGTGGGGTCGTGGATGAGGGTGTGGTGCCAGGCGCACAGGGAGGCGCCGTCGTCGAGGTTGGTGTGGCCTCCATCGACCCAGTGCTGTTGGTGGTGGGCGTGGAGTCCGATCGTGCGGTCGCAGCCCTCGGCGCGGCAGCCGCGGTCGCGCAGGAACATGGCGATGCGCTGGTGCTCGCTGTGGTAGCGGCTCCGCCGGCCAAGGTCCAGCGGGACGGAGGCGCTGCCGAGGACGGCGGGGATGATGCCGGCCTCGCAGGCGAGCCGGCGGGCCATGGCGGGGCTGACCTGGAAGGCCGGTGTCGAGGACGCCGGCCTTCTCCAGCCGCCCGGTGAGGGTGTCTTCGTCGATGACGACCACGACGGTGGCGTTGACGCCGCCGGTCTGGGGCAGTCGGTCGGTGGGGTAGCGCTCGATCAGCTCGCACAGCGCCCGGCCGAGCGCCTCGGGTCCGGGCCTGCGCTCGACGCCGGGGCCCTGGGTGGCGGCCAGGTGCTTGGGGGCGGCCAGCGCCATCAGCATCTTCTTGAGTGCGGCGGCGTGGTAGGTCGGCAGGGTGAACCGGCCCCGGGTCTTCCCGTCCCCGTCGTCGACCATCGTGACCGAGCAGGCCCGCAGCGCGGCCGCCTCCTGCCGTTGCAGGATCTGGGCTTCGTGGGCGTCGGCCTCCTCGGGGGCGATGACCTCCCACAGCCGCCGCCCGAGCCGGCCCAGTGCCTTCGCGTCGTGGTGCCGCGCCTCGGCGAGCAGATGCGCCTCGGCCTTCTCCCGGGTCTCGGGGCCGAGGTCGGCGGGGAGTCGGTCGACCCACCGGATGACGACCCGCGCCCGCTCGACGTCGATCTCCCCGGCCGCGAGCGCCTCCCGCGTCGACGCGTGGGTCTCGAGGTTGTGGCCGAGCCGCACCGCGCCGTACGCGGCCGCCCGCGTGGTCTTCGTCTGGTGGGCCAGCCAGTTCGCCGCCGACGACGCCCCCACGTCCTGGCCCACATGCATCGTGTCGGCGTGCGCGGCGACCCGGGCCTGCAGTTCGCTGACCTGCGCCGCCAGCCGGGTCAGCTCGACCAGTGTCGCGCCGGTCTCGGTGGGGTCCATGGACCACACCGACGCATCGGCCACCGCGTCGACGAGGTCGCGCATCCGCGCGGTCGTCGTCGACACCCGGTGTCGCGGCGTGGCCTGTGCTGTCATGCCCACTACTCAAGCACCCACCACCGACACTCAAGGCCTTGAATCCCCTTATTCCACAGGGGTCTGGGTCACGAACAGATCACGATCCAGCGACCTGATCCACACCCCGGCGGGGTGCTTGTGGACGGTGGTTTCGAGGCTCGGGCCTGGCGGCCCTCACACCTCAACCATCGTGTCCCGGCGGCGGTGGTTTCGAGGCTCAGGCGCCGTCGCGATCAGCCGCCGACCAGGACCGGTCGAGCGGTGACGACGCGCAGCGACTGCGGGCTGCCGGGGATCGTCACGGTGCCGGCGACCTCCCGCCACGGGCCGCCGTCGACGCGGAACTCCGCGGCGTATGTCGTGTCCACGCTCGGCGCGACCCGGCCCCTCCGACGGTAGGAGTGCGTGATCTCCAGGTCCGGGTACGCCGATCCCGGGGACGAGGTCTCGCGCACGTCGCCGTCGCCGAAGCGCCAACGGAAGCTCGCCGGCCAGATCCGCAGCTCGACCTGACGCCCCAGCAACGGCACGGTGCGGGTGAACTCGCCCTGTTCGGTGTAGAAGTTCGTCTCGAAGTTCACCAAGGTCCGGCCCCTGGGTGGCTGGATCATCAGTTGCGCCTCGGGCAACGGGATGCGTTGAAATGCGCGTAGCACGAGCCCAGGCGTCACCTCGGGCTGAGCTGCGTCGGTGGGGATGTCACAGAACTCGCGCGGGTCGAGATCGAGATCAAGCGCGGTTCGGACGCAGACTGCGTCCCAGTCGGAATCCCGAGGTGGCACGGCCGCTGGATCCGCGACTGGCTCCTCGGAGCCTGAGCAGTGCATCACGGTCCTGATCTGCACCGCGCCGTCGATCATCGTCTCCTCCTGGACGTAGCGACACTCAGCGTGCGCCGGCGCAGCTGCGACGGGGACTGTCAGGACGACGCAGGCGGTGGCGAGGAGAGATCGGCAGATCATGAGACGAACCCAATGAACCTGACTTGCCAGCCATCGTTGGTCAGCCGGAGCTTGAAGACGACGATGTGCTTCTCGGCTTCGTAAGTCACCGGTTTCGCACCTGCTTCTGGCACCGTGCGTCCTTCAGCGAACTCGAGTCCGGTCGACACCGTCGCGCTCTTGTCCGTCTGTGACTTGAGATTTGCTGCCTGGACTGTCCAACCCGCCGTTTCGAAGTGGCCGCCGTTCTTGTAGACCGTCTCGATTGGGTCGAGGATCCCGGCACAGGACCGACAGGTCGGCGACGTTAGCGAGCGCACTGCCGCCATGTCTCCGTCCTGGAGAGCGGCGTTCCGTGCCTCCACCCACGCCCGAACGGTCTCCTCCGGGTCCTCAGGGGCAGCCGTCGTCGCACTCGGCGACGTCGGCGCCTCGGTGGTCGGCAGCGGTGGGGCGGGCTCGGGGTCGTCGTCGGTACACCCGGCCAGCCCGACCGTCGACAGGAGGAGGGCGACGAGGACCGCCCGAGTACGGCTCACGTCGCCGATCATTCCCCGACCGGCGACGATGCGAAACGGCCGCGACCGCGGCTGTGGACGGCGCAGGGGTCGGCGCAAGGGAACGCGGGGCATGGTCAGGAGGCGAGGGCGCGCTCGCGACGCCAGCGGTTCCAGTGCCAGTGCAGGTACCGGTCGATCGCGCGTACGACGTGGGCGGACCGGATCGACGGGAACACGTCGAAGGCGTGCTGGGTACCGGGGAGCTCGGCGTACACGACCGTGGCGCCGGAGGTCTCGCGCAGCCGCTGCACGAACAGCCGCGCCTGGTCGACCGAGACCAGCGAGTCGTGGGCACCGTGGATCACGAAGAAGTCGGGGGCGTCCGTGCCGACGCGGAGCAGGGGAGTGCCGGCCTCGAAGACGTCGGGGGCCTCGGCCCAGGTACGACGGACCACCCGCGGCGCCAGGAATTCGTCGCGCATCCGCTCCGCGCTGCGCAGGCCGGTGGAGCCGGCGAAGTCGTAGACGCCGTAGTGCGGGATCGCGACGGCGACGCTGGTGTCGGAGCCCTCGAATCCGGGCTGGTAGCCGGGGTCGTCGGCGGTGACCGCGGCGAGCGCCGCGAGGTGACCACCGGCCGAGCCGCCGGTGATCGCGAGGTAGGCGGGGTCGCCGCCGTACTCCGCGATGTGCTCGCGGATCCACGCGATCGCGCGCTTCACGTCGACGATCTGGGCGGGGAAGGGGTCGCGCGGCGCGAGCCGGTAGTTGATCGCGACGCAGACCCAGCCCTTGGCGGCCAGGTGCTGCATCAGCGGGATGCCCTGCTGGTCCTTCGTGCCGATCGTCCAGGCGCCGCCGTGCACCTGGAGCAGCACCGGCGCGCGCCCGTCGGTGCCCGCTGCGGGACGGTAGACGTCGAGCAGTCCGCGCCTGCCGTGCTCGGGCGCGTAGGCGACGTCCCTGTCGACGACGACACCGGCGTTGCGCATCCTGAACGGGTTCACCAGCGCGCGCCACGGCGTCGCGAGCTCGGCCGGGGTCGGCTTCGCGTCGAGCTGCTCGACGTAGTCGACGCCAAGGCCCTCGACGAGCGCGTCCTCGACGTTCGTGCGCGCCCGCCGCGCCTGGTCGACGAGCACCGCCTGGCCGGCGAGGTTGAGGCCGGCGAGCAGCAGCCCGAGACGCCGTCCCCGGCGTACGACGTGCGCGGCGGTGTCGACCGCGGTCACCGCCATCAGGTGCGGTGCGAGCTCGCTGGTCAGCCAGCCGGCGGCGAAGGCCGGGATCGCGGCGCGCGGCCCGGGCAGGGGACGCAGCGCGTTGGCGGTGAGGGCTGCGGTGACGACCTGGCGACGAAGGAACCCCATGGCGGCCAAATGTAGAACCTCCCGCTCACCGCGCCGGGGCATCCTCGCCCTCGACGACCGCGTCCGGCTAGGGTAGAACAAGTTACAGTTTCCGCGTCGGTAGGTAGCCGAGACGGTGGCAGGAGATGCACGTGACGCAAGAGCTGGAGGCGATCGAGGCGGTCCGATCGGTCGCGCGGGACGCCCTCGACCGGGCCGGCGAGGACGCCCACGAGACCTGGGCCGCGCTGGCCGGGGCCGGACTGCTGGCACTGCCCGTGCCCGAGGCGCAGGGCGGTGAGGGCCTCGGACTCGCCGAGGTGGCGGTGCTGCTCCGCGAGACCGGACACCGCGCCGTCCAGCTGCCGGTCTGGGAGACGCTGTGCTGCGGCGTCCTGACGATCGCGGCGGCGGGCGCCCCGGAGCAGCAGGGGCTGCTGCAGGGCGTGACCACCGGCGACACCCTCCTCACGCCGGCGCTCCGCGAGGTCGGCGCCGGCATCCCCGACCGGCCGGCCACGACGTACGCCGACGGCGCGGTCAGCGGTCGCAAGATCGGCGTCACGTACGCCGACCGCGCGACCCGCCTGCTGGTCTCGGCGTCCGACGGCGATCGAGCGGTGGTCGCGCTCGTCGACCCGCACGGCCCCGGCGTCCGGCTGCTCGAGTCGCACTCGTCGTTCGGCAGCACCCAGCACACCGTGGTGCTCGACGGCGCCCCCGCGCAGCTGCTGCCCGGCGAGCACGCGGCCCGTCTGCTGCGCGAGGTCGCGATCGCCGGCCTCTGTCTCACCGCGTCCGGCGTGGTCGCGGGCGCCCGTGATCTGACCGCGGAGTACATCAAGGGCCGGACCCAGTTCGGGCGGGCGCTGGCGGAGTTCCAGGCCGTGGCGATGCAGATCGCCGACGTCTACATCGCCTCGCGCACCCTGGACCTCGCCGCCGACAACGCCGCCTGGCGGATCGGCGCGGGCCTGGACGCCGCCGACGACCTCGCGGTCGCGGCGCACTGGACCTGCAGCGAGGCGCCGCAGGCGATGCGCACCTGCCACCACCTGCACGGCGGCATGGGCGTGGACATCACCTACCCGATGCATCGCTACTTCTCGTGGGTCACCGACATCGCGCACGCCCTCGGGGCACAGGCCGACGACGTGCGCATCGAGGACCCGACGGCCAAGAACCTCGAGCTCACCGCCGAGCAGCGGGCGCTCAAGGTCGAGCTGCGCGACTACTTCACGGGCCTCGCCGACGACAACGAGCACCGCGACATGGCGCTCGACCGGCACGGCGAGACCTACCAGCGCGTGGTGCGCCGGATGGGTGCCGACGGCTGGATGGGCGTCGGGTGGCCGCGCGAGTACGGCGGGCGCGGGCTGGGTGAGATCGAGCAGACGATCTTCGCCAACGAGGCCCAGCGCGCCGACGTGCACCTGCCGGCCGTCACGCTGCAGACCGTGGGCCCGACGCTGATCCGCTACGGCACCGAGCACCAGAAGGACCTGTTCCTGAAGCGGATCCTCGCCGGCGACGTGCACTTCGCCATCGGCTACAGCGAGCCGGACGCCGGCACCGACCTGGCCTCGCTGCGCACCACCGCGCGCCGCGACGGCGACCACTACGTCGTGAACGGCCAGAAGCTCTGGACCACCGGCGGACACCAGGCCGACTACGTCTGGCTGGCCTGCCGCACCGATCCGGACGCGCCCAAGCACAAGGGCATCTCGATCCTGATCGTCGACACCACCGACCCCGGCTACTCCTTCACGCCGATCATCACCGCCGACCGGGCGCACCACGTCAACGCGACGTACTACAACGACGTCCGGGTGCCCGTGGACATGCTGGTCGGCGAGGAGAACCAGGGCTGGAAGCTGATCACCACCCAGCTCAACCACGAGCGCGTGATGCTCGGCCCCGCCGGGCGGCTGGAGGGCCTGCGCGACCGGGTCGCCGCATGGGCCACGAAGGCGGGGGTGGTCGACCGCCCCGACGTACGCCGCGTGCTGGGCCAGGTCACCACGGTGTTCCGGGTCAACGAGCTGCTCAACTGGGAGGTCGCGCGGGCCGCGGCCGAGGGGGAGATCTCGGTCGGCGACGCCTCGTCGTCGAAGGTCTTCGCCGCCGACCAGGTGCAGCACCTCGCGGCCGACCTGGTCGACATCGTGCATCGTTACGGCGACCCCGCGGACCAGGAGACCGACCAGCTGATGACCTACCTCGACGGACAGGCCAAGCGGAACCTCGTGCTCACCTTCGGCGGCGGGGTGCAGGAGGTGCAGCGCGAGCTGATCGCGATGTTCGGGCTCGGACTGCCCCGGGTGCCGCGATGACCCACGAGAGGATCATGGCCGAGGCCGAGCGCATCAAGGCGCTCGGCGAGGCGTCCGAGTCGCGCGCGCCGTACCCCGTCAACCAGCCCACCATCGGCGCCTGGCTCGACGCGATGGGCTACGACAACCAGCGCTTCCGGCAGGGCGAGGCGCCGCCGTCGATGGCACAGGTGTGGACGATGCCCGGGCTCGGCCGTCGGCGGCCCGACGACGACCCGCTGAGCCGGATGATGGAGCTGCTCACGGCCGAGGGCTACACCGCCGTGCTCGGCACCAACTGCGAGCAGACCTACGAGCGCTACCTGCGGGTCGGCGAGCAGCTGCGGGTGACGACCGCGCTCGACTCGGTCGTCGGTCCCAAGAGCACCGCGATGGGTGAGGGCTACTTCGTGACCTCGCGCAACACCTGGTACGTCGTCCATCCCGACGGGCGCAGCGAGAAGGTGGCCACGATGCTCTTCCGGGTCCTGAAGTTCATCCCGAAGGAGCGCCCGTGACCACCGCCGTGATCCGCCCGATGATCGGGCAGGACTCGCAGTTCTTCTGGGCCGGTACGGCGGCCGGCGAGCTGCGCATCCAGCGGTGTAACGCCTGCGCGGCGCTGCGCTTCCCGCCCGGCCCCGCCTGCCCCGACTGCGGCGCGCTCGACCGGGGGTACGTCGTGGCCGCCGGCACCGGCACCGTCTTCTCCTACGTCGTGCACCGGCACCCGCCCGTGCCCGGCAAGGAGCTGCCGATCGTGATCGCGCTGATCGACCTCGACGAGGGCGTCCGGATGGTCGGCGAGGTCGTCGACGTCGCCGATGACGAGATCGAGATCGGGATGCGACTGCGGGTGGACTTCAACCGCATCGACGACGAGCTCACCCTGCCGATCTGGAGGAAGCAGTGACGACCCTGACCGCCGGGCAGCAGCTCCCGGAGTGGAGCCTGCCGCTGACGCCGACCACGATCGTGAGCACCGCGATCGCGACCCGCGACTGGCAGGACGTCCACCACGACCGCGACGTCGCCCAGGCCGCGGGCTCGCAGGACATCTTCATGAACATCCTGACCAGCAACGGCCTCGTGGAGCGGTACGTCGTCGACTGGGCCGGCCCCGACACCGAGCTCAAGGGCATCGCCATCCGGCTCGGCGCGCCGGCCCACCCCTACGACACGCTGACCTTCACCGGCACCGTCGAGTCGGTCGACGACGGCATCGCCACGATCTCCGTGGTGGGCCGCGTCTCGCTCGGCGACCACGTGACCGGCACCGTCAAGGTGGCGGTGTGAGCAGCCTCTACCGCAAGGCCGCGATCGCCGGCATCGGCGCGACCGAGTTCTCGAAGGCCTCCGGCCGCTCCGAGCTCCAGCTCTCCGTCGAGGCGGTGCAGCACGCCCTGGCCGACTGCGGCCTGACCCCCGCCGACGTCGACGGCTTCACGACGTTCACGATGGACACCTCGTCCGAGATCGCGGTCGCCCGCGAGCTCGGCTGCCAGGAGTTGCGCTTCTTCAGCCGGATCAACTTCGGCGGCGGCGGTGCCTGCGCGACCGTGCAGCAGGCCGCGATGGCGGTCGCCACCGGCGTGGCCGACTGCGTGGTCGCCTACCGCGGCTTCAACGAGCGCTCGGGCTCGCGCTTCGGGCAGTTCTCCGTCGCGGCCGCGACCCAGGTGAACACCAACGGCCTCGACAACGCCTGGACCTACCCGATGGGGCTCGGTACGCCGGCCGCCACCGTCGCGATGCAGGCCCGGCGCTATATGCACGAGTACGGCGCGACCTCCGAGGACTTCGGCCGGGTCGCGGTCGCCGACCGTCGGCACGCGGCCACCAACCCGGCGGCGTTCTTCTACGGCAAGCCGATCACCCTTGAGGACCACCAGGCCTCCCGGATGATCGTCGACCCGCTGCACCTGCTCGACTGCTGCCAGGAGAGCGACGGCGCGGTGGCCCTCGTCATCGTCTCGGCCGAGCGGGCCCGCGACCTGGCGCAGCGCCCGGCGTACATCTCGGCGGCCGCGCAGGGGAGCGGCGTCGACCAGTTCGTGATGACGTCCTACTACCGCGACGACATCGGCATCCCCGAGATGGGCGTGGTCGGTCGCGAGCTCTGGCGGCAGTCGGGCCTCGGCCCCGACGACATGCAGATGGCGATCCTCTACGACCACTTCACGCCGTACGTGCTGATGCAGCTCGAGGAGCTCGGCTTCTGCGGGCGCGGCGAGGCGCCGGGGTTCATCGCCGACGGCGCGATCGAGATCGACGGCAAGCTGCCCGTCAACACCCACGGCGGCCAGCTGGGCGAGGCCTACATCCACGGCATGAACGGCATCGCCGAGGGCGTCCGCCAGGTGCGCGGCACCTCGGTGAACCCCGTCGACGACGTCCAGCACGTGCTCGTCACCGCCGGCACCGGCGTGCCGACCAGCGGCCTCGTGCTGTCGGCGTAGGGCGGGCGCAGGGCGGTCCATGCCGGTGTAGTGCGGCTCACCCACGTGTCGCGTTCCGACGCGGAAGGCCGCACATCTAGGGTGCTGGGTGATGTCTGTGACCGCCGCGCCCGCGCCTGCCCCTGCCCCCGCGGCGCCGGCGGACAGCGCCACCGGCTGGGGTCACTACGCCTCCCTCGACGGGCTGCGGACCGTCGCGGTCTACCTGGTGCTGGTCTTCCACTGCGGGGTCGGCGCCTTCGCGGGCGGCTTCGTGGGCGTCGACCTCTTCTTCGTGCTCTCGGGCTTCCTGGTCTCGAGCATCCTCCTCCGGGAGCTCCGCACGACGGGCACGATCCGGCTGGGCCGGTTCTACTCCCGCCGGGTGCGGCGGCTGCTGCCGGCCGCGGTCGTCGTCGTGGTGGCGACCTGCGCGACGTCGGTGCTCGTGCTGTCGAGCGTGCGGCGGCTGCCGCTGGTCGGCGACGCCCAGAGCGCGCTCCTGTACGTCGCGAACTGGCGGTTCATCTCGCAGAGCAACGACTACTTCGCCGGTGACGTGGTCGGGCAGAGCCCGTTCCTGCACTTCTGGTCGCTCGCGATCGAGGAGCAGTTCTACGTCGTCTTCCCGCTGGTGCTGCTCCTGCTGGCGCGCCTCGACCGGTCGTGGCGCCGCGCCACGCTCGTCGGCGTCGCGGTGCTCTTCGTCGCGTCGCTCACCGCGCAGCTGGTGTGGGCGGCGATCGACGCCAACCAGGCCTACTACGGCACCGGCGCCCGGCTCTACCAGCTGCTCGCGGGCGTGCTCGCCGCGCTGCTCTTCCGGTCCCGGTTCCGGCCCCGCGGGCGCGGCATCGGCCTGGTGGCGGCGGTCTCGCTCGCCTGCCTGCTGCTGGTCGCGTCCGGCCTGGTCGACGTCACGCCGTCGTGGCGGGGCATCCTGGCGACCGCCGCCTCGGTCTCGCTGATCCTGGGCCTGATGGGGGCCGACCAGGGCCTGGTCGCGCGGGTGCTGGCCCGGCCGACGCCGGCGTACCTCGGCCGGATCTCGTACGGCACCTACCTGTGGCACTGGCCGGTGATCATCCTCTTCGGCGAGCTGATGGACCTCGACCCGCTCGCCATGGTCGCGGTGGCCGGCGTGCTCGCGACCGCGCTGGCGGCGCTGTCGTACGCCGTGCTCGAGATGCCGATCCGCCGGTCGCGCGTGCTCCAACCGCTCGCATGGCCGACCGCGGTGGCCGGCGTGGCGCTGAGCGTGCTGGTCGCGCTCACGGTGGTGCCCGGCCTGTTGCACTCCGACCGCCGTCCGGCCCTGCCCGCGGCCGGGTCGGCGGTCACCGGCTCGGAGGCCAACCGGGACGGCCCGGTGCCGAGCGTCGACTGGGAGCGGTACGTCGAGGACCGCGGCACCGACGACACGACCTGCACGCTCAGGAACGCCGACAACTGCGTCATCGTCGACGGCGACGGGCCGCACGTGATGCTGGTCGGCGACTCCCACGCCCGGATGATCGCGCCGGCGCTCGCGAAGCTCGCGCGGGAGCACGGGTTCAAGCTCTCGGTCAGCCTCCAGGAGAGCTGCCCGTGGCAGCTCGGTGTCTACAACGCCTTCGAGGACCGGGCGACCCAGCAGCGGTGCACCGACATCCGCGACGAGACGTTCAACGACGTCATCCCCAACACTGATGTCGACCTGGTGATCCTGTCGCAGATCCCGCGGGACACCGAAGCCTGGCGCACCAAGCTGCTCAGCACCGACCCGAAGCCGGGCGAGACCCTCGAGCAGCGGCTGGTGCGCACCATCGACGACACCCTCACCCGGGTGCACGACGCCGGTGCGCGCGCCCTGGTCATCGACAGCATGCTGACCGTGCCGCGCGACAGCGCCGCGCCGCTGGACTGCCTGGCCGGCGCGACCGAGCTCGCGCAGTGCCGGGTGCCCGTGCCGATCGAGTCGCCGCCGAGCGACGCGTTCTACCGCGCCGCGGCCGCCACGATGCCCGGCGTCCACACGGTCAACATCAACCCGATCATGTGCCCCGCGGCGCCGGTCTGCGACCCGATGGACGGCGACATCCCCGTGTGGAAGGACCGCAAGCACTACACCCCCCGGGCGCTGGACCTGCACCGCGACGAGATCTGGAAGGCGCTGCTCGACAGCGGCGCCTTCGAGGGGTTCGATCTCGGCTAGAGCTCGTCGGTGCTGCGGGGCGGTGGCTTCATCAAGGGATGAAGGTCGACCCGCGCCTCCCCGGGCGAGCTCGGCAGGGGAGGCGCGACCTCGACCTCATCCCTTGATGAAACCGAGGCAGACGAGACCAGTCGTCAGTCGAGGAGCGTCGCGACGTGGTCGGGCACGTAGTGGGTGAGCTCGCGGGGCGGCCGTTCGTAGCCGGTGGACGGCGGCCGGTCGGGCACCGTGATCGGCGGCTGGTCGATCTCGAGGTAGGAGATCGTGGAGAGGAGGTGCGCCATCATGTTCAGCCGCGCCTCCTTCTTGACGTCCCCCTCCACGACGTACCAGGGCGCCTCGGGGATGTCGGTGTGCATCATCATCTCGTCCTTCGCGCGGGAGTAGTCCTCCCAGTGCGTGATCGACTGCAGGTCGGTCGTGGACAGCTTCCAGCGGCGCATCGGGTCGTCGATCCGGTCCTTGAAGCGACGCTGCTGCTCGTCGTCGCTCACCGAGAACCAGTACTTCCGCAGCAGGATCCCGTCCTCCACCAGCAGCCGCTCGAAGATCGGGCACTGGTGCAGGAATCGGACGTGCTCATCCGGGGTGCAGAAGCCCAGCACCCGCTCGACGCCGGCGCGGTTGTACCAGGACCGGTCGAAGAGCACCATCTCGCCGCGGCTGGGCAGGTGCTCGACGTACCGCTGGAAGTACCACTGTCCCTTCTGCCGCTCACTGGGCATCGGCAGCGCGACGATGCGGGCGACGCGCGGGTTGAGGTAGTGCGTGATCCGCTTGATCGCGCCGCCCTTGCCGGCGGCGTCGCGGCCTTCGAAGATCACCGCCACGCGTGCGCCGGTGGCCCGCACCCACTCCTGCACCTTGACCAGCTCGGCCTGCAGCCGGAACAGCTCGGCCTCGTAGGTGTCCGCGTCGAGACGCTTCCTCGGCTTGCTCATGAGCCACCATAGCGACGACCACTAGGGTCGGGGTCGTGACCGACCTCCCCGAGCTCGACCCCGAGGAGCAGCGCGTCCTCGGCAGCCTGCTGGAGAAGCAGGTGACCGTGCCCGCGTCCTACCCGCTGACGCTGAACTCGCTGCGCACCGCCTGCAACCAGTCCAACAGCCGCGAGCCCGTGACCGAGTACGACGAGCAGACCGTCGAGCAGACCGGCCGCCGGCTCAAGGAGAAGGGGCTGCTGCGGATCGTCTGGTCCGACACCGGGCGGCGGACGCTGAAGTACCACCAGACGCTCGACGAGGCCCTCGGGCTCGCCGACGACGAGCGCGCCCTGGTCACCGTGCTGCTGCTCCGCGGGCCCCAGGCACCCGGCGAGCTGCGGACCCGCACCGAGCGGCTGCACGCCTTCGCCGACCGCGACGAGGTGGAGCGGACGCTGCAGGGGATGGCCGAGCGCGGCCTGGTCCGCCAGCTGCCGCGCCGCGGCGGCGACCGCGACAGCCGCTGGTTGCACCTGCTGGGCGGCCCACCGGCCGAGGAGGCCCCGGCCGGCGCGCCCGCCGTCGATCGCGACAGCGTGCTCGCGGCCGGAGCCGAGACCCGGGACGAGCGGGTTCGCGCGTCGTACGACGCGGTCGCGGAGGCGTACGCCGACAGCCTGCTCAGCGAGCTGGCCGGCCTGCCCTTCGAGACCTGGCTCCTCGACCGGGTCGCCGCGTACGCCGCCGGCGGGCCGGTCGTCGAGGTCGGCTGCGGCCCCGGCCACGTGACGGCCTACCTCGCCGAGGCGGGCGCCGACGCGACCGGCATCGACCTCTCGCCGGGCATGGTCGAGCAGGCGCGCCGCCGGTTCCCCGACGGCACCTACGAGGTCGGCGACCTGCGCCGGTTGATGCGTCCCACGACCGCGCCGGGGTGGGCGACGGTGCTCGCGTGGTACTCGCTGATCCATCTCGCCGCCTCCGAGCTGCCCGGCGCGATCGAGGCGCTGACGCGGCCGCTGGCTCCGGGCGGCTGGCTGGTGCTCGGCCTGCACGCCGGTGCCGAGGTGCGCCACCACGACAGCTGGTTCGACGTGCCCGTCGACCTCGACTTCGTCCTGCACGAGCCCGAGGACGTCGTGGCGCTGGTGCAGGCGGCCGGGCTCGTCGAGGTCGAGTGGTACCGCCGCGGCGCGCTCGAGCACCGCGGCGAGACGACCGACCGCCTGTACGTCGTGGCGCGCCGCCCGGTCTGACCGGTCGAGTCGACGGTGCCGGTCAGGCGGTCGTCAGCACGACGTCGCCCAGCACCGGCGCGCCGTCGCGCTCGCCGCCCGCGACGCTCGCGGAGCCGACGATCCGGCCGTCCTCGTGCCAGCCCCGGACTCGGATCGTCTCGCCCGGGAAGACCACCCCGGCGAACTTCACCCCGAAGCCGCCGACCCGCGCCGCGTCGCCGTCGAGCAGCTCGTCGGTGAGGGTGCGGAGCACGATGCCGTAGGAGCACAGCCCGTGCAGGATCGGGGCGGGGAAGCCCGCGGCCTTGGCGAACCCCGGGTCCGCGTGCAGCGGGTTGCGGTCACCGCAGAGCCGATAGAGCAGCGCCTGCTGGGGGGTGACGGCGTACGTCGTGTCCGTGTCGGGGACGCGGTCGGGCAGCTCGACGGGCTCGGCCGAGCCGCGGTCGCCGCCCCAGCCGCCCTCGCCCCGCACGAAGATCGACGAGCGGGTGGTCCACAGCCGCTCGCCCGAGGGGGCGGTGGCGACGCCCTCCTGCCAGATCACGGCGGCCTTGCCCTTGTCCCAGATCTCGCTGATCCGAGTGGTAACCGTGGCCGAGCCGGACGCGCGGACCCGCCCGGCCACGGAGATCGATTGCGACCCGTGCACGACCTGGGCCAGGTTGATGTCGCAACCGGGCAGCTCGAGCGGAGGCGGGTCGGTGGCGTGGAAGGTCGGAGCGACCACGCCGAAGGACGGCAGCACCTGGAGGTCCGGGCCGTCGAGGGTGTAGCGGAGTGCGGTGGGGGAGAGCTGGTCGCCCGGCTTCGAGCCGGTGCCGATCGCGAGGTGGTAGAGCAGGACGTCGCTCTCGCTCCACGAGAAGTCGACCGAGCCGAGCTCGGCACCGATCGCCTTGTCGGGGTCGATGGGCATCAGGACTCCTCCGTGGTGGCAGCGGGCGTGCCGGGCTCGGAGCCGGCGATGTCCTCGACGGCCAGGTAGCCGAACACCAGCGCCGGTCCGATCGTGGCGCCGGGGCCGGCGTACGTGTAGCCCATGACGGCGGCCGAGACGTTGCCCGCGGCGTACAGGCCCGGGATCACCGATCCGTCGGGCCGGACCACGCGGGCCCGCTCGTCGGTGAGCAGGCCGCCCTTGGTGCCGAGGTCGCCGGGCACGATCTTGACGGCGTAGAACGGCGCCTG
Organism: Nocardioides soli; assembly: GCF_014191495.1. Lineage (GTDB taxonomy): Bacteria > Actinomycetota > Actinomycetes > Propionibacteriales > Nocardioidaceae > Nocardioides > Nocardioides soli. The sequence continues at coordinate 171,220 of NZ_JACHWR010000004.1, forward strand.
GTCGATCACGTGGAGCGACGGGTTCGGCTTGACGGTGGGGTCGGAGTAGTACTTGTCGTAGGCCGACTCGCCGCGGTGGAAGTCCTCGTCGACGCCGCCGCGCGCGAAGCCGTTGAACCGCTCGACGGTCGCGACCAGGGCGTCGATCGGCACGGCGATCTCCTTCGCGAGCTCCTCGAGCGACGCGCCCTTCTTGATCGTGCCGTTCTTGTACCAGCGTCCCGGGAACGGCTGGCGCGGGCTCAGCCCGGCGAAGAGGTACCGGTTGCGGTAGCGCTGGTCGATGATCATCCAGCTCGGCACGTGCGCGACGCCGGTCCGCTCGCCCTCGTACATCGCTTGCACGGCCTCGACGTAGGGGAGCGCCTCGTTCATGTAGCGCCGACCGGCCTGGTTGACCATGATCGAGCCGGGCAGGTTGCGCTCGGCCAGGCAGAACCACGGTCCGCCCGGCAGCGGGATCGTCGGACCCCACCATGCGTCGTCCATGATGTCGATCGCCGCACCGGCGGCGATGCCGGCCTCCAGGCCCGCGCCGGTGTTGTACGCCGAGCCGGTGGTCCAGTCCTCGGAGGTCGGCTGCGGAAGGAACTTGGCGCGCAGCTCCGGGTTGTGCTCGAAGCCGCCGCTGCCGAGCACCACGCCGCGCCGGGCCCGGATCTCGTGGCGCTGCCCGTCGTGCTCGACCACGACGCCGACCACGCGGCCGCCGTCGAGGATGAGGTCGGTCAGCGCGTGGTCGTAGAAGAGCGGGACGTCGGCGTCGACGAGCCCCTGGCGCAGTCCGATGGCGATGGCGTTGCCCATCGCGTACATCTTGCGGCCGAGCAGCATGCTGAGCAGCCGCCGGAGCACCACGAGGACCATCGTGACCGGGCCCTTGATCGTGCGCAGGCCGAGGCTGATCTTGCGGTACATCGCCTGGGTGACGATGAGGTTCGCGGGCGCCTTCGTGTACGGCGGGTGCAGGTGGTCGAGCTCGTCGCCGAGGAAGCGCGCGTCCAGCGGGATCGGCTCCACCGTGCGCCCGCGCGGCCGGCCCCCGGGCGCCTCCGGGTGGTAGTCGGCGTACTGCGGCACCCAGGTGAAGCGCACCGGCGTGTTGGCCTTGATGAAGTCCATGACCTCGGCGCCGCGGTCGACGTAGGTGTCGCGGCGGACCTTGCTCACCGCGTCGCCCACGATCGAGTCGAGGTAGCGCTTGGAGTTGGCGAGGTCGTCGTCCTCCCCGGCCGCCTTGAGCGCGTAGTTGCCCGGGATCCAGACCCCGCCGCCGCTCCGGGCGGTGGAGCCGCCGAAGTAGGAGCTCTTCTCGATCAGCACCGTGTCGAGGCCGCGCCGCTTTGCCGCCAGCGCTGCGGTCATGCCGGCGCCACCCGCGCCGACGACCACGACGTCGACGCTCTCCGCAAGTTCTCGGGGAGGCAGGGGGGTCGTCATGGCCAGAAACTGTAACAGGTTCTACTATCGTCCCGTGACCAACCAGGACGCCATCGCCGCAGCGGTCGATCGACTGGCCGAGGCGCAACGCACCCGGGTGCCGTGCGCGCCGGTGCGCGACCTCATCGGGACCGACGACCTCGACGCGGCGTACGCCGTGCAGCAGGGGCTGGTCCGGGCTCGCATCGACGGCGGCGTGACCGTCGTCGGCCGCAAGATCGGTGCGACCTCCGAGGCCGTGCAGAACCAGCTCGGCGTGGACCAGCCCGACTTCGGCTACCTGCTCAGCGACATGGACGTCAGCGCCGACGACCCCATCTCCATGCGGACGCTGGTGCAGCCCCGGGTCGAGGCCGAGGTCGCGTTCGTGCTCGCCCACGACATCGACCCGCCTGGCGGGGCCGAGATCACCCTCGACGTCGTACGCGCCGCCGTCGACGTCGCCCTGCCGGCGCTGGAGATCGTCGACTCGCGCATCGCCGACTGGGCGATCACGTTCACCGACACCGTCGCCGACAACGCCTCCAGCGGGCTCTTCGTGGTCGGCACCGAGGGCATCCCGCTCGATCGGATCGAGCCGCGCGACGTCACCATGTCGCTGACCGTCAACGGCGAGGAGCGCTCGGCCGGCACCGGCGCCGCCTGCCTCGGCGACCCGCTGGAGGCGCTGCGCTGGCTCGCCGTCCAGGCGCAGCGGTACGGCGACCCGTTGCGTGCCGGCCACCTGATCCTGTCCGGGGCCCTGGGCCCGTTCGTGCCGTTCGCCCCGGGGGACCGGGTCGTCGCGTCCATCAGCGGCTTCGCGCCGCTGAGCGTCACCTTCGAGGAGTGATCTGATGTCAAAGCTGAGTGCGGCGATCGTGGGGCCGGGCAACATCGGTACCGATCTGATGTACAAGCTGCTGCGGTCGGAGGTGATCGAGCCGCGGTGGATGATCGGGGTGGATCCGGCGAGTGAGGGGCTGCGGCTGGCTCGTGACCAGGGGTTGGTGTCGACGCACGAGGGCGTGGACTGGCTGCTGAAGCAGGACGAGCTGCCGGACCTGATCTTCGAGGCGACCTCGGCGTACGTGCATCGCGAGTACGCGCCGCGGTACGAGGAGGCTGGCATCCGCGCGGTCGACCTGACGCCGGCCGCGATCGGGCCGGCGGTGATCCCGCCGGTCAACGGCGAGGAGCACGTGGGTGCGATGAACGTCAACATGATCACCTGTGGCGGCCAGGCGACGATCCCGATGGTGGCGGCGGTCTCGCGGGCCGCGGCCGTGTCGTACGCGGAGATCGTGGCGTCGGTCTCCTCGGTCTCCGCCGGCCCGGGCACCCGCGCGAACATCGACGAGTTCACGCGGACGACGTCGCGTGGGGTGACCGAGATCGGGGGTGCGGCGGAGGGCAAGGCGATCATCATCTTGAACCCGGCCGAGCCGCCGATGATCATGCGCGACACGATCTTCTGTGCGGTGTCGCCGGAGGCGGACCGGGACGCGATCGTGACGTCGGTGGTGGCGATGGAGAAGGCCGTGCAGGAGTACGTGCCGGGCTACCGACTGCTCCAGGAGCCGCAGCTCGACGAGCCGTCGGAGGCGACCCGGGGGCAGCTGAAGGTGTCGATCTTCGTCGAGGTCGAGGGCGCGGGGGACTACCTGCCGCCGTACTCCGGCAACCTCGACATCATGACCGCCGCCGCGACCCAGGTCGGCGAGAACATCGCCCGCTCGCTCCTCCCCAGCGGTGGTTGAGGTGCGGGGAGGTTCCGCGGCGCACGACTCGTCGGTGGTTGAGGTGCGAGGAGCGCCAGCGGCGCACGACTCGTCGGTGGTTGAGGTGCGAGGAGCGCCAGCGACGAGCCTCGAAACCACCGGACCGCACGGTGGTTGAGGTGCGAAGGCGTTCTGCGCCTGAGCCTCGAAACCACGCGGAACCAGCAGGCCGGACCCGAAAGGCAATCTCATGACCGACATCAACACCGACATCAACACCCTGGCTCGCACGTGGTCCGGCACCCACGGCAGCGACACTGAGCGGAGCCCGTGGGGCCGGCTGGATCTGCGGCTGACCGACACCTGCCTACGCGACGGGTCGCATCACAAGCGGCACCAGTTCACCGCGACCGAGTGCCGTGACATCGTCGCGGCGCTGGACGCCTCCGGCGTACCGGTCATCGAGGTGACCCACGGCGACGGGCTGGGTGGCTCGTCGTTCAACTACGGGTTCTCCAAGACCTGGGAGCAGGAGCTCATCAAGATCGCGGCCGAGACCGCGCAGCGCGCCAAGATCGCGTTCCTGATGCTGCCCGGGGTGGGCACCAAGGACGACATCCGCGCGGCGCAGGACAACGGCGGCCAGATCTGCCGGATCGCGACCCACTGCACCGAGGCCGACACCTCGATCCAGCACTTCGGGCTCGCCCGCGAGCTCGGCCTGGAGACCGTCGGCTTCCTGATGATGAGCCACACCCAGCCGCCCGAGGTGCTCGCCAAGCAGGCCCGGATCATGGTCGACGCCGGCTGCCAGTGCGTGTACGTCGTGGACTCCGCCGGCGCCCTGATCATGGAGCAGACCGCCGACCGGGTCGCCGCGGTGGTCGCCGAGATCGGCTCGCAGACAGACGTCGGGTTCCACGGCCACGAGAACCTCGGCCTCGGCGTCGCCAACACCGTGATCGCCGCCCGCGCCGGCGCCACCCAGATCGACGGCTCCGTACGCCGCTTCGGCGCCGGGGCCGGGAACACGCCCCTGGAGGCGTTCGTCGGCGTCTGCGACAAGCTCGGCTGGACCACCGGGATCGACTTCCTCAAGATCGTCGACGCCTCCGAGGACGTCATCAAGCCCGCGATGCCCGAGGAGTGCCAGCTGGACCGGATGACCCTGATGATGGGCTACGCCGGCGTCTACTCCTCCTTCCTCAAGCACGCCGGCAACGCCGCCGACCGCTACGGCGTCTCCGGCGCCCAGATCCTCCTCGAAGCCGGCCGGCGCAAACTCATCGGCGGCCAGGAAGACCAACTCATCGACATCGCCCTCCAACTCAAAGCCGAGCAGGAGAAGGAGGCGGCGAACTCGTGAGTGTGTGCTGGTGGGTGGCGGCCCGGTGAGGCAATGGCGGCGAACTGACGCCGTCCGACTTCGACAGCTGACAACGCACTGCTAGTCCTCGGCTTCTGCAAACGAGGTTCCTCATCCGTCAGTTGGTTTTAACTTGCTGACGGTCGAATGCATCTAGTCGCAGCCGTCCAGCGAACATTTGACGTGGCTTTCGCGGGTACTCGGTTGTGAGTCGAGGCCCTGTGACAACATCCCGAGCAGCCACCTGCTGACATCACGAAGAGGGCGGTAATGACAGCGCGCGAAAGACTGATTCCGGCCCTGTTAGGCATGCTGCTGTTTGTTGGCCTTGGCCGCGAGGTTGACTCCCACTTCTGGACCGCGTGGTGGTTCTACGTCGGCCTCGGCATCGCGGTTGCTGTCGTCTTCGTCGAACCGTTCTACGGGCGAGCACAAGACGCGATCGTTGCTGCCGTCGGTGGTGTCGGCGCATGGGCTTCTGCCGACCAAGGTCCGGTGGAGGGGCTTTGGACCGCGTACCTCGTGTTCTGTGCGGTCTTGCTGGTGTGCGGCGGCTATGCGGCCCTCGCGTCGGAAGGTGAGACCCGCGCAACTCAGGTCACCAAGCTAGCCGCAAACCACGCGTCGAAGGTGTTCGGCCGCGCGGCCGCAGTGGGTGGTGCAGCGCTAACCATTGAGGTCGTCGCTCTAGCGCGAACGGGTGACAGCAACTACATAGACCTCGCATTCGCCACTGGCCTGCTGCTCGCCTGCGTCACCCCCAACTGGGCGAAGGCACTTCGTGTTGCGTCGGGACGCGGAGACGACTCCTCTACTGCCGTTGCGGCGACAGGGCCTCGCCTGCTGCTGGTGCAGTCCTCGGGTGCATGGCAACGTGGAGAAAGGGTTCTTGTGCGGGGGTCGGTTGGATCCGCTGCCGCCTGGGTGGTCGGGGCATACCCCAGTCGTGCAGGCCGCCAGGTCGAACTGGCATTGGAGAAGGACGTTGACGAGGTATGCGCGCAGGCCTCCGCCATAGTCACTTTGGAACCAGCCGCGGAGGCCGCCTCAGAGCTAATCGGGCTCGCCGGCCCCGGCAGCACTGACACGCGTGTCTCCTTCAGTCCGATGGTCGACCTCCGCGTCGGCGAGTCAGTTCAGTTGGGCTCAGGACACGGAATAGCCCTCTATCAGGTGACGAGTCTTGGCTTGGATCGCGAGACGCGTGGATCGGCGAGCGCCGTACTGCCACACGCCGCCGCACTCCTCGTGGGTCGCCCTGAGGCAGGCTCCGTCGTCACGCGTCCGCGTCTTCCTCAACCGCACGAGCCGCTGGTGAGGGCTCAGCTCCCGCCGCAGCCGGTTCCCACCGGATACACCCGACTCGGCGTCCTTCGCGGCACGGAGATTGAGATCGGCGTTAACCACGAGATTTCACATACGGGACACTTCGCGGTCCTTGGGATGTCGGGCATGGGAAAGACCACTGCGGCTCTCGCCCTTTGTCGGGCCCTGAGCACGACGTCGTGTGTGATCGCGTTGGACACGACCGGCGAGTACCGCAATCGCCAAGGCATCCCTGTCCACATCCCCGGGTCTCCGCCCGACCCCGGATTCTGGGTGCACGAGCCGACGGGTGAACCCTCAGCGGCTGCCAAGAAGTACATCGAGACGACGATGACCGAGGCGAACGCCGAGTACGTCGTCGGTACGCCTTCGCAACGCGTCCTCCTACTCGAGGAAGCGCACGGTTTTGTCCCCGAAGGGAACATCTCGACCTTCGCCCAGCGTGACGCAACGGCGGAGTCGACGCGGTTCATCATGCAGGCCAGGAAGTTCGAGCTTCGCTTCGTGATGGTCTCGCAGCGCACGGCGGTGGTCTCCAAGTCGGCGTTGAGCCAATGCGAGAACTACGTCGTCCTGAGGACGACAGACGAGACGAGCCTCACCTACCTCGAGGCGGTCATGGGCCGAGAGGCACGCGAGGTGATGCCGCGACTGCAGAGGTATGAGGCCGTTTGCATGGGACCCGCGTTCAACGCCGACGGTCCGGTCATCATTGGTCTTGACCCTCCCCCGTGAGACGAGTGGCCTTCGCACTACGACCTTCTGCGGCTATGGCGCGACCGGACGGAACGCGGCAGATCCGGATGGTGGCCGCGCGGCCATCAGTCGATGATGTGCACGTCCTCAGCATGGTGGCGGCCGTGGTCGGCCACGCCGCCGCGCCATACGAACCTGACTCGTTGGCCCTCGTCGAGAACCCGGTAGCCCGCGCCCTTGATGTCCGAGAAGTGCACGAACAGAACTTCGCCATCGTCTGCCGTGATGCGGCCGTAGCCCTTCTCCTGTTTGAACCACCGCACGGTGCCGAAGCGCTCGACTCCATCGAGGTCAGGGCGCCGCACATCGAGGTCCTTGTCCACATGCCGATGCTACGAGCGGACGCACCCCGGCGGCCCCTGAGTTTTGCGGGTGGCAGCACTACCTCTTGCGGCAGATCCGGACTCTTCCGGATGACGGCGACAGGCGGCGGAATGACGCCAGCACCGGACCTCCGACGCAAGCCTCACGAGGTGTCGTTGCTCCGCCGTGGCTGGCGGCGGAGGGGCGGGCGGATGGGAAGCAGACGTGCTCAGCCATGGAGCGCCTCCATCCTCAAGCCACGAGACTAAGCAGGCGCGCTCGGACGAAGTCCATCTTGGGTCCTGATGAGCAGTTCACGCTCGAACGCGTCTGAGACGGAGCCGGGATCAACCTCAGAAAGTCGCACCAGCAGGGAGTCGAGGTCGTGGTACGGCCGAAGCTGACCGATAAGGCTCTGCGCAGCCTGCGCAGGAAACCCGTACTCCTCCAGCACCACCACCTGGTCCGGGAGAAAGAGGTTCAGGCACTGCGCGGCGAAGACGGAGTAATCCGCACTCAGCCGCGCTTCCGCAAGCGCAGGCCGTATTAGATTCTGTACCGCGATAAGTAGTTTCGGGAAAAGGAATCCAGGCCAGTGGCGCAAGAAGTCCAGCGTCGCTTCGACCGCACCGTCGGGTTTATCGACGAACTCAGAGCGCGGGTTCGCCAGTTCCTGTTCGACGAGTGACCGCACGTCGCCGTCCAAGCTCCGGGCAAGGTTGAGTCGGAAGGTCAACTGGCTCGCGCTAGCCACCCCGTGCTGCCGGCCGCTGATCGGGTTCAAGAAGTCGACGATCAGCCGGCTCGCCAACTGCAGTTGGTCGTATGTCGGAAGACCCGCCCAAGCGAGCAGGCGCAGGTCGGTATCGGAAAGGCTGCGGACGTGCCGGACGAGCTCAATCTGTCGAGCCGGGTCGACGCCAGCGTTCATCCTCAGAGTGTCCACCGGTACGAGATCCTGATCGAGAACGTCCCGCAGCCGTTCTCGAGAGCGCTCGGTTAGCTCATGATCCTCAAGCTGAACGAGCAGACTCTCGGGTACCTCGTCGCTCTGGGAATAGAGCGGGATGTCGACCGTAGGCAGTTGCTCACTTGGGGGAGCGCGAAAGATGTAGACCTTGCCGACGAAGTGTCGGCGCATCCTCCCGGAGCGCCCCTTAATGTTGGCGAAGGAGAAGTAGTCAAGCGTGCGCCCATTGAGGATATGGTCGTAAACGACAACGTTCTTCGCCGTGGTGTTCACGCCCTCGATAAGCGTCGACGTGCACACGAGCCAGTCGAGCAGTCCGTCGTTGAAGGAGTCGACTTGATACTGGGCTAGCGCGCGAGGCAGTTTGCCATGGTGAATCCCGATGCCATGGCGTATCGCGCGGCCAACCAGCCAGTCGGGATGGAACTCACGCGCAACCCACTCCGCTGCATCGTTCATCCCGTCTACCCGACGACCCAAACTCGCGTCCAGCAGGGCCGCTGCGACACTTCTCGCGGATTCGGGGCGCGAGCAGTAGATCAGGGTCGGGCCCTCGAGGTCCTGGCACAGATCGAGCAGAGCTGCGATCCGTTCCTCGCGTCGCGGCCGCGGAAGAGTGACCATGTCGACCGCCACAGTGGCGTAGTCCGTCGCTATGAAAGCGGCTTCAAAGAGGTCCGGAAGGCCTTCGGCGAGAGTCTGCACGTTGGGGCCGGCGAAGTAGAACGGCGCCCCCGTCTTCATCAGTCGGTGAAGGGCATGATTCAAGAGCGCTGACCTGTCCGGCTGTCCAGCGGGGATCGACAGCTTGTAGAACTCGTCGATCATGAATAGGTCAAGCTGCGGCAGCGTCTCGAGCTCAAGCAAGCGCTCTTGGGTCATGACTAGGACGTTGCGATCGCCGAGGGATTGACTAGGGTGGCTGATCACTCGGTGTCCGGAGCCTAGGCGCGACAGTCGCCGCCGCGTCTCGTCGATTAGCGCCAGGGTGGGAACCACGACGGCGACGTTGTCGAACCTGCCAGACCTCAGGACTGCGTCGAGGATGAGGCTCTTTCCGAAGCTTGTTGGCGCGCTGAGGATGACGCTGCGTCCCGACAAGAGATACCGATAGGCACGCGCCTGGACGGGGTGAAAGACGACGTCGGGGTCGGGGAAATCGAGCGGGCGATGGGCTTCCAGCGCAACGAGGTCTCCCGTCGACAGCCCGTCCAGAGCTTGGATGTAGGCGAACAGGCCCGCTTCACGCAACAGGGCTTCGAATGCTCGTTCGTTGGGGCCAAGCTGGCTCCGCAGGTCGAGCATCCGGATGAGTAGGTCTCGCGCGTTCGATACGTCGGCTCGGCCGCCGCTCAGGAGGCTAGCGATGAAACTCAACGCCTGAAATGCTTCGTCGCCGAGATCTCCGGTACTAATCCGAGCCCGCAGGGCCGGGGTGGTCAGTTCGTCGCTTGTTGCCATGCGAGCAGCCTTGCGTGAAGCGCCGACAGGAGTGCTTTCTTCGTGTGTAGCGGCACCAAGATGAGGCGAATGCGGATCTGCTCGGGCAGTTGCTTCGCGTTGAAGGCCGCGAGGCCAGCGAGGATCTCCTCGTGGAAGAGACGCCGGTAGTCGTCGGTCTCTGTTGGAGATGCGCCAGCCGCCAGATCCCCAACCCTAGTGCCCACTACCTGGCTCTCGTAGGTCAGTAGTACTGGAATGGTGACCGCATCGAAGACCTGGTCGAGACTGGTGCGTCTGTCGAGGAGAGCTGCGAGTTGTTCGTGGTGTTCCCACGTCGGGTCCAGCTTGGCGACGATCGCTGCGAACTCGCTGCGCAAGTAGTTGCGCTCGGAGTGTTCGTGGAGTTCCGAGACAACGTCGCGGATCGCGTCGGCGCGGTTGGCGTAGAACTTCACCTCGCCGAGCCACAGTTCGAGCGCTTCGCCGTCGGGAGCAACGACGTGCACGGCGTCGAACCCCTTCACCGTGTCGTTGGCTGCATCCTTGAAGAACATCTTGCTGATTGCCGGCTGGGTTTCGAAGACCTCGCGGAGGACGAGATGCAGAAGGAGTTCCCCGAACTCGCCCCGTCGCTTGTACTTGTCCGTGGTATAGATCTTGCGAACAGCCACGCCCATTAGGTGCACGCCGGTGTCATCGCCGAAATCCGCTCGTTCTCGGTGGGTGAGCGCGAACGACGGAATCTCCTCGATCAGACGTGCAGCCAGAGCCTCCGCTCGCCATGCAGCGTTCTCGTAGCCCGCGCACAGGCCGGTGACAGATGGGCTAACGCCAAGGTCTTGGACGATCACGTTGAGGAAGGGCGGGCGCGGCATGATAAGAGCAGAATAGGGCCATCCCTCCTACGCGGTGGCACTTCTGCGGTGAGTCTCTGCTGAACAACTGGGACCTGATCCGCGCTGCCTGCTCCGTTCGTGTTGATTTCGGGGAATGCCGGGCGTCCTGCCGTCCGGGCCGGAGCGCAGAGAGACAGCCCTCTAGTTGCACGGTGCTGCGAGCATCTATCTGGGCGGATCGACGCGCCGTTGGAACGCCCCGATCGTCGGCCGATTCATCGCCGCTCGAACGCAGGACGGGGCAGTGCGAAACCCGGGCGCGGTTGACGGAGAAGCCTGTTAGGTTCCTCGCGTGACAGCGGTGGTGGCTCGGGACCTGAGACGCAGCTTCCGTACCACCCAGGGACGACTCCGGCGCACGCGCGAGGATGTTGAGGCTGTCCGCGGTGTGTCTTTCAATGTCGAGCGTGGCGAGACCTTCGGCCTGCTCGGCCCGAACGGTGCTGGGAAGACCACGACCATCAAGATGCTGATCACGCTGTTGCTGCCCACCTCGGGCAGCGCCAGTGTCTTGGGCCTCGACGTCGTCACCGACGTGCGGGAGGTTCGCCGCCGGATCGGCTACGTGTTCGGAGGCGATCGGGGCCTCTACGACCGGCTCTCCGGGCTGGACAACCTGCGCTACTTCGCCGAGCTCTACGGCGTCGAGCCGCGCGAGCAGCGCCGGCGGATCGGAGCGTTGCTGGAACTGGTCGGCATGACCGGGCGCGAGGGTGAGCGCGTGGAGGGCTACTCCCGCGGGATGCGCCAGCGCCTGCACATCGCGCGCGGCCTACTGCACGATCCAGACGTGGTCTTCCTCGACGAGCCGTCCATCGGCATCGACCCGGTCGGGGCCCGAGAGCTTCGCGCGACCATCGCTTCGCTCAAGGACCAGGGCAAGACGGTGCTGCTGACCACGCACTACATGTTCGAGGCCGACGAGCTCTCCGACCGGATCGCGGTGATCCGCGCGGGCGAGATCGTGGCCGAGGGCACGCCGGCCGAGCTCAAGCGGCGAGTCGCGATCGGTCGCGTCCTCGAGGTGGAGACGTACGGCGTGCCCGAGCCCGTGGTGTCTGCATTGGCGGAGTTGAGCGCGGTCCGTTCGGTCGCTGTCGAGGAGCGTGACCAGTTCCAGGTCCTGGTCCTGCAGTGTGATGCGGACTCCGACGTGACCCAAGAGGTGCTGGCCCGCCTCAGCGGCGTGCGGGTCGGCCGGGTGGGTGTCCGCGAGCCCACGCTCGAGGACGCCTACGTGCAGTTGGTGACCGCGTGAGGGACCGGCTCCGGCAGCTGTGGTTGTGCTACCGGCTGCAGTTGAAGATCCTGCTGATCTCTCCCTTCGAGGGTTTCCTCGGCATCGTCTTTCCACTGATGTTCGCCACCGCGACGCTGATGGTCTACGCCGTGAACGGCGATGAGGCGGCGATGGCCTACGCCGGCCTCGGGGCTGCCGTCATGGGGGTGTGGACGTCGGTGACGGTGAGCGCAAGCACTCTGCTGAATCGCGAACGGTTCGCCGGGACGCTGGAGCTGCTGGTGGCGGCGCCGACGCCGTTCTCGATGGTGTTGATGCCGATCACCACGGCGATGGCCACCGTCGGCCTGGTCAGCGTCGGCATCACCTTGGTCTGGAACCGGCTCGTCTTCGGCGTTCAGCTCCAGATCCAGAACTGGCTACTGTTCGTGCTCAGCGTCCTCGCCGCCACGGTGACGATCGCGATGTTCGGCTTCCTGCTCTCTGTCGTCGCCGTCCGCTACCGGACCGCCTGGGCGCTCGGTGCGTCGCTGGAGTACCCCGGTTGGCTGCTGTGCGGGTTCGTCGTACCGATCGCCCTGCTACCCGTCGTGCTTCACCCGATCTCCTACGCACTCGCGCCGACCTGGGCCGTCGAGGCGATGCGCATTGCGGCCGCCGGTGGGAATCCGTGGAACGAGCTGACAGTCTGCCTCGCCCTCGGGCTGGGATACGCCGCTTTCGCGGCCTTCCTCGGCGTGCGCCTCATCGACTCGGCCCGCCGCAACGCGACCCTGGCGCTGACCTGACGATGACCAATACCCGGATCTTCTTCGTCGGCGGCCTGATGAGCTTCCGCGCCCAGTTCAACTGGCTCAATCCTTGGATCCTGGTGCCGGCACTCCTAGTCTCGCCGGTCGCGCAGATCCTGCTGTTTGCGTACGTCGGGCGAGCTGCGGGCGTGGGCGACGACCAGTTCTTCCTGGTGGGCAATGCGCTGAACTACGCCGCGATCCCGTGCATGTTCGCGATGACCTTCGCGATCTCGGGCGAGCGCTGGGGACAGACACTGGGGCTGGTTCTCGTCACGCCTGCCCGTCGGCTGCCGCTCTTCCTGGGCCGAGCGTTGCCGGTGATCGTGACCGGGTGGTGTGTGGCCGTCTTCGGGCTGGCCGTCGGGTCGCTGCTGCTCGGCGTTCGCATGGGCGCGACGGTGTGGCCCGGGCTCGTGCTTGCCGTCTGCGTCACCTCGCTGTCATGCACCGGACTGGGCCTGGTGATGGGCGCGGCGTGCCTGAGGGTCCGCGACGGCGCCACCCTCGGCAACGTCGTCTTCCTGCTGTTGCTTGTCTTCTGTGGCACGAACGTCGCGCTCGAGGATCTGCCGTCGTGGATGGCGGCCGTAGGCGAACGGCTCCCGCTCACCCACGGTATCGAGGCCGCCCGGCAACTCGCGAGCGGCGCGACGCTCGGCAGCGTCAGCGACCTGTTGGTGCGTGAGCTGGCTATCGGCCTCGGGTACGCGGCATTGGGCCTGGCAACCCTTGGATGGATGGAGCGCGACAGCCGACGGCGCGCCACCCTCGAGCGGATGTGACCTGCGGTCGCCGCCAGGCATGACCGCGCGGCTCGCGTCGACGACGAATGACACGGCCCATCGCGTCGTGGGCGACTCACGCACCTGACGATGCTGCTCCCAAACCGCGGATCCACGACACTCAGGTCAGGTACGACGAAGCCTGGCGCCAGCCATGAGCGTTGCTGCCTTCTGGGCGAGTAGGGCGGGTGCGGAGCGCCGTTGTCAGCTTCATCGAGGACTGGCATTGGGCCTTGACGATGGATCAAACATGTGATCGAATAGAGGAAGATGCAGTAGTCCTTCGGTCGCACGACCGTCGCTCGTCTCGTGACGCGCTGGCATCGACGTTGAGTGAAGTCCCGTGTGGTTCCAGTCCCCGGGCACCCGTCGATCACAGGTGTGCGCATGTCCGAGGACCAGCTTCAGCTCCACCCGGTGCTTGCCGCCATGGGTGTGGTGGACGAGGCGCTGGCGAGCGTGAGCGACGTCGACCCGATGTACCTGTCGACCGCGGAGAAGAAGCAGGCGCTGCTCGGGTTGAGCTCGTCGATCGACCGGCTGGAGGAGCTGCGGATGCGGCTGCTGGCCGCTGCGGACGACGTGGCCGAAGAGGACGGCGCGCGCGACGCGGCGTCGTGGCTGGCCCATCACGGACGACGCGACCGGGCCGAGTGTCGGCAGCGGCTTCGGCTGGGGCGGGCACTGGCGGAGCGGGAGCGGACGGCACAGGCATTGCGCGACGGCGAGATCAACGTCGCCCAGGCGGGCGTGGTGGTGCGCGCGCTCGACGAACTGCCGGCCGAGATCGGCGGAGACGTCTGCGCCGCGGCGGAGGACCGGCTGGTGGTCGAGGCGGCGCGCTTCGGACCGCGGCAGCTGCGGATACTCGGCCGTCGAGTGGTCGACGTCGTCGCGCCCGAGGTGGCGGAGGGCCTGGAGGCTCGGCTGTTGGAGCGTGAGGAGGCGTCGGCGGCGCGGCGTACGTTCCTCACGACGCGGCGCAACGGCGACGGTACCACCGACATCCGCATCCGCGTCGCGGACCTCGTGTGCGATCGACTGCTGACGTACCTGGAGGCGTTCACGACGCCACGACGTGGGGGAGCGACGTCGAGTGACCGACGTCCCTACGAGCAGCGCCTGGGGGCTGCATTCGGGGCGTTCCTCGAGTCCGTCGACCCCGGCCGACTGCCGCTCCACGGTGGAGACGCGACCACCCTGGTCGTGACCGTCGACCTGGAGGTGCTGCGGTCGGGCACGGGCGCGGCGTACGTCGGCGACGAGCCGATCTCGGCGGGTGAGGCCCGCCGGCTGGCGTGTACGGCGGGGATCGTGCCCGCGGTGCTCGGCGGTGCCAGCCAGGTGCTCGATCTCGGCCGGCTTCGCAGGCTGTACAGGGGCGGCCAGCGGAAGGCGCTGGGGCTCCGGTACCCGACCTGTGCGGCCGAGGGCTGCGACATCCCGGCCGCCTGGTGCGAGGCGCATCATGCCGGCGAGCCGTGGGCGAGCGGCGGCCGCACCGACCTGGCCGACGGGGTCCTCCACTGCTCCTTCCACCACCATCTCGCCCACGATCACCGCTACCGCACCGAGCGGATGCCGGACGGCAGCGTCCGGTTCCACCGGCGGACGTGAGGGCCGGTCAACGCTGCGTGACCCAGTGCCAGCCGAGCCACCACCATGCAAGGAGGAGCCCGAGCTGGGTGGAGCGACGGCGCAGCGCCCAGGTGACGACCTGTCCGAAGCTCGCCCACAGGCGGGGCGTCGCGAACGCGACGACCTCGACGGCGAGGGCGAGCCCGAGGACGCCGAGGTACGCCGCGACCGTGACCACGTAGCTCGTCATCGCGCCCACGCCTGGATCCGCCGCAGCAGCCACCAACCGGCCAGCAGCCACAGCCAGAGGAAGCCGGTCCGCACGAGCTCGCTCTCGAGGAGCGGCTCGACGAGCGTGCTCAGTTCCGGGTGGTCGGGATCGTCGACGAGCGGCTGCGCGCGGTGCACGAACGACCAGAGCTCGACCAGTGCGAGGGTCACCGCGAGCGTCGGCCACACCCACCAGCGTCGCGGCACGGGCGCGGCGCGGGTGGGCTCGAGCGCCGGTCCGGGCCGCCAGGCCGCGCGCAGCGCCAGCACGCCGACCAGCGCGCAGGCGATGTCGAGGGCGACCGAGGTCGGCGGCAGCGCGGCCATCGCGGCCGCGACGGCGAGGAGGGCGACGGCGGTCGCCCAGCGATGCCGGGGCGGAGCCGCCGGCGCGGCGGAGGTGGTCCGGAAGCCCCAACGGCCGGCGTCCGCATAGACGAGGGCGGCGGTACCGCCGAAGAGCAGGATGTCCGGCAGGTAGCGGCGATGCACCATCGCGATCGTCGCCAGGACCAGGACCGGCAGCGTCGGCTCGGTGAGCAGGGTGCGGAGTCGGCCGGGTCGTCGTCCCACGACCTCCTCGCCGACTGTCACGTTGTCGAGGCTACGTCGGCCCGAACCCCTACGGTGAGCATGTGACGACCTGGACTCGGCGGCCAGCACCGACTCGGCGGCCAGCACCGACTCGACAGCCAGCACCCGCTCGACGGCCAGCGCTGACACGACGAGCGGTGTTGGGGGCCGGGGCGCTGGGCGCGCTCGCGGCCTGCTCCTCCGACGGCGACTCACCGACGCAGACGCCGAGTGGGCAGCCGAGCGGGTCAACGTCGGCGTCGCCGACGTCGAGCGGCAAGGTTCCGTGGGCACAGCTGCGCCGCAACGTCGCCGGCCAGCTCGCGCGGCCCAGCGACCCGACGTACGACCAGGTGCGGCTGCTCCAGAACCCCCGGTACGACGGCGAGCGTCCGCTCGCGGTGCTGTCGGTGGCGTCGGAGCAGGACGTCGCGACGGCGATCGCGTTCGCCCGCGACCACGACGTGCCGGTCGCGCTCCGGTCGGGCGGGCACAGCTATCCGGGCTGGTCCGGCGGTGGCTCGCCCCGAGCGCTGGTCATCGACTGCCGCCCGCTCGACCAGGTGACGCTCGACGGCGCCACGGCCACGATCGGCGCCGGGGCGGCGCTCGCCCACGTCTACCAGGAGATCGGCAGCCGTGGGCGGGCCATCGGGGGCGGTTCCTGCCCGACGGTCGGGATCGCCGGCCTCACCCTCGGCGGCGGGGTCGGCGTGCTCACCCGCGCGCTGGGGCTGACCTGCGACGCCGTCACGTCGATACAGGTCGTGACCGCCGACGGCCGGCTTCGCACCGCCAGCGCCGACGAGGAGCCCGACCTCTACTGGGCGCTGCGCGGCGGAGGTGGGGGACACCTGGGCATGGTGACGTCGTTCGACTTCGAGACGTCGGCGGCGCCGACGATCAACACCGTCTACCTCGCGTGGCCGTTCAGCGCCGCCGAGCAGGTGATCGCGGCCTGGCAGCAGTGGGCGCCGAGCGCCGACGATCGGCTCTGGTCGACCCTCAAGGCCCTCGGCGGCGCGCAGCACCCGGGCCAGCCGACCCTGCTCCTCTCCGGCACCTGGGTCGGTCCTACCGCGGCTCTCGACGGCCAGCTCGCGGGGCTGCTCAAGGACGTGCCCGCGCCCACGACGCGCTCGGTGCACACCCGCGGCTACCTCGAGGCGATGCAGGCGTTCGCGGGGTCTCCCGCGCGCGAGGCGTTCGCCGCCACCTCCCACGTGGCGTACGACGAGCTCGACGCGCCGGGCATCGCGGACCTCGTCGACCGGGTGCAGGCGGCCCAGGACTCGGGCCTGAAGGAGGCCGGCATCTCGATCGACGCGCTCGGCGGCAAGGCCGGGGAGGTCGCACCCGGCGACACGGCGTTCGTGCATCGCACGGCGCTCGCGACCGTGCAGTACACCGCCACGTTCCCGCCGGGGAAGCCCGGCGACGCCGACGCGTTCGTGCGCGGCTTCCGCGACGCGATGCTCCCGCACTGGGGCAACCACGCCTACGTCAACTACGCCGACGCGACGCTGAAGGACTACCGGACGGCGTACTTCGGCGACAACGCCGACCGGCTCGCGCAGGCGCGCGCGACGTACGACCCCGACGGCTTCTTCACCCAACCGCAGGACTACTGAGCCGGACTACCGAGCAGGACGACTGGGCAGGAACCGAGTGGACGGCGGCCGGCCGGAATGGGCACCGTGTCGCCATGGCATCTCGACTCTCGAACTTCTGCTTCGACGCCCACGACACGTTCGCGCAGGCCCGGTGGTGGGGCCAGGTGCTCGACGACTTCGTCTTCGACCCGAGCGACACCGAGCCCGGCTGGAACCATGAGGGCGCCGGGGAGTCCGGGCTGGAGGGCCCCGACGACCGGTACCTGCTCTTCCTCAAGGTCCCCGAGGACAAGGCGATCAAGAACCGGGTGCATCCCTGCCTGCGCCCGACGGACCGCTCCCGCGACGAGGAGGTCGAGCGGATCCTGGGCCTGGGCGCGACGCTCGTCAACGACCTGCGCGACGGTGACAAGGGGTGGGCGGTGCTCGCCGATCCGGAGGGCAACGAGTTCTGCGTGCTCACGCGCTACCAGCCATCTGCCTGAAGGGCTGGGGCTGAAGGGCTGGGGCTGAAGTGCTGGGCCTGAAGGCCTCACCCTTCAGGATCCGTTCTCAGGCAAGTTCTGAAGGCAAGGCATCCCTGTCTCGACCGAAACAAGAACGTGTTCTAGTATTGCCTGGCAGTGCTTTTCACCTGACAGGAGATGCGATGTCCCAGGCTGTTCTCGACGGCGTCCGCGACCTGCTGCCCGGCATCCGGGAGCGGGCCGACGAGGCCGAGCGACTTCGCGTGGTGCCCGAAGCCTCGATCAAGGAGCTGGAGGAGGTCGGGTTCTTCCGGCTGCTCCAGCCGAAGCGCTTCGACGGCCTCGAGGCCGACCCCGTCGACTTCTACTCCGCGGTGCGCGACATCGCGGGTGCGTGCGCCTCCACCGGCTGGGTCTCCAGCGTGGTCGGCGTGCACCCGTGGCAGGTCGCGCTCTTCCCCGACGAGGCCCAGCAGGCGGTCTGGGGCGCCGACTCCACGACCCGGCTGAGCTCGTCGTACGCCCCGACCGGCAAGGCGACCGTCACCGACGGCGGCTACACGCTCTCCGGCAAGTGGAGCTTCTCCTCCGGCTGCGACCACTGCAGCTGGGTGCTGCTGGGCGGCCTGGTCTTCAACGCGGACGGCAACGTCATCGACTTCAAGACCTTCATGGTGCCGCGGGAGAACTACACGATCGTCGACGTCTGGCACATGGTCGGCCTCTCCGGCACCGGCTCCAACGACATCGTGGTCGACGAGGTCTTCGTGCCCGAGGCGTTCACGCTGAGCATGAGCGACACCGGCCGCTGCCTCGGCCCCGGTCAGGAGCAGAACACCTCCGACCTCTACAAGCTGCCCTTCCACTCGATCTTCACCGGCACCATCACCACGCCGATCATCGGCATGGCGCGGGGGGCGTACGCCGAGCACGTGGAGATGCAGCAGAAGCGGGTGCGCGCGGCGTACCTCGGCGAGAAGGCGTCCCTCGACCCGTTCGCCGCGGTCCGGATCGCGCGGGCGAGCTCGGAGATCGACGCGGCCTGGGCGCTGCTGGTCAACAACATCCGCGAGGAGCAGGCCCACGTCGCCAAGGGCGAGCAGATCCCGCTCGAGCTGCGGCTGCGGGTGCGCCGCGACCAGGTGCTCGGCACCCAGCGCGCCATCGACGCCATCGACTCGCTCTTCGAGGCCTCGGGCGGCCGCGCGCTCGCCACGGGCACCTACCTGCAGCGGGCCTGGCGCGACGCCCACGCGGGCCGCGTGCACGCCGCCAACGACCCGGAGCGGGCGCTGCAGATGTACGGCGCGCATCAGTTCGGCCACAAGGTCGACCCGGGGATGTACTGACCGATGGCGGACTTCTCCCAGGAGAGCACCCGCCGCTCTGCCCAGGTGAAGGCAGGGTCAGTGAAGGCAGGGTTGAGCGAGACCACCCTCAACTACTACGAGGCGGGGGCCGCGACCGCGATCGGCGGCGGCCTGCCGCTGGTCATGCTGCACGGCGGGGGGCCGGGGGCGTCGGCGTGGTCGAACTTCGGTACGGCGCTGCCGAGGTTCGCCACGTCGTTCCGGACCCTGCTGGTCGACCAGCCGGGCTTCGGCGGTTCGGACAAGCCACCCGTCGTCGGCAACTACTACCGGTTCGCGGCCGAGCACGTCGTCGCGCTGCTCGACGAGCTGGGCATCGAGCGGGTGCACCTGCTCGGCAACAGCCTCGGCGGCGGTACGGCGATGCGGCTGGCGCTCACCCACCCCGACCGGGTCGGGCGGCTGGTGCTGATGGGTCCGGGCGGGCTCTCGCTCAACCTCTTCCACGCCGACCCCACCGAGGGCGTGCAGCGGCTGATGGACTTCGGGGCCGACCCGACCCGCGAGCGTCTGCGCGCGTTCATCTCGACCATGGTCGTCAACCAGCAGCTGGTCACCGACGAGCTCGTGGAGGAGCGCTTCGCCGACGCCACCGCGCCGGGTGCCCTGGACGCGATGCGCTCGATGGGGATGTCGTTCTGGAACCCCGAGACCGCCGAGGACGGCATGCTCTGGCGCGAGGCCCACCGGCTGCGCAAGCACACGCTGCTGACCTGGGGCCGCGAGGACCGGGTGAACCCGCTCGACGGCGCGTTCGCCGCGCTCAAGCTGATCCCGAAGGCGCAGCTGCACGTCTTCCCCAACTGCGGCCACTGGGCGCAGATCGAGGCCGCGGACGAGTTCGCGGAGGTCTCGACCGCCTTCCTGGCTCGCCACGTCGAAAGGACGAAGCAGTGACCATCGACATCAAGTCCATGGGCTACGTCCGCGTGGCCAGCACCGATCTCGAGCGGTGGAGGCTGTTCGCGGGCAAGGTGCTCGGTCTCGCCGAGGGGCGGGGTCCGAACCCGGACCACCAGTACTGGCGCATCGACGAGGTCTCGGCCCGGCTCGTGGTCTTCCCGGCCGACGTCGACCAGCTCTCGTGCGTCGGCTGGGAGGTCGCCGACCACCGCGCCCTGCAGGAGGCCCGCGAGCACCTGCAGAAGGCCGGCGTCGAGTTCGAGGAGGGCACCCAGGCCGAGCTCGACGAGCGCCGGGTGCAGGAGCTGGTGCGGTTCACCGACCCGTTCGACAACGTCTTCGAGCTCTTCCACGGCATCACCTACGAGTCGCGCCCGGTGGTCACGCCGTACGCCGCGAGGTTCGTCACCGGCGACCAGGGCATGGGTCACATCGTGCTGCCGGTGACCGACGACGTGGAGGCGCTGCGGTTCTACGCCGACGTGCTCGGCTTCCGGCTGCGCGACTCGATGAGCATGCCGGGGGAGTTCGTCGGCAAGGCGCCCGGCTCGAAGGTGTGGCTGCGCTTCCTCGGGGTCAACCCGCGGCACCACTCGCTGGCCTTCCTGCCGATGCCTAACCCGTCGAAGTGCGTGCACATCATGCTCGAGGTCGACGAGCTCGACCACGTCGGCCGTGCGCTGGAGCGGGTGCGCAAGCACCAGGCGCCGCTGTCGGCGACCCTGGGCCGGCACATGAACGACGAGATGATCTCGTTCTACGTCAGGTCGCCGGGCGGCTTCGACGTCGAGTTCGGCACCGACGGGCTCACCGTCGAGGACGCGAAGTGGGTCGCGCGGGAGTCGACGGCCGTGTCGTACTGGGGACACGACTTCAGCGCCGGAGCACAGTGAGACCGGGTGCGGCCGATGTCGCCGGGAGTGGGAACATCGATCTCATGAGCTCGGAGCCCAGTGACGAGATCCAGGGGGGTCACGAGATCCCGGAGGGGCACGGCATCCCGGAGGGGATGAGCCCGGACGCCAGGGAGACCTGGCCCAGCCCGGAGCTGATCATCTCCTGGCTCGGCGACCAGGAGGTCGACTTCGAGTTCCGGCCGGGCGAGGACGTCGCCGTCCACGACGACCCGGAGGCGGTGTACGCCGCGCGGCGGTTCCGGGACGTGCTGGGCCGCTTCGCCTCGGGCGTGACCGTGGTCACCGCCATCAGCAACGACGCCCCCGTCGGCCTGACCTGCCAGTCCTTCTCGAGCGTGTCCCTCGACCCGCCGCTGGTGCTCTTCATCCCGGCGAAGACGTCGCGGGCCTGGCCGCTGATCCAGCGGTCGGGGAAGTTCTGCGTGAACCTGCTCGGCGCCGACCAGGCCGAGCTGTCCAACACGATGGCCAGCCGCGGCACCGACAAGTTCGCCGAGGTGAAGTGGTCGCCCGCGCCTCAGACCGGGTCGCCGCTGCTCGACGGCGCGATCGCGCACATCGACTGCTCGATCCACTCCGTGCACGAGGCCGGCGACCACTACGTCGTGATCGGCCGGGTGCTCGACCTGATCACCGACGACGGGGTCGAGGGCTCCGACGCAGACCTCGACCCGCTGCTGTTCTACCGCGGGCAGTACCGGACGACCGACCCTCGCTGAGAGTCTTCCGCTGAGGGAGTTTCGTCGGCCGGCCGACGAAACTCCCACGTCCGTCGGAGCGGCCCCGTCACACCAGGTCGCGCACCCGTGCGACCAGGGAGTCGACGACCGCCTGGCTGACCGCCGCCTGCACCTGAGCCTCCAGGGCCGCCTGGTCGTCGAGGTTCGCCAGCAGGGCGTGCAGGTCGAGGTCCTCGATGGCGCGGGTGAGGACGTCGTCCATCGGGAGCGCCGCGTCGACCACCGAGTCCGGGACGGCGCGGATCACGGCCTCGAGGACGCCGTTGAGGTCGGCCGTGTCGAGGGCCTCGTCGACCAGGTCGGAGGCCGCCGGCAATGTGCCGTCCCCCTGCATCCGGGCGACCGCGGCCAGCAGCCCGTCGCGCAGGGCGTCGGCCTGGTCGTCGGCCTGGGCGTCGGCCTGGGCACCCGCGCCGCTCCGGGCGAGCTCGAGCGTGAGCGCCTCGCGACTGGTGCCCAGGGTGCAGGCGGCCTCGTCGAGGCCGATCAGCACGAGCTGCTCGGTGAGCGCCTCGATCCGCTCGGACTGCGACGTGACGTCGCGCACCACGCAGGGGTCGGCCGGGCGGAGCGGCTCGAACTGGCCGCCGCCGTACGCGAGGTGGACGGCGAGTACGCCGCCGACCAGGGCGACGGCGACGGCCGGCAGCCCGAGGGCGGAGAGCCGGGGGCTCACGCCGGCCGCCGGCGGTGGGGCGCGATCACGGTGAGCAGGGCGAGGAGGGCGAGGGCCGCACCGACGAGGAAGGAGGTCCGGAAGGCGTGGGTCGCGGCGCGCTCGAGCTGCGCGTCGAGGTCGCGCTCCAGCTGGGCCGCGGCGGGCCGGACCTCGGGCCCGAAGTCCGCGGTCGCGGAGGCGTGGTGGAGGTCGGGCACCTGGCCCTGCTGGTCGGTGAGCTCGGCGCCGAGCGCCTCGGCGAGGGACACCTTGTCCTGGGCCGGCATCGGGGCGTCGAGCACCAGCGCCGTGATCGCCTCCTGAGCGGGGACCTGGGCGTCCTGGAGATCCGCGGTGAACACCGGCGTCAGGATCACGAGCCCGACGACGACACCGAGGTGCCGCGCGCCGATCGTCCAGCTCGCGTGCTCGATCCGCGGCAGGCGCAGGTGCATCGCCTGCGCGGTCAGCTGGTCGATCGTCAGGCCGAGACCGAGGCC
Organism: Nocardioides soli; assembly: GCF_014191495.1. GTDB lineage: Bacteria > Actinomycetota > Actinomycetes > Propionibacteriales > Nocardioidaceae > Nocardioides > Nocardioides soli. The sequence continues at coordinate 193,825 of NZ_JACHWR010000004.1, forward strand.
GATCAGCGCCTGCGGGGCCACGGTCCAGGCGAGGTCGGCCGAGGGCAGGAGCGCGAGACCGGCCAGCCCGCCGGCGACGAGGAAGCAGCCCACCGCGATCTCGACCTCGGCCGACGGGTGCAGGAGCCGGGCGAGCGGCCGGGCGGCGAGGGCCGCGAGCGGCACCACCGACACGGCCAGCGCCGCGGTCGCCGGCGAGTGGCTCCAGCCGTTGACGAGGAGCAGCACCAGCAGGAAGAGCGCGGCGGTCAGCGCGGCCGAGAGCAGCGCCAGGGTGAGGTTGGGGCGTACGGCGGGTCGGTGCCGGACGGTGGCGGGTGCCGGCGTCGGGAGCGGCCCGGTGCGCACGGCGAGCGCCGCCGGCACCGCCAGGACGGCGAAGGGCACCTGCACCACGAAGATCGCCTGCCACGAGAACGCCTGCGTGAGCAGTCCGCCCGCGACCGGTCCGGTGGCGGTGCCGATCACGCCGGCGGTGATCCACGTGGCGATGCCGCGTCGCTCGCCGTAGAGCGCCACCAGGAGCTCCAGGCAGCCGACCAGCGCGAGCGCCCCGCCGAGCGCCTGCACGCACCGGGCCGCGATGAGCACCTCGATCGACTGCGCCACCGCGCACCAGGCCGAGGCGGCCGCGAAGATCGCGATGCCCACCGCGCCCACGACCCGCGGCTGCACCCGGGCGAAACCGACGGCCGTCGGCACCGCGGCGAGCCCGAGCACCAGGTTGAACGAGATCAGCACCCAGGCGACCTGCGCGACGGTCGTGTCGAGGTGCACGAGGATGTCGGGCAGCGCGAGCGTGACGATCGCGGAGTCCGCGAGCACGAGCGCCACGGTGACCGCGAGAAGGGGAGCCACGGCGCGACGCACCCGACACATCCTGTCAGGCCGGTCGGAGGGGCGGGCGCGACGCGCGCAAGAGCCGCTGAGGCTCGGGGCTACGGCGCCCAGTCCGCGCCGAACCAGCGCCGGGCGCGGTCGGCGCCGAACGCCGCCTTGTCGCGGACCAGGTCGACCGACGGGCCCTCCAGGGTGCCGACCGGCGGCCGGCCACTGACGAAGGTCACGTCGACCTTCGCGACCTGGTGCTCGCCGAACTCCAGGTAGCAGACGCCGCGGCCGTCGTACGTCGCGCCGCTCGACGCGCCGCGAGCCCGGGCGACCAGCTGCGCGGCGACGATGGCCGCCTGTCCCTCGGCGAAGACGCCGGCCTTCGGGGTGCCGACGCTGGTGACGTCGCCGACGGCGTACACGTCGTCGAACCGGGTGCGCAGGGTCAGCGGATCGACGGGGATCCAGCCGTCCTCGGCGAGCCCGGACTCGACGACGACCCGCGGCGCCCGGTGCACGGGCACGGCCAGCAGCAGGTCGAAGGGCAGCTCGCCACCGTCGGCGAGCACCGCTCGACCGGGCTCGACCGAGCGCACCAGGGCGCCGGGGTGCCACGCGATGCCGCGGCGCTCGAACTCGGCGAGCAGCGCCCGGGAGGCGTCGGGCGCGGGCGGGATCGGTGCCGGGAGCGGCATCGCCAGCGCCACCGACGAGCGGTCGAGCAGTCCGCGCTCGCGCAGGTGGTCGTGCACCAGGAGCGCGGTCTCGCTGGGCGCCGGCGGACACTTGAACGGCGTGGACGTCACCGCGACGACGACGTCGCCACCCGGGAAGTCCGCGAGCACGTCGCGCAGCGCGAACGCGCTCTCCTCGGTGTAGAACTCGTGGCCGTGCTCGACCAGGCCCGGCGTCGCGGCCGGGTCGAGGTCGGCACCGAGCGCGACGACGAGCACGTCGCACTCGAGGGTGCCGGCGTCGGTCTCGACACGGCGCGCCGCCGGGTCGATGGACAGCACGGTCGCCGGGAGGAAGTGCACCTCGGGGTGCGCGAGGTCGGCGTACCGGTGCACGACCTGGTCGCGGGTGGTGCGACCGAACATGACGTCGAGCTTGGAGAAGCCGAAGACGAACCCCTCGCTCCGGTCGACCAGGGTGACCTCGACGGAGTCGCCGGCCTCGGCCACCAGGGTGGTGGCCAGCTCGAGCCCGCCGAAGCCGGCTCCCAGGATCAGGACTCGCACGACCGCAACCTAGCTGCGGCCGCCCGGGCTAGGGGCGTTGTGCGGGCGGTCTGGTCAGATCTGGGTACGTCGCGGGTTGGCGACCGAGCCCGGGAACGAGCTGGCGGCGGCGGTGGGCTGCGCGTTCTGCTTCGTCATGGCCTCAGGCTAGGACCGGGCGTGGCACGCTCCGGCAACGGCCCTGCCACAGGGTGGCAACAGTGTGACGGGGGACATGTGGCGTGGGTCACGAGCGGTGCGCTGGGGGATCTCGACCCGACCGGTCCCGGCTCAGAGCGCGACGGCCCGGCGGTGCTCCTCGGCCGACCCGAAGAGCTGTCCGAGCGCGTGCGCGCGCTTGAACACGAGGTGGGCGTCGTGCTCCCAGGTGATCGCGATGCCGCCGTGCAGCTGCACGGTCTCGCCGGAGATCCGCGACAGTGCGTCGGTGCAGTAGGACTTCGCGACATGGGCGAGCTGGTCGGCGTCGTCGGCGTGCGTGGCGACGGCGTACGCCGCGGCCCAGGCGGCCGAGCGCGACATCTCCGCGAGCACGAGCATGTCGGCCATCCGGTGCTTGAGTGCCTGGAAGGAGCCGATCGGGCGGCCGAACTGCACCCGTTCCTTGCTGTACGAGACGGTCATCTCGAGCGCCCGGGCGGCGAGCCCGGCGGCCAGCGCGGCGCAGCCCACGGCGCCGACCTGTCGCGCCCGCTCGCGGGCAGCACGACCGTCGCCGATGCGGGTCGCCGCGGCGAGGTCGGCGCGCACCGTCGCGAGACGGATGGTCTGGTCCATCGACGGTGTCCAGGTGCGCTCCGCGCGCGCCGGATCGAGCTCGAAGAGCCCGTCGTCGGTGGCGACCACCAAGACGGCGGCCAGGTCGCCGTCGAGGACGTCGACGGCCTCCGGCCCCTCGGCGTACGCCGCCACCTCGCCGGCCGCGATCCGCGGCAGCAGTCGCGCCTGCGCGTCGTCGTCAGCGCCGGCCAGCAGCGCCTCGGAGGTCACCAGCGACGACAGCAGGGGAGTGGGCGCCAGCGAGCGGCCGAGCTCCTCCAGCACCACCGCGCTCTCGAAGAGCGAGGCACCGAAGCCGTCGTGCTCCTCGGGGACGTTCAGCGCCGCCACGCCGATCTGCTCGCAGAGCGTGGACCACAGCGCCTCGTCGTACCGCTCGACGCGGGCGTCGGCGCGCTTGTCGAGCAGCGAGCGCACGGTCGCGGCGAGCTCCTGCTGCTCCTCGCTGAGGGCGAAGTCCATCAGCTCGCCCCCATCAGTCGGCACCGAGCTGCTGGAGGATCCGGGCCCGGTGGAAGTCGGGCGTGCCCCACGCGGTCACGAGGGCGCGGATCTTCGTCAGCCACAGGCTCAGATCGAACTCCTGGGTGTAGCCGATCGCGCCGTGCACCTGCAGGCCGGTGCGGGAGGCGAGGTACGCCGCGTCGCCGGCCGCGACCTTGGCGGCCGAGACGTCGACGGCGCCGAGCGCGGCGCCGAAGACGAGCGGCCGGGCGAAGTCGAGCGCGATCCGCACATCGGCCAGCGCGTGCTTGATCGCCTGGTAGGAGCCGATCTCGCGGCCGAACTGCTTGCGCTGCTTCACGTAGGTCACCGAGTCGGTCAGCACCCGCTCGCCCGCGCCGAGCAGCTGCGCGGCCGTCGCGAGCACGGCCAGGTCGAACGCCGGCCGGCTCGGCTCCCCGACGCCTGCGACGCGGAAGAGGTGCCGGGTCCGGTCGACGGAGCCGATCCGCTCACCGACCTCCTCGATGAGGGTCGATCCGACGTACACCTCGTCGGCGACGTCGGCGTCGAGCGCGTAGGGCACGTGCGGCGGCACGGCCACCGTGGCGACACCCTCGATCTCACGTCCGAGCGCGATCGGGAGGTACGCGGCGGACTCGACCCACGGGCCGGGGACCGCGTGCCGGCCGAGTGCCTCGAAGGCGATCGCCACCTCGACCGGGGTCGCGTCGGTGGCCAGCGACAGCACGCCGAGCTCGGCCAGCCGCGACCAGAGCTTGAGGCCGGGGTCGTGGTCGCCCTCGGCCCAGGCGCGGGCGGCGGCGACGGCACCGGCGCCGGACAGCAGGGACTCGAGCGCGGCCGCGAAGTCGCGCTGATCGTCGTCGAGCTCGAACCTCATCGTGCCCCCTCCGATCGGCTGAGCCCCTTCGGCTCGCGCGGCAGGCCGAGGATCCGCTCGGCGACGATGTTGCGCTGGATCTCGTTGGTGCCGGCGTAGATCGGGCCGGACAGCGAGAACGTGTAGCCGTCGAGCCAGCGCGACTCCACCTCGGCCTCGGCGCCGAGCAGGTCGAGCGCGGTCTCGTGCAGGGCCACGTCGAGCTCGGACCAGAAGACCTTGTTGACCGACCCCGCAGCGCCGATGTCGCCGCCGTCGCGCAGCTTCGTCACCGTGCCCCAGGTGTAGAGCCGGTAGGCCTGGGCCTTGATCCAGGCGTCGACGACGCCGTCGGCGCTGGCGGCGGGCGGCCGCGGCGTACGCCGGTAGAGGTCGACCAGCCGATCGGCGGCGGCGCAGAACCGGCCGGGGGAGCGCAGCGACAGGCCGCGCTCGTTGCCGGCGGTCGACATCGCGACCCGCCAGCCGTCGCCGGGCGCGCCGAGCACGTCGGAGTCCGGCACGAAGACGTCCTCGAAGAACACCTCGGCGAAGCCGGCCTCCCCGTCGAGCTGCGCGATCGGACGCACGGTGATGCCGTCGGCGTCGAGCGGGAAGAGGAAGTACGTCAGACCGTGGTGCCGGGCCGCCTCGGGGTCCGAGCGGAAGAGCCCGAATCCCCAGTGGGCGAAAGCCGCCCGCGACGACCAGGTCTTCTGGCCGTTGAGCACCCAGCCACCGCGCTCGTCGTCCCGCGTCGCGGTCGAGCGCAGCGAGGCGAGGTCGGAGCCGGCCTCGGGCTCCGACCAGCACTGCGCCCAGATCTTCTCGCCGGTGGCCATCGAGGGCAGGAAGCGGTCCTGCTGCTCGGGCGTGCCGTGGTCGAAGATGATCGGGGAGAGCAGGAAGATCCCGTTCTGGGAGACCCGTCCGGGCGCGCCGGCCCGGTAGTACTCCTCCTCGAAGATCACCCACTCCACGAGCGAGGCGCCCCGGCCGTGGTACTCCTCCGGCCACGACACGACCGACCAGCGCGCGTCGGTGAGCCGGCGCTCCCACTCCTGATGGGCGACGAAGCCCGCCGCGGTGTCCATCGACGGCAGCGGCTCGCTCGGCACGTTGGCCGCCAGCCAGGCCCGCGCCTCGGCCTGGAAGGCCAGCTCGGACTCGGACAGGGTCAGGTCCACGGTCAATCCTTCCTCTGCGGTGGTTTCGAGGCTCGCTTCGCTCGCACCTCAACCACCGTGTGGGCTCGCTTCGCTCGTACCTCAACCACCGTGTGGGCTCGCTTCGCTCGTACCTCAACCACCGTGCGGGCTCGTTTCGTTCGCACCTCAACCAGCGTGTGGGTTCGCTGCGCTCGCGCCTCAACCACCGCGCAGCTCTGTCTTCAGGACCTTGCCGGACAGGTTCCGCGGCAGGGAGTCGACGACCGCGACCTGCCGCGGGACCTTGAAGTTCGCCAGCCGCTCCTTCGCGAAGGCGACGACCTGGTCGGGCTCGACGGTGTGGCCTGGGGCGGCGACGACGTACGCCTTGCCGACCTCGCCCATCCGCTCGTCGGGTACGCCGATGACGGCGACGTCGGCCACGCCCTCCATGCGGGCGAGCACCTGCTCGATCTCGGCGGGGTAGACGTTGAACCCGCCGGAGATGTACATGTCCTTGAGGCGGTCGGTGATCGTGAGGTTGCCGTCGTCGTCGAGGACGCCGATGTCGCCGGTGTGCAGCCAGCCGTCCGAGTCGATCGCCTCGGCGGTCGCGGCCGCGTCGTCGAGGTAGCCGAGCATCACGTAGTCGCCGCGGATCAGCAGCTCCCCGGCCCCGGAGTCCGATCGGGGCTCGGCGATGGCGATCTCCATGCCGGGGATCGCGCGGCCGCAGGTGGTCGCCACGGTCTCGGCGGAGTCGCCCTCGCGGCACATGGTCGCGACGACGGCCTCGGTCATGCCGAACGCCGTGACGACCTGGTCGATCGCGAGCCCGTCGGGTCCGGGGGCACGCATCCGCTCGATCAGCACGACCGGTACGACGGCGGCGCCGGTGACGGCGAGCCGCAGCGACGACAGGTCGCGCTCGGCGCGCCCGGGTGCGGTCAGCAGCGACTGGTAGATCGTCGGCGCCCCGGGTAGCACGGTGATCCGGGCGTCCTCGATCAGCCGCATCGTCTCGTCGAGGTCGAAGGTCGCCACCGGGTAGAGCGTCGCGCCGGTCACCAGACCGACGACGATGCCGACCTTGTAGCCGAAGGAGTGGAAGAACGGGTTGATGACCAGGTAGCGGTCGTCCTGCCGGACACCGCCGAGCTCGGCCCAGGCCCGCGCGGCGCCGATCGTCTGCCGGTGTGCGCTCATCGCGCCCTTCGACCGCCCGGTGGTGCCGGAGGTGAAGAGGATGTCCGCCACGTCGTCCGGCGTGACCTCCTCGTGACGCAGGCCATCGCACGTTCGGGCCGCGCTCATCAGGCCGGCCATCGGGGTGATGACCTGGTCGTCGACCCCGGCGTCGCGCAGCTCGCGCACCTGGTCGCGTCCGAGGAAGCCGTCGTGGACCACGACCAGCGCCGCGTCGGTGCGCTCGACGACGTCGGCCACCTCGGCCCCGACGTAGCGGGAGTTGACCGGCACCAGCACCCCGCCGGCGTACGACACGGCGAGCGCCGCCACGGCCCAGTCGATGCTGTTGGGCCCCCAGAGCACGATGCGATCTCCGCAGCACGCGCCGGAGTTGACGTAGACCTCGCTGGTGGCCTCGACGAGCCGCAGCAGCTCGGCGTAGGACACGATGCGGTCACCCTCGACGTACGCCGGATGGTCGCCGAAACGCTCCGCGGCGTCGCGGAGCAGCGCGGGCAGTGTGTTCGTACCAAGCATTTGCTTGGTACCCTATCACTCGTGGACCTGACCTACTCCGACGAGGACCAGGCGTTCCGTGCCGAGGTGCGGGACTGGCTCGAGGAGCACCTGACCGGCGAGTGGGCGGCGCTGCGCGGCCTCGGCGGCGCGGGCCGCGACCACGAGGCGCACGACGAGCGCGTGGCGTGGAACCGGCTCCTCGCCGAGCACGGCTGGACCTGCGTCGGTTGGCCGCAGGAGTACGGCGGGCGCGGGCTGAGCCTGACCCAGCAGGTGATCTTCCACGAGGAGTACGCCAAGGCCGACGCGCCCGTGCGCGTCAACCACCTCGGCGAGGAGCTGCTCGGACCCACGCTGATGGCCTTCGGCACGCCGGCGCAGCAGGAGCGGTTCCTGCCGCGGATCGTGGCCGTCGACGAGCTGTGGGCGCAGGGCTACTCCGAGCCGGACGCCGGGTCCGACCTGGCCAACGTGCAGACCAAGGCCCGTCGCGACGGCGATGACTGGGTCATCGACGGGCAGAAGGTGTGGACGTCCAACGCGCACTTCAGCCAGTGGGCGTTCGTCGTCTGCCGCACCGAGCCGGGTTCGCAGCGCCACCACGGGCTGTCGTTCCTGCTGGTACCGCTCGACCAGAGCGGCGTCGAGGTCCGGCCGATCGAGCAGCTCACCGGCGGCTCGGAGTTCAACGAGGTCTTCTTCACCGGTGCCCGCACCGACGCCGATCTGGTCGTCGGCGCACCGGGGGAGGGCTGGCGGGTCGCGATGGCGCTGCTCGGCTTCGAGCGCGGCGTCTCCGTGCTCGCCCAGGTGGTCGGCTTCGCCCGCGAGCTCGATGGCGTCGTCGACCTCGCGAGGAGCAACGGCGCGATCGACGACCCGGTCCTGCGCGACCGGCTCGCCGGCCTCAAGGTCGAGCTCGAGGTGCTGCGCCGCCAGGCGATGCGCGGCCTCTCCTCCGCGGCCGGGTCGGACTCCGCGGGTCCGTCGGTCTTCAAGCTGGTGTGGGCCGACTGGCACAAGCGGCTCGGCGAGGTCGCCATGGACGTGCTCGGCCCGGCCGGGCTGACGACCGCGACGGCCGACGGCGACGATGCCGGGTACGACCTGGACCGCTGGCAGCGGCTCTTCCTCTTCGCGCGGGCCGACACGATCTACGGCGGCAGCGACGAAGTGCAGCGCAACATCCTGGCCGAGCGCGTGCTCGGACTTCCACGAGAGCCCAAGGGAGCATGATGACCACCCACCGACCCGAGCAGCCCGCCCCCGCGTACGTCCCGGGCCACGACCTGCTCGCCGGCAAGGTCGTCGTCGTGACGGCCGCGGCCGGCGCGGGCATCGGCGCGGCCGTCGTACGCCGGGTGCTGGAGGAGGGCGCGAAGGCCGTCGTCTTCAGCGACACCCACGAGCGTCGGCTCGCGGAGGCCGAGGCGGCGCTGGCCGACGAGTTCGGCGCCGATCGGGTCCGCCAGCTGGTCTGCGACGTCACCGACGAGACTCAGGTGCAGGCCCTGCTCGACGCGGCCGAGGACTTCGGCGGCGTCGACGTGATGGTCAACAACGCCGGCCTCGGCGGCACCGCCTCCATCCTGGAGATGACCGACGAGCAGTGGAGCCGGGTCCTCGACATCACGCTGACCGGCACGATGCGCTGCATCCGTGCGGCGGGCGCCCGGATGGCGGCCGCGGGCCGGAAGGGCGTGATCGTCAACAACGCGTCGGTGATCGGCTGGCGCGCCCAGGAGGGCCAGGCGCACTACGCCGCCGCGAAGGCGGGCGTGATGGCGCTGACCCGCTGCGCCGCCCTCGACCTGGCGCCGCACGGCATCCGCGTGAACGCGGTGTCGCCGAGCCTGGCGATGCACCCGTTCCTCGCGAAGGTCACCTCCGACGACCTGCTCGCCGAGCTGAAGCAGCGCGAGGCCTTCGGTCGCGCGGCCGAGCCGTGGGAGGTTGCCAACGTGATGGTCTTCCTGGCGAGCGACTACGCGTCCTACCTGACCGGCGAGGTGGTCTCGGTGAGCAGTCAGCATGCCTGAGCAGTCGAGCGCCTCCCGCCGCGACGAGCTGCTGTCGATCGCAGCCGGACTCTTCGCGGAGAAGGGCTTCAAGAACACCACGGTCCGCGACATCGCCGACGCCGCGGGGATCCTGTCGGGCAGCCTCTACCACCACTTCGACTCCAAGGAGTCGATGGTCGACGAGATCCTGCGGACGTTCCAGGACGAGCTGTTCGCCGCGTACGACGAGGTGCTGGCCAGCGACGACGATCCCCGTACCAAGATCGAGCGCGCGGTGCGGCTGTCGTTCGAGTCGATCGACCAGCACCCGAACGCGGTCGCGATCTTCCAGAACGAGGCCGACTACCTCGGTGGCTTCGAGCGCTTCGGCTACCTCGCCGAGCGCAACGCCCAGTCGCGCAACGTCTGGATGACGCTGCTGACCGACGGCGTCGAGACCGGTGCCCTGCGGGCCGACCTCGACGTCACGCTGACCTACCGCTTCATCCGCGACACCGTCTGGGTCGCGGTGCGGTGGTACCGCCCCGGCGGCGGCCTCTCCCACGAGGCCATCGCCAACCAGTACCTGACCATCCTCTTGGACGGGATCGCACGAGACGGTGGTTGAGGAAGGCGCTCCGCGCCTGTCTCGAAACCACCGCAGGAAGGAACACCATGCCCGAGGCCTACATCGTCGATGCGGTCCGCACCCCGGTCGGCAAGCGCGGCGGCGCGCTCGCCGACGTGCACTCGGCCGATCTCGGCGCGCACACGATCGCCGCGCTGGTACGCCGTACCGGTGTCGACCCGGCCGCCGTCGACGACGTGATCCTCGGCTGCTGCGACACCATCGGCTCGCAGGCCGGTGACGTGGCGCGGACGGCCTGGCTGGTCGCCGGACTGCCCGACCACGTGCCCGGCGTGACCATCGACCGGCAGTGCGGGTCGTCGCAGCAGGCGGTGCACTTCGCGGCCCAGGGCGTCATGTCCGGGACGCAGGACCTCGTGGTCGCGGGCGGTCTGCAGAACATGAGCGCGATCCCGATCTCGGCGGCGATGCTGGTCGGCCAGCAGTACGGCTTCTCCACGCCGTTCGCGGAGTCGCCCGGCTGGCAGGCGCGGTACGGCGACCAGGAGGTCAGCCAGTTCCGCTCCGCCGAGATGATCGCGGAGAAGTGGGACATCTCGCGGGTCGCGATGGAGGAGTTCGCGCTGGCCTCGCACCAGCGCGCGCACGCCGCGATCGCCGAGGGCCGGTTCAAGGGCGAGATCGAGCCGGTGACGCTGGCCGACGGCTCGGTCTTCGACACCGACCAGTGCCCCCGGGACACGTCGATGGAGAAGATGGCCGGGCTCGACCCGCTGGCCCCGAACGGGCGGATCACCGCCGCCGTCGCCTCCCAGATCTGTGACGCCTCGGCCGCGATGCTGATCGCCTCCGAGGCGGCCGTGCGTACGCACGGACTCACGCCGCGGGCCCGCATCCACCACCTGTCGGTGCGCGGCGACGACCCGGTCTGGATGCTGACCGGCCCGATCCGCGCGACCAAGCACGCGCTGGAGAGGACCGGGCTGTCGATCGACGACATCGACCTCTTCGAGTGCAACGAGGCCTTCGCCTCGGTCGTGCTCGCCTGGATGAAGGAGACCGGCGCCTCGCCCGACCGTGTGAACGTCAACGGTGGCGGCATCGCGCTCGGCCACCCGATCGGTGCCACCGGCGCCCGCCTGATGACCACGCTGCTGGCCGAGCTCGAGCGCACCGGCGGACGCTACGGCCTGCAGACCATGTGCGAGGGCGGCGGCCAGGCGAACGTGACGATCATCGAGCGGCTCTGAGCCTTCGGCTCTGATGCTCCCTTGAGGAAGCTGTGGTCGCTGGTGCGACGGGCGTGGCTGCTGCGGTTTCATCAAGGGATGAGGGTGAGGTCGCGCTTCCCTGGCTGGGTTGGCCCGGGTAGGCGCGGGTTGGCCTGCATCCCTTGATGAAACCGCGGCCACCGGCACGACCAACACCGCCGCCGGCGAGCGAGAGCCGTCGCGGTCAGTTCAACCGGCGCATCGTGGCGGGCACGCCGCCGCCGCGGTGCACCTCCTCGACCAGCTCCTGGAGCGCGGTGAGGGCGACGTTCTGCGACATCGGGCCGTAGGAGACGCGGGCGACGCCGAGCTCCCCGAGCCGGGCCAGCGGCGGCACTCCGGGGAGGGCGATCAGGGTGAGGCGCTGCGGGCCGAACGCGTCGACCAGGGCGCCGACCTGCTCCTCGTCGAGTCGGCCCGGGACGAACACGACCGGGGCCCCGGCGTCGAGGTAGGCCCGCCCGCGCTCGATCGCGTCGGCCAGCACGGCGGCGGGGTCGCGGTCCCCGGCGCGGAGGAAGGTGTCGGTGCGGGCGTTCAGCACGAACTCGACGCCCTCGTCGTCGGCGACCCTCATGATCTGCTCGACGTTACGGGCGGCCTCGGCGACCGGGCGCATCTGGTCCTCGATGTTCGCGCCGACGGCCCCCAGGCCGATGGCGCGGCGGATGGTCCCGGCGGGGTCGCCGTACCCGCCCTCGAGGTCGGCGGAGACGGGCAGGTCGCTCGCGGCAACGATCCGGCCGACGGCCTCGAGCATCAGGTCGACGGGGATGTTCTCGCCGTCCTCGTAGCCGTACGACGCCGCGATTGAGTGACTCGCGGTCGCGAGCGCCCGGGTGCCGTCGACCTGGGCCACGGTCCGGGCGCTGACCACGTCCCAGACATTGACGACGGTGAGCAGCTCGGGCTTCTGGTGGAGGCGGAGCAGGGTCGCCGCCTTCAGGCGGGTGGTCTCGTCGGCCATGGACCCGACCCTAGCGGTGGCGAGCGTCAGAGGGTGAGGTAGAGCCCGAGGATGCCCGGGAGCAGGCCGAGCAGCAGCCACGCCGAGACCAGCGGCATCTGGTGGATCGCGCGGAAGACCGCCACGGTGAGCAGGCCGAAGGCCGCGGCGAGCACGTTCAGGCCGATCTGGGCGTCGGTGCGGGTGTCGTCGACGTACATCGCGGCGATCACCAGGCCGCCCGCCATGTGCGCGATCGTGGTCGCGGCGAGCACCGAGAGCACCCACTTCTGCACCGGCTCGAGGCTCATCGCCCCGGCCCCGGTCGACCGCACGACCTCGCGATGCGGGTTGGCGGGGTCCATCAGGTGGCGGGGGCGCTTCTTGGGCTTCGCCTGCGGCTCGCTCACTAACTCTCCTGAATCATTGGTGCACCAATAGTTGGTACTCTAACAACTATGGCCCGGCCGTCCGCATTCCCCCCGACGTGAACCCGCTCGCGCTCGACGAGCAGGTGTGCTTCGCGCTGTCCGTGGCGGCGCGAGGCGTCGTGGGGGTGTACCGGCCGGTGCTGGAGCCGCTCGGGCTCACGCACCCCCAGTATCTCGTGATGCTCGCGCTCTGGCAGCACGCCCCGGTCCGGGCCGCCGAGCTGAGCCGGATGCTGCAGCTCGACCCGGGCACGCTCTCGCCGCTGCTGAAGAGGCTGGAGCGGGCCGGCCACCTGACCCGCGGGCGGGATCCCCAGGACGACCGCGCGCTCGCGGTCGAGCTCACCGAGCAGGGCCGGGCGCTGCGCGAGCAGGCGCTGGCGGTGCCGCCGGCGGTCGTCGAGCGGCTCGGCCTCGAGATGGAGGAGCTGCGCGAGCTGCACGAGGTGCTGACCCGCGTCATCGACGCGGTGCACGGCGCCGACGGCTGAGCCGGCGCCGTGCCCCGGGTCCGGCGTCGGGCTAGAGCACGTACGACGACGCGCGGCGCAGCTCGTCGGCGGCGCGGCGCACGATCCGGTCGATCAGCTCCTCGCAGGTCGGCAGGTCGTCGATGACGCCGACCACCTGTCCGCTCGCGAGCACGCCGGCGTCGGTGTCGCCGTCGACCAGGCCGGCCTTGAGCATCATCGGCGTGTTGGCGGCCAGGGCCATCTGGGCGAGGGTGCGGCCCTGTGCCTTCCGCATCGCCCGGCCGTCCTTGGCGAGGCCGAGCCAGGACATCCCGCTGGTGCGCTTGAACTCCAGCGTGCGTCGCATCGTCGGGCCCAGCCGCTTGACCGCACTGGACTCCTCGAGCTCCTCGACCAGGTCGGTGCGCAGCATCCGGTGCGGCATGCCGTCGACCTTGGCGGTGACGACCGTGTCGGTGAGGCCGCGCTCCAGGTAGAGCCGCTTGACCGCGTCGGGGACGGCGGAGTCCTGGGTGAGCAGGAAGCGGGTGCCCATGCCGACCCCGGCCGCGCCGTACGACAGCGCGGCGGCCAGGCCCCGGCCGTCGAAGAAGCCGCCGGCCGCGACGACGGGGATGTCGACGGCGTCGAGGACCGTCGGCAGCAGCAGGGTGGTCGGCACCGGCCCGGTGTGCCCGCCGCCCTCGCCGCCCTGCACCATGACTGCGTCGGCGCCCCACGAGGCCACCTTCACCGCGTGCTTGGCGGCGCCGATCGACGGCATCACCACGATGCCGTGCTCCTTGAGCCGGGCGATGAGCTCAGGCTTGGGTGCGAGCGCGAAGGACGCGACCTTCACGCCGTGGTCGATGAGCAGCTGGCAGCGGTCGCCCGCGTCGGCCGCGTCGGCACGCAGGTTGACGCCGAACGGCTGGTCGGTGCGGCCCTTGACCTCGATGATCGCCTGCTCGAGCTCGGCGAAGGTCATCGTCGCGCTGGCCAGGATGCCGAGGCCGCCGGCGTTCGCCGTACCGCTGACGAGGCGGGGACCCGAGACCCAGCCCATGCCGGTCTGCACGACCGGGTGGCGGACGCCGACGAGATCGGTGAACGGCGTGCGGAGGAGCTGGTCGATCATGGGTTGGGAACCTCCTTGAAGCGCAGGCCCTTCGGGTCGAGCACCTCCGTGATCAGCACCTGCTCCTCGGCGGTCGGCTCACGCGTCGTCGGGACGTCGGCGGACACGTCGAGCGCGAAGCCCGTCGCCTCGACGACCTCCTCGACGCTCACCCCCGGGTGGACGCTGAGCAGCCGCATGGTGTCGCCGGCGCCGGTGACGTCGAAGACCGCGAGGTTGCTGACGACCCGGTGGATGTCGTGGTACCGCACGGCGGCCGCGCCGGCCTCCTTGGCCAGCTTCGGCCCGACACCGGAGACGATGTCGACCCGCTCGACGAAGACGCGGGGGGAGTGCTTCGGCACCCAGTACGACGTCCGGTTGTTGACGGTGTTGCCCGGGGCGCCCCGGCTGCCGAGCAGCTGGCGCTTGGGCTTGGCCCAGTCGCCGATGGCGGAGATGTTCTGGTTGCCGTGCCGATCGACCTGGGTGGCGCCCATCATCACGTGCCGCTTGCCGTAGGCGACGATGTCGAAGACCCGGGGGAACGGGATCCAGCCCTCGACGACCTCGGTCTTGGCGTGGATCGGCGGCACCCCGGCGAGCCAGACCGACTCGCCGTCGGAGATCACCAGGTCGGGGTTGCTGGTCAGCTTGGCCAGGCGCACGCCGAGCGTCGGCAACAGCCCCATCGGGCTGGCGAAGATCTCGCCGTCGTCGCGGAACGCGTCCGCGATCGCGGCGGCGCAGACGTCCGCCCGGGTGCTGGTCGAACTCGTGGGGGCACTCACTTGGTGTTCTCCTCGGTGAAGGCCTGGACGGCAGCCTGGTACGACGCCTCGTCGCCGGAGAGGAAGCGGTCGTGGAACGCCTGCCACTCCTCGTCGGAGCCGGACGCGGCGGCGGCGTACGCCCGCTGGAACCTCTCGTCGCGCTCGTAGTCGGGCGTGCAGGTGGTGAAGTGCGCGCCGTTCGGGGTCTCGACGACGCCGGTGACCATCATCCGGTTGAGCAGCAGCCGCTGCACCGGCGTGTCGACGGTGAGGCCGGCGGTGTCGACGATCTCCTCGACGCTCAGGTACGTCTGGTCCGCCGCCATCGCGAACAGGTCGTCGAAGTACGGGTCCGGTCCGAGGTACGACGCGTTGCCGTGCTGGTCGGCGCGGTTGAGGTGGACCAGCGCGACGTCGAGCTTGAGGGCGGGCACGGCGGCGAGCTCCTCATGACCGTGGCCGTCGTCGTAGGGGCTGGTGACCGTCTTCAGCCACGGGTTGTTGACCATCACGTCCGAGCCGAGCCCGGCGCGCATGGGCAGGAACGGCAGCCGCTGCGCGGCGGCGCGCAGGCCGGTCTGGAACATGCCCTCGTCGAGCTCGACGACGTCCGGGATCGACGCCGCCTGACGGGCGCGCTGGAAGTTGGGCTCGAGCGGGACCGAGTCGAGCGAGACGAACGCATAGACCAGCTTGCGGATCTTGCCCGCGCGGGCGAGCAGGCCCACGTCGGCGCCGCCCCAGCTGACGATCGTCAGGTCGGCGAGGTCGGAGTTGTAGATCGCGCGGACCAGCGCCATCGGCTTGCGCCGTGGGCCCCAGCCGCCGATGCCGATGGTCATCCCGCTCTTCAGGCTGCCGACGACCTCGTCGATCGACATCCGCTTGTCGCGTGGTCCCTTGGTCACTTCTTCCCCTTGTCTGTGCCGGCGAAGGCGTCTCGCAGCTCGTCGCTCACACCGGCGAGGTTGAGCTCGAAGGTGAAGCCCTGCTCGAACCGGTAGCTCTTGTTGACGTCGATCGGGTCGATCCCGTTCAGCGCCTCCTTGGCGGCGCGGATCACCCGGGTGTCCTTGGCCGCGATCTCGGCGGCGACCTGCAGCGCGGCGTCGTCGAGCTGGTCGCGGGGCACCACCTCGAGCACGCTGCCGAACTGCACCAGCTCGGTCGCCTTGATGGTGCGCGCGGTGAAGTAGAGGGTGCGCATCATGTGCTGCGGCACCAGGCGAGCCATGTGGGTGGCCGCGCCGAGCGCGCCCTGGTTGACCTCGGGTACGCCGAAGTAGGCGTCGTCGCTGGCCACCACGCAGTCGGCGTTGCCGACCAGGCCGACCCCGCCGCCGACGCAGAAGCCGTTGACGGCCGCGATCACCGGCACCGCGCACTCGTAGACGGCCTTGAACGCCGCGTAGCAGCCCTTGTTGGCGCCGATCAGGGCGTCGAAGCCGGTGGAGTGCTGCATCTCCTTGATGTCGACGCCGGCGTTGAAGCCGCGGCCCTCGGCGCGGAGCACGACGACCTTGGTGTCCAGGTCGCCGGCCGCCTCGTCGAGCGCGGCGGCCACGTCGTACCAGCCCTGGACCGGGAGCGCGTTGACGGGTGGGTGGGCCATCGTCACCACCCGGATCCCGTCGGCGCGAAGCTCGGAGGTGATGCTCATCTGCTGCCTTCCGGTCTCGGGTCACCGGCGGACCGGTGATGCACACAACCTAATGCTTGCTTGGTAGGCTACCAGCATGGTGCTGCCACTCGACCTCTCCGGCCGCGTCGCGCTCGTCACCGGCGGTGCGCGCGGGATCGGTCTCGGGATCACGCGTGCCCTGCTCGGTGCCGGGGCGTCCGTGGTGACCTGCTCGCGCTCCGAGGTCGAGCCGGTGCCCGGCACGGTCCACCGGGTCTGCGACGTGCGCGACCCGGAGGCGGTCCGCGCGCTGGTCGACCGGGTGACGACCGACCTGGGCCGGCTCGACGTCCTGGTCAACAACGCCGGGGGAGCGCCCGCGACCGACGCGGCGACGGCGTCCCCGCGCTTCCACGACAAGATCGTCGGCCTCAACCTGCAGGCACCGCTGCTGTGCGCCCAGGCGGCCAACGCCGTGATGCAGCAGCAGGACTCCGGCGGCGCGATCGTGAACATCTCGTCGATCTCGGCCAGCCGGCCGGCGCCGACCATCGCGGCGTACGCCGCGGCGAAGGCCGGGCTCAACTCGCTGACGGCGTCGCTGGCGATGGAGTGGGCGCCCAAGGTGCGGGTGAACGCGATCGAGGTCGGCCTGTGCCGCACCGAGCAGACCGACGACCACTACGGCGACGACGCGTCGGTGGCGGCGATCGAGCAGACCATCCCGCTCGGCCGGATGGCGCGCCCCGAGGAGGTCGGCAACCTCGCCGCCTTCCTGGCGAGCGACCTCGCGTCGTACGTCTCCGGCGCGACCGTGGCCTGTCACGGCGGGGGAGAGACCCCCGCCTTCCTGGTGGTGCAGAAGGGACTCACATGAGCAACCTCCTCGAGGGTCGCGTCGCGATCGTCACCGGCGCGGGCCGGGGCATCGGCCGCGCGCACGCGCTGGAGCTCGCCCGGCACGGCGCGGCCGTGGTCGTCAACGACTACGGCGTCTCGCTGGCCGGCGAAGGGACCGGCGAGACCCCGGCGGAGTCGGTGGTGGCCGAGATCGAGGCCGCCGGTGGCCGCGCGGTCGTGAACACCGCCGACGTCGCGGACTTCGACCAGGCCGAGGCGATGGTGCGCCAGGCGATCGACACCTTCGGCGGACTCGACATCCTGGTCAACAACGCCGGCTTCGTGCGCGACCGGATGCTCGTCAACACCGCCGAGGAGGAGTGGGACGCGGTGATCCGGGTGCACCTCAAGGGCCACTTCGCGCCGCTGCGCCACGCCGGTGCCTACTGGCGCGCCGAGGCGAAGGCCGGCCGCGAGCGGGCCGCCCGCGTCATCAACACCTCGTCCGGCGCCGGGCTCCAGGGATCGGTCGGCCAGACGACGTACTCCGCCGCCAAGGCCGGCATCGCCGCCATGACGCTGGTCGCCGCCCAGGAGATGGGCCGATACGGCGTCACCGTCAACGCGATCGCGCCCGTCGCCCGCACCCGGATGACCGAGGGCGCCTTCGACACCTCCGCCATGGCGCTGCCCGAGGACAACTCCCCGATCGTGGCCTGGCTCGCCTCCGCGGAGGCCGGCGACGTCACCGGCCGGGTGATCGAGATCGACGGCAGCACGATGACCGTCGAGCTCGGCTGGCGGCACGGTCCGGCCCGCGACGCCGGCCGCAGGTGGGAGGCGGTCGAGGTCGGACCCGCCCTGCGAGACCTGCTCGCCCAGGGGCCGGACCCGGAGCCGGTGTACGGCGCGTAGGCGTGTGGTGGGTCGGCCGGTCGGTGTGCTGCTGCGGGCGGTTTCATCAAGGGATGAGGACCGAGTGTCGGTTCCCTCGACGAACTGGTGCGGGGAAGCGTGGCTTCATCAAGGGATGAAGGTGAGCCTGCGCCCCGGCACAGACCGTCGCGCGGGCCACATGTCACTCACAGTCGTGCGGCCGACCGCGTACTGCACAGGGAGCGACCGCGTTCCTGCGACGCCTTCCGCCGCCGCGGCACGCTGCCGGCATGGAACCTCTCCGCATCCTCGTCGCGACCCGTGGCTTCTTCACCCGAGCCGAGGCGCGTGAGCTCGGGTACGGCGACCGCGCCGTGTCCGCGGCGATGCGGTCGCGATCGTGGCACCGGATCCGGCGTGGCTACTACACGTTCACCGACGAGTGGGCGGGGCTCGACCCGGTGGGCCGGCACCGCGTGCTCTCCCGTGCGGTCGCGCACTCGCTCGGGGACGCTGTTGCCCTGAGCCACGTCTCGGGACTCGTCACTCACGGGGTCGACCTGTGGGGCGTCGACCTGCGCAGGGTGCATGTCACGCGGCTGGATGGCGGCCCGGGCCGCATCGAGGGCGATGTGGTTCACCACGAGGGCCGATGCATCGCCGATGACGTCGTCGAGCGCGACGGAGTGGCGGTTCTGCGCGCAACCCGATGTGCGATCGAGACCGCCTCGAGGGCGTCCAACGAGGTCGCGTTGGTCCTGTTCGACGGGTTGCTCCGGATTGGCCTTGCCGACGCGGACGCACTGTTCGGGCAGTTCACCCTCATGGAGCACTGGCCGTACACGCAACATCTCCACGTGCCCGTGCGGATGGCGGACGCACGATCGCGGTCGGTCGGCGAGTCGCGCGGCCGGTGGCTGTTCAGGTCGGCTGGGCTACCCACGCCGGCTCTGCAGTACGAGGTTCGCAACGTGTCCGGAGAGCTGATCGGCACGACGGACTGGGCCTGGCTCGGGGAGGGTGTCCTCGGTGAGTTCGACGGGTGGATGAAGTACGGACGTCTGTTGAAGCCTGGTCAGGACCCCGGAGATGTGGTCTTCCAGGAGAAGGTGCGCGAAGACCGCCTGCGTGAGGCCACGGGCATGGGCATGGTCCGGTTGATCTGGTCCGACTACCAGACGCCCGAGGCCACGGCTCGGCGGCTACGTGCGCAGCTCAAGCGAGTCGGCTGACGGCGGTTCGGGCCTTGGGGTGTTCGGCCGTTGCTGTCGGTCACCGCGAGCGGCTGGCGATGGTCCTGGGCGCGACATCCGCGGCTGGGGTCGGTCTGGCTGCGGGTTCGCCTTCATCCCTTGATGAAGCCGCGGTTCCCGGGCTCAACTCGGCCAGGGATCCGCAGCTTCGACCTCATCCCTTGATGAAGCCGCGGTTGCCACGCCCAACTCGGCCAGGGATCCGCGGTCGGGGTCGGTCTGGCTGCGGGTTCGCCTTCATCCCTTGATGAAGCCGCGGTTCCCGGGCTCAACTCGGCCAGGGATCCGCAGCTTCGACCTCATCCCTTGATGAACCGCCCCCCGAGACTCCCCGCGGCCGCGGCCGCGGCCACGCGACGGATCAGATCCGCTCGATCACCGTGCCGGTCGCCATCGCGCCGCCGGCGCACATGGTGATCAGCGCGCTGCTGGCGTCGCGACGCTCGAGCTCGTGCAGGGCCGTGGTGATCAGGCGGGTGCCGGTGGAGCCGACGGGGTGGCCGAGGGCGATGGCCCCGCCGTTCACGTTCACCCGGTCCAGGTCGACGTGGTGTTCGCCGGCCCAGGAGAGCACGACCGAGGCGAACGCCTCGTTGACCTCGAAGAGGTCGAAGTCGGAGATGGTCATGCCGGTGCGGTCGAGGATCTTCGAGGTCGCGTCGATCGGCCCGTCGAGGTGGTAGTACGGGTCGGAGCCGACCAGGCAGTGCGCGGCGATCCGGGCCCGGGGCGTCAGACCGAGCGCGCGGGCCTTGTCGGAGTCCATCAGGAGTACGGCGGAGGCGCCGTCGCTGATCTGCGAGGAGGTGCCGGCGGTGTGCAGTCCGTCGGGGAGCACCGACTTGAGCCCGGCCAGGCCCTCGAGCGTGGTCTCGCGCAGGCCCTGGTCGCTGTCGACGACCTGCGTCGAGCCGGTCGGGGCGCCGGTCTCGTCGAGCACGGGCGCCTCGATCGGGGCGATCTCGCGCTTGAACCGGCCCTCGTCGACGGCGACGCGCGCCTTCTGCTGCGAGGCGAGGCCGAAGGCCTCGAGGTCCGCGCGGCCGAGTCCCCGGTTGCGGGCGATCCGGTCGGCGCCCTCGAACTGGTTGGGCATGTCGATCGACCAGTCGTCCGGACGCGGGTCGCCCATGCCCGGGGGCACGTTGGCGCCGAGCGGGATCCGGGACATCGCCTCGACACCGCACGCGATGCCGACCTCGATGGTGCCGGCCGCGATCATGTCGTGGACCAGGTGGGCGGCCTGCTGGCCCGACCCGCACTGGGCGTCGATCGCCGTCGCGCCGGTGTGCTGGGCCAGACCGGCGTGCAGCCAGGCGCGGCGCACCATGTCGTTGGACTGCTCGCCCGCCTGGGTCACGCAGCCGCCCACGACCTGGTCGACCAGGTCGGAGTCGATGCCGGCGCGGGCCAGCACCTGGGACTGGACGAAGCCGAGCAGCACGGCGGGGTGCACGCCGGCGAGCCAGCCCTTCCTCTTGCCGAGGGGAGTACGGACGGCGTCGATGATCACGGGGGTGCCCATGGGAGAAAAGTAGAACACGTTCTCGTCTTGGGCAATTCTCAGCCTCCTTCTCCTTCCCTTCCGTACCTTCGGTATGTAGTCTCCATCACTAGAACGTGTTCCAGCCAGCCTCGAGGGAGCTCCTGTGACCGCAACCGATGTCTTGCCGGTGGGCTTCGACTTCACCGACCCCGACCTGATCCAGAGGGCGATTCCGCACGACGAGTTCCGCACTGCCCGGCAGCACCACCCCGTCGTCTGGGTCGAGCAGGACCCGGTGTGGTGCAGCGGCTTCGCGCCCGAGGCGGGGACCGGCTACTACGCCGTCACCCGCCACGAGGACGTCTCGGCGATCTCCAAGGACAGCAAGAACTGGTCGACGTACGAGAACGGCGCGATCATCCGCTTCCCCGGTGAGATGGCCCGTGAGCAGATCGAGCTCCAGCGCGTCATCCTGATCAACCAGGACCCGCCTGAGCACACCGCCACCCGGCAGATCGTCTCCCGTGGCTTCACCCCGCGCTCCATCGCGGAGCTGGAGAAGACGATGGAGATGCGGGCGGCGCAGATCGTCGGGGACGCCAAGGCGCGCGGCACCGGCAACTTCGTCGACGACGTGGCCGCCGAGCTGCCGCTGCAGGCGATCGCCGACCTGATCGGCGTCCCGCAGGAGGACCGGCACAAGCTCTTCGACTGGTCCAACCAGATGCTCGCGGGCGAGGACCCCGACTTCGCCGGGGCCAACGACGTCGCCGCGGCGGAGATCCTGGGCTACTCGATGATGCTCGCCGCCGAGCGGCAGGCCAACCCGCGCGACGACCTCATCACCAAGCTGATCAACGCCCACAAGGGCGAGCGGGGCCTGACCGACGACGAGTTCGGCTACTTCGTGATCCTGCTGACGGTCGCCGGCAACGAGACCACCCGCAACGCCATCACCCACGGCATGAACGCGTTCTTCGACAACCCCGAGCAGTGGGAGATCTGGAAGCGGGACCGGCCCGCCACCATGGTCGACGAGGTGGTCCGCTGGGCCACGCCGGTGAGCGTCTTCCAGCGCACCGCCCTCGACGACGTCGAGGTCGGCGGCGTCACGATCCGCAAGGGCGAGCGGGCGGCGCTGTTCTACGCCAGCGCGAACTTCGACGAGGACGTCTTCGAGGACCCGTTCACGTTCAACATCCTGCGGGAGACCAACCCGCAGCTCGGGTTCGGCGGTCACGGGGCCCACTACTGCCTCGGTGCCAACCTGGCCCGTCAGGAGATCCGGGTGATCTTCGACGCCCTGGCCGACGTGGTGCCGGACATCTCCCGGCTGGCCGAGCCCGTGCGGCTGCGCCACTCGTGGGTCAACGGCATCAAGAACCTGCAGGTCAAGTACGCCTGAGGAACGACGTACGACGGTTCAGGCGGCCCGCTCGGTCAACACGAGCGGGCCGTCTGCCGTGATGGCGACGGTGTGCTCCATGTGGGCGCCGCGGGAGCCGTCCTGGCTGCGTAGGGTCCAGCCGTCCTCGTCGGTGTAGATCTCGTCGGTGGTGTGCAGGAACCACGGCTCCAGGGCGAGCACCAGGCCCGGCCGCAGCTTGAGCCCGCGGCCGGCGCGGCCGTCGTTGGGCACGTGCGGCTCGCCGTGCATGGTGCGGCCCACGCCGTGGCCGCCGAACTGCAGGTTGATGCCGAGGCCCGCCGCCCGGGCGACGTCGCCGATGGCGGCCGAGATGTCGCCGAGCCGGTTGCCCGGCTGGGCCTGGGCGATCGCCGCGTCGAGCGCGCGGCCGGTGACCTCGATCAGGTCGAGGTCCTCCTGCCGAGGGGTCCCGACGACGACGCTGAGGGCCGAGTCGGCGACCCAGCCGTCGACGCTCGCGGCGAAGTCGACCGAGAGCAGATCGCCGTCCTCGAGGGCGTAGTCGTGGGGGAGGCCGTGCAGCACGGCGTCGTTGACCGACGTGCAGAGCACCTTGCCGAAGGGCGAGGCGCCGAACGACGGGTGATAGTCGATGTAGCAGGACTCCGCACCGCGGTCGCGGATCATCTGGTGGGCGAGCTCGTCGAGCTCGAGCAGGTTGACGCCGACGGCGGCCTTCGCGGCGAGCGCGGTCAGCACCTCGCCGACGAACCGGCCGGCCGGTCGCATCTGCTCGATCTGGGCGGGCGTGCGGAGCTCGATCATGAGACGACCCTATCGGCGCGGCTCCGTAGGCTGGGCGGGTGGATCTGGACACGGGCCTGGTGCTGGGCACCATGTACTTCGGCACCCGCACCGACGAGGCGACGTCGTTCGCGCTCCTGGACCGGTACGTCGAAGCCGGTGGGCGGGTGCTCGACACCGCCAACTGCTATGCCTTCTGGTCGTCCCCGACCGGTCACGGCGGCCAGAGCGAGGCGCTGCTCGGCCGCTGGCTCGCGGCCAACCCCGGGCTGCGTGACGAGCTGGTCATCGCGACCAAGGTGGGCGTGGAGCCCCTCGACGGCGGCGGGGTGGAGGGGCTGTCCGCGCCCGTGATCGAGCGCGAGGCGGCCCGCAGCCTGGAGCGGCTCGGCGTCGAGGCGATCGACCTCTACTGGGCGCACGGCGAGGACCGCTCGACCGACCTCGAGGAGACCGTGGCGGCGTTCGGCTCGCTCGTCGAGAGGGGCGTCGTCCGCCGGCTGGGCGTGTCGAACCATCCGACCTGGCGGGTCGAGCGCGGCCGGGCCATCGCGCACCGGCTCGGGGTCGAGCCGTGGACCGCGCTGCAGCTCACCACGTCGTACGTCGAGCCGCGCCCGGGCGCGCCGGTGCCGGGCAAGGACCACCGCTTCGGCTTCGTCACCGACGAGACCGTCGACTACCTCGACGGACACCCCGAGATCGAGCTGTGGGTCTACAGCCCGCTGGTGCAGGGCAGCTACGACCGTGCGGACCGCCCGTTCCCGGAGGCCTACGACCACCCGGGCACCACCGAGCGGCTGGCCGCGCTCACGGCCAGGGCCGAGGAGCTCGGTGTCCCGCGGTCGCGGCTGGTGCTCGCCTGGATGCTCGAGCGCGGGTGGCGGCCGATCGTCGGGGTGAGCACGGTCGAGCAGCTCGACTCCGCGCTCGCCGCCGCCTCCATCCGCTGACGGCGGATCCGCCAGGAGCGGATTCGCTGGAACGCGGACGTCGTACGCCGAACGCTGGGGGCATGACCCAGACACCCTCGCTCGCCGGCCTCTCCGCGGCCGACCGCCTGCTGCACCAGCGGATCATCGTCCTCGGCCAGGAGGTCGACGACGTGATCGCGAACAAGATCTGCGCGGAGCTGCTGCTCCTCTCCGCGGAGGACCCGCACCGCGACATCGCCCTCTACATCAACTCGCCCGGCGGCAGCGTCACGGCGGGCCTGGCCATCTACGACACGATGCGGCTGATCCCCAACGACGTGAGCACGCTCGCGATGGGGCTCGCGGCGAGCATGGGCCAGTTCCTGCTCTCGGCGGGCACGCCGGGCAAGCGGTACGCCCTGCCGCACTCACGGATCCTGATGCACCAGGGCTCGGCCGGCATCGGCGGCACCGCCATGGACATCGAGATCCAGGCCGAGAACCTCGAGCACGTCAAGAACGTGCTGCTGGGGCTGATCGCCGAGCACACCGGCCAGCCGCGCGAGGTGGTCGAGCGGGACTCGCTGCGCGACCGGTGGTTCACCGCCGAGCAGGCGCGGGACTACGGCTTCGTCGACCAGGTGCTCACCGACGTCGGCGCGGTGACGCCGGCGCGGACCGCCGCGGCGTTCGGGGCGGCACGATGAGCCAGTACACGATCCCGAGCGTCGTCGAGAAGACGCATCGCGGTGAGCGCGCGGTCGACATCTACAGCCGGCTGCTGACCGACCGCATCGTCTACCTCGGCACCGAGATCGACGACGGCGTCGCGAACGTCGTGATCGCCCAGCTGATCCACCTGGAGTCCGAGAGCCCGGACTCGCCGATCGACCTCTACCTCAACTCCCCGGGTGGGTCGGTCACGGCGATGCTGGCGATCTACGACGCCATGCAGTTCATCCGCTCCGAGGTCGGTACGACGTGCGTCGGCCAGGCGGCCTCGTCGGCAGCCGTGCTGCTCGCGGCCGGCGCGCCCGGTCGGCGCACCGTGCTGCCGCACGCCCGGGTGGTGCTGCACCAGCCGTCGGGCGGGGGACAGGGCACGCTGCCCGACCTCGCCGTCCAGGCCAAGGAGATCGCGCGGGTGCGCGCCGAGATGGAGGTGATCCTGGCGCGGCACACCGGCCGCAGCGTCGAGCAGGTGCGCGAGGACACCGACCGCGACCTGGTGCTGTCGGCGCCGGCGGCGGTGGCCTACGGCATCGTCGACGGGGTCCTCGACAGCCGGAAGCGGCTGTCGGCCTGAGGGCGAGGGTCTGCGTCAGGCAGCCAGGCAGACCGGCCCGGAGATCGGCCCGGTCACCAGGCGGCGGCTGACCCGCGTCGTGAGGTCGACGAGGCGGAGTCCGAGGGCTCCGGCGACCGCGCCGAGCACCTCGGAGCTGGGTTCCTTGAGCCCGCGCTCGACCTCGGAGAGGTACTGCGTGGACACGCCCGCCTCGGTGGCGACGTCGGCCAGCGTGCGCTGTGCCGTACGCCGCTCCGCGCGCAGCTCGTGGCCCACGGCCTCGCGCCACAGCGGCTCGGCCTCGGGGGCGTGGTCGGGCTCCGGACGGGACGGGAATGCGAGGACGTCACCCATGTCCCGACACTACGGCCGGGAGGCGGGCGACGTCCCCGTCGTTCGCGCAGGGCGAAACCGTCAGTTCGACGGCTTCTCCGAGCCGACGACCCACATCGCGAAGAACTGCGAGCCGCCGCCGTAGGCGTGGCCGAGCGCGCGGCGGGCGCCGTCGACCTGGTGCTCGCCGGCGGCGCCGCGCACCTGCAGGGCGGCCTCGCCGAAGCGGAGCATGCCGGAGGCGCCGATCGGGTTCGACGACAGCACGCCACCGGAGCAGTTGACCGGGAGCCGGCCGTCCATCGCGGTGGCGCCGGACTCGGTGAGCCGCCAGCCGCCGCCGTTCGCCTCGGCGAAGCCGAGCGACTCCAGCCACATCGGCTCGAACCACGAGAACGGCACGTAGATCTCGGCGGCGTCGATCTCCTCGACGGGGTTGGTGATCCCCGCCTGCTTCCAGAGCGCGGCCGCCGCGTCGCGGGAGGCCTGCGGGTTGACCTGGTCGCGCTCGGCCGCGGTGGTCGCCTCCGACCGCATCACGGTGCCGTGGATCCACGCCGGGTTGGGCGAGGCCGCCGCGGTGTCCTCGTCGACGATCACCAGCGCACAGGCGCCGTCGGAGGAGGGGCAGGTCTCGTCGTACCGGATCGGGTCCCACAGCATCTGCGAGGCCAGCACCGACTCGACGGTGGTGTCGGGGTTCTTCAGGTGTGCGTAGGGGTTCTTGAGCGCGTTCTGCCGGTCCTTGGCCGCGACGATCGCGCCGACGTGGTTCGGCGCGCCGGAGCGGCGGATGTAGGAGCGCACGTGCGGGGCGAAGTAGCCGCCCGCGCCGGCGTGCACCGGCATGTTGAACGGCAACGGCACCGAGAGCGCCCACATCGCGTTGGACTCCGACTGCTTCTCGAAGGCGACCGTGAGCACCCGCCGGTGCACGCCCGCCTGCACCAGCGAGGCCGCGACGATCGCGGTCGACCCGCCGACCGAGCCGGCGGTGTGCACGCGCAGCAGCGGCTTCCCCGCGGCGCCGAGCGCGTCGGCGAGGAACAGCTCGGGCATCATCACGCCCTCGAACAGGTCGGGCGCCTTGCCGACGACGATCGCGTCGATGTCGTCGAGCGTCAGGTTCGCGTCGAGCAGTGCACGGTCGATGGCCTCGCGGCACAGGCCGGCCATCGAGACGTCCTCGCGCTTCGCGCGGTGGTGGGTCTGACCGACGCCGACCACGGCGGCAGGCTGCTTCGCCATCAGTTCCTCGCCCCTTCGGTAGTAGCGCCCAGGACGCAGAGCAGGTTCTGCTGCAGCGCCGGGCCGGACGTCGCGTGCCCGACGGCCTTGGACACCTCGCCGGACCAGATCCGCGAGGCCGCCTCGCCGATGCGGATGCCGCCGCCCGAGAACATCGGGTTGCCGGTCAGCGCCCCGCCGGAGGGGTTGATGCGTACGTCGCCGGCCAGGCCGAGCTCGCGGCGCAGGATCAGCTCCTGGTGGCTGAACGGCGCGTGCAGCTCGGCGACCTCGACCCCGACGAGGTCGACGGCGGTGGCCGCCCGGGCGGCGGACGGGGCCCGGGTCAGGTCGCGGGTGCCCATGCTCATCGGATCGATGCTGTGGGTGAGGCCCTCGATCCAGGCGGGCCGGTCGCGCACCTCCCGCGCCCGGTCGCCCGCGGCGAGCACGATGGCAGCCGCACCGTCGGTGACGGGGGAGCAGTCGTGCTTGCGCAGCGGATCGGCGTACATCGGCCGGGCGAGCAGCTCCTCGACCGACGAGCCGCCCTTGCGGATCGCGTACTCGTTCTTCTCCGCGTCGGTGAGCGAGCGGTTGGCCACCTCGGCCATCGCCCGCTCGTCCCAGGCGCCGGCGTCGATGCCGGCCCGCGCCTGCAGCCCGGCCAGCGACACGGTGTCGGGCCAGAGCGGGGTCATCGTGTACGGGTCGAGCTGGAGCGCGAGCGTACGCCGCAGCACGCCGGCCGACGCCTTGCCGAAGGCGTAGACGAGCGCGGTGTCGACCTCGCCCGTCTGGATCTTCAGCCACGCCTCGTACATCGCCCAGGCGAGGTCCATCTCGACGTGCGACTCGTTCACCGGCGGGATCACGCCGATCGCGTCGACCGCCGACACGAACGAGAACGATCGTCCGGCCAGGTAGTCCGACGACCCCGAGCACCAGAAGCCGATGTCGCCGCGGCTCCAGCCGGTCTGCTCGTAGCACTCGGCGAACAGCGGGACCAGGAGCTCCACGCAGGTCGGCGACCCGTCGAACTCGGGCATCTGTCGCTGGGCGAACCCGACGACTGCAACGTCTCTCATCTCAGGCCTCTCGGTTCCGGGTCAGAGGTGGTGCCGGTAGGTGTCGAAGTCGGCGTCCGGGTCGCCCGTCGGCTCGAAGTGGTCGATGTTCTCGAGCGAGTAGGTCCACTCCTCGCGGGGCTTCCAGACCGCGCGGACCCGCATCCCCATCCGCACCTCGGCGGCGTCGACGCCCAGGATCAGGTGCAGCACGGCGATGTCGGCGCCGTCGAGGAGCACGTAGGCCGAGACGTACGGCGGCACGATCTTCTGGCCCAGGAACGGGACGTTGACGATGCAGAAGGTCGTGATGGTGCCGGTCTGGGACACCTCCACCTCCTCCGCCGTCGGCGTCCCGTCGGCCGGGCAGGCGCTGCGCGGCGGGACGTAGACCTTCTGGCAGGTGGGGCAGCGCTGGCCGACGATCCGGCCCTCGTTGAGGCCGCGGTAGAACGCCGACTCCTCGGGCGACGCGGCGTACAGGTAGTCGAGCGAGACGGGGGTGACGACGCCGGTGACCGGCACGGTGGTGTCGGGGCTCGTCGCTGGCGCTCCTCGCACCTCAACCTCCGTGTCGGTGGTTGAGGAGGTTGCGCTAGCAACCGTCTCGAAACCCCCGTCGCCACCGTCCTCGGGCTCGAAGCACGCGATGTCGGTGATCGCGCCGATCCGCTCCTCGGCCCACCGCACCTGCACCCGCATGCCGGTGCTGACCTGGTCGGGTGAGGAGACGTCGAGCGCGTGCAGGAACGGTGCGTCGGCGCCGTCGAGCCTGACCAGGGCCCAGGCGAAGGGGCGGTCGAAGGGCTGGCCGGCGACCGGCTCGGGGACCCACGTCCACGACGTGACCGTGCCGGTCGGCGCCACGTCGACGAACTCCGTCACGGGGTCATGGGTGACCGGGTCGAACTCGGGCGGCGGCACGACGACGGAGCCGTCCGAGGTGCGGCCGCCGACCACCTGGCCGTCGCGGAGGCCGGTGAGGAACCGACCGAGCACGGGCCCGGTCGAGCGGGTGTAGTCGAACGCTACGGTGACCGGTGCCGACAGGGTTCGTGTCATGGTCCGAAAGTAGAACACGTTCTACACTTCGACAAGGTCAATGACCGACATATGACTTCTGAGGAGAGTGCGCGACGTGAAGCTGGGACTGCAGCTGGGCTACTGGGGCGCGCAGCCCCCGCAGGGGGTCGGGGAGCTGGTGGCGGCGGCGGAGGAGTCCGGCTTCGACGCCGTCTTCTCGGCCGAGGCGTGGGGGAGCGACGCCTTCACCCCGCTGGCCTGGTGGGGGCGCGAGACCTCGCGGGTCAGGCTGGGTACGTCGATCGTGCAGATGTCGGGGCGGACGCCGACGTCGATCGCCATGCATGTCATGACGCTCGACCACCTCTCGGGCGGCCGCGTCATCCTCGGCATGGGCGTGAGCGGGCCCCAGGTCGTGGAGGGGTGGTACGGCCAGCCCTTCGGCAAGCCGCTGGCCCGCACCCGCGAGGTCGTCGACATCATCCGCAAGGTGCTGGCCCGTGAGGCGCCGGTGACCAACGACGGCCCTCACCATCCGCTGCCCTACCGCGGCGACAATGCCGTCGGCCTCGGCAAGCCGCTCAA
The DNA here is from genome assembly GCF_014191495.1 of Nocardioides soli. Lineage (GTDB taxonomy): Bacteria > Actinomycetota > Actinomycetes > Propionibacteriales > Nocardioidaceae > Nocardioides > Nocardioides soli. Next base: position 223,124 of record NZ_JACHWR010000004.1, read on the forward strand.
GCCGATCGTGCACCCGCTGCGCGCCGACGTGCCGATCTGGCTCGGCGCCGAGGGCCCGAAGAACGTCGCGCAGACCGCCGAGATCGCCGACGGCTGGATCCCGATCTTCTACACGCCGAAGTCGGCCGGCATGTACCAGCCGTGGCTCGACGAGGGCTTCGCGCGGCCGGGCGCGCGGCGTACCAGGGCCGACTTCGAGATCGCCGCGACCTGCCACCTCCAGGTGGTCAGTGGCCCGGAGGAGAAGGCCGCGGTGCTCGACGCGATGCGGCCCTTCGTGTCCCTCTATATGGGCGGCATGGGCGCCAAGGAGGCGAACTTCCACAACCAGGTGTTCGTGCGGATGGGCTACGAGGCGCTCGCGGCCGAGGTGCAGACGCTCTACCTGGCGGGCGAGAAGGACAAGGCGACGGCGCTGATCCCCGACGAGCTCGTCGACGACATGCACATCATCGGCACCGCGGGCGAGGTCCGCGAGCGGGTCGCGCAGTGGGAGGAGACCGGCGTGACGACGCTGCTCCTGAGCTGCCGCTCGGCCGCGGAGGTCCGGTCGGTGGCAGAGTTGCTCACCTGAAGTTGCTCACCTGAACGTCTGTGCCGGGCCCCCGGCGGGTAGGAGCCGCACATGCACGCCACGCGCATCTCCGCCGCCGTCGGGCTGGTCGGCTCGGTCGTCCTCGCCCTCTCGGCCGGTCCCGTGGCGCCCGCCCTGGCCGAGCCGCCGGCGGCCACGCAGGTCGAGTACAGCAGCGGCGAGGCCCGCAACGCCCGGCTCTCCATCCCCACCCTCGGCATCCACCGCCTGAGGGTCGTCGCCTACCGCGGCAAGACCGACGACGCGCCGGGCACGAGGATCCAGGACCGCGGCATCGCCGCGAGCTCCCACGGTCCGCACGGTGGCACCGGCCCGGGCGGGATCGGCAACTACCAGGTCACCGCCCACCGCACCTCGCACGGCGGGGTCTTCCGGCAGACGCCGACGCTGCGCCGGCACGACAAGGTCTTCGTCGACAGCGGCCGCTGGCGCTACGTCTACCGGATCGTGAAGACCCGCTGGGTGTCCTTCCGCTCGGCTGAGTCGCTGCGCCGGCAGCGCGCCGCGGTCCCCGGCAAGCCGGAGAAGGAGCCGACCCGCGGGTTCATCACGATCTCGACGTGCGCGACGCCGGAGGACCGCGCCCGCGGCAACCACTGGACCGGTCGGTTCGGCAACCCCGAGCACCGCATCGACAAGATCGGGATCCTGGTCAAGCGGACCGACCGCCCGCCGCGGCGCGGTCGCTGAGCCGGCCCACCCGTGACCGTGGTCCGGGTGGGAGGCTGGTCCGGTGACCACCTACGGCGTCCTGGGAGTCGGCTCGATCGCGACGGCCATCGTCACCGGCCTGTGCGACGGCGTGCCCGAGCCGCCGGTCGTCGTCCTGTCGCCGCGCAACGCGGCGCGTGCGGCCGAGCTGGCGGCCCGGTTCCCGTCGGTGCGGGTCGCCGCGGACAACCAGGCCGTCGTCGACGCCGGCGACGTGGTGCTGGTCTGCCTGCGTCCCGCCGACGCCGCGGGCGTGCTCGACGGGCTCCGGTTCCGCACCCGTCACGCGGTGGTCAGTGCGGTGGCCGGGCTCTCGGTCGGCCGACTGGCCGAGCTGGTCGCGCCGGCGACGGACATCGCGCGCAGCATCCCGCTGCCGGCGGTCGCGACCCGCGACAGCGTGACCCCGGTGCAGCCCGCGACGCCCGCGGTCACCGAGATCTTCGGCCGGCTCGGTGGGAGCCTCGAGGTGCGCGACGAGACGGCCTACGAGGCGGTGGGGGCCGCGTCGGCGACGGTCGCGGCGTACTTCCGCTACCTCGGCACGATCTCCGGGTGGCTGACCGAGCGGGGCGTCCCGGGGGCCGAGGCGCGCCGGTACGTCGCGGACACGTTCGCGGCGTTGTCGGCCGAGCTGGGCACGCCCGGCGCGGACTTCGACGCGCTCGCGCGTGCGCACGCCACTCCGGGCGGGCTCAACGAGCAGCTCGCGCGCGACCTCGACGAGGCCGGCGTGTACGCCGCGGTGCGCGCGGGGCTGGACGCCGTCCTGGTTCGGACCGGGCCGCGATGATTGCCCCGAACTGGAACACGTTCTAGTCTCGGGTCCATGACGGCAGACATGCGAGTCGGGACCCACAACGGCCATCTCATGGTCTCCGCTCTCAAGCGGCACCGCGACAAGCCGGTCATGTACCTGGGCGAGACCACGATCACCGGTGGCCAGGCCGCGGAGCGGATGAGCCAGTACGTCCAGGCCTTCGAGGCGCTGGGCGCGGGCCGCGGCACCGCCGGCGCGCTGCTCGCGCTGAACCGGCCCGAGGTGCTGTTCATCCTCGGCGCCGGCCAGACCCAGGGGTACCGGCGCAGCTCGCTGCACCCGCTGGGCTCGCTCGACGACCACGCCTACGTCATCAACGACGCGGAGATCACGTCGCTGACCATCGACCCGGTGCCGATGTTCGTCGAGCGGGCGCTGGGGCTGCTCGAGCGCTGCCCGAAGCTGGAGAAGATCCTCACGATCGGGCCGGTCCCCGCGGAGCTCGCCCACGTCGGGCACGACCTGGTCGCGGCGGCGGCGTCGTTCGACCCACTTCCGCTGGAGGCGGAGACGCTCGACCCGGAGCACGTCGTGTCGATCACCTACACCGGCGGCACGACCGGCAAGCCGAAGGGCGTCATCGGCCTGTCGCGACAGATGAACACGATGACCCAGATCCAGATGTCGGAGTGGGAGTGGCCGGAGTCGCCACGCTTCCTGATGTGCACCCCTCTGTCGCACGCCGGCGCGGCGTTCTTCGTGCCGACCGTGCTCAAGGGCGGCTGCCTCTACGTGCTGGCGAAGTTCGATCCGGCCGAGGTGCTGCGCACCATCGAGGAGCAGCGGATCACCGCCACGATGCTGGTGCCGTCGATGCTCTACGCGCTGATGGACCACCCCGACTCGCAGACCCGCGACCTGTCGTCGCTGGAGACCGTCTACTACGGCGCCTCCGCGATCAACCCGGTGCGGCTCCAGGAGGCGATCGACCGCTTCGGCCCGATCTTCGCCCAGTACTACGGGCAGTCCGAGGCGCCGATGGCGATCACCTACTTCGCGAAGGACGACCACGTCTCAGGAGGCGCCGGTCGGCTCGCCTCCTGCGGGCGCCCGTCGGCGTTCGTGCGTACGGCGCTGCTCGGCGACGACGGCAAGCCGGTCCCGGTGGGGGAGCCGGGAGAGATCTGCGTGGCCGGGCCGCTGCTCGCCGGCGGCTACTGGAACCTGCCCGACGAGACCGCCGAGACCTTCCGCGACGGCTGGATGCACACCGGCGACGTGGCCCGCGAGGACGAGGACGGCTTCTGGTACATCGTCGACCGCACCAAGGACATGATCGTCACCGGCGGGTTCAACGTGTTCCCGCGCGAGGTCGAGGACGTCGTCGCCGAGCACCCCGCGATCGCCCAGGTCGGTGTCATCGGCACCCCGCACGAGAAGTTCGGCGAGGCGGTCACCGCGATCGTCGTCCTGCGCTCCGACGCCCCGCGCGACGAGGAGTCGATCGCGGCGATGACCGCCGAGATCCAGCAGCTGGTCAAGGACCGCAAGGGCTCGGTGCAGGCGCCCAAGCAGGTGATCGTGGCCGACTCGCTGCCGCTGACCGGGCTCGGCAAACCGGACAAGAAGGCGCTACGGGCGCAGTTCTGGACCGGAGACCGGGCGGTCGGCTGATCGCAGGCGGGTGCGGACGGCGGTGTCGAGCGCCAGCGCGACCCAGAGCAGGGCGAGGGCGACGACGCCGTCGAGCCACCAGTGGTTGCCGGTCGCGGCGACGACGAGCATGGTCAGCACGACGTGCAGCAGGAAGACCCAGCGCCAGCGACTCGTGCTCGCCGCGACGATGCCCAGGGACACCACCGCCGCCCACGCGACATGGATCGACGGCATCGCCGCGAACTGGTCGGACACGCCGGTCGTGGGGTCGGCGCTGTAGACCGACGGTCCCGAGAAGTGGGTCAGGTCGACGTACCCGAGCTCGCCGAGGAACCGGGGCGGGGCGACCCGGACGAAGCGGATCACCAGGCAGCCGGCGGTGACCAGCGCGAGCGCGTTGCGCCAGTGCGGGTAGTGGTCGCGGTGGCGATAGAAGAGCCAGACGAGGAAGGCGATCAGCGCCGGCACGTGCAGGCTCGCGTAGTACCACGCCGACAGGTCGACGAGCCGATCGTGACGCAGCACGAACAGCTGCAGCGACAGCTCCGCGGGCAGGTGCAGGGCCTGCTCGAGGCTGGCGATCTCGTGGGCGCGCCGGAGCGCGCCGTCGGTCGACGCGATCGGCAGCATCCGGGCCAGCCGCCACACCGCGTAGAGGCCCGCGACCAGGGCGAACTCGGCCGCGGCGGGCTCGACGTACGCCGTCAGCCGGGAGGGCCGGCGGCGCAGCACGAGTCCGAGCAGCAGGCTGAGGGCCGCGGCCACGACGGCTTGCTCCCAGGTCGGCCACGGCACCGGAGGATTCTGGCAGGTGCCCTCGGGTGCGACGTCGGCGCGTCCGAGACCGTCGAGACACCTGGAATGGCTGCCCTACCGCTGCCCCAGCAGCCATCTCAGGTGTCTCGACGCGACCTCAGCGCCCGCGGAACTGCGGCGCCCGCTTCTCCGCGAACGCCCGCGGCCCCTCCTTGGCGTCGTCGGAGGCGAAGACCGTCATGCCGACCTTCGCGTCGGCGGCCCAGCAGTCCTCCTCGTGCCGGCCCTCGGAGTCGCGGACGGTCTTGAGGATCGCCTGGACGGCGAGCGGGCCGTTGGCGCAGATCAGGTCGGCGACCTCGTGGGCCTTCGCGAGCGCCCCGCCGTCGGGGACGACGTACCCGATCAGGCCGATCTCCCGCGCCTCCGGCGCCTTGATGTGGCGGCCGGTCAGCAGCAGGTCCATCGCGACGGTGTAGGGGATCTGGCGGGGGAGGCGGACGGCGGACCCGCCCATCGGGTAGAGGCTCCACTTGGCCTCGGAGATGCCGAAGCGCGCCGACTCGCCGGCGATCCGGATGTCGGTGCCCTGGAGGATCTCGGTGCCGCCCGCGATGGCAGGCCCCTCGACCGCGGCGATCAGCGGCTTGGTCAGCCGGAACCCCTTGAGCAGTCCCTTGAGCACCGACGGGTCGAAGCCCGACTTGAAGCTCTCGTCCGGCGACCGCTTGGTGGCGGCCTTGAGATCCATGCCCGCGCAGAAGTAGCCGCCCGCGCCGGTGAGGATGCAGGCGCGGATCGAGTCGTCGTCGTTGACGCGGTCCCAGGCCTCCTCCATGATCGCCAGCATCTCGCCGGAGAGGGCGTTGCGCGCCTCGGGGCGGTTCATCGTGACGACGAGCTTGTGGCCGTCCTGCTCGACGAGGCAGTGCGGCTCCGGGGTCGTCCCGGACTGGACATCGGCGCTGGTCATGGCGGGAGCCTAGCCAAGAACGAGAACGTGTTCTAGTCTCGCGTCGTGGCTCACAACATCGCTGACCTCTTCGAACACGCCGTCGACGCTGCCCCCGACAACCTGGCGCTCAAGGTGGGGGACCGGACAGTGACCTACGCCCAGCTGGAGGCCGACGCCAACCGGCTCGCGCACTACCTGGCCGCGCAGGGCGTCGGGCCGGGTGAGCACGTGGCGATCTACGCCAAGAACAGCATCGAGCACGTCGTGGCCATGCTCGCGATCGTGAAGATCCGCGCGGTGATGATCAACGTGAACTACCGCTACGTCGAGGGCGAGCTCAACTACCTCTTCGACAACGCCGACGTGGTCGCGGTGATCCACGAGCGCTCCTACGCCCCGCTGGTCGCGGCGATCTGGGACAAGCACGACCGGCTGACGACCGCCGTCGTCGTCGACGACGCGCTCGACCCCGACGACCGCTCCGACTTCTCGTCGTACGGCGCGGTGCACTACGACGACGCCATCGCCGGCCAGAGCGCCGAGCGCGACTTCGGTGAGCGCAGCCCCGACGACATCCACATCATCTACACCGGCGGCACGACCGGCTTCCCCAAGGGCGTCATGTGGCGCCAGGAGGACTGGTGGCGGGTGCTCGGCGGTGGCATCGACTTCTACACCGGGGAGCCGCAGGACGAGTTCGCCCAGTCCCGCCAGGCGACCGACCCCCGGATGGTCACCTTCCCGCTCAGCCCGCTGATGCACGGCGGCGCGCAGTCGGGGCTGCTCATGCACCTCTTCGCCGGCCACCTCACGATCCTCGAGCCGAAGTTCGACCCGGTCCGCACCTGGGAGCTGATCGAGAAGGAGAAGGTGCAGCTGATCTTCATGACCGGCGACGCGATGGCGCGCCCGCTCATCGAGGCCTTCGAGGAGAAGGCCGCGACCGGCACGGCGTACGACTGCGCCAACCTGGTCGCGATCTCGAGCAGCGCCGCGATCTTCAGCCCGCCGGTGAAGGCGCGCTGGATGGCGGCCTTCCCCAACTCGATCTTCACCGACTCCGTCGGCGCGACCGAGACCGGCTTCTCGGGGATGGGCCTGCAGGACCCCAACAACATCTCGACCGACGGCCCGGTGATCGGCATCGGACCGAACGCCGTGGTGCTCGACGAGAACAACCGGCTGCTCGACCCGGCCACCGACATCGGCAAGACCGGACGCCTCGGCCGCGGCGGCTCGGTGCCGGTCGGCTACTACAAGGACCCCGCGAAGTCGGCGGCGACGTTCCTCGTGATCGACGGCGAGCGCTACTCGGTGCCCGGCGACTTCGCGCGCATCGAGGAGGGCAACCGGCTCACGCTGCTGGGTCGCGGCTCCAACTGCGTCAACACCGGCGGCGAGAAGGTCTACCCCGAAGAGGTCGAGATGGCCATCAAGGGGCACCCGTCGGTGTACGACGTGCTCGTGGTCGGCATCCCGGACGAGAAGTTCGGCCAGGCCGTGGCCGCGGTCGTCGAGCTGCGCGAGGGCCAGTCGCTCGAGCTGGAGGACCTGCGCACCTACCTGCGCGAGTTCCTCTCCGGCTACAAGCTGCCGCGCTCGCTGACGATCGTCGACCGGGTGCCGCGCAACGCGGCCGGCAAGGCGCAGTACCCCGCCGCCAAGGACATCGCGATCGCCGGCTTCGCCGCGAAGGCCGCGACCGTCGACCCGACCAGCGTCTGACCCGGGAGCACCATGCGCACCCCTCTCTGTGACCGGTTCGGGATCGACTACCCGATCTTCGCCTTCACGCCGTCCGAGCACGTCGCGGCCGCCGTGTCGCGGGCCGGTGGCCTGGGCGTGCTCGGCTGCGTCCGGTTCAACGACACCGACGAGCTCGAGCGCACCCTGAGCTGGCTCGACGACAACACCGACGGCAAGCCGTACGGCGTCGACATCGTGATGCCGATGAAGATCCCGACCGAGGGCAAGTCGGTCGATCTGCAGGCGATGATCCCGCAGAAGCACATCACCTTCGTCGAGCGGACCCTGCAGCGCCTCGGCGTACCGCCGCTGGCCGAGGGCGAGGGCCGGGAGGGCGTGCTCGGCTGGCTGCACTCGGTCGCGCGCTCGCACCTCGACGTGGCGCTGCAGCACCGGCCGGTGCTGATCGCCAACGCACTCGGCTCGCCGCCGGTCGACGTGATCGAGAAGTGCCACGAGCACGACATCCTGGTCGCCGCTCTCGCCGGCGCGGCCAAGCACGCGGTCTCCCACGTGCGCAACGGCGTCGACATCATCGTCGCCCAGGGCTACGAGGCCGGCGGCCACACCGGCGAGATCGCCAGCATGGTGCTGCAGCCCGACATCGTCGACGCCGTCGGGCCCGACGTGCCGGTGCTCGGCGCCGGCGGCATCGGCTCCGGTCGCCAGATCGCGGCGTCCCTCGCCCTCGGCTCGCAGGGCGTGTGGACCGGCTCGATCTGGCTGGGCACCAGCGAGTACCAGAACCTCCAGTCGAACGCCGGGTGGACCGAGGCGTTCACGCGCGCCACGTCGTCGGACACGGTGCGCACCCGGATCTACACCGGCAAGCCGGCCCGGCTGCTCAAGACGAAGTGGACCGAGGCGTGGGCCGAGGAGGACGCGCCGGAGCCGCTGCCGATGCCGCTGCAGAACCTCCTGGTCGCCGACGCCCACAACCGGATCAACGCCTCCGGCGACCCCGACGTCATCTCGATGCCGATCGGGCAGATCGTCGGTCGCATGAACGAGGTCCGGCCGGTCGCCGAGGTGATGGCCGGCCTGATCGCGGAGTTCGAGGACGCCGTCTCGCGGCTGGAGTCGATCCGGAAGTAGAGCCGCCGGTGGTTGAGGCCTCGAAACCCGGTGAGCAGCGCTACGAGCTCGCTCTCAAGGCTGGTTCTCGGCTTGCGGGGTTTCGAGGCTCCTCCGCTCGTCCCTCGCTCCGGAGCACCTCAACCACCGCTCCGGAGCAGCTCAACCACCGCGCAGGTCCGGGTGCGCCCGGCCGGCAATCAGCGGCAGGTCGAGGTAGGTGCGGATGCCCGGCTCGGCGGCGACGACGTACGGGATCGAGTTCACGCAGTGCATGGCCGTGGCGACCACGCCGGGGTTGCGCACCAGGCCTTCCGCGACGGTGGTGGGCTGCCAGCCCTTGATCGTGACGAACGTGTCGGGGTCGCCCAGCACCTCGACCTCGAAGCGCTCTCCCTCGGGGCCGAAGCTCCAGGCGGGGGAGAGGTGCTCCTCGCCCATCAGCCAGTTCACCGCGATCCGGATCACGCACGCGTCGCCGACGTGCGCCTCCCAGACGAACCGCTGCGCGGCGACCAATCCGGGCTCGATGACGCCGATCGGCGTGTCGATCGGGGCGGTCGCGACCGCGACCTCCTGGGAGGTCCGGATGTCGGCGTCGGCGGAGAAGCCGAGGACGTCGAGGCACATCCGCACGGACTGCACGAAGCCGCCCGAGAGCAGCCCGAGCATCGGCCCGCCCATGGCATCCTCCGGCTTGCCGCCGAACATCATGATGTGGCGCACGACGTCGGGGGCGTTGTAGGTGCGGATGTCGCTGAACTCCTCACCGCGTACGAACGTCACCCCCGACGACAGCGCCGAGAACATCAGCGGGTGCAGCTCGGTGGTGCCTCCGGGGTTGATGCCGGTGCCGTGCAGGGTGGTGCCGCCCTCGGCGCAGGCCGCGGCGAGCGGGGCGCCGTCGCGTTCGGTCGGGTAGAACCAGCCGACCGGGGTGACCACGTTCTTGCCCGAGCGCAGGATCGCGGCGACCTCGTCGCGGTTGGGGATCAGCGGCGCGTAGAGGACGGCATCCGCGTCGAGGGCGAGTACGTCGTCGATGCGCGACGTCGCTAGCACGCCCAGCGGCTCGCCGCCGATCAGCTCGCCGACGTCGCGGCCGTGCTTCTCCTCGGAGTGCACCCAGCAGCCGACCAGCTCGAGCTCCGGGTGGAGCAGGATGCCTTCGATGGCGGCCTTGCCGACGCTGCCGGTGGCCCACTGGATGACGCGCACGGGCTCACCCTCGCAGGTAGAACGTGTTCTCGTCTATGGGTCGGGCGGCGTGGGGAGTTTCGTCGGCCGGCCGACGTTTCTCACGCCTGGACGATGAACCTCGCCGCGACGACGAAGGTCGCGACACCGCTTCACAGCGACGACATCACACCGACCGCCTCCGGTGCGAAGCGCGGGAAGACCGCCGCCGTCGAGGCGCCGAAGCGGGTGGCGACGATCTCGGCGAGCACGCTGCGGTAGTCGGTGGTCACCAGCAGGTCGGCGTCCGGGCCGGTGCCGAGCCCGGGCCAGGAGCCGTAGTAGCGGCCGCCCCTGACGCCCGCGCCGGCGACGAACATGACGTTGCCGTACCCGTGGTCGGTGCCGCGGCTGGCGTTCTCGACCACTCGCCTGCCGAACTCGCTGATCGTCACGAGGGTGACCTTCGCGGCCTGGTCGCCCAGGTCGCCGAAGAACGCCGCGATCGCGCCCGCCAGCTCGCGGGTGTTGTCGACCAGCCAGCCGCCGTCGGCGGAGCCCATGCCGGAGTGCATGTCCCAGTCGCCGTGGTCGACGGTGACGACCTCGATGCCGACGTCGCCGCGGATCGCCCGGGCGACCTCGGCCAGCGCGCGGCCGAGGTCGGTCGCGGGATAGCTCGCGCTGTTGTCGGCGGCCGCCTTCGCGGGACCGAACCCGTCGACCGCGGCGTACGTCGAGCGCATCGCGCGCGCCAGCGGGGAGCGGTCGTGCTCCCAGAGGGTGCGCAGCGAGGCCCGGCGCCGGCCGCGGTCGTCGTCGCCCTCGCCGGGCAGCGACACGTCGTCGACCGCGCCGGCCGACATGGTCGGCTCGGGCCCGAACAGCGAGGTCGGGGCGACCCCGCCGCCCAGGCTGAGCCCGTCGAGCGGCGAGCGGCCGGGCGTCGCGCCGATCAGGCGGTTCAGCCAGCCGCTGCGCACCGACGACCCCGGATCGGCGTCCTCGACCTCCTCCATGGCGGCGAAGTGCGAGCGGTTCGGCGCGGGCAGGCCGGTCGCGTGCACGGCGGCGAGCCGGCCCTCGGTCCAGAGCGGGAGCAGCGGCGCGAGCTCGGGGTGCAGGCCGAACATGCCGTCGCGGGCCAGCAGCCGGTCGGCCGGCACCGCGATGCCGGGGCGGGCGGCGTAGTACGCCGGGTCGGCGTGCGGCACCACCAGCGACAGCCCGTCGGCGGCGCCGCGCAGCGACAGCACGACGAGCACCGACGTGGCCGGGCCGGCAGCGGCGGCGGACGTCGTGACCGCCGCCGAGCCGACCAGGGTGGTGGCACCGGCGAGCGCGACCGCGCCCGAGAGGAGGCCGCGCCGGGAGACGGCCGCGAACTCGGCGCAGCAGGGGGACTGGTCAGGAGTCGTCATCGTCATCACCGGGTCAGGTGGGCGGGGGAGTCGAGGAGGGTCGCGAGGAGCCGGTACATCCCCCAACGCACCAGGGGGTGGTCGGCGGTGATCCGCTCGCGGGGCCGGCAGCCGGTGGCCTGGCAGCACGCCTGGAGCAGGCGGGGCGTGGCGCGGCGGTGCAGGATCCGGCGCGACAGGTCGTCGACCAGCTCCTCGAACCGCACCGTGTCGCTCGGCAGCCACGCCCGGGGCCGCCGGTAGCGGACACCGACGCTGGGCCACCAGCCGGCGGCGAGGCTCTGGTGCACCTCCATCGACGCGATCAGCCGGGCCGGCGACGACCACGACACGCTGTCGATCGGCTGACCGTCGGGCCGCGGCCACGAGAACGGCGCCACGCCCATGCCCGACACCTGCCAGAGCAGCTGGTTGGCGGCGTGCTTGTCGCCGGCCGCGCCCGCAGGCGGCCGGCGGACGTCGATGCCCAGCACGCGGTACGTCGCGACCAGGTCCTCGCCGGGGTCGCGGACCTTGGACCCGGCCGACCTGCGGAACGCCCGGGAGTCGACCAGGGCGCGCAGCACCGGGCGGATCTCGGTGTCGTGGCGCAGGTAGACCCGGGCCAGCTCGGCGACCAGCTCGGCCGGCGGCTCGTCGCGGACGAACTTGGTCGCGAGCCGGCGGGCCACCGTGCGGGCCGTGGCCGGGTGGTGGGCCAGGTAGTGCAGGTACCTCCGGGTGACCTCCCGGCCGTTCGCCGACGCGTTGCGGTGCCGGAAGCCCATCACCCGCACCCGGCCGCGCGCGTGGGCCTCCTCGTCGTACTGCCGCCGGAAGGTCTCCCACATGTCGACGGTCCAGCCGGTGAGGATGCGGGCCGAGTCCTTGACGTCGCGCTCGTCGTAGGCGCCGCGGCCGACGGTGTGCAGCTCGAGCAGCTCGCGGCCGAGGTTCTCGTTGGGGAACCTCTTGGTGGAGCTGACGTTGTCGAGGCTGATCAGCATCGCGGGATGGGTCACGGCGTCCCGCAGCAGCTCGTCGAAGCGCCCGAGGGCGTGCCGGCGGATCACGGTGCCGAAGTCGGAGCGCCAGGTGAACTGGGCGTCGCCGTTCACCGGCACGTGGAAGTGGTGCTCCCAGAGCTCGGTCATCACCTCGTGCAGCTGGCGGCGCGACCGCATCCGGCGCAGCAGCACCCAGCGCTGGTAGTCGGCCATCACCTCCCAGCCGCCCTCGATCCCGCGGTCCTGCCGCTTCCAGAGATCGGTCGGACCACGGTCGAGGCTGGGCCACCAGCCGCGGAGGCGGTCGGCGGCGCCGTCGTGGATCCGCCCGGGCGCGAGCTGCTGCTCGAACCAGGCACCGGCGCCCCCGGCCCGGCGTACGTCGCGGGCCAGGGCCGGTGTGACGCCGTACGAGAACCGGCCGACGAGGTGGCGTGCCGCGGGGGACAGCAGCTCGGGCATGGGGCGGACTCCGGTCTGGCAGGGGGACACGAGACCTGATCCCGAGAGGGCCGCGGACCGTGGTCCAGACCACGGTAGGGGGTCGGGGCCGCGATGCGCCGCATCTGTGCCGAGTGTTCTCGGCGACCGGTGCGCCGGTAACATTCGTCGGGACCTGTTCGCCTCCCGTGAGGAACTCTCGAACCCAGCCATGGACGGCTCTCAAAGTCCCCGGCTCTCCCCGGCCCCTGACCAGGGAGAGCCCCTCCGATGACCACGTGGATCCTGATCGCCACGGCCCTGCTGATGATTGCGGCGTGCGGCGTCTTCGTCGCGGCCGAGTTCTCCTTCGTCACCGTCGACCGCGGCCAGGTCGACCGCGCCGCCGCGGCCGGTGACGGCGGGGCGCGTCGCCTGCAGGGCGCGTTGCGCTCGCTGTCGACCCAGCTCTCCGGTGCCCAGGTGGGCATCACGATCACCAATCTGGCCATCGGCTACCTGGCCGAGCCGGCGATCGCCGACCTGATCGACCAGCCGCTCGCGGACCTCGGCGTCCCCGAGGGCGCGGTGCGGCCGGTGGCCATCGCGATCGCGCTCTCGCTCAGCACCGTGCTCACGATGATCTTCGGCGAGCTGGTGCCCAAGAACCTGGCGATCGCGAAGCCGATGGCGGTCGCGCTCGCGACCGAGCGCTTCCAGAGCGCCTTCACCGCCGTGGCCCGCGGGCCGATCCGGGTGCTCAACGGCTCCGCGAACGCGATCGTGCGCCGACTCGGGATCGAGCCGCAGGAGGAGCTCCGCTCCGCCCGCAGCTCCTCCGAGCTCGCCTCGCTGATCCAGCGCTCGGCCACCCTCGGCACGCTCGACGTCGAGACCGCCGAGCTGATGGAGCGGTCGGTGGAGTTCGGGGCGCGGACCGCCGGCGAGATCATGACGCCCCGGGTGCGGACGACGACCCTGGGCGTCAACGACCGGGCCACCACGCTGATCGAGCGCGCCCGCGAGTCCGGCCACTCGCGCTTCCCGGTGCTCGACACCGACGAGACCGTGGTCGGCACCGTGCACGTCAAGAACGCCGTCGGGCTGCCCGTCGGCGAGCGCGCCACCACCAAGGTCAAGCACCTGATGGCCAAGCCGATCCTGGTGCCGGACTCGCTGCGGCTCGACCCGCTGCTGGCGCTGCTGCGCAAGGACGGCTTCCAGCTCGCGGTCGTGCTGGACGAGTACGGCGGGTTCGCCGGCACCGTCACGCTCGAGGACGTCGTCGAGGAGATCGTCGGCGACATCTCCGACGAGCACGACCGGCTCAACGCCAGCGCGCGCCGGCTCCGCGACGGCGGCTGGTCGCTGTCGGGCCTGCTGCGGCCCGACGAGGTGGAGGGAGCGACGGGCATCGAGCTGCCCGACCACGAGGACTACGACACGATCGCCGGCCTGGTGCTCCGCTCGCTGGGCCGGGTGCCGAAGATCGGCGACGTCGCCGAGATCGTCGTACCCGACCGCAGCGCGGCCGACGACGCCGACCAGTACGAGCCCCGGGAGCGGCTCGCCGTGCTCACCGTCGAGCGGATGGACGGGCTGCGCATCGACCGGCTCTCGCTGAAGCTGGTCGGCGGCGAGGGGAGCGACTCGTGAACGACGTGACCGCGGTCCTGCTGGCCGTCGTGCTGCTCGTGCTCAACGCGTTCTTCGTGGGTGCCGAGTTCGCGCTGGTCTCCGCTCGACGCAGCCAGATCGAGCCGCGCGCCCAGGACGGCTCCCGCCTGGCGCGGACGACGCTGCGGGCGATGGAGCACGTGTCGCTGATGATGGCCGGCGCCCAGCTCGGCATCACCATCTGCTCCCTCGGCCTCGGTGCCGTCGGCGAGCCCGCGGTCGCGCACCTGATCGCGCCGCTGCTGGAGGCGCTGCATGTGCCGCACGGGCTGCTGCACCCGATCGCGTTCGTCATCGCGCTCGGCATCGTCGTGTTCCTGCACGTCGTGCTCGGCGAGATGGTGCCCAAGAACATCGCGCTCGCCGGCCCGGACCGGGCGGCCCTGGTGCTCGGCCCGCCGATGTACGCGATCGTCACCGTGCTGCGCCCGTTGATCGTCGGGCTGAACGCGATCGCCAACGGCATGCTGCGGCTGATCCGGATCGAGCCCAAGGACGAGGTGAACTCGACGTACACCCGCGAGGAGGTGGCGGCGCTGGTGGAGGAGTCGCACGGCGAGGGCATGATCGAGAGCGACGAGTACGACCGGCTGGCCGGGGCGCTCGGCTTCACCGAGAAGACCGTGTCCGCCGTGCTGATGCCGTCGGAGTCCCTCACGACCGTGCGCCGTGGCTCGTCGGTCGCGGAGGTCGAGTCGGTGTGCGCCGCCACCGGCTACAGCCGGTTCCCGGTCACCGGGGCCGACGGCGACCTGGTCGGGTACCTGCACATCAAGGACGTCATCGAGACCGACCCGAACGGGCGCGACCGGGTCGTCCAGGACAAGTGGATCCGGCCCTTCGCTCCGGTCGCCCCGACCGACGCGCTGCACGACGCGCTGGAGAAGCTGCAGCGCCGCGGCGCCCACATGGCGCGCGTCGTCGGCCCCGACGGCACGACGCTCGGGCTCGCGACGCTCGAGGACGTGATCGAGGAGCTGGTCGGGGAGATCCGCGACGCCGCGCATCAGGACGAGCCGGTCTGACCCGGGAGTCGGGCGGGCCGCCGTTCGGCGGTTGGTGCCGTGCGTCAGAAGTTCTGGTGCGCTTCGCGCACTCATGGCACGCGCTCTGCGGCGTTGCCGTCGCCTGCGAGACGAGCGGGTATGGCGGCGCTCCGGCGCCTGGCAGCGCACCCACCCTGAGCACGCCAACCGTTTAACAACTTCCAACGCACGCCACTAGGGTGTGCCTCGTTAGGCACCCCGGAGAAGCGCAGGCGGGAGCACGGTGGGAGACGACGCGACGCGACACCGCGTCTGGACGCTGCCCAACCTGCTCAGTGCGCTGCGGCTGGCGGGCGTCCCGCTGTTCCTCTGGCTGGTCCTGGGACCCGAGGCCGACCTGCTCGCACTCGGCGTGCTGGCGCTCTCGGGCATCACCGACTTCCTCGACGGCTACCTCGCGCGCCGGCTCGGCCAGACCTCCGTGCTCGGCCAGGTGCTGGACCCGGTGGCCGACCGGCTCTACATCCTCGCGGTCGTGGTCGGCCTCGCGCTGCGCGACATCGTGCCCTGGTGGGTGGCGCTCTCGCTGCCGCTGCGCGACCTGCTGCTGTGGGGCCTGGTGCCGCTGCTGCGCACCCGCGGCTACAGCGCGCTGCCGGTGCACTTCCTCGGCAAGGCGGCGACGTTCAACCTGCTCTACGCCTTCCCGCTGCTGCTGCTCGGCGACGGCGACGGCACGGTCGCGACGCTGGCCCAGGTCTTCGGCTGGGCGTTCGCGATCTGGGGGATCGGGCTCTACTGGTGGGCCGGGCTGCTCTACGCCTGGCAGGTGCGCACCCTGCTGCGCACCACCGAGCGACGCCGAGCGGTGAGCGATGCCTGACGCCCCGACATCCGACCGCGCCCGGACCCCGCTGCTGACCCTGATCACCCAGGAGTCGATGGACGAGGACTACCAGCACGTCGCCGACCGGCGGGCCGCGTCCCGGCAGCCGGCGCCCACCGGGCGCCGTTCGCACTGGACCGCGGCGGTGGTCGTGGCGGCGTTCGGTGTGCTGGTGACCATCGCGGCGGTGCAGACCTCGGCGTCCTCCGGCATCAACGACGCCAACCGCGACTCGCTGCTGCGGCGGATGGAGGACCAGCGCGCGGAGGCCGCCGACCTGCAGACCAGGATCGTGCGACTGCGCGAGCTGATCGTCGGGCTGCAGACGAAGTACGAGTCGGCCGCCGAGAACGCGCAGAGCGCCGAGAACCGCACCGAGCGGCTCGCCGCGACGACCGGCTTCGGCGCCGTCAGCGGTCCGGGCGTCGTGATCACCGTCGACGACGCTCCCGACGGGGAGACGGTCCGCGGCGAGGACCTGGCGCTGCTGGTCAACGGGCTGTGGGAGGCGGGCGCGGAGGCGGTCGCCATCAACGGCAAGCGGCTGACCGCGCGGTCGGCGCTGCACAACTCCGGGGCGGCGATCAACCTCAACGGACCACCGCCGATGTCGCCGCCGTACGTCGTCTCGGCGATCGGCGACAACAAGACGCTGCCGGCGGACCTGCTCGACACCTCGAGCGGCCTGGCCTTCACCAACGTGGCCGATGTCCTCGGGTTCTCGGTCAAGCGACAGAATGTGGACGACGTCACGCTGCCCGCCGCCACCCAGCGGCAGCTCCGTCTGCGTTACGCGGTGAAGGGCACCGCGGAGCAGAACCGCATCAAGCACGGGAAGGAGACCGCGCCGTGATCGCCGCTCTCGGGCTCCTCGCCGGCATCCTGCTCGGCATCGTCTTCCAGCCGGACGTGCCGAACTGGCTGGAGCCCTATCTGCCGATCGCCGTGGTCGCCGCGCTCGACGCGGTCTTCGGCGCGCTGCGCGCCTACCTCGACGGCATCTTCGACGACAAGGTGTTCGTGGTCTCGTTCGTCAGCAACGTCGTGATCGCCGCGGGCATCGTCTTCCTCGGCGACAAGCTGGGCGTCGGGGGACAGCTGTCCACCGGCGTCATCGTCGTCCTCGGCATCCGGATCTTCTCCAACGTCGCCGCCATCCGGCGGCACCTCTTCCACGCCTGATCCGATGGCCGACGACCACCCCACCCCGCAGCCGGACGGCGAGTCCGCCGAGCCGGAGCAGCGCTCCGGGCGCGACCGGCTGCGCCACGCGCTGCTGCGCCCGTCGCGGGGGCAGGTGGTCGTGGCCGTGCTGCTCGCGCTGCTGGGGTACGCCGCGGTGACCCAGGTGCGGTTCACCACCGTCGACGACACCTACGCCAGCCTGCGCGAGCAGGACCTCATCGACGTGCTCAACGGCCTGGCCGCCCAGACCCAGCGCGCGGAGGCCGAGATCGCGCGGCTCGAGCGCACCCGCGACGACCTGCAGTCCGACACCGGCCAGCGCGAGGCCGCGCTCGCGCAGGCGGAGGAGCAGGCCAACACGCTCGCGATCATGGCCGGCCTGGTGCCCGTGACCGGCCCGGGCATCCGGATCACGATCACCGAGAACGAGGGCACCGTCGACGTCGACACGATGGTCGACCTGGTGCAGGAGCTGCGCACGGCCGGCGCGGAGGCGATCCAGATCAACGAGGAGGTGCGCCTGGTGGCGCAGAGCTCCTTCGACGACGCCGTCGGCGGCATCGAGGTCGACGGCACGACGATCAGCTCGCCGTACGTCGTCGACGTGATCGGCGACCCGCGCACCCTCCACGGCGCGGTCGACTTCCCCAAGGGCCCGCGCGACCAGTTCGAGGACGAGGGGGCGACCGTCGAGGTCGAGGAGCTGGCCTCGCTGGACATCGAGACCGTCGTCGAGCCGCGCCGGCCTGAGTACGCCGAACCCGACTCGTCGCAGTAACCTCAGCGAGCGCACCCGCGCCCTCCCGATCACCCGACCCGCCGCACGACTCAGGCGCACGACTCAGAGGAGACGACGTGTACCCCGACGACCTGTTGTACACCAGCGAGCACGAGTGGGTCCGCGAGCCCGGCGAGCACGAGGGTGCGGTGCGGATCGGCATCACCCACTACGCCCAGGACGCGCTCGGCGACATCGTCTACGTCTCGCTCCCGGAGCTGGGCGACGCGGTCGAGGCGGGCTCGACGTGCGGCGAGCTCGAGTCGACCAAGTCGGTCAGCGACATCTACGCGCCGGTCTCCGGTGAGGTCGTCGCTCGCAACGAGGCCCTCGACGCGACCCCCGAGCTGGTCAACAGCGACCCGTACGCCGGCGGGTGGCTCTTCGAGGTGGTGCCGTCCGACCGCGGCCAGCTCACCGACCTGATGGACGCCGCGACGTACCAGGGGACGCTCGAGGGCTGACCCCGCCGGCCCGGCCGCCGACCGTCCCCAGGAACGACGGGGAGTTCGCTTGATCGCCCCCGGCGGACTGATAGGTTCGGGGCAACCGTCAACCTCAACCGACCCTTGAGGGTTTGCCGCGAGATCGAAGGACTGACCGATGCCGTTCTGCACAGTCTGTGGCACGCAGAACCCTGACGACGCGCGCTTCTGCGCCCAGTGCGGCAACCGGCTGGTCTCGCCGCCCGCTCCGACCCATCCGGGGGAGGGCGCGGGGGAGACCACGGCGACCATCCAGATCGGGTCGGCCGACAAGGTCGAGACCTCCGACCGGCAGCTCAACCCGGTCGACGCCGCCGCGGTCGACGCGCTCCCGGCGGGCCACGCCCTGCTGGTCGTGCAGCGGGGGCCGGGCGCCGGCAGCCGATTCCTGCTCGACCAGGACGTGATCAGCGCCGGGCGGCACCCCGACAGCGAGATCTTCCTCGACGACGTGACCGTCTCGCGCCGGCACGCGGAGTTCCACCGGCAGGGCGACTCGTTCACGGTGAGTGACGTCGGCAGCCTCAACGGCACCTACGTCAACCGCGACCGGATCGACCGGGTGCAGCTCACCGACGGCGACGAGGTGCAGATCGGCAAGTTCCGGCTCGTCTTCTTCGCAGGCCACCCGGGCGCGTGAACACCCGATGAGCAGTCCGGCCGGCTCCGCCGCCGGGGCCTCGTCCGCGCCCCGGGCGCGGATGAACATCGGGCAGGTCCTCGACCAGCTGCGGCCGGACTTCCCCGGGATCACGATCCCCAAGATCCGGTTCCTCGAGGACAAAGGGCTGATCAAGCCCGAGCGCACCCCGGCCGGCTACCGGAAGTTCTCGGTCGACGACGTCGACCGGCTCCGCTACGTGCTGCGCATGCAGCGTGACCACTACCTGCCCCTGCGGGTGATCGGCGAGCACCTCGACGCCATCGACCGCGGCCTGGAGCCGCCGCCGATCGAGCCCGTCGTACCCACCGTCCCGCAGGTGACCCTGGCCGCCGACGGGCTGCCGAGCCCCGAGTCGTTCCGGCGCCGGGACAACCTGCGGCTGTCGCGGCGCGAGCTGCTGAAGATCGCGGAGATCTCCGAGGAGCTGCTCGGCGAGCTGGAGCAGTTCGGCCTGCTGACGGCCTCGCGCACCGGCCACTACGACACGGACGCACTGGTGATCGCCCAGACGGCGCGCGAGCTCGCGGACTTCGGCTTCGAGCCGCGGCACCTGCGCGCCTTCAAGACGGCGGCCGACCGCGAGGTCGGGCTCGTCGAGCAGGTCGTCGCCCCGCACAAGCGCGGCCGCGACACCGCCGCGCGGGCCCGCGCCGAGGAGACCGTCAGCGAGATCGCCGCCCTCTCCGTACGCCTGCACGCCACCCTCGTCAAGGCCGGCCTGCGGGGAGCGTGACTGGTCCCCCGCCCGCACTTGCCGGGTGCTGCAACGCCCGAGAAGTGCAGGAATCGGCTGAGGATTGAGCCGCGGGTTGGCGGGAGTAGGGTGGTCTCGTGCGCGAAGTCGATGTCTTGGGAGTCAGGGTCGAGATGCCCTCGAACCAGCCGATCGTGCTGCTCCGCGAGGTGGCCGGCGACCGCTACCTGCCCATCTGGATCGGGGCGGTCGAGGCGACCGCCATCGCGTTCGCACAGCAGGGCGTGGTGCCGCCCCGGCCGCTGACCCACGACCTGATGAAGGACGTGCTGGCGGCGACCGGCAACGAGCTCACCGAGGTGCAGATCACCGAGGTCCGCGACGGCGTGTTCTTCGCCAACCTGGTCTTCGGCTCCGGCGCGGAGGTGAGCGCCCGGCCCTCGGACTCGATCGCGCTCGCGCTGCGCACCGGCACCCGCATCGTGTGCGCGGAGGACGTGCTCGACGAGGCCGGCCTCGCCGTACCCGCCGAGCAGGAGGACGAGGTCGAGAAGTTCCGGGAGTTCCTCGACCATGTCACCCCCGAGGACTTCGACGCGCACTGAGGTGTGGTGTTGCGGTCTGCGGGTTTCGGCTGCTGACCGCCGAACCCACGAGACATGCCGATGCGACACGGCGTGGCGTGCGGGTTTCGGCTGCTGACCGCCGAAACCGGCACAGCGCCAACCCCAACCCTCAACCTCAGGTTGAGGGTCACGACACGCCGCCCACGTCTTTGACGCGTTCGCGCGGGGGGCCTACCTTGAACTGTCTCTGTTGTAACTCCATCGCTGTGACGCCCCGGCCTCCGGGACCGACCGGCACCTTCCCCGAACGAGTTACGCTCAACGGAGTAGCCCCACGGAGGACCGTGTGAACGAGAACGAGCAGCAGCACGACGCCGAGGCGTCGGTCGCTGCCCAGGCGGCGGAGGAGCAAGGACTGCTCTTCACCGACGATGTCTCCCCGCTGCCCAGTGACACCGGCTACCGCGGGCCGACCGCGTGCAACGCGGCCGGCATCACCTACCGGCAGCTCGACTACTGGGCCCGTACCGGCCTGATCGAGCCGACCGTGCGGGGTGCGAAGGGGTCCGGGTCGCAGCGGCTCTACTCGTTCCAGGACATCCTGTTGCTCAAGGTCGTCAAGCGTCTCCTCGACGCGGGCATCTCGCTGCAGCAGATCCGCACCGCCGTGCAGCACCTGCGCGAGCGCGGCACCGACGACCTGACCCGCGTCACGCTGATGAGCGACGGGGTATCGGTCTACGAGTGCACCAGCAACGACGAGATCATCGACCTGCTCCAGGGCGGGCAGGGCGTCTTCGGCATCGCCATCGGCGGCGTCTGGCAGGAGATCGAGGGCACCCTCGCCGAGCTGCCCTCCGAGCGCACCGCCGAGGTCGAGGAGACCCCGGCCGTCGGCGATGAGCTCGCCGCCCGTCGCGCGGCACGCAAGACCGGCTGATCCTCACGCTTCCAACTCCGGCCCGTTGCCTCACGGCGGCGGGCCGGAGTCGTCTGTACGCCGCGGCACGGGTAGATTGGGCACGCCGACAATCCCGCACGGGAGAGTCTTCGTCCGGCGCTGCCGGGCGGAGCGCCGAAGGGGCAATCCCTCCCCGGAACCTCTCAGGCGCCCAGGACCGCGCGGGTCAGGCAACTCTGGAGCCGTCCGGCCTGCTCGGAGCCGGTGACAGAGGGGGAGGCACCCGAACGACCGCATCGAGTCGATACGTCGAGGAGCCCCCTGTGCCGGACCGTCCCACCCTGACCGATCTCGACGGCGCGCTGCCGTTCGTCGAGCGCCACATCGGCCTCCGCGAGGCCGACATCGCCTCGATGCTCGATCGCCTCGGCTTCGACTCGCTCGACGCGCTGATGGACGCCGCCGTGCCCGGCGCGATCCGGGTCGCCGCGTCGCTCGACCTGCCCTCGCCGCTCAGCGAGGAGGCGGCCGCGCGCGAGCTGCGCGCGATCGCGCACGCGAACCGGCCGGGGGAGGCGATGATCGGGCTCGGCTACCACGCGACGATCACCCCGCCGGTCGTGCGCCGCAACGTGCTCGAGGACCCCAGCTGGTACACCGCCTACACGCCGTACCAGCCCGAGATCTCCCAGGGCCGGCTGGAGGCGCTGCTCAACTTCCAGACCATGGTCGGCGACCTCGCCGGGCTGCCCACCGCCAACGCGTCGCTGCTCGACGAGGGCACGGCCGCGGCCGAGGCGATGACGCTGGTACGTCGGGCCAAGAAGTCGGCCGCTGGCCCGTTCGTGGTCGACGCCGACGCGCTCCCGCAGACCATCGACGTGGTGCGCACCCGCGCCGAGGCGATGGGCATCGAGGTGGTCGTGGCCGACCTGACCGGCGGGCTGCCGGAGGGTGAGCTGTGCGGCGTGCTGGTGCAGTACCCGGGCGCGTCCGGCCGGGTGCTCGATCCGCGCCCGCTGATCGAGCAGGCCCACGAGCGCAACGCCCTGGCCGTCGTCGCCGCCGACCTGCTCGCGCTCACCCTGCTCGAGTCGCCCGGCGAGCTCGGCGCCGACGTCGTGGTCGGCTCCAGCCAGCGCTTCGGCGTGCCGCTCTTCTACGGCGGACCGCACGCGGGCTACATGGCCGTCGCCGCGGGCCTGGAGCGACACCTCCCGGGCCGCCTCGTCGGCGTCTCCGTCGACGCGGAGGGCCGCCCGGCGTACCGCCTCGCGCTGCAGACCCGCGAGCAGCACATCCGCCGCGACAAGGCGACCTCCAACATCTGCACCGCGCAGGTGCTGCTCGCCGTGGTGGCGTCGATGTACGCCGTCTACCACGGCCCCGAGGGGCTCCGCGCGATCGCGACCCGCACCCACCGGTACGCCGCGGTGCTCGCCGCCGCCCTCGCCGAAGCGGGCTTCCCGGCCCGGCACCGGCAGTTCTTCGACACCCTGACCGTGGCCGTCCCCGGGCGGGCGCACGACGTCGTGACCGCCGCCCGGGGCCTGGGCCTCCAGCTGCGCCTCGTGGACGCCGACCACGTCGGCATCAGCACCTCCGAGCTCACCACCCGATCGACGATCGCCAGCGTGCTCAAGGCCTTCGGGGTCGCGGGCACCGACCTCGACGCCGTCGACGCGATGACGCCCGACGCGCTCCCGGAGCAGCTGCGGCGCGGCACGCCGTACCTCACCCACGAGGTGTTCTCCACCCACCACAGCGAGACCGCGATGTTGCGCTACCTGCGCCGGCTCTCGGCCCGCGACTACGCGCTCGACCGCGGCATGATCCCGCTGGGCTCGTGCACGATGAAGCTCAACGCGACCACCGAGATGGAGCCGATCTCGCTGCCGGGCTTCGCCGACCTGCACCCGTTCGCGCCGGCCGAGGACGCCACCGGCTACCGGCAGCTGGTCGACGAGCTCGAGGGCCTGCTGGCCGAGGTGACCGGTTACGACCGGGTCTCGATCCAGCCGAACGCCGGCTCGCAGGGCGAGCTGGCCGGGTTGCTCGCGATCCGTGGCTACCACCGCGCGAACGGCGAGGCGCACCGCGACGTCTGCCTGATCCCGAGCTCGGCCCACGGCACCAACGCCGCCTCCGCGGTCATGGCCGGCATGAAGGTCGTCGTGGTCAAGTCCGGGGACGGGGGAGAGGTCGACCTTGCCGACCTCCGGGCGCAGTGCGAGAAGCACGCCGACGACCTCGCCGCGATCATGGTGACCTACCCGTCGACGCACGGCGCCTACGAGGACACCATCACCGAGCTCTGCCGGGTCGTCCACGACCACGGCGGCCAGGTGTACGTCGACGGTGCCAACCTCAACGCGCTGCTCGGCTATGCCAAGCCGGGCGAGTTCGGCGGCGACGTCTCCCACCTCAACCTGCACAAGACCTTCTGCATCCCGCACGGCGGTGGTGGCCCGGGGGTCGGCCCGGTCGCGGTGCGCGCTCATCTCGCGCCGTACCTGCCCTCCCACGCCATGCACCCCGAGCAGGCCAAGCGCGAGGGCATCGGCCCGATCAGCGCCGCGCCGTACGGCTCGGCGGGCATCCTGCCGATCTCGTGGGCCTACGTCCGCCTGATGGGTGCCGCCGGCCTGACCCGGGCCACCGCGGTCGCGGTGCTGTCGGCCAACTACGTCGCCGCCCGCCTCGGCGAGCACTACCCGGTGCTCTACCGCGGCCACGGCGGCCTGGTCGCGCACGAGTGCATCCTCGACCTGCGCGGCCTCACCAAGGACACCGGCGTCAGCGTCGACGACGTCGCGAAGCGGCTGATCGACTACGGCTTCCACGCCCCGACGATGTCGTTCCCGGTCGCGGGCACCCTGATGGTCGAGCCGACCGAGTCGGAGGACCTCGCCGAGATCGACCGCTTCATCGACGCGATGATCGCCATCCGCGGCGAGATCGACCGGGTGGCCTCGGGGGAGTGGACACCGGAGACCTCGCCGCTGCGCGGCGCCCCGCACACCTCGCGCGCGCTGGTCGGCGACTGGGACCGCGCCTACACCCGCGAGGAGGCGGTCTTCCCGACCGGCGTCACCGGACCCAACGGAGCGGGCGACAAGTACTGGCCCCCGGTCGCTCGCATCGACCAGGCCTACGGCGACCGCAACCTGGTCTGCGCGTGCCCGCCGCCGGAAGCGTTCGCGGAGTGAGCACCACCCCACGCTTCCGAGGGGACCCCGAATGAGCGTCTCCGACCTGACCGCACACCGGCTCCGGGCCCGGCTCGCCCATGCCCAGTCGGCCGGCCGGCTGCCGTCGGTGGTGGCCGGGCTGGTGCGCGATGGCGAGCCGGTGTGGTTCGACGCGTACGGCACCCCGCCGGTGTCCGGCCACGACCCGTACGACGTGCAGTACCGCATCGGGTCGATCACCAAGACGATGACCGCGGTGCTGGTGCTCCAGCTCGTCCGTGACGGCCGGATCGGGCTCGACGACCCGGCGTCGGTGGTGCTCGGCGAGGTCGGGTACGCCGACCGCTCGGTGCGCACGCTGCTCGCGCACAGCTCCGGCATGCAGTCCGAGCCGGCCGGCCCGTGGTGGGAGCGCACGGCCGGCGGGTCCTGGGCGGAGCTGACCGCCGCCAACGACGGATCGGGTGCGGTGTTCCCCGCACTCCAGGAGTTCCACTACTCCAACCTCGGCTACGCGCTGCTCGGCGAGCTGGCCGCCCGGCTGCTCGGCAGCACCTGGTGGGAGGCCGTGCACCGGCGGATCCTGATGCCGCTGGGCATGCGGCGGACGTCGTACCTGCCCGAGGGTGCGGCCGCCCAGGGGTGGTCGGTGCACCCCTACGAGTCGACGCTCGTCGCCGAGCCGGCCACCGACACCGGTGCGATGGCGCCGGCCGGGCAGGTGTGGGCGACGGCGACCGACCTCGCGCGCTACACGTCGTTCCTGCTCGGGGGTCATCCCGACGTGCTGTCGGCCGAGGAGCTGGCCCGCGCGTTCGGCCCTCAGTCGGGCACCCCGAAGGACGGCCTGGGCTACGGCCACGGGCTGGGGTTCCAGCTCTTCCCCGGCGGTGCCGGCACGCTGGCCGGTCACACCGGGTCGATGCCGGGCTTCCTGGCGGCCTGCCTTGTCGACCGGGACCGGCGGGTGGGCGGGATGGTGCTGGCCAACGGCACCGCGGGCTACTCGCCGGCGGCCATCGTCACCGAGCTGCTCGACGAGCTCGAGCGCTGCGAGCCGACGGTCGCGCCGGCGTGGACGCCGTCACCCACGCTGCCCACCGAGCTCGCGGGCGTGCCCGGCGTGTGGCACTGGGGCAACACGCCGATCGTGTTCGCGATGGAGGGCGTCGAGCTCGTCGGTCGCCGCGGCGGGGCGGAGCTCTACCGGTTCGCGGTCGTCGACGGCCGCGTCGTGGGGCGCTCCGGCTACCACGCGGGCGAGGAGCTGCGCGTCGTCCGCCGTGCCGATGGCCGCGTCGGCCACCTCGACATCGCGACGTTCGTCTACACCCGGGAGCCCTACGACCCGGAGGCGCCGATCCCGGGCGGCCACCCGGGATCGGCCTGAGCCGACGGTCAGGCGCCCCAGCGGCCGAGCAGGTCCACGAGGTCGTCGAGCTCGGACTTCTTCGGCTTCGGCAGCGGCTCGCCCTTGAGCTTGATGTGCTTCACGACGCCGTGGTCGGCGATCCCCGGCGAGGACAGCAGCGACGCCTTCCCGGAGCTGCCGCCGATCATCGCTGCCCACATGATCTTGTGGCGCTGCACGCGGATCGTGCGGGTGGCACCGGCGGGGACGCGCAGCTTGCCGTCGGGGCGGATCGCCCGCGGGTGGCCGTACCAGACGCGGACCGGGCGGTCGTTGTGGTTGGTGACCTTCAGCCGGCCCCGCTTGCCGCGCACCTTGGTCACGTCGACCGGCTGCACCTCGCGGACTACGACCGTGAGGGTGGCCGGAACGAGGTGGGTGTGGTCGCAGACGTAGTAGTCGATGACGTGGGTCCCGCGGGCCCGCGGAGCGAGACCGACGAGGAGCTCTCCCGGGCCGCCGGTGGAGTCGGGAAGGATCCCGGGGCTCTGCATCACCATGACGCTGGGAAGCTTCTCCGTGAAGATGTCCGGCTCGGGGAACCGGCAGAGCGCGAGATCGTCGCCGCTCGGGGACGTGTCGTTCGCGAGGACGTCGATGACCGTGCCCTGGCCGGGCCACATCGTCAGGGTGTCCGGGACCACGACCGGCGGTGCCGGCTCGTCGGCGTGCACCGGCGCGACGACGAGCAGAGAGGCGCCGAGTGCGGCGCCCGCCACGAGGGCGGACATACGGACGAGGACGCTGGTGCGCAAGGGGTCTCCGATCCCGGGCTGATGCTGGTCCCGGCGACCCTAGGCCACCAACGCCCTCGCTGTACCTGAGTTGGCCGAACCGAGATGGACGCCCTGGTCACCAGGCCGGCTCGGTCGCATCGGCTCTCGACCCGGTAGTCGAGCCGGTGTTCACCTCGGTCCGCTACACATGAGCCATGGGCAGTCAGCCGGTCGCACATCTCGTCGGGGACCGCCTGACGCAGCAGGTCGCGGCGTTCGGCCGGTGGGAGGACGCCGCCCGCGCCGGCGACGACGTCGCGATCCACCGGATGCGCGTGGTGTGCCGTCGGCTGCGGGCCCTGCTGGCGACCTTCCGCCCGGTGTTCGACCGCGCGCAGACCGATCCGATCCGTGCCGAGCTGGCCTGGCTGGCGGGGGTGCTCGGCGCCGCCCGGGACGCCGCCGTCGTCCACGACCGGCTCCGTGGCGCCGTGGACCAGGAGTCGCCGGCACTCGTGCACGGCCCGGTGCGGCACCGGCTCCGGACGACCTTCGAGGGACGCGGCAAGCCGGAGCTTCGCGCCGCGCTCGGCTCGCCACGGTACGCCGACCTCCGGGCCCGGCTGGGGGCGCTGGCCGCCGATCCGCCCTGGACCGAGCTCGCGGACCGGCCCGTCGGCGAGGTCGCGCCGCGCCTGCTGCGCAAGGACGGCAAGCGGGTGCGGCGCCGGGCCCGGCTGGCCGCCGGGGCCGGGACCGACGAGGCGTGGCACGACGCGCGCAAGGCGGTGAAGCGTCTGCGGTACGCCGCCGAGACGGTCGAGCCCGTCGCCGGCGGCCCCGCGCGCCGCCTGGCCCGCGACGCCAAGCGGCTCACCGCGACCCTCGGCGAGCTCCAGGACACGGCCATGAGCCGGCGGGAGCTCCCCGCCCTGGCCCGCGCGGCGGCGCGCGCCGGCGAACCGACCTTCACCTACGGACTGCTGCACGGCCGGGAACGGGCGAGGGCGGAGCAGCTGCGCGCCCGCTACTGCGCCTGGGACACGCTCGACATGTTGAAGTCCGGCACCCGCAGGGCCGGCGTCGCCGTCCGGGAGAAGTAGTCGTCGCCCCACTCGCGGCTGAAGGACGGCACGGTCTGCGAGGCGTGGGTGAAGCGGCGCAGCAGGTCGACCGGACTGTCGTTGAACCGGAAGTTGTTGACCACGCCGGTGATCTCGCCTCCCTCGATCAGGTAGACGCCGTCGCGGGTCAGGCCGGTCAGCAGCAGCGACTGCGGGTCGACCTCCCGGATGTACCACAGGCAGGTGAGCAGCAGCCCGCGCTCGGTGCCGGCGACCAGGTCCTCCTCGGTGCCCGACGCGCCGTCGACGGTGAGCACGAGGTTGTCGATGCCCGGCGTCACCGGCAGGCCGGTCATCGCGGCCGAGTGGCGGGTCTGGACCAGTGACGTGAGCACCCCGTCGCGGATCCAGTCGGTGCGCGCGAGCGGCAGCCCGTTGTCGAAGACCGACGTCTCGTTGCTCGACTGCGAGGCGACGTTGAACGGCGCGCACTGGATCGGTGCGTAGGCGGGGTCCGAGAAGAGGTGGACGCCGGTGGCGGCGAGCTGCTCGCCCACCCGGGTGCCGCCGCCCTTGGCGCTGTAGACCGACTGTCCCTCGTGGGCGACCCGGGCCCCGGCGTACCAGTAGGCGTCGATCATCAGGTCGGCCACCGCGCTCGGCGGCAGGATGGTGTCGTAGCGACCAGCCGGGAGGTCGACCTTGCGCTCCGCCCAGCGCAGCCGGCGGGCGAGCTCGGCGTCGAAGGCCAGCGGGTCGACGTCGCTGAAGTCGCGGGTCGCGCCGCCGACCCAGGCGCTGGTGGAGAGGTCGCTCGGCTTGCCGGTGCAACCGTAGTGGCCGGTCGGCTGCGCGTGACGGAGCCGCAGGCCGGTCGTCGAGCCGAGGTACGTCGTGGTCAGCTCGTGGTTGACGAACCCGTAGAGGACGCGGCCCTCGGCGCCCGCGCGGCCGAACGCCTCGCCGAGGGCGGGTGCGAGCGCGTCGTAGACGTGGATGTCGGTCGGCACCGGCGCGTCGTCCCAGTCGGTCGAGGTGGCGTCGGCGACCAGCTCCGCCGCGTCCTCGGCCGGGGTGGACGAGCGGGCCGCGCCGTCGGCGGCCTCGACGAGGGCCGCGACCCCGGCCAGGTCGGTGGCCGTGCCGGTGACGGATCCGGTCGCCACGCCGTCGGCGGTGCGCACGAACGAGATCACCGTGACGTCGACGCCGTGCATCACGCCGTTCGTGGTGAGCGTGTTGTTCGCCCAGCGCAGGTTGGCGCTGGTCCGGTCGCGCACGATCGCGATGCAGTTGTCGGCCGCCGAGGTGGCCAGCGCGTGCTCGACGAAGGTCTGGGGAGAGAGGGTCATCAGTTGCCCGCCTCGGTGAGGGTGTTGAGGATCCGGACTCCGCGGAAGAGCGACGTCGGGCAGCCATGGCTGACGGCCGCTACCTGTCCGGGCTGGGCCTTCCCGCAGTTGAACGCGCCGCCGAGCACCCAGGTGTCCGGGCCGCCCACGGCCTCGAGCGAGTTCCAGAAGTCGGTCGTGGTGGCCTGGTACGCCGCGTCGCGGACCTGGCCCACCAGCTCGCCGTCGGCGATCCGGTAGAAGCGCTGTCCGGTGAACTGGAAGTTGAAGCGCTGCATGTCGATCGACCACGACTTGTCGCCGACGACGTAGAGGCCGCGCTCGACCCGGCCGATCAGCTCCTCGGTGCTCGGGCCGTCCGGCGCCGCCTGGAGCGACACGTTGGCCATCCGCTGGATGGGGATGTGGCCGGGGGAGTCGGCATAGGCGCAGCCGTTGGAGCGATTGTCGTTGAGCTCGGGGTGCATGGCGGCCATCGACCGGTCGAGCTGGTAGCCGACGAAGGTGCCGTCCTTGACGATGTCCCAGCTCTGGGTGGCCACGCCCTCGTCGTCGTACCCGATGGTGGCGAGCCCGTGCAGATGCGTGCGGTCGCCGGTCACGTTCATCACGCCGCTGCCGTACTGCAGGGTGCCGAGCTGATCGGGTGTGGCGAACGACGTACCGGCGTAGTTCGCCTCGTAGCCCAGCGCCCGGTCGAGCTCGGTGGCGTGGCCGATCGACTCGTGGATGGTCAGCCACAGGTTGGAGGGGTGGATGACCAGGTCGTAGCTGCCGGCCTCGACGCTCGGCGCCTTGAGCTTCTCGGCGAGCAGTTCGGGCACCTCCTCGATCTCGGCGTCCCAGTCCCAGCCGCCCCCACCACCGGTGAGGTACTCCCAGCCGCGACCGACCGGCGGGGCGATGCTCGCCATCGAGTCGAAGGTGTCGGCTCCGGCGCCCATCGCCTCGAAGCCGGGGTGCAGGCGGATGCGCTGCTGGGTGGTGCGGGTGCCGGTGAGATCGGCGTAGTACTTGTTCTCGTGCACCTGAAGGAGGTGCGCGGAGGCATGGTCGACGGCCGCGCCGGTGCGCAGCCGGTTGGTCCAGTCGACCAGCAGTGCGGCCTTCTCGGCGACCGGTACGTCGAACGGGTCGACCTCGTAGGCCGACACCCAGGTGGCGTCGGCGTGCACCGGCTCGGGAGCCAGCTCGACCGGGCTGCCGGTCATCTCGGCGGCCACCCGCGCGACCGCGACGGCGGTCTCGGCGACCCGCACCGCCTCGTCGGTGGTGAGCACGACCCCCGACGCGAAGCCCCACGCGCCGCCGTGGACCACGCGCACCGCGAAGCCGAGGTCCTCGGTGTCGCTCGCCCCCTGGAGCGCGCCGTCGCGGACCGCGAGCTCCTGGTAGCGCACCCGCTCGAAGCGGAAGTCGGCGTGGCTCGCCCCGAGCTCGGCCGCCCGGGCGAGGGCCGCGTCGCCGAGGCCGCGGTAGGGGAGTGCGGTGAACGTCGGATCCAGCTCGCGGGCACCCATGCGGCGAACCTATCCGATGCTGTCCAGCGGATTTCGCGCGTCGGTCTGGGTGGGGTGGCCGGGTCTCTCGGATGGTGGCCGACACCACCCGCCGCGGGCCGATGCCGCAGGTCGGGGCCGGGTCAGGCCCGACCGACCGCGCACCAGGCGTTGCCGACGATCGTGATCGGCCCGTCGCCGAGCAGCTCCCGAGCGCGGTCGTGGAGCCGCTGCCGGCCGGCGTCGTCGAGTCCGGCGACGTGGTCGCCGGCGGGACCGACGCCCCAGGTGTAGGGCTCCCACCACTCCTCGAACGTGCCGTGGGTGACCTCGATCGTCAGCGTCAGCTGGCGCACATCGGCCAGCCCGGCGTCCCGGAACAGCGTGACGAGGTCGCCCTCCCGCTGACCGAGCAGGTCCGACTCGTCGTACGCCCCGGGGTCGGCCGCGCTCACCGCACGCCAGAACGGCGAGAGCGGGCCCGTCCCGTCGGCCGCGTGGTTCCAGGCGGTGGCGGCGACCGCGCCGCCGGGTCGCGTGACCCGGCGCATCTGGGCGATCCCGGCGGCCGGGTCGGCCATGAACGGCACCACGAGCTGGGCGAGCGCGGCGTCGAAGCTGTCGTCGGCGAAGGGCAGCTCCTCGGCGGGGGACTGCCGGATGTCGACGCCGGGCAGTCGCTCGCGGGCCGCCCCCACGAACGGCGTCGACGGGTCGACGGCGGCGACCTGGGCCGGACCGAGCAGCTCGACCAGCCGGCGGGTGAGTACGCCGGGGCCGCAGCCGACGTCGAGCACCCGATCGCTCGGCTCCACGCCGAGGGCCTCGAGCAGCTCGCTCGCGAGCGGCACCGAGTAGCGACCCATGAATCGGTCGTAGGCGTCGGCGGCCACGTCGAAGGCCATGCTCGACGGTACGCCCGATCAGCGGCTGATCGCCACCGTCGAGCCGCCCCGCGACTTGCTGACGAGCAGCTGGGTGGGGATCCGGTCGCGCATCTCGGCGACGTGGCTGACCACGCCGACCACCCGGCCGCCGTCGCGCAGGGAGTCGAGGGTGTCCATCACGTCGTCGAGCGTGTCGGCGTCGAGCGCGCCGAACCCCTCGTCGACGAAGAGCGTGTCGAGGTCGGCGCCGCCGGCCTCCTGGGTGACGACGTCGGCGAGCCCGAGGGCCAGGGCCAGGGAGACCACGAACGTCTCGCCGCCCGACAGCGTCGCCGGGTCGCGGGCCTCGCCGGACCAGTCGTCGCGCACCAGCAGGCTCAGCCCGCCCCGGGTCTCGCCGGCGCCGCGACGACCGGTGTGCTCGAGGGTGTAGCGCCGGTCGCTCATCCGGTCGAGCCGCTCGTTGGCGGCCGCGACGACCTGGGAGAGCCGGTAGGCGAGGACGTAGGCCGACAGCCGCATCTGGAGCCGGTTGTCGGCCGCCTTGCCCTCGACGAAGGCCGAGAGCCGGGTGAGTACGTCGAGCTCCTCGCTCACGGGTCGCCAGACCGCGACGGCCCGGGCGAGGTCGGCGGTGAGTCGCTCCAAGCGCTCGGCGCGAGCGTGCGTGGCGGCCTGCCGCGCATGAGCGTCGCGCAGTCCGCGCAGCGCCTCCTCGTGGGTCTGCGTGAGCACCGGCAGGTCGGGCGGGTCCGCCGCGGCGACCTCGTCGGCACCCGGCTCGGCCAGCACGGCCGCGACCGCGGCCAGGCGCCGGTCGTGGTCGGCGGTGTGCCGGGCCAGGTCGTCGTAGGCCCGCTGGTCGAGTGCCGCCGCCAGCGCCTCCTCGGATCCGGCGAACCCGGCGTCGACGACGGCGGACGCCAGCGCCTGCTCAGCCTCGGCGAGGGACCTCTCGGCGGCCGCCAACCGGTCGAGCGCGGCGAGACCGGCACGGGCGTCGTGCTCGGCCTGCTGGCAGGCGACGAGCTGGTGTTCGTCGTAGTCGACGAGCTCCCCACGGAGCGCGTCGGCCTCGGCGTGCAGGGCGTCGAGAGCGGCGGCGACCGCGCCGGCCTCGGTCGCGATCTCGGGCGGGACGGTGTCGACCCGTTCGGTCGCCGCCGCGAGCGAGGTCTGCAGGTCGCGGACCTGGCCCGCGCGGACGAACTCGGTGGCCGCCGCGTCGTCGGCCGCCTTCTGGGCTGCCTTCTCGGCCGCCTCGTCGGGAGCGTCGTGGGGAGCGGCCGCCTTGTGCGGGTGGTCGCAGGAGCCGCAGACCGGGCAGGAGCCACCGACGACGAGGCCGGCGGCGATCTCGGCGGCCATCCCGTTGACCCGCTGCTCCCGGAGCCCGATGGCCCGCTCCCGACGGTCGAGGGTCTCCTGCCGGGCGGCGGCGTGCGCCGCCTCGGCCTCGCCGAGCCGCGCGGTCAGGCTCGCCACCAACGCGTGCGCCTCGGTGCGGGCCCGCTCGCCGGCCGTGGCCAGCTCGGTGGCGCGTCGCTCCAGCCGGGCGGTCTCGGTGGTGACCGCCCGGAGCCGCCGGACCCGGGGCTCGAGCGCTCGGATGCGCGCGGCCCCGTCGACCGCCGCGGCGAGCGCCCGCTCGAGCTCGGGTCGGTCGTCGGTGGTCACGGAGCTGCGGGCGGCGCTGTGGGCCCGGCCGGCGGTGACCGCCACCCGGTGGAGGGGGACGACGCCCGCGGCCCGGCGGGCGGCCTCCAGCCGGCGCAGCGCGGCCGCGTGCTCCTCGGCGCTCGCCTCGAGCCGTGCCCGGTCGGCGGCGGCCGCGTCGATGCGGGCCCGCCGTCGGTGCAGGTCGCGCGCCCGGTCGAGAGCGGCGCGGGCGGCCGCCTCGGCCTCGGTGGCCATGGTCGCGGTCTCGGTCGCCTCGGCCGCGGCTGCCGCCGCGTCGGCGTGCAGGTCGCGGGCCCAGGCCTCGGGCGAGACGTCGGCGGACACCTCACTGCCGGTGGTCTCGCTGACCCGGCTCACCAGGTCGTCGACGGTGCGACCCGCCGCGTCGGTGCGCCGCCGCAGGTCGAGGCGGCGGTCGCGCAGCCACTTCTCGACGTCCTCGAAGCGGCCGGTGCGGAACAGCTGCTGGAGCAGCCGGTGGCGCTCCTCCGACCTCGCGCGCAGGAACGCCTGGAACCGGCCCTGGGGGAGCATGGCGACCTGGGTGAACTGCGCGACGTTCATGCCCAGCAGCCGCGAGACCAGGTGGCCGGTCTCGTCGAGCCGGGTGGACTGGGTGACCCACGTCCCGTGCACCCGCTCCGCGATCGTGACCGACGCCTGCTCGGTGGTCATGCCGTCACCACGCTTCTTGGGACGCTCCCAGGACGGGGACCGGGTGATCCGGAAGCGCCGGCCCGACAGTGTCGCCTCGAGCTCGACCTCCGGGCGGGTGCCGGGCGCCGCGAGGTCGGAGCGCAGCCGCTTCGCGGCGTTGCGGTCGCCGGGCACATCGCCGTAGAGCGCGAAGCAGACCGCGTCGAGCACGCTGGTCTTGCCGGCGCCGGTCGGGCCGGAGAGCAGGAAGAGACCGGCGGTCGACAGCTGGTCGAAGTCGACGTCGATGGTGCCGGCGAACGGTCCGAACGCCGTCGCGCGCAGCCGGTGCATCCTCACCAGAGACCCTCCGCGATCTCGCTGGACACCAGGACGTCGACCTCGGGGTCGTCGCAGCAGGCCTCGGTGGCGGCCTGGAGGAGGGCGGACTCCGCGGCCGTGGCCGGTGCGCCACGCAGCTCGGTCACGAAGTCGAGCGCGATCAGGTGGTCGGAGCGACCCTGGGGGCGGGCCGCGGGTACGCCGTGGGGAGCCGCGCCGGCCGGCTCGAACCCGATCACCAGCGTGTGCGGGAAGCGGGCACGCAGCCGCTCCATCGCCTGCAGCGGCCGGACGGCGTCGGTGAGCGTCGCCTGGACCCAGGCGTCCTCGTGCCGCCGGTGGGCGGGGTCGGCGAGCAGCTCGTCGACGGTGCCGCGGATCCGGGCCAGCCGGCGGGGGACGGGCGCCTCGACGAACTCGGCGGCGGCGAACCCGTCGGCGCCGAGCTCGACCAGCCAGGAGCCCTTGAGCTGGTCGGTCTCCGAGAACGAGTAGGCGAGCGGCGAGCCGGAGTAGCGGACGGTCTCGGTGAGCGTGTGCCGGCCGTGCAGGTGGCCGAGGGCGGTGTAGTCGGCACCCTGGAACGTGGTCGTGGGCACGAGCGAGACGCCGCCCACGCTGATGTCGCGCTCGGAGTCGCTCGGCTGCGCACCGGCCACGAACGCGTGCGCGAGCACGACGCTCCGGGTGCCCTTCGGGCGGCTGCTCCGGTCGGCGCGAACCCGGCGCATGGCCTCGTCGAGGGCCGCCTCGTGGGACCGGGCCGGCAGCTGCCACGGCTCACGGACGGCGTCGGGGTCGAGGTAGGGGATGCCGTAGACCGCCACGTCGCCGTGCTCGTCGTCGAGCAGCACCGGCGTGCCGACCCCCGCCGCGTCGGTGCGGATGAACACGCCCGCCGCGTCGATCAGCCGGGAGCTGAAGCCGAGGCGCTGCGCCGAGTCGTGGTTGCCGCTGGTCAGCACCACCTTCGCGCGGCTGGCGGCCAGGCGGGCGAGCGTCTCGTCGGCGAGCCGGACCGCGTCGACCTGGGGCAGCGCCCGGTCGTAGACGTCGCCGGCGACGACGACCAGGTCGACCCGCTCCTGCTCGACCACCGCGAGGAGGTGGTCGACGTACGCAGCCTGGTGCCCCAGCATGCCCTCGCGGTGGAAGGACCGCCCGAGGTGCCAGTCGGAGGTGTGGAGGATTCGCACACGGCAACGCTAGGAGGCGGCACCGACACTGCCCGGGAGCCCACGCCGAGCAGGGGGCGGAGAGGTGGGTTCGAGGCTCGCTGCGCTCGCACCTCAACCACCGGGTGGAGGGGTGGTTTCGAGGCTCGCTGCGCTCGCACCTCAACCACCGAGGTCGGTGGTTGAGGTGCGAAGGCGCGCTAGCGCCTGAGCCTCGAAACCACCACGCCGAGCGGCGCCTCAGGCGTATCGCACGACCCGGTCGGCGCGGGTGAACCCGTAGAGCGCGAGGCCGGAGGACTCGGCCAGCCGCACCGACAGCGACGTGGGCGCGCCGACGGCGACCAGGGAGCCGACACCGACGGCGACCGCCTTCTGCACGAGCTCGAAGCCGGCCCGGCCGCTCACCACCAGGCAGGCCTCGGCGGGGTCCGCGCCGGCGAGCACCCGGGCGCCCGTCACCTTGTCGACCGCGTTGTGCCGCCCGACGTCCTCGCGTACGACGAGCACCTCGCCGGCGGCGGTGGTCAGCGCGGCGGCGTGTACGCCGCCCGTGCGGTCGAAGACCTGCTGGTGCGTCTCGATCAGCGCGGGCAGCGACCGCACGACCGACGGGGCGGGCAGCGCGCCGGTCCACCGCGGCGACGACGGTACGTCGAGGGCCGCACTCACG
Source organism: Nocardioides soli (assembly GCF_014191495.1). Taxonomy (GTDB): domain Bacteria; phylum Actinomycetota; class Actinomycetes; order Propionibacteriales; family Nocardioidaceae; genus Nocardioides; species Nocardioides soli. The sequence continues at coordinate 258,828 of NZ_JACHWR010000004.1, forward strand.
CTGTCCTTGCCGCACACCCCGCACGCCGACGAGCCCGACGACTGCCCGACGTGCCGGTGCCCGGGCTCGCGCAGGGGTGGGGCGGAGAGGGTCACCGTGACGACGTTGAACTCCTCCTCGGGAGCCAGCGACACGTCGGTGCAGTACGCCACGCCGTGGATCGCCGCGGGCGGGCACAGGCCCTCGTGCACGAGCCAGCCGGCGGCGAGCTCGAAGTCGTGGCCGGGCGTCCGCATCGTGACCCAGACCCGCCGGGCCGGCGCACCCGGCCACGCGAGGCGGATCTCCAGCGGCTCCTCGGTCGCCAACCGGTCCTCGTGCTGACGCTCTCCCGACTCCAGCAGCACGCGCACCCGGGTCCGGACCGTCGGCCCGGGACGCCGGGGACGGTCGAGGCTCATGCGGGCGGGTAGGCGCGTGCGGTCGCCAGGCGGCGGGCGAGGTCGTCAGCGCAGTCGGCGAGGCGACGCCGGACCGACAGGTCCAGGGACTCGTCCGCGGCCAGCGCCCGCGCGCGGTCCAGCGTCGAGTCCGACAGGGGCGTCACCGGGAAGAAGAACTCGGTCGCGTCGGCCAGGACCCACCCGCTGCGCACGGCCACGGTGTCCGGCAGCTCGTCGAAGTACCGGTCGACGTACGGCGCCAGCAGCTCCTCCTGGCCGCCTCGCCACATGCCGAGGCCGGCGGCCTCCAGCTCGTAGTTGGGTACGTCGAGCGCGCCGGTGAAGACCGACCATGCGTGCGCCTTCGCCTCGGCCGTGGGCAGCGAGACCAGCGCCTTCATGTGCTCGACCCGCGAGTGGCCGGTCGGCTCGGCGTCCAGCGCGGCGAGCAGCTCCTCGGGGTCGGTCTCGCCGAGCACCGCCAGGCGCACCAGCAGCCGCCAGCGGAGGTCGACGTCGAGGTCGATGCCGTCGGGGGTCACGGCGAGCCAGGAGCGCAGCAGGCTCGGGTCGGTGGCGGTCGAGATCGCCATCCGGAGCCCGGCGAGCTGGTGCTCCGACCCGGCGATCGTGGTGGCCATCTTCTGCAGCGCCGCTGCGTGCACGCGCTCCAGCGAGCCGGCCGGGGCCAGCGGCAGCACGTCGCTCAGCAGCCACGAGCCGAGTCGGCGCTTGCCGTCCTCGGTGGACTCGACCGGCGGGCTCGCCACCACGAGGTCGACCACGTCGGCGGGGGACAGCGCGGCGTCGTGGAACCCGCTGCGCACGTTGTTCCAGATGCCGGCGCGCAGCGCGTCGTCCTCGACGTCGGGCAGCAGGGTCTTGAGATGCTCGACGGTCGTGGCGTCGGGGCGGACCACCGCCCAGCTGTCCTCGTAGGGATCGAGGACGACCGCGTCGCCGCCGACCTCGAACGGCGTCTGCGGCGCGTCGATCTCCAGCGTCCGGGTGCTCCACTTGCCGTCGGTCGCGACCGCGACCCGGAAGGTGTGCGAGCGGTCGGCGGGATGCTCGGCCGGGGGAGTACGACGCAGGACGCCCGCCGCCCGGTCGAGCACGATCGTGTCGGGGCCGGCCGTGCGCAGCCAGTTGGAGGTGAACGACGACAGGTCGTCGGCGCCCGCGCGCTCCCACGACTCGAAGAGGTCGTGCATGGTCGCGTTGCCGAACCGGTGCCGGGCGAAGTGGTCGATCGCGCCCGCGAAGAACACCTCGTCGCCCAGCGACGCGGCGAGCTGCTTGAGGATGCTCGAGCCCTTGGCGTAGGAGATGCCGTCGAAGTCCTGCAGCGCCGCGCTCGCGTCGGACGCGCCGTTGCCGGCCACCGGGTGGGTGGTCGGCCGCAGGTCGGCGTACAGGCCCCACTGCCGCCGGGCGTAGGCGTTGTCGACCCACGCGTCGTCGTACTCGGTCACGTCGGCGGTGACGCGGTTGCCCATGTACTCGGCGAAGGACTCGTTGAGCCACAGGTCGTCCCACCACGCCGGCGTGACGATGTTGCCGAACCACTGGTGCGCCATCTCGTGGGCGAGCGTGGTCGCGCGCTGGATGCGCATGCCGCGGGTGACCCGGCTGGTGAAGACCAGGGGGTCGCGGAAGGTGACGCAGCCGGGGTTCTCCATCGCCCCCGCGTTGAACTCCGGCACGAAGGCCTGGTGGTAGTCGCCGAACGGGTAGCGGATCCCGAAGAGCCGGTGGAACTCGTCGAAGCACTGCTTGGTCATCGTGAAGAGCTCGTCGGCGTCCGCGTCGAGCGCGCTCGCGATGCTGGCCCGGGCCGACAGGCCGAGCGGGATGCCGTCGTGCTCGTCGCGGATCACGTGGTACGGCCCGGCCACCACGGTCACGAAGTAGGTCGAGAGCGGCTGGCTGCGCTGGAACTCCCACAAGGCCGAGCCCCGCGACCCGGACTCGGTCCGCTCGCCCGGCGCGTTGGCGATCACGGTCCAGGTCTCGGGTGCCTCGACGTGGAGCGTATATGGCGCCTTGAGGTCGGGCTGGTCGAAGCAGGCGAACACCGAGGGCGCGGCGTCCATGAACATCATTCCGTAGACGTAGGACTTGCCGTCGGCCGGATCGCTGCTGCGGTGCAGACCCTCGCCGTCGTTGCGGAACGGCATCACCGCGTCGACCACCAGCTCGTTGACGCCCGCGACGGTCTCCAGCGGCAGCCGCCCGCGATCGAGCAGGTCCGCGTCGAGCGGCGACCCGTTGAAGGTGAGCCGGTTGACCCGCACCGGCTTGAGGTCGACGAACGTCGGGCCGCCCCGGCTGGTGAAGCGGATGGTCGTCACCGACCCGAAGGTCTGGTCGTCGCTGGCGAGGTTGAGACGGACGTCGTACTCCTCCACGTCGAGGAGCTCGCGCCGCGCGATCGCCTCCGTGTGGTGGAGGCTTTGGTACGGACTGCTCACGCGGCCACCCTACGTCGGCTTATCGTGACCCTGTGGTGACGGTTGGGACAGCGGTTGGGGCGGCGGTCGGAGGAGCAGACCGGCAGGCTCTCCTCGCCCTGATCCGGGACTCCGTGATCGGCGAGGACCATGTCATGGAGACGCCGTACGGTGCCCGGCGAGTGACCTACGCGGACTACACGGCCTCGGGCCGGGCGCTGACGTTCATCGAGGACTTCATCCGCGACCAGGTGCTGCCGAGCTACGCCAACACGCACACCGAGTCGAGCGGCACCGGCCTCCAGACGACCCGCCTGCGTGAGGAGGCACGCGCGATCATCCGCGACGCCGTGGGCGGCGACGACGACACGGTCGTGCTGTTCGCCGGAGCGGGGTGCACCGGCGCGATCGCGAAGCTGATCGGCGTGCTGGGCCTGCGGATCCCGTCGGTGCTCGACGACGCCCATGCGCTGGTCGAGCACATCCCGACGGCGCGGCGACCGGTCGTGTTCACCGGACCTTACGAGCACCACTCCAACGAGATCCCGTGGCGCGAGTCCATCGCCGACGTCGTCACGATCCACCAGGACGCCGACGGCGGCGTCGACCAGCACGACCTGCGCGCGCAGCTGGAGAGGTACGCCGAGCGGCCGCTCAAGATCGGCTCCTTCTCGGCCGCGTCCAACGTCACCGGCATCGTGTCCGACACCGCCGGGATCGCGACGCTCCTGCACGAGCACGGCGCGCTGAGCTTCTGGGACTTCGCCGCGGCCGCGCCGTACGTCGACATCCGGATGCGCGCCGTCGAGGGCGCGCCGCTGTCGTACAAGGACGCGGTCTTCATCTCGCCGCACAAGTTCATCGGCGGCCCCTCGACGCCGGGGGTGCTGGTCGCGCGCCGGGGGCTCTTCGTCAACCGGGTGCCGGACGTGCCCGGCGGCGGCACCGTCGCCTACGTCAACGACGACGACCACTGCTACCTCGACGACGTCACCCACCGCGAGGAGGGCGGCACACCGGCGATCATCGAGTCGATCCGCGCCGGCCTGGTCTTCCAGCTCAAGGAGGCCGTCGGCACCGACACGATCCGCGAGCAGGAGGAGCGGCACCTGCGCCGGGCGGTGTCCGCCTGGCTCGAGGAGCCGACGATCGAGCTGCTCGGCAACCTGGACGCCGAGCGGCTCTCGATCGTCTCGTTCGTGCTGCGCTCCCCGTCGGGACGCTACCTGCACCACAACTACGTCGTCGCGCTGCTCAACGACCTCTTCGGCATCCAGTCGCGCGGTGGCTGCTCCTGCGCCGGGCCGTACGGCCACCGGCTGCTGGGCATCGACATCGATCGATCGCACGAGTTCGAGCGCGAGATCACCGGCGGCTGCGAGGGCATCAAGCCCGGCTGGGTGCGGCTGAACTTCAACTACTTCGTCTCCGACGCCGTGGTCGACTACCTGATCGAGGCGGTCCGCCTGGTCGCCCGCGACGGCTGGCGGCTCCTCGGCGACTACCGCTTCGACCCGACCTCGGGCCGGTGGCAGCACCGCGCGGGCGTCGTCACCCCGCCGCTGTCGCTGCGCGACGTCTCGTACGCCGGCGGCCGCGCGTCGATGCCGAGCAACACGGCCACCGGGGGAGAGGAGCTGCTCGCCGAGCACCTCCGCGACGGTGCCGCGATCCTCGCCGCCGCGACCGGCCCCGACCTCGACGGCCACCCCGGCAACGTCAGCGCGGACTTCGAGCACCTGCGCTGGTTCGACCTGCCCACGACCGCGCTGGACTGAGTCACCGGACGCCTCCGATCGGCCTGTGCCCATCCGTTCAAGACGATCTCGCCCCGTCCTGCCACGGTGGTGACATGACCGACAACCGGATCCGACCCAAGCTCGTCCTCGCCGACGCCGACGCCGCGCTGCGCTTCTACACGCGGGTGCTCGATGCCACGCAGCTCGCCAGGTACGAGGTCGGCGGGTCGGTGGTCTTCGCGGAGATCGAGCTCTACGGCACGCACATCACCCTCAAGGACGCCGACGAGGCCGACCCGGCGCCGACCGGGCCGGGCCCGATCCTCGACGTCGTCCACGAGGATCCCGACCGGATCGCCCGGACGATCCTCGACGCCGGCGGCGAGACCGTCTTCGAGATGTCGGAGCAGCCGTTCGGTGGCCGGTGGGGCCGGGTGCGGGACCCGTTCGGCGTCCAGTGGCTGTTGCACTCCGAGACGACGATGAGCCCGGAGGAGATCCAGGCGGTGCTGGAGCAACGGTGACCCCACCGGCCGGCGGCCTCACAGGGCGCTCAGCAGCCACCAGCCGAGCGCGCACGCCGCCAGGCCGACGGCGAGGCTGCCGGCGACGTAGCGGATCGCCTCGGGCCAGGCCCCTTCCTCGACCAGCCGCACCGTCTCGTACCCGAACGTCGAGAACGTCGTCAGCGCGCCGCAGAAGCCGGTGCCGACGAGGGTGAGCACCCAGGCCGGCGCGTCCTGGACCAGCACTGCGGCGCCCACACAGCCGAGGACGAACGACCCCACGACGTTCACGGTGAACGTGCCCCACGGGAAGACCGAGTCGTGACGGGACTGCACGACCAGGTCGGTGAGGTAGCGCAGCGGCGCGCCGACCGCGGCGCCGAGCACGACGAGGGCGACGGTCACGACGGCCCGTCGATGGCGCGGCTGACGTAGCGGATCACCTCGACCTCGTCGACGATCACCAGGCCCTCGGTGACCAGCTCGTCGAGCTGGGGCAGGAACTCACGGATGCGCTCCTCGGCGTCGACGATGACGATCGAGCAGGGCAGGTCGTCGCTCAGCGACAGGATCCGGGTCGTGTGGACGGTGTCGGACTTGCCGAACCCCTCGATGCCGTGGAAGACGCTGGCGCCGGCGAGGCCGGCCTGGTGAGCGCGGTGCACGATCTCGGTGTAGAGCGGGCGGTGGTGCCACTGGTCGTTGCCCTTGACGAAGATCGTCAGCCGCAGCGCCGGGCCGCTGTGCAGATGCATGTCGTCCTCCTGGGGTGCGTGCTCGGGTCCGCTCACGGGGCGACCGCCTGGTGCGGCGGGTGCGGGCGGCGGTGGGCGGTCCACCGAACCTCGAGCGGAGAAGGTGGAGCAGCCACCGCCGGTCGGGGTGATGCGTGGCGGTCGACCCAGCCCGGTCATCGGCCCGCCTCCGGGCGCCGCCGGGCCCGCTCCGGCAGGTCCGGCCGCTGCCCACCATGGTCGTCGGAGACCTCGTGACCGTGGCGCCGCCGCTGCGTGCGGGTCGCCGCGAGGATCGTGACGCGTCCGGCGACCAGCCCGACCCAGACGCAGACCAGCCCGACGACCAGCGTGCCGCCGAGGTAGAGCAGCAGGCCCGCGGGCCCGTCGCCGGTCGCGAGCATGGCGCGGGTGTCGAACATGTAGGTGGAGAACGTCGTCCAGCCGCCCAGCACGCCGACGCCGACGAACGGACGCACGTACCGGGTGCTGGCGAGGACGTCGACCATGAAGGCCATCAGCAGGCCGAGCAGGAGCGCCCCGGTCACGTTGACGGTGAACGTGCTCCAGGCGAACCCGCCGAACTCGTGCGGAAGCAGCTCGCCCAGGCCCCAGCGGCCCAGGCTTCCGACGACGCCGCCGGCGGCGACCGCAACCAGGATGTCGCGGTGCTCGCGCACGACGTCGCCGAGCCGCGGCCGGCCCACGGGGCGCTCTGCTGATGGGGGCATGGGTCTCCTACCTGGTGCTCTCGTCAGGTAGGGACTGTTGGCGACCTGGTCGGTCGCGGTTTCGGCGAGCCCCACCGCCATCGCTGTTCGGTGCCATCGTAGCGGCACCGGTGAGCGGGTCGCATGACGAGCGCGGGCCCCGGCCTCCGGCCGGGACCCGCTTGGGGGGAGGGGTCTGGTCAGCCCTGGAGGGCCAGCGCGAACTCCACCTTCCCGCTCGGGTCGACCGCGGCGTCGAGCACCTTGTCGTCGAGCATCGTGGCGGCGTTCTCATCGAGGTAGACGGTGGCGCCGCCCTGCTCGACGACCTGGTCGCCCGGCTCGCCTTGAGCGGCCGCGGTGACCTCGAAGGCGGGGTCGGGGGTCTCGGTGGAGGTGATCCGGAGTCCGGCGGTGTCGCCCAGGCCCGGCTGACTGGTGATCTCGTTGACGATGGCGGTTGCGTTGTCGGTGAGGGTGAGCATGCTCGCCTTTCCGATGGCGGTTGCTGGTCCAGACCACCTTTCCCGACGGATCGCCGCCAGACAAGGGCGCAGGTCGTCCCGGGCGTGTCGCGGCTTCTGGCACCCTGTCGCCATGACCCCTGACCTGCCCGTGCCGCCCGTCGCCGAGAACGCCCGTCGCCGCATCGACCTGACCAAGATCGGGGAGGGCCGGTACAAGGCGACCAACGCTCGCGGGGGAGTGGTCGCGATCGGGTCGGGTGGCGACCCGGACTTCACCCCGGTCGAGCTGCTGCTCGCGGCGATCGCCGGCTGCAGCGGGATCGACGTCGACCTGATCACCGGCAAGCGCGCACGGGCTACGTCGTTCGAGGTGACCGCCGAGGGCGACAAGATCCGTGACGACCAGGGCAATCGTCTCGTGGGCCTGCGGCTCACCTTCGACGTCCAGTTCCCCGAGGGCGAGGACGGCGACCGCGCTCGCGAGGCGCTGCCGCGCGCGATCGCGCAGTCCCGTGACCGGCTGTGCACGGTGGGCCGCACCGTCCAGGTCGGCGGTCCGATCGAGTACGTCGAGGGCTGAGCGTGCCCCGCAGGCGGCCCGGTCGCTGGGACGCCGTACCCGAGCAGCACGGCCGGCGCTTCGTCGTCACCGGAGCGAGCGGCGGCCTCGGCCTCGAGACGGCGCGGGTCCTCGCCGCGCGTGGGGCCGAGGTGGTGCTCGCCGTGCGCGACGTCCGGAAGGGCGACCGGGTCGCCTCCGAGCTGCCGGGTGCCGTCGAGGTGCGCCGCCTCGACGTCGCGGACCTGTCGTCGGTCCGCGCGTTCGCCGCCGACATCGGCCCGGTGGACGTCCTGGTCAACAACGCGGGCGTGCTCGCCGTGCCGTACCGGCTCACCGCCGACGGCTTCGAGACCCACCTGGCCACCAACCACCTCGGCCACTTCGCGCTCGCGAACCTGATGCTGCCCGGCATCCGCGACCGGGTGGTCGTGGTGTCGTCCCACTCCCATCGGGCCGGCGTCGTCGACCTCGACGACCTGAACTGGGAGCGGCGTCGCTACCAGCCCTACGCCGCGTACGCCTCGTCGAAGCTCGCGAACCTGCTCTTCCTCGCCGAGCTCCAGCGTCGGCTCACGGCCGCCGGCTCGGAGCTGCGGGCGGTGGGGGCCCACCCGGGCTCGACCGCGACCGCGATCACCGGCAACACCGGCAGCGCGGTCAAGACCTGGGTCGGCGACTGGGGCCACCGGCTCGCCGGGATGCCGGTGTGGAAGGGCGCGCTGACGACGCTCTACGCCGCGACCGTCGACGTGCCGGGCAACACCTTCGTCGGACCGGACGGGCTCCTGGAGATGCGGGGCTGGCCGACCGCGGTCGGCCGCAGCCGGGACGCGATCGACCCCGACCTGGCGCGCGGCCTGTGGCGGCGCTCGGAGGAGCTCACCGGCACCCGCTTCCCGCTCGACACCTGAGCCCGCACCTGAACCGGCCGTCGGCCGGTGCCGTATCCGCAGGCATGACCACGGTGCAGCTCGGCCCGGCCGACCGGGTCACCCTGGCCCGGGCCATGCTGGTGGCCGTCGTGGCCGGGCTGCTCGCGGTGGGGGAGGCCGGTGCCGCGGTCCCGGTCGCGGCGGTCGCGCTGGTGCTGGACCTCGTCGACGGCCGGGTGGCGCGGCGTACCGGCACGGTCTCGGCGTTCGGGGCGCGCTTCGACATGGAGACCGACGCGCTGCTGATCCTCGTGCTCAGTGTCCACGTCGCCGCGTCGTACGGCGCGTGGGTGCTGTTGATCGGCGCCGCGCGCTACCTGCTCGGTGCCGCGGAGCTGGTCTGGCCGTGGCTGCGCCGGCCGGTGCCGCCGCGCTACTGGCGCAAGGTCGTGGCGGCCGTCCAGGGAGTTGTGCTCACCGTCGTCACCGCGGGCGTGCTGCCGGCATCGATCGCGACGGTCGCGCTGCTGGCCGCGCTGGCGCTGCTCGCCGAGTCGTTCGGTCGCGACGTGGTGTGGCTGGTCCGTACGCGGCCAGGAACCGGTCGCGGAAGGCGTCCATCCGCCACACCGGCGCGTCGGTCGCGGGCAGCAGGCCGGGCCGCCAGCCCCACGACGAGATCCGGTCGAGCACCATCGGGTCGCGGGCGATGACCGACACCGGTACGTCGAAGCCGGCGTGGCTGCCCGACACGATCGTCGCGGGCTGGTGGTCGCCGAGCAGGACCACGACCGTGTCGTCGTCGCCGTAGGCCGTCAGGAACCTCGTGAACGCCCGCAGCGAGTACTTGATCGCCCCGGCGTACGCCGCGCGGACCCGATCGGGGTCGGGCCAGATGTCGCCCTCCGACGGCAGCGTCTCGGGCATGCCGAGGAAGGCCGAGCCGTCCCCGACGGTAGCCTGCGGGATCAGCCGCGGGGTGCGGGACCACGGCGCGTGGCTGCTGATCAGGTCGATCTCGGCCAGCACCGGGCGCCGGTGGCGGGCCGCGAGCTCGAGGCGGTGGAAGGCGTCGAGGGTGTACTGGTCCGGCATCGTCGGGTAGCCGAAGCGGGGGCCGCGGTAGCCGACGTTGCGCGAGTCGTAGACCCGGTCGTAGCCGTAGTAGTCGCCCTGGGGCCAGTCGCGGGTGTTGGCCGGGACGTCGGCCACCGTGCGCCAACCGGCGCGGGCGAAGAGGCGGCTGAGGGTGAGCCGGGGGCTGGTCACCAGGTGGTCGTAGCGCTGCTCGCTGTCGACCCAGAGCCCGGACTGCAGCGTGGAGTGCGCGAGCCAGCTCACCGCGCCGAAGGTCGGCGACGTCAGCCACGCCGTGCGGGCACCGAAGCCGTCGGCCGCGAGCCGGGCGGAGCCGCGCGTGAGCACGTCGCGCACCCCGGGCGAGATGGCGGGGTCCTCCACCGCGACCCGGCCGTAGCTCTCGACGAAGACGATCAGCACGTCCTTGCCGCGCAGGGCGGTCAGCAGTCGCGACCCGGGCACGTCGCGGTAGGGGTCCTCCTGCGCCGCCCGGGCGAACTCGCGGCCGTCGGCGAGCTCCGACGGGATCCGGGAGATCTCGCCGTAGAGGTACGCCGCGGTGCCGTGTCCCGCGACCGCGCGGCCGCCGGAGTCCACGCCGGCCAGCGCGAGGACCAGCCAGAGCGCGGCCAGCACCGCGAGCACCCGGCCGGCGGCGCCGCGGTCGCGGCCGGCGACCCGGGTCAGCCGCAGCGCTGCCAGCGGCAGCACGACGAGGAGCGCCACTGCGAGCAGGGCGGCGACGACCAGCAGCGCCGTGCCGCGGCCGGCACCGACCGACCCGCGCAGCGTCTCGGCGAGCCGGCCGGCGTACTGCCAGTCGATGAGCACGTCGAAGGGCCGGTTGAGCGCCTCGCGGAACCCGAGGTCGAGCACCCGGAGGATCGCGGTCACGGCGACCAGCAGACCGGCGGCGACGGCGTACGTCGTGCGCAGCCGCGGCCGGTTCGGCGGCAGCAGCAGCGCTGCGGCGAGGAGCACCAGCAACTCCAGGGGCAGCCGCACGAGCGCCGCCGGCCCGACCTGCTCGAGCCGGTCGGGAACGTTCAGCGCCGCCAGCACCAGGAGCGCCGCGCATCCGGTGACGAGCGCGGCCGGGACCGCGCGCCACCGGCGGGTGGGTCGCTCGTCGAGCACACGGGTTCACACGGTCCCGCGGGCCGTGGGGTTCAGCCGACGGTGACCGACTCGATGTCGACCGGCGTCGTGGGGTGGCCGTCGCTGGGACCGTTGGCGTTGTCGCTGCCCTTGCGCGCGGCCTTCGCGACCAGCTGCACCGACTCCTCGTCGAGCTGCCCGAAGACCGTGTAGCTCGGCGGCAGGCTCGAGTCGGCGTACACGACGAAGAACTGGGAGCCGTTGGTGTCGGGCCCGGCGTTCGCCATCGCGAGCGTGCCCGTGCCGTAGGTCTCCGAGCCGCTCAGCTCGTCGGCGAAGGAGTAGCCGGGACCGCCCGTGCCGGTGCCGGTCGGGTCGCCGCACTGGAGCACGGCGATCGACGCGGGCGGGGTCACCAGCCGGTGGCACGAGGTGCCGTCGAAGTAGCCCTGCTCCGCGAGCGAGACGAAGGAGCTCACGGTGCACGGCGTCGCGTCGGCGTCGAGGTCGGCCGTGAGGTCGCCGATGCTGGTGGTGATCGTGACCGGCACGGTGCCGGTGGTCGTGGTGGACGCCGGGGGCGGGTCGACGTCCTTCGCGGCGCCGGTCGACGAGCTGGGGTAGTCGCAGGACGTCGCCTCGGTCGGCGCGGTGTCGGCGGCGGTGTCGGTGTCGTCGGAGCCGGAGCAGCCCGCCAGGGCGGCGAGGGCGAGCAGGGTGGCCGGGACGACGGTCAGACGCGAACGCATGGGGGAGAGGGTAGAGGGCCGTGCCGATGGTCCGGGATCGAACCCGCTCACATCTCCTCGTGGGTGTCGGGATCGCCACCGAAGAGGCGGCCGTCGGGCCGGGCCAGGCCGGTGATCGCCGCCATCTCGGCGTCGCTGAGCTCGAAGCCGAAGACGTCGAGGTTCTCCCGCTGCCGCTCCGGCGTCGCGGACTTCGGGATCGGGATCGACCCGAGCTGCACCTGCCAGCGCAGGATCACCTGACCGGGGGTCACCCCGTGGGCGGCCGCGGCGTCGGCGACGGGCGGCTCGCCGAACGGGGCCTGACGCTTGCCGAGCGGGCTCCACGACTCCGTGCGGATGCCCAGGCGGTCGTTCACCGCGCGCATCTCGACCTGGGGGAAGTAGGGGTGCAGCTCGATCTGGTTCACCGCCGGGGTCACCCCGGTCTCGTCGATCAGCCGCCGGAGGTGCACCTCGGTGAAGTTCGAGACACCGATGGTGCGCACCAGGCCCTGCTCGCGCAGCTCGATCAGCGCGCGCCAGGCCTCGACGAACCGGTCGACGCTGGGGTTCGGCCAGTGGATGAGGTGCAGGTCGAGGTAGTCGAGGCCGAGCCGCTCCAAGGAGGCGTGGGTGCTGGCGATCGCGTCGTCGTACCCGTGGTCGCGGCCGGGGATCTTGCTGGCGATCAGCAGCTCCTCGCGGGGGAGCCCCGAGACGCGCACGGCCTCGCCGACGGACTCCTCGTTGCGGTAGTTCACCGCGGTGTCGAGCAGCCGGTAGCCCGCCTCGATCGCGGAGACGACGGCGGAGACCGCCTCGCCGTCCTTCAGCGGGTAGGTGCCGAAGCCGATGGCGGGAAAGGTGCTGCCGTCGTTGAGCGAGTACGTCGGGAGGGCCATGCCGGTCAACCTACTCACCGTGCTCCGGTCACCCCGGGCAGCTCCTCGGGCGTCGCCTCGTGCCCCGGCCGGCCCGCGCTGCGGCGCCGCTCCTTCATCTCCGCCTCGTAGAGGTGCCGCCGACCCTGCACGAGCTGGTCCCGTGCCGCCTGCTCGAGCTGCCTGAACAGGGCGTAGTACTCGTCGTCGTAGGCCTCGACGAGCTGGAAGCTCCAGTGCCCCGGGACCACGTTGCGGCCGACCAGCTCGCGGTCGATCCGGTCGGCGATCTCGGCGTGGCCGGCGTCGCGCAGCTGCTGCACCGCGTCGCCGAGCGTCAGGTCGGCGGTGCCGCACCGCCGATGGAACATGTAGAGATGGCCGCGGGCTACCTCGGCGACCTCCAGCGCCTCCGACAGCTTGCCGAGCGCCTCGACGGTGGCGTCGTTGACGCCGTCGGGCCGACGGTGCGCGGCGTTGGGGCCGCTCTCCCTCTCGTCGGTCCGCTCTTCAGTCCGCTCCTCGGTCATGCCGACGGCGTACCCGTTCCACGGCTCCGGCACTCTTGCCGCGTGGACCTCGAGGAGCTCTGGCGCGACGTGACCGGCACCCAGCCGCCGCCGTCGGACGCGGCGGTGGTCGCGCTCGCTGCGGTCGCCCTGCTCCTGGTCGCCGTGCCGGCGCTGTGGCGGGTGACCCGGCACGCCGTCACGATCGCGCACGAAGGCGCGCACGGTCTCGCCGCGCTCCTCACCGGCCGCTCGCTCACCGGCATCCGGCTGCACTCCGACACCTCGGGCCTGACGGTCTCGCGCGGTCGGCCCGGTGGGCCCGGGATGGTGCTGACGGCGTTCGCGGGATACGTGGGGCCCGCGCTGCTCGGCCTCGGCGCGGCGTACCTCCTGCACCACGACCACGCGCTGGCCGTGCTCTGGCTGGGCGTCGCGCTGCTGGCACTGCTGCTCCTGCAGATCCGCAACTTCTTCGGGCTGTGGTCGGTCTGCATCGCCGGCGTCGCGCTGTTCGCGGTGACGTGGTGGGGGAGCGGGACGCTGCAGTCGGTGGCGGCGTACCTCGGCACCTGGTTCCTGCTACTCGCGGCACCCCGGCCGGTGCTCGAACTCCAGGCGCTGCGACACCGCGGCTGGGCCCGGACCTCGGACGCCGACCAGCTCGCGCGGCTGACCCGGGTGCCGGGCCTGGTCTGGGTCGGGGCCTTCCTGGCGGTCACCACGGGCTGCCTGCTGATGGGGGCGTGGTGGCTGCTGGGGGTTGGCTACTAGGTTCGAGATGTGCAGATCGGCATCCACTACGCCAACTTCACCCATCCCGGCTGGGAGTCGCGGCTCGCCGAGCGACTCACCGAGACGGCCCGCGCCGCCGATCGGGGTGGGGCGTCGCTCTTCACGGTCATGGACCACTACTTCCAGATGGAGAGCCTCGGCGGGCCGGCGGAGCCGATGCTGGAGGGCTACACGACACTGGGCTACCTCGCCGGCGTCACCTCCGACGTGCGGCTCGGCCTGCTGGTGACCGGCACGACGTACCGCCGCCCCGGGCTGCTCGCGAAGATCGTCACCACGCTCGACGTGCTGTCGCGGGGGCGTGCGGTGCTGGGCCTCGGCGCCGCGTGGTACGAGCGCGAGCACCTCGCCCTCGGCGTGCCGTTCCCGCCGACCTCGGAGCGGTTCGAGCGCCTCGAGGAGACGCTGCAGATCGTGCAGCAGATGTGGAGCGACGACGACGGCCCCTATGCCGGCAGGCACTACCAGCTGGCCGAGACCGTGTGCGTGCCGCCGCCGGTGCAGCGGCCGCACCCGCCGATCCTGATCGGCGGCAGCGGCGAGCGGAAGACGCTGCGGCTGGTCGCTCGGTACGCCGACGCCTGCAACGTCTTCCGCGACAGCGTCGAGGGCACCCGGCACAAGCTCGACGTACTGCGCCGTCACTGCGACGACGTCGGCCGCGACTACGACAGCATCGAGAAGACGATGGTCAGCGGCGGCGGCGCCGATCCGGCCGCCGATCCCGATCGCTTCGTCGAGGAGATGGCGGCGTACGCCGAGCTGGGCATCTCGCTCGTCACGCTGATGCCGTCGAGCGACGACCCGGTCGGCTGGACCGAGCAGGTCTGCGCCGACGTGGTGCCGCGGCTGGCCCGGCTCTGACCGCTACCCGAACGCGCCGCCCGCGAAGCCCAGCTCCGCGAACCGCCCGCCCATCCGCCGGTGGGTCGCCGGGTCGGGGTGCAGCGAGTCGGGCAGCGGCAGCTCGGCCTCGTCCTCGGCCCCGTAGAGCCGGCGGCCGTCCAGGTAGTGGAGGTGCGGGTCGGCCGTCCGGCGCTCGGCGACGATCCGGCTGAGCTCCGTGCGAACGACCTCGAGCGTGAGCTTCCCGGCGGCGACCTCGGCCGGATCGCCCATCGCCACGAACGACAGCCGGCCCTCGGCCAGCCCGCTCAGGTCGGGCCCGCTCGGCCCCGGCGTGTGCTCGTGGATCGGGCAGAGCACGGGGGAGACGAGCAGCAGAGGAGCGTCGGGGTGACCCTCACGGATCGTGTCGAGGAAGCCGTGCACGGCCGGCCGGAAGGCGCGGGTGCGCATCAGGTCCTGGTTGACCAGGTTGATGCCGACCTTGACGCTGACCAGGTCGGCGGGGGTGTCTCGCATCGTCCGCGCCGTGAACGGGTCGAGCAGGGCGCTGCCACCGAACCCGAGGTTGACCAGGTCGACGCCCGCGAGCCCAGCGGCGACGGCCGGCCAGGTGCCGGTCGGGTGCGCCGCGTTGGAACCCTGGCTGATCGAGCTGCCGTGGTGGAGCCAGACCCGACGCGTGTCCGCGACCGGCCGGACCGGAGCGTCCGTGCGCAGCGCGACCAACACGGTGGTCTCGTCGTGGGGCAGCCAGATCTCGACGCGCTTGTCGTCCGACGGGAGGTCGACGACGCGCAGGGTGCCCGACTCGCCGAGCCGGTGCTCGAACCCGCCCGTCGCCATGTCGACGACCAGCGCGTCGCCGCCCGGCACCGAGCCCTGGGCCGCCAGCCGCCCGTCGACCACCACGTCGTACACGCCGTCGGGGCGCGTGGGCGCGCCGACGTACTCCCGCTTGGTGGGGATCGTGTCGAGCTCGATCACGGTCGCCGCGGTCCGCAGGAGCAGGCGGACGCCGGCGGGCTGCGACTCGGCCATCGCGAGCTGGCCGTCGGCCGCCTGGGCGCGCGCCCACGCGGGCAGCCGGTGCGGCAGCACGCCGCGCTCGGTGTGCTCGAGTTCGACGAAGCCTCGTAGCAGCTCCGCGGTGATCGGGGTCGTCGTCCAGCTCATCTGCAGTCCTCCGTCGTGGCACCCTACGCACCCAGGCTCGAGGGCCGACGGGGCGGTCAGCCGATTCTCCGGACCGGCGATCGCGACGTGGCGTACGGTCGGCCGGCATGCGCCAGATGCCCTCGAGCGAGATGGTCTCGCTGATCTCGTTCCTCGCCGTCCTGCTGATCTTCTTCAGCATCGACATCCGGTCGCGGCAGCCGTCGGCGTCCGACCCGTGGCATGTGCAGATGTTCGAGTGGACCTCGCGAGTGGGCGGGGTCGCGACCGCCGCCGCCCTGACGCTGGGCTGGGTCGATCTCTTCCTGTACGACGAGGGGAACCCGATCCACGTGGCGCTGGTCGCGGTGCCGGGGTCGCTGGGCGTCGGCTGCGCCATCGTGCTCGGGCTGGAGATGCTGTGGCAGCGCGGGGAGTCGACGGAGAGCGACTCCCCGTGAGCATCTGGGGCTGTCGTAGCCCGCACGGGTCGCTCGGCATAGCCCGGTAGGACCATTCTCCGCGGTGTTGGCCGCACGCGCGTAAGCGAGTGGCGCGCTCGTGGTCTGAAGGGTGATGCGACCGCCCAGGGCGGGTGGTCGCCACTCGCAGCACAGAAGTGGGGATCCAACGCATGATGGACAGCCGTCGGCGCACCGGCGCCCGGATGTTTCGGCTCTTCGGGACGCCGCGCAGCACGTCCCAGAACGATCCTCACGAGGCGAAGGAAGTCGACGAGGGCGGAGCCAAGCTCCGCGTGCGGGCGGCCACCGCGCTGCTGCTCGGCGGACGGGCCCTGTCGCACGCCTAGATGACCGATTCCAGGGTCTCGCACGCTGCGCGACGCTCAGCATCCACGCTGGCTGCGTTGCCAGCGCTCGAGAGACGCCCGGTCTGCCTTCGCGCCGGCGCCTGGCCAGCGCGGCGCTGAGCCGCCGCTCGCTTGCACGACACCCTGGAATCACTCATCTAGCCGGTCCGGGCGCCGGGCCTGAGTAGCGTCGGAGCCTGGGTGACGTGCGGTGACGGTGATCGCGGACGCTGACCTGCACTGGGCGCGCGCTCGCCGCGGGGGAGGGACGGGAGTGCTCGTCCTGGCGGGGTCCAGCGGCCGGCTCGATACGGGTCGTGCAGAGGTCCTCGCCGCCGCCGGCGCGACCGCGCTCGCGTTGCGGTGGTTCGGCGGGGAGGGGCAACCCGCAGTGCCGTGCGAGGTCGACCTCGAGACGTTCGTCGACGCGCTCGACCTGCTCGCACCGGTGTGCGACCGGCTCGCGGTCGTGGGCCTGTCCTACGGCGCAGAGGCGGCGCTGCTCACCGCGGTCCGCGATCCGCGGGTCCAGGCCGTGGTCGCCTTCGCGCCCACGGACGTCGTCTGGGAGGGGCAGCACCGGCACGATGCCGATCCGCGGCGAAGCAAGTGGACCTGGCGGGGGAGGCCTGTTCCGTTCGTGCCGCTGGACCGCGGCTGGGTGCCGGACCGGGAGCTGCCCGCCTTCGCCCCGCACTACGCGCGCAGTCGCGAGCTGGCGGGCGACGCGACCGTCGACGCGGCCACGATCCCGGTCGAACGGCTACGCGGCGATCTGGTGCTGGTCGCGGGCGGTGACGATCAGGTGTGGCCGAGCGTCGCGGCCGCTCGGGCCATCGTGGCGCGTCGAGCGGCACACGGCCTGGAGACCGTCCTCATCGAGGACTCCCGAGCCGGGCATCCGAGCGTGCTCCCCGGGGAGGTCGCCCCGGACCCGGCCCGCAGCTATCTCGTCGGCGGCGACGAGGGCGCTGCGGAGCGCATCGGCGCGCTGGCGTGGCCGGCCATCCGCAACGTACTGAGGCTGGACTGAACCGAACCTCTTCGGCACGCAACGGCCGTGCCACGTTACCGCATCGCAGCCTTGCGGCTTTTCCGTACGCGTGCCACCATCGACACATGGACACCAAGCCCCGGTACCACGGCTACGTGAGTCTCCAGCGCCGCGGGCTCGTTGCCCTGCCGGCCGAAGTTCGGCAGCGTATGCACTTGGATGAGCCGGGCGCGCAGCTTGAGGTCACCGAGCGAGAGGACGGGGTTCTGGAGCTTCGGGCGGCGCTGCCGGTGCCGGCCGAGCAGGCCTGGTTCTGGACCCAGAGCTGGCAGGAGCGTGAGCGCGAGGTCGAGGTCCATGTCGCGGCCGGCGAGCTCACGATCCACGATGACGTGACGGACTTCCTCGCCCACGTCGACGACGTGGCCGACGGTTCCGCTGACAGTGACAGCGATAGCGAGTGAAGTTCGAGACCACCCCGGCGTTCGACCGCGACATTCGGAGACTCGAACGCGAGTGGCTGGCGGAGTTCAGGGCGGTCGTGAAGGAGAGGTTCGCGCCGGCGTGCGATGCCTACGTCGCTGACCCTGCGACGCCGTGGCCGGCCTCACTGCGCGTGAAGTCGCTCCGCGGAGCCGACGGCGTGCTCGAGATGACCTGGTCGTTCGCCAGCCCTGACGGTCGCGCAACGTTCGAGCTCGTGACCATCGGCGGCGAGCTGCGGTGCCGGTGGCGCCGGGTCGGCGATCACGACGTCTTCAAGGAGCCGTAGACGCCAGGTACGGGGGAGTCCTGGCTGGCGCATGGACGTAAGACAGCTCGTCGAGGCTCAGGCCAGCCACGAGGCGTAGAAGATCCCGAGCCCGGTCGCGACGAAGATCCCCGCGACGATCCAGAAGCGGATCACCACGGTGACCTCGTCCCATCCCAGGTGCTCGAAGTGATGGTGGATGGGGGTGATCCGGAAGATCCGCCGCCCCGTGCCGGTGAGTCGCCTCGTGAGCTTGAAGTAGCTCATCTGGAGGAGCACGGACAGCGTCTCGAGCACGAACAGTCCCGCGATGACGGCCATCAGGAGCTCGGTGCGCGACATGATCGCCAGCCCGGCCAGCGCGCCCCCGATCGCGAGCGAGCCGACGTCGCCCATGATGATCTGCGCGGGCTTGGCGTTCCACCAGAGGAAGCCGATGCACGCCGCCATGACGGCGGCGGAGAACACCGCGAGATCGAGGGGATCGCGCACCTGGTAGCACTGGGACTCCACCACCGTGGGTCGGGAGGAGCCGCACATCTGGTTGTTCTGCCAGACGTTCACGATCGTGTAGGCACCGAAGATCAACGTCGAGGCGCCGGCGAGGAGCCCGTCGGCGCCGTCGGTCAGGTTGGCCGCGTTGGAGGTCGCGGTGACGATGAACCAGATCAGCAGCAGGACCACGACCAGCGGCAGCTTGACTCCCCAGTCGTGCGTGGTGGAGAGGTACTGCGACGCCGGCGTGACTCCCCGTTCGTCGGCGAAGAACTGGGTGGCCAGGACCCCGAAGACGAGCGCGATCAGGGTCTGACCGGCCATCTTCGCCCGGCTGCTCAGGCCCGCGTTGTTCTGCGTGTAGACCTTGATGAAGTCATCGAGGAAGCCCACGACGCCACAGCCGAGGAACAGCAGCAGCACGAGCCAGGCACTCGCGCTCGGCCACCTGCCGGTCAGGGCCGTGGCGGCCAGGTAGGCCGCCGTCGCCGCCAGCAGGATCACGAGCCCGCCCATGGTCGGCGTACCCCGCTTGACGTGATGGGTCGTCGGTCCGTCGTCCCTGATCGGCTGGCCGAAGCCGTGCCGGGTGAACCATCCGATCGCGATCCGGGTGCCCAGCAGCGAACAGATCACGGCGAGCCCGCCGCTCAGGAGTATCGCCCGCATGCAGTCCAGCCCCCTCGGCCATCAGGATCGGTCGATCCCTTCCAGGCACGAGGGAGTCGTCTCACCGCCATTGTGGGGTAGCGGGAGCGGGGAGGCGGCCACGGCACACCGGCCGGTGGCGATCGGGGGAGAGGCGGCGAGCGCGCTGTCTCAAGCCTCGGCCAGGACCGCCGCCGCCATCGCCCGGCGGTCTGCGCACCGGGACGGCATCGTCTGCCAGTAGTACGGAAAGGTGATCAGGGCGATCAGGAGCGCCCAGCCCATCGACTTCGCCCAGGTCGCATCGTCGAGGTCGAGCAGCCCGCGGAACTCGGCACGGCCGGCGCCGTCGAGCACCTCCCAGGCGACGATCAGGTCGACGGTGGGGTCGCCTACCGCCAGGCCACCGAAGTCGAGAGCCGCGGCCAGCCGACCGTCCCGGAGCAGCAGGTTCTCGGCCAGGAGATCGCCGTGGTACCAGCTGCGGCTCTCCACGAGGGATCGTTCGGCCGCGACGGCGTCGGTCCAGATCGCCCGTGCGCGGTCGAGGTCCAGGCCGAGGTCGGGGATGGCGCGGCACGCCTCGGCCAACTCGTGGAAGTCATCCGCGAACTCCGCCAGCTGACCGCCACGATAGGAGTGCAGCGCCGGGTCGTCGTGTGCCTCGACCGGGACGGGCACCTGCCGCAGCTCCGCGACCAGCTCGGCAAGGTCGGCGGCAAGGGGCTCCGACGACCGGTGCCGGGACGAGTCCCATGGCACCGACGGCGCAGCACCCTCGATCCACCTCACGACCGACCACTTCTCGGGGTAGCCGAACCCGGGGTCGCCGACCGCGACGAGCTCCGGCACCGCGGTCGACAGTCCGCTGGCGACGTGGGGGAGCCACCGCGCCTCCTTCTCGACGGTTGCCGACCCGCCGGGTTGGCGTGGCAGCCGAGCAAGCAGGTCGTCGCCGAGACGGAACAGCGCATTCGTCGAACCGGAGGCGTCCACCGGCTCGACAGCAAGATCGCCGAGCTCCGGCAGTGACACCTGGACGAGGCTCCGCACCAGGGAGGCGTCGATGGTCAACTCATCGTCATGCATCGCGGCCACGGGTGGATCGTTGCCGACTCCGTGGGGGCTCGCCACCCGTTTCGAGCGAGCAGGGGCATGCGGCTGCGGCGCAGAACTGTTGGAGTCGGACTTGACGGCGGATGAGCGGGACGGGGCCAGGAGGGAGCTGAGCTCTTCTGTCAGCAGCGCACTTCCGTCTCGCGAAGCCTCGCGCCTCCAAGGTTCCGCGAATTATGCGCTCTTGTACAGTTTCGCGGTCCTACCTACGCTGGACGTCATGAGCGAGATGACCGTGAGTGAGGCCCGGGCCCGGCTGGCCGACGTCGTTGACGCGGCCCGCGTCGCACGAGACCCGGTGTTCCTGACTCGGCGTGGTCGCCGGGTCGCGGCCGTCGTAGATGCTGAGCAGCTCCAGCAGCTGCTCGAGGACGCCGAGGATCTCGCCGACATCCAGGCGGCAGCCGAGGCCCGCGCGGAGATGGCCGAGACCGGCGAGGCCGCGATCCCTTGGGACCAGGTCAAGGCCGACCTCGGGCTCGCATGACCGGCCCGACCTACCGGATCGAGGTAGCGCTAACGGCAGCCCGCCAACTGCGCAAGCTGGACCATCCCGCTCGGCGTCGCATCCAGGCCGCCGTCGAGCTGCTCGCTAGCGATCCGAGGCCTCCGGGCGCCAAGAAGCTCGTCGGAGGCGAAGGTGAGTGGCGCGTGCGGACTGGCGACTACCGCATCGTGTACGAGATCCACGACCACGTGCTGCGGGTGCTAGTCCTCGCGGTCGGGCACCGACGCAACGTCTACCGCCGCTCATCTGGCGTAGCACGCAAGGCTAGAACTTGACATAATGCCAGTTATCGGCGATCAATCGGTTCTTGTCACACCCTTCACAGATCTGGGTGAGACATGGACAAGTACGGCCATGAGTGGCCTGTCGTCTGGACTGAGCGTGCTTGGTGGACTGTTGAGGATGCTGCACGTCTTCTCCGAGTTCACACAGACACGCTCTATGACGCTTGCGCGTCAGGAACCTTCCCTCATAACCGCATTGGTGACTCGTCGGCTTGGTTCATCAGGATTCCTTGTGAGGCTTTGAGGCTTCGTCTACGTCCTGAGATTAGAGAACGTACGTACAACACTTATGGCGATACCGCCCAACTTGAACTACCACTTGATGTTTCATG
>NZ_JACHWR010000005.1 GCF_014191495.1 Nocardioides soli
CGAGGACGACGACTCGCGCACCGTGCCGCTGCCGGCCACCGGCGCCATCCAGCTGGTGAAGACGGCGAGCGCCGTCCACGACCTCGACGGCAACGGGCCCGACGAGGGCGACACGATCGAGTACTCGTTCCGCGTCACCAACACCGGCAACGTGCGACTCGACCCGGTGACGGTCTCCGACCCGAAGGTCGGCCCGGTCACCTGCCCGAGCGGTGCCCTCGACCCGGGCGAGTCGTTCGACTGCACCCCGGTGACCTACACCATCACCGCGGCCGACCAGGGCCTCGGCCGCGTGGACAACACCGCCACCGCGACCGGGACGGCGCCCAGCGGCGGCACCGTGCAGGACACCGACTCCACCACGACGCCGGTGCAGCCGACGGTCACCAACGTGAAGGTCACCAAGACCGTCGACCAAGCCGCGCCGCGCGAGGGCGACGTCGTGACCTACACGCTCGCCGTCACCAACACCGGTGCCGCCGCGGCTCGCGACGTGGTCGTCGTGGACGTGCTGCCGGCCGGCGTCACGCTGGTCTCCGCCGACGCGCCGTGCACGACCTCGGGGGTGACGGTCCGCTGTGAGCTGGGCACCGTGCCCGCCGGCCAGACCCGGTCGGTCGACGTCCGGGTGAAGGTCGCGCCGCTGCCGACCTCGGGGGCCGACCACCAGCACCTCTTCGACGTGCAGAAGACCGAGGTGCAGGTGGACGTCGAGCCCGGCGCCCAGGCGACCGGCACGGTCACCTGCCCGAGCGGGTACGTCGTGACCGACGGCTCGGGCCGCGTCGACCACGTCGACCAGGGCACCGGCACGCTCGCCGACGTCGCGATGACCGAGAACCACGCGGTCGGCGACGACGGCTGGACCGCCCGGTTCCTCAACGAGGCGACCGGTCGCGCGCAGGCGAAGGTCTTCGCGGTCTGCGTCGCGCGTGACAGCGAGGTCGTCTCCGGACACCGGCACTCGCTGGTGATCGACGGCCAGCAGTCCGAGACCCGGAGCCTGCCGACCGGCCGCACCACCATCGCGATGGGCTGCGTCTCTGGCCAGGTGCCGATCCAGCCGGGCTACGCGCTCGACGACGCGGCGCCCGTCGTGACGACGTACCCCGACGGCGAGCACGGCTGGACCTTCGCCGTCGACAACCCGGGCGGGGCCTCGGCGGGCACGTTCACGCTCCGCTGTCTCGACGTCCTGGTCGGCTCCGCCCACGGGCACCAGCACCGGCTCGCGCTCGACGAGGTCCGGCAGACCGCCACGGTCCAGCCGGGCGAGGTCGCCGAGGTCACGCTGAGCTGCGCGGCCGACGCCAAGGGCATCGTGGCGGGGTACGACGTGGACCCGGGCCTGGTCGTCCTCGGCAACGACCCGCGGCCGATCGTCCGGGTGTTCAAGCTCTACAACCCGACCGCCGAGCCGCTCGACGCCCGTCTCTACCTGCTCTGCCTGGCCAACCGCACCGAGCGTGGCGCCGACGCGGACGGCACGGTGGTCAACACCGCGACGGTGTCGACGAGCACGACGGAGACCTCCACGACGGACAACGCCTCGAGCGTGACCTTCCAGGTGGACACCTCGCCGGCGAGCACCCCGTCGGCGCCGTCGGCGCCGTCGACGCCGGCCGGGCCGAGCGGCCCGTCGGTGCCGCCCACGGTGATCCCCGGCCTGACCCCGGTGGTGCCGAGGGCACTGGTGGCGCGCGCCGCCGTGACCGCGACCGTCGGCTGCGCGGGCACCACCGCCTGCACCGGCCGGGCCACGCTGGTGGCCGCGAAGCGGGTGAAGGTCCGCGGCACCGTCGTGCGGAAGGGTGCGGTGCTGGCCAAGGCGTCGTACTCCGTCGAGGCGGGCTCGCAGACCAAGCTGCGGCTGGCCAAGACCCGCCTCGGGAAGGTCGCGCTGAAGGGTGCGAAGGTACGCCGCGCCGCCCTGCGCGTCGGCGGCGAGAGCTTCACGGTGCGGCTCCACCGCTGAGCCCGGCCCCGAGCTCGGGCATGCGGCAGGATGAGCCGCATGCCCGAGCTCGTGCACTACCGGGTGGCCGACGCGGTCGCCACCATCACCCTCGACTCCGAGCACAACCGCAACGCGCTCTCCCGCCGGCTGGTCTCCGAGCTGTTCGAGTGCCTGGAGCGGGCCGAGTCGGACGCCGAGGCGACGGTCGTGCTGATCACCTCGGCCGGCCGGGTGTTCTGCTCCGGTGCCGACCTCTCCGAGGCCGCCGACGGCGGCATGGACGAGGGCGCCCGCAGGATCGTCGCGCTGCAGCGGCTGATCGTGAGCATGGACAAGCCGGTCGTGACCCGGCTGGCCGGACCCGTGCGCGCCGGTGGGATCGGCATCGTGGCCGCCTCCGACATCGTGGTCGCGAGCGACGACGCGACGTTCGCGCTGACCGAGGTCAAGCTCGGCCTGGCCGCGGCGATCATCTCGCTCACCGTGCACGCCCGGATGAGCCCCCGAGCGGCGTCCCTGACGACGCTGGGCGGTGAGGTCTTCACCGGCGCCGAGGCCGCGGCGTACGGCCTGGTCACGACGGCCGTGCCCGCCGACCGGCTCGACGAGGAGGTGGGGAGGGTCTGCGCGTCGCTCGCGACCGGGGCGGCCCAGGGCCTGCGCGAGTCCAAGCGCATCCTCAACCGCGACCTGCTCGCCCGGATCGACGCACACGGCGAGGAGATGGCCGAGCTGTCCGCCCGTCTGTTCGCCTCCGACGAGGCGCGTGCCGCGATGACGGCGTTCCTGTCCCGCAAGCGGTAGCCGGCCGGGTAGGCTAGTCGACTCGCTGCAAGAGGGGACAGGCGTGTCGGAAGAGCTGGTCGAGAGGGAGATCGCGACCGAGCAGGGGTTCGTGGACCGGGTCTATCGACAGCTGGAGGTGTCGGCCCGGGCCGCGCAGGAGCTCGCCCGCGAGGGCCACAGCCGGGGCCGGCTCGGTCACGAGGGCGGGCTCGTCGAGCGCGACGCGATGGTGTTCCAGGCCGCGCGCCGGATCGCCCAGCTCGACGCCGCCCACGAGGGCCTGGTCTTCGGCCGCCTCGACATGCTGCCCGACCTCGACCCGGAGCCGCGCTACATCGGCCGCATCGGCCTGCGCGACGACAACCGCGACTCGCTGCTGATCGACTGGCGCGCCCCGGCCGCGGCGGTGTTCTACCAGGCCACCGCGGCCGAGCCGCAGCGCGTCGTACGCCGCCGCGTGCTGCGCGCCGCCGGCCGCACGGTCGTGGGCGTCGAGGACGAGCTGCTCGACGCCGAGGTCGAGACCGACCTCCCGATCGTCGGCGAGGGCGCGCTGATGGCCCAGCTCTCGCGGGCCCGCGACCGCTCCATGCACTCGATCGTCGCGACCATCCAGGCCGAGCAGGACCGGGCGATCCGGGCGCCCGGCCGCGGCGTCGTCTCGATCTCCGGGGGCCCCGGCACCGGCAAGACCGTGGTCGCGCTGCACCGCGCGGCGTACCTCCTCTACAGCGACCGGCGCCGCTACGAGACCGGCGGCGTGCTGGTCGTCGGGCCGAGCGGCGTGTTCATGCGCTACATCGAGCGGGTGCTGCCCAGCCTCGGCGAGACGGCGGTCGCGCTGCGCTCGCTGGGCGAGGTCGTCGACGGCGTCCGGGCGACCCGGCACGACGAGCCGGCGGTCGCCGACGTCAAGGGCGCGGCCGTGATGGCCGAGCTGATGCGGCGCACGGCCCGGCAGCAGGCGCCCGGCAGCCCGCGGGAGTTCCGGATCTTCTGGCGTGACGACACGATCGTGCTCGACCGCGGCCAGCTCGGCGCGATCCGGCGCAACCTGATGTCCCAGGGCCGCCGCAACCGCCAGCTGCCGCGGGTGGCCGGTGCGCTGCTCGACGCGATGTGGCGCCAGGTGCGCGGCGAGCGCGGCCGGGAGCGCGGCCGCGAGGCCTTCGACGACGACCTGCTCTCCGACCACTCGTTCGTCGACTTCGTGGCGGCCTGGTGGCCGCCGCTCGACGCGAGCCAGGTCTTCGGGTGGCTGCGCGAGCCGGAGTTCCTGGCCCGGGTGGGCGACGGCGTCGTCGGTCCGGAGGAGCAGCGGCTGCTCTCGAAGTCGTGGGCCGACGCCACCGACTTCTCCGTCGAGGACATCCCGCTGCTCGACGAGCTCCGCTACGCCATCGGCGACGTCCCCGCCCGCACCGACGACGAGGGCACCCTCGACGACACCGGCCTGCTCGAGGGCGGCATCGACGTCCAGGAGCTCTTCACCGCGGCCGACCGCGAGTTCGCGCCGTCGGGCCGGGCCTGGGCGCCGCCGACGCACAAGATCGAGGACGACCCCTACGCGCACGTGCTCGTCGACGAGGCCCAGGACCTCACCCCGATGCAGTGGCGGATGGTCGGCCGGCGCGGGCGCACGGCGTCGTGGACGGTCGTCGGCGACCCGGCCCAGTCCTCGTGGCCGGTGCCCGCCGAGGCCGAGGCCGCGCGGGCCGCCGCCCTCGAGGGCAAGGAGCGCCACGAGTTCCACCTCTCCACCAACTACCGCAACTCCGCCGAGATCTACGCCCACGCCGCGGCGTACGCCGAGCGGGTCGGCCTCGACGCCGACCTCCCCACCGCCGTCCGCTCCACCGGCGTCGAGCCCGAGGTGCGCACCGGCGTCCCCGAGGGCGACCTCGAGGCGGCCGCCCGCGCGGCCGTCACCGACATCGCCGCCCGCGTCGAGGGCACCGTCGGCATCGTCGTCCCCGTCGCCCGCCGCTCCGAGGTCAACGCCTGGCTGGCGTCGTGGCCGGAGGTCGCCGCCGACGCGTCCGGCGCCCGCGCCGCGATCGACTCCACGGTCACGCCCTCGGGCGACGACCGGATCGTCGTGCTCACCGGCCTGGACACGAAGGGCCTGGAGTTCGACGGCATCGTCGTGGTCCGCCCCCAGGAGATCGAGGACGAGTCCGCCACCGGGCGGGCGACGCTGTACGTCGTGCTCACCCGGGCGACCCAGCTGCTGACCACCCTGGGGTGAGCGAGGGCGGTTCCGAGGCTCGGGCCTCGGTCGGCCGTGTCTCCGCGCCGCCGTAGAGTTCCGGCATGAACGCCACGACCTCTGCCCGGGAAGCCATCGCGGCCGTCCAGGAGCACGAGGCCTGGGCGATCATCCGGCGCTCCACGCGGGCCGGTGACCGCGACACCGTCGGTGTGGTCGGCGGCCGCCGCAGCGTGGTCGAGTCGATCCTCGACGTACCCCTGGCCGAGGGGGTGCCGGACGACGGACACATCGCCGACCGCCTGGTCGCGATCCCCTTCCGGCAGGTCGCCGAGCGCGGCTTCGAGGCCCACGACGACGGCACGCCGCTCGTGGTCGTCGACGTCGAGTCCGAGCTGGAGTTCAGCGTCGCCGAGGTGATCGACGCGATCGACGACACGGGGGTGGAGTTCGCCGACCGGGGCGGCTTCGAGACCGACGACGACGACTACGCCAAGCTGGTCTCGTCGATCATCACCGACGAGATCGGCCAGGGCGAGGGCGCCAACCTCGTCATCGGGCGCCACTACCGCGCGACCGTCGCCGACTGGGGCGCCGACCGGGCGCTCACGGTGTTCCGCCGGCTGCTCGAGCGCGAGCGCGGGTCGTACTGGACCTACGTCTTCTTCACCGGCGACCGCTACCTGATCGGCGCGAGCCCGGAGCGGCACGTCTCCATCCACGGCGGCGACGTGCGGATGAACCCGATCAGCGGCACGTTCCGGATCCCGCGCGAGGGCGACGTCCGCCGTCCGCTCCTCGACTTCCTCCACGACGAGAAGGAGATCTTCGAGCTCTTCATGGTCGTCGACGAAGAGCTCAAGATGATGTGCGACATCTGCAACGAGGGCGGCCAGGTGCTCGGCCCGTTCCTCAAGCCGATGAGCCGCCTGATCCACACCGAGTACCTCCTCGCCGGCCGCACCAGCCGCGACCCGCGCGAGGTGCTGCGCGACACGATGTACGCCGCCACCGTCACGGGCTCGCCGGTCGAGAACGCCTGTCGCCTGATCAAGCAGTACGAGTCGGAGGGCCGCGGCTACTACGGCGCGGCGCTCGCGATCCTCGGCCGCGACGACGAGGGTGGCCCGGTTGTCGACAGCCCGATCGTGATCCGCACCGCCGACGTCGGGCTCGACGGCCGGCTGACGGTCACCGCCGGGGCGACGCTGGTGCGCGACTCCGACCCGGCGTACGAGGTCGCGGAGACGCACGCCAAGGCCGGCGGCATCCTCAGCGCCTTCGGGCTGGTGCCGCCCGCACCGACGCCGAGCGTGAACGTCGCGGAGCTCGTCAACGACGAGGACGTGCTGCTCGCGCTGAACGCGCGCAACCGGCGGCTCTCGACGTTCTGGCTCACCGACCAGGGCGGCGCGGCGCCGGACCCGCGGCTCGCGGGCAGGTCGGTGGTGATCCTCGACGGCGAGGACGACTTCGTGAACATGCTGCGCCACGTGCTCGGCGTCGTCGGTATGACCAGCGAGGTCGTGCGGCACGAGGACTACACGCCCGGGTGCCTCGACGGCTTCGACCTCGCGATCATCGGACCCGGCCCGGGCGACCCGCGCGACGGCGACGACCCGAAGATGGCGAACCTGCGCGCGGCCGTCGCCGAGCTGATGGCCGCCGAGCGGCCGTTCCTCGCGGTGTGCCTGGGGCACCAGGCGCTGTGCCACCACCTCGGGATCCCGCTGGCCTACAAGGACATCGTCTTCCAGGGCACCCAGTCGCCGGTGTCGATCGGCGGGCGGACGGAGCGGGTCGGCTTCTACAACACCTTCGTCGGCCGGCTCGGCGCTTCCGGGGCGCCCGACGGGGTCGAGGTCGAGGCGGACGTCCAGACCGGTGACATTCACCTGGTCCGGGGCCCGCACTACCGCGGCATCCAGTTCCACGCGGAGTCCATCCTCACCGAGCACGGTTTCGAGGTGCTCCACGAACTGGTGGCGGGCCTTCTCGTGGATCCCGACCACAACGCGTCGGCCCGAGGCTAGGCTGTGCAACCACGGCGGAGCCGTTCGTGGGCCCGGTGAAGACTGCCCCCCAGCTTCATCGGGCCCTCCGTCACTCCGGCCGCGGGGCGCTCGCTTGCGAGCGGCCCGCGTTGCCGGAGGGAGGTTGAGGAGCGTCGGCGGGGCCGCGCTTGCGCGGGACCGCGACGCGTCTCGAAACCCAGTCGGATGTCCTTGATGAATCGCCTTCTCGACGTAGTCGTGGTCGACCACCACGACTCCTACACGTGGAACCTGGTCCACCTCGTCGCCGCCGTCACCGGGTCGCTGCCGGCCGTCGTGCAGCACGACGAGGTGTCGGCCGCCGAGGTGCTCGCGTTCTCCCACGTCGTGCTGTCGCCGGGCCCGGGGCACCCGGCCGCGCCCGCGGACTTCTCCGTCGGCCGCGAGGTGCTGCGCCGCGCGACCCGGCCCGTGCTCGGCGTCTGCCTGGGGATGCAGGGGCTGGTCACGACGTACGGCGGCACCGTCGACCGGGTCCGCCCCGCGCACGGCGACGTGGCGTCGGTGACCCATGACGGCCGGGGTGTCTTCGCCGGCCTGCCGTCGCCGCTGGCGGCGGTGCGCTACCACTCGCTCGCGGTGCTGGAGGTCCCCGCGTGCCTCGAGGTCACCGCGCGGTCGGAGGACGGCGTCGTGATGGGGGTGCGGCACCGGACCCTGCCCCTGGAGGGCGTGCAGTTCCACCCCGAGTCGGTGCTCTCCGAGCACGGCGCGCGGCTGGTCGCGAACTTCCTGGGTGCCGCATGACCGACCCGGTCCCCGACTTCCGCGCGGTCGCCGCCGCGCACGCCCGGTGCTTCTGGCTCGACGGCGGCGGGGCCCGGGAGTGGTCGGGCCGCCGCTCGATCCTCGGGTGGCTCGACGACGACGACGTCTCCCTCACCTACGACGCGGGCGCGCGGGTCGTCCGCCGGCACGTAGGTGGCCGCTCGGAGGTCGTGGGCGACGACGTGTTCGACGTCCTCGCTGCGGAGCTCGCCGCCGGGCCGGCCGACGCCTCCTGGTTCGGCTACCTCGGCTACGCCTGCCGCCCCGACCTCCCCGCCGCGACCGGCGGCGAGCTGCCCGACGCCGTCTGGATGCGGCCGAGCCACGTGCGGATGTTCGAGCATGAGGTCGACGGGGATGGTGGTTTCGAGGCTCAGGCGCGGGGCGCCTTCGCACCTCAACCACCGATGAAGGTGGTTGAGGTGCGAGGAGCGCCAGCGACGAGCCTCGAAACCACCACTCCCGCCACCTACCGCACCGGCTTCGCCCGGGTCCAGGAGCAGCTCCACGCCGGCAACACCTACGAGGTCAACCTGACCTACCGGATGGCGACCGAGAGCGACCTCGACCCGGTGTCGGCGTACCTGCGGCTGCGCGGGCTCAACCCCGCGCCGTACGCCGGCTTCCTGCAGCACGACGTGCCGGGGGCACGGGCGTGGCTGCTCAGCTCCAGCCCGGAGCGGTACGCGCTGGTGTCGGCCGACCGGACGCTGGAGACCAAGCCGATCAAGGGCACCACGCCCCGGGGAGCGACCGCGGCGCAGGACGAGGAGGCGCGGGAGCGGCTGCGCACCGACCCGAGGTTCCGCGCCGAGAACCTGATGATCGTCGACCTGCTGCGCAACGACCTGTCGCTGGTCTGCGAGCCGGGCACGGTCACCGTGCCGACGCTGATGGACGTCGAGTCCTACGAGTCCGTGCACCAGCTGGTCAGCACGGTCCGCGGGCGGTTGCGCGACGAGGTCTCGACGATCGACGCACTGCGGGCGCTCTTCCCCGCGGGGTCGATGACGGGCGCCCCGAAGCTGCGCACGATGCAGGTGATCGAGCAGGTGGAGCAGACGCCGCGAGGTCCGTACGCAGGGGCGTTCGGCTGGATCGGCGCCGACGGCCGGGCCGACCTCGGGGTGGTGATCCGCAGCCTGGCGACCGCCGGCGACGGGCGCTACCTGCTCGGGACCGGCGGCGGGATCACGGTCCGCTCCGACGTCGACGAGGAGTGGGCGGAGTCGCGCTGGAAGGCCGAGCGGCTGCTCCGGGTCTTCGATCGCCCGTAGGCATCGATCCGCCGCGGACGGCTACCGTGGCGGCATGGAGAACGGACACGTCATCGTGCTGTTCGGGGCCACCGGCGACCTGTCCCGGCGCAAGCTGCTGCCGGGCCTCATGCACCTCTGGCAGGCCGGCCTCATCGACGACTCGCGGATCGTCGGCACCTCGCTCGAGGACATCGACACGGCCGAGTTCGTCCGGATCGCGCGCGGTGCCTGCGACGAGTTCAGCCACCGCGGCCTGACCGCCCAGGAGTGGGACGAGTTCGCGGGGCTGCTCAGCTACGTGCCGCAGTCCGCCGGCCCGCCCGCGCTCGCCGAGGCGGTCCGTGCCGCCGAGGCCGACCTGGCCCGGGGCGGCCGGCCGGTCGACTTCCTGCACTACCTGAGCGTCCCGCCCAAGGCGGCGCTCGACGTCGTGCGCCAGCTCGACGAGGCCGGGCTGGTCAAGCAGTCGCGGATCGTGATGGAGAAGCCCTTCGGCACCGACCTCGAGAGCGCGCGCCGGCTCAACGACCGGCTGCACCAGGTCTTCGACGAGAGCCAGATCTTCCGCATCGACCACTTCCTCGGCAAGGAGGCGGCCCAGAACATCCTGGCGTTCCGCTTCGCCAACGGCCTCTTCGAGCCGATCTGGAACCGCAACTTCATCGACCACGTGCAGATCGACGTGCCGGAGACCCTCGGGCTCGAGGGCCGCACCAAGTTCTACGAGACCACCGGCGCCTACCGCGACATGGTCGTCACCCACCTGATGCAGGTGCTGGCGTTCATGGCGATGGAGCCGCCGACCTCGCTCGCGCCCGACCCGATCAGCGACGAGAAGCTCAAGGTGTTCCGCTCGATGCGCCCGATCGAGCCGCACCACGTCGTCCGGGGCCAGTACGCCGGGTACCGCGAGCATCCGGACACCGCCGACGACTCCGACACCGAGACGTTCGTGGCGCTCAAGGTCGAGATCGACAACTGGCGCTGGGCGGGGGTGCCGTTCTACCTGCGCACCGGCAAGAAGCTCGCCGAGGGCGCCCGGATCATCTCGATCGCGTTCAAGGAGCCGCCGCTCGCGATGTTCCCGGCCGGCTCCAACGCCGGCACCCAGGGGCCCGACCACCTCACCTTCGACCTCGCCGACCAGTCGCGGATGTCGCTCTCGTTCTACGGCAAGCGCCCCGGGCCGGGGATGAAGCTGGAGAAGCTGTCGATGCAGTTCGCGACCCACGAGACCTCCTCGGCGTACGCCGTGCTCGAGGCCTACGAGCGGCTCATCTACGACGCGCTGCGCGGCGACCACACGCTCTTCACCACCGCGGCCGGCATCGAGACGCTCTGGGAGCGGTCGACGCCGCTGCTGCAGAACCCGCCGCCCGTGCGCACCTACACGCCCGGCTCGTGGGGCCCGAACGCGATCCATCAGCTGGTCGCGCCGCACGCCTGGCGGCTCCCCTTCGAGCGCTCCTGGCGCGAGCAGCAGGCCGCCCGCCCGTAGCTGCGGCTTCATCGAGGGATGCAGACGAGGCGGCACTTCCCTGGGTGCGCACGTCGTGGGGAGCGCGGATCCGCCCCCATCCCTTGATGAAGCGCCGGGCGACCGGCAGCGGCCGCCCGGGCGTCAGCCGGCGGAGCGGGTCCGGTGGCCCTGGTCGGTGTAGGTGACCGACCCGAGGTCGACGGTCCGGCGGGCGTTGGCGAGGGCGGCCACCATCACGGTGCCGAGCGGTCCGCGCCGGTCGAAGATGGCGGCGCTGCCGACGGCGATGCCGTCGTGCTCGACCCGGTCCGTCGCGAGCAGGCCGATCTCAACGCCCTCGGGCTCGCGGGCGAGCGTCATCGTGATGTCGGTGTTGATGTACTCGACGCCGCGGGTGCCCCAGTTGATGACCATGCTGGTGCCGTCGGCGCTGGCGGCCGCAGCCTGGAAGCCGGTCAGCGGCTCGTCGGGGAGGATCGGCACCGCGGTGCTCCAGGTCGCCTTGCGGTCGGCGTTCTGGTGCTCGAGGAAGTTCTGCGACCAGCCGACCGACGAGCGCACGAACGGCGCCCGCGGCTCGGTCGCCGGCGGCACCACGTCGACCGGCGGCGGCGACGGGCGCTCGGTCGGCGCCCAGATCTCGCCGTCCGTGGACTCGGACGGCTTGAGGAACGTCGCGGTGCCCCGCGCCACCCGCTCCCCGCCCTGCGAGAGGATCACGTCGACCAGGCAGATCCGCCGGCCCTCGCGCTCGATCTCGGTCGTCAGGGTGCACGGCACCATCCGGGCCGGCTTGAAGAGGTCGACCGCCCACCGCGCGGGCCGCAGGTCGGAGCGTCCCGCCTCGGCCAGCGCGCCCTCGGCCGCCCAGGCCAGCGCGCCGCTGAGGGCCACGCCGTGCATCTGGTCGTCGCTCCACATGCTGCAGGCGAGCGGCTCGGGGACCAGGGCCGCACCGGCCCGCGTGAAGAACGAGATCGTGTCGGTCACCGGCTCATTGTCGGGGTAGTCCGTCACGAAATGGCTGTCGTTCGGTGTGAGGTTCGACCATTCCGTGACGGACTATCGCGGCCGCGAGGTCGGCGCCTGTCGCACCAGCTCCGCCATCAGCGCCTGCGTGCCCGCGACGACCGCGTCCTCGTCGTACGGCGTGACCTGGACCGCGTTGACGTTCTGCACGAGGCCGGCGGTCTGCACGAAGCCGGTGACCAGGACGCCGGACTTCTGGGTCCGCACGACCATCCGCGCCGACTCCGCGCCGTCGATGTCGACCGGCTCGAGCTGGGCGCCCGCGGCGCCCATCGTGTCGAGGGCGTCGTCGAGCCCGCCGGCGAACCACAGATAGCTGATGTCGTACGCCGCGCCGCCCTTGCGCTCGGGGGTGAACGTGCACTGCGGCGCGGTGATGCTCCCGGTGCGCTCGGTCACGGGTGCGCCGACCAGCCGGCCGACCGTCTCGGCGGTGAGCCCGTCGCACGGGCTCCAGGCGACGTTCGCCGCCGCGGACTCGGCCGCGGACGGCGTACCGGAGGACCCGCCGGAGCAGCCGGACAGGGCCAGTGTGAGGGTGGCCGCGGTCATCGCGGCGAGCGGAAGCGCGCGCATCAGGCCGGGGTCCAGTCCGGGACCGGGCTCGCCGAGCCGGGCAGCCACATCGTCAACTGGGCGCCACCACCGGGGGCCACGCCGACCTCGGCGGTGCCGGCGTGCCGCTCCGCGACCTGCCGCACGATCGACAGGCCCAGGCCGGAGCCCGACATGCCGCGCGACTCCGGGGACCGGTAGAACCGGTCGAAGACGTGGGGTCGGTCGGCCTCCGCGATGCCGGGCCCCTGATCGGCGACCGTGAGCGTGCCGTCCACGAGCGTGACCGTGACCGTGCCGCCCTCGGGGCTCCACTTGGCGGCGTTGTCGAGCAGGTTGGTCACCGCCCGCTCGATGCCGGGGCCCTCGCCGACGACGTACCACGGCGCGAGGTCGACCTCGAAGGTCAGCCCCGAGGCCCGGCGCCGCACCCGCGCGATCGCGCGCTCGACCACCTCGGGCAGGTCGACGGGCTCCACGACGTGGGTGAGGGGCTCGTCGCGGGCCAGCTCGACCAGGTCGCCGATCAACGTGGTGAGCTCCTCGATCTGGGCGCGGACGTCGTCGAGCAGCTCGGCCTTGGCGTCGGGGGGCAGCTCCATGCCGCTCGCGCCGTCGGCCTGGGTGAGCAGGTCGATGTTGGTGCGCAGCGACGTCAGTGGCGTGCGCAGCTCGTGGCCGGCGTCGGCGACCAGCTGGCGCTGCCGGTCGCGGGAGGCGGCCAACGCCGCGAGCATCTGGTTGAACGCCGAGGCCAGCCGGGCGATCTCGTCGTCCCCTTCGACCGGGAGTGGGCGCAGGTCCTCGGTGCGCGCGATCTCCTCGACGGACGCGGTGAGCCGCCGCACCGGGCGCAGGCCGTTGCGGGCGACGGCCCAGCCCGCCAGGCCCGCGCCGATGACGCCGGCGCCGCCGAAGAGGAACATCACGGTGCCAAGCTTGGCGAGCAGCGTCTCCTGGGAGTCCAGCGACTGCCCGATCACCATCGTGCTGCCGTCGTCGCGATGCACCGCGGCGATCCGCCAGCGGGTGCCCTCGCCGCTGACGGTGCGGACCGACGTGCTCTTCTCGCCCCGGGAGACCGCGATCTCGGGCCCGCCGATCAGCTGCTGCGGCTGGTCGGCCTCCTTGCCGCGGATCAGGCCGCTGCCGCTGCCGTCGAGGCAGGCGACCCAGACGTTGGTGGCGCCGAAGTAGTCGGCCGGGAACGTGAAGTTGCGGTCGCAGAGGGTCT
The DNA here is from genome assembly GCF_014191495.1 of Nocardioides soli. Lineage (GTDB taxonomy): Bacteria > Actinomycetota > Actinomycetes > Propionibacteriales > Nocardioidaceae > Nocardioides > Nocardioides soli. Next base: position 13,332 of record NZ_JACHWR010000005.1, read on the forward strand.
GGGTCGGGGTGCTCTCGGCCCGGTGCAGCAACGAGTCGTCGAGGGTGGCCTGGAGCTGCATCCGCACGGTGACGTAGGCGCCGAACGCCACCAGGGCCACGGTGGCGCCGGCGGCGAGCGTGGTCAGGATCGTCACCCGAGAGGCGAGCGACCTGCGGTAGTGCCAGCGGCCGTCGGTGCCGGCCGGGGGAAGAACGGTCACGATTCCTTCAGCACGTAGCCGACACCGCGCACGGTGTGGATCAGCCGGGGCTCGCCCTCGGCCTCGGTCTTGCGGCGCAGGTAGCCGACGTAGACCTCCAGCGAGTTGGCGGTCGTCGGGAAGTCGTAGCCCCACACCTCCTCGAGGATGAACGACCGCTCCAGCACCCGGCGCGGCCGTCGCAGGAACATCTCGAGCAGCGTGAACTCGGTGCGGGTCAGCTCGATCCGGCGACCGCCGCGGGTCACCTCGCGGGTGGCGATGTCCATGGAGAGGTCGGAGAACGCGAGCACCTCGTCATCGTGCTCGTCGCGGGGGACGACCCGGCGCAGCAGCGCCCGCAGCCGGGCCAGCAGCTCCTGCAGGGCGAAGGGCTTGGTGAGGTAGTCGTCGGCGCCGGCGTCGAGCCCCTCGACCCGGTCGCCGACGGCGTCGCGGGCGGTGAGCACGAGGATCGGCAGGTCGTTGCCCGCCTGGCGCAGCGCCTTGGTCGCCTCGAGCCCGTCGAGGCGCGGCATCATCACGTCCATGACGACGACGTCGGGGTCGGTGGCCGCGATCGCGGCCAGCGCCTCGGCGCCGTCGGAGGCGAGGGCGACGTCGTACCCGTTGAACTCCAGCGACCGGCGCAGCGACTCGCGGACCGCCTTGTCGTCGTCGACGACGAGGACGCGCGGCTTGGGCACGGACTTGCTGCTCATGCGGGGTCCCCGACAAGTTGTGCGTGGAGCGAGCGCAGCGAGCGGAGCGTGCAACTTGGTGGGGTGCTCACGACGCTACTCTGCCAGTCGAGCCTGAGCCGGTACTGAGAACCGCCGGGTCAGAGGTACGCCGCGGCGGCGCGGGCCGCCCGGGCGGCGTACCCGCCGCCGAAGTGGCAGGCGTGCACGAGCAGCGGGAAGATCTGGTGCAGCTCGGCGCGCTCCTGCCAGCCGTCGGCCAGCGGGGTCGTCTCCTGGTAGGCGTCGAGCACCCGAGGCAGGTGGGGGAGCCCGAAGAGCGACAGCATCGCCAGGTCGACCTCGCGGTGGCCGCCGTACGCCGCCGGGTCGATCAGCCAGGCCCGGCCGTCGACGCCCCAGAGCACGTTGCCGTTCCACAGGTCGCCGTGCAGCCGGGCGGGCGGCTCGTCGGGGACCAGGCCGGGCAGCCGCGCGACGACCGCCTCGATCGTGGCGGCCTGCTCCCCGTCGGCGTGGCCGCGGTCGCGGGCGAGCTTGAGGTAGGGGAGCACGCGGCGCACGGCGTAGAACTCGGCCCAGGTGTCGGCGGTCCGGTTGGGCAGCGGCAGCCTGCCGATGTAGCCGTCATGGTCCGCGCCGAAGCGCTCCGCCCCGGCGGCGTGGGTGGCGGCCAGCTCGCGGCCGAAGGCGAGGGCGGCGTCGACGGAGTTCTTGCCCGGCTCGATCCACTGGACGATCAGGCACTCGTGGTCGGCGCCCAGCACCTCGGGCACCGCGGCCCCGCCCGCGGCGGCGAGCCAACGCAGGCCCTCCGCCTCGTCGGTGAAGAAGTCCTCCGGCGCGTGCGGCAGCGTCTTCATCAGCGCGGAGCTGCCGTCGCTGAGGCGCAGGCGGGTCGCGGTCGCGATGTCGCCGCCGGCGACCGGGGCGGTCGCGATGACCGACGTGCCGAGGAGCTCCTCGGCACGCCGGGCGATCAGCGGTTGCCGGGTCACGGCTCGGTGGTGTCCCAGGGCCGCTCGCGTCGCAGGGCCTCGACCAGCGCGGTCGCCGTGAGCTCCACCATCGCCAGCACCTCCTCGAAGCCGTCGTCCCCACCGTAGTACGGGTCTGGTACGTCGTCGCCGGGGTGCAGCGGATCGAGGTCGCGGAACATCCGGATCCGGCCCCCCGGTCCGCCGATGTTCGCGAGGTTGTCGGCGTCCATCGCGAGATAGAGGTCGGCGTCGTCGGGGCCGGCCCACTGCCGCGCCCGGTGCCGGGTCGCGTCGTACCCCGCCGCGGTCAGGGTGGCGGCCGCGCGCCGGTCCATCGGGTTGCCGACGTGCCAGTCACCGGTGCCCGAGCTGGTCACCTCCACCAGGTCTGCGAGCCCGGCGTCGGCCAGTCGCTGCTCGAGCACGACGTGGGCCATCGGGGAGCGGCAGATGTTGCCGAGGCAGACCAGCTCGACGCGGTAGCGGCCGGGCTCGCGGCTCGCGGGCAGACTGCTCATGCTTCCCGCTCAGGCCTCCGCCGCGTCGCCGAAGATGAGCCCGACGATCCAGGTGACGATGGTGATCACGATCGCGCCGCCGACGGCGTTCCAGAACCCGTCGACGTAGAAGTCGATGTCGAAGAGCCCGACCAGCCACTCGGTGAAGAGCAGCATCAGCGCGTTGATCAGCAGCAGGAACAGCCCGAGCGTGATGATGATGAACGGGATCGACAGGATCTTGATCACCGGGCTCACGAACGAGTTGACGATGCCCAGGATCAGCGCGACGAACACGAGTGGCCAGAAGTTGTCGCTGATCTCGTCCCAGCCCGACGAGCCGGTGAAGCCGATGCCGTCGAAGATCAGGCACGCGGCGCCGAGCGCGACCAGGTTGGTGGCGAGCCAGCCGATGAACTTGAGGAGTCCCACGGGGCCCACCCTAGATGGGTGCGAGTCCGAGGGCCTGGAGGATCGAGGTCTCGGCGTCCTCGAGGTGGCGCACCAGGAAGGCCGACGCGGCCTCGACGTCGCCGCGCTCGAGCAGCATCACCAGCTGGGTGTGGCTGTCGGCCTGGTCGTGGGCGTTGCGGCGGATCCGGTCGACCTGGGCCAGCGCGAGGCGGAGCTCGACCATCAGGCCCTCGGCCATCGCGACCAGCCGCGGCGAGTCGGTGAGGCCGACCAGCGAGACGTGGAAGGCGAGGTGCCGCTCGTTGAGCTCCTGGTATGACGCACCGGCGCGGACCGCGCCGGTGTAGCTGACCAGCGAGGTGCGGACGCCGTCGCGCAGCGCCTCGTCGGCGTCCGGCCAGCGGCGTACTCCGGCGCCCTCGAGCACCTGCCGGGTCCGGCAGATGTCGCGCACCGAGTCGGGGTCGGTGGCGGCGACCGAGACGCCCCGGTTGGGCTCCCGGACGGCCAGCCCCTCGGCGACCAGCACGCCGAGCGCCTCGCGCACGGTCGGTCGGGAGACGCCGAGCGACTCGGCGAGCGCGACCTCGCGCAGCGGGGTGCCCGACTCGAGCTCGCCGTCGAACACCGCCCGCCGCAGCTCGTCGGCCACGCGGTCGACGGTCGAGGCGAGCTCGACGTGGAGGGTGCTGAACGGCCCGGGTGCGGACATGGCGCCCATTCTGCTCTACACTCCGCTTGTCATATTGTCCGACAATCAGGCAATATGAGGATCGGAGGGGATCTCGGTGGAGGGACTGGCCTGGGGCCGCAGGTACGTCATGGTCGAGCCGACCCACTTCCGGGTCGAGTACGTCATCAATCCGTTCATGGATCCCGCCGACCAGCCCGACCCGGCGCGGGCGATGGCGCAGTGGCGCGGCCTGGTCGCCGCGATCGAGCGGCACGGTGGCGTCGTCGAGGCGCTGCCGCAGCGCGCCGACGCCCCCGACATGGTCTACGCGATGAACCTCGGCCTCGGCCTGGAGCGGGCCGGCGGCGCCCCACACGTGGTGCTGTCGCACATGCGGTACGCCGAGCGCCGGATGGAGACCCGCTCGGCGCAGCCGTGGTTCGCGGCGCACGGCTTCGCCACGTCGTACGTCGGGAGCGACGGGGTCGGCCCGCACCTCGAGGCGGGCGACGCGTTCGCGTTCGGCGATGCGCTGATCGTCGGCTACGGACCGCGCACCGAGGAGCTCGCGCTCAAGCACCTCGCCACCGAGCTCGGCGTGCGGGTCCGCGGCGTGCGGATCACCCACCCCGGCATGTACCACCTCGACCTGGCCTTCTGCCCGCTCGACGAGCACCGCGCCCTGGTCTGCCCGGCCGCCCTCGACGAGGCGTCGGCGGCGGCCCTGCTCGACCTGGTGCCCGAGCCGCTGGTGCTGACCGAGGAGGAGGCGCTGACGACCTTCTGCGCCAACTCGATCGTGATCGGCTCGACGGTCGTGATGCCCGCCTGCCCCGACCGGGTCCGCGCACAGCTGGAGGAGTGGGGCTTCGAGATCGTGCTCGTCGACGTGTCGGAGTTCCACAAGGGCGGTGGCTCGATCCGCTGCCTGACCAACCCGGTCGACGTCCGGATCGGCCGCGACCTGCCGGCCGTGCCGGGTGGTGAGGTGGTGCTGGCGTAGGGGCCGCCGTTTCCCCGGTCGGCCGGGGAAACGGCGGCGACACGCCGGTGGCGTACGGCGTGTCGCCACCGCTTCCCCTGACCACCCCGCGCGGGACCGCCCGCTACGGTCGAGGCGTGTTTCCGGTGGGTGGGGTGGGGGTGATGCTGGCCCTGATCGCGGTGGCCGGTGCGCTCTGCGCGCTGCTGGCGCTGGCCCTGCAGCGGCGGCTGGGCTGGCTGACCGCGTGGTCGATCGCGGGCTTCCTGTGGTCGCTGGCGATCATCGCCTCGGTGACGCTGATCCCGGCCCACGGGGCGCCCGGCATCGTCGCGGCCGAGGGGCGGCTCGAGACCTGCTCGTGGGACCTCGGCGGCCCGGCGCCGGACGGCTTCTGGATCTTCGCCGGCGGGCAGCGGATGCTCAACACGCTGATCTTCGTCCCGGCCGGCGCCCTGCTGGTGCTGGCCGTCGCGCGCTGGCGGGCGGCGTGGGTGCTGGTGCCGCTCGGGCTCGCCGGGCTCGCGGCGTACTCCGTCGCGATCGAGGGGACCCAGCTCGCGCTGGCCCGGATCGACCGGGCCTGCGACGTCACCGACGTCGTCGACAACGTCACCGGGGCGGCCCTCGGCGTCGGCATCGGGATCGTGCTGGCGCTGGTGCTCCGGCCCTGGAGGTACCGCCGCCGGGCCTAGCCCGGGCATAGCCTGACGGCCATGAGCGCCCCCCAGCCCCGAGCGAACGTGGCGGAGATCCCGCCGTACGTCGCGGGCAAGCCGCCGACGGTCCGACCCGGGATGACGTCGTACAAGCTGTCCTCCAACGAGAACCCCTACCCGCCGCTGCCCGGCGTGATCGAGGCCGTCCAGGCCGGCGTCGGCGCGATGAACCGCTACCCCGACATGGGCAGCGCCGCGCTCTACGCCGCGCTCGCCGAGACCTTCGACGTGCCGGTCGAGCACCTCTCGGTGGCGACCGGGTCGGTGGGGCTGATCTACCAGCTGGTGCAGGCGTTCTGCGATCCCGGCGACGAGGTCGTCTTCGCCTGGCGGTCCTTCGAGGCCTACCCGATCGCGGTCACCGCCGCGGCCGCGACGGCGGTCACGGTGCCGGTGCTCGCCGACGGCCGCCACGACCTCGACGCGATGGCCGCCGCGGTCACCGAGCGCACCAAGGTCGTCCTCGTCTGCACGCCCAACAACCCGACCGGGCCCGCCGTCACTCAGGCCGAGCTCGACGCGTTCCTGGCGCAGGTGCCGTCGCACGTGCTGGTGGTGGTCGACGAGGCGTACGTCGAGTTCGTGCGGATGGCCGACCCCGTCGACGGAGTCGCGACGTACCGCCGCCACCAGAACGTCGTGCTGACCCGCACCTTCTCCAAGGCCTACGGGCTCGCGGGCTTCCGGGTCGGGTACGCCGTGGCGCCGGCCCCGATCGCGGCCGCGCTGCGGGCGGTGTCGCTGCCCTTCGGCGTCTCGACCGTCGCCCAGGCCGCGGCGATCGCCTCGCTCGAGCGCCGCGACGAGCTCCTCGAGCGCGTCGACGCGCTCGTCGTCGAGCGCACCCGGGTGGTCGCGGCGCTGCGGGCCGCGGGTTGGGACGTGCCGGAGGCGCAGGGCAACTTCGTGTGGTTCGACCTCGGCGAGCGCACCCTCGACTTCGCGGCCGCGGCGGACGCGGCCGGCATCGTCGTCCGCCCCTTCGTCGGGGACGGCTGCCGGGTGTCGATCGGTGAGACCGAGGCCAACGACCGACTGGTCGCGGTCGCCGCGGCGTTCAGGCGCTGACGGCCGCCGGCTCCCGTGCCGGCCGGCGGTCGATCTCGCGCCAGCGGCGGTCGACGGCCGGCAGCATCGTCACGGCGAAGTACGCCGCGCCGGTGATCAGCAGCGCCGGCGACAGTCCGAGCCCGGCGACCAGCAGGCCGCCCAGGAGCCCGCCGAACGGCATCAGCGCAAAACCCATCGCGGTGCTCAGGGAGGTGACCCGGCCCACGAGGGCGTCGGGGATCCGCTCGTACATCACCGCGCCCAGGATCGGGTTGATGAAGCCCGAGGCGAACCCGCTCGCCGCGCACACGGCGAGCACCGTCCACAGCGGCACGTCGAGCGCCAGCACCACGTAGCGCGGCGCACCGCAGATCAGGAACGCGAGCAGGTAGGTGCGGTAGCGGGGCAGTCGGTCGGCCCAGGCGGACGCGCAGACCGCGCCGATGGCCGCCGCGCCCCCGAACGTGGCGAACAGCAGCCCCACCGTCGCCGCGCTGCCGGTGGTCGCCTTCGCCCAGACCGGTACCAGGACCGCGGCGTTCGCCAGGTCGAGCAGGTTCGTCAGCGAGACCATGATGGCGATGCCGAGCAGGATCCGGTCGCCGCGCAGGTGGCTCCATCCCTCGCGGAGCCTGGTGGCGTACGCCGCCGGAGGCTGGTCGACCACCGCGGCGGCCGGTCGGGCGAGTGTGGACGTCGACCAGGCGAGCACCGCGGCCGAGACGCCGAAGCTGAGCGCGTCGACGACCAGCGCGTCGGCCGCGCCGACGAGAGCGACCAGCCCGCCGGCCGCCGCGGCCCCCAGCAGGCTGGCGGTCCGCTCGACCGTGGAGTGCAGGCCGGTCGCCCGCTCCAGGGGCACGCCCGCCTCGGTGACCAGCGCGGGGGTGAGCGCGGCCTTGGCGGCGTCGCCCGGGCCGCGGAGGCCGCCCGCGACGGCGACCAGCAGCAGGAACAGGGGGAACGGCAGCCACCCCGACTCGTGGAGCAGCGGGATCGCGCCGACCGCCACCACGGAGAGCAGGTCGCAGGTGATCGCGACCCGGCGGGCGCCGAGCCGGTCGATGACGGGTCCGCCGAGCACCTTGAGCACGACCAGGGGGAGCATCTCCGCGAGCGCCACCAGGCCGGTCCGCGTCGCGCTCCCGGTCGTCGTCAGCACGAGCCACGGCAGCGCGACCATCGAGATCCGGGTGCCGGTGAGCGAGACCGCCTCGGAGACCAGCCAGCCGTAGAGCGGGCGCCTCACGGTGCCAGGCTCCGTGGGTGGCGGTAGGTGTTCACGTTGACCAGGAACGGCGCCGCGTCCGGGTCGTCGTCGTCCTCGACCTCGTCCAGGATCGCGAGCAGGCGGTCCGTCAGTGCGCTCGCCCGGGCCGGGGTCAGCCGGAACACCCGGTCGCTCATCGTGCCGGCCTCGCGCCACGGCGCGGGCAACAGCGACAACTGCTCGACGGAGGCCTGGAGATTGCCCGCGTAGTTGATCGCGACCGCCTGGAGGTAGGCGTCGTACGTCTCGTGCTCCTCAGGGGTGGTCGCCGATGCGGTGTCGACCTCCGTCAGCTGGTGCCGCGCGCGCCACCACCGCTCACGTCCGTTGCCGCGCTCGGGGTCGTCGACCACGAAGCCGTGCTCGGCGAGCTGCCGCAGGTGGTACGACGTCGTCCCGGTGTTCAGCCCGAGCCGTCCCGCCAGGGTCGTCGCCGTCGCCGGTCCGTCGAGGCGCAGCAGGCCGAGCATCCGCAGGCGGACGGGGTGGGCCAGCGCCTTGAGCGCCTGGGGGGACGGGGTGACCGAGCTGACGTCCATGCGATCACGGTACGACTGCAGAGGTCTCTTTGCAAAGATATCTCTGCAATTAAGGCGGTCCCGCTCCCACGTGGCCTGCCCGGTACCGTCGTCCGAGATGCACCTCCGAGAGCACGCGATCGTCCTCCTGCTGACGCTGGTGCTCGGAGTCGGTCTCGCCGCCGCGGGGAGCGCGAGCGCCGAGACCGTGCTGCCGGGCGGCACGCTCGCGCCCGGGGCCGTGGCGCCGGAGCCGACGGCGGCCGAGCGGGTGCTCGACCGGATGACGCTCCGGCAGCAGGTCGGCCAGCTCTTCATGGTCGGCACGGCCGCGGACCGAGCCGACCCGCGCACCCGTGCCCAGGTCCGCCGCTTCCACGTCGGCAACGTGATGCTGACCGGGCGCAGCTACCACGGCGTCCGTCCCCCGGCCCGGGTCTCCCGCGCGATGCGCGCCCAGGTCTCCGAGCGGAGCACGGCCGGGGTGGGCCTCTTCGTCGGCACCGACCAGGAGGGTGGCCTGGTCCGGGTGCTCCAGGGGCCCGGGTTCGCCCCGATGCCGACCGCGCTGGTGCAGGGCGGCTGGGCGCCCGCACGACTGCGATCCGCGGCGTACCGCTGGGCGCGCGAGCTGGGCCGGGCCGGGGTGAACCTCGACCTCGCGCCGGTCCTCGACACCGTCCCGAGCCCCCGGGCCGCGCGGCACAACCCGCCGATCGGGGTCTACGACCGGCAGTTCGGCTACACCCCGCGGGTCGTCTCGCGGCACGGCGTCGCCTTCGTGCGCGGCATGGACCGCGGGCGGGTGGCGACCGCGGTCAAGCACTTCCCGGGTCTCGGCCGGGTGCGCGCGAACACCGACACGAGCGCCGACGTCGTCGACCGGGTCACCCGTCGCCACGACCCGTACCTCGCGCCGTTCCAGGACGCCGTCGACGCCGGTGCGCCGTTCGTGATGATGTCCACCGCGCGCTACGCCCGGCTCGACCCGACCCAGCCGGCGGCGTTCTCGCCGTACGTCGTCACCACGATGCTGCGCGGCGACCTCGGCTTCGAGGGCGTGGTGATCTCCGACGACCTCGCCCACGCCCGTCAGGTGGCGCGGGTCCCGCCCGGCCGGCGCGCGCTGCGCTTCGTCGCGGCCGGCGGCGACATGGTGCTCACCGTCGACCCGGCGCCGCTGCCGGCGATGTACGGGGCTGTCCTCGCCCGGGCCCGCACGCACTCCGGCTTCCGTGCGCTGGTCCGGGCCGCCGCGCTCCGCGTGCTCACCGCCAAGGAGCGGGAGGGCCTGCTGCCGCGCGCCCGGGGTACCGGTCGCTCATGAAGCTGATGAGGACCGTGGCCTTGGCCGGCATCGCCAAGAAGCTGTACGACGAGTCGCGCAAGCCCGAGAACCAAGCCCGCATCCGCGCCGCCGCCGAGCGGCTCCGCGAGCGGCGGGGCCGCCGGCGCTGAGGTGGTCCGGCGGCTGCGGGGGTGGTTTCGAGGCTCGGGCCTGGCGGCCCTCGCACCTCAACCACCGAGGGCGGGGCCTGGCGGTCCTCGCGCCTCAACCACCGTGGGCGGGGCCTGGCGGTCCTCGCGCCTCAACCACCGTCGGTGGTTGAGGAGGTTGCGCTAGCAACCGTCTCGAAACCCCGTGGGCCGGGCGCTACAGCGACAGCTCCGGCTTGATCCGGGCGATCGACCAGCGACGCCGACGCCGGGCGGCCACCGACGTCAGCGCGAGGGCGAGCGCCAGCCAGCCGACGAGCACCAGGACGTCGTACCAGGCGAGCCCGGAGAGGCCGCCGTACATGAGCTGGCGGAGCCCGTCGACGGCGTACGACATCGGCAGCACGTGGTGGACGCCGTGCAACGGGGTCGGGATCGTCTGCCATGGGAACGTGCCGCCGGCGGTGACCAGCTGCAGCACCATCAGCGCGAGGCCGAGGAACTGGCCGGCGGGGCCGAGCCAGGCGTTGAGCGCGTGCACGATCGCGATGAACGTGATCGAGACCAGCATCATGAACAGCAGGGTCGGCACCACGTGGGCCGGCTCGATGCCGACGCCCAGGGTCACCACGGTGAGGACGACGGCCATCTGCGCGAGGCCGAGCAGGGCGGGCGGGTACCAGCCGCCGAGGGCGACCCGGAGCGGCGCCTGGTTCGCGGCGATCGCGCGGTCGGAGAGCGGGCGGACCAGCAGGAACAGCACGTAGCCGCCGATCCACGCGGCGAGGGCGAGGAAGAACGGCGCGAGGCCGGCGCCGTACGAGCCGGCCTCGGCGCGGGCCCGGTCCACGATGCCCACCGGGTCGGCCAGGGTGCCGGCCGTGGAGGCGACCGTCGTGTCGGACAGGTCGGGGATCTGGTCGACGCCGTCGGTGAGACCGGACGCCAGCCGGTCGGCACCCTGGTCGAGCCGCACGAGGCCGCGGCGCAGCGACTCCGAGCCCGACGCGAGCCGGCCGGAGCCCGTGTGGGCCTGGGCGATCCCCGACGTGAGCGCCGGCGTCGCGTCGGCCAGCCGGTCCGCGCCGTCGGCCACCTGACCGGCGCCGGACGCGAGCTGGTCGAGCCGCGCGGACGCCGTGCGGACCTTCCCGGTCACAGTGGCCAGCGGCGCGTTCAGGTCGTCGTAGACGGCGAGGATCGCCTGGCGCTGCTGGGCGTCGAGCCCCTGCTCGCGCATCCGCTGCACCAGGTCGCGTCGGCCGTTGCGGTAGAGCGCCGACACGTCGCCGGCGACGGTCGCGGCCTCCCGGCCGAGCTGCGCGATCTCGTCGTTCCCCGCGGCCACCCGGGCCGCGCCGTCGGCGAGCCGGCGGGTCTGCGAGGGCAGCGCGGAGGTACGCCGCTCCAGCGTGCCGAGACCCTGGTCGAGCCGGTCGGAGCCGCGGGCCAGCTGCCGGGCTCCGGAGCGCGCCGTGTCCAGTCCGTCGGCGAGCCGTTGGGCGCCGTCGGCCGCGTCGACCAGCCGGGCGCGGATGTCGCCGAGACTCCGCAGGAACGTCGTCGCGGCGCGCTCGGTGACCTGGCTCGAGATCGCCGCGCGCACCTTGGTGGTGACCGTGTCGGCGATGGTGCCGGCGAGGTAGGAGTTGGCGTCGTTGGTCGTCATCACCAGCCGCGCCTGCTCCGGATCGAACCGGGCCGGGCTGGTCAGCGCGGCCGAGAATCCCGCCGGGATCGTCAGCGCGAAGTCGTAGCTGCCGTCCTCGACGCCGGAGGCCGCCTCGTCGGCCGACACCTCGTGCCACTCGAAGTCGCCGGAGTCGACCAACTGGTCGGCGATGTCGCGGCCGAAGCGCACCTCCTCGCCCTCGAGCCGGGCGCCGGTGTCGGCGACCACCAGCGCGGCCGGGACGCGGGTCAGCCCGCCGTACGGATCGTGGTTGGCGTAGAGGTAGAGCCCGGCGTAGAGCGTCGGGATCAGGATCATCGCGAGCACGGCCAGGCGCGGCAGCCGGCCCGAGGTGATCCGGCGCAGCTCGGTGAAGGCGATCCGGAAGGAGGTCACTCCGCGCCTCCGATCGTCCCGGCCGGCACCGAGAGCAGGTGCCGCGAGGTCTCGCCGACCGTGACGAGCACGCCGTACCCGCGCCGGGCCAGCTCCGCCGTCACCGGCTCCCACTGGGCAGGTGTGACCCCCCAGCGGTCCGGCAGGGTCAGCACCAGGAACCGGACGCCGGTGCGCAGCGCGGCCGAGCGCAGCAGCAGCGCGGTCCGGCGATCCGCCGGCACGTCCTCGGTCCGGCGGCCCAGCTCGACGTCGGGCGCCCAGGCCCGCACCGCCCGGCGCCTGGCCGGCTGCCCGGCCATCGCGAGCTCCTCGCCGAGGATGGTGCCGAAGGGCACGTGCTCGTCGGGTTCGCTCACCCGGGGGACGTCCACGAGCGCCACCCCGGTCTGGCGGGTGCGGTCCAGGACGGAGGAGTCGAGCGTGGCCGTTCCCGCGTCGGGCCGGAACCGCCCGGCGAGCACGAGGGCGAGGGCGGTGTGGGCGTGGCCCGGCTCGCCGACCAGGGCCCGCACCTCGCCGGAGCGGAGCTCCACGTCGGTGGCGGGGAGCAGCGGCCGGGGCCGACCGCGGACGAGGATGCCGGACGCGCGCAGCACGTGCTGGGTCATGGCATGACGCTACGTCCGGGTGGACGCACGCGGAGTGGTTGAGAGTTCATCTACCATGGGTCGCATGGCCTATGCGAGCGAGGGTGAGTTCAAGCGCGACGCGACGTACATCCCGGACCGGATCACGAAGGACGCGCGCCGGCCCGAGCACGGCCCGGTCGACGGTGAGCTGTGGCCGGTCGAGGCGGGCCGCTACCGGCTGGTCGCGGCGAAGGCCTGCCCGTGGGCGACCCGCACGATCATCGTGCGGGAGCTGCTCGGGCTCGAGGACGTGATCTCGCTCGGCACCCCCGGGCCGACCCACGACGAGCGCAGCTGGACCTTCGACCTCGACCCCGGCGGGGTCGACCCGGTGCTCGGCATCGAGCGGATCCAGGAGGCCTACCTCGAGCGCTTCCCGGACTACCCGCGCGGCATCACCGTGCCGGCGATCGTGGACGTCCCGACCGGCCAGGTCGTCACCAACGACTTCCCCTGGATCACCCACGACTTCTTCTTCGAATGGCGGGAGTTCCACCGGGCCGACGCGCCGAACCTGTGGCCGGCCGAGCTCCGCGAGGAGATGGAGCAGGTCATGCGGCGCATCTACACCGAGGTGAACAACGGGGTCTACCGCTGCGGCTTCGCCGGCTCGCAGGAGGCCTACGACGCGGCGTACGACCGGCTCTGGACCGCCCTGGACTGGCTCGAGGAGCGGCTCGCCTCCCGTCGCTACCTGATGGGCGACGCGCTGACCGAGGCCGACGTGCGGCTGTGGACCACGCTGGCCCGCTTCGACGCGGTCTACCACGGCCACTTCAAGTGCAACCGCCAGAAGCTCACCGAGCTGCCCCACCTCTGGGGCTACGCCCGCGAGCTCTACGCGATCCCGGCCTTCGGCGGCAACACCGACTTCGAGCAGATCAAGCGGCACTACTACGTCGTGCACAGCGACATCAACCCCACCCAGGTCGTGCCGAAGGGGCCCGACCCCGCCGTCTGGCTGGAGCCCCACGGGCGCGGCTGAGTCCGCCTCGGGGCGCCGGCCGTCGCGGACGTTGTCAGGCGAAGCGAGCGCGACGCGCCGGTGTGCGTCGGCGTGTCGCGCTCGTTTCCCCGGGCGACCGGGGAAACGAGGGGCCTGCGGAGGCGCCGGTCAGGCGCGGTCGGCCACGTCCGACTCCGCCGCGGCGCGCAGGTTGTCGAGGGTCCGCTCGATGGAGCGGGCGTGCACCTTCGGGTAGCCGAGGGCGCCGAGGGCCCAGCGGGTCGGGGCGTTGCAGTGACTGACGTCCCAGGTCTCGGTGACCCGCGTGCCGCCGCCGTCGCTCTCGGGCAGCGGCTCGAGCTCGTAGCGCCAGCGGTGCGTGCCGAGGTGCCGCCAGGCGATCAGCCGGTCGGCCTCGAACTCGACGACCCGGTTGCGGATCCGGTACGGCGCGCCGATCCGCATGCTCATGCCGAACGTCGAGCCCAGCGCCAGCCGCTCGGGCCCCGCGAGCGACCCTCGCACGGTGCCGGACCCATCGATCCGGGCGTGCTGGCGCGGGTCGGCGAGGATGTCGAACACGGTCGCCGCCGGTGCGGCGACGGTGATCGAGCGCGTGACGTTGGAGGCGGTCATGCCCCTGACCCTAGGCCGGACCGGCTGGCCTAGGGTCGGGTTGGTCAAGCGGGCGCCGTCGCGAGCGGCGCGGAGTTGATCAACACGGCCTGGGGTCAGAGTCCTAGGGCGTCCGAGTGGATTGGCGGGCTCGTCGGAGGCGCGGGTAGTTTTGCTGTGCACGATGTGCCCCGGGTCACAGGCGCACCACCCCCGCGTCCGCGCCCGGAGCGCCTGACCTCGGCGCACGGAGATCCCGTCCATGCCGACGACCTCGAAGGAGTGCACGTGACCCAACGCAGCAGCGAAGTAGGGGCCGGGGACGGCTTCGGCCCGGACCTCGCCGAGGTCTTCGGTCCGTCCCAGCAGGACGGCGGCCCGGAACTGGTGCAGCTCCTGACCCCCGAGGGTGAGCGCGTCGACCACCCCGGGTTCCGTTTCGACACCGAAGAGCGGGCCGAGGACGAGGTCATCCGCGGGTTCTACCGCGACATGGTGCTGACCCGGCGCATCGACGTCGAGGCCACCGCGCTCCAGCGCCACGGCGAGCTCGGCATCTGGGCCCAGCTGCTGGGCCAGGAGGCCGCCCAGGTGGGCGCCGGGCGCGCGCTGCGCCCCCAGGACTTCGTGTTCCCGACCTACCGCGAGCACGGCGTCGCCTGGTGCCGCGGCGTCGACCCGCTCGACCTGCTCGGCCTCTTCCGCGGGGTCGACCAGGGTGGCTGGGACCCCGACGACAAGAACTTCGGGCTCTACACGATCGTGATCGGCGCGCAGACCCTGCACGCCACCGGCTACGCGATGGGCATGCAGCGCGACGGCGTGGTCGGCACCGGCGACCCCGACCGGGACGCCGCGGTGATCGCGCACTTCGGCGACGGCGCCTCCTCGCAGGGCGACGTCAACGAGGCCTTCGTGTTCGCCGCGTCCTACAACGCCCCGGTCGTGTTCTTCTGCCAGAACAACCAGTGGGCGATCTCCGAGCCGTTCGAGCGCCAGAGTCGGATCCCGCTCTACCAGCGGGCCCTGGGCTTCGGCTTCCCGGGTGTCCGCGTCGACGGCAACGACGTGCTCGCGACGTACGCCGTGACGCAGGCGGCCCTGCAGCGCGCCCGCGAGGGTCAGGGCCCGACGTTCGTGGAGGCCTACACCTACCGGATGGGCGCGCACACCACGACCGACGACCCGACCCGCTACCGGCTCTCCGACGACCTGGAGCGCTGGAAGCTCAAGGACCCGATCGCCCGGGTCGAGGCCTACCTGCGCCGCAACGGGCTCGCCGACGACGACTTCTTCGGCGCCGTGCAGGCGGAGGCCGACGACCTCGGTGTCCGCCTGCGGGAGGGCTGCCGGGCCCTGCCCGATCCGTCGCCGCTGTCGATCTTCGACCACGTGTACGCCGAGCTGACCGAGGAGCTCGAGGTGCAGCGCGACGGCTTCGCGGCGTACCTCGAGAGCTTCGAGGGGGTGCGCTGAGATGGCTCAGACTCAGAAGGTGACCCTCGCGAAGGCGCTCAACATGGGCCTGCGCAAGGCGATGGAGGACGACCCCAAGGTCGTGCTCATGGGCGAGGACATCGGCAAGCTCGGCGGCGTCTTCCGGATCACCGACGGGCTGCAGAAGGACTTCGGCGAGGACCGGGTCATCGACTCGCCGCTCGCGGAGTCCGGCATCGTCGGCACCGCCGTCGGCCTCGCGATGCGCGGCTACCGCCCGGTCGTGGAGATCCAGTTCGACGGGTTCGTCTACCCGGCGTACGACCAGATCGTCTGCCAGGTCGCGAAGATCCAGTTCCGCTCGCAGGGCAAGCTCAAGATGCCGATGGTCATCCGGATCCCCTTCGGCGGCGGCATCGGCGCGGTCGAGCACCACAGCGAGTCGCCGGAGGCGCAGTTCGCGCACACGCCCGGGCTCAAGGTGGTGGCCTGCTCCAACCCGGTCGACGGCTACTGGATGATCCAGCAGGCCATCGCCTCCGACGACCCGGTGATCTTCCTGGAGCCGAAGCGGCAGTACCACGCCGACAAGGCCGATCTCGACGACACCGCCACCCCGGAGCCGCTCTTCACCTCGCGGGTGGTGCGGGCGGGCAGCGACGTCACCGTGCTCGCCTACGGCCCCACGGTGAAGACCGCGCTCAAGGCCGCCGAGGCGGCCGCCGGCGAAGGACGCTCGCTCGAGGTGATCGACCTGCGCACGCTGTCGCCGCTCGACATGGCGCCCGTCTACGAGTCGGTACGCCGGACCGGCCGGGTGGTCGTGACCCACGAGGCGCACGTCAACCTCGGCATGGGTGCCGAGCTCGCGGCCCGGATCGCCGAGGAGTGCTTCTACTCGCTGGAGGCGCCGGTGCTGCGGGTGGGCGCGTTCGACACGCCGTACCCGCCCTCGCGGATCGAGGAGGACTACCTCCCCGACCTCGACCGGGTGCTCGACGCCGTCGACCGATCGATGGGGTTCTGATCCGTGGCCGAGTACCTGCTCCCCGACGTGGGTGAGGGCCTCACCGAGGCCGAGATCGTCAGCTGGAAGGTCAAGGTCGGCGACGAGGTCGCCGTCAACGACGTCGTCGTCGAGATCGAGACCGCGAAGTCGATCGTCGAGCTGCCGTCGCCGTACGCCGGCACCGTGACCGCGCTGCTCGTGCCCGAGGGCGAGACCGTGCCCGTGGGCACCCCGATCATCGCGATCGGCGCCGAGGCGTCGGCGGCCGAGCCCGCCGCTGTCCCCGAGCCGCCGGCGGAGATCGACCTGTCCAACCCGGCCGCCTCCGGCGGCGGCGAGGGCGAGTCGCTCGTGGGCCGCAACAAGGCCGACCGCGGTCCGGTCCGGCGCGCACGCAAGGTGTCGTCGGGCGCGGCGGCCGCGCAGCTGCAGGCGCAGGCGGCCTTCGGCCCCGGTGCCGCGCCGATGGTCGAGGCCGAGCCGGCGCCCGAGCCGGTGCCGGCGCAGTCCGTGGCGCGGGCGTCCTCGGCCGACGTACGGGTGCTGGCCAAGCCGCCCGTGCGCAAGCTCGCCAAGGACCTCGGCGTCGACCTGGCCACGCTGGCCCCGTCCGGCCCGAACGGCACGGTCTCTCGCGAGGACGTCGAGGCGGCTGCGGCGGCCGGGACGTCATACGGTGAGAGCCAGGGGACACACCGTCCGTATGACGTCCCGCAGGGCGAGCGGGAGTGGCGCGAGCCGGTCAAGGGCGTGCGCAAGATGATGGCCCAGGCGATGAGCCAGTCGGCGTTCACCAGCCCGCACGTCACCGAGTGGGTCACCGTCGACGTCAGCCGCACGATGCAGCTGGTCGAGCGGCTCAAGTCCCGCCGCGAGTTCCGCGAGCTGCGGGTCAGCCCGCTCCTGGTGCTCGCGCGGGCGTGCATCCTGGCGATGCGGCGGACGCCGGAGATCAACTCCTGGTGGGACGAGGCCGCGCAGGAGGTCGTCTACAAGCGCTACGTCAACCTCGGCATCGCCGCGGCCACCCCGCGCGGGCTGGTCGTGCCGAACGTCAAGGACGCCGGGTCGATGTCGCTCGTCGAGCTCGCCTCGGCTCTCGGGCAGCTCGTGGAGACGGCCCGGTCCGGCAGGACGCAGCCCGCGGAGATGAGCGGCGGCACGTTCACGATCACCAACGTGGGTGTCTTCGGCATCGACGCCGGGACGCCGATCATCAATCCGGGCGAGTCGGCGATCCTCGCCTTCGGCGCGATCAACAAGCGGCCCTGGGTCGACGAGGCCACCGGGGAGATCGTCGCCCGCGACGTGACCACCCTGGCGCTCTCCTTCGACCATCGGCACATCGACGGCGAGCTGGGATCGCGGTTCCTGGCCGACGTGGCGGGTCTGCTGGAGGATCCGGGGACGGCGCTGCTGTTCTGAGTCGCCGCCGTTTCCCCGGCTGCCCGGGGAAACGGCGGAGACACGCCGGGCCGCACCGGCGTGTCGCGCTCGCTTCGGCTGACAAGCCCCGTAGACGACTGTCGTGACCGAACGCGAGATCACCGAGCCCGTCGAGCTCTGCCTGCCGAACGGCCGGCTCAACCCGGCGGCCGTCGGCTGGGCGCGGCGACCGCTGGTGCGTCCCAACCTCCGGGGCTGGGGCCGGGCGAAGCGCTGGGAGTACTGGGGCGTCGTCACCGACCGCTTCTGCCTCGGGCTCGTCGTCTCGTCGCTCGACTACGCCGGCGTCTGCTCACTGTGGGTGCTCGACCGGGAGACCGGCCGCACCTGGGAGCGCGAGGCGGTGCCGCCGCTCGGCCGCGGCGTCGCGATCCCGCGGGGGTACGGCGGGGTCGCGTCGGTGACGTCCAGGGCGCTGCGCCTCGAGGTCTCCGACAGCGCGCTGCGGGCGACCGCGCCCGGGGTGGACGTCGACCTCACCGTCGCTCAGGGCGCCGAGGTGCTCGGCGTCGTGGTGCCGTGGAGCAGCCGGCGCTTCCAGTACACCGTCAAGGACGTCTCCCGCCCGGTCGGCGGCAGCCTGCGGCTCGACGGCACGGCGTACGACGTGAGCGGCTGGGCGGTGCTGGACCACGGCCGGGGCAAGTGGCCGTACGCCGTGACCTGGAACTGGGCTGCGGGCTCCGGGGACGGTCGCGGACTCACCCTGGGCGGGAAGTGGACCGACGGCACCGGGATCACCGAGAACGGCCTCTTCGTCGACGGCCGGCTGCACAAGATCGGCGCCGACCTGGTGTGGGAGTACGACCGCGGCGACTGGCTGCGCCCGTGGCGGATCCGCGGTGACGGGGTCGACGCGACGTTCACGCCCTTCCACGAGAAGGTGTCGCGCACCAACCTCGGCGTGGTGGCCAACGAGACCCACCAGCGCTTCGGGCACTGGTCGGGCTGGGCGAGCGCCGACGGCGAGCGCGTCGAGCTCGACGGCCTGGTCGGCTGGGCAGAGGAGGCGCGCAACCGCTGGTGAGGTCAGTGGCCGGCCCGGTCGAGGGCCTCGGCCGTGAGGTTGCGGCCCAGGTCGATCATCTCCGCCGCGCGGTGGAAGTCGAGCGACCTCGCGGCCGACACTGGGACCGTCACCAGCACGTCCGGCGGCAGGCCGGCCATCCGGTAGCGCGTGACGATGCCCTGCATCGCGTCCATCGACAGCCCCACCACGTCGGAGATGCGCAGGTCCTCGAACGGGTCGTGCGGCTCGGCATCCCGCTCGCGCCCGACGGTACGACGTACCCGTTCCACCAGCTCGCCGCGCCAGGTCGAGGGCGCCGCCTCGCGGGCGGGGGTGTTGGGCTCGCGCGCGCTGCGGTCGCCCGACAGCGAGATCGCGACGGTGAGGTCGGCCGCGGCGGCGGCGGTCGGCTCGATGGGGACCGGGTTCATCAGGCCGCCGTCGACGAGGAGGCGGCCGTTGACGACCACCGGTGTGATCACGCCGGGGATCGCGATCGAGGCCCGGAGCGCGGAGACCAGCGGACCGCGCTGGAACCACACCTCGCGCCGGGCGCGGAGGTCGGTCGCGACCGCGGTGAAGGGGATCGGCAGGTCCTCGATCAGCCGGTCGTCGACGATCCGCTCGACCTCGGCGAAGACCCGCTCGGCGGCGATCGCGCCGCCCGCCGACCACTTCGGGTCGAGCAGCCGCACGACCGCCCCCTGGGTCAGTCCGCGGGCCCAGGTCGTGTACTCGTCGAGCACGCCCGCGGCGTACAGGCCGCCCACCAGTGCGCCCATCGACGAGCCGGCGACCGCGATCACCTCGTGGCCCCGCTCCTCGAGCTCGGCGATCGCGCCGATGTGCGCGTAGCCGCGAGCGCCGCCGGAGCCGAGCACGAGGGCGACGCGCATGCCCCGAGCGTACGGCGGGCTACGGCTCGATGCCCGTGACCTCCCAGCCCGGCGGGGCGATCGGGTGCAGCATCGCGTCGGTGCCGCCGTCGACGAAGAGCACCGCTCCGACGATCGCCGCCGCGGCGTCGGAGAGCAGGAAGCAGATCGTGGCGGCCACCTCCTCCGGCCGCCCGGTGCGGCCGATGGCGTTCGGGTACGCGTCGATCGCCGGGCCGAGGAGCGGGTCGGCGCGCATCTGCTCGACCATCGGCGTCTCGGTCGCGCCGGGCGCCACCGAGTTGAGCCGGATCCCCGCGCCCGCCCACTCCGGCTTCACGCCCTCGCGGCGCGCCCACCACGCCAGGGCCGCCTTGCTGGAGGGGTAGACCATCACCGAGTCGACCCGCGCTGCCTCCGCGCGGGCCGTCGGCTCGTCGCCGCGCAGGCAGGCCTGGGCGACCGGGGCGTTCCAGCCGGGCATGCCGGTGATGGAGTTCGACGCCAGCAGCACGACGCCCGCGCCGCCGTCCGCCGCGCCGCGGGTCAGCTCCTCGTGCAGGCCGGTGACCAGCGCGATCGCCCCGAAGAAGTTGATCGACACCAGCAGCGCGGAGTCGACGCCGGTGCGCCCGGCGATGCCGGCCGCCGGCACCAGCCCGTGGAGCGTGTCGGTGAGCGCGCGTACGCCGTCGACC
Organism: Nocardioides soli; assembly: GCF_014191495.1. Taxonomy (GTDB): domain Bacteria; phylum Actinomycetota; class Actinomycetes; order Propionibacteriales; family Nocardioidaceae; genus Nocardioides; species Nocardioides soli. Next base: position 33,489 of record NZ_JACHWR010000005.1, read on the forward strand.
GCCCGCACACGGCCGTCGGGCGTCGACAGGTCGGCCACCACGTCGACCCCGTCGGTCGCCGTACGGTCGATGCCGATCACCCGGTGCCCCTGGTCGCGCAGCTGCCGGGCGGTCGCCGCCCCGATGCCCGACGCCGCCCCGCTCACGGCGTACGTCCTCATGAGCGGTGACTGTAACGCGTTCTAGGTAGGCGGTGGCGGCTGTAACGCCGGGTTAGCAGCTGTCTCCACCAGGTTGCAGCACCGTGGGAACAGTCGGTAACCCGGCGTTACAGGTAACGCCGCGCCCGGTCCGCCGGCGACCCCGGCCCCGCGTCGAGCAGCGCGGCCAGCTCGTGCTCGAGCACGGCGCCGACCCGCTGGCAGAACGCCTCGGGCTCGTCGGCCGCGTCGGGAAGCTCGGCGACGATCCGGTCGACGATGCCGCGGTCGCGCAGGTCGAGGGCGCGCACCTTCTGGGCCCGCGCCATCTCGGGAGCGTGGTCGAGATCGCGGTGCACGATCGCGCTGGCGCCCTCGGGCGGGAGCGGGGAGAGCCACGCGTGCTGGGCGGCGATCACCCGGTCGGCGGGCAGGAACGCCAGCGCGCCGCCGCCGTTGCCCTCGCCGAGCATCAGGCAGAGCGTGGGGGCCTGCACGGTGACCAGCTCGTTGAGGCAGCGGGCGATCTCACCGGCCATGCCGCCGTTCTCGGCCTCGGCCGACAGCGCCGCGCCGCGGGTGTCGATCACGGTCACGAGCGGCAGGCCGAGGTCGGCGGCCAGGCGCATGCCGCGCTGGGCCTCGCGCAGCGCCTCCGGGCCCATCGGGTGCTCCTCGGTCTGGCCGCGCCGGTCCTGGCCGAGGAAGACGCACGGCGCCTGGCCGAACCTCGCCAGCGCGATCAGCAGGCCGGGGTCGCGCTCGCCCTGACCGGTGCCGTTGAGGGGGATCACGTCGCTGGCGGCGTACCGCAGCAGCCGTCGTACGCCGGGCCGGTCGGGCCGCCGCGAGCGCACCACGGCGTCCCAGGTCTCCACCTCGGGCAGCGGCGTGAGCGGCACCGGCGCCGGCACCGGCTTGATGCCGTGCCGGGGCGCCAGCAGGATCGCGAGCGCGCGGTCGAGGATGCCGGCGATCTCCTCGGGGGGCAGGACGGCGTCGATGATGCCGCGCGCGTAGAGGTTCTCCGACGTCTGCACGCCCTCGGGGAACGGCTTGTCGTAGAGCGCCTCGTAGACCCGGGGCCCCAGGAAGCCGATCAGCGCGCCCGGCTCGGCCACCGTCACGTGACCCAGCGAGCCCCACGACGCCATCACCCCGCCGGTCGTGGGGTGGCGCAGGTAGACGAGGTAGGGCAGCCCGGCCGCCTTGTGCGCCGCGACCGCCTCGGTGATGCGCACCATCTGCACGAACGCCGGCGTGCCCTCCTGCATCCGCGTGCCGCCGCTGACCGGGCCCGCGAGCAGCGGGAGTCCCTCACGGGTGGCCCGCTCGATCGCGGTGACCAGTCGGTCCGCGGCGGCGCGACCGATCGACCCGGCGAGGAAGCGGAACTCGCCCATCACGACCGCCACCCGCCGACCGTGCATCAGGCCCTCGCCGGAGAGCACCGACTCGTCGACGCCGCTCTTCTCCCGAGCGGCCGCGAGCTCCGCGGCGTACTCGTCGGAGATGTCGCCGTACGTCGGCGCGGTGTCCCACGAGGTCCAGGAGCCCTCGTCGAGGACCAGGTCGATCAGCTCGTTGGCGGAGAGGCGAGCGGGGCGCGGCGCGGTCGTCATTCCCCGAGGCTAGTGCTCGATCGCGTGCGTGCTGACGTCATCTCTTGCCGTTCCTGGCGCCCGGGATTGGCAGGAGATGTGCCTGCCCGGGGTCAGTCCCGCGCCCGCCAGGCATCGAGGACCGCGGCCTCCCGCTCGCGCGTCAGCCCCGTGACGGCCGCGTCCGGCGTGGCCCGCTGCCACGCAAGGGTGTCGCGGGCGGTGTCCGCGACCGGGCGCAGCACCAGGCCGGCGGCGTACGACGGCGCCGGGTCGTGGCTGCCCAGGCCGTCGTACTCGGGCCGGGGGAGCCACAGCGGCAGCGCCTCGGGACCCATCCACGGCTGCACGCCCTGGTCGGCGAGGAACTCCTGGGGCACCCAGGTCAGGTCGGCGTCGCCATCGACGCCGTCGGCGACGCGGGCGAGGAGCGTCCCGAGCGGCAGCACCTCGCCGACGCCGTCGTAGTCGCCAGCGGTGCGCTGCTCGGCGCAGGTGACGATCCACGCCGCCAGGTCGCGCGCGTCGATCACCTGCATCCGGTCCTCCGGCCGGCCGCCGGCGAGCGCCTCCCCGCCGTCGGCGAGCCGTGCCGGCCAGTAGCTGAACCGGCCGGTGGGGTCGCCCGGGCCGACGATCAGCCCGGGCCGGATCACGGTCCACGACGCGGCGCCGTCGCGGACGATCTCCTCGCACGCGACCTTCATCGGCCCGTAGGCGTCCGGGTCCTGCGCCAGGTCGACGTCGTCCGGCTGCGGGTCGCGCAGCGGCAGCGAGCCCGGTCGACCGCCGGGCGTCGAGTCGTCGGCGTACACGTTGACGGTCGAGACGAAGACCCAGTGCGCGGCCGGCCAGGCCGCGACGGCGCTGCGCACCCACGACGGCATCCGGCCGACGTCGACGACCGCGTCGTACGCCGTGTCCGCGAGCTCGGCGGGCACGGCCTCGCCGCGGTCCCAGCGGACGAACGCCGCGCCGTCGGGAACCGGTCCCGACGACCCGCGGTTGGCGCACGTGACGTCGTGGCCGCGGGCCACCGCCTCCGCCGCGACCGCCTTGGACAGGAACACCGAACCGCCGAGCACCAGGATCTTCACGGCCGCCACGCTGTCGAGGATCCGCTCGCGGGGCAAGCGATTCCGCCCAGGGCAGACGGGTCGCGGACCGTCAGGAGACGCGCTCCGGCGTGGTCGACCCGAGCAGCCAGTCGTCGAAGAAGCCCGACAGGTCCTCGCCCGACCGCTCCGACCACCACGTCGTGATGTCGTCGTAGTCGGCGTTGCCGTTGTCGTGGGTGGCCGGCCACTCCCGGACCAGCCGCCAGAAGAGGTCGTCGCCGATCCGCTTGCGCAGCTCGTCCCACATCAGGCCCGGGGTCGTGTAGATGTTGGACGCCCCGAAGGCGGCGGGGTCGTAGTCGGCCGGCGGCCCGAAGCTCCGGCGCAGCTCGCCGTCCTGCTCCGCCCAGTAGTCCATGGTCTGCTCGAGCGGCTGGTCCTGCGCCTGGTCCTGCCAGGTGGCCTGGAGGAACATCGCCATGCCCTCGCTCATCCACACGTCGCGCCAGTCGACCGGGGTGACCTGGTCGCCGTACCAGTGATGGGCGATCTCGTGCACGAGCACCTCCGGCGAGGTGGCGTACGCCGTGTCGCCGAGGGTGATCATCGTCTGCGTCTCCATCCCGCTCCGGGAGTCGACGACCACGAACCCGAGCGAGTCGAAGGGGAACTCCCCGAGCCGCGCCTCCAGCCAGGCGAGGGCCGACGGGGCGAGGCGCAGCCGGTCGAGGAGGTCGTCGCGGCCGGGCGGGGTCCAGTACGTCATCGGCACGCCCGACGCCGAGCGGTCCTTGGTCTCCACCAGATCGCCGATCGCGATGGTGACGAGGTACGACGCGGCCGGCTCGTCCAGCGTCCAGCGGGTCACCGTCCGCCCGTCCCGCTCCGCCCGCGAGCGGAGCCGGCCGTTGGCGACGCCGACCCACGGAGTCGGCACGGTGATCCGGAAGTCGTAGAGCGCCTTGTCGGAGGGCTGGTCGTTGACGGGGTACCACGAGTAGGCGCCGTACGGCTCCTGCATCGTCCAGACCTCGCCGTCGGCGGTCGTGGTCCAGCCGACGGTGTCGAAGTCGCTGCGCTTGGTCGGTGCCGGCACCGGGCGCGGGACGCCGGAGTAGTCGACGACCAGCGTGTAGCGACGATCCTCGCGCACGGGGTGGGAGACCACGAGGTCCTTGCCGGTGTGGGCGAACTCGGCCGCCTCGCCGTCGACGGTCACGCGAGCCACGGTGAGGTCGCCGGAGAGGTCCAGCTGGAGCCGGTCGGCGTCCTCGGTCGAGCGCAGCCGCAGCCGTTCGCGGCCCTGCAGGGTGCTGGTGTCGGGGTCCCAGGTGAGGTCGAGCCGGTAGTGGAGCGCGTCGACGCCGGGGTCGCCGACCTCCGGGTAGACCCGGTCCTCCACGGGGTCGCTCGACCCGAGCGGGCTGGCCGTCGGGGACGACGGGGCGGAGGGCTCCGGCGAGGGTGCCGCCGACACGCCGGCCCCGGGCCGGTCCTGGTCGGACGTGCAGGCGCCGAGGAGCAGGGCCGCGGCGAGGGCGGCCGCGAGCGCGGACCGAGGCCTCACTCGCCGCCCCGCAGCAGCGGCCGGGCGAGCTTGCGGCCGTGGTGGATCTGGGCCTTCACGGTGCCGAGCGGCGCGCCGACCTGGCGGGCGATCTCCTCGTAGGAGAGGCCGTAGACGTCCCGCAGCAGCAGCGGCTCGACGAACTGCGGGTGGTCCCGCTCGATGGTCTCCATCGCCTCGAGCAGGTCGAGGCGGGTGCCGGCGATGACGCTGGTGGTGCGCGGGTCCGGGCGCTCGATCGCGGCGTGCTCCGTCGGGTCGTGGGGCGTGGCCTGCCTCTTCATCCGGCGGTACGTCGAGCGGGCGCTGTTCATGGCGACGACGTGCAGCCAGGTCGTGAACCGGCCCCGCCCGTTCCACGACCCGATCTTGGCGGCCACGTTGATCAGCGCGTCCTGGCAGGCGTCCTCGGCGTCCGGCAGGTGGGGCAGCACCCCGCGGCAGACGTTGAGCGCGCGCGGCCGGACCGCGGCGAGCAGGGTCTCCAGCGCGTCGCGGTCGCCCGCCTGGGCGCGGCGCGCGAGCTCGTCGATCTGGTCGGGACCCAGTCCCTGGTCGGTCATGCGGCAAACCCTTCCCCGTCGTCCGCACCATTGTGCTGGACGACGGGGAAGGGTGACCGACTCGTTACTTCACCTCGGAGCGCAGCACCATCCAGACGCCGACGGTCAGCGGGATGACCAGCCAGACGAGGCCGGTCACGCCGAGCTGGGCCCACTGCTCGCCGCTCACGCTGCCCTCGAAGAGCGAGCCCTGGGCGTAGTTGAAGTCGAGCCACGGCTGCTTGTCGGCGAACCACTCCTGGGTCTCGGCCAGCACGGTGGTCACGGTCGGCAGCACCAGGCTGTAGACGAAGTAGCCGACGATCGCGCCGGGCGAGTTCCGGATCAGCACGCCGAGCATGAAGCCGACCGCCATGCCGAGGATGTTGGCCAGGATGATGTAGCCGAGCTCCTGCGCGGAGACGTTCCACACCGTGTCGACGCCGGCGATCGCGCTGCCGACCACGTTGCCGAGGGCGCCGATCGCGGCGGCGAGCAGCATCGAGGTGACACCGACGACGAGCGCGACGAGCGCCTTCGCCCGGATCACCCGGCCGCGGTGCGGCACGAGCGTGAACGACGTGAGCCCGGTGCGCTGGCTCCACTCGCTGGTCACCGAGAGGATCGCCACCATCGGGAGGATCACGGCCATCGGGAAGCCGACCGCGGTCGCGAACGCCTCGTAGTCGAGCTGGTCGTCGGGTGCGAACAGGATCGTGGCGGTGGTGGCGACCACCGCGAGGATCGCGATCCCGGCCATCAGCCAGAAGCCGGAGCGGGTGTCGAACGACTTGCGCAGCTCGACGGCGACGATCCGGGACATGGGGATGCGGGCGGGAGCGGGCCGCGCCCTGGTGGCGACCGTCGTCTCGACGGCTTCCTCGACAGTGCTCGCGGTCATGCTGCAACTCCTTCTCGCTGGGTCTCTGCGGTGAGCTCGAGGAACATCTCCTCCAGTCCGGCGCCGTCGGCGGCGCGGAGCTCGGTGAGGGCGACGCCCGCCCCCAGGGCGACCTGGCCGACCACGTCGGGGTCGGCCTCGACGCGGAGCGCGTCGGTCAGATGGGAGAACGTCAGGCCGGCCGCGGCGAGGGCGTCGGCGAGGGCCGGTACGTCGCGGGTGCGGACCAGCGTGCCTGCGGACGCGAGCAGCTCGGCCTTCGTGCCCTGCGCGACGATCCGGCCCTGGCCGATCACCACGAGGTCGTCGGCGATCACCTCGATCTCGTGCAGCAGGTGTGACGAGAGCAGCACGGTGCCACCCTGGTCGGCGTACCCGCGCAGCAGGTCGCGCATCCAGCGGATGCCGGCGGGGTCCAGCCCGTTGGCCGGCTCGTCGAGGATCAGCACCTCGGGCTCGCCGAGCAGCGCGGTCGCGATGCCGAGCCGCTGCCGCATGCCCAGCGAGTAGTTGCGGACCCGGCGGCCGGCCTCGGTGGGGGTGAGGCTGACCCGATCGAGCATCTCGTCGACCCGGTGGCGGGGCAGGCCCATGGTGCGCTGGGCGATGGTGAGGATCTCCCGGCCGGTGCGGCCGGCGTGCTGGGCGGACGCGTCCAGCAGGACGCCGACCTCGAGGCCGGGGTTCGGGAGGTCGGCGAACCGGCGCCCGCTGACCTCGGCGGTGCCGGACGTGGCCGGCGTCAGGCCGACCATGATCCGCATCGTGGTGGACTTCCCCGCGCCGTTCGGGCCGAGGAAGCCGGTGACGCGGCCGGGCCGCGCGGTGAAGGAGACGTCGTCGACGGCGGTGAAGCCGCCGTAGCGCTTGGTGAGGGAGTCGACCGTGATCATGGGCTCGAGCCTCGCGGCTGCGGCGGGTGCGCCGCATCGGGGAGATCGCGGCACCGACCCCTGAGGCGACCCCGAGTCGTCTCAGGGGCGACCCCCGAAGGCAGGAGCCGGCGTTCGGGATGGCGTTTGGGATGATGCGGCCGTGCCCATGCCCGCCCGACTCGGTCGCTACGCCGTGCGCCGCCGCATCGGCGCCGGGGCCTTCGCGACCGTCTGGCTCGCCTACGACGAGCAGCTCGACTCGCCGGTGGCGGTCAAGGTGCTCGCGGACAACTGGACCGAGGACCAGGCCGTGCGCCAGCGCTTCCTCGAGGAGGGGCGCTTCCTGCGGAAGGTGGAGTCGCCGTACGTCGTCGCCGTCTACGACGCGGGCGAGCTCGACGACGGGCGGCCCTACCTCGTGATGTCGTACGCCGACCAGGGCACGCTCGCCGACCGGCTCGGGATCGACGGGCTCGCACCCGCGCAGGCGCTGGACGTCGTCCGCCAGGTCGGCGCCGGCCTGCAGACGCTGCACGAGCGGGGCGTGCTGCACCGCGACCTGAAGCCGGCGAACGTGCTCTTCCGCGCCGTCGACGGGCGGCTGCACGCGATGGTCGCCGACCTCGGACTGGGCAAGTCGATGGAGGTCTCGTCGCGGCTGACGGTGATCGCCGGGACGCCGTCCTTCGTGTCGCCGGAGCAGGCCCAGGGCGAGCCGCTCGACCCGCGCTCGGACCTCTACTCGCTCGGGGCGCTCAGCTACCTGCTGCTGAGCGGGCGCGCGGCGTTCTCCCACGCGTCGCTCGCGGCCGCCGCGGCGCCGGGTCCGCCGCCGCCGCTCTCGACGTCGGAGCGCCCGGTCTCCGAGGCGGTGTCCGCCGTCGTCGCCCGGGCGCTCGCGGTCGACCGGGAGGCGCGGTGGCCCGACGTCGCGTCGTACGTCGGGGCGCTCGCGGACGCGCTGGGTCCGGACGTCGAGGGTGCGGACGCGGCCGCGTGGCTGCCGCTCGACCCCCAGCTGACCCAGGCCGCCGGAGCCCCGTCGCTGCTCGCAGGCCCCGAGCCGCTTCTCGGGCCGCCCGCGCCCTCCCATCGGCTGCGCCGGTGGCTGCTCGGCGGGGTGGCCGCGGCGGCGGTGCTGGCCGGGTCGGGCGCCGCGGGCTACCTGGTCGCCCAGCGCGCCGACCCCGAGGTCACGGTGACCGACGACGAGGCGGCGCTCAGCGTGACGGTGCCGGCCGCGTGGGAGCGCACGGTCGCCACCGACGGCTGGCGGCCGCCGGGCGTGGACGCCCGCTTCCCGGCGCTGTCGGTCGCCACCGGCCCGGACTGGGCCGATCCCGGATCGAGCGTCGAGGGCGTGTTCCTCGGCGTGCTGCCCGGTGACGAGCTGCCCGTGCAGCTGCCCCAGCACCCCGAGTGCGCGGAGGCCGGGGAGCGGGTCACCGACTCGGGCGGGCTGGGCCCCTCGGCGACCGTCGTCCACCGCGACTGCCCGGGCGGGTACGTCGTCGAGCGGGTGGTGCAGGTCACCGACGACCAGCTGCTCTGGGTGCAGGTGCGCAGCGCCGATCGCGGCGCCGTCAACCGGGTGCTCGACGACGTCGACGCGCACGGCATGTGAGTCCCGCTCCGCCTCGATGGCCCGGCGTCAGTAGCGGGCCGACGCCGCGACCCGCTCGACCAGGTCGGCGAGTCCCGGGCGGTCGACCTCGCGCCCGGTGACCGCGACCGTCGCGAACGCCTCGGTCGAGCCGCGTTGGGGCAGCCAGCGCTCGATCGCCACCCGCAGGTGGCCGTCCTCGATGTAGGTCGCGGTGAAGCCGTCGTCGGTGCGCTGCTCGATCACGACGTGCTCGATGTTGCCGTTGGCCTCCGCGTCCTCGAGCGCGCTGATCCGGCTCTCGCGGGCCACCGCGACCGAGACCCGGTCGCCGGCGTCGATGCCGATCCGCAGCTTGTAGGTGAAGCCGGGGTTGCCGCGCTTGGTGAAGTTCCAGTCCGGTCCCTGGAGCGCCACCCGCAGCCAGCCGCGCGGCACGTCGGCGGTCATCCGCTCCCCGGCGGCGGCGAACCGTCGGGGCCGCAGCGGCAGGTCGGTCGGCAGCGGCGCGACGCCCGGGTCGGGCACGAGGTGGTACTCGTTGACGGGGTACGACGGCGAGACCGCCGGCAGCGGCCGCGCGCCGGACGACGTGGCGGGCTCGTCGAGCAGGGCACGACCCACGGCGTACCCGGTGGCCCCGCCGACGAGCACGAGCACGAGCGCCAGCCCGATCCAGCGCACCCTCATGCGGGCCACCGTATCGGCGCGTCAACGGGTCCCGCCGGACGCCTCGATATGCCAGAGTGTGACTGGGTCCAGGCAACCGGAGGGCACCGTGAGCGACAGCTGGTTCGACCGTCATCGGGAGCGACTCGACTCTGCCGTCGCGGCGATCGCGAGCCGCGAGTTCTACTCGGCCTTCGACGAGTCGCCCTCGCCGCGGGTCTACGGCGAGGAGGCGGCGCCGGCGGGGCGCGCGGCGTTCGACGCCTGGCTGGACGGCGACTTCCCGCTGACGGCGGCGGGTGCGGAGGGCACGGTCGCGACCGAGCGCTCGCCGTACGGCTTCGAGCTGGGGGTCCGGTACCCCCACGTGACGGACCCCGACGCGCTGCTCGCGGCCGCGGCCGCCGGGATGCGGCCGTGGCGCGATGCCGGCCCCGACGGTCGCACCGCCGTCTGCCTGGAGATCCTGGACCGGCTGCACGCGCGGATCTTCGAGCTCGCCAACGCGGTGCAGCACACGAGCGGGCAGGCGTTCGTGATGGCCTTCCAGGCCGGCGGCGCGCACGCGCTCGACCGGGCGCTCGAGGCGATCGCCTACGCCTGGGTGGAGATGACCCGCACGCCGCGCACCGCGCTGTGGGAGAAGCCGGGCCGCGGCGAGCCGCTGCGCATGGAGAAGACGTTCACGATCGTGCCGCGCGGTGTCGCGCTGGTGATCGGGTGCAACACGTTCCCGACCTGGAACTCCTGGCCCGGTCTGTTCGCCTCCCTCGTCACCGGCAACGCCGTCGTGGTCAAGCCGCACCCGTCGGCGGTGCTGCCGCTCGCGATCACCGTGCAGGTGTGCCAGGAGGTGCTGGCCGAGGCCGGCTTCGACCCGCGCCTCGTCGTGCTCGCGGCCGAGGAGCGCGGCCAGAAGCTCGCCGCGACGCTGGCGCGACGGGCGGAGGTCCGGATCATCGACTACACCGGCGGCAACGCCTTCGGCGAGTGGCTCGAGGACCAGGCGCACCAGGCGGTGGTGTTCACCGAGAAGGCCGGCGTCAACACCGTGGTCATCGACTCGACCTCCGACTTCGCCGGGATGTGCCAGAACCTCGCGTTCTCCTTCTCCCTCTACTCCGGCCAGATGTGCACGGCCCCGCAGAACGTCTTCGTCCCCGCCGGCGGCATCGAGACCGACGCCGGCCACAAGAGCGTCGACGAGATCGCCGCCGGCATCGGCGCCGCGCTCGACCGGCTGCTCGGCGACGACGCCCGCGCGGTCGAGCTGCTCGGCGGCATCGTCAACACGGACATCCCCGCGCGCGTCGAGCGAGCCGCCGGCCGCGGGCGGGTGCTGGTGCCGAGCCGCGAGGTCCGGCACCCGGCGTACGCAGACGCGACGGTCCGCACCCCTTTGCTGGTCGGGCTCACCGCCGACGACGCCGACACCTACACCAGCGAGTGCTTCGGTCCGGTCGCCTACCTGATCGAGACCGCGGACACCATCGAGTCGCTCGCGCTCTTCGACCACACCGTCGCCCGGCACGGCGCGATGACCGCCTCGGTCTACTCCACCTCCGAGGAGGTCGTCGACGACATGCGCGAGGCCGCGCTCGAGGTCGGCGTGGCGCTGTCGGAGAACCTCACCGGCGGCGTCTTCGTCAACCAGTCCGCCGCCTTCTCCGACTTCCACGGCACCGGAGCCAACCCCGCCGCCAACGCCAGCTACACCGACGGCGCCTACGTCGCCTCCCGGTTCCGGGTCGTGCAGTCGCGCCGGCACGTGTGACTCGACGGGCCGTTCCGACGGTCGGTGGTTTCGAGACAGGCGCCAGCGCGCCTTCCTCAACCCCCGGCTTCGGTGGTTGAGGAGGGTGCGCTAGCAGCCGTCTCGAAGTCGCTCGCCCGCGTTGGTGGGTTTCGAGACAGGCGCCAGCGCGCCTTCCTCAACCACCGTGCGCCGGACCACGGTGGTTGAGGAGGTTGCGCTAGCAACCGTCTCGAAACCACCTCGTCGTGGCCGATTCGGCGCATCTTCGCGCCTCGACCACCGATGAGGAAGGAAATCTCGCGGGGTCTGTCGATTTCGTGATGCCTGGTTCGTGGTGAGGGTGAGAGCCCGTTCCACCGAGGAGACGACGATGACCGACCTGACCACCCGGAGCCGCTGGCTGGCGCTGTACGTGCTGTGCCTCGGTGACCTCATGATCGTGCTCGACTCCAGCATCGTGAACGTCGCCCTGCCCTCGATCCAGGAGGACCTCGGGTTCTCGCAGTCCGCGCTGGCGTGGGTGGTGAACGCCTACCTGCTCACCTTCGGCGGCTTCCTGCTGCTGTCGGGTCGCCTCGGCGACCTGCTCGGCAACCGGCGGGTGTTCCTGGGCGGGGTCGTGTCGTTCACGGTCGCGTCCGTCGCCTGCGGGCTCGCCCCGTCGGCCGGCCTGCTCGTCGTCGGCCGGGCGGTCCAGGGGCTCGGCGGCGCGGCGGTCTCGGCGGTCGCGCTCTCGCTGATCGTCGGCCTCTTCGCCGACCCGGCGGAGCGGGCGCGGGCGATGGGCGTCTTCGGGTTCGTGATGTCGGGCGGCGGCGCCGTCGGCGTCCTGCTCGGTGGCGTGCTCACCGGGCTCTTCTCGTGGCACTGGATCTTCCTGGTGAACGTGCCGATCGGCGTCGCCGTCTGGGTCGCCGCCCGACGGGTGCTGCCGGCCGACGAGGCCGTGGCGCGGCGCGGCCGCATCGACCTGCTCGGTGCCGTGCTCGTGACCGGGGCGCTGATGACGTCGGTCTACGCCATCGTCGACAGCCGGTGGGGCCTGCTGGTCGCGAGCGCCGCGCTGCTCGCCGCGTTCGTCGCGTGGGAGTCGCGGACCGCCGAGCCGCTGGTGCCGCTGCGCCTCTTCCGGCTGCGCAACGTGGCCGTCTCGCAGGTGGTGGGCGTGCTGTGGGCCGCGGCCATGTTCGCCTGGTTCTTCCTGGCCGCGCTCTACCTCCAGCAGGTGCTGGGGTACGGCGCGCTCGAGGTCGGCCTCGCCTTCCTGCCCACCAGTGCGGTGATGGCCTTCTGCTCACTGCGGGTCTCCGACCGGCTCGTGATGCGGTTCGGCATCCGCCCGCCGCTGGTGGTCGGCCTCGGCCTGGCCGCGGTCAGCCTGGCGTTGTTCTCCCGGGCCCCCGTCGGTGGCAGCTTCGTGGTCGACGTGCTGCCCTCGATGCTGCTGCTGGGCGCCGGTGCCGGCATCGCCTTCAATCCGGTGCTGCTGGCCGCCATGGGCGACGTCGAGCCGCACGAGTCCGGGCTCGCCTCCGGCGTCGTGAACACGTCGTTCATGATGGGCGGCGCGCTGGGCCTCGCGGTCCTGGTCAGCCTGTCGACCGCCCGCACCGAGTCCCTGACCGCGAGCGGCGCCGCGCCGCTGGAGGCCCTCAACGGCGGCTTCCAGATCGCGTTCGCCGCCGGTGCCGTGGCTGCCGCGCTGGCCGCGTTCGTCGGCGGTGCCTTCCTGCGGCCGAAGCCGATGGCGGCGCCGGGCGAGGCGGAGGTCGCCGAGGAGCTGAACGCGGCCTGACGGTCAACCGACCAGCAGGCCGACTCCGAGGCTCACGAGCCCGGCGGCCAGCACCACGGCTCCGGCCGGGATCATCACGACCAGGCGGTTCGGATGGTGCCGGCCGGCGCCCATCGAGGAGAGGAAGAACCCGCCCGGCATCAGCAGGGCGGCGATGGCGGCGCCGGTGCGCGCGAGCCAGTCGAGGAGGCCGCTGAGGTCCGCGGCGTCGGCGTACAGCTGGCACAGCAGCGCCACGATCAGCAGCACGCCGGCGTGGGCGTGGCCGGCGCGGGCGAACTTCTCCTGGAACGGCGTGACCCCGGCCTTCCCGCGCACGATCTGCAGCAGGTAGACCCCGCCGGACTCGACGGTGACCAGGCTCAGCAGCAGGATCCCGGCAAGGATCCGGCTCTCGTCGGAGAGCATCATCTCGAACTCCTTAGATAGTCAACTCTCCAAAAGTGTTGGATAGAACGCTATCCAATGTCAAGATCGTCCCGTGTGGATCTCCGAGCTGTCGCAGCGCAGCGGTGTGCCGGTCGCGACCGTCAAGTACTACCTGCGGGAAGGGCTGCTCCCTCACGGCGAGGCGCAGGGCGCGACCCGTGCGGTGTACGACGAGTCGCACGTGCGACGGCTGCGGCTGATCCGCGCCTTGATCGACATCGCGGGGCTGGGGCTCGACCGGGTGCGGGAGGTGCTCGGGGCGGTGGACGACGACCGGAGCGACCTGATGGCGCGGATCGGCGTCGCCCACATGGAGCTCTCGTCGCCCCCCGCGACGGAGCCGAGCGACGCGGCCCGCGAGCGGGTCTCCCGGCTCGTGCGCCGCCGGCGCTGGCACACGGACCCGGGTGCCAGCCACGCGACGGCCCTGGCCGCGGCCCTCGACACCGCGGCCGCGGCCGGTCAGCCGATGTCCGACGAGACGCTCGACGTCTACGCCGCGGCGGCCGCCGACGTCGCGCGCCGCGACCTGGCGACCACCCCCCGCCGCGACGCCGAGGACGCCACGACGTACGCCGTGATCGGCACCCTGGTCAACGAGCCGATCCTCATCTCGCTTCGCCGGATGGCCCACGAGAACCTCGCCCGTCGGCGACTGGCCCGGGCCCGTTAGCGTCGGACCGTGTCGAGCATCCTCATCCGCAACGCCCGCCTGGTCCCGATCGGATCCGGGGAGCACGCCGCCGATGCGCCCGTCGACGTCCTGATCGAGCGCGGCACCGTGGCCGGGGTCGGCCCGGACCTGGATCGTCCGCGGGACGTCGACGAGATCGACGCCGCGGGGCGGTGGATCATCCCGGGCCTGTGGGACCAGCACACCCACCTCGCGCAGTGGACGCTCGCGTCGCAGCGGCTCGACCTCGCCGGGGCGCGCTCGCCGGAGGACGCCACCCTCGCGGTCGCGGACTGGATCGCCCAGCACCCCGGCCTGCCCGTCGTCGGCTGGGGCCACCGCTCCGCCGGCTGGGACCGTGAGGTCACGGTCTCCGAGCTCGACGCGGTGTCCGGCGACACGCCGGTCGTGCTGATCAGCGGCGACGGCCACCACGCGTGGCTGAACACCACGGCGCTGATGCACCTCGCGATGCCGGTGCGCGACTCGGTGGTGCGCGAGACCGAGTGGTTCGCGGTCTACCCCCGCCTCGCCACGCTCGTCGGCAGCGACGGCACCTCGCCCGAGGCCTACCGACGCACGCTCGACGCCGCGGCGGCGCGGGGCGTCGCGGGCCTGGTCGACTTCGAGTTCGGGGCGAGCCGCGAGGAGTGGGCCGAGCGCTGGGGACAGGGCTGCGACCGGCTGCGGATCCGCTGGGCGACGTACGCCGACACCCTCGACGACGTGATCGCCGCCGGCCTGCGCACCGGCGACCCGCTCTCCGCCGACCCGCGCCTGACGATGGGCCCGCTCAAGATCATCAGCGACGGCTCGCTCAACACCCGCACCGCGTGGTGCTGCGAGCCGTACGGCGACGCGCACCGGCTCGAGTACCCCTCCGGCCAGCCCAACCTCTCGGGCGCCGAGCTCCGCGAGCAGCTGGCCCGCGCGCACGCCGGCGGCCTCGAGATCGCCACCCACGCGATCGGCGACGCGGCGGTTCGCGAGGCGCTGGCGGCGTACGCCGAGACCGGTGCCCGTGGCGCGATCGAGCACGCGCAGCTGTGCCGACGCGACGACGTACGCCGGATGGCCGAGCTCGGCGTCCGGGCCAGCGTGCAGCCGGCCCACCTCCTCGACGACCGCGACGTGACCGACCGGATCTGGGGCGCGCGGTCGGAGCGCTGCTTCGCGTTCCGGTGGATGGTCGACGACGGCGTGGAGCTCGCGCTCGGCTCGGACGCGCCGGTCTCGCCGCTGGATCCGTGGCTCGCGATGGCGTCCGCGGTACACCGCAGCGCCGACGAGCGCGGGCCGTGGCACGGCGAGCAGGCGCTGACCGTGCGCGAGGCGCTCGCCGCGTCGGTCGACGGCCGGCCGACCGTCGGCGTCGGGTCGCGGGGCGACCTGGTGCTGCTCGACCGCGACCCCCTCCTGCGCGACCTCGACCCCGCCGACACCGCCGAGCTCGGGGCGGCGCTGCGGGCGATGCCGGTCGCGACCACGGTCGTCGCCGGGCACGTCGTCCACGACGACCGCTAGCGGATCGCCTCCAGCACCAGGTCGGCAACGGCCAGCTGCTCGGCCGCGAGCGGGTGGTAGGCGAGGGCCCGGTCGGCTGAGGTGACCCGCCCGTTGATCCACGGTTCGGCGGCGCAGATGTCATGGCCCTCGGTGGCCGCCCAGACGTCGACGTACTCCGCGTCGGCCGTCTCGGCGGCGGCGCGGACCGCCTCGGTCAGTCGATGGTTGACGTCGCGGGCGAACGCGTAGTCGCCCGCGGCCAGCGGCAGGTCGGGACAGGTGCCGGAGGCCGGCACGATCTGCGGGTAGCCGACCAGGAGCACCCGGGCCTCGGGGGCGCGCTCCCGGACGTCGTCGACGACCCCGACCAGGCGGTCGCGGATCGTGGTCAGCGTCGGCTCGAGCTCGCCGGCGAAGCGAGCGGCGCACGGTCCGCCGGCCGGGTCGTCGGCCGCGAGCCGGGTGCAGCCGCCCAACAGGGTGGCGAAGAGGCTCCCGTCGTTGCCGCCGAGGCCGATCGTGACCAGGTCCGTGCGCGGCCGCACCGCGTCCAGCTGCGGCGGCACCGACCCGGTCATGCCGCGCTGGGCGGCCCGGACGTTCGCGGTCGACGCGCCGCTGCAGCTGACATCGGTCAGCGCCGTGCCCGGCAGCGCCTCGGCGACCAGCGCCGGGTAGTTGACTCCCGAGCGCAGGCAGATCGTGCCGGTGTCGGTCGGCGCCACGAGCGGCGCCGCCGTGTAGGAGTCGCCGAGCGCGACGTACCGGTCGTACCTCGCCGGCGAGGCCGTCGGGTCGCCGGTGGCCCGGGCCGGGAGCGGCGCCGGGCCGTCCCCGGCGTTGCTGCAGCCCGCGAGCACCGCCAGCGCGAGCAGCAGCGCGGCGGCGGGGGAACGCATGGCTTCGACCGTAGCCGGGCGGGTGCGAGCCACTGGTCGACGGGCACGAGGTCGGGTACGAAGGGAGCATGGCGGCCACCGACGTACCCGAGGAGCCGACCGGCAGCGAGTCCCTCCTCACCGTGCTGGTGGCGCTGGCCGCCAACGGGCTGCTCGCGGTGGCCAAGTCGGCCGCGGCCGCGCTCACGGGGTCGGCGGCGATGGTCGCGGAGGCCGCGCACTCGTGGGCCGACACCGGCAACGAGATCTTCCTGCTGATCGCCGAGCGCAGCGGCAGCCGGCCCCGCGACGAGGAGCATCCGCGCGGGTACGGCCGCGCGACGTACGCCTGGTCGATGATCGCGGCCTTCGGTCTCTTCACCGCCGGGGCGGTGGTGTCGGTCTGGCACGGCCTCACCGCCCTGCGGTCCGGGTCCGACGGCGAGGCGAGCTTCACGGTCAACTACGTGGTGATCGGCATTGCGTTCCTGCTCGAGGGCACGTCGTTCGTCCAGGCCAGCCGCCAGGTGCACGGGGCGTCCCGGCGCTTCGGCACCCACCCGCTCCGGTACGTCGCGCGCACGTCGAACCCGACGCTGCGCGCGGTCTTCTTCGAGGACTTCTCCGCGCTGATCGGCATCCTCGTGGCCGCGGTCGGCATCGGCCTGCACCAGGTGACCGGCAACCCGGCGTACGACGCGCTCGGGTCGATCGCGATCGGCGTGCTGCTCGGCTTCGTCGCGGTCTTCCTGATCCGGCGCAACATGGACTACCTGCTCGGCGAGGCTCCGACCGCTGACACCCGGTCGCGCGTGATCGCCCGGCTGCTGGAGCATCCCCAGATCGAACGCCTCACCTACCTGCACCTGGAGTACGTCGGACCGCAGCGGCTCTTCGTGGTCGCCGCGGTCGACCTGGTCGGCGACGACACCGAGGACCACCTCGCGATCCGGCTGCGCGCGGTGGAGGCCGACATCGAGCGCAACCCGCTCATCGAGGACGCGGTGCTCACGGTCGCCCCGCCCGACGAGGCGTCGCTGGCACCCTGAGCGCCGTCAGGCGCCTTCAGGCGCCGCGCAGGTAGGCCAGCACCGCCGAGACCCGGCGGTCGGAGGCCGGGTCGAGGCGCAGTTTGGCGAAGATGCCGCCCACGTGCTTGCGCACCGCGGCCTCGCTGACAACCAGCTCCTCGGCGATCGAGCCGTTGGTGCGGCCCTCGGCCATCAGCGCCAGCACCTCGCGCTCGCGCGCCGTCAGGGTGGCCAGCGGCCCGTCGTCGCGGCGCCGGCCGAGCAGCTGGCGCACCACCTGCGGGTCGACGACGGTCTCGCCGCCGGCGACCCGGTCGAGGCTGTCCAGGAACTCCCGGACGTGGCCGACCCGGTCCTTGAGCAGGTAGCCGACACCGCTGGTGGCCGTGTCGGGCGCGGCCTCGAGGAGCTCGGGCACGTAGGCCTCCGCGACGTACGCCGAGAGCACCATGACCGCGATCTCGGGGTGCTCCGCACGGATCCGCGCGGCCGCGCGCAGGCCCTCGTCGGTGTGGGTGGGCGGCATCCGGATGTCGGTGACGACGACGTCGGGCAGCTCCCGCGCGACGTACACCAGCAGGGCGTCGGCGTCCGCCACCGCCGCGACCACCTCGTGCCCGGCGCGCTCGAGGATCCCGACCAGGCCCTCGCGCAGCAGCGCCGAGTCCTCGGCGAGCACGATCCTCAGGCGGCGCACGGTGCCGCCATCCGCACCTCGGTCGGGCCACCGGCCGGGCTGGTCACGCGCAGCTCGCCGCCGAGCGCGTCGAGGCGCACGGCGAGCCCGGCCAGCCCGCTCCCGGTGCCGCGGTCGAGGACCGCGCCACCGCGTCCGTCGTCGACCACCGTCAGCACGAACGTCTCGGCCTGGCGCCAGCCGTGCACCTGCGCGCGCCGCGCGCCGGAGTGGCGGACCACGTTGGTGAGGGCCTCGCTGACGACGAAGTACGCCGCGGTCTCGACCGGCTCGGGCAGTCGCTCGTCGAGCCGGATCTCGACCGACACCGGCACCGGCGATCGGTCGGCGATCTCGTGCACGGCGGCGGCGAGCCCGTGGTCGGCGAGCACCCGCGGGTGGATGCCGCGCACCGTCGCCCGCAGCTCCTCGAGCGCCTCCTCGGCCTGCCGGTGCGCCTGCCGGACCAGCGTGAGTCCGGGACCGTCGGGCACGTCGAGCTCAGCGCTGCCCAGCGTCATCGTCAGCGCCACGAGCCGCTGCTGCACGCCGTCGTGCAGGTCGCGCTCGATGCGCCGCCGCTCGGTCTCGAACGCGTCGACCAGGTCGACCCGCGACCGGCGCAGCTCGGCCACCGCGCGGACCAGCTCGGCGTCCCGCGGCTCGAGCAGCAGCCGGGCCAGGGCGGCCTGGGCGACCGCGAGCAGGCCCACGACGTACGCCGAGACCGCGAGCGCCACGAGCCCGACGGCGACCGCGAGCCACGACTCGGCGGTGCTGTCGACCGACCAGCCGAGCACCTCCATCCGGTCGACGCGCGAGAGCCACGGCGCCAGCAGCAGCACGACCGGGACCGTGATCGCGACCAGCGCCACCACGAAGTCGATCGGCCAGAGCACGACCGAGACCAGGAACGCGTAGCCCACCTCGGGCCACGACACCGCGAGCCCGCGACCGGCCCGGAGCCGCTCGCTCCACGACATGCCGGACGGCGGCGCGGCCTGCACGAGCCGCAGCCGGGCACGCTCGACGACGCCCAGGAGCCCCGCCAGCACGGGGATTCCGGCCAGCACGACCAGTCCGACGACCAGGACGGCCGTGACCGCACCGACGACCAGGGTGGTCGCCAGGACGACGAGCACCGCGATGCCGATCGGGATCGTGCTGACGACGTACGCCAGCGCACCCCACGGCCAGCGTGATCCCAGGTAGCGCCACGGATCCGCGCGCAGGGCGGTCCACGCGTCCGGCGTCCGGGTCATGCCCCGACCCTAGGGCTCGACGCCTCGCGTGGGGGTAGCGCACGCGCTACCCCGGGTGTCGCGCGCAGGCCAGGGATCCGGACGGCGAACGCGGCTGGGATGGGGCCATGACCACGTTCCCGGCCGTCCTGCTCGACGGCGTCACCCGCACCTACCGATCGCGAGCGGGGGAGGTGCACGCGCTCCGTGGGGTCACCCACGCCTTCGAGCGCGGCACGTTCACCGCGGTGATGGGGCCGTCGGGCTCCGGCAAGTCGACGCTGCTGCAGGTGGCGGCCGGGCTGGACCGGCCCACCCGCGGCGACGTCCGCATCGGCGGCAAGCCGCTCGGCCCGATGAGCCAGACCGCGCTGACCCGGATGCGACGTACGTCGATGGCGTTCGTCTTCCAGTCCTACAACCTGCTCGACGCGCTCAGCGCCGCCGACAACGTCGCCCTCCCCGCCCGGCTCGCCGGGCGCCGGGTCGACCGCGACGCGGTGCGCCACGCGCTCGGCCAGGTCGGGCTCGCCGAGCAGGCGCGCCGGCGGCCCGCGGAGCTGTCCGGGGGACAGCAGCAGCGCGTCGCGATCGCGCGGGCGCTGCACCTGCAGCCCGAGGTGCTCTTCGCCGACGAGCCGACCGGTGCGCTGGACCGCGCCTCCGGCCGCCAGGTGCTCCAGCTGCTGCGCTCGCTCTCCGACGAGCAGGGCCAGACCGTGGTGATGGTGACCCACGACCCGCTGGCCGCGTCGTACGCGCACGGCACGCTGTTCCTCGCCGACGGGCAGGTCGTCGGCCGCCTGGACCGGGCCGACGCCAACCAGATCGCCGCCGCGATGAGCGAGCTCGAGCGATGACCGCCCGGCCCGTGATGCTCGGGCTGAGCCGGCAGACGGTCCGGCAGTCGTGGCCGCCGTACGTCGGCGCGTTCGTCGCCCTGACCTGCGGTGTCGTGCTGATCGCGATGGCCGTGAGCCTCGCCGGCGCCGTCGACGTCAGCTCGCGCCGGCCCGGCGTGACCGCGGCGGAGCGCGCCCAGCTCGACGACCTCGCGTCGATGATCGGGGTGATGTCGGGGGTCGCGCTCTTCATGGCGATGTTCGTCGTCGCGAGCACCTTCGGGTTCGTGGTCGCCGCGCGCCAGCGCGAGCTCGGCCTGCTCCGGCTGGTCGGCGCGACGCCGCGCCAGGTCCGCACGATGGTGCTGGGGGAGTCGGCGGTGGTCGCCGTGCTGGCCACCGTCGCCGGGTCGCTGCTGGCGACCGTCGTGACGCCGGTGTTCGTCGCCCTGCTCGAGGCGCAGGGGCTGCTCGCGGTCGACCTGACCATGCCGGCGCCGTGGATCGCCTGGTCGGTGGCGGCCGGCTGCGGTGCGGGCGTCGCGCTGCTCGGCTCGTGGCGGGCCTCGAAGCGGGCCGCGCGGGTCGCGCCCGTGGCGGCGTTCCGCGAGGCGGGGCTCGAGCGTCGTCGGCCCAGCGTGGTGCAGATCGTCGTCGGCACGGTCTGCCTGGTCGGACCGGTCGCGGTCTTCTTCGTGGCCGACGAGATCAGCCCGCTCTTCGCCCTGGTCACCGGGATCCTGCTGCCCGAGGTGGTGGTGATCGGCCTGGTCTGCTTCGGCCGGCTGCTGTTCCCCTGGCTGTCCGGGCTGCTGGCCCGGCCGTTCGCACGCCGCGACATCGCCGCGCGGCTGGCGGGCGACCACGTCCGCACCGGTGCCCGGACGCCGGCGGCGCTGGCCGCGCCGATCCTGGCGATCTCGGCGATCGCGGGCTCGATGATCGTGACGCTGAGCTTCACCGCCGACTGGACCACCGCGCTGGACCGTGTCCAGCTGCACGTGCCGGTCGTGGTCGAGACCGGCGGCGACCGCGCGGTCGTGAGTCGGCTGGTGGCCGATCCCGACGTGGTGCTGGCCGACCCGCGGATCGTGGTGGGCGAGCACGAGGTGATCGACGTCCGCCTCGCCGAGAGGTCGCGCGGCCTCGCCGCCGTCCGCGGCAGCCTCGACGACCTCGGCGACGACCGGGTCGCGGTGACCGAGACCTACGCGATGGACGCCGGCGTCGGCATCGGCGACCCGATCCGGATCCGGGTCGACGGCGAGCCGGTCCGGCCGCGGGTGGCCGCCGTGGTCGGGGACGCCCCGGACCTGTACGCCGAGGTGCTCGTGCCGCCCGCGCTCGGTGGCGCGAAGGCCGGCCGGGTGGTGCCCGACGTGGTCTTCGTCGACCCCGGTAGCGCCGACCTCGACGCCGTGCTCGCCGGCACCGGCGCGATCGTGCTCGGCGCCGACGCGTGGATCGACCAGGTCGACGCGCAGACCCGGGCCGGCAACCAGGTCGGGCTGTGGGTGCTGCTCGGGCCGGCCGGCCTCTACGCCGCCATCGCGATCGTCAACGCCGTGCTGGTGGGCGTCTCCCAGCGCCGCCGCCAGCTGCGCACGGTCGGCCTGCTCGGCGCGACCGGCGACCAGCTGCGCCGGATGGTGATCTGGGAGGCCGGGCTCGTCGGCGCGGCCGCCCTGCTGCTCGGGGCATTGGTGACCGGCTTCGTGGCCTGGCTGATCCGCTACGCGACGACCCGCGACGTACCGGACGTGCCGATGACCGTGCCGTGGCTGCCCCTCGTCGCGATCGTCGCCACCTGCCTGGGGCTCGCGGTGGTCGCCGCCCTGGCCGGAGCCCGGGCCGCCGTCCGGGCCTCGGCCTGACGGTTCGGGGCATCCCTGCGGGTCTCGGCCGCTGCAACGCCCCAGAAGTGCAGGGATACCCGGTGGACCGGGTATCCCTGCACCAAGGCCGCCGACGAAATTCGGGGCAAACCCTTGACGACGAATATGTAAGTGCGCTGAACTAACAAACGTGACCCAGACCTCACCGGTCGGCCGACCCCTCCGGCCCCGCGGCAAGCTCCTCCAGGAGGACACTCGCCGGCACCACCGCTCGCTGCTGCTCCAGCAGCTGTTCCGCGAGGGGCCGGCGAGCCGCGCCGACCTGGCCCGGACCACCGGGCTGACCCGGGTCACGGTCTCCGACCTGGTCGGCGAGCTGGTCTCCGGCGGGCTGGTCGAGGAGCTCGGGGCGCCGGCCCAGAGCCGGGTCGGCAAGCCGCCGACGCTGGTCGGGCTGAACGCCGACTCCACCCACGTCGTCGGCATCGACCTCTCGGCCACCGACCGGATGACGGGCGCGGTCGTCAACCTCGCGGGCACGGTCCGGGCCCGCCACGAGCTTCCGCTCGACGGCGCCGTGGGCGCTGCCGCCGTGGCGCTGGTGCACCGCCTCGCCACCGAGCTGATCGCGATGACCGACCGGCCTGTGCTCGGCGTCGGCGTCGGCAGCCCCGGCGTCGTCGACGCCGCCGGCACCGTGATCGACGCGCCCAACCTGGCCTGGACCGACACCCCGCTCGCGGCCAGCCTCGCCGATGCCCTCGGCCTGCCGGTCTTCGTCGCGAACGACGCCAACACCGCCGTGCTCGGCGAGCACACCTTCGGCGCCTCGGGCGACGGCGGGCTGATGGTGCTCCGGGTCGGCACCGGTGTGGGTGCCGGGCTGATCCTCGAGGGCTCCCTGCTCCACGGCCACCTCGGCGCCGCGGGCGAGATCGGGCACGTCGTCGTCGACCCCTCCGGCGATCGCTGCGCCTGCGGCCGCAGCGGCTGCCTGGAGACCATCCTCGCCGTGCCCCACCTGCGCAGGCGCCTCGCCGGTCACGACCCCGTCGAGGTGCTGACCCGGGTGGGCGAGCAGCTCGGCGCGGCCCTCGCGCCGGTGGTCGGCACCCTCAACCTCCACGAGCTCGTGCTGAGCGGCCCGCAGGAGCTCCTCGACGGGCCGCTGCGCGAGGCCGCCGACCGCAGCATCCGCGAGCGGACCATGCCGGTCAGCTCCGCGGGCCTCGTCGTGCGCACCTCCGAGCTGGGCGAGGACGTGGTGCTCGTGGGCGCCGCCGTCCTCGTGCTCGCCGGACAGCTGGGCGTCTCATGAGCGCCCCCACAGACACGGCCGTCATCCCGGCGGACCGGCACCCCAGGACCCGGCTCGGCGCCGTCCCTGGACCACCACCACTGGATCACCCACCACTGGATCACCACTGATTCATCACTTCGGGTAACGCAAGAGAGGAACACTGCGGTGCGGATCAAGAAGACCCTCGCGGTCGCAGCGATGGCCACGCTGGCCACGGCGACCCTGGCTGCCTGTGGCAGCGACGACTCGGACGGCGGCTCGTCCAGCGACGGTGGGCCCACGACGGCGGACATCCGCGTCTGGCTCAACGGCACCGACACGCCGCAGGACGCGCGCGACTGGCTGAAGAAGACCTTCGAGAACCAGAACCCCGGCTCCACGCTGACCATCGAGCAGCAGGAGTGGGACGGCCTCGTCGAGAAGCTCACGACCTCGCTCTCCAGCGCCTCGGAGACCCCGGACGTCGTCGAGATCGGCAACACCCAGGCCCCGACGTTCACCTCCGCCGGTGCGTTCTCCGACCTCACCGACCAGCTCGACGACCTCGGCGGCGACGACCTGCTCCAGGGCTTCGTCGACGGCGCCACGGTCGACGGCAAGACGTACGCCGTGCCGTACTACGCCGGCTCGAAGTACATCTTCTACCGCAAGGACCTCCTCCAGAAGGCCGGCATCGACGTGCCGACCACCATGGACGAGTTCGTCGACGCGGCGATCGCCCTGAAGAAGGCGAACCCCAAGCCGGCCAACTTCTCCGGCTTCTGGTTCCCCGGCCAGGACTGGCGCAACGGCGCGACGTTCATCTGGGACGCCGGCGGTGACCTGGCCACCGACGACGGCGGCGAGTGGAGCGGCTCCCTGGAGTCCCCCGAGTCGATCGCCGGTCTCGAGACCGCCCAGAAGCTCTTCACCGAGGCGTCCGGCGCCCCCAAGGACGGCAACGAGGCCGACCCGTGGACGCCGTGGTGCGCCGGTGAGGTCGGCATGATGTCGACCCCGGGCTGGGTGACCGGCCTGATCAACGACCCGAAGTCCGGCTGCCCCGACACCCTCGGCAAGCAGATCGGCGTCTTCGCCATGCCCGGCAGCGACGGCGAGCCCGCTCCGGTGCTGCTCGGCGGGTCCGACATCGCGATCTCGGCCAAGTCGGCCAACCAGGAGCTGGCCCAGAAGGCCGTCGCGCTGATGCTCAGCGACGACTACCAGACGATCATGGCCAAGGCCGGGCTGACGCCGGCCAAGACCTCGCTGGCGCCGCTGCTCGGTGACGACGAGTTCGCGCAGGCCACCATCGCCGCGGCGTCCAACGCCAAGCTGACCCCGGCCGCCCCCGGCTGGGCGAACGTCGAGGGCTCGCGGGTCCTGGAGGACCTGTTCAGCGCGATCGCCCAGGGCGGCGACGTGACCGAGCTGGCCCAGAAGGCCGACGAGCAGATGAACTCGCAGATCAACGGCTGACGCACCGCTGCCGGTCCGGCGGACCGGGCCGGCAGCGAGCCAGACCCAACGGACGGCCGGGGCGGTGGATCCGCCGCCCCGGCCGCGCCATGCCCGGACCCGACCCGTCGGGCCCGCGATGATGAGAGGAGGAGGCCGGATGAACGGGAGCGCACCGCGCGCACGTCGTACGCCGTTGCCGTACGCGCTGCTGATCCCGGCGACGGTGGCGCTCGCCGTGGCGCTCGGCTACCCGCTGGTGCGCCAGGTGGTGCTGTCGTTCCAGGACTTCGGCCTGGCCCAGCAGTTCGGCCGGCCGCCCGAGTGGGTCGGGCTCGGGAACTACCGCGAGCTGGTCACCGACCCCTACCTGTGGCGGGTCACCCTGCGCTCGCTGGTCTTCTGCCTCGTCAACGCGGCGGTCACCATGGCGATCGGCGTCGGCCTCGCCCTGCTGATGCGGCACATGACCTCGTGGGTGCGGGTGCTGCTGCAGACCGGGCTGCTGCTCGCGTGGGCGATGCCGGTCGTGGCCTCCCTGACCGTCTGGCAGTGGCTCTTCGACACCCAGTACGGCATCGTCAACTACCTGCTCACCAAGCTCGGCCTCGACTTCCAGGGCCACCCGTGGCTGCTCGAGCCGCTCTCCTTCTTCTTCGTCGCCACCGTGATCGTGGTGTGGATGAGCGTGCCGTTCGTCGCCTTCACCGTGTACGCCGCGCTGACCCAGGTCTCGGAGGACCTGGTCGAGGCCGCGGAGATCGACGGCGCCAGCCCGCTGCAGCGGCTGCGGCACGTCGTACTCCCCGCGATCCGCCCGGTGCTGCTGGTCGTCGGGCTGCTCCAGGTCATCTGGGACCTGCGCGTCTTCACCCAGATCTTCATCCTCCAGCAGGCCGGCGGCTCGACCCGCGACACCAACCTGCTGGGCACCTACATCTACCGGCTCGGGATCGGCGGCGGGAAGTTCGGCATGGCGGCGGCGGTCGCCATCT
The DNA here is from genome assembly GCF_014191495.1 of Nocardioides soli. Taxonomy (GTDB): domain Bacteria; phylum Actinomycetota; class Actinomycetes; order Propionibacteriales; family Nocardioidaceae; genus Nocardioides; species Nocardioides soli. The sequence goes on from NZ_JACHWR010000005.1 coordinate 58,839, forward strand.
TCATGCTGCTGCTCACCGTGATCCTGACCGCGCCGTACGTCCGCGCCATGCTCAAGCAGGAGAGTGAAGACTGATGTCGCGCACCCCTCGCCGTTCGCTGCGGATCGGCGCCAACGTCGTCGGCGTCGTCGCCTTCCTGGTCGCGATCTTCCCGGTCTACTGGATGGTGAACAGCTCCTTCCTGAACCGCAACGAGATCCGCAACCCGGTCCCGACCTGGGTGCCCTTCGGCGGCAACCTCGACAACTACCGCACGGTCTTCGAGACCGACCAGTTCCTCAACGCGCTGAAGATCAGCCTGATGGTGACGGTGCTGACGATCGTGGTGGCGCTCGCGTTCGCGTTCGTCGCGGCCGTGGCGGTCTCCCGGTTCCGGTTCCGGGGCCGGATGTCGTTCATCGTCACCCTGCTGGTGATCCAGATGATCCCGGTCGAGGGCCTGTTCATCTCCCAGTACAAGATGCTGGAGGCCATGGACCTGCTCAACACGGTCATCGGCCTGTCGCTGGTCTATGTGTCGCTGGTGCTGCCCTTCACCATCTGGACCCTGCGCGGCTTCGTGACCGGCGTGCCGTACGAGCTGGAGGAGGCCGCGATGATGGACGGCTGCTCCCGCACCCAGGCGTTCTTCCGGATCACCTTCCCGCTGCTCGCGCCCGGCCTGGTGGCGACCGGCGTCTTCGGCTTCATCCAGGCCTGGAACGAGTTCACCCTCGCCCTCGTGGTGATGACCCGCGAGGACCAGCGCACGCTGCCGCTGTGGCTCTCGACGTTCACCGACGTCAATCGCGGCACCGACTGGGGCGGCATCATGGCCGGCTCCACGCTGATCGCGGTGCCCGTGATCGTGTTCTTCCTCGTCGTCCAGGGCCGGATGGTCGCCGGCCTCACCTCCGGCGCGGTCAAGGGATGAGCTCCTCGCTCGAGACCCAGGCGCTGGCCGTGCAGCTGCCGGCCTTCGCCGGCACCACGCTGCCGGGGGAGTACGCCGACCTGCTGGCCGCCGGCCTGGGTGGGATCTGCTACTTCGGCAGCAACACCGCCGACGGCCCGGACGCCGTCGCGGCGCTGAGTGCCGCGATCCGGGCGGCCAACCCGCACGCGGTGATCGCCGTCGACGAGGAGGGCGGCGACGTGACCCGCCTGCACGCCCTCGTCGGCAGCCCGGTGCTCGGTGCCGCCGCGCTCGGGGCGGTCGACGACCTCGACCTGACCCGCGACACCGGCCGCGCGGTCGGTGCGTCGCTGACCGCGGTCGGGATCAACCTCGACCTCGGTCCGGTCGCCGACGTCAACACCGACCCGGACAACCCGGTGATCGGCACCCGCAGCTTCGGCACCGACCCGCGGGCCGTCGCGGCCCACGTCGCGGCCTGGGTGGCCGGCCTGCAGGAGGCCGGGGTCGCGGCGTGCGCCAAGCACTTCCCGGGCCACGGAGACACCGCCCAGGACAGCCACCTCGAGCTGCCCACCATCGAGGTCGGCCTCGACACCCTCCGCACCCGCGAGCTGGTGCCGTTCGCGGCCTCGATCGAAGCCGGCATCGCGTCGGTGATGACCTCCCACATCGTGGTCCCCGCCCTCGACCCGGACCTGCCCGGCACCCTCAGCGCCCCGGTGCTCGGCCTGCTGCGCGACGAGCTCGGGTACGACGGCGTCATCGTCAGCGACGCCCTCGACATGGCCGGCGCGTCGGCCGGCCGCGGCATCCCGGAGGCGGCCGTGCTGTCGCTGGCCGCCGGGGCCGACCTGCTCTGCATCGGCCCCGAGAAGCCGGCGTCCCTGGTGCGCGCGACGCAGGCGGCCATCGTGGCGGCCGTGCGCGACGGGCGGCTGTCGGAGCAGCGGCTGCGGTCCGCGGCCGCCAGGGTGGCGCAGTTGCGGGGCTATGGCACGCCTGGCGTGCCCGCGCTCGCCGTTTCCGCGCAGTTGCGCAGTTGCGGCGACCGCCAGCTGGCCGGTGCCCGCCGCTCGCTGACCGTCGAGGGCGAGCTGCCCGACCTGCGCGGCGCGGTCGTGGTCAGCGTCGCGACGCCGGCCAACATCGCCGTCGGCGAGGTGCCGTGGGGCCTGGCGCCCGACGCCACCGTCGCGCCGGGTGAGCGGCTGGACACCGACCGGCCGGTGATCCTCCAGGTGCGCGACGCGCACCGCCGGCCGGAGATCGTGACCGAGGGCGCTGCGACCATCATCGAGTGGGGGTGGCCGGGTCCGTACGACGGCCCGGTGCCCAGGATCCTGACCCGCGGCTACTCCCGACCGGGAGCCGCCGCGGTGACCGAGCTGTTGCGAGAGGCAGGGTGGGACCGGTGAAGCTCGGTCTGGACATCGGGGCGACCAAGACCCTCGGTGTGGTGCTCGACGACGACGGGAAGATCCGGGCCGAGGTCCGTGAGCGCACCGAGCGCGGCGCGGGCGGCGTCGTCGAGTCGGCCGGTCGCGTCGTCGACGCGCTGCGGGCGGCCACCGGCGACCCGCTCACCGGGCCGGTGGGGGTGGGCGTCCCCGGCCTCGTCGACGTCGAGCACGGTGCGGTCAAGCACGCGGTCAACCTCGGCCTCGACGGCGACTTCGTGCCGCTCGGCGACCTGCTCGGCGAGCGCCTCGGCGTCCGTGCCGTGATCGAGAACGACGTGAACGCCGCCAGCCTCGGCGCCACCGCGCTCAGCGGCGACCAGGACCTGATCTACCTGAGCATCGGCACCGGTCTCGCGGCGGGCCTGGTCCTCGACGGCCGGCTCCGCCGTGGCGTGCACGGCGCCGCCGGCGAGATCGGGCACGTCCCGGTCGATCCGCACGGCGCGCTGTGCTCCTGCGGTCAGCGCGGCTGCCTCGAGACGATCGCCTCCGGATCGGCCCTGGCCGCGGCCTGGCCCTCCGGCGACGTACCGCCCGCCCAGGCGCTGTTCGCGGCCGCGCAGGCCGGTGAGGAGAAGGCGATCCAGGTGCGCGACGAGTTCGCCGCCGGGGTCGCCAGCGCGGTGCGGGTCCTGAGCCTGGCCGTCGACCCGGCCACGATCGTCCTCGGCGGCGGGGTCGCCCAGCTCGGCGACCCGCTGCGCGTGGCGGTCGCGCAGGCGCTGCTCGACCAGGCGGCCAGCTCGCCGTTCCTCGCCTCGCTCGACCTCGCGGGCCGGATCCGGGTGGTGCCCGCCGACTATCCCGTGGCCGCCGTCGGCGCCGCGCTGCTGGGCCGATGAGCTCCGTCACGGGCTGGCCGGCCCCGGGCAGCGGTGCGTCAGCAACCGATTCCGCCGTCCGATCGGTTGCCTGCTCACCGCCGCCCGGCCGCCGCCCGGGCCAGCGGTGCGTCAGCAACCGATTCCGCCGTCCGATCGGTTGCCTGCTCACCGCCGCCCGGCACGAGGAGGGCCGATGAGCTCAGTCACGGGCTGGCCGGCCCTGGGCAGGGGTGCGTCAGCAACCGATTCCGCCGTCCGATCGGTTGCCTGCTCACCGCCGCCCGGCCGCCGCCCGGGCCAGCGGTGCGTGAGCAACCGATTCCGCCGTCCGATCGGTTGCCTGCTCACCGCCGCCCGGAACGAGGAGGGCCGATGAACACCGTCTCCGGTCTCGTCGACATCCAGGTCAACGGCGCCGCCGGTATCGACCTCACCGCCGAGCCGCACCGGCTCTGGGAGGTGGCGGCGGCGCTGCCGGCGTACGGCGTCGTCGCGTTCGTGCCGACCGTCATCACCAGCGACCCGGCGGCCCGTGAGCAGGCCCTCGCGACGTACGCCGCCGGGCCGCCCGCGGGCTGGGTCGGTGCGGAGCCGCTCGGACTGCACTTCGAGGGCCCGATGATCGCGCCCGCCCGCAAGGGCGCGCACCCCGAGCACTGGCTGCGGGCGCCCTCGCTCGAGTTGGTCGACGGCTGGTCGCGCGAGGCCGGCGTCGTGATGGTCACCATCGCCCCCGAGCTGCCGGGGGCGATCGACGTCGTCGAGCGGCTGGTGGCCCGCGGCGTCGTCGTGTCGGTCGGCCACACCGCGGCCGCGACCGCCGACGTGGTCGCCGCGGTGGAGGCCGGCGCCCGGTGCGTGACCCACCTCGGCAACGCGATGGCACCGCTGCTGGCCCGCGAGCCCGGCCCGGTCGGCGTCGCGCTGGGGGCTGACGGACTGGTCGCCGGGGTGATCGTCGATGGTCACCACCTCGACCCGCACTTCGTGCGCGCCGCCTGGCGTGCCCTCGGCTCCGAGCGTTTCGTGTCGGTCTCCGACACCACCGCCGCCCTCGGACTGCCCGACGGCCCGGCCCGCCTCGGCGACCAGGACGTGATCGTCTCCGGCGGCACGGTACGGCTCGCCGACGGCACGCTCGCCGGCTCCGCCGCGTCGCTGCTCGACTGCCTGCGCCTGCTGGTCGCCCAGACCGGCTGCACCCTCGACGAGGCGGTCGCCACCGCCACCACGACCCCGCTCACCCTGCTCGGGCTGCCGCCGCGCGAGGAGCGGATCCGGCTCACCGACGATCTGCGCCTGGAGGTCGACTGATGGAGGTCGTGCCGCTCTCCTCCGCCGCCGAGGCCGGTGCGGTCGCCGCCGACGCGATCGAGGCGCTGGTGCGCCGCCGGCCCGACGCCGTGCTCGGCCTGGCGACCGGGTCGAGCCCGCTCCCGACATACCAGGAGCTGATCCGCCGCCACCGGACCGGCGCCGGCCCGGCGTACGACGCGGTGCGCTGCTTCACCCTCGACGAGTACGTCGGGCTCCCCGCCGGCCACCCGGAGACCTACCGGGAGACGATCTTCCGCGAGTGCACCGACGGCCTCGGCATCGCCCGCGACCGGGTGCGCAGCCCGGACCCGTCGCCCGACGGTCTCTCCGACGCCGGCCCTCGCTACGAGGCCGCGATCGAGGCCGCGGGCGGGGTCGACCTGCAGGTGCTCGGCATCGGCGGCGACGGTCACCTCGCCTTCAACGAGCCCGGCTCCTCCCTCGCCTCCGCCACCCGCCTGAAGACCCTCACCGCGCGGACCCGGCAGGACAACGCCCGCTTCTTCGGGTCGGTCGACCAGGTCCCCCAGCACGTGCTCACCCAGGGCCTCGGCACCATCCTGCGCGCCCGGCACCTGCTCTTCGTCGCCACCGGCGCGGCCAAGGCCGACGCGGTCGCCGCCGCCGTCGAGGGCCCGGTCTCCGCCTCCTGCCCCGCCTCGGTTCTCCAGCTGCACCCGCACGCCACCGTGCTGCTCGACCCCGCCGCCGCAGCCCGCCTGACCCGGCTCGACTACTACCGCGAGGTGTACGCCGGCAAGCCGGCCTGGCAGGGGCTCTGAGGCGGCGTCGGGATACCCGGTGCACCGGGTATCCCGGCACTTCTCGGCCGATGCAACACCCGAGAAGTGCCGGTTCTGCCCGAGAGGCTCCCCGCGGCCTAGCGAAGCTAGGGTGACGGCGTGCCTGACGACTTCCGCCGCGACCGCGTGGGTACGGCGCTGGCCGGCACGAACCCGATGGTGCTCCGACGGATGCGGGCCGGGTTCGCCGTGATCGGGGACGTGCAGCACCTGCCGGGCTACTGCGTGCTGATCACCGACACCCCGGGCGTCGACCAGCTCACCGACCTGACGCCCGAGCGGCAGCTGGTCTTCCTCGACGACATGGCCGTGCTGGGCCGCGCGGTGGCGGCGGTGTGCGCGCGGCGCGACCCGCAGTTCAAGCGGATCAACCTCGAGATCCAGGGCAACACCGACGCGTTCCTGCACGCCCACGTCACGCCGCGCTACCACTGGGAGCCGGACGACATCGTCGGCTGGCCGGCCGCGCTGCACCACTGGACGGAGCGGGTCGGACCCGAGCACGCGGTCGGCCCGCAGCACGACGAGCTGCGCGCGGAGCTGGTCGCCGAGCTCCTAGTGGCCGTCACCGGAAGTTCTTCGGGTGGCCCGCACCCCGGGCACGCACCTCGCGGCGTTGCCGTCGCTTGCTGGACGAGCAAGTAGAGCCGCGCTCCGGCGCCTTGCGATGCACGCACCCCGAGCACGGGCCACCCCCGAGGAACTTCCAGCGACGACCACTAGTCCGAGGCGGCTGACGCCAGCCGGGCGGCGAGCGACCGCAACGCCGAGCGCAGCTCCGGCGAGCCCACCACCTCGAACGGCACCGGGAGCATCGCGAGGCGAGCGGCGTACCAGTCCGGGTCGTCGGTGGTGGCGACCATCCGGGTGCGGTCGCCCTCGGCCGACAGCAGCGCGAAGCTGCGCGGCACCCAGCGCCGGACCTGCTCGACCGGCGCGTCGACCAGCACCTCCGCGGCGTACCGCCAGCCCTGCGAGAAGTGCTCCTCGACGACCCGCAGCGCGTCGATGCCCGCGGGAGGAGTGAAGGTCTCGGGCAGCGCCGACACGTCGGCGACCCGGTCGACGCGCAGCACCCGCTGGGCGTCGCGGCTGCGCGACCAGCAGAGCAGGTACCAGTGGCTGTGCCGCAGCACGACCGCCCACGGCTCGACCACCATCTCCGAGATCCGCTCGCCGATCCGGTAGTCGAGCATCAGCGTGCGCGACGCCGCGCACGCCGCGACCAGGCGCTCGAGGTGCTCGTGGGGTGCGATGTCGCCGGCCGACTGCGGGTGCGGTACGGCGGGCCGCTCCGGCAGCACGCGCAGGATCTTGGCGAGCGCGCCGCCGACGACGTCGGCCGGGTCGGCCGCGCGGGGGTGGCCCTCCAGCGTGGCCATCACGAGACCCGTCGCCTCCGCCGCGGTGAACATCAGCGGCGGCAGCCGCAGGCCGCGGCCGACCCGGTAGCCGCCGTACGGCCCGCTCGCCGACTCGATCGGGAGGTCGGCCTCGCGCAGGATCGCGACGTAGCGCCGGGCCGCCCGGCCGGTGACGCCGAGCCCGGCGCCGAGCTGGTCGGCCGTGATGCCCGGGCGCGCCTGGATCAGCTCGAGCGTGCGCAGCGCGCGGGCAGTCGGGGAAGTAGATCGTCCGGGAATGCCCCTAGTGTGCCGGACATGACGACCTCCCCGAACGTCTTCCGGACCGAGACCCCGCTGGCCGGCACCGAGATCGAGGCCCTCGTCGGGTCGCTCAACCGGATGCGCACCTACCTGCTGTGGAAGTGCGGCGGCGTCGACGACGCCGGCATTCGCGCCACGCTCGGCACTTCGACCCTGACGCTGGGCGGCCTGCTCAAGCACCTGTCGGTCGTCGAGGCCATCACGTTCTCCTGGAAGCTGCACGGCCGGCGCCCGTTCGCACCGTTCGAGGACGCCGACTGGGACGACCCCGACTGGCACTTCCGCGTCGAGGACGACGACACCCCCGCCTCGCTCGAGGCGCTCTACCGCGCGTCGGTCGCGAAGGGGCAGGCGCTCGTCGACGAGGCGATCGCGGCGGTCGGGCTCGGCGGGGACGCCGACATCGCGGACGACGAGGGCCGGCACGCCAACGTGCGCCGGCTCGTCTACGACATGATCGAGGAGTACGGCCGGCACGTCGGCCACGCCGATCTGATCCGCGAGTCCGTCGACGGCCTCGTGGGCGAGGACCCCGGGCCGGAGTGGTCGGCCTAGCGACGCCCTCGGGTCAGGGTTGCGCTCTCACGCGAGCGCGACGGTGAGCGCCAGGACGGTCGCGGGGTCGTCGAGCCGGTCGCCGTACAGCTCGCGCAGCTGGCCCATCCGGTAGCGCACGGTCTGCGGGTGCACGAACAGGTCGGCCGCGACCTCGTCGCGGCGGCCGTGGTGGAGCAGCCACGAGCGCAGCGTGTCGGCGAGCTTCTCGGCCGTGCCGGGCCGCAGGGCGGCGAGCGGGGCGAGCACCTGGGCGCGCAGGTCCGCCCGAGCGGAGGGGTCGGCGTCGAGCACCAGGGGCACCAGGTGTGCCTCGGTGTCGAGCTCGAGCCCGGCCGCCCGGGCACGCAGGGCCCGGTCGTACGACGCGCGCACCTCGAGCCACGGTCTCGGCGGCCCCGCCGTGCAGCCGCGGGTGCCGAGCGTCCGCAGCAGCGCCGCACGCCGGTGCCCGTGCGCGTCGGGCACCAGCAGCAGCACCGCCTCGTCGAGCTCGGGCGGCTCGGTGGCCGCGATCGTGCCCGGGGAGACGGCGGCGAGCACCGGGCGCACCTGGGCCTCGGGCACGATCACCGCGGTCAGCGTCTTCGGCGGCTCCCAACCCGCGCGCTCGGCCGTCGCGAGCACGGTGTCGGCCGGGGAGCCGGTGAGCAGGTGGTGGGCGATCCGCTCCAGGCGGCGCTGCCGGACCCGGCCGGTGGTGGCGAGCTCGTCGTTGTGGCCGGCGACGCTCGCGGCGGAGAGCTCGTCGATGTAGGCGAAGACCAGCTCCGCGAAGGCGACCAGCGTCTCGCCGTCGAGGCCGTTGCGCACCGCGGTCGTCGACATCTCGCGCCAGGAGACGCGGGCGCCGATCCGGTACGCCGCGAGGATCGCCTCGGTCGAGCGGCCGCTGCGGGCCTCGCCGCGGCCGAGCTGGTAGGCGCCGTCGACCGCGGGCGCGGTGGGTGTGGTCAGGTCGGCACCGCGCCGGCCGCTGGCGAGGGAGAGGAACCCGCCCAGCGCGAGCTGCACCGCGTTGCGGATCGTCTCGCCCATCGGCCCGCTGAACGCGTCGGTGTAGCTGGGCACCTCGTCGATGATCGCGGCGACGACGTGCTCGGCGACGTCGGCCAGCTCGGCGCGCATCCGCTCGACGGCCCGGGGTGGGAGCCGGAGCCCGTGATCGGCCGTGCGCCGGGGAGTGGCCATGGTCCAGTTTTATCACCAGCGAACAATGCCGACCCCGATCTTCACGTCCTACGGTCATGATCTTGCGCGTCGCGCGCAGCAGACTGTGGTCATGAGCATCGCCCTCCCGTCCGGAACGACCCGGTCCCGTCGTGGTCGATCCCTGCGCGAGGGGCTGCGCCGGGTCGCCGAGGCCGCGGTCACGCCGCTCGAGCTGGGCGACGTGCTCGACGTCTTCCACCCGCTGCGCCGCGGCGCCGACCTGCGGGCCCGCATCGTCGAGGTCCGCCCCGAGACCCACCAGTCCGCGACCGTGCTGCTCCAGCCGGGGCGGGACTGGGCCGGCCACGTGCCGGGACAGTACGTCCGCGTGGGCGTCGACGTCGACGGCGTCCGCCTGTGGCGCACCTACTCGCTCACCCACGGCCCGCGCGCCGACCGCCGGATCAGCATCACCGTCAAGGCGATCCCCGGCGGCGTGGTCTCCAACTACCTGGTCCGCCGCGCCCGGCCCGGCCAGATGATCCAGCTGCACCAGTCCGAGGGCGAGTTCGTGCTGCCGCAGCCGATCCCCGCCAAGCTGCTGCTCGTCACCGGCGGCTCGGGCATCACGCCGGTGATCGGCATGCTCCGCAACCTCTTCTCGCGCGCCGAGCGGCCCCAGACCGACATCGTGCTGCTGCACTCCGCGCTCTCGCGGGCCGAGGTGATCTTCGGCAGCGAGCTGCGGCAGTACGACGCGGCCGGGTGGCTGCGCCTCGTCGAGCTGCACACCGACACCCACGGGCTGCTCGACGTGGCCGACCTCGACCGGCTGGTGCCCGACCTGGCCGAGCGCACGGCGTACGCCTGCGGTCCGGCCGGCCTGCTCGACGCGCTCCAGGAGCACTTCGACGCGCGCGGGCTGACCCTTGCCACCGAGCGCTTCCGCGCGCAGCTGGTCGAGGCAGGCGACGGCGGCACCGTCACCTTCGCCGGCGGCACCCCGCTGGAGGCCGACGGCGCCACCCCGATCCTCGACGTCGCGGAGAACGCCGGCGTACTGATGCCCAGCGGCTGCCGGATGGGCATCTGCATGGGCTGCGTCCTGCCGCTGAAGGAGGGCGCCGTCCGCGACCTGCGCAACGGCGCGCTCACCACCGCCGTACCCGGCGAGACCGGGCCCGGCGGCGTACCGATCCAGACCTGCATCAGCGCGGCCGCCGGGCCGTGTGTGATCGACCACTGACCCCGGCCCGATTCGAGGAGTCGCATGACCGCCATCACGAAGAAGCCCGTGAACCCGACGGCCCACCTCACCCCCGAGGACATCGAGCAGATCGGCATCGAGCTCGACGCGATCCGTCAGGACATCCTCGACGAACGCGGTGCGAGCGACGCGGCGTACATCCACCGGGTCGTCGACGTGCAGCGCCGGCTCGAGCTGGCGAGTCGCGCGGTGCTGCTGTTCTCGTCGCTGCCGCCGGCCTGGATCGTCGGCACGATCGGCCTGTCGGTCGCCAAGATCCTCGAGAACATGGAGATCGGCCACAACGTCATGCACGGTCAGTGGGACTGGATGCGTGACCCGAAGATCCACTCGACGACGTGGGAGTGGGACAACGCCTCGACCGCGGACGGCTGGAAGCACTCGCACAACGAGATCCACCACAACTTCACCAACATCGTCGGCAAGGACAACGACCTCGGCTACGGCATCATGCGCGTCGACGAGGACCAGCGCTGGCACCCGGCGTACCTCGCCCAGCCGCTGTGGAACTTCATCAACGCGTGCTTCTTCGAGTACGGCATCGCGGCGTACGACCTCGAGCTGGGCCGCAACCTGCGGCTGCCGAAGGAGAGGCGCAGCGACGAGTTCAAGCGCAACCTCAAGAACACGCTGAAGAAGATCCGCAAGCAGGCCACCAAGGACTACGTCGTGCACCCGGCGCTGTCGATCCCGACCGGGTCGTTCCTGCCGACGCTCGCGGCGAACTTCACCGCCAACCTGGTGCGCAACATCTGGTCGCACTCGGTGATCATGTGCGGCCACTTCCCCGAGGGCGTCGAGACCTTCGAGAAGAAGGCGATCCCGGCCAACGAGACCCGCGGCGAGTGGTACCTGCGCCAGATGCTCGGCTCGGCCAACATCTCCGGCTCCAAAGCCATGCACATCATGACCGGCAACCTCTCGCACCAGATCGAGCACCACCTCTTCCCCGACCTGCCGAGCAACCGGTACGCCGAGATCGCCCCCCGGGTGCAGGCGCTCTTCGAGAAGTACGACCTCAACTACCACACCGCGCCGCTGCCGCAGCAGGTCTACTCGGCCTGGCACCGGGTGGTCCGACTGTCGCTGCCCAACGGCTGGCTCGCGACGACCACCGTCAAGAACCTGCCCGAGCAGGCGAAGCTGCTGTGGGCGATGTCGACCAAGGGCCCCAAGGTGCGCCGCGCCGCCCAGGCCCGGCTGGAGCAGCAGGCCCGTCGCCAGGCGGCCGCCGCGGCGGCCTGACGCCGCACTGTTCGGGATAGTCCGTCACGTTCTGGTCGTCGACAGCCGGTGACGGCAACCAGAACGTGACGGACTATCCCGACGCTGCGAGTCCGTACTGGATCATGGCCCCATGCGATTCACCGAGCACGAGCTGACCGCGGCGCTCACGGGAGCGGCCAAGAGCGTGCTGGCCGCCCAGGACAAGGACGTCCGCAAGGGACGCCGCACCGCCGACGAGGCCTGGGAGGCGCTCGGGAGGTTCCAGCGGTTCCAGATCCTCGACGGGCTCGGCGACCAGCTGCTGCCGGTGCTGGTCGCACTCCCGGACGTCGACGTCGAGCCCGGCACTCGCCCGGCGTTCACCGACGCCCAGATCACCGCGGCGGTGGAGGAGCGGCTCGGCGAGGAGGGCGGCAAGATCCGCCGGGCGGTGCTGCTCAAGGCCCGGGTCGCGCTCGTGCAGGTGGCGCTGGCCCACGTGCCGCCGCGGCAGGACCCGGACGCGCTGATCGTGCCCGACCACCTGTGAGCGACCTCGCTTGTGACGCCGGGTCGTCCGCTGCTCCCACGGTGTTGCAGCATGGTGGGAAGAGCGGGTAACCCGGCGTTACAGCCGATTCGGTGATTCACCGCCCCACTCCGCCACGCCACAATGACGGGCGTCGGACGAGCAGGGAGGTGACGTGGCCGGGCACCTTCGCGCCCGCCGGTGGACCCTGGTCGCGTGCCTGGTCGTCATCGGCGTCCAGGCGGTCCTCCTCGCCACGCTGCTGCAGGGCGCCCGCGAGCCGCACCGGGTCCCGGTGCTGGTCACCGCACCGGCCGTCGTGGCGCACGAGCTCGCGGTCGAGGCCGATGCGCTGCCCGGCGCGCCGTTCGCGGCGGACTGGACCGACGACCCCGACGAGGCCCGGGCGGCGGTCCGCCACGGCACCTCCGTGGCAGCCGTCCTCGTCGACCTGCGCGAGACCCGCGACGTGCTGCTGGTCAACCCGCGCCACGATCCCGACCTGACCGACGCGGTCACCGACCGCCTGGTCGCGGTCGAGAAGGCCCGCGGCCGGACGCTCGAGGTGCGACCCGTCGTGACGTCGGGCGCGGACGCCGCCGAGCGCATCCGGCGGTACGTCGTGCTGTGCGGGCTGCTCGGGTTCGGGTACGCCGTGGTCGTGTCGCTGGTGCGCGGACCGGTCGCCGCGACGGCCGGCCGTGGGGTGCTCCGGCTGCTGGGGCTCGCGGCGGTGTCCCTCGCCGGGGCCGGGCTGCTCCAGCTGCTGCCCGCGACCCGCCTACCCGGGGACGACCTCCGGATCGTGGGCATCGGCGCGGCGTACGTGTTCATGACCGGTGCCGTCACCCTGGCCGTCGAGGCGCTGGCGGACCTCGTCGGCATCGCCGCCGTGGCGGCCCTCTACTTCGTGCTGGCGACCCCGCTGCTCGCCGGGACCAGCCACTACCTGCTCCCGGCGCCGTGGCCCGAGGTGTCTCCCTGGACGCCGACCGGGTCCGCCCAGCGGGCGCTCGCCACGGTCGCGTACCTCGACCCGGGCCACGCGACCCAGCCGGCCCTGGTGGTGGGTGCCGCCGGCGTCGTCGCCGTGCTGGTGCTGGTGTTCAGCGCGCAGTTCCGGAAGCCGCCCCGGGCCACGTCGGCCACGTCGATGCCGACCCGGCACTGGCGGCTCTGGGTGATCGGCTCGGTGCTGCCGCTCGCCGTGTTGATGGCGGTCGCGGTCGCCTCCCTGCCGGCCGACGTCACGACCGCGAAGCGGCTGCCGAGCGTCGCCTCGGAGACGACGTGCGTCGACCGGGCCGGCCGGCCGCGCAGCGTCCGCGACCTCAACCACCAGATCTCGACGCTCCAGGGCTCGCCGGCCTTCCAGGGCGCCGACGTCGGGGCTGACGTCCGGCTCCAGGACGGCCGCTTCCTGCTCGTCTTCGGCGACACACTGCGCGGCCCGTCGTTCGACGGCCCCTCGCTGGCCCGCAACTCGATGCTGCTGTGGGACACCGACTGCGTGTCGGTGGTGCTGCCGCCGTCGAAGGGCGCGCTGATCCCCGACCGGCTGGACGGCGTCGGGTACTGGCCGATGTCGAGCGCGGTGGCTCATCGACCGGGGTACGACCTCGTCCTCGTCTCGACCCAGCGGGTGCGATCCACCGGTGGGGGCTCCTTCGACTTCGCCAACCTGGGGCCCGCGCTCGCGGTCTTCGTCGTGCGGGCGGGCGGCGCGCCCCAGCTGATCGCGACGAAGGATCTCGGCGCCGACGACGCCGACCCGGCGCGGCCGGCGTGGGGCGCGGCGCTCGCCGTCGACGACGGCTGGGTCTACGCCTACGGCACCGCGCGTCCCGGGCAGGACGGCGTCTTCGGCTTCTCCCTCCACGTCGCCCGCGTGCGCCCCGACGACGTGCTCGACGCGGCGAAGTGGCGGTTCTGGGACGGGTCCGGCTGGCAGCGCAGTCCCGACCGGGCGGCCGCGCTCGTGCCCGCCGAGGGCGGCGTCTCGCAGACCCTGAGCGTCTTCCACCAGGGTGGCCGGTGGTACGCCCTGAGCAAGCGGGACGGCGACCTCGGCGACCAGCTCGTGTTCTGGACCGCGCCGGCGCCGACCGGGCCGTTCGCGCCGACCGACCCGGTCGCGACGATCGCCTCCGACTCGGCCGCGGGCGCCGTGACCTACATGCCGCTGGCCCACCCGCGGATCCTTCCGGAGCGGGGCACCATGGTGGCGTCGTACAGCCGCAACAACACCGACTTCGACAAGATCCGCGCGGACCCGACGCTCTATCGGCCGACCTTCCTGCGGGTGCCGCTCCCGGACTGAGCGGGCGGTGCGGCGGGGCCGGGCTCCGGCTCGGCCGCGGACTCGCCCTCGATCGAGACGTGCGGCAGCAGCCGGTCGAGCCAGCGTGGCAGCCACCACGCGGCGCGGCCGAAGAGCACCAGCGCGGCGGGCGCCAGGGTGACCACGAGGATCCCGGCGAGCAGCACGGCCACCGACAGCCCCACGCCGAACTGCTTGATCGTCGGGTCGTCGTTGAGGATGAAGCTGGCGAACACCGACGCCATGATCAGCGCCGCGGCCGTCGTGATGCGCGCGCTCGACGCGAGCGCCGACCGTACGGCGGCACGGGCCTCCTCCCCGGCGTGGTGGTGCTGCTGGACGTGGCTGACCAGGAAGACCTCGTAGTCCATCGACAGCCCGAAGAGGCCGGCGAACATCATCAGCGGGACGTAGCTGGCGATCGGCACGCTGCTGTCCGCCGTGTCGATGCCGAGCAGCGAGATCCCCCAGCCCCACTGGAACGCCGCGGTCAGCACCCCGAACGCGGCCGCCGCCGAGAGCAGGTTGGTGACCGCCGCCTGGAGCGGGATCAGCAGCGACCGGAAGGCGACCATCAGCAGCAGGAAGCCGAGCAGGATGACCGTCCCGATCACGAGCAGCAGCCGGGCCGAGATCAGCGACGCGAGGTCGACGTACGACGCCGTGTAGCCGCCCACGTGGGAGATGACACCCGCCCCCTTGTTGGTCTCGGGCAGCACGCTGTCGCGGACCGCGCCGACCAGGTCCGCGGTGTCGTCGGAGGCGGGTGAGGTCGACGGCACGGCCGAGAGCAGCACCACGTCGCCCTTCTTGTTGATCTGCGGAGGCGTCAGTGCGACCACACCCGAGGTGGCGGTCAGGCTCTTCTGCAGCGCAACGACGCGGGGGTCCGTGCCGCGGTCGTCGCCCCCGGCCTGCGTTATCATGTCGGTCAGCTCCTTCTTGAGCTGCTCGGCCTGCTGCTGCTCCTGCTCGGCCTGCTGTTGCTCGGCCTTGAGCTCGTTCGCCTGCTGCTGCAGCTCGTCGCCCTGGCGCTGGAGCGCGGCCCCCTGCTGCTGCAGCCGGTCGCCCTGACGCTGGAGTGCGGCGGCCTGCTGCTCCAGCGACGCCTTCTGGCGCTGGAGCGCGTCGGCCTGCTGCCGCAGCTGGTCGGCCTGCCGGGTCAGCGCGGCGGCCTGACCGGCCAGGCGCCGAGCACGCTCGCCGAGCACCCGGGCCCGTGCCGTCAGCGGAGCCAGCCGGTCGTGGACCACGGTCTGGCGCTTGCGTACGTCAGCGAGACGCTCGCGCAACCGGTCGACCCGGGCCGGATGGCCCTGGGCACGGTCGATCCGCCGCTCGAGCAGGCGCTCGCGCGCCCCGAGCCGCACCAGCTCGCGCGCGAGCGGCCGGATCCGGTCGGCCAGCTCGCGGGCCTGTCGCTCCAGGGCCGAGCGCTGCGCCTGCAGCCGCGCCTGCTGCGTCTCGAGTCGCTGCTGCTGCGCCTGGAGCGCGGTCGCCTGGCTCTCGAGGTCGGCCTGTTCGCGCTGGAGCTGACCGGCCTGTCGCTCCAGCGCCGCCTGCTGGTCCTGCAGGCTCGCCTGCTGCTGCTCGAGCTGTCGCTGCTGGGCCTCGAGCTGTTGCTGCTGCTTCGGGAGCTGCTTCTGCTTCTTCTCCAGGTCCTGCTGGAGCGACTGCGCCTCGTCGTACTTCTTCGTGTACTCCTCGCTCGGCGCCGCCACGGGATCGAACGCCGAGGCGACCTGGAGCGGGCCGTTGTAGCCGACGCCGAACCCGTCGGTGATCAGGTCGTAGGCCTGCCGCTCGGTCGTGTCGGGCGAGGTCGCGCCGACGTCCTCCTGGCCGAGCTCGAGCGAGAACACCGGAATGATCAGCGGCACCAGCGCCGCCAGCGACACCACCGTCACGATGACCGGGTGGCGGCGTACGACGCCGGCCCAGCGTGCCCACAGGCCGGTGCCGTGCTTGCGCTTCGGGCGCAGGAAGGCCGGCAGCGACAGCCACCTGATCCGGTGCCCGAGCAGGCCGAGGAACGCCGGGAGCAGGGTGATCGCGACCAGCACCGCGGCGACCACCGCGATCGCGGACGCCAGGCCGAGCGTGCTCACCAGCGGGATGCCGGCGACGCCGAGCGCCAGGAGCGCGATCACCACCGTGCATCCGGCGAAGACGATCGCGCTGCCGGAGGTCGCCACCGACTCGGCCACCGAGTCGACGACCGACCGGCCGTCCCGCAGGTGGTCCTGGTGTCGGGTGATCAGGAAGAGCGCGTAGTCGATGCCGACGCCGAGGCCGATCATGGTGGCGAGCGTCGGCCCGCTCGACGGGATCGCGAAGACGTGGCCGAGCAGCCCGACCACCGACAGCGCCACGACCAGGCCGACCACGGCGGTGATGATCGGCAGTCCCATCGCGACCAGGCTGCCGAGCACGAAGCTCAGGATGATCATCGCCGCGACGATGCCGACGATCTCGCTGGTCTCGGAGTCGTCGGTCGAGAGCGTCGAGCCGATCGACCCGGCGGCCGCGATCGTCACCCCGGCGTCCTGCGCGGGCTTCGTGGCGTCCACGATGCCCTGGGCGATCTCCGGCGTCAGGTCGCCCGAGCCGATGTCGAGCAGCACCGGCGCGAACGCCGTCTGCCCGTCCTTCGCGACCAGTCCGGCGTTGTGGCCGGCGCTGCTGAGCGGGCTGGTCGCGCTGTAGACGTGCGGCTCCTGGCGGATCGCCTGCACCGACTCGTTGACGGCCTGCTTGTAGGCGTCGTCGGTCAGCTTGCCCTTCGAGACGTCGAAGACGATCGGGTTGACGCCGTTCTGCTGCGGCGGGAAGCGATCCTGGAGCAGGTCCTTCGCCGCCTGGCTGTCGGTGCCCGGGAGCGACAGGTCGTTGTTGGTCTGCGCCCCGATGCCCGCGACGACCCCGCCCACGCCGAGCACGATCAGCACCCAGACCGCGATGACCACCAGCCCGTGTCGCGCGCAGAAGTGGCCGAGCCGGCGCAGCAGTCGTGCCACGGCATCCTCCCTCCGCGCCCGTCGAGCATGGTCGACGCGGGAGTGGGTCCGGCCGCGAGCGGTGGGCGGGTCCCCGATCTGCGGTACGACGGATTCTCATCTCGCACCCCTCGATCCGGACCCGGCAGCCGCCTAGCCTGCGAGAGGTGGGACGCCTGCTCGCTCTGGCGCGGTCCGCTCCGGCCGCGATGGCGGTCCTGGTCGGGGTGGCGGCGGTCTGGGGCGCGAGCCGGGGCGGGTTCACCGACCTGTTCGTCTACCGGTACGCCGGCCAGCACGTGCTCGACGGGCTCTCGGTCTACGGCTCCCGCGACCCGGTGATGGGGCTGCCGTTCACCTATCCGCCGTTCGCGGCGGTGCTGATGGTGCCGCTGGCCGTGCTGCCGACGTGGGCGGCGGCCGCGCTCCTGACGGGCGCGTCGGCCGCCGCGCTCGCGGCCGCCGTGCACGTCGTACGCCGCGCGCAGGGTCGGCCGACCGACGGGTGGCTCGTCGTTGCGCTGTGCGCCGCCGCACTGGCGCTGGAGCCGGTCTGGCAGAACGTCGTCTTCGGGCAGCTCAACCTGCTGCTGATGCTGGCGGTGCTCGTGGACGTGCTGCGTCCCGAGCGCCGGCTCTCCGGCGTGCTGGTCGGCATCGCCGCGGGGGTGAAGCTGACGCCCCTGGTCTTCGTCGTCCTGCTGGTGCTGATCGGGCGCCGGGCGTCGGCGGCGCGGGCGGCGCTGGCGTTCGCCGCCACCGTCGCGGTCGGGTTCGCGGCGATGCCCGGCCCGGCGGCGTCGTACTGGACGCACGGCCTGCTCGACCCGACGCGGATCGGCCCGCCGGCCCTGGCCCACAACCAGTCGATCGACGGGGCGCTCACCCGCCTCCTGGGCGGCCCGCCGCCGACCGCTGTGTGGCTGGCGGTCGCCGGCCCGCTCGCCCTCGGCGTGCTCTGGACGGCCGCGCGGTGGTGGCGCCGCGACCGCGTGCTCGGCACCGGCCTGGCGGCCCTCGCCATGCTCCTGGCCTCGCCGATGTCGTGGTCGCACCACTGGGTGTGGGCGGTGCCGGTCGCGCTGGCGCTCTGGGAGCGCAGCCGCTGGGCGGCCGCGGCCTGGGTCGCCGTGTTCGTGGCGCGGCCGATGCTGTGGCCGCCGTGGGGCGACGGTCGTGAGTACGCGTGGAGCCCGATCGAGCACGTCGTCGGCAACGCGTACGTCGTGGCGGCGCTGGTCGTCTGCGCGTGGGCGGCGGTCTACTCGTCGCCGGTGAGGTTGAAGGCCCGGAGCCGCCGCCCGCTCAGCCAGGTGCCGCCGACCACGACCACGACCGCCGCGACCACGGCGTACACGACCGAGAGGCCCCCCACCAGGGACAGCCCGGCCAGCTCGTCGACGATCTCGCCGGACCAGCGGGTGATGCTCAGCCAGCGCACCCCGTCGAGCAGCCCACCCAGCAGCCCCTCCCAGATCAGCAGGTAGACCAGGCCGATCACGACGGCATGCCGGGTGAGCACCGAGAGCAGCGCGAAGAGCGCGCAGTACGCCGCGCCGCCCACCGCCGCCCCGACGGCGAATCCGAGGGCCAGCGACGGATCGCCCGTCCGCACGACCAGGCCGGCGACGAGCATCGGCACGGCGCCGAAGGCCAGGCTGCATCCGATCGCCACGACGAGCTTGCTGCCGATGATCGTGTAGCGCGAGATGGGCTTGGCCAGCAGGTAGGAGATCGACCCGTCGTCGATCTCGGGGGCGAGCAGGCCGGAGGTGGCCAGCAGTGCGACCAGCGGCACGATCACGGCCAGCCCGAGCCGGTCGAGGGTGTGCTCGCTGGCCGTCTCGTCCTGGCCGACGAGCGCGCGCACCAGGACGGCCAGGGCGATCAGCACCAGCGGCAGCACGAACAGCAGCACGCCCCGCCACTGACCGAAGATGCTGCGCACGCCCAGCCGGACGATCGTTCGCGAGATCACCCGGGACGTCACGGGGCCACCAGGTAGGAGAAGACGCTCTCGAGCGACTCGTCGGTCGGGGTCACCTCGTGCAGGCGTACGCCGTGCTCGCGGGCGAGCCGTGGCAGCACCTCGCTGAACCGACCGAAGTCGGACGCCTCGAGCTCGATCCCGCCCTCGGAGCGCAGCCGCGCGCCACGGACCGACGGGTCGGCCAGCAGTACCGAGGCCAGCAGCCGGTCGTCGCCGGTGCGGAGCACGAACCGGTTGGGCCGATCGGTCATCAGCCGCCGGATCGCCCCGAAGTCCCCGGACGCGGCGTGCCGCCCCGCGACGACGACCTCGATCTGGCGGGCCACCTGCTCGACCTCCTCGAGGATGTGCGAGCTGAAGAGCACGGTGCGGCCCTCGGCGCCCATGGTGCGCAGCAGTTCCATCAGGTGGATCCGCTGCCGCGGGTCCATCCCGTTGAACGGCTCGTCGAGCAGCAGCACGGCGGGGTCGTGCACGAGCGCGGAGGCCATCTTGATCCGCTGCCGCATCCCCTTGGAGTAGGTGGAGATCCGGCGGTCCTGTGCGTCGGTCATCTCGATCAGGGCGATCGCCCGCTGGGCGGCGGCGCCGGCGTCGGCGAGGCCGTGCAGCTCGGCGTTCGCGACCACGAACTGCCGCCCGGTCAGGTAGTCGAAGAGCGCCTCGCGCTCGGGTACCAGGCCGATCCGGCGGTAGACGCGCTCGTTGCGCCACAGCGGCTCGTCGTCGAGTGTGACGCTGCCTGCGGACGGCGCGAGGAAGCCCGACATCAGCGCGATCAGTGTGGACTTGCCGGCGCCGTTGGGGCCGAGCAGGCCGGTGACGCCGGGGCCGATCGTCATCGTGACGTCGTTGACGGCGACGACGTTGCGGAACCAGCGGGAGACGTGGTCGATACGGATCTCCGTCATGTCCTGATCCTCCGGTAGCGGAGCATCAGGATGCCGATCGATCCCGCGACGAGGAGCACGGTCGCGACGCAGTACAGGACGCCCATCGCGGTGCCGTCCGGTGGCGTCCTGGTTGCCGCGGGGGAGTCGAAGAGGAAGACCTGCACGCCGTTGACGAGGGTGTACGGCGAGAACAGCCCGGCGACCTCGCCGACGGACTCGTGGCCGGAGTCGTAGGAGATGCCCTGGATCGTCGCGACGACCGTGTAGCTGACGACCAGCACGACGATCACCGCGGCCACCGCCAGCCCGCGCCGAATCGTCAGCGCCGCGACCACGGCCGCCGGCCCGGCGAGGCAGGCCGACAGCAGCACGGCGCCCACGATGGCCGCGAGGAAGCGCCCGGTCTCGCGGCCGAACGGCAGGTCGGCGAGCAGCCCGCCGACGTACATCAGCAGCAGCGGAGCGGCGATCAGCACGAACGTCGCGACGGTCAGCGACGCGACCCGGACCAGCACGTAGACCGACCGCCGCATCGGCCGGGCGAGGTAGAGCGTGATCGTGCTGAACCGCAGGTCCCGCGAGATCAGCGCCGGCGCCTGGGCGGCCACGAAGACCGAGATCAGCACCTGGGTGGTGAGCGGGTACGTCGAGTACGCGACGATCTGCTCGTCCAGCCCGAGGAGGTTCCGGGCCTGCACCAGCACGCCGACGAGGATCAGCGCGGGCAGCAGCATCAGGCCGAGCAGGCCCATCGGCAGCACCTTCGAGCGTGCCGACCGGCCGAGTCCGTAGGTGTTGCGCAGCCCGGTCAGGAAGAACGCCTCGGCGACCTTGCGCTCGCCGAGGCGCGGGCCGGCGTACGGCCGGTAGCCGAGGTCGTGGATGACCCCGGTGGGCGCGGCCTGCGGTTCAGGTGGGCTGGACACTGCCGGCACCTCCCTCGCGGAAGACGTCCTCGATCCGGTGGTGGCGCTCCTGCAGGCGCACCAGCCCCAGGCCGAGGTCGACGGCCAGGTCACGGACGACGTCGGCCGTCCGCTCGTCGCGGATGTCGACCTCGATCAGCGCGTCGCCCGCGGGTCGCGCGGCCAGGCCGGCGTCGACGAGTGCCTGGCCCAGCACCTGGTCGGCGTCGTGGCGCCCCTGCACCTCCACGAGCAGGCTCCCGGTGGCGTGCAGGAAGTCGGTGGTCGCCGACGACTGGAGCAGGCGGCCCCCGTCGAGGACGACGACGTGGTCGCTGATCCGCTCCAGTTCACCGAGCAGGTGGGAGGTGACCAGCACGGCGATCCCGAACTCGGTCCCGATCCGGCGCACCAGCGAGAGCATGTCGTCGCGCGAGGACGGGTCAAGACCGTTGGTCGGCTCGTCGAGCAGCACCAGCCGTGGGTCGTGCACGAGCGCCTGGGCGAGCTTTGCGCGCTGCTTCATGCCGGTCGAGTAGCCGCCGATCGGCCGGTAGCGCTCCTCCGCGAGCCCGACGTGGCGCAGCACGTCGGAGGCGCGCTCCCGCGCCGCGGCGTACGGCAGGCCGGACATCTGGCCCAGGTGCACGACCAGGTCGCTCGCGGACACGTCGGCCGGCAGGCAGTCGTGCTCGGGCATGTAGCCGACCAGGCTCCGGATCCGGCCGCCGTCGGTGGCGACGTCGTGGCCCAGCACCCGTGCCGTCCCGCCGGTCGCCGGCACCAGCCCGAGCAGGATCTTGATCAGCGTCGACTTGCCCGCGCCGTTCGCGCCCACCAGTCCGGTGACGCCCTCGCCGACGGTGACGTCGAGACGGTCGAGCGCGGTGACCCCCGGGTACTCCTTGGTCAGACCCGCGGTCTCGATCACGCCCACACGCCCCAACCTAGCCCGGCCCCGGTGGTTGAGGTGTGAACGTGCGCTCACGGTGGTTGAGGAAGGCGCGCCCACGGTGGTTGAGGAAGGCGCGCCCACGGTGGTTGAGGAAGGCGCGCTAGCGCCTGTCTCGAAACCACCTGTCCCGCGTCGGGGAGTGTCGTCGTCCTCCCGGCGGCGCCAGTATGGGCGCGCGTCCTCCGCCGTCAAGGATTCCCTGCGGCGGCTTCGCCGTCCTTGACGGCTCCTCCCGCGCACCCCGTTGGCGCCTATCGGGAGGACGCCGACCTGCGGTGGGACGCGCGTTGGCTGGGTGGGTTTCGAGACGGTTGCTGGCGCAACCTCCTCAACCACCGTCCTCGTCGGGGTCGCGGTGGTTGAGGAAGGCGCGCTAGCGCCTGTCTCGAAACCACCTGCCCCGCGCGTGGCACGTGACTGTCGGCGTCCTCCCGGCGGCGCCAGTATTCGTCCTCCGCCAGTGGGGTCAAGGGTTCCCTTCGGCGGCTTCGCCGCCCTTGACCCCACTGTCTCCGGACGATCTGGGCGCCTATCGGGGGGACGCCGACCTGTGGTCGGAGCTAGCTCGGGTCGTGGTGGTGGTTTCGAGGCTCCTCGCTGGCGCTCGTCGCACCTCAACCACCGTCGTCGGGGGTCACGGTGGTTGAGGAAGGCGCGCTAGCGCCTGTCTCGAAACCACCCCTCCACAGACATCCGATCCGGGTGTGGAAAAGTGCCCCGGATCGTGACCTGTTCGTGACCCAGAAACCTGTGAAATAAGGGGATTCAGGGCCTTCGAGTGTCGGTGGCGGGTGCTTGAGTAGTGGGCATGACAGCACAGGCCACGCCGCGACACCGGGTGTCGACGACGACCGCGCGGATGCGCGACCTCGCCGACGCCGTGGCCGATGCGTCGGTGTGGTCCATGGACCCCACCGAGGCCGGCGCGACGCTGGTCGAGCTGACCCGGCTGGCCGCGCAGGTCAGCGAGCTGCAGGCCCGGGTCGCCGCGCACGCCGACACGATTCATGTGGGTCAGGACGTGGGTGCGTCGTCGTCGGCGAACTGGCTGGCCCACCAGACGAAGACCACCCGGGCGGCGGCGTACGGCGCGGTGCGGCTCGGCCACGACCTCGAGGCCCACGCGTCGACGCGGGATGCGCTGGCGGCCGGGGAGATCGACGTCGAGCGGGCGCGGGTCGTGGTCCGGTGGGTCGACCGACTCCCCACCGACCTCGGCCCCGCGACCCTCGCCAAGGCGGAAGCGCACCTGCTCGAGGAGGCGCGTCACCACGACGCGAAGGCACTGGGCCGGCTGGGGCGTCGGCTGTGGGAGGTCATCGCGCCTGAGGAGGCCGACGCCCACGAAGCCGAGATCCTGCAACGCCAGGAGGCGGCCGCGCTGCGGGCGTGTTCGCTGACGATGGTCGACGACGGGGACGGGAAGACCTGCGGCCGGTTCACGCTGCCGACCTACCACGCCGCCGCCCTCAAGAAGATGCTCATGGCGCTCGCCGCACCCAAGCACGTGGCCGCCACCCAAGGCCCCGGCGTCGAGCGCAGGCCCGGCCCGGAGGCACTCGGCCGGGCGCTGTGCGAGCTGATCGAGCGCTACCCCACCGACCGACTGCCCCAGGCCGGCGGGGTCAACGCCACGCTGCTGGTGGTCATCGACGAAGACACCCTCACCGGGCGGCTGGAGAAGGCCGGCGTCCTGGACACCGGCGACCAGATCAGCCCCGCGATGGCGCGGCGGTTGGCGTGCGAGGCGGGGATCATCCCCGCCGTCCTCGGCAGCAACAGCGTTCCCCTGGACCTCGGCCGGCGAAGCCGCTACCACACCGAGCATCAGCGGATCGCCATGTTCCTGCGCGACCGAGGCTGCCGCGCCGAAGGCTGCGACCGCACCACCGGACTCCACGCCCACCACCAACAGCACTGGGTCGATGGAGGCCACACCAACCTCCACGATGGCGTCCCCCTGTGCGCCTGGCACCACACGCTCATCCACGACCCCACCTACCAGACGACCTACCTACCGACCGGGAAGGTCCAGTTCCATAGACGCACCTGAGATCACCGTCTCGGCGGTACGACGCACCCCTCGGCCGCGCTGACCGCGGCAGATCCGCGCGCATGGAGGCCAGGAGCGCGGGCGGCGCTGCGTCCTAGCCCCGTGCCTTCTTGACGAGCGTGCGGATCACCTTCTCCTCGGCTGGGCCGACCTCGAGCACCGCGAATGACGTCACCCACATCGCGCCGTCGTCGAGCTGGGCAGCCTCTTCGAACCCGAGGGTGGCGTAGCGGGACTTGAACTTCGACGCAGGCTTGAAGAAGACGACCACCTTGCCGTTGCGGGCGTAGGACGGGAAGCCGTACCACGTCTTCGGGTCCAGCTCTGGCGCGACGTCGAGCACGATCCGGTGGATCGCCTCGGCGAGACCGCGGTCGGGCTGTGGCAGCGCCATGATCGCCTCGACGCAGGCCTCGGCCTCATCGGCCTTCTTCGCGCCGCGCTTCTTCTCTGCGCGCAGCTCGGCGGCGCGCTGCTTCATGGCGGCCATCTCGTCCGCGGAGAAGCCGGAATCGGATGTGTTGCTCGTGCTCTTGGTAGCCATGGCCCGACTGTAGAACCGTCTCGTCAGCGGAGACTTCTCGAATCCTGACCGCTTCTCGACAGTGGCGATTCGTGGACAGAGACCCCCTGATGGCAGTCGGCGTCACGCCTCGTAGATCGGGCTCGCCGGCTTCGGCCCGATCGAGGGCACGCTCATCGGCTGATGGGTGCGCCCGGCAGGCGGCGGATAGACGCACGGGCCACTTCGAGTGCGGCAGATGAGCGCGTCGGGGAAAGCGTTCGAGTCGTCTGCCTCGGACCATGCCATGGGCCGTCGTCAGACACACGACCCTGCCTGACATGCCGTCGTCTCCTGACGGAAGGCGACTCACGCACCCGACAAGGCTGCTCCCCATCCGGCGGCTCCGCGACACTCAGGTCAGGTACGACGAAGCCTGGCGCCGGCCGGGAGCGTTGCTACTTTCGGCGGTGGGACGCCCCGTGAGCGCGAGTGCCAACGACTTACCCCAGCGCCGTGCTCACCACAGACCTGGCCTCCTCCTGCACCGCGGCGAGGTGCTCGGGGCCGCGGAAGGACTCGGCGTAGATCTTGTAGACGTCCTCGGTGCCGGACGGGCGGGCGGCGAACCACGCCGACCCGGTGGTCACCTTCAGGCCGCCGAGCTTCGCGCCGTTGCCGGGCGCCTCGGTGAGCTTCGCGGTGATCTCCTCCCCGGCCAGCGTCGTCGCGGTGACGTCGTCGGGCGACAGTGCGGCGAGCGCCGCCTTCTGTTCGCGGGTGGCGGGTGCGTCGATGCGGGCGTACGCCGGCTCGCCGTGCCGCTCGACCAGGTCGGCGTAGTGGGCCGAGGGCGACCGGCCGGTGGTGGCCAGGATCTCCGAGGCGAGCAGCGCGAGGATGATGCCGTCCTTGTCGGTGGTCCAGACCGAGCCGTCCCGGCGCAGGAACGACGCGCCCGCGGACTCCTCGCCGCCGAAGCCGAACGACCCCTCGATCAGTCCCGGCACGAACCACTTGAAGCCGACCGGCACCTCCACCAGCTCGCGACCCAGCGAGGCCGCGACCCGGTCGATCATCGACGAGGAGACCAGCGTCTTCCCGACCCGAGCAGACGCAGGCCAGCCCGGTCGGGCGCCGCCGAAGAGGTGGCCGATCGCGACGGCCAGGAAGTGGTTGGGGTTCATCAGCCCGGCGTCCGGCGTGACGATGCCGTGCCGGTCGGAGTCGGCGTCGTTGCCGGTCGCGACGTCGTACCTGTCGCGCTGGGCGATCAGCGAGGCCATCGCCGACGGCGACGAGCAGTCCATCCGGATCCGGCCGTCCCAGTCGAGGGTCATGAACCGCCAGGTCGCGTCGACCAGCGGGTTCACCACGGTCAGGTCGAGCCCGTGCCGGTCGGCGATCTCGCCCCAGTACGCGACCGACGCGCCGCCCAGCGGATCGGCGCCGATCCGCACCCCGGCCGCCCGGATCGCGTCGAGGTCGACGACGTGGGGCAGGTCGTCGACGTAGGTGCCCAGGAAGTCGTACGCCGAGGCGGCGGCCCGGGCGCGCGCGAACGGCACCCGTCGCACCTCGGCCAGGCCACCGCGGATCAGCTCGTTGGCGCGCTCGGCGATCGCCGACGTCGCGTCGGAGTCGGCCGGCCCGCCGTGCGGCGGGTTGTACTTGAAGCCGCCGTCGCTCGGCGGGTTGTGCGACGGGGTGACGACGATGCCGTCGGCGGTCCCGCCGCCCCGGTTCGCTCGGAGGATCGCGTGCGACACCGCCGGCGTCGGCGTGTAGCCGTCGCGGTCGTCGACCAGCACCGTCACGTCGTTGCCGGCCAGCACCTCCAGCGCCGAGGCCCACGCCGGCTCCGAGAGCCCGTGGGTGTCGCGGCCGAGGAACAGCGGCCCGTCGTACCCCTGTGACCGCCGGTAGTCGACGATCGCCTGGGTCGTCGCGAGGATGTGCGTCTCGTTGAACGCCGTGCGCAGCGAGGAGCCCCGGTGTCCGCTCGTGCCGAACGCGACCTGCTGCTCGGGGTCGTCGGGGTCGGGGACGCCGGTGTAGTACGCCGTGACCAGGTGTGCGACGTCGACGAGGTCCTCGGGGAGCGCGGGCGTGCCGGCGCGGGGGTGGGCCATGGCCCCATGGTGGCCGAAGTCAGCCCGATGACTCCAGGCTCACGGTCTGGCCGCGCGCCCACTGCCCCGGGGTGATGCCGTACTCCCGGCGGAACGCGTCGACGTACGCGGACGCGCTCGCGTAGCCGACGCGGTGCGCGACCTGGGTGACCGAGGCTCGTCCGAGCAGCGCCGTCGAGGCCTGGAGCCGGGTCCGGGTGCGCCACACCGACCACGGAACGCCGTACTCGCGCAGGAAGTCGCGCTGCAGGGTCTTGGTGGTGGTGTGGAGTCGGCGCGCCCACCCCACGAGATCGGAGGGCGCGCCCGGGTCGGCCAGCAGGCCGGCGGCGACCTGACGGGCGAGCCCGCGACCGCCGCCGCCGGGCAGGAGCGGGACCGCTCGGCCAAGACCGGCGAGCAGTCGTTCCTTGGCGGCCATCGCGTCGTCGTCGCTGACGCCGCTGCGGCACAGGCCGCGGACCGTGTCGGCGAGCTCGCGGTTGATCGGGACCGCCGCGGCGGGCACCTCGGCCAGCAGGGGCGGCGCCTGGCGCAGGCAGACCAGGTGCACGGACTGCCTGCCGCAGGTCGTCACCTCGACAGCGGTGCCGCGGCGGACCCAGAACGCGTCGTGCGGCCCGAGATGGGTGGTGCCGCTGCCGCGCCGGGCTGCCAGCACCCCGTCGGCGGACCAGAAGAGGCGGTGGCGGTAGTCGTCACGCTCCTCGGCGAAGTGGATCCGCGCCGCCGTCCGGTGGTGCAGCACCAGGATGCCGGTGGGCGGCCCGAGGGCGTAGCCGTACTCCCGCACGTCCGAGTCGTGTGACCCGAGCTGTCCTGTGAGCGACATCGGTTGTCCTCTCGGCGACACCACCTGATTGAGGTAAGCCTAGCCTTACTTATATGTCCATGCGTCCTCCCACCCGTGGCCTGCGCCGCGCCATCCCCACCCTCGTCGCCATCGCCTTCGGACTCTCGCTCGCCGGGTGCTCCGACGCGGAGTCCGCCGAGAAGTCAGATGCCTCGACCCGGGTCTTCACCGCCGACAACGGCGACATCACCATCCCGGCCGACCCCGACCGCATCGTGGCCACCGGGTACGCCGTACCGGTGCTCATCGAGGCGGACGCGGACCTGGTCGGCATCTCGGAGTGGTCGCGTGGCGTCGCGATGATGACCGAGGCGGATCGCGCGACGTACGAGGAGCTGCCGAAGGTGGCCGGAGAGGTCGCCGCGGAGACCAACTACGAGGCGGTGGCCCAGGCCGACCCGGACCTGATCGTGATCGGCGTCCCCCAGCCCGCCCTGGTCGACCTGGACATGGAGAAGCTGGAGTCGATCGCGCCCGTCGTCGTGATCGGCCCGAGCATGCCCGACTCGTGGAAGACGATCAGCGAGAAGCAGGCCGATGCCGCCGGCGCCACCGACGGCTTCGAGCAGGCGCGGGCGGCCTACCTGGCCAGGGCGCAGGAGCTCGAGGAGAAGTACGCCGACGCGCTCGCCGGCGTCGAGTTCGGGCACGTCGGGGCGTACGGCGACGTCGCGGCCGGGCAGTTCCACCGCGAGTTCGCCGGCTCGTGGGGCACGAACGTCGCCACCGACATCGGGGTCACCTACTACGGCGAGGTGGCGAAGAAGGGGGGTGGCTCGGAGGACGTGTCGGAGTACCCCGCGATCGAGGAGCTGCCCGAGAGCCTGGGTGACGCCGACGCGATCACCTACAGCCTCGACATCTCGGGCGAGGTGTCCGAGGCCGTCCAGTACGTCCTGGACTCCAAGCTCTGGAAGAACCTGCCCGCGGTCAGGGCCGGCAACGTCTTCCCGATCCGGTACACCGAGGCCGCCACCTACACCTCCGCGCTGATGACGCTCGACTCCCTGGACGCGCAGCTGGAGAAGCTGAAGTGACCGACGCCGACCATGAGCACGACCATGAGCACGAGGACGACTTCACCAGGGCCGATCCCGGCCCGCGGGTCGCGGCGTTCCACGCCGACGGACACGGGGTGAAGCGGATCGGCTACCCGATCCTGGTCACGCGCGGCACCGTCGTACGTCGAACCGAGCTCAACCCCTCCATGCTGCGCTTGACCGTCGGTGGCCCGGAGTTCGCCGGCTTCCACAGCCACCAGGCCGACGACCACGTCAAGATCGTCTTCCCGTTCCCCGACGGCAGCCGCAACGACCCGGTGGTCAACGACCGCTCAGAGCTGGACTGGCCGCGGCCCTACCCGCCGGCGCGCAAGTACACCGTGCGGCGCTACGACCCCGACGCCTGCGAGGTCGACCTCGACGTGGTCGTCCACTCCGGCGGCGTCGCCTCGGAGTGGGCGCGCACGGCGGCGGTCGGAGATCCGGTGGTGGTCGCCGGCCCGCCGGGAGCCAAGGCGTTCGCCCACAACTACGACCACTACGTGCTGGCCGTGGACCCCACGGGTCTCCCGGCGCTCGCGCGCTGGTTGGCGGAGTCGCCGGCCGACGTGAGCGCCGATGTCGTCATCGACCACGATCACGACCACGAGCGGGACTACCCGCTGGCGTCGCGGGACGGGGTGTCGATCACCTGGCTCGACCGCAGCGGCGGGTCGCGGCTGGCCGAGCACGTGCAGGCGCTGGCCCGGGCCGACGGGCGCACCTTCGTCTTCGCGGCCGGGGAGGCGGGCGACATCAAGCCGTTGCGCCGGTGGGCGCGGGAGCAGGGCCTGGACTCACTGGTGACCGGGTACTGGAAGCGCGGCGTCGCCGATCTGCAGGAATGAGCGACCCCGGCCGGAGGTTCTCCGGGCTCCTGCTCGCGCTGGCGGCGGCGCTCGTCGCGGCCGCCGCCAGCCTCGCCGTCGGCACCCGCACCGTGCCGCTCGACGAGGTGGTCCGGGCGTTCACCGACTACGCCGCCACCGACGACCACATCGTCGTCCGCGACCTCCGGCTGCCGCGCATGTGGTTGGGCATCGCGGTCGGCGCCGCGCTCGCGGTGTCGGGCGCCCTGGTGCAGACGCTGACCCGCAACCCCCTCGCCGAGCCGGGCATCCTGGGGGTCACCGCGGGTGCGTCCTTCGCGATCCTGCTGGCCACCGCGCTGTGGCAGGCCGACGCCCAGGCGGCGCAGCTCGTCGCCGCCGCGGTCGGCGCCCTGGCCGCGACGGCGGTCGTGTACGCCGTGGGCGGCAGCTCGCCCCTGCGCCTGGTGCTGGCCGGGGTCGCCCTCAGCGCGGTGCTGGGTGGCCTGGGACTCGGCATCCGGCTGGCGCTGCCCGACGTGTTCGACGACTACCGATTCTGGTCGGTCGGATCGCTGGCCGGCCGCGACCAGGTGCCGCTGGAGCTACCACTGCTCGTGATCGCGGTCGGCCTGGCCGCGGCCCTCCTCCTCGTGCCGCCGCTCGACGCGATGCTGCTCGGCGACGAGGTCGCCCACACCCAGGGCACCCGGGTTGCCCGCACCCGGACCATCACGCTGGTGGTCCTCACGGTGCTGGCGGCGGCGGCGACCGCCATCGCCGGCCCGATCCTCTTCGTCGGCCTGATCGTGCCGCACCTGGTCCGTCGCCTGACCGCCGGCTCGGTCGGCTGGCTGCTCGCCTACTGCGTCGTACTCGGGCCGGTGCTGATCCTGGTCTCCGACGTGGTGGCTCGGCTGCTGCTGCCGACGGGAGAGGTCCCGGTGGCCGTGGTCACCGCCTTCGTCGGCGGCCCGGTGCTGATCTGGGTGGTCCGTCGCTACGGGGCGGTGGACCCGTGAGGTCGGTCCTGGGCCAACCCGGCGGCCCCCGGCTGGTCGTCGGGTGCGTCGGCATCGTCGTCACCGGCCTGCTGGTCGCGTTCGTCACCCTGATGCACGGGGCGACCTGGAGCACCCCGGGGGAGACGCTGGCCGGCCTCCTCGGCCATGGCGAGCAGACGTTCGTCATCACCCGGTGGCGCGCTCCGCAGGTGTCGGCAGCCCTCGTCTTCGGGGCTGCGCTGGGACTGTCGGGGGCGGTGTTCCAGAACCTCACCCGCAACCCTCTCGGCAGTCCCGACATCATCGGGCTCGAGGCCAGCGCGTTCACCGGGGCGCTCGTGGTGACGGCGTGCCTGAGCGGGACGGCGGCCCAGGTGGCGACCGGGTCGGTCGTTGCCGGCCTGGCCGCTGCCGTCGTCGTCTATGCGCTCGCCCGGAAGGGCGGGTTCAGCGGGATGCGGCTGGTGGTCATCGGCATCGCGGTCAACGCGATGGTGACCGCGACCAACCAGTGGCTGGTGATCCGTGCGGACCTGGAGGTGGCGATGGCGACGACCGCGTGGAGCGCGGGCTCGTTGAACGGCACCGACTGGCACGACGTGCGGCTGCCGTTCGCGCTCATCGCTGCGTTGGCCGTGGGCCTGGCCCTGTCCGCGCGCACCATGCACCAGGCGGCCCTCGGTGACGACCTGGCCACCACGTCCGGCGTCCGGCTCGGCCCCCATCGCTTGGCGCTGGTCGTCCTGGGGGTGGGCTGCACCGCGACCGTCACCGCGGTGGCCGGGCCGATCTCGTTCGTGGCGCTGGCCGCGCCCCAGATCGGACGCCGGATCACCGGCAGCGCGGGGGTGCCCCTGCTGCCCGCGGCGCTGACCGGTGCGCTGCTGCTGGCCGCCTCCGACCTGCTGGCGCAGACGCTGACCCGTCCAGTGCCGCTGCCGGTGGGCATGATCACCACCGCGGTCGGTGGCGCCTACCTGATCTGGCTCCTGGTGATGGAAGTGAGGAAGCGATGACCGGCCTGGTGGCGCACGACCTCACGCTCGGCTATGGCGAGCGGGTGGTCTCGACCGGACTGAGCCTGGCCGTACCGCCCGGCCGGCTCACGGCCGTCATCGGCCCGAACGCCTGCGGCAAGTCGACGCTGCTGCGCGCACTGGTCCGCCTCCAGGAGCCGCGGGCCGGGCGGGTCGAGCTCGACGGCGTCGACCTGCGCCGGCTCCGGCCGCGGGAGGTCGCCAGGCGCATCGGCTTCCTGCCGCAGCGCATGGTCGCACCGGAGGGCATCTCGGTCACCCACCTCGTCCGCCGTGGCCGGTACCCGCACCGCGACTGGCGCTTGACCTGGACCGACGTCGACGAGGCAGCGGTGACCCGCGCGCTGCTCGACACGGGAGTGGAGGACCTGGCATCGCGGCGGATCGAGGAGCTCTCCGGCGGTCAGGCGCAGCGGGTCTGGTTGGCGATGGTGCTCGCCCAGGAGACCGAGCTGCTGCTCCTCGACGAACCCACGACCTTCCTCGACCTCGCCCACCAGTACGACCTGCTCCGGCTCCTCGCCAGGCTGCGTGACGCCGGCCGCACGGTCGTGGTGGTGCTGCACGACGTCAACCAGGCGGCCCGGTTCGCCGACCACCTGGTGGCGATGCAGGCCGGCCGCGTGGTGGCGGCGGGAGCCCCCGCCGAGGTCGTGACGGCCGACCTCGTCGAGCAGGTCTTCGGGCTGGCCTGCGAGGTGGTGCCGGATCCGGTCGCCGGTTCGCCGATGGTCGTCGCGCACTGAGCGGCGCCGCCGGCGACCACCACGGGACGGCTCAGCGCGACCCGCCGCCGTCGCCGTCCTCGCGCTGCCGGTCCTGGCGGCGGCGGCGCTTGATCTCCGCCCGGGCGAGCAGGTAGGCCAGCAGCACCGGCCAGACGTAGCGCGCGACGTCGAGGACGCGCTCGACCCAGCCCGGCATCGACCAGTCCGGGAGGTCGGGCAGGTCCGGCAGCGGCAGCGAGGGCAGGTCGGGGATCGGGAGGGAGGGCAGGTCCGGGAGCGGGATCGACGGCAGCGGCAGGGAGAACGCGAAGCGCGCCAGCAGCGCCGCCACCACGATCGGCACCACGACCTTGGCGACCCCTCCGGTCGCCTGGATCAGCGCGTACCGCTCCGGGTGGGCGCGCACCGCCTCCTCGTGCCGGGCCGCCTTCGAGTCCGGCTCCGGCACCAGGTCGACGCCGTCCTCGAGGAGTCCGTCCTCGGTGACCAGGGTCGCCCGTCGCGGAGCGCCGAGCGCGGTGAAGCGGACGGTCAGCCGGCCCACGGGCGCCTCCAGACGGATCTTCTCGTCCATCGACCTCTTCTCGGCGGCCAGCGCGTCGTCGACGTACCACCGCACCCGCCGGGTGAAGCCGTCGTCGGCCTCCACGCGATGGGCGCGGCCGTCGACGGTCGACGTCCAGATCTGCGTTGCCACCCCGTCAGCCTCGCCGGTACGCCGCGGCGGCACATCGGCCGCGGGTCGACGGCGCCCCGACTTTGGTCGGGGCCGGGGTCGCTCAGGGGTAGGTGATGCCGACCGTCTGCTCGCTGAGCTGCCAGAGCCGCCGCTGGGCGGTCTCGTCGTAGGAGAGCCGGTTGCTCCTCGTCACCCGGGGGTGGCCGCCCCACTCCAGGAGCCCGTCGGGCCCGACGTACGTCGCTCCCGGGAGGTCGGCCGTCGCGGCCATCAGCGTCGGCCACGCGCCCTCGGCGGGGGTGTTGGGCGAGACCAGCCTGATCGCGCCGTCGAGGATCGTGGCGATGCCGCCGGAGGAGCGGCCGTACTGCCCGTTGGCGGCCAGGTGGGTCGACGCGAAGCCGGGGTGCGCGGCGAGCGCCTTGACCGGCAGCTCGGCGCGGCGCAGCCGGCGGTCGAGCTCGTAGGTGAACAGCAGGTTGGCCAGCTTCGTCTGCCCGTAGGCCGGCCAGCGCCGGTACCGGCCCCGTGGCGCCCGGGGATCGTCGAGCGGCGCGGACCGGGCGACCCGGTGCATCTGCGAGGAGACCGTCACGACCCGGCCGCCCTCCGAGGCGACCAGCTGCGGCAGCAGCAGTCCGGTGAGCAGGAACGGCCCGAAGTGGTTGGTCGCCAGCTGCAGCTCGAGGCCGTCGGCGGTGCGGTGGTGGGGCGTGCCCATCACGCCCGCGTTGTTGACCAGCACGTCGATCGCCCCGAGGCCCGCGACGGCCGCGGCGGCGCGGCGTACCGACGACAGGTCGGCGAGGTCGAGCTCCACCGACTCCAGCTCGGCGCCGGGCACCTCCTCGAGGATCGCCCGCCGGGCCTCGACGAGCTTGTCGGGGTTGCGGCCGGTGAGCACGACCCGCGCGCCGCGACGGGCCAGCTCGAGCGCCGTGACGTGGCCCAGGCCGCCGACCGTGGTGCCGGTGACCATGATCGTGCGGCCGCCCTGGTCGGGCAGGTCGGCCAGCGTCCAGCGGTCGGCCCGGGTCACGGCGTGGTCGCCATCGCATCGAGGATGCGTCGGCCCAGCTCCTGGTCGCCCTCGACCTCCACCGTGCCGGACTCGGGCCGGCAGCGGCCACCGGCGAGTCGGATCAGCGCCTCGCGCTCCATCCGCAGCAGCACCGTGGGCTGCGCCAGCGCGTCGGGCAGCCGCTCGCCGCGCCCCGCGTCGGTCACCCCGAACGCGAACGGCGAGCTGCCGTCGAGCTCGAGCACCACCGTGGTGCCGGCCGGGGCGCCGACGCGCTTGGCCACGACGTACCCGAGGCTCTCGGCGAGGTACTCCGCGGTGTGCCGCGCGGCGGGGGAGTCCATCCCGCCGGGGCGGTCGACCGCGCGGCGGATGTCCTGCTCGTGCATCCAGACGTCCAGCGGGCGGTTGCGCAGCAGCGTGCGCCAGTCCCACGGCACGCCGCCGAAGATCGGCTCGGGCTTGCCGGCGGCGTCGGTCGGCGGGTCCGCGAGCAGCGTGGTGTGCCGGGCCGTCGCCGCCGCCCGGATCTCGTTGATGATCGCGTCGGGGCTCGCATCGCGGCGGTTGACCACGCCCACCTCGGTGTAGAGGCCCAGCAGGCCCTTCACGTGCGGCGGCTCCCCGACGTCCGCGGTCTCCTCGGGCTGTCCGGCGAGGACCCCCTCCAGGTGAGCGACGTGCGACGCGACGGCCCGGACGTCCCAGCCCGGCAGGTCGGTCGGCGCCGACCAGTCCTCGTCCGTGAGCTCCTCGAGCAGGTCGGTGAAGTCGTTGATCGCCTGCCACCACACGTCGACGTAGCCGGCCAGCAGCTCGCGGTCACCCATGCCTAGCACCCTAACGACCGGGTACGACGCCCGCTCACCCTCGGGCGAGGGAGAGCGCGATCGCGAGCATCGTCACGCCGATGAGCACGTCGAGGACCTGCCAGGCCCGGGGCCGGGCCAGCCAGCGGCTCGCGTAGCGGGCGCCGAACCCGAGCCCCGAGAACCACAGCACGCTCCCCACGCAGGCCCCGGCCGCGAACCACCAGCGTCCCGTCGGCCCCTCGTGGTTGGCGATCGTGCCGAGCAGCAGCACGGTGTCGAGATAGACGTGCGGGTTGAGCCAGGTCAACGCGGCGGCGCGTACGGCGACCCCGCGGCGGCTCACCGTCACCCGGTCGGCGGCGTGCAGGGTCTCGGCCCGGCGGGCGCGCAGCAGCGACGCCACGCCGTACCAGGTGAGGAACGAGACGCCGAGCCAGCGCACCACCTCCAACACCCACGGCGCACCCTCGACGATCCGCCCGATGCCGGCGACGCCCGCGGTGATCAGCACGACGTCGGAGAGCGCGCAGATCGCGACGACGAGGCCGACGTGCTCGCGCGCGAGACCCTGTCGCAGCACGTAGGCGTTCTGGGCGCCGATGGCCACGATGAGGGAGAGGCCGGTGAGTAGACCGGCCAGCGACGAGTCGAGCACCCCGCAACGCTAGGGCTGGCGCGCGATGTAGACCAGCGAATGTTTCTACAAGACCATTAGCATCGCTTCATGGATCTCGCGCCCGCCCAGCTCGATGCCCTGGTGGCGATCGCCGACCACGGCACGTTCGAGTCGGCCGCGCGCCACCTGCACGTGACCGCGTCGGCGGTGAGCCAGCGGATCCGCGCGCTCGAGTCGGAGGTCGGCCAGGTCGTCGTGCAGCGCGCCACGCCCTGCCTGCCGACGCCTGCGGGCGAGGCGCTCGTGCGCCTGGCCCGGCAGACCCGGCTGCTGCACGACGAGGTGCGCGATGCCCTCGCGCACGGCCACGTCGGCATCGTGGACCTGCCGGTCGCGGTCAACGCCGACTCGCTGGCGACGTGGTTCCGCGGTGTCCTGGGCGAGCTGGCGGGCTGGTCCGACGTACGCCTGCGGCTGCACGTGGAGGACCAGGCGTTCTCCGCCGACCTGCTGCGCAGCGGCGGCGTGCTGGCCGCGGTCACCTCCGAGCCCGTGGCCGTCCAGGGCTGCTCGGTCGAGCGCCTGGGCCACCTGCGCTACGTGCCGGCCGCGACCCCGGAGCTCGCCGCACGGTTCCGCCGTGGCCGCGGCCCGGACTGGGCGGCGATGCCGATGGTCGTCTTCAACGAGAAGGACACCCTGCAGCACGATCTGCTCGCGGCCCGGGGCGCGGGCGTGCCGCCGGTGGTGCATCGGGTGCCGACCTCGGCGGACTTCCTCGAGGCGGTCCGGCTCGGGCTCGGCTGGGGCATGATCCCCGCGCCCCAGCTCGACGATCGCCTCGTCCCGCTGGGCAGCCGCCTGCACGTCGACGTGCCCCTGCACTGGCAGCGCTGGCGCCTCGACTCGCCGGTGCTCGACCGCCTCACCGAGGCCGTACGCCGAGCCGCCGGCCGGACGCTCAGGCGCGGATGAGCGGCACCTGGAGGTAGGCCTCCCGGCCCGGCCCCCAGTGCAGCGTCGCGGTGCCGCGCGGGCCGGGCGGATACCACGCGGGGAACTGCCCGGTCAGCGGGTTGCGCGGCCACAGCCAGCGCCCGGCGACGACGAGCCGCAGCTGGTCGCCGGCGCGGAGCCGGGTCGCCGACGGCCCGAGCTCGACGTCGACCTCGTGGACGCCCTCCCGACGCGGCACCCGGAGCCAGCCGGTCGTGACGCGGTCGCGCCCGAACCCGTAGGAGCCCTCGAACGGCACGTAGCGGCCGTCCCGCCACAGCTCCACTCCCGTGACGAGAGTGAGCTCCGTGCTCGCCTCGACCGGCAGCCGCAGCCGCATCGGGCCGACGATCTCGACGTCCTCCGGCGCCGTCCAGCCGATCCGGAACCCGCCCCGGCGGGTGTCGAACCGGTGCGAGCCGGGCGCGGTCGCCGGCGCGGGCGACAGGCCGGTCGTGGTCAGGTGCAGTCGCGTCGGTACGGCGTCCGGCGGCGGCCACGCGGTCTCCGCCCGGACGCTGCTGACGTCCCTGCTCTCGTGGACCTCGAGCCGCACCCGCGGGAGCGGCGGGTCGTTGCCGTCGTCGAGATGGCGCCGCAGGAAGGCGCGCTGGTCGCGCCGGGCCTCCTGGCCGTAGAACGTCGCCCACTTCCCGCCTCGATGGGTCCACAGGTGGCGCTCCGCGGAGCCCAGTCGCTCGAACCCGCGGATCGACCCGCGCGAGTGCAGGTTGTTGTCGGAGAAGCTGCCGCAGACCAGCGCGGGGACCTCGATCCGCTCGACCGCCGGCACGAGCGAGGCCCAGAACTCGTCGTACTCGGGGCGGCTCCGGCTCTCGCGCGCGAGGTCGTAGGCCAGGCGGGTGCGCCGCAGGCCCGCGGACCAGATCTTGAGGAAGCCGTTTTCCCGCACGCCGCCCGGCCGCAGCAGGTCGCGGTAGGCGTCGGTGAAGCCCTCCCACACCACGATCGCGCGCAGGCCGCGCGGCCGCAGCGCGGCGGCCTTCCACTGGGAGATCGCCAGGTAGGAGACGCCCATCGTCGCCACGCGGCCGTTGCACCACGGCTGGGTGGCGGCCCACTCGACGAGGTCCGCGACGTCCTCGCCCTCCTGGTCGGACAGCAGCCTGCCGGTGCCGTCCGAGGTCCCGGCGCCGCGCAGGTCCGCGTTGGCGGCGACCCAGCCGTTCTCGACGCACCAGACCGGGTCCGGCGCCTCCCAGCCGGTCAGGCGCGAGAACGAGACCGGCGCCGGCTGGCGCAGCATCCGGTAGGGGCGCGGGATCGTCCAGCCCCGCCTGCCTCGGGTCGGCAGGTTGTCCTTGCCGTAGGGATGGGCGCAGAGCACCACCGCCCGCGGCTCGCCGTCCGGGGGCCGGTGGACGTTGACCCGGAGCACCGTCCCGTCCCGCGTGGTGACCGGCACGTCGTGGTCCACGACCAGCAGTCCGTCCGGCACCTCGGTCACCGTGACGGGCGGCCTGCGGATGCCGCGCAGTCGC
The DNA here is from genome assembly GCF_014191495.1 of Nocardioides soli. GTDB lineage: Bacteria > Actinomycetota > Actinomycetes > Propionibacteriales > Nocardioidaceae > Nocardioides > Nocardioides soli. The sequence continues at coordinate 96,360 of NZ_JACHWR010000005.1, forward strand.
GCCTTCCGGTACGCCGCGGCCCCGGGCCTCTTCCACGGCCGGTCGTCCGCCGGGGCGTCGTCGCTCATGGGTCGACGCTAGAGGTCGGCCGCCCGCCAGCGAACCCGCACCGCCGCGCCGGCACCTGCGATGACGGCTGCGCCGCCCGCCACGACCGACCAGGTGAGCTGCTCGCCGAGCAGCAGCGCGGCCCACGCGATCGTCAGCACCGGCTGGACGAGCTGCACCTGGCTCACCCGGGTCATCGGGCCGATGGCGAGCCCGTGGTACCAGGCGAAGAACCCGAGGTACATGCTCACGACCGCCAGGTAGGCGAACGCCGCCCACTCCCGCGCGCCGGCGTCCGGCGGCTGGTGGACCGCGGCCGCCGTCGCCGCGACCACCATGACCGGCGCCGCCAGCACGAGCGCCCACGACACCGTCTGCCACGCCCCCAGTTCGCGGGAGAGCAGCCCGCCCTCGGCGTACCCGATCGCGGCGGCGAGCACGGCGCCGAAGAGCAGCAGGTCCGGCCAGCCCAGGCCGCCGAGGCCACCGCCCTGCAGCGCCGCGAACCCGACGGCGGCGACGGCGCCGCAGGCGGCCAGCACCCAGAACGTCGCCGGCGGGCGCTCGTGTCCGCGCAGCACCGCCAGCACGGCGGTGGCGGCGGGCAGCAGCGCGATGACGACGGCGCCGTGGCTCGCGGAGGCCGTCGTCAGCGCGAAGGAGGTCAGCACCGGGAAGCCGACCACCACGCCGCCGGCGACCACCGCCAGTCGCGTCCACTGCCGGCCGCGCGGGAGGCGTTGTCGGGTCATCGCGAGCGCGACTCCGGCGAGCGCCGCGGCGACCACGGCCCGGCCGCACCCGACGAAGACCGGGGGCAGCCCGCCGTCGACGGCGACACGGGTGAACGGCACCGTGAACGAGAACGCCAGGATGCCGAGGAGGCCCCATCGGACGCCGGTCCGGGGCGGATGTAGCGCAGCGGCTCGAGGGAGAGTAGCGCTATCGTGGTGACTCATGACCGACGATAGCAGTTCGCGGATCGTCGCCACCCTGCGCTCGTGGATCGCCGACGCCCCGCCCGGCGCACGGCTCCCGTCGACCCGCGCGCTGGTCGCCGAGCACGGCGTCAGTCCCGTCACCGTGCAGAAGGCCCTGCGCACCCTCGCCACGCAGGGTGTCGTGGAGAGCCGGCCCGGGGTGGGCACGTTCGTGCGGCAGGTGCGTGCGGTCCGGGCGCACGACCACGGGTGGCAGACCGCGGCGCTGGGGTCATCGCCCGAGCGCGACCCGCGGCTCTCGACCGCGCTCCGCACGATGCCGAACGACGTGGTCGCCCTGCACTCCGGTTACCCGGACCGGGCACTGCTGCCCGAGCGGCTGGTCCGGGCCGCCACCACGCGGGCGGCGCGGGGCGATGCGGTCGTGGACCGCCCGCAGGCCGCGGGCCTGCCCGATCTCCAGGCCTGGTTCGCCTCCGAGCTGGGCGCCGTCACACCGGCCGACCTGACGGCGCCGGCCGCGTCCGACGTCATCGTCACGCCGGGCAGCCAGAGCGGCCTGAGCATCGCGTGCCGCGCGCTGGTCGGTGCGGGTCGGCCGCTGCTGGTCGAGTCCCCGACGTACTGGGGCGTGATGGGCGCGGCCGCCCAGGCGCGGGTGCAGCTGGTGCCGGTGCCGAGCGGTCCCCACGGCCCCGACCCTGCCGAGCTCGACCGGGCGTTCGCGACGACCGGCGCCCGGGCGTTCTACGCCCAGCCGAGCTTCGCCAACCCGACGGGCGCGCTGTGGTCGCCGGACCTGGCCGGCGCGGTGCTCGACGTGGTCCGCGCGCACGGTGCCTTCCTCGTCGAGGACGACTGGGCCCACGACTTCGGCATCACCGCCGGCCCGGCACCGCTCGCGGCCCGCGACGACAGCGGCCACGTGGTCTACCTGCGCTCGCTGACGAAGAGCGTCTCGCCGGCGGTGCGGGTCGCCGGTGTCGTGGCCCGCGGCCCGGTCCGGGAGCGGCTGCTCGCGGCGGCGCAGGCCGAGTCGATGTACGTGAGCGGCCTGCTCCAGGCCGTCGCCTTCGATGTCGTCACCCAGCCCGCGTGGCGCACCCACGTCCGCGGGCTCCGCCAGCAGCTGGCCGCCCGCCGCGACCTGCTCGCTGCCGCCGTGCGCGAGCACGTGCCGCAGGCGACCTTCGAGCTGCCCGCCGGTGGACTGAACCTCTGGCTCCGGCTGCCCGACGGCACCGACGTACGCCGCCTCGCGCGCGACTGCGCGGCCGCGGGTGTCGCCATCGCGCCCGGTGACGAGTGGTTCCCCGCCGAGCCCGCCGGCGCCTACGTGCGCCTCAACTTCTCCGGCCCCGACCCGGGCTCCTTCGAGCGCGGCACTCAGGTGATCGGCCGCGCCCTGAACGCCGACCCGGCGCCAGATTTCAGTCCAGGCTGAAATCTGGCGCCGGCTCGGGTGAAATCTGGCGCCGGCTCGGCTCAGAAGGCGGACTCGTCGAGGTCCATCAGGGACAGGTCGGTCGACTCGGCGAGGACCCGCTCGGCGGAGATCTTCGGCAGCACGTTCTGTGCGAAGAACTGCGCGGCCGCGACCTTGCCCTCGTAGAACGCCTGGTCGCGACCCGGGTCGCCGCCCAGCTTCTCCAGCGCGACCTCGGCCTGGCGCAGCAGCAGCCACGAGCAGACCACGTCGCCCAGCACCATCAGCAGGCGGCTGGTGTTGAGGCCGACCTTGTAGATGTTGCGGACGTCGTCCTGGGCGGACATCAGGTCGTTGATCAGGTGGCCGACGATCGCCTGGGCGTCGTCGAGGGCCGTGGCGAGCAGCGCGCGCTCGTTCTTGAGCCGGCCGTTGCCGGCCTCGCGGTCGATGAACTGCTTGATCTGGCCGGCGAGGTGGCCGAGCGCGGCGCCCTGGTCCTTGACGATCTTGCGGAAGAAGAGGTCCTGGCCCTGGATCGCGGTCGTGCCCTCGTAGAGCGTGTCGATCTTCGCGTCGCGGACGTACTGCTCGATCGGGTACTCCTGCAGGAAGCCGGAGCCGCCGAGGGTCTGCAGCGACTCGGTGCCCAGCAGTACCCACGAGCGCTCCGAGCCGTAGCCCTTGACGATCGGGAGCAGCAGGTCGTTGACCTTCTCGGCCAGCTCGTCCCGCTCCCCGGCGTGCTCGGCGACCATCACCTGGTCCTGCCACGTGGCGGTGTAGAGCACCAGCGCGCGCATCGCCTCGGCGTACGACTTCTGCGTCATCAGCGAGCGGCGCACGTCGGGGTGGTGCGTGATCGTCACGCGCGGCGCGGTCTTGTCGGCCGACTGGGTGAGGTCGGCACCCTGGACGCGCTCCTTGGCGAACTCGAGCGCGTTGAGGTAGCCGGTCGACAGCGTGGCGATGGCCTTGGTGCCGACCATCATCCGGGCGTTCTCGATGACCTGGAACATCTGCGCGATGCCGTTGTGGACCTCGCCGAGCAGGTAGCCGACGGCCGGCTCGCCGCCGCCGACACCGGGGTCGCCGAAGGTGAGCTCGCAGGTGTTGGACACCTTGATGCCCATCTTGTGCTCGACGTTGGTGACGTAGGCGCCGTTGCGCTCGCCGAGCTCGCCGGTCTCGAGGTCGAAGTGGTACTTCGGCACGATGAAGAGGCTCAGGCCCTTGGTGCCCGGGCCGCCCGCGCCCTCGACGCCGACCGGCCGGGCCAGCACCATGTGGATGATCTGGTCGCTGAGGTCGCCCTCGGCGGAGGTGATGAAGCGCTTGACGCCCTCGATGTTCCAGGTGCCGTCGTCGTTCGGGGTGGCCTTGGCGCGGCCGGCGCCGACGTCGGAGCCCGCGTCGGGCTCGGTCAGCACCATCGTGGTGTTCCAGCCCTTGTCGACGACCAGCTGGGCGATCCGGCGGTCGCGCTCGTTGCCGTTGCGCCACAGGACGCCCGCGAACATCGGGCCGGCGCCGTACATCCAGACGGCGGGGTTGGCGCCGAGCACCAGCTCGCCCATCGCCCAGCAGATGCTGGACGGCGCGGGGGTGCCGCCGAGCTCGGCGAACGTCGTGAGCCGCCAGTACTCCGCGTCCATCCACGCCTGGTAGCTCTTCTTGAACGACTCCGGCAGCGGCGCGGTGTTGGTCTTCGGGTCGAACACCGGCGGGTTGCGGTCGGCGTCGACGAACGACGCGGCGAGGTCCTCGCGGGCCAGCCGGTCCACCTCGGCGAGGATCTCGCGGGCGGTCTCCGTGTCGACCTCGGCGAACGGACCGGTGCCCAGCACCTGGTCGCGGCCGAACACCTCGAAGAGGTTGAACTCGATGTCGCGGATGTTGCTCTTGTAGTGGCTCACTGCCCCCACCTTCACCTGGATGTCCGGGAGATCCGGAGTCTACTCGTCGGTAACTTCCATGGTACGTACCCGTCAGTAACCCCGCAAGGCGGGTTCGCCCGGGCGCGGCGGATTGGCATGAAGCACGATTGATCTGGCAAAGTTGATCGAGTCAGTAAATAAAGCCGATTCAGGGGTGCGGACCGAACATGCGCAAGCTCATCGTCCTGGCGGTCGTCGGGCTGCTGGCGCAGCTCATCGACGGCTCGCTCGGCATGGCGTACGGCGTCACGTCGTCCACCCTGCTGCTCGCCGCCGGCGTCGCGCCGGCCGCGGCGTCGGCCGCCGTCCACTTCTCCGAGATCGGCACCTCGCTGGTCTCGGGGTTCTCCCACCACAAGCTCGGCAACGTCGACTGGCGGACCGTCTCGATCCTCGCCGTCCCCGGCTTCGTCGGCGCCTTCGCCGGCGCGACCTTCCTGGCCAGCCTCGACGGCGACGTCGCGAAGCCATGGGTGGCGGCCATCCTCCTCGGCCTCGGCGGCTATGTGATCTGGCGCTTCCTCGTCCTGGGCGGTCGGCGCCCGACGTTCAAGTCCCGGCCCTCGGCCGGCTTCCTCGCTCCGATGGGCGTGGTCGGCGGCGCCCTCGATGCGATCGGCGGCGGTGGCTGGGGTCCGGTCGGGACCACCACGCTGCTGTCGTCGGGTCGGCTCGAGCCGCGGAAGGTGATCGGGTCGATCGACACCTCGGAGTTCGTGGTCGCTGTCGGCGGCTCGCTCGGCTTCATCATCGCGCTCGGCTCGCAGGGCATCGAGTGGTCGTACGCCGCGGCGCTGCTCGCGGGTGGTGTCGTCGCCGCGCCGATCGCCGCCTGGCTGGTCCGCAAGCTCGCCGCGCGGGTGCTGGGCGTCGCCGCGGGAGGCCTGATCGTGCTGACCAACAGCAAGACGATCGCCGAGGCGCTGGGTGCGTCCGGTGCCCTGGTCGCGCTGCTGACCGCGGTCGTCGGCGTGCTGTGGGTGACCGGGATCGTCTGGGCGGTGCGGCAGGAGCGCCTGGCCCGAGCCGGCGCCGACGAGCCCGAGCTGGTCGCCGCCTGAGGCTCCCGTCACAGGCCCCGTCGCGGCGGGGCGCCGAAGCACCCCAAGGTCGAGTGAACCAGTCGACACATCTGACACACTTGACCCATGCGAGTTTCCGCCAAGTCCGACTACGCCCTCCGCGCGCTGATCGAGATGGCGTCGCGGGTGGACGGCCGGGCGGTGAGCGCTGAGGAGCTCGGGCGGCTCCAGGAGATTCCGCACGGCTTCCTCCAGGCGATCCTCGCGGACCTGCGTCGCGCCGGCGTCGTGATGTCGCAGCGCGGCCAGTCCGGTGGCTGGCGGATGGGGCGCCCGGCCGCGGACGTGTCCGTCGCCGACGTCATCCGGGCGGTCGACGGACCGCTGGTCTCCGTCTATGGACTGCGGCCGGAGGCGGTCACCTACAACGAGACCGCCGACGTGCTCCAGCACGTCTGGATCGCGGCCCGTGACTCCCTGCGCGACGTCTTCGAGCAGGTCTCGATCCAGCAGCTCGCCGACCGGCAGCTGCCCGACGCGGTCACCGCGCGCACCGCGCACGAGGAGGCCTGGCAGCCGCACTGACGGCCGCCTCGCTCCGTCAGGCGTCGGACAGCCGGCGCCTCGGCCTGCGGCGCTTCCTCTCCAGCTTGGCGTTGCGCTCCGCGAGCGCCCGCTCCTGCTCGCGCAGCCGGGCCACCTCGACGAGCGTCGCCGAGAGCAGCGCCGAGGCCCACCACAGCTGGTCCTCGCCCTCGGTCGGGGTGTCGCCGTCGAGGTCGCGGCCGGTCGCCTGGGCCAGCGACCGCATCAGGTGGGGTGGCAGGCCGGGGGCCGGCAACGGCAGCCGCGCGGCGTCGAAGCCGACGAGCTCCCCGAGCGCCGACCAGATCCAGGCCCGAGGCTCGACGTACGTCGGCGCGACCAGCACGTGCACCCGTTCGGCGCCGCCGACCGCCCGCGCCCAGCGCCGGGCGAGGTCGGCGAGCTCGTGCCGCTCGGCGTCGGCCCGGCGGGCGGTGACGACGACGTGCACCTCGTGTCCGTCGAGGGTGTCGAGCAGGAGTGCGGCCTGGTCGTCGGTGCAGGCGGCGAGCAGCTCCTGGCTGAGCAGGATCGGGCCGCTTCCCCGGCGGGTGCGCCGGCAGATCTCGGCCCAGGTGCCCTCGACCTCGCGGCGCCGGTAGCCCCACGCCCGGTGGTCGCGGCGGATCTCGACCGCGGCCCGGAACATCTCGTCGTCCGTGATGGTCGGGTGTTGGACGCCCATCTCGGTGAGCGACTCGGAGTGCTCGACGAGAGCGGTCTCGACGAAGCCACCGCCGCTGCCGGGGAGCCCGATGTGCAGGTACGCCGTACGTCGCGCCATGGCGTCACGGTCCCAGTCGCAGGCGGCCCGGCGGTGAACCTCCCGGTGAACGGGGTGTGAAGGTCTCCCGACCGCACCGGGCCGGATATCTAGAACATGTTCCAGTTCGCGCCTAGGATGCCGCCATGATCACCTCCGACGCCATCACCTGGAACGCGCCGAACGACGACCACCCGGCGCGCGCGGCCTCCCAGCGCTCCTACTCGGCCGTCGCCAAGGGCGATCTTGCCGAGTGGCTCACGGTGTACGCCGAGGACGCCGTGATCGAGGACCCGGTCGGCCCGTCGATGTTCGACCCGGAGGGCGCCGGACACCGTGGCCACGAGGGCATCTCGGCGTTCTGGGAGAAGGCGATCGCGCCGATCGCGACGTTCGAGTTCGAGATCAACGACTCCTTCGCCAACCCGGGCGGCAACACCTGCGCGAACATCGGGCGGATCAAGACGTCCTTCCCCGACGGCAGCCACACGACGACCGACCTGATCATGGTGTACGTCGTGCACGACGACGGCCGGGTCGCGTCGATGAAGGCCTACTGGGAGCCCGACCGCACGATGGCGAGCTTCATGACCGCCTGATCCGGTGTGACCGCGCGCCGCCCGGTCGCGTCGTAGTGGATGGAGCACCATTCACCGGACACGCAGCGAGGGCGGGATGTCGAAGGATCGGGAGTTCGAGCAGTTCGCCGTGGCGAGGACGCCGCAGCTCTACCGCTCGGCGTACCTGCTCTGCGGCGACCGGCACCGCGCCGAGGATCTCGTCCAGGAGACCCTGGCCAAGGTCTACGTGAAGTGGGGCCGCCGGATCGACAACCCGGCGGCGTACGCGCAGACCACGCTCGTGCGCACCTACATCAGCCAGCAGCGGCGGCGTAGCAGCCAGGAGGTGCCGTACGACGACCTGCCGGAGTCGGCGACCGTCGACCCCGCGGAGGCCGCGGACCTGCGGATGGGTCTGCAGGACGTCCTCGACGGGCTGGTGCCGCTGGACCGTGCCGTCCTGGTGCTCCGCTACAGCGAGGACCTCGCCGTCGCCGAGGTCGCCGACCTGCTCGGACTCAGCCCGGGCGCGGTCAAGAACCGGAGCATGCGGGCGCTCGAGCGCGCCCGGGAGAGGGCGTCGCGATGAACGAGCAGCAGATGGTGGCCCTGGTCGAGCGGGTCGGCGAGACCCTCGAGCCCGACGTGGGACGGCTGGTGGCGGGGGCCGCGGCGCGGGGGCGGGTACGACGCGGCCGGCGGCGGCTGGCGGGGGCGGCCGGAGCGGCTGTCGCCGTCGTCGCGACCGCCACGGCCGCGCCGCTTCTGGTCGTGGGCGGCGGCACGGGGGCGGGTGTCGCCACGGCGCCGGGCGAGTCGCCGCGGGAGCTCGCGGTCGCCGCCGGTGACATGAGCGCGGCGCTGGCGACGCTGCTGCCGGGTTCGCGCGTCGTCGCGGACGACCAGCCGTACCAGTTCCAGGTCCAGCGGGGTGTGGTGCGCTGGCGCGGCGGCACGGTCACCGTGGCGATCGACACCCGCAGCGCCGGGGTGTCGACGCCCGCCCGGGAGCGGTGCCTGGCGTTCGCGGGTGGCCCGCCCTGCGCGGCGATGCCCGGGGGCGTCTGGCTCTTCGAGCACGGACGGATGGAGTTCGACGCGCGCACCGGCGAGGAGCAGCCGCTGCAGGACCACGTCCGTGCCTACGTGCCCGGCGGCTTCGTCGTCGACGCATACGACGACGGCGCGGCGTCCGTAGGCCGGAGGCTGCTGCGCACGCTCGCGCTCGACGGCGTCTGGTGGGTCGCCCGGCCCGATACCCAGTGACGGTGTGGTCGTTCCCGGGCGACCGGAACAACCAGAACGTCACTGGGTATCGCCCGGGTGGCGCTCAGGCCGAGGCGTGCCGGGCGCACCACTCGACGAGCGGGCGCAGCGTCCGCCAGTCATCGCGGACGATGTCGAGCACCTCGGGGGTGTGGATCACCGGCTCGAAGCCGAGGGAGTGGCCCGCGGTCAAGGAGCGGTGCCGGAGCAGCTCGATGCGCGGGTGCTCGGCGTCGTACCCGCGGGGGCTGGTCTTGAGCCGGTCGCCGCCGATCTCGAAGCCCTTCCTCTCCAGCGAGCGGACGATCTTCTCGAGCTCGGGGCCGAAGCGGTCGTGCGCCACGGCCTCACGGAACGCCGCCAGCCGGGGGCCGCTCGCCTCGTAGAACCCGCCGCCGGTGCGGACGCCGCGCGGCGAGAGTTCGACGTACCAGCCCGTCGCCTCGCCGACCCGCACGAACGCGCCCTGATGGGTCTTGTACGGCGTCTTGTCCTTCGCGAACCGGACGTCGCGGTAGGGCCGGAACACCTTCGCGCTCTGCCCGTCGGGGGCGAACTCGCCGGTGAGCTCGGCGCACAGCGCCTCCATCGGCCGGCGGACGGACTCGGTGTAGACCGCCTTGTGCTTCTCCCAGAACGACTTGGTGTTGTCGACCTCGAGGTCGTCGTAGAAGTCGAGCCCCGCGACGGGGAATCCGGTGAAGCCGTCACTCACGCCTGCCAGCGTAGACAGCCGGGGCGAGCGCGGGTCAGTCGAGGTCGGCGGTGACCTGCTCGTCGCCGGAGGAGGAGCGGGCGGTGACGGTGATCGCGTCGCCGCCACAGCGTGGCGGCTCGAGGAACGCCTGACCCTTCGGCGACTCGTAGACCACGACCGCGCCGTCGTCGGGCGTCCATCGCAGCAACGCGGCGGGCTCGCCCTGCCGCTGTGGGTCGCGCACGAAGTACGCCGCGCCGTGGCACTCGACCAGGCTGCCGGCCAGGCCGGGGCCGAGGTCGGCGTACTCGTCGCCGATGCTCGCCTGGAAGTGGGCCTCCTCGATGCGCCGCTCGCGCGGGATCTCCGACCAGACGGCGCCGCCGTCGGTGAGCACGCCCTCCCAGCCCTTGCACGCGGTGACGCCGGGGAAGGGGGTGGCGGTGCCGCCGGCGACGGTGACGACCGTGCGGCACGACGGCCGGGAGTCGTCGAAGGTCATCATGGAGTCGCCGTCCTCCGACACGTGGGCGGTGCTGAAGCCGTGCCGCTCCGGTGCGCACCACGCCACCGTCGAGCGCCGGCTCTCGAGGTCGACCTCGGCCAGGCAGTAGGCCCCGTCGTCGACGGTCGCGTGCAGGAGCCGGTCGTCGCCGAGGGCCCAGGTGCCGCCGCTGGTGGTGGGTACGTCGGTGTCGCCGTCGACCGAGAACGTCCGGCCGCTCTCGAGGTCGACGACCGTGGCGCGGCCGGCCCGCCGCTCGGCCCGGTCCTGGAGCACCACGACCGCCCAGTCGTCGTCGAGCAGGGCGTCGCTGACCCGCCACCCCGCCGTACCCCCGCCGCTGCCGGTGGTCGGGCCGGTCAGCTCCCAGCTCGACCCGTCGCCGGTCACGGTGAGGGTCCACTCGCCGTTGCGGGTCACGGGGTCGTCGACCGGGCCGTCGACGGGGCGCCAGTCCAGCGGCTCGATCGAGCCGGGGCTCTCGCTGGGGGTGCTGCCGGTGGTCGGCGGCTCCGGCCTCTCGTCGTCCGATCCGCAGGCCGACGCGGCCAGCGCCACGATCGCGGCGCACGCCAGCAGCCGGGGTCGCATCAGACCCCCACGTTGTGCATCGGGTGGGTCTGGTTGGCGCGGTAGCTCTTGTAGGCCTGCCGCCACTGGACCCGGGCGATGAAGGGCTCCGAGGGGTCGAAGCGCTGCTGGTTCCAGGGCTCGAAGTAGCCGAGCCGCAGCGGGCGCTTGCCGGACTTGTCGTAGCCGCGCCCGACCTGGAAGTGGCCGGACGCGTCGTCGTCGAGGTAGGGGTAGTAGGCCCGGCGCAGCACGGGGTGCAGCACGACGGGCGCCCGGTAGTCGTGGATGTGGCGCATCATCAGCAGTTTCCACTGCTTGAAGGACCAGTCGCCGACATCGAGGGTGATGTAGGGCCCGGCGCGTCCCGGCCGGTCGTATCCCGTGGCGCGGTTGACGACGCGCACGATGTCGGAGATCGAGGTGCCGTCGCGGGTGGTGCCGAGCCGGCGGGCCCAGTGGCGCTGGGTGCGGACCTCGCCGTCCCAGCCCCATGCGATCGCCTGCATCGTGGCGGGTCCGCACCAGTAGGTGCGGTTCTGCTCCCGGGCGCGGCCGGGCTTGATGACGGTGGACCGGCGGGGGTAATCGGCCGTGGTCTTGCGCTGCGCGGCGAGCCGGGTGGTGTCGCGGGCGGCGCGGGCCTCCGGGTGATCGGCCAGGAAGCCGCGCGGGAGCGGCGTGCCCTGGATCTCGTGTCGCAGCAGCCAGACCTTGGCCACCGACCGCGCCGCCGCGGTCAGCTCGGCGCGCTCGGCGGCGGCCCGCTCGGCCGGGCTCATCCGGACCATCCGGTCGAGGGTGGCGGCCGCGTCGAGGTCGCCGGTGGTGGTCGTCGCCGGGGCGCGGCCCGACCGTCGAGCCGCGGCGGCGACCCGGTCGCGTACGTCGGCCTCGGTGTCGCTGGTCCAGCCGACGCCCAGGCAGTACCGCTGGCCGTCGAGGTCGGCGCAGCGCACGGCGTCGGCGGTCGCGGCGACGCCGGCCTTGCTGCCGGGCCGGCCGATCGTGCGCCCGGCCGCGACCACCCGGTCGATCTCGGCCCGCATCGCGGCGGTGACCCGGGAAGGGCCGGCGGCGTTCGCGGTGCGCAGCGAGCCGCCCGGCGTACGCCCGGTGTCGGTGGACGGCCGCAGCGATCCGGGGCCGTCATCGCCGCGGGGCACGAACGGGGCGAGGGCGAGCAGCAGGGCCAGTGCGCCGATGCCGACGGCGACCGAGCGGGGGCGAGACATCGAGAACCTCGAGACCGGACGGGGAAGCGGTCCGTCCCACTGTCACCGTGCGTCACTGGTCTAGTCAAGTTCCCCATGGGTCACAGCGGCGGCGGAGTGGCGGTCGCGCCCTATCCGTTCGATCGCTGGGATTGCCGGCGAGTAGTGATGGGGTCGGGGTGCACGGCCCCAGCAATTGAACGGATGCGCCCGGGAGGCATCGAGCGGAGGGCCAGGCTCGACGAGGCTCGAACTCGCGACATCGACCTTTGTCGAACTCGTGACATCGACGTTGAGCAGAGTGTCGCGCTCGTGGGCGCGACGTTCGTCGGGATGTGGAGCGGATGACGAGGCTCGAACTCGCGACATCGACGTTGAGCAGAGTGTCGGGCTCGTGGGCGCGACCTTCGTCGGGATGTGGAGCGGATGACGAGGCTCGAACTCGCGACATCGACCTTGGGAAGGTCGCGCTCTACCAACTGAGCTACATCCGCATGACCCGCGGGTCTGCCGGGTCGCGGAGATACTAGTCGATCGGCGTGAGCGTGGCGCGCTTCGGGTCCAGCCCGTCGCCCGAGGAGCGTCCGGTGAGGCGGCGGTGCACCCACGGGATGGCCATCCCGCGCACCCAGGTGAGGTTCTCGCGGCGCTGCTCGGCCCTCGTCGGCGGCGGGCGGTCGGGCAGCGGCAGCGGCTCGAGCTCGTGGGGTACGCCGAGGGTGTCGAGCACCTCGATCGCCATCCGCTGGTGGCCGGCCGGGCCGAGGTGCATCCGGTCGGGGTCCCAGTAGCGCCAGTCGCGGTACTCCCGCATCGTCCAGAAGTCGACGACGGTGGCGCCGTGGGTGCGGGCGGCGGTGCGCACCAGTTCGTTGTAGAGCGCGAACCGGCCCCGCAGTGGCCGGTAGATCGCCGACCCGCCGGGGTCGAACGCCGTGAACACGACCAGCCGGGCACCGGTCGCCGCGAGCCGGCCGAGCGCCGCGTCGTACCGCTCGACGATCCCGTCGAGGTCGACGCGTGGCCGCAGGATGTCGTTGGCGCCCGCGTAGATCGTCACCAGGTCGGGCTCGAGCGCGACGGCGGGGTCGAGCTGCTCGTCGAGGATCGCGGGGAGCTTCCGACCACGGATCGCCAGGTTGGCGTAGCCGAACGACCGCCCGGTCGACGCGGCCTCGTGGCCGAGCACCTCCGCGACCCGGTCCGCCCAGCCGCGCACGCCGTTGGGACGCGCGGGGTCGGGGTCGCCGACGCCCTCGGTGAAGGAGTCGCCGATCGCGACGTACCGCTGGAAGCTCACCGTCTCATTGTCCGGGGTGGCCCGCGGGCGGCCACCGGTAGGGTGCCAGCGTGCTGCTGTCAGATCGCGACATCACCGCCGAGATCGACGCGGGGCGGATCGCCCTCGATCCCTACGATCCGGCGATGCTGCAGCCGTCGTCGATCGACGTCCGGCTGGACCGGTTCTTCCGGGTGTTCGAGAACCACAAGTACCCGCACATCGACCCCGCCGCCGATCAGTCCGACCTGACCCGGATGGTGGAGCCGGAGGGCGACGAGCCGTTCATCCTGCACCCCGGGGAGTTCGTGCTCGGCTCGACGTACGAGGTGGTGTCGCTGCCCGACGACATCGCGGCGCGGGTGGAGGGCAAGTCCTCCCTCGGCCGCCTGGGCCTGCTGACGCACGCGACCGCCGGGTTCGTCGACCCCGGCTTCTCCGGGCACGTGACGCTGGAGCTCGCGAACGTCGCGACCCTCCCGATCAAGCTCTACCCGGGCATGAAGATCGGCCAGTTCTGCTTCTTCCGGCTCTCCTCGCCCTCGGCGCACCCGTACGGCTCGGAGAAGTACGGCTCGCGCTACCAGGGCCAGCGCGGCCCGACGCCGTCGCGGTCGTTCCAGAACTTCCATCGGACGCCGATCTAGCCATCAAGTGAAGTTAGGCTAACCTAACTTCATGACCATGACCTCGGCGTCCGGCACGGAGCAACCGCAGCTGTCGATGATCCTCGACGAGGTCGAGGTGGTGCGGGTGGAACGGCTCTCCCCGTCGTTCGTCCGCGTGGAGTTCGGCGGACCCTGCCTCGAGCACTTCGGGGTCGAGGGGCAGCCGCTCTACGACCAGCGGATCAAGCTGGTCTTCCCAGGTGTCCCGGGCGGCCCGGTGCCGTCGTTCGAGGGCGTCGACGACTCCTGGTGGGAGACCTGGCTGGCTCGGCCGGAGGCGGAGCGCGGCCACATGCGTACCTACACCGTCCGCGACCTCGTGGGCAGCGGCCCCGACACCCGACTGGTTGTCGACATCGTGGTCCACTCCGACGACCATGGCGACCCCGGCCCGGGCTGCGACTGGGCCGCGCGCGCCGCGGTGGGGGACCGGGTCGTGGTGCTCGGGCCGCGACGTGGCCAGTTCTACGGCGGCATCGAGTTCGAGCCCGGTACGGCGGGCCGCCTGCTGCTCGTCGGCGACGAGACCGCCGTGCCGGCCGTGTGTGCGATCCTCGGCCAGCTGCCGTGGGACGCGGTGGGTGCGGCGTTCCTGGAGATCCCGACCGCCGCCGACGCCCAGACCGTGCAGCACCCGGAGGGTGTCCGGGTGGTCTGGCTGCCCCGGGCGGGCGCGGCCCACGGCGAGTTGCTGCACCCGGCGGTGCTGGACCACCTCGGTGTGGGCGCCGCGGCGGTGGCGGGCGCGGAGGCCGACGAGGTCGATCCCGACCTGTGGGAGACCCCGACGTACTCCTCCTCCGGGGAGGACGTCGACTCCGCCGCGACCGTGGTCGGCCACGACCTCGACGACCTCTACGCCTGGATCGCCGGCGAGTCCGGCGTGGTCACCGCGCTGCGGCGGGTGCTGGTCAAGGACCTCGGGGTCGACCGCCGCCAGGTGGCCTTCATGGGCTACTGGCGCCGCGGTGTCGCGATGCGGTCGTAGCTGCGGGCCGGCGGTTGTGGGACCGGGATAGTCCGTCACGTTCTGGTTGCCGACGATCGGGATCGACAACCAGAACGTGACGGACTATCCCCGCCGCCGACCATCTCCGCCGCGGACCATCTCCGCCGCGGACCATCTCCGCCGCGGACCATCCTCAGTTGTCGACCCGGTCGGCGAGGCGGCGCAGCCGCTGGGCGAGCAGGTGCCGGTGTGCGGTGGCGGGGATCTTGGGGGTGCTCGCGCGGGCGATGCGCTCCGCGAGCTGCTGGCGGTTGATCTCGGCGTCGAGCGTGCCGGTGCTGTACTCCATGACGGTGCTCCTCTGCTGATCTGGCTGCTGGTGGGGTGCGGCCGAGGCGCTCAGACCTCGGCGAGGACGATGTCGCCGCTGACGGTGCGGGCCCGGACCTCGACGTGGTCGGCACCCTGCTCGGGCTTGCCGGCGCCGGTCAGGTTCGAGCGGATGTCGCCGGTGACCGTCGAGATGTCGGTCCACACCGGGACGCCGGAGGGGACGCCGACACGGACGTCGCCGGAGGCGCCCTTGACGCTGACCCGGCCGCGCTGGGCCCGGGAGACGACCAGGTCGCCGGAGCCGGTGGTGAGCGACACGTCGTGGCTCGACTCGACGACCTCGAGGTCGCCGGACCCGGTCTTGACGACCGTCTGGCCGTGCGCGCCGCCCACGCGGACGTCGCCGGACCCGGTCGAGATCGACGTGACCCCGGCGGTGGCGCCGATCACGACGTCGCCGGAGCCGCTCTTGACCTTCAGCGCGTCGCCGGCCGTGTCGATGCGGATGTCGCCGGAGCCGGTCTCGGCGAGCAGGGGGCCGGTCGCGGCCTCGACCTGCATGTCGCCGGAGCCGCTCTTGACCTGTCCGGTGTCGATCGTGCCGCGGACGCCGATGTCGGCACTGCCGGTGCGGACGACCGCGTCGCTGCCGGTCGGGACGGTGATGCGTACGTCGAGCCGGGAGTCGCTGCCGAACAGCCCGCCGCGCTGCCGGGGCGCGACGACGCTGATCCGGCGGCCGTCCTGGCGTACGTCGACCTGGTCGGCGTCCCGGCCGGCGATCTCGACGTGCGTCTGCTCGGTCTCGGTCGCGGTGACGTCGACGCGGCCCTTGCCGATCTCGGCGAACAGCTCGACGGGGTGTGGTGTGTCGAAGTGGTGCTCGGTCATCGTGGTCTCCTGCGCGAGGGTGTGTTCGTCCGCGGGGCCGGCCGTGCCGGTCCCGGGATGGGGTGGATGGTGGGGTGGGGTGGCTCGCTAGACCCAGCCGGACATGCGCTTGCCGGGGCGCTTGCCGCCGCCGAACGGGTCGTTTCCGCTGACGAAGGGGATGCTCGAGAGGTCGATGTCGACGTTGATCGCCCCCTCGCTGCGGGTGGCGGCCCGGACGACATTGACCAGCCAGGTGTTGAGGGAGTGGCCCGAACGGGCCGAGAGCTCCTCCGCCTTGGCCTTGACCGACTCCGGGATGCGGAGCGTGATCCGGGCGACGCCGCCCTCCTCCTCGGCGTCCTCCGCGGCCGGCGGCGCCGGGGGCGGAGGCGGCGGGGGTGCGGCTGGCGGGGCGTGCACCGCGAACTCCAGCTCGCGGCCGTTGAGGCGTACGTCGACCCCGCCCGAGGGCAGCTCGGCGGTGATCTCGGCGGCGGCCTGCGAGATCGCCTCCATCAGCGCGAGTCGGGCCGCCGGATCGAGCGCGAACGCGAGCCGGTCGGTGACCTCGCGGGCCTCCGGCCCGGCGGCGTCGGCGGCCGCGAGCAGGTCGCGACGGAGGCTCTCGACGTACGGCGTGATGTCCATGTGCACCACGATGACACCATTGTGATGTCACGTCAACCCTCCGGTGACATCATTTGGCGCCGCGTTGACATCACCCGGTGCGGGCGAGGCGGGGCCGGGTTTGTCGGTGAAGGCTGCTGGGCACGACGTCCGGTGGTTCCTCCGGGGCTTTCGCCGCCGGATCGGCGCACGAAAGGCAGGCCGCATGTCGAGTCCGACCGCGATGGCCAGCACGATCATCGACGCGCAGTTCGTCGACTACCTGCTGATCTTCATCTACTTCGCCGTAGTGCTCGGGATCGGGCTGCTCGCCCGCCGGCAGATCTCCGACTCCCTCGACTTCTTCCTCTCGGGCAGGTCGCTGCCCGCGTGGGTGACCGGGCTGGCGTTCATCTCCGCGAACCTCGGCGCGGTGGAGATCATGGGGATGTCGGCGAACGGTGCCCAGTTCGGCATCCCGACCGTCCACTACTTCTGGATCGGCGCGATCCCGGCGATGCTGTTCCTCGGCGTCGTGATGATGCCCTTCTACTACGGCTCCAAGGTCCGCTCGGTGCCGGAGTTCATGTTCAAGCGGTTCGGCACCGGCGCCCACCTGGTCAACGCGATCTCGTTCGCCGTCGCGCAGCTGCTGATCGCCGGCATCAACCTGTTCCTGCTCGGCAGCATCATCCACGCGCTGCTCGGCTGGCCGCTGTGGGTGGCGCTGATCGTGGCCGCGGCGATCGTGCTCTCCTACATCACGCTGGGCGGACTGAGCGCGGCGATCTACAACGAGGTGCTCCAGTTCTTCGTGATCGTCGCGGCGCTGCTGCCGCTCACGCTGATCGGCCTGCACCGGATCGGCGGCTGGGACGGGCTCAAGGACGGCATCACCAGCGCCGCCGACGCCCACCCGGACACCATCGCGCCGGCCGCCGACCAGCTGAACTCCTGGCCCGGTACGGCGCTCACCGGCTTCTCCTCGGACTTCTGGTCCGTCGTCGGCATCGTCTTCGGCCTCGGGTTCGTGCTGTCCTTCGGCTACTGGACCACCAACTTCGTCGAGGTCCAGCGGGCGATGGCGTCGAACTCGATCTCCTCGGCCCGCAAGACGCCGATCATCGGCTCCTACCCGAAGATGTTCGTCCCCTTCATCACAATCCTCCCCGGCATGATCGCCGCGGTGCTCGTGACCGAGATCGCCGACGTCAAGGCGGGCGAGACGGTCGCCGGCGGCGCCTCCGGTGAGGGAGTGACGTACAACGACTCCCTGCTCTACCTGATGCGCGACGTGCTGCCCAACGGCCTGCTCGGCGTGGCGATCGCCGGCCTGCTCGCGGCGTTCATGGCCGGCATGGCCGCGAACGTGTCGGCGTTCAACACCGTCTGGAGCTACGACCTCTGGCAGCGGTACGTCGTCAAGGACCGCGGCGACCAGTACTACCTGGTGGTCGGCCGGATCGCGACGGTGGCCGCCGTCATCATCGCGATCTTCACCGCCGGGCTGGCGTCGAACTACTCGAACGTCATGAACTACCTCCAGACGCTGTTCGGGTTCTTCAACGCCCCGCTCTTCGCCACGTTCATCGTCGGCATGTTCTGGAAGCGGATGACCCCGACCGCCGGCTGGGTCGGCCTGGTGGCCGGCACGCTCGCAGCGGTGCTCGTCGGCGTCGCCAGCGAGGACGCGCTCGGCTCGCTCAGCCAGGGCTGGATCGGCATCAGCGGCCAGGGCGCGTCGTTCGTCGCCGCGGGTGCGGCGTTCGTCGTCGACGTGGTGCTCAGTGTCGTGGTCTCGGGCTTCACCAGGCCGAAGCCGGTCGAGGAGCTGCGCGGCCTGGTCTACTCGGAGACGCCGCGGGAGGATCTCGTGGATCCCGAGGAGGCGTCGCGCCCGTGGTACCAGCGGACCCTGCCGCTCGCCGGCATCGCGCTGGTCATGGTCATCATTCTGAACGTGATCTTCTGAGGAGCCCGACATGCCACGCACCCAGCACACCGCCGGCGCCTTCGACATCCGCAACATCATCGGCGGGCTGATCGGCCTCTACGGGATCATCCTCGTGCTCATGGGGATCTTCGGCGACAAGGAGCTCGACAAGACCGGTGGTGTCAACGCCAACCTGTGGGCCGGCCTGGTCATGCTCGTCATCGGGATCGCGTTCCTCACCTGGGCGCGGCTGCGGCCGGTCCGGGTGCCCGAACATCCGGAGTCGGGAGAGCGGGACGCCGGGTAGGCGGTCGCGGGGTTTGGGCGCTGTGCTCGTTTCACCGGCTGGCCGGGGAAACGAGCACGACACGCCGATGGGCACGGGGGTGGTCAGGGAAGGCGACGGGGACACGCCGGTGACGATCGGCGTGTCCTGCTCGCTTTGCCTGGCGGCCTCGTCAGAGGTCGAAGAGTGAGCCGGCTCCGTGGATGTCCGCGTCGGTCTTCGGCTGGTGCGCCTGGACGTCCTGTGGCGCCTTCGGTTCCTCGTCCTTCGTCTCGGCTTCGTCCTCCGGCTCCGGTACGGCGGGCTCGTCCCCGGCCGCCGCGGTGGCGGCCTGGCTGAGGGCGACCGGGTCCGGCTTGTCGTCGGCCGCGGGCTCGGGGGCGGCGATGTCGAAGAGCGAGCCGCCCTCGGGGATCACGGTCGCGGCCGGGGCACTCGGCTCCGCCGCCGCGGCCGGCTCGGGAGCGGGCTCCGCCGCCGGCTCCGGTGCGGCCTTCGGTGCGGCCTCCGGGACGGCGATGTCGAAGAGCGATCCGCCCGAGCCGAGGTCGGCCACCGGTGTCGCGGCGGGGGCCTCGGTGGGCTCGTCGGCCTTCCCCGCCGCCGCGGCCGGAGCTGTCGGCTCCGGGGTGGGCTCGGGGGCGGCGATGTCGAAGAGCGAGCCGCCGGCGCCGAGGTCGGCCGCAGGTGCGGCGGCCTCGGGCTCGGCCTTGGCCGCAGGCGTCGGCGTCGGCGTCGGCTCCGGGGCGGCCTCCGGGGTGGCGATGTCGAACAGCGACCCCCCAGACGAGGCGGGCGACGAGGCGGGCGGGGTGGCCGGCGGGGCCTCCGACTCGGCCGGACCGGCGTCGGGCTGGCCGCCACCCAGATCGAAGAGCGACCCTCCCGACGAAGCGGGCTCGGCAGGCGCGGCCTGGTCTCCGCCGAGGTCGAAGAGCGAGCCGCCGGAGGAGGCGGGCTTCGCGGCCTCGGCCTCCTCGGTCGGGGCCCGCTCCGGGCTCGCGGTCGCCGGCGCCTCGCCGAACATCGAGCCGGCGTCGTCGAAGAGCGACGAGCCGCCGCTGGCCTTCGCGGCCGGGCCGGCATCGGCGGTCTCGACCACGGTGTCCTCGGTGACGGCCGCAGGAGCGGCGGCAGGAGCGGCGGCCGGAGCAGCAGCAGGAGCGGCGGCCGCCGAGCCCGGCGCCAGCTTGGTCGCCATCTCGCCCTTCACCGAGGCCAGCAGCATCTGCGCCACGTCGAGGACCTCGACCTCCTCGCGAGCCGCGCCGGCGGCCTGCTGCGCGGTGAGCCCGTCGGAGAGCATCACCCGGCAGAAGGGGCAGCCGACCGCGATCTGGTCGGCGCCGGTGCCGACGGCCTCACGGGTGCGGTTGACGTTGATCCGCTCGCCGAGCGTCTCCTCCATCCACATCCGCGCGCCACCGGCGCCGCAGCAGAAGGACCGCTCGGAGTTGCGCTCCATCTCGACGTACTCAGCGCCGGGCAGCACCTGGAGCAGCTCGCGCGGCGGCGAGTAGACGCCGTTGTGGCGGCCGATGTAGCACGGGTCGTGGTAGGTGATCGAGCGCTTGTGCGCGCCCGCGCCCTCGCGCACCGGCGTCAGCCGGCCCTCGCGCACCAGCCGGTTGAGCAGCTGGGTGTGGTGCACGACCTCGAGCTCGACGCCGAACTCCCGGTACTCGTTCTTGAGCGTGTTGAAGCAGTGGGCGCAGGTCGAGACGACCTTCTTGACCTTGTACTCCTGGAAGGTCTCGACGTTCTGCTGTGCGAGCCCCTGGAAGACGAACTCGTTGCCGGCGCGCCGGGCCGGGTCGCCGGTGCAGGTCTCGCCGTTGCCGAGTACGCCGAAGGAGACGCCGGCCAGGTCGAGCAGCTCGGCCACGGCGCGGGTGGTCTTCTTCGCGCGGTCCTCGTAGGCGCCGGCGCAGCCGACCCAGAACAGCCAGTCGACCTCGTCGAGCGACTCGATGCCGCCCTGATCGGACGGAGCGCCGACGACCTTGACCTCGAAGGGCAGGTCCTTGGCCCAGTCGAGGCGCGCGGACGGCGACATGTTCCACGGGTTGCCCTTGTTCTCCAGGCCCTTGAACAGGCCGTTGAGCTCCGCGGGGAAGTTCGACTCGACCAGCACCTGGTAGCGCCGCATGTCGACGATGTGGTCGACGTGCTCGATGTCGACGGGGCACTGCTGCACGCACGCGCCGCACGACGTGCACGACCACAGCACGTCCTCGTCGATGACGAAGTCGCCGTCGGCGGGGTTGTAGAACCAGTCCGTCACCTCGGCGCCGGCGCCGGCGGCTGCCTCGGCGTCGGTCTTGCCGACCAGCGCGCGGGGCGCCGTGCCCGCGGGCGCGCCCGCGTGGGCGTAGGCCTCCTCGCGCAGGCCCATCATCAGCAGCTTCGGCGACAGCGGCTTCTCGGTGTTCCACGCCGGGCACTGCGACTGGCAGCGACCGCACTCCGTGCAGGTCGTGAAGTCGAGGATGCCCTTCCAGCTGAAGTCGGTGATCGAGCCGGCGCCGAGCACCGAGTCCTCGTCGAGGTCGTCGATGTCGTCGAGCGAGACCGGCCGCCCGCCCGAGGTCAGCGGCGCCAAGGCGCCCAGCGCGGTGCGGCCGGAGCCCTCGCGCTTGAACCAGATGTTGAACCAGGCCGTGAACCGGTGCCAGGCGATGCCCATCGTCAGGTTGCGGGCGACCACGATGAGCCACACCATCGCGAGCGCGATCTTGAACACCGCGACGCCGTAGATGATGTTCTCGAGGCTGCCCGGTGCGGCGGGGTAGAGCAGGTCCCCGACCCAGGAGGCGATCGGGTAGTGGCTGCGCCCGGCCTCCTCGTCGAGGCGCCACTCCGCGCCGCGGACGAAGAGGATCGCGCTGCCCTCGAGCAGGGCGAGGTACTCGACGAAGTAGGCCTGCCACTGCGTCGAGCCGAAGAAGCGGCTGCCGCGGCCCAGGCGCCGCGGGTGCTTCACCTGGCGGTAGACGATCAGGACGATGATGCCGACCGTGCTCAGCAGGCCGATGAGCTCGCTGAACCACTCGTACGGGTACCAGTGCCCGATGATCGGCCAGGCGAAGTCGGGCTGGAAGAGCTGGAAGTACGCCGCCGCGACGGCCGTGCTGAGGAAGATGAACGCCGCGAAGACGAACCAGTGCATGACGCCGATCCACGTCCACTGGAGCATCCGCGTGTGGAGCACGGTCTCCTTGAGCATCGTGAGCGTGCGGGCGAGCGGCTGGTCGGTGCGCCCCGCCGCCGGTTGGCCGAGCCGGATCACGCCCAGCATCTTGAGGACCGCGGGCACCAGGATCGCGAGCGCGACCGCGGTGAGCCCGAGGCTGACGACGACGGCGAAGGTCTGCATTTTGGAGCGGGACTCCCTTGTGGCGGCTCGGTGGCGGCAGTCGGGCGGCGCCGTACGGCGCTCGGTGGAGCCTATTCCCCGTGCTCCGCGACGTCAGGCCCGCGGGACGTGAGAATGATCCTACCTGCAAGTAACTTCTGGGAGCTCACGTCCGTGCGGTCAGGCCGGTGACCTTCCCGCGCCGGGAGAACGTCACGGTCACCCGCACCTTCGGGTCACTCCCGGTGCGAGCGCAGAAGCGGTACGTCGAGCCGAGCCGCTGGTAGGGCTGCCCGACCGCTCGGAGCACGTCCTTGGTCGACATGCCCTGCCGGACCCGCGACTCGACCCTGCGGAGCGGCTTGCGCAGCTCCGGGTTGCGGCACGAGTCGGGCGCGACGCCCACCGCGCGCTCCCACGTCTGCAGGTAGGCCTCCGCGCCGCGCGCCATGTCGTCCCGGATCCGGGCGCCGTCGCCGCGCCGCTGGGCCTCCGCGACCTTGCCGAGGTCGGCGATCCAGTCGGGGTAGAGGCCGTACTGCGCCACGCCGTCGACGTTGATGTCGTAGACCCGCTCGCCGGCCCGCTGCCGCTCCACGCTCACCACGCCCAGCCCTCGGAACGGGTAGGTGACGGGGTTGGCCACGTCGGAGCCACGTGGGTCGCCCTGCGCGCCGAGGCCGTTCATGTCCGCGCCGTACCCGATGCCCCAGTAGTAGCGAGGGTCGGCCCATCCGACGTGCCGACGCCACTTCTCGACGAACCCGGTCGAGTCGCCGGCGTACGGCGTGATGAAGCCGCCCTGCCGGTAGATCCGGGGATAGGCGTCGGGGGTCGACCAGGAGTGGCTCGAGATCACGCCGTGGTAGCCGAGGTCGTCGATCTGGTCGAGCGCGGTCGCGCGGGCCTTGACGCTCATGTGGTCGGGGTCGAAGAGCAGGTGGCGCTCCGCCAGGCCCGCGATGGTGTGCTCGCCCAGCGTGGTCAGCCCGCGCGCGTTGCAGTGGTGCGCCCGGCCGTAGAGGGGCAGCGCCACGCGCAGGGTGCCGAACAGCGACCCGATCGCGCCGAACAGCGCGTCCTGCTGCTGCGCGGAGATGCTCGGCATGGCGACCTGGTCGCGGTCGTGCGACTCGCCGTCGGCGGGCTCGCAGTGCCGCATGTCCCAGAACGACCCGGTCTCGAGGAAGTTCGCCGCGTTGACGGCCGTGCCGACCGCGCCGTTGTCGCCGGCCACCCCGGCCAGGGCGTTGTCGAACTTGTTGACCAGCTCCATCTGCCGCACGCCCATCGCCCGCACCCGGTCGAGCTGCTCGTCGATGTCCCCGATGTCGCACTGCGGGACGTCGAGCTTCGTCGTGCAGCCGAAGGGCACGCTGGTCTCGATGCCCATGACCACCGCCAGCTTGCCGGCGTTGATCACCTTCCGCGCCTGGAAGGGATTGGTCACGATCCGGTAGAAGCCGCGGCCGGGCCCGCCGGACTGCGCGTCGACGTAGTCCTGCAGCCGGTACATGTCGTCGGCCTGCCGGGCGATCGACCGCATGTCGTCGCACGCGGCGTACTCGGGGCCCTTCTTCAGCGGGTAGAGCCGGCACAGCTGGTCGTTCTCGACGAGCAGGTTGACGAAGATCCGCTGCCCGCCGCGCCAGGCCCGCTCGAGCCAGCGGTAGTAGGTGCCCTCGTGGGTCAGCGACTCCGGCGCCGGCCAGTCCCGGAAGGTCGGCCACCCGACCGGGTCGTGGTGGGGCTCGCCGGAGAGCACCGACTCCAGCACGCCGCCGTACCCGCCGGTCGCGGTGTGGTCGGGGCAGTCGACGAGCGCGTACGGTGCGCCGTACTGATCCCAAGGCTTGCCGCAGTGGGCGGCGCCGCCGAGGAACTCGAAGGCCATGCCGTGGGTGTGCGCGTCGACGTACCCGCGCACCTCCTGGTACGGCGTGACGCCCGCGTGGGGCCGGCCGGAGACGTCGATCTGCGACTCGGGGTACGCCGTGCATCCGGTCGTCCGGGTCAGCCGGAAGCGGCGGGCGCCGTCGATGCTCAGCGGCACCTCGTCGTTGGTGAAGGTGAACCAGGGTCCGGACTTCCGGGCCGTCCACACGGTCCCGGTGCCGGGCCGGTCCGCGCGGGCACCGCCGGCCGTCACGAAGGCGCGGTCGGCGTCGTAGAGAAGGTAGTCACCGAGATCGGTGGGCTTGAAGTAGATCGGGGCGCCGGCCAGGTCGTAGCAGCCGTTGGCCATCGCGTAGCGATCCTGCGGGTGCTGCGTGCGCGGCCGGGTGACCCGCACCGAGGTGAGGTCGGGATCGGGCAGCGCCCGCTCTCGCGCGACGTAGGCCGCGCTCGCGGTCCGCTCGGCCGCGGTCGTCGGGTCGCGGGTCGCCGCGCCCAGCTCGCCGGCCCGTGAGACGGCGTTCTGGTCCTGCTCCCGGGCGCCGAGCGCGGCCTGGGCCGCGCCGTAGCGGGCCGACAGCGCGCCCTCGCGCACGCCCGCCGCGCCGCCGAGGACGGCGGCCCCGGTGAGCAGGGCGCCGGCGGCGACCACGGCGATCACGAGACGGCTGACGGGGCGCGGGTTCGTCACGCCTGACTCAACGAGCGGGCTACCCCGGGGGTACGGCGGGCTCGGGCTGCCGCCGTCCGAGGCCGGCGACCGCGACCAGGATCAGCGCGGTGCCCACGATGCCGGCGACGCCGAGCCGCTCGTCGAGCCAGACCGCGGCGACGAGCGCGGCCGTCACCGGCTCGAGCAGCGTGGCGATCACGGCGGCGCTGCCCGGGACCGTGCGCAGCCCGGCGTAGAACAGCCCGTAGGCGAGCGCCATCGTGAAGATGCCGAGGTAGAGCAGCGTCAGCGTCACGGTGGCGTCGCCGGAGCCGGTCGTGAGCGAGCCGCCCAGCGCGGCCACCAGCAGCAGGGCGACCGCCCCGACCGTGGTCGTCGCGGTCGTGAGGGTCAGGGGGCTCGTGGTGTGCGTCAGGGAGCGCCCGATCGCCGTGGTCGCGGCGTACGTCGTGCCGGACCCGACCGCCAGCAGTACGCCCAGCGTCGGGTGCGGGCCGGGGTCGTGGGCGCCCGCGGCCAGGCTGACCAGCACCAGCCCGGCCAGCGCCAGCACCAGCACCGCGACCTGGCCGAGCGTCGGCGCCGAGCGTCGGCGTACCGACTCGGCGACGGTCAGCAGCACGGGCGCCAGGCCCAGGCTGACCACGGTGGAGACCGAGACGCCGACCGCGACCACGGAGCCGAAGTAGAGGGCCTGGTACGCCGCGGTGCCGCAGCCGGTCACGATCACCCGGGTGGGGTGCGTGCGCACGAGCGTCCCCAGCCCCCGCAGCTGGCGCAGCGCCAGCAGGACGACGAGCAGGACCGCCGCCGCGATCACCATCCGCCAGGCACTGATCGTGAGCACCGACATCGGCACCCGGTCGCGGATCACCTGGACGCCGAGCCCGCCGGTGCCCCACAGGATGCCGGCGAGGCAGATCTGCACCAGGCCGAGACCGGCGCGGGGCGTCGGCGTGCTCACCCGGCCATCCAACCCGACCCGGTGCCCGCCGTCGCCCCGATTTCGGCCGCGTCGCTCGATGTCGGTGGTCGAGAGGTGTCGGGGCTCGAGAGGTGTCGGTGGTTGAGGCGCGAGGGCCGCCAGGCCCGAGCCTCGAAACCACCGCCCCGGCACAGGGCCCGATCACCGCTCGGTGGAGCGCCCGCTGATCCGACGGGTGAGCGCGGTCGCCGTGGCGGTGACCGCGCCGGCCAGGCGCGGCTGGTCCCCTTCGTCGCGGGGGAAGGTCACCGCGACGGCGGCGACCGGGTGCTCGTTGTGGTCGAGCACCGCGACCGCCACGCTGGCGAGCCCGGGCGTGACCTCGCCGTCCTCGACGGCGTACCCGCGCTGGCGCGTGTCGGTGAGCACGCGGCGCAGCGCGCTCAGCGAGCGCGGCCCGGCGCCGTGCCGGTCGACGAAGTCCGCGGCCTGGGAGTAGAGAGCGCGCACCTGGGGCGCGGGCAGCCGCGCGAGCACCGCGCGACCGCTGGCGGTCAGGTGCGCGGGCAGCCGGACACCGACGTCGGTGACCAGCGGCGGGCGGCCGGGCGCGCGCTCCTCCACGACGTACAGCACCTCGCGACCGTGCAGCACCGCCAGGTGCGCCGACTGCCCGACCCGGTCGACGAGCGTCGCGAGCGGCCGCCGGGCGAGCCGCTGGAGGGGCTCCTGGCGTGCGTAGCCGCTGCCGAGCTCGAACGCCGCGAGTCCCAGCCCGTAGCGGTGCTCGTCGGCGAGGTGGACGACGAAGCCCTCGTCGATCATCGCGTTGAGCAGGTGGTACGTCGTGCTGCGCGGCAGCTCGCACGCGCGCATGATCCGGTCCAGCGCCACCGGGTCGGGCTGGCCGGCGAGGAAGCGCAGCACCCGCATCGCGCGGGTCGCGGCCGGCACCTGGCTCATGGCCGCAGGGTACGGCGTGGCCGCTCCGGCGCCCGCTCAGGTGCCGCGGTGGGTACCGGTGCCGGGCTGGTAGCCGTCGGACCGGTGGTCGACGTCGGGGTCGATGGCGTCGGCCTCCCGCACGGCGTCCTCCTGGCGGGCCTCCTCCATCTGCAGCCCGCGGCGGGCCTCGGTCGCCTCCTGCTCCGCGCGCTCGGCCTCGGCGCGGGCGATGTCCGCCCGGCTCGCCGCGGCGGCCGCGTCCCGCTGCGAGTCCCGGACCGCGCCCGCCTGACCGGCGGCCTCGGCCCGCACCTGCGCCGCGCGGTGGCGCTGGTGGGTACGCCGGCGGCGGGTGGTCAGGATCGCGGCGGCCGCGACCAGCAGCACGACGACGATGACGATGATGACGATGGCGGTGGTCATGGTCCCTCCTCGGGCAAGGCTCTCCCCACGCCGTACCCCGCGGCGCGCGGCGCACTCCTCCGGGACTCGGGCTCCGGGGTCAGGACAGCGGGCGCTCCCCGCGCACCGGCACCAGCGGCGCCGCCACGAGGGGGAACAGGGCGGCCAGGGCGAAGGCCGCGGCGTACCCGAGGTGCGCGATCGCCAGGCCCGCGACCGGTGGCACGGCAGACGCGGCGAGGTACTGGGCGGTGTTCTGTGCGCCCAGTGCGCGTCCGGACCAGAACGGCCCGGCGCGCTCGGCGACGGCGGTGAACGCCAGGCCGTTGTCGGCGACCGTCACCAGGGTCGCGACGATCATGAGCACCACGGCGACCGCCAGGTCCAGCGCCGCCGCGAGGCCGAGCAGGGCCAGGACGGCCGATGCGACCAGTGCCACCCAGCGCAGTGGCCGCATCCGCGCGCCGACGACGTCGGAGAGATGACCGGCGGCGATCCGTCCGAGCGCGCCGGCCACCTGGGCCACCGCGACCACGACGCCGGCCGCGGCGGTCGACCAGCCGCGGTCCTGGACCAGCCAGACCAGGGCGAACGTCCACACCAGGAACTGGGGGACGACCAGCAGCACCGAGACGCCGTGGATGCGCGTGAGGTAGGAGTCGACCCGGTAGGGGTTCGCGGCGACGGCGCCCTCGCGGCGTGCCGGACGCGGTGGGTCGACGACGGTCGCGGCGACGAGCAGCGCAGCGAGTGCGCACGCGACGGTCGGCACCCAGAGCGCGGCCTGGACGCCGTGCGCCTCGGCGACCACCGCGATCGAGATGGCGGCGACGCCCACGCCGACGGGCTGGGCCATCTGCCGGATGCCCATCGCGAGTCCGCGGCGCTCGGGCGGGAACCAGCCGACGACCACCCGCCCGCTGGCCGCGTTCGTGCTGGCGGCCGCGGCGCCGGCCAGCAGCAGCGTGACGACGAGCGGGGCGAGGCCGCCGGTCAGGGCGCTGGCGACCCCGGCGACGACGGTGGACCCGAGGCCGGTGAGCAGCACGAACCGCTCGCCCCGCCGGTCGGTGACCCAGCCCCACGCCACGAGCGTGAGCATCACGCCGATCAACGGTGCCGCGGCCACCACGCCGGCCTCGGCGAGGCCCATGCCCTGCTGCCGGTGGAGGGTGGGGATCAGGAACGCCGGGCCGTGGACCATCACCGCCGCCGCGGCCTGCGCCCCTGTGCTGGTGGCGAGCATCGTCCACCGGCGGCCGGTGCCGATGCCGGCGGGGCCGGCCGGCGCGGCCTGCTGACGAAGGGACACAGCCCTCAGTCAACGCCGCGTCGGCCGGTCGGGCAGGCGCCGTCTTGCAGAATGACCGCGCCGCCGTCCTGCCGCTCAGGTCGGGTTGCCGCTCCTGCCGATCCGCAGCCGGGCGGTCGCGAGGTCGAGCACCGCGCCGGTGCCGTCGAGCAGCGTCACCCGGAGCCCGATCACCTTCAGGCCGGTCGCGAGCCGCTGGACGATCAGCGGCTCCAGCCTCGCGACGCCCGGGATCTCGAGCGGACCGGTGTCGGGGAAGTACCGCCGCTCACCGTCGACGGTGACCGCTCCGAGGGAGGAGCCGTCGCTGCTGCGGGAGACCTTCCTGCCCCGCCGCTCGACGGTCGCCTGGGCGACCACGCCCTCGATCCGCAGGGCTCCGGCCAGGTCGACCTCGGCCACCGTCGCCCTCGAGAACCCCCAGGCCTCCGCGCCGGTCTGAGCGCCCAGGCCCTCGCTGGTCATCGCGCCGACCTTGATCTGGCCAGCGAGGTCGAGACCTGCCAGCGAGGACCTCCGGACCGTGCCGCCGGTGCCCTGGCAGGGCACCCGCTGCACCGGGTTGCGGCCGAGGCCGACCAGCTCGCCGCCGATCGAGCCGCTCACGCCGTACGCCGAGCCGGCGAAGACGCCGTGGCGGGCCCCGCTGAAGATCTCCGCGCCCGCGTGGGCGACGCGGACGCGGGTGTCGGTCCGGAGCAGGTGCACCAGCAGGCCGTTGGCGAAGGCCCGGGCCCGGTCGCTCCGCTCCCGGGTCCAGGTCGAGGCCAGCGAGATCGTCGCGACGTCGGGGATGGTGACCGGGTGTCCGGGCAGGGGCAGCTTCAGCTCCTGCGGGGCTCCGCCGGGCGGGGTGAAGGCCAGCCCGCCGAGCTCGGTGGAGGTGGCGGCGTGGAAGCCGGTCCCGTCGTGGGCGGCTCGAGCGGTCGTCGTGATCGCGGAGAGGCTGAGGGTGCCGAGCGGCGAGTCGCTGAGCACGACCTCGCCGACCCGGTGCCGAGTGGTGATCGCGACCTCGCCGCCGCTGCGACTGGTCCAGGTGCGGGTCCGGCTGCCGGCGACGGCGCCGAGGCCGGGGATCCGGACCGACGCGAGGTCGTTGCCGCGGTCGATGCCGGTCTTCGTGGTGCAGCCGATCACCGCCAGGGCGGTGGCGCCCGCGGCCGCGGGGAGCTGGCCACCCTTCACGTCGGTCGCGAAGCCGGAGCCGCGCAGCGCGAACTCCGTGGGCGTCCGCCCGACGCCTCGATCGGCGGCGGGCCCGGCGGCCCGCGCGGACCAGGTCGGTGCCGACAGCGCGATCGGGGCGAGGAGTGCGACTGTCGCGATGGCGACACCCGTCCGTGCGGTCCGGGTTCTGAGCTCTGGCATGGGGCATCCCTCCGCTCGGGTCAACGTGCAGGACTGGAACGCGTTACTGTGATCGGGGTCACGGATGGGACCGCTCCGGCTTCGTCTCGGATCTCAGACGGCGAGGGGATCCGGCGCCCTGGTGAGGGTGCCGGCGGGCGACGAGGATTGCGGGCATGACCTCCGGTATCACCCCCGACCGACCGACCGTCGAGGTCGGCGTCGGTCCCGTCTCCTTCGCCGATGTGCTCGCCGTCGCCCGCGACGGCGCCGCGGTCCGGATCGGCGGTGACGCCCTCGCCGCCATCGACCGCGCCCGTGCCGTCGTGGACGAGCTGGCCGCCGCGCCGACCCCGGCGTACGGCGTCTCGACCGGCTTCGGCGCGCTCGCGACCCGGCACATCCCGACGGAGATGCGCGCCCAGCTGCAGCGATCGCTGGTGCGCTCGCACGCCGCGGGCTCGGGTCCCGAGGTCGAGCGCGAGGTGGTGCGCGCACTGATGCTGCTGCGGCTCTCGACGCTGGCGACCGGCCACACCGGCGTACGCTGCGAGACCGCGGAGCTGCTCGCGGCGCTGTTGACCCACGCGATCACGCCGGTGGTGCGGGAGTACGGCTCCCTCGGCTGCTCGGGCGACCTCGCGCCGCTGGCCCACTGCGCGCTCGCGCTGATGGGCGAGGGCGAGGTGCGCGACGCGGCCGGCACGCTGATGCCCGCGGCCGACGCGCTCGCCGCGGCCGGGCTGACCCCGGTCGAGCTGGTCGCCAAGGAGGGCCTGGCGCTGATCAACGGCACCGACGGCATGCTCGGCATGCTGGTCCTGGCGATCCGCGACCTGCGGATGCTGCTGCGCACCGCCGACATCGCCGCCGCGATGTCGGTCGAGGGGCAGCTCGGCACCGACCGGGTCTTCGCGCCCGAGCTGCAGGCGATCCGGCCACACCCCGGCCAGGCCGCGTCGGCCGCCAACCTGGCGGCGCTGCTCGCGGACTCCGGGGTCGTCGCGTCGCACCGCGGCCCCGACTGCAACCGCGTGCAGGACGCCTACTCCCTGCGCTGCTCGCCGCAGGTGCACGGCGCCGCGCGCGACACCGTGGAGTACGCCGCCACCGTCGCCGGCCGCGAGCTCGCCTCGGCGGTGGACAACCCGGTCGTGCTCGCCGACGAGTCGCGCGTGGAGTCCAACGGCAACTTCCACGGTGCCCCGGTCGCGTACGTCCTCGACTTCCTGGCGATCGTCGCCGCCGACGTGGCATCGATCAGCGAGCGGCGTACCGACCGCTTCCTCGACAAGGCCCGCAACCACGGGCTGCCGCCGTTCCTCGCCGACGACCCGGGCGTCGACTCCGGCCACATGATCGCGCAGTACACCCAGGCCGCGATCGTCTCGGAGCTCAAGCGGCTCGCGGCGCCGGCCTCGGTCGACTCGATCCCCTCCAGCGCCATGCAGGAGGACCACGTCTCGATGGGCTGGTCGGCCGCCCGCAAGCTGCGCCGCGCCGTCGACGGGCTGGCCCGGGTGGTGGCGATCGAGGTGCTGACCGCCGCCCGCGCGCTCGACCTGCGCGGCCCGCTGACCCCCTCGCCGGCCACCGGATCCGTCGTCCGGCTCCTCCGGGAGTCCGGCATCGACGGCCCGGGCCCCGACCGCCATCTCTCGCCCGAGATCGAGGCGGCCGTCGCGCTGGTCGCCTCGGGCGCGGTGCTGGAGGCGGCCGAGGGTGTGGTCGGGCCGCTCCGCTGACGCTCGGGCGGCCGATCGCTCAGGTCGCCGCCGGGTCGGTCGATGGGCCTACCGCGCCGGGTCGACCGCCGATCCGGCGAGGAGGGTCTCACTGTGTCCAACTCATCGTCCGCACCCCGTCTCGCGCGCCTGACCGGGCTGTCGCTGCGCACGCGGCTGCTCGCCGCGTTCCTCGTGGTCGCCCTGGTCAGCGTCGTCGTCGCCGGGTTCGCGCTGACCCGCATGAGCAGCATCAGCGACCGGGCCGAGGCGGTCTACGAGCGCGGCACCGTCCAGCTCGACGCGACCCGTGGCCTCCAGGTCCTCTGGTGGGAGTACGCCGCCCACGACGCGCGCACCGCGATCGAGTCGATCCCGGCGGACACCCTCGCCAAGGAGCAGCAGGCGGTGCAGCGGACCTCTGAGGCGCTCGTGCAGCGGGTCCAGGCGGTCCAAGCGATGGACCTGCCGGCCAGCGTCGCGGACAACATCCGCGACTTCACCGCCGCCGTCGAAGGCAACAACGCCGTGCTGCAGCTGCTCAAGAGCGGCGAGCTCCCGCCGGCCGAGTTCGCGGCGGCGCTCGCCGACCTCGACACGTACGCCGCGCAGGCCGAGGAGTCGATCACGGCCGCCAACGCCGCCGAGCAGCAGGAGGCCGCCGAGCAGGCGGCGTCCGCGCGGGAGGCGTTCGAGTCCGCCCGCACGACGACCATCGTCATCATCTGCGTGGGCCTGCTGCTCTCCGTCGGCCTCGGGATCGGTGCCGCGCGCAGCGTGGCCGGCCCGATCGCGGCGACCCGCGAGGTGCTGGCCCGGGTCGCCGACGGCGACCTGACCGTGCGGGTGTCCGAGTCCGGAGCCCGCGAGATCACCGAGATGAACCGTTCGCTCAACTCGACCCTGGACGCCTTCGGCAAGGTGATGGTGCTGGTGCGTGACTTCGCCCAGCGGCTGGCCGGCTCGTCCTCGGCGCTGCGCGGCACCGCCGGCGCCATCGCGGCCAACGTCGAGGGGGTCGCCCAGCAGGCCGAAGTGGTCTCGTCGTCGGCCGGCGACGTGTCGCGCAACGTCGGCACCGTCGCCTCCGGCTCGGAGCAGATGGAGTCGGCGATCCGCGAGATCGCGCAGAGTGCCAACGCGGCCGCCCAGGTGGCGGGCAACGCCGTCGGCGTCGCCGCCGCCACGACCGAGACGGTCGGCAAGCTCGGCGCCTCGTCGCAGGAGATCGCCTCGGTCGTCAAGGCGATCACCTCGATCGCCGAGCAGACCAACCTCCTCGCGCTCAACGCGACCATCGAGGCCGCGCGCGCCGGTGAGGCGGGCAAGGGCTTCGCGGTGGTCGCGGGCGAGGTCAAGGAGCTCGCCCAGGAGACTGCGCGGGCCACCGAGGACATCTCGCGCCGGGTCGAGACGATCCAGTCCGACACCAGCGGCGCCGTCGAGGCCATCGGTCAGATCAGCGCCGTTATCGCGGAGATCAACGACTTCCAGATGACGATCGCCTCCGCCGTCGAGGAGCAGACCGCCACCACCAACGAGATGAACCGCAACGTGCTCGAGGCGGCCAACGGCTCCGAGGGGATCGCCAGCAACATCTCCGGGATCGCGGATGCGGCGGCCCAGACCCTCGCCGGCGTCACCGACGCCGAGCGCGCGGCCGGCGAGCTCGCCGACATGGGCGCCCAACTCGAGGAGGCGGTCGGCCGCTTCCGCGTCTGACCCCTCCGTCTATCTGCTCGGCTGCTCGGTCGGTCGGCGTGGTCCTGTGGGTGGCGGTGGGGGATAGCCACAGGCGGTGTGGTTGTTCCCGGCGGTCCGGAACGACCAGATCGTCACTGGGTATCGTCCGGTGACGGTCGGGGCGTCTTGCACCGAGGGCTGGCTGTCGGTCGGCTGCTCGGCTGGTCCGGCTGGTACAGGTCGGCCGGTCGGCGTGGTCTTGTGGGTGGCGGTGGGGGATAGCCACAGGCGGTGTGGTTGTTCCCGGCGGTCCGGAACGACCAGATCGTCACTGGGTATCGTCCGGTGACAGTCGGGGGGCGTCTCGCATCCGAGACGGCTCGGGGCTGGTCGGTCTGGCGGGAGGCCCGGCGTACCTCGTTCACTGGAGGCATGCCGACCTCGAACCCCCGCCTTCCGATCCACGCCGCGCACGGCACCGAGCTGAGCGCCCGGTCCTGGCAGACCGAGGCGCCGCTGCGGATGCTGATGAACAACCTCGACCCGGAGAACGCCGAGCGTCCCGAGGACCTCGTCGTCTACGGCGGCACCGGCAGGGCCGCCCGCAGCTGGGAGGCGTACGACGCCCTGGTGCGCACGCTGTCGACGCTGGCCGACGACGAGACGATGCTCGTGCAGTCGGGCAAGCCGGTCGGCGTCATGAGGACCCACGAGTGGGCGCCGCGGGTGCTGATCGCCAACTCCAACCTGGTCGGCGACTGGGCCAACTGGGAGGAGTTCCGCCGGCTCGAGGACCTCGGCCTGACCATGTACGGCCAGATGACCGCCGGCTCGTGGATCTACATCGGCACCCAGGGCATCCTCCAGGGCACGTTCGAGACGTTCGCGGCCGTCGCGGACAAGCTCGCCCGAAGGGCCGCGTCGGTCCCTGAGGAGCCGCGAGGGACGAGCGGCGTCTCGAAGGGCGAGGGCACCCTGGCCGGGACGATCACCCTCACCGCCGGCCTGGGCGGCATGGGCGGCGCGCAGCCGCTCGCGGTCACGATGAACGACGGCGTCGCGATCTGCATCGAGTGCGACGACACCCGGATCCAGCGCCGGATCGACCACCGCTACCTCGACGTACGCGCCGCGTCGCTGGAGGAGGCCGTGCAGCTGGCGGTGGAGGCGCGCGACGCGCGGCGTCCGCTGTCGATCGGGGTGCTCGGCAACGCGGCCGAGATGGTGCCGGCGCTGCTCGAGCAGAACGCGCCGATCGACATCGTGACCGACCAGACCTCGGCGCACGACCCGCTCTTCTACCTGCCCGTCGGCGTGCCGTTCGAGGAGTGGCAGGCGCAGCGCGAGGCCGACCCGGCCGGCTTCACCAAGGCGGCGCAGGCGTCGATGGCCGCGCACGTCCGGGCGATGGTGGAGTTCCAGGACCGCGGTGCCGAGGTCTTCGACTACGGCAACTCGATCCGTGACGAGGCGCGCAAGGGCGGCTACGACCGGGCCTTCGAGTTCCCGGGCTTCGTGCCCGCCTACATCCGACCGCTGTTCTGCGAGGGCAAGGGCCCGTTCCGCTGGGCCGCGCTCTCCGGCGACCCGGCCGACATCGCCGCCACCGACCGCGCGATCCTGGAGCTGTTCCCGGAGAACGAGCGGCTGCGGAAGTGGATCACGATGGCCGGCGAGCGGGTCTCGTTCCAGGGCCTGCCGGCGCGGATCTGCTGGCTCGGGTACGGCGAGCGCCACCTGGCCGGCCTGAGGTTCAACGAGATGGTGGCCTCGGGCGAGCTGAAGGCACCGATCGTGATCGGCCGCGACCACCTCGACTGCGGCTCGGTCGCCTCGCCGTACCGCGAGACCGAGGCGATGCTCGACGGGTCCGACGCGATCGCCGACTGGGCGCTGCTGAACGCGCTGGTCAACACGGCGTCGGGGGCGACCTGGGTGTCGATCCACCACGGTGGCGGGGTGGGCATGGGCCGGTCGATCCACGCCGGCCAGGTCTGCGTCGCCGACGGCACCGAGCTGGCCGCGCAGAAGATCGAGCGGGTGCTCACCAACGACCCGGGCATGGGCGTGATCCGGCACGTGGACGCCGGCTACGACCGGGCCGTCGAGGTCGCGGCCGAGCGCGGCGTACGGATCCCTATGTCCGAGCTCGCTTGACCCGAGCTCGCGAGGGGCAAGCGAAGAGCGAGGAGGTTGAGGAGGCTCGGCGAGCCGTCTCGAAACCCGGAGGGCTGAGCCGGCGGTCCGGCTACCCCGCCGGCGGTCCGGCTATCCCCGTGGCGTCGTGACCGGCATCGGCTCCGGGATCGGCGCCGGGGCGACCCGGGCGGTCCGCGACCGCCAGTACGCCTTGCGGACGCAGCCGGCGGCGAGACCCGACTGCTGCATCCCGGCGAGGTCGCCGCGGCTGTAGCGGGCCCGGAAGACGCCGTCGGGGTCCGGCAGGCCGTTGGAGGGGTACATCAGCTGGTCGGGGTGCTTCTTGACGTGCCGCAGCCCGAAGGCGTGGCCGATCTCGTGGAGCAGCACCTGGCCGACGGTGAAGGCCGGGCCGTCCCAGGCGGGGTACTGGGTGCCGTTGGACCACTGGTCGGTGTTCAGCGTGACGCCTGCGGACTGGGTGAGCCAGACCTTCCGGTGGCCCTTCCGCGCGATGGCGGCCCGGCCCCACAGCGGCCCGCCGAGGCCACCGACCGTGGTGCCCCGGAACTGCTTGATCCGGTCCTCGCGGGCCCAGGCGATCACCAGGTCGACGCCCTTGCGCAGCTTGGTGCGCTTGTGGCGGAACGGCACGACCTTCGTGGTGCCGGCGTACTTCACCTTGATGCCGGTGGCCCAGGCCACCTGCTCCATCGCCTGCTTGGCCAGCTCGCGGCCGGTCGGGCCGACCTCGGCGTCGTTGACCTGGTAGCGGATCACCTGGCAGGGGTTGAACAGGTACCGGTGCCCGCGGGTCTTGGTGAAGCCGTGGAACTTGGCCTTGCCGCGCGGCTCCCACGACGGGCGCACGTGCACCTTGGTCGCTCGGTTGAACGCGTGCCGTCCGCCGGCGTGGAGCCGCACCCGGTGCGTGCCGTACCACTTGAGGGTGCCGGTCACCTGGAACCGCCCGGACTTCTTGCTGTGTCCGCGGGCGAAGGTGCGCCAGCCACCCGGGAACTTCGCCTGCAGCTGCAGCGAACGCTTGCCGCCGCGCACCTTGCCCTTGGCGGTGAGCCGGACGTCGTCGGCGTCGGAGTACGTCGTGTGGTGCCATCGGACCTTCTGCCCGGCCCGCTGGAGCGGGTCGGGCCCGGCGGCACCCGCGGTGCCGACCGGGAGGGCGATGAGGGACGTGGCGAGGAGGAGCAGGCACGCGAGCGGTGCCACCCGGAGACGAGTCACGGGGCGTCCATGCCCGCTCTCCGGTGGCAGGAAACCTCGGGAGCGGACAAGGAGACGTGTCTAGTAGACGCGGCGCCGGGTGCCGCCGATCGGGACGAGGTTGAGCACGAGGCCGACGATCGCGAGGATCGCTCCGATCGTCGTGAGGATCGGGATGCCGGCCAGCAGGCCGATGAGCAGCAGGATGACGCCGAGGACGATCATGTCTTTCCCTCCCTGGTCGTGGCCCGGGGGTGTGGGCCACGACGGGCGGTACCCGACGTCGTCGCGGGCAAACGCTCGGGCGGGTGTCAGCGGGGGCTGTCGAGGACCATCGTGATCGGCCCGTCGTTGACCGAGGCCACTCGCATGTCGGCGCCGAAGACGCCGCGCTCGACCCGGGCGCCCAGCCCCTCGAGGGCGCCGCAGACCGCGTCGTACAGCGGCTCGGAGACCGGGCCCGGCGCCGCCGCCAGCCAGGTGGGACGCCGCCCCTTGCGGGCGTCGCCGTACAGCGTGAACTGGCTGACGACGAGCACCGGCGCGCCCACGTCGGAGGCGGACTGCTCGCCGCGGAGGATCCGCAGGTCCCAGATCTTGCGGGCGACCCAGGTCACGTCGGCGGGGCCGTCGTCGTGGGTGACGCCGAGGTAGGCCAGCAGCCCCGGGCCCTCGAACCCGCCGACGACCTCGCCGCCGACGGTGACGTTCGCGCCGAGGACACGCTGGACGACCGCTCTCACTGCGCGTCTCTCACTGCGCGTCGAGCGCCGTGATCGCGTCGTGGATCGACAGGGTGCGGCGGGCCGATTCGACGTGCAGGTTCTCGACCATCTTGCCCTCGTAGGTGACGACGCCGGAGCCCTGGCCGTCCTCCCAGGCCCGGATCAGCCCGCGGGCGTCCGTGACGGCCTGCTCGGACGGCGCGAAGGCGCTGTTGGCGCCCTCGACCTGGCCGGGGTGGATCAGCGTCTTGCCGTCGAAGCCCATCTCGCGGCCCTGGCGGCACTCGGCCAGGAACCCGTCGGTGTCCTTCACGTCATTGTAGACGCCGTCGAGGATCGCGATGC
The DNA here is from genome assembly GCF_014191495.1 of Nocardioides soli. Taxonomy (GTDB): domain Bacteria; phylum Actinomycetota; class Actinomycetes; order Propionibacteriales; family Nocardioidaceae; genus Nocardioides; species Nocardioides soli. The sequence goes on from NZ_JACHWR010000005.1 coordinate 133,519, forward strand.
CGGCCGCGCGCGCGGCGAGCAGCGCGGTGTGCAGACTGGGCAGGATCGGGGCGCGGCCGGGCACGTGCTCGGCGTACAGCTCCTTGACGAGGTCGTTGGTGCCGATCACGAAGCAGCTCAGCCGTTCGCTCGCGCGGGCGATGCTGAGCACGTCGAGGATCGCGATCGGCGTCTCGATCATCGCCCAGAGCTTCGTGTGGTCGGGGGCGCCGTGTCGCTCGAGCGCGTCGACGAGTCGATGCACCTCGGCGGCGCTGTCGACCTTCGGCACGACGACCGCGTCGGGCCCGGCCTGGGCCGCGGCGGCGAGATCGGCCTCGTGCCACTCGGTGCCGCTGCCGTTGATGCGGATGGTGAGCGTACGCCGGCCGTACTCGCCGCTCCGCGCGGCCGCGGCCGCCGCCTCGCGGGCGGCGGACTTGGCGTCGGGGGCGACGGCGTCCTCGAGGTCGAGGATCAGGCCGTCGCAGGCGATCGACTTGGCCTTCTCCAGCGCCCGCTCGTTGGAGCTGGGCATGTAGAGGACGCTGCGCAGCGGAGTGAAGTCGCTCATGCCTGGACCTCGATGGCGTCGTACTGCTTCTTGAGCTCGGGGTCGATCGCGGCCAGCTGCTCAGCGAGCTCGACCATGACCAGGCACTGCTTGAGGGAGGCGTCGTCCTCCATCTTGCCGTCGAGCATCACCGCGCCGGTGCCGTCGCCCATGGCGGCGACCACCCGGCGGGCGTGTGCGACGTCCTCGACGCTGGGTGAGAACACCCGGTTGGCGATCGCGATCTGCTTGGGGTGCAGGCTCCAGGTGCCGACGCAGCCGAGCAGGAACGCGTTGCGGAACTGGTCCTCGCACGCGACGACGTCGGCGATGTCGCCGAAGGGGCCGTAGTAGGGGTAGATCCCGTGCATCGCGCAGGCGTCGACCATGCGGGCGATCGTGTAGTGCCAGAGGTCCTGCTGGTACGAAGGCCGTGGCGCGTCGGGGTTGTCGACGTCCCGATCACCGCGCACCAGATATCCCGGATGCCCTCCGCCCACGCGGGTGGTCTTCATCCGGCGGTCGGCGGCCAGGTCGGCCGGGCCGAGGGAGACGCCCTGCATGCGCGGGCTGGCGCCGCAGATCTCCTCCACGTTCGCGACGCCGCGGGCGGTCTCGAGGATCGCGTGCACGAGGATGGGCCGCGTCAGACCGGCCTTCGCCTCGAGCTGGGCGAGGAGCCGGTCGACGTAGTGGATGTCCTCGGCGCCCTGGACCTTCGGCACCATGACGACGTCGAGCCGGTCGCCGATCGCCGGGATCAGCGTCGTCAGGTCGTCGAGCACCCACGGGCTGTCGAGGGAGTTGATCCGGGTCCAGAGCTGGGTCTTCGCGGCCGGCCCACCGAGCCCCTCGGTCTGGCGGGCGATCTGCACCAGGCCCTCGCGCGCCGCGACCTTGTTGTCGGCCTTGATCGCGTCCTCGAGGTTGCCCAGCAGCACGTCGACCGTGCCGACCATGTCGGGGATCTTCGCCGCCATCTTCGGGTTGCTCGGGTCGAAGAAGTGGATCGCCCGGCTCGGCCTGGCGGGGATCTCGGTCAGGGGCGTCGGCGCCCCGACGGCCAAGGGTCGGAAGAAGTCCTTCGCGCTGCGCGGTCCGCTCATGGCGCGGAACGTAGCAGCGGATCGCTACTCGCAGGTATGACCGATCTGACACCGTTGCGGGTTTCACCGGTCAGCCGCCGAAACCCGCAACGGATGGGACTCAGCTGTAGGTGTAGAAGCCGCGGCCGGTCTTGCGGCCGAGCAGGCCGGCGTCGACCATCCGCTGCAGCAACGGCGGCGCGGCGTACAGGGGCTCCTTGAACTCCTCGTAGAGCGACTCGGCGACGGCCTTGGTGGTGTCGAGGCCGATCAGGTCGGCGAGGGCGAGGGGGCCCTGCGGGTGGGCGGCGCCCAGCACCAGGCCGCGGTCGATGTCCTCGGCGGAGGCGAAGCCGGACTCGTACATCCGGATCGCCGACAGGATGAACGGCACCAGCAGCGCGTTGACCACGAAGCCGGCCCGGTCCTGGCAGTCGATGGCCTGCTTGCTCAGCGACCCCTCGACCCAGGCGCGCGAGCGCTCGGTCGTATCGGGCGAGGTCAGCAGCGAGGGGACGAGCTCGACGAGTTGGAGTACCGGCACCGGGTTGAAGAAGTGGATGCCGATCACCTGGGTGGGGCGCGAGGTGGCCACGCCGAGCTTCATGATCGGGATCGAGGAGGTGTTGGACGCCAGGATCGCGTCGGGTGCCGCCACGATCGAGTCCAGCCGCTTGAAGAGGTCGACCTTGGCGGCCTCGCTCTCGACGATCGCCTCGACGACGATGTCGCGGTCGGCGGTCGAGTCCAGATCGGTCTCGACCCGGATCCGGGCGAGCACGTCGGCGGCCGTCCCCTCGGCGGCGCCGAGCTTGCCCTTCGCCTCGGCGCGCTCCAGCGACTTCTCGAGGCGGCCGAGCGCGGCCTTGGCGGCGTCGTCGCTCGACTCCACCACGACGACGTCGTGGCCGGCGCGAGCGCTGACCTCGGCGATGCCCGACCCCATCAGGCCGCCACCGATCACTGCCACGTTCTTCATGTGTCTCCCTCTCGACGGGTGCTGCGTCGATTCCACCAGTGCCGGCGACGGGGCGCGTCGGCGGGGCCGGTCCGTGGGACACGCAGCGCGGCGCGGGCCGCCCGCCGGACCTCCCATGCGGCCACGGTCGCGTCGAGGTCGCGGGGCATGGTGATCAGCGGCGGCCCCTCCTGCAGTGAGTAGCGGGCCCGGATCACGCGCTCGTTGAAGTCCTCCAGCACCCGGCGCACCTCGGCCTCGTCATTGACGGCGTCGAGCCGGTCGTCGAGCTCGGCGTCCTCCTTGCGCAGCGCGAGGCTGGGCGGCAGGACGGTGATCTTCTCCCGCTCGACGAGCTTCTTCAGCCACCAGTCGGGGTCGTGGTGGGTGCCGAGGTCCTGGATCGGCTTGCCCGCGCCGGGCAGGTCGTCGAAGTCGCCCCGCTCCATCGCCTGCTGCACCTGCAGGTCCACCCAGGTGTGCTGCTGGCGGATCCGGGCGGCGGCGGCCGCCGAGCCGGTGTGCCGGCCGACGCGCGCGGGCCTGCCCTCCGGCCTCTCCTCGCTCTCGGGCATGGGCTTCTCACCTCCTGCCCTGTCGACGATAGCGAGCCGCTGCCAGCGCCGATCGGTCACGCCGGGCGGTCGAAGACGTGCTTGGTCAGGGCCTGGACGTCGCGGTCGAGGTGGTCGAGTCGCTGGTCGATGCGCCGGAACTCGGAGGTCATCACGTCGCGGAGTGATCCGACCTCGGTGGTCATCACGTCGCGGAGTGATCCGACCTCGGTGGTCATCACGTCGCGGAGTGATCCGACCTCGGTGGTCATCACGTCGCGGAGTGAGCCGACCTCGGCGCCCATCTCCGAACGGAGTGAGCCGACCTCGGCGCCCACGTGGGAGCGGAGTGACGCCACTTCGGTGGTCATCACGTCACGGAGTGACCCCACCTCGGTGGTCATCACCTCGCGGAGTGACCCGACCTCGGCGCCCATCTCCGAACGGACGGAGCCGATCTCGGAGCGGAGCGATCCCACCTCGGTGGTCATCACGTCACGGAGTGATCCCACCTCGACGCCCATCTCGGAGCGGACGGAGCCGATCTCGGAGCGGAGCGATCCGATCTCGGAGCGCAGCACCCGGTGGAAGGAGGTGGTGACGATGCCGAGCAGGGTGAAGGTCGCGGTCAGGAACCCGATGATGAGCGTCCATGACTGGGTGTCGGTCATGCCCGGCGCTCCCTTCGGCTCGGCTCCTGGATGCAGTCTGCCATCGGCGCCCATACGGCGCGATGCCGTCGGCGTCGCCTGTGGACGACGTCAGCGCAGGGCGGGGTTCGGCTCCTCGGCGACGTGCCGGGGCAGCATCGTGAGGACGACGGCGGCGAGCAGGGCGGCGACCGCGCAGACCGCCCAGACGGTGAGGTAGCCGGAGAGGGCGGCGTGGCCCTCCTCCGGGTCGTCCAGGGAGCCGGTGGCCGACAGCGCGATCGCGAAGATCGCCGAGGCGATCGCGCCGCCGACGGTCTTGGTCGCGTTCGTCATGCCGGTGGCGAAGCCGGTGCGCTCGGGCGGCGCCGCCGCGGCGGCCGCGGCCGGTAGCGAGGCGACCAGCGCGCCCGACCCGAGCCCGATCACCGCCATGTTGACGAGCGCCTGGAGCGTCGTGTCGTGGAGCGGCAGCCACATGGCGTAGCCGACCGCGACCAGCAGCGACGACACCACGAGCGATCCCCGGGGCCCGAAGGCGCGGGCGGTCAGCGGCAGCGAGAAGGCGCCGATCGCCATGAAGATGACGTAGATCCCGATCAGCGTCGACACGAAGCCCGCGCTGGCGCCGAGGCCGTACCCGGCGACGTCGGGGTCGGTGCGCGCGAACGTCGAGAGCGGGATCTGGGCGCCGAGCACGGACATGCCGAAGAGGAACGCCGTGAGCTGCACCGGCCACTGGCCCGGGGCGCGGAGCAGGCGCACGTCGATGATCGGCTCCGCCTGGCGCAGCTCGTAGCGGGCGAACGGCACCTGCAGCGCCAGCCCGGCGACCACCAGCAGCCAGGCGAGCGGGCTGCCGACGCCGTCGAGCCGCACCACGATGAGGCCGGCCATCACCAGGCCGAGCGAGGCCGAGACGAGGCCGAGGCCGCCCCAGTCGAGGCCGCCGGAGGAGGTGCCCTCCATGTCCTCGATGCCGAACCAGATCACGGCGAAGCAGACCGTCACGGCGATCGCCGGCAGCATCAGCAGCACGGTCATCGACGTCGCCTCGACGAGCGCCCCGCTGGTGAGGGCGCCGATGATCACAGCCAGCTCGAGCGCGCCGACGAGGATGCCCGCCGCCCGCCGGGTGAGCTGGTGCTGGCGGCCGGTGCCGGCGGTGCGCCGGTGGATGATCGCCACCTCGAGCGGCAGCCACACGACGTACGCGCCCTGGAGGGCGGAGCCGATCAGGAACGTTGTGAACGACGGCGCGAACGCCATCACCCACGAGCCGAGCGCGGTCACCGCCGTGGAGAGCAGCAGCACCTTCTTGTGGCCGACGATGTCGCCCATCCGGGCGAGCGGGGGTACGACGAGCGCGGAGACGATCAGCTGCGCGGCCTCGAACCAGTTGACGTCGGCGTCCGCGATGCCGAGGTGGTCGGCGATGTCGCTGAAGATCGGGGTGTAGTAGCCCTGCAGGATGCCGCTGGCCAGCTCGACGCAGACCAGGAAGCCGACGATCGTGGCGAGGCCGCGGACCCGCGGATCGCTGGTGACGGTCATGGGATCCTCTCGATCAGGCGCTGGTACCACCGCACGCCGTCGACGAAGGCGTCGACCCCGAGGTGCTCGTCGTAGGAGTGGATCGACTCGCGCTGTGCCTTGGTCATCCGGAACGGGGCGAACCGGTAGACGCGGGAGCAGATCGTGGTGAAGAACCGCGAGTCGGTGGCGGCCATCATGACGTACGGCGCCGGGATCGAGTCGGGAAAGACGTCGCCGATCGTGGCCTCGATGAGTCGGAAGGCGTCGTCGTCGATGGGGGAGACCGGGCTCGGCTCGTTCTGGTCGACGACGCTCACCTGCACCTGGTCGTCCGCGATCGTCGTGCGGACGTGCTCGAGCACGCCGGCGACGGTGTCGCCGACCATGATCCGGATGTTCACGCCGGCCCGGGCGGTCGAGGCGATCACGTTGAGCGCGGGCGAGCCGGAGAGGGTCGTGATCGCGAACGTCGTACGCGTCATCGCCGCGGGCTCCGGTCCGGCGGCGATCAACGCCCGGGTCAGCACCGGACGCAGCCGGGCGGCGTTGGCCAGCAACGGTCGCAGCGCACGCGACGCATGCGGCGCCATCCTGCTCAGCAGCTCGATGGTCGGGTCGGGGACGCTCGCGGCCATCTGGTGCTTGTCGAGCCGCGTCAGCGCCTTCGCCAGCCGGACCGTCGGACCGTTGCGGGCCGGTGTCGACGCGTGGCCGCCGCGGCCGTCGACGCGCAGCTCGAGCGAGGTCACGCCCTTCTCGGTGACGCCGACGACGCCGACCGGTGCCGCGACCCCCGGGAACGCCTCGGCGGCGATCGCGCCGCCCTCGTCGAGGACGAACCACGGGCGTACGCCGCGGCGGGTCAGCTCCTCTGCGGCCAGCGGCGCCGCCCGGCCCGAGACCTCCTCGTTGCAGCCGAACGACAGCCACACGTCCTGCGCGGGCACGAACCCCTGCTCGAGCAGGGTCTCGACCGCCTCGCAGACCGCCACCAGCTGGCCCTTGTCGTCGAGGGTGCCGCGGCCCCAGATCGCGCCGTCGTGGATCTCCGCGCCGAACGGCGGGTGCTGCCAGGGCGCGCCGTCGTCGACGGGTACGACGTCGAGGTGCGCCATCAGCACCACCGGGCGGTCGTCGCCGCGCCCGGGCCAGTGGAAGAGCAGGCCGTGGGTGTCGATCCGGGTCAGCTCGAGGCGCTCGTGCAGCAGCGGGAACTGCCGCTCGTGCTCGGCGACGAACTCGTCGAACGCCCCGGAGTCGACCAGGCTCCAGTCGGGGTAGGAGACCGTCGGGATGCGGATCAGGGACTGCAGTTTCGCCACGGCGCGATGGGTCGTCACGTTCGGAGACTAGTGACCCGGATCTCAAATCCGGGTCGCTAGTGTCGTGCGGCGGGTCTCGGATGCGAGACCATAGCGGCCCGGCGTGCGTTGACCCCCGACCGCTACGCCGATGGACTGGCCTGGTGTCCCTCCTGATGTCCACCCTGGCGTCCCCAGCGCCCGCGATGCACGACGTCCGCGACCGGCTTGCGGGCCCGCCGGGTCGGCGACCCGGCAGCTCCGCCGTCGGCCGGGTGCCCGATCGTGACCACGCCGATCGGGTCGAAGTCGGGATCGATCCCGAACGCCGCGCGGACGGCGTCCACCCGTGGCGTCGGCACCCCGATGAAGCACGACGCCAGCCCGGCGTCCGTCGCGGTCTGGAGGATCAGCAGCGCCGCCATGGCGGCGTCCATGTGCCAGAACGGCATCGGCCAGCGCGCCTCGTCGCGGTCGGTCCAGCCCTTGTCGGGCTCGGCGTACCGGCGCAGGTACGCCGCCTTGCTCGAGCACGGGACGATCACGACCGGCGCCCGCATCATGCCGGTCAGCCACTCGTCGGGGTCGTCGACGTCGTCGGCGGTGGCCTCCCAGTAGCGGCGTACGTCGGAGGGCTCGTCGAGCACGAGGAAGGCCCAGCCCTGGCTGAAGCCGGCGCTCGGTGCGCGGGTCGCGTTGCGCAGCGCGCGCTCGATGATCGCGGGGTCGACGGGCTCGGTGGCGTAGTTGCGGACCATCTTGCGGTGACGTACGACGTCCTGGAACTCCATGCCGACCAGTATGAGGAGAGCCGTGCCTGACGACTTCGAGCGGATGTGGAGCGACCTCGCCCCGGTGGGGCGGTCGGCGGCGTCCGGGGGCTACTTCCGGCAGCCGTTCGCGACGGCGGAGCGGGAGCTCGCGGCGTGGTTCGAGGAGCAGTGCCGGGCGCGGGACTTGCGGGTCGAGCGCGACGACTTCGGCAACGTGGTCGGCTGGTGGGACCTCCCGGTGGTTGAGGAGGTTGCGCAGCAACCGTCTCGAAACCCCGGGCCCGCCGCCGTACTCACCGGCTCGCACCTCGACTCCGTACTCGACGGCGGGGCGTACGACGGACCGCTCGGCGTGGTCTCCGCGCTGGCCGCGGTCGACCTGATGCGCTCGCGCGGCGTGACGCCCGGGCGACCCGTGGGGGTCTCGGTGTTCGTCGAGGAGGAGGGGTCGCGCTTCGGGCTCGCCTGCCTGGGGTCGCGGCTCGCGACGGGTGCCGTGTCGTGGGAGACGGCCCGGGCGCTGCGGGACCGGGACGGCGTGGCCCTCGGCGACGTGGTGGCGGGCGGCTCGTCGTCGCTGCTGGCCGACGTCGGGACGTTCGTCGAGCTGCACGTCGAGCAGGGTCGCGACCTGGTCGACCGGGGCGCAGCGGTCGGGGTGGCGAGCGAGATCTGGCCGCACGGGCGCTACCGGTTCGACTTCACCGGTGCGGCCAACCACGCGGGCACCACGCGGATGGAGGACCGGCAGGACCCGATGCTGACCTACGCGATGACCGCGCTCGCCGCCAACAAGCAGGCGCGGCTGGCCGGACAGCGGGCGACCTTCGGGCGGGTCGCCGTCGAGCCCAACGGCACCAATGCCGTGCCGTCGCGCGTCACCGCCTGGCTCGACGCCCGCTGCTCGAGCGACGACGCGCTGGCCACGCTGGTGGAGGCGATCACCCAGCAGGCCTCCGACCGCGCCGGCCGCGACGGGACGGCGCTGGCCGTCACGGCGGAGTCGGTGTCGTCGTCGGTGGTCTTCTCGCCCGACCTGGCCGCGGCCGTGGCCGCCGACCACGAGGGCGGCGACTGGCCGATCATCCCGACCCAGGCCGGCCACGACGCCGGCATCCTCTCCGCCGCCGGCATCCCGACCGCGATGCTCTTCGTACGCAACCCGACCGGCGTCTCCCACTCGCCCGAGGAACACGCCTCCATCGCCGACTGCCTCGTGGGGGTGTCCGCCCTGGCCGACACCCTCGAGAGGCTGACCCGGTGACCTCCTACCTGCTGGAGCGGGCCTGGGTCGACGGCGCCGTGCGCGACGACGTGCTGGTGGAGATCGTGGACGGGCGGTTCGTGCGGGTTTCGGCTGCCGACAGCCGAAACCCGCACGACACGCCGGAGCATGACGGCGAGTCGCGCGGGTCTTGGCTGTCAGCAGCCGAAACCCGCAGGCTCCCCGGCCTCACCCTCCCCGGCCTCGCCAACTGCCACAGCCACGCCTTCCACCGGGCACTGCGCGGACGCACCCAGCGGGAGCGGGGCACGTTCTGGACGTGGCGCGACCAGATGTACGGCGTGGCGGAGCGACTCACCCCGGACAGCTACTTCGAGCTGGCCCGGGCGACCTACCGCGAGATGGCGGCCACGGGGATCACGACCGTGGGGGAGTTCCACTACCTCCACCACCAACTCGACGGCACGCCGTACGCCGACCCCAACGCGATGGGCCATGCCCTGATCGCCGCGGCCGCCGAGGCCGGGATCAGGATCGCGCTGCTGGACACGTGCTACCTCAGCAGCGGGTTCGGGCGGCCGGTCGAATCCGTTCAGTTGCGCTACTCCGACGGCTCCGCGGAGGCCTGGGCCGCCAGAACCGCGCAACTGAACGGAGACGACCGCACCGTGATCGGCGCCGCGATCCACTCGGTGCGGGCGGTACCCCGCGAGGAGCTGCCGACCGTGGTCGAGGCGGCGACGGGCGGACCGCTGCACGTGCACCTGTCCGAGCAGGTCGCCGAGAACGACGCCTGCCTCGCGACGTACGGCGTCACGCCGACGCGGCTGCTCCACGACGCCGGCGCGCTCGGCGCGCACACCAGCGCGGTGCACGCCACCCACCTGACGCAGGCCGACATCACCCACCTCGGTGAGGCGGGCGTCAACGCCTGCCTCACCCCCACGACCGAGCGCGATCTCGGCGACGGCATCGGCCCCGGTCGCGCCCTGGCGAAGGCCGGGGCGACGATCACGCTCGGGTCGGACAGCCACGCCGTCATCGACCTCTTCGAGGAGATGCGCGCGCTGGAGATGGACGAGCGGCTCGCCACCCAGCAGCGCGGCCACTGGACCGCCGCCGAGCTCCTCGCGGCGGCCACCGCCCACGGCAGCCTCGGCTTCGACGACGCGGGGGCGATCGCGGTCGGCCGGCGCGCCGACCTGGTCACGATCGACACGAGCACCATCAGGACGGCCGGCACCGGCGCCGACGAGCACGCCGCCGCGTTCGCCGCCACCGCCGCCGACGTGACCCACGTCGTCGCCGGGGGCCGGGTGATCGCCACCCGCGACGACCACGAGCAGATCGGCCGCGAGCTCGCGGCCGCGATCGGGAAGGTCCACGAGCAGTGAGCAGCACCCTCATCACGAACATCGGCGAGCTGGTCACCAACGACCCCGAGGCCGACGACCTGCTGGGGACGCGACCGGACGCCGCCCTCGTCGTCGACGGCACGCAGGTCGGCTGGGTCGGGCCCGCCGCCGACGCCCCGGCCGCCGACGAGCGCGTCGACGTCGGCGGCCGCGCCGTCCTGCCGGGCTTCGTCGACTCCCACTCCCACCTGGTGTTCGGCGGCGACCGCGCCCAGGAGTTCGCCGCCCGGATGGCGGGCACGCCGTACGCCGCGGGCGGCATCCGCACCACGGTCGCCGCGACCCGTGCCGCCACCGACGAGCAGCTCACCAGCCACGTCGCCCGGCTGGTCGCCGAGATGCGCCGGCAGGGCACGACGACGGTCGAGATCAAGAGCGGCTACGGGCTCAGCGTCCACGACGAGGCGCGCAGCCTGGCGGTGGCGCGGCAGTTCACGGAGGAGACGACGTTCCTGGGCGCCCACGTGGTGCCCGAGGGCGACCCGCAGGAGTACGTCGAGCTGGTCACGGGCCCGATGCTCGACGCGGCGAAGGACCACGCCCGCTGGATCGACGTCTTCTGCGAGCGGGGCGCGTTCGACGCCGACCAGGCCCGGGCGATCCTTCGGGCCGGCGCGGCCGCCGGGCTCCGGGGCAGGCTGCACGCCAACCAGCTGACGTACGGCGAGGGCGTCCGGCTCGCCGCCGAGCTCGGGCTGGTCGCGGTCGACCACTGCACCTACCTCAGCGACGCCGACGTCGCGGCGCTCCGCGACAGCGGCACCATCGCCACACTGCTGCCCGGCGTCGAGTTCTCGACCCGCCAGCCCTACCCGGACGCCCGCCGCCTCCTCGACGCCGGCGTCGACGTCGCGCTCGCCTCCGACTGCAACCCCGGTTCCTGCTTCACCAGCTCGGTGCCGTTCTGCATCGCGCTCGCGGTGCGCGAGATGGGGATGACCCCGGCCGAGGCCGTCCACGCCGCGACGTACGTCGGCGCCCGCGCGCTCGACCGCGACGACGTCGGTGCGCTGGTGCCCGGCCGCCGGGCCGACCTCGTCGTGCTCGACGCCCCGAGCCACGTGCACCTCGCCTACCGGCCCGGCGTACCGCTGGTGACCGCCACCTGGGTGGGCGGCCGACCCACGTAGGCCCACGACCTAAGGCACCCACCGCCCCGGATAAGGCACCTACCCGATGTGCGGGCCTACCTCAGACGGCGAACCTCGTCAGCATCAACGAGGAGCTGAGGAGCCCACACCATGTACGACAACACCGTCCACCGCGACTACGTGAAGACCGAGATGGAGTACCGCCTGGGGCGGATCCGCGCCGACATCGCAGGCCGCCGCCAGCGCCGCGCGCTGTCGCGCCGGCACGCTGACACCTGGCCGGACGACGCCGGCGACGTGACGAGCCCGCGGGCCCGCTGACCGGCCGCCCGCCATGAGCGGCGCCGCTCCGGCGACTATTCAGGAGCACGACACCACCGAACACGAGATCATGGGAGGCGTGGCAGCACACACCAGCCGGACCCTGGTCGGGCGAGACGCCGAGCTGACGGAGCTCTCTTCGTTGCTCGGCGTCCGTTCGTTCCCGGGCGGTGGCGCGCCGGGCGGTGGCGGTACGCCGGGCGCCGCGGTGCTCCTCGCCGGCGACGCCGGCGTCGGCAAGACCCGGCTCCTCGTCGAGCTGCGCGACCTCGCCTTCGCGGCCGGCTGGCAGGTCTTCGCCGGGCACTGCCTCGACTTCGGCGACTCCGCGCTGCCCTACCTCCCCTTCTCGGAGGTCCTCGGCCGGATCGCGGCGGAGCTGCCCGACGCGGTCGAGCAGGTGGCGACCCAGTACCCCGCCCTGGCCCGGCTCCAGCCGGGGCGGCGGGTCCTGGGCTCCTCCGACATCGCCACCGACCAGGCGGCGGCTCTCGACCGTGCCGATCTCTTCGAGGCCGTGCACACGCTCCTGGAGACCGCGGCCGGCCGGGCGCCGGTGCTGCTCGTCGTCGAGGACACCCACTGGGCCGACCAGTCGACGCGCGACCTCCTCAGCTTCCTCTTCTCCCGCCCGTTCGAGGGGCCGGTCGCCATGGTCGCGTCGTACCGCGCCGACGACCTCCACCGGCGGCACCCGCTGCGCCGCCAGGTCGCCGAGTGGTCCCGCATCCGGGGGGTGCAGCGGCTGGCGCTCTCCCCGCTGCCCGAGTCCGCGGTGCGGGCGCTGATCCAGGAGCTCGTCCCGGACGGCCTGGCCGAGCAGGAGCTCGCGGACATCATCGAGCGCGCCGACGGCAACGCGTTCTTCGTCGAGGAGCTCACCAGCGCCGCCGCCGAGCCGGGGCGCTGGGTGCCGGCGGACCTCGCCGACGTGCTGCTGGTCCGGCTCGACCGTCTCGACGAGACCGCCCGGCAGGTGGTGCGCACCGCCAGCGTCGCCGGCCGCCGGGTCTCCCACGACATGCTCGTCGCGACCGCCGGCCTCGAGGCGGACGCGCTCGACGACGGCCTGCGCCGGGCCGTCGAGATGAACGTCCTGGTCCCCCAGGGGGAGCGCTACGCCTTCCGGCACGCGCTGCTCGGCGAGGCGGTGTACGACGACCTGCTGCCCGGTGAGCGGGTCCGGCTGCACGCCAGGTACGCCGAGGCGCTCCAGAGCGGCGCCGCCCGCGGCACGGCCGCCGCGCTGGCCCGCCATGCCCGGTTGGCCACCGACCTCGACACCGCGCTCACCGCGAGCATCCAGGCCGGCCGCGAGGCGTGGGACGTCGGCGGGCCGGACGAGGCGGCGTACCACTACCAGCAGGCGCTCGAGCTGCTCGGCGACCCGCGGCGGTGCGAGCGGGCGGAGGTCGACGTGTCCAAGCTGGTGACCAGCGCCGCCGAGGCGCTCAGCGAGAGCGGCGACCCGCAGCGGGCGGTCGCGCTGATCCAGGAGCAGCTCGACCGGCTGCCCGACGACGCGCCGCCCGAGTGGCGCTCGCGGATGCTCACCACCCGGGCCGGCATCCTGATCGTGGTCGACACCGACGAAGACCCGGCGGAGATCTCGGCCGAGGCCCTGGCGCTGGCGCCCGAGGGCGAGAACCACTGGCGCGCCCGCGCGCTGACGACGCATGCCCGGGTGCTCGCCGGGATGGGCCGCTACGACGAGGCCCAGGCCGCCGGCATGGAGGCGCTCGCCCTCGACGAGCGGCTCGACCTCAACCAGCTCGCCTCCGAGGCGATCACGACCCTCTCCGGCCTGAAGAAGACCGGCCCCAAGGAGGGGCTGCGGGAGGCGCTCGTCGACGCCGTCGCCCGCGCCGAGGAGGCCGACGCGGTGCACGCGGAGCTGCGCGCCCGCTTCCTGCTCGGCCGATCCTTCGAGGACTGGGCGGAGTTCGACGGGTCGGAGCAGTGGTTCCGCAGCGCCATCGAGAGGGCGGTCGGCACGGGCCTGACCTGGGCGCCGTACGCGCTCGAGTCCCGGGTCCAGCTGGCCTGGATCCGCTGGGTGCGCGGGGCCTGGGACGACGTGCTCGACCTGACCGACTTGCGCGGGGAGACGCCGCCGCCGATCCCGCGGGCGATCCTGTCCGCGCTGCGGATGAGCGTCGAGCAGGGCCGGGGTGCCGACGTCGCGGCCGAGGCCCGCAAGCTGCGGCGGTTCTGGGCCCGGGAGGGCGCGGTCGCGATCCACTCGGCCGCCCTCGAGATGGTCCAGGCCGGGCGCGCCGGCGACGCCGCGGGCGCGGTGCAGGTGTACGACGACGTCGTCGCCGTGCTCGGCCGCACCTGGCACGAGTGGTTCAGCGCGCGGATCCGCTTCGGCGCAATCGCCGCGGGCGCCGTCGCCCGGGCGATGACGACGATGTCCGCGGCCGAGCGGTCGGCGTACCTCGAGAAGGTCGAGCGGATCAGCGACGACGGCCACATCGTGGTGCAGCGCTACGACGACCCGTCCGGTCACTGGGGACCCGAGGGGCGGGCCTGGAAGAAGCGCCTCGACGCCGAGACGCTGCGGGTGCGATGGCTGGCCGGGGTCGACGCCCCGCCGCAGGACGTGCTGGTCGGCAGCTGGCGCGAGACGGTCACCTGCTTCGAGGACTTCGGCCACGTCCACGAGCTGGCCCAGATGCGCACCGTGCTGGCCGGGATCCTGCGCGCCACCGGCGACACCGCGGGTGCCCGCGAGCAGGGCGACCTCGCCCGAGCGGTCGCCCACGAGCTCGGGGCCCGGCCCCTGCTCGACGACCTGCTGGCGATCGGCTCGGCGCCGGTGCGCTCCGAGTCGGCGCCCGACGCGCTCACGCCGCGCGAGACCGAGATCCTCGCGCTGGTCGCCGACGGACGCTCCAACGGCGAGATCGCCCGGCAGCTGTTCATCAGCGCCAAGACGGTGTCGGTGCACGTCTCGAACATCCTGGCCAAGCTCGACGCCGCCAGTCGCACCGAGGCCGCCGCGATCGCGCGGCGTCGCGACCTGCTCTAGGCACGGTCTGGCCAGGGCCGACCTGACCCCTGCCGCGGCCGTCCGCGGCCGGACGACCGAGACCTTCGTCACAGTTCTCGGGCGGTCTTGGGTGGGCCCGACATACTCGCCTGTCGCCGCGGTGACTTCAACCGGGTTCGCGCCAATCGTTACGGTTCCGACCGATGTGGTCAGGTCTTGCCCAACAACCATCGGTCGGTTGAGCGAAGAGCGCCGATGTAGGCGTATCCGCGTCGCCCGCACGATGTCCGCACAGTGATGCCCGACACCACCGCCTCCTGCGGTTTCCGAGGTCGGGCACGACCAGGAGGCGGGCAATGCGCGGAGTACTTCGGAATCTGACGGGACTGGCGGCGGTGGCACTCGTGGTCGCCGGGTGCGGCGGCGACAGCGGCGGCGGATCGGACGACGGCGAGCTCAAGATCGCCGCGATCTTCTCCGGCCCGACCACCGACGCCGACTACAACGCGTTGGGCCTGGAGGCGCTGAAGGTCGCGGAGAAGGACGGCGCCGAGGTGTCGTACTCCGAGAGCGTCGCGGTCCCCGACATCGAGCGGGTCCTCCAGGAGTACGTCGCGGACGGCTACGACGTGATCTGGACGCACGGCTCGCAGTTCTACGAGGCCACGGCCAAGATCGCCGGCCAGAGCCCGGACGTGAACTTCATCGGCGAGTTCGATGGTGCGCCCGAGGGCCAGCCGGAGAACGTCTGGGTCATCGACCGCAACTTCCACACGGTCTTCTACCCGATCGGCACGCTGGCTGCGAACCTCAGCAAGAGCGGCAAGGTCGGCTACCTGGGCGGCCTCAGCCTCCCGTTCTCCTACGCCGAGGTGCACGCGGTCGAGCAGGCCTTCGAGGACAGCGGCAAGTCCGTCAGCCTGAACCCGGTGTGGAGCGGTGACTTCAACGACACCGTGAAGGCGCAGCAGCTGACGACCCAGCTCCTCTCCGGCGGCAACGACGTCGTCATCACCTCGCTCAACCTCGGTGTGGTCGGCGCCTTCAAGGCGGTCAACGACACCGACCCGGGCTCGGCCTGGCTGACCGTCAAGTACACGGACAAGTCGCAGAACGGTCCCGACCACTACGCGGCCACCGTGCTCTACGACTTCACCGGCCCGCTCACGGAGATCCTCGACGACATCGAGGCCGACACGACGACCGGCCACTACGTCATCGGCTTCGGCAAGGGCGCGAGCGTGGAGATGGGCGACCAGCTCCCCGACGACGTCAAGGCCGCGGTCGACGAGGCTGTCGCCGGCATCACCGACGGCTCGATCGAGGTCGAGCTCGACCAGGCCGAAGTGAAGTGACCGAGCAGCAGCCGCCCCGCTTGGAGATGCGGGGCGTCGTCAAGACCTTCGGGCCGGTCGTGGCCCTCGACTCGGTCGACCTCGAGGTCGGCCGGAACGAGGTGCACGGCCTGCTCGGAGGGAACGGCGCCGGCAAGACGACGTTGATGAACGTCCTCTACGGGCTCTACCGCCCGAACGCCGGCGAGGTCCTCCTGGACGGTGCGCCGGTGTCCATCGGCTCACCCCGGGACGCCATCGACGCCGGCGTGGGCATGGTCCACCAGACGTTCCTCCAGGTCGACAACTACACGGTGACCGAGAACATCGTGCTCGGCACCGACGTGTCCGGCCCCCTCCGCCTCGACCTCGGTGAGGCGCGGGAGCGGATCCGCGAGCTCAGCACCCGGTTCGGCCTGACGGTCGACCCCGACGCCGTCGTGGAGGAGCTCCCGGTCGGCGTCCGGCAGCGGGTCGAGATCCTCAAGGCCCTCTACCGCGGGGCGCGGCTGCTGATCCTCGACGAGCCGACGACCAACCTCACGCCCCAGGAGGTCGACGACCTCTTCGGGTCGATGCGGGCGATGGTCGACGACGGCATGAGCGTCGTGCTCATCACCCACAAGATCCGCGAGACGCTCAGCGTCTGCGACCGGATGACGGTGATGCGCGACGGCCGACGGGTCGAGACCATCGAGCGCGCGGACACCGACGCCGACCACCTGGCCCAGGTCATGGTGGGCGGCTCGGCCGATCCGGGCGACCTGATCGACGCGACCGCGCTCGGCGCGGTCGACGCGGAGGAGGTCGAGACGGTCGTCTCGTCGGTCCGCGAGGAGATCGGTGTGACGGCTCAGGGCCTGGTCGTGGTCAACGACCAGGGCCACGAGCTGATCCGCGGCTTCGACCTCGACATCCGCGAGGGCGAGATCGTCGGCATCGCCGGCGTCGCCGGCAACGGCCAGGTCGAGCTCGCCGAGGCACTGGCCGGCGTCCGCCCGGTGCGGTCGGGCTCGGTCCAGGTCGGCGGCCGGTCGATGTGCGGCCTGCCGACGGCGGCCTGGCTCGACCACGGAGTGGCCTACGTGCCCGAGGACCGGCACCGCGACGGCATCCTGCCGACCGCCAGCATCACCGAGAACCTGGTGCTGGGCTCGCAGCGCAGTCCGCGCATCCGCAAGCACGGACTGATCGACTGGGGCGCCGCGAAGCAGCGCGCCGTGGACGCCATCGAGCAGTTCTCGGTGCGCGCCAACGGACCGGGCACGCCGGCCGGCGACCTGTCGGGCGGCAACATCCAGCGGGTCATCCTCGCGCGGGCGTTCGCCCACCAGCCGCGGATGCTGATCCTGCACAACCCCACTCGCGGCCTCGACCTCGGCTCGACCCGCTTCGTCTACGAGCAGGTCCGCGCCGCGACGGCCGCCGGGTGTGCGGTGCTGCTCATCTCCGAGGATCTCGACGAGGTGATCGCCCTGTCCGATCGGGTGATCGCGCTCTACCAGGGATCACAGGCCGGCGAGTGGCCGCACGGCTCGGTGGACGCGTACGAAGTCGGCCGCAGCATGACCGGACTGGGAGAAGCGCGTGTCTGAGACCATGACCCCCGCGCCACCGGCGGCCCCCGCGCCGCCGGCTGCGCGACCGACCAACCGCGTCGTCGAGGCGCTCTGGCTGCTGGTGCCGTACGCGGTGTCGGTGCTGCTGGCCTTCGTCGTCGGCGGCTTGATCATCCTGGCCATCGGCCGGGACCCGATGGCGGCGTTCGAGTCGGTGCTGACCACCAGCTTCAACACCCGCTTCGGCACCGTGGAGACGCTGCACAAGTGGGTGCCGATCCTGCTGTGTGCCTATGCCTTCGCGATCCCGCTCGCCACCGGCAAGTTCAACATCGGCGCCGAGGGCCAGCTGCTGGTCGGCGCGACCGGTGGCGTCGCGCTGGGCATCCTCTGGTCGGACCTGCCGACCATCGTGCTGCTGCCCTGCGTGCTGATCGCGGGCGCCCTCGGTGGCGCGCTGTGGTCGGGCATCGCGGCGTTCCTGATGGTGAAGTTCAACGTGAACGAGATCCTGAGCACGGTCGTGCTCAACTTCATCTCGTTCCAGCTCATCGACTACGTCGCCAGCCACGTCTGGCCCGACCGCGGCGCCGGTCACCCGGCGACCGTCCGGGTCGGTGACGGCGCGCTGCTGCCGGGCATCGGCGAGGCGCCGCCGTTCCACTCCGGTGTGCTCATCACGCTGGTCCTGGTCGTGGCGATCGCCGTCTTCATGCGGCGTACCCCGACCGGCTTCGAGCTGCGCGCCGTCGGCGCCAACCTGCGCGCCGCGCAGGTGCACGGCATCAAGACCTCCCGGCTCGCCGGTGCCGGCCTCGTGGTCGGCGGCGCGGTCGCCGGCCTCGCCGGTGCCATCGAGGTGGCCGGAGTGCACGGCAAGATGCTCGAGGGGATGCAGTCGAACTTCCTGATCCTCGGCATCATCGTGGGACTGATGTCCCGCGGCAGCATGCTCGCCCTCCCCGTCGTCGCGTTCGGCATCGCCGTGCTCGAGGTCGGTGCGGGCTCCATGCAGCGGACCGCGCAGGTGCCCGTCGAGATGGTGCTGATCATCGAGGCGCTGATCCTGCTGTTCCTGCTGTTGTCCGACATCGTCCGCGCGAAGATCCGGGGGCAGTGACATGGGTGAGATCACCGAGTTCCTCACGCTGATGATCCCGGCGATGGTGCCGTTCCTGCTCGCCGCGCAGGGCACCGTGCTGAGCGGCCGGGCCGGCGTCTTCAACGTCTCGCAGGAGGGCCTGATGGTCCTCGGCGCGGCCGTCGGCTTCCTGGTCAGCTTCAAGGTCGGCAGCAACACCGTCGGTCTCGGCGCCGCCTTCGCGATCGCCGCCCTGTTCGGTCTGGTGCTCGCCTACATGACGACCCAGCTCCGGCTGGACCAGTTCGTCGTCGGCCTCGCGCTCTACTTCGCCGCACTGGGTGCCGCCGGTCTCCTCTACCGCGAGGTGATCGGCGTGACCATGGAGCCGCCGCTGATCCCGACGCTCGACGACTACCCGATCCCGCTGCTGTCGAAGATCCCGTTCCTGGGCGAGGTGCTGTTCGACCACGACCTGGTCGTGTACGCCGCGTTCCTGATCTCCGCGGTCATCTACTGGTTCATGTACAAGACCCGCAGCGGGCTGGCGTTCCGGTCGATCGGTGAGAACCCGAAGGCCGCGGACAGCCTCGGCATCAACGTGACGTGGGCGCGCACCTGGTCGACCGTGGTCGGCTCGGGCCTGGTCGGTGTCGCGGGTGCGTACCTCCCGATGGTCTACACCGGCCTCTACACCGAGGGCATGGTGGCCGGCCGCGGCTGGCTGGTCATCGCGCTGGCGTTCCTCGGCGGCTGGCGTCCGCACCTCGTGGTCGCGGGCGCGGCGTTCCTCGCCGGCATGGAGGTGCTCGCGCTCCGGGCCCAGGTGGCCGGGATCGGCATCCCGCACCAGTTCGTGCTGATGCTCCCGTACGTCGCCACGCTGCTGGTCATGGTGTTCGCGTTCCGCTGGGCCCGGCAGCCGGCGTTCCTCGGCCGCAACTACGACCGGGAGAGCCGCCTGGTCGGCTGAGCCCGGCCGCGCGTCCTGGTGTAGGCGATCGTCGGCTCGGGTACCGCTTGTGGGTCGGTCCGCTGCGCAGCAGACTGACCACACAAGCGGTACCCGACCCAGGAGGACGCGATGACCCCGGAAGAGCCCCTCAGCGACGACGAGATGACGACCACCGGTCCCGGCGGGAGTGGTGGGGTCGGCGGCGACGCCGACGGCACCGATGGCTCCGACAGTGATGGTTCGGACAGCGACGGCTCGGACGGCGACGGGACCGACGGTGACAGCACCGATGGTGACGGCACGGACGGTGACGGCACCGACGGCGACGGCTCGGACAGCGACGGCACCGACGCCTGAGTGAGCGCACTCGACCTGCTCAGCGGTGACGCCCGGACCTTCCGGACCTCGGTCTGGGCGTCCCGCGTCCATCTCCACCGGACCGACCCGGCGGACCTGATCGGGCTCCTCTCGCTCGACGACGCCGACCACCTGCTGACCGCGACCGCGATCCGCACGCCGTCGATCAGGATGGCCAAGGACGGCAGCGTGCTGCCCGAGGCGACGTACACCCGCAGCGCCACGATCGCCGGCAGGGCCCTGTCCGGGCTGGTCGACGTCCGCAAGGCGCTGGCGCTCTTCGACGACGGCGCGACCGTCGTCTTCCAGGGGCTGCACCGCTACTGGCCGCCCCTGACCCGCCTCCTCGCGGACCTCGAGCTCGAGCTCGGCCACCCCTGCCAGGCCAACGCCTACCTGACGCCGCCGGGCGCTCAGGGCTTCGCGGTGCACGCCGACTCCCACGACGTCTTCGTCCTCCAGACCGCGGGCTCCAAGCTGTGGGAGGTGCACGGCGACGACGGTGCCCAGGAGGTGCTGCTGGAGCCCGGGGTGTCGATGTACCTGCCCACCGGCACCCCGCACGCCGCCCGCGCGCAGGAGACCGTCTCGCTGCACATCACGCTGGGCATCAACCAGCTGACCTGGCGTGGGCTGCTCGAGCGCACCATCGCGCCCGTGCTCGAGGAGGTGCGCGACGAGCACCTGCCGGCCGGCTTCCTCGACGACCCGGCGCTGCTGGCCCCGGGCCTGGCGAGCCGTCTCGAACGGCTCGCCGACGCCGTCCGCGCCCTCGACGCCGACGCCGCGGTCGAGGCCGAGGTACGCCGCTTCCTCACCTCGCGGCCGCCGCGCCTCGCCGGCGGCCTGCACGAGGTCCTCGATCGCGACGCGATCGTCGCGACCACGACCCTGCGCCGCCGGCCGGGCCATCCCTGCGTGCTGCTCGACCGCGACGACACCGTCGAGGTTCTGCTCGGCGACCGGTCGCTGACGGTGCCGGCCCGGATCCGTCCGGCGCTCGAGGAGGTCCGCGGCCGCGAGAAGCTCACCCCGGGCGATCTGCCGCTCGACCCCGAGAGCAGCCTGGTGCTGTGTCGCCGGCTGGTCCGCGAAGGGCTGCTGGAGATCGGGTGACGACCCGACCGGAGCCGCGCTGCGCGGCCCAGAGCCTGCTGCGTGACGAGCCCGTGGCCGGCACCGCCACCCATGTCCGCACCTGGCTGCTGCTCGAGCACGTCGGGCCATGGGGCGACCGCGCGCTGCGGGACGCCCGACTCCCCGAGGGCCTCGGCGCGGAGCTCGAGCGGCGCGCGAGGGAGCACCGCGCCAAGGTGCTGCTGATCCGCCGGTTCAGCTCCAAGCCCGACTCGCCCGACGGCGTACGCGCGTTCGCGGCGTACGCGGACCCGGTGCGCCCCCGCCTCGAGTCGGGCCTCCTCGCCGACCCGCGCGAGGTGCTCGACGTCGACCTCGGATCGCTGCGTCGCGGCGGCACGTCGGGCCTCGCGGCGTACGCCGGCTCGATCTTCGGTGTCTGCACCAACGGCCGCCACGACGTCTGCTGCGCCGAGCGGGGCCGGCCGGTGGCGCGGGCGCTGGACCGCGCCCGCCCCGAGGAGACCTGGGAGGTCTCGCACATCGGCGGCGACCGGTTCGCCGCCAACCTGGTGGTGCTCCCGCACGGCCTCTACTACGGCCGGCTCGACCCCGCGTCGTCGATCGCGGTCGCCGGCGCCCACCTGTCCGGCGAGCTCGACCTCGACCACCTGCGCGGCCGCGCCTCCCACCCGATGGGCGTCCAGGCCGCCGAGGCCTTCCTGCGCCGCGAGCTCGGCGCGACCCGCATCGACGACGTGGCGCTGGTCGAGCGGTCCACCGACGGCGACCTGACCCGGGCGACGTTCGCGGTCGCGGGGGCGACGTACGACGTGGTGGTGCGCACCTCGCGCGAGCCGAGCACCGCGACCCGCCTCACCTGCAAGGCCGGCCGGGACAGCCCGGTGCCGGCGCACGAGCTGGTCAGCGCGGCGCGCCGCTCGTAGGCCGCGCCGGGACGTCATACGGACGGAGGAAGGGGACGCACTGTCCGTATGACGTCCGGGCGGAGCTCCCCGGACGAGTTGACGCGTGTCAATCCGAGGCCCTACCGTCCCGAATAGAACACGTTCCACTGCGGGGGGAGAGCCGATGGCGCGACCTACGACGGCGGTCATCGGCGCGGGCATCAGCGGCCTGACCGCCAGCAAGATGCTGGGCGACTACGGCGTGCCGTACACCACGTTCGAGTCCTCCGACCGGGTCGGCGGCAACTGGGCCTTCGGCAACCCGAACGGGCACAGCAGCGCCTACCGCTCGCTGCACATCGACACCTCGAAGCACCAACTGTCCTTCCAGGACTTCCCGATGCCCGAGCACTATCCGGACTTCCCGCACCACACCCTGATCAAGGACTACCTCGACGCGTACGCCGACGCGTTCGGCGTGCGCGAGCGCATCGAGTTCGGCAACGGCGTGGTGCACGCCGACCGGCTGCCGGGCGGCGGGTGGGAGCTGCGGACCCAGCGCGGCGAGACCCGGCGCTTCGACCTGCTCGTGGTCGCCAACGGCCACCACTGGGACCCGCGGACCGCCGACTTCCCCGGGGAGTTCTCCGGAGAGACCATCCACTCCCACCATTACATCGACCCGTGGACGCCGCTGCACCTGATGGACCAGCGGATCCTGGTCGTCGGCCTCGGCAACAGCGCCGCCGACATCACCGTCGAGCTCTCGCAACGGGCGCTGCGCAACGAGGTCACGCTGTCCACGCGCAGCAGCGCCTGGATCGTGCCGAAGCTGCTGTACGGCAAGGCCGCCGACATGAGCTACCGGACCATCCCGCAGCTCCCGCTCTCATGGCAGCGCAGGTTCGCCCAGTGGGGGCAGCGGTTCACGGCGTCCGACCCGACGCTCTACGGCCTGCCGGAGCCGAACCACAAGTTCTTCGAAGCGCACCCGACCCAGTCCGGTGAGCTGCCCCTGCGCCTGAAGTCGGGCGATGTGACACCTAAGGGCAACATCGCCCGGCTGGACGGCGAGGCCGTGCACTTCGAGGACGGCACCAGTGCCGACTTCGACGTCATCGTCTACGCCACCGGCTACAACCTGACCTTCCCGTTCTTCGACCCCGACTTCATCAGTGCGCCGGAGAACCGGATCGACCTCTACCGCCGGATCATCAGGCCGGGCATCGACGACCTGCTCTTCGCCGGCTTCGCGCAGGCGACGCCGACGCTGTTCCCGTTCGTGGAGAGCCAGGCGCGGCTGATCGCGGCGTACGCCATCGGCGAGTACGCCCCGCCGTCCGAGGCCGAGATGTACGCCGAGATCAGGGCCGACGACGAGCGCTACATGGGGCACATGCTCGACCGGCCGCGGCACACCCACCAGCTCGACTACTTCGTCTACGAGCACCAGATGCGCACCAAGGAGCTGCCGCAGGGCCGCCGGCGCGCCCACGCGAGGCGGGCGTCGTGACCGCGACCAAGGGAGACCAGCGGCGTACGGCGCTGCTGGCCGCGCTGGAGGAGCACCTGTGCGACGGCAGCTCGCTCGACGCCATCAACATCGCGGACATCTCGCGCCGCGCCGGCGTCACCCGCTCGGCGTTCTACTTCTACTTCGAGAACAAGGCCGCCGCCGTCGCCGCGCTCTACGAGGAGATGTACGCCGACGGCTTCGACGCGGCCGCCGTACTGGGTGGTGACGGCACCGTGCGCGACCGGATCTCCATGGCGATCCGGGCGATCGTCGCGGGCTGGGGCCAGCGCACGCATCTCTACCGGGCGATCCTCGACGCACGGGCCGTCAGCCCGGCGGTCCGCGACCAGTGGGACGCGTTCCAGGCGTCGTACGCCGACGTCGTCGCCGAGCTGATCGTCGCGGAGCGAGAGTCCGGCGCCGCGCCGGAGGGTCCCGATGCGCGCGCCGTCGCCACCGCGCTGCTCGACCTCAACGACCGCACCCTGGCCCGGGTCGTCCACGCCGGCGACGGCCTCGACCTCGACGGGCACCTCGACGCGGTCGTGCACGTCTGGTTGGCCAGCATCTACGGGAGGACCACGTGAAGCACCACGACGTCACGTTCCGCTCCGCCGGGGTCGCGTGCCACGCCGCGCACGTCACCGGTGCGGGCGACGGCCTCGCGACCGATGCCGGTCGCCCGGTGGTCGTGATGGCACACGGGCTCGGCGGCACCGTCGACTCCGGCCTGATGCCGTTCGCGGAGGCGCTCGCCGCCGCCGGTCTCGACGTGCTGGCCTTCGACTACCGGGGGTTCGGGGCCTCGGCGGGCGAGCCGCGGCAGACCGTCTCGATGGCCGGCCAGCTCGACGACTACCGTGCCGCGATGGCCGCCGCCGCACGGCTGCCCGGAGTCGATCCCCGACGACTGGTGCTCTGGGGAGTCTCGCTCTCCGGAGGGCACGTGCTCGCCGCGGCCGCCCATCGCGACGACGTCGCCGCGGTGGTCTCGCTGACGCCGCTCGTCGACGGCCGGGCCGCCGGCCGGCACGCGCTGGCGCACCACCGACCCTCGGCGCTGGCCCGCTCGACGGTGCTCGGCCTCCGGTCGAGGCTGGGCAGGCCGCGGACGATGCCGGTCGTCGCCCGCCCCGGCGCGCTCGGCGCACTGACGCTCGACGGCTGCCTGGAGGACTACCTCTCGATCGCCGGCCCCACCTGGCGCAACGAGGTCGACGCCGCCGTCGGGCTCGAGCTCGGCAACCACCGGCCGGGGCGATCGGCGCGCGACGTACGCGCCCCGCTGCTCGTCCAGATCGCCGACTACGACCGCAGCGCGCCGCCGCGGGCCGCCGCCAAGGCCGCCTTCGCCGGCCGCGCGCAGGTGCGGCACTACCCCTGCGACCACTTCGACGTCTGGCCGGGCAAGGCCTGGCACGGCCCGGCCGTCGAGCACCAGGTGGCGTTCCTGCGTCGGGTGCTCGGCCGACCGGGATAGTCCGTCACGTTCTGGTTGTCCTGGGAGCCCGGAGGCAACCGAAACGTGACGGACTATCCCGCCTAGCCACCCAGGTCGGGCAGCGGGATCCGCTCCAGGAGCGTCGGCGTGTAGGCGTCGAGCATCTCGATCGTGTGGTCGGCCATCCGGGCGTACACGACCGGGTCGAGGGTGGTGCCGCGGACGTCGATGCCGGTGGAGAACCGCACCTCGCCGTCGGTGAGGTCGAGCTCGAACTTGCCGACGGCGAGCCCGTAGTTGATCGCCGTCACCGCGACCGCCGCCTCGGTGCGGGCGTCGGGCGCGACCGTGGTCGGCACGATGCCGTAGAAGAGCGCCTGGCCCTCGTCCGCCTCGATCTGGATGTAGCACTGGTAGGTGCGCTCGCCCTGGAGCTCGAGCGACCAGATCAGCTTGCCGGGGATCTGGGTCAGGCCCCACCCGCGGTCCAGGACGACCTGGGTGATCGCCGCCTGGATGGACTCGACGGTGCGATCGATGCTCTCCTGCGCGTCGGACACGGCGGGATGCTCCTCACGTAGTGGGCAGGGTGGGAGTGACGGTAGTCGTCACCGGTGTCGTGGGCGGAGTCGGTGTGGTCGGCGTGGGGGTGGGCGTGCCCGTGCCGCCGCCGGTCGGCAGGGACACCTTGGTGGTCCAGCTGGTCTTGGCCTTGGCCGAGTCGAGCAGCTTGGCCACGAGTGCCGAGCTCATCTCGTAGCTCTCGGCCACCTTCTCGCCGTCCTCCCACTTCCAGTGGACGCCGTTGCCCGGCTTGGGCTTGCCGTCCTTGTCCATGTGGGCATGGATGACGATCTCCGGGATCCCGTCGATCTCCTGGCTCACCGAGAACTCGTCGACGTGACCCTTGTCGAAGGAGCTCTTGTAGGTGTCGCGGACGACCCCCGCCTTGAGGGTGGAGAAGGTCGCGAAGATGTAGTCGGCCCACGCCCCGGCGATCTGCTTGCGGAAGGGGACGCCGGACTGGTTGTGGTCGAACGACTTCAGCTTGGCCCGGGCCTCGGCGAGCGTGTACGTCGTGCCGGACTGGGGCTTCTGCTCGTCGGCGAGCTCCTGCGGCGTCTTCTTCTTGACCTTGGTCTTGGTCTTGTCGCGCCGGATGATGCCGCCGACGCCGGGCGTCACTGCGCGCCGCAGTCGCCCGAGAGGGTGCTCGGCGTGCTCGGGCACACCGGCGGGCGCGTCGTGGCTGCGGCGTACGGCGAGGGGCACCGGGCTCGCCGGAGTCGACCTCGCGCTCGTGGCGGACCGCTCGTCAGCGGCGGGCCTGCCCGCGCGATCGTGCGTCGTGGACGGCACCTGGTGCTGGGTCATGGGTCCTCCTCGAGATCGGCCCGCTCTCCCGCAGGCCAGCCTAGGGCGCCGCGGCGCCCGGGACCGGAGAATCCCGATTCCCGCTCTCCACCCTTGTTGACGGATGTTCAACAAGGGGTCCACCATGAGGTGATGGCCACCGTGCAGACGTCCGAGACCCGGGCCCTGACCGACGAGCGCTTCCGGAAGATGAGCCCCGGCAACCAGGACAAGCTGCCGCCCGTCGACCCCGCCGTGCTCCCGCCGGGCCCGCGCTGGCCGGTGCTGATCCAGACCGCCGGGCTGCTGCGCTTCCGGCACCGGTTCCACCCCTACCTGCGCCGCCGGTACGGCGACGTCTTCACGGTCCGGCTCGCCCCCGGCGGTCGGCCGCTGGTGTTCTTCACCCGGCCCGAGCACGCGAAGGAGATCTTCGCCGGCGACCCGGAGATCTTCCACGCCGGCAAGGCCAACGGCATCCTCGGCCCGATCATGGGCGAGCACTCGCTGCTCCTCCAGGACGGCGCCGAGCACAAGCGCGCCCGCAAGCTGCTGATGCCGGCGTTCAACGGCCATGCCCTGCGGGACTACCAGTCGCTCGTCACCGAGGTCGCCCGGGCCGAGGTCGGCGGTTGGCGCAGCGGCGAGTCCTTCCGCTCGCTCGACCGGATGAACGCGCTCACCCTCGAGGTGATCCTGCGCGTCGTCTTCGGGGTCACCGACGAGAGCCGGCTCGCGCAGCTGCGCCCGCGCGTCAACGCGACCGTCAACATCAGCCCGGCGATCCTGCTGGGGTGGGGCTACCCCCGGCTCCAGCGGTTCGGCCCGTGGAAGGCGACCGTCGACAACCAGCGCGAGCTCGACGGGCTGATGTACGCCGAGATCCGCGAGCGGCGCGCGGCGCCCGACCTGGCCGACCGCACCGACGTGCTCTCCAAGCTGATCCTCCAGGGTGAGAGCGGGGACCAGCCCGGTGACCGCCTGAGCGACAGCGAGCTGCGCGACCAGCTCGTCACCCTGCTGCTCGCCGGTCACGAGACGACGGCGACGGCGCTGGCGTGGTCGCTGTACGAGGCCGGCCGCGACCCGGAGCTGCTGCGCCGCTGCCAGCGCGCCGCGACCGAGGGCGACGACGACTTCCTGGAGGCGGTGCTGAAGGAGTCGATGCGCCTGCACCCGGTGATCCCGATGGTGGTGCGCACCCTGATGGCACCCGTCACGATCGCGGGCTGGGAACTGCCCCGCGGCGCCACCGTCGGGCCGTCGATCATCATCGCCCACCAGCGCGAGGACAACCACGACGACCCGTGGGAGTTCCGGCCCGAGCGGTTCCTCGGCCACAACCCGCCCACGAACACCTGGATCCCCTTCGGCGGCGGCGTACGCCGCTGCATCGGCGCCGGTTTCTCGCTGATGGAGGGGGTGGCCGTGCTGCGCGAGGTCTTCACGGCGTACGACGTGGAGACGGTTCGCCGCGACCAGCCCAAGGTCCGCAACATCACCAGCGTCCCGCGGTACGGCGCGCAGATCCGGGTCACTGCGCGGAGGTGACCCGACGGCGCCGTAGCCCGAGCAGGTACGGCATGCCGGAGCCGGCCACGGTCAGGGTCCTGCCGAGCCGCGCGAGCAGGGACGGGTCCGCGACCTGCTCGGTCACCGGACCGGCCAGGTCGGCCATGTCCACGGCGTACGCGCGGGTCGGCCCGATGCCCTCCAGGTCGTCGAGGACCTCGCGTTCGGGCACGGAGGACGCCTCGTCCTGAAGCCCGTGGAGGTCCTCGGACAGCAGGACGTACTCGGGAATGTCCACCCGGTTCTTGAGCATGCGGTGCACGAGGATGACGTCGATCCCGACGAGCTTGCGCCGCTGCCTGATCGTCTGCGTGGCCACCTCGCCGATGTGCGCGGTGAACTTCAGCCTCAACCGGTCGACCTCGGTGCACCCCTGGCAGGGGCACAGGTTCCGGGCGACGTACCGGCGCTCGAGGTGGAAGGCGCGGTGCATCGCCGTGGCGACCTCGAAGGTCGTGGCGACCGCGGCGGCGGGGGCCAACGTGTCGGCCGGGAGGGCCAGGAAGGCGGCGTCGCCCTCGACCTCGATCAGGTCGAACCCGGGCGCGGCGTCGATCACCCGCTCCAGCAGCCTCGACGTGTTGACCTCGGCGTGCGCCAGGCTCATCCGGTGGGTCCGCATGTAGTCGGTGTAGCCGCCGATGTCGGCGATGAGGAGCAGCGATCTCTGCGTCGCCGACTCGTGGGACCTAGTCATGCGTGCCTCCTGAGGGTGGGGCGGTCGGTGGCTCCCCGACGCCGCTGCGGGGAGTGAACCGGTCGAGCATCGAGTCGACCGTCGTCCTCGCGTCGGTGGCGCTGGGCGGGAAGCCCTGCACGGCGGCGAGGAAGTGCTCGGCGCGCAGGGCCTGGAGTCGGAGTGCGCGGGTGGCCCGGACGGCCGCCGTCCGGGCGGTCCGCCGTAGCAGCGCGATCTCCCCGAACCCCTCTCCTGGCCCCAGCGCCGTGATCACGCTGCCGTCGCCGACCACCTCGGCCGCGCCCGACTCGATGACGAAGTAGTGGTCGCCGACATCGCCCTGGTCGAAGACCGTGGCGCCGGCGGGCACCTCGAGCGGCTCCAGGCCGCGCGCGAGCTGCTCGATGGCGGGCAGGGGGAGGGCGCCCAGCATCGGCACGCGTTGCAGCATCGCGATCTCGCGGTCGCGCACGCGGATGGACCGGTCCATCCGCCGCAGTCGGGGCCAGGCCAGCGCGGCGCACACGGGACACAGCGCCCCGACGAGCGCCAGCGTCGGCCGTACGCCGACCCGGTCGACGGCCAGCGACGTCACGATCGCGCCGACACCCATCGACACCGCGACCAGGCTCTCCAGGACTCCGAAGACCCGGGCGAGGACCTCGTCGGGGGCGATCCGGCCCAGGAGGGTGAAGCCGCCGAGGTCGATCAGGGCGTTGCCGACCCCGACGCAGGCGAGCAGGCCCAGCGCCGCCGCCTGCCGGGGGACGAGGCCGATCAGGACGACCGGCGTGCCCCACAGGGCGACCCCGACGGCGAACCAGCCCCCGAGGCTCCGGGTGTCGACGAGGAGCGACGCGGCCAGCGAGCCGAGCACGGCACCCGCTCCGATCGCGGCGGTGAGCAGGCCGACGCCGGTCTCCCCGGTGTCGAGGAGGTCGATGGCGACCACGACGGTGAGCACCGTCAGCGCGCCGCGGGTCAGGGTCTGCGCCACGGCGAGGGCCATGATCAGCGCGAGGTCGCCGTTGCGGCGGACGGCCCGGATCCCCGTCGCGGCGGAGCGCAGCAGGCCGTCGTCCTGCGGGGCGGCGGTGCGTGGGGGTGCGTCGTACCGCAGCCCCAGCAGCAGGAGGGCCGCCCACAGCGACGCGGCCGAGGCCACCGCGAACACCGCGGTCACGCCCGCGAGCTCGAGCAGCAGCGCCGCCAGCAGCGGTCCCGCCAGGGTGGCCGTGGAGTCGAGCAGCCCGCGCACGACGTTGGCGCTGGCGAGCTCGTAGCCCGAACGGCACAGCGACGGGAGCAGCGCCGAGTGCGCGGGTCGGTAGAGCGTCGCGGCCATCGTGGACAGCACCGCCAGCAGGTAGACGACGTACGTCGGGCCGGAGAGTCCGACGACGAGCGCGGCGGCGGCCGTGGCGACACCGCGCAGGGTGGACACCACGATCAGCAGCCGCTCCCGGCGTCCGCGGTCCGCCAGCGGCGAGAGCAGGGGTGCCACGAACGCGGCCGGCGCCATGCGGAGGAGCCCGACCAGTCCGACGGCGGTCGCGCCCGCGTCGCGGTAGGCGACGATCCCGAGCCCGACGGTGAACGCCCACTCCGCCGTCCAGGCGCCGAGGAAGCTGAGCTGTGCCCGGCGGAGGTCGGGGTTGCGCGCGTTGCTGGCGATCGCGGCCGCGGCCCGGCTCAGCCTGCCGCGGGGCCGGGGCTCCCGTGGCCGCACGTCAGCCAACGCTCGCGCGCTCTCGTGCTCGAGCGCGCCGCAGCCGGCTCCACGCGGGGACCGGCCGCTGCGGCACGCTCATACTCGGCAATGGTGGAACGGCCGCCGTCGCGGAGGATCACCACAATTGGCGGTTCTCGGCGGACCGAACCCTCAGGCCGTCGCGAACGTCAGGCAGTCGGCCGGGTCGTCACCGGCCCCGATGTTGACGCTCGCGGCCCGGCACTCGAGCTTGTCGTTGTGGATGCAGTCGCTGCGGTGGCAGGCGCCGACCTGGCCGTGCGCGGCGACGCCCGCGTCGTGGGCGCCGTTGGAGACGAACGTCCCGCAGCTGGTGCCGTCGGTGACGGTGATGGCCCCGGCGTGACAGTCGTGGTCGTGGTTGTACGAGCAGCCGTCGACGCTGCACATGCTGATGATCGGGAGCTGCATGGTGGTCATGGCGATCCTCCGAGACGGTCCGATCGCACCACCGTGGACCCGACCCGCGGACCGTGTCCAGCCAAGTGAGCCTTACCTACCCTGCGGCCAGCCAGTCGCCCCAGCTCCCGCCGCGCAGCAGGGCCCCCGGACCGGGCAGCATTGCGCCGCCGGCGAGGCTGGCGGGTGCCGGGCTCGGCTCCACCCGTACGTCGGCGCCGGTCCGTGCGACGAGCCGGCGCGCCTGGTCGACGAGGCTCTCGACCTGCGGGCCGGCGAGGTCGACATCGCCCTCGACCGCGCCCGTGGCGAGGTCGAGCAGCAGCCGCGCCACCTCGGGGGTCGCGACCGGCTGCGTGGGCACGTCGATGATGTGCGCGACACCGTCCTGGGTGCTCCACTCCAGCATCTGGCCGGCGAAGTCGAAGAACTGGGTCGCCCGCAGCACGACGACACCCGGCGCGGCCTCGCGGTAGGCCGCCTCCTGGGCGAGCTTCGCGACGTAGTAGTCGTAGTCGGGCGCTCGGTCGACCCCGACGATCGAGAGGACGACGCTGCGGCGTACGCCAGCAGCGGTCGCCGCCGCGCCCACGTTGCGGGCGACCGCGGGGAAGAACGAGCCCGCCTGCTCGACCGGACAGGCGGTCACGTCGACGACGGCCTCGACCCCGGAGAGCGCGGCCTCCAGGCCGGCGGGGGCGAGCAGGTCGAAGCCGGTCCCTCGGGACAGCTCGACGACGTCGTGTCCCTCCCGGCGGGCGAGCGCGGTGAGCTGCGAGCCGATCCGGCCGGTGGCTCCGGCGACGGCGATCCTCATGGTGGGCTCCTTTTGGCATCTAACGCGGATATGACATATCCGTGATTAGATCACTAACGCGGACAGTTGTCATCCGTGAATTTGTCCTACGATGGGCGCCATGAAGATGTCCGGTGGGGTCGAGTGGGCGATCCACTGCTGCGTGCTGCTCAGTCAGGCCGACGGTCCGGTGCCCGCGCCGCGACTCGCGGAGTTCCACGGCATCTCGCGCACCTACCTCGCCAAGCACCTCCAGCACCTCTCCCGCGACGGCCTGGTGAGCTCGACCGAGGGGCGGGTCGGCGGCTACGTCCTGACCCGCCCGGCCGAGCAGATCACCGTGCTCGACGTGGTGCTGGCGATCGAGGGACGTGAGCCGGCCTTCCGGTGCACCGAGATCCGGCAGAACGGACCGCTCCCGGCCTCGCCCGCCGCCTGCAAGCGGGCCTGCGGCGTCGCGCGGGCGATGCACGCGGCCGAGCAGGCCTGGCGCGAGTCGCTGAGGGGCGTCACGATCGCCGACCTGGCCGCCGGCGTCCTCGTGGACGCCGGCCCCGACACGTTCGTGCGGCTGCGGGAGTGGCTGAGCGCGTCGTGACGCACCCTCGCTGGGCTAGATGAGTAATTCCAAGGGATCGTGCAAGCGAGCGGCGCTCAGCGCCGCGCTGGCCAGGCGCCGGCGCGACGACAGACTGGATGTCTCTCGAGCGCTGGCAACGCAGCCAGCGTGGATGCTGAGCGTCGCGTAGCGTGCGAGACCTTGGAATTAGTCATCTAGGCGCGCAGTGCCGCCCAGGCGAGGCAGGCCAGCGACGTGGTCGAGGTGACGGCGCGCGCGGCGTTCCACCGCACCCATGCGGTCTCGAAGTCGGTGCGCGAGCCACCTGCCGCCAGGGTGTCGTTCAGCGGGACGTTGCCGACCGCCGTGATCGCGACGGTGCCGAGCGCGAGCACGAGGCCGGCGACCGCCCAGCCCCGGGCGCCGGGCGGGCCGACCGCGACCGCCGCGGCCGCGAGCGCGGGTGCACCGAGGAAGGTGGCCAGGAAGACGGGGTTCACGATCGCGACGTTGATGTGGTTCATCGACGACACGAACGTGTGGTCGTCGACCCGCGCGAGTCCGGGCATCACCCCGCTCGCCCAGGTGTAGTAGGTGCCCGCCTGCAGCCCGGTGGCGAGCGTCGCGGCGAGCAGGATCGGGTTGCGGAGCTGGTCCAGGAGATCGGTCATGACGTCAGCCAACCGCCGCCGGCCGAGACGATCCATCGTCGTACGGCACTCTTCCATACGCGAGCGTCCAGACCTACGCTCGGACCATGGATGGACTGGCGGCCCTGCTCGACGGCCCCCGGGCCCGCGGCGCGTTCCTGCTGCGGTGCCTGATGGAGCCGCCGTGGTCGGTGCGGTTGGAGGACGAGTCGCCGCTCACCGTGACGGCGGTCGTCGGCGGAGAGGCGTGGGCGGTGCCCGACGACGGCCCGCCCTTCCGGCTGGGGCCGGGCGACGTGGTCGTCACCGTCGGCACCGACCGGTGGACCATCGCCGACTCCCCGACCACGCCGGTGCAGGCGGTCATCCACCCCGGGCAGCACTGCACGACGCCCGACGGCCGGCCGCTCGCGGAGGAGATGCACCAGGGGGTGCGCAGCTGGGGCAACAGCGCCACCGGTTCGACCGTGATGCTGACCGGCGCGTACGCGCTCGAGGGCGAGGTGAGCCGGCGGCTGCTGCGCGCGCTGCCCCGCTTCGTCGTGCTGACCGAGGACGAGCTCGGCTCACCGCTCGTGCCGCTGCTCGCCGACGAGATCGTCAAGGACGCGCCCGGCCAGGACGCCGTGCTCGACCGGCTGCTCGACCTGGTGCTGATCGCGGTGCTGCGCGCGTGGTTCTCCCGCCCCGAGGCGGCGCCGCCGTCCTGGTACGTCGGGCAGTCCGACCCGGTCGTCGGGCCGGCCCTGCGCCTGCTCCAGCACCACCCGGAGCACCCGTGGACCGTCGCGTCCCTGGCCGCCGCCGGCGGCGTCTCGCGCGCGGCGTTCGCCCGCCGCTTCACCGACGTCGTCGGCGAGCCGCCGATGGCGTTCCTCACCGGCTGGCGGCTGGCCCTCGCCGCCGACCTGCTGCGCGACCCGGCGGTCACCGTCGCCAGCGTCGCCCGCCTGGTCGGCTACTCCACGCCGTTCGCGCTCAGCACCGCCTTCAAGCGTGAGTACGGCGTGAGCCCGCGCGAGCACCGCGCGACCGCGTGAGGGCAACTGGGATAGTCCGTCACGTTTCGGTTGCCGATGCGCGCTCGAGGCAACCGGAACGTGACGGACTATCCAGAATTGCTAGCGATCGAACGCCGCGCGGACCTCGGCCTCGGTCAGTCCGTAGTCCTCGAGTCGGTAGGAGTGCGACGGCGCGGCCTTGCCCGATCTCGCCTCGCGGTCGATCTCCTCGATGGCGGTCCGGGCGTCCGGGGTCCAGTCGAGGTCGAACGCCTCGTAGACGCCGCGCGTGACGCCGAGCGGGTCGGCCCGCAGGTCGGAGAAGGACACGTCGACGAACTGGTCCGAGGGGTAGCGCGACCGCGCGTCGTGGAAGGCGTGGTAGCCCCGCGACCAGAGGTCCAGCTGGGTCTCGCCGATGGTGCGGCCGATGAACGTCGTGCTGTGGCCGGCGGTCGTCTCGGCCGAGAGCGAGCACGACGACGCGATGCACACGACCGGGTCGCGGTGCGTGTAGACGACCAGCGCGTCGGGGTAGGCGGTCATCAGCGCGTCGAGCGCGGTCATGTGCGACGGGTTCTTGAGCACCCAGCGCTTCTCGGGGTCGTTGAGCCCGACCAGCTGGAGGTTCTGCCTGTGCCGGGTGTAGGCGTCCGTCCAGTCCTGCTGCTGCAGCCACGACGTGTAGCGCGGCACGTTCGCGAGCGACTCGTAGGAGTTGGACTTGCCGGTCTGCCGCAGCAGCCGCCAGCACTCCTCGACCGTGGTCGCGTCCATGTAGTGGATGCCCATGTACTCCGGGCTCTCGACGTGGTGCGCCGAGAACGCCTGCTGCATGGCCAGGAAGATCGGGTCCTGCTCCCAGGTCTCCCGGGACGGCCGTGGCTGGGGGTACTGCGTCAGCCACATCTCCAGGCCCTGCGCCATCGGGTCGGCGTGCAGCAGCCGGTGCAGCGCGGTGGTACCGGTGCGCGGCAGGCCCGTCACGAAGATCGGCCGTTCGATGGGCACGTCGCGGTGCTCCGGGTGGGCCGCGAACTGCGCCTGGGTGAGCAGTACGCCGACGAGGGCGCTCTTCACCTCCGAG
Source organism: Nocardioides soli (assembly GCF_014191495.1). GTDB lineage: Bacteria > Actinomycetota > Actinomycetes > Propionibacteriales > Nocardioidaceae > Nocardioides > Nocardioides soli. The sequence goes on from NZ_JACHWR010000005.1 coordinate 168,029, forward strand.
CGCTGGAAGTAGTTGCCGCGCGGCGTGAGCCCGGCCTCCGGCGACGACAGGTCGTCGACGAGGACCCGCAGCCCGTCCTCGTGCTCGCCGCTCCCGAAGTCGTCCATGCCGGTGGTCCGGACGGCGGCCGCGACGATGTCGTCGTAGCTGCCGACGTCCGGGCGCTCCCGGGTCATGATGTTGTCGCTCATCGGTGCCCCTCCTCGGGACGTCATGCGGACGGTGGAGGGGGACACACTGTCCGTATGACGTCCACGGTGGTCGTCAGTCGTGGAACTCGCCGCAGTCGACGGTGAGCATCTGGCCGGTGACCGCCGAGGCGAGGTCGCTGGCCAGGAAGAGCGTCGCGCGGGCGACCTCCTGCGCCGAGGCCAGCCGCTTGAGATCGGTGGGCGCGGCCTTCGCGGCGTACACCTCCTCGTGCGTGGTGCCCTCGACCGCCGCGAGGAAGTCGAAGTAGCCGCGGTTGACGTCCTCGTAGATGTACGACGGCGCCACGCTGTTGACCCGGATCCCGCGCGGGCCGAGCTCGGTGGCCAGCGACGAGGCGAGGTGCTCCAGTGCGCCCTTGGACAGCTTGTAGCCGGCGTACTCCGGCTGCGAGGAGAAGGAGACGCACGAGTTGAGCATGATGATCGAGCCCTTCGACGCGGACAGTGCGTCGGCGAACAGTGCCGAGAGCCGCAGCGGCGCGAACACGTTGGTCTCGTTGGCCCGGGCCAGGTCCTCGGGCTTGATCTGGGTGATGGGGTCCATCGGCGGGATCGCGAACGCGTTGTTCAGCAGGCAGTCGACCCTGCCGAACGCCTCGAGCGACTTCTCCACCAGCGCCGCGCGGGACGCCTCGTCGGTGATGTCGGTGGGGACGACGACGGCGCGCCGGCCGAGCGACTCGACCACCGACGCCATCTTCTCCAGGCGCGAGGCGGTGCGGCTCGCGAGCACGAGGTCGGCGCCGAGCCTGGCCGCCTCCTCGCCGAGCGCGCGGCCGAGTCCGGGACCGACCCCGGACAGCACGATCACCTTGTCCTTCAGCAGCGGGACGGGCTGGTAGCGCTCCTCGATCGAGGTGTCGTGGGCCTGGGCGTAGCCAAGCTCGGTCGAGTTCTGGGTCAACTCAGCATCCTTCGGGCAACGGAGCGCTGCCGGGCGGTGATCCGCGCGGCGTACTCCTCGGCGGTGAGGGGGGTGAAGTGCGGGAGTCGGGTGGGTACGTCGGCGAGCGGCATCACCTCGGCCACCGGGCCGTCCGCGGGACCGAGGTCGCGCTCGAGGCGCTGCCAGCGCAGCATGAGCGCTCCGGTGCGGTGGCCCGTGGTCTCGAGCCAGTTCGCGATCGGCGTGCCGCCGGGCGGCGTCTCCGAGATCACGAATCGCATCATGCCGTCGGGGTCGGTGACCGCCTGCGCCTTGGTGAGCGAGGTCTGGTGGGTCTCGTAGTCGGTGGAGGCGTACCAGTCCGAGCCGATCTGGATCGCCTGGTAGGCGCAGTCGGAGCACTCCGGCACGGTGATCACCAGTGCCTGGTCCTCGGCCAGGTCGTAGTGGCCGATCGAGGACCGCTGCGACGACAGCCCGCCGGGCGTCGACTGCGGGGCGGTCGGCCGGTTGGCCGGTTCCTGGTACTGGAAGAAGTGCGGGAACGCGAACCAGGCCTGGATGGAGCCGACCAGGCTGCGCGCCGCCACCTCGTAGCGCTTGGCGAGCCGGTTCCGCTCCAGCGGCCTCGCGGGCCGGCCGAGGGTGTCGACCCGCTCGATCGTGAGCAGCCCGCGCTCCTCGGTGTCCCAGTCGTTGAAGACCTCGCGCACGATCAGCGTCTTCGCGCCCGGCTCGGCGACGTAGCGGAACTCGAAGCTGCCGTCGGCCGCGATGTCGAGCTCCCGGTCGTCGAACGCCATCAGCGACGACGCCGCCGAGTCGGCGGAGTAGGACCCGCCCATCACCTGGAAGGACAGGTCGGCGCTCGTGCCGCGGCGGCCGCGCACGACGTACTCGACGCCCTCCTTGACGTAGGCGTTGAAGTAGATCGCGTCGGGGTTGTCCAGGGCCTGCCGGGAGAATTGGTGGGTGGGGTTGATGAACAGCGGCCGGTCGAGGTCGTGGTCGAAGGCCATCTGCATGGCCATCCGGATCCGCCCGGCGAGGTAGTCGTAGCCTTCCAGTCGGTCCTGCTCGGTCCTGATGAACGGCGCGTTCGCGACCAGCTCCTCGGCCTCCGCGATCGCGTCCTGGAGGACCTTGGTCAGATCCAGGCTTGCGCTGCTCATTGCCCCAAACCCCCGTGGGTCAGGGTCCGCAGGCCGCCGGCGGACCGTAGGACGATCGCCGAGTCGGCGCCAGTTTCCGCCCCCGCTTCGCTCCTCTGGAAACTGGCGCCGACTCGGCTCGGGCGCGTGGCTGTTGTCATCGGTCCACCTTGGCGATGATGCTCTCGGCGTACCGCTCGAGGTGCTCGACCTTCTTCTCGAGTGGCTCGGTGTCGGGGCCCTTGATGTAGGGCATCCGGAAGCCGACGATGCAGTCGGTGACGCCCTGGTCCTCCAGGCGCTTGATGCCGTCGAGGGTGTAGGCGTCGTAGGAGATCACGTGCACTTCGAAGTCGTCGCGGGTGTCGCCCTCCTCCCGGCGGATCTCGGCGAGGCGGGTCAGCAGCCGGTCCAGCTCCTCGCCGTCGCCGCCGGCGTGCATCCAGCCGTCGCCCTTGCGTACGGCGCGGCGCAGCGCGGCGTCGGCATGGCCGCCGACCAGCAGGGGCACCGGCTCCGGTGCGGCCGGGCACAGCTTGAGGGCGTCGACGTCGTAGAAGTCGCCGTGGTACTCGAAGAACTCGCCGCCCGTCAGCCCGCGCAGGATGTCCATGCACTCGTCCATGCGCTTGCCGCGCTTGTCCCACGAGACGCCGAGCGCGTCGAAGTCCTCGGGCCACGGCGAGATGCCCACGCCGAGTCCGAGCCGGTTGCCCGACAGGAACGCCAGCGACGACGCCTGCTTGGCGACCAGCACCGGCGGCCGGATCGGGAGCTTGAGCACGAACGGCGTGAGCCGCAGCGTCGTCGTGTGCGCGAACAGGTGTGCGCACAGCACCATGGTCTCGATGAACTCCTTGCCCTCGAGGAACTCGCGGTCCCCGGTGTCGGTGTAGGGGTACTTCGAGTCGGAGTCCTTCGGATAGATCAGGCTGTCGGCCACGGTCATGCTGGTGTAGCCCGCGGCCTCGGCGGCCTGGGCCAGGGGCGCGTAGTACTCCGCGCGGGTCATCGCCTCCGCGTAGCTGAATCGCATGAGCACACACTAGAACGTGTTCCAATTTCGTGCCAGAGTTCAGTCGTGGACCTTCAGGAGATCAGCGACCGCCTCGAGATCGAGGGCGTGCTCATCCGCTACACCCGTGCCATCGACGCCGGCGAGTGGGACGTGCTCGACACCGTCTTCACTTCCGATGCCGAGATCGACTACACCGAGTCGGGCGGGATCGCCGACACCTACCCCGCCGTGAAGGCCTGGCTGGCCGAGGTGCTGCCGGCGTTCTTCCCCAAGCGGATGCACACGCTCGCGCAGGTCGCGATCAGCTTCCCGGAGCAGGCGGGCGAGGGGAGTCCGGGCGACCAGGCGCTGGCGACGGCGTACTTCCACAACCCGATGCCGCTGCCCGGCACGGGGGACGCCGACGGCCGCGGTGAGAAGGTCGCCGAGTTCGGCGGGCTCTACCACCACACGCTGGAGCGCACCGCCGACGGCTGGCGCAGCCGCAAGCTGCACGAGGAGATCGTCTGGAAGCGCGGGATCTGAGCGGGGCCGAGGCCCCCGCTTGGTCGGGTTGTGCCGCTCCCGGAGAATGGGGAGGACAGCACACCTTCCGGGAGGAGACCACGTGCCGGAGCGACTGCCGGAGCGACCGCTCGAGGAGCACCCGATCGCTGCCGGGCTGATCGCCCTGGTCGGCGTCGGCGTCGTCGTCGGCCTGGTCCTCGGCCTCGTGGTGTTCGCCGGCACCAAGGTGCTCGGCCTGGGCGGCGGTTCGGAGGAGTCCGGCGTGGACGGCCACGCCACGATGTACCTGCCGACGCCGGTGAAGACCACCGCCTCGAGCGACCCCCAGATCACCCTCGCTCCCGGCGTCGGGCCCTCGAACTCGGATGTCTCCCCGTCGGAGTCGCCGAGCGAGTCGCCCGAGCGCGAGATCACGCTGTCGGCGTCGGTGACCGAGGTGTCCCCGATGCAGCAGTTCGAGCTCACCGGCGTCTATCCCCAGGGGGAGGGCGCGATCCTCACCGTGCAGCGCTTCGAGGGCGGCGGCTGGGTGGACTTCCCGGCCACCGGCTCGGTCGCCGGCGAGCAGTTCCAGATCCCGGTGCAGGCCAGCCTGCCGGGGGTGAACCGGTTCCGCGTCGTCGACTCCGACTCCGGCCTGAAGTCGGGCGAGGTGCGGGTGACGATCACCGGCTGAGCCGTCACCGGCAGGCGAATGCCGCCTCGGGTGCCGCTTCGGAGAGGGTTTCGACCGGGGCCGTACGCCGGCGGAACCGGTCGAGCACGGCCGGCTGGCCGGCCAGGATGCCGGCGAGCACCAGCAGCAGTCCGAGCGCCTGGGCGGTGCCGAATGCCTCACGCGCGAGCGCGACGCCGATGACCGTGCCGGCGACCGGGTTGAGCAGGCCGACCAGCGAGACGGCGGCCGCGGGCAGCCGGCGCAGGCCGCGGAACCACACGACGTAGGCCACGACGGTGCCCACCAGGCCTAGGTAGAGGAAGCCGCCGATCGCGGGCAGGTCCATCGGTGGCGGGGTGCCCTCGACGAGGATGGCGACCGGCAGCAGCACCAGACCGCCGGCGACCAGCTGCCAGGCGGTGAAGGTCAGCAGGTCCACCGGCGGCGTCCAGCGCTTGATCAGCACGAAGCCCAGCGACGACATGGCGACGGCGCCGAACGATGCGGCGACGCCGATCGGGTCGACCGCGAAGTCCGCGCGCAGCACGAGCAGGGCGACCCCGACGACTCCGACCGCCGCGCCGCCGAGCGAGGCGAGGCGCGGTCGCTCGCCCACCAGCAGCCACGCGACCAGCATGATCATGATCGGCGCGGTGGCGGTGAGTGTGGCGGCCATGCCGCCGGGGAGCCGATAGGCCGCGACGAAGATCAGCGCGAAGAAGGCGCCGATGTTGAGCGTGCCGAGCACCAGGCTGCGCCACCACCACACCCCGGTCGGGAGGTGCGGGCGGAAGGCGAGCAGGAGCAGTCCGAAGGGCAGCGCCCGCATCATCGCGCCGAAGAGCGGGCGGTCCGGTGGCAGGAAGGTCTCGGTCACGTAGTAGCCGGACCCCCAGGCGATGGGGGCGATCGCCGCGAGCCCGAGGACGCGCCAGTTACTTTCCATGGAAGACATAATAGTTTCCGGGTGAGATATATTCCAGTCCATGGCAGCTGAGCGCACCGTGATCGTGGGCCATGACGGCTCGTCCACCAGCGACCTGGCCCTGGCTTGGGCGCTCGACTACGCCGGGAGCGTCGGCGCCGACGTCCGGGTGATCCGCGGCTGGTCGATCTCGACCGCACCGCGGCCCGCCTCGATGAGCGGTGGCTACATCCCGCCGATCGAGGAGTTCGAGGCGGCCGTCGTCGCCGAGCTCGAGCGCGACGGTGCCCGGGTGGTCGCCGAGCGCGGGGTCGACGTCGACGTCACCTTCGAGGGCTACCGCGGCGCACCCGCGAACGGCCTGGTCGAGGCCTCCCGCGACGCCGACCTGCTGGTCGTCGGCGCCCGCGGGCTGGGCGGCTTCCGGGGCCTCGCCCTCGGCTCGGTGAGCGACCAGTGCGTGCGGCACGCCGCCTGCCCGGTCGTGGTGATCCGGGACGAGCACTCCGCCGACATCGAGCGCTCGCGGCAGCTCGACGGCGGCCTCGGGGCCTGACCCCGGTGGACCAGCCCGAGCTCGACCACGTCGGCCGGATCGTCGCCCAGTGGACCCGGGAGCGGCCCGACCTCGACGTCACCCCGCAGGGCGTCATCGGCCGGCTGCACCGGCTCGCGGCCCGGCTCACGGACGAGCTGGTCACGGTCTACGGGCGCTTCGGGCTGGGCGAGGGCGAGTTCGACGTGCTCGCCACGCTGCGCCGCTCGGGTGCGCCGTACGAGCTCACGCCCGGTGAGCTCGCCACCCAGACGATGGTCTCGTCGGGCGCGGTGACCAAGCGGGTCGACCGCTGCGTCGAGCAGGGCTGGGTGACCCGCCGGGTCAGCGACAGCGACGCCCGGGGCCGGATGGTCGCGCTCACCCCGGCGGGCGTGGCGCTGATCGACGAGGCGTTCGGCGCCCACATGGCCAACGAGCACCGCCTGGTCGCGATGCTCGACGGGGCGGAGCGGACCCGACTCGCCCAGCTCCTCGAGAAGTGGGGCCGGGCCCTCGACGCCTGAGCGCGGAGGATCCTGCACGCCGGTGGTTGAGGTGTGAGGCCGCCAGGCCCGAGGCCCTCGAAACCACCAACGCCCGTCAGCGTGCCGCGGCACCGGTGATCCGGACGAGCCCGGTTCGAGTTCCGCGATCCAGTGGCCCTCACGTGCGTCGGTGGAATCGGTTCTTGCCGGTGGGGAGGTATGTCGTGTCGTAGGTGGGGTCGTGGATGAGGGTGTTGTGGTGCCAGGCGCAGAGGGAGGCGCTGTCGGTGAGGTTGGTGTGGCCGCCGTCGGTCCAGTGCTGTTGGTGGTGGGCGTGGAGGCCGGCCGTGCGGTCGCAGCCCTCGGCGCGGCAACCGCGGTCGCGCAGGAACATGGCGATGCGCTGGTGCTCGGTGTGGTACCGGCTCCGTCTCCCGAGGTCGAGCGGGACCGAGGCACTGCCGAGGACGGCGGGGATGATCCCGGCCTCGCACGCCAGCCGCCGTGCCATGGCGGGGCTGATCTGGTCGCCGGTGTCGAGGACGCCGGCCTTCTCCAGCCGCCCGGTGAGGGTGTCTTCGTCGATGACCACCAGCAGCGTGGCGTTGACCCCGCCGGTGGTCGGGAGTCGGTCGACCGGGTAGCGCTCGATCAGCTCGCACAGCGCCCGGCCGAGTGCTTCGGGTCCGGGTCGGCGTTCGATGCCGGGGCCTTGGGTGGCCGCCAGGTGCTTGGGTGCGGCGAGCGCCATCAGGATCTTCTTGAGGGCGGCGGCGTGGTAGGTCGGCAGCACGAACCGGCCCCGGGTGGTGCCGTCCCCGTCGTCGGCCATCGTGAGCGAGCAGGCCCGCAGTGCGGCCGCCTCCTGCCGTTGCAGGATGTCGGCTTCGTGGGCGTCGGCCTCCTCGGGGGCGATGACCTCCCACAGCCGCCGACCCAGCCGACCGAGCGCCTTGGCGTCGTGGTGGCGGGCCTCGGCGAGCAGGTGCGCCTCGGCGTTGGCGAGGGTCTCGGGGCCGAGGTCGGTGGGGAGTCGGTCGACCCACCGGATGACGACCCGGGCCTGCTCGACGTCGATCTCCCCGGCCGCCAGCGCCTCCCGGGTGGACGGGTGTTGCTCGAGGTCGTGGCCGAGCCGCACCGCGCCGTACGCGGCCGCCCGGGTGGTCTTGGTGGTGTGGGCCAGCCAGTTCGCCGCACTGGACGCACCCACGTCCTGGCCCACATGGATGGTGTCGGCGTGCGCGGCCACCCGGGCCTGCAGCTCGGCGACCTGCGCCGCCAGCCGGGTCAGCTCGACCAGCGTGGCCCCGGCCTCGGCGGCGTCCATGGACCACACCGACGCATCGGCCACCGAGTCGGCGAGATCGCGCATCTGCGCGGTCGTCGTTGACACCTGGTGTCGCGGTGTGGCCTGTGCTGTCATGCCACCTACTCAAGCACCCGCCACCGACACTCAAGGTCCCTGGATCCCCTTGTTCCACAGGGGTTTGGGTCACGAACAGGTCACGATCCAGCGCGCTCGTCCACACCCGGATCGATGTCCTGTGGAGGGTGGTTTCGAGGCTCGGGCCTGGCGGCCCTCGCACCTCAACCACCGTGTCCCGGCGCGGGTGGTTTCGAGACAGGCGCCAGCGCGCCTTCCTCAACCACCGTGACCCCCGGCGACGGTGGTTGTGGAGGTTGCGCTAGCAACCGTCTCGAAACCACCACGACCAACGCGACCCGGTCCCGACCACAGCTCGGCGTCCCGACGGGTGGTTTCGAGACAGGCGCTAGCGCGCCTTCCTCAACCACCGTGGTCCCGGCGACGGTGGTTGAGGAGGTTGCGCTAGCAACCGTCTCGAAACCCCGCTGTGTCGGCGGATGCGGCGGGTCGGGTGCTGGGTGGTGGTCTGGTCGTTGAGGGTGACGGTCGGAACGCGCATGACTCTTCCATCCCCCACGAGGGGGGCGAGCATCCCCCAGGGCAGGATCGGGACCATGGAGTCTCCCGAGTTCACCGAGTACGACACCCGGCTCGCGGCGTACGCCGTGGTGGTCGACGACCGTGACCGCGTGCTGCTGGCGCTGTGGAACGAGCCTGACGAGCCGCTGTGGACGCTCCCGGGCGGCGGCGTCGACCTGCACGAGGCGCTCCTGGACGGCGTGGTGCGTGAGGTGCGCGAGGAGACCGGGTACGACGTCGAGCCCGGCCGGCTGCTCGGCGTCGACACCATGGTGATCGCGCCGCACGACCGGATCACCCGGACCGATCGCTGGCACAAGGGGGTTCGGGTGGTCTACGAGGCCCGCATCGTCGGTGGCGAGCTGACCGCCGAGGTGGACGGCACCACCGACGAGGCGCGGTGGTTCCCTCGCGACGAGGTGGCCACGCTGCGCCGGGTCGGCCTGGTGCGGAAGTTCGTCGGCTGACCCGGCCGCGAGGTCCGGGGACTCAGGCGGTCGGGATCACCAGCACCGCCCAGGCGACGACCGGCGCGATCACCACGATCGACATGCCCCACTGCATGAGCCGCTTGAAGACCATCTCGCGCTGGTCGGCGTCGGCGTTGGCGACGACCAGCGCGCCGTTGGTCGAGAACGGGCTGCAGTCCACCACCGAGCTCGAGATCGCGAGCGCCGCGATCAGCCCGACCGCGCTGACCTGGTCGGTGAGCAGGAAGGGCACCGCGAGCGGGATCAGCGCACCGATGATGCCGGTCGTGGACGCGAACGCGGAGACCACGGAGCCGATCAGGCAGACCAGCAGGGCGGCCAGCAGCGGTGCCCCGACGTCGGCGACGCCGTCGCCGAGCCAGTCGACGACACCCTGGTTCTCGAGGAGCGTGACGTAGGTGACGATGCCGCCGATGAGCAGCACGGTGCCCCAGCTGATCTTCTCGACGGCGCCCTTGGCCGAGGCGGGGAACACCAGGGTGAGCGCGACGGCGATCGTCAGTGCGGTGAAGCCCACGTCGAGGTCGAAGCCCAGAGCGCCGATCATCAGGGCGACCAGGCCGAGCAGCGTCAGTGAGCGCTGCGGGTCGAGTCGGGTGACGTCGTCGTCGCCCCCGGAGCCGGCGGTGGTGCGGCGGGCCTCGACGGCCGAGTGCGGGGTGCCGGAGGACCGGCCGTGCGTGGCGGCGTACGACGCCTGCTCGGCCTCGGCGCCCATCCGCGCGAGCGCGGCCTCGTCGCGACCGCGGGCCAGCAGCCGGCGGCCGCCGAAGGCCAGGTAGGTCACCAGTGCGATCAGCGTGGCGGCCAGGAAGGTGGAGACGAAGAGGAACAGCTGGTTGCCCGGCAGGTCGTTGTCGTCGACGACGCCGTTGGTGATCGAGCCGAAGATGCCGATCGGGGAGAAGCTGCCGGCGGTCGCGCCCTGGACGACCATCATCCCCATCATCACGGGGTGGATCCGGTAGCGAGCCGCGAACCCCATCGCCACGGGCGCGACGATCGCGACCGCAGCCGGGCTCACCGCGCCGATCGAGGTGACGACGGCGCAGACCAGGAACATCGCCCACGGCACCAGCGCCACCCGGCCGCCGACCGCGCGGACGGCTCCGTGCACGATCCAGTCCACGGTGCCGTTGTTCTTCGCCAGCGCGAAGAGGTAGGTGACGCCGACCAGGATGACGAAGAGGTCGCTCGGGAAGCCGAGCAGGACGTCGTCGGTGGAGACGTCGTAGACGCCGAGGCCCACGATGAAGGCGGCCACCAGGGCGAGGGCACCCATGTTGACCCCGCGCAGGGTGGCGACGAGGAAGACGATCGCGAGGACCGCCAGCGAGACGATTTCGTGGGACATGGCTCCCTTTCCGAGTCAGGGGCTCCGGCGACCGGGCGGGCCGATCCGCAGCAGAGGCGGGACCGTGACCCGCGTCATAACGGGGTGATTGTTACCAGTGGCTAGGCCACCTGTCCAATGAGCCTCCATCCCCTATGCTGTGCCGCATGTCCGAGCCGGGGTCCCGCGCGAGCCTGCCGCCGCTGCGTCGTGAGCGTCTCTACGAGAGCCTGGCGGCGCACATCTCCGACTTCATCGAGGCCCAGGGGCTGGTCGGCGGCGACCGGCTGCCGCCCGAGCGTCAGCTCGCCGCCGAGCTCGGGGTCAGCCGGGCCACGCTGTCCCGCGCGCTCGCGGCGCTCGAGACCCGGGGCCGCATCGAGGTCCGGCACGGCGTGGGGGCGCTGGTGCGCGAGCCGGCGGGCGAGGCGGCCGGCGACCGGTTCGACTCCGCCGTGGCCGCACGTCCCCGGGCCGAGGCGGTGGCGGCCCGCGAGGCGATGCTGGCCGGCATCGCCCGGGCGGCGGCAGTGAACCCCCAGCAGTCGCTGCGGCTGGCGATGCTCGCCGACGACGGGCGGCCCCGCTCGTTCGAGCACACCTGGCGCTGCATCCGCCGGCTCGCGGAGTCGCCGCTGCTCGCGGACCTCGACGACCTGCTCGCCGCGCACGCCCCCGATCCCCTCGACGGCGTCGAGGTGCGCGCCGGGCTGGACGCGGTCGCCGAGGCGATCATCCGCGGCGACGCGAGCGCGGCGGCCATCGCCTGCGCCGGGCTGCTCGGCGATCCCGGACCGCCCGACGGCCCGGGGGTCTGATCGCGGTGGACGGTGTCGACCAGGCGCTGGTGGTGCTGGCGGGCTTCGGTGCGGGGATCCTCACCTCGAGCGTCGGGGTCGCCTCGCTGCTGAGCTTCCCGTTCCTGCTCGCCGTCGGCCTGCCGCCGGTGACCGCCAACGTGAGCAACACCATCGGCCTGGTGCCCGGCGGCCTGGGCGGGGCGGTCGGCTACCGCGAGGAGCTGCGCGCCGAGCCGGCGATCACCCGGCAGGTGATCGCCCTGACCGGGGTCGCCGGCGCGGTGGGAGCGGCGCTGCTGCTCGCCCTGCCGCCGGGTGTCTTCGAGGCCATCGTCCCGTGGCTGATCCTGGTGACCTGCCTGGTCGTGGGCGCCCAGCCGCGGATCTCGCGCTGGCTGGCCGTACGCCGCGAGCGGGCCGGCCACGACGGGTCGCCGCGGGTCCGGCTGTCGCCGGTCACGATCCTCTTCGTGCTGCTGACCGGCGTCTACGGCGGCTACTTCGGCGCCGGCGCGGGGGTGATGATGATCGCCACGCTCGCGCTCGGGCTCGACATCGACCTGCGGGTCATCGGCGGCATCCGGACCGCCTCGCTGCTGGCCTCCAACCTGGTCGCCGCGGTGATCTTCACCGTCGTCGCCGACGTCGACTGGGCGGTCGTGGGACTGCTCGCGGTGAGCTCGATCGTCGGCGGGTACGTCGGCGCCCGGGTCGCCCGGCGGATGTCGGTCTCCCTGCTGCGCAGCCTGGTCGTGGTCGCCGGGGTGGTCGCCTCCGGGGCGCTGCTGTTCGGCTGACCCTTCTCCGAGCGGTCGGGCGGTGGCGGGAATGACCCGCCCGACACTTGCGTTGGGACAAGTAACCAAAGTTGAGTTGATCAGACTCAACTTATTTGTCAAACTCGCTGCGGCGGCGGACGATGGCCGCGTAGCAGGACCCAACACCGGAGGTAGGAAAGAAATGGCACGTGCGGTCGGCATCGACCTCGGCACGACGAACAGCGTCGTCGCCGTCCTGGAGGGTGGCGAACCCACCGTCATCGCGAACGCGGAAGGCGCCCGGACGACCCCGTCGGTGGTGGCCTTCGCCAAGTCCGGCGAGGTGCTGGTCGGCGAGGTCGCCAAGCGCCAGGCCGTGACCAACGTCGACCGGACCATCCGGTCCGTCAAGCGGCACATGGGCACCGACTGGAACGTCAAGATCGACGACAAGTCCTTCACCCCGCAGCAGATCAGCGCGTTCGTCCTGCAGAAGCTCAAGCGCGACGCGGAGGCCTACCTCGGCGAGACCGTCACCGACGCGGTGATCACGGTCCCGGCGTACTTCTCCGACGCGCAGCGCCAGGCCACCAAGGAGGCCGGCGAGATCGCGGGCCTCAACGTCTCGCGCATCGTGAACGAGCCGACCGCGGCGGCGCTGGCCTACGGCCTCGACAAGGGCGAGGGCGACCAGACCATCCTCGTCTTCGACCTGGGCGGCGGCACCTTCGACGTGTCCCTGCTCGAGGTGGGCAAGGACGACGACGGCTTCGCGACGATCGAGGTCAAGGCGACGTCCGGCGACAACCACCTCGGTGGTGACGACTGGGACGCCCGCGTCGTCGACTGGATGGTCAAGAAGTTCAAGGACAACAACGGTGTCGACCTCGGCGCCGACAAGATCGCGAAGCAGCGCCTGCAGGAGGCCGCGGAGAAGGCGAAGATCGAGCTGTCCTCGTCCGCCGAGACCACGATCCACCTGCCGTACATCACCCACGGCGAGTCCGGCCCGCTGCACTTCGAGGAGAAGCTCTCCCGCAGCGAGTTCCAGAAGCTGACGGCCGACCTGCTCGACCGCACCAAGGCGCCGTTCCAGTCGGTGCTCAAGGACGGCGGCGTCGCGGTCTCCGCGATCGACCACGTCGTGCTCGTCGGCGGCTCGACCCGGATGCCCGCGGTGACCGAGGTCGTCAAGGAGCTGCTCGGCGGCAAGGAGCCCAACAAGGGCGTCAACCCCGACGAGGTCGTCGCCGTCGGCGCCGCGCTCCAGGCCGGCGTGCTCAAGGGCGAGGTCAAGGACGTGCTGCTCCTCGACGTCACCCCGCTGAGCCTCGGCATCGAGACCAAGGGCGGCGTGATGACCAACCTCATCGAGCGCAACACCACCATCCCGACCAAGCGGTCCGAGATCTTCACGACCGCCGACGACAACCAGCCGTCGGTCGAGATCAAGGTCGCCCAGGGCGAGCGCCAGATGTGGTCGCAGAACCAGCCGCTCGGCAACTTCGAGCTGACCGGTCTGCCGCCGGCCCCGCGCGGCGTGCCGAAGATCGAGGTCACCTTCGACATCGACGCCAACGGCATCGTGCACGTGACCGCGAAGGACCAGGCGTCCGGGCGGGAGCAGTCGATGACGATCTCCGGCGGCTCCGCGCTGTCGAAGGACGACATCGACCGGATGGTCAAGGAGGCGGAGCAGTACGCCGAGGAGGACGCCAAGCGGCGCGCCGCGGTCGAGACCCGCAACCAGGCCGACCAGCTCGTCTACACGACCGAGAAGTTCCTCGCCGACAACGCCGAGAAGCTGCCCGACGACGTGAAGACCGAGGTCCAGGCCGACGTCGACGCGCTCAAGGCCGTCCTCGAGAACGCCGACGCCACCGCGGAGGAGCTCCAGGCGGGCATCACCAAGCTCGGTGAGTCCAGCCAGAAGATGGGCGCCGCGATGTACGCCGCGGCCGAGGCCGACCAGGCCGCCGCCGGTGGCACTGCGGGCGCTGGCGGCTCGACCGGCGAGTCCGACGACGACGTCGTCGACGCCGAGATCGTCGACGAGGACCCGGAGGGCGAGACCAAGTGACCGAGGAGCGTTCGGTCGGCGGTGAGGAGTCCACCGAACCCGTCGAGGAGACGGTGGACCAGGCACCGCCGGCCGGCGGCCCGGCCGGTGCCGCCCCGAGCGGCGGTGGCCGGCCCACCGAGTCCGACCAGGAGGGCGTGGAAGGGGCACCGCCGGCGGACGCCGGCCTCGAGGCCACGGTCGCCGAGCTGACCAACGACCTCCAGCGGCTGCAGGCCGAGTTCGTCAACTACAAGCGCCGCGTCGAGCGGGACCGCGAGCTGGTCAAGGAGAACGCGACGTACGCCGCACTCGCGCCGATCGTCGAGGTGCTCGACGCCGTCGACCGGGCCCGCGAGCACGGCGAGCTGGACCCGGGCTTCAAGGCCGTCGCCGACCAGCTCGAGCGGGTGGTCTCCGGGGTCGGGCTGACCAAGTTCGGCGCGCGGGGCGACGCCTTCGACCCGACGTTCCACGATGCGCTCAGCCACATCGGGGAGGATCCCGAGGTCGAGGTCACCACCTGCAAGGTGGTCGCCAAGGCGGGCTACCGCATCGGCGACCGGGTGGTCCGCGCCGCCCAGGTGCTGGTGGTCGACCCGCCGAGCGGCCCGACTGCGTGACGGCGCCGAGCACCGGATGGAACGAGGGAAGGGAGGTGCGCGATGAGCAACGCTGACGGCTTCCGGGCCGACTGGGCGCAGAAGGACTTCTACCAGGAGCTCGGCGTCGCCAAGGACGCCACGGCCGACCAGATCAAGAAGGCCTACCGCAAGCTCGCGCGCGCCAACCACCCCGACTCCAACCCCGGCGACACCGCCAAGCACGACAAGTTCAAGGCGGTCGCCGAGGCCTACGACGTGGTCGGCGACCCCGAGAAGCGCAAGAAGTACGACGAGATGCGGTCGGCCTACGCCGGCGGCTTCCGCGGCGGCTTCAGTGGCGGCGGGTTCCCGGGCGGCGAGGGCGGCTTCGACCTCAACGACCTGCTCCGCGACCGGGCCGGCGGGTCCGGTGGCGGCTTCGGCGACATGTTCGGCGACCTGTTCGGCGGCGGCGCGGGCCGCCAGGGCGGCCGCGCCCGCCGGGCCTCGCGGGCCCAGAAGGGCGCGGACGTCGAGACCTCGGCCACGATCAGCTTCACCGACGCCATCGACGGCGTCACCGTGTCGCTGCGGCTGACCGCCGACTCCGCCTGCCCGGACTGCAAGGGCACGGGCGGCAAGCCCGGCACCAAGCCGCGGGTGTGTCCCGAGTGCGAGGGCGCCGGGTTCGTCGTGGCGTCCGCGGGCGGCGCCTTCTCGATCAACGAGACCTGCCCGAGGTGCGGCGGGCGTCAGCTCATCTACGACGAGGCGTGCCCGACCTGCCACGGCAGCGGTCGCGGCCTCTCGGCGCGCACCATCCAGGCGCGGATCCCCGCGGGCGTCAAGGACGGCCAGCGGATCCGGCTGCGGGGCAAGGGCGCACCGGGCGAGAACGGCGGCGCGGCGGGCGACCTCTACGTCACCGTGAAGGTGTCCCCACACCGGCTCTTCGGCCGCAAGGACGACAACCTCACCATCGACGTGCCGGTCTCCTTCGACGAGCTCGCGCTCGGCGCGGAGATCAGGATCCCCACGCTGGGCGGCACGCCGGTGACCCTCAAGGTGCCGGCCGGTACGCCCAACGGGCGGACCTTCCGGGTCCGGGGCCGGGGGGCGCCGAAGTCCGACGGCAGCAAGGGCGACCTGCTCGCGACCGTCGAGGTCCAGGTGCCCGCGAGCGTCGACGGACCGGCCCGCGAGGCGGTCGAGGCGTACCGGTCCGCGACCGCCGGGCGCCCGCTGCGGACCAAGCTGTTCGAGGAGGCGTGACGTCGTGGCCGGCAAGCGACCGCCGTTCCAGCCGCCCGGCCCCGACGCCGCCGTCTTCGTGATCAGCGTGGCGGCCGAGCTGAGCGGACTGCACCCGCAGACCCTGCGCACCTACGAGCGGATGGGCCTGATCGTCCCGGCGCGCACCGGCGGCGGCGGTCGTCGCTACACCCACCGCGACATCGAGCTGCTGCGCGAGATCAGCGACCTGACCTCCTCCGGGATCGGGATCGAGGGGGTACGCCGGATCCTCGAGCTCGAGCACCGGGTCGCCGCGCTCGTGCAGCGCAACGAGGAGCTCCAGGCGGAGCTGGCCGCGGCCCGCGACGCGCTGCGGCAGGCCGCCGTGGCCCGGACCTCCGACTCGTCGCCGAGTCGGCTGCCCGCGCTGCGCCAGCCGGAGCCGGGCCAGTCGGTGGTGGTCTGGCGCCGCGGGCGCTGAGGCTCCGAGACCACGCTCCGAGGCCACGCTCAGATACGACGAGGGCCCGCCGACGATGTCGGCGGGCCCTCGCGCTGCGCAGGCAGGGTTCGATCAGGGGGTGACGGTCACCGTGATCGGGGTCGAGTAGATGTAGTCGGCGAAGGCCGGTCCGTCGGTGTAGAAGGCCTGGTAGGTGTAGGTGCCGGGGCCCTTGTCCTGCACCCTGCCGAGGAAGGTGGAGCCGGCGAACTGGAAGTTGCCGGCGCCGTCGACGCTCGCCATGCAGCAGTAGTCGGGCGAGGAGCTGCCGCCCTTGACGTTGCCGTTCAGGTAGATGTCGACGTAGCCCTTGGTCGCCGGCGCGTCCTTGTACTGGACGGTGCCGGTCAGCGCGGGCAGGTCCCAGCTGCTGGTGGCCGCGGAGATCGTGAACGCGGTCCCCGACAGCGCGATCGCGGAGTTGTAGACCCGGACCTTGGTCGACTTCTTCTTGCTCTTGTACTTCGCCGAGACGACGTACTGGCCCGGCGCGTTGGTCGAGGCCATCCGGTAGGACGCCTTGCCCTTCTTCAGCTTGCTGGTCGCGACCGCGGCGCCGTTGAGGGAGAAGGTGACCTTGCCCTTGGCGTTCTTCTTGCCCTTCTTGACGACCGCCGTGACCTTGACGCCGTCCTGCCCGTAGTGCGAGTAGGACTGCGAGCGCTGGAGCTTGAGCTTGATCTTCTTCTTGGCCTTCTTGGCCTTCTTGGCCACGGCCTGGCTGTGCTGGGCCGCCTGGGTGGCGCCGGCCTGGCCGGCGCTCGACGGCGCTGCCTGGGCGGAGGTGAGGGCGGCGGTCGGCAGGCTCAGGGCCAGCGCCGCGACGACCGCGGTGGCGGTGCGACTGATGAGGTTCATGCTGGAGGCTCTCTACGCTCGGGTGATCGGACGCCCCGAGGGCTGTCCTCCCCCGAGACCCCCGGTGCTTGCCCCGGGGCGGACTAGTCAAAACGGGTGGTCTAGACCACTTCGGACAAGAATTGTCCGTTGGGGTTGAACTTGAGTGGAATGGACTCAAGTTTGTTGACGTTGCTTCAGTGAATGGCCACGAAACGGTGGCCGAGGCACGAGATCAGCAGGAGAATCACGCCCATGAGCCAGTTCGGCGCCGAGAAGTTCACCACCCGCAGCCGCGAGGCGATCGAGGCCGCCCAGGTCGCGGCGACCACCGCGGGCAACTCCACTGTCGAGCCCGTCCACCTGCTGGTGGCGCTGCTGCTCCAGGAGGGCGGCACCCCCGCGTCGCTGGTCGGCAAGGCCGGTGCCGACCCCGCCGCCCTGGTGCGCGCGGCGGTCGCCGTCCGCGACGGCCTGCCGACCGCCAGCGGTGCGAGCGTGCAGACGCCCAAGGGCTCGCCGGCGCTCACGCGGGTGCTGGCGAGCGCGCTCGACCTCGCGGGCAGCCTCAACGACGAGTACGTCGCGACCGAGCACCTGCTGATCGCGATCGCCACCGTCGAGAGCCCCGCGCAGCGGGTGCTGATCGACGCTGGCCTGACCGCCGACGGGCTGCGGGAGGGCCTGACCGCCGTCCGCGGTAACCGCCGGGTGACCAGCGAGGACGCCGAGTCGACGTACGAAGCGCTCGAGAAGTACTCCGTCGACCTCACCGCCGCCGCCGAGGAGGGCCGCCTCGACCCGGTCATCGGCCGCGACGCCGAGATCCGCCGGGTCGTCCAGGTGCTGAGCCGGCGCACCAAGAACAACCCGGTCCTGATCGGCGAGCCCGGCGTCGGCAAGACCGCCGTCGTCGAGGGGCTCGCCCAGCGCGTGGTCGCCGGCGACGTGCCCGACTCGCTCAAGGGCCGCCGGGTGCTGAGCCTCGACCTGGCCGCGATGGTCGCGGGCGCGAAGTACCGCGGGGAGTTCGAGGAGCGGCTCAAGGCCGTGCTCGACGAGATCAAGTCGGCCGAGGGACAGGTCATCACGTTCATCGACGAGCTGCACACGGTCGTCGGCGCGGGCGCCGGCGGCGACTCCGCGATGGACGCCGGCAACATGCTCAAGCCGATGCTGGCCCGCGGCGAGCTGCACATGATCGGTGCGACCACGCTCGACGAGTACCGCGAGCGGATCGAGAAGGACCCCGCGCTGGAGCGCCGATTCCAGCAGGTCTTCGTCGGGGAGCCCAGCGTCGAGGACACCATCCAGATCCTGCGCGGCATCCAGGAGAAGTACGAAGCGCACCACGGCGTCCGGATCACCGACGCCGCCCTGGTCGCCGCCGCGACGCTCTCCGACCGCTACATCACCGGGCGCCAGCTGCCCGACAAGGCGATCGACCTCGTCGACGAGGCGGCGTCCCGGCTGCGCATGGAGATCGAGTCCTCCCCGGAGGAGATCGACCAGCTGCGTCGCCAGGTCGACCGACTCAAGATGGAGCAGTTCGCGCTCGAGAAGGAGAGCGACGACGCCTCCCGCGAGCGGCTCGCCGCGCTGCGCCAGGACCTGGCCGACCAGGAGGAGCAGCTGCGTGGGCTCGAGGCCCGCTGGGAGCGGGAGAAGTCCTCGCTCGAGGGCGAGGGCGAGCTGCGCCGCCAGCTCGACCAGCTCCGCGTCGAGGCCGAGAAGCTCCAGCGCGACCAGGAGTACGAGAAGGCCAGCGAGCTGCTCTACGGCCGGATCCCCGAGCTCGAGCGCCGGATCCACGAGGCCGCGGACGCCGAGAAGGCCGAGACCGACAGCGCCCCGCTCGTCGGCGAGGAGGTCGGTGCCGAGCAGGTCGCCGAGGTCGTCGAGGCCTGGACCGGGATCCCGGTCGGCCGGATGCTCGAGGGCGAGACCGCCAAGCTGCTCCGCATGGAGGAGGTCATCGGCGAGCGGCTGATCGGTCAGCGGGCCGCGGTCACCGCCGTCAGCGACGCCGTACGCCGCTCCCGGGCCGGGCTCTCCGACCCCAACCGGCCCACGGGCTCGTTCCTCTTCCTCGGCCCGACCGGCACCGGCAAGACCGAGCTCGCGAAGTCGCTGGCCGACTTCCTCTTCGACGACGAGCGCGCGATCGTGCGCATCGACATGAGCGAGTACTCCGAGAAGCACTCGGTGGCCCGTCTCGTCGGTGCCCCTCCGGGCTACGTCGGGTACGACGAGGGCGGCCAGCTGACCGAGGCCGTGCGACGTCGGCCGTACTCGGTCGTGCTGCTCGACGAGGTCGAGAAGGCGCACCCCGAGGTCTTCGACATCCTGCTCCAGGTGCTCGACGATGGCCGGCTCACCGACGGTCAGGGCCGCACCGTGGACTTCCGCAACACGCTGCTGATCCTGACCAGCAACCTCGGCTCGAACTTCCTCGTCGACCCCACGCTCGACGCCGCGAAGAAGCGCGAGTCGGTGCTGGCGACGGTGCGCGCGTCGTTCAAGCCGGAGTTCCTCAACCGGCTCGACGACGTCGTGATCTTCGAGGCGCTGACCCGCGAGGAGCTCACCCACATCGTCGACCTGCAGCTCGCCCTGCTCGAGAAGCGGCTCGCCGTCCGGCGGATCACGATCTCGGTCACCGACCCGGCGAAGCGCTGGCTGGCCGACACCGGCTACGACCCGGCGTACGGCGCCCGGCCGCTGCGCCGCCTGATCCAGACCGCGATCGGCGACCCGCTGGCGAAGATGCTGATCGGTGGACAGGTCGCCGACGGCGGGAGCGTCACCGTCGACCGGTCCGACGAGGGCCTGACGATCACCGCGACCGCCTGAGCCGGGTCGTCCGCCTCCGGGGTGTCCACACCCGGAGGCGGACGACCCGTCGGGCGGCGCCCGGGCGCGTGATGGAATGGGCCGCGTGACTGAGCCGACCCGCGATCGCCCCCGCCAGGTGACCCTGGCGGGCTGGCTGCTGATGATCGGCTCGGGCCTCGTCGTCGTGCTGGTCTACCAGCGCGTCGCCGGCCTGCACTCGCTCGAGACGCAGGCGGCGGTCGACCGCTTCCTGTCGGAGCCGCCGGGCTCCGACCTGGGCCTGTCCTCCGACGCCGTGATCACGCTGATGCGCACGCTCGCGATGGTCACCGGCGGCTGCGCGGCCGCCGCGGCGATCCTGGGCTACCAGGTGCTGCAGCGCAGCCGCGCCGCCCGGCTGGTCGTCACCGTCCTGGCCGTGCCGCTGTTCTTCGCCGGACTGGTGACCGGCGGGTTCCTGACCTCGGTGGTCGCCGCGTCGGCGACGATCCTGTGGCTCCAGCCGGCGCGCTCGTGGTTCGACGGGACCACCGCGCCCGAGCGTCGTACGGCGTCGGCGCCGTCGGCCTCGCCGGTCCCGCCGGCCTCGTCGGCTCCGCTGGCCCCGACGGCCGCCATGCCGCCCGTCGCCCAGCCCGCCATCCATGCCGCCACCCCGCCGCCCGCGGGCGGCCCGGCTCCGCGCCCGCGGATCGTGGTCCTGGCCTGCGTGCTGACCTGGGTCTGCACGGCCGCCACGATCGTGGCGCTCGTCGCGAGCGCCGTGGTGCTGGCGATCTCGCCCGACGAGATGCTCGACCAGGTGCACCGCGACAGCCCGGAGCTGGCCCAGCAGGGGATCTCCGACGACCTGCTGATCGCCGCGACGTACCTGCTGATCGCCGGCGTCGTCATCTGGTGCCTGTCGGCGGCGGTCCTGGCGGTGCTGGTGCTCCGCAGGGTCGACTGGGCGCGGATCGTGCTGATCGTCTCCGCCGTGACCGCCGCCGCGCTCTGCCTGCTCGGCACGGTGATGGGCGCGATCCTGCTGGTGCTGCCGCTGCTCGCCAGCGTGCTGTGCGCCGCGCTGCTGGTGCGACCGGAGGCCCGCCAGTGGTTCGCGCGGCGGGATGCCCTCTGACGAGGCGCGACCGCTAGCGCGCCAGGTCGGCCTTCGCCAGCCGGGCCACGCCCTCCTCGATGACCGCCGACTCCTTGCAGAAGGCCCAGCGGACCTGGTGCCGGCCGGCGTCGGAGTCGTAGAAGGCCTGGGCCGGGATCGCGACCACGCCGGCCCGCTCGGGCAGCGCCTGGCAGAAGGCCCGGCCGTCGGGCCAGCCGAGGTCCGCGATGTCGGTGGTGGCGAAGTACGTCCCCTCGGGCACGCGGACGTCGAGGCCGACCTCGGCGAGCCCGGAGCAGAGCAGGTCGCGCTTCTCGCGCAGCTCGGCCGCCAGCGCGACCGGGAAGTCGGCGGCCTCGTCGAGCGCGTAGGCGACGGCGGGCTGGAGCGGCGAGCCCGAGGTGAAGGTCAGCCACTGCTTCGCCGCCAGCAGCGCACCCACCAGCTCGGCCGGGCCGCTCGCCCAGCCGACCTTCCAGCCGGTGAACGAGTACGACTTCCCGGCGCTGGAGAGCGTCAGCGTCCGCTCGAACATGCCGGGCAGCGTGGCCAGCGGGACGTGCACGTGGTCGTCGTACACGAGGTGCTCGTAGACCTCGTCGGTGATCACCACCAGGTCGTGCTCGACGGCGACGTCGGCGACCGCCTGCAGCTCGGCGCGGGTGAGCACCGTGCCGGTGGGGTTGTGCGGCGAGTTGAGCAGCACGAACCGGGTCCGCGGCGTCACCGCCGCCCGCAGCTCGTCGGGGTCGAGCCGGAAGTCGGGTGCGCGCAGCGTGACCGGGCGTCGGACGCCGCCGGCCATCTGGAGCATCGCGGGGTAGGAGTCGTAGTAGGGCTCGAGCACGACGACCTCGTCGCCGGGGTTGACCAGGCCCAGCAGCGCGGCCGCGACGCCCTCGGTGCAGCCGGTGGTGACGGCGACCTGGCGGTCCGGGTCGAGCTCGATCCCGTAGTGGCGCTGCTGGTGCCGGGCGATCGCCTGGCGCAGGGCCGGCACGCCGGCCCCGGGCGCGTACTGGTTGTGGCCGTTCTCGAGTGCCTGCACGGCGCGGGCGATCACCTCGGGCGGCCCGTCGACGTCCGGGAAGCCCTGGCCGAGGTTGACCGCCCGGGTGCGGGCGGCGAGCGCCGACATCTCGGAGAAGATCGTCGGCGGGATGCCCTCGAGGCGATGCGCGAGCATGTGCCGACCCTAGCCGGACACGAGGTACGAGTGTCCGGCTAGGGTCGGCAGGTTGAGCAAGCCCGCGGCCGAGGGACGAGGCCGCGACGGCGCGTCGAAACCCAGTCGCGGATGCGGTTGCAGTCGTCGCGTGGGGAGGCAGGTTGAGCAAGCCTGCGGCCGAGCCAGTGAGAGGCGCGACGGCGCGTCGAGGCGAGGGCCGGGACGCCGATACGCTCGGGCCCGTGGACGAGACCCTCACGACCGACCTTGCCCGTGACGTGGACACCCGGTGCCGGCTGACCGGGGAGTTCACGCTCCGCTCGGGCCAGCAGGCGACGGAGTACTTCGACAAGTACCTCTTCGAGGCCGACCCGCACCTGCTGCTGCGCGTGGCCCGGGAGATGGTCGAGCTGCTGCCGGCCGGCACCGACCTGCTCGGCGGGCTCGAGCTCGGCGGGGTCCCGATCGCGACGATGGTCAGCAGCCTCACCGGTCGGCCGGCGCTCTTCGTGCGCAAGAAGGCCAAGGAGTACGGCACCTGCAAGCTGGCGGAGGGGCCCGACGTCGCGGGCCGCAGCGTCACCCTGATCGAGGACGTGATCACCACCGGGGGCGCCGTTCGCGACGCGGCCACCGCGCTGCGCGCGGCCGGCGCCGTCGTCGAGGTCGTGGTCTGCGCGATCGACCGCAGCCCGGAGGGCGCGAACCCGCTCGCGGACATCGGTCTCGAGGTGCGGCCGGTGCTCACCAAGGCGCAGCTGGACGCCGCTCGCGGGTGAGTCTCGCGGCGGCGGCCCAGGGCGGCGAGGACCTCGGCGTCATCGGGTCGGCCGCCGTCGACCTGATGGCGGCGATCGGCGCGCCGGGCGTCGGGGTGCTGCTCGCCGTCGAGGCGGTCTTCCCCCCGATCCCGAGCGAGATCGTGCTGCCGCTCGCGGGCTTCGCCGCCAACCAGGGCACCTTCTCCCTCATCGCCGCGCTCGCCTGGGCGACCATCGGGTCCATGGTCGGCGCGCTGCTGCTCTACGAGGCGGGCCGGCGGTTCGGCCGCGACCGGGTGCTGGCGATCTGGCTCCGGCTGCCGTTGGTCGACGAGCACGACTTCGCGCGCACCGAGGCGTGGTTCGACGAGCACGGCCAGAAGGCGGTCTTCTTCGGCCGGATGGTGCCGCTCTTCCGGAGCCTCATCTCGATTCCCGCCGGCACCCAGCGGATGCCGTACGGCCGGTTCGTGCTGCTCACCCTGGCCGGCAGCACCCTCTGGAACACCGCGTTCATCCTGGGCGGTTACCTTCTCGGCGAGGAGTGGCACCGCATCGAGGAGGTCGCCGGCTGGCTCCAGCTCGCCGTCGTGGCCGCGGTCGTCGCGGCGGGGGCGTGGTGGCTGGTGCTGCGGATCAGGCGCCGTCGTTCTGCTGCGGATGGTGGGTCGTCGGCAGGCCCATGATGTCGAGGTCGGGGACGCCGTCGCCGTCGTTGTCCTCGGCCCGCTTGCCCGACGTACGGCGGTGCCGCCACCACTCGTAGGCGATCGGCACGACGGTGAAGGCCAGGATCACCAGGATCGCCTTGTCGATGTTCTCGCCGAGACTCGGGAAGGCCTGGCCGAGGGTGAAGCCGAGCAGCAGGATGCTGCCCACCCACAGCACGGCACCGATGAAGCTCCACACGAAGAACCGGCGCCGATCCATCCGGGTCACCCCGGCGACGACGGTGATGAACGTGCGCACGAACGGCACGAACCGGCCGATC
The DNA here is from genome assembly GCF_014191495.1 of Nocardioides soli. Taxonomy (GTDB): domain Bacteria; phylum Actinomycetota; class Actinomycetes; order Propionibacteriales; family Nocardioidaceae; genus Nocardioides; species Nocardioides soli. Next base: position 191,811 of record NZ_JACHWR010000005.1, read on the forward strand.
ACCAGCGCCTTGTTGCCGTGCTTCTCGAAGAACGCGTGGGTCTGGTCGAAGTACTTCTTCTTCAGCAGCCGGCCGTCGCGCTCGTAGAGCGGCGGCCCGATCGCGCGCCCGATCTCGTAGCCCACGACGTTGCCGAGGAAGGCCGCGATCGTGAGCAGCACGAACGCGATCAGCAGCTCGACGATCGGCGGCGTGCCGAACATGTCGATGCGGCCCGAGTTCAGGAAGAGGCCCAGGGCGAAGAGCAGGGTGTCGCCGGGCAGGAACGGGAAGAACAGCCCACATTCGACGAAGATGATCGCCAGGCTGACCCAGTAGAAAGCGCCCCCGAAGCGGTCGAGGAGCCAGTTGGGGTCCATCCAGTCCATCCCGAGCAGCATCGGCTGCGCGAGCAGGACGTCGATCACGCGATAACCGTACCTGTCGGGCCCTGACCGCTCCGCCATCGCCTAGCGTTTTCACCCATGGCGGTGCAGAGCGATGCGCAGGACGACGAACGTGCGCCGTACGACCCGATGCCGCACGGCCCCGCCGAGGTCGGCGTCGGGCCGTGGGCCGGGCCGTGGCCGGAGGGGGAGCGGTACGACGCGCGGCTGCTCGCCGAGGGCGACCGGCGCAACGTCGTCGACCGCTATCGGTACTGGACGGTCGAGGCGATCGTGGCCGACCTCGACAACCGCCGGCACGACTTCCACGTCGCGATCGAGAACTGGCAGCACGACTTCAACATCGGCACGATCGTCCGCACCGCCAACGCCTTCCTCGCCGCCGAGGTGCACATCGTCGGCAACCGCCGGTGGAACCGCCGCGGCGCGATGGTGACCGACCGCTACCAGCACGTGCGGCACCACGTGACCGCCGCCGAGCTCGCGGCGTACCTGCGCGAGCACCCCGACGGCCCGGTTGCGCTGTACGGCGTGGACAACCTGCCCGGCTCGCTGCACCTGGAGACGACCTCGCTGCCGCGCCGGGTCTGCTTCCTGTTCGGCCAGGAGGGGCCCGGCCTGTCCGATGCGGCCCGGGAGGCCTGCGACGCGACGTTCTCGATCGCGCAGTTCGGCTCCACCAGGTCGATCAACGCCTCCGCCGCCGGCGCGATCGCCATGCACTCCTGGGTGCGGCAGCACGCCGACCTGTCCGGCGAGGACGCCTGGCGGGGGTGAGTCCCAGCCCCGGTCAGCGGCGGGTCTTGGCCGCGCACACCACCACGAAGGAGGTGCGGTCGACCGGCGTGAACGCGTAGACCCACTCCTTCGTCGAGACGCGGAGCGATCACCGATCGCCGGCCGCCCCCGATGCGTCGGGCGCCCGATGGTCGAGAAGATCGCGGATCGCCGCGATCGCGGCAGCCCCGTCGGCGACCACGGTGCCCACGTCGGCGGGCAGCTCCCAGGGATCGACGAGCACGAGCGGGACGCCGGTGCGCCGGGCGAGGGCGATCTCGCTCAGCGTGCCCCAGCTGCACCCGATCGCCAGCACGGCGTCCGCGGCGCGGACGAGGAGCCCGTTGCGCAGCTCGCCCAGCCCGGTCGGCAGCAGGTAGGTGTGCTCCGGAATCCCGGCAGCGCGGTCGGTGCCGGGCATCAGTCCGATCGCGACCCCACCGACGTCCCGGGCGCCGCGCGCGGCGGCCTGCATCACGCCGTGGTGACCTCCGGTGAGGAGCACGGCCCCGCCCTCGCCCAGCAGGCGGCCCGCGACCTCGGCGTGCCGGAGGTCGGCGGCCCGGGCGCCGTCGGCCGGGCCGACCACGGCGACGTACCGGCCGTTGAGGACCATGGCGCCACGCTACGACCCCGCCCGCCCGAGACGGCCTGCCGGGCGACCGGGGGGTAGCCACTAGGGTCGGTGGCAGAGATTCGACGTCCGTCCGAGGAGCGCAGTCAGATGCCCATCGTCACCCCCGAGAAGTACGCCGAGATGCTGGACGCCGCGAAGGGAGGAGCGTTCGCGTTCCCGGCGATCAACGTGTCCTCCTCGCAGACCCTCAACGCGGCCCTGAAGGGCTTCGCCGACGCCGGGGCCGACGGCATCATCCAGGTCTCGACCGGCGGCGCGGAGTACCTCTCCGGCCCGTCGGTGAAGGACATGGTCGCCGGCTCGGTCGCGTTCGCGGCGTACGCCGCGGAGGTCGCCAAGAACTACCCGGTCAACATCGCCCTGCACACCGACCACTGCCCCAAGGACAAGCTCGACGGCTTCGTCCGGCCGCTGCTCGCGATCAGCGAGGAGCGGGTCGCGCGCGGCGAGGCGCCGCTGTTCCAGTCGCACATGTGGGACGGCTCGGCGGTGCCGCTCGACGAGAACCTCATCATCGCCGAGGAGCTGCTCGACCGCTGCCTCAAGGCCAAGGTGATCCTCGAGATCGAGGTCGGCGTCGTCGGTGGCGAGGAGGACGGCGTCGAGAACGCCATCAACGACAAGCTCTACTCGACCCCCGAGGACGCCATCGCCACCGCGCGGGCGCTCGGCCACGGCGACCGGGGCTACTACATGACCGCGCTGACCTTCGGCAACGTGCACGGCGTCTACAAGCCCGGCAACGTCAAGCTCCGTCCCGAGGTGCTGCAGGAGGCTCAGGCCGCGGTCGCCGGCGAGTTCGGCCTCCCGGCCGGCTCGAAGCCCTTCCACCTGGTCTTCCACGGCGGCTCCGGCTCGTCGGCCGAGGAGATCGCTGCGGCCGTCGACTACGGCGTGGTGAAGATGAACGTCGACACCGATACCCAGTACGCCTTCACCCGCCCGGTCGCCGCGCACATGTTCCAGAACTACGACGGGGTGCTCAAGGTCGACGGCGAGGTCGGCAACAAGAAGACCTACGACCCCCGCTCGTGGGGCAAGGCCGCCGAGGCCGGCATGGCCGCCCGGGTCGTCGAGGCCTGCGAGAACCTGCGCTCGGCGGGCAAGTCGATCGGGTGACCGAGGACCGCGCCGGGCTCACCCGGTGACCCGACGCAGGGCGGCGACCGCGGTCGCCGCCCTGCGTCGTCTGCGGGGTCTCGGCCGGCCTACTCGGGGGAGGCCGCCGCGGCCGGGAAGCCGGTGTGTCGGGGCCGCTCGTAGCAGAGCACGGCGACCAGGCCGACCAGCAGCACGGCGGCGGGCAGCAGCATCGACTGGGCCATCGCGGACGCGAAGTCGTCCATCACCTGCGCCGGCATCGCCCCGGAGCCGGCCGCCTCGGGGCTGCCGGCCCCGCTGAGACCGAAGTGCGCCAGTCGGGAGTCCATCAGCACCGCGATCGCGGCCGCGCCGAGCACGCCGCCGACCTGGCGGGTGGCGTTGAAGACCCCGGCGCCCGCGCCGGCCTGCTGGATCGGCAGGTTGCGCATCGCGGTCGCGGAGACGGGCGACCAGATCGTGGCGTTGCCGACGCCCATCAGGATCATCGGCAGCACCAGCTGCCACAGGTGGGCGTCGGGCGTCATCTGGGTCGAGAGCCAGAAGAACGACGTCGCGATCATCGTGAAGCCGAAGCCGGCGATCACCCGCGGGTGCACCGCGTCGGTGAGCCTGCCGACCGGCCGGGCCAGCACGATCACCATGATCGCCATCGGCACCAGCAGCGACGCGGCCTCGGTGGGGGAGTACCCCCGCACGGCCTGGGCGTAGATCATGAACGGGAAGCCGATCGAGGTGATCGAGAAGCCCATCACGCTGATCGCGACGTTCGACAGCGAGAAGTTGCGGTCGCCGAACAGGCCCAGCGGCACCAGCGGCTCGCGGGTGTTGCGGCGCTGCCACAGCACGAACGCCGCGAGCACGACCAGTCCGCCGACGATCATCGCGATGATCCATCCGGACCAGGCGTGCTGGTGGCCCTCCTGGATGCCGAACACCAGCAGGAACATGCCGACGCCGGACAGTGCGACGCCGAGCCAGTCGAAGGAGTGCTGGTGGGTCTCCAGCACCGGCACCAGCCGCAGCGCGAGCACGAAGCCGACGATGCCGACCGGGACGTTGATGAAGAAGATCCACTCCCAGCCCAGCCCGTCGACCAGCACGCCGCCGAGCAGCGGCCCGACGACCATCGAGACCCCGGAGGTGGCGCCCCACAGCGCCATCGCCTTGCCCCGCTGCGCGGCCGGGAAGATCCGGGTGATCACCGCCATCGTCTGCGGTGTCATCATCGCCGCGCCGAGGCCCTGGACCACGCGCGCCACGACCAGCGACTCCACGGTCGAGGTCAGCCCGCAGGCCAGGGAGGCGGCCGTGAACACGGCCAGGCCGATCAGGTAGATGCGCCGGGGGCCGAACCGGTCGCCGAGTCGGCCGGTGATCAGCACGGGCACGGCGTACGCGAGCAGGTAGGCGCTGGTCACCCACAGGACGGAGTTCACGTCGGCGCCGAGATCGGTGATGATCGCCGGCGTGGCCACCGAGACGATCGTCATGTCGACGAGGATCATGAAGAAGCCGAGGCACAGCGCGTAGAGCGCCGGCCAGGGCCGCTTGCCGCCGACGAGCTCGATCGGGGCGGCGGTGGGGGTCTCGGTCACAACGGCCAGTCAACACCCGACCATGGACAATTGGCTCCATGAGCTCTCTCAGTGGTCAGGACCTGATGGCGGGACCGCCGCCCACGCTGCTCCCCGAGGACCCGGCCGCGGCCGACCTGGTGCCCGGCGCGGATGCGATGGACGTCGCCCGCCGGCACCCCGAGTCGCCGTACGCCTGGGCCGCGCTCGCGACGGCGGCCGCGGAGGCCGAGGACGACCCGGTGACGATCTACGCCTATGCGCGGGTCGGCTACCACCGCAGCCTCGACCTGCTGCGGCGCAACGGCTGGAAGGGCCACGGGCCGGTGCCGTGGGAGCACGAGCCGAACCGCGGCTTCCTCACCTGCCTCGCGCTGCTCGCTCTCGCGGCCCGCGCGATCGGCGAGGACGCCGAGTGGGAGCGCTGCTCGACGTTCTTGCGCGACTCCAGCCCGACGGCGTACGACGAGCTGCTCGGCGACCAGGACTAGGAAACCGCTAGGAAACTGCTGAACAACGCGTTGTTCGGCAGTTTCCTAGCCGCCCTTCGCGACCCGGATCAGATCGGCGGCCGCGCCGGCCGGCCGTCGGTGCCGGAGCCAGACGGCGCGGAGCTCGCGGGACAGGTCGAGCCCGGACACCGCGACCGGGACCAGCTGGCCGGTCGCGACCTCGGCCGCGACCGCGAGCTCGCTGAGCACGGCCGGCGCGGTGCCGGCCGCGGCGGCGGCCTTGACCGCCGCCGTGCTCGCCAGCTCCAGCCGGGACGCGCCGAGGTCGTGCCCGGCGAGCGCCAGCGCGCGGACCAGGGTGTCGCGGGTGCCCGAGCCCTCCTCGCGCAGCACCAGGTCGCCGGCGACCAGCTGCTCGGGCGTCACCGGCGTGCGCCGGCGGGCCCAGGGGTGCCCCGGTGCCACGACGACCACGAGCGCGTCCCGGGCGACCGTCGTCGCGGCGACCGCGCGCGGCACCGTCGGCGACTCCACGAACCCCAGCGGCACCTCGCCGCTGCCCACCCGGGCCAGCACCTCGACCGAGTTGCCGACCTCGAGGCTGACCCGCAGGTCGGGGTGGGTGCTGCGGAAGCGCGCCAGCCAGGCCGGAGCGAGGTGCTCGGCCACCGTCAGGCTCGCCGCGACGGTCAGGTGCGCCGCGCGGGCCTCGGCCAGCGAGCGCGCGCCGAGCGTGACCCGGTCGACCCCGGCGAGCGCGTCGCGGGCCCAGGCGACCACGACCTCGCCCTCGGTGGTGAGCCGTGAGCCGCCGGGCGTACGGACCAGCAGTCGCAGCCCGAGCTGCCGCTCCAGGCGGCTCAGCGAGCGGCTGGCGTTGGGCTGGGCCATGCCGACCGCGCGGGCGGCGGCACCGAGCGAGCCGGTCTCGGCGACCCGGACCAGCAGGTCCAGGGCGGTCAGGTCCGGGCGCTCAGGCATGCGCCGATGATATGTCCAGCGGTCGACTCATATCAGCAGAGCATGGGTCGAGGCCGGATCGACGGCTACCGCCGACCGGGCTCCGCCGGAAGGCTGGAGCCATGCTCAGCCGACACGTCGCCGCCCTGCCGGGTCTCGGTCTCGCCGCCGGCGGTGGCGCCGTCGCCCTGGCGGCGCACGCCGCGGTGCCGCAGCTGAGTCCGACGCTGGTGGCGATCGTGCTGGGCATCGGGAGCAGCATCGTGCTCGCGGGCCGAGGGGGCGTCGCGAGCACGATGCGGCCGGGGCTGCGGGTCGCGTCCCGCCGGGTGCTGCGGGTGGGCGTCGCGCTGCTGGGTCTGCAACTGGTGCTGCCGGAGATCCTCGCGCTGGGCTGGCCGATGCTCGTGGTGATCGCCGGCGTCGTGCTGCTCGGCATCGCCGGCACGCTGGCGCTGGCCCGGCCCCTCGGCGTACCTCCGGAGCGGGCGCTGCTCGTCGCCTGCGGGTTCTCGATCTGCGGGGCCGCGGCGGTGGCGGCGGTCGAGGGGGTACGCCGCTCCCGCGACGAGGACGTCGCAACGGTCGTGTCGCTGGTGGTCGTCTTCGGCAGCGTGGCGATGCTGGCGCTGCCGCTCGGCGCCGTCGCGCTGGGGCTCTCGGCGACGGCGGCCGGTGCCTGGGCCGGCGCCTCGGTCCACGAGGTCGGCCAGGTCGTGGTGGCCGGCGGCCTCGTGGGCGGCGTCGCCCTCCAGGTGGCGGTCGCGGTCAAGCTCGGCCGGGTGCTGATGCTCGCGCCGGTGCTGGCCGCCCTCTCGTGGCGGTCGCGCCGGACCCCCCACGACGGCGTACGCCGGCCGCCGCTCGTGCCGGGGTTCGTGCTGGTCTTCGTGGCGGGTGCGATCCTGCGCACCGCCGCGCCGGTGCCCGCCGGGGTGCTCGACGCCGCCGCACTGGTGCAGTCGGGCGCCCTGGCCGCGGCGATGTTCGCCCTCGGGTGCGCGCTGGAGGTCGCGGTGCTCCGTCGCACCGGCGGCCGGCTGCTGGGCCTGGCCGCCGCGGCGACCGGCCTGGTGGCCCTGCTCGGCCTGCCGGCAGCGCTCGTCGCTGGCTAGATGACTAATTCCAAGGCCTCGCACGCTGCGCGACGCTCATCATCCGCTCCGGCGGCGTTGCCGACGCTTGAAAGACGTCCAGTCTGCCGACGCATCGGCGCCTTGCCGGAGCGGCGCTGAGCGCCGCTCGCTTGCACGATCCCTTGGGATGAGTCATCTAGTGGCCATCACCGTTGATTCACCAAGGGTCTACGCACCCAGTGCACGCACCTCGCCGCGTTGGCGACGCTCGGTAGACAACCAGGTATGCCGTCGCGCCGCCGCCTTGCGAGGCACGCACCCTGAGCACGGATACCCCCGCCGTATCAACAGCGATGACCACGAGGGTGTTGAGGCTAGGCCGGCCGGGTCAGCAGCGACCGCACCTTGTCGGCGCCCAGCGCGAGGAAGAGCGTCGGCAGCCGCGGCCCGCGGTCGGCGTCCACGAGCAGGTTGTAGAGCAGCCGGAAGAAGTCCCTCTGGTCCTGCTTGACCTGGTCGGTCGGGGCGTCGTCGAGGCCGAGGCCGCGGGCGAGCTTGGGCACGCCGTAGATCAGCTCGGTGGTCGGCTCGAGCTCGAGGTGGTCGGGCAGCCGGTCGAGCAGCTGGCCCAGCCAGAGCTCCTCGTCCTCGGAGAGTGCCGCGAGCCGTTCGGCGTCGGCGGTCTCGCGCACCGTCGTGCGGTCCTCGCTCGCCACGAAGTCGGCCATCCAGGCCATCGCCTTGCCCAGCCGCGGCTGCAGGTCGGTGACCGAGTCGTGCGCGTGGCCGACGTCGCCGACGATCCGGCTGATCAGCTCCGCGCTCCCGGCGGTGACGTCGGCGACCGACGAGAGCAGCCGGAACGGCACCACGACCGGCGGGGTCGGCAGCGTGCCGGCCGCGGCGGTGGCCGAGGCCCGCTCGAACGCCAGCACCTGGGCGTCGCGCTTCACCCCGTCGTCGGCCTTGCGACCGAGCGCGTCCCATTCGTCGTAGAGCCGCACGACCTCGGGTCCGAAGTCGATGTTGAAGGCCTGCTTGGGCTGCCGGCGCACGTAGAGCCAGCGCAGGATCGGCGCCTCGAGGATCCTCAGCGCGTCGGCCGCGGTCGGTACGCCGCCGGCCGAGGACGACATCTTCTGCACGCCGGCGAAGCCGACGAAGGCGTACGCGACGTACGACGGGGCGCGGAAGTCGAAGACCCGCTTCACCAGCTCCTTGCCGACGGTGTACGACGAGCCGGGGGTGGAGTGGTCGAGCCCGCCCGGCTCGAAGTCGACGCCCTCGTAGGCCCACCGCATCGGCCAGTCGACCTTCCAGACGAGCTTGCCCTCGTGCTGGGTGGCGACGTTGGTGACGCCCGCGAACCCGCACGAGGAACAGGTGTAGGACAGGTCGGTGGTCTCGTCGTCGTACGCCGTGATCTCGACCGTGTCGCGGCCGCACTCGCGGCAGTAGGGCTTGTAGGGGAAGCGGGCGAGGTCGCCGGTGCCGGTCTGCTCGTCCTCCTCGGCGACGGACTCCTCGAGGGCCGCGGCCTCCTGGTCGCTCTCGGCGACCGGCTCGGCCTTCTTGGTGCGGTGCCTGCCCAGCACCTCCTCGATGACGTCGCGGTGCCGGATCGCGTGCAGGACCTGCTCGGTGTAGGCGCCGGAGCGGTACTGCTCGGTCTGGGAGACCTCCTCCATCTCGATGCCCATCTCGGCGAGCGCCGAACGCAGCGGCGCCTTGAAGTGCTCGGCCCACGACTCGTGGCACTCCCACGGGTCGGGCACGGCGGAGAGCGGGCGGCCGATGTGCTCGGCCCAGGAGGGGTCGACGCCGGCGGGCACCTTGCGGAAGCGGTCGAAGTCGTCCCAGCTGTGCAGGTGACGCACGGCGACGCCGCGGCGGCGGATCTCCTCGGCGACGAAGTGCGGGGTGATGAACTCGCGCAGGTTGCCCAGGTGGATGGGGCCCGACGGGCTGGCGCCGGACGCGCAGGTGATCCGGCGGTCGGCGCCCCCGGTCTCGTGCGCGTGGCGGATCGCGTCGTCGGCGGCGCGGGTGACCCAGTCGTGCGGCTCGCCGGACTGCGCGCCTCGTGCCATCGGTGCTGCTCCTGCTGTGGTGGGGACGTCGGGGCCTCAACGCTACCGGTCGCCCCGGTCCGGAAATGACCCGGACATGACCCGGGACCCGACCCGGGGCACGGCCCTGAATGACGGAGTGCCGGGACCACCGCCCAGTGGCAGTCCCGGCACCTCCTGCACGCGCCGAAGCCCCGCTCGACCTCATCCCCCGATGTGGGTCGTGCGGCGTGGTCGCGCCCCGAGATGAACCTCGCGGCCCCACCTCACGGCGCTTGCGCGCGTGGCGGGATCATGGCACTGACATCTCCGTGCCAGCCCGAGCAAAGTGGCCGCTGGCACTAACATGCCAGGATGGCCCGCCACCGGACTCTGCTCAGTGCGCTGGGCTACGCCGCCGACGTCGACCGGCTCTACCAGCGGCTGCGGCCGCAGTCGGGCCGCGACCTGGACCGGGTCGCCGCGGCGATGTTCCGCACCCCCGACGAGCTGATGGCGGAGGCCGGCCCGCTGGTCGAGGCCGGTCTGGTCCACCTGGACGACGGCCGGCTCGAGGTGGCCGCCCCGGTCGAGGTGCTGCGCGGCGTCGTCGAGTCCCAGGCGGCGTCCGCCGGTCGCGCCCAGCGCCTGCTCGACAGTGTCGGCCAGGCGATCGAGGTGCTTGCGGCGGAGCAGCAGCTGTCGTCCAGCGCGGACGACGCGACCACCGAGCCGGTGCGCGGCGAGCTGTGGGTCGGCGGCGACGTCTTCAGCCGGGTGCGCAGCCTGCTGCTCGACCACGACGGCGACCTGCTCTGGCTGCGGCCCGATCAGTGGCGCGGGCCGCGCGAGGACCGGATGATCGACCTGGTCGCGACCGTCGTCGCCCGGGGCCGCCGGTCGCGGGCGATCTACCCGATCCGCGCGCTGCACGACGCCCCCGAGGTGCTGGCGGCCCGGCTCCGGGTGGGCGAGCAGGTGCGGGTGCTGCCCGAGCTGCCCACCCGCCTGCTCGTCGTCGGCGACACCCACGCCGTGATCCCCGAGCCCGTCGGCCTGGCCGACCTGCCGCTCTCGGTGCTGCGCCAGCGAGGGGTGATCGAGGCGATGCGGATGTGGTTCGAGGAGCTCTGGGGGCGCGCGGCGGTCCCCGCGCTGGAGGAGGCCGAGCCGCTGGTGGACCTGCGCCGGTTCCTGCTCGAGCAGCTCGCCGAGGGCGCGCACGACGAGCAGATCGCGCGGAAGCTGGGTATCAGCCTGCGCACGGTCCGGCGCCGCGTGGCCGCGCTGATGACCGAGCTCGGAGCCGACTCGCGGTTCCAGGCGGGGGTCGAGGCCGCCCGGCGCGGCTGGCTCTGAGCGATACCCAGTGACGATCTGGTCGTTCCCAGGCGACCGGAACAACCAGATCGTCACTGGGTATCGGGACGGCGGGCCGGGCTCTAGTCGCGGTCGCGGTCGCGGGGCAGCAGGAGGTGGTACGCCGTGGTCTCGACGCGCCAGGTGCGCTGGCGCTCCGGGCCGTAGATCTCGCCGTCGGCGCTGCACCAGAAGGGGCCGCCGGAGACCGACACCCGCTCGCCGCGCAGGTAGGTGACGTCGTCGCGGTGGTGATGGGTCGCGGACCCGAGTCGGAGCCCGTAGAGCACGCGCGCCAGCGGGCCGGTCGAGCGGGAGATCATCACGTCCAGGCGGCCGTCGAACGGGTCGGCCTCGGGGGTCAGGCGGGTGCCGCCGCCGACCGACGGACCGTTGCCGACGGCGACCATCAGCACCGGTTCGTCGACGTCGCAGGCGACCTCGCCGTCGACCTCCACCCGCAGCCGTACGGTCGGCGGGTCGATCGCGGTCCGCACCGCGCCGATCGGGTAGCCGAGCCGGCCGAGGTTGACCGGGCCGAACCCGAGCGAGCCGAGGCGGTTCTTCCAGGCCGCGCCCCGCCGGCTCGCCTCCGCGCCGGCGCCGACGTGCACGTTGTTGACCACGACCTCGCCGACCTCGTCGACGACCAGGTCCATCGGCCGCGGCGCACCGGCCAGCACCACCCGAGCTGCCTCCGCGGGCTCGAGCGGCAGGCCGGTGCCGCGGGCGAAGTCGTTGCCGGTGCCGAGCGGGATCAGCCCGAGCACGGCGTCCTTGAGCTCCCGGCGCCGGTGCAGCGCGGAGACCACCGCGTGCAGGCTGCCGTCGCCGCCGGCGACGACGATCCGCCGCGAGCCGGCCCGGTGCAGCACGCCGTCGAGCTCTCCGGGCTTGCTCGTCGACGCGACCTCGACCGACGCCCGCTCGCGGAGCACGGCGAGCGCGGGCGCCAGTCGCTCCTCGTCCGAGGTGCCGGCCTCGGAGTTGGTGATCACCAGGAGCGGGTCCATTCCGCGGACCCTAACCGACGGCTCGGGCTCCCGAACCATCCTTTGGTAGCGTGTGGCCGCAAGAGCTCCGGTGCACTTGTGCCGGGGCTGCTTCGTTTTCTAGAGGGAGAACGCATGCCGGCGATCGCCATCATCGGAGCCCAGTGGGGCGACGAGGGGAAGGGCAAGGCGACCGACCTCCTCGGCAGCCGCGTCGACTACGTCGTGAAGTTCAACGGCGGCAACAACGCCGGCCACACCGTGGTCATCGACCGGGGTGACAAGCAGGAGAAGTACGCCCTGCACCTGCTGCCCAGCGGCATCCTCACGCCCGGCTGCACGCCGGTGATCGGCAACGGCGTCGTCGTCGACCTCGCGGTGCTGTTCGAGGAGCTCGAGGGGCTCGACGCCCGCGGCGTCGACACCAGCCGGCTGCGGGTCAGCGCCAACGCGCACGTGATCGCCGACTACAACCGGACCCTCGACAAGGTGACCGAGCGGTTCCTCGGCTCCCGCCGGATCGGCACCACCGGGCGGGGCATCGGCCCGACGTACGCCGACAAGATGAACCGGGTCGGGATCCGCATCCAGGACATCTTCGACGAGAAGATCCTGCGCCAGAAGGTCGAGGGCGTCCTCGACCTCAAGGGCCAGATCCTCACCAAGGTCTACAACCGCCGACCGGCCACCGTCGACGAGACGGTCGAGGAGCTGCTGGCGTACGCCGAGCGCCTCGCCCCGATGGTCTCCGACACCGGCCTGCTGCTGAACCAGGCCCTCGACCGGGGCGAGACCGTGCTGCTCGAGGCGGGCCAGGCCACCCTGCTCGACGTCGACCACGGCACCTACCCGTTCGTGACCTCCTCGTCGGCGACCTCCGGCGGCGCGTGCACCGGCTCGGGCATCCCGCCGACCCGACTGGAGCAGGTCATCGGGATCGTCAAGGCCTACACGACGCGCGTCGGCGAGGGCCCCTTCCCGACCGAGCTGCACGACGACGCGGGCGAGCACCTGCGCAAGGTCGGCGCGGAGTTCGGCACCACCACCGGCCGGCCGCGCCGGTGTGGCTGGTACGACGCCGTGATCGCCCGCTACGCCGCGCGCGTCAACGGCGTCACCGACTTCGTGCTCACCAAGCTCGACGTGCTCACCGGCCTGGAGCGGGTGCCGGTCTGCGTCGCCTACGACGTCGACGGCACCCGCCACGACGAGATGCCGGTCAACCAGACCGACTTCCACCACGCCGTACCCATCTACGAGTACCTCGACGGCTGGTGGGAGGACATCTCCGGGGCCCGCACCTTCGCCGACCTGCCCGCGAACGCGCGGCGCTACGTCGAGGCCGTCGAGGAGATGTCCGGAGCCCGGATCTCGGCCGTCGGCGTCGGCCCGTCGCGCGCCGCGACCGTCGTCCGGCACGAGCTGATCTGAGGCCGCCGGCGTGAAGACCCTCGTCATCGGCACCGGTGGCCGCGAGCACGCGCTGGCCCTGGCGCTCGCGCGAGACCCCGCGGTGCGCGAGGTGCACGCCGCGCCCGGCAACCCGGGCATGGCGGCGGTCGCGACCCTGCACGACGTCGACCCGATGTCCGGCACCGCCGTCGCCGACCTGGCGTTGTCGCTGGGCGTCGATCTGGTCGTCGTCGGCCCGGAGGCGCCGCTGGTCGCGGGCGTCGCCGACGCCGTCCGGGACCGCGGCATCGCGGTCTTCGGCCCATCGGCCGCGGCGGCCCGGCTCGAGGGCTCGAAGGCGTTCTCCAAAGACGTGATGGAGGCGGCCGGGGTGCCCACGGCCCGGGCCCGTACCTGCACGACCCCGGCCGAGGTGGCGGCGGCGCTCGACGAGTTCGGCGCGCCGCACGTCGTCAAGGACGACGCGCTCGCCGCGGGCAAGGGCGTCGTCGTCACGCGCGCCCGCACGGAGGCGCTCACGCATGCGAACGCCTGCGGGTGCGTGGTCGTCGAGGAGTTCCTGGACGGACCCGAGGTCTCGCTGTTCGCGATCTGCGACGGCACGACCGCCTACGCGCTCCAGCCGGCCCAGGACTTCAAGCGGATCTTCGACGGCGGTCGCGGGCCCAACACCGGCGGCATGGGCTCCTACACACCGCTCACCTGGGCGCAGCCCGACCTCGCGTCGGTCGTGCTCGAACAGGTCGTCCGGCCGACGCTGGCCGAGATGGCGCGTCGCGGCGCGCCGTTCGTCGGCTGCCTGTACGTCGGACTGGCGCTGACCGCGACCGGCCCGCGGGTCATCGAGTTCAACGTCCGCTTCGGCGACCCCGATATCCAGCCGGTGCTCGCGGTGCTGGAGTCGCCGCTGGGCGAGCTGCTCGCCGCGGCCGCGAACGGCCGGCTCGCCGACGTACCGCCGCCGCGGTTCCGCGACGCCGCCGCCGTCACCGTGGTGCTGGCCTCCGCCGGCTACCCCGAGTCCTCGTCGAAGGGCGACGTCATCACCGGCGTCGACCGGGCCGCAGCCGGCCCCGGTGTCGACGTGATCCACGCGGGCACCGCCCGTGCGGGCGACGACCTGGTCACCGCCGGCGGCCGGGTGCTCGCCGTCCGCGCGGTCGGCACCGACGTGGCCGACGCCCGCGCCAAGGCGTACGCCGCCGCCGACCTGGTCTCCTTCGACGGTCTGCAACGGCGCGGCGACATCGCCGCCGAGCCGCTCGGTGTCGTCGAGGGTGCCTCCGTCCGTTGAATCGGGACTTCTGCCGGTTGAGTCCGGACTCTTCTCCCGATTCAACCGGCAGCAGTCCCGACTCAACCGTCATGGGAGGATGAGGCACGTGATCGTGCCCAACGTCCTCGCCACTCGCTACGCCTCCGCCGAGCTCGCGGAGATCTGGTCTCCGGAGCACAAGGTCCGGCTCGAGCGGAGGCTCTGGATCGCGGTGCTGGAGGCGCAGCGCGACCTCGGCATCGAGGTGCCGGAGGGGGCGATCGAGGCCTACCGCGAGGTCCAAGACAAGGTCGACCTCGACTCGATCGCCGCGCGCGAGCGGGTCACCCGGCACGACGTGAAGGCGCGGATCGAGGAGTTCTCCGCGCTCGCCGGGCACGAGCACATCCACAAGGGCATGACCAGCCGCGACCTGACGGAGAACGTCGAGCAGCTGCAGGTCCGCCAGTCGCTCGAGCTGGTCCGCGACCGAGCCGTCGCGGCGCTGGCTCGGCTGGGTCGGCTGGCGGCCGAGCACGAGGCGACCGTGATGGCCGGCCGCAGCCACAACGTGGCTGCGCAGGCGACCACCCTCGGCAAGCGGTTCGCCACGGTCGCCGACGAGATGCTGATCGCCCTCGACCGCGTCGAGGAGCTGATCGCCCGCTACCCGCTGCGCGGCATCAAGGGTCCGATGGGCACCGCCCAGGACATGCTCGACCTGCTCGACGGCGACGCGTCGAAGCTGGAGCGGCTCGAGGAGCGGGTGGCCCACCACCTCGGCTTCGAGCGGGTGCTCACCAGCGTCGGCCAGGTCTACCCGCGCAGCCTCGACTTCGACGTCGTGAGCGCCCTGGTGCAGCTGGTCTCCGGCCCGTCCAACCTGGCGACCACCATCCGGCTGATGGCCGGCAACGAGCTGGTGACCGAGGGCTTCCAGGAGGGCCAGGTCGGCTCCTCGGCGATGCCGCACAAGATGAACAGCCGCTCCGCCGAGCGGGTCAACGGCCTCGCCGTGGTGCTCCGCGGCCACCTCTCGATGGTCAGCGAGCTCGCGGGCGACCAGTGGAACGAGGGCGACGTCTCCGACTCCGTCGTACGCCGGGTGGCGCTGCCCGACGCGTTCTTCGCCGCCGACGGGCTGTTCGAGACGTTCCTGACGATCCTCGACGAGTTCGGGGCGTTCCCGGCGGTGATCCAGCGCGAGCTGGACCGCTACCTGCCGTTCCTGGCCACCACGAAGGTGCTGATGGCCGCCGTACGCAACGGCGTGGGCCGCGAGGCCGCCCACGAGGCGATCAAGGAGGCCGCGGTCGGCACCGCCCTCGACCTGCGCCGGGGACAGGCGGAGAACGACGTGTTCGACCGGCTCGCCGCCGACGACCGGCTCGGCCTGACCGCCGAGCAGCTGGCCAGCCTGGTCGCCGACCCGATCACGTTCACCGGCGCCGCGGTCGGCCAGGTCGAGGCCGTCGTGCGCCGGATCGCCGACGTCACCGCGCGGCACCCCGAGGCCGCGGCCTACGCCCCCGGCGCGATCCTCTAGCGCCCCCAGGTCACGACGTCGCGGACCGCGTCGGGCGCGCTCTCCCGCAGCTCGTCGTCGGGCTCGGAGCCGAGCGCGTCGTTGACCGTCGAGAAGGCCATCCGGAGCGCCACGAACGTCGTGATCGCGAAGATCCGGGCGTCGTCGTGCCCCGCGTCGCGCAGCGCCTGCACGTCGTCGGCGGTCGCGCCGTTCGGGTCCCGGGCGACCTGCCGGGCCCAGCGAGCCATCGCCCGCTCGGAGTCGCTCAGGCGCTCGTCGGACCCGGCGAGGACCGCGGCGGCCAGCTCGGGATCGGCCTCCTCGCTGAGCTTGCGGCCCCAGGCGAGCGAGCAGTAGGAGTCGCCCAGCGTGGCCGCGCACGCGGTCACCAGGATCCCGCGGTCGCGCATGGTCAGGCCGCCCTGGCGGGCGACCGCGCCGAGCAGCTCGAAGAGGGCGTCGTGCGCGTCGGGGTGATGGGCCCACGCCCGGTTCAGGTTCATCACGTAGCCGTAGTCGCGGACGTCGGCGTCGTACAGCGCCCGGACCCGCGGCGTCGGCGCCGGCTCGCTCAGGAAGCTCATGCCTCAGTGTGATGGCGGAGCGCGCGCACCGCCATCGCCAATGAGGCGGAGAGCAGCACCAGCCCGGTCAGCAGGGCGGCGCGCAGCCCGGCGCCGCCGTCGTACGCCGCGGCCGTGAGCTGGTAGACGGTCATCGCCAGGGCGGCGCCGATCGAGGCGCCCATCCGTTGCCCGGTCTGCAGCGCGCCACCGGCGGCGCCGCCCATGCGCGGCGGCACCTCCTCGAGCGAGAGCGTCATGTTGGGGGAGACCACCCCGCCGCCGCCCAGGCCGGCCAGGAAGGTCGCCGGGACCGCGGCCAGCCACAGCCGGTCGAGCGAGGTGTCCGGGACCAGGAGGGCGACCAGCACGACGCCGGCCATCATCGTGAGCAGCGCCAGCACCGTCACCCGACGGTGCAGCGTCGAGACGATCCGGCCCGAGAGCGGCGCGGTGATCGCCGAGCCGACGGCGAAGGGGCACATCAGCAGTCCGGCCTCGAGCGGCGAGAGCCCCAGGTCCTCCTGGTAGTGGATCGACAGCACCAGGAAGAAGCCGGTGAAGCCGGTGAAGTAGAGCGTCCCGACGGCCACGCCGTTGGCGTAGCCGGGGGTACGCCGCAGCAGCGCGATGTCGAGCAGCGGGGCTCCGCCGGTGCGCACCAGCCGCAGCTCGCGGCGGATGAACAGCCACGCGAGCGGGACCGCCCCGACGAGGAGGAGCAGCGGCAGCCGGTCGCCGCCCTCGACCGCCACCGTGGGCAGCAGCACGCACAGCACCGCGGCGCCGAGCAGGGCGGCGCCCAGCAGGTCGAGCCGGGCCCCGGTCTCGCGGCGCTCGCGCGGTCGCTGCGGCACCAGCCGGGCGACGGCGACCATCGCGGCCAACCCGATCGGCACGTTGACGAGGAAGATGTAGCGCCACCCGTGCTCCTCGCCGAAGGCCCCGATGATCAGTCCGCCCAGCACGGGGCCGGTCGCGGACGAGATCGAGACCACCAGACCGAACAGCCCGAACGCCCGGGCCCGCTCCTGGCCGCGGAACAGCTGCTGGATCAGCCCGGAGTTCTGCGGGGTCAGCAGCCCGGCGCTGGCACCCTGGACGAGGCGGCCGACGACCACCCAGGCGGCGTTCGGCGCCAGCCCGACGCCGGCGCTCGCCACGATGAACCCCGCGAGCCCGATCAGCATCAGCCGCCGCCGACCGTAGGCGTCGCCGAGGCGGCCGCCGGTGACGAGCGTCAGTCCGAACGCCAGCGCGTACCCGGAGACCACCCATTGCACGGTCGCGAACGACGTGTGCAGCCCGTCTCGGATCGAGGGGAGCGCGACGTTGACGATCGTGACGTCGAGCAGCGCCATGAACCCGATCACCAGCGAGACACCGAGGATCCGCCAGCGATCGGGATGCGGTGCGTCGGTCCCGGTGGCCGTGCTGGTCGCCAGGGGCTCCTCGGTCACCCCGTCCTCGTTCCCCGGTCACCCGGACGGCATGCCAGGAGCGCTCGTGACCCGGACGCGAAATCCGTGCCATAGGTCGTGCTCCGAGTGCGTGCCTCGCCAGGCGGCGGAGCGCAGGGCTACCGGGCGCATCTCAAGCTCTGCCAACGCAGCGAGGGGCGTGCTCGGGGTGCGACATTGGGTGCGGACTTCAAGTTCGGGTCGCTAGGCCCGGGCGTGCCCACCCCAGTTGGCGAGCTTGGTCGCGACCGCGTGCAGGTCGGCGCGCCAGACCGCCTCGTCGACCGGCGGCAGGATGTCGTCCCACTCGACGGCGTACGAGCCCTTGATCTGGGAGAAGCCCTCCGGCCGCGCCAGGAACCACACGTGGAAGTGCGAGCAGCCGTCACCCCAGCGGTTGACGTGCACCCGGCCGACGTGGGGCAGCCCCTGCATGATGCGGACCAGGCGGTTGGCGATCCGGCCGAACTCGGCTGCCTGGTCGTCGTCGAGGTCGCCGGTGTCGAGGTGGTCGCGGCTCCACAGCGTGAGCACCAGCGGCAGTCCCGACGGCGTGGGGTCGGTGAGGAGCTGCCAGTTCTCGTCCTCCCAGACCACCCGCTCCGGTGCGAAGCCCGCGCACGCTGGGCATGGACCACCGCCCTCGTCGCCCAGCCGTGGTGCCTCGGGCGCGGGTGCGGAGAGCGGCTTGGGCGCGACCGCGCCGTCGACCACCTCCCAGGGGAAGATGTCCCATCCGCTCATCTCGGGAGCGGGCAGGCGACCATCGGCGGCAGCGGCCACGACGCGGGCGTGGATCTCGGGTGCGGACTCCGGCATGACCTCACTCTGCCAGCCGGTCGCCGGCGGCGGGACGGGACCCCGGACAATCCCGCCCCGCCCCGGTCAGCGCCGGACGCGAACCCGCATCGCCGCCGTCCAGGAGCCCTGCCCGGCGGTGTTGACGGCGGCGACCCGGAAGTGGTGCGCGCCGCGCTTCGGCGTCCGCACCGTGGCGGCGAGTCGCGCGGAGCGGCCGTCGCGCACGGTCACCCAGTGCTTGCCCGACCGGCGCTGCACCACGTAGTCGGTGACCGGGGCACCACCCGTGGTGGCCGGTGCCGTCCAGCGCAGCTGCACGCTGCGGCCGCGCACGGTGGCCTTCAGCGACCGCGGGGCGGACGGCGCGACCGCCGTCGGCTCCGGCTGCGGCTGGGGCCCGGGGGTGGGCTGCGGCTCGGGCTGCGGGTCGGGCTGTGGGTCGGGGCCTGGCGAGGTCTCCGGCGCGGTCGGGACGGCCGACACCGGGTCGGAGGACCAGCCGGGACCCTCGGCGTTGTACGCCGTGACCCGGAACCGCACCTCGGTGTCGTTCGCCAGTCCGGTGGCGGTCCAGGTGAGCTCCGCGGCGGTGACCCGGGCGACCCGGTCCCACTGCTCGCCGTCGGTGGACCGGGAGACGTGGTAGCCGAGGACCGGGGTGCCGCCGTCGTCCTCCGGCGCCGTCCAGGTGAGCGTCACCGTGCCGTCGCCGGGCTCGGCGCGCAGGTCGCGGGGGGCGCCGGGCGGGGCGGCCTCCTGCTCGGTCGCGTAGCCGAGGTCGACGACCAGGTCCTCGTCCTCGCCCAGCTCGAAGGCGAGGGACTCCTCGTCGAGCGTCGACACGTAGCCGGCGGGCGCGTAGTGGCGGAAGCTGTAGGACTCGCTGACCAGCCGCTCGATCCGGTAGTGGCCCTGGTCGTCGGTGTCGGAGCACGGGTACCACTCGAGCGCGGGGGAGCGCACGCACACCTCGGCGCCCGGGAGCACCGGCTCGCCGGCGTCGCGCACGCCGTCGCGGTCACGGTCGTGGAAGACCACGCCGCGCACCACGCCGTCGGGACCGTCGACCCCGAGGTGGACGGTGCCGGTGCCGTTGCGGCCGACGTCGACCACGGCTGCGGACGCCGGGGTGGTCTGGTCCCAGCCGTGCCAGGGCGACACGGAGAGCTCGATGGTGCCGTGGGGGAGGGCGGGGAGCCGGTAGGTCCCGTCGTCGTCGGTGAAGATGCAGTGGTCGGCCTTGAAGTGGCGGTCCACCGCACACACCCGGGTGTCGGCGAGACTCGGCTCACCGGCGTCGCGCGCGCCGTCGCGGTCGCGGTCGTGGAAGACCTGCCCGGTCACGGTCGCGGTGCCGGTGACCACGCCGAGGTCCAGCTCCTCGACGGTCTCGTCGGACGAGACCGCGGCAACGCGATGGCCGGTCGAGTAGGAGCCCTCCGGCAGTGAGGGGTGGAGATCGATCGTGCCGGCGATCAGCGACCCGATCTCGTAGCCCCCGCCGCTCCCGCTGGTCACGGAGTCGGGGTGGCACGCGCCGCCCATCGGGATGTTGACGCAGGCGATCTCCAGGCCGGAGAGGGGAGCCTCGCCGGCGTCGCGAACGCCATTGCGGTCGGCGTCCTCGTACACGACGCCCCGCACCTTGGCGTCGCCCTCCTCGGGGAAGGGGCGACGGTCGGTCAGGCCGAAGTCGACCTTCCCCCAGCCGGCGCCGTTGCGGATCTGGACCACCTGCGGCTGCAGGTCGGCCGGCGTCGTCTGGATGCGAGGTCCGACGCCGAGGGCGATCAGCCAGGTGCCGTCGGCGAGGCCGTCGAAGGTGAAGCGGCCGACCCCGTCGGTCCCGGTCCAGGTGCGCTCGAGGCGTCGGGTGCCGTCGAGGCGGTACGCGGAGAACCCGACGTAGGGGTAGGTGTGGGCATCGATGCCCCGCTCACCGTCGTCCCGCCTGCCGTTGAGGTTCGCGTCGTCGTAGATGGTGCCCCGGATCTCGGGGACGTCGAGCTGCTCGAAGTCGTCGGTGGTCACCGTGGTCTGCGGGCCGTCGGTGGAGAGGTTGTCGTCCCCGTCGACCGCCTGCACGGTGAAGGTGTACGTCGTGCCGGGGGCCAGGCTGTCGACGACGTGGGTGCGCGCCGCGGCGTCGAGTGTCGCGATCTGGGTGTCGCCCCGGAAGACGCGGTAGCCGGTGACGCCCTGCTCGTCGGTCGCCGCCTCCGTCCACCGCAGCGTGACCGAGGTGTTGGTGACGTCACGGGCGACCAGGCGCGTGGTGTCCGGCCAGGTCGGGACGGTCGCGGCCGTCGTGACCCGCAGCGTCGGCCCGCCCGTGCTCCAGCCCCCGCCGGCGTCGCCGGCCTCCACGGAGACGGTGTACGTCGTGCCCGGCTGCAGGCCGGTGACCCGGAGGGTGCGCTGCGAGCCGGGGACCGTCGCGACCGTCGTCGAGCCGCGGCGTACCCGGTAGCCGGTGACCGCCACGTCGTCGGTGGCGGCGGTCCAGGAGAGGGTCAACGACCGCGCCTCCACGTCGGTGGCGGTCAGCTCGGAGCCGGACGGCCAGGTCGGCGGGTGCTCCGCGGAGCAGCCCGGGTTCGGCGCCAGCACGCGGGTCGTGCCGCCGACCTGGGCGACGTGGGAGGTCTCGGTGGCCTCGAACGAGATCGCGCCGACCGGGTCGGTGCGGGTGGCGAGCACCTCGCCGTCGGCGACGCGGACGAGGCGGCTGGTCATGAAGCTGGCGTCGTTCTGGGTCACCAGCGCGAACATCGACCCGCAGGGGCTGAAGTGCCAGTGTGCGGGTCCGGTGAGCGTCTCGGAGAGGACCGCGCGGCCCCCGCGCAGGTCGACCAGGGTGGCCTCGACGGAGCTCTGCCCGCTGACGTAGGCGAGCAGGAAGCCGTGCCCGGTGGGGCTGAAACCCCAGCCGGCGGCGCCGAAGCGTTTGCCGGCGCTGCCGGGCACCGAGAACGAGTAGGTGGTGCTGTACGCCGTGCGCCCGGTCGCCGCGTCGAACACCAGGACGCTGGTGGTGGTGCCGCTGGTGCTCCACAGGTGGATGATCCCGAAGTAGGCCCCGTCGGGGCTGAAGCCCAGCGCGGCGTCGCCGACCTGCACCGTCTGCTGGATCACCGCGGTGGCGGGCTTGGTCGCGGTCAGGTCGTAGACCTGGACCTCGAGCAGGCCGCCGACGACGCGATGGGTGACGAACCGCTGCTCGTCGGGGCTGAACCCCCACTTCGTGGCCGCCGTGGTGAGGGTGAGCACGGTGGACGAGTCGTCGACCCGGCGCACGGTGAGGGTGGTCGTGGGCGGTGCGCCCGTGGCGGTGACCCGGTAGCGCGGCTGGTGGTCCTCACCGGGCGCCGACGAGCTGCCGTCGAGCTCGACGTTCGGGGCGACGAGGCCGGCCGGGGTCTCGTAGTCGCCCTTCTCCGTGCAGCCGCAGTCGCCGGCGGCGGTGGACACCGGGACGGACGCCGCCGTGGGGGAGGCGGCGTACGCGCCCGTCCCGGTGGTCAGGGTGGCCAGCAGGAGCGCCACGACCAGGCCGAGCGTGCCGCCGGACAGCAGTCGTCGCCAGGCGTGGGTGGGCGTCGTGGAACTCGTGTGTCGGGATCTGCTGGTCACGAATCGTCTGTTGCGTCGGGGCGCCCGACCGGTTCACTGGTCTGGACCACCGCGGCCCTAGAATCCGCGGTGTGGCCGACCTGAACATCCCGCCCGCGCCCGCGATCGAGGGGGCCACCCACCTCCACTCGGGCAAGGTGCGCGACCTCTACGAGCTGCCCGGCGGCGAGCTGCTCATGGTCGCCAGCGACCGGATCTCGATCTTCGACTTCGTGCTCGACACGACGATCCCCGACAAGGGCGAGATCCTGACCCGGATGTCGCTGTGGTGGTTCGACCAGCTCGCCGACCTGGTGCCCAACCACGTGATCTCGACCGACGTCCCCGAGGCGGTCAGGGGCCGTGCGGTGGTGTGCGAGCGGCTGTCGATGTACCCGGTCGAGTGCGTGGCGCGGGGCTACCTCACCGGCTCCGGCCTGCTCGACTACCGCGCGACGGCCAAGGAAGGGCACAGCGTCTGCGGGATCGCGCTGCCGGAGGGCCTGGAGGACGGAAGTCGCCTGCCCGAGCCGATCTTCACCCCCGCCACCAAGGCCGAGCTCGGCGACCACGACGAGAACGTGTCGTACGACGCGGTCGCGTCGACGATCGGCGCCGAGCGGGCCGCGGAGCTGCGCGACCTCACGCTCGCGGTCTACGGGCGCGCCGAGGCGATCGCCCGCGAGCGCGGGATCATCCTGGCCGACACCAAGCTCGAGTTCGGTGCCCGCCCCGACGGCACCACCGTGCTCGCCGACGAGGTGCTCACCCCCGACTCGTCCCGCTTCTGGCCGGCCGACGAGTGGCGGCCGGGCCGCACCCAGCCGTCGTACGACAAGCAGATCGTGCGCAACTGGGCGCTCTCGCCCGAGTCCGGCTGGGACCGGTCCACCGGCGAGGCGCCGCCGGCGCTGCCCGACGAGGTGGTCGAGCGCACCCGCAGTCGGTACGTCGAGGCGTACGAGCTGCTCACCGGCCAGCGCTGGTAGGAGCCGACTCCGGAGGAGTCGGGTCGAGAAGTGTCGGCGGAGTGCTGGTCGACCTTCGTGACTCGTGAGTAGGTTGACGGCATGACGACGTACAACCTGGCGAGCCTCCTCGAGGACAGTGCGGCGAGCTACCCGGACCGGGCGGCGATCGTGTTCGCCCCTCCCGGTGGGCCGAGCCGGAGGCTGTCCTACGCCGAGGTCGACGCGTTCGCCAACATGGTCGCCAACCTGTTGGTCTCGCGCGGGATCGGTCCGGGAGACAAGGTCGCGCTGACCTGTCCGAACCTGCCCTACTTCACCGTCGTCTACTACGGCATCCTCAAGGCCGGCGCGGCCGTGGTGCCGCTCAACGTGCTGCTCAAGGCGCGCGAGGTCGCCTACCACCTGGGCGACTCCGACGCCCGGGCGTACTTCTGCTTCGAGGGCACGCCGGAGCTCCCGATGGGCGAGGAGGGGTACGCCGGGTTCCAGCAGGCCGACGGCTGCGAGCACTTCTTCGTGATCACCGCCGACCTGGCGGCTCCGTCGCCG
Source organism: Nocardioides soli (assembly GCF_014191495.1). Classification (GTDB taxonomy): domain Bacteria; phylum Actinomycetota; class Actinomycetes; order Propionibacteriales; family Nocardioidaceae; genus Nocardioides; species Nocardioides soli. The sequence continues at coordinate 215,328 of NZ_JACHWR010000005.1, forward strand.
ATCGAGGGCGTCGAGACGATGGCCCAGGCGATGGGCGGCCAGCCGGCCACGTTCGAGGCGGTCGCCACCGACGAGGACGACACCGCGGTGATCCTCTACACCTCCGGCACGACCGGCCAGCCCAAGGGCGCCGAGCTGCGACACCGCAACATGCGCGACAACGCGCTCTCGGGTGAGGCGCTCTTCGGCGCCAGCGCCGACCGCCCGGACACCTACCTGTGCGTGCTGCCGCTCTTCCACTCCTTCGGCCAGACGGTCTGCCAGAACGGTCCGTTCGGGTACGGCGGCACGATCGTGATGCTGCCGCGCTTCGACGCGCGCGGTGCGCTGGACCTGATGAAGCAGGAGCGGATCACCTTCTTCGCCGGGGTGCCGACGATGTACTGGGGCCTGCTCGGCGCGCTCGAGAGCGCCCAGGCCGACGGCCTCGACGTGACCCAGCTCGCCGACAACCTGCGGATCGCCGTCGCGGGCGGGTCGGCGCTGCCGGTCGAGGTGCACAAGGAGTTCCAGAAGCGTTTCGGCGTCACGATCCTCGAGGGCTACGGGCTCTCGGAGACCTCGCCGGTGGCGTCGTTCTCCAAGCACGGCGAGCCGGTGCGGGTCGGCTCGATCGGCGTGCCGATCCCCGGTGTCGAGATGAAGCTGATCGACCCCGCGTCGACGCGCGGGGCGTGGCGCGACGTCGAGGGCGCCGACGAGATCGGCGAGATCGCGATCAAGGGCCACAACATCATGAAGGGCTACCACGACCGCCCCGAGGAGACCGCCGAGGCGATCGACGACGGGTGGTTCCGCTCGGGCGACCTGGCTCGGCGCGACGAGGACGGCTGGTACTACATCGTCGACCGCTCGAAGGACATGATCATCCGCGGCGGCTACAACGTGTACCCGCGCGAGATCGAGGAGGTCCTGATGAGCCACCCCTCGGTCTCGCTCGCCGCGGTGATCGGCGTGCCCGACGAGAGCCACGGCGAGGAGATCAAGGCCGTCGTGATCAAGGCGCCCGGCGCCGAGATCACCGAGGACGAGCTGGTCGCCTGGAGCAAGGAGCAGATGGCGGCCTACAAGTACCCGCGGATCGTGGCCTTCGTCGACGCGCTCCCGATGACCTCGACCGGCAAGATCCTCAAGCGCGAGCTGTCGTAGGGGGCCGGTGGTTTCGAGACAGGCGCTAGGGCGCCTTCCTCAACCACCGTGATCCCCAGCGTGGACCGGGTGGTTTCGAGACAGGCGCCGGGACACGTGGATCACGGTGGTTGAGGAGGTTGCGCTAGCAACCGTCTCGAAACCACCGCAGGCGGTCTACTCGAACGGGTTCGGCAGCGCCCCCGGCAGCTTGGCGAGCAGCTCTCGCGCCTGGGCGGCGACCTTGTGCTCGACGAGCACCTCGTAGCGGGTCGCGACGACCTGGGTGATCGAGGAGAAGTCCCGCCGCCCGCGGGTCAGGGCGTAGCCGAGCAGCGCCCAGATGACGCCGAAGACCGCGCCGAGGGCGACGGTCGAGAGGATCATCGCCAGCACGTTCTCGTCGACGAAGAACGAGAAGATCAGGCCGACGAAGAGCCCGAGCCAGAGGCCGGACAGCACGCCGCCGAGGGCCACCCGGCCGGTCGTCAGCCGTCCGGTGATCCGCTCGACCCGCTTCAGGTCGGTGCCGACGATCATCAGGTGCTGCACCGGGAACTGGTTGTCGGCGAGGAAGTCCACGGTCTTCTGGGCGGCCGCGTAGTCGTCGTACACCGCCAACGACTGCGGGAACTCGAGTCGCAGCGGGTTGGCTCCGGGGACACCGGTCGACATGCTCATGGCTCCCAGTGTGCCCGAGTTCCCGGTGTCCTGCCCGCGCCGTACCTCCCGCTCCGAGCCCGTGCCGCCCGGCGCGGGGCGGCCCTCGTAGACTGGCGGCGTGCCGCGAGTAGTCGTCGACGTGATGCCCAAGCCCGAGATCCTCGACCCGCAGGGGAAGGCCGTCCTCGGCGCCCTGCCCCGGCTGGGGTTCCAGGGGGTGACCGACGTCCGCCAGGGCAAGCGCTTCGAGCTCGAGTTCGACGGCGACGTCGACGACGCGGTGCTCGCCGAGGTCGAGAAGATGGCCGAGACCCTGCTCTCCAACCCGGTGATCGAGAACTACGTGGTCCGGGTGGAGGAGACGGCGTGAAGGTCGGCGTCGTCACCTTCCCCGGCTCCCTCGACGACGTCGACGCCCAGCGCGCGGTCGTCATCGGCGGCCACGAGGCGGTCGCGCTGTGGCACGGCGACCACGACCTGCGCGGTGTCGACGCCGTGATCCTCCCGGGCGGCTTCTCGTACGGCGACTACCTGCGCTGCGGCGCGATCTCCCGCTTCTCCCCGGTGATGGCCGAGGTGATCGAGGCGGCGGGCCGGGGCATGCCGGTGCTCGGCATCTGCAACGGCTTCCAGATCCTCTGCGAGTCCCACCTGCTGCCGGGTGCGCTGATCCGCAACGACCACCGCAAGTTCGTCTGCCGCGACCAGCGGCTGCGCATCGAGAACAACCGCACGCCCTGGACCTCGTCGTACGACGAGGGCGCCGAGATCACCGTCGTCCTCAAGAACGGCGAGGGCGGCTTCGTCGCCGACGCCGACACTCTCGACCGGCTCGAGGGGGAGGGGCGGGTCGTGGCCCGCTACCTCGACGTCAACCCCAACGGCTCGATGCGCGACATCGCCGGCATCGCCAACGACCGCGGCAACGTCGTCGGCCTGATGCCCCACCCCGAGCACGCGGTCGAGTCGCTGACCGGCGCCGGCACCGACGGGCTCGGCTTCTTCACCGGCCTCGTCGAGGCGGCCTTCGCATGAGCACCATGAGTCCGCTCCGCCTCTTCCGGCGGGTCGCGATCGCCGAGGCCGTCACCTGGGCGCTGCTGCTCGTCGGCATGTTCCTCAAGTACGTCACCGAGACCACCGAGCTCGGCGTCCGGATCTTCGGCATGGCCCACGGCGTGGTGTTCGTCGCCTACTGCCTGACCACGGTGGTCGTCGCCGTCGACCAGCGCTGGTCGGCGGGTCGCGCCCTGCTCGGCCTGGCCGCCGCCGTCCCGCCGTTCTTCACGGTGCTCTTCGACCGGTACGCCGAGAAGCGGGGCGCGCTCGGCACCGCCTGGCGGCTCACCGCCTCCGAGCCGCGGGGCGGCCTGGACCGCCCGGTGTCCTGGCTGCTGCGTAACCCGGCCCGGGGTGCGGTCGCCGGCGTGATCGCCGTCGTCGCCCTCACCGGCGTCGCGCTGCTGGTCGGTCCGCCCGCCAGCTGACGCCGCACCCGGCACGGGCGGTGGTGAGTGGCGTGGCGGGGTTTCATCAAGGGATGAGGGCGACGTCGCGGTTCCCCGGCTGAGCTCACCTGGGGAGGCGTCGGTCCACCGTCATCCCTTGATGAAGCGCCCCGTCTGCGGAGACGGTGGTTTCGAGGCTCAGGCGCCAGGGCGCCTTCGCACCTCAACCACCGTGGCGGGGCTCAGCGCTTGCCGGCCTGGAGGGCGGTCCAGGTCTGGGTGCCGGCGACGCCGGAGACCTCGACCTTGACCTTGCGCTGCCAGGCGCGCAGCGCCCGGTCGGTGGTCGGGTCGAAGACGCCGGTGGCGCGCACGGCGCGGAACTCGGCCTGGCCCCGGCCGGCGGCGACGAGGGCGCGCTGCAGACGGCGGACCGCCGGGCCGGTCGAGCCGAACTTCACGACCGGGGTGTCCCCGGCGCTGAGCAGGGTGACCCAGCTGCGCTTCGTCCAGGCCGGGCGGACCTTCTGGCCGTGCTGGGCCTGCCAGGCGTTGACGGCGGCGACGGTCGCCTTGCCGTAGCGGCCGTGGATCGTGCCGGCGTACACGCCGCGCTGCTGGAGCAGGCACTGCAGCGCCTTGACCTGCCGGCGCGCCGGGACGTACGTCGCGGTGGCCGGCTTCAGCGCCGCGTAGGCGCGGGAGACGAGCCGCACGCCGCCGCAGTTGACCTCCCGCTCGGCGACCGAGCCGGTGCCGAGGTCGAGGTAGTTGCGGTCGATGTTGATGGTGACGCCGCCCCACTTCTCGTTGTGGCCGCCCTGGTACTGCTTCACCCGGGCCTTCGCCCAGCCGTCGGGGCGGATGTAGCTCGTGGAGGTGTTGGCGGCGCCGTCCCAGCGGGCGATCCAGATCTGGTCGGGCAGCGCGTACGCCGCGGGCCGGTTGACCCGCGCGTTGTCGAGCATCTTGATCCCCGAGCCGGCGCTGGAGTAGACGCCCGAGACGTAGCCGAGGGCACGGATCTGGGTGCTCCAGCCGCTGAGGAACGACAGCGCCGACTCGCGGCACGGCGTGTTCGCCATGTTGAAGCCCTCGAGGTCGTACCACAGCGTGCTGCCCGCCACGATGCCCAGCCCGCCGGCGACGCCGACCGACTGGGTGGCCTGGGCGACACCCTGGTTGTAGGCGTTGACGAACGTGCCGGTCGCCGGGTCGCGCGTCGGGTCGATCGTCGGGTCGTTGCCCCACCGCGGGAACCGCGGCTGGCAGGAGGCCTGCGGACCGAGCGTGATCGGCAGCAGCTTCCAGCCGTTGGCGAGCTGGGTGCTGATCCACTGCGGCGTCAGGTTGGGCTGCTCGCGGCAGAACCGCGACGCCCCGTCGATGTAGATGCCGACCGCCAGGAACGGCGAGCTCTGCAGCCAGGTGTCCATCGTCGCCTGGTTGGGCGCGTGGCACTGGTCGAAGCCGTAGCCGGTGAAGTTGCCCGGCGTCACGACGTTCTGGCGCTGCGCCTTCCGGGCCTGCCGCGCCGGGGCGCTCGAGCCGGGGGCGGAGGCCGCCGAGACGACCGGGCCGGACGCCGCGGTCGATCCGGCGCCGGAGCCCGCGACGACGGCGAGCGTGCTGGCGGCCAGCACGCCCGCCAGCGCGGCGGCACGGAGGCGAGAGGTACGGCGGGCGACGGTGCGGGCCGGGCGAGGCATGAGGTTGCTCCAGAGAAAGCCAGGGGAAGGACGGCGGTGCCTCGCGGCGAGGCCACGTCACCATAACCTCACGAATCACACGAGTAACAGGCCTCCTGGGTAACTACAACGCTGTAATTGTCGCGCTCAGGCAGCGTCGGCAACCGCCACCTCGACCTCCGGCTCCGGGGCGGGCTCCGGGGCGGGCTCCGGGGCGGGGGCAGCGGCCGGGGCGGGGCCCCGTCGGGTGCGCACCACGACCAGGGACACCAGCAGGGCGAGCGCCGCGAAGGACGCCGAGGTGAGGAAGGCCGCCTGGAGGCCGGGCACGAACCGCCCGGGCACCGCGCCCGCGGCGTACACCGACACGATCGCCGCGACACCGACGGCACCGCCGAGCTGCTGCGTGGTCTGCAGCAGGCCCGAGGCGGCGCCCGCGTGCTCGGGCTCGACGCCGCCGAGGACGAGCACGGTGACCGGCATGAACACCAGTCCGGCGCTGACGCCGTTGAGCAGCATCGGCACCAGCACGGCGCCGGTGTAGGTGTCGCCGGTGCCGACCGAGCTCAGCAGCGCGAAGCTGACGGTCAGTCCGGCGGTGCCGGCCACCATCAGGGTGCGCGGGCCGAACCGAGCCAGCAGTGCGGGGGTGACCCGCGAGACCGCGAAGATGCCCAGGGTCAGCGGCAGGAAGGCGAAGCCCGAGGCCAGGGGGCCGAGTCCGAGCACGGTCTGCAGGTACTGGACGACCAGGAAGAACATGGAGAACTGGCCGCCGACCACCAGCGCCATCACCGCCAGTGCGCCGAGCCGGCTCCGGCTGCGCAGCAGGTGCGGCCGGATCATCGGGTGCGCCACGCGGCGCTCGGTGCCGGCGAGCACGGCGAGCAGGGCCAGGCCGAGCGCGAAGCCGCCGATCGTGCGGGCCGAGAGCCAGCCGTGCTCCGGCGTGCCGATCAGGGCCCAGACCAGGGACACCGCGCCGAAGGTCGCCGTCACCGCGCCGACGACGTCGAAGCGGCCGGGGCGCCGCTGGGTCTCGTCGACGAAGCGCGGCGCGATCAGCAGGACGGCGATGCCGATCGGCACGTTGATGAACAGCGTCCATCGCCACGAGCCGACGTCGGTCAGCACGCCGCCGAGCAGCAGGCCGAGGGAGGCGCCACCGGAGGAGACGGCGCCGAACAGCGCGAAGGCGCGGTGCCGCGCGGCCTCGTCGGGGGCGCTGGTGGTGAGCAGGGCGAGCACGCTCGGTGCGGCCAGCGCGGCGCCCACGCCCTGGAAGGCGCGGGCGGCGACCAGTTGGCCCGGGGTCTGGGCGAGACCGCCCAGCGCGGAGGCCAGGGTGAAGACGGCCAGGCCGACCTCGAAGACCTTGAGCCGGCCGAGGACGTCGCCGAGCCGGCCGCCGAGGAGCAGCAGCCCGCCGAAGGTGAGGGTGTAGGCGTTGAGGACCCACGAGAGGGACGCCGGGTCGAAGCCCAGGTCGGCGTCGATGCGGGGCAGGGCGACGTTCACGACCGTCGCGTCGAGCACGATCATCAGCTGGGCGACCAGGACGATCGCGATCCCGGTGGCGGCCCGGCCGGCGTTCGGCGGGAGCTCGGTGGGCAGGGTGGGGCGAGAGGACATGGGTGGTGGTCCTGTTCTGGCCGGATGGGCCGAGGTACAGTAGATCCGGAGGGTGGCTCCGCTTCCCGAACGACGATACGGAGATAGTCTCCGTTTAGCAAGGGTCTGGGTGAGATTTCCGTGCGTGCCGACGCGAAGCGCAACTACGACCGCATCGTCGAGGTGGCGCGCGAGGTCTTCCGCGAGCAGGGGTACGACGCCTCCCTCGACGAGGTCGCGAAGCGCGCGGGCGTCGGCCCGGGCACGCTCTACCGGCACTTCCCCCAGCGGGAGAACCTGCTCGACGCGATTATGCAGTCGTGGGTCGACCGGGTGACCGAGGCCGCCGACAAGGCGCTCGCCCACGAGGGCCCGGACCGCGAGCTGCTGCTCGACTGGTTCCAGGAGTACGTCGCGCTGATCAGCCAGCACAAGGGCGGCCCCGCCAAGATCACCTCGGCGATGGGCGATCCCGACTCCCCGATCATCACCAAGTGCCAGGTGCTCGCCGAGGCGAACCAGCGGGTGATCGACCGGCTGCGCCAGGGCGGCGCCCTGCGCGAGGACATCGAGACGCTCCAGGTCTGCCGGCTGGTCGGCGGGATCGCGACGGTCGCCGACCAGGGCGACCTGGACGCCCCCGCCGTACGCCCGATGCTGGAGGTCGTCGCGGACGGCCTGCTGAGGTAGCCCGCCCCGGAGAGCCCTACGACACCTCGCCGATCGGGGCGGGGGCCGCGCCGTCGTGCGCGAACCCCACGGCGCTGACCGAGGCCCGCGCCCCGGCCGGTGCGGTCAGCCGCAGTCGCAGCTGCAGGTAGCGACCGGGACGGTCCAGCTCGCTCGCCCGTACGCGGCGCCATGCCGACCAGGTGTGGTCGGGCCGCGGCCGGTCGCCGGTCCGCACGCTCAGCACCAGCCGGGCGGCACCCGAACGCTGGACGACCGCCGAGGTCCAGTGGACCTTGGCGCGGGCGTCCTGTACCGCCGACGAGAACGTGCCCGACCCGCCGGCCGGGAGCACCAGCCGTCCGAACCCGGCGTCGCCGATCCGCAGGTCGCCGGCGACCCGCCCGGTCCGGAAGTCGAGGGCCGTCTGCAGGGCGACCCCCGGGCCGCGGGTGCGCAGCGCCACCGGGCGGCTCGACGCGCTCCGGCCGCGGGCATCGGTGCTCCCGACGGTGAGCCAGTAGGTGCTCCTCGGCCGGAGCCCGGTCAGCACGACCTCGTGGCGCCGCACCAGCCGGTCGTCGACTCGGGACCGCACGCGCAGCGTCGAGGGCTGGGTGAAGCGCACGACGGAGGCGGCGGGTGTGCGGGTCGACCAGGTCACCCGCGCCGTGCCGTCCGGCAGCGACAGCGCGCGCACGCGCGACGGCGTCGGCGCGCGCCGGTCGAGCGCCGCCGTCCGGAAGGTCGCCGGGGGCAGCCCCGCCCGCGGCCAGACCCGGGTCCGCCCGTCCGGGGCCCGCGACACCACGCGGTAGTGGTAGGTGCGCCCGGCCACGAGGCCCGGGATCGTCAGCCGGTGGCGAGTGGTCCGATCGGCGGTCGACGCGACCCGGTCCAGCGACCCGGCGCTGGTGCCGTACCGCACCGTCGACGTCGCCGGGGTGCCGGTGCGCCAGGCGACGGTGGTGCCGTCGGCGGTGGTCGACGCGACCCGGGCCGCCGCGGGGCTCGCGGAGCCGCCGGCGGCGTACGAGGCCGACCACGATCCGGCCGACGCCGCGAACGTGGCGTACTCCTGGCCCTTCACGGTCATCGGCGTGACGGGGACGGCGGCGCCGTCGCGCGTCAGGCCGCTGAGCGTCGTCCCGCCGGGTCCCGAGGTCGGCAGCATCGCCGTCAGTCGGGAGGCTCCGCTGCCGACCCGGATGGAGAACGACAGCGTCGAGCCCGACCATGCCAGGTCGGCGAACGACGACCCGTTGCGCCCGTCGGTCCAGGTGAGCAGCTGCCGGGCGGAGATCACCGGCACGCCGCGGGCCTGCGCCGACGCGAGTAGCTGCGAGCTCTCGAACGTCGTCGCCGCGTCGGTGTGCATGTTGGCCGTGAACGCGCCGTAGTAGCCCGGTGCGCCCAGGGCCCGGTCGAGCAGCGTGTTCGGGGTGAACGGGAAGCTCTGCTCCGACTCGTCGGTCATGAAGGTCTGCGTCTGGTAGACGTCGACCATCGATCCGTCGGTGTCGGTGAACCGCATCGGGATACCCGAGCCGTTCATGAAGCCGGGCCGGTCCTGCACCCAGCTGCCCGGCCAGAAGTAGTAGTTCGTGTCGAGGCGGATGCCGTTGGCGAGCTCGGCCTTCGGCTGCGAGCTCCAGTCGCTGAAGACGATGCAGTGGGTGCGGGTCGTCGCCGGTGCGAGGACCCCGCCGTACTTCGACCGCCAGGCACTCAGCTGCGAGCTGTAGCCGCTCTGCAGGTTGGCGAGGGAGGTGAAGTCGTTGCAGTCGGTCGTGTGGTGCAACCCGACCTCGAAGCCCTGGCCCTGGTACGTCGTCGCCTGGGCGTTGCTCAGCGGCGTCGACGTGTAGACGTACGACGTGAACCGTGGGCACGTCCACGCGGCCACCGAGCAGCCGGCCGGGCTGGCGGCGAGGTAGGCGTCGAAGCGACCGGCGGTGCCGCCGGTGCCGTGGTCGTCGCCGGTGGCGACCACGACCGCCTTGTGCCGGTCGGGGAAGTACCAGAAGCGGGGCAGCGGCATCCGGTCGCGGCGCATCACCGTGAGCAGGTTGGCCAGCAGCCGCTGCTGCTCGTCGGCCTGGGGGATCTGCACCTTGTCGAGGTTCACCCAGTCGGACGTGCCGCTGCCGCCGAAGTAGAGGTCGTCCGAGCGGATCGGCGCCTGGCCGTCGCGCTCCTGCCCGGCCCAGGCCGGGTTGCCCTGGTGGGTCTGGACGACGGACCGCGCGAGGTCGTAGGCGAAGGTGGCGACCTGGCCGCCGTTGGGGCCGACGCTCCGCCAGGCCACGGCGGGCAGGCCCGTCGACGCCGTCGCCGACGAGTAGAGCGCGGCGACCGCGGTCGCCCCGGCGAGGGCGTAGCGGTTGGCCGGACCGTGGAACTGCATGGTCTCGCTGGTGATGCCGGCGCCGGGTGCGGTCGCCGGGTCGACGGCCAGGTAGCCGTCGGCGACGGTCCCGGACTGGGCCGTCAGGCCGGCGAGCCCGAGGAAGCGGCTGTCCGGGCGCATCAGCACGAGGTCGCCGCCGGCCGTCACCCAGTCGGTCACCGCCGCCACCTGGGCGTCGGTCACGGGCACCTCGCCGACGATGAGCGCGCCGTACGACGCGAGGCCGCTCGCCGTGAGCGCGGCCGGGCCGACCGTGGCGAACTCGTTGAGCCCCTCGGCCCGCATGATCTCGGCGAGGTAGGTCGAGACGGGGTTGCCGGCGCTGGTCACGACGGCGATCGGGCCGCCCGGGCCCTGGTCGGGTGCGGGCGGCGCGGGCGCGGCGGTCTGGAAGGACCAGGTCGTCTGCGGGGCGACGTTGCCGGCCGCGTCGCCGGCCCCGCTGACCTGCACCGAGTAGGTCGTCGACGACGCCAGTGCCAGCGCGGGCTGGAAGACCAGGCGCATGCCGCCCGAGTCCAGCGTCGTGGTGCCGCTGACGAGGGTGCCGGCCGGGTTGCGGACCTCGACGGTGCCGGTGCCGGCCTGCAGTGGCTCGCCGTACGTCGCGGACACCACCGCGTTGGTCGGGGCGCCGGTCGACCCGGGTGCGGGCGACCGGTCGATCAGGTTCGGAGCGGTCGTGTCCGCCGCGGTCTCCTGGAAGACCACGTCGACCCAGTAGTTCTCGTTGTTATAGGTGTTGTTGGGGAAGACCCCGGCCGTTCCGGTGTAGCGGTAGAGCCCGTTGCCGCCGTCGGTGCCGTTGGCCAGGGCCGTCAGCGGGCCCCGGGTCGTGGCCGAGCTGAAGTAGCCGGAGGAGACGGCGTACCTCGACGGGGTGAAGTACGACGCGACGTACGTCGTGCCCGCCTGCACGGCCACGGGGCTGGCGAAGGTGGCCTGCTGCCAGCCGCTGGCGGTCTCGCCGGCGAATGTCACGGTGGCCAGCTTCGTGCCGGTGCCGGTCCACAGCGTGCCGACGTGCGTGCCGCTGGTCTGGGTCGGCTTGTAGTAGCGGATGCCGGTGATGTAGCCGGCCTGGCTGGTGCGGAACCGGACCCCGAGCTCGACCGACGCCGTGTCGGGGTCCGTCGCCGCCGGCGTCGCCGTCGCGGGCCAGATCGTGCAGGGGCAGGCGCTCGAGGTGGCGGCGGTGGTGAAGCTCCAGCTGGTGGGGTCCATGGTGTTGCCGGCGGTGTCGGTGGCGCCGGTGAGGGTGGCGGTGTAGGTCGTCGACGGCTGCAGGCCCGCGCTCGGGGTGAGGGTCGCGGTCTGGGTGCCGGCGTTGTAGGCGGTGGTGGCGGTGATCTGGGTGCCGGCGGGGTTGCGCAGCACGAAGTTGATGGAGCCGCTGGTGACGGGCTCGCTGAAGGTCGCGGTGGGGCCGACGGAGGTGGGGACGCCGGTGGCGCCGTTGGCGGGGGTGCGGCCGGTCACGGTGGGCTTGGTGGTGTCGGCGGCGGCCGTGGTGAAGCTCCAGGAGGTGGGGTCCATGGTGTTGCCGGCCGCGTCGGTGGCGCCGGTGAGGGTGGCGGTGTACGTGGTCGACGGCTGGAGGGCGGCGTTGGGGGTGAGGGTCGCGGTCTGGGTGCCGGCGTTGTAGGCGGTGGTGGCGGTGATCTGGGTGCCGGCGGCGTTGCGCAGCGTGAAGCCGATCGAGCCGCTGGTCACCGGCTCGCTGAAGGTCGCGGTGGGGGCCACGCCCACGGCGACGCCGGTGGCGCCGTTGGCGGGGGTGCGGCCGGTCACGGTGGGCTTGGTGGTGTCGGGGCCGTTGTCGAAGACGACGTCGACCCAGTAGTTCTCGCTGTTGTAGGTGCCCGTCGGGAACGACCCCGCGGTGCTGCCGTAGCGGTAGACGCCGTTGCCGCCGGAGGCCCCGTCGCGCAGCGCGGTCAACGGGCCCCGCGTGAAGGCCGAGGTGAAGTACGCCGAGCTCACGGCGTAGCGGGACGGCGCGAAGTACGACGCGACGTACGTCGTGTTCGCCGTTACCGCCACCGGGCTCGGGAAGCTCGCCTGCTGCCAACCGCTCGCGCTCTCGTTGGTGAAGGTCGCGGTCGCCAGCTTCGTGCCGGTGCCGGTCCACAGCGTGCCGACGTGCGTGCCGGTCGCCTGGGTCGGCTTGTAGTAGCGGATGCCCGTGATGAAGCCGTTCTGCGCGGGCTGGAACTTCACCCCGAGCTCCACGGAGCTGGTGTCCGGGTCGGTCTTCTGAGGCACGGCCGAGGACGGCCAGATCGTGCAGGGGCAGCCGCCCGAGCCGCCGCCGGAACCGGCACCGGCCGTGACCGTGATGCCGGGCTGCGGCGTCTCGATGTTGCCGGAGTCGTCCGTCGCCCGGCTGCGGATCCGCAGGGTCGCGTCGTTGTTCGGCGTGAACGTGTAGGTCCACGTCTCGCGGCCGGTGGCGCGGTGCCACGTCGTGCCGCCGTCGGTGGTCACCTCGACGCCGCCGACCCGGCCGCCCCCGGTGTCGGCGGCGGTGCCGCTGACCGTGACCGGGCTGCCCACGGGCACGGTCGCGTTGTCGGCGGGTGCGGTGATCGCGGAGGTCGGCGCGTTCGTGTCGGTGGACGCCGTGGCTGCGGTCAGGCCGCCCTGGAGCGTGGTCGGCTGCACGCCCATGTCGGCGAGCAGGTTGACCGTCGCCTGGCGGGCCGCCGTGTCGGCCGCGGCCGAGCCGCGGTCGTGGTTCGCGTCGAGCGCCCACGACCACTGGATCGTGCCCGCGCCGAACACCAGCGCCCCGCTCGGCGCGCGGTACATGGTCATCGCGTGGGTCGCGGTGCCGTCGGCGTAGTTGGTGCCCCAGTCCTGCAGGACCTGGGCGTTGCCCGTCGTCTGGGACAGCCGGAAGAGTCCCGCCGGCCGGGCGCCGTTGTCGGCGTCCTCGTCCCACTCGTAGCCGATGACGTTGCTGCCGACCGTCGTGGTCTGGTTGGTGCCGAGCGTGGCGACGCGGGTGTTGCGCCAGAACCGCATCTTCCCGTCGGCCGACCCGACGACCATGTTGATCGCGCAGCAGTTGGAGGTGAAGATCGTGCCGCTCAGGGCGTTCTCGGGGCGGCCGCCGTCGGCCGGCGGGCTGAACCGCGGATCGCGCCAGGTGCCGGTCCAGGTCGGCGGGTCCTGCGGGTCGAGCCGCGCGTCGGCGTGGGTCTCCTTGTAGGTGACCAGCGTCCGGTACGGCGTGCCGGCGCCGTCGATGCTGTTCTCCCAGCGCGTCTTCCAGAAGATCTCGTTGCCACTGAAGAAGGCCAGGTTCACGCCCGCGGCGCGCGCCGCCTCGACGTTCGCCCGCTGCTGGCCCGACCAGTACTCGTCGTGCCCGACGGACAGGAACGCCTCGTGCTCGAGCAGCTCCGCGCCGCGGCGGTCGGTGTCGGCCCCGGAGGAGTAGCTGACGTCGTATCCGTTGGACTCCAGCCAGCGCACCATCGGGTACTCCGCGTTGAAGACGAAGTCCTCCGGGGCGTTGTCGCGGGTCGTGAACGGGCGGTTGTAGCTGACCTTGTAGGCGCGCCCGGCCGGCGAGCCGGTGTAGAGGCTGTTGCCGCCGTAGGCGTTGTAGGCCTGCCAGGTCGTGTCGGAGGTCTGGACGAGCAGGTCGGACCCGGAGCCGTCGTCGCGGACCACGAAGAAGACGTGGCTGGAGCCGGCCGGGCCGTCGGTGCGCACCAGCTTGGCGAAGTAGATGCCCGAGACGGCGGTGGCGGGCACGGTCCACGACGCGTTCTGGGTCCAGTTGCCGCAGTCGACGAGCCCGGTGGCGGGCGCGGTGACGCAGTTCGGCTGGTTGGTGTTGATGCTGGTCGGGCTCACGCTGGTGATGAACCGGGCGCCGAGGCCGCCGTAGTAGCCCATCCGGTAGATGTCGAGGCGGTACGACGTGGCGGCGGTGTCGATCTTGAAGCCCTGGGTCTCGCCGACGTTGACGCTCATCTGGGTCGCGAAGCCCTGGATGGAGGCGCTGCCGGCCCCGGTGATGCCCCACTCGCTCTCGGGGTTGCCCGGCCTGGTGTTCTCGCAGGCGACCGGGCTCGCGACCGGGGTGTCGCAGGGTGCGGCCACCGCCGCCGGCGTCGGCAGCACCACGCTCAGCCCGGCGGCCACCAGCACCGCGGCCAGCGCGACCAGCCCACTTCGCGACCGCTGCGTCCGAGCCGTCCGTCGTCCGTCAGCACCCATGGGCTCGCCCCGTTCCTCCGGCCCCGGGCAGGTGCCCGGGGCTCCCGGACTGCTCGCACGCTAGGCGCGCGCCGCCGCCAGGTGCGGCGCCGGCGGACGAGTTACCAAGCATGGGGGAGCACCCGGGCCGGTGCGGTGCCGGTGCGCGTCCGGCTCGCCGGTAGATTGGCCGCGTGCTCGACACCGTCGCCGTCGCCACCGAAGACCCCCACCGCGAGCAGCCGTGGGCCGACCTCGGCCTCAAGGCCGACGAGTACCAGCGGATCCGCGAGATCCTCGGTCGTCGCCCCACCAGCTCCGAGCTCGCGATGTACTCCGTGATGTGGAGCGAGCACTGCTCCTACAAGAGCTCCAAGGTGCACCTCAAGCAGTTCTCCGAGCTCAGCCAGGAGACCCCGGTCGGCAAGATGCTGGCCGGCATCGGGGAGAACGCCGGCGTCATCGACATCGGCCAGGGCTACGCGGTGACCTTCAAGGTCGAGTCGCACAACCACCCGTCGTACGTCGAGCCCTACCAGGGCGCGGCGACCGGCGTGGGCGGCATCGTCCGCGACATCCTCGCGATGGGTGCCCGCCCGGTCGCGGTGATGGACCCGCTGCGCTTCGGCCCGCTCGACGCCGACGACACCCACCGGGTGCTGCCCGGGATCGTCGCGGGCGTCGGCGGCTACGGCAACTGCCTGGGCCTGCCCAACATCGGCGGCGAGGCGGTCTTCGACGAGAGCTACCTCGGCAACCCGCTCGTCAACGCACTCTGCGTCGGCGTCCTGCGGCACGAGGACCTGCACCTCGCCAAGGCGTCCGGCGTCGGCAACCAGGTGATCCTCTACGGCGCGCGCACCGGCGGTGACGGCATCGGCGGCGTCTCGGTGCTCGCCTCCGAGACGTTTGACGCCGACGGCCCCGCCAAGCGGCCCAGCGTGCAGGTCGGCGACCCCTTCATGGAGAAGCTGCTCATCGAGTGCACGCTCGAGATCTTCGCCGCGGGCCTGGTCGCCGGCATCCAGGACCTCGGCGGCGCGGGCCTGTCCTGCGCCACCTCCGAGCTCGCGTCCGCCGGCGACGGCGGCATGCACGTCGAGCTCGACCGGGTGCCGCTGCGCGACTCGACGCTCGCTCCGGAGGAGATCCTGATGAGCGAGTCGCAGGAGCGGATGATGGCGGTCGTCGAGCCAGCCGATGTCGACGCGTTCCTGGAGATCTGCGCGAAGTGGGACGTCGAGGCCGTCGTGATCGGTGAGGTCACCGAGACCGGCCGGCTGCAGATCGACTGGCACGGCGAGCGCGTCGTCGACGTACCGCCGCGGTCGGTCGCGCACGACGGCCCGACGTACCACCGTCCCTTCGCCCGCCCCGACTGGCAGGACGACCTGCAGGCCGACGCGGCCGAGGCGCTGCCGCGGCCGACGTCGGGCGACGACCTGCGCAAGACGCTGCTGACGCTGGTCGCGAGCCCCAACCTCTGCGACAAGTCGTGGATCACCGACCAGTACGACCGCTACGTCCGCGGCAACACCGTGCTCGCCCAGCCCAGCGACAGCGGCATGATCCGCGTCGACGAGGAGACCAACCTCGGCGTCGCGGTCTCCACCGACTGCAACGGCCGCTTCGCCAAGCTCGACCCGTACGCCGGTGCGCAGCTCGCCCTCGCCGAGAGCTACCGCAACGTCGCGACCGGCGGCGCGGTGCCGCTGGCGATCTCCGACTGCCTCAACTTCGGCTCGCCCGAGGACCCGGCGGTGATGTGGCAGTTCGCCGAGGCCTGCCGCGGTCTCAAGGACGCCTGTGCCGAGCTCGGCATCCCGGTCACCGGCGGCAACGTCAGCCTCTACAACCAGACCGGCGAGACCGCGATCCTGCCCACGCCCGTGGTGGCGGTGCTCGGCGTGGTCGACGACGTCACGCGGCGTACGCCGTCGGCCTGGTCGGCCGGTGGCGAGCGGGTGTTCCTGCTCGGCGAGACCCGCGAGGAGCTCTCCGGCTCGGAGTGGGCGCACGTCGTGCACGGCCACCTCGGTGGCCTGCCGCCCGCGGTCGACCTCGAGGCCGAGCGCGCGCTGGCCCGGCTGCTGCACGCCGGCGTCGGACTGCTGACCTCGGCTCACGACCTCTCCGACGGCGGCCTCGCCCAGGCGCTCGCCGAGGCGGCAATGCGCCACGGCGTCGGCGTCTCGGTGACCGTGCCGGGCGACGCGTTCGTCGGCCTCTTCAGCGAGTCGACCGCTCGGGCGGTCGTCACCGTCCCCGACGGCGCCGCGGAGCGGCTCGTCGAGCTGGCCGAGGAGCACGGCGTGCCGATCGCCGCGCTCGGCGTCACCGGCGGCGACGCGCTCGTGGTCGACGGCGTCTTCGACGTCCCGCTCGACGAGCTGCGCGCCGCCTGGACCGCGACCCTGCCGGCCGCGCTCTCGTGAGGCGCGTCCCGTACGGCGACCACCCGTCGCAGTTCGGGATGCTCTCGGTGCCCGACCGGAGTCCGGTCGGGGTGGCCGTGCTCGTGCACGGTGGCTTCTGGAAGCCCGACTACGGCATCGAGTACGCCCTGCCGCTGGTGCCCTCGCTGCTCGCGCGCGGCTGGGCGACCTGGGTCGTGGAGTACCGCCGCGGCACCGGTGCGGGCGACACCCTGCACGACGTGCGCGCCGCGATCCGGGCGCGTCCCGACCTGCCGGGCCCGGTCGTCGGGATCGGACACTCCGCCGGCGGCCACCTCGCGACCTGGGCCGCCGGGCACGGCGGACTCACGCAGGTCGTCTCCCAGGCGGGCGTCCTCGACCTGCGCGCGGCGTACGACGACGGCCTCGGCGACGGCGCGGTCGGGCGCTTCCTCGGCCACCCGCCCGGGGCCTCGGACGACGACGTCGACCCGATCCGGTGCGTCCCGCTCGGCGTACCGCTCTGGTGCGTGCACGCCACCGCCGACGACATCGTGCCGATCTCGCAGTCCCGCGCCTACGTCGCGGCCGCCCGCGCCGCCGGCGCCCCCGCCCACCTGATCGAGGTCGAAGGCGATCACCTCACCGTCATCGACCCGGACTCCGACCCCTGGGCCCGTACGCTAGCGATCCTGCCTCGAGGTTGAATCCCGACTCAACGTTTCGGCGAGGCGGACGGCGGCGTGGAGGACGAGGTCGGTGAGGTCGGGGTCGGTGACGGCGCGTTCGGGGGCCTGTCCGAGGGTGAGTGCGGCGGGCTGGGTGAGCCAGGCCCAGGCGCGCCAGGGGTCCATCCGGGCGGCGAGCAGGGGCTCGAGCACCGGGGCCAGGTCGGGTCGCAGCTCGCCGTCCGGCAGCAGCTGGAAGGCCGGGACGATCGTGCGCTCCTCCACCGGTACGACGAGCAGCCGGTGGGTTTGGGCGGCCTTGTGGACGGCGTACCGGGTCGCGTCGACCGACGCGCCGCGCACCTCGGCGAGGGTGTCGTAGGTGAACCACGGGCTCGCGAGCAGCTCGGTGCGCAGCCGGGCCTGGCGGGCGAGCACGACCAGTCCGACGGGGACGGCGTGCTCGGGCTCGGAGCCCACGCTGTGCAGGAGTCGGTCGAGCTCGTCGAGCCGGTCGGGCTCGGTCCACACCGCGAGCCCGGAGGGGTCGCGGGTGAAGGTCGGCAGCCCGGCCTCGCCCAGATGCGCGGCGAGGCCGAGGTCCTCGAGCCAGGTGGCGAGGCGATCGCCGTCAGCAGGTGTCACCGGACCAGCCTGCCCTATGGGCGGCGCGACCCATACTGGGGGCATGAGCCACGAGGAGATCACCCGCGAGCACTTCGAGCAGCCGTCCTGGGACGAGCGGTACGCCGGGCCCGAGCGCACGTGGAGCGGCCGGCCGAACGCCGTCCTGGTGGCCGAGGCGGGCGAGCTGCCGGTCGGGCGGGCCGTCGACCTGGGCTGCGGCGAGGGCGGTGACGCGATCTGGCTCGCCGAGCGGGGCTGGCAGGTCACCGGTGTCGACTTCTCCGCCGCCGGGCTCGCGAAGGCCGCCGAGCATGCCGCCGAGCGCGGCGTCGCCGACCGCATCACCTGGCGGCAGGCCGACCTGCGCACCTGGACGCCCGCCGGCGAGCAGTGGGACCTGGTGACCTCGCACTTCCTGCACCTGCTCGACCAGGGCATGGTCGACGCCACTCGCCGGATGGCCGACGCCGTCGCTCCCGGGGGCACCCTGCTCGTGGTCGGCCACCACCCCGACGACAGCCACACGGGGCTGCGGTGGTCGGTGCCCGGTGTCCTGTTCAGCGCCGACGAGCTCGTCCCGGCACTCGACCCGGACCGGTTCGAGATCCGGGTCGAGGCTCGCGAGCGCACCGAGGCCCGGCACGAGGAGACCCATGCGGTCACCGACGCCGTGCTGGTCGCCCGACGCGTCGGCTGAGGTCGTTCCGACGGTCCGGTCTAGACCGGACCCGAGCGCTTCCGGGCTCGATCCGTCCCGCGGTCGCGGCCACTGGCAGAATGCCGCTCGCAGTGGGGATCGCGGGCTCTGTCGCCCGTGTGTGGGGCGTCTAGAAGCGGTGAAGCAATTGAGTGCGCGTCGAGTCCGGGCGTTCTCGCCTCTCCTGATCGGCGTGCTCGCCGCACTGACGACGGCGCTGCTGCCGCCGGTGCCGGCGACCGCCGCACCGGCCGCCGGCCGGACGGCCTGCACGATCAACGGCACGCCGGGTCCCGACGTGCTGCGTGGCGGCCCCGGCCGCGACGTCATCTGCGGCTGGGGCGGCGACGACGTGCTGATCGGCGGCGGCGGTGACGACGTGCTGCGCGGTGGTGGCGGTGACGACGTGCTGCGCGGCGGCGACGGCGACGACCTCCTCCAGGGCGGCCGCGGCGCCGACCGGCTGTACGGCGGCGCCGGGGACGACGTGCTGCGCGGCTACGTCGGCGACGACCGGCTGTACGGCGAGGCCGGGGACGACGAGCTGCGCGGCTACCGGGGCCGGGACCGGCTCGACGGCGGGCCCGGCGTCGACCGCCTGTTCGGCGGACCGGGTAGCGACCGCCTGATCGCGCGCGGCGACGACGGCGCCGGTGACCGGATCTCCTGCGGCCGCGGCGAGGACGTCGTGGTGGCGGACTCCGGAGCCCAGGTGCAGGGACGCTGCCAGACGGCCCCTGGCAACCGGGCCCCGACGCAGCTGCGGCTGGTGCCCGCCCGGGTCGCGGAGAACCAGCCCGCCGGCACCGAGGTCGGCCGCCTGCAGGCCGTCGACCCCGACAGCGGCGACGCGCACGAGTTCACCCTGGTCCCGGGGGCCGGCGCCGACGACAACGCGGCGTTCGTGCTCGACGGCGACCGCCTGCTGACGGCCCGGCCCTTCGACTTCGAGGCCGCGCCGCGTCTGTCGGTGCGGGTGCAGGCGACCGACCGCGGTGGGCTGAGCCTCGCGGCGTCCCTCACCGTCGAGGTGACCGATGTCGCGGAGAACCGGGCGCCCACGGCGGTCGGCGACGCCTACGCCACCGACGAGGACGTCGACCTGCGGCTGCCGACGACCGGCACCGGCGGTCCCACCGCCAACGACACCGACCCCGACGGCGACCCGCTCACCGTGGTCGCCGTCGACCAGGCGTCCGGCGGTACCGTCGAGATCGCCGCTGCCGAGATCGTGTTCCGCCCCGAGCCCGACCGCTGCGGCACCGGCTCGGCCGGCTTCCGCTACACGGTCTCCGACGGGCGCGGGGGCAGCGACTCGGCCCGGGTCGACGTCGACCTCCGGTGCCTGCCCGACCCGACCGTCGTCCGCGACGACTCCGCGACGGTGGACGAGGACGCGCCGGCGACCACGATCGACGTCCTCGCCAACGACACCGACCCGGACGGCGACCCGGTCGAGATCGACTCGGTCACCCAGCCCGCCCACGGCACCGTGGTCGTCACCGGCGGCGGCTCCGCACTCACCTACCGGCCGGCGGCGAACTTCTGCAGCCCGCCGGTGGACACGTTCACCTACACGGTCGTCGACGGACCGACCGCCACGGTCTCGGTGAGCGTGGACTGCGTCGACGACGCCCCGGTCGCCGTGGCCGACACCCTCGAGCTGACCGAGGACGACCCGGCGACAGCCGCCGACCCGCTCGCCAACGACACCGACGTCGACGGCGGGCCGATGTCGATCGACTCGGTGACCCAGCCGGCGGCGGGCACCGTCGCGATCATCGGTGGTGGCGCGGACGCGACGTACGAGCCGGACGCCGACGCGTGCGGCCCCGACAGCTTCACCTACACGCTGTCCCCCGGCGGCTCGACCGCGACCGTAGCGGTGGAGGTGGCCTGCGTCGACGACGCGCCCGTCGGGGTGGCCGACACCCTCGAGATCGCGGAGGACTCCGGCTGGACCGTGGTGCCCGTGCTCGCCAACGACACCGACGTCGACGACGGCCCGATGGCGACGACCGGCGCCACCGGCGCGAGCCACGGCCAGCTCGACCTCATCGCGGGCACGATCTCCTACCGACCGGCGGCCGACTACTGCGGCTCCGACAGCTTCACCTACACGCTCTGGCCGGGCAACACCACCGTCCCGGTCACCGTGACCGTGACCTGTGTCGACGACCCGCCCGTCGCGGTGAGCGACAGCGTGACGACGACCGTCGACACGCCGGTCGAGCTGGACGTGCTGGCCAACGACACCGACGTGGACGGCGGCCCCATCGCCGCGGAGGTGGTCAGCGGCCCGGCGCACGGCTCGCTCCTGCTCGACGACGACGGCACCGGCACCTACAGCCCGGCCGAGGGCTACTGCAACACCAGGCCGGGCCCCGCCCCGGACACCTTCGTCTACCGGCTCGTCCCGGGTGGTGCGACCGCCACCGTCGCGGTGACGGTCACCTGCTCCGACGACCCGCCGACGGCGGTCGACGACACCCTGCTCGTCGCCGAGGACGCCCCCGCCACGCCGGTGGCCGTGCTGGCCAACGACACCGACTCCGACGGCGGCCCGATGTCGGTCGGCGCGGTGACCCAGCCCGACCACGGCGTGGTCGTGATCACGGGTGGCGGCACCGGGCTGACCTACGAGCCGGCCGTGAACTACTGCGGCCCCGACAGCTTCACCTACACCCTGTCGCCGGGCACCTCGACCGCCACCGTCGAGGTGACGGTCGGCTGCGTCGACGACGCCCCGGTCGCCGTCGACGACGCGGTCACCGTGGAGGAGGACGCTGCCGCGTCGGCGCTCGACGTGCTCGCCAACGACACCGACATCGACGGCGGCCCGAAGCGGGTCGACGCGGTGGTCAGCGGCCCGGCGCACGGCACCGTGCTGATCACCGGAGGCGGCAGCGGTCTGACCTACACGCCCGAGGCCGACTACTGCAACGACCCGCCCGGCACCGACCCCGACGAGTTCACCTACAAGCTGAACGGCGGGGACACCGCCGTCGTCGAGGTCACGGTGACCTGCGTCAACGACGCTCCCGTCGTACCCACGGTCACGCTGGCGGGGCCACGCGCCGCGATCGGCAACACCACGCTGGTGGTCGACACCCCGACCGCGGCGTACAGCGCGGTGGGCAGCCCGGCGAAGGCCGTCACCGTCGACCTGCTGGCGGCCGCCACCGACATCGACGGCCCCGGCCCGCTGGCGATCACGGCCGCGACGATCACCACCGACCTGGGCGGCACGGTCGACCTGCGCGCCGACGGGACCTTCCGTTACGACCCGCCCGGCTCGGCGAGCTGCACCGGCACGGACTCGTTCGACTACACGGTCTCCGACGCGGCGAGCCCGCCGGCGACCACCACCGCCACCGTCGAGATCGCGGTCGCCGACTGCGTCTGGTACGTCGACAACACCGCCCCGGCCGGTGGGGACGGCACCGCCGCGGCGCCGTTCGACACCCTCGCCGAGGCCGAGACGGCCTCCGGGGCCGACGACACCGTCTTCGTCTACGTCGGTGACGGCACCAGCAGCGGCCTCGGCACGGGCTTCCGGATGGACCCGCGAGAGCGGCTGCTCGGCGAGGCCGCCGGCCTGACCGTCTCGGGTGTCGCGCTCGTCGCGCCCGAGCCCGGGGCGCGGCCGCTGCTGACCGCCAGCGGTGCGGACGTCATCGCGCTCGACGACGCCAACGTCGTGCGCGGCCTCCAGATCGACCCAGCGGGCGGTGGCGGCGTCGCCGGTGCCGCCGGCGACACCGGCGGCGGCACGCTCGCCGACCTCCGGATCATCGACACCGGCGTCGCCGGCACGGGGCCCGCGCTCGGACTCACCGACACCACCGGCACGTACGCCGTCTCGGACCTGGTCGTGGACACCTCGGCGGCGACGAGCCCGCCCGCCACCGCAGTCGGGATCCGGCTGGTCAACGCCGGCACGGTGACGTTCGCCGACGCCGGCACGATCCGGCTGGTCACGAAGGGCGCCAAGGCCCTGGAGGTGAGTGGCACCGCACTCGGGAGCGGGTCGGTCTTCGACGCGATCACGGTCACCGGCTCATCCTCGGGTGCCGTCACGATGACGAACGCGACCGGTACGACGACCTTCGCCGGCCTCGACCTGACCACCACCGGAGGAGCGGCAGCCGCCTTCGCGCTCAGCAACGCGGGCACCGTGCAGGTGCCCGCCGCCGCCACCGCCGACGTGGACGCGACCGGTGGGCCCGCGGTCGCGGTGATCGGCACCGGCGGCGCGGTGCTGCACTTCGACCGGGTCCGCTCGACCGGCAGCGCCACCGCCGGGATCGGCCTCTCCGGACTCGGCACCGGTGTCTTCAGCGCCGCGGCCACCAGCGCCGTCAGCGGAGCGGCCGGGGTCGCGTTCGACCTCGACGGCGGCTCGGGCGACGTCACGTACGCCGGATCGATCGACGACGGCGACGGCAGAGCGGTCGAGATCACCGGGCGCAGCGGCGGCGCCGTGACCTTCAGCGGCTCCGTCACCGACGCTGCCGACGCCGGCGGCGGCATCGCGGTCTCCGGCAACACCGGCGGCTCGACGACGTTCTCCGGCGCCGCCAAGCAGCTCGACACCGGTGCCGAGCCTGCGGTCACGATGCAGGCCAGCAGCGGACACACCCTCTCGTTCACCGGTGGCGGGCTCGTCATCCGCGCGACCAGCGGTGCGGGGCTGCGCGCCGTAGATGGCGGCTCGATCGCCGTCACCGGCAGCGGCAACCGCATCGCCACGACGACCGGCACCGCGCTGGACGTGTCCGGCACCGCCATCGCCACCGCAGGCGTGACCTTCCAGAGCATCTCGGCCACCGGCGCCCCCGTCGGGATCCGGCTCGACGACACCGGCACCACGGCCGGCGCCGGCTCGCTCACCGTGACCGGCGACGGCGGCAGCTGCACCACCTCGACCCGTGCGACGTGCTCGGGCGGCGAGATCGCCGACGCCGCCGGAGGAGACGACACGGGCGCCACCCCCACCGGCACCGGCATCGTGCTCAACCGGACCCGCGCCCCGTCGCTGACCAGGATGTGGCTCCACGGCCACGCCAACTACGCGATCCGGGGGACCGGGGTGGTCGGCTTCACGATGGCCGACAGCGTGGTCGACGGTGCCAACGGCACCACCCCGGCCGGTCCCTACTACGACTCCGCGATCTTCTTCGACGGACTGACGGGGTCGGCGTCGATCACCCGGACGCTCATCCAGGGCGGGGCCGGCAACAACCTGCGGGTCAGCAACGGCACCGGGACCCTCGACCGGCTGGTACTCGACCAGGTTGAGCTCGGTCTCTCGGGTGCCACGCCGACCAACGACGCGGTGCTGCTGCAGACCTCCGGCACCGCCGGCATGAAGGTCACCGTCAAGAACAGCTCCTTCTTCAGCGCCGCGGGCGATCTGCTGCAGCTCGACCACAGCGGCACCGGACCGGCCGACCTGGTGCTCACCGGCAACACCTTCAGCAACGGTCACCCGGCGATCGCCGAGGCGGGCGGCGGCGTCACCCTGACCCAGAGCGGCGGCAGCGGCGTCATGAGCGCGACAGTCACCGGCAACAGCTTCCGGGGCGCCGTGGGCAACGCCTTCACCGCGGTGAAGGGGCTGGGTCCCTCCGTCCAGACCGGGACCTTCCAGAGCAACACGGTGGGTGTCGCCGGCGGCGTCGGCTCGGGCTCCCTGGCCGGCAGCGGGGTCAAGATCCAGTCGCTGGGCGAGGGGTCGAGCACCTGGGCGGTGCGCTCCAACCAGATCCGGCAGTACGGCGCGAGCGGCATCGAGATCCTGGCCGGCGGTGGCGGCATCGCGACCGGCGGTGCGATCGACGCGAGCATCGCCGACAACAACATCACCCAGTACGACCTGGGCAACCCGTCGGCGTACGGCATCCACCTCAACCTGGGCACCGTGGCCGGGGCCACCTTCAGCGGCTGCGCCGCGATCACCGGCAACACGGTGAGCACCGGCGGCGCGACCACGGACATCCGGCTCCGCCAGCGCTACTCGACGACGCTCCGACTGCCCGGCTACGCGGGTGCGTCGGCCGACCCGACCGCGGCCTCGGCCTTCGTGAACGCCAACAACATGGGCAGCAACGCCGTCCAGGTCGACATCAGCAGCCCGCCCGGTGGCGGCGTCGTCGGCGGCGTGACCTGCGCGCAGCCACCGGCCTGACGAGAGGACAGCACACTTCCATGGCAGAGCCCTTCCTCGCCGAGATCCGGCTGATGTCGTTCGAGTTCGCCCCGAAGGGGTGGGCGCTGTGCAACGGCCAGTTGCTCCCGATCAACCAGAACCAGGCACTGTTCTCGCTGCTCGGCACGACCTTCGGGGGCGACGGGCGGACGAACTTCGCGCTGCCCGACTACCGGGGACGCACCCCGATCCACGTCGGCGCCGGGCACACCCTGGGTGAGCGGGGCGGCGAGGTCGGCCACACCCTCTCGATGGGCGAGCTCCCCGCCCACACCCACCGGGTCCGGGCCTCGAACCACGCGGTGCCCGGCGCGACCGCTCCCGACGGGCGCTACCTGGGCCGGGCCAACAACGCGTACGCCGCGGGCCCGCCGAGCACGACGCTGCGCCCCGACACCGTGACCGCGGTCGGTGGCAGCCAGGCGCACCTCAACCTGCAGCCGTTCCTGACCATCAGCTTCTGCATCGCGCTGCAGGGCATCTTCCCGTCCCCGACCTGAGGAGGACTCGTGGCACAACCGTACGTCGGCGAGATCCGCATGTTCGCCGGCAACTTCGCGCCGGCCGGGTGGCAGTTCTGCCAGGGCCAGCTGCTGCCGATCTCCGAGTACGAGACCCTGTTCCAGCTCCTCGGCACGACCTACGGCGGCGACGGCGAGTCGACGTTCGCCCTGCCGGATCTCCAGGGACGGATCCCGATCCACCAGGGCAACGGCTACCACCTGGCCGAGACGGGGGGCGCCGAAGAGGTGACCCTGACGATCACCCAGATCCCGAACCACAGCCACGCCTGGCTGGCCGTCGGCGACCGCTCCGGCACCCTGACCAGCCCGGCCGGAGCCCTGCCGGCGCCGTCGGCCAACGTGACGCCGTACCTCAACGAGGCTCCGGACGTGTCCTTCGCCGGCGCCGCGGCCGTGGCCACCGGCGGCAGTCAACCGCACACCAACCTGCAGCCCTACCTGTGCGTCAGCTTCATCATCTCGCTCTACGGGATCTTCCCGTCCCCGACCTGAGGAGAGTCATGGCCGACCCGTTCGTCGCCGAGATCCGGATCTTCCCCTTCAACTTCGCCCCCAAGGGATGGGCATGGTGCGACGGTCAGCTGCTGCCGCTGTCGCAGAACACGGCGCTGTTCTCGCTGCTCGGCACGACCTACGGCGGCAACGGCAAGTCCAACTTCGCGCTCCCCGACCTGCAGGGCCGGGCGCCGATGCAGCCCGGTCAGGGCCCGGGCCTCAGCGACCGGATGCTCGGCGAGGCCGGCGGCAGCGAGACGGTGACCCTGCTCGAGAGCGAGATGCCGGCGCACTCCCACTCCCTCCGGGCCAGCACCGCGGATGCCGCCGATACCAACGAGCCGACCCCGAGCGCGTCCTATGCGACCTCGTCGGGAGGGCGCCTCTATCAGCAGAACGCCGACACCGAGCTGGACCCGGACACGCTGTCGGTCGCCGGCGGCGACCAGCCGCACAACAACATGCAGCCCTACCTCACCTGCTACTTCAACATCGCCCTGCAGGGCGTCTTCCCGCCACGGACATGACGATGACCGACGACGTCGCCACCGCGCGCCGGATCCGACTGCGGCCCGCCACCGAGGGAGACCGCGAGTTCCTGGTCCGGCTCTACGGCTCGGTGCGGGCCGAGGAGCTCGACCGGGTCGCGTGGCCGCCGGGGCAGCGCGACGCGTTCGTGCGCATGCAGTTCGACCTCCAGGACCGGCAGTACCGCCAGCACAACCCGCACGGCACGTTCGACGTGGTCGAGGTCGAGGAGC
The DNA here is from genome assembly GCF_014191495.1 of Nocardioides soli. Lineage (GTDB taxonomy): Bacteria > Actinomycetota > Actinomycetes > Propionibacteriales > Nocardioidaceae > Nocardioides > Nocardioides soli. The sequence continues at coordinate 241,536 of NZ_JACHWR010000005.1, forward strand.
GCCCGGCCGGCCGGCTGTACGTCGACCGCCGCGCCACCGACATCCGGATCGTCGACATCGCGCTGCTCCCCGAGTACTGCGGCCGCGGCATCGGGACCCACCTGGTGCGGGAGGTGCTCGACGAGGCGGCGGCCTCCGGTCGGACCGCGAGCATCCACGTCGAGGTCCACAACCCGGCGGCCACCCTCTACGAGCGCCTGGGGTTCGCGGCCGTGGCCGAGGTGGGCGTCTACCGCCGGATGGAGTGGCGGTCGTGATGACGCACCTGGGCTTAGGCGAACGCGGCCTCGTAGCGCAGCCCGCCGTCCCGGGGCCCGAGCGGCACCAGGAAGAGATCGAGGTCGCCGAGGTCGGCGTGCCGCAGGGCGTAGGTGCCCTGCGGGAGCACAACGTCGGCCGGGCCGGAGAAGAACAGCGAGAACTGCTGCCGCGACCGGCCGTCCGGCCCGGGTCCGCCGGCCTCCTGGCTCTCCCACGTCTCGCTGAGCTCCAGACGGGCGTCGCGGTCGGCGAGCGCGACATCGAAGGAGTCGCCCACGTGCGGAGCGAAGAGATCGTGCGTGAGCCACTGCGGTCCGGACACCCGCCGATGCTATGCCCCCGCCCGACGAGAGGAGCACCCGTGCCGCCCCTGACCCGCCGCGTCCTGCTCGGCTCGACCGCCCTGGTCGCGCTCGTGCAGCCCCTGATCGATCCCGTGCAGGCCTTCGCCGCCGGCCGGACCGGCGAGCGGCTGTACCGCCGGGGCCGGTTCAAGCGCCGCCGCGGCCGGCGCTTCCGGCTCAGCGACGGCGCCGTCACCTACCGGGCCAAGCTGGTCAAGGTGCGCAACCTGCCCGACGGCACGGCCGGCGACCAGGAGCAGTTCAGCCTGCTCTTCCGCACCGCCCGGCGGCTGCCGGCCGACGGTGGCACCTACACCCTGCAGCGCGCGGGCTTCGTGCCGACCGCGCTGTTCGTCGTCCCGCTCGGAGCCAGCGGCCGGCTCTGCGAGGCCGTGATCAACAGCGCCCCGCGGAGGCGGCGCCGGCGCTGACCGCGGCGGGACGTCATCCGGACGGTGCAAGCGGGTGCTCCGTCCGGATGACGTCCCACCGCCGCCGGCCCACGAAAGAGGCCAGTTCCCGTCCTCAATCGCGGCCTAGCCTGGCGACATGAACACCAGTGCCCGGATGCTGCGGCTGCTCTCGCTCCTCCAGACCCACCGGTACTGGCCCGGCGGCGAGCTCGCGGACCGCCTGGAGGTGAGCCCGCGCACCCTGCGCCGCGACATCGACCGGATCCGCGAGCTCGGGTACGACGTCGACGCCGTGCGCGGGGTCAGCGGCGGCTACCAGCTGCGGGCGGGCAGCACGCTGCCGCCGCTGCTGCTCGAGGACGAGGAGGCGATCGCGATCGCGGTGGGCCTGCACACCGCCGCCTCCGGGGCGGTCGCCGGGCTGGAGGAGACCGCCGTGCAGGCGCTGGCCAAGGTGATCGCGTTGATGCCGCCGCGGCTGCGCCGGCGGATGGAGGCGCTGCGCTCCCAGACCGACGGGGTCCCGTGGGGCGGGGGACCGGTGGTCGACGCCACTGTGCTGAGCGTGCTCGCCCAGGCCTGCCGCGACGACGAGCCGGTCGGCTTCGTCTACACCGCGCGTCCCCGCGACGGGCGCGCGGCCGAGCCGACGCAGCGGCGGGTCGAGCCGCACCGGCTGGTGTCGCTCGGCCGCCGCTGGTACCTCGTCGGCTACGACCGCGACCGCCAGGACTGGCGCTCGTTCCGGGTCGACCGGATGCGCGACGCCACCACCACCGGGCACCGCTTCCGCCCGCGGGAGCTGCCCGCCGCCGACGCCGCGTCGTTCGTGCAGGCGGGGATCCGCTCGGCGCCGCAGCGCTACGACGTGCGGGTCCGGTTCGCCGCCGATGCCGACACGGTCGCGGCGTACGTCGGCCGGTGGGCCACCGTCGAGCCGGCCGGGGCCGGCTGCGTGATGCACATGCCCAGCGACAGCCTGGACTGGCCGCTGATGGTGCTGGCCCATCTCGACAGCGAGTTCACCGTCGAGGGCCCGGCCGAGCTCGTGGACGCGGTGGCCCGGGTCGGGGAGCGATTTGCCCGGGCGGTCCCTCGGGGTGGCGGGTCGGGGCGTGGGTCCATCAAGGGATGAAGGCCGACCCGCGCTCACCCGGGCGAGCTCAGCCGGGGATGCGCGGTTTCGCCCTCATTCCATGGTGAACCTGTGACCCCAGGCGCACCCGACCGGCCCCGACGGGATGGTGCCGGCCACTGCGGTCTTCGTAGCTCTACGGCTATGCCACCGTGCTGCTCGGGGTGCCGATGGCACTCGCGTTCGGGTCGGGCCGCAGGTCGCCGGCGGCCACCGGCAGGTACCGCTCCCAGGCGGCGGGCCGCGGCACCGCGCGCACGCTCGTCGACAGCGTCGGGATCAGCGCGACCAGGGCGGTGAGGCCGCCGAGCACGGCGATCGCGGGGCCGCCGCCGAGGCCCGTGAGCAGTGCGCCCGCGATGAAGGGCGCGAGCGGCATCGCCGACATCGACACGAACTGCATGGTCGACTGCACGCGGCCCTGGAGCTCGACCGGCGTCACGGCGATCCGGTAGGAGCCGATGCCGGCATTGCCCGCGGGGTTGAGGAAGAGGCCGAGCGCGAGGGCCGCGGCGACGACCGCCGGGCTGTTCCAGAGCGCCATCGGTACGACGAGGGGCACGAAGCTCCACGCGATCGCGACGGTCAGGCGGCCGGTCGGCAGCCGGTCGATGAGCCACGGCGCGACGATCGCGCCGAGGATGCCGGCGACGCCGGCGGCGGTCTCGACGAGACCGATCTGGAAGGCGGGGACGCCGCCCTCGATCAGGCGCAGCACCGCGGCGAAGAAGAGCGCGTTGACGGCCAGGTTGGTCAGCGCCGACCACACCGTCAGCACCCGGAAGAGCGGCCGCGCCCGGATGAACGTGAAGCCCTCGGCGAGGTTCCGGCGCAGCGTCGGCCGGCCCGGCGTGCCGGCGGGCCGCGCAGGGGCGGACAGGTCGGCGCGGATCCGGCCGAGCAGCACCCACGACACGGCGAACGTGACGGTGTTGACCGCGAACGGCAGCCACCGCGTCACGGCGTACAGCACGCCGCCGAGCGGGGCGCCGACCAGCGCCGCGATGTGCTGGCGGGCCTGGTTCTGCGAGAGCGCGGTGGGCAGGTCCTCGGTGTCCACGATCGCGCGCACGGCCGAGATCTCCGCCGGCCCGAAGAGGCCGGCCGCGGCCCCGGTGAGGAGCGCGACGACCAGCACGTGGGGCACGGTCAGCGCGCCGGCCAGGCCGGCGGCTACGAGCGAGGCGTAGAGCAGCACGCCCGTGCCGCTCGCCGTGCGCATCACGCGGCGCCGGTGGACCCGGTCGGCGAGCACCCCCGCCGGCAGCAGCGTGCCGGCCAGGCCGAGCAGGTAGAGCGCCTCGGCGGCGGCCGCCGCGAGTGCCGAGCCGGTGAGGGCGTAGGTGATCAGCGGGAAGACGAACGTGCTGATCCGGCTGCCCAGCTCGCTGATCGTCTGGCCGACCCAGAGCACGGTGAAGTCGTGGTTGCGAGCGAGGGTCCGGTAGCTGCTCATATCCGCAACATAACTTGCGCAAGTAATATTGCGCAATAGTTCGTGCGAAACTCTGGCTAGACTGGCGACATGCCGTTCCAGTCCCGCGGGCAGCAGGTCCACGACCCGAAGATCTTGCGCGCGATCGCGCACCCGCTGCGCAATCGGATCCTGGCCGAGCTGTCCGCGAGCGGGTCGATGCGGGCGGCCGATCTGGCGCGGGAGCTGGACATCCCCGCCAACCAGGCGAGCTTCCACCTGCGCCAGCTCGCGAAGTACGGCCTCGTCGAGGACGACCCCGACGCCGCCCGCGACCGGCGCGACCGGGTCTGGCGGCTGACCTCCGAGCACGGCCTGATGGTGAAGATCGACGAGCTCGAGCAGCAGCCGGGCGGCCGGGCCGCCTCCGCGGTCTTCCGGCAGAACGCCGCCGCGTGGGGACGCGCCGTCGTCGACGCGGCGTACGACGACGCGAACCGGAGCCCGGACGCCTTCCGGACCGTCAACGAGCAGGCCCTGCGGCTCACCCGCGAGGAGGCCGAGCAGCTCGCGCAGGAGATCGACGAGGTGGTGGCCGGCTGGGCCGACCGCCACCGCGGTCGTGCCGACGAGCGGGCGACATACCTCTGGTTCTCGGTACTCCAGCCGCACCCGCAGGTCCACGCGGAGGGGGACGCCTGATGCCCCCTCGCCTCCGGCCGGCCGACCCCGCCGAGGTCGCCGCCGCGCTGGCCCGCGTCCAGGCCGGTGCGCCCGACCGGGCCGACCTCCGCCTGCTGACCAAGCACTTCCTCGCCGTGCTCGAGCAGCGCGCGCCCGGACACTCCGTCGAGGTCCGGGTGCCGCCGTACGCCGCGGTGCAGGTGATCCCCGGTGTCCGGCACACCCGCGGCACCCCGCCTGCCGTGGTCGAGACCGACGCGGGCACCTGGATCGCCCTGGCCACCGGCGAGCTCGCCTGGTCGGACGCCGAGTCCGCCGGCCGGGTCGTCGCCTCGGGCGAGCGTGCCGACCTGACGCCGTACCTGCCGCTCGGATAGCCCGCCGGTCGGATAGTCCGTCACGTTCTGGTTGCCCCAGGGCGGTGACGGCAGCCATTTCGTGACGGACTATCCCGACGATCTAGGGTCGGGCACATGAGCGACGACATCCGCGGCAAGGTCCAGGCCATCCTCCCGAGCGTCCGGACGGACCTCGAGGACCTGGTGCGGATCCAGTCGGTCAGCGCGGACCCGGAGCGGCTCGGGGAGGTCGAGCGGAGCGCGCAGCGGACCGCCGAGCTGTTCGCGGCCGAGGGGGTCGACGTCGAGATCGTGCGCGCCTTCGAGGGCGCGCCGCCCGCCGTCGTCGGCGAGAAGAAGGGGCCGGAGGGCGCGCCGACCGTGCTGCTCTACGCCCACCACGACGTGCAGCCCGAGAACGACCACGCCGACTGGGACTCCGCGCCCTGGGAGCCGACCGAGCGCGACGGCCGCCTCTACGGCCGCGGCGCGGCCGACGACAAGGCCGGGATCATGGCGCACGTCGGCGCGCTGCGTGCGCTCGGCGACGACCTGCCCGTGACGGTCCGGCTCTTCATCGAGGGCGAGGAGGAGGTCGCGAGCGCGACGCTCCCGCAGCTGCTCGAGCAGTACCAGGACCGGCTGAAGGCCGACGTCATCGTGATCGCCGACTCCGGCAACTGGGACATCGGCGTGCCCGCGCTGACCACCAGCCTGCGTGGCCTGATCCGGGTCGACGTGGAGCTGCGCACGCTCACCCACGCGGTCCACTCCGGCATGTGGGGCGGCCTCGCGCCCGACGCGATCATGGCGCTGATCCGCCTGCTGAACTCGCTCTGGACCGAGGACGGCGCCCCCGCGGTCGCCGGGCTCGTCAGCGGCCCGGCCGCCCCGGTCGAGTACCCGGAGGACCGGCTGCGCGCCGAGTCCGGCGCCATCGACGGACTCTCCTGGGTCGGCCAGGGACCGGCGGTCGAGCGACTCTGGACGCAGCCGGCGATCACGGTCACCGGCTTCGACGCCCCGAAGGTCGCGGGCGCCTCCAACACGCTCAGCCCGGTCGCGCGCGCCCGGGTGACGATCCGGATCGCGCCCGGCGACACCGCCGAGAACGCCGTCGCGCGGCTCGAGGCGCACCTGCGCGCGCACGTGCCGTGGGGCGCGTCGCTGGGCACGACCGTCGTCGACACCGGCGAGCCGATCGCGCTGCCGGCCGACGGCCCGGCGTACGACGCGGCGCGCGCGGCGTTCACCGAGGCCTGGGACGGCACCGCGCCCGTCGACATGGGCGTGGGCGGATCGATCCCGTTCATCGCGGAGTTCCTCGAGGCGTTCCCGGAGGCGAGCGTGCTCGTCACCGGAGTGGAGGACCCCGACACCCGTGCCCACGGCGCCAACGAGGGTCTGCACCTCGCGGAGTTCGAGCGGGTGGTGCTCGCCGAGGCGCTGCTGCTCAGGAACCTGGCGCGCTGACGCCGGCCGCGGCAGGCAGCCGCACCCGGAAGGTGCTGCCCGTCCCGAGCGCCGACTCGAGGTCGACCCGGCCGCCGTGCCGCGCGGCGAGCCGGCGCACGATCGCGAGCCCGAGGCCGGTGCCCGACTGCTGCGCCGCCTCGGGGTCCGCGGACCGGTAGAACTCCTCGAACACGTGCTGCTGGTCGGCGGCGGAGATGCCGATGCCGTCGTCGGTGCAGGTGAGCACGACCTCGCCGTCGTCGGCCTCGAGGCGTACGTCGACGTGGCCGCCGCCGCGCGTGTACTTCACCGCGTTGCCGACGAGGTTGGCGACGACGTGCTCGAGCTCGTGGGCGATCCCGAGCACCGGGGCGGGGCCGCCCGGCAGCGTGGTCGTCATGGTGATGCCCCGGGCCTGGGCCGGCCCGGTGTTGAGCTCGACGATGTCGGCGACGACGGGGGTGAGGTCGACCGGCCCGGCTCCGTCGAGGCCGGTGGCGTCCGCGGTGCGGTGCAGCACCAGCAGCTCCTCGACGACCCGTGAGAGGCGGGTGCTGCCGCGTCGGATCGCGGCGATGGCCGTGTGCGAGAGGTCGGAGAGGTTCGGGTCCTCCGCGAGGATCTCCAGGTAGCCGACGATGCTGGTCAGCGGCGTGCGCAGCTCGTGGGAGACCGTGGCGACCAGGTGGCTCTTGTACTCGGCGAGCTCCTGGAGCTCCCCGACCAGCTGGTGCTCCCGCTCGAACATCCGAGCGCTCGCGAGCGCTCGGCCGAGGTCGCGGCCGATGTCCAGCGCCATCGCGGCCTCGACCTCGCTCCACTCCGCGCCGCTCCGGCCGCGAGTCATGCCGATCCAGCCGAGGCACTCCCCGCCGGAGCCGAGCGGGGCCAGCAGCAGGGAGCCCGCCGAGGTGGTGGAGAGGAACGCCATCACCTCGGCGTACGCCCCCGCGCCGAGCGGCTCCGGCGACTGCCGGTCGGGGGCGAACACGCCCACGTCCTGGCGGTCCCAGAGCGCCTCGGCGTACTGCTCGAGGAGCGCGACGGTCGTGGACGGCGGGATCACCGGGTCGTGGTCGTGGACGGCCCGCGGCTGCTCGCCGACCAGCTGGGTCCACAGCGCCTGGACCCGGAAGCCGTCGACGATCGCGGTCGCGCTCTCGGTCAGCGCCCGGGCGGCGGACATCGACGCCGAGGCGCGGCGCACGATGTCGGCCGCGGCCGCCGCCAGCCGCACCCGCTCCGCCATCCGCTCGCGCTCCAGCGTCGCGGCCACCGCCCCGCCGGCCTGGCGGGCGTAGACGTCGAGCAGCGCGCGCTTCCCCTCGTCGGGGATCAGGCCGTCGCGGGGCACGTCGAAGCCGAGGACCGCGAGCAGCCGGCCGCCGTCGTCGTACAGCGGCGCGACCAGCAGGTCCTCGGGGTGCCACGCGTCGTCGGGTACGTCGCGGGGCCCGTCGGAGGTCCAGCCCCACTTGTCGATGTCGAGCCCGTGCCGGTCGTGGCGCACGAACGTGAGCCGACCCCAGTCCTCGCCGTTGCGCATCGCCTCGAGCAGCGGCTCGACCGGGGCCAGGGTGTCGAGCAGGGCGTCGCGCGCCTCCTGCGGCCCGACCACGCACAGCAGCTGGAGGTAGCCGTCGTCGCGGACCGCGCTCACGCCCACCACGTCGAAGCCGGCGACCTCGGCGATCGCCTCGATGATCGACTGCAGCGCCTCCTTGGACCGGTCGTCGGACCAGCGGGAGCCGCGGACCGGCCGCTCGTCTCCGGCGATGTCCGTCATGAGTCCGTCGAGTCGGTCATCGATCGGTCCCGTCAGGCCGCCGGCAGGTGCACCCGGAAGGTGCTGCCGTGGCCGAGCTCCGACTCGATCTCCAGGCGGCCGTCGTGGCGGTCGACGATCCGCCGCACGATGGCGAGACCGAGGCCGGTGCCCGGCTGGGAGATCGCGAGCGGGTTGGAGGAGCGGAAGAACTCGGTGCCGAGGCGCTCCCGGTCCGCCGCCGAGATGCCGATGCCCTCGTCGGCGCAGGTCAGCACGACCTCCGCCCCGACGTGCTCGAGGCGCACCGTGACGCTGCCCCCCTCGGGGGTGTACTTGACGGCGTTGCTGAGCAGGTTGGCGGTCACCCGGTCGAGCTCGTCGGCGTCGCCGAGGGCGACCACCGGGTGGTCCGGCAGCTCGACGCGCAGGTCGATCCGCTTCTGATCGGCGGCGAGGCCGACCAGGTCCACCACGTCGTCGACGACGTCGCGCAGGTCGACCGGGCGGGCGATGACGGGGTTGTCGGGGTCGCCGACCTTCGAGAGCAGCAGCAGGTCGTCGATGACCTTGACCATCCGCTGGGCGCCCCGCTCCATCGCGGCGAGCGACCCCTTCGCCGTACCGGAGAGGTCCGGCGACGACTCGAGCATCTCCAGGTAGCCGAGCACCGACGAGAGCGGGTTCTTCAGCTCGTGGGCGACGGTCGCGATCAGCTGGCCCTTGTAGGTGTCGAGCGCCCGGAACTCCTCGACGAGGCGGTGCTCGCGCTCGAAGGTGCGGGCGTTGAGGATCGCGCGGCCGAGGTCGTGGCCGATGTCGAGCGCGGTGGTCGCCTCCGACTCCGTCCACTCGGGGGCGCCGGGGAGGCGGGTCAGCACGAGGTTGCCGACGCACTCGGGGCCGGCGCCGAGCGGCACGAAGAGCAGCGAGCCCACGTCGATCCGGCGCATGAAGTCGACGACGAGCCGGCCCTGGGTCTCGTCGAGCGGTGGGCCGAACTCGCGCCCGGGCGCGATGATCGACGTCTGCTGCAGCCGCCAGGCCTCGTGCGCGGCGGCCTCGGCGATCTCGCGCAGCTCTCGGGTGAGGACGATCTCGGAGCCGTCGGTGGAGTAGATGTGGCCCAGCCCGTCGTCGCGCTGGCTGAACGTCTGGATCCACATCCCCGCTGCGCGGAAGCCCTCCACGAGCGCCTCGCGGCTGTCGGCGAAGATCCGCTCCAGGCTGAGCTGGGCGGTGGCCCGGCGGACGATCCGGCGCGCGGCCTGCGCCATCCGGACCTGCTCGGCGAGCTCCTCCCGCTCCAGCGCGACGACCACGGCGCGGCCGGCCTGCTCGGCGTACTTGTTGAGCACCGCGCGCTGCGCCTCGTCGGGGCGCCGCCCGGTCACCGGCAGGTCCATCGCGAGGCTGCCGCGGAGCACCCCCGCGTCGTCGTACAACGGCGCGAGCAGCAGGTCGAGCGGGTGCCAGGCGTCGGGGTGGTCGATCGGCTCGATGTCGGGCACCCAGCCCCAGGTCTGGCCGGCGGAGGGGTCGAGGCGCTCGTGGGGCACGAACCTGAGCAGCCCCCAGTCGTCGGCCTTCGTGAGCTCCTCCAGCATCCGGGCGACGGGGCTGCGGGTGCCCTCGAGCTCGGCCCGCGCCTGCTCGTTGCCGGCGATCGCGACCGACTCGAGCATGCCGTCCTCGCGGACCACGCTGATCGCGGCGATGCCGAATCCCGCCAGCTCGGTGACCCCCTCCGCGATGAGCTGCAGGGCATCGCGCGACGCGGCGTCCGCCAGTCGCGGACGCCGTTCGCGGGGTGCTGCGGGGGTGTCCCGAGGCATCGGTCCTCGTCTTCTCCGGGGTTCCCGCCTCATGGTAGAGGTCGGCTCGCGGCGAGACGGCCGGACCGGCGAGGTCGCCTCGACTGGGTGGCGCGGCGAGTCCGCCCTAGACTCGGGTCGTGCCCTTCCAATCCAGCCCCCGCAGGGGCGGCGACGGCAGGCTGACCGCGGCTCTCGACCCTCATGAGCAGGGACCTCAGGACGCCTGCGGGGTGTTCGGCGTCTGGGCTCCGGGCGAGGACGTCGCCAAGCTGACCTACTTCGGGCTCTACGCGCTGCAGCACCGCGGCCAGGAGTCCGCGGGCATCGCGGTGAGCAACGGCCGGCAGATCCTGGTCTACAAGGACATGGGCCTGGTCTCCCAGGTCTTCGACGAGACCACGCTGGAGTCGCTCAAGGGGCACCTCGCCATCGGCCACAGCCGATACTCCACGACCGGCGCGAGCACCTGGGAGAACGCCCAGCCGACCTTCCGGCCCACCGCCGACGGCTCGATCGCGCTCGGCCACAACGGCAACCTGATCAACACCCACGAGCTCGCGCAGATGGTCGTGGACCTGCCGGGCCCCGACGACGAGCTCGAGCTGCACACCCGGCCGGTCGAGTCGTCGACCAACGACACCGGCCTGGTCACCGCGCTGCTCGCGCACCACCCCGACACCTCGCTGGAGCAGCGCGCCCTGGAGGTGCTGCCGCTGCTGCGCGGGGCGTTCTGCTTCGTCTGGATGAACGAGGACACCCTGTACGCCGCGCGCGACCCGCAGGGGATCCGCCCGCTCGTGCTCGGTCGCCTCGAGCGCGGCTGGGTGGTCGCCAGCGAGGACGCCGCACTCGCCACGATCGGCGCCAGCGTGGTCCGCGAGGTCGAGCCCGGCGAGATGATCGTCATTGACGAGAACGGTCTCCGCTCGCACACCTTCGCCGAGCCCGCGCCCAAGGGCTGCGTCTTCGAGTACGTCTACCTGGCCCGCCCCGACGCCACGATCAGCGCCCGCTCGGTCCACGAGTCGCGGGTCGAGATGGGGCGCCAGCTCGCCCGGGAGTACCCCGTCGAGGCCGACCTGGTGATCCCGGTGCCCGAGTCGGGCACGCCCGCCGCGGCCGGGTACGCCGAGGAGGCCGGGATCCCGTTCGGCCAGGGCTTCGTGAAGAACGCCTACGTCGGACGCACCTTCATCCAGCCCAGCCAGACGCTGCGCCAGCTCGGCATCCGGCTCAAGCTCAACGCGCTGGAGCACATGATCCGCGGCAAGCGCGTCGTGGTCGTCGACGACTCGATCGTCCGCGGCAACACCCAGCGCGCCCAGGTGCGGATGCTCCGCGAGGCCGGGGCGCTCGAGGTGCACGTGCGGATCTCCAGCCCGCCCGTGAAGTGGCCGTGCTTCTACGGCATCGACTTCGCCACCCGCGCGGAGCTGATCGCCAACGGCCTGACCCCCGAGGAGATCGCCGCGAGCATCGGCGCGGACAGCCTCGGCTACATCTCGCTCGCCGGCATGGTCGCCGCCACCGGACAGTCGGCCGACCGGCTGTGCCGGGCGTGCTTCACCGGCGAGTACCCCGTGCCGCTGCCCGACGAGAGCCTGCTCGGCAAGCATCTGCTGGAGGCGACCCTGAGCTCGCCGACCGTCGGCAAGGCCCTGCCCGTCCTCAACAACCCGTGACCAACGGCCGGCACCGAGCCGGCCGTGAGTAGGAGCGTCGTGTCCGACCACAAGCCCAACGCGTACGCCGAGGCCGGGGTCTCGATCGAGGCCGGCGACAAGGCCGTCGAGCTGATGAAGGTCTGGATCGACAAGGCCCGTCGCCCCGAGATGATCGGCGGCATCGGCGGCTTCGCCGGCCTCTTCGACGCCTCCGCCCTGAAGTCCTACGAGCGGCCGCTGCTCGCGACCTCCGCCGACGGCGTCGGCACCAAGGTCGCGATCGCCCAGGCACTCGACAAGCACGACACGATCGGCTTCGACCTGGTCGGCATGCTCGTCGACGACCTCGTCGTCTGCGGTGCCGAGCCGCTCTTCCTCACCGACTACATCGCGACCGGCCGGGTGGTGCCCGAGCGCATCGCGGCGATCGTGAAGGGCATCGCCGAGGCCTGCGTCGAGGCCGGCTGCGCCCTGCTGGGCGGCGAGACGGCCGAGCACCCCGGGCTGCTCGGCCCCGACGAGTACGACGTGGCGGGCTCGACCACGGGCGTGGTCGAGGCCGACCGGCTGCTCGGCCCCGGGCGGGTCCGCCCCGGCGACGTCGTACTGGCGATGGAGGCCTCCGGCCTGCACTCCAACGGCTACTCGCTGGTGCGGCACGTGCTGCTCGCGACCGCGGGCTGGTCGCTCGACCGGCACGTCGACGAGCTCGGCCGGACCCTGGGGGAGGAGCTCCTCGAGCCCACCCGGATCTACGCGAAGGCCTGCCTCGCGCTCGCCGACCGGACCCGCACCCACGCGATGTCCCACGTCACCGGCGGCGGCCTGGCCGCGAACCTGGAGCGGGTGCTGCCGGTCGAGCTGACCGCGACCATCGACCGGGCGACGTGGACCCCCCAGCCGGTCTTCGACCTGGTCCGCCGGGTCGGCGACGTACCCCAGCCGGACCTCGAGATGACCCTGAACTGCGGTGTCGGCATGGTGGCGCTGACCGACCCCGCCGACGCGGACGCAGCGATCGCGGTGCTCGGCGAGCACGGCGTCCGGGCCTGGATCGCGGGCGAGGTGAGCGCCGCCGCCGAGCGCGGCGGCACCGTCGAACTGGTCGGACAGCACCCCGGCTGGTGAGTTTCCGTGTGACTGGTCCGACTTCCGGTCGAACCGATGTGCGGGAACAGCCACCCAGCAGGTAGCGTTGGCCCCACGAGAACTCTTGAGACAGCCCGGGAGCCGAGAGCCCCGGCCGAGGTGCGAGGGGGTCGGACCCTATGGGGCGCGGCCGAGCGAAAGCCAAGCAGACGAAGGTCGCTCGCGACCTGAAGTACCGCACGCACGAGACGGACTTCGGTGCGCTTGCGCGTGAACTGCACGGGCAGAGCGAGCGAGATGACAGCGACCCGCCCGAGCCGGACGGGCTCGACGAGTGGTCGGACTACTCCGACTCGCGTCGCGACTGATACCTCTCTAGCCCACCTGGCTGGTCCTCGGTGGGTGGGGCCGACGGGCGCGGGGTTCACTCTCCTGCGTGAGTCCGGTGGTCGAGGTGCGAAGGCGCGCTGGCGCCTGAGCCTCGAAACCACCTGGATGCGGGCATGCTCCGGGTGGTTGGTCGGGGCGGCCGCGCGGTAGCCGACCGGCTCCCGCCGTCAAGGAGCTCGCTGGCGCTCGGCCGCTGCGCGGCGGCCTGCGGCCGTCCTTGAGCGCGGGACCCTGCCGGTCGGCCGACGGGCGCGGTTGTCGGCACGGGCTCCGCCCGCGCCGCCGCTGACGCGGCCGCCCTCTTCCCCCGAGAACCATCACGCCGCGTGGAGGCGCGCCCGGGGACGCATCAGGTGTCACACCGGCACCCCGCCTCCCACCTGGCAGTCGATACCCGCACGACACGCCGTGTCGGCCCGGCGGGTCGTGCGGGTTCCGGCTGCCAGCAGCCGAAACCCCGCGATGACTACCGCGGCAGCCACATCCCGCGCAGCCGACCGACCTCGCGCATCCGCCGCTCGGCGAGCCGGTCGGCGGCGATGGCGGGAGGTACGCCGTCGGACGCGGCGAGCTCGAGGACCCGCAGGGTGGTGTCGAAGATGCCGGTGGTGCGCTGGTGGGCGCGCTCGAAGCTGAACCCTTCGAGACGCTCGCTGCGCGAGCTCCTCAGGGACCGCCCTTCCGGATCCTCGTCGCGCGAGCTCCTCAGGGACCGCCCTTCGAGCTCGTCGGCGACCTGGATCAGGCCGCCGGCGTTCACGCAGTAGTCCGGTGCGTAGAGGATGCCGCGCTCCTCGAGCGACTTCTCGACGCCGGGGTGGGCGAGCTGGTTGTTGGCGGCGCCGCAGACGATCCGCGCCGAGAGTGCCTCGACGACGGTGTCGGTGAGCGCGTCGCCCATCGCGCAGGGCGCGTAGACGTCCAGCTGCGCGGCGACCAGCGCGGCCTCGGACGCCACCACCCGCACGGTCGGGAAGTCCGACCGCACCCGCTCGACCGCCGGCTCCGACACGTCGGTGACGACCACCGAGGCGCCGTCCTCGACCAGGTGCCGCACCAGATGGCTGCCGACCTTGCCGACACCGGCGACACCGACCACCCGGCCCTCCAGCGACGGCCCGCCCCAGGCGACGGTCGCGGCCGCGCGCATGCCCTGGAAGACGCCGTACGACGTGAGCACCGAGCTGTCCCCGGCGCCGCCGTGGGCGACGGTCCGGCCGGTCACGAAGGAGCACTCGCGGGCGATGTCGTCCATGTCCACGGAGAAGGTGCCGACATCGCACGCGGTGTAGTAGCGCCCGCCGAGGGACTGGACGTGCCGGCCGTAGGCGCGCAGCAGCGCCTCGCTCTTCGTCGTGGCCGGGTCCCCGATGATGACCGCCTTGCCGCCGCCGAGGTCGAGCCCGGCGAGCGCCGCCTTGTAGGACATGCCGCGCGAGAGGTTGAGCACGTCGCGCAGGGCGTCGGCGGTCGAGGCGTACGGGTGGAAGCGAGTGCCGCCCAGCGCCGGACCGAGGGCGGTCGAGTGGATCGCGATGATGGCCTTGAGGCCGGTGCCGGGGTCGTGGGCGAAGACGACCTGCTCGTGCTCGGATCCGGGTTCGAAGACGTCGGACATGGTGGTCCTGCTTTTCTGGATCGGCCACGGGGTGGGTGGCGCAGTGGTCGGCACGCAGGGGTGGCGCGTGCCCTGCATCACACGGTAGTCCGGGCCTCCGGCCGCATGAAGACCAGGTCGCCGTGGGTCCCGTAGCCGGCGATCCGGCCACCGTGCCGGGTGCCGTCGAAGGCCACCAGCAGCCAGGAGTCGCCGACCGGCACCAGCGTCGGCCACGGGATGTTGGTCGGGTACGGCGCGGCCAGCGTGCCGGTCTCCCGCAGGTCCAGGTCGAAGACCGGGTAGCGCTCGCGCAGCCGCCGCCGGCTGTCCCGCCCGTCGCTGGCCAGCACCCGCCAGCCGTCGCCGAGCCGGACCAGCGTGGTGCCCTCGGTCGCGGTCCGGTCGGCCGCGGCGGCGCGCAGCGTCAGCGCGTCGAGTGAGGGTCCGCTCGCGAGCGCGGGATGGAAGACGAAGAACGCCGGGGCGCTCACGAAGCCGACCAGCCACTCCTCGCCGTCGCGCACCAGGTGCGGGTCCCACACCCCGACCGAGCGCAGCCCCTCCGTGGGCAGCACCAGCGGCCGGGTGTCGAGCAGGTGTCGTCCGCCGAGCAGGTCGGCCGAGGTCTCGGCCAGCGTGACGCCCACGGTCGCGCCCGGCCGGCGACGGTCGAAGTCGCCCCACGTGCTGGTCGCGACCAGCCATCGGTCGCCGTCGCGCACCACGTGGGTGGCGTGGTCGCCGTACGCCCCGGGCGCGTCCGGCCGGCGGAAGAAGAGGTCCGACACGTGCTGGAGGTCCAGGCTGTCGACGTCGAGCGACCAGACCGACGTGTGGGCGGTGTCGAAGAAGCCGGGGCCGGCGCTCGTGGCCGACAACAGCACCCGGTCGCCGAGCCGGTACGGCGCGCCGTCGGTGTGGCTGACCAGCCGGACGTCGCGCAGGCCCAGTTGGCCGAACCGGCCGGCTCGCGGGGCGTCGCTCCCGAGCTCGCCCAGCCAGGCCTCGTCGCGGGTGTCGATCCGGCTCCGCAGGTCGACCTTGGCCCGCGCGGTCCAGGCGTCGCCGCCCCGGGTGAGCGCGGTGACGTGGGTGCCGGTCAGCGCCAGGGCGACCTCGCGCACCGGGCCGTCGGGCCGGGCGAGACGACGGGAGCGGTGCTCGGTGGTGCGCCCGCCGGTCGTCACCTCGAGCCAGACCGAGTCGCCGTCGTACCGCGCCACCAGCCGGTCGGAGCCGGACGCCAGCTCGAGCGACCCCGGGCCGGTCACCGCGGCGTACGGTGCCACGACCTCGTCGAGCGACGAGCCCGGCACGACCAGGTCGACGGGGCGGCGACGGGCGACGACCTCGAAGCGGGGGAGCACCGCAGGATTCTCCCAGTCGCGGTCAGCCGTCGCGGGCGGTGGCCTGCTGGAGGGCCGACACGGCCAGGTCGACCTCGGCGGTGAGCTCGTCGAGCAGCTGCGCCGTGTCGTCGGTGCGCCCGGCGTGGCCGAGCGTCTCGAGCCGCTCGGCGATCGCGGCCACCCGCGGCAGGCCGAGGTTGAGTGCGCTGCCCTTGAGCTGGTGGGCCGAGGTGAGCAGCGCGTCGGCGTCGGCGCGCTCGACGGCGCCCCGGATCGCCAGCACCTGCCCGCCGACGCGGCCCATGAAGGACGCCGCGGTGCGCTCGAAGAAGGACGTGCCGTCCTTGACCAGCGCCGCCAGCACCTCCACCCGCTCGGGGTCGAGGACGCCGGGTGGGGCGACCGCCTCGACCGACGACGGGCACGGCACGATCGGGGCCGCGGGCGGCAGGCCGGCCCAGGTCCGCAGCGCGCGCTCGACCTCGGCCACGTCGACGGGCTTGGTGAGGTAGTCGTCCATGCCGGCCTCGAGGCAGCGCTCACGCTCGCCCTCGAGCGCCGACGCGGTCATCGCGATGATCGGGACCCGCTGCCCGGCCGGCTCACGGGCGCGGATCCGGCGGGTCGCGTCGAAGCCGTCGAGCGTCGGCATCCGGCAGTCCATGAGCACCGCGGCGTACCCGTGCTCCCCGGTCAGCCGGTCCACGGCCGCCGCGCCGTCGTCGGCGACGTCGACCGTGCAGCCCAGGTGCTCGAGGAGACCGGTCGCGACCAACTGGTTGACGGCGTTGTCCTCCACGACCAGCACCCGGAGGCCGAGGTCGGCACCGGCTGCCGCGCCGCGCTCCCCGGAGGAGGGGTGCGGGCGCGGGGCGAGCACGGCGAGCAGCGCGTCCTGCAGCTCGAGGTGCCGCACGGGCTTGCTCAGGCAGGTCCGGATCCCCGCGTCGGCCACCCGCTGCCGCGACACCTGCTCGGAGCTGAGCAGCAGCATCTCCGCGGGTGGCACCGCGGGGTCGGCCCGCACCAACCCGGCGAGCTCGAGCCCGTCGATGTCGGGCATCCGCTGGTCGAGCACGATCACCTCGAACGGATCGCCGTGCCGCGCGGCCCCGCGCAGTACGTCCAGCGCGGCCTCGGAGGAGGCGACCGCGACCGCGCGCATGTGCCAGGCGGCCAGCTGGTGCTCGAGGATCATCCGGTTGGTCTCGTTGTCGTCGACGACCAGGATCCGGCGCCCGCGCAGCTGACCGGACCCGGCCACGTCGCGGTCCGCCGCGCTCGCGACCCGCCCGAGCCGGGCCGTGAACGAGAAGGTGCTGCCGACGTCCGGCTCGCTGCTCACCCACAGTTCGCCGCCCAGCGCGGCGACGAGCTGGCGGGAGATCGCGAGGCCGAGCCCGGTCCCGCCGTGTCGGCGGGTGGTCGACGGGTCGGCCTGGGTGAACGCGTCGAAGACCGACTCGCGGGCGTGCGGCGCGATGCCGACCCCGGTGTCGGTGACGTCGACGCGGAGCACCACGTCGCGCGGGGTCTGGCGCTCCACGTGGGCCTCGATCACGACCTCGCCGCAGTCGGTGAACTTCACCGCGTTGCTCCCGAGGTTGCTCACCACCTGGCCGAAGCGCACCGCGTCGCCGCGCACCACGAGGGGGACGTCGGGGTGGCACGCGACGACCAGCTCGAGTCCCTTCTCGTGGGCCGGCCCGCTGAGCACCGACGCGACCTGGTCGAAGGCGGCGCGGACGTCGAAGTCGGCCACCTCCAGCTCGAGCTTGCCCGACTCGATCTTGGAGAGGTCGAGGATGTCGTTGATGATCCCGAGGAGGGTCATCCCGGCGTTCTGCAGGTTGGCGGCCAGCCGGCGCTGGTGCTCGTCGAGGTCGGTGCGCAGCAGCAGGTCGGTCAGGCCGATGACGCCGTTCATCGGGGTCCGGATCTCGTGCGACATGGTCGCGAGGAACTCCGACTTGAGCCGGGAGGCCTCCATCGCGTCGTCGCGCGCCTCGGCGAGATGGGCGGCGCTGCGCTCGCGCTCGGCGACCACCGCGAGCTGGTGTCCGATCTGGGTCATCAGCTCGCGGGAGTTCTCGTCGGGCGGGATCTCGTCGGCGACCAGCTCCACGACGCAGACGACCTCGTGGCCGAGCAGCACCGGCATCGCGACCAGCCGGTGCGTCGCGGCCAGCGCCGACGGGATGCCCACCGCCACCTCGCGGGCCGCGCGGGCGACCTCCGCCAGGGAGCGGTCCGGCTCGACGGCGACGCCGTCGCCGCGCATGTCGAACAGCTCCGGCTCGTCCCCCGGCCCGTCGTACAGATAGGCGCAGATCGTCGCCCAGGTGGTGTTCTCGGGGACGCCGGCGCCCATCATCACCAGCGCCTCGCGCAGGCTCGTCGCGCGGTTGGCGGCCATCGCCATCTGCTGGAGCAGGAAGAGCCTCCGCGTCGCCTCCGCCGCCTGCTCGTCGGCGGTGTGGAGATCGGTGATGTCCTGGGCGGTTCCGCTCATCCGGACCACCGTGCCGTCGGCGGCGCGCCGCACGACGCCGCGGCCGCGGACCCACCGCACCGCGCCGTCGCGCCGTACCACCCGGTGGTCGAACTCGTACTCGCCCACGGTGGACTCGGCGGCCTCCTGGATCGACGCCGCGGCGTGCTCGCGGTCGCCGGGGTGGACCAGGCGCAGGTACTCCTCGAAGTCCGGGCTGGTGCCGGACGGCACGTCGAAGATCCGGCACAGCTCGTCCGACCAGTGCACTCGGTCGGTCGCGACGTCCCACTCCCAGCTGCCGATGCGCGCGATCCGCTGCGCGGTGGCGAGCTGGTGCTCGCGCTCGACGAGTGCGTCGTGCCGCACCTTGCGCTCGGTGTGCGCCGTGACCCGGTGCAGCCAGCCCAGGCGGGTGCCGTCGTCGTCAGCGACCGGCGTGCAGCTGATCAGGCCCCACACCGAGCTGCCGTCGGGCCGCAGGAAGTAGGCGTCGACGTTGTCGACCCCCGTGCCGGTCGCGATCATCCGGGCCAGGGACCGCAGGAAGTCCTGCTGGCCCTGCGCGTCCATGGTGTCGACGACCGGGAGCCCCGCCATCTCCTCCGGGGCCCGGCCGAGGATGCCGGCCATCGCGTCGTTCGCCCAGCTGGTCACGCCCGCGTCGTCGATGAGCCACAGCCCGTCCGGGTTGGCCTCGAAGAGCCGTCGCAGCAGGGCGGGGTCGGCCCCCGGCCCCTTCTGACGCCCGCCGGTCATGGGTCATTCTTACCCGACCCGGGTGGGCCGGCGGGCAACACCATCTGCACGCTGGTACCGCGACCGGTGGCGGCGGTGATCGTGAGCGCTCCGCCCAGCTCGGCCGCGCGCTCCCGCATCGACCGCAGCCCGATCCCGGTGTCGTCGGCCTCGGAGATCCCGCGGCCGTCGTCGGCGACGGTCAGGCGGAGCGCGTCGTCGTCGAGCCGCTCCAGCCGCACCGAGCAGTGGCCGGCGTCGGCGTGCCGGTGGGCGTTGAGCACCGCCTCGGCGGCCACGTGGTAGATCGTCACCTGGCGCCGGCCGTCGATTAGGTCGGGCCGGTCGGCCGCCACGTCGATGTCCATGCCGGTGCTGCTGAACCGCCGGGCCAGCGCGTCGAGCGCCTCGCCGAGCCGACCCTCCTCCAGCGCCGGCGGCAGCAGGGACCGCGACATCAGCCGGATGTCCTGGGCGCGGTGGGTCAGCTCCTCCTGGAGGTGTCCGAGCAGCTCCGCGTCCGCCGCGGTCAGCGTCGACGTGCGCACCATCCCCGCGAGCGCGAGCGAGATGCCGGCGAGGGACGGACCGAGGCTGTCGTGCAGCTCACGGCGCAGCAACCGGCGCTCCTCCTGGCGTACGTCGAGCAGCCGACTGCGGGCCCGCTCCAGGTCGGCGTTGACCAGGGCGAGGTCGAGGGCGCTGGCGACCAGCCCGGAGATCTGCCGCACCAGCTGCAGGGTGCGCAGGTCGAGCCGCTCGCCCGGGGGCGGGCCCAGCCACAGCGTCCCGACCTGCCGCCCGCGACTGTGGAGCGGCACGGCGACCAGCCCGTCGGCCGGGGTGCCGGCCGTCACCGACAGCTGGGCGTCCATCGCCTCGACGACGACCGTGGCGAGGCGCAGGCTGCGGCGCAGCCCCTCGGTGAGGTCCTCGAGCACGCTCCGGTCGTCGCCCGGCCCGGCCTGGGCGCCCAGCCGCTCGAGCAGCTGGCCCGCGTCGGACGCCGATCCGTAGACCAGCCGCTCCACCCGCTGCTGCAGCCAGCCCCGCACCGGCATCGCCGCCAGGGCGAGCAGGGCGACGGCGAACAGGCCCGCGTCCTCGCGCTCCACGGGCAGCAGCTGGCCGCCCAGCCACACGAGCACGACGTACGCCGCGATCACGAAGAGGGTGAGCAGCGCGCCGACGGTGGCCCGGGAGACCGCGAGGTCGAGGTTCCAGGTCGGCCGGCGCACCACGACGAAGATGGCCGCCGACAGCGCGAGCATCGCCGCGGTCAGGCCGGCGGCGCCGAGGGTCAGCGTCAGCCGGCCCAGGCTCAGCCCGATCTCAAAGCTGACGTAGGCCACCGTCGTCGTCAGCACGCTCACCAGCACCCAGCGCAGCGCCCGGCGGTCGCCCCCGGAGCTGCGCCGCACGCGCGCCGCGAGGTCGGCGACCGCCACGAGCCCCAGCAGCACGTAGACGGGGACGGCCCAGTCGTCGTAGGCCTGCGCCGCCTCGGCGACCCAGGTGCCGCCGGTGAGTGGGTTCGGGGGAGCGTCGGCCGTCTGCGTCAGGTAGCGCACCACCCCGGCCGAGATCGCCACCGCGGCGGCCAGCAGCGCCAGCACCCGCCGCAGCCCGGTCGGGGTCCGCGGGCCGATCAGGCACGGCACCAGCAGCACGCACGCCAGAACCCCCGTCACCCAGCCGGTGACGACGAGCTGGCTGAGCCAGGCGTACGCCGGCACGTCCGGGTGCTCGACGCCCAGCACGGCGTACTGGATCCCGAACGCCGTCAGGCAGAACCCCAGCCCCACCAGCTCGAGCGCCCACCCGATCAGGTGTCCGCTCCGCACCACCACGAACGCCCCGAACGACGCGTAGACCACCGCGATCAGCAGGTCGGAGGGGTAGAACTGCCGGTGCACCACGAACGGCGGCCCGGGCGAGCCGATGTTGACGGTCGCCAGCACCAGCGAGACCAGGCCGAGCGCACAGACCGCCCCGCCCACCGCCAGGGCGAGCGTCCGCTGCCCTCGCCCGGTCGCGGGCGCGACCCCGACGTCCAGCACGGCACCCTCCCCACCCACGCGACCGACCGTTGCGGGCTCATCGTGCCGCAGCCCGGCCGGGGGCGTCATCCGGATCGAGCAAGCGGTGCCTCCGTCCGTATGACGTCCCGGCAGGGCAGTGACGTCCCAGGAGGTGCGACTCCCGGCCCGCTCGGCGACCGGTGTCGTCAGCCCGTCGTGGCGCCCGATGCTCCGCCGGTGAGGCCGCCCACCAGCTCGGAGACCTCCGTCGCCCAGGGCCCGAGCTGGGCCGGCGAGACCCGCTGGCGCAGCTTGGCGTACTCCTCGACCACCGCGGCGAGCAGCTCGACCATGCCGATCGGCCGGTCCCGTCCGGCCGCGAGGAAGGCCGCGCTCAGGGCGGCGTTGCGGATCGAGCCGCCACTGATCTCGAAGGAGCGCGCCAGGTGGTCGAGGTCGACGTCGCCGCGCGGCGCGTCGGCCAGGCAGCGCTCCCAGATCCGCACCCGGTCGTCGGGGCTCGGCATCGGGAAGGAGACCGTGGTGTGGATGCGGCGCAGGAACGCGTCGTCGATGTTGCCTTGGAAGTTCGAGGTGAGCACGACGAAGCCGTCGTAGGTCTCGAGCCGCTGCAGCAGGTAGGAGACCTCCATGTTGGCGTAGCGGTCGCGGGCGTCGGTGACGGCCGAGCGGCTGCCGAAGAGCGAGTCCGCCTCGTCGAAGAGCAGCAGGTAGTTGCCGGCGTGCGCGGCGGAGAAGATCTGCTCGAGGTTCTTCTCGGTCTCGCCGATGTACTTGCTCACCAGCGCGGACAGGTCGACGCGGAAGAGGTCGACGCCGAGCTCGTGCGCGATCACCTCGGCGCTGGTGGTCTTGCCGGTGCCGGAGTGGCCGGAGAAGAGCGCCACGACGCCCGGTGAGGGGTAGAGCGGCAGGTGCCACTCGTCATGCACGCGCGCCCGGTGCCGGTAGCGGTCGACCAGGGCGCGGAGCTGGCGCTCCTGCGGCGGCGGCAGCACCAGGTCCGACCACGTCGCCCGGGGCTCGACCCGCCGGGCGTGCTGGAGCAGCGACCCCGAGGCGAGCCGGCGCAGGGCGCGCACCGGGTCGGTGTCCGCGTCGGCGACCAGCTCGAGGGACCGCAGCTGGCTGGCGCTCGGACGCCGCGCCGGCAGCTCCGCCTCGCCGAAGACCGCGCTCCACTCGGCGGCGTCGACCTCCGGGCCGGCGGCGACGACCTCGGTCCAGCGCTGCCGGGGGAGTGACTCCAGGGCCACCGGCTCGGCCGCGCAGACGGCGATCGGCAGGTGTCCGGCCCGGTCGATCCAGCGCCGGGCGAGCGGGCCGATCGGCTCGCCGCGCTCCTCGGAGCGCGGCGGCAGGTCGAGGACCAGGCCGGCTCCCACCACCGTCGCCTGGGCCACCAACGCCTCCCAGCCCCGCTCGTCGGGCGGGGGTACGGCGACCAGGAAGGCCACCCCGGCGGTCCGGTCGGTCGCGGCCTGGACCCGGCGTACCCGGTCGGGACCGCTGACCAGCACCCGCTCGCCCCCCGCGGCCCGGTCGGCCGGGGCCACCGAGACCTCGAGGTCCGCCGGGAGGTCGGGGTCGAAGGAGAGGTCGCCGACCAGCGCCCATGCCACCCGCCGGGCCAGCTGCACGGTGCTGCCGCCGAGCGGGCCGCCGCCGACGACCCGCACCAGGGCGGCGCGGCGCAGGGGCGCGTCGTCACCGACCGCGGTCACCGCGTCGTCGCCGAGCATCGAGCGCAGCATGCCGACGGTGAGCGGTCCACCGAGGAGCTGCCCCACCGCCTCGTCGAGCTCGGCGGCGGCGGCGAGGGCGAGCACCGTGGCGTCCGGCTCGGCCAGGCCGGCGTACCGCGCGATGCGCCCGAGCACGGTGTCCTGCTCCAGCTCCGCGAGGAGGTCCTTGCGCGCGTCGGCGATCAGCGGCTCGTACGCCGCCGCCACCTCCTCGCGGGTCGGTCCCTGCCGCTCGGGCCGACCGGCGAGGCGGTCGAGCTCGCCCGGCAGCAGCACGCCGTCGCTCTCCCCCTGCAGGCCGCCCACCAGGGCCGTCCGCTCCGCGAGCAGGCGGCCGAGGCGCTCCCAGGCCTGCGCCACCCGGTCAGCCTCGTCCGCTGGCGGCGGTGAGCTTCTTGGCGATCAGCGTCTGCCTCGCGGCGAGCACCGCCTTGAGCTGGTCCGTGGTCCGGGACTTGAGCTTCGACCGGGAGCCGCCGTCGAACGCCTCCTGGAGCTCGACGATGATCGCCGACTGGTCGATGCCTCCGAGGAGCTCGCGGACGAGCAGCGGCGCGAGCCGGTCGGCCACGGTGTTCGGCAGGTGGTTGTCGAAGATGTGGGCGCCGAGCACCTTGACCGCGAACGAGTTGGAGTTGCCGCCCCAGAAGAGGCCGATCTCCAGTGCGTCGGACAGCAGCTGGTGCACCTCGCGGTCGGAGCTGTCCGGCCCGTTCGGCAGCTCGTCGAGGAGCGCGCGCTTCAAGGCGGCGTCGCACTCGACGTCGAGGGCGATGCGGCGGTTCTCGCGTGCCGACTGGTGATAGGTCTTCTGCCCGTGGCGGCTCTTGTCGTACGTCGGGCCGCGCTGGCCGGACTTCGCGTCCCAGCTCTCCTGCAGCTTGCCGTCCTTCTCGGCCTGCTTGACCGCCTTCTGCACCTCGGTGAAGCGGCTGACCGTCGCGTCGATCTCGGGCTTGGAGAGCAGCCCAGTCAGGGCGGCGCGGATGTCGGCGGGCGTGATCTGCAGGATCTTCTGGCCCATCTCCTTGTCGATGTACTCGGGGAGCCCCTTGTAGTTCTGGGCGCCCTTGTAGTCGACGGAGGTCATCTTGCTGCCGAACGCCATGTCGAGGTCGATGCCCGTGACGCCGGTGACATTGCCCTTGCCGTCGTCCTGGACGAAGTAGTTGCCCATGTGGCGGTCGAGCTGTCCGCAGATCGCGTCGAGCAGCTGGAGCTTGTTGAGGCCGCGCTGGAGCACGGGGTCGTAGAGGTCGACCGATCCGGGATCCTTCTCGTCGCCCGCGACGTGGTACTTCACGTCGACGGCCTTCGTGCCCTTCGAGCTCTCCAGCACGGTGCCGAGGACGCTCTTGCCGTCCCCGTTCTTGTGCACGGCGAACTCGGCGCGTGCCGTGACGCCGGCGTTGAACAGCTGGTCGAGGCGGTAGAGCGCGATCGACCGAGCGCCGTAGTTGGGGTCGACCTGCCGGATCCCGACCTCGGTCTCGTGCCCCTCGGACTTCGCGTTGAAGCCCTTGTCCTCCTTGAAGAACCCGGACATCTCGCCCGACTCGGTCTTGAAGTGGAGCTCCGAGACCTGGTTGACCTGGCCGCCGTCCTGGCGACCCGTGCCGGTGACCTGGTTCGTGCTGAGCCCCAGGGAGCTCAGCCACCCCTGACCGTCCTTCGCGCTGAGCAGCGAGACCTCGTGGCCGACGCGCGGATCCAGCAGGGCCACGGCCTGGCGGCGCCCGGACTTGGTGCGGTCGTCCTCGGTGCGGTTCTCCTCGATGTCGTTGTTGAGACCGCCGAACCGGGACCGCTCGAACTTGGCGTCCTCCTTGGTGCTGTCGTTCGACTTGCGCCAGTCCTTGACCGCCGACTGGATCTTGGCGAGCAGCTTGAGCATGCCCGGCTTGGCCTTCATGAGGACCATGGGGTCGGGGTTCTTGCCGCCGGCGAGGAGCTTGGTCTCCTCCAGCTCGTAGGCCTTCGTGCCGGCGACGATCTTGTCCCAGTTGGTGAGGAGCCCGATCGCCTTCCGGAACTTCCCGGAGGTCATGCCGCCGCCCTGTTGCTCCAACGCCTCGGCCGTGCCGCGCAGCTTGCGGCGGGCCGGGCCGCCCTCCTGCACCGTGTGGGCGAGCTCGTGCGCGAGCGTGTGCCGGCCGGCCGCCGAGGTCGGGTCGTACTCCCCGCGGGCGAAGAAGATGTCGCGCCCGGTCGTGAAGGCGCGGGCGGACATCTGCCGGCTCAGCTCGTCGGCGCGGGCGTCGGTGTGGATGCGCACGTCGCCGAGGCTGTGGCCGAAGCCGGCCTCCATCTCGCGGCGTACGCCGCTGTCCAGCGCGGACCCGCCGCCGCGCGCGGACTCGATCGCGCCGGTGGCACCCTCGTCCAGCGTTCCGCCCGCCGCCCCGATCGTCCCCGTCGTGCCGGCGGCCGGCGCCCGGCGCACGCCGTCGTCGTGGCCGCACCCGGGCGCGTGCTCGTGGCGCTCCGCGAGCCTGCCGAGCACCTGGGCGGCGACCGCGTCGGCCTCCAGCTCGGCGCGGTCGTCGGCCGCCCCGACCTCGAGCGACCGACGCACCGGGGGAGCGGGCTCCGCC
Organism: Nocardioides soli; assembly: GCF_014191495.1. Lineage (GTDB taxonomy): Bacteria > Actinomycetota > Actinomycetes > Propionibacteriales > Nocardioidaceae > Nocardioides > Nocardioides soli. The sequence continues at coordinate 266,864 of NZ_JACHWR010000005.1, forward strand.
TGCTCGCTCCGGTCGAGCAGTGCGGACATCGCTCGACCTGCCGGCAGCTGCGCAGCGAAGGTGGCTCGGCGCACGGGGATCCTCCAGGGGGCTCGGGGCGGCGACCACGCTAGCGAGCGGACGCCCCTCCTCACATCCGAATGGGTGAAAAGGGCTGGTCGGTCTGGGCCACTCCGACCCCAGGGTGCCCCGGCCCGATCCGGGTGGTTGACGGGGGCGGCAGCGTCGGGGAACGTTCCTGCATGGAGCGCGTGCCCCACGAGAACGTCGCCACCGTGCTGGTCGACCCGGGGGTGCTGCACGAGCTCGAGGTGCACCTGATGACCCTCGACCTGCGGGTCTGGCCCATCACCACCGCCCCGATCTGCGCCGACGGCCCGCGTCGGGCGTTCCAGGAGCGGCGGCGGCTGCTGATGGCCCGCCGCGGCGCCTGGGACCACGCCGCCGACTGGACTCCGGTCTGGATCTCCTTCGGCGACAGCTGGTACGACGGCGCCGAGCCGCTCCCGTGGGCGGCCCACCAGACCCTCTACCGCACCCTGGAGCAGTACGCCGAGCGGGTCCGCTACCGGCCCGGCCTCGGCGGGGTGCCGCGGCTCGCCGTACCTCGGGAGCGCATCGCCTGACGCTCGGGGGCGGGGCCGAATGTGACGAGGGCCCCGCCGGAGACCGGCGGGGCCCTCGCTGCAGGTTCGGAGCCCTGCGTGCTCGTGGGCAGGGGCGGGGTCGAACCGCCGACCTTCCACTTTTCAGGCGGACGCTCGTACCAACTGAGCTACCTGCCCGAGCGACGCACACCCTACAGGAGCGTCCGCCGACCGACGAAAACCGGGCGTCCGAAGGTCGGGTGGGATTCGTGCGACGTGCCGTCCCGCCCTATGCTGCTGGGTGCGTCTGGCCCCCATCGTCTAGCGGCCTAGGACCCCGCCCTTTCACGGCGGTAGCGCCGGTTCGAATCCGGTTGGGGGTGCGAGCGCCACGGCCACCGGCGCCGATTGGGAAGCTGGGTGGTTCGTGGGTTAGAGTTCCACGGCTCCAGCAATGAAGCACCAGCACCACACCTGGCCCCGTAGCGCAGTTGGTTAGCGCGCCGCCCTGTCACGGCGGAGGCCGCGGGTTCGAGTCCCGTCGGGGTCGCCATTGAAAGGCCCTCTGATCAGCGGAAACGCAGTCAGAGGGCCTTTCGCCTGCAGAAGCCCTGCAGAAGCCGTGCAGAATCTCGGTGCAGCGGCGCGAGAGGCCGAGGTTGGCCGGGCCCGGATGCCCGCCGACCTGCAGAACGCCGGTTGCGAGCACCTCCCCTGGCAGGCTGGCGACTGCCGGCTCCGCCCTACGTCTCCGGCGTCCTTGCCGAATCGCGCAGAAGATTGCGCAGTAGGTCGCGCCGAAGCCTGTGCGGAGCTGGTCGCCGATCGAGGAGGGTTCCGTCCGGTGCGGTCGTCGCCGCCTACACTCAATCCATGACCGCGCACCGCGACGAGCTCATCCACCTGATCGAGGGTCTGCCCGACGATCAGGTCGAGCTCGTGCTCGCGGACGTCCGGCGCCTGGTCTCACCGACGCCGGTCGGAGAGTGGCCGCCGAGGTTCTTCGGCATCGGCGAATCTCGAGATGGCCGCACGGACAACGCACGACGTGTCGACGAGGTACTCGCTGAGGGATTCGGCGCCCGCCGGTCGTGATCATCTGCGACACAGGCCCGATCTTCGCCGCAGCCGACCGCAGGGACGCCGACCACCATGCCTGCGTTGAGCTGTTCACCGGACTTCGCCTGGCTGGTCGACGGCTGCTGTTGCCGCAGACCGTCATGGCCGAGGTCGGCTACATGTTGGAGGCCAAGGTCGGAACCTTCGCCGAGGTCGCCTTCCTCGATTCGGTTGCCAATGGGAGCTTCGAATTGGTCAACCTGACCCGGTCGGATACCGCGCGCATCGCTGAGCTCGTGGCTCGCTACGACGATCTCCCGCTCGGTACCGCGGATGCGTCAGTGATCGCGCTCGCCGAGCGGTTCGGTGTCGCCGAGATCGCGACGCTCGATCGCCGGCACTTCCGAGTCGTCCGCCCTCGCCATGTGGAGGCATTCCTGCTGCTGCCGGAACTCTCGCCCTGAGAGCCAAGGCTCGAGATGCGTGCTGACCCGCGCAACCATCGGCGGGGACCGGCCCCGTCACGGCGGAGGCCGTGGGTTCGAGTCCCGTCGGGGTCGCTCAGCCGAGATGGCGAGAGGATGCCCCGGACCACCTGGTCCGGGGCATCGTCCATTTCCGGGCGCCGTCGCCGGGGCCGCCCCGCTTCGTGCGACCCGCCACAATGGCGCCATGCCGGTGGAGATGTCGCCCGAGGACTTCGACGCGCTCGTCGACCGCGCCCTCGACGGGATCCCGGACGAGATCGCCGCGCTGGTCCGTAACGTCGTGGTGCTCGTGGAGGCCGAGCCGCCCGAGGGCGAGCCCGACGACCTGCTCGGCCTCTACGACGGCATCGCGCTGACCGAGCGCTGGGGCGACCCGATGATGAGCCTGCCGGACCGCATCTTCATCTTCCGCAACCCGCTGCTCGACATGTGCGGGAGCGTCGAGGAGCTCGAGGACGAGGTCCGGATCACGGTCGTGCACGAGGTCGCGCATCACTTCGGCATCGACGACGACCGCCTGCACGACCTGGGCTACGCGTGACCCGGCCCGCGTCGTACGCCGCGGGTCACGAGGCGCTGCTGCGCGGGCGCGCCGAGGGCGCGTTCTTCCACGGCAGCGGCGCCTCGCCGCGCTCCTGCCGGACGAACTCGCTGAGGAACCAGCGCTGGAAGCGCTGCTGACCCGGCGTCCGGGCGAGGGAGAGCAGGCGCTCCTCGCGGCAGAAGGCGTCGGCGAGGTCGAGCAGCTCGATGAACCGGCCGATCGTGGCCGCGGTCTCGCGCGGCATCGCGACATGCAGGTCGGCGGCGGCCGCGCCCGAGGCGAGCGCCTGCTCGATCTGCTCGGCGCCGATGCCCTCGCGCAGGTCGCGCTCGAGCGAGCCGAAGAGGTCGGAGAGGTCCTTGGCGAGTGGGTAGTCGGACTCGTGCGCGAGCGCGAGCAGCCGCACCTCCCGCCGCAGCTCGCGGTAGTGCCGCTGGAACTGCACGAACGACCGCAGGGGTACGCCGACGATGTCGATGTGCATCTCGTCGGGCGATGGCTCGGGCTTGGTCGGGGGCTGGTGGCCGGTGATCCTGCCCGCGACCGGCACCCCACCGGGCCGGGTGGCCGGAGCGAACCAGACGGTCTTCCCGTCGTCCTCGAGGTCGACCCCCCACGCGGTCGAGCAGCGGGCGACGATGCCGAGGCCGCGGCCGAACGTGAGCAGCACGTCGTCCTCGACCCGTACCTCGTCCGTCGGCATGACCGGCTGCTCCACCGACCCGTCCTGGACCTCCACGCGCGGGTGCTCGCGCGTGCCCCGGACCCGCACGGTCAGCTGCGGCTCGGCGTGCAGCAGGGCGTTGGTCACCAGCTCGGAGACGCCGAGCTCGGCGCACTCGGCCAGGTCGTCGCGGCCGATCTCGTGGCAGGTGCCGACCACCCAGCGGCGTGCGTCCTGCACGCTGCGGGGCCCTGGACCCAAGGACAGGGCGGGCCTGTTCAGAGGCACGGTCGTCTCCACGAGAGGCTCATGAGGGCATGCTTGATCACGGCAGTGCCGCTGACGGCTCGTCTACCCCCGCGAATCCGCACCGAAACCTGGCCCGTGGGGCCGATTCCGGTGGTCCAGACATCTGGTCGGCACGGAACTGGTCGTCGGCCGTCGCTGTGACGGACCAGACCCGGCGGGAATGGCCCGATCCGGGCCGCGACCGGAACAATGGGTACGGCGGAGGGTGTTCTGACAGCACGGTCCACAGCGGTAGTGAGAGGTTCACGATGGCAACGCAGCCGAGCACCGAGGTCGTCGAGCAGCCGAGCGGCAAGCACCGGGTGGTGGTCATCGGCTCCGGGTTCGGTGGGCTGTTCGGCACCAAGGCGCTGCGGCACGCGGATGTCGAGGTGACGATGGTCGCGAAGACCACCCACCACCTCTTCCAGCCGCTGCTCTACCAGGTCGCCACCGGCATCCTGTCCCAGGGCGAGATCGCCCCGCCGACGCGCGAGATCCTCGCCGGCCAGCGCAACGCGCAGGTGCTGCTCGGCGAGGTCAGCGCGATCGACCTCGCCGCCCACACCGTGACCTCGACAGTCCTGGGCCGCTCGACGATCACGCCGTACGACTCGCTGATCGTCGCCGCCGGCGCCGGCCAGTCCTACTTCGGCAACGACCGCTTCGCCGAGTTCGCACCGGGCATGAAGAGCATCGACGACGCGCTCGAGCTGCGCGGGCGGATCTTCGGCGCCTTCGAGCTGGCCGAGATCGGCGCCAGCCGCGGCGAGAACGTTGACCACCTGCTGACCTTCGTCGTCGTCGGCGCCGGACCGACCGGCGTCGAGATGGCCGGGCAGATCGCCGAGCTCGCGCACCGCACCCTCAAGAAGGACTTCCGAGCGATCAACTCGCGGCACGCACGGGTGATCCTGGTCGACGCCGCGCCGCAGGTGCTGCCGCCGTTCGGCAGGAAGCTCGGCGAGAAGACCAGGTCCGAGCTGGAGAAGCTCGGCGTCGAGGTCGTGCTCGGCGCGATGGTGACCGACGTCGACGAGCGCGGCATCGCGATGCAGTTCAAGGACGGTCGCGTCGAGCGCATCGACAGCGTCACCAAGATCTGGGCCGCGGGCGTCGCCGCGAACCCGCTCGGCCGCACGCTGTCGGAGCAGACCGGCGCGCCGCTGGACCGGGCCGGCCGGATCGCCGTCAACCCCGACCTCACACTCCCCGGACACCCCGAGGTCTTCGTGGTCGGCGACATGATCGCGCTCGACAACCTGCCGGGCGTCGCGCAGGTGGCGATCCAGGGCGCCAAGTACGCCGCCAAGGAGATCGACCGCCGACTGCGGTCCAAGCCCTCGCTGGGTCCGTTCACGTACTTCGACAAGGGCTCAATGGCGATCATCAGCCGGTTCCGCGCGGTGGCGCTGATCGGCCGGTTCCGGTTCACCGGACTGATCGCCTGGCTGATGTGGCTGGCGCTGCACCTGATCTACATCACCGGCTTCAAGAACCGCCTGACCGCGCTGCTGCACTGGTTCGTCTCGTTCATCGGCCGCGGCCGGTCCGAGCGCACCACCACCGAGCAGCAGATCTTCGCGCGCAGCGCGCTGGGGCGGCTCAAGCACGGCGCCGCCGACCTGGTCTCCGACCCCGGGGCGTACGACGCGGCCCGGGCGCTTCTCGAGACCACGCGTCGCGCGGAGCTCGAGGAGCGAGCGGCCGAGGAGGCCCGGCTCACCGACTCCGGCGTGCGCGGCGTCCGCGTCGAGCACCAGGTCGGCTGACCGCTACTCGGCGTACGACGGGGGCGTCTCCGCGGCGTCCCCGGTCGGGAACGCCAGCTCGCGCGCCCAGCGCGGCAGGATGAACAGGCCCTCCGCCTCGACGGTGACGCCCTCGGCGTCCTCGATCCGGCCGTGCGCCCAGGTCTTGATGCCCTCGGTGCGCTCGATCCACGCCTCCGCCCGCAGGTCGCCCAGGGGCGTCGCCCGCCGGTAGTGCAGGGTGAGTGTCGCGGTCATCCCGGGGCGACCCCCGGCGCCGGCCGCCTCGCCGAGCATCTGGTCGAGGATCAGCGCGGACACGCCGCCGTGCACCAGGCTCGGCGGGCCCTCGTACGCCGCGCCGAGGTGGAACTCGCACCGCACCCGGCCGGTGCTCTCGCGCTCGATGGCCAGCGGCGGGGCGATTGCGTTGCGCAGTCCCACGACCGAGTTGCCCCACGGCCGACCGTGGCCGGTCGCGTTGAAGCGCACGCCGTACGGGCCGTCGAGCTGGGAGCGCCGCAGCCGCGCCACGATGTCCTCGAGCTCGGCCTGCACCGCCCGGATCTCGTCGTCGTCGACCTCGGTGCGGATCGTCGCGTCGACGAGCTCCCGCACGACCTCGGTGAACGGCCCGTAGAGCCCCACCTCGTGCTCGATCTGCTCCGGGGTCATCTCGTCCTGCTGGAATCCACCCACCGCTCGATCCTAGAACACGTTCCATTTGATGGAATCGGAGCCATGACCTCCCTGGACCTTCCCGACGTCGCCCTCGCCGCCTCCTGGGCGGAGGCGATCGGCGAGTTCCATCGGGCGGGCGAGCAGCACGTCCACGGTGCGGGGCTGTGGGAGTTCGAGACGCTCGACGTCACCGAGGACGGCTGTCGCGCCGTCGTCGAGCACCTCGTCGCGCAGGCCGACCCGGCCACGCCGCTGCCCGACGACAAGGTGCACTGCACCTACTTCTGGATCACCGACCGCGACGGGCCCGACCGTGAGGTCGTCGGCTTCCTGGCGCTGCGGCACACCCTGAACGCCTGGCTGCTCGAGGAGGGCGGCCACATCGGGTACGGCGTACGCCCCTCACGCCGTCGGCAGGGCCACGCGTCCCGCGCCCTCGCCCTGGCCGTCCACCGGGCCGCCGACCTCGGAATCGACCGCGTCCTCGTCACCTGCGACGACGACAACGTGGGCTCGCGGGGCACGATCGAGCGCGGCGGCGGGGTCTACGAGGACACCCGCAACGGCAAGCGCCGCTACTGGATCGACACCGGGCTGACCCGCTCCTGATCCGGTCCGAAATGGAGTGAACCGCCGGCGTCTCGGGTC
>NZ_JACHWR010000006.1 GCF_014191495.1 Nocardioides soli
CCTGCGCGTGCAGCTCGCTCGCGATCTGCCGGTACGACGTGGTGCTCGCCGTGATCATCGCGTCGATCGCGACACCGACCCGGCGGGCCGCCTCCTGGACCTCGCCGGCGGTCAGCGCACCCGTGCCCCCGAGCAGCCGGGTCAGCAGCACCCGCTCGGCGTTGTGCCACGAGCCGACGACGCTCTCGATCGGCACACCCTGGACGGCGCGCCGCTCGCTCAGCCGCCGGGCCGGCGCCAGCTCGGCGTCGTTCGGAGGGCGGCGGTCGATCACCGCCAGCAGGATGGACCGCATGCTGGCGGTGATCGCCTCCGACAGCTCGGTGCGGTCCAGCATGCTCACCTCGTAGCCCGGGAGCCGCTCCCACACCGCGGCGGTCAGGTGCTCCGCGATCTGCTCGTCGGTCGCCAGCAACTCCCGCGCACGTTGTGTGATGTCCACAGTTCTCCCATGAATTTCTCGCCAGGATCCACGTATCTCAACAAGATGCTAGTGGCCAAGATCATCCTCATGATTGTTCAGGCCACGACCGGCCGCCGCTCCGCCGGTGCCGGCTCCGGGGACCCGGTGGTCGACGGATGACCGCCCTGCCGCAGCACGCCTCGATCGCCGTCGACGCGCCGACGCCCACCCTCCCGACGCGTCCGGTCGTCGACCAGCAGGCGCTGGCCACCGCCCGCCGGGACCGGCTGCGTCGCGTCATCGACGAGATCGGCGTCCACGCGCTGGTGCTGCTGACCCCCGACGCGGTGCAGTACGCCACCGGCTACCGCTCCGTCGGCGCCGGCCTGTACGCGACCCACCGGATGGCCGCGATCCTGACCGCCGACGACTGCTGGCTGGTCTGCCCCGCGGGCGACGCGGGCGCCGCCGTCGACGCCGGCCTCCCCATCGAGCGCATCGTCCCCTTCGGGACCTTCTTCTTCGAGAGCGTCGACCGCTCCCCGCTGAGCGAGAACGTCGGGCGCCACCCCCACCTCGAGGCGGCGGTCCGGTACGTCGTCGGCGCCGTCGGGTCGGTCGGCTCCGGCGTCATGCGGTGGGGTGTCGACGGCCTGTCGACCAGCCACGAGTTCGGCGACCGGGTCAGCCTCGTCGACGCCACCGACGCGGTCGCGCGAGCGCGCCGGGAGAAGCTGCCCGCCGAGGTCGACCTGCTCCGGTACGCCGCGCTCCTGACCGAGGCCGCCATGGCCTCGGCGGTCGCGCACGCCGGCGCCGGCATGACCGAGAAGGAGATCGCCGACCACGTCGCGGGCGTCATGGTCGCCGGCGGGGGCGAGCCGCGGTTCGTGGTCTCCGGGACCGGGACCCGCTCGGCGCTCTCTGACAGCTTCGCCTCGGGGCGGACCTGGCAGCCCGGGGAGATCCTCCGCTTCGACGCCGGATGCGTCGTCGACGGCTACTGGTCCGACCTGGGCCGCACGGTCGTGCTCGACACGCCCTCGCAGGTCCAGCTCGTGCGGTACGAGGCGATCCTGGCCGGCCAGGAGGCGGCGTTCGAGCTGACGAGGAGCGGAGCGACCGGACGCTCCCTGTTCGAGGCCGCGGTGCGCACCGTCAACGCGCGCGGCCTGCCGTACCGCCGGCAGCACTGCGGCCACGGCATCGGGCTGTCGATCTACGAGCGGCCGAGCGTGTCACCCGCGGGTGACGCGCCGATCCCCGTCGGTAGCACGCTGTGCATCGAGACGCCGTACTACGAGCTCGGCTGGGGCGGGATGATGGTGGAGGACACCGTTCTGGTCACCGAATCCGGTTACGAGCGCCTCAACGAAACCGACCGGCGGCTCTGGGTCGCCGAGGCCTGAGACGGAACGGAGATCCGATGATCATCACCAACGACTTCGAGGTCGGGGCACCGCTCGACCGGGCCTGGCCGGTGCTGCTGGACATCCCGCGGGTCGCCCGCTGTCTCCCGGGCGCCCAGCTCGAGTCGAGCGACGGCGCCGTCCACCGCGGGCGGATGAGCGCCAAGATCGGACCGATCAGCGCGACGTACGCCGGCACCGCGACCGTCCTCGAGATCGACGACGACGCCCACGTCGTCGTGATGCGGCTGGAGGCTCGGGAGGCACGGGGTCAGGGGAACGCGAACGCCGTCCTCACGATGCGCCTGGCCGGCGGCGACGACTCCACCCGGATCTCCGTCGAGACCGACCTCAAGATGACCGGCGCGCACGCCCAGTTCGGGCGCGGCATCCTCCAGTCCGTCGCGGGCGCGATGATCACGAGGTTCGCCGCGAACCTGGAGGCCGAGATCAGCGGCGCCGGACCGGACGCCGCGCCGGCCGAGGACGCACCCGCGGCGCAGGCCACCCCGGCTCCCACGGCCGGCGGCGCTCCGCTCGACGTCGCGAGCCTGCTCCCCGCGCTCCCGATCCCGGCCCTCGGCCGGACGGCGGTCGTCGCCGTGGCCGGCCTGGCCGTCGGCCTCCTGCTCGGCCGCCGCAAGCGGTCCGGCGTCACCGTGCACCTGCACTTCCACCCGACGAGCGTGACGAAGCCGTGAAGCCCCCGCCGTTCGACTACACCGCGCCGCGCTCGCTGGGGGAGGCCCTCCGCGCGCTGGCCGACGCCGCCGGCGACGGCAAGGTGATCGCGGGCGGACAGAGCCTCGTGCCGCTGATGAACTTCCGCTTCGCCCGGCCGGGCCTGCTCGTCGACGTCAACCGGATCCCCGAGCTCACCGGCATCCGCCGCCGCGACGGCGAGCTGCGCATCGGCGCCACGACCCGGCAGGCGGACGCCGAGCAGTCCGGCATCATCGCCCGGGGCTGGCCCCTGCTCCGCCAGGCGCTCCCCCACGTCGCGCACCAGCAGATCCGCAACCGCGGCACCGTCGGCGGCTCCGTCGCCCACGCCGACCCGGCGGCCGAGATCTGCTCCGTGCTGCTGGCGTACGGCGGACGGGTCGAGGTCGCCTCGGTGCGCGGCGTGCGCGAGATCGACGCCTCGGACCTCTTCGTCGGGCAGTTCGTGACGACGATCGAGGCCGACGAGATCCTGACCGCCGTCGTCGTGCCCCCGCCGCCGGCCGGCACCGGGACGGCGTTCCACGAAGTCGCCCGCCGGCACGGCGACTTCGCCCTCGCCGGCGCCGCCGCCGCCGTCACCACCGACGACCGGGGGCGGTGCGAGCGCGCCTCGCTGTGCCTGCTCGGAGCGGCCCCGACCCCGATCCGCCGCGCGGCCGCCGAAGCGCACCTCGTGGGCAACGAGCTCACCGACGCGGTGCTGGCCGAGGCGGTCGCGCTCGCCACCGCCGACATCGAGCCGCCCTCCGACGTGCACGGCAGCTCGGCGTACCGCACGAGAGCGGCCCGGGAGATGGCCGCCCGGGCCCTGACCGAGGCGTTCGCGCGGTCCGCCCGCGACCGGGGCCAGAGGAAGGAGGCGTCGTGAGAGTCGAGATCAACCTCAACGGGAAGCCCTTCGCCGCCGACGTCGAGCCGCGCATGCTGCTCTCGGACTTCATCCGCCACGAGGCGTGCCTGACCGGCACCCACGTCGGCTGCGAACAGGGTGGCTGCGGCGCCTGCACCATCCAGGTCGACGGTCGCGCGGTCCGTTCCTGCCTGCTCTTCGCGATCCAGGTCGACGGCTCGACCGTGCGGACCGTCGAGGCGCTGAGCGACGAGCGCGACGGCGCACTGCACCCGCTGCAGGAGGCGTTCCGGGAGTGCCACGGCCTGCAGTGCGGCTTCTGCACCCCGGGATTCCTGATGAGCCTGGAGCCCGCGCTGGCGAGCGGCCCGCTCGACGACGAGCAGGCGATCCGCGACGCCATCAGCGGCAACATCTGCCGGTGCACCGGCTACGCGGGCATCGTCGACGCCGTCCGGCACGCCTCGAACACGATCTGGAACGACCCCGACATCGGCACGGTCGACGACCTCGGGTCGCTGGGCGAGGACGCGCCTCGGTCGGGAGCCGGCGATGAGTGAGATGATCCCCCGCCTGGTCGGCCAGCGCGTCAAGCGGGTCGAGGACCCCCGGCTGCTCACGGGTCGCGGCGAGTACGTCGACGACGTCCACCTGCCGCGGATGCTCCACGTCGCACTCCTGCGCAGCTCGGTCGCCCACGCGCGGATCGTCGGCATCGACACCGCGGCGGCCGCCGAGCTGCCCGGCGTGCATCTGGTGGTGACGGCCGACGACCTGCGCGACCGGGTGCAGCCGATCGTCTGCGACATCCTGCCGCCGGGCGCCTGGCAGACGAGCGCGTACCCGATCCTCGCCGACGGCAAGGTCCGGTTCGTCGGCGAGCCCGTCGTCGCCGTGGTCGCGGACAGCCGCTACGTCGCGGAGGACGCGCTCGAGGCGATCGGGGTCTCCTACGAGGAGCTCCCTCCGGTGATGACCGTGACGGCCGCGGAGGCGGGTCCCGAGACCCAGGTGCACGAGGCCTGGGACGAGGCGTGGTTCACCCACAAGCAGCTCCGCGTCGGCGACATCGACCGGGTCTTCGCGGAGGCGGCCGGGGTGACCCGCCGCTCGGTCGAGGTCGGTCGCCACACCGGCATGCCGCTCGAGACCCGGGCGATCATCGCCGACTACAACCCGTCGAGCAACGCGCTCACCGTGCACATGACGACCCAGATGCCGCACATCATGCGCACCGGCCTGGCCGACCACCTCGGCATGCCGGAGCACCAGATCCGCGTCATCTCCAAGGACGTCGGCGGCGGGTTCGGGGTCAAGGCCGAGCTCTACCCCGAGGACATCCTCGTGTCCCACCTGGCCACCCGGCTCGGGCGCCCGGTCAGCTGGGTCGAGGACCGACGCGAGCACCTGCTCGGCACGATCCACGCCCGCGAGCACTTCTACGAGCTCGAGGCCGCGTGGGACGAGAGCGGCCGCATCCTCGCCGTCCGCGCGGAGATCCGGGTCGACGGCGGCGCGTACTCCGTCTACCCCTACAGCGCCTCCATGGAGCCCGGGATGGCGATGGGCGTGCTGACCGGCATGTACGACGTACCGGTCTACCACGCCGACTCCTGGGCGATCGCCACCAACAAGACCCCCCTCGGTCCGTACCGGGGCGTGGCCCGGCCCTCCGCGTGCTTCGCCATGGAGCGGCTCATGGACGCGGTCGCCCACGACACCGGCATCGACCCGCTCGAGCTGCGCCGGCGCAACCTCGTCCGGGCCGACCAGATGCCGCACACCACGCCGTCGGGCCTCGAGTACGACAGCGGCGACTTCGAGGCCACCTTCCGCAAGGCCGCCGAGATCCTCGACTACGACGCCACGCGCGAGCAGCAGGAGGAGCTGCGCGGCGAGGGGCGCTACCTGGGCATCGGGGTCGGGAGCTACGTCGAGCAGACGGCGCACGGCGCGGCCGAGTTCGTGAAGCGCGGCCTGCCGGTCATCTTCGGCTACGACACGAGCCGGATCCGCATCGACGCCTCCGGGAACGTCCTGGTGCACCCGACCTCGCACTCCCACGGGCAGGGTCACGAGACGACGATCGCCCAGGTCGTCGCCGACGCGCTCGGCATCGAGATCGAGCGGATCCGGGTCGTGTACGGCGACACCCAGGACGTGGCGTACGGCAGCGGCACGCTCGGGAGCCGGAGCATGGTCATGGCCGGCGGCGCCGCCCACCTCGCCGCGGTCGAGCTCCGCGACCGACTGGTCCGGATCGCCGCGCACAACCTGGAGGTCGACCCCGGTGACCTCGAGGTCGCCGACGGCGAGGTCCGGGTCAAGGGGTCGCCCGCGACCGCGGTCGCCATCACCGAGATCGCGCGGTGGGCGCACCACCGGCCCGAGCGGATCCCGAGCGACCTGGAGCCCACCCTCGAGGTGACCTCCAGCTACGGAGCGCCGCCGGGGACCGGTGCGTTCTCCCACGCGGTGCACATGGCGCTGGTCGAGGTCGACCCGGCACTCGGGACCGTCCAGGTGCTGCGCTACGTCGTCGCCGAGGACTGCGGCCGGATCGTGAACCCGATGATCGTCGACGGCCAGGTCACCGGCGGCGTCGCGCAGGGTCTCGGTGGCGCGCTCCTCGAGGAGATCGTGCACGACGCGGAGGGGCAGCCGCTGACCACGTCGCTGCTCGACTACCTCTGGCCGACCGCGCACGACGTCCCCTTCGTCGAGATCGGCCATCTCGAAAGCCTCTCGCCCTTCACCATCGGCGGCATCAAGGGCATGGGAGAAGGCGGCGCCATCGCACCGGGTGCGGTGATCGCCGGCGCAGTTGAGGACGCCATGCGTCCACTCGGGGGCGGATTCGTCCGCAAGGTCCCGCTCACCCCGGAGCGGGTGCTCAACCTACTGAACGTCGACCCGACCGGGCGCGTTCCGGAATCCCATGAGGAGAACCAGAAATGAAGCTCAACCGCACTCTGTGTCTCACGGCCGTCGCCACGCTGGCGAGCGCGATGACGCTGGCCGGCTGCAGCGACGCCGGCGGTTCCGGTGACAGCGACACGTACAAGATCGGGATGCTGGCGGCCCTGTCCGGACCGTCGGCCCAGGCCGGACAGCACCAGCGCGACGGCGCCCAGGCCGCGGTCGACGCCATCAACGCCGCCGGCGGCGTCAACGGCCGCGACCTCAAGCTCGTGGTCCGCGACGACGCGGGCAACCCGAACACCGCGGTGAGCGGGTTCAACGACCTGATCCGCGACCAGAGCGTGATCGGCATGTTCGGCTCCACCTTCGGCGCCGCGACCCTCGCCATCAAGCCGCTGCTGGCGCGCAACAAGATCGCCGTGCTGGCCCCCAACACCACGCACGAGGTCACCAACCCGGTCGACGAGTGGCTCTTCCGGGGCATCATCTCCGCGCAGACCGAGGTCGAGGCCGTGGTCGACCTGCTCCAGCAGGCGGGTCTCACGAAGGTCGCGATCCTCCACTCGACCGACGCCTACGGCGCCCAGGGAGGCAAGCTCCTCAGCGAGAGCGACCTCGACGTCGTCGCCGTCGAGGAGATGGAGGCCGACGCCACCGACGTCACCACGCAGCTGACCCGGATCAAGGCCAAGCAGCCCGACGCGCTCCTCGTCTGGTCCATCACCCCGGGTGCGGGCCTGGTGCTCAAGAACGCCGGGCAGGTCGGGCTCAACATCCCCATGCTCAGCGGCGTCGTGGGCCCGACCGCCGGCAACCTGACCGCGGCCGGCAAGTCCTCGGTGCTCGAGCACTGGCTCAACGTCGGCCTCATCGACCCCGCGAACCCGCTGCCGCGCCAGGAGGACGCGATCGCGACGCTCAAGAAGGCCCACAGCGACTACGAGCCCGACGTCTATTCCGTGACCGGGTACGCCGGCATCGACCTGATCGCCCAGGCCCTCGAGGACGCCGGCGACGACGCCGACCGCGAGTCGCTGCGCGACTCCCTGGAGAGCCTGCAGGACGTCGACACGGTCGCCGGCACGTTCAGCTACTCCGCGGACAACCACGACGGCGTCGGCATCGACAGCGTCGTCTGGCTCGCCGTCGAGGACGGCACCTACCGCCGCGTCGACGACCCGATCTCGGTCCTCGACTGATCCGACGATTCGGAGACCACCACCATGGACCAAGCCATCCAGTTCACGCTGGCCGGCCTCACGACCGGCAGCATCTACGCCCTGATCGCCCTGGGCTTCACGCTGACCTACAACTCCAGCGGAGTCGTGAACTTCGCGCAGGGAGAGTTCGTCATGCTGGGCGGGTTCCTCGCCGTCGCGCTCTACCTCACGGGCCTGCCGCTCGGCCTCGCCGCCGTCGGTGCGGTGATCGGGTCGGCCCTGATCGCCGGGATCGTGCACCTGCTGACGCTCTCCCGGGTCCCGAAACTCGACACCTTCGGACTCCTGATGGTCACCGTCGGCATCGCGATCGTGCTGCGCACCCTCATGCTCCTGGTCTGGGGCAGCGAGGAGCGCTCGCTGCCCGCCTTCACCGACGGTGAGTCCATCCACGTCCTGGGCGGCACCATGCCGCCGCAGGCGCTCTGGGTGATCGGGACGGCGCTCGTCGCGATGCCGCTGCTGTACGTCTTCTTCACCCGGACACGCATCGGCGACGCGATGATGGCGGCCTCCGACAACCGCACGGGCGCCAAGATCGTGGGCATCCGCACCAACCGGGTCGCGCTGTTCGCGTTCATGCTCGGTGCCGGGCTCGCCGCCCTCGGCGGCGTGCTCATCGCGCCGATCACCACGATCAGCTTCGCGCTCGGTCTGGAGTTCTCGGTCAAGGGCTTCACGGCGGCGGTCCTCGGCGGCTTCGGCAGCCCGGTGGGCGCCGTCGTCGGAGGGCTCTCCCTCGGCCTCATCGAGAAGTTCGGCGCGGGCTACATCTCCACGGGCTACCAGGACCTCTTCGCGCTCGCGACCCTGCTCGTGATCCTGATCATCCTTCCCCGCGGGATCGTCGGATCCCGCGCCCTGGAGGCCTGAGACATGCTGCGCAAAGCCAGCGTCGGTCTCGTCGTCGCAGTCGCACTGGTCGCGCCGTTGGTGGTGGACCTGTTCTGGCTGAACCTGCTGACCCTCGCACTGATCTACATGCCGATGGTGATCGGCCTCAACGTCCTGTTCGGCAAGGCGAACCTGGTCTCCTTCGGCCAGGGCGGATTCTTCGCGATCGGCGCCTACGTCTCAGCCCTGCTCACGCTCCAGCGCGGCTGGAACGTGTGGCTGGCGATGCTGGTGGGCTGCGTGGCCGCGGTCGTGATCGGCTACGTCATCGCCCGTCCGGTGCTCCGGCTCAAGGGGCTCTCGCTCGCCATGGCCACGCTCGCGTTCGGCCAGATGGTCTTCATCCTGGTCCAGCAGCTCGACGTCACGGGCGGCCCGGTCGGACTCTCGGGGATCCCCGCTCCGTCCGCGCCGGGCATCGACTTCCTCGAGCCGCGGAACTTCTACTGGCTGGCCCTCGCCGTGGCCGTGCTCGCCTTCGTGATCGCGAGCAACCTCGCGAGGTCGCGGTACGGGCGGATGTTCCACGCGCTGGCCGACAGCGAGGTGGCGTCCCGCTCCGTGGGCGTCCGCGTCGACCGGGTCAAGACGCTGGCCTTCTGCTTCGCCGCGGGACTGGCGGGCGTGGCCGGCGCGATGTACGCGCACTACTTCTCCTTCATCAGCTCCGACACGTTCAACCTCGAGCTGTCCCTGCTCGTGGTGATCATGGTCGTCGTCGGCGGCATGAAGGACCTCTGGGGCGCCGTGGTCGGCACCATCGCCATCTTCGTGATGCGTGAGTACCTGCGCTCCTACCAGGAGTACTCCGAGCTCGTCTACGGGCTGCTCCTGATCCTCGTCTTCATGTTCGCCCGGGGCGGCATCACCGGCACCGCCAAGGCGGTGTTCCGGCGCCTGAGAGGTGGCACCGACAGCGGGGGTGGGCCCGGCGCGGGCGACGGCGCCGCCGCGCCGGTCGCCGCCGGACCGCTCCCGAAGCAGGAGGTCGGCCGATGACCACCACCACGACGGCGGCGGTGGAGCTGCGCGGGGTCACCATGCAGTTCGGTGGGCTCCGCGCCCTCTCCGACGTCTCCCTGCGCCTGGACCACGGCGTGGTCACGTCGCTCATCGGGCCGAACGGAGCCGGCAAGACCACGGCGATCAACGTGATCTCGGGCGTGCTGCGCCCGACGTCCGGCAGCGTGCTCGTCAACGGCGAGACCATCACGAACCAGGCCGCGGAGCGCCGCACCGACATCGCCCGCACCTTCCAGATCTCGCAGGTCTTCAAGAGCCTGACCGTCCTCGAGAACGTCGTCGTCGCGCTCCAGGCCGACAGCGGCTACGGGTTCGGACGCGCGCTCCTCGGCGGTCCGGGCGTCCGGCACGCCGAGAAGGCGGTCCGGCGCGAGGCCCTCGAGCTGCTCGACCGGGTCGGCATCGGACACCTCGCCGACCGGGAGGCGAGCACCCTGCCACTCGGTCAGGAGCGTCTCCTCGAGGTCGCCCGCGCCCTCGCGATGCGACCCAAGGTCATCCTCCTCGACGAGGTCGCCTCCGGACTCACCGCCGGGGACCGGCACGAGCTCGCCGGGCTGGTGCGCTCGCTCGGCGCGGACGGGTACGCCGTCCTCGTGGTCGAGCACAACATGCGGTTCGTCCAGGACACGTCCGAGGCGCTCGTGGTGCTCAACTTCGGCGAGCTCCTCTACACCGGGACCGTCGCCGAAGGGCTTCGCGACCAGGGGGTCATGGACGCCTACCTCGGCCACGCCACCACGACCGATGCCGGTCCCGACGAAGAGGTGAAGAGCGATGCTGCGCTGTCATGACGTGTCGGTCGCCTACGACGGACTGAAGGCGATCGAGAACGTCTCCATCGAGGTCCCGGCCCACCAGACCGTCGGGATCGTGGGCCCCAACGGGGCCGGCAAGACCAGCCTCCTGCACGGCGTCTGCGGGATCGTCCCCCTGGCCGGCGGCACCGTCGTCTTCGACGAGGAGGACGTCACGGGCCGGCCGACGCCGGACCTGGTCCGCCGGGGGATCTCGCTGGTGCCGGCGGCCCGGGAGCTCTTCCCCAACCTCAGTGTGCACAAGAACCTCCGCCTGGGGGCGCACACGCACCTGTCCTCGCGGCAGGGTCGGACGCAGGCGGCCGCCGACCTCGAGCGGGTCCTGGAGATGTTCCCGATCCTGCGCGAGCGCGGCAACCAGGCGGCCGGATCGCTGTCCGGCGGGCAGCAGCAGATGGTCGCCATCGGCCGCGCGCTGATGGCCCGGCCCCGCCTGCTCGTGCTCGACGAGCCCTCCCTCGGCCTGGCCCCGCTGGTCCTCGGTGAGATCTTCGACGCCCTGCACAACCTGGTCGCGTCGTCCGACGTCTCGGTGCTCCTCGTGGAGCAGAACGCGGAGCTGACGACGGCGTTCGTCGACTACGTGTACGTCCTGGACTCCGGTCGGGTCGTCAACGGCGGCCCCGCGAGCGAGATGACCAGGGACGACATCGCGCGCGCCTACATGGGGGCCGAGGCGTGACGGCAGCCGCGTCGGGGCGACCACAGGTCGGGGTGCTGATCATCCCGGACCTGCCGGTCAGCGACCTCGTCGAGCGGGCCGCGCACGTCGAGCGGTCCGGGCTCGACTCGGTCTGGGTGGCGGACGAGAAGTTCTACCGCGACCCGTTCGTCACCCTGACGGCCGTCGCGGCCCGGACCGAGCGGATCGGGATCGCCACCTGCGTGACCGAGCCCTACGCCCGGCACCCCGCCCTGATCGCGATGGCGATGGGCACCCTGCACGAGCAGGCGCCCGGACGGGTGACCATCGGCATGGGCGCCGGAGGCTCCGGGTTCCCCCCGATGGGGGTCACCCGGCGCGCCCCGGTCGCCGCGCTGACCGAGGCCGTCGCGATCATCCGCGGGCTGCTGAGCGGCGAGGAGGTGAACGTCGAGGGCAAGGTCCTGAGCTTCACGGCCGGACGGCTCAACTTCCCGGCGGTCCCGCTGCCGATCTTCCTGGCCGGCCGAGGGGAGAAGGTGCTCCAGGCGGCCGGGCGGGTCGCCGACGGGGTGATCACCGCGCCGTTCGCCTCGAGCCTCACCCTGGGCGGCGCCGCCGCCGCGGTCGCGGCCGGGGTCGAGGCCCGCACCGACGGCGTTCGCCCGCCGATCGTGGCGCGCGTCGACGTCGCGATCTCCCACGACCCGGTGGTCGCCCGCGACGCCGTCAGGTACATGGTCGCGATGCCGATCTGGTCGAGCTACCCGAACCTCGACTACCTCGAGCCGACCGGCGTCGAACTGCCGGCCGAGGTCGTGGAGCTCGTCGCCACCCGGCGCTACGAGGCCATCGGGTGGGCCGCGCCGCACATCCCCGACGGCCTGGTCGACCACTTCGCCGTCGCCGGCACCTTCGACGAGGTCGTCGCCCGGCTCCGGGACATCGGCGAGGTCGCCGACCAGATCCTGGTCAACCCGGTGCCGACCACCGACCACGACGTCGACCAGACGATCGCCGCGATCGCCCGTGCCCGGGACGCGGCCTTCCCCGTCCCAGCACACCCCGCCTGAGTCCGGAACAACCCCAGGAGCAACGATGAGGTTTGGCGTAGGCCTGCCCACAGCCACCGCAGGAATGATGTACCCGACCCCGTTCGCCAGCGCTGCCGACGTGGTCGACATCGCCGTCGAGGCCGAGCAGCTCGGCTACTTCGAGGTCGCCGGCAACGACCACATCACCACCCAGCAGTACGTCCGGGAGTCCTACCCGGTCCCGCCGGACTTCTTCGAGCCGCTGGTGACCTACGGCTACATCGCCGCGCGGACGTCGACGCTCCGCCTGATGACCGGCATCCTGGTGATGCCGATGCGGCAGCCGGTGCTCCTCGCCAAGCAGCTCGCGACCCTCGACCAGCTCTCCGGCGGCCGGGTCATGGTCGGCGCCGGCAGCGGTGCCTACCGCGAGGAGTTCGTCGCGTCCCAGCCGCACCTGGCGCACGCGCACCGGGGGCGGCTGCTCAACGAGTCGATCGAGGCCGTCCAGCTGCTCTTCCGCGAGCGGCGCGCGAGCTACGCCGGTGAGTACGTCTCGTTCGACGACATCGAGATGTACCCGAAGCCGGTCCAGGACGTGCTCCCGATCTACCCCGCCGGGAACGCCGACGCGTCCATCCGCCGGGCCGCCCGCTACGGCCAGGGCTGGCTGCCCGCCGGGCTGAGCCCCGCCGCCGTCGGAGCGGGCAGGGAGAAGCTGCGGGCGTACGCCGCGGAGGAGGGCCGGGCAGACCAGGAGTTCGCCATCGCCCCGCAGGTCATGGTCTGCATCGCCGACACGACCGAGGAGGCCGAGGACACCTACCGCCGCTCCCAGCTCTTCCACCACCTGGTCACCCTCCAGCAGTCGACGCTCAAGGGCGTGAGCGTCGACACCTACGTGACCAACAACTGCATCGGCAACCCGGACGACGTGATCGCGAAGGTCAAGGAGTTCGAGGAGGCGGGGGCGACCCACCTCGCCGGCATCTACTTCGCCGCCGACAACGTGGAGCAGCTGCGCGCCCAGATGCGCCGCTTCGCCACCGAGGTCATGCCGGCCTTCACCGACTGAGAACGAAAGGCACCACCACCGCGATGAGCACGATCACCCCCGTCGTCAGCGACGCCGCCCCCGAGGCCGTGGGACCGTACGTCCACGCCGTCCGGCACGGCGACGTCCTCTACTGCTCCGGGTCCCTGCCCCTCGACCCGGCGTCCGGCGTCCTCGACGACGCCGACCTCGCCGCGGAGACCCGGCGGTCGCTCGCGAACCTCCAGGCCGTCTGTGCGAGCGCGGGCACCTCGCTGGAGCACGCGCTGCGGATGACGATCTACACGACCCGGCTCGACGGGTTCGCCGAGATCAACGACGCCTACGCGGCCGGGTTCCCGGGCCACGTCCCGGCCCGGACCACCGTCGGCGTCGCCGCGCTCCCGAAGGGCGCCCGCGTCGAGATCGACGCGATCGTCGCGATCCCGGGCTCCTCGGATGAGTGAGTCGATCGCCGTCCTCGGAGGCACCGGAGCGCTCGGGTTCGGCATCGCCCTCCGCCTCGCGGCCGCGGGCCATGCGGTCGTCATCGGGTCCCGGGACGCTGGCCGGGCCGAGGGCGCGGCGGACCGGCTGCGCGCCCTCCTGCCCGAGGCCGACGTCCGAGGCTGCGCCAACGGCGACGCGGCCCGCGCGGCCGACCGGCTGGTGATCCTCTCGGTGCCGCTGACGAGCCAGGTCAGCACGATCAAGGCCGTGGCCGAGGACCTGGAGGCGGGGAAGATCCTCCTCGACGCCACCGTCCCCCTGGCGCCGGCCGTCGGCGGGCGGCCGACCCAGCTGGTCGGCCTGTGGAGCGGGTCGGCGGGGGAGCAGGCCGCCGCGGCGGTGCCGCCCGGCGTAGGGGTCGTCTCCGGGCTCCACACGCTGAGCGCGGCGTCGCTGGAGGCGCTCGACCAGGACCTGGATCAGGACACGCTGATCTGCGGAGACTCCAAGGACGACAAGCAGGTCGTTCGCGTCCTGATCGGGTCGGTCACGGGGCTCCGGGTGGTGGACGCCGGACGCCTCGAGATGAGCCGGCTGGTGGAGAGCCTCACGCCCCTGCTGATCGGCATCAACATCAGGAACAAGACCCATGCAGGTATCCGCATCGTCGGCCTTCCCTGACCCGCTCCGGCGGCGTCCACTCACCCGGAGGGCCGGGTGAGCTCCTCGTCGCCGGGCCGGGGGGAGTTCCAGGTGCTCCTGCCCGTCAAGAGCCTCGACACCGCGAAGTCCCGCCTCGAGCTCACCGACGCGGGACGACGAAGCCTGGCACTGGCGTTCCTGCTCGACACCCTGCGAGCCGCCGCCGAGTGCCGGTTGGTCGGTGACCTGGTGGTCGTCACCCGCGACCAGCAGGTCACCGACGTGGTCCGGGAGGGCGGTGCCAGCGTCGTGGTCCCGGGCGACGCGAGAGGCCTCAACGGCGAGCTCGCGCAGGTGCTGGCCGAGCGCCTGCCCGGCGGGCGACCCACCACGATCCTGATGCCGGACCTGCCGTCCGTGACCGCTCACGAGCTCGAGGAGGCGTTGACCCTCGGACGTCGGGAGCACCGGCCCACCTACGTCGAGGATCTCAGTGATGGCGGCACCACGATGCTCACCAGCCGGCGGGGGGACCTGGTGCCCGCCTTCGGCGCGCGCTCCGCGGCGCGCCACCGGTCGGCCGGGGCCCGCCCCGTCGGAGGCGAGCTCGTCGGCGCCCGGTGCGACGTCGACGACCTCGAGTCCCTCCGGATGGCCGTCTACATCGGCGTCGGCCCGCACACGAGGCAGGCGCTCGAGCGCCTGCCGGGCCTGTCGGCGCTCGGCGAGATGGCGCACCCGTGATTTCGAGACGGGTCCCGGCGCGCCCCCGACAACCGCCAGACTCCTCGGCATGGCGGCGCTCACCGCGGCGGAGGCCGACCCCGAGAGCGCGGCGCAGCGTGCGCTGACGTCGGTGACCGCGGAGCGTGCCCGGCCGCTCGGGCGCGGGCGCACCACCTACGATCAGGTGGCCCGCTCGGCGGCGACAGACCCGAACCTCTGACGCCGGCCCGCTTCAGCACCTCGGAGCCGG
Organism: Nocardioides soli; assembly: GCF_014191495.1. Lineage (GTDB taxonomy): Bacteria > Actinomycetota > Actinomycetes > Propionibacteriales > Nocardioidaceae > Nocardioides > Nocardioides soli. Next base: position 15,044 of record NZ_JACHWR010000006.1, read on the forward strand.
CCGGCGCAGCGTTGCATGTCCACACCCAGGAAGCAGTCCAGGAAGAAGCCCAGGAAGCAGTAAGGAGAGCATTCGGTGCTCATCGGCATTCCCCGTGAGTCAAGACCGGGCGAGACACTCGTCGCGGCGACCGCGAAGACGACGGCCCAGCTCGTCGAGCTCGGCTACGACGTCATCATCGAGTCCGGCGCGGGTGCGTCCGCGGACCAACCCGACCAGGCGTTCGTCGAGGCCGGGGCCCGGATCGGGTCGCCGGAGGAGGTCTGGGCGGCCGACGTCGTCGCCAAGGTCAACGCTCCCACCGACGGCGAGATCGCCCGGCTGCGCCGGGGCGCGACGGTCATCTCGATGATGGCGCCCGCGCGCAGCCCCGAGCTGCTGGCCGCGCTGCAGACGGCCGGCGTGACCGCCCTGGCGATGGACGCCGTGCCCCGGATCTCGCGGGCCCAGTCCATGGACGTGCTCTCGTCGATGGCGAACGTCGCGGGCTACCGCGCGGTGGTCGAGGCCGCACACGAGTTCGGCCGGATGTTCACCGGCCAGGTCACCGCGGCCGGCAAGATCCCGCCGGCCCGGGTGTTCGTGGTGGGCGCCGGCGTGGCCGGTCTCGCCGCCATCGGCGCGGCCTCGGCGATGGGCGCGGTCGTGCGCGCCTTCGACGTCCGCCCGGAGGTCGCCGAGCAGGTCGAGTCGATGGGCGCCCAGTTCGTCAAGGTCGACTTCGAGAGCGAGGTCAGCTCCGACGGCTACGCCAAGGAGATGACCGCCGAGCAGGAGGCCGCCACCGCGGAGATGTACGACGCGGAGGCTCGCGCCGCCGACATCGTGATCACCACCGCGCTGATCCCGGGCCGACCGGCGCCGAAGCTGCTCAGCGCCGAGACGATCGCCGGGATGCGGAACGGGTCGGTGATCGTCGACATGGCGGCCGCCAACGGCGGCAACGCGGAGGGGACGCAGCCCGGGGATCGGATCGTGACCTCGGGTGGCGTCACGATCCTCGGCTACACCGACCTGGCGGGCCGGCTGCCCGCGCAGACCTCGCAGCTCTACGGCACCAACATCGTCAACCTGCTCAAGCTGCTGACGCCGGCCAAGGACGGCGCGCTCGCGCTCGACCTCGACGACGTCGTGCAGCGGGGTGTCACGGTGGTGCGCGACGGCGAGTCGATGTGGCCGCCGCCGCCCGTCCAGGTCTCGGCCGCGCCCGCCGCGCCGGCCGCCGCACCGGTGGCGGCCGCGAAGCAGCGGACCCCGATGACCACGAGCAAGGCGCTGACCATCGTCGGTGGGCTGGCCGCGGTGCTGTTCGTCCTCGTCGGCCTGGCGCCGGCCCAGCTCCAGCTGAACCTCACCGTCTTCGCGCTCGCGATCGTGATCGGCTACTACGTGATCGGGCACGTGCACCACGCGCTGCACACCCCGCTGATGTCGGTCACCAACGCGATCTCCGGGATCATCGTGGTCGGCGCCCTCCTGCAGATCGGCAGGGGTGACACGGCCGTGACCGTCATCTCGTTCGTCGCGATCCTTCTCGCCAGCATCAACGTCTTCGGCGGCTTCGCCGTCACCCGTCGCATGCTCGGCATGTTCTCCAGGAGCTGACCCGTGGACATCTACTCTGCCTCGGTGGCGGCCTACCTGGTCGCCGCCCTCCTCTTCGTGCTGGCCCTTGCGGGCCTGTCGCGGCACGAGTCGGCCAAGCTCGGCAACTACTTCGGGATCCTGGGCATGGCCATCGCGCTGGTGGCCACGGTCGCCCTGGCCATCGACACCGACATCGAGTCGGTCGGACTCGTCCTGCTCCTCGTGGCGGTCGCCCTGGGCGCGGTCATCGGCCTCCAGCTCGCCCGCACGGTCGAGATGACCGGCATGCCGGAGCTGATCGCGCTCCTGCACAGCTTCGTCGGCCTCGCCGCGGTGCTGGTCGGCTGGAACGGCTACCTGCACATCGAGCACCACCCGGACGGCGTCGACGCCGTCGTGCTGGAGGCGGCCGGCCTGCTCGGCATCCACAGCGCCGAGGTCTTCATCGGCATCTTCATCGGCGGCGTGACCTTCACCGGCTCGATCGTCGCCAACCTCAAGCTGTCGGCGCGGATGAAGTCCGCCCCGCTCATGCTCCCGGGCAAGAACCTCATCAACATCGGGTGCCTGGTGCTCTTCCTGGCCCTCACCGTGTGGTTCGTCGTCGACCCGCAGCTGTGGCTGCTGGTGGTCGTCACGATCCTCGCGCTCGCCCTCGGCTGGCACCTGGTCGCCTCGATCGGCGGCGGCGACATGCCGGTCGTCGTCTCGATGCTGAACAGCTACTCCGGCTGGGCGGCCGCGGCATCCGGCTTCCTGCTCAACAACAACCTGCTCATCATCGTGGGCGCGCTCGTCGGCTCCTCGGGTGCCTACCTGTCCTACATCATGTGCGCGGCGATGAACCGCTCCTTCATCTCCGTGATCGCCGGTGGCTTCGGCCTCGAGGCGGGCCCGGGCGACGCCAAGGACTACGGCGAGCACCGGGAGATCCAGGCCGCGGGCGTCGCGGAGCTGCTCGAGCGCGCGTCGTCGGTCGTGATCACGCCGGGCTACGGCATGGCGGTCGCCCAGGCCCAGTACCCGGTCGCCGACCTGACCGCGAAGCTGCGGGCCAAGGGGGTCGACGTCCGGTTCGGCATCCACCCGGTCGCGGGCCGGCTGCCCGGGCACATGAACGTGCTCCTGGCGGAGGCCAAGGTGCCCTACGACATCGTGCTCGAGATGGACGAGATCAACGGCGACTTCGGCGACACCGACGTCGTGCTCGTGATCGGCGCGAACGACACCGTCAACCCGTCGGCCGCCGAGGACCCGGCCTCGCCGATCGCCGGCATGCCCGTCCTCGAGGTGTGGAACGCGCACGACGTGGTCGTCTTCAAGCGGTCGATGGCGGCGGGGTACGCCGGCGTGCAGAACCCGCTGTTCTTCCGCGACAACAGCCAGATGCTCTTCGGCGACGCCAAGGACCGGGTCGAGGACATCGTGCGGGCGCTCGGCTGACGCCGACGTCCGGTGGAGCCCGGAGTGGCCCCGACCGATGAATCGGGGCCGCCGCCGCGGTCGACCCTCGGGTAGACGATGCGCGAGGAGTGGACGGCGATGGCGGTGCTCGAGGACGTCCGGCCGCTGGGCGCGGAGCTGGAGCGCTCGTACGAGGTGTACGTGCGCGGCAGGCTGAAGTTCCGCGTCCAGCAGTTGGTCTACGTGGCCTTCTCCCTCGACGAGCGGGTGATGGGCTTCGCCTTCCCCAAGGAGGAGCGGGCCGCGCTCGTCGCGAGCGAGCCCCACAAGTTCCAGCTGCCGTCGGAGTCGGACCTGCGCTTCAACTGGGTGCACGCCGATCTCGCCGCGCTGGACCGGGCCGAGGCCCGCGAGCTCGTCGTCGACGCCTGGCGGATGGTCGTGCCCCAGAAGCTCTCCCGCGCCTACGACCTCAGCCATCCCGACGGCCCGGGCTGACCATCGGGCTCCCGGACCTCGTGGCGGGACGCCGGTGCGCAGTTCGTGAATGCACTGGATAGTGCAGTATATTCACGATATGCCCGAGACCACCCCCGTCGACCAGGTCATGGAGCTGGTGTCCCTGCTCCAGCGGGACATGGCGCACTCGTTCGCCCGCGACGGGCTCACCGAGGCGCGGGCGCACCTGCTGTGGGTGCTCCAGGACGGTCCGACGACCCAGCGGGCGCTGGCTGACGCGCTGCGGGTGACGCCACGCAACATCACCGGCCTCGTCGACGGGCTGGTCGCCTCCGGCCACGTCGTACGCCGCGCGCATCCGACCGACCGCAGGGCGACCCTCGTCGACCTGACCGAGCCCGGCGCCGACCTGCTGCGGTCGATGACCGAGGGCTACGCGGAGATGCACGAGGTGCTCTTCGGCGGCCTCCCCGACCGCGAGCTCGCCGCCTTCGGGCGCACCCTCGGCCGGGTCGTCGACCGACTCCGGGCCAGGCTCGTCGAGGAGGGGATCGGATGACGCGCCTGTGGGGCTGGATCGTCGTCGGCGTCCGCTTCGAGATCAACCTGTACGTCGCGCTGGGCCGATGGCTGCTCCGTCGGCCCGCGGTGCCGACGGGCGTGACGCCGTGGGGCTACGCCCGCCTGGTCACCCCGGTGATCTGGCTGTGGATCTTCGGGTCCGCGGTGGAGGTCGTGGTGGTGCACGTGATCACGCCCTGGCTCGTGGTCCGGCTGGTGCTCCTCGCCGTCGGCGTCTGGGGCCTGCTCTGGATGGTCGGGCTGCTCGCGAGCTACCGCGTCTACCCGCACCTGGTCGACGACGACGGCCTGCGGGTGCGGCACGGCAAGCGGGCCGACGTCCGGGTGCCGTGGGAGCGGATCGCCCGGGTGACGACGGTCGACCGCGACCTGCCCTCGTCCGTCCGGACCTTCCAGCCATGCCCCGCCGGGGTCGACGGCGAGGGCGGCATCGACCTCCAGATCGGCGTCAGCGGCCGCGCCAACGTGCACCTCGTGCTCACCGAGCCGATGACCGTCCCGGTGTCCGGCGAGCCGCTGGCGGTCACGGCCCTGACGTTCCTGGCCGACGACCCCAGGGAGTTCGTGGCGCAGGTCCGCAGCGCCGTCCGGTCGACCGCGCACTGACCTCGAGCCGGACCCCTCCGACCCGGCCGTTGTCGCCCCCGCATTCCCCGGGAGGGAATCTTGGTCGCGCAGTCGCGACCCCTCCTTCCCCTGCCCCGATGCTTTCGTCCCAGGCACGGGGGCGAGGGAGGAAGAGTGGCCAGCAAGACGAGCACGAGGCGGTCGACCGAAGCGGGTCGCCGCGGCTCTGACACGAGTGCGGATCCGGGTCGCGGGCGCGGCGCGCGCCACCAGGCGACGGATCTGCTCAAGTCCGGTTCGTACGCCGTGCCGCTGGGCCTGGTGCTCATGGTGGTGGTCTTCTCGGTGCTGCGACCGACGACCTTCGGGACCGCCGCGAACTTCCAGTCGCTGGTCACCACCCAGGCAGTGCTGGTGATTCTCGCTCTCGGGCTCACCGTGTTGAGTGCCTCTGGGGCGTTCGACCTGTCGGCGGCCGCGGTCCTCGGCCTCTCGGCCGGGCTGGTCGCCGACCTGACCACCCAGCACCAGATGGGTGCGGTGCCGGCGATGGTCATCGCGCTCGGGGTCGCCGCCCTCGTCGGCCTGGTGAACGCGCTGTTCGTGGTGCTGCTCGACGTCGACTCGCTGGTCACGACGCTGGGCATGAGCACCGTCGTCACCGGCGTCGCGCTCGGCTGGGTCGGCCCGACCGTCATCGGCGGGCTGCCCGAGAGCGTGACCCGGCTCGGACAGACCGACGTCTGGGGCATCGGCCTGCCCTTCTTCTACGCCGTCGTGCTGGCGGCCCTGCTCGCCTACCTGCTGCAGCGCACCGCGACCGGCCGGCACATCTACTTCGTCGGCCAGGCCCGCACAGCCGCACAACTAGTTGGGCTCAACGTCAACCGGATCCGGATCGGCAGCTTCCTGGTCGCCTCGGTCGGCGCCGGCATCGCGGGCCTGGTGCTGGTCGCGCAGACCGGCGCGGCGTCGACGTCGTACGGCGCGCCCTTCCTGCTCCCCGCCTACGCGGCCGTGTTCCTCGGCGCGACCGTGCACCGCGGCCGGTTCGGTGTCGTCGGCACCTTCCTCGCCGTCTACCTGCTCGCGGTCGGGACGCAGGGACTCCAAATGCTCGGGTCGCCGGAGTGGGTGACCCAGGTCTTCAGTGGCGGCGTCCTCGTCGTCGCGGTCTCGGTGGCCACGTTGAGCCGGCGCTCCGGCTCTCGCTGAACAACCGAAAGGAAAGATCGATATGCGTTCCAAGCTCGTCATGGCGGTCGTCGGCACGCTGCTCCTCGCGGGCGCCACCGCCTGCGGGGAGGACAGCACGGCGTCCTCCTCCACCACCACCGGTGACTCCGCCGCTGTCGAGGCCGCCCAGGCGGAGATCGAGGAGGCGTCGACCCCGCTCACCTTCACCGCGCCCGGCCCGCCGCTCGACGCGTCGAAGTCGCGCGGCTCCTCGATCCACGTCGTGGCGCTCAATCTGCAGGTGCCGCTGCTCTCCCACATCTCGGAGTACGTCAGCGAGGTCGGCGGCGAGCTCGGGATGAAGGTCAGCATCCACAACGCCGACGACCAGGTCACCGGCATGCAGAAGGGCATCCAGGACGCCATCGCCCAGCGTGCCGACGCGCTGCTGATCCTCGGCGTCCCCGTGGACCTGGTGCGCTCGGCGCTCCAGGACGCCAAGGCCGCCGGCATCCCGGTGATCAACGTGCTGAACAACCCCATCGACATGGACGCGCCCGGGCAGGGTGCCGGCGAGGAGTTCTACGCCTCGGTCGGCACGGACCTCGGGCTCGGCGGCCGACTGATCGCCGAGAAGGCGATCGTCGACACCGACGGCCAGGCGAACGTCCTCTTCGTCGACTCCGAGGGGCTCTCGCCGCAGCCGCCGGTCGCCGCGGCCGTCAAGGAGACGCTGGGCGAGTGCGACGGCTGCACGCTGGAGACCAAGAACGTGCCCGTCGCCAACTGGGGCACCGACATCACCCCGCTGGTCGTGACCAGCCTGCGCGCCAACCCGAACATCAACTACGTGATCACGCTGTTCGACTCGATGGCGATCTTCGCCACCGCGGGCGTTCAGCAGGCCGGCGCGGCCGGCACGGTGCACGTGGTCAGCCACAACGGCGGATCGGCCGCGCTGAGCCTGGTCAAGAAGGGCGACGTCATGACCGCCGACCCGGGCGTCTCGGAGGAGTGGGCCGGCTGGGCCGCGATCGACCAGGCGATGCGCGGGATGCAGGGCCTCGAGCCGGGCGACCCGATGGTGCCGTACCTCTACCTCGACACCGCGTCGGTCCAGGACGTCGACGTCGAGAACGAGCGCGACGTCTACGGCGACCCCTTCGTGGCCGGGTTCCGCGAGCTCTGGGGCCTGGAGTGACCGAGCCCGACCCGCCGGCGCTCGAGGTCGTCGGGCTCCGCAAGTCCTTCGGTCCGGTCGAGGTGCTGCGCGACGTCGCGCTGTCCCTGCAGCCCGGGGAGATCCACGGCCTGCTCGGGGTGAACGGGTCCGGGAAGTCGACGCTGATCAAGGTGCTCTCCGGCCTGCACCGACCCGACGGCGGCACCATCCGGGTGCTCGGCGTCGAGCTGACGGCGTCGGCCTCCTCGGGCGACCGCGAGGCCATGGGCCTGCGGTTCATGCACCAGGACCTGGGGCTCTGCCCGTCGATGACGGTCGCCGAGAACCTCTTCGTGGGCCGGTACCCGCGCGGCGCGGGTGGCTGGATCGACCGCCGGCGGATGCGCCGGCAGGCCGCCGAGATGCTCGGGAGCCTCGGCGCCGACCACGTCGACCCGGACGCGCCGATCAGCGCCCTCGGCCCAGGCCAGCGCGCCCTGGTCGGGATGGCCCGGGCGCTCGGCGCGCCCGGCGCGGAGCGACCGCGGGTGCTCGTGCTCGACGAGCCGACGACCTCGCTCACCATGCGGGAGACGGCCCAGCTCCTCGAGGCGGTACGCCGGGCCGCGCGCGCCGGCGTCGCCGTCCTGTTCGTCTCCCACGACATGGAGGAGGTGCTCGCGCTCACCGACCGGGTCACCATCCTGCGCGACGGGCGGGTCGCGACGAGCCGGGAGACCGCCGGCCTCGGGGTGGACGAGCTGGTCCGGCTCGTCGTCGGCGACTCGTTCCGGCGCGCCGAGCTCGGGACCTCGGCGGCGCCGGGTGACGCCGTCCTCGACGTCCGCGCGCTGAGCGGCCCGTCGGTGCACGACCTGAGCTTCCGGGTGCACGCCCGCGAGGTCGTCGGACTCACCGGGCTGGTCGGCGCCGGTCACGAGGACGTGCCCTACCTGCTGGTCGGCGCCCGACCGGCCGCCACGCTGGACCTGAGCGTGTCCGGCGTCGCGACCACCCGGTCGGGCCCACGCTGGGCGCGCGCGGCGGGCGTCGCCTTCCTGGCCGCCGACCGGCTCGGCGACAGCGCGATCCCGAACGCCACGGTGCGCGAGAACGCCACGCTGGGCAACCTCCGGCGGCTGCGCCGGTGGTACGGCATCGACTTCGGGAGCGAGTCCGCCGAGTCCGCCGCGATCGTGCGCCGCTACGAGGTGGTCTGCCCCTCCGACCTCGCGCCGCTGCGCAACCTCAGCGGCGGCAACCAGCAGAAGGTGCTCCTCGGCCGGATCGAGGAGAGCCGCGGGTCGCTGGTCGTCGTGCACGCGCCGACCCAGGGCGTCGACGTCGGCTCGCGCCAGCGGATCCTGCGCGCGCTCCGGGACCTCGCCGAGGCCGGGGCCGGGGTGCTCGTCGTCTCCAACGACTACGAGGAGCTGGAGGCGCTGTGCGACCGGGTGCTGGTGATGCGGCGTGGCCGCCTCGTCCAGTCGCTGGAGGGGGCCGACAAGACCCATCACGAGATCCTCGTCGCCGCCGCGTCGTAGCGGCCCGACGCGCCGGAGAAGCCCAGAGAAGCCCAGAGAAGTACCGGAGAAGTGAGGAGCACGCATGCTCGCCGCACCCCTGCTCGACTCGAGTGAGTACGCCGCCCGCCGGGCCGCGCTGACCCGGCGCTGCCGCGACGAGGGGCTCGACGCCATCGTCGTCTGGTCGAAGGGCGGCCACTCCGACTCGGCCGCCGACGTGTTCTACCTGGCCAACTTCTATCCGCGGTTCAACCGGTCCCAGGCCGCCCTCGTCGTACCCGCCCACGGCGAGCCGGTGCTGTTCATGGACGTCCTGGACCCGCGCCGCGACCAGATCCAGGTGTCCGACGTCCGCTTCGCGTTCGACCTGCCCGCGGCCGTGAGCAGCCTGCTGGCGGAGTTCGGCTCGGGGAGTCGGTTCGGCCTCGTCGGCGGCCCGGCGCTTCTCGCGCAGACCTACCTCGAGCTGGTGCGCCTCTCCGCCGCGGACCGGTTCGTCCCGCTCGACGACGCGGTCGTCGACCTGCGCGTGCAGAAGTCGCCCGCCGAGATCGAGCTGATCCGGGCCGCCGCCGAGATCGGCCGCGGCGCGCTCGACGCCATCACCCGGGCCGCGCTGCGCCCCGGGACCACCGAGGCCCAGGCGGTGGCGGCGGGCTACGCCTTCGGCGTCGAGCACGGGACGGTACCGATCGACGCGCTGATCGCCTCCGGTCCGGCCAGCGACTACTACTGCGCCGCCCAGGTGCCGCGGTGGGAGGGTCGGGCGCTGGAGAAGGGCGACCTCTTCCACGTCGACCACGCGGGCTACGTCGGCGGCTACATGTTCGACGCCGCCCGGAGCCTGGTCACCGGGGGCCGCGCCAGCCAGGCGCAGGCCGACCTGCTGGACGCCGCGATCGCCGCGGTCGACGCCGGGATCGAGGCCGTGCGTCCCGGGATGACCGGCGCGCAGCTCTACCAGGTGGTCGAGGACGTGCTCGTCGACCAGGGCGTGAACACGCCCCAGAGCGAGCTGATGGGCCACGGGCACGGCATCGGCCTCGGGTTCGAGTGGCCGTTCGTGCTGCCCTTCGAGCAGCGCACGATCCAGGCCGGCATGACGATCTCGGTCGAGACCATGGCCGCCCGGCCGGGGGTCGGCAGCGTCTACTTCGAGCAGAACGTGCTGGTCACGGAGGCGGGGGTCGAGGTGCTCAGCGCCAGCGACGTCCGCTACTGGTGACCCGACACCCCACGACCCCAGGAACCCAGGAGGACACCATGAGTGGGCCGACCGACATCTGCGACCTCGACGCCGTCGAGACCGCCCGCCGGGTCCGGGCGGGCGACCTCTCGCCCGTGGAGGTGGCCGAGGCCGCCCTCGCTCGCATCGACGAGGTCGACCCGGCGCTGAACGCCTTCTGCCACGTCGATCGCGAGGGCCTGCTGGCCGCCGCTGCGGACCTGGCCGGGCGCCAGGCCGCGGGGGAGGAGCTCGGCCTGCTGGCCGGGGTGCCGCTGGCGGTGAAGGACCTGATCTTCGTCAAGGGCCTCCCGATGGCCGCCGGCAGCCACGCCTACGCCGACTTCGTGCCGGAGCTCGACGACGTGGTCGTCGAGCGGGCCCGGCGTGCGGGCGCGCTGATCGTCGGCAAGACCAACACCGCCGAGCTCGGCCTCGCGGGGAACGGCGTGAACCCGGTCTCGGGCGCCACCCGGAACCCCTGGCGGACCGAGCTCACCACCGGCGGATCCAGCGCCGGCTCCGCGGCCGCGGTGGCCGCGCGGATGTCGCCCCTCGCGGTCGGCAGCGACGCCGCCGGCTCGGTGCGGGTGCCCGCCGCCTTCTGCGGGATCTACGGCTTGAAGGCGACGATGGGCCGGGTCCCGCAGTACCCCAGCTGTCGCGACGAGCGGCTCCCCGGCCTCTCCGGCTTCGAGACCGGATCGCACATCGGGCCGCTGAGCCGGACCGTGCGCGACAGCGCGCTCCTGCTCGCGGCCGTCAGCGGTCCGCACCCCCGCGACCGGCACTCCCTGCCCGCCGCCGACCGCGACTGGCGGGACGCCACCGAGGGCGACGTCCGTGGGCTGCGGGTGGGCTTCTCACCCGACTTCGGCTTCGCTCAGGTCGATCCGCGGATCGACGCCGTCGTACGCCGTGCCGTCGAGGTCTTCGACCGCGACCTGGGCTGCGCGGTCGAGGAGGTCACGCTCCCCGGACCGGACTTCTACGAGCACTTCTGGGCGATGCTGGCCACCGAGACCGACCTGGTCGGCATGCGCCGGCTCGTCGAGCGGCACGGCGACGCGATCTCGCCGCACATCCGGGGGATGCTCCAGGCCGACTGGACCGTCGAGCAGCTCACCTCGGCCGCCATGGCCCGTAAGCAGGTGGTCCGCCAGATGGCCGACATCATGGACCGCTACGACCTGCTGCTGACCCCCACGACGGCGGTGCTCCCGTGGGCGGCGGAGGAGCACGGACCCACGGACCTGCGCGCGTGGTCGCCGTTCGTGGTGCCGATGAACCTGACCGGCCAGCCCGCGGCGTCGGTGCCCGCGGGGCTCACCGACGACGACCTCCCGGTCGGGCTGATGATCACCGGCCGGCGGCTCGAGGACGACCTCGTGCTCCGGGCCTCGGCGGCGTTCGAGGCGGCCTCGCCGTGGCTCGGCCGGCGTCCGGCCGGGCTCGCGGGGTGAGCCCCTGCATCAGCGGGCGAAGTACTCCGCCGTGATGGCGGCGCGGGCCCGGCGCAGGTCGCGGACCAGCCCGGGCACCCGCGCCGGCGGCAGCCGGACCGCCGGTGCCGCGACGGCCAGGGCGGCCATCGGGTGGTCGTTGAGGTCGAGCACCGGCACCGCGACCGCGTGGACGCCGTCCTCGCGCTCGCCGAGGTTGGTGGCGAACCCGGCGGCGCGCACGCCGGCCAGCTCGGCCTCGAACGCGTCGGGGTCGACGATGGTTCGGGCCGTGATCGCCGGCAGCCCGTGGTCGCCGTACAGCGCCTGCCGGACGCTCAGCGGCGTCGCCGCCAGCAGCACCTTGCCCGCGGCGGAGGCGTGCGCGGCCACCCGCCGGCCGGCGATCCGCTTGACGTGGAGGTCGTGCCGGTCCTCGACGACCGCGTCGAGGCAGAGCACCTCGGGGCCGACCAGGATCTGCAGGTTGACGGCTTCGTCGACGAGTCGGCACAGGGACACGAGGTGGGGGCGGGCGATCCGCTCCAGGCTGTTCTGGGAGCTGAAGTGCCGGGCCAGCCGGAGCAGCTCCGGGCCCACCATGTAGCGCTTCGACGTGCGCGCCTGCTGCATGAAGCCCTCCTCCTTGAGGCGGGAGAGCAGCCGGTGCGAGGTCGACGGGGCGATGCCGAGGCGGCGGGAGACGTCCACGACGCGGAGCTCGGGCTGCGAGGAGAGCATGGAGAGCAGGCGGAGCGTGTTGGTGACCGAGGCGAGGCTGTTGCCCGATGCGTTCGTCATGACGGAACGATAGTTCCGATTTTTTCCGGCATAGGGGATGCCGGGGCGGGCGCGGGGCAGCGCGCGGCGTACGCCGCGGCGATCTCGTCGGCGGTGGTGACCCAGACGTCGTCCAGGCCGAGCAGATGGTCGAGGGCCTCGTCGAGGTAGCGCTGCCGGAACGCCTGACCCGTGACGAACGGGTGCAGCGCAAGCGCCATCACCCGGCCGCCGCCCTCGCGGCGCAGCTGGTCGACCTGGTCCTCGACCACGCGGACCAGCTCGGGGCCGGAGTGCCCCCGGAGCACGAACAGGGTCAGGTCGTTGACCTCGACGGTGAACGGCACCGACAGCAGGCCCGGGGTGTCGAGCCAGTACGGCCGGTCGTCGTTGCACCAGTCCAGCACGTACTCCAGGCCGAGCCCGGCCAGGAGCGCGGGGGTCCGGTGGGTCTGGGTGAGCGCCGGGCCGAGCCAGCCCCGCGGCCGCGAGCCGGTCGCCCGGGCGATGGTCTCGACGGCCTCGCGCAGGTGGCCGGCCTCCTCCTCGGGCGGCAGGTCGGAGAGCAGCGTGCTGTTGTCCCAGCCGTGCGCCACCCAGGCCCAGCCGCGCTCGACACCGGCGCGGACGATCTCCGGGTGCTCGAGGCAGGTGGCGGCGTTCACCAGCGCGGTCACCGGGACGCCGCGCCGGTCCAGGCTCTCGACGATCCGCCAGATTCCGGCCCGCGCGCCGTAGTCCCGCCAGCCCTGGTTGAGCACGTCCGGGTCGAGGCCGGCGGTCCGCGGGAACACGCTGATCGCCGGCTTGCCCGGGGTGAAGTGCTCCAGGTTCAGGCCCAGGTAGAACGCCACGCCCTTGTCGCCCGGCCAGGCGAGCGTGGTCATGCCGATCCTCCGGGCAGCGGCGCCCAGCCGGAGCCGTCGCCGAACCACGGCAGCCCGTCGGTGAAGACGTCCTTGGCGATGCTGGCCTGCACCCCCAGCTCGGCGTTGACGACCTGGCTGACCTTGAGGTCGGCCACCATCGAGCACAGGGAGTATGCGTCGATCGGGTCGAGCTCGGGCCGCAGCCGGGCCAGCTCGGCGACCAGGTCCCGCAGGGCCTCCTTGCTGGCCGCGTCGAGCGACTCGCGGAACGCCAGGGACAGCACCTCGGTGGGCGTCTCGGCGCGCGGGCTGGTCAGCGCCGGGCCGCCGCGGAGCACGGTGAACCGCAGCACCGCCTCCTCGGCCGAGGCCTCGAGCGCGGTCAGGTTCACCTCGCCGTACCCCTGGGCGGCGTGGGCGTCACCGGCGCAGAACAGCGCGCCCTCGGCCCAGACCGGCAGGAACAGGCTGGACCCGACGACCAGGTCCGGGACGTCGATGTTGCCGCCGTGCGGACCGGGTGGGATCGAGCTGTGCGGACCCTCCGACCGCGGGGCGACCCCTAGGTAGCCGAGGAACGGGCGGACCGGCACCTCGATGCCCGGCGCGAACTCGACGGTGTCGCCGGTCAGCCGGAAGTGCCGGACCTGGCCCTCGGCGATGTCGTCGGCGAGCAGGCCGATGCCGAGGTGGCCGGGCAGGCTCAGGTTGAAGACGTGGCTGCGCAGCCTCAGGTCGAGCACGTCCACACGCAGCACGTCGCCGGGCCGGGCGCCGTGCACCGCGATCGGGCCGGTGAGGTCGTGCGGGCCGGCCTGGCCGGCCTCGCCGACGAACCTGCCGACGTCCTCGATGGTCAGCTCCGGGGTGACCCGGTTGCCCCAGGCGGTCCAGGTGTCCAGGCTGACGGTGTCCCCGGACTCGATGGTGAGCACCGGGGTGTCGGTGCGGTCGACGGCACCGAGACGGACCGTCTCGCTCGACGCCCGGAGCTCGTGATGCGTGGCCATGTCGCCTCCTCGGATCACCCCGACGGCCGGGGTGTCGCGACTATAGGAACGGCGGGTGCGAGCCGGCCGTCGGCACCGGCCCAACATTCCGCGTCGCGGAAAAGTGGCCGATCGCGGGGTCGGGGCGTTCCGACCCTCCAGGCGGCGGGACCGGAAGAACCGGCCCCGAGATCACGCCCGTTTTTTCTCTCCAGCGAAATCTCTGCCGCTCCGCATGGATCGGCGCCGCACCCGGCGACCAGAGTCGTCGCCGTCAAGCGACGGCGGCCGACTGGGACCGCCGCGCCGGAATCGCAGGAGGAACGTGATGAAGCGCAGGACCCTCGCCGCCGTGCTGGCGACGACGTCGATGCTCGCTGCTGTCGGGTGCGGTGCGGACGGTTCCGAGGAGTCGGACTCCGGGCTGCCCACGGCCGGGATCGCCACCGTGCTCACCACCACCGGTCCGGCCGCGGTCTTCGGCCAGAACCAGCAGAACGCCGTCGCGCTCGCGGTCGCGCAGCTGAAGAAGGACGGCATCGCCGACCTGCAGGTGGTCGCCAAGGAGGACGCCGGCGAGACCAACACCTCGGCGCTGAACGCCTACCGCAAGGTGCTGCGCGAGGACCCCGACGTGGTGGTCGGGCCGATCATCGGCACGATGATGCTGGCGATCCGCCAGGAGGTGGAGCGGGCCCGGATCCCGATGATCACCACCGCCGCGACCACCGCCATTACCGAGGACGACAACGAGTACATCTTCCGGAACTTCCCGAGCTCGGACATGTCGGTGCAGGCCACCTCGGCGTACGCCTTCGACGAGCTCGGCGTGACGAAGCCGGCGATCCTCGCCGACAGCACCGCGTTCGGCCAGGGCGACGCCGAGGCGCTGCTCGAGGCCGCCGACGAGCAGGGCATCGACGTCGTCGCGAACGAGTCGGTCGATCAGAACGCCGTCGACGTCACCGGCCAGGTGGCCCGGATCGAGCGGGCCGGCGCGGACGCGGTCTTCGTGCAGCTGCTCACCGGATCCCCGCTGGCGGTCGCGATCAAGGGCCTGCGCCGGGCCGGCTTCGAGGGCGAGGTCTTCGCGGCGCCGGGCATCACGTCACCCTCGACGCTGGAGCTGCTCACCGACGAGGAGGCCGCCGGGATCTACTCCCCGGGCGTCTCGCTCGACACCGACGACCCGAAGGTCCAGGCGTTCACCGCGGCCTACCAGGCCGAGTACGGCAAGGCACCGGACGTGTACGCGGCGGTGATGTACGACTCCGTGATGACCATCGGCCAGCTGGTCGCCGACGGCGCCGGCTCGGCCGACGAGCTCCGCGACGCGCTGGCCACCCTCGACACCACGGGGATCACCGGCCGGCTCGCCGCCGACGACGAGGGCAACCTCTTCCACACCGTCTCGGTGCTGCAGTTCGACGACGGCAAGGTGGCCACGCCGGTCAGCACGATCGAACTGGACTTCGAGCCCGGTGAGAGCTGAGACCGTCGTCGGGCCGACCGGCCCGACCTCCATGCCTGCGGGGTCCCGCCCCCTGCGGGTCCGGGTGTGGCCGGGGTTGAGCGAGCGCGCGGCGCTGCTCGGCCCCGGCCTCCCGTGGCCGGCCCCGCCGGCGCCTGGCCCGGACCTGGAGGTGCCGGACCCGGAGCGGCTGGACCCGGAGAGGCTGGACCTGGAGGCGCTGGCCGAGCTCGCCGAGGCCGCGGAGCTGCGCGGCCGCGGTGGCGCCGGCTTCCCGTTCGCGGTGAAGCTGCGCGCGGTGGCCGAGCAGGCCGGTCGGACCGGGCTCGCCCCCGTGGTGGTGCTCAACGGCGAGGAGGGCGAGCCGGCCAGCGCCAAGGACCGGGTGCTGATGACGCTCAACCCCGGGCTCGCCCTGGAGGGGCTGCGCCTCGTCGCCGCGGCGCTCGGCGCCGAGACCTCCTACGCCTACGTCAGCGATCCGGCGGCGCGGGAGCGGATCGCCGCGGCCGGTGCGGTGTGGCCGGGCCCGGGCGCCCTGCGGGTCGTCGCCGCGCCGTCGGGGTACGTCAGCGGCGAGGAGACCGCGGTGGTCCGCTGGCTCGATGGCGGACCGGCCAAGCCGACGCACAAGCCGCCGCGGCCCTACGAGTCCGGCGTCGCGGGCCGGCCGACGCTGGTCGGCAACGTGGAGACCTTCGCCCAGCTGGCGCGGCTGGTGCGCCGTCGTACCGAGGGAGACGGCCTGACGGTGCTGCTCACCGTGGGCACCGACCGCGGCGAGCACGTCGTGGTCGAGGTGCCCGACGACCGCACCCTGGGCGACGTCCTCGCCTGGCTGCGGGTCGACGCCGACGAGGTGCTGCTCGGCGGCTTCTTCGGCCGGTTCGTCTCCACCGGGACCCGGGGCCGGCCGCTGCGCGAGCTGGCCTCCCGGGCGCACCCCGACGTGCTCGGCTGCGGCATCGTGCTGGCCCTGCACGACACGTGCCCGGTGAGCGCCGTCGCGCAGGTGCTGCGCTACCTGGACCGCGAGAACGCCGAGCAGTGCGGGCCGTGCTTCAAGGGCATCCCGGCGATGGCCGGGGTCGCCGACGCGCTGGCGGCCGGCACGGCGGGAGCCGAGGACGTCCAGCGGCTCGCGGGCTGGGGGACCAGCCTGCGCGGCCGCGGTGACTGCGGCACCCTCGACGCCGCCTGCGGCGTGGTCACCAGCCTGCTGGAGCAGCGGGCCGACGTCGTGGCCCGCCACCTGGAGGCACCCTGCGGCTGGTGCGCCGACCATCCCGAGCGGCCGGAGGCGACCGCGTTCGCCGTCCCGTGGCCCGCGGAGATCAAGGAGGAGAGATGAGAGTCCAGGTCGACATGACCAAGTGCCAGGCCTACGGGCTGTGCGCGGAGGAGGCACCGGAGGTCTTCGATCTCGACGAGTGGGGCTACCCCGTGCTCGCCGACGACGTCGTGCCCGCCGGCCAGGAGCCGAGCGTGCGGCGCGCGGTCGGCGCCTGCCCCGCCCAGGCGATCAAGACCACCGACTGACCGGCGCGCTGCGCTCGGAAGGAGAAGACCAGAGATGGCCAAGTTCGAACCAGGAAACGCCCGGGCGTGGGCGATGGAGAGCCTGCGCGGGGTGAGCGGCTGTATCCTGCCCTCGTTCACCCTCGACCAGACCGGCCTCAACGAGGCCGCGATCCGGCACGACATCCAGCGGGAGCGAGAGCTGGGGTTCACCGGCTTCCTCATCGTCGGCGAGTGCGGCACGTCGCCGGAGGAGCTCGAGCGGTTCGTGGAGATCTCCGTCGAGGAGGCCGGCGACGACCTGGTCACGATCGTGCAGGCCGCGGCCGGGACCCTCGCCGAGAACCTGGCCATCGTCGAGATGGCGGCCGCCAAGGGCGTCGACCTGGTGATGCCGTCGTACCCGATCTCCTTCTATCCGCAGCACTACAAGGAGATCGTCGAGTACACCCGGGCGATCGCCGACGCCGGCGACCTGGGCGTGGTCGTCTTCGCGATGAACCTGTGGAACTTCATGCGCCTGCACCCGTCGGGCTTCGCCCCGGACTGGCTGGAGGAGATCGTCGAGACGATCCCGAACGTCGTGGCGATCAAGAACGAGATCGGCGACCCGGGCGTGGCGGGCCTGGCCGAGGTCTTCCGCCGGTTCAGCGACCGGGTGATCGTCGCCGACCCGCTCGAGATGAACGCGCCGGCCTGGAGCAGCACCTTCGGCATGCCCTGGATGGGCACCTCCAACTACGAGTACTTCGGCGATGTCGTGCCGCGCATCCACGCGCTCGCCCAGGACCCGGAGCGGTTCGACGAGGCGATGGAGCTCTACTGGCGGGTGCACCCGGCCCGCGCCGCCACCGGCGCGCTGATGCGCGAGGCCAACGCCGGCACGTCGTTCGTGCACCGGCTGCTGTGGAAGTACCAGGGCTGGCTGCAGGGCTTCAACGGCGGACCGGTGCGCAGCCCGCACACCCGGTTGCACGACCGGCAGATGCGCCAGCTCCGCTCGGCGGCGATCGAGGCCGGGCTGCCGATCACCGACGAGGACGATGCGCTCTTCTTCGAGGGGCGGATCCGAGGATGAGGCTGAGCACCGACCCCCAGCCGCTGCACGTCAGCTCGGCGGACATCGCCGAGCACGTGTCCCTGGACCTGGCCATCGAGGCCGCCCGCACCGCCGCGCTCGCCGTCGCCGAGGGGGCGGTCACCACCCGCCGCTCGCAGCTGTTCTTCGAGGGCGGGTGGATGCGGGTGATGTCGGCCGAGGTCTCCTCGCTGGGCGTCTTCGGCTACAAGGAGTTCCACCTGGCCGGCGACCGGCTGGTCCGGTACGCCGTGCACGTCTTCGACACCGCCAGCGGCCGGCCGCTCGGCATCGTCGACGCCGCCCGGATCACCGCGCTGCGCACCGCCGCCACCGCTGCGGTCGCGGTCCGGCACCTGCTCCGGGACCGGTCCTCGGTGCGCCTCGGCGTGGTCGGCACCGGCTCCGAGGCGCTCACCGGGGTGCAGGCACTGAGCCGGGTCGTCTCGCTCGACGAGATCCGGGCCACCAGCCGGAGCGCGGTCAACCGGGAGCAGTTCGCCGACGCCGTACACGCCGAGACCGGCCACGTGGTCGCGGTCTCCGACTCGGTGGAGAAGGTGCTCGCCGACGTGGACGTGGTCTACGTGGCGACCAACTCGGGCGGCCGGGTGGTGCTCACCCACGACGACGTCGCCCGCGTCGGGCTGGTCGCCTCGATCGGGTCTACGCTGCCCGTGCAGCGCGAGCTCGAGGGCGCGGTGCTCGCGAACGCCGACCGGGTGGTCCTCGACACCTACGACGTGCTGGAGGAGTCCGGCGACGCCATCGAGGCGATCGGGGCCGGCTGGGACACCTCCGGCGCCACGCTGCTCGGCACCGCGCTGGGCGCACCCACGCCGGCCGCCGGTGAGCGGGTGGTCTACAAGTCCATCGGCTCGCCCGAGCAGGACCTGGTGCTGGCCGCGCGGATCGTGCAGCACGCCGCCGCGGCCGGCTTCGGCCGCCGGATCGACCCACTCTCGGCTGTGAAGGAGAACCTGTGAGCACCACGCTCGAGCCGTCCCCGTCCCACGACCTCTCCCGGCGCCGGCTGGCCGGCGCGGAGGCGGCGTCGTACGTCGACGGCCGGTGGCTGCGGGGAGGCGGCGACGACCGGCCGGTGCTGAACCCGGTGGACGGCAGCGTGCTGGCCACGGTCTCGACGCTGGCCGACGAGGAGTGCGACGCGGCCGTCGACGCGGCCGCCCGGGCGCAGCCGGCGTGGGCGGCGCTGCCCGCCCGCGAGCGCGGCGAGCTGCTCCGCCGGGTCTGGGAGATCCTGGTCGCCGAGCAGGAGGACCTGGCCCGGCTGATCACGCTGGAGAACGGCAAGTCCCTGGCCGACGCGCGCGGAGAGGCGGCCTACGCCGCCGAGTTCTTCCGCTGGTTCGCGGAGGAGGCGGTGCGGACCCCGGGCGACATGCGCCGGTCCCCGGCCGGCCGGAACTGGATCCTGGTGTCGCACGAGCCGGTGGGCGTCAGCCTGCTGGTGACGCCGTGGAACTTCCCGGCCGCGATGGCGACCCGCAAGATCGCGCCCGCGCTCGCCGCCGGGTGCACCGTCGTCCTCAAGCCGGCCATGGAGACGCCGCTCGCGGCGCTCTTCGTCGCCGACGTGATGCGCGAGGCCGGCGTACCGGACGGCGTGGTGAACGTCGTGCTGCCGGAGCGCACCGGGTCGTCGGTCTCCCGGATGATGCGGGACCAAAGGGTCCGGGCCATCTCGTTCACCGGCTCGACCGAGGTGGGCAAGCTCCTGCTGGAGCAGGCCGCGCGGTCGGTGATGCGCTCGTCGATGGAGCTCGGCGGGAACGCCCCCTTCGTGGTGCTCGACGACGCCGA
Organism: Nocardioides soli; assembly: GCF_014191495.1. Classification (GTDB taxonomy): domain Bacteria; phylum Actinomycetota; class Actinomycetes; order Propionibacteriales; family Nocardioidaceae; genus Nocardioides; species Nocardioides soli. Next base: position 34,703 of record NZ_JACHWR010000006.1, read on the forward strand.
CCTGGACGCCGCCGTCGAGGGCTTCATGCTGGCCAAGTTCCGCAACGGCGGCAGCGCCTGTACCGCGGCGAACCGGATCCTGGTGCAGGAGTCCGTCGCGGAGGAGTTCGTGGGCCGGATCCAGGAGCGGATCGAGGCGCTCCGGGTCGGACCGGGGCTGGCCGAGGAGACGCAGGTCGGCCCGCTGGTCTCGGCCGTCGAGCGGGACCGGGTCGCCGACCTTGTCGACCGGGCGGTCGCCGCGGGCGCGGTGCTGCGGGCCGGCGGCACCCGGCCGGACGGGGTCGGCTACTACTACCCGCCGACCCTGCTCGACCACGTCGACCCCGGCAGCGAGCTGAGCGGCACCGAGATCTTCGGCCCGGTCGCCGCCGTCACCCGGTTCGGCACGCTCGAGGAGGGCCTGGCGCTGGCCAACGACTCGGAGGCCGGCCTGGTCTCCTACGTCTACACCGCGGGCCTGGACCGGGCCCTGGCGGTCAGCCGCCGGCTGGAGTCGGGGATGGTAGGCCTCAACTGCGGGCTGGTCTCGGACCCGGCCGCACCCTTCGGCGGCAGCAAGGAGAGCGGGCTGGGGCGCGAGGGCGCCCACGAGGGGATGCTCGAGTTCATGGAGACCAAGTACGTCGCTACGCCGTACGCGTAGCCAGGGATGCAGCAGGGGCTGCAACAGGGATGGGGTTGTCGCAGATGGCGATCACGCATGTCAGGAGCGTCGGGCTCGCGGTGCAGGACCTGCGTCAGGCGCGGGAGTTCTACTCGCGGTGCTGGGGACTGGAGGAGGTGGACCGGGACGGCGAGCGGATCTACCTCGGCGCCGGCTGCCCCGAGTCGTACGTCATCCGGCTGAGACAGGCCGACGTGCCCCGCGTGGATGCGGTCAGCCTGGCGGTCGGGTCGGCCGCCGAGGTGGACCTGTACGCCCAACGGGTCAGCGAGCACCCGCAGGCCCGGATGATCGACGAGCCCGGTCCCCGGCAGGACCGAGGCGCCGGCTACGGTTTCCGGTTCTTCGACTGCGACGGCCGCACCGTCGAGGTCTCCGCGGACCTGGACCTGCGCCCCTTCCGCGAGGTGGCCGAGGGCGAGCCGCGGCCGCGGAAGATCAGCCACGTCGTGTTCAACACCCGCGACCTGGACCGGACCCGGCTCTTCTACCAGGAGGCGCTCGGCTTCAAGGTCTCCGACTGGGTCGAGGACTTCTTCTGCTTCATGCGCACCGGCGGCACCCACCACCTGCTCGCCTTCGCCCGCTCCGAGCAGACCTCGCTCAACCACGTCTCCTTCGAGATGCGCGGCCTCGACGAGTTCATGCGCGCCACCGGCTCGATGCTCCGGCAGGGCTACTCGATGCTCTGGGGACCGGGTCGGCACGGCGCCGGCGACAACACCTTCGCCTACTTCCAGGACCCGGGCACCCGCTACGTGCTGGAGTACACCACCGCGCTCCAGGAGATCGACGAGGAGCACGGCTGGACCCCGAAGGTGTACACCACCAGCCCCGAGGACACCGACCAGTGGGGCACGTCGAACCCGTTCGACGAGGTGATCCTGGCCGAGATGCACGGCACCACCGACCCGGGCCTGTGGACGCCGGCGCCATGGTGATCCGGCGATGACCCCGGGCGGTCGCGGTGTCCTGGTCACCGGGGGCTGCTCCGGCATCGGACTCGCGGTGGCGCGGGCGCACGCCGCCCGCGGCGACACCGTGGTCGTGCTCGACCGGCAGGAGCCCGCGCAGCCGCCGGGCGAGGGCATCGAGGTGGTCGTCGGCGACGTGACCGTCGTCGCCGACAACGAGCGCGCCGTCGCCCGGGTGCTGGAGGTCGCCGGCCGGCTCGACCACTTCGTCGGCAACGCCGGCATCCACGACGGCGGCCTGCGTCTCGGCGACGCCGACGCCGACACGCTGCGCCGGGTGCTGACCAGGGTGCTGGAGGTCGACGTGCTCGGCTACGCGCTCGGCGCGCACGCCAGCCGGGAGGCGCTGCTGGCGACCGGCGGCTGCATGACGTTCACGCTCTCGGACGCCTCGTTCGAGGTGCAGGGCAACGGCGCCGGCCTCTCGTACGCCGCGGCCAAGCACGCCGGGCTCGGGCTGGTCCGCCATCTCGCCGTGGACCTGGCGCCCGTCGTCCGGGTGAACGCCGTCGCGCCGGGCGGTGTCATCACCGGCCTGGCCGCCGCCGGCGCCACCTCCGAGCAGCCGGTCTTCGCCGACGCCGACGCGATCCGCAACGCCGTGGAGCGGCTCAACCCGCTGCACGTCGTGATGCGGCCCGAGGAGCTCGCCGAGCTCTACCTGTTCCTGGCCTCGCCGGCGGCGCGGGGCATGACCGGGGAGGTGCTCCGCCCGGACGGCGGGCTCTCCGTCGGTCGCGGAAACCCTTGTTCCTAAGGGGTTTCTCGGAGTTTCGAGGGCTTGTTTCCGCCTAGAGGAACCTTTGCCCGATCTGCTGGGCACGTCCTACCGCCCCGTGAACGAATAGCCGCAGACGACAGAGAAGGGAGGCGCCGACACCATGGTCGACTTGATCGTCGCAGGGGTGACCCTCGGGTCCATCTACTGCCTCGCCGGCCTGGGCTTCGTGCTCGTGTTCAACTCCACCGGCGTGGTCAACTTCGCGCACGGCGACCTGGTCGTCCTGGGCGGGATGGCCGCCGCCGCGACCGCCACGGCGCTCGGCACCCCGCCGCTGCTGGTGCTGGCCGCCGTGCCGCTGGCGATGTTCCCGCTCGGCCTGGCGCTGGAGAAGGCCGCGCTGAAGCCGCTGCGCCGCAAGAACTTCAGCTCCGCGATCACGATCAGCATCGCGGTCAGCGTGATCGTGTCGAGCCTGCTGCTGATCGTGCTCGGCCCGGAGCCGCGCACGCTGGCGCCGCTCGTCGACGGCCGGATCGACCTGCTCGGCTCCTCGGTGCCGTGGCAGAGCATCCTCGTGGTCGTCGCCACCGCGCTGCTGTGCGGCTTCCAGTGGTGGCTGTTCCAGCGGACCCGGCTCGGCTACCAGCTGCGGGCCTCGGCGCAGGACCCCGACACCGCCCGGCTGATGGGCATCAAGGTCGACCGGATGACCGCGCTCACCGTAGGCATCGCCTCGTCCTACGCCGGCGTCGCCGGGGTGCTGCTCGCGCCCATCGTGATCCTGGCCAGCGACTCCGGCAGCCCGCTGACCCTCAAGCTGTACGTCGCGGTGGTGATCGGCGGCTTCGGCAGCGCGGTCGGTGCGATCGTCGGCGGTCTCTCGCTCGGCCTGCTGGAGGTGTACATCACGACGTACGTCAGCTCCTCGTACGTCGACGCGATCATCTTCGGGCTGCTCTTCGCGGTGCTGCTCATCCGGCCGCAGGGGATCCTCGGCCGCGTCCAGGAGCGGGTGTGATGATGTCTCCCTCGATGCTGCTGCGCAGCGGCGGCCTGGTCGCCGTCCTGGCGTTCGCGGTCGCGGCGCCGCTGATGGTGTCCAGCCGCTACGACCTCGGCGTGCTCCAGCTCGCGCTCATCAACGCGCTGCTGGTGCTCGGCTTCAACTTCACCGTCGGCTTCACCCGCCGGCTCTCGCTGGGTCACATCGGCTTCTTCGCGATCGGCGCGTACGCGAGTGCGCTGCTCACCACCGAGCACGACGCCTCCCCGCTGGTCGCGATGGCGGTTGGCGTGCTGATCGCCTCGGCGGCGGCGCTGGTCGTCTCGGTGCTCACCAACGGGCTGCACGCGCACTACCTGACCCTGGCGACCCTGGGCTTCGGGGTGATCGTCCAGGTGGTCGCCACCAACTGGATCGACCTCACCGGCGGCTCCAACGGGGTGCTCGGCATCCCGGTGCCCACGGCGTTCGGCATCGAGCTGGTCGAGCCCGAGCAGCAGTACTACCTGGCCCTGGCGCTGCTCGCCGCGGGCGCCGCGCTGATGGCCCGGATCCGGTCCACCAAGCTCGGCCGGCAGGCCGCCGCGCTGCGCCAGAGCGAGCGCGCTGCCGAGTCGCTGGGCATCCGCACCGACCGGATCAAGACGCTGACGCTGGTGCTCTCCGCGGCGTACGGCGCCGTGGCCGGCAGTCTGTACGCGCACACCTACGGGTACGTCGCGCCGGACGCGTTCTCGTTCGCGCTGATGCTCACCGTGCTGGCGATGCTGGTCGTCGGCGGCCCGGGCACCATCGCGGGCCCGATCCTGGGTGCGGTGATCCTCACCTACCTGCCGGAGATGGCCCGCGTCGGCGACGAGTTCTGGCAGCTGATCTACGGCGTGCTGCTGTTCGTGATGGTGCTGTGGGTGCCGAAGGGCCTGGCCGGGCTGGCCCAGCAGGCCATCGCCCTCGCGCGGCGACCACCCGGGCGGAGCGCCAGTCGGCCCGCGACCGAGGCGGTGGCCCGATGAATCACCCCACTCGATTCTCGAGCTCCCCCGCTTCGCTCCTCCGCACGACAATCGATCGGGGACCCCGATGACCGCGCCCGCCCTGGAGACCCGCGGCCTGACCCTGCGCTACGGCGGCGTCACGGCGCTCGAGAGCGTCGACCTCGTGGTCCGGCCGCACACCATCCACGCGCTGATCGGGCCCAACGGCGCCGGCAAGACCAGCTTCATCAACGTCTGCTCCGGCTCCGCGTCGGCGACGGCGGGCACGGTCTCGGTCGGCGGCCGGACCCGGCGAGCCCGGCGGCCCAGCGACGTCGCCCGCTGTGGGCTGGCCCGGACCTTCCAGAACCTCCAGCTGTTCGCCGAGGCGACCGTGCTCGAGAACGTGCTGATCGGCGCCGAGGCGCAGAACGGGGTCGGACCGCTGGCCTCGCTGCTGGGCACCCCGCGCGCCCGTCGGTCGGGTCGGGCCGCCCGGGAGGCCGCGCTCGCCGCGATCGAGTTCGTCGGCCTGGCCGCCGAGCGCGACCACGTCGCCGGCGCCCTGCCGTACGGCAAGCAGCGGCTGCTGGAGATCGCCCGGGCGCTGGCCACCGACCCCGCGGTCGTGCTGCTCGACGAGCCCGGCGCCGGCTTCAACCCCCAGGAGAAGCAGGAGCTGGCCGACCTGGTCCGGGCGATCCGAGACCGCGGCGCCGCGGTGCTGCTGGTCGAGCACGACATGCCCCTGGTGATGGGGGTCGCCGACCGGATCTCGGTGCTGAACTTCGGCACCCTGATCGCGGAGGGCACCCCGACCGAGGTCGCCAACGACCCGGCGGTGGTCGACGCCTACCTGGGCACCGACGCGACGGAAGGGCTGGCCAGCTGATGCTCCGGATCGACGACCTGGTGGTCCGCTACGGCGCGGTCGAGGCCGTGAACGAGGTCAGCCTGACGGTGGCCCCCGGCGAGCTGGTCGCGCTGCTCGGCGCCAACGGCGCCGGCAAGACCACCCTGCTGCGCACGGTCTCCGGGCTGGTGCCCGCGAACACGGGCGCGATCACGTTCGAGGGCATCGACCTGCGCGCCACCAAGGCCGAGGCCATCGCCGCCGCCGGGATCGCGCACGTGCCCGAGGGCCGACGGATCTTCGGCGGGCTCAGCGTCGAGGAGAACCTGATCCTCGGCGCCACCACCCGCGGCCGCGACGCCGACCTCGACGAGGGCTTCGCCCGCGTCTACGAGCTGTTCCCGGTGCTGCAGGAGCGGCGCAACCAGGGTGGCTGGTCGCTGTCCGGCGGCCAGCAGCAGATGCTCGCCATCGGGCGGGCGCTGATGAGCCGGCCCCGGCTGCTGATGCTCGACGAGCCCAGCCTGGGCCTGGCACCGATCCTGGTCCGCCAGGTGCTCGACGCCGTCCGCAGCATCTGCGACGGCGGCACCGCGATGCTGCTCGTGGAGCAGAATGCTCGCGCGGCCCTGCGGATCGCCGACCGGGCCGTCGTGCTCGACCGCGGCCGGGTGGCCCGCGAGGGAGCCGCCGACGAGCTCGCCGACGACCAGCAGATGCGCGCCCTGTACCTGGGCGCCTGATCCCGAGACCCCCGAGAAGCACGAAGGAAGCCCATGTCACCTCGCGAGCTGACCGTCAGCGTGGACGACGACAGGTTCGACGTCCCGCGCGCCTACTTCGCCGACGCCGACGTCTGGCGCCGGGAGCTGGAGGCGGTGTTCCGGCATGCGTGGCTGCTCATCGGCCACGAGTCCGAGGTGCCGGCACCCGGCGACTACGTGACCCGGCGGATGGGCCTGGACGAGGTCGTCCTGGTCCGGTCCGAGGCCGGGGAGCTCCACGTCCTGCTCAACTCGTGCACCCACCGGGGCACGCTGCTGTGCAAGGCCGACGTGGGCAACACCTCCCACTTCCGGTGCGGCTACCACGGCTGGACCTTCGGCAACGACGGCACCCTCCGGGGCGTCCCGCGCGGCCGCGAGCTCTACGGCAAGGACTTCGACAAGAGCCAGCTCGGCCTGCGGGCCGCCCGCGTCGACTCCTTCCACGGGCTCGTGTTCGCCACCTTCGACCAGGAGCTGTGCTCCCTGCCCGACTACCTCGGGCCGATGGCGTTCTACCTCGAGTGCATCCTCGGGGTGTCGCCGGCCGGCACGGACGCGCCGTACGGCTCCTTCCGCTTCACCCACCTCGGCAACTGGAAGCTCGAGGCCGACAACCTCGCCGGCGACGGCTACCACCTGCGCCATGCCCACCGGGCCGGGTTCGAGATGGGCCTCATGGGCGCGCAGGCCGGCTCCGTCGAGGGGGTCTGCGTCCAGTTCGAGCACGGCCACGCGCTGCGGGCGCAGCGCACCGCGACCGACGCGGAGGAGCAGGCGTTCCCCGGCTACCCGGAGGACCGCTGGCCCGAGATCGCGACCCAGCTGAGCCCCGAGCAGGCGCGCATGTTCGCGCACTCGACCGTGATGCACGGGCTGGTCTTCCCGAACATGGCGTTCGTGCACACGCCGCGCGCCGGCGGCTTCGACGACGGCGAGGTCGACGCCGCGATGATGCAGGTGCGCCTGTTCAACCCCCTCGGCCCCGACGAGACCGAGGAGCTCAACTGGCTGGTGACGCCGCGCGACTACCCCGAGGACTGGAAGCTGTCGGCCTTCAAGACCATGCAGCGCCAGCACGGCGCCACGGCGTTCTTCGAGAGCGACGACCTGGAGAACTTCCGCCGGATGCTCCAGGTCAACGGCGGCCGCGAGACCAACCGCCTGGTGCCGGCCAACTTCGACCTGGCCCGCGACGTCGCGCCGTTCACGCCCTGGTTCGACGGGCCCGGCAACGTCGTCGGCGCCGACGTCAGCGAGGTCAACCAGCGGTGGTTCTACCGGCACTACCTCGAGATGATGGGAGCCGACGCGTGAGCAACGACGACGCGGTCGTCGCGTTCATCCGGCACGAGACGCACCTGCTCAACTCCGAGCGGTACGACGAGTGGCTCGGGCTGCTGACCGACGACTTCGAGTACCGGATGCCGATGCCCGTGCTCCGCGACGACCCGACGCAGCCGCGGTACAGCGACGTCTCGCTGCTGGCCTGGGAGTCGGTGCGCTCCCTGACGCTCCGCTTCGAGCGGATCCTCACCGACTTCGCCTGGGCCGACCGGCCGCCGGCCTTCCACCGCCGGCACCTCACCGCCGTCCGGGTCGCCCCGACCGAGGACCCGCAGCGGGTCGCGGTCTCGTCGGACGAGATCGTCTTCCGCTCCCGCGTGCCCGAGGGGTCCACGATGACCTCGGCGCTCCGCGAGGACGTCGTGGACCTGAGCGGCTCCGCGCCGCGGCTGGCGCGGCGTACCGTCCTGCTCGACCAGGACCGCCCCGACCTCGCGCAGATCGCGTTGCTCTACTGATCCGGAGGCGAGACATGGCTGACAACGAAGAGCTGATCCGGCTGGTCAACGAGTACACCGCCGTGCGCGTCGGCGTCGACCGCAGCGGCGCCAGCCCCCGGCTCCGGATCTCCAGCGACCGGACCGGTGACCAGGTGGTCCTCGACGCCACCGCGCTGGAGGCGATCGCCTCGCTCGACCACGAGCGGATCGGCCTCCTGGTCGGCGTCTTCAGCGAGACCGGCGACGCCGGGGACCTCGTCGAGCGCCTCGCGGAGGACCGGCGCGCGCCGGGGTCGCCGGATGAGTAGGGCCGTGCCCGGGTACGTCCGCCCGGCCACCCTCGCCGAGCTCCTCGAGCTCCGCGCCCAGCACCCGGACCGGATGCTGCTCGCCGGCGGCACGGACGTCATGGTCGCCGTCAACTTCGGCCGGCTGCGCCCGGCGGGCGTGATCGACGTCGGCGGCGTGGCGGAGCTGCGGCGGTGCACGATCGACGACGACCTCGTCCGCATCGGCGCGGCTGTCACCTTCGGCCGGATCGAGGCCGAGCTGCCCGACGTGCTGCCGGGCCTGGTCCGCGCCGCGCGCGGCGTCGGCTCGCCCCAGATCCGCGCGGCCGCGACGCTCGGGGGGAACCTCGGGACGGCGTCGCCCGCAGGCGACGCGCACCCCGCGCTGATCGCGCTCGACGCCCGCGTCGAGGTCGCCTCGACGCAGGGGACCCGCGAGGTTCCCGCCCACGAGTTCTTCGTCGGCCCGGGCCGCAGCGTGCTGGCCGACACCGAGGTGATCACCGCGGTGACGGTGCCGCGGACGGCCCGGTCGCGCCAGGAGTTCGCGAAGATCGGCACCCGCAACGCGATGGTGATCGCGGTCGCCTCGCTCGGGCTGGTCATCGACCCCGAGCGGCGGCGCGTCGGGGTCGGCCTGGGCTCGGTGGGCCCGACGCCGATCCGCGCGACGGCGGCGGAGGAGTTCCTGGCCGCCCGGCTGTGGCCGGAGCCCGACGCCGAGCAGGCGCCGCTCCCGCCCGAGGTCCGGCGGGACTTCGCGGCCGAGGTGCGCCGCTGCGCCCACCCGATCGACGACGTGCGCGGCACCGCGGCGTACCGGGCCCACACGATCGAGGTGATGGCCCGCCGCTGCCTCGGCTGGTGCCTGGACGGTGCGGCATGAGCCAGGACCTGAGCCAGGAGCTGAGCCAGGACCTGAGCCTGAACGTGAACGGACGCGACTACGAGCTCGAGGACGTGCCGGTCGCGACCAGCCTGCTGAGCGTGCTGCGGGACCGGATGGCCCTGTACGGCGCGAAGAACGCCTGCGAGCAGGGCGAGTGCGGCTCGTGCTCGGTATTCCTCGACGACGACGTGGTCTGCTCCTGCCTGGTCCTGGCGGGGCAGGCCTCCGGGCGCACGGTGCGCACCGTCGAGGGACTCGACGACGACCCGGTGGGAGGCCGGGTGCGCCGCGCGATGGTCGAGCTGGGCGGGGTCCAGTGCGGGTTCTGCACCCCGGGCTTCGTGGTCACCGCGACCGGTATCCTCGGCGCGGACCCCGACGCCGACGAGGACGCGATCCGCGAGCGGCTCGCCGGCAACCTGTGTCGCTGCACCGGCTACACCAAGATCATCGAGGCGATCCTGCAGGCGCGCACGGCGCCCGTCGACGAGGAGGCGGACCGGTGAGCGGCCAGCAGGCGCCGGCGGACCTGACGCGCGACACGGGGGAGGCTTCTCCGGGCGTCGGCTCGTCGCTGCGCCGCCCCGACGGCGACCTCAAGGTGCGCGGGCAGTTCGCCTTCTCCTCCGACCTGTCCGCCCCCGACATGCTGTGGGGTCACACGGTGCGCAGCCCGCACCCCTACGCCCGGATCGTTCGGATCGACACCCGGCGGGCCCGGCGGGCCGACGGCGTGGTCGCCGTGCTCACCGCGGCCGACGTGCCGGGCCGCAACGGCTTCGGGCTGGTCGTCAGCGACCAGCCGGTGCTCGCCTCCGACGTGGTCCGCTACGTCGGCGACCCGGTCGCGCTGGTCGCCGCGGAGACGCCGGAGGCTGCCCGGCTCGCCGCGGCCCTGGTCGAGGTCGAGTACGCCGAGCTGGAGCCGGTGCTGAGCCTGGAGGCCGCGCTCGCGCCGGGTGCGCCGTACCTGCACCCGGACGGGAACCTGGTGCGGGCCATCGACATCCGGCGCGGCGACGTGGACCGGCACGCCGCCGACGCCGTCGTCCGCGGCACCTACACGGTCGGCATGCAGGACCAGGCGCCGCTCGGCACCGAGTCCGGCCTGGCGATCCCCGACGCCGACGGCGGCGTGCACCTGCTGGTCAACAGCCAGTGGATCCACGCCGACCGCAACCAGTTGGCCGCCGTGCTCGACCTGCCGCCGGCCAGGATCGACGTGACCCTCGCCGGCGTCGGCGGCGCGTTCGGGGCGCGCGAGGACATCACCCTGCACGCCCACCTCTGCCTGCTCGCGCTGGCCACCCGGCGGCCGGTGAAGATGGTCTACTCCCGCGAGGAGTCCTTCCTCGGGCACGTGCACCGGCACCCGGCCGTCCTGCGCTACGAGCACGGCGCGGCCGCCGACGGCCGCCTGCTGTACGTGCGCTGCTCGATCGATCTCGACGGCGGCGCCTACGCGTCGACGTCGTGGGCCGTGGTCTCGAACGCCGCCGCCTTCGCGGTCGGCCCGTACGTGTGCGAGGACGTCGACATCCGGGCCCGGGTGGCCTATACGAACAACCCGCCCTGCGGCGCGATGCGCGGCTTCGGCGCGGTGCAGGCGGCGATCGGCCACGAGGCCCAGATGGACCGCCTCGCCGACGCGCTCGGCATGGACCCGATCGAGCTGCGGCTGCGCAACGTGCTCGACGAGGGCGACCTGATGCCCACCGGGCAGCCGCTGCGCGGCAGGTTGCCGGCGCGCGCCATCCTCGAGTCGCTGCGCGACCTCCCGCCGGTCGCCGACCGGACCGACGACGGATTCGGCCCGATGTCCGGCGGGCTGCTCCGGGTGCCGGGCGGCGTGGGCAACGTGACCCACGGCGAGGGCATCCGGCGCGGGGTCGGCTACGGGATCGGCTTCAAGGCCGGCGGCATGCCCGAGGGGATCCGCGACTACTCGACCGCGCGCGTCCGGCTGTTCCCGATCGGCGGCGAGGTGGTCGCCCAGGTGCAGACCTCCGCGGCCGAGATCGGCCAGGGCGTCAACACGATCGCGGTGCAGATCGTGCAGACCGAGCTCGGGGTCGCCGACGTGATGGTGCTGCCCGCGAACACCTCGGTCGGGTCGGCCGGATCGTCCTCGGCGAGCCGGCAGACCTACATGACCGGCGGCGCGGTGCAGGCGGCCTGCCGCGCGCTGCGCGAGCGGCTGATCGACCTCGCCCACGAGCGCTACGGGCACCGGGCCGACTCGCTCCTGGAGCACGGGCACGAGGTCGTGCTGCGCGACGGGGCGCTGCTCGCGGGGCCGGAGCAGCACGTCGCCCGGCTCACCGACCTGGTGCCCGACGACGGGCTCGAGGAGGTGCGCCGCTTCGACCACCGGGCCACCACGCCGTACGGCGTCGACGGGCAGGGCGAGCCGCACATCCAGTTCATCTTCGCGGGCCACCGGGCCGTCGCCGACGTCGACGTCGAGACCGGGCTGACCCAGCTCGTCCAGCTCGACGTGGTCCAGGACGTCGGCCGGGCGTTGAACCCGGTCGCCGTCGAGGGCCAGATGCACGGCGGCACCGCGCAGGGCGTCGGGCTCGCGCTGATGGAGGAGATCCAGGTGTCCGGGGGGCGGATCCGCAACGCCTCCTTCACCGACTACCTGATCCCGACCGTCCTCGACATCCCGCCGATGACCACGACCATTTTGGAGATCCCCGACCCCGAGGCGCCGTACGGCGTCAAGGGCGCCGGCGAGCCGGCCACGATCTCGAGCACCCCGGCCGTCGTCAACGCGCTCCGGCGCGCCAGCGGCCGGGACCTGTCCCACGTCCCGGTGCGTCCCTGGGACCTCATCGCAGTCGAGCAGAGCTGACTCGAGCAGAGCAAAGGAGAGACATGGCAGCGCCAGTCCAGCAGTCCGGACCGGAGGCCGAGCACGACCAGGCCCAGCCGACCGGCGACATCCCGGCGTACGCCGCCGCCTTCGTGGCGGCGCTGCGCACGGCGGGGGTGTCCCTCGTCGGGACCCTCCCCGAGTCGCTGCTGAAGTCCGTGTACGTCGCGATCGACCGGGCCGAGGACATCCGGCTGGTCCGGGTCAGCAACGAGCAGGACCTGCCCGGCCTGCTCGCCGGTGCCTACCTCGGCGGCAAGCGGGCGCTGATGATCACGGAGAACTCCGGGCTCCGGCAGGCCTGCGAGCCGATCACGCGGCTCGCCTTCGCGCACCAGATCCCGCTCGTGATGGTCGTCAGCTACCGCGGCGACTTCGGCGAGCCGAACTGGTGGGGCCACAACCACGCCCAGGTGATGGGCCCGCTGCTCGACGCGCTGCGGATCCCGTACCGCGTCGTCGACCGGGTCGACCAGCTCGACACGGTGATCGAGAAGGCGTTCGTGCACGCCGACGCCAGCCAGTGGCCGGTGTGCCTGGTGCTGACCGGCGAGTGCATCGAGGGAGGACTGTCATGAGGCGGGTCGACGTCGCGCGCGTCCTGGGTGAGGAGACGACGACCGAGGACCTCTTCGTGTCCTCGATCGGGGGCATCCTCGACGACTGGTGGAACCACCGGCCCGGCGGCGAGGACAACACCATGTCGGTGAGCATCCTCGGCTCGGTCAGCTCGACCGCCCTCGGCCTGGCCATCGCGCTCCCGCACCGGCGGGTCGTCGCGATCGAGACCGACGGCTCGATGCTGATGAACCTCGGCGTCCTCTGCACCCTGGGCGCCGAGCGGCCCCCGAACCTGACCGTCGTCGTCCTGGACAACGGCCTGTACGAATGCATCGGGAGCGCGCCGACGCTCACCTCGCGCAACGCCGACCTCGAGCAGATCGCCACCGGCGCCGGGTGTCTCAACTGCGTGACCGTGCACGACGAGGAGATCCTGCGCGAGGTGCTGCGCAGCCAGCTCGACGACGACGAGCTCGGCTTCGTGGTGGCCAAGATCGAGCCGGGCATGCAGGTGTGGCCAGCCGAGAAGAAGCGCTACACCGACGGCGTCGAGGACAAGTACCGCTTCATCCGACACGTGGAGCGGCTCGAGGGGATCGTCGTGCACGCGTCGTCCCCGCACGTCTGAGGTCGGCGCGGTCCGCGGCCACCGATGAGAGTCCGCGGCCGCGCCGGTCAGTTCCTCCGGAGGAGACTGCACGGCGCAGTCACGAGTCGAGGAGCGCGCGGATGTCACTGACCCGGGTCCACAACCTGTCCATCTCGCTGGACGGCTTCGCCACCGGCGAGCCGCAGTCGCTCGAGGCGCCGTTCGGACATGCCGGCGAGCGCCTGCACGGGTGGATGTTCGGCACCCGGTTCTGGGACGCCGGCGGGAGCGCCGGCGTCGACGACGCCTTCGCGCAGCGCCACAGCCAGGGCATCGGCGCCGAGATCATGGGCTCCCACAAGTTCGGCCCGCCCGGCTGGCACGACGACCCGGAGTGGCGCGGGTGGTGGGGGCCGAACCCGCCGTTCCACACGCCGACGTACGTGCTCACCCACCGCCCGCGGCCGCCGCTCGAGATGGCGGGCGGCACCACCTTCCACTTCCTCGACGCGACCCCGGCCGAGGCGCTCGCGGTGGCCCGCGAGGCCGCCGGCGGCCAGGACGTCCGGATCGGCGGCGGCGCCACCATCGTCCGCGACTTCGTCGCCGCCGGGTTGGTCGACCTCATGCACCTGGTGCAGGTGCCGATCGTGCTCGGCCGCGGCGTCCGGATCTGGGACGGCCTGGAGGCCCTCGAGGACGGCTACGACATCGAGGCGGTCTCCGCTCCCAGCGGCGTCACCCACCTCACCTTCACCCGCCGGGCCACCGCCTGACAGGCCCAGCATCGAGGCCCAGCATCGAGGCTCAGCCGACCTGCCGGTCCCGCCACTCCTCCGCGAGCAGCGCGTAGCCGTAGCCGTCCAGCCAGCCCCGGGTGCGGTGCAGGGACTCGCGCACGTTGTGCGCCTCGCGGCGCATGCCGAGCCGCTCCATGATCCGCCACGAGGCGACGTTGTCGGCGAAGCAGAGCGCGGTGACCCGGTGCAGCCCGAGCGGCTCGAAGCAGACCCGCAGCAGGGTGGCGGCCGCCTCGGTCGCGTAGCCCTGCCCCGCGTGCTCGGGCGCGATCACCCAGCCCAGCTCGGCCTGTCGGCCCCGGGCCCGGTCGGCGACCTCCTCCTGCGCCCAGGGCGACTCGATGCGCAGCATCAGGTCGCCGACCACGGCGCCGTCGCGCTCGACCACGAGCGTCGCGGCGAACCGGTCGGGCTCGGCGAACAGCCCGGCGTACTCGTCCCGGTCGCGCACCAGCCGGTGCAGCCACTCGCCGACCTCGGGGAGGCGCCGGTAGGCCCAGGTCGGGTCGAGGTCGTCGGCGGTGGCGGGGCGGATCGAGAGGCGCTCGGTGCGCACCGGCCAGTCGACGGCGCTCAGGTCCTGGGGCATGCGCCGATCCTGCCCGACCGGGGCGGGGGTTCGGCACCGACTTTTCCCTAGGCCGGCTCGCGCAGCGGGTGCGGCACCGCGGCGGTCGCCATCTGGCCGAGCCACGACGGGACCGCACGGCGTACGTCGGAGGGCGCCTCGATCCGCACGTCGCCGGTGCGCATCGCGTCGTCCCAGGTGCGGTCGACCCGCCACAGCCGGACCATCGTGCCCAGGGTCGTGGTGACGGTCGCGGTCACGTCGAAGCCGGGGTCGAAGTCGCAGACGTCGGCGTCCTCGCCGTTGACGCACAGCCACCACGAGGCGGTGCGCGCGGGCTGGTCGGTGAAGTCGAAGCGCACCACGGTGCGGCGGCGCGGCCACGCGTCGAGCGGCACGGTGCGGCGGATGTCCCAGAGCAGCAGGTGCGGGTCGAGGTCGTCCTCGCCGAGCGCGCCGATCCAGCGGATCCCCCAGGCGCCCAGCGCCTCGACCACCGGCCGCAGCTCCTCGCCGCACTCGGTGAGGCGGTAGCTGGTGCGGCCGCCGACGACGTCGCGCTGGATCACGCCCGCGCGCTCGAGCGTGCGCAGCCGCTTGGACAGCAGCGCGGGCGACATCTTGGGGTTGCCGCGGCGCAGCTCGTTGAAGTGGGTGCTGCCCGCCAGCAGCTCGCGCACGACCAGCAGCGTCCACCGCTCGTCGAGCACCTCCATCGCCTTGGCCATCGGACAGAACTGGCCGTACGTCGCCATCCAGCACCTCCCCCGGCGCTCCGCGCCTCCACCAGTAGACGCCCGGAAGGGCGCCGGGCACCAGTACAGATCGTGAACCGGGGCCGATACAGACTCGGCACTAGAGGCCGGGGCGGCTCGGGGCGGACGCTCTCTGGCATGACTACTGACACCACCACCAACACCACCAACACGACCCAGACCCCCACTCCGCTCTGGGCTCTCGGCGACTACCACGCCGTGGCCACCGAGGTGATCGCGCCGCTCGGCCGGCGCCTGGTCGAGGCCGCCGGGATCGGCGCGGGCCAGCACGTCATCGACGTCGCGGCCGGCACCGGCAACGCCGCGCTGCCCGCAGCCGGCACCGGCGCCGACGTGGTCGCTTCCGACGTCACCCAGGCGCTGCTCGACGTCGGGCAGCGGGCCGCAGAGGCGCAGGGACTCGACCTCGACTGGCGAGCCGACGACGCCCAGGCGCTGCCCTACGACGACCACGAGTTCGACGCCGCGATCTCCTGCGTCGGCGTGATGTTCGCGCCGCGCCACCAGGACGCCGCCGACGAGCTGGTCCGCGTCGTCCGACCCGGCGGCCGGATCGGGCTGGTCAGCTGGACGCCGGAGGGCTTCATCGGGCAGATGTTCGCGACCATGAAGCCGTACGCCCCCGCCCCGCCGCCGGGTGCGCAGCCGCCGCCGCTGTGGGGCGCGGAGCCGCACGTGCGCGACCTGCTCGGCGACCGGGTCTCCGGCGTCGAGGCGGTCCGCGAGCGGCTGCCGGTGAGCCGCTTCGCGACGGGTGCGGACTTCCGCGACTTCTTCAAGGCCACCTACGGCCCGACGATCATGGTCTACCGCACGCTGGCCGACGCGCCGGAGCGGGTCGCCGAGCTCGACTCCGCCCTCGCCGCCCTGGGCGACGCGGCGCTGGCCGACGGCCGGATGGAGTGGGAGTACCTGCTGCTCACCGCCACCCGTACCTGAGCACCCGTGGGACGTCATACGGACGGAGGAAGGGGACACACTGTCCGTATGACGTCCCGGCGGCGTCGGTCGAGAGCACGCGGTCACTCATGAGTCGAACCCCAGTCCCATCGCGTCGAGCGAGCGCAGCCACAGGTTGCGCCGGCCCTCGCGGTGGTCGGCGCGGTCCAGCGACCAGCGGGTGGCGTTGATGCCGATCGCCGCGAGCGGCTCGGGCGGGAACGGCAGCGGCTTGCGGCGCACCATCGCCAACCGGGTCCGCGGCGTGGACAGCCCGGAGAGCCGGTCCAGCATCACCTCGGCGGCGAACCGGGTGGCGCCCACGCCCAGGCCGGTGAAGCCGGCGGCGTAGGCGATCCGGCCCCCCGCAGCCAGTCCGTGGAACGCCACGAACTGGGTCGAGGTGTCGATCGCCCCCGCCCAGCGGTGCGTGAACGCCACGCCCTCCAACTGCGGGAAGGCCGCGAGGAAGTGCGCGGCCAGGCGCCGGAACGTCTCCGGCCGCTCCTCGTACGCCGCGCGCACCCGACGACCGGCGTGGTAGACCGCGTCGTACCCGCCCCACAGGATCCGGTTGTCGGCGGTGAGCCGGGCGTAGTGGAACTGGTTCGCCAGGTCGCCCAGCCCCTGCCGGTTGGCCCAGCCGATCGACGCCAGCTGCGAGTCCGACAGCGGCTCGGTCATCAGCACGTAGTCGTAGACCGGCACCGTCATCAGCCGGGTGCGGCGCAGCAGCGACGGGAACACGTTGGTCGCGAGCGCGACCCGGTCGGCGGTGACCGTGCCGCCGGTGGTGTGCACGACGACGGGTCCGCGAGTCGGCGTGTCGAGTCCGGTCACCCGGGTCCGCTCGTGGATCTCCACGCCCAGGTCGCTCGCCACTCGCGCCAGCTCGCGAGCCAGGCGCGCAGGGTGCACCAGCGCGCAGGTGTCGCGCTCCCAGTCACCGCCGAGGAAGAGCGGGCTGTCGATCTCGGCTCGGACCGCGTCGGCGTCCAGGAAGCCCGGCTCGTCGCGCAGCCATGCGAGCTGGTGCGGCTCCACCGCGACCGTGAGCGACCCGGTGCGCTCGAGCTGGCAGTCGATGCCGAGCTCGCAGACGTCGGCCTCGAGGGCGTCGAGGTTCTCCCGGCCGAGCCGCTCGATCTCGTCGTACTCGTCGGGCCAGCGGCCGCGGCCGTTCTCCTCGCCGTGGGTGAGGCTCGCCTCGCAGAAGCCGCCGTTGCGGCCCGACGCGGCCCAGCCCACGGTCGCGGCCTCGAGCACGACCACCCGGGCGCCGGGATTGCGGCGCTTGGCGAGCACGGCGGTCCAGAGTCCGCAGTAGCCACCGCCGATCACCGCGAGGTCGGCGTCGGTCGCCCCGCTCAGGGGTGCGTACGTCGTACCCGGCGCGTCCTCGAGCCAGAAGACCGCCTGTCGCGAGCCCGCGAGCGCTGCGTCGACGGCAGCGCTCGCGGGTGCGTTCCGCTCGTAGGCGGTCGGGCTAGGCCCCGACATGCTGGTCGCCGGCCTTGAGCGCCTCGTCGAGGATCGCGAGCCCCTCGCGGGCCTCGTCGTCGCTCATCGTGCACGGCGGCACCACGTGGATCCGGTTGGTGTTGGCGAAGGGCAGCAGGCCCGCTGACTTGCACGCCGCCACCACCTCGTTGAGCGCGGCCGGCGGCAGCATCGCCTTGGTCGCGCGGTCGGTCACCAGGTCGAGCGCCCAGAAGGCGCCGACGCCGCGCACGTCGCCCACGCACGCGTGCCGTTCGGCGATCGCCGCCAGGCCGGGGCCGAGGATCTCGCGGCCGAGCCGGTCGGCGTTCTCGACGATGCCCTCGTCGCGCATCGTCTGGATGGTCGCGACGGCGGCCGCGCAGGCGAGCGGGTGCCCCGAGTAGGTGAGGCCGCCGGGGTAGGGCCGGTGGTCGAAGGTCGCCGCGATCGGGTCGCTGATGATCACGCCGCCGAGCGGGACGTAGCCGGAGTTCACGCCCTTGGCGAAGGTGATCAGGTCCGGGACGACGTCGTACCGGTCCAGCGCCAGCCAGCTGCCGGCGCGGCCGAAGCCGGCCATCACCTCGTCGAGGATCATCACGATGCCGTGCCGGTCGCACAGCTCGCGGACGCCGGCGAGGTAGCCCGGCGGCGGCGCGAAGATCCCCGCGGTGCCCGGGATGGTCTCCAGGATGATCGTGGCGATCGTGTCGGGTCCCTCGGCCTCGATCGTGCGGCGCAGGTGCGCGAGTGCGCGGTCGCACTCCTCCTGCTCGGTGCTCGCGTGGAACTCCGAGCGGTAGCGGAACGGGCCGAAGAAGTGCACGACCCCGTCGGTCGCGGTGTCGTTGGCCCAGCGGCGCGGGTCGCCGGTCACGTTGATCGCGGTCTGGGTGCCGCCGTGGTAGGAGCGGTACGTCGACAGCACCTTGAACCGCCCGGTGTGCAGCCGAGCCATCCGGATCGCGTGCTCGTTGGCGTCGGCGCCGCCGTTGGTGAAGAACACCTTCTCGAAGCCGTCGGGCGCCAGTCCGGCGATCAGCTCGGCCGCCTGGGCGCGCTGCTCGTTGGCGTGCTGCGGCGCGATCGTGCACAGCCGGTCGGCCTGCTCCTTGATCGCCGCCACGACGCGCGGGTGCTGGTGGCCGATGTTGGTGAAGACCAGTTGGCTGGAGAAGTCCAGGTAGCGACGGTCCTCGTCGTCCCACACGTAGGACCCGCGCGCAGCGGTGATCACCATCGGGGTGATCTCGGCCTGCGCGGACCAGGAGTGGAAGACGTGCTTGCGGTCCAGGTCGTAGGCGGTGCTCATGGTCCTCTTCTCTCGTCGTGGGGGGAGCTTCAGTGGTTCTTCGGGAACGCCAGCTCCAGCCCGCCCGCGGTGCCCGGGTCGGGCCAGCGGGTGGTGACGACCTTGCCACGGGTGAAGAAGTGCACGCCCTCGGTGCCGTGGGCGTGGGTGTCGCCGAAGAGCGAGGCCTTCCAGCCACCGAAGGAGTAGTAGGCCATCGGCACCGGGATCGGCACGTTGACGCCGACCATGCCGACCTGCACGTCGTGCTCGAACGCGCGCGCCGCGCCGCCGTTGCCGGTGAAGATCGCGGTGCCGTTGCCGTACCGGTTGGCGTTCACCAGGTCCAGCGCCTCCTGGTAGGTGTCCGCGCGGACCACCGAGAGCACCGGGCCGAAGATCTCGTCGGTGTAGACGCTCATCGACGGGGTGACGTGGTCGAAGAGGGTGGGGCCGAGCCAGAAACCGTCCGCCTCGCCCTTCGCGTCGACTGCGCGCCCGTCGACGACCAGGGTCGCGCCCTCGGCCTCGCCGCCCTCGACGTACGACGCGACCTTGTCGCGATGGGTGCGGGTCACGAGCGGGCCCATGTCCGCCTCGAAATCGGGCTGGGCCTGGGCGCCGTCGCCGATCTCGAGGGTGCCGGTGCGCTCGGCGATCTTCTCCACCAGCCGATCGCCGATGTCGCCGACCGCGACGACGACGCTGATCGCCATGCACCGCTCACCGGCCGAGCCGTAGCCGGCGCTGACCGCGGCGTCGGCGGCCAGGTCGAGGTCGGCGTCGGGCAGCACGACCATGTGGTTCTTCGCGCCGCCGAGGGCCTGCACCCGCTTGCCGGTCCGGCTGGCGCGCTCGTAGACGTACTCCGCGATCGGCGTGGACCCCACGAAGCTGATCGCCGCGACGTCGGGGTGGTCGAGCAGGCCGTCGACGGCGACCTTGTCGCCCTGGAGCACGGTGAAGACGCCGTCCGGCAGGCCGGCCTCCCGCCACAGCTCGGCCATCCAGATCGAGGCCGAGGGGTCCTTCTCGCTGGGCTTGAGGACGACGGCGTTGCCGGCCGCGATCGCGATCGGAAAGAACCACATCGGGACCATCGCGGGGAAGTTGAACGGGCTGATGATGCCGACCACGCCGAGCGGCTGGCGGATGCTCTTCACGTCCACGCCGGTGGAGACCTGCGGGGAGTTGCCGCCCTTGAGCAGGTGCGGGATCCCGCACGCGAACTCGACGACCTCCTGGCCCCGCGACACCTCGCCCAGCGCGTCGGAGCGCACCTTGCCGTGCTCGGCGGTGATGATCGCGGCCAGCTCCTCCTTGCGGGAGTTCAGCAGCTCGCGGAACCGGAAGACCACCTGGGTCCGGGCGCTCACCGATCGCTGCGCCCAGTCGAGGCCGGCCTTCCGGGCCGAGGCGACCGCCGCCTCGATCTCCTCCGGTCCGGCGAACGCGACCCGGCCGGTCACGCGGCCGGTGGCGGGGTTCGTGACATCGCCGGTGCGGCTCTCGTCGCTGCCGGGGTGTGCCTTGCCGTCGATCCAGTGCGGGATGAGCGTCGTCATGCCGCTCATCGTGGGCCCCGTCGCCGCCGCGGACCAGGGTCGTACTGTCGCGAGATCGTCGATCCATGCGACAGTACGTCGCATGCCGGTCACCGTTCGCGACGCGCTCGCCCTCGACGCGCTCGCCGCCGGCGATCCGGTCGTGCTCAGCGGCGAGGCGTCCCTGGACCGCCGGCTGCGCTGGGTGCACGTCTCCGAGGTCCGCGACGTCGCCGCGGTGCTGGTCGGCGACGAGCTGGTGCTGACCACGGGCCTCGGCATGGCCGCCTCGGCCGCGGCCGCGGCGGACTTCGTCGACCAGCTCGTGGCCGTCGGTGCGGCGGGGCTGGTGATCGAGCTGGGCCCCGCCTACCCGTCGGTGCCCGACCTCGCGCTGCGCCGGGCCCGCGCCGCCGCGCTGCCGGTGGTCGTGCTGAACCGCAAGGTGCGCTTCGTCGAGGTGACCGAGAGCGTGCACCGCGCGATCGTCGCCGAGCAGTTCGACGAGCTGCGCAGCGCCTTCGACGTGCACCAGACCTTCACCGAGCTCGGCCTGGCGAGGGCGCCGATGGCCGGGCTCGTGGAGGCGGCGGCGGACCTGGCCGGCGGGTCGGTGGTGCTCGAGGACCTGTCGCGGCGGGTGCTGGTCGCGGCCGCCCGCGCCGAGCCGGTCGACCGGCTGCTCACCGACTGGGAGCGGCGCTCCCGGCTCACGCCGTACCTGCGGGTGACGGGGTCCGGCGGCCCCGAGCGCTGGCTGACGACCCCGGTCGGGATCCAGGGCGGGGCCTGGGGTCGGCTGGTACTGCCCGGGCCGCGCGCGACCCGCGACGACGGTCGCGCCCGGCTGGTGCTGGAGCGGGCCGCGCAGGCACTCGAGCTGGGCCGGATGATCGAGCGCGACGACACCGCGATCCAGCTGCGCGTGCACGGTGGCTTCCTGCTCGACCTGCTCGACGAGCGGCTCGGCTCGGAGGCCGCGGCCGCCGCGCGGCTGCGCGCGCTCGGGGTGCCGGACCGGGCCGGCGGGTCGGGGTACGTCGGCGCCGTGGCGCGGCCGCGCGAGGAGCTGCCCACCGACGTCGGTGCCGCCCAGCGGCGGATGGTGCGGCTGAGCGAGCAGGTGCACCAGGCGCTCACCGCGGCCGGCGCGACCGGGCTGGTGGGCGTGCTCGACGGCGGGCACGTCGGCGTGCTGCTCACCGAGGAGGACGTGCTCGACCGGCTGGCTCGCGAGCTGCGCGTGCTCGAGCCCGACGCGGTGCTCGCGGCCGGCCAGGGCGTCGACCGGGTGCTGGCCGCCGCCGCCTCGCTGCGCTCGGCCCGCGTGGTCGCCGACGTCGCCGCCAGGCTGCCCGCCGTTGACGGCTGCGCCCGGCAGGCCGACATCCGGCTGTCGGGCCTGCTGATGTCGCTGCGCGAGGACGCCCGGCTCCAGGAGTTCGCCGAGGCCGAGCTGGGCACGCTGCTCGAGCACGAGGCCCGGCACGGCGGCGGGCTGGTCGACCTGCTGCGCCAGTTCCTCGCGGTCGGCGGCAACAAGGCCGAGCTGGCCCGCGTCGCCCACCGCAACCGCACCTCGCTCTACCCGGCCCTGCGCCGACTCGAGGAGCTGGTCGGCCACCCTCTCGACGACCCCGCCTCCCGGCTCTCCCTCGGGGTGGCGCTGCTGGCCTACGACCAGGGCCGGCAGCTGTAGGGGGTCGGCCTGCGGTTTTGGCTGCTGACAGCCGAAACCCGCACGGCGCGCCGTGTCGCATGGGCGTGTCGCACGGGTTCTGGCTGCTGACAGCCGAAACCCGCAATCGGCGCTACTCGGACGCCGCCATCGTCGCGCCCAGCCCGATCATCATCACCCCGCCGGCCACGCCGAGCCGGTCGAGCCGCTGGGGACGCCGCGCGAACCAGTCGCGCGCCTTGCTCGCGGCCAGCGCCCAGGCACTGTCGGAGCACACCGCCATCGCGCCGAAGACGGCGCCGAGCAGCGCGATCTGCATCCCGGTGTGGCCGGCGGGCTCGTTGACGAACTGCGGCAGGAAGGCCACGAAGAACACGATCGTCTTCGGGTTCGTCAGCCCGACCGTGAAGCCGATCCGCAGCGAGCGCCGCGCGGAGGCCCGCGCGACGGCCAACTGGTCGACCGCACCGAGCGCAGCCCGCGCGTCGGCGCGGTGCCGGATCGCCTGGATGCCGAGCCAGACGACGTACGCCGCGCCCGCGACCTTCAGCACCACGTAGGCCTGGGCGCTGGCGGCGACGACCGCGCCGAGCCCGACGGCGACCAGGAACACCTGGGTGGTCACGCCCAGCGCGTTGCCGACCACCGAGAGGAGGGCGTCGCGGCGGCCGACGGTCAGCGCCCGGCCGATCGTGAAGAGCAGGCTCGGGCCCGGCACCTGGATGAAGAGCGCGCTCGCGATCACGAAGGCGAGCCACTGGCTGGTGGTGGGCACGCGAACATTCTGGTGCCGGCCGGGCCGGGCGGCCAGCGGATTCCGTCAGGTGGCGTCGCGCAGGGTCAGCCGCACCAGGGGGATGTCGGTGCCGGAGAGCTCGGCCATGGTGGCCGAGAGCCGCCGCCAGGCGCGCGGGTGCCGGCGCGCGTAGTCGGCGAGCACCCGGTCCCGCTCGCCGCGGTCGAGCACCGCGGCCGTGGCCGGGTGCCGGGTCCGGCCGAGGGTGACGTGGCACGCGGGCGTCGCGACCACGTTGCGGAACCACTGCGCGCGCGGCCCGAACCCCGACGCCACGATCACCGCCGTGGGGGCCTCGCGGGCGACCACCTCGAGTACGACGTACCGGGCCTGCCCGGACGAGCGGCCGACGTGCTCGAGCAGGAGCAGCCGCCCGCCGAACAGCCGGCCCCAGCCGTGCCGGAAGAGCGGGATCGGCGTGCGGACCAGCCACCGCGTCGACAGTGCCCGGCTCGCGAGGCTCACCCGACGAGGATGCCAGATCGTGGACCGGGCGACCGGCCGTGCGCGGGCGCACCGTCGATCGGGGAGGATGCCTCCATGGGCGCTGGACACTCGCACGGGTCGCATCGCGCGGGCCGGGGCGGTGCCGATGACGGCCTCGAGGTCCCGCGCACCCCGCGCCTGGTGCTCCTGGTGTCGCTCGGACTCGCGGGGATCGCCACCGTGGTGGGCCTGATCGCGCTGTGGCCCGACGGCGGCGAGGTCGACCGGATCAAGGAGGGCGCTCCGTTCGCGGTGCCGGGGGTGACCTTCCCGACGGCGACCGTCGACTCCGTCGGCAGCCCCTGCACCGCGGAGGAGATCGGTCGCGGGGGCGACTGCGGCCGGATCCGGGTGACGATCGACGAGGGCGCGGGCGAGGGCGACCGGGCGACCCTGGACGTCTCGCCGCAGGTCATGGAGTCCGGCCTGACCGCCGGCGACCGGGTCAAGGTCCAGCGGTCCCCCGCCGCGGACGGCGGCGACGCGGCGTACTCCTACTTCGGCACGGTGCGCTCCGGCCCGCTGCTGGTGCTGACGCTGGTCTTCGTCGGGCTGGTGCTCGTGGTGGCGCGCTGGCGCGGGCTGTTCGCGCTGTTCGGCCTGGTCTTCAGCGGCCTGGTCATCTGGCGGTTCGTGCTGCCCGCGCTGCTCACCGGTGGACCCGGCGTCGCGATCGGGCTCACGGGCGCGGCGCTGATCCTCTTCGTCGTGCTCTACACGACGCACGGCTTCTCCCTGCGCACCAGCACCGCGCTCGCCGGCACCCTCGTCGGCGTCGCGCTCACCGCGGGCATCGGCGTGGTCGCGACCTCGGCCACCCGCGCGACCGGAGTCGCCGACGAGCAGGCCGGGATCCTGTCGGCCCTCGTCGGCGACCTCGACTTCCAGAGCCTCTTCGCGTGCGCCGTGCTGATCGCCGGGCTCGGCGTCCTCAACGACGTCACGATCACCCAGTCCTCGGCCGTGTGGGAGATCCGCGCGGCGGCGCCGGGGATGGGCCGCGCGGAGGTGTTCGCCAGCGGGATGCGGATCGGCCGCGACCACATCGCGTCCACGATCTACACGATCGTGTTCGCCTACGCCGGTACGGCGCTCGCCGTGCTGCTCGTGCTGCAGCTGTACGGCCTGCCGGTCGAGGACCTGCTCACCACCGAGGACATCACCCAGGAGCTGGTGCGCACGCTCGCCAGCAGCATCGGCCTGGTGCTCGCCGTCCCCCTCACCACCGCGATCGCGACCCTGGTGGTGGCGAGCGCGCGTCCTCGCGAACCTGTTGCTTATTGAACTGAAGCAGACTTATGCTGACAAGCATGAGCCTGACCGACCGGGAGCGCGAGATCGTCGCGCTGCTGCGCCGTGACCCGCTGATCGGCTCCGAGGCGATCGCCCAGGAGCTCGGCACCACCCGCGCCGCCGTGAACGTCCACCTGTCCAACCTCGGCAAGAAGGGCGTCATCCTCGGCCGCGGCTACGTGCTCAGCGAGCAGCAGTCGGTGGTCGTCGTCGGTGGCGTCAACATGGACGTGAAGGCGCGCAGCCGCCGCGCCGTGGTGTCCGGCACCAGCAACCCCGGCACGTCCGCGATGTCGGCCGGCGGGGTCGGTCGCAACATCGCCGAGAACCTCGCCCGGCTCGGCACCCGCACCCACCTGGTCGCCGCCATCGGCGCCGACGGGCTCGGCGACCAGGTGCTCGCCGCGACCTCGGCCGCCGGCGTCCACGTGGAGCACGTACGCCGCTCCGCCCGCGCGACCGGCACCTACACCGCCGTCCTCGACGCCAACGGCGAGCTCGTCGTCGCGGTCTCCGACATGGCGGCGACCGACGAGCTCGACCCCGACCACGTCAACGCCGCGCGCGACCTGGTCGCGGCGGCGTCGCTGGTCGTGCTCGACGGCAACCTGGCCACGGCGACCCTCGACTTCGCGCTCGACCTCGCCACCCGGGCCGCCGGCCGCGTGGTCCTCGAGCCGGTGAGCGTCCCGAAGGCCGCC
Source organism: Nocardioides soli (assembly GCF_014191495.1). GTDB lineage: Bacteria > Actinomycetota > Actinomycetes > Propionibacteriales > Nocardioidaceae > Nocardioides > Nocardioides soli. Next base: position 60,010 of record NZ_JACHWR010000006.1, read on the forward strand.
CTGCTCGCACCGCTGCTCGACGCCGACCGGCCGATCTTCGCGGTCACCCCCAACCGCGACGAGCTGGCCGCGCTCACCGGGCTGCCGACCCGCACCGACCTCCAGGTCGAGAAGGCCGCTCGCGCGCTGCACGACCGCGGGGTCGAGCTGGTCTGGGTGCGGCTCGGCTCCGGCGGCTCGCTGCTCAGCGGCCCCGCCGGGCTGGTCACCCTCGACGCCGTGCCGACCGAGGTCGTCGACGTCACCGGGGCCGGCGACGCGATGCTCGCGGCCTTCTGTCACGCCCTGCTCGACGGTGCCGAGCCGGCCGCGGCGGCGGCGTACGGCCACGCCGCGGCCGCGCTCACCATCGCCAGCCCCCACACCGTCCGCCCCGACCTCACCGATCGACTCGTCAGGAGCACCACCGCATGAACGCAACTCCGCACCCCGCCCTGCAGATGTCCCCCGAGGTCGCCGACGCTCTCGCCGCCGGCCGGCCGGTCGTCGCGCTCGAGAGCACGATCATCAGCCACGGCATGCCCTATCCCCAGAACGTCGAGATGGCCACCGAGGTCGAGGGCATCGTCCGCGACCACGGCGCGACCCCGGCCACGATCGCGATCCTCGACGGCCGCATCTGCGTCGGTCTCTCGCCCGAGCAGCTCGAGGTGCTGGCCAGCGACGACGACGTCGCCAAGGTCAGCGTCCGCGACCTGCCGTACGTCGTCGCGCGGCGCGCCCACGGGGCGACGACCGTCGCCGCGACGATGCGGGTGGCCGCGATGGCCGGCATCCGGGTCTTCGTGACCGGCGGCCTCGGCGGTGTCCACCGGGGCGCCCAGCAGACCTTCGACGTCAGCGCCGACCTGACCGAGCTCGGCCAGACCTCGGTCGCGGTCGTCTCCGCCGGCGTGAAGTCGATCCTCGACATCGGTCTCACCCTCGAGACGCTCGAGACCCTCGGCGTGCCGGTGCTGGTCAACGGGGCCGACGAGTTCCCGTCGTTCTACTCCCGTTCCAGCGGTTTCGACGCCCCGATGCGCGTCGACGGCCCGGGCGAGGTGGCCGACGTGATGCGCGCGAAGTGGGACCTCGGCCTGGCCGGCGGCATCGTGATCGCCAACCCGATCCCCGCCGAGGACGAGATCCCGGCCGACGAGATCGGCGTGATCATCGACCGGGCGCTGGCCGACATGGACGAGCTCGGCATCCACGGCAAGGACGCCACGCCGTACCTCCTCGGCCGGATCGTCGAGATCACCGCGGGCGCCTCCCTGACCGCCAACATCGCGCTGGTGCGCCACAACGCCCGCCTCGGCGCGGCCATCGCGGCGGCGTACGCCGGCACCGCCTGACGAGTGCCCACGGCTCGACCCACCTGACGTGAGTGTCGCGTTCCGGCCCGGATCGGAGCACTCCGGTCAGGTACGACGCGACCGAGCCGACCGCGCGAGGGCAGAAAGTTCGGATCCGGAGGCAACCGGGGAGCTTACTGGGGCGTACCCCCTGAGCGACCGGATCCGAAGCAGAGACGCTGAGGCACCTCAGTTCTCGTCGTGAGCGACGTATCTGGCCGCGATATCGGGACTCCTCCCGATGTCTGGACAGCACCTCATCGGGGAGCGTGACTGACCACCGGATCCCCCCACTCACGAGAAGGCAGTCATGAACCCCCTCAGCGTCAACCCCGCGATCGCCCTCGACCACGCGCTGCGCGCCGAGTCGGTCGACCGAGCGGCCCGCAGCCGCCGGACCCGCCGGGTGCTGCACGCCGCGCGCACCGCCCGGGTGGCCCTGGAGCGCGTCGAGCGCTGACCCGAGAAATTGGACAAATCTTCTGATTTGTCTCACTCTGGTCGGCATGTACCAGCCGGCCACGCCCGAGACCTGGGCCCGCCCGTGGTCGATGTACGCCGACCTGCGCGACCACGACCCGGTCCACCACGTCGACCGCCCCGGCGGCCGTGACTACTACGTGCTGTCCCGGCACGCCGACGTGCTCGCGGCCGCGATCGACACCGCGACGTACTCCTCGGCGAGCGGCCTCACCGTCGAGTACGACGAGCTGGAGCGGATCGGCCTCGCCGACAACCGGCCGCTGGTGATGCTCGATCCTCCCGACCACACGGCCTTCCGCAAGCTGGTGGCGCGCGGCTTCACCCCGCGGCAGGTGCGCACGGTGGAGCCCCAGGTGCGCGACTTCGTCGTCGAGCGGATCGAGCGGGTGCGCGCGGTCGGGGAGGGCGACATCGTCGCCGAGCTCTTCAAGCCGCTGCCGACGATGGTGGTGGCCCACTACCTCGGCGTGCCCGAGGGCGACCGCGACCGCTTCGACGAGTGGACCCACGCCATCGTCGGCGCGAGCTCGGCCGGCGCGGCGGGCGCCGTCTCGGGCGCGGCGGAGGCGGTGGCGGAGCTGATGGGCTACTTCGCCGAGCTGGTGGAGCGCCGGCGGGTCGAGCCCGGCGACGACACCGTCTCCCACCTGGTCGCGGCGGGCGTCGGCGACGACCAGGCCGGCCTCCTCTCGATCCTCGCCTACGTCTTCACGATGGTCACCGGCGGCAACGACACCACGACCGGCATGCTCGGCGGCGCGGTGCAGCTGCTCGACCAGCGCCGCGACCAGCGCCGGATCCTGCTCGACGACCCGGCGCGGATCGGCCCGGCCGTCGAGGAGCTGCTCCGGCTGACCAGCCCGGTGCAGGGCCTGGCGCGCACCACCACGACCGACGTCGAGCTGCACGGCACGACCATCCCCGCGGGCCGCAAGGTCCTGCTGCTCTACGCCGCGGCCAACCGCGACCCGCGCCGCTACGGCGCCGACGCCGACGAGCTCGACGTCCGCCGCAACCCCGGCCAGCTGCTCACCTTCAGTCAGGGCAGCCACCACTGCCTCGGCGCCGCGGCCGCGCGGATGCAGGCCCGGGTCGCGCTGGAGGAGCTGCTCGCCCGCTGTCCCGACTTCGCCGTCGACCTCGACGGGGTCGCGTGGGCGCCCGGGCCCTACGTACGCCGCCCCACGACCGTGCCGTTCACGCCGTGACCACCGACCGGATCCTCGACGCGGCGGCCGGGCTCTTCGCCGAGCGGGGCGTCGACGCCGTCGGGATGGGCGAGATCGCGCGGGCCGCGGGCTGCTCGCGGGCGACGCTCTACCGCTACTTCCCGGACCGGCGCCGGCTGCACGTCGCGTTCGTGCAGCGGGAGGCGCGCCGGATCGGGGCGCTGCTGCCGGCCGGCGACCCGGTCGAGGCGATCCTCCACGCGCTGGCGCAGGTGCGCGCCCGGCCCGAGTTGCTCGCCTGGTTCGGCGCGGCCGACGCCGGCACGACCGCGGAGATCGCCCAGTCCGACGCGGTCATCGGGATGCTCCGCCCCGACGCGGGCGACGAGGAGACCGCCCGGTGGCTGGTCCGCGTCATCGTGTCGCTGCTGATCGTGCCCGGGCGCGACGAGGCCGAGGAGCGGGCGATGGTCGAGCGGTTCGTCGTGCCCACGCTCGCACCGCGGGTCCGATAGGGCAGTCTGGGCGCGTGTTCTACGTCGGCATCGACCTCGCCTGGGGTGAGAAGCAGCGCACCGGCCTGGCCGTGCTCGACGCGGACGGCCACCTCGTCCACCTCTCCTCGGTGCACACCGACGAGGAGATCGGCGACGCGCTCGCGCCGTACGTCGAGGGCCCCTGCGTCGTCGGCATCGACGCCCCGCTGATCGTCACCAACCCCACCGGGTCGCGGGAGGCCGAGCAGGCGCTCAACCGTGACTTCCACCGGTTCGAGGCCGGCGCGCACCCGTCCAACACCGGCAAGCCGGAGTTCGCCGGCGGCCTGACCCGCGGCGCCCGGATCTGCAGGCAGCTGCGGCTCGACATGGACCCACGCTCGGGCCGCGAGCGGCGCGCGATCGAGGTCTACCCACACCCGGCGACGATCGTGCTCTTCAACCTCGCCAAGACGCTGAAGTACAAGGACAAGCGCGGCCGCGCACTCGACTCGCTGCGCGCCGAGCTGCTGCGGCTGATGGACCACCTCGAGCGGATCGTGCCGCCGGACCCGACCTGGCGGGCGCTGCGTGCGCAGGTCGAGGCGGCCACCCGCAAGAGCGAGCTCGGCCGCGCCGAGGACCAGGTCGACGCGGTGGTCTGCGCCTACGTCGCGCTGATGGCGGACCGCTGGCCGAAGCGGCTGACGACGTACGGCTCCTTCGAGCAGGGCTACATCGTCACGCCCACGCTGCTCGACACCCACGGCGCGATCCAGCAGGCGGTGGCGGAGTACGCCGAGCGCCAGCCGCAGCTGGTCGCCGTCGCGGCGGAGTACGTCGAGCAGGTCACCGGCCTGCTCGACGAGGCGGGCATCAACTACCTGTCGGTCGCCGGCCGCGCCAAGAGCGTCGACTCGTTCGCCGCCAAGGCGGCGCGCACCGTCGACGGACTGCCGGCGTACTCCGACCCGCTGCGCGAGATCGGCGACCAGGTCGGCGTCCGGGTGATCACCTACGTGCGCGCCGACGTGAGCGCGGTCGCGGACGTGCTCGGCGCCCAGTTCGACGTGCTCGACGACCGCGACCTCGGCAACGAGACCGCGAGCGAGGGCCGCTTCGGCTACGCCAGCCGGCACCTCCAGGTCGCGCGCGAGGACGGGCAGGTCGCGCAGGTGCAGGTGCGCACGGTGCTGCAGCACGCGTGGGCGGAGTTCGAGCACGACATCCGCTACAAGGGCAGCGTCCCGACCGAGCACGCCCGTGACTTCGACCGCCGCTTCACCCTCGCGGCCGGGCTGCTCGAGCTCGCGGACCAGGAGTTCACCACGATCCGCGAGCGGCTGCGCGGCGCCGCCGTCGGCGAGGTCGACGCCGCCGCCGAGGGCGTCAGCCCCCGCGAGCTCGCGGCGTACCTCGCGGGGCAGTACGCCGACGCCGAGTGGTCACGCCCCGACCACTACGCCTGGATCGCCGGCCTCCTCCCCGAGCTCGGCCTCACCACCCTCGCCGCCCTCGGCGACGTCCTCGCCGACGTCGACGCGGGCGAGATCGTCGCGCGCATGGACTACCGCTACCCGCCCGGCGCCGTACGCCGCCTCGACGACGCCCTCCTCTCGGCGTACGGCGACCGCTACGTCGACCTCCCCGGCAATGCCCACCGCCGCCCCCTCCTCGCCGTACGCCTGGAGAAGATGCGCGGCTGAAGAGGACGGTGGTTGAGGAAGGCGCGCTAGCGCCTGTCTCGAAACCACCGCGACCGGACGGCGTCCCGCCGTCACACCTCCGCTGCAGCGGCTGGAGCCGATTGCCTATCCAACCGATACCGCGCGATCTGCCGACCGCTGTACGCGCCGACGACGGCGATGGGGAGTCCGACGAGCACGGCCGACGTGTCTTCGAGACCGAGCAGATTCAGAACTCCGTAGTACGCCGCGCAGACCAAGGCCCCCAGCAGCAGAGTCCGCCGCAGGATGTGTGGGTACCTGCGCACCGTCCGCCAGGTCACGCGGAGCGGAGGCACCCGGCGAAGGTCGTTGCGCAACCACGCCACAAAGCCTTGCCGGTGGCGACCGCGATGCCGGAACACGCCCGGAGTGTGGCAGAAGACCCGCGATTTCGCGGATGAACCAGCGGAAGTTCTTGAGACCTGTGACGCTGCCACGGTGGTGAGATTCCAGGCGATCAACTTCTGGCCCGCGACCGGGCATCGAGATCGGCCTTGGGATGACGAGCCAGAGGTCGACGCGTGGCTGAAGTCGGCGCGTCGGGTGGAGGAGCTGTACAGCGAAGCCCTGCGGTCAGTGGATCTCACTGGACCGGTGAGCACGCTGCGCCTCCACACGTTTCCGGCCGACGACGGTGCCGCGACGATCCGTGCGGAGGTCCGGGTCGACCGGCCCGACGGATGGGAGTTCTGCGGTGTCTCCGTCCCGCCGGCTGTTGCTGCCCTGCCCGCGGGGGCTCGCGGTCGGCTGGTGTTCGAGGTGATCGACGCCGCCCTCACCGAGCTCGCACCACGGCGGGGCTGGCCGCCCGAGGTGCTGGCCGAGGCCCGCGAGTACGTGCGGGCTCGCGACCTGCGCTTCACCTGGTCGTCTCCATGGAAGGCGAGCCCGAGTCGAGCACTACAGGCCAGGTCGTACTTCCAACTCGCCGACGACGGTACGGACGCGTCGTCATCGAGATCCGGGACCGGAGGACCGAGGCGCTGGTTGCGCGGTCCCCGGAGGCGGTCGCGTACAGCACACTCGCCGGGTTCAAGCGGACGGCGCGGACCCTGCGCTGGGTCGACGGCGCCGTCGAGCTGGTGCCCTACATCGATATTCTCGGGCGAAGAGGGGCTCAGCTGCAGCTGGGCCCGAACGACGGCGTGGCGCCGCTCGTCCTGGTCGACGACGGCGAATCTGCGGCCGGTGAGCCGGCGCTCCCGACCGAGGTGGTTCGCTCCGGTGAGCCATCGGATTCACCGTCCATCGTCGTCCTCGGTGGTGGCCCGACTAATGAAGTGCCCGATGCCTACTTGGACGCGTTGCACGGCTGCCTGCTAGTGATTCAGGACAGTCACCTGGACTGGTGGTCGGATGCGGACCGTCAGCAGCTCGAGATCACCTACAGCTTCGGCGACGCCCCCGAAGTCCCGGTGACGCGCCGGACCAAGGACAAGCTCATCGCCCGCATCCATCGCAATCGCAAGACCCTGCGGGCAGCATCCGATCACGTACGGTTGGCACGCGCTGACGTCATCGCGCTCCTGAACGTGGTCGGCGACAAGATGCGCCTCGGCCCACCCCCTGACCTCCGAAGCTGACTGCGTCCCGCAGATTGCGTGCCGACGCGTCCTGCCCCAGTCGAAATGACGCACCCATCGCGGCAGATCCGGATGGTGGCCGCGCGGCCATCAGTCGATGATGTGCACGTCCTCAGCATGGTGGCGGCCGTGGTCGGCGACGCCGCCGCGCCATACGAACCTGACTCGTTGGCCCTCGTCGAGAACCCGGTAGCCCGCGCCCTTGATGTCCGAGAAGTGTACGAACAGAACTTCGCCATCGTCTGCCGTGATGCGGCCGTAGCCCTTCTCCTGTTTGAACCACCGCACGGTGCCGAAGCGCTCGACTCCATCGAGGTCAGGGCGCCGCACATCGAGGTCCTTGTCCACATGCCGATGCTACGAGCGGACGCACCCCGGCGGCCCCTGAGTTTCGCGGGTGGCAGCACTACCTCTTGC
>NZ_JACHWR010000007.1 GCF_014191495.1 Nocardioides soli
GCCCGTCCGGGTCGGCGTGGTCGAGGGGGACCGCGGCGGTGTGGTCGGTGACCCGGTAGCCCGGGACGAGGTAGCGCGCCGGCATCGCCGCAGTCTGTCATGCATACGTGGTATACATACCGAGTATCCATCCGTCACGGGGGCGGATGGCGAACGGGGGAGGCCAGCATGTCGGTGCGGCAGGCGCTGCTCGCGCTGCTGGAGGAGGGGCCGCGCTACGGCTACCAGCTGCGCGCGCAGTTCGAGCAGCGGACGGGTGCGACCTGGCCGCTCAACGTCGGGCAGGTCTACACGACGCTGACCCGGCTCGAGCGCGACGGCCTCGTCGAGGGCGCCGGCGACGACGGCGCGGGGCACGTGGTCTACCGGATCACCGAGGCCGGCAGCGACGAGGTGGCGACCTGGTTCACGACGCCGGTCGAGCGCGCCCAGCCGCCGCGCGACGAGCTGGCGATCAAGCTCGCGCTGGCCGTCACCGTGCCGGGGGTCGACGTCGGGACGGTCATCCAGCAGCAGCGCACGGCGACGATGTCCGCGCTCCAGGACTACACCCGGCTCAAGCGCCGGGCCGCCGACGGGCAGTCGCGCGAGGACCTCGCGTGGACGCTGGTGCTGGACTCGCTGGTCTTCGGCGCCGAGGCCGAGATCCGGTGGCTCGACCACTGCGAGGCGCGCCTGCGGCGCGCCCAGCTGGAGCGGCCGGAGGCCGCCCCAGCGACGCCGGCCGCCGTCGAGCGGGAGGCGTCGCGATGACCGCGAGCGTGACCATCGAGCAGGCGCAGCGCCTGCGCGAGGCCGAGACGCGCTGGCTGCGGCAGAGCGCCGACCGGCTCCGCGCCGCCCATGCCCGACCCGCCGCGGCGCGGACCGAGCGCCAGGAGGACGAGTCGTGACCGCCGTGCTCCAGCTGCGAGAGGTGACCCGGGTGCACGGTGCGGGCGAGACCGAGGTGCACGCGCTCCGGTCGGTCTCCTTCGCCGCCCATCCCGGCGAGCTGGTCGCGGTGATGGGCCCGTCGGGCTCGGGCAAGTCGACGCTGCTCACCCTGGCCGGCGGCCTGGACACGCCGACCGCCGGCACGGTGACGGTCGAGGGCCAGGACCTCGCCGCGCTCGGCGCCGCCGGCCGCGCGCGGGCCCGGCGTACGTCGATCGGCTTCGTCTTCCAGGACTTCAACCTGATCCCCGCCCTCACCGCGGTCGAGAACGTCGCCCTCCCGCTCGAGCTCGACGGCGTCCGCAGTCGGACCGCCCGGGCCACCGCGCGGCGGGCGCTCGAGGAGGTCGGCATCGCCGACCTCGCCGACCGGTTCCCCGACCACATGTCCGGCGGCCAGCAGCAGCGGGTCGCGATCGCCCGCGCGGTCGTCGGCGACCGGCGGCTGATCCTGGCCGACGAGCCGACCGGCGCGCTCGACAGCGAGACCGGCGAGAGCATCCTGCGGCTGCTCCGCGCGCGCTGTGACGCGGGCGCGGCCGGCGTACTCGTCACCCACGAGGCGCGGCACGCCGCCTGGGCGGACCGGGTCGTCTTCCTGCGCGACGGCGTCGTCGTCGACGAGACCGGCGCCGACCGGGCCGACGCGCTGCTCGACGCGGGCGCCACGCAGTGAGCGGGCTGACCTCCTGGCGACTGGCGCTCCGCCTCGCCGGGCGCGACGCCCTGCGTCACCGGGGCCGCTCGGTGCTCGTGCTCGTGATGATCGCCCTGCCCGTGCTGGCGGTGACGGCCGCGGACGTGATCATCCGGACCCAGGACGTCAGCAGTGTCGAGGGGCTCGACCGGCGGCTCGGGTCGGCCGACGCCCAGCTCGAGGTGCCGGCGGGCGGGGCGCCGGTGCTCCAGGCCTTCGACCCGCTCGACGGCAACACTTCGACGGGTGGGGCCGACCGCGTCCCGACCGCGCAGCAGCTGGCCGACGCCCTGGGAGGAGCCCGGCTCGTCGAGCAGCGCGAGGGCGACCTCCTGGTCCGCACCGAGGACGGCGTGACGTACGCCGCCGGCACCGAGGTCGACCTGCGGGACCCGATGACCGACGGCCTCTTCGAGCTCGCCTCCGGCCGGTGGCCGGCCGTCGACGACGAGGCGGTCGTCAACCAGGCGATGCTCGATCGGGGTTACGCCGTGGGCGACCGCCTCGACCTGGTCGTCGACGGCGCGCCGTCGCCCGTCATCGTCGGCGTGGCGGAGTCCACGGCCTCGCGCGGCTACCCGCTGGCGGCCGGTCGGCTCGGCAGCCTCGGCATCGAGGTCAGCCGCGCCGCGTGGGGCATGGGGCCGGCGTACCTCGCCGCCGGTGGCCCGGTCTCGTGGGAGACGGTGCAGGAGCTCAACGCCCTCGGCGCGACGGTGCTGTCGCGGGCGGTGCTCACCGATCCGCCACCCGACTCGGAGATCCCGGACGAGATCCGTGGCTGGAGCGGCGGCACCGACGACGCGATGATCGCGGTCATCGTGCTGGTCGTGGCGATGGCCCTACTGGAGGTCGTGCTCCTCGCCGGCCCGGCGTTCGCCGTCACGGCCCGACGCCAGTCGCGCACGCTGGCCCTGATGGCCGCCAGCGGCGGCACCCCCGCCCAGAGCCGCCGGGTGGTCGTCGGCGGTGGTGTCGTGCTCGGTGTGGTCGCCGCGGTGAGCGGCGTCCTGCTCGGCATCGCGGTCGGCTGGCTGCTCGTGCCCGTGGTGCAGCACTGGTCGAGCGAACGGTTCGGTCCGTTCGACGTGCCGTGGCCGCACCTCGTGGGCATCATGCTCTTCGGTCTCGTCAGCGCCGTGCTGGCCGCCGTGGTGCCGGCCTGGATCGCATCCCGCCAGGACGTCGTGGCGGTGCTGGCCGGACGCCGTGCCGACCGACGCCCGTCGCTGCGGTCGCCGCTCCTCGGCGTCGGCCTGCTCGGCGCCGGGATCGCCGGCTCGGCGTACGGCGCCACCTCGGCGTCGAGCGGCGAGTTCACGATCGCCGCCTCGGCGGTCGTCGCGGTGCTCGGGATGATCCTGCTGGTCCCGGTCGTCGTCGTGGCCCTGGCCCGGCTGGCCGGCCGGCTGCCGCTGTCGCCGCGCTACGCCACGCGCGACGCGGCGCGGCACCGTACCCGCACGGTGCCCGCGGTGGCCGCCGTGGCCGCGACGGTCGCCGGGGTGGTCGCGCTCGGCATCGGCGTGACCAGCGACGAGGCGGAGAACCGCGGCACCTACCAGGCGATGCTGCCGATGGGCGACGGCGCCGTCACCGCCCCAGGGCTGACCGATGAGCAGTGGTCGCGCCTCCAGGACACCGTCGCCGGCAAGCTGCCCGGCGCCGACCTCACGCCGATCGTGGGTGTCCCCGAGAGCTCCCCGATCGCCGACCCCGAGGCGCGGTCCTACTACGTCGAGGCGCACCTGCCCGGCAAGCGCGACGGCGAGCCGCTGCTCGACGGGTGGGGGTCGTCGTACGGCTCGTCGATCCTCGCGGGGGACCGGCTGCCGTCGATCGTCCGTGGCATCTCCCTCGGTGACCGCGACCGCGCCGACGCGGCGCTCGCGACGGGCCGGGCGGTGATCTTCACCGACCACCCGGTCGACGCCGGCGAGGTCGTCCTGCGCGCCTCGTGGTGGACGCCCGGCGATGGCGACGAGCTGCCGCCGGTGACCGTGCCGGCGGCGTTCGTGTCGTACACCGGGACCGACCGGGTCGCGACGATGGTGCTGCCGCACGACGTCCTCCGGCAGCTCGACGTGCCGACCGCGAGGGTCGGGCTGGCGGTCGGCGGCGTCGGGATCTCCGCCGAGAGCGAGCGCGCCGTCGCCGACGCCGCGCGGTCCGTCACGAGCGACGCCGGGTTCTACGTCGAGCGGGGCTACCAGATGCCCGACGAGACGATGATCGCGCAGCTGGTGCTCGCCGGTCTCGGCGGCGTGCTGATGCTCGGCGGCACGCTGACCGCGACCTTCCTGGCCCTCTCCGACGCGCGTCCGGACCTCGCCACGCTCGCCTCCGTCGGCGCCTCGCCGCGGCGACGGCGCTCGATCGCCGCGTCGTACGCGCTCGTGATCGGCTTCGTCGGTGCCACCCTCGGCGCCCTGGTGGGCTTCATTCCGGGCATCGCGGTCAGCTACCCGCTCACCCGCGGCTACGCCGAGGTCCGCGCGCACTACCTCGACATCCCCTGGCTGATGATCCTCGGCCTGGTCGTGGCGCTGCCCCTCCTCACCGCCGCCATCGTCGGGCTCTGCGCCCGGTCCCGACTGCCCCTGGTCACCCGGGTCGACTGAGCCTGGCCGGGTCGGCCGGGGTCGGCCGGGGTCGGTCGGGATCGGTCGGGGTCGGTCGGGGTTGTGGAGACGTCGGGATAGTCCGTCACGTTCTGGTTGCCGTCACCGGCGATCCGCATCCGGAACGTGACGGACTATCCCGGTCGGTCCCACCTTCAATAAAAAGTCAGGCTTGACTGTTTGTTAGTACGCCGAGCATGCTGGGCGGCATGCCGACCACGACCCGCGTGCCCCAGGAGGAGCGGACCCGGGTGATGCGGGCGCGGCTGCTCGAGGCCACGATCGAGTGCCTGGTGGAGCGCGGGTTCGCGGGAACGTCGACCACGCTGGTGTCCGAGCGGGCCGGGGTGAGTCGGGGGGCCCAGCTGCACCACTTCCCCACGAAGAACGACCTGGTCGTCGCCGCGGTCGAGCACCTCACCGAGAAGCGGGGCGTCGAGCTCGTCGCGGCGGCGGACGCGCTGCCGGACGGGCCGCGGCACACCCGCGCGGTGCTGGACATGCTGGCCGACCACTTCACCGGGGCCGTCTTCGCGGCGGCGCTGGAGCTCTGGGTCGCGGCCCGTACCGACGCCTCCCTGCTCGCGGCCGTCGAGCCGCTGGAGCAGCGCATCGGCCGCGAGACCCACCGCCTGACGGTCGAGCTGCTCGGTCTCGACGAGTCCATGCCCGGCAACCGCGAGCTGGCCCAGGCCACCCTCGACCTCGTGCGCGGTCTCGGGCTGGCCGACACGATCACCGACGACAGCCGCCGGCGCGCGGCGATCCTCGACCGCTGGGCCGACGTGCTGGACAAGGAGCTCGGATGACCCTCCTCGACGACCTGCTCGCCGACCTCACCGTCGAGGGCGACCGGCTCTGGGCCGCCGTCGCCGGCCTCGACGCCGACGGCTGGGCGACGCCCACCCCCGCTGCCGGGTGGACGGTCGCCACCCAGATCGCCCACCTCGCCTGGACCGACGAGGTCGCCACCGTCGCCGCGACCGACCAGGACGCCTGGGAAGCGATCGTCCTCGATGCGGTCGCGGACCCGATGGGCTACGTCGATGCGCAGGCGCTCGAGGTCGCCCGGCTCGCCCCGGAGGCGCTGCTCGCGCGCTGGGGCGCGGCACGCGACGGGCTGCGGGCGGCGCTGCGCGACCACCCGGCCCGGGAGCGGATGCCGTGGTTCGGCCCGCCGATGTCCCCGGCGTCGATGGCGACCGCGCGGTTCATGGAGACCTGGGCCCACGCGCTCGACGTGTACGCCGCGCTGGGCGTCGACCCCGAGCCGACCGACCGGATTCGGCACGTCGCGCACCTCGGCGTCCGCACCCGGGACTTCGCGTTCGGCGTCCACGCCCTCGAGCCGCCGGCCGGGGAGTTCCGCACCGACCTCGTGGCCCCCTCGGGTGACCAGTGGTCGTGGGGACCCGAGGACGCCGCCCAGACCGTCACCGGGAGCGCGTGGGACTTCTGCCTGCTGGTCACCCAGCGGGTGCATCGCGACGACACCGACCTCGTCGCGACCGGCGCCGACGCCGAGCGGTGGCTGACGATCGCGCAGGCGTTCGCCGGCCCGGCGGGCGAAGGGCGGCCGCCGCGGTGAGGATCGGCAACTGCTCGGGCTTCTACGGTGACCGGCTCCCCGCGATGCGGGAGATGCTGGAGGGACGCCAGGAGGATGGGCAGAGTCTGGACTACCTGACCGGCGACTACCTCGCCGAGCTGACCATGCTGATCCTCGGCAGGGACACGATGAAGGACCCGTCGCTGGGCTACGCGAAGACCTTCGTGCGCCAGGTCGAGGACTGCCTGGGCCTGGCGCTGGAGCGCGGCGTCCGGATCGTCAGCAACGCGGGCGGGCTCAACCCGGCGGGCCTCGCCGACCGGCTCCGCGAGGTCGCGCGCGGGCTGGGCCTCGACCCGGCGATCGCGCACGTCGAGGGCGACGACGTCCGGTCGCTCGGCTTCCCGAACGCACTGACCGCCAACGCCTACCTCGGCGGCTTCGGCATCGCGGCCGCGCTCCTCGCAGGGGCCGACGTCGTCGTCACCGGTCGCGTCACCGACGCCAGCCTGGTGGTCGGACCCGCCGTCGCCCATCACGGGTGGACGCCCACGTCGTACGACGAGCTGGCCGGCGCCGTCGTGGCCGGACACGTGCTGGAGTGCGGCTGCCAGGCCACCGGCGGCAACTTCTCCGGCTTCACGACGCTCCCGAACCGAGACCTGCCTCTCGGCTTCCCGCTCGCCGAGATAGCCGCCGACGGCGGCAGCGTGATCACCAAGCACCCCGGCACCGGCGGGGCGGTCACCGTCGACACGGTCACCGCGCAGCTGCTCTACGAGATCCAGTCGACCCGCTACCTCAACCCCGACGTCACCACTCGCCTCGACAGCGTCGAGCTGAGCCAGGTCGGCCCCGACCGCGTCTCGATCAGCGGGGCACGCGGCGAGCCGCCGCCGGAGCGGCTCAAGGTCTGCGTCAACGAGCTGGGCGGCTTCCGCAACACGGTCGAGCTCGTGCTCACCGGGCTCGACATCGACGCCAAGGCCGACTGGGTGCGCGACCAGCTCGATCCGGCGCTGGTCGCGGCCGAGGTGAGCTGGACCCGCACCGCGCTGCCGTCCGTCGACGCCGACACCGAGGAGGGCGCGTCGGCGCTGCTGCGCTGCACGGTGAAGGACCCGACGCCCGACCCGGTCGGCCGTGCCTTCACCGGCGCGGCGGTCGAGCTCGCGCTCGCGTCGTACCCCGGCTTCACGATGACCGCGCCGCCGGCCGCGCCCGCGCCGTACGGCATCTACCGCGCGGAGTACGTCGACCGCTCGGCCGTCACCCACACGGTGGTGCACGGGGACGGACGTCGCGAGGTCGTCGCGGACCCGACCGCCTTCGGCGAGGCCGACCACCGCGGTGGCCTGCGTCCGTCGCCCTACCCGGCGCCCACCGACTCGCTGACCCGCCGCGCACCGCTCGGGTCGTTCGTGCACGCCCGCTCGGGCGACAAGGGCGGCGATGCCAACCTCGGCCTCTGGGTGATGCACGACGGGTCCGACAAGTATGACGCGCGGGTCACGTGGCTGACGAAGCTGATCACGCCGCGCAAGGTGCGCGAGCTGGTGCCGGAGGCGGCCGATCTCGTCGTCGAGGTGCACGTGCTGCCCAACCTGGGTGGTGTCAACGTGCTGATCCGCGGGCTGCTCGGCGAGGGCGTCGCCGCGTCGACGCGCTTCGACCCGCAGGCCAAGGGGCTCGGCGAGTGGGTGCGCTCGCGCATGGTCAACATCGAGGAGCGGCTGCTGTGAGTGGTTTCGAGGCTCGCTTCGCTCGCACCTCAACCACCGAGTTGAACGAGCTGGGTGCCGAGTTCGTCCGCCGCGAGGTCGCGCCGCACCTCCAGGAGTGGGAGGACGCCGGCGAGGTCCCGCGGTCGGTCCACCTCGCGGCAGCGAAGCAGGGCCTGCTCGGCCTGTCGTTCCCCGAGGACGTCGGCGGCGAGGGCGGCGACGTCCTCGACACGGTCGACCTCCAGGAGGGGATGCTGTCAGCGGGGGCGTCGAGCGGCTTCCTGGCCGCGCTCTTCACCGGCGGCATCGCACTGCCGCACATCGCCTCGTCCGGCAACGCGGACCTGGTCGACCGCTTCGTCCGCCCGACCCTGGCCGGCGAGATGATCGGCGCGCTCGGCATCACCGAGCCCGGCGGCGGCTCCGACGTCGGCGGCATCCGCACCACCGCCGTCCGCCAAAAATCGACACAGGGCGACGAGTACGTGGTCAACGGAGCCAAGACCTTCATCACCAGCGGGGTGCGCGCCGACTTCGTCACCACGGCCGTGCGCACCGGTGGCCCGGGCGCGGAAGGTGTCAGCCTGCTCGTCGTCGAGAAGGGCACGCCCGGCTTCACCGTCGACCGGTCGCTGCGCAAGATGGGCTGGCACTGCTCCGACACCGCCGAGCTGTCGTTCGTCGACGCGCGGGTGCCGGCCGCCAACCTCGTGGGCGAGGAGGGCACCGGCTTCGCCCAGATCGCCCAGCAGTTCGTGGTCGAGCGGCTCGCGCTGGCGGTGCACGCCTACGGCATCGCCGGCCGCTCGCTCGACCTCACCGCGGCGTACTGCCGCGACCGCGACACCTTCGGCAAACCGCTCATCGCTCGGCAGGTGGTGCGGCACAAGCTCGTCGAGATGCGGCGGCAGGTCGAGGTCGCGCGCACCTACACGCGTGAGGTCGCCCGTCGGCACGCCGCCGGGGAGCAGGTCGTCGCCGAGGCCTGCCTGGCGAAGCAGACCGCGGTCGACTGCGCGACGTACGTCTGCGACCAGGCCGTCCAGCTGCACGGCGGGACGGGATACCTGCACGGGACCGAGGTCGAGCGGCACTACCGCGACGCCCGGATCCTGCCGATCGGAGGAGGGGCCAGCGAAGTGCTGACCGATCTCGCAGCCAAGCTGCTGGGCTACGCATGACCTCGACCGGCGGAGGGGACCGATGACGAATCGCGAGGCGATGCTGGACAAGCTCGCCGAGCTCGACGCCGAGCACGCCAAGGCCGTCGCCGGCGGCGGGCCGAAGTACGTCGACCGCCACCACGCCCGCGGCAAGCTGCTGCCCCGCGAGCGGATCGAGCTGCTCGTCGACGAGGGCTCGGCGTTCCTCGAGCTGTCGCCGTTGGCCGGCTGGGGCTCGGACTTCACCGTCGGTGCCTCGGTCGTCACCGGCATCGGCGTGGTCGAGGGCGTCGAGTGCATGATCACCGCCAACGACCCGACGGTGAAGGGCGGCGCCTCCAACCCCTGGACGGTGAAGAAGATCTTCCGCGCCGCGCAGATCGCCGAGGAGAACGGGCTCCCGACGATCTCGCTCGTCGAGTCCGGCGGCGCCGACCTGCCCACCCAGAAGGAGATCTTCATCCCGGGCGGCAGGCTCTTCCGCGACCTCACCCGAGCGTCCGCGCGCAAGGAGCAGACGATCGCGCTGGTGTTCGGCAACTCGACCGCCGGCGGCGCCTACGTGCCCGGCATGTCCGACTACACGGTGATGGTGCGCGAGCAGGCCAAGGTGTTCCTGGGCGGCCCGCCGCTGGTGAAGATGGCGACCGGCGAGGAGTCCGACGACGAGTCGCTCGGCGGGGCGGAGATGCACGCCCGGATCAGCGGCCTCGCCGACTACCTGGCCGAG
Organism: Nocardioides soli; assembly: GCF_014191495.1. GTDB lineage: Bacteria > Actinomycetota > Actinomycetes > Propionibacteriales > Nocardioidaceae > Nocardioides > Nocardioides soli. Next base: position 9,421 of record NZ_JACHWR010000007.1, read on the forward strand.
GACGAGCGGGACGCGATCCGGATCGGCCGGCGGATCGTCGCGCGGCTGAACTGGCGCAAGGCCGCCGCCGGGACGTCATACGGACGGAGCAAAGGGACACACTCACCGTATGACGTCCCGGCGTACGCCGAGCCGGACGAGGACCCGGAGGGTCTGCTCGACCTGATCCCGAGCGACCTCAGGGAGCCGTTCGACCCGCGCGAGGTGATCCGCCGCATCTGCGATGGCGTCTCGAACACGAACGGCGCGGTCTTCGACGAGTTCAAGCCGCTCTACGGCACCTCGCTCGTGACCGGCTGGGCCAAGCTGCACGGCCGGCCGATCGGCATCCTCGCCAACGCGCAGGGCGTGCTCTTCTCCGAGGAGGCGCAGAAGGCGACGCAGTTCATCCAGCTCGCCAACCAGACGGACACCCCGCTGCTCTTCCTGCACAACACGACCGGCTACATGGTCGGCCAGGAGTACGAGCAGGGCGGCATCATCAAGCACGGCGCGATGATGATCAACGCGGTCAGCAACTCGACCGTCCCGCACCTCACGGTGATCATGGGCGCGTCGTACGGCGCCGGCAACTACGGCATGAACGGCCGCGCCTACGACCCGCGCTTCCTCTTCACCTGGCCGTCCGCGAAGTCCGCGGTCATGGGCCCGGCCCAGCTCGCCGGGGTCCTCTCGATCGTCGCGCGCGCCGCCGCCGAGTCGCGCGGCACGGAGTACGACGAGGAGGCCGACGCCGGCATGCGCGCCTTCGTCGAGCAGTCGGTCGAGGAGCAGTCGCTGCCGTTCTTCCTGTCCGGGATGGTCTACGACGACGGCGTCATCGACCCGCGCGACACCCGCACGGTCCTCGGCATCTGCCTGTCCGTCATCGAGAACAAGCCCGTCGTGGGCACCGACCGATTCGGGGTGTTCCGGCCGTGACCCGACGAACCATCACTCGCCTGCTGGTGACCAATCGCGCCGAGATCGCCTCGCGCGTCTTCCGCACCTGCCGCGCGCTCGGCATCGAGACCGTCGCCGTCCACTCCGATGTCGACGCCGACCTGCCCTACGTGCGCGAGGCCGACGCCGCGGTGCGCCTCCCCGGCGACGCGCCGTCGGAGACCTACCTCCGTGCCGACCTCGTCATCGAGGCGGCGAGGAGGTCGGGGGCCGACGCGATCCACCCCGGTTACGGCTTCCTCTCGGAGAACGCCGACTTCGCCCGGGCGGTCATCGACGCCGGCCTGATCTGGGTGGGCCCGTCGCCGGAGTCGATCGAGGCGATGGGCTCGAAGATCGAGGCGAAGCGGATCATGAAGGCCGCCGGCGTTCCGGTGCTCGAGGCGCCGGCGCAGACCACGGAGGCCGACCTGCCGCTGCTCGTGAAGGCGTCGGCCGGTGGCGGCGGGCGCGGCATGCGCGTCGTCCGTCGCCTCGAGGACCTCGCCGGCGAGGTCGCCAAGGCAGAGGCCGAGGCGCTGTCGGCGTTCGGCGACGGGACCGTCTTCGTCGAGCCGTACGTCGAGCGCGGTCGCCACGTCGAGGTCCAGGTCGTCGACTCGGTCGTGTACGGCGAGCGCGACTGCTCGCTCCAGCGCCGCCACCAGAAGGTGGTCGAGGAGGCGCCGGCGCCGAACCTCCCTGACGAGGTCCGCACCGCGCTGCACCAAGCCGCCCGCAGGGCGGCCGAGGCGGTGCGGTACCGCGGCGCCGGCACCGTCGAGTTCCTCTACGACCCGGCGACCGAGCGGTTCTTCTTCCTGGAGATGAACACCCGGCTCCAGGTCGAGCACCCGGTCACCGAGCTGGTCCACGACGTCGATCTCGTCCACCTGCAGCTCCGCTCGGCCGAGGCGAGCTGGTTCATGGGCTGGACCGATCCGCCGGAAGGCCACGCGATCGAGGTCCGCCTGTACGCCGAGGACCCCGGCGCCGACTACCAGCCGCAGAGCGGCCGGCTCGACGCGTTCGAGATCCCGCTCGAGGACGGCGTCCGGGTCGACGCCGGCTTCGAGTCCGGCAGCGTGGTGTCGACGCACTACGACGCCATGCTCGCCAAGGTGATCGCGCACGCCGACTCCCGCGAGGCCGCCGCCCGCAAGCTCGCCGGCGTGCTGTCCCGCGCGAAGATCCACGGGCTGGTGACCAACCGGGACCTGCTGGTCGCGGTCCTGCGCGACGAGCGGTTCCTCGCTGGAGAGGTCAGCACGGACTTCCTGGGTGGTTTCGAGACAGGCGCTAGCGCGCCTTCCTCGACCACCGCCTCGGCCGTGGCGGCGGCGATCGCGCTGGCGGAGCGGGCCCAGGCGGCACGGACCGTGCAGCGCGGCATCCCCGTCGCCTGGCGCAACGTGGTCTCGCAGCCCCAGCGCACGGTGTTCGAGGAGGCGACGGTCGACTGGCTGGCTTGTCGTGGAGTGGGCGCCTACCGGGTCGACGGCCACGAGGTGGTCGCCGCGAGTCCCGACAGCGTCACCCTGGAGACCGACGGCGTGCGCACGACGTACGCCGTCGCGGTCCACGGCGACGCGGTCTACGTGGACAGCTCCCGCGGACACGTCCGGCTGACCCGGGTGCCGCGCTTCGTCGACCCGGCCGAGCAGGTCGCGAGCGGCAGCCTGCTGGCGCCGATGCCCGGGACGGTCGTCAGCGTGGCGGTCGAGGCGGGCCAGCGGGTCGAGTCCGGGCAGCCGGTGCTGGTGCTCGAGGCGATGAAGATGCAGCACCCGGTCGCTGCGCCGCACGCCGGCACGGTGACCGAGATCGACGTGAAGCCCGGGGCGCAGGTCGCCGCCGGGGAGGTCCTGGCAGTGGTGGAGGAAGAGGAGCAGGCGTGAGCAGCTTCAGCGAGTCCGAGGAGCGTCAGGAGCTCCGCAAGGCCGTCGCCCGGCTGGCCGGGAAGTACGGCCGCGAGTGGTTCACCGCGAAGGCCCGCAGCGGCGAGAAGACCACCGAGCTCTGGTTGGAGATCGGCCGCAACGGCTACCTCGGCATCAATATCCCGGAGGAGTACGGCGGCGGGGGCGGCGGCATCGGCGACATCGCGGCGGTGTGCGAGGAGCTCGCCGCCCAGGGCTGCCCGCTGCTGCTCATGGTCGTCAGCCCCGCGATCTGCGGCACGATCATCACCCGCTACGGCACCGACGAGCAGAAGCGCCGCTGGCTGCCGGGCATCTGCGACGGCACCTCGACGATGGCCTTCGCGATCACCGAGCCCGACGCCGGCACCAACACCCACAACATCACCACCACCGCCCGCAGGGACGGCGACGAGTGGGTGCTCAACGGCCGCAAGATCTACATCTCCGGCGTCGACGAGGCCGACCACGTGCTCGTCGTCGCCCGGGCCGAGGCTCTGACATCGGATGGGCAGAAGACCGGCAAGGTGAAGCCGGTGCTCTTCGTGGTGCCGACCGATGTCGAGGGCTTCGAGTACCGGCACATCCCGATGGAGATCGTCAGCCCCGAGCTGCAGTTCCAGGTGTTCATCGACGATGTCCGACTGCCCGGCGACGCGCTGGTCGGCGACGAGGACGGCGGGCTGGTGCAGCTCTTCGCGGGGCTCAACCCCGAGCGGATCATGGCCGCGTCGTTCTCCACCGGCCTGGCCCGCTACGCGATCGACAAGGCGGCGGCGTACGCGAAGGAGCGCACGGTCTTCCGGGGCGCCATCGGCTCCCACCAGGCCATCGCGCACCCCCTCGCCGAGGTGCACATCGAGACCGAGATGGCCCGGCTGATGACCCAGAAGGCGGCCGCGCTCTACGACGCCGGCGACGACATGGGTGCCGGCGAGGCCGCCAACATGGCCAAGTACGCCGCCGCCGAGGCCGCCTGCCGCGCCGCCGACGTCGCCGTGCAGACCCACGGCGGCAACGGCATCACCCAGGAGTACGGCGTGGCCGGGCTGCTGGTCGCCACCCGGGCCGGCCGGATCGCCCCGGTGAGCCGCGAGATGATCCTCAACTTCGTGGCGATGCACTCCCTGGGGCTGCCCAAGTCCTACTGAGCACGCTGGGATAGTCCGTCACGTTCCGGTTGCCCGTTCCCCGGATCGACAACCGGAACGTGACGGACTATGCCTCCAGGCGGCTTGCCATGATCGAACAGATGTTCGATCATGGAGCGTGGCGCGGATCCGGAGCAGCGAGGCGGGTACGGCGGGCATCCTGCACGCCGATCTCGACTCGTTCTTCGCCTCGGTCGAGCAGCGCGACGACCCGCGGCTGCGGGGCCGCCCGGTCATCGTCGGCGGCGGCGTGGTGCTGGCGGCCAGCTACGAGGCGAAGGCCTGCGGCGTCCGCTCGGCGATGGGAGGGCGGCAGGCGATGCGGCTGTGCCCCGAAGCGTTGGTGGTGCCGCCGCGGTTCTCGGCGTACGTCGAGGCGAGCCGCCGGGTCTTCGCGATCTTCGAGGACACCACCCCGCTGGTCGAGGGGCTCTCGATCGACGAGGCGTTCCTCGACGTCGGCGGCCTGCTCCGGCTGGTGGGGCCACCCGAGCAGGTCGGCGCCGACCTGCGCCGCCGGGTGCGCGACGAGGTCGGGCTGCCGATCTCGGTCGGCATCGCCCGCACGAAGTACCTCGCCAAGGTGGCCAGCGCGGTCTCCAAGCCCGACGGCCTGCTGCGGGTGCCGCCGGACGCCGAGCGCGAGTTCCTGCATCCGCTGCCCGTCGAGCGGCTGTGGGGTGTCGGGAAGGTGACCGCGGCCAAGCTGCACGCCGACGGCATCCGCACGATCGGCGAGCTGGCCCGGCGCGAGGAGCTCGAGCTGACGATGCGCGTCGGCGCGGCGGCCGGTCGACACCTGTGGGCGCTGGCCAACCTGCGCGACCCGCGGCCCGTCGAGGTCGGGCGCCGACGGCGCTCGATCGGCTCGCAGTGCGCGATCGGCCGGGCCGGCCGACCGAAGGGCCGCGACGAGCTCGACGCGCTGCTGGCCGGGCTCGTCGACCGGGTCGCGCGCCGGTTGCGCGGCGGCGAGCGGATCGGTCGGACCTTCACGCTGCGGCTCCGCTTCGACGACTTCACCCGCGCCACCCGCTCGACGACGATCCCGCACTCGACCGCGGCGACCGCCTCCTGGCTCGAGACCGGCCGCCGTCTGCTCGAGGCGGCCTGGCCGCTGATCGAGGAGCGCGGCTGCACGCTGCTCGGCATCACCATCTCCGGGCTCGTCGACGCCCACGGGGCCGAGCAGCTCGAGCTGCCGCTGTTCGCCCAGGAGGCGGCGTCCGGCAGCCTCGACGTCGCGCTCGACCGGGTCCGTTCGCGGTACGGCGGCAGCGCCGTCACCCGGGGCAGCCTGGTGGGTCGGCGCACCGGACTGGAGATGCCGACCCTGCCCGACCACGTACCGCCCCGGAGTCCGGTCCGACACGCCGGGTGACCCGGCGACCGCACCGGCCACCTCACCACCGTGGGCGCCGAACCCCGATAGCGTGGCCCGGTGGCCAAGGTCGTCGACGCTGCCGATCGCGCCCAGCGTCGGTGGTCGGTGCTGGGCTACCCGATCGCGGTGATCTACAAGTACTTCGACGATCAGGGCAACTATCTCGCCGCGATCATCACCTACTACGCGTTCATCGCGATCTTCCCGCTCCTGCTGCTCGGCTCGTCGATCCTCGGCTTCTTCCTCCAGGACAACCCCGAGCTGCAGCAGGACCTGCTCGACACGGCCCTGGCGCAGTTCCCGATCATCGGCGACCAGCTCGGCCGTCCCGGCGGGCTGCAGGGGTCGACCGAGGCGATTGTGATCGGTGGTCTGGTCGCCCTCTACGGTGCGCTCGGGCTCGGCCAGGCGCTGCAGAACGCGCTCAACATCGCCTGGTCGGTGCCGCGCAACAGCCGGCCCAACCCGGTGCTGCTCCGGCTCAAGAGCCTCTTCCTGCTGCTGACGGCCGGCGTCGCGGTGCTCGCGGTCTCGGTGCTCTCGACGCTCGCGGCCAACACCGAGGTCTTCGGTGAGACCGTCTCGTCGTACCGCTGGCCGATCACGGTGGCGACGATCGTCATCAACACCCTGGTGCTGACCGCGCTCTTCCGGGTGGGCGCGGCGCGCAGTCACAGCATCTGGACCGGCTCGGTCCCCGGCGCCGTCACGGCGTCGCTGCTGTGGATCGGGCTGCAGAAGGTCGGCACGCTCTACGTCACCAACGTGCTCACCGAGACCAGTGCGATGAACCAGACCTTCGGCCTGGTCCTCGGCCTGATCGGCATCATCTGGCTCACCGCGGTGATCGGCGTGCTCGGCATCGAGGTCAATGTGGTGCTGGAGCGTCGCCTCTGGCCGCGCGCGCTGCTCACGCCGTTCACCGACCGGGTCGAGCTCACGGAGGCCGACCGGCGCGCCTACACGAGCTATGCGAGAGCCCAGCGCCACAAGGGCTTCGAGACCGTCGAGGTCACCTTCACCGACACCCAGAAGCTCCGGCTGCGCAGCGCCGAGGTCGAGGACGACCAGGCCGACCACGTGCCGTAGCGGGCCGCTGGGTCAGCGCAGCCGCTCCCGCAGCGCTCCCAGCACGTCGCCGTCGAGACCCAGCCCGTCGCGCAGGTAGCCGTCGACCGAGCCGTACAGCTCCGCGACCGCGTCGTACGCCGACCCCAGGAACGACGCGTCGACGACCATCGTCGGCTCGTAGACGGCGACCTTGTCGGCGCCCAGGTGCTCGGCGATCAGCGCGAGATACTTCTCGCGGGTCGTCGAGGAGACCTCGTTGGTGAGCAGGTAGTCCGCCACGATCGTGTCGCGGTCGACCCCGGCGATCTCCAGCAGCAGCACCGCGGCCCAACCGGTGCGGTCCTTGCCCGCGGTGCAGTGGAAGAGCTGTGGCGCCGACCGCGTCGCGAGGTCGCCGAGCAGGGCGGCGTACGACGCGCGCGCGTCGGGCGAGCGGACGAACGCGTCGTACACCTGCCGCATCACGCGGGTCGCCGCATCGGCGTCCGCGAGCCCCGACACCAGCTCCATGGGGATGCCCGACACCTCGACGTGGTGCCAGACGGCGCCCGGCACGTCGACGTCGGGGTGCGCGTCGACCTCCATCTGGCTGCGCAGGTCGTGGATCCGGGTGATCCCGAGCCCGGCGAGGACGCCCGCGTCGGCCTCGGTCAGCTGCAGCTCGTTGGAGCGGTAGAAGACACCCCGGCGGACCCGGCGCCCGTCCGTCGTCGGATAGCCCGCACCCGTGCCGGCCACGTCGCGGAAGTTGTCGGCGGAGGCCAGGCGGGTCAGCCGTCGCGGGACGGACTCCTCGCCGGTCAGCGGGTCGCTCACCCGGCGAGCATAGGTGGCCCGGCCGGGTGTCCGCGCTGGTCGCTCAGCGCAGCGGCACGAACCGGTAGTGGCCGTGCCGGGTGATCTCGGGCGCCCCGGACGAGGTGTCCACCAGGAGCATCTCGCCGGCGACCGGCACGACCATCCGACCCCCCTCGCCCAGCTGGGCGACGAGCGGCCCGGGCAGCTGTCGGGCCTCGGCCGAGACCAGGATCCGGTCGTACGGCGCGCCGCCCGGGTCGCCCAGCACACCGACCCGGGCCGGCTCGATCCGGGCCCACGGCCAGTCGCCCCGGCCGAGATTGGACCGGCCGAAGTCCACCAGGTCGGGCTCGATCTCCAGCCCGAGCACCTCGCCGGCCGGGCCGGTCAGCTCCGCCAGCAGCCCGGTGGTCCACCCCGAGCCCGAGCCGACGTCGAGCACCCGGTGGCCCGCACGCACGTCGAGCAGGCGCAGCATCGCCGCGACCGTGCGCGGCTGGGAGTTGGTCTGCCCGTGCCCGATCGCGATCGGTCCGTCGTACGACGTCCGGGAGCGCTCGCTCGCCGGCAGGAACCAGGCGCGAGGCACGGCCTCGAACGCGGCGGCCACCCGGACGGCGTCCATCACTCGAGTGTGGCACGAGTGATGGACGCCGCCCGTCGGGGGAGTGGGGCATGGCCGGTGGTGGGCTAGCGGACGCGGGTCTTGATCTTGGTGGCCTTCTTGGTGTGGGTGGTGGTGGTGGGGAGGGTGATGGTGTAGGTGGTCTTGGTTCCTCGGGGTTGGTTCTTGAGGGTGAGGACGGCCTTGCCGTTCTTGAGGGTGGCGGTGGCGATGGGTTTCTTGGCGGCCTTCTTGGTCTTCTTGGTGGCGCCCTTGGGTGCGGCGCGGCGGATGGTGATCTTTCCGGTGAGTGCGGTGGTGGGGATGCCGGGTGCGGTGGCGGTGATGGTGATGCGGACCTTGCCTCTGCCGGGTGTCTTGACCTTGGTCTTGAGCGTGGGGGTGGTCTTGGCGATCGGGGTGGTGGGGGTGCTGGTGGCGGTGGCGGGGGTGTGGCCGGGGTGGGTGCCGGTGGTGGTGACGGTGATGCGTCGGGCGGCGTCGGCGGTGCCTGGTTGGTAGGTGGTGTTGGTGGCGCCGGGGATGGGTTGGCCGTTGCGGTGCCATTGGTAGGTGATGGTGGGGGTGGTGCCGGTGGGGGTGCCGGCGTAGGTGGGTGGGGTGGCGGTGAGGGTCTGTCCGATGCGGGGGGTGCCGGTGATGGTGGGGAGGCCGGTGACGGTGACCGCACGACCCGACGCACCCGGATCCGAACCAGGACCCGGACCCGGGCCCGGGATGGGCTCCGCCTGGATCAGCACGCCGTCGGAGGCGGCTCGCACCCAGCCCGACGCCAGCTCGGTCGGCGCCAGCGTCTCGTACGGCGTGAGCGTGGCGTGGGTCTCGTAGTGGATCCGGGCGCCGACGTCCTCGGCGGTGAGCACGTAGGAGGTGCTGCCGACCGAGTGCGTGGCGCCGTCCTGATCGTCGCCGATCGGCTCGCCGTCGCGGTACCAGACGTGCCGGACCTGCTGCGGCTGCACGGAGAACTCCGCCGGGCGGGCGGTCAGGGTCTGCCCGACCCACGGGCTGCCGACGACGGTCGGTCGGTCGACGACCGTGAGCTCCGGCTCCGGCTCGGGCTCGGGTTCCGGCTCCGGCCGGGGGAGGACCCGCAGGTCACCGGTGGAGACCCGGGTCCACGGGCCGTCACCGATCCGGGCGCGGCTCTCGTAGCGGATCCGAGACCCGACGTACTGGTCGGCGAGGGTGAACTCCGGCACCGTGATCGCGTCGACCAGCACGTCGTTGACGTACCACGCGTGGTGGACCGTCGCCGAGCTCGGGACGAACGTCGCGGGCTGCGCCGTCAGCGTCCGTCCCGCCTGCGGCACACCGTCGAGTGTCGGCTGGGCGGTCACCCGGGTGCGGGTGTACGGCACGGTCACCTCGGCGGTGGAGACCAGCGAGGGGTACCCGGTCCGGCGCGGCCAGGTCTGGTACTGGAGGACGGCGCCCTCGTCCTCCGGTCGCACTTGGTACGTCGTCGTCGTGTTCCCGGTCGCGAGGCCGTCGCGGAGCCAGCGATGATCGGCGCCCGTGGCGGACGGGATGTAGGTGGCCGGGGTGCCGGTCAGCAGCTCGCCGGCGCGGGGCTCGCCCGAGATCCTGGCCGCGGTATCGACCCGGAACGTCTGGGTCACGTCGAAGGAGATGGTCTGTGAGGTCGTGTTGCCCGCGACGTCTGCTGCTTCGACGACCAGGCTGCGCCGGCCCACCTGGTCGGTGATGATCGGCTGGTTCCGGGCGGTCGGACGAGAGCTGCAGGAGGCGATCCCGGAGCGCTCCTCGTGGCAGGTGAAGTCCGCCAGGACCGTCTGATCGAGGTGGTAGGTGCCGTTGGGTCGCAGCTGACCCGGGAAGGCGATCGTCGGCGGCGTCCGGTCGATGCCGACCCAGAAGGTCTTCGTCGTGTGCAGGTATCCGCGGTCCACGGCGTGGACCGTGATCTGGTACGACCCCTCGTCGTGGAACGCCAGGACGGTGGTGGCGGCCAGCTGCCGCCGGCCCTGGCTGACCGTGTCCTTCTTGATCTCGTAGTAGGAGGACTCGAAGTCCATGCCGCTGCTGCCCACGTCGCGCACACCGATGCGTGCCTCGATCGACGTGTTGTACCAGTCGCCCGGGCCAGGGGTCGGTCGGGAGATCGAGATCTCCGGTGGGCTGGTGTCCTCGGGAAGGTCGGCCTGCACGGTCGGAGCCGTTCCGAGTGCCGCGCCGATGCTGAGGAGGGCGACGAGCAGGCCGGCGACGGTCCGTCGGGAGGCGGGGGCGAGCATCGAGTGGTCTTCGCTTTCTGGGGGACGAACGGCGGAAGGGCCGCCGCACGGGGGTGCGGCGGCCCTTCCACGGTGGTGTCCCGACGGCCCGGGCGGGTAGGTGTGTCGGTCCCGACTGTCCGGCGGGCCGGGCCGGTTATCGGACGCGGGTCTTGATCTTGGTGGCCTTCTTGGTGTGGGCGGTGGTGGTGGGGAGGGTGATGGTGTAGGTGGTCTTGGTTCCTCGGGGTTGGTTCTTGAGGGTGAGGACGGCCTTGCCGTTCTTGAGGGTGGCGGTGGCGATGGGTTTCTTGGCGGCCTTCTTGGTTTTCTTGGTGGCGCCCTTGGGTGCGGCGCGGCGGATGGTGATCTTTCCGGTGAGTGCGGTGGTGGGGATGCCGGGTGCGGTGGCGGTGATGGTGATGCGGACCTTGCCTCTGCCGGGTGTCTTGACCTTGGTCTTGAGCGTGGGGGTGGTCTTGGCGATCGGGGTGGTGGGGGTGCTGGTGGCGGTGGCGGGGGTGTGGCCGGGGTGGGTGCCGGTGGTGGTGACGGTGATGCGTCGGGCGGCGTCGGCGGTGCCTGGTTGGTAGGTGGTGTTGGTGGCGCCGGGGATGGGTTGGCCGTTGCGGTGCCATTGGTAGGTGATGGTGGGGGTGGTGCCGGTGGGGGTGCCGGCGTAGGTGGGTGGGGTGGCGGTGAGGGTCTGTCCGATGCGGGGGGTGCCGGTGATGGTGGGGAGGCCGGTGACGGTGACCGTGCCACCCGACGCACCCGGATCCGGAGGTGGGGGACCGGCCGGCGTCTCGATGGTGATCCCGGTGGTCGACGCGGGCAGCCAGTCGGCACCCTCGTGGAGCCTGGCCTGGGTCTCGTAGCGGATCGTGTGGCCGGCGTCGCCGGCGGCCACGACGTAGGTCAGACCGGTGGCGCCGTCGATCCGCTGCTCCTGACCACTGCCGGATCGGTACCAGACGTGGCGGACCTGGAGCTGGTTCGCGGGGCGGTTGAACCCGGCCGCGGTGGCGGTCAGGGTCTCGCCCACCCGTGGAGTGCCCGTCAGGGTCGGAGCCGAGGCGACCTCGAGGGCCGGACCGGGGCCGGGCTGATCGCCGATGGTGACGCCCTCGGTCGCGGCGCTGACCATCGGACCGCCGTTGAGGCTGGCGCGGATCTCGTAGTGGACGACGTGACCCGCGTCGTCGGCGGTCGTCTCGTACTCCGTGCCGTCGGCGCCGTCGATCTCCTCCTCCACGCCGGCACCGTCGGTGCGGTACCACGTGTGGTCGATCTGCGTGGGCGGGAGGTTGAAGCCCGTCGGAGACGCGGTGAGCGTCTCACCGACCTCGGGGACGCCGCTCAGGACGGGTGGCGTCGTGATCCTGAGCACCGGGTCGGGGTCGGGCTCGGCCGGGATCTCGACCGGGTCCGAGGCCGCGTGCGTCCAGGCGTCGGTGCCGAGGCGGCCGCTGGCCCGGAAGTAGATCCTGGAGCCGGCGTCGGCCGCGGTCACGACGTAGCTGGTGGTGGTCGCGCCCGCGATGAGGTTGGTCTGCTCGACGCCGTCCTCGTCGACCGTGATCCGGAACCAGGCGTGCTGCCACTCGCTCGGCGTGGGATCGAACCTGGCGTCGGAGCCGGTCAGGGTGCCGCCGACCTCGGCGGTTCCGGCGATCTTGGGGCGGCTGACCACGTCCATGTCCGAGCTGACGTGGACGGTCCTCGAGAACGCCCGGGTCCACGGCAGACTCTCGTCGTCGGGTCGGTAGGTCGCCTCGGTCGCGTAGCGGATCAGCTTGCCGGCATCGGCGGCGGTCAGCTCGTAGAGCGCGGACGTGGCGCCCGCGATGCGCTCGTGCTGCTCCACCCCCTCCTCGTCGATCGAGACGTAGAACCACGCGTGCCGGACCGCGGCGGGGTTGGTCGCGAAGGTGGCGCGGCTGCCCGTCAGCGTGCGTCCGACGCGCGGCGTACCGGCCAGGGTCGGCCAGACCGAGACGTCGACATCGGTGCTGATCAGGACCTCGGGAGCGGCGGCGCTGACCGGCTGGTCGCCCCGGTGCTGAACGGCCTCGGTCTCGTAGTGGATCCGGGTGCCGGCGTCGACGGCCCGCAGATCGTAGGTGGTGTCGGTGGCGCCGGGGATGCGCCGGCCGTCGCGGTACCAGACGTGGTGGGACTCCTCCGGAGCCGGCTGGAACGTCGCCGGCGTCGCGGTCAAGGTGTGGCCGACCCGGGTGGTGCCGGTGAAGCTGGGCGCGACGTCGAGCTCCATGACCGGGGTGATCTCGATGACCGCGGACCGGGCGGGCGTCCAGTTCGTGCCGTCGTGGGTGGCGAGGGCCGCGTAGTGGATCGGCTTGCCGGCGTCCGCGGGGGTGAGCCGGTAGGTCATCGTGTCCGCGCCGTCGATCTGCTGCCCGTCGCGGAACCACGCGTGCCGTCGGCCGACGGTGTCGCCGAGGAACGTGGCCTCCTGGGTGACCCGCAACGTGTGGTCGACACGCGGGGTGCCGGTCACGACCGGCAGGCCGACGACCTCCACGTCGGTGCTGACCGGGACCGGCTCGGACGGTGCCGAGAGCCACGGGTCGTCCTCGTGGAGCCGGGCCTGGAGCTCGTAGCGCAGGGTCTTGCCGGCGTCGGCCGAGACCAGCTCGTACGTCGACTCGTCGGCGCCGGGGATGACCTGGCTGCCGCGCACCCACACGTGCCGGGTGTGCTGCGGGTCGGGGGTGAAGTCGACCGGGGTCGAGTCGGAGGTGAGCGTGTGCCCGACGACGCGGGCACCGGTCACGGTCGGTGCTCCCGAGACCCGGAGGACGGGCGCCACGTCGACGGCCTCGGTGGCGGACCGGGTCCAGGGATGGTCGTCGTGGTACCGGGCCTGGGTCTCGTAGTGGACGGGCTTGCCCGCGTCCTCGAGCGTGAGCTTGTAGCGGCTGCCGGTCGCCCCCTCGATCGGCTGCCCGTCGCGGAACCACACGTGCCGGGTGCTGGGGTTGCCGCGGAACGTGGCCGCGGTGGCCTCCAGCGTCTGGTCGACCCGCGGTGCGCCCTCGATGCTCGGCCCGGTCAGGACGTCCGCCGTCGTGGCGATGTCGGTGCCCGCGGTGGCGGAGCTCGTCCACGACCCCGACTGTCCGTTGAAGGATGCCCGGGTCTCGTAGCGGATCTGCCGGCCGGCGTCGGCGGCGACCAGCTCGTACGTCGTGCCGGTGGCGCGGGCGATCACGTCGTTCCCGCGGTACCAGACGTGCTGGACGTGAGGTGTGGTCTGGTGGAACGTGGCCGCCGTGGCGGTGAGCTCGTGGCCCACGCGCGGGGTGCCGGCGACGGTGGCCTGGGTCCGGACCTCGGGGGCGGCCGGGATGGTGACGGAGGCACTGGTCACCGTGCGCGGCCGGTAGTTGTCGCGCTTCGCGGTGACCTCGACCCGGATCGGGTGGCCGGCGTCGGCCGGGGTGACCGCGTAGTTGCGGCCGGTGGCGCCGGGGACGCCGATGTTGCCGCGGAACCACTGGTAGGTCGGCTGGTTCACGCCCGGATCCGGCGTGAAGCTCACGTTCGTCGCGCTCAGGGTGCTGTCGACCTTCGGGGTGCCGGTGATGGTCGGGGTCGTGGCGGTGAAGAGACCCAGCACGCGATAGGCGATCGACTTCGTCTGTGCGTTGTCGACGTTGTCGACGGCGCGCACCCATCCGGCGTACAGGCCGGGAGTGCTCGTGCTGATGCGGGTGCCGTTGGGGACCCATCCCTCGCAGGAGCGCAGGCCGGAGGTGCTGCGGCCCGCGATGTTGTCGTGGCAGCCGAAGTTGGCGGTCACGACGGTGCCGGTATCGAACTCGGCACCATCGACCAGCGGGCCGTCGATGCTGATGGTGGGCGGGGTCCTGTCGATGCCGACCCAGTCGGTGGCGCGGCTGCTCTCGAGCTTCTGGTTCTCCGCCCAGACCTCGAGGTCGGTCCGGCCCTCGTTGGTCAGTCGGATGGGCTCCTCGAGGTAGGCGTGCGGAACGTGATGGGCGCCGCTGAGCCGGTAGCCGGAGGCGTCGGTGTTGATGCCGATCCCGTTGACGTCCAGCTGGATCGCGACGTTGCCGCTGTACCAGTGGTTGTTCCAGCTCGCGGGTCGGCTGATGTTGATGATCGGGGCGGCTTCGGCGGGGGCGGGGATGGTGGCCAGGCCCGCGCCGACGACGACGGCGAGCCCGCCGAACGCGAGGCGGTGGAGGGTGGAGCGTCCCGTGCGCGATCGGCGGTTGCGGCGATCGGTGGCGACCGGCCCGGTTCCGGTGGGGAAGGACATGACTGCTTCGCTCTCTGGTCAGACGACGTCGGCATGACGAAGGGGCCATCCGCGTGGGTGCGGTGGCCCTTCCACGGTGGTGTCCCGACGGCCCGGATGAGCAGGTGTGTCGGTCCCGAATGTCCGGCGGCCGGGCCCGGGCGGGCCCCGGGAGCCGCGGGTCGCGCCCTGCCGCCTACGGCCGCGGGCCGCGCTCCTCGGGGCGGCGTACGCCGACGCCCTCGTCGAGAGCCAGGGCGACCAGCCCGCCGCGGTCGACGACGCCGACCTTCGCGAAGATCGAGTAGAGGTAGTTGCGCACGGTCTTGCTGCTGAGTGCCAGGACCCGCGCGATCGTGGGGTTGTCGTAGCCGCGCGAGACCAGCTCGAGGACGTCGCGCTCGCGCTCGGTGAGCTCGGCGAAGGAGCCGCCGCGGGCGTTGCGGGCGGTGACCAGGTGGTCCATGGCGCGTGCGGCGACCTCGGGCCCGAGCACCAGCGTCCCGGCGGCGACGGAGCGGATCGCCCGCTCGACCTCGTCGGGGTCGGCGCCCTTCACGAGGTAGCCGCGGGCGCCGGCGCGGATCGCGGCGAAGAGCGACTCGTCGTCCGCGGACCCGGTGACCACCAGCACCGCGGTGTCGGGCCGATGGCCGAGGATCTCGCGGGTGGCCGCGGCGCCGCTGTCTCCGTCGAGGTCGAGGTCCATGACGACCACGTCGGGGGACCGCGCGACCACCAGCTCGACGGCCGCTCGGTGGCTGTCGGCCTCGCCGACGACCTCCACGCCGGGCAGCTCCTCCAGGAGGGCGGTCATCCCGATCCGGAAGACGGGGTGGTCGTCGACGACCGCCACCCGGGTCGGGGCGCCGGCGTGGGGTGGGCCGGCGCTCACGGGAGCTCCAAGCCGATGCGCGTGCCGCTACCCTCGCCACCGGGCCCGATCTCGAGCCGGCCGCCCAGCTCCTCGGCGCGCTCGCGCATCGAGGTCAGGCCGATGCCGCGGCCGCGGTCGGAGGCGATGCCGCCGCCGTCGTCGACCACCTCGAGCAGGGTGGCGCCGCCGGCGGTGGTGGACACGCTCACGTCCACCGACGACGCGTTCGCGTGCCGGTGTGCGTTGAGGAGCGCCTCGGCCGCCACGTGGTAGCAGGCGACGAGGCGCGGCGCGTCGAGGTCGCCGAGGCCGCTGGTGTCCACCCGCACCCGGAGGCCGTCCCCGGAGAACCTGGCGGCGAGCACGCTCAGGGCACCCCGCAGGTCGCCGTCCTCGAGCTCGGCGGGCAGCAGCGAGTGGGCGAGCCGGCGGACGCCGTCCGATCGGCGGGTGATCTCGGTGCGCAGGTCGTCGATGAGCCGGCCCGCGGCCTCCGGGTCGTGCTGCAGGCGCCGCTGGGCGGCGGCGAGTCCGAGCCCTACGCCGGCGAGCATCGGCCCCATGCCGTCGTGCAGCTCGCGGCGGATCCGTCGTTGCGCCTCGGTGTGCACCTGGCCCAGGCGCTCCGAGGCGACCCGCAGCCGGAGCTCCGCCTGGGCCAGGTCGAGGGTCATCGCCACCAGGTCGGTGAGCCGGTACGCCGTTCGCCGGGCCCGGAGCGTGATCGGGCCGCCGGCCGGACCCTGCAGGACCAGCTCGCCGACCCGGCGTCCGCGCACCACGAGGTCGTAGGTGATCGTCGGATCGTCCGGACGGAGCCCGCCCGCGGCCACCTCGACCTCGGGGTCGCCGTTCGCCCGGATCACCGTCGCCCCGAGGCGTAGGGCGTGCCTCAGCTCGTGCGCCACCCGTTCGAGCGCGTCGGTGGCGCTCTCGGTGTGCAGGTCGGCCGCCAGTGCGGTCCGGAGCGCTTCGGGGTCGGCCGCCGCGCCGTGCACCAGCAGGTCGACCCGGTGCTGCAGCCAGCGCCGCAACGGGTCGACGAGGAGGGCGAGCACCGCGACGGCGGCGGCGCCGATCACGCGGTCGTCGATCGGCAGCGCCTGGCTCACCAGCCCCACCACGCCGACGTAGGCCGCGACCACGATGGCGGAGAGCAGTCCTCGGACGGCCACGCGCGGCACGACCGGGCCGACCGGCTGGTCCCAGGTCCGCAGCGTGAGCACGACGACGCTGAGGACCAGCACCATCTGGGCGGCCGCCAGCACCGCCAGCGCGACCGCGTCGACCAGGTCGTGGAGCTGCAGGTTGAGCACGCCCACGGACACGAACAGGACCGGGACGGCGACCGTCAGCAGCCGCACGGCCCGGACGCCGGCGGTCACCTCGTGGCGGCTGCGACGGAGCAGCTCGAGCAGCGCGAGGAGGCCGACCACGGCGCACACGACGGCCGCGGGAAGGCCGACGACGGCGAGGGCGCGTCCGAGGCGACTGTCGACGGCGAGCGGGTTCGCGGGGGCTCCGGGCTGCTGGACGATGACGCCGCTCAGCACGATCACGACGGTGGCGACCATCCCGGTGACCGCCAGCGATCGATCGCGCGGCGGGAGCGGACCGTTGCGCAGGAACCACGGCAGGACGGCGATCGCGAGGAAGCCGCCGGGTGCGGCGAGCCAGGTCGAGGCGTGCGCCGCCAGCCCGACGCCCGGCCAGCCGTGTCCGGCGGCGAGGAAGCTCCATCCGAGGGCGGCGACCGCCCCGGCGAGGAGGAGCGCGATCAGCCCGAGGATCGGGCCGACCGGATGACTGCTGCGGGCGATGACGAGCGCCCCGCCGGCGCCGGTCGTCACCGCCGCGAAGACGTAGCAGGCGAAGAAGTGGACGTCGTGGTACCACCCGGCGGAGGCGTCGAACGCGCGTGGCGCCAGCGCGACCATGGTCAGCGCGGCGGTGGCCAGGACGCCGGTGACCCCTCCGACCGCGGCGCCGGCGAAGCGGCGCACCGTGGTCTGCTCGCTGGGCGTCATGCTGGAGATCCGGGGTCCCGCGCGGCAGGGACCGCGATCCGCGTCGCGCGGGACATGGAGGCGGGTCGGAGCTACTCGCTCGCGAACGTGACCGTGAAGCCGCCGTCCTTGGCGTCGACCTGGAAGTAGACGTCGCTGGAGGAGCCGGTGAGCATGTCGCGACCGAGTCCAGAGGGGTCCTCGCGGCTGGTCTCGTAGCCGGCGTCGCCCAGGGCGCCCTCGTACGCGTCGAGGATCTCGGACGGCGCGGCCGAGGACACGTAGTTGGCGTTCTGCTCGGTGTTCGTCGACGAGGTGCCGCAGAGGACGGCGTCGTCGATCGGCTCGGGCCAGTCGGCGGGCATCTTGTCGACGCTGTCGATGTCCGGCTCGCCGAAGGTGCCGATGTGCACGGTGAAGCACTCCTCGGGGATCCCGAACTCCTCGGCCGCGTCGCCGAGGTCGGTCGTGTCGCCCCCGCCCGCGTCCTGGCTGGAGTCGGGAGTGCTGCCCGGCTGGTCGTCGTCGCCCCCGCAGCCGCTCAGGGTCATCAGCGCGATGACCGCTGCAGCGGCGAGAGCGGTCGTGCGGGAGGTCGTGCGCATGGTCGTGGGTCTCCTCTCCCCGGGGTGTCGGGGATCGATGTCGGTCGGTACGACGCCACGGTGCCGCGCCCGGCGACCCCACCGGCAGTGACCGGAGTCCCGGTTGGCCGGGCGATTGGGGTCCAGCCCGTGTTGATCGACTCCGCGCCTGCTACGCGATGCGCTGGACGCACGCTGACGGCGTTGCCGTCGCTCGGAGTACGAACGGGTATGCCGGTCGCTCCGGCGCCTTGCGATGCACGCACCCGAGCACGGGCCACCCCCGAGGAACTTCCAGCGACGACCACTAGCCTCGATCTTTCACGTAGTCGTGACTGAGTACGGCGTGTAACGCACGGAAGTGCCTGTCCTGCGAGGGATTCTTGGGCTTGTCGAAGGTCCAAGGAAGCCAAGCGGAAAGGCACTCCGTAGGTGAAGGTTATCCCGGCTGGTTCTGGTCTTCGTGTCGAGTGCGGGGGCGAGTCGCTGATCTCGTCGGCGGGCGCGGCGATTTTGTTGTCGACGGCCCGTGTGAGCGGGCTGGCAACGGCATTGGCGGATGGGTTGGCGCCGTGGCGCTCGAGCAGGTCGACGCACGACCCGGGCAAGACGGTGCTGGATCTGGCGGTTGCGATCGCGTTGGGTGGCGACTGCCTGGCCGACATCGGCGTGGTCCGGGCCCAGCCGGAGCTGTTCGGGTCGGTGGCCTCCGACCCGACGGTCAGCCGCCTCATCGAGGCCTTGGCTGAGCGACCTGAGGAAGCGATCGCGGCGATCCGGGCCGCTCGTGCGGTTGCTCGCGATCGAGTGTGGGCGCAGCGCACGCCCTTCGCCGATGAGGAGCAGGTGGTGGTCGATCTTGATGCCACCCTGATCGGGGCGCACTCGGAAAAGGAGGGTGCGACGCCGAACTTCAAGCGCGGGTTCGGGTTCCACCCGATGCTCGCCTTCGTCGACCACGGTCAGGGTGGCTCCGGTGAGCCGTTGGCGGCGATGCTGCGGCCGGGGAAGGCGGCCGCCAACGACGCCGCTGACCAGATCAGGGTCCTCGATGAGGCCCTCGCCCAACTCCCCGAGCACCTGCGGTCGCGGGTGCTGGTGCGTGGTGACACCGGCTCGGGGGTCCACGCGTTCGTGTGGCACGTCCACAACTTGGGTCTGGAGTACTCGGTGGGCGTCTACGGTCGTCAGCCCGTTCTCGACGCCCTCGCGGTGCTGCCGAAGCAGGCGTGGCGCAGGGCACTCGATGCCGACGGACGGCCGCGTGAGGGCGCTCAGGTCGCCGAGCTGACTCGGTGGCTGCCGACCACGTTCACGGGCTGGCCGCCCGGGATGCGGGTGATCGCCCGCCGCGAGCGGCCCCACCCAGGAGCCCAGTTGCGGATCACCGATCACGAGGGCTGGCGGATCACGGTGTTCGCCACCAACACCAAGAGCGGCCGGCTGGCTGATCTCGAGGTCACCCACCGGCTCCGGGCCCGCGCCGAGGACCGCATCCGCGCCCTGAAGGACACCGGGGCGACCAACCTCCCGCTGCAGGGGTTCGACAAGAACCAGCTCTGGCTCGAGCTGACCCAGCTCGCCGCCGAACTCATGACCTGGACCCAGGTCCTGGCCTGGCACGGACAACCAGCGCGGGTCTGGGAACCCAAACGGATCCGACTGCGACTCCTCGCGGTCGCCGGCCGGGTGATCACCACCGGCCGACGTCGGATCCTGCGCCTGTCGCGGCGATGGCCCTGGGCTGACCTCGTCCTCGGCGGACACCGCCGACTCGCCGCCCTCACCTGAACACCCGCCCAGCCCGAACGACCAGGACCTCGGAGAACCGGCAAGAGGGCCGGCGATTCACCGCGCCAGCGGCCACCAAAGCCCATCAGCTCAGCACGACACCCGATCCACCGACGTCATGAAAGATCGAGGCTAGTCATCTAGCCCGAGCGTCGTGGCGGGAGGGGAACGAACATCGAGGTGCGGGCGGCGTACTCCGGATAGCCGGGCCGCTTCATCATGGTCTTCTCGAGCAGGCGGGCGCCGGTGATCCAGACCAGCCAGACCGTCATGGCGATGGGCGAGAGCGCGCTGACGAGGCCGGGTAGCCAGCCGGAGGCGAGGCCGCCGGCGAGCCAGATGCCCCACCAGACGCAGGCGTCGCCGAAGTAGTTCGGGTGCCGGGTCCACGCCCAGAGGCCGCGATCCATCACGGGTCGACGGTCGGGGTCGGCGCGGTACGCCGTGAGCTGGGCGTCGCCGATGCTCTCGAAGAGCACGCCGACGACCCAGACGGCGACGCCGATCCAGACCGTCCAGGCCCGATCGAGGCCGGCGACCGCCGCTGCCTGGAGCGGCAGCGAGACCAGCCAGACCGCGGCGCCCTGCACCAGGAAGACCTTGCGCACGGCGACCCCGATGCCGACCTCGTCGAGCGTGCCGCCGAGCAGCTCGCGGTAGCGCGGGTCCTCGCCGCGGCCGCGGGACCGCATGAAGATGTGCGACGACAGCCGCCCGGCCCACACGCCGACGAGCAGCACGAGCAGCCACGACTGCCAGGAGCCGGACACGGCGGCGCACCCGACCGCGGTCCCGAGCAGGGCGATGCCCCAGGCGGTGTCGACCACCGAGACCCGGCCGGCCCGGGTGGCGGCGTACGCCGCCGCGGTCATCACGATCGCCGCGGTGAGCAGGGACAGGCCGGCGACGAGGAGGAGGTCAGTCACGGGTGCGCTCCATCAGGATCTGGTCGACTCCCATCCTGCCGTCCCGGAAGGCCATCGAGCCGCCCACGAGGTAGAGCCGCCAGACCCGCACGACCTCCTCGCCGACGAGGTCGGTGAGCCGGTCGACGTTCGCCTCGAGACGGGCGAGCCAGTCGGCGACCGTGCGCACGTAGTGCTCACGCAGGGACTGGACCTGACGCACCTCGAGTCCGCCGACCTCGAGGTGTGCCACCGTCTCGCCCAGGGGGCGCATGTGCATGTCGGGGGCGATGAACGACTCGATGAACGGGCCGCCTCCCGGATGCCTGCCCCGCCTGGACATCTGCTGGACCAGCACCCGCCCGCCGGGCCGCACGGCCCGGTGCAGTGCGGCGGCGTACGCCGGGTAGCGGTGCTCGCCGACGTGTTCGCCCATCTCGAGCGAGACCACGGCGTCGAAGCTCGTCTCGGGGACATCGCGGTAGTCCTGGAGGCGTACCTCGACCCGGTCGGCCAGGCCGCGCTCGGCGACGCGCTGCTCGACGAACGCGCGCTGCTCGCCCGCGATGGTGACGCCGACGACCGAGGCGCCGTAATGCTCCGCCGCGTGCAGCGAGACCGACCCCCACCCGCACCCGACGTCGAGCACGCGCATCCCGGCCTCGAGGTCGAGCTTGGTGCAGACCAGGTCGAGCTTGGCCCGCTGCGCCTCCTCGAGCGTCTCGGACCCGGTCGCGAAGTAGGCGCAGGAGTAGGCCATCGACGGATCGAGGATCAGTTCGTAGAACTCGTTGGAGAGGTCGTAGTGGTCACGGGCAACCCGCACGCTCCGCTGCGAGCGAGGCGCCCGCGGGGGTACGCCGAGCGCGCCGACCGACAGGGCCGCGCGAAGCGCGCGCAGCAGGGCGCCGGGGGCCGGGCGACGGGGCAGGCCGCGCTCGCGCGCGACCGCGAAGGCGTAGGTGAGCGCCTCGTCCAGGTCGCCGGGGACGTCGAGCTCACCGGTGACGTAGGCCTGGGCGGCGCCGAGCTCGCCCGGGTGACGGAGCAGCCGGCGTACGGCGTCCGGCGAGCGCAGCTCGAGCACCGGTGCGTCCACGGGGCCGGCGGTGGACCCGTCCCACGCGATCAACCGGACCGGCAGCTCGCCGCCGACGAAGGGCTCGACCGCCTCGGCCAGTGTCGTCGCGACGGCCATCAGGCCTCCCCGGTCAGCAGCAGCTGCTGCACGTCGAGGTAGCCGGAGGCGAAGCCGGCCCGTGAGTAGCAGAGGTAGAAGTGCCACATCCGCAGGAACGTCTCGTCGAAGCCCAACGCGCGCACGTCGTCGGCGCGGGCCAGGAATGTCTCGTCCCATCGCCGCAGCGTCTCGGCGTAGTCGGGTCCGAAGGACAACCGGTCGGTCACCCGCAGCGACGTGTGCGTCGCGGTCAGCTCGTCGACGACCCGGGCCGACGGCAGGAAGCCGCCGGGGAAGATGTACTTGTTGATCCAGGTGTAGCCGCCCCGCGTGGCGAGCATCCGGTCGTGGGGCATCAGGATCGCCTGGAGGCCGACGCGGCCGCCGGGGGCGAGGAGCCGGTCGAGGGTGGTGAAGTAGGTCGGCCAGTACTCGTGCCCGACGGCCTCGATCATCTCGACGGAGAGCACGACGTCGTGCTCGCCGGTCGCGTCCCGGTAATCGCAGAGGTCGACCTCGACGCGGTCGGCGTGGCCGGCCATCGCAATGCGCTTGCGCGCCAGGACCTGCTGCTCGCTCGAGAGCGTGATCGACCGGACGACGGCGCCGCGTGCCGCGGCTCGGATCGCCAGCTCGCCCCAGCCGGTGCCGATCTCGAGCACGCGGGTGCCCGGTCCCACGCCGGTCAGATCGAGGAGCCGGTCGATCTTGCGCCGCTGCGCCGTACCGAGCTCGGTCGAGGTGTCGAAGAGCGCCGACGAGTAGCTCATCGTCTCGTCGAGGAAGAGGCCGAAGAGGTTGTTGGACAGGTCGTAGTGGTGCGCGACCAGGTCGCGGGCATGGTCCCGGGAGGCCCGGTGCGCCGTCGGCGTCCGGTGCTGCGTCAGCCCGCGCAGCCGCTGGAGCGGGCGGGGCACGAGGTCGGCCACGTGGGACGCGAGGACCGTGAGGAAGCCGGTCAGGTCGTCGGAGTCCCAGGCGCCGGTGAGGTACGCCTCTCCGAAGCCGATCAGCCCGTCCCGGCCGAGCCGGGCGAAGAGCTCGTCGGGCCGGTGCACCGTGATCGCGTCGTCGGACAACGGCAGCCGGGTCATGGCGGACCGGAAGAGCCGACGGGCGACGGCCGCCGAGACCGCCGTACGAGGTCCGCCCGGCACGGCTTCGAGGCCGGGCCAGGCGTGGGTGGGGCGGGTCGGTGCGAGGGTCACCGGACTCCCTCCTGGTGGTGGTCGGGGCGAGGGCGGATCGGCAGCCGGCGCAGCCAGAGCGCGATCCCGTGGAGGCGGATCAGCGCGGCGCCCCGAAGCGCCGCCGGAGCGGCGCGCCACGCGCGATGGGTGGTGCGGTACCCCGACAGCGAGGCGCTGAACGTCGCACCGTCGTCGGTCCGCAAGGTGACGGCCACGTGCAGGCGCCGATCCGGGACCGGCACGGCGAGCTGGTAGCTGCCGTCGATCCCGTGGAACGGCGACACGTACATCGCCTTGGGCGTCGTCGCGCCACCCCGCTCGTCGGGGTGCACCAGGTAGGCGTGCCGGTCGCCGTAGGTGTTGTGCACCTCGACGACCACGCACGGATCCTGATGTTCCGGCCGGACCCAGAAGACGCTGATCGGGTTGAAGCAGTAGCCGAGCGCGCGCGGGTGCGCGGCCATCAGCACCCGTCCGCGGCCGAGCTCGACGTCGTGCCGCGTCAGGAAGCGGCTCAGGTTCTCCCGGATGGAGAGGCCCGGGTCGCCGAGGTGGTCGCGCGCCTCGAAGCGACCGAGCACGCCGTGGTCGGGCAGGTCGTCGAGGTCGACCAGCCAGGTGTGCGAGCGGTGCGTGAACGACCGCTTCACCGGCGTACGCCGGGTGTGCCGGATGGTCGTCGCGTAAACGCCCGTCACGGTGGTTTCGAGGCTCGTCGCTGACGCTCCTCGCACCTCAACCACCGTGTCGGTGGTTGAGGAAGGCGCGCCAGCGCCTGCCCTTCGAGACGGTTGCTGCGCAACCTCCTCAGGAACCATCTCGAAACCACCATCACCCCACGACAGCCCCAGCCGTTCGACAGCCGCCAACCCGGACCGCGCGCCGTCCTCGTGGAATCCCCAGCCGTGGTAGGCGCCGGCGAACGCGACCCGGTCGGTGTCGATGCCCGGCAGCCGGCGCTGCGCGGCGACGGAGGCCGGGCTGTAGAGCGGGTGCTCGTACTCCATCCGGTCGATCACGGCCGCGGGGTCGACCAGGCCCTCGCCGCCGAGGGTGACGAGGTAGTGCGTGTCGGTCGGCAGCCGCTGGAGCCGGGTCAGGTCGTAGGTGACGGTGACGTGGTCGCGTGCGTCGGCGGGCCGGCGGAAGTTCCACGACGCGCGGGCGCGCTCGGCCCGGGGCAGCAGCGACATGTCGGTGTGCAGCAGCGCGACGTTGGCCGAGTAGGGGATCGCGCCCAGCACCTCGCGCTGGGCCACGGTCGGCTCGGCGAGCATCGCCAGCGCCTGGCCGGGATGGGTGGCGACCACGACGGCGTCGTACGTCGCGACCGCGCCGTTGCCGTCGGTCACCTCGACGCCGGTCGGCGTCTCGAGCACCGACGTCACCTTCGTCCCGGTGCGCACCTCGGCGATCGACGCGGCCACCCGCTCGACGTAGGTGCGCGAGCCGCCGGTGACGGTGCGCCACCGCGGCGAGCCGAGCACGCCGAGCATGCCGTGGTGCTCCAGGAACGTGAAGAGGTAGCGCGCCGGGTAGTCCAGCGCCACCGCCGGGTCGCACGACCACACCGAGGCGACGAGCGGCTCCATGAAGTGCCGCCGGAAGTACGCCGGGAAGCGGTGCCGGTCGAGGAACTCCCGCAAGGTGAGGTCGTCGTCGGCGCGGGGCAGCAGGCGCCGGGCGTGGCGGTGGAAGCGCGGGATCTCGATGAGCATCCGCAGGTACGCCGGCCGGGCGGCGTTGCGGCCCGCCGGGAAGAGCCCGCGTGGGCCGAGCGCGCCGGCGTACTCCAGCCCGGTTACGTCGTCGCGCACCGAGAGCGACATCTCCGACGGCTGCGTCTCGACACCGAGCTCGCGGAAGAGCCGGAGCAGGGTCGGGTAGGTGCGCTCGTTGTGGACGATGAAGCCGGTGTCGATGCCGAGGCCGTCCGCCCCCTCGGCCACCAGGTGGGTGTCGGCGTGGCCGCCCAGCCGGTCGTCGGCCTCGTAGAGGGTCACCGACGCCGACCGGGACGCGACGTACGCCGCGGTCAGGCCGGCGACGCCGGACCCGACCACGGCGACGGTGTGGGGTGCGCTCATGCGTCGGACCGGCCGAAGTCGAAGAGCGCGATCGGGTCGGTCGTCGGCGCCGTCGAGCCGCCCGCCGGCTCCACGGTGATGCCGGCGCCGGTGGCGGTGGCCGCGTCGCCGCTGAGCAGCACCGTCTGGTCCTCCTTCACCGGCATCACGCCGGCCGACACCATGCCCTCGCCGGGCTGGTCCAGCCAGAGCTGGTAGACCTTGCCCTGCGGCGGCGGCGGCATCTTGCTCGTGACGATGACGGCCCGGCCGACCGAGTCGGAGTGGGTCACGGTCGCCGAAGCGCCACCGGGGAAGTCGAGCGACGTGCTGAGCGCGTCGGCCGCGTCGAGCACCGACTGGGCGGTCGGCGGCTGCTGCTGGGAGGTCTCGTCCGCCCAGGGCTGCTGCCAGGCGACGGCGCCGGCGCCGACGAGCACGACCGCGGCGGCGGCCGCCACCAGCAGCCGGACCCGACGGTGGCGCGGCCTCGGTACCGGGGTCTCCGGCGGGAGTGGGCGGACCGTTGCGATCCCGGCGAGCACCCGGTCGCGCAGCGCGGCCGGCGGCTCGTTCGCGGTGGTCTCGGCGAGCAGGGTCGCGGCCTCGCGAAGGCCGGCGACCTCGGCGCGGCAGTCCGCGCACTCGGCGAGGTGGCGCTCGAACGCCACCCGCTCGAGGTCGTCGAGCGCATCGACGGCGTACGCGCCGGACAGGGCGTGGATCTCGGTCATGAGCCGACCCCCAGGGCGTCGCGGAGACGGATCAGTCCGTCGCGGATTCGGGTCTTGGCGGTGCCGACCGGCAGGTCGAGCATGGTCGCCACCTCCGTGTGGGTGTAGCCACCCAGGTAGGCGAGACCGACGGCCTCGCGCTGCACCTCGGTGAGGGCCGCCATCGCACTGCGGACCCGACGGGCCTCGAGCGAGGCCTGCGCGGCCTCCGCGGTCACGTCGTGGTCGACCGGCTGGTGCTGGTGGTGGTAGGTCGTGTCGCGGCGGGTCGACGCCTCGGCCGACCGGACCCGGTCCACCGCGGTGCGATGGGTGATCATCAGCAGCCACGAGAGCGCGCTGCCGCGGCCGGGGTCGAAGCGGCTCGCCGTCCGCCAGATCTCCAGGAACGCCTCCTGGGTGACCTCCTCGGCCTGGGCCGGGTCGCGGACCACACGGAGGGCGAGCCCGTAGGCCCGGGCGGCCGTGGCGTCGTACAGACGGGCGAACGCCACTTCGTCGGCCCGGCCGGCCCGCCGCAGCAGGTCGGCCAGGTCCGGCGGGGCGTCAGACGAGTCATCGTCTGGCGAGGCGCCGGACCCCACTGGTCGGAGGTGCTCCATGGTCGGTCAGTGCCCCCTCGTCAGCCCATCGAACCCGGCATCAGGACCGAGTCGATGACGTAGACGGTGGCGTTGGCGGTCGGGATGTTGCCACAGAGGACCTTCGCCGAGTCGGCGCCGACGGTGAAGTCCTCGCCCGAGCCCTCGACCACGACCTTCTCGCCCTCGAGCGTCTGGTGCGATCCGGCGAGCTGGTCGGGAGTGAGCTGGCCCGGGACGACGTGGTAGGTCAGGATCTCGGTGAGCGTCGCCTTGTCGGACATGACGGCGTTCAGGTCCTTCTTCGGGATCTTCGCGAACGCGTCGTCGGTGGGTGCGAACACCGTGACGCCGTCGGCCGAGTTGAGCGTGTCGACGAGCCCGGCCTTGTCGACGGCCGCCACGAGCGTCGTGAGCAGCGGGTTGCCGCTCGCGGCGGTCGCGACGGGCTCGGTGGCCATGCCGTCGAAGGAGCCCGCGCCGTCGCTGGGGATCGAGGAGCAGCCGGCACCGAAGGTCTGGGCGCCGGCGTCCATGGCGTCCCCGGAGCTCATGTCGTCCGAGGGCGACTGGCTCATGTCGCCGGACGGGCTCTCCCTCATTGAGCTCGAGCTGTCGGAGGCGGTGTCGTCCCCGGAGTCGTCGCTGCTGCAGGCGGCCAGCCCGAGGGCGGTGGTCAGCGCCAGCACGGCGATGCCGGAGGTGCGTCGGAGGGAGCGGTTCATGATCGGGTGCCTTCCCGTTGCGGTCTGGTCGGGAAGGCATTCGGCGCCCCCTCCGAAACGGATTGGTCCGCTTCCCGGCGGCCTGGTGGTGGTTTCGAGGCTCGCTCCGCTCGCGCCTCAATCACCGTGTCGGTGGTTGAGGTGCGAGGGCCGCCAGGCCCGAGCCTCGAAACCACCACCGACGATCGCGCGCCTACCCGACGTTGACCACGATCTCCTGGATGCCGCTGGAGCCGTCGGGGAAGGGCGTGGCGCGGTCGGCGGTCTGCACGGTGCCGTCGCCGGCGATCGCGCGGCAGGCGATCGTGTGCCGGCCGGTCTCGGCGGTCCAGGGCAGGTACCACTGCCGCCAGTAGTCGGCGCCGAGTGAGGGGCCCAGCCGGGCCCGCTGCCAGTCGCCGCCGTCGACACGCACCTCCACCCGCTCGACGCCGCCCTGGTGCTGCGCCCAGGCGATGCCGCCGATGACGGTCCGGCCGGGGCCGACGGTCGAGAGCGGCTTCGGGGTGTCCACGCGGCTCGAGAGCTTGATCGGGGCATCGGTCGCCCAGTCGCGGTCGGTCCAGTAGGCGTCCTGCTCGGCGTACGTCGTCAGTGTCATCCGGGTGATCCACTTGCACGCACCGACGAACCCGTAGAGGCCGGGCACCACCATCCGGGCCGGGAAGCCGTGCTCGCGAGGCAACGACCTGCCGTTCATGCCGACCGCGATCATCGCGTCGCGGCCGTCGGTCGCCACCGACAGCGGGGTGCTGATCGTCATGCCGTCGACGTCGGTCGACAGGATCTGGTCCGCCGACGTGTCGCCGATGCCGGCCCGCTCCAGCAGGTCGGTGAGCCGTACGCCGAGCCAGCGCGCGCCGCCGACGTACCGCCCGCCGACCTCGTTCGAGACGCAGGTCAGCGTGATGTCGCGCTCGATCAGCGGCATCGCCAGCAGGTCGTCGAAGGTGAAGCTGACCTCCCGGGCGACGTCGCCGTCGATGGTGAGCGTCCAGTCGCCGGCGTCGACGATCGGCAGCGAGAGACGGGTGTCGACGCGGTAGAAGTCGCCGGTCGGCGTGCGGAGCGGGGTGATGCCCGGGACCCGGTCGTCCAGCGTCCTCGGGAACGGCGGCGCCGGGTCGGTCGTCGCCGGCAGGTCCACCGACGTCGTTCGGGTGCGGTACGACGTGATCCAGCGCCCCGCGCCGCCCATCACCACGCCGGCGGCGGCGAGCGAACCGGCCGCGACCAGGAGGCCGCGCCGGCTCGGACCGGTGCCGCCGGACCGCACACGGACGCGGGTCGAGGTCAGCCACCACAGCCACCACAGCGACCCGACGCCGACGACGCCGGCGACCACGCTGGGCAGCACGTCCGAGACCGGGGAGCCGGGGCGGCCGAGCGCGGCGCCGACGGGAATCGCCACCAGCCCGACCAGCAGGCCCGTGCCGTACCCGAGCCGGCGCCGGGAGAGGAGGCCGCCGACCGCCGCGAGCACGACGACCCCGACCATGACCGAGCCCACGAGCACGGTCTTGTCGTGGACGCCGAAGTGCTTGATCGCCCACTCCTGCAGGGGCGTCGGCGTCAGGTCGATGACCGTCGATCCGACCACGAGCACGGGCGACGACGCGGGTGCGGTGAGCGCCGCGACCAGGTGTCCGGCGGCGACGCCGACGAGCACGGCCAGGACGCCGAACCCGGAGTACAGCGGTCGGTTCCCCATGGAGGAGGTTCGGAGCGGCCCGGCCGTTGGATGGCCGCGGCCGGACCCGAGAGACCTGCCGCACACCGCATGCAAGATTTCCTCAAGCCGCCGCCCACCCGCGTGGGTGAACCCTACGGTCGCTGGTTGAACACTGCCCGGGTCACGGGCGGCGCACACAGCTGGGGGGCTGGCACATGTCACTGTCGCGCGCACGAATGCGGGCCGCACGACCATCTCGAGCACGCCGAGGCGGTACCGCCGCGGTGGCCCTCGGGTTGACCGCGGGCCTGTTCGCGCTCCTGCCGACCGCGCCCGCGGTGGCCACCGGCGGCGGTGGTGGTGGCGGTGGTACGGCGAGCTTCGTCTGCGCCAGCGACACCGTCTACAGCATCGACCAGGGCTCCCACGCGATCAGCAAGATCACGCCGTCGACCGGCGCGGCATCGTCGAACGGGTCGTTCGACGCCGGCTCCGGCGACGCCGTGAACGCACTCGCGCTGCCCGGCGGCGGCGGTCGGTACGCCTACGCGTTCAACCGCTCCGACAACCAGGTGCTGCGCTTCGACGCCGCCACCGGCGACACCGACTCCTACCACCAGCCGTCGAACGACAACGCCAGCAGCGTGATCGCGGGCGCGATCAACCCGGCCACGGGGATCTACTACTACGCGGCCGGTGGCGACCCGTGGAGGCTCTACGCCTTCAACACCGGCACGAACACCTCGATCGGCCGGGTCGGCACGATCTCCGACCTGTCCGTGAACGGCGACATGGCCTTCGACGCCGTCGGCAACCTGTACGTCGTCAGCAACGCGAGCAACACCGCCGCCGGCACGCTGGCCCGGGTCAACGGCCCGCTCCCGACCACCGCGGGCAGCACGACCCTCGCCGCTACCAAGCTCGCCACGCTCCCGGGCAATTCGGGTCAGTACGCGTCGATGGCATTCGACGGCTCCGGTGACCTGGTGATCGGCACCGGCTCGGGCAAGGTGCTGCGGGTCAACCCGTCGAGCGGCGTGCTGATCTCGACGAAGGACACCAACCGCCAGCTCTCCGACATGGCGTCCTGCTCGAGCCCGAGCACCGCGAACGCCAACGTCAACCTGCCGTCGGGCCGGCACGGCTCCGGCGACCAGTTCACCGTGACGATCACCGGCAACGGGGTGTCGAGCGGCAATACCGGCACCACCACCGGCAGCGACTCCGGCCTGCAGGGCAACCCCGCCGAGGTCGCCGGTCCCGTCGTCGTGGTGCCCGGCAAGACCTACACGATCACCCAGACCGCGGCCGGTGGCACCGACCTCAACGACTACACGACGACCTGGAAGTGCGTGTCGGGCGTCAGCGGCACCACGATCGCCAGCGGCGCCGGCAACTCCGGCACGTTCACCGTGCCGGCCTCGGCGGGCAGCACGATCACCTGCACGTTCACCGATCTCCCGCGCCTGCCGGCGATCGAGCTCGACAAGACCGCGGGCGCGCTGGTCGACACCGACGGCAACGGCCCGGACGCCGGCGACACCGTCACCTATGGCTTCAAGGTCACCAACACCGGCAACATCGTGCTCGACCCGGTGACCGTCGCGGACCCGAAGCTCGGCGCGATCACCTGCCCGTCCGGGCCGCTCGCGGTCGGCGCGTCGATCACCTGCACGCCGAAGACGTACGCCGTGTCGCAGTCCGAGGTCGACGCCGGGCGCGTCGACAACACCGCGACCGCCACGGGCATCGGCTCGAACGGCGTGCGCGTCACCGACACCGACTCGGTGACCGTGCCGGTGACGCCGCGGCCCGCCATCGAGCTGGACAAGACGGCCGGACCGGTGGTCGACGCCGACGACAACGGACCCGATGCCGGCGACACCATCACCTACGGCTTCACCGTGACGAACACCGGCAACGTGACCCTCGACCCGGTGACGCTGGTTGACCTGATGCTGGCCGACGCGATGCTCGGCGGTGCGATCGCCTGCGGCACCGGGGCGCTGGCGCCGGGGGCGTCGCGGACCTGCACCTCGCAGACCTACGAGCTGACCCAGGCCGACGTGAACGCCGGCAAGGTCGCGAACACCGCCACCGCGACCGGCACCCCGCCGTCCGGTCCGGTGGTCACCGACACCGACTCCACCACCACGACGCTGGCCGGTGCCCCGGAGATCGCCCTCGACAAGACCGCGAGCACGATCGTCGACGGTGACGGCAACGGTCCCGATGCGGGAGACACGATCACGTTCGGCTTCGAGGTCACCAACACGGGCACCGTCACGCTCGACCCGGTGGCCATCACCGACCCGATGCTCGGCGGAGCGATCGCCTGCGGCACCGGGGCGCTGGCGCCGGGTGCGTCGCGGACCTGCACCTCGCAGACCTACGAGCTGACCCAGGCCGACGTGAACGCCGGCAAGGTCGACAACACCGCCACCGCGACCGGCACCCCGCCGTCCGGCCCGTCGGTCACCGACACCGACGGCACCCACACCCCGGTCACCGGCACTCCGGCGATCACACTGGACAAGATCGCCGGCGCGATCGTCGACGGTGACGGCAACGGCCCCGACCGGGGCGACACGATCGACTACACGTTCGTCGTGACCAACACGGGCACGGTGACCCTGTCGACGGTCGGCGTGAGCGACCCCAAGGCCGGACCGGTCAGCTGCCCGGTCACCACGCTGGCGCCGGGCGCGTCGACGACGTGCACGGCCGCGGCGTACGCGCTGACCCAGGCCGACGTCGACGCCGGCAAGGTCGACAACACCGCCACGGCGACCGGCACTCCGCCGTACGGCCCGAAGGTCACCGACCGCGACTCGACGCACACGCCGGTGCCGCCGCACGCGGCGCTCGAGCTGCTCAAGACCGCGGGCGCGGTCAACGACGTCAACGGCAACGGCCTCGACGACGGCGACACGGTGACCTACCACTTCACGGTCACCAACACCGGCACCGTGACGCTGAGCCTGATCGGCGTCACCGACCCCAAGGTCGGCCCGGTCACCTGCCCGGCGACGTCGCTGGCTCCCGGCGAGTCGCTGGAGTGCGAGCCGCGCACCTACTCGCTGACCCAGGACGACATCGACCACGGCTCGGTGGACAACACCGCGACCGCGACCGGTACGACGCCGTCGGGCGAGACCGTCGAGGACGACGACTCGCGCACCGTGCCGCTGCCGGCCACCGGCGCCATCCAGCTGGTGAAGACGGCGAGCGCCGTCCACGACCTCGACGGCAACGGGCCCGACGAGGGCGACACGATCGAGTACTCGTTCCGCGTCACCAACACCGGCAACGTGCGACTCGACCCGGTGACGGTCTCCGACCCGAAGGTCGGCCCGGTCACCTGCCCGAGCGGTGCCCTCGACCCGGGCGAGTCGTTCGACTGCACCCCGGTGACCTACACCATCACCGCGGCCGACCAGGGCCTCGGCCGCGTGGACAACACCGCCACCGCGACCGGGACGGCGCCCAGCGGCGGCACCGTGCAGGACACCGACTCCACCACGACGCCGGTGCAGCCGACGGTCACCAACGTGAAGGTCACCAAGACCGTCGACCAAGCCGCGCCGCGCGAGGGCGACGTCGTGACCTACACGCTCGCCGTCACCAACACCGGTGCCGCCGCGGCTCGCGACGTGGTCGTCGTGGACGTGCTGCCGGCCGGCGTCACGCTGGTCTCCGCCGACGCGCCGTGCACGACCTCGGGGGTGACGGTCCGCTGTGAGCTGGGCACCGTGCCCGCCGGCCAGACCCGGTCGGTCGACGTCCGGGTGAAGGTCGCGCCGCTGCCGACCTCGGGGGCCGACCACCAGCACCTCTTCGACGTGCAGAAGACCGAGGTGCAGGTGGACGTCGAGCCCGGCGCCCAGGCGACCGGCACGGTCACCTGCCCGAGCGGGTACGTCGTGACCGACGGCTCGGGCCGCGTCGACCACGTCGACCAGGGCACCGGCACGCTCGCCGACGTCGCGATGACCGAGAACCACGCGGTCGGCGACGACGGCTGGACCGCCCGGTTCCTCAACGAGGCGACCGGTCGCGCGCAGGCGAAGGTCTTCGCGGTCTGCGTCGCGCGTGACAGCGAGGTCGTCTCCGGACACCGGCACTCGCTGGTGATCGACGGCCAGCAGTCCGAGACCCGGAGCCTGCCGACCGGCCGCACCACCATCGCGATGGGCTGCGTCTCTGGCCAGGTGCCGATCCAGCCGGGCTACGCGCTCGACGACGCGGCGCCCGTCGTGACGACGTACCCCGACGGCGAGCACGGCTGGACCTTCGCCGTCGACAACCCGGGCGGGGCCTCGGCGGGCACGTTCACGCTCCGCTGTCTCGACGTCCTGGTCGGCTCCGCCCACGGGCACCAGCACCGGCTCGCGCTCGACGAGGTCCGGCAGACCGCCACGGTCCAGCCGGGCGAGGTCGCCGAGGTCACGCTGAGCTGCGCGGCCGACGCCAAGGGCATCGTGGCGGGGTACGACGTGGACCCGGGCCTGGTCGTCCTCGGCAACGACCCGCGGCCGATCGTCCGGGTGTTCAAGCTCTACAACCCGACCGCCGAGCCGCTCGACGCCCGTCTCTACCTGCTCTGCCTGGCCAACCGCACCGAGCGTGGCGCCGACGCGGACGGCACGGTGGTCAACACCGCGACGGTGTCGACGAGCACGACGGAGACCTCCACGACGGACAACGCCTCGAGCGTGACCTTCCAGGTGGACACCTCGCCGGCGAGCACCCCGTCGGCGCCGTCGGCGCCGTCGACGCCGGCCGGGCCGAGCGGCCCGTCGGTGCCGCCCACGGTGATCCCCGGCCTGACCCCGGTGGTGCCGAGGGCACTGGTGGCGCGCGCCGCCGTGACCGCGACCGTCGGCTGCGCGGGCACCACCGCCTGCACCGGCCGGGCCACGCTGGTGGCCGCGAAGCGGGTGAAGGTCCGCGGCACCGTCGTGCGGAAGGGTGCGGTGCTGGCCAAGGCGTCGTACTCCGTCGAGGCGGGCTCGCAGACCAAGCTGCGGCTGGCCAAGACCCGCCTCGGGAAGGTCGCGCTGAAGGGTGCGAAGGTACGCCGCGCCGCCCTGCGCGTCGGCGGCGAGAGCTTCACGGTGCGGCTCCACCGCTGAGCCCGGCCCCGAGCTCGGGCATGCGGCAGGATGAGCCGCATGCCCGAGCTCGTGCACTACCGGGTGGCCGACGCGGTCGCCACCATCACCCTCGACTCCGAGCACAACCGCAACGCGCTCTCCCGCCGGCTGGTCTCCGAGCTGTTCGAGTGCCTGGAGCGGGCCGAGTCGGACGCCGAGGCGACGGTCGTGCTGATCACCTCGGCCGGCCGGGTGTTCTGCTCCGGTGCCGACCTCTCCGAGGCCGCCGACGGCGGCATGGACGAGGGCGCCCGCAGGATCGTCGCGCTGCAGCGGCTGATCGTGAGCATGGACAAGCCGGTCGTGACCCGGCTGGCCGGACCCGTGCGCGCCGGTGGGATCGGCATCGTGGCCGCCTCCGACATCGTGGTCGCGAGCGACGACGCGACGTTCGCGCTGACCGAGGTCAAGCTCGGCCTGGCCGCGGCGATCATCTCGCTCACCGTGCACGCCCGGATGAGCCCCCGAGCGGCGTCCCTGACGACGCTGGGCGGTGAGGTCTTCACCGGCGCCGAGGCCGCGGCGTACGGCCTGGTCACGACGGCCGTGCCCGCCGACCGGCTCGACGAGGAGGTGGGGAGGGTCTGCGCGTCGCTCGCGACCGGGGCGGCCCAGGGCCTGCGCGAGTCCAAGCGCATCCTCAACCGCGACCTGCTCGCCCGGATCGACGCACACGGCGAGGAGATGGCCGAGCTGTCCGCCCGTCTGTTCGCCTCCGACGAGGCGCGTGCCGCGATGACGGCGTTCCTGTCCCGCAAGCGGTAGCCGGCCGGGTAGGCTAGTCGACTCGCTGCAAGAGGGGACAGGCGTGTCGGAAGAGCTGGTCGAGAGGGAGATCGCGACCGAGCAGGGGTTCGTGGACCGGGTCTATCGACAGCTGGAGGTGTCGGCCCGGGCCGCGCAGGAGCTCGCCCGCGAGGGCCACAGCCGGGGCCGGCTCGGTCACGAGGGCGGGCTCGTCGAGCGCGACGCGATGGTGTTCCAGGCCGCGCGCCGGATCGCCCAGCTCGACGCCGCCCACGAGGGCCTGGTCTTCGGCCGCCTCGACATGCTGCCCGACCTCGACCCGGAGCCGCGCTACATCGGCCGCATCGGCCTGCGCGACGACAACCGCGACTCGCTGCTGATCGACTGGCGCGCCCCGGCCGCGGCGGTGTTCTACCAGGCCACCGCGGCCGAGCCGCAGCGCGTCGTACGCCGCCGCGTGCTGCGCGCCGCCGGCCGCACGGTCGTGGGCGTCGAGGACGAGCTGCTCGACGCCGAGGTCGAGACCGACCTCCCGATCGTCGGCGAGGGCGCGCTGATGGCCCAGCTCTCGCGGGCCCGCGACCGCTCCATGCACTCGATCGTCGCGACCATCCAGGCCGAGCAGGACCGGGCGATCCGGGCGCCCGGCCGCGGCGTCGTCTCGATCT
>NZ_JACHWR010000008.1 GCF_014191495.1 Nocardioides soli
TCGCCCACGGTGCGGCCGGCCACCAGCACGGCCGCGGCCTCGATCAGCGCCGGGACGCCCCACTGCAGGAGGGTCTGGATCTCGAGGTCGATCTCCGCGACGGGCCGGTGCACGACGTACAGCTGCCAGGCCCGCCAGGCGATCGCGACCCCGGCGCCGGCGACGAGCACGAACAGCCCGTCGCAGACCATGCCGGTCCAGCGCCGGCCGACGCTGACGCGCGTGGGCAGCGGCCGGACCCGCGGCCGGTGCCGGCGCAGCAGCCCGGCGGCGAGCACCCCGCCGACGAAGGCGCCGAACGTGTTCACGATCAGGTCGTCGACGTCGAGGAGCCGGTAGGGGCAGGGGTACAGGCCCCACAGCGCCGTGCCCTGGGTGCACTCGATCGCCAGCGAGATCCCGAAGCCGAGCAGCGTCGTGACCAGGACGCCGCGACGCAGGACGAGCCGCACGAAGAAGCCGAGCGGCACGAAGAGCGCGACGTTCAGGGCGACCTGGAGGAACGCCGGGTCGCGCAGCAGGTCGACCGCCCGCGCCGGGTCGATCTCGCCGATCGTCGCGAACGGCACCGTCTGCCGGCCGACGCAGCGGTAGTCGCCGGCCGGCAACGGCAGCAGCGTGTAGGTCCACAGCGCCAGGCCGTAGACGGCGGCGCTCACCAGCACCAGCAGGTCGCCCGGTCCGAGGCGCCCGTCGCGTCGGTACTGCACCGCCGCGACCGGCGCGAGCAGGAGCACCGACAGGCCCGATCCGAGCACGATCGCGATGACCGCGTTCAGGGTCTGGTCCGACACCCGCCCACCGTAGTAGGAGGCTGCCGCGGGTCAGCCCGGGTGTCAGCCGTCGACCCGGACCAGCGTGATGT
This sequence comes from Nocardioides soli, assembly GCF_014191495.1. Lineage (GTDB taxonomy): Bacteria > Actinomycetota > Actinomycetes > Propionibacteriales > Nocardioidaceae > Nocardioides > Nocardioides soli. The sequence goes on from NZ_JACHWR010000008.1 coordinate 866, forward strand.
CGTCGGAGTCGGGGTAGGTCAGGTAGCCCAGGTAGCGCACGCCGGCGACCAGGCCGCCCCAGGACAGGTCGACCGAGGTCTTCCGGTTGGCCCGCACCGGAACCGGGTCGGGCGTGAGCCGGAGGCCGCCGGCGGTGGCCGCCGGGTTGACGTCCCAGAAGTCGAAGCCGTAGGCCATCGGGGAGCCCTGGTCTCCCGCGGAGAAGCCCGCGACCTGGACGAGGTAGGTGCCGGGATCCGGGTTGCGCAGCGTGACGGCCTCGTCGCCGGACGCCGTACCGGACTGCCCGGCGATCGCGAACGCGTCCTCGATGTTGCACGACGTCGACGACAGCACGGTCAGGTCGAGGTCGGCGGTGTCGTCGACCGCGTCGACCTGGAAGCGGGCCAGCGTGGTCTCGGGGGTGACGGTCACGCACTGGTAGTCGTCCGTGCCGGCCGCGACGGAGTCGTTCACGGTGGTGGACTGCGCCAGGCCCCGGGCGTTGGCGTCGAGGTCGCCGGTGAAGCCGGCGACGAGCGGCACGCTCACCGAGCCGCTCGGCCCGGTGCCGGTGACCGCCGCCGGAGCGTCGACCGAGACCGGCCGGAGCGCGACCGGCAGCCGCACGGTGGTCGGCCCCTCGAGCACCACCGCGCCCTGGCTGTAGCGGCCGAGCTTCGCGTTGGTGCGGTGGAACACGAACTTCACGTCGATGGCGTCGTTCTTGCGGTCCGAGCGGATCCGCGCCGGCGAGGTCTTCACGGTGAAGCCGGGCACCGAGGCGGAGATCTCCCAGACGCCGGGCCGGGTCGCCTGGAAGGTACGCCGCAGCGTGGTCTTCGCCGTGACGGCGCCGTCGGCCAGCGACGGGACGTTGACCTTCTTCGGCGCCAGGGCGGGCGTTCCGGTCGCGATGCCCTGCTGGGTCACGAACCCGCGCCACTGCACCGGGGTGGAGGTCACGAACAGCCCGGGGTCGAAGAACCTGCGGGGGGTGACCTCGCCGGCGCCCTGGGCGAGGGCGTCCTTGGACTCCGCGCCCTTCTCGGTCAGCGCGGGCCGCGCCGTCGTCATCAGCGCGGACTTGATCTGCATCGGCGTCCACTGGGGGCGCTCGCCGTGGATGAACGCCGCGAGGCCGGCGATGTGCGGCGCGGCCATCGACGTACCGGAGTAGAGGTCGTACTTGCGGCCGGAGTTCGACGGCGGCGAGACCGCGGCCAGCACGCTCACGCCCGGGGCGGAGACGTCCGGCTTGAGCAGGTCGCCGCCGGAGACCAGCGTCGGGCCGCGCGAGGAGAAGCCCGCCACCTGCGGCAGCGGCGTCTGGTGCCTGGTCCGGTTGCCGAGCACGAACTCGGCGCGCGCCTTGCTGCCGGCCTCGCCCAGGTAGTCGAAGAGCCGGGTGCCGTCGGTGTCGGAGATGTGGACGGTCGGCACCGCGTGGAAGTCGGCGTCCAGGCTGTTCGGCGACGGGTTGACCAGGATCATCGCGACCCCGCCGGCGCGCTCGACCTCGTCGCTCTTCGCCACCCGGTCGTAGACGCCGCGCAGGCAGACGACGATCCTGCCCTTCACCTGGTCGCGGTCGAGGGACTTCGGCCCGCAGATGTCGGCGTCGCCGTCGGCCGCACCGGCGGCGGCCGCCCTGCTGGCGTCGACGACGCGCGTGCTCGGCACCGGGTCGGTGGAGACGGAGGCGCCGACGATCCGCTTGCCGTTGCCGAGGACGATCGTGTTCTCGTAGTTGTAGCTGGTGGTCGCCGCGACGGTCGTGACCCAGGGGGCCGGGTGGTCGAGCGTCGACGGGTCGGGCCCGGAGTTGCCGGCGGAGGCGGAGACGAAGATGCCGGCCTCGGCCGCCCCCTCGAAGGCGAGCTCGACGGCGTCCAGGGTCGGGCTCGCGCCACCGCCGATCGAGAAGTTGATGACGTCGACGCCGTCGATGACGGCCTGCTCGATCGCCGCGATCGAGTCGGCGTTGTTGCAGCCGCTGTCGTCGGGGTCGGCGGCCTCCCAGCAGACCTTGTACACCGCGAGCCGGGCGGCCGGCGCCATCCCCACGACCCGGCCGAACCGGCGACCCTCGGTGCGCACCTTCTCGACCACGCCACCGGCGGCGGTGCTGGCCGTGTGGGTGCCGTGGCCGCTGCCGTCCCGGGCCGAGAGCTGCTCGGTCCTGGCCAGCTTGGCTGCCGGCACCGTCTGCAGGAAGCTGTCGGCGTAGTAGCGGGCGCCGATGATCTTCGTGGTGCAGTCGCGCTTGTGCCACTTCTCCGCGATCTGGCAGCGCCCGCGGAAGACCTGTCCGTCGACCTTCTCCATCCGGGTCTTCTCGCCTCGGCGCGAGACGTCCCAGGTGGTCTTCGGCTTCGTCGTCAGCTTCTCGCCCGCGAACGACTTCGACTCCGGCCAGATCCCCGAGTCCAGGTCGCCGATCACGACGCCGGCGCCGGCGTCGTGACGGCCGCCGTGCCGCGCCCAGGCGCCGTGGCGGCCGGTCAACCCGAGGAAGTCCGGCGAGTGCCAGGTGGTGAGGCGCAGGGTGCGGGACTTCTCGACGAGCAGCACCCGGCGGTCGGTCGACAGGTCGAAGGCCTGCTCCTTCGTCAGGTCCGCGACGAACCCGTTGGCGGCCACCGTGAAGTCCTGCACCGTCTCCGTGCCGTGGTCGCGGGCGACCTCGGCATGGGTGCGCCGGAGGTGGGCGGAGTACGCCGCCACGCGGGCCGACCGGGCGTTGAACTGCCCCGTCGTCGACCGGGTCGCCGCGTAGCTGCCGGTGCCCCCGGCGTAGCCCGTGGCCGCGGGCGCGCGCAACAGCACGATGTAGCGGCCGTCGGCGAGCGAGCTGGGCGCCGGGCGGGTCTTGGCGTGCGCCGACGGGACCGGGACGATCGCGAGCAGTGCCGCGATGACGACTCCGATCCCGAGGACGCGCACCCTGGCCGAACCCGCCACCCCAGAGAAGCTCACCGGCCCACTCAACGGCAGCGGCGCGGCCCCGTCAAGCCGCGCGGCTTCAGCGGTAGGTGAGGTGCTCGCTCTCGAGGTGCGGGTGCTCGTTGAAGGTCAGCAGCCGCGCTCCGGTGGAGCCGACGACGACCCGGGTGACCGAGGAGTTCACGAGCACGGTGTTGAGGCGGCTCCAGAGCCGGGCGTGCGTCGCATCGTCCGCCTCGGGGTCGACGAGATCGGCGCAGACCGACGCGATGGGCCCGCCCGAGCTGACGACGACGGCGGTCCCGCCGGGTCCGGCGTGCGCGGCCGCGGCAGCGAAGGAGGCCCGGACCCGGCCCCGGAACGCCGGCCACGGCTCGGCGTACTCGTCGTCGTGGCCGCCGCCGCACCAGCGCGCGGTGGCGAGCTCGAAGACGCGCTGGAACTCGCGCCGGTCCAGCTCGCCGGCGGGCGCGTCGGGGTGGGCCGCGACCACGCCCAGGTGGTCGAACTCGTCCCACCCGTGATCGACGGCCGCCGCCGGCCAGCCGCCCGGCGCGGACATCGCCTCCGCCGTCTCCCGGTGCCGCCTCATGCCGCCGCGCAGCACGGTCGTCGGCTCGACCTTCCGATCGCGCAGCCACCGGCCCAGCAGCCGCCCCTGCTCCCAGCCGGCGCCGGACAGCACGTCGTAGTCGTCGGCGCCGAACGACGCCTGCCCGTGCCGGACCAGCAACACCACGCCCATGCGCCGCAGGCTAGACGAACGACGAATTCGGGCGATTCGCCGGCCGCCGTTCGGGACTAGTGTCGTGCGTTGGAAGTTGTTGAACGGTTGGCGTGCTCACGGTGCGTGCGCTGCCAGGCGCCGGAGCGCCGCCATACCCGCTCGTCTCGCAAGCGACGGCAACGCAGCAGAGCGCGTGCCATGGGTGCGCGAAGCGCACCAGAACTTCTGACGCACGGCACTAGCGTCCGAAGGTCAGCAATCCGCACGGAGGGAGGTCCACGATGTTCATCCAGATCATCCAGGGGAGGTGCACCCGACAGCCGGAGCTGCGCACGGTGCTCGATCGCTGGCCGCAGGAGCTCGGGCCGACGGCCGAGGGCTGGCTCGGGGGCACCTACGGCTTCACCGACGACGACATGTTCGTCGCCGTGGTCCGCTTCACCGACCGGGAGCTCGCGATGAGGAACTCCGAGCGCCCCGAGCAGAGCAGGTGGGCCGAGGAGATGATGGCGCTCTTCGACGGCCCGGTGGAGTTCCACGACTGCGACGACGTCAGCCTGCTGCTCGACGGCGGCTCCGACGACGCCGGCTTCGTGCAGGTGATCCGGGGCAAGGTCGACGACCCCGAGCGGCTGCGCGCGATGATGACCAGCGATCCGACCGAGCTCAAGCGGATGCGCCCGGAGATCCTCGGCGCCACGCTCGCGATCGAGCCGGACGGCACCTTCACCGAGACGGTCGCCTTCACCGACGAGGCGAGCGCCCGCGAGGGCGAGTCGGTCGAGCCGCCCCCCGACGTCCGCACCGAGCTGGAGTACGCCATGCACGGCGCGACCTTCTACGACCTGCACCATCCCTGGTTCTCGTCGCACTGAGGAGCCAGCCGGTTTCGGCTGTCAGCAGCCAAGACCCGCACGCCGCGCCGAGCAGCCACGGCGTGTCGTGCGGGTTTCGGCTGTCAGCAGCCGAAACCCGCCCGCCTACGCCGGGAACGAGCCCCCGGAGGCAGCCAGGTCGCGCAGGTACGCCGAGGGCCGGAACCGCTCGCCGTACGCATCCGCGAGCTCGTCGGCACGCGCCACGAAGGCTGCCAGGCCGATCTCGCCGGAAGCACTCTCGTAGCCCTGCATGAACTGCGCGGCGCCGCCGGTCATCGCCGGGAAGCCGATGCCCATGATCGAGCCGATGTTCGCCGCGGCCGCGGACTCGATGACGCCCTCCTCGAAGCACTTCGCGGTCTCGATGGCCTCGACGAAGAGCATCCGGTCCTTCAGGTCCTGGAAGGGGACCGCGTCGGCGATCGGGAACAGTTCGGCCAGCCCGGACCACACCGACCCGCGCTTCCCGTCGGCGTACTCGTAGAAGCCGGCGCCCGCGAGCCGCGACGGGCGGCCGGCCGCGATCATCCTCTCGACGACCAGGGTGCCCGGATGCGGCTCGTGGTCGGCGCCGTCACGTTCGGCGGCGGCCCGGGTCGCCTGGGCGATCTTGGCCATCAGCTCCATGTTCAGCTCGTCGGTGAGCTGCAGCGGGCCGACCGGGTAGCCGGACTGGGTCGCGGCGCGCTCGATCGAATAGGGCCGCTGGCCCTCGGCGACCATCGCGAGGCCCTCGTTGACCATCGTGCCGATCACCCGTGAGGTGTAGAAGCCGCGGCTGTCGTTGACGACGATCGGCGTCTTCCTGATCTGCTGCACCACGTCGTACGCCTTGGCCAGCGCGGCGTCGGAGGTCTCCTTGCCCCTGATGATCTCGACCAGCGGCATCTTGTCGACGGGGCTGAAGAAGTGCAGCCCGATGAAGTCGGCCGGGCGGTCCACGCCGGTCGCGAGCTCGGTGATCGGCAGGGTCGAGGTGTTCGAGCAGAGCAGCGCGTCGGCGTTGACGTACGGCGCGATCTCGGCGAAGACCTGCTGCTTGAGCGACGGGTCCTCGAAGACCGCCTCGATCACCAGGTCGCAGCCGGCCAGGTCGGCCGGGTCGGCGGTCGGGGTGATCCGGTCGAGCAGCTCCTGGCTCAACTCCGGAGTCAGCTTGCCGCGCGAGATCGCCTTGGCATTGAGCTTCTCCGAGTACTCCTTGCCCCGCGCAGCGCTCTCGACCGAGACGTCCTTCAGCACGACCTGCATGCCCGCGCGGGCGCAGGAGTAGGCGATGCCCGCGCCCATCATGCCGGCGCCGAGTACGCCGACCTTGGTGGCCCGGTACGGCTCGATGCCCTGCGGGCGGAGCTTGCCGGCGTTGATCGCCTGCAGGTCGAAGAAGAACGCCTGGATCATGTTCTTCGCGCCCTGGTTGACGATCAGGCTGGTCAGGTAGCGCGACTCGATCCGCGACGCGGTGTCGAAGTCGACGCTCGCGCCCTCGACCGCCGCGGACAGGATCGCGCGCGGCGCCGGGTAGACGGCACCCTTGGTCTGCTTGCGCAGCAGGGCGGGGAACGCCGGAAGGAACGCCGCGAGGGCCGGGGTCTTCGGGGTGCCGCCGGGCATCTTGTAGCCGGGCTTGTCCCAGGGGTTCTGGGCCGCGTCGGGGTTGGCCTTGATCCACGCCTTCGCGGCGGGCACGAGCTCCTCGCGGGTCGCGACCAGCTCGTCGACCAGGCCCTTCTCCTTCGCGGCCTCCGGTGAGAACTGGGTGCCGGGGAGCAGCACGTCCATCAGCCCCTGCTGCAGCCCGAGCAGGCGTACGACGCGCGTGACGCCGCCGCCGCCCGGGAGCAGGCCCAGGGTCGACTCGGGCAGGCCGATCTTGACCGCGCGGTCGTCGACGGCGACGCGGTGGTTGCAGGCCAGGCAGATCTCGTAGCCGCCGCCGAGCGCGGCGCCGTTGATCGCGGCGACGACGGGGCGCGGGTAGAGCTCGAGCCTGCGCAGCCCGGCCTTGACGGCCTCGCCCATCGCGAAGACGTCGGCGGCGGAGTCCTTGGTGGCGGCCATCATGTTCTTGAGGTTGCCGCCGGCGAAGAAGGTCTTCTTCGCGCTCGCGATCACGACGCCGGTCACGTCGTCCTGCTCGTCGTACAGCCGCTGCACGGCCGCCGCCATCGAGGACTGGTAGAGCTCGGTCATCGTGTTGGCGCTCGACGTCGGGTCGTCCATCGTCAGGGTGACGATGCCGTCGGCGTCGCGCTCGTAGTGGACCGCGGTCTGCTGCTCGGTGCTGGTGCTCATGGTCTGTCCTGTCTGGATGACGGTGGTCGAGGTGCGAGGCGCGCCGGCGCCGAGCCTCGAACCACCGCTGTGGAGTTGCTGTTCTGACCTGCGGCCCGCGTCCGCCTCACCGAGTTCGACACGCGGGTCAACCTGGCGCCTGTCGGCTCTCAGACGATCTCGACGATGGTGGCGATGCCCATGCCGCCGCCCACGCAGAGCGTGGCGAGGCCGCGGCGCAGGTCCCGGCGGTGCAGCTCGTCGACGAGCGTGCCGAGGATCATCGCGCCGGTCGCGCCGAGCGGGTGGCCCATCGCGATCGCTCCGCCGTTGACGTTGGTGATCTCGTGGCTGATGCCGAGGTCGCGCATGAAGCGCATCGCGACGGCGGCGAACGCCTCGTTGATCTCGAAGAGGTCGATGTCGCCGACCTCGAGGCCGGCCCGGGCGAGCGCCTTGCGCGCGGCGGGCGCCGGACCGGTAAGCATGATCGTCGGGTCGGCGCCGGAGACGGCGGTCGCGACGATGCGGGCCCGCGGGGTCAGGCCGAGCTCGGTGCCGATCTCCTCGGTGCCGACCGCCACCAGCGCAGCGCCGTCGACGATGCCCGAGGAGTTGCCGGCATGGTGGACGTGGTTGATCCGCTCGATCCAGTGGTACTTCTCGAGTGCCACGTCGTCGAAGCCCGCGTCGGCGCCGACCTGGGCGAAGCTCGGCTTGAGGCCGGACAGGCCCTCGACGGTCGTGTCGGGGCGGATCAGCTCGTCGTGGTCGAGGATGGTGAGCCCGTTGCGGTCGGCGACCGGCACCACGGCGCCCGCGAAGTAGCCGTTGGCCCAGGCCTTGGCCGCGCGGTGGTGGGACTCCGCGGCGTACGCGTCGACGTCCTCGCGGCTCCAGCCCTCGAGGGTCGCGATCAGGTCGGCGCCGATGCCCTGCGGCACGAAGCCGGTGCGCAGCGCGGTGGCCGGGTCGGACGCCCAGGCGCCGCCGTCGGAGCCCATCGGGACCCGGCTCATCGACTCCACGCCGCCGGCGAGGATCAGGTCCTCGAACCCGCCGCGGACCCGGGAGGCGGCCTGGTTGACCGCCTCGAGGCCGGAGGCACAGAACCGGTTCAGCTGCACGCCGGCGACGGTCTCGGGGTAGCCGGCCGCGAGGGCGGCGGTCTTGGCGATGTCGCCGCCCTGCTCCCCGACCGGCGACACCACGCCGAGGACGACGTCGTCGACCCGCGCGGGGTCCAGGCCGGGGTTGCGGTCCTTGACCTCGTCGAGCAGCCCGACGATCAGGTCGACCGGCTTCACCTCGTGCAGCGCGCCCGCCGCCTTGCCCTTGCCGCGCGGCGTACGAAGGTGGTCGTAGACGAATGCTTCAGCCATGTCCTACTCCATGATGGTGGGGCGATGCCACAAGAACCTGTGCGCTCGATTGTGACACTATTACTGTCATCGTCAAGGCAGGGACCGGATGTGAGGAGGGTCATGGAGGAGACCGTCGAGCCGTCGAGCGGGCTGCTCACCCTCGACGAGCTGACCGACCGCGTCGGCATGAGCGTGCGCAACATCCGCTTCTACACGACCAAGGGACTGGTGCCGCCCCCGATCCGGCGCGGCCGCTCCGGTTACTACAGCCCCGACCACGTGGCACGGCTCGAGCTGGTGCAGGAGCTCCAGGCGCACGGCTTCACGCTGTCGGCGATCGAGAAGTACGTCGCCCGCATCCCCGCCGACGCCACCCCCGAGGACATCGCGCTGCACCGGACCATGCTCGCGCCGTGGCAGGCCGACCTGCCCGTCGAGATGTCGCGCGCCGAGCTCGACCGGCGCACCGGCCGGACGCTCTCCGCCGACGACCTGAGCACGCTGAAGGCGCTGGGCATCGTGTTCCCGACGGCGCGGGGCCGCTACGAGGTCGCGGTCTCCCAGCTGTCGGTCGGGCTCACCCTGCTCGATCTCGGCTTCCCGGTCGAGGCGGCGATCGCGGCCTCCGAGGTGTACGCCGAGCACGGACGCCAGATCGCCAAGGAGCTCAACGAGCTCTTCCGCACCATGGTCTGGCCGGTCTACAAGGAGTCCGGCGCCTCCACCGAGTCGCTGCGCAGGGTCGTCGAGAACCTCAAGCCGCTCTCGGTCGCCAGCCTGGTCGCGGCGTACGAGTCCGCCATGGACGAGACCCGCCGCGAGAACATCGAGCGGCGGGCGAGGTAGGCCCGGGTCTCGTGACCCGACACGTGGCTGGTTCGCGTGGCTGGTTCGCGTGGCCGGCGAGTCGTCCCGGCGGGACACCCACCTCCGAGTGCCGCCAGGCCGATAGTCCGTCACAGTACGGCTGGCCCCAGGCAGAAACGACCACCAGAACGTGACGGACTATCCCGGATCGCGGGCACCTCACGGCCGATGCCACGCCCAGAAGCGACGGGTACGCCGGGGCAGCACGGCGCTCAGTCGTCGAGTCGCAGATGCAGCCAGGGGCGGTCGAGGACGAACCGGCGACCGGTGACCTCGATCGGGGCGATCTCGACCACGTCGTACTTGTCGGAGCCGACCCAAGGGCGGAGCGGGACGTTCTCGGCGCGGTGCTCCTCGGCCTCGCCGAGGTGGCGCGCCCGGCCGCGGACGACGACGCTGGCCGCGGTCTCACCGGCGAAGTCGTCGATCTCGAAGGCGACCTCGGCGCCGAGCACCACGCCGAGCAGCTTGCTGCCGGGCGCGGTGCGGAAGAGCAGCGTCGCGCCGTCGACGGCGTAGTTGATCGGGGTGATGTGCTGCTCGTCCACGATCGTGAAGGCCAGCCGGCCGAACTCGTGGTCGCGCAGCATCTCCCAGCACTCCTGCGTGGTCATCTCGACCACGGGCGACTCCTCGCTCATGCTCCACCTCCCGGGACCCCGCCCTCGGCTCCAGCGTAGGGAGTCGCCGGTCGCGAGGGCGAGAGTCGATGGTCCCGGGGGTGGGCGGGTCGCTACTTCCGCAGCCCGTCCTTCACGTCCTTGACGGCGTCCTTGACGTGCTCGCCGGCGCTCTTGGCCTTGGCGCTGGTCTGGTCCGCCCTGCCCTCGGCCTCGAGGTCGCGGTCACCCGATGCACGGCCCGCCGACTCCTTGCCGTGGCCCTTGAGCTCCTCGAGCTTGTGCTCGGCCTTGTCCTTGAGTCCCATCACTGCCTCCTTCATCGCGCGTGCTTGGGGAGGCGGTGACCGGTCGGCCCCGGCGGTAAACGTCAGGGACGCACCTCAGGCGGCGGGACGACGGCCGCGACCGCGACCGCCGCGGCCCCGGCGACGGCCACCCTGCTGGCCCGCCGGGCGACTCCCGCCGCCCTGCGGACGCGCGGGCTGCTTGCGCCGCGCGGGCTGGGCGGGCGCCGGCGCCTCGACGACCAGGCCACCCGGCACCAGCACCCGCTCACCCGGCGCGAGCGTGGCGAGCACGGGGTGCGAGGCGTCGGCGAGCTTGGTGGTGGTCGGCTTGATGCCGGCCGCGCGGGTCAGGCTGCGCACCTCGCGCACCTGCTCGTCGGTCATCAGCGTCACGACGGTGCCGCGGGCACCGGCCCGCGCCGTCCGCCCCGAGCGGTGCAGGTACGCCTTGTGCTCCACCGGCGGGTCGGCGTGCACGACCAGCGCCACGTCGTCGACGTGGATGCCGCGGGCGGCGATGTCGGTGGCGACGAGCGTGGACGCGCGGCCGGAGTGGAACGCGTCCATGTTGCGCGTGCGCGCGCCCTGGCTCAGGTTGCCGTGCAGCTCGACGGTCGGCACACCGGCGCGGTTGAGCTGGCGCGAGAGGGCCTTGGCGCCGTGCTTGGTGCGGGTGAAGACGACCGTGCGGCCCGGGGCGCTGGTCAGGTCGACGAGCACCGGCACGCGGTGCTCGCGCGCGACGTGCAGCAGGTGGTGGTCCATGGTCGCGACCGGCGACTGCGCCGAGTCGGCCTGATGGGTCACCGGGTTGCGCAGGTAGCGCTTGACGAGGACGTCGATCGCCTTGTCGAGCGTGGCGGAGAACAGCAGCCGCTGGCTCTCCCGCGGGGTGCGGTCGAGCAGGCGGCGTACGCCGGGGAGGAAGCCGAGGTCGGCCATGTGGTCGGCCTCGTCGAGCACCGTGATCTCGATCGCGCCGAGGTCGCAGTGGCCCTGGCCGATCAGGTCCTCGAGGCGGCCGGGGCAGGCCAGCACGATGTCGACGCCGGCCCGCAGGCCCTGCACCTGGGGGTTCTGGCCGACGCCGCCGAAGACGGTGCGGGTGCGCAGGCCGGCGGCCTCGGCGAGCGGCTTGAGGGCGGCCTCGATCTGGGCGACCAGCTCCCGGGTGGGCGCGAGCACCAGCGCCCGCGGCCGGCGGGACTGGGCGGGCTTCCCGCCGGAGAGCCGGGCGACCAGCGGGAGCAGGAACGCGTAGGTCTTGCCGGAGCCGGTACGGCCCCGACCGAGGACGTCGCGGCCGGCGAGCGAGTCGGGCAGGGTCGCGGCCTGGATCGGCGTGGGGGTGGTGATGCCGAGGTCGGCGAGGATCGTGGACAGGTCCGCGGGCACGCCGAGCTCGGCGAAGCCCGCAGCGGTTGCTGCAGAAGACAAGGAAGGGTCACTCACTGCTGGGGGTGTCTCGCCAGCGTATGGATCCCGAGAGGGGCGCAGAACTCACGGCTCGCGCAGTCGCCCGAGGCAAGACAGGACGGGCTGTTGCCGCCAACCCTACCGTGCCGGACGGCACCCGTCCGAATCGTCAGTGGCCGATCGGGGCTCAGCTGAAGGCCAGTACGCCGTCATCGAGCGGCCGGTGGTTGATGGCGCGGACGTCGCGCAGGTAGTTCTGCCGCAGCTTCCACGGCTCCCGGTCCCCCTGCTGGGGTAGCTCGTCGAGCGCCCGCAGGATGTAGCCGGAGCTGAAGTCGATCAGCCGCTCCTCGCCGACCGTCGGGTCGCGCGGCGCCACCACCCGGCGTACGCCGTGGTCGTCCATGTGCCGCAGCAGCCGGCACACGAAGTCGGCGACCAGGTCGGCCTTGAGCGTCCACGAGGCGTTGGTGTAGCCGATCGTGAAGGCGAAGTTGGGCACGTCGCTGAGCATCAGCGCGCGGTAGGTGAGGGTGTCGTGCATCTTCACCGGGGTCCCGTCGACGGTGAGCTCGACGCCGCCCATGGCCTTCAGCGTCAGGCCGGTCGCGCTGACGACGACGTCGGCCTCGAGCTCCTCGCCCGAGCGCAACCGGATGCCGGTCTCGGTGAACGTGTCGACGTGGTCGGTGACGACGGAGGCCCGGCCGCTGCGGAGCGCCCGGAAGAGATCGCCGTCGGGCACGAAGCACAGGCGCTGGTCCCACGGGTTGTACGCCGGCTTGAAGTGCGTGTCGACGTCGACCTCCGGCGGCAGCTGACCGGCGGCCTGCTTGCGGATGAAGGCCTTGACCCGGTCGGGGCGGCGGCGGGCGAGCTGGAAGAACGCCGTCGCGACCAGGATCGCCTTCCAGCGCACGATCGGGTAGGAGACCTTCGTCGGCAGCCGGCGCAGCCGCGTGGCGAGCGGGTCGTCGCCGGGCAACGAGAGGACGTACGTCGGCGATCGCTGCAGCATCGTCACGTGCCCGGCGCCGGCCTCGGCCATCGCCGGCACCAATGTCACCGCGGTCGCGCCCGAGCCGATCACGACGACCCGCTTGCCGGCGTAGTCGAGGTCGTCGGGCCAGTGCTGGGGGTGCACGACGGTGCCGCGGAAGTCCGCCAGCCCCGGGAAGTCGGGCGCGAAACCGCGGTCGTAGTCGTAGTAGCCGCCGCAGCCCCACAGGAAGCTCGCGGTCATCGTGACGGGCTCGCCGTCGCGGTCGATCTCGACGGTCCAGCGGGCGGTCGCGGAGTCCCAGCCGGCCGCGATGACACGGTGGCGGTAGCGGATCAGCCGGTCCACGCCGTACTCCTCGGCGACCGTGCGCAGGTAGCGCAGGATCGATGGGCCGTCGGCCAGTGCGCGCTCGCCGACCCAGGGCCGCCAGCGGTAGCCGAAGGTGAACATGTCGGAGTCGGAGCGGACCCCGGGGTACCGGAAGAGATCCCAGGTGCCGCCGCTCGCGGCGCGCGCCTCCAGCACGGCCACGCTGCGGCCGGGATGCTCGGTGCGCAGGCGGCACGCGGCGCCGATGCCCGAGAGCCCGGCACCGACGATGAGGACGTCGACGTGCTCGGTCATGCCGGCACTCTACTGAATATCTGTCAACAAGCCTAGGGTCAGGCTTGGACCGCCGCGCCGCTGTCGATCAGCGCGTCGACGTCGTCGATGCCCCACGCGGTCAGCGCCGTACGGGTGCTGTCGCCGGCGCTCTCCGCGGCGCGGCCGATGGTGGCCTCGGTGCGCGAGAAGCGCGGTGCGGGGGCCGGCTGGGTGTGGCCGTCCTTCTCGACGAACGTCCCCCGCGCGCGCAGGTGCGGGTGCTCGAACGCCTCGCTGATCGGGAGGATCCCGGCGACGCAGGCGTCGGTGCCCTCGAAGACCGCGACCCACTCCCGCTGGGTCCGCTGCCGGAAGGCGTCGGCGATCAGGGTCCGGAGCCGGTCGTTGTTGGCCGGGTCGTAGCGGTCGGGAGCGTCGGCGCCGATGCCGAGCAGGGCGACGAAGGCGTCGTAGAACTGCGGCTCCAGCGCGCCGACCGACATGTGTCGGCCGTCGGCGGTCTCGTAGATGTCGTAGTACGGCGCGCCGCCGTCGAGGAGGTTGGCCGCGCGCTCCTCGTGGTAGCCGCCGGACGCCAGGAACGCCGCCGTCATCGCGTTGAGGTGGGCGGTGCCGTCGACGATCGCGGCGTCGACGACCTGACCCTTCCCGCTGGTGCGCGACTCGAGGAGCGCGGCCAGGATGCCGATGACGAGGTACGTCGAGCCGCCGCCGAAGTCGCCGACCAGGTTGGCCGGGAAGTGGGGCCGGCCCTTGTCCTGGCCCAGGCCGAAGAGCGTGCCGGTGATCGCGATGTAGTTCATGTCGTGGCCCGCCACCTGGGCGAGCGGGCCGTGCTGGCCCCAGCCGGTCATCCGGCCGTAGACGAGCCGCGGGTTGACCTGCTCCAGGTCCGCCGGCCCCAGTCCGAGCCGCTCCATCACGCCCGGCCGCATCCCCTCGACCAGCACGTCGGCACCCTCGACGAGCCGCTTCACCGTGGCCCGCGCCTGCTCGCTCTTGAGGTCGAGCGCGACGCTGGGCCGGCCGCGGTTGAGCAGCATGTGGCTGCCCCCGCCCGCGAACAGCTGACCGCCCGGCCGCTCCACGCGGATCACGTCCGCCCCCAGGTCGGCGAGGATCATGCACGCGTGCGGGCTCGGCCCGATCCCCGCGATCTCCACGACCTTCACGCCCCGGAGCGGCCCGGTGCCCTGTCCCAGCTCGTACGTCTCGTCCGGCATATCCCGCATCATGACAGAAGTGCTGTCACGGTTGGTGGGGTTCTGGGGTGGCGGGTGCCCGTCGGTGCGGCGGTGAGCAGGCAACCGTTTGCCCGGGGTGATCGGTTGCTGGCTCACCGCCAACCGGCCGACTCATCGCCAGCCGGGCCCGTTGTCCGCCCACAGGCCGACGTTCGACGGACGGATCCACAGCCACCGTCCAGCGCACCACCAGCATCGGCGCCGGCGGCGTCGACTGGGTGGATGCGACCGATCCCGCCCGAGCTCCTGACCGGCCCCTTCACCCGCACCGACGCCCGGCGTCTCGGCGTGACCTCCCGGATGCTGCAAGGCAAGCGGTTCACGCGACTCCACCAGGACGTCTGGCGGGCCACGATCCACGTCATGACAGAGGCGGACTGGGTCGCGGCCGCCCGTCTCGCCCTGCCCGACGACGCCCACCTGACCGGGATCACCCGGCTCCAGCGGCTCGGCCTGGACTACGGGCCGGCCCGGCCGATCCGCTTCGTGGTGGACCGCGACCACCACCTCGCCCTCAACGACGTCTTCCTGCATCGGACCAAGAGGCTGCCGCCCACCGATGACGTCGGCGTGACGGTCGAGGCGGCCTTCGTCGCCTACTGCGCGCGGGCACGCCTCATCGACGCGATCAACGTCGGCGACTGGCTGCTCCATCACCACCACACCACGATCGACGCCATCCGCACGTTCGCGCTGTCGTGCCTGTGGCGCGACGGGGCCGACGAGGCGGTCGTCCTCCTGGAGCACCTCGACGGTCGCTCGCGATCGATCAAGGAGAGCGAGACCCGGAGCATCCTGCGGTTCGCCGGGCTACCGGCGCCCGAGGTGAACGCTGCCGTCGATGTCAATGAGCAGGTCGAGGTGATCGGCGACCTGGTGTACCGCCGCTGGCGGACCGTCGTCGAGTACGAAGGCAGCCATCACCAGCAGGACCGCGACCGGTACAACGCCGATCTCGATCGCTACGGGCTGATGCGAGCCGCCGAGGTCCGGTACGTGCAGGTCACGAAGGAACGGCTCGCCCGGCCGAGGACGTTGGTCGGAGAGGTCTACCGGACGCTGGTCGCCGGCGGGTACGACGGACCGCCGCCGACCTTCGGCGTGCGGTGGGAGCTGCTGTTCTGGGGAGTCTCGGTCTCGGTGGGCCCGAAGCGCGACCGGACCCACCGATCGGCGGTGAGCTAGCAACCGATCCGTCGTGCGGACTGGTTGCCCACTCACCGCCGCCCGGCACACGCCCCGCCCAGCGGTGAACCAGCAACCAAACCCCGGACCGAGACGGTTGCCCACTCACCGCCGCCCGGCACCACACCCCGCCCAGCGGTGAACCAGCAACCAAACCCCGGACCGAGACGGTTGCCTACTCACCGCCGCCCGGCAGCACCCGCCGCAGGAACTGTCGGGTCCGCTCCTGCTCGGGCGCCCTGAAGATCTGCGCCGGCGGCCCCTGCTCGAGGATCCGGCCGCGGTCGAGGAAGCAGACCGAGGTGGCGACGTCGCGGGCGAAGGCCATCTCGTGGGTGGCGATCACCATCGTCGTCCCGGCCTCCGCCTCGGCCCGGACGATCGACAGCACCTCGCCGACGAGCTCGGGGTCGAGGGCGGCGGTGATCTCGTCGAGGAGCAGCAGCGTCGGCGAGGTGCAGAGGGCCCGGACCAGGGCGGCGCGCTGCTGCTGGCCGCCCGAGAGCCGGTCGGGGTGCTTGGTCGCGTGCTCGGCCAATCCGAAGCGGCCCAACAGCTCGCGAGCGCGCGACTCGGCGTCGGCGCGCGAGACGCCGTGCACCAGCCGCGGGGCGAGGGTGCAGTTCTCGAGGACGGTCAGGTGCGGGAAGAGGTTGTAGGCCTGGAAGACCATGCCGATCCGCGACCGCACCGCCCGCGGGTCGACGCGCGGGTCGGAGATCTCGCGGCCCTCGAAGGCGATGACGCCGTCGTCGATCTCCTCGAGCAGGTTCAGGCAGCGCAGCAGCGTCGACTTCCCCGAGCCCGACGAGCCGATCAGGCAGATCACGTCGTGCGGCTGCACGGTCAGGGAGACGTCGTCGAGCACGACGCGGTCGCCGTACGACTTCCGCAGCCCGGCGACCTCGAGGAGTGCCGTCATCGCGAGCCCGCCCGTTCCTTCTCGACCATCCGACGCTGGAGCCAGTCGCAGAGCCGGGCGAGCGGGATCGTGATCACCACGAAGAAGCCGGCGACGACCACGAGCGGCGTGTAGTTGAAGTTGTAGTTCCCGTAGTCGCGGGCGGCGAAGACCGCGTCCAGCACGCCCACGAGCGAGACGAGGGCGGTGTCCTTCTGCAGCGAGACGAAGTCGTTGAGCAGCGGCGGTACGACGCGGCGCACCGCCTGCGGCACCACCACGTGCCGCATCGTCTGCGCCCGGGACAGGCCGAGCGCCTCGGCGCTGGCGAGCTGGGAGGGGTGGATCGACTCGATGCCGGCGCGGAAGACCTCGGCGACGTACGCCGAGTAGGAGAGCACCAGCGCGACCGTCGCCCAGACCAGCGCGCTGTTGGTCACGCCCTGCAGCTGCAGCGCCGGCACCCCGAAGCCCATCAGCAGGATCAGCAGCACGGTCGGGATGCCGCGCAGCACGTCGGTGTAGGCGACGGCGAGCACCCGCAGGGGCGTGAGGATCGCGGCGCGGGCCTGCCGGGCCAGCGCGACCGCGAGACCGACCACCAGGATCAGCGGCTCGGCGATCAGGAAGATCTTGACGTTGACCCAGAAGTAGTCCCAGATGTCGGGGAACGACTCCCGGGCGTGGTGCCAGTTGAAGAAGGTGTCCTGCACCCGATCCCAGCCGGGCGAGCTGACCAGGCCGATGACCAGCAGCGCGAACACCGCGATCATCGCGAGCGTGGCGACCAGGATCGACCGCGTCCTCAGGGACCGGCGGATCCCGCGCCGCTCGAGCTCACGTGGGCTCGGTGACCACTCGCTCACTGGAGCTCGGGCACGCCCACGGTGTCGGAGAGCCACTGCTGCTCGATCTGGTCGAGCGTGCCGTCCTCACGCAGGGCGGACAGCGCCTCGTTGACGCAGGGGACCAGCTCGCTGCCCTTCTCGAAGAGCATCCCGAACTCCTCCTGCTCGCCGGTCTCCGGCTGGAACTGCCCGACGATCACGCTCTTCGGGATCTCCACGGCCGAGATGTAGAACGCCGTCGGCAGGTCGGCCAGGATCGCGTCGACCTGGTCGTTCTGCAGCGCCTGCTTGGCCGCGTTGGTGTCCTCGAAGACCAGCGGGTCCGTTTCGGGCTCGATGATGTCGCGGATCGCGGTCAGCGACGTGGTGCCGGTCTGCGCCCCCAGGCGCAGGTCCTCGAGGTCGTCGAGGCTGGCCGCCTCGGCGCCGGCGGTGCCCTTGAGCGCGATCACGGCCTGGGCGGCCTGGTAGTAGCCGTCGGAGAAGTCGACCACCTGGGCGCGCTCCGGCGTGATCGAGACCTGGTTGATGTCGAAGTCGAACTTCTTCGCGCCCGGGGCGTAGGACGTGTTGAAGGGGACCTTGACCCAGGTGACCTGGTCCTCGCTGAAGCCGAGCTGCTCGGCGACGGCGTACGCGACCGCCGACTCGAAGCCCTCGCCGTTGCTCGGGTCGTTGTTGGCGAACCACGGGTCGTACGCCGGCGAGTCGGTGCCGATCGTGAGCTGGCCGGCCGTCTTCAGCGGCAGCGAGTCGATCGCGCAGGCCTGGGCGCTGGGGCTGCTCGTGTCGCTCGGGTCGGCCGCCGACGAGGAGTCGCCGTCGGACTCCGGGGCACACGCGGCGGCGGCGAGGACGAGCGGGATCACGGCGGCAGCGGCCAGGGTGCGACGTACGAGCATGCCCGAATCGTAGGGTGCCGGCCCGGCTATCGTCTCCGCATGGCTCGAAGGCTGGTCGCCTCAGTCGCCTGCATCACACTCACGGGGCTCGCCGCCGGGTGCACGGACAGGCCCGTCGGCGACCCGAAGCAGCCCGAGGTGACGACCCCCGCGGCCACGTCGAGCGCGCCGACACCCCCGGAGTCCACCCCGACGCGACCCGCCCGCTTCGAGGCCACCCGCGCGATGCGCACGGTCCGCCACCTGGCGGTCGAGATCGGGCCGCGGCTGGCGACCGGTCCGGCGTTCCGCGAGGCCGCGGACTGGGTCGCCGACGAGTTCGCGCGGCACGGGTACGCCGTGCGTCGCCCCTCGTTTCCCCTGCCAGCCGGTGACTCGTGGGGCGTACCGGTACGCAAGGGACGCTCGAGCAACGTGATCGCGACCCCGGCCGACTTCGACCCGTCCGCGCCGTACGTCGTGGTCGGCGCGCACCTCGACACGGTCGCGGTCGCGCCGGGCGCGGAGGACAACGCCTCGGGCGTCGCGGTGCTGCTCGAGGTCGCACGGGTGCTGGGGGGTCGCGGTCAGGTGGTGCTGGTGGCGTTCGGCGGCGAGGAGCCCCGCGGGCCGGGCGAGCTGCACCACTTCGGGTCCAAGCGGTACGTCGCGGCGCTGACTCCCGACCGGGGCCGGCTGCTGCGCGGCATGGTCTCCCTCGACCGGGTCGGCGTCGGCTCCGTGGTGCCGCTGTCGTCGGTGGCGGGCACGCCGGCCGCGCTGCGCGACCGGCTGGCGCGGGTCGCCGAGCAGGAGGGCATCCCGACGATCGTGGAGACGGACTCGGCGAGCGACCACGAGTCGTTCGCCGACGCCGGGTTCCTCGCGGCGCGGATCGGCAGCACGCCGTACGCCGGCTACCACTCCGCCCAGGACCTGCCGCACTTCGTCGAGCCCGCTCAGCTGCGCCGGGTGGGCCGGCTGCTCCTCGCCTGGCTCAGCGCGGCGCCGCCAGCTGGCTGAGCTCCCAGAACGGCTCGAGGATGCTGCCGGCCGACGCCGCCGGCACGACGCGCGGCGCGAAGGCGCGGTCCATCCGATACGGCACGAAGTCGGCCGCCATCAGCCGGTCGCCCCAGAACACCGCCTCGAGCACCAGCCCCTCCATGGTCTGGGTCATGAAGTCCATGTCGAAGACGAAGTTGCCCAGCGAGTGCACCACGAGGGTGTCCCCGACCTGCTCGGCGCCCTGCACCCAGTGCGGGTGACCGCCGGCCACCAGGTCGGCGCCGGCCCGCGCGAGCTCACGGGCGACCTGGTGCTGCACCGGCTCGGGCCGATGGGTGTACTGCGTGCCCCAGTGCGGCAGCACCACGACGACGTCGACCCGCCGCGCGAGCCGGCGTACGTCGCCGAGCACGCGGTCGAGCTCGGCCCGGTCGAGCGGGCCGGTGCGCGGCGGCATGCTCACGGCGTTCGCCCCCGGGCGACCGGGGCCGGCCTCGGCCGTCTCGCCGATCGCGTTGAAACCGAGGAAGCCGAACCGGACGCCGTCGCGCTCCACCACCGCCGGCTGCCGGGCCTGCGCGAGGTCGCGGCCGGCGCCGAACGTCGGCAGCCCGCCCGCGCGCAACAGGCCGACCGTGCGCACCAGCGACGCGTCGCCGAAGTCACCGGTGTGGTTGTTGGCCAGGTCGAGCGCGTCGAAGCCCGCGGCCCGCAGGTCGCGCCGCACCGACGGCGCGGCCGAGAAGGAGTCGGTGACCGGGTCCTGCCGCGGCGGGCCGAGCTCCGCGAGCGTGCTCTCGAGGTTGCCGACGGTGATGTCGGCGGCGGCGAGGCGCTCGCTCATCGGCGCGAGGGGGCTACCGGCCACCCCGCGCCCCAGCATGATGTCGCCGACCACGGTCAGCGTGGTGACCTCGGCCGGGGCGGGTCCGGCGACCTGGAGCGGGTACGCCGCGGGGTCGCGCAGCGGGTCGACGCCCCCCACCGTGGCGACCCGCACCGCCGGGCCGACCGCGTCGGCGACGACGACCGCGATCGTGTCCATCGGCAGGTGCCGCAGCCCGTCGGTGCGGTCGGTGGTGCGCAGCGGTCCCGGGGGCCCGCCGAGCCGGCGCCAGTCGGTGATCTCGCCGCGCTCGACGCGGCGCGCCTGGCCCACGGTGAGATCGAGCGCCGGCCGGCGTGCGTTGAGCGCGAGCACGAGCGGCCGGGTGGTGGGCTCGACGCTCTCCGCGGGCGAGGGCGTCGGCGACGGCACGTCGGTGATGGCCCGGTCGACCGGCGGCGACTCGGACCCGCCCGTGCAGCCGGCGAGCGCGAGCACCGCCACGCACCCGACCAGGAGCCTCATGGCGGCAAGGGTAGGTTGCCTCGGGTGATCCACGATCTCACCGACGAGGAGGCTCGGGCCGCGCTGCCGCTGAAGTGGGAGACCCCCGGGGTGGTCCCCGCCTGGGTGGCCGAGATGGACTATCGGCAGGCCGAGCCGATCACCGAGGCGCTGGTCGACGCCGTCCGCCGCGGTGCCCTGGGCTATCCGCCGCACGGCGACGACCTGGGCGCGGCGTACGCCGGCTTCGCGGCCCGACACTGGGGCTGGGAGGTGGCGCCGGAGGCGTCGGTGCCGACCGGGGGCGTGATGAGCGGCATCCGGCTCGCACTCGAGGTGCTCTGCCCACCGGGGCCGGTCGTGGTGCCGCTGCCGTGCTACCCGCCCTTCCGCGACGTCGTCGAGGTCACCGGCCGCGAGGTCGTGCCGGTCACCCTCGATCCCGACAGCGACGAAGCGGTCCTCGACCTGGCCGCCGTGTCCCGCGCGTTCGCGTCGGGCGCGCGCACGCTGCTGCTGTGCAACCCGCACAACCCGCTGGGCCAGGTGCCCTCGCGCGAGGAGCTGGCCGCGGTCGCGGCGCTGGCCCGCGAGTACGACGCGCGCGTCGTGTCCGACGAGATCCACGCCCCGCTGGTGCTGCCGGGCGCGACCTTCACGCCGTACCTCGCCGTCGACGAGCGCGCGATCGTCGTCACCAGCCCGTCCAAGACGTTCAACATGCCCGCGACCCACGGCGCGCAGCTGGTGCTCCCCGACCCGGCCGACCGCGAGCGGCTGGCGGCGGTGCCGATCCCGGCTCAGAACACCTGGTCGATCCTCGGCGTGATCGCGGGCACCGCGGCCTGGCGCGACTGCGACGACTGGCTCGCCGCCCTGCGGCAGCGGCTCTCCGCGCAGCGCGAGCTGCTCACCGAGCTGGTCGCGGATCGGCTGCCCAAGGCGCGGATGCGGCCACTGCAGGCGACCTACCTCGCCTGGCTCGACCTGCGCGGGTACGCCGTGGCCGACCCGGCCGCGGCCGCCCTCGCCCACGGCGTACGGGTCGCCCCGGGGCACGACTACCAGCCGGACCTCGAGGGCCACGTGCGCGTCAACATCGCCACCACCCCCGAGCGGCTGGAGCAGATCGTCGATCGGTTGGCCCTTGGCGTGAGGCCTTGAGCCGCAGGGATACCCGGTTCACCGGGTATCCCTGCACAGCTGGGGGTCCGCAACACCCGAGAAGTGCCAGAGCTGCCCGAGAGGTCCGGGCTCAGCCGACCGACCTGCCCTGCGCGGCGATCACGTCGGCGTACCAGTCGAACGACCGCTTCGGGGTGCGCTTCAGGGTGTCGTAGTCGACGTGCACCAGGCCGAAGCGCTGGGTGAATCCCTCGGACCACTCGAAGTTGTCCATCAGCGACCAGGTGTAGTAGCCGCGTACGTCGACGCCGCGCTGCACGGCCGTGGCGACCGCGCGCAGGTGGGCGTCGAGGTAGTCGATGCGCGGCTGGTCGTCGACGGCACCGGCCTCGTCCGGCCCCATGTTGTAGGCACAGCCGGACTCGGTGATGTAGATCGGCGGGAGCGCGGCGCGGTAGCGGGCGCGCATCAGGATCAGCCACTCGCGCAGCGCGTCGGGGACCACCGGCCAGCCGAAGTCGGTGACCGGGTAGCCGAGCAGCTCGCGGAACTCGAACGGCATCTCGGCGTCCGCGCCGGCGGCGCCGATCTTGAAGGGGTTGTAGTAGTTGAGCCCGTAGAAGTCGAGCGGCTGGCGGATCACCGCCAGGTCGCCGTCGCGGGCGATGCCCTCGAAGAGCGGCGCGAGGTCGGCGGGGTACCGCCCCAGGAGCATCGGCTCGCTGAACATGCCGTTCCACAGGGCGTCGAAGAGCTTGGACGCCCCGACGTCGGCCGCGTCGTCGCTGGCCGGCCACATCGGGGCGTGGTTGTTGGCGCAGCCGACGCTGGTCGCGCCCGCCTCGCGGAGCGCGATCGCCGCCCGGCCGTGGCCGAGCAGGAGGTGGTGGGCGACCGGCATCGAGTCGAACATCAACGTGCGACCCGGCGCGTGCATGCCGGTCGCGTAGCCCATCATCATCACCACGTTGGGCTCGTTGACCGGGATCCAGTGCTCGACCCGGTCGGCGAACCGCTCGCCGAGGATCGCGGCGTACTCCGCGAACCGGTCGACGGTCGCGCGGTTGAGCCAGCCGCCGTCGTCCTCGAGCGCCTGCGGCAGGTCCCAGTGGTAGAGCGTGACCATCGGCTGTACGTCGTTCGCGAGCAGCTCGTCGATCAGCCGGTCGTAGAAGCCTAGGCCCTCCGGGTTGGGGGCGCCGGAGCCGGTCGGCTGGATGCGCGGCCACGACACCGACAGCCGGTAGCCGCCCACGCCGAGTCGTCTCATCAGCGCGACGTCCTCGGCGTACCGGTGGTAGTGGTCACAGGTCACCGCACCGCTCGACCCGTCCTTGATCCGCCCGGGCTCGGCGCAGAAGGTGTCCCAGATGCTGGGGCCCTTGCCGCCCTCGGTGGCGGCGCCCTCGATCTGGAAGGACGCCGTGCTGGTACCGAATCGGAAGCCGGGGGGCAGCTGGGGCAGTCCGCTGAGCGGGCGGGGGTCGGACACGGCACAATGATGCCTGTGAGCGTCGAGATCCGCCGTGGAACCGACCGCTTCCTTACCCGGGATGAGGGACTCCTCACGCGCCACTCGTTCTCGTTCGGCACCCACTACGACCCGGACAACGTGCGCTTCGGTCGGCTGGTCTGCCACGACGACCACCTGCTGGGGCACGGATCCGGCTTCGCCGACCACCCGCACCGCGACGTCGACATCGTGACCTGGGTGCTGAGCGGCGAGCTGCACCACCACGACTCCTCCGGCCACGCCGGGGTCGTGCGCCCCGGCGAGGTGCAGGTGCTGTCGGCCGGCTCCGGGGTGACCCACTCCGAGATCGCCGGACCCGGCGGCCCGACCCGCTTCGTGCAGGCGTGGCTGACCCCGGAGGACACCGGTACGCCGCCGGCGTACTCCATCACGCCGGTCTCGCTCTCCTCCGGCCGCCTGACCGAGGTGGCGCGGCTCGGCGACGCGACCTTCTCCGTCGCCCGGCTGAACGCCGGCGACACCGTCGCCCTCCCCGACGCTCCCCTGCTGCACGCGTACGTCGCGGGCGGCGCGCTCGCCCGGTCGTCGCTGGCCGAGCCGCTCGCGGACGGCGACGCCTTCCGGATCACCGACGCCTCAGGAGTCAGCGTCACCGCCGCGGTCCCGACCGAGCTGCTCGTGTGGGCGTTCGCCTGACGCGGTGGTTTCGAGGCTCAGGCCTTGACGGCCTTCGCACCTCAACCACCGGCGCCGGTGGTTGAGGTGCGAGGCGCGCCAGCGCCGAGCCTCGAAACCACCGTCAGCAGATGACCGACAGCGCCCCGGGGACGACCTCGACGACGGCCGGGTCGGCGAGGGAGGCGGGGAGCAGGCCGAGGGGCTCGCCGTCGCCGCCGACGGGGATCGGGCCGCCCGCGGATCCGCGGAGCGTGCCGCTGAGCTCGACCCGCTTGCCGGTGAGCACGGTGACCTCGGGGAGCGCGACGTGCCGGCCGTCGTACACCTTCGGCAGCGAGCGCATCAGCGCGAGCCGCGAGGCGGCCTCGATGACGATCACGTCGAGCACGCCGTCCTCGATCGAGGCGGGCGGGGCGATCTGCATGCCCTTGCCGTAGTAGGCGGAGTTCGCGACCACGACCGTGGCCGCGGCGTACTCGTGCGGAATGCCGTCGACCGCGACCCGGTAGCGGCCGGGCCGGTAGGCCGCGAGGGCGCGGAGGGCGGCGTAGGGGTACTGCATCGAGCGCGGGAGCCAGGTCGCCCGGTCGGCGATCGCGGCGGCGCGGGCATCGACGCCGGCGTAGATCGAGCCGGCAACCATCCGTCGCTGCGCGCCGAGGCCGGAGACGGCCAGCAGGTCGACGCGGCGCACCTCACCCTCGAGCAGCACCCGGGCCAGTGCGGCGGGGTCGTCGGGCAGGCCGAGCATCCGGGCGAAGTCGTTGCCGCGCCCGGCCGGCACCATCGCGAGCGTGGCGTCGCGACCGGCGACCAGCCCGGCGAGCGAGGAGAGCATGCCGTCGCCGCCGACCGAGACCACCACGTCGCCGCGGGCCACGGCCTCGTCCACGAGCCGCGTCATCGCCTGGGGCCCGGGCGAGTAGGTGACGTCGACGACCGCGCCGGCCTCGCGCAGGAGGCGCGCGACCGGCACCACCGCATCCGGCGCCGCTCCGCCGCCGGAGGACGGGTTGACCAGGAAGGCGAACGCCCTGCCGTCCCCGTGGGAGGTCATGGGATCAGGACACCCGGGTTGAGGATGCCGGTCGGGTCGAGGTCGGCCTTGACCGCGCGCAGCACGGAGACGCCGAGCGGCCCGATCTCCTGCGCGAGCCACGGCTTGTGGTCGGTGCCGATCGCGTGGTGATGGGTGATCGTCGCGCCGGCCGCGATCATCGCATCGCTCGCCGCTCGCTTCGCGGCGTCCCACTGCACGAGCGGGTCCGCCGACTCCTTCGCGGCCACCGTGAAGTAGAGCGAGCACCCGGTCTCGTAGACGTGCGAGATGTGGCAGAGCACGATCGACGGGTCGCCGAGCGACGCGGTCAGCGCGGCCTTCACGTCGGCGTACAGCCGGTCCAGGTTCGACCAGAACGTCGCGGTCTCCAGCGTCTCCACCAGCACGCCGACGTCGAGCATCGCGTCGCGCAGGTACGGCGCGTCGAAGCGCCCGTGCGCCCACTTCTCTCCCACGTCCGCGCCGAGCGGGGTGCCGCCCAGGCCGGTCAGCACAGCGGAGACGGCCGACCGCTTGGCGGCGACCGCGTCGGGCTCGCCCTCGAAGCCGGTGATCATCACGCACCCGGTGGCGCCGTCGCCGCCGATCGCGGCCGGGTCGGCGAGGTTGATCGCGGTCTCGGACTCGTCGGAGAGCCGGAGCACGGTGGGCAGCAGCCCCGACTGGGCGAGCGTGCGCATCGCCGCCGCGCCGTCGGCGAACGACGGCCACCGCCAGCCCTCGTAGGTCTTCTGTGCCGGGAGCCGGCGCACCCGGACGGTCACGGCGGTGAGCACGCCGAAGGCGCCCTCCGAGCCGAGGAAGAGCTGGCGCAGGTCGGGTCCGGCGGCGTTCGCGGGGGCGCTGCCCAGCTCGAGCGACCCGCGCGGCGTGGCGACCCGCAGCCCGACGACCAGGGCGTCGAAGCGGCCGTAGCCGGCGCTCGACTGGCCGCTGGAGCGGGTGGCGGCGAAGCCGCCGATCGAGGCGTACTCCCACGACTGCGGGTAGTGGCCGAGCGTCAGCCCCTCGGCCGCGAGCAGCGCCTCCGCCTCGGGACCGCGCAGGCCGGGCTCGAGGGTGGCGGTCATCGAGGTGTGGTCGACGGCGAGCAGCCGCTTCATCCGCACCAGGTCGAGGCTGACCACGCCGGCGTACCCCGCGCGCCGGGCGGCCAGGCCGCCGGTCACCGACGTACCGCCCCCGAACGGCACCACCGCCAGGTGTTCCTCCACCGCGAGTGCCAGCACCGCCGCGACCTCGTCGTGCGTGCCGGGGCGGACGACGACGTCGGGCGCGTCGCTCAGGTCGCCGGACCGCGCCCGGAGCAGGTCGGGCGTGGACTTGCCGCGGGTGCGCAGCCGGCGGGTCTCGTCATCGACGCGGACGTCGTCCGCGCCGACCACCGCGGCCAACCGGTCGATCACGGCGCGGCCCAGCGCGGACGGCGGCGGCTTCGGCTCGGCGACGGCCGGGCGGTCATCGAGCCCGAAGACCATCTCGACCAGGCCGCGGGTGGCCTCGGGCAGGGCGGCCGCGCGGGCCGGGTCGCCCCAGCGGGACGGATGCATCTCGGCGTTCACGCGTTACACTGTGACATATGTCGTCACTTCGTCACAACGAGGCACGTGCTCCCGAAGGTCGCGACGCCTACCTCGACGCCGCGCGCGACTGCATCCTCGACGTCGGCTGGCGGCGGACGACGCTCACCGAGGTCGCCCGCCGGGCGGGGGTCTCGCGGATGACGATCTACCGCACCTGGGCCGACATGCCCCAGCTGCTCGCCGACCTGATGACCCGCGAGTGGGGCACGGTGGTCGCGGAGAGTCTCGCGGAGGAGGACGCCGACGCCCCGACCGTGGAGCGACTGGTCGGCGACATCGTCACCACGATCCAGCGGCTGCGCGAGAACGAGCTCTTCGTCCGCATCGTCGAGCTCGACCCCGAGCTGCTGCTGCCCTACCTGCTCTCCCGTCGCGGTCGGTCACAGGACGGCATCCTGGAACTGACCGTCCGGGCGATCCGCGACGGCCAGGCCGAGGGCACCGTCCGTGCGGGCAACCCCGATGCGATGGCCCGGGCGATGCTGCTCGCCGCCCACGGCTTCGTGCTCTCGGCGCACACGATGGTCGACGACCGGGTCGCGGGCGAGGAGCTCGACGCCGAGCTCGCGCTCGCGCTGACCCGGAGCCTGCAGCCGTGAACCCCACCCGGATCACCCCCGGTCTCACCGACGCACCGACCGACGTCGACGTCGTGGTCGTCGGCCTGGGCATCACCGGCGCCGGTGTCGCCCTCGACGCGGTCACCCGCGGGCTGAGCGTGCTCGCCGTGGACGCCCACGACCTCGCCTTCGGCACCTCCCGCTGGTCGTCGAAGATGGTCCACGGCGGGCTCCGCTACCTCGCGAAGGGCCAGCTCGGCGTCGCCCACGAGAGCGCGGTTGAGCGCGGTGTCCTGATGGAGGTCACCGCCCCGCACCTGACCCGGCCGATGCCGATGCTGGTGCCGCTCTCCTCCAGCGTGAGCCGCCTCCAGACACTCGTCACCCGCAGCGGGCTGCTCGCCGGCGACCTGCTGCGCCGCGGCGCGCACACCGACGCCGCGACCCTCCCGCGGCCGCGGCACCTCTCGGTCACCGAGACGCTCCGACTGGTGCCGGCGCTGCGCCCGGCCGGCCTGCGCGGCGCGATGCTCGGCTGGGACGGGCAGCTCGAGGACGACGCCCGGCTGGTCGTCACCGTCGCCCGCACGGCCGCGGCGTACGGCGCCCACGTGCGCACCCGCGCCCGGGTGCTGTCGGCCACCGGCACCGGCGTCGAGCTGCGCGACGAACTCACGGGGACGACCACCGCCGTCACCGCCCGGGCCGTCGTGAACGCGACCGGCGTCTGGGCCGACACCCTCGTCGACGGCATCACCCTGCGGCCCAGCCGGGGCACCCACCTGGTGCTGCGCCGCGAGACGCTGCCCGGCCTGGAGATCTCCGTGTTCTGCCCGGTGCCCGGCGAGAGCAACCGGTTCGTGATGGTGCTGCCGCAGCCCGACGGCACGGTGTACGCCGGCCTCACCGACGAGCCGGTCGAGGGCGTGGTGCCCGACGTCCCGGAGCCGACCGAGCCCGAGATCGGGTTCCTGCTCGACGTCGTGTCCGCGGCGTTCTCCCGGCAGCTGCACCGCTCCGACGTGGTCGGGGCGTACGCCGGGCTCCGGCCGCTGCTCGACACCGACCACGGCGGGGGCTCCGGCTCGACCGCCGACCTGTCCCGCCGCCACGCGGTGCTGACCAGCAGCACCGGCGTCGTCACGATCGTGGGCGGCAAGCTCACGACGTACCGCCGGATGGCCGAGGACGCCGTCGACGCCGCGGTCGCCCGTGCCGGGCTGCCCGCCGGGCCGTGCCGCACCGCCGCGCTGCCGCTGCTGGGCGCCGCGCCCCGCGCCGCGCTCGCCGACCTCGAGGAACCCGCGCGGCTGGTCCGGCGCTTCGGCACCGACGCCCGGCTGGTGCTCGACAACGCCCGCGAGGTCACCGGGCTCGCCGACGACGAGCTGCTCGCGCCCGTGGCGGACGGCGTGCCGGTGACGCTCGCCGAGCTGGTCTTCGGGGTCACCCACGAGGGCGCCGCCGACGTCGACGACCTGCTCGACCGGCGCACCCGGGTCGGGCTGGTCCCGGCCGACCGCGCGCTCGCCGAGCCCGCGGCGGAGAGGGCGCTCGCGCTGGTCCGATGAAATTCGGCGTCGACGGCTGTCGGTACCACCATGCAGACTGGAGCGGTCATGACGACACCTGACAACGATCCCGGGGCCGAGCTCGACGACTTCCCGACGCTGACGCAGCGCTACCAACGTGAGCTGCTCGCGCACTGCTACCGGATGTCCGGCTCGGTCCAGGAGGCCGAGGACCTCGTGCAGGAGACGTTCCTGCGGGCGTGGAAGGCCGCGGGGAAGTTCGAGGGCCGCTCCTCGGTGCGCACCTGGCTCTACCGGATCGCGACCAACGTGTGCCTGACCAACCTCGAGAACAAGCCGCGCCGGCCGCTGCCCGCCGGACTGGGTACGCCCGAGGCGATGGCCGGCGACGCGCTCGAGAGCGACCACGAGATCACCTGGCTCGAGCCGGTGCCCGACGCCGCCGTGGTGGTCGCCGAGCGCGACTCGATCCGGCTGGCCTTCGTCGCCGCGCTGCAGCACCTCCCCGCCCGGCAGCGCGCCGTGCTGATCCTGCGCGACGTGCTGCGGTGGAGCGCCGCCGAGGTCGCCGCGGCGCTCGACACCTCGACCGCGGCGGTCAACTCCGCGCTCCAGCGGGCCCATGCCCAGCTCGCCGAGCGCGGGCTGACCGAGGACACCGTCTGCAACGAGCTCACCCCCGCCCAGGAGCAGCTGCTGGAGCGCTACGTCGACGCCTTCTGGCGCAAGGACGTCGACGCGATCGTCAGCATGCTGACCGCGGAGGCGACCTGGGACATGCCGCCGTTCACGAGCTGGTTCCGCGGGCCCGTGAACATCGGCTGGCTGATCGGCAACGAGTGCCCCGGCGGCGCCAACGACATGCCGATGCTGCCGACGCAGGCCAACGGGCAGCCCGCCTACGGCCTGTACATGCGCACCCCGCAGGGCGACTTCACGCCGTTCCAGCTGCAGGTGCTCGAGCTCGACGGCGACCGGGTGCGGCACGTGACCGCGTTCTTCGACCAGGCGCTGTTCGAGAGGTTCGGGCTGCCGACCCGGCTGCCCGCCGACCACGCACCGGCCCCGAACCCTCGGTGACCCTGGCCGTGAGCGTGACGCTCGGCGGGTCCGTCGAGCTGCTCGACCGGTCCCTCGCCTACACCTGCGGTCGACTCGCCGGAGTCCGCGACGACCTCCTCGACCGACGTACGCCGTGCGCGTGCTGGCGGCTCGCCGACCTGCTCGCGCACATGGAGGACGCCCTCGACGCCTTCACCGAGGCGGCGGGCGGCTCGGTCGACGTGCACCGGTCCCGGTCGGCCGCGGGCCCGGTCCCGACGATCCGGGCCAAGGCGACCGCGCTGTTGGGCGCCTGGTCGCGACCCTCGCCCGGCGACGTCGTGATCGAGGCCGCGACCGGCCGCCACGACCTGGTCAGCCCGCTGCTGGTCGCCACGGCGGCGCTGGAGGTCACCACCCACGGCTGGGACGTCGGCCGCGCGGTCGGCGAGGACGCCCCGATCCCGGTCGATCTCGCTGAGTCGCTGCTCCCGATCGCGCGGGCCGCGGTGACCCGGGCGGACCGCGGCATCCGGTTCGCCCCGGCGCTGCCGGCGCCCGCCGACGCTCCGGCCGACGCCCGGCTGCTCGCCTTCCTGGGCCGCCGGCCGGGCCGGACCTGACTGGACCGCCACGATCCTTTACCCGATTCCGCCCCGGAGCGCGGCGGGTCTTCCTAGGCTCTCCCGCATGCCCGCGGCCTCGGTTACCCCTGCCTCCGACGCGGCGACGAGGAAGGCCGGTGCGGTCGAGGATCCGCTGGAGCTGCTCGAGCGCGGCCTCGTGAACACCCGCGCCGGCGCCATCGGCGCCGCGGTCGGCTACCTGGACCGGGCCGCCGCGACCGACGCCCTCGACGTCCCCCAGCGCGCGGCCCTGCTGACGGCGCTGATCGACTGCCGGCTGGCCCGCGGCGAGCTGACCGAGGCGCGGGTCGCGGGCGAGCGGCTCGGCGTCCACCTCGACCACGCCGGCCTGGTCGGCGCCACCGCCCACTACGGGCGCGGCGAGCTGTGCGCCGCGGTCAACGAGATCGAGCTGGCGGCCCACCACTTCGCCCGGGTCCCCCGGTTGCTGCGTCCGGGCGAGGACGACCCGGACGTGCTGCCCTGGCGCACGGCGGCCGCGCTGACCGCGGTCCGCCTCGGCCACCGGGTGGAGGGCACCGCGCTGGCCCGCGAGCACCTCACCCTGGCCGGCGTGAGCGGCGCGGCGTACCCGATCGCCCTCGGCCTGCGCACCCTCGCCACCGTCGACGCCCGTACCGACCGCGCCTCGCTGCTGCGCCAGGCGCTCGACGAGCTCGACGGGGTGCCGAGCGCGCGGCTCACCGCCCAGATCGAGACCGACCTCGCCGGGCTGCTGCTGCTCGCCGGCCCCGAGCGCGGAGGCGAGGTCCTCGCGCTGCTGCGCCGCGCCGAGCGATACGCCGGGAGCGAGAACCTCTGGCCGCTGCTCGGCCGGATCCGCCGCCTGCTGGGCCGCCTGGGCGAGCAGCCGCAGCCGGTGGCCGGCGAGACCCTCGCGTCGCTGACCGCGGCGGAGCAGCGCGTCGCCCGACTCGCGGTCACCGGGCTGACCAACCGCGAGATCGCCAACCAGCTCGTGGTCACGGTCAAGGCCGTCGAGTGGCACCTCTCGCACGTCTACCGCAAGCTCGGCATCAGCTCCCGCGGCTCACTCGCCTCGGTGCTCGGTCCCGGCATCTGACCTCGGCCGACGGCGGTCCGACCTCAAGGAGCAGCGTCGTCGGCGACGTACTTGTAGCCGACGCCGTAGACGGTGACCAGGTGTCGCGGGTCGGTCGGGTCCGGCTCGAGCTTGCGGCGCAGGTTCATCACGTGCACGTCCACGGTCCGCTCGAGCGCGTCGTGGTCGAAGCCGAACGCCGCCTCGAGGAGCCGCTGCCGGGAGAAGACCCGCCCGGGGTGGGTGACCAGCTCGCGCAGGATCCGGAACTCGGCCGGCGTGCACGGCACCAGGCGCCCGCCGAGCCGCACCTCGTGGCGCTCCTCGTCGAGGACGAGCGAGCCGGCCCGGGTGACCGCGTCACCGGGCTCGGGGCGGCTGCGCCGCAGCACCGCCTCGACCCGGGCCACCAGCTCGCGGGGGCTGAAGGGCTTGGTGACGTAGTCGTCCGCGCCCAGCTGGAGGCCCTGCACGAGGTCGTCCTCGGTCGCGCGCGCGGTGAGGAAGATGATCGGCACGTCACCCTCGGAGCGGAGGAGGTGGCACACGTCGTGACCGTCGAGCAGCGGCATCATGATGTCGAGGACGGCGAGGTCCGGCTGCCGACGCCGGCACTCGACGAGCGCGGCCCGGCCGTCGGGAACGACGACCACCGAGTGCCCGGCCCGCTCGAGGTAGGTCCGGACGAGTGCGGCGAGCTTGCGGTCGTCGTCCGCCACCAGGATCCGTGCGCTCACCGCGTCATCCTGGCAGCCGGCTGCCAAGAACCTGTGAAGAACGAACGGGTGCGCACCCACACCGGTTCTTGACGGCGTCTTCACGAGGCGCTGCGACCGTCGCGCCATGCGTCGACAACTCCTGCACCCGGCCGCCGCCGCGGCGGTCCTCGCCCTGCTCCTCGGCCTCTCGGCCTGCTCCTCCGGAGCCGACGATCCCGACCCCTCCCCGGCCGCCGCGTCCGGTACGCCGGAGACCGGGTCGGACGACTCCGACGACGGGTCGGACGACGGCGGCCTGCCGGTCGGCCCGCTCGACGACTACATCGGGGTCGGCGCGGGAGCCGCGCTGAGCACCGACGACGCCGAGTACCTCGAGTTCGAGGAGGAGATCGCGCGGTGCATGGCCGCCGAGGGGTTCGAGTACGTGCCGTTCGTGCCCGACGTCGACGCGACGCTGCTGCCGGACGGCTCCATGACGCTGGACGTGACCGGAGGCAGCTTCCCCGACCTGCCGCCCGACGAGTTCGCGGCGCGGTTCGGCTACGGCATCAGCACCGAGCCGCCGGCGGACCGTGAGGAGCAGCGCGACCCCAACGAGGCGATCGTCGCGCGGATGAGCGTCGCGGAGCGGGTCGCCTACCACCAGGCGCTCTACGGCGACGTCAACACCCTGGACGACCGTGGCTACCTGGCGGGCACCGCGATGTCGAACACGGAGACGTCCTGCGTCGGCCGCGCGGACGCCGGCGAGCCCACCGCTGACGAGCGCCGGAGTGCCGAGAAGCGCGCCCAGCGGGTGCGCGACAGCTTCGCGAGCCTGCTGAAGCGGGTCGGCGATCTCCGCGACGAGCAGCTGGCGGACCCGCGGGTCGAGGCCGCGACGTCGTCCTGGTCGAGCTGCCTGGCCGCCGCCGGGCACCGCGGGTTCACCGAGCTCGACCAGCCCCGGGCCCGCGCCCGCGACGACGCCCGGAAGCTGCTCGGCCCCGACCTGTCGGGGATGGCGGACGCCGATCCGACCCGCCTGGCCGCCCTCCGCACCGCCGAGGTCGACCTGGCCGTCGCCGACGAGGCCTGCCTGCGGGACTGGCGACGGACCTTCCGGGCGGTGAAGCTGGACACCGAGGAGCGGTTCGTGCGCGACAACCTCGAGGAGCTCGAGGCGTT
Source organism: Nocardioides soli (assembly GCF_014191495.1). Lineage (GTDB taxonomy): Bacteria > Actinomycetota > Actinomycetes > Propionibacteriales > Nocardioidaceae > Nocardioides > Nocardioides soli. The sequence goes on from NZ_JACHWR010000008.1 coordinate 33,862, forward strand.
CCGCACCGCGATGGCCGCCGCGGTCGCCGACCAGGAATAGGCGGCGCAGCGGCCCCGGCTCTCAGTCCTGGGACCGGCCGGCGGGGAGCCAGACCGTGAACACGGCGCCCCCGCCGGCCCGCTGTCCGGCGGTCACGGCCCCGCCGTGGGCGCCGACGAGCTGCTCGACGATCGCGAGGCCGAGGCCGCTCCCCCCGGTCTCCCGGGTACGCGAGGGGTCGGCGCGGAAGAAGCGCTCGAAGACGTGCGGCAGGTGCTTCGCCGCAATGCCCGCGCCGCGGTCGGCGACCTCGACCACCACGCCGGGTCGGTCGTCGGGTCCGGCGTCTGCCCGCAGGTCCACCGTCACCGTGGCGCCCTCGGGTGAGTGCCGCACGGCGTTCGAGACCAGGTTGGCGACGACCTGCCGCAGTCGCAGCGGGTCGTGCGGGGCCGGCGCCGACGCGAGTCCGGTCCGGGCGAGCGTCACCGACCGCGACTCCGCGGCGCCCCGCATCGCGAGCAGGGCGGTGTCGACGGTCGCGGCGACGTCGCCGTCGACCGGGTGCAGGGCGAGGCGGCCGGCGTCGGCCTGGGCGAGCACGCCGAGGTCGTCGACGACATGCTGCAACAGCGCCACCTCCTCGAGCAGCGATCCGGTCCAGGCGTCGTCGCGCTCGAGGACGCCGTCGTGCCCCGCCTCGAGGTAGCCGCGGAGGTTGGAGAGCGGCGTCCGCAGCTCGTGCGCCACGTCGCTCACCATCCGGCGCCGCTGGTCGTCGGCCTCCCCGAGGGCCTGCGCCATCTCGTTGAAGGACCGACCCAGCCGCGCCACCTCGTCGTGGCCCGTGACGGGCACCCGGGTGGCCAGCTCCCCCGCCGCCATCTGCTGGGTGGCCTCGGTGAGCCGGCGCACCGGCCGCAGCACGCGGCGCGAGGCGACCAGGCTGGCCACCACCGCGACCACCAGGATGACGACCAGGGCGAGGACGATGCGCCGCCCGCCGACCCGGTCGACCAGGCCGCGCTCGACCGCACGGGTCTCGGAGACGTAGAGCACCGCGCTCGGCGCGACCGACGCCCGGAGGTGCCGCGTCAGCACGGCCGTGGCGCAGTCGTTCCAGGCACGAGACACCGACGACGTACGCGCGCCGTCCGCCGCGCCCGGCACGTGCACGGTGAGCAGGTCGGGCGCGCCGCTGCCGTCGGCGCCGAAGAGCCGGGTCAGCTGCGAGGTCACTCCCCGGCGCTGCAGGCACCGGTACTCCTCCAGCGCGACGGCACTCTGCAGCCGGGCCAGATCGGCGAGCCCGCCGCGGCCGGCCCCGGCTCGGGTGGATGCGAGGTCGCGGCACGAGGTCAGCACCGTCACGTCTCCGGGCACGCCGCCCGACGGTCCCTCGTCGGCCTCGACGTCGAGGCAGATGCCGGTGAGGTCGTAGTCGCGGCGGAGCGCGGCCCGCAGGTCGCCGCCACCCGCCCGGGCGGCGAGCAGCGGCGCCGGCAGCGCCAGCTCGTCGTACGCCGCGGGCACGGCCGCCGTCGCGGCGGCGAGGATGCCGGCCAGCGGGTCGAGGACCGCGGTGGGGTCCTGGGTCCCGACCTCCCGCTGCCCGGGGTCGGACCCGGCCGAGCTGGCCAGCGGCGCACCGTCGACATTGGTCACGACGATGAGCCGCTCCGACGACGCGGCCAGCTCGCCGAGCAGGGCGCCCGCGCCCGCCCACTCGGGGCCGCCGCGGCCGAAGGCCTCCAGGCGGTCGACGATGGTCCGGTCCACGTCGGCCACCCGCACCTGCTCCCGCTCCGCGCTCGAGCGCACCGCGTCGGCGGTGAGCACCGCGGTGGCGACGCTCGCGACGGCGGCGACCAGCACCGACGCCAGGATCGAGCGGCCGAGGAGCCCGGGGGACCTCACCGCACCGTCGCCGTCGCCCGCACCGTCTCCATCGGCACATCGTGGCATCGGGATGCCAAGAACATGTGAAGGCGCATCCTGACCGGATCGACACCGGTTCTTCACACCCCGCTGCGAACGTTCGCCGCATGCCGACGCCCGACCCGCCGCGCTCCCATCCCTCGCCCGCCGACCTCACCTCGAGGCCGGGTCCGGGATGAGGCGCTTCCGCTCCCTGCTGCTGATCACGGCGGGCTCGCTGGCGTGCGCGGGTCTCGGGTACGCCGCGGCGCTCACGATGGCACCGTCCACCGGCCGCGACGCCCCGCCGCCGACCGGTCCGGTGACCGCGGCCGTCGAGCTGCGCAAGATCACCTCGGCCGTGGTCGTGCGGGGCGACGCCAACTTCTCCGACCCGGTCCCGCTCGTGGTCCGCACGACCGCGCCGCTACCGATCGTCACCGCGGCGCCCCGGCACCGCGGCGCGACCGTCCGCGCGGGCGAGGTCGTGCTCGAGGTCGCCGGCCGTCCCGTGATCGCGCTGACCGGCGCGCTGCCGGCGTACCGCGACCTCGCACCGGGCGACGTCGGCCCCGACGTCGCGCAGTTCGAACAGGCGCTGACCCGGATCGGGCTCGACCCCGGCGAGGTGGACGACGAGTTCACGACGTACACGAGCGCGGCCGTGGCCGACCTCTACGAACGCCTGGGCTACCCGGCGCCGACCGCGGGCACGATCGGCTCCGCACCCGACGGTGCGGCCGGCGAGGAGGCCGCGACCGGCGCCGCGGCGGCCGACGCCGACGAGGTCGTGCTGCCGATGAGCGAGGTCACCTACGTCCCCAGCCTGCCGCGCCGCGTCGACCGTGCGCCGGCCCGGCTGGGCAAGCCGCTGCCGCGGGCCCCGATGCTCCTCTCCGGCTCCGAGCTCGTCGTCTCCATCGGGCTGACCACCGCCGACCAGGAGGTCCTGGAGGCCGGCATGCCCGTGGTCATTGACGTCCCCGGGGGCGCCGAGGTGCGCGGCCGGCTCGGCGCGGTCACGGGCACCGAGACCGGCGCCCGCACCTCGGTGCGCCTGCCCGGCCTCACCGACCGGCAGCAGCGAGCTCTCCAGGGCGCCAACGTGAAGGTGACCGTGCCGCTCGAGAGCACGCGGGGCAAGGTACTCGTCGTACCGCTCGCGGCGCTGAGCACCGATGCCGCCGGCACCGCGCGCGTCGTCCGGGTGGACCGGGACGGCTCGACGAGCACGGTCCGGGTCGAGGTCGGGCTGTCCGCCGAGGGCTACGTCGAGGTGCGCGTCGTCGACGGTGAGCTGGCCGACGGCGACCGCGTGGTGGTGGGCGAGTGACCGCCGCCGGTGCTCCCGCGGTCGTCGAGCTCGAGGGCGTCGGCCGGACCTTCGGGGGCAACCCACCGGTCGACGTGCTGCGCGACGTCGACCTGACCGTGACCGAGGGCGAGTTCCTCGCGATCGTCGGCCCGTCGGGCTCGGGCAAGTCCACCCTCCTCAACGTCCTGGGCCTCCTCGACTCGCCGACCGCCGGTCACTACCGGCTGGCCGGGATCGACACGACCACCGCCGGCGAGCGCCGGCGGGCCGGGCTGCGGGCCGCACGCCTCGGATTCGTGTTCCAGGCCTTCCAGCTCCTCCCCCACCTCACCGTGCTCGAGAACGCGAGCCTGGGCGGGCTCTACCTCGGCCTGTCCGGGCGGGAGCGCGCGCTCCGCGCCGAGCGGCTCCTCGATCGGGTTGGGCTGGCGCACCGGCGCCGGGCCCGGCCCGCGACGCTCTCGGGCGGTGAGCGGCAGCGTGTCGCCATCGCCCGGGCGCTGGTCGCCGGCCCCAGCCTGCTGCTCGCCGACGAGCCGACCGGCAACCTCGACACCGCCAGCGCCGCCTCGGTGCTCGAGCTCTTCGAGGAGCTGCACGCCGAGGGCACGACGATCCTGATGATCACCCACGACCCGGGCGTCGCCGCCCGCGCGTCGCGCGGCGTGCGGATCGTCGACGGACGGCTCTCCGCATGAGCCGCGGGAGGGCACGCCCGTGGACCCACGTCGTCGAGGCGATGGCCGGGGTGTCGGCACGACCCGGCCGGCTGGTGCTCACGATGGTCGGCGAGGCGCTGGGCCTAGCCGCCCTAGTGGCGACCGTCAGCCTGGCGGGCACGGCGAGCGGACAGGTCGCCGACCACTTCGACCGGGCCGCCGCCGACCGGGTGACCGTGCAGCCGGAGGAGTCGCGGGCCGAGCGTGGCGCGGTGCTGCCGGCCGACGCCGAGGAGCGGATCCGCAGCCTCGAGGGCGTCGAGACGGCCGGCACGCTCACCCGCCTGGAGGTGGACGACCCGGCGCGGACCGTGCCGGTCGTCGACCCCCAGGCGCCGCCCGACCCCACGCTCCCGGTGCTGGCGGCCTCCCCGGGCCTGCTCGACGCGGTCGACGCCGAGATCTCCGGCCGGCGGTACGACGCCGGTCACGTCGCCCGCGCCGACCCGGTCGCGCTGCTCGGCGCCGCGGCCGCGCGGCGCCTGGGCATCACGGACCTCGCCCACGGGCCGGCGGTCTTCGTCGGCGACCGGGCCCTGACGGTCGTCGGCATCATCGACGCGGTCGACGCCCGGGGCGAGCTGGTCGACTCGATCGTCGTCCCGGAGTCGACGGCGGCCCGGCTGTTCGGCTGGCAGGGAGCGCAGTCGCTGCAGGTCGAGGTCGCGCCCGGCGCCGCCGAGACGATCGCCCGTCAGGCGCCGCTGGCGATCACGCCCACGGACCCGGGCGCGCTGCTCGCCTCGGCCCCGCCGACCGACACCACGCTGCGGGAGCGGGTGCAGGGCGACGTCTCGTCGCTGCTGGTGCTCCTCGGCATCGTCACGCTGGTCGCCGGTGGCGTCGGCATCGCCAACATCATGCTGCTCTCGGTGATGGAGCGCGTCGGCGAGATCGGGCTGCGCCGGGCGCTCGGCGCGACCCGCGGCGACCTGATGACCCAGTTCCTCGTCGAGAGCGCCACCGTGGGCCTGCTCGGCGGCGTCGTCGGGACCAGCCTCGGGTTCGGCACCAGCATGCTCGTCGCACTCGCCCGCGACTGGGCGCCCGTGCTCGACGCCCGGCTGCTCGCGGCCCCGCTCGCCGGGCTGGTGATCGGCGTACTCGCCGGGGCGTTTCCCGCCTGGCGAGCCGGGTCCCTGGAGCCCGCCGAAGCGCTCCGCACCCTCTAGAGCTGCACCCGGCCCCGTCCCGATACCCAGTCCCGATACCCAGTGACGATCTGGTCGTTCCGCGACCCCGGGAACAACCAGATCGTCACTGGGTATCGCTCGGTGTGCACCCGCGAGAGGCGGACGACCGTTACGCCAGCGGGTGGGCGAGCTCGTCCTGCGGAAGCCGGGCCAGGACGACGGCGGCGATCGCCGCGAAGGTCGGCACCACCCCGGCCACCAGGAACGTCGTGCGCAGGCCGATCGCCTCGGAGACCGGGCCGGCCAGCGCCATCGACACCGGCATCAGGCTCACCGAGACGAAGAAGTCGAGCGAGGCGACCCGGCCGAGCAGGTGCGGCGGCACGCGACGCTGGAGCAGCGTCCCCCAGATCACCATCGGGGCCGAGAACATCGCACCGAGGACGAGCGCCGCCACCACCAGCATCCAGATCTGGGTGGCCATGCCCATCACGACGAAGGGCAGGCAGCCCACGCCCCAGAGCAGGTTCATCACGCTCAGGTAGCGGCGCGGCATCCGCAGGGACGCCATCGCCATCGAGCCGACGGCGCCGCCGATGCCGAACGCGGCCAGCACCATCGCGTGGTCGCCCGCGTCGCCGCCCAGCTTGTCCTTGATCAGGAACGGCACCAGCACCTCGAGCGGGCCCATGATCACGAAGATCATCAGCGACGCGAACAGCAGCGTGGCCAGCAGCCACGGCGTCCGCACCATGTAGACGAATCCCTCGCGCAGGTCGTGGCCCACCGAGCGCACCGGCTGGTCGGCGTCACGACGTACCGGCGTCAGCGGCACGGTGGTGAGCGCGAGCAGGCCGGCGACCGACGACACCGCCGCGATGCTCAGCGCGGCGGCGGGCGAGACCGCGCCGACCAGCACCCCGGCGACGGCCGGGCCGATCGCCTGGCCGATCGTCGGGCGCACCATGCCCTCGAAGCCGTTGACCGCGAGCAGGTCCTCCTCCGGCACGAGCGCCGGCAGCCAGGCGGAGTACGCCGGGTAGTAGAACGCCATCGCCGTGCCGATCGCGAAGCCCGCCACGCCCAGGTGCCACAGCAGCGTCAGGTCGGCGACCGACAGCAGCGCGACGACGGACATCGCGACGAACTCGATCCCGGCGACGCAGAGCAGGATGACCTTCTGCGGGACCCGGTCGGCGACCACTCCGCCGAGCAGCGCCGGCAGCAGCACGCCGACCGCGGCCGCGGTCGAGACGACCGAGAGCTGCGCCGGACCGCCGCCGATCCGGATGACCTCCCAGACCAGCCCGACCGTCCACACCCCGCCGGCGAAGGTGGCCAGCACGAGCGCCACCGCGAGGCGGCGGTACGCCGAGTGGCGGAACGGCGTGAGCGCGCGCGGCAGCCTGGTGTTCTCGAGTCGCTGCTCCACGTCGGTCATCGCTCCTCCTCTCCGGGCCGGGGAACAGTCTGGCCGTTGCGACCGCCTGGCCCCACCGATTTCATCGCGGCTCGAGCACGACCTTGCCGAGCGCCCGACGCCGCTCGAGGTCGGCATGGGCGCGGGCGGCCTCGGCAAGCGGGTACGTCGTGACCAGCGGCCGCCACCCGCCCACGGCGACCCGGTCGAGCGCCCGGGCGGCGAGGCCGGGGATGCCGCCGGGGAGCCCGACCATGCGCGGCCCGAGGCTCCAGCCGGCGGAGATCGACCGCCCGATCAGGTCGTCGGTGTCGAGCCGGGTCGGCTCGCCGGCCGAGAACCCGAACATCACCAGCCGGCCGCCGGGGCGCAGCAGCTCCAGCGCCGCGCGCCCGACCGCGCCGCCGACGCCGTCGTACACGAGGGTGACACCGTCGGCGACCTCGCGCTCCCAGCCGTCGCGGCCGTAGTCGACGACCTGGTCGGGCTCCAGCTCCGCGAGTCGGGAGGTGCGCTCGGTGCCGCGGGCGGCCGCGACCACGCGCGCGCCACGTGACCGGGCGTCCTGCACCAGCAGCCAGCCCAGCCCGCCCGCGGCCGACGGGACCAGGACGACGTCGTCGCGGCCGGCCGGCTCGAGCTCGACGATGCCCTGCGCGGTGCGGCCGGTGCCGACGGCGGCCACCGCGTCGGCGAAGGACACGTGATCGGGCACCGGGAAGAGGAGGTCGACGGTCGCGACCGCCTGCTCGGCGTACCCGCCCGGCACCGGCCCCAGGTGGGCGACGACGCGGCGGCCGACCCAGGACTCGTCGACACCGTCGCCGACCGCATCTACGACGCCGGCGACCTCGCGGCCGGGGAGCGTCGGCAGCTCGGGAGGCGGCAGCGGACCGGGCTCGCCGCGCCGGATCGCCGTGTCGAGCAGGTGCACCCCGCTCGCGGCGACGGCGATCCGCACCTGGCCGACGGCCGGGCTGAGGTCGGGCAGGTCCTCCAGGACCAGGCGGTCGGATGGGCCGAACTCATGGAGACGGATGGCGTGCATGAGCCCATTGCACAAGTTCAAGTTAACTTCACGTCAACCATCGCAGGCTCCGACCGTGTCCCTGGGTCCGCGCCACGGCGCGGCCGTCGACACCGAGGACGAACCCGTGCTCGTCCTCGGGCAGGTCCGGCCCGGTGGCGGTCACGCCCGGCAGCACCCGCGGCCCCTCGTTGCTCACCCAGTGGCAGCGGCCGGCCGCGACCAGCCCGGCCATCAGCCGGTGGAACGCCGCGCGCCGCTCGTCGGGCAGGTAGGCGATCACCGCGCTGTGGAAGACGACGACCGTCCCGTGCCGACCGGCCTCGTCGACCAGGCCCGGCAGCTCCTCGATCAGGTCGCCGCGGCGCAGGTACGGCGGATCGCGGCGCGCCACCTCGACGGCTCGCTCCAGCCGCGCCCGGCGGTCGTCGTGCTCGGGCCAGATCAGGGTCGCGAGCCAGCGCATCCGCTCGGTGTCGGTCACGTCGAGAGGGTTGAGGTCGACCCCGGCCCGCCAGGCCACGGAGGGCACCGTGGGCGGGAGCGGCGCGGGCCCGATCACGTCGCACGCGAGCGTCGGCGCCTCCGGATCGCCGGCCGCGCTGACCCCGGCGTCCGTGCGCCACAGATACCGGTACCGGTCCGGGTAGAGGCACAGCCCGGCGCTCGCCCCGGCCTCCACCAGGGCGAGCGGCCCGGTCCCGGCGGCGAGGGCGAAGGCCGGCACGAGGGTCGCCAGCCGGCCGACCTCGTTCGTCTGGGTGGCGCGCTCGAGGATGGTCGCCCGGATCTCCCCGTCGTCGCCGAGGAGCGCCGCCCGCAGGTCGTCGTACGGCCCCGGCGCGGGAACCCCGTGCCAGCGGGCGGCCGCGAAGACCAGGTTCGGCTGTCGCTTGGGCACGGGCAGCCGGCCGAGCCACGCGAGCACCTCGGGGTCGGACGCGACCCGGCTCGCCCAGTCCGCGAAGCACGCTGAGGTCGGGCGCGCGTCCGCGGCGAACTCGGAGTACTGCGTGGCGGTGTCGCCGTAGACGTCCATCCGGTGCGATCCTCCCGTTTCCCGTCCGGGCGACACCCGGATGGGCCACCATTCTCCGCATGGGGATCGTCGGGGGGCGGCGGGCCGCGGCGACGCTCGCCACCGGCGCGCTCCTCCTGTCCGGGCTGGCGGCCTGCTCACGCGCTCCCGACCCGGCACTCGCCGTGCAGAGCGGGCTGCGACACCTCGACCAGGTACGAGCCGCGGAGGTCACGCAGCCGGGCCCCGACCGGTCCGGCGCGATCAGGATCACCTACGCCGCGGCCGTCGACGACGCGGCCGGGTTGGCGGCACTGGTCTCGGAGGTCGACGCGGTCGCCGCGGACCGCGGCTACCCGTCGTACCGGCTGACCCTGGTCTCGGCCGTCACGCCGGAGTCGGAGCTCACCGTCGGCGACGGCTTCGGCGATCGGCGTGGCAGCAGGGCCGTGCTCCGCACCTGGCTCCGGCTCACCGACACGATGCTCGGAGCCGTGTCGTACGCCGTGGGCCCGGACGGCGAGACGGTCCGGGTCCGCTCCGGGGGCGGCGCGGCGCACGACGTGGCCCGGGCCCGGCGGATCGGCCACGGGAGCGACCGGACCGTGTGGGTCTTCGACAGCGGCCCCGGCACCTTCACCGCGACCGGCCGGATGACGGGCCGCGACCTACGCCTCTTCGAGGCCGTGCAGCGCGGCGCCGGCGCGGAGGGCCAGCCCGTGTGGGTGCCTTCCTGGCAGCTCGACCGCCGCGCCGGACACGTGCGGCTCGACCTGACGGTCGACGTCGCGGCGGCGAGGACGCCCGAGCAACTCACCGTCGCCCGCCACGGCCGGACGCTCGCGCCCCTCGTGCGGGCGGCCCAGGTCGCGCTCGGCGCCACCGACCTCCCGGCCTGGCTGCGCCTGCACGCCACCGGGGCCGGGCCCGACGATGTCTTCGGCAGCTGGGCATCCGACCGGCCCGCCGCACGCGGCCGCGACCGGCTCGACCGAGGCTGGGACGCGTGGCTGGCCCGGCAGGCCGCGCGCTGATTGCCGGGCCGACCCGGGTCAGCCGGCGGGCAGCGCGACGTACGTCGTCTCGAGGTACTCCTCGATGCCCTCGAAGCCGCCCTCGCGCCCGAAGCCGCTGGCCTTGACGCCGCCGAACGGCGCCGCCGGGTTGGAGATCAGCCCGGAGTTGATGCCGACCATGCCGTACTCCAGCGACTCCGCGACCCGGATGGTGCGCGCCAGGTCGCGGGTGTAGACGTACGACGCGAGTCCGTACTCGGTGTCGTTGGCCCGGCGGATCGCCTCCTCCTCGCTCTCGAACGTCGTGATCGGCGCGACCGGGCCGAAGATCTCCTGCACGTTGATCTCCGAGTCGGCGGGCACGTCGAGCAGCACGGTCGGCGAGTAGAAGTAGCCGGCACCGTCGGGCGCCGAGCCCCCGACGACGACCTTCGCGCCGTCGTGCACGGCGTCGGTGACGAGCTGGCCCACGCTCTCGACGGCCTGCTCGTCGATGAGCGGGCCGACGTCGACGCCGTCGTCCTGGCCGCGGCCGACGGTCAGCGCGCCCATCCGCTTGCCGAGCTTCTCGCCGAACTCCTGGGCGACCGAGGAGTGCACCAGGAACCGGTTGGCGGCGGTGCACGCCTCCCCCATGTTGCGCATCTTCGCGACCATGGCGCCGTCGACCGCGGCGTCGATGTCGGCGTCGTCGAAGACGATGAACGGCGCGTTGCCGCCGAGCTCCATGCTCAGCCGCTGGAGCTGCTCGGCCGACTGCCGCACCAGCACCCGGCCCACCGCGGTCGAGCCGGTGAAGCTCACCTTGCGCAGCCGGTCGTCGGCCTGCAGGGTCTCGCTGAACTCGCGGGTGTGGCTGGTCGTCACCACGTTGAGCACCCCGGCCGGGAGCCCCGCCTCCGCCAGCAGGGCGGCCAGCGCGAGCATCGTCAGCGGCGTCTGGCTGGCGGGCTTGACCACCATCGTGCAGCCGGCCGCGACCGCCGGCCCGATCTTGCGGGTGCCCATCGCGAGCGGGAAGTTCCACGGGGTGATGAACAGGCACGGACCGACCGGCTTCTTGATGGTCAGCAGGCGGCTGCCGCCGGCCGGCGCCTGCATCCAGCGACCGTGGACGCGCACCGCCTCCTCGGCGTACCACCGGAAGAACTCGGCGCCGTAGGCGACCTCACCGCGCGACTCGGCGACGGTCTTGCCCATCTCGAGGCTCATCAGGTGCGCGAAGCGATCGGCGCGCTCGGTGATCAGCTCGAACGCCCTGCGCAGGATCTCGCCGCGCTCGCGCGGCGCGGTCCGCGCCCAGTCCGCCTGGGCGTCGACCGCCGCGTCGAGGGCCTCGACGGCGTCGCCCGGCGACCCGTTCGCCACGTCGGTGAGCACCGACCCGTCGGCGGGGTCGATCACGTCGAAGCGCTCGCCGCCCTCGGCCTCGCGCCAGGCGCCGCCGACGTAGAGGCCGCGCGTGTCGGGGCCGAGCAGGTCGAGTCCGTTGATCTGGCCATCCATGCTGCCAGCGTGACACTCGATCGCCTTCGGGGAAACCACTGACACCCCCACCGCAAACGTGACACTCTTGGAGGGTCGACTCGGAGGGAGCACCTTGTGTCGGCAAGAGCCCCTTGCTGACCCCATGCAGCGAGGGGCTCACCCTTGGAATGTTCCGATCCGGCGCACCCCCTCGCGGCGGATCGACGGAGTCCCAAGGAGCGGGGCCCCGGCGTGCACACCGGGGCCCCGCGTCATTTCGGCCGCCGAATGAGGGCCCGTTGCCCCTTGTGTCGACGCGCGCGGAGGAGTTCCCTCGGATCAAGGGTTCGACAGGGGCCGCCTCAGCCAGCGCAGGGAGGTGTCGGCCATGGCCGACAAGAGCAACCGGAGAGCGTCGGGACAAGATCTGGGGGCGAGCAGCCCAGACCGGATCAGGAACGTGGTGCTGGTGGGCCCGGCCGGGTCCGGGAAGACCACGCTGGCCGAGACCCTGCTCGCCGCCTCGGGCGCGATCCCGCGCGCCGGCTCCGTGCGCGACGGCACCACCGTCTGCGACCACGAGGAGTCCGAGCACGCCCACGGCCGCACCATCTCGCTCGCGGTCGCCCCGCTTGTCCACGACGGCACGAAGGTCAACCTCGTCGACACCCCGGGGTACGCCGACTTCGTCGGCGAGCTGCGGGCCGGCCTGCGCGCGGCCGACTGCGCGCTCTTCGTGATCGCGGCCAACGAGGCCGTCGACGACGGCACCCGCTCGCTGTGGCGCGAGTGCGCGAGCGTCGGGATGCCGCGCGCCGTCGTGATCACCAAGCTCGACCAGGCGCGGGCCGACTACGAGGGGTTGCTGGCCCAGGCACAGGCCGCCTTCGGCGACCGCCTGCTGCCGCTGTTCGTGCCCGTGCGTGAGGACGGGGAGGTGGTGGCGCTGACCGGGCTGCTCGCACCCGGCGAGGCGGCCGAGGCCACCGGGCTGCGCGGCGACCTGATCGAGGCGGTCATCGAGGAGTCCGAGGACGAGACGCTGATGGACCGCTACGTCGGCGGCGAGGAGATCGACGAGAAGGTGCTGGTCGGGGACCTCGAGCGGGCGGTCGCGCGCGCGACGTTCTTCCCCGTCGTCCCGGTCTGCTCGATGACGGGCGTGGGCTGCGCGGAGCTGCTCGACCTCGCCGTCCGGGGCTTCCCGTCGCCTGCCGAGCACCCCGCGCCCGACGTGTTCCTCCCCTCGGGCGCGACCGCCGACCCGATCCGCTGCGACCCCGACGGGCCGCTGGTCGCCGAGGTCGTGAAGACCACCAGCGACCCCTACGTCGGCCGGCTCAGCCTGGTGCGCGTCTTCTCCGGCACGCTGGCCGCCGACCAGTCGGTGCACGTGTCCGGCCACTTCTCGTCGTTCTTCGGCGAGTCCGCGGGCCACCCCGACCACGACGAGGACGAGAAGATCGGCGCGCTCGCCCACGTCTTCGGCAGGGCCCAGGCACCGGCGGGGAACGTGGTCGCCGGCGACATCTGTGCGATCGGGCGGCTGTCGCGCGCCGAGACCGGCGACACGCTCTCGTCGGTCGACGAGCCCCGGGTGCTGCGCCCGTGGTCGATGCCCGAGCCGCTGCTGCCGGTCGCGATCGTCGCCAGCAGCAAGGCCGACGACGACAAGCTCTCCCAGGCGCTCACCCGGGTCGCCGCCGAGGACCCGTCGCTCCGCATCGAGAACAACCCCGAGACCCACCAGCTGGTGCTCTGGTGCATGGGCGAGTCGCATGCCGAGGTCACGCTCGAACGGCTGACCGAGCGGTACGGCGTCCACGTCGACCAGGAGCCGTTCGTGGTGTCGCTGCGCGAGACCTTCGCCGGCGCCGCGAAGGGCCTGGGCCGGCACGTCAAGCAGTCCGGCGGCCACGGTCAGTACGCCGTGTGCCACCTCGAGGTGGAGCCGCTGCCGGAGGGCAGCGGCTTCGAGTTCGTCGACAAGGTCGTCGGCGGCGCGGTGCCGCGGCAGTTCATCCTCTCGGTCGAGAAGGGTGTGCGGTCGCAGATGGAGAAGGGCGTGCGCCTCGGCCACCCCGTCGTCGACCTGCGGGTAACGCTCACCGACGGCAAGGCCCACAGCGTCGACTCCTCCGACATGGCCTTCCAGACCGCCGGCGCCCTCGCGCTGCGGGAGGCCGCGGCCGCCACCACCGTGACGATGCTCGAGCCCTACGACACCGTCACCGTCGTCGTACCCGACGACCTGGTCGGCCCGGTGATGAGCGACCTCTCCGCCCGCCGCGGCCGGCTGCTCGGCACCGACAAGGTCGGCGAGGACCGCACCTCCGTGCAGGCCGAGGTGCCTCAGACCGAGCTGGTCCGCTACGCCGTCGACCTGCGCTCCTCCACCCACGGCTCGGGCGTCTTCACCCGGTCCTTCGCCCACTACGAGCCGATGCCCGAAGAGGTCGCGCGCACCGTCGCCCCGCGGGAGTGACCCCTGCGGGGTTTCGGCTGTCAGCAGCCAGAACCCGCACGACACGCCGGCGCCTCACGGCGTGTCCTGCGGGTTTCGGCTGTCAGCAGCCGAAACCCCCTACCGCGACCGCAGGAACTGCTCCAGGATCGGCCCGGCGGTGCCGGAGCCGGAGTCGCCCTCGTCGACGTACACGGCGACGGCGAGGTCGCCCTGGGCGGCAACCATCCAGGCGTGCAGGAGCACCTTGCCGTCGCGCTCGAACTCGGCGGTGCCGGTCTTCGCGATCACCGGTCCGCCGGGCACGTCGAGCAGGCCACGCCCGCTGCCGGAGGTGACGACGCCGCGCAGCATCGAGCGGAGCGCGGCGACCTCCTCCTTGCCGAGCGGCGCGGCCTCGTCGGGCACCGTGACCTCGACCGACTTCACCAGCCGGGGCACGACGGTCTCGCCCGCCTGGATCGAGGCCATCACGGTCGCCATCGCCATCGGGGAGGCCAGGATGCCGCCCTGGCCGATCAGGTCGGCTGCGGCCTCGGTCTCCGACTTCGGGTCGGGCACCTGGCCGAAGTACGACGGGAAGCCGAGGTCGTGGTCGATCCCGAGCCCGAGCGAGGCGGCCGCGCCGGCGAGGTCGCCGTCGGAGAGCTTGTCGGCGCTCGCGATGAAGGCGGTGTTGCAGGAGTTGGCGACCGCGGCGCTCAGCGGGATGTCCCCGAGCGCCCCGCTCGGGTAGTCGTCGTAGTTCTCGAACGGCTTGCCGTCGACGACGACCTCCGCGGTGCAGGGCACGACGGTCCGGGGCGTGAGTCCGGCCCGCAGCAGGGCCAGGCTGCTGACGGTCTTGAACGTCGAGCCCGGCGCCGCCTGACCGTAGGTCGCGACGTTGTAGCCGTCGGTGCCGGGCCCGTTGGCCGCGGCGAGGATCGCCCCGTCGGAGGGACGGATCGCGACCAGTGCGCTCGCCGGGCCGACGTCCGCGAGCGCCGCCTCGGCGGCATGCTGCGCCTGGAGGTCCATCGTCAGCTCGAGCGGCCGGCCGGGCTGCGCGTCGACCCGGTAGAGCTCGCGCTCCCCGCCGTCGGAGGCCACGGCGTTCACCACGGCGCCGTCGACGCCCTGGAGCTGCTCGTCGTAGCGAGCCTGGAGCCCGGAGAGCCCGGCCTGGTCGCCGACCTGGTAGCGGTCGGGATGCTCCTTGAGCATCTCGGCGGTGACGGCGCCGACCGAGCCGAGGATCGGCAGCGCGAACTCGCGGCTCGGCCCCAGCGGGATGTCGTCGGCGATCGCGACGGCACCCTTGATCGAGCCGTAACCCTGAGCGACCGCGGCCGGCACGTCGTCCTTGCGGATCACGATCGCCTCGACGAACGCCTTGTCGCCCGCGGCCTTCACCCGCTCGGCGTACGCCGCGGCGTCGAGGTCCAGCAGCTGTGCGAGCCGGCGCGCGGACTCGCCCGCGCGCTTGGCCGGCACCTGGGAGCGGTCGATGCCGAAGCGGGTCACCGCCCGGTCGGTGACGATCACGTCGCCCTTGTTGCCGAGGATCAGCCCCCGGTCGGCGCGGACGGTGGTGACGTCGAGGACCGTGCCCGACTGCAGCG
>NZ_JACHWR010000009.1 GCF_014191495.1 Nocardioides soli
CGACGTCGCCGCCCCGCCGTGGATCTCCTCGACGGGGGTCTCCCGCCTGCGTCGCCACCACGAGATCTGGTCGCGCACCAGGATCGTCCGCGCGTACGCCGTCGGGTTGCCGTCACGCAGCCGGTCCCAGCGCAGCGCCACCTTCACGAACGCCTCCTGGACCAGATCCTCGGCACGGTGCAGGTCGCCGGTGAGCAGGTACGCCGAGCGCAGCAGCCGGCGCTCGACGCCGGCCGCCCACGCCGTGAAGTCCTGGCTGTCCATCGGCCTCCCTCGCCGGATGAACGCTCGCACCACCCCGGCCGGTTGGCACGACTTTCGACGGATGCGGGCCCGTGCCGCCGGGACGTCATACGGACGGAGTGTCCCCTTGCTCGGAACGTATGACGTCCCGGCGACCCGACCGGCCGGCCGGCCCGACGACACCCTCAGCCGGAGACGGGCTCCTTCCGCTTCTTGATGCCCAGCAGCGTGTAGAGCAGCGCCACGAGTGCGGTGGCGCACAGCAGCATCAGCCCGATCGTGTAGCTGTGGTCGGCCTCGTCGTACGTCGCGCCCATCACCAGGGGCGGGAAGAACCCACCGAGGCCGCCGGCGGCGCCGACGATGCCCGAGACGCTGCCCACGCGCTCCTTGGGCGCCATCGCGGCGACCCAGGCGAAGACGCCGCCGGTGCCGAGGCCGAGGAACGCGGCGAGCACCACGAAGGAGATCCCGGCCGGGATCTCCGGCTCGGGCTGGAGGGCGACCACGACGGCCATCACCGCGGCGCCGGCGAACGAGGTCGCCGCCACGGCCCGCGGCCCGATCCGGTCGGAGAGCACGCCGCCGATCGGCCGGCAGACGACCGCGGCGATCGCGAAGCCCGCCGTCCGGGTGCCGGCCTGGGTGAGGTCGAACTCGTAGACGTCCTTGAGGTACGTCGGGAGGTAGGTCGAGAACGCCACGAAGCCGCCGAAGGCGACGGCGTACAGGAAGGACATCTGCCAGGTCACCGGGAGCCGCATCGCCGCGGCGAGCTTGGGCACCACGGGGTCGGTGTTGGGCGACCAGACCGGCGAGTCCCGCATCGCCGACCAGACCACGAGCGCGACCACGACCAGCGCGACCGCGATGATCACGTGCGTCACGCCGTACCCGAACCAGTCGACGAACCGCGGGGTGAAGAACGCCGAGAGGGCGGTGCCGCCCATGCCGGCGCCGAAGACGCCGGTGGCGAAGCCGCGCCGGTCGGCCGCGAACCACGCATTGACGAAGGGGATGCCGACCGCGAACGTGGTGCCGCCGATCCCGAGGAAGAAGCCGAAGAGCAGCATCAGGCCGTAGGAGTCCTGGTCGCCGGCGAACGCGACCAGCAGCACGAACGGCGCGGTCGCCACCAGCAGGACCGTGAACATCAGCCGGCCGCCGAAGCGGTCGGTCAGCGCGCCCGCCAGGATCCGGCCGAGCGAGCCGACCAGCACCGGCGTCGCGACCAGCAGCGACTTCTCACCCGAGGTGAGGCCCATGCTCTCGGCGTAGCGGACGCCGAGCGGCGCGATCATGTTCCACGCCCAGAAGCTCACCGCGAAGGCGAGCGTCGCGAGTGCGAGGTTCTTCGACTGACCGGACCTGAGATCCGGTACGACGGCGGTGTCGCTCGTGTGGCTCATCGGGTGCTCCGATCCCGGTCGGGAGTGCCCACCGGACTCCAGCCGGCGCGCGGCCGGCCGGTCGGCGCCGGGGTCCGGGCGTCGCGGCTCCGGTAGACGATGTAGGGGCGGAAGAGGTAGTGCACGGGCGCGGTGAACGCGTGCACGAGCCGGGTGAACGGCCACGCGGCGAAGAGCAGCATCCCGACCAGCACGTGCACGTGGAACTGGATCGGCGCCTCGGCCATGGCGTGGACGTCAGGGTTGAGCCGCCAGATCGAGCGGAACCACGGCGAGACCGTCTCACGGTAGTTGTGCGCCTCCGACCCGGCGCCGACCGCGACCAGCGTCGTCCAGAGGCCGAGCGTGATCGCGCCGACGAGCAGCACGTACATCACCTTGTCGTTGACGGTGGTCGCCATGAAGACCGGCCCGGTCCTGCGCCGCCGGACGACCAGGATGATGATCCCGGCCAGCGTGCAGAAGCCGGCGATGCCGCCGAAGAGCAGGGCGTTGAAGTGGTACATGCTCTCGGAGATCCCGACCGCCTCGGTCCAGTCCTCCGGGATCAGCAGGCCGCCGACGTGGCCGATGAACACCACGAGGATGCCGAAGTGGAAGAGCGGCGACCCGATCCGCAGCAGCCGCGACTCGTAGAGCTGGGAGGACCGGGTGGTCCAGCCGAACTTGTCGTAGCGATAGCGCCAGATCGTGCCGAGCACGAGCGTCGCGATTACCAGGTAGGGCAGCACGCCCCAGAGCAGCACGTTCATGGGCGCTCTCCTCCGCTGTTGGCCATCGGCAGCAGGCGCGGGTCGTAGGGCTCGAGGCCGACGAACTCCGTCGGCGGGCCGCCGACCATCGCCTGCACGGCGGCCCGATCGGCGGGCGAGGCGCCCGGCAGGGTGGCGCAGACGGCCGCCACCACCTCGGCGTACGGCGCCCCGTCCTCCTCGAGACCGATCCGCAGCAGCTCCAGGCTGGGGCGGTACTCGCGCAGGATCGTCTCGCCCACCTCCGGGTCGGCGATCGCCGCGAACTCCAGCACCATCGGCAGGTAGTCGGGCAGCTCACCGGAGGTGTCGACGACGAAGCCGCAGGCCCGGTACGCCGCCTTGAACCGCGCCAGCACCTCGCCCCGCCGCCGGGTGTCGCCATCGGTCCAGTAGGACAGGTAGAGCGCGTGCCGGCGGGAGAGGTCGAAGACCTCGACGTACTGCCGCTCCAGCTCGCGCAGCGGAGTGCCCTCGAGATGGTCGAGGAAGGCGTCGAGGCCGTCGACCCCCTGCTCGGCCAACGCGTCCCGCAGCAGCGGCACCCGGTCGAGCAGCGCCTGGTCGGGGTAGGCGAGCAGGTACGACGCGGCCTGTCGGGTCACCCGCGCCCTCATGTCGTCGCCTCCCTGGTGGTGGTTTCGAGGCTCAGGCCTAGCGGCCTTCGCACCTCAACCACCGTGTCGGTGGTTGAGGTGCGAGCGAAGCGAGCCTCGAAACCACCCCGTCCCGCGCTCATCGCGACTCCTCCTCCCGCCGCGGCGGGAACAGCCCCCGAGGGGTGCCGTTGCCGTCCCAGTTGAGCAGGTTGACCCGGCCGCGCAGCTCCTCGTTGCCGGCGGGCTCGTCGCTGGTCTGGCGCTGCTGCAGCGCCTGGAAGTTCTCGACCGCGACCGGTACCGGGCGACCGCTGGCCTCGCCGAACGGGCCGTACATGCCCGGGCCCTCGTCGTAGTCGAGCGAGCAGCCGAGCTCCTCGAGGTCGTGGGCCTGCTCGACGTGCGCCTTCGGGATCACGTAGCGCTCGTCGTACTTGGCGATCGCCATCAGGCGGTACATCTCGTACATCGTCTCGCCGCTCAGGCCGACCGAGGCCGGGATGGACTCGTCCGGCTCGCGGCCCAGGTTGATGCCGCGCATGTAGGAGCGCATCGCGGCCAGCTTGCGCAGCACGCCGTCGATCACCTCGGTGTCGCCGGCACTGAAGAGCTCGGCGAGGTACTCGATCGGGATCCGCAGCGCCTCGATCGCGCCGAAGAGCACGTCGCGGTCCTCGGCGTCGTGCCCCTGCTCGGAGAGCAGGTCGACGATCGGGGACAGCGGCGGGACGTACCAGACCATCGGCATCGTGCGGTACTCCGGGTGCAGCGGCAGCGCGACGCGGTACTTCTTCGCCAGCGCGTAGACCGGGGAGCGCCGGGCGGCGTCCAGCCAGTCCTCGGGGATGCCCTGCTCCCGCGCCGCGGCGATCACCTGCGGGTCCTCCGGGTCGAGGAGCAGGTCCATCTGCGCCTCGTAGAGGTCCTTCTCGTCGGGCACCGAGGCCGCCGCGGTGACGGCGTCGGCGTCGTACAGGAAGAGCCCGAGGTAGCGCAGCCGGCCGACGCAGGTCTCCGCGCACACGGTCGGGATGCCGACCTCGATCCGCGGGTAGCAGAACGTGCACTTCTCGGCCTTGCCGGACTTGTGGTTGAAGTAGATCTTCTTGTACGGGCAGCCGGTGATGCACTGGCGCCAGCCCCGGCAGCGGTCCTGGTCGACGAGCACGATGCCGTCCTCGGAGCGCTTGTAGATCGCGCCGGAGGGGCAGGAGGCCATGCACGACGGGTTCAGGCAGTGCTCGCAGATCCGCGGCAGGTAGAACATGAAGGTCTGCTCGAACTCGAACTTGATCTTGTCCTCGGACTCCTGGCGGATCTTCGCGACGATCGGGTCGAGGTGGCCCAGCTCCGACGTGCCGCCCAGGTTGTCGTCCCAGTTGGCCGACCAGGTGACCTTGGTGTCCTCGCCGGTGATCAGCGACTTGGGCCGGGCCACCGGGAAGTCGTCGCCGAGCGGGGCCTCGACCAGCGTCGCGTAGTCGTAGGTCCAGGGCTCGTAGTAGTCCTTGAGCTCCGGCTGCACCGGGCTGGCGAAGATCGACAGCAGCCGCTTGAGCCGGCCGCCGGTCTTGAGCTGGAGCCGGCCGCGCTTGTTCAGCTCCCAGCCGCCGTGCCACTGCTCCTGGTCCTCGTAGCGGCGCGGGTAGCCCTGGCCGGGGCGGGTCTCGACATTGTTGAACCAGACGTACTCGGTGCCGGCCCGGTTGGTCCACGCCTGCTTGCAGGTCACCGAGCAGGTCTGGCACCCGATGCACTTGTCGAGGTTCATCACCATGCCCATCTGGGCCATGACGCGCATCAGCTCTCCCCTCCGATGGTGGTTTCGAGGCTCAGGCGCAGAGCGCCTTCGCACCTCAACCACCGTCTCGGTGGTTGAGGAAGGCGCGCTAGCGCCTGTCTCGAAACCACCCATCAGTAGGTCACCTCCTGCGAGCGCTTGCGGATCGTGGAGACCATGTCGCGCTGGTTGCCGGTCGGGCCGAGGTAGTTGAACGTGTAGGACAGCTGGGCGTAGCCGCCGATCAGGTGCGTCGGCTTGACCAGCAGCCGGGTCACGGAGTTGTGGATGCCGCCGCGGCGGCCGGTCGCCTCCGACTTGGGTACGTCGATGGTCCGCTCCTGCGCGTGGTGCACGTAGACCACGCCCTGCGGCATCCGGTGGCTGACGATCGCCCGGGCGACCAGGACGCCGTTCGCGTTGGTCGCCTCGACCCAGTCGTTGTCGTGGACGTCGATCGCGCCGGCGTCCTGCGGGCTCATCCAGACCGTCGGGCCACCGCGGGAGAGCGACAGCATGAAGAGGTTGTCCTGGTACTCGGAGTGGATCGACCACTTCGAGTGCGGGGTCAGGTAGCGCACCGTGATCTGCAGCTGTCCGTCGGAGCCGAGCGCCGGCTCGCCGAAGAGCCGTTGCATGTCCAGCGGCGGCCGGTACGTCGGCAGCGCCTCGCCCACATCGGTCATCCAGTCGTGGTCGAGGTAGAAGTGCATCCGCCCGGTCAGGGTGTGGAACGGCTTGAGCCGCTCGATGTTGACGGTGAACGGGGCGTAGCGGCGTCCTCCGGTCTCCGAGCCCGACCACTCCGGCGAGGTGATCACCGGCACCGGCGCCGCCTGGGTGTCGGCGAAGCTGATCCGCTTCTCCTCCGACCCTTCGGCCAGGTCGTGCAGCTGCTTGCCGACCCGCTCCTCGAGGGTCCGGAAGCCCTGCACCGCGAGCGCGCCGTTCGACGTGCCGGAGAAGCGCAGGATCGCCTCGGCCAGGTGCTGGTCGGTGGCGATCGAGGGCCGCCCGGCGCCGGCACCGGACGACATCACGCCGTTGCTCCGGGCGAGCGCGGCGACCTGCTCCTCGAGCCGGTAGGTGACGTTCTTGACCGTGAACCCGAGGGTGTCGGCGAGTGGGCCGACGCTGGCGAGCTTGTCGGCGATCGCGGTGTAGTCGCGCTCGACCACCTGGAAGACCGGGGTCGTGTCGTACGGGTCGCGCGGCGTCTCGCCCGGGGTGTCGTGCTGCAGCGGGACGCTGACCAGGTCCTGGCGCGTGCCGAGGTGCTTCTTCGACAGCTCGGAGAGCCGCTGCGCGATCGCGTGGAACGTCTCGAAGTCGGTGCGCGCCTCCCACGGTGGGTCGATCGCCGGGCTGAAGGCGTGCACGAAGGGGTGCATGTCGGTCGAGGAGAGATCGTGCTTCTCGTACCAGGTCGCCGCCGGTAGCACGACGTCGGAGAGCAGCGTCGTCGAGGTCATCCGGAAGTCGGCGGAGACGAGCAGGTCGAGCTTGCCCTCCGGTGCCTCGTCGTGCCACGCCACCTCGCTCGGCCGGGGCGCGGCCGGGTTCTCGCTCCCGAGCACGTTGGAGTGCGTGCCCAGCAGGTTCCTGAGGAAGTACTCGTTGCCCTTCGCGCTGGAGCCGAAGAGGTTGGAGCGCCAGAGCACGAGGGTGCGCGGCCAGGACTCCGGTGCGTCGACGTCGGCGATCGCGGGCTTCAGCCGCCCGTCCGCGAGCGCGTCCTTGACGTACTGCGCCGGGTCGTCGGCAGCGGCCGCCTCCGCGCCGACGTCGAGCGAGCTCCGGTCGAACTGCGGGTAGAAGGGCATCCAGCCCTTGCGCGCCGACTCCGCGATGACGTCGGCGGTGTGCTTCCCGGAGAGATGCCCCCGAGCGAGCGGGGAGTTGAGCGAGTCGGCCGAGTAGCCGTCGGTGCGCCACTGGCCGGTGTGCATGTACCAGAACGACGTGCCGGTCATCGTGCGCGGCGGCCGGCTCCAGTCCAGCGCGTTCGCGAGCGAGATCCACCCGGTGATCGGGCGGCACTTCTCCTGCCCGACGTAGTGGGCCCATCCTCCTCCGTTGCGGCCCATCGCACCGGTGAGGATCAGCAGCGAGAGGATCGCCCGGTAGGTCGCGTCGCCGTGGAACCACTGGCAGATGCCGGCGCCCATGATGATCATCGAGCGGCCGCCGGACTCCTCGGAGTTGCGGGCGAACTCGCGGGCGATCCGGATGCACTGCTCCGCCGGCACGCTGGTGCGCTCGGCCTGCCAGGCCGGGGTGTACGGCGTGCTCGCGTCGTCGTAGCCGGTCGGCCACTCGCCGGGCAGGCCGTCCCTGCCGACGCCGTACTGCGCCAGCATCAGGTCGAACACGGTCGTCACGAGATGACCACCGACCCGGCGGGCCGGGACGCCGCGCCGCAGCACCGTGCCGCTGCCGTCGGCGTCGACGAAGGCCGGCAGCAGCACCTCGACCGGCTCGCTCGCATCGCCGGCCAGGGTCAGCGCCGGCGCGACGCCCTCGAGGTCGAGGTTCCACTTCCCCTTGCCGGACTCGGCGTACCGGAACCCCATCGACCCGTTGGGGACGACGGCCTCGCCGGTCGTGCCGTCGAGCAGCACGGTCTTCCAGGCGTCCTCGGGGGTGGCACCGCCCAGGTCGGTCGCGGTGAGGAACTTGCCCGGGACCAGGCCTCCCCCGGAATCGGCACCGTCGTGCTCCTCCAGCCGGATCAGGAACGGCAGGTCGGTGTACTTCTGCACGTAGTCGACGAAGAACGGCGTGCGCCGGTCGACGAAGAACTCCTTGAGCAGCACGTGGCCCATGGCCATCGCGAGCGCGGCGTCGGTGCCGGCCTGGGCGGGCATCCACTCGTCGGCGAACTTGGTGTTGTCGGCGTAGTCGGGGCTGACCGTGACGACCTTGGTGCCGCGGTAGCGGACCTCGGCCATCCAGTGGGCGTCGGGCGTCCGGGTGACCGGCACGTTGGAGCCCCACATCATCAGGTACGTCGCGTCCCACCAGTCGCCGGACTCGGGCACGTCGGTCTGGTCGCCGAAGACCTGCGGGCTCGCGACGGGCAGGTCGGCGTACCAGTCGTAGAACGACGTCATCACGCCGCCGATGAGCTGGATGAACCGGTTGCCGGCCGCGTGGGAGACCATCGACATCGCCGGGATCGGCGAGAAGCCGGTGCAGCGGTCGGGCCCGTGGGTCTTGATCGTGTGCACGTGCGCGGCGGCGACCATGTCGATCGCGTCGCGCCAGCTGACCCGCACCAGGCCGCCCTTGCCGCGCGCCTGCTGGTACGTCCGTCGCTTGACCGGGTCGCCGACGATCTCGGCCCACGCCTCCACCGGGTCGCCGAGGCGGTCGCGGGCCTCGCGGAACATCTCGACGAGCACGCCGCGCGCGTAGGGATAGCGCACCCGCGTGGGTGAGTAGGTGTACCAGGAGAACGCCGCGCCCCGCGGACAGCCGCGGGGCTCGTACTCCGGCCGGTCCGGCCCGACCGAGGGGTAGTCGGTCTCCTGGCTCTCCCAGGTGATGATCCCGTCCTTGACGTAGACCTTCCACGAGCAGGAGCCGGTGCAGTTCACCCCGTGCGTCGAGCGGACCACCTTGTCGTGGCTCCACCGGTCGCGGTAGAAGACGTCGCCCGCGCGGCCGCCCTCGCGGAACACCGCCCGGCCGTCGTCGGTCTCCTCCCACCTCGTGAAGAAACGTCCGGCCCGCAGCAACGCATCGCTGCCCGCGCCGTCCAGACCTGTCCGAGAGGTGTCGGTCATGCGCTTCAACGTAGGGAACCTCCGGTCTCGCTGACAAGGACGACCGGCTCGGCGCGCCCCCTTCGGGTGCCGGCGTCGGCGGCGCGGGCCGCGACGTCCGCATCGCTGCAGAAGCCGGTACGCCGCCGCTTCAGGCACAGCAGCCCGACGAGCCGCCCCTCGCCGTCGACGACGGCGAGGCGCCGCTCGCCACGGGAGAGCAGCAGCTGCCGGGCCTGCTCGACGCCGACCGAGGGCGGGATCGTCCGGCCCTCCAGCACGGCGTACCCCAGCGCCGGGTCCGCGCCGGGCGCGTCGTCCGGCAGGTCGGCGCGCACCAGCGTGCCGAGCAGCTGCCCATCGTCGGTGAGCAGCAGCATGTGCACGTGGTCGCGCTCGAAGGCCGACCGGGCCTGTGCAACCGTGGCCGCACGGCCGAGCGTCTTGGGCAGTCGCACGACGACCTCGGCGACGGTCCGGACGTCGGGACCCATCGGTCTGCCCTCCTGTGCTGTCGGGTCAGGGTGCTGTCGGGGTGACGGTGACCGCCCTCCCGCGGAACATGCCGTCATCCTGGGCGGCGCTGCTCCGTGTGTCTCAGGGACGTTAGTCCCTGACGCCCGTGCCCATCGGCCCACCGGACCGGCGCGCCGGGGACCTTCGGCCCTGGCCCGGCGCGGTCCGACGACCCAGACTCGGCGACATGTGCGAGCACTGCGGCTGCCGCGGGGTCGAGCCCATCGCCGAGCTGATGGACGAGCACCTCGATCTCCTCGACCACGCCGGCGAGGTGCGCCGGCTCCTGGACGGCGCCGACCTCGACGGCGCCTGGGACCGGATGGGGCTGCTCGCCGGCCTGCTGACCCGGCACGTGCGGCGCGAGGAGGCCGGCATCTTCACCGCGATGAAGGAGCAGGGCGACTTCGCCGACGCGGTCGTCGAGCTGGAAGCGGAGCACCGGTCCTTCGACGAGGCCCTCAGCGACCTGGACCGCTCCTCCCCGACGCTGGGCGCCGACCTCGAGGCGCTGTTCGCCGAGCTGACCGAGCACATCGACAAGGAGAACCTCGGCATCTTCCCGGTCGCGGTCGTCACGCTCGGCGCCGACGGGTGGGACACCGTCGCGCGCGCCCACCGCCAGCACCCGCCCCTGGCCTCCTAGGCCGAGGCCCTACGCTCGATCCATGACCATCCTCGACTCCTCGATCGCCCACCTCGACGGCACCCCGGCCACCCTCGGCGAGCTCACCGCCGGCCGCCCCGCGCTCCTGGTCAACGTCGCCAGCAGGTGCGGACTGACGCCGCAGTACACCGGCCTGGAGCAGCTCCAGGAGAAGTACGCCGAGCGTGGCTTCACCGTCGTCGGCCTGCCGTGCAACCAGTTCATGGGCCAGGAGCCCGGCACCGCCGAGGAGATCGCCGAGTTCTGCTCCGCGACCTACGGCGTCACCTTCCCGATGACCGAGAAGATCGAGGTCAACGGCGACGGCCGGCACGAGATCTACCGGACCCTCACCGAGGCGACCGACGAGAAGGGCGACACCGGCGACGTCCAGTGGAACTTCGAGAAGTACCTGGTCTCCGCCGACGGCGCGGTCGTGGCCCGCTTCTCGCCCAAGGTCGAGCCCGACGACGAGCGGATCGTCGGCGCGATCGAGGCGCAGCTGGGCTGAGCCGGCCCCCTTGCACTCGGCCGGTGACGAAGCCCACGTCGCCGGCAGACGAAAGTCGGATGACCACTGTCGGTGGCGACACCTAGCCTCCTACGAGTGAGTACTGAGACCCAACCAGCCCCCGAACCGGAGACCGAGAAGCTCGACGGCCGCGTGCTCGTCATCGCGGGGGTGGTCGTGCTGGGCGCGATCATGTCCATCCTCGACATCACCGTCGTGTCGGTGGCGCTCGAGACGTTCAAGCAGGAGTTCGACGCCACGGCGGCGCAGGTCGCCTGGACCATGACCGGCTACACGCTGGCCCTGGCCGCGGTGATCCCGATGACCGGGTGGGCGGCCGACCGGTTCGGCACCAAGCGGCTCTACCTCCTCGCGATCGTGCTGTTCGCGGCCGGGTCGGCGCTCTGCGCGCTGGCCACGAGCCTGCCGATGCTGGTCGCGTTCCGCGTCGTCCAGGGTCTCGGCGGCGGCATGTTGATGCCGCTCGGCATGACGATCCTGACCCGGGTCGCCGGCCCCGAGCGGGTCGGCCGCGTGATGGCGATCATGGGCATCCCGATGCTGCTCGGCCCGATCTTCGGCCCGATCCTGGGCGGCTGGCTGATCGACATCGCGAGCTGGCACTGGATCTTCCTGATCAACCTCCCGATCGGCGTCGCCGCGATCATCTACGCCGCGAAGGTGCTGCCCCGCGACCACGTCGAGCCGTCCGAGACCTTCGACTGGCTGGGCATGATCATGCTCTCCCCGGGCCTGGCGCTGTTCCTCTTCGGCATCTCCACGATCCCCGAGACCGGCACCTTCTTCGCAACCAAGGTCGTCGTGCCCGTCGTGGTCGGCATCGTCCTGATCGCCGCGTTCGTACCGTGGGCGCTCAACCGCCGCAACATCCACCCGCTCATCGACCTGCGGCTCTTCCAGAACCGCAACATGACGGTCGCGGTGCTCGCGATGTCGCTCTTCGCGATCTCGTTCTTCGGCGCCGGCCTGCTGTTCCCGCTCTACTTCCAGCAGGTCCGTGGCGAGGACGCCATGAACGCCGGGCTGCTGCTCGCCCCGCAGGGCCTCGGCGCCATGATCACCATGCCGATCGCCGGCATGCTCGCCGACAAGATCGGCCCCGGCAAGATCGTGATGACCGGCATCGTGGTCATCACGATCGGGATGGGCATGTTCTCGACGCTGACCGACACCACGTCGTACGCCTTCCTGCTGACCTCGCTGTTCATCATGGGTCTCGGCATGGGCGGCACGATGATGCCGATCATGTCGGCCGCGCTCGCGACGCTGCGCGAGCACACGATCGCCCGGGGCTCCACGCTGATGAACATCGTCCAGCAGGTCGCCGCGTCGATCGGCACCGCGGTCTTCACGGTGCTGCTGACCAACGGCCTGCAGGACAAGCTGACCCCGAGCACCCCGCCCGACGAGATCTCCAGCGTGACCGCCGGGGTCTACGGCGACGTGTTCGTGGTCGCGGCCGTGCTCGTCGCGCTGGTGCTGGTGCCGGCGTTCTTCCTGCCCCGCAGGAAGGTCGAGCACGAGCTCGACCCGGCCGTGCTCGTCGGCCACTAGCCGGTTTCGGCTGTCAGCAGCCACGACCCGCACAACACGCCGTGTTCGACCGGTGTGTCGTGCGGGTTTCGGCTGTCAGCAGCCGAAACCCGCCAGCCACCCGGTGATCGGCGGCAGGTCCGCGAGCGTCACGATGCCGGGTGGCGCGGCGACGACGTACGGCACCGCGTTGGTGACCGGCATCGCGGTGTAGATCATCCCGAGGCCCATGAAGCCGGGCTCGGTCCAGTCCTCGGGCGGCAGGCAGTGCAGCACGGTGCGCATGTTCGGTCGCCCGAAGACCTGGATCACGTGCCCGTGCGCGAGCGGCTTCGGCGGCACGGCGTACTCGCCCATCACCCAGTTGAAGCCGACGCTGACGACGTTGCGACCGCCGGACCAGCCCCGGTGGTAGCCCAGCACGCCGCCGACGGTGCCGGCGGGGATCGTCATGAAGCCGAGGTCGCTGTCGCCGGTCGCGGTGGTGAACTCGACGTCGAAGGTCATCTCGTCCAGGGTGACCCCGAGCGCGTCGGCCATCATCGCCGCCGACTCGGCGAAGACCTCGCTCTCCCGGCGCACGCTCTCGGCGAGGCCCGGGGTGTCCGGGTGCTGCGCGAAGCCCATCGCCCGCTGGGTGCCGGCGCTCTCGTACGTCGAGCAGTCGACCGACTCGGTGATCCGGATCTCGTCGACGCGCTCGCACGCCCCGGAGAGCACCATGCCGACGAGGTTGGTCATCCCGGGGTGTGCGCCGCTGCCGAAGATCGTGGCGTCGCCGCGCTCGCAGGCCTTCCGGATCCGGTCGAGGTCCTCCGGCGTCTGCTTGCCGCCGGTGATCCAGGCCGCCGAGGTGCACACGTTGACGCCCGCCTCGAGCAGCACGCACAGCTCGTCGATGCTCGGCCAGAGCGGGTTGTAGCAGCAGGCGTCGGCCCCGAGCGCGAGCAGCGCGGCCACGTCACCGGTGGCCAGCACCCCGGTCGGCGTCGGCCACCCGCACAGGTCGGCGGCGTCCTTGCCGATCTTCTCCGCACCGTGGGCGTAGACGCCGACCAGCTCCAGGTCCGGTCGGCCGAGGATCGCGTGCAGCGACCGACGGCCGATGTTGCCGGTGGTCCACTGGATGACGCGCAGGGGTCTGTCCATCCCCGAAGATTAGAACGCGTTCTAGGATTGGACCAGTCCCTGACCGGCTACGCCTGGGTGGCCAGCACCAGGGGCCGGACCTCGGCGGCGCCCGCCCCGCGGATCGCCCGCGCGGCCAGGGTGAGCGTCCAGCCGGTGCCGACCCGGTCGTCGACCAGCAGGATCCGGCCGCCCTCGGGCACCTCGGCCCGGAGGTCGAAGCGCCGGCCCACCGCGGCGATCCGCTGCGCGGAGTTGGCCGCTCCCTGGTCGGGCGCCACGTCGGGGTCGACGATGGCCCACCGCCCCACGACCGGCACCCGCAGGTAGCGGGAGAGGCCGTCGGCCAGGTCGGCGGTCAGCGTCGGCCGGGTGGCGGACTCGACGACCACGATGCCGTCGACCGGCGGCCGCCAGTCGTCGAGCACCTCGATGACCGCGCGGACCAGCGGCACGGGCACCGGGCCGTCCGGGGTCGACGTCGCGAAGAGCTCGCGCAGCGCGTTGCCGTAGCCGAGGTCGGTGAGCCGGGCGACGGCCCGGCCCTCCTCGGCGGCCTCCCGGATCTTGCCCTTGAGCTCGACGCCGAGGTTGCCGAGCGCGGTCGGCCACATCTTGCGCGGCTCGATCACCACGCCGGGCCGCGCGAGCCGGGCCTCGGCCTCCTCGACCGCGGCGGCGGAGATCTCGGTGGCGACGCTCAGGCCGCCGCAGTTGTCGCAACGGCCGCAGTCGAGCTCGGCGTCGAGGTCGGGATCGTCGAGCTGCTCACGCAGGTAGCGCATCCGGCAGCCGTCGGTCGCGATGTAGTCGAGCATCGCCTGCTGCTCGCGCTCGCGCGCCTCACGGACCCGGAGGTAGCGCTCCTCGTCGTAGGTCCACGGCCGGCCGGTCGCCTCCCAGCCGCCGCGGACCCGGCGCACGGCACCGTCGACGTCGAGCACCTTCAGCATCGTCTCGAGCCGGGTGCGGTTGAGGTCGACGTACGTCTCGAGCGTGGCGGTGCTCAGCGGCCGGCCCTCCTCGGCCAGCACCTCGAGCGTGCGGCGCACCTGCTCCTCGCGCGGGAAGGCGAGCGAGGCGAAGTAGGCCCAGATGTCGCGGTCCTCGGTCGCCGGCAGGAGCACCACCGTGGCGCTCTCCAGATCCTCGGGGAGTCCGCGGCCGGCGCGGCCGACCTGCTGGTAGTAGGACACCGGCGACGCGGGCGCGCCCAGGTTGACCACGAAGCCGAGCGTCGCGTCGAAGCCCATGCCGAGCGCGCTGGTCGCGACCAGCGCCTTGACCCGCCCGCCGGCGAGATCCTGCTCGAGGGCGTGCCGCTCGGTGGTCTCGGTCTGGCCGGAGTACGCCGCGACGTCGTGGCCGCGCGAGCGCAGGTAGTCGGCGACCTCCTGGGTGGCCGCCACCGTCAGGCAGTAGACGATGCCGGACCCGGGCTGCTCGGCGAGATGGTCGGCGAGCCAGGCCAGGCGCTGCTCGGGGGTCCTCAGCCGCACCACGCCGAGCCGCAGCGACTCGCGGTCGAGCGAGCCGCGCAGCACCAGGACGTCTCCCAGGGATCCGGCACGGCCCAGCTGCTCGGCGACGTCCTGGGTGACCCGGGCGTTGGCGGTCGCGGTGGTCGCGAGCACCGGGATACCGTCGGGCAGGTCGCCGAGCAGCGTACGGATCCGGCGGTAGTCGGGCCGGAAGTCGTGGCCCCAGTCGGAGATGCAGTGGGCCTCGTCGACGACCAGCAGCCCGCAGGTCGCCGCCAGCCGCGGCAGCACCTCGTCGCGGAAGCCGGGGTTGTTGAGTCGCTCGGGGCTAACCAGCAGCACGTCGACCTCGCCGGCCCGGATCGACTCCTGGATCGGCTCCCAGTCCTCCATGTTCGTGGAGTTGATGGTCACCGCCCGGATGCCCGCACGCTCCGCGGCGGCGATCTGGTTGCGCATCAGCGCGAGCAGCGGCGACACGATCACGGTCGGGCCCGCGCCCTGCTCGCGCAGCAGCAGCGTCGCGACGAAGTAGACCGCCGACTTGCCCCAGCCCGTCTTCTGCACCACCAGCGCCCGGCGCCGGTGCACGACGAGCGCCTCGATCGCCGACCACTGGTCCTCGCGCAGCACGGCGTCGCCCTGGCCGTCGCGGGGGCCGACCAGCGCTCGGAGGTGGGCCTCCGCGCTGCGGCGTACGTCGGTCGTGGTCGGCGTGCTCATGTCGCCTGTCTACCAGCGGCCGCCGACCGCCGATCCCCGCCCTCCACAGGAAAGTGCTGGGACCGAGGTATCTGCGGCCCGGAGGCGTGCTCCTGGAAGGTGCCAGCGCGCAACACGGGGTGCGTTCGCTGGCAGGGGTCACACCCTGGGCAGGTGCCCTGCGTGAGCCGCAGCGACGCAGGGCGCCTGTCCGCCTCCGGTCGGTCAGCCCGCCACGAACGCGCCGTGCGTCAGCACGGGTACGACGTCGCTGCCGTCGAGTTCGGCGGCCACGGCGACGTCGCCGGCGAAGCCGATCGCGGCCAGCTCCCGACCGCTCGCACACGCCGCGAGCTCGTCGGCCAGGTGCGGCTCGACGGCCCGGAACGCCCGCTCGGCCAGCCGCGCCTCCGGGCTGAGGTCGCCCACCCCGAGGTCGACCAGCGCGGCGATGACGGCGCCGGCGCCCCAGAGGTCCTCGACGGCCGGCCGCAGCGACCCGTCGGGCCACCGCTCGCCGCCCGCGACCACCGCCACCGCACCCCCGCGCCCCGCGAGCCGGCGGGCGACCGCGGATCGATTGCGCAGCGCGGCGCCGACGACCTCGGCGCCGGCCTCCGCGAGGGCGACGCTGATCGCCGAGCCGTTGGGCGAGGGCAGCACCAGCCGCTCGACGCCCACCGACTCACGCACCGACACCGGCGACAGGCTCACGCCCTCCCGCTGGGACCGCCCGGTCGCGAGGACGGCGCCGCGCGCCTCGGCGTACGCCGTCGCCCGCTCGTCCTTCCAGCGGAACGGATAGACGGTGATTCCACGGTCGGCCGCGACGCTCAGCGTCGTCGTGAACGACAGCACGTCGACCACGACCGCCACCGGCGCCGCCACGGCCGCGGCGCCGGTCGGGCCCCACTCCAGGCGGACGTCGTACGCCGCCTGGCGGTGGGCCGGGTTCACCAGATCCGTACCCGATCGGCGGGGTCGAGCCAGAGGCCGTCACCGTCCGAGGTCTCGAAGACCTCGTGGAACTCGTCGAGGTTGCGCACGATGTTGGCGCGGAACTCCGGCGGGCTGTGCGGGTCGATGGTGAGGTACTGCTGGTCAAGCTCCTTGCGGCGCTTGGTGCGCCAGCAGTAGGCCCAGTTCATGAAGAGCCGCTGCCGCTCCTCGACGGAGGCGGAGCCGCCGCGGGCGATGAGGTACGCCGTGTGGCCGATCGTCAGGCCGCCGAGGTCGCCGATGTTCTCGCCGACGGTCAGGGCGCCGTTGACGTGCTCGCCGGGCAGGTTGCGCGGCTCGAAGCCGTCGTACTGCTCGATCAGCTTCTTCGACTTCACCTCGAAGGCGGACTTGTCGTCGGGGGTCCACCAGTCGTTGAGGTTGCCGGCACCGTCGTACTGCGCGCCCTGGTCGTCGAAGCCGTGGCCGATCTCGTGTCCGATGACCGCGCCGATGCCGCCGTAGTTCTCGGCCTCCTCGGCGTCGGCGGAGAAGAACGGCTTCTGCAGGATCCCAGCCGGGAAGCAGATCTCGTTGGTGCCGGGGTTGTAGTAGGCGTTGACGGTCTGCGGCAGCATGAACCACTCGTCGCGGTCGACCGGTGCGCCGATCTTCGCGAGCTCGCGGTCGGTCTCGAAGGCCGACGCGGCGGCGACGTTGCCGAGCAGGTCGTCGCGGGCGACCTGGAGCGCCGAGTAGTCGCGGAACTTCTCGGGGTAGCCGATCTTGGGCCGGAACCGGTCGAGCTTCTCGTACGCCCGCTGCTTGGTCTCCTCGGTCATCCAGTCGAGCCGGGAGATCGACTGGCGGTAGGCCGCGAGCAGGTTGGCGACCAGCTCGTCCATCATCGCCTTCGACCGGGGCGGGAAGTGCCGCGCGACGTACTCCTTGCCGACGGCCTCGCCGATCGCGCCCTCGGCGAACGCCACCCCGCGCTTCCAGCGGGCCCGCAGCTCCGGCGTGCCGTTGAGGGTGCGGCCGTAGAAGTCGAAGTTGGCCTCGACGAACTCGTCGGTGAGGTAGCCCGCGGCCGCGCGCAGCACGTGGGAGAGCAGCCACTCGCGCCAGTCGTCGATCGGGACCTCGTCGAGCACCGTCGAGAGGTGCTCGAAGTACGACGGCTGCCGCACGCAGACCTCCGCGAGCGTCTCGTCGGAGCCGCCGAGGTTGGTGACGTAGGCGTCCCAGTCGAAGCTCGGGCAGATCTCGACGAGCTCCGCCTTGGTCTTCAGGTTGTAGGTCTTCTGGACGTCGCGGGTCTCCGCGCGCTCCCAGTGGCCGGCCGCGAGCCGGGTGTCGATGCCGAGCACGGTGGCCGCGGCGCCCTCGGGGTCGGGACGCTCGGCGAGCGTGAAGAGCCTCGTCAGGTAGGCGACGTACTTCTCCCGCACCTCGGCGAACTTCTCGTCGCGGTAGTAGGACTCGTCGGGCAGGCCCAGGCCGCCCTGGACCAGGTTGAAGAGGTAGCGATCGGAGTTCTTGCTGTCGGTGTCGACGTAGGACCCGAAGAGGCCGTGCCCGCCGGTGCGCTCGAACTCGCCGAGGAAGGCCGCCAGGTCGCGCACGTCGCGCAGCCCGGCCACCGCGTCGATCATCGGCTGCACCGGGCGGAGGCCCTGGGCGTCGATCGTCTCGGTGTCCATGAACGAGTGGAAGAGGTCGCCGATCTTGCGGGCGTCCTCGTCGACGTCCTCGCCCGCCGCGACGCGCTGGGCGAGGTCCTCGATGATCGCGTGCACCTGCTCCTCGGCGATCTCCGCGAGCTGGACGAAGGGGCCCCAGCTCGAGCGGTCGGACGGGATCTCGGTCTGCGCGAGCCAGCGCCCGTTGACGTGACCGAAGAGGTCGTCCTGCGGACGGATGGTGGTGTCCATGCCCTCGCGGGCGTCCTCGAGAATGCTCACGCCCTCGACCCTAGTCCCCATCCCAGGGGCGGGCGTAGAGGCGGGGCGACGAACGACGCCGCCGATCGGCCGCGGTAGCCGAACCACCCGAAGGGACCATTCCGGTGGCGCCCCCGCCGATGCCACGCTCGGCTCTCGTCCCTCAGTTCCGCACCGCTGGTCACACACGATCGGAGTCGGCATGCGCTCCCGCCTGTTCGCCGCCGCCGCGCTCGGCGCACTGACGCTCACCGCGCTCGCCCCAGCCTCCGTCTCCGCGGCCGAAGACGCCGGTACGTCGTACCAGCGCGGCGCCCCGGGCACGTGGACCAGGATCACCACCGGCGAGGTCACGAACATCGCGGAGCCCGGGCTCTACCGGACCCCCGACGGCGTGCTGCACGTGCTCTACCACCGGCGGAACGCCTCCAGCGAGGACCTCGCCTTCACCAACGTCTCCTCGACCGGCAAGGTCGTCGCGACCGGCAACGCCGTCACCGGCTGGGCGAGCCTGCCGAACGACCCGAAGATCGTGGCCGGACCGGGCGGCGGCATGCGCCTGGTCTTCGGCGGGCTCCAGGACACCGACGTCGAGAACCCCTACAGCGCGGGCCGGATGTACAGCTCGCTCGCCGACGCCGCCGGCACCTCGTGGGCACTGCAGCCGGGCGCGCTGACGCAGAGCGGCTACGCCTACGGCAGCTACGGCACCGGCGCGACCACCCTGGCCGACGGCAGCACCCCGGTCGTGAGCTTCCCGCTCAACACCGAGGTGACCTGGAACGCCGGCGGCGCCGATGCGGCCTTCACCACGGGCCAGTGCTGCTCCTACCACACGACCCTCGCCCGCGAGGGCGACGCGGTGTGGGTGGCCTACTACTCGAACAGCTCGGCCGAGGCCGAGCAGGGCACCTTCGTGCGGCAGCTGCTGCCGAGCGCCGGCCCGTCGATCAAGGCGCCGCAGTCGACGACGAACGGCGACTCGCTCGCCCCCGGCCAGTCCACGCCGTTCGTCGCCCGCCCGGGCGGCGGGCTGTTCGCGACGTACTGCATCGGCTACCCGACCTGCACCAGGCTCGGGCTCTGGCAGGTCGGCTCGGGCAAGCCGATCACGGTCCCCGGCTCGGTGGGCGCGCAGGAGTACGCGATGGCGGTCGGCCCCGCCGGCCGGATCTGGGTGGCGTGGGCGGAGGCGGACACCAACGTCGTGCACGCCACGCACACCGGCACGAAGGGCCTGCGGTTCGGCGCCGTCAGCACGATCAAGCCGCCGAAGGGCGCCACGATCTACCGGATCGCCGTGGCCGGCTCCGACGGCTCGGCCGACCTGGTCGTCGGCGACGGCGCGTCGATGTTCCACCAGCTGGTGCTGCCCGGCCTGTCGCTCAAGGCCTCCCCGACCGCCTGGAAGAGGGCGACGAAGCGGAAGGTCACCTTCAAGGTGACCGACGCCGGCGTCGCGGTGAAGGGCGCCAAGGTCATCGCCGCCGGCAGGTCCTGCACCACCGCCGGCTCGGGCGCCTGCTCGATCACCTTCGCCCCGTCCAACAAGAAGCACCGCCTCTGGGCCACCGCCCGCCACACCGGCTACGGCGCCGCCAAGGTCCGCCTGCGCCAGAAGTAGCCCCGCCCTTCGGTGGTTGAGGAAGGCGCGCTAGCGCCTGTCTCGAAACCACCCCGCTCACCCCAACGACTCCCGCATCCTCCAACACCGCACGGACACGCGTGCGCGGTAGCAGTGGTTTCGAGACGGTTGCTAGCGCAACCTCCTCAACCATCGTGCCGCGCGGACTCAGGCGCCCTGCGGCCGGAGCTGGCACGCATCGGGTGGGTTCCAGGCTCAACCACCGGGTCCCGGTGGTTGAGGAAGGCGCGCTAGCGCCTGTCTCGAAACCACCCCGCTCACCCCAACGACTCCCGCATCCTCCAACACCGCACGGACACGCGTGCGCGGTAGCAGTGGTTTCGAGACGGTTGCTAGCGCAACCTCCTCAACCACCGTTGTTGCTAGCGCAACCTCCTCAACCACCGTTGTTGCTAGCGCAACCTCCTCAACCACCGTCGTTGC
Source organism: Nocardioides soli (assembly GCF_014191495.1). Lineage (GTDB taxonomy): Bacteria > Actinomycetota > Actinomycetes > Propionibacteriales > Nocardioidaceae > Nocardioides > Nocardioides soli. Next base: position 20,039 of record NZ_JACHWR010000009.1, read on the forward strand.
TAGCGAGGTCGACGGCCCGCATCAGCACCCCCGCCAGCGGGGCCGGCACCCGGTCGGGCTCCAGGGCATCGGTCAGCAACCCCGCGTAGCGCGCCTTGCGACCCGCCTTGGATCCCAGGAAGCGGCGGAGCACCTCGGTGCGGGTCCAGGACCGCTGGGCGGGCATCGCCGCCAGCAGGTCCAGCGAGCGCGTCTCCCCGGCGTCGCCGATCACCCGCTCGACGGCCGGTACGCCGAGCGCGCGGATGAGCTCGTCCTCCAGGTCCGCGGTGCAGGCGAAGAAGCCGAGCGCCGACAGCGCGCCGGGGTCCCGGGTCACGGTGAGGCCGGCCGCGCGGAGACCGCGGCGGACGACGTGCTCCTCGGGGGCGTCGTACAGGCCGGCGAGCGGGAGGTCGAGCCCGCGAGGTCCGAAGGGCAGGGCGGAGGACCGGAGGTTCGTGATGCCGCCCATCGCGACGACCGCGACCCCGTGGGCGATGAGGTCGTGGCCGAGGAGCCGGGCGAGCGCGTGCACCGCGCACCGGTCGCTGTCGCCCTCGACCAGCACGACGACCCGCGGTGACTCCACCCCACCATTGGCCGGGACCCGCCACGGCGGGTCAACCGGATATCGGTGCGCCGGTCAGTCCCGCACCCGGACCACGGACTTGCCGAGCGTACGGCGCTCCTCCATGTCGACGAGGGCGCGGCCGAACTCCTCGAGCTCGTACGTCGCGCCGATCGGCGGCCGGATCACGCCGGACTCCATCATCGGGAGCAGCTCGGCCCACTGCTGCTGCAGGTAGCCGGGACGCGCCATCGCGTAGGCACCCCAGCCGACGCCGCGCACGTCGATGTTGTTGAGCAGCAGCCGGTTGACCTTCACCTCCGGGATGCCCTGGCCCGCGGCGAACCCGACGACCAGCAGCCGCCCCTGAGCCGCCAGCGCCCGCAGCGAGTCGGTGAAGGCCGCGCCGCCCACGACGTCGAGGACCACGTCGACGCCCCGGCCGTCGGTGAGGTCCTTGACCGCCGGGAGGAACCCGTCGAGCAGCACGACCTCGTCGGCACCGGCGGCCCGCGCGATCGCGGCCTTCTCCTCGGTGCTGACGACGGCGATGGTGCGCGCGCCGTACCCCTGGGCCACCTGGAGGGTCGCGGTCCCGACCCCGCCGGCCGCGCCGTGCACCAGCACGGTCTCGCCCGGGCAGAGCTGACCGCGCTCGGCGAGCGCGAACTGTGCGGTGAGGTAGTTCATCGGCAGCGCCGCGCCCTCGTCGAGGGAGACGCCGTCGGGCAGCGCGAACGTGAAGTCCGCCGGGCTCGCGACCCGCTCGGCGGCGTTGCCGTAGCCCCCCACGCCCGCGACCCGCTGCCCGGGCTCGAAGCCCGCCGGACCGGAGACGACGACGCCGGCGAAGTCGACGCCGAGGGTGAACGGCAGCTCCGGCCTGAGCTGGTACTGCCCCTTGCTCAGCAGCAGGTCGGGGAAGGAGACCCCGATCCGGTGCACGTCGACCAGCACGTCGCCCGGCCCCGGCGTCGGCTCGGGCACCTCGTTGACGACGACGTCGGCGGGACCGGTGGGCTGGACGACCTGGACGGCGCGCATGGCCCGAGGCTAGCGAGTCACGCCGGGGCCGGGTCAGCGCGGGGAGACCAGCTCGTGCATCTCGAAGTGCATCGGGTCGGTGTAGCGCCAGCGGCCGCCCCAGGTGAATCCCCACTTCTCGAAGGCGGCGACCACGCCGCGGTCCATCTCGCCCGTGGTGCCGCGCTGGTTGCCGGAGACGTTGAGGTCGAGGGCGAGCCCGAAGGCGTGGTTGGACAGGGTTGTCGAGCCGGCGATGAAGCGCGGGTAGTAGCAGCCGGCGTAGTCGTCGCGGTCGATCTCGTCGGCGAGCCCGCGCGAGACGACCTCCTCGAGGGCGGCCCGCAGCTGGGGGAGGATCAGCTTGTTGCAGGTGACCGACCCGAGGATCGGCACCGACTCCGTGGTGATGTGCTCGGCGACCCAGCCCGGGTCGGGCTCGATCTTGCCGGCGCCCAGCACCCGGTAGCGGTAGACGCCCACCGCGTCGGCGATCGTCCCGACGACGACGGCGGTCTGCACGACGTCGGGGTCCAGTCCCTCGCGGGCCACGACGTCGGTCATCTGCACCGACGCGTCGGTGCCGCGCAGCAGCCGCTCGATCGGCTTGCGCAGCGGTCCGGGCGCGGCGGTCGCCGTCCGGATCAGCAGGGAGTTGTCCGGCGTCATGCCGAGCGTCTTCACCCACGTCTCGTTGACGACCGCGTCGGCCTGCCAGGTCTGCTGGGCGTAGGCGCCGACGTGGATGCGGGGCGCGTCGGCGGTGCTACCGAGCGCGACGAACCCCTGCTCGTCGACCGGCAGCTCGCGCTCCGCCGCCGGCCGGATGGCGAGCTCTCCACCGGCGACCCGGTCCCAGATCGCCTGCTTCCTGGCGCTGGGCAGCGAGACGACGTAGTTGCGGTACGTCGCGGGGTCGACCGCGAGCACCGAGAGCGTGCGGTTCTCGACCGGGATCTCCGCCCGGGCGACCCGCTCCACGTCGGTGACGCCGGGAAGCGCGCGGATCCGGGCGACCAGGTCGGGCGGGATGGTCTCGGCGCTGGTCACGATGATGTCCGGCGGCCCCCAGCGGCCCTCGCGCGCACCCGGGGCGGCGACGGCGTGGGCGGGGTCCAGCGTCGGGACCGCGGACGGCGTGGGCGTGCCGCTCGCGGACCCCGACGTCGCCGGGTCGGCCGGTCGGTCGTCGGCACGCGGCGAGCCCTCGCAGGCGGTGGCGGACGCGGCCAGGAGCAGCACGAGGGCGAGCGAGGCGCCCCGCCGTCGCCCGGTCGCGCGTGCTCCCCCCGATCTCACCGGTCCAAGGGTAGGCGGACCGGGTACGGCGCGCAGCGGTCAGCCCGCGCGCCGGCGCCTGATCTCGGCGTTGATCGCCGGCACCACCTCGTGCAGGTCGCCGATCACGGCGTACGTCGCCTTGGTGACCATCGGCGCCTCGGCGTCGGTGTTGATCGCGAGGATCGCCTTGGCCGACGAGCAGCCGGCCCAGTGCTGGATGGCGCCGCTGATGCCGCACGGGATGTAGAGGTCCGGCGAGATCCGCGACCCGGTCTGGCCCACCTGCTCGTGGTGTGGCCGCCAGCCGAGCGAGGTGACCACCCGCGAGACGCCGAGGGACCCGTCGAGCAGCTCGGTCAGCTCCAGCAGGTCGGCGAACCCGTCGGCCGACCCGGCGCCGCGGCCCGCGCCGACGACGACCTTGGCGGACTTGAGGCTGCCGGACAGGTCCGGCTCGGGCTCCTCGGTCGACACCACCCGCGCGACCAGGTCGGCGGGGTCGACGACCGGCCGCTCGACCACGACGTTCCCGACGCCCGGGGTCGGCGCCGGCGTCGCCTCCACGGCGTGGCCGGCGACGGTGAACACCGCGGGCCGCTGCCCGAGCTCCATCTCCTCGAGCGCCGCGCCACCGACGACCTGGCGGGTCACGGTGAAGGGCGACAGGCCCGAGAACGACAGCACGTTGGCCGCCATCGCGACACCGGCCCGGGCGGCGACGTGGGCCATCACCTCGTTGCCGCGCGGCGTGCCGGCGGCCATCACGACCACGGCGTTCTTGGCGGCCCGCACGCCGAGGACGCCCGCGGCCCAGGCCGCCCCGGAGAACGCGTCGAACGCCTCGCCGGTCAGCGCGTGCACGTCGCGGACGCCGTACGCCGCGAGCTGCTCGGCCAGCCCGGCCGACGGCTCGCCGACGACCACGGCGTCGATCGGCACGCCGCCCCCGGCCTCGGCGAGCGAGCGGGCGAAGGCGACGGTCTCGCGGGAGACCTCGACGGCGGCGCCGGACAGGTCGGTCTCGACGAGCACGACGATCATCGGGCGATCACCCCCAGCCGCTCGAACAGGTCGACCACGGCGGGCGCGGCCTCGGCGCCCTTGCCGAGCACCTGCACGTCCGACGGCGTCGGCGGGGGCAGCAGCAGCCGGACCCGGCCGGTCCCCGCGGGCGGAGCGGCCGGCTCGCGCTCCTCGATCGGGACCTTCTTCGCCTTCATCCGGCCCGGGACGGTCGGGTAGCGCGGCTCGACCCCGCCCTCGAGCACGGTGACGACCGCGGGCAGCGGCAGCCGGTAGGTCTCGTGCCCGTCGGGGCCCGAGACGTGCACGGTCGCGGTCGGCCCGTCGGGACCGTCCTCCACCGTCACGGTCTGGGCGCCGTTGACCACCGGCCAGCCCAGCTCGTAGGCCAGCCGGATGCCGACCTGGAAGTCGCCGCTGTCGGCGGCGTCGTTGCCGAGCAGCACCAGGTCGTGCCCGTGCTCGCGGACGACGCCCGCCAGCTCGCGGGCGACGTCGGCGGGGCCGAAGGTCTGCGGGTCGGCCACGAGGTGGGTGGCCGCCGTGCAGCCGACCGCGAGTGCCGCACGCAGCTGCTCGACCGCGTCGGCGTCGCCGAGGGTGACGACCCGGGACTCACCGAGACGGACGGCGAGCTCGACCGCACACTCCTCGTGCGCGCTCATGGTGAAGCCGGCGAATCGGCCGTCCACCGCCTGCGCGTCGTCGGTCAGCACCACCTCGCTGGAGGAGTCGACGACCCGCTTGACGGCGACCAGCGGCGCGACCATCACTTCATCCGCTCGTTGGCGGGGTCGTACGGCGCGGTGGCGTCGGCGGAGACGACGGTGACCGGGTAGAGCTCCTCCATGTAGGACACGGCGAGCTCGGTGCCCACCCGCGCCTGCTCGGGCGGCAGGTAGGCCATCAGCAGGTGCTTGCCCAGCGACGGCGCCGAGCCGGCGGTGGTGACGTAGGGGTGGTGACCGTGGCCGTCGGTGAGCGGCTCGCCGGAGCGGGTCAGGATCGGCTCGCCGCCCAGCATGTAGCGCTTCACCCCGGACGCCGACGTGTGGTCGTCGACGGCCATCGTGCAGAGCACGGTCTCCGGCGCCTCCCCGGAATCGAGCCGAGCGCGCTGCGCGAGGTAGGCCTCCCGGCCGGTGAAGTCGGCGGCCTTGACCTTCGGCCGCTGCATGCCGGCCTCGACGATGGTCCGCTCGGCGTCGAGCTCCGCGCCGACGGCCCGGTAGGCCTTCTCGATCCGGCCGGTGGTGCCGTAGACACCGATGCCGACCGGCACCACGCCGGACGACGAGCCGGCGTCGAGCAGCGCGTCCCAGAGCTGCGCGGCGGCGTCGACCCCGACGTAGAGCTCCCAGCCGAGCTCGCCGACGTAGGAGATCCGCGACGCGAGCACCGGCAGGCCGGCGACCGTGATCTCACGGCAGGTGAGCATCGCGAAGCCCTCGCCGGACACGTCGTCGGAGGTGAGTGAGGCGAGCACATCGCGGGCCCGCGGACCCCACAAACCGATCGTCGCGATGTCGTCGGTGCGCGAGGTGAGCACCGTGTCGGGCCCGGCGTGGTCGGCGAACCACGAGCGGTCCGCCGGGCCGTGCGCTGCTCCGGTGACGACGCGGAAGTGCTCGTCGCCCAGGCGCATCACGGTGAGGTCGGCCTTGAAGCCGCCCGCCCCGTCGAGCACCGGCGTGTAGACGACCTTCCCGACCGGCACGTCGCACTGGGCGACGCAGGTGCTCTGCACGGCGTCGAGCGAGCCCGGGCCCGTGATGTCGAAGACCTCGAACGCCGAGAGGTCGACGACGCCGCCGGCCTCGCGCATCCGGAGGTGCTCGGCGTTGATGATCGGGCTCCACCAGCGGGCGTCCCACTCGTGCTCGCGGGGCAGCACCGCGTCGCCGTACTCCTCGAGCAGCGGGGCGTTGGACTCGTACCAGTGCGGCCGCTCCCAGCCGCCGGTCTCGAAGAAGACGGCGCCCAGCTTGACCTGGGAGTCGTGCATCGCGGCGAGGCGCTGGTCGCGGTCGGACTCGTACTGCTCGGACGGGTGCACGATCCCGTAGGTCTTGATGAACGACTCGGTGGTGCGCAGCCGGGTGTGCTCGCGGCGCATCTGGTGGGGGTGGAAGCGCCGGATGTCGCTGTGGCTGACGTCGATCTCCGAGTGACCGTCGACCATCCACTCGGCGACCGCACGGCCGACGCCCGGGCCCTCCTTGATCCAGACCGCGGCCGCGGTCCACAGACCCTCGACCAGGCTCTCACCGAGGATCGGGTTGCCGTCGCAGGTCAGCGACAGCAGGCCGTTGATGGCGTAGCGCATCTCCGCGCCCTCGGCGCCGAGCAGCTCCGGCATCAGCTCGTAGGCCTGCTCCAGCTGCGGGTCGAAGTCGTCGGAGGTGAAGGGCATCTCGGTGGGCGACAGCTTCGCCTGCTCGATCGAGGGGATGTCCTCGGGCTCGTGCAGGATCGCGCGGTGCGCGTAGGAGCCGACCTCCATGTCGGCGCCGTGCTGCCGCTCGTAGCAGAAGGTGTCCATGTCGCGGACGATCGGGAAGGAGATCTCGCCCTCCCGCTCGGCCAGCTGCGGGCACGGCCCGACGCTGATCATCTGGTGCACCGCGGGCGTCAGCGGGATCGAGATCCCGGCCATGTCGCCGATCTTGGGGCTCCAGACGCCGCAGGCGATCACGACGTACTCGGTCTCGATGTCGCCGCCGTCGGTGCGCACCCGGCGGATCCTGCGACCACTGGGCACGTCCTCCACGTCGAGGCCGACGACCTCGGCGTTCGGCACCACGGTCAGCGCCCCGGCCTCCAGCGCGCGCTCGCGCATGATCGTGCCCGCCCGCAGCGAGTCGACCACGCCCACGCTCGGCGTCCAGAACGCCCCGATGAACTGGTCCTCCTCGATGAAGGGCACCTTCTCCTTCACGAACGCCGGGTCGACCAGCTCGGACTCGATGCCCCACGCCCGCGCGCTCGACATCCGGCGCCGCAGCTCCTCCATGCGCTCCGGCGTGCGCGCGATCTCGAAGCCGCCGGACTGGGTGAAGACGCCCATCTCCTGGTACTGCCGCACGGAGTCGAGCGTCAGATCGGTGATCTCCCGGGAGTGGTCCACGGGGAAGATGAAGTTGGAGGCGTGGCCGGTCGAGCCGCCCGGGTTCGGCAGCGGCCCCTTGTCGATCTGCACGATGTCGCGCCAGCCGAGCCGCGCGAGGTGGTGGACGAGGCTGTTGCCGACGATGCCGGCGCCGATCACGACGACCTTCGCCGAGGCGGGGACGGTGGCCATGGCGTCTCCTTCATTGTTGCGTATTGTGCAACACGATGCGTATTACGAAACCATCCTCAGTGTTGGCCGGACGCCCCGCGACTGTCAAGGCGGTCGCGGGGTCGTCCGGTCGTCGGTCACTCCGGCGCGGAGCCCTCTCGGCGCTGCTCGAGCAGCAGCTCGCGCTCGCGACTCGGAATCAGCGAGATGTCGGGCTCCTGGCGCAGCGCCTTCATCAGCGAGAAGCACATCGCGATCAGCACCACCATGAACGGCCCGGCGACGATGATCACCAGGGTCTGCAGGGCCTCCAGTCCGCCCTGCCAGAGCAGCAGCGCGGCGACGCAGCCCATCGCCACGCCCCAGAAGACGACCAGCCAGCGCCGCGGCTCCTCCTCGCCGTGCTCGCTGAGCATCCCCATCACGATCGACGCGCTGTCCGCGCCGGTGACGAAGAAGATCGCCACCAGGAAGATCGCCAGGCCGACCGTGATGCCCGACAGCGGGAACTCGCGCAGGGTGTCGAAGAGCGCGTTCTCCAGCCCGGCGGCGAGCGAGGCCGGCATGTCGACGCCCTCCTTGAGCTGGAGGTCGAACGCCGCGCCGCCCATGATCGAGAACCAGACGAACGACACCAGGCTCGGCACCAGGATCACGAAGATCACGAACTGCCGGATGGTCCGGCCCTTCGAGATCCGGGCGATGAACATGCCGACGAACGGCGTCCACGAGATCCACCAGGCCCAGTAGAAGATCGTCCAGCCGTTCAACCACGCGCTGTCGCCGAACACCCCGGTGCGGAAGCTCATCGTCGGCAGGTGGGTGAGATAGCCGCCGAGCGACTCGGTGAACGTGCCCAGGATGAACACGGTCGGGCCGACGACGAAGAGGAAGAGCACCAGCAGCCCGGCCGCGACCGCGTTGGCGTTCGAGAGGTACTTGATGCCCCTCTCGACGCCCGAGACCGCGGACGCCACGAAGCAGAGCGTCAGGAAGCCGATCACCCCGACCGCCAGGAGCTTGCTGTCACCGCCCTCGCCGAAGACGTTGTCGATGCCCCCGGTGATCTGGAGCGCTCCGAGGCCGAGCGAGGTGGCCGAGCCGAAGAGCGTCGCGAAGATCGCGATGACGTCGATGCCCTTGCCGACCGGTCCGTCCACCCGGTCGCCGAGCAGCGGCCGGAACGTGCCGCTCACCAGGTTGCCGGCGCGCTTGCGGTAGGCGAAGTAGCCGATCGCCAGGCCGATCACGGCGTACATCGCCCACGGGTGGAAGCCCCAGTGGAAGAACGTGTACTCCATGGCGAGGTTGGCGGCCTCCGGGCTCGCCGGCTCGGCGAGCCCGAGCGGCGGGGTGTTCAGGTGGGTCAGGGGCTCGGCGACGCCCCAGAACATCAGCCCGATCCCCATGCCGGTCGCGAACATCATCGAGACCCAGGAGAACGTCGAGAACTCCGGCTCGGAGTCGTCGGGGCCGAGCTTGATGTTCCCGAACCGGGAGATGGCCAGGTAGGCCGAGAAGATCACGAAGCCCGCGCTGGTGAGCACGAACAGCCACCCGAACGAGTCGGTGACCCAGGCCAGGATCTCGGACGTGCCGTCTCCCATCGCCTCCGGGGCGACGACCCCGGAGGCGACGAAGGCGATGGAGATCGCGGCGGCGACGCCGAATACGACCTTGTCGATCGGCAGCTTGCCGTCGGGCTCCCGCGGGGCGCCGGACCCCGCCGGCGCTCCCGCTCTCTCGTGTACGTCGGTCATCTGCGGCTCCTCCCCGATCGCACGCGACTCAGCCGATCCAGGCGTCCACCTTGTCGGGGTTCTCCTCGACCCACTTGGCCGCGGCATCCGCGGGGGACATACCGTCGGAGGTGATCCAGGCCGCGACGAGGTTCTGGTCGTCGTTGGTCCAGTTGAAGTTCTTGACCAGGTCGACGCCCGGGCCGCCCTCGTCGGCCCACGAAGTCGACACGATCTTCTTCAACGGGGTCTCGGGGTAGTCGCAATCGACCGTGGCGGGGTCGTCCTGGCAGCCGTCCTCGTACGGCGGCAGCGCGACCTTCTCCATCGGGACCTCGGCGTGGACGTACTGCGGCTCCCAGAAGTAGCCGATCAGCCACTCCTTGTTCTTCTGCGCCTGCTCGAACGCCGTGATCGTCGCGGCCTCGCCACCCGAGAAGACGACCTTGAAGTCGAGGCCGAGGTTGCTGATGATCGCCTCGTCGAACTGGACGTACGACGGGTCGGACCCGAGGAACTGGCCCTTGCCACCGGACTCCGACGTGGCGAACTCCTTGGCGTACTTGTTCAGGTTGTTCCAGTCGAGGATGTCGGGGTGCTCCTCGGCGAGCCAGCCGGGGACGTACCAGCCGATGATGCCGACGTTGCCGTTCTCGCCGAAGTCGGTCGCGCTGCCGTCGCCGGAGCCGTCGAAGAACTTCTTCTCGAGGTCCGGATGGCCCCAGTCCTCGATGACGACGTCGACCTCGCCGGTGCCGAAGCCCTGCCAGGAGACGTCCTCCTTGAGGTCCTTGTAGTTGACCTTGCAGCCGAGCTTCTCCTGCGCGACGGTGCCGACCACGTAGGCGCTGGCCTCGTAGCCGACCCACGGGTTGACCGCCATGTTGAGGTCGCCGCAGTCGCCGGCACCGGCGGCGCCCGACTCGTTGGCCTCGGTCTGCTCGTCGATCGACCCGCCGTCGCCGCAGCCGGCCAGGACGAACGCCGCGACCGCCGCGACCGCCGTCAGCTTCGTTCCGATTCGCATCTTCCGCATTCCATCTCCTCCGTCGGGCTGTGCGATGTCTTCCGTTCCGAGCGTGTGGTTCGTCAACCGCCGAGGGCGGCTCGCCATCGGGGCCGCCGGGTGGCGTCGTGCGTCACGGCCTCGTCGTGGGCGGCGGCGCGGCAGATGCGGTCGACCATGATCCCGATCAGCACGATGCTGATGCCGGCGGCCGCGCCCTTGCCCCACTCCTCCGAGCGCGAGAAGCCGAGCACCACGTCGTACCCGAGGGCGCCGGCGCCGACCATGCCGCCGATGACGGCCATCGCCAGCACGTAGAGCAGTCCCTGGTTGGCGGCCAGCACCAGCGAGCTCCGGCTCATCGGCAGCTGCACCTTCGTGATCTCCTGCCAGGTGGTCGCGCCGGTGGAGCGCGACGCCTCGAGCGTGGTCGGCGAGACCCCCCGGACCCCGTCGGCCACGAGCTTGATCGCCACCGGCGCGGCGTACACGACCCCGGCGACGATCGCGGTGAACCGGGTGGGCCCGAAGAGCGCCAGCATCGGGATCAGGTAGACGAACGGCGGGATCGTCTGGCCGGCGTCGAGCACCGGCCGGAGCATCAGGTCGACGGAGGCCCGGCGGGCCATCCAGACGCCGAACACCACGGCGAGGATCATCACCAGGAGCGTGCCGACCAGGGTCATCGTCAGCGTGATCATCGAGTCGTGCCACAGGCCGAAGTAGCGCAGCCCGGCCAGGCAGATCACCGTCGGCAGCAGCGCGCGGGCGCGGCCGAAGACGAACGCGAGCAGCAGGATCGCGGTGGCGGTGACGTACCAGGGCGACTCGGCGATCAGCGACTGGAGCGGGTTGAGCAGGTAGTCGCTGATGAGGTTCTTGAACCAGTCGGTCGCGCCCCGGAACGTGTCGGTGAACCACTCGGTGAAGTCGTCGACCCACCCGGCGAGCGTGGGTCCCCAGGACGTCTCGGGGAACTCCGCGAGCGAGATGTAGGTGCGCGACGCCCACACCGCGACCAGTGCGCCCACCGCGGTGACCGCGAGGACGATCCGGCGTAGCCGGAGGTCGACCTGACCGCGGGCGGCCCGCTCGGACGCCTCGCTGGCGGCGGTCGTCGTCCGGTCGAGCATCACGGCCATGACCACGATCAGCATGCCCGGCACGAACGCGCCGCCGACGTCGTTCTTGAACAGCGCGGACAGCACCGGCTTGCCCAGGCCGGGGCCGTCGACGTACGCCGCGATGGTCGCCATCGAGAGCGCCGCCATGATCGTCTGGTTGAGGCCGACCACGATCGTCTTGCGCGCCATCGGCAGCTGCACCTTGCGCAGCCGCTGGAAGGAGGTCTGCCCGGCCGCGTCGGTGGCCTCGATCGTGGTCGGCGAGACGTTGCGGATGCCGTGGCCGGCGACCCGGATGATCGGCGGCAGCGCGTAGATCAGCGTGCAGACCACCGCGGCGGAGGCGCCGATGCCGAAGAAGAGCACGATCGGCAGCAGGTACACGAACGTCGGCATCGTCTGGAAGATGTCCAGGAGCGTGTTGATCATGGACACCACCCACGGCCGGCGGCTGGTGCCCAACCAGACGGCGAGCGGCATCCCGATCAGCACGGAGAAGACGACCGCCACGAACGTGACGATCAGCAGGTCCATCGAGTCCGACCAGTAGCCGAACAGGCCGAACGAGACGAAGGACGCACCCACCAGCAGCGCGATCCGCCAGCCGGCCACCGCCAGCCCGATCCAGGTGGCGATCGCGGTGACGCCGAGCCACCCGATCTGCGGGACCGGCCGCGGGAAGTCGGGGATCGAGATCATCCGCTGGGCCCAGTCGACGACGTCGGTGAACCAGCCGCCGAGGCTGTAGGTGAACTGGATCAGCGGATTGGTGTCGCGGCTGGCCAGCACGGAGTCGCGGAAGTCGGTGAGCTGCTGCTGGACCTCCGTGTGCACCCGCACCGGGATCTCGAGTGTGTCGGTGCCCTTGGTCAGCGCCCAGACCACGATCCAGACGCCGATGACCACGAGCGCCCAGGCCCAGCGCGGCAGGCTGCGCGGCTCACTCGGGGGCGGCGGCTCGGCGCCGGCCTGCGGGCGCGGCGGGGCGATGGTGGCCGTCATGCGGGATCCTCGCGGAATCGTGGGCTGGAGGAGCGCAGCGGGGGAAGCTCGCGATTTCGTGGGGTGCTCATGCTGAAACTTCTTCCTCCGCGACCACGACGCGCAGGATCGCGTCGTCGTCGACGATGCCGACCAGCTGCCCGTCGTCGACCACGCGCACCGGGTGCTCGGAGGCGAGCGCGGCCTGGGCCGCCCGGCGGACGACGGTGTCGGAGCTCATCACCGGACCGTCGGTCGAGTCGCCGGGCCGTGGGTCGCGCATCACCCACTTGAGCGTGAGCACGTGCGAGCGCGGCACCTCGGAGGTGAAGTCCTTGACATAGTCGTCGGCCGGGGCGCCGACCACCTCGTCCGGCGTGCCGATCTGCACGACCGCGCCGTCGCGCATGATCAGGATCCGGTCGCCGAGCTTGAGCGCCTCCTGGAGGTCGTGGGTGATGAAGACCATCGTCTTCCCGAGCTCGCGGTGGAGCCGGATCACCTCGTTCTGCATGTCCCGGCGGATCAGCGGGTCCAGTGCCGAGAACGGCTCGTCGAAGAGCAGCAGCGACGGGTCGCTGGCCAGCGCCCGGGCCAGGCCGACGCGCTGCTGCATGCCGCCCGAGAGCTGGTCGGGGTAGGAGCGCTCGTAGCCCGAGAGCCCGACCAGGCCGACGATCTCCTCGGCCTTGGCCCGGCGCTCCTTCTTGCCGACGCCGCGCACCTCGAGGCCGTAGGCCACGTTGTCGATCACCTGGCGGTGCGGCAGCAGGCCGAAGTGCTGGAACACCATCGAGGCGTGGGTACGCCGCAGCTCGCGCAGCTCGGCCTCGCTGGCGGAGACGACGTCGTGGCCGTCGACGACGATCTCACCGGAGGTGGGCTCGATGAGGCGGGTCAGGCAGCGCACCAGCGTCGACTTGCCGGAGCCCGACAGGCCCATGACGACGAAGACCTCACCGGGCGCGACCTCGAAGGAGACGTCGCGGACGCCGACGACGCAGCCGGACTTCTCCTTCAGCTCCGCGCGGGACAGCTCGGCGTCGGGTGTGCCGACGATCCGGTCGGCGCCGCGGCCGAAGATCTTCCAGAGGTTCTTGACGGAGAGGGCTGCGTCGCCGTTCTGGACGGTTCGCTCGCTGCGCTCGTTCATGAGGACTCCTCGGGATAGAGCGGCATGCCGTCGCGGTAGCGGTAGTACGGCACGTCGGCGGGCGGGAGTGGCGTGTTGCCGGCGATCAGGTCGGCGGCCTTCTCGGCGACCATCATCACGGGGGCGTAGATGTTGCCGTTGGTGACGAAGGGGAAGACGGAGGCGTCGACGACCCGCAGTCCCTCGACGCCGTGCACGCGCATCGAGGCGGGGTCGACGACGGTGTTCTCGTCGACGCCCATCCGCGCGGTGCACGAGGGGTGCAGCGCGGTCTCGGCGTCGGCGCGGACCCAGTCGAGGATCTGCTCGTCGGTCTCGACGTCGCGGCCGGGCGAGAGCTCGCCGCCGTTGTACGGCGCGAAGGCCGGCTGGTTGAGGATGGTGCGGGCGACCCGGATCGCCTCGACCCACTCGCGCCGGTCGTTGGGCGTCGAGAGGTAGTTGAAGAGGATCGAGGGGTGCTGCCGCGGGTCGCGGGAGCGGATCCGCACGTGGCCGCGGGTGTCGGCGTACATCGGCCCGATGTGCACCTGGTAGCCGTGCCCCTCGGTCGGCGCGGAGCCGTCGTACCGGATCGCGACCGGGAGGAAGTGGAACATCAGGTTCGGGTAGTCGACGTCGTCGTTGCTGCGGCAGAAGCCGCCGCCCTCGAAGTGGTTGGTCGCGCCGAGCCCGCGGCGGTGCACCAGCCACTGGTAGCCGATGCCCGGCCGCTTGCGCCACGCGAGCCCGGGTGCGATCGAGACCGGCTGCTTGGAGGCGTACTGGATGTAGACCTCGAGGTGGTCCTGCGCGTTGGCGCCCACGCCCGGCAGGTGCTGCACGATCGGGACGCCGTGCCGGCGCAGCAGCTCCTCGTCGCCGATGCCGGAGAGCTGCAGCAGCTGCGGGGTGTTGATCGCGCCGCCGCAGAGGATCACCTCGCCGGCGTACGCCGTGCGCCGCAGCCGCCCGCCGCGCAGGTAGTCGACCCCGACCGCCCGCGTGCCCTGCACGCGCACCCCGGTGACGAACGCGAGCGTCTCGACCCGGAGGTTCTTCCGGTGCCGCACCGGGTGCAGGTAGGCGCGCGCGGCCGAGAGCCGCCGGCCGCGGTGCACGTTGCGGTCGAACTTCGCGAACCCCTCCTGGCGGTACCCGTTGACGTCGTCGGTCAGCGGGTAGCCCGCCTGCTGGGCGGCCGCGAAGAAGGCGCCGAAGAGCGGGTTGTCGGCCGGGCCGCGCTCGAGCACCAGCGGCCCGTCGCCGCCGCGCCAGGCGTCCGCGCCGTCGCTGCCGTCGGGCAGCAGCAGGCGCTCCATCCGCTTGAAGTAGGGCAGGCAGTGCCGGTAGTCCCAGTCCGCCATCCCCGGCTCGGCGGCCCAGCGCTCGTAGTCCATCGGGTTGCCGCGCTGGAAGATCATGCCGTTGATCGAGGAGGACCCGCCGAGCACCTTGCCCCGCGCGTGGTAGACCCGGCGGTCGTTCAGGTGCGGCTCGGGGTCGGTCTCGTAGCGCCAGTCGTAGAGGCGGTTCCCGATCGGGAAGGGCAGCGCGGCGGGCATGTGGATGAAGGGGTCGATCCGGAAGTCCGAGCGGCCCGCCTCGAGGACGAGCACGGACGTGCCGGGGTCGGCGGAGAGCCGGTTCGCCAGGGCACATCCCGCGGAGCCACCGCCCACGATGACGTAGTCGAACCGGTCCGCACCCATGTCCCGCTCCTACCCCGCGAACCAGTTCTGGACTGCCGGCCGGATGTTGTGCCAGACGTGCTTGGTCTCGCGGTACTCGTCGAGACCGGCCTGCCCGAGCTCGCGGCCGATGCCGGACTGCTTGTAGCCGCCCCACTCGGCCTGCGGCACGTACGGGTGGTAGTCATTGATCCACACGGTGCCCATCCGCAGCCGGGCGGCGACCCGCTGCCCCTTCCCGGCGTCCTGGGTCCAGACCGCGCCGGCCAGGCCGTAGATCGAGTCGTTGGCGATCCGCACCGCGTCGTCCTCGTCGGCGAACGTCTCGACGGTGAGCACCGGCCCGAAGGACTCGTCCTGGGTGACCGACATGTCGCTGCGACAGCCGTCGAGCACGGTCGGCAGGTAGTAGAACCCGTCGGCCAGCGCGGGGTCGGCCGGCCGGGCCCCGCCGCACCGGAGCACCGCGCCCTCGGCGAGGCCGCGCGCGACGTACGCCTCGACCTTGTCGCGATGCGCGGCGCTGGTGAGCGGCCCGGTCTCCGCCTTGTCGTCGAACGGGCCGCCGAGCCGGATCCGCTCCGCGCGCTCGACCAGTCGGTCGACGAACTCGTCGTGGATCTCCGCCTGGACCAGCAGGCGCGCCCCGGCCGAGCAGACCTGACCGGAGTGCAGGAAGACGGCGGTCAGCGCGAAGTCGAGGGCGACGTCGAGGTCGGCGTCGGCGAACACCACGTTGGGGTTCTTGCCGCCGAGCTCGAGCGCCACCCGCTTCACGGTGGCGGCCGCCCCGGCCATCAGCCGCCGGCCGGTCTCCAGGCCGCCGGTGAAGGAGACCAGGTCGACCCGCGGGTCGGTGGCCAGCGGCGCGCCCGCGGTGGCGCCGGCGCCGAGGACCAGGTTGCCGACGCCAGCCGGCAGGCCGGCCTCCTCGAGCACCCGCATCAGGTGGACCGCCGAGTGTGGGGTGATCTCGCTGGGCTTGAGCACGAACGTGTTGCCGGCCGCGAGGCACGGCGCGACCTTCCAGGAGACCTGGAGCAGCGGGTAGTTCCACGGGGTGATCAGCGCACAGACGCCGACCGGCTCGTGCACGATCCGGCTGACGACGTCGGGGTTGCCGGTGTCGACGACGCGGCCGGCGTCCTCGGCGGCGACCCGGCCGTAGTGCCGGAACACGGAGACGACGTCGGCCACGTCGTACCGGCTCTCGACCAGGCGCTTGCCGGTGTCGAGCGACTCCAGTCGGGCGATCTCCTCGGTGTCGCGCTCGAGGAGGTCGGCGACGGCGAGCAGCAGGTCGCCGCGCTCGCGGCTCGAGGTCTGCGGCCAGCCGCCGTCGTGGAAGGCGTGGTACGCCGCGGCGATCGCGCGGTCGGTGTCCGCGGCGGTGGCCTCGTCGACCTCGCCGACGAGCGTGCCGTCGGCCGGGCACCGGATCTCACGGCGCGCTCCACCCGAAGCGCTTGCCCACGCGCCGTCCAGGTAGAGCTCGGGTACCATCCGAATCACTCCCCTGCGCGAGGTCAGAGTTGCGTATTGCGCAACAAATTCCTCTCCGCGCAACCAGTTGTTGGTCCTGAGGATGGAGTGGGGTCACTCCCCCGTCAAGGGAAACGCCGAGATGTAACGCTCCGGTGACCTGCCCGACCAGTCCGGCGGGGCACCGTCAGCGGTGCCCCCAGCCGAGTCGGTGCGAGACCTCCTCGGCGGCCGCCGTCAGCAGGGTCAGCACCTCGTCGACCCGCGGCTCCGGGAGCCGGAACGTGGGCCCCGAGACGCTCATCGAGGCGACCACGTCGCCGTGGGCGTTGCGCACCGGCGCCGCCGCAGCGGTGAGCCCCTCCTCGAGCTCGTCGACGGCCACGGCGTACCCGCGCTCGCGCACCTCGGCCAGCTCGTCGCGGAGCTTGGCCTTCGTCGTGATCGTCAGCCGGGTGTAGCGGGCAAGGGTGCCGAGCATGTCGGCCAGCTGGTCCTCGTCGAGGCCGCTGAGCAGGACCTTGCCGTTGCTGGTCGCGTGCAGCGGGATGTGCTGCCCGACCCAGTTGTGCGGCTGCAGCGCGGAGGAGCCCGCGATCTGGTCGAGGTAGAGCGCCGACCGGTCGGAGAGCACCGCGATGTTGACGGTCTCGCCGGTGTCGGCCGCCAGCTGCCGGCAGACCGGCCGCGCCTCCTGCACCAGGTCCAGCCGGGCGGTGGTGGCGCCGGCCAGCCGGAGCACGCCGACCCCGAGGCGGTAGCGCCCCCGGTCACTGGTCTGCTCCACCAGCCGGTGCGCCTCGAGCGTGGCGACGAGCCGGAACGCCGTGCTCTTGTGCACGCCCAGCTCGCCCGCGATCTCGGTGACTCCGGCCTCGCCGACCCGGGCGAGCACCTCGAGGACGGTCAGGGCACGGTCCACGGACTGGACCCCGACGGCGCCCTCGCTCATGCCCGGAGAGTAGCGCAGGATTGTTGCGTATCGCAGAATGCGTTTCGGTTCACGCAACACTCGGGGCAAGATGCTCGGAGCACATCGCGAGCACATCGGAAGGCGGCTGATCCCCGTGGCCTCTCTCGCCACCCCCACCATCGCGGCGGGTGACTATGTTCTCATCCTCTCGTGCCCGGACCGGCCCGGCATCGTGCACGCCGTCTCCGGCTTCCTGGTCTCGCGCGGCGGCAACATCTTGGAGAGCC
Source organism: Nocardioides soli (assembly GCF_014191495.1). Classification (GTDB taxonomy): domain Bacteria; phylum Actinomycetota; class Actinomycetes; order Propionibacteriales; family Nocardioidaceae; genus Nocardioides; species Nocardioides soli. Next base: position 37,551 of record NZ_JACHWR010000009.1, read on the forward strand.
AGCAGTTCGGCGACCCGCTCACCCAGCGGTTCTTCATGCGCATCGACTTTGAGACCCCCGGGCCGATCGACGCAGACGCCATGCGGACGGCGTTCGCGCCCGTGGCCGCGGAGTTCGACATGAGCTTCGAGCTGTGGGACGCGACCGCGCCGTACCGCACGCTGATCATGGTCTCCAAGCACCTGCACTGCCTCAACGACCTGCTCTTCCGCGCGAGCACCGGCTCGCTGCAGATCGACATCCCCGCGGTGGTCTCCAACCATCCCGACGCCGAGGCGCTGGCGTCGTCGTACGGCATCCCCTTCCACCACGTGCCCGTCACGGCCGACACCAAGCCCGACGCCGAGGCCGAGCTGATGCGGCTGGTGGACAAGTACGAGGTGCACCTGGTGGTGCTGGCGCGCTACATGCAGGTGCTCTCCGACGACCTGTGCCGCCAGCTGTCGGGGCGGGCGATCAACATCCACCACTCGTTCCTGCCGAGCTTCAAGGGCGCCAAGCCCTACCACCAGGCCTTCGACCGCGGGGTGAAGCTGGTCGGCGCCACCGCCCACTACGTCACCGCCGACCTCGACGAGGGCCCGATCATCGAGCAGGACGTGATGCGGGTCGACCACACCTACGACCAGGCACAGCTGGTCTCCGCCGGCCGCGACGTCGAGGCGCAGGTGCTCTCCCGCGCCGTCCGCTGGCACTCCCAGTCGCGCGTGCTCCTCAACGGCTCGCGGACCGTCGTCTTCCGCTGACCGACGCTGGTTGAGGTGCGAAGGCGCTCTGGCGCCTGAGCCTCGAAACCCGACGAGCGACGCACCACTGCCGCACCCGAGCATGCTTCTCGGCTCGCTAGGTTTCGAGGCTCCTCCGCTCGTTCCTCGCTCCGGAGCACCTCAACCACCGTGTCAGTCGCCGAGCTCCGCCCGCCGGCGTACGACGTAGGCCTCGAGCTCCTCGCGGATCGCGTCGTCGAGCGGCGGGGGCTCGTACTCGTCGAGCTTGCGCTGGTAGATCTCCCCGGCGCGGGCGGCGGTGTCCTTGGCGCCGCCGCGCATCCAGCGCTCGTAGTTGTCCGAGGAGGAGAGGAACGGGCGGTAGAAGCAGGTCCGGAAGCGCTCCATGGTGTGCATCGCGCCGAGGAAGTGGCCGCCGTGACCGACCTCCTGGTGGGCGTCGAAGGCCAGCGACGCCTCGTCGATCTCCAGCGGCGTGAACTCGTGCTGGAGCATCTGCACCAGCTCCACGTCGATGATGAACTTCTCGTAGCCCGACACCAGCCCGCCCTCGAGCCAGCCGGCGGAGTGCATCACCCAGTTGGCGCCGGCCAGGAACGTCGGCAGCAGCGTCATCATCGCCTCGTAGCCGGCCTGCGCGTCGGGCACCTGCGAGGAGGTGAGCCCGCCACCGGTGCGGAAGGGCAGCCCGAAGTGGCGCGCGATCTGGCCGGTGCAGAGCAGGCCGATGCCCGACTCGGGGGTCCCGAACGTCGGCGAGCCCGACTGCATGTCGATGTTGGAGAGGAACGACCCGAAGACCACCGGGCAGCCCGGGCGGATCAGCTGCGAGAGCGCGATGCCGGACAGCGCCTCGGCCATCTGCTGCACCAGCGCGGCCGGGATCGTCACCGGTGACATCGCGCCCATCAGGATGAACGGCGTCAGGACGACGGGCTGGTTGGCCGCGGAGTACTCGAACTGCGCCTCGAGCATCCGGTCGTCCCAGCGCAGCGGGCTGTTGCAGTTGACCAGCGAGATGAGCGCCGGCGTCTCCTCGATCGCCTCGCGCGACCCGAAGAGGATCTCGGTCATCGCGATCGTGTCGCGGGCGTTCACCCCGGAGACGACGTTGCCCATGTAGACCTTGTCGGTCAGCGTCTGCAGCGCGTAGGTCATGTCGAGGTGCCGGCTGTCGAGCGGCGTGTCGTTGGGCTCGGTGACCACCCCGCCCGCCGAGTCGAGCGCACCGAAGGACTGCGCGAGCCGAGCGAAGTTGCGGAAGTCGTCCATGGTGCCGTCGCGGCGCACGTCGCCCTGGCGCACGAACGGCGGGCCGTAGACGGCGCCGAAGGCCATCGCGTCGCCGCCGATGTGCACCGAGTGCTCGGGGTTGCGGGCCTGGAGGTCGAACTCACGAGGCGCCTTCGCCACCTGCTCCAGCACGAAGTCCGGGTCGAGGAAGACGGTGTCGCCCTCGACCTTCTGGCCGGCGGCCGCGAACAGGTCGCGGGCCCGGGCGTCCATGAACTCGACGCCGATCTCGCTGACCAGGCGCCGCCAGCCGGCGTCCAGCGTGGCCATCGCGTCCTCGGAGAGCACCTCGTAGCGCGGCATCTGGTTGCGGAACATCGCCCCTCCTGCTTAACCTCATGATGTGGGACCACAGTTCCACATCATGGGACCACTGACCAGAGGGAAATATCGACGTGGCACAGGCGAGGACAGAGTCGAGCACCGGCACCCAGGCGGTCGACCGCGCCGCCGCGCTGGTGTCGACGGTGGTGCAGGCCGACGAGCCGCTCACCTTCGCCGAGCTCCAGGAGTCCAGCGGGCTCGCCAAGTCCACGACCTCGCGGATGCTGGCGGCCCTCGAGCGCGGCGGCCTCCTCGAGCGCGACCAGGACGGGTCGTACGTCGCGGGCAGTCTGTTCTGGCTCTACGCCGCGCGCCACGACCCCTGGCAGGAGCTGGTCCGGCTGGCCCGGCCCGCGATGGAGCGGATCGGGGAGGAGACCTCCGAGACCGTGCACCTCTCGGTGACGCGGGGCGAGAAGGTCGTCCAGGTCGCCCAGGTCGACAGCCGCTACCTGCTCGGCACCCGCGACTGGACCGAGATCGACGTCCCCGCGCACTCCTCCGCGCTCGGCAAGGTCTTCTACGCCTGGGGGGCGCTGCCGCTGCCCGAGGGCGATCTCGAGGCGCTGACCGACACGACCATCACCACGCCCGAGGCCCTGCGCCGCGACGGCGTCCGCACCCGCAAGCGCGGCTGGGCGGTCACCGACGGCGAGCTCGAGGTCGGCCTGACCGGCCTCGCCGTACCCGTCCACGGCGTGCACGGCGACGTGGTCGCCGCGCTCGGCGTCTCGGGACCCACCCCACGACTCGAGGACCGCCTCGAGACGCTCGGCAAGCACCTGTCGTCCCACGCCGCGCAGCTCTCCCAGCTGCTGCGCGGCCGAACACCCAAGGAGGGTGTGGCATGACCCCAGAGGAGATCCTGCAGGGCCTGTACGACGAGACGCTGGTCGGCAACGGCCCGCGCGTGCTCGAGCTCACCGAGGAGGGGCTCGCGCTCCAGATGGAGCCGCAGACCCTGCTCTTCGATGCGCTCATCCCCTCGCTGGAGGAGGTCGGCGCGCGGTTCGAGCGCGGCGACTTCTTCGTGCCCGAGATGCTGATCGCGGGCCGCGCGATGGCCGGCGCGATGGAGCGGCTGCGGCCGCTGCTCGCCGAGACCGGCGTGGCGACCGTCGGCAAGTTCCTGATGGGCACGGTCAAGGGCGACGTCCACGACATCGGCAAGAACCTCGTCAACATCATGCTCGAGGGCGCCGGCTTCGAGGTCATCGATCTCGGCGTCCAGGTCGCACCGGAGAAGTTCGTCGCCGCGATCGAGGAGCACCAGCCCGACATCGTCGGCTTCTCGGCGTTCCTCACCACGACGATGCCGATGTTCAAGGCCAACATCAACGCGCTCGAGAAGGCCGGCCTGCGCGACTCCGTCGTCGTCATGGTCGGCGGCGCCCCGGTCACCCAGGAGTACGCCGACGCGGTCGGCGCCGACGGGTACGCCGCCGACGCCTCGGCCACGGTGAAGAAGGCCAAGGCGCTGCTCGACGAGCGGCGCGCGAAGGTCCCCGCATGAGCACCCCACGAAACTGCGGGCTTCCCCCGCTACGCTCCTCCAGCCCACACTTCCGCGGGGACCCCGCATGAGCACGCTCCACACCGTCCTGCGGTCCGCCTCGAAGGAGGTCGTGATCGGGCACGACCAGCGCTTCTGCCTGATCGGCGAGCGGATCAACCCGACGGGGCGCCGGATCTTCCAGGAGCAGCTCCGCGCCGGGGACCTCTCGGCGATCGAGCGGGACGTCAAGGCGCAGGTCGAGGGCGGCGCCGACGTGCTCGACGTGAACATGGGCGTGCCGCTCACCGACGAGCCCGAGCTGCTGGCGCAGGCGATCCGGATGGTGCAGTCGCTCACGGACCTGCCGGTCTGCATCGACTCCTCCGTCGTCGAGGCGCTGGAGGCGGGGCTCTCGGCGTACGAGGGTCGGGCGCTGGTCAACTCGGTCACCGCCGAGGACGAGCGGCTCGCGGCGGTGCTGCCGCTGGTGAAGAAGCACGACGCGGCGATCATCGCGCTCCCCAACGACGAGGACGAGATCCCGATGGCGGCCGACAAGCGGCTCGACCTCACCGCGAAGATCATCCGGGTCGCGACCGAGGAGTACGGCATCGCCAAGGCCGACATCGTCATCGACCCGCTGGCGATGCCGATCGGCGCCGACACCACGACGTCGCTGGTCACCTTCGAGACGATGCGCCGGATCCGCGACGAGCACGGCGTGAACATGACCTGCGGCGCCTCGAACACGTCGTTCGGCATGCCCGACCGGCACACGCTCGGCGCCGCCTGGCTGCCGATGGCGATGACCGCCGGGCTGACCAGCGCGATCATGGACGCCCGCACGCCGCAGATCGTCGACGCGGTCAAGGCCGCCGACGTCTTCCTCGGCCACGACGAGTGGGGCATGGCCTGGATCGCCGCCCACCGCGCGAAGGCGGCCGCGACGACATGACCTGCCATGGATGAGCAGGGCCACGACGGCACCGGACGCGTCGACCTGAGCTTCACGGTCGAGGAGGCCCAACGCACCGTGCGCGTGCCGCCCGGTGTGACGGTCTTCGACGCGGCGTCGTGGAACGGCATCGCGATCGACTCCACCTGCGGCGGGCACGGCACCTGCCACAAGTGCAAGGTCCGCATCGACGGGCCCAGCCCGATCACCCGGCACGACGTCAAGACGTTCTCGCGCGAGCAGCTCGACGCCGGCTGGCGGCTGGCCTGCCTGGTCAACGCCACCAGCGACCTGGCCATCGAGGTGCCGCCACTCACCACCCGACCCAAGGCGGCGACCGTGGGCGTCGGCCGCCAGGTGATCCTGCGGCCGGCGGTCCAGAAGCGGTACGTCGAGCTGGCCGAGCCGACCCTGGAGGACCAGCGCACCGACCTGACCCGGCTGCTCGACGCGATCGACGACCTGGAGCCGGTGCCCGACCTGCACGTGCTGCGTCGGCTGCCGACCGTGCTGCGGCAGGCGGACTTCAAGGTGACCGCGGTCGTCGTCGACGAGGCGCTGGTGGACGTCGAGCCCGGCGACACCACCCGCGCGGCGTACGCCATCGCCGTCGACCTCGGCACCACCACGGTCGTCGCGACGCTGCTCGACGTCACCACCGGCACGCCCGTCGCGGTGGCGTCGATGCTCAACCGGCAGCAGCCCTTCGGCGGCGACGTGATCACCCGGATCAGCGCCACGATGCTCGACCCGGCCGCGCTCGACCGGCTGCGCGACGCGGCGGCGCAGACGCTGGCGACGCTGGCCGATCAGGTCTGCACCGAGGGTGGCGTCGACCCGGCCCAGGTCTACGAGGTGGCGCTCGCCGGCAACGCCACGATGACGGCGCTCGCGCTCGGGATCGACCCGGAGCCGCTGGGCGTCGCGCCGTTCGTCATGTCGACCCCGCAGCCTCCCGACCTGCTGGCCTCCGAGCTCGGGCTGCGGCTGCACCCGCAGGCCCGGGTCACGCTGTTCCCCGCGCTGGGCGCGTACGTCGGCGGCGACATCGTCGCGGGCATGCTCGCCACCGGCATGGACCGCGACAAGCGCACCCGACTCTTCATCGACGTCGGCACCAACTGCGAGATCGTGGTCAGCGACGGCGACCGGATCGTGTCGACCGCGGCGCCGGCGGGCCCGGCCTTCGAGGGCGGCGCGATCCGCTGCGGGATGCGCGCCGCCGACGGCGCGATCGAGGTCGTGAAGCTCGGCGGAGCCGACGACCCGGTCGAGCTCGGCGTGATCGGCGACGTCGAGCCGCGCGGCCTCTGCGGCTCGGGTCTCGTCGACGCGGTGGCCGAGCTGGTGCGGGTCGGCCTGCTCGACGCGTCGGGACGCTACGTCGCGGACGACGTCGCGAAGGAGATCGCCCCGTCGCTCGCGGACCGGCTCGCGTACGTCGGGCAGGAGCGCGTCTTCGTGCTGCACCGGCCGGCGCCGGACGCGGAGCCGGAGGACTGCGTGGTGCTCTCGCAGCGCGACGTGCGCGAGCTGCAGTTCGCGAAGG
>NZ_JACHWR010000010.1 GCF_014191495.1 Nocardioides soli
CGGGCCGCACCGCGACGAGCTGCTGCTCAGCCTCGGGCACGGGCCCGGCCCCGACGGGGTCCGGCTGCCGGTGAAGGGCTACGCCTCCCACGGCGAGTCCTGGTCGTTCGCGCTCGCGCTGCGCCTGGCGTCGTACGACCTGCTCCGCGCCGACGGCGACGACCCCATCCTCGTGCTCGACGACGTCTTCGCCGAGCTCGACACCGAGCGTCGCGCCCAGCTCGCCGAGCTGGTGTCGACCGCCGAGCAGGTCCTGGTCACGGCGGCTGTGGGCGCCGACGTGCCCGAGGTGCTCGCGGGCACCCGGTACGTCGTCGCCGGGGGCGAGGTGGTCCGTGAGCAGTGAGCCGCCCACTGACCCGCAGCCGCCGGTCGAGCCCCCCGAGCACGACCCCGACGGACTCGACCTGGCCCGGGCGCTGACCCGCGCGACGTCGAAGTCCACGCCGGCCGCCCGGCGGCCGCGGCGCGCGGGTGGCCGCCCGACCGCTGGCCGGGTCACCGGATCGCACCCGGACGACCGCGACCCCCAGTTGCTCGACGCGACCCTGGGACGCCTGGTCGCCGACCATGGCTGGGACCTCGACCTGCGGATCCAGGGCGTCTTCGGTCGCTGGTCCGAGCTGGTCGGCGACGAGGTCGCCCAGCACTGCACCCCGGAGACGTTCGCCGACGGGCGACTGGTCGTGCGCACGGACTCCACCGCCTGGGCGACCCAGCTGCGGCTGCTCGCGCCGACGATCGTGCGCCGGCTCAACGAGGAGCTCGGTCACGGGACGGTCACCCTGATCGAGGTGCTCGGCCCGCACCTGCCGACCTGGAAGAAGGGCCCCCGGTCGGTCCGCGACGGGCGGGGGCCGCGCGACACGTACGGGTGATGTCACGGGGCTCGCGCAGACGATCTGGACGGGCCTCCGATGTATGGGGCCCTGTCTGACCCCCTGTGCGGCCGTCCGAACGGCGCTCACGAGCCGCTCAGCGCCGGTTTTCCTCCACAGACCACCCCCGTCGGCAGGGCGACACGTGGTTGGAGGCGTTCGGAGGGCTATTATGGACGGTGGCCGCCGAGCTATCGCTGACGCGGCCGTCGTTGTGTGAAGACCGCCGTCAGAAGAGGTACGCGTGAGCGACGTCCACCCCGCCGAGCCCGACGAGACCGCAGGCCCGGCGCACCGGGTCGACACCGACTACGACGCTTCCGCGATCCAGGTCCTCGAGGGCCTCGAGGCGGTCCGCAAGCGTCCCGGTATGTACATCGGCTCGACCGGGGAGCGCGGCCTCCACCACCTGATCTGGGAGATCGTCGACAACGCGGTCGACGAGGCGCTCGCGGGCTACTGCGACCGGATCGTCGTCACCCTGCTCGCCGACGGTGGCATCCGGGTCGAGGACAACGGCCGCGGCATCCCGACCGGGACCGCGCCGGGGCAGGACCTGCCGGCGCTGACCCTGGCGCTGACCGTGCTGCACGCCGGCGGCAAGTTCGGCGGCGGCGGCTACAAGGTGTCCGGTGGCCTGCACGGCGTCGGCGTCTCGGTCGTCAACGCGCTCTCCACCAGGCTGGTCGCCGAGGTCAAGAACCGCGACCACCTGTGGCGGCAGACCTTCACGGTCGGCGTGCCCGACGGTGACCTCGAACAGGTCCGGCCGATGGCGGACGGCGAGCGCACCGGCACCACGATCACCTTCTGGGCATCGCCCGACATCTTCGAGACCACGACGTACTCCCTGGAGACGATCACCGCGCGGATCCGCGAGTACGCCTTCCTCAACAAGGGCCTCGAGATCGTCGTGCGCGACGAGCGGCCGCAGGCCGACGAGATCGCGGACGCCGTCGAGGACGACACCGTCGCCGCCGACGTCGACCAGCAGCGCGCCGACAGCATCAAGCGCGCCGAGACCGGCGGGATCGAGCAGATCTTCCGCTACGACCGCGGCCTGGTCGACTACGTCGAGTACATCAACCGCAAGAAGCAGGCGGCGAACCCGTCGATCATCTCGTTCGAGGCGGAGACCCCCGACACCGTCGAGAACCACATGAGCCTCGAGATCGCGATGCAGTGGAACACGTCGTACACCGAGTCGGTGCACACCTTCGCGAACACCATCAACACCCACGAGGGCGGCACCCACGAGGAGGGCTTTCGCGCGGCGCTCACCTCGCTCGTCAACAACTGGGGCTTCGAGTGGGGCCTGATGAAGAAGCAGGAGGACCGGGTCTCGGGCGACGACATCCGGGAGGGCCTGACCGCGATCATCTCGATCAAGCTCGGTGAGCCGCAGTTCGAGGGGCAGACCAAGACCAAGCTCGGCAACACCGAGGCCAAGGGCTTCGTGCAGCGCGTCGTCAACGACCAGCTCGGTGCCTGGCTGGAGCAGAACCCCGGGGAAGGCAAGGACATCATCCGGCGGGCCCAGGCGGCGGCGACCGCACGGATCGCCGCGCGCAAGGCGCGTGACCTGGCCCGCAACCGCAAGGGCCTGCTCGGCAGCGGCAGCCTGCCCGGCAAGCTCGCCGACTGCCAGTCGACCAACCCCGCCGAGTGCGAGGTCTTCATCGTCGAGGGCGACTCCGCGGGGGGCTCGGCCAAGTCCGGCCGCGACCCGCGGGTCCAGGCGATCCTGCCGATCCGCGGCAAGATCCTGAACGTCGAGAAGGCCCGCATCGACAAGGTCCTGGGCAACCAGGAGGTGCAGGCGATCATCTCCGCGCTCGGCACCGGCATCCACGAAGAGTTCGACATCGACAAGCTGCGCTACCACAAGGTGGTGCTGATGGCCGATGCCGACGTCGACGGCCACCACATCAACACGCTGCTGCTGACGCTGCTGTTCCGCTTCATGAAGCCGCTGATCGAGGGCGGCTACGTCTACATGGCCCAGCCCCCGCTCTACCGGCTGCGCTGGAACAAGCCGGCCGAGCACGAGTTCGTCTACTCCGACGCCGAGCGCGACGCGATGCTGCGCGCCGGGCAGGAGGCCGGCAAGAAGCTGCCGAAGGACAACCCGGTCCAGCGCTACAAGGGTCTCGGCGAGATGAACGCCGACGAGCTGTGGGAGACCACGATGGACCCCGACCAGCGGCTGATGCTGCAGGTCACCCTCGACGACGCGGCGCACGCGGACGAGATCTTCTCGATCCTGATGGGCGAGGACGTCGAGCAGCGGCGCTCGTTCATCCAGCGCAACGCCAAGGACGTCCGATTCCTGGATATCTAGCTGTCTAGAGACAGTCCTAGATTCCGGTAGAAGCGACGAGAGAGAGCCAGAGAACGTGACTGAGCAGACCGACAACCTGGGCGGCGGGGGCGGCGGCGGGCGGATCGAGCCCATCGAGCTGCAGACCTCCATGCAGCGGGCCTACATCGACTACGCGATGGCGGTCATCGTCGGTCGCGCGCTGCCCGACGTACGCGACGGTCTCAAGCCGGTGCACCGCCGGGTGCTCTACGCGATGTACGACGGCGGGTACCGGCCCGACCGCGGCTTCTCCAAGTGCTCCCGCGTCGTCGGCGACGTGATGGGTCAGTACCACCCGCACGGTGACACCGCGATCTACGACACCCTGGTCCGGCTCGCGCAGCCGTGGGTGATGCGGGCGCCGCTGATCCACGGACAGGGCAACTTCGGCTCGCCGGGCAACGACCCGGCCGCGGCGATGCGGTACACCGAGTGCCGGATGGCGCCGCTGGCCATGGAGATGGTCCGCGACATCGAGCAGGACACCGTCGACTTCCAGCCCAACTACGACGGTCGGTCGCAGGAGCCGGTGATCCTGCCGGCCCGGTTCCCGAACCTGCTGGTCAACGGCTCGGCCGGCATCGCGGTCGGCATGGCCACGAACATCCCGCCGCACAACCTGCGCGAGGTCGCCGAGGGCGCGAAGTGGTGCCTCGAGCACCCCGACGCGACCCGCGAGGAGCTGCAGGACGCGCTGATCGAGCGGATCAAGGGGCCGGACTTCCCCAACGCCGCGCTGATCGTCGGACGCGAGGGCATCGAGCAGACCTACCGCACCGGGCGCGGCTCGATCACCCAGCGCGCGGTGATCGAGGTCGACGAGGACGCCAGGGGCCGCACTTGCCTGGTGATCACCGAGCTGCCCTACATGGTCAACCCCGACAACCTGGCGCTGAAGATCGCCGAGCTCGCCGACTCCGGCAAGGTGCAGGGCATCGCCGACGTCCGCGACGACACCTCCTCCCGCACCGGGCAGCGCCTCGTCGTGGTGCTCAAGCGCGACGCGGTCGCCCGCGTGGTGCTCAACAACCTGCTCAAGCACACCGAGCTGCAGACCAACTTCAGCGCCAACATGCTGGCGCTCGTCGACGGTGTGCCGCGCACGCTCACCGTCGACCAGTTCATCTCCAACTGGGTCGAGCACCAGATCGAGGTCATCCGCCGGCGTACGGAGTACCGCCTGCGTCGCGCCGAGGAGCGGGCCCACATCCTGCGTGCGCTGGTCAAGGCGCTCGACGCCCTCGACGAGGTGATCGCGCTGATCCGCCGCTCCCCCGACGTCGCCGAGGCGCGGGCGGGCCTGATGGAGCTGCTCGACATCGACGAGGTCCAGGCGACCGCGATCCTCGACATGCAGCTGCGCGCGCTGGCCGCCCTGCAGCGCCAGAAGACGATCGACGAGCTCGCCGAGATCGAGCTGACCATCGCCGACTACCGCGACATTCTCGCCAACGTGACGCGGCAGCGTGCCATCGTCACCGCGGAGCTCGACGAGATCGTGGAGAAGTACGGCGACGACCGCCGTACCCAGATCATCGCGGCCGACGGCGACCTCTCGATGGAGGATCTGATCCCCGACGAGGAGCTGGTCGTCTCCATCACCCGTGGCGGCTACGCCAAGCGCACCCAGCGCCAGCAGTACCGGCTCCAGAAGCGCGGCGGCAAGGGGGTCCGCGGGGCGACCCTGCGCGGCGACGACGTCGTCGAGCACTTCATCGCCACGACCAACCACCACTGGCTGCTGTTCTTCACGACCGCGGGCCGGGTCTACCGCACCAAGGCCTACAACCTGCCCGAGGCGTCGCGCGACGCGAAGGGTGGCCACGTCGCCGGGCTGCTCAGCTTCCAGCCGGACGAGAACATCGCGCAGGTGCTGGCGATCCGCGACTACGAGCAGGCGCCGTACCTCGTGCTCGCGACGCGCAACGGACTGGTGAAGAAGACCCGCCTGGGCGACTACAACAGCCCGCGCCAGGCCGGTGTCATCGCGATCAACTTCCGTGAGGACGACGACGAGCTGATCGGCGCCGAGCTCGTCAACGCCGACGACGACATCCTCCTGGTCTCCCGCAAGGGGCAGGCGATCCGGTTCGGTGCGGACGACGGCCAGCTGCGTCCGATGGGCCGCGCGACCTCCGGCGTCACGGGGATGAAGTTCCGCGACGGCGACTCCGTGCTGTCCATGTCGGTGATCCGCGCCGAGCAGGTCGCCGCCGAGGAGGCCGCGGAGGCCAAGGCCGCGGCGGACGGCGAGTCCACCGAGGCCGGTGACCTTCCGGACGTGAAGGAGCAGTACGTCTTCACGATCACCGACGGCGGCTTCGCCAAGCGGACCCGGATCTCGGAGTACCGCACCACCAACCGTGGCGGCATCGGCATCAAGGCGATGGCGCTCCAGAACGAGGACCGCGGCCACCTGGTCGGCGCGTTCATCGTCGAGGAGGGCGACGAGATCCTCTCGATCACCCAGAACGGCCAGGTGGTGCGCAGCCCCATCAACGCCGACTTCCGGCCGACCGGCCGCTCCACGATGGGCGTGAAGTTCGTCGGGCCCAAGAACGGCGACTCGGTGGCTGTCGTCGCCCGCTCGGTGGAGTCGCGGGAGGACGAGGAGACCGACGACGAGTCCGCGTCCGAGGCCGGTGCTGATCTCACGGAATCGTCCGATGCGGGCGTGGGTGCAACAATCGAGGGAACTGTTGAGGAGACGGCGTCCGACGCCGTCGACGCACCCGAGGCCGACACCGACGGGGAGAGTGAGGCCTGATGACCGACCGTTCCGCCGAGCGCACCGCCACCCGCCCACCCGCCGACCGCCCGAGTTCCGGCGCACCGTCGGGCAAGAGCGCGGACCGTCCCGGCCTCGGTGCCCGGATCTCGGCGGTGGTCGGGAAGGCCTCCGACGAGCACCGCGCCAACGCGAATCCGGCCTCCAAAGCCGCGGCCACGAAGGCATCCCCGGCCGCGCGCCCGCCCCGGCGCGCCCGGCTGCGGCTGACCCGGATCGACCCGTGGTCGGTGATGAAGACGGCGTTCCTGCTCGCGATCGCCTTCGGCGTGGTGACGATCGTCTCGGTCTTCATCATCTGGTCGGTGCTCTCGGCGGCCGGTGTCTGGGACTCGATCAACCGCACGGTGCAGGACGTCGTGGGCGGCCAGGACGCCTCCAGCTGGGACGTCGAGAAGTACGTCGGCATGTCCCGCGTCATGGGCTTCACGATGCTGGTCGCCGTGGTCGACGTCATCCTGCTGACCGCGATCGCCACGCTCGGCGCGTTCCTCTACAACATGGCGGCGGCCCTGCTCGGCGGCGTCGAGCTGACCCTCGCCGAGGACCAGCGCTGACCGCTCCCCCGCACGACCGCATCGCGGTCCGCCCGTTTTGTCGGGCGCTCCGGGGGTGGGGTAATCTTCCCCCGGTTCACGGGCCTATAGCTCAGACGGTTAGAGCGCTTCCCTGATAAGGAAGAGGTCACAGGTTCAAGTCCTGTTAGGCCCACCACCCGGCCCGACCAGCGGTACGCCACCCGAGGCCCTGAGGAGTCACCATGAAGAAGATCCTGCTGCTCCTGCTCATCGCCGGCGCGGCCGTCGTCGTCAAGAAGAAGCTCGACGAGGGCAAGCACGAGCAGGCCCTGTGGGCCGAGGCGACCGACAGCGTCACCCGGTCCTGAGCCCGGGCGGCCCCGGCCGCCCACCAGGGGCCTTGGCGCAATTGGTAGCGCACCTGCTTTGCAAGCAGGGGGTTAGGGGTTCGAGTCCCCTAGGCTCCACCCTGTGAAACCGCCGGTCATCCTGCGGTTTCTGTCATTTCAGGTCGATCCTCCTCGTGTGGCGACCCACGAACCTGACGAATCTGCACGTGATCCTGCGTTTCGACGACACTCAGGTCAGGTACGACGACGAGTTCGTTCTCGGGACTGATGTGTCGCGGCGGGTCCGTCGTTAGCGTCGCTCGACGGTGTCTCAGGGCCGGGGGTGTCCTGACGCCGGAGGAGCCTGGATCGTGTTCACCGTCTCGCCACGCCGCCTGGTCACCGGGGTCGCCGCCGTCGCGGTCGTCGCCGCCACGTTCGTCGTCGCGCCGCCCGCGGCGCCGGCACGGGCACAGGAGGTGACGCTGAGCGCCGAGGAGGTCGATGAGGCGCTCTTCGTGGCCGGCGACATCGCGCGGGTCAGTGCCGATCCTGCGGCGGACGTACTCGAAGGCGTGCTGCAGGAGCTGTACGCCGTGCGCCCCGACCTCTCCGCAGACGCCGCGGTCGGTCAGATCCGGGTGCTGGAGTCGGCGCTGGCCGGTTCGGCGCCACCGGCCCGGGGCCGGGCGTCGGTCGCCGCGCAGTCGGCCGGCGCCGCGACGTACGAGTACTGCCAGGGCTGGCGCGAGCCGGCTCAGGGCGTCGAGTGGACCAAGCGCGATCACATCTGCGCCGACTGGCACCACACCAACGCGGCACGACTGCACTTCCTCACCGCCGCGATCGCCGAGGCCGAGGTGCTGCCGGCGACCAAGCGTGCGGTGCGCAAGCAGGTGAAGGCGACGCTCGCGGCCTCCGACAACGGCATCGGCGCCAGTGTGCTGACCCCGACCCTGGACCAGGCGATCGGCAGCGGCAGCATGCAGGACGCCTCCGTGCGACTGCAGCACAGCTACGCACTCGCGCAGGAGAACGACGAGTTCGCGGCCGCCCGCGACGATCTGTGGGCCGGTACCAGCGCCGAGGAGATCCTCGCATCGCTGCAGCAGCGCAAGGACGACCCCGACCTGGCGCCGCTGGCCGAGCAGCTGGCGAAGATCGACGCACAGGGCCGGCTGCCCATGCCGCCGGCCGAGTCCGAAGGCCTGGCGGCGGTCGCGCTGAGCAGGACCGACCAGGCCACCGGCACCGCCGTCAACGCCCTGACCACGCTCGCGCAGGCGCAGCAGAAGTACGACGAAGCCACGACCGAGGCCGAGAAGAAGAAGGCCAAGGAGGATCTGGAGAAGGCCCAGGACGGCCTGAAGGCGCCGCTGAAGGACGCCAAGAAGCTCGTCGAGGACGCCAAGACGGTCGTCAACTTCGCCACGTTCGTGCTGAGCAAGTTCGAGCCGAGCGCCGCCGAGGCGATCCAGGAGGCAGCCGACACCGTGCTCCCGGTCGCCGAGGGCCTGATCGGCATCGGCAGCAGCATCGTCAACGGCGTCATCAACTTCTACTCCGGCAACTGGATCGGGGTGATCGGCGACGCCTTCTCCGCCCTCCAGGGCCTGGAGAAGCTCTTCGGCGGGTCCAGCGCCAGCAAGCCCAAGCCGGACCCGGTGCTGGTCGCGGTGGAGAACCTCGGCAAGCAGCTGGAGAAGCTGGGCACGGAGATGCACGAGCGCTTCGACCGCGTCGACGCCGCCCTGGAGCAGATCTACGGCGCGCTGACCGACGGGCTCGGCGAGATCCTGGCCAAGCTGGTGGCCAACGAGCGGAACGTCGCGGAGATCTTCGACCGGCTGGAAACCCAGCGCGCGAGCCTGGTGCGCCTCGAGGACCGGGTCTTCGCGCTCTTCGGTGCCGAGCAGCGCCGGGCGCAGAAAGAGGCCATCAACCTCGCGGTCGGCAAGCAGACGATGAGCCAGGACCTGTACGACACCAGCACCAACCAGTTCTTCACCTGGGCCACCGAGCACGCCAAGGACGACATCGCCCTGGGCGCGAACCGGAGCTTCGCCCCGGCGGATCTCCTGGACGAGCTGAACCGGGGCCTGGATACGAACGTGGACTACCTGCGGCTTTTCACCAGGCAGGTCTACGGGCTTCCCGCGCCCCTCAGCAACGGCACCGTGAGCAATCCCAGCGACTGGGGCAGCGCGGCGCGGGCCTTCGGCCGGGTGATCACCGAGCACCCGCGCCACTTCCACAGCGAGCCGCGCAACCGGGCCCGACTCGACGGCATCATCACGGCGGGTGAGCACATCCGGGACACCTTCGCGGCGATCGCCGCAGACGATGCGCCCGGGCCGATCGACACCGGTCGGCCCGGCACCGGCAGCAGGGTGCTCAACGCGGCCACCGCGTACTACGAGGACGCCTGGGCGGCGCTCGCGACGGCGATCGAGCAGCGACTCGCGACCTGGGGAGCGGACCAGGTCACCACCTTCGACCTGTGGAAGGGGCCGCGGCAGGCCTACAACGCCGCCCACCTGCCGAACCTGCCGGCGATCAGCTGCGGCCCGATCCTGAGCGGGAAGACGTTCCCGGCCGGGTCGCCGTACCGCACCACGATGCCCAACCAGCTCGGACTGGCGATCGCCGCCGGGCTGGTGAGCCTCCGGGTCTGTGGCACCGGTGCGGAGTGGGTCAACATCGAGGACCGGCCGGAGACGAACCCGCGCACACCCGTGATCATCAACCGCTTCGCGCAGCTCCGGGTGCGGACCGAGATCCAGGTCAGGAACTCCGGTGGAACGGTGCTGGCCACCGGTACCGGCACCTACCTCGACCCAGGCAAGACGCTGATCTGCAACTTCGACGAGGACGGCACCGACAACTGCGACCTCACCGCGAGCCATGCGGTGTCCAAGGCCGACCACCAGTGGAGCGCGATCAGCACCGAACTCGGCTACGCCTGGTCCGCCGCTGTCCGTGCTCCGGGAGAGTCGGTGATCACGGAGATGGTCCGGGACTGGCTGCGCGGTCGCCAGCAGGTAGCGGCCGGACACATCGTGGGGCTGCTGGAGCCGGGACGAGCGCTGTCCGCGGCGTCGGTGCGGGTGAGCGCGGCGCGCAAGGCCCTGGTCAGCTACGTCGAGCTCGGCCTGCCGGCCGGGTTGGCGGTGGACGCCGAGCTGCGGGGCCTGCTCGAGGGCGGGGTCCGGCCTGCGTCGACCAGCGCCGATCCGCTCGATCGGGTGCTCGGCGGCACCTCCCGGCTCCTGGACGACGCCGGGAGCGGCCACCTGAGCCTGATCTGGGACGCGGTCGCTGCCCAGTACCGCGAGGTCGACGTGCCCCAGGTGCTGCGGTCCGCCGGTCGGGAGCGGATCCTCCGGTTGGAGCAGGTGCTGCGCGACCATGTGGTCCCGGCCGACGGCCAGGCCCGGCGCCGACTGGGACAGCCGTTCATCGAGACCACCCTGGACCGGCTGGAGCTGGCCCGCAGCGTGCTGACCGGAGCCGGACCGGTGACCACGATCCTGACCGGCCCGGACGGGGGCACCGGGGTCACCCGCCCGACCTTCACCTTCACCACCGGCGAGGAGGAGATCGGGTCCGCCGTGGCCTGCCGGCTCTTCGCCGAGGACGCGACCGCGCCGGCGTACGGGCCGTGCTCCGGCGCGACGAGCCACTCCCCGACGACGCCGCTGGGCGACGGCGCCTACGTCTTCGAGGTGCGGGGCGTCGACGACGCGCTGGTCACGGGTGCGGCGACGACGCGGCGCTTCGTCGTGGACACCGTCGCGGCGCCGGGCGACCCCGGGGGCGCGACCGGCCCCGGGCCATCGACCGGTCCGGTGCCGACGACCGATCCCGGGAAGGCCGCCTCCTTCACCATGCACGTGAAGCCCCGGGTGAAGGGCAAGAAGCGGGTCGGCACGAAGCTGCGGGTGACCTCCGGCCGGTGGGCTCCGGTGCCGGCGACCGTGAGCTACCAGTGGCTCCGCAACGGGAAGAAGGTCCAGGGCAAGCAGGGCAAGCGCGCCGTCCACCGTGTGGTGCGGGCCGACCGCGGCAAGCGGCTGTGGGTGCGCGTGGTCGTCACCTCACCGGGTGTGACCACGACGCGGGTGGTCACGAACAAGGTTCGCGTCCGCCGATGACGGAGTCCTGGATCACGTCTAGTCCAGTGGTCTGATCCGGAGGGAATCGCCTGTGGCGACACCGGGCGCGGGTCTATCAATGAAGGACCCATGTCCACAACCGTCTCGGGACAGAACAGGAGCTTTCACGTGCGCTCACGTGTCACACGCTTGACCGGCGTCGCCGCCGGTGCCGCCCTGGTGCTCGCGTCGCTGGTCGCGGCCGGCCCGGCCAACGCGGCCGGCGGCGAGACCGGCACCCTCAACGTCACGATCGTCGATGACCAGGGCAAGCCGGTCAACGCGATCGTATGGCTGGTGCCCGAAGAGATGGGCGAGGGGTCGCCCGAGCCGTTCCCCTTGGAGGAGCCGGAGCCGGGCAAGAGCTCCTACAGCCAGGAGATCGAGGTCGGGAAGTACGGCATCGTGACGATGGGCGGCTGGTCGATCATGAGCTGCGCCGGTGTCGTCTCCTGCGCCACCCCGCCCGACGAGATGTCGCTCCGCGGCGACGGTGCCGTCACCGTCACCGACGGGGGCGTGGTCAACTACACGGTCACCACGGCGACCCCGAAGCTGAGCGGCAACAGCAAGGTCGGCTCGGCGCTCGCGGTCGACACGCCGATCCTGGAGGGGCTGAACAACCTGCTGGGCGGAATGGGCGGCATGGCCGAGTTCCTTGGCCTCTTCGGTACCAGCTTCGAGCCGACCGTCACCTGGAAGCGCGACGGGATCGCCATCCGTGGCGAGACGGGCGCGACGTACGTGACGACCGGCGAGGACGTCGGCCGGAGCATCACCGCCGAGGTGCGGCTCCCGAACCTCCTCAGCCTGATGTTCGCGTCCATGGGTGGCGGTCCCTACGAGCAGTTCGGCCTGCTTCCGGGTCCCGCGACGCTCGGCCCGGTGGTCGTGGCCAAGAACGACAGCACCACCGACGTCCGGATCGTGGGCAAGCGCCGGGTCGGCCACACCCCCACCGCCTGGATCACGGTCAAGGGTGCCGACCGGGTGAACGGCTGGATCACCGTGACCGGCACCGGTGACAAGCCGCTCAAGCTGCGCCTGCGCGACGGCTTCGCCAAGGTCGAGCTGAACAAGCTGCGCGCCGGCAAGAAGACGGTGACCGCGACCTTCGACGGCACGTCCACCCTCAACGCGTCCAGTGACACCGCGACCTTCAAGATGAAGAAGGCCAAGGACGGCAAGAAGAAGAACAAGAACAAGAAGAGCAGCAAGAAGCGCTGATCCTCGCGGTGGAGCGGGTCGGACACGTCGCAGGACGTGCCCGGCCCGCTCCTCGCATTTCCGGCTGCGTACCCTGAGGGCGTGCCCAACCCGCTCGCCCCGCGCTACTGGGGCGCGCACCTCCTGGCACTGGTGCTGGTCGGGATCGCCGTCGGTCTCGGGCTCTGGCAGTACGACGCGTGGCAGGCCCACCGCGCGGCCGAGGCCGTCGACCTGACGCACGCCGAGCCGATCCCGCTCGCCGACGCGATCGGGCCGGACGACCCGTTCCCCGGCAACCGGGTCGGGCAGCCGGTCACCGTCTCCGGCACCTGGGTGCCCGACGGCACCGTCTACGTCTCCGGGCGGGTGCACGAGGGCGCTGACGGCTTCTGGGTGGTCACGCCCCTGGAGATCGACGGCGCGGACGGCGCCGCGCTCCCGATCGTCCGCGGCTGGGTCGCGGACCCCGCCGACGCACCCGCTGCCACCGGCACCGCCGCGCTCGACGCCTGGCTGCAGCCCACCGAGGGGACCGGCGTACGGGACGACGACCCCAGCGACGACGTGCTCCCCCAGCTGCGCATCGCCGACCTGATCCAGCACGTCGACCAGGACCTCTACGGGGCGTACGGCGTGGCCGAGGTGCCCGAGGACGGGCTGGAGCCGGCCAGCGTCGACCAGCTCCCGGAGGTCGGGACGTTCACGGGGATCCGGAACCTGCTGTACGCCATCGAGTGGTGGTTCTTCGGCCTCTTCGCGGCCTTCATCTGGTGGCGGTGGGTGACCGAGACGACAGCGGAGGCGCCCGTGACCGAGGACGAGGCCGAGCCCGCCGCGACCGATCCGTAGTCTGGACCCGTGAAGCTCTTCAACCTCTACCGCGTGCTGGCGTTCGTCGTCGGCGTGCTGCTCGCCTTCTGCGCCCTGGTCGCCGCGCCGCTGAAGTACCTCGCCGAGGACGGCAGCGACCTCCAGCAGTTCGGCGAATCCGCGAGCATCATGTGGCTCCTCCACGGCTGGATCTTCATGGTGTACGTCGTGGTCGCGTTCCTGCTGGCCCGACGCGCGCGCTGGTCGCTGGGCTTCACCCTGCTGATGCTGGTGGCCGGCCTGATCCCGCTGCTGATCTTCTGGGTGGAGCACAAGGTCAACCAGCTGGTGCGGGCCGAGAACCCCGAGCTCGTGGGATCCTCACCGGTGTGACCTCACTTCCGGGGCGCCCATGACCACGGCGTTCGTGCTGGGCGGCGGTGGCGTCCTGGGCGCGGTCGAGGTCGGCATGCTCCGTGCGCTCCTCGAGCGCGGCATCGAGCCCGACCTGGTGCTGGGCACGAGCGTCGGCGCCCTCAACGGCGCGATGGTGGCGCGCCAGCCCGATGTCGGGGTCATCGACAAGCTCACCGAGCTCTGGCGCAGCGCCGGCGCCGCCGGCGGCGAGATGTACGGCGACCGGCCGCTGCGCACCATGCGTCGGGCGATGGCTACCGGAACCCACCTCTGGTCGGCCAAGCCGCTGCGGCAGGCGCTCGCCGACGAGCTCGGGGAGCTGACCTTCGAGCAGCTGCCGGTGCGGTTCCAGGTCTGCGCGGCGAGCATCGAGCGGGCGGCCGAGCACTGGTTCGACTCCGGCCGGGTCGTCGACGCGGTCGTCGCGAGCGTCGCCGTACCCGGCCTGCTGCCTCCGGCGAAGGTCGGCGACGAGCACTACCTCGACGGCGGCATCGTGAACTCCATCCCGCTCGGCCGGGCCGTCGCGCTCGGCGCCTCCCGGGTGTTCGTGCTCCAGGTGGGACGCATCGATCGGCCGCTGTCGGTGCCCCGGCGACCCTGGGAGGTGGCCCGGGTCTCCTTCGAGATCGCCCGCCGGCACCGCTTCAACCGGGAGCTCGAGGAGCTGCCCGGCAGCGTGCAGGCGCACGTGCTCCCGGCCCGCGGCACCTCGGCCAAGGACGACACCCTGCTGGGCAGCCGCGACTTCGCCGGCGTTCAGGAGCGCATCGACCGCACCTACGAGGCGTGCGCGACGTACCTCGACGAGCGGCTCGGCGACGCGGCCCGGTGAAGGCGAGCGAGCCGTGATCTGGGTGCTGCGCCGGTGGGTGATCGCGCCGGTCGTGGTCGCCCTGGCGGGGTTGGTCTGGTTCACCCTGCCGATCTGGCTGATCGGCGCCGCCGCGGTCTCACCGATCGTGCCCGGTCGGCTGCGGCCCCTGCGGGTCATGTGGGTCGCGATCGTCTACCTCACCTGTGAGGCGCTGCTGCTGGTGGTGATGCTCGGTCTCTGGATCGCGTCCGGCTTCGGGTGGCGGCTGCGCACGCCGTACTTCGAGGGCATCCACTACGACCTGGTGCAGGGCACGATGTGGGTCTTCTTCCGCGAGGCCCGGCGGGTGCTGCGGCTGCGGATCGAGTCCGAGGGGCCGACGCCGGCGGCGTACCCGGGGCGGCCGATCGTGGTCTGCTGCCGGCACGCCGGACCGGGCGACTCGTTCGTGCTGATCCACACGCTGATGGCGTGGTACGACCGTGAGCCGCGGGTGGTGCTCAAGGACACGCTGGCGTGGGACCCGATGATCGACGTGGTGCTCAACCGGATCCCTGCCCGGTTCATCACCCCGAACCCGGCCACCGGCGCCGACCTCGAGGCGCAGATCGCCGAGCTGGCCAGCGGCTTGGACGAGAACGACGCGTTCGTGATCTTCCCGGAGGGCGGCAACTTCACGCCGCGGCGGCGGCAGCGCGCGATCGACCGGCTGCGCCGGCTCGGCATGGAGCGGATGGCACAGCGCGCCGAGCAGATGACGCACGTGCTGGCGCCGCGCCCGGGCGGACTGCTGGCCGCCCTCGACGCCGCGCCCGGTGCGGACGTCGTGATGGTCGCGCACACCGGGCTCGACCATCTGGTGAGCGTCGGTGACATCTGGCGCGAGCTGCCCATGGACAAGCGGATCGTGATGCGCTGGTGGCAGGTGCCGCACGACGAGATCCCGGTGGGCCGTGAGGAGCGGATCGACTGGCTCTTCACGTGGTGGGAGCGGATCGACACCTGGATCGACGAGAACCGGCCGGTGGATCTCCCTACCGGCCGGTCCTGATCGAGCTCGATGCGACGGCGACGACTACGGCTTCTCCTCGTCGACGTCGACGACCTCGGCCGGCGACTCGGGGGTCGTCACCGGCTTTGGGCTCTCGGTCTGGTCGGCGATCGCCTCGCCGGGGGATGCGCCCGCGGCGTCGTCCTCGGCGCGCGGCGCGGGCGCGGGCGCGGGCGTGGGGGTGTACGACGACTGCCAGTTCTCGCTCTCCCGGCCGGCCCGCAGCTTGGAGAGGACGAAGGCGGCGGCCGCCGCGATGCCGGTGATCAGCAGCAGCTTCTTCAGCTTGCCGCCCTTCTTCTTCGGCTCGGCCACGTCGGCGACCTTCTCGGCGGCGGCCTCCGCGGCCTCGGCAGCCTTCTCGGCGGCGATGGTGGCGCCGGCGGCGATCTTCTCGGCGGCGATCGCGGCGCCGGCCGCGACGGCCGGTCCGGCCTTCTCGCGGGCATCGGCGATGACGGGGGCGGCCTTCGCCTTGGCGTCGGCGAGGACGGGCCCGGCCTTCTCGCGCGCGGTCGCGACCGCCGACTCGAGCTGTGGCTTGACCTGGTCGACGTACTCGTTCACGGTGTCGCCGGCCTGGTCGAGGATCGACTTCTTCTTCCGCAGACCCATGGGGCTTCCTCTCGTCGTGTCCCTGGCTCGTTCATCATGTCACCGCCTGCCCAACCGGAGGCCCGGCCAACGGGCGGGCTGCTTGCCGGCCATGCGAGGATCGGACGGCACCAAGCACCGCGGTACGTCCGTGGTGTACCCACCCACGCACGGACCGACACCGAGAGGCAGTCATGGCTGACCAGCAGGCCATTCTCAAGACCAACCGGGGCGACATCACGCTCAACCTGTTCCCCGACCACGCGCCCGAGACGGTCGCCAACTTCGTCGGCCTCGCCCAGGGCACCAAGGACTACGACGCCGGGAACGGCCACTCCGGCCCCTTCTACGACGGCCTGACCTTCCACCGGGTGATCGAGGGCTTCATGATCCAGGGCGGCTGCCCGCTCGGCACCGGCACCGGCGGCCCGGGCTACACGTTCAAGGACGAGCCGCACCCCGAGCTCACCTTCGACAAGCCCTACCTGCTGGCGATGGCGAACGCCGGTCCCGGCACCAACGGCTCGCAGTTCTTCATCACCGTGGGCGCGACCACCTGGCTGAACTTCAAGCACACCATCTTCGGTGAGGCCGCCGACCAGGCCTCGCGCGACGTCGTCGACGCGATCGCCACCACCCAGACCGGCCCGGGCGACCGCCCGGTCGAGCCGGTCGTCATCGAGTCCGTCGAGATCGTCGGCGGCTGACGCCCCCCGCCTCACCACCCATGACCGATCACCCGGCGCCCGCCGGGGTGCCCACCTGCTACCGGCACCCCGGCCGGGAGTCGCACATCCGCTGCCAGCGCTGCAACCGGCCGATCTGCCCGGACTGCATGCGCGACGCCGCCGTGGGGTTCCAGTGCCCCGAGTGCGTCGCCTCGGGCCGGAAGGAGACCCGCAGCGGTCGCACCGCCTTCGGCGGGCTGCGCCCGACCAACGCCTCGATCACCTCGGGCGTGCTGATCGGCATCAACGCCGTGGTCTGGCTCGCGATCATGGTGACCGGCGGCTCCGGCAGCCGGCTGGTCGACCTCCTCGGGCTGCGCCCCGACGGTGTGTGCGACCTGCAGAACGGCTTCATCAACATCCAGGTGGCCCGCGCGGCGTGCGAGGCCGGTGGCGGCAGCTGGCTGCCCGGCGTCGCCGACGGCGCCTGGTGGCAGCTGGTCACGTCGGGCTTCACCCACGTCACGATCACCCACATCGGGTTCAACATGCTCGCGCTGTGGATGATCGGCCCCCAGCTCGAGATGGTCTTCGGCCGGGTCCGGTTCCTGGGCCTCTACCTGGTCTCGCTGCTGGCCGGCTCGGCCATCGTGATGTGGGCCGCCGGCGAGTACCAGCTCACCCTCGGCGCCTCGGGCGCGATCTACGGCCTGTTCGGCGCGCTGCTGATCGTGGCCCGCCGCGTCGGTGGCGACATGCGTGCGCTGTGGGGCCTGATCGTCGTCAACGTGCTGATCACGTTCGTGGTCCCCAACATCTCGTGGCAGGGCCACCTGGGCGGCTTCGTCGGTGGCGTCGCCGCCGCGGCCGTGCTGGTCCACGCCCCGCGCAAGGGCCGTACGGCGTACCAGATCGCCGGCCTGGGCGGCATCACCCTGATCCTGCTGGCCGTCGTCGCCGCCCGGATCGCTCAGCTGACCTGAGCCACCCGGGTCTGCGACCCATCCACGCCCCGATACCCAGTGACGATGTGGTCGTTCCGGGACCCCGGGAACGACCACATCGTCACTGGGTATCGCTCACCCTGCCCGGACCCGATGGAGGGCGCGGGTGTCCACAGCTGTGGAATGTCCTGTGGAGAACTACACGCGTGTAGTTCTCCACAGGAGTTATCCCCAATGTGGAAAATGCCGGACGCCGGCCGGTCCTGGGTGGACCGACCGGCGTCGGGTGAGGACAGCGGAGTGGCCGCCTACTCCCAGCGGGTGGCGAAGGTGAAGCCGACGGCCATGAAGGCGATGCCGACCACGAGGTTCTTCTGGCCGAGGTCGTTGAAGACCCAGATGCTGCTGAGGTCGTCGCTGAAGATGTAGTAGGTGCAGATCCACAGCAGGCCGAGCAGGAAGCAGGCGAGCATCCCGACCACGACACCGCGGCCGCGACCCAGGGGCGTGGACGGGTGGGCCGAGACGATCAGCCCGACGAAGAACAGGCCGAAGCCGATCAGGTAGTTCCAGTCGCCGAGGTCGCCCATGAAGGCGGGCGAGCCGTCGTCGGTGGGCGGGATGGCCATCGGGTCGAAGACGATGTAGTAGTACGCGATCCACGCGATGCCGAGCACCATCAGGAGCAGGGCGACGATGAAGCGCTTCGACAACACCGGGCCCCGGGGAGGGGCGAGAGGGTCCTTGACCTTCGGCTTCGACACGGGTGCTCCTGGGTGATTCGTACGGGCTCCGGCTACCTTAGTCGTCGTGAGCGCCGGATCCCACGCAAGGCCCTCCGGGTCGCGTGACCCGGAGGTCAGGCGACGCCGCCGCTGGCGGCTGGGTACGCCGCTGGTCGTGCTGGCCTGCGGAGCGCTCTTCGTCGTCAGTGCCACCAGCAGCGAGGGCACCGACCTGCGGCCCGGTCGCTACACCGATCTCGCCGCCCTGGTCGAGGACGAGGCCGACAACTACGCCGCGCTGCGGGCCAAGGTCGCCGACCTCGACGCCGAGGTGACCTCGCTCAGCTCGGCGCTCAGCGACGACGACGTGAACCGCTACCGGCGCCGGATCGAGCGGCTCCGCGACCCCGCCGGCATCGAACCGCGGCGCGGGCCCGGCGTGACCATCGTGCTCTCGGACGCGCCCGAGGACGTCATCAACTCCACGACCGGCGACGTCAACCCGCTGCTCGTGCACCAGCAGGACATCCAGGCCGTGGTCAACGCGCTGTGGAAGGGCGGCGCGAGCGCCGTCACCATCCAGGGTCAGCGCGTCGTGTCGACCACGGGCATCAAGTGCGAGGGCAACTCCGTGCAGCTCCAGGGCGTGCCCTACCCGCAGCCCTATGTCATCCAGGCGGTCGGCGAGCAGCTGTCGCTGCTCACCGCGATCGAGGACGACTCCTACGTCCGGGCCTACCGCGAGGACGCGGCCGACCCGGGCATCTCCGTCGGCTGGGACCTGGCGCTCGAGAACAGCATCACGGCCCCGGCGTACGACCCACTGCTCAACCTCAACTACGCTACGCCGCTGCTGCGTGGCGGCGCGGGCTAGTGCCGTGCGTCAGAAGTTCTTGTGCGCTTCGCGCACCCATGGCACGCACTCTGCGGCGTTGCCGTCGCTTGCGAGACGAGCGGGTATGGCGGCGCTCCGGCGCCTGGCAGCGCACGCACCCTGAGCACGCCAACCGTGCAACAACTTCCAACGCACGACACTAGGGTCGTCGGCGCTCCGCCGGTGGCGGGACCGTCGGGGTGTCGGTCGGCACCGGCGGCGTCGCCGTCTCGGTGGGGGCCGGGGTCTCGGTCGGCTCGACGTACGTCGAGACCACGATCGTGACCGTCGAGCCCGCCGACGGCGTCTCCCCGGCGCGCGGGCTCTGGTCGATCACGGTGCCCGCCGGCTCGGTGGTGTCGTCGGAGTTGATCACCCGCGGCTCGAAGCCGGCGTTGGTGATCGCGGTCTCGGCCTGCGCCTGCTGCTTGCCGACCACGTCCGGGACCTTCTCGCGACCGTCGGAGTAGTAGACGACGATCGTGGTGCCCTCGGCGACCGTGGTGCCCTGGGAGGGTTCGGTCCGGGTCACCCGGTTCTTGTCCTCGTCGGACTCCTCCTTCTGGAGCTTCACGACGAAGCCCTGGTCGACGAGCATCGCCTCGGCCTCGTCCTTGTCCTGGCCGACCACGAAGGGCACCTCGACCTGCGGCTTGCCGAGCGAGATCGTGAGGTTCACGGCCGAGTCGGGGTCTCGGTAGGCGTCGGGGTCCGGCGACTGGGTGATCACCCGGCCCGTCGGCACGTCGCTGCTGGCCTCGCGCTCGATCGCGCCGACGGCGAGGCCGGCGTCGCCGATCAGGGCGCGCGCCTGCTTCTCGGTCTTGCCGATCACGTTGGGCACCGGCACCTGGTCGGGTGCGCTCTCGAACAGCCGCGGCAGCAGGTAGGCGGCACCGGCGATCAGCACGATCAGCAGCAGGCCGAGGAGGACCAGCAGGCCGGTGCGGCTGCGCGGCTCCTCCTCCTGGTACGCCGTGGCCGGCGGGACGACCGCGGTCGCGGCGGTCGGCTGCGGGTCCGGCGCCATCGGTGGGGGCAGCGGCGCCTGGACCGGGCGACCGGCGAGGTAGCGCTCGATGTCGCTGCGCATCGCGGCCGCGGACTGGTAGCGGTCCTCGAGCCGCTTCGCGAGCGCCTTGAGCACGATCGCATCGATCTCCGGGGGGAGCTCGGTGTCGTGGTCGGACGGCGGCGTCGCGGGCTCGCGGACGTGCTGGTAGGCGACCGCGACCGGGCTGTCGCCCACGAACGGCGGGCGCCCGGTGAGCAGCTCGTAGAGCAGGCAGCCGGCGGAGTAGACGTCGGAGCGAGAGTCGACGGTCTCGCCGCGGGCCTGCTCGGGGGAGAGGTACTGGGCGGTGCCGACCACGGCCGCGGTCTGGGTCATCGTCGACGAGGCGTCGCTGATCGCCCGGGCGATGCCGAAGTCCATGACCTTGACGTCGCCGCTGGGGGTCAGCATCACGTTGCCCGGTTTGATGTCGCGGTGGATGATCCCGGCGCGGTGGCTGTAGTCGAGCGCGGACAGCACGCCGCTGGTGATCTCCAGGGCGCGCTCCGGCAGGATCTTGCGTCCCTCGCGGAGGATGTCGCGCAGCGTGCGGCCCGCGACGTACTCCATGACGATGTAGGGCTGCGAGATGCCCGATCCGTCGGTCGCGGGCTCCTCGCCGGTGTCGTAGACCGCGACGATCGCCGGGTGGTTGAGGGAGGCTGCCGACTGCGCCTCACGCCGGAACCGAGCCTGGAACGTCGCGTCGCTGGCGAGGTCGGTGCGCAGCCGCTTCACGGCCACGACCCGGCCGAGCCGGGTGTCGGTGCCCTTGCGGACCTCGGCCATCCCGCCGCGGCCCAGGAGCTCACCGAGCTCGTAGCGCCCGCCGATCAGGACCGGCTGTTGGTTGTTCACGATGACCTGGCCTTCAACTGCTCGGGGAGGTGTCGTCGGTGGGGGTAGGGGTGGGGGTGTCCGACGGCGTCGGGGTGGGGGTGTCCGAGGGGGTGGGGGTCGGCGTGGGCGTCTCGGTCTCGGGGACCGGACCCCAGACGCCCACGGTGACGGTGTCGCCCTTCTGCAGCGCCCCGGTCGGATCGACGCTCATCACGTCGCCCTCGATCTCGTCGCCCGGGTTGTCGACCGTCCGCCGGCTGACCCGCAGGTCGAGGTCGGCGAGCTCGCGCTGGACGTCGGCGAACGGGCGGCCGACGAAGTCCTGCTCGTCGATGCGCACGGTGGTGTCCTCGACCGGGGTCGAGGCGGGCTCGCTGGGCGTCGTCGGCGTGGTCGTCGTCTCGGTCGGCGTGGTCGTGGGCTGCTCGTCGACCGGGGTGTCGTCGCCGTCGCCCCGCGTCAGCAGCAGGACGACGAGCACCGCGATCGCCACCACGGCGATCACGCCCACGACCGGCCAGACCCAGGAGCGCCGCCTCTCCTCGGACGGCGGGGGCACCGGGGTGCTCGACGTCGGGGGCGGCACCGGGGCGATCACCTGCGTCGGCGGCTCGGGGGGCGGCGCGGCCACCACGCGGGTCGCCTCGGTGGCCGGGTTGCGCAGGGCGTGGGCCAGCGCCCGGCCGTCGGGGAACCGCTCGGCCGGGTCCTTGGCCAGCGCGCGGCGTACCACGGCGGCCAGGTCGGCCGGCACCGACGCGGGCAGGTCGGGCACCGGCTCGCGCAGGTGGGCGAGCGCGGTCGCCGCCGCGGTCTCGCCGGTGAACGGGCGCCGGCCGGCGAGGCACTCGAACGCGACGACGCCGAGCGAGTAGACGTCGGAGGCCGGGGTCGCGGTCAGACCCTGGGCCTGCTCGGGCGAGAGGTACTGCGGCGTGCCCATCACCTCGCCGGTGCCGGTCAGGCCGACCCCCTCCGCGGCGCGGGCGATGCCGAAGTCCGTGATCTTGACCAGCCGGTCGGGCGTGACCAGCAGGTTCGCCGGCTTCACGTCGCGGTGCACGATGTCGGCATCGTGGGCGGCCCCGAGCCCGTCGGCGGCCTGGGCGAGCAGCTCGCGGACGGCGAGCGGCTCCATCGGCACGTCGGGCCGCAGCAGCGCCGAGAGCGGCTGACCCTCGACCAGCTCCATCACGAGGAAGGGCCGATGGCTGCCGGAGCCGTCGGTCATCGTGGACTCGCCGAAGTCGTAGACCGTCGCGATGTTGGGGTGGTGCAGCGACGCGGCGTGCTGCGCCTCGGTCTCGAAGCGCACGCGGAAGGAGCTGTGGTCGGCGTACTCGGCCTTGAGCAGCTTCACCGCGACCGGGCGGTCGAGCACGGTGTCGGTCGCGCGCCACACCTCGCCCATCCCGCCGGTGGCGAGCCGGCCGTCGAGCCGGTAGCGCCGCGAGTCGTCGGCGAAGCCGTGGCCACGGGAGCCCGGGGGTCCAGGGGTCTGCGTCACCGGATCACCGCCTCCATCACTGCCTTCGCGATCGGGCCGCCGAGCAGGCCGCCGGCGATCTCGCTGCGGGGGATGTCGGACTTCTGGATCATCACGGCCACGGCGACCTCGGGGTTGTCGGCGGGTGCGAACGAGATGAACCAGGCGTACGGCGAGCGGGCGCTCTGGCCGGTCTGCGCGGTGCCGGTCTTGCCCGCCACGTCGATGCCCGGGATCGCGGCCGGCGCGGCGGTGCCGTTGTCGACCGTGTCGACCATCAGCTTGGTCACCTCGTTGGCCGCGGTGGCCGAGACGGCCTGGGAGAACTCCTCGGGCTCGGTCTTGTCGAGCACGTTGAGGTCGGCCGACTGCTCCTCGTCGACGAGGTAGGGCTTCATCACCGTGCCGTCGTTGGCGAGGCCGGCGGCCACCATGGCCATCTGGAGCGGCGTCGCCGACACGTCGAACTGTCCGAAGCCGGTCATCCCGAGCTGCGCCTCGTCGACGCCCTGCGGGAACTCCGAGATCGCCTGCGGGGACAGGTCGTCGAAGTAGTGCTGGTTGAAGCCGAAGCCCTCGGCGGTCTTCTCCATGTCCTCCGCGCCGACCTCGCCGGCGAGCTGGGCGAAGGTGGTGTTGCAGGAGTTCTCCATCGCCTGGGAGAAGGGGATGGTGCTGTTGTTGGCGCCGCAGGCGCGACCTTCGTTGTCGATCTCGCCGGTCGGGCCGTGGGTGAGGGGGAGCTGGTAGGTGACGCCGCCGGGCACCTGCGAGTCGGCGTCGTAGAGGCCCTTGTCGATCGCGGCGGCCGCGGTCACGACCTTGAACGTCGAGCCGGGGGGCAGCCGGGTCTGGATCCCGCGGTTGAGCAGCGGCTCCGACGGGTCGGCGTTGAGCTGCTTGGACTTCTTGCTGACCGCGGCGAGGTCGTGGGAGGCGAGCTGGTTCGGGTCGTAGGTGGGCAGCGAGACCATCGCCAGCACCTTGCCCGTGTTGGGCTCGAGCGCGACCACGGAGCCCTCGACGCCGCCGCCGAGGTTCTTCAGCCCGTCGTACGCCGCCTGCTGCGCGCGGGCGTTGATCGTCAGCGTGACGTTGCCGCCCTGGGCGGGCTTGCCGCTGAGCAGGTCGAGCAGGTTGGTCACGAACAGCCGCGGGTCGTCGCCCGACAGCACGCCGTTCTTGCTCTGCTCGATGCCGGTCGCGCCGAAGTAGGAGAAGTAGCCGGTGATCGGCGCGTACACGAACGGCTTGGGGTAGGTGCGCTGGAACTTGTACTCGTCGTCGGACTCCACGCTCTCGGCCACCGGGTTGCGGCCGACCAGGATCGCGCCGCGCTCCTGGGAGTACGACGCCACCTGCACGCGCCGGTTGCGCGCGTCGTCGTTCAGCGCGCCCGCCTTCCAGTACTGCAGGTACGTCGCGTTGATCATCAGCGCGAGGAAGAGGATCAGGCAGAAGATCGAGACCGTGCGGATCGGCTTGTTCACGTCAGTCCTCCTCCGCCGAGTCGCACGACCTGGGTGGCGTCGTCGCTGAACGCGGCGGTGTCGTCGGAGACGGTGGGCAGCGGCCGCCGGGCCTGGTCGGAGATGCGCAGCAGCAGCGCGATGATCACCCAGTTGGCGATCAGCGACGACCCGCCGTAGGCGAGGAACGGCGTGGTCAGGCCGGTGATCGGGATCAGCCCGGTCACACCGCCGGCGACCACGAAGACCTGGAGCGCGATCGCGCTGCCCAGACCGGTGGCGACCAGCTTGCCGAACGCGTCGCGGCAGATCAGCGCGGTGCGCAGCGCGCGCTCGACGATCAGGCCGTACATCATCAGCACGGCGATCAGCGCGGTCAGGCCGAGCTCCTCGCCGACGGAGGCGAGGATGAAGTCGGACTCGGCGAACGGCACCCGGTTGGGGTCGCCGTTGCCGAAGCCGCGGCCGATCAGCCCGCCCCAGCCCAGGCCGAACTTCGCCTCGACCGGCTGGAAGCTCTCGCCGGAGTCGTAGAAGTCGAAGGGGTTGAGCCAGATGTCGAAGCGTTCGCGCACGTGGCCGAAGAGGAAGTAGGCCAGCGCGGCGCCGCCGGCGAAGAGCAGCGCGCCGACGACCAGCCAGCCGGGTCGCTCGGTCGCGACGTACAGCATGATCAGGAAGAGGCCGAAGAACAGCAGGCTCGAGCCGAGGTCGCGCTGGAACACCAGGATGCCGAGGCTGACCAGCCACATCACCAGGATCGGGCCGAGGTCGCGGCCGCGGGGCAGGTCGACGAAGAGCACCCGGCGGCCGGCGAGGGCGAGCGCGTCGCGGTGGAGCACCAGGTAGCCGGCGATCGCGATCACCAGCATCACCTTGGCGACCTCGCCGGGCTGGAAGCTGAACGGGCCGAGCCGGATCCAGATCCGGGCGCCGTAGACGGTGCGGCCGATGCCGGGCAGCAGCGGGAGCAGCAGCAGCACGATCGCCGCGAGGCCGCTGGTGTAGGTGAACCGCTGCAGGACGCGATGGTCGCGGATCACCAGCAGCGTGATGACGAAGAGGACGACGCCGAGCGTCATCCAGGTCAGCTGCTGCTGCGCGAACTCGTGGAACCGGCCCTGGGCCTCGCGGGCGAGGTCGATGCGGTGGATCACGGCCAGCCCGAGGCCGTTGAGCGCGGCGACCACCGGCAGCAGCACGGGGTCGGCGTACGGCGCGACGAAGCGGATCACGATGTGTGCGCCGATGATCAGGCCGGCCAGCCACGCGCCGTACCCGAACAGGTCCGCGGGCACCTCCTCCTCGACGCCGATGCCGACCGCGGCGTAGGCACCCACGCCGACGATCAGCGCGAGCACGAGCAGGAAGAGCTCCGCGCCCCGCCTGCGGCGGTGCACGAACCCCATGAGCGCGGACGACTGAGGCATGCTCAGCCCTCTCCCGAACCCTGCGCCGGATTTTCGGAGGGGGCCGCATTTTCGGAGGGGGCCGGACTCTCGGAGGCGGGCTCCGACGACTGGTTGGCGGCGAGGTTCTGCACGGTCTGCCGCGCGTCGTCGAGGTCCTCGGCCTCGATGCCCTCCTGGACCTTGCCGGCGTCGAAGTCGGACAGCCGGTCGAGGTCGACGTCGGTGGTCTCGTAGGGCTCGGACAGGTCGATGCCGCCGATCGAGGCGTTGACGCCGCGGAAGATGACGACGGCGCCGTCCTGCTCGCCGACGTAGTACTGCTGCTGCGACCACGACCAGAGCCAGGCGAGGCCGATCCAGGCGAGGCCGACGACCACGGTGGAGGCGAAGACCCGCCGCGCCCACAGGTAGCGGCGCGGGGCGCGCGGGGCGTAGCGCGCCGCCTCCGGGTCGATCGGGTCGGCGGTGATGGCGTACGGCACGTCGTCGGGCAGGTCGGCCGGCACCGGGTCGAGCTCGCCGGTGTCGCCGGCGCGGTGCCCGCGGAAGAGGCCGCCGGTGCGGCCGCGCTGGACCCGGCGGTCGGCGGCCGCGCCGACGACGAGCCCCTCCTGGGTGGGCGCCGCGTCGGTGGCCTCGAGGACGTCGGCGACCACGCAGGTGACGTTGTCGGTGCTGCCGGCCTCGAGGCTGGCGCGGACCAGCTCGACCGCGGCGTACTCCGGGCTGCCGGTCGAGAGGATGTCGGCGAGCCGGCCGTCGTCGAGCACGCCGCTCGCGCCGTCGCTGCAGACCAGCAGGCGGTCGCCGACGGCGATCTCGAGCACGAAGAGGTCGGGCTCGCTGTCGCTGACGGCGTCGATGGCGCGCAGGATCAGGTTGCGGTGGGGGTGGACCTTCGCCTCGGCCTCGGTGATCCGGCCCTCGTCGATGAGGGTCTGCACGAACGTGTGGTCGACGGTGAGCTGGCGGATCGATCCGTCGCGGAAGAGGTACGCGCGGCTGTCGCCGACGTGGCCGACGCCGATCCGGAGTCCGTCGAAGACGAGCAGCGACGCCGTGGTGCTGGTGCCGCTCAGCGCGGGGTCCTCGTCGACCAGCTCGACCAGGCGGTCGTGTGCCCGGTGGACGGCGCCGGCGATGCGGGCGAGCAGCTCGTCGGGGGAGTCGCTGGTGGGTGGCTGGTCGAGCCGGCGCAGCTGGCCGATCGCGGTGGCCGAGGCGAGGTCGCCGCGGGCCGCGCCCCCGACGCCGTCGCACACCGCGAGCAGCCACGGGCCGGCGTACCCGGAGTCCTGGTTGTCGCGCCGGACCCGCCCCACGTCGGAGACGGCGCCGTAGTCGAGCCGGAATCGGGGAGCCGGCTGCTCGGTCGGCTGGTCGGTCATCGGCGGTTACTTCCGGAGCTCGATGATCGTCTTGCCGACGCGGACCTGGGTGCCGAGGGTGATCGTGGTGGGCTGGCTGATCCGCACGGAGCCGACGTACGTGCCGTTGGTGGAGCCGAGGTCCTCGACGAACCACTGGTCTCCGGACGACGCGATCCGCGCGTGCCGGGTCGAGACGTAGTCGTCGTCGAGCCGGATCGCCGCGTCGGTGCCGCGGCCGATCAGGATCGGCGCCTGGGCGAGGTCGGCGCGCTCCCCGACGTTCGAGCCCTCGGTGACGATCGCGTGGGTCGGCGCGCTGCGGCGCTTGCCGGGCTTGGGCTGCTTGGGCGGCTTCGGCGCCTTGCCGCCGCCACCGCCGCGGGCCGCCTCGGGCACGCGCGCGCCGAACATGTCGGAGCGGATCACCGAGATCGCGGAGAGCACGAAGATCCAGAGGATCGCCAGGTACGCGACTCGGATCAGGAAGAGCGTCAGCTCGGACAATGCCTCACCGGTCCTCGAGGATGCGGACGACGAGCGTGGTGTTGCCGATCCGGACCTCCGAGCCGTCGCGCAGGCCGGTCGCGGAGATGCGGTGGCCGTCGACGAGCATGCCGTTGGTCGAGCCGAGGTCGTGGACCTCGATCGCGATGCCCCGGGAACCGCCGCCGGTCACGAAGAACTCCACGTGCCGCCTGCTCACCCCGGGGTCGTTGATGCGCAGGTCGGCGTCGGTGCCGCGGCCCACCACCAGGCTCGGCGGCTGCAGCGGGTGGCGGGTGCCGTTGACCTCGAGGAACGCCCGCGCCCGGCCCACCTGGGTCGCGGTCGCGTCGCTGGTGACCTTCGCCTGGGCGCGGCTGCGGATCCGGAACCGGCCGGTGGTGAGGTCGTCGGCCGGGTCGAACCCGATCGTCACCGGACCCGGGAAGACGTAGCTCTGCTCGTCGGCGTGGTCGCGCAGCTGGCGCACCAGGTCGTCGGCCAGCGCGCTGTCGTACGGCGCGAGCCGGTCGAGGTCGGTGGCCGAGAGCTCCACGTGGAAGTCGTTGGGCACCAGACGGCGGTCGCGGGAGAGGATCTGGGCGTTGTTGTCGCACTCGCGCTGCAGCGCCGCCGCGATCTCGACGGGCTGCACCGCCGAGCGGAAGGCGCGCGCGAACGCGCCCGAGATCATCTGCTCGAGCCGGTTCTCCAGTCGCTGGAGTCCGCCCACGTGCCCTCCTTCCGTCCCAGTCGTCCGGGGCTGCCGGGGTCGGTCCCGGACGTCGTGCCCGCTCTGCGCGCGACGAAACCGGAGCCCACCCGACCGGGGGGCCGGGTTGCCACGATCGTATCGGGGTGAGACAGCCGGGCGGGGGACCGGCGCTTCCGCCGTACGTCGCCGGCCGGTGGTCGGGCGAGTGCCCGGGCGGTCCCGGTTTGGGCCGCAGCGCGGCCCTGGGATAGCCTTGCTCCGCTTCACGCGCGAGTGGCGGAATAGGCAGACGCGCACGGTTCAGGTCCGTGTGCCCGAAAGGGCGTGGGGGTTCAACTCCCCCCTCGCGCACGTGTGCAAGTGAGACAAGGCCCCGGGTCATCGACCCGGGGCCTTGTTCATCTCCGCGTGTCCGATGTCTGGGCACCTGCTGGGTCGGAGCAGTCGTCGCCCTCGCGGGGCTATGCGCGTAGGGTCGCGGCCATTTCGACGCACGCGATCAGACAGATCGCCACCGTCAGAGCCCACGGAGGTCGCCCGTCGGGAGGGGTGCGGCGTCGGCTCTTCGCATCTCGCTCGGATGTCCGACTGCTGAACATCACGACCACCCACATGGAGAACAGCACCGCGACGCCGAGCAGGACCGGCACGAGAAGGTCGATGCGGTCGAGGGTGAGGCGAGCGACGACGGCGGCGCCCGCGGCCGTCGCCAAGCCGGTCCGTTGCCACGCCAGGTCAGTGCGCTCGCTCGAGCGTCCCGTGTCCAACTCGGTCTGCATCTCAGATGCTCTCGATGAGAATGACGACGCTGACGATCGCGACGCCCGCAACGACGATGAGCGCGAG
The DNA here is from genome assembly GCF_014191495.1 of Nocardioides soli. Lineage (GTDB taxonomy): Bacteria > Actinomycetota > Actinomycetes > Propionibacteriales > Nocardioidaceae > Nocardioides > Nocardioides soli. The sequence continues at coordinate 28,814 of NZ_JACHWR010000010.1, forward strand.
TCCGAACCCGGGTAGTGAGGCTCCGCGCCTTATCGCACGTTCAGACAACGACCACCGGATTCATGCAAGGACCGCGGACACCAGTCCAAGCGTGATGAACGTGCACACCAGGGTGCGCCGGCCGTACTCGGACAGATCGAGGTCGACGACATCGATGGCGATCGCGGCGGCGAGCAAGGCCAGGGAGGTTCGGATCCAGGCCAAGAAGGTTCGCTCGTTCGCAAGGCTGAACCTGTAGTCGGGGTCTTGCCCTTCTGCGTAGATCCAAGACGGCCAGCGGGTCCTGGTCCTGTTCGTTCGTGTCACGGCTCGGCCCACCTGCTAGAGCCCGAGGGCTTCGACGAGCGCATGTGGGCGGAGCAGCATCGCGTCGTGTCCACAGGGGACTTCGGCGTAGCTCCAACCGGGGTCGTTGCGCAGCTGGTCGGCGACGGGGTTGGGGCGATTCGGTCGGTCCGGGGTGCCCGCGCACCGGATGTAACGACGCTCGAGTGGTGGCACCGACGTTTCGGGGAGCGCCTGCTCGAAGGTCTCGATCGGTTGAGCCGTCAGTCGGGCTTCCGTCCAAGCCGCGAGGTCGGGATCGGTGATGCCGAAGAGCGACGGAGGCCGCGGCCGTACCCAACCTGAATCGGAGGTGGAGAGGAGGTTCAGCCTGAGCTCGTCCGGAACGAGGTCGAAGAAGGACTGTCCGGGCCGAGGTACGAACGCGTCCAGGTAGACGAGGCGTCCCAAGCGCTCACCCGCGACTTGTGCGGCCCCGGTGATCACCATCGACCCGTAGCTGTGTCCCACCAGTACGACGTCGTGAAGATCGCTGGCCTGCAACAAGTCGACCACCTGGTTGACGTGGTCATGCAGGCCCGGACGGCGGGAGGACTCGGCACCTGCATTTGGTCGGGTCGCACGGAAGGGACCCATGCCCAGCAAGGTCGGTGCGTGGACGCTGTGGCCGTCGCGTCGAAGGATCTCGGCGACGGAGTTCCAGCACCATCCGCCATGCCACGCTCCGTGCACGAGGACCAGGGTCGCCATGGAATGCCTATCGGTTCATAGATCCGTCATGGTCGTGGCGCGTCGGCGCTGGCAACGGATCGACGAGCAACGAGTCTCGCCAGCCGGTGGCTTCGACGCCAATGCCGAACTGGCCCCGAGCAATGCACGACCAGGCATGTCATCGCAGGGACGACCGGATGTGCGGTCGTCCTGGCTGGACGCAGTGCCGGTGGCTGTCTCGATCGGAGGGGGCTGATGAGCGGATCTGTGACATCTGAGATCGCTTGACGAGTTGTCAGGCTGGAAGGATGTTGCTGTGCCCAAGCCCTACCCCCGCGAGTTCCGTGAGGACGTCGTCCGGGTCGCCCGTAGTCGTGGTCCTGGGGTGACGCTGGCCCAGGTCGCGACCGACTTCGGAGTCCACGAGATGACGATCTCGAAGTGGCTTCGTCAGGCTGATGTCGAGGACGGCGTGAAGCCCGGCGTCACCACCGACGAGTCCCGCGAATTGCGTGAGTTGAAGCGTCGCAACCGGCTCCTGGAGCAGGAGAACGAGGTACTGCGTCGGGCTGCGGCTTACCTGTCGCAGGCCCAGCTACCGGGAAAAGGCTCTACCCGCTCGTGAGAGAGCTCGCCGCGGCCGGTGCCCCGCTCCGGGTACCGGTCGCGGTGGCGTGCCGGGTGCTCAAGCTCCACCGCCAGCACTACTACGCCTGGCTCGCCTGCCCGGTCACCGACAGCGAACTCGAGGAGGCCTACCTCGCGAACGCGATCTTCGACGCCCACCGCGAGGACCCCGAGTTCGGCTACCGGCTGCTCTTCGACGAGATCACCGACGCTGGCCACCAGGTGTCCGAGCGGACGGTGTGGAAGATCTGCTCGAGCAACGAGTGGTGGTGCGTCTTCGGCAAGAAGCGCCGCGGGAAGAAGGACCTGCCCGGTGCGCCCGCCCACGACGACCTGGTTCGCCGCGAGTTCACCGCACCCGGTCCGAACCAGCTCTGGCTCACCGACATCTCTGAGCACCCGACCGCGGTCGGGAAGCTCTACATCTGCGCGGTCAAGGACGTGTGGTCCAACCGGATCGTGGGCTACTCCATCGACTCCCGGATGACCTCCCAGCTCGCGGTTGACGCACTCGAGTCCGCCGTCGCCAGGCGCACTGCTGGGGGTGGATCGGTGGCCGGCTGCAAGCTGCACTCAGACAGGGGCGGCCAGTTTCGGAGTCGGAAGCTGCAGCAGTCGTTGTGGCGCCACCAGATGCTCGGCTCCATGGGCCAGGTCGGCTCAGCCGGCGACAACGCGGCCATGGAGAGCTTCTTCAGCCTGCTCCAACACAACGTCCTCGACCGGCAGAAGTGGGCCAACCGCGAGGAGCTCCGCATCGCGATCGTGACCTGGATCGAGCGGACCTACCACCGCCGACGACGCCAAGCCCGACTCGGCCGATTGACCCCCATCGAGTACGAAGCCATCATGACCACGCTGGCCGAACAGGCCGCCTAACCGACTGTCACAGATCGGTGCAGCAGCCCCGCCATGCTGGATAGAAGGTGCCCGGCAGCCAGCCAGGGCACTGACGAGGAGGGCAGATGCTCGCGCTCGCGATCGTTGTCATCACACTGGCGCTGGTCTTCTACACGATCGGTGTCTGGTCCGAGCGCGTCCAGGGGATCCTGAAACCCTGGCACGCCGCCGCCTTCGCCGCCGGCCTGCTGTGCGACGGTGCCGGGACCCTCCTGATGAGCCGGATCGCCGATGAGTCCGACGAACCCACCAGTGCGTTCAACACGGTCATGATCTGGACGGGCGGCCTGGCGATCGCACTGATGGCGATCCACCTCATGTGGGCGATCATCGTCCTGATCCGGGACCGCGAGTCCGAGAAGGCCAGCTTCCATCGTTTCAGCGTCGTCGTGTGGGCGATCTGGCTGGTGCCGTACGTCACCGGAGCCATCGGAGCCATGACGGCCTAGATGACTAATTCCAAGGCCTCGCACGCTGCGCGACGCTCATCATCCGCTCCGGCGGCGTTGCCGAGGCTTGAAAGACGTCCAGTCTGCCGACGCATCGGCGCCTTGCCGGAGCGGCGCTGAGCGCCGCTCGCTTGCACGATCCCTTGGAATTAGTCATCTAGGGCCGTGGGCGCCCCGACCTGCGGGCAGTGCCCGTCGTTGCGGCGTTCAGCCCGGGACTACGGCCTCGACGGTCTCGGCGATCCGGACCAGCTCGGTGCTCCGCTCGTGCTGTCCGGCCGTGGCGAGAGCGGCCGCCGAGGACCGCAGCTCGGCGATCTCGCGCTCGACCACGGCGCGTTCGTCATCGGGGGAGAGGACACGGCGCGCCGCCTCGGCGGCGCCGAGGCCGGTCGAGGCGCCGGCGATGTGCTCGGAGGTGGCCACCGGGGCGTCGTGGGCCGTCACGGGCACCGCTTCGGCGTTCTCCAGGGCGGCGAGGATGCTCCGCATCGCGCCGGCGGTCTGCCGGTCGTGGGCCCGCATCGCCGCGGTGAGGCGGTCGCGGAGTGCTACCCGGAGGGGTGAGGTCATGACGAGAACCTACGTGCTCGACGCGAGATCGAGGTGGCGACCTCGGCGCACCCGAGACGCGGGTGCGCACTCGGCAGCCGAACGTTCACCGCTGGTCT
>NZ_JACHWR010000011.1 GCF_014191495.1 Nocardioides soli
TTCGCCGCGATCGAGGAGCACCAGCCCGACATCGTCGGCTTCTCGGCGTTCCTCACCACGACGATGCCGATGTTCAAGGCCAACATCAACGCGCTCGAGAAGGCCGGCCTGCGCGACTCCGTCGTCGTCATGGTCGGCGGCGCCCCGGTCACCCAGGAGTACGCCGACGCGGTCGGCGCCGACGGGTACGCCGCCGACGCCTCGGCCACGGTGAAGAAGGCCAAGGCGCTGCTCGACGAGCGGCGCGCGAAGGTCCCCGCATGAGCACCCCACGAAACTGCGGGCTTCCCCCGCTACGCTCCTCCAGCCCACACTTCCGCGGGGACCCCGCATGAGCACGCTCCACACCGTCCTGCGGTCCGCCTCGAAGGAGGTCGTGATCGGGCACGACCAGCGCTTCTGCCTGATCGGCGAGCGGATCAACCCGACGGGGCGCCGGATCTTCCAGGAGCAGCTCCGCGCCGGGGACCTCTCGGCGATCGAGCGGGACGTCAAGGCGCAGGTCGAGGGCGGCGCCGACGTGCTCGACGTGAACATGGGCGTGCCGCTCACCGACGAGCCCGAGCTGCTGGCGCAGGCGATCCGGATGGTGCAGTCGCTCACGGACCTGCCGGTCTGCATCGACTCCTCCGTCGTCGAGGCGCTGGAGGCGGGGCTCTCGGCGTACGAGGGTCGGGCGCTGGTCAACTCGGTCACCGCCGAGGACGAGCGGCTCGCGGCGGTGCTGCCGCTGGTGAAGAAGCACGACGCGGCGATCATCGCGCTCCCCAACGACGAGGACGAGATCCCGATGGCGGCCGACAAGCGGCTCGACCTCACCGCGAAGATCATCCGGGTCGCGACCGAGGAGTACGGCATCGCCAAGGCCGACATCGTCATCGACCCGCTGGCGATGCCGATCGGCGCCGACACCACGACGTCGCTGGTCACCTTCGAGACGATGCGCCGGATCCGCGACGAGCACGGCGTGAACATGACCTGCGGCGCCTCGAACACGTCGTTCGGCATGCCCGACCGGCACACGCTCGGCGCCGCCTGGCTGCCGATGGCGATGACCGCCGGGCTGACCAGCGCGATCATGGACGCCCGCACGCCGCAGATCGTCGACGCGGTCAAGGCCGCCGACGTCTTCCTCGGCCACGACGAGTGGGGCATGGCCTGGATCGCCGCCCACCGCGCGAAGGCGGCCGCGACGACATGACCTGCCATGGATGAGCAGGGCCACGACGGCACCGGACGCGTCGACCTGAGCTTCACGGTCGAGGAGGCCCAACGCACCGTGCGCGTGCCGCCCGGTGTGACGGTCTTCGACGCGGCGTCGTGGAACGGCATCGCGATCGACTCCACCTGCGGCGGGCACGGCACCTGCCACAAGTGCAAGGTCCGCATCGACGGGCCCAGCCCGATCACCCGGCACGACGTCAAGACGTTCTCGCGCGAGCAGCTCGACGCCGGCTGGCGGCTGGCCTGCCTGGTCAACGCCACCAGCGACCTGGCCATCGAGGTGCCGCCACTCACCACCCGACCCAAGGCGGCGACCGTGGGCGTCGGCCGCCAGGTGATCCTGCGGCCGGCGGTCCAGAAGCGGTACGTCGAGCTGGCCGAGCCGACCCTGGAGGACCAGCGCACCGACCTGACCCGGCTGCTCGACGCGATCGACGACCTGGAGCCGGTGCCCGACCTGCACGTGCTGCGTCGGCTGCCGACCGTGCTGCGGCAGGCGGACTTCAAGGTGACCGCGGTCGTCGTCGACGAGGCGCTGGTGGACGTCGAGCCCGGCGACACCACCCGCGCGGCGTACGCCATCGCCGTCGACCTCGGCACCACCACGGTCGTCGCGACGCTGCTCGACGTCACCACCGGCACGCCCGTCGCGGTGGCGTCGATGCTCAACCGGCAGCAGCCCTTCGGCGGCGACGTGATCACCCGGATCAGCGCCACGATGCTCGACCCGGCCGCGCTCGACCGGCTGCGCGACGCGGCGGCGCAGACGCTGGCGACGCTGGCCGATCAGGTCTGCACCGAGGGTGGCGTCGACCCGGCCCAGGTCTACGAGGTGGCGCTCGCCGGCAACGCCACGATGACGGCGCTCGCGCTCGGGATCGACCCGGAGCCGCTGGGCGTCGCGCCGTTCGTCATGTCGACCCCGCAGCCTCCCGACCTGCTGGCCTCCGAGCTCGGGCTGCGGCTGCACCCGCAGGCCCGGGTCACGCTGTTCCCCGCGCTGGGCGCGTACGTCGGCGGCGACATCGTCGCGGGCATGCTCGCCACCGGCATGGACCGCGACAAGCGCACCCGACTCTTCATCGACGTCGGCACCAACTGCGAGATCGTGGTCAGCGACGGCGACCGGATCGTGTCGACCGCGGCGCCGGCGGGCCCGGCCTTCGAGGGCGGCGCGATCCGCTGCGGGATGCGCGCCGCCGACGGCGCGATCGAGGTCGTGAAGCTCGGCGGAGCCGACGACCCGGTCGAGCTCGGCGTGATCGGCGACGTCGAGCCGCGCGGCCTCTGCGGCTCGGGTCTCGTCGACGCGGTGGCCGAGCTGGTGCGGGTCGGCCTGCTCGACGCGTCGGGACGCTACGTCGCGGACGACGTCGCGAAGGAGATCGCCCCGTCGCTCGCGGACCGGCTCGCGTACGTCGGGCAGGAGCGCGTCTTCGTGCTGCACCGGCCGGCGCCGGACGCGGAGCCGGAGGACTGCGTGGTGCTCTCGCAGCGCGACGTGCGCGAGCTGCAGTTCGCGAAGGCCGCGATCTCGACCGGCTGGACGCTGCTGCTCGAGGAGCTCGGCCTGGAGCACCGCGACGTCCAGCAGGTGCTGCTCGCCGGGTCGTTCGGGTCCTACCTCTCGGCCGCGTCGGCCGTCCGGATCGGGCTGGTGCCGAAGCTGCCCGTGCTGCGGATCGTCGCCGCCGGCAACGTCGCCGGCGAGGGCGCGAAGATGGCGCTGCTCTCCGTGCGCGAGCGGGCCGGCGCCCGGGCGCTGCTGGAGGAGGTGACCTATGTCGAGCTCTCCGACCGCGCCGACTTCAACGACCGCTTCGTCGACCAGCTCTCCTTCTAGGGTCGCTCTCATCGCCTGCGGCGCGATCGCCCAGCCCTGCAAGGAGATCGCCGACCGCCGCTCGTGGCCGGTCGACGTCCATCCGCTGCCGCCGCTGCTGCACAACCAGCCCCAGCTGATCGCCGACGAGGTGCGCCGGCTGGCGATCTCGCTGCGGGCGGCGTACTCGTCGGTCGTCGTGGGGTACGCCGACTGCGGCACCTACGGCGCGCTCGACGCGGTGTGCGCGGAGCTCGGCCTACAGCGGCTGCCCGGCCTGCACTGCTACGACGTCTACGCCGGCGCCTCGCACGTCGAGCGGTTCTTCGAGGAGCAGCCGGGCACCTACCTGCTGACCGACTTCCTGGTGCGCTCGTTCGCGCGCACCGTCGAGCGGGAGCTCGGCCTCGATCGCTGGCCCGAGCTGCGCGAGGTGTACTTCGGCCACTACACCCGCGCCGTCTGGCTGGCCCAGCAGCCGGACGACGAGCTGCACCGCCTGGCCGCCGACGCCGCCGACCGGATGGGCCTGCCCCTCACCGTCGTCGAGACCGGCGACGCGCGACTGGAGCGAGCCCTCCGCGACCTGGTCGGCTAGCTCCGGCTCCGCCGCGGACGTCATACGTTGCGAGGAAGGGGACGCACTGTCCGTATGACGTCCCGGGCGACCTCAGCCCCGCAGTCGCCCCAGCAGGTCCTGCCGCCAGGCCTCGGTCTCGGCGATCTGGTTGAACGTGAAGACGTGCAGGCCCTCGACCAGGGCGGTCGGCTCGGCGAGGGTGGGCGCGCACTTCTCGAGGAACGACTCTCCGGTGAATCCGCCGGGGGCGGCGAGGCGGGCGAAGGTGCCCTTGTGCTTGGCCAGGAAGCGGGTCGACTCGCCGACGCCGATCTTGGTGGCCATCGCGAGCAGCTTGGTGCGCTCCACGGGCCCGGGCACGCCGAGCAGCAGCGGCATGGTGATGCCGCGGCGGCGCATCCGGTGCACCCAGTCACGGATCACCCCGGGGTCGAAGGTCAGGTTGCTGACGACGTGGGTGGCATAGCGCCGCTTGTCCCACATCGACTGCACGGTCAGGTCGTCGTCGATGGTGGGGTGCGACTCCGGGTAGCCGGTGATCCCCACGTGGGCGAACGGGCGGCCGAGGGCCGCGAGGTCCTCGAGCAGCGCGAGGGCGTCGGGGTAGTCGCCGGCCGGGTCGGCGTCGCCGCCGGGCACGAAGATCCGGCTGATCTGCTTGCCGACCAGCCGCTCGCTGATCTCGGCGAGCTCGGTGCGGCCGCTGATCATCCGGGCCGCCAGGTGGGGCACCACGGCGTACCCGTGCCCGGCCAGCCGCTCGGCCAGGTCGAGCGTCGCCTCCAGGCCCTTGCCGGGCGACGCGGTCACGGTCACGGTCACGTCGCGGGGCACGTGGTCGAGCACCTTCTGCTCGGTGCTGGCGGTGGGCAGCACCTCGTAGCGCGCCAGTTCGAGCAGCCTCGAGAGGGTCTGCCGGTTCGTCATTCTGTTGCGCATGGCGGAACTCATTTCGGGATGCGCACCAACGTCGGCGAGTCTAGCGCTCCGGGTCCCGGATCGTCACCCACGAGATCAGGCCGCCCAGGGCCAGCAGCACGGCGCAGATCAGCATCGCCGAGGAGTACGCCGCGTCGAGGGCGACCGGGTCGGCGTACTCCTCCCCGCCGAGCCCCACCGCGACCGGCAGCGCGGCGACCGCCAGCAGCGAGCCGGCGCGGGCCACGGCATTGTTCACGCCACTGGCGATGCCGGCGTGCTCGTCGGCCGCCGCGGCCAGCACGGTCGCCGTGAGCGGCGCGACCATCAGCGCCAGGCCGAGGCCGAACACGGTCAGCCCGGGCAGCACGTCGCGCCAGTAGCTGACGTCGCCGCCGACGCCGAGCAGCAGCAGCGTGCCCACGGCCATCGTCAGCGGCCCGAACGTCATCGGGATCCGCGGCCCGATCCGGGTGCCGAGCCGCCCGCCGCGCTTGGCCAGGAACAGCATGCAGACGGTGATCGGCAGCGTGGCCACACCGGCCTCGAGCGCGGTGTAGCCGCTGACCGTCTGCAGCTGCAGCACCAGGAAGAACAGCACCGCACCGAGGGCGGCGTAGACGACGAGCGTCATCGCGTTGGCGGCGCTGAAGATCCGGTTGGCGAAGATGCCCAGCGGCAACATCGGGTGGTCGCTGCGCCGCTCGTCGACGACGTACGTCGCGCCGGCGAGCACCGCGATCACCACCGCCCAGGGCGCCCCGGAGCCGCCCCACTCGATCAGCGCGTAGGTGATGCCGCCCAGGAAGAGCGCCGCCATGGTCGCGCCGACCAGGTCGAAGCGGCGCGGCGCCTGGGGGTCGAGCGTCTCGGGGACCGCCCGCTGCGCGATCACCACGGTCACCGCCGCGATCGGCAGGTTGATCAGGAAGATCCAGCGCCAGCTGACGTACTCGACGAGCCCGCCGCCGACGAACGGGCCGATCGCCGCGGCGATGCTGCCGAGGCCCGACCAGGCGCCGATCGCCGCGGCCCGGTCGGCGCGGACGAACGCGCCCTGGATCATCGCCAGGCTGCCGGGGGTGAGCAGCGCGGCACCGCCGCCCTGGAGCACCCGGGCCGCGATCAGCACCTCCGCGGTCGGCGCGAGGCCGCACAGCAGTGAGGCCAGGGCGAACCAGACCGTGCCGACGACGAACATCCGGCGGCGCCCGTAGCGGTCCCCCAGCGACCCGCCGAGCAGGATGAAGCTCGCGAGGGACAGCAGGTAGCCGTTCGAGATCCACTGGAGCTGGGCGAGCGAGGCGTCGAGGTCCTCGCCGATGGTGCGCAGGGCGACGTTGACGACGGTCCCGTCGAGCATGGTCATCCCGGAGCCGAGCACCGCGGCGGCGACGACGGCCCGACCCGTCGGCGTGCCGAGACGAACTCCTCCCGGCCCGGATCCGGCGACGTCGGTCACACGGATGACGGTATCGGGGACATCCCCGATGAAGGCTCCCCTAACCTCCCCCTAGGATTTACCAATGGCACGTGCGTCGATGACCGAGGCGAGACTGGCCGAGCACGTCGACCGGCTCGGCCACGAGCATCCGCCGATCGACCTGGCGTCGGTCGACTACTCGGTGCGCCGGCCGGAGGCCTTCAACGACCGCTTCGGCGACGTGCTCGACTACATGGCCCGGGTCGAGCTCGAGGTCGACCGCAACGTCCTCGAGCTGGCCGCGCTGCTGCCCGACCCGCCGGAGATCGACCGGCGCTTCTACGCCGAGGTGTGGCAGCCGCAGGAGACCCGCCACGGCCTGATCCTGGACCAGCTCCAGGTCGAGCTCGGCCGGCCGCCCGCCGAGGTCGACCTGACGTCGGTCGGCGTGAAGATGCGGATCCTCGGCGCGTTCGCGCACCTCGACGCCTTCCAGGACGTCTGCCGGATGCTCTACTACCTGACCGGCATGGCCACCGAGCGCTCCGCCGTGCTCGCCTACAACCTGCTCCACGAGGGCGTCGCCGAGATGGGCGAGGACGCCGTCGCGACAACCGTGATCGCGCCGATCAAGCGTCAGGAGCCCGGCCACTACGCCTTCTACCAGCTCTCGGCGCGCGGACTGTGGGGGCAGCTGGCCCGGTGGCAGAAGTGGCTGGTGCGCCGGATGCGCAGCCTCTCCTTCGCGCCCGTCGGCGCCAACGACGACGAGCAGAAGGCCGACTTCGGCGAACTGATGCGCACGCTCCGCATCGACGAGGACTCCGACGACTTCGCCGGCCAGATCTCCCGGGTCGAGCGCGAGCTGCTGTGGGCGCACCGACGCGGGCTGGCGGTGCCGCCGTACGTCGCGAAGGCGTTCCGCGAGGCGGTCGAGCTCGCCCGGCTGCGCCGCACCGGCTAGTACCGTGCCGGGCATGACGCTCCCCGGACGGCACCGGCTCGGCGCGATCGCCGTCGCGCTCGCGTGCGTCCTGGTCCCGCTAGCGCTGCCGTCCCCGGCGGCCGCCGCGAAGCGTGCCGTGACCAATGACCGCTACACCGGCACCGAGGACACCGTGCTCCGGGTCAAGGCGCCGCAGGGCGTGCTCGCCAACGACCGCATCCGCCGCGACGTACGCCGGCTCGTCGTGGTCAAGGCCCCGCGCCACGGCACGCTGAAGCTGGGCCGGCGCGGCGCTCTCCGCTACCGGCCGGCCCCGAACTGGTCGGGCCGCGACACCTTCCTCTACCGGGCCGTCGACAGGCAGGGCCGCCGCAACGTCGCGGTCGTGCGGATCGAGATCAAACCCGTCGACAACCCGACCACGACGGTCGACGACGTCGCCACCGTGCTCGAGGACGGCGTCGTCACCGGCAACGTCCTCGCCAACGACTCCGACATCGACAGCAAGCTGGCGATCCTCGAGCACAACGCCTCCCGGGCGCCCGGCTCGTTCACGATCCGTCCCAACGGCGACTGGACCTACGCGCCCGCCGCCGACTGGAACGGGCTCGCCGTGGTCGGCTACGCCACCACCACCGGCGCCCTCGGCACGCTGCGGATCACGGTCACGCCGGTCGACGACCCGACCGTCGTGGTGGACGACTTCGCGGCCGCTGTCGCGGGCGGCCCGATGATCACGGGCAACGTGCTCTCGAACGACATCGATGTCGACTCGGCCCTGAGCGTGGTCGACGACGCCTTCTCCGGCCCCGGCGACTGGGGCATCGACCCGGACGGCACCTGGCGCTACACGCCAGATCCGACCGAGGGCGGCATCGTCACCGTCACCTACACCACCAACACCGGCGCGGTCGGCACGCTGCGGATCGAAATCACCGCGCCGGAGTCCGACTAGCCGCGCAGCCCGCCAGGTCCCGGAGGGGAGGACGACTTCTCGGGCGATCCTGGCACTTCTGGGGTGTTGCAACACCCGAGAAGTGCCGGGATACCCGGTGCACCGGGTATCCCGGCAAAGACCGGCGGCGCCTCCGACTAGCCCTCGTCAGGCTCAGGCGCGGGCGTGCCACCGGCCGTCGTCGTCGCGACGCACCCGGATCGGGTGGTCGAAGGCCGCCGACACCAGCTCGGTGGTGAGGACGCCGTCGACGGGGCCGGCCGCGACCAGCCGGCCGTCGCGCAGCAGCGCGGCGTGGGTGGTCGCGGGCGGCAGCTCCTCGAAGTGGTGGGTGACCATCACCGTCGTCAGCCCCGCGATCCGGGTCGGCAGCTCGTCGAGGGTGCGGATCATCTGCTCGCGCGCCGCGACGTCGAGGCCCGTGCTCGGCTCGTCGAGGAGCAGCAGCGGCGGGTCGGTCATCAGCGCCCGGGCGATCAGGGTCCGGCCGCGCTCGCCCTGCGACATCGTGTGCCAGTGCGGGGAGGTCGGGACGTCGACGCCGAGCGTCTTCATCATCAGGTGCGCGCGGTCGAGCTCGTCGGTCGTCGGCTCCCAGCGCGGCACCCGCTCGATCGTGCCGGTGATGCCGGTGAGCACGACGTCCTCGACGGTGAGGTCGGAGCGCAGCGGGTGCCGGGGGTTCACGAACCCGATCGACCGGCGCAGCTCGCGCAGGTCGATCTCGCCGAGCCGGTGGCCGAGCACCCGGACCCATCCCCGGCTGGGGAAGGTCACCGCGCCGCAGAGGTTGAGAAGCGTGCTCTTGCCGGCGCCGTTGGGCCCGATCAGCGCCCACTGCTCGCCGGACCCGACCTCGAGGTCGATGTCGGCGAGCAGCGGGCGCCCGTCGCGGACGAAGGTGACGTCGTGGAGCTCCAGCGCGGGTGTGGTCACTCGCCCACGGTAGGCGCCGAGGCGGGCCGCGCGGTCAGGCGTTCTCCTTGCGGAACGTCGCGGTGCCCCACCAGGTGCCGAGCGCGGCCAGCACCGCCGCCCAGGCCGCACCCCAGAAGACCGTCGAGGTGCCGAAGTCACCGGCGAAGGAGCCACGCACCGCGTCGACGATGTAGCGGAACGGCATGAAGTCGCTGATCTTCTGCAGCCACTCCGGCCCGATCGTCATCGGCAGCAGGATGCCGCTGAGCAGCAGCACCGGCATCATCACGATGTTGATCACCGGCGCCATCACGTCCTCGCTCTTGGTGGTCAGCGCCAGAGCGTTCGACGCGGCGGCGCACGCGCCGCCGACCACGAGGGTGATGAAGATGCCGAGCAGCACGCCGCCCACCGATCCGCGCATGCCCATCAGGTAGCCGAGGCCGACCAGGATCAGCGCCTGCACGAACAGCTGGATGACGTCGCGCATCAGCCGGCCGACCAGCAGCGCCGTCCGGCTGGCGGGCGTGACCCGCTCGGCCTCGATGACACCCTCGCGCCACTCCCCGATCAGACCGAAGCCGGCGAAGAACGCCCCGAACATGCCCAGCTGCACCAGCAGTCCCGGCACCAGGAAGGTGTAGGCGTTGTCGGTGCCGGTGTCGAAGGAGCCGACCAGCGGCTTGAGCAGCGGGCCGAACAGCACCAGGTAGAGCACCGGCTGCATGATCCCGATCAGCACCCAGGCCGGGTTGCGCAGGTTCATCCGGATCTGACGCCGGAAGACGATGTTGCTCTCACCCACGAACGCCATCAGGCCACCTCCTCCTTCTGCTCCGGCTCGCCCTCGGACGACGAGGCCTCGCCGGCCTCGGCGTCGCGCAGGGACCGGCCGGTGAGGGTCAGGAACACGTCGTCGAGCGTCGGCCGGAGCACCTCGATCGAGTCGAGGACGACGCCGGCGGACCCGAGGTCGCGCAGCAGGCTCGGTACGACGCGGCCGGCCCGCTCGACCCGGCCGCGGACGCGGCGCCCGTCGGTCTCGACCGCCTGCCCGATCGCGCCGAGCCGCTGGGCGGCCACCGCGACCTGGTCGTCGGAGGCCACCTCGAGGTCGACCAGGTCGCCGGCGACCTGGGCCTTGAGGTTGTCGGCGGTGTCGCTCGCGACGATCCGGCCCTGGTCGATGATCACGATCCGGTCGGCGAGCGCGTCGGCCTCGTCGAGGTAGTGCGTCGTGAGGAAGACCGTGGCGCCGTGCGAGGTGCGCAGGCTCTCGATGTGCTCCCACAGGTTGGCCCGCGCCTGCGGGTCGAGCCCGGTGGTCGGCTCGTCGAGGAAGACCAGCGTCGGGTCGTGGATCAGCCCCATCACCACGTCGAGGCGGCGCTTCTGCCCGCCGGACATGTTCTTGGGCATCCGCTTCCACAGCCCGTCGAGCTGGAGCCGCTCGAACAGCTCCTGGCCACGGCGTACGGCGTCGCCGCGCGCCATGCCGTAGAGCATCCCGTGGTCGACGACCTCGTCGCCGGCGTACGCACCGGAGAAGGTCGAGCCGACCTGCGAGACGTAGCCGATGCTCCGGCGCACCTGCACCGGCTCCTTGACGACGTCGTAGCCGGCGACCGTGGCGGTGCCGGCGGTCGGGCGCAGCAGCGTGGTCAGCATCCGCAGGGTCGTGGTCTTGCCGGCGCCGTTCGGGCCGAGGAAGCCCACGACCTCGCCCTCGGCGACGTCGAGGTCGACGCCGTCGACGGCACGGACCTCCTTGGCCGCCTTGCCCCGTCCGGTGTGGAAGGTCTGCACGAGTCCTCGTGCGGTGATCATCTGGTCTCCTATGTTCAAACTTGAATAGAAGTGTTCAACATTGAATACCCGGCCGTCAAGCCGCACCCCGGACCGACCCGCCGCCGCGGCCGGACTCATCGGTCCGGTCGGCCCCGGCCGTCAGCTCCACGTCACGGCGGCGCGCTCGCTCCATCCGGGACCGAGGTCGGGGCGCACCGAGCGGTTCCACAGGGCGAGGTAGAGCTCGACCGCGGTGCCGGTCAGCTCCCAGTCGGCGGGCGGCAGCTGCGGGACCGGCCCGGTGCCGCGCTCGGTCACGGCCGGACGCGGGCCGATCCGCACCAGCCACCAGTCCGGCGCGTCGTCCGGGGCGACCACCAGCACGGCGTCCTCGTCGCAGCGCAGCCGCGAGACCGGCCGGGTCACGAACCCGCCGAGCATCTCGTCGATCCCGTCGGTGGCCAGCTCGGTGCCGATCCAGGTCTCGGCCGGGTCCGGCCGCCGCCCGAACACCGCGGACAGGGCGTCGACGGCGTGCATGGTCGTCTCGTGACACTGGCGCCGGGCCCAGAACTCCCGTGGCCGGGGCGCATCGTGGAGGTACACCGGCGCCCGGACGTCGTCCGGCGCCCCGGCGATCGCCTCCACCAGCTCGATCGCCCCGTCGCGCAGCCACTCCAGCGGGTCCTCGGCCGCGCGGCCCTCGGCCTCGAGCGCGTCGGCGTCCCGGTCGAGCGGCCGCTCGCCGCGCAGCAGGCCGGCCGCCCAGCGGTGCACCATGGCCTGGTGCGCGACCAGGTCGCGCACCGTCCACCCGGGGCAGGTCGGCACGGGAGCCGCGAGTCCGGCGCGGTCGGCGTACCGCACGAACGCGACCATCGCGGCGCGCAGGCCCTCGAGATGCTGGGCCAGGGGAAGCTGGGTGGGCACGTCACGAGGGTGGCACCTCGCGCGAGGCGCGGCATCCGGATTATCCGGGCGCCGAGTGGTAGGAGTGGTCGGTGACCGAGCCCGCCACCGTCCGCCTGGCCGTGCTCATCGACGCCGACAACGTCTCGTCGTCCCATGCCGCCGCTCTCCTCGGAGAGCTCGCCCGGTACGCCGTGCCGACGGTGAAGCGCGCGTACGGCGACTGGACGACCCAGCAGCTGAGCGGGTGGAAGGGCGAGCTGGCGCGGCACGCGATCCAGCCGGTGCAGCAGTTCGCCAACACGGTCGGCAAGAACTCCACCGACTCCGCGCTGATCATCGACGCGATGGACCTGCTCTACGCGGGCAACCTCGACGCGTTCGCCCTCGTGTCGAGCGACAGCGACTTCACCCGGCTGGCCACCCGACTCCGGGAGTCGGGCAAGACCGTCTACGGGCTCGGCCAGCGCAAGACGCCAGCTTCCCTGCAGTCCGCCTGCGACAAGTTCATCTTCCTCGAGGTGCTCCGCGACGAGGAGGAGACGACGGGCGACGCGGTCGGCCGGGACGTCGACGACGACTCCCTGCCGGACCTGCGCACCATTCTCGAGGCGGCCGTGCGCAGCACCGCGCAGGACGATGGCTGGGCGCCCCTCGGCGCCGTCGGCACCTACCTCGGCAAGGCTCACGCCTCGTTCGATCCCCGGCACTACGGCTTCCCCCGGCTCAGTGCCCTCGCCGGTGCCCAGGACTACCTCGACCTCGACCACCCCGAGGGCGGGCAGCCGCGGGTGCGGCTGCGGCCGCGTCGTCCGGCCCGGAAGCGGTCCGCCCCCCAGGCGAAGGGTTGAGCCTCAACGGTCCAGGAGTGCGCGGTACTTCTCCCGGTCGGCGTTCATCTGCCAGCCCGGGTCGTCGGCGGGCGGCGACCACGAGCCGTCCTCCGGAGACACCGGCAGGGTGCCGTCTCGGAGGTCCTGGATGGTCTCGCGCAGCCAGGCCAGCTCCGCCACGGCGAGGTCCAGCCAGAGCAGCATGGTCCGGGTGGCGTGGGGCGGCGCGGCACCGGTCTTGGCCTCGACGAACTCCGCCACGGTGCGCTCGAGCTCGACCCGCCGGGTGGTCAACGACCGCAGCACGGCGGGCTTGTCGAGCAGCGGCAGCATCGAGAACGCGACGTTGAACGCCGTGCGCTCATAGGGGTTCACGGTCTCGAGCGCGTCGACCAGCAGCCGGTCGAGCTCGGTCCGGCCGGAGTCGGTCAGCTCGTAGACCGCCACCTCCCGGCCGCCGTCGACGAGGTCGTGCCGGCGCAGGTGCCCCTGGCCGGTCAGCGTGGTCAGCCCGTGGTAGATCGAGCCCGGGTTGGTGTGCGCCCAGCGGTCGACATGCCACGACAGCAGCTCGCGCCGGATCTGGTAGCCGTTGACCGGCTCGAAGAGCGCGACCGCCCCCAGGAGCAGCATGCGGGTCTCCTGGCCGGCCATGACCGGAGTCTAGGAGTCGTCCCGGAGTCATAGGGTCGGGCCATGGCTTCCTCAGGCACGAACGAGCAGCCCTTCGGGATCGACTTCGGCGGCACCGGCATCAAGGGCGCGCCGGTCGACCTCGAGATCGGCGACTTCGCCGGGGAGCGCGAGCGGCTCCGGACCCCGCATCCGTCGAAGCCGCAGGTGATCGCCGAAGCCTTCGTCGAGCTGCTGGCGAAGTTCCCCGACTGCCGCGGCGCCGTCGGCGTGACCGTGCCCGGCGTCGTCCGCCACGGGGTGGTGCACTCGGCGGCCAACATCGACAAGGCCTGGGTCGGCACCGACGCCGACCGGCTCTTCACCGAGGCGACCGGGCGCGACGTGCACGTCGTCAACGACGCGGACGCCGCGGGCCTGGCCGAGGTGCGGTACGGCGCGGCGCGGGGCCGGTCGGGGCTGGTCATCGTCACGACGCTCGGCACCGGCATCGGCTCGGCGCTCGTCCACGACGGCGTGCTGGTGCCCAACTCCGAGCTCGGCCACCTCGAGATCGACGGCCACGACGCCGAGTCCCGGGCGGCCAACAGCGCCCGCGAGCGCGAGGAGCTGTCGTGGAAGCACTGGGCCAAGCGGCTCACGGCGTACTACCGGACGCTGGAGCGGCTCTTCTCCCCGGAGCTGTTCGTGGTGGGCGGCGGGGTCTCCAAGGAGTCCGACGAGTTCCTGCCGCTGCTCGACCTCGACACCGAGATCATCCCGGCGCAGCTGCGCAACAAGGCGGGCGTCGTGGGTGCCGCGCTCTACGCCTCCGAGGGCGGCGGCTGAGCGGAGACGCGTCCGCGGATCCGCTGATGGTGGTCGAGCGAGCCGCGCGACTGACGAACGAAGTCGCGACTGGCGTGTCGAGACCTGACGAGCAGACCTGCCAGGTCAGTCGGCCTCCAGGTGTTCGAATGCGGCGATCGCGCCGCGCAGGTACCGCTCGACGACCGCGCGCTCCTCGGCAGTGAACGACCGGTCGAGCCGCTCCAGCTCGCGGAACATCGGCAGCAGCTGGGTGAACACCTCCTCGCGGCCCGAGGGTGTCATCTCGACCTGGGTACGCCGCCGGTCGGCCTCGTGCGGGGTCCGCCGGACGTGGCCGCGCTGCGCCAGCCGGTCGACCAGCCCGGTCGCGGCCGCGGTGGTGACGTCGAGGATCCGGGCCAGCTCACCCGGACCGAGCGCCCCCTGCGTCAGGTGCTCCATCGCGACCAGGTCGCTCTCGGACAGACCCGCTCGGCGCGCGATCACGTGCCGCAGCCGGCCGCCCCGCTCGATGGCCTCGCGCAGCGCCCTCAGGCTGCCGGCCGGCTCCCAGCGGTCGGCGAACGCGGTTGCGGGTCCCGCCATTTCATCTCACCTGCTTGATTGCTAATTTAGTTAGCGATTCTACGCCTGCCCCGGGAGGGACCGTGTCCGCCACGTCGATCATCGCCGGTCGCCGCACCGCCTGGGCGTTCGCGGTGCTCCCCATCCTGCTGGCCCTCACGGTCATCGGCGGGGTCGGGGAGGCCGGACACCAGGCGGACGCGCGCGACCTGCTGCCCGACGGCGCCGACAGCACCGTCGCCGCCTGGCTGGTCGACGAGCTCCCGGAGGAGACCACCGAGGCCGCGATCGTGCTGTGGACCGCCGACGAGGGCGAGCTCGGCGATCCCGCTCTCGACGCGATCGGGGCCCAGGCCGACGGGGACGTGGTCCGCTCCGAGGACGGCACCGCGGTCGTCACCGTCGTCCCGGTCGAGGCCGGCGACGCCGACCAGGTCGGGCAGCGCGTCGACGACCTCCGCGAGCGGCTGCGCGCCGAGGCCCCCGACGGCGTCACGGTGCAGGTGACCGGGCCCGCGGGGATCCACGCCGATCTCGGCAAGGTCTTCGACGGCGCGGACCTGCGGCTGCTGCTCGCCACCATGCTGATCGTCGCCGTCCTCCTGGTGGTCACCTACCGCAGCCCGGTGCTCTGGCTGGTCCCGCTGGTCGTCGTCGGCCTGGCCGACCGGGTCGCCGTGGTCGCCGCGACCCGCGCGCTCGACGCGGCCGGGCTGCCGTGGGACGGCACCACGACGGGCATCCTCTCGGTGCTGGTGTTCGGCGCGGGCACCGACTACGCGCTGCTGCTGATCTCGCGCTACCGCGACGAGCTGCGCACCACGACGTCGCGGCACCGGGCGATGTCGCATGCGCTGCGGCGTACGTCGGAGGCGGTCCTCGGCAGCGCGACCACGGTCTTCCTCTCCGTGCTCACCCTGCTGCTCTCGCTGACGCCCGCGACCCGGGGCCTGGGCCTCGCGTGCGCGGTCGGCATCGTGATCGCGGCGGCGTCCGCGCTCGTAGTGCTGCCGGCCACCCTGGTGCTCTTCGGACGCTGGATCTTCTGGCCGATGGTGCCGCGGCACGGCGACCTCGCCGCCGCCGAGCGCAGGACGGTCTTCCAGCGGATCGGCCGGCTGGTCTCCCGGCGTCCGGCGACCGTGGTGACGGGGACGCTGGTGCTGCTGGCGGTGCTCGCGACCGGCCTGGCCGGCATCCGGATCGGCCTCGACCAGGCCGACCAGCTGCTCGACGAGCCGGAGGCGATCACCGCGGCGGAACGGCTGGCCGAGTCGTTCCCCGCCGGCACCGTCGAGCCGACCCAGGTGGTCACTCGGAGTCCGGGCGGCCGGGTGCTCGACACGG
Organism: Nocardioides soli; assembly: GCF_014191495.1. Classification (GTDB taxonomy): domain Bacteria; phylum Actinomycetota; class Actinomycetes; order Propionibacteriales; family Nocardioidaceae; genus Nocardioides; species Nocardioides soli. The sequence continues at coordinate 15,671 of NZ_JACHWR010000011.1, forward strand.
TCGCGAGCACCGACGGCGTCGCGTCCGCCCGCGTCTCCGCGTCGGGCGCCGGCATCACCCAGATCGAGGCGGTGCTCGCCGCCGACCCCGGCTCCGCCGACGCCCGGGCCACCGTCGAGCGGCTGCGCGACGCCCTCGACGACGTCCCCGACACCCACGTCGGGGGCAACGAGGCGGAGGCGGTCGACGCCCGCGCCGCCGCGGAGCGCGACCTGTCGGTGATCGTGCCGCTCATCCTCGGCATGGTGCTGCTCGGGCTGGCGGTGTTGCTGCGCTCGCTGCTCGGACCGGTGCTGCTGGTGCTGTCGGTGGTCGCGACCTACGTCGCCGCCCTCGGCGCCTCCTGGTGGATCTTCACCGAGGTGCTGGGGTTCACCGCGCTCGAGGTGAAGATCCCGCTCTTCGCGTTCCTCTTCCTGGTCGCGCTCGGCGTCGACTACAACATCTTCCTCGTCACCCGCGCCCGCGAGGAGGCCCGCGGCCACGGCTCGCGAGAAGGCATGCTGCGCGCGCTCACGGTCACCGGCGGCGTGATCACCAGCGCGGGCATCCTGCTGGCGGCCGTCTTCGCCGTCCTCGGCGTGCTGCCCCTGGTCGCGCTCGCCCAGCTCGGCACCATCATCTGCATCGGGGTGCTGCTCGACACGCTCGTCGTCCGCACGCTGCTGGTGCCGGCCGCGGCGGTGCTGCTCGGCGACCGGTTCTGGTGGCCGGGCCGGGCGGGTCCACCGGCCGGCGACGTACCCGATTTGGGGCATTGACGGTCACGGACCGGTCACGAGAGGTTCGACCCCATCGGGGGAGCCGCAACTCGGAAGCCGCCATCCTCACGACCCTCCGGGCCGGGCTCCAAGCTTCGGGCCTGGGAGGGTGCCGTGAACCGCTCACATCGTCGATCCGCCGTCCTCGTCACCGCCGCCGCGCTGGTCGCGGCCGCCGCGGTGCCGTCACTCGCCATCGGCTCCACCCAGGCGGCGCCGGCCGCCTCGACCCACGGCCGCGGTCACGACCCCGGCCACCATCCCGGGAACGGGCACGGGAACGCCCAGCAGAAGGCGGTCTACTTCGCCTCCGACGGCCTGCGCCAGGATCTCGTCGAGAAGTACGCCGACCAGGGCGTGATGCCGACGATGAAGTCGTTCCTCAAGCGCGGTGTCAAGGCGCGCGGCAACGGGATGCTGACCCAGGCACCCCCGAACACCGGCGCCGGCTGGTACACGATGGCCACCGGCGCGTGGCCCGCCGTGACGGGCTCCACCAACAACACCTTCCACAAGAACGGCGACCCGTTCGCCAACCGCACCGCGGCCTTCGACCCGGGCGTGCTCCAGGCGGAGTCGATCGCGCAGTCGGCCGAGCGCGGCGGGCTCAAGGTCGCCCAGGTCGAGTGGGCCGGCGGGCGCAACGCCTCGATCCAGGGCCCGACGATCGACTTCCAGACGTTCCACTCCGGGCGGGGTGTCGCCACCAACTTCATCGGCCGGGCCGGCGAGCCGATCTTCGACGACGCGGCGTTCATCCGCTCCTTCGGCCTGCAGTTCGACCACCCCGACGGGTACGCCGGCCAGGCGCCGTTCCCCGGCGCGGCGCCCACGCCGGCCACCGGTTGGACCGACGTGCCCACGTCGTACAGCCCGGCCCGCGAGATGCGGCTGCGGGTGCTCGACGGCACCGTCGACAAGTACGGCCTCAACGCCTACCTCTACGACAGCCGCAACGACCACCGCACCCGCTACGACCGGGTGCTCTTCTCCACCACCAAGAGCGGCGCGGACACCGTCGGCGACCTGCGCGAGGGGGAGTGGGCCGACGTGAAGGTCACCCTCCAGGGCGGCGCGCTCGACGGGAAGACCGCGGGCATGCTGGTCAAGGTCGAGACGCTCGCCCCCGACCTCTCGCGGGTGCGGCTCTTCCACACGTCGGTGAGCCGCGCGATCGCGAGCTGGCCGACCTGGCCGGGCGAGCCCGGCTACACCGACCCTCAGCAGTTCGACGAGTTCCTCGCCGCGGAGTTCCCGACCTCGACGGCCGCCGACTTCGCGATCCTCGAGTCCGGCATCACCAGCGAGGAGACCTACGTCGAGCAGGGCCTCTACTGGTCGACCGGACACTGGCCGATGCTGAAGTACGTCGCCCGCACCTACCGGCCCGACCTGCTGCTGGTCGGCATGCCGACGACCGACGAGTTCCAGCACCAGTTCCTCGGCCTGGTGAGCAAGCGGCTGCCGAACGGCCAGCGCAACCCGGCGTACGACGACGTCGACCTCGACGGCGTCCCCGACGGTCGGGTGCGGGAGCGCGCGGGGTTCATCCGCGATGCCTACCGGGAGTCCGACCAGACCCTGAAGCTGGCGCGGTCGCTGGTCGGCAGGGACCCGACGACGTTCGTCGGCTCCGACCACGGCTTCGCACCGCAGTTCCTCGCGATCGATGCCAGCCTGCCGCTGGTCGAGATGGGCCTGCTGTCGCGGCCGCAGACGTCGAACTGCCGCCCGGCCACCGGCGAGACCATCGGCAAGGCCAAGGCGTGCTGGGCCGGCGGCGCGCTGCAGATCTACCTCAACCTCGCGGGTCGCGACCCCGCGGGAGGCGGGTTCCAGCAGGTCGCGGCCGCGGACGAGGCCGCGACCGTCGCGGCGATCAAGGCCACGTACCTCGGCCTCACCGACCCGAACGACTGGACCCACGACGGCCGGCCCGAGGGCTGGAAGGTCATCGACCGCGCCTACACCAAGGCGGAGGCACGGCACATCCCCAACGGCCCGGGCAGCACCGCCGACATGGCGCACCCGACCCGCACCGGCGACCTGGTCGTCTTCTCCTACCCGCCCTACCAGTTCGACGCCGAGACCCCGGGCACGCTCGTGGCGCCGTCGCACTTCTTCGGCCAGCACGGCTATGTGCCCGACGTGCAGGTGCTCGACGCGAACGTCAACATGCGGGCCACGTTCCTGGCCGGCGGCCAGGGCATCGCGCACCGGACGGTGACCGCGCGCTCGATCGACCTGGCGCCGACGCTGGCGTTCCTGCTCGGCATCCCCGAGCCGCAGCACAGCCAGGGCCGGGTCCTGCTCGAGGTCGCCGACGGCGGACACCGGTACACCCCGGTGCCGATCGTCGGGCTCAACGACTTCCACGGCCAGCTCGACCCGACCACCCGCGCCTACGACAATGCCATCAACGCCCGGGTCGGCGGCGCGGCGTACCTCGCGACGATGTTCGACGAGGACCTCGACGCGCTCCCCGGCCAGGGGCTGATCCTGGCCGGCGGCGACAACGTCGGGGCGTCGCCGCCCAACTCGGCGCTGCTCCAGGACAAGCCGGCGATCGACGTCGAGAACGCCTGGGGCCTGGATGCGACGTCGTACGGCAACCACGAGTTCGACTACGGCGTGAGCCGGCTGCTCGAGCACCAGGCGCGGGCCCACTTCCCGTTCCTGGCGACCAACATCGTGGACGCGACGACCGGCAGGGCGCCGCCCTGGGTGACGCCCTCGAAGGTGTTCCGGGTCAACGGCGTGAAGGTCGGCGTGATCGGCGCCGGGCTCGAGGAGACTCCCGAGCTGGTCTCCGCCGGCGCGACCGCCGGCCTGGAGTTCCTGCCGGAGGGTCCGCGGATCAAGGCCGAGTCGGAGCGGCTGCGTCGACAGGGCGTGAAGGTCCAGGTCGTGGTGATCCACCAGGGCACCGCGAGCGGGACCAACCCGACCGGCAACACCCCGGGCACGCCGTGGGACGGCCCGATCCTCGGCATCGCCGACCAGCTCCAGAGCACGACGGTCGACGCGATGATCGTCGGCCACACGCACCGGGTCTCGAACCTGATGCGCGGCCACATCCTGATCACCGAGGGCGTCAACGCCGGCGCGACGTACTCCGTGCTCCAGCTGATGGTCAAGGGCGGCGACGTCGCCTGGGCCGGCGGCGCGACCAGGGTCGCCAAGAACGTCGGCGTGACCGGCCGGTCCGACGTGCAGGCGATCATCGACCAGGCGAACGCCGACACGGCGGTGCTGCGCAACCAGGTCATCGGCACCCAGGTCGCCGACATCCTGCGCGACCCGACCCGGCTGCACGAGTCCGCGATGGGCAACCTGGTCGCCGACGCGATGCGGCTGAAGTACCCCGGCGTCGACGCGGCGTACACGAACTCCGGCGGTCTCCGCGCGGACCTCGTGTGCTCACCGCCGAGCGCCAACGAGGCACCCTGCGAGATCACCTGGGGCGAGATGTTCGCGGTGCTGCCCTTCGGCAACCGCACCACGATCCTCACGCTCACCGGGGCGCAGCTGCGCACGGCGTTCGAGAACGGCTTCTCGCCGGTGTGCAACTCCGCGATCGCGACCGGCCGGTTCCCGCAGATCTCCGGGCTGCGCGCGACCTTCCATTGCAACGGCGCCACCCCGGTCGTCGACGGCATGTGGAAGACGCCGGACGGCATCGGCGGTGCCCAGACGCCCATCGCCGACGGGGACTCGGTGCGGCTGGTCACCAACGACTTCATGTACACCGGTGGCGACGGCTACACGATCTTCGGGCAGGGCACCGACGTGCTCCAGCCCGGTGACGACCTGATGCAGGTCGCCACCGACTACGTGACCGCGAACTCGCCGGTGAACCCGCAGGTGGAGGGGAGGGTCACGCAGAACTGACCGACCGATCGGTGGTTGAGGTGCGAGGCGCGCCAGCGCCGAGCCTCGAAACCACCGTGGACCACGCGACTCACGGTGGTTGAGGTGCGAGCGAAGCGAGCCTCGAAACCACCACTCACGATCAGCCCACTCGAGGCTGCTTCTCAGCTCACCGGGTTTCGAGGCTCCTCCGCTCGTTCCTCGCTCCGGAGCACCTCAACCACCGTCGGCCTCAACCACCGCCGCCCAAAGGCCGCCCCGACACGGTGGTTGAGGTGCGAGCGGAGCGAGCCTCGAACCACCGCGAACCACGCGCCGACTCCCGGGGTAGAGGCTGCTTCTCAGCTCACCGGGTTTCGAGGCTCCTCCGCTCGTCCCTCGCTCCGGAGCACCTCAACCACCGTCGGCTCCTCCGCTCGTCCCTCGCTCCGGAGCACCTCAACCACCGTCGGCCTCAACCACCGTCGCCGCGGATGGCGGCGGCGACCGCCTTGGGCACGTCGGGGTGGAAGACGGTGGGGATGATGAAGTTCGGGTTGAGCTCGTCGTCCTTGACCACGTGGGCGATCGCGTCGGCCGCGCGCAGCAGCATGTCGATGGTGACCTCGGAGGCGCGGGCGTCGAGGAGGCCGCGGAAGACGCCGGGGAAGGCCAGCACGTTGTTGATCTGGTTGGGGTAGTCCGACCGCCCGCTGGCGACGACGGCGGCGTACTTGTCCGCCTCGGCCGGGTCGACCTCGGGGTCGGGGTTGGCGAGCGCGAAGACGACCGGCTCGGGGGCCATCTCCTTGATCCACTCCGCGTCGAGCACGCCGGGGGCGCTGACGCCGATGAAGACGTCGGCGCCCGCGAGCACGGTGCGCAGATCGCCGCGGACCCGGCGGGGGTTGGTCACCGCCGCAAGCTCCTGGTGCACCGCCGGGAGGTCGTCGTCGGCCGACAGCGCTCCGTTGCGGTCGACGACCACGACGTCGATGGCGCCGGCGGCGAGCAGCAGGGTGACGATGGCGGTGCCGGCCGCACCACCCCCGGACACGACGACGCGGACGTCGGACAGCGACTTCTTCACCACGCGCAGCGCGTTGGTCAGCGCCGCGAGCACGACGATCGCGGTGCCGTGCTGGTCGTCGTGGAAGACGGGGATGTCGAGCGTCTCGCGCAGCCGGCGCTCGATCTCGAAGCAGCGGGGCGCGGCGATGTCCTCGAGGTTGATGCCGCCGAAGCCCGGCGCGATCATCTCGACCGCTCGGACGATCTCCTCGGTGTCCTGCGAGGCCAGGCAGATCGGCCAGGCGTCGATGTCGGCGAACCGCTTGAACAGCGCGGCCTTGCCCTCCATCACCGGCAGCGCCGCACCCGGGCCGATGTTGCCCAGGCCGAGGACGGCGGAGCCGTCGGTGACCACCGCGACCGAGTTGCCCTTCACGGTCAACCGCGGGATGTCCTCGGGGTTCTCCGCCAGCGCCGTGCTGACCCGGCCGACGCCGGGCGTGTACGCCATCGACAGGTCGTCGCGGTTGCGCAGCGGGACCTTGGAGGCGACCTCGATCTTGCCGCCGATGTGCAGCAGGAAGGTCCGGTCGCTGACCTTGTAGACCGTCACGCCGCCGACGGCGTCGACCGCCTGCTCCAGCAGCCCGGCGTGGTCGGCGTCACTGGCCGAGCAGGTCACGTCGACGACGAGCCGGTCGTGGCTGGACTCGGCGACGTCGATCGCGGTGACGATGCCGCCGGCCTGGGAGATCGCGGTCGCCACCGCACCGACCACCCCGTGATCCGGGGCCGTGTGCAGACGCATGGTGATCGAGTACGACGAGGTGGTGGCGGCCATGCTTCGCACTCTCTCCCCGCGCGCGGGTCACCGGCAAATCGGGTCGCCGACGGAGACCCGATCGGCGTCGATTTTGCACTTCATTAGCTGAAGTGCAAACATGCACTCCATGGTCGAGAGTGCAACGACACTCCGCGAGCAGCGGCGGTGGGACACGAGTCACCGGATCACGGTCTGCGCCCAGGCGCTCACCGCCGCGCACGGCCTCGACGGCTTCACGATGGAGGAGCTGGCCGAGGCCGCCGACGTCTCCCGCCGCACCCTGTTCAACTACTTCCCCAGCAAGACCGACGCGGTGCTCGGCGCCGCACCCGAGCTGCCCGACGCCGACGTCGACACGTTCCGCGCCGGCGGTCCGAGCGGCAACCTGATCGACGACCTCACCGAGCTGGTCCGCATCGCCGTGTCGGTCAAGCGGCCCGAGCGGGACGAGGCCGGGCGGGCGCGGCGCATCCTGGCCACCGAGCCCCGCCTCCTCGCCGCGGCGCACCAGCGCTTCGAGGCGATCACCATCGAGTTCACCGAGCTGGTGCTCGAGCGCGAGGGGGCCGACTTCGGCGCGTCCCGGGCGCGGCTGCTGCTGCGCCTGCTCCTGGCCCTGCTCGACGTCGCCCTCGACCACTTCATCGCCGACGACGGCGACCGGTCGCTGGTCGAGCTCTTCGAGGAGCAGCTTCGCGACGCCCGCGCCCTGCTGGGCTGACCGACCCTTCCCCACACCCACCACACAGGAAGCCCCACCCATGGCCACCCTGCTCTACCGACTCGGCAAGACCGCCTACCGGCGGTGGCCGGTCTTCATCGCCGCCTGGGTCGTCGCGCTGATCGCCGTCGGCTCCGTCGCCGCCGGCTTCGCGAAGCCGATGACCGACTCCTTCTCGATCCCGGGCATCCCGTCCGAGAAGGCCGCCGACCTCCAGTCCGAGCTCTTCCCCGCGAGCCAGGACGCCTTCGACGAGGCCACGGTGAACGTTGTGGTCGCCGCCCCCGAGGGCCACACCCTCGCGGACCCGGCCTACGAGCGCGAGGTCGACCAGCTGATCCGTGACCTCGCGGCCCTGCCGCAGCTGCCCGACGACGCCCAGCTGGTCAACCCGGTGGCCGCCGCGGCGCAGCAGGAGCAGCAGATCCTCGGCGCCGCCCAGGAGTCCGGTACGCCGGCGAAGACCGCCCGGGCGAACGCCGACGCCCTCTCGCCGCTCTCCCCGGACGGCCGGGTCGGGCAGATCAGCTTCCGGTTCGACGTCGACACCGTGGCGGACGTCGAGCCCTCGACGATCACCGCCCTCGACGAGGTGATGGCCGAGCACCGAGCGGACGGCCTGCAGGTGGAGGCGAACGGCTCCGGCTCGGCCGGCATGACCGAGCTCGACGGCACCTCCGAGCTGCTCGGCATCGCGGTCGCCCTCGTCGTGCTCGTCCTCACCTTCGGATCGCTGATCGCCGCCGGGCTCCCGATCCTCACCGCCGTCTTCGGCGTCGGGCTCGGTATCACCGGCATCACCGCGATGACGGCGTTCACCGACATCGGCTCCACGACGCCGATGCTCGCGACGATGATCGGCCTCGCGGTCGGCATCGACTACACGCTGTTCATCCTCGCCCGCTACCGCACCGAGCTGCACCACACCGAGGACCGGGAGGAGGCGGTCGGCATCTCGGTCGGCACCGCCGGGTCGGCCGTGGTCTTCGCCGGCCTCACCGTGCTGATCGCGCTCGCCGCGCTCGCGGTCGTCCGGATCCCGTTCCTCACCACCATGGGCCTGGCGGCGGCGGTCACCGTGCTGATCGCGGTGCTGGTCGCGCTCACGCTGCTGCCGGCCGTGCTCGGCCTGCTGCGGTCGAAGGCGTTCGCCGGCCGGGTCCGCCGCTACGCCCCGCATCGCGAGCCCGACGGTCAGGTGCTGAACAACGGCGTCCGCTGGGCCCGGCTCGTGGGCCGCAAGCCGGCCGTCGTCGCCCTCCTGGCGGTCGTCGGCCTGGGCGCCCTCGCAGTCCCGCTCACGGGGCTGCACCTGGCCTTCCCGACCGACTCCACCGCGGCCGCCGACACTACGCAGCGCAAGGCCTCGGACCTGGTCGCCGACGCGTTCGGTCCCGGCCGGGACGCGCCGCTGCTCGTCGTGGTCGACGGCCGCGGCATCGACGACCCGCGGGACCAGCAGGCGGCGTACGGCGCGGTCACCGAGTGGGCCGCCGGCCAGGACGGCGTGGCCAACGCGCAGGTCGTGGCGATGAACCCGGACGGCACCGGCGCCCAGATCCTGGTCACGCCGACCACCGGTGCCGAGGACACCGCCACCGAGGGCCTGCTCCGCGACCTGCGCGACGGTCAGGCCGGGGTCGAGGCCGACACCGGCACCCAGATCGGCGTGACCGGCCTGACCGCGATCACCACCGACGTGTCGGAGCGGCTCAGCGACGCGCTGCCGATCTACCTCGCCGTGGTCATCGGGCTCGCGTTCGTGCTGCTGATGCTGGTCTTCCGCTCGGTGCTGGTGCCGCTGACCGCCACCTTCGGCTTCCTGATGTCGGTGCTCGCGACGCTCGGAGTCACGGTCGCGGTCTTCCAGGAGGGCGCGTTCGGCCTGCTGGAGGGCCAGCCGATCGTGAGCTTCATGCCGATCTTCCTGATCGGGCTCGTGTTCGGCCTGGCGATGGACTACCAGGTGTTCCTGGTCAGCCGGATGCGCGAGGCGCACGTGCACGGCATGACCACCCGCGAGGCGGTCGTCGACGGCTTCCGCAACTCCGCCCGGGTCGTCACCGCCGCCGCGGTCATCATGATCTCGGTCTTCGCCGCGTTCATCCTGATCGACGAGCCGATCATCAAGTCGATGGGCTTCGCACTGGCGATCGCCGTGCTGTTCGACGCCTTCGTGGTGCGGATGGCGCTGATCCCGGCGCTGATGTACCTGCTCGGCGAGCGGGCCTGGTGGCTGCCGCGGTGGCTCGACCGGCTGCTGCCCAACGTCGACGTCGAGGGCGAGCGGCTCGACCGGCCGCACCTGCGCGACCCGTCGTACGACGACGAGCTCGAGGAGCTCGCCGCGCGGGGCATCAGATGAGGCGGGCGTGCACCTGGGCGGCCTGCTGGTGGCCGACCGGGTTGCGGTGGCCGTCGAGCAGCACCAGCACCGACCGGTCGGCGAGCTCGATGACGACGCGGTCGTCGCCGAGCTCGGCGACCTCGCCCCGGACCAGGTAGGTCTCGCCCTCGATCCGGTCGAGGGCGACGCCGGGCGGGCACCGCTCCACGTCGCCGACGGCGATCGCCCGCAGCTGGGGGCGACGCCGCCCGCCGTAGCGCCAGAGGAGCAGCGCGACCACGACCAGCAGCACGTCGGCGATCAGCGTGATCACCAGCAGCGCGCTGCTGTCGACCTGCCCGTCCACGCGGTACGCCGCGGGGTCGCTCTCGACGACCCGCACGGTGATCTCCCCGGTGCCGACGGCGCGGTCGAAGGTCGCGGCGTCGACGTCGGCCGACCAGGTGCGCTGGTCGGGGTCGATGTCCTCGGGGAACCGGAAGGTGAGCAGGTGCTGTCCACCGGCGGTGCGGTGGTCGACGACCGTGGCCTCCACCTCGACGCCGCTGCGGTCCACCCGCAGGTCGGTCCACGTGGCGTGCAGCAGCGGCAGGTTGACCAGCACCGCGGCCAGCACGAGCACGAGCACGTAGCGGGTCCGACGCTTCACGGGGTGTCTCCCATAGGGCCCAGTATCCCGGCCGGTCACTGGATCGTGGCGGTGAGCCTCATCAGGTTGTCGACGTAGCGCTGGCCGCGGCTGCGACCCAGCCAGGTGTCGAGCGTGAGCTCGGTCGACAGCGAGCGGTAGGTCGCCTGCACCTGCTCCAGCCGGGCCACGATCTCGCGCCCGGTCATCATCATCACGACCTCGTAGTTGAGCGCGAACGAGCGCATGTCCATGTTGCTCGACCCGACCACCGCGACCCGGTCGTCGACGGTGAAGTGCTTGGCGTGCAGCACGTAGGGCTCGGGGTAGAGCCAGATCCGCACCCCGGACCGCAGCAGCGCCTCGTAGTAGGAGCGCTGCGCGTGCGCGACCATGAACTGGTCGGCGGCGGCGCTCACGAACAGCTCAACGTCGATGCCGCGCTGGGCCGCGGTCGTCACGGCGTACAGCAGGGAGTCGTCGGGCACGAAGTAGGGGCTGGTCAGCGACAGCCGACGCTCGGCGGAGTAGAGCATGCTGTTGAACAGCCGCAGGTTGTTCTCGCTCACGAAGCCCGGGCCGCTCGGCACCACCTGCAGCCCGACGCCCGTGACCGCGCCGGGTCGCACCGACGGCGCGGGCGGTACGTCGGACACCACGTGCCGCAGGTCCTCGCCGGTCTCGGTGAACCAGTCCGTCGCGAAGACGACGTTGAGCTCCTGCACGGCGGGTCCCTCGACCCGCGCCATCAGCTCGACCCAGGCGCGACCGAGCCGGTGGTTCTTCGGCTTGTTGTAGCCCGCCTCGATCAGGTTCTGCGAGCCGCTGAACGCGACCCGGCCGTCGACGACCAGGATCTTGCGGTGGTTGCGCAGGTCCGGTCGGCGCACCTCGCCCTTCAGCGGCCGGATCGGGAGCATCGGCGCCCACTGGATGCCGGTGCCCGCCAGCTTGCGCAGCATCTCCTGGTACACCGGGATGCCCCGCGACCCGATGTGGTCGAAGAGGAAGCGCACGGTGACGCCCCGCTGCACCGCGCACACCAGCTCGTCGAAAAACGGCGCGGTCACGTCGTCCCACGCGGAGATGTAGAACTGCACGTGGACGTAGCCCTCGGCGGTCGCGACCTCGCGGGTCATCGCCTCGACGCAGCCGACGTAGTCGTCGATCAGCTCGACGGTGTTGCCGAACGTCATCGGCAGCACGCCCAGCTCGCGGTTGAGGTGGACGAAGCCCTGCACCAGCGGGTCGAGCTCGGCCTGGCGCTCGGCGTCGGCGAGCTCGTCGAGCGGAGCCCGCGCCATGATCGCGGCGTTGACCTCGGCCTGCTTGGTACGCCGCTTGCGCCCGACGCTGGTGCGCCCGAACATCAGGAAGAGCACGAAGCCGAAGAGCGGCACGGCCAGGATCAGGATCAGCCACGCGAGCGCGGTCTGCGGCCGCCGGCCGCCGGGCAGCACCACCAGCGCGCACAGGATGATCGCGACGTCGACCGCGACCAGGATCGCACTCAGCGCCGCCCCGGGGGACGAGAGCCAGCCCGTCACCGCGTCGTCACACTCTCGTCGGGGTCGTCAGGGCCATCGGGGCCTCGTCCGCGTCGCCGGCCCGCGATCAGCCGAGGAGCTTCTGCTTGGCCGCGGCGAACTCCGCGTCGGTGAGCACGCCCTGCTGGTGCAGCTGGCCGAGCTCGCCGAGCTTGGCGATCAGGTCGTCGCCCCCGGCGGCCGGGGCGGCCGGGGCGGCCGGGGCGGCCGCCGGCGCCGGTGCCTGCGCGGCGTACGCCTGCTCCTGCTGGTAGGCCTCGGCCTGGGCGCGCTGCTCGGCGCGCGCCGCCTGCCGTCGGTTGACCGCGTTGCTGGTCGCGGTCGCGGTGCCCGCGATCACCGCGGTGCGCGCCATGGTGCCGACCAGGCCGGGGCGACCCACACGTCGTCCGATCATCTTCCTCGCCTCTCAGTCCTGCGCGGCGGCCGCCGCGAACGCCAGCTCCACGTCCTCGACCGGGACGTGCGCGAACAGCCCGACCTCGGCCCCCAGCCCCTGCAACGCGTGCACGGTCCGCTTGGCCCAGACCTCCTCGTAGACGATCGCGATCCCGAGCTCACCCTCGCCGAGGGAGTCGACGAACACCTGGATGTCGAGGTCGTTGAGCAGGTCGTGGGCGTCGATCTCGAGCCCGGCCAGGCCCGGCGGGAGCTCGGTCTCCTCCTCGAGGTCCACCACGGAGACCGTGCCGTCCGCGGCGGGCAGCATCAGCACGCAGTCGACCAGCCGGATCACGCCGTCGTCGACCGGCTTGCGCAGCACGCTCGCGACGTCCGCCAGCGGTGCATCCGCCGGGAACGTCAGGAACAACACCTCGACCGGACCGTGCTCCATCCCCGCCCCACACTCCTCGCCTCGTGCTCCCAGTGCCCGTCCTCGTCGCAACGTCCCCAGCCGGGCGCGACGGCTCCCACCCTAGGCAGCGCGAGCACACCGCGACGTCACCCGACTCGGGTGAGCGGGTCGGCGGCTCAGTCCGGGATCGTGACGACCTCGACGACCGAGATCCCCAGCGAGTCGAGGAGGTTCAGGACGCCCTGCAGCTCCTGCTGGTCGGTGACGTCCCCGGTGAGCGTGGTGGTCACCGGCTGGGTGCGCGCGATCAGGTGCGGAAACGCCCCGCTGAGCTCGTCGGTCAACTCGGCGTCCACGCGGATCAGCATCCTGGTCATGGTCGCCCGTCACACCCCTGCCCTACGCCGCCCCAGCCCTGCTCCGACGGTAGGTGCCGGGGTCGCCCACCGCCTCACCGGAAAAGGGCGACCCACCGGGCGGCGGCGCCGCCGAAAGTCGACGCCATCCGTCCGCGTTTGGTGCGGCCGGCAGCGCTTTCACGCAATACTGACCCCGTCCAGCGGCGGGTCGCTCCGGGGCGACCACCCACGCTCAGACAGGGCGCACGATGGCCAAGCCGATGTCGAACAGGGAGCGGCGCGGACCCACCGCGCAGATCGGCCGCGTGCCGTCGCTCCCCCGGGCCTACGTTCCCCGGCTGCGCCTGTGGAGCAGGTTGGACGCCGCCACGGAGTCAGCGGTGACCCTGCTGATCGGTCCCGGCGGCGCCGGGAAGACCCTCGGCATGGCGGGCTGGCTGCGTCGCACCGGTCGGGCCGGCGACACCACCTGGATCGCCGCCGACGCCGCCTGGAACGCCGAGCGGCTGCAGGTCCAGCTCGCGCGCCGCGCCGCGAACGGACAACAGGCACTCGTGGTGGTCGACGACGCCCACCGGCTGCCGATGCCGACGATCCGGGCGCTCGACGCGCTGCTCGACACCGACCCCGAGTCGTTCCGGGTGCTGCTGGCCTCGCGCTGGGACCTGCCGTTCACGCGCCTGGCGCCCGAGCTGCTCGGCCACCTGACCATGCTGCGCGGTGACCTGCTGCGCCTCGACGAGAACGAGTCGGCGGCCCTGGTCGCCGCCCACGCCCGCACCGACTCCCCCGACGTCGCCCGCGCGATCGCGCGGCGTACCCAGGGCTGGTGCGCCGCCGTGGTGCTCACGGCCCGCGCCGTCGGGGCGGCCCCCGACCCGCTCGCGCTCGCCCAGCGGTACGCCGAGGTCGGCCCCTCCGTCGCCGACCGGGTCGCCAGCGAGGTGTTCGCGACGTTGCGTCCGCACGAGCGGCACGTGCTGCTCTGCATCGCCAGCGAGCCGGTCGTCACGCCCGCGCTCGCCGAGCACCTCTCGCACGACGGCGCGGCCGGCACCATCCTCGCCGACCTCGGGGCCACCGGACTGCTGGTGACCCGGGTCGACTCGCACGAGTCCGACGACGGGGCCGACGGGGCCACCGGGGAGCGCTACGTCATCCACCCGCTGCTCGCGGAGGTGGTCCGCCGGCAGATCTCCTCGGGTGGCGAGGACGTGGTGCGGGCGGCGGCGACCGTCGTGCGCGCGGTGCAGCTCGACGTGGGCCGGGGGGTCGCCGAGCACGCCCTGCACCGGCTCGAGACGATCGGCGAGCACGCGGCCGCCGCGGCGCTGATCGCCGACGAGGGTCCGCGCCTCCTGCTGCGCGGCCAGGGAGACACCCTGCACGACTTCGCCGTCGCCCATCCGTCGGCCATCGAGGTCAATCCCGGCTCGTGGTTCGCGGTCGCGCTCGAGCGATGGCTGGTCGGCGACGTGCACACCGCCGCGCAGTGGCTGGAGCGGATCCTCTCCGAGCCCCAGCCCGAGACCTCGGCGGCGGTGCTGCACCGGGCCTGTGCCCGGCTGATGCGCGCCCGCCTCGGGCTCGAGCCGATCGCCACGGCGGTGGAGCACGCCCAAAGGGTGGCGGCCGACCCCGAGCTCGCCGCCGCCGGGTCGACGGCCACGCCGATCCTGCTCTGCGAGCTCGCCGTCACCCAGAACTGGACCGGCGACCTGGTGGCCGCGGAGGCGAACCTCACCGACGCGATCCGGCTCAGCCGCACCCACGACCTCCCGGCGCTGACGGTGATCGCGCTGTCCCACCTGGCCTTCACCGAGTACCTCCGTGGGCGCGAGAGCGCCGCCGCGGAGGTCGCCGAGCAGGTGCTCACCCTGGTGGCCGAGGGCGAGGTGGAGGCGCCGTACTCCGTGAGCCGCGCCCGCCTCGCCCTCCAGCTCGCGCGGCTGAGCGGACTGCCCCTGGGGGGCGGCGACCTCGACCTGGACGCCGACGACCTCGGGAGCCACGCGGCCGACCTCACCACCCGCTTCTGGATCCGCACCCGCCGTTCCCGTCTCGAGCTCGCGCACGGCTCCGTCTCGGCCGCGGAGCTCGCGCTCGAGGTTCCGCTCGAAACGCCGCCGCTGCCCGGGCACCTCGCGGTCGCCCTGCTGGTCGAGCGCGCGTTCCTGGCCAGCCTCTCCGGCGACGTCGTCCTGCTCGGGCGGCTCCAGGAGCAGCTGGTCGAGCTGGGCGCCACGGCCGAGGCCGCCCTGGTGAACGGGCTGCGCGCCGACCTCACCGGCGATCGCCGCGCCGCCGCCCGGCACCTCGCCGAGGCCGTCCGCGGGCCTGCGGTCGAGCAGCCCGCGGTGCGTGCCCTGGCCCTGGTGACCAGGGCGCAGCTCCTCGACGGCCTCGGCGACGACGACCGGGCCCTGGGCGATCTCCGCGAGGCCGTGCGCGAGACCCAGCTGCGCCAGAACGCCGTGCCGTTCCTCGGCTGGAGCCGGCACGGCACCCCCGTCGCCGACCTGATGCGCCGGCTGACCGAGACCCATCCCGACCCCTGGCTGGTCGAGGTCGAGGGCGCGGTCGCGGGCCGTTCCGGCATCGTCAACCACTTCGGCCCGTCCACGCCACGGCCACGCGAGCGCGAGGACGCCCCGGCCGGGGCGATCCGGCCGACCCTCAGCCCGCGCGAGCGCGACGTGCTCTTCGAGCTGGCGCGCGGCTCGACGTACGCCGACATCGCCGCCAACCTGTTCGTCTCCGAGAACACCGTGAAGACGCACGTGTCGAGCCTCTACGCGAAGCTCTCGGTCAACCGGCGCAGCGCCGCGCTCGCGGCCGCCCGGTCGATGCAGCTGCTCTGACCCCGAGGCACGGTCCGCGTGGCCCCTTCAGGCCACCCGATTTGGGCGAGGGCACCGGCGCCGTCCGCGCGGGACAGTGGAACTCTCCGATCCGCCACCGGGAGGTTCCATGAGCGACCGCGCCGACCCGTCGTACGACTCGCCCCGCGCCGTGCCGGCCGGGCTCGCGAGCCTGGCCGAGCACTGGGGGCTCGTCCTGGCGTACGGCGTGGTGACGCTCGTCCTCGGGATCGTGCTCGTCGTGTGGCCGGACTCCACGGTCACGGTCTTCACCGTGCTGCTGGCCATCCAGCTGATCGTCGCCGGCATCTTCCGCATCGTCGGCGCGCTCAAGATGCATCGCAGCGACGGCATGCGCGCCCTCGTCGGACTCACCGGCGGCGTCGCGCTCATCGTCGGCCTGCTGATCCTGCGCGACCCGCTCCAGAGCGTGCTCGTGCTCGGCATGATCCTCGGCGTCTTCTGGCTCTTCGTCGGGATCGTCGACATCCTCGGCGCGATCGTCGCCCCGCCGCCCGAGGGTCGCGGATGGCAGCTCTTCAGCGGCGTCCTCGGGATCCTGTTCGGCGGCTTCCTGGTCGTCTACACCGACCTGTCCCTGCGGGTGCTGATCGTCCTGGTCGCGATCTGGCTGATGGTCGCCGGCGTACTGGCGCTGATCGCGGCCTTCCAGCTCCGGTCGCTGCGACCGGCGCGCTGAGACTGAGAGGATCGGGCCATGGCGGAGGAGAAGAGCTCGTCGGAGGTCGAGGAGCTGCGGGCCGAGGTCGAGCGGCTGCGCGCCGAGATGGGCGGGCCACCCCCGACCGCCGAGCTCCCCGTCGAGGGGCACGGGCGCACCGGCTGGTGGCGGCCGGTCGTGGCGACGGTGCTGATCATCCTGATGGCCGTGCTGGCCCCCCTCTCGGTGGTCGCACGGTGGGCGCACGACACGGTCTCCGACACCGACCGCTACGTCGAGACGGTCCAGCCGCTCGCCAGCGATCCCGCGGTGCAGGCCGCGGTGATCGACCGGATCACCAACGAGATCGTGACCCGGCTCCAGATCGACTCCGTGACCGACCGGGCCGTCGACGCGCTCGCGTCGCGGGGCCTCCCGCCCCTGGCCGAGTCCAGCCTCCGGGCGCTCTCCGGCCCGCTCGCCGGCGCGATCGACGGGTTCGTCAAGGAGCAGGTCACCTCGCTCGTCGAGTCCGACGAGTTCGAGACGGCCTGGGTCGAGGCGAACCGCCAGGCGCACACCCAGCTGGTCGCGGTGCTCACCGGCAAGGACACCGACCAGGTCCAGATCACCAACAACGCGGTGAGCATCAACCTCGCGACCCTGATCGACACCGTGAAGCAGCGCCTGGTCGACCGCGGGTTCGCGCTGGCCGGTCAGCTGCCCACGATCAACGCGCAGTTCACGATCTTCCAGTCCGACGACATCACCAAGGCGCAGACGGCGTTCCGGCTGCTCGGCGCGATCAACACCTGGCTGCCGATCATCGCCCTGCTCTGCCTGGCCGGGGCGGTCGCGGTCGGCCGCTCCCGCCGACGCACCCTGGTCGCCGGCGCGCTCGCGCTCGCGCTGTCGATGCTGCTGCTCGGCGCCGCACTCAACCTCTCGCGCGAGATCTATCTCAACGCGGTGCCGACCGACCAGCTGCCGACCGAGGCGGCCGCCGCGATCTACGACACGCTGGTGCACTTCATCCGGCTCAGCCTCCGCGCGCTCCTCGTGGTCGCGCTGGCCGTCGCCTTCATCGCCTGGCTCACCGGACCCGAGGGCGCTCCCGCCGCGTTGCGCCGGGGTACGTCGCGCGCGATCGGCGCCGTGCGGCAGGGCGGCGACCGGGTCGGCCTCGACACCGGCCGCTTCGGCATCGCCCTGCACACCTACAAGACGCCGATCCGGATCGCCGTCCTCGGTGGCGCGCTGCTGATCTACGTGCTGCGCGACCATCCGACGGGAGGCTTCGCGATCGGACTGCTCGTCGTCGCCGCGATCATCCTGCTGCTGGTCGAGCTGCTGTCCCGGCCGCCCGCTCCGGCCGGCGACGGCACGGCCGCGCCCCCGGCACCGCCCACTCCTTCCTGAGGGATCGGTCGGGGGCGGATCGGGTGTCACACCACCACCCGCCTCCCACCTGGGCCAGGTGGTTTCGAGGCTCAGGCGCCAGCGCGCCTTCACACCTCAACCACCGGCTTCGGTGGTTGAGGAGGTTGCGCTAGCAACCGTCTCGAAACCACCCACCCGAACACGCCCGGGCCAGACGCCCGCCAGGTGGTTCCAAGGCTCAGGCGCCAGCGCGCCTTCACACCTCAACCACCGGCTTCGGTGGTTGAGGAGGTTGCGCTAGCAACCGTCTCGAAACCACCCACCCGAACACGTGTCGGCGGCCATGAAATTCTGCCCGGAGACGGCCACGAAACTGCCCGCTGGCGGACATGAAACCTGCCCGGTGGCGGTCATGGGATCTGCCCGACACGACGTCGTCTGCCTCACCGGCTCCGACGGTTGAGGCCCCTCCTCAGGTGCGATCGGCGGTGCTGAAGCGCCCGTCGCCCTGAGGAGGGACAACTTGAAGTCTGCCGAGGAGATCATGGAAATCCTGGATGCCTACGACCTGACAGGGTCGTTGCGTGATGCCGGCGAGCTGGCCGGATGCTCGCACCACACGGTCAAGCACTACGTGGACCGCCGTGCTGCCGGGGGTGAGCTGGACAAGGCCGTGACTCGGCCGCAGTTGATCGATGAGTACCTGCCCAAGGTCGAGGAGTGGGTCGAGCGGTCCAAGGGCAAGGTCCGTGCCGACAGAGCGCACGAGAAGCTGCTCGCGATGGGCTACAAGGGTTCGGAGCGCACCACCCGTCGTGCGGTCGCATCGGTGAAGAAGTCATACCGGTCAGGACATGTGCGGGTCCACCGGCCCTGGGTCACCGAGCCGGGGATGTGGCTGCAGTACGACTACGGCGACGGACCTGTCGTCGACGGCGTCAAGACGGTTCTGTTCGTGGCGTGGCTGGCGTGGTCGCGGTTCCGGGTCGTGATCGCGCTGCGCGATAAGACCATGCCGTCCGTGTTCGCCGCGCTGGACCAGACCTTCCGCCGGTTGGGTGGGGTGCCGACCTACGTGCTGACCGACAACGAGAAGACCGTCACGACCGAGCACATCGCCGGGATCCCGGTCCGCAACGGACAGCTCGTCACCTTCGCCGAGCACTACTCGGTCGTGGTCCACACCTGTGTGCCGGCGGATCCGGCGTCCAAGGGCGGCACCGAGTCGTCGGTGAAGATCAGCAAGGCCGACCTGGTGCCCAAGGACACCAACCTGCGTGAGGAGTACGCGTCGTTTAGCGAGCTCGAGGAGGCGTGTGAGGCGTTCTGTCAGAAGGTCAACACCCGGGCTCACCGGACCACGAAGCGGCCACCGGTCGAGATGTTGGCCGAAGAGC
>NZ_JACHWR010000012.1 GCF_014191495.1 Nocardioides soli
GCGGAGCCGAAGATCGCGATGTGCCGGGCGCCGAGCTCGAGGGCCCGGTCGAGGCCGCGCTCGTTGGGCACCAGCACCGGGCAGTCGCGGCCGGCCTCGCCGAGCAGCCCCATCAGGTCGGCGGCGTCGGCGAGCTGCGGTACCCACGTCGGGTGCACGAAGCTGGTGGCCTCGACGATCGGCAGTCCGGCGGCCAGCAGCCGCTGCACGAACTCCACCTTGACTCCGGTGGGCACGAGCGCCTTCTCGTTCTGCAGCCCGTCGCGGGGGCCGACCTCGTAGATCGTCACCCGGTCGGGGAGTCCGTCCTGGCGGACCGGCATCGGGAGCTCATGCATGCGGCTGCACCTCCATCAGGGTGGCGCCGAGCGCGACCTGCGACCCGGTCGAGGCGGCCAGGCCGTCGACCGTGCCGTCGAACGGCGCCTTCAGGGACAGCTCCATCTTCATCGCCTCGAGCACGAGGAGCACCTGGCCGGCCTCGACGCGGTCCCCCTCGGCGACCCGGACGTCGAGGACGGTGCCGGGCATCGGGGCGATGATCACGCCGTCGCCCGGGTCGGCGGCGTGGTCGCCGAAGACGTCGGGCCGCTCGAACACGAACCGCTGGCCCTGGTGCACCACCTCGACCCGGTCGGACCGGACGTCGGCCACCGGCAGGTCGTGCGGCTCCGGCCCGGTCAGCCGCACCCGCTCGTCGAGGTCGATGACCACCGGCGCCGGCGCCGCGCCGAGGCGGAACCCGTCGGAGCGGAACGGTCCGTCGTCCTCGGGCCGGGCGCGGAAGACCGCCCACGCCGCCAGCCGACGGGCCTCGGCGGGGTCCGGGGCGGGTACGTCGTGGCGGTCCAGCCAGGTCGTGTCGATCGTGGCGTCGCGGAACTCGTCGCTCGCCACCAGCACCCGCAGGAAGCCGGTGTTGGTGGTCAGCCCGAGGATCGCGGTCGCGTCGAGCGCGTCGACCAGCGCGGACCGGGCCTCCTCGCGGGTGGCTCCGTGGGCGATGACCTTGCCGAGCATGGGGTCGTACGCCGTGCTCACGACCTGCCCGCTCTCCAGCGCCTGGTCGACCCGCACGGTGGTTGAGGAAGGCGCGCTAGCGCCTGTCTCGACACCACCGTCGGGCCAGCGCACGTACGTCGCCCGGCCGGCCTGGGGCAGGAAGCCGCCGAACGAGTCCTCGGCGTACACCCGGGCCTCGATGGCGTGGCCGCTGACGGTGACGTCGTCCTGGGTGATCGGCAGCGGCTCGCCCGCGGCGACGCGGAGCTGCAGCTCGACGAGGTCCAGCCCGGTGATCAGCTCGGTGACCGGGTGCTCGACCTGGAGGCGCGTGTTCATCTCCAGGAAGTAGGCCTCGCCGGCGCCCCCGTTTGCCTCAGGGTCGAGCAGGAACTCCACGGTGCCGGCGTTGCGATACCCAACCTGTTTGGCCAAGGCGACCGCGCTCGACGTGACGAGCTCGCGGATCTCCGGCGTGATCGTCGGGGCGGGGGCCTCCTCCAGCACCTTCTGGTGCCGGCGCTGAGTGGAGCAGTCCCGCTCGAAGAGGTGGACGACGCCGCCGTGGGCGTCGGCCATGACCTGGACCTCGATGTGGCGGCCGCGCTCGACGTACTTCTCGATGAGCAGGGTGTCGTCGCCGAACGCGCTCCTGGCCTCGCGGGCCGCGGCGGCCGTGGCCTCCGCGAGCTCGGCCTGCTCGCGGACGATGCGCATGCCCTTGCCACCGCCGCCGGCGGCGGCCTTCACGAGCACGGGGAACGAGATCGGTGGTTGAGGAGGGCGTTCTGCGCCCGTCTCGAAACCCCCGAGCTCGTACGACGGCACGACCGGGACGCCGGCGGCCACGGCGATCTCGCGGGCGTGGTCCTTGCGGGCCATCGCCTCCATCGCCTCGGGCGGCGGGCCGATCCAGGTCAGGCCGGCGGCGGTGACGGCGCGGGCGAAGGCCGGGTTCTCCGAGAGGAATCCGTATCCGGGGTGCACCGCGTCGGCACCGGCGGCCAGCGCCTGCGCGATCTGCGCCTCGACGTCGAGGTAGTCGCCGCTGCTGGTGGTGGCTGCGATGCCGAGCCGGTGGCAGGTGCGGGCGACCCGGGCGGCGATCTCGCCGCGGTTGGCGATGAAGACGGACTCGATCATCACATTCTCCAGACACCGTACGACGGCGCGGGGACGGGCGCGTTGGCGGCCACCGCGAGGCCGAGCCCGAGCACCCGGCGGGTGTCGGCGGGGTCGATGATCCCGTCGTCCCAGAGACGGGCGGTGGCGTAGTACGGCGAGCCCTGGGTCTCGTACTGCTCGCGGATCGGGGCCTTGAGGTCCTCGTCGTCGGGCCGGCCGGCGACGGTGGCGAGCACCGACGCGGCCTGCTCACCGCCCATCACGGAGATGCGGGCGTTGGGCCACATCCACAGGAAGCGCGGGTCGTAGGCGCGGCCGCACATGCCGTAGTTGCCGGCGCCGAACGAGCCCCCGATGACGACGGTGAACTTCGGGACGACCGAGCAGGCGACCGCGGTGACGAGCTTGGCGCCGTCCTTGGCGATGCCGCCGTTCTCGTACTCCTTGCCGACCATGAAGCCGGAGATGTTCTGGAGGAACACCAGCGGGATGCCGCGCTGGTTGCACAGCTCGATGAAGTGCGCCCCCTTGAGCGCGGACTCGCTGAAGAGGATGCCGTTGTTGGCCACGATGCCGACCTGGTGGCCCCACACGTGCGCGAACCCGGTCACCAGCGTCTCGCCGTACAGCCGCTTGAACTCGTGGAAGCGGCTGCCGTCGACGATCCGCCGGATCACCTCCCGCACGTCGTACGGCGTGCGGGTGTCGGCCGGCACGACGTCGTAGAGCCCCGACGGGTCCTCGTGCGGCTCCTCGACGTCGATCGGTGGTTGAGGAGGGCGTTCTGCGCCCGTCTCGAAACCACCACCCCGCGGCAGGGTGCCGACGATGCTGCGCACGATCGCGAGCGCGTGGGCGTCGTCCTCGGCGAGGTGGTCGACCACGCCCGACGTACGCGCGTGCACGTCGCCGCCGCCGAGCTCCTCGGCCGTGACGACCTCGCCGGTCGCGGCCTTCACCAGCGGCGGGCCGCCGAGGAAGATCGTGCCCTGGTTGCGCACGATCACGGTCTCGTCCGACATCGCCGGCACGTAGGCGCCGCCGGCGGTGCACGAGCCCATCACGCTGGCGATCTGCGGGATGCCGCGCGCGGACAGGTTGGCCTGGTTGAAGAAGATCCGGCCGAAGTGCTCGCGGTCGGGGAAGACCTCGTCCTGCATCGGCAGGAACGCGCCACCGGAGTCGACGAGGTAGACGCACGGCAGGTGGTTGTCGCTCGCGACCGTCTGCGCGCGCAGGTGCTTCTTGACCGTCATCGGGTAGTAGGTGCCGCCCTTGACGGTGGCGTCGTTGGCGACGACCACGACCTCGCGCCCGCTCACCCGGCCGATGCCGGTGACGACGCCGGCCGCCGGCACGGCCCCGCCGTACATGTCGTACGCCGCCAGCGGGCTCAGCTCGAGGAACGGGCTGCCCGGGTCGAGCAGCCGGTCGACCCGGTCGCGCACCAGCAGCTTGCCTCGGTCGGTGTGCTTGGCGCGGGCCGCCTCGCTGCCGCCCAGCCGGGCGATCGCCAGCCGCTCGCGCAGCTCGTCCACCAGCTCCTTCATGTGGCTCACGGAACCAAGGTTAGCGATCGTTAACCAGCGGGTCCACCGGTCGCGGCGACCGGTGGACCCCTCGACGGGGACGGCTCAGCGGAAGGCGCAGCCCGCCGAGAGCCCGAGGCGCCGGAAGAGCAGCGCGGCCGGACAGAAGCCGGTGATGCTCGACTGGAGCAGGTTGAGGCCGACGAAGGCCGTCAGCAACAGCCACCACGGCGACAGCACGGCGACCAGCAGCGCGCTCACCAGGACCATGCTGCCGGCGAGGGCGAGGACGGCACGGTCCAGGTTCACGCCAGGGACGGGACGACACATGGGGATCTCCTCTCGTCGGGTCAGCCGTGGCTGAACCGGATGTCGGGAAGGGCGCGGCGCAGCCAGCGCGGCGACCACCACGCGGCCCGCCCGGTCAGGCGGAGCAGGACCGGCAGCAGGACGAGCCGGACCAGGAAGGCGTCGAGCAGGACGGCGACGCCGAGCACGATGCCCATCTCCTTGGGCGGCAGCGGTCCGGACAGGGCGAAGGTGAAGAACACCGCGACCATGACGGCGGCCGCCGCGAAGATCACCCGGCCGGAGTGCGCCATCGCGCCGACCATCGCCTCGCGCGGGTCGCCGGACCGCTCGAAGTGCTCCTTGGCGGAGGCGAGCAGGAACACGGTGTAGTCCATCGCGATCGCGAAGATCATCGCGAAGAAGAAGACCGGCGCCCAGGCGTCGAGGAACCCCTGGTGCTCGAAGCCGAGCAGGCCGCTGCCCCAGCCCTCCTGGAAGACCAGGCGCGCCACCCCGAACGCCGCCGCGGTGGACAGCAGGCTGGCGAGCGTGCCGAGCAGCGCGATCAGCGGCGCCTGCAGCGCGACGAGCAGGAGCAGGAAGCCGAGCCCGAGGATCACGCCCAGGACCAACGGCGTCGACTCGTCGAGCTGGGCCTTCAGGTCGAGGTTCTCGACCGCCGCGCCGCCGACGTACGCCGAGGGCGGGAGGTCGGCGCGCAGCCGGTCGACGGTGTCCCCGATCGCCGGATCCGACGGGTCGACGGTCGGCACGGCCGAGATCAGCACCAGACCGCTGTCGTCCGCGGCCGGCTGTCCGGGCATGGCGCCGGCGATGCCGACGTCGGCGGCGAGCACCTCGGCGGCGTCGTCCGCGTCGTCGGCGTCGACCACGACCTGCAGGGTGCCCGGGGCGCCGTCACCGAACGCCGTCTGGACCGTGTCGTAGCCGACCCGTGCGCTGGCGTCGTCCGGCAGCACCTTGATGGAGGGCATCGCGGTCTGCAGGCCGAGGATCGGGGCGGCCAGGGCGAACAGCACGACCAGCGAGCCGAGGCCGTAGCGCCACGGCTTGCTCCAGAGGCGCTCGCCCCACCGGGCGAAGCGGGGCGAGCGGTGCTCGCCGCCGTGCACCCACTTCAGGGCGAGCTTGTTGATGCGCAGGTCGAGCTTCGCGAGCACCAGCGGCAGCAGCGTCAGCGTGGCCGCGAGCACGAAGACTACGGCGAGCATGATGCCGCCGGCCATCGAGCGGAACGCCGGCGACGGCACGAGCATCACCGCCGAGAGCGACACGAGCACGGTGAGGCCGGAGAGCAGCACGGCCTTGCCGGCGGTGTCCATGGTCTCGGCGACGGCGTCGGCGACCGACCGCTCGCGCCCCATCCGGGCGGCGCGGTAGCGGACGACGAGGAACAGGGCGTAGTCGATGCCGAGGGCGAGCGCGAACATCATCGCGAAGTTCATCGCCCAGATCGAGACCGGCACGAACTGGTTGATCAGCACCAGCGAGCCGGCCGAGGCGACCAGCCCGGCCAGGGTGAGCAGCAGCGGGAGTCCGGCGGCGACGAGCGCGCCGAAGGCCAGCACCAGGATCGCGAGCGTCACCGGCCAGGAGATCATCTCCGACGTCAGCATCGCCTCGAGGTTCGCCTCGTTGAAGTCGGCCCAGAGCTGGGAGGCGCCGGTCGGATGCACCTGGACCGAGCCGGTCGCGAGCTCCTGGAGCGGCTCGGTCAGGTCCTTGGCCGCCCGCACCATGTCGTCCGTGGACGCGTCGGCGCCGGCGAGCAGGACCGCGGTGTGCCCGTCCTCGCTCAGCGTCGCCCCCGGCTGCGGCTGGATCACCTGCGCGATCCGGACGTCCTCCTCGAGGAGCGCCGTGGCCTCGGCGAGGACCGCGGCGCCGTCGCCCTCGGTGACCCGACCGTCGGGGTCGTGGACGACCACCTGGAGGGCGGAGCTGGCGTTCCCGCCGAAGTGCTCCTGCGCGAGCTCGCGGGCGGCGACGGAGTCGGAGGAGTCGGCCTGCCAGCCGGCGCCGGAGAGCTCGGCCTCCACCCGCGGCGCGAAGATGCCGAGCCCGACGACGAGGACGACCCAGAGGAGCGCCGTCAGCCGGGCATGTCGGAGCACGGCGAGGCCGAGTCGTCCGAGCGGGCCGGGCCGGGCCGTCGCCGAGACGACGACCCGGTCGTGGATGGAGGTCATGCGCTTCCCCTTCTCTCCCAAGGAATACCCCTGGGGGTATATTCGGTTGCACACGTTAACACCCCCGGGGGTATCGTCAAACCCGGACCGATCCAAGGAGAGAGATGAGCACCACCACCCTGACCACCGCCGACTTCGAGGCGACCGTGACCGGCGACGGCATCGTGTTCGTGGACTTCTGGGCGTCCTGGTGCGGCCCGTGCCGCCAGTTCGCGCCGGTCTTCGAGGCCGCGTCCGAGGCCCACCCGGACGTCGTGTTCGGCAAGGTCGACACCGAGGCGGAGCAGTCGCTCGCGGCGGCCGCCCAGATCACCTCGATCCCGACGCTGATGGCCTTCCGCGACGGCATCCTGGTCTTCAACCAGCCCGGCGCCCTGCCCGCACCGGCGCTCGAGCAGGTGATCACCGCCGTCAAGGAGCTCGACATGGACGACGTCCGCGCCCAGGTCGCGGCGCAGCAGGGCCAGGAGGGCTGATGGAGCTCGACCCGACCGAGATGACCTCGGTCATCAACCGCATCAAGCGCGCGCGCGGCCAGCTCGACGGCGTGCTCCGGATGCTCGAGGAGGGCCGGGAGTGCGAGGACGTCGTGACCCAGCTGGCCGCCGTCTCCAAGGCCCTCGACCGGGCCGGGTTCGCGATCGTCGCCACCGGCCTCCAGCAGTGCCTGACCGCCGGCGACGGCCTCGAGGGGATGGACGTGAAGAAGATGGAGAAGCTCTTCCTCTCCCTCGCGTGAGGAGCGGCCGAGCCGCCCGGCGGAATGCTGGGCGCTCGCCGCTCGTTGTCCGAAGCATGACCACCACCGCCCTGACCGCCGACACCTTCGAGCAGACCGTCGTCGAGAACGACATCGTGCTCGTGGACTTCTGGGCGTCCTGGTGCGGCCCGTGCCGCCAGTTCGCCCCGGTCTTCGAGGCCGCCGCCGAGCGGCACGACGACGTGGTCTTCGGCAAGGTCGACACCGAGGCGGAGCAGTCCCTCGCGGCGGCCGCCCAGATCACCTCGATCCCGATGCTGATGGCCTTCCGCGACGGCATCCTGGTCTTCGCCCAGCCCGGCGCCCTGCCCGCGCCCGCGCTCGAGCAGGTGATCACGGCGGTCAAGGACCTCGACATGGACGACGTACGCCGTCAGATCGAGGCCCAGGATTCGGGAGAGCAGCCGAACGAGCAGGGTTAACAACCTCTAACCTTGGCGGCATGAGCCGCCCCACGGATCGACGCAGTCAGATCCTCGAGACCGCGGCGGGGCTGTTCGCGTCTCGCGGCTACCACGGGGTGTCGGTCGCCGACCTCGGCGCCGCGTGCGGGATCTCCGGCCCGGCGCTCTACAAGCACTTCGACTCCAAGCAGGCGATGCTCGCCGAGATGCTGGTCTCGATCAGCGAGGAGCTGCTCCGGGTCGGCCGGCAGCGGGTGGCCGACGCCCAGGGGCCCGACGCGGCGCTCGAGGCGCTGGTCGCGTGGCACGTCGACTTCGCGCTGCGGCACCGGCCGCTGATCGTGGTCCAGGACCGCGACTGGGAGTCGCTGCCCGCCGACGCGCGCGAGCAGGTGCGCAGCCTGCAGCGCGAGTACGTCGACCTGTGGGCCACCCAGCTCCGCGGGCTCGACCCCGCGCTCGACCTGTCCGCCGCGCGGGCGATGGCGCACGCGGCGTTCGGGCTGATCAACTCCACGCCGCACAGCGGCCTGCTCGCCGACCCGCGGATGCGGGACCTGCTCACCCGGATGGCGCTCGGGGCGCTCCGCGGCTGAGCGGCTCGCCCGCCGGTCAGGCGTCGGCGCCGGCTACCCGTCATCCGCCTCCAGCAGCCGCGCGGCGTACAACGCGGCCTCGACCGCCAGGTCGAGGTCCAGGTCGAGATCGGGGTCGGCGCCGGTCGACGCGGCGGACTGCCGCGCGTGCAGGCGCGCCAGCAGCTCGTCGCGGGGCAGTCCGCGCAGTTGGAAGAGCACGAACGGGTCGGCGTCGAGCAGCCACGCCAGCTGGGAGAGCACGGCGAGCGCGTGCACGCAGGGGTCGGCCCAGTGGTCGCACCCGCAGGCCGAGCCGAGCTCGAAGCCGCTCGGCAGCAGCTCGGCCCCGGACTCCTCCGCCTGCTCGACCAGGTCGTGGGGGAGGTCGCCGGCGAGCAGCGCGGCGATCCGGCCGGCCTCGGCAGCGACGGTCTCCACGAGCGCGGCCAGTCCGGCGTCGTCGAGCACCGGCAGGGAGCCCTCGACCGTCCAGAGCCCGCGCGCGTCGTCGACCGACGCGACGTAGCGCCCCGGCTCGGTCGCGATCTGCCCGACATGACCGCCCCGGGCGAGCGCCCGCGCCGCCCGGGCGTCCGCCTCGGCGTACGCCGCCTCCTCGACGGCCCGGACCCAGGCCTTGCCCCACCAGGTGGTGGCGCGGACGCCGCCGCGGCGCGCCGGGACCCGGGGGTGCAGGATCGCTCCGGTCATTCGTCGGCGGCCTCCGGCCGCAGGGTCACGAGCTCGCGGAGCTCGTCGTTGCTGAGCTCGGTCAGCGCCGCCTCGCCGCGGCCGAGCACGGCGTCGGCCAGCGCCCGCTTGCGGCCCAGCATCTCGGCGATCCGCTCCTCGATCGTGCCGCGCGTGATCATCCGGTGCACCTGCACCGGGCGGGTCTGGCCGATCCGGTAGGCGCGGTCGGTGGCCTGCTCCTCGACGGCGGGGTTCCACCAGCGGTCGACGTGGATCACGTGGTCGGCGCGGGTCAGGTTGAGCCCGGTGCCGCCGGCCTTGAGCGAGAGCAGGAAGACCGACGCCTCACCGCCCTGGAAGCGCCGCACCATCGCCTCGCGCTCGCGCACCGGTGTGCCGCCGTGCAGCAGCTGGTGGGGTACGCCGGCCCGCGCGAGGTGCGACTCGAGGAGCCGGGCCATCGCGACGTACTGGGTGAAGACCAGCGCAGCGCCGTCCTCGGCGAGCACGGTGCCGAGCAGCTCGTCGAGCAGGTCGATCTTCTGCGAACGGCCCGGGAGCCGAACCGCCGACTGCTTGAGGAAGTGCGCCGGGTGGTTGCAGATCTGCTTCAGGCCGGTGAGCAGCTTGAGCACGAGGCCGCGTCGGGTGTCCTCGTCGGAGCGCTCGATGCGCTCCATGATGTCGCGCACGAACGACTCGTAGAGCACCACCTGCTCGCGGGTCAGCCCCACGCGGTGGTCGGTCTCGGTCTTCGCCGGCAGCTCCGGCGCGATGCCCGGGTCGGACTTGCGGCGGCGCAGCAGGAACGGCCCGATCAGGTCGGCGAACTGCTTGGCCTTGCTCGGCTCGCGGCCCGACTCGATCGGTCCGGCCCACACCTTGCGGAAGGCGTTGCGGCTGCCGAGCAGGCCCGGAATCGCCCAGTCGAGGATCGCCCACAGCTCGGTGAGGTTGTTCTCGACCGGCGTGCCGGTCAGCGCCACCCGCGCCCGGCTCGGGATCGAGCGCAGCGCCCGCGAGGTGGCGGTGCGCGGGTTCTTGACGTGCTGGGCCTCGTCGGCGACGACCAGGTCCCACGCCACCTCCGCGAGCCGTTCGGCGTCGCGCTGCATGGTGCCGTACGTCGTCAGCACGAACCCGTCACCCGCGCCCTCGAGCTCGCGGGCGCTGCCGTGGAAGCGCACCACCGGCGTACCGGGGGCGAAGCGGCGTACCTCGTCCTCCCAGTTGCCGAGCAGGCTGGCCGGGCAGACCACGAGCGTCGGGCCGGTCGCCCCGCGCTCGCGGCGGTGCAGGTGCAGCGCGATCAGCGTGATCGTCTTGCCGAGCCCCATGTCGTCGGCGAGGCAGGCGCCGAGGCCGAGCGAGGTGAGCTCGGCCAGCCAGGTCAGCCCGTGCCGCTGGTAGTCGCGCAGCGTCGCCGCCAGCGCCTCGGGTGGCTCGACCGGCTCCCGGGTCGCGGCGGTGAGCAGCCGCTCGCGGACCTGGAGCAGGCTGGCGCCGACGATCACCTGCTCCTGGGCGGCGTCCTGCGGCCCGACCTGGACCACTCCGGTCAGGGCGGCCGCGACCGCCTCGGCCGGGCGCACGGTGCGCAGCAGCCGCTTGCGGGCCTTCCGGACGATCGCCGGGTCGACGACCGTCCAGTTACCGCGCAGCCGCATCAGCGGCGTGGCCGACGACGCCAGCTGGTCCATCTCCGCCTCGGTGAGCGGGTCGCCGTGCAGGGCCACCTGCCACTTGAACGCGAAGAGCGACTCGGTGCCGAGCAGCGGCTCGTTGAGCGGCTCTTCTCGTGCCCCTGACGGCGCGGCGCGGTCGAGCGTCGCAGTGGCGCTCAGGTCGCGGCCCAGGCTGCGCGGCCACAGCACGTCGACGCCGCGCTCGCGCAGCGCGCCGACCCCCTCGTCGAGCAGGCTGACCAGCTCGTCGGTGTCGAGCACGATCTGGTCGGGCACCCGCAGCTCGAGCAGCCGGTCGAGCACCGGCCACGCGTCGGCAGCGGCCCGCAGCGCGATCGTGGCGTGGGTCCGTGCGCGGTCGCCGAAGCCGTGCTCGTCGGAGCCGTGGGTCCAGAGCACCGCCAGGTCGCACAGGTGCAGCGGGTTCTGCTCGTCGTGCGCCTGGGGCACGAGGCGTACGGCGCCCGCGATCAGCTCCTCCTCGTCGGCCTCCACCCGGAGGGAGAGCCGCACCAGGTGCGGCAGGTCGCCCGCCTCCACCCGGCGGTGCCGGGCCAGCCGGGACTGCAGCCGCTCCTCGAACGTCGGGCCCCGCGGCGCCACCGGCCTGCGCTCGGGCACCTCCACCGGGGGCTGCCGGGGCATCGCGTCGACGACCGCGTCGATCAGGTCGCGCACCACCCGCTCGTCGTCGCGCTGGGCCCGCGAGAGCATCTCGATCCGGTCCTCGTCGTCGGCGTCGAGGCCGCTCACCCGCCAGC
The DNA here is from genome assembly GCF_014191495.1 of Nocardioides soli. Taxonomy (GTDB): domain Bacteria; phylum Actinomycetota; class Actinomycetes; order Propionibacteriales; family Nocardioidaceae; genus Nocardioides; species Nocardioides soli. The sequence goes on from NZ_JACHWR010000012.1 coordinate 11,039, forward strand.
TCGGCGGGCCGCCGTCCCCCGCCGCGGCCGGCGCGAACTTGCCCGCCGCCACCAGCCGCATCCCCAGCAGCGCCGCCCCGCTCAGCAGCCCGACGCTCGGGTGCAGGTCGTCACGGCTGCGCGCCTTGGTGAGCACCGGCAGCGCCGCCCGGATCGGCAGCGCCACGGTGCGCCGGGCGTCGCTGAACTCCACGACCCCCTCCCGCGGCGGCTCGCCCGCCCGGAACGTCGCGGGGCCGGTGAGCGGGACGAAGGACACGACGTAGAACGTAGCCCGCGGCCCCGACAGCGCCCGGGTCGTGTGCCTGAGCACGCGCTCTCCCGCGGTGTCAGGCACACGACCTCACACGGGGCGCAGGCACCGGTCCGATCACGATGGGCGGCGGCGGACAGCATGCCGCCGCATCGAGGTCACGTCATCAGCGCAACCCACCCCAACTTTGCGGCAACCGCCGCACGCCGTCTGACCACAGGTTCGGTACAGCGGAACCCGTACGGGGCGACCAACCGGTGGACGGAGTACGGCGACAGCCAGGACGCATGCGCGTCGACTACCCGCTGGACCGACGACACCCTCACAATTTCACGACTAGCGTTCGCCATGTGAGTAGCCCGCCTACCGACTTTGCGCGGATCGAACTCTTCTGCGAACTGGTCGATGAGTACGACGACCTGGCCGATGCCTTTCCGATGGCGGAGCCGAGTCTGCAACTGGTTCCGTTCTCTCATGCGCCCGCGCCCGATCGGTGGGCGCGAGTTGTGCGGGCGATGGCCCTTCGAAAGTTCGCGATAGGAAAGAGGGATGAGGTCTACGTACCGAAAGTTCTCGATTCGGCCACCAACTGCCTAACTGACCCGACACTGGCCGCGAACGTGGACAGCTACCGAGACGGCTTCCGCGGGCTCGGCCTTGCAATTCGCACGGTTGAGGGCGAAGGGGTCGAGACGACCGCACCTGAGATCATCGAAGATCTGATCTACGGCGGACTACTGCACGGCGACTACGACCGCCACGAGCGAATGAAGGTTCGCCCCAACATGACGCACGATCTATCGCTGTGGCAGTTCACTGGCGATGTGGAGCACTTCATCCGGGAACTTCGAGGGACAATACGCAGGAGCATCGAACAGGGCATACTGACCGGCTCTCGAATCGCTGGCTGACGGCCGAGGATCGTTGCGTCCTGGCACCGCGTGCCTAGGTGAAGTCCTCGGTGTCATGGCTGTCGAGAGCAGCCATATCCTCTTGCCAGATTTCCAAGAGGTCGTGCTCGTCAGCGGACTCCCACGCCTCGAAGTCAGGGGCCGCGTTGACAAGTGCCTCCGACTCCAAGGTGAGGTGACACACCGGACAGGTGAAGTTGGTAGCCATCCAGCCGTGTATCACCGTCGTGCCACTGCGCCGATTGGCGACCCGCTGCTCCGGACGCTCGACCGATAGTCCCTTGCCCGAGCAGACCGGGCATTGGCGCGGCATCACGTTCTTGCTTGGATTGACGCGGTCGCCGGCTTGTTCCAGCAGTCGATCGATGGCCTCTTCATCCAGATCCCGGGTGCGCTCGGCGAACCGCTTGCGAGCTGCCGCGTAGGACACCGCGAGTTGTTGCTTGATGTCGTCCTGGCGTTGTCTAAGGGCCTTCTCGACTGTTGGCCACGCAGCGCCCCAGAACTCCTCTGGCGTGGAGTCGAGTCGCTGTGCCAGGGCGTTCTGAATCGTGCCTAGTGTGACGAGCACCCGGAAGAGGGCGTCGCCGGTAGATTCGCTGACCTGGCCGCCATGCGCTGTGACGTCACGAGCGGCCTTTAGAGCTGCGAGGCCATCGGGTCCGACGCCCAGTACGCCGTCTCCATACAACAACTGCAGGCGTCTGATGGCCGACTCGAAGCCCACCGTGAACACTTGCTCGTCTCGCTGTCTGGTGGGTCGCAAGCCCGCGAGCCGAAGGAGCGATACGTCCTTAAAGCGGTTACCACCCTCTAGGAGAAGGACGGGCGATGCCTTGCACAGAGCCGCCTTAACTGCAAGCTCGACGCTCGCACCAGCGTGGAGAAAGAAGAAGGGCGCATCTCGCACGGAGTAGTTGTCGACGCATGCTTGAGCGAATCTTTGGGCTGACACGAAGAGACCCCGCCACTCAAACGGCGCCGCATCCGCATCTGTTGAAGGCTCCTCCGTTCTCACGCGTGAAGGCTACGCCCACAACTCCGGCCGCACCCAAAATTCGCCACGCCCGCGTTGAGAATCCTTCGCCGGGTGAGCGTCCCGTGGAGTGGTGGGGTTTGGGTAGGACGGCGGGGCTCCGTACGTGAGGGGGCCATCGGCGAGATCTTCGGTGTGAACGGCCAAGCACACATCGAAGAGGAGTCCACCGATGGCCCTACCCCAGTCTGCCCTGTCCGAGTTGCTCGAGGCGTTCCGTGCCGGTGATGGCGTGGATCTGATCCGTGACTCGGTGCGGGTCGCGTTGCAGGAGTTGATCGAGATCGAGGCGACCGAGCGGATCGGCGCCGCACCCTATGAGCGCACCGAGTCCCGTACCACCGAGCGGAACGGGCACCGCCCGCGGATGCTCACCACGAAGGCCGGTGATGTCGAGCTGCGGATCCCCAAACTCCGCAAGGGCTCGTTCTTCCCCTCGATCTTGGAACCACGGCGGCGGATCGACCAGGCGCTGTATGCGGTGGTGATGGAGGCCTACGTCCACGGCGTCAGCACCCGTTCGGTCGACGACCTCGTCGAGGCGATGGGCGCCGATGCCGGGATCAGCAAGTGCCAGCACGCGAACAGTGCGTAGATCCGCCACCAGGGCCCGTAGCGGTCCGGGACGTCTCGCCACGGGCAGCCGACCCGGGTCCGGTGCCGGATCCCGTCGATCAGTTGCCGCAACGGCCATCGGCGAGGCCGCCCCGGACGCGACGGCGTGGGCAGTAGCGGTTCGAGCAGCTCCCACTGCTCCTCGGTCAGGTCGTGACGAGACGCGGCATCGATCGAGGGATCTATCGTGGACATGAGGCCTCCTGCGGTGGCGTGGATGCGTAGACACCACCTGCGCTACCGCGGAGGCCTCACCCGTGTCCCGACGCCACGCCGCAAAACCCCACCAGCCACTTCGTAACAGACCCTAGATCCGGACTGCACGACAGTGTGCAGTGCGTTGTTGAGTTGGCGATCGCCGTAGCAGTTGATCCGCTATCGAGTACCGAGCTCGGCCGTCGGCCGAAGGAATCGAACCCATGGCTGTCGTGACCGACGACTTGGAGCGTCGGGATCCGGAGGACGTCGGGGACGAGCCTGGCGCCTGGGCGACCGAGGATGCGCCGGCACCGTTGCCCGCGTCGCCGCCCGCGGAACGTCCGCTGCGGTTCGCGACGCTCGCCGAATTCGTCGAGGAGTTCCTGGTCGAGGTCTCCTGGCGCGACACGACCGCCAAACGACGTCGTGCGGTACAAGCAGTGGTGGGCCTACACCGCCGCGGTAGTCCGGCTAGAGGCGCTGTGGTGCTCCTACGAGCATCTGCGCTGGGGCGCCGGGTTTGGGGGTGTGTCGGTGTGGCTCCGGGACCACGCCGACCCGCAAGTGGCCGTCCTCCTGGACCCGAACGGTCCCTTCAAGTGCGCCGGCGGGGCGGGCCATGACGCCGAGCGAGAGCGCGTGCTGCCCTTCGAGCAGGCACCTGGTGCGCTATTCATGCCTGGGGACTGGCCCCCAAACGTGACCGCGCGACTAGCAAGAAGCCGTGAGGAAGTGAGCGAGCGGAGCGAGTGCCGATCGCGTTGTTGTGCAGCTCGGCCGGCGCCGTAGGCACGGGGTCGCGTGGAGCCAGTGCGGCCCACACTCGCATGTCCGGGGATGGAGAATGGTGGGGTTGCTGTGCCGGCGGGCCGACCTAGGAGGGTCGGTGGCTGGTTGCAGGCCGGAGGCCGGCCCTGGTCCTGGCCCCTGGCCAGTTGGGGGCCGGCCAGCTGAGCGCAGCACGCGGGCTGGTGCAGCGTCGTCCACCCGGTGCGCTCGAGTGAGGAGTCTGGCCGCGGACATGGGTTACCAGGTGGCCCTGCCGTCGGCCGAATTGTTGTCACCGGCCTTACACATTCCGAGCATTCGCGGAATGTCTTGCCCTCAAATGGCTGTCACCGCACCCGCGATGGTCCTACGGTGCGGCGACCAATGAGCGGCCAGCGCGCTCCGCGCTGGGCTGACGAGATGAGGGACGAATGCGCAATCCGGGACGTTGGGCCGCCATAGGCGTGGCCGCAGCGAGCCTCGCCCTGGCTGGGAGCGGTGTGGCGTGGGGCGAAGGAGGCGGCACCCGACCGGAGCCTCCTCCGGCCGACTCGATCACGCTGCACGACAAGACCATCGACGTCACCGAGGCTCTCGCCGCCAACCACGACCGCGCGGGCTTCGCGAGCGTCGTGGTCGACGAGGACCGCCACGTGGTCACGATCAGGTGGTCGGGTGAGATCCCAGCCGACATCAAGCGACAGGCCGGCGACCACGACGGAGTCGAGGTCGAGGTGCTTCCCGCTCGGTACGCGGAGGAAGAGCTGGTCGCGGCCTCGCGCGAGCTCATGGAGTCGAACCGCAACTTTGCGGTCGAGAAGGTCGCCGGATCCGATGTGGTGCTGCCCGGAATCCGCCGTGTCGGACCCAACGACGACCGGTCTGGGCTCATAGTCACCCTGAGTCCGGACGCCTACAAGCAGCGCGAGGCGCTCTCCTTCGGTGCTCTCACCAAGGCTCAGGAGAACATCCCGCTCACCTACGAGGTGGACGAGGCTCCGGCCGGCGTTGGCGACCTGGGCCGAACGAACGACTCCGCGCCCTGGCAAGGAGGCGGAGCGATCAACAAGGGTGGGCATCACAGCTGCACCGTCGGCTTCGCCGTGCTCACCTCGACCGGCGCCGGCCGACTGCTCGGCGCCGGCCACTGCGAGGACACTGGCGACACCGTCAACGACGGCGCCGGTGATCCCATCGGCAAGGTCGTGGGCGAGAAGGTCAACTACGACAGCATCCTGATCAACCCCAACGCGCCCGCTGGCGTGTTCGCCACGATCGGCAAGGTCTTCACGGGGGGATGGTCGTCGAACACCTCGAAGTACGTGGGCGGAGCCGCCGCCCCGTCCGTGGGGGAGACGATCTGCACCTCCGGCGCGAACTCGGGCGAGCACTGCGACCTGACCATCCTGCAAACGAGCGTCTCGGAGTGGTGCGATCAGGGGCTGGGACTCTGCACAGGGTTCCTCGCGAACGGGCCGGGGTTGAACGTTGCCACCGGCGACAGCGGCGGTCCGATCTACATCCAGCGTTCAGACGGTCGTGTGGGTGCCCGGGGCGTCATGAACAAGCGCTGGGGCACTCCGGTGACCTGCAGCGGGATCCGGTACAACGCCGCCGGCATCGAGTGCTACACGGGGGTCTTCTCGGTCGGGATCCACAAGGTGCTCGCCCAGTGGGGCGTCAGCATCGAGACGTGATCGGTCTGAGCGCGCCTCGAGCGCGCAGGCCCCGCCGGTAGCACGGCCGGGCGACGTCGACGAGAAGGGGCGCCCCTTCGAGGTTTCGGCTGACAGCCGGCGCCTGGACCGGCGTGTGGTTGCCGGCGCCGACAGTCGAGGAGGGGGCCGCGTCGCATGCGGTCCCCTCCCCCGATTCTGCCGCCCCAGCTGTTTCAGTGGACGGTCTTGGTCTTCGTGCTGCTCCACTTCTTCTTGGTCGTGTAGCCGGGCTGGTCGCGGTGACGGTGAAGCGGATCCGCTTGCCGCGCGCTACCCCGGGGGACCTTCAGGGTCGTTCTCTTCGGCTTCAGCTGCCGGTTGCCGGCGAACCACCGAGCGACCAGGCGGGGCGTGTCGGCGCCGGCGCGGATCTTGCCCAGTTGGCGCGCAAGGTCACCCACCCGGGCTTTCCACCGCGCGTATGCGACCAGATCGGGTGATGGTGCCAGGAACGGTGCTCGGTGAGCTCGTCGCGGACGACGCCGAGCTGGTCGGCGGCGCGCTCGTCACAGGCACCGTGGTCGGCGTGCTCGACGGCCGTGTCGTGGGAGTCGGCGTCGAGGTGGGCCCAGTGGTGGCTGTCGGGGTGGGCGTCGGGTCTGGCTCGAGCGTGGGCCGCACTGTCGGTGAGGGGTAGACGTACGGCGTGCTGGTCGGGCCCTTGAAGAGGTTGGTGTTGGTCGGAGCACCGAGACCGGTGGGGCCGTCCCAGCCGCACCGCGCCTGACACAGGACCGTGCCGTCGCAGCCCGTCGTGGTGCCTGTCAGCACGTCGTAGACGTAGCTGGGTGAGCTCGCGGCGGTGTCGTAGATCGCGCGAACTGGTCCTCGTGGTTGCCAGCGAGGGCGTATAGGGCAGTGATGATCGGCGCGGCGACCGACGTGCCCTTTCACCGGGTAGTAGGACGTCCCGCCGCCGGCGGAGAACTCGGTGACCGCGACGCCGCCGTCCGGGCTGTCCGCGACAGCGCGGTTGGAGCACGCGGCTCGGAGCGCGAGGATCGAAGCCTGCTCGGGCAGGGCTGGCTCGATTATGAGCACCCTGACCGTCGTCGGCCCAACGCGGTCTCGATCCACCCGCCGGGGCGCGTGGCAGCGCCGTTGCTGACGTAGGTGCCTCCTGCGGCCACGACGTGGGGTGAGGTCGCGGGAAACATCAGGTTCGGATACCCGGTGTCGCCGCTGGCGGCTACGCACGTGACGTCCTTGCCGGCGAAGGTCGCGTCGTAGGCCAGGCGCGACGCCGGCGAGCATCGCGAACGTCGCCTCGGAGTGAACGCGGCCAGGGTGGGACCACGCGCAGAGAACCGTCGCGGCCACGATTGGGCCGACTTCGAACTCCTCGAGCAGGTCGAGACGCCAGCTGCGGATGATGGCCACCATCGACTTCTGCAGTTCACGCGCCTCTTTCAACATTGCGTGCGCCCAGCGGACCAAGGTCCGTAACGCCACCACGGTGTTGGTCGCGTCGATGTCCCAAGACGCGTGCACCCGCAGGGTGGCAGCGGCGTTGAGCATCGCGGCAAGCTTTTGGCCCCGGAATCGGACACGGATGGGTTCGGGAGCTGCGATCACCCGGCTGAAGACCTCCTACCGGGCCTCGGTCGATGCGTTGATCGGGGAGCGGCGAGTCGCTGAGAACACTGACAGGGCTTGGCGTTCTCCCCCGCTGCGTGGAGTGCCCAACCGAGGTCGGAACACCGCTTCACACGCGGCTCGGATCGCATCGAGCGGATCGGACTTCGCACCCGTTGCGGCGCGCAGCCCGCTTCGGGCGGTCCACTCGATGACGATCTCAGAGGACTCCAGCACGTGACGACTCAGACCGGCGCCGTGGCCGCCGGTCTTCCCCGGTGATCAGCCCATTCACGACCTATGCGTTGAGTTCCCGTACACGACGCCTGCCGGCGGCGACACGTGGATCGCGATGCGTACTGTCCTCGGGCCGCATGAGGACGCGGACTTCGACTTCATACCGGGCAACCCAGTGCAATCCAGCGAGGAACCCTTGCTGTGGTTCTTGGACTCGACCGGTGCGCGCTGGACGGTGCAGGCCGCTTCTCACGAGCCCGAACGAGTCTGGAACTATCTTCCGCCCGGATTGCCAGACGACATCCGAAGAGAAATTGCCACACGACGAAAGGGATCCCGGCGACGCAGGCGATAGCTGTCGCCCATAGAGGCACGATTCGTCGTCGCACATCGGCGTCCTGTTAGGCAGGTCGACTGGCAAGCAAGCTGCAGTTGATCTCTCCGACAATGGGTCATTCCGCCGCCGACTGTCGGCGGCCATGAAATTCTGCCCGGAGACGGCCACGAAACTGCCCGCTGGCGGACATGAAACCTGCCCGGTGGCGGTCATGGGATCTGCCCGACACGACGTCGTCTGCCTCACCGGCTCCGACGGTTGAGGCCCCTCCTCAGGTGCGATCGGCGGTGCTGAAGCGCCCGTCGCCCTGAGGAGGGACAACTTGAAGTCTGCCGAGGAGATCATGGAAATCCTGGATGCCTACGACCTGACAGGGTCGTTGCGTGATGCCGGCGAGCTGGCCGGATGCTCGCACCACACGGTCAAGCACTACGTGGACCGCCGTGCTGCCGGGGGTGAGCTGGACAAGGCCGTGACTCGGCCGCAGTTGATCGATGAGTACCTGCCCAAGGTCGAGGAGTGGGTCGAGCGGTCCAAGGGCAAGGTCCGTGCCGACAGAGCGCACGAGAAGCTGCTCGCGATGGGCTACAAGGGTTCGGAGCGCACCACCCGTCGTGCGGTCGCATCGGTGAAGAAGTCATACCGGTCAGGACATGTGCGGGTCCACCGGCCCTGGGTCACCGAGCCGGGGATGTGGCTGCAGTACGACTACGGCGACGGACCTGTCGTCGACGGCGTCAAGACGGTTCTGTTCGTGGCGTGGCTGGCGTGGTCGCGGTTCCGGGTCGTGATCGCGCTGCGCGATAAGACCATGCCGTCCGTGTTCGCCGCGCTGGACCAGACCTTCCGCCGGTTGGGTGGGGTGCCGACCTACGTGCTGACCGACAACGAGAAGACCGTCACGACCGAGCACATCGCCGGGATCCCGGTCCGCAACGGACAGCTCGTCACCTTCGCCGAGCACTACTCGGTCGTGGTCCACACCTGTGTGCCGGCGGATCCGGCGTCCAAGGGCGGCACCGAGTCGTCGGTGAAGATCAGCAAGGCCGACCTGGTGCCCAAGGACACCAACCTGCGTGAGGAGTACGCGTCGTTTAGCGAGCTCGAGGAGGCGTGTGAGGCGTTCTGTCAGAAGGTCAACACCCGGGCTCACCGGACCACGAAGCGGCCACCGGTCGAGATGTTGGCCGAAGAGCGGACACGGCTACACCCGGTCCCGACACAGCCGCACACAGTCGCGTTCGGCACCACCCGGGTAGTGCCGGGCAACACGCCGATGGTGATGTTCGAGTCCGGCCAGTACTCGGTGCCACACACCCTGCTCGGCGCCACGGTGTGGGTTCGTGCCCAAGGACTCGGCGACGGCGAGGAGGTCGTCATCGTTCACGTCGGCGAGGACGGACCCGCCGAGGTCGCCCGCCACGCGCGCGCGACGCCGGGCACGCCGAGGATCAACGACGAGCACTTCCCACCGCAGCCGGAAGGTCCGTTGAACCGGCAGCCGCGAGCGAAGAACCCAGCGGAAGCCGAGTTCCTCGACCTGGGCGAGGGCGCCCGCCTGTGGCTGGTCGAGGCCGCTGCGGCGGGCACGCCGCGGATGAGGGTCAAGATGGCCGAAGCCCTCAGCCTGGCCAAGCTGTTCGACCCCGTCGAGGTCGACTGGGCACTCGGCCACGCCGCCGTCCACGGCCGGTTCGCCGAGGCCGATCTGTCCTCGATCCTCGACCACCACGCCCGGCAACCCGCTGTTGGCGAGCACCGTGCCGGCGAAGAACGGTCGCTGACCCAGGGCACCGCCGGATGGGCACGTCTCGGCCAGCACGACAGCCAGCACGACAGCCGCGAGGGGAACGAGGTGACCCGATGACGACCAAGACCACCACACCATCGATGGCGTCCGCGCCGCCGTTGCCGGCCGAGTTGGAGGACCTCTTGCGGCGGCTTCGGCTGCCCCACATCCGTCGCCACGCACCGGAGGTCGTCGCGACCGCGAAGGCCCAACGCTGGGAGCCCGCCGAGGTGCTCAAGGCTCTGTTCGCCGAGGAGGTCGCCGGAAGGGAACGCTCCGCACTGGCCACCCGCAGGGCGGCTGCGGGGTTCCCGACCGGGAAGACGTTCGATGCGTGGCAGCCCGAGGCATCCTCGATCCCGGCACCGACCCAGCAGGCACTCCGCACCCTGGAATGGGTCCACCGTCGGGAAAACCTCGTCGTGTGCGGGCCGTCGGGGACCGGGAAGACGTTCCTACTGGAGGCACTCGGTCACCAAGCCGTCGAGGCCGGGTTGAAGGTCGCCTGGTTCACCCTGGAAGACCTCGGGGTCCTGCTGCGCCGCCATCGTGCCGACGACACGGTGTCCAAGGCCATCGCCCGTGTGCTGCGCGCCGATCTCGTTGTCGTCGACGACATCGGCCTGTTGCCGGTCGCCCAGGATGCCGCCGAGGGGCTCTACCGGCTCGTCGACGCCGCCTACGAGAAGCGGTCGGTCGCGATCAGCTCGAACCTGCACCCGTCCGGGTTCGACGAGCTGATGCCCAAGACGCTGGCGACCGCCACCGTCGACCGGCTACTGCACCACGCCCACGTGTGCCAGACCAGCGGAGACTCCGTGCGACTTACCCAGGCACTCGCCGGCCGAGGGGTGAGTCCCTTGAGCTGAGTGCTCTGGTCGGTGGTGGCCGCAAGCCCACTGGGCAGATCCCATGGCCACCACCGGGCAGTTCTCGTGACCGTCAGCGGGCAGGTCTCACGACCGCCCCTGGGCAGTTCCTACTGTCCCTTGACACCGACACGGCGCCCAGTAGACGCACGGTGTCGATGCGTCGAACTAGACGCAGCGGGACGCCCCACACTGTCGGGAGGTCCCCAGATACTGAGGGCTGTGACTGGCCACTATCAAGGTCCGGACGTCGCGTTCACCTTTCTGAAGGACCCCGAGGTGCCGCGTTGGCGCCCTGCGCAGATTGGGAGCTCCTGGAGCCTTGCTCTTCTCATTGGTCCATTCATGACCGCGACCCGGCTCCGCTTCTCTACCCACAGGTGCCCACAAGCCGGCCATCGCGACCCGATCCCATATCTGTGCGCCGCCAGGCGAACCCTTTTCGGGGTGCCCAGCAAACAGTTGCGAACTCAACTGGCTGACGGATTCCGAACGCAGAGCGTCCGCCGCGACATCGGCGCCCAGAGGTCAGATCGACTAGATGCTCGGCTGGCTCCGCTCCGGCATGAGGCTGGTGCTGGCGGTGCTGCTGCAGATGGTGCTCGACGGAGTCCTGGGCGCGATGCGCCGTTCGCAGGTAGCTGGTGTGGCGGTAGCCGGGGAGCTCGGCGCCGCGGGGGCGCCATGACCAGCAATCCGGCCTAATCGGCCTTGACCTCTGCCGGAGTCGGCCCCCCCCTCGAGCAGTAGCTCGATCTTTTCCGGGTATCCGATCCACGCGTGGAGGTACGCCAAGAGGTCAGAGGCGACCTCTTCTTCCTCTGAAGACCATCCTTTGCTGAAGGCGTCCTTCAAGGTCAGCATCGTCTCTTCGACTAGATCGGCGAACTTGGGCCAGGCTCGCCGACACCGCATACGAACCGGAAACGAGGCCGCGAGCGCGTCGAGCAACGAGTCCACCAAGCCTTCTGTGTCGCCGATGTTGTGGGTCTCCCCTTCGGCCGGCAACGGAGACAGGATGTACACCTTCCAGAGCGCTGCTTGGAGGACCGTGATTGCGTTCGCTGCGGCGTCCAGCTCGCGAACATCGGCTTCGTGCTGGTGCTGGCGCTCAAGACGATCCAGCTCGCGGCCGGCTGCCTGCTCCGCCAGATGCGCGCCGTGGCGGAGTGTGAGCCACCACCGCGAGTGCGGTGACGGCGCCGCCGACGAGTCCGGCGATGATGCCGTCAAGGCCGTACTGCCACCACCAGTCGAGTTGCGTCGGGTCCGGGGTTGGCGCCGGGACGGTGTTCGGGTCCGTGACAGGTCCGATCATCGGCGTCGGCGTCGGGTTCATGGCGGGACCCGTACCGGCGCGTCCGCATCGTCCGCAGCCGGATCAGGGCGACGTCATGAGCGGTCCGCATTTGACGCGCCGATGAGTGCCGAGGGCGTCCTTAGTGGGGCCAGTGCTGACGCTGGCCCCACCGAGACGGCTGCGGGGCCGGATATCCGCACAGAGGCTTCCGTCTGGCCCCGAACTTTTCTCTGCTCCGGAGTCAGCACCGAAGGTCCGCGCAGTCTACCCGGGGGCGTCTCCGTCCGGGGAGGGCAGCTCTCTGGTGACCGTTTCCCGCGCGCTCTGCGATCGAACCGGCGACCCGTTGTTCGTCGATGAGCACCTTCCGCAGCCGGCTGGAGGCCATGACGTGACCAAGCCGACTGCCTTGGCCGATCAGGATGGCGCAGCCCTCGAAGCGGTGCTACTCCGTCACACCTCGTTGTTTCGCATCGAACTCGTACGCGAGCAGTTGCTCGGTGAGCGTCGCAACGTCGAGAGCCTCTTCTGCGGTTGCTGGAGTGGCCTCGTGCGTGCCGTCGTTGCCGACGTGCCTGATTCGGTCGACCCAGCCCCGCATGTATCGCTGACCGTCGCGTCACCCGGGCCGCTCTCGTGATGGCGTGCACGTCGCACCAGGTTGCCGCGGTGCACCACCGCAACTGAGCTGTCTCCTCGTGAGGGATAAATTGGCACACCGTGGACACCCGATGAACTTGTTACGTCATGCCGTCGAGCATGCCTCATGACGCCGCGGGGAGGCGTCCTTGCTGCTGGCATCCAGCGGTCGGCCGTCAGGCGACCTGATCAAGCCGCGCCGCGGTATCGCGTGACGCCGGCAGCCGCCGGGTGCCGGTGTGGTCGACGAGGTAGAAGGCGCCGTGGGGGTCGCGCCAGACGTAGATGCCGGGGAAGGGCTGCCGGACCTGCCAGCCGCGGCCGTGGGTCTTGATCCGGTGGTGCCGGATGGTCATCGGCCCGTAGTTGCCCAGCCCGCTGGCACCGCCGCGGTGGAACGGGACGGTGTGGTCCAGCTGCATGGTGCGCTCGGTGCAGCTGGCGTAGGGGAAGGTGTCGGCCGGCGTCATCAGATGCACGGCCTGCCTATGTCGGTCCGGGATCTCGTAGGCGTCGACCGGGGCCTGGCCGGCCAGGTCGAGCACCGGCTGGATCCGGAACCGGGCCGTCGGGCCGAGCACGCGGCGCACCCAGGCCTCGGTGACCGGGCCGTGGCCCTCCACCCGGGCGACGCCCTCGCGGTCGTCGCCGGCATAGGTGTGGACGTAGAGGACGACCTCGGGCAGCAGGTCCGCGACCTCGGGGACCTGCTCGACGCCGGGGACCTCGGCATCCCGGAGCCCGGAGCGACCACAGACGAGCAGCAGGACGGCGAGCACCCGACGTTCGTCGTCGGTGGCCTCCGGCACGGAGTTTGACAGGCGATTCGCGAAGGCGATGATGGCGGCGTCGAGGGCGTTGACGGTCGCGACGTCGGCGCGGACCAGCAGGGACGCCATGCCGTGGGCCTCACCGCGGAGCTTCTTGGCGAAGCGCGCCTTCGCCGCCCGCTCCTCGCGCGCCTGCGCGGTCTCCGGGTCGGCCTGGGCGACCTTGGCGTCCACCAGCGCCTCGAAGCGCGACCACGGGATCCGACCGTCCGCCGACTCGGCGACGGCCGCGTCGACGTAGGCCGCCTGCTCGCGGGTGAGGTCCCGCGTCCGGGCGCACACGTGGCGGGCATACGAGGCCCGGACCTCCCCGGCCCGCACTCGCGCCCACAGCTGCGGGTGCCGGTGGTGCAGGTCCAGGGCGTCGGCGATCAGCCGGGAGGCGGCGTACGGCGAGCGGCCGATCCGCACCCCGAGCTCCGCCGCGGCGAACTCGCCGACCTCGGGCGTCCCCTCTCCGCCCCACTGCCGCGGGCGACCGCGACCGGGCCGGGCAGAGGTCGCGGGGTCCAGCCGGTCGGCCGGGTGCGCCAGCGCCCAGTGGTAGGCGGCGCGCAGCAGGTCGACCTCGGCTCGACGCGCGGTCTCCGCGCAGGCGCCGGCGAACTCGAGGACCTGGTCCTCGCTCATCGCCTCCAGCTGGGTCTCCTGCATGGGTCTAGTCCAGCACCGGCCACCGACACCGACGATCGGTCAGCCGAGCCCCCGGTCACGACGGACGGCCGACGCTCGCTGACACTCGTCGACCTCGCAACGGACCAGCGCGGTACGCCGCTTGGTGTGCGTGTCGAGCAGCAGGACGCGGTCGGACTCCCACTCGATGCTGCCGAACCAGTACGCCTCGTAGGACGCGATCGCCCGGCCGCGGACGGTCCGGGCGCGCACCGAGCTGGGGCCGAGGCCGTCCGCGAGGATGTGCATCGTCGCCATCCGGCGCCCGTCCGGCGAGAACGCGACGACGGCCTCCCGACACGACCGCCACAGCGTCCGGCGCGGGCGGGTGAGCGAGGTGACGACGGTGCAGCCACCGTCGTACGGGTCGCCGGTGAACGTCGCGAGCCGGTCGGCGCGGATGTCGGCGTGCCCGGCGACGCGGCCGACGATCCGGGACGTGCCACCCGAGACGAAGTCCCACCACAGGGTCCGCCCGGGCGTCCAGGTCGTGAGCACGAGGCGTCCCTCGTCTGCGTCGACCACAGTGGCGTAGTGCGAGAACGTACGGCGGGCCACGCGCGCTCCCGTGCTCGCGTCGATGACCGTCACCAGGCCGTCGCCGCCGCGCGCGGCGCGGGTGAGGCGGGTGACGATGACGTGCGCGCCGTCGCGGCTGAGCACGAGCTCGGCGTCCTCGGAGACCCGCGCGACCTGCGTCCGCGTGCCGTCGGCCTCGAGGCGCAGCACGCGGCCGTTGCCGGCGACGACGTACGCCGTGCCGGACCTGCCGAGCAGGTAGGAGTTCGCCGGGAGCGCCACCCGGGTGTCGCCCTCGATGATGCTGCGGCCGACCTGGGTCGGGACCGCCGGGCGGTCCCCCGCGGGCAGGGCACCCGGGCGGACCTGCACGGTCGGGGCGCCCGCAGGGGCGCCGGCAGCCGGGGAGCCGGGCAGGAGGACGACGGCCGCGAGCGCGACCAGGATCAGGTACCGAGATCTCATACCGGGGAGACGCGAGACGTGACGGATTGGTTGCACGTCACCGGCGACGGAGGTCTCATCGACTCAGGAGGGCGGTGGCGAACACCGCGTCGAGCGACCGCGCCCAGCACGAGACGCGGGAGATGTCGCCGGTCTCGACGTCCCAGGTCATGAGGTACCTCTTGGCGGCCCCGGCGGGGAGCACGGTGAACGCCAGGGTGTCGTCGTCGAGCCACGTGAGCGGGCGCAGGTCCTCGGCGTGCACGTAGTAGTGGTCGTCGGGCACCGGCAGGTACGCGCGCGTCTCGAGGGTCTCCCGGTCGAGCGCGAGCAGCCCGTCCCGGTCGGCCGGTCCGGGCGGGTCGACGGTCACGAGATTGGTGCGGGCGAACGCGATGCCGGACCCGCCGACCGCCGGCAGGACGAGACCTTCGAGCCCTGCGGTGGACACGCGGTCCGTCTCCCGGCCGTCTCGCCACTGGACGACGGAGCGGCCCTCGGTGACGCCGACCAGCGCGCCGTCCGGAGCCACGCCGAGGTGGGAGACGTCCTCGAGGAACCGCTGCTCCGCCACCTCGCCGCTGGCGAGGTCGACGAGGACCGCTCGCCTCCAGCCGCGGACGATGACTCCTGAGCTGTCCGGGAGCCACGTCAGCTGTGCCTCCAGCGGCACGTCCTCCGCCCCCAGACGCTGCCAGTCGCCGTCGATCTCGCGCCAGAAGAAGCCCCCGGCTCCGGTCGCCACCAGGCGCCGGCCGTCGGGCGAGAGCGACACGGTGCGTCCCCTCGTCAGGCCGCCGGGCAGGTCCAGCTCATGGACGAGGCCGTCGGCCGAGACCAGGCGCGCCCGGCTGCCGTCGTCGAGGAGGACCACCGGCCGCGTCACCTCCCCGGGCGTCAGGGACTCCATCACCCGGGGCACACCCAGCTCGACGACCGGCTGCCCCTCGGCACCGCGCGGGTCCCAGGCCGGCTGGATCCGGTCGGGGGCGATGGCCGGAGCCGTCCGAGCCGGAACGCCGGTCGGCGAGGTCGCCGGGACGTGCATCGGCTCCACCGCCGGCGCGCCACCCAGCCGGGTCGTCACGGCAACGCCGACGACGAGCACCACCGCCGCCACCGAGGCGAGCACCCCGCGGCGGACGGTGCGGCGCCGCTGTGCGACGGTCAGCGCCCGGCCCGCCAGGCCGGGGGGCTCCAACCGGTCGGTCGCGAGGTCGAGCAGGTCGTGGAGATCCGTCATCGGGTCCTGCCGATCAGGTCGAGCAGCTCGGGGGCTCCACCGCGCAGCCGGGCGAGCGCCGCGGCGTTCTGGCTCTTCACCGTGCCGGGCGAGACGCGCAGGATCGTGGCGGTCTCCTCCACGGACAGGTCGTCGAAGTGCCGCAGCACCACGACCGCGCGCTGGGCGGGCGTGAGGCGACGGAGCGCCTGCCGCACGACCATCGCGGTCTCGGGGTCCGACGACGTCGCCGCCCCGCCGTGGATCTCCTCGACGGGGGTCTCCCGCCTGCGTCGCCACCACGAGATCTGGTCGCGCACCAGGATCGTCCGCGCGTACGCCGTCGGGTTGCCGTCACGCAGCCGGTCCCAGCGCAGCGCCACCTTCACGAACGCCTCCTGGACCAGATCCTCGGCACGGTGCAGGTCGCCGGTGAGCAGGTACGCCGAGCGCAGCAGCCGGCGCTCGACGCCGGCCGCCCACGCCGTGAAGTCCTGGCTGTCCATCGGCCTCCCTCGCCGGATGAACGCTCGCACCACCCCGGCCGGTTGGCACGACTTTCGACGGATGCGGGCCCGTGCCGCCGGGACGTCATACGGACGGAGTGTCCCCTTGCTCGGAACGTATGACGTCCCGGCGACCCGACCGGCCGGCCGGCCCGACGACACCCTCAGCCGGAGACGGGCTCCTTCCGCTTCTTGATGCCCAGCAGCGTGTAGAGCAGCGCCACGAGTGCGGTGGCGCACAGCAGCATCAGCCCGATCGTGTAGCTGTGGTCGGCCTCGTCGTACGTCGCGCCCATCACCAGGGGCGGGAAGAACCCACCGAGGCCGCCGGCGGCGCCGACGATGCCCGAGACGCTGCCCACGCGCTCCTTGGGCGCCATCGCGGCGACCCAGGCGAAGACGCCGCCGGTGCCGAGGCCGAGGAACGCGGCGAGCACCACGAAGGAGATCCCGGCCGGGATCTCCGGCTCGGGCTGGAGGGCGACCACGACGGCCATCACCGCGGCGCCGGCGAACGAGGTCGCCGCCACGGCCCGCGGCCCGATCCGGTCGGAGAGCACGCCGCCGATCGGCCGGCAGACGACCGCGGCGATCGCGAAGCCCGCCGTCCGGGTGCCGGCCTGGGTGAGGTCGAACTCGTAGACGTCCTTGAGGTACGTCGGGAGGTAGGTCGAGAACGCCACGAAGCCGCCGAAGGCGACGGCGTACAGGAAGGACATCTGCCAGGTCACCGGGAGCCGCATCGCCGCGGCGAGCTTGGGCACCACGGGGTCGGTGTTGGGCGACCAGACCGGCGAGTCCCGCATCGCCGACCAGACCACGAGCGCGACCACGACCAGCGCGACCGCGATGATCACGTGCGTCACGCCGTACCCGAACCAGTCGACGAACCGCGGGGTGAAGAACGCCGAGAGGGCGGTGCCGCCCATGCCGGCGCCGAAGACGCCGGTGGCGAAGCCGCGCCGGTCGGCCGCGAACCACGCATTGACGAAGGGGATGCCGACCGCGAACGTGGTGCCGCCGATCCCGAGGAAGAAGCCGAAGAGCAGCATCAGGCCGTAGGAGTCCTGGTCGCCGGCGAACGCGACCAGCAGCACGAACGGCGCGGTCGCCACCA
>NZ_JACHWR010000013.1 GCF_014191495.1 Nocardioides soli
GGCGCGGTCGCCGCGCTGAGCGGGATCTCCGAAGGCGAGGTCCTGATCCAGCTGCGACAGCTCAATGACCGTGTCAAGACGCTGCTCGGGTACGAGAACGACCCGATCACGACCACAAGCGGCGGGACGTGGAAGGCGGACGGCGTCGCCGGCCTGCTCCGCCTCAACTCCAGCGTGGAACTGGAGGTGGTGCCCAAATTCCTTGACCCGTCGACGAGCGGGTGGCGTAGCGACTTCTTCCTGCTCGCGGTGCTCGTCCGAACCGGCCACCTGCTGGTCCACGACGAAATCTCCGCCGGCACACAGGACCGCGGCGACCTCGCGACTCTGATCGCCAGGTCCTTGCTCAACCTCCATTCCGAGAATGAGCGCCGACCGATCCGCTCCTACCGCCGATCGACCAGTTCCGACTTCGCCATCGACGGCGATGTCGAGTGGGAGACCCTCGTCCTGCCGGACCCGGACGGGTTCGAGGTATCTCGACTTGAACTGACTCGTCGCAATCCCTACAACGCGACGTTGGCGGCGGCCGTCGCAACTCTGATCCCAGCAGTTGCGGACGCGGATACCCAGGCGCAGCTCAGACTGCTCGGCCGACAGTTGGCACCCCAGTCGAACCCGCCGGCCGTGTTCGCGCCACTTCCGGTCCGCCACCGCGGCTGGCAGCAGGCCTACGACCTGGCCCGACTCGTGGTCGAGGGATTGGGTCTCAATCTCGACGGCGGCTCGTTCACAGGACCCGGATTTTTGCTGTCGACCTGGTCGGCCTGGCAGTCGCTTTGTGAGGAGGTCGTGCGCCGGGCACTTCCGGACCACAAGGTCGTTGGGCAGATGAGATGGGTCCTCGGCCACCGTGGCACGCAACCGGTCTACGCCACACCCGACATCACCCCACTGACCGGGTCGCTCGCCCCGCTTCTCCTTGACGCCAAGTACAAGACCCGCGTCGGTCGGACACCCAGCATCAGCGCATCAGACGTGTACGAGTCGTTGGCGTTCCTCCGCGCATCCGGCGCGGCAACCATGAACCTTCTCTACCCCGCCCTAAGCGCACCCGAGCAACTGCCGCTGGGGGAGTGGAAGCCGTTCGACGAGATCAAGGTCGACGATCTGACGATCACGGGCTACGAAGTCCAGGTCCAAGGCCTCGCCCGAGCCGGCGGATTCGATCAACTGGTTGCCGGTGCACGGGCCGCGCTACAGCCACGCCTCCCGACAGTTGCGGATGCCACCCAGCGCGCTTGAACCCCGCCCAACGCCGGCCGCCACCTCGTAGCGGCTGACGGGGCAGCCGCGGTCGCCGCGCGCGGCGCACCTGCGGCCTCCGCGACAGAGAGAGCCCCAGGCGTCTCGGGTCACCTGGGGCTCTGGCTCCAAGTAGAGCACGCCCGCGCGAGGCCGCGCAGGAGAACAGAAACTTGCCGAGAGGACGACGCGCGGGTCAGGGAGCCTTGCTGGATAGACCCTGCTCGATCGACTTAGCCATGACGCCATTGAAGGTCCGCTTCAACTCGAGCGCCTTCTCTATGGCGGTCTTTCCTGTGTCGCCGAGGACTTCCAACTCTTCCGGGGTCCACCGCTGATGACGCCTTACGGCCTCCTTGACGGTCTGATCCATCGCTGAGTTCCTGTAGGCGCGGCCCAGCGCCTCAAAGTCCTTCGCAACGCGGGAGGATGCCTGAGCGGCGGCCTCCTTCGCGGCGTCCGCGAGTGGTGGAGCGGCTGAGGTCACTGTTGGCGTGCCACCACTTGTGCCGCCACCGGTTGCCGCTCTCAGCGCGAACGCCGTGACCCCGACACCGGCGACCGTCAAGGCTGTGCGGTGCTCCTTGGCCCAGCCTCGGAGGCGATCCCATGTCGTCTGGTCGGGACCGTTCTCGGCGATGTCATCGCGCTCGCTCACGGGTCCAGTCTGCACTGCCTCTGGCCCACGCGGTCAAGTCCCAGGTAGTGGTGTATCGCCTGTGATCCTTCGTAGGGGTTAGGCGCTGAGTTCGAGGACGGGGTCGGTGCTCACCTCCGTCGTCGTGTCGGTCACTGGAGCGAGTCGGCAGCGGGCGAGGACTTCGAGGCCGAGGTAGCGGCGGCCTTCGGCCCATTCGTCGGTCTGTTCGGCCAGCACGGCCCCGACGAGGCGAACGATGGCCTGCCGGTTGGGGAAGATGCCCACGGCGTCGGTGCGGCGCCGGATCTCCTTGTTCAGCCGCTCGGAGGGGTTGTTGGACCAGATCTGGGTCCAGACGTCCTTGGGGAAGGCGGTGAAGGCCAGGATGTCGGCGCGGGCGGCGTCGAGGTGCTCGGCCACCGCCGGCAGCTTGGCGGCCACGTAGTCCAGCAGCCGGTCGAACTGGGCGTGCACCGCGGCGGCGTCGGGCTGGTCGTAGACCGAGTGCAGCATCGCCTTGACCGCCGGCCACATCGACTTCGGGGTCACGCTCATGAGGTTGGCGGCGTAGTGGGTGCGGCAGCGCTGCCAGGTGGCGCCGGGAAGGTTGGCCGCGATGGCCTCGACGAGGCCGGCGTGCGCGTCTGAGGTCACGAGCCGGACCCCAGCCAGGCCGCGGGCCACGAGGTCGGCGAAGAACTCGTTCCACGCCGCCCCGGTCTCGGCCGTGGCCACCCGCATGCCCAGGACCTCGCGGTGCCCGTCACCGTTGACACCGGTCGCGATCAGGACCACGGCGTTGATGACCCGCCCGCCCTCGCGCACCTTCATGGTCAGGGCGTCGGCGGCGACGAACGTGAAGGGTCCGGCCTCGTCGAGGGGCCGGTGGCGGAAGGCCTCGACCTGCTCGTCCAGGTCGGCGGCCATCCGGGACACCTGCGACTTCGACAGGCTGTTGATGCCCAGCTGCTTGACGAGCTTGTCCATCCGGCGGGTGCTCACCCCGGCCAGATAACAGTCCGCCACCACCGTGATCAGCGCCGACTCGGCCCGCTTGCGCCGCTCGAGCAGCCACTCGGGGAAGTACGTCCCGGTGCGCAGCTTGGGGATCGCGACGTCGATCGTGCCGACCCGGGTGTCCAGGTCGCGGTGCCGGTAGCCGTTGCGCTGCGCGGTCCGGTCCGGGCTGCGTTGGCCCCACTCGGCACCGACCACCGCGTCGGCGTCGGCGGACAGCAGCGCGTTGATCACCGTCTGCAGCAGGTTGCGCATGAGGTCCGGGGAGGCTTCCGCCAGGGCCTCGCCAAGCAGGCCGGCAGGGTCGACAATGTGAGGTGCGGTCACCGTGATGCTCCGTTCGAGAGTGCTGTGAAGGGTTCACTCGAAGATCACGCGGTGGCCGCTCCACGTCTACTACGACGAGGCCGGCAACCGCGTTACACCATCATCGGGGACTCAACTGCCCACGCCGAGAGGTGCCCCCGCTGAGCTTTGAGTCGAAGATCGAATCGACTGCGTAGCCACCTCCCCATCTCGCCAAAGGAGAGATGTTGAGATGCAGTGAAGGTTGATCGGCCGACCGCGGGGAAGTTCTAACGGACCAGACCTCGATGTCTTTCCCGTCAGAGTGCGTGCCGGTTGTCGGCTGGACTGTCGGGTGCCACCGAGTCGCGTGCTGAGCCTGGTTCTCGACGAGCGCGGCGATACGCGGTGTGGGCCGCTCGACAGAGGTCGCAGCGGCATCCGCGACCGTATGCGGCGACCGTGCCGCACGGGCGGAGGCTCGGCTTCTTCGCCTCGTACAACCGGTCCAACGTCGCTTGCTTGGCCTCGGGCGACTTGGCCTCCCATGTCCGCCTCCATGAGTCGCTCCGCTTCGCGAGGGCCTCTGGCGTAAAGGCACGGTCTCGGAGGGCGGTCATGTCGACGCCGGCGGTTCCGTCCGCCTTCCCCTTGGCGCCGGCACGAGTGACGCGGTACTTCCCGTGTCCCTGCTTGTGCGCCTCGTGGAGTGCGGTCTTGTCTTGTGCTGCGGCCCGTTGCCTCGAGGCCTCGCTGAGGTCAGCGTCGGCTACGGACTCCTTCACCTTCAGCCCACAGATGTCCCGCATCGTGAACTTGTCGATGCCGTGTTTGAGCGCGACGTGGTTGAGCGGCAACTTCCAGGGTCCGCGGCCGCAGATAGGGCACATCTGATGACGCAGGAGTTCGCGCGCGTCGCCCGCGGAGACGCCCCACGATTCGGGGTCGGGGATCGCGTCTTCTCCGGACTTGGGCACGCCGTGACGCTACCGCTGACTGAGGGAAGGTCAATGGCCGTTACGTGGATACGGGGGGATCAACCGCGCGCAGCGGCAGCATGACGCGCGCCCCGTGAAAGCCGACGGGTTGACGAAATCAGACAAGGCAACCTTGTCGTGGGCAAAGTCAGAGTTCGCTGCATCTCGACACCTGTCGAGATGTAACGGAGATGGCCGAGCTCCCCGCGGGGAACTCTGACCAAACGGTCGCGCTTGGCGGGGCCTGTCAATGTCGGTTCACGCGGATCGCGGCTACGGTCGACCGGTCCCCTACCAGTCGTCGTCCCGTGCGACCAGACAGCGGAGGACCTTACCCGCGGCTCCGCTGTCGATGGCCTCTGCGCATCGAGGCAGAGCCTCGCCGATCTGTTCCTCCAGCGGGTCTTCGGTCAACGTCATTGTCGCCGCGACAGCGGCGGCGTTGAGGAGAACCACGTCACGGATCGGACCCATTTGACCCGCAAGGAGCGCGTGAAATGCCGCCGCGTTCTCGGCCGCGGTCCCGCCTCGGATGTCACCTGACTCTGCACGAGGGAGGCTGAGCACGGCTGGATCCAGCTCGACTGTCGAGACCCGGCCTTCTCGTACGACCCACACGTCGGAGCTCTCTGTCGTGGTGAGCTTGTCGAGGCCGTCCCGGCCACGTACGACCAGGCCGGTGTGCCCGCGGTCCGCCAGCACCTCTGCAATGAGTGGTGCTACCCGGCGGTCGGCTGCTCCGATCACTCTGTGGTGCGGGTTAGCCGGATTGATCAGTGGACCGAGGGTGTTGAAGACGGTCGGGATCCCAAGGCCGCGACGAGCGTCGATGGCGTGCCGCAGTCCGGGGTTGAAGTGCGGCGCGTAGAGGAACGTGACGCCGGCTTTCGCGGCTGTCGCGGCGGCGGCGCTGGCCTTGTTGTCCAGCGGGATGCCGAGATGCTCGGCCAGGTCCGCGGCGCCAGAGGTCAGCGATGAGGCCGACCGGCCACCGTGCTTTACCACGGTGATGCCCGCCGCGGCGGCGACGATCGCGGCCATCGTTGAGACGTTGATCGCGCCGGTGCCGTCGCCCCCGGTGCCTGCGATATCGACTGTCGGTCCGGGGATAATCACTGGCGTCGCCGACTCATGGAGAGCATCGACGAACCCGCTGATCTCCGCGGAGGTCTCACCCTTGGCGCGGAGGGCGACCAGGAACCCGGCGATCTGCGTTGTGGTGGCCTCGCCCCGCACGATCTGCCGCATAGCCCAGTGCGCCGTCGCACGATTGAGGTGACCGCCTCGGAGGAGTTCGTCCAGGAGATCAGGCCACGTTTTCGAGCTGGGGGGTTCGGGGAGATGGCGGTGCGGTGCGGTGAACGACATTGACTGCCCTCAGGGTGTGGGCCTCGTCGACACCGCTCGCATAACGCAACAGCCGCCTCGTCGAGGCGGCCGGATAGAAGAATCGATCAGATGGACGCCGCCTGGCTAGGCGCGCCACCAGTTGATCGATCGACAAAGCACAGCGACAGATTACACACGCTCACGCGCTCTCCGCATGCCCCAGGGCTCCGCCTCGTCGCGCCGCCTCGTCGCGCCGCCTCGTCGCGCCGCCTCGTCGCGCCGCCTCGTCGCGCCGGTTCGTCGCGCCGGTTCGTCGCTGCGCAGGGCGACGCAGTGGGCGGCTACGCCATGGCCGAGCTGTCGAGGATCGTTACCGCCGCTGCTGCGACCGACTGCACGACGAGATCTGGCTGAAAGGATGTCGCGTCGGATCCGTCGCTGTCGATCCAGGCGGTCTGTAACCCGACCCCTGCGCCTCCCGCGACATCGAACTCGAGACTGTCGCCGATCATCCATCCATCGAGTGGACAGCCGAGCCGCTCAGCAAGGGCATGGAAGATCACGGGGGATGGCTTGCGGGCGCCGACCACGTCCGAGATCACCCAGCCGTCGACCAAAGTGTCGAGGCCGGTGCGACGAATCTTGCCCTCTTGATTGTCGGCCATGCCGTTCGTGACGATGCCGAGCGTCCAACCCGCAGCGCGAAGCTCGGCGAGCGCGCGACGGTCGTCGTCATTGACCGTGACCAGGGACGGCATCTCGGTGCGGTAACGACGCCACACCTCGTCTGCGCTCGTCGGGAGCCTGAGACGGTCGACCAGTCGAGCGAAGACCTCGTCCTTGGGGTGACGCTCGGTGAGGGCAGTTGTGACCACATCGACCTCGTGGGTGGGAAGGCCCCACCCACGGACGAAGCCATGAGCCCACGCGCGCGCTGCCGACGCCTGGTCGACGAGCGTCCCATCCAGGTCGAGCGCGATCAGCGGCACGAACCGGATCCTAATCGGGGCCGCTGCAAGAGCCGCGACACCGTACGCCCCCGAATGTCTATTCGCTGAGTAGATCTTGACCTTGACAGCGAGTTGTCAAGATTCGCGGTATCTCGACAAGAGAGGTGTCGAGATACCGCGAGGATTGACGGACCGCACGCGACGCACTTGGCCGAAACCGGCTCTGATGGCGGCCGTGGTCAAAGTTGTCGGTTCGTCAGGTCGGCCAGGTGGCTCAGCGCCGACGGTCCCCATCCGGTGGGGTCGCCGCCGGGAGGGACCAGCGCGAGGGCGTGCCAGAGCACGAGGGCATCCCACCAGCCGGCCTCGACGGGAGTGAGTTGACGTGCGCATTGGTAGCCGGACAGGAACTCCGCGCGGACCTCGCCGGAGACGGGTCCCCAGTTCCGGAAGCGCGTGCCGAGCATGACCGCTGACCGGGCCAGCTCGACGACGCGGTGGTCGAACCCGGCTTCCTCGAAGTCGAGGATCGCGGCGACCTCGGCCCCGGCGTACAGGATATTGGCGGAGCGGAAGTCGCCGTGGACAAGCTGCATCGGTAGGCGGTTGGGTGGTGCGCCGACAACCAGCCGGCGCAGGGTGTCGCGAGCTGTCGCGGGTAGGTGCTCGGCGCCGGAGTCGAGCCAGCTGGTGATCCGGGCCGTCAGCGGCTCAGACGGGCGTTCGAGCGCAGCGACGCGGTCGTTGTCGGGGTATGCCGCCAACGCGTCGTGCAGCTCGGCCAAGACCGCTCCGGCCGCTCGCACCTGGCGCTGATCGGCGGTGTCGAGTAGGTCGCCCCGGATCTCGTGCTGGAGGCCCATCGAGACTCCGTCGACCTCGACCTGGAGGCGCCCATCCGTGGCCGGAACCGGGGCTGATACCGGCAGGCCGCGGTCATCCAGCCAGCGCGTGAGCCGCGCCATTTCCGACAGCTGCTGGAAACGGCGAGGCACGACCGACCACTTCGCGAGCATGCGCCCGGACGGCGTACGAACCCAGGCCAAGGCGTTGTGGTCGCTCATCACGATCCGATCGCAGGACTGGATCCGTACACCCCAGTGCTCGTTCAGCATGGCGGCTACCCAGCGAGTCGCTGACTCGCCATCGCTGAAGCCGAACCTTCTGTCGAGCGCCTCATCGGGGTCGTGCGCCTCCCACAACATCTCCAGCGCCGGGGCGTGCGACTCGACCACGGGTCGTATCCCATCACAGGTGAACGGGGATGGCGGTGGCTCGGCGCGGGAACCTGCTCGGCTCAATGCGCGGGACGTACCTAGTGTCGAAGTCGAAGTAGTCCGCCGCTCAGCCGTCGCCGGGTTCGTAAAGCAGTTGGGTGAAGGTCGCCTCGACTGAGACCAGCCAGGTGCGGACGAGACCGACGGTGCCGTTGGAGGCGTGCTTGCCGCCCTGAAGGCTCTCGGTCAGGTACGCCACCGATGCGGCGATGGCCTTGGCCTGCGCGGCGATGAGCTTGGTCTCGCCGGGGTGGCGCTCGTGGAGCGCGGCCGCGATGCGGCCGGCACGGGTGGGGTGGCGCTCGCCGTTCTTCTCGTGCACGGAGTTCTTCGGGAGGCGCCCTGCGGCGAAGAGCCGCAGGACGAGGTCGGACGGCGCGAGAGCGCGGAGGGTCCGGTCGATGGCTTCCTGGACGGCGTGCGACGCCATCGAGGTCGCGGCGGGGCCGTCCTGCTCGACTTGTGCCCAGGCGCCGCGGAGCAGGTCAGGGACGTGCGGGTCGAGCGCGCCGAGACGGGAGAACAGCAAGCCGCGCAACGCTTCGGGGCCGTTGAGCCACGGTTCGACGATCTCGGCCTCGAACAGCTCGCCGGCTTCGTCCTCGATGGTGCCGTCTGCGACCAGGAGGTCGGCAGCGGCGATGCCGGCGACGCTCCTGCTGGCCCGGACAGCGAAGGTGAGCTCGTCGAGGTCGGGTGCGACCGACATTCCGGCGAGGAACGAC
This sequence comes from Nocardioides soli, assembly GCF_014191495.1. Classification (GTDB taxonomy): domain Bacteria; phylum Actinomycetota; class Actinomycetes; order Propionibacteriales; family Nocardioidaceae; genus Nocardioides; species Nocardioides soli. The sequence goes on from NZ_JACHWR010000013.1 coordinate 8,446, forward strand.
CGGAGCTCGCGGGTCGGGCGGGCGCTGACCGTCGGGGCGAGGACCGAGGCCTTGTTGAGTTCGGCATAGCGGCCTACGACCCGGGCGGTAGCCGTGTTCGCGGCGACGATGTCGCGCAGGAGCGACGCGCCGGTCTCAGGGACGACCATCGTGCCGATGAGGGAGCGGGCGGTCGCCTCGGACAGCAGGGACTGCCGCCAAGACGCGACCATCTTGTCGCTGCCGATGAGGTCGGCGATGCCGCTGGTGGCGACGAGCTGCTGCATAGCCAGGGAGCGGGTGCGGGCGATCTCGGTGCCGGCGAGCCCGTTGAAGATGCTACGGACGGCCTCGGACTGCCCGAGCGCGGCCTGGAAACCGGAGACGTCGACCTTCGGGCCGAGGTCCTTGGCGAACGCTGCCAGGGTGGAGGACGCGGTCAGACCGAGATCCGCGGCCCTGAACCCCTTCAGCGACTCGCCCACGGTCGCCGCGAGGGTGCTCCTGGCAATGCCGAGGCCCTCGGTATCAGCCATGAGCTTCCCGATGACCGAGGTGACCGAGTCCGACGCCCTCAGACCGGACGCCAAGGAGAACGCAGCGCGGTCTGCGGTGGACCGTCCGAGTACCTCCGCGAATCCGCTCAGCGCGTTCGTCCGCGCCAAGGCGTTGCTCTCCAAGATGGACTTGTACGCGCTGCCGGCGACGAGGTCGCTCAGCGTCTTGGTCTGCGCAAGCGCACCGCTCGCGAGGATGGACTTGTAGGCACTGCCGGCGACGAGTTCGCTGATGCGCCTGGTGGTCTCGCCGATCTGCGGTGCAACCGCCGGCTGGACGAGTTCGCCGAGCCGTTCCCGTGAGCCCTCGGTGATGGCCAGGGCACGGGCCGCAGCTGCGGCGACCTCGGCGGCCTCGTCGGCGGTGAGGTCGTCGAGCGTGTCCAGATCGAGCACCGGGGTGCCCCCGTCGGTCGTGTCCTGGGCACTCTCGTCCCCGGGCACGGCTATGCCCGCGTCCTGGTCGTCACTTTCGGCGGTCACGCTGCTCCTCCCTTGTCCCGCCCATTCTCCCAGGCACTCCCGACAAGCCCGAGGACTTCTCCGTCGCGCGCCGAGCCGTCGTCGTCTGGCGGTTCCCGGCCCGACATCGTGCGGGCGAGCTGCCGGTCGGTGGCCCAGCGTTCCCGGGCGCGTCGGAGGCATGAAGGGCGGTAGCCGCCTCACGTCGGAAGGCGGGCCTGGACAGTCGTTCACTCAGCCATCGACGACGCGACCGCTGCTGCGGTTGGCGTGGTCGATGTCGAGGATCTGGAAGCGGTCGCGGAAACCGATGCCAGCCTCGCGTCTGACTTGGCCGCCTCCGGGTGGCGTGGTCAGCGGGAAGCGCATCCCGAGCGGCGCGTGAGCGTCGATGTTCTTGGGCCTCGGGCCGCCGACCGGGTAGCCGGGGAACGGTGGCGGCAACTGGTACTCACGGAGGTCGTCGCGGTCTTTGAAGTGCTCCACGGCCGCGACATGAAATAGCGCTCCGTGCGCCATGGCGAGCATGTAGGCCTCGGCGAGCAGTGCCGACGGCTTGAGGCGGAGTTGGGTGACCTCCAGGCCTTGACGGTGCCCATCGACCTTGGGGCCGCGAGCGAGGAGCTCGAGGACGGGCTGGTCGAAGATGTCGATCGCGTCGGGTCCGGTGAGTGCGCTGAGTGGAACCGAGCCGTCCGCGTTAGGTGGTGTCGTCAGGAAAGTGACCCGCATGTCGGACCTGGCCCGGACGGCGAGGCCATGCTTGACCTTGTTGTGACCTGCTTGGAGGTCGATCTCGGCCGGGCTGAGCAGCCGTGCCGCGTAGCCGAGCCACTCGACGAGGACGTTGCAGGCATCGACGATCTCGGGGCTGCCGCGAGCAGTCTCGAGTCTTCCGGGTTCAACCAGCGCGCGGAGCATCCGCTCGCCCGGGTCCGCCTCCTGGGCACTTGCATTCAGGCGCTCGATGACCTCTGCGATCTGTGTCGGTCCCGCGGCGATCTCCGCCCACAGACACCTCACGCCGGCGCCCATCGAAGGGGCAAGACGGGCGCACGCAAGCCGCAAGAGGGCTTCGGCGGCGTGGTGGCGGACCGCGAGTGCGTCGGCGGCCACCTGCGCATGCACGTCAAGGTCCTTGAACGGTCCGTCGGCGGCGGGGCGTTGCAGGTACTGGTTGAACTCGGCGCGGATGCTGCCGGGCTCAGGCTCCGGCAGGGGGACGTCCGACATGGGTGCGCCCTCGTGCCATGTCAGCAGCGAGGCAATGCGCGAGCTGAAGTGTTGGAAGGGGTCCGAAGCGAGGAACGTGTCATCGAGCTCGCGAGCCTGTTCTTCGGTGAGGTCCTGCCCATCGGGCGGCGGGTACATGATCGAACCGTAGGCCCATCCCTTCTGGGAGGGCTCGCTTCTGTGACGTGGCGCCACAGGTGACAAGCGTGCCGCTCGGACGAACCCCAATGTCTACCCCTTAGGTAGATCTTGACATTGACAGCGACTTGTCAAAGTTCGCTGCATCTCGACATGTCGAGATGCAGCGAACTTTTCCAAACAGGCTTGATGATCTTTTCAACACTGCGTCACTCGACATTGGTCGTGACGATGAACGCTGCCGAGACTGAGCCGGGGGAGGCCCTCTAGGAGGACGGCGCCGTTTACCGGATCTGCCGAGATCAGTGCATGGCTGCTGATAGCGCTTCATGCGGATCAACGGGAACCGTCATGCCGGACCGCTCGACCGGCCAGGTGGTGAATCCATCGCCCTGCCAGCGAGGCACCACGTGCAGGTGCAGGTGATGCACGGACTGTTCTGATCCGGGTCCACTGGCGTTCAGGACGTTGACCCCGGTCGCTCCGAGTGCCGCCGTCATGGCCCGACTGATTCGCCCCACGAGGCTCATGGCGGTTGCGAGATCGTTCTCGCTGGCGTCCTGCACCCCCACCACGTGAGACCTCGTTACTACAAGCGTGTGGCCGGGAGCCAAGGCGCTCTCGGGCAGAGTGAAGAAGGCAGCCGCGTGCTCTTCGCGGGCCACCCACTTAGCTGGCGCGTCGCCCCGCACGATGTTGCAGAAGACGCATGGCTCCGGTGACATGCCGCCCATGCTGTCAGTCGATTCAGACCGGTGGCGAACGTCCGCTTCTATGGCTTCGCGCGCTCGTGCCGATGCGCGGCGCCTTGGGCGGTGTCGTGGTTGAGGTGACCTTAGGGTCGTGATCGTGGATGGACGTCGGCCCTCAGGCAGCCCCCCATATTGGTCACCTGGCACTCACGTGATGTGGCGGGAGGGCAGTGGGCCTCTGGGCACCGGCGCCCCCGTGACGGACACACGAGTCCCGCATTTCGCGTACCCCGTCACCGTGGTGCGTGACGCTGCCGACGGCCTCGTGTCATGGCTGCCCTGCACAACACCGGTTCTTCGGGCAGCCAGGGCCGATGGTCGTGGCAAGCGGGACGACGCCGACACGATGTTCACGACAGATCTCGTCCAGCAGCGTGGAACGCATGCCCTCTTTGACCAACTCCGCATCGCTCCGACTGGACGCCCGTGGTCCGTGTGGGTCTTCTTCGCCGAGGGCTCAGGTGAGTTCGCGGGCTGGTACGTGAACCTCGAAGCGCCGCACGTCCGGGATCAACGAACTGTCTTCACCAGCGACCACGTGCTCGACCTCTTCGTCGATCCTGACGGCTCCGTCGTGCGCAAGGACGAGGACGAACTTGCGCTTGCCGTGGCGCAGGGTGTGTTCAACGAAGAAGAGGCGGGCGCGATCCAAAGAAGTGCAAGAGCCGTGGAACAACTGGTGGCCGACTGGGGATCGCCGTTCTGCGACGGATGGGAGACATTCCGACCTGATCCCGAGTGGACGGTTCCGCGGCTGTTTGGATAGTCCCGCGGGACAGTAGGCATCCCATCTGTGGCGCGAATGGAGCAAACGCGCCTAACTGCCGCGTCCGGTCGTGCCGATGAGCGTGCACCTTGTCCGTGCGAGCAACTACCGTCCATCCATGCCCATCGTCGAGGTCATCTACGACCCTCAGATCTCGGCTGAACGATTGCGAGCCATCGCCGCTGTCCTCCCGCATGCCGTGTCTATCGCCGTCGAGTGTCCCGAAGAGCCGTACGACGGCACGCTTCAGCCGGGTGACGTGGAGATTCGCTTTCGTCCACGAGGGTCCTTCGATTCCGGCGGGTTGGCCGTTGTGGTCGAGGTGCGCTCGAAGTGGTTCGCCAGCCGTGCCGAGACACGGCAAGAGCGGTGCGAGCGGCTCTGTGACGCGGTGGTTACAGCCGCCGAGACGAACGAAGTTGGGGTTTACCTCTCCTTGCCAGTCGCCGCTTGGGCACAGGGCGACTAGCAGATACCCATCCTCTTCTGCCGCCTGGCGTGCGCGTCAGCGCGCGCTCATCTGCCGCCTGGCGTGCGCGTCAGCGCGCGCTCATCTGCCGCCTAGCGAAGTTCTGCGCCGCGGGCAGACGACAGCACGGCTTCGACGACTTCACGTGACCCATCTGCGGCCAGGGCCAGTGGCGCCACGAGGACGTAGCCACTCCAATGGATGCCACCCCCTGGGTCCCGACGGACTTCGCCTGGCTCGACGATCGCATCGAAGTTTTCCGACGGTAGAAGAGATACACCGACGCCGAAGTCCTCACCACACGTTGTTGAGTCCTCGGGACCCCACCGCTCGATCACATACGGGCACCCGTCGGTGTCTTTCCGCTCCCAATCATCGGGGACGTCCACTCGCACGCCTCGGTACTCGATGGTCTGCCAACCGTCCCGATCAGCATCACCGATGGACTCGGACTCGTGGGTCCCGTTGTTCCCAGCGCGGATGAGGACGACAGCCACGATCAGGAGGACCGCGGCGGCACCTAGCCACAGTCGAGGAGACGTCCTGCTCACCCCTCCATATTGCCTCCGTCTCGAAAGGGTCGCCAGCATGAGTTGGTCTCGATCTAGCCCGGCACCAAACGTCCGCTTCTGCCGCAGTGCGGTTACGTGCCGGAGGCCATGAACGCGGCAAGGATGTAGTTGGGGTGGCGGTCCAGGTTCTTGCGGGCTCTGTCGTAGCGCATGGTGGTGCGTGGGTCTGCGTGGCGAGCTGCGATCTGGGCGTCGCGTAGCGGTACGCCGGCGTCGAGCATGGTGGTGACGTAGGTGTGGCGCAGCATGTGTGGGTGCATGCGCGGGAGCTGTACGCCGGCCTGTTCCGCGAGACGTCGTAGGCGTCGGGTGGCTGCGTGGCGATCCATTCGTGTTCCGGCGCGGTTGAGCAGGATGGGGCCTGTCTCTCGGCTGTCGATCGCCCGGTCGATGGCGCGGCCCACCGCAGGTGGTAGCGGTGTGAGTGCGACCTTGTCACCTTTGCCGTGGACTCGCAGGACGCGGTGTCCATGGCTCTCGGCGAGGTTCTCGACGTTGGCGCCGCAGGCTTCGAAAATGCGCAGACCGAGGAGACCGAGCATTGCCACGAGGGCGAAGTCGTTGGGGTTGGCGGAGTCGCGTGCGCGGGTGAGCATTGCTTCGAACTGGAGGTGTCCGAGTCCCAGGGTCGGTGACTCTGCTGGGACGGGTGGGCGGCGGACGTAGTCGGCTGGTGAGTGCTGGAGGATGCCGTCGATGACGCAGGTTCGGTAGAAGACGACGAGGACCGAGAGTCGCCGCGACACTGTCGATGGGGCGTAGTGCTGTACCTCTTGCATCCAGCGCACGTACAGCTCGACTTGGGCTCGGGTCATGCCGAGTGGTTGTTGTCCGCGCTCCTTGCACCAGCCGAAGTAGGCGCGGAGGTCGGAGAGGACGTGCTCGCGGGAGCGACCCTTGTAGCGAGCGAGATGCGCAGCGGTCGCGAGCCGCAACAACGTGTCGTCAGGAGCAATGGGCAGAGTGGCTGCTTCGTAGATGTCCATCATTCGAATGCGCCACCGGATGGCCAGCTGCGCAACGTCACTCACCCATCCGCGCTGCTCGCGGCAGATAAGCGCGCGCTGACGCGCACGCTAGGCGGCAGAAGCGCGCGCGCTGACGCGCACGCTTGGCGGCAGATCCGGACGTTTGGCTAGACCGTGACGACGTCGGCGAGACCTCGCAATTCGGCCACGATGCGCTCGCGCAACTCGTCATGGCGGGAGGCAAGAGCGACGTCATCCGCGTAGAACTCTTCCGCGTCGTAGAGCCAGACGGGGTGTCCGATCCGGTTCGGCGGTTCCCACTCGTACCGGGGGAACAGGTGGGCATGTAGGTAGGCGTCAGTGTTGCCTAGGATCTCGTAGTTCATTCGGCGAAACCCCGACTGAGTGGCACGGCATGCCTGTTCAACGGCCTGTCCGAGGGTGTCCATGCTGTCGAGGAACTCCAGTCGCTGCTGCTTCGGCAAGTCCGTAAGTCGGTTGATCTGGGGGTCGTCGACGAGAAGTACGCAGTAACCGGGTAGGAACTGCGTGTCGCCGATGACGGCGTACGAGAGCGGCATCCTAGCCAGTACGGTGGGGTTGGTTCCGGCCCGGGCGGAGGCGATGCGGTCACTCTTCCAGTCGTCTGTCACAGGCGTGAGCCTTGCACGACGGACGGACACATCCGCTCGCGGCATGTCCGACGCACGAGCCGCGGCAGAAGAGCGCGTTTGGCGTGGCCAGCACACCGGGCACCCACCAGAGGTGAACAAGTGGACTACCGCGCCCCTGTGGCTGAAGTTGCTATGCGTCGCTGGCATCCCGTGGTGCATTGCATGGGTGGTGATGGGCGTCCCATACCTCGTCGAGGCGGGTGCTGGTCTCCCTCGCATCTGGCTGGGGATGCTCGGCCTCACGCCCTGGTTGTTCCTGCTGCTCCGCAAGCCTCAGACTCCGCGCTGACCCTGACCCCGCTAGGCGGCAGAAGCGGTCGTCGGCGTGTCGCTCAGTGGTCGAGGAGACGACCAGTCCCAACTTCGACCCACTGGCCGACGCCCTCCTCAGGGCAGGCTGCTTCAGCGGCGTCTCGGGTCGCCCAAGCGTCCGCAGGGGCGTGCCGACCATGGAGCACCGCGTCGGCGTTCACGTCCTGCTCTACACGCCCGTCGGCATACCGAGCGTCGTAGCGAAGCACTCGCCTTCGACGACCGAGAATGTTCCTTCGCCAAGAGGCCGCGGCCCGCAGGGCGGAGGGCAATTCAGACGCCGACACGTCTCGATTCTATCGCTGTCAAGACATCCGCTCGTCGGCACGAGCGCGCCTCGTCGCGGCAGAAGCGGGCGCTTGGCCCTAAGGGCTTGAGTGGACGTGCGGTTTGAGAGACTCCCTCTCGCCGACATGGCGACGCATCGGATGCCGGATCGAGGGGGCAGGTGAAAGAGCAGATCCCCGAGGCCCATCGGACCCTGGGAATCAGAGTCTTCTTGTCCAGTCTTGCCGTGGGCGGCCTCGTCCTCCAGGTCCTGACCCTTCAAGGTCCGGCGCGAGTAGTCAGCGCCGTTAGCGCGACCATCTGCGTTGTCTCAGCGATCTTGTGTGGGCGAGCCTTGTATCGCGCTGCCATGCGGGACGAGAGGGCCGCGACTGAGGACCGAGGCCAGAGCGACAGCATTAAGGGGCCACCCATGCGCCGAATTGGGCTGGCGTCCATTGCCGGGGCAGTCGGCGCCTCCAGCCTCGCGGCTGTCCTGGCGCCAACGCTCTTGATGCCCATCGTGGCTTTTCTCATGCTTGTGCCGGTCGCCTACGTCGACGCTGGGGTCAGGGACCCGCTGAACCCACGAGTCCGGTAGGTCGCCCCCGGCCACGCTGGCGGACCGCCGCTCAGCCTCGCCCGTCGATGCATCCGCTCCTCGGCAGATCCGGTAAACGGCGCCGTCCTCCTAGAGGGCCTCCCCCGGCTCAGTCTCGGCAGCGTTCATCGTCACGACCAATGTCGAGTGACGCAGTGTTGAAAAGATCATCAAGCCTGTTTGGAAAAGTTCGCTGCATCTCGACACGACAAGTGGCCCGCGCAAGGGGGTAGCCGAAAAACTTTCTCAACTTTCGGGGGGACGCCCTCTGACCTGCGAAAACGCGCGTCCCCCCTCTGCGTCCCCCCTCCAAATCAGGGGTTTGGGGGGACGGATACGGGGACGCCCGCTCGCGACCTTTCTGCCGTGCACAGCCGCGGACGAAAGGAGCGAGTGCGATGAGTGTGGGAGACCAGCTCGGCCTCGACGACAACAGCGAACTGCTCGACCAGGCGCGCCAGAAGTGGCCGGCCTGGGTGGCCGCGGATCCGCGGCTTGGAGTCGTCGAACGGTTCGACGACCTGCGGGCCTGGCTGCCCTCGGTGGACAGCGCGGCCTCTGACGAGGTCCTCCTGGCGCTGGCCATGCTGGCGGCCCCCGATGGCGGTGACGACATCGCCGCGGCTGCGGCGCTCGCCAAGTGCCTGCTGCCCGGCGCGTGCCGGCTCGCGGGCTGGCTGAGCACCCTGCCTCCCCGCGAGGTCTTCCGCGACAGCCAACCTGTCGCCGCCGGATCCTGGTCGGCCGTCGAGCGGATCGACGAGCTCGTGGCCTCCCAGCTGTGGATCGAGGTCCGGACCTTCAAATGGCGTCGACTGCGCAAGGTCGCCGCCAACATCCTGATCAACACCAGGGTCGGTGTCCTCCGCGAGGTCGGCGACTTCTTCCACGTCTCCCGCGCCGACCGCACCTGGGCGAACACCACCCTCGTGGAGTCCTTCTCCTCGGGCGACCTGACAGACGGCGACGCCAGCGCGTGGAGCGCAGCGGCGATGCCGACCGAGCGCGTTGCCGGCGCCCTGTTCCACCGCCCCGAGATCCTCGCCGACGCCGGCCCGGAGCATGAGGAGCCCTCGGCCACCGAGGAGCTGCTGGAGCTGCTGGCGTGGGCGTGCGAGAACCAGGTCATCAGCCCGGCCGACCGCTACCTGCTGCTGTGCCTGGTCGACGAGGCCGACCGGGTCGAGACCCGAAACCTCGCCCGCGGCTACGGCGGCCTGCTCAGCAACGAGGTGTCCAGCCGAGTCGCGCCCCGCGTCGGGGTGTCCGAGGCAACCGTCCGTCGCCACGGCTCGCGCAGCATGCGCGCCCTCGCCGCGGCCGCCCCGAGGAAGTTCGGCCATGACGAATGAGCGCAACCGTGATCGCTCCCACCGCCCCACGACACATAGGCGGCTGGAGGTGGTGAAGCCCATGACAAACACCAAGGACGACGGCGAGAGCCGGACGCCGCAGCAGATCGCCGAGCTGTTCGCGATCGCCGGCCGCGAGGTCGAGGCGATCGAGCAGCTCACCGGCTGTGTGGCCCAGCTGCACGAGGTCCAGGCCGCCAAGGCCCAGCTGGCCAGCCTGACCCCGGCTGAGGTCCGTGCCGCGCTCGAGTTCCGCCGCGGCGGTATCGGGGAGGCCCAGTGAGCACCCAGGTCACGGCCCCGGCCTCGAGCCGCCCGGTCGGCGTCGACGAGCTCAAGCGGGCCTGGGACGCGGTGAACGCCGGCGAGTTCCGCACCGGCCCCGGTGCCGGCAAGGGACCCCGCGGCCGCGGCACCGTCGCCGCCGACAACTGGTCACTCGCTGCGGGGGAGCACACCATCGCCGTCATCGGATGCGCCGGCTCGGTGGGAGCCAGCACCGTCGCCCTCGCCACCGGCCTGGCCGCCGCCGCCCCGGTCCGGGTCATCGAGTGCTGCTCGGTCACCGCCTCCGGTCTCGCCGCGGCGAGCACCGCCGAGCTCGGCTTGCACCCGACCGACTGGCGTCAGGGCAAGCGCGACCACGTCCTGCTCGAGCGGGCCAGCGAGGTCCTCGCCGGCGTCGACGAGGTTCCGCTCCCGGTCGACGCCGAGCACGAGACCCAGCTGACCATCCTCGACGTCGGCTGGGAGGCCGGCCAGCTCCTGGCCACCGACTGCTGGCTCGCCGAGGCCGTCCGCACCGCCGACCAGGTCGTCCTGGTCACCACCGCCACCGTCCCCGGGATGCGCCGCGCCTCGGTCGCGCTCGAGCTGCTGGCCAACCACTGGCAGCCCGAGCAGATCACCCTCGCCGTGCGCGGGCCGCGCCGCAAGAAGTGGCCCCGAGGCCTCGAGCACGCCGGCGGCCCCGCCGTACGACGCGCCCTGGACGCGGACCGGTGCGTGGAGATCCCCGAGGACCGCGAGCTGGCGGTCAACGGCCTGGACTCCCGACCCGTCCCGACCCCCCTGATCTCGGCAGCACGTCAGCTGCTCGAGCCCGCACACCTGCCCACCAACAACACCAGCGAAAGCGCCTGACCCGCCCGAGGTCAGCAACCCAGAAAGGAAGTCCACCCATGGACGTCATGACCGCAACCGCAACCACCGTGATGGCTGTCTGCCCGAAGGCGCCCCCGGGTGCTGTCGGCCCCACCAACGAGATCACCAGCTACGTGCTGTGGGGCGTCATCGTCCTGTTCGGTCTCGGCATCATCATCGCGATCGGCGCGATCATCGCCGGCCGAGTGTTCTCGCTGCCGCACGCCTCCAAGGTCGGCGTCATCTCGGTGGTGGTCGTTTTCGCCTGCGCGATCGCCTACCTGGTGCTGCCCGGCATGCTCAACGGCATCCTCGGCAAGGGCTGCATCTGATGCGGCGCGCAGCCACGAAGAAGGCAGAAGGCACCAGCGAGTGGAGCCGTCGCCGCCTCCTCGGGATTCTGGTCATGGCCGTCGTCGTGGCTGCGCTCCTGATCGGGGGCCTCGTCTACGGAAGCTACCTCGCCCTCGCCGGCATCGGCGACGACGCCACCGCGGCCCCCGGTGTGGCGACCGGTGAGTCCGACCACTCGACAGTTGCCCAGGGTGCTGCTCACCGCGACGACATCGCGGCCGAGCCGATGCTGACCGTGCCAGAGAGCGCCGCCTTCCCGGCCGAGACCACCAGCGCCAAGGCACCGGAGATCAAGATCCCGGCCGGCGCCGGCGTCAACGGACCCGCGTTCGTGATGACCGGGTTCCCGCAGACCCCCGAGGGCGCGATCGGCCAGCTCGCCCAGATCGACCTCGCGGTGCTGCAGTCGATGAGCCTGACCACCGCCGAGGAGGTCTACAACGCCTGGGCCCTGCCCGGCGGGGTCCGCGCCGAGGACTGGTGGATCACCGCCAGCGTCCGAGCCTTCCTCTCCAGCACCGGCATGGGCGAGGTCAAGGACCCCAGCGCCTCGGTCTCCCTGGAGCCGGCCGCCGCACTCGTGAAGGGCACCGACGGTCCGGACTGGACCACCGTCTGCGTGCTCATGAAGGTCACCGCCTCCTACAAGCAGGAAGCGCAGATCGCCTTCGCCCACTGCGAGCGCATGCAGTGGGTCGGCGGCCGCTGGATGGTCGCCCCCGGCGCACCGCCCGCCCCCGCTCCCGCTACTTGGCCCGGCACCCAACTGGCACATGAGGCCGGTTGGCGCACCTGGTCGACCGACGCCACCACTGACCCTGACCACATCGAACGGGACCACTGATGAAGAACCTGACGACCGGCAACGACGACTCGCGCGCGACCCTCGTGCGCATCGGCATCTTGGTGGCGATCGCGACCATGGTGGCCACTGTCGTCTGGCTCGGTGCCCAAAGCCGAGGCGACGACGCCGGCACCTCCGGCACGTCCGGCGGGGACAGCTCGAGCCAGACGGTCAAGAACACCTCGGTCGAGCAGGTCGCACCGGACACCGCGCCCGCCGACGGCGTCGTGATCCCGACCGGCACCGACCAGGTCGACGGCCACCCGACCGGGTTCCCGGCCACCGACCTCGGCGCCGTGGCGCTGCAGGTCGAGGTGGCCAAGGCCCAGGTCGGATTCGACTACGACCAGGCCGTCACCGTCGCTGACCTCTACGCCGACCCCGATGACAAGGCCGTCTTCGAGGAGCGCGCCCGCGCCGCGGTCGAGTTGCGCCGCAAGCAGGCCGGCGTCGCCAAGGACGGCGACGTGCCCGCCCCCGCGTCATACGCCCTCACCCCGGTCGCCTACACCCTCGAGCAGCTCGACACCGGCTACTACGCGGTCAACCTGCTCAGCTACGTCACGCTCACCACCGCCGACGGCAAGGTCCACGACAGCCTCTACGCCGGCACCCAGCTGATGCAGTGGCTCGACGGTGACTGGCGCCTGGTCCAGGGCAGTGAAGCCGACATCCAGCACCTGGTCTCGGAGGGCCAGCCCCAGGCGGTGGCCCCCGGCACCCCCGAGTTCGAGAAGGCCGGCTGGATCCGGATTAACGGAGCGCCCCAGTGACCACGACCGCCATCGCACCCCGGGCTCTCCGACTGGGAATCGCCGCGCTGGCGGTCCTGGTCCTCACCACGCTCCTCGGAGCTGCTATCACCCTGCAGACGCCCACCGCGGCCGCGGCCGAGCCGGTGACCAGCACGGCCAACGCCACCGCCCTCGCCGTCGGCCAGCTGCCGGCCCGCGGCAACGTGAAGATGGGCTGCACCGGGCCCGACGCACTGTGCGATCTCGGCGGCGATGCACTCGACTGCGCCAGCGACCCGATCGACTGCGGCAAAGACGCCGCCGGCGACGTGAAGGACGGCGCCGGCAACCTGCTCGACGGCGCCGGGAACGCCCTGGACGGCGCAGCAGGGCTGCTGCCTGACGGCTGCGGGATCCTCGACGCGATCTGCGGCGGAGACCTGCCTGGGTTGCCCGGGCTTCCGGGACTGCCTGGCGTTCCCGGCCTCCCGGGAATCCCCGGTCTGCCGAACGTCGGTGACCTCTTCGGTGGCGGCATCCCCGGCGTAGGCGACATCCCCAACCCGTTCGAGGCCATCGGCGACGTCATCGCCAAGGCCGCGGCGGACGCCTGGACCGCAGCCATGCTCGCGGTCTGGAACTCCGGCCTGTTCGTGCTGCGCATCGTGCTCACGTTCAGCGAGCTGTTCTTGACCCCCGACCTGCGTGCCGACGGACCCGGTAAGGACGTCTACGCCTTCACGCTCTGGCTCGCCCTCTCCCTGGTGGTCATCTTGGCGATGATCCAGCTGGGGGCCGCGGCCTTCAAGCGGGAAGGGAAGGGCCTCGCCCGGGCGTTCATCGGAGCCGGCCAGTTCGTCGTCATCAACGCGTGCTGGTTCGGCTATGCCGTCACCCTGATCGCTGCCTGTGGTGCGATCACCCGGGCGTTGATGAAGTCGCTGCTCAAGGTCCAGACCTGGCCCGACTGGGACCCCCTGGGCGGCCTCGGCGTCGACGACATCACCGACGCCGGCGTAGCCACCGCGCTTGCCTTCCTTGGGATCTTCCTGTGGCTGGCCGCCATCGGCCACCTCCTGGTCTACCTGGCTCGCGCGGCTTCGCTCCTGGTGCTCACCGCCACCGGCCCGCTCGCGGCCGCCGGCCTGGTCTCGGACTTCACCCGGTCCTGGTTCTGGAAGAGCCTGCGGTGGCTGCACGCCGCGGCGTTCACCCCGGTCCTGATGATCATGGTGCTCGGCATCGGCGTGCAGTTCGCCAACGGCGTCGCGGCCCATCTGGCCGAGGACACCGCCAAGACCTTCGGCACCGCGCTGCCGGCCGTGATGACGATCCTGATCAGCGTCGTGGCCCCGCTGTCGCTGTTCAAGCTCCTCGCCTTCGTCGACCCCGGCACCCCCAGCGGCGCATCGTTCCGCCAGGGCATGGCCATCCAGGGCGGCCTCCAGGGCCTGCTCGGCGGCGGTGGTGGCGGCGGCTCGTCGGCCGCGTCGACCACCGACGGCAACGGCCGCTCCTCGGGTGAGCAGAGCGCCGAGGCGTCGACCGGCGACCGGTTCAACAAGTCCACCCAGGGCTTCCTTGGCAGCTTCGGCGGCGTCGGCCAGGCGCTCGCAGCCGGGATGGGGATGATCAACTCCGCCGGCGCGAAGGCGACCTCCCTGATGTCGGACGAGACCAACCAGGCCGGCGTCGGACAGAGCACCTACGGCCCCGACTTCAGCGGCATGGGCGTCCGGCAGTCCGGCGGCCAGTCCGGCGGCCAGGGCGGGAGCCAGCCGGATCCGCAGGGTGGCGACCAGGGCGACGGTGACTCCTCGATGCCGACCCCGCCCACGCCTCCAGCGCCGCCCACCCCGCCGACGCTGCCCACCGGCGGCGGACCCGGCGGCGGCTCCGGCGGCGGCCAGGGCGGCGGGGGAGCGGGCGCAGCCCCCAAGACCCCGGCAGCAGGCGGCGGCGGGGGAGCGGCCGGCGGTGCCGGCGGTGCCGGCGCAGCAGCTGGCGGCATCCCACCGGTGGCGGTGTAGCCAGATGCGCCCCCACCTCGAGCACCAACCGACCACACCCGCCGACCTCACTGACCAGAAAGGAAGCCGACGATGACGACCTACGCCGACTACCAGCGCGACCGCGTCGGCTGGTTCTTCGGCCTCTCCGGAGGCCAGCTGATGTTCCTGGCGCTGGCCAGCCTGCCGGCGTTCTGGGGGATCAGCCGCGGAGCGTGGTTCTCCGCGTTCCTGTTCGCTCTGGTCTGGCTGTTCCTGCTGGCCATCACCGTCATCCCGGTCCGGGGCCGCTCGGCCACCGGCTGGGTGTTCGCCTCGACGATGTACGCCGTCGGCGGCCTGCTCGGATGGACCTCCTTCCGCGCCAAGGCCACCCAGGGTCGCGCCGAGGACCTCGACACCCCCGACCTACCCGGGGTCCTGCAGGGCGTCCAGATCCACGACGGCCCGCCGCACGGCTCGCAGCTGCAGCGGGTGGCGATCATCGAGAACCACGCCATGAAGACTTGGGCGGTCACCGCCTCGATCGTCCACCCGGGCATCGGGATGAAGGACGTCGAGGAGCGTGCCCGGTACGGCGAGGCGCTCGCCGGGCTGCTCGACGTCGCCGGCCGCACCGAGAAGGTCGACGAGATCCTCTTTATGGTGCGCACCGTCCCCGAGGACGGCGCCGAGCGCGACCTGTGGGTCAACCGTCACCGCCGCCCCAACGCCCCGGAGCTGTCAGAGGTCGTCAACAGCGACCTGGCCCACGGCCTCACTCAGGCGTCGGTACGCACCGAGACGTTCGTGACCATCGTCGTCCCGGAGACCCGGATCGCCCGGTCGGCCAAGGAGTCCGGAGGCGGCTTCGAGGGTCGCTGCCGTGAGCTCTACCTGCTCATGGCCGAGATCGAGGCCCAGCTGCGCGGCCCGATGGGGATGACGACGGTGCGCTGGCTCACCAGCCCCGAGCTCGCCCTGGCCTGCCGGACCGGGTTCGCCCCCGGCGACCGCGCCGGCATCGTCGAGGCCCTCTCGCTGCGGGAGAAGGACCCGAGCGTCAACGCCGACGTCCCGTGGGCGATGGCAGGCCCGTCCGGCGCCGACGCGACGGTGCGGCACTACAGCCACGACGCCTGGAACTCGGTCAGCGCCACCATCAAGCTCCCCGCCCGCGGCGTCGCGATGGGTGCCCTGGCGCCGATCCTGACCCCCAGCGAGTTCGGGGAGCGGCGCTCGTTCGTCGTCGCCTACCCGATCGTGTGCCAGTCCAAGGCCGACCGGCAGTCCGGCAACGCCGAGTGGGCCGCCGACCTGGCCGAGGGGATGAACGAGAAGCTCGGCCGCAAGACCCGCGCCAAGCAGCGCGACGAGGCCCACAAGGCGCGCGGGCTCGACGCCAAGCTGGCCCGCGGCAACTCGCTGACCCGGCCCTACGGCGTGTGCACGGTGACCGTCCCCAAGACGATGAGGATCACCGAGTTCGGTCGCCGCCTAGACGCCTCGGTCCGGCGTGCCGGGTTCGCGCCGCTGCGCCTCGACCTCGCCCAGGACGTCGGGTTCGCCGCGTCCACCATCCCCCTTGGCACGAGCCTGACCCGGAGCGGAGACGCCTGATGACCACCACCACCCGCCGCAACCGCCGCAACCGCCGCGGCGGCCGCGACATGGCCGCCCTGCTCTCCGACTTCGGGCACGACCTGCCCACGATCCCCACGCTCGCCCCGGAGCCCAAGGAGCCCCGGCTCTTCCGGTACGCGCCGCGCCGCGGTGCCGCTCGACCCGGCCGAGGCTGGGCCGCCTCCACCGCCCCGGCAATGGCCTGGCGGATGACCAGCGACCAGGCCCCGGTGTTCTGGCCCTTCGTCTCCGCGCCGGCCCTACCCCCGACCGGCGCGCAGATGGGCGTCGACCAGCTCTCCGGCGGCAGCTTCTACTGCGACCCGTTCGGGTGGGTGCTGCGCGACGACGTGCCCGCCACCAACCCCAACATCTTCCAGTTCGCCAAGCCGGGAAGCGGCAAGTCCGGCACCACCAAGGGCTTCTGCACCCGGATGATGCCGTTCGGCTACCGCACCCTGGTCACCGGAGACGTCAAGGACGAGTACGAGTCGCTGTGCCACGCTCTCGGCGTCGAGCCCTTCGTCATCGCTCCCGGCTTCACTGCCCGGGTCAACCCGCTGGACAAGGGCCCGCTCGGCGACGGCTGGGAGAAGCTCTCGGTCGAGGAAGCCCAGCGTCGCGCCACGATCATCTTCAAGCGGTGGCTGGTCTTGGTCCGCGGCCTGGTCGGCAGCATGAAGATCGACGACGAGCGCCGGGTGCCGTTCGGCCCCGACGAGTCCGACGTCGTGCGCAACGCCCTGGCGATCCTCACCGGCTACGCCGCCGGCAACAGCGTCCTGGCCGAGACCACCATCCCGCGGCTGTGGGACCTGCTGCGCAACCCCACCGAGGAGCTCGTCCGGGTGTGCGAGTACGCGAACACCCGCGTCTTCCTCGACGAGACCCGCCTGCTGCGCAACGCGCTCGGTGAGCTCGTCACCGGCACGCTGGCCGGTCTCTTCGACGACTTCACCAACATCGAGGTCGACTGGAAGGCGCCGATCCAGTCGTTCAGCCTCTCCCGGCTCGACGGCCTGGGCGATGAGGCCGTGGGCATCGCGCTGCTGTGCATGAACTCCTGGGGCCGTGGGCTGAGGGAGATCGCCGAGCCCGGCGACCTGCGCATCGTCGTGCGCGACGAGGTCTGGAAGCAGATGCGCCTCGGAACCGCCGCGGTGGCGAGCTTCGACGCCGACCTGCGGCTCTCGCGCGGCATGGCCGGCAAGGGCGGCGACATCCAGTTCTGCAACCTCCACAAGCCCTCGGACCTGCTCTCGGTCGGCGACGCCGACTCCCAGGCCGCGATGATCGCCAAGGACCTCCTCGAGCTGGCCGACATCAAGATCCTCGGTGCCCAGAAGCCCCGTGTCGCCCGCGAGCTCGACTCCATGCTCGGTCTCGGCCCGATCGCTCAGGACCTCGTCTCCGGGTGGGCCATGCAGGACAAGGGCCGCGCGCTGTGGTGCATCGGTGACGCCATGTACAAGGTCCAGACGGTGCTCCACCCGCTGGAGAAGAAGCTCTACTACACCAACGAGGCGATCGAGTCCGCCGCCTGAGTGCGCGCGACCCTCGGGACTGACCTGTCATGAAGAAGCTGCTGCTCGCGGGACTGCCCGTCCTGATCATCTTCATGGGGCTTCCGCTCCTCGTCAGCTTGATGGTGGTGATGAGCACCACCGCGGCCGCCGAGTGCCGCACGCAGACCAACCAGACCGGACCCACCGAGCTCGGTGACCTCGGTGCCATCGACGGCCCGGTGGGCGGCCCGGTCAAGGGCAAGATCACCATGGCGCAGGCCAACATCCCGCGCCGCTCCGGCCTCGACGGGTTCCGGGCCTCGATGCCCAAGGTGCTGTCCAAGAACCCGGAGTTCGTCACCCTCAACGAGGCCGGCGGCTGGAGCCTGGCGCAGATCGAAGCAGCTGCTCCCGGCTACTCCGCCTTCCGGGTGGAGGCAGCCGCCGGCACCGGCGCCGGTGCCGAGCAGGCCATGGGCAACATCGTGCTCTGGAAGAGCTCGACCTGGACGAAGGTCAACGGCGGCCGGGTCCAGCTCGTCGACGACGACAAGACCTTCTACGACGGCCGCCCCGTCACCTGGGACCGCTTCGCGACGTGGGTGATGCTGCGCCGCGCCGACGGCGCCGTGGTCTCGGTGGTCTCCACCCACCACATGACCAACCCGCACCGCTGGCCCAAGCAGCACGGCAACCCGCCGCTGACCCGGCCTCAGCAGTACGGCGCCGGCATGGACATCCTGCTGCAGCTGCGCAACTCCCTGGCCGCCCACGGCCCGGTGCTGATCAGCGGCGACATGAACACCCAGGCCTCCTACACCGACAT
>NZ_JACHWR010000014.1 GCF_014191495.1 Nocardioides soli
GCGGCCGGGGCGGCCGGGGCGGCCGGGCGGCCGCCGGCGCCGGTGCCTGCGCGGCGTACGCCTGCTCCTGCTGGTAGGCCTCGGCCTGGGCGCGCTGCTCGGCGCGCGCCGCCTGCCGTCGGTTGACCGCGTTGCTGGTCGCGGTCGCGGTGCCCGCGATCACCGCGGTGCGCGCCATGGTGCCGACCAGGCCGGGGCGACCCACACGTCGTCCGATCATCTTCCTCGCCTCTCAGTCCTGCGCGGCGGCCGCCGCGAACGCCAGCTCCACGTCCTCGACCGGGACGTGCGCGAACAGCCCGACCTCGGCCCCCAGCCCCTGCAACGCGTGCACGGTCCGCTTGGCCCAGACCTCCTCGTAGACGATCGCGATCCCGAGCTCACCCTCGCCGAGGGAGTCGACGAACACCTGGATGTCGAGGTCGTTGAGCAGGTCGTGGGCGTCGATCTCGAGCCCGGCCAGGCCCGGCGGGAGCTCGGTCTCCTCCTCGAGGTCCACCACGGAGACCGTGCCGTCCGCGGCGGGCAGCATCAGCACGCAGTCGACCAGCCGGATCACGCCGTCGTCGACCGGCTTGCGCAGCACGCTCGCGACGTCCGCCAGCGGTGCATCCGCCGGGAACGTCAGGAACAACACCTCGACCGGACCGTGCTCCATCCCCGCCCCACACTCCTCGCCTCGTGCTCCCAGTGCCCGTCCTCGTCGCAACGTCCCCAGCCGGGCGCGACGGCTCCCACCCTAGGCAGCGCGAGCACACCGCGACGTCACCCGACTCGGGTGAGCGGGTCGGCGGCTCAGTCCGGGATCGTGACGACCTCGACGACCGAGATCCCCAGCGAGTCGAGGAGGTTCAGGACGCCCTGCAGCTCCTGCTGGTCGGTGACGTCCCCGGTGAGCGTGGTGGTCACCGGCTGGGTGCGCGCGATCAGGTGCGGAAACGCCCCGCTGAGCTCGTCGGTCAACTCGGCGTCCACGCGGATCAGCATCCTGGTCATGGTCGCCCGTCACACCCCTGCCCTACGCCGCCCCAGCCCTGCTCCGACGGTAGGTGCCGGGGTCGCCCACCGCCTCACCGGAAAAGGGCGACCCACCGGGCGGCGGCGCCGCCGAAAGTCGACGCCATCCGTCCGCGTTTGGTGCGGCCGGCAGCGCTTTCACGCAATACTGACCCCGTCCAGCGGCGGGTCGCTCCGGGGCGACCACCCACGCTCAGACAGGGCGCACGATGGCCAAGCCGATGTCGAACAGGGAGCGGCGCGGACCCACCGCGCAGATCGGCCGCGTGCCGTCGCTCCCCCGGGCCTACGTTCCCCGGCTGCGCCTGTGGAGCAGGTTGGACGCCGCCACGGAGTCAGCGGTGACCCTGCTGATCGGTCCCGGCGGCGCCGGGAAGACCCTCGGCATGGCGGGCTGGCTGCGTCGCACCGGTCGGGCCGGCGACACCACCTGGATCGCCGCCGACGCCGCCTGGAACGCCGAGCGGCTGCAGGTCCAGCTCGCGCGCCGCGCCGCGAACGGACAACAGGCACTCGTGGTGGTCGACGACGCCCACCGGCTGCCGATGCCGACGATCCGGGCGCTCGACGCGCTGCTCGACACCGACCCCGAGTCGTTCCGGGTGCTGCTGGCCTCGCGCTGGGACCTGCCGTTCACGCGCCTGGCGCCCGAGCTGCTCGGCCACCTGACCATGCTGCGCGGTGACCTGCTGCGCCTCGACGAGAACGAGTCGGCGGCCCTGGTCGCCGCCCACGCCCGCACCGACTCCCCCGACGTCGCCCGCGCGATCGCGCGGCGTACCCAGGGCTGGTGCGCCGCCGTGGTGCTCACGGCCCGCGCCGTCGGGGCGGCCCCCGACCCGCTCGCGCTCGCCCAGCGGTACGCCGAGGTCGGCCCCTCCGTCGCCGACCGGGTCGCCAGCGAGGTGTTCGCGACGTTGCGTCCGCACGAGCGGCACGTGCTGCTCTGCATCGCCAGCGAGCCGGTCGTCACGCCCGCGCTCGCCGAGCACCTCTCGCACGACGGCGCGGCCGGCACCATCCTCGCCGACCTCGGGGCCACCGGACTGCTGGTGACCCGGGTCGACTCGCACGAGTCCGACGACGGGGCCGACGGGGCCACCGGGGAGCGCTACGTCATCCACCCGCTGCTCGCGGAGGTGGTCCGCCGGCAGATCTCCTCGGGTGGCGAGGACGTGGTGCGGGCGGCGGCGACCGTCGTGCGCGCGGTGCAGCTCGACGTGGGCCGGGGGGTCGCCGAGCACGCCCTGCACCGGCTCGAGACGATCGGCGAGCACGCGGCCGCCGCGGCGCTGATCGCCGACGAGGGTCCGCGCCTCCTGCTGCGCGGCCAGGGAGACACCCTGCACGACTTCGCCGTCGCCCATCCGTCGGCCATCGAGGTCAATCCCGGCTCGTGGTTCGCGGTCGCGCTCGAGCGATGGCTGGTCGGCGACGTGCACACCGCCGCGCAGTGGCTGGAGCGGATCCTCTCCGAGCCCCAGCCCGAGACCTCGGCGGCGGTGCTGCACCGGGCCTGTGCCCGGCTGATGCGCGCCCGCCTCGGGCTCGAGCCGATCGCCACGGCGGTGGAGCACGCCCAAAGGGTGGCGGCCGACCCCGAGCTCGCCGCCGCCGGGTCGACGGCCACGCCGATCCTGCTCTGCGAGCTCGCCGTCACCCAGAACTGGACCGGCGACCTGGTGGCCGCGGAGGCGAACCTCACCGACGCGATCCGGCTCAGCCGCACCCACGACCTCCCGGCGCTGACGGTGATCGCGCTGTCCCACCTGGCCTTCACCGAGTACCTCCGTGGGCGCGAGAGCGCCGCCGCGGAGGTCGCCGAGCAGGTGCTCACCCTGGTGGCCGAGGGCGAGGTGGAGGCGCCGTACTCCGTGAGCCGCGCCCGCCTCGCCCTCCAGCTCGCGCGGCTGAGCGGACTGCCCCTGGGGGGCGGCGACCTCGACCTGGACGCCGACGACCTCGGGAGCCACGCGGCCGACCTCACCACCCGCTTCTGGATCCGCACCCGCCGTTCCCGTCTCGAGCTCGCGCACGGCTCCGTCTCGGCCGCGGAGCTCGCGCTCGAGGTTCCGCTCGAAACGCCGCCGCTGCCCGGGCACCTCGCGGTCGCCCTGCTGGTCGAGCGCGCGTTCCTGGCCAGCCTCTCCGGCGACGTCGTCCTGCTCGGGCGGCTCCAGGAGCAGCTGGTCGAGCTGGGCGCCACGGCCGAGGCCGCCCTGGTGAACGGGCTGCGCGCCGACCTCACCGGCGATCGCCGCGCCGCCGCCCGGCACCTCGCCGAGGCCGTCCGCGGGCCTGCGGTCGAGCAGCCCGCGGTGCGTGCCCTGGCCCTGGTGACCAGGGCGCAGCTCCTCGACGGCCTCGGCGACGACGACCGGGCCCTGGGCGATCTCCGCGAGGCCGTGCGCGAGACCCAGCTGCGCCAGAACGCCGTGCCGTTCCTCGGCTGGAGCCGGCACGGCACCCCCGTCGCCGACCTGATGCGCCGGCTGACCGAGACCCATCCCGACCCCTGGCTGGTCGAGGTCGAGGGCGCGGTCGCGGGCCGTTCCGGCATCGTCAACCACTTCGGCCCGTCCACGCCACGGCCACGCGAGCGCGAGGACGCCCCGGCCGGGGCGATCCGGCCGACCCTCAGCCCGCGCGAGCGCGACGTGCTCTTCGAGCTGGCGCGCGGCTCGACGTACGCCGACATCGCCGCCAACCTGTTCGTCTCCGAGAACACCGTGAAGACGCACGTGTCGAGCCTCTACGCGAAGCTCTCGGTCAACCGGCGCAGCGCCGCGCTCGCGGCCGCCCGGTCGATGCAGCTGCTCTGACCCCGAGGCACGGTCCGCGTGGCCCCTTCAGGCCACCCGATTTGGGCGAGGGCACCGGCGCCGTCCGCGCGGGACAGTGGAACTCTCCGATCCGCCACCGGGAGGTTCCATGAGCGACCGCGCCGACCCGTCGTACGACTCGCCCCGCGCCGTGCCGGCCGGGCTCGCGAGCCTGGCCGAGCACTGGGGGCTCGTCCTGGCGTACGGCGTGGTGACGCTCGTCCTCGGGATCGTGCTCGTCGTGTGGCCGGACTCCACGGTCACGGTCTTCACCGTGCTGCTGGCCATCCAGCTGATCGTCGCCGGCATCTTCCGCATCGTCGGCGCGCTCAAGATGCATCGCAGCGACGGCATGCGCGCCCTCGTCGGACTCACCGGCGGCGTCGCGCTCATCGTCGGCCTGCTGATCCTGCGCGACCCGCTCCAGAGCGTGCTCGTGCTCGGCATGATCCTCGGCGTCTTCTGGCTCTTCGTCGGGATCGTCGACATCCTCGGCGCGATCGTCGCCCCGCCGCCCGAGGGTCGCGGATGGCAGCTCTTCAGCGGCGTCCTCGGGATCCTGTTCGGCGGCTTCCTGGTCGTCTACACCGACCTGTCCCTGCGGGTGCTGATCGTCCTGGTCGCGATCTGGCTGATGGTCGCCGGCGTACTGGCGCTGATCGCGGCCTTCCAGCTCCGGTCGCTGCGACCGGCGCGCTGAGACTGAGAGGATCGGGCCATGGCGGAGGAGAAGAGCTCGTCGGAGGTCGAGGAGCTGCGGGCCGAGGTCGAGCGGCTGCGCGCCGAGATGGGCGGGCCACCCCCGACCGCCGAGCTCCCCGTCGAGGGGCACGGGCGCACCGGCTGGTGGCGGCCGGTCGTGGCGACGGTGCTGATCATCCTGATGGCCGTGCTGGCCCCCCTCTCGGTGGTCGCACGGTGGGCGCACGACACGGTCTCCGACACCGACCGCTACGTCGAGACGGTCCAGCCGCTCGCCAGCGATCCCGCGGTGCAGGCCGCGGTGATCGACCGGATCACCAACGAGATCGTGACCCGGCTCCAGATCGACTCCGTGACCGACCGGGCCGTCGACGCGCTCGCGTCGCGGGGCCTCCCGCCCCTGGCCGAGTCCAGCCTCCGGGCGCTCTCCGGCCCGCTCGCCGGCGCGATCGACGGGTTCGTCAAGGAGCAGGTCACCTCGCTCGTCGAGTCCGACGAGTTCGAGACGGCCTGGGTCGAGGCGAACCGCCAGGCGCACACCCAGCTGGTCGCGGTGCTCACCGGCAAGGACACCGACCAGGTCCAGATCACCAACAACGCGGTGAGCATCAACCTCGCGACCCTGATCGACACCGTGAAGCAGCGCCTGGTCGACCGCGGGTTCGCGCTGGCCGGTCAGCTGCCCACGATCAACGCGCAGTTCACGATCTTCCAGTCCGACGACATCACCAAGGCGCAGACGGCGTTCCGGCTGCTCGGCGCGATCAACACCTGGCTGCCGATCATCGCCCTGCTCTGCCTGGCCGGGGCGGTCGCGGTCGGCCGCTCCCGCCGACGCACCCTGGTCGCCGGCGCGCTCGCGCTCGCGCTGTCGATGCTGCTGCTCGGCGCCGCACTCAACCTCTCGCGCGAGATCTATCTCAACGCGGTGCCGACCGACCAGCTGCCGACCGAGGCGGCCGCCGCGATCTACGACACGCTGGTGCACTTCATCCGGCTCAGCCTCCGCGCGCTCCTCGTGGTCGCGCTGGCCGTCGCCTTCATCGCCTGGCTCACCGGACCCGAGGGCGCTCCCGCCGCGTTGCGCCGGGGTACGTCGCGCGCGATCGGCGCCGTGCGGCAGGGCGGCGACCGGGTCGGCCTCGACACCGGCCGCTTCGGCATCGCCCTGCACACCTACAAGACGCCGATCCGGATCGCCGTCCTCGGTGGCGCGCTGCTGATCTACGTGCTGCGCGACCATCCGACGGGAGGCTTCGCGATCGGACTGCTCGTCGTCGCCGCGATCATCCTGCTGCTGGTCGAGCTGCTGTCCCGGCCGCCCGCTCCGGCCGGCGACGGCACGGCCGCGCCCCCGGCACCGCCCACTCCTTCCTGAGGGATCGGTCGGGGGCGGATCGGGTGTCACACCACCACCCGCCTCCCACCTGGGCCAGGTGGTTTCGAGGCTCAGGCGCCAGCGCGCCTTCACACCTCAACCACCGGCTTCGGTGGTTGAGGAGGTTGCGCTAGCAACCGTCTCGAAACCACCCACCCGAACACGCCCGGGCCAGACGCCCGCCAGGTGGTTCCAAGGCTCAGGCGCCAGCGCGCCTTCACACCTCAACCACCGGCTTCGGTGGTTGAGGAGGTTGCGCTAGCAACCGTCTCGAAACCACCCACCCGAACACGTGTCGGCGGCCATGAAATTCTGCCCGGAGACGGCCACGAAACTGCCCGCTGGCGGACATGAAACCTGCCCGGTGGCGGTCATGGGATCTGCCCGACACGACGTCGTCTGCCTCACCGGCTCCGACGGTTGAGGCCCCTCCTCAGGTGCGATCGGCGGTGCTGAAGCGCCCGTCGCCCTGAGGAGGGACAACTTGAAGTCTGCCGAGGAGATCATGGAAATCCTGGATGCCTACGACCTGACAGGGTCGTTGCGTGATGCCGGCGAGCTGGCCGGATGCTCGCACCACACGGTCAAGCACTACGTGGACCGCCGTGCTGCCGGGGGTGAGCTGGACAAGGCCGTGACTCGGCCGCAGTTGATCGATGAGTACCTGCCCAAGGTCGAGGAGTGGGTCGAGCGGTCCAAGGGCAAGGTCCGTGCCGACAGAGCGCACGAGAAGCTGCTCGCGATGGGCTACAAGGGTTCGGAGCGCACCACCCGTCGTGCGGTCGCATCGGTGAAGAAGTCATACCGGTCAGGACATGTGCGGGTCCACCGGCCCTGGGTCACCGAGCCGGGGATGTGGCTGCAGTACGACTACGGCGACGGACCTGTCGTCGACGGCGTCAAGACGGTTCTGTTCGTGGCGTGGCTGGCGTGGTCGCGGTTCCGGGTCGTGATCGCGCTGCGCGATAAGACCATGCCGTCCGTGTTCGCCGCGCTGGACCAGACCTTCCGCCGGTTGGGTGGGGTGCCGACCTACGTGCTGACCGACAACGAGAAGACCGTCACGACCGAGCACATCGCCGGGATCCCGGTCCGCAACGGACAGCTCGTCACCTTCGCCGAGCACTACTCGGTCGTGGTCCACACCTGTGTGCCGGCGGATCCGGCGTCCAAGGGCGGCACCGAGTCGTCGGTGAAGATCAGCAAGGCCGACCTGGTGCCCAAGGACACCAACCTGCGTGAGGAGTACGCGTCGTTTAGCGAGCTCGAGGAGGCGTGTGAGGCGTTCTGTCAGAAGGTCAACACCCGGGCTCACCGGACCACGAAGCGGCCACCGGTCGAGATGTTGGCCGAAGAGCGGACACGGCTACACCCGGTCCCGACACAGCCGCACACAGTCGCGTTCGGCACCACCCGGGTAGTGCCGGGCAACACGCCGATGGTGATGTTCGAGTCCGGCCAGTACTCGGTGCCACACACCCTGCTCGGCGCCACGGTGTGGGTTCGTGCCCAAGGACTCGGCGACGGCGAGGAGGTCGTCATCGTTCACGTCGGCGAGGACGGACCCGCCGAGGTCGCCCGCCACGCGCGCGCGACGCCGGGCACGCCGAGGATCAACGACGAGCACTTCCCACCGCAGCCGGAAGGTCCGTTGAACCGGCAGCCGCGAGCGAAGAACCCAGCGGAAGCCGAGTTCCTCGACCTGGGCGAGGGCGCCCGCCTGTGGCTGGTCGAGGCCGCTGCGGCGGGCACGCCGCGGATGAGGGTCAAGATGGCCGAAGCCCTCAGCCTGGCCAAGCTGTTCGACCCCGTCGAGGTCGACTGGGCACTCGGCCACGCCGCCGTCCACGGCCGGTTCGCCGAGGCCGATCTGTCCTCGATCCTCGACCACCACGCCCGGCAACCCGCTGTTGGCGAGCACCGTGCCGGCGAAGAACGGTCGCTGACCCAGGGCACCGCCGGATGGGCACGTCTCGGCCAGCACGACAGCCAGCACGACAGCCGCGAGGGGAACGAGGTGACCCGATGACGACCAAGACCACCACACCATCGATGGCGTCCGCGCCGCCGTTGCCGGCCGAGTTGGAGGACCTCTTGCGGCGGCTTCGGCTGCCCCACATCCGTCGCCACGCACCGGAGGTCGTCGCGACCGCGAAGGCCCAACGCTGGGAGCCCGCCGAGGTGCTCAAGGCTCTGTTCGCCGAGGAGGTCGCCGGAAGGGAACGCTCCGCACTGGCCACCCGCAGGGCGGCTGCGGGGTTCCCGACCGGGAAGACGTTCGATGCGTGGCAGCCCGAGGCATCCTCGATCCCGGCACCGACCCAGCAGGCACTCCGCACCCTGGAATGGGTCCACCGTCGGGAAAACCTCGTCGTGTGCGGGCCGTCGGGGACCGGGAAGACGTTCCTACTGGAGGCACTCGGTCACCAAGCCGTCGAGGCCGGGTTGAAGGTCGCCTGGTTCACCCTGGAAGACCTCGGGGTCCTGCTGCGCCGCCATCGTGCCGACGACACGGTGTCCAAGGCCATCGCCCGTGTGCTGCGCGCCGATCTCGTTGTCGTCGACGACATCGGCCTGTTGCCGGTCGCCCAGGATGCCGCCGAGGGGCTCTACCGGCTCGTCGACGCCGCCTACGAGAAGCGGTCGGTCGCGATCAGCTCGAACCTGCACCCGTCCGGGTTCGACGAGCTGATGCCCAAGACGCTGGCGACCGCCACCGTCGACCGGCTACTGCACCACGCCCACGTGTGCCAGACCAGCGGAGACTCCGTGCGACTTACCCAGGCACTCGCCGGCCGAGGGGTGAGTCCCTTGAGCTGAGTGCTCTGGTCGGTGGTGGCCGCAAGCCCACTGGGCAGATCCCATGGCCACCACCGGGCAGTTCTCGTGACCGTCAGCGGGCAGGTCTCACGACCGCCCCTGGGCAGTTCCTACTGTCCCTTGACAAACACGCCCGGGCCAGACGCCGACCAGGTGGTCTCGAGGCTCGGGCCTGGCGGCCCTCCCACCTCAACCACCGGCTTCGATGGTTGAGGAGGTTGCGCTAGCAACCGTCTCGAAACCACCCACCCGAACACGCCCGGGCCAGACGCCGACCAGGTGGTCTCGAGGCTCGGGCCTGACGGCCCTCACACCTCAACCACCGGCTTCGGTGGTTGAGGAGGTTGCGCTAGCAACCGTCTCGAAACCACCCACCCGAACACGCCCGGGCCAGACGCCGACCAGGTGGTTCCAAGGCTCGGGCCTGGCGGCCCTCACACCTCAACCACCGTGCGGGGCGCTGCGGACTCAGGCGCGGCGTACGCACCGGAAGCCGACGTGGGAGGTGGTGTCCTTGACCCCGTGTCCCTGGCGCGCCGCCGGGCGATAGCGCTGGCAGTAGTCGGGCGAGCACAGGTGCGAGCCACCCTTGGTGACGAACCGGTCGGTCTCGGCGAGCCGCAGCGTGCCGCCGCAGCAGGGGCTGGCGGTCGCCGCGGCGCCCACGGTCTCGCCGGTGCTCGCGTGGTTCTCGGTCCACCGGGTCGACGTCCACTCCCAGACGTTGCCGATCATGTCGCGCAGCCCGTAGCCGTTGGCGGCGTAGCTGCCCACCGGCGAGGTGCGGTGGTGGCCCTCGGGGTCGTCGCTGCGCCAGGGGAAGGGGCCCTGCCAGGTGTTCGCCAGCCGCGCGCCCCCCGGCATCAGCTCGTCGCCCCACGCGAAGTCGCGACCGACCAGGCCGCCGCGGGCGGCGTGCTCGAACTCCGCCTCGGTCGGCAGCTCCTTGCCGGCCCAGCGGGCGTACGCCGATGCGTCCTCCCAGCCGACGTGCACCACGGGGTGGTCGGGGACGTCCTCCCAGGTGCTGCCCGGTCCCTGGGGAGCGCGCCAGGACGCGTCCGGCTGCCAGCGCCACCACTGGGTCCAGTTGCCCAGGTGGACGGGGCCGGCGGTCTGGGTGAACACCTGCGATCCCGGCACCAGCAGGGCGGGGTCGGCACCGGGGAAGTCGGCCGGGTCGGGAGCGACCTCCGCGACCGTCACGTGGCCGGTGTCCGCGACGAAGCGCGCGAACTCGGCGTTCGTCACCGGGTGCACGTCGAACCAGACGTCGTCGACCGTCACCCCGCGCAGCGGGCGCTCCTCGGCGTAGAAGTGGTCGTTGCCGAGCGTGGTCGGCCCTCCCGGCACGAGCACCATGTCGCTCACCGCTGTGGTCACGTCTCCTGTCTAGCAGACGTCAGCGGGCGGGGGCGTCGCCGCCGGACGCCGCGGGCGCGAGCCGCAGCGCGAGCAGCGTCGTGTCGTCGTCGCCGCCGTCGTGCAGGCCGAGCAGCCGGTCGAGCCAGAGCTGGAAGTCGGAGCCGCCGTAGGTGTCCGCGGCCAGCGATCGGAGCCGCTCGGTGCGCTCGCGCAGGTCGGTCCCGCGCCGTTCGACGAGCCCGTCGGTGTAGAGCAGCAGCGCCGCCCCGGGCTCGAGCGGCACGTCGACCGTCGCGGCCTCGCCGGCACCGACGCCGAGCAGCGGCCGGAGGGGTACGCCGAGGTCGCGCGCGCCGTCCGGGCCGATCAGCACCGGCTCCGGGTGGCCGGCGTTGGCCAGGCTGATCCGGGTGCGGCCCGGGTCGACGATGCCGACGATCGCGGTCGCGACGCGCTGGTCGAGCAGGTTGGCCATCAGGTGGTCCAGGCGGTCCAGCGCGCCCGCCGGCGAGTGGCCCTCGACCAGGTAGGCGCGCAGCGCGGTGCGCAGCTGCGTCATCGCCGACGCCGCGGAGACGCCGTGGCCGGCGACGTCGCCGACCACGAAGGCCACGCTGCCGTCGTCGAGCTCGAACACGTCCCACCAGTCGCCGCCGAGCTGGAAGGTCGACGCGGGCCGGTAGTGGGCGACCACGTCGAGCCCGGTGACCGGCGGTGGCCGGTCGAGCACCACGCTGCGCTGGAGCGACTCGGCCATCGCGATCTGCTCCTTCGAGCGGGTCAGCAGCAGCCCGATCAGGTGCTTGCCGAGCGCGTCGGCCGCCTCGAGCTTCCACTCCGCCCAGGGCAGGCTGCGCCCCCGCACGACCTCGCGCCACTTCTCGAACGACCGGCGCGGGCTGAGCCGTACGTCCGGCCCCTCGGCCGCAGCGAGCTGCTTGTTGGTCGGGTCGCCGCCCCAGTCGACGACCCGCTCCTGCTCGGGCCGGAACCAGAGCAGGAACCGGTCGGAGGCCGACCCGACCCGCAGCACCCCCGCGGCGCTGGTGCGGCCGGCCAGCTCGGGCAGCAGCGTCGTGAGCCGGTCGGTGCAGGTCGCGTAGGTCAGCGGATCCTCCAGCGTCGACGCGATGAGCTGGAGGTCGTCGTCGTCGAGGTCCACCTCGCCGCGCCGGGTGACCACCCCGTCGTAGGACAGCACCGCCCCCGTGGCCTGCACCAGGGTGAGCAGCTCGGGGTCCGCCATCAGGCTGACCAGCGGCGACGCCGGGTCGGCGGAGATGCGCCCGGTCATCCGGGCGAGCACGGTCTGGGCGGCGAGCTTGCGCTCGCGCACGTCGGCGCGCTCCCGGTCGGCCGCCAGCTGGCTGGCCACCTGGCCGAGGAACTCCGCGGCCGCCCGGGCGTCGTGGCTGGGCCGGTGCGGTCCCGAGTAGTGGTGGCAGGCGACCAGGCCCCAGAGCACCCCGTCGACCACGAGCGAGATCGACATGGACGCCCGCACGCCCATGTTCGACAGGTACTCGACGTGGATCGGCGAGACGCTGCGCAGGCTCGCGTGGGAG
This sequence comes from Nocardioides soli, assembly GCF_014191495.1. Taxonomy (GTDB): domain Bacteria; phylum Actinomycetota; class Actinomycetes; order Propionibacteriales; family Nocardioidaceae; genus Nocardioides; species Nocardioides soli. The sequence continues at coordinate 11,670 of NZ_JACHWR010000014.1, forward strand.
AGGTCCAGCGGGGCCTCGGTGGCCGGGTCGAGGACCGGCTGCAGCGGCACCGGGGTGTAGCCGACGTCGACGATCAGCCGGGTCCAGTTGATCGTGTAGAGGCGCCGCGCCTGGGCCGGGATGTCGGTCGCGGGGTAGTGGAGCCCGAGGAAGGGGTTGAGATCGTCGCGCCGCTCCTCCGCGACGACCTCGCCGTTCCAGTCCTCGTCGAAGCGGTAGACCATCACCCGGTCGAAGCCGAGCAGCCCGCGGATCTCCGTCGCCAGCTGACCGGCCAGGTCGCGCACCGACGTCGCCTGCGCCAGTCGGGCCATCGCCCCGCGCGTCGACTGGTAGGTCAGGCGCGTCGCACCCACGCCGCTGACCGGCTCGATCTCCACGATCCACCGCGCCCCGGAGCGGTGGTGGCGGACGTCGACCTGCCGGCCGGCGAGCCCGGCCCGGGGTGGGAGCTCGTCCAACCGCACCACGAGCGGCTCGGTCGTCGCCTCCGCCGCGATCCGCTCGGCGAGGTCGGCGGCCAGGAGCGGGCCGAGGAGCGACTCGAGCGGCGCGCCGATCGCCACCTCGGCGCGGACGCCCAGCAGCGCGTCGCAGTTGCCCGCCACCACCACCACGCGCAGCTGCTCGTCGAGGGCGAGCAGCACGCCGTGGGGCTGGATCGCACCCGGGACGTGGATCGGCTCGCGGTCACACGTGGTGAGGTCGACCTCGCCGTACGCCGGCGTGTGCGGCGCAAGGGACTCGGACACGAGCGGCTCCGGTTGTGCTGGTGGGGGCGGAACGACCAGTCTGGACCAGTCGGCCCCCGAGCGGGCCATCCATCCGGATGAGTTCCGCCCGGAGCGTCGCCGCGCCTCCGCACACTTGCGGACTCACCCGGTCCGGGTGAGTCCAGGACCAGCGCGGGCCGCCACACTCGAAGCATGACTGCGTCGAAAACCGAGAGCGCCTGGGCCGAGGGCATCGGCATCTTCGCGGGCGCCGCACTGCTGACCGTCGGCCTCTTCCAGTTCCTGGAGGGAGTCGCCGCCGCCGCCAAGGACGACGTGTTCGTCCGGACCACCAACTACGTCTTCGAGTTCGACCTCACCACCTGGGGCTGGATCCACATCGTCCTGGGCATCATCGTCGCGATCGTCGGTGGCGCGATCCTCGCCGGCCAGGGCTGGGCGCTGGTCGCCGGCATCGTGCTCGCGATCCTCTCGGCGCTGATGAACTTCGTCTGGCTGCCGTACTACCCCTTCTGGGCGATCCTCATCATCGCCTTCGACATCGCCGTCATCTGGGCACTCAGCACGATGCTGGGCACCCGCCGGCACTAGCTCGGGTCCTGTCGAGACCCGTGAGATGGCTCCCCCGGAGGGATTCCGGGAGCCATCTCACGGGTCTCGACGCATGTCGGGGTCAGTGGTGGGTGACGAAGTCGGCGACGAGCCGGTTGAACTCGTCGGCGTGCTCCAGCTGCGCCCAGTGGCCGCACCGGTTGATGATGTGCGCGCGCGAGTCGGGGATGCGGGCGGCCGCGAACAGGGTGCCCTCGAAGGTGACCACGCGGTCGTCGCGGCCGTGGATCAGCAGCGTCGGTACGGCGATCTCGGAGAGGCGGTCAAGGTCCGCCCAGGTCGGGATCGGGCCACGGATGCCGGCCTTCGCGACGTTGGCCAGGTGCTCCGGGCGCCGGGCGGCCGCGTCGGAGCGCTGGCGGCAGAGCTCCGGCGTCGCGAACCGCTCCACGTCGAAGACCATGATCTCGACCAGGCGGCGCATCGCCTCCGGGCTGTAGTCGGTGTAGCCCTGGTACATGATCTTGATGCCCTCGCCGGGTCCGGTCGGCCCGAACAGGAACGGCTTGAGCTGCAGCGGCGCCCCCATGGTGATCAGGTGGGTGACCCGCTCCGGGCGTTCGATCGACATCCGGATCGAGGTGTGTCCCCCCATCGAGTTGCCGACGAACGCCGCCCGCTCGATGCCCAGCGCGTCCATCAGCTGGCACAGCGCGTCGAGCGGCTCGTAGTCGAGGAAGTCGACCTCGGAGGATCCGCCCCAACCCGGCAGGTCGGGTGCGATGACCCGGAAGCCGGCGTCGGCCAGGAACCCGATGTTCGGGCTGTAGTTGCTCCAGCCGGTGGCGCCGGGGCCACCGCCGTGGATCAGGAGGACCGGCGGGCCGTCGGCGGGGCCCGCCTCGTTGTAGTGGATGGTGAAGTCGGCGGTGGTGACGTCCTTCGCGACGTCGCTCTCCAACAGCGTCATCGGTGCGCGTCCTCTCGGGCCGGGTCGTTGGCGATCGCGGCCTGCAGCCAGCCGAGCTCTGCCTGCATCGGGTGGTGACCCCAGTTGTTGAGCCGGTCGAGGGTCTTGACCTCCCACGTGGCGTCGTCGATGAGGAGCCCGCCCCAGCCGTACTCGACCGCGAAGCCGGACGGCGTCGTGACGTAGAAGCTGAACATGTTGTCGTTCGGGTGCATGCCGAGCGTCATCTCGAACGGCTGACCGGCCTTCAGGCAGCGGTCCCACGCCATGCCCACGTCGCGCATGTCGGTGACCTCGACCATGAAGTGGTGGGTCTTCTTGGGGTGCGGCATGTCCCCGAACGCGACCGAGTGGTGGCGCGGGTTGCAGTGCAGGAAGATCAGGTCCGCGACGATGCCCGGCGCCAGCTCCTCGACGATGATGTCGGAGATCCGGAAGCCGAGGACGCCCTCGTAGAACGCCAGGTACGCCTCCCGCGAGACGCCCTTCGACAGCAGCACCTGGTGGCCGGCGCCACCGGCGCCGGTGACGAACTCGCCCAGCAGCAGGTCGGACGCGAACGGCGTCTCCGCGTCGGCGAACCCGGTGACGAGCTCGATCCGGTTGCCCATCGGGTCGACGGTGGTGACCACGCGGTCGACGCGGCGCGCCGCCGCGAGCGCGGCGCCGCCCTCGGCCACCTCGGCACCGGCCGCGGTCAACCGAGCGACCAGCTCGTCGAGCTCGGCCGCACCGGCGACCTCGTAGCCGCTGACCACCAGATCGTCGGCGGTGCCGCGCTCGACCCGCCAGCGGTACGGCTTCGCATCCATCCGCAGCGACAGTCCGTCGGCGTCCTTGTCGGCGAGCTGCATGCCCAGCAGCGCCGTGCCGAAGTGCTCCCACGCGGCGAGGTCGGTGACCTCGTACACGACGTACGCGAGCTCCTTGACTCCACTCATCACGTTTCTCCTTGGGTTACGGGGTTCTGGGGTGGTCAGGCAGGTACGGCGAGGCCGGAGCCGTCCGCCGCGGCGACGAACCGGTCGGGGCGCACGGCGACCGCGCGGGCGCCGTAGCGGGCGAGCCAGGGCAGCAGCACCTCGTCGAGGTCGACGAGGTCGTCGGCACCCTGCGTGTAGGACGTCTTCGGTCGCACCGCGACGTAGCGCGCACCGAGCGCGTCCCACGCCGCCTTCTCCTCCGCGCTCAGCAGCGTGGCCGGGTCGACGTCCGCACCGAGCAGCACGAAGCCGTCGCCGAGCAGGTCGTCGAGGCGGGTCATCCGGCCGGTCGTGTCGCCGACGATGGGCTGCGGCAGCATCCGGCCCACCACGCTGGCGTCGCCGACCGGGCCGCGCAGCCAGCCGCCGTCGAGCACCGGCGGCGCGATCAGCGGCGGCTCGAACGGCGTGACCAGGCCCTCCGGCACGGTGTTCATCGCCGCGATCTCCTCCGGCGTCGCCTCCTGCTTGATGACTCGGCCGAGCTGGACGGCGAGGCCGGTGTAGAAGGCGGCGTTGGGCCGGCGCTCGGCCTCGTAGGTGTCGAGCCACGCGTCGTCGAGCTCGCCGCGGAGCACCCGGGCCAGCTTCCAACCGAGGTTGTGGACGTCGCGGATGCCGGTCTGCATGCCCGCACCGGCCCACGGCGGCATCAGGTGCGCGGCGTCGCCGGCCAGGAAGACCCGGCCGTCGCGCCAGGTGTCGGCCATCCGGGTGTGGTGCCGGTAGAACGCCCACTGGTGGATCTCGACGTCGTCCTCGGTGACGCCCATCGCCGCCAGGAGCGGCCAGACCTGGGCCGGACTGGCGAAGTCGTCCTCGGTCTCGCCCGGCTTGAGCGGGATCTCCCAGCGGTGGTTGCCCGCCGAGAGCGCGATGTCGACGACCGGGCGCTCGCGGTCGGACCAGAAGGTGAGGAAGTCGCGGTCGGGCCACCAGCGCTTCACCTTGCAGTCGATGACGATCCACTGGACGTCGAGCGTGTCGCCGGTCAGGTCGCAGTCGATCGCCCCGCGGACGCGGCTGCTGCCGCCGTCGGCGCCGATGACGTAGCGCACCCGGGCCCGTCGGGTCTCCCCCGTCGCGAGGTCGGTCGCGGTGACGACCACGCCGTCGGCGTCCTGCTCGAGGCCGACCACCTCGGCGCCGTACTCGACCCGCAGGAGGTCGCCGTACTCGGCGGCGCAGTCGCGGAGCTCCTGCTCCATCACCGGCTGGTAGATGTTGTAGAAGCGCGGCTTCACGCCGAGCGTCGACGGCGGGTGCTCGACGCGCATCAGCTCCGCGCCGTCGTAGGTCACCCAGCGCAGGGCGCGCTGCGGCTCGATCACCCGGGTGATCCGCTCGTCGATGCCGAGCGACTGGAAGATCCGCATCGTCCAGTCGTTGATCGTGACCGCACGCGCCCGCGGGTAGATGTCGCGGTCGCGCTCGAACGCCAGGACCGACACCCCCCGGTGGGCCAGCGTGAGCGCCGCGGTCACCCCCGTCGGGCCGTACCCGACCACCGCGACGTCGGCGTCGTACCCGACCCCTGCGCCCTGCCCTGCAACCTGCGTCATCCCGGCTCCCGGTGGCTCGTGCTCGGCCAAGGTTTGGACCGATCGTTCCAATAGTGCATGACCACGGTCACACGGCGGCATCCGGAGGACAATGAGATTCCGGTGTGCAGAAAAGGCTCGGCGATCCGCGCCCGGGAGCACACCTATGCTTCGCGGGTGACGAGCCAGCGGACCACGAACCGGCGTGGACGCCGCTCCCGCGAGGAGATCCTCGAGATCGCCTCGCGGGTGATGGCCGAGCGCGGGTACGCCGCGACCTCGCTGTCGGTGCTCAGCCAGGAGAGCGGGCTGCCGAAGAGCGCGATCTACCACCACTTCCACTCCAAGAGCGGCCTGCTCACGGCGGTGATGTCGCGCGGCGCCTACGACTTCTTCGAGGCGATGCGCTCGGCCCACGCCGGCGGCCCCGAGGGGGCGACCCCGGGCGAGCGGATGCGCTGGTTCCTGGTGCGCACCGCCGAGGTCTTCCTGGCCCGCTCGGACTTCCTGCGGCTGCACCTGATCCTGGTGATGAGCGCCGAGGCCGCGGAGGCCGAGGTGGACGCCATGATCGAGCAGGTACGCCGCGACGGCCGCGCGTACATGCACCACATGATCGCCACCGCCTTCGCCCCGCGCGGCGACGACGTCGCGCGGCGGGTCGCCGACGGGCTCGACTACTTCGGCATCGCCGGCTTCGACGGTGCCTTCGTCGCCCCAGCAGGCCGACCCGCGGCGCGACCTGACCGCCCAGATGGAGCTGCTCGCCGAGGCGATCGTGGCGCTCGGCGAGGCCCGGTGCGCCGAGCCCGACGGCACCGCGTAGGCGCTCAGCCTCAGGCGGTCGCGGCGCTCAGCGCCTTCTCGATCGCCCGGGCACAGCCGTGCAGCTCCTGGACCCAGCCGGACACCCGATCCCGCGAGAAGCGCGCGGTCGGCATCGCGAGCGAGATGCCGGCGGTCATCCCGTCGGCCCAGCTGACCGGGACGCCGATCGCCGTCAGGCCCGCCTCGGTCAGCTCGTTGTTGATCGCGAAGCCGTTCTGCCGCACCGCGCGCAGGGCGCGGCGTACCCGAGCACGCTCGGCCGGCTCGAGGTCGGCCAGCGCCTCGCCGAGCGCGTCGTCGTCCAGCACCGAGAGCATCGCCTTGCCGCCGCTGCTGACGTGCGCCGGCAGCGACTTGCCGGTCCGGTCGCCCACGCGCAGCAGCTGGTCGCACTCGACGGTGAGCACGAACCGCGCCTCCGAGCCGGTCAGCACCACCAGGTTCGCCGACTCGTCGGTGCGGTCGACCAGGCGCTGCAGGTGCGGCCGGGCGGTCTGCCGCAGCGTCGAGAGCGGGACGGCGGTCGAGGCGACCCGTGCAGCAGCCGCCCGGGCCGGTAGCGCTTGTCCGCGTCCTGCTCCGCGAAGTCGCGGTAGACCAGCATCGCCAGCAGCCGGTGGGCCGTCGAGGGCGACACCCCGAGGCGCGCGGCTGCGTCGGTCACCCGCATCGGACCCTCGAGCAGGAGCAGCTGCGCGAGCAGCAGCGCGTTGTCCACCGACTCGATGGCGTACGACGGGCGGTTCTTCACAGCAGAAGATCCTATTGCTCTCAGCGGCAGAAGGCGCCCTGTCGTGCGAAGATCCCGCCATGCGTGACGACGGCCGCCCACCACTGGAGTCCGTCGACCGTGCCCTCCAGCTGATCGAGGCGCTGCGCGACGGGCGGACGCTGACGGTCAAGGCCGCCGCCGAGATGCTGGGTGTCGCGCCGTCCACCGCGCACCGGCTGCTCAACGCCCTCCGCTACCGCGAGTTCGCCCGGCAGGTCGACGACCGTGGCTACCGCGCCGGCCCGGCACTGAGCGGCGAGGACGAGGCGTTCACCCCCGAGGAGCTCACGGTGGCGGCCCGTCCCGCGCTCGAGCTGCTGCACGACCGCACCGACGAGAGCAGCCAGCTGATGATCCGGCGCGGCACCGACATCCAGTTCCTCGACGGGGTCGAGAGCACCCGGCCGCTGCGGGTCGCGGTCCGGATCGGCGACCGCATCCCGGCACACTGCTCGGCGGGCGGGAAGGCGCTGCTCGCCCGGCTCGACGGGCCCGCGTTCGACCAGCTCTACGCCCAGGGCCCTCCCGCTGTGGCCGACCGCTTCCATCACCACCACCGGCGACCTGCGCCGGCACCTCCAAGGAGTGCGCCGCTGCGGCTACGGCGTCAACCAGGACGAGACCGAGGACGCCGTCAGCGGCATCGGCGTCGTCGTGACGGACCCGAGCGGGCAGCCGGTGGCCGCGCTCACCCTCGCCGTGCCCTCGGCACGCTTCGACCGCCGCCAGGTCACCGGCTACCTCGACGCGCTGGGCGAGGGCCGCGGCGCTGACCGGAAGCCGGCTCGGCGCCGCACCCGCGGCCCGTCCGGTGCGCTGAGCACCGCGGGAGGTTTCTGCTAGACAGAATGGTGTAGATCGCTCGTTGCCGAGAGGCGAATACTCCTTGTGACAGCCAACACACGGGAGGAGATCGCCCATGGGCCTCGACCTGGAGGAGCTGGCAGCCGTCATGGAGCTGCTGGCCGACGCCGACTTCACCCAGCTCCGGATCCAGCAGGGTGACTTCAGCCTGGTGGTGAGCCGGGGCGTGCCGATCGACGACGGCGGTACGACGCCCGCGGCGCCCGCGCCCTCTCCGGTAACCGGTCCCCGTCGCGGCCCCGGTGGTGCAGGAGGTCCAGCCCGGCCCGGCGTCCTCCGAGCTCGGCGCCGACGAGGTGCACGTGACCACCCCGATGCTTGGGCACCTTCTACCGGGCACCCAAGCCCGGCGAGCCGCCGTTCGTCGAGGTCGGCACCAAGGTCGGCGCGGACACGACGGTCGGCATCGTCGAGGTGATGAAGCTGATGAGCTCGATCCAGGCCGGCGCCGAGGGCGAGGTCACCCGGGTCCTGGTCGAGGACGGCCAGCTGGTCGAGGCCGGTCAGCCGCTGTTCGTGCTCCGGGTCGTGCCGTGACCCATCGCGTCTTCGTCGCCAACCGCGGCGAGATCGCGGTCCGGATCATCGAGGCCTGCGACCGGCTCGGCTTCGAGACGGTCCCTCGGCGTCTACGGCGGCCGACCGCGACACCCTCGCGGCCAGGCGCGCCGGCCGGGTGCTGAACGCTCGGCGGGGGCGCGCTCCACCGACAGCTACCTGCTTGACTGTTCCCTGCCGGCGTGCACGCCGCGATCGGCCGACCGGATGCACGGCGCTTCACCCCGCCTACGGCTTCCTCTCCGAGCGGCCCGAGCTGGCCCGTCTGTTGTGCGTGCGCGGGAGAACGGCATCCCCTGCGTCGTCCCGTCGCCCGAGGCGCTCGACGCGCTCGGCGACAAGCTCAAGGCCCGCGGCTCGCCGAGGTCGCTCGGCCGGTAGTACCCGTCGCTCCACGGCGGCACCGCCGAGACCGGAGGCCGAGATCGACGCGCTGGCGGCCGAGATCGCTACCCGATCCTGGTCAACGGCCAGCCTTTCGGCGGTGAGTGGGCGCGGCATGAAGCTCGTGCACGGCCTGCGCCGAGCTGCTCGAAACGCCTGGCGGGTCGGCCTCCCTCCGAGGCGAGCGCCCTCTTCGGCGACGGGGACCGTCTTCCTGGAGCGCTACGTCACCGACGCCAAGCACATCGAGGTGCAGGTGCTCGGCGACCGGCACGGCCACTACCTCCACCTCGGCGAGCGCGAGTGCTCGGTGCAGTACCGCTACCAGAAGGTGGTCGAGGAGGCGCCCTGCGCGGCGATCGACCAGGCCACCCGCGAGCTGCTGCACGACAGCGCGCTGCGCATCGGCCTCCTCCCTGCAGTACGTCGGGCTCGGCACCGTCGAGTTCCTGTACGACGTCCAGCGCCGCCAGGTGAGCTTCCTCGAGGTCAACCCGCGGCTCCAGGTCGAGCACCCGGTCACCGAGGCGGTCACCGGCGTCGACCTGGTCCGCGAGCAGCTGCTGGTGGCGCTCGGCGAGGGAGCTCACCCTGCGCCAGGAGGACATCCGGCTGGAGGGCCACGCGGTCGAGTGCCGGAGCACTGCCCAGGACCCGGCCCGCGGCCTGGCCCCTCCCCCGGCCCGGTCACCCGCTGGCGGCCGCCGGTCGCCGCGGGCTCCGGCTCGACACGCACGTCTACGAGGGCTACCGGTTCCCGCCGTACTACGACGCGCTGATGGCCAAGCTGATCGCGTGGGGCCCCGACCGGCCCGCGGCGATCGCCACGATGCGCGAGGCGCTCGACCGCTTCGAGATCGAGGGGCTCGCCCCTCGCGCGAGCTGCACCGGCGGATCCTCGCCCAACCCCGAGTTCCAGGACGGGTCGGTCACGACCCACTGGGCTGGAGCCGTATCGTCACCGATCAGGAGTTCACCGCATGAAGGAACGTCCAGCTCGTCGACGTCTCGCTGCGCGACGGCAACCAGTCGCTGTGGGGGCGCCACCGGCGTCCCACACCCGGATGGTCCGCGGCGTCGCGCCGCTGCTCGACCGGGTCGGCTACCGCACCGTCGAGATCGCGTCGAGCACGATGCTCGCGACCAGCCGTCCGCTACCACCGCGAGGACCCCTGGGAGCGGCCTGCGCACGGCGCGCGACCTGATGCCGAACACCCAGCTCGGCTTCCTCACCACCGGCAAGCGGTTCATCACCTTCTACCGCACCCCCGACGCGATCTTCGAGCTCGCCCTTCCGACTGCTCGCCCGCAACGGCGTGACGCGGCCTCTGGGTTGATCGACCCGATGCACGACATGGACGGCGCGAAGCGCACCGCCGCGCTCGCCAAGCGGGTCGGCTTCGAGGAGGTCGTGGGCGGGGGGTCTGCTACACGACCAGCCCGGTGCACACCGACGACTACTTCGCCGACAAGGTGCGCCGAGCTCGACGACTGCCCGGAGATCGACTCGGTCCTACCTCAAGGACCCGGCCGGCCTGCTCACCCCCGAGCGGGTCTCGCACCTGGTGCCCACCCTGCAGGCGCGGCTCGACCGGCTCCGGGTCGACGAGATCCACAGCCACACCACGACCGGCATCTCGCCGCTCACGGTGCTCGCCGCCGCGGACGTCGGCGTCGACACGATCCACTGCGCGCTCCCCCCGCTGGCCAACGGCGGCTCGCACCCGCCGGGCCCGCGACTGGTCAAGAACCTGCACGCGCGCGGCTACCGGACCCACGTGGACGTCGAGGCGATGGCCGACGCGTCGGCGTACCTCATGCGGCAGGCGCGCATCAAGGGCCTGCCGATCGGCACCCCCAACGAGTACGACGAGGAGTACTACCGCCACACCATCCCCGGCGGCGTGCAGTCGACCACCCGGCGCCAGCTCGCGGAGATCGGCAAGGCCGACCTCTTCGACGCGGTGATCGAGGAAGTCGTGCAGGTCCGCGAGGACCTCGGCTGGCCGATCGTGATGACCCCGTTCGCGCAGTACATCGTCACCCAGGCGACGCTGAACGTGATCGGCGGCGAGCGCGTACCGGCAGCTCTCCGACGAGGGTCGTCGACCTGCTCCGCGGCGACTTCGGTCCGCTGCCCGGGCCGGTCGACCCAGGACCTGATGGACCGCGCGATGGCGACCTCGCCGCGCCACGCACGGCGCCGGACCAGGACATCACGATCGAGGACCTGCGCCGGCGGTTCGGCCACACCCTCAGCGACGAGGAGCTGCTGCTCCGTGCGGTGATGCCGGCCAACCAGGTCGACGCGATGATCGCCGCCCGGGGCACCGGCCGGGCCAGCACCCTCGCGACCGCGCTCGCCGGGATGGCCGGCGCCCGCCCGGGCCGGACCACGATCGACCTCACCCAGGACGGCACCTCGCTCACGCTCACCCGCGACGTCCCCCGCCGACCAGGGAGCGGCGTCGTGACCGGCCTGTCCCGGCTCACCGGGGTCGAGGGCTGGATCCTCGACGTCGACGGCTGCCTGGTCCGCACCTCGCGCGCCGGCGGCACGGGCGGTACGCCGATCCCGGGCGCGGCCGAGCTGCTCACCGGGCTCGCCGAGCGCGGACACCGGGTCGTGGTCTGCACCAACGCCTCGGAGCTCCCGCCCGCGGCGTACGCCGAGCACCTGCGCGAGATCGGCCTGCCCGTCGCCGACGAGGACTTCGTCACCGCGGGCAGCGCCGGCGCCGACCACATCGCCGCCGCCCACCCGGGCGGTCGGGTGGTCGCGGTCGGCGGGCCGGGCATCACCGTGCCGCTGCGCGAGCGCGGCCTCGAGGTGGTCGAGGCCGACGGCCTGCGCGACCCGGGCGAGTGCGCGGCCGTGCTGGTCGGCGCCGCGCCCAGCTACACGCACGCCGCGCTCAACGCGGCCTGCCTCGCCATCGAGGCCGGCGCGCCGCTCTACGTGTCCCAGAACCAG
>NZ_JACHWR010000015.1 GCF_014191495.1 Nocardioides soli
TGCTCCTCGAGGTCGAGTATGACGTCGTGTTGTTCGTAGACAGCGACGACGCCAACACGAACGCGTTGCTGCCCGGCGTCGAGGCAAAGGGCGGCGTCGTTGTTCGGTGGGCAGGCGACGTATGCACCGAGGAAGCTGTTTGCTCCCAGTTGGACGCAGCCGGTCTGAGCGCCCTGATCCAGGCCGCGGTCGAGGTGCACGATGACCCGGACACTGCGCCGACTGTCTTCGCTGACCAGCTCATCGCTCGTGGCGGACCCAAGAGGGATGAGGCAGCGGGCGTCGATCCGATCGACGTGACCACCTGGACGAACGCCGGGATCGACGTGGAACACGCTCGCGGGATCGTCTCCTTGACCGCGAGCAAGGCGAAGTGGTTCAAGCAGATCCACAAGGGACGTCGCCTCGGTGAGTTCATTCTCGACACGCCAGTGCTGCAGACCGGACCGGTTGCTCAGGTCGTGGAAGAGCTGCGCGAGGCCATCTACGCGCGTCCGCCGGCCGCCGAGGCCGTCGAGGCCGTCGAGACACCGTCGGTGGAGGAAGCCACGGTGGGTGCGACCGAAGTCGAGGAGCCGAGCGAGGTGGAGGGCACTCCTGGTGCCTGACGAACTTTCCGACGACCTGCGAGCCGATGCAGAAGGCTTCATCGCAGCTCTCCCCGCGTCCGTCACGATGCCTGCGGGCGCGGGCAAGACCCACCTGCTCGCTGCCACCGCCCGGGTCCTCGCGGACGCCGGTGCCAAGGTCCTGGTCCTCACGCACACCCACGCAGGGCTGCATGCGATCCGGGGGAGGCTGAAACGGTTCGGGGTCTCCACAGCGCAGTGCCAGGTCTCCACGATCACGAGCTTCGCGATCACGCTGGCTCGGCCCTACCCGACCCTCGGCGGAGTCCGTGTGCCAGCTACTCCGGACATGGATGACGCGACCCTGTACGTGGCGGCGGCGACTGCTGTGGCGACATCCGAGCACATCCGGAAGGTTCTCGCTGCGTCGTACACGCACGTCTTGGTCGACGAGTACCAGGACTGCAGCGAGGGTCAGCACGCGTTCGTCCTTGCGATCAAGGCGGCGATCTCTCAGGTGGGCGTGCTTGGCGACCCCTTCCAAGCGATCTTCGGGTTCAAGGAGCAGCTCCCCGACTGGGAGAGAGAAGTGCTGACCGAGTTCCCCGACCATCCGATCGACCCGCAGCCGCGCCGCTGGGATGACCACAACCAGGCACTGGGCGCCTGGCTGCACGGGACCGTCCGGAAGGCGATGCACCCGAGATCGCTGAAGTTCGCTGGCGTGAAGTTCCCGGACGGGGTGACGTTTCGGAACACCGTCGGTGACTATCCGGCGATCTTCAGCGAGGCCCGCCGGGACCGACCGAAGAGCGAGTCGGTCCTGATCATCACCGCGCGTGCCTCAAGCGCTAGAACCCTCGCCGGAAGGCTCGGGGGCTCGTTCAAGATGATGGAGGAGGTCGCCGGCAACTTCATGGTCAAGGCCCTGGAGGCCCTCGTCGCAGCAGAGCCAGACGCGTATGCGCTCTGGCTGTTCGATCTGATGAAGGCCTGTGCCTGCGGGCACGCTGGCCTCGACAAGAACACTGTCAGGAAGCGGTACGTCGAGAACCGGAGCTCCGCGGGCCTGACTCGTGTGGGCTTCGAACCTGCGTTGGCAGCGTTCGATCGACTGGTCGCAGAACCGACGCTCGCCAACCTGGTCCTGGGCATGGACCAGCTCCTGACCTCCAGGGGCATGGCCCTGCACTCCTCCGAGGCCTGGCTCGACATCCAGGCCGCGATCCGAGGCGCCGTTGCGGCGGGCGACGACAAGTCCGTACTGCTAGACGAATTGGCGAAAGCGCGGGAGAACGTTCGACACACCGGCAGGCGGAACCGGAACCGCGTGATCTCACGGACCCTCCTGGTGAAGGGGCTCGAGTTCGACCACGTCGTCATCGCCGACATCGCCGACCACACCGAAGTCCATGACCTTTACGTCGCACTCACCCGGGCGCGCAAAACGATCACCATCCTGGGCACCAAGGACGAGATCGAGCTCAAGCCATCGCCGAACGGCCCGAAGAAGTAGAACGTCCACCTGCGTGACACAGAGCCGCACACGGATGCCCGCGCCGGGGTTCCGGGACGCGGCGATCGCCATCTATGCGCCGAACGCGCGCAGTAAGGCGGGTACGTTCCGAAAGCGCAGGCGAAACGCTGGGCCTCGATCCTCGACAGCGGAGCTGGACTAGTCGCCGTGAGTGTCCGCGGAGGTGTTTCCGGCCAATCCGAGCCGACCCCGCACATCCTCGTTCGCACGCGCGAGCTGTACGAGCAGCTGAATCGCTGACGCTAACTGTCGGACCTCGTGGCTACGGTCCGTTCATGGCTACCTCGAAGTCACGACGCGGACGCGGCAAGAAGCGTCGTGCACGCGCATGCGGCTCGAAGGTCGCATACGCGAAGGAGGCGGCCATCGCTACGGCTGTAGCGCTGACCAAGAAGGCCGGCGTCAGGTTCAACGCCTACAAGTGCCCGTTCTGCCACCTGCCGTCTGGTGCCTGTGCATGGCACGTCGGCCACCAGGCCACGCCGCGCCGCCGCCTCAGCTGACCCGACCAACCGGGTCCTCAGTACTCGAAGTTGTTGATCCGGTCCTCGAGCTCGGCGAACCGCTCCACCTCCTCAAGGAACGCCTCCGAGCCTTGAGCGATCGCCTCCCGCATCCGCTCGCGATGCTCAGCATGGAACGCCACCTGCAGGCCGCCCTCGATCCACACGAACGCATCCGAGAGCGGTCCGGTGCGCAGAAACTTGTCCACTGCATCGAACACCTCGCACGCTTCCGGGAACGTGCTCGGCGCCTCCGAGATGACGGTCGCCTTGATCGCGCTCGCGCCCTCAGCCAACCGTGCCGGGATCGCACCCATCGGCGAGTGCACGAGCAGCGACTGTTCCTTCTTTCCGAACCCGCCGTGAGCGTCGAGATTCCTGAACTGCTCCGCAGCGTCGCTGAGTAGGTCGAAGGTCTTCTTCGCGTCGCCGTTAGGGGCAGCCATCGCGTCGCGAAGGACGTAGCGCCACTTGTCCGACCACGGGTCGCCAATTGCCTTGGTCACCGGCTTCTCTACCGGGTCCCAATGTGGGGTGAATGGCAGCGCCAGGACGAGGACGTGTTCCAGCCAGGAGAAGTAGGCCGACGCCATCGCGGTCAGGCAGTAGCCCACGTTCACCGGGTTGAAGAAGGGTAGGAAGTAGTGGTTGTCCTCGGGGTCGCCGCCGGCGGCGCGGATGGTGATGTCGATCATTTCTTGGCGGATGTCTGCGTCTCCGTGGCCGTCGATCAGAGCCTGGCCTTGCCACCGGAAGAAGTTGTAAGCGCCGCGGAGCCGGCCGTTCTGGTTCACCAATGTGACGTTGCCTGACTCGACCTGGCTCTGCACCAGGTCGTTCAGCACCCTGGATCCGAACACCTGAGCCGCCTTCCGGACCGCGGTGGTGAAATCAGCGACGAGTGCGGCGAGGTCTGGGTCGCTGCTCAGATCGACCCGCTTGGATGCGATCACCCCAGGAGGCGGTGTGAACGGCTGGTTCTCGGTCGGTGTGAGTTGTCGATCCGTCTCAACCATCACCCTGAGTCCGAACTTCGTCGAAGCGAACGACACGTTCGTGTCCCTGAACCTGCCGCCGACTCGCCATGCCGTCTTCTCATCCCAGCCGCGCTGATTCACGAACCCAGCCCAGACCAGGGCGGCGCGCGCCAGCTCAGGTACAGGAAAGTCTCCTTCCTGCACCGGGGACCGGAGCTCGCCCTTCTTCCACGGCCGTTCGGGGTCGTCGGGCGCGAACTCGGCGAGGATGTGGCCGAGGATGCGTTGGGTCTCCTCGTCCGGCTGCAGCGATGTGATGTCCACCTACGCAAACTACGGTGACGGGCCATCTCTGATCGAACGAGTTGCAGAGACGTACGCCGGCGCCCGGTCGCGAATTTCCGTAGGGGCCAACAGGTGCCGGCTGCCAAGATCGTTCCGTGGGAACGCAGATCATGCTGAGTCTCAACGACATCAACATCGACTACGGCAAGAACAGGTACTGGAAGAGCCACTACTGGCTGTTTCCGCCCGGAAGCGAAGCGAACGTACCGACCGAGTACGTAAGCGGGGTCCGGCTCCAGCCCGGGTACGAAGCGTCGCTGGCCGACGTCCGTTTCCGCCTGTGCCACCTCGGATACTCATACGCGGAGACCAGAGCGAAGTTCGAGACCTATGTGCACCGGTGGCAACGCACCGACGACGACCTGCAGATCACCTACGACGAGTTTCACGACACGATGACCGGCATCGAGTTCGCAACGCTCACCTCCGACGACCTGAAGTCCTACATCTGGGACTTCAGAGACTTCGTCATCGATCGGCTCGCAACGACCCAGCGCGACAAGTACGTGCTCGAAGACTTCATCTACGGCCTGGACTTCTCAACCACCCTCCGCACGTTGTGCGACCGGCAAGACAACCTGCAACTGCCGGTGAGGTGGCAGACCCAAGACCTCATCGACAGCGGATGGGTCACGCTCGAGGACCTCAAGGACATCGACCGACAGACGTACATCAACAACCACACCCTGCTGTGCGGCCGTATTCAGGATCACGTCGGCATCGACGGGCTGAAAGCGTTCGACAATTGGTTGCACGCCCAGGGTCTCCCGAAAGCGACGCCCTACACGCGGTCGTACTCCGGCGGCAGTCCGACCCAAGAGACCCTTACGCTCCCCGTCGCAGTGCGCCACAAGATCCATCACCCCGAGAACACCCACAACACCCTCCCCGACGAAGAGCTTCGAGAAAGCACCGAGCTCCTCCTCGGCATCGTCAAACAACTTCCGCCTCCTGGCCTTGGCTTGGCCTAACTCGCGAGTCCCCCGCAGATCCGCTGGCGCTGCCATCAGAGGCGGCCGCAAACGAAACGGTGCCAGCCTCTAGGATCTCGTGCACCGAACCCACGACCAGCAACACCGCCCACACGCCAGGAGCAACCTGAGTGAGCTCCAGCGGACCCAGCTCGACCGCCATCGACTCACGACACTCGCGCTGACCGGGACTGTCCAATCTGCACCCGATCCGGTCCGATGCCGAGGACCGCGCAGCCGCCCTCGGCCCGAATCCCCCCGTCCGGACGAGCCCGCCGAGGCGAAGCCCGGGTCCAACTTCGAGATCGTCGCGGGCGACCGCCTGGTACCGCACCCGCGGCGAGCAGGGTGATCCCGGGCCGCCTGGCCCTTCGGATACGAAGATGCGGCCACCTGGTTTCGCAGTACAGCCATATGAACATCGTCGAGCGCAGCAGCTAATACCGAACGGGCGCGAGGGTGTTCGCACCCGCGTTTGGGGGATTTCCCCCATCACGGTGCGCTGTTCCCCTGCGCGAACTCCGCACCCGGCCCGCGTCATTCTGGTTCGCCGGTTCGCCGTGGCTTCGGAACCCGACTCATCGCCGACCGGTCGGTGGGATGCGACGATCCATGGTCGGACTTGACCAGGGATAGTGCGCTCCCTGGGATTGGCGGATCGCGGGAACGTCGAGAGGCGAGGTTGCGTCGATCGGCATCCCCAGAAGGGAGACGATCCGGTAGCGCAGGTCGCGTGCGGGGTTGTCGCCCAGGGGTGTCTCGGCGACGATCGCGCGGGTGGAGGCGCCGACGTCGTGACCGTGCTCGTGGGCCTGCTGCAGCATCGCTGCGGTGGCCGGCCAGTCGCCTTGGTCGAGCAGGCGCGGGTCGAGCTCGCGGGCCAGCGGTGCCCACCGCTCGGCGGGCGTCTTATCGGCCGCGGCCGAGAGTCGGGCGCGGACCTCGCTGCTCTTGTGCAGCTCGGCCAGGGCCGCCTTCCGTGGGTCGTCGTCCCACGTCTTGACCGCGTCGCGCAGGTCCCGGCGGGCTTGCAGCTGGGAGAGCTGCAGCCGTGCCCGCACCTGGGTGACGCCCGGCTCCCAGGCGCGGCTGGGACGGGCGGAGAGGATCCTCATGGCCGCCACCCGCGCCTGCTCGGGGGCGAGGTTGTCGAGCCGCTCGGTGAGCAGCTGGTCTCCCAGCGACCGGAAGGCCGGCTGGCCGCTGGCCACCGCGGCGGTGAGCGCCGCAGGGCCGCGCTGGGCGAGCAGGTCGGCCGGGTCGAGGCCGTCAGGGAACCGGGCGAGACCGGGGTCGAGGCCGTGCGGGGTGAGCATCCAGAAGTCCCGCTCGGCCGCGACCTGGCCCGCGAGGTCGGCGTCGGTGGCGACGATCGGGTCGCGGCCGACGGCAGCCAGCTGGGCGGCCTGCTCGTCGGTCAGCGACGTGCCCAGCGGGGCCACGCCGACGTAGAGGCGGGCACTGGCGATGGTGACGGCGACGGCGTCCATCGGGCCCTCGACGATCACCGGGACGGCGCCCTCGGCGAGCAGCTCGTCGACGACGCCGAACAGCTGAGCGCCCTTGTGGAACAGCGGGGTGTCGGCGGTGTTGAGGTACTTCGGCCCGCCCTTGTCGGCATCGGTGAGGTCGGGGCGGCGGCGGCCGACGAAGCCGAGCACCTCGCCCTGGTGGATCACGGGGAACATCACCCGGTCGCGGAACCGGTCGATGAGGCGGCCGGTGCTGGCCTCGGTCGCCACCCCGGTGGCGAGCATCTCGGTGTCGCTGACGCCGCGGCCGCGCAGGTGGTCGACCAGGTTGGTCCACCCCGCCGGAGCCTGCCCGGGCCGGAACCGCTCGTCGCCGGCGAGGTCGACGCCGAACCGGCCGGTGAGGTAGTCGCGGCCCCACGAGTCGACGAAACGGGTCTCGAAGAACGCTTGCGCCATGTCGTTGATCTCGAGCATGCGCTCACGCGAGACGGGGGAGGAGTTCCACTCCTCGGCCCGCTGGTACATGAGCCGGAGGTCGGCGTCGGTGGGCTCCAGCCGGGTGCCGCCCAGGTCCCGGATGTAGGCCGACAGGGTGAGGTCGGGCTCGACGTGCTGGTCCTCGTCGACCGGATCGCTCGCGTCGACCGGGCCGCCGGCGACGACGTCGACCAGGTACTCGTCGGCCTCGTCGACAAGGTGCTCGTCATACGGGCCGGGCTCCTCGGCGAGCGGCCAGTCGGCCCAGTCGTGATCGGTCGCGTGGTCGACGACCGTGGCCGGATCCGGCTCCACTCCCTCCCACAGGTCGGCCGGCGGCTCGTCGAACTGGACCTCGTGCCCGTGCTCGTCGGGAGCGGTCTCCAGCGCGATCGAGGTCCGCCAGACCAGCGCCTGGCACTCGTCGACGCCGTCCCAGCCGTCACTCGGCATCGCCCGCCCGGCACCCAGCAGCGCGTCGACCTGCCAGCCGCGCTGAACGCCGTGGTCGACGTTCGAGACGAGCGCGGGCCACCAGGTGCTGGCCTGGATGCTCGCGGCCCGCTCGGGGCCGAACAGCTCCACGAGTCGGGGAGTCCACTCGGTGGTGACGCTCTCGCCGTGGGAACCATCGCCGATCTGGGCGGCGACGGCCGGGGTCAGCTGACGGGCCATGCGCCACCACACCGCCGCTGCGGCGTGCTCGTCGGGCAGCGGGCCGGCCGGGTGGTCGGGGGCGGTGGCGGTGCGCAGCAGCTGGTGGGCGGTGACGCCGGCGCGAGACATCGCGGCGAGACGCTCGGCCAGGAGCGGGGTGAACTCGTCGTCTCGGACCTGCGGGGCCAGCGAGTAGAGCAGCTGGCGCCATTCCTTGAGCGCCGGGGTGTGGTCTCCGGTGACGGACTTGTTGAGGCGCCGCTGCCAGGTCGCGGAGATCTTCTGCAGCTGCGGCGCCCCGGTCGGTCGCCGGTCGTCGCCGGGGACCTGCATGGCGGCTCGCCAGACCTCGACGTCGGCGATGGTGGCGGTGTCGGGGCGGATGCCGTTCTGGGCCCACACCGGCAGCGCGCCCTTGTCGGCCTGGTCGGTCGCGCGGGTGCTCACCTGGTCAGCGAGCTCGGTGACCATGTGAGCACGCCGGGCGAGGTAGGCACCCCAGTGCGGGTCCTCGGCCAGGCGGGCCGGGACCGCGGGCATCCAGGGCATCGGGCCGGCGCCGGCGTTGCGCAGGCCGGAGGCGTCCAGTCGCCAGTCGAGGACCGCGGCGCGGTCGTGCGCGGTCTCCAGCTCCCGGTCGCCGGCGGCGGCCCGGAGCGCGTCGACGGGGTTCTCTTCGGCGGCGCCGAGCAGCAGCAGGTGGGCGCGCAGGGTCGGCCAGGCCGCCTCCTCCGAGAGCCCCGGGACGAGCGTCTCGACGGCGCTGTCGAGCGCGTCGACCACGTTGAGCGTCGTCCCGTCGGTCGCGGTGATGGTCTCGTGGCGCAGCAGGTCCTCGGAGGCGACGTAGAGGCTGTCGAGGTAGCGCTGGGCGGCCTCGCCGAGCCGGGTCGCCGGGTCGGCCTGCTCGCGGATGAGGCTGGTCGCGGACCGTTGGGCGTCGTTGCGGGCCAGCATCGACTCGAGGATGTCGGTGGGGGTGAGCGGCCGGACCAGGGTCGGGTGGGCCACCGAGTGCGGGTCCCCGTCGCCGACGACCTCGAGGTAGACGTGGTTGGCGTGCGCGCCGCGGGTCATCATCGTGTAGAGCTGCTGACGCGACTCGGTGCCGGTGGCCAGGCCGTGCATGGTGTCGGCGGTGACGCCCTGGGCCGTGTGCACGGTGCACGCGTAGCCGAGCTCGGTGGATCGGGCGACGTAGTCGGCGGGCAGCCGCACGGTGCGGCCGTGCTGGGTGTGCTGGACGGTCAGGTCGCCACTGTCGTGGATCTCCAGGACGGTCCAGCGGTCGCCGTTCTTCACCCAGTCGGTGGCGGAGCTGCGCAGCCGGCGGTCGTTCTCGCGGGTGATGATCAGCTCGCCGATCGAGGCCTCGTTTCCGTCGGCGAGCCGGCGGACCGGGCCAGTGGCGGCGACGTCGGCGGGGTCGATCCCGTCGAGGCGGTGGGCGCGGGCCTGCTGGTTCAGCTCGCTGACCAGGTCGCGGGTGGGGGCGAGCATGATCGAGTCGAGCCCGGCGGTGCGGTCGCCCTGCCAGGCGGCGAAGACGTCCTCGGTCATGGTGGCCAGGTCGCCGACGTGGACCCGGTCGCGGTCGAGATAGAAGCCGAGCGCCTCGGCCTTGCCCTCGCGCAGCGCGAGCGAGGCGGCGCCCTCGGCGGGGTCCTTAAATCGGACGAGCTCGGTGAGTTGCAGCGCCCCGTGGGTGGCGCGGATGTCGCGGAGCACGCCGCCGGCGCCGATTGCGGAGAGCTGCTGGTCGTCGCCGATCAGCCGGACGCTGCCGCCGCGCTCGAGGATGTAGGAGACCGCGGCGTCCAGCGAGAGGGTGTCGGCCATGCCGGCCTCGTCGATGACGACGAGGGTGGAGGAGTCGATGCCGGCGACCCAGTCCGGCATTGCGGCTTCGGTCTCGCGGGCCTGCTCGAGGGAGTGGGTGAGCTTGGCCAGGGTGTCGGTCTGGGTGTCGATCTGGGATCGCAGGGCGTCGGCGGCCGCGGCTGAGGGGGCCAGGCCGATGATGGTGCCGCCGCCGTCAGCCCAGGCGCTGGCCAGGGCTCGCATCGCGGTGGTCTTGCCCGATCCGGCCGGCGCGATCGCCAGCTGGAGCCGGGCGCCGGAGGTGGCCATCTCCCGGACCAGGGTGGCCTGTCCGGCGTTGAGGGCGATGCCGTTGGCGGTCGACTCCAGCAGGGCCAGGTCGACCGAGGCGGCCTCGACGGCGTACCCGCCGTGGCGGCCGGCGGCGTCGACCAGGCGCTGCTCGGCGGCCAGCACCTTGCTGGAGGTGAACAGGTCGGCCCCGGCCTGGGTGTAGACCGAGGAGCCGTCGGCGCGGCGCAGCTGGGCCGGCTCGCTGATGGTGTCCCAGGGGCGAGCCATGCTCACCGAGTGGTCGTCGAGGACCTCGCTGACGAGCAGGTCGACGACCTGGGAGACCTGGTTGGTGGGCACGTTGGCGGCCCGGACCTGGCGCTGGGCCTCGGCGTAGACGTGCCAGTACTGCCAGGTGCTGCGGCTGCCCTCCATCCTCGCCACGATGCGGTCGGTGGTCTTGGCGAACCAGGTTGAGTCGGCCAGCGAGCGGGCCGCGCCGTTGGGGTTGAGGGCGCCGTGGGCCATCTGCTTGACCCGTTGCGGGGTGCCCAGCACCTCGACCGCCTCGCGGTGCCAGGCCTCGCGCTGCTCGGCCAGCGAGCGCGGCTCGTGCTTGGCCTCGCGGGTCTCCAGCGTCGCCTGCTGGGACAGCTGGATGGTCTCGACCGGGGTCGGCGGACGTCCGTGGGTGGCCTGGAAGGCGGCCGCGAGGACCTTGCGGCGGTCCTCGACGTTGAGCCGGCGCTTGGAGAAGCGGCGGTTGAGCTCGGGGTCGACGCCGACGATCTCGCGGATCGGTCGCTTGCGGGCGTCCTCGTTCGGGCGCTCGGCGAACTGGACGCCGAGGGCGTCGACCAGGTGCCGCTCGAGCGCGGTGTTGTAGGTCTCCGAGGCCGAGACGACCGCCTTGTGCAGCGGTCGGCCGTCGATGGCCAGCCACTTGCCGTCGAGGGTCTGGACCTTGT
This sequence comes from Nocardioides soli, assembly GCF_014191495.1. Lineage (GTDB taxonomy): Bacteria > Actinomycetota > Actinomycetes > Propionibacteriales > Nocardioidaceae > Nocardioides > Nocardioides soli. Next base: position 10,574 of record NZ_JACHWR010000015.1, read on the forward strand.
TCGCGACGGCGACGTGGGTGTGCAGGTCGGGGTCGCCGGAGCGGGAGTCGCGGTGGGTGAACGCGGTGGCCACCAGTCCGCGGACGTCGACCTGGCGGACGCCGTTGGTGCCGCTGGCGGGTGAACAGCGCCTTGGACTCGATGAAGCCCAGGGCGTCCTTGATCGCCGCCTGGTGGGCCCGCTCGATCACCGCGGCGGTCTTCGGGTCGGCGATCGCCCACAGCACCGAGACGCTCTTGACCGGGGAGAAGGTCAGGTCGTAGCCGGCCACCGGCGTTGGTCTTCGGGCGGGAGTGCTTGGCGATCGCGGCGGCGAGCTCGCGGGCGTCGGCTGGGCTCGCGGCCGTGATCGGCACGGAAGAACTCGGTGCCGACCTCGGTGCGGATCTTGGCCCGGTCGGCCGCGGGGACCGGCCAGTCACCCGGCAGGCCGGCGGCCTCGTTGAGGGCCGCGATGCGCTTGGCGACCTCGATCCGGAAGGGGCTGATGTCGTTGTCGTAGACCTTGTACGGCGTGCCGAGCTGGCGGGCCGGTCTTGTAGTCCGCGTCGGTCGGCCGGTCGACATCCGTCGCGGCCGATGCGCAGGTCCAGCTCCTTGGTCCGCTGGGTGGCCAGCGGGTGGTGACCGGAGCCGAACAGCGCTCTGCATGTGGTCGGCGGTGACGATGTCGCCGGCGTCGAGTCCCTTCGAGTCCCTCCATGCCGGATCCGAGCCCAGACGCCGGGGGTCTCGCCCTTCTCGGTGTAGTAGCTCGCCAGCCCGGTGTGGCCCTTGTCGGTGGCGTCCATCGCTTGCGACCTGGCGGGTCAGGTAGTCGTATCCCCGACCCGGCCGTCAGCTTGTGGAGGCTCATCGTCACGGTCACCTACGTGCGTGCGCGCGTGGTAGGCGATCACTTTCCGGCCGGATTTTGATGTGTTCTTTCTATTCGGCAGACCGAGAATGCAAGAGGTGTGTGGCACTTGGAAGGTCGCGGAAATCAGGGGGGACGCTGAGGGGCGTCGGTGACGGCGAGGTCGTCGGGTTCGGGCTGGCTGGGGTGGATGGGTCGGGCTGGGTTCTGGCTGGGCTGGTTCGGGGGTCGAGGTCGTCGGGTTCGGAAGTTTCTTGGCCGGTGGTGATCGCACGGGCACCGGGATTTGTCGTAGGTGACTGTCAGAGTCCATGTCGACACGGAGTGAGGACCGGATGAGTCAGCAGACGATCAAGCAGCAGGCGCGGCGAACGGCGCGGGAGATGGCCGAGAAGCGGCGCAAGGAGCGCGAGGAGCGCGAGCGCCGGGTGATCGACCTGGCCGAACAGGTCATGGTCGCGATCGGTCAGCGGGACGCGGCGGTGGCCGAGACCGAGAAGCGCGCCGGTGAGGCGCTGCGGGAGTTGATCGAGGTCGAGGGCCTGTCCCTGGGCGAGGCCGTGGAGTGGTGCGGCGAGACGGTCACCGTGCGGGAGGCGACGCGGCTGCGGCGGCTCGCCAACGCGGACGGCGAGCCGAGCGACGACGTACGCGACGACGTGCGCGACGACGGCGCGGCGCTGGCGTCGGCCGGGAGCGGGGGAGCGGGTGCCGGTACGTCGGCTGGATGACGCCGGCCTCGCGGCGGTCGCGGCAGCGATCGCGGACCCGGCGGTGCTCACGCGCTACCGGGCGAAGGTCGCCACGGTGCCGGGCAGTGAGTGCCTGTGGTGGACCGGGGCGGTGGCCGGTCGCTCCGAGCGGGAGCGCACGGACGGCGGTGGCCATGGCCGGTTCTGGTACGCCCCGGGGCGGGTGATCATCGCTCACCGGTTCGCGTACGCAGTCATGCACGGCGTTGACGCGCTGGCGGAGGCGCGGCTGCTCGGGCACCGCTGCCACAACCCGCTGTGCCAGCGGATCGCGCCGGACCACGTCGTGGTGTCGAGCGCGGCGCAGAACCGCCGTGAGTGGTCGGTGCAGCGGCGGCTGCCGTACAGCCCGCTGGCCGACCCGCGCGGCCCGCGTCGACGCGCGCGGGAACTGCGTGACCTGGCGCGTGAGGACCCCCAGCTCGTAGCCGACGACCTTGCTCGGCTCCAGGAGCTGCTGGGCGAGCAGCTGACCTTGTGGTGACGGCCCGACGCCCACGCAGAAGGAGGCCCGCCGCGATGAGCGCTGCGGGCGTACTTGAGGGGGGGTCGGAATGGTCAGGCGGGTTCGCCGTCGAGGAGTCGACCGAGCGTCTCCCACAGGTCGAGGTAGCCGTCCGCGTCCTCGGGTGCCTGCTCGCCCCACCGGGCGTGAAGGTCGCGGATGCGGTCGAGCCGGTCCATGCGGTCGGGCAGCGCGGTGCGGGCAGCGGCCATGAACTCGACGTCGGGCGCGTGCTCGGGAACGTCGCCCCCGCGTGGGTACGTCTTGAAGCCGAGCCGCTGCCAGTGAGCACCGGCGTAGGCGACGAGGATGTTGTCCGGGATCAGGGCGTCGGTGGCGGTGGCGCGGATCTTGTCACCGGCGGGAGTCCAGGGGCCGGGGGTCGCGCGGGCCTCCAGCGCACGCAGCGTGGCGTCGTCGTCGCTCATGCTGGCTGGTCTTCCCGAGCGGTCGCGGCGGCGAAGTCGAGCCGCCCAGCGGCGGCGGTGGCCACGGCAGTGATCCGTGCGGCGAGCGCGCGCAACTCGGCGGGCGTGCCCTGGATCGCCACCACGTCGTCCCCGGCCAGCGTGAGGACCGGCTGGCGGTGCTCACCGGCTCCCACCCAGTCCTCGCCGGGGGTGAACACCTGGACGCTGGTCTCGCGGGCGGCCAGCCACTCGATGTGCGCGCTCACGGGGTCACCTCGGCGGGCGCGGTGCCGATGAGGCGGCGGAAAGCCTCCACGTCGGCCTCGAGAGAGAACAGGCGGCGGCGGTGCTGGTCGTTCTCCGTGCCGACCTCGGTCAGGACCTCGGCGAGGCCGTCGAGGAACGCCACGACGGCGTCGGCGGTGACCGTCTCGCCCATCGCGGTCCACGGCTTCGGGACGCGGCTGCTGGCGGCGTACGGCATCTTCATCATGGCGGCGAGGATGCGGCGCTGGTCGCGCTCGCTGATCACGGTGCCGGTCGGGTCCGGCTGGTCTGCTCGGTCACTAGGGCACCATCCTCTCGACGGATGTCCGATGAGCATTCGTTGAAGGGACTCGGCGAGGGCCGAGGTGACGGCCGTGCTCGGTCGCCCCGTGAGGGCCACGATGACACCGCCGCCCTCGGTCCTCCCGGGGTCGCAGACCGGCATCAGGAAGACGCGCCACAGAGCGCCAGTTAGTGACCGTCCGGCAGCCGATTCCGGGGGCCTTGCCGGGTCGTCGCTGCCAACCTGAGGAGTTCCGTTGTCTGAAGAGACCCCTGAAGTCGTCTACGTCGGCCTGGACTGGGCCGCTCTCGTGCATGCCGTGTGTGTCATGTCCGCGGCCGGGAAGGTGCTGGCCCAGTTCACCATCGAGCACACCGCCGAGGGCATCGCGTCGCTGATCCGTCGACTCGCCAAGCATGGCGACCCCGAGCTCGTGCAGATCGGTATCGAGCGCCCCAACGGGCGCCTGGTCGACCTGCTGCTCGAGGCCGGACAC
>NZ_JACHWR010000016.1 GCF_014191495.1 Nocardioides soli
TCCGGGTGGAGTCGTCGCCGCCGGCCAGGCGCATCGTGAGGACGGCGTTCGCGTTCCCCTGACCCCGTGCCTCCCGAGCCTCCAGCCGCATCACGACGACGTGGGCGTCGTCGTCGATCTCGAGGACGGTCGCGGTGCCGGCGTACGTCGCGCTGATCGGTCCGATCTTGGCGCTCATCCGCCCGCGGTGGACGGCGCCGTCGCTCGACTCGAGCTGGGCGCCCGGGAGACAGCGGGCGACCCGCGGGATGTCCAGCAGCACCGGCCAGGCCCGGTCGAGCGGTGCCCCGACCTCGAAGTCGTTGGTGATGATCATCGGATCTCCGTTCCGTCTCAGGCCTCGGCGACCCAGAGCCGCCGGTCGGTTTCGTTGAGGCGCTCGTAACCGGATTCGGTGACCAGAACGGTGTCCTCCACCATCATCCCGCCCCAGCCGAGCTCGTAGTACGGCGTCTCGATGCACAGCGTGCTACCGACGGGGATCGGCGCGTCACCCGCGGGTGACACGCTCGGCCGCTCGTAGATCGACAGCCCGATGCCGTGGCCGCAGTGCTGCCGGCGGTACGGCAGGCCGCGCGCGTTGACGGTGCGCACCGCGGCCTCGAACAGGGAGCGTCCGGTCGCTCCGCTCCTCGTCAGCTCGAACGCCGCCTCCTGGCCGGCCAGGATCGCCTCGTACCGCACGAGCTGGACCTGCGAGGGCGTGTCGAGCACGACCGTGCGGCCCAGGTCGGACCAGTAGCCGTCGACGACGCATCCGGCGTCGAAGCGGAGGATCTCCCCGGGCTGCCAGGTCCGCCCCGAGGCGAAGCTGTCAGAGAGCGCCGAGCGGGTCCCGGTCCCGGAGACCACGAACCGCGGCTCGCCCCCGCCGGCGACCATGACGCCCGCGACGTGGTCGGCGATCTCCTTCTCGGTCATGCCGGCGCCGGCGTGCGCGACCGCCGAGGCCATGGCGGCCTCGGTCAGGAGCGCGGCGTACCGGAGCAGGTCGACCTCGGCGGGCAGCTTCTCCCGGCGCGCTCGCGCGACCGCGTCGGTGGCGTCGACGAGGCTGACCCGGTCGCCGAACTCGTGGCTGGTCGACAGGCCGTCGACACCCCACCGCATGACGCCGGAGCCGACCGACCCGACGGCGCCGACGACGTACCGGACCGCCGCCTCGAGGTGGGGGTGGCGCCCGACGTTCTCGCTCAGCGGGGAGCGGTCGACGCTCTCGAAGAAGAAGGTCCCGAAGGGGACGATGCGCTCGATGGGGAGGCCGGCGTCGACGGCGGCGCCCGCGTCGCCCGCGGGGCAGACCAGCCAGCAGTCGTCGGCGGTCAGGATCGCGGCCATCCGGTGGGTCGCGTACAGGCCGGCGCCGACGGAGCGGTAGCCGGTGGCGTACTGCACCGCGTCGGGGGTCAGCAGCACCAGCGCGTGGACGCCGATCTCGTCGATGACGCGACGCAGCCGGTCCCGGCGGGCGGTGGCCAGCGCCTGCTGGTCGACGACCGGACGCGTCGGGAGGGTGGGCGTCGGCGCGTCGACGGCGATCGAGGCGTGCTGCGGCAGGGCGGTCATCCGTCGACCACCGGGTCCCCGGAGCCGGCACCGGCGGAGCGGCGGCCGGTCGTGGCCTGAACAATCATGAGGATGATCTTGGCCACTAGCATCTTGTTGAGATACGTGGATCCTGGCGAGAAATTCATGGGAGAACTGTGGACATCACACAACGTGCGCGGGAGTTGCTGGCGACCGACGAGCAGATCGCGGAGCACCTGACCGCCGCGGTGTGGGAGCGGCTCCCGGGCTACGAGGTGAGCATGCTGGACCGCACCGAGCTGTCGGAGGCGATCACCGCCAGCATGCGGTCCATCCTGCTGGCGGTGATCGACCGCCGCCCTCCGAACGACGCCGAGCTGGCGCCGGCCCGGCGGCTGAGCGAGCGGCGCGCCGTCCAGGGTGTGCCGATCGAGAGCGTCGTCGGCTCGTGGCACAACGCCGAGCGGGTGCTGCTGACCCGGCTGCTCGGGGGCACGGGTGCGCTGACCGCCGGCGAGGTCCAGGAGGCGGCCCGCCGGGTCGGTGTCGCGATCGACGCGATGATCACGGCGAGCACCACGTCGTACCGGCAGATCGCGAGCGAGCTGCACGCGCAGGTCAGCCACGTGGGCGTCGACCTGGTCTCGCGTCTGGCCGGCGCCGAGGCGCTCGATCCGGCCGACCTGGACCGGCGGGCCAGCATGGTCGGCGTCGAGGCGCACCTGCCGCACCGGGCGGTGGCGCTCTCCGTACGCCGCCAGGACGGCCTGCTCGTCGCGCGGGCCAGGCGCGCGATCACCGAGCGCCTCCGTCCCCACGTCGCGAGCCGCACCCTGATCGGGAGTCACCAGGGCTTCACGATCCTGGTGTTCGCGGACTTCGCGCGGGCCGAGGAGGTGCTCTCCCGGGCGCTCGGGGACGCCGACGTACCGGAGGGGACCGCCCTGGGCCTCGGGGAGAGCCGGCCCCGCTTCAACGAGTGCGCGGGCTCGCTGCGCGAGGCCCTCAACGCGTTGAAGGTCGGGCAGCTGACCGGCCGGGAGCTGACGAGGTTCGAGGACGTGATCCCCGAGGTGCTGCTGGTCGAGAACCCGGTGATGGCGAGTCAGATGGTGTCCGCGGTGCTCGGCGGGATCGGCTCGGCCGCGCTCCTGGACACGCTGCGCACGTTCCTCGAGTCCGGCATGTCGACGCGCGCCACCGCGGGCGCGCTGCGGGTGCACGAGAACACCGTCACCTACCGGATCCGGCGGATCTGCGAGCAGATGGGCGCCGACTCGGCCGCCGAGCTGGTGCGCGCCGACGTACTGCTCGCGCTGCGGGCCGGGGAGATCGGCGTCGGCGAGGCGCACCCGGCCTGACCCGGGCCGGTCCGGACGCCGTGGCTCAGCGCGCGAGCGCCTCGTCGAGCACGGCCCGCAGGTCGGCCTCCCCGGAGTCGGCGCGCACGACCGGCCGCTGCCACGCCTGGGCGCCGAGTGGATCCTTGAGCCCCGACGACGTCGACAGCACGACGACCTGGTCCTCCGGCCGGAGGTGGCCGTCCCCGGCGAGGCTGGCCGCGGCCGCGAAGCCCGCGGCCGCCGACGCCTCGACGAAGAGCCCCTCCTCGACGCCGAGCAGGCGCTGGGCGTCGATGATCGCGTCCTCGCCGACGGTCACGGCGACCCCGCCCGAGTCCTGGACGGTCCGGATCGACTGGTCCGTCGCGGTGGTGGTCGCGATCGAGAAGGCCTTGGTCGAGCTCGGCTCGCCCGTCCGGGGCGTGGCTCCGCCGGAGATGGCCGCGCCCACGGCTCCGAACACCTCCGCCGCGACCAGGCGCGGCACCCGGGTGGTCAGCCCGAGCTCGACGAGATCCTCGAACCCGCGAGCCACGCCGCTGAGGCAGTCGCCGTAGCCCACGGGCACGACCACCCAGTCCGGGACGCGCTGGTCGAGCTGGAGCCAGGTCTCGTACGCGATCGTCTTGTAGCCGTCAATGCCGAACGGCGTGCTCCCGACCGAGGGCGTGGACGCGTTGGAGATGGGGTACAGCCCGTGCGAGCTCATCGCCCGCCGCATCAGCTCGTTGCGGTCGGCGACGGTGCGGGCCGCCACCACCGTCGCGCCGTACGCGTTGATGAAGGCCAGCATCGCCTCGGGCACGTCCTGCAGCGTGAAGATGACGCACGGCAGGCCGGCCCGCGCGGCGTACGCCGCGACGGAGGCGCCGTGGTTGCCGGTCGAGACCGCCGTCGTCGCGCGCGCACCGAGCCGCCGCGCGGCGGCCGTGGCCACCGCGCAGAGCCGGTCCTTGTGGGACCAGGTCGGGTTGCTGGCCTCGTTCTTGGCCCACAGCTGCGGGACGCCGAGCCGCTCGCCGGCCGACTCGAGCCTGGTCATCGGGGTCCACCCCTCGCCGAGGTCGACCCGGTCCTTCTCGTCGACGGGCAGGAGCGCCTGGAAGTCCCACATGCTGCGACCCGGCGCGTTCAGCAGCGCGCGGCGCGCCTCCTCGGGGTCGAGCGGCACCTCGCACCGGAGGTTCACCCGGACGCCGTCCTCGGCCCAGCAGCGTGCGCACCCACCACGGAGGTCGTCGCGGGCGGCGTACGCCGCCCGGCACCGCGGGCACCGCACCGACTCAGCGAACGGCATGACGACGCTCCGTCCCCTGACCCGAGCCCGAGACCGCGGGTGACCCGCACGACCGTCCGACCAACCCGCCAACCACGTGACCTGCCTCCTCGACTACCGCCAGCGCTCCCTGAGCGACTCATGGTGTCGTCCGCGGCGGGCCCCCACCACGTGGATGCGCGGCAAGTTGCCCGGCACGGTTCCGTGGATACTCCACAACTCGAGCCCATGTCCGCGGCCACCGCTGGTGGATTCGCTACAGCGTCGGGCGGCGGGCGGGACTCGCCGGTCCTCCCCGGAAAGCAGTTCCGGCCGGGCAGGACGACGAGTCGTCCTGCCCGGCCGGTGCTACGGCCTCATGCCGGTGCCCCTCAGTGCGGCACCCGCTCGAGGGTGCTCAGGGAGACGTAGCGCACCTTCGCCCAGCCCTCGGAGTACGGGAAGACCCCCGTGTCGCGGAACCGGATGCGCTGGAGCACCCAGCGCGACCCCTCCCGGACGAAGTCGTTGTCGTACCACGCCACCATGACGAGCTGCTCGCTCGGATCGGTCGAGGTGGTGGCGAACTCGAGGGTGTGCCACTGACCCCGCGCCGTGTCACCGTCCGGCCCGACCTGCACGTTCGGGTTCGCCAGGAAGTGCGCGGTGAAGCTGAGCAGGTCCGGAAGGCCCTTGAACAGGTCGACGATCGCGGCACGGCCGACGACCGGTGGAGATTCGGCCAGATGACCCTGCGTCTCGTAGACGGCGTCCTCGGCGAACAGCTCGCCGATCGCGTCGATGTTCTCGCGGAGATCGCACCGGCGGGCGTACTCCGCCATCAGGGTGCTGATGTCGTGCACGGCCTGGAGCCGCGCAACCTGGTGCCTCAGGTCCTCGATCTCGGACATGACGTCCTCTCTTTCGCAGGTGTGGGACTGGTGCTCGCCCTCGGCCGAGCGGCACCACGGTCGATCAGCCCAGGTTCCAGAGCTCGAGGAACTGCTCCCGGTAGTCCTCCACGAGCGGGAACGGCTTGGCCGGGTCCGGGATGTTGTCCTTGGTGACCAGCCACGCGAGGGTGGGCGCGCCGGCCGACTCGGCGAAGTCCTCACCCAGCATCTGGCGGATGAAGATGTCGAACGCCTGCCAGATCATCTCCTTGCCCGGGTACGTGGTCGAGGCGACCACCACGTCGCCCTCCGCGAGGTAGGTCGCGACCGTGGTGTCCGGAGTGTCGGTCACGATGGTGATGCGGTCCTGGAGCCCGGCGTCGCGGATGGCCGCCGGCAGACCGATGGCCATGTCGGCGAGGGCGAGCGTCACCGAGTTCACGTCCGGGTGTGCCTGCAGGTAGGCGACGATTCGCTGGGGCATGTCGGTGCCCATGCTCTCCGCGGGCAGGTCGACGACGTCGAGCGCGCAGTCGCCGCACAGCTCACCGAAGGTCTCCTCGAACGCCGCCGCCTGGATGAGATGCGTCGGGAAGGCCGGAACCTGGAAGAACACCGCATTCGCGTCGGCGCCTTCCTGCGCGAGCGAGTAGAGGGCCTGGATGTGGCCGGTCTTGACGTTGCGCTCCTGGGCGGCGCCGAGCACCGCCGTCACGCCGTTGCCCGCCTCCTCGTCGACCGAGATGGTGACGATGGGAACGTCCTTGCCGGCCAGCGTCTGGATCTCGTCCTCGTAGATCTCCCGCGGGAACCCGCTGAAGATCACCCCGTCCGGGGCCGGAACCGCCCGTGCCGCCTCGCCCCACGCGTTCTTGATCGTCTCGGGCGACAGCCCGGCGTTCACCCGAACCACCTTCCAGTCGAGCGCGTCGCCGGCCTCCTCGGCGAAGTCGCCGAGCGTCGCACACGCCGGTGCGCCGCACTGGATCCAGTACACCGTCTTGCCCGCCGGCGGCTTGCCGGCGAGCGGCTCGGTCACGTTGATGGCCGTGGGCCGGTCCCGGTACTCCTTGAGCTGCCCGGCCGCGGCGGCGGCGACGTCGTCGGTCGACGCCTCCTTGGTGGATCCGCTGTCATCGGCGGCGCTGCAACCCGCCGCCAGGAGAGCCGTCACGAGGGCGATCGCCCCGGAACGCGCGAGGTGGAATCGAAACACATCTGCTCCTCAGGATGCTCGGCGAGGAACGCCTTTCGCGTGGCGGTGAGCACGTCCACGACCAGGCGGCGTTCGGCCGGCTTTGTCGGGGCCGCCGGAGGCGCTTCCTCGCAGCGACTGGTTAAGTTATAGAAGATTTGAATATATGAGTCAAGAGGCGCTCCCGGCGCGGCGCCACCGGGCTCAGCCGCGCCGCCCGAAGGACGACAGCGCGATGGCCGCGATCAGGACGACCCCCTGGAAGACCTGGGAGGACCAGGTCGGCGCACCCGCCAACGAGAGCCCGATGGTCCCCGTGCCGATCATGAGCACGGCGACGGCGGTGCCCGGTGCGTTGAACCGACCTCCCCGGAACTGCGTCGCCCCGAGGAACACGGCCGCGAAGGCCGGCAGGAGGTAGCTGGGACCGACCGCGGGCGAGGCCGAGCCGATGCGCGCGGTGAGGAGCATGCCGGCCACGCCGGAGATGACCGCTGCGATCACCAGCGCCGTCATCTGCAGCGACCGGACCCGGAGCCCGACCAAGCGGCCGACCTCGGCGTCGAAGCCGAGGGCGTACCACGACCGGCCGACGGTGGTCCGGTCCATCACGACGGTGAGCACCACCGTCAGCGCCAGGAACACGATCACCGGGATCGTCACCGTGAGGACGTAGTGACCCGCCAGCACCGATCGGAGACGCCCGACGTTCTGCGTGATGCTCTGCTCCTTCGAGATCGCCAAGGTCAGCGCGAGGAAGAGCGATCCGGTGGCCAGCGTCCCGATGAGGGAGTGCACCCGGAGGACCACGACGACGAAGCCGTTGAACAGGCCACACAGAGCGCACAGCACGAGGGTGAGGAGGATCGCCGTCCCACCGCCGAGATCCCAGGTGGCCACGGCATAGGCCGAGAAGATGCCGGCCAGGCCCACCATGTTCCCCACCGAGGCGTCGAAGAGCCCGGCGGCCATGGGAATGACCAGGCTCAGCGCCACCAGGCCGGTCACCGAGTAGTTGTTCAGAACCGTCCGAGCGGTGTCGGCCGTGAGGAACGAGTCCGGGCTCAGCACGCCGAACAGCACGATGATGGCGAGCCACACGTAGACAGCCCCGACGTTGCGGAACGACAGCCGGGCCAGGCCAGATCTGGCCGACCGCGCGGTCTTCTCGTCGGCGGCAACAGGCTCCACTGCCAGGTCAGACATGGGGCTCCTCCAGATCCAGGTGGTCGGGTTGGCGCGACCGCTCCATGAGGTCGGCGAGGTCGGCGCGGTCGGCGCGGTCGGCGCGCGCGTCGGTGGCGCCACTCATCGCGGACAGGATCGAGTTCTTCTCGATCTGCTCCCCCGAGAGCGTGGCGGTGACGACGCCGCGGTCCATCACGATGACGCGAGTGGCGACGGCGATCAGGTCGTCGAGGTCCGAGGAGGTCACGATGCAGGCCACCCCCTGGGCGGCCACGTCGACGATCATGTCGTGGATGGCCGCGCTGGCGCCGACGTCCACGCCCGCGGTCGGCTCATCCATCACCACCACGGAGGGATCGGTGTTGAGCCACTTGGCCACCAGGACCTTCTGCTTGTTCCCCCCGCTCAGGTATCGCAGCGCCCGGTCCGGGTCCGCCGGCCGCACCCCGAAGCGCTGCACCCACGAGGTGGCCGCCCGCCGCTCGCCTGGCCGGTCCAGCCAGCCGAGGCGGCTGTAGCGGTCGAGCGTGGCGAAGGTGAGGTTCTCGGTGACCGAGAAGCTCTCGATCATGGACCCCGGACCGCGCGTGCCGGGGACCATCACCACGCCGTGGCGCCGGGTGTTCCGCGGCGAGATCGCCCCGATCGGCCCCCTCGACGTCTGGTAGCGGTCCGCCGTGGCGGACACGGCACCGGTCAGGGCGGGTCCGATGAACTCCCGACCCGACCCCATCACCCCGGCGATGCCCACGACCTCGCCGGGGGCCACGCTCAGGCTGAACCGCTCCACCCGGGCCGCTCGAAGGTTCTCGACCACGAGCGCGGCTCCGGCGCGACCCTCGCCGTCCGTGGACTCGCGCGCACCGCCGGGGGTCCGCGTCTGCTGCCGGGCCTGGGCACCGAGGATGAAGCCGATCAGCTCGTCGCCCGAGTAGTCCGCCGTCCGCCCGCTCTGCACGACCTCGCCGTCACGAAGGACGGTGAACGTGTCGGTGAGCTCGTGCACCTCGTCCATGCGGTGAGTGACGTAGAGACACGAGACACCACGGTCGCGCAGATCACGGACCACCGCGAAGAGGCGGCCCACCTCGTGGGGAGGCAAGGCCGCAGTCGGCTCGTCGAGCACCAGCAGGCCGCCGTTCCCATCGAGGCCGTCCAGTGCCCGGGCGATGCCCACGATCGCCCGATCGATGGGATCGAGGTCCTCGACCTTCGCGTCCACGTCGACCTGGATCCCGATCCGGTCCATCAAGGCCGTGGTCCGCGACCGCTCACTGTCCCGATCGATGGTGCCGACCCGGGTCCGGACGTGGCCGATGGTGAAGGCCATGTTCTCGGCCACCGTCATCGGACCGAGCAGCGCCAGGTCCTGGTGGACGAAGCGAAGCCCTCGTTCGTGACTGCGCGAGGGCGCGCCGAGCTCCAGCGGCTCGCCGTTGACGAGGACCTCGCCACCGGCGTCCGGGACATGGAACCCGGCCAGCACCTTGATCAGCGTGGACTTGCCCGAACCGTTGTGGCCCAGCAGGGCATGCACCTCGCCCGGCTGCACCGTGAGATCGACCGATGACAGCGCCCGCTGGCCCGGAAACGTCTTGGAGATGTCTCGGACCGAGAGCACCGGTCCGCGCCCGGTCACCGGGGGAGTCATCGGGGGCGTCATCGGGGCCTGCGGTCAGCCGGATCCAGCTCGTGATGCTGGGTGACCGACTGGTAGTAGCGGCCGACGCGGAGCATGGTCCGTTCGTCGAACGGCCTCCCCAGGAACTGGATGCCGAGCGGCAGGCCGTTCCACCCCAGGCCCGCGGGGAGCGCCAACGAGGGCAGACCGGTGATGTTGGCCATGTAGGTGGACCGGGCCGAGACCTCGATCCAGCCGTACTGCTCGTCACCCACCTGGCACAGGAAGTCGTCGAGGCGCGGAGCGTAGGTGACGTTGCCCGGGGCGATGATCATGTCGACCAGCTCGAAGGCGGCCCGGTAGTCGTCCTGGACGACGGTGCGCAGCCGGCTCGCCCGCAGGTAGTCCTTGAGCTCGACGAACGAGCTGGTGAGCAGGTACTCCTGGAACGCCTCGTCGTACTCGTCGAAGCGGTGGGCGGTGGGCTCGTGGGCGGATGCGATCTCGCCGAGCATGCAGATCCACCCGACGACCATGGTCAGGTCGGCGTGCGGGAACGAGACGGGGACGATGGTCGCGCCCGCCTCCTCGAGCTCCAGCGCGGCGGCGCGCACGGCGGCCTCGATCTGCGGGTCGCAGATGTCGAAGAACCAGTTCTCCGGCAGGCCGATCCGCAGTCCGGCGACATCGGTCCGCCCGCCATCGAGGTAGTCCGGCACCGCCCGACGGCTCGAGGAGCCGTCGCCCGGATCGTGTCCGGCGATGCACTGCATGGTCAGCGCCAGATCGTCGACGGTCCGGGCGAGGGGGCCGATGGTGTCGAACGACCAGGCCAGTGGCATCGCACCCCGGTTGGGGACCCGGCCGTAGGTCGGCTTCAGGCCGGAGACGCCGCACCAGGACGCCGGCAGCCGGATGGATCCGCCGGTGTCGCTCCCGATCGAGATGGGCACCTGGCGGGTGGCGACCGCAGCGCCGGCTCCCGACGATGAGCCACCGGTGGTGCGTGCCGGATCCCACGGGTTGGTGACCACGCCGTGGTGCGTGTTGGTGTGGCCCAGCGCGAAGGCGTAGGCATTGTGCTTCGCCACCGGCACCGCCCCCGCCGCGAGCAGCCGGGCGACGACGGTGGCGTCCTCGTCGGGGACCCAGCCCGCGTAGATCGCGTCGGCTCCGGAGGTCTCGATGCCCCGCGTGGCGATCGTGTCCTTGATGCCGATGGGAACGCCGTCCATCGGCAGCGCGGAGCCCCGCCGGTACCGTTCGGCGGACCTGACGGCGGCCGCCCGAGCGCTCTCCGGGCACGAGGTGATGACCGAGTTGTGCGGGTCGCTCTCCACCTCGGCCAGCGCGGCGTCGACGACCTCGATCGGCGAGAGGGCTCCGGATCGGTAGTCATCGACCAGCTCGGTGGCCGATCTGCCCAGCAGGCTGGTCACCTCACACCCCTTCGCGGTCGACGGGGACGGGGTGGCCCCCGGGACCGATCTCGGGGAAGCCCTCCAGCCAGGCGGTCGCGTCGGCGGGGATCCGCAGGTCGCCGACGAAGTCGAGCGGGACCGAACGGAGCCGGGCCAGATCGCCGGCCATCGCGCGCTGGAACCCTTGGACCCCGGCGACCTGGTCCGCCGTGAGCGGAAGGCCCCGGCTGGCAGCCAGCTCCCTGATGGTCTCGGCCGAGAGTGCAGAACGATCCACGTGCCTACTCCTTCTTGTCCACCGTCACGGCCGCGAGGCCCGCCTGCCCGAGGCCCACCGTGCTCGTCTCCCGCGGGGCCGGCATCGCTCCACCCACGGCGTAGCTTCGATGCCCGGGCCTATTATCCAAATGTTAGAAGTTATTTGGATGTTTCTTCAACCGTCTCGACCGAACCCCGAGAACGTCGCCTCCGAACGGACCCCGGACCCGGGCGTTCTCCTGCTCAGAAGCTGTTCGGGTCGGCCACCACGGCCTCCGGCACCGGGTGGCGGTACAGCTTCGAGGCGTTCTCCCAGGTGACCTTGCGAATCGCCTCGGGCGACAGGCCGCCGACCGACTCCTGGACGACGCTCTGCGTCCGGGGCCAGAGCGAGTCGGAGTGCGGGTAGTCCTCCTCGACCATGACGTGGTCGACCCCGATCCTGTCGATCAGGGCGAACGACGAGGGGTCCTCGACCGCGCAGAAGTAGAAGTTGCGCTGCAGCACGTCGGCCGGCGCGAGGTCGATGCCGTCCCAGGTCCCGTACATCGAGTGGTACGTCGTCATGTGATCCAGGCGGTCGAGCAGCGCGGGCACCCAACCGATCCCGCCCTCGGACATGCAGATCTTGATGTCCGGGAAGCGCACCGGGATCTTCGAGTAGAGCCAGTCGACGGTCGCGAAGATCGCGTAGCCGAAGAAGAGCACCCCCACCACGTCCGGCGGGGCGTCCTCGGAGGTCGAGGGCGAGGTGCCGGAGGAGCCGATGTGCAGGTTGATCACCGTGCCGGTCTCCTCGCAGGCCCGCATGATCGGGTCCCAGTGCGCCGAGTGCATCGACGGGAACCCCTGCAGGTGCGGTGCCTCGGAGAACGTGACCGCCTTGAACCCGCGCTCGGCATTGCGGTAGATCTCCTGAGCGCCGATCTCCGGGTCGAGCATGAAGGGCAGCTGGCACGGGATCATCCGGTCCGGGTAGGCACCCGACCACTCCTCGATGTTCCAGTCGTTCCAGGCGCGTACCGCGGCCAGCGCCAGCTCCGGGTCCTTGGTGGTCTGCTGGAGTCGAACCCCGCCGAAGCCGGCGAGGAACGAGGGGAAGCACAGCGACGCATAGACGCCCGACAGGTCCATGTCCTTGATCCGGTGATCGATGTCCCATGCGCCGCGGCGCATGTCGGTGAACCGGGCGGGCTCGAAGCTCCACTCGTCGACGGGCCGGCCGACCACCGCGTTGAAGCCGACGTTGGGCAGCTCCTTGCCGTCGTAGATCCAGACATCCGCACCGTCCTTGTCGACCACTCGAGGCGCCTGGTCGACGAACTTGGCCGGCATCCGGCCCTCGAAGGTGTTCGGCGGCTCGACCATGTGGTCATCCACCGAGATCATCGGAAACTTGCGATCCGCCTTCTCCGGCTCGGGCAGGAAGGTGACCTTGCCCTTCACCGCGGTCGTGAAGTCGGTGTTCCTCTGCAGTTCTTCGATGCTCGCCATCAGATGTCTCCTTGTGGTCGGGCCCGCGGAGCGGGGTCAGTGAGGTTTCGAGTTGAGGAGGTCGAGGACCAGGCGGGTGACCGCCTCCGGTCGTTCACGGTGCGGACGGTGACCGCACGACGCGAGCACGTGCAGGTCGGCGTTCGGCACCCGACGCGCGCCGTACAGTGCGCCGTCGAGGAGGAAGTCGCGGTTCTCCCGCCCCCAGATCAGCAGCACCGGCCGGGTCACCTCCGACGTCCGGAGCCACAGGGCGGACTCCTGTTCCCCGCTGTCGAAGGTCCGCGCGACCGCCTTGAGCCGGGCGATGGCGCCGGGCACCATCGCCTGGGCGAGCTCACGCTCGACGTCGGCGTCGACGATCCGCACCGGGTCCGCCACCTGGCTCTCCAGCCAGTCGAGCATCGCCCCGGCGGTGGGCCGAGCCAGGAAGGCCGACAGCAGCCGGACGCCCTCGGCCGGCCGAGCGCCGGCCGAGCCCGCATGGAGGACACCCGGCGCCAGGAGAGCAAGCCGATCGAGCCGATCGCCGTGGTCGACCGCGGCCCGCAGCGCGACCCACGCACCCAGCGAGGTCGCCAGCACCGAGACCCGATCGAGGCCGAGCGCGTCGAGCGTGTCGAGCAGCCGGACGACGGCGTCCTCGAGGTAGTCCTCCGCGATCGGCAGTGCGCCGGAGGCGCCAAACCCCGGCAGATCGAGCATCAGCACGCGATGGCCCTCGGACAGTGCGGCGACCTGAGGCACGAACTCGGTCCGACTGTCGGCCCCGGCGGCGAAGCCGTGGAGCACGACCAACGGCTCACCGGCCCCGACCTCGAACCCCTGCAGGGCGTGATCGGGAACGACGAGCGGGCTCGGCGCTGCCATGGATCGGATCCTCCTTCGGGCACGGACGGACGCATCGGTGGGGTGAGGGCGAGGCTCGGAGTCACCCTCGGGGGCGGGCAGGCGGGCTCTCACAGGAGTACGTCGGACTCCTCCCGCAGCAGGCGGCGTACCGCTCCACCCCAATAGACCTCGGCCGCCCGCTCGATCAGGGAGGCCTTCATCCCCACCATCACGGAGCGGCGCAGCGGCAGCGCCTCACGACCGGTGACCAGGACGTCGTACGCGAGCCGACAGGCCCGCTCGAACGACGCCGCGCGGTAGGTCGCCTCGACCGGGTCCGCACCGGTCACGATCACGCCGTGGCTCGCGAGCACCGCCACCTTGGCGTCGCCGATCTGCTCGGCGAGCTCGCGCGCCAGTACCGGCGTGTCGATCTCACCGGCGTACTCCTCGACGAAGACCATCTCGTCGAGGTACATCGAGCCCGTCTGGTGCACCAGCTCGGGAAGCCGACCGAGCGCGGCCAGCACGCATACGTGGTAGGGGTGGTTGTGGACGACGACCCGGGCATCCTCACGCAGCCGGTGCAACTCGGTGTGGATGTGGATCGCCGGGGTCACGTCCCAGCGTCCCTTCACCACGTCCGCGTCCTCGTTCACCACACAGATGTCGGAGGCGGTGAGCTCTGCCCACCACAGTCCCCACGGGTTGACCAGCATGTCGGTGCCGCCCGGACGCTGCCAGGTGATGTGGCCGGCCATGTTCTCCGAGAAGCCCTCGCTGGCCAGCACGCGAAACGCGGCCGCGAGCGTCTGCTCGTCGCTCAGCGCGCCGTCGCCGACCGCCGGCATCACGGACGGCGCCCAGACCTCGATGCCGCCACGACGAGGGCTGTCCTGGTCGAGGGTCGAGATGTCAGTCATGTCCTTGCTCCTGTTCTCAGATGGGATGCGGCGAACGGCCTACCGGGCGCTTCGGCTGCGAGCAGCTCCGCGATCCGTTCGCGGAGCACGCTCTTCGCCACCTTGGCGCCGCTGGAGCGCGGCAGCTCGTCGACGACCTCCAGTCGCTCCGGGAAGAGCTCGCGCGACACGCCCTGGGCGGCCAGGTGGGTCACGAGCGCGTCGAGGTCGAGTGCCTCGCCTGGGAGCAGCTCGACGAACAGGCACACCCGCTCCCCCAGCACGGGGTCCGGCATCGGAACGGCCGCAGCCTGGCGAACCGCCGGGTGGCTCAGCGCATCGTCCTCGACCACGGCGAGGCTGATGTTCTTGCCGCCGCGGACGACGAACTCCGAGATCCGACCGACCACGGACAAGTAGCCGTCGGCGTCGATCTCACAGATGTCGCCCATCAGCATCCAGCCGTCACGGGTGAACAACGTGTGGTTGGCCGCGTCGTCGTCGAGATACCCGAGTGAGAGACCGGGTCCCCAGCAGGCCGGCTGGCCTCGACCGCCGGCGGTGACCTCCCGCTCGCCGTCGTACAGCCGCACGTTCATCTCCGAGACCACCTGGCCGGCGGTCCGCAGCCGCTTCTCGGCGGTGTCCTCCAGCGTGGTACCGGAGAGGAGCCCCGTCTCGTTCGATCCGTAGAACTGCAGGATCGTGGCGCCGGTGCGCGCCTCGAACTCATGGGCCTGGCGGTACGGGACCAGCTCGCCGCCGGTGAAGACCACGCGCAACGAGGACAGGTCGACGCCGTCGAGCACGCCGTCGGCCAGCATCATCACGAACTGCGTGGAGACGCAGCAGAGCACCGTGACGCCGTGCTCCTCGATGGCCAGCGCCGCGGTCCGCGCATCGAACCTGGGCAGGACCACGGTGTGGGCGCCGAGCTTGATCGGGGTCACGTGCGAGGTCCAGAGCCCGAAGCCGAACGGCGCCGGAACGATCGCCAGGACGACATCGTCGGCCCGCAGATCGCCGTTCGCGACGGCACGGGTGTGGAAGTAGTGCCACCGGTTCTGCGTGTGCAGCACCGCCTTGGGCAGGCCGGTCGTCCCCGACGTCGAGTTGATGAGGAACAGCTCGTCCGGATCCGGCTCCACGCTCGGCAACGGCGCGGGCACGATCTCCGACGCCTCCGAGCCGGCATCCACGCCCCAGGCGAGCCGAGGACCGCCGCCGTCGACACCCAGGACCAGGTGCCGGATCACGACGCCCCGCCCGAGCATCTCCTGCGCGACACCCTCCCGACCGCTCCCGGTGATCAGCACGCCGGACCGGCTCTTGCCCAGCAGGTGTGCGATCTCCCGCGTTCCGGCCTTGGCACCGACGCCCACGACGACGGCACCGAGGCGCTCGATGGCCAGGAACGCCAGGTGCACGCCGATGCCGTCGGGCAGGCAGACGGCCACCCGATCGCCCGGCGAGACACCGGCGCCGGCGAGCAACCGGGCCAGCTGCCAGGCACCCGCGTCCAGCTCCGCCCAGCTCACCGTGTCGGAGCCGGACGTGTAGGCCGGCCCGTCGGGTCGGTCGACCGCGTGCCGCGTGACCGCGGCCGAGAGCGTGTCCGTCGTCCACCAGCCGCGCCGGTGGTACTCAGCGGCCAACGCCGAGGAAGCCCTTCTCATGGTCAAATGTTTTAGATGTTTTTTGAGTGTTCGTCAACCCCGGGCAGCCGGACGAGGGCAGGGGGCACCCTCGTGGCTCGTCCACGAATGGTCGGACCACGGGACCGCCCCGGTCCGCGAACGCATGGCTCGCCCACCCGGCCGACGTCGTACGACCGACTCACCGGGCGAAGCTCAGCCGGCCGAACTCATGCCGCGCACCGCGATGGGCCGCGGGGCAGCGCTCCCGCTATCCGGGCGAGCCGGTCGAGGTCTCGATGAACCGGGCGCGCACCGAGGCGGGGGAGATCAACACCTCGGGCCACTCGGCAGTGGGGTAGTTCTGGGAGCTGATCAGATGCCGCAGCGCGAGCGACCGCGCGGCATCGGCGTCGCCGTCGGCGATGCTGTCGATCAGCCGGCGGTGCTCACCCAGCACGTCGAGTCGCTCGCTGGGCGGGATGTCGAGCCCCTCCGGGCGGCGGTTGGCCCAGGCCGACTCATGGGAGCTCCACAAGGACTCGAGCGCGCCCGCCAGCATCGACAGCGACTGGTTGCCGCACAGATCCACGATCGCCTCGTGGAACTTCCGGGACAGGGTGGTCACCGCGACGAGGTTGTCCACCACCGCGACCGCCTGCTCGTGCAACTCGGTCAGGACCGGCACGACCACCTGCGCCCGGTCGGCGCGAAGAGCGCAGGCGGCCGCGCAGGCCGGCTCGACCTCCTGCAGCGCTTGCGCGACGTCGGAGATGTCGACGCCCCGACCGGCCAGGGCCATGCCGAGCGTATAGGCGACGTGCTCGGCTTCCAGGCGGTGCACGACGGCCCCACCGATCGCGCCCCGCCGGATCGTGATCAGGCCCTCGGCCTCCAGGACCCGCATGGCCTCGCGGAAGGTCGGCTTGCTGACGCCGTACTGGCTGCGAAGCGACTCCTCGATAGGCAGCTCGGTGGCATCGACGAGATCACCGACGAGCAGGCGACTACGCAGGTCGTCGGCAACCTGCTCGGCGAGGCGTGCGAACCGCACGTTGCTCGCCGGCGAACGGCCGCTTTGAGGATTGATACCGGCCTCCTTCCACATGGACGGTCGGCGGCTGACCACCGAACCGCGCCGACTCAATCATATGGAAGATTCGACCACCAAGCTCGCCGACGGGCGAACTCCTCCGCCGATCGGGGCCACGGGGTACCCGGCCGTCTCACGCCCATCCATGGTCGCTGTGCCCGAGGGCGTGCTGAAGGACTACCGCCAGGGCGCGCGGGACGCGCTGGAGTGGAAGCTGGACGGCCTCGCCGAGCGCGACCTACGGGTGCCGCGCACGGGCACGAATCTGCTGGGCATCGCCGAGCACGCGCTGAACGTCGAGGTCGTCTACTCCGTCAGGTGCGACGACCCCAACCCGCAGGACGACCGGTACGCCACCGAGACCAGAGAGCACTGACCGGCACGACGCACGTCCGGCTCGCAGCGGATGGAGGAGCACGGCGGGACGCACTGATCGTGGCAGATCCGGTTGACCTCGGCGGGTCGGGAGCGTCCCAGCCGCAAGCCCCGTGGAACGTCCTAGGGGCGAAAGGTCGTCTGCGAATGTGGGTCCTTGCCGAACGCGATCACCTTCGCAGGCGGTACGACGTAGACCCACGGACGGCTGCCGTCGCCGCCCGCAAAGCCCTCGTCGTCGGCGTCCCACGCCCAGTCATCGCCGTACTTGCGCCACCAGGCCTCGGCGAGCGGCCGAAGCCGCTCGCGTCCAGTGACCCGCTGCGCGGTCCCCTCCACCACGACATCGGTGCCGGACTTCCAGCCGTTGCTGCCGGTCGTCACGGCTACGAGCGGGGAGTGTTGGAGGTTGACGTGCTTCTGCTCGCCGACTCCGGTGCAGAACGCGAAGCGCCCGTCGCTCCAGGCACCTACCAGGGGTGTCACGTGCGGACGTCCGTCGGCCCGCACGGTGGTCAACCAGTAGAGCTCGGCCCGGTTGAGCAGGGCCTCCACGGACTCCCATGAGGGAGCCGCCGCTGTGGGGTCGCCGAAGCGGTCGTCGATCTGTCCTGTGGTCATGCCGGAATCGACTACCACCCGGACGCGGACTCATCGGTCATCCATGCTCCGCTGAGGGCCGAGCACCGGGTTCGTGCCTGGCTGGCGACGTAGGGGGCGGCCGCTCGGGATCAGCGCACACCACCTGAGGTCACACGATGGGCCTGACATCGGCAGGTCCGGACGGGGCCGCGGCCCGGCCTAGGCGTAGGCATCTGTGCCGGTCCGCGCAGACTTGAATCGTGACGCGTGGGCGCTTCAGCAGCGCTCGGGGGCGGCGCGCGAGGACCGCGCTCAAGCCATCATCCTCATCATCGTCGGCATGCCGGCTCGGACTCAGTGCGCCATGTCGACGAACCGCGAGTAGTGGCCCTGGAAGGCGACGGTGATGTCGCGGGTGGGGCCGTTGCGGTGCTTGGCGACGATCAGGTCGGCCTCGCCGGGGCGGGTCGACTCCTTCTCGTAGACGTCGTCGCGGTGCAGGAGGATCACCATGTCCGCGTCCTGTTCGATTGACCCGGATTCGCGGAGATCGGACATCATCGGACGCTTGTCGCCGCGCTGCTCGGGACCACGGTTGAGCTGGGAGAGCGCGATGATCGGGACCTCGAGCTCCTTGGCCAGCAGCTTGATCTGGCGGGAGAACTCCGAGACCTCGAGCTGGCGGGACTCGACCTTCTTGCCCGACGTCATCAGCTGGAGGTAGTCGATCACCATCAGCTTGAGGTCGTGGCGCTGCTTGAGCCGGCGGGCCTTCGCCCGGATCTCCATCATCGTCATGTTCGGGGAGTCGTCGATGAACATCGGTGCGGAGGAGATCTCGCCCATCTTGCGGGCGAGCTTGGCCCAGTCGTCGTCGTTCATCTGGCCGTTGCGGATGTGGTTGAGCGGCACCTTCGCCTCGGCGGAGAGCAACCGCATCGTGATCTCCGACCGCGTCATCTCCAGGCTGAAGAAGACGCTGGCGAGGTTGTTGTGGATCGACGCCGCGCGGCACAGGTCGAGGGCCAGGGTGGAGTTGTGGGTCGGGATCATCGACCGGCCGGCGAGGTAGAGGTGGTCGTCGTTGTCGACCTGGACGCACCGGACCGGGACGCTCTGGATCGGACGAACCTCGGTGATGTAGCGGCGGCCGATCCGTGCCGTGGTCGCGGACCGCTCCTGCTTGTGCAGCAGGTGCTTGCGCTCCAGACGGAACACGTCGTCGGTCGTCGAGAAGTTGAGGATGTAGCAGGTCGACGTCTCCTCCGAGCGCCCCTGGACCCGCTTGGTGGTGCGGCCGCACTTGTAGCCGAGGCTCACGACCAGCTCGTGCACGTCGTCGGCCAGCCGCTTGCTGGTGACCGCGAACTGACAGGAGCCGACGCCCTTCACGACCGTGCCGCCGGTATCCATGAGGCCGGCGAGCAGTTCACGGCGCTGCCGCTCCGAGGCGCGGAGGTACGCCGTGGGGATGTGCTTGTCGTTGAGGACGCCGAGCTCGCGGAGCTGGCCCTGGACCGAACCTCGTGGATCACCCTCGGGCAGCTTGATGCTGTAGAGCATCTCGCCGTGATGGTCGACCCGCAGTCCGCAGCCTTCGAGGTACATCGGGATCTCGGCGGTCTCGCAGGTGATCCGAGCCGAGGCGCTGTGTCCGTCGCCCAGCCACGCGCCGAGGGCGTACGGCGGCACGGGGAGGTCGGCGTCCGCCGCGCTCAGCGGCGCCGCGTTCAGGACTGCGTGGTTGGCGCGCTGCTCCGAGTTGATGCGGACGCTCGCCGCGATCTCCTCGGTCGTCACGACGGAGGGGAAGATGTTCTGGTTGCGGGCCCGGTTGTAGTGGTGGTCGGCCGCCCACTTCGACTTCCGCGCGGCCCGCGTCTCGGTGCGCCACTGGTGCTCGGCGTCGGCGACGATGGTGGAGCCGTCGGAGAAGACGACCTCGTAGCAGGGGCGTCCGGTCATCACCTCGGTGGCGGCGACGACCGTCGTCGGGCGGCCCTGCGCGTCGTACAGCCGGTCGCCTACCCGGACCTCGCCCATCGTCGTCCAGCCACCGGGCGTCGGCAGCGGGGTATCGAGTGCCAGTGCCTTGCCCATCGCGGGTCTGGCCGCGACGATGACCATCTGGCCGGAGTGCAGACCGTTGGTGAGGTCGTCGAGGTCCGCGAAGCCGGTGGGGACGCCGTAGAGGCCCGCCTCGCGGTTGGAGATCGCCTCGATCTCGTCGAGGACGCCGTCCATGATGTCGCTCAGGGGGGCGTAGTCCTCGGTCGCCCGCTTGTCGGTGATCTTGTAGACCTCGGCCTGCGCCTGGTCGACGATGTCGTCGACCTGGCCCTCGCCGGCGTAGCCGATCTGCACGATCTTGGTGCCGGCGCCGACCAGCCGGCGCAGGATCGCCTTCTCGCGGACGATCTCGGCGTAGTACCCGGCGTTGGCGGCGATCGGGACGTTGGCCGAGAGCGTGTGGAGGTACGGCGCGCCGCCGATGCGCTGCAGCTCGCCCCGGCGCTGGAGCTCGGCGGCGACGGTGACCATGTCGACGGGCTCGCCGCGGCCGTAGAGGTCGATGATCGCGTCGAAGATCGTCTCGTGGGAGGGCCGGTAGAAGTCGACGCCACGGATCGCCTCCGTGACGTCGGCGATCGCGTCCTTGGAGATCAGCATCGAGCCGAGCACGGACTGCTCCGCGGCCATGTCCTGGGGCGGGGTGCGGTCGCCGGGTGAGGTCGGCCGCTCACCGGGGGCGTATGCGACCGGGCCGTCGCCCCAGTCGTCGAGCGGCGGCTCGGGGAAGCTCCGGGAGTCCTGCTCGGTGAGGCTCATTCCGCCCTGCTGCTCCCCTCGATTGCTGCCAGACCCGACCCCGTCCCGACCCTGCGCGCGCCACGCTAGACGGGGCCGCCGACAGTGCCGGACCACCGGACCGTACGTGGTTCGGGGCCGCTCGCGACACCCCCGTATCCACAGGTCACTCCAGCCCCTGGGGATAACCGGCGATCGAGCGTGGACGACACGCCGCCAGGTGTGCACAGGCTGGGGAGTCTCTTGTGGACATCCGCCGCCCCCGGGCCTGCACTAGCCCTCTGACCTGCGACAATGGGTTCCAACGGTTGTGGAACGGAAATTCTCGGCATCGAAGTTCTGTTCAGGCCCACGACACCTTCCCGTCACCTGGCGGTTTGTCGACATAGCGTGGTGGCGCCGGTTATCCCGGGGTTGTCCACAGCACCGATGACTAGTGCCCGTAAGGATCAGATGACCGCCATGCCCGTGACAGTGACTAGAGCGCGGACCAGGGCATGGTGACGACCCGCAACCGCCACCGGGCTCAGGACCGCGAGATCCTGCGGCTCGCCGTCCCCGCCTTCCTCGCCCTGGTCGCCGAGCCGCTCTACCTGCTGGCCGACGCGGCCATCGTCGGGCACCTGGGCACCACCGAGCTGGCCGGCCTCGGCATCGCGGGCGTGATCCTGCAGACCCTGATCGGCCTGTGCATCTTCCTCGCCTACGGCACCACCGCCGGCGTCGCCCGCCGGCTCGGCGCCGACGACCTGCGCGGCGCCCTGGCCATCGGCATCGACGGCATCTGGCTGGCGGTGCTGATCGGCACGGTCGCGACGGTGCTGGGCGTCATCTTCACCGAGCCGCTGGTCCGGCTCTTCGGCGCCGACGGCGACGTGACCGGGGAGGCCGCGACGTACCTGCGGATCGCCTTCCTCGGCACCGTCCCGCTGCTCACGATCCTGGCCGCGACCGGCGTGCTCCGCGGGCTGCAGGACACCCGGACCCCGCTGTACGTCGCGATCGGCGGCAACGCCCTGAACGTCGTGCTCAACCTCGTCCTCGTCTACCCCGCCGGCCTGGGCATCGCCGGATCCGCCCTCGGCACGGTGATCGCCCAGGCGCTCAGCGCGGTCGTGTTCGTGATCGTGGTGGTCCGGGCCGCGCGGCGCCACGGCGCTCCGCTCCGGCCGGACCTGCCCGGCATCCGCGCAGCGGCGCACGCGGGCTGGCCGCTCGTGGTCCGCACCCTGACCCTGCGCGCGGCGATCCTGCTCACGACGTACGCCGTGACGCTCGGCGCGCTGGACCGGCAGGAGCAGCGCGTCGACCTGGCGACCCACCAGCTCGCGATGACCCTGTGGGGGTTCCTCGCCTTCGTGCTCGACGCGATCGCGATCGCGGCGCAGGCGCTGACCGGCCGCTCGCTCGGCGCGGGCGACGTCGCGGGCACCCGCGAGACCACCGACCGGATGGTGCGGTGGGGTGCGTGGAGCGGCGTGGTCACCGGCGTGCTGCTCGCGGTGGCCAGCCCCTGGCTCGGCGGGCTCTTCACCGACGACCAGGCGGTGCGGGACCTGCTGGTGGTGGTGCTGATCGTCGCGGCCCTCGGCCAGCCGGTGGCGGGGGTCGTGTTCGTGCTCGACGGCGTGCTGATCGGTGCCGGCGACGGCCGCTACCTGGCCCGCGCCGGCCTGGTCACGCTGGTCGCCTACGCCCCGGTCGCGCTGGCGCTCGCGGCCTGGTCGGCCGGCCTGGTCGCGATCTGGGTGGCGTTCTGCACCGTGTTCATGGGCGCCCGGCTCGTCGTCCTGGTCCGGCGGGCGCGGGGCGACGCCTGGCTCGTCACCGGCGCAGCGGTCTGACCCGGCCCCGAGCAAATGCGACAGGGGCCGCTCCTCCCGGAGGAGGAACGGCCCCTGTACGGCGTGCTGCGGGTGGGTCAGGCCGGGATCACGTTGAGGGCGACCGTGGCGGACACCCCGTCGTGCAGCTTGACCGAGACCTCGTGGGTGCCGAGGGCCTTGATCGGGTTGGTGACCACGATCGTGCGCTTGTCGACCTTCTCGCCGGAGGTCGAGGAGAGCGCGTCGGCGATCTCGCCGACGGTCACCGCGCCGAAGAGGCGGCCGCCCGCACCGGCGCGCACCTGCACGCTGACCGGCTGGGCCTCGAGCTTGGTCTTGATCTCCTCGGCGTGGCCGAGGTCGCGCACCGCGCGGGAGGCGCGGGCCGACTTGATCGACTCGATCTGCTTCTCGCCACCGCGCGTCCAGCGCAGCGCGAGGCCACGGGGCACGAGGTAGTTGCGGCCGTAGCCGTCCTTCACCTCGACGACGTCGCCGGGGGCACCGAGACCGGTGACTTCCTGGGTCAGGATGAGCTTCATGTCGTCGGCTCCCTTCAGCGACCGGTGGAGGTGTAGGGCAGCAGGGCGAGCTCACGGGCGTTCTTGACCGCGATGGCCACGTC
>NZ_JACHWR010000017.1 GCF_014191495.1 Nocardioides soli
TAGTCGCCCTCGTCGCTGCCCGCGCCCAGCCAGTCGCGGACCCGCTCGGTGGTGACGCCGTAGTTCATCACGGCGAACGGGTCGGTGACCTCGGCCGGCGGCACGCCGTACGCCGGCGGGGCGCCCTGCGCCTGGAGCGCGGCCATGATGCCGCGGCGCCGCCGCACCTCGGCCGCCCAGCGCTGTTTGCCGCGCGCCGGGACGCCGATCGCCCAGGACTCCACGACGTCGAAGAGCACCTGGTCGAGCTCGAACCGGTTGATGTAGAAGATGTCGTCGTGCTGCTCGGTGAAGCCGGCGGCGAGCAGGAAGTCGCCGAGCTCGTGGACCTTCTGCCAGAACACCGAGTGGGTCCAGTGCTCGACGTAGATGTTGTGCTCCTCGATGAACGGGAACACCTTGCGGGACAGGCCGATCAGCTCGTCGAACTGCGCCGCCTCCTCGGGCGTGAGCAGCGAGCGGTACTCGTCGACGAGCTCGTCGCGCTCCGCGCGCAGCCGCTCGACGGGTCGGGAGATGTCCTCGCCGGCGGCCAGCCGCGCGGCGTACCGGGCGATGTTGCGCAGCGGGATCGACGGGTCGCTGATCCAGGTGTCCTGGTCGTGGGTGAAGCCGTACTCCGCGAAGTAGTTGAACCATGGGTCGCGGGCGACCTCGAGCTCCTTGAGCCAGGTGCGGCCGGCGTCCGACTCGTCCATCGCCGCGACGACGGCGTCGGGGTCGTCGCCGGCGAGCAGGTGGTCGACCTTCAGCTCGACCGCCAGCGCGGCCAGCCGGCGCAGCTCGTCGTCGGGCCGGAAGGCGAGGACGTCGACGCCCGCGACCATCCGGGCGATCTCCTGGTCGCTGATGCTCGGGAAGACCGACTTGCAGAACTGGAAGAAGACGATGTAGCCGCCGTACCCGAGGTTCAGGAACTCGAAGTGGTACTGCCAGACCAGGAAGAACTCGTCGATCAGCCGGTGGTACTCCGCGATGATGTCCCACGACGTCGAGCGGCCGCGGCCCTCGGTGACGACCTCGATCGGGTCCAGCTCGCCCAGCGGCGGGAAGGAGATCGTCTTCATGGAGGCGACGGCGGCCTCCATCTTGGTCTTCCAGCGGCCGTAGAGCTCGTCCCAGTTCTGGTAGTAGTAGCCGGCCCGCTCCTGGAACAGCGCCGCGCGGCGGCCGATCTCCTCGGGGTCGGTGACCGCGATGGGGGAGATGTAGACGTAGCCGTTCATCATCCGCACGTCGAGGCCGAGGGCGGTCGGCAGGACGAAGATGCGGGTGCTGTTCTGGCCGGCGCCGAGGTAGACCGCCTCCGCGCCGATGCTGTCGAAGGGATGCGCGCCGCGCGACCAGTGCATGGTGTCGGCGAACCAGAACTGGCCGTTCTCCTGCTCGCGGGTCTCCTCGCTGGGGACCAGGAAGTAGGGGTACATCGACTCCCAGCCCTCCGCACCGGCGGGTGGCGCGACCTCGTTGAAGAAGGGGAAGCGGTCGGGTGCGGTCATGAGAGGACTCCTGGGGTTCGGTCCGAGACGGGGGCGCTGTCGGGGGTTCGCGAGAGCAGGTGGTGCAGAGCGGCCACGTCGGGCAGCACATGGTCGGGACGACGTACGTCGGGCAGGGCGGCGACCGCGTCGGCGGTGAGGGCGCCGCTGAGCACGGTGACCGCCTGGGCGCCGATGGCGCGGGCGAGCTCGATCTCGGCGGTCGCGTCGCCGACGACCGCGATCCGCTCGGCGGGTACGCCGAGCCGGTGCCGCAGCGCCTCGGCGAGTACCGGCGACGGCTTGCCGGTCACCTCGGCCCCCGCGCCCGTCGCCCATGCGATGGCGGCCGCCATCACGGCGGAGATCGCGATGCTGCGGCCCGCGCCGCCGTGGAACCACGGCTGGTTCTGGGACACGTAGAGCGGCGCGCCGGCCTCGATGGCGAGGCAGGCCGCGTTGAGCGCGGCGTGCGTGTAGCTGGGCGCGGCGCCGACCAGCACGGCCGCGCACTCGCCCGGGTCGCGCAGGCCGTCGGCCTCGACCACCTCGAGGCCGCGCTCGCGCAGCGGCACGGTGATGCCCGGCCCGCCGACCGCGACCACCCGACCGCCCGGGTGGGCGGCGGCGATGTGGTCGGCGCCGGCGCTGCCCGCGGTGACGAAGTCCTCGTCGGCGACGGGCAGGCCGATCTCGCGCAGGTGCTCGGCGTACGCCGCGGGCGGGAGCTCCGAGGCGTTGGTGCAGACCACGACCCGGTGTCCGCGCTCGGCGAGCCCGGTGAGCAGCTCGGCCGCGCCCGGGATCGGCGTACCGCCCGTGCCGCCGGCGCGCGAGGTGCGGACCAGGCAGCCGTCGACGTCGAGGATCCAGCCCTCGACCCCGGTGAGCCGGGACAGGCCGGTCACGACGCCGCTCCCTGGTCGGCGGGGACGTCGCGGGTGAGCGTGAGCGAGGTGCCGTCCTGGGTGAGGTCGATCGTGGTCCGGCCCGGGCGGGCGCCGGCCATCCCGGCGAGCGCGGTCGCGAGGGTGCTGGCCCGGCCGGTGCCCCGGGCGGCGATCATCGCGTCGACCTGGTTGGCCGGCATCACCGCACGGAGCAGCAGCTCCTCGTCGCTGAGGGTGTGGCCGAACCGCCGGCGCAGGTCCTCGATCGTGATGTCCTGGTCCGGCGCCTGCGTGGCGCGGGAGGTCGCCATCGCGCGGTCCATCAGGTCCTGGTCGACCGGCCCGGGCAGCGGACCGAAGTCGCCGCGGAGCAGGTCGACGACCTCGTCGGAGAGCTGCCGGTAGCGCTCGCCGCCGATCACGTTCAGCGTCGCCTGGGTGACGATGTACTGCGCGAACGGGGTCATCACGATCGGCCAGCCGAGGTCCTCGCGGACCTGCACCGACTCCTCGATCACCGCGTCGAAGAGGTCGGCCTTGCCGATCTCCGCGAGCTGGCGCCGGGTGGTCGACTGCACGCCGCCGGGGATGGTGTGGCGGTAGTACTCCTCGTCGTACTCGTTGGGGGTGCCGATCGGCAGGCCCTTGATGCGCGCCTGCCGCATGAGGTACGCCGACGCGTCGGCCATCGCCTCGACGTCCACGTGGGTCCGGTAGCCGCGCGCGTGCAGGTTCTTGACCAGTCGCGGGCCCGGCGGGTGCGAGCCGCCGTTGGCCAGCGGGGGGAGCGCGCAGTGGATCGTGTCGACGCCGACGTCCGCGGCGGCGAGCACCGTGAGCGGCGAGATGCCGGTCGTGGTGTGGCTGTGGATCTCGTCGACCCGGAGCCGGTCGAGCCGCGCCTGCAGGGTGGGCACCAGGTGCGAGACCCGCTCGGGGGTGAGCAGGCCGGCCGGGTCCTTGAGGTAGACCGAGTCGATCTCCGGGCAGTCGTCGAGCTCGGCGACCTTGTCGGCGAAGTAGTCGTCGGTGTGCACCGGGCTGGTCGTGTAGCAGACCCCGCCCACGACCTCCTCGAAGCCGACCCGCTTGGCGAGCGCGGCGGTGCGCTTCGCGCCGTCCATGTCGTGCATCGGGTCGATCACCCAGAGCCGCGTCACGCCGTTGCGGGCGAGCAGTCGGAAGGCGAGCTCGAAGATCGCGTCGGGGGTGCGGTAGAAGGTGATGAACCGCTTGCCGGTGGTGAGGAAGCCGAGCTGGGTGTTCGGCATCAGGTCGCGCGCCGTGCGCAGCCGCTCCCAGGGGTCCTCGCGGTGGTAGCGGACGGCGGTCGCGAGCATCGTGCTCGACGCGATCTCGACGGTGCGGTAGCCGACCCGGTCGAGCAGCGGCGCGACGCCGCGGACCATCCGGGTGGTGACGCCGGTGGCGCCCCACAGCGACTGGTTGCCGTCGCGCAGCGAGACGTCGACGAGCTGGACGTCCTTCATGCGGTGACCTCCTGATCGGTGACGATCGGCTCCAGCCAGTGGGTCGTGACCGACCCGTCCTGGAACTCGGGGTGGGCGAGGATCCGCCGGTGCAGCTCGCGCGAGGTGGCGAGCCCCTCGATCTCGAAGCGGTCGAGCGCCTCGCGCATCGTGGCGATCGCCGCGGGCCGGTCGGGGCCCCACGCGATCAGCTTGGCCATCAGCGCGTCGTAGTACGGCGGGAACCGGTAGCCCTCGTAGACGTGCGTGTCGAGCCGGAGCCCGCGGCCGACCGGCGGCCGCCAGCGGGTGACCGGGCCGGGGGAGGGGGCCAGGCCGCGGGCCGGGTCCTGGGCAGTGATCCGGCACTCGACCGCGTGGCCCTCCAGCCGGATGTCCTCCTGGCGCAGGGTGAGCTCCTCGCCGAGCGCCACCAGCAGCTGCTCGCGGACCAGGTCGACGCCGGTGACCGCCTCGGTGACCGGGTGCTCGACCTGGAGCCGCGGGTTGACCTCGAGGAAGCTCACCTGGCGGCGCTGGACGTCGTACAGGAACTCGACGGTGCCGAGCCCGACGTACTGCAGGGAGGAGGCGATGCGCAGCGCGCTGTCGTGCAGCAGCTCGCGGGTGGCCTGGTCGATCGCCGCGCAGGGCGCCTCCTCGACCACCTTCTGGTAGCGGTACTGCACCGAGCACTCGCGCTCGCCGAGGTGGAGGTAGTGGCCGTGCCGGTCGCCGAGCACCTGCACCTCGATGTGCTTGGCGTCGGTGACGTAGCGCTCCAGGAAGACGGTCCCGTCGCCGAAGGCGGCGCTCGCCTCGGAGGAGGCGACCCGCCAGGCGTCGAGCAGCTCGGCGCGGCCGTGCACGAGCTTCATGCCGCGCCCACCACCGCCGAAGGCGGCCTTGACCAGGATCGGGTAGCCGATCTCGGCCGCCAGCGCGTCGATCTCGGCCTCGGTCTCGGCGGTGCCGCCGGGAGCGACGGGTACGCCGAGCGACTCGGCGAGCGCGCGGGCCTTGAGCTTGTCGCCGAGCGCGTCGAGCGCCTCGGGCGACGGGCCGACGAAGGTGATGCCGTTCTCGGCGCACAGCCGGGCCAGCTCGGGCCGCTCGGAGAGGAAGCCGTAGCCGGGGTGCAGCGCCGTGCATCCGGTCGCGATCGCGGCGTGCACGACGGCGGGCAGCAGCAGGTAGCTGTCGGTGGAGCGCGCCCCGCCGAGCGTCAGCACCCGGCCGGCGCGCCTGGCCGCGAGGGTGTCGCGGTCGGCCGCCGAGACGCCGAGGACCGTCTCGAAGCCGAGCCGGTCGCAGGCCTCGATGATCCGGACCGCGATCTCGCCGCGGTTGGCGACGAAGACGCGATGGGTCACGGCACGACCCGGAGCACGAACAGCGGCTGACCGGCCTCGACCAGCTGGCCGTCCTCGACCAGGACCCGGGTGACCTCGCCCTCGGCGCCGGCCTGGATCGAGCTCATCAGCTTCATCACCTCGACGATGCCGACCGTCGTGTCCGCGCCGACCTTGGTGCCGACCTCGACGAACGGCGGCTCGCCGGGCTTGGGTGCCCGGTAGAAGGTGCCCAGCATCGGGGTGGTCACGTGCACCTCGTCGGCGCCGAGCTCGGAGGACGCCGGGCCGGGCTGGACCTCCTGCACCACCGGGGCCGCGACGGGGACCGTTACCGGAGAGGGCGCGGGCGCCGCGGGCGTCGTACCGCCGTCGTCGATCGGCACGCCCCGGCTCACCACCAGGCTGAAGTCACCCTGCTGGATCCGGAGCTGGGTGAAGTCGGCGTCGGCCAGCAGCTCCATGACGGCTGCCAGCTCCTCCAGGTCGAGGCCCATGGGCGATCTCCTCCCGTGTGTTGGCTGTCACAAGGAGTATTCGCCTCTCGGCAACGAGCGATCTACACCATTCTGTCTAGCAGAAACCTCCCGCGGTGCTCAGCGCACCGGACGGGCCGCGGGTGCGGCGCCGAGCCGGCTTCCGGTCAGCGCCGCGGCCTCGCCCAGCGCGTCGAGGTAGCCGGTGACCTGGCGGCGGTCGAAGCGTGCCGAGGGCACGGCGAGGGTGAGCGCGGCCACCGGCTGCCCGCTCGGGTCCGTCACGACGACGCCGATGCCGCTGACGGCGTCCTCGGTCTCGTCCTGGTTGACGCCGTAGCCGCAGCGGCGCACTCCTTGGAGGTGCCGGCGCAGGTCGCCGGTGGTGGTGATGGAAGCGGTCGGCCACAGCGGGAGGCCCTGGGCGTAGAGCTGGTCGAACGCGGGCCCGTCGAGCCGGGCGAGCAGCGCCTTCCCGCCCGCCGAGCAGTGTGCCGGGATGCGGTCGCCGATCCGGACCGCGACCCGCAGCGGCCGGGTGCTCTCGACCCCGTCGAGGAACTGGATGTCGGTGCCGCGCCGGATCATCAGCTGGCTGCTCTCGTCGGTGCGGTCGTGCAGCAGCTCGAGCGCGGGACGGGCCGCCACCGTGAGCTCCTCGGGGGTGAACGCCTCGTCCTCGCCGCTCAGTGCCGGGCCGGCGCGGTAGCCACGGTCGTCGACCTGCCGGGCGAACTCGCGGTAGCGGAGGGCGTTGAGCAGCCGGTGCGCGGTGGACGGCGCGACACCCAGCATCTCGGCGGCGGCCTTGACCGTCAGCGTCCGCCCGTCGCGCAGCGCCTCGATCAGCTGGAGGGCACGGTCGACGGACTCCAGTGGTGGGCGGCCGTCGTCACGCATGGCGGGATCTTCGCACGACAGGGCGCCTTCTGCCGCTGAGAGCAATAGGATCTTCTGCTGTGAAGAACCGCCCGTCGTACGCCATCGAGTCGGTGGACAACGCGCTGCTGCTCGCGCAGCTGCTCCTGCTCGAGGGTCCGATGCGGGTGACCGACGCAGCCGCGCGCCTCGGGGTGTCGCCCTCGACGGCCCACCGGCTGCTGGCGATGCTGGTCTACCGCGACTTCGCGGAGCAGGACGCGGACAAGCGCTACCGGCCCGGGCGGCTGCTGCACGGGTCGCCCTCGACCGCCGTCCCGCTCTCGACGCTGCGGCAGACCGCCCGGCCGCACCTGCAGCGCCTGGTCGACCGCACCGACGAGTCGGCGAACCTGGTGGTGCTGACCGGCTCGGAGGCGCGGTTCGTGCTCACCGTCGAGTGCGACCAGCTGCTGCGCGTGGGCGACCGGACCGGCAAGTCGCTGCCGGCGCACGTCAGCAGCGGCGGCAAGGCGATGCTCTCGGTGCTGGACGACGACGCGCTCGGCGAGGCGCTGGCCGACCTCGAGCCGGCCGAGCGTGCTCGGGTACGCCGCGCCCTGCGCGCGGTGCGGCAGAACGGCTTCGCGATCAACAACGAGCTGACCGAGGCGGGCCTGACGGCGATCGGCGTCCCGGTCAGCTGGGCCGACGGGATGACCGCCGGCATCTCGCTCGCGATGCCGACCGCGCGCTTCTCGCGGGATCGGGTGTCCGGCTGGGTCCAGGAGCTGCACGGCTGTGCCCGGGCGATCGAGAAGGCGCTGAGCGCCGCGACCGCCTGAGGCTGAGCGCCTACGCGGTGCCGTCGGGCTCGGCGCACCGGGCCTCGCCGAGCGCCACGATCGCCTCGGCGAGCAGCTCCATCTGGGCGGTCAGGTCGCGCCGCGGGTCGGCCTGCTGGGCGACGAAGGCACCGTCGAAGCCGGCGATGCCGAAGTAGTCGAGCCCGTCGGCGACCCGCCGCGCGACGTCGTCGCCGCGCGGGGCGAAGGCGGTGGCGATCATGTGGTGCATGTACGCGCGGCCGTCGCGGCGTACCTGCTCGATCATGGCGTCCACCTCGGCCTCCGCGGCCTCGGCGCTCATCACCAGGATCAGGTGCAGCCGCAGGAAGTCCGAGCGGGCCAGGAAGACCTCGGCGGTGCGCACCAGGAACCAGCGCATCCGCTCGCCCGGGGTCGCCCCCTCGGGGCCGCCGGCGTGGGCCGAGCGCATCGCCTCGAAGAAGTCGTAGGCGCCGCGCGACATCACCGCCGTGAGCAGGCCGCTCTTGGAGTGGAAGTGGTGGTAGATCGCGCTCTTCGGCAGCCCGCTCTCCTGGCTGAGCACCGACAGCGAGGTCGCGGCGTACCCGCGCTCGGCCATCACCCGCGAGGCGATCTCGAGGATCTCCTCGCGGGAGCGGCGTCCACGC
Source organism: Nocardioides soli (assembly GCF_014191495.1). Taxonomy (GTDB): domain Bacteria; phylum Actinomycetota; class Actinomycetes; order Propionibacteriales; family Nocardioidaceae; genus Nocardioides; species Nocardioides soli. The sequence continues at coordinate 8,001 of NZ_JACHWR010000017.1, forward strand.
CGGTTCGTGGTCCGCTGGCTCGTCACCCGCGAAGCATAGGTGTGCTCCCGGGCGCGGATCGCCGAGCCTTTTCTGCACACCGGAATCTCATTGTCCTCCGGATGCCGCCGTGTGACCGTGGTCATGCACTATTGGAACGATCGGTCCAAACCTTGGCCGAGCACGAGCCACCGGGAGCCGGGATGACGCAGGTTGCAGGGCAGGGCGCAGGGGTCGGGTACGACGCCGACGTCGCGGTGGTCGGGTACGGCCCGACGGGGGTGACCGCGGCGCTCACGCTGGCCCACCGGGGGGTGTCGGTCCTGGCGTTCGAGCGCGACCGCGACATCTACCCGCGGGCGCGTGCGGTCACGATCAACGACTGGACGATGCGGATCTTCCAGTCGCTCGGCATCGACGAGCGGATCACCCGGGTGATCGAGCCGCAGCGCGCCCTGCGCTGGGTGACCTACGACGGCGCGGAGCTGATGCGCGTCGAGCACCCGCCGTCGACGCTCGGCGTGAAGCCGCGCTTCTACAACATCTACCAGCCGGTGATGGAGCAGGAGCTCCGCGACTGCGCCGCCGAGTACGGCGACCTCCTGCGGGTCGAGTACGGCGCCGAGGTGGTCGGCCTCGAGCAGGACGCCGACGGCGTGGTCGTCACCGCGACCGACCTCGCGACGGGGGAGACCCGACGGGCCCGGGTGCGCTACGTCATCGGCGCCGACGGCGGCAGCAGCCGCGTCCGCGGGGCGATCGACTGCGACCTGACCGGCGACACGCTCGACGTCCAGTGGATCGTCATCGACTGCAAGGTGAAGCGCTGGTGGCCCGACCGCGACTTCCTCACCTTCTGGTCCGACCGCGAGCGCCCGGTCGTCGACATCGCGCTCTCGGCGGGCAACCACCGCTGGGAGATCCCGCTCAAGCCGGGCGAGACCGAGGACGACTTCGCCAGTCCGGCCCAGGTCTGGCCGCTCCTGGCGGCGATGGGCGTCACCGAGGACGACGTCGAGATCCACCAGTGGGCGTTCTACCGGCACCACACCCGGATGGCCGACACCTGGCGCGACGGCCGGGTCTTCCTGGCCGGCGACGCCGCGCACCTGATGCCGCCGTGGGCCGGTGCGGGCATGCAGACCGGCATCCGCGACGTCCACAACCTCGGTTGGAAGCTGGCCCGGGTGCTCCGCGGCGAGCTCGACGACGCGTGGCTCGACACCTACGAGGCCGAGCGCCGGCCCAACGCCGCCTTCTACACCGGCCTCGCCGTCCAGCTCGGCCGAGTCATCAAGCAGGAGGCGACGCCGGAGGAGATCGCGGCGATGAACACCGTGCCGGAGGGCCTGGTCACGCCGTTCGAGCCGCCGCTGATCGCGCCGCCGGTGCTCGACGGCGGCTGGCTGCGCGGCCCGGTCGGCGACGCCAGCGTGGTGGGCCGGATGCTGCCGCAGCCCATCGTCGGCGACACGACCGGCCGGATGACCCGCCTCGACGACCTGCTCGGCGACGGCTTCGTGCTGCTCGGTGCGGACGTCGACCCGGCCACGCTGCTGAGCGCGGAGGAGAAGGCGGCGTGGGACGCGCTCGGTGCGCGCTACGTCGCGGTGCGACCGAAGACGTCCTACACGCAGGGTGCCGACGACCTCGTCGACCTCGACGAGGTGCTGCTGCCCTGGCTCGCCCGCTACGGCGCCCGCGCGGTCGCCGTGCGCCCCGACCGGTTCGTCGCCGCGGCGGACGGCTCCGGCCTCGCCGTACCTGCCTGACCACCCCAGAACCCCGTAACCCAAGGAGAAACGTGATGAGTGGAGTCAAGGAGCTCGCGTACGTCGTGTACGAGGTCACCGACCTCGCCGCGTGGGAGCACTTCGGCACGGCGCTGCTGGGCATGCAGCTCGCCGACAAGGACGCCGACGGACTGTCGCTGCGGATGGATGCGAAGCCGTACCGCTGGCGGGTCGAGCGCGGCACCGCCGACGATCTGGTGGTCAGCGGCTACGAGGTCGCCGGTGCGGCCGAGCTCGACGAGCTGGTCGCTCGGTTGACCGCGGCCGGTGCCGAGGTGGCCGAGGGCGGCGCCGCGCTCGCGGCGGCGCGCCGCGTCGACCGCGTGGTCACCACCGTCGACCCGATGGGCAACCGGATCGAGCTCGTCACCGGGTTCGCCGACGCGGAGACGCCGTTCGCGTCCGACCTGCTGCTGGGCGAGTTCGTCACCGGCGCCGGTGGCGCCGGCCACCAGGTGCTGCTGTCGAAGGGCGTCTCGCGGGAGGCGTACCTGGCGTTCTACGAGGGCGTCCTCGGCTTCCGGATCTCCGACATCATCGTCGAGGAGCTGGCGCCGGGCATCGTCGCGGACCTGATCTTCCTGCACTGCAACCCGCGCCACCACTCGGTCGCGTTCGGGGACATGCCGCACCCCAAGAAGACCCACCACTTCATGGTCGAGGTCACCGACATGCGCGACGTGGGCATGGCGTGGGACCGCTGCCTGAAGGCCGGTCAGCCGTTCGAGATGACGCTCGGCATGCACCCGAACGACAACATGTTCAGCTTCTACGTCACGACGCCGTCCGGCTTCGCGGTCGAGTACGGCTGGGGCGGGCTCCTCATCGACGACGCCACGTGGGAGGTCAAGACCCTCGACCGGCTCAACAACTGGGGTCACCACCCGATGCAGGCAGAGCTCGGCTGGCTGCAGGCCGCGATCGCCAACGACCCGGCCCGAGAGGACGCGCACCGATGACGCTGTTGGAGAGCGACGTCGCGAAGGACGTCACCACCGCCGACTTCACCATCCACTACAACGAGGCGGGCCCCGCCGACGGCCCGCCGGTCCTCCTGATCCACGGCGGTGGCCCCGGCGCCACCGGCTGGAGCAACTACAGCCCGAACATCGGGTTCCTGGCCGACGCCGGCTTCCGGGTCATCGCACCCGACCTGCCGGGTTGGGGCGGATCCTCCGAGGTCGACTTCCTCGACTACGAGCCGCTCGACGCGCTGTGCCAGCTGATGGACGCGCTGGGCATCGAGCGGGCGGCGTTCGTCGGCAACTCGATGGGGGGACACACCTCGATCCGGATGTCGATCGAACGCCCGGAGCGGGTCACCCACCTGATCACCATGGGGGCGCCGCTGCAGCTCAAGCCGTTCCTGTTCGGGCCGACCGGACCCGGCGAGGGCATCAAGATCATGTACCAGGGCTACACCGACTACAGCCCGGAGGCGATGCGCCGCCTGGTCGAGATCATGGTCTTCGACGTGGAGCGGTTCGCGACGCCGGAGCTCTGCCGCCAGCGCTCCGACGCGGCCGCCCGGCGCCCGGAGCACCTGGCCAACGTCGCGAAGGCCGGCATCCGTGGCCCGATCCCGACCTGGGCGGACCTTGACCGCCTCTCCGAGATCGCCGTACCGACGCTGCTGATCCACGGCCGCGACGACCGCGTGGTCACCTTCGAGGGCACCCTGTTCGCGGCCGCCCGCATCCCCGACTCGCGCGCGCACATCATCAACCGGTGCGGCCACTGGGCGCAGCTGGAGCACGCCGACGAGTTCAACCGGCTCGTCGCCGACTTCGTCACCCACCACTGACCCCGACATGCGTCGAGACCCGTGAGATGGCTCCCGGAATCCCTCCGGGGGAGCCATCTCACGGGTCTCGACAGGACCCGAGCTAGTGCCGGCGGGTGCCCAGCATCGTGCTGAGTGCCCAGATGACGGCGATGTCGAAGGCGATGATGAGGATCGCCCAGAAGGGGTAGTACGGCAGCCAGACGAAGTTCATCAGCGCCGAGAGGATCGCGAGCACGATGCCGGCGACCAGCGCCCAGCCCTGGCCGGCGAGGATCGCGCCACCGACGATCGCGACGATGATGCCCAGGACGATGTGGATCCAGCCCCAGGTGGTGAGGTCGAACTCGAAGACGTAGTTGGTGGTCCGGACGAACACGTCGTCCTTGGCGGCGGCGGCGACTCCCTCCAGGAACTGGAAGAGGCCGACGGTCAGCAGTGCGGCGCCCGCGAAGATGCCGATGCCCTCGGCCCAGGCGCTCTCGGTTTTCGACGCAGTCATGCTTCGAGTGTGGCGGCCCGCGCTGGTCCTGGACTCACCCGGACCGGGTGAGTCCGCAAGTGTGCGGAGGCGCGGCGACGCTCCGGGCGGAACTCATCCGGATGGATGGCCCGCTCGGGGGCCGACTGGTCCAGACTGGTCGTTCCGCCCCCACCAGCACAACCGGAGCCGCTCGTGTCCGAGTCCCTTGCGCCGCACACGCCGGCGTACGGCGAGGTCGACCTCACCACGTGTGACCGCGAGCCGATCCACGTCCCGGGTGCGATCCAGCCCCACGGCGTGCTGCTCGCCCTCGACGAGCAGCTGCGCGTGGTGGTGGTGGCGGGCAACTGCGACGCGCTGCTGGGCGTCCGCGCCGAGGTGGCGATCGGCGCGCCGCTCGAGTCGCTCCTCGGCCCGCTCCTGGCCGCCGACCTCGCCGAGCGGATCGCGGCGGAGGCGACGACCGAGCCGCTCGTGGTGCGGTTGGACGAGCTCCCACCCCGGGCCGGGCTCGCCGGCCGGCAGGTCGACGTCCGCCACCACCGCTCCGGGGCGCGGTGGATCGTGGAGATCGAGCCGGTCAGCGGCGTGGGTGCGACGCGCCTGACCTACCAGTCGACGCGCGGGGCGATGGCCCGACTGGCGCAGGCGACGTCGGTGCGCGACCTGGCCGGTCAGCTGGCGACGGAGATCCGCGGGCTGCTCGGCTTCGACCGGGTGATGGTCTACCGCTTCGACGAGGACTGGAACGGCGAGGTCGTCGCGGAGGAGCGGCGCGACGATCTCAACCCCTTCCTCGGGCTCCACTACCCCGCGACCGACATCCCGGCCCAGGCGCGGCGCCTCTACACGATCAACTGGACCCGGCTGATCGTCGACGTCGGCTACACCCCGGTGCCGCTGCAGCCGGTCCTCGACCCGGCCACCGAGGCCCCGCTGGACCTCTCCCACGCGAGCCTGCGCAGCGTCTCGCCGATCCACGTCGAGTACCTGTCGAACATGGGCGTGCGGGCGTCCATGTCGATCTCGCTCGTGGTCGACGGGGTGCTCTGGGGCCTGGTCGCCTGCCACCACTACTCGGGACCGCACCGGCCCAGCCACGACGCCCGGGCGGCCGCGGAGTTCCTCGGCCAGGTGGCCAGCCAGCTGGCGGCCGACCGGGAGCGCGCCGACGTGCGCGAGCGCAAGCTCGCCGCCCAGACCGTGCTCGCCCGGATGACCGGGCGCATCTCCGCCGACCCGGCGTCGCCGCTGGTCAGCCTGATGGCGGACCCCGAGCTGCTCACCCTGGTGCAGGCCACGGGGGCGGTGCTGTCCTACGACGGGGTGGTCACCCGGCGCGGCGAGGTGGACCTCGACGACGACGACCTCCAGCTCATCGCGTCGACGCTGGAGGATCCGCTGACCTACGCGACCTGCACCGACCGGCTCACGACGCTGCTGCCCGAGCTGGCCGGCCGCACCAGCGCCGCGGGGGTGCTGCGGGTCGGGTCGGCCTCCGACCGGTTCCTGCTCTGGTTCCGGCCCGAGCAGGAGCGGGTCGTCGACTGGGGCGGCGACCCGACCAACAAGCAGCTCGCTGCGGCCGAGGGGCCGGACGTACGGCTCAGCCCGCGCCGGTCGTTCGAGAAGTGGCGCGAGGTCGTGCGGGGGCGCAGCCTGCCCTGGGCGGAGTGGAAGCTCGAGGCGGCCGACGCGCTCGGCAAGCACCTGATCGGGCTGCTGCTGACCCGCTCGAAGGAGCAGATCGCGATGGCCGAGTCGCTCCAGCGCAGCGTGGTGCTCGACCGGCCACCGCCGGTCACCGGGCTCGACGTGGTCGCCCACTACCGGCCCGCGTCGACCTTCCAGCTCGGCGGCGACTGGTGGGACGTGTTCGAGCTCGACGACGGCAGCGTGGCCTTCGTGGTCGGCGACGTCGCCGGCCACGGCGTCTCCGCGGCGTCGGCGATGACGCAGCTGCGCACCGCGCTGCGCGCCTACCTGGTCGAGGGCCACTCGCCGGCGGGCGCGCTGGACCGCCTGGACCACCTGATGGCCAACCTGCTCGACCAGCGCGTCGCGACCGCGATCGTCGGCATCGTCGACCCGGGCCGCACCCGGATCAGCCTGGCCAACGCCGGCCACCCGGAGCCGGTGCTGATCGGCCCGGACGGCGCGCGCGACCTCGGCGTACCCCTCCGGCCGCTGCTCGGCGTCGGTGCCGGCGAGGCCGCGACGGTCGACGTGCCGCTCGAGCCCGGGGCGGCGCTGCTGCTCTACACCGACGGGCTCGTCGAACGGCGCGGGACCGACCTGCGCGAGCGCACCGAGCGGCTCCGATCGCTGGCCGCGGACACCTACGGCGGCTCCGACTTCCAGCTCTGGCTCGACCGGCTGCTCGGCCTGCACGACGGCGGCGACGACGACACGACGCTGCTCGCGCTGCGGCTCGCGCCCGCGGCGTCCGGCGGCGACGCCCCCGCCCGCTGACGTCTGCTAGACAGGAGACGTGACCACAGCGGTGAGCGACATGGTGCTCGTGCCGGGAGGGCCGACCACGCTCGGCAACGACCACTTCTACGCCGAGGAGCGCCCGCTGCGCGGGGTGACGGTCGACGACGTCTGGTTCGACGTGCACCCGGTGACGAACGCCGAGTTCGCGCGCTTCGTCGCGGACACCGGCCACGTGACGGTCGCGGAGGTCGCTCCCGACCCGGCCGACTTCCCCGGTGCCGACCCCGCCCTGCTGGTGCCGGGATCGCAGGTGTTCACCCAGACCGCCGGCCCCGTCCACCTGGGCAACTGGACCCAGTGGTGGCGCTGGCAGCCGGACGCGTCCTGGCGCGCTCCCCAGGGACCGGGCAGCACCTGGGAGGACGTCCCCGACCACCCCGTGGTGCACGTCGGCTGGGAGGACGCATCGGCGTACGCCCGCTGGGCCGGCAAGGAGCTGCCGACCGAGGCGGAGTTCGAGCACGCCGCCCGCGGCGGCCTGGTCGGTCGCGACTTCGCGTGGGGCGACGAGCTGATGCCGGGGGGCGCGCGGCTGGCGAACACCTGGCAGGGCCCCTTCCCCTGGCGCAGCGACGACCCCGAGGGCCACCACCGCACCTCGCCGGTGGGCAGCTACGCCGCCAACGGCTACGGGCTGCGCGACATGATCGGCAACGTCTGGGAGTGGACGTCGACCCGGTGGACCGAGAACCACGCGAGCACCGGCGAGACCGTGGGCGCCGCGGCGACCGCCAGCCCCTGCTGCGGCGGCACGCTGCGGCTCGCCGAGACCGACCGGTTCGTCACCAAGGGTGGCTCGCACCTGTGCTCGCCCGACTACTGCCAGCGCTATCGCCCGGCGGCGCGCCAGGGACACGGGGTCAAGGACACCACCTCCCACGTCGGCTTCCGGTGCGTACGCCGCGCCTGAGTCCGCAGCGCCCCGCACGGTGGTTGAGGTGTGAGGGCCGCCAGGCCCGAGCCTTGGAACCACCTGGTCGGCGTCTGGCCCGGGCGTGTTCGGGTGGGTGGTTTCGAGACGGTTGCTAGCGCAACCTCCTCAACCACCGAAGCCGGTGGTTGAGGTGTGAGGGCCGTCAGGCCCGAGCCTCGAGACCACCTGGTCGGCGTCTGGCCCGGGCGTGTTCGGGTGGGTGGTTTCGAGACGGTTGCTAGCGCAACCTCCTCAACCATCGAAGCCGGTGGTTGAGGTGGGAGGGCCGCCAGGCCCGAGCCTCGAGACCACCTGGTCGGCGTCTGGCCCGGGCGTGTTTGTCAAGGGACAGTAGGAACTGCCCAGGGGCGGTCGTGAGACCTGCCCGCTGACGGTCACGAGAACTGCCCGGTGGTGGCCATGGGATCTGCCCAGTGGGCTTGCGGCCACCACCGACCAGAGCACTCAGCTCAAGGGACTCACCCCTCGGCCGGCGAGTGCCTGGGTAAGTCGCACGGAGTCTCCGCTGGTCTGGCACACGTGGGCGTGGTGCAGTAGCCGGTCGACGGTGGCGGTCGCCAGCGTCTTGGGCATCAGCTCGTCGAACCCGGACGGGTGCAGGTTCGAGCTGATCGCGACCGACCGCTTCTCGTAGGCGGCGTCGACGAGCCGGTAGAGCCCCTCGGCGGCATCCTGGGCGACCGGCAACAGGCCGATGTCGTCGACGACAACGAGATCGGCGCGCAGCACACGGGCGATGGCCTTGGACACCGTGTCGTCGGCACGATGGCGGCGCAGCAGGACCCCGAGGTCTTCCAGGGTGAACCAGGCGACCTTCAACCCGGCCTCGACGGCTTGGTGACCGAGTGCCTCCAGTAGGAACGTCTTCCCGGTCCCCGACGGCCCGCACACGACGAGGTTTTCCCGACGGTGGACCCATTCCAGGGTGCGGAGTGCCTGCTGGGTCGGTGCCGGGATCGAGGATGCCTCGGGCTGCCACGCATCGAACGTCTTCCCGGTCGGGAACCCCGCAGCCGCCCTGCGGGTGGCCAGTGCGGAGCGTTCCCTTCCGGCGACCTCCTCGGCGAACAGAGCCTTGAGCACCTCGGCGGGCTCCCAGCGTTGGGCCTTCGCGGTCGCGACGACCTCCGGTGCGTGGCGACGGATGTGGGGCAGCCGAAGCCGCCGCAAGAGGTCCTCCAACTCGGCCGGCAACGGCGGCGCGGACGCCATCGATGGTGTGGTGGTCTTGGTCGTCATCGGGTCACCTCGTTCCCCTCGCGGCTGTCGTGCTGGCTGTCGTGCTGGCCGAGACGTGCCCATCCGGCGGTGCCCTGGGTCAGCGACCGTTCTTCGCCGGCACGGTGCTCGCCAACAGCGGGTTGCCGGGCGTGGTGGTCGAGGATCGAGGACAGATCGGCCTCGGCGAACCGGCCGTGGACGGCGGCGTGGCCGAGTGCCCAGTCGACCTCGACGGGGTCGAACAGCTTGGCCAGGCTGAGGGCTTCGGCCATCTTGACCCTCATCCGCGGCGTGCCCGCCGCAGCGGCCTCGACCAGCCACAGGCGGGCGCCCTCGCCCAGGTCGAGGAACTCGGCTTCCGCTGGGTTCTTCGCTCGCGGCTGCCGGTTCAACGGACCTTCCGGCTGCGGTGGGAAGTGCTCGTCGTTGATCCTCGGCGTGCCCGGCGTCGCGCGCGCGTGGCGGGCGACCTCGGCGGGTCCGTCCTCGCCGACGTGAACGATGACGACCTCCTCGCCGTCGCCGAGTCCTTGGGCACGAACCCACACCGTGGCGCCGAGCAGGGTGTGTGGCACCGAGTACTGGCCGGACTCGAACATCACCATCGGCGTGTTGCCCGGCACTACCCGGGTGGTGCCGAACGCGACTGTGTGCGGCTGTGTCGGGACCGGGTGTAGCCGTGTCCGCTCTTCGGCCAACATCTCGACCGGTGGCCGCTTCGTGGTCCGGTGAGCCCGGGTGTTGACCTTCTGACAGAACGCCTCACACGCCTCCTCGAGCTCGCTAAACGACGCGTACTCCTCACGCAGGTTGGTGTCCTTGGGCACCAGGTCGGCCTTGCTGATCTTCACCGACGACTCGGTGCCGCCCTTGGACGCCGGATCCGCCGGCACACAGGTGTGGACCACGACCGAGTAGTGCTCGGCGAAGGTGACGAGCTGTCCGTTGCGGACCGGGATCCCGGCGATGTGCTCGGTCGTGACGGTCTTCTCGTTGTCGGTCAGCACGTAGGTCGGCACCCCACCCAACCGGCGGAAGGTCTGGTCCAGCGCGGCGAACACGGACGGCATGGTCTTATCGCGCAGCGCGATCACGACCCGGAACCGCGACCACGCCAGCCACGCCACGAACAGAACCGTCTTGACGCCGTCGACGACAGGTCCGTCGCCGTAGTCGTACTGCAGCCACATCCCCGGCTCGGTGACCCAGGGCCGGTGGACCCGCACATGTCCTGACCGGTATGACTTCTTCACCGATGCGACCGCACGACGGGTGGTGCGCTCCGAACCCTTGTAGCCCATCGCGAGCAGCTTCTCGTGCGCTCTGTCGGCACGGACCTTGCCCTTGGACCGCTCGACCCACTCCTCGACCTTGGGCAGGTACTCATCGATCAACTGCGGCCGAGTCACGGCCTTGTCCAGCTCACCCCCGGCAGCACGGCGGTCCACGTAGTGCTTGACCGTGTGGTGCGAGCATCCGGCCAGCTCGCCGGCATCACGCAACGACCCTGTCAGGTCGTAGGCATCCAGGATTTCCATGATCTCCTCGGCAGACTTCAAGTTGTCCCTCCTCAGGGCGACGGGCGCTTCAGCACCGCCGATCGCACCTGAGGAGGGGCCTCAACCGTCGGAGCCGGTGAGGCAGACGACGTCGTGTCGGGCAGATCCCATGACCGCCACCGGGCAGGTTTCATGTCCGCCAGCGGGCAGTTTCGTGGCCGTCTCCGGGCAGAATTTCATGGCCGCCGACACGTGTTCGGGTGGGTGGTTTCGAGACGGTTGCTAGCGCAACCTCCTCAACCACCGAAGCCGTTGGTTGAGGTGTGAAAGCGGGTGCGCTAGCGCCTGAGCTGCTTGAACTCACCTGGGCAGGGCTCTGGCGCGGTCGTGTTCTAGGTGCTCGGGATGTTTCGTAACGGTTGCTAGTCGTGCAACCATCTCAACTTGCACGTCGAAGCGGGTCGGTGAGTTGAGGTGTGAAGGGGCGCGCATGGCCCTGAGCGCTTCGAAACCACCTGGCGCGGCCGGTAGGAGTGGTCGTGGTGTTTGGTGTGAGCTGGAGCCCGATCCGGCCCTCGCGACCAGATACGCGGTCTCATGGAAGTGAGATTGGGCAGGTGGCGGGGCGCGGCTCGTGCGTCGGCCGCCGGAAGCGGGCGCCGGGGACAGGCAGTCTCGACCATCAGCAGATGAATCGGTCGGCGATCGACGAGGGGGTGCAGAACACCTGCCTTAATCGGCGAAGGCCTTCCCGTCGGATGGTCGCGCAGCACGTAGATCAGCAGCGCGCCACCGAGGACGGCGATCCGGATCGGCGTCTTGTAGGTGTGCAGGGCGATGCCGAAGCGGCCGGTGTCGAGGCCGACCCGGTCGCCGCCCTGCCGCACGGCGCCGATCGCGCGCGACGTACCCCGGCGCAACGCGGCGGGAGCGCCCTCGGGTCCGGTA
>NZ_JACHWR010000018.1 GCF_014191495.1 Nocardioides soli
GCCCCTCGACCTCCCGACGGACGACGATGCGCAGGGCTGGGTCGAGGCCCGCTCCCGGGACGGCCTGGCGGCGGCCCGCGGCATCGTCGACGGCCTCCGCGCCGGGCGGCCGGCGACCACGCTCGACCTGCTGCGCGCGTGGGACGAGGCGTCGCGCCACCTCAGCAACGTGGCGGCGACGGCATCGCTCCTCGCCAACGTGCATCCGCTCGAGCCGGTGCGCACGACCTGCGAGCAGGCCGAGGTCGAGGTCGACCGCTACGTCACCGAGCTGCGCCAGGACCGCGCGCTGTACGACGTGTTCGCGGCCGCCTCGCCGGCGGGGCTGGACCCGGTCGCGGCGCGCCTGCTCGCCAAGACGCTCGACGACTTCCGGCGCTCCGGCGTCGATCGTGACGACGCCACCCGGGCCCGATTGGCCGAGATCAACGAGCGGCTGACCGCGGTCGGCCAGGAGTTCGGCCGCACCATCCGCGACGACGTCCGCACGGTCCGGGTCACCCCCGACCGGCTCGCCGGGCTGCCGCAGGACTGGCTCGACGCCCACCCCGCCGCCGCCGACGGCCTGGTCACGGTCACCACCGACTATCCCGACTCGGTGCCGGTGCGGATGTTCGCCCACGACGCCGACGTGCGCCGCGACGTCACCGTCGCCTTCCTCGAGCGCGGCTGGCCGGCCAACGAGCCGCTGCTGCGCGAGATGTTCGCGCTGCGCGAGGAGCTGGCCACGCTGGTCGGCTACGCCGACTGGGCGTCGTACGACGCCGACGTGAAGATGATCGGCAAGGGCCCCGCCACGGTTCCTGAGGAGGCGAGGGACGAGCCGTCTCGAAGGATCCCGGAGTTCATCGACCGGATCGCCGACGCCGCCGACGCTCCCATGCGGCGCGACCTCGAGCTGCTGCTCGAGCGCTACCGCCGCGACGTCCCGGGCGCCGAGGCGATCACGACCGCCGACTCGCTCTACTACGAGGAGCTGGTGCGCCAGGAGCGGCACGACGTCGACGCGCAGCGGGTGCGCACCTACTTCGACTTCGCGCGCGTGCGCCAGGGGCTGCTCGACGTGACCGGCCGCCTCTTCGGGCTGGCCTACGAACCGGTCCCAGGCGCGGTCGTGTGGCACGAGGAGGTCACGGCGTACGACGTGCTGCGCGACGTCGGCGCCAGCCCCGAGCGGATCGGGCGGATCTACCTCGACCTGCACCCGCGCGAGGGCAAGTACAAGCACGCCGCGCAGTTCACGCTCGTCGACGGGCTCGCCGGCCGGCAGCTGCCCGAGGGCGTGCTGGTCTGCAACTTCAGCCGCGGCCTGATGGAGCACGACCACGTGGTCACGCTCTTCCACGAGTTCGGGCACCTGCTCCACCACGTGCTGGCCGGGTCGGGGGAGTGGACCCGCTTCGCCGGCGTCGCCACCGAGTGGGACTTCGTCGAGGCGCCCAGCCAGATGCTCGAGGAGTGGGCCTGGGACGCCGACGTGCTGCAGACCTTCGCCGTCTCCGCCTCCGGCGAGCCCATCCCGGCCGACCTGGTCGAGCGGATGCGCGCCGCCGACGACTTCGGTAAGGGCTACCACGCGCGCACCCAGATGTTCTACGCCGCGATGTCGTACTGGTTCCACACCTCGCGGCCCTCGGACCTCACCGCGGCGATGCGGGAGCTGCAGGCGCGGTACTCGCCGTTCCCCTACATCGACGGCACCCACATGTTCGCCAGCTTCGGTCACCTGTCGGGCTACTCGTCGGCGTACTACACCTACATGTGGTCGCTGGTCATCGCGAAGGACCTCTTCTCCGCCTTCGACCCCGACGACCTCTTCGACCCGGTCGTCGCCGGTCGCTACCGCGACCGGGTGCTCGCCCGCGGCGGGGAGCGGGACGCCGCCGACCTGGTCGCCGACTTCCTCGGCCGGCCCTACACCTTCGACGCGTACGCCGCCTGGCTGGCGCGGTAGGGGCCGCGGGGTTTCGGCTGCTGACCGCCGGAACCCGCACGACACGCCGAGATGCCGCGGCGTGTCGTGCGGGGTATGGCTGCTGACCGCCGAAACCCGCTTGTGTCACCACCCCAGCCGGCGTACGCTCACGATATATCGCGACAGGTTGACGACAGTTCTCGAAACTGTCGCCCCGCGATACCCAGACAACGAAGACAGACAAGGAGTCCTGACATGGGACACAAGGGATTCAATCGACAGTGGGCGCAGTACGCCGAGAGCGAGTGCCGCCAGCACGGCGGTGGACGACGGGGTGGCTGGGGCGGACCCGGCGCGTGGGGCGGCTTCGGCCCCGGCGGGTTCGGCCGACCGGGACACCCCGGCCCGCCGCCGTGGGTGGCCGGGCTCTTCGGGCTCGCCCAGGGCGACCGCCAGCGCGGGCCGCGGGTGCGCCGCGGCGACGTGCGGTCCGCGATCCTCGATGTGGTGCGCGCCGCGCAGCAGAGCGACGAGACCGTCAACGGCTACCAGGTGATCCAGCAGATCGCCGAGCGCAGCAACGGTGGCTGGCGGCCGAGCCCCGGCTCGGTCTACCCGACCATCCAGCAGCTCGAGGACGAGGGCCTGCTCGAGACCGACGACTCCCGCGCCCGGCGCAGCCTGCGGCTGACCGCCGAGGGTGAGGCGTACGTCGCCGAGCACGCCGACGAGCTCGCTGCGGTGTGGGCGCCGTTCGAGCGGACCGCCGGTGACGACGCCGGCGATGGCGACGCGTTCGCCGACCTGCGCCCTGAGATCGGCCAGGTGATGGGTGCCGTGTGGCAGGTCGTCACCACCGGGAGCGACGGGCAGCGCCGCGCCGCGGCCGAGATCCTCGCCGACGCCCGCCGGCGGCTCTACGGGCTGCTGGCCGACGGCGAGCCCGAGGGCGAGGCCGAGGACGGCGACACCGACCCTGAGGACGGCGAACCGCGATGAACGACGGCTACCTGCGGATCGGCGACGCGGAGCGAGAGCAGGCGGCCGCGGCCCTGGGCGAGCACTACGCCCAGGGCCGGCTCACCGTCGACGAGCACGCCGAGCGGCTGGACCGGATCTGGGCAGCGCGCACCCGCAGCGAGCTCGAGCCGGTCTTCGCCGACCTGCCGGACCCCGCTCATCGCAGCCCCGACCGGCGTACGGCGCGACGCCGGCCGCCGGCGTACGCGCCCGGGTACTGGTCCCGCGGTGTCGCCTGCCGAGGGGGCGTCCCCGGACCGCTGTTCGTGGTCCTCGCGGCACTCCTGGCGCTGACGGTGCTGACGCACGTCCCGTTCGTGCTGCTCGGGCTGATGGTGGTGCTGTTCGTCGCGCTCCGGCACCGCCGGGGACTGGACCATTGGCGTAGACCAATGCGGTAGACCAGTTTCGCCGTCGCCGCGGCACCCACCTAGCCTGGGCGGGCCGGACCGGGGGGACCGGAGAGCGTTCTCGGGTGCACCAGTGCTCACGCCCCTGTTCCCGCACAGCCCAAGGAGATCGTCGTCATGACGGCTCGGACCCGGTCCCGCACCTTCCTCGTCGGCGCCGCCGCTGCCGCACTGGCCGCCCCGCTGGCGGCGGTCGTCTCGCTGGCCGGCCCGGCGCAGGCGTCCGGCAACAGGCCGCACGAACTGACCATGTACAAGGTGGAGCAGTTCGTCACCCTCGAGGGCGAGTACCCCGACAACACCGCGCGCGTCGACCTTCGCTGCAACCCCGGCGACCACGTCGTCGACGGCATGTGGAAGATCGACGCGGTCGACGACGTCAACCCCTCCGCCGGGATCGACTACGGCGACGAGCGCGACGTGGTGTTCACCTCGTCGTACTCCCTGGACAGCCGGACCTGGCGCTTCCAGATGGAGAACCGGGCCGACGGACGGGCGCAGGTGAAGCTCTTCGTCACCTGCCTCGGCGGCCGTACCCAGAAGCAGTACGGCCACCGGCACCGCGTGCGGGTCTCCAACCCGGTGAAGAAGACCGTCGACTGGACCGCCAACGGGCTGCGGATGTCGTCCAACCAGGCGCGGATGGGCTACGGCAACTCGGCCACCGAGCACAGCTACTTCGGCACCGAGTGGGGCTCGGCCGCCTCCTACGCGACGCCGGGCGGCTGGAGCATGACCTGCGCGAGCGGCGAGGTCGCGGTCGCGCCCGGGTACGACTTCACCCACGGCTCGGGGCGGCTCTTCATCAACTGGCCGTCCGCGAACTCCCGCGGCTGGCTCTGGGGTTTCGTCGTCAACGACGCGGCCACGGTGGACGTCTCCTTCCGCTGCCTGCGCGTGAAGACCGACCGCGGCGGCCCGCACCCGCGCCACGTGCACAAGGTCTCGGCCTCGTGGTGGCCGAACGGCCACCAGGGCAGCCTCCGCCACCTGCCGGCTTCCCCGGCGTGGGAGGAGCAGCAGTCCTGCGACAGCCAGGCGAAGGCACTGGTGGGCGCGTTCTGGATCCAGCACCCGGAGTACAGCTGGTATCTCGGCATGGATCCGCGGATCAAGACCCGGGCCTACAAGTTCTGGCACACCGCCGGCCCCGACGTCGCGTGGGTGAGCACGCTCTGTGTCGGCGACCGCACCGGCAAGCAGCTGCGCCCCTGAGGCCGAGCACCGCTCGCTGATCGTCCACCCGAGCCCGTCCCGGCCCTGCCGGGACGGGCTCGGGTGCGTCCGGGGTTGGTGTTGGGCGTCGGGCCCGAGTGGGTACCGGCCGAGACGGCGGTGAGCGTGGTCGCCCCGCCGAATCGGCTCGGAGGTGCTCATGTCCGACGTACCCGACCGTGCCGGCCCGTCCTCGGCGGGCCGCTGGGCCCTGATCTACGTCCTGCTCACGCCGGCGGTGGCGCTGCCGCTGTGGGTGTCGCTCTACGACCGCGAGGACCCGACCCTCTTCGGGTTCCCCTTCTACTACTGGTTCCAGTTCGCGCTGATCGTGATCGCCGTCGCGCTCACGATCCCCGCCTACCTCCTCGCCCGCGGGGCCGACCGGGCGGACCGCCGCGCCCACGGCCTCCCGCCCGAGCCGACCCGCCAGCAGCCGCAGGAAGGCGGCGAGCCGCGATGATCGACGACGTCGACGGAGTCGCGTTCGGCGTCTTCGTCTTCCTGTTCCTGGTCGTCACCGTGATCGGCTTCGCGGCCGCGCGCTGGCGGCGGGCCCAGTCGATGGCGAGCCTCGACGAGTGGGGCCTCGGCGGCCGCGGGTTCGGCACCTTCATCGCCTGGTTCCTCATCGGCGGCGACATCTACACGGCGTACACCTTCATCGCCGTCCCCGCGACGCTGTACGCCGGCAGCGCGGTCGGCTTCTTCGCCGTGCCCTACACGATCGTGGTCTATCCCCTGATCTTCCTGTTCCTGCCCCGGTTGTGGTCGGTGAGCCACCGGCACGGCTACGTCACGCCCGCCGACTTCGTGCAGGGCCGCTACGACAGCCGTCCCCTGGCGCTCGTCGTCGCGCTGACCGGCATCCTCGCGACGATGCCGTACATCGCCCTCCAGCTCGTGGGCATGCAGGTCGTGCTCGAGGTGATGGGCATCGGCGCCAGTGGCGGCAACTGGTTCATGAAGGACCTGCCGCTCTTCATCGCCTTCGTCGTGCTCGCGGCCTACACCTACTCCAGCGGGCTGCGGGCCCCGGCGCTGATCGCGTTCGTCAAGGACACGCTCATCTACGTCGTGATCCTCGTGGCCGTGTTCTACATCCCCGGCCAGATCGGCGGCTGGGACCACGTCTTCTCGACGGTGAGCGACGGCTTCACGTCCTTCAACAGCGAGAACGCCGATGCCATCGCGGCCGGCGACGCCGCGCCGAAGGCGACGATGCCGCCCGAGGCGCTGCACTGGGCCTACGCGTCGCTGGCGCTCGGGTCGGCGCTGGCGCTGTTCATGTACCCGCACTCGGTGACCGGTGTGCTCTCGACACGCAGTCGCTCGGTGATCCGTCGCAACGCGGCGCTGCTGCCGGCGTACTCCTTCCTGCTCGGGCTGCTCGCCCTGCTCGGCTTCGTGGCGATCGCGGCGGGCGTCAAGGTCGAGAACCCGCAGCAGTCGGTGCCGCAGCTCTTCGAGGAGCAGTTCAGCCCGTGGTTCGCCGGGGTCGCGTTCGCGGCGATCGTGATCGGCGCGCTGGTGCCCGCGGCGATCATGTCGATCGCCGCCGCCAACCTGTGGACCCGCAACATCTACCGGGCCTTCATCAACCGCCATGCCACCCCCGCGCAGGAGGCGGCCCAGAGCAAGGTGGTCTCGTTGGTGGTGAAGTTCGGTGCGCTGGTCTTCGTGCTCGCCCTGTCGAAGTCGTTCGCGATCAACCTGCAGCTGCTCGGCGGGGTGTGGATCCTGCAGACGCTGCCGGCGATCGTGATCGGCCTGTACACCCGCTGGATGCACCGGTGGGCGCTGTTCGCCGGCTGGGCGGTCGGCATGGCCTGGGGCACCTGGCTGGCCTACGGCGTGGAGTCGCCCACGCAGGACCACTTCGGCGGCCCACTGGTGACCTTCCCCGGCACGGACACCCAGGTCTACATCGCCCTGGTCGCGTTCCTGGCCAACCTGCTGGTTGCGATCGTGCTGACCGTGGTGTTCCGGGCGATCCGGCTGGCCGAGGGTGTCGACCGCACCCGCGCGCAGGACTACTACGCCGACGCCGGTGACCCGGGTGTGGAGGGCGAGCTGGATCCGGGCGAGCGCGTGCACGCCTGACCGACCGGGATAGTCCGTCACGTTTCGGTGGTCCCAGACGCGGTTCGACGGCCGGAACGTGACGGACTATCCCGGCGGAGGCCGGTGACCGGTCGGTAACCTGCGAGTCGTGAGCGAGCCGACGCCGACACCTGCCCCGCCGTCCTTCGACCTCGACCAGGACCACGTCGACCTCCGCGCCTGGGTGCACGGGTTCGCGGCCGAGGTGATCCGCCCGGCCGCGGCCGAGTGGGACGAGCGGGAGGAGTTCCCCTGGCCGGTCGTCGAGGAGGCCGCGAAGGCGGGGATCTACTCGGTGGACTTCATCGTCGCCCAGGCCCTCGACGAGACCGGACTCGGCTTCCCGGTCTCGATGGAGGAGCTCTTCTGGGGTGACGCCGGCATCGGACTCTCCATCGTCGGCACGTCGCTCGCCGCGGCCGGCGTCCGCGCCAGCGGCACCGACGAGCAGGTCGCCGAGTGGGTGCCGGCGATGTACGGGACGCCGGGCGACCTCAAGCTCGGCGCGTTCTGCTCCTCCGAGCCCGACGCCGGCTCCGACGTCGGGGCGATGCGCACCCGGGCGACGTACGACGAGGCGACCGACGAGTGGGTCCTCAACGGCACCAAGACGTGGGCGACGAACGGCGGGATCGCCGACGTGCACGTCGTCACCGCGGTCGTCGACCCGGACCTGCGCACCCGCGGCCAGGCGTCGTTCGTGGTGCCGCCGGGCACCACGGGGCTCGGCCAGGGCCAGAAGTTCCACAAGCACGGCATCCGTGCCTCGCACACGGCCGAGGTCGTGCTCGACAACGTGCGCGTGCCCGGCCGCTGCCTGCTCGGCGGCAAGGAGAGGCTCGACGCCCGCCTGGCTCGGGCCCGTGCCCTTCGAGACGGCTCGTCCCTCGCCTCCTCAGGGACCGGGATCAACGGAGGCAACGCGAGCATGGCGACCTTCGAGCGCACCCGCCCCTCGGTCGGCGCCCAGGCGATCGGCATCGCGCGGGCGGCGTACGAGGTGGCGCTGGACTACGCGAAGACCCGCGAGCAGTTCGGCAAGCCGATCATCGAGAACCAGGCCATCGCCTTCGCGCTCGCCGACATGGCCACCTCCATCGAGGCCTCGCGGCTGCTCGTGTGGCGCGCGGCCTGGATGGCGCGGCAGGGCAGGACGTTCGAGAATGCCGAGGGCTCGATGTCCAAGCTGTTCGCCGGCGAGACCGCGGTCAGGGTGACCGGTCAGGCCATGCAGATCCTAGGCGGCAACGGGTTCACCCGCGAGTACCCGGTCGAGCGGATGGCGCGCGACGCCAAGATCTACACGATCTTCGAGGGCACCTCCGAGATCCAGCGGCTGGTCATCGCACGATCGATCTCGGGTGCGCCGATCCGGTAGGTCGAGACGGCCGTGGCTTGGCCGGAACGGACATCCGGGTGCCCGATCTTCTCTCCCTCGCCCGAGGCGCGAGCCGCCGGTCCCGCCTAGTGTCGTGCGTTGGAGGTTGTGGCACGGTTGGCGTGCTCAGGGTGCGTGCGCTGCAAGGCGCCGGAGCGCCGCCATACCCGCTCGTCTCGCAAGCGACGACAACGCCGCAGAGTGCGTGCCATGGGTGCGCGAAGCGCACCAGAACCTCTGACGCACGACACTAGTCTCGGTGAGCACGACGCCGAGCTCCGCGACCGGCTCACGAAGGAGACTCCCGCATGACCACCCCGACGCCGCTCCCGGCCTTCGACCCGCTCGACCCGGCGGGCATCGACGACCTGCTCACCGACGACGAGATCGCGATCCGCGCCTCGGTGCGCCAGATGTGCGACTCCCGGATCCAGCCGCACGTCGCGCGCTGGTTCGAGGAGGCGCGCATCGACGACGTCCGCGGGCTGACCGCCGAGCTCGGTGAGCTGGGCGTCCTGGGGATGCACCTCGAGGGCTACGGCTGCGCCGGCATGTCCGCGACGGCGTACGGCCTGGCCTGCCTCGAGCTCGAGGCGGTCGACTCCGGCATCCGGTCGCTGGTGTCGGTGCAGGGATCCCTGGCGATGTTCGCGATCCACCGGTGGGGCTCGGAGGAGCAGAAGCAGGAGTGGCTGCCGCGGATGGCCGCGGGCCGCGCGCTCGGGTGCTTCGGCCTGACCGAGCCCGACGCGGGCTCCGACCCCGGGAGCATGCGCACCCGCGCCCGCCGCGACGGTGCCGACTGGGTGCTCGACGGCCGCAAGATGTGGATCACCAACGGCAGCGTCGCCGACGTCGCCATCGTGTGGGCGCGCACCGACGAGGGCGTGCGCGGCTTCGTGGTGCCCACCGACACCCCCGGCTTCTCCGCGCCCGAGATCAGGCACAAGCAGTCGCTGCGCGCCTCGGTCACCAGCGAGCTGGTACTCGACGGGGTGCGCCTGCCGGCCTCCGCCCGGCTGCCCGAGGCCGAGGGCCTGCGCGGACCGCTGAGCTGTCTCAACGAGGCCCGCTACGGCATCGTGTGGGGAGCCATGGGTGCGGCGCGCTCGTCCTTCGAGGCGGCGCTGTCCTACAGCCTGGACCGGGTCCAGTTCGACCGCCCGATCGCCGGCTTCCAGCTGACCCAGCAGAAGCTCGCCGACATGGCGCTGGAGTACGCCAAGGGCGTGCTGCTCGCCCTGCACCTCGGCCGGCGCAAGGACGCCGGCCGGCTGCGTCCCGAGCAGGTCAGCCTCGGCAAGCTCAACAACGTGCGCGAGGCGATCGAGATCTGCCGGACGGCGCGCACGGTGCTGGGCGCCAACGGCATCTCGCTGGAGTACCCCGTGATCCGGCACATGAACAACCTCGAGTCGGTGCTCACCTACGAGGGCACCGTCGAGATGCACACGCTGGTGGTCGGCCAGGCGCTCACCGGCCTGGCGGCCTTCCGCTGAGCACGGCGCACCTACCCCCGCACCGCCGGGAGCACGGTCTCGAAGATCAGCCGCAGGCTCTCCCACGACGGCTCGGCGGGCAGGCCGCCGCAGGCGGGGTGGCTGGTGACCAGCCCGATCTCGCCCGAGCGGCACCGGTCGACGAGCTCGTCGGCGGTGAGCACGACGTACACGCCGGCCGCGCGCATCTCCTCGACGGTGCGCGAGTGGTCGACGACGTACGACCCGGCCTCGCCGTGCCAGGCCTGGTAGGCGACGGCGTCGGCGAGCAGGTGGTGGCCGTAGCGCTCCCAGAACTCGTCGGGCCGCTCGGCGCAGAAGACATTGGCCGGGCCGCCGTCGGGCGCCTGCAGCACGAAGCCCGGCTCGCGGCCGGCCGCCCGGCAGGTCGCGTCGTAGATCTCCTTGAGCTCCGCGCTGCCGTGCTGCGGCTGGAAGTTCAGGCCGAGTCGCGCGGCGCGGCGGGCGGCGGCCGGGGTGCCGCCGCCGTAGAAGAGGAACGGGTGCGGCCGGGAGTACGGCGCGGGCGTGGTCGCCCCGGACGACCAGGCGTCGAGCACCGCCGAGATGCGCGCCTCGATCTCGGCGCCGCGGGTCGCCCAGGACCGGTCGTAGAGGTCGTACTCCACCGGGCGGTAGCCGAGCCCGAAGGTGTAGGCGACCCGGCCCCTGCTCAGGTGGTCGAGGACCGCGATGTCCTCGGCCAGCCGCACCGGCTCGTAGAGGTTGACCAGCAGCGCCGACACCGTGATCGGCACCCGGCTGGTGACCGCCGCGAACGCGGAGGCCACCAGCAGTGGGCTGGGCAGGTAGCCGTCGTCGGCCGCGTGGTGCTCGGAGACCATCAGCGCGTCCGTGCCGTGCTGGTCGAGGTACGCCGCCTGCTCGACCGCCCGGGCGAAGAGCTCCTGACGGGTCTCGGGGTCGGCGCCCGGGGCGCGGAAGTCGTAGCGGGTGGCGAACCGGATGCGCGGCATGCGCACACTGAACCAGAGAAGTGGAACGCGTTCTAGTCCGATGGTCCGGCCGCCACCCCGGTGCGGCCGGCTGTCAGAGATCGATCGCGCGGTTGACCCAGTTCTGGGTCACCTGCATGCCGACCTTCTCGTAGAGGCCGAGCGCGCCGGTGCGCGAGTCGGTGTTCAGTCCGGACGTGAGGGCGCCGTGCTCGCGGGCGACCGCGAACGCGTCGACGAGCATCGCCTGGGCGATCCCGCGGCCCCGCTGGTCCTTCCGGGTGGCGATCCGGTCGACGTACCCCTCGGTGCCGAACGGGTAGACCACGGTCACGCCGACGACCGTGCCGGACGCGTCGGTGACCAGGCGCAGGTTCCAGGACTCGAAGCCGGGCCGCTTGACCGTGCGCGCGACGAAGTCGTCGAAGGGCTCCCGGTCGCGCACCGACCACTCGAGGAACGCGTCCTCGAGCACCGTCCAGCAGGCCTCGTAGTCGTCCGCCGTCGCCTCGCGGAGCGCGTAGCCGTCGGGCAGGTCGCGGTGGGGGACAGTCGCGCCCTCGGGGAGCTGCAGCACCCAGCTGTTCCAGCGCACGTGGTAGCCCAGCGCCTCGAGCAGTCGGTCGCCGGCGGAGCCCATCGGGACCGGCATCCCCACGACCGACGCGCCCGTCGCCCGCGCCCGCTCCTGCATCCAGCCGGCGATCGCGGTGCCGATCCCGCGGCCGCGGTGGTCGGGGTGCACGGCGGCGTCGCCGCGGTCGGCGCCCATGTACTCGGCGTAGGCGACCAGGCGGTCGCCCTCGAAGACGCCGAGGGTGCCGGCGCTGACGTCGTACGACGGGCGCTGCCAGTCGCCCACGATGTCGGCCTCCTCGATCGCGATCTCGCCGGTGTCGTGTTGCTCCTGGGCGGCCATCACCTCGTAGACCGCGCGGGAGTCGGTCATCACCAGGGGCCGCGCCGTGAGGCCGGTGGGCAGATCTAGCAGCTCTGTCATGGCGCAAGTGTTGCGGACGTGCGGCCGCCGCGCCTTCGAATTTCCGTCGGGGCGGCGGGTCGCCCACAGATACGACGACGGCCCGCCTCCCTCGGGAGGCGGGCCGTCGAGCGGATGCGCGCGTCGGCGCGGGTGCTCAGGCGTCCTGACTGTTGCGGATCGCGGACACGTCGAAGTCGAGCTTGACCTTCTCGGAGACCAGCACGCCGCCGGTCTCGAGCGCGGCGTTCCAGGTCAGGCCCCAGTCCTTGCGGTTGATGGTGGTGCCGCCCTCGAAGCCGATGCGCAGGTTGCCGAACGGGTCGCGGGCCGAGCCGGTGGGCTCGAAGGTGATCGTGACCGACTTGGTCTCGCCCTTGATCGCGAGGTCGCCGGTGATGACCCAGTCGTCGCCGTCGCGCTCCACCTTGGTCGAGGTGAAGGTGATCTCCTTGTTGGTGTCGGCGTCGAAGAAGTCGGCCGAGCGGAGGTGGCCGTCGCGGTCGGCGACACCGGTGTCGATGCTCGCGGTCTGGATGGTGAGCGCGACCCTCGAGTTGGCCGGGTTCGCGGCGTCGACGTGCGCGGTGCCGGCGAAGTCGGTGAACTGGCCGCGGACGGTGGTGACCATCGCGTGGCGGGTGCTGAAGCCGATCCGCGTGTGGGTCGGGTCGATGGTGTAGTCGCCCGAGATGTCCTCGACGGCGGCGGTGGGGGCGTCGAACTGCTCGGACTGACGGTTGAAGAACGACATGGGGGCTCCTGGTGTGGGTCGGTTTTGATTGAACCTTTGACCACCCTAATCGGACCGCGGTCCGATTTATTCCCGGCTCGTCGCGCCGTACCCGTGGATCGGCCCGGACATGCCTCCGGCCCGCCCGGATCGATCCGGGCGGGCCGGAGGCGCGGTGCGCTGGGCGCCGGTGTCAGTTCCCGGCGTCGGGCCTGGTCAGGCGGCGTGCGTGGCGTGCACGGTCGCGCCGCTCGGGCCGACCGTGTGGTCCACCCAGTGCGCTTCGAGGCGGGTGCGGCCGTCGGTGTCGGCCACCGCGATCCAGGTCTGCACGAGGCCACCTGTCGGGGTCTGGTCGCTCATCGGGTGCCCTCCGTTCGCTTGTCGTTCACCAACTGTTCACCCAGCGTACCTGATCCCCACTCGAACGACCGGAACGGGGTCGATTTCGTGCCTCGTCCCCCACTGGAGCCGCTCGGGGGCGGCGCGTCGGGCGCGATCCGCTCCATCGGGACTTGGCGCGCTCGGTGGCCACGGGTGCGGTGCGGGCTCGGGTGCATCCGCTTGCCCAACTTGGGGCAACTTCCTGCCCGATAGCGGGCAAGAACTTGCGCAATGGCCGGCCCGATCCGCAAGATCGACCGGTGCCGACGTCGTCCGACTCCGATCTGGTCGCCCGCATCGTCGCCAGCACCGGCCTCTCGCCGGCCGAGGCGGCCCGGGTCGTCGAGGACGTCGTCGCCTTCCACGCCGAGCCGGTGGAGGAGTACGTCCGGCGTCGGCACGCCCAACTGAAGACCTACGGACGGAAGAACCCGGAGATCTTCGCCCGGATCGCCGAGGAGCTGGCCGACCGCGTGGTGGCCGCACCGGCCCTGTCCGAGCGACAGCTCCGGCGGATCGTCTACGGATAGCCGGTGGTTGAGGTGTGAGGGCCGGCAGGCCCGAGCTCCAAGCCGTCACCAGGGAGAGCGGGGCCGGTGGTTGAGGTGTGAGGGCCGCCAGGCCCGAGCCTCGAAACCACCACCACAGACACGACAGAGACACGAGAGAGAGGTCGGGACATGTGCGGAATCGTGGGGTACGTCGGCGCCCAGCAGGCGTCGCCGCTGCTGCTGGAGGGGCTGACCCGCCTCGAGCACCGCGGCTACGACTCCGCCGGGGTCGCCCTGCTCGGCCGCTCCGGCATCAAGGTCGCCAAGCGCGCCGGCCGGGTCCGGGACCTCGCCGACGGCATGCCCAAGCGCAGCGCCGCCAAGGTGGGCATCGGGCACACCCGCTGGGCCACCCACGGCCCGGCGAACGACGTCAACGCTCACCCGCACACCGACGCCCCGGCCGGCGGCCGAGTGGCCGTCGTGCACAACGGCATCATCGACAACGCCGCCGCCCTGCGGCAGCGCCTGACCGACGAGGGCGTCGAGCTCGTCAGCGACACCGACACCGAGGTGCTCGCGCACCTCGTGAGTCGGTCGGGGGCCGACACGCTCGAGGGCAAGGTGGGCGAGGCGCTCGCCCAGATCGAGGGCACCTACGGCCTGGCCGTGCTGCACGCCGACTTCGGCGACCGGCTGGTCGTGGCCCGCAACGGCAGCCCGCTGCTGATCGGGGTCGGCGAGCGCGAGATGTACGTCGCCTCCGACCTGGCCGCGATCGTGCGGCACACGACGACCATCGCCCACCTCGACGACGGCGAGATCGCGACGGTGACGGCGACCGGCTTCACGACGTACGGCGGCGACCTGCGGCCCGTGACCCGGACCGCCGAGACCATCGACATCGACCCCGCGTCGTACGACGCCGGCGAGCACGACTCGTTCATGCACAAGGAGATGCTCGAGCAGCCCACCGCCGCCGAGCGGGTGCTGCGCGGCCGCCTCAACGAGCGGTTCGGCACCGCGCACCTCGGCGGCCTCAACATGGACGCCCGCGAGACCCGCGCGATCCGCCGGGTGAAGATCCTCGGCTGCGGCTCGGCGTACTACGTCGGCCAGCTGGGCGCCTCGCTCGTCGAGGAGCTCGCGCGGATCCCCGCGGACGCCGAGGCGGCGAGCGAGTTCCGCTACCGCGACCCGGTGATCGAGCCCGACACGCTCTATGTCGCGGTGAGCCAGTCCGGGGAGACCATCGACACCCTGCTGGCGGTGCAGGAGATCCGGCGCAAGGGCGGTCGGGTGATCGGCCTGGTCAACGTGGTGGGCAGCGCGATCGCCCGCGAGTGCGACGGCGGCATCTACCTGCACGCGGGTCCGGAGGTCGCGGTCGCGTCGACCAAGGCGCTGACCAACATGTTCCTCGGGTTCGCGCTGCTCGCGCTCCAGCTCGGGCGGGTGCGCGACCTCTCGATCGCCGACGGC
>NZ_JACHWR010000019.1 GCF_014191495.1 Nocardioides soli
CTGGTCTGCTCGCTGGTCGCCGTCGGCGGGTTCATCTACGCCTACCAGACCACGGACATCCCCGACCCGAACGAGGACTTCGAGACCCAGACGTCCTTCGTCTACTACTCCGACGGCCAGACCGAGGTCGGCAGCTACGCCACCCAGAACCGGCAGTCCATCCCGCTCGACCAGATGCCGCAGAACCTGCAGGACGCCGTGGTCGCCGCCGAGAACCGCTCGTTCTGGAGCGACAACGGCATCGACCCCAAGGGCATCCTGCGCGCGGCGTTCAGCAACGCGAAGGGCAACGCCACCCAGGGCGCCTCCACGATCACCCAGCAGTACGTCAAGATCCTCTACCTGACGCAGGAGCGCTCCTACCAGCGCAAGCTGAAGGAGGCGATCCTCTCGCTGAAGCTCCAGCGGGAGATGTCCAAGGAGCAGATCCTCGAGGGCTACCTCAACACGATCTACTTCGGGCGCGGGGCGTACGGCGTGCAGGCCGCCTCGGAGGCGTACTTCGCCAAGGACGCCAAGGACCTCAGCCTCCGCGAGTGCGCCGTGCTCGCGAGCGTGCTGAACAACCCCTCGTCGTTCGACCCCGCCAACGGCAAGGCCTCCAAGGAGTCGCTCAAGGAGCGCTACCGCTACGTGCTCGGCGGGATGGCCGACGCCGACGACGTCAGCGCCGAGAAGGCCGAGAAGGCCGCGCGGCGGCTGCCCAAGTTCCCCAAGATCCAGGCCGAGAGCAGGTACGGCGGGCAGAAGGGCCACATGCTCTCGATGGTCCGCAGCGAGCTCAAGGACCTCGGCTTCGACGACGAGCAGATCGACGGCGGCGGCCTGCGGGTGACCACGACGTTCACGAAGAAGGCGATGGACGCCGCGGCCGCCGGGGCGCGCGAGCAGCGCCCCGAGGGGCCGGAGTTCTCGGAGAAGAACCTGCACGTGGCGGTCGCCAGCGTCGAGCCCGGCACCGGTGCCGTCCGCGGCTTCTACGGCGGCCAGGACTACCTGCAGTCGCAGATCAACTGGGCGGTCACCGGCGGCATGGTCGGCTCGACGTTCAAGCCGTTCGCGGTCGCCGCCGCGCTCAAGGAGGGCTTCTCCCTCAAGGACACCTTCGACGGCAACTCGCCCTTCTACTACAACGAGCAGGGCACCGGCGCCCGGGTGCGCAACGAGGGCTACGGCTCCGACGGGCTCGGTACCGACTACGGGTCGAGGGTCAGCCTGCTGCGCGGCACCGAGGACTCGATCAACACGGTGTTCGCCGACCTGACGGTGTCGATGCCCGACGGTCCGGAGAAGATCATGCAGACCGCCGAGGACCTCGGCATCCCGAACTGGAACAAGAACCAGGCCGGCTACGACAACCTCGACAACAGCCCCGGCCTGGAGCCGGTCAGCGGCATCGCGCTCGGCTCGGCGACGATCGCCCCGATCAACATGGCCAACGCCTACGGCACCATCGCCAACGGGGGCCGCGCCGCCAAGGCGCACGTCGTCCAGAAGGTCGTGAGCAAGAGCGGCGAGGTCCTGTACCAGTTCAAGCAGTCGACCAAGCGGGCCGTCGACGAGGACGTCGCGGCCGACACGTCGTACGCCATGCAGCAGGTGGTCTCGGTCGGCACCGGTACGGCGGCACGAGCGCTGGGCCGCCCCGCGGCGGGCAAGACCGGCACGGCGACCAACAGCGACGACGACGTCGCGTCGGCGTGGTTCGTGGGCTACACCCCGCAGCTGGCGACAGCCGTCATGTACGTGCGCGGCAAGGGCCAGGAGCAGCTCGACGGGTGGCTGCCCGAGTACTTCGGCGGCTCCTACCCGGCGCGCACCTGGACCGACGTGATGGGCCGGGCCCTCGAGGGGACCGAGGTCGAGTACTTCCCGGAGCCGGCGTACCTCGACGGCGACGCCCCCGACGACGGGCACGAGCCGTACACGCCGCCGCCGAAGCCGACCAAGAAGCCGAAGCCGAGCAAGTCCGACAAGCCGACCAAGAAGCCGGACAAGCCGACGGAGACCCCCGACCCGACCGACACGCCGACCATCCCGGACACGCCGCCGACGATGCCGCCGCCCACGACCTGTGACCCGGCGGTCGGCTGCCCGCCGGAGCAGCCGGTGCCGCCGACGCCGACCGACCCGGCGGCGACGGTCGCCGTGCCGCCGACGCCGCCCGCGGCCCGCCAGGTGGCGCACCGCACCGAGCATCGGGTACGGCGGGGCTGATGGCCGCGCCGGTGGGGGATCGCGCCTGGGTGGACCCCACCACCGACGACGCCGTCGTCACCACGCTCAGCGAGGGCGTCGGCGGACCGATCGGGACCCGCGCCGGGCGACACCCGTGGTGGACGCCGGTGCGGGTGCTGCTCGCCCTGACCGCGCTCTGCCTCGCGCTCGGGATGTTCCAGAAGGCCGGCTGCTACGACAACACCTGGCAGGACGGCCAGTCCCGCTACAGCCAGATGTGCTATTCCGACCTGCCCTACCTCTACACCGGCCGCGGCTTCGCCGAACTGAACTGGCCCTACTCCGACGACCACCAGGTGCGGGACCGGTTCGAGGTGATGGAGTACCCCGTCGGGATCTCGTACTGGGCCTGGGGCACCGCCTGGGTGACGCACTGGATCACGGGATCGCCGGACCTGGAGCCGAGGTACGCCGCGGACACGGCCACGGTCGCCGGCTGGCCCGAGGTGCATCGCGAGATCCGAGCGTTCGTGATCGTGAACGCGATCGGGTTCGCGGTGCTTGCGCTGCTGTGCACCTGGCTGCTCGCCGGCGTGAACCCACGCCGACCCTGGGATGCCGTGGCGTTCGCGCTCTCCCCGGCCCTGCTGCTCACCGGCCTCGTCAACTGGGACCTGGTGGCGGTGGTGTTCGTCGCCGGGGCGCTGTGGGCGTGGGCGCGCGATCGGGCGCTGCTGACCGGCGTGCTGATCGGGCTCGGCACGGCCACCAAGCTCTATCCGCTCTTCCTGCTCGGCGGCGTGCTCGTGATCTGCCTGCGCGAGCGCCGCTATCGCCCCTTCGGGTTGACGCTCGCCGGCGCCGTCGGGGCCTGGATCGCCGCCAACCTGCCCGCGCTGCTGACCGGCCCGGCGGAGTGGAAGGTCTTCTGGACCTTCAACTCCGACCGCGGCGCCGATCTCGGCTCGGTCTGGCTGGTCGTGCAGCAGGCGATGGACACCGTGCCGGACCCGTTCTCCTTCGACCCGCACACGATCAACCTCGCGTCGTGGATCTTCTTCGGCGCCTGGTGCGTCGGGGTCGCCGCACTCGGGCTCACCTCGCCGTCGACCCCGCGCCTGGCGCAGCTCGGGTTCCTGATCGTGGCCGGCTTCCTGCTCGTCAACAAGGTCTACTCCCCGCAGTACGTGCTCTGGCTGCTCCCGCTCGCCGTGCTCGCCCGCCCGCGCTGGCGCGACCTGCTGATCTGGCAGGCCGGCGAGGTGCTCTACTTCGCGGCGGTCTGGTGGTACCTCGGCGGCTACCTGGCGCCGGCCGCCGGCGGCGACTCCGGCTTCTACTGGGCCGCGATCCTGCTGCGCACGGCCGCCGAGCTCTACCTGGTCGCGATGGTCGCGCGGGACCTGTGGCAGCCGCGGCGGGACCCGGTGTGGCGGACGCGGATTCCCCGGTTCACCGGGGATTCCGGGACTTCTCGGCCGATGCAACGCCTGAGAAGTGACAGTTCCGCCTGAGAAGTCCGGGCCTCAGTCCACGACGACACGGTCGAACGACGTCGCCGTGTAGCGCACCCGAACGTCGACCTGGTCGCCCACCGCCGGCACGCGAGCGCCGTGCGGGAGGAACAGCATCGACGCCTGCATGTGCGGCGGCTCGGCGAAGAGCCGCTGCTTGCCGTCGATCGAGAACGGCGAGCGCACGAAGCCGGCCGCGTCCAGGCCGCCCCGGGCGATCGTCGCGGCCCGGCCGCGCAGGCTGGCGTCGCCGAGTGGCGCCTCCAGGCCGATGCCGTGGGCGGTGCCGCCGCTGACGACCAGCACGTGGCCGGCCTTCGGGGCGGTGCGCAGCCGGTAGCCGAAGGAGTCGCCGCGCTCGACGGCGTGCACGTCGAGCACGGTGGCGGTGACCCGCAGCGCCCCGCGGTCGCCGAGCCACAGGTCGGTGCCGATGCGGGGACGGAAGGTGAAGTCGGGGTACGACGAGCGCAGCGCGGTCAGCTCCGCGGCACTGAGATGGCTCACCCAGACAGTCTCGAGCGGGAGCTCGGTCGCGACGACCTCGGTCATCAGCCGGTGCACCTCCGAGAGGTGCGCGCCGTTGGCGAGCGGCAGGTGCAG
The DNA here is from genome assembly GCF_014191495.1 of Nocardioides soli. Classification (GTDB taxonomy): domain Bacteria; phylum Actinomycetota; class Actinomycetes; order Propionibacteriales; family Nocardioidaceae; genus Nocardioides; species Nocardioides soli. Next base: position 4,296 of record NZ_JACHWR010000019.1, read on the forward strand.
CGCGACGCCGGCGATCCGGGCCTTCGGGTTCGCCCGGACCACCTCCGCGGTCGACCACAGCTCACGGGCCGTCATGCCGTGGCGCAGCATGCTGGTCGCGCGCTCGAGCACGACCCGGGCCTCGGGCTGCCGGCCGAGCAGGTCGATCAGGTCGTCGACCCGGCTCACGGTGTGGATCACTCGCCGGGCCAGCGCCGGCGCGAGGCCCGCGGCGGGGTCGGCGGCCGCGCCGAAGGGGCGCCACGGAGTGAGGACGAGCAGGCCGCCGTCGTACCGGCTCGCGACCTCGGGCAGCTCCTCGTAGGTGCCGACCGCGAGCGTGTCGACGCCAAGGCCCTGGTCCTGGAGCCACTGGGCCCGGCGGGCGAGGCGGCCGAGGGTGAAGCCGTAGCCGTTGCCCTTCGCGACCGGCACCAGGTCGGGCTCGGCGATCGCGACCGCGCGCAGGTGGCCGCGCCAGCGGTCGCCGTCGACCGTGAGCGTGAGCGCCATCAGCGGGCCCCGGACCGGCGGCGCATGTAGACGTCGAACGCCGCGTAGAGCGCCTTGTTCAGCGGAAGGTCCCACTCGCCGACGTACTCGACGGCCTCGCCGCCGGTGCCGACCTTGAACTGGATCAGCCCGAGGTGCGGGTCGTCGGACGCGAGCGTGTCGGTGATGCCGCGCAGGTCGTAGACCTCGGCGCCGGCGGCGATCGCGTCGCGGATCATCTGCCACTGCACGGCGTTGGAGCCGCGCACGTCGCGCTTCTCGGTCGAGGAGGCGCCGTAGGAGTACCACGCGTGCGCGCCGACCCGGATCGCGATCGTCGAGGCGACCAGTGTGCCCTCGTGGCGGGCGTGGTAGAGCCGGATCCGGTCCGGCTCCTCGCCGCCGAGGGCGTCGACCATGGTGTGGAAGTACGACAGCGGCCGCGGCGTGAAGTGGTCGCGCTCGGCGGTGTGGACGTAGAGGTCGTGGAAGGACTTCAGCTCCGGCTCGATCGCCGGGCCGTCGTACGACGTGACCTCGACGCCCTCCTTGGCGGCCTTCTTGATGTTGCGCCGCCAGAGCTGGTTCATGCCGGCGAGCACCTGGTCCTCGGTGCGGCCGGCGAGCGGGATCTGGAAGACGTACTGCGGCTGGCCCGCGGCGAAGCCGCCCTCGACGGCCTGCGCCCGCCACCCGTAGTCGCGCAGTTGCGCGGTGACGCGCGCCCCGCCGTGGCTGCGCTCGGTGGGCGCGAGGTCGCCGAGGCGGCGTACGTCGTCGTCGGCGATGCCGGCCTTGACCGTCGCGGCGTCCCAGCGCCGGGTGACCACGGGCGGCCCCATCCGCACGCCGAACGCGCCGCGGCTCTTCAGGTACGCCGCCATCGGGCGCAGCCAGCCGGCGAGGTCGTCGTCGTCCCAGTCGATGACCGGGCCCTCCGGAAGGTAGGCCAGGTAGCGCTTGACCTTCGGCAGCTGGCGGTAGAGCACGAGGGCGGCACCGACCAGCTCGGAGCCGCGGAACCAGCCCAGCGACTCGTGCCGCCACTCCGACTTCACGCGGCCCCAGGCCGGGGTCTGCAGGAAGCTCGCGGAGTGCCGGCTCCGGATCAGCTCGAGGTGGTCGGCGGCCGGGATCTCGCGGACGGTGAGGGCGGCGCTGGACACCATTCGAGGCTATCGGACGACGGGTGGCGGCCGACGCCTGCACCGGGTCACCTGAAGCGGACGACTGCGGTATGGCGAATATCCGAATATCTTCTGCACCGGAGGTATCAGGACCGCGTCAGGCCCCTCCTCAGGGGCGTGATCCTGACTGAGACGCATTGGGGAGCGAGACGTCCCATGAGCAGGACCGGGCACACCCGGGCGGGCGACGGCCCGGCCGGAGACGATCCGCGCCCCCAGGCGGTGTGGGCTCAGGCGACCGACGGCTTCAACCGGTGGATCGCCGGTGACCCCGCCGGTCTGGACGACCTGGTCGCCGTGATGACCCCGGTCCTCTGGCACGTCGTGCGCGCCTACCGGCTCAGCGACAGCGCCGCCGAGGACGTCATCCAGAACACCTGGCTCGCGCTGGTACGCCGCCGCTCCGCCATCCTCGACCCGGTGGCCGTCGGCGGCTGGCTGACGACGACCGCGCGCCGCGAGGCGTGGCGGACCGCCGGTGGCAAGTCCACTCCGACGCCGGTCGAGGACGACGAACTCGCCCACGCGCTGCCGCAGCAGCGCTCGGCGGAGGACAGCGTCGTCCAGCGCGACGAGGGCGACCGGCTCTGGGCCGCCGTCGACGGGCTGCCGGAGCGCTGCCGGCGGCTGCTGCGCGTGGTCGCGTTCGAGAACCGGCCCGACTACCGCGAGCTCGCGACCGAGCTCGGGATGCCGGTCGGCAGCATCGGCCCCACCCGCGGCCGGTGCCTGGCGAAGCTGCGGGTCGCACTGATCGAAGCAGGAGGGATCTGAGCATGAGCACCCCACGCAATCGCGGGCTTCCCCCGCAACGCTTCACCCCACGGCCTTGCGGCTCCCCCGCTCCGCTCCTCCGCCACCAGCCCGCGGGGTCCCCGAAGCTTCGCTCCTCCACCCCACGATTCCGCGAGGACCCCGCATGACCGAGCTGAGCCGAGAGGCCCTCCTGGAGATCGTCCGCGACGTGTGGGAGCGCCACGACCCGGTGCCCGACCACCTCGTCGCGACCATGCAGGCCGCGGCCGCGCTCGCCGCCACCGACCTCGACCTGGAGCTCATGGAGCTCGTCGAGCGGTCCACCGAGCTGGCCGGGGCACGCGGCTCCACGTCGTACACGCTCCGCTTCGTGCACGGCGACACCGACCTCCTCCTGCGCATCGCCGTCGACAACGGACGCTCCCGCGTCGACGGCTGGATCGTGCCGGCGGAGCCGATGACCATCCGCGCACTGCCGGGCGAGACCCCGGCCGCACACGAAGCCGTGACCACCGACTCGGGTCGGTTCTCGCTGACCGGTCTGCCCGTCGGGCTGATGCGGCTCCAACTGGAGCCGCACGACACCGCCCGCCCGGCCTTCGCCACTCCCACCTTCGAGATCTGAGGAACCGTGGACAAGCCCGAGAACGACTCCCAGAACGACCCCCAGAACGACACTGAGAAGGACCGCGACAAGACGCGCGACAAGAGCCAGCGCCCCGGGCGTCCCGGCCGCCGGCCCCTCGACCGCGACCCGCGCCCGCCGGCGTCGGCCACCATCGCCGCCGTCCAGGGCCGACTACTCGACCCCGCCACCGCACTGGTCGTCGACGGTGTCGTGCCCCGGCCGACGGTGTACGTCGGGTCGCGCCTGCTCGTGTCGAAGGCGGTCGACGTCGACGGCGCGATCGCTGTGCTGCGTGCGGTGGCCGAGCCGCTGGGCTGGGACGTGGTCGCCGAGGAGGAGGACCGACGGACGGTGAACCTCCGCTTCGGCTACCTGCCGCTGCGCCTGATCGTCGCCTCCAACCGCGCCACCATCGCCCCCGACGCGTGGACGCTCCTGCAGCAGACCCGCGCGCAGTTCGGCGTCGACGCGGTCAAGGGCGTGAGCCTGGACCACCTGGTGGTGCCGGCCATCGAGGCGAGTCCGCTTCACGATGGTCATCCGTTGCATGACGGTCACCCGCTTCACGATGGTCATCCGTTGCATGACGGCCATCCGGCTTCCGATGCCCGCAGCTCACGGGCGATCGCTTCGTACTTCGAGGCTGGATCAGGGGGACGTCAGCCCGTCGCCTACGTCGGCGCGGCGCCCGGTCGCCGGCCGGATAGCACGATGTCCGGTCGCCGGCCGGTGGTCGCGATCCTAGACACCGGCTGCGGGAGTCACCCCTGGCTCGACGGCATCGTTAAGAAGGATGTCACCCTGGATGGGGTGCCGATCGGCTACTCCGACGGGACCTCGGTCTCGCCCGAGGACGACGGGGACCAGTCCGGTCCGCTCGACGGGTCGATCGATCCGATCTCCGGGCACGGCACCTTCATCTCCGGCCTGATCCGGCAGCGCTGCCCCGACGCCGACATCGTGGCGTGGCGGGTGATGCCGTCCGACGGACCGATCGTCGAGTCCGACCTGGTGGCGACGCTCGCCCAGATCGCCGAGCTCGCCCGGCGCCATCGCGCTGGCGAAGAGGGCGGACACCCGATCGACGTGCTCAGCCTGTCGATGGGCTACTACCACGAGACGCCCGAAGACGAGCTGTTCGACCCGACCATGTACGCGATCCTCGAGGAGCTCGGGCGCAACGGCGTGGTCGTGGTCTGCTCGGCCGGCAACGACGCCACCAGCCGACCGTCGTTCCCGGCCGCCTTCTGCCGCTGGTCCGACGACAGCGGGCCGATCCCCTTCGATCGGACGCTCGCCCCGATCGTCTCGGTCGGTGCGCTCAACCCCAACCGCACCGACGCCCTCTTCAGCAACGCGGGTCCCTGGGTGCAGACCTACGTGGCCGGCGCAGCGGTGGTGAGCACCATGCCGGCCTTCCGGGGTGGTTATGAGCCCGTGGCGCGTACCTCCGCTTTCGGGCGCGTCCGTGAGGCGATCGACCCAGATGACTTCCAAGGGGGCTTCGCGGTCTGGAGCGGCACTTCGTTCAGCGCACCGATTCTGGCTGGCGACGTCGCCGCTGCGCTCGTTGATCGACTGGAAGGCGTCGACGACCCCGTCGGCCCAGCCGACGCGGTCGCCACCGTGTGGACCGCTGTTTCCGCTTGCACTGGACTGGCGCCATCATGAGGCGGTGACTTCACCCCAGGAGCTGCACTCCCGGGGCGTCCACGCCGCCTACCGAGGACGTCACCGGGAGGCTCGGCGTCTTCTTGAGAAGGCCCGAGTGGCAGCAGGTCGCCAGGGTGAGTTGACTCCTGATCTCGACGCGCGCATTGCGACCAGCTTGGCCTACGTGCTGTCGGAGACTGGCGAGCATGACGCAGCGATGCTGCTGTGTCGAGAGATCTTGCAGAACGACGCGGTCGCCGACAGTACTCGTGGCACGCTCCACTCTCAGCTCGGTCTCCTGCACATGCTCCGGGGTGAGACTTCAGCAGCGATGGTCGAGTTCGATCAGGCGCTTGCGACTCTTGACTCACCAAGCGTCACGGCCCGGGTCCATCTCAACCGCGGAAATGTTCATCTCCAGCGGTGGGATCTCCCGTCGGCGAGATCTGACTTCCAGCACTCGTTCACGGCGTACCGCGAAGCTGGCGACGAGTACGGTGCCGCGAAGGCGCTGCACAATCTCGGATACGCGCGGTTCCTCGCAGGCGATCTGGTCGCTGCGCTGCGTGACCTCGGACATGCCTATCCAACCGTCGCCGCCGAGGGACCGGTCATGACGGCAATGGTTGAGCAGGACCGAGCCGAGGTGCTGATGGCGGCCGGTCAGCACGACGAAGGCGCAGCGGCTCTGGCGGCAGCGGTCGAGGCCTACGGCCGACGCCGTCTCTACCAGCGACGAGGAGAGGCCGAGCTCGCCCTGGCCCGCAGTCTGGTGCTGCGGGATCCGGATCGGGCACGCATCGCTGCCCGTGACGCGCTGCGGCGATTCCGACGTACCGGCGCCCGTGCCTGGGAGGTGCGTGCCGACGCCATCCTCCTCGGCGCCGAGGTCGAGGCCGGCGGCCGCGGGCTCGGGCTCGCCCAACGGGGTGCGCTCCTGGCCGACGAGCTGGCGGGCCAGGGCCTGCGGTGGGAGGCGGCGCTCGCCCGCATCGACGTGGCGCGCGTGCGGATCCGGCGCGGCGACCCCGACCTGGCCCGGGTCCACCTGCGCAGGGTGGGTGGCACCCGTCAGGCGCCGATCACGGTCCGGCTGCGCGACCGCGACGTACGCGCCGAGCTGGCGGCGGCGATGGGCCGCCGTACCGACGCCCTCAAGCACCTGCGCGCCGGACTGTCCGACCTGCACTCCTGGCAGAGCTCCTTCGGCTCGCTCGACCTCCAGACCGGGGTGGCCGGGCACGGCACCCGACTCGGGGTGCGCGGCCTCGCGCTCGCCGTGGAGTCGCGGCGACCCGAGGTGCTCTTCGAGTGGTCGGAGCGGGCGCGGATGCTGGCCAGCCGGGTGCAGCCGGTGCGCCCGCCCGAGGACGAGCAGATCGCCGCCGACCTCACCGAGCTGCGCGAGATGGCCGCCGAGCGGGTGCGCCGCGACCCGGCTCGCGAGGCCGAGCTGCGCCAGCGGGTGCGCGAGCGCGCCTGGCAGAGCCGCGGCTCGGGCGAGGTCGCCGACCCGGTGACGCTCGCCGAGCTGACGGCGGCGCTCGACGACGACACCGCCCTGGTCGCGTACGTCGTCACCGCGGACGCCGTCGTCGCGCTCGGCGTGACCACCGACGGACCGACCTGGACCGACCTCGGCCACCGCGACGAGCTCGACCACCTGCTCGGCGGGCTGCTGCCCGACCTCGACATGGCGGCCTCGGACCTGCCCGACGCGATGGGTGCCTTCGTGCGGGCCGAGTTGGCGCAGCGGCTCGACACGCTTGCGGGGCTGCTCGTCGCGCCCGTGCTCGAGGCGGTGGGCGACCGCCGGGTCGTGCTGACCCCGTCGGGGGTGCTGGCCGGAGTGCCGTGGACGTTGCTGGCGGGCTTCGTCGGCCGTCCGCTGACCGTCGCTCAGTCGGCGACCGCCTGGCTCGCGCGTCGGGCGACGCCGCTGCGCACCGGGAGCGCCGGCTTCGTCGCCGGCCCGCGGGTTGCCCGCGCCGAGGACGAGGTGACCGCCGCGGCCAAGGAGTGGGATCGGTCCAGGGTGCTGGTCGGATCCGATGCGACGGCGAGCGCGGTGTCGACGATGGCCGACACCGTCGACGTCCTGCATGTCGCCGCCCACGGCCGGCACAGCGCGGAGAACGCCATGTTCGCCGGTGTACAGCTCGTCGACGGGCCGTGGTTCGGCTACGACATCGACCGGCTCCGGCAGGTGCCGGACGTCGTGCTGCTCTCCGCCTGCGAGGTCGGTCGCTCGACGGTGCGCTCGGGCGAGGAGCTGATCGGCATGACCACCGCGTGGCTGCACGCGGGCGCCCGCTGCGTCATCGCGTCGCCGGCGGCGATCAACGACCAGGCGGCGTACGACGTGCTCGTCGCCGTCCATCAGCGTCTGTCCGCCGGGCTGGACCCCGCGGCCGCGCTGGCCGACGCCGTGCCGGCGGTGTCCGCCGCCAGCCCGCCGGTGCCGCTGGTCTGCTTCGGGTGACTCGACGAGGTATCTAGGGTCCGGGGCTTCGCTCCTCAACCGACGTCAGGGAGACCGATCGACCTGCGGAGGAGCACCCCGTCATGACGCTCATGGCCACACCCGGCACCATCGCGCGGGGCAGGACCGTCCACATCGTCCACGACCCCCAGCCCGGCCAGCGACTGACGGTGCCGGCCGGCTCCCGGCTGGCGGTGAGGTTCCGCCGCCGCGGCCTCGGCCTGAGCCGGTGGCAGGTCCTCGACCGGCCCGGCCACCTGCTGCCCCTCGAGGAGGGGCCCCACGGGTTCCTGTTCCTCGTCTTCGACGCCGACTCCGGTTCCGGCCAGGAGCAGCCGCTGCGCCTGGTGCGCCAGCGGGTCGACCGGTCGGGCCCCGGTGAGGTCCGCGACCTGGTGATCCGGGTCAGCTGAGTCGTCCGCGCCGGTCGGACGCCGCGGGGGAGCGTCCGGCCGGCGCGGTCTCATCAAGGGTGGTGGGTGAAACTCCGCCTCGGAAGCGTCGCTCCATCAAGGGATGAGGGTGGAGCCTCGCCTCCCAGGCTGAGTTCGCCATGGGAAGCGTCGCTCCATCAAGGGATGATGTCGAACCGCCCGTTGCTCGGCCTTCATCCCTTGATGAAGCGCCCGCCACCGCACAGCGCCGGCACGACCGCAGCAACGGCCTGCAGACGCTCAGGTTTCGAGACGGTCGGGCCTCCTCAACCTCCTCGCTGAGGCTGCAGCCCGGGCTTCGCCCGGTCTACAGCCGCTCGGACAGCCAGCCGGCGTCGGCGGTGTGCTCGGCGGCGCCACCCGGCGTCTCGAGGATGACCGGGGCGCCGGCGTCGCGAACGACGGCGGCCAGCAGGTCGGGGTCGACCTTGCCGGCGCCGAGGTTGGCGTGCCGGTCGGCACCGGAGTCGAACTCGTCGCGGCTGTCGTTGCAGTGCACGAGGTCGATCCGCCCGGTGATCCGGCGTACGTCGTCGACGACGGTCTCCAGCGCGTTGCCGCCGGCGTGGGCGTGGCAGGTGTCGAGGCAGAAGCCGACCAGGTCGAACTGCTCGGTCGCCGAGATCGCGTCCCACACCCGCTCGATGCGCTCGAGATAGCGGGTCATGGCGTTGTCGCCGCCGGCGGTGTTCTCGATCAGCAGCGGCAGCTTGAGGTCGACCGCCTCGATCGCCTTGCGCCAGTTGTCGAACCCCTTCGCGGGGTCGTCGGCCTTGTTGACGTGCCCGCCGTGCACGATCAGGCCGCGCGCCCCGATCGACGCCGCGGCGTCGACGTGCTGCTGGAGCAGCTTGCGGCTGGGGATCCGGATCCGGTTGTTGGTGGTGGCGACGTTGACGATGTACGGCGCGTGCACGTAGAGGCCGACCCCAGCGGCCTCGGCGTCGGCCCGCAGCGCCTCCGCGCCCCCGGAGTACGCGAACTCCGGCCCTTTGTAGCCCTGCGGGTCGCCCAGGAAGAACTGCACGTGCGGCATCTGCCGGGCCTGCGCCTCGGCGATCGGGTCGGCCTGGTCGACGTGCGCTCCGATGGCGATCGCGTTCATGGGGTCACAGTAGGCGGCGCCGCGGACAGCGCCCCCGCCAGCACCTCGAAGTCCGCGTTGCCGCCGGTCTGCACCACCGCGACCCTGCGCCCGGCGACGAGATCGCGCTCGGCGAGCAGCCCTGCGAGGGCCAGAGACCCGGCCGGCTCGGCGAGGTTGTGCGTCGCTCGGTAGGCCAGCGCCATCGCCTCCCGCGCCTGCTCCTCGCTCACCCGCACGATCCGGGCGGCGCCGGCGACGATCCGGCGTACCGCCTCCGGGTCGGGCGTCCGGCAGGCCACGCCGTCGACGAGCGTGTCGGCCGCCGGCGTCGACACCGGCTCGCCCGCCGCGAAGGAGAGGGCGTACGCCGGGGCCCGATCGGCCACGACGCCGACGACCTCGGTGCCGGCGCCGACGAGGTCGCGCACGGCGATGTTCGCGCAGATCCCGCTGCCCATCCCGACCGGCACGTAGACGACGTCGAGCCGGGGCACCTGCTCGTGCAGCTCCGCGGCGTACGTCGCGACGCCCTCGACCAGCCACGGATGGAACGGCGGCACCGGCGTCAGGCCGCGCTCCTCGGCAAGCCCCATCGCGTGCTCGAGCGACTCCTGGAAGTCGCGGCCGTGGACGACGAGCTCGGCGCCGTACGCCGCGGTGGCGGCGTTCTTGTCGGGCGAGTTGCCCTCGGGCACCACGATCGTCACCGGCACGCCGTACGTCGCACCGGCGAAGGCCAGGCTCTGGCTGTGGTTGCCCCGACTGGCCGAGATCAGGCCGCGCGTGCCGCCGGCGTCGACCAGGCGAGCGGCGAAGTTGAGCCCGCCGCGCACCTTGAAGGCTCCGGTGGGGTTGTGGTTCTCGTGCTTGACCCAGGTCTCGGTGCCGGTCGCGCGCTCCAGCAGCGGCCACCGGCGGGTCGGCGTCGGTGGGACGTGAGCGGCGACCCGGGTGCGGGCGGCGGCGAGGTCGGCGGCTTCCACGTTCCTCACCCTAGGAGGAGCATCGCGAGCGCCGCGCCGCAGAGCGCGATGGCCGCGACGAAGCACCCGATCGCCACCGTCGCCGCCCACTCGGCCGCGGGGGGAGGTGGCGGAAGCCGGTCCGGTACGACGGGCCACGGGCCGTCGCGCGGCACGTCGATGCGCCGCAGCCGCCCGAGCGCGGCCGCGGCGGTCGGCCGCAGGGTCGGGTCGGGGTCGAGCAGCGCGCCGACCAGCGGCCGCAGTGGTCCCTCGGGCACGAGCAGCGGACGGCCCGGGCGGGGCGGTCGGCCGGTCAGCAGCTGGGTGGCGACCACGCCGGCGGCGTACACGTCCTGGGCCGGATCGGGGACCGAGCGGTCCCGCTGCTCCGGCGCGAGGTAGCCGTCGGTGCCGACCACCGCCGGGCCGTGGGTGAGCCGCACGTCGTGGAGTGGCACCGCCACGCCGAAGTCGCCGAGGCGCAGGAACGGCGGGCCGTCGCCGGTCGGATCGAGCAGCAGGTTGGCCGGCTTCACGTCGCGGTGCACGACGCCGGCGTCGTGCACGACGGCCAGCGCCTGGAGGAGCTGGTCGAGGAGCAGCGCGGCGTACGACGGGGGCAGCGGGCCGGTCTCGGCGAGCAGCTCGGCGACCGTGCCGCCGCGCACCAGGTCCATGCCGAGCACGACCCGGTGGTCGTCGGCCGCCCAGCCGCTCGGCGTGAGCACGTGCGGATGCCGGATCCGCAGCCCCTGCTCGCGGACGAAGCGCAGCAGCGTGCCGCTGTCATGGGGCCCGAGCAGCTTGGCCGCCACGAGCCCGCCGGTCCGGGCGTCGCGGGCCCGCCAGACCGTGCCCATGCCGCCGGTGCCGATCCGGTCGATCAGCTCGTACCGGCCGGCGAGCACGGTGCTCGGCGTACGCTGGCGCCTCGGTGGGGACATCGGGCGGAGACCTACCCGGTGACCTGCGGATTCACGCGGGCGACGGGATTTCTGGGGACGGTCGCGCCACTGTTAGCCTTGGGCGTTCTCCGCGTCGGCCCACCGACGGGCGCGCCGCGGGTACCAACGCAAAGCCCTCCTGCCACGGAGAGTCCGTGGCCGCCTTAGTCCAGAGGAGGTGGAGACCGCTGTGCGTGCCTACGAAGTGATGGTCATCCTCGACCCCAGCCTCGAAGAGCGGACCATCGAGCCCGCGCTCGACAAGTACCTCAACGTCATCCGCAAGGATGGCGGCACCATCGAGTCCGTCGACGTGTGGGGCCGGCGTCGCCTGGCCTACGAGGTCAAGAAGAACGCCGAGGGCATCTACGCCGTCATCACGCTGAACGCCGAGCCGGCGACGGTCAAGGAGTTCGACCGTCAGATGAGCCTCAACGAGTCCGTCCTCCGCACGAAGGTCATGCGCCCCGCCGCCCACTGACGGCGCATTGACTGTGGACGACCACTTCCGCCTGTCGGCGCTTGCCGCAACGATGGGCAGCACGTGGTCGTCCGACCCGGACTGACTCCGATCAGAACCAACGCTTAGGGAGCCCTTCATGGCAGGCGAGACCGTCATCACGGTGGTCGGCAACCTCGTCGACGACCCGGAGCTGCGCTTCACCCCGTCGGGTGCGGCCGTGGCGAACTTCCGGATCGCGTCGACGCCGCGCACCTTCGACCGCCAGACCAACGAGTGGAAGGACGGCGACGCGCTGTTCCTCTCCTGCTCGGTGTGGCGGCAGGCCGCGGAGAACGTCGCCGAGTCCCTGCAGCGCGGCATGCGCGTGATCGTGCAGGGCCGTCTGCGGCAGCGCTCCTACGAGACCCGTGAGGGCGAGAAGCGCACCGTCATCGAGCTCGAGTCGACGAGTCGGC
>NZ_JACHWR010000020.1 GCF_014191495.1 Nocardioides soli
TCGATCGACGGCAAGCAGCGGCTCTTCGCCGAGCCGCCGCACATGCAGGCGTCGATGCTGTTCCTCCCGCACGGCGCTCGCGTGCCGGCGGTGGGCGACCAGGTCGACGTTCGGGTGCGCTACACGGCGACGTCGTTCGACCGTGTCGTCGTGGACTGAGGCCCGGACTTCTCAGGCGGAACTGTCACTTCTCAGGCGTTGCATCGGCCGAGAAGTCCCGGAATCCCCGGTGAACCGGGGAATCCGCGTCCGCCACACCGGGTCCCGCCGCGGCTGCCACAGGTCCCGCGCGACCATCGCGACCAGGTAGAGCTCGGCGGCCGTGCGCAGCAGGATCGCGGCCCAGTAGAAGCCGGAGTCGCCGCCGGCGGCCGGCGCCAGGTAGCCGCCGAGGTACCACCAGACCGCCGCGAAGTAGAGCACCTCGCCGGCCTGCCAGATCAGCAGGTCGCGCCAGCGCGGGCGGGCGAGCACGGCGAGCGGGAGCAGCCAGAGCACGTACTGCGGGGAGTAGACCTTGTTGACGAGCAGGAAGCCGGCCACGATCAGGAACCCGAGCTGCGCCAGGCGCGGGGTCGACGGCGAGGTGAGCCCGAGTGCGGCGACCCCGACGCACCAGGCGCCGAAGAAGATCCACGACGCGAGGTTGATCGTGTGCGGGTCGAAGGAGAACGGGTCCGGCACGGTGTCCATCGCCTGCTGCACGACCAGCCAGACCGAGCCGAGATCGGCGCCGCGGTCGGAGTTGAAGGTCCAGAAGACCTTCCACTCCGCCGGGCCGGTCAGCAGCGCGGGCAGGTTGGCGGCGATCCAGGCCCCGACGGCGCCGGCGAGCGTCAACCCGAAGGGGCGATAGCGGCGCTCGCGCAGGCAGATCACGAGCACGCCGCCGAGCAGGAAGAGCGGATAGAGCTTGGTGGCCGTGCCGAGCCCGATCAGCACGCCGGTCAGCAGCGCCCGATCGCGCGCCCACGCCCACAGCGCCCCGGCGACGAACACCACCGCCACCAGGTCCCAGTTGACGAGGCCGGTGAGCAGCAGGGCCGGGGAGAGCGCGAACGCCACGGCATCCCAGGGTCGGCGTGGGTTCACGCCGGCGAGCAGCCAGGTGCACAGCAGCGCAAGCACCGCGAACCCGATCGCGTTCACGATCACGAACGCTCGGATCTCGCGATGCACCTCGGGCCAGCCGGCGACCGTGGCCGTGTCCGCGGCGTACCTCGGCTCCAGGTCCGGCGATCCCGTGATCCAGTGCGTCACCCAGGCGGTGCCCCAGGCCCAGTACGAGATCCCGACGGGGTACTCCATCACCTCGAACCGGTCCCGCACCTGGTGGTCGTCGGAGTAGGGCCAGTTCAGTTCGGCGAAGCCGCGGCCGGTGTAGAGGTAGGGCAGGTCGGAATAGCACATCTGGCTGTAGCGGGACTGGCCGTCCTGCCAGGTGTTGTCGTAGCAGCCGGCCTTCTGGAACATCCCGAGCGCGAGGCAGAGCGCGGTCAGGGCGAGCAGCACCCGCACCGGCGTCCACCACGGGTGTCGCCCGGCGCGGGTCCCGATCGGTCCGCCGACGCCCTCGCTGAGCGTGGTGACGACGGCGTCGTCGGTGGTGGGGTCCACCCAGGCGCGATCCCCCACCGGCGCGGCCATCAGCCCCGCCGTACCCGATGCTCGGTGCGGTGCGCCACCTGGCGGGCCGCGGGCGGCGTCGGCGGCACGGCGACCGTCGCCGCCGGGTCGGTCGGCGTCGGCGGCACCGGCTGCTCCGGCGGGCAGCCGACCGCCGGGTCACAGGTCGTGGGCGGCGGCATCGTCGGCGGCGTGTCCGGGATGGTCGGCGTGTCGGTCGGGTCGGGGGTCTCCGTCGGCTTGTCCGGCTTCTTGGTCGGCTTGTCGGACTTGCTCGGCTTCGGCTTCTTGGTCGGCTTCGGCGGCGGCGTGTACGGCTCGTGCCCGTCGTCGGGGGCGTCGCCGTCGAGGTACGCCGGCTCCGGGAAGTACTCGACCTCGGTCCCCTCGAGGGCCCGGCCCATCACGTCGGTCCAGGTGCGCGCCGGGTAGGAGCCGCCGAAGTACTCGGGCAGCCACCCGTCGAGCTGCTCCTGGCCCTTGCCGCGCACGTACATGACGGCTGTCGCCAGCTGCGGGGTGTAGCCCACGAACCACGCCGACGCGACGTCGTCGTCGCTGTTGGTCGCCGTGCCGGTCTTGCCCGCCGCGGGGCGGCCCAGCGCTCGTGCCGCCGTACCGGTGCCGACCGAGACCACCTGCTGCATGGCGTACGACGTGTCGGCCGCGACGTCCTCGTCGACGGCCCGCTTGGTCGACTGCTTGAACTGGTACAGGACCTCGCCGCTCTTGCTCACGACCTTCTGGACGACGTGCGCCTTGGCGGCGCGGCCCCCGTTGGCGATGGTGCCGTAGGCGTTGGCCATGTTGATCGGGGCGATCGTCGCCGAGCCGAGCGCGATGCCGCTGACCGGCTCCAGGCCGGGGCTGTTGTCGAGGTTGTCGTAGCCGGCCTGGTTCTTGTTCCAGTTCGGGATGCCGAGGTCCTCGGCGGTCTGCATGATCTTCTCCGGACCGTCGGGCATCGACACCGTCAGGTCGGCGAACACCGTGTTGATCGAGTCCTCGGTGCCGCGCAGCAGGCTGACCCTCGACCCGTAGTCGGTACCGAGCCCGTCGGAGCCGTAGCCCTCGTTGCGCACCCGGGCGCCGGTGCCCTGCTCGTTGTAGTAGAAGGGCGAGTTGCCGTCGAAGGTGTCCTTGAGGGAGAAGCCCTCCTTGAGCGCGGCGGCGACCGCGAACGGCTTGAACGTCGAGCCGACCATGCCGCCGGTGACCGCCCAGTTGATCTGCGACTGCAGGTAGTCCTGGCCGCCGTAGAAGCCGCGGACGGCACCGGTGCCGGGCTCGACGCTGGCGACCGCCACGTGCAGGTTCTTCTCCGAGAACTCCGGCCCCTCGGGGCGCTGCTCGCGCGCCCCGGCGGCCGCGGCGTCCATCGCCTTCTTCGTGAACGTCGTGGTCACCCGCAGGCCGCCGCCGTCGATCTGCTCGTCGTCGAAGCCGAGGTCCTTGAGCTCGCTGCGGACCATCGAGAGCATGTGGCCCTTCTGCCCGCCGTACCTGCTCTCGGCCTGGATCTTGGGGAACTTGGGCAGCCGCCGCGCGGCCTTCTCGGCCTTCTCGGCGCTGACGTCGTCGGCGTCGGCCATCCCGCCGAGCACGTAGCGGTAGCGCTCCTTGAGCGACTCCTTGGAGGCCTTGCCGTTGGCGGGGTCGAACGACGAGGGGTTGTTCAGCACGCTCGCGAGCACGGCGCACTCGCGGAGGCTGAGGTCCTTGGCGTCCTTGGCGAAGTACGCCTCCGAGGCGGCCTGCACGCCGTACGCCCCGCGCCCGAAGTAGATCGTGTTGAGGTAGCCCTCGAGGATCTGCTCCTTGGACATCTCCCGCTGGAGCTTCAGCGAGAGGATCGCCTCCTTCAGCTTGCGCTGGTAGGAGCGCTCCTGCGTCAGGTAGAGGATCTTGACGTACTGCTGGGTGATCGTGGAGGCGCCCTGGGTGGCGTTGCCCTTCGCGTTGCTGAACGCCGCGCGCAGGATGCCCTTGGGGTCGATGCCGTTGTCGCTCCAGAACGAGCGGTTCTCGGCGGCGACCACGGCGTCCTGCAGGTTCTGCGGCATCTGGTCGAGCGGGATGGACTGCCGGTTCTGGGTGGCGTAGCTGCCGACCTCGGTCTGGCCGTCGGAGTAGTAGACGAAGGACGTCTGGGTCTCGAAGTCCTCGTTCGGGTCGGGGATGTCCGTGGTCTGGTAGGCGTAGATGAACCCGCCGACGGCGACCAGCGAGCAGACCAGGCCGACGATCAGGAACCACTTGGCGACCCGCCAGACCCGCTGCTTGCGGGTGCGGGGTCGCTTCGTCGCCGCGCCCTTCTTCGCAGGGGCGCTGCTCTGTGCGGGGCCGGCGGCCCGGCGCTTGCCACTCACGGTCGTTGGCTCCGCTGGTCGGTTGCTCGGGGTTCTCTGCCGCTGGGGAGAGGGCCGGAACGGCGTCCGGGCCGTTCGACAGGGTACGGGGGGCCGCCACACCCGCCCAAGACGACGCAGGGTGACGTGCGCGATGGAAACCCGATGGAACACCCCGACGGGTCCGGTATTCGCAACGGGCGGATATATCGCTACGATAGGTCCCGTGGCACGTCGTGCGGAGACCATCGAGCTGGCAGTCCTCGGGCTGCTGCACGAGGGACCCATGCACGGCTACGAGCTCCGCAAGCGCCTCAACCTGATGCTGGGCTGGGGTCGGGTGCTCTCCTACGGGTCGCTCTACCCGGCCCTGAAGAAGATGCTGCGCGCCTCGCTGATCGAGGAGACCATGACGACCAAGACGCCGGGCACCCCGGTGTCGAAGCGTCCGCGCATCACCTATCAGGTCACCGAGGCCGGCACCCGGGAGTTCCAGCGCCTGATGTCGGAGGTCGGGCCCACCGCGTGGGAGGACGACAACTTCGACATCCGCTTCGCGTTCTTCTCCTCGACCGACATGGAGATCCGCCTGCGGGTGCTCGAGGGTCGTCGTACCCGCCTCCAGGAGCGTCTGGACCGGGTGCAGGGCCAGCTCGCGATCACCCAGAAGGAGGTCGATCGCTACGCGGCCGAGCTCCAGCGCCACGGGGTGGAGTCGGTCGAGCGCGAGGTCCGGTGGCTGTCGGACCTCATCAACGCCGAGCGCAACGGCGACCTCCACCGGTCCCGGACCGACACCTCCGGCCAGGAGCGCCGGTCCGACACCAGCAGCGGCCACCCGGCCACCGGCCAGCAGGCCGCACCGCAGAACTAGACCGAGCAGTGAACAAGGAAGGAATCCCGATGGGATCGGTACGAGTGGCAATCGTGGGGGTGGGCAACTGCGCCACCTCCCTGATCCAGGGCGTGCACTACTACAAGGACGCCGACCCTGAGGGCACCGTCCCGGGTCTCATGCACGTCACGTTCGGTGAGTACCACGTCGCCGACGTCCAGTTCGTCGCCGCGTTCGACGTCGACGACAAGAAGGTCGGCAAGGACCTGTCCGAGGCGATCAACGCCTCCGAGAACAACACCATCAAGATCTGCGACGTGCCCACCCTCGGCATCGAGGTGCAGCGCGGCCCCACGCTCGACGGTCTCGGCAAGTACTACCGACAGACCATCGAGGAGTCCGCGGCCGAGCCGGTCGACGTGGTCCAGGTCCTCAAGGACACCGGCGCCGACGTCCTCGTCTCCTACCTGCCGGTGGGCTCCGAGGCGGCCGACAAGTTCTACGCCCAGTGCGCGATCGACGCCGGCGTGGCCTTCGTCAACGCGCTGCCCGTGTTCATCGCCTCCGACCCCGAGTGGGCCAAGAAGTTCGAGGACGCCGGCGTCCCGATCATCGGCGACGACATCAAGTCGCAGGTCGGCGCGACCATCACCCACCGCGTGATGGCCAAGCTGTTCGAGGACCGCGGCGTGGTGCTGGACCGCACCTACCAGCTCAACGTCGGCGGCAACATGGACTTCAAGAACATGCTCGAGCGCGAGCGCCTGGAGTCGAAGAAGGTCTCCAAGACCCAGGCCGTCACCTCGAACCTCAACGGCCCGCTGGCCGGCAAGATCGAGGACAAGAACGTCCACATCGGCCCGTCCGACTACGTCGCCTGGCTCGACGACCGCAAGTGGGCCTACGTCCGCCTCGAGGGCCGCGCCTTCGGCGACGTGCCGCTGAACCTCGAGTACAAGCTCGAGGTCTGGGACTCCCCGAACTCCGCCGGCATCATCATCGACGCCATCCGCGCCGCGAAGATCGCCAAGGACCGCGGCATCGGCGGCCCGATCATCTCGGCCTCGTCGTACCTGATGAAGTCCCCGCCGGTGCAGCTGCCCGACGACGAGGGTCGCCGCCGCGTGGAGGCCTTCATCCGCGGGGAAGAGTGACCTGCCGCTGACTGTCCTCCGCTGACGCGGAGACCGTCGAGACACCAAGAATGGCTGTCAGGATCTAATCCTGGCAGCCATTTCTGGTGTCTCGACGCGTTTCCACAGGTACGCCGAACAGCTGATTCGTCCACAGGCGAATCCGGGAATGCCGGATCCGTGGCACATCGCTGGGATCCGGTCGCTCCGCCCGTCTCCGGTCTCGTGCTGCCGGCCAGAGTGGACCCCCGAGGCCGGACCGGACCGACCCGGGGCCAGTCCCGTGGGCCCGGCTGGCGCAGGACCGGGCCGGGGCTCTTCGTGCCCGGACACGTGAGCGACGCGCTGGTCGAACAACGCATCGTCGAGGCGTGGGCCCGCTGCGGGACCGACGCGGTCGTGACCGGCTGGGCCGCGCTGCGGCTCCATGGCGGTGGCTTCTTCGACGGCCTCGCCCGTGACGGACAGACCCGCCTCCTGGTCCCGATCGCGGCGAACGAGGGCCGGGTCCGGGCCGCGTCCGGCTTGCGGATCGTCGAGGACCGCATCCCGCCGGACGAGGTGATCGACCTCCATGGCGTGCGGTGCACCCGGGTCGAGCGGGCGCTGTTCGACGAGATGCGGCCCATCGGCGACGTACCGGAGATGGCGGTCGCGGCGGGGGCCGCCTACGCCGGCCGGCTGACCTCGGTCAGGCGGATGCGGCTCTACGCCGCGACCCGCCGGTGGTACCGCGACGTCCGGCTGGTCAAGGAGGCGGTGGAGATGTCCGTCGAGGGATGCCGGTCGCCACAGGAGGATCGCTTCCGTCTGATCTGGGAGTACGCCGCGGGCTGGGGTCGCCCCCTGATCAACCGAGACATCCTCGACGAGCGCGGCAGCCTGGTCGCCGTACCGGACCTGCTCGATCCGGTCCGCGGGGTCGTCGGGGAGTACGCCGGGGCCGACCACCGGGACATCGACCGGCACGAGTCGGACATCGAGCGCGAGGCGATCCTGCGCGACGTCGGCTTGGAGTACGTCGAGACGGTCGGGCGGGACTTGCGCGACGCGCGCAAGGTGACCCGCCGGATGGAACAGGCGGCGGCCCGCGCCGTCCACCTCACCCGTCGCTGGCGGGTCGGCCCGCCAGCAGCGCCCACCCTCGACGAGATCCTGGATCGCCGGTCGGCCTGAAGAGTCGTCGAGACACCCAGAATGGCTGCCGTACCGGCCAGATGGCCGCCATTCTGGGTGTCTCGACGCTCAGAACGGTGAGGCCAGGCCAGCCAGCCAGGCCAGCCCGATCACCGCGACGCCCACCAGTCCCGGAGCGCGGCGCCGGCGTCCTCCTCGCTCATCGGCCCGTGGTCCATGCGCAGCTCGAGCAGGAACCGGTACGCCTCGCCCACCCCGCGGCCGGGGCCGATGCCGAGGATCTCCATGATCTGGTTGCCGTCGAGGTCG
The DNA here is from genome assembly GCF_014191495.1 of Nocardioides soli. Taxonomy (GTDB): domain Bacteria; phylum Actinomycetota; class Actinomycetes; order Propionibacteriales; family Nocardioidaceae; genus Nocardioides; species Nocardioides soli. Next base: position 7,389 of record NZ_JACHWR010000020.1, read on the forward strand.
GGCCGGATCGCGTCCAGCTCCTCCTGCTCGGCGAGCCTCGCGATCCGCGCCTCGAGCTCGCCGTAGGTACGCCGCAGCCGCTCGGCCTTGCGCCGGTTGCGGGTGGTGCAGTCGGCGCGGGTGAGCACGTGCAGCCGGTCGAGCTGGTCGCCCGCGTCGCGCACGTAGCGGCGGACGGCGGAGTCGGTCCACTCGCCGGTGCCGTACCCGTGGAAGCGCAGGTGCAGCTCGACCAGCCGGCTGACCTCGTCGATCGCGTCGTTGGAGAAGCGCAGCGCCTTCATCCGCTTGCGGGTGATCTTGGCGCCGACGACGTCGTGGTGGTGGAAGGTGACGGTGCCGTCGGCGAGGAACCGCCGGGTGCGCGGCTTGCCGACGTCGTGCATCAGCGCGGCGAACCGGGTGACGAAGTCGGGGCCGCCGTCGGGCAGCCGGTCCTCGAGGTCGATCGCCTGCTCGAGCACGGTCAGGGTGTGCTGGTAGACGTCCTTGTGGCGGTGGTGCTCGTCGCGCTCGAGCGCGAGCGCCGGCAGCTCGGGCAGCACCAGGGCGGCCAGGCCGGTGTCGACCAGGAGCGTCAGGCCCAGGCGCGGGTACGGCGCGCACACCAGCTTGACCAGCTCGTCGCGCACCCGCTCGGCCGAGATGATCTCGATCCGGTTCGCCATCGCGCGCATCGCCTCGACGACCGCCGGGTCGACCGTGAAGCCGAGCTGCGCGGCGAACCGCGCCGCGCGCATCATCCGCAGCGGGTCGTCGGAGAAGGAGTCCTCCGGACGGCCGGGAGTCCGCAGCACCCGGTGGGCCAGGTCGACGATGCCGCCGTACGGGTCCTCGACCTCGCGGCCCGGCACCCGCACCGCCATCGCGTTGACCGTGAAGTCGCGGCGACCCAGGTCGCCGTCGAGCGTGTCGCCGAAGTCGACCTCCGGCTTGCGCGAGTCGGGGTCGTAGGCCTCGGAGCGGTACGTCGTGATCTCGACCTGCCAGGGCCCCTTGCGGCAGCCGATCGTCCCGAAGCCGCGGCCCATGTCCCAGATCGCGTCGGCCCAGTCCTTGATCAGCCGCTCGGTCTCGTCGGGGTGCGCCGAGGTGGTGAAGTCGAGGTCGTTGTGCTGCCGGCCGAGCATCGCATCGCGCACCGGCCCGCCGACCAGGGCCAGCTCGTGGCCCGCCTCGGCGAACCGGCGGCCGAGGTCGTCGAGCACCGGCGCGATCCGGTCCAGCTCGCTCGCGACCGAGCGCTGGACATCGGCCATGTTGAGTGGCGGCGGAGGGGCGTCAGGCACGGGAGACGAGTTTAGTGGTGGCGGCACCGGGGGCCCGATTCGCACACGGTCGGCCAGTAGAGTCACTGCGTGCTTCGCCCGGTGTCGCTGCTGCCTGCCCTCGTGGCCGCGGCGCTCGCGGGGCTCCTGCTCACGCCGCCCGCCACCGCCGGCGAGACCAAGGCCACGTCGAAGGCCACGTCGAAGGTCGACGCCGCGCCGCTCGAGGTGACCCTCGAGACGCTGTCGCCGTCCACGCTGCCGCGCCGCGGACCGATGCGGGTCAGCGGGTCCGTCACCAACGTCGACGACCAGGCGTGGACGACGATCAACCTCTACTCCTTCATCTCCGACGCTCCGATGACGACCACCGCGGAGCTCGCCGACGCCGCGACCGCCGGCTCCGAGGACTTCGTCGGCGAGCGCGTCACCGACCCCGGGCCCTACTACACGATCGAGCAGCTGGCGCCGGGCGAGACCCGCGACTTCTCCTTCTCGGTCCCGCGGAAGCGGATCGCGGCCGAGTCACCGCGGGGGGTGGCCGTCGACGCACCCGGCGTCTACTGGTTCGGCGTCCACGCCCTCGGCCAGGCGGCGGAGCCGCGCGACGAGTTCGCCGACGGCCGGGCCCGGACGTTCCTGCCGCTGGTACCCGAGACCTCGCGCTCCGTGGACACCGCGCTCGTGCTGCCGGTACGACGCTCGGTGCAGCACGAGGCGGACGGCCGGATCGCGAACCTCACCCGCTGGACCCGGACCTTCGGCGGCACCGGCCAGCTGCGCCGGATCGCCGACTTCGGCACCACCGCGGGCGACCACCCGATCTCGTGGCTGGTCGACCCGGCCGTCGTCGACGCGGCCGTCCGGATCGGCGAGGGCAACCCGCCGCGCACGATCGAGCCGACCATCGAGCCCGAGGAGCCGGACGGCGGGGAGTCCGGATCGCCGTCGCCGTCGGAGGACCCCGAGGCCACGGACGACGCCACCGACGGGGAGGCCGACGAGGGCGCGTCCCCCGACACCGGGACCGAGGACCCCGCGGTGACCGAGGCCGCGGCGGCGGCGGCGACCGACTGGCTGGCCCGGCTGCAGTCCGCGCTCGACGGGCACGAGGTGCTCGGCCTGCCGTACGGCGACCTCGACGTGGCCGGTGCCGCGAGCCACGACCCCGCGACGTACCGCGCCGCCCGCGATCGGACCGGCACCGAGCTCGCCCCGTGGGGACTGCCCATGACGCCGGTGATCGCGCCGCCCTCCGGCTTCCTCTCGACCGCCGCGCTGGACCTCGCCGACACCGGCACGCAGGTGCTGGTCTCCGACCAGGTCTTCGGTGACCGCGCCGACAACGCGCCCACCGTCGCCCGGACCGATGGCCACGCGATGGTGGTCGCCTCGTCGGGCGCCGCGAGCGGCGGACCCGGTCCGGGAGACCCGCTCTCACCGCTGTCGGTGCGCCAGCGCATCGTGAGCGAGGCGGCGGTGCGGCTGCTGACCCCCGGCCGCAAGCCGCTGGTGGCCGTGCTCCCGCAGGGCTGGGCGCCCGAGACGAGCTACGGCTTCTTCGACGGCCTCGACACCGGCTGGCTGCGCCTGACCACGGTCGACGATATCGCCCGGCGGACCGGCCGGGAGGTCCCCGCCGACCGGATCGTCTACCCCGACAGTCAGCGCGAGGCCGAGCTCGACCCGCTCGACTTCGCCGCCGCCAACGGACTCACCGAGGCCGGCGCGATGCTCCAGAACCTGCTCACCCTGAACGACCAGGTCGGGACGGACGTGCAGGACGAGGCGCTCACCGACGTGTCGTACGCCAACCGCCGCCTCCCGCTGGTCAGCCGCGCCTCGGCGGTGCGGTCACGCGCCTGGATCGAGCAGCGCCTCGGCTCGGTCACCGTCGAGGCGCCCAAGGCGGTCATCCTCTCCAGCGGCAGCGGCCGCTTCTCCGCGACCGTCACCAACGGGCTCGACCAGCCGGTCACGGTGCGCCTGGAGGCGCAGACCGACCCCGCCCTCGAGGTGGTGGTCCCCGACGACGACGTCGAGATCGCGCCCCACTCGCGCTCCACGATCCTGCTCAACGCCTCGTCGTCGGCGATCGGCGTCCGCAACGTCACCCTGCTGCTCACCGACAGCGACGGCGTTCCGATCGGGTCGTCGGACTCGCTGCCGATCCGGTCCAACCGGGTGAGCAACGTGATCTGGCTGATCCTCGGCACCGGCGTCGCGCTGCTGTTCGCCACGATCGTCGTGCGGCTCGTCCGCCGGATCCGCACGGCGACGAGGCCGTGACCGCGTCGTGAGCGCATTCGACGACGAGCGGCGCGAGGACGAGCGCCGGCGCGTCCTCGCCAACAGCGCGGTGATGGCGGCCGGCACCGTCGTCTCGCGGCTCAGCGGGTTCGTCCGGTCGACGCTGCTGGCGGCGGCGCTCGGCGCGAAGCTGCATGCGGACCTGTTCAACATCGCGAACACGATCCCCAACATGCTCTACATCCTGCTCGCGGGCGGGGTCGTCAACGCGGTGCTGGTGCCACAGCTGGTCCGCGCGATCAAGGACGACCCGGACCGCGGCGACGCGTACACGAACCGGATCATCACCCTGGCCGGGCTCTTCCTCGGCGTCGTGACGATCCTGCTCGTCGTCGCCGCGCCGTGGGTGATCCAGCTCTTCCTCACCGACGAGCTGAACGCCGCCGCGTACGCCGCGCAGCGGGAGTCGATCGTCGACTTCGCGCGCTACTGCCTGCCGCAGGTCTTCTTCTACGGCATGTACGTGCTGATCGGGCAGGTGCTCAACGCCCGCGGCCGGTTCGGCCCGATGATGTGGGCGCCGATCGCCAACAACGTCATCTCCATCGCGGTGCTCGTCGTCTACCTGGTGGTCTTCGGCCCGGCCCAGGACGTCTTCGGCCCGTACGACGCGAACCAGGAACTGCTGCTCGGACTCGGCTCGACCCTCGGCATCGCCGCGCAGTTCGCGATCCTGGTGCCCTACCTGCGCCTCACCGGCTTCCACTACCGGCCGCGGTTCGACTTCCTGCACACCGGGCTCGGCCACACCTTCCGACTCGGGGTCTGGACGGTGCTGTTCGTCATCGTCAACCAGGTCGCCTACACCGTGGTCGTCCGGCTGGCGTCGGGCGGCACCGCGTCGTCCACCGACGGCACCGGCTACTCGATCTACTCGCAGACGTTCCTGATCATGATGGTGCCGCACGCGGTGATCACCGTGTCGCTGGCCACCGCGATCCTGCCCCGGCTGGCGGCCCGCGCGGCCGAGCGCGACGACGCCGGGCTGGCGACCTCCCTCGGCGAGACCCTGCGCAGCGCGCTCGCGCTGATCCTGCCGTTCGCGCTGCTGATGCCGTGCGTCGCGCTCGGCGTCTCCCGGCTGATCTGGGGCTACGGCGCCGCGGCCGACGACTACACCGACTACGCGCCGTCGCTCGCGCTCTTCGGCGGTGGCCTCGTCTTCTTCACCGTCCACTATCTGGTGCTGCGCGGCTTCTACGCGCTGGAGCAGACCCGGACCGTCTTCTGGATCCAGTGCGCGGTCGCCGGCACCAACATCGTCGCCGCGCTGGTGCTGGTGGCCAGCACCGACGCCGCCGGCACCGCCCCGGCGCTGGTGCTCGCCTACACCTGCTCGTACGTCGTGGGTGCGCTGGTGTCCTACTCCCTGCTCTCCCGGCGGCTGGGTGGCCTGCCCACCCGGGAGCTGTGGCGGTTCCTCGCCCGGCTGGCCGTCGCCGCCGTCCTGGCCGCCGCGGCGGCCGCGGGCACGGCGTACCTCGTCCACGACCTGATCGGCGTCGCCCGGCTCTGGGCGGCGGTCGTGTCCGTGGTCGTGACCGGCCTCGTTGGCGGCCTCGTGCTGCTCGGCACGGCGCGCACGATGCGCCTCGACGAGATCACGACGATCGTCGACACGATCGCCCGGCGGCTGCCCATCCCACGACGGCCCTGAGTCCGCCCTACGATGGGCCCACGGACCCGACGACGGGGTCCTGGTGCCGCACGGGTAGCCGACACGAGGGGAGCTGAGTGCCGAGCTCGATCCGGCCGGGCGACGTGCTCGCCCACCGGTACCGCCTGGTCGACCTGCTTACCGAGAGCGGGGGCGGCCGGTTCTGGCGAGCCCAGGACCGGGTGCTCGAGCGCCACGTCGCGCTGCACGTGATCCCCGAGCACGACGAGCGCGCGGCCGCGCTGCTGGGCGCCGCCAAGCGCTCCGCGACCATCCACGACCGACGGCTGCTGCGGGTGCTCGACGCCGACCGCGCCGACGGGTACTGCTACGTCGTCAACGAGTGGGGGTCGGGCGACTCGCTCGACATCATGCTCGCCTCCGGTCCACTCGGGCCGCGCCGGGCCGCGTGGCTGGTCTCGGAGGTGGCGGGCTGCGTCGCCGCGGCCACCAGCCGCG
>NZ_JACHWR010000021.1 GCF_014191495.1 Nocardioides soli
GGGTGTGCCCGGGCTGCCGCCGGCGTGTGGTGCCCGTGGTGAGAGCCGACGGCGGGCGGCCTCATCGGGGCTCTCGGAGGGAGGCCCGACCTCCTCTACGTCCAAATCCGCCGGGGCGGCGGCCGCGGCTGGCTGGGTCGCCTCGCTCAGCGATTCGGCCAGGTCCTCTACGTCGGCCTCCAGGACCCGCTCGAGGATGTCGGCGATGCTCGTGGGGGAGCCGTCGCACCCGGCCACCAGGGCCTCGGCCAGCTGGTCGAGGGCGGCGTTGCCGCGGGCGGTGAAGGTGACGACTCCGGGGACCGGGTTCTCGGCTGGGGAAGTGCTCATGGTCCACCTCGCTTCCTGGTCACCTAGGTGCGTAGGAGGGCCGGGAGCGATCAGCCGGAGGGGACGGGGTCGCGCTCGACCCGCAGGGCGATGATCCGCCAGCCCTCGGGGACGCGCCGGCGGGCGGCCTCGAGCGCCTGGTCGTAGTCGACGTCCTCGACGATCAGCTCGTCTCGGCCGAGGGTGTAGCCGCCGCGGTGGTCGGGCGGGATCTCCTGCACCGTGGCGTAGAGCGTCAGCGCGGTCCCGCCAGCTGGGGCTGTCACTGCTGCTCCTGGCTGGCCATGGTGCGCAGCAGGTCGACATCGCGGCGGAACGCCGAGGGGAGTCCGGCGCTTTCCTGAGGGTCCGCCTCGTAGCCGATCAGGCCCGCTTCCACCAGGTCGGCTGCGGTCTCGAGGACGCGCGCCAGGCGCAGCAGTAGTGCCGGGGGCATTTGGACCGACGGCTCGTCGTAGAAGCCGGTGGTGGCGACCTGGTCGCGGATCAGCAGGCCGAGGTAGCTCTGGGCGTGGGCGACCTGCGCCACCCGGTCACGCGTGTGCTCGAGGTCGTCGCGTTCGACGAGGAGGATGCGGATGACCTCGCCCAGGCCGGCGAACACCGTGCCTGCGAACCTCACGGGAACGGCGGCGGTGCGCGGTGCGGCCATCAGGTCCGCGCCCGGAGTCTCGTCGGCGAACCCGAAGACGATCTCCCTGGCCATGCCGGTTAGTGCCTCATCGGTGAGGTAGGTGCGCGCGGTGGCGGGGGTGACGCGCATCTGCTCGGCGACGAACTGGACCCGTGCGTCGAGCAGGTCACCGGCGGCCGCGCGGGACATCGTCATGCCGAGGTCGGATACAGCAGCGAGGAGGTCATCGACGCGCTTCTCGCGCCAAGGTCGAGCTGCCACCTCGTCAGCTGGCCTCTGGGGAGTGGGGGCGCAGCTCCTGGTGGTCGCGCCAGACCTGCTCGCCGTCATCGAACTCGACAGTCCATTCGTCGACGGCGGTGCGCTCCACGATGGTGCCGGGCACCCAGCTGTCGGCGTCATCGCGGCCTTGGACGTCGACGCGCAGCCCGTCGGGGAAGGGGTTGTGGCCACCGAGGTACTCGCTGATGGTGTCCCTGAGCGGCCCGGGCCCATCGGGGGCAGCGCTGACCCAGCGCTCGAGCGGATCACTGGCGGCCCATTCGATGGCGAGGGCGGCGACGTAGGAGGGGGCGGTGGCCGTCGCGGTGGCGAGGTTGTACGCGTCGGTGATCATGCCGATCCACAGCTCGAGCGGCAGTTCGTCGCAGCGGTGGAGTCCGAGGAAGTACTTCTCGACGACCTCGGCCGGGACGCCGCGTTGGTCGAGGTTGCTTTCGACGGCCGCCAGGTGCTCGGTCTGCATCCGGATCGGAACGGTGTTCTCACCAGGCCGGGTCAGTGGGAAGGTCGCCATGGCGACCAGGTCGTCGCGCGTTGCGGCGGAGGTGGTCATGGGTCAGCCCTCCTCGCGGGCGAACAGCTGCTCTACGTAGCACTCGCGGTCGTGGTCGGCCGCGTGCTCGAGCTCGCTGGCGACGTGGTCGGCCTCGGTGGACCCAAATGGGCCGGCGAACCAGGTCTCCCGGTCATCGCTGGCCGGACGTTCGATGACGCGAACGATGTAGTGGATGGTGTGTCGGTACGTGGCCATGTCGTCACGTAGCCGATCAACGCGCCGCGCGGTCGAGCGCGGCCTTCGCCTGGGCGAGCAGCTGGCGGGCCTCGAGGGCCGCCTGACTCTGCTCGTGGGTGGGCCCGGTGCCGGAGCGCCAATCTGAGCGCAGCTCGTCCTCGGCGTCACCGAGGAGTCTGTGCGCCCGCCGGCGCATGTCCTCGAACGTGGGCAGCTCGGTGCTCATCGCGATCTCCTGTCGTCGAGCTCTTCTGCAGTCTGGCTCATGCGTCCGACACTCCGTTCGTTTTCCACAGCGGCCGCGACGAGTGCTCAGCGGCGCTCGCTCGGGTAGTTCGACTTCCCTCCGGGCCAGCGGTAGTAGACCTGCGGCGGCTGGAGCGGCGGGTGGTTGGGGTAGTAGATCGAGTAGGTGTTCGGCCAGTCCCGATCTTCGGGGTGCTCGTTGTCGGTGTGCCCGTCGGCCCAGGCCACGAGCCCGGCCTGATCCGAACTGGACAACGTCGCGTCACAGAAGCCACAGCGGTAGGTGGTCGCTGTCTCGTCCGCGACCGGGGCAGCCTCGGCAAGGGCTGCAAGCGCCTCGTCGATCGCAGCGCGCGCGACCTTGAGGCGTTGGACGACGTCGATCGTGCGTGTCCGAGGGGCTGCGCTGACCACGAGGGCTCCGACGCCCTTAGTGGACACCCTGCGTATCAAGTCCGGCCGTACTCCGCCGGGCGAAGCGCCGAGACGCCCGTCGGTCGCTAGGCAGTCGCCCGAGAGTTGATCCGCCGTGTCGCGACAAGATTCAGCATCGCCGCGCTGAAGAGAACACCTGCGGTACAGATGAAGACGCTGCGCATGCCGGTGGCGCCAGCAACGATGCCGCCGGTGATGGGATATTCATGCAGGTCAGCGGCGTGTCGCGGCAGCCGCCAGTCGTAACGAACCTGCCGACACAGGTGGCGGTCACTGCCCACAAACCACCCTGTCGCTGCAGCATTCCTGCAGGTCAACAGTGCTTTCCCGACCGGTCCGGGTAGTGGAGCGACGCCTTCGCGGTTGATTCATCCGATGCAATACGCAGACTAGAGGTTGACATAATCTAAGTTATCGGCGGTTAACCAACGGGAGTAGAAGTAGATGCATCAACTCCCGCTCCTGCCAGTTTGATTCAGCCTGTGATTTCGCCCGCGATTTGCTATTGGATTGCGCTGCAGAGGGTGGCACCGCGTTCTCGTCGTCGAGCTCCTCGAGCGCATCGTCGGCTCATTCGGCGCGAGGTGCGTTGGCCCAGGTGAGCAGGTCGGGTGCTGCGTCCAAGACGCGCTCGACGCTGACGGTCCACATCCAGTCGACGCGGACAGCCGGCGGCTGGGTGGTCAGGGTGATCACGGGCGGTTCCTTCCTGCGACGTTCGGGCGGCTTGGGTTGGGTGTTGCTCCCGAGTGCGGTCCTGGTCGACGTCGTCGACCAGGACCTAGGAGCTCTCAGCAGAGTAGGTGCGGATCCCGACACGAATCGGGTTATCCACAGGGGCCGCGAAGGCGGTCACCGACGCGGAGCGACGGACGGCGAAGCGCCCGCGGGAACCGCCCGCGGGAGGGACCGCACGGGACCGGGGACGAACGACTCGTCGACCACGTTGGCACCCTCGCCGGCGGCCCGGGCGGCGTGGGTCATGACGTCGGTGATGACGTCTTGAGCGTTGGTGACCGCGCTGGCAGACCCGAGTCGTATCAGCTGGTTAACGCCGGTGGAGGACACGCTGCTGACGGGGCCGGGGACGCCCAGGAGGGGCCGGTGCAGGTTGGTAGTCCAGTGGGCGGTGGTCATCGCGCCGCTGCGTACGGCTCCCTCGACGACCACGGTGCCCTCGGCGAGGCCGGCGGTGATCCGGTTCCGTGCCAGGAAGCGGCTCCGGGTTGGTCCGGCGCCCGGCGGTGCTTCCGAGACGACCAGGCCGCGTTCGGCGATCGTCTCGAGCAGTTGGGCGTGCGCGGCCGGGTAGGGCCGGTCGACGCCGCCGGGCATGACTGCGATGGTCGGGCCGCCCGCGAGGAGGGCGCCGCGGTGTGCGGCCTGGTCGACGCCGAACGCGGCCCCGCTGATGACGGTGTGGCCCATCGTCGCGAGGTCGCGGCTCAGCTCGGTGGCCTGTTCGGTGCCGTAGCTGGTGGCGGCTCGTGAGCCGACGACCGCGACGGCGTTGCCGGCGAGGTGGCGCAGGTCGTGTGATCCGAGGACCCACACGCCGACGGGTTCACCGCCGCGGTCGTGGAGGGCGCCGGCGTCGCGGAGGGCGCCGAGCTGGGTGGGCCACTCGACGTCGCCGGGGATGATGAAGCGGATGCCGCGGGCGGCTGCCTGCTCGAGGACCTGGGCGGGGTCGACGCGGCCGAGCTCCTGGGCGATCCCGAAGCCCCAGTGAGACTCGACCTCGGCCGCGGCCTCGAGGTAGCCGAGGACCTTGCTGGCGCCGAGCTCGCTGACCAGGCCGGTGACGCGGAGGTCGCCGGGCTCGATCGCCCGGCTCAGGGTCACTCTGGCTAGCCGGTCGGCCTCGTCGACGTCGCCGCTCATGCCTGGCCTCCCCACAGCAGCTCGAGGTCGGGGTCGTGGATGACGTCTAGGCGCTTGGCGGGGGCGTAGGCCGCGGGCTCGGGCACCACCAGGCGGCGCAGCTGGCGCTCGGTGGCGCTGGGCTGGGCCTGGGCGATCGGGTCGGTGTCGTCGTGGTTCATGGCGGTTTCCTCCTCAGCGGCCCGGGGCGGGGCGGTCGGTGGTGGGCCGGGTGCCCGGTAGGTCGCGCTGCTGGCTCGGAGGCTGGGGGACGAAGGACTCGTCGAGCTCGCCGGCGAGGTCGCGCATCTGGGTCTGGTACCTCTCCCACTCGCGCGGGTGGATGCCGTTCTGCAGGGCAGAGGCGACGATGGCGGCCATGGAGTAGGGCCGGTCGGCGGGGACCTGGTCCAGCGCGCACCAGGCCTTGGCGCCGTCGCCGTGAAGCCAGCTGGCGAAGCCGAGCATGGAGGCCGGGGCCGCGCGGACCTCGTCGGGCGCGCGGCGAGTGAGGTCGTTCCAGAGCGCCATGTGGGAGGTGTGGTTCTCCCGGCTCATGTCCTCCCAGAGCGCGTCGCGGGTGCTGATCGTCTCCAGGGCGACGAGCATCCGGGCCCCGTCGACGTCGGAGAGCCGGTTGCCGTCGGCGTGGAATTGCTCGAGGCGGTCCAATGCCCAGTCCTGCTCGACGGCGGGGCTGCTGGCGGAGGCTGCTGCTCGAGCTGCGGGGATCAGCTGGGCGATCGGCTCGCGGTCTCCGACCATGGAGGCCGCCAGTGAGGCGCGGTTGGCCGCCGGCTGGGCGGCGCCGGTGAGCACGGTCGCGGCCGCGATCCGATCGGCGGTCGCCTGGGTCTGCAGGCCGGTCTGGCCGGTGTTGAACTCGCGCCAGCGCTCGCCGTCGGACCACAGTCGGATGTGGGTGGTGATGCCCACGGTCTCGAGGCGGTTGGACAGGTGCTGGCTGGCCAGCTCGGCGCTGCGGCGGTCCTCGGTGAAGCAGAGGATGGCCAGCCGGGCTCCGGGGCGGGCGTGACGGCCGTAGGGGCCGCTGACGGCGTCCCAGACCGCCTCGCGGTCGGCGGCGGTGGTTGGGAGGTCGACGCGGGTGATCGGCAGTCCGGGCCGGAACGGCACCAGGACGATCGACTCCTCGGGTTTGAAGCCCAGGACGTGGGGCACCGCGGCGAGCAGCTCGTCCGGGGACTGTACGACGAGATCCATCGAATCGTTCCTCCTTACGGCTCAGCTGGCCTGGGCCGGGCGGGTGGTGCGCTCGATGCGCGCGGAGACGTACTTGAGCGAGACACCGACCTCGCCGAAGCGGTTGTCGACGACCACGACGTCCTTGGTTCGCTTCTCGCCGGTCTCCTTGTCCGGCCAGCTCTCGGTGCGCTCGAGGCCGTGGACGAAGATCGGGTCGCCGGATCCGCAGCTGTCGTGGACGTGTGTGGCGGCCGAGCCGAAGATCTTCACGTTGTGTGCGGTGGGCTCGTCGTTGACCCACTCCCCCTCGTCGTTCTGCACGCGCCGGTTGACCAGGACCCGGCAGCTGACGAACGGCTTGTTCTCGCGGGTGTAGTGCAGTTCGGGAGCCTCGGCCAGGTTGCCGGCGAAGGTGACGTTGGTGGACATGACTTCCTCCTAGGTGACGGCGAGACGGAAATCGGTCCCGCAGTCACCTAGGTCCGCTCAAGGCCCGGCAGCGATCACCTGGCCCGAACTTGTTTCGGATTCGCTCGAGGTCGCAGGGGGGCCTAGGCGCTCGCCGGCGGGCGCAAAGAAGCGCCCCGACCGGCTCTCGGGTACCGGATCGGGGCGCTGGGAAGGACGCTAGGCGCAGCCGCCGACACAACCGTGCCGACGGGCCTGGCCAGCTACGTAGTCGGACGGCGCCGCGGCGGTCGGTTGCTGAGCTTCTGCGGAGGTGGCGGCAGCTCGCGGCCGAGCCGGCGTCGGGAGTGCTCGGCCGCGGCGATGACCGCCTCCTGGGCGAATGCAGACCGGGCGAGCATCCGGCCGAGCTCCTGGCGATCGGCAACCAGGGCGTCCTCGACCGTCTCCATCGTCGAGGCCGGCAGGTCGTGCTTCTTGTTGAAGCTCTTGCGGGTCACGCTGACCAGCGCGGGATGGTTCTCGCCGGCGGCCGCGAGCTCGGCCCGCTGTTGGGGCGATCGTCGGGCGTGCAGCTCGAGCGCCTGGGCGAGCCAGCCGACGAACGAACCGGGCGACTCTGGATCGGTGTCCAGGTCGGCGACGTACGCCGAGCGGGCGAGGTCCCACACGCCGGGCTTCCAGTAGATCCCGACCGGGATCGCGGTCTGGCTCGTCACGCCACCACCACCTCAGCCACTCCCCTGCCCCGCGTGCCGGGGGCGACCGCCGGCGAGCTGCAGCGGCTAACACCAACGCCGCTGCATTCCCGGGCGGGGCCGTGTGCAGCCGTTCCCACTCTCGCTCGATTCCTTCCGTCCAGACAGCTACGAGGTGCAGCTGCGCCGCGCCGCCGCAGCGGAGTCCGCGCCCGGTGACAGCAGGGGTCTTCCCCCACCCTCCGGACGTGCCCACCTTTCCACAGGTTCGCCCTGCGGCCCGGTAGGTATCGGCCCCCGTTGGGAGACTAGGTCATGTCAGTTCTTTCTATTCTACCTATGGAGGACAGCAGCATGACCGACACCATCCAGGCCCCCGCCGACAGCGCCGCCGACGAGGCCACCGAGGCCGTCCAGTCCGAGGAGTTCCTGCACCTCGACCCCGCCGCGATCATCATCGGCACCAACGTCCGCACCGACCTGCGGCCCGACCACAAGGAGTTCCGCAAGTCGATCAAGGAGCGCGGCGTGCTGGAGGCCGTCACGGTCTACCGCGACGAGGACGGACAGTACGTCCTGCTGCGCGGCCAGCGCCGCACCGTGACCGCCGCCGAGGTCGGCACCCCGACCGGCCTGATCCCGGCCCGCGTCGTACCCCAGCCCGCCGACGCCGACCGGATCGGTGACCAGATGGTCGAGAACATCCACCGGGCCGGGATGCGCGAGGCCGAGATCGTCGCGGGCGTGGAGCAGCTGGCCCTGCTCGGCGTGAGCGCCGCGCAGATCGCCAAGCGCACCAGCATCGACCGCCCGACCGTGAACGCCGCCCTGGCGGTCACCAAGGCCGACCAGAGCCGCAACCGCCTCGACTCCGGCGACCTGACCCTGGAAGAGGCCGCGATCTTCGCCGAGTTCGAGCACGACCCCGAGGCCGTCGAGCGGCTGGAGAACGCCAAGCGGTGGCGGCGCTCGCTCGCCCACGAGGCCCAGCGGCTGCGCGACGAAGCCGCCGAGCGCGAGGCCGACGCCGCCGAGGTCGAGCGCCTGCGCGCCGAGGGCCTGCCGATCCTGACCGCCGAGGAGATCGAGCAGGCCGACGAGGTGCTGCGCATCGAGCGGCTGGTCACCGAGGACGGCGAGCCGCTGGCCGAGGACGAGTGGCCCAACGTCCCCGGCGCTCGCGTCCACGTTGTCAAGGAGTGGGTCTACCCCGACGACGAGTACGACGAGGAGAGCGAGGACGGCAGCGACGAGGAGAGCGAGGACTACGAGCCCGCCGAGCCCTACCAGCAGTACGTGCCGGTCTGGGTCGTGACCGACCTCGCCGCCTCCGGCCTGCGTCGTCGCGGCGGCTCCGGCAGCAGCACCGCCGACAGCAGCGACGAGGGCGAGAACGAGGAGGAGGCCGAGGCCCAGCGCGAGCAGCAGCGCCAGGAGCGCCGCCGCGTGATCGCCAACAACAAGGCGTGGGCGAGCGCGGAGACGGTGCGCCGCGAGTGGCTGGCCGGGTTCGTGGCTCGCAAGACCGCCCCGAAGGGAGCCGAGGCCCTGATCTGCGAGGCCGTCGTCACCGGCCACCACTCGCTGAGCAAGGCCATGGATCACCGCCACCCGATGCTGTTCACCCTGTTCGGGGTCGACGTGCCGACTGGCTTCTACTACGGCGCTGGCCCGGAGGAGTGCCGCAAGATCGCCACCAAGGCGAGCACGCCGAAGGCCGCGACCATGACCACGCTCGCGGCGGTCGTGGCGGCGTGGGAGGCGACGACCGGCAAGCACTCGTGGCGCAACCCGAGCGCGTGGGACGCCCGCGTGCTCGGCGCGCTCGTGGAGTGGGGCTACCAGCCCAGCGAGGTCGAGCGGATCCTGCTCGGCGAGGAGCAGCCGACCACCGGCGAGGACGCCAGCGACGCCGCCGACGACAACGCTGACGAGGCCAGCGACAGCGCCGCCTGACCCGTCACCCCTCCCCCACCCGAGGGCGGTTCTCCCTGTGGAGAACCGCCCTTAGTGGAATAGAAACCATAGAATGAACTCAGTTCGTTTGATCCGCTACCCGGGAGGACCCCGACATGTCACACGAGATCGAGACCAACGGCACGCAGGCCGCCGCCGTCTTCGCCCGCAAGGACGCCTGGCACCGCCTGGGCACCACCGTCCGCGACCGCGCGTTCACCGCCGATGAGGCCATGCGGCTCGGTCACCTGGGCGGCTGGAACGTCCGCAAGTTGCCGCTCACCACCGCCGAGGTGAGCGAGGGCGGCGTCACCGCGATCGAGGTCCCCGGCTTCGCCACGGTGCGCACCAACCCGTTCACCGGCGAGCCCGAGGCGCTCGGCGTCGTGGGCGGCGGCTACACGCCGCTGCAGAACGAGGACCACGCCGAGTTCCTGAACCTGCTGGCCGACGAGTCCGGCGCGATCTTCGACACCGCCGGGTCGCTGCGCGGCGGTCGGCAGGTGTTCATCACCATGCAGCTGCCGGACTCGCTCACCGTCGGCGGCACCGACCGCGTCGACCTGAACATCGCCGCGCTCAACAGCCACGACGGCTCCAGCGCGTTTCGCATCCTCGTGACCCCGGTCCGCGTCGTGTGCGCGAACACCCAGAGCGCGGCGCTGCGCAACCACGAGTCGTCGTTCTCGATCCGGCACACCCGCAACGCCAAGGCCGCCGTGCAGGCCGCCCGCGACGCGCTCGGCCTGACGTTCACCTACGTCGACGCGTTCCAGGTCGAGGCTGAGCGGCTGATCCAGAAGACCATGACCGACGCCGCGTTCGACGCCCTGATCGACGCCACGTTCGGCAAGGCCGAGGCCAGCGCGACCAAGCGCGTGCGCGAGACCGAGCGCCGTCGCCGCTCCCGGCTGCACTGGCTCTTCGCCGACGCCGACACGCAGGCCGGCATCCGCGACACCGCGTGGGCTGGCTACCAGGCCGTCGCGGAGTACGTCGACCACTACGCCCCGGTCCGCACCAAGGGCGACGAGAAGACCGCCCGCGCCACCCGCGTCCTCACAAGCGACGACCCCGACCGGATCAAGCGCCGCGCCTGGACCGCGCTGGCCCCCGCCTGACCGTCCGTCCCGCAAGTCCTCCGGTGGCGGGCTGAGACCCCGAGTCCGGCCCGCCACCGGCCCAAACGAAGGAGGAGCCATGGCCGACACGACCACCGACACTGACCTCGCCACCGAGCAGGTTCGCGCGTGGGATCTCCGACCTACCGACACTCTGGTCGACCCTGACACCGGAGTCGCGTTCCCCATCACCACGGTGACCGTGGACGAACCCGGCCGCGCCGGGCGCGAGGTCCACATCGCAGCCTTGGTCCTCGGCGCCCGCACCCTGCCGCTCAACCAGTTCGTCACCATCGCGAAGCGGGACAACGTGTCGACTGGCGCTGCCCCCGACGTCGAGGCGAACGCCGCCACGGACCGGCACACCCTCAGCGAGACGGCCTGCGACCTGATCGTCATCGAGCACCGGCTGCGCGACGTGCGCCGGTGGACCCCCGAGACCGCCCGCGCCCACTTGGACGCGGCCCTGTCCAGCGTCGCCACGGCGCTGGACACCCTGCACGCCACTCGCACTACCGAACAGGAGCAGTGATGACCGAGCAGACCCAGCCGGAGCCGACCGGCACCGTGATCAGCGAGCGCGACCAGCGCCGCATCGTCGCCGCCATGATGGCGATGCCGTACGCCGCCAGCAGCCGCGTCCCGAAGCCGTGGACCGCGATGGGCGAGGCGGTCACCGCCGATGCCGTCGTGGCGTTCCTCGACGGCCTCGCCGAGGTCCTGACCGAGGTCGGCACGGAGAACGACCAGCACCGCCGCCGCCTGTTCTCTCTCGAGGCCGACGTGGAGGCTTTCCGCCGCCTCATCGGCACCGCGCCCGCCGAGGTGACCCCGTGAGCGCGCACATCGAGTGGCTGGCCGCCCGCGAGACCAGCGTCCAGGTGTTCACCCCCGGCGAGGACTGGGTGGGAGCCGGTGAGCACCGCCAGCCGGTCCTCACGCTGGCCGGGGACGACGTGGTGGCGATCCAGGGCACGCCCGCCGAGTTGCGCGCGCTCGCCGCACGGATCACTGCCGTGGCCACCGCCGCCGCTGGGCGGCTCGACTTCGCCGCCGCGACCGCTCGGGAAGACCAGCCAGCATGAGCGACGACGACGCCACGCTGCGTGCGCTGGAGGCCCGCGCGACCCCCGGCCCCTGGACTCCCGCCGGTGACAAGATCCGCGCCACCGCCACCGACGCCCTGATCCCGGACAACATCCTCGTCGCCTACGCCGGTGCTCACTGGCAGCGGCTCGGCTTCAAGACGTACCCACGCGGGGGCGACGTTCCCGAGCACGCGCCCGACGTCGAGTTCATGGCCGCTGCCCGCACCGCGCTGCCCGACCGCATGGACCGGCTCGACCGCATCCGCGACCTTCACGCCCGGTGGGGCGAGCAGGCACCCGAGGACGCGGACGGCTACCTCGACCTGTGGGAGACGCTCGGTCGACTCCTCGACGGCGAACCCGCCTGACCATTCCGACCCCCCCTCAAGTACGCCCGCAGCGCTCATCGCGGCGGGCCTCCTTCTGCGTGGGCGTCGGGCCGTCACCACAAGGTCAGCTGCTCGCCCAGCAGCTCCTGGAGCCGAGCAAGGTCGTCGGCTACGAGCTGGGGGTCCTCACGCGCCAGGTCACGCAGTTCCCGCGCGCGTCGACGCGGGCCGCGCGGGTCGGCCAGCGGGCTGTACGGCAGCCGCCGCTGCACCGACCACTCACGGCGGTTCTGCGCCGCGCTCGACACCACGACGTGGTCCGGCGCGATCCGCTGGCACAGCGGGTTGTGGCAGCGGTGCCCGAGCAGCCGCGCCTCCGCCAGCGCGTCAACGCCGTGCATGACTGCGTACGCGAACCGGTGAGCGATGATCACCCGCCCCGGGGCGTACCAGAACCGGCCATGGCCACCGCCGTCCGTGCGCTCCCGCTCGGAGCGACCGGCCACCGCCCCGGTCCACCACAGGCACTCACTGCCCGGCACCGTGGCGACCTTCGCCCGGTAGCGCGTGAGCACCGCCGGGTCCGCGATCGCTGCCGCGACCGCCGCGAGGCCGGCGTCATCCAGCCGACGTACCGGCACCCGCTCCCCCGCTCCCGGCCGACGCCAGCGCCGCGCCGTCGTCGCGCACGTCGTCGCGTACGTCGTCGCTCGGCTCGCCGTCCGCGTTGGCGAGCCGCCGCAGCCGCGTCGCCTCCCGCACGGTGACCGTCTCGCCGCACCACTCCACGGCCTCGCCCAGGGACAGGCCCTCGACCTCGATCAACTCCCGCAGCGCCTCACCGGCGCGCTTCTCGGTCTCGGCCACCGCCGCGTCCCGCTGACCGATCGCGACCATGACCTGTTCGGCCAGGTCGATCACCCGGCGCTCGCGCTCCTCGCGCTCCTTGCGCCGCTTCTCGGCCATCTCCCGCGCCGTTCGCCGCGCCTGCTGCTTGATCGTCTGCTGACTCATCCGGTCCTCACTCCGTGTCGACATGGACTCTGACAGTCACCTACGACAAATCCCGGTGCCCGTGCGATCACCACCGGCCAAGAAACTTCCGAACCCGACGACCTCGACCCCCGAACCAGCCCAGCCAGAACCCAGCCCGACCCATCCACCCCAGCCAGCCCGAACCCGACGACCTCGCCGTCACCGACGCCCCTCAGCGTCCCCCCTGATTTCCGCGACCTTCCAAGTGCCACACACCTCTTGCATTCTCGGTCTGCCGAATAGAAAGAACACATCAAAAATCCGGCCGGAAGTGATCGCACCGCGCACCCGCGCGCACGTAGGTGACCGTGACGATGAGCCTCCACAAGCTGACGGCGGGGTCGGGGTACGACTACCTGACCCGCCAGGTCGCAGCGATGGACGCCACCGACAAGGGCCACACCGGGCTGGCGAGCTACTACACCGAGAAGGGCGAGACCCCCGGCGTCTGGGTCGGATCCGGCATGGAGGGACTCGAAGGGCTCGACGCCGGCGACATCGTCACCGCCGACCACATGCAGGCGCTGTTCGGCTCCGGTCACCACCCGCTGGCCACCCAGCGGACCAAGGAGCTGGACCTGCGCATCGGCCGCGACGGTGTCGACCGGCCGACCGACGCGGACTACAAGACGGCCCGCCAGCTCGGCACGCCGTACAAGGTCTACGACAACGACATCAGCCCCTTCCGGATCGAGGTCGCCAAGCGCATCGCGGCCCTCAACGAGGCCGCCGGCCTGCCGGGTGACTGGCCGGTCCCCGCGGCCGACCGGGCCAAGATCCGCACCGAGGTCGGCACCGAGTTCTTCCGTGCCGATCACGGCCGCGAGCCCACCGACGCCCGCGAGCTCGCCGCCGCGATCGCCAAGCACTCCCGCCCCAAGACCAACGCCGTGGCCGGCTACGACCTGACCTTCTCCCCGGTCAAGAGCGTCTCGGTGCTGTGGGCGATCGCCGACCCGAAGACCGCCGCGGTGATCGAGCGGGCCCACCAGGCGGCGATCAAGGACGCCCTGGGCTTCATCGAGTCCAAGGCGCTGTTCACCCGCCGCGGCACCAACGGCGTCCGCCAGGTCGACGTCCGCGGACTGGTGGCCACCGCGTTCACCCACCGCGACTCCCGCTCCGGCGACCCCGACCTGCACACCCACGTCGCCGTCGCGAACAAGGTCCAGACCCTCGACGGCAAGTGGCTGGCCATCGACGGCCGACCGCTGCACAAGGCGGTCGTCTCGGCCTCGGAGACCTACAACACCGCACTCGAGCGCCACCTGGTCGACGCCCTCGGCGTGCGGTTCGAGGAGCGCCCGAACGAGGACGCCCGCAAGCGACCGGTGCGCGAGATCGTCGGCGTCGACCCCGACCTCAACCGCCGCTTCTCCAAGCGCCGCGCCAACGTCGAGGACCGCCGCAAGGTCCTCGCGGCCGCGTTCCAGGCCACCCACGGCCGCCCGCCCACGCCGGTGGAGACCATCCAGCTGTCCCAGCAGGCGACGCTGGAGACCCGCGAGGCCAAGCACGAGCCCCGCTCGCTGGCCGAGCAGCGCGAGACCTGGAACCGCGAA
>NZ_JACHWR010000022.1 GCF_014191495.1 Nocardioides soli
CCGCGAGGTGTGGAACCAGTACGACATCGCGGCGTAGAACATCTGGGTGCGCGCGTGGTAGCCCTTACCGAAGTCGTCGGCGGCGCGCATCCGCTCGACCAGGTCGGCCGGGATGGGCTCGCCGGAGGCGGAGACGGCGAAGGTCTGCAGCACGTCGGCGTCCCAGGCCCACTCCTCGAGCATCTGGCTGGGCGCCTCGACGAAGTCCCACTCGGTGGCGACGCCGGCGAAGCGGGTCCACTCCCCCGACCCGGCCAGCACGTGGTGGAGCAGGTGCCCGAACTCGTGGAAGAGCGTGACCACGTGGTCGTGCTCCATCAGGCCGCGGCTGAAGTTGCAGACCAGCACGCCCTCGGGCAGCTGCCGGCCGGCGAGCCCGTCGACGAGCGTGAACTGCGCGGCGTGCTTGTACTTGCCCTCGCGCGGGTGCAGGTCGAGGTAGATCCGCCCGATCCGCTCGGGGCTGGCGCCGACGTCGCGCAGCACGTCGTACGCCGTGACCTCCTCGTGCCACACGACCGCGCCTGGGACCGGTTCGTAGGCCAGCCCGAAGAGGCGGCCGGTCACGTCGAGCAGCCCCTGGCGCACGCGCGCGAAGTCGAAGTAGGTGCGCACCCGCTGCGCGTCGACGTCGTGCCGCTCCTGGCGCACCAGCTCCTCGTAGTAGAGCGAGTCGGCGGTCGTGATCGCCTCGGCGCCCGGGACGTCGCGGCGGTAGCGCTCGAGCAGCAGCTCGAGGTCGCGCCGCATGGGAGCGTCGGCGGCGTCGGCGATCCGGTCGATGAACTCCGGGATCCTTCGAGACGGCTCGTCCCTCGCCTCCTCAGGAACCGTGGCGGGGCCCTTGCCGATCATCTTCACGTCGGCGTCGTACGACGCCCAGTCGGCGTAGCCGACCAGCGTGGCCAGCTCCTCGCGCAGCGCGAACATCTCGCGCAGCAGCGGCTCGTTGGCCGGCCAGCCGCGCTCGAGGAAGGCGACGGTGACGTCGCGGCGCACGTCGGCGTCGTGGGCGAACATCCGCACCGGCACCGAGTCGGGATAGTCGGTGGTGACCGTGACCAGGCCGTCGGCGGCGGCGGGGTGGGCGTCGAGCCAGTCCTGCGGCAGCCCGGCGAGCCGGTCGGGGGTGACCCGGACCGTGCGGACGTCGTCGCGGATGGTGCGGCCGAACTCCTGGCCGACCGCGGTCAGCCGCTCGTTGATCTCGGCCAATCGGGCCCGGGTGGCGTCGTCACGATCGACGCCGGAGCGCCGGAAGTCGTCGAGCGTCTTGGCGAGCAGGCGCGCCGCGACCGGGTCCAGCCCCGCCGGCGAGGCGGCCGCGAACACGTCGTACAGCGCGCGGTCCTGGCGCAGCTCGGTGACGTAGCGGTCGACCTCGACCTCGGCCTGCTCGCAGGTCGTGCGCACCGGCTCGAGCGGATGCACGTTGGCGAGGAGCGATGCCGTCGCCGCCACGTTGCTGAGGTGGCGCGACGCCTCGTCCCACGCGCGCAGCAGGTCGAGCGTGGTCGCCGGCCGCCCGGCGCGGAGGCCGTCGACGATGCCGCGGGCCGCCGCCAGGCCGTCCCGGGAGCGGGCCTCGACCCAGCCCTGCGCATCGTCGTCCGTCGGGAGGTCGAGGGGCGTCCCCGGATCAGTCATGGGGCCAGACTGCCACGACGCCTGGACAGGTAGGCGCGCTCGGCCGGGTTGTCCGTGGCCGCGATGGCGGCGTCGTACGCCGGCCGCGCCTCGGCGCTGCGGCCCAGCCGGCGCAGCAGCTCGGCCCGGGTCGCGTGCCAGGCGTGGTACGCCGTCAGGTCGAGGCGGTCCACCTCCGCCAGGGCCACCGCGGGCCCGTCGAGCTCGGCCACGGCGACCGCACGATTGAGGGCGACGACGGGGCTCGGCGCCACGGCGTACAGCTGGTCGTAGAGCGCGGCGATCTGACGCCAGTCGGTGGCCGCCGCGTCGGGGGCGTCGGTGTGCACGGCGTTGATCGCCGCGAGCAGCTGGTACTGCCCGGGACGCCCGACCGCGAGGCACTCGCGCACCAGGTCGTGGCCCTCGGCGATCAGCTCGCGGTCCCAGCCGCCGCGGTCCTGGTCGCGCATCGGCACCAGCTCGCCGGCGGCCACCCGCGCCGTACGCCGGGCCTCGGTGAGCACCATCAGCGCGAGCAAGCCCGCGACCTCCGGCTCGCCGGGCAGCAGCGAGCGCAGGAGCCGGCCGAGCCGGATCGCCTCGGCGGTGAGGTCCTCGCGGATCGACCGCTCGCCCGAGCTGGCCAGGTAGCCCTCGTTGAAGACCAGGTAGACCACGGCCAGCACCGCGCCCAGCCGGGCGGTCAGGTCGTCGGCCGCAGGGACCCGGTAGGGGATGTGGGCGTCCCGGATCTTCCTCTTGGCGCGGGTGATCCGCTGCGCCATCGTGGTCTCGGGCACGAGGAACGCCTGGGCGATCTCGGCGACGGTCAGGCCGCCGAGCAGACGCAGGGTCAGCGCGACCCGGGCCTCCGGCGCGAGGGCGGGATGGCAGCAGGTGAAGATCAGCCGCAGCCGGTCGTCCTCGACCGGACCGGTCGGCTCGTGGGGCGTCTCGTCGTGGATCATCAGGGCCGCCTGGTGCTTGGCGTCGCGGCGCGACTCGCGGCGGAGCCGGTCGAGGGCGCGGTTGCCCGCCGTCGTCGTCAGCCAGCCGCCCGGGTTGGGCGGTACGCCGTCGGCCGGCCACCGCTCGAGGGCGACGACCAGCGCCTCGCCGGCTGCCTCCTCGGCGACGTCGATGTCGCCGAAGCGGCGCACCAGCGAGGCCACGACCCGGCCGTACTCCTCGCGGTAGATCCGCTCGACGGCCTCGTGGGGGTCGCGTTCGCTCAAGCCGTCACGCCTCGGGCTCGTCCTGGAACGGCCGCACCTCGACCCGCCCGGCGCACGCCTTCGACCCTTCGGCCGCCCACCTCAGGGCGGCGTCGAGGTCGGGCGCCTCGATCACCCAGAAGCCGCCCAGCCACTCCTTCGACTCGGCGAACGGCCCGTCGGTGATGATCACCTCGCCGCCGGTGTGGTCGACGGTGGTGGTGCTCCCGATCGGCTGCAGGCCTCCGGCGAACACCCAGGCGCCCTCGGCCCGGAGCCTCTCGTTGAACCGCTCCACCGCCTCGAAGAGCGGCTGCATCTCCTCCATGGTCATCTGGGACTGGGCCGCCTCGTCGGCCGCCGATCCGTTGACTGCGAGCAGGTACTGCGACATGGTCTCTTCTCCTTGCGTCCTTGGTGCAGCGGGTCCGGTGGCCCCGCTCACCCTCTCCACGAACGGTCCGTCCTCGATACGACACCCTTCCGGAAAAGACTTTCGACGCCTACGGTCGGGCCGGCCAGCCCGTACCCTGAGCGCGTGCTTCCCCGGTCGTTGGTCCTGCGCGCCTGCGCCACGGTCGCCGTCCTCGCTCTCGGCACGGCCGGCCTGACGTCGGCCTCCGGCGCCGACGCCGGGCTCGCGGCGAAGCCGAAGGACCCGCGCCGAACCCAGGGCCTGTTCGTCGACCCGAAGATGCCGGCCTACCAGCAGGGCGGGGTCTATCGGGAGGAGATCGGCCGGGTCGCGCAGGCCTTCTGGGTGATCCCGGAGGCCTACCCCACTCGCCCCGATCCGGACCAGCCGTGGCTGGTGCCGGTGGGGCAGGCGGTCGCCGCGTACACGGGCGACGCCGCGGCGGCCGGGAAGACGCCGGTGCTCACGATCTACGGCATCCCCGGCCGCGACTGCGGCATGTACTCCTCCAACAACCCGCTGACGACCGCCCCTCAGTACAAGGCCTGGATCAAGCAGGTCGCGGCCGAACTCGAGGGGCGGAAGGCGCTCGTGGTGCTCGAGCCCGACGCGCTGCCGCTCTTCAGCAGCTCGGTGCAGGCCTGCCCGACGAAGCCGCGCGGCTGGCAGGGCATGCTCCGGTTCGCGTCGAAGCGGCTGAGCCGGAGCGGCGCCTGGGTCTACCTCGACGCGGGCCACTCGAACTGGACACCGCACGAGACCCGGCCCGCCCACCTCAAGGCCGCGGGGGTGCGGTTCGCCCGCGGGATCAGCACCAACGTGTCGAACTTCCGCCCGACCCGGGACGAGAAGCGGTACGCCACCGGACTCCTCCGCGGCCTGCGCAAGCTGGGCGTGAAGCGCAAGCACTACGTCATCGACACCTCGCGCAACGGGGCGGCGCCGAGCAACGATGGCATGGACGTGATCAACCCGACCTGGGCCGAGGTCGGCAAGAAGCCGAGACTGGTCTTCCGGGGCGCCTTCGACGGCACCCTGTGGGTCAAGCACCCGGGCGAGTCCGACGGCTACGAGAACGGCGGGCCGGCGTCCGGCCAGTGGTGCGACTTCCTCGCCGACCGGCTGCTGGGACTCCCCGAGAGCGGCAGCTGCTGACCGCCCGGTGGGGGCGGCGTACGGGCGGTCGTCGGGATAGTCCGTCACGTTTCGGTTGCCGATCGGCCGGCGAACCCACCAGAACGTGACGGACTATCCCGAAGTTGGGGTCGCCCGAGCCTCACGACGCGGCACCCTTCCCCCCGCTTGTCCTCGGCCAAGGTGTGGGCGACGACGGCGTTCGCGTGGCCGTGGCCCATGCCGTGCTCGTCCTTGAGCAGTGCGACCAGCTCCATGTGCTTCGCGCCCGCGCCGTAGCCCGGAGCCGCGCGCACCACGGCCTGCCACTCCGCGATCGGACGGCCGTACTTCCTCTCGATCGACGGGAAGTACGACGCGGGCCCCTGCACCTTCTCGGTCATCACGTGATCCTCTCCTGGAGATGCACGGTCACCACGTCACCGGCCTGCTTGCCCGACTCGACGCGGAGCGCCGACCGGACCGGCAGCTTGTGGTTGCCGTCGCCGAGTGCCATGAACGAGCTCTCGAACGGCCGGCCGTCGACGGTGCCACGCACCTTCACCAGCCCGCGAGTGCCGAAGTACGCCGCGGACTCGGGCCAGACCACGTAGGTCCAGCCACCCTTGGCCCCACTCGTCTGGAGCACCGCCTCGAAGGTGACGTCGATCTCGGTCATGCCGTTTCGACCGGTGGCGGGAACAGGACTCATCGGCGACTAGTGGTCGTCGCTGGGAGTTCCTCGGGGGTGGCCCGTGCTCGGGGTGCGTGCATCGCAAGGCGCCGGAGCGCGGCTCTACCTGCTCGTCCAGCAAGCGACGGCAACGCCGCGAGGTGCGTGCCCGGGTGCGGGCCACCCGAAGAACTTCCGGTGATGGCCACTAGGTTGGGGCATCGTGCGCGGGCTGAGGGAACGGATGGCGGGCCTGGTCGCCGACACCCGTCCCCTGCGCAACGAGCACTTCCGGCGCCTGTGGCTGGCCAACATCATCACGGTGGTCGGTGCCCAGCTGACCGTCGTCGCCGTGCCGGCGCAGATCTACGACGTGACCGGCTCGTCGGCGTACGTCGGGCTCACCGGGCTCTTCGGTCTGGTCCCGCTGATCGTCTTCGGGCTGTGGGGCGGTGCGCTGGCCGACGTCTTCGACCGGCGCACGATGCTGATGATCACCACCAGCGGGCTGATCGGCACCAGCGCCCTCTTCTGGCTGCAGGCGGCGATGGGCAACACGAATGTGTGGCTGCTGCTCGGGCTGTTCGCGGTCCAGCAGGCGTTCTTCGCGGTCAACCAGCCGACCCGCGCCGCGATCCTGCCCCGGCTGCTCACCCCCGATCTGCTGCCGGCCGCGAACTCGCTGAGCATGACGGTCTTCCAGGCCGGCGCGATCGGTGGCCCGCTGGTGGCCGGCGTGCTGATCCCGATCCTCGGCTACCAGTGGCTCTACCTGGTCGACACGATCACGCTGTTCGCGACTCTCGGCGCGGTGGTGCGGCTGCCGCGGCTCCCGGTGGAGGGACCGACGACCAGCCCCGGGCTGCGGTCGGTGCTGGAGGGCTTCCGCTACCTCGGCGGCCACCCGGTGCTGCTGATGTCCTTCGTCGTCGACCTGATCGCGATGATCTTCGGCATGCCGCGGGCGCTGTTCCCCGAGATCGCGCACGTCTCCTTCGGCGGGCCCGACGAGGGCGGCCTGGTCTTCGCGCTGCTCTTCGCCGCGATCCCGACCGGGGCGGTGCTCGGCGGGGTCTTCTCCGGATGGGTCTCGCGCGTCGACCGGCAGGGGTACGCCGTGATCGTCTGCATCCTGGTGTGGGGCGCGGCCATGACCGGCTTCGGCGTCGCCGTGGCGCTCGCGGACTACCGGGGCATGCTGCTCGTCGCTCTGCTGATGCTCGTGATCGGCGGCGCGGCCGACATGGCCTCCGCGGCCTTCCGCACCAGCATGCTGCAGAGCGCGGCGGCCGACTCGGTGCGCGGGCGGCTCCAGGGCGTGTTCGTCGTGGTCGTTGCCGGCGGCCCGCGGATCGCCGACGTCGTGCACGGCACCAGCGCGGCGATGGTCGGCACCGCGGCTGCCGCCGCCGGTGGTGGGGTGCTGGTCGTGGTCGGCACGGTCGTCGCCGCGATCGCCGTGCCGTCATTCGTGCGCTACCGGCTCAGCCGCACCACTACCATCGCCCGGTGATTCGCCCCGTGATCGACCCCGACGACCTGGCCACGACCGTGCGCGTGCTCGGTCAGCTGCACCACCTCGACCAGGACGACCCGGACCTCGTGACGGTCAAGCGCGCGGCCTCGCACATGTACAAGGCGCTCAAGTCCGAGCGCCGGGCTCGCAAGCGCCAGGCCGAGCTCGCCCACGACCGGGCAATCACCGAGGCGACGGCGACCGGGTCGCCGATGCGGATCGACGACGAGACCCAGGGCATCCCGCTGGTCTCGACCGCGCCGGGCGCCTTCGCGGGCGAGCTGATCAACCCGCGCGGCTGCTACATCTGCAAGACCGACTACACGCTGGTCGACGCGTTCTACCACTACCTCTGCCCCAGCTGCGCGTCCCTGTCGCACGCCAAGCGCGGCCAGGGCACGGACCTCGCCGGGCGCCGCGCGCTGCTCACCGGCGGCCGCGCGAAGATCGGCATGTACATCGCGCTCCGGCTGCTGCGCGACGGCGCGCACACCACGATCACCACGCGCTTCCCGCACGACGCCGTACGCCGGTTCTCGGCGCTGGAGGACAGCGCCGATTGGATCGACCGGCTCACGATCGTCGGCATCGACCTGCGCGACCCGACCCAGGTCATCGCGCTCGCCGACGAGGTCGCCGCCGCGGGCCCGCTCGACATCCTGATCAACAACGCCTGCCAGACGGTGCGCAGGTCACCGGGCTCCTACGCGCCGCTCGTCGAGGCCGAGCTCGCGCCGCTGCCGGCCGGCGTGCCGCTGCCGGAGATCGTGAGCTTCGACCGGATCAGCGACGCCCACCCGGCCGCGCTCGCGGGCACCCTGCAGCAGCACGCGATCGCCCACCACGAGACGCCAGCGCACACGCCGGCCTCGATCACCGCGCTCGCGCTGCAGGCGGGCCACGCGAGCCTCGAGGCGCACCTGGCCGGCACCGCCGTCGACGCCGGCGGACTGCTGCCCGACCTCCAGGTCAACAACTCCTGGACCCAGACCGTCGACGAGGTCGACCCGCTCGAGCTGCTCGAGGTGCAGCTCTGCAACGCGACCGCGCCGTTCCTGCTGATCTCACGGCTGCGCGCATCGATGCGGGCGTCGACGGCGCGGCGTACCTACGTCGTCAACGTCTCGGCGATGGAGGGCCAGTTCGGCGGTCGCCGCTACAAGGGGTCGGGGCACCCGCACACCAACATGGCGAAGGCGGCGCTGAACATGCTGACCCGCACCAGCGCGGGCGAGATGTTCGAGTCCGACGGGATCCTGATGAACGCCGTCGACACCGGCTGGATCACCGACGAGCGCCCGCACGAGGACAAGCTGCGGATCGCGGCCACCGGCTGGCACGCGCCGCTGGACCTGGTCGACGGGGCCGCGCGGGTCTACGACCCGATCGTGCGCGGCGAGGCCGGCGAGGACCTCTACGGCCACTTCCTCAAGGACTTCGAGCCCGCGCCCTGGTGAGCGGGGCGGCAGGGCTTAGCTGAGGTCGGCGACCCGGTCCCGGTAGTCGTCGATCACCCATCCCACCCGGTCGAGCTCCTGGTCCGGCACGTCGTTGGCTCGTGCGTGCCCCCGCCAGTCCTCGAGGACGTGGCGGATCCGGAGGAGGCCGTGGCGCGCAGCATCGGCGTCCAGGCCGAAGTACTCGGACTGGGTGACCAACGCGCGCAGCGAGTCCGCGCGGGTGCCCGCTCCCGAGAGCGTGGTGGTGCGGGGCATCGCCAGCTGTGGGTTGACGTTGAGGTCGAAGGCAGGCGCGAGGGTCCACCCGCGGGCCGTACGGCGAAAGCCGTGGTTGTGGAAGTGGTCGTCGGTGTTGTTCAGGGCCACGGTGAACGCGATCCGGTGCCACAGGTCCCGCAGGTCCGCGGCGGTGCTCGCGGAGTGGTCCTCGATGGCGTCGACCAGGTCCATGTAGTCGTTCCCGGCGCTGCTGGCCACCTCGGCCATCGTGCGGGCGCTCACGTAGCCGATGCGGCCGGCATCAGGGCCCGCGCCGTCCCGGTCGAAGCGCCCCAGGAGTAGCACGTGACGTGTCCCGACCTCGACCAGGCGTCGTTCCGGCACCTCGATGCCGCACAGCTCCGCCAGGTCCAGGGCGGTCTTCTCCCACGCCATGACGTCCCACTCGTCCTCGCGAAAGGGGAACTTGGCGATGAGGAGTCGCCCCTCGTCCTGGACCGACGCCTTGGGTCGGGCACCGCCGAGGGTGCCACTGCCCGCGGCGAGGAGGAGCTTGAGGGCGTCTGCCACTCCCGCCTCGTCGTCTGCGGCGACCCGGTCGGCGGCCTCGAGGAGCTCCGGCAGGCCGACCAGCTTAGGGACCGATGCGTCAGTGCCGACGAACGTCGTCGTCCCGGGAGCCGCATAGCGCAGGCTGCCCTGTCGCATCTGGTCGCTGACACCGACCAGGAGGTCCGGCTCGGTGAGCAGCGGCACCGGCTGCCTGGCCGCTGCCGCCTCCAGGCGGAGCTTCCTGGACACGAGCTGACGCCCCCACCAGTCCGGGGTGGAGTCCGAGAACGCCGACGGGAGCGCCCCGAGCACCGTCGAGGCTCGAGACAACGGCAGGGCGGGGTCCAGCTCGTACGCCGCGCGGTTCGCGAGGTAGTCGCGTGCGTAGGTGAACTCCGTCGTCGTCGTTGCGCCGTGATAGCGGAACGTCGCGGTCCCCGCGAGCACCGTGGCACCCGCGAGCACGACGTGGACGTCGAGCGCCTCGGGCCGGGCCACGCTCACCTGGCCGGCCCCCGGACCCGCTGAGGCAGCGCGTCGTCGGCCCGGGCGCGACCGAGGTCGGTCTCGTACGGGTCGAGCGCCTCGACGGCGCGGTCCAGCTGACCCAGCGCGCGCAGCACGTTCAGATACGTGCTGAGGGTGACTCCGAGGTTGCCGGACTCGAGCTTGGTGAGCGTGGGGCGGCTGATTCCGGCCCGGTCGGCCAGCTGCTCGGCGGTCAGGTTCTGGAGCTTGCGCCAGGTGGCGACATGACTGCCGAGCTGTCGGCCCGCGCGCACGAGGCGGGCCTGCGGTGGACGCTTGGCCATCGGGCGGCTCCTCTCGACTTAATGCAAAGCATAGCAGTCACTAAGTCATTTACCGCTAACTACACTTGGCATTAATTCAGTCACCGCCTCCCCGGTGCCATCGTGAAGAGGCTCCCGAGCCCCTACCCGGCTCGCGCGGGCCGCGCGCCTCCACCTCGGCCCCACCCCGCACTGACAGGATCGCGTCCCATGGACGCGATGGAGTGCGACGGCTGCGGGGCGACGATGCGCTGGGAGACCTCGCACTCACGGTGCGACCGCTGCGGCTACATCCGGCCCTGCTGCGAGGGCGCGCCGGTGACGGCGAGCTGCGTCGTACCGACTGACACTCGGGGCGCGTCGCTCCGCTAGCCCTTCCAGAGCACGGGTCGGGGTGACAGGTCGACCTCGGCGCCTACGAGCGGCGTCGGCCCTAGACGTCGAGCAATCCGCGCAGGTAGGCCGCCTGCCCGACGTGCTGCGCGTCGTCGTCCGCGACGCTGACCAGCCGCACCCCGAGCGACACCGGCGGGTCCCACCGCTCGTCGATGATCCGGTCGAGGTCGTCGTCGGACAGGGTGCGCAGGTAGGCGACCGTCGCCTCGTGGGTCGCGGTGAGGTACGCCGCCAGCAGCTCCCCGGTGGCCCGCACCTTCGCGACCTGCTCGCTGGTGTGCCCGTAGCCGTGGTCCTGCGGGTCCAGGTCGAGCCCGAACCTCTCCGCCCACCCCTGCGTGAACCACACCTGCTCGGTCCCCGCCACGTCCGCGATCTGCGCATCCTGCACCCGCGCCGCGTGCCAGACCAGCCACGCGATCGAGTTCGCATCAGGACTCGGCCGGTGCGCGAGCTGCTCCTCGTCGAGCCCACCCACCACCGCCGTGCCGTTCTCCAGCACCCGCTCGAAGAAGTCCACGTACACGTCCGCTGGGGTCATACCTCGACCGTACGCCGAGGCCTACGGCCAGGTCAGCCGCGCGGCGGCTCCATCACGATCCCTGGGTAAGTCCCAGGAGGCAGCACGGCGTCGGTGTGTCACTTCGCTGCCTGTCGCCGTCATCCGGAAGAGTCCGGATCTGCCGCAAGAGGTAGTGCTGCCACCCGCGAAACTCAGGGGCCGCCGGGGTGCGTCCGCTCGTAGCATCGGCATGTGGACAAGGACCTCGATGTGCGGCGCCCTGACCTCGATGGAGTCGAGCGCTTCGGCACCGTGCGGTGGTTCAAACAGGAGAAGGGCTACGGCCGCATCACGGCAGACGATGGCGAAGTTCTGTTCGTACACTTCTCGGACATCAAGGGCGCGGGCTACCGGGTTCTCGACGAGGGCCAACGAGTCAGGTTCGTATGGCGCGGCGGCGTCGCCGACCACGGCCGCCACCATGCTGAGGACGTGCACATCATCGACTGATGGCCGCGCGGCCACCATCCGGATCTGCCGCGATGGGTGCGTCATTTCGACTGGGGCAGGACGCGTCGGCACGCAATCTGCGGGACGCAGTCAGCTTCGGAGGTCAGGGGGTGGGCCGAGGCGCATCTTGTCGCCGACCACGTTCAGGAGCGCGATGACGTCAGCGCGTGCCAACCGTACGTGATCGGATGCTGCCCGCAGGGTCTTGCGATTGCGATGGATGCGGGCGATGAGCTTGTCCTTGGTCCGGCGCGTCACCGGGACTTCGGGGGCGTCGCCGAAGCTGTAGGTGATCTCGAGCTGCTGACGGTCCGCATCCGACCACCAGTCCAGGTGACTGTCCTGAATCACTAGCAGGCAGCCGTGCAACGCGTCCAAGTAGGCATCGGGCACTTCATTAGTCGGGCCACCACCGAGGACGACGATGGACGGTGAATCCGATGGCTCACCGGAGCGAACCACCTCGGTCGGGAGCGCCGGCTCACCGGCCGCAGATTCGCCGTCGTCGACCAGGACGAGCGGCGCCACGCCGTCGTTCGGGCCCAGCTGCAGCTGAGCCCCTCTTCGCCCGAGAATATCGATGTAGGGCACCAGCTCGACGGCGCCGTCGACCCAGCGCAGGGTCCGCGCCGTCCGCTTGAACCCGGCGAGTGTGCTGTACGCGACCGCCTCCGGGGACCGCGCAACCAGCGCCTCGGTCCTCCGGTCCCGGATCTCGATGACGACGCGTCCGTACCGTCGTCGGCGAGTTGGAAGTACGACCTGGCCTGTAGTGCTCGACTCGGGCTCGCCTTCCATGGAGACGACCAGGTGAAGCGCAGGTCGCGAGCCCGCACGTACTCGCGGGCCTCGGCCAGCACCTCGGGCGGCCAGCCCCGCCGTGGTGCGAGCTCGGTGAGGGCGGCGTCGATCACCTCGAACACCAGCCGACCGCGAGCCCCCGCGGGCAGGGCAGCAACAGCCGGCGGGACGGAGACACCGCAGAACTCCCATCCGTCGGGCCGGTCGACCCGGACCTCCGCACGGATCGTCGCGGCACCGTCGTCGGCCGGAAACGTGTGGAGGCGCAGCGTGCTCACCGGTCCAGTGAGATCCACTGACCGCAGGGCTTCGCTGTACAGCTCCTCCACCCGACGCGCCGACTTCAGCCACGCGTCGACCTCTGGCTCGTCATCCCAAGGCCGATCTCGATGCCCGGTCGCGGGCCAGAAGTTGATCGCCTGGAATCTCACCACCGTGGCAGCGTCACAGGTCTCAAGAACTTCCGCTGGTTCATCCGCGAAATCGCGGGTCTTCTGCCACACTCCGGGCGTGTTCCGGCATCGCGGTCGCCACCGGCAAGGCTTTGTGGCGTGGTTGCGCAACGACCTTCGCCGGGTGCCTCCGCTCCGCGTGACCTGGCGGACGGTGCGCAGGTACCCACACATCCTGCGGCGGACTCTGCTGCTGGGGGCCTTGGTCTGCGCGGCGTACTACGGAGTTCTGAATCTGCTCGGTCTCGAAGACACGTCGGCCGTGCTCGTCGGACTCCCCATCGCCGTCGTCGGCGCGTACAGCGGTCGGCAGATCGCGCGGTATCGGTTGGATAGGCAATCGGCTCCAGCCGCTGCAGCGGAGGTGTGACGGCGGGACGCCGTCCGGTCGCGGTGGTTTCGAGACAGGCGCTAGCGCGCCTTCCTCAACCACCGTCCTCTTCAGCCGCGCATCTTCTCCAGGCGTACGGCGAGGAGGGGGCGGCGGTGGGCATTGCCGGGGAGGTCGACGTAGCGGTCGCCGTACGCCGAGAGGAGGGCGTCGTCGAGGCGGCGTACGGCGCCGGGCGGGTAGCGGTAGTCCATGCGCGCGACGATCTCGCCCGCGTCGACGTCGGCGAGGACGTCGCCGAGGGCGGCGAGGGTGGTGAGGCCGAGCTCGGGGA
The DNA here is from genome assembly GCF_014191495.1 of Nocardioides soli. GTDB lineage: Bacteria > Actinomycetota > Actinomycetes > Propionibacteriales > Nocardioidaceae > Nocardioides > Nocardioides soli. Next base: position 12,909 of record NZ_JACHWR010000022.1, read on the forward strand.
GGAGGCCGGCGATCCAGGCGTAGTGGTCGGGGCGTGACCACTCGGCGTCGGCGTACTGCCCCGCGAGGTACGCCGCGAGCTCGCGGGGGCTGACGCCCTCGGCGGCGGCGTCGACCTCGCCGACGGCGGCGCCGCGCAGCCGCTCGCGGATCGTGGTGAACTCCTGGTCCGCGAGCTCGAGCAGCCCGGCCGCGAGGGTGAAGCGGCGGTCGAAGTCACGGGCGTGCTCGGTCGGGACGCTGCCCTTGTAGCGGATGTCGTGCTCGAACTCCGCCCACGCGTGCTGCAGCACCGTGCGCACCTGCACCTGCGCGACCTGCCCGTCCTCGCGCGCGACCTGGAGGTGCCGGCTGGCGTAGCCGAAGCGGCCCTCGCTCGCGGTCTCGTTGCCGAGGTCGCGGTCGTCGAGCACGTCGAACTGGGCGCCGAGCACGTCCGCGACCGCGCTCACGTCGGCGCGCACGTAGGTGATCACCCGGACGCCGACCTGGTCGCCGATCTCGCGCAGCGGGTCGGAGTACGCCGGCAGTCCGTCGACGGTGCGCGCCGCCTTGGCGGCGAACGAGTCGACGCTCTTGGCGCGGCCGGCGACCGACAGGTAGTTGATGCCCGCCTCGTCGAGCAGGCCGGTGACCTGCTCGACGTACTCCGCCGCGACGGCGACCAGCTGCGGCTGGCGCTCGGCGTACTCCGCCACCGCCTGCTGGATCGCGCCGTGGGTGTCGAGCAGCGTGGGCGTGACGATGTAGCCCTGCTCGAAGGAGCCGTACGTCGTCAGCCGCTTCGGCCAGCGGTCCGCCATCAGCGCGACGTAGGCGCAGACCACCGCGTCGACCTGGTCCTCGGCGCGGCCGAGCTCGCTCTTGCGGGTGGCCGCCTCGACCTGCGCACGCAGCGCCCGCCAGGTCGGGTCCGGCGGCACGATCCGCTCGAGGTGGTCCATCAGCCGCAGCAGCTCGGCGCGCAGCGAGTCGAGTGCGCGGCCGCGCTTGTCCTTGTACTTCAGCGTCTTGGCGAGGTTGAAGAGCACGATCGTCGCCGGGTGTGGGTAGACCTCGATCGCGCGCCGCTCGCGGCCCGAGCGTGGGTCCATGTCGAGCCGCAGCTGCCTGCAGATCCGGGCGCCGCGGGTCAGGCCGCCGGCGAACTCCGGCTTGCCG